>NZ_CP109442.1 GCF_036227205.1 Amycolatopsis sp. NBC_01480 | reverse complement strand
CTGGAGACCTGCCGAGTCTCGCGAACGCTCCCAGAGTGGGTCTGGCGGATGGCGCTTCCGCCGCGCTGAGTGAAGGGGAAGCGTCATCCGCCACACCGAGCCGGCCCGCCGATCTCACCAAGGCGGGCCGACGTGGGAAACCTGGCAATGAAGGGCCAGGTGTTCGCCGGGTCGCGCAGTGCCTGTCACAGCTGTGTCGCCGTGCGGATCAGCCCGGCGAGAGCGAGGGAGCGGCTGTGCGCGGGCCAGGCGATGTGAGTGACGACCGGAGGTGCGTCGGTCACGGGGACCGCAGCATGCTCGGCCCACAGCCAGGCGCGGGCGGACTCAGGGAAGACGGCCGTGGTGCGCCCGAGAGCGATCAGCTGGGCCAGCTGCGTCTGGTCATGGATTTCGGGGCCCGGGCCGGGTGGGTACGTGCCGTGGCGGGAGAAGCGGGCCAGCGGGAGGTCAGGGAGGCCGGTCAGGTCAGCAAGGCACAAAGTCTTGCGGGTGGCGAGGGGGTGCCTCGCGGGCAGAATGGCGATCGGCGCCTCGGTCAGCAGTTCCTCGCTGTCGAACGCGGCGAGAGAGTCGAACGGCGTGTGCATGAATGCCACATCAGCACGGCCATCACGCAGCATTTCCTCCTGCTCGCACATGCCGCTCGGCAGCACCTCGATCTCGGCCGCATCGGGCTCGGCCGCGTAGGCGTCGAGGAGCTTCTGCACCAGCTCATGCGACGTGGCGGCCTTCACTGCGAGCACCAGGCGGTTGCGAGGGCCGCGCGAGCTGTCAGCTCCACCGGCACGACGGGTGCGGCGAGCGGCAGCTGTGGCCGCGTCGAGGGCAGCGCGGCCCTCGTGCAACAGCACCTCTCCGGCGCCGGTCAGGGATACCTCGCGGCGGTTCCGCTCCAGCAGACTGACACCGAGGCGTCGCTCGAGCTGCTGGATCGCCCGGGACAGCGGCGGCTGGGCCATGCCGAGGCGCTCGGCTGCGCGGCCGAAGTGCAGTTCCTCGGCGACCGTGACGAAGTACCTCAGCTCACGGGTCTCGACAGTATCCATCACCGCAGCCTACCCAGGGATCCCTGCTGTGATACTTCCCAAGCATCACAGCGTACCGTTTTGGTATTGGATGCTTTGTTCGTCCGTGCGCGAGCATTAAGGGGATGAGTTGATCGAGGATCGCACTGGTGATCAGGACCTGTGCGTCACCGATGGCGCTCGTCAACAACCTGCGTTCAGCTTAGGCCGGCATGTGTGTGGCCATGGAAATGGTGGGAAATGTCGAGTGCGGATGAGTCACTGGTCCAGACCGATGCGGGCGTGGTGCGTGGCCGTATCCACGACGGCGTGGTCGAGTTCCGGAATATCCCCTACGCCGCGCCGCCTGTTGGTCACCGCCGGTTCCTGGCCCCGGAGCCCGTTGTGCCTTGGGAGGGCGAGTTCGACGCCACCCAGCCCTTCGGCCCCAGCGCCCCACAGCCGGTCAGCAAATTCCGGAGGCTGGATGTCGCCGACCTCGCCGCGGACGGCTGGCACAAGGGAGACGACTACCTGTCACTGAACGTTTGGGCACCTGGGCGGAGGAGTGATCGTCCCCGGCCTGTGATGGTATGGATCCACGGCGGCGCTTTCACCATCGGCCGTAAGGACCTGGCTGCCTTCAACGGCGTTTCCTTCGCCCGATCCGGTGTGGTGATCGTCGTCATCAACTACCGGCTCGGCGTCGAGGGGTTCCTGCCCATTGCGGGAGCGCCGACGAACCTCGGACTGCGGGACATGATCGCTGCCCTGCACTGGGTGCAAAGCAACGTCGCCGCGTTCGGCGGCGACCCGGGAAACGTCACGATCTTCGGGCAGTCCGCCGGCGCGATTTCGATCGCCTCCCTGGTGGCGAGCCCGCTCACCACGGGATTGTTCCGCCGCGCCATCCTGCAAAGCGGCGGGGGTACAGCATTGCCCATCGATACAGCGAAGCGTGCCGTCACCCGCATCGCCAAAAGCCTCGCCGTGCCTCCCGACGTCGAGGGCTTTCGTTCCCGTACCGTGGCCGACGCCTTGCCGGCGATGCAGCGGGCGGCTCGGCCGGGCGTCGTCGATTTCCGGGATGACACCGGCTACAACCCTTATCTCGGAATGATGCTCGTCGGGCCGGTGTATGGCGACGACGTAGTTCCGCAGCACCCGCTCACGTCTCTTCGGCACGGTGCGGGCAGGGATGTCGATCTGCTCATCGGCACGACCGCCGATGAGGTCGACCTGTTCTTCGCGACCACGATGTTGCGCTTCGCTCCCCGGCCGGTGGCACGGTGGATGCTGCGCCACGTGCACCCGAACGGCAACGGCCTTTACGACGCCTACGCACGCCACCATCCCGAGCGCGGGGCGGGGATGGTGTGGTCTGCCGTGGTCTCTGACCTGTTCTTCCGGTTGCCGGCACGTCAGTTCGCCGAGGCACACCAAGGCCGGAGCCACGTCTACGAGTTCGACTGGCCTTCCCCCGCGCTCAAGGGGCGTCTCGGCGCCGCCCACGGCCTGGACATCGCGTTCGCCTTCGACGTGCTGTCCGTCATCACCGGGCCGCGGAGGGTCGGCGGCGAAGCGCCTCCTCAGGCCGTCGCGACCCACCTGCACGGGCTGTGCGTACGGTTCGCCGAGGACGGATTCGTCCCGTGGCCGCAGTTCGACCCCGTCGAGCGACGGGTGTACCAAATCGCCGCACAACACCACGTTCACGAGCCGGTGCTGCCTGCGGCCGATTTCCAGCCGAAGCGGAAGGAGCCACCGGACCGAACCCGGTCGACAGGTCGCTGAGCCCGAGAGCCTCGCAGGGCCCACGATGGGCCTCGCACCGGCATGGCCAAGTCCCAAGACGACGTTAGGTTCGGGTATGCGCATTGGCACGCGGCGGGCTTCGGAGCCGTATTCCGCCGCGCCGGGACGGGACGTGTGCTGCTCGAGTTCGGCGAAAGCACTGGCCTGGTTGTGGCAGCGGAACATCGTGTAGACGCCGAGCAGTCGACTGGAGGACAGCCAGGCGTAGGAGGGGCGGATCGCCCGAAGGACGATCATCATGCCCAACCCGGCGGTGAGCCGGTTCCGTTGCGCCGGCGTCAGACCGGACGGTCCCCAGCCGGAGCCCAGTTGCTCGGCGCCGCTGAGCAGCCAGCGATCCTGCCAATCCTCGCCGGGGAAGGGCTCCGGCCAGTCCAGAATGCGGGCGAGCGCTCGGTTGTGCCGCGACCGTTGCCGGCTGATCCAGCAGCGCCTCGGCCAGGCGGCCCAGTTCCTCCCGCGTGGTGCCCTCACGTCCGTTGGCCACGATCATCGTGGTCGGCATCGGCGCGGATGCGGCGGCGAGCGCGTGCGGGTCTCGTGGGCTGATCGGGGTGCGGGCGACGCGCCCGTGCCGGGTGGCCATCAGGCTTGCCCGAACACGTCTGCCAGGTCCTGCGGATCGTAGGAACAGCCGTTCAGCGGGCGTGGCGGCGGCTTGGGCCGGGTGTAGTGCTCGTGCACCTTCGCGATCACCTCGTCGGTGCGCGGCCGCAGGCAGCGGCCTGTGGTGGTGATCTGCCGGTGGCGCAGCACCTGCTGAACGTCGACCAAGGTGACGTCCGGGTCGTCGATCAGCCGCAGCCCCAGCGTGTGCCGCAAATCGTGCAAGGTGACGTTCGCGCCGATGGCCTCGTTGATCCGGCGCAGCACCGCGCGCAGCGCGGTGTAGGACAACGGCCGCAGCGGATGACGGCGAGTCCACCACAACGGCTCATCCGGCTCCGGTCGGTGCCCCTCCTCGGCCAACTCGCCGAGGTAGAGCGTCAGCCACGCGAACGCCTCCAGCGCCGCCGGGCAGGCCTGCTTCACCCCGCCCAGGCCCTTGGTCGCCACGTAGATACGGCCGTCGCCGGGATGAACATCGGCGACGATCATGCCGAGCATCTCCGCCGCCCGCGCGCCGCTGGACAAGAACATGCTGAACAGGGCCCGGTCCCGGTTGCAGCCCAGCCGCGCGAACACGTCGTCCAGAACGTCGTCAGGAGCCGCGCGCCGTGGCAGGTCGGGCTGCTTCTGCCGGTAGGTGCCGCGCCGGTGCATCCCGAACGGCTCAAGCGGATTGTGGTGGGCATTCAGCCGACGGCCAGTGCGCGACTGCGGCGGGACTGGCGACACCACCGGCCCGTTCCCGGTCTGCAGGTGGAAATCGTAAAACGCCGAGACAACCGAGAGAGCGTGGTTGATCGTCGCCGAATCCCTGCTGTCCGCGCTTGCGCGGAGGGTTGCCACGATCGAACTCGCGGGTCCGGCGGTTCGGCACCACAACAACACTCTGCGGGCCTGGGAATCAATTCCCGTGCGGTTGACCCTGACATAGCGCGACCCCCGTACTGGATGCTCATGTTTCCGGTCAGAGTCCCAGCAGGCCCTCCGCGTTGAGCGGAGCGGTGTCGACGAACGCCCGTGCGCCACCGGCACCGGCGAACCGGCCTTTCATGCCGCGGTACGGATCGTCGTCGCCGAACATCACCCGGTTCGGCCCGAGCACGTCGACCGCCAGGGCGAGCAGGCGGTGGCTGAGCACGCCACCGGGCGTGACGTGGAGGTTGCCGATGATGTAGTCGATCACTCATCGCGGACGGCGACGCGGCCCGGTTCTCCGACGAGCCGGGAGCTTTTATCGGATCCGCTCGAGCAACTTCGTCAGGGCCTCGTCGGGCTCGGCCATTTCGGACAGGATCGCGGACGCTGCCGCGGCACCTCGGCGGTACCTGTCGGCCGAGAGCAGCGACAGCAACGCCCCAGCGACACCTTCCGGTCCGTCGAGGACAACACCTCCGCCGAGTTCGGCCGCGCGCGTGGTGATCCACCGCTGGCTGGGGAACCGCGGCAGGCCGACGAACGGCAGACCATTGGCCAGCACGGCGAGGATCGTGCCCATGCCGCCGGCGCAGACGACCGCCTCCACGACCGGCAGCACGCGGGCGAGCGGCACGAATCCGATGTCGCGAACCGAACCGTGCGATTCATCCAGCCCGGGTATGGGCCGGTCCGGCATGGAGGTCACCAGGACGTTGACCTTGGCGTCCGCAAGCCCCGCCAGCGTTTCCCGGAGAAGCGGCATGTCGTCGAGCATCGTTCCGAAGGTCACCAGCACGGTGGGTTTCGCGGGCTCCTCGAATGCAGGCGGCACCCAGCCGGTCTCGCGGTCGAACGGCGAGGGACGCACGGCGATCCGGTCGGCCGGTGGTTCCCAGTCTTCGGCCTGCAGCGCGACGGGGCAGACGTCGAGGTAGGCGATTCGTTCGGACTGGTGCAGACCGTGAGCTTCGTGGAATCGGCTTGCTGCGGCGGTCGTCGCCGCGGCGAACTCCGCGGTGATCGCCATGCCAAGCGAGTGCTGTGCCCACGCTACGCCGAGCTGCGCGGCCACCACGGGGCCGACCCCGTCTGCGGCCTCGGCGATCAGCAGGTCAGGCTGGTAGCCGGCTGCGGCAGCGAGCGCGGCGTCGAAGGTCGTGGTCAGCCGGGTGTCGATGAAGAACTCTGCGATGGCCTCCGGTGTCGTCAGTGCGGTGCGCGGCTCTGGTGCTTCGCGTGAAAATGTCGCGAACAGCTCGTCGAAGGTCGGCCCTACTCCCAGCACCGGCACCGGGTCCACCAACCCGCTCAATGCGCCATGCGTGAGAAGGGACACCTCGTGCCCCGCTGACATCGCGGCACGTGCCATCGGCATCATCGGCAGGACATGGCCATGTGCCGGCACTGCGCAAAACAGAATTCGCATCGTCGTCGTTCCCGTGAGGCAGTCTCGTCGTGGTGCTGACGTTGGCCATCGTGCCCGTGTGGTCGTTGTGCAACCAGGGTCAGCGCGTCCCCCTCACGGGATCGATGTCAGCGCGTTAGTGCGGTGGGTGCGATGGCCGCGAGTTTGTCTGCGTCGGTGGATTCTGGTTCAGTGGTGTAGACGAGCAGTTTCAGATCGCCTTCGGGGACTGCCAGAACGTTGCCGGCGGTTCTGATACGTCCGACGTAGGGGTGGTTGATGACTCCGTGGCGCTGTTCGAACTTGGTGGTGGCCCCGTTGCGCCAGAGTTCGGTGAATGACGGGCTCGCCGTCTGCAGCGCGGTGATGAGAGAGGTGAGACCGGGGTCGGATGGGTAGCGGCTGGCGGTTTCGCGCAGGTCGGCTACCAGGGACGCCTCGTACTGCTCGGCCTGTCGGCCCGATTCCGGGGCGCAGTTGGTGGTGCCGGTGAAGTACCGCCACGCCATGTTGCGGTCACGTCGGGTGTAGGGGGAGGGGTCGCCGCACAGTGCGGTGCCCAGCGCGTTGTAGGACAGCAGCGTCCAGGTGGCGTCGAAGACCGCGATGGGCACGTTCTCGAGACGATCGAGCAGGCGCCTCGTGGCCGGCCCGATGAGCCGGTTGATCTGCCCAGGTTGCGCTATCGCATGGCCGGTCAGGATGCACAGATGCTCGTACTCGGCCGGGGACAGAGTCAACGCGCGGGCCACCGATTTCAGGACCTGAAGAGACGGGCGGGCGCGTCCCTGTTCGAGGCGTTTGATGTAGTCCGTCGATACCTCGCTCAACTCGGCCAGTTCCTCGCGCCGCAGGCCAGGGGTACGCCGCGCCGAACCGGCCGTACTGCCAGGACCAACCTCGGCGGGTAAGGCACGGTTGCGCCACTCGCGAAGCAACGCACCGAACCGGCGAAGTTCATACACAAAAACACCATACAGACAAGGCACGACTCGACCGCCGTCGCGCGAGCGTTCCGTCGACACGTGCGGACAGGCGGCGGCCGGGGAGACGTGCTTGTCCTCCGAGCTGCGTCGATCACCGCACCATAATGAATGTCAGAATGCGCCGGCATTCGTCGGCGACATCAATGAAGTGATCTCACCAACTTTCAGTTCAGCCGGGCGTGTTCGAAATGGGTGAGTACGAGTGTGGCGTTGACGATGGTGCCGATCTTGCGGGGCCTGGTGGTGATGTGGCGGAGTGCGCGCCAGCGGCCGAGGAGGAGTGCTGAGGCGCGTTCGCCGAGGCAGCGCAGTCCGCGGAGCAGGGCGTTGTAGGTGCGGGTGTCTGCATCCAGTACCTGGTTGCCGGCGGGTTGTTTGACTGGTGTGCGCACGCCGATCCCAGCACCGGCGTAGCCGCCGTCGGCCGGTGTGGGCAGGTCGAGTTGGGAGTAGGCCCAGTACAGGGCGCCGAGTGCATGCTCTCGGGCCGCGGTGATGTCGTGAGTCGAGCCTGGCTCGACCTCCGACAGCCACAGGGGGAACCCGCTGGGTTCCATCACTGCTTGGACGTTCCCGCCCTGCCCGCGGTGTTTGCCGGAGTACCAGGCGCCGATCTGCTCGCCCTTGACGCTGGTGGTCTTCTCCCCGAGCCTGTCGGCGGAGAACAGCTTGCCGTCCAGGACGAGTGAGGTTCCCCCCGAACAGTGGACAGGTCTTCAAGCAGCTTTCGCTGCGCCTGTCAGGGACTGTTCGTAGCACACAGGATTGAGCATCCCGATAGCCGAGTGACGCCTCTCATTGTTGTACCGACCGATCCACTTGTCAACTGCAGCAACAAGTTCTGCCTCGACTGTGAACGTGTGGCGGTAAAAGTACTCGTGCTTGAACGTTGACCAGAACGATTCCGCGGGGCTGTTGTCCCAGCAGATACCGGTCTCACCCATCGACCGTTTCAACCCGTACCGGTCGCAGGCTCGCGCCGTCAACCCGGCCGTGAATTCCCCACCGCGATCGGAATGCAGCACTGTGCCGGCGACACCGCGGCTGCGGCAGGCCACCGCCGCGTCGATGGCCTCACAGACCATGTCAGCACCGATATGGTCGGCGACGATGTGCCCGAGCACGCGGCGGGAATGCCCATCGCGGATCGCGCACAAGTACAGATCACCCTCACCGCAGGTGAGGTAGGTGATGTCGGTCAGCCAGACCGCGTCGAGCTTGCCCTGGTCGAAGTTGCGTCGCACCAGATCCGGCGGAAACGACGCCGCCGGGTCAACCACCGTGGTGCGGACTTTGAAGGTGCGGGGACTGATGCCCTCGATCCCGATTCCGGCCATGATTGCCGCGACGGTTTTCTCGTTCACTGTTTCACCGCGTGCCCGTAGTTCGGCGGTGATCCGCGGGGACCCGTAGGTACCGTCGGACTCGGTGTGTACGTCGAGGATCTTCACCGCCAGATCAGCGCGGCGCTGCCGCCGGGGCGTCAACATCGTTGCTGCGGAACGTTTCATGTACGCGTAGTAGCCGGACGTCGAGACACCGAGCAGCCGCGCCATGCGCAGGACAGAGAACCGTGTGCCCTCGGGTGGTGTGGAGCCGGCGGGCTCGTCGGGGCCGGCGTACTTCGCCATCAGATCGAACCTCGCGGGTTCTTCTGCATCGCGGCAAAGTACGCCGACGCTTTTACCAAGAACGCGTTGTCCTTCTCCAGCTCGGCCACCTGCCTGCGCAATCGCAGCAGTTCGGCTTGCTCTGCAGCTTCCAGGGGTTTCTCGCCGTGGACCCCGGCGGCGGCGATCCTCCGCCGTTCGTCTTTGACCCAGACACTGAACATCCCCGGATCGATCCCCAGCTCACGGGCAACCTCGGCGATCGTGCGGTCGGAGTCGATCACACGATGCGCAGCCTCAATCTTGTACTCGGCCGTGTACGACCGACGCTTACGAGGAGGCATAACGGACATCCTTCCAGCAGGACCGCAGTCCTGCTAGCTCGGTGTCCACCGCCCAGGGGGAACCTCAGAGGTGGGTCAGACCGTCGTCTTTGGCGCGCTGCCACGCTTCGTGCAGGTCCGGGGCTTGGGCGGCGAGCACTTCGATGGCCTCGTCCAGATAGCGGTAACCGGTCGCCCGGGAGATGCCGCAGTCCCGCGCCAGCGCCGCCACGTCCCGGTCCTCCTGGAACCAGCGCAACCCGGACACCGCCTGCCGAAAGCAGGTCAGCGCGCGGCTGCGGCGTCGGGTGCCCCGCGCGCGACGCTCGACGTTCAGCAGCCGGCTGAGGTAGTGGGCAAGTGCGCGTGGCGCGTCGAGCATGGCTCGATAGGCGATCACGTGGAGTCCTTCGGGCAAAGATCACTTTGGCGAGCGTTCTTCTACCAGGGACTCCACGCCTGTCTTCACGCCGGATCCCCTTGCCACCACACGGGTCCGACACTGCCTGCCCCCAGCTGGCCCGATCTTGGTGAGATCACCTCCCTCAGTGGCTGGTCATCCTCGGCCACATCACAGAGGAAGCCGACGAGGCGGAACGGAAGCGGTTCATGCAGGCCGTGCCGGCCCCAACCCGGTTGGCCTAGAAGCTAATCGGCCCCGCCAGGTCACCCGCGAAGCCACCGCAATCCGCGGCTGACCCATCTGTCGACCCGACCCATAGCTTTGCGGAGGCCTGATGAGTTTCGTCACGCGCGCGGGCGCAAGGCTCCCGCGGGACGTTTCGTCCGCATGTTCAACAAACTGGCCGAACGGTGGCTGCGCCGCAGGGGTGGCCGTGTCATGGGCTTGAGCGCGCTGGTGCTGTCGACGACGGCCTTCAGCTCGGGGTTTTCCCGAGCCGAGGCCACGACGTTGAGCAGGGCCCGGCCTTTCGGGCTCGCGGCGGCGGTGGCGAGGGCTTCGAGGAAGTCGACGAGGTCGGCTCGATGTCGCCGGAATCGTGCAGGGGCGCGACGTCGGCGGCGAAGGCGGCGAGCGCCTCGGCGATCAGCGTGGTGCGGTCGGGCCAGTTGCGGTAGACGCTGGTCTTGTTGACCTCTGCTAGTTCGGCGACCTGGTCGTAGCGCAGGCCGCCGATCCCGTCGCGGGCGATCAGCTCCGCGGCGGCCTCGAGGATCCGGCGCCGCACCCGGGCGCGGGTCTGCCCTCGGCCACGGACGGCCGCCTACAGCGGCTGCGCCGCGCGCAGCCGGGTGTTGCGCGCCTCGATGGCCTCCCAGGTGGCGGGGACCACGAGGTCGGCCCCGCCGCGCCCGAACTCCTGGGCCGCCGCCGCGTGGGGGCGTTGGCGCTGTTCGTAGGCGACGAACGCCGTGGTGAGGTCGTCGCCGTGCCGGGTCAGTTCCTCGGCCAGCGTCCACGCCCCGAGCAGGGCGAGCGCGGTGCCGCGTCCGGCCATCGGGGTGGCGCAGTGCGCGGCGTCCCCGATCAGCACGACCCGTCCCCGGTGCCAGTTCGGCAGGTGGATCTGGGTAAGCACGTCGAAGTAGAGGTTGGGGTCGTCCTGGGCGGCCTTGATCAGCTCGGGGACCTTCCAGTCCTCGACGCCGGCGAAGGCCTCGGTGAGGATGCGCTTCTGCGCGTTCAGGTCGTGGTAGTCGTAGTCGATCGGGTCGGACCGGAACTCGAAGACGCCCAGCGCCTTGTCGCGGTAGCGGGCCACGCCGGCGAAGCGTCCTGGCAGGTTGAGGATTTCAGTCACGCGTTCGCCGGGAGCCGCCTGGCCGGGTGCGTCTCCGATCGCGACGTACACCCCGAGGTGCTCGGTGAAGTCCTGCTCCGGGCCGAACACGAGCCGGCGTACCGCCGAGTGCACTCCGTCGGCGCCGACGACGAGGTCGTAGGCCGCGTCACGGCCGGAGGCGAAGGTGATCGCGACCCGGTCCCCGTCGTCGGCCAGCGTCGCGATGGACTCCTCGAAGCGCAGGTCCACCTGCTCGGGCAGGGCGTGGCGCAGGATGGTCATCAGGTCTTCGCGGGGGAGCTCGATGTCATCAGGGGTGTCGTTGATCTCTTGCGTCACCAAGGGGGCGACGGCCACGCCGGAGGAGTCGACGAACATCGTCTGCTCGGTCATCGTGATCCGATGTTCGAGCACCGCGTCCAGGATGCCCATGCTGCGCGCGGTCTCGAGCGCCTCGCCGCGCACGTCGATCGGCGAGCCGTTGACGCGCAGATGGTTCGCCCGCTCCACGATCTCCACCGTGTGCCCGGCCCGCGCGAGGTTGATGCCCGCGCACAGCCCAGCCGCTCCCGCGCCACTGACCAGGATCTTCATCATGTCTCCCCTTCAATCCTTGTATCGACACTTCAACTATAGCGACTATGCGTCGCTTTAGCGTAAAAGCAGGGCCTCCTCGTCGGATATGACCCGATCGGGTTGCCCTTGGCCGCAGGGGTGACACCCTCGCCGACCCTCCTCGACCACGCTGGCGGCCTCACCTGGCTCGCCACGCTGCACGACATGCCCGTCTGTGAACTCTGGAAGCAAGCTGGCTGCCCGAAAACCAGGGGAAGCACGACCAGGCGCCTCGACGGCGACCTGCTCACCACCGTCGCCAATCAGCCAGGCCGCCGACTCGACCGCGCCATCGTTGAGCTACTCACGCCAGAACCCTGCTGGCTCGGGCTGGTGACTGCGGTTTCGTCGTCGCCGGCCTGCGGTTGGCCCATCGTGGCTTTGCCCAGGGCATTTTGTTGCTGAGGACACGCGGGGCGTGAGTCCGCGGTCATCGACGAGCCGGGTATTCGGCGGGACGCCTACTGTGAGCCGAAGGTGGCCTCCCGGACATCCGGCACGGTCGGGCTGATCCGTGCAAAGGACGGGACCGTGGTCGGGTTGCACACGGTCGGTGTGCGCATGCGAACTCATCGGCGAGGCCCAGCTCACCTGCAACTGGGAGGCCGAGCCCAGCGACGTGGCTCCGCTCGTGAACGTCCACCCCACGCGGGAAGAGGCGCTGGAGGGAGGAGGTTCCCGCTCTCGGCGGGAATCCCTTCATTCGCACATATAGTTGATCGGAGCCCTACGGCGTGATGGCGTGGATGCCGGCCAGGACGACGTCGACGATCTTTTCGGCCACCTCGCGGGTGAAGGGGCGGCGTCGCCGGTTGATGTAGAGGTACACCGGCCCGGCCAGCAGTTCGGTGAGGAAGTAGCTGTCAACAGGGGGAATCTCTCCCTTGTCAACGGCGCTGTCGAATCGCTTTCGGGCGGTGGCGAGTCGTTGGTCGTAGACAGCCCGAACTGCCTCATCGAGACCCGTATTCCCGGGGGCCGCGACGGCGGCCTGCAAGAGGGCCCGGCCGATCGAGCTTGACAGGCGCTCGGACAACACCATCAAGAAGTCGACCAGATCGTGGCGAAGGTTGCCGGAATCGCGGAGAGGTGCGGAGTCCTCCGCGTACTGCAGCAGCGCGGCGCTGACGAGTTCGGCGCGGTCCGGCCAGTTGCGGTAGACGCTGTTCTTGTTGACTCCGGCGAGTTCGGCGATCTCCTCGTAGCGCAGTCCGGCCACGCCGTTTCGGGCAACGAGCTCCGTCGTCGCCGCGAGGATCTGCGACCGCACCCGAGCATTACGACCGCCTGGTCGCGCTGTTGGTCGCGCGCTGGCGTTGCTCGTCCCCGCGGTCTCCACGTTCTCTGGCACGCCTCTGATTTTCACATCTACCTCTCTGTGGACACCACGGTAGATCAGGAGTAGCTTAAAGAGATGATTCGACTCTTTAAAGAGGTGGGTGTTGTGGAGTCCACCTATCCGAGCGCCCCGGGGGACACCCTGGTGTTCGAGAATGACCGGGTGCGCGTCTGGTCGATGACGCTGGAGCCGGGCGGCATGTTCGACTTCCACCAGCACCACTACGACCACGTGGTCCTGTGGCCGGACAGCGGGCAGGCCGTGGGGCAGAACCTCGGCGACCCCGACTGGGGGATCTCGCAGGTGGCTGAGCCGGGTTTCGTGCTGTTCCAGACGGTCGGCACCGCGGAGCCCCTCACTCCGCACCGCATCCGCAACGTAGGTGACACGGCGGTCACGCACTACATCATCGAGTTGATCAGCGAGCGATCGCCGAGTGAGAAGCGCCTACCCGGGGAGACCAACGGCCGCGGGACATTCGTCGACGGGAACTCCGGGAGGCAGCGGTGACCACGGCACTGAACACGATCAAGGCCGGCGAGATCGAGATCGCCTACGCGGATTCCGGCGCCGGCGAGCCGGTGATTCTGCTGCACGGCGGCGAAAGCACTCACGCCCAGTACGACACGTTCCGGCCCTTGCTCGGTGACGGCATCCGTGCGATCGCTTACGACCTGCGCGATTCCGGAGCGTCGGTCAACCCACCCGACCCGTACGGCATCCCCGACCTGGCCGAGGACTGCGCCGCGCTCATCAGGGGACTGGGGTACGAACGGGCACACATCTTCGGATCCTCGTTCGGCGGCTTCATCGCCCTGCAGGTCGCGGTATCTGTGCCCGACGTCGTGCAATCGCTGACGGTCGGCGCCACCTTCTCCGACGCCTCGGCCCTGCAGGCACCCGTGGCGTCCGAGATCGTCGAACTGCCGCCGTCGCAGCGCGATGCGCAGATGCTCGCCTTCGCCCTGTCCGAACGCGGGCAAGCGGACGAGAAGATGGTGGCCGAACTCAAGTCGATAGTGGTCCACCGCTCACCGGAGGCGGATGCGCGACTACTGGCCGCGATCGCAGGCTTCGACCTCACCAAGCGCCTACCCGAGATTACGGCGCCCACTCTGCTCATCTACGGCGAGGACGATCCCGCGGCTCGTCCCGAAATCGGACAGAAGATCGCCGCCGCGATCTCCGGGGCGAGGCTGGAGGTCATTCCAGGGGCGCGCCACGGAATCACGATGGAGTTCGCGCAAGAAACTGCCCAGTTGCTCCGCGATTTCGTGCTCGCCCACCCGTCGCAGCCGGCGCGGTAAAAGCCCTGGATCGGTGCTGACCCCCCAAAGATGGGTGGTTGGACACCGCCTGAATGGCGGGCGATGTCCGGCGATGAGCTTCGCGACCATCTTGAACAGATGGATGCGCTGGCAGCGTCTTATAAACATGTGTACGAGCGCAACCGCGACGGCACGCTCGAAGACGGGGTCGCGACGATGGAAAAGCTGGTTCCGAGCGATACGGCACGTGTGTGGCGCAGCTACAACGTCCCCGGCCAGGCCCAAGAGGTGACTCGGCCAGTGCACGAAGAGGGCTTGCGGCCGCTACACCAGGTCTACACCGATATCCACCATGAGGATGTGACATTCCAGCCTTTCCCGGGCGGCTTCGTGTTCCAGTGCATCTATTCCTTCACGGCTCCGGATGGGACCGAGGTCAGGTTCCCGGCGGCATTGGTTTGGTACATCAATAGCGATGGGAAAGTTGTGCACATCAACGAGCACTTCGAGTCGTACAACGCTGACAAGTGGTTTCCACCGGTCCGGTCGATGGGCACCGAGGCCCGGTATCACAGTCACGACCTCACCGCGCTGCTGCGCCCGGGCCGCAACCGCTCGCCGCGCTGTGCTGCCCCGCGATTCAGCAGCAGCGACGGCCGGCTCAGGGGCCGCCACCGGGACCGCACGGAATGCCTCTGCGCCGCGGCCCTCCGGGACCGAGCGGGAGACTCACAGATCACGATGGGCCTCGCACCGGCATGGCCAAGTCCCAAGACGACGTTAGGTTGGGGTATGCGCATTGGCACGCGGCGGGTGAGCGCCGACGACCTGCTCATCCTGCTCGAGGTCGCACGTTCGGGACGGCTCACCCGGGCCGCCGAGGTCCTCGGGTTCAGTCACACGACGGTCGCACGCCGCATCGAGTCGCTTGAGCGGGCGCTTGGTGGCAAGGTGCTGATCCGCACGACGACCGGCTGGGACCTCACGCCGCTCGGACAGCAAGCGCTGCGAACCGCTGAGCGAGTCGACCAGGCGATGCACGAGCTGGACGCCGGGGACGGCGATGCCCAGCTCGACGACGTCGTACGCCTCTCTACGCCGGATGCGTTCAGTGTGCTCGTCGCCGCGCCGGCCGCGGCCCGGCTGAACAGCCGGCATCCACGGCTGAGGATCGAAATCGTCTCCGCGACCCGTCCCGCGGCCGCTCACCGCTCTGGGCTCGACATCGAGGTGGTGATCGGAGAACCTCGGGTGCTGCGTGCCGACGCGGTCAAGCTGGCGTCCTACACGCTCGGGCTGTTCGGCTCGCACGAGTACCTGGCCGCCCACGGTGCTCCGGGCTCGGTCCCGGAACTCACCGCGCATGGCCTGGTCTACTTCATTCCGTCGATGTTGCAGATCGACGACCTCGACGTCGGGCGCCGGATCGTTCCCGAGATGCGAGATGCGGTGACGTCGACGAACGTGTTCGCACACGTCGCCGCGACACGAGCGGGCGCCGGACTGGGATTGCTGCCCACCTTCCTTGCGGAACGCCACGACGACCTCGTCCGGGTGCTGCCCGCGGAGGTGACCGCGACCGTGGACTACTGGCTGGTGACCCGGACCGAAGCGTTGCGCCGGCCGGCAGTGGCAGCCACCGTGGCCCAGCTCAAAGACGCCGCGGCTGCTCGATTTCCCGGCACGGCGGCACACTGAATCAGCTGATCGTCGCCGTCACCGGAGCGGCGCCCTCGATCTCGGCTGTCACCACGTCACCAGAACGGACGGACCTCGGCGGTGCCGCCGCCCCCGTGATCACCACCTCGCCCGCGAGCAGGCCGGAGCCGTGCCGGGTAACGGCATCGACAAGCCACACCAGTGCGTCACAGGGATCACCGAGGGCGTCGGCTCCGAAGCCCTCGGAGGCGATCTTTCCGTTGATGCGCATGACGACCTGCCGGTCTTTCAGCTCCCCGAGCGACCACCTCGGGATCGGCTCGCCGAGAACGACATAGGCCGCGCAGGCCAGATCGGCCACCAGTTGTGCCGCTCCGGCGGTGGGCACGTCGATGTACCGGGAGTCGGGGACCTCGATCGCAGGGATGGCCTCCGCCACCGCCGCCAGGATCGTCGCCCGCTCGTACGGCCGCCCGCTCGCCGGCAGGTCGGCACCGAGCCGGAAGGCGATCTCCGGCTCGGCCGATGCCATCGAGGTGAGCGGCACGCTGCCACCCGGGCCGCGGAGTCCGCCGGCGACCAGCGGCCCAGCGAGCGGTCCCGCGACACCGATGTGGAGCTGGCCCGCCGCGCTGCTGGCCGCGACCTTCCAGCCGATCCGCGGCCCGGCCAACTCGGTCAGCGCCGATTGAACCGCCCACGCGTCCGAGACCGTCGCCGGACGGATCTCCTTCGGCAGCGCGCCGCCGGGAGACCGGTCCTGCCAGCGGTGCCAGAGTATGGCCGCGGCCCGCTGCGCACGGTCTTCTCCGGTTGTCCTCACGCGCCCGCCGAGACCGTCAGTACGATCTTGCCCAGGTGCGCGTCGGCCGCCACGATGTCCTGTGCGTCAAGTACCTCCGTCCACGGCAGGACGCGATCGATCCGTGGCGTCAGCCTGCCTTCGTCCAGCGCTCCGGCGAGGTCTGCCCGTACTCCGGCCGCGATGGCCGCCTTTTCGCCGGCATCCCGGGTGCGGAAGGTGACACCCACGATGTCCAGTCTCTTGACCGCGAGGGTTTCCATGTCGAGAGCGCCCTCGGCGCCACCGAGTCTGCCGACCCCGACGATCCGGCCCTTGAGCGCGGCTGCCGCGACATGGTCGCCCAGGTAAGGCCCGCCGACGTGATCGACGATGACGTCCACGCCCTGGCCGTCGGTGACGGCCAGTACGGCCTCGGCGAAACCGCCGGGTCCGGTCGCCACAACGGCATCGGCGCCCAGTCCCTTGAGGAATGTTTCGTCGCGGAGCGACCGCGCGGCAGCGAGGACGCGGCCGGCACCCAGTTCGCAGGCGATCTGGATGGTCGCTTGGCCGACAGCCGAGCGGGCCGCGTTGACCAGTACGGATTCACCCGCGGCAAGCCGGCCCGCGGTGTGCAGCGCGTTGTGCCCGGTCATCAGGGCGAGCACCGCGCCGGCGCCCATCTCGAAGGACCAGGCGTCCGGGAGCCGGATCGGCATCCGGGCATCGACGACGACCTGCTCGGCCAGTCCGCCGCCCACCATCGTCATCACGCGGTCGCCAGGGGCGAAGCCGGAGTCCGTGTCGGCCTCGAGCACAACGCCGGCGCAGTCCAGGCCGACCACGGTGGGTCCGGTGGAGGCGCCGGCACTGACATGAGTGCCCGCGAGCACGGCGAGATCCGCCCGGTTGACCGATGCCGCCCGCACCTCGATGAGCAGCTGACCGATGTCTCGGACCGGTGCGTCGATGTCGCGCTGCCGGATCACCGGCCCTGAAGCTGCCTCGACGACGACCATGGCCTTGATCGACTTCACGTTGGTGTGCTCCTTCCACGATTCGAGCTCATCGTCGGTGCCTGCCTTCGCCTGGGCAACAGCAGATCGTGCACCCCGCATGTGCGTGAACGCACGCCCCTCGAGCGTGGCGACCCTGTTCGTTGACGCACACGGAACGTGCGAAGAACGGCATTGCGGGTGCGGGTTTCGAAAGTGACTCTGTGGTCGTGAGCGCTACCACCGACACCTTCAACGACCTGTGGCGGCGAGCCGTCGACCGGCATGGCGGGTCGCCGTTCCTGCTGTTCCGCGCGGCCTCCGACGAGACAACGACCTGGACCTATGCCGAGTTCGACGAGGTGGTTTCCAGGGTGTCCGGGACGCTCGCGGGCTCGGGTGTGCGGGCGGGGGCCGCGGTCCACCTCGTGCTTCGCAACTCCCCGGCGTTCGTGGCGCTCTGGCTGGCGGCCGCCCGGCTCGGGGCCCGGATCGTCCCGGTCGACCCGGCTTCGGCGCCCCGCGACATCCGAAGCCAGGTCCGCCGCGTGCGGCCTGTCGTTTCGGTAGTGGCGACGGCCCGGCTCGGGGCCTTCCGCCAAGGTGCCGGCGATGTCGTGCCGACGGTCCTCGACCTCACCGAGGACGCGTCTGACGTCAAACTCGGCGCACCACTGTTGCGGGGCGTCCCGGTCACCAGGTTCGCCACGGTCGGCCCCGACGACGGGCTTGCCGTGATGTTCACGTCGGGCACCACGTCCGAGCCGAAGGGCGTCGAACTCACCCACGCCAACTATGTTTCGGTCGCCACCGCGATGGCGGCGGCCGCCGGCCTCAAGGCGCGGCATCGCTGGTTCGTCACACTGCCGCTGTTCCACGCCAACGCGCAGTACTACTGCTTTTCCCCGGCAATCCTGATGGGTGCGAGCGTGGCTTTGACGGCGTCGTTCTCGGCGTCAGGCTGGGTACCCACCGCCCGCCTGCTCGAGGTGACCCACGCCAGCCTGTTCGCGGCGCCCATCCGGATGATCCTCGCGCGCTGCCCCGAGGACGAGCCACCGCTCACCCTGGAGCATGTCTGGTTCGCGCAGAGCCTCGGCGCCGAGCACCACAGGGCGTTCGGCGAGCTCGCCGGTACTGCGCCGCGCCAGCTGTACGGCATGACCGAGACCGTTGCGATCGTCACGGCGGACACGAACGAGCCGCCGGTGCACGACGTCATCGGCCCACCGATCGCGGACCGCCAGGTGCGACTGGTGACCGACGGCCAGGATGTCGCGGACGGTGTCCCGGGGGAAATCTGGGTCCGCGGTGTGCGGGGCAGGGACCTGTTCGCCGGCTACCTCGACGCCCCCGAGATCAACGCGAGAGCGTTCACCTCGGACGGCGACCGATCGTGGTTCCACACCGGAGATCTCGCGGTCCGGCACGAGGACGGCGCGTTGCGCTTCGTCGGCCGGGTCGATGACGTCATCAAGGTGTCCGGCGAGAATGTCAGCCTCACCGAGATCGAAGCGGCAGCGGCCCAGGCCCCCGGAGTACTGGAGGTCGCGGTGGTGGCCCAGGCCGATCCCGTACGCGACCACGTTCCGGTGGCCTACGTCGTGGCGAGGGACAAGTCCGCCCCGCCGACGGTGCAGGAGCTGGAGGAATGGGCAGCCCACCACCTGGCAGCCGCGGCGCGGCCCCGGGCGTGGTATCTCATCGACGAGCTCCCGCGCACGAGCGTCGGAAAGGTCCGCCGTTTTCGCATCCCACGGTGATCGCAGGCGGCACGGGAAGGGGAATTCACCGCTCGCCGACGAGGCTCTGCAGCATCCGGGTCAGGATGTCGTACGTCGCGGTCAAGTCCACTCGATGTGGGCTGAGGCTCCATTGCTGGTTTACGCCCATCACGGTGCCGAGCACCATTACCGCCAAGGCATCGGGCTTCAGATCGGCCGGGAGCCGCTCGGCCACCCCGGGTTGCCCGGCCCATCCGCAGATGTAGTCGCGGAAAAGGTCGTGCACCTTGATGAAGGACTCGTGAATCGGCGAGTCAGGCTCGCCCGCCTCGAGCAGCAGAGCCAGCATCAGCCGGGTGCTGTCACTGCGGATCGCCGTGGTGGCCAGTCGCCCGACATCGAGCGCGCCTTCCGGTCCCGGCCGCAGGGGGGACGCCGCCAGTTCGGCGGCCCAATCTTCCTGGAGTCTCTCGACCACCGCCACCAGGAGACCGTGCTTGTCGCCGAAGTGCCAGGGGATGGAGCCGCGGCTGACACCGGAGCGCTTGGCCACGTCGGCCAGGGAGGTCTGCTGGTAGCCGCGTTCGGCGATCAGCTCCGCCGCGGCGGTCAAGATCAGCTCGCGACTCTGTCGTGTGCGCTCGTCGCGCAACCCCGTCATTGGTACCCCTCGTCCCGTCCGGATGCGTTATCACTACTTTACAGGCCGACCGTTGCTGTGTCGTTCAGCATGTTCTATGTTGGTCAGCACAGGTTTGGATGAAGGAGGCAGGGCATTGGCAGCAACGCCTTACACCACAGGGTTGAACCGACTCGCTCACGGCTGTTACGCGTGGTTCGAGCCGCCGGGAAGCTGGGGCCTCGCCAACTCCGGGTTCGTGGTGTCCGGCGACGAAGTGCTCATCGTGGACACCCAGAACGACATGCCGCGGGCGCGTGGACTGCGAGACGCCGTGCGCGAGGTGTCCGGAGGCCACGACGTCGGGACTGTGGTCAACACCCATGCCGATGGCGACCACTGGTTCGGGAATGTGGTCTTCGAAGGGGCCCGCATCCTCGCGACACCCGAGACAGCCGCCGAGATGCGGGAATTGAAACACGACCCCCGGCTCATCCGTGAGGCGGCCGAAGCCTCCAGCGGCCCGGCTTTGCGCGAGTTTCTCAACTGGCGCGCGAATTTCTACGACTACGCCGACTGGCACCCGGTCTGGCCCACTGAGACCTTCGCTACGACGAAGTCGGTCAAGGTGGGCGAGACCCAGGTGGACCTCATCCCGGTCGGGCCGGCCCACACGCGCGGCGACGCCATCGTGCACGTGCCCGAGTTCGGTGTCGTGTTCGCGGGCGACATCGTTTTCCATCGCTCGACTCCCATGGTGTGGACCGGGCCGATGGCCAACTACATCGCCGCCTGCGACAGGATTCTCGCGCTGGAGCCCACGGTTGTGCTCTCCGGACACGGGTCGGCGGCCGGGGCCTCCGGGGTCCGTGACCTACGCGATTACCTGACCATGGTCCTGGAGTACGCCTCGAAGCGCTTCGCGGCCGGCGACTCACCGCTCGAGGCATTCCACAACATCGACCTCGGCGAATACCGGCTCTGGGCGCACAGTTCGCGCGTCTATCAAGCAATCAACGCCGTGTACCGCGAACTCGACCCGCAGCGCCCGTCCCCCTCGTTCGCCGAGGCCATGGAGGTCGTGCTGGCAGGCGACTCGTACTGACCCGGCCGACTCCGAGTTGACCAATCAATTTAAGGCTGTGTAGCAATGGTGCTCTCGCCGCTCATGGACGAAAACCGTCGAGTCAGACGCAATATCCGCCTCGGGTCCCTCGGGGCCGCGCTCGAGAATTACGACTTCGTCGTCTATCTCTACGTCGCGACACTGATCGGAGCGGCCTTCTTTCCCTCCGGGACCGACACTCTCAGACTCGCCCAGACGCTCGCCATCTACGCGATCGGCTTCCTGATCCGGCCCGTCGCCGGCGTTCTCATCGCGCGGGTGGCCGACCGGGTGGGACGTAAACGACTGTTTGTCATCAACGTCATGGTGATGTCGGCGGCCACTCTGGTCACCGGCCTCCTGCCCACCTACGCACAGGTCGGCTGGCCCGCCCCGATCCTGCTGATGATCATGAGGGTGGCTCAGGGCTGTGCCGTCGGTGGGGAGCTACCGGCCGCCGCCGTTTTCGTCAGTGAACACGCACACCGCGGCGGCGTGGCCAAAGCAGGCGCGTTCCAGCAAGCGATGACGTTTGTCGGGTTGCTGTTCGGTGCGAGCGCGGCGTTCGGCAGCAGCCTCCTCGCCACTCATCTGACACCGGGCACTCCGTCACTTGCCTGGCGCTTGCCCTTCATCATCGGCGGCGTGCTGGGCATCGTCTCCGTGTACCTGCGCCGCAACCTGGACGAGAGCCCAGCCTTTCAGCAGCAGAGCAGGCAACCCCGGCGTACGCAGCCGCGCCCGGTGCGTGACGTGCTGAAAAACCATGGTGGCGCAGTGCTTTTCGGCGCCCTGGTCGTGTCTGGGCTGGCTGTCGCGAACATCGCTTACATCACTTTCTGGCCCACTTACCTCCAGGTATCAGTGCACCTTTCGGCAACCGAGGCGTTGGCGGCGAGCCTGATTTCCGTCGTGGGAGCACTGGTGATGATGCCCTTCTGGGGCCGCGTCGCCGATCGCCACGGCTGGCGCTTCGTGTTGCTCTGGGCGGCAGGTGTGACAGCGACGGGCACGGTGCTTCTTTTGGCCGTTCTGCCTGGCCTTCCGCGAGGATCCAGCATTGCCCTCTGGATCGGGTTGCCGGCGGCAGTGGGTGCGGGAGCGATCATCTCCGTCGTTCCAGGCCTCGTTTCCTCGGTTTTCCCGGCCGAGGTCCGGCAGACCGGCTATTCCTTGTCGTACAACCTGGTCATCGCGATACTCGGCGGCCTCCTGACTCTCGCGATGGTCGGGCTGCTGTCGGCTCTCGGTTCGGGAGCACCGATGTACGTCGGCTTCCTCGCCTGCGTGATCACAGTTCTGGCGGCGGCCCTCGTCTCGAAGATCCCGCTGTATCTCGGCCGCGGTGTGGAGCAGGCAGCCAGCGATACCACGGGCGAAGTCCTGGCTCAGGAAGGAAAAACGCCGTGAAATGGGTGACTTTTGAGGCGGGCAAAGGCGTTCGCACGGGCATCGTCGACGGTGACTCGGTCCGTGGCCTGGCCGCGGGTACGACCTTGGAAGGGTTACTGGCCGCGGGCAGCCTTGCCGAGGCAGGGGAAGATGCTCGCCGCTCGCCTGCCCAGGTCTGTGCACTCGACGACGTTCGTTTGCTCGCCCCGCTTCGTCGTCCGCCGTCGGTCCGGGACGGACTGTGCTTCCTCGACCATCTCCGCGGCTGTTACCGCGCGCTCGGCCGTGACGAAACCCTGCATCCCGCGTGGTCGGCGGGCCCGGCCTTCTACTTCGCCAACGCGGACGCGATCGTCGGACCCTACGACGATGTCCCGATTTCTCCCGGCAGCACCATGTTCGATCTCGAGTTGGAGGTCGGGGCGGTGATCGGCCGTGGCGGCCGTGATCTGCATCCGGACGACGCCGAGCAGCACATCGTCGGTTACACGCTCTACAACGATTGGACCGCACGGGATCACCAGTTGCGGGACATGGCCCAGGGCATCGGCATGGGGAAGAGCAAGGACAGCGCGATCACGCTTGGCCCGGCACTGGTCACCGCCGACGAGCTCGAACCGTATCGCCGGGATGGCCGCCTCGCCTTCGGCCTCTCCGCGACGATCAACGGCGAAGAGCTGACCAGCGGCACCCTCGATCAGATGGACTGGACCTTCGGTGAGCTCATCTCCTATCTGTCCCGGGGCACCGATCTGCCACCGGGCTCGGTGATCGGATCCGGCACGGTGCCCGGAGGCTGCCTGCTGGAGCACGTCGACACCGAGGACCTGGCGGACTTCAAGCGCTGGCTGCGGCCGGGCGACGTGGTCAGCCTGCGTGGCGAGGGATTGGGCGAGACCACACAGACCGTGCAGCCGGGAATCGACGTCATCCCGCTGCGTCCGCGCGAGTGAAGGAGGACCGCATGCCCGGATTGGACACCGCCCTCACCCCGCTGCGGTTCCTCGCCCGCGCCGCCGAGGTGCATCCCGCGCGCACAGCGGTGATCGACGGCGCCCGTCGATGGACCTGGGCGGACTTCGCGGGCACGGTGACCGTGCTGGCGCAGGCGTTGCGGCGCAACGGCATCCGGCCCGGTGACCGGGTCGTGTTCCTCGGTACCAACTCCGCGGAACTGCTCGCCGCCCACTTCGCCGTTCCACTGGCCGGCGCCGTTCTGGTCGCACTCAACACACGATTGAGCCCGGCGGAGATCGCCTATATCTGCGAGCACTCCGGTGCCACGTTGCTCCTGGGCGACGGTGATCTGCTCAGCGCGTTGCGCGCATCGCCGGACCACGCGCCCGTCAGCGTGATCGTCGAGATTCCCGGCCAGGATGGCGGCTACCGTTCGCCGCCCGGCGCGATCCGCTATGCGGACTTCCTGGCGCACGGCACGGACCAGCCGATTCCGTGGGAGGTGGACGACGAGACGCGCACCATCGCCATCAACTACACCTCGGGAACCACCGGGAGGCCCAAGGGCGTCGAGTACAGCCATCGGGGTGCCTACCTCAACGCACTCGGGGAGGTCCACCACCAAGGTTTCGGCGACGGCAGCCGATACCTCTGGACCCTGCCGATGTTCCACTGCAACGGCTGGTGCACGACCTGGGCCCTGACTGCCGCGGCCGGCACCCACATCTGCGTGCGAGGGGTCCGTGGCGCCGAAATGTGGTCGCTGATCGACACAGAAGCCATCACCCATCTCGCGGGAGCACCCGTCGTACTCACCACGCTCGCGTCGGCTCCCCAAGCACACCGCCTCGACCGCCCGCTCACGGCGACCACCGCGGGCGCCCCGCCGAGCCCGACGATCATCACCCGCATGCGAGAACTGGGCGCCGAGGTCGTCCACGTCTACGGGTTGACCGAGACGTACGGTCCGTACGCCGTCTGCGAGGTCGGGGACGACTGGGCAGCCCGGCCGGCCGACCAGCAGAGCCGCCTGCTCGCACGTCAGGGCGTCGGGATGCTCACCTCGGAACGGCTCAGGGTCGTCCGCCCGGCGCCGGATCCGGCGGGCTGCCTTCTCGACGTTGTTGCCGACGGCGTCGAAATGGGTGAGATCGTCATGCGCGGCAATTCCGTCATGAAGGGATACCACCGCGACGCCGCAGCCACTGCGGAAGCCTTCGCGGCCGGCTGGTTTCATTCGGGCGACCTGGGCGTCATGCATCCCGATGGTTACGTGCAACTCCTCGATCGGGCCAAGGACATCGTCATTTCCGGCGGCGAGAACATCTCGACGGTGGAGGTCGAGCAGGCCCTCCTCAGCCATCCCGACGTTTCCGACGTCGCCGTGATCGGCGTGCCGGATGACAGGTGGGGCGAACGCCCGAAGGCTTTCGCCGTCCTCGTCCCGGGAGCAGAGCCGAATGCGGACGCGCTCATCACGCACGTACGCAGCCGGATAGCGCATTACAAGGCACCGCGCGAGGTCGAGTTCGTCACCGAACTCCCCAGAACCTCAACCGGAAAAGTCCGCAAGAACGAGCTGCGCGAAGCAGCCTGGGCCGGAAGCGCCCTGAAAATCCGGAGCTGAGCCACAGCTGCACCTGAACACGCCGCGAAAGAACGTGATCGTCAGTGAAGGAGTCACGTGAACACCTCAACCGATCTCGCGGGGAACCGCGAGTCTGGTCTCCTGCGGGGCTTCTCGCTGGAGATCACCGGTAAAGACGTCGACGACTTGTGGGCCGCGTCGGCGAAGATTCCGCCAGGAACCCGCGTCAACATCACCTTCCTGGCCAACGAGGATGCCTCGATGCGGGTGCGTGCCGCTGAGGTGATCAAGGATCTCGGATTCCGGCCGGTCCCGCACATTTCCGCGCGCCGCCTGCGTTCTCGCGGGGAGCTCGACACGTACCTTGCCGCTCTCGCCCGGATCGGTGCTGTCGAGGATGTGGTGGTCATCGGCGGCGATCCGGCCGAGCCCGCCGGTCCGTTCCCGGACGCGCTCGCGGTGATCTCCAGCGGAGCCCTCGTCGAGCACGGCGTCCGTCACGTCGACATCGCCGGGTATCCGGAAGGACACCCGAAGATCGAAGACGAGGTGCTGTGGCAGGCGGTCAAGGACAAGTCGGTCGCGTTACGGGAACAGGGCCTGGGTTACTCGGTGGCGACGCAGTTCGTGTTCGACGCGGCCGCGCCGATCACCTGGCTCGAGCGATTGCGCAAACAGGGGATCGACGCTCCCGTCCGCATCGGAGTGCCCGGCCCCGCCGGCGCGCGCCGGCTGCTCCGGTACGCCAAGCGGTTCGGCGTCAGCTCGTCAGCGACAGTCGTGCAGAAGTACGGCTTCTCGTTGACCGGACTACTCGGCACGGCCGGACCGACCCGGTTCGTGGCCGACCTCGAAGCGGCGATCGACCCGGCTTCGCACGGCGCGGTCCTGCTGCACTTCTACACCTTCGGCGGAGTTCGAGCGACCGCGGACTGGATCCAGACCGCGCAGCCGAACTGAGGAGACCCTGATGAGGCATACCGGACTGTTGCGTGACCACGCGAGCCTCGTGGTCCACGGTGATGACAGGCAAGGGATCGTAGCGGCGGTCGCCGCGGTGCTGAGCAAGCACGGAGCGAACATCGTCGCTCTCGACCAGTACAGCGACGACCCCGAGGGCGGTGCGTTCTTCCAGCGCACCGTGATCCACGTTCCTGACCTGCAAGCCGCGCTGCCCGCGCTGGAGGAGGGTCTCAGCACCTCCGCAGGGGCCGAACTCGGTCTCGCGTGGCGGTTTCGGGACCTCTCGGCGCCGTTGCGGGTGGCGATTCTGGCGTCGAAGTCCGATCACTGCCTGCTCGACCTGCTGTGGCGCCAGCGTCGCGGTGAGCTGCCGATCACCGTGCCCATGGTGATCTCCAACCATTCCGACGTCGCCGAGGACGTGCGATTCTTCGGTATCCCATTCTTCCACGTGCCCGGTGCACCGGGGCAGGACAAGACGGAGTCGGAGAACCAGATCGCCAAGCTGCTGGCGGACAACGTCGATCTGGTCGTGCTCGCGCGCTACATGCAGATCCTCTCGGGCACCTTCCTGAAGGAGATCGACGTGCCGGTGATCAACATCCACCACTCGTTCCTGCCCGCGTTCATCGGTGCCGCCCCGTACAAGCGGGCGCGGGAGCGCGGCGTCAAGCTGATCGGTTCGACGGCACACTACGTCACCGAGGACCTCGACGAGGGCCCGATCATCGAACAGGACGTCGTGCGGATCTCACATGAGGACAGCCTGGAGGAGATGGTCCGCCGCGGCGCCAACGTGGAGCGCGAGGTCCTGGCCCGGGCCGTGCTCTGGCATTGCCAGGACCGGGTCGTCCGCTGGGAGAATCGCACCATCGTCTTCTAGCGTCCACCCACGATCGAACGCCACACCAGTTCCAGCCGTATTGATGGAAGGACCCCCATGTCTCGAGCATCGACAGAGCCGTCGCTGCAGGACCTCGTCGACGGTCTGCCGGACCTCGTCGACTATTTCTCCAACGACACCCGCTCACCGGCTTTCAACGCGGGCGGTGCGGCCGCGGCGGCGCTCACTCCGCCTGCCTACTCCAACTGGCGGGACGAGCAGCGCGCCTGGAGCGAGACCGCGGTGCTGTTCCAGCAGACCCACAACATGCCCGAGCTCTTCCTGAACGGCCCCGGCTCACCGGGGCTACTCGAACGGCTCGGCGTCAACACGTTCGCCAACTTCGCCTCCGACCGGGCCAAGCAGTTCGTTGCCTGCGCTCCGAGCGGGCACGCTATCGGCGACTGCATCCTCTACCGCCACGGTGAGCAGAGCTTCGAGCTGGTGAGCGGTATGCCCGTCCTCGACTGGGTGCAGTATCACGCCGAAACCGGCGGCTACGACGTGACTGTCGTCCGCGACAACCAGACGACGGACAACCCGACCGGCCGGCGGACGAAGTTCCGGTTCCAGCTCGACGGCCCCAACGCCGGCAAGATCTTCGCGTCAGCGGTGGACGGCGAGGCGCCGACGATTCCGTTCTTCCGCACCGCCAAGGTCTCGATCGCCGGGAAGGAGGTCCTCGTCCTGCGTCATGGCATGGCCGGGTACCAGGGTGTGGAGCTTTCCGGCGCCTTCGCCGACCACGACGCGGTGCGCGACGCACTACTCGCCACGGGTGACCAGTACGGGCTCGTGCCCTGCGGGACCCAGGCGTACTACAGCACGCCGATGTCGAGCGGATGGATGCCTTACCCGGTACCGGGAATCTTCACCGGTGAGGAGACGAGGGGTTTCCGTGAGTGGTTGTCCTCGACGTCGTGGGAGGCCCACATTCAGCTCACCGGGAGCTTCCGCTCACCGAACATCGAGGACTACTACGCGACGCCCTACGACCTTGGCTACGAACGCATCGTGAAGTTCGACCACGACTTCATCGGACGTTCGGCGCTCGAGGAGATCCGGCCGGAGGATCGCAGGACCAAGCGCACGCTGGTGTGGAATCGCGACGACGTGCTGCGCGTATTCGCCTCGCAGCTCGGCGAGGGACCCCGGTACAAGGCGATCGACCTGCCCGTCAGCTACTACGGCTGGAACCAGTTCGACGCTGTGCAGGATGCTGCGGGCAGGCCTGCCGGAGTTTCGTGCCATGCGGGATACAACGACGGTGAGCTGCTCTCACTGGCGATGCTCGACCCGGAGCACGCCGAGATCGGCACGGAGCTCGTCCTGACCTGGGGTGAGGCGTGGGGCGGCTCGCGTAAGCCACAGGTCGAGAAACACCAGCAGACCGAAATCCGCGTGGTGGTCGCCCCGGCCCCCTTCGCGGGCGCGGTCCAGCGAATGCGACGGGCCGATCTGGGCGCGAAGGCCTGACGGTGAGCGCAGAGTTGATCGACGGGAAGGCGGTCGCCGCACGGGTCCGGCAGGAGGTGTCGGAAGGGGTCGCCGCATTGGTCGCACACGGTGGCCGTGCGCCCGGCCTGGCCACCGTTCTCGTCGGCGACGATCCGGCCTCCGAGGTCTACGTGCGCAACAAGCGCCGGGCGTGTGTGGCCGCGGGCATGGTGGACTTCCACCAGCGGCTGCCGGCGGACGTGACGCAACAGCAGGTCGAGGACGTGCTGGACCAGCTCGCCGAGGATCCGGAGGTGAGCGGCATCCTGTTGCAGCTCCCGCTGCCGGGCCACCTCGATGCGGGCACCCTCGTCGACCGGATCCCGCCGGACAAGGACGTGGACGGGCTGACCACGGGCAACGTGGGGCGCCTCGCCCTGAGCCGTCCCGGTCTGCGCCCGTGCACACCGGCCGGGATCGAGCGATTGCTCGACGAGTACGGGGTCGGCCTCGCCGGAGCGAAGGCAGTGGTGGTCGGGCGGTCGGTGCTGGTCGGGCGGCCGATGGCGCAGCTCCTGCTCGCCCGGGACGCCACAGTCACACTCTGTCACTCCCGGACGAAGGACCTGGCCGCGCACGCCCGCGAGGCGGATGTGCTCATTGTCGCCGCCGGTGTGCCCGGGCTGGTCGGCCCGGAGGCTGTCCGCCCTGGCGCGACGGTGATCGACGTCGGCATCCATCGGGACGAGGCAGGGCTGCGCGGTGATGTGCGTTTCTCCGAGGTGCGTGCGATCGCCGGTCTGCTCACACCGGTACCCGGCGGGGTGGGACCGATGACGATCGCCATGCTGCTGGCCAACACCCTGCGGGCCGCCCGGGACACCGGTACTCGTCACGGTTACTAGTGCACCTGCTCGATCTTGTCGGCCAGCACCCGGTCGGATGCCGCGCGGGCGACTCGGGACGGGTCTTGGCGGCGTAGTAGGTCGACGGTGCGATATCGGCGGGCGTGCCCTCAAACGCCCGCAGGACCGGCTGGACACCGTGCTGCTCCCGTTGAGAGTCAACGAATTCGACCTTCATCGCGACGAACGGTCCGGCTCCGCTGCGAAAAAAAGACGCCGCTGACTTCAGGATCGGGTTCGCCCGGCGCAGCTCACGCACCTTGCGTTCCAGCTCGGCGACCTGGCCGCTTCTGTCGAGGTCGTTCCCGGTCGTGTTCCCTCGTCGGTTTCGGCCTGCTTCACCCACGTCCGCAACGCCTCCGGGCGCACACCGAGCTGGTCGGCGAACCGTTTGATCGCCCCTCCGGCCGACACGGGGCCCCCCACCTGGCCTCAACCGCCGGCCGCGTCGCCCGCTCCCGCAACTCGTCCTGGTACTTCCGTGGTGCCGCATGACTGTGAATCCGCCGGGTATTCGATGTCTCCATCAAACCCGGGGCGGGACAACCGGCTCCTGACCGCCCCAGCCTGGTCCGCTTCGGCCTGCCACGGCCCGAAGGCAGGTGCGGATCCCTGTGTGGTCCTGGCCTGAAGCGGGCATGGTGAACACAACTGGTTGCCGGGGAGCGGTGTCGTGGTGCAGCTGGAAGACGTCGAAGCGGTTGTAGTTACCGACGATGTCGTGCATTTGCTTGGGCTGGATGCAGCGGGCCAGGTCGATGTCGGCGTAGACGATGCCCTCGGTGTCGATCAGGGTGTCACCGACCGGGTTGCCGTCGGGGCCGAAGATGCCGGACAGGGCGCTTCGGGGGCGGCGCATCAGTTCGGCGATCTTGCCGTCGTGTTCTGACGCGATGCCGATCATCTCGTCGTTGATCGTCGAGCAGGCGACCACGGAGAAGATCTTTCCCTCGAAGGCGTGTGCGGCACTGCGGATGGCGATGGCGTGTGCCATGTCGTAGTCGGCCGGTGCGACGGGTAGTGAGATGTAGTTCGCCACGTGGACCAGTTCGCCCTGTGCGAGCAGGGAGAATCGTGCCAGGGTGTTGGTGTTCTCCCCGCAGGCGAGGACACCGAGCGGGCCGACGGCTGAGTCGACAACTCGGACCGTGCTGCCGTCACCTTGTCCCCAGGTCAGTTTTTCCGCCCAGGTCGGCACCAGTTTGCGGTGGACGTTGAGCACGGTGCCGTCGGTCCCGATCGTGACGACGCTGTTGTACATCAGGCCGTGGCTGCGTCGGCTGCGCTCGCTGACGCCGATCACCACCGTCGTGCCGGTCGCGGCGGCGGCCGCGCGCAGTGTGTCGAGGTGGGGGCCGGGGATGTCGATGGACGCTCGGTAGAGCCGCTCGAACAGGGGCGAGCCCTGTACGGGGCTCATAGTCCAGTTCCAATATGGATAGCCTGGGACGAACACCTCGGGAAAGGCGATCAGGGTGGCTCCGTTTTGAGCGGCTTCCCTGATCAGCGAGGCCGCTTTGGCGACGGTGGCCGCGGGGTCGAGGTAGACGGGGGCGGCCTGTACGGCAGCGGCGGTGAAGCGCGAAAAATGTTCCATCACACGGACCTCGTTCCGGCCGTGGCGACGATTGCGTCGGTTTGGGCCCATCTGCGGTGCACGGGTTCGGGGGCGGGCAGGCTCAGTGAGAGCAGCGGCCTGGCCCGCCCGCCGGTGACTGGTTTTGCTTGACCCGCGGTCTGGAACGGTGGCCAGTACGCGCCGGGGCCGGTGTAGCCGAGGTCCGCGGCGGCGTGCAGGGCCCAGGACGGGTCGTGCAGGTAGGCCCTGCCGATCGCAACCAGGTCAGCGCGGCCGGCCAGGACGATCGAGTTGGCGTCGTCGTACCCGCCGATGCCGCCGACCGCGATCGTGGGGATGCCGGTCTCGGAACGGATGTGCTCGGCGAGTGGTGTCTGATAACACCGTCCGTAGGCTGGCTTCTCTGTCGCGACCACTTCGCCGCTCGAGACGTCTATGGCGTCGACGCCGTGTTCGGAGAGCGCCTGGGCGATGCGGACCGCGTCGTCCAGGGTGGTGCCGCCTTCCGCCCAGTCGACCGCGGAGATCCTGGCGAGCAGGGGCTTGCCGGTCGGCCAGTTCGCGCGCACGGCGTCGATGGCCTGGAGGGGAAATCGCAGCCTGTTCTCCAGGTCACCGCCGTAGTCGTCGGTGCGCTTGTTGGTCAGTGGCGACAGGAACGCCGAGAGCAGGAATCCGTGGCCTGCCTGGATCTCCAGTACATCGAAACCTGCTTCGTCCGCCCGCCGTGTGGCGGCGGCGAAGTCATCCACGATCGTGCCCAGGTCGGTCGGCGTCGCCTGTGCCGGCTCGGGGAGGTCCCCGAATGGGATCGCTGAGGGTCCGACTGTCGGCCACGCGCCGTCAGTGAGGGCGGTGCCCAGGGGACCGTGCTGAGGGACAGTGGTGGAGCCTTTGGGGCCGGAGTGGTTGAGCTGCACACCGATCAACGCCCCGCTGTGGGCGTGGACTGCGTCGGTGACTTCTCGCCAAGCTGCGACCTGGCTGTCGTCGTAGAGCCCGGGGCAGGCCGGAGTGGCTCGTCCTTGAGCGCTGACCGCGGTCATGCCGGTGAGGACGAGGCCGGCTCCGCCGAGGGCTTTTCCGGACAGGTGAAGAAGTTCGGCGCTGCCGGGCACGCCGTCGTGAGCTTGGTACGACGACACGGGCGCCGCGATGATCCTGTTGCGCATGCTGACCCCCGCCAGGTGATACGGCTGGAACAAGGGGGGCGGTGGAGTCGTGACCTGCTCGTCGTGCGTTTCGTTGAGGTGGAACCACCGGTCGAGACTCGCGGCGTAGCCGGGGTCTCGCAGGCGGAGGTTGTCGTAGGTGACCCTGAGGCTGCGGGTGAGCAGATTGAAGGCGAACTGGGCCGGTTCCTTGCCGATGGGGTGTTCGATCGTCTCGAACCATTCCAGGCTGGCTTGGGCCGCGCGCTGGGTGGATTCCACCACCGGCCGGCGGGCCGTTTCGTAGGCGGCCAGCGCGGCCAGGAGATCGTCCGGTTGCGCTTCGATCGCCGCCGCGAGGGCGAGACTGTCCTCCATGGCCAGTTTGGTGCCGGAGCCGATGGAGAAGTGCGCCGTATGCGCCGCGTCTCCCAACAGGACGATAGTCCCGTGGCGCCAGGACTCGTTGCGGACAGTGGTGAACCGCAACCACTTCGAGTTGTTCGTCAGCAGCGAATGTCCGTCGAGGAAGTCGCCGAGCAGCTCGGCTATCCGCGCCACGCTCTCGTCGTCGCTGACACCCGGTGGTCGGTCCTGCGCGGCTAGGTCGGCGAATCCCGCGGCCCGCCAGGTCTTTTCGTTCATCTCGACGATGAAAGTGCTTTGCTCGGAGCTGAACGGGTAGCCGTGCACCTGCACCGGTCCGTGTGGGGTCTCCTCGATGACGAACGTGAAGGCCTCGAGAACCCGATCAGTGGCCAGCCACATGTAGCGGCAGTTGTGCTCGTCCAGCGACGGTTTGAAGACGGCGGCGTGCTGCGCGCGGCTCGCCGAGTTCACGCCGTCTGCCGCGACCACCAGATCGTGGTCACGGGACAGTTGTGCCGCCGTGGGCGCGACGGTGGAGAAACGGAGGTCCACGCCGAGGTCCGTGCAACGTCTCTGCAGGATTTCCAGGAGCCGTTTGCGTTCGATGGCGGCGAAGCCGTGCCCGCCGGAGGTCTCGGTGGTGCCGCGGTACCGGATGTCGATGTCGCTCCATCGAGCGAACTCGGCTTCCATGGCGGTGAAGATCTGTGGATCGGCCTGGGCGATGCCGTCCAGCGTCTCGTCGGAGAAGACCACGCCGAAGCCGAACGTGTCAGCAGCGGCGTTGCGTTCCCAGACGGTGACTTCGCGTGTGGGGTCGAGCTGTTTGGCGAGCGCGGCGAAATACAGGCCGCCAGGCCCGCCCCCGATGATGGCGATTCGTGTCACGACGTCTCCATAGCTGTATCCGGGGTTGAGGTTCTGGACACCTTGGCGAACGCTGCGCGCACGTCCTCCGGCCACGGCGTCGAAGAGGGGTCGCCGGGTGCCGCGTGCGCGACGACGACCAGACCTGTGGCCGCGACTCCGGTCGGGCCGGCGAGTTCGAACTCGTAGGTCAGCGAGGTCCGGCCCAGCGCCGCGACGCGCAGCCGGATCGTGATGGATTGACCGAACCACAGCCGGCCGAGGTAATTGATTTCGTGTCGTACGCGGGGGGACCGTCCCCAGAGCCGTTCCAGGTTGTGTCGGCGCAGGAGCTCCGCCTCGGCGGCCTCCGTCCAGCGGATGATCGCCGTGTTGTGGTGGTGGCCTGAGGCGTCGGTGTCGGACCACTCGACGCGCCTTTCCACCACGGCCCCGAGCGGGGAGTCGTCGGCTCTGTCCTGATGGGACAGTGCTGGGGCGGCCCCGATGCTGTTGCGGGGCAAAGGTTCGGGGTGTGTCATCACTGTCCTTCCGGGTCGCTTGACAATCCAAAACATATATAGCGATGATGACTCCCGTCAACATCTCGTCATATCGAAGTGTGTGGAGGACGCCGTGACGAACAGTGATGACATGCTCGGCCGGGCCAGGGTCAAAGACAGCGCGGACCTGCGGACGTACTACGAGCGGCTGGAGAAGCTCGAAGCCGGCGCGCTCTGGACGATCGCCAACAAGATCGAACCCTGGTATCCGCAGCCTCAATCGAGGCCGATGAAGTGGAGCTACCAGGAGCTGCGCCCGCTGGTCCTCGAAGCACTGAAACTCGTCAGCGGCGACGACGCTGGCCGTCGCGTCGTGGCTCTGTACAACCCGCAGCGCCGAGACATCGCTGCCACCGTCGGACTGCTGTACACCGGCCTGCAGGTCATGGGTCCCGGCGAGTCAATGACGGCGCACCGCCACCAAGCGGCCGCGTTGCGCTTCGTTCTCGAGGGAACCGGCGCGTGGACCGTCGTGGATGGCCAGAAGCTACAGGTGGGCCCTCGCGACTTCGCCATCACCCCGAACTGGACCTGGCACGAGCACGGCAACGAAGGGGGCGACGGCCCGGTCATCTGGCAGGACGGGTTGGACATCCCCCTGGTCAACGCCCTCGACGCCCCATTCTATGAGGTACATCCGGACGTGTATCAGAAGCGCGAGGGCGTCACCAATTCCTCGCTCTTGACGTACGGGGCAGGACAGCTACGTCCGTTCGGCGACACCTGGAGCAACCGTTACTCACCGCTGTTCGCGTATCCGTGGGAATCGACCTACGAGGCTCTGCTGAACGCGGCCAAATCCTCGGACGGCTCCCCGTTCGACGGGATCATCATGGAGTACAGCAACCCGCTGACCGGCGGTTCAGTGATGCCGACGATGAGCGCCCACATGCAATTGCTGCGTGCCGGCGAGGCCACCCAAGCACATCGCCAGGTCGGCTCGAAGATCTACACCGCGGCCAAAGGCAGCGGCTACTCCATCGTCGCCGGGCAGCGCTTCGACTGGACAGAAGGCGACATCTTCTGCGTGCCGTCCTGGGCGTGGCACGAACACAAGAACATCAGCACCTCGGACGACGCCTGCCTGTTCTCGTTCAACGACTTTCCCGTCATGCGGTCACTGGGTTTCTTCCGCGAAGAGGCCTACACCGACAACAACGGCCACCAGCCCCTCAACTAAAAAGACGGAGTCCTCTGATGCTGCTGGTCACCTTTTCCGGAACTGCCGGCCGAAACCGGCTCGGGGTGCAGACCGACACCGGTGTCATCGACGTCGGCGCGCTCGCCGAAGAACGGCGTGTCACGGTGCCTGCCACCTTGCTCGACGTCGTACGTACAGGAGCCGGCGCTGTCGATGCCATCGCCCCGCTCGTGCAGGACGCAGGCGCCGCGAACACGACTTATCCGCACAGCGAAGTGCAACTCCACGCGCCCTTACGCCCGGGAAAGATCGTCGGCGTCGGGCTGAATTACACCGAGCACGTCGCGGAGTCCGCTCGTACCCTGGACACCGCCCAAGAACTCCCCGCTCGGCCAGTGCTCTTCAGCAAGCCCTCGACCGCAGTGGTCGGGCCCGGCGATCCCATTTTGCACAACGGCGACCTGACCGAGCAGCTCGACTGGGAGGTCGAGCTCGCGGTGGTCATCGGCCGTACGGCCAAGCGGGTGCCCGAAAGCGCGGCGCTCGACTACGTCTTCGGTTACAGCATCGTCAACGACATCAGTGCGCGTGACCAGCGACGGTCCGGGCAGTGGTTTTTTTCCAAGGGGCAGGATTCCTACGCGCCGTTCGGGCCCGCGATCCTCACCGCCGACGCCGTGCCCGACCCACAAGCTCTCGATCTGTCGCTGCGAGTCAACGGTGAGGTGAAACAGAAGTCCAATACAAGGTACATGCTTTTCTCCATTCGGGAGCTCATTGCGGACATCACCTCGGGCATGACTTTGGAGCCGGGCGACGTCATCGCGACCGGCTCCCCGGCCGGAGTGGGCGCCGGCTTCACTCCCCAGCAATTCCTCCGGCCTGGCGACGTCGTGGAGCTGACGGTGGAGTCCATCGGCACCTTGCGCAATCCGGTGGTGGACGCGCGATGAGCGGGCCGTTCCGGATCGGGCAGATCGTGCCGAGTTCGAATGTCACGATGGAGACGGAGATACCGGCCATCTTCCGGGCCAGGGAAACGATCGCCCCGGAGCGGTTCACCTTTCATTCCAGTCGTATGCGGATGAAGCAGGTCAGCAAAGAGGAACTCGCGGCGATGGACGCCGACGCCGAGCGGTGCGCGGCCGAGCTGTCCGACGCGCACGTCGACGTTCTCGGCTATGCCTGCCTGGTGGCCATCATGAGCCTGGGCCACGGGTACCACCACGCCTCGGAGAAGAAGCTGTCCGCGGTGACCGTGGACAACGGCGCCCCGGCGCCGGTCGTCACCAGCGCAGGCGCGTTGGTGAACGCGTTGAACGTGCTGGGCGCGCGGAAGATCACCCTGGTGTGTCCCTATCTGCGGCCGCTCACCGACACCGTCGTGGACTACATCCGCCATGAAGGGGTCGAGGTCAGCGACTACACCGCGCTGGAGATCCCGGACAACCTGCAGGTCGCCGCGCACGACCCCCGGAAGCTCATCCCGATCGCGGGCGCACTCGACAACAGCGACGCCGACGTCATCGTGCTGTCGGCTTGTGTGCAGATGCCGTCACTCGAGTCGATCGAAATCGCGGAACAGACGTTCGGCAAACCTGTCCTGTCCGCCTCGATCGCGACCGCGCATCAGATGATGCGAGCACTCGGACTGCCCGCTGTCGCACCAGGAGCAGGCAGCCTGCTGTCCGGCCGGTACGCCGACGCCTGATGTTCGTCCCGAACGAGGAGCTGTGCTGATGCCGTTGTCACCGTCCGCGCATATCGATACGTTCTGCCGAGACAACCTGCCTCCCCAGGACCAGTGGCCCGAGTTCCTTTTCGAGCTGCCCGAACTGCAGTATCCCGAGCGGCTCAACTGCGCGGTGGAGCTACTGGAGACCACCATCCGCGAGTACGGCGCCGAAGCACCCTGCCTGCTGACCGACACCGACACCTGGACATACGGAGACCTGTCGCAGCGCAGCAACCAGATCGCGCGCGTGCTGACCGAGGACCTCGGAATCGTGCCCGGCAACCGGGTGCTGCTGCGCGGACCCAACAACCCCTGGCTGACGGCGGCGTGGTTCGGCGTGGTCAAGGCCGGTGCCGTCGCGGTGACCACCATGCCTCTGCTGCGAGAGCGGGAGGTCGGCGAGCTGATCGACCTGACTCGGCCCAGCCTGATCATCACCGACCATCGCTTCGACACCGACCTCGCGAAACTCGTCGGCGGGCCGCCCCGGATCGGCTACGGCACGGACGATCCGGCCGACCTCACGCAGCTGGTCACGGGCAAGGACCGCCACTTCACCGCCGTCGACACGGCCGCCGACGACGTGGTCATGCTCGCCCCGACGTCGGGCACTACCGGTAAGTCCAAGGCCACCATGCACTTTCACCGCGACGTGCTGGCCACTGCCGACACCTTCGCCCGGCATCTGCTGAAACCCACCGCGGACGACGTGTTCACCGGCACGCCGCCGCTGGGGTTCACCTTCGGCCTGGGCGGTTTGGTCGTTTTCCCGTTGCGTGTAGGTGCTTCGACGCTGCTGATCGAGCGCGCGACGCCGGAAGAACTCGCTGATGCCGTCGAGCGTCACCGGGTGACGGTCTTGTTCACCGCGCCCACCGCGTACAAGGCGATGCTCGCGGCAGGGAAAGCGCCGACGTTGCGGGCCTTGCGGCGCTGCATTTCAGCGGGAGAGCACCTGCCGGCCTCGACGTGGGACCAGTTCCATCGGGCCACCGGCCTCAAGATCATCAACGGCATCGGTGGCACGGAGCTGCTGCACATCTTCCTGTCCGCCGCCGACGAGGACATCCGGCCGGGGGCGACGGGCAAGGCTGTCCCGGGTTTTCAGGTCACCCTCCTCGACAACGACGGCAACCAGGTAGCCGACGACACGCCGGGACGGCTGGCGGTCAAGGGACCGACCGGTTGCCGCTACCTCGCCGACCCCCGGCAGGCGACCTATGTGCAAGACGGCTGGAACATCACCGGTGACACCTACCTGCGAGACAGCGACGGCTACTACTGGTACCAGGCTCGCAACGACGACATGATCATCTCCTCGGGCTACAACATCGCGGGCGCAGAGGTCGAGGAAGCGTTGCTCCGGCATTCCGACGTCGCCGAGACCGCGGTGGTCGGGGCACCGGATGCGGCCCGAGGCGCTGTCGTGCGCGCGTTCGTCGTCTTACGTGACGGCGTGAACGGGAACGTCGACAAGGCCGTTGATCTGCAGGACCACGTGAAGCAGTCGATCGCGCCGTACAAATATCCCAGGATCATCGACTTCGTCACCGAGCTTCCCAAGACTGCCAGCGGCAAGATCCAGCGCTATCGGCTGCGTCAAGCCGACCGGCAGGACACAGCCTGATCTGCCGCTCTGACCGCGGAGTGGGGCAGCGTGCGATCCGGGCTTGGTAAAGTCGCGCCGTGGCGATCGCGCAAAGTGAAGTTGTCGACGTCGACATACTGGCCAGGGCCGCTCAGCCCAGGCAGCTCATCGTGACCCTGTACGGGCTCTACGCGCGAGACGAAGGTGGCTGGCTGTCGGTCGCCTCCATCGTCAGTTTGCTCGGTGACCTCGGCGTGGACGAGCCTTCCGCCCGTTCGTCGATATCGCGCCTCAAGCGTCGCGGGGTTTTGAAGGCCGAACGACGCGGAGTCGCCGGTTACTCACTGTCTGACGACGGCATGGCGATGTTGCACGAGGGTGATCACCGGATCTTCCGCCAGCAGCGGGCCCGGTTGACCGACGGCTGGTTGCTGGCCGTGTTCTCGGTGCCGGAGGAGGAGCGCAGCAAGCGGCATCTTCTGCGGTCGCTGCTGACTCGGCTGGGTTTCGGCACCGCGGCGCCCGGGGTCTGGATCGCACCGATGCACCTGCACGGAGCGACGGCGAAGGCGCTGCACGATCTCGGATTGAGCGGTTACGCGGACCTGTTCCGAGGTGATCACCTTGCATCCGGCGACCTGCCTGCCAAAATTCGGAGCTGGTGGGACCTGGCCGGGCTCGAGACGCTCTATTCGAGCTTCCTCGTCGAGCACACGCCAGCCGCCGAACGGTGGTGTGACGGCCAGGTTCCGGACGACCGCACGGCGTTCATCGGCTACGTGCGACTGCTCACCGACTGGCGACGCCTGCCCTACCTCGACCCTGGCCTGCCCGAGGAACTCCTCCCGCCTGCCTGGCCGGGAATTAGGGCGGCTGAGCTCTTCTTCGCTTCTAAAAAACGCTGGGAAAAGCCGGCCAGAAGATACGTGGAGAAGCTGAGTACCTTTGGACCGGCTGTATCCCGCTGACCGGCTAGTGGCTGGTAGTCCGTACGGCTCGCCCGGCTCAGTTCCTCGGCGACGAACCGTGCGACCAAGCTGTCGAGCCAGCCCTTGAAGGCGGCTGGATCACTCCTGGCGAGATTTACGTGAGTTTCGTAGTCTGCCCGGGCCTCGACTAAGAAGGGATGGTCACGGAAGACGTCGTGTCCGTCGGCCAGCACCATAAGCCAGCTTCTTTGGTTCGACCACGACAGTCACCCTCTCGTCCTGTTGGCGTGAATTCGTTGACGTCATCGGGTGTCCTTGACGACCGTGCCGTTCTGCACGACGAGCGCGACGGCCGCGCGGTCGGCGAAGAGCTTCGGGTCGTCGAGGGGGTTGCCGCGGAGGGCGATGAGGTCGGCGCGCTTGCCGGGTTCGATCGTGCCGACGTCGGCGCCGATGCCGAGGATGTCGGCGTTGACCGACGTAGCGGAGACCAACGCGGCCATCGGTGTCTCGATCTCCGAGCGCAGCAGCAGTTCGCGGCCGCGGTTGTCCTGTCTGGGCCCGATGAGGTCGGAGCCGGAGCCGATGCGCACGCCCGCCGCCCGGGACGCGTGGATCGCGTCGATCTGATCCTGCAGCGCGACGCCCACCCGGTCGGCGATGCTCGCCGGCAGTCCGGCCTCGGCGGTGTCCTCGATCAGCGCGCGCACGACGGCCAACGTGGGCACGTGTGCGACATCGTGCGCGGCCATGAGCGCGGCCGTCTCCTCGTTGATCTGCGAGCCGTGCTCCACGCAGCGGGCGCCGGCGGCGACGGCGTTGCGGATGCCCTCGTTGTTGTGCGCGTGCACGGTCACGTAGGTGCCGCGCGCGGTCGCCTCCACGACGGCTGCCGCGATCTCCGCAATGTCGAACTGGGTGTCGGCGAGCTTGTCGTGCCGGGACACCACGCCGCCGGTGACGCACAGCTTGAGGAAGTCGGCGCCACGGCGGAATGCCTCCCGCGCGTTCTTGCGCATCTCGTCGGTGCCGTCGCAGAGCAGTGACAGCGAGCGCAGGCCGGGGATGTGGTGGTCGGTCCAGCCGGGGGTGGGTTCCCATTCCGATGCCAGGTGGCCGTGCCCGCCGGTCTGGCAGAGCAGTGGGCCGCAGTGCAGGATCCGCGGGCCGGGCACCTTCCCGGAGGCGACGACGCCGGCGAGTCCGGCGTCGATGCCGCCGGTGTCGCGCACGGTGGTGAAGCCGGCGTCGAGGGTCTGGCGACAGTTCTCGAACATGTCCGCAGCGAGCTCCGCGACCGACACGCCGTGCGTCACGCTGGCCTCGATTGGGCTGGAGAGCCCGAGGTGAACGTGCGCGTCGATGAGACCGGGCGTGAGTGTCAACCCGGAGCAGTCGAGGACGTCCGCGCCGGCAGGTGGGCGGCCGCCCACCTGCACGATGCGGCCGTCCTCGACGAGGATTGCCTGGCCGGGTCGTGGATCGCGTCCTGTGCCGTCCACGACCGTGGCACCGGTCAACCACATGGTTTCCTCCTTCCGCAGGCACTGGCCCTTGCGGCTGCTCAGGTGTTCAGGAGTGGTCCGACAGCTTTGACGTGCAGCCGGGCGCAGTTTCCTGGCATGTACGACATGGGGATCTCGGTGACGGTGGTGATCCGGATCTGGGCGGGATCAGCGCCCGCGAGGACGGCGGCGTCGGTGGCCTGGTTTTTGGCGTCGGCGATGCAGGCATCGCGGCTGCTCGTGGCGTAGGTGTAGGTGCGGTCGATGGTGCCCGAGGCTTCGGCGATTGCGGCGCCGATGGCGTTGGCGACTCCGGCGTGGGGGTGGCGGATGACCTTGCTGACCTCCGGGACAGTGTCGGGGACGAGGACGGCGCCGCCGCCGACCACGATCAGCGGGAGGCTGGTTCGAGTGGCCTTGATCCGGTCGGCGAGGGTGGCGACGCGGTCGTCGACCCAGGCCATGACGGCGGCGACGGTGGCGGGCGGCAGGTGCGAGGTGGCGTGTTCGGGGCTGCCGAAGTGGGCGCGGCCGGCGAGCGCGGCGGCGTCGCTCAGAGTGGGGGTGTCGCCGCCGAAGATCAGGGCGCGTTCGGTGAGCTGGTAGCCGACGCTATCGGGGCCGACCCCCAGTTGCGGTGTGGTGCGGATGATGGAGCCGCCGCCCATGCCGATGGCGATGAGGTCGGGCATGCGGTAGTTGGTGCGGACTCCGCCGATCTCCACCGAGTGCGCCGACTCGCGGGGGAACCCGTCGACAAGCAGGCCGACGTCGGTCGACGTGCCCCCGACGTCCATCACGATGGCGTCGGAGAGCCCGGAGAGGTAGGCAGCACCACGCATGGAGTTGGTCGGCCCGGACCCGATGGTGAGGATCGGGCGGCGGATCGCTTCTGCCGCGTCGAGCAGGGTGCCGTCGTTCTGCGTGAGGTAGACGTCGGCCTGCAGCTCGTACTTGTCGAGCGAGCGGCGCAGCCCGGTGACGATGTCGTTGCCGACGAAGGTGAGCGCGGCGTTGAGAACGGCCGAGTTCTCCCGTTCCAGCAGCCCGAGCCCGCCGACCTGGTGGCCGAGCGTGACCGGCAACGTGGCGCCGAGCGTCTCGGCGACGATCGTGCCCGCACGCAGCTCGTGGTCGGGGTTGGCGGGTGAGGTGACGCCGGTGATCGCGATCGCGTCGACCCGGCCGTGGCAGGCGCGGGCGAACTCCCGGACCGCAGTTTCGTCAAGGGGACTGATTTCGGTGCCGTCGTACTCGTGCCCGCCCCCGATGATCTCGGTGTGTCCCTTCACCGTGGTGGCGAGGTCCTGCGGCCAGCTGGTCAGCGGGGAGATCGACAAGGTGGCCGGGGCGGCGAGGCGCAGCACCCCGACCCGGCCGAGGCCCTTGCGGCGGATGATCGCGTTGACCGGGTGGGTGGTACCGAGCATCACTTGACCGACGGCGTCGGTGTCGACCTTCGCCAGCACCATAGCGAGCGCGGCGCTGATCCCGTCGAGCACTTCAGGCGTGGTGGGGGTCTTGTGCCACGCCAGCACCTCGCCCACAGGGTCGACGACCACTGCATCGGTGTTCGTGCCGCCCACATCGATCCCGACGCGCAGGCTGTTCATCGCGCAACCACCAGCGGCAGGTAGTCGATGTCATAGCCGAACTTCCGTGGCCCGGCCAACGCAATGCCCTCCGGAGTGCGCCAGCGTTCGTGAGCCGGCATCGCGATCAGGTGGAGCCGCTGCCCGTACGCCAGGCCTTCCGTGGTCATCGCCATCCCGGTCTCCACGTCGATGAGCGTGATCAGGTCCGGAACCGTCACCTTCGGCTCGCCGTCCTCGAACGCGATCAGGTTCTCGTTCTGGATCTCCACCCGCATCACCCGCGTCGGGTCGTCGAGGTGTTCGAGTGTCACCGTGCCGCGCGCCCAGCCCTCGACGGTGCGCCGCTCGATGTCGACTACCTTGCCGGTGAACAGGATCTGGGCAGCGCAGAACTCGAGGAACGCCTCGTACGCGCCCGCATCGCCCGCCCCGATCGCCCGCACTCTGCGCCCGATCTCCAAGCAGTAGCTCAAGGAACCGTTGATCGCCGACTCGGCGCACTGCCGGGCCGTGAGCGAGTAGCCGACCATCACCGAGATCATTCCCATCTGCGCGGTGCAGGCCCTGATCAGCTTCTCGGCCATGTCGTTGTCGATGGTTTCGCAGAGCACGTAGTTGCCCTTCACATCGCTGAGCGTCATGGGCGACGCCGGGATCCCGGCCAGCGTGAAGACCGTCATCTCGATGGCGGGGAACGCCCTGCGCATCGAGTCGGCGTCGACGACCGGCAGGCCGAGCTCGGCCGCCACCGCCACCGGGTACAGCGTGTTCATCCCGCCGACCTCGAACGGCATGACTGCGACAGCCGGCTTACCCACGCGTTCCTGCATGGCATCCAGGACCCGGGTCGCCTCGCTGCCGTTGAGGAACTTCTCCACGGCGACGGTCGGCGCGCCCACCATCGCCACGGGAAGGATCAGGCCGTCGGGGTCGAGGTCGGCCGCGTCGACCACCGGCACCGGGCCGTACCGCTCGATCGCCTGCTGCAGCATCAGTTTCGCGACATAGGGGTCTCCACCTCCGCCGGTGCCGAGCACGACCGCACCGGCGGCGAGATCCTCGATGTCATCGAGGGTGATCTTGCGCATGATCCACTCCTTGACTGAGTTCTGCCTGGCCGCAACCCGTGATCAGGTTCTGTCCAGGGGCAGCGTCATGTTCTTGATGGTCTCCAGACATGCGGGAACCGTGCCGTTGGCAACTGCGCGAGTGACGTGGTCGTGGTAATCGGTGGAGCGCACGATCTTTCCGTCGCGGCATTGCGACACCACGATGTTCGAGTTGACGACCGTGCTGTCGCCGATGCGGGACACGTAGGTCCATTCGACGACGACGATGTCGGGATCGGTCGTCTCGTGGACACGCACGTCCCGGACCTCGAGGTCGTCGTACAAGCGCGGCAGGCGCGCGCCGCCGGGCATCTCCGTCTTCTCGAGCAGGGCGATCTGGGCCGCCTTGCCCTTGATCACGACCGGTTCGGGCAGCATGAAGGGAAACGCGAGCTCGATGTCGTCGGCATAGAGCTCGAGCGCTCCCACTGCGTCGCCCGTGCTCACTCGCCTAAGCACCTCCAGAACGACGTCGGCCGGCTTCGACGCCGCAGTGTCGATCCTGGTTGACTCGTCCGGCCTGCGCGCAGCCGGTCGTGGAGGTGCTGATCCGCCCCGGTCCTCGGGCAGGATCATGTTCTCGATCATGTTCAGGTAGGCAGGGATCTCCCCGTTGGCTACCGCACGCGCGACAAACGTGTGGTAATCGGTCGTGCGGACCATCTTCCCGTCGCGGCATTGCGTCACCTGGATGTTCGGGTGGACGACCTCGTGTCCGTCGATGTGGGAGACGAAGTCCCACTCCACGATCACGACGTTCGGGTCGGTCGACTGGTGTACGCGGACGTTGCGGGATTCGAGATCGTCGTACAGCCGTGGCGCCTTCTGGTCGACGGTCGGGCCCGAGTTCGCGTTGTTGAGCGCTACCTGTTTGGCCCTTCCTTCGATCACGACCGGCTTCGGGAGGAAGGTCGGCAAGGAGAGCACGATGTCTTCGTGGCAGAGCTCGTACGCTGCCGCGAAGTCCGCGGCGCCCGCCCTCCTGATCAGTTCGAGGACGACCTCGGCCGGGCTCGACGTCGTGGTGTCAGACATGGGTGGCCTCCTGCTCCGTTCGGGCGATGCGATGCTGGATCCGGGCGCGCTCGATCATCTGCTTGCGGCCGGTGCCGACCCGCTCCCTGTTCGGGTCGGCCCGGCGGGTGGCCCGCTCGCGGGCTGTCTCCTCCTCCAGCACGACCCAGTGCTTCTGGTCGATGACGACGCCGTAGTCGGCACGTGCCGCTTCCACCGACACGTACTCGTCGAGGACGTCGTCGAGGACCTTGGCCGGGTCGCGGTCGAGAGGGTCGCCCCATCCGCCGCCGGCGCCACTGTGCGCGAACACCGGCACCTCGGGGTCGAACGGCCGGAACACGGCGGCCTCCGACACGACGAGCTCGGCAGGCCCGCCTTCGTCGAAGATCGCCACGCTGCCCGTCCCCGAGTAGCCGCCGGCATACCCGGGCAGGGGGTACACCACGCCGCGGGGGTCGGAGTACGCAGCCGTGCCGGCCGCCCCCGGCATCGTGCGACTGAACGCGAACGACGGGCTGCCTCGCCACTGCCCTGGCGCAGCCGAATCGGTCACGTACTCGTCGCGCTGGTAAAGGGTTGGGTACTGCAGTTCGGTCATCTCGCAGTTCCCTGGGCGGGCTGCGCTGAACGGCCCTGCCCAGCCTCCCCAGCCGTCCACTCCGTACGCCCCACTGCACGAGGTGGCGGTGAAGGCGAGATCGAAGAAAAAGAAGGGTTTCCCGCTCCCGGACGAGGTGGTGCCGCCCTGCTCGCCACGCGTGTCAACGCCGAGGACGTAGTGGACGGGCAGCGGGACGGACACGTTGCCCACGCGCCGGGGCACGAACTGCTCGCAAGCCTTCATCACCGCCTGTCCGATCTGACCGCCGACACACAGCGTGCTGTTCACTGTGGCAGCAGGGGGCACCGCCCCCACGATGCTCCCCTCGGGGATGCGGATGGTCAGCGCGTTGAAGTAGCCGGAGTTCACCGGAATCTCCGGGCAGAGCACGGACATCGCCACGCAGACCCAGGCGATCGTGTTCGTCGGCACGCTGTTGATCGACCCCGGGGTCTGGGGGTCGGTCCCGGCGAAGTCGATGATCAGGTCGTCCCCGGCGACGGTGACGCTGACCCGGACCTTGATGTCCTCCGTGCCTGCGTTGTCGGTGTCGACGAGGACTTCGGCGACTGACGTGCCGTCGGGCCAGGTGCGCACCTGGTCGCGGAACTTGCGCTCCGAGTACTCGAAGATCCAGTCGAGCGCCTCGGCGACCGTGTCCAGCCCGTAGCGGGCGCAGAGCTCCCGCACCCGCTCCTCACCCTTGCGGCAGCTCCCGAGCATGCCGTTCAGGTCGGCTTCGAGCAGCTCGGGCAGGCGGTTGTTCGCCTTCAACCAATCCCATACCTCGCGGCGGCGCTGGCCCTTCTCCATCAATTTCAGCGGGGCGGGCCGGAAGCCCTCGTGCCAGATCTCGCGGGCGTCGGGGTTGGCGCCGCCGGGGAATGGCCCGCCCTGGTCGGCGACGTGGAGCCGGGAGGCGGTGAAGAACCGTGGACGGCCATCGAAGAAGATCGGCACGAGCACGGTGTAGTCGCCGATGTGGCTGCCACCCCAGTGGGAGTCGGCGACGAGCAGGACATCGCCCGGGTCGAGGTCGCCGTGGAAGTAGTCGAGGCAGGTTTGGGTGGCGGACAACTGGGCGTAGGAGTGCAGGATGATTCCGGCTCGCGCGGCTAGCTTGGCTTTCGCGCCGTCGTAGCTGTAGATGCCGGCGCCGCAGTCCTTGCCTTCTGCGACGGTGGGATGTTCCGACGAGCGGCAGAGCCCTTCGTAGATCTCGTCGGCCGTGGTGTCGAGGTAGTTGCGGACGATCTCGGCGGTGATCGGGTCGGTCACGGCTGGCCACCGCCTTCCAGCTGGGTCTGCTCGGTGTCGGACGGGTCGATGCCGTACGTCTCGCGCGCGGTGGACGCGGTGATCAGGTCGTCGTGGAGGTCGGAGAGGACGGCTGCCCGGTCGCGCGCGCGGGGTGGGCCGTAGCCGCCGCCACCCGCCGATCGCAACCGGAGCTGGTCGGCGGGGACGGGTTGCTCGACAGCGGCGACGGCTGCAGGTTCCCAGCCGGCGTGGGTGTGGAACGCGACCTCACCCGGCGTGCCGCTGACGGCGTCGTCGAGGCCGTCGACGACCGTCGCCGCGGTCTGGGTCCAGAGGGTGTAGAGCTGATCCGGAAGGACCTCGACGACGGCCTCGACGCCTGGTGCGCCGACCCATTGCCCTGCTCCTGCGCTGTCGGGAGCGTACTCGAGGTGGACGAGCCGGATGCCGTGTTCGATCTCGTACTGCTCGGCGGATGGCAGCACGGCGCGAGTGGCGAGGGCTGGTTGCCCCCAGCCGTCCTGCCCTGGCCGGGCGCTTGCGCCGCCGATGCCCCAGCGGCCGTGGTCGGTCTGGTCGCTGGTGTCGGATGCCGATCTGCTCAGCACGAGCGGCCGGGCGACGGTCAAGGACGGCACCGGGCCGGGGACGGCCGCACGCAACGCGATCGCCACGGCATCGGTGATCTCGTTGCCGCAGTGGGCATGGCCCCATCCGACCGGCGCGGGCGAGACCGGATGGGTGATGCTGCCCGGTCGGGTACGAATCGCAACGGCGCGCAATAGCCCGCTGTTCGCCGGCACGCTGCCGCCGGTGATCGCGAGGATGGTGCGGAGCGCGCAGGAGGCCGTGGTGCCGGATGAACTGTTGACGAACGATGGCCGCTGGTCGTCGGAGTCGGAGAAATCCAGCGTCAGGGTGTCCCGCTCCACCGTGGCAGTGAGTCGCACCGTGACGGCGTCGGTCCCCGACGGGTCGGCCGCCAGCGCCCGGGTGGCGGGGTAGGTGCCATCGCGCCAGGTGCTGATGATCGACCGGGTCAGCTGTTCGCTGTAGGTCTGGGCGTGTGCGAGCGCTGCCTTGACAATCGTGGCGCCACGGGCGCGGACGAGCTCCGTGAGCCTGCGCAGCCCGAGGTTGATCGCGGCGGTCGCGGCGTCCAGGACGAGCCGGGTCTCCGCAGGGCGGCGACCGTTGATGAGAAAGGTGGTCAGCACGTCCCGGGCCGGCCGGCCGAGCCGCTGGATCTTGATCGGGGTGACCGGCACCCCCTCGGCCATCAGTTCCGTCGCCGCCGGGTAGACGTTGCCCCCGACCTGGCCGCCGAGGTCCCGGATCGGGACCCGCACGACGATGTGCAGGACCATGTCGCTGTCCACGACAAGCGGCGCCAGCAGCGTGAGGTCCTGCACGCGCGTCCCGCCTGCGTACGGGTTGTTGGTGACGACGATGTCGCCGTCCTTGAGATCGAACTCAAAGTAGTCGAGGATTCCTTCTACACTCTGGGCCAACGACCCGACGACCAGCGGGTTGTCGACGGCGGCGATGCCACCCGATGCGTCGGCTATCGCCACCGAGAAGTCCCTGACCTGGCTGATCTCGGCGATCGGGGCCCCGTTGGCCAGGACGGCCGCGATCTCGTCCGCCTGTGCGATCAGGGTGGTCCGCAGGATCTCCAGCTCCACGGCCGACGGTGTGGCTCGGCCGCTCGGCTCGACGATGGTGGTCATCAGTTCACGACCTCGACGACGTAGGTCTCGTGCTGGTCGAGCATGGCCTCCTGGCCGTCGCAGATCACGATGGTCGTACCGGGCTCGTGGATGACCGCGGGCCCTGCGATCACGTAGCCGGGCTCGATCAGTGCGCCGTCGTAGATCGGGGCCTCGATGAACCCGCGGCCCTCGAAGTAGGCCGGCCGCGTGCCCACCAGCGCATCGGCGGGGTCCTCCTGGGCGAACTTGCGGGGCACGCTGAGGTTGTCCATGTGGCGCAGCCCGGTCATCTCCAACCGCACCGACACGATCTGTACGGGCTGGTCGGGCCGCTTGTGGCCGAAGAGGGTCTCGTGCTGGTCGTGGAAATCCCTGACCGCCCGCGACAGGTTGACCGCCGAGATGCGACGGGTGCGGGTGTTGAGGGCCACGATGACCTCTTGCACCTGCCCCTCGTACCGCAGGTCGAGGTAGCGCTCCAGCCGCACCGAGGCGGTGGCCGGCAGTAGCCGTTCCGCCTCTTCCTGCATGGCGAGGAAGGTCGCGGACAGCTCCTCCGCGCCAACCGCCTCCATCGACCGCAGGAATGTCTGCACGCGGGAGACCTTGAAATCCGCGACCATACCGCCGAACGCGCTCAGGACGGATGCGTTGCGTGGCACCAGCACCGTCTTGATCCCCAGGTCGGCGGCCTGGACCCCGGCATGGATCGCGCCGGCGCCGCCGAACGCCATCAGCGCGTAATCGCGGGGGTCGCGGCCGCGGGAGACCGACACGTAGCGCAGGGCGTTGGACATGCCGCTGTTCGCGATCCGGAAGACGCCGATCGCGGCGTCGGTCGGCGAGATCCCCATCGGCTGGGCGACGTGCTTCTCCAGCGCCGCTACCGCGGCCCCTCGATCGAGCGCCATCTTGCCCCCCATGAACCGGTCGGGGTCCATGTAGCCGAGCACCAGGTTCGCGTCGGTCACGGTTGGGCGGGTGCCGCCACGTCCGTAACAGGCAGGGCCGGGGGTGGCCCCCGCGCTCTCCGGGCCGACCCGCAACGCACCTGCATCGTCGACCCAGGCGATGGAGCCGCCACCTGCACCGATGGTGTGGATGTCGACCAAGGGCACGGCCACCCGGTAGCGGCTGATCCAGTTCTCGACGCCGACCTGGGGCTTGCCGTCGTGGATCAGGCAGACGTCGTAGCTGGTGCCGCCCATGTCCGCGGTGATGATGTTGCGGTAGCCGGAGCGTTCCCCGACCGCGACCGCAGCGACCACGCCACCGGCCGGCCCGGACAACACGGCGTCGACACCGTGCTCCGCCGAGTAGCCGACGTCCATGATCCCGCCGTTGGACTGCACGACGAGCAACGAGCCGGAGAAGCCTGCGTCGCGCAGTCCGACGTCGAGCCTGTGCAGGTAGTTCTTCAGCAGCGGGCTGGTGTAGGCGTTCACGACCGTCGTCGAGACCCGTTCGAACTCACGGACCTGCGGGAGCACGTCGCAGGAGAGCGTGACGAAGCACTCCGGGTAGTCCTCGGCGATGATCTCCGCGATGCGCCGTTCGTGCGCGTCGTTGACGAAGGAGAACAACAGGCAGACCGCGATCGACTCGATACCGGCTGCCTTGAGTTCGCGGACTGCCGTGCGAACCTCGTCTTCGTCGAGCGGGGTCACGACCCGACCGGCGTAGTCGACCCGCTCAGTGACGCCCTTGCGGAACCTCCGCCGCACGATCGGGTGCGGCGCGGGCAGGGACAGGTCGAACAGGTCCTCGCGGTAGCCGCGACGCAGCTCGAGAGTGTCACGGAACCCCTTGGTCGTGATCAGCCCGGTCGGCACGCCGTCGTACTCCAGCATGGCGTTGGTGACGACCGTCGTGCCGAGAATGACGAAATCTGTCTCCTTCAACAGCCCCGCCGCGTCCCGTCCGAAGTGTGCGGCAATGGCGTCCACCGCCTCCAGGACTGCGGCGGCCTCGTCGTTGGGTCGCGACGACACCTTCCCGGTGAACAGCTCGGACCCATCCGATGCCACGAAGTCGGTGAACGTGCCACCCACGTCGATCGCAACCGTGTAACCCATCGAACTCTCGCTTTCGATCAGAAAACTGTGTGTCGAGCGTCAGGCGATCCGCGCTTTCGCGGGCGGCTTCTGGTAGGTCGTGCGGCTCGGCCGCGCCCCCAGCCGGACGAGGTGCTCCAGCCACCCCACTGCAGCCGCGGTGGGGTCGATGACCGGGATGTGGGTGCCACCCTGCGCCAGCGCCTCCTGAACAGCCGCAGCGACGCCGAGCATCCCTGTGCAACCCAGCACGATCACGTCCGCTTCCTGCCGGGACACGGCATCGGATGCCTGCTCGACGAGCCGGCGGAGAAGCTCGTCCTGGCTGTGGAGGGCGAGCACCGGCAGGTCGACGACGCGCACCGGACCACACCGGTCCGCAAGGCCGTGCTGACGGGCCAGGTGATGGATCAGCGGCACCACGTTGGGCAGCACCGTGACGATCCCGATGCGGTCGCCGAGCGACATCGCGGTGAGCATCGCGGGCTCGTATCCGCCCACCACCGGGATGTCGACCAGCTCGCGGGCGGCGTGGACAGCGGGATCACCGAAACAGTTGACGAACACGGCGTCGGCGCCATCGGCAGCGGCAGCTTCGACCTCGGCGAGGATCGCCGGCCCGGCAAGGACCTCGTCGTAACGCGACTCGATCGACGCCGGTCCGTGCGCGAGGAGGCGGACCTCGACGTCGGTGCCCGGCGCGACCAGTCCAGTGACTTCCTGACGGACGGGCTCGACGAAGGTCTCGGTGATGATGGGAAGGACGACAGACAGCTTCATGGGCACTCCAACCGGACTTGCGATCTCGGGGCGATGCGCAGCTCCTCGTTGCCAGGAAGTGAACCGCACCACACAATGGCTGTCACTAGGCAGTCTGCTCAATTCGGAGTTGATCTCTATGCGAATCGCACAAGATGGATCGACGGAGCATGGAGAGTCCGTGACGGTGGGGCAGCTGCTCGCGCGCGGTGCCTTGCCGGCCACGGAAGTGCTCGGCGGTGACGAGGCGACCGGCAGGCGGGTGAGCGTCGTCGTGCCCGGCACCACGGCCCGGGCGATCGCGACCCTGCCGGCGGGGGCCATGGTCGTGTTCGACCGCAGTCAGCTCCGCGCCGAGGAGGTCGAGGTCGACCTGGCGATCCGCATCGCCTTCCGCGCACAGATCGCCGGCATCGTCGCCCAGCACCCGTCGATCCCCATGCCACTCGCGACCCAGCGGCTCGCCGCGAAGTTCCGGGTGCCGATCGTGCTGCTCGACCATGTGGAGGTCAGCGGCGTTGTCGCCGCGCTCGAGCCGCACGTCCGCGCACCCACGATCGCCGGCGCGAAACTGCTCAGGGCGACGATCGCGGCCATGTCGAGCCTGCCCGCGGACTCCGGCGAACTGCTGGAACGGCTTGCCGGCGCACTGCGGCACCCGGTCGGGCTCGTCGACTCCGACGGGCAGGTGATCGCGGGCGACCTACCGGCGTTGACCGGTGCGCTTCGCGCCGGCTTCGCGGAGTTCGCCGCTGCACCGGGCGGACACACCGCCCGTACCCTGTGGGACACCGATGAGCTGCTGCTCGTGCAGTCCGCAACCGTGGCTGCCGCCTCATCGCCCGGTCTCTGGCTGGCGGCGCGGCTGCCGTCGGAATCCTCCGATCACGTCCGTGACGGCTGCGCGCAGAGCCTCGCCGTCGCAGCCATCGCGTTCACCGCCTACCTCGCAGAGCGCTCCGTCGTGTTCGAACGCGAGAGCCGGCACCGCACCCTGCTGCTCGCCGAACTGCTCGAACATCCTGAAACTCCGCGGCAGCGCGCGGTCGAGCAGGCGACGAGTCTCGGCTGGCGGCTGGCGGGCTGGCACTCGGCTGTGTACGTCGCCGTCCGGTCGGTCGGCGACCCCACGGGTCCTGGTGGCGTCGCAGCGCTGGTGGAAGGCGCGCTCAAGGCTCACGACGTGCAGGCTCGGCTCGTCGAGCGCCCTTCTGGCTGGGCGTTCTGGATGACGACGGAGGCCGAACCCACCGTGCGCGCCGCGGGCGAGCAGGCCAGAACGGTGCGGCGCGCACTGCTCGAGGTGGAGCGCACCGAATCCCCACTGCGCCTCTGCGCAGGCATCGGTGGCGCCCATCAAGGCATCGGCGGGCTCGGCCGCTCGCTCCAGGAAGCCGACCAGGCCTGCATGCTCGCCCACACCATCGAGGCCGCAGCCCCGGTCGAGCACGTCGAGACCAGCAGCGTCAAACGGCTGCTCATCGCCTGGTACACCAGCGGTCCGCTCGGCGAGGTGGTCGCGGCCCTGCTCGAACCGTTGCAGGCAGGCGATCCCGACGGCGAGCTCATCCGCACCCTGCGGGTTTACCTCGACAACGAGTCGTCGGCCACCGCGGCAGGCGCGGCGCTCGACGTGCACCGCAACACCATCCTCAACCGCCTCGAGAAGATCCAGCGACTGCTGCCCGTCGACCTCACCCAACCCGACCATCGACTCGCCGTGCACCTCGCCGTCCATGCTGCAGGTGACAAAAGCAACTGGTCGGAGGGCAGGCGACGCTGACCGTGGCGGGGTAGCGCATCGCATCGACACGAACGGCGTGGCGGCTCTCCGGAACCGAAGAGCAGGCGGTCGGCCTCCGCGCCGCCGGATTCAGTTGATAGTGCTAGTGTCGTGTGATGCTGTTTAGTTTACGTGTGGTCTACTTGTCGGATGGAGTTGACGGTGGACGAGCGTGCTGAGTTGCGGGCGCTGGTGAACAGTTCGGACGTGCCGGCGTCGGTGGCGACGCGGGCGCGGATCGTGTTGTGGTGGGCGGAGGGGCGGCAGAAGCAGGAGATCGCGGCGTTGGCGGGGGTGTCGCGGCCGACGGTGAATTTCTGGTTGTCCCGCTATGGCACCGAAGGGATCGCGGGGTTGCTGGAGCGGCCGCGTGGGGCTGGCCGGGAGCAGGTTCCAGCGTCGATCCGGGCCCGGATCCTGGCGGCCACGCGCACCAGTCCGCCTGGTGAGTTGGGGTTGTCGCACTGGTCGAGCCGGGAGATGGCCGTGTTCATCACGCGCACTGAGGGGGTGTCGGTGTCGCATCATTACGTGGCGAAGCTGTGGCGCGAGAACGGGTTGAAGCCGCATCGTCAGGGCACGTTCAAGATCAGCAAGGACCCGGCCTTCGCCGAGAAGGTCGCTGACATCGTCGGGCTGTATCTCGACCCGCCGGGCGGGGCCGTGGTGCTCTCGATCGACGAGAAGACCCAGATCCAGGCCTTGGACCGCACTCAGCCGCTGCTGCCGATCGAGTTCGACGCGAGCGAGAAACGCACCCACGACTACGTCCGGCACGGCACCACGAACCTGTTCGCCGCACTCAACGTGAGCACCGGAGAGGTGTTCGGCGAGTGCACCCCCACCCGCAACGGTGCCGACTTCCTCGCCTTCCTCAAGAAGGCGGTGAAACCTCACGCGGGCACCGAGATCCACGTCGTCCTGGACAACCTGTCCACCCACACCACGCCCGACGTCATGGCGTGGCTGGAGAAAAACCCGCACGTGCGCTTCCACTTCACCCCCAAAGGTTCCTCCTGGCTCAACCAGATCGAAACCTGGTTCAGCATCGCCACCCGCCAGTCCATCCGCCGCGGCACCTTCACCAGCGTCAAAGTCCTGATCAAGCAGATCCGCGACTACATCATCCACTGGAACACCGACGCCACACCGTTCACCTGGACCGCCACCACCGAGGACATCCTCGCCAAAGTCCGCCTCGTCCAAGCCAACATCAAGAAACTCGTCGACAACAACACTAAGTAAAGCCAACAGAATCACGAGACACTAGGTGCGGGTCGAGAGTTGCTCGCGTTACGCTGACGGGCGGTGAAACTGGATGTGGCGCATGTCGGCGCACTCGCGCTGGGATGCGCGATGCTCGGCGGAGGCGGATCATCACTCTCCAGTCCATCCGGCGAGGCACGTTCAGCTCGGTGAAGGTCCTCATCGCCCAGATCCGCGACTAGATCGCGCACTGGAACGCCACCGCCGCGCCCTTCGCCTGGACCGCCACGGCCGAAGAGATCTTGGCCAAGGTCAGGCTCGTACAGACCAACATCAAGAAGCTTGTCGACAACAACGCCAAGTAAACCCCTCAGATTTACGAGACACTAGCCTGGGTCTTTCGCGCAGTGTGATGTAAATCAGGGTTTGAAATGGAGGAAGTGCCTGTCTTGTAAGGGAAAATGGTGTTTGCGAAGACATCAGGTTCCACGAGCAGGAAGGCACTCCCTTGGTGCAGGATAGCAAGCAGTCGCGGGTCGAGGTCACCGCGGACGGTGCGGGTCTGGTGTCTCGGGCCGGGGTGGCGCTGCTGCGGGAGCTGACGATCAACACCGGTCTGGGAACCGGCTGGTCGGAAGCGCTTCTCGACACCTACGACGGGATGCCGGTCCATCTTCCGGGGCGGGTGCTGGCTGATCTGTCGGTGATGATCGCCGACGGCGGTGACGCACTCGCGCATCTGGCGACGCTGCGGGACCAGGACAAATTGTTCGGGCCGGTGGCCAGCGATGCCACCGCGTGGCGGGTCCTGGACCGGGTCGACGAGGAACACCTCACCCGGCTGCGCGCGGTCCGCGCGAGCGCGCGGGAACGGGCCTGGGCCGCCGGAGCCGGTCCCGATATCGAGGACGGGTTGGTGATCGACATCGACGCGATGATCACCATCGCGCACAGCGAGAAAGAGAACGCGGCGAAAACCTGGAAGAAGACGTTTGGGTTCCACCCGCTGCTGGCCTACCTGGACCGCCCCGACGTTGCCGGTGGGGAAGCGCTGGCCGGGATCCTGCGGCCCGGCCGGGCCGGGTCGAACACCGCCGCTGACCATATCGAGATCCTCACCATGGCCCTGGCCGCGCTGCCCGCTCACGCCCGGCCCATCCCCGATGATCCCGAGACGCCCCGCGTGGTGGTGCGGACCGACGCCGCCGGCGCGACCCACGCCTTCGCCGCTGCCGTGCGCGCCGCGGGATGCGGCTTCTCCCTCGGGTTCTCCATCGCCGCCGAGGTCCAGGCCGCGGTCCTCGTCATTCCCGCCGACGCGTGGGTCCCGGCCTACGACCTCGACGGCCGGCCACGCAAGGGGGCATGGGTCGCCGAGATCACCGACATGCTCGACCTGACGACATGGCCAACTGGTGCACGGGTCATCATCCGCCGGGAACGACCACACCCCGGTGCTCAGCTACGGTTCACCGACACCGACGGGCACCGGTTTGAGGTTCCCCCTGGGCGGTGGACACCGAGCTAGCAGGACTGCGGTCCTGCTGGAAGGATGTCCGTTATGCCTCCTCGTAAGCGTCGGTCGTACACGGCCGAGTACAAGATTGAGGCTGCGCATCGTGTGATCGACTCCGACCGCACGATCGCCGAGGTTGCCCGTGAGCTGGGGATCGATCCGGGGATGTTCAGTGTCTGGGTCAAAGACGAACGGCGGAGGATCGCCGCCGCCGGGGTCCACGGCGAGAAACCCCTGGAAGCTGCAGAGCAAGCCGAACTGCTGCGATTGCGCAGGCAGGTGGCCGAGCTGGAGAAGGACAACGCGTTCTTGGTAAAAGCGTCGGCGTACTTTGCCGCGATGCAGAAGAACCCGCGAGGTTCGATCTGATGGCGAAGTACGCCGGCCCCGACGAGCCCGCCGGCTCCACACCACCCGAGGGCACACGGTTCTCTGTCCTGCGCATGGCGCGGCTGCTCGGTGTCTCGACGTCCGGCTACTACGCGTACATGAAACGTTCCGCAGCAACGATGTTGACGCCCCGGCGGCAGCGCCGCGCTGATCTGGCGGTGAAGATCCTCGACGTACACACCGAGTCCGACGGTACCTACGGGTCCCCGCGGATCACCGCCGAACTACGGGCACGCGGTGAAACAGTGAACGAGAAAACCGTCGCGGCAATCATGGCCGGAATCGGGATCGAGGGCATCAGTCCCCGCACCTTCAAAGTCCGCACCACGGTGGTTGACCCGGCGGCGTCGTTTCCGCCGGATCTGGTGCGACGCAACTTCGACCAGGGCAAGCTCGACGCGGTCTGGCTGACCGACATCACCTACCTCACCTGCGGTGAGGGTGATCTGTACTTGTGCGCGATCCGCGACGGGCATTCCCGCCGCGTGCTCGGGCACATCGTCGCCGACCATATCGGTGCTGACATGGTCTGTGAGGCCATCGACGCGGCGGTGGCCTGCCGCAGCCGCGGTGTCGCCGGCACAGTGCTGCATTCCGATCGCGGTGGGGAATTCACGGCCGGGTTGACGGCGCGAGCCTGCGACCGGTACGGGTTGAAACGGTCGATGGGTGAGACCGGTATCTGCTGGGACAACAGCCCCGCGGAATCGTTCTGGTCAACGTTCAAGCACGAGTACTTTTACCGCCACACGTTCACAGTCAAGGCAGAACTTGTTGCTGCAGTTGACAAGTGGATCGGTCGGTACAACAATGAGAGGCGTCACTCGGCTATCGGGATGCTCAATCCTGTGTGCTACGAACAGTCCCTGACAGGCGCAGCGAAAGCTGCTTGAAGACCTGTCCACTGTTCGGGGGGAACCTCAGTTCACCGCGTTCATCACCGACACCACCGGCGGGCAACTCGCCGACCTCGAAACCCACCACCGATCCCACGCCCGCGTCGAAGACCGCATCCGCTGCGGCAAAGCCACCGGCCTGCGCAACCTGCCCTGCCGCGGCTACGCCGAGAACAAAGCCTGGCTGGAACTGGCCCTGACCGCCGCGGACCTGCTCACCTGGGCCCAGACGCTGTGCTTCACCGATGACCTGGCCCGCTGCGAACCCGCGACGTTCCGCTACAAGATCTGCGCGGTCGCGGCGAAACTCACCCGCACCGCCCGCAAGCACAGCATGCATCTCGACCGCGACTGGCCCTGGGCCGAACACCTCGCGGACGCCTTCACCCGGCTGCGCGCAGCGCCCTGGCCTGACTGACTCCGCACCCATCACCCCGACAACCAAGGACCCCCGGACCCCGCCCGCCGATGCGACAACCGGCTCGCAACCATGCCCACACCACCGCTTCCGACCAAATTTAGGCCACCACAGAAACATCCACCGAACCCCACAACCCCATGAAAGATCGAGGCTAGGCATTGTCGACGGGTTCCGGATCGCCGGAATCGGTACGCCGCCAGCGTTGCCCGTCTGTGTCGGAGTAGCCAATGGTGACCTCGACGTGGTTGCCCGCGAGATCGAACGGCTGTCGCGCTCCGTCTTCGTCGAGCATTTCGACAAAGAACCTGGACTCCTCGTGACCAGGATCGATCCGGTCGTGCATCGATGCCGCGCCCATCACAGTGGGAGAAATCCGCCATCCCCACGAGGGCCGGTCAACCCTCATGAAATTCTCGAGTTCGACCTGGTAAACATGCTCTTCCGCACCGTTGTGAACATGGACGCGGTATCCGCCCATTCCGCTAATCTCGATGTGAACCTTCCTCGCCCTCGCCAGCGCGGCCCCGGTCTTCGCGGCCTTCTCGCGGGCGTGCTGTTCCCGGGCTAATGCGTTCGCCGTGCGTGCCTCGCCGGCGCTGGCCTGTGCCGCGGCCGCCGCTTTCTCTGCCGCGTCCAGGTTAAGAGCCGCGTTCGTTCGGGCATCGCGCGCTAGCTCCGTTTGTTTCCGGGTCTCCGCCAACGCCTCTTCGGCGATCCGGGCTTGCTCGCTCGCGGTCTTGCGAGCGCGTCGAGCCTCTGCAGCCTGCCAAACCGCGACGCACATCGCCCCGAAGGCGATGGCGGCGGCGATGCTGCCGACGTCCATCGAGTCATCCTCCGAACTTCTCGGTCGCCGCCTGCCGGGTCACACCGAGAACTGCCGCGATCTGCGTCCAGGGGTGTCCGCACCCGACGGAGCTTCTGGACGGTGGCGTCGACGTCAGCCTCGGTCTCGGCCGCCGCCTCGAACGTCCGGAGATACGCGTTGCCGAGTTCGCGAAGCATCGTCTCGTCGCCGCCGATGGCGATGCCACCGAAGTCGAGGGACGCGATCCACTTGCGCTTCTCATCGAGCCGTTGGTGCGGTGTGATCTGCGCTTTAGCCATGAAAGCAAGCTTGGCTTGCATCCCTGTCGAGGTGGGCTCCCGCGTTGCACTTCGAGTCGGTCGTCGTCTGGGCTCGGGCGTTCCTGCGCTTCTGGCCCGAAGGAGCGGAGACCGTGTGCTCGCGCTGCTGGTGGCGGCAAGGTCGAGATAGAGGGTGGGCTGGATCGCTCTCTGCGCGGATGCCTCCTCGGGCCCGGCGGACGACTGTGAGGACCTCGGCGAACCCCACCCAGACCTCGCCGAAGGCGCGGTGACTTGCGACCGAGATCGCTACGCTAGGCCTGTCTGCTACGTCGTCCGGGTGAACTTTTCAAACCCAAGGGATTTTGCGCCGAACGCTCGCTCGGTACCTGCGTTTTCGCAGGTCAGCACAGCGCTAACCCCAGGAGGACTCATAATCCCTTGGCCGTCGGTTCGAGCCCGACCCGCCCCACTCTTCAATCTGCGCTTTGGCCTGCGGGCGTTGACGACCGTCGTCGACGAGCTCGCGTCCATCCCGCGCACTCGGCAGGGCGGTGCCGCCGCGCACCGAAGGTCCAGTCCGTCTCCACGGTCGAGCCGGCCCGCCGGTTGAGTACATGCCCGCGAAGACCGCGACGCCGCACGTCCACCAGCCGGCGCGCCGCGCACGATGACCGGACCGGCAAACCTCTTCCACCTCAACGAATGAGGCGGTTTCGGCGCAGGCGAGCACCTCGTCGATCGCGCGTCACCGGACCGCGGTGCGCCGTTCAGCCTCCGCGGGGTTCCGGCCGCACTCCAGGGTTCGCAGGATCACTCGGCGGAGCGGAGTTCGGTGTTCTCACGCTGGGCTTCGTGGAGCTGGTCTTCGAGGGTGACGATGCGGCAGGCCGCGTCGAGGCCGGTGCCGTGGTCGACCAGCTCCCGCACGCGCGCGGCGAGACGGAGCTGGTGGCGGGAGTAGCGGCGGTGGCCGCCGGCGGAGCGCTGCGGCGCCAGGAAGCCGGCCTCGTCGAGGCTGCGCAGGAACCCTTGCGTCGCGCCGATCATCTCGGCGGCCCGGCCCATCGTGTAGGCGGGGTACTGATCGTCGTCGAACTTGTCGGTCCCGCCCGAACCGGGAGCGGGGGTCTCGCGTTGGCCAGGAATCATTCCACCTCCACATCACAAGGGACCCCGGATGCCGCGTGGCATCCGGGGTCCCCAAGGGGTTGGGTTTCACCATTGTCAACCGGCCCTGAGGCCGACTTCCTGTATCCGCTGTGTCCGCCCGAGAGACGGATGACACGGAGATCGCTTACTCGTAACCGAGAACCACCTTCCAATCTGATGGGACTGCGGTACCCGCGCGGCGCAATTACCCGGCCGCAGCGGGCGATCCAATGATGTGCCCTTTCCCTTCCTTCCAGTGTTCCCTTACCTTGCATCACTTCGTGAACTGCGACTACTGCGAGCGTCACCGGCTGGAACCCTTCCACTGATCGGCCCCAGCACGCGTCACGCCGCTGGCCACTGCCCGAAGCCCCATCAACGAACGGCTCCGGCCACCTGGCCGTTCCTGCCACTACCTGTCTTGCCATTGCGTTACTGCACTTGCACTACTGCGCCGGGACCGGCCTTGCCATGCACTTCTTCACTGCCCGATCCCGGTACTTCCCGGCCACCAGCCGAAACCTGTCCACAGATTGGCTTCGTCCTGCCTGGCCGTCCTGTCTCACCTCGCGGGTAGTTCGTCATCTCCCGCGCCTGATCGACGTTGTCTCTCTCGGTATGAGCAGAACACTACACACACCCGAGGTTGAATGTCTACCCCCGTCACCATAGATTTGCTCCTGACTTCGACGTAGAAGACCGCCGGAGCCAGAGAATCCGCAGGCCGGCGCGGCCGGCCTGCAGAGGACGACACACTGAAGGGTGATGCGGGATGACCGACTCCATCGCGCCACGGGACCAGTTCGCGCCCCAGGACCCGTTCGGCCTCGACGGTGTGCGCGACCACCAGGACTACGCCCGCATCCTTGCCAGGCTGGTCGAGCAGGGACATCGCGAACGGTGGATCACGCTGCTCTCGGAGACCGAGGCGCGCGCCGTGGCGGAATTGCTGGGCCAGTACGCCCAATCCGAACCCACCGCACACCTCAACCAGCTCGCCGCCACCCTCGCCAGCCGCCTCTATAGCCGCCTGGGCATCTGACCACGGCATGGGTGGGTACCCGGCTGGGTGGCACCGCGGACCGTCGGCGCCACCCGGCGCCCCTCAGGCCATCCCGGCGACCTGGCTGGTCGCGAGCAAAGACCAGTACCGCGGGGAGTGGATGCGCGCCCCGGGCGGCCTGGCCCGGGGCGCGCGCCGGTCGCCGTGGCCGCATGGCGGCATCTCGCGCCGGGGCCACCACGGTTCACCCGCGTCGCGAAGCCGTGGAGGCCGACCGGACCCTTGTCGCCCTTTCGCTGACATTGCACTTGTCATCCTATGGACGACATGTTAGAACTTCAGTGCGTGTTGACAACAGAACCGTTGACCCCAGGAGGTGGAACCCGATGTTGATGCGCACCGACCCGTTCCGCGAGCTCGAGCGCGTCGCCCAGCAGGCGACCGGGACCTGGTCCAAGCCGAGCGCGATGCCTATGGACGCCTACCGCGCCGGCGACGAGTTCGTCGTCTCCTTCGATCTGCCGGGTGTCGACCCCGATGCGATCGAGGTCGACATCGAGCGCAACGTGCTCACGGTGAAGGCCGAACGCCGGCCGCTGCCCTCCGGTGAGGACGTGCAGATGCAGGTCTGCGAACGATCGCTCGGCGTGTTCTCCCGCCAGCTGTTCCTCGGCGACTCCCTCGACACCGGTCACATCACCGCCGGCTACGAGGCCGGCGTGCTGACCTTGCGCATCCCGGTCGCCGAGAAGGCGAAGCCCCGGCGCGTCGCGATCACCGGAACACGCCCGGAGCGCAAGGAAATCAACGCCTGACCCCCCTTCGCGGACGGGAGCCCGCAGCCGCGGGCTCCCGTCCCGGCTTTGCGGCACGACGGCGGACCTGCGTGTGACTGAAGCCAGGGGCCGTCCGCTGCAGCGGCGATTACGGCGAACATGGTCGAGTCGAACAGGCCGACCAGGCATCGGCTGCACGTCCCGGGATTGGTCATCGGTCCTGTCGGGTATCCGGCGCGGGTGAGCGATGATGGCGTGACAATCACCCCGTACGAGGACGGCCCGTTGCTGGTCCGCGGCCGGTTCGAGATCTGTTCCCAGGACGGTGTGGTGATCGATCCCGGCCGGGACACAGTGGCGTTGTGCCGCTGCGGGCTCTCGGCCGTCAAGCCGTTCTGCGACGGCACCCACAAGGTCAGGGGTTTCCGTGCGCCGAGCCGCGGCAACCGCTGAACCGGAGACCTACGCCGCCCCGGGGAGTCCGCCCTGCAGCAGGCTCGGCGTCCCGCTCGTCCATCGGTCCAGCAGGTGGGTCCCGAACCGGGCTTCGACGGTCAGGGCGCACGCCGCGCCGAACAGGATGTCGCCGGCCGCTTCCGGGTTGTCTGCGGCGTAGCTGCCGCACAGGTCGTGAGCCGCGATCTGCTCGTGCACCGCGTCCGCTTCCACGTGCTCGTCGAAGAACCGCGTCGCCGTGGCGTCCCCGCCGAGCCGGCGTAAACCGTTGCCGTAACGCCGGTTCGGCAGCGACGACGTCATCTCGAACACGGCCAGGTGCCCGAGCGCCGCGCCGAGCCACCGCCGGTTGAGCCCGAACAGTGACATCAGGTTGCTCACTGCCAGCGTCGTTGCCGGTGCCTGCCCGACGTAGTGCCCGTAGGCGTCGTCCAGTCCCAGTGAACGCATTGTGGCGCGGAACAGTTCGGAGTGCATCCGCTCCAGCTTTCCCTGGCCGTACTCGTCGGCCTGGATCTCGACCAGGGCGGCCTTGGCCCGACCGCTCAGCCGCGGAATGGCCCAGCTGTGCGGGTCCGCTTCCTTCAGGTGATACACCGACCGGTGCGCCACGAATTCCGCGAACTGCTCCGCGGTCGCCTTCGTCTGCAGGAACTTCGCCAGCGGCGGCCCCTCATCGGCCGCCACCAGCTCCGCCAGCGCTCGTGGCACATCAGTGACCCGCTCCGGGACCGCGATCCCGCGCAATGTGCCCAGCCACCTGTTTTCCAGTACGCGGCGGATCGTCATCAGTGCGGGAGCGCCGTCCCAGTCCGGATCGACTCTCTCGAACCCGCGGTAGCACAGCTCGTAGCAGACCCACAACGACAGCTGAAGGTCCTCGGCGTCGGTATCCGGAACCGGCTGGTACTCCACAGTGGACGGATCACGGCGCAGCAGATCGATGAGCCCGGCGCTCACCGCACCCCGGGGATCGGGCAGCAACATCGAGGCCTCCTGGGAGAATCTGGTCGACAATCCCGGGTACCCCTTGGCTTTCCACCTACTCCCGAGGCGATGACCGTCACACTGAGCGGAGCGGCGAGACAGAACCGGGCGACCTGGTTCCGTGCTCAGGGCAGCTCTCGCCGGAGGAGTTCGGCGATCGCCTCGGGGGTGCCGGCGGTGCGGATGGTCACGGGGTCGGGACGGCCGCAGGCGTGGTCGTCCTCGAGCACCGCGCGCGCGAACCGCGCGACGCTGTGCGGCGAGGGGGCCACCGCCGGGGAGTCGAGGTAGCGCAGGATGATGAGGTCTTCCCCGGAGTGGGTTTCGACGGCGGCCGCCCAGCCGCGTTCCTCGTCCCACAACAGCGCGAGGTCCCGTCCGGGGTAGTGCGGGTGGCCGTCCAGGGCGATGTAGGCGCTCAGCGGCTTGGCGTGGTCCACCGTGCAGGATTCAAGCCCGATACCCAGCTCGCCGGTGACAGCGGCCAGATAGGCGCGCAACGCCAGGGCGGCGGGATGATGGCCGGTCGCGAAATCGGGGAACGGGCCGGTGCGCATCAACATCGGTTCCACCTCCTGGATCGGTGACAAGGGTTTCGTCAACACGCCCTCCGGTTCTAACATGTCATCTACTGGTTGACAAGCAGGTAGTCGTCGAAAGGTTGACCTGATGGACAGTGAGCTGGAAAACCAGCTGCACGAGCTACGGCAAGCGGTCGACGACGCCCGTGCCGGCACGGCGGATGGGGGTGCGCTCCTGAGCGCGCTGGTCGCGCTGCACGGGTTGCGCGAGGAGCTGAACCGCTGGGAGCCGGAACTGATCACGGCCGCACGGGCCGAGCGGGTGAGCTGGGCGGCGCTGGCCCCCGCGCTCGGGGTCGCAAGCAGACAGGCCGCGGAGCGCCGCTACCTGCGCCTGCGCCCGTCGGAAACCGGGGAGAGCACCGGGGAGGGCCGGGTCGACGCGCAACGTGACCGGCGGGCGGGAGACCGGGCTGTCACGGCGTGGGCACGCCGTCAGGCCACCGTTCTACGCCAGCTCGCCGCCCACGTCAGCGGCGCCGAGGGCATGCCGGCCGCGGGCCGGCGCGCCGCCGCGAATCTGGCCGAGGCCCTCGGCGAGGATGACGCGGCCGCGCTGCTGGCACCGCTGGCCGCCACCCACCGCTACCTCATCGGGCACACCGATCTGGCCGACCGGGTCGCCGCGGTGGGCAAGCAGAGCGACAACGTACGCCAACAGGCCATCGCCGAACGCCGGCACAAGCCGCAGTGATTTCCCGGGCACACGAAACGTTCGCGTGATCACCACGACTTCGTCACCGGCGCCCGAGGGCCTTGCGCTTGACGAACCCGACCGCCGCCGTCGCCACGAACAGCACGATCCCGACCACCAGCAGCCAGACCAAGCCCTTCACGGCGATGCCGACCACCACGCACACCAGCCAGACCACGAGCAGAATCCCCAGCAACGCCATCATCGAATCGTTCTCCTGCCTTCGTCATCGCCCCATCAGCGGAGCAAGATCCGGGTACCCAGCGGACGGCGGTCGAAACGCGTCCATCCCGTGATCGGTGGCCGGGCGCTGTTTGTGCGTCACGGCGCCGCCGATCTTGATACGCGTGCCGTCCGGGACGGCGGGCAGCGCGCTCGAGGGGCGCCGAGGCGCTCGACGTGGGCGCGGAGAAACGCGACGGGATGCACGCCGGGGGGTGACGCCGGTGGCCCACAGGTCCGCCGTCGCGAGTTCGGACGCCGTCATTCCCGGGAGCGCCGGGCGTCCTGCTCGAAGTCTGCTTTGGACACTCGAAGCAGGCCCAGGATTCTCGTCACCTCGGTCGCCGGGGAATCCGGTGACCGGCTTCCCGGTTTGCGAGCATGCCGGCCGCGATGTGCACCAAGCTGCTTGCCTCGCCCGTCTTCTCGCTGCTGCTGCCCGAACCAGCCGCCGCTCTGGTGGGCGCAAGACCTCCGGACCCGCGCCAGCCGATCCGTCGCCGGCCGAGACCGCGACACTCCCTGGCGCTGACATCGGCGGCTGTCGCACCGGGTAAACCCGGCGAGTCGCGCTCAGCGGCCCGGGCGAATGGCGGTTTCGTGCCGTCCGTTCGGGGGAGGGATGGGGGCCGCCCGGGGGAGCAGCTGATTCACTTCCATCATGTCCTGGGGAATCCTCGCCGCCGCCGTCGCGTTGACCGCCGGCCTCGCCGCACCCGTCGACGCGCTGCCGGCACCCGTCTGGATGTGCCACCCTGCCGCCGCCGCCGACCCCTGTGCGCAGGGGAAATACCCGGTCGACGGGCATGTGGTGCCGCTGACCACGACCGACGTCACGGGCGGGTCCGCCGCCGAGCCGGCGACTCAGCCACCGGTGGACTGCTTCTACGTCTACCCGACGGTCGACAACCTCCCGAATCTCGCTCCGGCCCCGACCGACGAAGAGTTCGCGCAGGCCATCGCCCAGATCGGCATGCTGGCGCCGCACTGCCGGCTGTTCGTGCCGGAGTACCGCCAGGCCACGCTGCCCGAACTGGCCCTGGACCTGATCCTCGACCTGCCGCCGGACTACTCCACCGGCGCCGGTGACGTCGACCGGGCGTGGCAGTACTACTGGGACCACGACAACATCGACCCGGTCACCCACCAGCGGCGCGGGGTGGTCCTGTTCGGCCACTCCCAGGGTGCCTCCGACGTGGCCACGCTGATCCAGAAGCACTTCGACGGCCATCCCGACGTACAGCGCCGGCTCGTGTCGGCGATCCTGCCCGGCGGTCACATCACCGTCCCGGCCGGCAAGCCGGACGGCGGCGGTACCGACCAGCTGTCGACCTTCCAGCACGTACCGGCCTGCCGGCGCGCCGACCAGTACGGCTGCGTGGTGGCCTACTCCAGCTACAAGCCGGGCGGACAGGTCCCGGGCACCAGCGCCGGCCTGGTCCGGGTGAACGGCACCGGCCACCAGGTGCTGTGTGTGAACCCCGCCGAGCTGCTGGCCGGCGCGAACGGCCCGACGCCGCTGGACACCGTGCTGTACACCCGCACGCTGGTCGAGGGCAACGCGCTCAATCCGTACGGGCACATCAACTCGCTCGGCCAGTCGCTGACCGTGCCGGACTACCCGACCGGGTTCGCCCGCTACCGGGGCGCGCTGACCGGCCAGTGCAAGTACGCCACGGACAGCGCCGGCACCGTCTCCTGGCTGGACATCACCGGCGGGGACCAGCTGATCGGCGCCCCGCAGAGCAATTTCGACGGTCTGCACGCGCTGGACTTCAACCTCACCGACGGCGACATCGGCGCGCTACTGACCCGCCAGACGACGGCATGGCAGGCGGGTACGTAGATCAGCCCGATCGGGCTGGTTGCGTACGCCGCCGCAATCACCACATCACCCGGGACTAGTGGAACTAGCGCGCCGCCAGATCCAGCGGATTCCAGTAGTCCCGGTAAAGCGTGATCAGTCCGTTGTGGACGGTGACGACGGCGATGGCCCGGCGGGTCCGGTCCGTGGCGCCACGGATGGTCATTTCCGCGACGATCGTCGACGGGTCTTCGGTGACGTGGATGTGCAGCTGTTCGACCTTCGGGCTCGGCATTCGCTCTGCGCGGGCCTTGACGTGGCCGGCGAGCGCCGCCTTTCCCTCCACTCGCGACGGTGCGCCCGGGGGTGCGAACGGGAACTCGAGTACAGCGTCGTCGTCGAACAGTGCGAGCCATTGGTCGAGCGCGCCGTCCTGCAGGAAATCCATGCTGCGAAGGAAAGCAGTCACGGTCGGTCCGGAATCCGCCGAGAATCGGAGGAGGTTGCCGGACGGGTCCTGGACGGTGAGTGTGCCCGGCGTGGCGGTGTGGGGATGGCCCGCGGCGACGAGCCGTTGCGCGAGCGCATCCAGGTCGTCCTGGTCGGGCACGGTGAGGTTGACCGCGATCAAGCCGGCGCTGCGCGGTGGTGCGGGCTCCGGCCCATCGACGCTGAAACGGCTGGTGAAAACGAGCAGAGTGCGGAAATCGGAGACGCCCACGCCGAGGAACGAATCGCCTACCCGGGCCGTCACGTCCAGGCCGAGTAGATCGCAGTAGAACGGCTCGGTCGCCGCGAGGTCGCGGTCGGTGACCTTCAGCTGGACGTGGCCGAGCGTGGTCGCGGGGGCGAGGCCGTCGAACGGGTCGCCGGTGAAGTCGTCCAGGCTCAGGGGGCCGGCGGCGAGGAGCGGGAGTCCGTTCTGCCAGGACCATTCGTCGCGGGGACGGCCCCAGGTGATCTCGATCCGGTGGCCGTCGGGATCGAGGACGTAGCAGGACTCGGAGACGAGGTGGTCGCGCAGGTCGCCGTCGGTGTGGTGGCGGGCGAACCGCGCGAGATCGGCGCGGGTCGGCACATCGAGGGCGAAGTGGCTCAAGCCTGGGCTCGAGGCGGGCGCGGGCTTCGCGCCTGGGATTTCGGTCAGCACCAGCATGGTCCGGCCGGCGACGCCGAACTGGGCGCGCGGGCCCTCGCGGGCGATCAGCTCCATGCCCAGCGACGCGCGGTAGTGCCGCGAGCTGCGGTCCAGGTCGGCGACCGAGAGTTCGACCGGGCCGAGCGCCGGCGACGCGCTCCACCGGCGAGCAACAGAGTTCATCCGTCTCCTTAGAACGTCCCAGACTCGGAAGAGTACACGAACATGTTCGCCACAAACACGTTCGGAAGGCGGCGGCCTGGAATTGCCCGAACATGTTCGTTACGATGCCGTCTCGTGAGTCCCCGTCGTGTTCCCGTCAGCCGCCGAGACCGGCCGGCGAAAGCGTTGCTGAGCCGCGAAAGCGTGGTGGCCGCGGCCTTGCGCGTGATGCGGCAGGACGGGCTGGAACGGGTCACCATGCGCCGCCTGGCGACCGAGCTGGACACCGGGCCGGCCTCGTTGTACGTGTACGTGGCCAACATGGCCGAGTTGCACGGCGCGTTGCTCGACGAGTTGCTGGACGGGCTGAAACTGCCGGGCAAGACGCGGCCGGCCGAGGCCCGCACGGTCCTGGTCGACCTGCTCTGCGACTACACGACCCTGCTGATGGAGTACCCCAGCCTCGCGCGGTCCGTGCTGGCGCTCTGGCCTTCGGGGCCGAACTACCTGCGGCTGATCGACAGCATTCTGGGCCTGCTGCTCACCGCCGGCTTCGGGCACCGACAAACGGCCTGGGGCGTCGACGTCCTGCTCCAGCACGCCACCGCGAGCGCGGCCGAGCACGGCACCCGCGCCGAATCCGCCGAGGCCGACGGCGAGACCTATTTGCTGGTCACGGCGATCGAGGAGGCCCCGGCGGCCGACTACCCGAACATCGGCCTGCTGCGGGACGAGCTGTTCTCCGGCACCGGCGGCGAACGGCTGCGCTGGCAGTTCGCCGCGCTGCTCGAAGGGATCGCGACAGCCGGGTAATTCGGGCACGGAACTCCTCCGGCAGCCGAAACGATCGAGCACCGCGACACTCGGGACGCGGCCGCGCGTACGCCTCTGACCTGCGCTTTTCCCGGGCAAGGGGAGCACGTCGTCACCCCGCGTGGCCAGATAACCTGCTCACTGTCGCGTTGTCAGCCGTTCGGCCGATTTCGCCCAGCTCTTCGGCCGATGTAGGCGCGGGCCCGGCGCGGAGAGGATCGACCGCGTTCCGTGACGAGCCGAAGGGGGTGGGGATGCCGGGCACCCGGGCACTCACCAGAACAGACCGCGTCTCGGCGGTCGTCGACCTGGACGCCGTGGCCGCCAACACGCGGCTGATCCGCGAGACATCGGGGACGCCGGTGATGGCCGTGGTCAAGGCGGACGGCTTCGGGCACGGGCTGCTGCCGGTCGCGCGGGCCGCGCTCGAGGGCGGGGCCGCCTGGCTCGGCGTGACGACCCTCGACGAGGCGCTGGAACTCCGGTACGCCGGGCTGCCGGCGCCGGTGCTCAGCTGGCTGCACCTGCCGGACGAGGACTTCGCGACGGCCATCGGCGAGGGCGTCGACCTGGGCGTCTCCACGGTCGAGCACCTGCGGTCGATCGTCGCCGCGACGGGGGACGCGCCCGCGCGCGTGCACCTCAAGATCGACACCGGCCTTTCGCGGAACGGGGCCGTCGCCGATTCGTGGGGCGAGCTCGTCGACGAGGCCTGGCGTTACGAGACCGCGGGCGCGGTGCACGTCCGCGGCGTCTGGTCGCACCTGCACACCGCCGAAGAACCCGAGACCGTGCCGGAACAGGTGCGCCGCTTCGAACTGGCGCTGGCACGGGCGAATCGCGCGGGTCTGCGCCCGACGGTGCGGCACCTGGCCAATTCCGCCGCCGCGCTGACCATCCCGGCCACGCGGTACGACCTGGTCCGCGCCGGCATCGCCCTGTACGGCGTCGAGCCCGCGCACCCCGGGCTGCGTCCGGCGATGACCCTGCGGGCGCGCGCGGTGCAGGTCAAGCGGGTGCCGGCCGGCACCGGCGTCTCCTACGGCCACGATCATGTCACCAGCCGGGCCACCACGCTGGTCCTGGTGCCGCTCGGGTTCGCCGACGGCGTCCCGCGCCTGGCCGGGGCGCACGGCGCGCAGGTGTGGTTCCGCGGCGCGCGGCACCCGGTCGTCGGGCGGATCGCGATGGACCAGTTCGTGGTGGACGTCGGCGACACGCCCGCGCACGTCGGCGACGAGATCGTCCTTTTCGGACCGGGCGACGAGGGTGAGCCCACGGCGGTCGACTGGGCGCGCTGGGCCGGCACCAACCCGCACGAGATCCTCACCGGCATCGGGCCACGGGTGCCGCGTCATCACCACCGCAGCGAAGGAGCTTTGCCTTGACCGCAAACCGGATCCGCGTCGCCGTGCTGCACGGCGGCCGCAGTGGCGAGCACGAAGTCTCGCTCAAGTCGGGCCGGTCCGTGATCGACCACCTCGACCCCGAGCGCTACGACGTCGTCCCGATCCTGATCACGCCGGACGGGCAGTGGGCGAGCGGCGACGGCGAGCCGGGCGGGCTCGCGCACGCCATCGGGCTGTTCGAGGGCGTCGACGTGGTCTTCCCCGCGCTGCACGGTGAATTCGGCGAAGACGGCACGGTGCAGTCGCTGCTGGAAATGGTCGGCGTGCCCTACGTCGGCAACGGCGTCCTCGCGGGCGCGGCGGGCATGGACAAGGAGTTCACCAAGAAGCTGCTCGTCGCCGACGGCCTGGAGGTCGCCGACGGTGTTGTCCTGCGCGCCGGGGACGAAACCCTGACCCCGGAAGAGATCGAGCGGCTCGGCTTCCCGATGTTCGTCAAGCCGGCCCGCACCGGCTCCAGCCTCGGAATCTCCAAAGTGGACGCGGAGGAGGAGCTGGCGCAGGCGGTCAAGCTGGCCAAGGACTTCGACACCAAGGTGCTCGTGGAGGCCGCGGTGCCCGGCCGCGAGGTCGACGTCGCCGTGCTGGAGCACCCGGACGGCCGCCTCGAAGCCGGCCCGGCGCTGGAGATCCGCATCGACGGCGGCCACGCGTTTTTCGACTACGAAGCCAAGTACGCCGACACCACCACGATCTTCGACATCCCCGCCCGGCTGGACGACGAGCTGCGCGAGGCCGTCGAACGGCAGGCGCTCGCCGCGTTCCGCTCGCTCGGCTGCCGCGGCCTGCTCCGCGTGGACTTCTTCCTGCGCGACGGCCGCACGCCGGTGGTCAACGAGGTCAACACCTTCCCCGGCTTCACCGCCGCCTCGCAGTTCCCGCAGATGTGGGCGGCCGCGGGTGTCGATTTCCCGGAGCTGCTGGACATCCTGGTGACGACCGCGCTGGCCCGGCGCTGAGGCACCTTCTACAACCGGACCTTCTACAAGAATGTGCTGGCTTCAGGCATTCGGCGGGTCGTTGCCGGTCGCGAGAACCGATAACATGCCGCGATGCGAGCCGACGACGCGTTCCTCACCCGGATCGCGACCGTGTCGCGCCGGCTCAAAAGTGAGACCGATCGGCGCTTGCGGGCGCACGGCGTGCACGCCGGCCAGCAGTTCGTACTGGGCTGCCTGTGGGAGCGAGACGGCCTGACCCCAGGCCAAATCGCGACGCGCATCGGCGTGGAGGCACCGACGGTCACCCGCGCGGTCCAGCGGATGACGACAAGTGGCCTCGTGCGCAGTGATCCGGACGAGCGCGACGGCCGCCGGGTGCGCGTTTGGTTGACCCGTAAGGGCGAACGCCTGCAGGGCGTGGTCCCCGCGGTCAGCCGCCAGCTGCAGGAGGACGCGCTTTGCCTGCTGTCACCGGAGGAACGCATTACGCTGAACGACCTCCTCGGCCGCGTGGACCGGGCGCTCGGCGGCTGACCCGTCCGATGTGGACGAACGCCGCGTCAGGCCGTGACGAGCTGCCCTGGCTCGTCGGCCGGGGCCTCCCGGGCGTACCGGCGGGCCAGCGCGGCGCAGACGATCAGCTGGATCTGGTGGAACAGCATCAGCGGCAGCACGATCAGGCCGACCTGCGCGTGCCCGAACAGCACGGTGGCCATCGGCAGCCCGCTGGCCAGGCTCTTCTTCGAGCCGCAGAACAGGATGGTGATCCGGTCGGCGCGGTCGAAGCCGAGCAGCTTCGCGCCGGTGCCGGTCACGGTGAGCACGACGGCGAGCAGCACCACGCAGACGCCGAGCAGCACCAGCAACGGGCCGATGTCCAGTTTGTGCCAGATGCCCTCGGTCATGCCCTCGCTGAACGCGGTGTAGACCACCAGCAGGATCGAACCGCGGTCCACCAGCTTCAGCGGCGCCGAGTGCTGCTTGATCCACGCGCCGATCCAGCGCCGCGCCAGCTGCCCGGCGATGAACGGCACCAGCAGCTGCAGCACGATGTTCAGCACCGCCGAGCCGCTGACCCCGGGGCCGTCGCTCGACAGCAGCACCGCGACCAGCAGCGGCGTCACCACGATGCCGAGCAGGTTCGACACCGACGCGCTGCAGATGGCCGCGGCGACGTTGCCCTTCGCGATCGAGGTGAACGCGATCGAGGACTGCACGGTCGAGGGCAACAGGCACAGGAACAGCACGCCGGTGTAGAGCGGGCTGGTCAGCAGGCTGGGGGAGAGCACGGAGGTGGCGAGGCCGAGCAGCGGGAAGAGCACGAACGTCGCGGCCAGGACGGTGACGTGCAGGCGCCAGTGGCGGAGGCCGTCGAGCGCCTCTTGGCTCGAGAGCCTCGCGCCGTAGAGGAAGAACAGCAGTCCCACGGCGATGTTCGACGCGATCCCGAAGCCGGTCGCGGTCCCGCCCGAGGCGGGCAGCAGCGAGGCGATGCCGACGGTGGCGAGGATGGCCGCGATGAACGGGTCGATCCGCAGCTTGGCCATGAGGGCGGCGACGGGGCGGGTCAACGGGGCGAGCACGGTGGTCATGGATCTCCCTTCACAGGTTATTGTGCGGCCGGCAGTGATCATTCGGAACCCCGATGACCGTACTGACTGTCATTGTGAACGCCGATAAGATGGACCGCATGCTGGATCCCCGTCTGTGCCGCTCCTTCCTCGCGGTGGCCGAAACCCGCAGCTTCACGGCCGCTGCGCGCCGGCTCGGTGTGGGCCAGCCCACCATCAGTCAGCACATCCGGCGCCTGGAGGGCGAAGCGGGCGGGCTGCTGTTCGCGCGCGATACCCACGCGGTCGACCTCACCGCGCGGGGCCAGGCGATGCTCGGCTTCGCCCAGACCATTGTGGACACCGAGGAGCGCGCGGCCCGGCACTTCCGTGGCGTCGAGGTCCGCGGGCGGGTCCGGTTCGGCTGCTCGGAGGACTTCGCGCTCGGAGTGCTGCCGGGAATCCTGCGGCGGCTGCGGCGCAGTCACCCGCTGGTGGACGTCGAGCTGCACGTGGAGCTGTCCGACGTGCTGGCCCAGCGCCTCGCCGAAGGCCGGCTCGACCTGGTGCTCGGCAAACGCCGTCCGGGCACCGGCCACGGCCCGCCGCTGCGGCGCGAGCCCCTGGTGTGGATCGGCTCCGAGGCCACCGCGCTGGAGCCGGGGCAGCCGGTGCCGCTGGTGCAGTACCCGATGCCGTCGGTCACGCGGCAGCTCGCGGTCGAGGCGCTGGAGCGCGCGGGCCTCGAATGGCGCGCGGCCTGCCTCACCTCGAGCCTCACCGGCCTGCGCGCCGCGGCCGCCGCGGGCCTCGGTATTACGGTCCATGCCCGGGGCTTGGTGCCGGCGGACCTCGTCGTGCTGCCGGACGGCCTCGGCCTGCCGGACCCGGGTGAGGTCGAGGTCATGCTGCTGTCCCGCGACGGGGCGGAAGGGCCGGCTCAGGCACTGGCGGACTTCGTGCGCGCGAAGCTGGGCACTGACTCGTGAGTGTTCATGCCGGTTCTAACCGTCATAAACACTCACGAGCTTCTTGGGGCAGGCGATCCGGATTCGGCGTCGGGCCGCCCTGCCCGCGGCATCCGGGGAACCATCCGATGCGGGTGTCGGTCCGCGACGGGGTGGCGGTGTGGACCTGCCCGGCAGCCGGGCGGTCATCACCCCAGTCGGCACCGTATAGCCGGTCAGGCGCCGGGCTCGGGTCGCTCGTGCCTGGAAAGCGCTCGCCGCAGCCGTAACAACGCGCGGTGCTGCGACACGCGGACCGCCCCCGGAGTGGACCCGACGGCGTCGGCCGTTTCCTCCGCGGAGAGGCCGACCACCACGCGCAGCAGCACGATGTCACGCTGGCGCTCGGGCAGGACGCCCAGCAGCTGCGACAGCCGGTCGTTCAGTTCTCCTTGCAGGGCCAGCTGTTCCGGGCCGTGCCCAGGCGCGGCCCGCTCCGGTGGGTCGGGGACCGGGTCGGTGCGGTTGCGGGCCGCGGCGCGGTGGGCGTCGGCGACCTTGTGCTGCGCGATGCCGTAGACGAAGGCGAGGAACGGGCGGCCCTGGTCGCGGTAGGAGGGCAGCGCGGTGAGGACCGCCAGGCACACCTCCTGCGCCAGGTCGTCGGCCGAGGCGTACGCGCGCTCCAGCCCGCCGACGCGGCCGCGGCAGTACCGGACCACCAGCGGCCGGATGATCTCCAGCAGGCGCGCCGCCGCGCGGTGGTCCCCGGCGACCGCGGCGGTGACCGCGCCGTCGAGGGGCAGCCAGTGCGCCGGGAAGGCGTGTGACGGCTTCTCTCGCGCCTGGTCCTTCACCCGCGTCAGCGTCGCTTCCACGTCGAGGCCGAGCCTGAGCGAGTCGAGCAGGGCGGCGTCCGCTTCGAGTACCACGGCCATCACGGCCTCCTCTTGATCCATGGGTGCCTCGCTGTGCGCGGTGGCCCGGCGCCGGAGCCGGTCCCGCGCGTGGCGCAGGTTGGAGCGCACGGTGGCCGCGGGCATCCGCAGCGCCGCGGCGATGTCCGCCTGGGTGAACTCGTCCAGCGACCAGACGAGCACCGTCCGCTGCGTGTCCGGCAGGGTCGACAGCACCTCGATGACCCGCGCGCTCTGCTCGACGAGCGCGGTCAGCTTGTCGTCCTCCTCGCCGGCCGGGCCGTCGTCGAGCCAGGCCTGCTCGTCCGCGACGCGCGCGGCCGCCAGCCGCACCCAGACCCGCGGGTCCCCGGCCGGCGGCCACGTCTCGGCGGCCTGCAGCAGGGCCTCGGCGGCGACGTCGCGGGCCAGCGCGGGCACCAGCCCCGACTTGCACAGGAACGCCACGAGCGGCACGAACTCGGAGCGGAAGAAGTCCTCCACGCCTGCCCACCACCCCTCCGTCCCGGAAACACCCCCGATGACTCAGGTGCGGTGAGCGGCTCCGCAGGTGTAACGATCGGATCACGGCACCGCGAGTAACTCCGCGAGTACTGGGGTACCTCCCTCCAATGGTCATCAAGGAGAGCCGTCGCCGGACCGGCCGCGTCACGCCGCACGTGGCCGGGAATGTGTTGCGGGGCACGGAAAAACCGGGCCGGTCCCGTGCGTGTCGCGCTGGACAGGCACCCGGACCGGACAAAAGGGCGGCACGACGTCACGAAGTCGTGGTGTGACCTGGAGCGGAAGGGCTGGGAAGATTCCCGATCCCTGGTACGTTGGATATTCGGTTGCCCACCCGCCTTCCGGATGGGGCAGTGCGATCGAGAACCCACCGAGTGCCGCGAGTGATGATCACTGCCGCGCGCCCGGGAGAACTCGGTTGACCGAGAAATGACAATGAATGACAGGAGGTGAAACGCGAAAATGGAACTCACGACCACCGGCTGGCTGTCTCGCGCAGCCTGCCAGGACGAGGACCCGGAACTGTTCTTCCCGATCTCCGAAGTCGGCCCCGGCGCCCGGCAGGTCGCCCAGGCGAAGGCTGTCTGCGCGCGCTGCCCGGTCCGCGAGGCCTGTCTTTCCTATGCCCTCGACAACGGGCTGGACAACGGGGTCTTCGGCGGTACCACCGAGGTGGAACGCCGGAAACTGGTCCGCACCCGAACCGTCTCCGCCGGAGAACGGCACCGCGCCGCCTGACCGCGCGCCGGTGACCACTCCCGGCGACGAGGGCGAGAGCGCCTCTCCCGGCGGCGTCATTTGAGTAGCGCCCCACTGGGGATCCGGCATCAGGCCCGGTCCGGCGATTTCCTGGAAATCGCCGGACCGGGCTCTCCGTTGTCAATCCGGCCAAAAGCAGGCGGGCACAGGTGACGGCCCGTGTGCGGCCGATTCGGCCGTGACTGTGGCCGGATTGGCAACGAATCCTCAGCACGCCTCGAGTGTCTCGGGTAAGCCGTACGGCGCGAAAGAAGGCGTCTCGAACGCGGCCATCGCGGCCACCAGACCGTGCTCGACCGTGAGCACAGTGACACCGAAACGGCGGAACTCGCTTTCGCCGCGGCGGCACACGTAAGTGGCCACCGCCGGCGAGCGGTTCGCCCGGATCGGCACCATCCGGAAGCGGCCGGTGAAGTACGGCGACTCCGCGTCGAAGCTCGTGGACAGCGCCCCGATGATCCGGGCCCGGCTGTCGAACCACAGCGGGTACGGCGGCATCACCGCGCGCGCGTCCTCGCGCAGCAGATCGGCGACGGCGCTCAGGTCCGCGGACTCGTACGCGGCGACGAACCGGCGCAGCAGAGCCGTTTCCTCGGCCGTGGTGACCGGTGGTGCAGACCACTCGGCGCGCCGGGCGGGCAGCCGTGAGCGCAGGGTCTCCCGCGCCCGCTGCAACGCGCTGTTGGCCGAGGCCACCGAAGTCTCCAGCAGCGCCGCGGTGTCCTTGGCCGACCAGTCGAGCACGTCCCGCAGCACCAGCGCGGCCCGCTGCCGCGGCGGCAGGAGCTGGATCGCGGCGAGGAACGCCAGCTCGATCGTCTCCCGCTCGACCACCGCGGCGCCGGTGTCGTCCGGCGCCGCGGCGTCCAGCAGGCGGTCGGGGAACGGCCCGAGCCACGGCCGGTCCAGCGCGGCCAGCTCCCCGGCGTACGGGTCGGCGGCGGGGGCCAGCTCGTCGGGCAGGGCCCGGCGGGGGCGCCGGGCGAGCGCGTCGAGGCAGACGTTGGTGGCGATCCGGTACAGCCACGTCCGCACGCTCGCCCGGCCCTCGAACGAGGACCGGCCCTTCCACGCCCGCAGGAACGCCTCCTGCGTGAGGTCTTCGGCCTCCTCGAACGAGCCGCTCATCCGGTAGCAGTGCACCCGGATCTCCCGGCGGTGCCGTTCCAGCAGGTCACCGAAACCGTCATCCACAGTCACCAGAGCACTGTAGGACTACGCGGACTCCTCCGCCGCCATCCGCTCCAGCCCGCTCTGGGTCTTGAGCGGCAGGTGCTTCAGGAACGCCACCGCCACCACCACGAGCAGCGCGATCGGCGCGCTGATCAGGAACAGGTCGCTGGTCGCGGTGCCGTAGGCCTCGCGGATCACGGTCGCGACCGGCGCGGGCAGGTCGGCCAGGTTCGGCACCTTCCCGCCCTCGCCGCCGGCGCTCGCGATCGGGCCGAGGCCCTGGCTGATCAGCGCGGCGACCCGGTTGGCCAGCACCGCGCCGAGCGCGCTGACGCCGATCGAGCCGCCGAGGCTGCGGAAGAAGGACAGCGTGGACGTCGCCGCGCCGAGGTCGTGCGCGGGCACGTCGTTCTGCGTCACCAGCACCAGGTTCTGCATCAGCATGCCGACGCCGATGCCCAGCACCAGCATGAACAGGCTCAGCACCACGATGCCGGTGTGCGCGTCGATCAGCCCGAGCAGGCCCAGGCCCGCGGCCATCAGCACCGAGCCGAGCAGCAGGTGGCCCTTCCACCGCCCGGTGCGGCTGATCAGCTGGCCGGACACGGTCGAGGAGACCAGCAGGCCGAAGATCATCGGCAGGCTCATCAGCCCGGCCACGGTCGGCGACTTGCCGAGCGAGAGCTGGAAGTACTGCGACAGGAACACGGTGCCGCCGAACATCGCCACGCCGACCAGGAAGCTCGCGACGGTGGTGAGCGTGACCGTGCGGTTGCGGAACAGCTTCAACGGGATGATCGGCTCCGGCACCTTCGTCTCCACGAACACCGCCAGCGCGAGCACGACCACACCGGCCGGCACGAGCACCGCCGTCTGCCAGGAGCCCCACGCGAATTCGGCGCCGGCCAGCGAGGACCAGACCAGCAGCGTGGACACCCCGAGCATGATCAGGAACGCGCCGAGGTAGTCCACCTTCGCGTCCCGCCGGATCGTCGGCAGCTTCAGTGTGCGCTGCAGCAACATGATCGCGGCGATCGCGAACGGGACGCCGAGGAAGAAGCACCAGCGCCAGCCGAGCCACGAGGTGTCCACCATGACACCGCCGATCAGCGGCCCCGCGACGGTGCCCACCGCGAACACCGCGCCGAAGATGCCGGAGAACTTGCCCAGCTGCCGCGGCGAGACGATCGCCGCCATGATCACCTGGGCCAGCGCGGTCAGCCCGCCGCCGCCGATGCCCTGCGCGACCCGGCTGGCGATCAGCAGCTCGATGTTCGGCGCGAACCCGGCCACCAGCGAGCCGACCACGAACAGCCCGAGCGAGAGCTGGATCAGCAGCTTCTTGTTGTACAGGTCGGAAAGCTTGCCCCACAACGGAACCGTCGCGGTCATCGCGAGCAGCTCGGTGGTCACCACCCAGGTGTAGGACGCCTGCGAGCCGCCCAGCTCGGAGACGATCCGCGGCAGCGCGTTCGCCACCACGGTCGAGGCCAGGATGGCGACGAAGATGCCCATCATCAACCCGGACATGGCCTGCAGCACCTGCTGCCGGCTCATCACCGCGGGCGCTCCGGGCGCCTCGGCTTCGGATACGGACACAGTGATCCCCTCAGTGGTAGGTGAGTGCGGGTTGGTTCAGTGCGGGTCGGCGAGACCGCCGGCCAGCGCGGCCACTGCCTCGTCGAAGATCTCCAGCAGCGGGCGCTTCCCGTCGAGGTCGCGCCAGAGCATCAGGGCGGCGTTGACCGCGGCGCCGACCGCGCTGAGCACCAGCGACGGGTAGACGTCCTTCGCCGGGTCGGTGCCGCTGCGCCGCGCGAGGGCGGCGACGGTCGGCTGGACGGCTTCGGAGTTGAGCGACATCGCCCGCAGCGTCAGCCCCGGGTTCTCTTTGATGATCCGGATCCGGGTGAGCCACTCGTCGCGCTCGGCGTCGATCTCGGCCAGGTCGTCACGCAACGCCGCGACCAGCGCGTCGCGGACACCGAGTTCGCGCGGCTGCGCGGTCAACCGGTCGACGAGCCGGCGGGAGCGCTCGACGTAGTCGGCGTAGGCGATCACCACCGAGTCCTCTTTGGACGCGAAGTAGTTGAAGAAGGTGCGCGCCGAGACCCCCGCTTCGGCGGCGATGTCCTCGACCGTCACCTGGTCCAGACCGCGCTCGCCGACCAGCCGCACGGCGATGGTGGCGAGCGTCCGGTGGGTTTCCAGCTTCTTGCGCTCGCGCAGGCCGGCAGCGGGGGACATGCGGCCAGCGTAGCGGGAAACTTTCACATTCTGCAAAGTTGCAGTTTGTGAAGCAGGCCACCCGGTAGGGGCCGGTAGGGGGCTGGCAGACTGCCGCGCGTGAGCGGAACAGTGCTGGTACTCGGTGGCCGGAGCGAGATCGGGACGGCGGTCGCGTCGCGGCTGGCCGCGGGCGGGGCGCGGCGGTTCGTGCTGGCCGCGCGGCCCGGCGCGGACCTGTCGGCGCAGGTGACGGCGCTGCGCTCGGCGGGCGCCGAGACCGTGGTGACCGCGGACTTCGACGCCGACGACCTCGCCGCGCACCGCCCGTTCCTCGACGGCCTGATCGCCGAGCACGGCCCGCTGGACGTGGTGGTGCTGGCCTTCGGCATCCTCGGCGACCAGTCCCGCGCCGAAACCGACGCCGTGCACGCCGCCGCGATCGTGCACACCGACTACGTCGCGCAGGTCGCCGTGCTCACGCACGCGGCGGAACTGTTGCGCGCACAGGGTTCCGGCAGTCTCGTGGTGTTCTCCTCGGTGGCCGGCGTCCGCGTCCGCCGCGCCAACTACGTCTACGGCTCGGCGAAGGCCGGTCTCGACGGCTTCGCGTCCGGCCTCGCCGACGCGCTCCACGGCACCGGCGTGCACCTCCTGGTGGTGCGGCCGGGTTTTGTCGTCGGCCGGATGACCGAGGGCATGACGCCGGCGCCGTTCTCCAGCACACCGGACCAGGTTGCGGACGCCACCGTGGCCGCCCTCCGGCGACGCCGCGGAGTCGTCTGGGTGCCGGGTGTGCTGCGGCCGTTCTTCGCCGTGCTGCGCCTGCTCCCGCGCGCGGTGTGGCGGCGGATGCCGCGCTGACCCGCGGCAGCCCCATCAGCCCCGGCAGCCACATTCCGCGCAGGGAGCGCGAAATCCCCCGTTAACACGAGTGCGGAACTCCCCGTACCCGAAGCGGCACACCGTGTTGTGACCGCTGTCGCGCCGGTCACAAAAGGCTGCGCCGAACGGGCGCCATCACATCTTTACGACAGGATTCTCAGCTTATTCCCAGCTAACGCGGTGATCCTCGAAGGAGAGGGACCACAGTTTTGCCGAAGCTAAGGGGAATCTGCCGTGCCGGTCACGTCTCGGGGTAGCCGTGTGGGCCGCCGCGTCGCGGTGGGCGTGGTGTCGACGCTCGTAGTGGCCGCCACCGGGTACGCCTGGGCGCAGCTGCACCGGCTCGACGCCGGCATCGTCACGGCCGACATCATCCCGCCGGCCGCCCAGGTGCCCGACGCCCCGGCCGGCCAGCCGCTGCAGGTCGCGCAGAACATCCTGCTCGTCGGCCTCGACTCGCGCACGGACTCGAACGGCAACCCGTTGCCACAGAACGTGCTCGACGCGTTGCACGCCGGAAGCAGTGCCGACGGTGGTGACACCACCGACACCATGATCGTCGTGCACGTGCCGGTCGGCGGCGCGGCGGCCACGGCGATCTCCATCCCGCGTGACTCCTATGTGGACGTTCCGGGGTTCGGCAAGCACAAGATCAACTCCGCGTACAGCCGCGCCCGCGCGGCCTCGCGCTCGAATCTCCAGGCGCAGGGCCTGAGCGGCCCGCAGCTGGAGGTCGCGGCGGACGCCGAGGGCGCGAAGTCCGCGATCGCCGCGGTTTCGGAGCTCACCGGGCTGACCATCAACCACTACGCGGCCGTGAACCTGGCCGGGTTCGCCGCGCTCAGCCAGGCCGTCGGCGGGGTGCAGGTGTGCCTCAACGCGCCGGTCCACGACACCTACTCCGGCGCGAACTTCCCGTCCGGCCCGCAGACGCTCTCAGGCGCGCAGGCGCTGGCGTTCGTCCGGCAGCGCCACGGCCTGCCCAACGGCGACCTGGACCGGATCGCGCGGCAGCAGGCGTTCCTGGCCGGCATGGCCAAGAACGTGCTCAGCGCCGGCACGCTCACCAACCCGGCGCAGCTCGGCGCGCTCGTCGACGCACTGCAGGGCTCCGTGGTGCTGGACCAGGGCTGGGACATCCTGAGCTTCGCCCAGCAGCTGCACGGCATCAGCTCGGGCTCGATCGGCTTCGTCACCATCCCGGTGCAGAGCCTTTCGCTGGCCACCCCGTCCGACGGCGACGCGGTGAAGGTCGACCCGGCGCAGGTCAAGACCTTCGTGCAGGCGCAGATCGGGTCCGCGACCAACTCCGCTTCCGGTTCGGGCACCGGCACCGGCACCGCCAGCACCCCGCCCTCGGCCGGCCACAGCGACGGCGTCCGGCCGATCGCGGTGACCGAGTCCGCGACCCCGCCGGCTTCGGGAACGCAGGGAACGCCGCAGCAGCCGGTGGCGTCGCACGCCACCGGCTGCGTGAACTAGCCCCCATTGCTCGTGAGTGGCTATGCCGGTTCTAACCGTCATAGCCACTCACGAGCCCTGGGGCGGCCGCGGGTCACACGAAAGCGCTCTGCCCCGTGATCGCCTTGCCGACGATGAGGGTATTCATTTCGCGCGTGCCTTCGAAGGAGTAGATCGCCTCCGCGTCGGCGAAGAACCGGGCGATGTCGTAGTCCAGCACGATCCCGTTGCCGCCGAAGATCTCGCGGCCCCAGGCGACCACCTCGCGCATGCGCGCGGTGACAAACGCCTTGGCCAGCGAGGAGTGCTCGTCCTTGAAGATCCCGGCGTCCTGCAGGCGGGCCAGCTGCACCAGCATGCCCCACGAGGCGGTGATGTTGCCGAGGCTCTTCACCAGCAGGTCCTGCACCAGCTGGAACCGGGCGATCGGGCGGCCGAACTGCTTGCGCTCCTTGGCGTAGTCCAGCGCCAGCTCGTACGCGCCGATCATCACGCCCAGCGCCTGCCAGGCGACCCCGCCGCGGGTGGCGCGCAGGATCTCCGCGACGTCGCGGAAGGAGTTGATGCCCTGCAGCCGGTTCTCCTCCGGCACGCGGACGTCGGTCAGGGTGATCTCGGCGTTCTCGACGATGCGGAACGCGAGCTTGCCCTCGATCTTCACCGGCGAGAACCCCGGGGTGCCCTTCTCGACCACAAAACCCTTGACGTTGTTGTCTTCTTCGTCGCGGGCCCAGACCACCACGTAGTCGGCGAAGGTGGCGTTGCCGATCCAGCGCTTGGCGCCGTTGAGGATCCAGCTGTCGCCGTCCCGTCGCGCGGTGGTGCGCATGCCACCGGCCACATCGGACCCGCCGAGCGGCTCGGTCATCGCGAACGCGCCGATCTTGTCCATCGCGGCCATCTCCGGGAGCCAGCGGTCCCGCTGCTCCTGGCTGCCGCCCGAGTAGATCGAGTACATCGCGAGTCCGTTGTGGACACCGAAGAAGGTGGCGACCGACGCGTCGGTGCGGCTCATCTCCATCGCCAGCATCCCGGTGAGCAGGTTGCTGACCGCCGGGCGGTGCTCGCCGTAGCCCTCGTACGGCATTCCGGCCAGGCCGCTCTCGCGGAACTTCCCGATCAGCTCCTTCGGGAACGTGCCCGCGGCCCAGTTTTCGTTCACCAGCGGCTTGACCTCGTCGCGCATGAAGGTGCGCGCCTTGAGCAGCAGCTTGCGCTCCTCGTCCGGGAGCAGCGTCTCGTAGTCGTAGAAGTCGGCGGCCAGCTGGTCTTCGAGAGTGGTCATGTCAGTTCTCCTCCGTGCGGGCACTGTCCAAAGCGGACAGGACAGCGAGCTGCTTGCGGTCACGCGTCTCGGCGAGTTCCGAGTACGTGGAGGAGCCGTAAGCCTTTTCCACGGCTTCGACGAGCCGTTCGGTCTCTTCCGGGCCCTGCGCCGGGTTTCCCAGGCCGGCCCACATCTGCTTCATCGACACGCCGATGTGCTCGGCCATGTGCCGGTAGCCGCCGGGGCCGCCGCCCAGGTGCGAGCCGAGGAACGGCCCGACCGTGGCCCAGCGGATGCCGAGCGAGTTGGTCATCACGGCGTCGAGATCCTCCGGCGTGACCACGCCTTGCTCGACCAGGTAGATCGCCTCGCGGTTCAGCGCGTTCTGCAGCCGGTTGCCGACGAAGCCGGGCATCTCCTTGCGCTCCACGACCGGGACCCGGCCGAGGAAGGTGTAGAAGTCCACGGCCGCCTGCACGGAGTCCTCGCTGGTGCGCTCGCCGGGGACGACCTCGACCAGCGGGATCAGGTGCGGCGGGTTGAACGGGTGTCCGATCAGGACTCGCGACGCGTCGGTCAGGTCGCCCGTGAAGGCCGTCGACGGGATCGCGGACGACGAGCTGAGCAGCAGGGCGTGTGACGGGGCCTCGGCCACCAGCGTGGCGAACAGGTCCTTTTTGAACTCGACGCTCTCCGGTCCGTTCTCCTGCACCACATCGGCGCCCCGGACCGCCTCGGCCACGCTGCCGGCGAGCTGCACCCGCCCGGCCAGGCCCTCGACGTCCAGGCCCTGCGCGGCCAGGTGCGGGGTGAACTCGGCCAGCGCGGCGGCGACGGCCTCGGCCAGGTCCGGCCGCGGGTCGCTGACCCGGACGGTCAGGCCGTGGCCGGCGAACAAGGCCGTCCAGGACAGGCCGATGGTGCCGGCGCCGATCACTGCCGCTGTCGTGAAACTGGTGTTCTTCATCGCCGGGCTCCCGTCAGGTAGTCGTGGACCGGCTTGACGGGGGCGAGGGTCAGGTCGGTGAGGATGTGGCTCGCGGAAACGACTTCGAGCACCGGCAGGTCGGCCAGCGGCGCGAGCACGTGCTCGAACAGCTGCAGCCGCGCGGGGCCGGTCCAGGCCTCCTTGACCACCACGTCGGTGATCTCGGTGCGGACGAGTTCCATCACCCGCGGCGAGCCGTCGTAGTCCGGGATCGTCTTGAGCATGAACGTCGGCACGGTGATCTGGGCGGTGGCCTCGGCGGTGTCGAGCCGGTTGTGCTTGTAGCCCATGGTCGCGGTGGCCACGCGGAGGCTGCCGTAGTCGAGCGTGCCGACCAGGGCGCCGTTGTCGACATAGAGGTTCGGCGCCCCGATGGTCTTGGGGTAGGCGCTGACCTCGCGGCCGGACGCGGTCGCCGGGAAGTTGTCCAGGTACATCGCGTGCAGGTACTCGCCGTGCTCGCCGTCGAGGACCACCGGGATGGCCTGGCCGGACTCGGTGTACGGGCCGTATCCGCTGACGTCGCCCATCTTCATCACCTCGAAGCGCACCAACGGCTCTTCGAACTTCAGGGGCTCCGGGACGACGGCGCGCAGGGCGTCGGCGTCGGTGCGGTAGACGATGTTCAGGTACTCGCGGTCGGTGAACCGCGGGACCACCGGCGCGAATGCGGGGTTCACCAGCGGGGTGGTGACGTGCTGCCGGACTTCCGATTCCTTCATGACTTCTACCGTCCCGTCCACTTGGGAGCGCGGCGCTCGGCGAAGGCGGTCATGCCCTCGCGGACGTCGGCCGAGGCCATCAGCGGCCCCATTTCCTCGCGCTGCGCGGCGAACGCGTCGGCGTCCGGCACGCCGTCGGCGGCGCGCACGATCTTCTTCACGGCGGCGAGCGCCAGCGGGGCGTTCGCCGCGAGGCCTTCGGCCAGCTGCAGCGCGACCCCGGCCGCGTCGCCCGCCGGGACCACCCGGTTGGCCAGGCCCAGCTCGCCCGCGCGGCGGCCGGTCACCGGCTCGCCGGTCAGCAGCAGCTCCATGGCCAGGTGGTGCGGGATCCGCTTGGGCAGCCGGATCACGCCGCCGCCCGCGGCGACCAGACCGCGCTTTACCTCGGGCAGCCCGAAGCGCGCGTCTTCGGCGGCGACGATCAGGTCGCAGCCCAGCGCCAGCTCGAAGCCGCCGCCCATGGCCCAGCCCTCGACCGCGGCGATCAGCGGCTTGGTCAGCGCGGCCTCGGTCAGCCCGCCGAACCCGCGGCCCGGGATCTCCGGGGACTCGCCGTTCAGCGCGGCCTTGAGGTCCATGCCGGCGCTGAACGTGCCGTCGGCGCCGGTGAGGACGCCGGCCCGCAGCCCGGGGTCGGCCTCCAGGGTGTCCAGTGCTTCCGCCAGCCCGGCCGCGACCGCCGCGTTCACGGCGTTGCGGGCTTTCGGGCGGTCGATCGTGATCAGCAGGGTCCCGCCGATCCGCTCGGTGCGCACTTCGGTGCTCATGACTTCACTTCTCTTCTGTGACAAGGTTTTTCAGCGGCCGGCCAGCTCGGCCAGTACCTCGGCGGTGTCCTGGCCCGCGACCGGCGTCTGGCGCCGGATCGAGGCCGGGGTGGCGGAGAACCGCACCGGGATGCCGACCGTGCGGATGGTGCCCTCGGTCGGGTGCTCGACGGTGTCGAGCAGGTGGCCTTCGCGGACGTACGCGTCTTCGTGCGCCTGGTCCAGCTCGAGCACCGGCGCCATCGGGATGCTGTGCTTGGCGCACACCTCGGCCCACTCGGCGGTGGTCAGCGCCGGGGCGCACTCGTCGATCAGCTCCGCGAGCGCGTCGACGTCGGCGTTGTCGATCGCCTCGCCGTTCACCCGCGGGTCCTCGGCCAGGTCCGGCCGGCCCGCCGCGGCGAAGAAGTCGCGGAAGTTCTGCGGGTTGTAGGGGATCACGCAGGCGAGGCCGTCCTTGGTGGGCGCGGCGCGGTGGCCCTTCGACATCGACAGCGGGAAGCCAGTGGGGCCTTCGGCCGGCTCGAACACGTGCCCGGCGAGGTGCTCGACCAGGTTGAACGCGATCAGCGTGTCGGTCATCGGGATCTCGACCTGCTGGCCCTCGCCGGTCTTGTCGCGGTGCAGCAGCGCGGCGAGCACGCTGTACGCGATGGTCAGCGAGGAGACCTTGTCGCCGAGGATCGTCGGCAGGTACACCGGCTTGCCGATCGCGCGGTTCGCGATGTCGACCAGCCCGGACGCGGCCTGCACGGTCTCGTCGTAGGCGGCGTTGCCGGCGCGGTCGGAATCGCTGCGGAAGCCCTGCGCGTGGGCGTAGACTAGGCGCGGGTTGCGGGCGGCGACCTGCGCGTAGTCCATGCCGAGCCGGGCCAGCGCACCGGGGCGCATGTTGGTGATCAGCACGTCGGCGGTGTCGATCAGCTTCAGGGCCTGCTCGCGCTCGCCGGCGTCCTTCAGGTTGAGTGCGACGCTGCGCTTGTTGCGGTTCACGTTCAGGTTGAGCGGGGTCATGCCCGGCGTGGTGCGGTACCGGCCGACCCGCACGGTGTCGGCGGGGGACTCGATCTTGATCACGTCGGCGCCCAGGTCACCGAGGATCTGCGCCGCGTACGGGCCCATCACCACGGTCGAGAGGTCGATCACCCGCACCCCGTCGAGCGGGCCGGCGGTCTTCGTGTCGTCCATCATCTTCCCTTTCACGCCTGCGGTTCTTGCTCTGCCACCGAAGTTAGTGGCGAACGCGGGGAAAGGGAATGATCGAAATGCTCGGAATGGTATGATCGCCGTGGTCATACCATTCTTGGTTGGGTAAACAGAGCAGATTTAGCTGGTCAGCGGCTCGGCGAAGACCTCGCGGGCGGCGGCGACGAGTTCGGCAAGGTCGCCGGAGTCGCCCCGGTCACGTCGCCAGACCAGGTTGGTGTCCAGCTCGGGCCGGAAATCCGTGAACGGCAGCACGGCCATGTTCTCCAGCCGGTACAGCTGCATGGGGCTGGCCTCGTCCAGCATGGAAATGGAGAACGCGAGCCCGGAGGAAATGATTTCGGAAACGCCGCCGTAGCCGGTGTTGGACAGTTTGATGCGTTTTTTGATGCCGAGTGAAGTCAATTGGTGGTCGAGCTGCTCGAAATACGCCGGGGTGGATTCCTCGGGGGAGGCGACGTAGGCGTAGCCGGTCAGCTCGGAAAGGCTCACGGCCTCGCGCCCGGCGAACTGGTCGGCCGGGACGACGGCGCCGAGCCGCTCGGTCATCACCGGCAGCGCGTCGAGCGCCGGGTCGGCGACCGGCATCCGGGCCAGTGCCAGGGCCAGCTTCCCCTCCTGGACGGCGGCGAGCAGGTCGGGGCTCGCGCCGGGCCAGCGCTTCAGCTCGAACCGGTCGCGCACGCGCTCGGCCAGTGCGTTCACGCGGTCGCGCAGGTCCGGGTGCACGCCGGCGGGCATGCCGAGGAAAACGGTGCTGCGCTGGGGTTTCGTCGCCTCGCGCAGACGCCACGGGATGGCGTTCACCTGTTCCAGGACGTCGCGCGCCAGCGGCAGCAGCGCGGTGCCCGCGGGGGTGAGCGTGACGTGGTGGGTGCTGCGGTCGAACAGCTGCTGGCCCAGCTCGTGCTCGAGGTCCTTGACCCGCTGGCTGAGCGGCGACGCGGCCATGTGCAGCCTGCGGGCGGCGGCGGAGAAGTTGAGTTCCTCGGCGACCGCCACGAAATAACGCAGGTGCAGCATTTCCACGCCGGTCAGCCTAACGGCCGGCGGCGGCCGGGCCGGGATTCCGCCACCCCCGCCGTGACCGGGTTCACCAGGTCGGGATCAGCCCGCCGTCGATCCGCAGGTCCGCTCCGGTGACGTTCGCGGACCGGTCGCCCGCCAGGTAGAGCACCGCGTCGGCGACCTCCTCGGGCTGGGTGAACCGGCCGGTCACGGAGTCCTTCGCCGCGCCGCGCACCACGTCGTCGGCGCTCTGGCCGGTGGCGCGCGAGACGGTGTCGGCCACACCGCCTTCGCCGAGCCACAACGCGGTGGCGACGGGGCCGGGGCTGATGGTGTTCACGCGCACGCCGTCGCCGCCGACCTCGCGCGCGAGCGCTTTGCAGAAGTTCGCCAGCGCCGCTTTGGCCGCGCCGTAGTCGATCACCGCGGGGTCGGCGAGGGTGCTGTTGACCGAGCTGATGGTGATGATCGAGCCGCGCCCGGCGGCGAGCATCCCGGGCAGCACGGCGCGCGTCGCGCGGACGGCGGCCATCAGGTTCAGCTCCAGCGACCGCGCCCACAGCTCGTCGGTCACCGACAGGAAGCCGCCGGTGCGGGCCGGCGCCGAGCCGACGTTGTTGACCAGGATGTCCACCCGCTCGCCCGCGGCGGCGACCAGCTCGCCGGGCCCGCCGGGCTCGGCGAGGTCGACCTCCACCACGCGGACGGCGTCGCCCAGCTCAGCCAGTTCGGGGGTCGACTGGCGCGCGCCCGCGACCACCAGCACGCCCTCGTCGACCAGCCGCCGCGTGACGGCGAGACCGATACCCCGGCTCGCTCCGGTGACGACCGCGGTGCGGCCCTTCAGTCCCAGGTCCATGACCGGCTCCGTCCTCGCGGCCGAGGCCGGTCGCAGGGGTTGAGACTAGCCGTCGGGGGAGGGGGAAGCGCCGGAATTGTGCGGCTTGTGGGGATCAGGCCGGTGCGCTGCCGCGGCGCAGCAGGGTCAGCAGGTGGTCCGTGCGGGCCGCGGGGGCGCCGGAGAGCGCGATCCCGGTGGCCAGCAGGAGCAGGTCCAGCGGCTCGACGTCCTCGGCGAGCCGGGCGCGGGCGGCGAGCGCGGCCGCGGTGGCGTTGATCGTCCCGTGCCACTCGGCGAACCGGGCCTCGCGGTCGCCTGGTTCGTCCGAAATGGACAGTGCCAGCTCGCGCTTGTCCTTGACGTGCTCGACGAACCGGCGCAGCCACTGGTACAGCGCTTCGTCCGGGTCCGGCGACGACAGCAGTGCTTCGCCTTCCGTGCGCAACGTTTCGACTTCACCCGCGTAAACGGCGGCGAGCAGTTCCCGGCGGTTCGGGAAGTGCCGGTACATCGTCGCGTTGCCGACGCCGGCGTGCCGGGCCACCCGGTCGAGCGGCGCACCCGGCCCGTCCGCGGCGAAGACCTCCCGCGCGGCGGCGAGCAGCAGGGCGCGGTTGTCCCGCGCGTCCGCCCGGAGTTGCTTGGCCATCAAGGACTCCTTGTCAATCGGGGAGGTCCCCGGTTAGTGTACGGGCGGTCAACCGGGGAGCTCCCCGGTTAACGTCGGAAGGAGCGGTCATGGAACCGGCCGAGGTGCACCGCCTGGTGGTCGAGCACGCCTTCACCGAGGAAGGCCTGCGCTACATCGCCCCGGACGTCGTCGACCACCGCGGCGGCGCGGGCGGCGACCACGTGGGCCTCGACGCCTGGCGCGAGAAGTGGGAAGCCTTGTCCCGCGGCGATTTCACGCCCGGATTGGGCGAGCTGTCCGTGCGCGTCGAGCAGAACGTCAGCGAGGGCGAGTTCTCCGTGAACCGCTACACCAGCTCCGGTACGGAGATCGCCACCGGGCGCCGTTATTCGGTGACCAGTATGGACATGATCCGGGTGCGTGCGGGCCGGATCGTCGAGCACTGGGCGCTGATGGACGTCACGGACCGGGCGGCTCAGCTTCGATCGGCCCGGTAACGATCGGCCCGGTAACGATCGGTGCCGTCGCCATCGGGTCCGCCGCGAGCGGCAGGGTGATCGTGAACGCGGCCCCGCCCTCGGGCGCCGGGCCCGCGGTCAGCGTGCCGCCCATGCGCGTGACGAGACCGTGCACCAACGCGAGCCCGATGCCGGAGCCGACCGGGCGGCGGTCGCGGTAGCGGGCGTTCAGCACGCCGCGCTGGAAGGCCACGTCGTAGTCCTCCGGGGCGAGACCGGGGCCGCCGTCGCGGACGGACAGGCTCGCGTCCGGGCCCGCGGTGAGGGCGAAGACCATCGGCGCGCCGGCGGGGGTGACGCGCAGGGCGTTTTCGGCGAGCCCGTCGACGACTTGGTGCAGCCGGCGCGCGTCCGCGACCACGGGCACCGGGGCGGTGGGCAGCACCACCGACAGCGGCACGTTTTCCCGCTCGCACCGCAGCTGCCAGACCTCCGCGCAGTCGCGGACCAGCGCGGTGAGGTCGATCGTCGCGAGGTCGAGGCGGAATTCGTCGGCGCCGAGGCGGGCGAGTTCGAGCAGGTCGCTGACCAGCCGTTCGAGGCGCTGGGCCTCGCGGTGGATGGTCTGCCCGGCGCGGCGCGCGTCCGGTCCCTCGGCGACGCCGTCCGCGATCGCCTCGGCGAAACCGGTGACCGCGGTGAGCGGAGTGCGCAGCTCGTGCGAAACCGACAGCAGGAAGTCGCGCTGGCGGGCCTCGCTGTGGGCGAGCGCGTCGGCCAGCGCGTTCAACGAGCCCGCGACTTCGGCGACCTCGGCCGGACCCTCCACGGGCACACGCACGTCCCGCCGTCCGGTCCGGAGAATCCCGGCGACGGCGGCCGCGCGGCGCAGCGGACGGCCCAGCAGCCGTCCGCTCACGAACCCCGCCACCGCGGCCACCAGCAGCCCGATGCCGAGCGCGAGCGCGATGTTGCGCACCAGCGCGCGTTGCGTGGCCTCGCCGCTGCGGGTCGGCTGGACCAGCGCGAACGCCGCCCCGGCGCCGCCGACGTCCCGGACCTCCACCAGGTACTGCACCGAATCGATGGTCACCCGCGCCGAACGGTCCTGCCCGGACGCCAGCCCGGCACGCCCGGCCACGCGCACCGGCAGCGCCGCACCGACCTCCTGCCCGCCCGGGCGCCGCACGACCACCTCGATGCCCTGGCCGCGCACCACGTCGGCCACCTTGCCGACGCCGAGCCGGTTGCCGATGCCGGTCGGGTCGAGCTGGCTGGCCACGACATCGGCCTGGGCCTTCAGCGACTGCTGGAGCACGGTGTCGCCGGTGGTGCTGACCAGCCGGGCCGCGACCAGCCCGGCCACGATCACCGCGACCCCGGCCACGGCCAGGCACACCACGGTGATCCTCAGCGCGAGGGTGGTCCGGGGCCGGCTCACCCGGCGTCCGCCGCGTAGCCGATGCTGCGGACCGTCCTGATCGGACTGTGCTCGCCGAGTTTCGCGCGCAGCTGGGCCACATGCACGTCGACGGTGCGGGTGCCGGCCGCCGCGGCGTACCCCCAGACCGCGCTCAGCAGCTGGTCGCGCGAGAGCACTTGGCCGGCGTGGCGGACCAGGTATGCGAGCAGGTCGAACTCGGTGGACGTCAGCGTCGTCTCCTGCTCGCCCGCCCACACCCGGCGCCCGCTGATGTCCACGCGGACGCTGCCGCAGGTGTGCGTCTCACCCGCGCCGGCCGGGCCGGACGCGCGGCGCAGCACGGTCCGCACGCGCGCGGCCAGCTCACGCGGGCTGAACGGTTTGGTGAGGTAGTCGTCGGCGCCGATCTCGAGGCCCAGCAGGCGGTCCAGCTCGTCGTCGCGGGCGGTGACGAACAGCACCGGCGTCCAGTCGCCGGCCGCGCGCAGCGCCTGGCAGATCTCGATCCCGTCCATTCCGGACAGTCCGATGTCGAGCACCACGGCCACCGGCCGCAGCCGCTTGATCGTGGCGAGCGCGGCCGCGCCGTCGGCCTCCACGTGCACCCCGAACCCGTCGCGCCGCAGGTACAGCGCGGCGAGCTCGGCGATCGCGGCCTCGTCCTCCACGACGAGGACGAGGCCGCGGCCAGCTGACCCCATGCGGGCTCCCGTCTCCTTCGGCCGGCTACGTCGGGGGAGACGCTACGCGGGTCACGGCGAGCCGTCGCCCGCCATGTCGGAGCCGATGCCGTCGAGCGTCGACTGGATGCCGTTCAGCTCGCTGGTCGCTGCCGCCCCGCCGTCGGGCGCGGCCGAGCCCCCGCCGTTGTCGCACGCGGTGACGCCGAGGAACACGAGCGCGGCTGCCCCGACCGCGGCCGCGAACCGCGCTGCCCTCACTTCGTCCCCGCGGGCTTGCAGTGCGCCGAGGCGAAGGCGTCGAGCTTCTGCTTGGCGTCGGTGAGCTGGCTGATCCGCGCCTGGCGCTGGTCGGCGCGCTTCTGCAGCCGGTCGGCCGCGGCGGTGTGGCCCTTGGCCTTCTGGTCGGCCGAGCGGGCCTTGAGGTTGGCCACCGACCCGGCCACCTCGGCGCCGCCGTTGATCCGCTCGGTCAGGTTCTGCGTGCGCTTCTGCAGCTTCGGCACCCAATCCCCGCAGACCTGCTGCGATTCCTCGGGGCTCAGCGTGATCGGCGCGACGGCCGCCGGGGCCGAGGGCGGTGGGCTGCTTTGCGCCGAAGCCAGTGGCGTGATCGCCAGCAGCCCGGCCGCTACCCCGCCGCCCGCCAGTGCCAGCCGCCGCGTCCAGGTGGTTGTCCGCATGGTGCTCCTTCCCGTGACCGGAGTCTTTCCGGGTACGGGGAGAGCCTCACGCGCCGGTGTTCGGGCGGTGTCGGGCGAATGTTCGGGTTCGGTAAAGGCGGAAGGTCGCCTCCCCGCCGGGCCAGCGGCTCCCCAATGCGCCCCAATGTGGCGTTCGGTGCTCCGGCCCTGCCCCACCACCACCCTCAACGGAGGCGCTCCACGCCCAGCCTTGATTCCACGCACCCAACGCCACATTGGGGTTGTTTCATCGTGGTTGTGGCTGGTCACGGTGGGTGGTGCAGGGTTGGTGTGGTTGGTGTGGCAGGAAGTGGTGGTGGGACGGTGTGGCGTTCTTGGGTATGAGTGAAGCCCTCGGCAAGATCATGATGTGAGTCAACAACCCGCCGAGGGCTTCGAGCCTCTTTCTTACCAGGTCACGCTGCCCCTGTCGCGGCAGACCCTGGGCATGGTCGCCGGCCTGATCCGTGGCCGACGGCGCCGGCTGCGGTCGCGGTGGCGCAAGGCCACCCCGGCCGGGCAGGCACTGGTGGTGCTGGCAGTGCTGCGCCACGATCAGCGGCTGGCTGATATCGGTGGTGGTCAGGGTGTGTCGGCCTCCACGGTGCGGCGTTGGGTGCTGGAGGTCATCGGTCTGCTCGCGGCCCGTGCCCGGCGGTTGGGGCGGGTCTTGCGCAAGCTGGCCGGGCGGGGTGCGGTGGTGGTGCTGGTGGACGGGACCCTGGTCAAGACTCGCCGCCGGACCGGGAAAGCCAACCGGGCCCACTACAACGGGAAACACAAACACCATGGACTGGTCGTGCTGGCCCTGACCGATGAGGACGGCCGGTTGGTGTGGGTGTCGGCGGCGCTGGCGGGCCGGACCGCTGACATCACCGCCGCCCGCCGGTTACGTCTGCGGGACCGGCTGCATGAGCATGGTCTGACTCCGGCCGCCGATAAGGGTTTCCATGGCTGGCACAAAGATGTCCGCGACACCCGCGACTGCGAGTCGTGTGGCGGGTCGTGTGCGCAGGTGGTGCTGACTCCCTACAAGGCTGAGGCCAAGCGGCCGTTGACCAAAGCGCAGAAGCAGGCGAACGCGGCGTTCAGTGGGATGCGGTGCGCGGTGGAGGGCGGCTTCGCCGCCCTCAAAGCCTGGCGAATCCTGACCACACTCCGGCTCAATCCCCGCCATGCCACGACGTTGCTGCGGGCCCTGCTCGTACTCACCCAGCACGAGCAGAGCGTCCGCGACACAGCCCAACCCGCCACAACCTGACCATTACCACACCAGACCACCCCACCCCGACCAGCACAAACCACGATGAAACAACCCCATTGGGGCGCTTCAAGCGGCGGCGAGGTGGTGCAGCACCGCGGCGGCCAGCGCCGTGCGTTCCAGCATGCCCTCGACGCTGATGTGCTCGTGCCGGGCGTGCGCGCCGTCGCCGACCGCGCCGAAGCCGTCGAGGACCGGGTGGCCCAGCGCGGCGACGAAATTGCCGTCGCTGGCGCCGCCGACCGAGCACTCGCGCAGGGTGACGCCGAGGTCGGCGGCCAGGCCGCGGGCGATCTCGTACAGGCCCACGATGGCTTCCGAGCGCTCCATCACCGGCCGGTTCCAGCCGCCCTCGACGGTGACGGTGGCGCGGGGGTCGTGCGCGGCCAGCGCGGCCAGGCCGGCGTCGATCCGGGCGGCCTCCGCCGCGCTGGTCACGCGCACGTCGATCTCGCCCTTGGCCGAGCCCGCGACCACGTTCTGGCGGCTGCCGCCGGAGATCACGCCGACGTTCACGGTGGTGCCCGCAGCCGGGTCGGACAGCGCGTGTAGCGCCAGGATCGCCCGCGCCAGCTCGTCGACGGCGCTCGCGCCCTTCGCCGGGTCGAGGCCCGCGTGCGATTCGACGCCGATCGCGTGCACCTGGAACAGGCCGACGCCCTTGCGCGCCGTCTTGACCGCGCCGTCCGCGCTCGCCTCGAACACCAGCGTCGCGCGGGTGCCCTCGGCCGCCGCCTCGATCACCGGGCGAGAGGCGGGGCTGCCGATCTCCTCGTCGCCGTTGAGCACCAGCCGCACCGCCGGGCGGGGCAGGCCGGCGGCGTCGAGCGCGCGCAGCGCCCACACCGCGTGCACCAGCCCGGACTTCATGTCGAATACCCCCGGGCCGCTCGCCCGGTCACCGTCCACAGTGAACGGCCACCCGGCGAGCGTGCCCAGCGGCCACACCGTGTCGTAATGGCAGAGCAGGAGGATGGGCTGCTCGCCGGACCCGGGGTAGTCGTAGACCTTCATGTCGCCGTGGCGGCCGCCGTCGACCTCGCGCACCGACGCCGGCTCGCCCAGCCGCTCGCGCAGCCAGCCGTCCACCCAGGACAGTCCACGGCGCAGGCTTTCCTTGTCGTCACTGGGGGTTTCGATGCCGACGTACTCGGCGAGGTCGGCGAGCAGGTCTTCGCGGTGCGTGCGCACCCACTCGTGCAGGTCCCGGATCCCGGTCACAGGTGCCGCTCCAGTTCGGTCAGGTGGTCCTCGGACATGGGCGTGCCGGCTTCGATCTCGGCCAGCCGCTTCAGCATCGCCGAGAGCAGCGGCACCCCGACGCCGAGGTGCGCGGCCTCCTCCAGCACCGGCCCGTAGTGGTGGTGCACCTCGACCGGGCGGTGGCGGACGGCGATGTCACGCCAGATGCCGCTGCGGTCCTTCGGCTGGGTGCGCAGCCATGCCACCAGGCGGTCGGTCGCGGCCTCGCGGCCCGTCGCGCCGGGTTGGTACGCGGCCGGGTCGAACTGGTCGAACGGCTCCAGCGTCCGCGCGCCCGCGACGGCGAAGACCTCCGCCGCGATCGCGTACATCAGCGGCCGGTGCCTGTCGATCAGGTCGGCCATCGGCGCGTCGGCGAGCGCGGTGGTGGTGAGCATCGCGCCGAAGCCGAGCTTCGACCACAGGTAACCCTCGACGTTCGCGGTCGCCTTCGCCGGACCCCAGGCCTGAAGATCGGCGACGACCTCCTCGACCCGTCCGGTGATCCGGCCGTCCGGCTCGCCGACCACCAGCGCGCCCAGCCCGCCGTCACGCACCACCCCGGGCTCGGCCACGTCGGCGAACAGGTTCACGAACGCGCCCACGGTGCGGCCGGCGCCGACGAACGACGCGATCAGCGCCTCGTTGAGCCCGTTCTGCAAGGACACCACGAACCCGTCGCGGGCCAGCCGCGGTTCCAGCCACTGCAGCACCGGCTCGGTGGCCTGGGCTTTCACCGCGAGCAGCACCCGGCCCAGCTCCGGCGGCGCGTCGTCCGGCACGAACGCCGGCACTTCCACGCGCTCGTCGCCGTCCGGCCGCCGCAGCGTCAGGCCTCGCTCCTGGATCGCGCTTACGTGCGCGGGATCGGCGTCGACGATCACCACCGGATGCCCGGCGCGCGCGAGGTGGAACGCGAGCGTCCCGCCGATCGCGCCGCCGCCCACGACGGTGTAAGCGCGGCGCTCGTCAGACCCGGACATGCTGCTCCTCGTTCTCCTCGATGCCTTGCTGCACAACGGTTTCCCCGGACCAGTGCAGCGGCAGCCCGGTGGTGCCCGCGGTCGAGCCGCCGTCCACCCGCAACACCGCGCCGGTGATCCACCGGGCTTCGTCGCCGGCCAGCCAGAACACGGCGTCGGCGATCTCGCGCGGCTCGCCGCGGCGGCCGAGCGGGTTCACCGACACGGCCGCGGCGTAGGCCTCGGTGACCGGGTTGGCGTCACTGTCCACAGTGACAAATCCGGGGCTGACGGCGTTCACGCGAATGCCGTGGCCGCCGAGTTCCACCGCGCACGCCTTGGTCACCATCTCCAACGCGGCCTTCGACGTCGCGTAGTGCGCGGCGCCGGGCCGGGCGCGGGTGGCCGCGCCCGAGGAGATGTTGACCACGGCGCCCGGCATCCGGCTCGCCACGTGCTGCCGTCCGAACGCGACAGTGGTGAGCAGCGCGGCGCGCACGTTGACGTCCTGCACCCGGTCCCAGACCGCCGCGGTCATCTCCAGCAGCGGGGTGGCGGGGTAGATGCCCGCGGCGTTGACCAGCACGTCCAGCGGGCCGGCACGGTCGACGAGCCCTTCCGCGTACCCGGCGTCCGCGAGGTCGCCCGGCAGTTCGACGACCTCGGCGCGATGCTGCTCCCGCAGCCGTGCGGCCACAGTGGACAGTTCCGCCGGGCGGAGGTCGGACAGGGCGAGCCGGGCGCCCGCGGCGGCGAACCGGTCCGCGATCGCGGCCCCGATCCCGCCGCCGGCCCCGGTGACGAGCACGTTGCGCACTTAGAGTTCCTTACCCTTGGTTTCCGGCATGGTGAGGTACACCGCGACGCCGATCAGTGCGGCGACCGCGACGTACACCCACACGAGATCGCCGTGGTGGTTGGCGTTGAGCCAGGTCGTGACGTACGGCGCGGTGCCGCCGAAGATCGCCACGGCCAGCGCGTACGGCAGGCCGATGCCGGTGGTCCGGACTTCCGCGGGGAACTGCTCGGCCATGATCACCGCGCAGTTGGCCGAGTAGCCGACGATCAGCACCAGGCCGATCAGCTCGATCACGAACACGCTCCAGAACCCGTGGGACAGGAAGTGGAACGCGGGCCAGGCGAACACCAGGAACCCGGCGGCGAAGGCGGTCATCGTCGGCTTGCGGCCGATCCGGTCGGACAGCAGGCCGCCGAACGGCAGCAGGATGATGAACACGACGATGGCCAGGGTGTTGGCCAGCAGCGCGGTCTTGAGCGGGATGCCGGTGGACAGGTGCGCGTACGTCGGCATGTAGGTGACCCACACGTAGTAGATCAGCGTGCCGGCGATGGTTATCCCGGCCACGCGCAGCGCGGCGCCCGGGTGGTCGCGGACCATCGCGACCAGTGCGTTGCGCCGCGGTCCCTTCTGAATCCGGGTGAACGCCTCGGTCTCGTGCACCGAGCGCCGCAGCCACAGCCCGACCAGCCCGAGCAGTCCGGCGAGGCCGAACGCCAGCCGCCAGCCCCAGCCGTGCAGGTCCGCGTCCGACAGCGTGGAGTTGAGGATCGTGCCCAGCAGCGCCGCGATCAGCGAGCCCGCGCCCACCGAAACCTGTTGCCAGGAACCGGCGAACGCCCGTCGCCCGGCGGCGGCCGACTCGATCAGGAACGCCGAGGAGGAGCCGAATTCGCCGCCCGCGGAGAAGCCCTGCACCAGCCGGGCGAGCAGCAGCACGATCGGCGCCGCGACGCCGATGTGGGTGTAGGTCGGGCACACCGCGATGACGATCGACGCCCCGGCCATCAGCGAGATGGTGAGCGTGAGGCCCTTCTTGCGGCCGTGCCGGTCGGCGTACGCGCCGAGGACCGCGCCGCCGACCGGGCGCATCACGAACCCGACGGCGAACACCGCCAAAGTGGACAGCAGCGCCGTGGTTCCGTTGCCACCGGCGAAGAACTGCCCGGCGAAAACCGGGGCGAATGTGGCGTAGACGGCCCAGTCCACCCATTCGACGGTGTTGCCGATCGCCCCGGCGAAGATCGCCTTGCGCTGCTGCGGGTTCAGCCGGTGCGTGGCCGCAGTGGGATCTGATGTGGAAGACACAGTGGTCATGGCTGCTCCCCGGCCGCGGTGAGGACGTGGTCGACGACCTGGGCGTGCGTGGCGAACCACACGCCCTCGTGGCCGCTGATGTGTTCGAGCAGTTCGGTGAGCACGGCGAGGCGTGAGCGGTGCCCGATGATGTGCGGGTGCATGGTGAGCTGGAACAGCCCGCCCTCGGCGTACGCGGCGTCGAACTCGTCGCGCCAGATGGTCAGCACTCCGCGCGGCGGCGTGTACGGCCGCAGCGAGGCGAACCGGTCCATCATGAAGTACGGCGCGTCGTCGCGGATCCACTCCACCGGCAGCTCGACGATCCCGGTCGGCTTCCCGTCGGCGAGCAGTTCGTACGGCTCGTCGTCCGCCATCAGCGAGGAGTCGTACTTCAGGCCCAGCTCGCGCGTGATGTCGAGGGTGTGCGCGGAGAAGTCCCACGACGGGGTGCGGATGCCGACCGGGCGGGTGCCGGCCAGCCGCTCCAGCACGTCTGCGGCGCGGAAGGCGAGGTCGCGCTCCTCGACGGCGGTCAGCGCGGTGTTGCGCTCGTGGATCCAGCCGTGCAGCGCCACCTCGTGCCCGGCGTCCACATAGGACTTGACCTCGCCGTCGTGCAGCAGGGCCGAGACGGCGGGCATGAAGAACGAGGACGGCGCGTGGAAGCGCTCCAGCAGCCGGAGGATGCGCGGGACGCCGACGCGCGCGCCGTACTCGCCCTGCGCGAGCTTGCCTGGCAGCACCTCGCCGTCACGCAGCGCCGGCGTCTCGTGGTCTGAGTCGAAGGACAGCGCCACCGCCACCTTCGCCCCGCCGGGCCACGAGGCGGGGTGAAGCGAACGCCCGGCACGGACACGGTCCACGTGCCCCCGCCAGGTCGGCTCGTCCCACAGCCACGGTTGTTCCGTCACGCTTCCTCCAAGGTGGCCCGGGGCGCCGGTGTCGGCGCCCAGGCGCGTTTCAGGGTCGAGACCTGCAAGGTCACGTCGGCCTCCCGGAGCCCGGGCAGCGCGCCGACGACATCGGTGGTGTGCCGGTACAGCTCGCCGTAGTGGCGCAGCACGATCTGGCCGACCAGGTTGAACCGGCCGGTGGTGGCGGACAGGTACTTGGTGCCCGGGTGCGCGGCCAGCTGCTGGCCCGCGCGGTCGAGGTCCTTGGGCAGCACCGAAAGCCAGAGCATGAACTCCAGCGCGTAGCCGAACATCGCGGGCTCGGCGAGTGTGCGGAAGCGCAGGCAGCCGCGGCGCACCAGCGAGTCGACGCGACGGGCCACAGTGGACTCACTGGTGCCGGCGTGCCGCGAGACCTCCTTGAACGACAGCCGCCCGTCCTCGCCGAGCGCGGCGCAGATCGCCAGGTCCAGCTCGTCGAGCTGCTCCGGCGGCCGTTCCCAGTGCTGCTCCTCGAACGGCCGGACCTCGGTGCCGCGCAGCTCGGCGGCGGCCTCGGGGGCCAGCTCGCCGGAGTCCCAGTCGTGGTTGGAGGTGAACGTGCGCATCACCGCGAACGTCTCGGCGTCTCGCAGGTGCTCGGCCGCCGGGAAGCCGTCGAGCTGGAGGCGGGCCGCGTCCTGGTAGGTCGGCAGCACGAACTCGGCGGTGCAGTCGGCGCTGCCGGCCAGCATGGTGGCGTAGCGGACGTCGGGCCGCGAGGCCAGCGCTTCGGTGACCGTCGCGGCCGTGCCGGGGCGGCACCGCAGCCGCGTCAGCACCGGCACGCCCAGGCCGCACCGCAGCACGTCGACCACGCCGATCACCCGCAGCTGCCCGCTTTCGGTCAGCTGCCCGGCCCGTCGCAGCACAGTGGACTCGCTGGTGCCGACGTGCCGCGCGATGGCGCCCCACGAGGCCCGCCCGTTGAGCTGCAACGCGGAGACGATCCGCCGGTCCAGCTCGCTCACCCTGACCTCGTCTTGCATAAGATGCATCCTGAATGCAGGAAAACGTCAAGTCAAGAGGGTCCAGTGCATGAAACCTGCGTGTTACCTCAAGGACGGGGCCGTGCCGGGGTGGCTCAGCCGGGCGTGTAACCCAGCAGGAACTGCTCCATCGCGGCGTTCACCGCCGCCCGGTCGCCCGTCGTGACGAGGTCCAGCAGTAGTCCGCGGGCGACCGCAAGCCCCAGCCTCGCCTGCGCCGCGCGGTCCGGCTCGGGCACGCCGAAGCGGGTCAGCAGGGCCTCCAACGGAGGCAGCCAGTCGGCGATCACGCGATCGAGGAACTCGGCCGTCCCCGGGGTTCCGCCGAGGGCCTGGCCGTAGAGCTGGAAGAAGAGCTTTTCGTTGTGCCGCAAGGTTTCGTCGGTGAGACGGCGCCAGAACGCGCGGGCGGCTTCGGCGGGCGGCAGGTCCGGGCCGAGGTCGTCGAGGGCGGCGCGCTGACGCCGTTCGACCTCGCGGGCGACCGCGGTGAGCAGGCCCTCGCGAGAGCCGAAGTGGTAGATGAGCATCCGGTGGCTGGTGCCGATCGAGTCGGCGAGCGCGCGCAGGCTCTGGTCCGCGCCGCCGTGGGCGATGTGCTCGACGGCCGCGGTCAGCAGCCGCTCCCTTGCTTCCGGCATGTACCAGATGGTACGTGTACCACGTGGTACACGCCTGACGAGGAGGCCGATCATGGTGCAGCGCATCTCGGTGCGGGGACGCACGTCCGCGGACCCGGCGACGGTGTACGCGCTCTTGCGCGACGGAGCGAGCTGGCCGGGGTGGTCGCCGCTCGGCTCGTTCGAGCTGGAGCGGCCCGGGAACGGTGAGCGCGAAGGACTCGGCGCGCTGCGGGTGTTCCGCACCGGCCGCACCCGCTCGTGCGAGGAGATCATCGCGCTGGAGCCCGGGAAACGGTTCGGCTACGCGCTCCGCAGCGGCCTGCCGCTGCGCGACTACCGCGCGTACGTCGACCTGACGCCCGACGGCGAAGGCACGGCGATCCACTGGCACTCGACGTTCACCGGCAAGGTGCCGGGCACGGGCTGGTTCTACCGGCTGGTGCTGGGCCGGTTCATCACGCGCACGGTGCGGGGGCTGGTCGCGGCGACCGATGCGGCCGGAGTGACGCCTGGCAAATAGAGTAGGCGCATGTCAGCGCCACGACGGGGGACCACCGGCCGCACCCAGGAGGAGCGCAGCGCCGCGATGCGGGTGCGGCTGCTCGACGCCACGGTCGACTGCCTCGTCGAGTACGGCTACGCGGGCACCACGACCACCCGCGTCGCCGTCCGCGCCGGCGTCACGCGCGGCGCGCAGGTGCACCACTTCCCGACGAAGGCCGACCTCGTCACGTCCGCGATCCGCCACCTCGCGGAGAAGCGCACCGAGGTCGCGATGGCCGAGCTGGACCGGCTGCGCGCTTCGGCCGACCCGGTCGGCGACGCGCTGCAGCTGCTCTGGGAGATGCACCAGGGCCCGGTTTTCACCGCGACCGTCGAGCTGTGGGTCGCTTCGCGCACGGACGAAGACCTGCGCCGCCAGATGGCGCTCGTCGAGCCGATCGCCACCGAGAGCCTGGTCGCGTTCGGCCGGGCGGTGCTGCCGGCGCAGGCCGGCCACACCGAGTTCCTGCACTCGGTGTACACGGCGATGGACGTGATCCGCGGCATCCTCATCGCCAGCTGGGCCACCCGCGACTCCGGCGACCTCGACGCCCGCTGGGCCCGCGCCCGGCGGCACCTGCGGGTGCTGTTCACGGCGCTACTGGACTCTCCCTGAGCCTGTTACTCTCTTCGGGGAAGTAATACCGGCGCGTAAGGAGGCCCGCGTGCAGGGGAACCCGTACGACCGCGATTGCCCGACCCGGCAGCTGCTCGACCGCATCGGCGACCAGTGGACGGTGCTGATCGTCGGCGCATTGGTCGACGGCCCGCTGCGCTTCACCCAGATCGGCAAGCGCGTCGAGGGCATCTCGCAGAAGGTGCTCACGCAGACCCTGCGCAGCCTGGTCCGCGACGGCATCCTCACCCGCACCGCGTACCCGGTGATCCCGCCCCGGGTGGACTACGAGCTGACCACCTTGGGCCGCAACCTGTCCGAGCCGCTGGACCTGCTCGACCGCTGGGCCCGCCGCCACATGGACCAGGTCTCGGCGGCCCGCGAGGCGTTCGACGCGGAGCACACGCCCGCCTCGGCCTGAGCGCTCGTCCCCCGTGCGAGCTACGGGCAAGTGCGCTCTGAGTGGGGACGATTCCTCGTCCCCGGATCCGCAGCGTGCCGATCGGCCGCCGCGACGTAGGCCAAGGAAAACGCGAGCACGATGCCGCTCCAGCCGCGACCCAGTGTTCAGCAGCGCCGGCGGCAGCGGAGCCGGAGCCCGAACTCCAGGCCCCGCCGAAGAGTGATCACCCCGGAAAGCCCAGCCGCGGCGCCGTGAAGTGCTGCCGGGGCCGGTAAGGACTCCTTACCGGCGCTGGACGCGGCAAAGGAGGCCTTGCCGGACTTCCCTCAGCGGGCGACGAGCCCCGCTTCGTGGGCGAGCAATCCCGCCTGCGTGCGGTTGGCGCATTCGAGCTTCACCAGCATCCGCGAGACGTAGCTCTTCACCGTCGCCTCGGCCAGGTGCAGCCGGGCGGCTATGTCCGCATTGGACAGTCCTTCGCCGAGGCAGGCCAGCACATCGCGTTCGCGCTCGGTCAGGCCCGCGGTGCGGCGGCGGGCGTCGTCGCCGCGTTCGCGCCCGTCCGAGGACAGCGCGACAAGCCGGCGGGCGGCCGAGGGGGAGAGCACCGTGTGCCCGTCGGCGGCGACGCGCACCAGCCCGATCAGGTCCTCCGGCGGCGTCGACTTGACCAGGAAGCCCGCGGCGCCGGCGCGCAGCGCGCGGATCACGTACGTGTCGGCGTCGAACGTCGTCAGCGCGACCACCGCGGGCGGCTCCGGCAGCGCGGAGATGCGCTCGATCGCGGTCAGCCCGTCGACGCCGGGCATCCGCAGGTCCATCAGCACCACCCGCGGCCGGTGCCGCACGACCGCCTCCACCGCCTCGGCGCCGTCCTGGGCCTGGGCCACCACCTCGATGTCGCCGGCCGAGCCGAGGATCGTCCGCAGGTGGGCGCAGACCATCGGCTCGTCGTCGGCCACGACCACCGTGATCACCGCGGGAGACCTTCCTTCGTCGGGACGTAGGCGGGCAGTATCGCACCGACGGCGAACCCGCCGCCGGGTGCGGGCCCGGCCTCGAGCCGCCCGCCGACCAGCTCCACCCGCTGCCGCAGCCCGCTCAGCCCGGCGCCCGAGCCGGAGCCGGCCAGCGCCGGGTCGGGCGGGCGGGTGCCACGGGTGTTGGTGACCGCGACGTCCAGCCCGCCCGGGTGGTAGCGCAGCGAGACCTCGGCCGACGAGCCGGGCGCGTGCTTGCGCACGTTGGTCAGCGCCTCCTGCACCACGCGGAACGCGGTGCGCGCGACCGTCGGCGAGACCGCGCTCGGGTCGCCGGTCACCGAAAGCTCCGTCGCCACCCCGACCGCGATGGAGCCGGCCACCAGCTCGGCCGGATCGCAGAGCGGATTCGCGGCCGTCGCCGGAGACCCGGCCAACGGCTCGCCGTTGCGCAGGACGCCGACGAGGTCGCGCAGTTCGTCCAGTGCGTACGCGCCTTCGCGGCGGATGTCCTCGGCCGCGGTGCGCACGGCCGGGTCCGCCGACGTGACGCCCATGGCGCCCGCGTGCAGCACCATCAGGCTCAGCCGATGCGTGACGACGTCGTGCATCTCGCCCGCGAGCCGCCGCCGTTCCTCCGCGCGGGCCTGCTCGGCGAGCAGGTGCTGTTCGCGCTCGGCGCGTTCGGCGCGGTCGCGCAAGGACCGCAGCAGCTGCCGCCGGGCCTCGAAGTACAGCGAAACGGCCACCGGCAGCGCGGTGGCCAGCAGGCCGAACGGGGTGGTGTTCCAGGCCGGGTTCCACGGCCTCGTCGCCAGCAGCGCGAGGATCCCGCCCAGCCACAGCAGCCGCCGGCGGTCCAGCAGCCGGGCGGCCTGGCTGAGCACGACCGGGGTGATCGTCGGGACGGTCATCAGCGTCGGCTGGACGGCCGGCACCAGCAGGCCGGGGGAGAACAGGTCCGAGGCCAGCATGGCCAGCGCGACCACCACGAGCAGGCTCGCCACCTGGACCGGGAACCGCAGCAACAGCAGCACGGAGAAGTCGCACACCAGCTGCAGCATCAGCGGCGCGTACGGCCCGAGGACACCGGGGCTCGGGCCCGAAGCCACGAACAGCCCGGTGTCGATTATCGCGAACACGATCGCCGAGCCCAGCAGCCAGAGCCCGTCGGCCGGCCGGGGCCAGAGCGGGCGCCTGCTGCCGGATTCCTTCACGCGGTCACGGTATCCGCTCGCCCGCGCGCCCGCGCCGGATCCGCACCGGCCGGGGGACCGCCGTCGACGAAAGTTGCGGGTCGCGCCCCGGCCGGCAACTTTCGTCGGCCCGATCGGCTACCGAACACCCTTACCCGCACCCGGCCCGGCGCGGTGGACTCGGACCCATGACGAGTGAAGGGCTTACGACGGAACGCTCGCCCGTCCACGCCGCGGCGCGGGAGGTGGGGGCCTTCGCGCGGGGACCGGTGTTCGCCGTCGCCGTGCTGGTGGCCGCAGTGCTGGTGGTGACCAGCGCGCGGTACGCGCACGGCTTCGACGAGCTGTATTTCCTGGTGGCTGGTCGAGATCATCCGGCCTGGGGGTATTTCGACCAGCCACCGCTCGTCCCGCTGCTCGCGGGCACGCTGGACCGGCTGTTCCCCGGCTCGCTGATCGCCTTCCGCGCCCCGATGGCGCTGGCGGCGGCCGCGGGCGTGGTGGTCACCGCGCTGATCGCGCGGGAGCTGGGCGGCGGCCGCGGCGCCCAGCTGATGGCGGCGGGCGCGTACGCGACGTCCGGCCTGATCGTCATCAGCCACTGGGTGGCCACCTACGTGCTCGACCCGTTCCTGTGGACGGTGGTGGTCTTCCTGCTGGTGCGGTGGACCCGGACCCGGCGCGACGGCCTGCTCGTCTGGGCGGGCGCGGTGACGGCGGTGTCGCTGGAGACGAAGTTCCTCATCCCGGCGCTGTGGGCGGCGGTGCTGCTTTCGGCGCTGGTGCTGGGCCCGCGAGAGCTGCTCTCGCGGCCGAAACTGTGGCTGGGCGGGCTGATCGCGATCGTCGCGACGATCCCGGCCCTGGTCTGGCAGGCCACCCACGGCTGGCCGTACGCGCACATGGCCGACGTCGTTTCGGCGGAATTCCCGGGATACCTCAGCTTCGCGCGCGACGGCCTGCTCGGGGCCGGTATGGGCATCGGCGTGCTCGCGCTCCTGTACGGCGTGTGGCGGCTGCTGCGGTCGCCGGACCTGCGGCCGTACCGCTACCTCGCCGTGGCGCTGCTGCTGGTGACTCTCGCGGTGCTGCTCACGCACGGCCGCGCGTACTACCTGATGAGCGTCTACTCGCTGCCGTTCGCGGCCGCGGCGACGGAGTTCTCCCGGCGGAAGCTGGTGCGGTGGTGGAAAACGCCGGTGTGGCTGGCCTTTGTCCTCTCGGCCGCGGTGACGGTGGCGGGGCTGCCGGTGTGGCCGGCTTCGATGAAGGCGACCACGTTCGGGCCGTTTTCGCTCGGCACCGTGTTCGCCGGGGGCGAGACCGCGCAGAAGGAGGTGGCCGACGGCGTCGGGAAAACCTACGCCGCGCTGCCGCCCGAGGTGCGCAAGCAGACGGCGGTGTACTCGGAGATCTACCCGTTCGCCGCTGCCGTCGAGTATTACGGGCCGCAGTACGGGATCACCGACGTCTACAGTGGACACCGGGGCTACTGGTACTTCGACCGGCCGCCGGACTCGGCGCGGGACGTGCTGTTCGTGGGCTTCGACCCGGACCTGCTGCGGCCATACTTCTCCTCTGTCACGCAGGTGGCGCCCGGGCTGATGTGGCTCTACACCGGGCGTAAGCAGAATTGGGACCAGATCTGGCCGAAGGTGAGAGCGCAATGAAACTTTCCTTGCCCGCCCGGGCTTACCTCCTCGCTTGCGGGGGAGCGAAGGGGCGGATCTCCGATCGCCGCCGCGTCGCGCTGCTGGTGCGCGCGGCCGTGGCCACCGACCTGCTGCAACGGGGCCGGCTGGCGGACCAAAGCGGCAAGGCCGGGGTGACCGGCCGGGGCCCGACCGGCGACCTGCTGCTCGACGACGTGCTGGCGAACCTCGCGGAGGACGGGCCGCGGCCGTGGCGCTCACTGGTGCGCCGCGACGGCGCGGACACCCTGAAGTCGCTGGAACTCCAGCTCGTCGCGGCCGGTCTGCTGCGTGAGCACACGACTCGGCTGCTCGGCCGTTCGGTGCTCGAACTCACCGACCCCGCGGCGGCGCACCGGGAGCAGGACCGCGTCGAGGCCGCGTTGCGGGATCCCGTGTCCGAAGTGGACTCCGGCGACGCGGCACTGGCCGCACTCGCCGCGGCGGCCGGCATCGGAGCGCCCCGCAGGGACTTTCGGGCAAACTCGGCCCGGCTGAACGAGTTGGCCGGGCGCGCGGGCCCGGCTGTGCCCGCGCTGCGGCGGCTGGTCCGGCGGCAGCGCGCCGTCCGGTCCGGTGGCCACGGCTGAGAGTTCGCTGCGCGACTGTCCACATCGGCTGCGTGACATTGCGCGCAAACGAGACGGGCCTTTCGGACACGGTTGACGGTTCCCCGGGGCAGCCCGGGGCGGGACTCACGGCGCGGCAAGGATTCCCGTGCCAGCGTCGGAATCACCGCGACTCCCGTGTGCGAAAGGTTCCGTTGTGGCAGTCGAGACAACGGGCAGGTTCGTCGGCGACCTCCGTGACCCGGCACCTGCCGAACGGCTCTTGTGGCCCGACGTGGCCAAGGGCGCCTGCATCGTGCTGGTCGTGCTGTGGCACGTGATCATGAAGCAGTACCTGCAGATCGACTGGCGGATCTCGACACCGCTGCCCGGCGCGTGGGGCGAGGTGGGCGAACTGCTGCTGCCGTTGCGCATGCCCTTGTTCTTCGCGATTTCCGGGTTCTTCGCGGCGCGCGCGGTCAAGCGGCCGTGGCGCACCGTCGCGCGGTCGCGGGTGGCCAAGTTCTTCTACCTCTACGTGCTGTGGCTGTCCGTGCACACGCTGGTGCTGTCATTCTTCCCCGGGTTCGCCACCGAACACGCGGGGAGCGTGCTCGAATTCGCAGCCCAGCTGACGATCACGCCGACGAACCTCTGGTACCTGTTCGCGCTCGCCGTTTACTTCGTGATCGCCAAGGTCTCGCGGCGGCTGCCGTTCTGGATCATGCTCGCAGCCGCGTTCGCCTTGTCCGCCACGGCATCCGCCGGCCTGCTGGCCGTCCCCGGTGACCGCGGCGGGCTGTACCAGAACCTGGTGTTCTTCCTCGTGGGCATCTACGGCACTTCGCTGGTCAAACGCGTCGCCGTGGAGGCCGGCTGGCTGCGGCTCGCCCTGGTCGGCGTGCCGTACCTGGGCGTGCTCGTCGCGGTTGGCCACTTCGGCCTGAAGACGGCGTTCGGCCTGTGGCCGGTGCTGAGCCTGGTCGCGATCGTGCTCGGCGTGACCGCGGCCGCGCTCGTCACCCGATGGAAGCGCCCGGCGAACGCCATCGCGAGCATCGGCCGGCGCACGCTGCCGATCTACGTCATCCACCTACCCCTGGTCGCCGTGCTGGACGCGCTGCTGCACGATCCGCTGTCCTCGCTCGGCCCGGCGGCGCAGCTGGCTGTCGCGGTCCTCGACCCCATCGTGCTGGTCGCCGCGATCGTCGCGCTGTGCCTGCTGCTGCAACGGATCCTGCCCTCGGCGTGGGTCTTCGACCTGCCCGTGCGCCGGACCGCCGAACCCCCGGCGCCCGAGGACCTCAACGCGTCGGCGCAGACGATGCCGCTCTACTCGGTCCGGCGCCCGCAAGCGTTCTCGCGGCCGCGGCCCCGGTAGGGGCGCGGGGCGTCAGGGGCCTCGAGATGCCCTGCCGATCTCCGGCAGGGAACAGCCCATCAGACGGGAAGTTCCCAACTCCAGGCGCTGTCCGGGGAGTCCAGCCACACCTGCTGCCGGCTGGCTGTCACTGTCATGCCGAGACGATCCCAGCCGGGTTGACCCGCTTCGATCCACTCTCGATACGCCTGCTCGACCGGAGCCCACAGTGCGAGGGTTCCGGAGACGGTGTGCTCGGCGAGGTCCACCCGGACCGATGACCCATCCGGGCTTGTCAGTGTGGAGGCAGTCCGGGCCCTGGTATCGCTGTCCAGCTCCCAGCCACAGACGACGTCGCGGGGCAGCCCCGCGAACTGAGCGAGGAACCACACCACCGGTGTGGAATCCCAAGGCGTGAGGGGCGCGTCTGTACGGCGGTGCCCACCTGGATCGAGCGTCTCGGCAGGGCTGTTCCCGGGGGCCGCGTCAGTGGCGTGGCGCATCGCCATGAACGAGCCTCTTCTCGCGCTGAACCGCCCCACCAGCCGGTCACCTCGGCGTTGGAGGAGAACAAGGTTCCCCGCCGCGATCGACGGCCGGACATCCACGAGGATCGACCCGTCCGGCGTGACCTGCTCCGCCCACGCCCATGGCACAGCCGGCACCGAGCAGGTGGCGATGATCCGGTCGTAGGGTGCGTGGCCGGGGAGGCCGCTCTCCCCGTCGACCGTCTTCAACGTGGGGTGGTAGCCGATACCGGCGAGGCGATCCCGCGCTGCGGTGACGAACTCGCTGCCGATGTCCACCGATGCGACATTGTGGTCTCCCAGCCGATGGGAGAGCAATCCGGCGTTGTAGCCGGTTCCGGTGCCGATCTCCAGGACCCGATGCCCGTCTCGAATGTCCAGCGCTTCGAGCATCCGGACCATCAGTTCTGGATTGGTGGTGGAGCTGATCGGTTCTCGCCAGCCGTCGCGGTCGGCGAGGGCGGTCACAAGAGTCGTCGGTGCGTATACGCGCTCCCACGCACCTTCAGTACTCCACGGCTCCCACTCGCCACGGCTGTTCTGGGTGTAGGCGATGGGAACGAACACGTGGCGAGGCACTTCGGCGACTGCTGCCCGCCACTCGGGCGACCGGATGTCGCCGCGTTCGGCGAGCAGCTCCGCCAGCGCCCTGGCATGGCCGTCCCATGCGGTGGAGGCTGTCTCTGTCACACCGTTCCCTTCGCGAGAATGCCGGCAAGCTGTTCGGTCAACGGAGCACCGGTTTCGTGCTCGATCCAGCCGTACTGCCCACCAGCGTTGATCTCCAGGAAGGTCCAGGTCCCCGCTGGGCTGACGACGAAATCGAGCGCACCGTACACGAGCCCCATCGCGTCCATCAGGCGTCGCACCGCAGCCTGCACCTCGGCGGGCGGGTTCACCAGCTCGTAGGTGTTGCTGTCGTAGCCAGTGCGCCAGTCGACGTAGCCGGATGCGCTATGGGAGTGGATTGCGGTGGTGGTGATGTCGTGGCCGATGACGAACATCCGTGCTTCCCACGCCTTGTCTGCCCACCGCTGAAACTGGTGGGCGGTGCGTTCGACGCCTCGGAGGTCGGAAACGTCGTCGACGATCGCGGTGTGGGCGAACTTTCGCACTCCGCCCTCCACGATCGAGACGGCTCCCAGCATCTTCGTGACCGTCTTGCCGCCGCCCACGAACATCCGGACCGCATCGGTCTCGTTGGTGATGAGTGTTTCTTCCACGGTCAGACCGCATCGGGCCGCGGTGGCGAGCTGGTACGGCTTGTAGCCCGAGTCCGCCAATCGGGACGGGTGGTTCACCCACAACGCCGGCAGCGACGTGAGAACTCCACCCAGCCCGTACTTTGCTTCGATCTTTGCATGCTCCAGTTCAGCCGAATTCAGGCTCTCGCCGAACTGGTACGCCTTCGGCGACCGATACCAGACAGCGTGGATGTCTTCCAGGTCGATGATGCGGTGGTCGGTGCGGAGGTGCCCGGTCCAGCGGCCCCTGCACAGCCGGGCGGCAACGCGCAGCCGGGCCGGGAACCAGGCTGTGTTCACCCGGTGCACCTCGACGCCGCGGTCCTGCAGGGCCGGCACCATCGAGTCCGCGCTGGCGTCGCGTTCCTCCGCCAAGATGAGTACGGACATGGGTCAGTCGTTGTGGTAATCCTCGGACGGGTCTCCGTCGGACCCGTCAGTGCTGCCCGTGGTCGGCGCGGTAGGCGGGCCCATTTCCATCAGCGGCCTGCCGTTGGCGTCGACTCGAATCTGCCGTATCGGATCATAGTCGCCGACTGGGCCGGGTACGCCGTTGAATTCGATCGGAGCCATCCGCCGAAGACCCCAGGGACGTATACCGTTCGGCGAAGGCCTCTCTTCCGGCGCACTGCTCACTGACCCGCGGGACAGCGGGAACTGCGTGCTGTCGGACGCGATCGGGTCGTCCATGAACCTTTCAGTCGTTGCGGTCGTCATCAGCTCATCTCTCTCTTCTATGGATTCTCCTGGAAAAAGGAAGTCCATGCCCATATAGCCGTCACCCTTCGTTTCCGGAGGAACTGTCCCGGGCCGAAAACTCTTTCTCCTGTCAAGGCCGGAACAACTCGTTCATGTAGTCTGGGCGTTACGAAGCGTGATGTGAACGGATCAGCCGTTTGCAAGGGTTCGCAAGCCGGTGGGAGCGCATGAGCGAGCTGGGGGCGCGGTTGCGGGCGGCGCGGGAGGCCGCGGAGATCAGTCTGGCCGCGATGGCCTCGAAGGCTCACTACAGCAAGCCCTATCTCAGCCAGCTCGAAGGCGGGACGCGGAAGGTCAAACCGGAGCACGTCCTCGCCTACTCTCGCGCCCTGAACATCCCGGTCGACCTGTTGTACGGCCAGCCTCGGGATCCACTTCGTGTTGCGCACGCCTGGTTGGTCGCTGATACGCCCTCGACCAGGCACCAGGTGTCCGGCCGGCAGGTCGGCAGGAGTCTCGCGGCGGAGGTGGAGCAGCGGGTGATCGACCTCCGGCGCCTGGACGACACGGTCGGCGGCGGGGACCTTGCTCCTGTCGTCCATCGAGAGCTTGCAGACCTCCGGACCGTCGTGGACTCCGCGAGCTACTCGGCGGACGTCGGCCGGCGCCTGCTCGTCGCCATGGGCGAGCTGTCCCAGCTTGCCGGTTGGGCCGAGAGCGACGCTGGCCACTACGCGGCCGCGCAGCAGGCCTATGTCGACGGTGCGTCTGCCGCCGACGAAGCCGCGGACCCGATCCTTGCCGCCCAGCTTTTCTCCTCACTCGCCTATCAGATGGCCAATGTCGGGAACCCGTCCGACGCTCTGCTTCTTGCGAAGACCGCGGTGAAGGGCGCACGGGAGGCTTCGCCGGTGGCCAAGACGTTGCTTTTGGAACGTGTGGGCTGGGCGGCCGCGCGATCGCGGGATGCCGACCTCACCCGCCGGATGCTCGTTGCGGTGGATGATGCCTACGAGGCACGCTCGGCGGGAATTCGTGAGCCGGACTGGGTCTATTGGATGAGCCGTGACGAGATCGACGTCATGGCGGGGCGCTGCTGGATCGAGGTGGGCCGGCCGGCACTCGCCGCGCCGCTCTTGCAGCACGCCATCGACAGCTACGACGTGGACCATGCGCGCGAGGTCGCGCTCTACCGAACCTGGCTCGCCGAGTCGTACGCCCGGGCCGGCGAGTTCGACCAGGCCCGAACGGTGATCGCGCAGGCGCGCGGTGCCTCGGGCACCATCAATTCGGCGCGGCTCAGCAGCCGCGTCACGGAGATAGAACAACTGGTCAGCTGACCCCGCCCGGATCGGCATGATGGCCGGCATGAGTCTTCGCTCCTGGGGAACGGCCCGCTTCACCGTCCCGTCCGGCTACCTCAACACGCCCAGCATCGGCATCCCGCCCGTCGCGGTCGGCGAGACGGTGGCCGCCGCCGTCGAGCGGTGGCGCACCGGAGGCGACTCGGCATCGGCATTCGACGAGGCTGTCGCGCGGTCACGCAGCGGGTTCGCGCGGCTCGCCGGGGTGCCGACCGAGCGGGTGGCCATCGGAGCGTCCGTCTCGCAGCTCATCGCGAACGTCGCGGGCGGGCTGGCCGAGGGCGCGCGCGTGCTGGTCGCCGAGAAGGACTTCACCAGCGTCACCTTCCCGTTCGCCGCGCGGCCGGGCACGCGGATCACCGAGGCGCCACTCGCCAAGCTCGCCGACCACGTCGAGGGGCACGACCTCGTCGCGGTGAGCCTGGTGCAGTCGTCGGACGGGTCGGTGCTCGACGTCGCGGCGCTGCGGGCGGCGGCCGACAGCGCGGGCGCCGCCGTGCTGCTGGACGTCACGCAGGCCGCCGGGTGGCTGCCGCTCGACGTCGCCTGGGCCGACTGGGTCGTGTGCGCCGGCTACAAGTGGCTGTTCTCCCCGCGCGGGTGCGCCTGGCTCGCCGTGCACCCGCGGGCGCACGAGCGCACCCGGCCGGTCGCCGCCAACTGGTACGCGGGCGACGACCGGTGGGCGTCCGTCTACGGCCTGCCCCTGCGCCTGGCTCCCGACGCCCGCGCGTTCGACCTCTCGCCGGTCTGGCTCTCGCACGTCGGCGCGGCGGAAGCGCTGGACTACGTCACCGGGCTGGACCTCGCCGCGGTCCGCGAGCACAACACCGGCCTCGCCGATGCCCTGCTCCAGGCCCTCGGACGGCCGTCAGGAGGGTCCGCGATCGTGTCGCTGGAGGCCGATCCGGCGCGGGTCGCCGCCGCGGGCGTCGTGTCCGGGTTGCGCGACGGCCGGGTGCGCGTCGGATTCCACGTCTACAACACCGCTGACGACGTCGAACGCCTTCTCACCGCATTCGGGTGAAGCCGCCGGAGACGGTGAACTACGGTATGTGCCCGTGGCTGGTCCCCATTTCTCCGCTGATCCCTCGGACACGGCACCGCTCGGCGCGGTCCCCGCACACCCGGGGCCGCCTGCGCCTGGCCGTGGCCCGGCCCGGGACAACCGCACCCTGCTGCTGCGCGGTGCGGGCCTGGTCGCGATCGCGGTGGTGTCCGGCCTGATCTGGTTCCTGATCCGGCACCAGAGCACGCCCGAGCCGGTCGCGCAGCCGCCCGCGAAGACGAGCGAGTTCGACTACCAGCTCGTCGAGGGGCCGAGCAAGTCCACCGACTGCGCGGCGAAGTCCTACGGCCAGGCGCAGAACTACTTCAAGGACACGCCCTGCACGTCGCTGTCTCGCGCGCTGTACACCGTGCAGTACGGCGACGCGAAGGCGCTCGTCTCGGTGGCGCTGGTGTCCATGCCGCAGGCGAGCCAGGCGGCCCAGCTCAAGGCGCTGACCGACCAGGACGGCACCGGCAACGTCACCGACCTGGTGCGCGACCACACCTACAAGGCCGCCGGCGCGCCCAGCGTGAGCTCCGACAAGGCCGCGTACGAATCCCAGGTCAGCGGCTCCGACGTGACCGTCGTGCTCACCGACTTCTACGCCAAGCACAAGGACGCCGTGCTGCTCAAGCGCATCGCCAAGGACGCGCTCCAGCTCTCGGCCAACTTGCACTGACCCGCTGCGCTCACCCCGCACCGACCCGCTGCGCTCACCCCGCACCGACCCGCTGCGCTCACCCCGCACCGACCCGCTGCACTGACCCGCTGCGCTGTCCCGCTGCGCTAACCCCCCGCACGGAATGCAGCGGATGACGCTTTCCCCTCGCTCAGCGCAGGGAAAGCGTCATCCGCTGCATCGGCCTACGCGCTCTGACCCGGCATCGCGACCGCGGTCGGCTTCTCGCCGGCCTGCTGACGCCACGGCGTGCCGCGCCGTGCCGCCGCGATGAGCGCTTGCAGCGCCATGCCGCGCACGCCCTTGTCGTCGGTGCGGTTCACCACGCCGAGCCACGCCGCGGCCGAGTCGGCTTCGGCGGTCGCGACCACTGAAGCGGCCGAAGCGGCGTCGGTGACCGGCTTGGCCGGCACGTACGCGGCCTCCGGCGCCACCGGCGTGCTGCCCGCGGCGGTGATCACCTGGATCAGCACGTCGCGGCGCGCGGTGTGCTCGGCGCGGCCGCTCTTGAGCGCGTCGCCGAAGTCGGCCGGCAGGAACGCCGTGACCAGCCCGTACACCCAGAGCGCGGCGTGCTCGGTGGCCAGCGCCTTCTGCAGCGGGTCGACGGTGCCGGCAGGCACGGTGCCCGGCGGCGCGGCGATCGGCTTGGCGTCGTCGCCGCGGCCGATCGACGGCGCGACGCGCTGGAGCGCCGCGCAGCCGGCGGCGACGGACGCCACCAGCCCCGCGCGGTAGGCGGGCAGCGTGGGCACCAGGTCCTCGGCCTGCTTGCGCACGGCCGCGAGCCGGTCCTTGAACCCGGCCAGGTCCGTCGGCTCGGGCGCCGGCGTCGGCGGCGTCTTGGGCTGCGGCCGGTTGAGCCGGTCCACCTCGGGTTTCAGGGCGGCGGCGTGCGCGGTGCGGGCGTCGGCGATCTGGCCCGCGACGTCGCCGTCCGCGCCGGAGGCGAGCTTGCGCGCGGCCGCGGCGTCCGCCTGGGCGGCGGCCAGCAGCGGGGCCAGCGGGTCCGGGGTTTCGTCGTTGCCCGTCGTGCAGGCGGCGAGCGGGAGGGCCACGGCGGCGACGGCGCCGAGGCGCAGGACGGAGCGCCGGCTGAGGTCGGTCGGTCTTGCGGTCACGTCGGCCCATCCTGCCAGGCCCGGCACCGGCACCGCCGCTCGCGCGTCCCGGCGGGGTCGCAGGATAAGCTGGTCCACCACCGACCACCCGTCGTGACCAGCCCGCGTCACCACCGCCGAACAGGAGTGCTCCACGTGCCCAACGAACTCGCCAGCCGGCTGGAGCCGTTAGTGGCCGAAGCCGTCACGACCGCGGGTTTCGACCTCGATTCGCTCGAGGTGCAGCAGGCCGGCCGGCGACAGCTGGTGAAGGTCGTCGTCGACTCGGACGACGGGATCGGGCTGGACGAGGTCGCCGAGGTCAGCCGCAAGGTGTCCGCGGTGCTCGACGAGAACGAGCACGTGCTCGCGAGCGCGTACACCCTCGAGGTCACCTCGCCCGGCCTCGACCGGCCGCTGACCCAGCCGCGGCACTGGCGGCGCGCCAAGTTCCGCCTGGTGCGGATCACCCCGGCCGAGGGCGCCGAGTACGTCGCCCGCGTCGGGCACGCCGGCCAGGAGGCCGCGCGCGTGCTCGCCGGCGGCAGCCTGCAGGACGTGGCGTACGCGTCCGTGGCCAAGGCCGTGGTGGAGATCGAATTCAAGCAACCACCGGCGGAAGACCTGAAACTGCTGGAAGAAGACGCGTCCGGCCCGAGCACCGCGGCCGGCCAGAACGAGCCGAAGGAGGAGTCGAAGTGAACGTGGACATCGCCGCGCTGCGCGCGATCGAACGGGACAAGGACATCCCCTTCGAGACGGTGATCGAGGCCATCGAGACGGCCCTGCTCACCGCGTACAAGCACACCGAGGGCCACCAGGCGCACGCCCGGATCGACATCGACCGCAAGACCGGCCTGGTCCGCGTCCTCGCGCACACCCTCACCCCCGAGGGCGAGGTCGACGAGGAGTGGGACGACACCCCCGAGGGCTTCGGCCGGATCGCCGCCACCACCGCGCGCCAGGTCATCCTGCAGCGGCTGCGCGACGCCGAGCACGAGAAGACCTTCGGCGAGTTCTCCGCCAAGGAGGGCGAGATCATCGCCGGCGTGGTGCAGCGAGACGCGCGAGCCAACGCCCGCGGCATGGTCGTGATCCAGGTCGGCGACACCGAGGGCGTGCTGCCCTCGGCCGAGCAGGTCGCGGGGGAGTCCTACGAGCACGGCACCCGGATCAAGGCGTACGTGGTCGGCGTTTCGCGCAGCAACCGCGGGCCGCAGATCATGCTTTCGCGCAGTCATCCGAACCTGGTGCGCAAGCTGTTCGCGCTCGAGGTCCCGGAAATCGCCGACGGCGCCGTCGAAATCGCCGCGCTGGCGCGGGAACCGGGGCACCGCAGCAAGATCGCGGTCCGCTCCACCATCGCCGGGGTGAACGCCAAGGGCGCCTGCATCGGCCCGATGGGCGCGCGTGTGCGCAACGTGATGAGCGAGCTGGCCGGCGAGAAGATCGACATCATCGACTACTCCGAGGACCCGGCCCGCTTCGTCGGGAATGCGCTGTCGCCCGCGAAGGTTGTTTCCGTACGTGTCGTGGACGAGCGGGCGAAGACAGCGCGCGTCGTGGTGCCCGATTTCCAGCTTTCGCTCGCGATCGGCAAGGAGGGCCAGAACGCCCGCCTCGCCGCCCGCCTCACCGGCTGGCGGATCGACATCCGCAGCGACTCGGCACCCGCCGAGGGCGAGGGTGATCAAGACCACGCCGGGCAGGCGCGGCCCGCCGCGACAACCGGTTCGGCTGAGTGAAGGTCGAAGCGCTAGACTCTGAAATGGTTCAAGGCCTGCGGCGGGCAGCCGACCCCCAGCGTGACCCGGGTTCCCCGGTACGCACGTGTGTCGGGTGCAAGACGCGGGCCGTGATCGGTGAGCTGCTGCGAGTGGTCGCGGTGGACGGGCGGCTGGTCGTCGACGAACGTCGGCGGCTGCCGGGCCGGGGAGCGTGGTTGCACCCCGGGCCGGGTTGCCTGGCCAAAGCCGAGCGGCGGCGGGCGTTCCCCCGGGCTCTCAAAGCCCAGGGAGCACTCGACGCGGCGGGGTTGCACCACCACCCGGCGCTGGCAGCGCTCGCCACGGAGACCGGAACCGGGACGTACCCGGAACCGACAGGAATCAAGGAAGCAGGTCGACCCGTCATGAGTCAGCCGTGAAGCTGAAGCCATGAACGCGCGACAATAAGGACGAGGTCAGCGGGTGTCTTCACCGCCTGGCCTCCCCTAGATGAGGAGAGCTGTGCCAGGCAAGGCCCGTGTTCACGAGCTCGCGAAAGAGCTCGGCATCACCAGCAAGGAAGTTCTCACCAAGCTCAAGGAGCAGGGTGAGTTCGTGAAGTCCGCGTCGTCCACGGTCGAGGCGCCCGTCGCCCGCCGTCTGCGTGACGCATACCCAGCCAAGAGCGGGCAGAAGCCCACTCCCGGACCGCCGGCCCGCCCCGCGGCGCCCGCCGCCAACGGGAGTCCGACCGCTGCCCCGAGCGCCCCGCAGGCCCCCCGGCCCGCCACGCCCGCGCCGCAGCAGAACCAGCAGCAGGCGCCTGCCGCGAAGGCGACCCCGGCCGCTCCCGCGCAGCAGCCGTCCGGGCCGCGCCCCGCGGCCCAGCCGGGCGGCGGACGCCCGGGTCCCGGCCCCCGGCCGGGCCCGCGCACGCCCGCGCCCGCCCCGGCTCCGGAGGTGCGAGAGGTGCCGGCCGCCAAGGCCGAGCCCGCCGCGCCGTCGGCGCCCGCGCCGAGCGAGGCCGCCAAGCCCGCCCCGAAGCAGGACGCCGCCGCGGCGTCTTCGGGCGCGTCCGGCTCGGTCGTCCCGCCGCGGCCGCAGGGCCCCAAGCCCGGCGGCCCGAAGCCCGGCCCGCGCACCCCGCGGGTCGGCAACAACCCGTTCGGCGTCGGTTCCGGCTCCCCGGCCCCGCGTCCGCCGCAGCGCCCCGGCTCCGGCCAGGGCGGCGACAACCGGCCCCCGCGTCCCGGCGGCGGTGCCGGTGGCGGCGGTGACCGGCCCGCGCCGCGTCCCGGCGGTGGCGCCGGCGGCAACCGGCCGACCCCGGGCAACATGCCCCCGCGCCCGAACCCCGGCATGATGCCGGGCCGGACCCAGCGTCCGGCCGGTCCCGGTGGCGGCGCCCGCGGCGGTCCCGGCGGCGGCGCCCGTGGTGGCCCCGGTGGCGGTGCCCGCGGCGGTCCCGGTGGCGGCGGCGGTGGCTTCCGCGGCGGTCCCGGTGGCGGTGGCGGCGGTGGCGGCTTCCGTCCCGGTGGCGGCGGCGGTGCCGGTGGCGGTGGCTTCCGTCCCGGTGGTGGCGGCGGTACCGGTGCCCCGGCCGGCGGCGGCGGTTTCCGCGGCGGCGGCGGTCGTGGCGGCCCCGGTGGCCGTGGCGGCACGGCGGGTGCCTTCGGGCGCCCCGGCGGCCCCTCGCGCAAGGGCCGCAAGTCGAAGCGGCAGAAGCGCCAGGAGTACATGGACAACATGCAGGCGCCCAGCGTCGGCGGCGTCCGCCTGCCCAAGGGCCAGGGCGAGACGATCCGGCTGCCGCGCGGTGCCTCGTTGACCGACTTCGCCGAGAAGATCGACGCCAACCCGGCTTCGCTGGTGCAGGTGCTCTTCCACCTCGGCGAGATGGTCACCGCGACGCAGTCCGTGTCCGACGACATCCTCGAGCTGCTCGGCGGCGAGATGAACTACGTCGTCCAGGTCGTGTCCCCCGAGGAGGAGGACCGCGAGCTGCTGGAGACGTTCGACATCACCTACGGCGACGACGCCGGTGGTGAGGAGGACCTGCAGGTCCGGCCGCCGGTCGTGACCATCATGGGTCACGTCGACCACGGTAAGACCCGCCTGCTGGACACGATCCGGAAGACGAAGGTGCGCGAGAGTGAAGCCGGTGGCATCACCCAGCACATCGGCGCCTACCAGATCGAGACCGAGCTCGAGGGCACCCCGCGGCTGATCACCTTCATCGACACCCCGGGCCACGAGGCGTTCACCGCCATGCGTGCCCGAGGCGCCAACTCCACGGACATCGCGGTGATCGTGGTCGCGGCGGACGACGGGGTCATGCCGCAGACGGTCGAGGCGATCAACCACGCGCAGGCCGCCAAGGCCCCGATCGTGGTCGCGATCAACAAGATCGACAAGGAGGGCGCGAACCCGGACAAGATCCGGCAGCAGCTCACCGAGTACAACCTGGTGGCCGAGGAGTACGGCGGCGACACCATGTTCGTCGAGATCTCCGCGCGGGAGAACATCAACATCGACGGCCTGCTCGAGGCGATCCTGCTGACCGCGGACGCCGCTCTGGACCTCCGGGCCAACCCGGACATGGAGGCCCAGGGTGTCGCGATCGAGGCGCACCTCGACCGCGGCCGCGGCCCGGTGGCCACGGTGCTGGTCCAGCGCGGCACGCTGCGCGTCGGCGACTCCGTCGTCGCGGGCGACGCGTACGGCCGAGTCCGCCGCATGGTGGACGAGCACAACGTGGACGTCACCGAGGCGCTGCCCTCGCGTCCGGTCCAGGTCATCGGGTTCACCTCGGTGCCCGGCGCGGGCGACACCTTCCTGGTGGTCGACGAGGACCGCGTCGCCCGGCAGATCGCCGAGCGCCGCTCCGCTCGCACTCGCAACGCGCTCAACGCGTCGCGCCGCAAGCGGGTCAGCCTCGAGGACCTCGACTCCGCCTTGAAGGAGACGAGCAGCCTCAACCTGATCATCAAGGGTGACAACTCGGGTACCGTCGAGGCGCTGGAAGCGGCGCTGCTGCAGCTGGACGTCGGCGAAGACGTCGAGCTGAACGTGGTGCACCGCGGTGTCGGTGGCGTGACCGAGTCGGACATCGACCTGGCGACCGCGTCCGACGCGATCGTGCTCGGGTTCAACGTCCGGGCCCAGGGCAAGGCGACCGAGCGGGCCACCCGCGAGGGCGTCGACGTCCGGTACTACACGGTCATCTACCAGGCGATCGAGGAGATCGAGCAGGCTCTGAAGGGCATGCTCAAGCCGGAGTACGAAGAGGTCGAGCTGGGCCGCGCGGAGGTCCGCGAGGTCTTCAAGTCCTCCAAGATCGGCACGATCGCCGGTTGCCTGGTCATGTCCGGCGAGATCCGGCGCAACGCCCGGGCCCGCCTGCTCCGCGACGGCACCGTCGTGGCGGAGAACCTGCCGGTCAGCTCGCTGCGGCGGTTCAAGGACGACGTGGTCGAGGTCCGTGAAGGGTACGAGTGCGGTCTGACGCTGGGCTCGTACGGCGACATCAAGGTCGGCGACTCCATCGAGACCTACGAGCAGCGGGAGAAGCCCCGCGCGTGATGGCCTCCGGTCCGGGGTGCGGTTCGCGCCGCACCCCGGGCCCGGCCGGCACGGCACAACATTCACCGCCTATGTACGTCGGAGCCCTGGAGCTCGACATCCTGCTCGACGACATCCATTCGTTGAAGCAGAAGCGTTCGGTGATCAAGCCGGTGGTGGCGGAGGTGCGCAAGCGCTTCGCCGTGTCAGTGTCCGAGGCAGGTCATCTCGACCTGCACCGGCGCGCCCTGATCGGGGTCGCCGTGGTCGCCGCGGGTGGCGAACACGTCCGGGACGTGCTCGACTCGTGCGAGCGGTACGTGGCCTCGCGACCGGAGTTCGTCCTGCTCTCGGCGCACCGCCGGCTGCTGGGCCCGGACGATTAGACAAGCACTGCCAGAAGGGGAAGTTCCATGGCCGATCCGGCTCGGGCCCGTAAGCTCGCCAAGCGGATCTCGCAGATCGTGGCCTCCGCCATCGAACACGAGGTGAAGGACCCGCGGCTGAACTCGGTGACGATCACCGACACCAAGATCACCGCGGACCTGCACGACGCCACGGTTTATTACACGGTGCTGGGCGAAAGCCTCGACGCGGAGCCGGACTTCACCGGTGCCGCGGCGGCGCTGGAGTCCGCGCGCGGGGTGCTGCGCACCAAGGTCGGTCAGGGCACCGGCGTCCGCTACACCCCGACCCTCGCCTTCGTCGCGGACAGCATCCCCGACGACGCCCGGCGGATCGAGGAGCTGCTGGCCAAGGCCCGCGAGGCCGACGCCGAGGTGGCCCGCCGGTCCGCGGGCGCGCAGCACGCCGGCGAGAGCGACCCGTACAAGGCGCCGCGCGTCGACGAAGACGACGAGGACTTCGCGGAAGAGGAGACCCGGGGCTGAAGCGATGCGGTGGGGGACCGATGTCTCGCGACGCGGCGTGCTGCTCGGCGGCACCGCGGCGCTTGTCGCCGCCTGCTCCGGGCGCTCCGCCCCGGTGGGTGCTCCGGCCCCGCTCACCCCGCCCGCCGGCTCGTCGGCCCTGACCCAGCCGGTCACCGTCCAGCGGCGGCACTCGGTCGCGCGCGGACGGGACGTCGACCTGGTGCTGATCGCGCCCGAGGGCGTGCCCGCCTCGGGCCTGCCGGTCTGCCTGGCGCTGCACGGCCGCGGGGCGAACGCGCGCACGTTCCTGGATCTGGGCGTGCCGCAGATGCTCACGGACCTGGTCCGCGGGGGTGCGCGACCGTTCGCCGTCGCGGCCGTGGACGGCGACCACTACTGGGTCGAGAACGGCGCCGGCGACGACCCGCAGCGGCTGCTGACCGACGAGGTCCCGGGCTGGCTGCAGGCCAGCAACCTGCGCCCGGTGACCGGCGTGCTCGGCATCTCGATGGGCGGGTTCGGCGCCCTGGACCTGGCCCGCCGCCGCCGTGACCTGACGGCCGTCGCCACCTGCAGCGCCGCGCTCTTCCGCACCTGGTCCGAGGCCAAGGCCCGTGGCGTGTTCGCCTCCGAAGCCCAATGGCAGGCCGCCGAGCCGCTGGCGCACCTGGACGAGCTGCCGCCGGGCACCCTGAGCGTCTGGTGTGGCGAGTCGGACCCGTTCCTGGCCGCCAACCGCCGCCTGATCGACCGCGCCGGCCCGGTCACCTCGAGCATCACCCCGGGCGGCCACACCGATTCCTATTGGCGCGGCGTGCTTCCCGACGCCCTGCGCTTCGTCGGCGAACGCCTGTAACGTCCATCCACAGTGGACGGATCAGCTGCCGGTCTTCTTGGCGCAGGTGACCGGTTGCCCGGCCGCCGCCGTCGCCTTGGCCAGCTCCTTCGTTTTGTCCAGCAGGATCCGGCAGGTCAGCGTCGCGTCACCGGACGGGGTGGCGGTCACCTTGGCCTCCTGGCCCGCGCTGACGATCACGTCCAGCTTCCACGGCAGCCCGAGCGGTCCGGTCAGCTCGTGCTGGGACACGTTGTCCTGGTACCGGTCGACGGACTCGGCGTACGCCAGTTTCGTCACCGTCGCGGAGCCCCCGGCGGTCAGCTCATAGCTGATGGCCCAGGACTTTCCGGTCGGGTTCGAGCAGGCGGTGAGGCCGGCGGAAAGGGCGAGGATCGCGGTCGCGAGAGCCATTGTCTTGATCACTCGCGGAGCGTACTGCGGGGCGGCGTCACGCGCTTCGTACGCCGGGGTCGTACCAGCCGCCGTCGACGTTCAGGGTCGCGCCGGTGAGGTACGCGGCGGAGGGGCCGGCGAGGAAGGCGACGACGTCGGCGTACTCGCGGAGGATGCCGACCCGGCCGACGTCGCTGGGGGCGAGTTCGGCGACGGCACGCGGCTCGATCTCCGCCCAGCTCTCGCCCCAGCCCTGCTGCCGGCCGATTTCGGTCAGGTAGTCCTGGGCCGCGGGCGTGAGCATCCCGCCCGCGGCAACCGAATTGGACGTGACGCCGCTGTGCTTCAGCTCGCGGGCGAGCGACGCCGCGAGGTTGTCGCGGGCGGCGTTCGACGCGGCGTAGTGCGGCTGGCTCGCCTGGGGGAGGTGACCGGTGACGCTGCTGATCTGGATCACCCGGCCCCAGCCGCGTTCCCGCATGCCCGGCACGAGCCGCTGGATCATCCGCACGCCGGCGATCACGTTCACGTTGTAGGTGTGTGCCCAGTCTTCGGGAGTGACGGTGGTCCAGCTGATCGACGGGTCGAACACGCCCATGTTGTTGACCAGGACGTCGATCGAGCCGGCGACGGCCGCGACCGCGTCGGCCCCGGCGTCGGTGCCGAGGTCGCCGATCGCCACGTCCGCCTGTCCACCGGCCTCGCGGATGCCCTTCGCCACCGCCTCGGTTCGCGCCCGATCCCGCCCGTGCACGACGACGGTGGCGCCTTCGGCCGCGAGCACCTTGGCGATCTCCTCGCCGAGCCCGCTGCTCGAACCCGTGACGAGGGCCCGTTTCCCAGCCAGCCGGAGTTCCATGACCAACCTGCTTTCCTTGTGGTGCCGCCGGTTCCGCGGCTCGTGACCGCCAGCGTGCCCACTTGGAATTGGACCAGCAAGTCCAGAAACTACGGGTGGTGCCGCAGGGCGTCGAGGACCACGTTGACCGCGGCGCGCTGGGGTGAGCCGCGGCGGACGGCGGCGGTGATCGTGCGGGTCACCGGGACCGCCAGTTCTCTAGTCGTGACGCGGTAACGCGGGTCCACGGCCAGGCCGGGCAGCAGCGCGATCGACAGCCCGGCCTCGACGTGCTGCAGCGTCAGCAGGTAGTTGCTGAACCGGCAGACCACGCGCGGCTCGAACCCCGATTCGCGGCACAGGCGGGTGGCCAGATTCGCCATGTACGACTGGGGTTTCTCGAACGCCCAGGCCTCGCCCGCGTAGGCGGCGAGGTCCGCCGGCCCCCGCCCGGCGCGTCCGGGCGGCAGCACCAGCACGACCGGGTCGGTGGTCAGCGGCACCAGGTCGACGTCCGGGCCCAGTGGCTGCTCGACGAAGTCGGTGGTGGTGATGATGATGTCCGCGTCGCCGGCCCTGAGCGCGGGCAGGCTCTCGTGCGGCTCCAGGTCCAGCAGTTCGACTTGGAGGTGCGGGTGCGCGTCCGCCAGCCGCGTCACGGCCGGCACCGCCAGGCTGTGCACGGCGCTCTGGAACGCGCCGAGCCGCACCCGTCCCACCGGCTCGTCACCGAGGCTGCGCAGCTCCGCCTCGACGGTCTCCATGTGGTCGAGCACCGCCCGCGCGCGCCGGGCCAGCACCAGCCCGGCCGGGGTCAGCCGGACGCGCCGGCCGGTGCGTTCCAGCAGCTGGGTGTGGGTTTCCGCCTCCAGCACCGCGAGCTGCTGGGACACGCTCGAAGGGCTCAGGTTCGACGCCGAGGCGACGGCCCGGATGGTGCCGAGCGAGTCGAGCCGGCTGAGCAGCGACAGCCGCCAGGGGTTCAGCATCCAGTCATTGTTGTGCAGTAAAGCCGAACAGCACAGCCGGAATCGTGAGATGGACGTGACGCTCGCGGCGGCCTTACCGTCGGAGCCATGGCTGCCCCCACCTCCGCCCCGTTGTCCACCGAGAGTTTCTGGGCCGACGCCGACCGGCACCTGGTCCGTTACGCCGGCGCCGGCGACTTCACCCGCGAGATCATCAGCCGCGCCGAAGGAAGCTTCCTGCACACCGAGGACGGCCGCCGGATCCTGGACTTCACCTCCGGCCAGATGAGCGCGATCCTCGGGCACTCGCACCCGGAGATCGTCGAGACCGTCCGGCGTCAGGTCGGGGAGCTCGACCACCTGTTCAGCGGCATGCTGAGCCGCCCGGTCGTCGACCTCGCCCGGCGGCTGGCCGGTACTTTGCCTGCGCCGCTGGAGAAGGCGCTGCTGGTGACCACCGGCGCCGAATCGAACGAGGCCGCGATCCGGATGGCCAAGCTCGTCACCGGCGGGCACGAGATCGTCTCGTTCGCCCGCTCCTGGCACGGGATGACGCAGGGCGCGGCCGGCGCGACCTACAGTGCGAGCCGCAAGGGCTACGGCCCCGCCGCGCCGGGCAACCTCGCCATCCCCGCGCCGCACGCCTACCGGCCGGACTTCACCACGCCGGACGGGAGCCTCGACTGGCGCCGTCAGCTCGACTTCGGTTTCGACCTCGTCGACGCGCAGTCGACCGGCAGCCTGGCCGCCTGCATCGTCGAGCCGATCCTCAGCTCGGGCGGGGTGATCGAGCCGCCGCCCGGGTATTTCGCGGCGCTGCGGGACAAGTGCCGTGAGCGCGGCATGCTGCTGATCCTCGACGAGGCCCAGACCGGCTTGTGCCGCACCGGTTCCTGGTACGCGTTCGAGCGCGACGGCGTGGTGCCGGACATCCTCACGCTGTCTAAGACGCTCGGCGCCGGGCTGCCGCTCGCGGCCGTGCTGACCAGCGCCGAGATCGAGGAGACGGCCCACGAACGCGGGTTCCTGTTCTTCACCACCCACGTCGCGGACCCGTTGGTCGCCGCCGTCGGCAACACGGTGCTGGACGTGCTCACCCGCGATCGCCTCGACGAGCGCGCCGCGACCCTCGGCGCGTTCCTGCGCGCGGGCCTGGAGCGGATCGGCGAGCGCCACGGCGTGGTCGGGGACATCCGCGGCCGCGGCCTGCTCGCCGGGCTGGAGCTGGTCGTCGACCGGGAGACGAAGGAGGGCTCCGACGAACTCGGCGCGCTGGTCACCCGCCGCTGCCTGGAATTGGGGCTGCACATGAACATCGTGCAGCTGCCGGGCATGGGCGGGGTGTTCCGGATCGCCCCGCCGCTGACCGCCACCGAGGACGAGCTGTCCCTCGGTCTGTCCATTCTCGACGAAGCCATCGGCGACGCGGTCAAGCGGCTCTGCTGAAGGACTCGTGAGTGTTTATGACGGTTAGAACCGTCATGAACACTCACGAGCTTTTGGCCGCCACCACGAGGTCGCGCACGATGGCCTGGTCCACGCGGTGCGCGAACTCCTCGTACGGCCCGCCCTCGCGGACCTCCAGCCCGGCCCGCTTGAGCACCGTGACGAGTTCTTCGCGGGGCAAGACGTTGGTGTTCCAGGAGATCCCGAGCGCGCCGCCCGGGCGCAGCACCCGCGTCCACACGGGAACGGCGGCGGCCAGCAGGTCGCGCGGGCTGCGCGCGAGGCCGGCTTCGCGGTGGCTGCCGTGCTGGACGCCGTACGGGGCGTCCGTGACGACGAGGTCCACGGAGTTCGGGCGCAGCAGCTCGTCGGAGGTGAGGGTGTCGGCGTTGAAGAAGGTGAGGTGGCGCGTGTCGCCGGAGCGGTAGGCGTCCTTGTCGAAGGCGTACTCGACGTCGAGCCGCCGCCCGAGCCGGACTTTGTTGCGCCGCAACGGTCCTGAGTCGGCGGTGTGCTTCACGCGCTTGGTGCGCAGCCAGGTCTTGAGGAACGCTTCGTAGGCCTCGAAGTCCTTGCCGTCCACGTCGAGGCCGGTGGCGTCGAAGCCGTACATCACGGCCTGGTTGAGCGTGGTGCCGCGGCCGCACAGCGGGTCGAGCAGGCGCAGCGGGCGGCTCGGCCACGCGGCCGGCGCGTCGGTGGCCAGCAGGGTGATGTTGAGCAGCAGCTTGGTGAACTGCTCGTTGGTCTTGCCCGGGTACTTCTGGATCGTGAGCAGGTCCGAGTCCGTCTTCGCCAGCGGCTTCACGGTGACCGGGCGCAAGACGCCGTCGCCGAGCTCGAACAGCGCGTACAGCGAGGAGAGGTTGGACAGCAGCGCCAGGTCGTCCCCGGTCAGCGGGGCGGGGCTGGTGAACTTGACGTACCCGACGCCGCCCAGCTCCACCTCCTCGACCGACGAGAGCCCGGCGGCCAGCCCGGCCGCGCCGAACACCGCCAGCTCGGCGCGCAACAGCGCGGGGGAGGAGGCGGCGTAGACCCGATTGGCGGACGGGTGCACGAGGATCACGTACTCAGGCATCCCGCAGAGCGTAGCGTGACGCACTGTGACAGCTACTTTGGCGCAGGACATCGAGGCCGCGGTCGCACTGCTGGCCGGGGCCACCGACGTGACCTTGCTCGGGCACGTGCGCCCGGACGCCGACGCGCTGGGCAGCGCGCTGGCCCTCGGCCGGGTGTTGCAGCAACGCGGGGCGAGCGTGCGGGTGTCGTTCGGCGAGCCGGACGAGGCGCCGGAGACGCTGCGCTGGCTCGACGAGGGCGGCCTGCTGACCCGGGTCGACGCGCTCCCGGCGTCGGAGCGGCTGCTGGTCGCGCTGGACACCCCGACGCCCAAGCGCCTGGGCCGTCTCGCGGCGCGGGTCGACGCCGTCCGCGCGGCGGGCGGTGACGTGCTGGTCGTGGACCATCACGCGACCAACGCCCTCTACGGTACCCATCACGTGGTGGACGAGAGCGCGGAGGCGACCGCGGTGCTGGTCACGCGGATCATCGAGGCGATGGGCGCGCCGATCGACGAGCCCATCGCGCGCTGCCTGTACGCCGGGATCGTCACCGACACCAGCGGCTTCCGGCGCGCCAGCCCCGAGACGCACCGGATCGCCGCGCGGCTGCTGGAAGCGGGCGTCGACCCGGGCGCGGTGGCCCGGCGGATCGTCGACGACCACCCGTTCGCCTGGCTGCCGATGCTGTCCGCGGTGCTGGCGGAGGCGCGGCTGGAGCCGGATGCCGCGCAGGGCTTCGGCTTCGTGCACGCGGTGGTCCGCGCGGAGGCCGCTGCGACCGTGCGCAGTGAAGAGGTCGAGTCCGTCATCGACGTCGTGCGTGCGACGCGGGAGGCGGGGGTGGCGGCGGTGCTGAAGGAGGCCGGGCCCGGGCTGTGGACGGTGTCGCTGCGCTCGGCGGGCGCGGTCGACGTGTCGGTGGCCGCCGCGGAGTTCGGCGGGGGCGGGCACCGGATGGCCGCGGGTTGCACGGTGGAGGGCACTTCGGACGAGGTGCTGGCGGGGCTCCGCGGGGCGTTGGGGCGGGCGCCGTTGCTGGGGTCTCGGAGTGCCTGACGCTGGTCCGGGCCCTGCCCGATCCGATGCTGTCCGATCTGACGCTGTCCAGTTCGATGGCGGCTTCCTGAACGACCCGGTGCGCGCGTACGCACGGCTGCGCGAGGCAGGCCCGGTGCACCGCGCGAACTCGCCGGATGGCGCGTCGATCTGGCTGGTCACGCGCTACGCCGACGTCAAGGCCGGCCTCGGCGGGAACGGCCACCTTGCCAGTCCTCCTCGGCGCCTGATCCCCGGCGGCTGAGACCGGCGCTGTCAGGCGGGCGCGAACCCGTGACCGCGGGCCGCCAGGGCCCGTGGCCATGGTCCGGATCTTGCTGCCGCCCAGCCGGAAATCGTGGCCGCACACAGCCGGAACTCGTGGCCAAGCGCGGCCCGAACCCCGCCGCCGGTCAACCAGGAACTGTGATCCCCGGCGACCAGCCCGAAACTGTCGGTGCTGGTGGTTACCCTCCGGAGGTGCCCGAAAAAGCCCCGTTGTCAGAAGCCCCGGAGCCGAGGACCGGCTCCGGCTCCAGCCCCGGTGACCGCATCCCGGCCCGGCGCGTGCTCGGCCTCGCCCTGCCCGCGCTGGGTGTGCTGGCCGCCGAACCGCTGTACGTCCTGGTCGACACCGCGGTGGTCGGGCACCTCGGCGCGTTGCCGCTGGCCGGGCTCGCGCTCGGCGGGGTGGTGCTGTCGCAGATTTCCACGCAGCTGACCTTCCTGTCGTACGGCACCACTTCGCGCACCGCTCGGCTGCACGGCGCCGGGCGGCGGTCCGAGGCGGTCAGCGAGGGGGTGCAGGCGACCTGGCTGGCGATCCTCGTCGGGCTCGTTTTGCTGGTGGCCGGGCAGCTGCTCGCCGAGCCCATCGCCCGGGCGCTGTCGGGCAGTGACGAGATCGCCGCGGCCGCCGTGTCCTGGCTGCGGATCGCGTTGTTCGGGGCGCCGCTGATCCTCGTCACCATGGCCGGCAACGGCTGGATGCGCGGCGTGCAGGACGCGGCCCGGCCGTTGCGTTATGTGCTGGCGGGCAACGGGATCTCGGCCGTGCTGTGCCCACTCCTGGTCTATGTCGCGGATCTCGGGCTGGAGGGCTCGGCGATCGCGAACGTGGTGGCGCAGATCGTCTCCGCGTCGATGTTCCTCGTGGCGCTGGTGCGCGAACGCGTGCCGCTGCGGCCGGACTTCGGCGTGATGCGCGCGCAGCTCGCCCTTGGCCGCGACCTGGTGCTGCGCAGCCTCGCGTTCCAAGCGTGCTTCGTGTCCGCGGCGGCCGTCGCGGCGCGGACGTCCACCGAGGCGGTCGGGGCGCACCAAGTCGTGCTGCAGCTGTGGACGTTCCTCTCCCTGGTGCTCGACTCCGTCGCGATCGCCGCGCAGTCGCTGGTCGGCGCGGCGCTCGGCGGCGGGGCCGCGCGGCAGGCGCGGGGCGTGGCCTCCCAGATCGTCGCGTACGGGCTGATGCTGGGCTGTTTCCTGTGCGTGCTGTTCGCCGCGCTGTCCACCACGCTGCCGCACGCGTTCACCTCGGACCCCGGAGTGCTCGGCGAAATACCGCACGCCTGGTGGTTTTTCGTGGCGCTGCAACCGATCGCGGGTGTGGTCTTCGCCCTCGACGGCGTACTGCTGGGGGCCGGCGATGCCGCCTTCCTGCGCACCGCGACGCTGGTCAGCGCCGGCGTCGGCTTCCTGCCGCTGATCTGGCTGTCACTGGCCTTCGGCTGGGGGCTGACCGGGATCTGGGTCGGCCTGTCGCTGTTCATGGTGCTGCGTCTGGCCGCGGTCCTCTTCCGCTGGCGCTCGGGACAATGGGCGGTGGTGGGCGCCGTGCGCTGACGCCCCAGCGGCCTTCAGGCCGGTTGGAAGAACGCCAGCATCCGCCGGGCGGCGTCCGGGGACGTCAGGAGTTCCTGCATGTCCGCGGACATCCGGGCGGCGGCGCCGGTGCGCTCGAACATCTCGCGTTCGAATTCCCGGACGGCGGCGGGAAAGTCGTCCGGGTGCGCGGCCAGCGCGAGGCCGAGCCGTGCGCCGTCGAGCAACGCCATGTTGGCGCCCTGGCCCACCGGCGGCATCAGGTGCGCGGCGTCGCCGAGCAGGGTGACGCCCGGAGTCGACGGCCAGGTCAGGCCGATCGGGAGCGTGGTGATCGACCGGGGCTGGACCGTGTCGTCGCAGGCCGCGATCAGGGCGGTGAACCGGGGGTCCCAGCCGTCAAACTCCTCGATCAGGCGTGCCCGGGCAGCGGCCGGGTCGTCGAACGGGATGCCGCTGGTGGTGATCCAGTCCTCGGCGGTGTGGAAGAAGCCGAGGTAGACGCGGACGCGGCCGTCGCCATTGCGTTGCGCCGAAAGGGATAACCCGTCGCCGAGCACCCAGTAGTTGCCACGCCCGACCATCGCCGCGAGGTCGGGGTGGGTGCGATCGACATCGGGAATGCCGAGTTCGACAACGTGCTGGCCGGTGTGCGCCGGACGGGCGTCGGTGAGCAGCGCGCGGACCCGGGACTCCGCGCCGTCGGCCCCGACCAGCAGGTCGTACGTCGCGCTCCGCCCCGCGGAAAAGTGCACCCGCCCATCGGCCGTGGATTCGAACGCGTGCCCCCAGCGCACCATGCCCTCGGGCAGCGAATCGAGCAGCAGGTCCCGCAGATCGGCGCGGTCGACCTCGGGCCGCGCGGACGGGGCGTCCTCGGGCGTGTCCTCCTGCAGCAGCAGCGTGCCGTCCGGCTCGAGCAGCCGCATGTCCTGCCCCTCCGGGCGGGCGATCGCGTGGAACCGGTCGATCAGCCCGGCCTCGCGCAGCGCCGGCTGCCCGGAGTGGATGTCGAGCATACCGCCCTGACCGCGCGCGCCGCGTGACGGATCACGTTCGTACACCACGGCGTCGAAACCGTTCAGGTGCAACATCCGGGCCAGGATCAGCCCGCCCAGACCGGCCCCGATGATGGCGACGGTCCCTGGCTTCTCCGGCTGGTTTCCGTTCCCGGTAACCGTTTTGGAAGCACTGCCCGGCCGGTTCATCCGCGGAGCCGGGGTGCGAGCACCGAGCGCACGGCCTTGGCCACCTTGCCCGCGGCGGATCCGCCCGCTTCTTCGGCTTCCGGTTCCAGCACGTGCTGGAACTGCCCCAGCAGCTGGTTGACCGACCGCCACAGCGGGACGAACAGGCCGGCGACCGGACCGGCGCCGCGGATCGGGCCGTCGGACAGCTCGGTGACCTTCTTGGCGAGCGTGACCGTGCCCGGGTCGCGCAGGATCAGGTGGACCTCTTCGCCGACCAGCCGGAGTTCCATCTGACGGGCGGCGGTTTCCTCCGGGTTGGCGTCGGTGGTCGTCTCCGGGTCGAGCTCGTCGATCTTGGCGGCCACCGCGGCCGGGTCGACCCCGAGCTCGCGCAGCACCTTGGCCGCCATGCTGTTCTCCGCCTGCAGCATCGCCTCGAGCAGGTGATGGCTGCCGACCGCGGAGCCACCGGCCAGCGCGCTGGCGGTGGACACGGTGTCCTCGGTGGCGGCGGTGCCGGACGGCCACGGGCTGCCGGCCGGAGCCTCCTGCGCACCCCTCAGCTCCGCCAGCACGGTGGCCCGGATCTTGCCGATCGGGGTGATCCGCTCGGCCAGCACCTTCGCGCCGACGCCCTCACCTTCCGCGACCAGCGCGAGCAGGATGTGCTCCGTGCCGATGTAGTTGTGGCGCAGCTGCAGCGCCTCGCGCAGGGCCAGCTCCAGCGTCTTCTTCGCGCGCGGCGTGAACGGGATGTGGCCGCTCCGCTCGTCCGTGCCGGGCTTGACCACCGCGGCGATGTCGGCCCGCGCCGTCTCCTTGTCCAGCCCGAGCTGGGTCAGGGCCTTCGCCGCGATGCTGTCCTGCGTTTCGAGCAACCCCAGCAGGATGTGCTCCGTGCCGATGTAGTTGTGGTTGAGCCGTCTGGCCTCTTCCTGGGACGCGACGACTACCTGACGGGCCTTCACGGTGAATTTCTCGAACATGCTTCCATGGTTGCAACCCTGTCAATACACTGATATTGACAGGGTCACCATGCCGAAGGGAGGGTGCTGTGGAGTCACCGTCGGACTGGGAGGACCGGCTCGCGCGCTGGCAGAACGAGCTGGAGCTGTTCGAGCGGCTGGACGAGACCCCCTGGGTCACGCTGGCCAAGGCGGAGGCCGAGGCCGGCGTCTCCCGCTCGGCCCTGCGGTCCTGGTACCGCAACGGTGAGATCGAGTCCCGGCTGGTGGACGGCCCGAACGGGCCGCAGCGCCTGGTCCGGCTGGACGCGGTGATCGAGCGCGCCGCGGCTTCCCCGCGCATCCAGCGCCGGGCCGAACGGGAAGTCAGCCTGGAAGCCCAGGTCACCCTGCTCCGGCACCGGGTCGACCAGCTCGAGCTGCGCCTGGCCGCGCTCGAACGGAAGTAGCCGCCTGGAAGCGGCTCGGCCGATGCACGCGTGCTGGCCCGGAAGCAACCCGTCCGCAGGCCGGAATTCGCTGGCCCGCCCGCCCCCGCGATGCCACGGTGGGCAGCATGCGCACGTTTCACCAGATCGACGTCTTCACCGGCCGGTTCCTGCTCGGCAACCCGCTCGCCGTGGTGCACGGCGCCGAGGGGCTCACCGACGAGCAGATGGCCGCGTTCGCCCGCTGGACCAACCTCAGTGAGACGACCTTCCTGCTGCCCCCGGTCCACGCGGACGCCGACTACCGGGTGCGGATCTTCACCACCGAAGGCGAGCTGCCCTTCGCCGGGCACCCTACGCTGGGCTCGGCGCGGGCGTGGCTCGAAGCCGGCGGCGTGCCGAAGGCCGCGGACCTGGTCCAGGAATGCGGGGCCGGACTGGTGCGCGTGCGGCGCACGGGGGACCGGCTCGCGTTCGCCGCGCCGCCCCTGATCCGCGGCGGCGACGTCGATCCCGCGGATCTTGCTCAGGTGAAGCGCGCACTGCGCCTGAAGGACGAGGACGTCGTCGGCGCGCAGTGGGCCGACAACGGTCCCGGGTGGCTCGCGCTCCTGCTCAAGGACGCCGAAACGGTGCTCGCGATCGAGCCGGACGCCGCCGCCTTCGGTGAGCACGACAAGGTCGGCGTGGTCGGCCCGCACCCGTCCGGAGGCGAAACGGCCTTCGAAGTCCGCGCCTTCGTGCGCACCGCCGAAGACCCGGTGACCGGCAGCCTCAACGCCGCGATCGGCCAATGGCTGATCGGCACCGGGCAGGCGCCGGAGTCCTACGTCGCCGCCCAGGGCACCCGCCTCCGGCGCCGCGGCCGCGTCCACGTCGAACGGGACGGCTCCGACATCTGGGTGGGCGGTGACACGGTCATCGGCATCACCGGATCGGTCCGGCTGCCGTGACCAGGGCCGGGACCGGCCGGCTCGGCGCTGTGGCGAAAACCACCCAGGTAACGGCTATGTTTCGAGCTTGCTGAGGCGATACAACTTTCGAGGCGGCAGCGTGGGCGTCTTCCCCTGACGAACCGCTACCTCCTGGAGGAACCCTTGTCGCCCGGCCGCGCCACCGTCCGGTCCTGGCTCATCTGGCTCACCGCGGTCACGGTCTACCTGCTGGCCGTGTTCCACCGCACCTCGTTCGGCGTCGCCGGGTTGCAGGCGGCCGAACGCTTCGGCGTCGGCTCGGCCGCGCTCGGCACGTTCACCGTGCTGCAGGTCGGGGTCTACGCCGCGATGCAGATCCCCACCGGCGTACTGGTTGACCGGTACGGCCCGCGGCGGGTGCTCACCGCCGCCGCGCTGATCCTCGGGCTCGGCCAGCTGCTGCTGGGCTTCGCGAGCACTTACGGCGTCGGCCTCCTGGCCCGCGGTGTCCTCGGGCTCGGCGACGCGCTGACGTTCGTCAGTGTGCTGCGGCTCGTCGCGGCCCACTTCCCGGGACGGCAGTACGCGCTGCTGACGTCGTTCACCTCGGCGGTCGGCTACATCGGCAACCTCGCCGCCACAGTCCCGCTGACGCTGCTGCTCGACGGTCCAGGATGGACAGTCACCTTCCTGTCCGTCGGCGCGATCACCTTGCTGTACAGCGTTCCCGTGCTGCTGCGCGTGCGCGACACCCCGCTCGGCGTGCCCGAGCCGGTCCGTGAACCGGTGCGCGCGGCCGAGCTGGCCCGCCAGGTCCGCACGGCGTGGCGGGTGCCCGGCACCCGGCTGGGCTTCTGGGTGCACTTCACCACGATGTTCGCGCCGAACGTGCTGACGCTGCTCTGGGGTTTGCCGTTTCTGGTGCAGGGACAGGGTTTGCCGCCGGCGACGGCCAGCGCGCTGCTGACCGTGTTCGTCTTCGGCTCGATGGCGGGCGGCCCACTACTGGGCACGTTGATCGGCCGCCGGCCCTCGCTGCGGATGCCGCTGGTCGGCGGGTACCTCGGCGGCGCCGCGGTGGTGTGGGCGGTGCTGCTCGGCTGGAGCGGGCCGCTGCCGGTGGGCGTGCTGGTGCCCGCGTTCGCGTTCCTGGCGCTGGGCGGACCGGCGTCGATGATCGGCTTCGCGCTGGCCCGTGACTACAACCCGATGCACCGGGTCGGCACCGCGACGGGGGTGGTGAACGTCGGCGGCTTCGTCGCCACCACGATCACCGCGCTGGCCGTCGGCGTGCTTTTGCAGTGGACAGGCGGCAATTTCCGCGTCGCGCTGCTGGCCGTCGTGGTGGTGCTGGCGGTGGGCACGGCCCGGATGCTGGTGTGGTGGCGCCGCGCCCGCGCGCACCTGTTCGCGGCCGAAGCCCGCGGCGAGGCGGTGCCGGTGCGCATCCGCCGCCGCCCTTGGGACACCGTCCCCGAAGCCCCGGTGCCCGCCGTCGCCGCCTGACCGCCAGAGCCGCCGCTAAGGCCTCCTTACCCGCGTGGCACGCGGGTAAGGAGGCCTTGACGGACTCAGGCCGAGTCCTGCCCGCTGCCCGCCGCACCCGGTCTGGATAGGGTTTCTCCCGTGTCCCGCCCGAAAGAACCGCGCCGCCCCGCTCCGCCGCCCGGTCTGCTGATCGTCGACAAACCGTCCGGAATGACCTCGCACGACGTGGTCGCGCGCGCCCGGCGGATCATGGGCACCCGCAAGGTCGGCCACGCCGGCACGCTCGACCCGATGGCGACCGGCGTGCTGGTGCTCGGCATCGAGCGCGCCACCAAACTGCTCGGCCATCTCGCCCTGGACCGCAAGACCTACCTCGCGACGCTTTCGCTCGGCAGCTCCACCACCACCGACGACGCGGAGGGCGAAACCCTCACCGAGGCGGAGCCCGGCGCCGTCGCGAAGGTGACCGACGAGCAGATCGCCGCGGGGATCGCCGCGCTCACCGGCGACATCCAGCAGGTGCCCAGCGCGGTCAGCGCCGTGAAGGTGGACGGCAAGCGCGCGTACGCCCGCGTGCGCGCCGGCGAGGAGGTCGTCCTCCCGCCGCGCCCGGTCACCGTCTTCCGCTTCGACCTGCTGTCCACCCGCCGCGAGGACGACCGCGTCGAGCTGGACGCCGTGGTCGAGTGTTCGTCCGGCACGTACGTCCGCGCGCTGGCCCGCGACCTCGGCGCCGCGCTCGGCGTCGGCGGCCACCTGCGGGCCTTGCGGCGCACCACCGTCGGCCCGTTCACCCTGGCCAAGGCCCGCACGCTCGACCAGCTCGAAGAGAAGCCGGAGCTGTCGCTGGACCTGGACGCGGCCGTCGCCGCCGCGTTCCCGCGCCACGACCTCGACGCGGCCGCCGCGCGCGCGGTCCGGCACGGCCAGCGAATCCCGGCGGTCGGCATCGAAGGCACGTACGGCCTGTTCGCGCCCGACGGCCGCGTGCTCGCGCTGGCCGCCGACACCGACGGTGCGGCCCGGTCGGTGGTGGTCCTGCTCCCCGCATAGGGTGGGCTCCGAGCAGACACCGGCGCGGGGAGAGTTGAGGACAGTGCAGCGGTGGCGTGGGCTGGGAGACCTCCCGGGCGGCTGGGGACGGTGCGTGGTCACCATCGGCGTGTTCGACGGCGTGCACCGCGGGCACCAGGCGCTCATCTCGCGCACGGTGCGGGCGGCGGCCGAGCGCGGCCTGCCGAGCGTGCTGCTGACCTTCGACCCGCACCCGTCCGAAGTGCTGCGCCCCGGCAGCCACCCCGCGCAGCTGACCACGTTGCGGCGCAAGGCCGAACTGGTCGAGAGCATGGGCATCGACGCGTTCGCGGTGCTGCCGTTCACGCTCGAGCTGTCGAAGCTGAGCCCGGACGAGTTCGTGCACGAGGTGCTGGTGGACCGGCTGCACACCGCGGCCGTGGTGGTGGGCGACAACTTCACCTTCGGGTTCAAGGCGGCGGGCGACGTCGCGCTGCTGCGCCGGCTCGGCCAGCGCTTCGGTTTCGTGGCCTACGGTGCGGAGCTGCAGGGCCGCTCGCTCGCCGAGGGCGACCGCGCGGCCAACGACATCACCTTCTCCTCCACCTACATCCGCTCGTGCATCGACGCGGGCGACGTGGTCGCGGCCGCCGACGCGCTCGGCCGCCCGCACCGGCTGGAGGGCATCGTCGTGCGCGGTGACGGCCGGGGCCACGACCTCGGCTACCCGACGGCGAACCTGTCCACGCCGCGGTTCGCCGCAGTGCCCGCGGACGGCGTATACGTCGCCTGGTTCACGCGCTCGTCGGACCCGGGGCGGCGGCTGCGCGCGGCCGTCTCGGTGGGCACGAACCCGACGTTCTCCGGTCGCGAGCGCACCGTCGAGGCGTTTGTGCTCGACGTCGACGAGGACTTCTACGGCCAGCACGTGGCGCTCGACTTCGTGACCCGCCTGCGCGACCAGGTCCGCTTCACCCGCTCCGAAGACCTGGTCACGCAGATCGACGACGACGTCGCCCGCACCCGCAAGGAGCTGGCCGCCGGCGACTGAGCGTGTTCCCCTGGTCGGGCACACCGCGGGGCGGAAAGGGCAGTTCCGGTCACCTGAAGGCCGTCGCGGTGGCAAGATACTCACCAGCGGTATCGACGACGTGGGGCTGAGGGGGAGCGGAACGGGTGGAGGACCACAAGATCGTTCAGCGGAACGTGGCGCTGCAGCGGGAGTGGTACGGGGAGCCGCTCGGTGACCGTGTGCGCAGGCTGGTGGTGGCCTTCGACGTGTCCCAGGCTTTCCTGGCCGAGGTGCTCGGGATCAGCGCGCCGATGCTCAGCCAGGTGATGAGCGGGCGGCGGGCGAAGATCGGCAACCCGGTGGTGCTCGCGCGGATGATCATGCTCGAGCGCAAGATCCTCGTGCCCGAGGTCGCGGCGGGCAACCGCGACGCGATGCAGTCGGCGCTGGAGGACGTGCGCGACGCGCGGCCCACGGTCGGCCGCGACAACATCCCGCTCGGCTCGGACGACAAGACGGTGCTCGCCGCGCTGCGCGAGCTGGCGGAGGACGAGGACCTGGCCGAGGCGGCCAAGCGCCTCGACGACGACTTCCCGGCGATCGCCGACCTGCTCCGCCGCGCCGGGGCGAGCCACTAGCCGGTGCGGCTGTTCTCCGCGCTCAGGCCGCCGGCCGACGTCGCCGCCGAGGTGGCGGACGCGCTCGGCGACGGTGATCCGGCGCTGCGCTGGGCCGAGCCCGCGGGCTGGCACGTCACGCTCGCGTTCTACGGCGAAGCCGACATCGGCGAGCGCACCTCCTTTCTCCGCACCGCGCTGGCCGGACGGCCGCCGGTCGAGGTCCGGCTCGGCCCCGCGGGAACTTTTCCGGGCGTCCTGTGGTTGGAAGCCCGGGGAGACGGCCTCGCCGACCTGGCGCACGCCGCCGGCGCGGAGTCCGAACGGCCGTATCGCCCGCACCTCACGCTCGCCCGGTTCCCGCGCGAAAGCGGCCCGGGGGAGTGGCCGCGACGGCTCGCCGGGTTCGCCGGCCGGGCCTGGACCGCGGGGCGCGTGGTGCTGATGGCGAGCGACGGCCGGCCGTACCGCGAGGTCGCGGCATTCGGCCTGCACCGCGCCTGAAGGCGCAGATCACACGGCTGGTAATCTCGATGATCGGGTCCGGCTGCAGTCCGTGGCGGCCGAGACCGGCTACCCGGCCGCGCAGCGCGGCCCGGGCCCCACGGCACTGAGTATGAGGAGTTACCCCAGTGGCACTGTCCACCGATGAGAAGAAGACGATCCTGGCCGAGTACGGCTTGCACGACTCGGACACCGGATCCCCGGAGGCGCAGGTCGCGCTGCTGACCAAGCGCATCGTCGGGCTCACCGAGCACCTCAAGGAGCACAAGCACGACCACCACTCCCGTCGTGGCCTCCTGCTGCTGGTCGGCCGTCGCCGCCGGCTGCTGAACTACACGGAGAAGGTGGACGTGGCGCGTTACCGAGAGCTGATCAAGCGCCTCGGCCTGCGCCGCTAGCTGTAACCCGAGGGGGAGTGACCGCCGGTCGCTCCCCCTCGGCCTAGTACCACCCACAGGCGGCGCGAGCGCGCTGGAGGAACCGTCCGCCGGTCCTCGGTAGTGGTTCCCGGGCAGACGGCCCGGGGGCTTCGATCGAAGACCGGCCTCACTCCTCGAGCGTCCTCAGGCGTAACGGGTCCCAGGATGGGAGACTCGCGTCGTACGAAGGAACTAAAGAGGAGATACACCCTATGACCGACTCCACCGGAGTCACCGTGCACGAAACCACTGTGCATGAATCAGAAGCAGTGCTGGACAACGGCCGTTTCGGCACCCGCACCGTCCGCTTCGAGACGGGCCGCCTGGCCAAGCAGGCCGCCGGCGCCGTGGTCGCGTACCTCGACGAAGAGACCATGCTGCTGTCCGCCACCACGGCGTCGAAGCACCCGAAGGAGCACTTCGACTTCTTCCCGCTGACGGTCGACGTCGAAGAGCGCATGTACGCCGCGGGCCGCATCCCCGGCGCGTTCTTCCGCCGCGAGGGCCGCCCGTCCACCGACGCGATCCTCACCTGCCGCCTGATCGACCGGCCGCTGCGCCCGTCGTTCGCCGACGGCCTGCGCAACGAGATCCAGGTCGTCATCACCGTCCAGAGCCTCAACCCGGACGACCCGTACGACGTGCTCGCGATCAACGCCGCCTCGGCGTCGACCCAGATCGCCGGCCTGCCGTTCTCCGGCCCGGTCGGCGGCGTCCGCGTCGCGCTGATCGAGGACCAGTGGGTCGCGTTCCCGACCTGGTCGCAGCTGGAGAAGGCCACCTTCAACATGGTCGTGGCCGGCCGGATCGTCGGCGACGACGTCGCCATCATGATGGTCGAGGCCGAGGGCAGCGAGCACACGCTCGACCTGATCGCCGCGGGGGGCAAGGCGCCGGACGAGGTCTCGGTCGCCGAGGGCCTCGAGGCCGCCAAGCCGTTCATCAAGGTCCTGTGCGAGGCGCAGCAGCGCCTGGCCGCGGACGCCGCCAAGCCGACCGGCGAGTTCCCGGTCTTCCTGGCCTTCGAGCAGGACATCTACGAGGCCGTCGCCGCGATCGCGACCGACGACCTGGCGAACGCCCTGCAGATCGCCGGCAAGCAGGCCCGCGACGCCGCGACCGACGAGGTCAAGGCCACCGTGCTGGCGAAGGTCGGCCTGGGCGAGGGCGAGGCCTTCGAGGGCCGCGACAAGGAGATCGGCGCCGCCTTCAAGGCGCTGTCGAAGAAGATCATGCGCAAGCGCGTGCTCACCGACAAGATCCGGATGGACGGCCGCGGCCTGACCGACATCCGCTCGCTCTCGGCCGAGGTCGCGGTGATCCCGCGGGCGCACGGCTCGGCGCTGTTCGAGCGCGGCGAAACCCAGATCCTGGGCGTCACCACGCTGAACATGCTCCGCATGGAGCAGCAGATCGACTCGCTCTCCCCGGAGACGCACAAGCGCTACCTGCACCACTACAACTTCCCGCCCTTCTCCACCGGTGAGACCGGCCGCGTCGGCTCGCCGAAGCGCCGCGAGATCGGCCACGGCATGCTCGCCGAGCGCGCCCTGGTGCCGGTGCTGCCGAAGCGGGACGAGTTCCCGTACGCGATCCGCCAGGTCTCCGAGGCGCTGGGCTCCAACGGCTCGACCTCGATGGGCTCGGTCTGCGCGTCCACCATGGGCCTGTACAACGCCGGCGTGCCGCTGAAGGCGCCGGTCGCGGGCATCGCGATGGGCCTGATCTCCGACGAGGTCGACGGCGAGACGCGCTACGTCGCGCTGACCGACATCCTCGGCGCCGAGGACGCCATGGGCGACATGGACTTCAAGGTCGCCGGCACCAAGGACATCATCACCGCGCTGCAGCTGGACACGAAGCTCGACGGCATCCCGTCGGAGGTCCTCGCGGCCGCGCTGAAGCAGGCGAAGGACGCCCGGCTCACCATTCTCGAGGTCATCAACGAGGCCATCGACGGCCCGGACGAGATGAGCCCGTACTCGCCGCGCGTCACCAGCGTGAAGATCCCGGTGGACAAGATCGGCGAGGTCATCGGCCCGAAGGGCAAGATGATCAACTCGATCACCGAGCAGACCGGTGCCGACATCTCCATCGAGGACGACGGCACGATCTACGTGGGCGCGGCCGACGGCCCGTCGGCGGAGGCGGCGATCGACCTGATCAACGCCATCGCCAACCCGCAGCTGCCCAAGGTCGGCGAGCGCTTCCTCGGCACCGTGGTGAAGACGGCCGCGTTCGGCGCGTTCGTCTCGCTGCTGCCGGGCAAGGACGGCCTGGTGCACATCTCCAAGCTGGGCAACGGCAAGCGGATCAACAAGGTCGAGGACGTGGTCAACGTGGGCGACAAGCTCCGCGTCGAGATCGCCGACATCGACAACCGCGGCAAGATCAGCCTGATCGTGGTCAAGGAAGAGGAGGCTGCCCCGGCCGCCGACTCGACCGACGCCCCGGCCGAGGCCGACAAGGCCGAAGCCAAGTAAGACACCGCTTCGCCACAGCGCGTAGCAGCAGTTGTCCGTGAAGGCCTCCTTACCCGCGCTGGTAAGGGGGCCTTCACGGCATGTGAGTAAGGAACCCATGGCACGGCAGGTTTCCGGGCACGAGCAGCCCGTCGGCAGCACCCGCACGCTCGAGTCCACTTCGGACGGTGCGGTGGTCAGGCGGAGCGTGCTCCCCGGCGGGCTGCGGGTGATCACCGAGCACGTCCCGGCCTCGCGCTCGGCCACGGTCGGGCTGTGGGTGGGCGTGGGCTCGCGCGACGAGCCGCCGGCCGTCGCCGGAGCCGCGCACTACCTCGAGCACCTGCTGTTCAAGGGCACGGCCAACCGCGACGCGACGCAGATCGCCGAGGAGATCGACGCCGTCGGCGGCGAGTTCAACGCGTTCACCGCCAAGGAGCACACCTGCTACTACGCGCAGGTGCTCGACGCGGACCTGCCGCTGGCCATGGACCTGGTCACCGACGTGGTCTTCGAGGCGCTGTGCACCGACCGCGACATGGACACCGAGCGCAGCGTGGTGCTCGAAGAGATCTCCATGCGCGACGACGACCCCGAGGACCTGCTGCACGAGACGTTCGTCGGCGCGATCCTGGGCGAGCACTCGCTGGGCCGCCCGGTGCTGGGCACCGAGCAGTCCATCACGGACATGGCGCCGGCCGCGTTGCGCGGGTTCTACAAGCGCCGTTACACGATGCCGCGGATGGTGCTGGCGGTGGCCGGCAACGTCGAGCACAGCCAGGTGCTTCGCTTGGTGCGCAAGGCATTGCGCGACCGGCTGAACGGCGCGGGCACCCCGGTGCCGCCGCGGTCCGGGCGCGCCCGCATCCTCACCGTGCCGAAGCTGGCGCTGCACACCGACGACACCGAGCAAGCCCACGTGATGCTGGGCCTGAAGTCGTTGTCGCGCCACGACGAGCGTCGGTTCGCGCTCTCGGTGCTGAACGCGGCGCTCGGCGGCGGCATGAGCTCGCGGCTGTTCCAGGAGATCCGCGAACGGCGCGGGCTGGCGTACCAGGTGTACTCGTCGGTCGCGAGCTACGCGGACACCGGCCACATGGCCGTGTACGCGGGTTGCCAGCCGGAGAAGCTGGGCGAGGTCGCGGGCGTGATCCGCGACGTGCTCGACCAGGTCGCGGCGGACGGGCTGAGCGAGGCCGAGGTGGCGCGGGCCAAGGGCCAGCTGCGCGGCGGGCTGGTGCTGGGCCTGGAGGACACGGCTTCGCGCATGTCGCGCATCGGCAAGAACGAGCTGAACTACGGGCAGTACCTCGGCGTGGACGCCACCGTCGCGCGGATCGACGCGGTCACCACCGAACAGGTGTGTGCGCTGGCTCGCACTCTGCTGCGCCGCCCCGGTGGCGTGTCGGCCGCCGCGGTGGTGGGGCCGTACGCTCACGCCGACGACCTGCCGGACGACCTGCACGAGGTGATCGCGTCATGACCGAGTCCCCGATCCGCGTCGGCGTGCTGGGCGCGCGCGGCCGCATGGGCCAGACGGTGGTGGAGGCCGTCGAGGGGGCGCCCGACCTCGAAGTGGTGGCCGCGCTCGACGCCGGCGACGACTTCGCGCCGCTGTCCGCCGCGCAGGTGGTCGTGGACTTCACCCACCCCGACGCGGTCATGGACAACCTGAAGTACTTGGTGGAGCACGATGTGCACGCCGTGGTCGGCACCACCGGCTTCAGCGAGGAGCGGCTGGCGACGCTGCGTTCGCTGCTGGAGCCGAAGCCGTCGCTCGGGGTGCTGATCGCGCCGAACTTCGCGCTCGGTGCCGTGCTGGCGATGCGCTTCGCGGCCCAGGCGGCGAAGTTCTACCAGTCCGCGGAGATCATCGAGCTGCACCACAACCGCAAGGCCGACGCGCCGTCCGGCACCGCCTCGCACACCGCGCGGATGATCGGCGCCGCGCGCAAGGCCGCCGGGCTCGAGCCGGGGCCGGACGCGACGACGTCCGGATTGGACGGTGCCCGCGGCGCGCTGATCGAGGACGTGCCGGTGCACTCGGTCCGGCTGCCCGGGCTGGTGGCGCACGAGGAGATCCTGTTCGGCGGCGTGGGGGAGACCCTGACCATCCGGCACGACTCGCTCGACCGGACCTCGTTCATGCCCGGGGTGCTGCTCGGCGTGCGCTCCGTGGTTTCGCGGCCCGGCCTCACGGTCGGCCTGGAGAACGTGCTCGACCTGTGAGGGCCCGCAATGTCGCGCTGCTGCTGACCGCGGCGCTGGTGGTGTACCTGGTGCTGCTGGCCGACCGGGCGGTGGCGCTGTTCGCCACCGGGTCGGCGGCCGGCATCGCGCTCGGCGTCGGCGTGTTTCTCTTGCCGCTGCTGGGCGTGTGGATCGTCGTGGCCACCTGGCGCTCCGGCGTCCAGATCCAGCGGCTTTCGCGGCGGCTGGACGCCGAGGGCGGCCTGCCCGACGTGTCCGACCTGCCGCGCCGCCCGTCCGGCCGGGTCGACCGCGACGCCGCCGACGCCTGGTTCGAGGGCCGTCGCGCGGAGGTCGAGGAGAACTCCGGCGACTGGCGCGCCTGGTACCGCCTCGCCTACGCCTACGACATCGCGGGCGACCGCCGGCGGGCCCGCGCGACCATGCGCAAGGCCGTCGACCTGGAAGCCGCCGACCGCTGACGAAAACAGGGGTCGGCGCTCAATAGGGGTTGCTTCGGCAGCAGATCCGTGCTGCGTCAGTGCAGCCAGCCGGCGAACAGCGCGGGGGACGCGGCGAGCAGGCTGAACCGCACCCAGCGCCCGGCCAGGCCGGCGGCGAGGAACGTGCTCATCCGCATCCGCACCATCCCGGCCAGTACGCTGGTGGCCATGAACGGCGGCAGCCCGACCAGCGAGCTGACCCCGTAGGTGCCCGCCATCCAGTTCGGGTGGCGCTGGCAGCGCTCACGCAGGGCTTCGACCTTGCTGCGCAGCACTTTCGTCCGGCGGTGCCAGCGCTCCCGGCGCTCCGTCGGTGGCCGTTCGCGGACCCGGTGCAGGCGATCGTGCAGGAACTTCGGCAGTTTGATGCTGCCGCGCGCGGCGAGGAAGTACAGCAGCTTCCCGGCGATCTGCCCGGCCGCCACGGCCGCGCCCAGCCACAGCCAGTGCGGGTTGTGCTGGCTCGCGCACAGCCCGACCACGAACAGCTCGGCGTTCACCAGCGGCACGATGGCCGAGCCGAACGCGACGCCGAAGGTGATCAGCAGCCAGCCCATCGTGCCTCCCCCCGGTGAGTGATTCTCGGTGATTCCGGTCATTCCAAGCTAGCAGCCGTCACGAAAAGGTCACGGGGGTTAACCCCCCTCTTCGGCCGGGGGCGGCCACCAGAAGATCACGTGGACGTCGGTTTCCGGCCACCTGCCGCTGCCAGTCTGGCCAGGTGACCGACGCGAGTTTCGCCGATCGCTTCGCCGGTGCCTGCGCGGCGGTCGTGCGGGTGCTGCCGTTCGGCCTGTCCCGGATCGTGGCGCCGAGCTTCCTCGGCTTCGCCGTGATCAACGGCTGCACCTTCGGCGTGGACCTGCTCCTGCTGACCCTGCTGCACGGCGGGCTCGGCTGGCCGGTGTGGCTGGCCATCAGCGTGTCGTACGTGGTGGCGTTCGGGCTGAGCTTCGTGCTGAACCGCGCGCTGAACTTCCGCTCGCACGCGCCGGTGGGCCGGCAGGCGGTGCTCTACGTCGTGGCGATCGGCGTGAACTACGCGGCGTTCCTGCTCGGCGTGGGGGCCGGGCTGAGCGCGCTGGGCGTCGAGTACCACCTGGCGCGGCTGGTCGCGGGCGCCTGCGAGGGCGTGTTCATGTACTGCGTGCTGCGCTGGGTGGTGTTCGCCCCGCGCACGGAGTCAGTGCGTGAGCTCCAGCCGTAGCGTGCCGGTGAGCCGGACTTCGCGCAGCATGCCGCTGCCGGTGTCGAGGGTGCGAACGGTGCCGTCGGGCGCCCAGCCGGTGCGGCGGTAGAAGCCCAGGGTGGCGTGGTCGGACTGGGCGACCCAGGCGATGCCGCGGTCCAGGCCGGCCTCGCGCAGCGCGGCGGCGGCGGTCCCGAGCAGGCGCCCGGCGTGTCCTCGACGGCCCCAGCGCGGCTCCACGACCAGCGCCGCGATGAGCCCGGTGGCGTCGGCGTCCTCGGGTGCGCTGCCGTCCGCGGCCGCGGCCTCCTGCTCGGGCGCCGGGCCGGCCACGCAGTAGCCGACGGTGAACTCGCCCTCGGCAGCCAGGTAGACCAGCGAACCGGGGAACTCGATCGTCTCGGCCCAGGTGCCTTCGAGGTCGGCGGCGTCGAGTTCGTCGATGGCCTGGGCGCCCAGCAGGTCGGTGTACGCCGCCCGCCAGGTCAGCCGCTGGATCCGGGCGATCTCGGCGGCGTCGGACGGGGTCGCGGGACGGACTTCGGCGGCACTCACGCGGGCAATCTACCCGGCGCCCGCCCGAAACTGTCGGGGGTGGCTGGCACCATGGCGGGATCATGCAGACGATCAGCCTTCCGGTGGCCCGCCGCACGGCGCTGGCCGCACAGGGGTTCGCCGACCCCCGCCCCGCCACGGCCCCCACCCGCCGGCACCTGGCCAAGGTGCTGTCGCGGGTCCAGCTGCTGCAGCTGGACTCGGTGAACGTCGCCGTGCGCGCGCACTACATGCCGGTGTTCTCGCGCCTGGGCGCGTACGACCCGGCGCTGGTGGACGAAGCGGCGTGGTCGCACAGCGCGCGCCGTCCGCGGCTGCTGGTGGAGTCGTGGGCGCACGAGGCGAGCCTGCTCCCGATCCAGGACTGGCCGTTGCTGCGTTCCGGCGCGAAGCGCGACGGCTGGTGGCGGAACTACACGAGCGTGGTCGAGACCGTGCCCGGGCTGCTGGAAGACGTGCTGGCGGTGGTCAAGGAGCAGGGGCCGATCGGCGCGGGCGGGATCGAGAAGGCGCTGGAGGCCGAGGTCGCTGGCCGTGGCCCGGGCGCGTGGTGGGAGCGCTCGGTGGTGAAGAAGGCGTGCGAGTACCTGTTCGGGCTCGGGCAGCTGACCACGGGCACCCGGCGGTCGTTCGAGCGGCTCTACGACCTGACCGAGCGGGTGGTGCCGCCGGAGATCCTGTCTCGGCAGGTGAGTGCGGACGAGGGCGCTCGGGGCCTGATCGAGCGCTCGGCCCGCGCGCTGGGCGTCGGCACGGAAACCGATCTGCGGGACTACTACCGGCTGGGGCCGGACGTCGCGCGCCAGGCCGTCGCGGAGCTGGTCGAGGCGGGCACGCTGGAGCCGGTGCAGGTGCAGGGATGGCGCGCGGTGGCGTACCGGCACAACGAAGCGCGGACCCCGCGTGCGGTGACCGGCCGCGCGCTGCTGTGCCCGTTCGACCCGCTGATCTGGGAGCGCGACCGCACCGAGCGGCTGTTCGGCTTCCGCTACCGCATCGAGATCTACGTGCCGGAGCCCAAGCGCGTCCACGGGTATTACGTGTTCCCGTTCCTGCTCGACGGCGTGCTGTCCGGCCGCGTCGACCTGAAATCCGACCGGGCGGCCGGGGTGCTGCGCGTGCAGGGCGCTTTTGCCGAGCCGGGCGTCGACGAGCCGCGGGTCGCCGCCGAGCTGGCGGGGGAGCTGGCGCACATGGCTGCCTGGCTCGGGCTGGACGGGGTTGTGGTGGGGGAGCGGGGGGATCTGGCTGTGGCGCTGAAGAAAGCACTGAAGAAGGCGTTGAAGACAGCGCTGTAGACAACGCTGTAGCAGGCGGTCGGCTGACGTTTCAGCTGCCGTCGGCCTGGCCGGTTTCCGCGGCGAAGTCGTCGGCGACCTGGGCGATCACGGCGCGTCCTTCGAGGCGGGAGAGCCAGCGCCACGGCAGGTTGACGTCGCCGTGCAGCACGCCGAGCAGGTTGCCGCACACCGATCCGGTCGAGTCGCTGGCGCCGGAATGGTTGACAGACAAGCACAAACGGGCCGTGATGTCGTCCTCGGGCTGTGCGCTGTCGAACGGCACCAGTGCGGCGTAGACGCCGATGGCCAGTGCCTCCTCGGCGGTCCGGCCGGTGCCGAGGAGTTCGGCCTTCTCCGCGGCCGGCTTGCCCTCGGCGGCGAGATCGAGGGCGTGGCGCAGGGCTTCGGTCGTCTCCTCGTGGCCGGGATGCCCGGCGAGTTCGCGCATCGCCAGCGATACCGCGACGTCCAGCGATTCGCCCGCGACGAGGTGCGCGATGATCGCGGCGAAAGTGCCTGCCGCGTAGTAGCCCGTCGGGTGGCCGTGGGTGAGCTGGGCGCAGTTGGCGGCGAGCCGGAACGCGTACGGCGCGTCGCCGAGGAAGCCGAACGGCGCGGAGCGAACCACGGTGGCGTAAGCCTTCGAACTGGGATTGACCGGCCCCGGCTGCCCGGCCGGCTCGGCGAACGGCTTCACCACCTGCCCCGATCTCAAGCCGGACAAGCATTCCGGCCCGGGCGAGCGCCGCGCGTAGAGCCAAGGCTCCAGGCGCAGCCGCCCGACGCGGTGGTCGGCGCTCAGCACCGGTGGCGGCGCCGGGTGGTCCTGGGTGTCGAGCCAGCGCAGGTACGCCTCGCGCACCAGCGCGGACATCGCGCCGTCGATACCGTGCTCGCGGACCTGCACGTACCCGTTGCGAAAGCCTTCCGCGGTGAACAGTGACAGCTGGGTGTTGTCCGTGATCACCGCGACGCCGTCCGCGTCGGTCACCGGATCGGTGAGCCCGCGTGGCCCGTGTTTCGCCTCGATCCGTTGCCGGGAAAGGGTTTCGACTGGGTACCCCAGCGCGTCGCCGAGCCCGCCGGCCAGCAGGCACCCCCGCAGCCGCGAGCGGTGGACGGCCTTGTCGGTCCAGGTGTGCCGCATCGGATCCCCCTTGTTCCGGGGCACTGATCCTGGCAGAACCCGCTGCGGCGCGAACCATCCCGGTCCCGCCGCCGCACCGCGTCCCGTCACGTGAGGCCGTAAACCCTTACACCGCAACACCTGGAACGCACGAAGCGGCGGGCCGACCGGTCACCCCCTGACCGGTCGGCCCGCCGCCTCCCCCTTATCAGCCGGCCGCGCGGGTGACTACCGCGTTGCCCGTGCCGGTGCGTGCGCGGACGCGCAGTGCCACGCCCGCTTCAGGTGGTACGTCGGAGACCTCCAGCTCGCTGGACACCCGGCCCGCGGCGGAGGCCAGCTCCACCTCGGCCGCGACGCCGCCGCGGATGCCGACCCGGACCTCGCCCGAGCCGGTGATCAGCTCGAGCGAGCCGGACGCCGCCTCGGCGACCGACAGATCGCCGCTGCCGGTGCGGGCCATGACCTCGCCCGCGACCGCGCCCAGCCAGACGTCACCCGTGCCCGTGGCCAGGGTCGCCGACCCCGCCACCGAAGACGCCTCCACCGAACCGCTGCCGGTGCGCAGCTGGAGCCCCGCGAGGGTCGGGCCGAGCTTCACGCTGCCGGTGCCGGTGCGCACGATCGCCGAGCCGTCGGCCCGCTCCAGCACGACCTCGCCGGAACCGGTGAGGATGTCGGCGCGGCCCGCCGAGCCGGTCACCGTGACGTCCGCCGCCCCCGCGCGGACCTCCACGTGCGACCCGGACGGCGCGTGCACCTTGACCGACAGCGGCACGTTGCGCAGCTGCCAGGCCTTCGGCGCCCGGACCACGAGCCGGTTGCCCGTCTTCTCGATGCGCGACTGCTGGACGGCGTCGGCCGCCGAGCCGCCCGGGTCGACGCCCAGCTGGTCGCCGAAGCGCTCGCCGACCCACGACAGCAGGTTCGAGACCCCGCTGACCCACGGTGGCTGCTCGCCCGCGTCGTGCCGCAGCTCGACGCTCGCGCCGGACGCGCGGTCGAGCACCAGCTCGACCCGCCCGATCGTGACGCCGACGTCCAGCTCCAGCGGCCCGTCCGCGTCGAACTCCTGCGTCCGCGTGGTGCCGGTGGACCCGCCCACCGGCCGTCCCGGGTCGGCCGTCTCGGCGGCCTCGGTCTCGGTGCCAGACTCGGTTCCAGTGGCGGATTCCGCGTCGGTCTCGGCGCCCGATCCGGCGTCGGCCTTGGCGGACTCCGCGTCGGCTCCGGCAGCGGATTCGGCTCCGGCGGCGGCCGCCGTGCCGGCGTCAGCGGCAGATCCCGGTCCGGACCCGCCGGCGGCAGCGGTGCCCGCCGAGGTGGTGTCCTCGTTCTCGTCGCTCATGAATTCCCCTCCTAGCCCTCGACCCAGCCGTGCAGCTTGGTCTCGGTGCGGCTGCTGCCCTGGCGCCACTGCCCGTGGCGCTGGTGGTGCTGCTGCTGGGCCTGGCCGAGCGCCCCTTGCACGGCCTGCGCGACGAACGTGTTCAGCGACACGCCCTGCGCGGCCGCGGCCTGCTCGGCCTGGCCCTTGATCTGCTCGACCAGCCGCAGCGTGATGCGCGTGATGTCACCGCCGTCGATGGGTGGCGGCGCCTGCGGGCGCTCCGGCCGCGGCGCCTCCTCGGCGCCGCCGGTGACGACCACGCGGACGTCCCGGCCGTCGAGGCGGACGTCGACCACCTGTCCGGGCAGGGCGGCGGTCACCTCCGCGGCCAGGTCGGCCAGCGCGTTCATCAGCGTCAGCCGGACCGCGGGTTCGAGCGCGGCGGAAAGCAGGGCAGCCGCCCGCCGGGTCTGCTCGTCCCCGGCGGAGGCCGTGTTCGCGAGGTCTTCGCGAAGGTTCGCGATGTACGGCGTCAGGTCCATGACACCACTATGACGTCATGTCTGGCGTCAGTCAAGAAACTCGTGACACCACGCGGTGTCATACCGGGACTGTCGGGGGTCCCGGTTACGCTGCCGTTCGGAGTCGCAGAGGAGAGGGAGTGCTGACGTGGCCGAGACCGTGTCGCCGAGGGTTCAGCTGATCGCGAAGACGGAGTTCTTCCCGCCGGAGGACGTGCCGTGGTCGACCGACGCCGACGGCGGCCAGGCGCTGGCCGAGTTCGCCGGGCGCGCCTGCTACCAGTCGTGGAAGAAGCCGAACCCGAAGACGGCGACCAACGCCGGCTACATCGACCACATCATCGAGGTGGGGCACCTTTCGGTGCTGGAGCACGGTTCGGTGAGCTTCTACATCACCGGCATCTCGCGCTCGCTCACCCACGAGCTGATCCGGCACCGGCACTTCTCGTACTCGCAGCTTTCGCAGCGGTACGTGCCGGAGAAGAACGCCGCGTTCGTGGAGCCGGAGGTGATCGCGAACGACCCGGAGCTGCACGAGAAGTTCCTCAAGGCCGCGCAGGCGAGTGTCGACGCGTACACCGAGCTGCTGGCCGGCCTGGAGGACAAGTTCTCCGACGCGCCGAGCGCCACGCTGCGTCGTAAGCAGGCCCGTCAGGCCGCCCGCGCGGTGCTGCCGAACGCCACCGAGACCCGCATCGTGGTGAGCGGCAACTACCGCGCCTGGCGGCACTTCATCGCCATGCGCGCGACCGAGCACGCCGACGTCGAGATCCGCGCGCTGGCCATCGACTGCCTGCGCGAGCTGCAGAAGGCCGCGGCCAACGTGTTCGCCGACTTCACCATCTCCACGCTGCCCGACGGCACCGAGGTCGCGTCCAGCCCGAAGGTCCTCGAAGGCTGATGAAGCGCCTCGCGATCGACGTCCGGCCGGGCGACTATTCGGTGGTGCGGCTGCCCGCCGACGCCCCGGTCCCGGCGGAGCTGCTGGTACCCGGCGAGCCGGCGCTCGTCTCGGTCACCCGCACCCCGGAAGAGCTTTCGGTGATCTGCCCGACCGGCCGCGAGCCCGCAGGCGGCGTAGTCGAGCACGGCTGGCGGCTGATGAGCGTCCGCGGCCCCCTGGAGTTCACGCTGACCGGCGTGATCTCCGCCCTGGCCTCGGAACTGGCCGCGGCCGGCGTCGCCCTGTTCTCACTGTCCACTTTCGACACTGACCACATTTTGGTGCGCTCGGCCGAGCTTGAGCTCGCGGTGAAGGCGTTCCGCGACAGCGGTCACGAGGTCGCGCTGCCCGCCTGAGTAGCTCGTCGCTGAAGGCCTCTCGTCCGCGCTTCGGACGAGGGCCTTCGTTGTCCCGTCGGACCGGTGCGCTGAGCTTGAGCTTGCGGTGAAGGCGTTCCGCGACAGCGACCACGAGGGTCACGAGCTCGCGCTGCCCGCCTGAGCATCTGCCGGATCCGGCAAGGCCTCCTTACTCGCGTCCCACGCGGGCAAGGAGGCCTTGCCGTCAGCGCCCGCGCCGGTAAGGAGGCCTTGCCGTCAGTGCCCGCGCCGGTAGGGAGGGAGGCCTTGACCGCCTCGCAGCGGGGCCGCAGTGGCCGACAACACCCTTGCTTCGCAAAGTTCGGCGTGCCTAAACTTCGATTTAGGTAGCCCGACAGTCGGCGAAGGGTGACGTGATGGCGGTGGCGGAAGCGGCGCGGCCGCGGCGGCTGGCCCGGTTGCGGGCGGGCTCGGCGCTGCTGGGCCCCGCGTTCGTCGCGTCGATCGCGTACGTCGATCCCGGCAACGTCGCGTCCAACATCAGCGCGGGCGCCCGCTTCGGCTACCTGCTGGTGTGGGTGATCGTCGCGGCGAATCTGATGGCTGTGCTGGTCCAGTACCTGTCGGCGAAGCTCGGCCTGGTCACCGGGCGCTCGCTGCCGGAGGTCCTGCGGGAGCGGATGCCGCGGTCGGCGCGGCTGGCCTACTGGGCGCAGGCCGAGGTGGTCGCCGTCGCCACCGATCTGGCCGAGGTGGTGGGCGGCGCGATCGCGCTGAACCTGCTGTTCGACCTGCCGCTGGTCGTCGGCGGGCTGATCACCGGGGCGGTTTCGCTGGTGCTGCTGGCGGTCCAGGACCGGGGCGGCCAGCGGACCTTCGAACGGGTCGTCACCGGGCTGCTCGCGGTGATCGCCATCGGGTTCCTGGCCAGTCTGTTCGTGGAGCCGCCTTCGGCGTCCGGCGTCGCGAGCGGGCTGCTGCCGCGGTTCGAGGGGTCCGGCAGCGTGCTGATCGCCGCCGCGATGCTCGGCGCCACCGTGATGCCGCACGCGGTCTACCTGCACTCCGGCCTGGTCCGCGACCGGCACGGGGCGGCCGGGCCCGAGCAGCGGCACCGGCTGCTGCGCGCGACCCGCGTCGACGTCGGGCTGGCGATGCTGCTGGCCGGCGCGGTCAACCTCGGCATGCTGCTGCTCGCCGCGACGAACCTCCAGGGCCAGACCGGCGTCGACTCGATCGAAGGCGCGCACAGCGCGGTCGCGACGGCGCTGGGACCCGGCATCGCGCTGCTGTTCGCGATCGGGCTGCTGGCTTCGGGGCTCGCGTCCACTTCGGTGGGTGCGTACGCCGGTGCGATGATCATGGAAGGCTTGCTGCGCAAGCGATTCCCGATCCTGCTGCGCCGCCTCGTCACGCTCGCCCCGGCGATCGTCGTGCTCGGGCTGGGCGCCGACCCGAGCGCGGCGCTGGTGGTCTCGCAGGTGGTGCTGTCGTTCGGCATCCCGTTCGCGCTCGTGCCGCTGATCCGGCTGACCTCGGACCCCGCGCTGATGGGCGCGGAGGTGAACCGGCGCCCGACCGCGGTGGCGGCCTGGCTGGTCGCGGCGGTGATCATCACGCTGAACGTGGTGCTGATCTACCTGACGTTCACGGGCTGAAACCGGGCGAACACGGCGGAACCGGGAACGACGCCGGCGGGTCGGACTACCATCCGCGCGACCCCGGAACGAGGAGCACCACCGCAGTGACCGACGAACAGACGCGCCCGCACGACCCGACCGCCCCGGCCTCCGGAGCACGCGTGGTCGCCGGCCGCTACCGGCTGCTCGGCGAGCTCGGCCGCGGCGGCATGGGCGTGGTGTGGCGGGCCCAGGACCAGGTGATCGGCCGCGCGGTCGCGATCAAGGAGCTGCGGCTGCCCGACAGCGAGGGCTCGGCCGTGTTCTCCGAGCGGGTGCTGCGCGAGGTGCGCGCCGGCGGCCGGCTCAACGACCCGGCCGTGGTCACGGTGTTCGACGTGGTCACCGACGGCGGCACCACGTGGATCGTGATGGAGCTGGTGGAGGCCCCGACGCTGGCCGACCTGGTGCGCGGCCAGGGCCCGCTGCCCGCGGCGCAGGCCGCGGCGATCGGGGAGCGAGTGCTCGCCGCGTTGCAGGCCGCGCACGCCGCCGGGATCGTGCACCGCGACGTCAAGCCCGCCAACATCATGGTCGCGCCGGACGGCCGGGTGAAGCTCACCGACTTCGGCATCGCGCACGCCATCGACGACCCGCGGCTGACCACGTCCGGGGTCATCGTCGGCTCGCCGGCTTTCATGGCCCCGGAACGGGTCGAGGGCCGGGAGGCCATGCCGGAGTCGGACCTGTGGTCGCTCGGCGCGACGCTGTTCTTCGCCGTGGAAGGTTTGGTCGCGTTCGAACGGCCGACCACGGCCGCGACCCTGCACGCGATCATGACCGAGGTCCCGTACCTCACCCGGGGCAGCGGCCCGCTCGCGGCGGCGGTGCTCGGCCTGCTGGTGGCCAAGCCCGAGGCCCGGCTGACCGCCCCACAGGCCCGCGCGCTGCTGGCCACCGCCGCCGGCCAGCCGCCGACCCCGGCGCCCGGCAGCGTGACGATGCCGCACCCGGGCGCCCAGCCGCTGACCCGCGTGGCGCCGCAGCCGCCGAAGCGCGGCCGCCGCGGCTGGTGGCTGGGTGCCGCCGCGGCCCTGGTCGTCGCCGCGCTGGTGGGCGGGTTCTTCCTCGGCGAACCGGTGTGGTCGCCGAAGGCCGACCCGCAGATGCTGCCCACCGTCACCTACGGCCCGGACGGCTACCTCAAGACGGCGCTGGACAACTACCAGCCCTGCTACAACGCCGTGGTCCAGCCGGGGGTCGTGATCGGCGACGACAACAACGTCGAGTGCAAGAAGAGCCACACCCTCGAGGTCTACGACAGCGCCGACGCCCTGCCCGTCGAGAACTACAGCAACGACGAAGCCCAGGTCGCCGCCTACCCCGGGCTCGAGGCGATCAGCCGGGCCGCCGAGGCGCGCTGCGCGACGTCGTTCACCTCGTCGGTGGTGCCCGCGCAGCAGCGCGCCGGGCTCACCTACCAGGCGCTGGTGCCGACCGAGCGCGAGTGGAACCTGACCCCGGAGAAATCCAGCGACAGCCCGAGCCGCGAGTTCTACTGCGTGCTCGCCCGGACCGGCAACGGGCAGATCCCGGCGCAGATCACCACCAAGGTCAAGTAGCGGCACGCGAAGAGTTCCGGCCCCCGCGCGCCGGGGGAGGAAAATCTCCGCAGTTCCCGGCGGGGCACCAGGTCGGGAGGGGATTGGCTGCGCCGAGGAGGTACCGTCATCACCATGTCCACCCCACCTACCGCAGCGCCAGGACGGCCGTTCGGGCGTGTGCTCACCGCGATGGCGACCCCCTTCGACAGCGAAGGGGCGCTGGACGTCAAGCGGGCCCAGGAGCTCGCCGAGCACCTCGTGGAGCTGGGTAACGACGGCCTGGTCCTGAACGGCACCACCGGCGAGAGCCCCACCACGAGCGACGCGGAGAAGGCCGCTCTGGTCCGCGCCGTCGTCGAGGCGGTCGGCGACCGGGCCACCGTGCTGACCGGCGCCGGCACGAACAACACCGCGCACAGCATCGAGCAGGCCCACGCGGCCGCCGAGGCCGGCGCCCACGGCCTGCTCGTGGTCACGCCGTACTACTCGCGGCCCAGCCAGGCCGGGCTGTTCGCGCACTTCACCGCGGTCGCGGACGCCACCGAGCTGCCCGTGATGCTCTACGACATCCCGCCGCGCTCGATCGTGCCGATCGAGGTCGACACGCTGCAGCGGCTGGCCGAGCACCCGCGGATCGTCGCGGTCAAGGACGCCAAGGGCGACCTGATCGCCGGCTCCGAGGTGATCGCCAGCACCCAGCTCGCCTACTACTCCGGCGACGACGGGCTGAACCTGCCGTGGATCTCGGTCGGCGGCGCGGGCGTGGTCAGCGTGATCGGGCACGTGGTGGCCGGCCGGATCCGCGCGATGATCGACGCCTACGAGAACGGCGACACCTCCACCGCGCGCACCAACCACCGCGGCATGCTGCCGGTGATGCGGGCCATGTCCCGGCTCGGTGGCGTCGCGTTCAGCAAGGCCGCGCTGCGGCTGCGCGGCTTCGACATCGGCGACCCGCGGCTGCCGATCGTGCCCGCCACCGACGACCAGCTCCAGCTGATCGCCGCCGATCTTGCCCAGGGCGGCGTGCCGCTGGGCGACACGGCGGCCTCGGACTGGCATGGTGCACGGGTGGCACAAGCGGATTCCCAGGCGGCCTACGTGGCCCCCACTTCACACACCAGCGTTGGGACCCTGCCCCGGTGAGCTCACTTCCCCCCGGACCCGGCCCGACGAACCTCCCGCCCAAACTGCCCGAAGGGGCCCTTCGCGTAGTCGCGCTGGGCGGCATCGGCGAAGTCGGGCGCAACATGACCGTCTTCGAGTACGACGGCAGGCTGCTGATCGTCGACTGCGGCGTCCTGTTCCCCGAGGACACCCAGCCCGGCGTCGACCTGATCCTGCCGGACTTCCGGGCGATCGAGGACCGGCTCGAGGACATCGACGGCCTGGTCCTCACGCACGGGCACGAGGACCACATCGGCGCCGTCCCGTTCCTGCTCCGGCTGCGGCCGGACCTGCCGATCTACGGTTCGCGCTTCACCAACGCGCTGCTCGCGGCCAAGGCCAAGGAGCACCGCCAGCGGCCGAAGCTGATCGAGGTGCGCGAGGGCGAGCGGCGCAAGGTCGGCGCGTTCGACCTCGAGTTCTTCGCCGTGAACCACTCGATCCCGGACGCGCTGGCGGTCGCCATCCGCACCCCGGCGGGCGTGGTCCTGCACACCGGCGACATCAAGCTCGACCAGCTGCCGCTCGACGGCCGGCTGACCGACCTGGCCGGCTTCTCCCGGCTCGGCGACGAGGGCGTGGACCTGTTCTGCGTGGACTCGACCAACGCCGAGGTGCCCGGGTTCGTCATGCCGGAGCGCGACATCGGCCCGGTGCTCGACGACGTGATCCGCCGGGTGGACCAGCGCGTGATCGTCGCCTGCTTCGCCAGCCACGTGCACCGCGTGCAGCAGGTGCTCGCGGCCGCGTCACGGCACGGCCGTCGCGTCGCGTTCGTCGGCCGCTCGATGGTCCGGAACATGGGCATCGCGGCCGACCTCGGCCTGCTGGAGGTGCCCGAGGGCCTGCTGGTGGACCTCGACCAGGCGAGCACGCTGCCCGAGAGCAAGGTCCTGTTCGTCTCGACCGGGTCGCAGGGTGAGCCGCTCTCGGCGCTCTCGCGCATGGCCCGCGGCGAGCACCGGCAGATCTCGATCCGCTCCGGCGACACCGTGGTGCTGGCCAGCTCGATGATCCCGGGCAACGAGACCGCGGTGTTCGGCGTGGTCAACGGCCTGACCCGGCTCGGCGCGAACGTCGTGCACCAGGGCAACGCCAAGGTGCACGTCTCCGGGCACGCGTCCGCGGGCGAGCTGCTGTACCTGTACAACGCGGTGCGCCCGAGCAACGTGATGCCGGTGCACGGCGAGTGGAAGCACCTGCGCGCCAACGGCGAGCTGGCCATCCGGACCGGCGTGGCGCCGGAGAACGTGGTGATCGCCGAGGACGGCGTGGTCGTCGACCTGGTCGACGGCAAGGCCTCCCGCACCGGCCGCGTCGAGGTCGGGCACGTGTACGTGGACGGCCTCTCGGTCGGCGACGTCGGCGAGTCGACCCTGTCGGACCGGCTGGTGCTGGGCGAGGGCGGCTTCATCTCGATCAGCGTCGCCGTCGACTCCAGCACGGGCCGCGCGGTCAGCAGCCCGACGGTCTCCGGCCGCGGCTTCTCCGACGACCCGAAGGCGCTCGACGCCGTCGTGCCGCTGGTGGAGATGGAGCTGGCGCGCACGGAGGCCGAGGGCATCACCGACACACACCGCATCGCGCAGGCCGTGCGCCGGGTGGTGGGACGCTGGGTCGCCGACACCTACCGCCGCCGCCCGATGATCGTGCCCACGGTCATCCCGGTCTGAGAAGACTCGTGAGTGTTTATGACGGTTAGAACCGTCATAAACACTCACGAGCCCTGAGCTGGGCTACGCCTGGATGATGGCGAGGGCGTCGATCTCGATCCGTGCGCCGGGGAGGACCAGTCCGGCGACCTGCACCAGCGAGCTAGCCGGTCGCGGGCCGTCGCCGAGGAATTCATCGCGTGCGGCCCGGACTGCGCCGAGATCCGCGAGGTCGGTGAGGAAGTACGTCAGGCGCAGGACATCCTCCGGCCCCGCGCCGGCTGCCCGCAGTGCGGTGCCCAGGTTGGCGAACACCTGCCGGGCCTGGGCGAGGCCGTCGGCGGGGTCCACAATGGACCCGTCGGCGTCCACCGGGAGCTGGCCCGACACCGCCACCAGGCGACCGGCCCCGGCCACGGCGTGGCTGTAGCCGTTGACCGGGCCCAGGCCCGGCGGCCGTTCGAAGCGTTCGATCATCGTGTTTCCCCTGTTCGTCGTGCGGCCTGCGCTCAGGTGACTGCTTTCGAATTGGCCTGCACCAGCAAAGCGCCACCGAGCAGGATGGCCGCGCCCAGTACCTGGGGCCAGGTCAGGGCCTCACCCAGCAGCGCCCACGCCAGGACCGTCGCGAGCACCGGTTCGGCCAATCCCAGCACGCTCGCCACCGAGGCGGGCAGGTGCCGCAGCGACGAGATGCTCAGCAGATACGGGAAAACCGTCGACAGCAGCACCACTCCGACCACCAGCAGCCACAGCGGCGTCGTCCACGGCCCGAACGCGACGGCGCCGGCCAGCAGCGGCCACGGCACCGTCCACGGCGGCGCGACCACGCACACCACCACCGCCCCGATCACCATGCCCCAGGTGACCAGGCCCAGCGGGTCGCGGCCGGTCACCGCGCGCTCGCCGATCAGGAAGTAGCCCGCCGAGCAGACGCCCGCGCCGAGGCCGGCGAGCAGGCCGACGGTGTCGAGGCTGATGCCCTCCCAGACCTGCGCGACGAGCGCCAGGCCCGCCATCGCCAGCGCGATCCCGCCCCACATCGCGCGCGGCAGCCGCGTCCGGCGCACGAACCGGACCCACAGGGCGATCAGCACCGGCGAGGTGAAGTCCAGCAGGATCGCGATGCCGACCGGGATCCGGGACGCGGCGATGAAGTAGAACAGCTGCGTCCCGGCGACGCCGAGCAGCCCGTACGCGACCAGCATCGGCCATTCCCCGCGACGCACCTTGAGCGTCTGCGGCGCGAACACGGCCGTGCCCACGAGCAGCAGCAGGCCCGCGAAGCCGATTCGCAGCGTCGCCGCCTGTTCCGGGGTCAGCCCGGCCAGCATGGTCGGCTTCCCGAGGATGCCGGACGTGCTGAACAGCAGCGCCGAAGCCAGCACCAGGACACTGCCGCGCCCGCGGTGCGGGACGTGGGGCCGCGGGGCGACGGCGGCCAGTTCGGTGGTCACTGCGCGACCCTACGGAAGACCGACGAGGCGTCGATACCGATTTATTGCTGGGCTTTCAGCCCGGTGGCGACGTGCGTGGTGATCGTGGCGAGCCGCTTGCCCTGCCGCCGCAGCGCGCCCAGTGCCAGTTCGTCCGGCGCCGCCGATTTGCGCGAGACGAACGAGCCGCCGTACGGGTTGCCGGACTCCTTCAGGTGCGGGTCGCCGTAGCCGAGCGGCACCACGATCGCGCCCCAGTGGTAGAAGATGTTGTTCGTGGCCAGCACGGTCGCCTCGAGCCCGCCGTGCGTGGTGGACGCCGTGGTGAACGACGTCGCGACCTTGTCGGCCAGCTTTCCCTGCGCCCACAGGCCGCCGGTGCTGTCCAAAAAGGACTTCAGCTGCGCGGGCGGGCCGCCGAAGCGGGTCGGGCCGCCGGCCGCGATGCCTTCGGCCCACTCCAGATCGGCCAGCGTCGCGTACTCGTGGTGCGGGCCGGCGTCCACCCAGGCCTGCCAGCGCGGGTTGCTCGCGACGGCCTCGGGCGGCGCGGTCTCCGGCACCGTCCGCAACCGGACCTCGGCCCCGGTCTCGCGCGCGCCATCGGCCAGTGCGGACGCGAGCGCGGCGGCGTTCCCGGTGGCGCTGTAGTAGACGACCAGAATGCGTGTGCTCACGCCTCGCGACTCTAGGCCAGGCGCCGGCCCGGTCCCATGATCCGGAACGCGGCCGTCACCGCGACGGCTTGGCCTGCCCCGGCTTCCACGGGCTGACGGTGTCCGTCGGCCGGGTCGGGTCGGTGAACCGCGGCCGCACGGGCTCGTCGCGGCGCAGCGGCACCAGTCCGTCGGTGATGGCCTGCATGATCTTGGCGTGCGCGCGCACGCCGGCGCCCGGCCGTTCCGGCTCGACCCCGGACAGGTCGACGGGATCGCCGAAGTGCACCTTGAACCGCGGCCGCCGCAACGGCGCACTCAGCCCGGAACGGGCCAGCGGCACCAGGTCGGCCGGTCCGTTCACGGTCTCGGTGCCCCAATACACGGCCTCGTGCGCGCCCCACTGGCTGATCGGGATCACCGGCACGTCCGCGGCCAGCGCCAGCCGCGCCGCGCCGGTCTTGCCGCGCTCCGGCCACAGGCCGGGATCGTGGCTGATCCGGCCCTCGGGGTAGACGATGATCGGCTCGCGGGTGGTGCGGAGCTGCTCCACGGCCTCGGCGAACTGCCCGACCGCGGTCGCCGCCACCTGGCGGTCCACCCGCAGGTGCCCGCTGACGCGCAGCGCCGGGCCGATCAGCGGCGCGTCGAGGATGCCGCCGGCCAGCATGAACCGCGGGTTGATGCCGATCCGCTTGCACGCGGCCATCAGCACGAACGCGTCGAACACGCCGATGTGGTTCGCCGCCATCAGCAGCGGGCGGCCGCGCAGCGCGGGCGGGATCGAGCCGGACACGGTCAGCTTGCCGACCATGTTGACCAGGCCGCGGTCGATGTTCAGCATCGTCCGCCAGATCGCCGGGGCGCGGCGCGGAGCCGGGGGATCGTCCTGCTGCAGCGCGAACATGCGCAGAGTTTGCCATGGCGGCGGGTACCCCCGATGGGGTGGTTCCGGCAGCAGGGGGCTGAATCCGGGTGCCCCCGCACGCGTGCCGGCCGAGGCGATTGTTTCGCCTGTGCTGAGAGTGGCGCATGGGACTATCGGCCCCGGCCCGTTACCGTGGAGGCATGGCTGGGTCGGCGACGAGAAAGCGGAGCAGTTCGAGCAGCGGCGGGAAGGCACCGGCGCGTGGTTCGCGTACCCCGGCCAAGCCGCGGTCGGCGGGCTCCGGCTCGCGTTCGCGCCCGTCGTCTTCCTCCCGGAGGCCTTCTTCGTCGGCGCGCAGGCCGGCTTCGCGAAAGCGTTCGTCTTCCGGCGCGTTCGGGCGGGGCGTGCGCGGCACCTGGAACCTGCTGGCCAAGGGCCTCGGCACGCTGGCCCGCACGGTCGGGCGCACCCGCGAGCTGGAGGCCGAACACCGTCGTGACGGGCTCGCGCTCGGCCTGATCGCGCTGGCGATCATCGCCGCCGTGGGCGTGTGGTGGCGGGCCGCCGGGCCGATCGGCGCCGCCGTGGAGGTCGCGACGCGCACGGTGCTCGGCGCGGGCGCGGTGACGCTGCCCCTGGTGCTGGTCGTGGTCGCGGTCGCGCTGATGCGCTCGGAGCCGGACCCGGAGACCCGGCCGCGGATGGTCATCGGCACCCTGCTGGTGGTCCTGTCCGTGCTCGGGATGCTGCACATCTTCACCGCGCTGCCGCACACCAACGACGGCCGGATGTACGCCGGCGGCGTGATCGGCTGGTTCTCCGGCGGGCTGCTCACCCAGGGCGTCACCACCTGGGTCGCGGTGCCGCTGCTGATCCTCGCGCTGCTGTTCGGCGTGCTGGTGTTCACCGGCACGCCGGTGCGCGAGATCCCGCACCGGCTGCGCACCTGGGGCCTCGACGAGGAGGAACTCGCCGACGTCGAGGCGGAGCGCGACGCGGCCGCCGCTGCCGAGCGCGAGGCCGACGCGGTCATCGAAGCCGACCCGAAGGCCGCGCGGCTGCGCAAGCCTTCGCGCCGTCGCCAGGGCCGCGGCGAGCAGGACGGCGAGCAGCTGGACCTCGACGCCGCGCTGGCCGAGACGCCCACCCCGCTGCGCCCGCCGAAGCCCAAGCCGGCGACGCCCGCCGCCGAGGTGCCGGAGAAGAAGCCGAAGAAGGCCCCCGAGCCGCCGCTGGCGATGACCCGCACCGTCGAGGGCGACTACCAGCTCCCGCCGCCGGACCTGCTGAAGCTCGGCGACGTGCCCAAGTCCCGCAGCAAGGCCAACGACGCCATGATCGAGGCGATCACCGGCGTGCTGGAGCAGTTCAGCATCGACGCGCAGGTCACCGGCTTCACCCGCGGCCCGACCGTCACCCGGTACGAGGTCGAGCTGGGCCCGGGCGTCAAGGTCGAGAAGATCACCGCGCTGACCAAGAACATCGCGTACGCCGTGGCCACCGACAACGTCCGGCTGCTGGCGCCGATCCCGGGCAAGTCCGCGGTCGGCATCGAGGTGCCGAACTCCGACCGCGAGATGGTGCGCCTCGGCGACGTCCTGCGCGCGCCGACCACGGTCAAGGACAACCACCCGATGGTGATCGGGCTGGGCAAGGACATCGAGGGCCACTTCGTCACCGCGAACCTGACGAAGATGCCCCACCTCCTGGTGGCGGGCTCGACCGGCTCCGGTAAGTCCAGCTTCGTCAACTCGATGCTGGTGTCGCTGCTCGCGCGGTCGACCCCGGACGAGTGCCGGATGATCCTGATCGACCCGAAGATGGTCGAGCTGACGCCCTACGAGGGCATCCCGCACCTGATCACGCCCATCATCACCCAGCCGAAGAAGGCCGCCGCCGCGCTGGCCTGGCTGGTGGAGGAGATGGAGCAGCGGTACCAGGACATGCAGGTCAACAAGGTCCGGCACATCGACGACTACAACAAGAAGGTCCGCTCCGGCGAGATCACCGCGCCGCCGGGCAGCGAGCGCGTGTACGCGCCGTACCCGTACATCATGGCGATCGTCGACGAGCTGGCCGACCTGATGATGACCGCCCCGCGCGACGTCGAGGACGCGATCGTCCGGATCACGCAGAAGGCGCGCGCGGCCGGCATCCACCTGGTGCTGGCGACCCAGCGGCCGTCGGTCGACGTCGTCACCGGCCTGATCAAGACGAACGTGCCCTCGCGGCTGGCCTTCGCGACGTCGTCGCTGACCGACTCGCGGGTCATCCTCGACCAGCCGGGCGCCGAGAAGCTGATCGGCATGGGCGACGCGCTCTACCTGCCGATGGGCGCGGGCAAACCGGTGCGCATCCAGGGCGCGTTCGTCGGCGACGAGGAGATCGCCGCCGTCGTCAACTACGCCAAGGAGCAGGCGCAGCCGGAGTACCAGGACGGCGTCACGGCCCAGAAGGCCGGCGAGAAGAAGGAGATCGACCCGGACATCGGCGACGACCTCGACGTGCTGCTCCAGGCCGCCGAGCTGATCGTCACCTCCCAGTTCGGCTCGACCTCGATGCTGCAGCGCAAGCTCCGCGTCGGCTTCGCCAAGGCCGGCCGCCTGATGGACCTCCTGGAAAGCCGCGGCGTCGTCGGCCCGTCGGAGGGCTCCAAGGCCCGCGACGTGCTGATCAAGCCGGAAGAACTGGAATCGGTGCTGTTCATGATCCGCGGCGGCGACGCCCCCGAGCCGGCCGGCGAGGACGAAGAGTTCTGACGCCGGGTGCAACCCCCGGCGCCGCCCGCTCCGTCTTCACACCATGGACGCCAAGAGGCTCGCTCTGACCATGGGGACGCTGGTCGTCCTCGCCGCGGGCGCGGGGAGTTCAGTGGCCCTCGCGCAGACTCACGGGGGACCGGCGGCGCCGCCACGGCCGGCGGTCGAAGGGACCGTCACGGCCGATCCCGGACACGACGTCTCGCTCGCCACCGGGCAGGAGGCCGAGCTGAGCACCAAGGACATCACCGTCCGCTACACCCGGCTGGTCGAGGACTCCCGCTGCAAGCCGGGGCTGCACTGCATCTGGGAAGGCGACGCCGCAGTCGCCGTGACGCTGACGCAGCCCGGCCGCGGGGAGCACACCGACACCCAGCTGCACACCGGCCGGCGCGGGCCGCACGCCACGACGTTCGCCGCCGCTCAGGTGGAGCTGGTCGGCGTGAGCGTCCGCGGGGACCGGATCACGCTGCGCGTCACCTGAGCGGTTCGCCCCAGTGGTCGAGGAACGCGACCTCCGACAGCGGCCGCCGCGCGCCCGGCTTGAAGTCCGGCACCGTGGTGTACGCGACGGGCAGCAGCCCGACCTGGGTGTAGCCGTCCGGCACGCCGAGGATCTGCGCGGCCTCCGACTCGTGCTGCAGGTGGTACGTGGTCAGCGTCGAGCCGAGTCCGCGCGAGCGCAGGGCCAGCTGGAAGTTCCAGACCGCCGGGAAGATCCCGCCGTAGAAGGCCGCGTCCACGCTGTTGTCGCCGGCCGGGCGGCCGCGCAGGCACGGCACCACGAACACCGGCACCCGCTCGATCACCTCGACCAGGTACCGCCCGGACGCCAGCGCCCGGGCCGTCGCGGGGCTGGCGTCCGCCTCGGCCGCGCGGGCGGCCAGGTAGGCCTCGCCGACCCGGCGGAACACCGACGCCAGCCGGTCCTTGACGCCCTGGTCGCGCACCACCAGCCAGCGCCAATCCTGCTGGTTGCCCGGGGTCGGCGCCTGCAGCGCCAGCTCCAGGCACTCGGCGAGCACGGCGGGCTCGACCGGGCGCTCGAGGTCGAGCTTGCGCCGCACGGCGCGGGTGGTGCTGAGCAGGTGGTCGGTGTCCATTTCAGAACTCCAGGAGCATGCGTGAGTTGCCGAGGGTGTTCGGCTTGACGTAGGGCAGGTCGAGGAACTCCGCGACGCCGGGGTCGAGTGAGCGGCGCATCTCCTCGTAGACCTCCTGGGAGACCGGCGTCCCGTCGATCTCGACGAAACCGTGCCCGGAGAAGAAGTCCGTTTCGAAGGTCAGCACGAACAGGCGCTTGAGGCCCAGCTCGCGCGCCTCTTCGACGAGCCGCCCGACCAGCCGGTGGCCGATGCCCTGGCCCCGGGCCGCCTTGTCGACCACCACCGTGCGCAGCTCGGCGATGTCCTCCCAGAGCACGTGCAGCGCGGCGGCGCCGAGCACCTCGTCGCCGGCGTCGACGACGACCCAGAACTCCTGGATCGCCTCGTACAGCGTGACCAGCTCTTTCTCGAGCAGCACGCGGCCCGCGTCGGAGTCGACGAGCGCTTTGATCTTGCGGACGTCGGCTATCCGGGCGCGGCGGACGGCCGGGCTGGCGAAGTCGGGAGGCACACCAGCCAAGATATCCATCCGCCCGCCCGGCGCCGCCGACGGCTCGATCGGGGGACCCCCGGATGCGCCGCCGCCCGGCCCGTCACGTATAGCTAGTGCGCGCACACAACCGTGCCGTCACGTCAGGCCATCGCATCAGCCAGTACGCGCATCGCGGCGCGGCGACCAGGGGGAGGGACACCCATGTCCGGGACCACGGCGACGACGGCCGAACGGTCCGGACGGTCCCCCGCGGCGTCGGCCGCGCAGTCGCGGTTCCGGCCCGAGCTGCAGGGCGTCCGCGCGCTCGCCTCGGTGCTGGTGGTCGTCTACCACGTCTGGCTGGACCGGATCTCGGGCGGCGTCGATGTCTTCTTCCTGGTCTCCGGCTTCCTGATCACCGGCCAGCTCTACCGCGCGTCGCTGCGCGGCAAGGTCCAGCTGCGGCCGATGTGGGGCCGGATGATCAAACGGCTCTTCCCGGCCGCGATGACCGTGCTGCTCGCCGTGGTCGTGGCCTCGGCGCTGCTGCTGCCCGAGGACCGCTGGTTCCAGACCATCCGCGAGGTGTTCGCCTCCGCGCTGTTCTACGAGAACTGGCAGCTCGCCGCCGACTCGGTCGACTACTTCGCCCAGCACAACACCGCGAGCGTCGTGCAGCACTTCTGGTCGCTGTCCATCCAGGGCCAGTTCTACCTGCTGTGGCCGGTGGTCTTCGTCGCACTCGGCCTGGCCGTGCGCCGCTTCGGCTGGCCGCTGCGCCGCACCGTGAACGTCATGCTGGTGACGCTGTTCGCCGCCTCGCTCGCGTACTCGGTCCACCTCACCGCGGCCGACCAGCCGCTGGCCTACTTCCACGGCCTCACCCGCGTCTGGGAGTTCGCGCTCGGCGGCCTGATGGCGATGTTCCTCGACACCGTCACGCTGCCGCGCCGGCTGCGCATCTTGCTCGGCTGGGTCGGCGTGGCCGGGCTCGTGCTGTGCGGCATCGTGCTGCGCGTCGACACCGTCTTCCCGGGCTTCATCGCACTGTGGCCGACGCTGTCCGCGGGCCTGGTCCTGGTGGCCGGCCAGACCGGCAGCGGCTTCGGCGCGGATCGCTGGCTGAGCTCGAAACCGTTGGGCTACCTGGGAAACATCAGCTTCTCGCTGTACCTGTGGCACTGGCCGGTGCTGGTGTTCTACCTGATCGTGCGCGAGCGCGAGGCCGTCGGCCTGCTCGGCGGCGCGGTGGTGCTCGGGGTGTCGTTCCTGCTCTCGGTGCTGACCTACCACTTCATCGAGAACCCGATCCGGCTGTCGAAGATCGGCTCGGTGAAACGCTGGGGCGCCTACCGGTTCGCCCTCCTCGCGCTCGCCCCAGTGCTGATCGCCGCCGGCGTCTGGGGCGGCTACACCACGGCGGAGGCGAACTACTCCATCGCGCTCGGAGACCCCGATCACCCGGGTGCCGTCGCGCACACCCCGGGCTTCGTCTACCGCGGCTCGGCGTCCCCCTCGATCGTGCCGCCCATGCTGAAGCTGCCCGAGGACTGGGCCGGCATCGGCGACGACCAGTGCACGACCTCGCCGCGCAACGACGAGCTGAAGGTCTGCACCCAGGACCCGGCGGGACCGCCCGCCAAGCGCGTGGTGGTGGTCGGCGATTCGCACATGCAGCAGTACCTCGCCGCGTTCCTGCCGATGGTGCAGAGCGAGGGCTGGCAGATCACCTCGATGCTCAAGGGCGCCTGCCCGTTCTCCGCCACCTCCGACCTGATGCCGGGCGACCAGCCCTGCTTCGACTGGAACAAGGCCGCGGCCGCCGAGATCGTGGCGATGCGCCCGGACGCGGTGGTGACGCTGGGCAGCCTGAACGTGGGCGCCGGGATCACCGAGACCACCCCGCAGGGCTTCCTCGACCGGTGGGCGCGGCTCGACCGGGCCGGCATCCCCGTGGTGGCACTGCGCGACAACCCGCGCTTCGGCTTCGACGTGGCCGCCTGCGTCGCCGAGCGGACCCCGGACGACCCGGCCTGCGCCCGCGACCGCGACGACGTGCTGCCGCCGGACCCGTCCTACACCACGATGGCGAACGTCCCGGGCAACGTGTCGTTCCTGGACTTCACGGATTACTTCTGCGGTATGGACGTCTGCCCGGCCACGGTCGGCAACGTGCTGGTGTACATGGACGACAACCACGTCACCGCGACCTTCCTGACCACGTTGTCGCCCATCGTGGACAAGCAGATGAGCGCGGCCTTGAAGTGGTGATCACTGCTCGTTGACGCCCGCCCGTATGCTGTCGGGCCGGCAGAAGTGACACGGGGGGAACGGGTAATGACGCGCGCGGGGTCGGACGCGTTCCAGGCCGCCCAGGCGGAAACCGCCATGGGCCGCAACGTGATGCTGATCGGGCCGGACGGCACGTCGTGGCTGCTCGTGCCCGGGCAGCCGGTGCAGTGGACCCGGCCCGGCGGGGCCTGGCAGTTCGGCACGGTGCCCGCGGACCCCGGATACCGGGCCGCCACGCGGATCGTGCCGTCGAACGGATTCGGGCAGCCCGGTCCGCCCGCCCGGCCCGGTCCGCCGATGCAACCTGTTCCGCCCGGTCCGCCGGTTCAGCCCGGTCCGCCGGGTGTCCGTCCTCCCGGGCCGAATCGCCCTGCCTCCGCGCCGCCGCGCCCGGCCGCTGCCGCCGGTTCGCCGTCCGGCCCGGTGCCGCAGCCCGTGCGCCCGGCCGAGGCCCTGGTGCGAGTCGAGAACCTCGTCGGCACGGCGTTCGTCGCGGGAGCCGAGCCGGCCGGCGAGTTCGTGCGGCGGGTGGTGCAGGTCGTCGCCTGGGCCGACCGCAGCAGGCACGGCACCCAGGACGGCCGGGGGACGCCGCCGCCGGAGCCCGAGCGGCCGAAGGACAAACGCGGCTACCTCGACGATCTCGCCCGCACCACCCGTTCGATGACGTTCGACCTGCTCTCGGCCGGGAACCGGATGTGGGAACGGCGCGAGCAGGAGCAGTACGAGAAGGCGCACGCCGAGTGGGTCGTCGCGATGCAGGAGTGGGCCCGGCAGAACGCGGGCACGAAGCAGCCGAACCCGCTCGTGCTGCTCGTCGGCGAGCCCCACACCGGGCAACGCCGGTTGTGGCGGACGCTCCGCGTCGAACTCGGTGCCGCCGAGGTCGGTTTCGAGGCCGAGGTGGCGGTCACCGCCCCGGACCTGCTGGCCGCGGCCGGCGACGAGCCGGTCGAGGTGGTGCTCCGCGACCACATCTCCGAACAGCGGGATCCGCCGCTCATCCTGATCGAAGAGGTCGACGCCCTGTTCGAAAAGGAGCCCGGCGGCGTCCTGCGCGCGCTGCGGGACTATGCGCACGACCAGAACAGCTGTCGTCTGCTGGTGCTCGCGGGCACCGAGCGTGTGCTGGAGGTGCTGCGCGCCGAGGCGCCGGACTTCGCCCAGACCGTGATCCAGTACCGGATGCCGCGGTTCGCCCAGTCCGGCCGGACCGCCGCGCTGCTGGACGTGATCGCGGCCGAACGCTCGTTCGTGCTGCCGGCCGCAGTGCGGGATCGCCTGGTTCCGCTGGCCGGGAGCGCCGGCAACGGCGCCCGCGGGGTGGAGGCGGTACTCGACGCAGCCGCCCGGGGGGCCGTGGCCGGCGGGGTGTCCCCGGACGGCCGGGTCCATCTCGGGATGGAGCACGTCGCGCCCCTCGCCGCCGCGGCGGAACAGCGGGCCGGCCGTCCGGTCGAGGAGCTGCTGGCCGAGCTGGACGCGATGATCGGGCTCGCCCCGGTGAAGGAGCGGGTGCGGGCGCTGGTCTCCGAAGCGGCGATCGACGCGCGGCGCCGGGACGCGGGCCTGCCGGTCACGGTCCGCAGCCGGCACCTGGTGCTCACCGGCAACCCGGGCACCGCGAAGACGACCGTCGCCCGCCTGATCGGGAAGATCTACCAGGCGCTCGGAATGCTGTCCAAGGGCCACGTGGTCGAGGTGGCCCGGCCGGACCTGGTCGGCGAGTACATCGGCGAGACGTCGAAGAAAACCCGCGCGGTGTGCGAACGGGCGACTGGCGGCGTGCTGTTCATCGACGAGGCGTACAGCCTCTCCCTCGACAAGGACGACGAGTACGGCCGCGAGGCCGTCGCCGAAATCCTGGTCCAGATGGAGAACCACCGCGACGACCTGGTCGTGCTCGTCGCGGGTTATCCCAAGGAGATGGACGGCTTCCTCGAGTCGAATCCCGGCCTGCGGTCCCGTTTCTCCTCCCGGATCGAGTTCCCGGACTACAGCAACGACGAGCTGGCCGCGATCTTCCGGTCGATGGCCGAAAGCCAGGGCTACCAGCTCGACGCCGACCTGATCGGGGCGTTGCCCGAGGCGATCCGCCGGATCCCGCGCGGCCGCGGCTTCGCCAACGGCCGTTCCGTGCGCGGGCTGCTGGAGGCCGTGCTCGGGCAGCAGGCCGGACGGCTCGCCGCGCAGCCCGCCGGACCCGATTCCGCGCTGGCCCTGCTGGTCGCCGCCGACCTGCCGGGCGAGGCCGGGGTCGGGGTCGCCGACGACGCCGGTCCGCGGCGCGGTCTCGACGACCTGCTGGCCGAGCTCGACGGCATGATCGGCCTCGACGGTGTCAAGCAGCGGGTGCGGGCGCTCGTCGCGGAGACCCGGATGGACGCGCGGCGGCGCAAGGCCGGGCTGCCGGTCGGGGCGCGCAGCCGGCACCTGGTCTTCACCGGCAACCCCGGCACCGCCAAGACCACGGTCGCGCGGCTGATGGGCCAGCTCTACCGCGAGCTGGGGGTGCTGCCGTCCGGGCACCTGGTCGAGGTCGCGCGGCCGGACCTGGTCGGGGAGTACCTCGGGCAGACGGCGCCGAAGACCCGCGAGGTCTGCGAACGCGCGATCGGAGGCGTGCTGTTCGTCGACGAGGCGTACACGCTGGCGCAGGGGACCGGCTCCGGCTCAGGCTCGGACTACGGCCAGGAAGCCGTCGCCGATTGCTGGTGCAGATGGAGAACCACCGCGAGGACCTGATCGTGATCGCCGCGGGCTACCCGGCGGACATGGACCGCTTCCTGGACGCCAACGCCGGCCTGCGCTCGCGTTTCGGCGGCACGGTCGAATTCGCCGACTACGACAACGCCCAGCTCGCCGCCATCTTCACCGCGATGGCGGCCGGCCAGGGCTACCGGTTGGCCGAGGACCTGACGGCCGCCCTGCCCGGAGCCATGGCCGCCCTCGACCGCGGCCGCGGATTCGCCAACGGCCGCTCCGCCCGCGGCCTGCTGGAAGGCACGATCGCCGCGCAATCCCTCCGACTGGCGGGGCCGGACGTCGACCTGGAGTCGGTCGGCGACGCGGAACTGACCCTGCTGACCGCGGCGGATCTGCCGGCGCGGGGGTAATCAGGGGCTTTCGCGCGGGGTGGCCGGGCTGGGCCGCTCCGCGGGACCACCGCGCCCGGCCGAGCACTCCGCCACCGCGGGGTGGCTGGCCGGACTGCCGCGCAGGAGCACCGAGCTGGGCCATGGCCCCCGGCTACCGCTCGGGTGGCCGGGTTGAGCCGCTGCGCATGAGCGCCGGGCTGGGCCACGGCACTCGGGCACCGGGCGGGGTGGCAGGGCTAGCGCGTGTCTGAGAAAGCCGGTCTCGCGGCTGCCGCCGGTAGCGGATGACGCTTCCGCTGCACTGAGCGCAGGGAAAGCGTCATCCGCTACACCGAGCCAGCCCGCCGCACAGCGACCCGCAACCTTTGCCGGACACGCCCTAAGCGGGAGCACTGGGCGGGGTGGCAGGGCTAGGCGGGAGCACTGGGCTGCGCCACGGCACCCGGGCACCGTGCGGCGTGCTCGTGCTGAGCCGCTCGTACGAGCACCCACGCCCGCCCCCTGCGCTCCGCCACCGGCCCATCTCCTCGTCTGGGCGACGCCGTCGCCGCCCGGCCCGAGCCCGGCGGCTACGCTGAACGTCGTGCCTTCTCCCACCACTGAGCCTTCTACGACCGGGCCGTCCACCGTCGAGCCGGCCGCCGGCCGTCGTGTTTCCCTCGTGACGCTGGGCTGTGCCCGCAACGAGGTCGACTCCGAGGAACTGGCCGGACGCCTGGCGGCCGGGGGCTGGGAGCTGGCCGCCGATCCGGAGGACTCCGACGTCGTCGTGGTCAACACGTGCGGTTTCGTGGAGTCGGCGAAGAAGGACTCGGTCGACACGCTGCTGGCCGCCGCCGACACCGGGCGCAAGGTGGTCGCGGTCGGCTGCATGGCCGAGCGGTACGGCCACGAGCTGGCCGACAGCCTGCCCGAAGCCGACGCGGTGCTCGGCTTCGACCACTACGCCGAGCTGTCCGACCGCCTCGACGACGTGGTGGCCGGGCGCAAGCTCGCCTCGCACACCCCGTCCGACCGCCGCAAGCTGCTCCCGATCAGCCCGGTCCAGCGGCCCGCGGCGAGCGAGTCCGTCCAGGTGCCGGGGCACGCCCAGCACGGCTGGGGCCCGCGCGTGCTGCGCACCCGGCTGGACACTTCGCCGGTGGCCGCGCTGAAGATCGCGTCGGGCTGCGACCGGCGGTGCTCGTTCTGCGCGATCCCGTCGTTCCGCGGTTCGTTCGTGTCGCGGCAGCCCGACGAGATCGTCGCCGAGGCGCGGTGGCTCGCCGAGAACGGCGTCAAAGAGCTGTTCCTGGTCAGCGAGAACTCCACCTCGTACGGCAAGGACTTCGGCCGCGACGGCGCCAGCGCGCTCGAGCGCCTGCTGCCGCGGCTGGCCGAGGTCGAGGGCATCGAGCGGGTGCGCGTGTCCTACCTCCAACCGGCCGAGACGCGGCCGCAGCTGGTGAAGGCCATCGCGGCCACGCCGGGCGTCGCGGACTACTTCGACCTTTCGTTCCAGCACTCCAGCGAGCAGGTGCTGCGCCGGATGCGCCGGTTCGGCTCCACCGACTCCTTCCTCGCGCTGACCGAGCAGATCCGCGAGTACGCGCCGGAGGCGGGCATCCGGACCAACGTGATCGTCGGCTTCCCCGGCGAGACCGAGCACGACCTGGCCGAGCTGGAGCGCTTCCTGACCGGCGCCCGGCTCGACGCGGTCGGCGTGTTCGGCTACTCCGACGAGGACGGCACCGAGGCCGAGACCTTCGACGGCAAGCTGGACCCGCAGGAGGTCACCGCCCGCGTCACGCGCATCTCGGCGCTGGTCGAGGAACTCACCGCCCAGCGCGCCGAAGACCGCATCGGCACCTTCGTCGACGTGCTGGTCGAGCAGGCGGCCGAGGACGGCGAAGACGCCGTGGGCCGTGCCGCGCACCAGGCGCCCGAGGTCGACGGCGAGTGCGTGATCCTGGAGGAGGAGCCGGCCCTCAAGCCCGGCGACCTGGTCCGCTGCGAGGTCGTCGAATCGGCCGGGGTCGACCTGGTCGTCCGCCCGGTACCGGACGCCGACCGGTGAGTGCCGCCCCCAGCGACGCCGGGGAGGGCATGACCCGCAACGGTCAGGCCCCCGCCCGTCCCGCCGAGGCCGCTGCCCAGGTGCCGGAGCCGACGCCGGTCCCGACCCTCAACCTCGCCAACCTGCTGACCCTGTCGCGGCTGGTGCTGGTGCCGCTGTTCGTGCTCGCGCTGTTCACCGGCGACGGCGCGGACACCACCTGGCGGCTGATCGCGACCGGCCTGTTCGCCGTCGCCTCGGCCACCGACCAGGTGGACGGCTGGGTGGCCCGCAAATACGGGCTGATCACCGACTTCGGCAAGATCGCCGACCCGATCGCGGACAAGGCGCTGATCGGCGCCGCGCTGGTCGGGCTGAGCGTGCTCGGCGAGCTGCCCTGGTGGGTCACGATCGTGATCGCCGTCCGGGAGATCGGCGTCACGCTGCTGCGGTTCTGGGTGATCCGCCACGGCGTGATCCCGGCCAGCCGCGGCGGCAAGGCCAAGACGATGACCCAGATCCTGGCCATCGTGGTCTACCTGCTGCCGCTGCCGGCCGGCGCGGACCCGGTGCGCTGGACGCTGATTGGCCTGGCCGTGGTGCTGACCGTGGTCACCGGCGTCGACTACCTGGTGCGCGCGATCCGGCTGCGCGCCGCCGGCCGCCGCGCGACCGGCGCCTGATGCCCGCTGTGTCCCATTCTCCAGTGCCTGATCTGGACGGCCAGGCCGCCAGGCTGGTCGCGACGCTCACCCGGCGTGGTGAGACGGTGGCCGCGGCCGAGTCCCTGACCGCGGGCCTGGTCTGCGCCACGCTGGCCCGGATTCCCGGCGCGAGCGCCGTGCTGCGCGGCGGGCTGGTGGTCTACGCCACCGAGCTGAAGCACGTGCTCGCGGGCGTCGACGAGGAGCTGCTGGCCGCCCGCGGCGCGGTCGATCCCGAGGTCGCGGCCCAGCTCGCGGCCGGTGCGCGTGATCGCTGCGGCGCGACCTGGGGCCTGGGCCTGACCGGCGTCGCCGGACCCTCGGCGCAGGACGGGGCCGCCCCGGGCACGGTCCACCTCGGGCTCCGCGGGCCTTCCGGGCAGACCGTCCGTACCCTGGTGCTGACCGGTGACCGGGACGCCGTCCGGACCGGCTCCGTGAGCGCCGCCTTCACACTCCTCGAGGAACAACTAGACTGAGCGTGGCGTTCGCCCTTGGCGTACGCATGGTTCAAGTCCTGCGCCCGGGGCGCCGCTCTGGGTAACGTAGGAGGCACCAGTTCGGGAAGGGAGGCGCGTGATGACCGTGCTGTTGCGTGAGGCGATCGGTGATCGGCTCCGTCATGCCCGCACCAACCAGCGTCGAACGCTGCGTGACATCTCTCGCGCCGCCAGGGTCAGCCTCGGCTACCTGTCCGAGGTCGAGCGTGGTCAGAAGGAGGCGTCCAGCGAGCTGCTGGCCTCCATCTGCGACGCCCTGGAGCTTCCACTCGGCGAGTTGCTGCACAAGGTCGCGGCCGATGTGTCCGCGCTCGACAAGGTCGAGGTCGCCCCGGTCGACGAGCGGGTGGTCGAGGGCGCCGTACCCCGCGAAACCGTGCCGGAGCGCGCCGCCGAGGCGTCCGCCGCGGCCGGCGGGTTCGAGGGCGGCAGCCTGGTGTCCGAGCTGATCGGCGACGATCTGTCCGACCTGCGGCTTTCGCCGTCGCCCCGGCTCAACACCACCCTGCGGACCACGATCGGCGCGCCGAAGCTCGCGTCGACCATTGCCGCATAACCACGTTTCGCACACGGACGGCTCCGGGTTGTCACCCGGGGCCGTCCGTTTGCGTCCGCTGCCGATCAGGGCTGACCCTGAATTCCCCCGGGGTCGCCTGGAACGGCGGGGGCCGACCTGACACGATGGAACCCAACGCCGGGGTCGGGACGTTGTGTGACTAGGGGAGTGACGCCCCACCTCGAGGTAACTCAGGCCCGTGGGACGCAAGAAGGCAGGCGGAGGAGATGGCCAACCCGTTCGTGAAGTTCTGGAAGTACATGATGGCGGCGTTTTCGTCGAAGATCGACGAGCACGCCGACCCGAAGGTACAGATCCAGCAGGCCATCGAGGAGGCACAGCGCAATCACCAGGCGCTGACGCAGCAGGCCGCCTCCGTGATCGGCAACCAGCGCCAGCTGGAGATGAAGCTCAACCGGCAGCTCGGCGACGTCGAGAAGCTGCAGGCGTCCACCCGTCAGGCACTGGTGCTGGCCGACGAGGCCCGCGGCAAGGGTGACGAGCAGAAGGCGACCGAGTTCGAGAACGCGGCGGAGAGCTTCGCCGCGCAGCTCGTCACCGCCGAGCAGAGCATCGAGGACCTGAAGACCCTGCACGACCAGTCGCTGCAGGCGGCCGCGCAGGCCAAGCAGGCCGTCGAGCGCAACGCGACGATGCTGCAGCAGAAGCTGGCCGAGCGCACCAAGCTGCTCTCGCAGCTGGAGCAGGCGAAGATGCAGGAGCAGGTCTCCGCTTCGCTGAACCAGATGAGCCAGCTGGCCGCGCCGGGCAACACCCCGTCGCTGGAGGAGGTCCGCGACAAGATCGAGAAGCGCTACTCCACCGCGCTCGGCTCGGCCGAGCTCGCGCAGAACTCGGTCCAGGGCCGGATGCTCGAGGTGCAGCAGTCCGCCACGCAGATGGCGGGCCACTCGCGGCTGGAGCAGATCCGCAACTCCCTGCGCGGCGACTCGGTCGCGCAGGTCACCGACGGCGGTGCTGCGGCCAAGGCCCCGGCGGCCAGTGGCGGCAACAGCGCCGACATCCAGCGGGAGATCCAGGCCCGCGTGCAGGCCGAGCAGGGCAAGAACCCGGCCTGACCCAACAGGCCGAACCACTCCGGGGGCGTGTGTCATGGGCAGTAGCGGCAGACGGCGGGACTTCAGCGAGTTCAACGCCAAGCTCGAGAAGCACATCGAGCGGCTGCCCGACTACGCCCAGCGGGCGCAGGAGAAAGCCCAGCGCGCCCAGGAGAAGCTGCAGCGGTACTTCCCGCCGGCCGAAGAGGCCGGCGGGAAGCCCGCCGCGCAGCCGAAACCCGGCAACTTCCAGCACCGGCCCTCGCCGCCGCGGCCGATCGTGCGGCGGCCGTCCACCGTGCCTGCCACGTTCGCCGCGGTCGCCGGGCAGGTGCCCGCGGTCGAACAGGCCCGGGCGAAGTGGGAACGCTGGAACCACCCCGCCGCGAAGCTGGAGCGGCGCAAGCGGCGCACTTCACGCGTGCTCACGCTGTGGATCCTGATCACCATCATGCTCGGCGTGCTGACCGTGCTCGCCGGGACCGGGCTGCTCGCCGCCGGTGCGCCGGACATCGGCCAGGCCGTGCTGGCCGGGTTCGGCACCCTCGCGTTCGGCACGTTCAGCGTGCGGACCGGCGTCAAGCTGCACAACCTCAAGAAGATCCAGCTGCCGTCCGCGCCGAGCGGGCCCCCGCCGCTGCCCGCGGCCGGTTCCGTGGCGCGCGAGCCGATGGAACGGCTGGCCGAGTCCGAGGCCTCGCTGGGCGAGCTGCTGAACCAGCTGGCCGTGCCGTCCTCGCTGGGCACGTTCGCCGTGCCGGAGGTGTCGGTGGCCGACGCCAGGGCGACGGCCGAGCAGGCCGCGCTGGCGCTGCGCGGGCTGGCCGGGCGGATCCAGGCCATCGAACGCGGGCGGAATTCGGCGCCGGAGCGGGAGCGCGGCGCGCTGGACGCCGCCGTGGCCAAGCTGCGCGAGCAGCTCGACGACGGCATCGAGGGATACGGCAGCCTGGTCGCCGCCGCGGGCCGCGCGGTCGCCGCCAGCAGCGACGGGCTGGGCACCTCGCGCGAGGCCCTGACCGACGCGACGGACCACCTCGCCGGGCTCGCGCTGGCCCTCAAAGACCTTTCCTGACCCGATCAGCGGTTTCCGGACCGGCGCGACTCGCTGGCACAGCCGCGGCGCACAGTCCGTCCGGATGGCCGAGTTTGAATCCCGGTCGGAGGGGTCGGCGCCGACTACGCGTGACGTTACCGGTTTCGATTGCGGTATCGAAACAATCGCGTAATCGGAAACGTCTGGCCACGGAAACGTTGGCTGTTTAACGTTTTTCCCATGCAGTCAGTGATGGCACCCGCCAGGAACGGTGTCGAGGCCTGAGGTTCCGCGGCACCGGACGTACACAGTGGACTTTTACACAGTGGACTTTCTCGAAGCCCGAGGAAAGGACGCCCCGTGACCACGCTCCCGCCGGAAACCGAACCAGTCCCCGTGCCCCCGCCCAGCGCGCACCAGCGCGTGGTGGCCGCCTTCGAGCGGATCGGCGTCCTCGACCGTCCCGACATCTGGATCACCCTCCGCACCCAGGAGGAGGTGCTGGTCGACGCGAAGGCCGTGGACGAGCGCGTCCGCGCGGGTGAGCACCTCCCGCTGGCCGGGACGGTGCTGGCCGTCAAGGACCTCGTCGACGTCGCCGGCACGCCCACCACCGCGGGCTGCCCCGGGTTCTCGCGCGCGCCCGTGACCAGCGCGACTGTCGTCTCACGGCTCACCGCGGCCGGCGCGGTGGTGCTGGGCAAGACGAACCTGGACCAGTTCGCGTCCGGGCTGGCCGGCACCCGCAGCCCGTACGGCGCGGTGGCCTCGGCGCTCGACCCGGAGAAGGTGGCGGGCGGGTCGAGCAGCGGCTCGGCCGTGGCCGTGGCGCTGGGCATCGCGGACCTGGCGCTGGGCACCGACACCGGCGGCTCGGGCCGGGTGCCCGCGGCGCTGAACGCGGTGGTCGGGCTCAAGCCCACGATCGGGCTCGTGCCGAAGACCGGGGTGTTCCCGGCCTCACCGTCGTTCGACTGCGTTTCGGTGTTCGCCCGCAGCCTCGCCCTCGGCCAGCGCGCGCTGGCCGTGATGACCGGGCCGGACGGACTGGACCCGGCCGTGCGCGAGTGGCCCGCCGACGTCCGGCTCAGCGCCGGGCAACGGCCCCGGGTCGCGATCCCGGACGAAGCCGGTCTCGCCGCCCTCGGCGACGCCGCCGGCCGGGCGTTCCACGTCGCTGTGACGGCGCTGGAGGCGTCCGGCGCGATCATCGAGGCCATCGACGTCAGCACCCTGCTGGATGCCGGGAAACCGCTCTACGGCAGCGCGTTGGTGGCCGAGCGCTACGCCTCGGCGGGCGAGTTCCTCGCCGGCGCACCGGAAGGCGCCGACGCCACCGTCTCCGGCATCGTCGCGGCCGCGGGCACGCATCTGGCCCACGAGCTCGCGGACGTCCAGGGCCGCGTGGCCGAGCTGCGCGCGGAGGCCCGGAAGATCCTGGCAGGCCACGACGCCTTGCTGCTGCCCACGGTCACCGACCATCCGGCCGTCGCCGAGGCGCTGGCCGATCCGGTCGGCGTCAGCAGCCGCCTCGGCACGTACAGCATGTTCGTCAACGTGCTCGACTTCGCGGCCGTCACGGTGCCGGTGGCGCCGGGCGACCAGCGGCCGTTCGGCGTGACGATCGCCACCCGGGCGTTCGAGGACCAGATCGGGATCGACCTGGCCGCGGTGCTCACCGGCGAGCAGGAGCGCGAGCCGTACCCGGCCGACGGGGTCGACGTCGTGGTGTTCGGCGCGCACCTGCGCGGCCAGCCGCTGCACGGAAGCCTTGACGGGGCCCGGTTCGTCGGGCCGGTCCGGACCGCCGAGCGGTACCGCATGGTGCTGCTGGAGACCGAGCCGCCGCAGCCCGGCGTGCTCCCGGGCGGGACGGGACTCGACGGCGAGCGCTGGCGGCTCTCGCCCGGCGCCTTCGGCCGGTTCGCCGGCGGGCTGCCGGAGCCGCTGGTGCTCGGGCGGGTCGAGCTGGAAGACGGCAGCACCCCGCTCGCGGTACTGGCCGACCCGGCCGTCGCCGAGGACGGGGACCGCCTCGACCGCTACGAGTCGTGGCGCGGCTACCTGCGCTTCGTCAGCACGGCCGGCCTGCGATCCCCCGGCTGACCCGGCGGACCAGCCCGGGCCCGTGCAGCGCGAACCCGGAGTAGAGCTGGACCAGCCCGGCCCCGGCGTCGAGCATCCGCGACGCGTCGTCGGGGCCGAGGATGCCGCCGACGCCGATGATCGGCAGCCGGCCGCCGGTTCGCTCGTGGACGAACCGGACGACCTCCAGCGACCGCGCGGTCAGCGGCCGCCCGGACAGGCCGCCGGTCTCCGCGGCGAGGTGCGCCTCGACCGGGGCGACCCCGTTGCGCGACAACGTGGTGTTGGTCGCGATCAGCCCGGAGACGCTGTGCTCCAGGCAGACCTCCAGCAGCTCGGCGAGGGCGTCGTCGGTGAGGTCCGGCGCGACCTTGACCAGCAGCGGGGTGTTGCCGCCCAGCTCGGCCGAGGTCCGGCGCAGCTCGGTCAGCAGCTCGGCCAGCGCGGTCTTGTCCTGCAGCTCGCGCAGGCCGGGGGTGTTCGGCGAGCTGACGTTGATGGCGAAGTAGTCCGCGTACGGATGCAGCGCGCGCAGCGAGAAGCGGTAGTCCTCCACGGCGTCGGCGAGCGGGGTCACCTTGGACTTGCCGATGCTGATCCCCAGCGGCACCCCCGGTTTGCCCTGGGCGGCCAGCCGGTCGGCGAGTGCTTGCGCGCCTTCGTTGTTGAAGCCCATCCGGTTGATCACGGCGTCGCTCACCGGCAGGCTGAACAGGCGCGGCTTCGGGTTTCCCGGCTGCGGGTGCCGCGTCACGGTGCCGACCTCGACGAAGCCGAAGCCCAGCGCGGGCCACGCCGCGAGCGCCCGGCCGTTCTTGTCCATCCCGGCGGCGAGGCCGACCCGGTTGGGGAAGCGCAGGCCGAGGAACGTCACGGGATCGTTGGTGCGGTAGACCGGGCTCAGCGGGCGAAGCGCGGGCGCGGTCCGGCTCAGCAGCGTGACGGTGCGCTCGTGCACCAGCTCGGGGTCGTGGAACGCCAGCCGGTACAGGGCGGGCCGGACGATCTTGTCGAAGAGCACGGCCCCATGCTGCCCCATCGGCCCGCGCCCGGCGTCCGGAGCCCGGTCAGCGTGTGGCCTTCCACTCGTCCTCGAGCATGGCGTAGACCAGTTCGTCGGTCCACTCGCCCTTGACGATCTCGTTCTCCCGCAGGTGGGCTTCCTTGCGCATCCCCAGACGCTCCATCAGCGCCATCGACGCGGTGTTGCGCCCGTCGCACCGGCCGATGATCCGGTGCAGCCCCAGCTCTTCGAAGCCCAGCCGCAGCAGCTCGGTGGCCGCCTCCAGCGCCAGGCCCTTGCCGTGGTGGTCGGGGTGGAAGACGAAGCCGATCTCGCCCTGGCGGTGCTCAGAGCTCAGGTACTCCAGGTTCAGGTCGCCGATCAGCTGGCCGGTGGCGGCGAGTTCGACCGCGACGGCAAGGATCTGGCCGTCCTGGCTGAGAGTCGAGCTGTGCACCCGTTTCGCGAGGGCGGCGGCCGACTCGGCGCGGCTGCGCGGGCCCCAGTAGAGATAGCGGGCCACGTCGGCGCGGGACTGGAACGAGTTCAGCGCGTCGAGGTCGTCCGGCGTGAACGGGCGCAGGATCACCCGGTTCGCGGTGATCGGGTAGTCGGGCCTGAGCATGCCGTTCAGGCTAGCCACTTTCGGCCGTTCGGTGTATCCGTTCGCCGACGGCGATCGCCGAATCCGGGCAAACGAGCGCCGGACGGTCGGCGACGACTGCCCGGCTGTGTGGTTCTCGGTGTTCTGGGTGGTGAAGGGGTGCTCCCGGGGCGGCTCCCGGACGCCGTCAAACGTCCGAGCCCGAGCCGGACCGGTGCTCAAGAGCCCCGGGAGCCCGGTGGCTGCCTGGTATTCGCTATCAGGCACACACGCGAAGCAGGCGATGAGCCGAAGGTGGCTCGTGTTGTATCGCTGCTCAAAGTCCCTACGCGTGCTATCCGCTAGCGGACAGTCACCTCACGAGTCCTGTGTGAATACAACTTAGGACCACCTCCTCTCTCGTGTAAGACCACGCTAACCGCGAACCTCGGTGCGCGGCAACATCAATTACGCGAACACTTCGGGGCGGTCCTCCGGATGCGGCCCAGGCTGGCAGCGGGGGCAGAACCAGGTCGGCCGCCGCCGGACGCCGTCACCCTGCCCGGCCACCAGCACGCGCCCACCGCAACGGAAGCAGCCTTGCCGGGTCCGCTCGTACACCCAGGTGCGCCGGCCGCGGGTGAGGTCGCCGGTGGTCACCTGCTCGTGCCGCCAGGCGTTGGCGAGCAGCAGCTTGCGGGCGAGCGCCACGGCTTTCGCTGCGTCCACTTCGGACACCGGCGTCCACGGGGAGACGCGGAGCAGGAAGCAGATCTCCACCTTGTACAGGTTCCCGACGCCGGCCATGACCCGCTGGTCCAGCAGGGCCTCGCCGAGTTCGCGGCCCGGCTCGGCGGCCAGCGCGGCCGTGGCGCGGGCCGTGTGCTCGTCCGTCCATTGTGGATCAAGCAGGTCGGGGCCGAGGTGGGCGACGAGGCCGGGCGCCTCCGCGGACGGCAGGAGTTCCAGGTCGTGCAAGCGGAAACCGACGGCCTGCACGTCGGCGGTCGCCAGGATCACCCGCGCGTGATGGGCTGGGCTCCGCCACTTCGCGCCGGCGCGGTAGATCTCCCAGCTGCCGTCCATGCGCAGGTGGCTGTGCAGGGTCAGATCGCCGGAGAAGCGCGTGAACAGGTGCTTGCCGACGGTGCCGACGCCCAGCACGTCACGGCCGGAAAGGTCCACAGTGGCCAGTGCGGGATGGCGGAATTCGCCGCGCAGCAGCATTTTCCCGGCCAGCGCCTTGTCGAGCAGCTTCCCGGCGAGGAAAACGGTGTCGCCCTCGGGCACGGCTCAGCCCGCGTTGCCGGAGACTTCCGCCGGCGTGTCGGTGGCGTCCGGCGCGTCCTCTTCGCCGCGCACGCGGTGCCGCCCGGCGCGGCTGGAGCGCAGGATCTTGGCCAGCACCATGTTGAACGTCAGCGCGATCTCCTGCGCGCCGGGCGAGTGCCACTCGTGGATCGGGCTGCACGCGCCCTGCGCCTGCTGCACCGCCAGCCGGTCCGGGATCGCCGTGGGCATCACCAGCGAGCCGAAGTTCTCCCGCAGCTCCGCGACCCGGAACTGGTGCTCGTACGAGCGCACGCGCAGCTTGTTCACCAGCACCCCGATCGGGCGCAGGTCCGGGTTGTGCTCCTCGCGGATCCGCTCGATCGCCTCCAGTGCGCGCTGGGCGCCCGCCACCGCGTACATCGTGGGCTCGGTGACGATCAGCGCGCTGTCGGCCGCGACCAGCGCCGACTTGGTCAGCCGGCCCAGCGACGGCGGGCAGTCGATGATCACCAGCTCGTACGGGTCCTCACGCAGCGGCCGCTGGTGCAGCTCGTCGAGCGCGCGGGACAGGTTCTCCAGCCGCCGCCCCTCGGGGCCGGGCTCGTTGAGCAGCTCCAGCTCCTCGGCGCCGACCAGGACGTCGACCTCCTCGGACCACACGCTCGGCGCGATGGCGCGCTCCAGCACGGCGCGGGCCGGGGTCTCCAGGACGTCGGCGAGCGTCGCGTCGGTGTAGGGCGGGTCGAGCGAGGTGGTGGCGTTGCCCTGCGGGTCGAGGTCGGCGACGAGGGTCCGCGTCCCCCTACGCAGAGCGGCCGACGCGATACCGAGCGCGACCGTCGTTTTGCCGACGCCACCCTTGAGGCTGAGTACGGCGACCGTGTGCACTCGACACAGCCTACGGCCCGTTCGGGGGATCGGTCCCGAGGAAGGTGTCGAACGCCGCTACCGGGCGGTATGGGTCACGGCGAGTGACCGGCGGGCGGGCACTACCCTGTCCGACTATGAAGACCGACACCGTGGCGGCCCGGGGTTCCGGCGCCGTTCGCCGGGCGCTCGAGGCGGAGCTGCGCGCGGCCCGCGCCCGGGGCGTGGAGCAGCCGGCCGTCGTCGATGTCGGCGGCGGCAGCGGCGGCTGGGCGGTGCCCTTCGCCTCGGCCGGCTGCCTCGTGACGGTGGTCGAGCCCAACCCGAACGCGCTGGCGACGCTGCGGCGGCGCGCGGAGGAGGAGGGCGTCTCGCACCGGATCACGGTGATCGCGGACGACTCCGACGCGCTCGCGGCCCACGTGCCGGCCGGCTCGGCCGACCTGGTGCTGGCCCACGGGCTGCTCGAAGTGGTCGACGACCCGGCCGTGGTGCTCGCCGCGCTCGCGGCCGCCGTCGCGCCGGGCGGGGCGGTGTCGGTGCTCGTGGCCAACCGCAACGCGGCCGTGCTGCACCGCGCGCTGGCCGGCCGGATCGCCGAGGCCCAGCGGCTGCTCGACGGCGACGACGGCATCGTCCCGGGCGAGCGCGACACCGTGCTGCGCCGGTTCGACAGCGCCGGGCTGACCGGTCTGCTGGCCGCCGCCGGGCTCGAGCTGACCCTGCTGCAGGGCGACCGGGTGATCGCCGACGTGGTGGCCGGCGAGGTGCGCGAGGACGAGCTGGCGGAGTTCGAGCTGGCCGCGGCGGCGGTGCCCGCGCTGCGCGACATCGCGGGCCGGCTGCACGCGATGGCCCGGCGCGCCTGAAACTGTCGGTGCCCCCGGGTAGCGTCCGCAGGCGTGGGGAGAAACACCGAACTGCCCAGCGGGATGGCCCGCTACCGCGTCACCACCGGTGCCGCGGCCCTGCCGGACGACACCGGCTGCCCGATCCTGCATGTCGACATGGACGCGTTTTTCGTCTCCTGTGAGCTGCGCACCCGGCCGGAGCTGGTGGACCGGCCGGTGGTCGTGTCCGGCGGAGGTCCGCGGTCGGTGGTGGCCGCGGCGAACTACCCGGCGCGCGAGTTCGGGGTGCGGTCCGCGATGCCGTTTTCCACGGCGAAGCGGCTGTGCCCGCAACTGGTCTGCATCCAGCCGACTTCGGGGCTGTACGGCGAGGTTTCGCGCGGGGTGATGGACATCTTCCGCGACCTGACGCCGTTGGTGGAGCCGCTGAGCCTGGACGAGGCGTTCCTGGACGTCGGCGGCGCGCTGCGGCGGCTGGGCGCCACTCCGGCCCAGCTGGGCGCGCGGATCCGGGAGCGGGTGGTGGCCGAGCACGGGATCACGTGTTCGGTGGGCGTGGCGAAGGTCAAGTACGTCGCCAAACTCGCGTCGGGCATGGCGAAGCCGGACGGGATGGTGGTGGTGCCGGCGGCCGAGACGCTGGCGTTCCTGCACCCGCTGCCGGTGTCGGCGCTGTGGGGAGTCGGGCAGCGGACCGAGGAGCACCTGCGTCAGCAGGGCCTGCACACGATCGCGGACGTCGCGGCGGCCCCGCCGGCCCGGCTGCGGCGCTCACTGGGCCGCGCGGTCGGCGACCACCTGTGGGCGTTGGCGAACGGCCACGACGACCGCGCGGTGGTGCCGGAGTCGGCGGAGAAGTCGATCGGCGCGGAGCGGACCTTCGAGGTCGACCTGCACAGCCGCGCCGAGCTGGGCCTGGAGCTGCTCCGCCTCGCCGAGCGCGTCGGCGCCACCCTGCGGGCCCGCGGCCTGCGCGGCCGCACGGTCTCGATCAAGGTGCGCTTCGCCGACTTCCGCACCATCACCAGGGCCCGCACCTTGTTCACCGCCACCGACGTGGCCCGCGACATCCACCGCACCGCCGTCGACCTCCTCACCGAACACGCCCCGACCGGCGCCATCCGCCTGATCGGCGTCCGCGTAGAAGCCCTGGACACCGGCGAAGACGGCGAACAACTCCTCCTCGCCTCCGCCGAACCCCGCTGGCGCGACGCAGAACTAGCCGCCGACGTCGCCCGCTCCAAATTCGGCGCGGCAGCGGTGCGGCCGGCGTCGCTGTTGTCGCCACGGGAGCAGTGACGCCGCGCCGCCGCAGGTAGCGGATGTCGCTTGCGCTGCACTGAGCGCAGGGAAAGCGTCATCCGCTACGCCGGGCTGCGAGTGGATCCCGCGGGGGCCCGGCCGCCCCGTGCGGGTGATGGGCGGCGACCTCGGCGGCCGGGGCCGTCCCTCGATCGCGGGGAGTGGTCGCGGCGCCGGGAGGGCTGTGCGGCGGCGGTCGGCGCAGGGTGTCCGGGGTGTTCTCGACCTGGTGAAGGGCGTGAGTTCGGTCGCGGTGACCGTCTGTCAACCCACGTCAGTCGAGATTTCCCCCAATTCGATCCCTTCTGGATACGGGATCGGGTAGTCGGACGCGCGCGGGGCTCGTATCCTGGACAGTGCCACCCCGCCTGGGGTTGGCTGTTGGGTCCAGGACGTTGCGCGGCCCGGCGCCCGCGACAGCTGTGCCGGAGGAGGAAAGATGCCACTCTCCGAGCATGAGCAGCGGCTGCTCGATCAGATCGAGCGCGAGCTCTATGCCGAGGACCCCAAGTTCGCATCGACGGTGCGTGGCACCCGGATGCGCCGCCCCGCTCGTCGACGGCGCATCCAGGGGATCGTCCTGTTCGTGCTGGGCGTCGCGCTGCTGGTGCTGGGGGTGGTGGTGCCCGTGCTGCGGGTCGCCGACATCCCGTTGATCAGCGTGCTGGGGTTCCTCGTGATGTTCTTCGGGGTGATGATGGCCGTCACGTCCATACGCCAGGGTGACACCGGCAAGGACAACGGCCCCCACAACAGCGGGGGAGGCGGCGGCAAGCAGTCGAGCCGTCGCAGCTCGTTCACCCAGCGCATGGAGGAACGCTTCCGCCAGCGCTTCGAAGAGCAATAACCCACCGCCACCTTCGAGATCCGCGCTTCGCCCTCCCCGGGGCGGAGCGCGGATTTCTCGTGTGCGCGCAAGACTGACGGCTGCCGACCGCGCCGACGATCAGCGCCGCACGGTTCGGGCCGCCGTCCCGCGCGCACGGCACCCCAGCCAGGAGCGGGACGCACACTCGCCCGCCGGACAGCGGCAGACCCGAACCACCCGCCCTCAGCGGCGGATCGCCACCGCGGCAGCCGGGCCGGAATCCCGCCCCGGCAGCAAACGCCCCTCGACAACCGCGGGCGCCGTGGAGCCGGAAGCCTGGCCCGGTGGCAAGCCTTGGCTCGGCCGGGGCCGGGCGGGATCCCTCCCCGGCCACGAACGCCGCTTGATAACGGCGGGACCGGAGCCCCGGCCCGGTGGCGGGCCGAGCCTTGGCGGGAGCGGACCGGAATTCCTGGCTCCGCGTCAAGCCGCACCTTGGCCGGAGCGGGACCGCACCCCTAGCTCTGCGGCAAGGCGCGCCTCAGTAGCAGCGGGACCAGAACCCGGCCCCGCACCAAACCACGCCGTTGCCGGTGCGGGACCGCAACCCGGCACCAAACCGCCCCGCGGCGGCACCGTTAACCGGGCTTCAGGAACAGCGCCGCCGACCCAGCCTCAGGAGCGGCGGCGCAGCACCGACTTCGGGAACAGCCGTCCGCGCCAAGGCAAGGGGGCGGTGCGGCCGAGGCCGCGGCGCAGCTCGTCGAAGGCGGGGCCCAGGTGGGGGTCTGGGGTGGGCACGTCGCTGTACCAGGTCTTCTCGACGGCGCCGATCACCGCGCGCAGGCTCTCGCGGGCCGGGTCGTCCAGGTGGTGGTTCGCGGCGATCTTCTGGCCGGCCACGCGGACGGTGTCGCTGTCCGGGATGGGCAGGCCGCGGTCGGCGCACTCGGCCTTGAGCTCACGCCACGCCGCGTCGGCTGCGTCGGGGGAGTGGGCTGCGATGGCTTGGAGACGGCGGCGGCGGAAGAAATCCCGGACGGCGGCCGGACCGCCGATGCCCGCCAGCAGCAGCACCACGATCAGCGCGAACCACCACGTCACCAGCGCCGCCAGGAAACCCGCCGCCGCCACGAACAGCACGCCCGCGGCCAGTGGCAGCCACAGCGCGGCCAGGTGGACGCGGTCGTCGGCCGGGGCCGCGGTGGGGGTGCGGACCAGGAGGTTGCCGTCGGGGGTGCCGTCCGGTGGCGGAACGCCGGAAGCGGGCGACTGGCCACCGGGGCCCTTTCGCCGTCGCGACGAGCGCAGCAGGTACGCCGCGAGCACTGCCAAGCCGCCGAGCACCGCCAGCACGACGGCGAGCGCGATCAGCCAGCCGTTGCTCGAACCCTGGTCTGGCGCCGGGCCGGGGGCGGCCTGGTTCTGGCCCTTGTCCAGCGGGTTGTTCGCGGTCGGCGCGCTGGACTTGGGCGCGGTCGGCAGGTTGTCGGTGGCGTTCGGCTGCTGGGAGCTGGCATCGTTCTGCTGCAGGTACGGCGGGACGATGCCGCGGCCGTCGGCGAGCGGCGTCGGGTCGAAGCTGACCCAGCCCTTGTCGCCGAAATACGCCTCGACCCACGCGTGCGCGTCCTGCGAGCTGATCGACTGGTAATCGCCCTTCTGCACGCCCGGCGTGAAGCCGATCGCGACGCGCGCGGGGATGTGCGCCACCCGAAGCATCACGGCCATCGCGGACGCGTACTGCTCGCAGTAGCCGCGCTTGCCGTTGAGGATGAAGTCGGCGAGTGCGTCCGCGTCGGTGGCGTCAGCGGTCTTCGTGTCGTAGACGAAACCGTTCTGCGCGCTGAAGAACTGCCACAGCGCGTTGGCCTTGTCGAAGTTGTTGGTCTGGCCCGCCACGATCTGATCGGTCTTCGCGACCACCCGCGGGTCGACGCGGTCGATCGTCGTGTACGCCGCCGGCACCTCGTCGGACTTCGGGTCGGTGACGCGCAGTTCGGCGGCGGTCGGCTCCTTCAGCGAAGCGGTTTCGGTGTACGGCGGCGCCGGCTCGCTCTTCGTGGTGAAGACGGCGCCGCTGACCCGGTCGTACAGCCACTGCGGCGAGACACCGCGCAGCGCGCGCGGGGCGCCGTAGATCGGCAGCCAGTTGTCGACCCAGCGGGTGGGCTCGATCTGGATCTGACGGGACACGCCGGTGCCGTCGTCGCCCGGCGCGGCGGGCAGGGTGGCGCCGGCCAGGACGCCGGTCTGCGCCTGGCCGCCGCCGCGCAGGCCCCAGCCCTTGTTCGGCGTGTAGGTGTCGAGCGTGAACGCGCGCAGCAGCCGCCGGTCCGAGCCGAGGCCGCGGACCTGGAACAGCTCGGTGTTCGCGCCCTGGTCGAGCAGGCCGCGCAGCTGCGTGAACGGGGCGACGCCGAAGCCGCCCGCGCCGTCGCCGCCGGTGCCGTCGCTGGCGCCGAACGGGATCTTGCCGACCGTGCCGACCACGGTGATCCCGCCGCCGAGCAAGCCGAGCACGATCGCCGCGCCGACCACGGCCACGGGGGCCTGCAGCGCGCGGGCGGGACCGCCGGAGCCGGGCGCGTCACGGTTGCGCCAGCGCCGGTGCCGGTGGCTGCCGTCGATGGCGAGCAGGCAGGGGAACGCGGCCGCGCCGAGCAGGAATGTCCACCAGGGCAGCAAACTGTCGGACAGCGCCGCGGGCACCGCGTAGACGCACAGCAGCACCAGCCCGGTGGCGGCCGGCGCGGCGGCGGCCACCGCGAGCGTGTCGACGAGCACCGCGACCAGCCCGATCGCGATCGTCACCAGGCACAGGATCGGCTGCGTGCCGTCCACCGGCGGCAGCCCGGTGCGGATCTGCTCCGCGGACGCCGCGAGCGTCTCCTGCAGCTCCCCGAACGCCGTCGGGCCGGGGAAGATCTTCAGGAAGCCCTGGGTGGTGAACGCGCCGGTGATCAGGAACAGCAGCACCAGCAGCTGCCCGAGCCCGACGGCGATGGTCGGCGCCCGCAGCGAGCGCAGCGCCAGCCCGGTCGAAGCGACCAGGATGACGGCGACCAGCAGGTACCCGAACCAGGCCCAGCCGTTTACGACGCCGGTCAGGGAGGTGGCCGCGCAGAGCGTCGCGCCGCCCGCCGCGGCCGGCGGCAGCACGCTGCTCGACCACGCCGGGGCCGGGGCCGGGGGCTGCGGCGTGGGGGTGTGCGGAATCGGCGGCCGCGGCGGCGCGGTGGCGGTCATCGGGCACCGCCGATCAGCACGCGGCTGGAACTGCCCACGCCGCTAGCCGTGCGCCCCAATGTGGCGTTGGTTGCGCTCAACGCACCCAATGCCACATTGGTTGCTCCAACCGCTGCCCCACCGCCACCCTCAGCGGAGGCGCTCTGCGCCCAACCCCCATTCCACGCACCGAACGCCACATTGGGGCGCTCGGCCGGGCTCAGCAAAGCAAGCGGTGCGGCGAGGTTCATCGGGCACCGCCGATCAGGGCGCCGCGGTTGGAGCCCGTGCGGCAGAGCTCGGACCAGACCTGGGGCATGGAGGACTGCGGCGCGGCGATGACCACGCCCCAGCCGGCCGCGCGGAGCAGCTCGGCCGAGTCCTCGGTGGCTGCCGCGCGTTGTTCGGGGGCGCCGGACCAGCTCGGGGTGTCCAGCAGGACCGCGAGGCTGCGGACGCCGCGGCGGCGGTAGCGGGACAGCTCGTGCACGGATTCCGCGCTGACGGTGCCCAGCACCGCGATCAGCTCCTGGCTCTCCGCCGGGTCATGGCCGAGGGTGATGTCGCGCTGGTGCGCTGGCTGCAGGGCGGCCAGCGCGTCGAGCACGACGTTGTCGTAGCCTTCGCCGCCGTCGCCGGGGGCGTCGGCCAGGGTCAGGCCGTGCTCGTTGACCAGCCGGACGCGGTGGCCCGAGCGGCGCAGGTGCAGCGAAACCGAAGCGGCGAACGAGACGGCCCACTCCAGGCTCGCCGCCGGGCCGGTGCCGTGGTGGGCGGCCGCGCGGTGGTCGAGCAGCACGGTGGTGCCGCCGCGCCACGGGCGCTCCTCGACCCGGACCATGATCTCGTCACGGCGCGCGGTGGAGCGCCAGTGCACCTTCCGCATGTCGTCGCCGGTGCGGTAGTGCCGCACGATCACGTCCGGCTCGCCCTGGCCGGCGTGCAGGCGGACGGTGCCGTCGTCGCCCGCGCCGGCGCCGGACCCGCCGGGCAGCCCCCACAGGGGCACCACTCGCGGGACGACGACCAGCCGCGAGTGGCCGATCAGCTCACGCTCGAACTCGCACAGCCCGAACGGGTCCGTGATGGTTGCGCGCAGCGGCCCCACCTGCTGGATCCCGCGCATCATCGGCTGCAGCGGGTAACGCAGCAGCACCCGGCGGTCGTGCGGCAGCCGCTCGACGACGAACCGCGGCCGCGAGCCCAGCGCGTACGGCACGCCGTCCTCGAGCAGCACCTCGCCGCCTGGCAGCCGTCCGCTGCGCCACAGCTCGAGGTGCACCTCGCTGTGCGCGCCGACGGCGACGCGCTCGGGCCTCAGCGCCCGCGCCGCGCCGAGGCGCAGCCGGGTGGCCGAGATGAACGCGGCGACCAGCAGCGGCAGCGCCACCACGAAGATGGCGACGCGCAGCAGGTCACGCTCGTTGAGCACCAGCGAGCACACCGCCGCGGCGATGCCCGCGGCCAGGAGACAACGGCCGCGGGTGGTGAGGCCGGACAGTGCACGCAGCATGCGGTTCTTTCTGCTTCTGGGGTTCGGGCTACTGCCGGGTCCCGGCCGAGCCCTGCGGGACGGGGACGCGGTGGAGCACGGCGCGCACCACGTCGGTGGCCGACCGGCGGGCCGCGTGCGCCTCGGTGGTGAGCACCAGCCGGTGCGCCAGCACGGGCACGGCGACCGTGTGCAGGTCGTCCGGGACCACGTACTCCCGCCCGGACAGCGCGGCCTGCGCCCGCGCGGCCCGCACCAGGTGCAGCGTCGCGCGGGGAGAGGCGCCGAGCCGGATTTCCGGCACCTGGCGGGTCGCGGCGGCCAGGTCCACCGCGTACCGGCGGACCTCCGGGGCCATGTGGATCGCGCGGACCGTCTCGATCAGCCGCTTGACCGTCTCGCCGTCGGACACCGGGCCCAGGTCCGCCATCGGGTTGTGCCCGGAGTGCTCGTCGACCATGGCCAGCTCGGCCTGCTGGTCGGGGTAGCCGATGGACACCCGCGCGGTGAACCGGTCGCGCTGGGCTTCGGGCAGCGCGTACGTGCCCTCCATCTCGATCGGGTTCTGCGTGGCGATCACCATGAACGGCTCGCCGAGCGTGTACGTGCTCGTGTCGACTGTGACCTGGTGCTCTTCCATGCATTCGAGCAGCGCCGACTGCGTCTTCGGCGAGGCCCGGTTGATCTCGTCGCCGACCACGATGTTCGCGAACACCGGGCCGGGGCGGAACTCGAACTCGCCGGTCTGCCGGTTGTAGATGGAGACGCCGGTGACGTCGCTGGGCAGCAGGTCCGGAGTGAACTGGACGCGGCTCACGGTGCAGTCGATCGACCGCGCGAGCGCCTTGGCCAGCGAGGTCTTGCCGACACCCGGCACGTCTTCGACGAGCAGGTGGCCCTCGGCCAGCAGCGTCACCAAGGCGATCCGGATGACGTCGGGCTTGCCGACCAGCACCCGCTCGACGTTCGCCGCGATCCGGCGGGCCGTGTCGTGCAGCTCGTCGAGGGAGGCTCTCGGTGCGTAGCCGTTCTGTCGCCCGATCGGGGCGTCCCCCGCCGGATAGGCGGGTTGCCCGGTGCCCTCGCCCGGTGTTCCGGCGGGGGAAGCGGACTGGATTCTCGACGTCACTCGTCCTCCTGGTGGCGCATGGCTGTGCGGGTTTCACCGGCTCCGCCGGGTCGCTCGCTGTCCACGCAGCGATCAGCCTTCTCCTCAGTGTGTCAAACCTGGGCGAACTCGGCGGCGCAACCCCGCGAACACCTCTTGATGACGCTCCGCCACGGCCTTGGTTGCGCCGTTCGGGTGAGCGGTCCCGCGTTTTCGGGTGCTCCCGCTGACGCACCGCTCTGACGTATGCTCCGAAACCGAGGTCGCTCGACTACGGAGAGGCGTAACCGCACATGAGCGAGGTGGGGGCCGCACCGCTGCCCGACGTGCCGGGCCTGACCGGCTCCGGCCGCGGCGGCTTCGCCGTGGCGCCGGAACTGGCCACCGACACGTACGCGAAGCTCGGCGCGCTGCAGGACGTGGTCGGCGAGATGGTGCGCGAGGCCAAGGTGCTCGGCCGCTCGGTGCCGCTCGGCAGCGGCTACGCGAGCGAGGTCGGCGACTTCATGGCCAAGTACGGCATGAGCGGCGGCGAGGGCTCGGCCGTCGAGCAGCTCACGTCGTTCGGCAAGGAGCTCGAGGGCCTCAAGCGGCGGATCGCCGGCGCGCTGGCCAAGTACCAGGACGAGGACCAGAACGCGGCCGGCGGGGTGGACTGCTCCGGTGGCTGAGCGCAAGACGTTCCTCCTGCTGGTCCCCGCGCTGCTCGTGCTCGCCGCCTGCGGCGCCCGGATGCCCGCGAGCCAGAACGCGATGGCCGCCCACGCGTCGCCCTCGCCCGAAGGCGCGGCGCCCCGGACAGCTCCCCAGAGCGGCACGACCGCCGCCCCGGCGTCGCTGGCCCAGCTCGACCCGTGCGCGCTGCTTTCGCCGTCGGACCGTTCGACGGCCGGGCTGACGCAGCTGGGCAAGCCGAAGACGATCGGTGAAGCGCGGGCCTGCGACTGGACCGTGCCGGCCACCTTCGGCGTCACCGTCACGCTCGACGAGAACGCCGGGCTGGCCAACCTCGACGTCTCGAAGGGCACCCGCACCAAGAAGAAGGTGGGCACGCACCAGGCGGTGCAGCTGGTGGACCGCAGGGCCGCCGACGGCACGTGCGCGGTGCTGCTCGGCGTCGGCGGCTCCGCGAGCGTGCAGGTGGACGTCAGCAACTCGACCTTCTCCGACAGCACCCTCGCCTGCAGCCGGGCCACCACCGTGGCCGGGCTGGTGGAGCCCAAGCTGCCCTGACCCCGCTGATTCCCGCGATCCCCGCTGATCCGCTGTCCCGCGAAACGGAAGGTGTGCCGTGTCCGCTGCAGAGCCGGCCGTCCCGGAGCCGACGGCCCGGTACGAGTCCTACAGCCACGAGGCCCTGGCCGCCCAGGTCGAGCAGGGCAACGACCCGGTGTCGGCCGGCGAGGCCGGCGCGCGCTGGACCGAGCTGTCGCGCCGGTTCCGCGATTCCACCGCCGAGCTGACGTCATTGGTCACCGGCAGCCAGGAGTCGTGGCAGGGCGAAGCCGGTGACGCGATGCGCGCGGTGCTGGGCCGGGCCGCGACCTGGCTCGGCGACTCGGCCGCGGTGGCGGGCGTGGTCGGCGAGTCGGTGGCGGGCCAGGCCGAGGTTGCCGCGCGGGCCCGCGCGGACATGCCGCCGCCGGTGGCGTACGACCCGGCGGCGATGCTCCGCTCGGCCGCGGCGAGCGGGAACGTGCTGGCGCTCGCCGGGCTGTCGGCCGTGATGGACGCGCGCCGCGCGGAAGCCGAAGCGGCGCGGCAGAAGGCGATCGACGTGCTGCACACCCGGGACACCGCGCTGCACGGCCTGGTGCCGCGGGTGGTGTTCCCGGTGGCCCCGGAGCTGGGGCCGGCTTGATCCGGGTCTCCGCGTCGGCGTTCGACGTGCTGTGGACCGACCTCGGGCTCGGCCGGCCGCCGGTGCCGCTGGCCGTGCGCAGCGTCGGGTCCACTGAGGACGAACGCGCCGTGATCCGCGCCGAGGTCTACCGGAACCTGGGCGAGCGCGGGCTGTTCGACGGCGCCGCGCTGGATCCGGCGCTGGAGCACCGGCTGCGATTACTGGACGGCGCCGAGCAGTTCGTGGCCTGTGAAGCGCTGGTGGACATGACGGCGGAGGTCCCGTTCCGCGCGGTGGCCGCGGTGCGCGGGCGGTCCGGGGTGCTGGCCGTGCAGCCCTCGCAGACGATCGCGTTGAGCGGGATCCGCAGCGGCGAGCTGGGCACGGCGATCGTCGAGGTGCTGCCGGAACTCGGGGCCGGGCCGGGCTACGGCGTGAGCCTGCCGGCCGGGACGCTCGCGGGAGCCGGGGACCCGTCGTCCGGCGGGCGCGGCGCCCGGTCGGCCGAGGCCGCGGCGTCCGCGGACGGGCCGGGCACCTCGGCGGCGTCGGCGGCTCAGGTCCGGGAGGTGCTGGCCATTCAGGCCCGGCCGGTTTACGCGGCGGGGCAGTTCAGTGCCTACGCGCGGGGCGGGGACGGGAAGGTGGCCCGGGTCGGCGGGCTGACCTGGTTCGACACCGACCTCGGCGCCTACTGCGCGACCACCTCGGCGGGCCGGGGCGGGCAGGAATGGGTGAACGTCTCGCCGGTCGACGGCGGCCGGCTGGCCGAGCGCGTCGCCGGACTGTTCTCCGTGGACTGAGGTTCCCCGGCGGCGGGGGAGCCGACCCGGGCAGCGGTGCGGTGAAGCGGGTGCATTCGTCCCCGCCGGACCGGTCTCGCCAACGCTGAGGGCGGCTGCCCCCACCCGCCCCCACCGCCTTCCCCACCAACCCCCACCGCGGTCCCCACGCGCCCCCACCCGGATCCCCACCAAGCCCCACCAAGGCCCCGAATCCGGGCGGAACGGTCCTCACGCGGACGAAATCTGGACGTCCGACCGCCTCCCTCGGTTGCCCGGCGCCCCCGCAGCGGGGGATCTTGGCCACGGGCCCCCACTGGCCCCCCACCTGCACCCACCGCGCTGACCTGCGTAAACGACAGACACGACGGAGTGGTGGACGCGTTTGTCGCGTTGACTGTGGTGAAAAGTGGGGTACGGTGGTGGCTAGTGGGGCAGAAGGGAGCCCCGTAGCCGGGGCCGGCGTGGTTCGCCAAGCCGGAGCCGGTAGGGAGGTGGAAGCCGATGTTCCTCGGCACCCACACCCCGAAGCTGGACGACAAGGGGCGGCTCACGCTTCCCGCGAAGTTCCGCGACGCCTTGGCCGGCGGGCTGATGATCACCAAGGGGCAGGACCACTGCCTCTTCGTCTTCCCCCGCGCCGAGTTCGAGCAGATGGCTCGGAAGGTCGCCGACGCCCCGTTCACCAACGAGGCGGTCCGGGCCTACCAGCGCTACCTGTTCGCCGGAACCGACGAACAACGCCCGGACGGGCAGGGGCGCATCGCGATCGCGTCCGAGCTCCGGCGCTATGCCGGGCTCAACAAGGAATGCGTGGTGATCGGTGCGATCACCCGGCTGGAAATCTGGGACGCCCAAGCGTGGCAGGGCTACCTGGACGAACACGAGGACAGCTACGCGAAGGCTCGAGAGGAAGTTCTACCGGGCGTCTTCTAGGGACGCAGCCAACGGAGCACCTGCGTCGTCGGGGGACGAAGGTAGGCCGTGGCCGCGCCGCCGGACGCCGCCCACCGCGGATGCCGTGAGGCCTCTGTCCGCTCTTTGGCCCTGGCGCACCTTCCCCGGTGCCAGGTCAGCAAGCGGGCGGACAGGGACCTGACGGCATCCGCCGCATCTTCCCCGGGGTAGCAGCACACGGAAGGGGGGAGAAGCCATGACGACCGGGCACGAGCACGTTCCGGTACTGCTGGACCGGATCATCGAGCTGTTCACCCCCGCGTTCGCCGATCGCGACGCCGTGCTGGTGGACGCGACCGTCGGCCTCGGCGGCCACTCCGACGCCCTCCTCGAAGCCTTTCCCCGCCTGCGGCTGGTCGCGCTGGACCGCGATCCCGCCGCGCTCGAGCGCTCCGGTGAGCGGCTCGCGCGGCACGGTGACCGCGTCGACTTCGTCCACACTGTCTACGACGGACTCCCGGAGGCGATCGAAGGCCTCGGACTGTCCAGTGTGGACGGCATCCTGTTCGACCTCGGCGTGTCCTCGATGCAGCTGGACCGCGCCGAGCGCGGCTTCGCGTACTCGAAGGACTCCCCGCTGGACATGCGGATGGACCCGACCACCGGCTTCACCGCGGCCGACGTGCTCAACACGTACGCGCCGGGCGAGCTGATCCGGATCCTGCGTGACTACGGCGAGGAGCGGTTCGCGCAGCGGATCGTCCGGGCCGTGGTCAACGAGCGGGAGAAGGAGCCGTTCACGCGCAGCGGGCGGCTGGTCGAACTGCTCTACGACGCAGTGCCCGCGGCGAGCCGGCGCACCGGCGGCCACCCGGCCAAGCGCACGTTCCAGGCGTTGCGGATCGAGGTCAACGGCGAGCTGGAGGTGCTGCGCCGGGCCATGCCCGCCGCGCTGTCCGCGCTCGCCATGGACGGGCGCATCGTCGTCGAGTCTTACCAGTCGCTCGAGGACCGCCTGGTCAAGCAGGCGCTGGCAGCGCTGGCGAAGTCCCGGACGCCCGAGGGGCTGCCGGTCGAGCTGCCCGGGCACGGCCCGGAGCTGAAACTCCTGACGCGAGGAGCCGAGAAGGCCGACGAGGGCGAGATCGAGCACAACCCGCGCGCCGCCTCGGTGCGGCTGCGGGCAGCACAGAGGATCGGAGAGCCGCGATGACCGCACCCACGAAGTCCCGTCGCCGTTCGGGCGAGCCGGCGACCCGCCGGCGCGAGCAGGCGGGGACCACGGTCGAGCTGGAGCCGGAAACCACCCAGCCGGAAGTGGCGCCACGCCGCGGAACGCGCGGGCGGACCACGGCGGCGGAGCGGGCGTACGCGCGCCGCGCCCAGCGGGCCGATCTGCTGCAGCAGCGCGGGCCGAAGCGGCCGGAGGCCAAGGCCGAGCCGCTGAAGGTCACGCCCAAGGTCAAGCGCGGGCTGCGCTGGCCGCGTTCGCGCGCGTCGTTCGTGCTGATCATGATGGGGCTGCTCGTCGCGGGCGTCGCGTCCACGCTCTGGCTGACCACGCAGGCGATCGCCGACTCGTACCGGCTCGAGCAGCTGCGGACCACCAACGCGAACCTGGCCGAGACCAAGGACCGGCTCGAGCGCGAAGTCGCCAAGGCGCAGTCGCCCGCGTCGCTCGCGCCCGCCGCGAAGCAGCTGGGCATGGTGCCCGGCGGCGACCCGGCGCGCCTGGTCGTCGGCCCGGACGGCAAGACCACGCTGGTCGGCCAGCCGCAGAAGGCGCAGGGCCAGGACACCCCGGCGCCCGTCGCGCCGCCGGTCGCCCCGGCGGCCGGGACGCAGGGCGGCGCCCCGATCGAAGGTGACCAGCCCGCGGTGCCGGCCGACACCGCGGGCCAAGGGGGACAGTGATGCCGGCAGGACGTTCGAGCCAGGCGCGGGCGCGCGCGGCGGGCAGCGCGCGGCGCACCTACGCCGCGGGCACCCGCCGCGCGGTCGCCAAGCGCGGCAACGGCGGGCACCGCGGCCGGTTCTCCGCCGTGCGGCTGCTGCTGGTCGCGCTGATGGTGATCGCGGGCGGGAAACTGGTGCAGGTGCAGTGGTTCGAGGCGCCGACGCTCTCGGCCGCGGCCGAGCGGCAGCGCACGCTCACCATCGACATCCCGGCCCAGCGCGGGTCCATTGTGGACCGTAATGGCGCCAAGCTCGCCTTCAGCGTCGAGACGCGCACGCTGTCGGTGAACCTCAAGGCGCTGCACAAGGCGATGGACGACTACGCCGCGAAGAACCCCACCAAGGGGCGGAACTTCGAAACCGAGGTCACCTCGGCGGCCAAGTACATCTCGTCGAAGGTGCCGAACCTGATCACCGAGCAGGAGCTGCTGACGCTGCTGCACAAGCCCGGCTCGTTCACCTACCTGGTGAACGACGTCGAGCCCTCGGCCGCCGACGACATCGTGAAGAAGTTCGCCTGGATCGGCGTGGAGAAGCGGGCCAAGCGCGAGTACCCGGGCGACACCCTGGCGTCGAACATCGTCGGGCTGGCCAACTGGCGGATGGACGACCCCGACGTCTCCAAGCACAACCTGCACGGCGTGGTCGGGCTGGAGCAGTCGCGCGACAACGACCTGGCGGGCACGCCGGGCCGCGAGATCGTGAACACCCAGAACGGCAACGACAACCTGTACCTGCCGGGCACCGAGCACGTGCTGCAGGCCGCCATCCCGGGCTCCGACCTCGAGCTGACCATCGACTCCGACCTGCAGTACGAGCTGCAGCGGCAGCTGAGCGACTACGTCGCGCTCTCGCACGCCAAGGGCGGCCAGGCCGTGGTCATGGACTCCCGGACCGGCGAGGTCTACGCGCTGGCCGACGACAAGACGTTCAACCCCAACGACCAGTCCACGTTCCAGGACGAGCTGCTCAACGACCGCGCGGTGACCACGCCGTTCGAGCCGGGCTCGGTGAACAAGGTGGTCACCGCCACCGCGGCGATCGACAACGGCGTCGCCACGCCCACGTCCACCACCTCGGTGCCCGGCCAGCTGAAGATCGCCGACGCCACCGTGCACGACGCGTGGGTGCACGGCACCCAGACGTTCACCACCGCGGGCATCTTCGCCAAGTCGTCCAACATCGGCACGCTGCTGCTCGCGCAGCAGGTCGGCCCGGACCGCTACTCGGCGCTGCTGAAGAAGTTCGGCATCGGCCAGCGCACCGGGCTCGGCCTGCCGGGCGAGAGCCCCGGCTACGTGCCCGCGCGCAACCAGTGGTCGCCGACCACGTTCGGCAACCTGCCGATCGGGCAGGGCCTGTCCATGACCGTCGTGCAGATGGCCGGGATGTACCAGGCGATCGCGAACGACGGGCTGCGCGTGGAGCCCCGGATCGTGAAGGCGAAGAAGAACCCGGACGGCACCCTGGTGCCCGAGCCCGCGCCGAAGACCGTCCAGGTGGTCAGCCCGCAGACGGCCAAGACGGTGCGCGACATGCTGCGCGCGGTGATCCAGGACGGCAAGGGGCTCAAGGGGTCGCAGGCCGGCACCGCGCCCAGCGCCGGGCTGGACGGGTACCAGATCTCCGGCAAGACCGGCACCGGCCAGCAGGTGGACCCGCGGACCAAGGCCTACAGCGACCACCTGTACAACATCACCTTCGCCGGCATCCTGCCCGCCGACCACCCGCGGTTCGTGGTCGGTATCCGGCTCGACGCGCCGGACACCACGCTGCCGGCCGGGCACTCGGCCGGGCCGCTGTTCCACGACATCGCCTCGTACCTGACCCAGCGGTACCAGATTCCGCTTTCGGACGGGCCGGCGCCCGAGGTCCAGCTCGTCGATCCCTGAGCCACAACTGCGCCACAAGACCGACGTCAAGGCCTCCTTACCCGCGTACGGCGCGGGTGAGGAGGCCTTGACCGCGTCGGGGCGGCGATCGTCCACATCGGCTGGTGCCAGTGCGGGAAGTCCTTGCGCCGTAACGATCTCCGCGGCCGCCTTTAGCACATGTGCCGACCGGGCACACATTGGCCGTACCGCCTTGGGTCACCCGAATGCGACCTCGGTAACCTCTCGGGCGTGTCCGTGTCCTCGTCCCAGCCCCAGAGCGGGCCGGCTGCCCCGTCCCTGCCGGACAGCCCGGTGAAGGCGGTCCCCGCACCGCCGCGCCCGGCCCGGATCGAACCGGTGCCCCTGGCCACGCTGCTCGCCCGAGCGGGCGCGCGGCTGATCGCCGACCGCCCCGAGGCGGCCGACCTCGCCGTCGCCGGAACCACGCTGCGCGCGCAGCACGTGCTGCCCGGCGACCTGTTCGCCGGCCTGCCCGGCGCCCGCGCGCACGGGGCCGACTTCAGCGACCAGGCCGTGGCCGCCGGGGCCACCGCGGTGCTCACCGACCCGGCCGGCGCCGAGCGGCCCGCCCTGCGCGACGCGGGCGTGCCGATCCTCGTGCATCCGGACCCGCGGGCCGCGCTCGGCGAGATCGCCGCCTGGATCTACGGCGAGCCCTCGCTGCAGCTGTCCGTGCTGGGCGTCACCGGCACCTCGGGCAAGACCACCACCTCGTACCTGGTCGACGCCGGGCTGCGCGCGGCCGGGCTGACCACCGGCCTGATCGGCACGGTGGAGACCCGGATCGCGGGCGAGCGCCTGGTCAGCGGCTTCACCACGCCGGAGGCGCCGGACCTGCAGGCGCTGCTCGCGGTGATGCTGGAGCGCGGCGTCACGCACGTGCCGATGGAGGTCTCCAGCCACGCGCTCGCGCTGGGCCGGGCGAACGGCACCCGGTTCGCGGTCGGCGCGTTCACCAATCTCTCCCAGGACCACCTGGACTTCCACCACGACATGGCCGAGTACTTCGCGGCCAAGTCGCTGCTGTTCGACGGCCGCTCCACCACCGAGGTCGTGGTGGTGGACAGCGCGTGGGGGCAGGCGCTGCTCACGCCGCAGACGGTGACCGTGTCGATCGAGCCGGGCACCGACGCGCTGTGGCGCGCCTCGGACATCGAGGCCACCCCGGCCGGCGAGCAGACCTTCACCCTGCACGGGCCGGACGGGCTGACCGCGGCGGCGAAGATCCCGCTGCCCGGCACGTTCAACGTGGCCAACGCGGTGCTCGCCGCCGCGATCCTGGGCAGCGCCGGGGTCGGGACGGCCGACATCGTCCGCGGCCTGGGCACGGTCGAGGTGCCCGGCCGGATGGAGCGCGTCTACCTGGGCCAGGACTTCACCGCGGTGGTCGACTACGCGCACAAGCCCGCGGCCGTGGCCCAGGGCCTGGACGCGCTGCGGGCGCGCACCGACGGCCGGATCATCACCGTGCTCGGCTGCGGCGGCGACCGCGACACCGCCAAGCGCCCGATGATGGGCGAGGCCGCCGCGCGCCGCAGCGACGTGCTCATCGTGACCGACGACAACCCGCGCTCGGAGGACCCGGACGCGATCCGCGCGGCGATGCTCGCGGGCGCCCGCGGCGTCGGGCCGTCCCAGGGCGGCGAGGTGCTGGAGGTCGGCGACCGCCGCGAGGCCATCACCCACGCCGTTTCGCTCGCCCAGGCGGGCGACATCGTCTTCATCGCCGGCAAGGGCCACGAGACCGGTCAGGAGATCCAGGGTGTGGTGCACCCGTTCTCCGACCGGGACGAGCTCGAGGCCGCCATTCGCAAGCATCTCGAGGTGAGTGCGTGATCGAGCTCAGCCTGGCCGAGATCGCCGACGTTGTCGGCGGCCGGCTGCACGGGACCGACGGCTCCCCGGTCGTCACGGGGAGTGTCGAGTTCGACACGCGGAAGCTGGGCCCGGGCGGGCTGTTCGCCGCCCTGCCGGGCGAGCGCGTGGACGGGCACGACTTCGCCGCGCAGGCGGTGGCGGCCGGCGCCGTCGCCGTGCTGGCCGGCCGGGAGGTGGACGCGCCCGCCGTGGTCGTCCCGCCGCTGCCCGCCGGGCAGGCGCACGAGCGCTCGGTGGCGCTGGCCGGCGACACCGACGGCTCCGGCGCGGCCGTGCTGGCCGCGCTGGCCAAGCTCGCCCGCCACGTGGTGGACCGGCTGGCCGCGGACGGGCTGACGGTCGTCGGCGTGACCGGCTCGTCCGGCAAGACCTCGACCAAGGACGTGATCGCGCAGCTGCTGGAGCCGCTCGGCCCCACCGTCGCGCCGCCCGGCTCGTTCAACAGCGAGCTGGGCCACCCGTGGACCGCGCTCCGGGCCGGCCGCGACACCAAGTACCTGGTGCTGGAGCTGGCCGCGCGCGGGCCGGGGCACATCGCCGAGCTGGCCGCGATCGCGCCGCCGAAGATCGGCGTCGTGCTGAATGTCGGCACCTCCCACATCGGCGAGTTCGGCTCGCGCGAGGGCATCGCCAAGACCAAGGGCGAGCTGGTCGAGGCGCTGCCGGAAGACGGCGTCGCGATCCTGAACCTGGACGACCCGCTGGTCGCCGCCATGGCGAGCCGCACCTCCGCCCGTGTGGTCGGCGTGGGGGAGACGGCCTCGGCGCAGGTCCGCGCCGTCGGCATCACCCTCGACGATGAGGCCCGCGCGTCGTTCCGGCTGGTCACCCCGGCCGGCGAAGCATCGGTGAAGCTGCCGCTGCACGGCGAGCACCACGTCGGCAACGCCCTGTCCGCGGCCGCCGTCGCGCTGGAACTCGGCGCGACGCCCGCCCAGATCGGCGAGCACCTGTCCGCGCTGCAGCGGCGCTCGGCCCGGAGGATGGAGGTCACCACCCGCGCCGACGGCGTGACCGTCCTGAACGACGCGTTCAACGCCAACCCCGAGTCGATGCGCGCCGGGCTCAAGGCGCTCGCGTCGATGAGCGCGTCCGGCCGGCGGTCCTGGGCCGTGCTCGGCGTGATGGGCGAGCTCGGCGCGGACGCGGTGAACGAGCACGACGCGATCGGCCGGCTCGTCGTCCGGCTCAACATCGACAAGCTCGTGGTGATCGGCCCGCAGGCCGCGGCCATGCACCAGGGCGCGTTCCAGGAGGGCTCCTGGGGCGAGGAGTCGGTGCTGGTGCCGGACATCGACGCCGCCGTCGCGCTGCTGCGCGATCAGCTCCGCCCCGGGGACATCGTGCTGGTCAAGGCGTCCAAGGTGGCCGGCCTCTGGCGGGTGGCCGAGGCGCTGCTCGCCGATCCCCCCGAAGCCTCCCCGTCCGAACTCCCGTCCTCCCCCTCCTCCGAACGCTCGAACGGTGGTCACGCGTGATCAACATCCTGATCGCGGCCGCGGCGGGCCTGCTGGTCTCCATCCTGCTCACGCCCTACCTGATCCGGGTCTTCTCCCGGCAGGGCTTCGGGCAGGAGATCCGCGAAGAAGGCCCGCAGGGCCACAAGTCGAAGCGCGGCACCCCGACCATGGGTGGCGTCGCGATCATCATCGCGATGGTCGTCGGCTACTTCGTGGCGCACCTGGTCGGCTGGCTCGGCAACTCGCACAGCGCGGCCCCGTCCGCGTCCGGCCTGCTGGTGCTGATGCTGGCCGTGGGCCTGGGCATCGTCGGCTTCCTCGACGACTTCATCAAGATCCGCAGGCAGCGCAACCTCGGCCTGAACAAGACCGCCAAGCTGGTCGGCCAGCTCGTGGTCACCATCGTGTTCGCGGTGCTGTCGCTGCAGTTCGCCGACGAGCACGGGCTCACCCCGGCGTCGCAGAGCCTGTCCTACGCGCGTGACCTGGCGCTGATCACGTTCCCGTCGATCGTGTTCGTGATCTTCTGCTACATCGTGATCTCCGGCTGGTCGAACGCGGTGAACTTCACCGACGGCCTCGACGGGCTGGCCGGCGGCGCCGCGGCGATGGTGCTCGCGACGTACGTGGTGATCTCGTTCTGGCAGGCCCGGCTGTCCTGCTCGCCCAACCCGGCGCCCGCCTGTTACGACGTGCGGGACCCGCTGGACCTGGCCGTGGTCGCCGCGGCGGCCACCGGCGCCTGTGTCGGCTTCCTGTGGTGGAACGCCGCGCCGGCCAAGATCTTCATGGGCGACACCGGTTCGCTCGCGCTCGGCGGCCTGGTCGCCGGGCTGTCCATGACCACCCGCACGGAGCTGCTCGCCATCGTCATCGGCGGCCTGTTCATGGTCGAGATGATCTCGGTGGTCACGCAGATCGCGGTGTTCCGCACGACGCGGCGAAGGCTGTTCCGGATGGCGCCCTTCCACCATCATTTCGAACTAGCCGGGTGGGCGGAAACGACGGTGATCATCCGGTTCTGGCTGCTGTCCGCAATCTGCTGCATGTTCGGCCTCGGGCTGTTCTACAGCGAGCAGCTCGGCCTGGGGAGCTAAGCCTTGTCCCGAGGCGCACTGGACCTCGACGGCCGGTCCGTGCTCGTCGCGGGCGCCGGGGTCACCGGGAAGTCGGTGGTCCCGGTCCTGCGGGAGCTGGGCGCGCACGTCACGGTCACCGACGGCAACGCCGAGCGGCTGGCGGAGCTGGCCGGCCTCGGCGCCGAGCTGGTGCCCGGGCTGACCGAGCCGCCGCCGGGCACGGCGCTGGTGGTGACCAGCCCCGGCTGGCGGCCGACCTCGCCGCTGCTGGTCGCGGCGGCCGAGGCCGGGGTCGAGGTGATCGGTGACGTCGAGCTGGCCTGGCGCGTCGGGCAGCTGCGCGAGCGGCCGCCGTCGTGGCTGGTGATCACCGGGACCAACGGCAAGACCACCACCGTCGGCATGCTGGAGTCGATCCTGCGCGCGGCCGGGGCCGACGCCGTGGCCTGCGGGAACGTCGGTTACGCGGTGCTGGACGCGGTCCGGGCCGGGCACGCGGTGCTCGCCGTGGAGCTGTCCAGCTTCCAGCTGCACTGGTCCTCGACGCTGGCGCCGGACGCGTCCGTGGTGCTCAACCTGGCCGAGGACCACATCGACTGGCACGGCTCGATGGAGGAGTACGCCGCGGCGAAGGGCCGCGCGCACACGCACTCGCGCGTCGTCGTGCACAACGCCGAGGACGACTGGTCCACCCGGCTCGCCGAGGAGCACGCCCCCCGGGGCGCCCGCCGCGTCGGGTTCCGGCTGGACACGCCGTCCGCCGGCGAACTCGGCCTGGTCGAGGACCTGCTGGTGGACCGGGCTTTTGTCCCCGACCCGGCGACCAGCGCGGAGGAGCTGGCGACGCTGTCCGACGTCCGCCCGGCCGGACCGCACAACGTCGCGAACGCGCTGGCCGCCGCCGCGCTCGCCCGCGCCCACGGCGCCGGCCCCGAGGCTGTCCTCAAAGGACTGCGCGAGTACCAGCCCGCGCCGCACCGCGCCTCCGAGGTCGGCGAGATCGACGGCGTCCGCTACGTCGACGACTCCAAGGCCACCAACCCGCACGCGGCCGCCGGGTCCCTGCGTTCGCACGCCAGCGTCGTGTGGATCGCCGGCGGCCAGCTCAAAGGCGCCTCGATCGACGAACTGGTGGCCTCGATCGCCGGCCGCCTGCGCGGGGTTGTGCTACTCGGGGTGGATTCACCCGTGATCGCGGCCGCTGTGGCGCGACACGCGCCGGATGTCCCGGTCAACAGCCTCCGTCCGGGTGACGATGAGCCCATGACTGCGGCGGTGAGTGCGGCCAGCGCGATGGCTCGACCCGGTGACGTGGTGCTGCTCGCTCCCGCCGCGGCGTCGTTGGACATGTTCCCGAGCTACGGCGCGCGCGGCGACGCGTTCGCGAGCGCGGTGCGTGTCCTGGCCGACGGTGCGGCGGGGGCCCCGAATGACGGCAGTTGACGAGAAGAAGACCGAAGGCCGGCCGCGGCGGGAGCGCAAGGAGAGCCCGTTCGTGGCGTTCCGCTCGGCGCTGACCGCCTGGCTGTCCCGGCCGCTGGCTTCGTTCCACCTGGTGCTGGCGCTGACCGGGGTGCTGACTGTGATCGGCATGGTCATGGTGCTGTCCGCGTCCTCGGTCGCCTCCTACGACCCGAAGACCGGCAGCGGCGTCTACTCGATGTTCATGCGGCAGCTGATGTTCGTCGCGATCGGCTCGGTGGTGTTCTGGGTCGGCCTGCGGGTGAAGCTGGAGCGGATCCGCCGGATGTCGGCCACCATGGTGGTGCTCTGCCTCGGCCTGCTGCTGCTGGTGCTCACACCGCTCGGCTCGACGGTCAACGGCTCGCAGGGCTGGTTCAAGCTGGGGGTGTTCACCTTCCAGCCGGTGGAGGCCGCGAAGGTGGCGCTGGCGTTCTGGGGCGCGCACATCCTGGTGATCAAGTACAACGTGATCCACCAGTGGCGGCATCTGCTGGTGCCGGTGGTCCCGGTGGCGCTGGTGATGTTCGCGCTGGTCATGCTGCAGCCCGACCTCGGCGGCACGGTCACCCTGGCCGTGGTGCTGCTGGCCCTGCTGTGGTTCGCGGGCGCCCCGAAACGGCTGTTCGGCGTGCTGCTCGCGGGCGGCCTGGCCGGCGTGCTGGTGCTGGCGATCATCGCCCCGTACCGGCTCAAGCGCGTGATGTCGTTCCTCTCGCCGAACGCCGACACCACGGTCGAGGGCTACCAGGCGAACCAGGCCAAGCTCGCGCTCGCCGACGGCGGCCTGTTCGGCAAGGGCCTCGGCCAGGGCGCGTCCAACTGGGGCTACCTGCCCAACGTGCAGAACGACTTCATCTTCGCGCTGATCGGCGAGGAGCTCGGGTTCGTCGGCTGCGCGGTGGTGCTGGCGCTGTTCGCCGCGGTCGCCGTGGTGGGCCTGCGCATCGCCACCCGCAACATCGACCCGTGGATCCGGATCGTCTCCGGCACGCTCACCATGTTCCTGGTCGCGCAGGCCGCCATCAACATCGGCTACGTGGTCGGCCTGCTGCCGGTCACCGGCGTCACGCTGCCGCTGATCTCCTACGGCGGCACCTCGCTGGTGATCACCATGCTCATCATGGGCGTGCTCGCCAACGCCGCCCGGCACGAGCCGGAGGCGGTGGCCGCACTGCGCTCGCAAGGCCCGGGTAAATTCGGACGCCTGCTGCGGCTGCCCGCACCCGATCCGTACCGCCCGCCGACCACCCGCAAGGGTCAGGCCGCCCGCGGCCCGGCGTCGGGGGCGAAGACAGCCCGGCCGGCGCCGCGCACAGCCCGGCCCGCACCGGCACAAGAGCGTCGCCGGACGGTCCGGCAACCCGTGCGGCGGACCACCACCGCGCGCACCAGCGCGGCGCGGACAACAGCGAACCGCGGGGCCAGGGGCACCGCGAACCGGAGAGGTACTTGGTGAGTAAGCCCGTCAAGGGAGCCGAGCGATCGCCCGTCGGCAAGGCGCCGACGGTGGTCGTCGCCGGAGGTGGCACTGCCGGCCACATCGAACCCGCGCTCGCGCTGGCCGACGCCGTGATGCGGCTGCGCCCGGACGCGAAGGTGGTGGCGCTCGGCACCGAGCGCGGCCTGGAAAACAAGCTGGTGCCCGCCCGCGGCTACCCGCTCGAGCTGATCCCGCCGGTGCCGTTGCCGCGCAAGCTGAAGCCGGAGCTGCTCGGGCTGCCGCTGAAGGTCCGCGATTCGGTGCGCCGCACGCGTGAGGTGCTCGAGCGCGTCGGCGCGGACGTGGTGGTCGGCTTCGGCGGTTACGTCGCGCTGCCGGCGTACCTGGCCGCGCGCGGCCGGACGCCGATCGTCGTGCACGAGGCCAACAAGGCGCCGGGCCTGGCCAACAAGGTGGGCGCGCGGTTCGCCACCCGGGTCGCCGTCGCCGTGGCCGGCACGCCGCTGCCGAAGGCCGAGGTCGTCGGCATCCCGCTGCGCCGCTCCATCACCTCGCTGGACCGCGCCGCGCTGCGCGCCGAGGCCCGCAAGTTCTTCGACCTCGACCCGGACGCCCCGACGCTGCTGGTGTTCGGCGGCTCGCAGGGCGCGGCGTCGATCAACGCCGCCGTCTCCGGCGCCGCCAAGGAGCTGGCCGACGCCGGCATCGGCGTGCTGCACGCGCACGGCCCGAAGAACACCCTTGTGGTGCAAGAGTTCCCGGGCCGCCCGGCGTACGTGCCGGTGCCGTACCTGGAGCGGATGGACCTGGCCTACGCCGCGGCCGACGTCGTGGTGTGCCGCTCGGGCGCGATGACCGCGGCCGAGGTGTCCGCGGTCGGGCTACCCGCGGTGTTCGTGCCGCTGCCGCACGGCAACGGCGAACAGGCCGTGAACGCGCAGCCGGCGGTCGAGGCCGGGGCCGCGCTGATGGTGACCGACGCCGACCTCTCGCCGGGCAAGATCGCCGAGCTGGTCGTGCCGCTGGTCGTCGACGCCGCCCGGGTCGCGGCGATGAGCTCGGCCGCGGTCGGGCTGGGCCACCGCGAGGCCGACGAGACGCTCGCCAAGATCGTGCTGGAGGCCGCCGGTGCCTGAATCATCGACGGAACCACGGCTGCCGGAAGAGCTGCGCCGCGCGCACCTGATCGGGATCGGCGGGGCCGGGATGTCCGGCATCGCCCGGATCCTGCTGGCCCGCGGCGCGTTCGCGTCGGGGTCGGACGCCAAGGAGTCCCGCGCGCTGCTTTCCCTGCGCGCGCAAGGGGCCGAGCTGTTCGTCGGCCAGCGCGCGGAGAACCTGGACGCGCTGCCCGAGCCGCCGTCCGCCGTCGTGGTGTCGACCGCGATCAAGGAGACCAACCCGGAGCTGGCCGCCGCGCGTGAGCGCGGCATCCCGGTGCTGCACCGGGCGCAGGCGCTGGCCGGGCTGATGGCCGGGCACCGGGTCGCCTGCATCGCCGGCACCCACGGCAAGACCTCGACCACCTCGATGCTCACCGTCGCGCTGCAGCACTGCCGGATGGATCCGTCCTTCGCGATCGGCGGCGACCTCAACGAGTCCGGCGCGAACGCGCACCACGGCGGGGGCGGCATCTTCGTCGCGGAGGCCGACGAGAGCGACGGCTCGTTCCTGACCTACACCCCGTCGGTGGCGGTGGTGACGAACGTCGAGCCGGACCACCTCGACCACCACGGCACCGCCGAGGCGTATGTGCGGGTGTTCACCGAGTTCGTCGCCCGGATCGAGCCGGGCGGCCTGCTGGTCGTCTGCGCCGACGACGAGGGCGCGGCCAAGCTGGGCGACGAGGCCGAGGCGGCGGGCGTGCGCGTGCGCCGCTACGGCCGCGCGGCCACCGGTGCCGGTGACGCCCGGGTGCTCGACTACACCCCGGCGCCCGACGGCGGGGTCGTGCGGATCGCGCTGGACGGCGAGGAACTGGACGTCCGCGTGGCGGTGCCGGGTGAGCACATGGCGCTGAACGCGATCGCCGCGCTGCTCGCCGGCGCCGAGCTGGGCGCCCCGGTGGCCGGGCTGGCCGAGGGGCTGGCCGCGTTCGGCGGGGTCCGCCGCCGGTTCGAGTTCAAGGGCCGCGCGGGCGACGTCCGGGTCTACGACGACTACGCCCATCACCCGACGGAGGTCGACGCGCAGCTGCGCGCGGTGCGGACCGCCGCGGGGGAGGGCCGGGTGCTGGTGGTCTTCCAGCCGCATCTGTACTCCCGCACGCAGACGTTTGCGCGCGAGTTCGCCGAGGCCCTTTCGCTGGCCGACGAGATCGTGGTGCTGGACGTCTACGGCGCGCGTGAAGAGCCCGTGCCCGGGGTCACCGGCGCGCTGATCGCGGACCAGGTGCGCGGTTCCGTGCGCTACGAGCCCGCGTTCGACGTCGCCGCCCGCCTGGTCGCCGACCTGGTGAAGCCGGGCGACCTGGTGGTCACCATGGGCGCGGGCGACGTCACGCAGCTGGGCCCGGAGATCCTGGCCGAGCTGGACCGGCGGACCGCCGGCGCATGAGCCCGACCCGCGAGCACCGCCGGCCGCCCGAGTCCGAGCAGGGCGAGCGGGACCGGGCTGCCCTGGCGCGGGAGCGGCGGGGCCGGCGTTCGGAAGAGGAGCGGCGCCGTACGCGGTCGAGCCGCTCGCCGCGTTCGACTGCCCCGGCCCCGGCTTCGGCGAAGCGCGTCCGGCCCACCCGGCGCGCGGAGATCCGCCGGCGCTGGGTGGCGCTGCTTTCGGTGCTCACCCTCGTCGCGCTGGTGTACTTCCTGTTCTTCAGCTCGCTGCTCGGCGTGAAGGACGTCGCGGTGCAGGGCGCGAAACAGGTGTCGGCGGACCAGATCCGGGCGACCGCGGCGGTCCCGGCCGACAAGCCGATGCTGCGGGTGGACGTCGACGCGATCCGCGACCGGGTGGCGGCGATGTCCGGCATCGCGACCGTGGACGTGTCGCGCTCGTGGCCCAGCACCGTGGAGATCGCGGTGACCGAGCGGACGGCGATCGCGTTCTTCGACAGCGGCCCGGGCGGCGACGGCTTCCACCTCGTCGACGGCGGCGGCGTCGTGTTCAAGACGGTCAAGACCCGGCCGGCGGGCCTGCCCGAGCTGAAGCTGCCCAAGGTCTCCGCGGACGACCCGGTGACCCGCGCGGTGACGGCGGTGCTCGGCGTGATCCCGCAGGCCATGCTCAAGCAGGTCACCACGGCCACCGCGCAGACGCCCGCCAGCGTCGAGTTCACCCTGGCCGGCGGCCAGACCGTCCGCTGGGGCGACGCCGGGAAGGCCGACCGCAAGGCCGAGGTGCTCGCCGCCCTGCTCACCCAGCCGGGCAAGGTCTACGACGTCTCGGCGCCGGAGCTGCCGACCATCAGCTCCTGAGTTTTCCCACTGGCACCCTGTTCTCCGTATAGCGTACGGTGTTCTAGTCCGTACGTCATACTAGAAAGGGGACCGCATGACGATCCTGGTAACGGGTGCGACCGGCAACGTCGGGCGGCTGGTGGTGGACGCGCTGGTGGAACGAGGCGTCGAGGTGCGTGCGCTGACCGTCGACCCGGAGCGGGCGGCGCTGCCCGAAGGGGTCGAGGTGGTGGTCGGGTCGCTGGCGCGGCCGTCGACGCTGCCGGTGGCGCTGAAGGGGGTCGAGGCGGTTTACCTCGCGCCGATGGCCCGCACGGTCACCCGGTTCTGCGAGCTGGCCGCCGAGGCGGGGATCCGGCGGGTGGTCGCGCTGTCCGGCAGTAGCGTCGGCCAGGAGCACGAGGGCTCGAGTGGGCACGGGTTCGCGGCTGTCGAGAAGGCGGTGGCGGCCGCGGACTTCGACTGGACCTTCCTGCGGCCGGGCATGTTCATGAACAACACACTCGGCTGGGCGGGCTCGGTCCGCGAGTCCGGGGTGGTGCGCACGGCGTACGGCGACGCGACCCAGACGCCGATCGACCTGCGCGACATCGCCGCTGTTGCCGCGCATGTCCTGGTCACGACCGGGCATTCCGGTGAGACGTACGTCCTCAGTGGACCGCAGTCGGTCACGCAGCGGGAGATGGCCGCGGCGATCGGGGCGGCGCTGGGGCGGGAGGTGCCGTTCGTCGAGCTGACCCGTGAGGAGCAGCGTGCCGAATGGGTGGCGCACGGGTTCCCCGAGCAGGTCGCGGACTGGCTGCTCGACGGGTTCGCGGGATCGCTCGAACACCGGCAGGCGCCGACCGGGGTGGTCGAAGAGCTGCTGGGCCGTCCCGGGATCACCTATGCCGAGTGGGCGGTGGCGAACGTCGCGGCCTTCGGCGGCTGATCAACCCGGCGTGAAACCCTGTCCGCCAAGGCTTCCGCCGGTTGGTAAAAGTCCACTTCGGACAGCGCGAAAGGCCCTCTCGTCCATCGGGCGAGAGGGCCTTTCGCGGTCGGACGTCAGGCGAGCGCCGCGTCCAGGGTGATCGTGGTGCCGGACAGGGCCTTCGACACCGGGCAGGTCTTCTCGGCGGTGGAGGCCAGCTCCGCGAACTGCTCCGCGGTCACGCCGTCCAGCTTGGCGCGCAGGGTGATCGCGATGCCGCTGATCTCGAAGCCGCCGCCCTGGGCCGGGCCGAGGGTGACCTCGGCCGAGACGTCGATGGACTCCGCCTCCAGCTTCTGCGACTCCAGCACGCCGGACAGGTTCATCGCCAGGCACGAGGAGTGCGCGGCGGCGATCAGCTCTTCCGGGCTGGTCTGGCCGTCCGGGTTGCCGGCGCGGGTCGGGAAGGACACGTTGAACGTGCCCGCGTTGGACGAGTCGAGCGTGACCTCGCCCTGGCCCTTCTGCAGTCCGCCGGTCCAGTGGGTGGTCGCGTCGCGGCTGGGCATGGTGCCTCCTCGTGGGTTCTTCCGTAAGGTCTGCGGTAAAGGTAGCGCGCAACTACATTGTGCGCAAGTTATCTCGGAAAATCTGTCGTACCCGTGCGGCAGACTGCTGACATGACCGAAACGACCGACCCGGCCGCCCAGTCTCTGTCCACCGAACCCCTGTCCACCGAACCACTGTCCGCTGAACCCCTGTCCGCCAAACCGCCCGAGCGGCCCGATCCGCCCATGGCCGGCGACGAGCGCACGCAGCTCACCGGCTTCCTCGACTTCCTGCGGGCCAGCGTGGTCTGGAAGTGCTCCGGCCTCACCGACGAGCAGGCCCGCCGCTCGCTGGTGCCGAGTGAGCTGACCACCATCGCCGGGTTGCTCGGCCACCTGACCCTGGTGGAGAACTACTGGTTCCGCATCGTGCTCGACGGTCAGCCCGACGAATGGGCCGACGCCCTCGAGCTTGACCCGGACGCCGAGTTCCGCGCCGCCCACCGCACCCCGATCGAGCGGCTGATCGCGGACTACCAGGCGGAAACGGCCCTGTGCCGGGAGATCGTGGCCGCGCGGGCGTTCGACGACACGGTGGTGTTCAAGGAACGGGAGCCGCTGACGGTCCGCTGGGTCGTGGCGCACATGATCGAGGAGACCGGGCGGCACCTGGGCCACCTCGATCTGCTGCGCGAGCTGACCGACGGGCTCACCGGGGAGTGAGCCGCTTCGGCGGGAGGGGGAAGAAGCCGCTCGTCCGCTCGACGTAACGCGCGTAGCCGGGCCGGGTGTGCTGCATTCCCTTCTCCAGCATGGGTTTCCCGGTGCCGCGGGCGAGCGTGAAGGTCATCACGACGGGGGAGAGCACGGTGGCCGCGCCCGGCCAGGTCGAGCAGGCCAGCAGGTAGAGGCCCCACCAGACGCAGGCGTCACCGAAGTAGTTCGGGTGCCGGGTGTAGCGCCAGAGCCCGGTGTCGAGCACCTGACCGCGGCTGGCCGGGTCGGCCTTGAAACGGCGCAGCTGGACGTCGCCAATCGTTTCGAAGGCGAAGCCGATCAGCCAGACGGCCACGCCGATCCAGCCCAGCACCCCGAGCCCGTCGCCGTACATCGCGAACTGCACGGGCAGCGAGACGAACCAGAGGACCACCGCCTGGAACAGGTAAACGCGCACGAACAGCCGCCCGGCCGCGCGGTCCCCGGCGCGCTCCACCATCCGCGCGTACCGCGGGTCCTCGGGCTTGCCGTGGTTGCGCAGGTGCAGGTGGACGGCGAGCCGCACACCCCACACCACGGTCAGCGCCGCCGTCACCAGCCGCAGCGAAAGCGGCCCGCTGCCGAACGGGAACGCGACCGCCGCGATGATCGCGAAACCGAGTCCCCAGAACGTGTCGACGGTGTCGTAGCGCCTGCGCAGCCGGGCCACGCCGAACGTCGCGGTCGCCGCGACCAGCGTGACGCCGGCGGTGATCGCGACGAGCGCGCCGAGCCCGATCACCGCCATTCCCGCGTGGCGGGCAGGCCGCTTTCGCCGTCCGCCGAGGAGCGCACGGCGAGGATCTGGTCCACGCCCATCCGGTTCTCCTCGAACGCGAGCGCGCCGCCGACCAGGTACAGCCGCCACACGCGCGCCCCGGCCTCGCCGATCAGCGCGACGGCCCGGTCCCAGTTCTCTTCGAGCGTTTCGAGCCACGCTCGCACCGTCGGGACGTAGTGCTCGCGCATCGCGTGCACGTCACGGATCTCGAAGCCGGCTTTCTCCACGTGGCCCAGTGTGCGGCTCAGCGGGCGCATGGTCATGTCCGGCGCGATGTAGCGCTCGATGAACGCGCCGCCGCCGGGCGCCACCGCGCCGCGCGACATCTGTTGCAGCAGCAGCCTTCCGGTCGGTTTGAGCAGGCGGAACAGCATCCGGGTGTACTCCGGGTAGTTCGCCTCGCCGACGTGCTCGCCCATCTCGATGGACGCGACGGCGTCGAACGGCTCGTCGGCCACCTCCCGGTAGTCCTGCTGCCGCACCTCGACGCGGCCGGTCAGGTCGTGCTGCGCCAGCCGCGCCTGCACGTGCTGCACCTGCTCGGCCGAGAGCGACACGCCCACCGCCTCCACGCCGTGGTGCTTCGCCGCGTGGACGAGCAGCGAGCCCCAGCCGCAGCCGACGTCGAGCAGCCGCATGCCGGGCCGCAGGCCGAGCTTCTGGCAGATCATCTCCAGCTTGTCGTGCTGGGCCTGCGCGAGGGTGTAGCCGGGCTCGTCCGAGGTCCAGTACGCCGACGAGTAGGCCATCGACTCGTCCATCAGCAGCTGGTAGAAGGCGTTGGACAGGTCGTAGTGGTGGGCGATGGCGGAGCGGTCGCGCCGCAGGCTGTGCAGGACGCCGGTCAGCCGAGCCTCCTCCGCGGGCGGCCTCGGCGGGAGGCCGGCGACACCGAGCCGGGCGGCCAGCGAGACCGCTTCCGCCCAGTCGCGCGGCGCGAGCTTGACCCGGCGCAGCTCGCCCGCGCGGGTCAGCGCCCAGATCCGCCGGAACCCTTCGGTGAGGTCGCCCTCCACGTCCAGGTCACCGGACACGTACGCGCGGGCGAGGCCCAGCTCGCCGGGTGAGTACAGCAGCCACCGCAGTGCGCGGCGGTTCTTCAGGACCACCGCCGGGCCGGGCGGGCCCACGCGTTCGCCGTCCCAGGTGCGGACGGCGATCGGGAGCCCGGTGCCGAGCAGTCGTTCGGCGAAGGCGGCCAGACGGGTCGCGGAGCTTTTCGGCATACCGGGGATTCGCGGCCGGCGGGCGGGCGGATGGGTCGGAAATCCGGAACCCGCCAGCACCCATCCCCCGTCGGGGCAGCGCCGAATCCCCGACGTGCACCACACCACTGGACAACGCATCGCCGTCATCGGCAGCGGCGTGGCCGGCCTCACCGCCGCCTACCTGCTGCAGCGCCGCCACGAGGTCCTGCTGTTCGAAGCGGACGACCGGCTCGGCGGGCACGCGCACACCCACGACGTGCCGAGCGCGCACGGCGGCACGATCGGGGTGGACTCCGGCTTCATCGTCCACAACGAGCACACCTATCCCACGCTGCTGCGGCTGTTCGGCGAGCTGGGCGTGCGGACGCAGGAGACCGAGATGTCGATGAGCATCCGCTGCGACGGCTGCGGCCTGCAGTACGCCGGCGCGAAGGGCCTGCGCGGCCTGTTCGCCCAGCGGCGCAACGTCGCCGACCCGCGGTACCTGCGGATGCTCGTCGAGGTCAAGCGCTTCCACCGGCACGCGGCGCGGCTGCTGTCGCGGCCGGACGTCGGTGACGTCACGCTGGGCGCGTTCCTGGCCATCGGCGGCTACCCGGCCTACTTCGTCGACCACTTCGTGCTGCCGCTGGTGTCCACGGTCTGGTCCGCCGACCGGATGGACACGCTGCAGTACCCGGCCCGCTACCTGTTCGAGTTCCTGCGCAACCACGGCCTGCTCTCGGTGAAGAACTCCCCGACCTGGCGCACGGTCGTCGGCGGCTCGCGCGAGTACGTCGAGCTGGCGGCCAAGCAGCTGACCGCCGTGCACCTGTCCACGCCGGTGCGCTCGGTGACCAGGACCGCCCGCGGCGTCGAGATCCGCGACGACGCCGACACGCCGCACCGCGTCGACCACGTGGTCATCGCGACGCACGCCGACCAGGCGCTGCGGCTGCTGGGCCAGCCGACCCCGGCGGAGCAGGACGTGCTCGGCGCGTTCCGCTACTCCCGCAACGAGGCCTGGCTGCACACCGACACCAGCGTGCTGCCTTCCGTCGCGGCCGCGCGGGCCGGCTGGAACTACCGCACGCCGGTGTGCGGCGCGGACAGCGACGCCGTGCAGATCAGCTACGACATGAACCGGCTCATGCGCCTCGACGAGCCCGAGGGCTACGTCGTCACGCTGAACCCGCACGCCGCACCGTCGGCCGGCTCGGTGGTCGCGAAGATGGACTACGAGCACCCGGTATACACGCCGGAATCCGTTGCCGCGCAACGCAAACTGGTCACCCTGAACGACGGGGTGGTCGCCTTCGCCGGCGCCTACCACGGCTGGGGCTTCCACGAGGACGGCTGCTCGTCCGGGCTGCGGGCCGCGGAGAGCTTCGGGGTGACCTGGTGACCACAGTCCTGCACAACACCAATCTTTACGACGCCACGGTCGGGCACGTCCGGACCGCGGACCCGCCCCACGCCTTCGCGCACCGGATGTACTTGTGGCACACCGATCTCGACCGGCTCCCGCGGCTGCCGTGGTGGCTCCGGCCGTTCGCCCGGTTCGACGCCCGCGACCACTTCGCGCCGGGCGACAGCGGGACCATCCGGTCCAAATTGGACGACTGGCTCGCGCGGCGCGGCGTGGACCTGCGCGGCGGTCCGGTCACCATGCTGGCCTCCGCGCGCGTGCTGGGCTACGTGTTCAACCCGATCACCGTCTACTGGTGCCACATCCCGGACGGCGCGCTCGAGTGCGTGGTCGCCGAGGTGCACAACACCTACGGCGGCCGCCACGCCTACCTGCTGCGCCCCGGCGCCGACGGCCGGTCCACTGTGGACAAGGAGTTCTACGTGTCCCCGTTCCAGCAGCTGGACGGCCAGTACCGGATGCGCCTGCCGCGCCCGGAAGCGCTGCTCGACCTGACCGTGGCGCTGCATCGGGGCGAAACGACACCTTTGGTCGCTACGCTGCGAGGGGTTCGGCGGCCTGTGGACGCCCGCTCGCTCGCGCGGGTGGTGCTCGGCCGGCCGCTGCAACCGCAGCGGGTTTCGGCTCTGATCCGCCGGCACGGCATCACGCTGTGGCGGCGCAAGGCGGCGATCGCCGCCCGGACCCCGTAGAACTCCGGAGGACAGCTGAATGGATGAGACCGCCCGCCCGCGCCGGGTGGCCGCCGTGCCCCCGGCGTCCGGCGAAGCTCCGGCACCCACGCCCGAGGAGCTGATGGGCCGCGTCGCCAAGGGCGACGAGCGCGCGTTCGAGCTGCTCTACGCACAGCTGTCCGGCCCGGTTTACGGCCTGGTCCGGCGGATCGTGCGCGATCCCGCGCAGTCCGAGGAGGTGACCCAGGAGGTCCTGATCGAGCTGTGGAAGACGGCCACCCGCTACAACGCGGACAAGGGCAGCGCGCTGAACTGGGCGATGACCCTGGCGCACCGCCGGGCCGTCGACCGGGTGCGCTCGGCCCGGGCGAGCACCGAACGCGAGCAGAAGGCGACCTTCGAAGCGGCCAGGGAGCGCCCGTTCGACGAGGTGGCCGAGTCAGCCACCGCGAGCCTGGAGCGCTCGCAGGTGCGGCGATGCCTGAAATTCCTCACCGAGCTGCAGCGCGAGTCCGTGCTGCTGGCCTACTACCAGGGCTACACCTACCGCGAGGTCGCCGACGTGCTGGCGGCGCCGCAGGGGACGATCAAGACGAGGATGCGCGACGGGCTGATCCGGCTGCGCGACTGCCTGGGGGGGACGGCATGACCACGCCGGACTTGCACATGTTGACCGGGGCGTACGCGCTCGACGCTCTGTCGGATGTCGAGCGCGCGCAGTTCCGCCGTCACCTCGTGCAGTGCGAGGCCTGCGCGCAGGAGGTCCGCGAGCTGCTGGCGACCGCGGGACGGCTCGGCGCGGCGATGGCCGAGGAGCCGCCGCCCGAGATGAAGGACCGCGTGCTCGCCGCCATGCGCACCACGCGCCAGCTCCCGCCCGCCACCGCGCCGGAGCCGGCCGGGAAGCCGCGGGCCCACCGCCGCTGGGCGCTGGGCATCGCCGCGGCCGCCGCGGTCGTCGGCCTCGCCCTCGCCGGGGTGTTCGGCGGGATCGCGCTGCACACCCAGGACCGGCTGACCACCGCCCAGGAACAGCTCGGCCAGGTCCGCGACCGCTATCAGCCGGTGTCTCAGCTGCTGGCCGCGCCGGACGTGAAGACCGCGCACACGGCCGCGTCCGGGGGTGGCGGCGGGACCGTGCTGGTCTCGAAGCAGCTCGACCGCATGCTGTTCCTGGACGACGGCCTGCCGCCGTACCCCGCGGGGCACGTCTACCAGGCCTGGCTGATGGGCCCGGGGATCGCGCCGCGCCCGGTCGGCCTGCTGCCCGGCGGGCCGGACGGCTCGCTCGTCGTGGCCGACGGGCTCGGCCGCGCCGAGCAGGTCGGGATCAGCGTCGAGCAGGCCGGCGGCTCGCCCACCGGGAAGCCCTCGTCCGACGTCGTCCTGGTGCTGCCGATGCCGGTGTGAGAACCCGCTCGTGAGTGCCTATGACGGTTAGAACCGTCATAGGCACTCACGAGCTTTTTCGGCCACGCGCGCTGCGCTGACGGGGCCTCTGCTCTTGCGCCCGCGTTCGTGTTGTGGCAAAACACCTTTGCCGCACACGGCGTGGCTACTGGATTCGAGCCAGCCCGGTGCCTACCGTCCTGCTCTAACGCCGGTGGTTGACATAACTCTGATTCTCGAGTTGAGGGTGAGGGTTGCGGCTCCGGCGGGCAGCACGAGCACATCACGATCAGGAAGGCGGACCCGATGACGCCCCCGCACAACTACCTTGCGGTGATCAAGGTCGTCGGCATCGGCGGCGGCGGCGTGAACGCCGTGAACCGGATGATCGAGGTCGGCCTCAAGGGTGTCGAGTTCATCGCGGTGAACACCGACGCGCAGGCACTGCTCATGTCCGACGCCGATGTCAAGCTCGACATCGGCCGCGAACTCACCCGTGGCCTCGGCGCCGGCGCCGCGCCCGAAGTGGGCCAGAAGGCCGCGGAGGACCACCGCGAAGAGATCGAAGAGGTCATCAAGGGCGCCGACATGGTGTTCGTGACGGCCGGCGAGGGCGGTGGCACCGGAACCGGCGGCGCCCCCGTGGTCGCGCAGATCGCCCGCAAGCTGGGCGCGCTGACCATAGGCGTCGTCACCCGCCCGTTCACCTTCGAGGGCAAGCGCCGCGGCAAGCAGGCCGAGGACGGCATCCAGCAGCTGCGCAACGAGTGCGACACGCTGATCGTGATCCCGAACGACCGGCTGCTGCAGCTCGGCGACATCGGCGTGTCCCTGATGGACGCGTTCCGCTCGGCCGACGAGGTGCTGCTCTCCGGTGTCCAGGGCATCACCGACCTGATCACCACCCCGGGCCTGATCAACCTGGACTTCGCCGACGTGAAGAGCGTGATGTCCGGCGCGGGCTCCGCGCTGATGGGCATCGGCTCGGCGCGCGGCGAGGGCCGCGCCATCCAGGCGGCGGAGAAGGCGATCAACTCGCCGCTGCTGGAGGCGTCCATGGACGGCGCCCACGGCGCGCTGCTGTCCATCGCGGGCGGCTCCGACCTCGGCCTGTTCGAGATCAACGAGGCCGCCTCGCTGGTGCAGGAGTCCGCGCACCCGGACGCGAACATCATCTTCGGCACGATCATCGACGACTCGCTCGGCGACGAGGTTCGGGTCACCGTGATCGCGGCCGGCTTCGACGCGGGCGCGCCGACGCACAAGAAGCTCGACCCGCCTGCGTTCGGCTCGCGTTCGGCCGGCAGCACGGCCACCGCCACCTCCGGGCACGTGGGCAACGGGCAGCCGCCCGCGGCTCCGCCCGCGGGCGCCACCCCGGTGCCGCCCGCGAGCAGCTCCGGCTACCCGGTCGCGCCGCCGCGCACGCACCCGCCGCTCCCGCAGCCCGGCACCCCGCCGGGCGGCCTGCCCCAGCCGGGCGGCAGCTCGCGCGGCTACTCGCCGATCGGCTCCGGCAACGGCGGCAGCCTGCCCAGCCGCCCGGCCACGGTGCACGACGACCCCTCGGACGACGAGGTCGACGTGCCGCCGTTCATGCGCCGGTAGGCACCGTTTTCCCGCGGCGAAGGCCACCTCGGACCGATCGAGGTGGCCTTCGCCGCGTTCGCGACCCCTGGGCAGGAAACGACCCTGGGTCCAAGACGACGCAGTGGGAGGATGGCCGGGTGCGAGTACGACGAGTGGTCACGACCAGGGCGGGCGGCGCTTCCCGCCCGCCGTACGACAGCTTCAACCTCGGCGACCACGTCGGTGACGACGACGGGAACGTGTTCGCCAACCGCAAGCGGCTGGCCACCGAGCTGGGCCTGGCCGAAGACCGGCTGGCCTGGATGGAGCAGGTGCACGGCCGCACGGCGACGATCGTCGACGGCACCGAGACCGCCGCGGCCGAGGCGACCGACGCGCTGGTGACGGCCGAACCCGGCGTCGCGTTGGTTGTGCTGGTCGCCGACTGCGTGCCGGTCCTGCTGGCCGACGCCGAGGCCGGCGTCATCGCGGCGGTCCACGCCGGACGGGTCGGCGCGCGCGTGGGCGTGGTCCCCGCGGCGCTGGCGGCGATGCGCGAGCTGGGCGCCGAACCCGGCCGCACCGAGGCGCTGCTGGGCCCGGCCATCTGCGGCGACTGCTACGAGGTGCCCGCCGAGATGGCGGCGGACGTCGAGAAGCACGTGCCCGGCAGCGCGGCCAAGACCCGCAAGGGAACGCCGGGCCTCGACCTGCGCGCGGGGCTGTGGCGCCAGCTCGCCGAGCACGGTGTCGGCAAGATCGGCGTGGACCCGCGCTGCACCGCGGAGGACAAGACGCTGTTCAGCTACCGCCGCGACGGCACCACCGGCCGGATCGCGGGCATCACCTGGCTGGAGGCGGAGTGATCGCCCCTGGTCGTCGCCGTGGCGCCGCCGGCGAGCGGCCCGATCTTGCAGCGGGCACGCCGTCCCGGCGAGGGGGAGTCCGATGACCGACGACCGCCTCGGCGAACTCGCCGCCTCCCTCAAATCGGTCGAGGAGCGGATCGTCGCCGCCTGCGCGGCCGCCGGCCGGGCCCGCGACGAGGTGCGCCTGGTCGGCGTCACCAAGACCTTCCCGGCGGCCGACGCCGCCCTGCTCACCGACCTCGGCCTGACCCAGCTCGCGGAGAACCGCGACCAGGAGGCCGGGCCGAAGGCGGCTGAGGTGGCCCGGCTGCGTCCGGACGCGGCGCCGCGCTGGCACATGGTCGGCAGCCTCCAGCGCAACAAGGCCCGTTCCGTGGTCCGGTGGGCGGCGGAGGTCCAGTCGGTCGACTCCGCCCGGCTGGCGGACGCGCTCGGCCGGGCTGTCGGTAACGCACAGGAGGCGGGGGAGCGCGCCGAACCGCTCGGCGTGCTGATCCAGGTGAGCCTCGACGGCGACCCCGCGCGGGGCGGGACGCCGCTGGGCGACCTCGCCGCGCTCGCCGACCACATCGCCCGTGTGGGGGAGTTGCGACTGCGCGGGGTGATGGCTGTGGCCCCCCTCGGCGAGGACCCGGACCGCGCCTTCGCCCGCCTGGTCCAGGCATCCGGGCGGCTTCGGGAAGATCACCCGAATGCCGTAGAAGTCTCCGCCGGAATGAGCCATGATCTCGAACAGGCGATCACGCACGGCTCGACCTGTGTGCGTGTCGGAACCGCGCTGCTCGGCGGGCGCGGTTTAGCCTCGCCGTAGGGAGTCCGCGTGGCCGTCACGTTTCGTGTGCGGCCGGGTGGGGTAGCACGGTGCGGGAGCGGCTAGGGCTAGGGAGAGGCATGAGCGCGCTGCAGAAGCTGAAGGCCTACTTCGGGATGGTGCCCGCAGACGAAGACGGCTACGAGGTCGAGGACGAAGAGTACCGCCGTGGTTACGACGACGAGTACGACACCTACGACGAGCCGCCGGCCCGGTCCCGGTCACGGTACCGCGAGCCTGATGACACGTACGACGAGCCCGCGCCGCGGTCCCGGTCACGGTCGGTCACGGCCGAGCCGACCACGCACGGCGCGCTGGCCGTCGACCGCCAGCCCGAGCCGGTCGCCCGGCTGCGCCCGCTCTCGGAGCCGGTGCGGACGCCGGCGCGCGACGCGCTGAGCCGGATCAAGACGCTGCACATGACGAGCTACGTCGAGGCGCGCCAGATCGGCGAGCACTACCGCGAGGGCATCCCGGTGATCATCAACCTCACCGAGATGGAGAACGCGGACGCGAAGCGGCTCGTCGACTTCTCCGCGGGCCTGGCGTTCGCGCTGCGGGGCTCGATGGACAAGGTCACCAACAAGGTGTTCCTTCTCTCACCGCCGGACGTCGATGTGACGGCTGAGGACCGTCGGCGGATCGCCGAGGGCGGATTGTTCCTGCGCGGCTGATCAGCCCGGACCGCTGGGCGCAGCAGAACGTGATTTTGTCGACTCGATGGGATGTCGCGGCCGCTGGCTGCGGCTTCTCCGGAGGTCCCCCGCTAGAGTGGTCGCGTGAATGCTGTGTGGCTGGTGGTCTGGTACGTGCTGTTCGCCTTCTGGCTGCTCTTGACGGCGCGTATCGTGATCGAGCTTGTGCGCACCTTCGCGCGTGAGTGGCGTCCCGCCGGAGGGGTTGCGGTCACGCTCGAGACCATCTACACAGTGACCGACCCGCCGGTTCGTCTGTTCAGACGAATGATCCCGATGGTTCGGATCGGCGGGATGGGACTGGACTTATCGATTATGGTGCTGCTGTTGGTTGTGTTCTTCGCGATGCAACTGGCAACTCCCAGGTGATCGGGGAAACTTGGGTGGACCCTGCAGGCCATGGAGTGCGTGAGGTGATCTGATGTCGTTGACCCCCGCTGACGTGCATAACGTCGCGTTCAGCAAGCCGCCCATCGGCAAGAGGGGCTACAACGAGGACGAGGTGGACGCGTTCCTCGACCTGGTGGAGACCGAGCTTGCCCGGTTGATCGAGGACAACAACGAGCTGCGGCAGCAGGTCGAACAGCTCGACAACGAGCTGGAATCGACCCGCGGTGAGCTCGAGAACGCGAAGGTGAGCGGTCCACCGCCGGTGCGGGAAGAGCCCTCCCGCCGGCTGGCGCCCGTGCCGCCCCCCGCTTCGGCGATGGAGCAGACACAGGCCCATTCGATGGTCGGCGGTGACAGTGGCGAGCCGAACGTCCAGGCCGCCAAGGTCCTCGGCCTGGCCCAGGAGATGGCCGACCGGCTGACCGCCGAGGCCAAGACGGAGTCCGACGGCATGCTGGCGGAGGCGCGGACCAAGTCCGAGCAGCTGCTCTCCGATGCCCGGGCGAAGTCCGACTCGATGGTCAACGAGGCCCGCACGCGGGCCGAGACCATGCTGAACGACGCGCGCACGCGGGCCGAGACGCTGGAGCGTCAGGCCCGTGACAAGGCGACCACGATGGAACGCGAGTCGCAGCGCAAGTACACCGAGACGATGAACAACCTGAACGCCGAGAAGGGCGCTCTGGGCAAGAAGATCGAGGAGCTGCGCACGATCGAGCGGGAGTACCGCACGAGGCTGCGCGGATTCCTCGAGTCCCAGCTGCGTGAGCTCGACGACCGGGGATCGGCGGCGCCGGCTTCGGCCTCGTCGAACTCGGGCCAGCCGGCCGGCTCCGGCAACGGCCAGGGCTACTCGTTCGGCCCGCGGGCCGAAGCGGGCTGAGTTTTTCACGCCTCGTTTTTCACGCCTAGGCCCCGGCGCGCGTGAGTCCCACGCGCGCCGGGACCGGCTGTCTTTTTGCGTGACTGCCCCGTCGTCCGCCGGATCCCGGCGACGGCGGGGCTTTCGCCGTGCGTGTGGTCGCGCCCGCCACGGAAAGCACTTGCGGGAGTACGGGGCGTGGGCGTTTCGTAACCCGGTATTCCACCGGTTCGTGCTCTAATTCAGCGTGCTCTACATCGTCCTCATTCTGGTGCTGGCGGCGCTCGCGCTGCTCGTCACGGCCCTCATCACGGCCACCTCGCTGTGGGCCTGGGTCTCGATCGGCCTGTCGGTGCTCGCCGGGCTGATCCTGCTCGTCGACTGGCTGCGCCGCCGCAAGCGGGCCGCCGCGGCAGCACCGTCCACGCAGGACGGTGCTGACGCCGAGGACAGCGCGGACGCAAAAGACACCAAGGACGCCGGGGACACCGCCGAGGACGCGGACAAGGAAGATGCGGAGGCGACCGCTCTCCTCCCCTCCACGGGTGAACTCGGCGATCCGGCGGACGTGCCGGACCCGGTGATCGAGCCGGAAGACGAGCCCGAACCGGCCGCTGCCGAGACCACGGCCGAGACCACGGCCGAGACCACCGTCGCGGACTCACCCGCGCCCGCCGCGGCTGTCGCGACCAAGGTCACCAAGGCAGACCCCACCCGTGAGAACGCGCCCGGCGAGGAGGAGACGGCGGCCGACGACCTGGCCATCGTCTCGGACCTCGAGGACGAGGTGGTCGTCGTCGACGAGTACCCCCGCTATCACCTGGTGGACTGCGGCTGGCTCTCCGGCCGCGACACCATCCCGATCGCCGTCGGCGAGGCCCGGCAGCTCGGCTTCACCCCGTGCGCCCGCTGCGGCCCGGACGCCGTGCTCGCCGCCGCCCACCGCTGACCCTCCTCAGATCGTCACGCCCAGCACATCACGCAGAGCGACCGCGCCCTCCGGGGTGAGGCGGACGGCGCGGTGGGCTTCCGCGCGGCGGCGCAGCCAGCCCGCGTCCAGCAGGCGGCCGGTCAGCTCCGCGCCCAACGCGCCCGCCAGATGGTGTCGCTGCTCGCTCCAGTCGAGGCAGAAACGCAGCAACGGGCGCCGGCTCGCGGACGCAGCGGCGAGGTCCACCCCCAGCGCGCCGAACACGGTCTCGGCAGCGGGGCCGAGCGCGTACGGATGTTCCTTGAGCTGTGCGGAAATCCGGTCCCCTTCGCGACGTTTGGTGTCCGGCCGGCCATCCACAGTGACCAGTGCCTCCCGCTCCAGCAAGGCCGCGGTGACGGCGACGCCCAGCTGACCGGCGATGTGGTCGTAACAGGTCCGCGCGGACCGAAGGGCCTGCGCCCGGGTGCCCTCCCTCAGCGAGCGCACCGGCCGGGCGGGGGAGAACCGCGCCAGCGTCTCCAGCAGCTCCGGCGCGGGACCGGCGAGCCGGTAGAACCGGTGGCGCCCGGAGCGTTCGGCGGTGAGCAGGCCCGCGTCGAGCAGTTTGGCCAGGTGCGCGCTGACCCCCTGCGCCGACAGCCCGGCTTCGGCCGCGAGCACGGACGCGGCGAGCGAACGGCCGTCCGCGAGGGCCAGCAGCACGCGCACCCGCGCCCGGTCGGCGAACAGCGCGGCGGTGCGGGCGATGTCGGCATCTCCTTCGAGCATGGTCCCAGGGTGCACCCGGCACACTTCCACCGCGACGGAAGTTTTCGCGCGGTTCACTCCGGGACATGCGATCCGCCGTCCTGATCACCATGTGCGCCGGGATGTTCCTGGTGCAGCTCGATGTCACCGTCGTCAACGTCGCCCTGCCCACGATCGGCGCCGAGCTGAACGCCGGGCTCGCGCAGCTGCAATGGGTGGTCGACGGCTACTCCGTGGTGCTCGCCGCGCTGTTGCTCACCGGCGGCGCGCTCGGCGACGCGCTGGGCCATCGCGGGGTGGTGCTGATCGGGCTCGCGGTATTCGGCGCGGCTTCCGCGCTGTGCGGGCTGGCGGGCAGCGCCGCCTGGCTCGTCGCGGCGCGCGCTGCGCAGGGAGCCGGCGCCGCGTTGCTGCTGCCTGGGACTCTCGCCGTGATCACCGCGGCCTTTCCCGAACGGCGTGAACGCGCTCGTGCGCTGGGTGTCTGGGCGGGCGTGTCCGCGCTCGCCCTGCCGGCGGGCCCGCTGCTGGGCGGCGTGCTCGTCTCACTGGCCGGCTGGCGGCCGGTGTTCTGGCTCAACGTGCCGATCGCCGCCGTCGCGATGATCGCCACGCGGCGGCTGGTCCCGCCGGGCGTCCGGAAGCCGGGACGCATCGACCTGCCGGGCGCCGCGACTGCCGCTCTCACGCTCGGCTCCGGGACGTACGCGGTGATCGCTGGACAGCCCCTCGCCGCGGTGCTCGCGGTCGCTGCCGCCGTCACGTTCGTCGCCGCCGAACGCCGGGCGCGGGAGCCGATGCTGCCGTTCGACGTCGTGCGCGCCCCGGCGACGATCGGCGCGAACCTGGTGTCCGGCGCGATGAACTTCGTCGGGCTGGGCGCGGTCCTCGTGTTGACGCTGTACCTGCAGCGGGTGCTCGGCGCGTCCCCGCTCGGCGCCGCGCTGGCCGTGCTGCCGCTGTTCGTCCCGCTTTCACTGCTCGGCCCGCTGAGCGGACGGCTCACCGGCCGGTTCGGCCCGCGGCCGCTGATGCTGGCCGGACTCCTGGTCGGCGCGCTGGGCCTGCTGAACCTGCTGCGGATCGGGACCACCAGCGGGTACGCCACGGTGCTGCCGACGCTGCTCGGCCTCGGGCTGGGCATGGGGCTGCTCACCGCCGCCGTCGTCACCGCCGCGGTGGCGGACGTGCCGTCCTCGCGCGCCGGTGTCGCGAGCGGGGTCAACAACACCGCGCGACAGGCCGGCGGCGCGCTCGGCGTGGCCGTTTTCGGTGCGGTGGCAGGAGAACCGGCCGCCCGCGGTGAATTCGTGCACGGCCTGCACGTGCTCGGCGTGGTGGCCGCGGCGCTCTGGCTCGCGTGTGCCGGACTCACTTGGGCGACCCAGCCCCGTCGCCGGGCCGTGGCCGGGTGAGCCGACGAGGCCCAGGGGCACTCGAACCGGTTTGCGCCGGCCAGCTAACCTGGTGACAGCAAGGCGCTGATCCGGCCATCACCGGGGAGCCTCCGGAAGAACCGGGCGCGGCGCGCCCCCAGTAGAACCGGACGGGTGCGGCCCGTGACAGCCGTCCACGAGTGGCCCGGAGCGGAGGTTCGCCCCGGGCAAGCGGGGTGGTACCGCGTGGCGTGCGAGCGTCTCGTCCCCGTGTGGAGGACCGGTGTGGCACCGGCCGTCCGTACGAGAGCGACGAACGCAAGGAGCGCACCCGGATGTACCCCCAGGCCCAGCTGGACGGAGCGGACGGAACGAACGCCGTCCCGTCCCAGCCGTCGTTCCCCGCGCTGGAGCAGCGCGTCCTCGAGTACTGGGAGAGCGACCGGACGTTCCAGGCGTCGATCGACCAGCGCCCGGCCGGGCAGAACGGCGACAACGAGTTCGTCTTCTACGACGGCCCGCCCTTCGCGAACGGCCTGCCGCACTACGGCCACCTGCTCACCGGTTACGTGAAGGACATCGTCCCGCGCTACCGGACCATGAAGGGCAATCACGTCGAGCGCCGGTTCGGCTGGGACACCCACGGCCTGCCCGCCGAACTCGAGGCGATGCGCCAACTCGGCATCACCGAGACCACCGAGATCGAAGAGATGGGCATCGCGAAGTTCAACGAGGCTTCGCGCGAGTCCGTGCTGCGCTACACCGACGAGTGGCAGGACTACGTCACCCGCCAGGCGCGCTGGGTGGACTTCGAAAACGACTACAAAACGCTCGACGTCACCTACATGGAGTCGGTGCTCTGGGCGTTCAAGCAGTTGTGGGACAAGGGACTCGTCTACGAGGGCTACCGCGTGCTGCCCTACTGCTGGCGAGACGCCACGCCGCTGTCCAACCACGAGCTGGGCATGGACGCGGACGTCTACCGCAACCGCCAGGACCCGGCGGTCACCGTCGGGTTCCGCCTGGAGGGCAACGGGAACGAGCTCGACGGCACGTACCTGCTGATCTGGACGACCACCCCGTGGACGCTGCCGTCCAACCTGGCCACCGCGGTACACCCCGAGGTCGATTACGTGGTGGTGGAGAGCGAGAACTTCCCCGGCAAGCGGTTCCTGCTCGCCGAGGCGCGGGTCGCCGCGTACTCGCGCGAGCTGGGCGAGGAGCCGGCCGTGGTGGCGCGCTACACCGGGGCGCAGCTGCTCGGAAACCGTTACGCCCCACCGTTCCCGTACTTCGTCGGCACGGAGAACGCGCACCGGGTGCTGTCCGCGGACTACGTCACCACCGAGGACGGCACCGGCGCCGTGCACATCGCGCCCGCGTACGGCGCGGAGGACAAGGTGGTCACCGACGCCGCCGGGATCACCCCCGTGACGCCGGTCGACGCGCACGGCAAGTTCGACGCCACCGTGCCGGACTACGAGGGCGAGCAGGTCTTCGACGCCAACGCGGACATCGTCCGGGACCTCAAGAACGGCACCGGTGCCGCGGGCCGCCAGGGCGCGGTGCTGCTGCGGCACGAGACCTACGACCACTCGTACCCGCACTGCTGGCGCTGCCGGAACCCGCTGATCTACCGCGCCGTCTCGTCGTGGTTCGTCGCGGTGACGCAGTTCAAGGACCGGATGGTCGAGCTGAACCAGCAGATCACCTGGTACCCGGGCAACGTCAAGGACGGCCAGTTCGGCAAGTGGCTGGAGAACGCCATCGACTGGTCGATCTCCCGCAACCGCTACTGGGGCTCGCCGATCCCGGTGTGGCAGTCCGACGACCCGGCGTACCCGCGCACCGACGTCTACGGCTCGCTCGACGAGCTGGAGCGCGACTTCGGCGTGCGCCTGGACAACCTGCACCGGCCGTACATCGACGAGCTGACCCGGCCGAACCCGGACGACCCGACCGGGAACTCGACCATGCGCCGGGTGCCCGAGGTGCTCGACGTCTGGTTCGACTCGGGCTCGATGCCGTACGCCCAGGTGCATTACCCGTTCGAGAACGCCGAGTGGTTCGAGCACCACTACCCGAGCGACTTCATCGTGGAGTACATCGGCCAGACCCGCGGCTGGTTCTACCTGCTGCACGTGCTCGCCACCGCGCTGTTCGACCGGCCGGCGTTCCGCACCTGCATTTCGCACGGCATCGTGCTTGGCTCCGACGGGCAGAAGATGTCCAAGTCGCTGCGGAACTACCCGGACGTCAACGAGGTGTTCGAGCGCGACGGCTCCGACGCCATGCGCTGGTACCTGATGGCGAGCCCGATCCTGCGCGGCGGCAACCTGGTCGTGACCGACCGGGGCATCCGCGACGCCGTGCGCCAGGCCGTGCTGCCGCTGTGGAACTCGTACTACTTCCTGGCCCTGTACGCGAACGCCGAGGGCGTGGACGGCAAGTGGCGCACGGATTCCCCGCACCTGCTCGACCGGTACGTGCTGGCCAAGACCCACGAGCTGGTCACCGACGTCGAGTACGCGCTGGACAACTACGACATCGCCGGCGCCTGCCAGACCGTGCGTGATTTCCTCGAGGTGCTCACGAACTGGTACGTGCGGCGCTCGCGGGACCGCTTCTGGGCAGGGGAGCAGGACGCGATCGACACCCTGCACACCGTGCTCGAGGTGACCTGCCGCGTCGTCGCGCCGCTGCTGCCGCTGACCACGGAAACGGTGTGGCGCGGGCTGACCGGCGGCCGCTCGGTGCACCTGACGGACTGGCCGAACGCGCTCGACCTGCCGTCCGACGCGGCGCTGGTGACCTCGATGGACCGGGTGCGCCAGGTGGCGTCCTCGGCGCTTTCCTTGCGCAAGGCGAACAAGCTGCGCGTGCGGCTGCCGCTGGCGCGACTGGTGGTGGCGGCGGGCGACGTCGAGGCGCTGCGCGAGTTCACCGACATCCTGCGCGACGAGGTGAACGTCAAGTCCGTGGAGCTGACCGCCGATGTGGCCGCGCACGGCGAGTTCGAGGTCGCGGTCAACGCGCGGGCGGCCGGGCCGCGGCTGGGCAAGACCGTGCAGCAGGTGATCAAGGCGGTCAAGGCGGGCGACTGGACCACCGGCCCCGGCGGCGCGGTCGTGGCCGCGGGCGTCGAGCTGCTCGACAGCGAGTACGACCGCCGTCTGGTCGCCAAGGACGGCGGCGCGGCGGCCGAGCTGCCCGGTGGGTCCGGGCTGGTCGTGCTGGACACCGAGGTCACCGCCGACCTCGCCGACGAGGGCGTGGCCCGTGACCTGGTGCGTGTGGTGCAGCAGGCCCGGCGCGACGCGGACCTCGACGTCGCGGACCGCATCACGCTGGTGATCGACGCGCCGGAGGCCACGGTCGCGGCCGTGCGCAAGCACGAGGAGTTCGTCGCGGCCGAGACGTTGGCCACGGCGGTGTCCTACGGCGAGGCGTCCGGCGGCTTCGAGGGCACGGTCGGCGAAGGCGTGAAGGTGCGCGTGGCGGTCGCCAAGGCCTGACCCCGGCCTCTTCCCTGCGCCCTGAAGGCCACCATGAGGGCATATACGTCCCTCATGGTGGCCTTCAGGGCCGGTGTCCTGGTGCGGAGCGGGTGTCGCCGGGTAACGCTCTGAGCCGCCGAGCGATGGGCAAGCTGGGCCGGGTGCGCGAACGCCGCACGGGCCAGGGGGAGAGTTCACGGTGAGTCCTGCGGGCAAAAGAGGCGTGCTGATCGGCGGCGCCGTCGCGGTGGTCGCGATCGTGGTGGCAGCGGTGGTCCTGCTCAGCGGCGGGAGCCCGGCTCCGGCAGCGTCCTCACCAGGACAGGCTCCGGCCTCGGACGTGGTGCAGGCGCCCGATCCGACCTCGGCGGCGGACCAGTACCTGAAGGCGCTGTCCTCGAGCGACACCGACGGCGCGAGCCGGCTGACCGACGACCCGTCCGGCTCGGCCGCCGTCCTGCGCGACGCCTGGGCCACGTTGAAGCCGACCGGGATGCAGGCCAAGCTCGGCACGGTCGGCGCGCCCGCGGGGGACAAGGCGTCCGCCGCGTACACCATGACCTGGACGCTCGGCGCCGGCCACGTGTGGTCCTACGACGGTTCGTTCGACGTCGTGCGGTCCGGCCCGGAATGGCGGGTGCACTGGACGCCCGCGGCCCTCCAGCCGAAGCTGCAGGCCGGGCAGCGCCTGGTCGTCGCGACCTCGTCGGGGGACGAGCCCGCGGTGGTCGACCGCGACGGCAAGCCGATCCTGACGAGCGGCCCCGGCGGCACCCGGATGGCCGACGGAGCGGCGTTCCCGCTGCTCCAGACGGCGCTGACCGGGCAGGTCCGCGCCACCTCCTCGGACGCGTTCGCGGTCGAGCGGGTGGACACGTCGGGCAAGAACCTGGAGACGCTGTTCGGCAAGACCACCAGCGGGACGCCGGCGCTGAAGTCCACGCTGAGCGTCGCGGTCGAGTCGGCGGCGCAGACGGCCGTGGACGGCTTCGGCGGCAAGGCCCTGATCGTGGCGATCCAGCCGTCGACCGGCGGGGTGCTGGCGGTGGCGCAGAACGCCGCGGCCGGGACCGGGCCGTCGGCGCTGAGCGGGCTGTACGCGCCCGGCTCGACGTTCAAGATCGCGACGGCGACGGCCGCGCTGGAGGCCGGGATCGCCACCCCGGACGCGTCGCTGCCGTGCCCGCTGACCGCGCGGATCGGCACCCGGACCATCTCCAACGAGGGCTTCGACCTGGGCACGGTGCCGATGCACCGGGCGTTCGCGAAGTCGTGCAACACCACGTTCGGGACCCTGGCGTCGCAGCTGCCTGCCGACGGGCTGGCGAAGGCGGCCAGCCAGTTCGGCCTGAACGCGGACTTCGACATCCCGGGCGTCGCCACCGAAACCGGCAAGGTGGTCGCGGCCGCGGGCGCCGACGAGCAGGTCGAGGACGGCATCGGGCAGGGCACGGTGCAGGTCAGCCCGTTCGGCGAGGCGCTGATGGCCGCGACGGTGGCGGCGGGCAAGGCCGTGACGCCGAGCCTGTGGTCGGACCCGGACCTGGCGACCAAGGTGTCGACGCGTTACACCGCGCCGCCCGCTAGCGTGCTGGCTTCGGTGCGCACGATGATGCGGGAGGTGGTCACCGGTGGCACCGCGACCGGGTTGTCCCGCTCCGGCACCGTCTTCGGCAAGACCGGCACCGCCCAGTTCGGCTCCGGCGCCGAGGCCCACGGCTGGTTCACCGGCTACCGCGGCGACGTCGCCTTCGTGGTTTTCCTGGAGGGCGCCAACGATTCCGGCCCCGCGGTCACGCTGGGCGCGAAGTTCCTGGCCGGGGTGAAGTAGCCGACTGTCGTTAATGGACAGAGAAGCACCGCGCTGAGTGGTGGTCCCACGACGCTCGGTGCCGCCCGGGCGTCCTAGCACGGCCACTTGTCCGAATTATCCGGTGGTACACGAAGGAGTGAAGGCCCCCGCTTACTATCCTGGACGCCGGAGACCCGGAGGGAGCGGACGATGGACCAGCTTCCCGTGCTTCTGGGAGTCGGCGGGGTGGTGCTGCTCGCGTCCGTCGTCGCGGTGCGCGTCTCGATCCGGCTCGGGTTCCCTTCGCTGCTGCTCTACCTCGCGATCGGCGTGGTGCTGGGCGAATCCGGGTTCGGCATCCGGTTCGACAACCCCGCCCTGACCCAGTCGCTCGGCCTGGCCGCGCTGGTCATGATCCTCACCGAGGGCGGCCTGACCACGCGCTGGTCCGCGGTGAAACCCTCGCTGGGGCGTGGAATCGTACTGTCCACAGTGGCCGTTGTGCTGAGCGTCGCGATCACCGGCGCCGCGCTGCACTGGCTGCTGGGCCTCGACTGGCGGCTCGCGCTGCTGTGGGGCGCGGTGCTCGCGTCGACCGACGCCGCGGCGGTGTTCTCGGTGCTGCGCTCGGCCGGGGTGGGCAAGCGGATCGTCGGCACGCTGGAGCTGGAGTCCGGCATCAACGACGCGCCCGCGTACATCGCCGTGGTCGTGCTCGCGTCCGGGGACACAGTGGACTGGTCGTTGCCGCTGTTGGTAATTTACGAGCTGGCCGCAGGTTTGGCCATCGGCCTGCTGTTCGGCTGGCTGGGCGCGATGGCGCTGCGGCGGGCCGCGTTGCCGGCCACCGGCCTGTACCCGCTGGCGACGGTCGCGGTGTGCGTGGTGGCCTACTCGTCCGGGCAGCTGGCGCACGCTTCGGGCCTGCTCGCCACGTACGTCGCCGGGCTGGTGCTGGGCAATTCCAAGCTGCCGCACCGGTCCGACACGCTCTCGTTCGCCGAAGGGCTCGGCTGGCTCGCGCAGATCGGGCTGTTCGTGCTGCTCGGCCTGTTCGCCTCGCCGAGCCGGCTGCTGGAGACGCTGGTGCCCGGCCTGGTCGCGGGCGCGGTGGTGCTGCTGCTCGCGCGGCCGCTGTCGGTGGTGCTCTCGCTGCTGCCGTTCCGGCTGCCCTGGCGGGAACAGGCGTTCCTGTCCTGGGCCGGGCTGCGCGGGGCGGTGCCGATCGTGCTCGCGATGATCCCGCTGTCCGAGGGCGTGCCGGGCGCCGAACAGCTGGTCGACGCGGTGTTCGTGCTGGTCATCGTGCTGACGCTGCTGCAGGGCGCCACGCTCGCCCCGTTCGCCCGGCTGCTGGGCCTGGCCAAGCCGGCCGAGGCCCACGAGATCGAGGTCGACGCCGCGCCGCTGGACGAGCTGGGCGCCGAGCTGCTCCAGGTGCGCATCCAGAAGGGCTCGAAGCTGCACGGCGTGTACATCTCGGAGCTGGGGTTGCCGGTCGGCGCCACGGTGAGCCTGATCGTCCGATCCGGCGCGGGTTTCACGCCGCAGAAAACGAGCCGCTTGCAGGTGGAGGACCAGCTTCTGGTGGTGACCACCGCGAGTGTCCGCGACGCGGTGGAGCGGCGGATCCGCGCCGTGGACCGGGCCGGGCGCCTGGCCCGCTGGCGCGGCGAAGACGGCCGCTGACCGTTCCGCCGGACGTGTGACCGCGGTCTCAGATCGCGGGACGGGGCTGGCTTGCACCCACTCCGTTCGGTTACCTTCGAAAACAGGTCATGAGTGCCAGCGCGAAGCCCCGGCTTGCTGGCCGGCAACCCTCCTACCGCGGTGGGGTGCCCCGGGTGAGGACCAGGCCGGTCGCGTACTGCGGCAGGCAAGCGCGGGCCCCTCGCCGGGGGTCCCCCGGACTGCCGAGGAGGCACCCTCATGACTCTCGCCCTCGATCGCTCCTGCACCACCGAAGCCACCGAAGCCACCGAAGCCGCTGAAACCGTTGCGCCCCAGGCGATCCCGGCTGTCGCCGGGGCGAGCCTGCGGGTGCCGCTGGTGACCGGCGGCGAGATCGGCTACGCGAACCTCGACCACGCCGCCAGCGCGCCCTGCCTGGACGCGGTGCGCACGGCCGTCGACGAGTTCCTGCCCTGGTACGCGAGTGTCCACCGTGGCGCGGGCTTCGCGTCGCAGGTCTCGACGCGGCTGTACGAGCGCACCCGCGACATCCTTCGCCGCTTCGTCGACGCGCGCGGCACCGACACCGTCGTGTTCACGCGCAACACCACGGATTCGTTCAACCTGCTGGCCCGTTCCTTGCCGCAGAACACTTCCGTGGTCGTGTTCGACACCGAGCACCACGCCGCGCTGCTGCCGTGGCGAGGCCGGAACGTCCGCCGCGTCAGCCTCCCGCGCACGCGGCTCGCCGCAGTGTCCGTTGTGGACGAAGCGCTCGCGGACTGCCCGCAGGGCCCGCGGCTGGTGGTGGTGACCGGGGCGTCCAATGTGACCGGTGAGCTGCTCCCGGTGGCCGAGATCGCCGCGGTGGCACGGAAACACGGCGCCCGCATCGCGCTCGACGCGGCCCAGCTCGCGCCGCACCGCCGCATCTCGCTGCGGGAGCTGGACGTGGACTACGTCGCGCTGTCGGGCCACAAGCTGTACGCGCCGTTCGGCGCCGGCGCGCTGATCGGCCGCGCGGACTGGCTGCGCGCCGCCCCGCCGTACCTCGCCGGCGGCGGCGCGACCAAGCTGGTCACCGAGGAGGCCGTGGTCTGGAATTCCGGGCCGGAGCGGCACGAGGCGGGCTCGCCGAACACCGTGGGCGTGTATGCGCTCGGGGTCGCGTGCGAGCAGCTGGCCGCGCAGTGGGACGCCGTCGGCGAGCACGAGGCCGAGCTGCTGGAGCGGCTGCGCAAGGGCCTGGCCGGCATCCCCGGCTGCGCCGAGCTGCGGCTGTTCGACGCGCCGGTCGACCGGGTCGGCACGGTGAGCTTTGTGGTCGACGGCTTCGAGCCCGGCTGGCTCGCCGCGGTGCTTTCGGCCGAGTACGGCATCGGCGTCCGCGACGGCGCCTTCTGCGCGCACGTCGCCACGAAGCGCCTGATCGGCGTGGCCGGCGGCGAAGGGCAGCAGGCCGTGCGCGTCAGCCTCGGCCTCGGCAGCACGGCGGAGCACGTGGACCGCCTGGTGCTTGCTCTCCGTCAGATCGCGGCCCGTGGCGCGCGCTGGCAGTACGAGAAGGTGGACGGCCGCTGGGCGCCCGTCGGGGACCCGCGCGAGCTTCCTCCGTTCTGCTCCTGAGCACCCGGCCGGTCCGCTAGGGTCGGGCCGATGGGGAAGGTGCCGCGGTACGCGTTTCCATTGGCCCTGCTGGGTTTCGCCGAGCTGGCGGTGACCGGCGTGCAGCTTGCCACCGCGCAGAACCGGCCGGTGTCCTACGACGTCGCGGTGGCCGTCAAGGGGGATGCGGGCTTTACCACGCAGCAGCTCGTGGGCGGACCCGGATCGGTGCACGCCTATAGCCAGCCGCCCCTGGTCCCGGCGACGTCCGTGCCCGCGGGATTCGCGCCGTCGAACAGCTGGCTGATCATGCTCGCGCTGGTGGTGGCGGCCGTCCTGGCCGGCTACGCGGTCGCCGCCCCCCGGGCCGGGACGCCCTACCGCACCGGCCGGTTCGTGCTGGTGCTGGTGGGCGGGGTGCTGGCCGTGCCGCTGCTCGACCTGCTCGCGTTCACGCAGTTCGGCCTCCCGTCGGCGATGCGCGGCCCGGCGCTCGCGGCGCTCGGGCTGCTGCTGCTCGCCTGGTACGAACGGAGCGTGTTCGTCGCAGTCGTTTCGGTGCTGTTCGCGGTGCTCGCCGCGGTGCTCATGCCGTCACCCGCCGGGGTCGTGCTGTCGGGCGCGGTGCTGCTGGCGGCGGCGTTCGCGGCGGTCGCCGGGCCCGCGAAGTGGCGTCCGCGGCCTGCCGCCGGGACCGGCTGAGCCCGTAACGTGGACAATGGTCGGGTGAGCACCGAGCCCTCCTCCTCTGAACACGACGTCGCGAAGCCTGCCGAGGCCCCCGAACCGGCTCCGGCCGAGGCCGTGGCGCCGCCGGAACCCGAGGCCGAGCCGGCCGCCGCCCCGCTGCCCAAGCGCCGGGTCGGGCTGGTGTTCGCCGTCGCCGTGGTGATCTGGGTGATCGACCTGGTGACGAAGAACCTGGTCGCGGCGAACCTGGAGGGCAAGGAGCCGGTCCGCATCCTCGGCGGGCTGATCTACCTGCAGGTGATCCGGAACCCGGGCGCCGCGTTCTCCATGGCCACCGGCATGACCTGGGTGCTCGCGCTGGTCGCGGCGGCCGTGGTGGTCGCGATCATCTGGCTGTCGCGGCGGCTGCGCTCGATCGGCTGGGCGATCGGGCTCGGCCTGGTGCTCGCGGGCGCGCTCGGCAACCTGACCGACCGCATCTTCCGCGCCCCCGGCCCGCTGCGCGGCCACGTCGTCGACTTCATCTCGGCGTTCGCCCCGAACGGCGAGGGCTTCGCGATCTTCAACATCGCCGACTCGGCCATCTGCTGCGGCGGGGTGCTGATCGTCCTGCTGTCGCTGCTCGGCAAGGACTACGACGGCACCTCCACCCGGACCAAGAAAGAGGAGTCCGCGTGAGCGCCCGGATGCTGCCCGTCCCGGACGGGCTCGACGGGATGCGCGTGGACGCCGGGCTGGCCAAGCTGCTCGGCCTCTCGCGCACGGTCGTCGCGGAGCTCGCGGCGGCCGGTGAGGTGCTGCTGGACGGCCAGCCGGCCGGCAAGTCCGACCGGCTCTCGGCCGGCGGCCTGCTGGAGGTCACGCTGCCCGAGCCGGCGAACCCGGTCGAGGTTGTCGCCGAGGCGGTCGAGGGCATGCGGATCCTGCATGACGACGACGACATCGTGGTGATCTCCAAGCCGGTCGGCGTCGCCGTGCACCCGAGCCCGGGCTGGACCGGCCCGACGGTGGTCGGCGGGCTGGCCGCCGCGGGGCTGCGGATCGCGACGTCGGGCGCCGCCGAGCGCCAGGGCGTCGTGCACCGCCTCGACGCGGGCACCACGGGTGTGATGGTGGTGGCCAAGAGCGAGCACGCGTACACCGTGCTCAAGCGCGCGTTCAAGGAGCGCACCGTCGACAAGGGTTATCACGCCGTGGTCCAGGGCCACCCGGACCCGACGCGCGGCACCATCGACGCCCCGATCGACCGCCACCCCCGCCACGACTACAAGTTCGCCGTGGTCGCGGGCGGCCGCCCGAGCGTGACCCACTACGAGGTGGTGGAGGCGTTCCGCGCCGCTTCGCTGGCCCACGTGAAGCTGGAAACCGGCCGGACGCACCAGATCCGCGTGCACTTCTCCGCGCTGCGCCACCAGTGCGTCGGCGATCTGACGTACGGCGCGGACCCGGTGCTCGCGCGCAAGCTCGGCCTGACCCGCCAGTGGCTGCACGCCCGCACACTCGGCTTCGCACACCCGGCCGACGGCCGCTGGGTGGAGTTCGAGGCCGAGTACCCGGACGACCTGGCCCACGCCCTGCAACTGCTGCGCGACGAGAACTAAGCCTCGACGGCCCAGGTCAGCGTGCGGTCGTCCGGCTCGGGTCGGGGGCTCCAGCGGACCGAGACCACGCGGGTGGCGTCCGGGAGGATGTAGACGGTGTGCCCGCCGAGCGTCTCGCCCGGCCGCACCCCGATCTTGTGCGGCGGCCGCGAAGTGAGCGAGACCGGTGCCTTCCCGACCGTCGCCCCGTCCTCGGTGACGAGTTCGAGGTAGTTGTCCGGCAGCGATGCGAATCCCACCGAGCCGCGGTTGGTGATCTCCGTGTGCACCACCACGGACCGCTCACCCTCCTCGAGCCGGTACCCGGCCGCGCCGAACAGGTAGTCCGCCGGGTCCTGGACTTCCAGCAGCTGCACGGTGAGCTGCTCGCCCTCGAGCCCCTCGGTCGCCAGCACCTCGCCGATCCGCCCCTGCTTACCCCCCGGCGGCCCGCTCCGTCGCGGCTCGTCGCCGCGCGCCCAGGACGCCGTCTGTGGCACTCCCCAGGTGCTGACGAGGGGATTGGCGTGGTTTTGCACCGCGTACGGGCCTGAGGGCACTCCTGCGTACGGTCCGGAGGCTGCGCCTGGCTGGGTCTGGGGTGCTCCGGAGTACGGACCTGACGGCGTGCCTTGGACTGCGTGAGCCCCGGACGGTCCACCGTGGACGGCTTGGCCGCCCGGCCCGTTCTGCCCGGGCCCGCCTGGCCCCTGGGAGAACGGCGCCATCCCGGCAAATCCCTGGCCGGGCTGCTGCTGCGGCATCGGCCCGGACTGCGGCTGTTGCTGCATCGTTTGGTGCTGCTGATGCGATGCCTGCCCGCCCTGCTGCTGTTGCTGGGATGCCTGCCCCGGCTGCTGCGACATCGGCTGCTGGAGCGCATGCCCGGCCTGTTGCTGCATCGGCTGCTGGGATGCCTGTCCGCCCTGCGGCTGTTGCTGGTGCGCCTGGCCCTGCTGCTGCTGCTGGAACGCTTGCCCCGCCTGGGATTGCTGCGGCGTCAGGAACTGCTGGGGCGCCAACTGCTGTGATTGATGCGGCTGAGACTGCTGCGGTGACGGATATTGCTGCGGGGATGCCATCGCCCCGGACGGCGGCTGGGCCGGCACCTGTCCCGACGCCGTCTGCTGCGCCCCCGCCTGAGCCCAAGACGGCGGTGCAGCCGAAATCGCCGCCCGCAACCCGCTGGGATCACTCTCGACCCCGACCAGCAGCGGCAGCCCACTCCCGGACAGGGCGACCAGCCGATACGCGACTTCCCGCGGATCCATCCCGACCTTGGCCGCCAGCTCGTGCACCGCGGTCTTGCCGAGATCGGCAAGCGCGGCAAGCAGTCGAATGTCGACGGGATCGGTCACGGCCACTCCCCGAACGCTACCGCCTCACCTCCCCGCATCGCGCCCGAACCGCCCGTGTCCCGCCCCGCGCCCCACTTGCCCAAGCCACCCCCACCCCGCCCACGACCGGATCCCCCGCCCCCCCGGCCACACACGCAGTAACCGCAGCGGTCAAAAACCGCCGTTCTCCCAGCGTGAACGGGACTCTCGTGCCACACCATCCCCACCGGAGCGGATCTCCATTAGGGTCGGAAAGGCACCTGCGCCACCGAACCTGGGGGTCCGAATCCACATGACCGTGGTCACTGATCTCGCCGGCGAGTTCGTCGACGAGTTGTTCGCTGTCGAGCCGCTGACGGCGGCGTTGCTGGGCGTCCGGCCGGACGCGCCGGGGCTCGACGATCCGAGCGCCGAGGCCGAGGCCGCTCATCGCGGGCGGCTGGTGGCGTTGCTGGAGCGGGCGCGCGCGGCCGAGGGCGCGGGCTTGTCCGGCGAGGACCGCGTGACGCGTGAGGTCCTGGTGCACTCCATCGAGGGCCGACTGGACCTGATCGACAGCCACTTCACCGAGTTCACCGTCAGCGACCTGTTCGTCGCGCCCGCGGCGGGGCTGCTGTCGTCATTGCCGATGGTCTCCGTTGCGGGCGGGGCGTCGGCGGAGGCGCACCTCGGGCGGCTCGCCGCCATCCCGGCGTACCTGCGCGCGATCGCCGAACGGCACCGGGCCGGGATCGCGGCCGGGCGCGTCCCGGTCGAGCGGCTGGTGCGCGGCGCCATCGCCCACCTGGACCGCTACCTCGCCGAGCCCGCGGGCGACCCGCTGCTGCGCCAGCCCGCGCCGGACGAGGAGTTCGAAACCCGCCGCGAGGCGCTGCTGCGCGATGTCGTGCACCCGGCTTTCCGGGAGTACCGCGACTTCCTCGAGGCCGAAGTCGTGCAGCACGGGCGCCCGGACGACAAGGTCGGCGTCTCCTGGCTGCCCGGCGGCGACGAGATCTACGCCCGCCTCGCCCGCCTGCACACCACCACCGCCCGCGGCCCCCAGGACCTGCACGACACCGGCCTCGCCGTGATCGCGGGTCAGGCCGAGCAGTACCGCGAACTCGGCGCGCGCGTGTTCGGCACGCGGGAGCTGCCCGAGGTCTTCGACCGGCTGCGCAACGACCCGAAGCTGCGCTGGTCCAGCGCCGGCGAGCTGCTCGACACCGCCCGCTCTGCGATCACCCGCGCCGCCGCCGAATCCCCGAACTGGTTCGGCCGGATCCCGGAGCAGCCGTGGACGGTCGAGGCAGTGCCGGAGGACTCCGCGCCCGGCGCGCCGCCCGCGTACTACATGCTGCCCGCCGCCGACGGCTCCCGGCCGGGCACCTATTTCGCCAACACCTACGAAGCCACCGAGCGCTTCCGCCACACCGCCGAGGCCACGGCGTTCCACGAAGCGATCCCGGGCCACCACTTCCAGCTGAGCACCGCGCTGGGCCTGACCGACCTGCCGCTGCTGCGCCGGATCGGCGACTTCACCGCGTACACCGAGGGCTGGGGCCTCTACACCGAGCGCCTCGCCGACGAAATGGGCCTGTACTCCGACGACGTCGCCCTGCTCGGCATGCTCACGCTGGAGTCGATGCGGGCCGGGCGGCTGGTCGTCGACACCGGTCTGCACGCGCTGGGCTGGAGCCGGCAGCAGGCCATCGACTACCTGGTCCAGAACACGCCGATGGCGCCCGTCGAGATCGAGGCCGAGGTCGACCGGTACATCGCCTATCCCGGGCAGGCGCTCGCGTACATGGTGGGGCGGCTGGAGATCCAGCGCATCCGCGCCGCCGCGCAGGCCCGCCTCGGGAGCCGGTTCGACGTGCGCGCGTTCCACGACGTCGTGCTCTCCGGCGGCGCCATGCCGCTTTCGGTGCTGGACGGCGTGGTCGCCGAGTGGGTGGCCGGGCACGGCGACACCGTCAACGGGCTGGCCGACGAGCTGCTGGAGCTGGAATTCGAGCGCGAGCCGCTCGAGCGCACTATCTACGGCCTGCCCGGTGACCACGACAAGCTCGGTGACCCCAGCCTCACCGGCACGCAGCGGTACCGCGCCGCCTACGACGCCATCGCCACGCGTGCCGAGGCGATCGACCGCGCCGGCCTGTCGTCCGCCGAGGTCGTGACGCGCGACGTGGTGATCACGCGCGCCCGTGGCGTGATCGACTCGCTCGACTCGCGCCTGTCCGGCTTCGCCGTGAGCGACGGCTTCAGCTCGCCCGCGCTGTACCTGCTGATGATCCTGGCCGAGCTGAAGCCGGACGACGAGGAGAAAGCCCGCGGCCACCTCACGCGCCTCGGCGCGGTCGGCGATTACCTCGACGCCCTGATCGAGGCCCAGCGCGCCACGATGGCCGAAGGCCTGGTGCCGCCGGACTTCCTGGTGCGGATCGGGATCAGCTACGTCGACCGGTACCTCCAGGCCGACACCGATCCGCTGCGCGTCACGCCCGTGGTGGAGATCGAGGGCTTCGCCGAGGAGCGCGACCGCCTGATCGCCGAGGTGGTGCGCCCCGCTTTCGCGCGCTACCGGGCGTTCCTCGCCGACGACGTGCTGCCCCTCGCCAAGTCCGAGACCGAGCCGGGCCTCGGGCACCTGCCCGGCGGACAGGAGAAGTACCAGGGCCTGATCCGCGCCGAGACCACCACCGAGCGCACCCCGCAAGACCTGCACGACACCGGCCTGCGGGTCGCGGAGGAACTGGCGGCGGAGTACCGCGAGCTGGGCGGCAGGATGTTCGGCACCCAGGACCTGGCGGAGATCTTCGAACGACTGCGGTCCGACCCGGAGCTGCGCTGGCGGAACGGCGAGGAGCTGCTCGACAGCGCCCGTGCCGCGGTCGCCCGGGCGGAAGCCGTTGCGCCGGAATGGTTTTTCCGGGTCCCGGAGGCCAAGTGCGTGGTCGTGCCGGTGCCCGAGGCCGAGGCGGCGAGCGGCACCATCGCCTACTACCTGCCGCCCTCCTTCGACGGCTCGCGTCCGGGCACGTACTACGCCAACACGTACGAGGCGAGTTCGCGGCCGCGGTTCACCAGCGAGGCCATCGCGTTCCACGAAGCCGTGCCGGGGCACCACTTCCAGCTCTCCTTCGTGCAGGAGCTGACCGGCCTGCCGATGCTGCAGCGCGTGGTGCCGTTCACCGCGTACCAGGAGGGCTGGGGCCTCTACGCCGAGCGGCTCGCCGACGAGATGGGCCTCTACCTCGACGACATCACCCGCCTGGGCATGCTCACGCAGGACTCGATGCGGGCCGGGCGGCTGGTCGTCGACACCGGCCTGCACGCGCTGGGCTGGACCCGCCAGCAGGCGATCGACTACCTGGTCGAGAACACGCCGATGGCGAAGCTCGAGATCGAGGCCGAAGTGGACCGTTACGTGGCGAACCCCGGCCAGGCGCTCGGCTACATGGTGGGGCGGCTGGAGATCCAGCGGGTGCGGGCCGAGGCTGAGCGGGCGCTGGGCGCGGACTTCGACATCCGCGAGTTCCACAATGTGGTGCTGGGCAACGGGAACCTCCCGCTGTCCACTTTGGACGATCTGGTGACGCAGTGGGTCTCGGCCCGCGTCGCCCGATAGGAGGAGATCCGCGGTGACCTGGCTCGACCTCGCCGACGACAGCCCGTTCGGCCTGGACAACCTGCCCTACGGCGTGTTCTCGCGCGGGGGCGGGCCCGATCGGCGGGTCGGCGTCGCGGTGGGGGAGCACGTGCTCGACCTGTCCGCGGCGGCCGGGGAAACCGCGGCGCCGTTCGCGGGACTGCTCGGCAGCGGGGTGCTGAACCCGTTGCTGGCCGCGGGTTCCACCACCTGGCGGGCGGTGCGCGAGCAGGTCCGGGAGTGGCTGGCCGAGCCGCGCTACGCCGACCTGATCCGGCCGCACCTGGTGCCGCGCAAGGAGATCACCAGCCATCTGCCGTTCGAGGTCGCCGACTACGCCGACTTCTACTCGAGCGAGCAGCACGCGATCAACGCCGCCGCGATCCTCTTCGGCGCCGAGGCCGCGCTGCCGGAGAACTGGAAGCGCCTGCCGATCGGCTACCACGGCCGGGCCGGCACCGTGGTGGTGTCCGGCACGCCCGTGGTCCGGCCGAGCGGGCAGCGCAAGCCGCGCCGGGACACCGAGCCTTCGTTCGGGCCGTCGAGGCTGCTGGACATCGAGGCGGAGGTCGGTTTTGTCGTCGGCATGCCGTCCACCATGGGCAAGCCTGTGCCGGTCGGCGACTTCGCCGAGCACGTTTTCGGCGTGTGCCTGGTGAACGACTGGTCCGCGCGCGACATCCAGGGCTGGGAGTCGCAGCCGCTGGGGCCGTTCCTCGGCAAGTCGTTCGCCACCTCGGTGTCGCCGTGGATCGTGCCGCTCGACGCGCTGGAGCACGCCCGCGTGCCGCAGCCGCCGCAGGACCCCGAGCCGTTCGAGTACCTGCGCGGCGCCGAGCCGTGGGGGCTGGACCTGGCGCTGGAGATCCGGCTCAACGGGCACCTGGTGTCCAGCCCGCCGTTCGCCACGCAGTACTGGACCGCGGCGCAGCAGCTGGCGCACCTGACCGTGAACGGCGCGAGCCTGCGCACCGGCGACCTCTACGCCTCGGGCACGGTCACCGGCCCGGCGAAGGAGCAGCGCGGCTCGTTCCTGGAGCTGAGCTGGGGCGGGCGGGAGCCGTTCGAGCTGGCCGGCGGCGAGACACGGACGTTCATGGAGGACGGCGACGAGGTCGTGATCAGCGCGACCGCGCCTGGTACCGGCGGCCGGCGGATCGGTTTCGGCGACGTGCGCGGGCGGGTGGTGCCCGGCTGAGTCTGCTGCCTGGGGGTGCCGAAGCGCGGCTTCGTGGTAGACATAAGCGGGCGCTTAGCCGGTGGACCCTGTGCGGAATGAGGCGAGGATGCGGATCGGGACGGGAATCAACTACTCGGGTGGCTTCGCCGAGAGCGTCGCGGACATCGTGGAGCTGGAGAAAGTCGGGCTGGACATCGCGTTCGTGCCCGAGGCCTACAGCTTCGACGCGGTCAGCCAGCTCGGCTACCTGGCCGCGAAGACCGAGCGGGTCGAGCTGGCCTCCGGGATCTTCCAGATCTACACCCGCACGCCGAGCCTCACCGCGATGACCGCGGCCGGGCTGGACTTCGTCTCCGGCGGCCGGTTCACGCTCGGCCTCGGCGCGTCCGGCCCGCAGGTCATCGAGGGCTTCCACGGCGTGAAGTACGACGCGCCGCTGGGCCGCACCCGGGAGATCATCGAGATCTGCCGCCAGGTGTGGCGCCGCGAGCGCGTGGTCCACGACGGCAAGCACTACCAGATCCCGCTGCCCGCGGACCAGGGCACCGGCCTCGGCAAGCCGCTCAAGCTGATCAACCACCCGGTGCGCGAGCGCATCCCGATCCTGCTCGCCTCGCTCGGCCCCAAGAACGTGGCGCTCACCGCCGAGCTGGCCGAGGGCTGGGAGCCGATCTTCTTCCACCCGGAGAAGGCCGCCGACGTCTGGGGCGCGTCGCTCGCCGAGGGCAAGGCCAAGCGCGACCCGGAGCTGGGCGAGCTGGACGTGTACGCGGCCCCGGCGCTGGCCATCGGCGACGACGTCGACCACCTGCTGGACCAGGTGCGCCCGCTGCTCGCGCTGTACATCGGCGGCATGGGCGCGCGCGGCCGGAACTTCTACAACGACCTGACCGTGCGCTACGGCTACGAGGCCGAGGCCAAGCTGATCCAGGACCTCTACCTCGACGGCAAGAAGGACGAGGCCGCCGCGGCGGTGCCGGTGGAGCTGCTGCGTGCGATTTCGCTGGTCGGCCCGGCCGGTTACGTCAAGGAGCGGCTGGCGGCGTTCGCCGAAGCCGGGGTCACCACGCTGAACGTCAGCCCGCTGCTGCCCGGCCGGGAAGCGCGGGTCGCCGCCGTCGCGAAGCTCAAGGAACTGATCGGCTGAGTGCCCGGCCGGTGACTGCCGGTGCCTGAAGACCGCCGGAAAAGGGGCGGGGACCTGCGGGTCCCCGCCCCTTTTCGCGTGTGGGCCCGGTCACATTCATCAGCGGGCGCTGACCTGGCCAAACGTCCGATTGGGTTATTCTTCCGTGATCGCCCGGTGCGCCGTGGGCAGAAAAATGCCGCCGCGCCCGCGCTGGAATGCCGTAATTGGCCGGAGATCCGGACCACGGTAGGTGTAGGAAAGGTGTTTCGGGGGAAACCGGGGCGGAAACGGAAGCGAGGTAGGCCGGACTGTGCGCAGTATCGCGGGGCCCGCTGTCGGCGTGCTGGATGTGGGGTCGTTCGGCGCGAGTCTTGTCGTGGTCGAGGCCGGCGGCTCGCCGCTGGAGCCGGCATTGACCCACCAGACCCGCCTGCGCCTCGACCGTGAGCTCGACGACGAGGGTCGGCTGAGCCGGTGCGGCATCGACGCGATCTCCGCCGCGGTGGAGGCCGCCACCACGACCGCCGCCCGGCACGGTGTCACCGACGTCTTCCCGCTGGCCACGTCCTCCATCCGCGACGCCGGGAACGTGCACGAGGCGGTCCGCCGCGTCGCCCGCGAAACCGGCGTCGAGCTGCAGTTCCTTTCCGGCCGGCGCGAGGCCGAGCTGGCGTACGTCGGCGCGCGCCGCTGGTACGGCGCGGCGAGCGGCCCGCTGCTGGTGCTGGACATCGGCGGCGGCACCGTGGAGCTGGCCGCGGGCCACGGCGAGCACGCCGGGTTCGCGCGTTCGCTGCCGCTGGGCGCGCGCTCGGTCACGCGCGACTGGCTGCCGGCCGAGCCGCCGGTGCGGTCCAAGATGGTCCGGGCGCTGCGCGAGTACGTGCTGGAGCAGGTCACCGAGGCACTGGGCGACGTGACGGCCGAGTTCGCCGGCCACCGGGTGGTCGGCTGCTCCAAGGTGCTGCGGCAGCTCGCGCGCCTGGCGGGCGACCGGCCGGGCAAGGCCCGCGAGCTGTACCTGGACGACCTGCGCGCGTGGATCCCGCGGCTGGCCGCGATGCCGTCGTCGCGGCGCGCGAAGCTGCCCGGCATCACCCGCCGGCGGGCGCAGCAGGCGCTGGGCGGCGCGGTCGTCGCGGAGGCGCTGCTGACCGTGGCGGGCGGCCCGGTCAGCATCTGCCCGTGGTCGACGCGCGACGGGCTCCTGCTCACCCTGCTGGACCAGCTGACCCTGGACGGCCCCGGCAAGTCCCGGCCGAAGTCCTCCTCGAAGTCCGCTCAGCCGAAGGCGTCCCAGAAGGCGCACTCGCGTCCGGCCGCGTGAATCCCCTGGTGCGGTCCGGGAAAAACGGGTATCCCGGACCCATGAGCCCCCGCAGCGACCTTTTCCCGCGCGACCACCGCGACGACGAGGAAGACGACCTCTCCGCCCTCCCCGATCCGACGCGCCTGCGCGGGGACGTGCCCTCCGTGCCCGGCCCGGACCTCACCCCCGCCTCGACCAAGGACGTCGACAGCCCGCCCGGCACGGAAGAGCCCCTCGGCGACGGCACTCCGCCCGCCTGAAGCGCCCCAATGTGGCGTTCGGTGCGTTGAGCGCACCCCATGTGGCGTTCGGTGCGTTGGACGCAACCAACGCCACATGGGGGCGCAGTCACTTCCGCTGAGTAGCGAACTGCCGGACCCGATCCGGCGACCGCCGCGCCGGGGCGCGCCCGAGGGGCTGGTGCGGCGCCGCCCCGGGGTCGATGGCCGGGATCGGCAGTTTCACCGGGGCGTCCGTCACGGTGAAGCGCTCGCCGTGGTGGACCAGTTCCAGGGGCTCGCCCTCCAGGACGTGGTACGTCGCCTCGTCGTGGGTGATCTCGACCTGGAAGCGGGTGCCGCGGAAGGCGAGGCGGAACTTGAGGCTGCCGAGCTGCCGCGGCAGGCGGGGCGCGAACGACAGCTGGCCGCCGTGGTCGCGCAGGCCGCCGAAGCCCGCCACCGCGCCCTGCCACGCGCCGGCGAGCGAGGCCATGTGCAGGCCGTTGCGGACGTTGTTGTGCACGTCGTGCAGGTCGGTCAGCGCGGCCTCGGCGAGGTAGTCGTAGGCCAGGTCCAGGTGCCCGACCTCGGCGGCGATCACGGCCTGGGTGCCGGCCGAGAGCGAGGAGTCGCGCACCGTGCGGGCCTCGTAGTAGGCGAAGTCGCGGGCCTTCTCCTCCGGGCTGAACGAGTCGCCGCACAGGTGCAGCGCCAGCACCAGGTCCGCCTGCTTCACCACCTGCTTGCGGTACAGGTCGAAGTACGGGAAGTTCAGCAGCAGCGGGTAGAAGTCCGGCTCAGTGGCCGCGTAGTCCCACTCGTCGTGCTCCAGGAAGCCCTCCGACTGCGGGTGGATGCCGAGTTCCCGGTCGTACGGCAGCACCATCGCATCCGCCGCCGCGCGCCAGGTGTCCACCTCGGTGGTGTCCGCGCCGAGTTCCTGCGCGAGCGCCGGGCGCCGCGTGCACACCTCGGCCGCGGCGAGCAGGTTCCGCCGCGCCATCAGGTTCGTGTAGATGTTGTTGTCCGCCACCGCGGAGTACTCGTCCGGGCCGGTGACGCCGTCGATGCGGAACTTCCCGTGCCGGTCGAAATGCCCGAGTGAGGCCCACATCCGCGCGGTCTCCACGAGCAGCTCGGCGCCGTGCAGGCGCTCGAAGTCCTCGTCCCCGGTCGCGTTGAGGTAGCGCACCACGGCGTCGGAGATGTCGGCGCTGACGTGGAACGCCGCCGTGCCCGCGGGCCAGTACGCCGAGCATTCGGCGCCGTTGATCGAGCGCCACGGGAAGGCCGCGCCGTGCAGGCCGAGCTGGGTCGCGCGCTCCCTGGCTTTGTCCAAAGTGGAGTGACGCCAGCGCAGGGCATCCCGCGCCGCGTCCGGCGTGGTGTAGGTGAGCACCGGCAGCACGAAGGTTTCGGTGTCCCAGAACGCGTGCCCGTCGTAACCCGGCCCGGTCAGGCCCTTGCCCGGGATCGCCCGGCTCTCCCCGCGGGCGCCGGCCTGCAGCAGGTGGAAGAGCGCGAAGCGGACGGCCTGCTGAAGTTCGGGGTCGCCCTCGATCTCGATGTCGGACGTCGCCCAGAAGTCGTCGAGGAACTGTTGCTGCTCCTCGACCAGCCCGTCCCAGCCGGTCTTGCGCGCGCCGCCCAGCGCGGCCTCGGCCTGTGCCCGCAGCGCGGGCGCCGAACGCTGCGCGGACCAGCCGTACGCGAGGTACTTGGTGATCCGCAGCCGCCCGCCCTTCGGCACGTCGACGGCCACGGTGAGGCGCGCCAGGTCGTCCTCGGCCTGGATGTGCGTGCGGATGCCGTCGTCCACCTCGATGTCGTGGTCCATCGCGGCCGCCATCCGCAGCCCGGACACGCGGGTCCGGTGCACCAGCACCGCCTCGTAGTCCGCCGCGTGGCAGAACTCGCCCACCAGCGGCGAGTCCAGCGCCGCCGCCACCCGCGGGTCGTGGGTTTCCGACTCGACCGGCTCGTTGGCCAGCAGATCGGACTGCACCACCAGCTGCAGGTCCTCGTCGAGCGGCTCCACCTCGTACCGGATGGCGGCGATGGCCCGCTGCGTGAACGACACCAGCCGCTCGGTCGTCACCCGGACCCGGCGGCCGGTGGGGGAGGACCACACGGTGGTGCGCCGGAGCGTGCCGGTGCGGAAGTCGAGCACCCGGTCGTGCTCGTCCGCGACGCCGTAGCGCATGTCGAGCGGCTCGTCCTCGACCAGCAGCCGGATGATCTTGCCTTCGGTCACGTTGACCACGGTCTGGCCCGCTTCCGGGTAGCCGTAACCGGCCTCGGCGTACGGCAGCTCGTGCTGTTCGTAGAAGCCGTTGAGGTACGTGCCGGGCAGCCCGCGCGGCTCGGCCTCCTCGAGCGTGCCGCGGAACCCGATGTGGCCGTTCGACAGCGCGAACGCGGATTCCGTGCGCTGCAAGGCATCCACGTCCATGCTGCGCCACCGCAGCTCCCACGGGGAGCACTCGTAGCCGTGCGCGGGGTTCACCGGGCCGGTGCCGGATGCCGGCTCCGCGGGAGGGAGCACGTCGTCGGTGTCGGATGCCGGCTCCGCGGGAGAGATCACGTCGTCGGTCACTTGTCCTCCAGCAGATCGCCGAGGTCGTCGACCACGATGTCGGCACCGTGCGCCCGCAGCTCGTCCGCCTGGTCCGCGCGGTTCACCCCGACCACGAAGCCGAAACCGCCGGCCTTCCCGGCCTGCACCCCGGACTGCGCGTCTTCGAACACCGCCGCGTGCTCCGGCGTGACGCCGAGGGCCTTGGCGCCGGCCAGGAACGAATCGGGCGCCGGCTTGCCTTTGAGGCCGTCGCGCCGGATCACCAGCCCGTCGACGCGGGCCTCGACGAACTTCGTCAGGTCGGCCGCGTCGAGCACCTTCGCGCCGTTCGCCGACGAGGTCACCACCGCGATCCGCAGCCCCGCGTCGCGCGCCTTTTCCAGGTACCGCACCGATCCCGGGTACGGGTTGACGCCGCGCTCCTCGATGATCTTCAGCACCAGCTCGTTCTTGCGGTTGCCGATGCCGTTCACGGTCGGCGCGTCGACCGCGTCGTCCGGGGTGCCCTCCGGCAACTCGATCCCGCGTGAGCGCAGAAACTCGCGGACACCGTCGGCGCGCGGGCGGCCGTCCACGAAGGACGCGTAGTCCTGGTCGGTGAACTCCCGGAACGACTCCCCGTCCCGGGTGCGCAGATACTCGTCGAACGTCCGTTTCCACGCCTCGCGGTGCAGCACGGCCGTCCCGGTCAGCACCCCGTCGAGGTCGAAGAGGCAGGCAGTGATGGTGTCGGGCAGTCCGATCATGCCGACAACCTACCGGGCCGGGCCGTCTTCCGCGGGCTTGTCCGGGTGCGGGCGGACGTGGTGGATGAGTTCGTGGACGGTGGCGTCGGCGAGCCGGTAACGCACTACGCGCCCATCTCGGTGCGCCGTCACCAAACCATGCGCGCGAAGCAGCCGCAGCGCCTGTGAGACGGCGGTGTCGGTCATGCCCGTGGCGGCGGCGAGGTCGGTGACGCTGATTTCCCGCGCGTAGTGGATGGACACGAGCAGCGCGAGCCTCGACGGGTCGGCCACCACGGCGAACCGTCCGGCCCACTCGTCGATCACCGCCCGGTCGCCCAGCCCCGCGACGGCGGCGGCCACGCGTTCCGGGTCGATCAGGCGCCGGTCGGGCTCGATGCTCACAGCGGGGATGATGCCATCCGCCGGGCCCGGCGACCAGTTCGGACGGCGCCGGGACCGGCTCGTGAGTGTTTATGCCGGTTCTAACCGTCGTGAACACTCACGAGCGCCGTTCGAACACCAGGCCTTCCGCGGCGCGCAGCCCGACGCTGATCGCACCGGCCAGCACCGCGTCGTCACCAAGCTCGCCTTGCACGACGGTCGGAACGAGCGGGGTGAAGGCGCGCAGGGCGCGGTCGATGGGCTCCAGCAGGAGATCGGCGGCAGTGCCGACGCCGCCGCCCAGGACGATCAGCTCGGGGTCGATCACGGCCGCCACCGAGGCCACCGTGTAGGCGAGCCGGTCGGCCTCCGCTTCGACGGCGCGCTGCGCCAGCTCGTCGCCCTCGCGGGCCAGCCGGAACACCTCGCGGGCCGATTTCGCCGTGCCCAGGCCGAGTTCGCGGGCGCCGCGCACCACGGACTGGGCTGCGGTCGCCTCCTCCAGGTGCCCGCGCGCGGGCGGCTCGCCCGGCTCGTCGGCCGAGCGCATCCGCCCGTACGGCAGGTAGCCGATCTCGCCCGCGGCGCCGGTCGCGCCGCGGAACACCCGGCCGTCCACCATCAGGCCCATGCCGACACCGGTGCCGATGGTGATGCAGCCGAACACCGAAGCGCCCCGCGCCGCGCCGCTTTCCCCCTCGCCGACGGCGGTGAGGTTCGCGTCGTTCTCCACCATCAGGTCCGGGCCGAGCGCGGCCTCCAGGTCGTCCAGCAGCCCGGCGCGGCCCCAGCCGGGCAGGTTCGGCGCGTGCCGGAAGCACCGCTTCGCCGGGTCCGCGACGCCGGGGGAGCCGAGCACCCGCACCACGATGTCCGCGGCGGTCAGCACCGCTTCGGCCACGATCTCGCCGGCGAGCTTGCCGACGGCGGCGACCAGCGCGCTGCCGGACCGGGCGGTGTTGCGCGCGTCCCGCCGCGCCACCACGGTGCCGCCGAGGTCCGACACCGCGACCCGCAGGTGCTCGCGTCCGATGTCGACGCCCAGCACGTAACCCGCCGTGGGGTCCGCCTCGTACAGCACCGCGGAACGGCCGGTGCCCGTGGACGTGTGCCCGGTCGCGCGCGCGAGCCCGGCGGACTCCAGCGCCAGCAGCGCCTGGCTCACCGTCGGCTTCGACAGCCCGGTGTCCTTGGCCACCTGCGGCCGGGTCGCCGGGCCCCCTCGGCGCAGCAGGTCGAGCACCGCCCGCTGATTGATCTTGCGCATCCCGGCCGGCGTGCCGACCGGCGGAATCCCCGCGCCCACCACCTGCAGCCCGCTTCCTCACGTCGTCCCGATGCCCTTGGGCAGGAAGCTTTCTTATCGACTCCCGATGCCGACGATACGGGGCCTGCCTGTGGAACCGCGGCACGCCGCGCTGATCACGCGTCCGGCAGCCAGTTCCCGTGGAAGCCGGCGGGCACGCGCTGCGGCAGGTGCACGGTCGCGACCGGCGGCGCGGCGACGTTCTGCGCGTCCAGCACCACGAGGTCACTGGAGCCCGCGGTCGCGTCGTAAACGTAGGTGAGCAGCCAGCCCGCGCCGCCCGGGGTTTCGTCGGCGGGCACGAAAACGGCCTCTCCCGGGATGCGGCCGGTTTCGAACCGGTGCTCTTCGACGGAGCCGGTGTGCAAGTCGTGACGCAGCAGCGAGCTGCGTTCCTCCGGTCCGCGCGAGGCGGTCAGGTGGCCGAACCGGGAGTCGGCGCCGGCCAGCCGGTCGTCGATCCGGGGGAACTCGGCGCGGCGGTCGTCGAGGTGGTCCTCGGTGACGGTGCCGGCCACCGGGTCGATCGTCCAGCGCCACAGCGTGCCGTCGGGCTGCGGGCGGCCGGCGGCGAACATGTGGTCGTACCGCACCACGTGCAGCACGATCCGGCCGTCGGCGGTGTCGTGCGCGTTGAGCGTGTGGAAGACGTAACAGGGGTCGATCGCCAGCCAGCGGACGCCGCCCGCCGGGTCGTCGCGGCGCAGCACCCCGAGCCGGGCGCCGTAGGCCTCATTCCAGCTGTACGGGATGCCGCGCCCGACCGACGCCCGGTCGAACACCACCGGCAGGTCGAAGAACACGACGTGCTCACGGGTGAGCGCGAAGTCGTGCATCATGGTCAGCCCCGGCACGTCGATCGGCTGCTTCACGACGAGGTTCCCGGCGGCGTCGGCCCGGTAGTAGCTCACGTGCGGCGCGGTCAGGCTGCCGTAGCCGAAGAAGTGCAGCTCCCCGGTTTCCGGGCAGATCTTCGGGTGCGCGGTCATCGAATCGGCCAGCTCGCCGCCGAAGTCGTACGGCCCTGCGGTTTCCAGCTCCCGGGTGATCTCGTACGGGAGCGAGGACTCGACGAGCGCGAGCGTCCGCCCGGCGTGGTTGACCACGTGGGTGTTGGCCTCGCCGTTGCGCAGGTTCCGCGAGCCGTCGGCGTTGTACAGCACCGCTTCCGGCCGGTCGAAGCTCTCGGTGCGCACCCAGCGGTTGCGGTACCAGGCCGCGCGGCCGTGCTCCAGCCGGACGCCGTGGATCATGCCCTCGCCGGTGAACCAGTGCGCGCTGGCTTTCCGCGGGTTGGGGCCGTTTCGCAGGTACCAGCCGGTCAGCTCGGGCGGCAGCGCGCCGGTGACGGGCAGGTCGTAGGCGGTCAGCTCGTCGTGCACCGGGGCGTAGCCGCCGGTCATCTGGAAGTCGCTGGTGGTCATGGGTTCACGCGGCTTTCCGGGCGCGGGCCTGGACGGTCCGGCGGTAGTGGACGGTGAACGAGGCGGGGACGGCGAAGCCGAGCACCTTGATCACGATCAGCGCGGCGGTCGCGTGCGGCGCGGCGTTCAGGAGCAAGGCCGAGGCCAGGCCGGCGACGGTGAAGCTCGCCGCCCACACCGCGGTGATGACGATGTTGACGCGCAGGAACGCCGGGTTGTCCCACACCGCGGGCGGCACCATCGTCTTGGCGATGCCGAGGGTGAACGGCCGGCGCACCGCGATCGAGCCCCAGGCGGTGACGGCGAGCCAGACGTCGGACAGCGAGCCCACGTAGTCGTGCAGCGGCGAGCCGGGGTCGGCGAAGGACCAGACGGTCAGCACCGCGAAGAACACCGTGGCGGACAGCTCGATGACCAGCGTGTCCCAGGCCTTGCCGCGCCGGCGTTCCAGCCCGAGCAGGCCGGCGGCGAGGACCAGGCCGACCAGGCCCGAGTACCGCCAGTCGAACTGGGTGGAGACCACCGCGAAGGCGATCCACGGGATGAAGCTCTTGAGGTAGTTCATGATGTCCTCCCCAATATTCCACTAATGACATGTCATAGCTAAAACGTCCGAGCTGGACATGTCAAGAGTGGAAGGTAAGATGACCGGCATGAGCCTTCGACACGCGGTGCTCGGCCTGCTCGCCGAACAGCCCGGAAGCGGCTACGACCTGCTCAAGCGCTTCCAGACGGCGATGGCCAACGTGTGGTCCGCCACCCAGAGCCAGCTCTACGGCGAGCTGGGCAAGCTGGAGAAGGCGTCGCTGATCAAGGTGACCGACGAGGGCCCGCGCGGGCGCAAGGAGTACGAGATCACCGAGGCCGGCCACGAGGAGCTGCGCGCCTGGCTGCTCTCGCCGTACGACCCGCCCGCGCCGCGCAGTGAGTCGCTGCTGCGGCTGTACTTCCTGGACGCGGTTTCGGCGGAGCAGGCGCGGGAGTACGTGGCGGGCATGGGGGAGATCGGGGAACGGCGGCTGGAGCACCTCGAGCGCATCGAGGCGGACGTCGACTGGGACAACGCCTCGATCTACGGCCGCCTGGCACTGGAGTGGGGCAAGCGCTTCTCGCGGATGCAGGCCGAGTGGGCGGAGTGGTCGGTCGCGCAGATCGGGAAAGCCGGCGGTGCGGCGGCGGCTGACGGGGGTACGGGCGTCGAGGGGGACTGACGGCGCGAGCACGAGCGACTCCGCCCCCCGGACCTACAGCGCCGGCTCCCGCGTTCCCATATCCTCGCTTCGTGGTCGCCAAGTCGAACTCGGTCGTGACGGTGCTGCGTGCGGAGATCATCGACGGCACGATCCCCGCGGGGACCCGCCTGAAGGAAGAGGCCATCGCCACCCGCTTCGGGGTCTCCCGGGTGCCCATCCGCGAAGCTCTGCTCCAGCTCGAGAGCGAAGGCTTCATCAACACCGAGAAGTACAAGGGCGCGACCGTCTCCGCCCGCTCGCAGCAGGACGTCGTCGAGCTGATGCAGGTCCGGCGCGGGCTGGAAGTCCTCGCCGCCACCCTCGCCGCCGAGGCGCGCGGCGGCGACCAGGCCGAGCACCTGCGGGCGGTCGTGGCTCGCGGGCGTCAGGCCGGCGAGGACCGCGCCGTGGACCAGCTCCCTCCGCTGATCATGGAGTTCCACGAGGTGGTCGCCCGCGCATCGGGCAACGCCGAGCTCGCGCGCATGCTCGACGAACTGCTGCGCCGGATCTCGTGGGGCTTCGAGCTCGAGATCGAGGACCGCATCGACACGTCGTGGGCTGACCACGCCGCGATCGCCACCGCGATCCTCGGCGGCTCGCCGGTGCAGGCGGGCTACCTGATGGGCGAGCACATCCTCAAGGACGAGCGGATCTATCACTGTCAGGCCGCTCCGTCAGCCTGATTCGTATACAAAAGATCTCCACAGGCTGACTGGTTCACGTCATTGGCACACGTGATAACGTCCTGGCAACAAGTCTCGTATACAAAACAGGGGTTCGTTGCTCGGCCGTCTCTCCCGATGGGAGCCCAGCCCATGGCCTCGACCCACAGCCCGGAGCGCGCTGCCTCCGGCACCCTCGCCCTGCACCTCGACCGCGTCGGCTTCAGCCGCGCCCAGTTCTGGGTGCTCATGCTCATCCTCGCCGGGATGTTCTTCGACACCCTCGAGCAGAACTCCGTCGGCGCGATGGGTGCGAACCTCAAAGCCTCGCTCGGGATCACCGACACCCAGCTGACCACGATCAACACCTTCACCGTGCTCGGCGGGCTGGCCGGCAGGCTCGCCGGCGGGTGGCTCGCCGACCGGTACGGCCGACGTGCGTCGCTGTCGCTGAACCTGCTGCTCTACACCCTCGGCGGCCTGCTCAGCGCGGTCGCCGTGAACTACGACATGATGCTGGCCAGCCGCTTCGTGGTGGGCGTCGGGCTGGGCGGCGAGTTCACCATCGGCATCGCGATGCTCGCCGAGATGGTCGCCACCCGGCACCGGGGCGCGCTGGTCGCGACCCTCAACATCGGTTCCGGCGGCGTTGGCAACTTCCTGTCCTACGGATTGTTCTTCCTGCTCCTCGGCCCGCTCGCCCCGGCGCTCGGCGGCGACCACCTGGTGTGGCGCTGGACCTTCCTGTTCCTCGCGCTCCCGGCGCTGCTCGTCGTCCTCTACCGGCGCCGCCTCCCGGAAACGCCCCGGTTCCTGCTCGCCAAGGGCCGCGTCGAGGACGCCAACCGCTCGCTCGCGATCCTCGCGTCCGGCTCCCTCAAACACACCACGGAAACGACCGCCGGTGGCCCGCTGACGACCGCGGACGTGCCCGTACGCCAGCTCAAGTCCTCTCCCGCAGCGGTCTTCGCCCGCGCCGTGCTGCCTCGCACGCTCTCGATCGGTGCCGCCTCCTGGATGGCCTTCGGCGCGCAGGTGACACTCAACTTCCTGATGCCGACTCTGCTCGTGGAGCGCGGTTACTCCATTTCGGACAGCCTGCTGTTCACCATGATCATGAACGTCGGCTCGCTGCTCGGCGCCTGCGCCGCCGCCTGGCTGGCGGGGCGGGTCGGCCGGCGCGGCGCCGTGGGCTGCGCGGGCGCGCTCGGCTGCGTCACGGCCGCGGCGTTCGCGGCCTTCGGCGACTCGACCGTGCTGATCCTCGTGCTCGGCGCCCTCTTCCAGTTCTTCACGATGATCACCAACACGACGCTCGCGGTCTGGTCGCCGGAGCTGTACCCGACGTCGATCCGCGCGACCGGCACCTCGATCGTCAACGGCATCGGCAACATCGCCGGCGCGGTCATGCCGTTCCTCGCCGTCGCCCTCTTCGCCGCGTTCGGCCTCACCGGGGTGTTCGGCATGGTCGCGGTGATGTACGCCCTGCTCGTCCTGGCTTCGCGGTTCGCTCCCGAGACCCGCGCCCGGACTTTGGAACAGATCAACGAAGACGCCCCCGCCTGACTCGAAACGGAGAAAACCCTTGGAAACACTGCGCATTTCCGCGACCGCCAACGGTCTCAACTACCTGCCCGAGTACCTCGCCGACACGACCGGCCTCTTCTGCGACGCGGGCCTGTCGGTGACCGCCCGCGCCTGCGACCCGTGGACCGGCGTCCTGGACGACCTGGCCTCCGGTGACGCCGACCTCGCGCTGGGCGGGCTCTGGGTGCCCGGCATGTACGCCGGCACCGCCCGCGCGCTGACGGTGATCTGCCAGCTCAACCACCAGGCGCCCAAGGCGATCGTGCACCGCGGCGCCCCGGACGCCTTCACCCTGGGCGACCTCGCCGGCAAGGTTGTCCTCGCGCCCGGCATCGGCGGCAGCGCGCCCTACGCGGTCACCGCCGGGCTGATCCGGGAAGCGGGCGCCGACCCGGACGAGGTCACCTTCGTCCGGGACCTCTCGACCCCGATGCTGGTCGAGCTGTTCGGCGCCGGGCTCGGCGACGCGATCATCCTGGACCTCGTCTCGGCGCTCGAACTCGAAGCCACCGGCCAGGGGCGGATCGTGTTCCGCAACCTCGAGCAGGGCGGGATCATGCCCAACAGCGTCTACTACTGCCGCACCGATCGCGTCGAAGAGCTGCGAGACCGGTTCACCCGCTTGTCGGCTGCATCGACGCCGCGATGCAGCGCCTGCCCTCGGCACCGGCGGAGACGATCGACGGGATCCTCACCGCGCGCTGGCCGGGCAAGGACCTCGGGATCCTGCGCGACGCCACCCGTCAGATGACCGGGAGCGCGGTCTGGGAGACCGTCGCGATCGACCCCGCGGGCAGTGACCGGTGGATGCGGATGCTCGCCGAAAGCGCCATGCTCACCCGGATCCCGGGCTACGGCGAGCTGGCCGACGACAGCTTCATGAAGGCCTACCGGTGACCACAGGCCTGCCGGACGACGCCCTGGCCGAGCTCGTCGACCTCGGTGCAGTGATCGACGCCGTCCGCGCCGCGCACATCGCCCTCGCCCTCGGGCAGGCCGAGCAGCCGGTGCCGGCGATCAGTCCCACGGCGTGCGCCACCATCGTCCTGCCGATGGTGGCGACCTCCCATCGCCTCGGGCTGACCGTCGTCAAGGTCCTCGCCGACGCGCCCGCCAACCGGGACGAAGACGGTCCCGCCCAGCAGTCCACCTTGGTGGTGCTGGACGCCCGGACCGGTGCCCGCCTCGCCGTCATGAGCGGCGGGACCTGCACGCGGATGCGAACTGCGGCCGCCAGCGCCGTGGCCACGGATGCCTTGTCCCGCACCGATTCCCGGGTCCTGGGACTCGTCGGCGCCGGACCCCTCGCGGTAGAGCACGTCGCCGCCGTCCGGATGGTCCGGTCGATCGACACCGTCGTCGTCTGGTCCCGCTCCGCGGCCCGGGTCAGCGCGTTCCGCCGCGCGCTGCGCCGGCGGGAACACGCGGACGGCGCCCGGGCCCTCGCCGTGATCACCGCTTCGGGGCCGCGCGAGGTCGTCGAGGCGGCCGACGTGGTCTGCACCTTGACGCCGTCACGAGTCCCCGTCGTCGAAGGCGCATGGTTCCGGCCGGGGCTGCACGTCAACGCCGTCGGCGCGCCGCCCCGGCCCGACCACCGCGAGATCGACTCCGCCGGCATGGCCCGGGCGACCGTCTTCGTCGACAACACCGGCGTCCAGCTCCGGAAGTCGGGCGAAGCACTGCTGTCGCTGCGGGACGGCACGACGACCGAGGAGGACTTCCGGCTCGAACTGGGCGCGGTGCTGGCCGCGCTGGTGCCAGGCCGGACCGGGCCCGGGCAGATCACCTTGTTCAACTCGGTCGGCATCGCCCTGCAGGATCTCGCCTTCGCCGCGGTCGCTCTGCAAGCCGCCTCCGGCGAAACACCGCACCGGCCGATTCACGCATCGGCAAGGTTCCGGGCAACGCCCGCAGAGTGTTCATCACTGCAGCCAGGTTGACGGCCGCTCGCCCTCCTCACCGGCTGAGGCCTAGCCGCCGTTCCGCCGTCCGCAGGAGGGCGCGCGGCCGTTCCGACCAGTGGCGACTGTGGCACGGCGCACATTCGGGGTCCGCGCGCTGTCACCTCGTCACACAAATCAGTCGACATGACTACTGCGCGTTGCGCCGGTTCTGTCATGTGCTTAGCGTGACCCGCGTCCTACCCCCGACTTCCCCGTTTCCACCCGTCCGGGCTGCGCCGGTGCAGCGGTGCGTGCCCGCGCGAGCCCCGAAGGGATTCCCGATGGCCAGTCCTGTCACCCGCCCCGGCGAACACGGCGAGGCCGCACCGGACGACGCGCCGGACGAGGGGCGGGTCGGCCGCCGCCGCTTCCTGACCTACCTGGTCGCCGCCCCGACGCTGACCGTGGCCACGAAGCTGTCCTTCGACGCCCTCGCGCCCGCCGCGGCCGACGCCGCCGTGCCGACCCTGCCGCAGCCCGCGGACATCCTCGACCTCGGCGACGTGCTGACGCTCTCGTGCGCGCCGACGTCCGGGATGCTCGTGCTGGAGGTGACCACCGACGGGCACGTGCGGCTGCAGCTGCCGCGCGCGGAAGTGGGGCAGGGCATCAACACCGCGTCCGCGATGCTGGTCGCCGAGGAGATGGACCTGCCGCTCGAGATGGTCGACGTGGTGCTCTCCGACGCCCGCCCGGAGCTGCTGTTCAACCAGCTCACCGGCGGCTCGAACACCATCCGGTCGCTGTACGACCCGATCCGCTCGGCCGCGGCGACGGCCCGGGCCCGCATGGTGGCCGCGGCCGGCGCCCAGTGGAACGTGCCGGTGGCGCGACTGTCCACACGCGACGGACTGGTGCGCGCCCCGGACGGGCGCAAGGCCTCCTACGGCGAGCTGGCCGGCCCGGCCTCGCGGGCCGCGCTGCCGGTCACGCCGGTCCAGCCCAAGGCCGAGGCGGCGCACACCCTGGTCGGCACGCCGACCTCGCGCAAGGACGCGCTGGCCATGGTCACCGGCAAGCAGGTCTACACGCTCGACCTCGACATCCCCGGCGCCATGCCGGTGATGGTCCGGCGCCCGCCGACGATCAACGGCACCGTGAAGAAGGTCAACAACGAGGCCGCCGTGCGCGCGATGCCCGGCATCATCGACCTCGCCGTGGTCTCCACCGGCGTCGCGGTGATGGCGGAGACCTTCGGCCAGGCGCTCGACGGCAAGAACGCGCTCGACGTGACCTGGAACGCGGGCACCGTGGACAGCGAGGACAACGCGTCGATCCAGAAGAAGCTCCAGGCGGCCGCGCTGCCGTTCGTGGTGCCGCCGCTGCTGACGCAGTACGTGGACGGCGAGTTCGACTTCGCGTTCGTCAGCCACGCGCCGATGGAGTCGAACTCCGCGGTCGCCGACGTCCGCGAGGACAGCGCCACCATCTGGGCCGGGCTCAAGTCGCCGATCGTGGCGAAGCAGACCATCGCGCAGGAGCTGGGGCTGCCGGAGAACAAGGTCACCGTGCACGTCCAGCAGGGCGGCGGCTCGTTCGGCCGCCGGCTGTTCTTCGACGCCGCGCTGGAGGCCGCGCACATCTCGCAGGCGATGAAGAAGCCCGTCCGGCTGATGTGGAGCCGCATCGACGACATGCGCCACGGCCGCGCCCGGGCGGCCAGCCACCACAAGATCCGCGCGACCTTCGCGCTCGGCCAGGTGCTCACGTTCGAGCACCGAGTGGCCAGCGTCGAGACCGACTGGGGCCACGGCCTCGGCGAGATCCTCACCGCGTTCGCCGCGAAGCTGCCCGTGGGCGGCAACCTCAGCTTCGCACAGACGGTGTTCCTGCTGACCGTGAAGTCGCCGTACAACTTCGGGGTCACCACGCAGCTGCTCAACGAGGTGCCGCTGAAGTTCCACACCTCGGCGTGGCGCTCGGTGTACTCCGCGAACACCCGCGGCGCCGAGGAGATCATGGTCGACGAGATCGCCGCGAAACTCGGCAAGGACCCGCTCGAGTTCCGGCGCGAGTTCATCAAGGAGCCGCGGCAGAAGGCGGTGCTGGACAAGGTCGCCGAACTCGGCGAGTGGGGCAAGAAGATGCCGAAGGGCTTCGCGCAGGGCATCGCGGTGCACGGTGAGTACAAGTCGTACGCCGCCTGCCTGGTCGAGATGGACGCCCGCGACCCGAAGCACCCGCGCGTCACGAAGGCCACCATCGCGGTGGACGTCGGCAAGCCGGTCAACCCGCGCGGGTTGCAGTCGCAGATGCTCGGCGGGCTCACCGACGCGATCTCGACCACGCTGACCGCGGGCCTGCACATCGACAAGGGCCTGCCGCTGGAAGGCAGCTACTCGCAGTTCCACTACGCGCGGCAGAAGAACTCGCCGCCCGAGGTGAACATCTTCGTGATGCCCGCCAACGGAAGCGACATCGGCGGCGCGGGCGAGCTGGGCCTGCCGGCGCCGGTCGGCGCGATCGCCAACGCGTACGCCCGCGCCACCGGGATCAAGCCGCGCAGCTTCCCGATCAACTTCCCGGTCGACTTCGACCCGTTCCCCCGCTGACCGTCCCCCCTGCCACGAGGAGTTCCCCATGCCCCAATACAGCTTCGCGGTGAACGGGAAGACCGTCACCGTGGACGCGCCCGCCGACCTGCCGCTGCTCTGGGCGCTGCGCGACAAGCTCAAGGTCCGCGGCCTCAAGTACGGCTGCGGGATCAACGTCTGCAAGGCCTGCACCAGCCACCTCGACGGCGAGGCGATCAACCCGTGCGTCACGCCGGTTTCGGAGTGCGAGGGCCGCCAGGTCACCACGATCGAGGGCCTGGCCGACGGCGACAAGCTGCACCCCGTGCAGGAAGCCTGGCTGGAGCAGGACGTCGCGCAGTGCGGCTACTGCCAGCCGGGCCAGATCATGGCCGCGGTGGCGCTGCTGAAGAAGACGAAGAACCCGACCGACGCCGACATCGACGCGATCCAGAACGTCTGCCGCTGTGGCTCGTACTTCCGGATCCGCGAGGCGATCAAGGCGGCCGCGGCCAAGATGTGAGCTGTTCCGCGGATGCGGCAAGTGCTACAGGTTTCTTGCCGCATCCGCGGAGTCTGTCATCTTTCACCCGGACGTGGCGGCGATGGTCGTGTTAGCTGTCCTTCCCGGCGGGCTCGACGAAGAGCCCCCGCACGGTCACGGGCTTCGCCCGGCCTGGAGGGCAGCTATGCATTACCGGACTGCGCTTCGCGGCGGTCTCGCCCCGGTTGTCGCCGCGCTGGCGGGGGAGGTCGAGCGGGACCTGCCCGAGCTGGTCGAGGCCACCACACGGCAGATCCTCGAGCAGATCCCGGTCTATCACGAGCAGCGGTTCCTGACCCGGACCGAGCTGCGCAAGTCCGTGCGCGTCAACATCGAGTTCGTGCTGCACGCTGCAGGGCGGCGAGGCACCCGACCTCTCGCAGGCCCGGGCCGGCGGTCGCGCGCGGGCCTTGCAGGGCGCGCCGCTGCCCGAGGTGCTGCGTGCTTACCGGATCGGGTTCACCGAGATATGGCATCGGTTCGTGGCGCTCACCGCGCAAGGGGACCAGCAGGACCTGGCCGGTCTGGTGGCCGTGACGTCCGCGATCTGGGCCCTGATCGACGACTATGCCGACGCGCTCACCCTCGCCTACCGCGACACGTCCGCGGAAGTTGTTGTGGCGCACCAGAACCGTCGCTCGGCGCTGGTCGAGGCCCTGTTCGCCGGCGGCGCCGCGACCGAGGGCAAGCTGTGGGACATCGCCCGCGTGCTGGAGCTGTCGCTGGACGGCACCTTCGTCGTCGTCGCGGCGGAGACGCCCCGGCTGGGCCACGAGCCGCTGCCGCAGATCGAGCAGCGGCTGCGTGCGGCCCAGCAGGCCTCGGCCTGGCGCCTGACGCCGGACCTGCAGGTCGGCATCGTCTCGATGCGGGATCCGTTGGCCGCCAAGGTGATCGTGGACCTGACGGGTGCGGAGCCGGTCGGCCGCGTCGGGATGAGCCCGGTGTTTTCGGGGCTGGGCAACACGGCGCGGGCGCTGCACTTCGCGCGCGTGGCGCTGTCCAGCCTGGCGCCCGGCGCGTCCGGGCTGGTGCAGTTCACGGAATCCCCGCTCGCGGGCCTGGTGGCGAGCGCGCCGGAAGCGTCGGTGCAGCTGGCGCACCACGTCCTCCGCCCGATCCTCGACCTCCCCGGCGACGACCGCAACGTACTGCTCCTGACCCTGCGCGCCTGGTTCGACTGCCAGGGCTCGACGAAGCTGACGTCGGAGCGGATGTTCTGCCACCCCAACACAATCCGCCACCGCTTGCGTCGGATCACGGATGAACTCGGACGCTCGCTCACGGACCCGGCGGACATCGCCGAGCTGGGCGCGGCGTTGCGGGCACTGCACTTGTTCCCGGAGACGGCGCACCTGCCTTCGCCGCGGCCTACTCACGGGGGCTGACCGGGTCTGGCGGGGGCTTGCTGCGGACACGGACGCCCTCGCCCGGGGCCGCCGCTTGGCCGGGCCCGGTCGCAGGCTCTGCCGGACCGACCCTGAGATACACCCGAACGTGTATCGAATAGGTGTTCGAATCACGGTAGTCTCAAGGGGTGTCCAGAACCACGATCCAGCTCCCCGACCTCGCCGAAATCCGGCGGGCCGACCGAGTGCAGACTGCCGTCCTCGCGCGGTTGCTGATCCAGGTGTCGAACCAATGCGACGCGCTGGTCGGCGCCGTGATCGCCAAAGTGGAAACCGAAGGGGTGAAAGCGACTTATGGCTATTCTTCCGCGGCGGCGTGGCTCGACGACCTGACCCGGATCGGGCTGCGCGACGCGGGGCGGATCGTGCGGCGAGCGCACGCGGTGAACGTGTCGCATCGGCTGGACGGGACCGAGATTCCCGTGACCGCGCCGCTCGCGGGGAGCGTTGCGTGTGAGGGTGTGATCAGCCCGGCCCATGTCGAGGTGATCGCGAGGGTCATGGCGCGGATCCCCGTCACCGTGTCCGAAGAGGACCGTGCGGGGGCGGAGAAGATCCTGGTCGACCTGGCCCGGGAGACGAGTCCCGGTGAAGTCGCCCGAGCCGGAGAGCGGCTGGTCGACACGTTCGATCCCGACGGGCCTGAGCCGGAGGATCCGCCTGCGCGGCCGGCGCGGGAGCTGTCGTTTCAGGAACACCGTGACGGTTCGGCGAAGATCAAGGGCGTCTTGGACGGTCTGGCTTACGCTCGTCTTCGGGCAGCGCTGGATCCGTTGGCAGCACTGGGTTCTGCGACCGAAGGGGATCGCGATACCCGCAGCCTGGCCGAACGCCAAGCCGATGCCCTGGTCGAGCTGGCCCGGCTGGCGATGGCGGCCGACGAACTCCCCACCCACGGCGGGGACCGGGTCCACGTGACAGTCACCGTCGACTACGAGGCACTCAAATCCGGGATCGGGACCGCTGCGATCGAGGGCGGCGGCACGATCTCCGCGGCCGAAGCGCGGAGACTGGCCTGCGACTGCGCCATCATCCCCGCGGTCCTCGGCACCGAGAGCGAGCCGATGGATCTGGGCCGGGCGAAACGGCTCATCACCACCGGGCTGCGCCGACGGCTCACCCTGCGCGACCGCGGCTGCACGTTCCCCGGCTGCGGGAGCCCGGCAAAACACTGCGACGGCCACCACGTCGTCTACTGGGTCCTCGGCGGGCCAACGAATCTCGGCAACCTGACGCTGCTCTGCGAACGTCACCACCGGCTCGTCCACAACAGCGACTGGGAAATCCGGATGGGCACCGACGGCAAGCCCGACTTCATCCCGCCCGACTACCTCGACCCGCTGCGAAGACCCAGGCGCAACACCTTCCACCTCTGAGCGGACACCCGCACTCGCCGGGTCACGACCGGATCATCTCCGGCCGTGACCCGGGCGAGCCTTCAAAACCCGTGTCCGCGCGGGTCAAGCGTCGCTGGAGCGTTTCCAGAGGTTGATGTCCGCTTCGGTCGCGTACTTGTCGATCTCGGCGAGTTCCTCGGGGGTGAAGTCGAGGTTCTTCAGGGCCGCGACGTTGTCCTCCAGCTGGCGGACGCTGCTGGCGCCGATGAGCATCGACGTCATGCGCGGGTCGCGCAGGCCCCAGGCCAGGGCCAGCTGGGCGAGGGACTGGCCGCGGCGGGCGGCGATCTCGGCCAGGGCCCGGATCTTCGCCAGCTTGTCCTCGGTGATCGTGTCCGGGTCGAGCGACTTGCCTTGCGCGGCACGGGAATTCTCGGGCACGCCCTTGAGGTAGCGGTCGGTCAGCAGGCCCTGCGCGAGCGGCGAGAACGCGATGCAGCCGGCGCCGACGTCCTCCAGCGTGTCCAGCAGGTGGTCCTCCTCGGTCCACCGGTTGAACATCGAGTACGAGGGCTGGTGGATCAGCAGCGGCGTGCCCAGCTCCCGCAGCAGGCGGGCGGCCTCGGCGGTGCGCTCGGAGCGGTAGGAGGAGATGCCGACGTACAGCGCCTTGCCCGAGCGCACGGCCCGGTCGAGCGCGCCGACTGTCTCCTCCAGCGGCGTCTCCGGGTCGACGCGGTGCGAGTAGAAGATGTCGACGTAGTCCAGGCCCATCCGGCCCAGCGACTGGTCGAGCGAGGCCAGCAGGTACTTGCGCGAGCCCCAATCGCCGTACGGGCCCGGCCACATGTCGTACCCGGCCTTGGTGGAGATGATCAGCTCGTCCCGGTAGGGCTTGAAGTCCGTCGCGAGCAGCCGCCCGAAGTTCTCCTCGGCCGACCCGTACGGCGGCCCGTAGTTGTTGGCCAGGTCGAAATGCGTGATGCCCAGGTCGAACGCGCGCCGGGTGATGGCCCGCTGAACGTCCAAGGGACGGTCGTGCCCGAAGTTGTGCCACAGCCCCAGCGAGATGGCCGGCAGCTTCAGCCCGCTGCGCCCGCAGCGGCGGTAGGGCAGGGAGTCGTATCGGCTGGTCGCCGCAACATAGGTCACGCCCGGGATGCTAGCCGTTTCACGCAAGACTGCCGTGTAGCGGCGGTTGCCTGGCCGACGTTCCCGCCTCTTCGCCGCGAAGGACCACGGCCGCCCGTCGAGCCCGGCAGAGAGCCCGGACAGCAGTGGCTGAGCGTAGTGATCCTTGTGGGCTGAACGGGTGAACGCGTCCTGAGATGCGTGACAAACCCGAGCCCGAGCGGGACTACCGACCACTGTTCCGGCTCGCCACCACCGCGCTGCCCATCCGGTGCCCACCCGGTGGCGCTTCGCCGGTAGGTCGAGTCGCCTGCGAGGAGAAAGGCATGATCATGGCCAGATCGAAAAAGAAGACGACGCTGTCGCCTGCGGTGCTCGGTGTTGTGGTCGTGTTCGGCCTCATCGGCGCGGTCGCCAACGCGTGCGGTGGTGCTGACAACACCGGCACCCCGGCCGGCTACTCGGTTCCGTCCGAGGTGGGCAGCAGCGATCCGACGTCGCCGGAGGAACCGGCTGCCGAGGAGCCGCTGCCGACCGATACCGGCACTGGCGGCGGTGGCGGGATCGACGTGAACCCGCCCGGGAACGGGTACGTGTCCGGCCCGGGGGTGAGCTGCGGGCTCAGCGGCTGCGACGTGCACGGGCCGCACATCGGCTGGCATCGGTAGCCGCCCGTGCTGGCCGAGCCCCGGCCGCGCTCCGAAAGATCCGAGCCGATGTCACCCACCGCAAGCCAGTGACCGCAAAGCAGTGACCGCGAAGGTGCGACGACCGCGAGAAACCGGCTACCGAGCGTGCAACTCACCTGGCAAACGGAACCCGGCGACCCGTCCCGCATAATGGGGTAAGCAATCGCTTAGGAGGTCGCGTGGGTACCGGGTTCTTCTCCTCCGTCGACGATGTGTCGGCGAAGCTGGCCGAGGCCGGCTATCTCGCCTCGACAGCGGTGGCGACCACCGTGTTCCTCGCTGATCGGCTCGGGAAGCCGTTGCTGGTGGAGGGGCCGGCGGGGGTCGGGAAGACCGAGCTGGCCAAGGCGGTCGCCGCGGTGAGCGGGTCGCGGCTGGTGCGGTTGCAGTGTTACGAGGGGATCGACGAGGCTCGCGCGCTGTACGAGTGGAACCACGCCAAGCAGCTGCTGCGCATCACCGCCGGGCGCGAGGAGACGTGGGAAGACGCGCGCACCGACATCTTCGGCGAGGAGTTCCTGCTGCGCCGCCCGTTGCTCACCGCCATCTCCGGCACCGAGCCGACCGTGCTGCTGATCGACGAGACCGACAAGGCCGACATGGAGGTCGAGGGCCTGCTGCTCGAGGTGCTGGGCGACTTCCAGGTCACCGTCCCCGAGCTGGGCACGATCACCGCCACGCGGGAGCCGTTTGTCGTGCTCACCTCGAACGCCACGCGCGAGCTGTCCGAAGCCCTGCGGCGGCGCTGCCTGTTCCTGCACATCGACTTCCCGGACGAGGAGCTGGAACGCCGGATCGTCCGGCTCAAGGTGCCGGGCATCAACGGCGCGCTCGCCGATTCCGTGGTCCGCGTGATCGCCGCGCTGCGGGCGATGGACCTGCGGAAACTGCCGTCCGTGGCGGAGACCATCGACTGGGCGCGCACCCTGCTGGAGCTGGGCGCCGGCACGCTCGACGAGCAGGTGGTGCGCGAAAGCCTCGGCGTGGTGCTCAAGCACCAGGACGACATCGTCAAGGCCGGGGCCGGGCTCAAGCTCGACCAGGTGCTGGACGCGTCGTGACCGCGCCGGGCGTCACGGAGCGGCTGACCGGCTTCGTCCGGGCGCTGCGGGCCCACGGCATCCCGGCCGGGCCGAGCGAGACGGTCGATGCGGCCTCCGCGCTCGAGGTGCTCGGATTCGACGACCGGGAGCTGGTCCGCGAGGGGCTCGCCGCCGCGCTGGTGCGCCGGGGCGGGCAGCGGGCGGTGTTCGACGCGACGTTCGACCTGTATTTCCCGGCCGGGGTCGGGACGCCGGAGCTGGCGCGCGAAGACCGGCCGCGTGACCTCCAGCAGCTGCGGGACGCGCTGGGCGCCGCGCTCGCCGAGGGTGACGAGCAGACCCTGGCGCAGCTCGCCGGGCTCGCGGTGGACATGCTCGGCCAGTACGGCGCCGGGTCCGGGCCGGGCGGCGGCTTCTCCGCGCACCAGACCCTCGACCGGCTCCAGCCGCAGACCCTGATCGCGCGAGTGCTCGCGGCCCTGCGCGCCGGCGGCGGCGCCCAGACTGAGGAGACCGGGGAAGCGTTCACGGACCGGCTCACCCGGGACGAGATCCGCCGCCGCGTCGAGGGTTTTCGCGGCCAGGTGCGGACGGAAGCGCGCCGCCGGGCGGCGGAGGTCCGGGGCCGCGAGCGGGTCGCGGAACACGCCATCGCGCCCGCCGCCGACCGCGTCGACTTCCTCATCGCCAGCCGCGCACAGCTGGCCGAGCTGCGCCGGACCGTGCAGCCGCTGTCCCGCAAGCTCGCCACCCGCCTGGCCGCGCGGCGCAAGCGCACCACCCGCGGGCAGATCGACCTGCGGCGGACGTTGCGCCGCTCGCTCACGACCGGCGGAGTGCCGCTGCGCCCGGCGTACCGGCACCGCCGGCCCGGACGGCCGGAAATCGTGCTGCTGTGCGACCTTTCCGGTTCGGTGGCCGGGTTCGCGAACTTCACCATGCTGCTGGTGCAGGCCTTGCGGGACCAGTTCAGCAAGATCCGGGTGTTCGCCTTCGTCGACAGCACCGACGAGGTCACACACCTGGTCACCACCGGCACTGCCGACCCCGAGCACCTCGGCGCGCGCATCCTGAGCGAGGCGGCCGTGGTGCGCTGGGACGGGCACAGCGACTACGGCGGCGCGCTCGGCCAGTTCGCGGACCGCTGGCTCGACGCCGTCGGCCCGCGCACCTCCGTGCTCGTGCTCGGCGACGCCCGCACCAACGGCGGCGACCCGAACCTCGACGCGCTGCGCACCGTCCGCGACCGCGCCCGGCACGTGTTCTGGCTCAACCCGGAGCGCCGCGCGCTGTGGTCCACCGGCGACTCGGCCGCGCTCGCCTACGCCGAGCTGGTCGAGATGCACGAGTGCCGCACGGTGCAGCAGCTGAGCGCACTCGTCACGCGCCTGCTCCCGGTGTGAGCCAGGCCGAAATCCCTTGGTGCAGCGCCGTTTTCGTGGCCTCAGGCGCGAACGAAGCGGTGACGCCCGCGGCGGCGATCGCCGCCAGCCGGGTGCCGTCGTAGCCGAACGCGGCGCGGACGCGGGCGAACTCGTCAGTGAGCGTGGTGCCGGTGACCGACGGGACGTCGGTGTTCAGCGTGACGGCCAGGCCCGCGTCGACCAGCCGGGGGAGCGGGTGCGCGGCGAGCGAGGGCACCAGCCCGAGCGTGACGTTCGACGCCGGGCAGAGCTCCAACGCGACGCCGCGCTCACGCACCTCGGCGACCAGCTCGCGGTCCTCCAGAATCCGGATCCCGTGGCCGATCCGCTCGCTGTGGCCGAGGTCGAGGGCCTCGCGGATGCTGCCGGGCCCGGCGTCCTCCCCGGCGTGGTGCACGAGGTGCAGGCCGGCCTCGCGGGCCCGGTCGAAGACGGCCGCGAACGGCTTCAGCGGGTACCGCTCCTCACCGGCCAGGCCCAGGCCGACCACGCGCTCGTGGCGGAGCGCCAGGTCCAGCGTGCGTTCGGCCCGCGCCACCGGCCGCCGTCGTGAGTGGTCGAGCAGCACCCGCCATTCGAGTCCGGTGCGCGCGCCGCCTTCGGACAGTCCTTTGAGGACGGACGCGAGCGGCATTTCGAGGTCCCCCAGCCGTTCCCCGTGCGAGGCGGCGGTGAAGGTCACCTCGGCGTAGCGGGTGCCCTGCGCGAACTCGTCCTCGCAGAACTCCCGCGCGACCCGCTCGAAGTCCTCCGGCCGGCGCAGGCAGGCGCGGATCAGCGAGTTGTGGTCGGCGAACGCGCGGAACCCGTCGAACACCGGCATTTCAGCAGGCAGCGGCACTCCATTGGCGTCGGCCAGTTCACGCAGGGTGCCGGGCCGCACCGTGCTTTCGAGGTGGACGTGCAGGTGCGCCTTGGGGAGGGCGGCGAGGTCGCGCATGCCCGTGATCATGCCGGGGCGGCGCGGCGACGGCGCCTGATTTTCTGGTGCCCCGGCCCGGCGCCGATGTCCGGAATGTTCGGCTTCCGGGAACCGCGGGTACCCGCCGGTCGTTGGACGGACGAGGAACAACGGGAGGATCACTCATGGCACTGATGAAACGCCTGGCCATCCTGGCCGGCGCGGCGGGCGTCGTGCAGTCCTATGCGCGGAAGAACCCGGAGAAGGTCAACCAGGTCGTGGGCAAGGCCGCCACCTTCGTCGACGAGAAGACGAAGGGCAAGTACCACAGCCAGCTCAGCGGCGCGGTCCGCAAGGTCAGCGACGTCACCAAGCCGCGTCCCGGGCACTGACCCGGCCGAGCACCAGTCAGGCAGGTGGCCAGGTGCGCAGTGCCGCGTCGGCCACCTGCTGGAGTTCGTCGTGATCGGCGCCGCCGGCGGCTTGGACGGCGATGCCGTTCGCCATGACCATGGCGAACGGCGATGCCGTTCGCCATGGTCATGAGGTAGCGGGCAAGCAGCCCGGGGTCGGTCTCCGGTGGCAGATCGCCTTCGTCGACGGCCCGCTGGAAGCGGTCGCGCAGGCGTGAGCGCGCTTCGTCGCGCCAGAAATCAGGGTGTCGCGCGCCGGGCGCCCGAGGTCGCCGGCGGCCAGCGCGCCCTGCACGGCCATACATCCGGCGGGCCGGCCGGGGCGAACCTGGACATCGACGGCGGGGAGAACCAGTTCTGACCGGCGGCGCTAGACCCCGGTTTCCCCGAACACCGTCCGGCGGACGAACGGGGTGCGGAACTTGCCGCCGGGGTCCAGATCCGTGGCCAGGGCCCGGAAATCGGCCATCCGCGGGTAGTGCGCGGCCAGTGCGCTGCGGTGGAAGAGCTTGCCCCAGTGCGGCCGCGCGCCGAACGGGGCCAGCCGTTCTTCGAGCAACGGCAGCAGCGCTTCGACCTCGGGCTGGCGCGGGCGCCAGGTGAAGTGGAACGCCACGCGGTCGCCGCCGTTCGACGGGCTCAGCCACAGCTCGTCGGCGGCGATCGCGCGGATCTCGGACACCAGCAGCACCGGGGCCAGCCGGTCGGCGATCCCGCGCAACGCCTCGATCGCGGCCACCGCGTCCCGGTACGGCACGAAGTACTCCGACTGCAGCTCGTCGCCGACACTCGGGGTGAACGCGAGCGCGAAGTGCGGGAGCCGCTCGTGCCACGGTCCCGGCACGCCGAGCTGCGGCGTGGTGTGGCCGACCGGGACGCCGGCCGCGGGCACCGGGTGCCGGGGCCCGTCGGCCGGGATCGCGCCGTGCAGCCCGGACGGCGCGGGCACCTCCGGCTCGACGCGGCTCTTGACCCAGGCCGCGCCGATCTTGTCGCCGGTCCAGTCCGTGAACAGGCTGACGCTGTACCCGGCGTCCTCGATCTCGTCGAAGTGCTCGGGGAGAGCGGCCCAGGGCAGGCCTTCGAAGACGTTCTGGCGGACGTCGAATGTGGGCACCAGGTCCAGGGTCAGCCGCGTGACCACCCCGAGCGCGCCGAGGTTGACGACCAGCCCGGGGAAAACGTCCGGGTCCCGCTCCCGCGAGAAGGTCCGCAGCTCGCCGTCCGCGGTGACCAGCTCCAGCGCCGAGACAGCCGACGCGAGCCCTTGCCGCCGCCGCCCCGACCCGTGGGTGCCGGTGGCGACGCTCCCGGCCACCGTGATGTGCGGCAGCGAAGCCAGATTGGGCAGCGCGAAACCGGCTTCGTGCAGCTGTCCGACGAAGTCGCCGTAGCGCGCCGACCCGCCGACGGTCGCGGTGGCGGCTTCGGCGTTGATCTCGACCGGCGTCTTCAGCGCGGCCAGGTCGAGGAGCAGCCCGCCAGGGGCGTCGGCGATGTCGTTGAAGCAGTGCCGGCTGCCCAGCGCCTTGACCGTGGCCGCGCCCGCGACGGCCGCGCGCACCTCGTCCACTGTGCGCGGGGCCAGCACTGTTTCCGCGGCGTAGCCGTGGTTTCCGGCCCAGTTCGACTCGCCCACCGAGATGCCTCCTGCTGCTGTCCGGGACCCCGGTTTCCGACCCTACCCACGCCCCGGCCGAGACCGGCGGACGCTCACTCCTCGGCCAGCGAAGCCAGCACGCCTTCCCCGTACTTGGCCAGCTTGTTCTCGCCGACCCCGCTGACCGTGCCGAGCGCCTCCAGCGACGCCGGCCGCTCGGTCGCGATCTGGCGCAGGGTCGCGTCGTGGAAGATCACGTACGCCGGGACGCCCTGTTCCTTCGCCGTGGCGGCCCGCCAGGCCCGCAGCCGCTCGAACAGCGGCGCCGCCTCCTGCGGCAGCTCCACCGCGGCGGTCTTGCTGCGGGTCCGCGACGCGCGGGCGCCGGCCGGGCGTTCCGGCTCGCGCCGCAGCATGACCTTCCGCGCGCCGTTCAGCACCTCCGAGCTGGCCTCGGTCAGCACCAGCGAGCCGTAGTCGCCCTGGACCGCGAGCAGGCCCTGCGCCAGCAGCTGCCGCACGACCGCGCGCCATTCCGACTCGTGCAGCTCGGTGCCGATGCCGAACACCTTGAGCGTTTCGTGCTGGAACTGCGTGACTTTCGGCGTGGTCTTGCCCACCAGGATGTCGGTGATCTGCCCGGCGCCGAAGCTCTGCCGCCGCTCGTTGCGCAGCCGGACGACGGTGGACAGCAGCTTCTGCGCCGGGATCGTGCCGTCCCACTGCTCCGGCGGGATCAGGCAGGTGTCGCAGTTGCCGCAGGGCTTCCCGGCCTGGCCGAAGTAGTTGAGGATCTGCACGCGGCGGCACTCGACCGTCTCGCACAGCGCCAGCATCGCGTTCAGGTGCGCCGCCTGCCGCCGCCGGTGCGCCTCGTCGCCCTCGGAGCTGTCGATCATCTTGCGCTGCTGCACCACGTCCTGCAGGCCGTATGCCAGCCACGCGGTGGACGGCAGCCCGTCGCGGCCCGCGCGGCCGGTCTCCTGGTAGTAGCCCTCCACGGACTTCGGCAGGTCGAGGTGCGCGACGAAGCGGACGTCCGGTTTGTCGATGCCCATGCCGAACGCGATCGTGGCCACCACCACCAGCCCGTCCTCGCGCAGGAACCGCGACTGGTTCGCCGCGCGGACCCGCTTGTCCAGCCCCGCGTGGTACGGCACCGCCGGAATTCCGTTCTGCACCAGGAAATCCGCGGTCTTCTCCACCGAGGCGCGGGACAGGCAGTAGACGATGCCCGCGTCGCCCTTGTGCTCGGTGCGCAGCAGCTCCAGCAGCTGTTTCTGCGGCGAGGCCTTGCCGACGATCCGGTACTGGATGTTCGGCCGGTCGAAGCTCGCGACGAAGTGCTTCGCGTCGTCGAGGTTCAGCCGCGCCGAGATCTCCTTGTGCGTGGCCTCGGTGGCCGTCGCGGTCAACGCGATGCGCGGCACGTCCGGCCAGCGCTCGTGCAGCGAGGACAGCATCAGGTAGTCGGGCCGGAAGTCGTGGCCCCACTGGGACACGCAGTGCGCCTCGTCGATGGCGAACAGCGCGATCTTGCCCCGGTCCAGCAGCCGCACCGTCGACTCGACCGAAAGCCGTTCCGGCGCCAGGTAGAGCACGTCGAGGTCACCGGAGACGAACGCCTCCTCGACCCGCTGCCGCTCGCCGAAATCCTGGGTGGAGTTCAGGAAGCCCGCGCGCACGCCGAGGTTGCGCAACGCGTCGACCTGGTCCTGCATCAGCGCGATCAGCGGCGAGATCACCACGCCGACGCCCGGCCGCACGAGCGCGGGAATCTGATAACACAAGGACTTCCCGCCACCGGTGGGCATGAGCACCAGCGCGTCGCCGCCGGAGATCACGTGCTCGACGATCTCCGCCTGGTCGCCGCGGAAGGCGTCGTAGCCGAACACCCGGTGCAGGGTTTCGAGCGCAGGCGTGGGGGCGGCCGCCATGGCCGTGTCGGGGTGAGCCACCCGGCCGATTCTAGGCCGGGGGTCCGACAGGGTTCGGCCGCCCTGGCCCTCCCGGCGCGAGTGTCCCGTTCACGGCGCCGGGCGTGACCCTGCGTGGCAAGGGGGTTGTGATCCATCCCCAGTCGGGCGGACGGGGATCCGGCCGCGGGCGCAGAATGGCCGGGTGCCCTTCGCCATCACCGACCTCACCGCGCACTTCGCCGGTTCCTGGCGGCTGTCGCGCGAGATCGTGGCCACGGACGGCGAGCCGATCGGCACGGCGGACGGCGAGGCGGTCTTCACGGTGGAGGACGGCGTGCTCGTCTACCGCGAGAGCGGCCGGATGCGCCTGGGCGCGTACACCGGCCCGATGAGCCGCACTCTGCTCTACCACCCGGCGGACGGCGGGCGGGCCGCGGTGCACTTCGACCACGGCGGGTTCTTCCACGACCTCGACCTGAGCACCGGCGCCTGGGCGACCGACCACCCGTGCCGCGACGACATCTACCGCGGCGAGTACGTGGTGCTGGACGCCGGCCACTGGCGGCAGGAGTGGGTGGTCACCGGACCGGCCAAGGACCACGTGATCACCACCCGCTTCACCCGCGCCTGAACCGACACCGCCGCAGATTGCCAGCCGACGGAAGGACCCTTCGTGCGCATCGACCGCCTGGACCACCTCGTGCTCACCGTCGCGGACGTCGAGGCCACCGTCGCCTTCTACACGCAGGTGCTCGGCATGACCGAGGTGACGTTCAAGGGCGGGCGCAAGGCGCTGGCGTTCGGCCGCAGCAAGATCAACCTGCACCAGGCCGGGCACGAGTTCGAGCCGAAGGCCCGGAAACCGGCGCCGGGCAGCGCCGACCTCTGCCTGATCACCGCCGACACCCTCGACGAGGTACAGGACGACCTGGCCCGCGCGGGCGTGCCGGTGGAGGAGGGGCCGGTGGAGCGCACCGGCGCGACCGGCCCGATCCTCAGCGTTTACTTCCGCGATCCGGACGGGAACCTGATCGAGGTGAGCCGGTACCTGCGCTGAGCCTCAGCGGCGGCGGTTGCGCAGGAACACCAGCAGGACCACCACGGCCGACGCCGCGCACGCCACGGCGATGAGCGCGGTCGCCCACCCGGGGATCGGCACGCCGGCGACACTGCCGGAGCCCGGCAGTACGGCGTACGACACCGTGTCGAAGCCCAAGCCTTGAGGCACGGCAGTCCTCCCGGATCGCCCGATTCGCGCTGGTGACCCGACGGTACCGCATCCGGCGGCGCCGGTACGGCCACTCGGCCGAAAACACCTGCCCTGACGCCGATTCGTGTTTCCTCGCCGCGCCAAGGGGAACTCGGCAGCGGACGGGGGGCTTCGTCAACACCGGAGAAGGAGTTCGTGCGATGCCCACATGGCTGATCGTTGTCATCGTCGTGGTCGCCGTGGTGGTGATCGCCGCGGTGGCCTGGCTGGTGCTGCAGGAGACCCAGCGCAAACGGCTGCAGCGCAAGTTCGGTCCCGAGTACACCCGCGCGGTCGAGGAGAACGAGAGTCCCCGTGCGGCCCAACGGGATCTGGCCGATCGCGAGCGTCGCCACCAGGAACTCGACATCCACCCGCTCTCACCGTCCACTCGGGAGCGCTACGCCCAGCGGTGGGCGCTGATCCAGGAGAAGTTCGTCGACCAGCCCGCGGGCGCCGTCGACGAGGCGGACGAGGTGCTGGTCTCGCTGATGGCCGAGCGCGGGTACCCCACCGAAGGCTACGACCAGCAGCTGTCGGACCTTTCGGTGCGGCATTCGAGCACCCTGAAGCACTACCGCGCGGCGCACGAGACGCACACCCGGCACGCGGAGACCGCTCTGTCCACCGAGGAGCTGCGGGACGCGATGGTGCACTACCGCACCGTTTTCGAGGACCTGCTGACCGACGGCGCCGACCGTCCGCACGGGACCGATCGCGAGCAGGCCGCCGTGCGCGGCGGGAACCGCCACGAGGCCGGCAACGAGCGCAGCAACAACGAGCGCAACGGAGGACGCTGACATGACCGAGCAACAGACCCGTGGCCTGAGCACCGCCGACCTGGCCTCGACCAGGCAGGGGAGCGGGACCCGGGACGTCGCCGACGAGCCGCACAGGTCCGGAGTGGACACCAAAGACTCAGTGGACACCGAAGACTCAGTGGACACCGAAAACTCAGTGCGCACCGAGGGCTCACTGGACACTGTGGACACCGATGAGCCCGGCACCAGGTCCGGCGCGCACACCGCGGACCAGCACGCGGCCGGCGAAGAAGCCCCGCCGCTGTTCGACGCCGACGCCGTGACGAGCTTCCGCGGCCGTTGGCAGGACGTGCAGACCGGGTTCGTCGACGACCCGCGCCGCGCTGTCCGTGACGCCGACGAGCTGGTCGCCGCCGTAATCAGCGCGCTGGCCTCTTCGTTCGCCGAGCACAAGGGCGATCTCGAGGCGCAATGGCGCGAGGGCGAGCCGGCCACCGAGGAACTGCGGGTCGCTTTGCGCCGCTACCGCTCGTTCTTCGACCAGCTGATCGGCTCGTAACCGCGGCCGGTTCTCCTGCGCGACGGGCGCCGGGCCATTCGGCTCGGCGCCCGGCTTCGCGTCCGGCACTGGGCACCGTCGTTTCCCCGGGGCATGATCGGGGTGGCAGACTTGAGGATCAAGCCTAGGAGGAACGCGGATGAACGTGGCCGAGCTGCTGGCGGACGGCTTCAGCCGGATCCAGGGGGTGGTGCACCGGGCCGTGGACGGGCTGACCGGTGAGCAGCTCACCGCCCGGGTGGGCCCGGACGCGAACTCGATCGCTTGGCTGGTCTGGCACCTCGCGCGGGTGCAGGACGACCACGTCGCCGACGTCGCGGGCACCGAGCAGGTGTGGACCGCGCAGGACTGGCACCGCCGGTTCGGCCTGCCGTTCCCGCCCGCGGACATCGGGTACGGGCACAGCAGCGCCGACGTCGCCGCGGTGCGGGTCGATTCGCCCGAGCTGCTCACCGGCTACTACGACGCGGTGCACGAGCAGACCGCCGGCTGGATCGCGGACCTCGGCGAGGCCGACCTCGACCGGATCGTCGACGAGCGCTGGGACCCGCCGGTGACGCTCGGGGTCCGGCTGGTCAGCGTCCTGTCCGACGACCTCCAGCACGCCGGTCAGGCCGCGTACCTGCGCGGACTGCTGCTCGGCTGAGCGCAACCCGGCTTCACGCGTAACCCTCCGCGCGGTGGTCCGCGAGCCGCTGCGGCCCGGGCCCGACCCGGCCGAGCTGGTCGCCCGGGTTGGCCAGCCGGCACTTCGTCAGGGACATGCAGCCGCAGCCGATGCAGTCGCTGAGCTGGTCCCGCAGCTGTTCGAGCTGCCGGATGCGCGCGTCGAGGTCTTGGCGCCAGCACTGGGAAATCCGGTCCCAGTCGACCCGGGTGGGGGTGCGGTCGTCCGGCAGCAGGGCGAGCACCTCGCGGATCGTCGACAGCGGCATGCCGACCCGCTGCGACATCCGGATGAAGGTGACGCGGCGCAGCGTGTCGCGCCGGTAGCGGCGCTGGTTGCCCGCGGTGCGGCGGCTGCGGATCAGCTGCTCGTCCTCGTAGAACCGCAGCGCCGACGCCGGGACGCCGCTGCGGCGGGACAGCTCGCCGACGCTCAGGTCCGGCAGCTCGGTTTTCGTCATGCTCCTCAGCATGCCTGCCGATCACCCTTGACTTCAAGGGAGCTTGAGGTTTCAGACTGGGCCGGACGGCGGGGAAGCCCTTTCCCTGCCGCGAAGCACAGGAGGAAAACAGTGTCGGAAGCTCCCGTCCGGGTCGCCGTGGTCGTCGGCAGTGTCCGGGAAGGACGGTTCGCCCCCACGGTGGCGAGCTGGTTCACCGAAGAGGCCGGCCGGCACGGCGGATTCGAGGTCGACCTGGTCGACGTCGCCGATCTCGCGCTGCCACTGGTGCTGCCCGGCTACGGCTCGGAGCCGGCCCCCGAGGTCGCCGCGGAGGTGGCGAACCTGAGTGCCCGGCTCGCGGCCGCCGACGCGTTCGTGGTGATCACGCCCGAGTACAACCACAGCTACCCAGCCTCGCTGAAGAACGTCGTGGACTGGTTCATGGCCGAATGGCGCGCGAAGCCGGTGGCTTTTGTTTCCTACGGCGGGATTTCCGGCGGCCTGCGCGCGGTCGAGCACCTGCGGCAGGTCTTCGCCGAACTGCACGCGGTGACGATCCGGGAGACCGTCAGCTTCCACGGCGCGCACGGCCGGTTCGACGAAAACGGCTCGCCGAAGGACGCGCCGGCCACCGCCGTCGCCGCGAAGGCGCTGCTGGACCAGCTGGAGTGGTGGGCCCGTTCGCTCGCCCAGGCCCGGGCTGCGCGGCCCTATCCCGCGTGAACCGCCGGCGCGGGCGGATGAGCGCCGCCCGCGCCGGCGCCGGTCAGCCGCGCACGTGCGGGTAGTCCGGCGAACGGTGCTGGAACGCCAGGATGGCCGGGTTCCGCACGTGCCCTTCGCGGATCTCGATCGCCCGGCGGATCGTTTCGCTGACCTCCCAGGCGGGCGGCCCGGTGAGCACTGTGCGCAGGTGCGGCAGCAGGGCTTCGCTGACGTCCCAGCTGGCCGAGTCCCACAGGTACGACGGGCTGTGGTCCACCGCGTAGTAGGTGACGTGGCCGCCGACCACGAACGAGGGATCGGTGAACGTGGTGGGCCGCGCCCAGCTGAAGCCCATGGCCTCGTCGCAGGAGACGTCGACGATCAGGCTGCCCGGCGTGAACGCGGCCAGGTCCTCCTCGATCAGGAAGGTCAGCGGCGCCTCGGTGTCCTGCAGCACGCAGTTGACCACGATGTCGTGCTCGGCGAGGAAGCCGGCCAGCGGCACCCGGCCGTGCTCGGTCAGCGCGTGGCTGCGGCGGGGGTCGCCGGGGTTGTTCACGTCGTGCTCGAAGTGGACCATGTTCGCCGAGTGGATCGGTGAGCCGACCGCGGACAGGCCCCGGCCCGTCAGGACGTCGACGTCGTGGATGCCCAGCGCGTTCAGCGCCGTCACCGAACCGCGCGCGGTCGCGCCGAAGCCGATCACCACCGCGCGCAGCCGCCGGCCGTAGTCACCGGTCGAACCGATCAGCTGCAACGCGTGCAGCACCGAGGAATACCCGGCGATCTCGTTGTTCTTGTGGAACACGTGCAGGCCGAACGAGCCGTCGCCGTTCCAGTGGTTCATCGCCTCGAACGCGATCACGGTCAGCTGCCGGTCGATGGCCAGCTGGGTGAGCTTGTCGTCCTGCACGCAGTGCGGCCAGCCCCACAGCACCTGGCCGGTCCGCAGCTCCGCGAGGTCTTCGGGCAGCGGCTTGGCGAGCAGGACCACGTCGGTCTCGGCGATCAGCTCCTCGCGGGAGCGCAGGCCGGCGGCGAGGCCGGCCAGCTGTTCGTCCGGGATGCCGAAGCGCTCCCCGTAGCCTTGTTCGAGGTAGATGGTCGCGCGCAGGTCCGCGTCGATCCGTTCGAGATGCCGGGGGTGGATCGGCAACCGCCGTTCGTTTTCCTTGCGCGAAGTGGAGATGACTCCGAGACTGAGCTGGTGCACTTTGGCCCCTTTGCTAGACGCAAGTCTTAACACACTGTGCCGTTCGTTACTAATCCGACATTCATCCTCGGCGGAAACGGGGCCCTACAAGCAGATCGGCTGCGGTCCGTGTCCGCCTACTTCCGGTCGGATCAGTAAAATGTCGCGCGGATGGCGGGGTGTAGTGTTCGGGGCAGCCCCAGAGAACTTTGCGCGCGGGCACCTCTGCCCGCGCCGTCCTGGGGCGACCAGGCCGGCCGGTCCGTCCGGCCGGGGACGGGAGCACCGGCATGACGTCGGGCCCGCGGACAGTCACCACCGCAGCTGAAACCACTGCCCAGGACCGGAAAACCAGCACGCCGGCCGGGACCGACCGGGTGCGGCTCAAGCCCGAAGGCCCGTCCTCGGGTCAGGTCGACGGCGCCTGGTGGCCGCGTTCGGACGACTTCGTCGCCGAGCTGCCGGCGCTGCTGGCCGAGCTCCAGGCGCCGCTGAAACGTGTCGAACACGTCACCTACAGCCTCAACGACCGGGCCGTGGTCGCGCGCCGGCTGCCGGGAAACCGGTTGGTGCGCCTGGAAGGATTCCGGGCGCAGACCGCCGGCACCGTGACCGTGGTCGGCACCGAAGGGCGGCTGACCCTGCTGGTCATCCCGCCGGGCACCGATTCCGTGCTCGCGCACCGGGTGCTGAAAACCGCTGCGGAAACGGGGAATTCGGCGACCGTCGAGACCCTGCTGGCCGAATGCGACGCGTCAGGCGGGCACGAGTGAGACCGTGGCCGGCCGGTCGTGTTCGAGGTGGAACGGCAGCCCCAGCGCGGTGAAAACCCCGAGCGCCGCGGGATCCTCGGCGGGCACGTCGGCGAGGAAACTCCTTACCCCGTCGGCACTTGCCGCGACCACGAGCTGTTCGAGCAGGATCGTGGACACCCCGAGCGCCGGCACGCGGTCGTCGACCACCAGCGCCACCTCGGCCACGGCCGGGTCGGCCAGGATGTCGTAGCGGGCGAGCCCGATCAGCCGGCTGTGCACAAAACAGCCGACCGCGGTGTGCCCGACGCCGGAGCTGCGGGTGAGCTGGGTGGCGAGTTCGGTCAGCCGGGTCGTGCCCAGCGCGAAGGAGTGGTCGTGCCCGGTCAGCCGGCCGCGCAGGGCCATCACCGCCGAGACGTCACCGGGACGCAGCCGCCGGGCCCAGGCCAGGACCCCGTCGGGCAGGAGCACCTGCACCGGCGGCGTGGACCCGCTCACCGGGTGCCGGCCAGCCGCCGGTAGCGCTCCGCCTCCAGGTCCTGCCACAGCGCGGCCTCGTCGAGGGCGAACCAGAGCGACTGGTCGAGGTCGGTGCGCAGGTCGAGGCCGCGGGCGGCGCGGTAGGCCTCGGCGATCCGGTGCCGGGCGCGGGCCAGCACCTCGTACTGCGCCCGGACGTCACGGCTGCCCTCGACTTGCTCGATCGTGTGCAGGGCAAGGGAAATCTCTTCACGCGCGGTCCGCACGTTCTCATTGATCTCGGCCGCTCGCTCGACGTGGGTCCGGATCATCGCACGGCTCCTCGGTCCTCGGCGCGCCCCTCTACCCGACCTTACACCTGGTGGGAGCCGCGGGCGGGGCCTTTCGCCGGACTGTCCGAAGTGGACCGACGGGCGAACGCGGGCACGTGCTCCGGCCGCAGCCCGAGCTGGCGCTGGCCACCGTGGCGCGCACCGTGCGCGGCTTCCTGCCCCCGGAGTGAGCCGGCTCAGCCGATGCCGCACCCCACCTGGTGGATGGTCAGCTGGGGCCCGACGAGGGTGATGCCCCCGCTGCTGACGTACTGATTTTCGGACATCACCGCCGCCACCGTCGTGCAGGAGATCTGGCTCATCCCGTCCGGTGGCAGCTTCTGCAGCGGGTAGGGCACCGTGACCGTCGGCGTGCCGTCGGCGGAGGTCAGCTGGAACTGGGGGCTGACGCCGGTGGGCAGCAGTGAGCTGTAGCCGATCTTCTGCTCTTCGTCGTTCGGCCCGTCGAACAGCTGCGCCAGCGCGATCTCCGGGGTCCTCGCCCCGGACCACGGCCGTTGCACGGGGGCCAGCTGCCCGTCGAGCAGGAAGTAGAGCGTCAGCAGTTCGGACCGGGAGCCGGCCACCGACGGCGCGGGTCCGGCCGGGATGACGCCGGTGGGCTGCACCCCGCAGCCCGCGGCCGGCAGCGCGACGGCGGCCAGTGTGATCAGCGCAGTCAGTGTCCTTGCGCGCGGCTTCATCGCGGCTCCGGGGGACGGGTGTGGCGCGGCAGCCGCAGCACGAACCGGGCGCCGTCGGGGGTGTTGCCTGCTTCGATGTCGCCGCCGTGCAGGCGCGCGTTCTCGCGGGCGATCGACAGGCCGAGCCCGCTGCCCTCGGACCGGGCGCGCGAGCTGTCCGCCTTGGTGAACCGGTCGAACACGTGCGGCAGCACCTCGGCCGGGATGCCGGGGCCGTGGTCGGTGACCTCCAGCGTCACGGTCGTCCCGTCGCTGCGCAGGCGGACCTCGACCGGCGGCTCGCCGTGGCGCAGCGCGTTGCCGACCACGATGTCGAGCCGGCGCGGGTCGAGCGTCGCGACGATGCCGGCGGGCAGGTCCGCGACGATGCCGTCCTCGGCGGACCAGCCGCGGGCGCCGATGCTGCCGGCCACCGCCGTGGCCACGTCCCACTCGTCCAGCCGCAGCTCGGCGCGGCCGGAGTCGAACCGCGAGATCTCGACCAGGTCCTGCACCAGCCGGGTCAGCCGCCGGGTTTCCGCCGACACCAGCCGCGCCGCGACGGCGGTGTCCGGGGGCAGCTGCTCGGCGTCCTCGTCGAGCACATCGGTGACGGCGTTCATCGCGGCCAGCGGCGTGCGCAGCTCGTGCGAGACGTCGGCGACGAACCGGCGCGCGTCCGCCTCCATCGCCCGCAGCGAGCCGACCGTCCGCTCAAGCTCGGCGGCGGTGCTGTTGAACGTGGTGACCAGCTCGGCCAGCTCGTCGGAGCCCTTCGCGAGCAGCCGGATGTCGAGCTGGCCGTGGCCGAGCTTGCGGGCCGCGGTGTTGAGCGCGCGCACCGGCCGCAGCACCTGCCGGGCCGCGAGCAGCGCCAGCGCCACCGCGATCGGCAGCGCCAGCGCCGTGGTCTGCCAGGCCCGGACGGCGAGCTGGTTGATCGAATCCTCTTGCGTGGTCAGCCAGATCCACGCGTAGACCTCGACGCCGGTGTGCTCCGTCGCGCCGGTGGCGGAGCGCTCCAGCACCGGCATGCCGATGAACAGCATCGGGATCTGGGTCCTGGACACCCGCTGGAACTGGACGGTCTCTCCGGCGGCTACGGCCCGGCGCAACTCGGGCGGCACGGCCTGCGGCGTGAAGCTGCCGCCGCCGGTCAGGTCCCGGTAGACGACGATGGTGGAGCCCTTGAGGTTCTTCAGGTTGTTCGCGAACCGGTCGAGCTGGGCCTGGTCCGGGGGCAGCCGGAGCTGCGGGAGGTAGACGGTGACCTGGTCGCGCAGCTGGGTCATCGCCGGGTCCTGCACCCCGGAGAGAATCGTGGTGCGCGCCGACACGTAACTCGCGCCCGCCGCCGCGGCCGCGCCCACCAGCGTCATCGCCGCGAACGCGAGCACCAGCCGGGGCCGCAGCCCGGCGAGCCACTGCCGCAGCCGGTGGCCCTTCACCGGCAGCAGCCGTTCACGCGCAGGGCCTGTTCACGAATGACCGTTCACGAGCGGCCGAACCGGTAGCCGAACCCGCGCACGGTCTGCACGTGGTCCGGCCGGGCGGGCACGTCCTCGATCTTCGAGCGCAGCCGCTGGATGCAGGCGTCCACCAGGCGGGAGTCGCCGAGGTAGTCGTGCTCCCAGACGGCGGTGAGGATCTGCTGGCGGCTGTGCACCTGGCCGGGCGTGCGGGAGAGCTCCAGCAGCAGTTTCAGCTCGGTGGGGGTGAGCGCGACCGGCTCGCCGCGTTTGGTCACCTGCATCCCGGCGCGGTCGATCACCAGGTCGCCGTGCTGTTCGGCCTCGTTCTCGCGGGCGTCGTGGTCGGCGGTGGCGCGGCGCAGCACGGCCCGGATCCGCGCGTCCAGCACCCGCGGCTCGACCGGTTTGACCACGTAGTCGTCGGCGCCCGCCTCCAGCCCGGCGACGATGTCGAAGTCGTCGCTGCGGGCGGTGAGCATGATGATCGGGATCTGCCCGGCGGCCCGGATCCGGCGGCAGGTCTCGAACCCGTCCATCCCGGGCAGCATCAGGTCCAGCACCACGATGTCCGGCCCCCGTTCGGCCACCAGTTCCAGGCCCTGCTCCCCGGTGCCGGCCGTGTGCACGGTGTGCCCCTGGCGGCGCAGGGCCAGCTCCAGTCCCTCGCGCACGGACGCGTCGTCTTCGATCACCAGGAGCACCGCCACCCGGCACATTATTCGGAACGGCGGGGCGCGGGGCCAGCCGGGGCCGTTCTGTAGCGAAACCATGACACTGCTCTGACGGGACCGAGAAAAGCCGCGCCGAAACTCGCGGACATGGTTGTGATGTTCTCCGAAACACCTTCGGCCACCTCGTCCACCGCCCCGCGGCACGCGCTGGTGACCGCGGCCGCTTCGCGCACCGTCCTGCTGATCACCGCCGCGGCCGGCTGCGCGGTGGCGTTCGTCGTGGCGTACCTGCTGTTCGTGCGCACGGCTTCGGGGCAGCAGACGGAAAACGGCGTGGTGCACAGCGCCCAGTCCAGTCGCCGGTCCACTGTGGACTGGGCCGCCCCGTTGCAGCACGCCGACCTGGTGGTCGCGCTCGGCGGGGTCGCGGTGCTGGTGCTGGCCATCGCGCTGGCGCGCCGCCGGTTCGCGCTCGGGGTCACCGCGCTGGTGCTGCTGGGCACCCCGATGCTGGCCGCGCAGCTGCTCAAGATCTACGTGCTCGACCGGCCCAGTATGAACGACGGGCTGGCGGTCGCGAGCCACAACAGCTTCCCGAGCGGGCACGTCAGCGCGGCGACGGCGGTGGTGCTCGCGCTGGGCGTGGTGCTGCCCGCCCGGTTCCGCACCTGGGTGCTCGCCGGGGGTTCGCTCGGCGTCGCCTGGGTCGCCGCGGCGACCGTCGCGCTGGGCTGGCACCGGCTCTCCGACACCGTCGGCGGCAGCCTGCTGGTCGCCGCCGTGGTGTGCGCCGGCGCGGCGGTCGTCTCGGCCCGCCGCCCGGATCCCGGGGGCGTGCCGCTGGTGCCGGTGCTGGTCGCCCTGCTCGCCCCGTCCGCGCTGGTGCTGGGCGGGTACGCGGTGTTGGCCACGGCCACCTCCGGCGCCGCGCAGTTCGTCGCCGCCATGGTGCTGGCCGCGGCCTGCTCGGCGGCGGTGATCCTGCTCGTCGCCGGCCCGCTCCGGCGGGTCAACTTCGACCCGGCGCGCGCGGGTTCGCGGCTGAGCCGCTGAACGGCCGCCGATCGGGGGTGCCGCGCTATCGTCACAGGCCTGGAGTGAGGTGACGGCAGTGGACGCGCGGCAGCTGGAGTATTTCCTCGCGGTGGTGGACCACAGCGGGATGAACCGCGCCGCCGAGGCGCTGCACGTCGCGCAGCCGTCGCTGTCCCAATCGGTCCGGGCGCTGGAACGGGACCTGGGCACCGCCCTGTTCGACCGCGTCGGCCGGCGGCTGGTGCTCACGCAGGCGGGCAGCGCGCTGATCGAGCCGGCGCGGCAGGTGGTGCGGGGGGCTGGCGGCCGCCCGGGCCAGCGTGGACTCGGTGGCCGGGCTGGCGGTCGGCCGGGTCGAGGTCGCCGCGATGCCTTCGCAGGCGGTCGAGCCGCTGGGCGGGATGATCCGCCGGTTCACTCATCGGCATCCCGGCCTGTCGGTGGCCGTGAGGGCCGCGTTCACCCCCGGCGAGGTGCTGGGCCTGGTGCGCGGCGGCGCCACCGAGATCGGGCTGGCCGCCGGGCCGGAGCCGCTCACCGCGGCCGGGGTCGAGGTCGTGCCGCTGGGCCGCCAGCGGTTCGTGCTGGTCGCGCCGGCCGGCGCGCCGTTCACCGGGACCGTGGTGCGGCACCAGGACCTGGCCGGGCAGCGGATGATCGTCGGGCAGCCCGGCACCGGGATGCGCCGGCTGGTCGACGACCTCCGGGACGGCGGGGTGGACCTGGTCGACGTGGTCGAGACCGAGCACCGCGAAGCGATCCTGCCGCTCGTGCTGGGCGGGGTGGGCGTCGCGCTGCTCGCCGATTCGTGGGCGCCGCTGGCGGAGCGGGCCGGGGCCCGGGTGCTCGACCTCGACCCGCCCGCGTACCTGCACCTGGCGCTGCTGCACCGCAGCTCGGGGCTGACCCCGCCGGCACAGGCGTTTCTGGCCTGCGCGGGGGACTGATAGGCCCGGCCGATAAGCCGGGCCGTGATCAAGTCTTGGACGCCGCCCGGCCCGCGCTGGTGGCATAGGGGCCATGACGAACCACCGCATCGCCCTGGTCCCCGGCGACGGCATCGGCCGCGAGGTGACCCCGGCGGCGTGCGCGGTGCTCGACGCGGTCGGCGCCCGCCACGGTGTCTCCTTCACCTACGACGAGTTCGACTGGTCCTGCGCGCGCTACCTCGCCGAGGGCGCGATGATGCCCGCCGACGGGCTCGAGCGCGTCCGCCACCACGACGCGATTTTCCTCGGCGCCGTCGGGCAGCCGGGCGTGCCCGACCACATTTCCTTGTGGGGCTTGCTGATTCCGCTCCGCCGGGGCTTTCGCCAGTACGTCAACCTCCGGCCGATCCGGGTGTTCGAAGGCGTCGAGAGCCCGGTGCGCGCCGCGCGGCCCGGCGAGGTGGACCTGGTGGTGGTGCGGGAGAACGTCGAGGGGGAGTACAGCGAGATCGGCGGCCGGCTCAACCGCGGCTTCCCGGACGAGCTGGCCGTGCAGGAGGCGGTGTTCACCCGCACCGGCGTGACGCGGGTGGTCGACTACGCGCTCGGCCTCGCCGAGCAACGGGGCGGGCGGCTGACGTCGGCGACGAAGTCCAACGGCATCGTGCACACCCTGCCGTTCTGGGACGAGCTGGTGGCCGAGCGCGCCGCCGCCCGGCCCGGGGTGGCCGTCGAGTCCGAGCACATCGACGCGCTCGCCGCGAAACTGGTGCTGGACCCGGCGCGGTTCGACGTGATCGTCGGGTCGAACTTGTTCGGCGACATCCTGAGCGACCTCGCGGCCGCCGTCGCGGGCGGCATCGGCATGGCGCCCGCGGCGAACATCAACCCCGAGCGCGAGTACCCGTCGATGTTCGAGCCGGTGCACGGGTCCGCGCCGGACATCGCCGGGCGCGGGATCGCGAACCCGGTCGGCGCGATCTGGACCGCCGCGATGCTGCTGGCGCACCTCGGGCACGCCGAGGCCGCCGCCGAGGTCGAGTCGGCGATCGCGGACGTGTTCGCGAAAACCGCGCTGCGGACGCCGGATCTGGGCGGCACCGCCACTACCGTTTCGTTCACCCGCGCGGTGCTCGACGCCGCCGGGGTGGGCTGAAGCGTTCGTCCGAACCGGAGGTGTGCCGATGAGTGTCCCGCTGCCCAGCCCGTTCGAGTACCGGACGGTGGACGCCGACGGCGTGCGGATCCACTGCGCGATCGGCGGTGCCGGCCCGCCTTTGCTGCTGCTGCACGGATATCCGCAGACGCACGTGATCTGGCACCACGTCGCCCCCGTGCTCGCGCGGCGGTTCACCGTGGTGGCCGCCGACCTGCGCGGGTACGGCGACAGCGCCAAGCCCGCGCCCGGCCCGGACGACGCCGAGTACGCCAAGCGCGCGATGGCCGGCGACCAGGTGGCGCTGATGCGGGAGCTGGGCTTCGAGCGGTTCGCCGTGGCCGGGCACGACCGCGGCGGCCGGGTCGCGCACCGCATGGCGCTCGACCATCCCGAAGCCGTCAGCCGGCTCGCGGTACTGGACATCGTGCCCACGCGGCACACCTTCGCCCACGCCGACGCCGCGTTCGGCCTCGGGTACTACCACTGGTTCTTCCTGGCCGCGGGCAACGGGATCCCGGAGCGGCTGATCGGCGGCGACCCGGAGTTCTGGATCCGCGCGCGGATGGGCGCCCGGCACGCCGGCGGCACCGCGTTCGACCCTGCGGCCGAGAACGAGTACGTCCGCTGCTTCGACCAGGCCGCGATCGCGGCGTCCTGTTCGGACTACCGCGCGGCCGCCTCGATCGACTTGGTCCACGACGACGCCGACGCGGCGGCCGGGCGGCGGATCACGGTGCCGTTGCTGGTTTTGTGGGGTGAGCGGAGTTTCGTCGGGCGTAGTTACGACGTGCTGGATGTTTGGCGGGGGTATGCCGCTGATGTCCGGGGTCGGGCGTTGGCTTCGGATCATTATCTGCCGGAGGAGGCGCCGGTGGACGTTGCTCGGGAGTTGATGGAGTTCTTTGGCTGAGCCGGATCTTCAGCGCGTCGGATTGCCGCGCGGCCTGATCCGCACCGCGGGCAGCACCGGCGCCGGGATCCGCGGCGCGCCCGGTACCTCGGGGATGGCGCCGAACTGGTCCGACCCGGCCTCCCAGGCTTCGCGCCAGGCGACGACCTCCTCGTGCGTGCGGGCCACGAAGTTCCACCACATCAGGATTTCCTCGCCGAACGGCGGCCCGCCGAGCACCAGCACGCGGGCCGGGCCGTCGCCGGTGTTGGCGAGCTCCAGCGTGGTGGCGCCGGCGTCGAGGTAGCCCAGGTCGGCGCGGGCCAGCGGGGTGCCGGCGAAGGTGACCGCGCCGGTGTCGACCAGCACGCCGTGCTCGAACGCCGGGTCGACGTCCAGGCTGAGGCGCGCGCCCGGGTCGAGGGTCAGCTCCGCGCCGAGCAGCGGCGTGAACGTCTCCACCGGCGAGGTCTCGCCCGCGAGCGTGCCGAGGAACACCCGCGCGGTGGCGCCGTCCAGGACGGTGGCGGGCGGCACGTGGTGCTGGAAGCCGCGGGCGGCGTGACGGTGTTCCTCCGGCAACGCGACCCAGAGCTGGACTCCGTGCAGCGTAGTGGTTTCCGGCGTGGAGACCTCCGAATGGCAGATGCCGTGCCCGCCGGTCATCAGGTTCAGCTCGCCGGGCCGGACCATCGCGTGGGAGCCGAGGCTGTCGCGGTGCTCGATCTCGCCCGCGAAGAGCCAGCTGACGGTCTGCAGCCCGGTGTGCGGGTGCGAGCCGACGGCCATGCCGCCCGACTCGCGCGTGTCGTCCGGGCCGTAATGGTCGGCGAAGCACCAGGCGCCGATGAGGGAACGGCTGCGCTGCGGCAGCGTCCGGCGCACCGACATCGCCCGCACCCCGCCGAGCGGCACCTCGCGGGCCTCGAGGACCTGGACCCGGCCCGCGCCCGCGGCGGGACCGGCGCCGCAGGTCAGCTCGTCGGGCGCGGCTTCGATGTTGCTCATCGCGGTGGACCTCCGGTGATTGTCACGGCCTCATCGGCAACGTTAGCCGGAACTCCGATAATGGCGGCATGAGCGTGCTGTTCGTGGACGGGTGGTTCGGGCCGGATCCGGGGGACTGGCAGTCGGTGTGGGCCGAGCGGCTGCACGGGTCCTCGCGGGTGGTCCAGGACGACTGGGAGCGCCCGGAGCGGGATGGGTGGGTGGCGCGGCTGGACCAGGCCGTCGCCGCGCTCGCGGAGCCGCCCGTGCTGGTGGGCCACAGCCTGGGGGTGCTGACCGTGCTGCACTGGGTGGCCACCGGCGCCGTCCGGCCAGCACGGGGCGCGCTGCTCGTGACGCCCGCCGACGTCGAGGAGAACCAGGAGCCCGCCATCGCCGGCTTCGGCCCGATCCCGCGCGGGCGGCTGCCGTTCCCGTCGAGCCTCGCCGCCAGCGCGAACGACCGGTGGATGTCGCCGGCCCGCGCCGAATACTTCGCCGCGCAGTGGGGCTCGGAGTGCGTGTCGATCGGCGAGGTCGGGCACCTGACCGGCGCGTACGGGCCGTGGCCGGACGGGGAGCCGTTGCTGGCCAAGCTGACGGCCTAACTGAGAGCGAGCAGCCAGTCCAGCGTGACCGGAATGGTGTTGAGCACCGAAATGTGGCCGTCACGGGGACGGAGCCACAGCTCGGCGTCCGGCAGCCCGCGCAGGAGCCATTCGGCGTGCGAAGCGGGGATCACGCGGTCCGCGCCGCCTTGGGCGAGCAGCACCGGGACGGTCACGGCGCTCAGGTCGAAGCCCCACGGCGAGGCGAGCGCGACCTGGTCGTCCGCCTGGCCCTCGGCGCTCCCGCCGGCCGCACCGGCGTCCTTGCCCAGCGAGGACCAGGTCGTCTCCAGCGCCTTCCAGTCGATGGGGAGGAACTGCTCCTCGTTGAACTCGGCGGTCTCGCCGTGGGCCAGGCTCGCCTCGCGCCCTTCGCGGCCCGCGCGCAGCTCGCTGTCGTCGATCATGCCCGCGTACCAGTCGAATTCCTCGGTGTACGGCGCCGGGCTCGCGTGGCACACCACGCCCGAAACCCGGTCGGGCAGCAGCGCGCCGCACGCCAGCGCGTGCGGTCCGCCGCCGGACGCGCCCAGCACCGCGAACCGGCCGACACCGAGCGCGTCGGCGAGCTGCCGCACGTCGTCGGCGGCCGACGCGATGGTGCGGCCCGCCTGCACGGCCGAACCGCCGTAACCCGGGCGGCCGTAGGAGATCACCCGGATGTCGCGTGCGTCCGCGGCCTCGACCACGGGCGCCAGCAGCGCGCCGGTCTGCGGAGTGCCGTGATGCCACACCACGGTCAGCACGGCGCCGCGGCCGGTGTCGTGGACTCGCAGCGCGCGGCCGTCGGCCAAGGTCAGATCCCGAGTGGTCCCCATGGCGGTGATCCTAGGACTCGTGAGTGTTCATGACGGTTAGAACCGTCATGAACACTCACGAGCTTTCCAGGCCTGGAAAACCAGGGCCGGATGGGCCAGCAGGTCCACCGCTGTCCGGCCGAGGGCCGCGGCCGCCGCGAGCAGGACGGCGCGCCCGCGCGGGGACGCCGCGGCGGCGGCGAATTCGTGCGGGCGATCGGCGTGTGCCGGGTCGAGGATCGCGATCAGCGGCCGGATCGACGGCACCCGGATGCTCACCTCGCCGATCCCCGAACTGCCCGTGAAGACCCCGGGGTCCGGCGGGGTCGAGTAGATCCCGCACGCGGCGAGGTGCTGGCTGAACCGGTCGGACAGCACCGGGTTGTCGCAGAAGTGCGAGCTGGCGTCCAGCTGTTCGACGACGGCCTTCGCGCCGGTGGCCAGCGCCGCCCCCTCGGCGCACGCGGTCACGTCGGCGGTCAGCCGGTCGAGTTCCGCCGTGGTGCGCGCGTGCAGCCCGAACCGGCCTTCGGCCAGGTCCGGCACGACGTCGGTGGCCTCGCCGCCGCGGGTGACGATGCCTTGCACGCGCGCGCCCGCGGGCAGCCGCGAGCGCAGGGCCGCCACCGCGGTGAACGCCTGGACCAGCGCGGCGACCGCGTCGATGCCCGGCTCCGGGGCGGCCAGGCCGGCGGCGCGGCCGTGGAAGGTCATGTGCACCTCGGTCCGCGCCGCCAGCGGGGTCCATGACCACGAGTGCGCGCCCGGGTGGAACACCAGCGCCGCGTCGGCCTCGTCGAACACGCCGGCCCGCGCTGGTGCCGTCTCGTCCGCCGGGCACCCGACGACCAGCAGCGACCCGGGATCGTCGGCCAGCACCCGGCGCGCGGCCAGCGCCGCGCCGAGCCCGGCCGCCGCGACGAGGTTGTGCCCGCGTGCGTGGCCCAGGCCGGGCTGCGCGTCGTACGCCAGGAGCAGCGCGACGCACGGCCGGCCGACGCCATAACGCGCAGTGAACGCTGTCGGCAAACCAGCGACGCCGCGTCTGACGTCGAACCCCTCGGCCGCCAGCTCGGCGGTCAGCCGTTTCGCCGCGTTGTGCTCTTCACCAGCCGGCTCCGGGTCTGCGTGCAGCTCTCCGGCGAGCGACCACAGACGTTCGTCCAGCCGCTCGATCTCCTGGTCCACCCGCTCGTGGCGGGCTTCGTCGGGCTCCATGCGCGGCTACATACCCACGCGTGGGCCGTTTTGACCGCGACTAGTGTCTCGTGATTCTGTTGGCTTTACTTAGTGTTGTTGTCGACGAGTTTCTTGATGTTGGCTTGGACGAGGCGGACTTTGGCGAGGATGTCCTCGGTGGTGGCGGTCCAGGTGAACGGTGTGGCGTCGGTGTTCCAGTGGATGATGTAGTCGCGGATCTGCTTGATCAGGACTTTGACGCTGGTGAAGGTGCCGCGGCGGATGGACTGGCGGGTGGCGATGCTGAACCAGGTTTCGATCTGGTTGAGCCAGGAGGAACCTTTGGGGGTGAAGTGGAAGCGCACGTGCGGGTTTTTCTCCAGCCACGCCATGACGTCGGGCGTGGTGTGGGTGGACAGGTTGTCCAGGACGACGTGGATCTCGGTGCCCGCGTGAGGTTTCACCGCCTTCTTGAGGAAGGCGAGGAAGTCGGCACCGTTGCGGGTGGGGGTGCACTCGCCGAACACCTCTCCGGTGCTCACGTTGAGTGCGGCGAACAGGTTCGTGGTGCCGTGCCGGACGTAGTCGTGGGTGCGTTTCTCGCTCGCGTCGAACTCGATCGGCAGCAGCGGCTGAGTGCGGTCCAAGGCCTGGATCTGGGTCTTCTCGTCGATCGAGAGCACCACGGCCCCGCCCGGCGGGTCGAGATACAGCCCGACGATGTCAGCGACCTTCTCGGCGAAGGCCGGGTCCTTGCTGATCTTGAACGTGCCCTGACGATGCGGCTTCAACCCGTTCTCGCGCCACAGCTTCGCCACGTAATGATGCGACACCGACACCCCCTCAGTGCGCGTGATGAACACGGCCATCTCCCGGCTCGACCAGTGCGACAACCCCAACTCACCAGGCGGACTGGTGCGCGTGGCCGCCAGGATCCGGGCCCGGATCGACGCTGGAACCTGCTCCCGGCCAGCCCCACGCGGCCGCTCCAGCAACCCCGCGATCCCTTCGGTGCCATAGCGGGACAACCAGAAATTCACCGTCGGCCGCGACACCCCCGCCAACGCCGCGATCTCCTGCTTCTGCCGCCCCTCCGCCCACCACAACACGATCCGCGCCCGCGTCGCCACCGACGCCGGCACGTCCGAACTGTTCACCAGCGCCCGCAACTCAGCACGCTCGTCCACCGTCAACTCCATCCGACAAGTAGACCACACGTAAACTAAACAGCATCACACGACACTAGTGGGTAATTCGACCGTGGGCGTGAGGTTTGCGGTGGGGAATTCTCGGTCCTGACAACGACGGGCGAACCGGGACGGAGCAGCCATGACAGCGGGGACTTACCGGGTGTTGCCGGCCGAGGTGTCGTCGATCGTGAAGAACGTGGAGGGCATCGGCGCCTCCGCCCTCTCGGCGACCCGCGACCTGGAGACGCTGGTGATCGACGCGCTGTCGTTCGCCGGCATCGGCAGCGGGGTCGCCGCCGCGAACACCACGCTCCAGTCGCAGATCGGCTCCGCGCTGGGCAAGCTGGTCAGCCTGATCGGCGAGGTGAACGGCAAGGTCCAGACCGCGGCCAACGGCTACACCGACGCGGACAGCGCGGTCGCCGAGGGCTTCGGGGGCGGGACCCAGAGCGCGCAGGCCACGACACCGGCCGGTGGGGGCGCCGCCGCCCCGGCCGCCGCGCCGGCACAGCTCGACTCCCGCGTCGTCGACTCGATCATGCAGTCCGAGGGCGCGACCGGCGAGCAGGGCGGGGTGCCCGAGGCCTACGGCTTCCGGCAGAACATGCACAACGGCTACGACCAGATCATGGCCGCGCGGCAGCAGTACGGCATCGGCAGCCCCGAGGAGCACGCCGTCGTCGCGGACCTGATGACCAACAACGCCCGCCAGGCCGGCGCGCTGAACTTCACCGACCCCGGCACGCAGGCCGCGGTCATGTCCGGCGCGCACATGCGGGGCGCGGGCGGCGTCCGCGCGATCCTGAACCACATGGGCGGCGCGGACATCGTGCAGAGCGCGCGGACCCTCGACCCGGCCGCGGTGCAGCAGATCCAGGGCCTCACGCCGCAGCAGTTCCAGCAGCAGTTCCACGACGCCCGGATCGACTACGACCAGCAGGTGTACGGCGGCACGACCACGCACCAGGGCGGCCACACCGCGAACTGGTGGGACCGCTACGGCAACGGGCTCACCCAGCGCTACGACCGGGAGCAGCAGCAGTTCCTGGGCCTTTCCCAGCCGCAGCAGTAGTCGCTCGTCGTTCCGCCCCTCGCTCGACGGCTCGCAACTGTACATTGTGGACACCCAGCGGGGGCACATCCGCGCTTTCGGCGTCACGTCGCGGGGCACCCTCACCGGCGGCGACGAGCTGGCGCGCTGCCGCCAGGGCAATTTCGACGGCCTCCGCCTCGACGACGAGGGCCGGCTCTGGGCGGCCACCGGTGGCGGCGTCGACTGCTTCGCCCCGGACGGCACGCTGCTGGGCGGCCTCGGCGTGCCGGAGCCGGTGGCGAACCTGGTGTTCGGCGGGCCGAAGCGCACCCTCTTGTTCGTGTGCGCCACCACTTCCGTTTATTCGATCATGCCGAACGTGACGGGTGCCTGACCTCGCGGACCATCTCCAGCGCGAGCCGCGGGTACCGGACGGTGCCCGCGGGGGTGAACCCGTGCCGCCGGTAGAGCGCGATGGCGGCCTCGTTGTCGTCGAACACCTCCAGCCGCAGCCGCCGGGCCTCGCAGCGCAGCGCCCACCCCGCGACGGCCTCGATCAACGCGTCGCCGACGCCGTGCCCGCGCGCGGAAGCCGCCACGTACATCGAATGCAGGCTCACCGTGGCGTCCTCGTCGGGCACGGTGCCGCTGGCCATCCCCGCCGCGCGCCCCTCGACCTCGGCCAGCACGTTGAACGGCCGGTCGATCAGCCGCTGCCGCCAGCGGGCCTCGGTGTCTCCCTCGCCCTGCCACTCCGCCAGCCGCGCACCGAACGCGTGCGGCGCCTCGCCGAGCGCGGTCAGCCGCAGCGCCCGCCAGTCGGGCCAGTCGTCCACCGTGAGTTCCCGGATGACCGTCATGCCTCCACGATCACCTGGGAAAGCGGGGCCGGGCAAGGGGATTTTGTGTATAACGCCCTACACGGCACCGCGACCCGCGCGCCGCCGATCAAGCCAGCCAGGTCAGGCCGGTTCGGTCGAGCTGCCGAGGGTGATGAACGTCTTGGTGCCCATCACCCCGCCCGAGCTGCGGATCGCGTCGATCACCGCGCGCAGGTGCGTCACGTCCTTCGCGCGGATGTGGCACAGGGCGTCCGGGTCGCCCGCGATCAGGTAGACGGCCTGGACCTCGGGGAGGTCGACGGCGAGCCGTTCGATGTCCGGGGGGCGGGTGCGGCCGGTGTAGCGCAGCTCGGTGAACGCCTCGATGCTCCAGCCGAGCTTCGTGTAGTCCACGTTCGCGGTGAAGCCGGTGATCACGCCGGACGCCTGGAGGCGGTCCACGCGGCGCTTCACCGCGGGCAGCGAGAGGCCGACCTCGGCCGCCATGTCGGCGTACGACCGGCGGCCGTCCAGCTTGAGGAAGCCGATCAGCCGCAGGTCGATGTCGTCTACGGCGCTCATGGTGCCTCCGCGCAAGAAATCGACTGTGACTGCCGAACCACGTTACATAGTTGCGTGCCACCCGGTGGAGTGAACACGGATCTTGCACCGTGAGAAGGTGTCGGTTCTGCTGTGTGCCACCCCACAGGGTCCCCCGCGCGAGAGGAGCGCCGCCGTGCTCACGGAATCGGTATCGCTGGACGACAAGTACGTCGCCGACCACGGGCGGGCACTGATGTCCGGGGTGCAGGCGCTCGTCCGGCTGGTGCTGGAGCAGCGGCAGCTCGACCAGGCACGCGGCCTCGACACCCGCGCGTTCATCTCCGGCTACCAGGGCTCGCCGCTGGGCGGGCTCGACCAGGAGCTGGGGCGGGCGAAGCGGTTCCTCGACCCGGCCGGCGTGGTGTTCCGCCCCGGGGTGAACGAGGAGCTGGCCGCCACCGCGGTCGTCGGCACGCAGCTGCTCGGCAACGTGCCCGGCCGGCGCCACGCCGGGGTCACCGGCTTCTGGTACGGCAAGAACCCTGGCCTCGACCGCGCGGCCGACGCCATCCGCCACGGCAACCTCGCGGGCACGGCCAGCCTCGGCGGGGCGGTGGCGTGGATCGGCGACGACCCGGCGTGCAAGTCCTCCACCGTGCCCAGCTCGTGCGAGCCGATGGCGCAGAGCCTGGTGATGCCGCTGCTCGCGCCGGGCAGCGTGCCGGAGATCATCGAGTTCGGCCTGCACGCGGTCGCGCTCTCGCGGGCGAGCGGGCTGTGGACCGGGCTGAAGATCGTGGCGGACATCGCCGACGCGTCGGCCACCATCGACGTCGGCGCGCTGCGCCACGGCATCCCGATGCCGCCGGAGACGCAGCGCCCGACCGGGCCCGCGCTGGTCGGCGCCCCGGCGGTGGACGCCGAGCACGACCAGCTCACCCGGCGCCTCGACCTGGCCCGCACGTACGCCCGGGAGACCGGCCTGAACCGCGTCACCTTCTCCGCCCGCGCGCCGAAGCTGGGCGTGCTCGCGTCGGGCACCGGGTACGCCGTGCTGCAGCGGGCGGTGCAGGACCTGGGGCTCGACGAGGCCGCGATGGACGCGCTCGGGCTGCGGCTGATCCGCCTGGCCATGCCTTACCCGATCGACGCCGACGCGCTCGCGGAGCTCACCGAGGGCCTCGACGAGGTGCTCGTGGTCGAGGACAAGGTGCCGTTCCTCGAAGGGCACCTGAAGGAGGCGCTCTACCGGCGGCCCGGCGCGCCGAACATCGTCGGCCGCCGCGACGAGAACGGCCGCCCGCTGCTCACCGCGCGCGGCCAGCTCGGTGCCGAGGACGTCGCCCGCGCGCTCGCGAAGCGGATCGAGACCGTCGTCGGACCGGACCGGCTGCCGCGCGCGTCGACCGTGCACCTGAGCGCGATCGCGCCGCCGCGGCCCGCGCGGATCGCCCTGCCGACCGCGACCGCGCCGCGCACGCCGTTCTTCTGCTCCGGCTGCCCGCACAACGTCTCCACGCGCACCTCGGACGACACGCTGGTGGGCGTCGGCATCGGCTGCCACGCCATGGTGGCGATCGACGGCGCGGGCCGCGGCCACCAGGTCGGCCTCACGCAGATGGGCGGCGAGGGCGCGCAGTGGCTCGGGCTCGCGCCGTTCACCGACGACCCGCACTTCGTGCAGAACCTCGGCGACGGCACGTTCCACCACTCCGGCTCGCTCGCGATCCGCGCGGCCGTGGCGGGCGGCGTGACCATGACGTACAAGCTGCTCTACAACGACGCCGTCGCGATGACCGGCGGGCAGCGCGCCGAAGGCCGGATGGACGTCCCCTCGATCACGCGGCTGCTGGCCGTCGAGGGCGTGCGCCGGATCGTGATCACCACGGACAGCCCGGCGGACTACCGCGGCATCGCGCTGGACCCGATCGCCTCCGTGCGCCACCGCGACGATTTCACCGAGGTCGAGGCCGAGCTGGCCGCGACCGAGGGCGTCACCGTGCTGATCCACGACGACCGGTGCGCGGCCGAGGAACGGCGGCTGCGTAAGCGCGGCCAGCTGCCCTCGCCGGCCGAGCGGGTGGTGGTGAACGAGCGCGTCTGCGAGGGCTGCGGTGACTGCGGCGACGTGTCCACCTGCCTTTCGGTCCGGCCGGTCGAGTCGGAATTCGGCCCCAAGACGCGGATCCACCAGTCCTCCTGCAACAGCGACTTCACCTGCCTCAAGGGCGACTGCCCGTCGTTCCTGCTCGTGACGCCGGGCGCGCCGCGGCGGCGCGAGGTGCCGGAACTGCCGGTGGCGCTGGCCGATCCGGCACCTCGGCTGTCCGAAGTGGACAGTGTGCTGCTGCGGATGCCTGGGGTCGGCGGCACCGGCGTGGTCACGATCTCGCAGGTGCTGCAGATGGCCGCGCACCTGGACGGCCGGTTCGCGGCCGGGCTGGAGCAGACCGGGCTGGCGCAGAAGGGCGGCCCGGTCGTGTCCGACGTCCGGATCTCCAAGACCCCGCTGGTCGGCTCGCTGCGCGCGTCGCGGGCCACGGTCGACGTGCTGGTGGGCTTCGACCTGCTCGGCGCCGCCGACGCTGGCAACCTCGCCACCGCGCGCGCCGGCCACACGGTCGCCGTGGTGAACACCGCGGTGGTGCCGACAGCCGCGATGGTCACCCACCGCGTGGTCCTGCCGGGCTCGCCGGACGACGCGCTGGAGCAGATCGCCGCCGTCACCGCGGACCTGCTGCCGCTGGACGCGAACCAGCTGTCCGAAACGCTGTTCGGCGACCACATGCCGGCCAACATGCTGCTGATCGGCGCCGCCTATCAGCACGGTGCTTTGCCGATCTCGGCCGACGCCATCGAAGCCGCGATCCGGCTCAACGGCACGGCCGTCGAGAAGACCCTGGCCGCGTTCCGCTGGGGCCGCGCCGCGGTGCTCGACGCGGCCGCCGTCCGGGAAGCGGTGGCCGCGCCGGTGATGGCGCCGGTCGAGGTCGGCGCCGTGGCCGCGTCGATTGCCTCCGGGGACCTGGAGGCCGTGCTGGCGCCGCGGGTCGCGGACCTGATCGGCTTCCAGGACGAGGCGCTGGCCCGCCGGTACGCCGCCGAGGTCCGCCGGGTCGCCGTCGAAGCGACCGGGCGCACGGACGCGGAGACGGGCGCGCGGATCGGCACCACGTTCGCGAAGGGCCTGCACAAACTGCTGGCGTACAAGGACGAATACGAGGTCGCGCGGCTGCACCTCGACCCGGTGGAGCAGGCCCGCCGGGACGCGGAGTTCGGCGCCGATGCGGACGTCGCCGTGCTGCTGCACCCGCCGGTGCTGCGCGCGATGGGCATGAAGCGCAAGATCCGCCTGCGTGGCCGCACGGCCACGGTCACCTTCCGGGCCCTGCGGGGCGCGCGACGGCTGCGCGGCACGAAGGCCGACGTGTTCGGCTACGCCCGCGTCCGCCGCGTCGAGCGCGCGCTGCCGGGGGAGTACCAGCACCTCGTCGACCGCGCGCTGGCCCACCTGGACGAGAAGACCGCCGAGGCCGTCACGGAGCTGGCCGCGCTGCCCGACACCGTCCGCGGGTACGAGGACATCAAGCTGGCCGCCGTGGCGCGGTTCCGGGAGCGCGCGGCGCAGCTGCTGGAGTCGATCACCGCCTGAGCCGCTGGGGTCCACAAAGGACTCAGGCCCCGCTGTGGCGCACCGGCGGCGCAGGTGCGAGGCTCCTCGCGAAGATCGACGACGGTGAGGTGCGGGTGAACGCTCTGGCGCGCGGCGGCGGGATGCTCGTCGTCATTCTGGTGGTGGTCGGCGGGACGGCCGGGATCGGCGCGGCCGTCGGGCTCGGCAGGACGATGATCCTGGCTGGGCTGACCGCCCTCTTCTGCTTCATCGCGGCGAACGGCGGACCGCTGCGGCCCGACCTGCGGCTGCTGGCGGCGTTCGCGCCCGCGGTGATCATCGGCGCGGCCGGGCCGCGGCTGCTCGGCCAGGTCTCGGTGGTGGCCGCGGTGGCGCTGCTGGTGCTGGTGGTGTTCGTGTCCGCGCTGCTGCCGGCGCTGGGCCAGCGGTTCGTGACGGTCGGGCTCGGCCTGGGCATGGCGTCGGTGTTCGGCTACGGCTTCCAGCTGACCGGCTCGGCGAGCACCGCGCAGATCATCGGGGCGCCCGCGCTCGCGGTGGCCGTCGTGTTCGTGCTGCGGCTGCTGATGGGCCTCGGCGACCCGGGCAAGCCGACCCGCGCCGCGCTCGCCGACGCGCTGGCCGGCCCGGATTCCGACAGCGCCGAGCGCGTGACCCGGCTCTGGCTGGCCGACCGGCCGCGCAGGTGGCAGGCCCGGGTGCTCGGCGCGGGCCTGCGCGCCCACGGCACCGCCGCGGTGCTGGGCGACCGGCTCCGCGCGCTGGACCCGGAACCGGCCGAAGCGGTCACGGCCGTGCTCGCCGCGGCCAAGGAGGAGCTGGCGCGGATCGCCGAAGCCGTCCGCGAGAAGAACGCCCCGGCCGAACTCGCCCCGGTCACCCGCGTCGAGCCGGCCGTGGAGCTGCCGGGCGAGACGCGCCGGCTGATCGACGAGCTGTGGGCCGCGATCGAGGCCGTGCACGCGGCGGTCGCCGTCCGGGACGAGTCCACTGTGGACTTCCCGCGCCACCTCGTCGAGGAGGCCGTGCGGCACGAGGCGGCGGGCGCGCTGTCGTGGCGCTCGGCCCAGCTGCGGCACGCGGTCCGGTGCGCGCTGGGCATGCTGGTCGCGGTGATCGTGGCGAGCCTGCGGCCCGGCGACCCGCTCACCGTGTCGTTCCTGATGACCACGTACGCGATCATGCAGCCGGAGTGGCGCGACACCCTGTCGAAGGCCTGGCAGCGGTGCGCGGGCGCGGTGGCCGGCGCCGTGGTGCTCGCGCTGGTGCTGTGGCTGCTGCCGCATTCCGCGCTGCTGCCGATCGGGCTCGTCGCGCTGCTCGCCGGATTCCCGTTCATGCAGACGAAACCCATGGTGTTCAACGGGTGCATCGTGCTGATGAGCGTCGGGGTGAACGCGACCACGCGGCATCTCGACGCGGTGTCGGTGCTCCTGGAGTACCTCCTGCTGGTGCTGCTGGCCGTGGTGATCGGCCTGCTGTTCGGCTTCGCCGCCGTGCCCGGGGTGCCGAAGCCGTCGGTGGCGCAGCGGTTCGCCGACGCCACGGCCGCGATGGGCGAGCTGCTCGCCACCGTCGCGTCCCGGCTGCGCGGCGAGCCACCGGCGCAGCGGGAGCTGGGCCTGCGGTTCCGCGCCGCCGCGCGCACGCACCAGGACCTGCTCAGCCCGGAAGCGGGCAGCCGTAACCCTGACGACGCCCAGCGCGAGGCCCTCGACGAGGCGGCCGACGGGCTGCGCGGGCTCGCGTCGTCCGCGGGTGCCATGCTGCGCGGCGGCTCGGCCGAGCTGGCCGCGTTCGCCGAAGGCGCCGCCCGGGCACTGGCCGACGGGAGTGTGCCGCCTGCCCTCCCGGACCCGGCGGACGACGAGCAGCGCCTGGTGGCGGACCTGATCCTCGCCGACGTCCTGCGGGTGCAGCACGCGCGGCCGGTGCTCGCCCCTTCGGCTTAGCCGGTTCCTGCCAGCGGGGACCGGTCCCGGCTCCGGTGCTTACTGTTGATCTGTGACGGAAGAGGGAACGGTCCACCTGGGCCCGTACGCGCTCGAGTCGATGATCGGCGCCGGCGGCATGGGCGAGGTCTGGCGGGCGCGCGACACCGAGCACGACGACCGGCTCGTCGCGCTCAAGCTGCTGCCCTCCGGGCTCGCGCTCGACCCGGCGTTCCGGGCGCGGTTCCGCCGTGAGTCGACGCTCGCCGCGGCGCTGCGCGGCCCGCACGTGGTGCCCATCCACCGCTACGGCGAGGTCGACGGGCGGCTGTACCTCGACATGGAGCTGGTCGGCGGCCGGGATCTGTCCACTGTGCTCACTGAAGACGGGCCGCTGCCGCCCGCGCGCGGCCGCGGTGGTGGAGCAGCTGGCCGGCGTGCTCGACCTGGCCCACGCCGACGGGCTCGTGCACCGCGACCTCAAACCGTCCAATGTGCGCGTGCTCGACGACGATTTCGTGTACCTGTTCGACTTCGGCATCGCGAGCCGGCCGGACCTCACCGCGACCGGCGGCTCCCGGGTCACCGGGACGCCGGACTACATGGCGCCCGAACAGTTCGAGAGCGGCCCGGTCGACCACCGCGCCGACGTCTACTCGCTGGCGTGCCTGTTCTACACCTGCCTCACCGGCCGGCCGCCGTTCGCCACGGGCAGCTTGCCCGAAGCGATGCGCGCCCACCTCGACCAGCCGCCGCCCCGGCCCGCCGCCGAGCACCCGTTCCTGCCGCCTGGGTTCGACACCGTGGTTGCTACCGGGATGGCGAAACGGCCCGAAAACCGTTACGCCACAGCGGGTGCGCTTGCGGCGGCGGTGCGGGCGGCACTGGCTGGGACCGTGGCGCCGACGGTGGGCGGGCCCGGGGCGGTGCCGCCGGTTGGCGGACTTCAGCCCACCCGCAGGGACGGATTCGCGCCGGTAGGCGGTTTCGGGCCTGAGAATGCTGGCGGGTCCGGGCGCAGTCGGCTTCGCGTCGCCGCGGTAGTCGCCGTGGTGCTGGTGCTGGGCGGCGGGATCACGGCCGCCGCGGTGGCCGGGCGTTCACCACAACTGGCGGGTACGGCCATGGCGGTCGCGCCGGGGTCGGCCTCCGGAACGCCGTCCGCGGGATCACCGGTCGCGAAGCCGAAGCTCGCGGTCCTGCCGCCGCTGCCCGCTGGGACCGTCAGCAGCGTTCCGGTGGGACAGGCGCCGTTCGGGCTGGCCGTGGCGCCGGACGGGCGCCGGGTCTACGTCGCGGACGAGGGTGGCGGCACCGTCAGCGTCGTCGATGCGGCCACGAGCGCCCGCGTCGCGACGATTCCGATGTCGGGCAACCCGTCCGGCGTGGCCTTCACGCCCTCCGGCGACGCGGTGTGGATCGCTGTGCCGCAGGGATTGCAGGAGATCGATCCCGCGACGGCCACCATCCGCCGGACCGTGCCGCTGCAGGCCCGCGCGTACTCGATGGCGATCTCCGCCGGCGGCCGATTCGGCTACACGGCGTTGGAGCGCGACGGGCTGGTGGTGGAGGTCGACCTGCGCGCCGGCGTGGTCACCCGGCGGTACCCAGTCACCTCGCCGGGTTTCGTCGCACTGTCGCCGGACGGGACCACCCTCGCCGTGACCAGTTTCGACGACTCGAACCTGGTCCTGCTCGACCGCGCCGACGGGCACCTCGTGGCCACCGTTCCGTTGGGCGGCGCGGCTTTCTCACCGACGTACAGCCCGGACGGGCGGCAGCTATACGTCGCCGAAGCCGACCGGCCCCAGGCGGATCTGGTCGACGTCGCTTCGCACAGCGTCACCGGGTCCGTCACGTTCGACAAGCCGGCCGTCAACGTCGCTTTCACGCCGGACGGCAAGACCGCCTACGCCCACGGCGAGGGCAACGTGCTGACGATCATCGACGTCGCGACCGGCAAAGCACGCGGCACCCTGCCGGTGACGGCGGACAACTCGGCGTCGGTCGCGCTCGCGCCGGACGGGAGCCGCGCGTACGTGGTCGACCAGGATCGCGGCGTGCTGCTCGTGGCGGCGCTGCCCGCGGGCAAGTGACTCAGGCGACGTACACGTGCACGCCGAGCCCAGCCAGCTGGCGCCGTTGTTCTTCGGGGGCCGACTCGTCGGTGACGATGGCGCCGAGGTCGCCCGCGGCGCACACGTGCGCGAGGGCGGCGTGGCCCCATTTCGAGCCGTCCGCCGCGAGGATCGACCGGCGTGAAACGGCGAGCGCCTGCTGCTTGACCTCGGCGTCGCTGAGGTCGAACGCGGTCAGGCCCGCGTCGAGGCTGAAGGCACAAGCGCCGAGCACGGCCACGTCGAACCGCAGCGACCGCATTGACGCCAGCGCCAGGGGGCCGGCCAGCGCCAGCTCACCGGGGCGCGGCTCGCCGCCGGGCAGCAGGATTCGAACATTCGGCGCGTCAACGAGTGCGAGTGCGGCGTGCAGCGATAGCGGCATCACCGTCACCGGCCGGTCGCGCAGCCACTTCGCGACCTCCAACGCCGTGGTGCCGCTGTCCAGGAGCACGGTTTCGCCGTCGGAGATCATCGACGCCACCAGCGCGGCGATCGACTGCTTGGTGTCGGCGCTGGTGGCCAGCCGCGCGTCGAATGGCGGCTCGACCCCCGTCGGCACCACCGGAACGGCGCCGCCGTGCACCCGCCGCAGCACGCCGTGTGCGGCCAGCACGTCGAGGTCCCGCCGCACGGTCATCTCCGACGCGCCGGTCGCCTGCGCGAGCTCGGCCACCGCCACCTGCGCGGATCCCCGCAGCCGCTCGACGATGACCTGCCGGCGTTCAGCACTTCTCATGCGCTTAGTTTCGCACGTCGGGATGGTCGTTCGCACACGCCCGGTGTGCTAACGCCCAGTCCAGCTCTCGCGGAGGAACCGCACCGCTTGCGCGACCAGCTCGGGCGAGGAGAACTCCGGACCGGCGTGGTCGGCGCCCGGGACGACGATCAGCGACGCGGGCACGCCGGCCGCGGCCAGCCCGTCGCGCAGCCGTTCGCTCTGGCGCAGGCCGATGCGGTGGTCGTCGTCGCCGTGCATGATCAGAAACGGCGGCGCGCCCGGGCGGGCCAGCCGGAGCGGGTCCGCCGAGGCAGGCGGGACCTCCCCGAAGAACTGGGCCGCGATGCCGTCGAGCGCGCGCAAATCCTCTTCGGTGTTGTCGTGCGCGTCTTCTCGCAGCCGGGCCGGGTCGGCTAGAGCGTGTCTGCTAATTGCGGGCGCGGTGGTGGATGAGCGTGCATGCGAGCAGGAGGCCGCCGAGGTAGGTGGTGGCGTACTTGTCGTAGCGGGTAGCGATAGCGCGCCACTGTTTGAGTCGGCCGAAGCCGCGTTCGACGGTGTTGCGGTCCTTGTAGGTCTCGGCGTCGAACGCGGGTGGTCGTCCACCGGCTGATCCCTTGGCCTTGCGGCGTTTCTCCTGGTCGGTTCGCTCCGGGATCGTGTGGGCGATCTTCTTTGCCCGCAGGTAAGTGCGGGTGCTGGGATGGGAGTACGCCTTGTCCGCCAGCAACCGGAACGCCTCGGTGTCACCTCGCCGATGCGCCGCCAGCAGCGGCTTGAGATACGGGTTGTCACCGGCCTGGCCGGGCGAGAGCAATACCGTCAACGGACAGCAGAACCGGTCGGTCAGTGCGTGAATCTTGGTGCTCATCCCACCGCGGGAACGGCCCAGCGCGTGGTCGGCTGGTTCGCGGGCCAGATTCGTGTCATTCGATCGAGCCCCCTGCGTGGGCATCGTGCAGCGCGCCAGCCGAATGCTGATGCGCACGAGCGATGGTGGAATCGATCGACAGCAGATTGCGTAACTGTTCATCACGCTCGGGAGCAGCCGCCCGCACCGCGGCGAACATCCGCACATACGTTCCATCGTCAGACCAGCGGCGATGCCGCTCCCAGACCGACTGCCACGCCCCGAAATGATCGGGGACGTCCCGCCACGGAGATCCCGTGCGATAGCGCCAGACGATCCCTTCCAGCGTCAACCGATGGTCATTCCACGGGCGTCCCTGATGCCCGCCCGCCGGCAACACCGGCGCGATCAACGCCCACAACCCGTCAGAAATCTCGTCCGCGCGCAACACCTACAGAGCATCCCGCACCAACCTACCGATCTTTAGCAGACACGCTCTAGTCCGTAGTGGTCGACGACCGCGGACAGCATGGGGGAGTGGTCCCGGTGCTCGCCGAATTCCCGCCCCAGCGCCGTTTCCCCGGCCAAAGCCGCCATGGTCATCAGGTAGCCGCCCGCGGAACTGCCCCAGCCGGCGACCCGCGCGGGGTCGAGGCCGAATCGCGGGGCGGCCGCGCGCACCCACCGGATCGCCGCCCGGAGGTCCTCGACCGGCTCCGGGAACGGCACCTCCCCGGCCAGCCGGTAGGCCACCGACGCGACCGCGATCCCTTGCACGGGAAGTGAAGTCCACGGCCCGAGCGCCGGGATCCCGCCGACGAAGCTGCCGCCGTGCGCGTACACCACCACCGGGTGCGGGCCGGGCGAGCCGGCGGGCACATGCAGGTCCAGCCGCAGCGGCCGCCAGCCGATCATCGTCGCGTAGGCCAGGTTGAGGTGGCTGAGCGCGCCCGGCAGCGCGGCCACGGCATGCGGTTCGGTGAGCGCCCGCGGTGCCATGGCCGCGTAATCCTGCGGTGGCAGGAGTTCCGACGGATGGGGCATCAGAACTTCACGTAGTCGGAGAGGATCGGGAACTTCCCCGCGAGCTCGTAGTCGCCGATGAGCGCGTTCTTCACGTCGAGCGAGTCGTGTGAGCCGAAAGTTCTGGCGTTGCGCCAAAAGCGGTCGAACCGGTAGCGGTTGGACGTGCTGCGCGCGCCGGTGAGGTCGTGCAGCCGCGAGGACACGTCGAGGCCCGCACGGGTGCTGGCCACTTTCGAACGGAACCCGCGGATGCCCATCTCGCCGGCGTCCACGGGCGGATCGGCCAGCTCGGCGGCGGTGGCCACCATCAGCGCCCGGCCCGCGGCCAGCTCGCTCGACATCTCGCCGAGCTGCCGGTGGATCAGCGGGTCGGCGGACGCCGAGCCGAACCTCGGCATGCTCGGCCGGTCCAGCTCGCGCAGGTAGCCGACGGCCGCCTCGAACGCGCCTTCGCCGATGCCCTGCAGGATCGCCGCGTGCAGCAGCATCACCGCGCACAGGAAGTACGGGTCCGGCTCGTGCGACGCGAAGTGCCAGCCGTCGGGCACGAACACGTCGCGGTAGACGATGGTCTGGCTGAAAGTGCCGCGCTGGCCCATGTTGTCCCAGTCGCCGCGGGCCTCGAGCGCGGGGTCGTCGAGCCGGATCAGCGCGTGGTGGCGGGCGCTCGCGCCGTCCGGGCCGGCCAGCGCGAAGCTGACGCAGGCCAGGTCGCGGCCGCCGCCCCCGCTGTCGGTGTTGAACGTCTTGGTGCCGCTGACCACCAGGCCGCCGTCCACCCGGCGCCCGGTCACCGGGCCGGTGCCGCCGGTCTCGGCGTTCGACGCGACGAACCGGCGCCCCTCGTGCATCAGCTCGCCGGCCAGCTGCCGCTTGGTCCCGGCGTCGAGGTCCGAGCCGTACAGCTCGCGCGCGACCAGCGCGGTGGTGGCCCAGCACTGGCCGGTGGAGCCGTCGGCCGCGGCGATCTCCGTGATCGCCTCGACGGTCTCGCGCCAGCCGCCGTACAGGCCGCCTTCCCACAGCCCGCCGAACTCGGCCGGCACGCTGATCCGGTGCAGCCCGGCCTCGCCGAGCAGGCGCATGTTCTCCGTGGGGTCGGCGCCCTCGGCGTCGATGCGTACGGCGTCCTTGGCCAGCAGCGGCCGCAGCTCGCGGGCCCGTTCCACGACCTCGCGCCCGGTCCGCGGCAGTGCGCCGGTCATCGGATCTCCCCGCGGTCGTTGAACACCCACGGCTCGGACTCGGCCCTCGGCGACTTCTCCAGCAGCTCCACCACGTAATGCGTCACAGTGTCCTCCCCGATGTTGCGGATCCGGTGCGGTGTCAGGGGTTCGCGGTGCCCGACCGTCCGGTAGAGCACGAAGCCGGGCCGGGCCTCCTGGGTCAGGCCCCACTCCTGGTCGCCCAGCTCCTGTGCCTGCGCGAGGCCGGCTTCGGGCCAGAGCACCACGTGGTCGTGGTGGTGCTGGTGGAAGTCGAACAGCTGGCCGGGGGCGAGCGTCATGGACCAGACGCGCACCCGGTCGTTCTCGAAGATCAGGGTGTCGCCGGGATTCCCGGGATAGTCGGGCACGCGAGTCTCCTTCCACCTGGGCAGGTCGGGACCGTTCCGTCCCGACGAACTGTAGGCGGGACGGGACGGTGCTGTCCAGTGCTAACATCGCCGCCCATGCCGGAAATCAAGCGCCGAACCCCCACGGGCGCCGCCGTCCTTCGGCAGGACCTGACGGAGTCCATCGTCGAGGCCGTCCTGGACGAGCTGGCGGCGAAGGGCTACCAGTCCCTGTCGATGGACGCCGTCGCGCGCCGCGCCGGCGTGGGCAAGAGCGCGCTGTACCGGCGCTGGCCGTCGAAGCTGGAAATGACCGTCAGCACCTTCGCGGAGCTGGGCGTGCCGATGGCGTCGATCCCCGACACCGGCTCCTTCCGCGGCGACCTGCGCGCCGTCCTCGACGCGGTCCTGGACTGGCTCGGCGACCCCCGCATCGGCCCGATCTTCACCGATTTGCTCGGCGTCGCCCGCACCAACGCATCCCTGGCGCGGGGCCTCACCGACGACATCGCCGCCCCCCGCCGCGCCCTGGGCAACGAGGTCCTCGACCGAGCCGTCGCCCGCGGCGAAGTCCCCCCGGACATCAACCGCGAACTGGCCCTGGACGTCTTCGCCGCCCCGATCTTCTGGCGCCTCCACGCCCGCCGCGAACCGGTCACCCCGGAGTACCTGGACCAGGTTGCCGACCTGATGGTCAAGGCCTTCACCTGACGCACAAGGCCGTGCCGCGCAACGCTTTCCGGTCGTCGCCGGGGAGCCCGACCCCGGCGCTCGCGCGGCCGGGCTGATCGCGTAGAGTTTCCGGCAGCCACGCCCCCGTAGCCCAACTGGCAGAGGCAACGGATTCAAAACCCGTCCAGTGTGAGTTCGAATCTCACCGGGGGCACGATATAGAACCCCACAAGCGCTCCCGGGCATCCGCACCGGGTGCTTCTTGCGGGTCCATCTGGTCGCCGATCCTCTCTGCAGTGCCCGTGACCTGGGGTATCTGGTCAGCGGGCAAGGTGACGGTCAGTGTTGCACGATTTCCTTCTTCGTGGACCTGGATGTGCAGCTGAACCACCTCGAAGAGCGCGCGAAGCAAGTCCGCCGGGGCCTGGATCAGGTTGACGGCGAGGTAAGGCAGCGAGTCCAGCAGAGAGACTTCTTCAGCGGTCGGAACCTTTGGGCCTGTGCTGGTCGGCTCGTTCGCCGTGGACAGTTTCGCGGCCAATTCGGCGCGCTGGACTTCCAGCTCGTTGTACCGGCTGCGGAGAGCCTTGGTGAACGCGTCGTCGGGGTCGCCGTCCATGGCTTGCTGGAGGACGGAGTTCTGCTTCTTCGACAGGTCGTCCATGGCCTGAACCAGCCGCGCGCCTCGGGCCTCGTTCTCCCGAGCCTCGTGGTCGTCGACGGCCGCCAGCTGCGCTTCGAGGATGGAGCGTCGTTCGAGGCCGAAGACGCGGTCCGCCAAGAAGCCGGTGGCAGCGTCCAGAAGTGCGTCCTCGCGGAGGTAGAGGGTCTTCGGGTGGCCGTTGTACTTGTCCGGCCTGCCGCGGTTGTTGCTTGGCCGGCACAGGTAGTAGGTACGGCCGTGCCGGGGCTCGCCGACCATGCGACGGCCGCAGGGGCAGAAGACCATGGCGCGGAACGCGTAGGTCCGGCGTGTCTGGGGGTGGCGGTTGGGCTCTGCGCTGATCCTGGAGCGCCGTCTGGCGCCGCGGCGCGCGGTGAGTTCGTCATACATCCACTTCGGGATCAGCGGCTCGTGGGCCGGCTCGCGCGACCAGACCCATTTGATGGGATCGTTCACCTTGCCTCGGCGTGAGCGGGTGGCGCGCCGGTTGTAGACCTGGTAGCCGGTGTACTTCGGGTTCCGCAGGATGTCGCTGACGCTGGAACTGCTCCAGCTGCCGCGTGCCCGCGTCTTCCCTGGTGGCGTCGGCGGCGGGAACTTGGCCAGGTCGGCGTTGAGCAGATCGGCGATGGTGTCGACGCCGAGTGAGTCGTAGTAGGCCCACGAGGCCATCTGGGTGACGGTCTCTCCGCACGGCCCGTCGGGCTCGAGCCGGGTCTTCGTCGTGCCCTTCGCAGCTTTCGACGGGTTGGGATGGCGGTAGGTCTTGGCCTTGTAGCCGTAGCACGGTTTGCCGATGTTCCAGCCTTCGCGGAGGTGGGTACAGAGGCCGCCCCAGAACTGCTCGAGGGTGTTGAGGACCTCGTACTCGGCAACGGACTGGTTGAGGCGGCGCTGGAGGATCCGCTGGGCTCGGCTGCCCGAGACGCTGATGGTCTCGTTCGCGGCGAAGAGCGAGACTTCGCAGCGTTCGAGGTCTCGTTCGACCGAGAGGCCCTCGTAGGCGCGTCGGGCGACACGCGCGATGCTCTCGCAGATCACTACGTCGAACCGCCGGTCGGGCTGGGCGGCCTCGGAGAGCAGGTCGGCGATCCCGCCGTCGCGGGCGATCGGGATGTCGAACCGGTCGTAGTGCCCACCGCGACCGCGCTGGTCCAGTTCCATGCGGCCGGACTCGACGTCGTAGAAGTGTGCGACGACGACCCAGGATTGGGGCAAGGCGGTCTTGGCGTTGCCGAGCTGGCGCATGAGGGACTGGCGGGGGTCCTGCTGATCCTCGGTGGATGTGCGCCCGAGGAAGGCGACTCGGACTTCGTCCCGGAGCAAGGCGAGGGGCATGCCCAGCGGCGAGACAGCGTGATCCGAGAGCCCAGACGGGCCCGAGACCGCGACGGTTCCGGTGCCTGTGCGGAGCCGGTCGAACGACGGGGCCGGCGGATTTACGACCAAGCCTTCGGGTGAATTCATGACGGCTACGCATCCTTGGTGGGATCGACAATGGTGGCGTCAGCGGCCCAGCGCAAGAGGTCCGCTGACGCTTGAGCAAGCTTTGAACGCAGTCTTTCCGCGCTTGCTCCATGAATGAGCTCGACATGTCCCGTGTAGTGCCAGGTTTCGTTACGTGAGCGCTGTTGATCGTAGCACCAAGATTGTCGCTTCTCCCGCGGCCGGCTTTCGTCCGCGATGTCTCGCGAACGCTAGTCAGGAACCGTTGAGGTGGGAGTCTCGTGCTTCTCCACCAGGCTGTTCTCGGTCTCGTCCACTTGCTCTCCCCGCCCCGAGACCTCTGTCGGGACCATCGAGACGATGTGCGAGACCAGTCTCGTCGGTCTCGCAGATCACCGGGACAGAGGTTTTCCGAGACAGGCTGAGGAGAAGACGAATAGATTCATGGGGAATCCGGTGCTGCAATAGTCGACCAGTAGCTCCGGTAGTAGCTGCCCTTGAGTTCTCCCCGGGAATTCATCCGCGCATGTGTCACTTGTGGTCTATTCAGGTGAAGTTGAGCTTGCCCACGGCGCGGAGCAAGGAACGGATACAGGAGGTGGGCAAGGAGGCCTTCCGAAACTCGTGGCGATCTTGTCGTCGCGTCGGAAGGAGCGGTCATGGCCGCCCACAGCTTCACGTCTCCCAGTTCGTCGAGTCCGGTCACTGCGTTGCAGGGGCAGCTTCGTCGCCCAGCGTCCCGTCGACGATTTGATCTTGCCTTGCAAGCCTGGGCTGCTCAAGATCCGGATCTCGACGGTATAGACGGGTCCGAGGGGTTTTATGCGGTGCTGGCCACCCGCGAGTACGCGCATCACGATGCGGTCCTCTTCGCCCTCCTTCGCCGGGCAGGCGTGCTCGGCAGCGAGGGCGTGACGGCGGCGGAGATCGTGGTGAGCGCGATGTTGCCGGCGGTCCCGGGGATCACGGGGCGGGTGATCCGCGCGAGCCGGGCCGCGGTGGGGTCGTTCGGCGCGCGCCGGGGTGTGCCCGGGGGCGGGGTGTCGGCGAGCGAGAACAACGCCGACATCCAGGCTTCGGTGATCGGGCATTTGTGGGAGCAGGTTCGCTGCTATCCGTTGCGACGGAGGCACCACGTCGCGGCAAATCTGGTGCGGGAGACGCAGCGGGCTGCGCTGCGAGCGCTCGGAGTTGATTACGCGCAGGCGGCCGCGGATGTGGCCAGCATCGACGCGGAGGGATTCCGCGGGCCTCTGACCCAGCCGGAGGCGGAGATGGATGCCTCGGAGGAGTTCCTGGAGCTGTTGTCGTGGGCGGTGGAGCAGAACTATCTGGACGAGCAGGCGATCACGCTCCTGGTGACCCGGTATTTCGGAGATCCGATGGGGCGTGATGGGGTGGCGACGGATCGGCAGGTGGGGGAGTTGCTCGGGGTGAGTCAGCCGACGGTGACGCGCCGCCGCAACCGCGCAATGGAGCAGTTGGCTGTGGCCGCGCGGGAATTTCCCGGTTGCGGGTTGCCGTGGGCTGCCTGAATCAAATCGGCGCGGGCATCCCGTGTCTGAGGCTGTCGGTACTGCTGTTTCCGCAGGTTGGAGTGCTCGTGACTGGACTTTGTGCTGTTCTCGATTCCGGGGAGGCGACGGATGAGGTTCCCCCCGAACAGTGGACAGGTCTTCAAGCAGCTTTCGCTGTGTCTGTCAGGGACTGCTCGTAGCAGACAGGGCTGAGCATTCCGATTGCGGAGTGACGCCTTTTATTGTTGTATCGTTCGATCCATTTGTCAACCGCAGCAACGAGTTCTGTCTTGGTGGCAAAGGTATGGCGGTAATAGTATTCGTGTTTGAACGTCGACCAGAACGATTCTGCGGGGCTGTTGTCCCAGCAGATCCCGGTGTCGCCCATCGACCGTTGCAGGTCGTGGCGGGCGCAGGCTGCGGCGGTCAGCGCCGCAGTGAACTCGCCGCCACGATCGGAATGCAGCACCGTGCCGGCGACGCTGCGGCCGCGGCAGGCGACGGCGGCGTCGATGGCCTGGCCGACCATGTCCGCACCGATATGGTCGGCGACGACATGCCCGAGCACGCGGCGAGAGTGCCCTTCCCGGATTGCGCACAAGTACATGTCGCCCTCACCGCAGGTGAGATAGGTGATGTCGGTGAACCAGACGGCATCCAGCCGGCCTTGGTCGAAGTGTCGCCGCACCCGATCCGGCGGGAATGAGGCGGTCGGATCGGCGACGGTGGTGCGGACCTTGAACGTGCGTGGGCTGATGCCCTCGATCCCGATCTCGGCCATGATCGCCGCGACAGTCTTCTCGTTCACCGTCTCGCCGCGGTCCCGCAGCTCGGCGGTGACCCGCGGGGGACCCATAGGTGCCGTCGGACTCGGCATTCACGTCCAGGATCTTCACCGCCAGATCGGCGCGGCGCTCCTGCCGCGGCGTCGGCACCGTCGCCGCGGCGCGTTTCACGTACGCGTAGTAGCCCGATGTCGAGACCTCCAGCAGCCGCGCCATGCGCAGCACCGAGAACCGCGTGCCCTGCGGTGCGGTGGTGCCGCCCGTCTCGGCGCGCTGGTCGGGGCCGGCGTACTTGGCCATCAGAGCGAACCGTGCGGATTCTTCTGCATCGCGGCAAAGTACGCCGAAGCTTTACCAGGAAGGCATTGTCCTTCTCCAGCTCGCCGACCTGCCGTCGTAGCCGCTGTAGTTCGGCCCGCTCAGCCGTCTCCAGCGGTGCGTCCCCGTGGACCTCGGCGGCGGCGATCCTGCGCCGCTCGTCCTTGACCCAGTAACTCAACATTCCTGCGTCGATCCCCAGTTCGCGGGCAACCGCAGCGATCGTGCGCTCGGAATCGATCACACGATGCGCAGCCTCGACCTTGAACTCGGCCGTGTACGACCAACGCTTGCGAGGAGGCATATGGACATCCTTCCAACAGAACCAAGGTCCTGCTAACTCGGTGTCCACTCCCGGGGGGGGGGGGGGACCTCAAGGCTTCCTGGAACCTTTCGACATGCGTCACCGGACGACGGACCGAAGCCGGGCCGCTGTTTACGGCCACGTGCCGGGACGGCCAAGGCGCTTGCGTACCGCTTTGCCGGTGCCCGGCGGAAAGCCGTGTCGGGTGAGCCGGACCTCGGCCAGCTCGTCGGCGCTGGTCACGGTGAGAAAAAGGGTGAGCAGCAGGCTCAGCACGAGCGCCGCCAGTACCACCGGCACCGGCACCGGCACCGGCACCGGCACCAGCACCAGGGTGTAGAAGGTGAGGACGAGGAACGCCGCGACGAGCCAGGGCAGTGCTTCGGCGAGGATCCGCAAGGTGAATCGCAGCAGCCAGGTCTTCGCGGTGGCGTCGTGCAGCACCCATTCACGGTAACGCGGGGGAAGGCGACCGCCGTAGACATACCGCAGCCACCTGAACGGGCCAGGACGTTTGCTCTCCACAGGAATGGGTGCCCCGGTCGCCGGCCGGTGAACCGCCAGTCTTCCTCCTCGCTGAGGTTTACTCGGCACTCGAACGGGTAGGACCGGCATAGCGCCATTGCCGGCGGCGAATACGGAGGAGCGTTATGGGATACCGGCAGCCCGAGTGCGGACCGGCCGAGGCAGGGCCCGCCGTGGACGCCGGTCCCGACTTGGCCGCGGCGCTGAAGGCGGCAGACCGCGGCGCGGCGCCGGCCGAGCGGGGGCAGCTCGTGCGGGTTGTGATCGAAGCGGTTCCCGACGCCGTTCCGGGGGTGTTGTCGGTCAGCTTGACAGCTTGGGACAGCCGGTGTTTCCGCACACTCGCCGCGAGCGACCGTACTGCCGCGAGTCTGGACGAGAGTCAGTACACGGCCGATCGCGGTCCTTGCGTGGACGCGGCCCGTGAAGGGCGGCGGACGTTGGTCGTGGACCTGGCGGACGCGGCCGCTGCCTTCGGTGACGTGGCCGAGGGCAGCCAAGTTCATTCGGTGCTGTCGATCCCGCTCGTGGGCCATGTCGGCCAGGCCGGGCCCAACTATTACGCCGCCGGTCCCACCGCGTTCGAAGGGGACTGGCGGAGGCGAGACTCGATCTGTTCGGCCGCACCGTGGCCGCACTGCGCCGCGGTCGTCCGGCCGGGGCGGCCCGCCCTCATGCCCGGCTCGAAGCCGCGCTGGCTCGGCGGGCCGTGCTCGAGAGTGCCGCCGCGGTGCTGGCCGAGCGGGAAGGAACCACCGTGGAAGAAGCTGTGCGGAAACTGTCGATCACAGCTGCCCGCCAACGCGTCACCATGGCGACGGCGGCGCGTGAGGTGCTCGGAAGGGACTCCGATGCCTGAACTAGGCTTGTACGAAGGCTATCGGGACTCCGGGCTGAGCCCCTTCGAGCTATGGGCGGAATACGTCGCGATCGGCGGGGTCGCGGAGGAGCTGGAAGTCGAGGCTTACGCGCTCGGCGTGCTCCGGCCGGACGACCACGAGCACAACATGATCGCCCAGGCACTCAACGAGGTGTTCCTGGACCGCGGCCTCGATCATCCCGTCGGCTATCACCGCTTGCCCCGCTGAGCCTGCGCGCGGAGCTGATTCGGCCCGCATCCCATTGCGGCACCGGGCGCTGCGGTATCAGCGGATCCGGCCGTCGGCCGAGGAGTCGTCCTGGCGCTGGCGGTGGCAAGCGGTGCACACCATCGTCTGGCCGATGGCGGCGCCGTCATCGCCGACGAGCCGCGCGACGTGCAGCGCGGTGTAGCCGCAGTTTTCGCAGGGCAGGGCGGCACTCTGCGGATCGAGAAGGAGCCGGGCGTTCATTGGTGGCGGCGGTAAGCAGGGTGGCCCCGCCGTCCGATACGCGGTGACTTCCCTCGGCGGTGACCGAAGTCCCTGCGAATAAGGCGAACTGGTCTGAGCGTGTGTCCGCAGTGTCCATGGGTACCCGGCCGGGACCAGGAGGAAGGAGGCTGAACATGACCGCAGCCAGGGAAATCATGAGCACGGGCGTCAGCTGCGTCGCCGAGTCCGATACGGTGCTGGACATGGCCAGGCTGATGGCGTCGGACGGCATCGGCGCCGTGCCGGTGTGTGGCGAGGACGGGCGCCTCAAGGGGATGGTCACCGACCGGGACATCGTGGTGAAGGTCCTCGCGGAGGGCAAGGACCCGCGGGCCCTGCACGCCTCCGAGCTGGCGCAGGGGGAGGCCGTGACGATCGGCGCGGACGACGACGCCGAGGAGATCATGCGCACCATGGCGAGTCACCGGGGCCGGCGCCTTCCGGCTCACTCCGGACGGCGGTCGCGCGCGGTACGGGGATCAGCCGACCACGACGGTGTATCGGGACGGGGGGAACAGCTCGCCGATCACCGGGTACCCGGGCCTTTCGGCCGCGACGAGCAGGCCGCCCGAGGTCTGGGCGTCGGCCAGGAGCAGGGCTTCGTCTTCGGTGATGCGGGTGAGGTCGGTGTGCGGGCGGACCCAGTCGAGGTTGCGGCCGTCTCGACGGTCAGTGAGCCTCGATCGCCGCTCGGGCCAGGGCCAGCTCCTCACGGGATTCGATCGCCAGTACCGGGACCGCCGCGTCGGCCGGACTGATCACGGCGTCGTGCTCACGGCCGGTGGCCAGGCCGCCGTGGATGCCGAGCACGCCGAGTCCGTCCGCGATGGCCTCGGCGACTTCCGGCTGGTCCCAGCCGATGTCACCGGTGAAGACGAGGGCGTCCACGCGGTCGAGGCTCGCCGCCATGGCCGCCAGTTCGCGGCGCGCGCGGTGCTCGAAGACCGCGAGGGCGAAGCGGGCCTGTTCACCGTCGTCGCGCACGAGGTCGCGGGTGTCGTCCGAGGTGCCGGAAAGGCCCAGCAGCCCGGAGCGGTGGTAGAGGCCGTCTTCCAGCTCTGCGGCGTCCAGGTGGCCTTCGCGCAGCAGCCACAGCAGCATCCCGGGGTCGACGGTGCCGGACCGCCTGGCCATCATCGTGCCCTCCAGCGGGGTGAAGCCCATGGAGGTGTCGACGCTGCGCCCGCCCGCAACCGCGGTCACCGAGCAGCCACCGGACAGATGGGCCACCAGCAGGTTCAGCCCCTCGGCCGGGCGGCTGAGCAGCTCGGCGGCACGGCGGACGGCCCAGGCGAACGACCAGCCGTGGAAGCCGTAGCGGCGCAGGCCCCAGCGGTCCCGCCACTGCCGCGGCACCGCGTAGGCGCGCGCCACCTCCGGCAGGTCGCGGTGGAACGCGGTGTCCGGGCACACGACGTGCCGCGCGTCGGGCAGCAGCCGGGTCAGCCGGTCCAGCAGGGCCTCGGTGGCGGGGACATGTTCCGGAGCCAGGGAACGGGCGGCGGCCACCGTTTCGCGGACCTGGCGGCTCACCACGGCCGGCGCTACGAGACCCGGGCCGCCATGGACGAGCCGATGCGCCACCACATCGACCGCCCCGCAGCGGTCTACGAATGGCTCCACGTCGGCTTCCTGCGGCGGTTGGCCGATCTCCTCGGAGTCCGGCACCTGCCCGGTGGCCGCGTCCACGAGGTGCAGGCGCAGGCTGCCCGAACCGGGGTTGACCGTGAGCACCCTCATCCGCGCCACCGCCAGCCGGTGATCTCCTCCGGGTCCTGACCGTCGCGATAGGACCGGGCGAGCAGCGCATCGCGCTCGCGCACCAGCTCGCGGGCCAGGTCGCCGCCCGCCGACGCCCAGCCGCGGGCGCGCCGCACGGCGTCGGCGGCGAGGTCGTGGCGGGTCATCCGATTGCTCGCCAAGAGGTCGAACGGGGTCGTGGTGGTGCCCTCCTCGAGGTAGCCGTGCACGTGGAAGCGCTGGGCAGTCGGACGCCCGTGCAGCACCTCGTGCACGGCCGAGGGATAGCCGTGGAAGGCGAACACCACCGGCACGTCCTCGCCGAAGCACTCGGCGAACGACTCGTCCGCCAGCCCGTTCGGGTGGCGGTCCGGCGGGCAGAGCGAGAGCAGGTCGACCACGTTCACCACTCGCAGCTTCAGCCCCGGCGCGCGGTCACGCAGCAACTCGGCGGCGGCGACGGCTTCGATGGTGGGCGTGGTCCCCGCGCAGGCCAGCACCACGTCGGCCGGGCCGTCGGTGGTGCCCGCCCACGGCCAGGCCGCGGCTCCGGCTCGGCAGTACGCCACGGCTTCCTCGCGCGAGAGCCACTGTGGGCCGTTCTGCTTCCCGGCGACGACGACGTTGATCAGGCCGGTCGAGGACAGGCAGCGATGCATGGTCTCCAGCAGGGTGTTCGCGTCCGGCGGCAGGTAGATCCGCGCCGTGTCGGCCTTCTTGGTCAGCATCTGGTTGAGGAAACCCGGGCCCTGGTGGCTGTAACCGTTGTGGTCCTGGCGCCAGCCGTCACTGCTGAGCAGGTAGTTGAGGCTGGCCACCGGCGCCCGCCACGGGACCTCACCGGACATCTTGAGGAACTTGGCGTACTGGTTCACCATGCTGTCCACAATGGACACAAATGCCTCGTAGCACGGGAACAGGCCGTGCCGTCCGGTGAGCAGGTAGCCCTCCAGCCAGCCCTGGCAGAGGTGTTCCGAAAGGACTTCCAGCACCCGCCCGTGGCGCGCGAGGTGCTCGCTGTGGCCGGGGACGTCGCGGTCGAACTGCCGTGCGGTCACCTCCAGCAGCGCACCGAGCTTGTTGGACTCCAGCTCGTCCGGGCACACCACGCGGAACGTCTCCGGTGCGGCGCGGGCCAGCTCGGCGAGCCAGCCTCCCAGCACTTCGGGTGCGCTCGCGTCCGCCCCGCCCGGACGGTCGACGCCGACCGCGAACTTCCCGGTGTCCGGTAGCGGCAGATCCTGGCGGAGCAGCCCGCCGTTCGCCTGCGGGACGCGGCCGAGCCTCAGCTCCGGTTCAGGTGGGACCGTGAGCAGATCGGGCGCGGGGACGCCGTTCTCGTCGAACAGCTCTTCGGGATGGTAGGAGCGCAGCCACCGCTCCAGTGCGGCGAGCTGTTCGGGGTCCTCGGTGGCGTCCGGGAACGGCACCTGGTGGGAGTGGAAGGTACCCGCCAGCGGTGTGCCGTCGGGCGCGCTGGCCGGGAGACCGAAGCCTTTTTCGCTGCGCAGCACGATCATCGGCGGCCGCCCCTCGGTCTGCGCGTGGGCACGGGCGAGCGCGTCGCCGAGCAGGGTGTCCGGGTCGTCGGCGCCGCGGACGTCGACCAGCAGCGGGCTCCAGCCGCAGCCGGTGAAGTAGGCGGTCAGCTCGTCGTCGCCCATGCCCTCGTAGAGCGTGGGGGAGGAGATCTTGTAGCCGTTGAGGTGCAGGATCGGCAGCACCCGGCCGTCGCTCTCACTGGTGAACTTCGGGCTGTGCCACGCGGCGGCGGTCGGGCCGGTTTCGGCCTCTCCGTCGCCGATCACACACGCGACGAGCAGGCCGGGGTCGTCGAAGGCGGCGCCGAACGCCGTGGCGAGCGCGTAACCCAGCTCGCCGCCTTCGTGGATCACGCCCGGCACCTCGGGGGAGAGGTGGCTGGGGAAGCCGCCGGGCCAGGAGAACCGGCGGACGAGTTCGGCGAGCCCGTGGCCGTCGAGGGAGAGGCCGGGGTCGTACTCGGCGTGGGTGCCTTCCAGCCACAGGTTGGCGTGGATCGCGGGCGCGCCGTGTCCGGGGCCGGTGACCAGCAGGGTGCGCTGACCGGTGTGGGTGACGAGGTGGTCGAGCGCCGAGTAGACGAGCGTCAGGCCGGGGCAGGTGCCCCAGTGGCCGAGCGGCCGCGGTTTGAGGTGCTCGGCGCGCAGTGGGTCGGTGAGCAGGACGTTGTCCTTGAGGTGGATCATCGCCGCGGCGAGGTAGTCACCGGCGCGGCGGTAGCGGCGCAGTGTGGCGGTGTCGGGGCCGACGGCCACGGGGAACTCCTTTCGGCTGCGGGCTGGCCCGGCTCACGACCGGGTTTTCCCACCGGGTATCCGCTTTCCGGCTGCTCACACATTCGCTGGTCGTACTCAAGGAAAGAATCACACCAGCGCCCCGAGCGCGGTGACACCGACCAGCAGCCAGGCCACGTAGTCGCCGACGTGGCCCGAGTGCGCGCGGTGCAGCGCGTGCACGGCTTCGCGCACCGCCACGGGAGCACGGCGGCGTGACCACAGCCCGGCCGCCGCGACCACGAGCGCGAGCAGCACGGCCCCGCCGGCGCTCAGCAGGCCGCTGCCGGTCCACGCGACCTCGGCGGGTGCCGGTGGAGGGCCGGCGGACAGGACCGGGAGGACAGCGTGCAGGTAGCCCGCGTGGTCGGCCGCTTGCGCGCCCGCGATGGCCGCGGTCTCGCGGAGCCACGGCACGGTGCCCGAGGCCAGCGAAAGGGCCAGCAGCAGCACAACGGCGGCGAACATCGTGGCCGGAGTGCGAGTGAGATGGCCTCGCGTCTCGGGTTCTTCCCCGCTGCCGGTGGACTTGTCGTCCTGGTTCTCCTCCGGGACCCGGCCGAGCCCGAAGTAGATCCGCAAGCCCGCGCGCAGCACGGCGCCGGCCGTGACCGCCGAGACGAGCACCAGCAGCACGGCCATCCAGCCCGGGGTCGCGTGCTCCACCACGTTCTTGCCGAGCGCCGTGCCGAACGGCGGCAGCCCGGCCAGCGCCACCGCGGCCACCACGAACAGAGCCCCCTCGGTGCGCGAGGACCGGGCGCGTCCGGTGAGCTCGTCTTCGTCCACGCTGCGGTGCCGGTTCAGCAGGATGCCCGCGAGCAGGAACAGCGCGGCCTTGGCGCCCGCGTGCCCCAGGACCGACAGGAGGAATCCGGCGCCCGCCGCGCCGCCGGAAGCGGTGAGGCCGCACAGGAACAGGCCGGTGTGCGCGATCGTGGAATAGGCGAGCATCCGCTTGAGGTGCCGCTGCGTCAGGCACAGCACGGCCGCCAGCACCGCGGTCACCACACCGAGGACGAGCAGCGCGCGGTCCACGGCGGCGCCGGAAGGAGCGGAGGCGAACACCGTGGTGCGCACCCGGTACACGCCGTAGAGCCCGAGCTGCACCATCACGCCCGAGAACAGCACGCAGACCGGTGTCGGGGCCACGGCGTGGGCGTCGGCCAGCCAGAAGTGGAACGGCACCACCGCCGCCTTCACCAGCAGCCCGGTGCAGACCAGCACGAACGCCGCCACCACCAGGGCGTCGGTGCCGTGCCCGGAGAGCGCGACGCCGAGCTGGGCGAGCCCGAGCTGGCCGCCGCGGGCATAAAGCAGCCCGACGCCCATGAGCGTGAAATACGCGCCGAGGGAGTTCACCACGCCGAAGTTCAGCGCGCCCTGGACGGAATCCGCCTCCTCGACGCGGTAGCCGGTCAGCGCGTACGCGACACCGCCCATCAGCTCGAAGAACACGAACATCGTGAACAGGTCGCCGGTCATCAGGAAGCCCAGCATCCCGGCGAGGAACAGCAGCATCATCGCGTGGAAGCGGGCTTCCACGGCCTCGAAGTAGCGCCAGCCGTAGATGAGCGCGCAGAAGGTGAGGAAGGCCGCCAGCAACGCCAGCCCCGCGCTCAGCGAGTCCGCGGCGAGCACGATCCCGGTGGAGCGCGTGCCGTCCGGGCGGTGCCCGCCGAGCCACGACACCACCCGATCGTGCCGGGTGGCGGTGACCAGGACGGTCGCGAGCGCCACGACCGCGGCCGCGGTTCCGGCCGCGAAGAAGTCCGCGGCGGCGCGCGGCAGCCGGCGGCCGAGCCCGAGCAGCACACACGCGGCGAGCAGCGGGACCGCGATGAGCAGCGCGGGCAGGGCGGTCACCCGTCAGCCCCGCAGGGCCCGGAGCTCGTCCGGGTCGACGGTGCCGTGCCGCCGCGAGATCTGGACGGTCAGCGCCAGCAGCAGCGCCGTGATGGTGGCCGATACGACGACGTCGGTCAGCGTCATGGCCTGCACGACGGGGTCGACCACGGGCTGCTGCTGCCCGGGTGTGATGATCGGCGCCCCGGCCCCGTCCTGGTAGCCGATGGCCAGCAGCAGCACGTACGTCCCGGCCTGCGCCACCGACAGCGACACCACGGTGTGCACGAGGTGGCGGCTGCGGATGATGCCCGCGCAGCCGAGCAGCAGGAGCCACCCGGCCACGCCGTAACTGGCCCCGGACACGATCCCCGTCACGACGTCGCCTCCTCACGGTCCTGGTCGAGGAACCGCGACAGCAGTACCACCGTTCCCGCGGCGACCTCGACGCCTACCAGCACGCTCAGCACGGGCACCGTGCCGGAGGACACCAGCGACCCGAACGCGCCGCGTGGCAGCACGTTGGTCAGGAACGTCCCGCTCACCACCAGCCCGCACAGGCCGGTGACCACGTACAGTCCTGTGGCCGCCGCTTCCACCTGCTCGAGCCGCCCGAGGGGCCGCAGCCGCGCCAGCGCCGTCCGGCTGCCCGCGAGGTAGAGCAGGTGCCAGCCGGTCGCCAGGACCACGCCGCCCTGGAACCCGCCGCCCGGGGTGAGGTGCCCGTGCGCGATCACGTCGAGCCCGAGGACCAGGGCGACGGGCAGCAACAGGTACCCGGTGAAGCGAATGACGGGCAGCACCCGGCCGTGCGGGCTCGGCGGACGGTCCGACGGCTGGAGCAGGGCGAGCACCCCGACCACCGCGGCGGCGACGATCGTCTCCTCACCGAGCGTGTCGAGCGCCCGCAGGTCGAAGTTCACCGCCGACACGAGGTTCGGCATGGCCGAGCCCAGCCCCGCGGGCAGCACCAGGTCGCGGTAGGGGTGCGAGGCCCCGCCGACCGCGGGCAGCCGGACGAACGCGGCCGCCAGCATCGCCGCGACCCCGGCACCGCCCACGAGGCCGAGCCCGTCGCGCGCCCTCACTTCCGGTCCACCTTGCGCAGGGTGAGCAGCACCAGCAGCGGGACCACCGCGGCGCCCACGGCCAGCTCGGACAGCGCGACGTCCGGAGCCTGGAACACCACGAACAAGACGGTCAGGCACAACGAGAACACCGACAACGGCGCGGCCTGCCGCTTCGGGTCGGACGTGGCGATCACCACCAGCCCCGACACGGCGACGAGCGCGAGCGCGACGAGCAGCACGGCCGTGTTCACGACGGCAGGTCCTCGTCGATCTCCTCGCGCCGGGCAGCCTCGAGCCGCGCGGTCGCGGACTGGATCACCGGCCCGGTCACCAGCAGCAGCACCGCGGTGGCCACGATCGCGCCGGAACCGAGGTGCACGCCGTTGACCAGCACGAGTCCGGCGGCGATCAGCGGCGCGCCGAGCGTGGTGACCGGGGAGAGCAGGTGCAGCCGGGTGAACAGGTCGCGCGCCCGCACCAGCGCGGCGGAGGCCAGCAGGACCACGGCGACCCCGGCGAACACGAGCACCTGCGCGAGGACGGTCATCGCGGGCCCAGGAGCCGGACGAACACCAGGGTGCCCGCGAACGCCAGCACCACCAGCACCAGCGGCAGCACCACCGCGCTCGACGGACCGTACGCCTGCGTGAGCAGCAGGAGCACCAGCACGGTCACCGCGCCGGCCTGCTGCACACCCACGAGCCGTTCCGCGGGCGGCCACGGGCGGCGAGCCAGAGCGCCGGTCCGAGGCCGCCGACGAGCAACAGCAGGGCGGCGAACAGGAGCCACGTCATCGCGATACCTGCCGCAGCGCGCGGGTGCCGCTGCCCGGAAGCCGGTGGACCAGCAGCACTCGCGAACCGCCGGAAACGACCATGGTGCCGGGCGTGCAGCCGAGGACGAGCGCGGCCGCGGCGAGCCGGGCCTCCCGCACGGGCCCGGGTTCGTCCGGCAGGGCGACTTCTTCGAACCCACCGGCAGTGGGATCGCGGAACACCGTGCGTAAGGCGAGAGCCGACTCCCGCACCGCCGCCACCGGCAACGCGGCCACCCAGCGCCACCAAGAGCGTTTCGGCCGCCAGCGCCCGCCTAGAGCGTGGCGAGCGGCGACGGCCGCCACTGCGGCGGTGAGGGCCGCCACGGCACCGGCGAGGAGTTCCGGCAGCGCCGGTGTCGACAGGGTGACCAGCCACAACGCGGCCAGCCCGAACCACCACACCGCCACCTCGCCTGCTGCGCGCATGCCGTCCACGTTCCCCTCCGGCACGTCCGGCAAACGCCGATCACCTCGACCGGGCCTCGGAAAGCGGTCACGCGCCGTGGTGCCGGCGGCGGCCAACGAGTCAGGTTCCGGTGTCTCCCGGCCGGCGCCCGCCGCCGGCGCCGCTGGTCACGCCGTCCAGCTCGCGGTGGACGGTGTCGGCGCAGTCGTAGTCGCGCTCGGGCAGCGTTCCCAGCCGTCCGAGCAGCTGGTCCCCGGCGCCGCCCGCCGCGGCCGCGCGCAGCAGCTCCGCACGGTCGCAGGGATAGCGCACTTCGGTGAGGTACTCGCGCACATCGGGCACGGCGGTCTCCTCCCGGTCAGGTCGCGGGCTGCAGCAGGATTTTCTGCGCCCCTTCGAGCTTCTTCTGGAAAATGTCGTAGGCGCGCGGCGCGTCGTCGAGTGGCAGTTTGTGCGTGGCGAACCCCTCGACGCCCAGCGGATCCCCGTCGGCGGTGAGGACGGGCATGATGTCATCGATCCAGCGGCGCACGTTGGCCTGTCCCATGTGGAGGCGGATCTGCTTGTCGAACAGGTCCATCATCGGCATCGGGTCGACCATCCCGCCGTAGACGCCGGACAGCGAGATCGTGCCCCCGCGGCGGACGCTGTCGATCGCGGCGTAGAGCACGGTGAGCCGGTCGACGCCCGCTTTCTCGGTGATCTTCGCGCCCACCTGCTGGGGCAGCAGGCCCACCAGGTCGTGCGCCAGCTTGCCGATCGGCGCGCCGTGCGCCTCCATGCCGACCGCGTCGATCACCGAGTCCGCGCCGCGCCCGGCGGTGAGGTCGCGGATCGCGTCGCCGATGCGCCGGTGGTCGCGGGTGTCCACCACGGTGGCGCCGTGCGACCGGGCCCGCGCGAGCCGTTCCGGCACCAGGTCGACCCCGATCACCTGGCCCGCGCCGCGGTGCCGCGCGATCCGGGCGGACATCTGCCCGATCGGCCCGAGCCCGAACAGCACGACGGACCCGCCCTGGGGGATCTCGGCGTACTCGACGGCCTGCCACGCCGTGGGCACGACGTCGGACAGGTAGACGAACCGCTCGTCCGGCGGGCCGTCCGGGACCTTGATCGGGCCGTACTGCGCCTGCGGGACCCGCAGGTACTCGGCCTGCCCGCCCGGTACCTGCCCGTACAGCTTGGTGTACCCGAGCAGCGCCGCGCCCTTACCCTGGTCGGTGACCTGCGTCGTCTCGCATTGCGACTGCAGGCCGTGGCCGCACATGTAGCAGTGGCCGCAGGAGATGTTGAACGGCACCACCACGCGGTCGCCCGACTTCAGGCCGGTGACGCCGGCGCCGACTTCTTCGACGACACCCATGGGTTCGTGCCCGAGGATGTCGCCCTCGGTCATGAACGCGCCCAGCACCTCGTACAGGTGCAGGTCGGATCCGCAGATCCCGGTCGACGTGATCCGCACGACGGCGTCGGTGGGCTCCTCGATCTTCGGGTCCGGCACCGTGTCGACGCGGACGTCGCGCTTGCCGTGCCAGGTCACTGCCTTCATGGCCATCCTCTCCGCTCGGCTCGTCTTGTGGGGCGGGTGCCCGGGGAACGCGCGGGCAAACACCGGGCCGGACGTTGGAGCCCTTCGGGAAACGGGTAGCCGGAACCATGGCTACCCGACGAGGCCCCAGTGCCATTCCCTCGGAGCAGGCGATGAAGGCCGCGCAACGGCGGATGGAACCGCTTTCGCGGGCATCGGTGACGGACACCCTTCGCGTGACCGCTCAGGTGATGCTGCCCACTCTGCTGGGCGGAGTCGTCAAACGGCGTCCGCGGGCGATGGCGCTGGCCCAGAAACTCCAGCTCGACCAGCGCGCGATCAGGCTGCACCAGCGGTTGCGGCGGCGCTACGGCAGCGGGCCGCTGCGTTTGCGGGTCCCCGGGCGGTCCTTCGACCTGGTGTTGTCGCCCGATGAGGTGGGGACGCTGCTGGCCGGCACACCGTCGCCGTTCAGCCCGGCCACCAAGGAGAAAAAGGCCGCACTGGGCCACTTCCAGCCCCATGGGGCGCTGATCTCCGAGGGCGCCGAGCGCGCGGAGCGGCGGAAGATCAACGAAACCGTGCTGCAGCCCGGCCGCGAAATCCACGAGCTGGCCGCACCGTGGGCGAAGGCGGCCGCCGAGGCGGTCGAGGCGATGCTGCGCTCCGGTGGCGAACTCGACTGGGACACCTTCAACACCCAGTGGTGGACGATCGTGCGCACCGTGACCCTGGGCGGCGACACCGCCGAGGACCGCGAGGTCACCGACACCCTGGCGAAGCTGCGGATCGACGCCAACTGGGCCTACGCCCATCCGAAGCGCCACAGGACCGAGCAGCCCTTCTTGGACCTCGTCCGTCGCCAGGTAGCGCTCCGCCGCCCGGGCAGCCTCGCCGCCGCTCTCGCCTCGGCACCGGCGGAGGGCGACGCGGACCCGGCCGGGCAGCTGCCGCATTGGCTGTTCGCGTTCGACGCCGCGGGCATCGTCGTCTTCCGTGCCTTGGCGTTGCTGGCCACTCACCCGGACGAGCTGGCCGAGGCCCGGCGGGAATTGGGCGACGCGGATCTCACGCAGCCGCAACAGCTTCCCCTCCTTCGCGCGAGCGTGCTGGAATCGGTGCGGTTGTGGCCGACCACGCCGGCGCTGCTGCGGGAGAGCCGCGCGGAGACCGCGTGGGGGCCGTCGAACACGTCGTTCCTGATCTACACGCCGTACTTCCACCGCGATGCCGAGCAGCTGCCCTACGCCGACCGTTACGCGCCGGGCATCTGGCTGGACGGCACTGCCGCTGAGAACCCGGCCCTGGTCCCGTTCAGCGCCGGCCCGGGCGCGTGCCCCGGGCGCGACCTGGTGCTGTTCACCACTTCGATGGTGCTGGGCAACCTGGTGCAGGACCACGACTTCCGGCTGCACGGCACCGAGCTGGTGCCCGGCCGGCTACCGGACACAGTGGACAACTTCGGCCTGCGGTTCGGCGTCGCCGGCCGCGGGTAGACCTGCGCCGTTACCGTCCTGAGGCGAGCGTGCGCAGCAGCGCCGACAATCCGCCGGGTGCCCGCCCGTCGAGTCGTGCGCTGGTGCGGACCAGGGCGCCGGGCTCCTGTGCCAGCCGGTATCCGGCGTTTTCGAGACGGCGCCACAGGGAATGGTCTTCGCCGGTGGCGATGCGGCCGAATCCGCCGACGGCGGTGTAGGCGTCGGCGCGGACCGCGAGGTTGGCTCCGTAGACGTTGCCGGCCTCGCGGTCTGCTGTTTCGACCAGTTTCCGGTAGCGCGCAGCGGCGCCGGGGCCGCCTGGCGGCGGGCCGATGAGGTGGGCCGGGCCGGTCGTGGCGTGGCCGCCGTGCTGGGCGCGGGCCAGGTGCCGGGCTGCCCAGTGCTGGTCCACTTCACTGTCCGCGTCGGTGTTGAGCAGCAGCACTTCCGATGCCCGATGCCCGGTCAGGCGTGAAAGCGCGGTGCGGCAGCCCAGATCGCGGAGCTCGCCGATGGTCAGTGGCGCGTGGCTGACGACCACCTCGGCCGAGGACCGGGCTCGGTCGGCGGTGTCGTCGGTGCACCGGTCGGCGACCAGGACGACGGTCCGCTCGACCGACACCGGCAGCCGCCGCAGCGAACGCCGGATCGCGTGCAGGCAGCCGGGAATCGAGGGGGCTTCGTCGCGTGCGGGCAGGACGACGGCGACCGCGGTGATCACCGGCGCCTCAGCACGTCCAGGCGGAACTGCTCGTCGAGATGAGTCACCAGGGGGTCGAGGGCGGGATGCGCGGCGAGCCGCTCGTGCACGGCGGCGCCCTCGTGCGGGGCCTCCGGCGCCCACGGCAACCAGTGCACGGCTACCAGGTCGCCACCGGGGCGCAGCGCGGCCACCGAGGCCTCGATCGTCTTCTCGAGGTCCGTCTCGTCCAGGTAGTACAGGAGTTCGCTGTAGACGAACAGGTCGACCGGGCCGGGCGGGATCGCGTCCGGCACCAGTCCGTGGCGGACGTCGGCGCCCGGCGCGGCCGCACGGGCCTGGGCCACGGCGGCGGGCACCGGGTCGAACGCGACCAAGCGGTCGCACCGGCCGGCCAGCTGCCTGGTCAGTGTTCCCGTCCCGCAGCCGGGTTCGACGATCGTGCCGTAGCGCGCCCGGGGCAGCGAGGCCAGGAGCAACGCGCGCTTTCGTCTTTCATACCAACGGGATTCGACCTGCCACGGATCGTCCGCGCCGTCGTACAGTTCGGCGAACCGGGCGACCGGCGCCGAGCGTTCCGGTGGTTGCCGGAAGAACGTTTCCACCGGGCGGTCGAAGTGGGCCAGCGCCTCCGCGGGCAGGATCGGTGCTTCGCCTCGGGGCCCGGGGCGAAGCTGCGAGGTGAATTCGCGGATCGCGGCGGCCTTCGCCGACCGTTCGCCGGTGGTGAGCCGGTAGGAGTGCCCGAGGTGCCAGGGTATGCCGGCGGCGTCGGGTTCGCGCCAGTGCCACAGCCAGATGGGGTAGGACCAGCAGTGCGCTGAGTCCGGGGCGACGGCCAGCGCGGCCCGCCCGGCGGCCTGGTGGTCCGGGTGCGGGTCCTCGGGCCAGGGCATGAGGCACAGATCGGCACCCACCGCGTGGGCCCGGAGCGCGTCCACGAGTTCGTGGCTGTGGGCGGTCAGGTCCGAATCGGGCAGGCCCAGCCAGACCGGCTCCACCGGCAGCCCCTGCGCGGCCAGGGACCGGGCCAGCTCCTCGCGCCGGGCACGACCCAGCTCGCGGCGCTCGGCCGCGCCCGAATCGGGAAACGCGGCCTCGCCGTCCGTCGCCACCACCAGCGAGACCGTGGTGCCCGCCGCGTGCAGGTGCTGGAGCAGGCCACTGGCGCCCAGCGTCTCGTCGTCGGGATGCGCGGCGACGATCAGCGCGTGGCGGAACTCCTGCTCCGGCCAGGCGGGAAACGTGCGCGTCCACTCGGTCTCCGGGACGAACGGCCTCATGCGCCGGCCTCGCCGAGCACGGCCCGGCCCAGCGCGGCGAGATCCCGCTCGCCGTGGTGCTGCCGGATGAACACCTGGAGATCGGCCAGCTGCTGAGCGAATCGCCGGTCGCGGCACAGCGGCCCGGCGCCGGTGATGCGCGGCGCGAGATCGACCACGTCGCGGGCGGTCCGTTCGACGCTCGCCCGGCAGGTGTCGTTCAGCAAGCCCGGGCCGGGGGCCTGCTCGATCGTCGCGGCGGCGGAAGCCAGCAGTGCTTCGGATCCGCGCAGCGCCGCGTGGAGGGCGCCGAAGTGCGCGAGCTGATGGCCGTCCGCCTTGACCCGCAGGGTTTCGCCCACCGAGTCGAGCACTCCGGCGGCGCCGCCGAGCCAGACCGCGGCCACCCCGGTGCCGCCGAGGACGAACCCGCGCCGCGCGAGGTACCAGCCGGGCGGCCCGACCAGCCGTTCGACGGGGACGTCGTCGAAGACCACGTCCCCGCTGTCGGAGGCGTCCATGCCGACCGCTTGCCATGCGTCCGGATGGCGTTCCACCCCGGCCGCGGACAGGTCCACCTCGGCCAGCTGGTCGCCGGCCGCGACGAGGGCGCGGTCGAGGACGGTGAGGCCGGAACAGAACCGGACGGTCCCGCTCAGCCGTCCATTGTGGAATCTCGCGCCGGTCCCGGTCGACTTCGAGGCCCAGACACCGTAGAGGGACAGGGATGTGGGCGCCTGCCCGGCTTCGGCCAGGATCGCGACCGCGTCGGTGTGGCCTTCGGCGAGCCGGGCGAGAGCCAGATCGCGGCGGCCGAAGCCGGCCAGCTCGCGCCACCGTCGCAGCAGCGCGCCCCGGCCGGTCAGCGGCAGGTCGAGCGCGCCGGCCACGAGCATCCGCCGCAGCTCCGCGCCGAGCGTCTCCGAGGTGCGGGGCAGCGGCAACGGTTTCGGTGGGGTGTCCGCCAGCAGGGTCATGGGGCCTCCTCGGTGTGCCGCGGCAGTGGACAGCGTTCGCGAATCAGGTCAGTGCCTCGTGGGTCAGCGCGCCGGCCGCGCTCGTACCAGACGATGAACTTGCTGCCGTCACGGGAAACGGGCCGGGGCCGCCCGGACACGTCCGGGGCTCAGCTCGACCATGGGGTGGCCGAGGCCGAGCCCGATGTCTTGATGCCGGCGGGTCTTCTCGTCCAGCAGGCAGATCTGGCCCGAGGCCGTCTCCCCGCGCAGGAAGCCCTTCCCGGTCGCCCCGCTTCCGATCACGACCAGCTTCTCGGCGCCCATGGTCGGCCGGGTACCCGCCGGCGGCGTGGAAAACACCGAGTCCTTACCGCCGGTGGCGCGAAGCCCTCAGGAATTCGGTGGAGCGCCGCAGGTGGGCCGCTCCGGGATGCCGCAGCCGAGCCGCGCCCACACTGTCTTCCCGACCTGGTTTTCGTGGACGCCCCAGGTGTCGGAGAGGCTGTCGACGAGCTGCATGCCGCGGCCGCGCAGGCTCGTCTCGTCCGGCCGGCGGACCTGGGGGCGCAGGCGCGCGGAATCGTCGACCTCGACCACCACCAGGCACGGCAGTGACAGGGCGGTCAGGCGCACCCAGCTGGGTCCGTCGGTGTGCACGTAGGCGTTGGTGGCGAGCTCTTCGGTCACCATCAGGACGTCCTCGAGGTGGTCGGGCGCCAGGTGGGTCAGCGATGATCTCGCCCAGCCGCGGATCCGGGCGAGGTGCGCGGGCTCGGTACCCCGCAGGTCCATGATCCAGGGCGCTTCGTCCGCCCCTGGGCCGGGAGCTGCCACCTTCGGCCCCTTTCTCCACTGGCGCTGCACGGATGCTTCCGCATACCCGGATCGGCCGACCACACACCTGGGAGAGCCGGCAGATCCCGGCCCGGGCGCCCCGGGACCGATCGTCGCATCGGGAACCGGTTCCCGCCCGGCGGCCCGACGGTACTGCCGAGCCCGGCGGAGACGCCATACGGCGGGCGACCTGCTCCGTCGCGGGTCGGGGCAGCCCGGCTACGGTCTGTCCATGACGCACGATGTGCCGGAGCCGGAGTTCCGCACCCGGCTGAGCGAGATCACCGGCTACGAGGGGCCGGCCGGGCGGGCCGGCGGAATCGAGGAGACGCTCGCCCGGGCGTGTGCGGTTCTCGGGGTCGACACGGCGACGGTGCTGCGGCACGAACCTCCCTCGCAGCACCTGGTCGCCATCGCCGCGGCCGGTCTCGAGGAGGAGGTCTACCAGGGTGTGCGGGTGTCGGTGGGCGCCGGGTTCGCCGGCACTGTGGCCGCGCGCCGCGAGCCGGTCGTCATCGACCGGGTCGACGAGACGACGGTAGTGAACTCCCTGCTGTGGGAACGCGGCCTGCGCACGATGCTCGGCGTGCCGATGCTCGCCGGCGCCGAGCTGGTCGGTGTCCTGCACGTCGGGTCCGTGGACCAGCGCCGGTTCACCACCACCGACATCGAGGTCGTCCGGTTGCTCGCCGACCACCTGGCGGCCGTCCTGCGATCCGAGACCCTGCGGCAGAACCAGGCAGCGACCATCGCGCTGCAGCGCAGCCTGCTGCCGGGCAAGCTGCCCGAGATCGACGGCCTCCGCGCGGCCGCCCGCTACGTACCGGGTGCCGGCGCGGGACTGGGCGGGGACTGGTACGACCTCTTCCGGCTGCCCGGAGACCGGCTCGGCATCGTGATGGGCGACGTGTCGGGCCACGGCCTGGACGCGGCGGTGATCATGGGCCGCCTCCGCAGCGCCCTGCGCGCCTATGCCCTGGACTGCGACGACCCGGCCGAGGTGCTCGGCAAGCTGGACCGCAAGGCCAATCATTTCGAACACGGCGTGATGGCGACGGTGGCCTACGGCGTGCTCGACGCCGGGCACGAGCAGCTGGCGCTGTCACTGGCCGGGCACCTGCCGCCGGTCGTGGTCTCGGCGGGCCGCCCGGCCGGGCTCGTGACCGCTCCGGCCGACCCGCCGATCGGCCTGAGCCTCGGGACGCCCCGCCGGCGCACCACCATGGTGCCGCTGGCGCCGGGCACCGTCGCTGCGTTCTACACCGACGGCCTCGTCGAGCGCCGGGACCGGCCGGTCGACGAGGGGATGCGGCAGCTCACCGAGCTGCTCCGGGTCGAGGACCCGGAGCGGGCCTGTTCGCGCGTCATGGCCGCGATGGTGGGCGCCCGGCCCTCGCCGGACGACGTCGCGCTGGTGGTGCTCCTGCGCCCGGCCGGGCCGTGATTCACGGCGCGGCCAGGGCCTGCTCCAGCGTGCGGTAGAGCGGCAGGCCCGGCTCCAGCCCGGTGAGCTGGATCGGGCGCAGGGTCGCGCGTCCGGACGCGACGATCCGCAGCTCGGTGCCGGCCGGCATGCCCCGCCGGATGGTCAGCAGCGCGGTCAAGCCCGGCGAGGCCAGGAACTCCACCGCGGTCAGATCGAGCACCAGCACCGGCGGCGCCTCGGTGAGGACCTCGGCGACTGCCGCCGTCACGCGCGGGGCGGTGCACGTGTCGACGTCGCCGCTCACCGCCAGCACGGCCACCGGCGGCCGGTCGGCCCGTCCGATGCGGAGCGTCCCCGGTGGGTCGGTCGCAGGATCAGTCAGCTCGCTCATCACAGTTCCCGTGCTCGGCCGCCCGGCTCACGCCGTGGGCAGGAAAGGTCCAGGGCTGGCTGCTCAACCCAGGTCATCATGCCCGGGCGGTGCCGTCTTCGCACGGGAACGGGCGAGCGCCCGACGGTGGCCCAACAAGCGAAGCACTGACCGGCGGCCTACCTTCGATGGCCATGACCGACATCACCAGCCTGATCCTCGACGACCACGATCGGTTCCGCCGGGCCTTCGCCGAGCTGGACGACCTGGACTCCCCGGACGAGCTGGCGCGGGCGTGGGCGCCCCTCGCGACACTGCTGGACCTGCACGCCGCGGCCGAGGAAGCCGTCTTCTACCCCGAGCTGATCCAGCGCGGCGCCGACGCGGAGGACGAGACACTCGACGCCGTCGGCGACCACAACGACATCCGCGACGCGGTCGCTGAAACCAGGCGGCACCCGGCCGGCAGCGCGGCCTGGCAGGCCGCGGTACGCCAGGCCCGCACGGCCAACAGCGAGCACATGGCCGAAGAGGAGGACGACGCGCTCGCCGACTTCCGCCGGCACGCCGGCCCGGGGCTGCGCGAAGAGCTCGGCCGCAGGTTCCTCGCGTTCAAGGCCGAGCACGAGGACGGCCACGGCATCGACACCGGCGACGTCGACCCTGAGCGCTACGTCGCCAAGCAGGAGGAAAAGGCCGGCAAGGACACCCCGCAAGACGGTTCCCTCGGCATCGGCGGACTGAAAGAGCGGTGAACACGATGAACCACCTCATGCGCGAACTCGCGCCGATCCCGGCCGAAGGCTGGCACCAGATCGACGACGAAGCGCGGGAACGGCTGGTTACGCACCTCGCGGCCCGCAAGGTGGTCGACGTCGAAGGGCCGCAAGGCTGGGCGCACTCGGCTACCTCGCTCGGCCGGACCCGTCGCATCGACGCTCCGGAAAGTGCCCGGGAGCGCGAGACCGCTGTCCGGCAGCGCCGGGTCCTGCCGCTGGTCGAGGTGCGCGTGCCGTTCACCGTCGAGCGCGCCGAGCTGGAGGACGCCGAACGCGGAGCCGACGACCTGGAACTCGACGACCTGGACCAGGCGGCCGCCCAGGTAGGGCTCATCGAGAACCGGGCGGTGTTCCACGGCTGGCCGGAGGCCGGAATCGGCGGGATCATCGACGCCAGCCCGTACGAGCACGGAACGCTGGGCATCGACCCGGAACGGTATCCGCACCTGGTGGCGAACGCGGTGAACACGTTGCGCTGCAACGGGATCGACGGACCCTACGCGCTGGCGATCAACCCGGAGGGCCACACCGCCATCGTGGAGAGCACCGAGCACGGCGGCCTGCTCGTGCTGGACCACCTGCGCCGCGCGCTCGGCGGCGGCCGGGTCAAACGCACCCCGGGCATCACCGGCGCCGTCGTGCTCAGCCTGGCCGGCGGGGACTTCGTCCTGGAACTCGGCCAGGACCTCTCGGTCGGCTACAGCCAGCACGACGCCGAGACGCTCACGCTCTACCTGGAAGAGAGCTTCAGCTTCCGGGTGACCGAGCCGGACGCGGCGCTGGTCCTCGACTGACGTCAGCCGGCGGTGCCGTCGCACTGGTCGATCCAGTGTCGCCCTCGGCCCGACGAGCACCGTGAATCCGGGCTCGCACTCGACGTTCAGGTGCTCCGGCCGCTGGGCAAGGCGGTGGCCGGTCCCGGGCACCTCGCCTTGGTGAACAAGCTCGCGCTCCGGTTCAGCTGCGGGCGCGGCGGGGTATCCGGCGGCCATGACTCGAAGCTGCGGAAAGGTACAGGTCACCGCCCGGGTGCGGCTGGAGGACGCCGACGATTTGGCCGAGCAGTACACGCCCGGGGTCGCCGAGCTGGCGAAGCGGGTCGCCGATGACCCGTCGGTGCTCGCGCGGGAGACGGTGAAAGCCAACTCCGTCGCGATTGTTTCCGACGGTTCGGCCCTGCTGGGGCTGGGCGACCAGGGCCCGGCGGCGGCACTGCCGGTGATGGAGGGCAAGGCGGCGCTGCTCAAACGCTTCGCCGACGTCGACGCCTGGCCGATCTGCCCAGTCAGCCGTGAGCCGGACGATCTGGTCCGCACCGTCAAGGACCTGGCTACGTCGTTCGGCGCGATCAACCTCGAAGACATCGCCGCGCCCCGGTGCTTCACCGTGGAGCGCCGGCTGCACGACGAACTCGAGGTGCCCGTGTTCCACGACGACCAGCATGGGACCGCGGTGGCTGTGCTGGCCGCCTTGCACAATGCGCTCGAACTGACCGGTCGCGAGCCCGCGGGCACCTCGGTGGTGGTCTCCGGCGCCGGGGCAGCCGGGGTGGCCGTCACCCGGCTCCTGCTGAACGCGGGCTTCAGCGCCGACCGGCTCGTGGTCTGCGACCGTCGTGGCGCCCTGCACGGAGGGCGCGACCTGACTGGGGAGAAGCTTTGGCTGGCGGAACACACCAACCGCGGTGGGGCGGCTCAGGGCAGCCTCCGAGACGTTGTGCGCGAGGCGGACGTCTTCATCGGCGTGAGCGCCGGCGGCTTGCTCGACGAGGAGGACATCGGGCGGATGGCCGACCGGGCGATCGTCTTCGGGCTGGCGAACCCGGATCCCGAGGTCGACCCGGAGGCCGCGCGCGAGCACGCTGAGGTCGTCGCGACCGGTCGCAGCGATATGGCCAACCAGATCAACAACGTGCTGGTGTTCCCCGGGATGTTCCGGGGCCTGCTCGACTCCGGTGCCGTCCGGGTGACGACCCGCATGCTGCTCGCGGCCGCGCGCGCCCTGGCCGGAGTGGTGGGCGGCGATCTCGATCGGGAGCACATCGTGCCCAGTGTCTTCGACGAGGCTCTGGTGCCGGCGGTCGCCGAGGCGGTCGCCGGCGCGGCGAAGGGCGGCTGAAGCGCCGACCGGGACGGGCGATGTGTGCGGCCGTAACCGCCCGGGTACGACTCCTGGTATCGAGTCGGGGGGAAAGGACGAGCGCGGGAGGCGGCGGATGGGATCCTCGGTGGCGCGGAAGCTGATCTCGGCGCATCTGGAGTCCGGAGAACCGGTCGCGGGTTCGGAGATCGCCCTGCGGGTCGACCAGACGTTGACCCAGGACGCGACCGGGACGCTGGTCATGCAGGAGCTGGAGGCCCTCGGCCTGGACCGGGCCCGCACCGAGGTCAGTGTGCAGTACGTGGATCACAACCTGCTGCAGTCCGACGAGAAGAACGCCGAGGACCACGAGTTCCTGCGTTCGGCGTGCCGGCGCTTCGGGCTGTGGTTCTCCAAGGCGGGCAACGGTGTCTCGCAACCCCACCCACATGCAGCGCTTCGGGCGTCCCGGCCGGTCGATGGCCGGTTCGGACTCGCACACGTGCGCGGCCGGCTCGCTGGGCATGCTGGCGATCGGGGTCGGCGGCCTCGAGGTGGCGCTCGCGATCGCGGGGGAGCCGCTGTACCTGCGGATGCCGGAGATCTGGGGAGTCCGCCTCACCGGGGAGCTGCCGCCGTGGGTGTCGGCCAAGGACGTGGTCCTGGAGATGCTGCGCCGCCACGGCGTGAAGGGCGGGCTCAACCGGGTCATCGAGTACCACGGGCCGGGCCTCGCCTCGCTGACCGCGATGGACCGGCACGTGATCGCCAACATGGGGGCCGAACTGGGAGCGACCACCACCGTGTTCCCCGCCGACGACGCCGTGCGCGCCTTCCTGCGGGCCGAGGGCCGCGAGCACTACTTCACCGAGCTGAAAGCGGATCCCGGCGCCGAGTACGACCGCCTCGACGAAATCGACCTCGGCCGGCTGGAGCCGCTGATCGCGAAGCCGTCCTCCCCGGGCAATGTGGTGCCGGTGCGGGAGGTGGCCGGGACGCCGGTCGGCCAGGTCGTGATCGGCTCGTCCGCCAACCCTGGTTTCCGGGACTTCGCCGTGGCTGCGGCGATGGTGCGGGGCAGGCAGGCCTCGGATGGTGTCAGCTTCGACGTCAATCCGTCGTCGCGGCAGATCCTGACCGATCTGACCAAGGCGGGCGCGCTGACCGACCTGATCACGGCCGGCGCGCGCATCCACCAGGCCGGGTGTATGGGCTGCATCGGCATGGGCCAGGCACCGGCGTCGGGCCACAATTCCCTTCGCACCTTTCCCCGCAACTTCCCGGGCCGGTCGGGTACACCGGAGGACTCGGTCTGGTTGTGCTCGCCCGAAACCGCCGCCGCGGCGGCGCTAACCGGGAGGATCACCGATCCGCGGCAGCTGGCGGGCGACCTCGGCCTGGAGCCGCCTGAGGTGAAACCCCCGGAACGGTCCTCAGTGAACACCGCCATGCTGGTGCCGCCCCCGGATCCGGACGACGCGGCCCGCGAGGAGTTGGTGAAGGGGCCGAACATCTCGGCCCTGCCTGAGTTCCCGGAGCTGCCGGACCGGATCGAAGCCCCAGTGCTGCTCAAGCTCGGCGACGACGTGTCCACCGACGAGATCTCCCCGGCGGGAGCTCGCGCGCTGCCGTTCCGTTCGAATATCCCGAAACTGGCGGACTTCACTTTCACCCGGGTCGACGCGGACTACCCTGCCCGGGCGAAAGAGATCGCCGATGGCACGGGTCACGTGGTGGTCGCCGGTGACAATTACGGGCAGGGCTCGTCCCGTGAGCACGCGGCCATCACGCCCCGCTACCTCGGCCTGCGCGCGGTGATCGCCAAGTCGTTCGCCCGGATCCACTGGCAGAACCTGGCGAACTTCGGGATCCTCGCGCTGGAGTTCGCCGACCCCGACGACCACTCGCGCATCGATCCGGACGACACCCTCGTGCTCGATGGCCTTCGGCAGAAACTGGCCGATGGACGGGAATTGACTGTCCACAACGCCACGAAAGACGAAGAGTACCGGCTGTGCCATCGCCTTTCCGAGCGGCAGGTCGAAACCGTGCTCGCCGGCGGGCGAATTCCGTTGCTCTCGCAGCCACCAGCCGGCCGCAATACGAACGAGTGAGATCAGCCTCGGAGGTTTTGACCGGCTGACGGCGGGTAAACGTTCAGCGGTTGTGCATTGACTGGCATACGGCTATGCGGGCGGCCCAAGGCCGTTCAGCCTTGTGGGAGGACAGTGATGACGAATTCGGTCACCGAGGAGCCGGCCACGGCCGGCACCTGGGATCCTCGGGCAATAGCAAGAGCTGGTGACGCACCGTCGCTGCCGGGCGCACGGCGAGCCGCGCATCCGCCGCTGAGGGACGACCCGGTCCCGGCGGAGCCGGCGACGTTCCTGCATCGTCTGTCCACGATGGCGTCGATGCGAGAATGGGAGCAGCAGTCCACGCCGATGCTGATTCACGAGGCGATTCTCGCTGGTGCGAGCCCGTGCGCCGCCGCGCGATCGGCCCGTGTCACCACAGCCGAGGCGCATGTGCGCTGGAGTCTCTGGGCGTTCCGGCGCTTGGGACCGTTTTTCGCGGGTGAGGCAACGAGTATGTCGGTGCAGCAGTACCTTCGCGTACACACCGCGTTCGCGGAAATTCTCGCGGATGAGCTCGTCTTCGGCGAAGCGTCTTACCCGAAAGAGTGATTTCAGTGGTGGACAGCAACAGTGGTGGAAACGTCGGTAGCAACCCGGAGAATATTCCGAGCGAGTGGACGGCCGACGACGTGCCGATGACCGGTCCACAGGAGTCGTACTTGCGCACACTCGCGCAGGAAATCGGCCGAGCGGTTCCAGGCGTGATGACCAGGGCGCAGGCCTCCTGCCTGATCGATGAACTGCAGCAGCAGACCGGGCGGGGAACCTTGAGTACGACTGCCGATGACGGCACGGAGTTCGCGTAGTCGGGCTGTCCTCGTGGGGGGACCCAGGCCGGCCGGCAGATGAGGGCCGCCCACGTCCTGCGGCCTACAGGATCGGCTTGCCGCCAGTGACCGCGACGCGGGCGCCGGAGACGTAGCTCGCCTCGTCGGAGGCGAGCAGAACGTAGACAGGCGCGAGTTCCGCGGGTTGCCCGGGGCGGCCCAGCGGCACCTGCCGGCCGAAGGACTCCACCGCGTCTTCCGGCATGGTCGACGGGATCAGCGGGGTCCAGATCGGACCGGGCGCGACGCTGTTCGCGCGGATGCCCCTCGGCCCCAGTAGCTGGGCCAGCGCCGCGGTCATATTCGCGACGCCGGCCTTGGTGACGTCGTAGGGCAGCAGCTGCGGGCTGGGGTTGTCGGAGTTCACCGACGAGCTGCCGATGATCGACGCGCCGGCCCGCAGGTGTGGCAGGGCGGCCTTGGTGAGGTGGAAGAACGCGCTGAGGTTGGTCGCGAGGGTGTGGTCCCACTCCTCGTCGCTGACTTCTTCGAGCGTTTCGTGGCTCATCTGGTAAGCGGCGTTGTTGACCAGGATGTCGATGCGGCCGAGTTCGTCCACCGTGCGCTCGACCAGGGCACGGCAGTGGGCCGGGTCGGCGACGTCGCCGGGCATCACCACGGCTTTGCGTCCGGCGTCCGCGACCCAGCGGCGCGTCTCTTCGGCGTCGTCGTGCTCGTCGAGGTAGGAGACCAGGACGTCGGCGCCCTCACGGGCGTAGGCGATGGCCACCGCCCGGCCGATGCCGCTGTCCGCGCCGGTGATCAGGGCGACTTTGCCGGTCAGCTTCCCGGAGCCGCGATAACTCTGCTCGCCGTGGTCGGGCCGCGGTTCCATTGCGGCGGTAGTGCCGGGCGGGGTCTGCTGCTGGGCCGGTTGCGACACGGGCACCTCCGGAATCGTCGGGATCGGACGTTCCCGGGTACCCCACCGTGCGCGTTGACACCCTCGCCGCCCGACCCGGCGGAATGGCGTGAGCGCGGGGTCCCGGGCGGTACTGTCGAAGACTCTGTCCTTAGCGGACTCTGCCGACGCTTGCTGGCCGCCGGCTTGAAAGGTTATCGTCGGGAGACCGGTCCAGCAGTGGGCCGTACCGGTGTTCTTCTTGCACTCAGGACGCGAGTTGCTTCGCGGCCAAGTGACCGAGACGGGTTCTGGCCGGGCAGCGCCGCTCGCGCGCGATGCGGGAAATGAGGTATCCGGCCGGAATGGACGGCGGCATCCTGACTTATTGCGAGAACGGCTTATGGAAGAACAAGGTTCGAGGCCACGTACGCGCTTCGAGTACCTCGCGACGCAGGGAAGAAGCCATCCGGACGGGCCGCCACATGGCGAAGGCGCGCCGGGTGGCTCATCGGGTGCTCGACGAGCAGGGCGAGGTCGCCGGCGAAGAAGACTACCGGACCAGCGTGCCGAGGAAATCGGCGCAGAAGTAGCTGCTGCCCGTACGAAGCAGGGGCGGTCGCTCCTCGCCACCGGCCGGTCGAGCACCGCTGCCGTGCTCATCCTCCGGGATCGGTGAATGTTCTCGGAGGAGCTGCCGACCGTGGCCGACCTCGACGAGCTGACGCGGTTCTACCGGTCCGACGGCGGCGACGATCTGTACGTCCGATGGTCGAGGGGGCCGGGCGTGGACCTTGCCCCGGAGCTGGCGGCGCAGGCGAGCCGCGACGGGCTGACCGGGGTCGAGCTTCCGGGGCTGTCGGCCAACTCGCTGCGGTGTGAGCCGTGGTGGCGCGGTCGCTCGACCCGGCTGTGGCTGGCCCGTCGGCTGTATGACTACCAGCACCTGCGGGCCCTCCGGGGCCCCGGCGTGCGGCCGTGGCTCCTGCGCGGGCGTGAGGTCGCCCGGGGCCCGGACAACGAGCCGCTGGTGGCTTGTGACGAGCCGTTGGCGTGGGTGGCGGACGAGGTGCTGCGTGAGGCGCGGGAGCTGGTCGACGCGCAGGGCTCTCCGGAATGGGGCCCGATGGACCGCCGGACAGCGCACCTTCCCGAGTGACCGGCGGCGCACCATCCCCAGCCGTGGTCTCGGCCCGGCCCTCCACACCGGCGTCGAACGACCGGTCCGGGGTCGTTCCGCTCGCTCGGGACCCGGCGGCGGCCGCTCACTGTCGTTTCCGCGGCTCCGTGGGCGGGTAGGCGAAGGGGTGCGGATTGTCATCACCGGGGCGACCGGAAACGTCGGAACGGCGCTGCTCGGCGCTCTCGGAACGGGGCACGACGTGGTCGGAGTGGCACGCCGGTTGCCGGACACCACGGCCGAGCCTTATCTCGGGGCTGTCGGCTGGCGGGCCTTGGACCTCGGTGAGCGTCACGCGGAGCAGGAACTGGCCGAGCTGGTCGTGGGGGCCGACGCGGTGGTCCACCTGGCGTGGGCGATCTCGCCCACCCGCGACGACCCGCCGATGGAGCAGACGAACGACCTCGGCACCGGGCACCTGCTCTCGGCGGTCGCGGCCGCCGGCGTGCCGCACCTGGTCGTCGCCTCCTCGGTGGCCGCCTACGGGCCGGCTCCACGCTGGGCCAAGGTGACCGAGGATTGGCCGTGCGACGGCATCGAGAGCAGTGCCTACAGCCGTGGCAAAGCGAGTCTCGAGCACCTGCTGAACCGGTTCGAAGCGAGTCACCCCGAGGTGCGGGTGGCTCGGCTGCGGCCGTGCGCGATCCTGCACCGCCGGGCGGCGGGGGAGTTCGCCCGCTGGCTGCTCGGCCCGATGGTGCCCGCGCACGTCGTCGGTGATCGACGGCTCCCGCTCCCACTGTGGCCGGACCTGCGGGCACAGGTCGTGCACACCTCCGACGTCGCCGAGGCCGTCCGGCTGATCCTCGATGCCCGCTTCACCGGTGCGGTCAACCTGGCCGCCGCCGAGGTTCTCGACGCCGACGCGCTCGCCGCGGCGCTCGGCGGGCGCCGCGTTCCGATGCCCCGGCCGGTAATCCGCGCCGCCGCGCACGCCGCGTGGCGGACCGGTGCCCTGCCCCTGCACCCGGGCTGGCTCGACCTGGCCGACCGCGCGCCACTGGTCGACATCACCACGGCCGGGACCGCGCTGGGCTGGCAGCCACGGTACGACGCCGTCAGCACTCTGGGCGAACTGGTCGCCGGACTCCGTTCCGGGGCGGGCGGGGCTAGCCCGCCGCTGGCCCCGCCGCGCCGCGACGGGGCCGTGTCCCGGTTGCGCTCGCTCGCCCGCGTGGGTCCGAGCCACCAGTCACAGTCCTGATCCCCACCGACCAGCCAGGAGACCTGAGTGAGCACGGAGACAGCCGACGCGGTGGTGATCGGCGCCGGGCACAACGGCCTGGTCGCGGCCAACCTCCTGGCCGACGCCGGCTGGTCGGTGCTGGTGTTGGAGGCGACCGGGCGCCCGGGTGGTTCAGTGCAGACCGACGAGGTCACCGAAGCTGGCTTTCGCAACGACCTGTGCAGTGCCTTCTTCCCGCTCACCGCGGTATCGCCGGTGATCGGGGGGCTCGAGCTCGAGCGATACGGGCTTCACTGGCGGCACGCTCCCGATGTGCTCGCGCACGTCTTTCCGGACGACCGATGCGCCGTGCTCTCCCGGGACCTCGACCGCACCGCGGCGTCTGCCGACGAGTTCGCCCCCGGTGACGGTGCCGCCTGGCGCCGGTTGTTCGCGCAGTGGCAGGAGATCCGGGATCCGCTGCTGGACGCGTTGTTCACCCCGTTCCCGCCGGTCCGCCCGGCCTTGCGGCTGCTGCGCCGGACCGGAACTGCCGAGGCCCTGCGCCTGGCCCGGATGCTTACGCTGCCCGCGCGCCGCTTCGGTGACGAGCTGTTCACCGGCGAAGGCGCCAAGCTGCTCCTGGCCGGGAACGCCGCGCACAGTGACCTGTCCGTGGACAACGCGGGCAGTGCGGTGTTCGGCTGGCTGCTCGCGATGGCCGGGCAGGAGGCGGGTTTCCCGGTGCCCGAGGGCGGGGCCGGAGAGCTGACTGCGGCCTTGGTGCGCCGGCTCGAGGACCGGGGTGGAAAGGTCCTTTGTGGACGCCCGGTGCGTGAGGTGCTCGTCGCGGGCGGCCGGGCGATGGGCGTGCGCGACCGCGCGGGTGACCCGGTCCGGGCTCGCAGGGCGGTGCTGGCGGACGTGCCGGCGCCGATGCTGTACGGGAACCTGGTCGCCGGGGAATGGCTGCCGTCACGGCTTGTCGACGACCTTGAGCGGTTCCAGTGGGACAGCGCGACGGTGAAGGTGGATTGGGCGCTCTCCGGCCCGGTGCCGTGGACGGCCGCCGAAGCGCGCGGGGCGGGCACGATCCACCTGGGCGCCGACCTGGACGGCCTGTCGGCGTTCGGCGGCGACCTCGGGCGAGGCCGCGTCCCCAGCCGGCCGTTTCTGCTGTTCGGGCAGATGACGACCAGCGACCCCAGCCGGTCACCGGCGGGTACCGAGGCAGCATGGGCCTACACCCACGTGCCCCGCGGCACGGTATCGGACCCGGCCGCGCTGAAGCATCAGGTCGCGCTCATCGAGAAGACGGTCGAAGTGAACGCACCGGGGTTCGCCGACCTGATCACCAGCCGCTACGCGCAGGGCCCGGTCGAGCTGGCTGCTCACAACCCGGCACTGGCCGGCGGTGCGATCAACGGCGGGACGACAGCCATCCACCAGCAGTTGTTCTTCCGTCCGGTGCCGGGCACGGGACGGGCCGACACCCCCGTCGACCGCCTGTACCTGGCCGGAGCCTCGGCGCACCCGGGCGGAGCGGTCCACGGGGGGCCCGGCGCCAACGCGGCGCGCGCGGCTTTGGCCCGGTCCGGCCATCTGGGCGGCGGCTACGCCGCGGTGATCCGCGCGGCGAACCGCGCGGTCTACGGCTGACCCGCGTGCGCCGCCGGGTATCCGTTACTTCCGGGTGCGTCGCCCGACCACGATGTCCGCCAAGCGAGCCAGCGCTTCGCGGTTGCGTGGCTTCACGACCAGCGCTTGGAGCGCCGTGGGAAGGACTTTGCCGGGTCCTCCGACGATGTGCTCGGCCATGCGCACCATCGTCTTGCCCGCGCCCTGGGGCACCAGGGTCAGCTCGATCGCCGCGGAGCCGAGCGGCCAGCCCTGTGCTTCGAGGGTGAGCGACACACCCGGCTCGACGGCCGTCACCACCGAAACATCCTGGATGTGCAGCGGCCAGGGGCCCACACTGTGGCGGATCCGGGTGCCGGCGGCGGGCCAGTCCTGGTCGACGTCGCGGATGTGGGAGCTGCCGACGACCCACCCCGCGTAGGACCAGCCGTCGGCGAGCACGGCGAAAACGTCGTCCGGCGACGCGTCGATGACGCGGCTGACCTCGGTCACGGTGTCCTCCACTTTGGTCGGCGGTACAGCCGGATTACCCCGCCGGCTGCGGTTGAAGCCCGGTAACCGATTGTTTCCGTTGTTTCCGCTCCCTGGCCTGGCGGTTGCGATTCGTCAGGTGATCTTGGTCTTGACGTCGTTGGCCTCGCCCGCGCCGGACGGCTGGACAGCCTTGGCGCGTCATGTTCCGGAAATCTTTCGTGCGCCCCAGGTACCGCCGGATGGTCCGTTTGATGCCGCTCCTACCGGGAATCAGCAAGCGGAGAACGGAGGTACGACGTGACCGACGATATTTTCGTCATCGGGCTCGACGAGGAGAACGAGCAGGTTCTGCGACGGCTGCCGAGTGCCGGCGCCGGCCGGTTCCATGGTCTGCTGACCCGGGACGAGCTCCAGCACGGCGAGATCGACCTGACCGCTCTGCTCGGTGAAGCACGCCGGGTGCTCGAGGAGTTCGACGGCGAGCCGTCGGCCATCGTGAGCTACTGGGATTTCCCGGCGGCGTCGATCGTCCCGATCCTGTGCGCGGAGTACGGCCTGCCGCAAGTGCCGCTGGAGGCGGTGCTCAAGTGCGAGCACAAGTACTGGAGCCGGCTCGAGCAGAGCGCGGTGATCGACGAGTTGCCACCGTTCGGCATCGTGGACCTCGAGGACCCGTCCCCGCCGCCGGGTGTGGGATTTCCGATGTGGCTCAAACCGGTCAAGTCATTCTCCTCGGAGTTGGCGTTCCATGTCCGTGACGAGGAAGCGTTCACCGCGGCGGTGGCCGAAATGCGTGAGGGGATCGACCTCGTCGGCGAGCCGTTCGATGAGGTGCTGCGCCGGGTCGAGCCGCCGCCCGAAATCGCCGAAGTGGGCGGCTCGGCGTGCCTGGCCGAGGGCGAGCTGAGGGGGGTGCAGGCCGCGGTCGAGGGCTACCTGTGGCGGGGCCAGGTCCACGTCTACGCCGCGCTCGACTCGGTCGATTTCCCGGGCCGTTCGTCGTTCCAGCGGCATCAGTACCCGTCGCAGCTGCCGGAGGGCGGCATCGAAGTCCCGCTCGCGCAAGTCGGTGACGAGGTCGTCGACCTCGGCCGGCTCCAGCGGTGCCGGTCCGGGGTCGATCCACGGCGCGCACCAGGACAGCACTTCGTCCACGCCGGGAAGCAGCTCGGCGGCACCACGTCCGTGCGGACCGGCCAGTACCGTGAGGTGGTCGGCGTGCGCGGCCACCGCCCGCACGCAGGGGCCGGCGAGCAGGACGTCGCCGAGGTTGTCCAGCCGGGCGACGAGCACGCGCCGGCTTTTCACCGCAGCGCCCCGGTCAGGCGCAGCGCCTCGGCCAGGTCGCCGGCCACCAGCGCGTCACGCCGGGCCCGGGCGACTTCCGCATCCAACGTCCGCTCCGTGGGGACGAGGACGGCGCGGGCACCCGCCGCGAGCGCCGCGTCGACGTCGGCGCCGGTGTCGCCGATCATCACGCAGTCGCCGGGGGCGACCCCCAATTCCGCGGCGGCGCGCACCACCATGCCCGGCCGCGGCTTGCGACAGGCGCAACCTTCGCCGTCGTCGTGCACGCAGACCTGCCAGGTGCCGAACGGGCCGAAGACCTCCTCGACCCTGGCGTTCACGGCCGCCAGCTGTTCCGGGCTGATCAGTCCTTTCGCGACACCGGACTGATTGGTCACGACACCCATCGGGACGCCCTTGGCCCGCAGCGAGCGGACCAGCTCCACCGCGCCGGCCACCGGCCGGACCTGCGCCGGGTCGGACAGATAGGGCACGTCCGTGATGAGGGTGTCGTCGCGGTCGAAGAGCACCGCGGTCCGTTTCCGGCGGACCGCGATCTCTCCGCGCAGCCGGTGGTAACAGACGGCGGGCGGGATCAGCGCGCTCGTCACCGCCATCCGCGCCAGTTCGTCGGGGGTCCGGGGCCCGGCGGCTATGCGCCCGGCGGCGAACTGACCGGTCAAGCCGGCCCAGGCGCCGGCGGCGGCCAGCGCCTTGCCCCACCGCCCGGTCAGGGCGAATCCGGCGGCGGCCGCGGCGGCGGTCACGGTGAGCGCGTGCAGTCCGAGCCGTCCCCGCCCGGCGCCGGTCTGCTGCCGCCACAGAACTCCGTGCTTGTGCCGCATCAACGCGTTGTCCGCGTTGCCCCGTTGAGCGCGGAGACTGGCGAAGAACCCGGCTCGCCGGGCCGGATGGACGGTGACCCGTTCGCCCGGCATGATCCGGGAGCCCGCCTTGACGACGCGCAACGCGAGGTCGGAGTCTTCCCGGAACGCGCGGGGGAACCGTTCGTCGAAACCGCCGGCCTCGACCAGCGTGGCCCGCCGGTAGGCCATGTCGGCGGTGATCCAGCGCGCGGTCCCGAGACCCGCGGTGCCCCGTTCGTCATCGGTCGGCCGGCGGTCCGGCGGCAGCGGGACGACGATCCGCCCCTGGGAAGCCCCGACCTCGGGCGGCAAGCCGGCCAGGTCGGCGGCGAGCTGCTCGGGCCAGTCCGATGCGAGCCGCACGTCGTCGTCGACGAAGGCGATCCACTCGGTGCGGGCGGCACACCAGCCGAGGTTGCGCGCGCCCGCCGGCCCTCGTCCCCGGGAGCGCAGCACACGCACCTGGTCCGGCACCGCCAGCTCACCGGGTTCAGGCCGGTCGTCGACGACGATGACCTCGGCTGGGAGTGGGCCGCGGGCGGTGGTCAGCGTCTCCAGCAACGGCCTCAGTGTGGTGCGGCCGGTCGTCGGGATCACCACGGTGTAGCCGGGGGAAGAAGTCACGGGATCCGGCTACCCGCCGAGGTTCCGGTCAAACGGCCCGTGTGCCGGTCGGCCGCTTCGGGTAGCCGGGCGAGGGAGACGACCGAGGAGGTACCGAGAGCATGCCGACGACCACAGCGGACGTACAGACGGATGTGATCGAGATCCGCGACCCGGCCAGTGGCGACCGGGTCGGGTCGGTCGCGATGGCCGGCCAGGATGAGATCGACGCCGCGCTCGCGTACGCGCACCGGGCGCAGCCGGGCTGGGCCCGGACCCCGGCGGCGGAGCGCGGCGTGCTGCTGCACACAGCCGCCGAACGGCTGCGCGCGCACGCCGATGAACTGGCGTCGCTCAACGAATCCGAGACGGGCCGCCCGCGGGACGAAGCACGGGAGGGTGTACTCGCCGGGGCGGGGACGCTGGACCAGTACGCCGAGCTCGGGCCGGTGCACCGGGGACGGAGCCTGTTGGGGGACTTCGCCGCCACCGACCTGATGGTGCCGGAACCGCGCGGTGTGGTGGTGGCGCTGACGCCTTGGAACGACCCGGTCGCTGTCGCGTGTGGACTGCTCGGCGCCGCTGCCGTCACCGGCAACACTGTCGTGCACAAGCCGAGTGAGCGCGCACCCCACACCGGCGCGCTGCTGGGCGACGTGCTCGCCGGGGTGTACCCGGCCGGCGTGGTGCAGACGCTGCAGGGCGACGGCCGGGTCGGCGCGCTGCTCGCGGTGCGGGACGACGTCGACGTGCTGGCCCATGTCGGCGGCAGCGCGACCGGCCGTTCGATCGCCGCCAGTGCCGCCGCCACCGGGGCGAAGGCCCTTCTGGAGAACGGTGGCAACGACCCGCTCGTCGTCGACGCCGACGTGGACCCGGAGTGGGCCGCCGGCCAGGCCGCGCTGGGGGCTTTCGCGAACTCGGGCCAGATCTGCGTGGCGGTGGAACGGATCTACGTGCACCAGGCGGTCGCCGAACGGTTCCTCGCCGCTCTCACCGAGCAGGCTCGTTCCCGGCGCCTGGCCCCGCTGGCGGACGTCCGCCACCGCGCCCATGTGCACTCGCACGTCGAGAACGCGGTCCAGCGCGGCGCCCGGCTGCTGACCGGCGGGGAGATCCCGGCCGGTCCCGGCGCGCACTACCCGGCGACGGTGCTCACCGGCTGCTGGGGTGAGCTGAGGGTGATGCGGGAGGAGACCTTCGGCCCGGTCGCCCCGGTCCAGGTGGTCGACACGTTCGAAGAGGGGCTCGCCGAGGCGGGCAGTGACAGTCACGGGCTCGCCGCGACCGTCTTGACCGCCTCGATGGCCCACGCCCAGCACGCCTGGCGAGAACTGCCGGCCGGCACGGTCAAGGTGAACGCCGTGTTCGGCGGGGCGCCGGGCGGGGCCGCGCAGCCCCGGCGGCGTAGCGGCAATGGGTACGGCTATGGACCGGAGTTGCTCGACGAAATGACCCAGACCAAGGTGGTGCACCTCGGTTTGCCGGAGACCGCGTGAGCTGGTGGCACGACCGCACCCCGGCCGGGTGGCTCGCCCGCGCCGTCCGGGTGCGGGGGCAGGAGCGGCACACCCTGATCCAGGCGGCCAAGGCGGCGCTGGCCGCGACCGCGGCGTGGCTGATCGCCACCCGGGCCCTCCAGCTGACCCAGCCGTTCCTCGCGCCGTACGCGGCGGTGTTCCTGGTCGAGACGACCGTCTACCGTTCCCTGCGCAGCTGGGCGCAGCAGGTCGGGTCGGTGACCGCGGGAGTGTTGCTGGCCTGGGTCGCCGCGCGACTCGTCCCCTGGCCCACGGTGACCCTGGCGGTGGTCGTGTTCGCCGGGCTGCTGGCCGGTTCGTGGCGGCGCTTCGGCAGCTCCGGGGTCTGGGTCGGGGTGACCGGGCTGCTGGTCGTCTCCTACGGCACCGAGCAGAACCTGGACCTGCTCGGGGACCGGCTGCTGGAGACCGCGCTGGGTGCCGCCGTCGGGCTGGCGGTGAACGCGCTGGTCTTCCCGCCGCTGCACGGTGACCGGCTTGCGGCGGCGGCCGACCGGCTCGGGCAGGCCCTCGCCGGCTTGCTGGAGACCACGGCCGAACTGGTCCGCCGGGACGAGCCGCCCGAGGACGTCGACGAGTGGCTGGCGGAGGCGCGCGACGTGCGCAGCCTCGTCGGGGCCGCCCGCGACGCACTCGGGCTGACGAGGGAAGGCCGCTATCTCAACCTGCGTAGCCGCGGCCCGTGGGCCGGCTGGGACCGTGAGCGTCCGCTGGAGAAGCTGATCGGCTTGTGGCTGCCCGCGGAGCAGCTCGTGGCGGCGATCCGCGGTGTCACCGAGGGCCGGGAGCCGTTCGGTTACCCGTGGTCCGATGCCCGCCGGGTGGTCGCCGACCTGTTCGACCGGTTCGCTGACGCGGTCCGCTCGACGGCGGACCCGGCGAGCGCGGTCGACCTCGACAGCTGCCGCGAATTGCTCGAACAGGTCGAGAAGCGGCTCGTCGCGTCGGACGACGGCGTCACCGCGACGTTGGGGCTTGGCGCCATGGCGCTGCCCGCGCGGCACCTGCTGCAGCAGCTCGAACAACGCTGACCGGCACGTTACGACCGGTCGCGCGCGGTGCCGAGCCCGAAGCAGGTGAAACCGCTCTGCGCGAGCATCGTGGGGTCGAGCAGGTTGCGGGTGTCGACGACGACCGGCCGTTCGCAGGCCGCGGCGAGGCGGGGCCAGTCGAGGTCGCGGAACTCCGGCCATTCGGTCAGCAGCACCAGCGCGGCCGCGTCCTTCGCCACCAGGTACGGGTCGTCGACCAGCTGCAGGCCGTCGACACCGGACGTGACCGCGGGGTCGTGCGCGGTCAGTTCGGCGCCGCGGCGGGCGAGCTCGGTGGCGACGGCGACGGCGGGGGAGTCCCGCAGGTCGCCGGTGCCCGCCTTGAAGGCCAGGCCCAGCAGGCCGATCCGGACGCCCGCGAGTGAACCGTCGACAGTCCCGGTGGCGGCTCGGCGGGCCAGCCGGACCATCCGCGCGCACTGGCGTTCGTTGACCCGCATCGCGTCGCGTACCAGGTCGAATCCGACCCCGGCCGTCTCGGCCGCGTGCAGGAGCGCCCGCGTGTCCTTCGGCAGGCAGGAGCCGCCCCAGCCGGGGCCGGGCGAGAGGAAGTGCGGCCCGATCCTGGGGTCGACGCCCATGGTGCGGCCCACTTCGCGGACATCGGCTCCCCAGGTCTCGCACAGTTCGGCCAGCACGTTCGCGTAGGACGCTTTCACCGCGAGGAAGGCGTTGCTGGCGTATTTGGCCAGCTCCGCGCTCGCGGGGTCGGTGTGCACCACGGTCGCGCCGGTCGGCTCGTAGAGCGCGGCGACGCGATCCGCGGCGGCGGAGTCCGCCGGCCCGGCACCGAGCACCACCCGGTCCGGGTTCAGGAAGTCGTGCACGGCGTGGCCTTCCCGCAGGAACTCGGGGTTGCTCACCACGGTCACGTCGTCGCGGCCGAGCAGCGCCGGCAGCCGCTCCGCTGTGCCGACCGGGACGGTCGACTTGGTGACCACGACCGCGCCCGGCGCGAGCACGGCGCCGAGGCCGGGCAGTGCGGCCTCCAGCACCCCGAGGTCGGGGCTGCCGTTCGCGCCCGGTGGCGTCGGCAGGCAGAGCAGGACGACGCCGCACCCGCTCAGGTCCGCGACGCCGGTGGTGAAGTCGAGGGCGAAGGCCCGCAGTCCCGCGACGACCAGCTCGGGCAGGCCGGGCTCCTCGATTCCGACCTGCCCGCGCCGCAGGGAGTCCACTTTGGACGCGTCGGTGTCCACACAGGTCACCTGGTGTCCGAGCCGGGCGAAACAGGCCGCGCTGGTCAGCCCGACGTAGCCGGCGCCGAGCACACCGATCCGCTCAGCCATGGGCCACCCGCTCCGCCAGCGCCGCCCTCGCGGCCGCGAGCACCCGGTCTTCGCGGAGCAGGAGCAGACCGGCATCGGGCTGGTCGGCGTGCGGGTCGCCGACATCGCCCGCCCACAGGACGACGTGCTGGCGTGCCTCGGTCGGCGGGCCCCACAACCGGGGCGGCGTCGGGCCGAAGAGCAGCACGGACGGCGTGCCGAAGGCCGTCGCCAGGTGGCCCACGCCGGTGTCGCCGCAGACGACGAGCGCCGCGGCCGCCACCAGCGCGGCAAGTTCGCCGGGGCCGGTGCGCCCCGCCAGCACCGCGTCCTCGCCGAGGCCCGCCCGATCGGCGACCTCCACCGCGAGCGGTCGTTCTGCCGCGCTGCCCGTGACCACGACCTGGTGCCCGGCCGCCGCCAGCTCACGGACCACACCCGCGAAGCGGGCCGGCGGCCATCGGCGCGCGGGATGGGCGGCGCCGGGGCCGCCCTGTTAGCCGGAAAGATCGAGTGCGACGCGCAAAGGGCGTCGGCCGCGACCTTCGCCTACGCAGCCGCGGAACGTGACGCCGTGCTCGCCGAAGCGGACGCTGCCCGCCGTGCCGGTCTTCCGGTGGAGTGGTCCGAGTAGCTGGATCTGCCGTTCCGCACCTTGGGCGCCGCCCGGCTGCGCGACCAGGTCGTGCTGCACCCGGCAAAGTACCTTCGCGGGCTCGCGGCCGCGTTCGTGGCCGCGGGCGGGCGGATCTTCGAAGGCAGCCGCGTCCGCGACGTCTCCGTCACCGCTCCCTATCGAGTGCGCACGGCCGACGGGGTGGTCAAGGCCGGGCACGTCGTGGTGGCCACCCACTACCCGATCCTCGACCGGGGACTGTTCTTCGCCCGCCTCGACGCCGAATGCTCCTACTGCGTGGCCGCCGGCTGTCGTCGGGCACACCACCGGAGGAGCTGGCGATCAGCGCCGGGAGCCCGTCGTACTCGATCAGCCACCACGGCGAGCACGTGATCGTCGGAGGCCAGAGCCATCCCGCCAGGGAGCGGGCGTCGACTTCGACCGCTACACGACGCTCACGGAGTTCGCGCGCGCCCATTTCGACGTCGCCGAGATCACCCACCGCTGGTCCGCGCAGGGCTCCAAGGCCTACGACCAGCTTCCGATGGTCGGCTCGTATCTGCCGGGTAGCTCGAAACTGTGGGTGGCGACCGGATTCGCCAAGTGGGGCCTGGCGATGGGCACCGTCGCCGGGCAGATCGTCGCCGACCGCATCACCGGCGCCGAGAATCCGCATGCCGGCCTGTTCAGCCCGCACCGGGTCAGCGTGTCGAGCGCGCCGACGCTGCTGCAGCAGAACGCGCAGGTCGCCAAAGACCTCATCGGCGACCGGTTGCTCCCGGCCGAGGGGACCCGCGCCGACGACCTCGCGGCTGATTCCGCGCGGGTACTGCCCGACGGGGCGGGCAAGAAAGGCGTGTACCGGGATCGGGCAGGTGGCGTCCACGCGGTGTCGTTGCGCTGCACCCACCTCGGCTGCCTGCTACGGTTCAACGGCGCGGAGCGCAGCTGGGACTGCTCATGTCATGGCTCCCGCTTCGACGTCGACGGCGCCGTCTTGGAAGGCCCCGCCGCTCGGCCCCTGCCTCGACGGGACCTGTAGAACGGCACGCCCGCTGGTTCGGCCGCCAGCCGGTTCTGTGCTGAGGCCGGTCGCCGACTGGGCCGGGGGCACAATCAGAACCCCACAAGCTCCTCGGCGCCTGTGCCGGGCTTCTCTTGTGGGTTCATCTGGTCGCTGATCCTTTCTGCGGTGCTCGCGATCTCAGGCACCTGATCCGCGGCAAAGTAATGCTCAGTGTGCCATGTTCGCCCTGGTCATGAGTCTGGATGCGTAGCTGGATCACCTCGAAGAGCGTCCGAAGCAGGTTCGTGGGTGCCTTGGCCAGGTTGACGGCGAGGTAGGGGGGAGCGAGTCCAGCAGCGACAGGTCCTCCGAACTCGGCTTGTCAGGCTCGGCGCTGGTCGCCTGGGTCACGGTGGCCAGCTTTGCGGCCAGGTCGACGCGCTGAGTTTCGAGGTCGTTGTAGCGGCTGCGGAGGGCTTTGGTGAAGGCATCGGCGGGGTCGCCGTCCATGGCTTGCTGCAGGACGGAGTTCTGCTTCTTGGCCAGGTCGTTCAGGTTCTGCTCGATCCGCTCGCTGTGCGCCCTCCGCTCCTGGGCCTCGTGGTCATCGATCCCCGCTAACCGGTCTGCGAGGATGGATTGCCGCTCGGGCCCGAAGACGCGGTCGGCGAGGAATCCGGCGACGGCATCGAGGATGGTGTCTTCGGAGGTAAAGCGTCTTCGGGTGGCCGACGTACTTGTCGGGCCTGCCGCGGTTGTTGTTGCTTGGCCGGCACAGGTAGTAGGTATGGCCGTGCCGGGGCTCGCCGACCATGCGACGGCCGCAGAGACAGAAGAACCGTCCCGCGAAACAGATGGGTTCGCCGGGTCTGGGGATGCGGGTTTGGCTCTGCGCCGGCTCTGGATCCTTGTCTGCCGTTGCGGCGGGCGGCGAATTCGTCGTACATCCATTTCGGGATCAGCGGTTCGTGGGCCGGGTTCGCGGGACCCAGGCTCACTTGACGGGGGCCGTTGACCTTGCCGTGGCGTGATCGGGTGGCGCCAGCGTGCGGGACTGACCCGGCTTCAGTCAGGTGAACGGGGCAATCCACTCCGGTCGCGACGGCGTGGTCACCCCGCGCCACAACAACGTGATCGACTATCGCCCCAGCCGGCCCGACACCGGGTTACGAGACATTCTCAGCGGTGTGTCCAAGCCGTGTCAGGGTGAGATCCGTGCTCGCCTGCCACCGGACCTCGACCAGCCAGCACGGAGGCCAGCCGGTCAATCGCCGCGGCCACGCTCAATGTCGCGTACACCTGCGCATAGGCCAGCTGGTTGTGTTCGGCCGCGTGCTCGGCAATCTCCCGATTCGGTCCCTTCACCGCAGCAATCCCGCCCATGTCGACCACCTTCCCTCGAGATCGTGTTCCCGATTCCGGGCGCTCCGGCTCATGGCGGAGACCCACACCTGTAGTATTCTCGGCTGATGCCCAAAGAAATCGTCTGATCCTGGATGTCCGGCCCCACACAGGAAAGATGTCGAGCAGCTCGTCGGATACACGGTGACAGCTGTACCCGCCGCCCGGTCCACCGCTGGTATGACCAGGTGGTCATCTCGAACGGGCGAGCGCGGAGAGCCGGACGCCGCGGTCCTTGCCGAAGGTTCCCTGCGCCGCGCCTGCTTCGATCAACGATTCGACCAGGTGCGGGTAGCGTCCACGTTCGCGCTTCGACTCGGACTGCGCGGCGGAGCATCGCAGAGACCGACGGTGAACAGCGACGCGCGCGCGGCCTGCGCACAGCCGGCACGAACGGATGCGAGATCCAAGTGCGCCGGTACCAGGGCACGGGTCGTACCAGGTGGGCAAGATCGCCGGATTGGCCTCTTGCCCGGAGCCACAGGACTCGGCTTTGCTGTGACGCGTCCTGATCATGTCTCGGCGCTCCGGACGGGAAGACCATGGAAGTTTCGGCGTTCCTCGACCGGAAACTGGCTCGGCGGTTCCAGACCTACGACACCGACGGTGACGGTTTCGTCGCGCGGGCAGATTTCGTCGCGGCAGCCACCCGGCTGGCCGAAGAGTTCGGTCACGGCCCGGGTTCCCCCGTCCGGCAGCGGCTGGACGGGTTGTGCCTGGGTCTGTGGGAACACCTGGCCATGGTCGCCGACACCGACCACGACAGCCGGATCAGCCCGGCCGAGTACAAAGCGGCCTTCGCGGCGGGAATGCTGGAAACCCCGGAGTCCTTCGACGCAGGGTACCGGCCGTTTCTCGACGTGATCATGGAGATCGCCGACGTCGACGCGACGGCAAACTGGTCGCGGACGAGCACGTGCGGTGGACCGGTCGGCTGATGAACCTCCCGGAACCGGACGCTCAGGAGGCGTTCCGCCGGCTCGACGGGGACGCCGACGGCTTCATCACCACCGACGACCTCCTGGAGGCAATCCGCGAGTACTACTTCGACGACGCACCGGGCTCCGCGGGCAGCTGGCTGCTGGGCCCCCTCGAATCCGCATGATGTCCGCGTACCGGCCGTGAGCGCGGAGCGATTCGGCGCTCTCGGCCTCTCCCGGCGCCCGACCGGCACCCGCGCCCGCAGCAGCTCTTCCTGAGCCAGGTCGCCGTCGGGGCCTTGAAGAACAGCTCCGCCCTGTTCGGCGCGCGGCAGCGTGCCGCGGCTGGCACTTCTCCAGCCGCGACATCGGATCCGACGTAGCGCATGATGTTGTGACGGTGAACCGAGCGGGGACCGCCAGTCGCCGGCCAATCGAGTGAGATGGGGATACGTTGCGTCGTTCTGTGGTCATGAGCCTGCTCTGCCTCGCCGCGCTGCTCGCGGCGATGGTGTCGCCGACCGCGGCGTCCGCCGGGCCGGTGGACTTCTACCAGCCGCTCTCGCCGCTGCCGGCCGGGCCGCCTGGCGCAGTCATCCGCACCCAGCCGATGCCGGCTCTGGCAACCGCGTTGACCGCGACGGCCACCACGGTCATGTACCACTCCCGCGACGCCCGCGACGCCGACATCGCGGTCACTGGCACGGTGTTCACTCCTCGGCTGCCCTGGCTCGGCGCCGGTCCCCGGCCGTGGGTAGACCTCGCGGTCGGCACCCAGGGCCTTGGGCAGCAGTGCGCGCCGTCCAAGCAGTTCGCCACCTCCACCGAGCAGGAACTGGAACCGGTCACGCTCCTGCTGGGCCAGGGCTGGGGCGTCGTGGTCAGCGACTACGAGGGTTACACCACCGGGTCCACCCCCACCTACGTCGCCGGGGTCTCCGAGGCACACACCGTGCTGGACATGGCCCGCGCGGCCGCTTCCGTGCCGGGAACGGGCATTTCCCCGGCGACGCGGTGGGCCACCATGGGCTACTCCCAAGGTGGCGGCGCGTCGAGCTGGGCGGCGTCACTGGCCCCGGCGTACGCGCCGGACCTGCGGCTGATCACCGACGTGTCCGGCGGTGTGCCGGCCGACATCGCGAACGTCGCCGAATCACTCGACGGCAGCCTGATCGGAGAGGGCCTGCAGCTGTACGCGCTGATCGGCCTGCAGCAGGCCTACCCCGCCCGGTTCCCCCTCGACGGCTCCCTCAGCGCCGTCGGCAAAGCCACCGAAGCGACCCTGAAGACCCAGTGCGTGGTGCAGACCCTCGCCGGTTTTCCGCTGAAGAAGTTCAGCGACTACTCCACCGGCGAAACTATCCAGCAGTTCGACGCACGCCCCGACGTCGCCGCCGTGTACGCGGAGAACAACCTGATTACCCGACCGGCACCGACCATGCCCGTGTTCCAGTACCACGCCGCCCTCGACGAAATCGTCCCGCTCGGCCAAGCGCGGGCCCTGAACCGCGCCTGGTGCGCCGCCGGCGTCCGCGCCGCGTTCACTCTCGTGCCTGGTGACCACATCGCCGGCGAGACCGCCGGACTGCCCGCCGCGCTCGCCTGGCTGGGCGACCGCTTCGCCGGGCGACCCGCACCCACCACCTGCTCCTGATCCCACTGAACAGGCGGTAAAGAGCGACTCCTCGCCCAGGTCGGCTGCCCGGCGGCTACCCGTGCTCGTACGCGTTCACCTTGCACCGACAGCTCGACACCATCGTCGTGCTGCGACCCCGTCGACGTTCCGGCGCGGTCGCTGTTGACATAGCCGCGTTGCCGCTCAGGAGACTGGTTGGCCAGAGACCACGCGGCGAACGGAAGCCGGATAAATGGCCACCGCTCGCGTCATCGGGGCCTCATTTGAATTGTCATGCCTGTGAACCCCGGGCCGGCTCCAGAAACATACGAACCCTGCCGCGCACTCCGGCGCTCCTGTTCCGTCCGCCGGCTCGGCTCACCCCGCCGGATCCCGCGGCCCCGGAAAACCGGGTTGACGCGTCACCATCAGGAGGCCAACACACCCGCGAGCACGCTGACCAAAGCAATCAACTCCATCTGCCACTTCGGCACGGAGACCTGATCCTTTACCAACGCGCCAGCAGCAGAATTGCGTGCCGAGCCGGCCGTCGTGGACTACGGGCACGAGCCAACCGGGCGCGAACTGTCTCGAGCCTCCGTGCACCTGGAGCACGAACGCAATTCGTATGCCGCCCTGCTGCAGGCCACCCGGCAACACCTCGGAACAACGCCGAATCGCGGCGGGTGGCGTACGAGGATATCCGAGGTCGAGCTGATTGCCCCCCGACGGCAGCTCGCCCCCGGATACCTGTCGACGCGGGTGACCGGCATCCACCGATTTCCCGCGCATCAAGATCATCATGTATCGGCGAGCGGATGTGCCGCAGAACCGTGCCGATCTTCGCTGGATCACCGGATCGTGTCATCCACCGGAATTCTCCGGCACTTGCGGAAGTGCGGGATGCTGACCACGCGATCCGGCGGGCGAGCAGCGCGAACCGAATCCCGAAGGCCGGCGTCTTGCCTCAGGTATGGGGCCACTGGTCGACCGCGACGATGTCACGACTGCGTACCCACTGGGGCGGAATATCGTCGGCGCTGCGATCCGGCCGGATCGGCACCCAGCTCGTGTTCAAGAACCGATCGTGGAGCACGCGGCCCGCGACCGTCCCGTGCCGACGCGCCGGCACGTCGTCCCGGCGCCCTCCTGCGGTGTAGGTGACGCCCGTACCAGGACACAAGTCGGATGACGCCTCACCGTTCGTCACCGACCGGCCCAGGTGACCGAGCTCGCCGTCGTCCAAAGTTCCCTCCGCAGCCGAGCGCAAAATACCGGGTTCGCGATTTCGAACGATCTCAGTACCGCCGTCGCGCCACAATGCCCGAGCCGAGTGATTTCGCCGGCGAGAGCCCAGCTCGTTCGGGCAGCCCAGACGGCCCCCACCCCTCAAGCAGGACGCCTACCCCTATCGCTATCTCCCTTCGAGTGATAGCGGTGACACCGGGTTCGCGGCAGTCCCGTCCAACCGGAGCGACCGGGCGGAGCGAGGTGGCGACGACTGCGGGTACACATCACAAGCCGACGTGGTCGCGGATGCGTTCCGATAAGGACAGACGCGGAAATCCGACGGGCGGATGCTCGGCGAGCGAAGGCGCGTCGGATGACGAAGCGGGCTTTCAGCTGCGCCCGGGTGGCATTGCCGGCACAGCTGGAACTGGACGACGAGGAGGCGATGACGGCATTCGCGAAGTCGATGCCGTCGATGGCGGCCGCATCCGACGCCAATGTCGTCCGAGTGGTGCGCCTCATCCTCAGCCTCGACGCGCGGCGGGTCAGCGCCGACGCATTCGCAGCAGACCGTCGCCAGCATCGCGGTCCACGGGCGTTCTCCAAGAACAACGCCATCCCTCGCGTCCGGCGTGCCAGCACGGAACCGGCGGCGGTGGTGGCGCCGGCGCTCGGCCCGGCCGTGACTCAACGCACACCACCTGGGATCAAGCAGCCCACGGGCAAGTTCTGCCCGAGCGAAGCAGCCTGGCGGCTCGCTGAGCCGACTGGGCGCGGATCGCCTTGACGAGTTACGGAGGCCGGCACTGCCGAGGACTGAGCGCAGAGCCCGGACCGTTCCCCGGAGTCGCCACCGTTTGGGGGCGAACTCAGTAGTAGATCGTATGCGTTTCGATGATCTTTCTGGCCGCCGCTGTCGTGCTCAACGGCAGCACCGCGTTCGGCCGATCGACCAGGAAACGCTCCCGGAAATCCCGGTTGGATTCCCGCGGCATAAGGTCGATCGTCCGGTCCCAGTAGCCTTCCGACAGCGCGTCCTGGTTCCGGACGGCCGCACTGCAGGTTTCCTGCCAGGCAAAGCGAAGTGGTGGTGGAGGCCTGGCCCGATGCCACGAAACTTCTTGGCGTACGGCGAATCGGGACGTCGGCCGCACCGAGCGACGTGGCCACAGGTCTCCGGCAGGTCAGGACGAATGCCCAGCCTTTGGTTTTTTTGCTTTTTTTGACTTGTCCGGAGGTTTTTGCTTCGCAACCGGTTTTCCGGGCGAGTCGAAATCAGGCGCAGGTGCCGTACTGGCCGGAGCCCCCACCCCGGCCGGTGGGCTGGCTGAAGGGAGCACTCGCAGGGTCGCCCGGGCGGTCGGCAGCGTCCCGGCGACGGCCGAGGTCGTCGGCGATGGCACGAGACCCGGCGGCGGAGTCGCTTCCGGCGCGCGAACCATCAAAAGCGATGTCGCGAGGGCCGCGACGGCGAGCGACGAGCCTGCAACTGCCGCAACGCGCCTCCTCGCCCGACGCCCAGAGCGTTCGGTCGTGGCAGGAGGCCATGGCGACGACGTGACGAGCGCCTCGCGGATCTCAGCCGCCGTGGGGCGGGAAGCCGGCTCCCGGGCGGTCATGCGCCGGATGAGGCTCGCCATGGCCGCGGGTACGTCGGGAGGAATCCACGGTGACCTGCTCAGCCGGGCCACCGCCGCCTCCACCATGGTGCCCGGGTACGCGAGTTCACCGGTGAGACACTCGAGCAGGACCAGCCCGAGCGCGTAGATGTCGGCCGGCGGGCCGACGGGCTCGCCTGCCACCTGCTCGGGGGCCAGGTAGGCGGCGGTGCCGGCGACCGTGCCGGTCGCCGTGATACGCGTGACGCCAAGCGCATGGGAGATGCCGAAGTCGGCGATGAGCGGGACGGAGGCGCCGAGCAGGATGTTGCCGGGCTTGAGGTCGCGATGGGTGACACCGATCCGGTGCAGGTGGTCCAGGGTGTCCGCCAGCACGAGGGTCAGCGCGGTCGCCGGCCCGGGCGTCATCGGACCGGCGAGCAGCCGCTCGGCCAGGTTCTCACCCTCGACGAACTCCATGACCAGGTAGGTCTGGCCGTTTTCGCTTCCGGTGTCGAGCAGTGACACGACACCGGGATGGTCGATGCTGCGGTGGATGCTGATCTCGCGAAGGCGCCGGCGTTGCTCGATGTCGACGACGTCGTTGCGAAAGATCTTGATCGCGACATCCCGCCCGAACCGCCGGTCGTACCCCCGGTACACCCGCGCCGTTCCACCCACGCCGACCAAAGGGCCGACTTCGTAGCGACCGCCGCCCAGAACGGCGGGCGGGCCGGCCGTCGGCTCGTCGTGGCCGTCAAGCCGAGAACTCGTATCCACAGCGGCGCTCCGTTCCTGAATCGCGGCACCAGATACCACCGCGAGGCTCCGGTCAAACGGCGTTGGCACGTGACGTAGCACTCCTGCGCCTGCACGAGCGCCGGCCGGCGGTCTCTCGACCACCGCATGTTTGGCGAGATCGCGAAGCGGGCATCGGGGAGCAGTCCCCACCTCGCGACCGGACCCCGATCCGGCCGCCCGAACCGAAAGAGTCACCGTGATCATTCTCGGAATCATCCTGCTCGTGATCGGCCTGATCGTCGGCATCCCCGTGCTGACCACCATCGGCGCGGTCCTCGCCGTCGCCGGGGCCGTCCTCGCCATCCTCGGCGGCACCGGCCGCCGTATCGGCGGGCGTGCCCACTGGTTCTGAGCCCGGACAACCGGCACGCCGGTGGTCTCGGCCCGCGCCCGAGGTCACCGGCGTCACGGTGCGAAGGTCTCTCCGCTCGGCAGTCCGGACAGCATCACCATCGCGCAGAAGGACGTGAACGCCGACACCTCAGCGCATCCTGCGGATCACCTGGAAGCTGCCAGTCCGACGGATCGCACATGGCGCTGAACTCCCCGATGGTCATCGCGCATCGCAGGGTCTACTGCGCACGGCCGGGGATGCGGCGAGCAAGGCGCAGGAGCCGCTGATCCCGTCCACGAAGAACCCGGGACAGCTGATCAGCCGGCTCTCCGCGCTTCCCTCAGAGGGTGACTCGGCCATTTGCCGAACCCGATGGATCTGTTCGATCCGCGTGACTCCGACGTCGTCATCGCACAGATCCGGAAGCTTCCGGTTCCGGGCGGCAGTGGGAAGCGGGCAGCTGACCGAGGGCGCTCGGCGAGCCCACGACCAACGCTCAGCGCAGCACGGCCTCCGCGTCGCCGGTGCAGCCCAGTTCGCCGATGACCGGCGCTTCGAACGAGGCGAGCAGCCCCGGCGCCGATGCGGAAGACATGGAACTCGTACGTTTTGTGATCCCGGCGGCGGACTGCCGAGGGCGGACGCGTCCGCATGCGTCGCGGCCTTGTGCGGGACTTCGGTAGCAGCGCCGCGGACCGGCACGCCCGTGGTGCCGCCGCGGGAACGGCGCCGCGCGGCACCGGCAGCATGGCGCGGGTTCCCGCCGCGGGCGTGGACTCGCATCAGGTACCCGTACCCGCCGCCTGGTTCGTAGCGGGCGGGGCCGTGTGCCCGGCAGGTTTGGCGGATCGGTCCCGCGTGGCACCGGTCGGCGTCGTCCGCAGCGCCTGAATGGCTGCGGGTGTTCAGTGTCCACGCATGCCGGGCAGATCCGCCCACCCTGCGACGCGTGGCCGCTACGGCTACGGCACCGCAAGGTCCCTGCGGCGACGGAGCGCAAGCATCAACCTTCGACCCGGTGAATATGCAAACCGCCGATTCAGCGACCCTCTACTTCGAGTAGGTGTTGTTCGGAATCAGGGAAATCTCGGCCTCGGCGAAGGGGAGGTCGAGTGATTCTCACTCTTCGGAATGCTGGCACTCTCCGGCAGCTCTACGCTCAACCAATCGATTGATCCGGCTCGACACACAAATGATCCGGCTCGACACACAAATCGAGCCTACCCGGCAAGATCATCTTATCGCCACCCACACCGTCACACCCTCCGCATCAAACGCAGATGAGGGATCACCCGATGCACGCAGACCCGGCGCCGGAAAGTCCGCAGAGTGGCCATCTCGTGTCACTTCAGCACCAATTGCGGCTGCTCGCGGCGACAATGACCGTAGCGCCGGAGTCGGCGGAAGTCGTGATCATGCTGACCGGGGTGGCGCAGACCGCCGACCGTGCGGCGGACGATCTCGCCGGCTGCGCTCCGGAGGTCATCATCCTGGTGCGCCAGGCAGTGGGCTCGGCGGCCGAAGGCCGACACGAACTAGCCTGCACCGACCTCATCGCGGCTCACGGCAGACTCGCGGCGGTCCGGCGGGACCGGGTCAGGGTGCCCGGCCATTCTGCGCGCGGACGGTCGCCGGCACAGGAAGGCGACCCGGTTCGGATCACTCAGCCTGAGTCCGATCGCACCACCTGGTCATACCAGTGGTAGACACCGGGCGGTGAGTACAGCTGCCACCGCGTGGCCGGTGAGCCGCTCGACATCTTTCTGCGCGGGGCCGGCCTCGCTGATCCGTCACGCGAAGCGGTCGAACATCTGGGCGATGCCCCCACGCGGTGCCGGCCACCCGATCCGGTGATCATCACGCCTGGCCGTCACGACAGGGGAGCCACGCCCTCGTCTTCTGTGCTGACGTGATCGATGCGGCACGCCCCCCGGTCGTTTCGATCACGTCAGCCGGCTCGGCGGCAGGACCCCCCGCTTGCCGCCGAGCCATCCACGCCACAGCTTGTGCCTGGAGGAAGGCAGGCGACTGCGGTCGGCTGGTCGAACCACCTATAGCGGGCGCGGCCGGCGTCGCTGATCTCGTGCGGCCGAGGCGTTACGCACCCCTGGCCGCAAGCGTGCCGCGCTGGAAGACAACCGGGTGCCTGGTGCCGCACCGGCGTCGGGTGGAACCGCCTGCCAACCCGCACCGCGTCTCCCAGTACGGATCCGTGCCGCGGTACCCGGGAGGCAGACCGCGCCGGAGTTCCCCAACGTGCTGCGTACGACCCGGTCTTGGCACGTCCGGGTCGTACGGCTGCCGGCCTCCCGCGCTCCCGCGGATTCGGTCAGTTTCTCGACTGGGTCGCGGGACTTGCCCGCATCCCGCAGCCGCCGATCCCGCCCCGCGCGACGTTCGAGCAGATGAAGTCCGCCGCCCAGGCCGTGCTGAGGGGCGATCCCAATGCTCTGCACCTGTTGGCACAGGGGGTGAAGACGAAACTCCAGGAGTTCGTGCCGGGACGGCGCGGCAAATGACCCATCCATGCCCGGCTCGCCTGTGTCGCCGGGCTCCGTGCGTTCCCCGGGCAAGCCGGCTGCCTCGTGCCGCGCAGCGGCCGGGTCTCGCCGGGAGACTCACCGCCGCATCAGCCCTCGCGAGGCCTGGCGGCGCGGTCCACATTCCGGCAGCACCGGCGCGGCGCTCCCGGGCTGCTGGCTGGGAAGTACGACGTTCGCCGGCTGGTGCTCCCCGCAACCTGTTGCGGCCTTTGTTCCGCGTCAAGGAATGTCGCGTAGGTCAGCGACGAACGCGGCGTACACCTTGTCCCGGTCCGGGGCGCGAAGCGCCGCCGAAGGGTGCACCGTCACCACCGCGGTGGTGAACAGCCCGGCAAAACTCCTCAGGCGGATCGAGTGTCTCGCCGCGATGTCGCGTGAGCCGGAACGCGGTGCCGGACAACGACCGTGCGGCGGTGGCGCCGAGTAGCAGGACCAGCCGTGGTCGTAACGTCCGCACCTCCGCCACCAGCCGCGGCCGGCAGGCGATGATCTCGGAGCGCGCGGGCTTGTCGTGGGTGCGGCGTTTGCCCCGGAGCTTGAACTTGAAGTGTTTGACCGCGTTCGTCACGTAGAGCGAGCCACGGTCGATGCCGGCTTCCTCGAGCGCCTGGTCGAGCAGCTGACCGGCCGGCCCGACGAAGGGTGCACCCTCGCAGTCCTCCTGATCGCCCGGTTGCTCGCCTACCGCGAGGATCTCCGCCCGGCCGTTTCCGGTACCGAAGGCCGTGGCGGTCGCGTCGCGATACAAGCCGCAGCCGTGACAGCCCTCCGCCGCTCGGCGGAGCTCGCCCAGGTCGGTGGTATCCGGCGGCGCGGCGCCGGATTCGCTGTGGGCGGCCATCACCGCTCCGGACCTCGCGCCGCGGGCCGGTCGTGGTTCTCGGCCTGTGGAGCTCCGGCTTCGGCAGGGTCTGCGTTTCGGCACGCCCGCACCGCGCACCGGCCCTCGATCGCGCCGGGCGCCGCGACGAGCGGTGCGGGTTCGCGATGGCGTGCCAGGGGTCGTCGACGGATTGGGACATGGGACTGCTCCGTTCTTCCCCGCCCACCGATCACCTCGGATGGCGACAGGTCCGGTTGCCCTTCACCGGCAGCGACGAAAGGCTCTGCGCGGGCGGAGACCCGACGTTGCTCCACCGCCGTCCTGCCACGGGCAAGCGCGGCAACCCCGTCGGCCGGGAGCCGGGTCCTGATCACCGGGGCGCCGTGATTACGCGGCGGGTCATGAGACGCCATCGCGGAGTCCCGGTCGGCGCTCGGGGGTCATTCGGGTCCGGCGGCGTGTTTGACGAACGCCTTGGCTACCTCGCGGAGCTTGGTGTTGGTGTGCTGCGACTCCGCGATCAAGCGCTGCATCGCTTCGTCGGGACCGATGCGATGGATCAGCATGAGCATGCCTTTGGCCTGCTCAATGACTGCGCGGCTGTTCATGGCCTCTTCGAGCTGGTCGGCGCGGGTGCGGGCTTGCTGGTAGCGGTGTCGGGTGCGTAGCCCGGACGCGACGATGGTGGTGTAGACGGCGAGCAGCTGGGCGTCGACTTCCTGGAAGCCGTGATCGTCGAAGCCGAAGAGGTTGAGCGCGCCGGTGAGCTGGTCGTCGACGTGGAGCGGAGCGGCGAGATAGCTGCCGACTGCCACAGCTTCGGCGGAGGCGGCGAAGGCCGGCCACACATCGGCGGCCGCGTGGATCGACAGCCGGACTGTTTCACCGGTCGCGGCGGCGTGGAGGCAGGGGCCCTCTCCGGCGGCGTACTGACCGCGGTCGATGTCCAGGGCGCGTTTGTCGGTGCAGGCGGCGGTGTCCGGCACTCCGTCCTGGATCGCGGCGATGCTGGCCATGTCGGCGCCGGGCACAGCCCGCACCGCCTCGGCGCAGATGGTGTCGAAGAGGTCGGGCTCGTGCTCGTCGGACTCGAGTGACCAGGTGAGGGCGGCCATGGCAGCGGCCAGCTCGTCGAGTCGTCCTGCGATAGCGTGCCTGTTTGTCATCGTCCTCAGGGCCTAGGTCACCAGGCGACGCTCACCAGACGATCCCGCCGCGGTTCGCGCCGCTGCGGTCTCAACGGATCGGCGGGAACACTACCGCTCGACGTCCGGGGCCGAGCACGCTGCTCGGCAAACCAGCCCACCGAGGAGGTTTCGGTGGTGATCCGGTGGGCACGCGGCTCCCGAACGGACTCGAGGAGACGGAGCGGATGAAGGCCGTGGTGTGGCGCGGGGTGGCGGACATCCGGCATGAAGAGGTGCCTGATCCGCCGATCCTGGAGCCGGGTGACGCGATCGGCTGGATCGGCTGGATCGTTGTCCTTCCCGGGGGTAGCCGCGGGCGGTGGGGCCCGAGACGTGGGCGGCTTGCGTTGTTTGCCGGTACGGAGCGGCCGCGTTAAGCTCGCTGCTTAACGGTTCAGCCAATAGCCGTTCCTGAGGGGCCAGGGCGCGAGCGCCCGGTTTCGGAGGTGTCCGTCACGGCGGCCGCCTCCGGTGCGTTTCCAGGAGGCATACACGTGATCGAAAACCGGCCCTCGCTCGTCGAACTCGCGCCGGCCGCGGAGCTGGTGGTGGTCAGTGCGGACGGGATCACGACGGTCAGCGTTACCGGCGAGATCGACCTCGGCTTCACCGATCGGCTGTCCGAACAGTTCGCCATCGAGCTGGACCTCGCGCCCCGGGCGCTGATCATCGACCTGACCGCGGTCGGCTTCTGCTCGTCCCGGGGGCTTGCCGCGCTGGTGGCGGCCGATACCCGAGCGCGTGAAGCGGGCGTGCCGTGTGTGGTCGCCGCCGGGCAGCGCGCTGTCGTGCGGCCGATCCGGCTGCTCGGGCTCGACCAGGTGCTGTCGCTGTACCCGGCGATCTCCGACGCGCGCCAGGCGGTGGCCGAACGCCTTGCGGTGCCTGGCCCGCGGACCTCGACCACCGGGATCGACGCGGCTGAGCAGCCGGGCGGATACTGGGCGTGAAGCCCGGACGGGCGACCCGTACCGCCGCGAGCGTGTAGCTGGAACGCCTTCGGGCGGGGCCCGACGGGGACTGAGCACGGGATTCCGGCGCCCCCTCCAGGGTTTTGGTCGCGCACGGCCGCCCAGGGACAGGCGGTGGCGGACCTGGCCGTAGAGATCCCTGCCAAACCGGACGCATCCCGCCACTCCCTTCGTCGGCTGGGGAGTACCCGGAGCCAGGTGTGGTCACACGGCGTTCGGCTGTGCCGGAGGGCGGTCCCCGTCACTCGGCGCGCAGGGCGTCCGCGACCGAGCCGCCTGCTTCGTCGGCCTGTTCGCGCGGATCCTGGTTCGCTCGGCGGCGGCCAGACACGTCCTCCGGCGGGGCGACGGGTTCGACGTCTGCGGGCGCGGCATCGATACTCTCGTCCAGGTCCGTGGCCGGAGTGGCCGCCACCGGACGTTCGGGGGCCGGGCCAGGCTCGTCGTCCGGTTGTTCCTCGGCCAGCCGCCGGGCGATCGGCTCGCCCTCGCGCACCTCGGCCGGCGTCGTGCCGTACCGGCTGGCCGGGCTCAGATGTTCGGCCGGCTCCACCCCGGGCTTCCAAGGGATCGACCTGCAGGTCGTCCTCATCCAGCGCGGTCTGCGACCGCCACGGCGCCCTCCACACCGGCCGCGACCTGACCGGTGAGAAGCAGTGGCTCGCGGATCACACCAACCGCGCCGGCGCGGCCCAGGGCAGTCTGCGCGACGCCCTGCGGGGTGCGGACGCCTTCATCGGCGTGAGTGCCGGCGGCCTGCTTGGCGGAGGCGACATCGCACGGATGGCCGACCGGTCGATCGCCTTCGGGCTGGCGAACCCCGATCCCGAGGTCGTCCGGAGGCCGCCCGCGAGCATGCGGAGATCGTCGCGACCGGGCGCAGTGACGCGGCCAACCAGATCAACAACGTGCTGGTGTTCCCCGGGATGTTCCGGGGGGCTGCTCGACTCCGGTGCCACGCGGGTGACGACCCGCATGCTGCTCGCGGCCGCCCGGGCCCTGGCCGGTGTGGTCGGCGACGACCTCGACCGCGAGCACATCGTGCCCAGCGTGTTCGACGACGCCCTCGTCCCGGCGATCGCCGAGGCGGTCGGCGCGGCGACGGGCGCCTGAGCGCGTGACGTGGGTGGCCGGAACCGCCCGAGTATCCCCACCGGTGCCGAGCCGTGAGGAAGAGACCCGGGTAAGTCCGGTCGTCGTGCGATCGAACGCGATAGATGGCTGCTTGGGCAGCACGCTGGTGGCGATGTTGTCCGGGAAGCGGAGCAGTTCGTGGGAAGGGGCCGGGAGACCAGCCGAGCAGCCGGCAGATCAGCTGCCACGGCGCCTCCGGGCCGACGACGCGAGCCTGGACGTCGACGGTGCCGCTGCACCGGCAGGACAGACTGGTCGCCGGCGGCTACGGTCGAGGGCGTGATCGCGTGGGCTGCGTTCCTGCCGTCGTCGGTGTTGCTGGCGCTGGTGCCTGGTGCCAATCAGGTGCTGGGGTTGCGCAACGCGGCGTCCTTCGGAGCAGCGTCGGCGTTCGTGGGGGTGGCGGCGCGGTTCGCAGCGTTTTCCTTGCTGGCGGTGCTGACCGCGGCCGGGCTGGGTGCGGTGCTGGCGGCGTCGGCGGTGGCGTTCGAGGTCCTGCGCTGGTGCGGTGTGGCGTACCTGCTGTGGCGGGGGGTGGCCACGTTCGTGCGTGCCGGTCGCAGGGGCGAGGAGACAGGCCGGGCTTCACGGGGTCCGGCGTACGGATCTGCTGCTCGTCAGGAGTTCGTGACGGCGTTGACCAACCCGAAGGCGCTGTTGCTGTTCGCGTCGTTCCTGCCGCAGTTCACCACGCCCTCGGCCGGCCCGTGGGTTTTGCCGGTGCTGGCCGCGTGCTACATCGGCGTCGAAGCTGTCGCGGCCTGCGCCTACCTCGGGGCGGGGGTCGTGATCCGGCGGAGCAAGGGTGTTTTCGCGGTGTCCCAGCGGCGTCTGGACCAGGTGTCCGGGCTGTCGTTCCTGGGTTTCGGGGTGTACCTGGCGTTCGCGCCGCGCGGGTGACACCCAGCGCGGCGCGAAGCAGCGATGGTCGAACGGTCAGGTGGAGACGCGTTCGACGATCGCGGTGCCGATGAGGGAGTGCCCGACACCGAGTCCTTGCTGGATCTGCTGTTCGCACTCGAACAGCAGATCCAGCAGCTTGGCGTGGTGCGGGGTTTCGATGTGCCCGGTCATCCGGGTGGAGGCGTCGATGATGTGGTTCCACTGCTGGACCAGCACGCCGAAGAACGAGGCGATCTGCCTGCCGAGCACGATCGACGGGTCGGTGAACGTGGTCCGGCCGACGCGGGCGTGCGCGCGGATCGCTGCTTCCACGAACGCAGTGGAGTGACCGGCGGTCGAAGAAGCTCATGTTGTACGGCCACCGGGTCTGCGGGCAGTGCGGAGTCCACTCGATCGACTAGCGGCCGGGGGCGTCCACGATGAGAGCCACGGTGATCCTGGCAGTGACTATCCGCCGCATGATCGTGGTGAGCAGGTCGACCAGCTCGGCGTGGCTCAGGCGGGAGTTGCCGGCGCGCAGGGCGCGGACGGCGGCGATGCGGTGCAGGACTCGGTGGCTGCCGGCGGACGCGGGGATGAGGGTGGGCAACGGTTGCAGATGCAGTTCTGCCAGGAGGTGGACGAGCCTGCCGGAACCTGACGGTTGCTCCTGAGCGCGACTGATCACTGCTGGTGGAGTTCAGGCGTCCCCGGTCATGGTCTCGGTGGTGGGTGTTGCCGGGCGAGTCCGGCGAGCATGGTGTTGTAGGCGGCCAGGGCTTCTTGGTCGTCGTCGAGGTCGCGGATTTCGGAGATGGTCGCGCTGGCCGCGGTTCCGGGGCTGGTGCCGGCGAGTGCGGTGCGGCGCGCGGAGTTCAGGAATGTGCCGAGGTCGTTGCTTCGGGCGGGGTCGCCGAGCCATTGGGCGATGACCAGGACGGCCAGTGCCGCCATGAGGGTGTCGCCGCCGATCCACATGGCCGCGCCGCCCCAGTGCAGGTCCTGCAGCGGTGTCGGGCCCCAGGTGCGGTGTTGGGCGGTGTAGGCGGGGAACGGTTCGGTGGGGTCATCAGCAGGGCCACGCCGACGACGGTGTCGACTACCATGCCGATGAGCAGGATCGCCAGGCGCAGCAGGTACGGCAGGCGCCACCGGATGGGTTCGTGCGCCGGCAGCGGAAGCAGGAACAGGTACCCGCTGGTGAGGTAGAGCAGGGTCTCGGCGTGGTGCAGCCACGGGTGGTCAGCATCACCTGCATGAACGGTGTCAGATGGGTGCCGACCAAGACGACGGCGTAGACCGCGAGCGCGACCAGCGGATGGGTCAGCACGGCCAGTAGGCCGTTGCGGCGCAACGCCGACAGTGCCCGCCGGTGCCGTGGTGGGCTGGTCCGGCGTAGGAGTTCCAGTGGCTGTCCGAGCACGATCAGCGCGGGGATGACGGTGATCAGCAGCAGGTGCTGTGCCATGCATCGAGAACAGCACGTGCGCGTACACCCCGACCACGCTGTTGAGCGTGAGGACGAGGACCGTCAGGCCGCCCAGGAAACAGGCCGTGCGCCGGCGGGGCCACCGCGGCGACTTGCCCACGGCGCGCAGGTATAGCACTGCCGCGACGAGGATCGCGGCGTCGGCCACCGGTTGGAACGTCCATGCTGTCACTGCGGCCGACCAGGACAGCGGGATCGCCGCGGGTGTCATGCGGGTGGGCTCGGTGGGGTGAAGGCGATTGCGCGCAGCCGGCCGGCGACGTCACGCCAGGTCTGCTGGCCGGGTTCGCGGGGTGCTCCGATCAGTGGCGAGAGCCGTGCCCACAGGTGAGGATGCGCGTTGCGGTAGCCGGTGAGCAGCCGGATCGTTTCCTCGACCTCGAGGACCCGGTGGGCCGGTCGCAGCCAGCGCTGGGCGCCGATGCGGATCTCGGCGGCTGGTACGGCCTCGAGGTTGCGGTACCAGTCGCTGGCCGGTCCCCGCCCGGACACCACGATCACCTCGGGTGGCCGGGTCGTAGCGGATGGTTTCGAGGACCGTCTCCCGGCGCTGTCCGGTGGTGCGTCCGACGTGGACGATGTAGACGAGGCGGTGGCCGAGCAGCCGCCCCAGGCCGGCGCGGTAGAGCACGTTGGGCGCGCGGAAGACCAGCTGCAGCCAGGCCGGGGGTTTCTCGGTGAGCAGGCCCATGATCATGCCCTTGTCGTAGCGGTGGCGGGGTGCAGGGCGGTGAGGACGGTCTGGTGGGTGATCCACCCGACGAGTGCGTGCGACGCGGGGTCGAGGACGGGGAGGCCGCTGCCCTGGTCGGCCACCAGCGCGGTCAAGGCGTCGCTGAGGGAGGAGTCCGTGGTCACCACGGGGGGGGAGTTCGGCGAGGTCGGCGATCGTGTGGCTGGTCCTCTGGTCGTTGTCGAGGGTTTCGGCGACGGCGCGGGCGGTCACGCAGCCGTGCTAGGCGCCGTCGGTGCCGGTGACGGGCAGGACCCCGTGGGCCGAGCGGGCCAGCGCCTGCGCGGCGTCGTCGAGGGTGGTGTGTTCGTCCAGCGGTTCGGGCAGGGGTTCCAGCACCGCGTCGACCCGCGTGCGGTCCAGGCGGGCAGGGGTTTTCGGTGCGTCGAGGTCGATGCCACGGCGGCGGGGTTTGAGGGTGTAGATCGTGTCGCGGGAGAGGGGCTTGCCGGTCAGGGTGGCGATGACGATCGCGGTGAGCATCGGCAGGATGATCGTGTACTGCCCGGTGAGTTCGAACAGCACGATCACCGCGGTGATCGGCGCCCGCGCGGCGCCCGCGAACGCCGCGCCCATGCCGATCAGCCCGTACACCCCGGGCGAGGCCGTCAGGCCGGGCAGCCACGCGTGGACGAGGATCCCGAACGCAGTGCCCGACATCGCCCCGAGGAACAGCGAGGGCGCGAACACCCCGCCCGAGCCGCCGATGCCGATGGTCAGGCTGGTCGCGATCATCTTCCCGGCCAGCAGCACCAGCAGGAACCAGAGCACGTATTTGCCTTCGACGGCGTTCTGCAGCACCGGGTAGCCCACGCCGTACATCTGCGGCAGCACCAGCAGCACCACACCGAGCAGCAGGCCGCGGGCCGCAGCCACTCAGGACCGCGCCACGCCCAGTCGCAGGCGTCCTCGATCCAGTACAGCACCCGGGTGAACAGCACCCCGACCGCGCCGACCACGACCCCGAGCACGACGAACAGCAGATACTCCACCGGACTGCGCAGCGTGAACGGCGGCAGCGTAAGGAACGCGCCACTGCCGAGCACCGCGCGCCCGACCACACTGGCCGCGACGCTGGAGAGCGCGACAGCGCCGAAGGACTCCATCGCGAAGTCGCGCAGGATCAGCTCCATCGCGAAGAACGGCCCGGCGAGCGGGGCGTTGAATGTCGCCGCGATGCCACCGGCCGCGCCGCACGCGACGAGCACCCGCAGGCGCGACTCCGGCAGCCGGTCCAGGCGCCCCAGCGTCGAACCCAGCGCGGAGCCGATCTGCACGATCGGCCCCTCCCGCCCGACCGAACCCCCGGAGCCGATGCACATCGCCGACGCGATCGCCTTGACCACCGTGACCTGGGCGGGGATCCGGCCACCGCGCTCGGCGACCGCGTACATCACCTCGGGGACGCCGTGGCCGCGGGCTTCCGGGGCGAACCTGGCCACCAGTGGCCCGTACACCAGACCGGCCAGCACCGGCGCGAGGAGCACGAACCACGGGCCGAGCGCGGGAAACCACGGGTGCGCGGCACCGCCGGCGTCGGAGTAGTCGGCGTGCCCGGAGAACAGGTGGGTGAACGAGGTGATCAGCCACCGGAACGCGATCGCGCCCAGCCCGGCGCCCGCGCCGATGGCGATCGCCAGGGCGACCAGGCCGGTGGAGCTCTCCCGCAGCCACCGGCCGACGGGCTGACGCGCCGGAACGGGAAGAGACTGCTTCACACCAACATTTGCCTCGACCATGTGTTGCAGTACGCAACAGTTGCTTAGTGCCGTACACGTGAGGTGGCGTACAGCGGGCCAGACCACCGGGTCCCGGCGGGCTCGCGGGGCTCGGCCCGCGCACCGGATCGGCCGCCGGTCGGGCACACTGTGGGCATGCCCCGCACCACGGCCGCAGGCTCCGCCACGGCTGCCGACACCGACATCGACGCGGTCACCGACGCCGTGCTCACCGCGTCACGGCTGCTGGTGGCGGTCTCGGCCCGGTCGGTCTCGGCGGCCGGGGACCTGATCACCCTGCCGCAGTTCCGGCTGCTGGTCATCGTGGCGACCCGCGGCCCGCTCAAACACGTGGCCCTGGCCGACTACCTCGGGGTCAACCCGTCCACGGCGACCCGGATGGTCGACCGGCTGGTCGCCGTCGGGATGGTCAGTCGCGAGCACAACCCCGCGTCCCGCCGCGAGATCACCGTGAAGCTGACCGCCGCCGGCGCCCGCATCGTCCGCCAGGTCACCGCGCGCCGCCGCAAGGAGATCGCGAAGATCGTCGCGAAGATGCCCGACACCGCGCGCAGCGGACTGGCGGACGTCCTCAGCGCCTTCGCCCGGGCCGGCGGGGAACCACCGGCGGGCACCACACTCGAAACCATCTGGTCCTGACCCGCCTACGGCGCACGGTGAGCCGCACTCACCTGCGGGAGTGTTTCCGCGCCGCCCGCAGGACCAGCACCGCGATGACGAACACCAGGATCAGCCCGCGGGCCGGAACCACGTGCGCCACGCCGATCGCCCCTCCGTCGCGGGTCTCGCCCCGAGCTAACCCCGGACAGCGCAGGCGGGCCGGTTCCGGCGCGGCCTGACTCCTGCCGGTGAAGATCGTCGCCGGGTCGCGCGCGGCGTCCGGATCAGCCAGGACCAGCACTTCGTCACCGGCCTGGAGTTCGACGTCGGCCGCCACTCGCAGCGGCCGTCCCGCGTGCACGACCAGGCTGATCCAGATGTCCCCGCCGAGCTGAAGATCCCCACTTGCGCGCGGCCGTAGGAACCCGGGGTGATCCGGACACGAATACGTCGGCGACCGTCCTGGTCGGCGGCCTGCGTTCCCTCGGGGCGATGCCGGCGGCGCGCGGCACGCTGTCCTCACCGACCGTCCCCAGGGTGCTCTCGGGCGACTTCTTCACCAACCTGCTTTCCCCGGGTACACGGGGAAAGCTCCGGAGTCCGAAGAACACATGGCGAGATCCGCGGCGCCGCCACCGGCGAGGGTGAAGCGGACCGGTTCGACCTCGCCTGAGGCGTCTCCACCGGCGCGCCTGGCTGATTCGCCAAGGGCGCGCTGGCGGCATTTCGGTGCGAGGGCGTCAGCGGCGGGGGAGTACGGAGAATTCGTTGCCCTCGGGGTCGGCGAGGACGATCCAAGGGTCTTCCTCGGCTTCGTCGAGCACCGTCGCTCCGAGCGCTACGAGCCGCTCGACTTCGTCCTGTTGCTCGATCGTGGTGGGCGCGAGGTCGAGGTGCAGGCGGTTCTTCACCTGCTTGCCCTCAGGCACGGGCTGGAAGAGCAGTGAGGGCCGGTCGGGCGCTTTCACCTCGACGTAGGTGACTCCGTGGTTGTCTGTCCATCGTTCGGTTTGCCGGTAGTCCAGAGCTTCGCGCCAGAACTCGGCGAGCGCGTCGGGGTGACGGCAGTCGAAGGCGACGGCGATCATCCGGGTGGTCATGGCTCCAGGGTGCCATCGTCTGCCGCGGCTCGCCGCGCATCGGTGGAGCGGGCGAGACGGGTCGGATGCGCCGGTGTCCTCGTTCAGCCTGCGGCACGCACCAGCGGGGGCGATGTCGACGACGCCACCGCCGTCTTCGCCACTTCTCCGCTGGGCCATGCACTCGCGTCGTTGACCAGTGCGCGTGCCCCGTTCACGGCGCTGGCGCCGGTACCCGACCGACGCTTGCGAGGAGACGTGATCGAGGCGCGGCATTCGCTGCGATGGCGGTCATGGCTTTGCGGTGTGCCCGTGATGGTGCCGCGCGTAGCGCCGGCGCAGGAGGTCCTGGCCGTAGTCGCCGCCGTGTGGGTGCGCACGATTGTGTGCACGTGAAAGGGCTGCGGCGACCCGCTTCGACGTCGGGATCGAGGTGGTCTCTCCGCCGGAATTGCGGTCGGCGATCGCCGAGCTGTCCCGTCGCGCTGGCCGCGCCGCGGGGGCCGGATAAGGACTTTGCACGCAGCGGCAACGTTTGTGCACAACGGCGGCAGCTGAGGCTGTTCGGCCGGGCGATAATGGCAAACGTGCTCAGATGGGTGGATCTCCGGTTCCGGAGGCCGAGGGCACGGCGGGCCGGGCGGCTCCGGGCCGCGTTCTCGCGCTGTTTCCGCCGCTAGGCCTGCGAAACGGAGACCGCTGTGTACTGGAGTGTGGTGGTGCCGATCGTCGTCGCGGTGCTGGTGCTGTTTGCCGTCACCAGGTTCCGGGCGGCCGGGCGCAAGCTCGACGAGTTGCTGGCCGAGATCGACGAGCCGCCGGACGAGCGTCAGGAGCACTGACGGATGTTCAGCGGTCCGGCTGATCCCGAAGGCGCTGCATTTCCCTTGCCGCAGCGCGGAAATCGCCCGGGCTCGCGCCGAATTCCCTGGTGAACGCCCGGGTGAAGTGGGACTGGTTCGAGAATCCGGCCTGACGGCTGATGCTTCCGATCGTTTCGTGCGCGCGCCGGGGGTCGGCCAGCAGGGCCTTGGCCCGGTCGAGCCGGGCGCCGCGCAGATAACTCGCGATGCCCTCGCCGCCGAAGATCTCGTAGAGCTTGGTCCGGGAGATGTGGTGCGCGGCGGCGATCTCGTCCACGGTGAGCCCGGTGTCGGACAGGCGGTTGTCGAGGTATTCCATGATCTGCTCGCGCCGCGCGTCGCGGGTCAGGGCGTGGTCCGGGTCGCGGCCGAGCAGCGACCGCAGCACGAGATCGGCCAGGCCGCTCAGATAGTGCATGGTCCCCACCGCTTCGGCTTCGCCGGACCGCGCGAGTTCCGTCGCCGACACCGAAAGCAGCCGGCGGAGCGAGGCGTCCAGCGGAAGGGACTGCATCAGCATCGGCCGGAGTTCGCGGTACGGCACGGTGAGCCGGTCCAGCGGCACCCAGAGCCCGGTGGTCCGGCCCCGCTCGCGGCTGAGCGCCTGGTGCGTGCCGGCCCCGGCGACCACCAGCTCGCCGTGGTGGTGGGTGAAGTCCGACCGTCCGTTGCGGACAGTCCACGACGTGCCCTCTCGCAAGTACAGCGCCGCGGTCTCGCCCAGCTCCTCCTTCAGCACCCGGACCGAGGGCAGTTCGCCGTGCGCGATGGCGAATTCGTCGATCCGGACCACGCCCACGTCCGCGTGGTGGTCCGCCTGCTGCGGACTGGCCAGCGACACCGAGGTCGTGTCGATCTTGTCGAGCTCGTGCTGGAACTGCGTCCAGGCGATGCCGCCGGGCGTCCAGCCGAGGGTGTGCCGCTGGACCAGGGGGCGCAGGGGACTGTCCGGCTGGGACACGCCGTCACCTCCGCGGGCCGGCCTGGATTATTCAGGTGCGATACGCGTGATTCTGGGACGCGCCGGTGCGGAAGTCAAATATGCGATAACGGCTCATCCCTCGTCCGGGTGAGGACGAAAAATGCACACCTCGGCAAAAACCGGGACAACCGAACCGCCGTGTCCGGCCCGATCCGTCTTACAGTGGGCGCCCACCCGAGGTGACCAGGAACCTTTTCCCGTTGCCGGTCCCGTGCGCGCAGGAAGGGACGAAAAAGATGACCCAAGTCGAAATTCGGGTACCCGCGGCCGGTTTGCCGGTCCGGCCCGACGCCGGGCCCGGCCGGTTCCTGGTCGTCTGCCCGTCGCTGTTCGTCCGCGAGGGCATGAGCCGGCTGCTGGAGCAGTCGGGCGGCGGCGCCGTGGTGCACGCGGCCGCCACCATGGACGCCGCGCTCCAGCTGGACCGGCTGCTGCGGCCCGCGTTCGTCTGGGTGCACGAGGAGGCCGATCCGCATTTCGGCTTCGTGCGGCTGTTCGCGGAAAGCCGCACGGACAGCCGGGTGGCGGTCCTGCTGAAGCCCGGTGAACGGGTCCGTGAACGGGCCGCGCTCGCCTTCGAGACCGGCGCTTTCGCGGCGTTCGATGCCTCGATCGCGTTCGATCAGCTCCTGGACGGCCTGCGCCTGGCCGTGCGCGGACGGCCCCATCTGCCGCCCTCGCTGCGGCTGCCAGAGGACCACCCCGCCCCGGTCCGCCCGGTCCGGCGGCTGCTCACCGGCCGCGAGGTCCAGGTGCTGCACCTGATGGCCGAAGGCCTGCAGAACCGGCAGATCGCGGACCTGCTGTTCATCTCGGTGGAGACCGTGCGCACCCACGCGAAGGCGACGTTGCGCAAGCTCGGGGCGCAGAGCCGCGCCGACGCCGTTTCGCGGGGTTTCCGGCTGCGCATCCTTTCCCCCGAAACCTTTCCGGCGCCGGTGCTTTTCCCGCGGCCGCCGAGAGCGGATTTCCCACTGCGCCGATAGTTTGCCCGTCCGTTCGGCCTTTTTGCCGATTCGTCCCGGCGGGTTCCCTTCCGTCGTTCGCCGCTCCGACACTGAATGCCGGTGAGGCGAGGAGAAACTCCGATGGAAGTCTGCCAGGCGCTGCGGCGCCTCCTTGGTGACGTCGAGATCGATCACGTTTTCCGCGACGCGCCGGCCGCGGTGCACCTCGAGGTCCGGGCCGGCGCCGAAACCGCGGTCGGCACCGGCACGCACGATCTGCTCCGCGGCACTTGGCGGATCGGCGGGGGCGGCAGGTCGCTGTACCTGGCCGTGTTCGATCAGGCGCGGACCACCGTGCTCACCCAGGGGCGCCGGATCGACGTCCCGGCGGGCCACTTGGTCGCGGGCTCCTCGGCGGTGCCGTTCACGGTGATCCAGGAGGGCGCCTGCCGGTGGCACCTGATCCGGGTCGACGAATCGGTGATCCAGCTGCCGCCCGCGACCGTCGACCGGGTCCTCTACCGGCCGTACGCGCTGAGCCCGCAGTTGCGCCAGCTGATCGAGAACATCGTGCCGATCACCGAAGGGCAGCCGGCGATCGGCGTCGTCGGCCTCGACCACTACCTGAGCGGGCTGGCCGAGCTGATCCTGCGTTCCATTCACGCCGCTGAACCCGACGCGGATCCCGGGACCGCGAAACGGGAGCACATCGAGCGGTACATCCGGCGGAACCTCACCGACGCCCAGCTCTGCGTCGGCTCGGTCGCCGCCGCTCACGCGGTCTCCCGGCGCCGGCTGTACCAGCTGTTCGGCGGTTCCGGTGTCGCGAGCTTCATCCGGCGGGCGAGGATCGACAAGGCGAAGGCGCTGCTCGCCGATCCGACGTACCAGGACCACAGCATCCGGCAGATCGCCGAATCGGTCGGCATCCGCAGCGCACAGCATTTCTCTCATTTGTTCCGTGACGCGACCGGTGAGTCGCCGCTGGCCTTCCGCCGGAGCGCGGCCGTTCAGCTCGGCGAGCGCAGTGCGAAATAGCCGATTTTCATGAACCGGTCGCCCGGCAGCCGGTAGAGGATCTTGCCCAGATATGCGCCGGGCACCAGCTGGACGAGTTCGTCGCGGATATCCCGGATCACCAGCCGCGGGTTGCCCGGATTCGTGTAGTCGATGGCCAGGACGTTGAGGTCGGGATCGTTTTTCCCGCGATCCGGGTAAGCGCTGAAATCGAAGGCCAGCACGCCGTCGGCGCCGTCGGTCATGGAGTACAGCGGCCAGAGCAATTTCGCGGGCAGCTTCGCCGTGCGGGGCATCCGGTTGATGCCGCCGGTCGCGCCGAAGCGTTTGCCCTGCCAGGGCATCCACATTCCGGTCAGCAGGCGGACTGCGTTGTCCAGCAACGGATTCGTGGTGGTGGTGACCAGGATCCCCTCGGTGGAGCCACGCAGCCCGTCCGGCGTGTCACCCCGCCGGAACAGCTCGTTCAGCTCCCAGTCCGTCGCCGCGCGGTTCGTGGCGGCTTTGGCCGAGAGTTCGCGGCACCAGTCCCAGGCTTTGGTGGCCGCCGGCTCCCGGTTGACGGCGGCCAGTTCCCTGATCTCGAGCAGCCGGCGCTCCACGGCGGCGGCCGCGGAATTGCCGGCCGTGCGTAAGTCTTCCATGGGAACAGTGGACTCGGCCGGGGTGCATTTCGGAATACCTCACGGAGGGGAGAACGGCGATCGGGTCCGCTGATCCGGGGTACGGTTCGCTTTCCCGAACCCGAGACGGATCGATTCCGGGGCGGACATCACCGAAGATGTGAGGATGTGGGCCGGATGGTGGATCAGGGAAAACGCCGGGTGCCGAATCGGCTGGCCGGGCGGCAATGGCATCAGCTTCCGGTGCCGAAGATGCCGATGCCCGCGCAATTGGCCGCGTTGCCGCTGCACCTGGGCACCTTGATCAGGATCCGGCGGCAGCTCCGAGAGGAGAATCTGTACGAGGTTCCGCTTGAGGCGGACCCCACCGCCCCGGCCAAGCCGGTCGAGCCGCCGGAGGAAGCCCTGCGCGCCCGGACCCCGGACGGCCGGTGGAACGACCTGTCGGACCCGGACATGGGCAGCGCCGGCACACCGTTCGGCCGGAATGTGCCGCCGCGCCTGACCAAACCGAACACTCGGATCATGATGGACCCGAATCCCCGTGACATCAGCAATCTGCTGCTGGCCAGGGACACGTTCAAGCCGGCGCACATCATCAACGCGCTGGCCGCCGCCTGGCTGCAGTTCGAGAACCACAACTGGTTCTTCCACGGCACCGGCGACCCGGACGACTGCATCGAGATCCCGCTGTCCGAACAGGACGATTGGCCCGAACGTCCGATGAAGATTCGGAGGACGCCACGTCATCCCTGCTCCCACATGAAGACCGACCGCGCGCCGGCGTACGTCAACGAGGAGACGCATTGGTGGGACGCCTCGCAGCTCTACGGCACCGGTGCGGCGAAGCAGAACAGCATCCGCAGTTACGTCGACGGCAAGATCAAGGTGCAGGACGACTCCCGGCTCCTGCCGCACGACGAGCTGCCCGGCGTGGACCTGACCGGGATGACCGAGAACTGGTGGACCGGCGTCGCGATGCTGCACACCCTGTTCTCCCGTGAGCACAACGCGATCTGCGACGCGATCAAGAAGGAGCACCCGGAGTTCAGCGACCAGCGGCTGTTCGAGGTCGCCTGGCTGACCAACGCCGCGCTGATCGCCAAGATCCACACCGTCGAGTGGACGCCCACGGTGCTGCGGCACCCGGCACTGCAAGTCGGCATGCGCGCCAACTGGTGGGGCTTGGCCGGCGAGACCGTCGGGCGGACCTTCGGGCGGTTCAGCGACCGGGACGTGGTGTGCGGCATCGTCGGCTCGCCGCCGAGCCATCACGGGGTGCCGTTCTCCCTGACCGAGGAGTTCGTCTCGGTCTATCGGATGCACCCGCTGATCCCGGACGACTGGTCGTTCTTCGACCTGGAAAGCGGGCGCCTGGTGGAAAAAGTCTCGTTCACCGAGATCCAGGGCGAGGCCACCCGGGCGTTCATGGACAAGTACAGCATGCCCGATCTGTACTACTCGTTCGGACTGGCCAACGCCGGGCGCGTCTGCCTGCACAACTATCCGAACGCGCTGCGCCGGCTGACCCGGATCGACGGCCAGCTGACCGATCTGGCCACTTTGGACATCACCCGGGACCGTGAGCGCGGTGTGCCCCGCTACAACGACCTGCGTGAGGCACTGGGCATGCCGCGGGCCAGGACGTTCGCCGAGCTGACGCCCAACCGGAAGTGGGCGGCGGAGATCGACCGGCTGTACAAGGGCGACGTCGATCTGGTCGACACGATGGTCGGGATGTACGCGGAGGAACCGCCACTGGGCTTCGGGTTCTCCGACACGGCGTTCCGGATCTTCATCCTGATGGCGTCGCGGCGGCTGCAGAGCGATCGGTTCTTCACCTCGCACTTCACGCCGGAGGTGTACACGAAAACCGGGTTCGACTGGGTGCAGAAGACCACGATGAAAGAGATCCTGCTGCGCCACCACCCCGAGCTGGAGACCGCGCTCGAGCATGTGGAGCTGCCCTTCGCCCCGTGGCCGGTGTCCTCGACGGGCGGGGGAGGCGGCCTGGTGCCGGATCGGCTGAAGGCCGGCGTCAAGGCGCTGAACCTGCTCAAGACCGTCGCGCGAGCGCCGCTCGACGACACCCGGGAGCCGCCGCTGTTCGCGCCGCAGCCGAAGTTCCCGTGACGGCGCCCGTGGTCCGCGAGTTCCCCGAGCTGAGCCTGCCGGAGAGTGTGGTGTTCACGGCCGTGCAGATCGCGCCGAACACGCTGGCCGGCTTGTTCAGCCAGCGCGACAACCTGGTGAAGGTCTTCGACAGCCTGGGCACCGACCTGCTCGCGTCACGGTTGCTCGCGGACCTGCGGGCGGCCCACCCCGGCGACGCGCTGTGGGTGCGAGTGCTGGGCGACCGGACGCTGCTGGTTTTCGGCGAGCCGCTGCTACGGGAGGTGCTCGACCGGTCCGGGGGCGATTTCGCATCCGACCCGGCGGTGAAACTGCGGGGGATGAGCCATTTCCAGCCGGAGGCGCTGACGATCTCCCACGGCGAGAAGTGGCGTGCGCGACGGGCGTTCGCCGAGGTGGCGCTCTCGCCGGGGAGCCGTGTTCATCCGCTGGCACCGCAGTTCCTTTCCGTGGTGCAGCGGGAGATCGCGGTGATGAAGGACGAGGCTCGGGCGTATTTGCTCGACTGGTCCCAGCTCGAAGGGGCGGTGGAAAGTATTGCGCGCCAGGTGATCTTCGGCTCCCGGGCCCGGGACGATCGCGACCTCACCGCGGCCCTGCACGCGATGATGGCCGAGGCGAACCAGGTGCACGGACTCCGGAAGTCGAGGCACTTCGATCCGTTTTACCGTCGGGTGGCGCACTATGTCCGGACTGCGGAGCCGGGCAGCCTGGTGTCCGGGCTTCCTCCGGTTTCGGAAGAGGTCAGTGCGCTCACTCAGGTGACGCATTGGGTGTTCGCGATGTCGGGCACGCTGGCCGCCAACGTGTTCCGGACGCTGGCGGTGATCAGCGGTCAGCCTTTGGTGGAGTGGCAAGTTCGCGACGAACTCCGCTCGGCGCCTACTCGGACGGCGTCCGATGTGGACGGATTGAAGCACCTGGAATCCTGCCTGTACGAGAGCATGCGGCTCTGGCCCACGACGCCGATGTTCGGCCGGCGGGCCACCGCGGCGACCACCCTCGGCGGGGTGCCGATTCCCGCCGGAACGCCGCTGCTGGTGGTGAACTCGTTCAATCACCGGGACCCGGTTTCGGTTCCGGAGCCGGACGCGTTCGTGCCGTCACGGCCGGCCGGCTACCGGTTCAACCAATTCAGCAACGGGAGGCAGAGCTGCCCGGGACGGGACCTCGCGGTGTTCCTGGCCAAGGCGATCCTGGCCGAATTGCTCGGCGATTGCCGATTCGTCGGCCAGGCGCAGTCGAGTATCGCCGACGGCGAACCGATGCCCGCGACGCTGAACCATTCTCTGCTGTTTTTCGCGATGGAGCCGGTGAAATCGTAGCGGGGCCCGGCTACCGTATCTATCCCCCCGCCGGGTCCCGCTCGGCCGGCCGCGCCATCCGTGGCGGGAATCGCGGCTCGAGAGAAACATACCCGGCTTTTCCGTGGTCCGAGATCACCCTTGGTGGGTACTTTCGCGGAAAAGTATGGTGGTCTTTCCGCCGCTCCCGTAGAAATTGATCTGCACAGGTTGCACTGGTCTTCAGAAAAGGAACACTTGATCATGTCGAACGATTCGCAGAATGTCCCCGCTCCGAAAAGAAGCCGGAGATTCAAGACCGTCATGGCCGGGGTCGGGGTCGCCGTCGGCGCGATGGCCCTGACCGGCGGCGCCCTCGCGGCGTTCACCATCCAGGGCAGCGGCGACGCGTCCGGCCGGGCGCTCGGTGCGGGGGATCTGAAGGCGCTGGTGTTCACCCAGATCGCCGATCCGCAGGGTGACATGCTGCCCGGGGGCGCCGGGGCCGCGTCCTTCACCGTGGCGAATGCGAACGGGTTCGCCGTGCAGGTGAACAAGGTCAGCCTCGGCGGGCTGACCGTGCAACCGGTCGCCGGGCAGACCTGCGGGCCGGAGAACTTCAGCGTGCCGGCCGGGCCCATCACTCTCGCCAAGCCGCTCACGGTGCCGGCGAACTCGACCGCGCAGACCGGCTCGATCCCCGGCGCGATCAGCTTGTCGGCCGATGCGGGTAACGGCTGTCAGGGGGCGAAGGTGGTCGTGAAGGTCACGGCCATCGACGCGGTGACGGCAGCCGGATAACGAGCCGACGGGTGCGAGTGGGCATGAGACGACCAATGCTTCTGCTGAGCGCGATACCGGCGGTCCTGATCGTGGGCGGTGCGGGCACCATCGCGGCGGCCGCGGAACCGGTGGCCTTGACCGCGGTGAGCGAGCCGGTGGCGGACCTCCTTCCGGGGCGGACCGGCTCCGCGCAGTTCACCGTGACCAATCCCAACGGGTTCGGCGTGCGGCTGGTGTCGCTGTTCTTCGACCGGGTGAAGTCCTCCTCGAACCCGGTGGGCTGCCCGGCCGGTCTGCTCGCGACCAACGACCTGCAACCGGCCGGCGGGCTTTTCGTGCCGGCGTCGGGCCGGGCCTCCTTCGTGGTGCCGGGGGCGTTGACCCTGTCCGCGGCGGCGACCGACGCGTGTCTCGGCGTGACGTTTGTCGTCGAGACCCGGGCCGTGGGCGTCGAGGACGACCGGGGCGTGGGCGCGGTGCCGCCGGCGGGCACCGGCCCCGGTCCGTCCGGTTCGCCGGGGCCGGTGGCCGGTGCACCGGAGGCCGGTGTGCTGACGGGTATGGGCCACGAGGGGCCCGCCGGCGCGCAGGTGGGCAACAGCGGCGCGAACCGAGGGAAACTGGCGTTCACCGGGGTCTCGCTTGCCGTGCTGGCCGGGGTCGCGCTCGCCTTGCTGGTCGCCGGGATCACGATGCGGCTCGGTGCCCGGCGTCGTCGCGCGCAGGGGGCGCGGCGATGAACGGCGGCCGGAACGTGCGGAGGGCAGGAGGCCCGGCCGGTCGGAAGGCGTTGCTGCTCGGCGTGTTCGCGACGGTTTCCGTGCTGGCATCGGGCATGGCTCTGGCTCCGCCGGCCGCGGCGGCGTACGGGCTGACCGGGGCCGGATCAGCGAGCGGCCGAGCCGGCCAGCTGATCCGGCCGGACGGGCTCCTCTGGACCGACACCGGCGGGAGCTGTCTCGGGACCGAGGCGCGAATCACCTTCACCCCGCCGCAGCCGGGCGTGACCTACCAGATCCGGGAGGTCCTCAAAGGGGATCACCCGGATGGGAACTACCATCCGATCGCGACCGTGCTCACCTTGAGCGGTCCGGTGGTGAACCAGCTGTTGCCCCGGGGCGGCGCCGATCCGAGGCAGGATTACCTGTTCGTGCGTGCCACGCTGGGCAACTGGGTGAGCAATTCCCACGTCGTGGGCTGCACTCCCACGAAGCCGGGTGTCGCCAAGGAAGTGCCGCCCGCAGTCATCCCGATCTGGGGTCTGCCCGGTTACAACGGGGCGGACACGCCGAACAACCCGAACACCACGCCGCCGCCTCCGAGCCCGGCGCGCTCCCCGTCCCCGAGTCCGAGCCCAAGTCCGTCCCCTGGCCCCGCTCAATCCCCGAGCCCGGAGCCGTCACCGAGCCCGGCACCGCCGACCGGCACTGCCGAAGCTCCGGCGACGACCACCACCTCCACTCCGCCACCCACGCCGCCGCCACCCACGCCGGTGACAAACGGGGTATAGTCCGATTGACGGTACAGTCGATCAACGAAAAGAGTTGGTGGAGTCATGCCTCTCACCGGGGAGTACGAGCCGGGCGCGTTCGAGTTCAGCCGTAACCAGGTGGACCTCTACGAGAGCTCCGGCGGCACCGAGGGCACCGACAACCAGGGTGCGCCGGTGATCGTCCTGACCTCGCTGGGCGCCAAGACCGGCAAGATCCGCAAGACCGCCCTGCAACGGGTGGAGCACGAGGGCGAGTACGCGGTCGTGGCCTCTTTGGGCGGTGCGCCCAAAAACCCGGTCTGGTACTACAACGTGAAGGCGAACCCGCATGTCGAGCTTCAGGACGGGCCGGTCAAGAAGGACTACCGGGCGCGGGAAGTCGACGGCGACGAGTACGCCGCCTGGATCGCCCGCGCCATCGAGGCGTGGCCCGACTATGCGGAGTACCAGAAGAAGACCACCCGCCGGATGCCCATTTTCGTCCTGACGCCTTTCGACGCGTAGCAGCAGCGGCGCGCTCCGGGCCGGGCCGAGAGGCGATAGGCTGGCGACGGTGAAGGAATTTCTGCCGCAGCTGGGCAAACCACGCCCGGAGCGCGCGGACGCCGTCCGCAATCGGGCGCTGCTGCTGGAAACGGCCCGGGTGCTGGTGGCCGAGCACGGGGCGAGCGACGTCACGATGGATGAGCTCGCCGCGCGGTCGGGGCTGGGCAAGGGCACAGTCTTCCGTCGGTTCGGCAGCCGCGCCGGAATTTTCCAGGCGTTGCTGGACGAGGAAGAACGCTCCCTGCAACAGGCCGTGATGGCCGGCGATCCGCCGCTCGGCCCCGGCGCCCCGGGGCTGGAGCGGCTGATCGCCTACGGGACCGCGCGGATCGGCTTCCTGTTCGACAACCACGAGATCGCCCGCGCCTCGCTCGACGGCGGGCAGCAGGTCCCCACCGGCGAAACCCCGTTGTCCCGCCTGCACATCCGGATGCTGCTCGGCGAGATCAAGCCCGCGTTCGCGGATCTCGACGTGCTCGCCGCGCAGCTGACCGGAGCGCTCGACGGGCCGCTGATGCTCCAGCTGCCCGCCGGCGACCTGTCATCCGCCAAGGCCCGGCAGCAGCGGAAACGGCTCATCCAGGGCTGGACCGAACTCGTCACCCAACTGTGCGCCTTGAAACCGAGCGGACCTTCAGAACAGGCAGACGGGGTTGACCGGTGACCCGGTCCCACCAGGGATGCGCAGTGGCGACCGCGCCCACGAAGAGCTGAACGCACTGCTCGCCGGCTGACCCCGGGTCACGCCCAGGGTTGGGCCACCTCCCAGGTGGTGTCCTCGGCCCACAACGTCGTGGTGTCCCAAGGATTGCTGCCGCCGTTGTGTGCGATGTAGACGGTGCTGTCGTAATGCCTGATGTAGTAGCCCGGATAGTTGTTCGACTGGAACGAGGTGTACGAGCCGCTGTTGCCGCCGGCCGGGCAGAAGGTGGCGTCGTTGGTGAGCAGGGCGCTGCCGTCGTCGGGCTGGCGGTGCAGCTGGTAATTCGAGTGGCGGAGGTACTCGCCGGGGTAGTTCTTCGATTCGAACGACAGGCAGGAGTTGTTGGCCAGGCCCCGCCGGACGATCCAGGTGGCGTCGTTTTTGTCCAGCGCGGAGCTGTCCGCCGTGATCACCGAAGTGATCGCGTCGCCGCCGGAGTGGCGCAGGTAGCGGGTGGTGCAGCAAGCGGTGGTGGCGCGCAGGGAGATCGACGAGCCCGGGGTGAGCGTGCCGCCGCCGACGCCGTTCGAACCGCCGTAACCGGCGGAGACGATGCTGGCCTGCACGGCGCTGTCCGCGGCGTCGGTCGGTACCCCGGCGGTCATCACGCCTTCGAAGAACGAGCCGACGTCGGCATTGCTGTTGTCGCCGCCGGTGCCCAGGACGATCGCGCCTTCCTGGTGCAGCGGCGAGTAGGTGTTCCGGACGGTCGGCTCGGAGCCCGAGTACGTGGTGGTCAGGTCGCCGGTCTGCGCGTTGGCCCGTTTCAGGGTGAAGTGGTCCTGGCCGTTGTTGCTCAGCATCGCCGTGACGTACGGGGTCGCGCCGGGGCCGGGGTCGCCCGCGTTGCTGCCGGTGTTGGACTGGAAGAGGCCGTTCTCGAGGTCGGCCGCCACCCAGGGGCCGGATCCGTTGCAGTTGCCGAATTCGCAGCGCAGCCCGAGGTAGACCGCGTCCATGTGGCCGTCGCCGGTGTCCTGGTTGTTGGTCTCGGCGTTGCCGTAGTCGAAGCAGCAGCCGCCGTTCACATGGGTCGCGGAAGCCACCATGTACATGCCCTCGGGCTGGCCGTTGACCGCGACGCCGCTCGTGCTGTTGTCCCGGTAGCCCATGCCCGAGGTGATCTCCACGCCGTACGCGGTGTGCCCGCCGATGCTGATCGGCAGCGCGTCGGCCGGGGCCCCGACGTCGGCCGCGCCGGCCCCGCCCGCCGCCTCGATGGTGAGGTCGTTGTGCCGCGGTGACTGGTCGTAGATCTCGGAGATGATGCAGGACGTGTTGGCGCAGAAGGAATCCTGCGCCGCCCCGTTCGCGATGCCGCCCGGCGAGAGCAGCCCGATGTCGGTGGTGGCCCCGTCGGCGCGGCGCACCTGGTAGAGCGGGCCGTTGTAGGCGGCGTAGAGCGCGCGCACGGTGCTGTGCGCGCCCACGCAGGGCGTGCCGGCTGAGCCGTAGATATCGCATGGCAGGGAGGACGCGGCGCCCGCCGAGGTCCCGGCGAAAGCCAGGCCGGTGAGCATGAGCGCGACGGACAGCAGGATGTTCCGCAGACGTTTCATGGCAGGGGCTTTCGGCCTCGGGGACGGGGGAGGCCAATTTTTACATCGTTGGAACAACGTTGTAAAGGTCCAGATGGGGCTCCGGCGGCCTGGCTGCGGCCGGTGCCGCAGCCAGGGACCTGGTGCTGCGTAAGGGCTCGTGAGTGTTTATGACGGTTCTAGCGTACCGTCACTTGACGACCTACGGTGGGTCGTGTGGCTCACTCACACCAGGTTAGCGCAGGTCAGGACGGTCGACGGCCGATCTTGGACTCGTACGCGCGGCTGTCCCGGAATCAGAAAGGGAAGCTGGAGAAGTGCGAGACCCAGCACGCCGACAACCGCGAGGTGATCGAGCGGTTGGGCGGCGTGCTGGGTGAGGAGATCTCCGACCCAAAGCTCTCGGCGTGGAACCCGAAAGTCCGCCGCCCGGGGTGGGAGCGGGTCATGAAGCGGGTGGCGGCGCGGGCGTGTGACGGGGTGGTGTTGTGGAACACCGACCGGGGGTGGCGGCAGTCGCCGGACCTGGAGGACATGTTCAAGCTGATCGAGGGCTTCGACTCGTTCACGGTCGCGTCCTCGCACGGCCGGTATGACCTCTCGGACTACAACGACCGATACCAGTTGCGACAGGAAGTAGCGCACAACCAGCGCAACTCCGATGAGGCGTCACAGCGGATTTCCCGGCGGTTCGATGTGCTGCGCCGCAAGGGTGTCCCCCACCTTCAGGGCCGATCGTTCGGGTTCCCCGGATTGGACCGGACCGTCCCGAAGGACGAGGCCATCGACGAGGATGGCATGGACACCCGGGAACCGGTGTCGGCGGCGTTGGTGGAGCGGGAACAGGTCGCGCTGCGCGCCGGGACCAGCGCGGTATTGGCCGGGGTGTCGCAGGTCAAGTTGAGTGAGGAGTGGAACGCGGCCGGGCTGCGTACGATCACCGGAGGGTTGTTCAGCCCGACGAAGGTCCGGGACCTGTTGTTGCGGCCACGCAACGCGGGGTTGATCGAGCACGAGGGCGAGATCGTGGGAACGATGCCGGGTGAGCCGATTGTGGACCCGGTCGAGTTTGAGCGGCTGCGTGCGCTGTATGCCGGGCGCACGCGCGGGCGGCGGCCCAGTGGGCACTATGTCGGGTCGGGGATCGCGACGTGCCCTCGGTGCGGCAAGAAGCTGTCCGGGCGTCCGCACGTCGGAGAGTATCCGGACGGGCAGCGGCGGCGGCAGTACGCGTGCACGAAGGCCCGTGGTGGGTGCGGGAAGGTCGCGGCGGACGTGCGGGCGGTGGACCGGGAGATCCGGGGGATGGTGCTCGCCCGGATGTCGGACAAGACGCACGCGGCGGCGATCAAGGCCGCGCGGGCGCGGATCTCTGATCGGCTGGCCCAGGTCGATCGGGAGATCGCCGAGTGTGAGGCGCGGCAAGAGGCGATTGCCGCGAAGTGGGGCGCGCGGAAGATGTCGGACAAGGCGTTCGACCGAGCGAACGAGCCGCTGATCGCTGATCTAGCGCGGTTGGAGGCTGAGCGGGAGGAGTTGACCGGCGGCAACCCGGAAGGCCCCACCGAGGCGATGAGCCGCGACGAAGCGGCGGAGAAGTGGGACGCCGCCGACACCGGCGAGCAGCGCGCCATGCTCACTGACGCACTCGGCCGGGACACCCTCTACGTCGACCCCTCGGACCAGACCGGGTTCCGCACCTTCAACCCCAAACGCGTCCGCGTCGAGCCCTACCAGCCCAAGCGCAACAGGGCCATGCACAACGTGTCCTGACTGGGCGTCAGTGGAAATACGAAAGTGGCTCACCACCCGCTTGCCGCAGGGGTGGTGAGCCACCTTCGCGCGTGCCTCCCGCTGCCGTTGTTCGGTCCTGTCCGATGGTGCGTTTGCACGCAAGGCGCGTTAGCAGTCGAAGCAGTTGGCCAACGCGGTAGGGATCAGAAATGGGATCAAGGCGCCGCCTGGCGGCGCGCAGCAGTCAATGTTGTGTCGGCGGGCTCGAGTGTTTCATCCTGTATGCTTCCCCGACCACGTGAACAATATTCCTAGCGAATGGATTAAGACGTGAGAATCACACGACCAAGTCGCATGAAGGAAGGCAAGGAGTCGCTTGAAGATCTATATAGCCGACTTGTTGCCGAGGCAATTGATCTTGACGCCAGCTCGGACCAGATATCGGCCGCTTTGGAGGGGGCAACGAGCGAGTCGGCCGACATTCTAGCAAGGTCTCTCCGGCAAAATTCTCAGAAGATGCTGCGAGAGCATCGCAGGATCCGTAAAGGATTCGAGCGTCGATTGCGTAAGCGCTGGGCGCGGGCGCTGGACCTATACGAATGCGTATATACGTCATGTCTTGAGGTTGGCGAGAAGCACGACCAAACACATCGATCTGAAGCCGTTAACAACAACGACGTGAAGTTTGAGGCGTTAACCCTTCTGCATGCACGCGCCTGCTTGGTTGCATCTGATGTTAATGGACTGCTCCGTACCGGGCATGCAGTGGGGGCTCAAGCGCGATGGCGCACGCTTCATGAGATCGCAGTGATTTCTTTCGTGCTTGGAGACAACGATGCGGAGCTTTCCGAGCGGTTCCTGCTGCATCGCCTCGTTGAGCGCTTCAAGGATGCTGAACGCTACCAGAAGCATTGCGAAGCGCTCGGCTATGAGCCGTTCTCGGATAGTGAAATGACGGAATTTAGCGAAGACAGGAAGTCCGTCATGCGACAGTTTGGCAGCGGCTACCAAAGGTCATGGGGGTGGGCAAAGCCCCTCATGCAACCGAAGGTCGATCCGAATTTTACAGAGCTTGAGGAGATTGCAGGTATTGAGCACATGCGTCCCTGGGTGCAGCAATCCCATCACGCAATCCACAGTGGCGCCAGCGGCGCACTTTCGATCAGGCAGCCGCGTGGGAAGTCCGGGGTGATGCTGGTGGGGCCGAGCAACACGGGCCTGGCTGATCCTGCGCAATCTACGCTTGGCTCATTAGTTCAGGTGACTACAGTGTATTTGACTCAGAGCACGCCCAGCGCGCCGACGCCAGAGGATCTCATATCACTCAAGGCTATATGGATTTTGCTTGATGAAGCAAGAGAGGCATTTGTTGAGGCTCAGACAGGCATTGATGCCGACGAAGAACGGTTGAACAGTAATTTGTCTTGATTCACAGTGGGCCACTTGGATCTTGATGTGGCAATCTGTCAAGAGTTCTGCGATTGTATGATTTCCAACCATGAAACGATCGACCGTCTAAGTGATCGCCCGTCGCGAACATCTATTGAGCGGAAAATACTCGATTGATCGGCATGGCGTATCGCCAAACGTCCGACAGATCAACGTTTCGCCCAAGAATCTCAAAGCACAATCGAACCGCGTGTGCCAGGCTCTCCGCCGCCACGCCCATGCCCACGCGCAGGATGCTCTGTGAGTAATACTGATAGGATCGGACAGTGCCGTCTGGGCCAATCAAGTCAGTGTAGCCGTACTCTAGTCGCCACAGCTGCGCATGGGCGGAGCCCGATAGAAAATTGTATACGGCCGTGGTTGAGGGATGGCCCATGGCTTTGAGGTAGGCTTTAACTCTGTTGGTGTAACCTGGTAGCTTCTGCCCTTCACTGTCGATAAAGGCGCCCTTGTTTGTCAGCTTCGTCTGAAACCCAAGAGTGCCGCAGTAGTGCGCATCAAGATCAGCAATGGACTTCCCATAGTGGCCAATCGGCGAGCCCTGCATAGCTTCGAAAGCACGCTCATACTCCATAGCGCTCGCCCGGCAGATGGCATAGAGGCGGGCAACCCGCGCACGTCCGGCTATCGACTGGTCGGTGAGCCACCAGATGGTCGAGGCCGCCTCCAGTGCTCCACGGGCCAGAGCATCGACTGCGGTAGGCGCTGGCGGGCCAGCCGCTGTCATGAGAGTTCGCAACGAGCGAACATGGTCAATGATGGCGTGGCAGAGCACCTCGGCGACGGCATAGACCCTGTTTGCAGGATCACGGCCCCAGCGGTCGCCACTGCCGTCCGCGCGCGGCAGCTTCGCGGTCTCACGGATCTCGGTTTCAGCTTGGGACCACAGCGCGGGGGTCCAACCGCCATCGATGCGACGGGCCACTGCGTCCAGGAACTCGTCGAAGAGCTCTACCCATGAAGTAAGCGTGCTCGGGTCGATGTCGGTCTCGCTTGGCATGGGCAGGAACCTCCGGTGCAACGGCTGATCAGGTCAACCAGACATGCCCGCGCCAGGCTAGGCAGCTGTACAGTTGTCGGTCCCGTTGGCCATCGTGTTACGAGTGCGTTCGTGGTTCTGGCTTGAAGTCAAGCCGGACCACCGTATGACGCTGCTGTGGGCTAGCGACGCGTCCGCGTCGAGCCCTACCAGCCCGGCGCGGCGGCGCGGCTGACCGCGCCTTGAACGGACGGGCCGGAGCACGCGAACGGTGGCTCACCAGGGCCCTGCGGGGGTTGGGGAGCCACCGTCCCGGTATCCGGGTACTCAGCCGTTCCTCTTGCCGCCCGGCCGTTGCTGGGCCTGGCGCGCGTCGATCCGGTTGAGGATCACCGCAAGGGCACGGATCTGCTCCTCAGTCATCGGTGGCCAGTCCACCACGATCACGGCCCACCGGTCGACGGCTTCGGCATCCAGCCGCGCCTGTTGCTGCGCGTAGGTCTCCCGCGTGGCCGACCCAGAGTCGATCGTCTCGGGTGTGGCCTCAACTCTGGTGGTGGTGTGGGCGTTGTCCTGATCGATGTGGCTGTCGTCATCGCTTCCTCGCTTACGGTGTCGTCGTGTGGGGGTGTTGGTGGATGCGGGGTGATCGGCGGGCTTCCTAGCCATCGCGCCCCCGGCGTCCGTTGTCCTCGTCGCGCTGGAGGGACTCGGGCACATCCCTGGCAGCACTCGGTTTCCGGCCAGATTCGGGGATTCGGCCGGCTGGGGTCCCTGGCGTCCCTGAGCCGGATTTTCCCTGGTCAGAACCGGGACTTTGGTTCAGGGACCCGGTAGGGATAACTCCCTGCCTCCCTGCCGGGTCCCCGTCCGGCTCCCTGCCGTCGCGGTCCCGCTCGGCGAGCGCGGCGGCGACGTCCTCGGCGCGGACCACCTTGTTCCCGTCGGACTTCACCGGCGAGACTCCGAACCCGGCGAGCGCGGCCGTGAGGTCCCGGAAGGTCCATCCCTCGTACTCGCCGGGATCGTGCCGCGCCAGCCGCGTCAGGACCACCTGTGTCCGCACGCGACGCTCCCCGTCCATCACCGCGTCGATATCGGCCAGGTGGTCGGCGACGACCGGTGCCGCCTCGATCTCCGGCCGTGCGCTGGACTCGACCGCCCGGCCCGCGACCTCGATCAGCGCGACGGCACGCGCGATGACGGGGGTCACGTCGTCCGCCCCGTCCTCGAACGGGACGTAGAAGCCGCGCACCAGCTCGAACGTCTCATCGGTGATCCCGACCGCGACACAGGTTCCCCGGTCGGTGTTGATCCGCAACTCGGTCGCGCGGATACCGGCCGCGTACTTGCCGGACCCGAGCAAGCCGTCGTTGGCGACCTGGTCGGCCACGGAGAACGCGACCCCGCACGCCACGTTGCGGGTGATCTCCCTCGGGATGCTGTCCTTGGTGGGCGACTGGGTGGCCAGCAGCAGCACGATCCCGTACTTGCGTCCTCGCTTGATCAACCTGACGGCCAGCTCGGCGGCTTTCTTGCCGAACTTGGGGTGCTGGAACAGTTCGTGACACTCGTCGATCCCGACCACCAGCGGGTGCAGCCCCAGCCCGCGCTTGTCGGCGAGCTTGCGCGACACCTTCGGCGGACGGCCCGGCTGCTCCCCGAGGACCTTGCCCCGTCGCTCCATTTCGGTCAGAAGGTCCGCCAGGGCTTGCGTCGCCGCCTCGGCCACATGGTCGTCCATGCCCATCCGGTAGCGGGACAGACGCGGGGTGAACGGGTCGAAGTCGGGTGACTCGCCCATGACGAACATCCACAGTTCCGCCGTCGGGTCGAGCGCCGCGCCGAGCATCAGCGTCCGCAACGCGGCCGACTTCCCTTGCCCGGGACGGCCGCCGATCAGCCAGTTGACCCCGAGCAGCGGCGCGTTGATGACCAGGCCGCGTTGGGACAGTCCGAACGGGACACCGTCGAACACGTCCACTTGTCCTTCGTGGACCAATGGCCAGGCGCCGGCCCCGCCGCGAAGCACGCCCTTGTCGGCGATCCACAGGTCCAGGATTCCGTCTTCATCTCCCTTGGTAGGCCACGTTTCGAGCGACGCACGCCCGAGGTTCGCGGCCAGTTTGGACCGGCGCGCGGCCACCATGTCGGCCGTGACACCCATCGGCAGACGGACCTGAGCGAACGTCCCGTCACCGTCCTTGCGGGCCGCCACGGTGTACATCAGCTCGCCGCCGTCGCGGTAGAACTTGTCGAGCGGGGTGATTCCCAGGTGCGCCAAGGCTTTCGAGATCATCCGTTCGTCGATCCATGAATCGGCGTCGTCACGGTCGGGCCGGACCAGCCAGCCCGCGCCCGGGGTACGGTCGCGTCCCTCGAACGCCGCCGCGACCGCCCACGCCACCGGCAGCACGACCAGCAGCAGCGGCACGAGCACCGTCGCCACTGACCACACGGCGTCCAGTCCCGTGCAGACATCGGCCAGCCAGGGCCACATGTCCGCCCGGTCCATCACCGAGTCCACCAGCCACAGCAGCGCCGCGACCGGCGCGGCCACCCGTACCGTGATCACCATCCGGCGGAGCGCGATCCCGAGTTTCGCCCACCGTGCCGTGGCATCCGACCGGATCAACTCCTGCGCGGCCCGGCGTGCCTCGGCATCCCCGGCCAGCCGGGCGCGCCGGGCATCGGCCCGAAGATCGGCGTAGGTGGCCCAGCTCCAGAACTTGACCAGCCACCGCCAGTTCCCGCGCAGGACGAACCACACCAGTCGCACTACGTCCGCCGGTACCTTCCGGGCCCGGTAGGCCGCGACCGACCGTGCCCGCACCATCGGCCCGGACCGCCACACCCGCGACGCCACCTCAATCCAGCGCCGACGCTCGACCGGCGGCCGAGCTGTCCCGCGTCGCGGCTGGGGCAACGTGTCGTCGATCAACTCGCCGTCCAGGACCGGCCCGACGTGTTCGACCTCCCGCGTGCTGCTGTGCGCCAGCGCCGTGCTGTCGTGGTCCTCCGGATTCTGGTCAGGCGTCATCGCGCACCCCCGTCCCGACGTCGGCCGTCAGGTCAGCCGCGAGCCGCGAGGACAGGCCCCGGGAACACCCGGTCGCCTCCCGCACCCACGCCGGAGTGATCTCCACCCCGGGACTCCAGGCGCCCCGGGCATCGGCGAGATAGTCCGCGAACAGCTTCCGCCGCACCGACCGCTCATCACCCCGCGCGGCCGGACGAGGTTCCGCCGGGTGCGGCGCGGCCAGTGCATGAACCCTCGCCTTGTCGGTGGCGTTCATGAACGCCACCTGCACCGCGTCGGTGAGCTTGTCCCGAAGATCGGTGACCGCCTCGGCCGCGACGAACACGACCAGCGGCGGCACCGAGTGCAGAACCACTCCGGCCGGCATCCCGGCTGCCCACGATGACCAGGTGTTCATGACGTACGTAGCGGCCAGCGTGAACCACTTCGCCGCCCGCACCCACCGGCCCGTCTGGACCTGGTACCGCGCGGTCACCTGCTCCGCCCGCAGGATTGCGAGCAGGACCAGGCACACCGTCGGATCGAGCAGCCAGGCCGTGAGCCACGGCAGCGACCCGAACGCGGCACCGGCAGCGGCGAACCACTGCACATTGGCTGTGGTGAACGCCAAGCCGAGGACAATCCCGGCCCAGCACAACCGATCCACCTGCGTACGGACCCGCTCGACCCGCAACGCCACCACGTCCGGGTGCGTCTGCCAGCGCCGGACCTCGGCCGCCTCCGCGGCATCCTCGGCCAACCGCCGTGCCCGGCCCGGAACCGTCCGCGTAGAAAGCTCCGGGACGGCCGCCAGCCTCATACGGCTTTCCTTGGTCGTGGTCATCGGCGACCACCACCCCGGCGCGTGGTGGTGTCCAGCGACGTAACCGTCAGGACCCGCGTCAGGACATAGGCCGCGATCAGGTCCGGCAGTCCGAGGACCACCAGAAGCAGCAGTGGATTCCCGGGATGGGTGATCACGAGCCACTGAACGCCCGTGAACGCCGCACCCGTGAACAGCACCCGCCCGGCCAGCGACACCACCCGGGCACCCACCTGCGTTGCCTCGACCGCCCGGCGCGCCTTCCGCGCGCTGAACCGCCACAGGCCGAACAGCACCAGCAGCACCCCGGCCCCGACCGCGATCTGTGTTGCCGTGAGGTTCAGCGTCATCACGCCTCACCACCTTCGCGGCGAGCCAGCCACACCGGATACAGCGCACGCCGATCGGTGTCCGGCAACGCACCCCACACCCCGACCGTGTCCGGCCCGGCTGTCCGCAACTCCAGTTCCCGGCACTCGTCAATCACCGGACACCCCGCGCACAATCGGAACGCAAGCTCCCGGTCCGGCGGGTCATCTCCGGACAGCCGTGGCATGTCCGCCCGGTCGAACGCCCAGAAACACAGACCGTCCCTGGACACCACGTCGTTCAGCACCTGGTCCGGCACATCGGCGTACCGGTCAAGCTGAGCAGCCATCTCCGTGTAGTCGTAATCGGTCATCGCGCACCGCCGTCGAGCACCCGCAGCAACTCAGCAGCAGGGATGACGAGTCGGGAGCGGCGACGTTCCGCGCGGAGCGTGCCTACCCGAATGGCGCGGTGCACTTGGTCGTGGTCGACGCCGAGAATCCACGCAGCGTCGGCCAGTGAGTAGAACGCCGGTTGAACGGCGTCAGGAAGTTTCTTCGGCATTGGATTGAGTCCCTTGCGTCAAGAACGATGATTTAGTCGCAAAAAGAAAGCTGATTTAGTCGCTCATTGGACAAGTAATGGTCCGAATGCGCGACGCGGTGTCGATCTAGGCGTCACGAAATCCGTGAAGCGCTAATGTCGGCGCTGAGGCGGACCACGGAGGAATGGGTGTCGGAAGACTGGGCGGCGGTCGCGAAGACCATCAACGAGCGCGTGCACGAGCTCGGGTGGAAGCAACGCGAACTGGCGGAACGCTCGCAGGTCTCTCAGGCGATCGTCCGCGAGATCCAGAACCACACCGTCGAGCGCAAGCGCAGTGACCGCACGCTCGAAGCGCTTGCCCTGGCGCTCGGGTTGCACCCGCAACACCTGCTCGCCGTGCTGCACGGTCGCATACCGCCGGCGCCCGGCCAGCCCCGCGAGGACATGGAAGACGCCGTGTCGGCACGCCTGGCCGTGATCGAGCTGCGGCTGTCGCAGATCACCGACCAACTCGCCGACCTGAATGCGAGCATTGCCGCACTGGTCGGCCGTGATGGGACTCGCCGCGGTTAGCGGAAGTTCGGTTTTCCGGTCGGTCCGAGCGGCTGTCCGGCGGGTGTTCCTGTCATGTGTCATGCCACCAAGAAACGGCATTTACGCGCCTGCCGGGAGCTGGCAGCAGTTGACACGACCCGTGCTATCTCGTGTTATCTCCGCAGGTAGAACCCGTTATCGGAGTGCCGGTTCATGACGTCGGCCACCCCCATGCGGGCCGTACGGGACGCCCTCGGCTGGGGACAGGAGAAGCTGGCGCGCGCGATCAACGCGCGCGCTCCGGCGCACGGGTTGCCGGTGCGCTCGGTCGCGAGCCGGAAGACGGATATATCCCGGTGGGAGAACGGGCACATCACCCCCGAACCCCCCATGCGCGCGCTCCTGCGCGAGATCTACGGCCGCACCGACGCTGAACTCGGCTTTCCTCCGAGCGTCCCTGCTATCGGGGGCGAGCTGGCCGAACGGCTTGCCATCGCCAAGCGGGTCGATCCCGAGATGATCGCCTTGTTCCGTAGCGAGGTCGACAGCGTCCGGCACGCCGACCGGCGCCACGGCTCAGCCTTACGGCTCGAACGCTTACGCGGCCAGATCGACGAGGTGGAAGACCGGCTGCGGCACACGCTGTTGGAGCGCGATCGAGCGCCGTTGGCCGGGGTGCTCGTCGAGGCGTCCACTCTGGCCGGCTGGAACTCCCTCGACATGGGTTCACTCAGCCAGGCCTGGCTGCACTACGAACGTGCGAAGTCCGCGGCACGTGAATCCGGGTCGACGGCACTGCTCGCCCACGCCACCGCTGAGCAGGCGTTCGTCCTGATCGATGCGGGCAACATCGAGGACGCCGTAGCTCTGTTCGCCGAGGCACGATCGATCGGCGCGCAGGCTCCGCACCTGTTACGTGCGTGGCTGGCCGCCGCCGAGGGTGAGGCCTGCGCGATCGCCGGAAACCGCGACGGTGCGTTGCGCGCGTTCGACGAGGCTGACGCGCTCCGACCGTCCGAAGTCGTCCACCCGGAGCTACCGTTTCTGTTCCTCGGCGGCTCCCATCTGGACCGCTGGCGCGGGAACGCGCTCGTCCACCTCGGCGCACCGGAAGCCATCGACCAGCTCGAAGGGCTGATTGACCGCACGCAAGCGTCCTTCGTCCGTGTGGGAGGGGCCATCTACGTTGACCTTGCGCTTGCCTACAGTGCGGCCGGAGATCGTGAGGCGGCCCGGACCTATGCGCAGCGTGCCCGCCGGATCATCTCCGAAGTCGGGTCCGTGCGGCTGCGTCGCCGCCTGGAACGGCTCGTGCTCCCCGGTGACTCACCCTTGACGTGAGTTCAGGTAGTACAGCAGGGACACCAACGTCCCAGACCCCAGCAGCTCCTGACGTTGCGCGAGTTCGTTGACCCTGGACAACGGCACCCATTCGACCCTTCCGACCTCTTCGGTCTCGGTCGGCTCGCCGATGTGCTCGGCTGCGCGCCACAGGTACACATCGACCGGGGCCGTGACTTGGCCGGGCAGCGGCTCGAAGCTGACCAGGTGCTCCGGCTCGCCGATCGGCTGCCAGCCGGACTCCTCCGCGGCTTCCCTTGCAGCGGTCCCCGCCGAGTCGTCGCCCTCGTCGACCATGCCGCCCAGCAATTCGTAGCCCCACTGCTCCGTGGCGAACCGGTAGCGCCACAGCATCAGCGCTTCGTCCTGGTCGTTCACGATCAGAGCGATGGCGATCCGGGCGAGGTGCACCACGTGGTACTCCCAGCGCTCCCCGTTCGGTGCCTCTACGTCCGTCAACCCGACCTTGACCCACCGATTGTCGTAGACCAGCCGCTCACCGAACGTCTTCCACGACCCATGCTCATCAGCCACGCCCGCAGCCTACGGCGCGCGGGACGTTCACGGCAGACCTGGTGGGGTGTCTACGTAGGCCAAGAAATCACAGGTCAAAGCAATATTCGGAGTCCGACCAGCCTACTTGCGCGGTTCCTCGGACACATTGTTGCCGATTGGCTACTATCGGTGCAGGTCGGGCAAGGTTTGATCGGTGTCAGGGGAGGACGTCGTGGCTGGCGAGGCTGCACCGGGTGCATCGGTGAGCAAGTTGAACTTCGTCGTCACAGGCGATCCCACGTCGGCCGGCGGAGGCGGTGCCTCGGGTGGCGAGGCAGTTGCAGGCGGTGGCGGCTTCCACCTCAGCCCCGACGACCTGAAGGCCGAGTTGGAGAACCTGAAGAAGCTGTCGAGGCGCATTGACGACCAACTGCGCAATGCCGTCCCACTCTGGACTATCCAGTCTCCCGGTCAGGACCCGGCCTCGCTTCGCAACACCAAGGCTTCGAACACCTCGGGCGACTACTATCGCGGCCATCTCTCTCGCCAGAAAAGCTACGCCGATCAGATTATTCAGCAGATGGAAAAAGCGCTCGGCATTCACGAGGGTAATGACGTACAAATGAGCGCGGATATCAAGACGCAAGGTGGGGGACATTTCTGATGCATCGCATGGGACGCCTCAGCGTCGCCGTTGGAATTGTCGTGACGTTGTGCGGGCTTGCCGCCTGCTCCGGCGAGACCGGCAAAGCGACCCCGACGTCCGGTACGTCGTCGCCTGCCTCCCCGAGCAGCGGGCAGCAACCTGGTGCCGCGGTTCCGACGATCTCCAACCCGCTGCCCGCGTCAGTCATCCAACGCGACCCGTGCTCAGTCCTGACGTCGACTCAAATTGACGGGCTCTTCACGGGAACACCGACGCAGAGTCCTGTTCAGGACACGGGCGCGGCAAAATCGTGCTCTTGGAGTGATCTCGACAAGGGGTCGCTCGTGGGCGTTCAGCTTGTGTACGCCTGGAAGGACGGGCTTCGCACCGTCTACAACACCCAGAGTCAGGGCGGATTCTTCAAGGTTCTGCAACCGGTGCAGGGCTATCCCGTTGTCGCGTACGGGCCCCATGACGAGCGTTCGCAAGGACGTTGCAGCGTTGCTATCGGAATTGCCGACAATGCAGCTTTCGATATCGATGTGACGCTTGCAAGGTCCGTCGTCGGTCAGGCAGACCCTTGCCAGGATGCGAACCACGTCGCTGATTTGGCCGTCACCACGCTGAAGGGCGGTGCATGATGGCCCTCGCCGATGTCGTTTACCAGTTCCTCCAGCAACAACAGGCCGACGGCAAGTTGATCCTCCCCGCGGAGTTGGTGCGTCGAGTCAAGGCCGGACCCGGTCCTGAGAGCTTGGGGCACGCGCAGGCGGCAGGCGTTGAACAGGTCACCGAGCAGCAGGGCATTGAGGCGGACACGCTGGCGATCGTCGGTCGGCTGGAATCGGCGTGGTCCGGGCCGAGTGGCGATGCATCCCGGGCTGGCCTACGTCCGTTGGCTGACGTCGCGACATCGGCATCGTCGGCCATGCACGGCAGTCAGAACGCGTTGGCTGATCAAGGACATGCGTTCCAGTCCACACGCGACTCGATGCAGGATGTGTCCGACAAGCCGCCGTCGACAGACTTGCTCGACACACTTAGCCCGTGGGACACCGACACCGAGGATCAGATCAACAAGAACAGCGCAGCGATTGCACAGAACAAACAGATCTACCAAGGCTTCACTACGACCAGTGATGGTCATGCGCAAAAGATGCCAATCGACTACGGCCAGGTGCCAGACTCCCCGGACGGCTCCTACGCCGTGCAAACTCCCACGGCGCAGCAGAGCGCGGTCACCGAGCAGAGCGGATCTCATCAATCGGTGGTCGGGTCGGGCGTTGGCTCATCGGCGGGTGCTCCGGGCGGGCAGCACGGTGCACCGAGTTCGGGCTCCAGCTCTCATGGCGATCAAGGGGCTTCACCCCATCCGCCCGCGGCGTCGGAGAACGGCGGAACCGAGACAGCCGGGTACGCGCCGCCACCCCCAGCCAGTGGTACGCCCGTTGGTGGTGGAACGTTCGGACCAGGATTTAGCTCCACCGGCCCCGGTGGGCAGACCGCTTCCGGTTCGGCTGGCGGTTACGGCTCGGGTGGTGGCTTTGTGCCAGGCTTCCCCGGTGGTTCGCGTTCCGAGACCGGCGGTCTCGGCTCTGGAGGCCGCGGCGGTATGCCGGGCGGTTCAGGAGCAGGTGGGTCGGGCACGGGTGTCCGAGGTCCGGGATCGCCGGGGAATTCGAGTGGTGCAGGTCGACTCGGCACGACGGAAGAGCCAGGCATCGGTGGTAAGGCAGGAAGTTCCGGCCAGCGTGGCGCAAACGGGATGCCGATCGGCGCCAATGGTGGGAAGGGCAAGAAGGAAGAGGACAAGGAGAAGAAGTCCGCCGACTACTTGCGCGAGGCCGACCCGAACGCCCTGTTCGGCTACGACGGCAAGGCCACACCACCCGTGATCGGCAAGTAACGGTGCTGAACGCGAGGGGGGCTTCGTGTTGCTGGCTGAACCGGTGACGGTGCCGCGTCTGGCGTTGGCACAGGCGTGGGAATGGGAGCGCGTTGGCGCGCCGCATCCGGTGATCGGCATGGTCGACGTGTGGCTTGAGGACGACATTGTCGGCAGGTTCGAGGACCTGACCCGGCAAGTCCTGGCGGAGCCCGGTTTCTACGACCTACGCAGGGGTCGTTTCGTCGGCGAGTTCCGGGATTTGTTGCTGGCCACGGCGAACGCGGAATCCGAGTGTTACTGCTTCTCCTCGACCAGCGACGGGCAAAGCACCGCCACGCTGGCAGTGCCGGCCGGACGATCGGCCATTCGGTACATAGTGGATGGTGATCGAGTCACGCTGGAGAAGATCCCGCGCCATCGACTCATTCGCGCCGTCGTTGAGAGCTTGACCGCGTGTGCTCCGGCAGACATCCGCCAGTTCAGCGTGGCGCGGTCGGAGTACGAGTCCAGTGGGGACGGCGAAGCATACTCCCTCGACACGACCAGCGACTACACCGCGCCCGACTCCGCCGAGCAATTGCGGACAGCCATGACAGCGCGACGGATCGGCGGCCACCAGTTCTATGTCGCTTCCCGTACCAACCGCGGGCGCGTCACCAGTATGCCTCTGACAGCCGTCGACACGGCGGAGCACGGCCGATTCCTCACCTATCTGCAGGACGGCCCGGGCGGCGAAGAGATCACATGTGGACCAGGCAGTCTCGACTACATCACTGGAACCCTGGAAAACACCCTGCAAGCTTTACAGTAAATGGGTCAACTTTTTGAGTCGGCCGAGTTGACGCGCCGATCCAATACTGGATGCCAGCGTGCGCGCTTTGGCGATGTGTCCCTTTGCCTTCTCACGTTCGCCTTGCGCGAAGAATGCGGACGCCAGGTCCACGCGCAGGCCAGCTTCAGCACGGGCGAACGTCGGGTCAAGGCGATTCAGCGCTGACGTGAGTACGTCGACCGCCTCCGGGGCGCCGGTACGGGCGAGCGCGTGGCCCCTCCATCGTTCGAGGTGTACGGGGTCGAGCGCGACGTACGGGCCGTCTGCATCGGATGATCCGGATGGCAACAGTGCTCCGGCACGGTCGAACGCGCGGAGGCTGGCGGAGCGCTGCCCGTCGGCGGCGAGCGCTTCCCCGTGTGCGGCCGCGAGCCACGAGCGCAGCAGACGATCTACGGCATGGCGTGCCCGAATTTCGGTGGCAGCAAGCACCTCAACGGCGGCGCTTGTCTCGCCGACGTCGAGCAAGGCGAACGACTGTTCCGCAGTGGTGTGCACCTCGAACCGAGCATTGCCTGATTGGAGGGCGGCGCCTTTGGCTCGTTCGTAGTGTCTCCATGACTCCGCGACTCGGCCGAGGTCTAGCGCCTGCCATCCGGCCAGGGTCCCCAGCTCGGCGAGCAGGGTGGCGAGGCGCGTTCTGATGTCAGAGTTGAGGCAGTGCGACTGGAGCAGGGAAATCTGCTCGATCTTGGCCACTACCTCGTCGTGTGCGGTGACGGCGCCTAATTGCCGGTCGAGCCGTCGCAGGCTGTCGAGCTGGCCGTGCAGGACCGCGAGAACCGCCGGGTCGACCCGCCTGGCGGCGTCGAGCATGACGCGGAGTTGCGGCCTGTCACTCTCGCCCGCGCTGACTGTCACCGGCGGTGCGAGAAGGTCGTCGATGCTCAGACGGAAGATCCGTTCGAGCAGGCGTGCTGTGGCTGGGCGGGGGCGGCCGATCGGGGAGCCATCCGTGGTCTGTCCCGAGACCAGACGCTTGAGATGACGTTCGCTGAGCGTGCCCGGCTCGCCGCACTCGCGTGCGAACTCCTCCGCTGACTTGACGAACTCAGCCAACGATTGGTTGCGCTGCCAGATCTTCAACTCAAGGACCGTACGCGGCTTCCGCGCGCGCTGGTCGCCCGTCGTCATGTCATCCCCTCTGACCGTCCTGACACCTGCATGTCCCCCGTGTGGCCCGCCCGCGACCTTTCGCTGAAATCAGCCTTTAGGTGAAGCTAATTTCAGTGTCGCACATGGCACTGGCGCAGGTCAGCCCCCGGTGCGCGGAAGGCGGAACAGATGGACGACCAACAGGCCGGCGTGACTGTCGTGCGGACGTATCTGTCGTGGCACCGGTGCGCTTCTGATGGCCGAGATCACGCCGTCACTGACGAGGAATTCGCACGAGGGCGTCGCACGAACTCGGCCGGGCGCTACCAGTCGGTGTGCGGGCATGTCGTCGTAGTCGGATCGATGTTGGAGGCTCCAGGCGCACGGTGCGTGGCCTGCCAGGCCTATGTGGTTGCCCGGTCACCGCACCAAGCGGACCAGCGCTCACCTCGTCGTCGACACCGAAAGGCCCGTGCGTGGCCTCGCCTGCGACGTAGGCTCCGCGCTGAGCGTCCACTCGCCGTCGCATCGCCAAACGCAGAAGGCTGGATCGCGCGATGACGGTGCGGATCTATCTCGCTCGCCCGCTGCCGGGCTTGGTCGGTGAGACTCGTCGCGTGGTGCACCTCTTTCCGTTCCCGACCGACGACGTGATGCCGTCACGGCTTGTGGCTCTGTGCGGCGCGGACTTCGGGCCGGGGGAACTGGAGATGCTCGACAGACCGAGTGGGATGCCTTGCGTGTCGTGCCTGCGGAACTCGCCTACTCCCGACGCGGTCGAGGGGTAGCGATGGCGCGCTTGGTCCCCATCGCCGGGTATACCGAGGGACTCGATCCGGTGCTTGTACCGCCAGTGCGGCTGTTCATCGTGGCTACGCTCGCTGACGAGCAGTGGTGCGAGTACGCGACGATGCGCCAGACGCTGAGGCTGACGCCTGCGGCGTTGTCGAAGCAACTCGGAGTGCTCCGGAAAGCTGGGCACGTCGAGTCTCGCCCCGACGGCCGCCGGTCCTCTTGGAGGTTGACTCCCACCGGTACTCAGCGTCTGACGGATCATCTTGACGCGCTGCAACTCGTCGTGGCGACGGCGGCGGAGATTGTTGCATCCATACGTGCGGGCAGGCGATCGTGATCTACGCCGTTTCAAATGCTTGTAGGGCGGTTGTCCACCTGCCCCATATCTGGAACGGGTGGCTAAGCGAACAACGGACACCGAGACACGCAGCATGAGCTGGTCGTCCTGGATGACGAGGAGGACCCGGAATGAGTCTGCCGGTCGTCAGTGGCCCCGATTTCGACCCCGACACCATTGCGGAAGTCATCCATCGGTACACCGCTGGCGAGACCATGGAACAGCTGGCAGCGCAGTACTCAGTCAGCTACCGGCAAGTCCGCAACGTCCTGATCTTCGCCCGCGTCACCATCCGGCCGCAGAAGATCCTCTTGCCGCCGACACCGCCCGGCCTGGTCAACGCCTACCTCGACGGCCGGACGATCCAGCAGCTGGCCACCACCCACGGCCGGAGCTACAACCAGACCCGCCGGATACTGCTCGCCGAAGGCGTCCAACTCCGGCGCCGCGGCCGACGCTAGGCCCCTGATCCCCCGGTCGGTGCGGTTGACCCCGACACCGCACCGACCGGGCCAAGCCAGGAGCCCCTGACTCCCACAACGACCCGACGACAGCATGTTGCGACGCCGAAGAGCGATCAGAGAAAAGGTCACAGACCGGATGCGCGCCGCGGCCCACCGCGCCAGCCTCCGCGCTCTGGAGCATGCAACGAGCGTCTACGCAGGTCACAAGTAGGTAACCAAGTCAGTATTGGTTCTAACCGTCATAAACACTCACGAGCCCTTCGCCCGGCAGACGTTTGCAGCACTGAGTCCCATCTCTCACTTGACTACTGGCCAGCCTCCGACACACACTGATGCAAACGATTGCAGACGGAGGTGCAGGTCATGGTGACCGCAAACCCAGGGGCAACCACAGTCGGCTGGATCGGTGCCGGGCGGATGGGCGCGGCGCTCGTGCGGCGGCTGCTCGAGGCCGGTTACGACGTCGCGGTGTACAACCGCACACGCGCCAAGGCCGAAGAGCTGGTCGCGGCCGGGGCGGTGGTGGCGGAGCGGCCGGTCGACCTGGCCGGGCGTGACGTGGTGTTCTCCATGGTTTCGGCTTCGGCGGACCTCGAGGAGGTGACTTCCGGCGAGGGCGGGCTGTTCACCGACCCGGCCCAGGCGCCGAAGGTGCTCATCGATTCGTCCACGGTGTCCGCCGAGGCCTCCGCCCTGGTGCGGGCCGAGGCGGCCAAGCGCGGAACCGCGCTGCTGGCCGCGCCGGTGAGCGGCAATCCGAAGGTGGTGGCCTCGGGGAAGCTGACGCTCGCGGCGTCCGGGCCGCGGGCGGTGTTCGACGAGGTCCAGCCGCTGCTGGACGCGCTCGGCCGCGGCGTGACCTACGTCGGCGAAGGCGAGGTGGCGCGGCTGGTGAAGATCGCCCACAACGTGTTCCTCGGCGTGGTGATCCAGTCGCTGGCCGAGATCACGGTGCTGGCGGAGAAGGGCGGGGTGAGCCGCGAGGCGTTCATGGCCTTCCTCAACGCGTCGGTGATGGGCTCGGTGTTCAGCCAGTACAAGACCCCGGCGCTGGTGAACCTGGACTTCACCCCGACGTTCACCATGCCGTTGCTGCGCAAGGACTTCGACCTTGGGCTGGCGGCCGCGCGCGCACTGGAGGCGCCGATGCCGGTCGCCTCGGCGGCGGCGCAGCTGGTGGCGTCCGCGGTCGGCGCGGGCCTGGTGGAGCAGGACTTCGCCGTGCTGATCGAGGAGCAGGCGCGCCGCTCCGGGCTGAAGCTGGTGTCCGAGGACTCCGACGTCACCGACGGTCTGGCGGCCGGCGATGCCTGACGGACGCCCGATTCCGGCCCCCGGCCACGGCGCGGTCGACTTCGAGGAGCGCGTGGACTTCGCCCGGCTGCGCGACTACCGGCTCGCACGGGCCCGCGCGTCGCTGGAGTCCAGCGAGTGCGCCGCGTTCCTGCTGTTCGACTTCTACAACATCCGCTACACCACGCAGACCTGGATCGGCGGCGCGCTCGGGGACAAGATGACCCGCTACGCGCTGCTGGCCCGCGACGGCGAGCCGATGCTGTGGGACTTCGGGTCCGCGGCCAAACACCACCAGCTCTACTCGCCCTGGCTGGAGCCGGAGAACTGCCGGGCCGGCATGCTCGGGCTGCGCGGGGCGATCTCGCCGGCCGCCGGGCTGATGCGCCAGGCCGTCACGCAGATCAAGGACCTGCTCGTCCAGGCGGGCGTGGCGGATTCGCCGATCGGCGTCGACATCGTGGAGCCGCCGCTCCTGTTCGAGATGCAGCGCCAGGGCCTCAAAGTCGTCGACGCGCAGCAGTTGATGCTCGACGCGCGTGAGATCAAGTCGAACGACGAGATCACCTTGCTCTCGCAGGCCGCGGCGATGGTCGACGGGGTGTACCAGGACATCGTCGAGGCGCTCAAGCCCGGCGTCCGCGAGAACGAGATCGTCGCGCTGGCCAGCAAACGGCTCTACGAAATGGGTTCCGACCAGGTCGAGGCGATCAACGCGGTGTCGGGGGAGCGGTGCAACCCGCATCCGCACAACTTCTCCGACCGGCTGATCCGGCCCGGCGACCAGGCGTTTTTCGACATCATCCAGTCCTACAACGGTTATCGCACCTGTTACTACCGCACGTTCAGCGTCGGCAGCGCCACCGACCCGCAGCGCGACGCGTACGCGCGGGCGCGGGAGTGGATGGACGCGGCGATCGAGATCGTGAAACCGGGGGTGGGCACCGACGACGTCGCCCGGGTCTGGCCCGCGGCCACGGATTTCGGGTTCACCGACGAGATGGCCGCGTTCGGCCTGCAGTTCGGCCACGGTCTCGGGCTGGGGCTGCACGAGCGGCCGATCATCTCGCGGCTGAACAGCCTGGGCGATCCGGTCGAGATCAAGCCCGGCATGGTCTTCGCGCTCGAAACCTACTGTCCCGCGTCCGACGGCTTCTCCGCCGCGCGCATCGAGGAAGAGGTCGTGGTCACCGGTACCGGCGTCGAGGTGCTCACGAAGTTCCCGGCGCAGGACCTGTTCATCGCCAACCCGTACTGAGCCGAGGAGGCGCTGTGAAGATCCCCGAAGAGCTGTTCATCGGCGGCGGCTGGAAGCCCTCGGCCGACGGCGCCCGCATCACCGTGATCGACCCGGCCACGGCCGATCCCGTCACGACGGTGGCGAACGGCACCGTCGAGGACGGTTTGGCCGCCGTTGACGCCGCGGCGACGGCGTTGCCCGAATGGTCGGCGACCGCGCCGCGGGCCCGGGCCGACATCCTGCTGCGGGCGTTCACGCTCATGCACGAGCGGGCCGAGGAGTTGGCCGAGCTGATCGTGCGCGAGAACGGCAAGGCGCTGCCCGACGCGCGCGGTGAGGTGACCTACGCGGCGGAGTTCTTCCGTTGGTACGCCGAGGAAACCGTGCGGGTCGCGGGCACGGTGCAGACCGCGCCCGGTGGCGCCAACCGGATCCTGGTGCTGCGCCAGCCCATCGGCGTGAGCGTGCTGGTGACCCCGTGGAACTTCCCGGCCGCGATGGCCACGCGGAAGATCGCGCCCGCCCTCGGCGCCGGCTGCACCGTGATCCTCAAACCGGCGTCGGAAACCCCGCTCACCGCGCTGGCGATCGCCGCGATCCTGGAGGAGGCCGGCGCGCCCGCGGGCACGGTGAATGTGGTGCCCTCGACCCGGTCCGGCGCGGTCGTCGGCGCGATGCTCGAAGACCCGCGGGTGCGGAAGCTGTCCTTCACCGGGTCCACCGAGGTCGGCCGCAAGCTGCTGCACGCGGCGGCGGAGAGCGTCGTCAGCGCGTCGATGGAGCTCGGCGGAAACGCGCCGTTCCTGGTGTTCGACGACGCCGACCTCGACGCTGCGCTCGACGGCGCCATGGTCGCGAAGATGCGCAACGGCGGGCAGGCCTGCACTGCCGCCAACCGGTTCTTCGTGCAGCGCGGCGTGGCGGAGGATTTCGCGCGACGCCTCGCCGAGCGGATGGGCGCGCTGCGCGTCGGACCGGGCACCGAAGCCGGGGTGGAGCTGGGCCCGCTGGTCAACGCCGAGGCCGTGGCCAAGGTCAGCGAGCTGGTCGAGGGCACGGTCGGCGCCGGGGCCCGGGTGCTCGTCGGCGGGAAACGCCCGCAGGGCACCGGGTTCTACTACCCGGCGACGGTGCTGGCCGGGGTTCCGGCCGGGGCGCCGGTGCTCGCCGAGGAGATCTTCGGCCCGGTGGCGCCGATCGTCACCTTCGACACCGAGGACGAGGCCGTGCGGCTGGCCAACGACACCGAGCACGGCCTGGTGTCCTATGTGTACACCGGCGATCTGGCCCGCGGACTGCGGCTGGCCGAGGCCCTGGAATCCGGCATGGTCGGGCTCAACCGCGGCCTGGTCTCGGAGCCGGCGGCGCCGTTCGGCGGGGTCAAGCAGAGCGGGCTGGGCCGCGAGGGCGGGCACGAGGGCCTGCTGGAGTACACCGAGTCCAAGTATGTCGCCGTCACCTGGTGACGAGTCTCCTGCCTATGCTGGCCCGATGGACAGGGCACCGACGATCAAGGACGTCGCCGAGCGGGCGGGGGTGCACGCCGCCACCGCGAGCCGGGCACTGAACCCGGCCACCCGCGCGATGGTGAACGCGCGGACCGCCGGCCGGGTGCACGAGGCGGCGCGGGCGCTGGGCTACGCGCCCAACTCCGCGGCGCGGAGCCTGCGCACCCGCACGTCCTCGGTGGCCGGGGTGATCATCCCCGACCTGCGCAACCCGGTGTTCCCGCCGATCGTCCGCGGGATCGAGGACGCCCTGCGGGAAGCCGGGTACATGGCGCTGCTCGGCAACACCGACGGTGATCCGGAGCGCGAGCGCGAGCTGGTCGCGGCGATGCGCGGCCGCCAGACCGACGGCTTCATCCTGGCCACCAGCCGCCGCGACGACACGGTGCCCGGCTCGCCGGTGCCGACGGTGCTCGTCAATCGCCGCATCGACGGTGGCGGAGTGCCTTCGGTGACCGCGGACAACGCGGCGGGCGTCCACCTTCTCGTGCGGCACCTGGCCGGCCTGGGGCACACCCGGATCGGACACGTGGCCGGCCCGCGTTCGGCGTCCACCGGCTGGGAGCGTTACCGCGCGTACCTCGACGCCATCACGTCGCTCGGGCTCGACCAGGCCGCGAAGGCGGTCGAGTTCGCCGAGGCGTTCACCGAAGCGGCCGGCCACGCCGCGACGCTGGACCTGTTCGCCGCCAATCCCGGGCTGACCGCGGTGCTGGCGGGCAACGACCTGATCGCGCTCGGCTGTTACTCCGCGCTGGCGGAGCTGGGCCGCACGGTGCCGGACGAAGTTTCGGTGACCGGCTTCAACGACATGCCGTTCGTCGACCGCCAGCGGCCGCCGCTGACCACCGTCCGGATCCCGCACTACGAGATCGGCCGAGAAGCCGCGCGGCTGCTGCTGGAACGCATCGGCTCCCCGGAGGCACCGACGAAGAGCGTGGTGCTGCCGGTCGAACTGATGGCCCGCGCTTCGACCGGCCCCGCGAAACCCCAGGACTCGTGAGTGTTTATGACGGTTAGAACCGGCATAAACACTCACGAGTCCTTAGGGGTCAGTCGAAGACTTCGGGGTGGTCGGCCAACGTCACCCGGGTCCTTCGGATGTGGCCGGCCAGCACGCGTTCCGCGTCGTCGGCGTCGCCGGCGCGCAGGGCGGAGACGAGCATGTGGTGTTCATCGTGGACGATCCGGGTGCCCCGCGCGTCGAGCTGCGCGGTGAACGCCCGGCGGTAGTGCTGGGTGGTGTTCCAGAGGCGCTGCACGGTTTCGCCGAGCATGGTGGTCGTCGCCCCGGCGTAGGACGCGAGGTGAAATTCGCGGTCGAGGACCAGGAATTCGGCGATGTCGGTGGTGACCCGCATGCGCTCGGCGAGGTCGTCGAGATGGTCGAGTTGTTCCGGCTCGAGATGGGGCAGGCTCATGCGCAGCAGCAAGGGTTCGAGCCGTTCGCGGATCCGGTAGATCTCGTCGCATTCGGCGAGGGTCAGCCGGGTCACCCAGGCGCCGGAATTGGCGACCAGGGTGAGCAGCCCGTCGGATTCGAGCACCCGGAACGCGTCGCGCACGGGCAGCCGGCTCGCGCCGTACTGCTGGGCGACGTCCTCCTGGCGGATACGCGCGCCGGGCGGGTAGTCCCCGCGCAGGATCGCCTCGCGAAGCTGGTCGGCGATGCGCTTGCTCGCCACTCCGTCGCGGCTGCGGGGTGGCTCGTCTTCCTTGCTCACTCGGCCGGCTCCCTCGGGCTCCACAGCTTCACCTTCGACGTCGCTTCGTAGGCCTTGCCGTGGGGGAAGCTCACGAGTTCGAGCTGCATCCCCCACGGGCTCAGAAAGTAGACCCATCGCTGTCCTTGACTTGGACCGGTGCTCGCGGTCGGGGTGCTCAGCACGGTGACGCCGTGGTCGTGGAGATGGGCCAGCGCGGCGTCGAAGTCGTCGACGTAGAAGGCTAGATGGTGACCGCCGATGTCGCTGTTTCGGGGCTGGGGCCGGGCGCCGTCGGCGGCCTCGTACTCGAAGACCTCGAAGTTCGGCCCGTGTCCACAACGGAAGAACCGGAGTTCGCGCATCACCGTGCGGGGGTGCACGCCCAGGTGCTCGGCCATCCAGTCGTCGTCGGCGCGATAGGGGCCGAGCGAGTAGACGAGTTCGCAGCCGATGACGTCGACGAAAAAGCGCTCGGCCTGGTCCAGGTCGGGCACGGTGAAGCCGATGTGCTCGGTGCCGCGCAGTCCCGGCAGTCCGGCCATGGTGGAACCTCCTCGCCGTAAATGTATACATCGATGCTGACCTAGCTCTATCCCACCTGGTTCTTGCGGGAAGCGCAAGCTTGATTGTATACATGTGAAGTCAGAAGACCCCGTTGATCCGGAGAGGCCCGTGATGGCCAAGACCCGACGTCTGGAGCCCGGCGCGCCGTGGTTCGAACTCAGCTCCACCGCGGCGGACTGGCGCAACGCCGATCCCAAGCTGCTCGCCGCGATGCTCGGGCAGCTGCACCTGATCCGCGCGTTCGAGGCGGTGGTGCTCGAGCTGGCCGGCGAAGGCCTGGTGCACGGCCCGGCGCATTCGAGCATCGGCCAGGAGGGCGGCGCGGTCGGCTCGATCGCCGGGCTCGGCTCGGCCGACACGGTCACCGGCTCGCACCGCGGCCACCACCAGTTCCTGGCCAAGGCGATCACCCACGTCTCCGGCGGGGTCCTTGACCTCGACCATCTGGTCAGCCCTGCCGTGCAGACGGTGCTCGACCGCACCCTCGCCGAGATCCTGGGGCTGGCCAAGGGTTTCTGCGGCGGCCGCGGCGGTTCGATGCACCTGCAGTGGTTCGAGGCGGGCGCGCTCGGCACCAACGCGATCGTCGGCGGCGGGGTCCCGTTCGCCGCCGGCAGCGCATGGGCGCATCGCCACGCCGGCACCAGCGACATCGCCGTGAGCTACTTCGGCGACGGCGCGGTCAACATCGGCTCGGTGCTGGAGTCGATGAACCTGGCCGCCGCCTGGAAGCTGCCGCTCGTCTTCTTCATCGAGAACAACCTGTACGCCGTGTCCACCCCGGTCGCGGAGGTCACCGGGGAGCCGCGGCTGTCCGGCCGGGGGCCCGGTTTCGGGATCCCGTCGTGGCGGGTCGACGGGATGGACCCGCTCGCGGTGCACCTGGCGATGCAGCAGGCGGAGAAGATCCTGCGCGCCGGCGAGGGGCCGGCCGTGGTCGAGGCGGAGGTCTACCGGTTCTTCCACCAGAACGGGCCGTTCCCCGGCAGCGCTTTCGGTTACCGCAGCAAGGAAGAGGAAGCGGCCTGGCGGGCGCGAGACCCGCTTGAGCGTGTCGCGCGGGAGATGACCTCGCTGGGGCTGGTCGACGACGAACTGGTCGCCCGGGTCCGCACGCAGGCGCGGGACGCCGTCCACCAAGCGGCCGAGGCCTTGCTCGAACCCGATCCGGCGAAGCCCGGGAAGCGCCGTATCCGGCCTTCGCTGTGGCCTGACACCGATTTCGTCGACGTCGGTATCCGCGGCGATGCCGACGAGCTGGACGGGGCCCGTTTCCTCGACCCCGTGGACTACCAGGGCCCGGCCACCGAGACGAAGTTCATCGACGCCGTCGCCGCGGTGATGGGCCACCGGATGGACGAGGACAACCGGTTCGTGATCCTCGGCGAGGACGTCGACCGGCTGGGCGGCGGCACGAACGGCGCGACCAAGGGCTTGGCGGCGAAATACCCGGCGCGGGTCCTGGGCACCCCGATCAGCGAGAACGCGTTCGCCGGGCTGGGCGGCGGGATGGCCCTCGACGGCCGGTTCCGGCCGGTGGTGGAGTTCATGTACCCGGACTTCCTGTGGGTGGCCGCCGATCAGCTGTTCAACCAGATCGGCAAGGCCCGCCACATGTTCGGCGGGCGGAACCCGGTGCCGCTGGTGCTCCGGACGAAGGTCGCGATGGGCTCCGGCTACGGCTCGCAGCACCTGATGGACCCGGCCGGGGTGTTCGCGATGCAGCCCGGCTGGCGCATCGTGGCCCCGTCGACCCCGGCGGACTACATCGGCCTGCTGAACACCGCGCTGGACCTGGGCGACCCGGTCCTGGTGATCGAGCACGTCGACCTCTACCCGACCACCGGCCCGGCGCCGTCGGACGACCTCGATTACCGTCTGCCGCTGGGCAAAGCCGCGATCCGCCGTACTGGGGAAGACGTCACGGTCCTGAGCTACCTCTCGATGACCGGCCATGCCCTCGAAGCGATCGAGAGCACCGGAATCGACGCCGAGTTGATCGACCTGCGCTGGCTCGACCGGGCGTCGCTGGACTGGGAGACCATCGGGCGCAGCATCCGGAAGACGAACGCGGTCCTCATCGTCGAGCAGGGCGCACGCGGCACGTCCTACGGCGGCTGGCTGGCCGACGAGATCCAGCGCCGCTTCTTCGACTGGCTCGACCAGCCCGTGCAACGGGTGACCGGGGGCGAAGCGTCGCCGAGCATCTCGCGGGTGCTGGAACGGGCGGCGATCGCGCGTACCGAGGAAGTCGCCACCGGACTGCGGACCGTCCGTGCCGAGATGGGCGGCCGCTGATGGCCACCGTGATGCGGATGCCCGAGGTCATCGCCGACACCACCGAGGGACTGATCGAGAGCTGGCTGGTCGCCGAGGGCGGCGCGGTCGAGGCCGGTGCCCCCATCGCCGAAGTCGAGACCGAGAAGGCGGTCGTCGAGATCAGCGCCGAACTGGACGGCGTTGTGCTGCGGCACCTCGTCGAGGCCGGGACCCGGACGGCGGTCGGCTCGCCCATCGCTGTGATCGCGGGGAAAGACGAGGGCGAGGTCGACATCGAGGCGGTGCTCGCGGCGGCCGGAATGCCTTCGGCGGCAACGGAACCCGCGCCTTCCGAGAGCCCCGCGCCGCCGGAGAGTCCCGCGCCAACGGAGATTCCCGCGTCCGGCGAACGCCTCTTCGCGAGCCCGATCGTCCGCCGGCTGGCCAAGGAACGCGCACTCGACCTGACCGGGATCACCGGCACCGGCCCGGGCGGCCGAATCGTCCGGCGTGACCTCGATGCGCTACCCGAGCCCGTCGCTGCTCCGGAGACGGCAACGATCAACGACGCCTTCGACGAGATCCCGCATTCCGGCATGCGTCGGGCGATCGCGCGGCGGCTCACCGACAGCGTCACCACGATCCCGCAGTTCTCGCTCGTCGCCGACTGCCGGGTGGACGCCCTGCTCGACCTTCGCGCGAAGGTCAACGAGAACGGAGGCGTTTCCGTGTCGGTCAACGACTTCATCGTGAAGGCCGTCGCCGGAGCGCTCGGCGACGTGCCCGAAGCCAACGCGACCTGGACCGAGACGGCGATGCGCCGTTATCGCCACGTCGACATCTCGATCGCGGTCGCGACGGAAAGCGGTCTGGTCACCCCGGTCATCCGCTCGGCCGACACGCTCTCGGTGACCGCGGTCGCGGCCGCGTCGCGCGAACTCGCCGGCCGCGCCAGGGAATCAACCCTCAAACAGCAGGAGATCGACGGCGGCACGTTCTCGGTGTCGAACCTCGGCATGTTCGGGGTGCAGAGGTTCAACGCCATCATCAATCCGCCGCAGTCGGCGATTCTGGCCGTCGGCGCGGCCACCGACAGCATCGTTGTCGTTGATGGCGCGCCGTCGGTCGCGAAGGTCCTGACCGTGACGCTGACCGCGGACCATCGGGTGATGGACGGCGCGCTCGCGGCCCGGTGGCTGGCCGCCTTCGTGCGGCGGATCGAGAACCCGTTGTCGATCTTGCTGTAGGCCGGTCTCAGCCGGGCAGCCGGACGACGGTGACGGGAGTGTCCAGCACCCGGTCGCGGCCGGTCTCGCGGACCGGGCCGGTGAGGTCGAACGAGCCGGTGCAGGGCAGGTCCGCGGCCGACCGTCCGACCAGCACCTCGACGGTTCCGGGCTCGACGATCCGGCGGAGGTCGAGCCCGGTGAAGGCGGTGCGGTCGGCGTGCAGGGTGAACGTGACCCGCGCCCGGCGCCCGGGCTCGAGCGCGACCCGGGTGAACCCGGCCAGCTCCAGGACCGGGCGGGTGACCTGGGCCCGGACGTCGTGCAGGTAGAGCTGCACGGTCTCCTCACCGGCCCGTTCGCCGGTGTTGTGCACGGTGACCGAAATGCACAGCCGGCCGTCGGTCGCCACCTCGCGAGGGCTCAGGTCGAGTTCGGTGTAATCGAAGGTCGTGTAGGAAAGGCCGTGGCCGAAAGGGAACAGCGGCGTCGGGTCGAGATTGCTGATCCCCTCGCTGTTACGGCCGAGCGGCGCGCTCAGGTAGGTGCCCGGCGAACCCCCGTGGTGCCGGGGGATCTGCACCGGAAGGCGCCCGGACGGGGTGATCCGCCCGGTGAGGACGCCGGCCAGCGCGCCGCCACCCTCCTCGCCCGGCATGAACGCCTGAATCAGGGCTGCGGCACGGTCGGCGTAGCGGCCGAGCGCGTACGGCCGGCCGGAGACGACCACGATCACCACCGGAGTGCCGGTGGCCAGCAGCACTTCGAGCAGTTCGTCCTGAAGGCCGGGCAGACGCAGGTCGGGGGCGTCGCAGCCTTCGCCGGACGTGCCGTGGCCGAACAGGCCCGCGCGGTCACCGACAACGGCGACACACACCTCGGCGTCGGCGGCCGCGGCTGCCGCGGCGGCGAACCCGGAGCGGTCCTCGTCGCGGACGGGGCAGCCCTGGTGCGCGCGGATGCCGGCGTCGGCGATCTCAGCGCGCAGCGCCTCCACAAAGGACGGTGCGGTCACGCCGATGCCGAGTCCCGGGTGCCGGGGCAGGACGTGATTCGGGTACGAGTAGCAGCCCATGAACGCCAGCGGGTCGTCGGCGCAGGGCCCGACCACCGCGACCTTCCGCGCGGCCAGGGGAAGCTGGCCGTCGTTGGCGAGCAGGACGACCGACTTCTCCGCGATTTCCCGGGCGATGGCGCGGTTGCGCGGCGAATCGAGGTCGACCGGCGCCGCGTCCGGGACCCAGCCCGGGTCGAGCAGCCCGAGTTCCGCCTTCTGCCGCAGCAGCCGGCGCGCGGCCCGGTCGACGAGGCGCTCGGGCACCTCCCCGGCGCGGACGAGCCCGGCGAGTTCCTTGCCGTAGCACAGGCTGTCGGGCAGTTCGACGTCGATGCCCGCGGCCAGCGCGAGCGCTCCCGCCGCGCCGGCGCTGTCGGCCGTGTGGTGCATGCTCTTGAGGAAGGCGATGGCCCAGTAATCGGACACGACGACGCCTTCGAAACCCCATTCGTCACGCAAGATGCCGGTCAGCAGCTGCTTGCTGGCGGCCGCGGGCACGCCGTCGAGGTCGACGTACGCGTTCATCACCGAGCGGGCCCCGCCGTCGCGGATCGCCCGCTCGAACGGCGGCAGGATCACGTCACGCAGCTCGCGCGGCCCGATGGACACCGGCGCGTGGTTCCGCGCCCCGCGTGAAGCGGAATACCCGGCGAAATGCTTGAGCGTCGCGATGATGCCGGTCTTCTCGAGACCGCGGACGTACGCGGTGCCGAGCGTGCCCACCAGGTAAGGGTCTTCGCCGAGGGTTTCCTCGACGCGCCCCCAGCGGTAGTCGCGCACGACGTCCAGGACCGGGGAAAGTCCCTGGTGGACACCGACGGCGCGCAGGTCTTCGGCGATGGCCGTGGCCATGCGCTCGACCAGTCCTGGGTCGAAGGTCGCGGCCCAGGCCAGCGCGGTGGGGTAGACGGTGGCGCCGAGCGTGGTGAACCCGGTCAGGCACTCCTCGTGCACGATCGCGGGAATGCCGAGCCGGGTCTCGGAGACGATTTCCCGTTGCAGCGCAACGAGTCTGGCCACCCCGTCGACAACGCTGACCGGCGCCGTGCCGAAGACCCGGGTGAGGTGCCCGATGCCGTCGGCGCGCACCTGCTCGAACGGGACCCCGCCGCGGGCGAACACGTCCTGCATCGGGGCGACGTTCCCGCTGACCTCCGGGTTGCCCGGCCACGCGCTGCCCAGCTGCGCGACCTTCTCGTCGAGGGTCAGCTCGGCCAGCAGCGCGTCTGCGCGTTCGCCGGGGGACAGGGCGGGGTCAAGCCAGCGGCTCATCGTGCTCCTTCGTCCGGTGCGGGGCCGGTCGACTCGCGGACGACGAGCTGCGTGGCGAGTTCGACGTGGTGGGAGTCGAGGGTGTCCCCGGTGATCAGCTTGAGCAGGGTGCGCACGGCGACCCGGCCCATGTCCTGCAGCGGCTGGCGGATCACGGTCAGCGGGGGAGTGGCGAGGCGGGCGAGCATGGTGTCGTCGAACCCGATCACGCTCAGGTCCTGCGGGACGCGCAGCCCGCGGCGGCGCGCGGCCTCCAGCACGCCCAGCGCGGTCGCGTCGCTGGCGGCGAAGATCGCGGTCGGCGGGTCGGCCATGGCCAGCAGGACGTCGCCGATCTCCAGCCCGTCCGGATGGCCGAACTTGCCGTGCCGCACCAGGTCCGGGTCGAACGCGACGCCGGCGTTCTCGAGCGCGGCCCGGTAGCCGTGCAGCCGGGCCTGGCTGCACGAGGCCCCGGGCGGGCCGCCGGCGAACGCGATCCGCCGGTGCCCCAGCCGGAGCAGGTGCTCGGTGGCGGTGATGCCGCCGGACCAGTTCGTCGCGCCGACGCTGGTCACCTCGGCCCGGGGCAGGTTCAGCGGGTCGATCACGACCAGCGGCAGCCCGGCGTTCTCGAAGCTCTCGACCTGCCGGAGCGACAGCTCGGAGGTGACCACGATCAGCCCGGCCCGGTCGTTGCTCTTCAGCCGCTGGGCCCAGTGCTCCTCCGCGGTCAGCGGGCCGCCGGGCTCGGCGGCGGGCATCCGGCCGACGACCACGTCGATGCCGAACTCGGCGCTCGCGTCGGTCACCCCGCGCAGCACCTCGAGCGCGTACGGGCTGACCAGGTCGTCGAACACGATGTCGACCATCTGGGCGGGCGCGATCGTCCGGCGCCCGTTCTGCGGCACGTACGCCAGGTCCCGCAACGCCGCCTCCACCTGAGCCCGGGTGTCCGCGGCCACGTCCGACCGTCCGTTGAGGACCTTGGAAACGGTCGGCAGCGAGACGCCGGCGGCCTCGGCGACCGCGGCGAGGGTGGCGCGCTTCCGGGATCCGGCGGGCATTGACGTTCTCCTATCGAAAAGTTTCGGACGCACTGGGCCGTGATTACCTGGCGCCGTGGGAGGCAAAGTATCACTTGACGAGGGGGAATTTCTAGTTTAGGTTTCGGCCCACCCCAGAGTGTTTTCGAAACTTTTCGAACCCTTCGATGAGGAAGGTGCACCATGACACCGGGCACACGCCGGACGACGCGTTTCGCGGCCGGACTGGCGGCACTCCTGATCTTCACCACCGCTTGCGGCACGAGCGGCCCCTCCGGCGCGAGCGGCGGCAAGCCGACCGCCTGGGCCCTGACCGGCGGCGACGAGCAGGTCTTCCGGACCTCGTTCGGCACGGCCGGGATCGACGGCCAGTTCTTCGGGAACGACGCGTACAAACAGAAGATCCGCTCCGCCGTCGGCGCGGGACAGGCCCCCACCCTGGTCTACAGCTGGGGGAACGGCGGCATGCTCAAGTCCTGGGTCGCCGCGGGCAAGATCATGGACCTGACCCCGGAGGTGGCGAAGGACCCGGCGCTGACCGGCCGCTTCCTGCCGGCGGTGGCGAAGTCCGGCGTCATCGACGGCAAGACCTACGCCGTGCCGAACAACAGCATGCAGCCGGTTTTCCTGTACTACAACAAGGATCTCTTCACCCGGATCGGTGCGCAGCCGCCGAAGACCTGGGACGAGCTGATGGCGCTGGTGCCGAAGTTCACCGCGGCCGGGATCGCCCCGTTCTCGCTCGGCGGGCAGAGCAAGTGGCCGCAGCTGATGTGGGAGGAGTACCTGGTCGACCGGATCGGCGGGCCCGGCGTCTTCGGCGCGGTCGCGGCGAACAAGCCGGGCGCCTGGTCCGATCCGGCGATCCTGGACGCGAACCGGAAGATCCAGCAGCTCGTCGACGCCGGCGGGTTCGTCAAGGGGTTCAGCTCGATCAGCACCGACAGCAACGCCGACACCGCCCTGCTCTACACCGGCAAGGCCGCGATGTACCTGATGGGCTCGTGGGCCTTCCCGACGATCAAGGAGGCCGATCCGGACTTCGCCGCGAAGCAGCTCGGCTACACCACTTTCCCGGCCGTCTCGGATGGGAAGGGAAACCCGGCGGACATCGTCGGCAATCCCGCGAACTACTGGTCCGTCTCGGCCGGGGCGTCGGACGCGCAGAAGCAGGCGGCGGTCCAGTACCTGCGCACCGGCGTCATGAGTGACACGTATGTCGACGCCCTGCTGGCCGGCGGGTCGGTGCCCCCGGTCAACGGGATCGAGGCGAAGCTGGCCAAGGCCCGGGACCCGCAGTATCTGTCCTATGTGTACGGTCTGGCGCGCAACGCGCCGAACTTCCAGCTCTCCTGGGACCAGGCCGTCTCGACCGGCCAGGCCGACGCGCTGCTGGACAACCTCGACCAGGTGTTCCTCAAGCAGATCACGCCCGAGCAGTTCTCGGCGAACATGAACGCGACGATCGGGAAATGACCCTCGTCCGTGAGCGGACCGCCGTGCGGCGCGAGCCCCGCGCGGCGGCCCGCGGCGCCACGCCGCACCCGATGATGATCGCGCCCGCGCTGCTGTTCTTCGCGATCTTCGCGCTGCTCCCGCTCGGGGGAGTGGTGGTGCTGAGCCTGATGAAATGGGACGGCATCGCCGATCCCGCCTGGACCGGGCTGGGCAACTGGTCCGCCGCGCTGGCCGACCCGGCCACGTACCACGCGATCGGCCTGAGCCTGCGGGTGATGGTGGTCAGCTGGCTGTTCCAGACGCCGGTTTCGCTGCTGCTGGGCGTGCTGACCGCGGGCCGCGGCCGGTACCGCGCGGTGCTGGGCGTGCTGTACTTCCTGCCGCTGCTGCTGTCCTCGGCCGCCATCGCCATCGCGTTCAAAGCCTTGCTGGACCCCAATTTCGGGATGAGCCGCGCGTTCGGCATCGCCGCGCTCGCCCAGGACTGGCTCGGCGACCCGACGCTGGCGCTGTACGTGGTGATCTTCGTGATCGGCTGGCAGTTCATGCCGTTCCACACGCTGCTGTACCAGGCGGGGGTCCGGCAGATCCCGGCGCAGCTCTACGAAGCCGCCCAGCTCGACGGCGCCGGCCCGGTGCGGCAGTTCTTCCACATCACGTTGCCCCAGCTGCGTTACACCATCCTCACCTCCTCGACCCTGATGCTGGTCGGCTCGCTGACCTACTTCGACCTGGTCTTCGTGTTGACCGGCGGCGGCCCCGGCGACGCGACCCGGTTCCTGCCGCTGGACATGTACCTCAACGGTTTCTCGAACAACGACATGGGCCGCGCGAGCACCCTGGCCGTGCTGCTGGTGGTCGCCGGGCTGGCGCTTTCGCTCGGCCTCGCGCGGTTCGCCCGCTTCTCGCGCGGCAGCCAGCAGGAGGGCGCGTGATGAGGCCTCGCCCCAACGTCGCCGGCGGTCTCGGCGGTTTCGTCTGGCTGCTCATCGTGCTCGTGCCGGTGTACTACATCGTGGTGACGAGCCTGCGCGGGCAGCGCGGCTTCTTCGACGCGAACCCGCTGGCGCCGCCCGCCGACCCCACCCTCGAGAACTACCGGCTGGTGCTGAGCAACGACTTCCTGCGGTACCTGGTCAACAGCCTGACCGTCACGGCCGGCACGGTGGTGATCACGGTCGCGGTTTCGCTGATGGCGGCCTACTACGTGGTGCGGGGCCGCACGTGCCTCTCGAGGTCCGGCTACACCGCGTTCCTTTTGGGACTCGCGATTCCGTTGCAGGCCACCATCATCCCGATCTACTACCTGATCACCCGGGCCCACCTCTACGACACGCTGCTCGCGATCATCCTGCCGTCGGTGGCCTTCGCGATCCCGCTGTCGGTGGTGATCCTGGCCAACTTCCTGCGCGACGTGCCGAACGAGCTGTTCGAGTCGATGCGCGTGGACGGCGCCGGGCACTGGCGGATGCTGTGGAGCCTGGTGCTGCCCATGGTCAAGCCGGCCATGATCACCGTCGCGGTCTACGACGGGCTGAACGTCTGGAACGGCTTCCTGTTCCCGCTGATCCTGACCCAGAGCGCGGACCAGCGCGTGCTGCCGATGGCGCTGTGGGCGTTCCAGGGCCAGTTCCGCGTCAACATCCCCGCCGTGCTGGCCGCGGTCGTGCTGTCCACGCTGCCGGTGCTGGCGCTGTACATCCTCGGACGGCGTTACCTGGTCACCGGCCTGACCGCCGGGTTCGGCAAGTAACCCGACCGCTCCCGTTGTTCTTCGCAGCCCCCTTGCGCCGTCGGTAGTCAGTGCTACTATCTACCGGTAGCTAGCACTACTGAGTAGTTGGAGGCGGGTCGTGGGCAAGCAGATGACGGAGATGCTCAAGGGCACGCTGGAGGGCATCGTCCTGGCGATCCTGTCGGTGCGGCCCGCGTATGGGCAGGAGATCACCGCCTGGCTGCGGGAGCAGGGTTTCTCGGACATCGCCGAGGGCACGGTGTACGCCCTGCTGGTCCGGATGGAGCAGCGCGGCCTCGTCGGCGCGGAGAAGGTCCCGTCCGAGAAGGGGCCGCCGCGCAAGGTCTATTCGCTCAACGGCCAGGGGCAGGAATACCTCAACGAGTTCTGGAGGACGTGGAGCTTCCTCGCGGAACGGCTCGAACAGCTCCGTGAAGGGGGGCTCTCATGACAACCCAGGCGGCAATACACGTGCAGGGGCTGGAGAAATCGTACAAAGACCTGAATGTGCTGTCCGGAGTGGACTTCGACGTGGCGCGGGGCAGTATTTTCGCCCTGCTCGGCTCGAACGGCGCGGGCAAGACCACGGTCGTGCGGATCCTGTCCACACTGCTCAAGGCGGACGCGGGGACGGCGAGCGTCGACGGTTTCGACGTCGCCGCGCAACCGGCCGAGGTCCGGGAGGCGATCAGCCTGACCGGGCAGTTCGCCGCCGTCGACGAGATCCTCAGCGGGCGTGAGAACCTCGTGCTCATCGCGCGGCTGCGGCACCTCAAGCGGCCCGGCGAGATCGCGGACGGCCTGCTGGAACGCTTCTCGCTGGCCGACGCGGCCACGCGGAAGGTGTCGACTTACTCGGGTGGCATGCGCCGCCGTCTCGACATCGCGATGAGCCTCATCGGGAATCCGCCGGTGATCTTCCTGGACGAGCCGACCACCGGGCTCGACCCCGAGGCCCGCATCGAGGTGTGGGACGCGGTCAAGGGCCTCGCCGCGAGCGGCACCACGGTGCTGCTCACCACGCAGTACCTCGACGAGGCCGAACAGCTCGCCGACCGGATCGCGATCCTGCACCAGGGCCGGATCATCGTGAACGGCACCCTCGCCGAGCTGAAGCAACTGCTCCCGCCCGCGAAGGTCGAATACGTCGAGAAGCAGCCGACCCTCGAGGACGTCTTCTTCGCCGTCGTCGGGGACCACAGTAAAGACGCAACGCCGGCCCGGACAAGCGAGGAAAGATGACCACACACTTCTTCGGCGACTCCACCGTCCTGTTGGGACGATCGCTGAAACACGTCACGCGCAGCGTGGACACGATCATCACGACCGCGGTCACGCCGATCGCCATGATGCTGATGTTCGTCTACGTGTTCGGCGGCGCGATCAACACCGGATCGGCCTCGTATGTGAACTACATGCTGCCCGGCATCCTGCTGATCACCGTCGCCTCGGGCGTCGCCTACACCGCGTTCCGGCTTTTCACCGACATGAAGAGCGGCATCTTCGAGCGTTTCCAATCGATGCCGATCGCCCGGTCCGGGGTGCTGTGGGCGCACGTGCTGACCTCGCTGCTCGCCAATCTGATCTCGCTGGTGATCGTCGTGGGCGTCGCGCTGCTGATCGGTTTCCGGTCAGGCGCCGGAGTTCTGGGCTGGCTCGCGGTCGTCGGCATCCTGTTCCTGTTCACGCTGGCGCTGACCTGGCTGGCCGTCATCCCCGGCCTCACCGCGAAGACCGTGGACGGTGCGAGCGCGTTTTCCTACCCGCTGATCTTCCTGCCGTTCCTCAGCTCGGCCTTCGTGCCGACCGGCACCATGCCCGGCCCGGTGCGGGCCTTCGCCGACCATCAACCGGTCACGTCGATCGTCAACGCCATCCGCGACCTGTTCGCCGGGCAGCCGGTCGGCAGCGACCTCTGGATCGCCCTCGCCTGGTGCGTCGGCCTCCTCGTCGCCGCGTACACCTTCGCCATGGTCATCTACCGCCGCAAGATCTCCTAGCGGCTTTACTCCACAACGGAGCCCAAGGAGGGCTGGAAATGAAATTCTGGGAGACCATCACCGGCAGCGATCTCACCCGGGAATCGAAGGAATTCGAAGCCCGGGCCGCGGTTCTGCCGCCGGAGTACCGGGCGGCGTGGGAAGAGATCAAGGGGCAGCTTCTGCCCTACGGGGACTTCACCGGCCGGAACCTGATGCCGATTCTCGATGGCGCGCTGGGATTGCTCGAAGAGACCGCAGCCGACGGGCTGGCCATTCACGAGGTGCTGGGCGACGACATCGCCGGCTTCTGCGCGGCGCTGGCCGGCGGAGAAGGCGGCCGGGGCTATCGCGACCGGTGGCGCAAGCAGCTGAACCGGAACGTCGCCCGCAAACTGGGCCAGTTGGGAGACTGAAATGGGCATCCAGGACATCATCGAAGGCAAGAAGCGGTGGCGGGCGCACGTGGCGCGGGTCAAGGCGCTCCCGCCGGACTACCGGATCGTCTACCAGGAGATCCAGCGGTACCTGTTCAAGGTCGGGCCGGTCGACCTGGCGGAGGGGAATCTGCTCTCCGGCATCGTCGATTTCTTCGAAGAGGGCGTCGCGGCCGGCAAGGGAGTGCTGGAACTCATCGGCTCGGACGTCGCCGCCTTCGCCGACGACCTGATCAAGGATTCGCCGACCTATGCGGACCAGTATCAGGAGTCCGTCCGGCGCAAGCCCGGCACCGCCGGCTGACCGGCCGCGAAAACCCGCTGTGTAACGATGGGCCGCATGACTCTCGGTCCAGAAGATCGCCCGGCCGCCGAGGCGCTGGACGCCAGTGATCCCCTGGCGTTCGCGCGGGCGCGGTTCTCGATGCCGGAAGGCGTCGTCTACCTGGACGGCAACTCCCTGGGGGCGTTGCCGTCCGGGGTGCCGGCGGCGGTGCTGGACGCGGTGCACCGGCAGTGGGGACAGGACCTCATCGGCTCCTGGAACGGCAACGGCTGGTGGACGCTGCCGGAGCGGGTCGGCGACCGGATCGGCGCGCTGGTCGGCGCGGCGCCGGGGCAGACGATCTGCGGTGACTCGACCAGCGTGCAGCTGTTCCAGGCGCTCACCGCGGCCGCGCGGCTGCGGCCGGACCGCCGCGTCCTGCTGACCGACACCGCGAACTTCCCGACCGACCAGTACCTGGCCGACGCCGTCGCGCGGCTGCTCGGGCTCGAGGCCCGCCGCGTCGATCCGGCGGCGCTGGAGGTGGGCCCGGACGTCGCGGTGGTGGCGCTGAGCGTCGTCGACTATCGCACCGGGGAGCTGTGGGACGTCGAGGAAATCACGCGCCAGGCGCACGCGGCCGGGGCGGTGGTCGTCTGGGACCTGTGCCACGCGGCCGGTGCGCTGCCCATGGACCTCGACGGCCTCGGCGCGGACGCGGCGGTCGGCTGCACCTACAAGTACCTCAACGGCGGGCCCGGGTCCCCGGCCTGGCTGTACCTCCCGCATCGGCATCAGGCGGCGGCCGATCTGCCGCTGACCGGCTGGATGGGCCGGGCGGACCCGTTCGGGCTGGCCGGGGCGTACGAGCCGGCCGAGGGCATGGCGCGGGCGAGGATCGGCACGCCGCCGGTGCTGTCGATGGTGGCCCTGGAAGCGGCGCTGGACGTGTGGGAGGGGGTGGACCTGGCGGCCGTGCGGGCGAAATCCCTGGCACTGGGCGATTTCCTGATCTCGATGGCGGACGGGCTGCGCCAGCACGGGCTGACCGTGGTTACCCCGCGCGAGGGCGCACGACGGGGCTCGCAGGTGTCGCTGCGCCACGAAAAGGCCTACGAACTCGGCCAGGCGCTGATCGCCAGGGGAGTGGTCGGCGACTTCCGGGCCCCCGACCTGCTGCGGCTGGGCCTGGCGCCGCTGTACCTGCGGTACGTCGACGTGTGGGACGCGATGCACGCCCTGTCCGAGATCCTCGCGTCGAACGAGCACGAGGCCCCGCAGCACCGCCGGGACCAAACGGCGGTCGTGACCTGAGGCGATCCGGCTACGCCGCGGCCCAGTCGACAAACAGGGGGAAACCATGTCCGAGCTGCCGGCCGGAGATCGTCGCGCCACCGAGGTGTGGCCGCTGGTGCACGCCGAACGGGCCGCGCTGGCCGACGATCTCGCCGATCTGACCGAAGAGCAATGGGCTGCGCCGTCGCTCTGCGAAGGGCTGACCGTTCGCGAAGTGCTGGCGCATGTGAGCGCGGGCGCCGGCCTCGGCCCGCTGCGGTGGCTGGCGGGGGTGATCCGCTGCCGGTTCGACTTCGACCGGCAGGTGCTGATGCGGCTGCGCGAGCAGCTGGGCTCCTCCCCGGCCGACACGCTCGCCCGGTTCCGCGACCGTCTCGCGAGCACCACCAAACCCCCGCTGCCGACCCTGGCGATGCTCGGTGAGGTGATCGTGCACGGCGCGGACATCCGCCGTCCGCTGGGCCTGCACCGCGACGTCCCGATCGACACGCTGACCACGGCGGCCGAGTACTACGGGCAGTCCGATCAGGTGGTGCTGGCGCGCGGCCGCGTCCGCGACCTCCGGCTGGCCGCCACGGACGGCCCGTTCACCACCGGACCCGACGACGGGCCGCTCGTGTCCGGGCCGACCCTCGCGCTGATCATGGCGATGACCGGGCGGGCCGCCTACTGCGACGATCTTGAGGGCGCCGGGGTGGCGACTCTGCGGTCCCGCTGCTGAGGACTCGTGAGTGTTTGTGACGGTTAGAACCGTCACAAACACTCACGAGCTTTTACAGCGCCAAACGATACGCACCGGACTGCGCGGTGCCCGCGAACAAATACCGCCCGTCCCCACTGACCGTCAGCGAGAGCACCCTGGAGTCCGGCAGCTCACCCGACAATGGCGACCAGCTGCGGCCGAAGTCCGTGCTGCGCAAGACACCCGCGCCGGCCGCGCTGGCCGCGAACCACACGCGCGGATCAAACGGATGCGCCACGATCTGGCTGAACTCGCGCGGGTTGGCGCCGGCGTGGACCTGCCGGAACGTGCGGCCGTTGTCCTCGCTCAGCCGTAGTCCGTTGCCGCCCACCAGGATGCTGCCCCAGGGGCTGAGCGAAAGGGTGCTGACCGGCTGGTCGGAAACCCGGTTCCAGGTCTTGCCGCCGTCATCGGAGCGGAACAGGCCGCTGGTGCCGCCGCCCCAGACCCGGTCCGGGTGCCACGGGTCGCCGGCGAGGGTGAGGAAGCTCGGCGCCGCGGACTTTTCCCAGTGCTGACCGGCGTCAATGCTGCGGTAGAGCACGTAGCCCGTCTCGGTGAACGCGGGGATCAGGAGCCGGTCCGGATCGGCCGGGTGCGCCAGGATCGCCTGCGCCGAGCCCGCGATGGCCTTGCCGATCAGCTGCCAGGTGCGGCCGCCGTCGCCGCTGCGCAGCACGTCCAGGCTGAAGCCGTTTTTGGTCACCTGCCAGACCACGTCCGGCCGGCCCGGGGAGACGGACAGGTACGCGTTCTCGTGCAGCCGGTCGCCGGGATGCGACTGCCACGAGCGCGTCGACGGGGTGATCTTTCCTTGCGGCAGCGCGGAATTGTAGATCTCCTGCACCCCGGCGGCCACCACGCTCTGCTGCCATAAGTACCTGGTCGTGACGAGCTGGCGGATCGATTCGCCGGGCACGCCGAGCTGCTGGTAACCGCTCTTGCCGCCGTCGGCGTACACGCCCCGGTACACCGCGGAGATCAGCGTCGTCGCCGGTTTTCCTGCTCCCGCCGGGAGATCGACGATGTCGGTGGTGCCCTCACCGGGCGCGGGCACCGGCTTGCGGGCCCAGGTCCGGCCGCCGTCCGTGCTGACGTCCAGGTCCTGGTACGTGCCGATGTAGAGGCGGCCGCCGACGAACCGCGGTTCGCGCAGGGGCTGGCCGGTGGGGTCGTCGCGCAGCACGGTCCAGGTCCGGCCGCCGTCGGCGGAGCCCCGCAGCTGGGTGCCGACCGTGACCACGAGCTGCCGTCCGTCCGACGCGACCTGCGAGACCTCGCCGTCGGTCCGGTAGACCTGCTCGGCGCTCGGGTGCTCGCTCGTGACGCCGCGGATGGCCCACAGCGCGTAGTCCGGGTGGACGGTGGTGAAGTAAGCGTCGTCGCCCACCAAAGTCAGCTTCAGGTCGCCGACCGGCGCGGCGATCCCTTGCCGCGGCCAGGTTCGCGGCACGTCACGCCAGGTCGCGCCGCCGTCGGCGCTGATGCTGGTCCCGTCGAGGTTCTGCACCACGATGGTGCCGCCGGTTTTGTCGGTGGCCATGCCGAAGGCGCCGTCGGGGTACCACTGGCGCAGCGTCTGCCAGGTCTGCCCGCGGTCGGTGGTGGCCAGCAGCTCGCCGCGCCACTTGACCGGGAAGTCCACCGGGGTGTTGGCCACGGCTAGCATCCGGTCCGCGTCGGCCGGGTCCACGAAGAACCCCTGGATCGACGTGTCCTGCGGAAGCCCGCGCCGCGCGGACCAGGAGCCGCCGCGGTCGTCCGACAGCCACAGGGTGGGCGGGCTCGGCTCCATCACGGCGAGCTTGGCGGGGGAGCCGGACACCCCCAGCAGCCCGCCGATGCTGTTCGGCCCGACGGATTCCCAGCCGCCGCGGGGCCGTCCGGTCGCGTTCACGGTGGGCTGATGCGGATCGGGGGCGGCGGTGGCCACGGCGGTCGTCCCGGTGGAGACGAGCAGCGCGAGCAGCCCGAGAACCAGCGTGCTTCTGGTCGCCGATCTCAGGATGCGTCTGGTGGTCGATCTGAAGGTCATGCCGGTGATCTTGGCCCGGCCAGGGGACGCCGTATAGCGGCATTCGTCCGATCTTCCCGGCAAATCGGGGTGACGCCGGGGCCGTCCGGCAGCTGAACTCTGTCCGTTCTTCTCTTGCCAGAGCGCGACTATCGCGGCCGGGAGGGGAACGCGCACCGTGCGTGATACATCGGACCTCACCGGCTAGGGCGGGGAATGCACCCCAACGTGGCGTTCGGTGCGTTGGACGCACCGAACGCCACATCGGGTGCGTTGAGCGCAACCAACGCCACATTGGGGCGGAACAACTCAGCGCCGCTTGATCCGGCGGATGCCGCGCAGGAGCAGCGGAGTGCAGATCGCCGCGAACAGCACCAAGGCGGCCCAGGCGCCGAAGCCGCCGAAACCGCTGCCCTGATACGCCGCGGGCTCGGCGTTGCGCCAGTCGGTCGAGCCGCCGTTCGCGTCGGTGGCCTCGGGCGCCGTGGAGCTGGGGCCCGCCGACGTCTGGGGGCCGGTCGAGGTGCCCGGCCCGTTGGCGCTGGATTTGGCGCCGCCGGCGCCGCCGTGGGTGAGGGCGTCGACGCCGCCCAGGCCGGCGAACGGGTCCTGCGGCGCGGTGGCCCCGGCGCCGAGGCTGCCGTGGAACGTGGGATTGGCGCAGTTGCCCGCGTTCAGCTGCTTGGCGGGCTGCCCGGTGAGGCGGGCGTTCGCGTTCATCATCTCCTGCGACAGGTTCGGCGGCAGCGGTGAATACCCGATGCGGGCCATGTTGAGCTGGCCGTCGCAGGCGACATGCTCGATGAACGCGGCCATGGTGTCCGTTTTGGACGTGTCGGTGTAACCGCCCTTGCAGGTGTCGCGGCCGCTCGCGCACGGCGTCATCAGGTAGGAGTACGCCGAAATCGGGTACGTCAGCGGGTTCGGGTTGGTGTACACCCCGGACAGTTCCTGGCTCAGGTCCGGGCGCAGGTTCGCCTTCGACAGCGCCGCCGCGATGTTCGCCGCGTACGGCAGGGTGTACTGCCCGGCCTGGTTGTCGACCCACGCGGTGGGCGCGTTGTACTTCTTGGCGTAGCCGAATTCGTCGTAGCCGATGGAAAACGGGACGCTGCCGTTGGCCACGGTCTGCGCGATCTGGTCGGAGTCGGCGAACAGCCGGTAGAAGTCAGCGTCCGGGCCCATGGTGGGCAGCTGGATCGGGCGGACGCCGGGCGGCAGCGGGCCGATGCCCTTGTCGGCGTTGCGGCTGACAAAAGCGTTGTACGCGCCGGCCGCGACGTGCGCCACGAAGTCGTAGAACAGCGCCGTGGTGCCGGATTGGCCGCTGCGCCCGATCAGCGTGATCGGCTGGTCCGGCAGCGCGAAGCCGCCGTTGGTGGTGGTGATCGCCGGGTCGTTCCAGCGCGTGATGTCGCGGGAGAAGATCCGCGCGATGGTCTCCCGCGTCAGGTGGAGCGAGTCGACGCGGCGCCCGGCCGCGTCGGTCACGTTGTACATCACCGCGACCGCGCCCGCGACGTCCGGCACGTACTGGTACCCGCGCTGGTTCGCGCTCAGCCCGCCGCCGCCCGCGGCCTGCAGCGAGCTGACCTCGGCCTCAGTGCCGGCGAAGTCGACGGTGCGGTCGCCGTACTGGTTCACACCCGCGGGTGAGCCCAGCGCGCTGTAGTTGACCGGGATGCCCTGGGAATTGGCGCCGTTCTGCCAGTCGCTCATGGCGAGCCCGACGTAGGTGGACCCGGACCCGTTGACCTGGACGAAGGCCTCGGCGGCGGGGGCCAGCAGCAGCTGCGCCGCCAGCACGAGGGCGGCGCAGCCGAGTACCGGCCAGCTCTTGCGGTGCATCAGAAAGGCTCCCGGTCAGCCGAAACGGCCGTTGACGTAGTCGTGGGTGCGGCTGTCCTCGGGCTCGCCGAAGATCTGCTCGGTGGACCCGTGCTCGACCACGCGCCCCGGCTCGTTCTCCCCGGCCAGGAAAAACGCGCAGTGGTGCGAAACCCGCTGGGCCTGCTGCATGTTGTGCGTGACGATCACGACGGTGACCTCGTCGGAGATCTCCACGATGGTCTGCTCGATGCGCCGGGTGGAGGTCGGGTCCAGCGCGGAGCAGGGCTCGTCCATCAGCAGCACGTTCGGCTGCACGGCGAGCGAACGCGCGATGCACAGCCGCTGCTGCTGGCCGCCGGACAGCGCGCCGCCAGGGGAGTGCAGGCGGTCGCGCACCTCGCGCCACAGCCCGGCCCGCTCGAGGCTCTGCTCGACCAGCCCGTCCTTGTCGTCGCATTTGACGCCGGCCAGCTTGAGCCCGGCGAGCACGTTGTCGCGAATGGACATCGCGGGGAACGGGTTGGGCTTCTGGAAGACCATGCCGATCCGCAGCCGGGCGTGCTGGGCGCGGGTTCCGTCCGCGTAGATGTCGGCGCCGTCCAGCAGCACCTCGCCGGCCAGGCCGGCCGAGGGCACCAGCTCGTGCATCCGGTTGAGGATGCGCAGGAAGGTCGACTTGCCGCAGCCGGACGGACCGATCAACGCGGTCACCTCGCGCGCGGGCATGGCCAGCGAAACGTCCTCCAGCACCAGCCGGTCGCCGAACCAGGCGTGCACCCCGCGGGACTCCAGGGCCGCGGCGCCGGGCGGCGGCCCGCCGACCACGCGCACGGGCTGGGGCGTGTCGAGGATTTCGGTCACCGGGCACTCCTGGGTTTGGTCCTACGGCCGGACCAGCGTTTGCGGCCGATCAGCCGGGTCAGCGCGAACAGCGCGAAGATCAGCAGGATCAGCACCAGAGCGCCGATGTACCCGCGTTCCTGCGCCGAGGCGAGGGGTTCCTTGATGTAGCGGTAGACGAAGCGGGGCAGGCTCTCCTGCGGGTCGCTGAACGGGTTGTAGTTCATCGAAAGCGAGCCGAACGAGGTGAACAGCAGCGGCGCGGTTTCGCCGACCACGCGGGCGATGCCGAGGATGATGGCGGTGCTCACGCCGGTGCGGGCGGTCGGCAGCACCACCGACCAGACCGTGCGCGCGCGGCTCGCGCCCAGCGCCAGCGAGGCTTCGCGCAGGCCGTCCGGAACCAGCCGCAGCACCACGTCGACGGTCCGGGTGACGGTGGGCAGCATGATCATCGTCAACGCGAGCGTCGCCATGAAGCCGGAAAAGCCGGACTGCACCGGCGGCAGGATCAGCGCCGCGTACACGAACAGGCCGGCCACCACCGAGGGCAGGCCGCTCATCGCGTCCACGAAGATCCGCACCGGGCGGCGGAACCGCGAGCGGGTCTCGTTGAGGAACACCGCGGTGAGCACCCCGAGCGGGACCACGAACACCAGCGCCAGCGCGGTCTGCTCCAGGGTGCCGACGATCGCGTGCAGGCCGCCGGTCGCCGTCGCGGGATCGGTCGGCGCGACCGAGGACATGTCGTGGGTGAAAAACGCCAGGCGCAGGCTCGGCAGGCCCTTGGTCACGATGTAGCCGAGCAGGAGCAGCAGCGGCACCAGTAGCCCGGCGGCGCCGCTGACCACCACGGCCGACACCAGCCGGTCCGTCGCGGCCAGACGCCCGAGCCGGTCGCGGGTGACCAAGTACAGCATCGCCAGGTACAGCAGGTAGGCGACGACGAGGTCGGCGAGCCAGCCCGGCGAAGTGAGCAGCTCGTGCATCAGGAACCAGGTCAGCAGGGTGGCCGAGACCGCGCAGCCCAGCGCGACCCAGCGGTCCTGCGAGGTGGTGGCCGAGGTGCGGCGCCGGACCGGGGGCGGGGCCGGCGGACCGGGAGTGTCCACTGTGTCCACTGCGGTGAGATCGTCCACAGTGTCCTCAGCCGGGTCGAGTGCGTCCTTGACGGAGGTCATCAGGCGTCCACTCCCACTCCGGAGCGGCTGCGGGAGATGATGACCGAGGCGGTGAAGTTGGTCGCCAGGGTGAAGACGAACAGCACCAGCCCGGCCGCCATCAGCCCGTTGAGGCCGATCCCGGACATGCCCGCGTTGTTGGCGATGAACCCGGAGATGGTCGCGCCGCCGAATTCGAGCAGGTGGCTCGTCACCACCGGAACCTGGGGCAGCAGCAGGGAAACCGCGATCGTCTCGCCGAGCGCGCGGCCCAGGCCGAGCATCGAGCCGCCGACGATCCCGCCGCGGCCGAACGGCAGCACCACCGTGCGGACCATGCCCCAGCGCGTGCTCCCCAGCGCGAGCGCGGCTTCCTTCTCGCCGGCCGGGGTCTGGGTGAACACCTCGCGGATCACCGAGGTGGTGATCGGGATGACCATCAGCGACACGACCAGCCCGGCCACGAACATGGAGTTGAACAGCACCGCGCCCGGCTTGGTCGAGAACAGCGGGAACCAGCCCAGGTTCGAGGTCATCCACTCCGAGAGCGGCGTGATGTACGGCCGCAGGAAGCTGAAGCCCCACAACCCGTAGAGCAGGCTGGGGATCGCGGCGAGCAGGTCCACCAGCCCGGTCAGGAACCCCCGCATCCGCCCGCTCGCGTAGTCGCTGATGAACAGCGCGGCGAGGATCGACAACGGCACCGCGAACGCCACCGCGATCAGCGCCACCACGATCGTGCCGTAGATCAGGCCGAGCACGCCCAGCTGCCCGGACGCCGCGTCGAACTGGATGGTGGAGAAGAACCCGAAGCCGCTGATCTGGAAGGCCGGCACCGAGCGGTAGACGAGGAAGAAGCCGATCACGACCAGGAGGCCGAGAACCGACAGGCCGGCGCCGGTGGTCACGCGCCGGAACGCGCGGTCGGCTCGCGACGGCACGTCGGCGATCGCCAGTGGCTCCGGGGGCGGGGCGCCCGGAGCGGGTGTCGTGACAGTCACGGCAGCGAGTATTCCGACCGCCGGGACGCCGAAGTTGGACGAGCAGCGAAGGCCCGACGGCGCGTTCGTGAACCGCTTCGGGCCTTCCCCCTGCTTTGTTGACGGGGCGCACGGGGGTGGGGAGGTTGGCACCATGAACGGCTTGAGACGGGTAGTGCTCGTGTTCGCCAGTGGCCTGCTGGCCGTGCTGGGCCTGGCGGTGGTGCCGTCCGCGTCCGCCCAGACCACCACTCCACCACTGACCTACACGGTCCAGACCAGTGGCGCCGACCTCGCGCACGCGCAGGACGGAGACCCGCTGCACATCACGGTCTCGGGCCTGCCCGCCGACGCCACCGCGACCTTCTACGTCTGCCCGGCCCAGCTTCGCGACTCGCTGCTGAAGTCGCAGCTGGACCCGGTGACGAAGAAGCTCGTCTGGGTGCCCGACCCCTCGCTCTCCAACCGGGTCAACGCCTACTGCGGCAGCTTCAACGACGAGCTGTCCGGCGCCCCGTTCCAGACACCGCGATCGGAACGGGGCCGTAGCGCGCTGACCCAGTCGGTCGTGTTCGACACCTACGTGCCGCGGGGCTCGTCCGCGCCGAAGAACGTCAGCTTCGACCCGGAGTTCACCACGCTGAACCCGAGCGCGACGATCCCGTGGCCGGCGAACCCGGGCAAGAAGCAGTACTCCTACACCTGCGACGAGACCCACCCGTGCACGATGATGCTGAAGCTCACGGGAAAGCCGGCCGGTGCCACCGTCTCGCAGACGGTTTACGACAGCTCGATCACCTTCACCGCGACCACTCCGGGGCTGAAGATCCAGGGCTGCGGCGGGGTCGGCGCCGGCACGGTCACCGCGAGCATGCCGGAGCGGTTCGGCCGGACGGCCGTGGCCTGGAACCAGCTGCTCTGCGCGCCGACGAAATCGGCGCAGCCGGCCAACATCCTGGCCGAGACCGAGGACACCGGGCTGACTTCGTTCGACAAGGGCGACTCCGACGTGGTGTTCACCGGCTCCGGCAGTGCACTGGCGGCCCAAAACGTCCGGACCCGCAGCTACGTCCCGGTGGCGCTCAACGCGACCGTGCTCGCCGCCGTCGGCTGGACCCCGACCGACCGCTCGGACAGCGGCGCGGCGCTGGTCGCCCGGCTGGCGTCGAACCTGCAGTTCAGCTGGGACGACGTGGCGAACATGCTGAGCAAGGGCGGTGAGCTGCCCGACGCCGCCGGCCGGGGCGGCATCTTCACCAACGGCTCCGCGTTGGTGGGCCGCAACCCCGCGCTCGCCGCGATCAGCGGGCCGACCAGCCCGGTCCAGGCGCCCGACGCCAGGGCCGGCCACTCCGACAGCACGTTCTACGGCGTCACCGGTGAATCCGGCGCCGGCTCCGTCCCGCTGGCGCTGAGCGGCAAGCTGGCCGGCCTGCCGGCTTGGACGTACGGCAATTTCCGGAGCCCGCAAGGGGTTCCGCTGCCCGGCAACGGGAAGCCGGTCGGGGTGGTGAGCGACCTCAACGCGCTCAACCTCGGGGACGACGGCGTGCACAACGTCGACGCCAAGACCGGCCGGATCAACGTCCGCAAGCAGGTCAGCAACGCCACCCTCGGCACCGGGATCGAGTGCACCAACGGCTGCCTGAACTGGGTGGTCACCGACCTGGCCACGGCGACCGAGTACGGCTGGACCCCGGTCGCACTGCCGAACGGCAAGGGCGGCTACGTCGCGCCCACCCCGGCCTCGCTGCAGGCCGCGGCCGCGCACGCCAAGCCGGCCAAGGACGGCTCACTGGAGATCACCGGGGCCGCCGACGATCCGAACGCGTACCCGCTCACTTTCGTGGAATCCCTGGCCGCGCCGGTGAACCCGCTCGTCGACGCGTCGTGTGCGCCCGAGAAGGCGAAGCAGGACCAGCTCGCGACCTTCCTCAAGGCGGCCACCAACGGCGGCCAGAACGGCTTGGGCCCGGGCATGGTGGCGCTGACCCCCGATCTCCTCTCCGCCGCGCAGGACGCCGCGACGAAGGTGGGCACGGGCACCGCCGCGTCGGCCTGCCACGAGCAGCAGGCGGCGCAGAACCCGAGTGCCGGCGGGCCCGGACCGGCTGCCTCCGGCGGCCCGGCCGGCGGGGACCTCGGTGGCAACGGACCGGGCTCGGGCGCTTCGGCCACCGGCCCGGCGCAGGACGCAGCGCTCACGATGAAGGCGCCCACCGCGGCCAGCGTCCAGGCGGCGCGGAACCTGGCCGACGGGGTCCGGATCCCGCTGTTCCCGGGCGCGGGCGCGCTGGCGGCGCTGATCCCGCTGCTGGCGCTCGTGGCGCTGGTGCTGCTGCCGTCCTCGACCGGCTACCTGACCGCGGGGAAACCCTTGCCACCCTGGGTGAACCGGTTCGCCCGCCGGCTGCGCACGCTGCGAGGCCGGGCATGAGCGCACCGGCGGCAACCCCTGCTGAGACGGCCCCGCGCCCGCCGGTGCAGTTCAGTCCCAAGTGGACAGTGGTGACCGTGGCCGGCTGGCTGGTCACCACGGCGCTCTGCTTCGGGCTGGTCGCGTACGCGCTCGGCCCGATGCTGGCGAACAACGACCAGCGGGCCGCGTTGTCCACCATCCGCGCCGGGATGGCGGAGGCGCAGGGCGCGACCCGGACCCTGCTCGGCGCCGCGCCGGTGACCAAGCCGCCGGAGTTCGGTTCGCCGGTGGCCGTGCTGGAGATCCCGAAGCTGCGGGCCCAGCAGGTCGTGCTCGAAGGCGCCGAGCCCGGCCAGACTTCGTCCGGTCCCGGGCACATCCCGGGGACCTCGGGCCTCGGCCAGCCCGGGAACTCCGCCGTGGTCGGCCGTTATTCCGGTTACGGGGCCCCGTTCGCGCAGCTGGGCGAACTGGCCAAGGGCGACCAGATCGTGGTGGCGACGACGCAGGGCCGCTCCGTCTACACCGTCACCGAGACCGCGACCCGCGACCTGAACGAGGACCGCGACTACGGCCGCACCGAAAACGACCGGCTCACCCTGGTCACCTCGGCGAGCTGGTGGCCGGGCTCGGCCTCGTCGGCCACGGTGGTCACCGCCGTGCTGGAGGGCAAGCCGTTCCGGCCCACGCCGCAGAACGGCCGGGCGGACGCGCAGGACGGCCGGACCGGCGACAGCGGTGCCTGGGCCCAGCTGATCCTGGCCTTCGGCGGGTTCGCCGCCGCGGCCGCGGGCGCGACCGTGCTGTATCGCCGCTGGCGCCCGGTTTCGACGTACGTCATCACCGCTCCGGCGTTGCTGGCGCTGGCCGTGCTGGCGGCGACGGCGGTGTGGCGGTTGTTGCCCGCTTGGGCCTGAAAGCCATTGAGCCACACAAGAACCGGCCCGGATGGGAAACCCCGTCCGGGCCGGTTCTTGTGCTGCGGAGCAGGTCAGCCGAGGGTGCAGGTGACACCGTTGGCGTCAGCGGCCAGCGGCTTGAAGCCGAACTTGGTCAGCGTGGCGGAAAGGCTGCCGGAGCACAGCTTGCTCGGGCCGGCCGCGTCGAAGCCGACCACGTTCAGCGCGGCGTCGAACGAAGGCGAGCGGGTGTCGAGCACGAAGTACACCGTGCGGGCGCCGAGGAAGCCGTCGGCGAACGCCGGGGCCAGGTTCGGGGCGGTGCCCGAGACGGGCGCGCCGTCCGAGCCGGCCCCGGTCAGGGTGCCCTCGAAGAAGCCGGCGCGCTTGTCGGTCACCGCGCCGTTGCCCTGCGCGACGAACTGGGCCACCGAGTACGGCGCGATCGCGGTCGCCTGGTCGGCGGCCGGGATGGTGTTGCCCTCGTTCTCCTGCATGCGCTTGATCGTGACCGGCTTGGTGGTCGGGTCGAAGCCGAGCACGGTGCCGGTGAAGAACGCCAGCGTGCCGGAACCGGCCTGGGGCAGGTAAACGGTGATCGGGGCGTTCGCGCCGCCGACCGCGCTCCAGTTGGTGATGACCCCGCTGTAGATGTCGCGCAGCTGCTGCAGGGTCAGGGTGACGCCGGCGCCCGAGCCGGTCGACGAGGCGGCCCAGGAGACGCCGTCCTTGCCGAAGCCGTAGTAGCGGAAGGTGGACGGGTCGCTCGACGACGGGCCCGAGGAGGAGCGGGCGATGTCGACCGAGGCGCTGCCGGCCGCGGCGGCGGTGTTCAGCGCGGTCTTGCCGGCGCCGGAGCCGTTGGGCGGGAGGTTGCCGGGGTTGGTGTAGGTGGTGCCGCCGTCGAAGGCGTCACCCGGCACCACGAAAGAGCCGCCGGCCGGGAGCACCGGCGGGACGGTGACGTAGTTGTCGGGGTCCGTGTTGGCGGCGCTGTCCGCGTTGGCAGCGGCGAAGATCGCGCCGGTGACGTCGGCGATCGTGTCGGAGCCGACGGCCGCGATGACCTCGGGGATGCCGTTCGGGCCGGGCACCGCGTTGGCAGTGCCCGGGATGAGAAGGGCGGCGCCGGCGGCGATGGCGGCGGTGATGCCCACGAACCGGGCAGTACGAGCACGCATGGGTTGTACTCTCTCTGTCTGGTCTAGACCTCGGGATTCCGGGGCCGGGACCCAACCTCGCCGAGCCCGGCAACGCCGGGCGGTTTGTTGCCTTCCCGCCCGACGGCGCGCCGGTTAATGCCCGACGAACGCACGCGCAGTGACCTGCTCAGCCCGGCAGCGGGTATTTGGTGCGCCAGTCCGCGATCCGGCCGTCCCCGACGGACTCCGCGGCCTCGCCCGCCGCGAGGGAGAACCGCTCGTAGCCTCGCTTCGCTTCGATACGGCGGCCGTAGGCGTGGCTCGCGGTCGCGATCGGCCCGCTGCCCGCGTGCAGCGCCCAGCGCCAGTCGATTCCGTGGTCATGGGTCAGTTCCAGGCGGATGCGCCCGAGGTTCGCGCACAGCCATTGGACGGCCGCCACGCATTCGTCGCCGCTGCGGTAATCGACCGTGCCCAGTCCCAGCGACGCGTTGTTGCTGCCGAGCAGCCGCCATCGGGTCGCTTCCCCGCGCCCGCCGATCAGCTGGAATCTCGGTGTCCGGCGTGGACTCGCTGCGCTGTTCATTTCTTCGCGTCCCCAGTCCGCACGGAGGCCATCCGGTGAAAGGCCGTCCTAGACACCAGGAACATCGTTGCCCGGACAGTGGAAAGTTACCGCCCACGTTTAAGGCGTGACGGCGGCCGAATGAACAGCCGGTTGTGCGCGTGCCGTGAAGGGCTCGTGAGTGGCAATGACGGTTCTAACCGTCCTAAACACTCACGAGCTTTACTGGCGCTTGCGGCGGCGAGTAGCCGGTTGTGCGCGCGCAGTTCGCTTCGGCACGTACGGGATATCGGCGAACCGGAGCGTCGCCTGAAGGCCTCGCACCGCGCGGTCGAGCCGCAGCAGCGCGATCTGCGACAGGGTGAACAGCTCGTCGACGTGCCACGCCCGCCCGGCCGCGGCGAGCACCACCGTGCGCGGCGCCTCGGTCAGCACACGGTCCGGGTCGGCGGCCGAGACCTTGGCAGCGAGCTGGGTAAGCGCTTCCGGCTCGTCGTGCAACGCCTCGGCGGACACCAGCGCCTGGGTGTAGAGGTGGCTGGCCGCAGTGGCCCGGCCGAGCCACTTCACGTGGATCAGCTCGTCGTCCGGGCCGAGCAGATCGCACAGCTCGAACCGCGGGTGCAGCGGCGTGGTCGCGAAATCCCGGTCCAGGCAGAGGAATCCTGGCTCCTGCGCGACCCGGTGGCAGTACCGGTTCTCGTCGTCGGACTCGCCGCTGGGCCGCCAGGTGAGGTCCGGCCACTCGTATTTGCGCGAGAGCAGGTCCGCCACCTGGGCGCGCATCTGCTCGACGTAGGTCTCGCCGATCCGGTACCAGCGGCCCTGGTGGAACACGTACCGGACGTGGTCGATGGTCGTCTCGAACACCAGCCAGCGCGCCACCGGCAGCGGGGTGCCGGTCTCCTGCTCGCCGGCCTCGTCGGCGCAGGTGACCACGCGCCCGGCTCGCAGCGCCTTGACCCGCCGGTCCACCGGGATCCCGGCCAGCCGGGCGGTCAGGTGCTCGAGCTCCAGCCTCGCCTCGACGTGCAGCGGCCCGCCCGGCCCGAGCCCGGTGATCCGGAACGAGCCGGCGTTCTCCGCGTCGTGCGCCGCGGCCCCGGGCCAGGTCAGGCCGAGCGTGCCTTCCTCGCCGGACAGGGCCTCGGCGAGCCGCCGTTCGAGCGTCGGCACGAGGCGGTGGTGCCGTTCCAGCGGCCGGGTCTGCGCCACGAACCGCAACGCCGATTCCGCGTCCGGCTCGTCGACGACCGCGCCCACCGCGTCCAGGTCGGCGAGGAAGGCGTCCGGCTCCTTCGCCAGCGGCGCCCAGAGGGAGTTGCCGACGCGGATCCGATAGCGCTTTCCGGTCACCCGCCCGTAGGTGAGGTCGGTCAGGTCGGCCGAGCCGGCCAGCCGGTTCACCAGGTCGCCGTAGGGCTCCAGACGGAACGCCGACAGCTCGCCGCCGCCGGGGATGGAGATCTGCGTCGCGCGCGCCGAGACGTCCAGCGCCGCGCTCGCCACCAGCCCGAGGTCGAACGGGTCCAGCCGGCGGATCCCGAACAGCAGCCCGAAGCCCTGCTCGACGTATTCGTCGTTCAGCACCAGGTGCCCGGCGCCCCACGCCACCGCGTATGTCCACGGTGGACGCGGGACGAGCAGCACCGCGAACGGCAGCGTCGAAGGCAGTTCCAGCTGGTTGCCGGTCAGCGCGGCGGCGTGCGGGACCCATGGGGGCATCTCGGTGCGGAAGGTCCCGGCGACCAGCCGGGCCGCCGTGCCCGACAGGTCGACCGGGAGGTCGGTGGTGACCTGCTCGGGCGTCAGCGACACCAGCAGGTCTTCCTCGGCCGCGGTGCCGTCGAGCCGGAAGAGGGAGACCGGTTTGCTCGGGGAGGACGGGGCAGGCATGAGACCACCACCGAAAGGTGTGTATGGGGGCGATGACAATCCAGGATAAGACGGGCATCCGGCCGTCCGGTTAATCACGCAGAGCGAATGCCGGGCGGAAGGGTGAAATCGGGTTTAACCCGGCCCGGCGAAACCCTCGTTCGTCGGGCAATGGTATCGTTTCAGCAGGTTTTCGGTAGACGTTTTCCCGGAGCATCGTTGCAGCTCAAGCGTCTGCCAGATGAGCGGGAAGTGTCGGATGGGATGCCGGTGAATGGCGTTTTAGAGAATACCGTAACAGTGCTCGAATGGCCGTATTCCGGTCCGGTTCTTGCGCTGGCCGGGGTTGTTTCTCCGCTTTTTCGTCACGGATCGTGAGTGTTGATCGCAGTGGCCGCGCCGCCGGATGGGCCAGACGGGCGCGAAACGCCCCGGGTGACGGCTCGCGGTGGCGGGTGCGCGCGTCTACTCTGGCGGAGTCGTTTTCCGGTCGGCCCGCTCCTGGGGGCAGCATGGTGGTAGTCCCGATGTTCGCGCACGGCGACCGTCTCACCCGTCGGGACCTGGAGACGATCTCGGATGAGCGACGTCGGTATGAACTGGTGGACGGGACTCTTCTAGTGAGCCCCTCCCCGCGCCCGCTGCACCAGAGGGTGGTCGCGCGCCTGCTCGCGGCGCTCACCCCGGTTTGCCCTGCGGACTGCGAGGTCCTGCCGGCCCCGGTCGACGTCGTGCTCGACGAGTACACCGTGATGATCCCCGACGTGGTGGTCGGCCGCCGCGACACGTTCACCGAGCGCGCCCTCGTCGGCGTCCCGGTGCTGGCGGTCGAGGTGATTTCCCCGTCCAGCCGCCACATCGACACGCACCTCAAGCCGGCGCGGCTGGCCGAGGCGGGCTGCCCGTACTACTGGGTGATCGACCCGCGCTCGCCCGGCATCCAGTGCTTCCGCCTCGTCGACGGCGAGTACACCCTCGACGCCGAGGCGACCGGCGAGGAGGTCGCGCGGCTCGAGCTGCCGTACCGGCTGGACCTCAGCCCCGCGGACCTGGTGTCGTCGTACTGAGCCGTGTCCTCGTGCTGAGGGTCGCGCTCAGCCCTGCCTCGCGGCCCGTTTGACGGTCCGGATCACCGGCGCCGTCTCGATGTGCGTGACGGCGGGCAGGCCGGCCACCCGGGTGGTCAGGTACTGGTACAGCTCGCGCTGATCGGCGCAGACCACGCTCGCGTACAGGTTCGTCGGGCCGGTGGTGGCGGCGGCGAACGCGATCTCCGGGTGCCCGGCCAGTGCCTTCCCGGTCTCCTCCAGGTGTGCGGGCGGCACCGAGAGCCACAGCATGGTCCGGGTGCCGAGACTGAACAGGCGCCCGTCGACGTCGAGGTCCAGGTACAGCACCCCGGCTTCGCGCAGCTCCCGCATCCGGCGCCGGACCGTCGTCGGCGACCAGCCGGTGGCCGCGGCCAGCTGCTCGAACCCGGCCCGGCCGTCGGCGGCGAGGGCGGCGAGCAGCTTCCGGTCGCCGTCGTCGAGCCGCACCGGTCCCGGCCGGTGCGGCACTGGCGGCGGGCGCAGCAGCTCGACCGCTTCCCGGCTCAGCGAGCCCCGCTTGGCGATCAGGCTGTCCGGGCCGCCGTAGAACGCGTGCAGCACCGAATGCGCGGTGACGCCCTCGACGCGTTGCGTGCGGGGGAGTTTGGCCAGCAGCAACGCTTCGCTTTCGGCCTCGCTCTCGGTGTCGACCGTGCAGGTGATCTCGGTGCCGCCCGAGGTGAGGCTCACCCAGGACGTGTCGGGGCGGCGGGCCAGCGCTTCGGCGACCGGCACGGCCGCCCCGGGCGCGCAGCGCACCCGGAGGAACCACTGCACCGCGCCCAGCGCCGCCGGGGCCACCCCGCCGAGCACCCGCAGCGCCCCGGCCGACCGTAATTTCGAGTACCGGCGGGCAATGGTGCGATCCGACACGCCGAGGGCCTCGGCAATAGTGCTGAACGGGGCCCGTCCGTCGATCTGCAGGGCGCGCACGAGCTGGCGGTCCAGCTCGTCGTAGTCGGATTCCACCGGGTGGACGCTAGCTGAGGTCGGATACCGGCGCAATCGTGTCGGTTTCTGGCTCGACCGGCCGGCGGGCGGGAACGTTGGCCTGGTCCGGAGCGGACACGAAAATGCCGAAGCACAAGGGGAAAACCATGGACACGGACGTACTGATCGTCGGCGCGGGCCCCACCGGACTGACGGTGGCCCACGAACTCCGCCTGGCCGGGGCCTCGGCCGTTGTCGTCGACAGGCTGTCGCGGGGGAGTGAGCTGTCCAAGGCCGGTGGCGTGCAATCCCGCACCCAGGAGGCGTTCGACCAGCGTGGCCTGCTGGAACCGTTGCTGGCCACCGGGAACCACCCGGCCGGCCTCGCCCACTTCGGCGGCATCCACCTCCCGCTCACGAAGGACCGGCACCGCTTTCCGTGGCGGTCCATCCCGCAGGTGGTCGTCGAAGGATTTCTCGAGAAAACCCTTGCGGGACAAGGAATCCACGTCCGTCGTGACCACGAGCTGACCGGCCTGGAGCAGGACGCCGACGGGGTTACCGCCTTCTTCGCCGACGGCACCGCGATCCGCGCTCGTTACCTCGTGGCCGCCGACGGCGGGCGCAGCACGGTCCGCTCGCTGCTGCGGGCCGAGTTCCCCGGTCAGGCCGGCACGTCGACCGTGATCGCCGCCGACCTCCGGCTCAGCGGGGTCGAGCAGACGATGACCCACCGCTGGAACGACGAGGGGGACTGGGTGCACCTGTTCCCGCTCGGCACCGACCCGGCCGGCCGGCCGATGCTCCGCCTCGCGATGGGCGGCCCGGGCCGGGCGCGGCCCCGCGAGGTCCCGATCACCGAGGACGAGATCCGCGACGGGCTGCGCGCGGTGTTCGGGCTCGGCGTGCGGCTGCTCGAACTGCGTTACGCCCGCCGGATCACCAACGCGGCCCGCCAGGCCGCGCAGTACCGGCACGGGCGGGTGTTCCTGGCCGGCGACGCCGCCCACGTCCACCTCCCGCTCGGCGCGCAAGGCATGAACACCGGGATCCAGGACGCGCTGAACCTGGGCTGGAAGCTCGGCGCCGCCGTGCGCGGCCAGGCCGCGGACGGCCTGCTCGACAGCTACCACGCGGAGCGGCACGCGGTCGGCGCGGCGGTGCTGCGCAACGTGCAGGCCCAGAGCCTGCTGATGGACTGGGAAGGCACCCGCGCCCCCGAGGTCACGGCCACTCGCGAGCTGTTCACCGCGCTGGCTAAGCTGCCGGAGGTCCAGCACCAGCTCGACGACCTGCTGTCCGGGATGGGCATCCGGTACACGCTGCCGGGCGTCGAAGGCCAGCCGCTCGCCGGGCTGCCCGCCCCTGACCTGGATCTTGTCCTCGACCGCGGCCCGGCCCGGGTGAACGAGCTGCTGCGCTCCGGCCGTGGCCTCCTGCTCGACCCGGCCGACGCGTTGGGCAAGGTCGCCGACCTCTGGTCCGACCGGGTCGACCGCGTGGTCGGCGGCACCGAGCCGATGCTGGTCCGGCCGGACGGGTACGTGGGCTGGGCCGGGGGCGTGGACAGCACTGGTGACGGGCTGGAGGCGGCGTTCGGGCGGTGGTTCGGCGAGCCCCTGCTTGCGATCCTAAGTGGACGGTGAGCTTCGGGCCCGCTTCGGATGCGGTCAAGGCCTCCTTACCGGCGTTGGATGCCGGCAAGGAGGCCTTGACGGCGTTGGACGCGGTGATGGGGGCCTTGACCGCGTTGGGCGCGGTGAAGGGGTCCTTGACCGCGTCCGGTGCAGCTGTGCACCTGGTCGTCGAGCAGGCCCTGGAGATCCTCGGACCTCCCCACCGGCGCGGAGATCTCGCTACGATCCGTAGCGAGGAGGACGCATGAGCTTCGACCGGGCACTGAAGAAGGTCAGCAACCGTCTCTCGGCGTACGAGCGAACCATGGCCGCCCAGGACGTCGCCCAGGCGGCGCGGGAGATCACCGATCCGGCCGCGCTCACGGAGGCGGCGAGACTGTGGTGGGAGGCGCAGCCCGCCGACGCCGCCCGGCTCAGCGGCCTCGAAGCCCGGCAGCTGGCGGAAGCCCAGCGGTGCCTGGGAAAACTGCACCTCTACCGGGCCACCGCGATGCCGTCCGGGCAGCTGAGCTACGAACTCGCCCAGGGCCTGGTGTACCTGGCGCCGATCGCGGATCGACCCGGTGCCGTGCCGCCCGCGTTCGAGCACCTGCTCGGTCCCGTCGCGGACCCGGACCAGCAGGGCGGCCTGGCCGCCGAAATGCTGGCGGCGGACGCGGGCACCGAGGACGGGCTGTTCGCCGACGCCGTGATCGTGTTGCTGACCGAGTCCGTGGCGGCCACTCCGCGGACCAGCGCCGGGTACGTCACGAGGCTGTCCAACCTCGGCGCCGCGCACCTGTCGAAGTACCACCGCATCGGCGACGACGCGGACCTCGACGCCGCGCACGAGCTGCTGGAGCGGACGGTCGCGGCCGCCGGGCCCGCGGACCGGAATCTGCCGCTGTACCAGTACAACCTGGGCAGCACCCGGCTGGAGAAGTACCTGCTCAGCCGGTCTCCGGCCGACGCGCTGGCCGCCGCCCGCCGGCTCGACCAGGCGCTGGACGGCCTGCCCCGCACCAGCGACGTGCGCCGGGACGTGATGTCCCGGGCCATGACCGCGCACCGGGCCTGCGCCGCCACCGTCGCCGACAACGCGGAACACCTGGAGCGCGCCATCGAGCTCTGCCGGCAGCTGCTCGAAACGGCGGGGGAGCGCACCGACGACCGCGCGAGCTTCCGGACCGAGCTCGGGGTCCTGTTCTTGCGGCGTTTCCTCGACGGCGGCCCGGACCGGGACCTGGACCTGGACCTGGCCATCGAGTCGCTCCGGGACGCGGTCGTGGCCACCCCGGAGGACCATCCCGAACGCGCGGAGCGCCTGTCCCGCCTCGGCGCCGCGCACCGGCGGCGGTACGAGGTCCGCCAGAGCGCGCAGGACCTGGAACTGGCCGTCGCGTGGGGCGAGCAGTCGGTCGCCGCGCACTGTGCCCGTCCCTCGGAACGGGCCGGGCACTACTCCAACGTCGGCCTGGCCTACCGCGAGCGCTACCAGTGGTTCGGCGAACCCGGCGACCTGGACCGCGCCGTGGCCTACGGCGAGGAGGCCGTCCGGATCCACCCGCCCGACGACCCGGACCGCGCGATCGCCCTGCACAACCTCGGCACCGCCTACCAACGCCGCTTCGACCGCACCAACGCCCCCGCCGACATCGACCTGGCCGTCGACGTCGCCGAGCAAGCCGTGGCCGCCACCCCCTCGGGCCACCCGATGCTCGCCGAACGCCTGGCAGGCCTCAGCCGCGCGTACGAAACACGCCACGCCCACAGCGGCGACCCGGCGGATCTCCTTCGCGCCCAACGGACCGGGAACGGGCAGCGGCCCTGAACACCGGTGCTCGAGCCCGCACAAGGGGAGACATTCCTGATGACGAAGACAACGCGGATCGCTGTGGTGACGGGAGCCGGACGGGGGATCGGGCCGGCGATAGTCCGGGCGCTCGCCGAAGACGGGTTCACGGTCGTCGCGGCCAGCCGCACCGTCACCGGCTCGCTGAAGGAGCTGACCCCGGACGTGATCGAGGCCGACCTCGGCCGGCCCGACGAGCCCGCGCGCGTGGTGCAGCACGCCCTCGACCAGCACGGCGGGATCGACCTGCTGGTCAACAACATCGCGGGCACCTCGACCCCGGCCGGCGGGTTCCTGCAGCTCGACGACGAGGCCTGGCTGCACACGTTCAACGTGACGTTCATGTCGAACGTCCGCGCCACGCGGGCCGCGCTGCCGAGCCTGCTCGAACGCCGTGGCGCGGTGGTGAACATCAGCTCTGTCAACGCGAGCTGCCCCAGCCGCGGCTGATCGCGCAATCCGCGGTCAAGGCCGCGGTGACGAACCTCGGCAAGGCGCTGGCCGAGGAGTTCGGCGGCCAGGGCCCGCGGGTGAACACCATCTCGCCCGGTCCGGTGTGGACCGACCTGTGGACCTCGGCCGGCGGACCCGGCGACCTGCTCGCCCGGCGCGCGGGCAGCGAGCTGGCGGAGTTCAAGGACCGGCTGCCGGCCAGCGTGGGCCTGTCCACCGGCGAATTCGCCGACCCGGCGGAAATCGCGGCGCTGGTGATGTTCCTGGCCTCCGGGAAGGTGGCCAACATGAGCGGCGCGGACCTGGTGATCGACGGCGGGATGATGAAGACGGTCTGAGCCGGATCACCGCACCGGAACCACCGCAGCAAGCAGCCGTCGTCCACCGGCGTCAGTCCCACTAACGGTGGACATCGTCGATGGTAACGGTGGATTCCTTGCCCTGCTTGGGAAAACCGATCTCTAATGGTCGTGGAAAGCACGGCGACAAGGGAGATCGATGTGATGCCTGACCGCGATGGGGCGGCCGGATGAGCGCGCCCGGGAGCCCGGAGCTGATCAGGCTGTTCACCACCTACACGTCCGATCCGGACAGCATCGGGCGGCACCTGGCCCGGTCGTTCGCGCAGAACACGCGGGACACGCCGCTGATCGTCGCGACCGGGGCGGACTTCGCGATCTACCCGGGTGGGGGCCGGCCGCCGGTGGTGGAGGGGTATCGGTTGTCGCCGCGGGGGTTCAAGGAGCTGACCGCCGTTTCGCACCTCGGGCCGGCCGTGGCGAGCCTGGTGTACCTGCGCGAGGTGCTGGGCGACGGCGGCTGGCGGGCCGACGCCGAGCGGCTGCTGGCCGAGGTCCGGAGCTGCCGCGCCACTGGCAGCGCCGAGCTGTGGCGCGACCGGATCGCCGTCGAGGCCTACCGGGGGCGGGAACAGCAGATCGCCGACCTGGTCGACTACTCCTGCGCCGTGACCGAGCGCTATCTGACCGCCGCGCTCGCCGACGAGCAGTACCTCACCGCGGAAACCCTGCGCACCGACTACCTCGAAGGCGGCGGCGACGTCGAGCTTCCGGTGCCGGTCAACCACATGATGGTCGCGACGTTTTTCCTGGCCGGCCTCGACATCAGCTTCCGGATCGGCCGCTGGCTGCGCGCGCAGCAGATCGACTGGGCCGAGGCGATGGTCGTCATCGCCGGCAAGCAGGGCCGCGCCACCGCGGGCGTCACCTGGACGACCAGCAGCGTGGCGACGCTGATCCTCGGCGCCTCGGAGGACAAGCTGCCGCTGGAGCGGATGTACCTCGCCCCGCACGCCCCGACCTTCCCCACCCCGGTCGACGGCGACCTGTCCGAGGTCATCGCCCTGGAGGAACCCCTGCGCGGCCTGTGGTGCGCCACCCGCGCGACCGTGGAGCTCGGCGGGCTGATGTTCGACGGCTACCCCCGCTACAGCCCGTCCGGCGTGCTCTTCCCGGACGTCGCCGACCCGGCGGTCACCGAGGTGGGCGAGATGCCGGTGGTCCGGTCCGCCGCGGACCTGCGGGCGCTGGTCACCCGCCTGCGCGTGGTGATGGAGGACCCGCGCCAGCTGCTGTCCGGCGCGGTGGTCGACGTGGCCGTGGCGGCGCTGGCAGAAGCGGGCTGGGACCCCACGCGCGTGGACGTGCCGGGCCTCACCGGCGTCTGCTACCCGACCGGCCGCTGAAGGGGGTGAAGGACATGGAACAACCACGCCACAACGCTTTCCTCGACCGTCTCACCGACGGCGAGCTGACCCTGATGCTGGCCATCCGCGGCGCGCGCAGCACCGAGATCGTGCACCTCGCCGCCACCACCGGGCACCACTGCGTCATGGTCGACCTCGAGCACTCCACGATGTCCGCGGACACCGCGGTGGCGATGAGCCTCGCCGCCGCCCAGCTCGGCCTGATGGACTTCGTCCGGATCCCCGAGCGGGAATACGGTTTGATCGGCCGGCTGCTCGACGGCGGCGCGAACGGCATCATCGCCCCGCGGATCGAGACCGCCGCGCAGGCCCTGGACGTCGCGCGGGCCTGCCGCTTCCCGCCGCACGGCTCGCGCTCGCAGACCGCGATGGTGCCGCAGTTCGGCATGCGGCCGATCCCCGCCGCGCAGCTCAATCCCGCGCTCGACGAGCGCGTGGTGGTGCAGATCCTGATCGAGACCCCGGCCGGGGTCGCCGCCGCCGACGAGATCGCGGCGGTCGACGGAGCCGACCTGATTGCCTTCGGCGCCAACGATTTCACCGCCGAGCTGGGTGTCCCCGGCCAGTACGGCGATCCCCGCGTGCGGGCCGCGGTGGCCGAACTGGCCGACGCCTGCCGCCGGCACGGCAAACCCCTGATGGTCGGCGGCATCGGCGACCCGGCGCTGCTGACGGAATTCCTGAAACTGGGCGCCGCCCCGCTGATCATGACGGGCAACGACAACGGCCTGCTCCACCAAGCCGCGCTGGCCCGCGCCGAGCAGCTCACCCAGGCACTCGGCCCGACCGGATAGGACGCCCATGCCCCCCGAATTCGCCCACACCCTGCCGATGCGGCCGGCCGCCACCGTCACGCAGCCGCGCTACCGGATGCCCGGACTCGCCTGCGACACCCACTTCCACGTGTTCGAGCCCGGCTACCCGGCCGTGGCGAAGCCGCTGTACACCTTCCCCGACGCGACGATCGACGCCTACCTCCAGCTCACCGAGCGGCTGGGCATCTCGCGGATGGTCCTGGTCCAGCCGACCTACTACGGCACGGACAACCGCCTCCTGCTCGACGCGATGCGCAAGATCGGCCCGCGGTGCCGGGGCGTGGCGCGGGTCGAGGACACCACGACCGACGCCGAACTCGACCGCCTGCACGAGGCCGGCGTGCGCGCCCTGCGGCTCGACCTGTTCGCGCGGGCGGACTGGCCGGTCGAGGACCTGATCGGCTACGTGCGCGCGATGGCCGGGCGGACCCGCCCCCGCGGCTGGCACCTCCAGTTCTACAGCCCGGGCCTGGTGGTCCGGAGCCTGCTGCCGTTCCTGGCCGATTTCGAGGACGTGTTCGTGATCGACCACATGGGCTACATGAAGACCTCGGACGGGCTGACCGACGCCGACACCGCCCGGCTGCTCGGTTTGCTCAAGGGCGGCAACGGTTATCTCAAGCTGTCCGGGCCGTACCGCATCGCCCAGGACCAGCCGCTGTCCACTGTGGACCCCCTGGGCCGGGCGCTGGTCGCGGCGCGGCCCGACCGGCTGATCTGGGGCTCGGACTGGCCGCACCTGCCCAACGGCCGGCGCGACACCGGCGAACTGCTCAACCAGCTGGCGGACTGGGCGCCGGACGAGGCCGACCGGGCCGAGATCCTCGTCCACGCCCCGGAAAAGCTGTTCTACTCCGAGTGATCACGCGAGAGGCGGTGAAGAGAGTGCGCCTAACCGAGAGTGCCGACGCCGGCCAGGATGAGGTCGACCCCGGCCAGGAACTGGTCGCGGTCGTCGTGCTCGACCAGCTGCTTCGCGATCCGATGCACAAACGGGTACTGCGCCGGGTCGAGCCGCACCCACTGGTCGACGACGCCGGAAAGGAAGGCGGTCCGGTCCGTCCCGGGCGGGACCAGCCGGGCGTTCGCGGCGTTCTGCCCGGCGACGCCGAGCGCGTAGTTCACCAGCGCGGACGCGGCGCCGAACTGCGCCGGTCCGGGCACGCCGAGCGCCATGAGCTGGCCGCCGATGCCTTCGAACAGCTGCAGCATGGCGAACTGCCACGGCTCCCCGGCGAGCTGGGCGCCCACCCACGGATGCGCGTCGATCGCGTCGAACAGGCCCAGCGCCATGGTGCGGATCGCCTCGCGCGGCTCGGTGCCGGCGGGCACGTCGGTCATCACCTGGCCGATCACGTGGCTGGTGGCCGCCGCGAGCAGGTCGCCCTTGTTCTCGACGTGCCAGTAGATCGCCCCGGGCCCGGTGGCCAGGCGCCGGGTGAGCGCGCGGAAGGTCAGCGCGCGCTCGCCGTCGGCGTCGAGGATCCCGATCGCCGCCTCGACGATCCGCTCCTTCGACAGGGCGTCCGCGCGCCGTTCGGTGCGCTGCTTGCTGGTCGCCATGGGCTCCGTCCTGACCTGGCTGGAACTTTGTTCCAACAATACGCATGAAGAGAGGGGAGTGCGGCACGGTGTCACCGGTTTTGACCGAACGCTTCCGCTTGGCGACCTCCGGGGCGCGCGCGGTCGAGTCGTTCGACCTGGACGGGTTCTCCTACCTGGCCATCCCGCAACTGGCGCTCGACGCCCCCGGCACCCCCGCGGGCATGAACGGCGGCGACAGCGACACGGACCTGCTCCTGCTGCGCCGGGAAGACGTCGGGGACGGCGAATACGCCGAGTACCAGCGGATCCCGGCGCCCGGCGGCGAGGACGCGGAGTTCTTCACCATCAAGGGCCGCGCCTACCTGGCGGTCGCCAGCATCCGCTCCGGGCACGGGCCGTACGAGTACGAGACCGATTCGTTCGTGCACCGCTGGAACGGAGAGGCCTTCGAGCCGTTCCAGCTCTTCCCGGGCTTCGCCGCGAAACAGTGGCGCCACTTCGTCATCGGCGACCGGCATTTCCTCGCGCTCGCCCAAGGCGTCGCCCTGCCGCACCTGCAGGAGCGCAACCGGCCCTCGGTGATCTTCGAGTGGAGCGGCGGCCGGTTCGTGCCGTTCCAGGAGATCCCGTCGGCCTGGGCCTACAACTGGCACCACTTCACCGCCGGGGGAGCGCACTACCTGGCGCACGCGGACCACGTCCGGCCGGCCGTGCTCTACCGCTGGGACGGCGAGGGTTTCGTCCGGCACCAGGAGCTGGTCGAGAGCGGCAGCCGAGCCTTCGCGACGTTCTCCGCGTCCGGGCAGCTGTTCCTGGCTTGCGCCGTGCTGGACGCGGACTCCCGGCTGCTGCGCTGGGAAGGCGATCACTTCGAACCGCACCAGGTGCTGACCGGCACCGGGGCCCGCGAGTTCGCCGTGGTGGAGCACGAAGGCAGCACCCACCTGGTGCGGGTCAACTTCATCCGCGGCTCGCGCGAAGAACCCGTCACCGCCCTGGAGTCGCAGGTTTACCGGTGGGACGGCGATCAGCTCGTCGAGATCGGCCGGTTCCCCACGGCGGGCGGGACGGACGTGACGGTCGTCGAGCGGGACGGGGAGCAGCTGCTGATCGTCTCGAACAGCCTGACGCCCGACGCGCGTTTCCGCACCGATTCGTGCGCCTACTCGTGGTGACGGGTCAGCCGCGCACCCGCGCCGTGGACCCCAGCGCGTTCCCGATCACGCGGAAGGCGCGGGCCACGTCGGCGCACTGCCGATCGGTCAGCGTCGCGATGGCCTCGCCTTCGAGCACCAGGCGGCGGGGCATGACCTCGTCGACCGCGGCCGCCCCCTGCTCGCTGATCGTGACCAGCGCGCTGCGCTTGTCCGCCGGGTTCGCCACCCGCTGGACCAGCCCGCGCTGCTCCAGCTTGGTCAGGGTCTTGCTGAGCGCGGCCGCGGACTTGTCCATGGTCTGGGCCAGCCGCCGGGCGATCACCGGGGACGGCGCGTGGCGCAGGTGGAACAGCACGTCGAACTCGGCCGAGCTGATCGGCGAGGTCTCGAAGACCGGTTCGAGCAGCAGTTCGAGCATGGCGTGGGCGCGTTTGAGCCCGCCGAACAAGGTCATCGAGGCCAGGTCGAGATCGGGGCGCGCCGCTCGCCACTGATCCCAGGTGATCGCGGCTGCGTCGCCGTCCGCCATGGTCAGCTCATTTCGTCAACTAGTAGACTACCCATCTACTATAGCGGGTCCGCGTGGCTCAGGAGCGGGCACGGTTCGAAGGAGAACACATGCCCCAGAACAGAACCGCCGGCCGGCTGGCCCGGACCGTGGACCGCGTCCAGGGCAAGCTGATGGGCCTGGAGCCGGTCCGCAACCGGTACACCGTCGAGCGCGGCCTCGAAGTGTCCACACGAGACGGCGCCGTCCTGGTGACCGACCACTACGCGCCGGTGGGCGACGCGCTGGGCACAGTGCTCGTCCGGTCGCCGTACGGCCGGGGAGTGCCGGAAAGCCTGTTCCACGGCCGGATGCTGGCCGGGCGCGGGTACCACGTGGTGGTGCAGAGCGTGCGGGGCACCGGCGGCTCGACCGGGCCGTTCCGGCCGATCGCCCAGGAACCCGCGGACGCCCAGGACGCGGTGGCCTGGCTGCGGGAGCAGTCCTGGTTCGACGGCCGGCTGGCCACCTTGGGCGGCTCCTACCTCGGCTGGACGCAGTGGGCGCTGCTCCAGGACCCGCCACCCGAACTGCGCGCGTGTGTTGTCCTGGTGGGGCCGCACGACTTCGCCCGGGCCGTCCGCGGCGGCGGGGCCCTGGCGCTGGCCGACTTCCTGGGCTGGAGCGCGGCGGTCGAGGCGCAGGGGACCGGCGGGCTCCGCGGCCTGCGTGAGATGGTCGCCGCGCGCCGGCGGACGGCGGCCGCGCTCAGCCGCCCGTCCTCGGCCGCCGATGCCGCGGCGGCCGCGTTGAACGGGCGCGGCGCGTGGTTTTCCGAGTGGCTGGCCCACGACGACCTCCAGGACCCGTTCTGGGACTCGTACCGCGCCACGTCCGTGCTGGCCGGCGTCACCGTCCCGACCCTGCTGATCGGCGGGTGGCGCGACGTTTTCCTCGACCAGACGATGGAGCAGTACGCCACGCTTTCGGCGCACAATCCCGAGGTCGCCCTGACCGTGGGGCCGTGGACCCACCTCGACACGGCGGTCAAGGCCGCGAAGGTGACCGACGCGGACGCACTGGCCTGGTTCGACTGCCACCTCGGGAAAACCGGCGCGCGCCGGGACTCGAAGGTCCGGGTGTACGTCACCGGCGCCGACGAGTGGCGCAGCCTGCCGAGCTGGCCGCCGGAAACCGTCGACTGGACGCTGTACCCGAACGTGGACGGCTCGCTTCCCGAGACGCGCGCCGAAGGCCCGAGCGAGTCGCGGCTGGTCGAATTTCATTACGATCCCGCCGATCCCACCCCCTCGGTGGGCGGGAACCACATGTCGGCCGGGGCGGGCAGCGTCGACAACCGCGAGCTGGAAGCGCGGGCGGACGTGATCACCTTCACCTCGGCCCCGCTGCCGAAGGACGTGGAGGTGTTCGGCCCGGCGCGGCTGCACCTGGCCCTGCACGGCCACACCGCGGACAACGGCGTCTTCGTGCGGGTGTGCGATGTGGACACTCGCGGCCGGTCGTGGAACATTTCCGAGGCTTTCCGCCGGTCCGACAGTGCCACCGACGACGGTGTGGCCGAGCTGGACCTCGAGACCAGCCCGTGCGCCCATCGTTTCCCTGCCGGTGGGCGCGCTCGCCGTGGTGGCGGCGCTCGCCGTCGCCGAGTGTTCGGGCGGCTCGACCGGGGCTTCCCCCAGCGCGCCGGCGCCCAGCCCGTCCACTGCCTCGGCCACCTGCCCGAGCAGCCTGGCGCCGGCCAACCCGCCCGCCCCGGCCGGGGCCGCGGCCGGGGCGGCTCCCCAGGTGAAGCTGGTGGTCCCGGTCGACACCAGCACCAGCACGGTGCTCAAGCCGGACCCGGCCCAGCAGCTCCAGTGCGGGAAGGTCCAGGTGGACACCAAGAGCGACGTCGCGTTCGCCGCGCCGAAGCTCGCCAACGGCCAGGCCAAGCAGCTCCTGATGGACATCCAGGTGCCGCAGACCCCGGGGCCGAAGCCGCTGGTCGTCTACGTGCCCGGCGGCGGTTTCGTCCAGGACGACAAGCAGGGCAACCTCCCGCTGCGCACCTACGCCGCGGACGCCGGGTTCGTCGTCGCGAGCATCCAGTACCGGGTGCAGCCCGACGGCGCGACGTACGCCGACAGCATCGCCGACGTGAAGTCGGCCATCCGGTACCTGCGGGCGCACGCATCGGACTACCAGATCGACCCGGGCAAGGTGGGCGTCTGGGGCGACTCGGCCGGCGGCTACCTGGTCGCGATGGTCGGGGTGACCAACGGCGACAAGCAGTACGACCTCGGGGAGAACCTCGACCAGAGCAGTGACGTGCAGGCCGTGGTCGACAAGTTCGGCGCCTCCGACCTGTCCAAGCTGGAGTCGGACTACGACGCCGCGTCCCAGCAGGCGGCGGCCGGGCTGATGACGGTGGTGGGCAAGTACGTGAACGGGCCGGCCAGCACCCAGCCGGCCTCGGCCACCCCGGCGACCGTCGCCGCGGCCAACCCGATCACCCACATCAAGCCGACCGATCCGCCGTTCGTGATCTTCCACGGCAGCGCGGACACGCTGATCTCGCCGAGCCAGACCCTCATGCTGCAGAACGCGCTGAAGGCGGCCGGGGTGCAGAGCACCCGGTACGTGGTCGAGGGCGCCGGGCACGGCGACCTGTCCTTCACCGGGGACACCAAGAGCGCGCTGCAGTGGACGTCCGCGAACGTCGCCGCGCCGTTGCTCGACTTCCTCAACCAGAGCCTGAAGGGCTGAGCCGAGCGGTGCCCGCCTCAAAGCTCGTGAGTGTTCAGGACGGTTAGAACCGTCATAGCCACTCACGAGCGGGTGAGGGGCAGCTGTGGTCCCGGGCCGCTGAAAGTTCTTTGGCGGTCAGAGGGTTGCCGCGGCCTGCTTGACGAGGTCGGCGACGCGGCCCGGCTGCGACTCGTAGATCGCGTGGCTGCCGGGCACCTCCACCACGGTGGCCCCGGCCCGCTCGGCCATCGCGCGCTGGGCCGCCGGCGGGATCATCCGGTCCTCGGTGACGACCAGGTACCAGGTGGGCTTGACCCGCCAGGCCGGCTCGGCCACGACCCCGGCCAATGCCTCGACGCCCCACGGAACCTGCGCGTCGGCGAGGAACGCCGCGCGGTCCGCGGGCAGGTCCCCGGCGAACGACTCGGCGAACTTCTCCCGGTCCAGGAACAGGAAGCCCTCCTGCGGCGGCAGGATCGGCGGCACCGGGGCGCCCGGCGGCGGGTCGGCGAGCAGGGTGTTCACCGACTCGCCCTTGTCGGGGGCGAAGGCGGTGAGGTAGACGAGCGCGGCGACGTTCTCGTGCGTGCCCGCCTCGCTGATGACGGCGCCGCCGTAGGAGTGCCCGACCAGGACGGTCGGCCCGTCCTGCCGGTCGAGGATCCGCCGGGCGGCCGCCGCGTCGCCCTCGAGCGAGAGCGTCGGGTTCTGCACGATGCTGACTCTGAAGCCGTCCGTCGTGAGCAGGTTGTACAGCTGCTGCCAGCCACCGCCGTCGACGAAGCCGCCGTGGACGAGTACGACGTTCGGGGTGCGTTCGGTCATGTTCGCTCTCTCCTTGGGGGATTTCAGGACAGGCCTTCGGTGCCGGCGGACTGGACCGCCGCCACCACCGCGGCGATCGACGGCGAGCGCTCCTCGCCGGCCCGCATGAGCAGGACGTGGTGGCGGAAGACGTCGACCCCGCACAACGGGATGCGCCGCAGCCCGCACCCGTCCCGGCCGGCCGGGGTGAGCGCGGGCGCGATGGTGACCCCCCAGCCCGCGTCGACCAGCCCGAGGGCGGCGGCGACGTCGGGCACGGTCGCGGCGATCGACGGCTCGAAGCCGGCGACCGCGCAGAGGCCGAGGATCAGCCGGCCCAGCGGGGTGGCCGGGCCGAGCACCCATGGCTCGGCGGAGAGCTCCGAGACCGGGCATTCGGTCGCGCCGGCGAGCCGGTGGTGGTCCGGGACGCACAGCCGGAGCGGGTCGCGCCCGACGGCCACCTGGTGCAGGCCGGTCTCGGCGGTGCCGGCGTCGGCGCCGAAGCGCGACATGATGACCAGATCCAGGTGCCCGCGGCGGACCTCGTCGGCGCCCGTGCCGTCGTGCGTGGCGGCCAGGGTGACCTGCACGCCCGGATGACGGCGGCGCACCCCGGTCGGCGCGCTGCTCATCAGCGGCGGGCCCTCGCGGAACGGCACCCCGACCCGCAGCTCGCCGACCACCCGGCCGTCGCCGATGCGGACGGCGGCCTCCGCGGCCCGCACCTTGGCGAGGATGCGTTCGGTGTGCTCCAGCAGGATCCAGCCGGCCGGGGACGACCACCTTGTTGCCGCCGCGCCGGAGCACGGCGGTCTTCGCCGCCCGTTCCAGCGACGAAATCTGCTGCGACACCGCCGACCGGGTGTAGCCGAGTTCGCGGGCCGCCGCGGCGATGGAGCCGGAGGCCGCCACGGCCCGCAGCGCGAGCAGCTTGTCCACGTCGAGCATGGGTCACCTCTCCCTTGAGCTGACGGACGGTCCCGGGTGGGGAAGACCAGTAACCATTAATTGGTTGACTACTGTCTGACCTAAAGCGTCCGGGTGGCCGGCGCCAGTATCCGCCGGGTCCGGGGCAGGCAGGCCAGTGTGACGTGGGTCATACTGCGCGGCCGGGCGACCGCGATCGGACGAGTTCTTCAACGGCGCGGTCGGCTTCCTGTGGGCCCTCGGTCACCGGGCGCCGCCGCTCGGAGTAATCCGGTTGTCGCGACATCGAATTCGTATTCACCGCGCGTGATTCGCGGTCACCCGGCCGGGAATTCCGTTCGTTCATTGTGCGCTCCGGCGGTATTGACGTGTCGTTTATCAAGGGGAAATCGCCGCCGATTCACCGAGCCCGTTTTGTGCTGTATTCGAGACACCGTTCGCTCGGTCGACGGAGCGCCGCGCGCACGCTGGGGGACGGCACGGTTTTCCCGGGGACACTTCCGTTTCAGGCATTAGGCCGATCGGGCGGCCCAGTGCGACGACGGGTCCCGGCAGAGTGTTTTCCCCGCGTGGTGCGGCATTCGAGTGATTCCGGCCGTGACTCGAACGTGTCCTTGTGTGGCTAATCCGGCTTGCTATGTTGGACCAGGCAGAGCCGCTGAGCCGACCGATAATCGCCACTGTTTTCCTGTTGATCTCCGTATTTCTGACCCCGGACTGACGATGGGTGGATTTCACTGTGACCGTGACCGAATCGGACGCCGCTGCCGGCAGCGCGCCGGACGCCGGTAATCCGCAGCTGAGCCTGGGCCGCGCCGCCGCGCGCAAACTGGCTACGACGACCAAGTCCGTTCCGCAGATGCAGGGGATTTCCTCCCGCTGGCTGCTGAAGGCGCTCGACTGGGTGCAGGTCAACGGCGGCGCCTACCGGGTGAACAGGCGGCTGAGCTACGCCGTCGGCGACGGGCGGGTGACGTTCGAGAAGGCGGGCGACCAGGTCCGGGTGGTCCCGGCCGAGCTGGGAGAGCTGCCGCCGCTGCGGGGCTACGACGACGAGGAGGTGCTGCCGGAGCTGGCGCGCCGCTTCACCCAGCAGGAGGTCTCGCCGGGTGACGTGCTGGTCGAGTTCGGGCACCGGGCCGAGCAGGTTTTCCTGATCGCGCACGGGAAGATCGGCAAGACCGGCCCCGGCCAGTACGGCGACGAGACCACGCTCGGCTCGCTCAAGGACGGCGACTACTTCGGTGCGCAGGTGCTGCTGTCCGGCGACGGGATCTGGGAGTTCACCGCGAAGGCGCTGACCTCGGGCACCGTGCTGACCATGTCGCGCCAGGCGTTCGAGCAGGTGCTGGAGCAGTCCGACTCGCTGCGGGCGCAGATCGAGAGCGCGTCCGACACCGGCGGGGCGGCCAACGAGCACGGCGAGGCGGAGATCGACATCTCCTCCGGCCACGACGGGGAACCGTTGCTGCCGGGCACTTTCGTGGACTACGAGGCCTCGCCGCGGGAGTACGAGCTGAGTGTCGCGCAGACCGTGCTGCGGGTGCACACCCGGGTAGCCGACCTCTACAGCCAGCCGATGGACCAGACCGAGCAGCAGCTGCGGCTGACCATCGAGGCGCTGCGCGAGCGCCAGGAGCACGAGCTGGTCAACAACACCGACTTCGGCCTGCTGCACAACTCCGACTTCGCCCAGCGCATCCCGACCCGCACCGGCCCGCCCACCCCGGACGACTTCGACGAGCTGCTTTCCCTGGTGTGGAAGGACCCCGGCTTCTTCCTGGCCCACCCGCGCACGATCGCCGCGTTCAGCCGCGAGTGCAGCAAGGCGGGGATCTACCCGACCGGCGTGGACATCGGCGGCCACAAGGTGCCGGCCTGGCGCGGGGTGCCGATCTACCCGTGCAACAAGATCCCGGTCAGCCCCACCCGCACCAGCTCGGTGCTGCTGATGCGCACCGGCGAGCAGAACCAGGGTGTGGTCGGGCTGCGCCAGATCGGGCTGCCCGACGAGTACGAGCCCGGCCTCAACGTGCGGTTCATGGGTGTGTCCGGGCAGGCGATCATCTCCTACCTGGTGAGCACCTACTACTCGGCCGCCGTGCTGGTGCCGGACGCGCTGGCCGTGCTCGAGGCCGCGGAGATCGGCCGCGAAGGATGACCGCCACCGAGCCGCTCACCCCGGCCGCCGAGGCCCGGCTGAGCCTGGGCACGGCCGCCGCGCGCACCCTGGCGACGACCACCAAGACCCGGCCGCAGATGCAGGGCATCAGCCCGCGGTGGCTGTCGCGGATGCTGCCCTGGGTGGAGGCCGCGGGCGGCGCCTACCGGGTCAACCGCCGGCTGACCTACACCGTCGGCGACGGGCGGGTGAGCTTCACCAACGTCGGCGCCGACGTCCGGGTCGTGCCGCAGGAGCTGGCGGAACTGGCGCTGCTGCGCGGTTTCGACGACGAGGACACGCTCACCGCGCTGGCCGGCCGGTTCGTGCAGCACGAGTACCCGGCCGGCGAGGTGATCGTGCGCCACGGCACCCCGCTGGACGAGGTGGTGCTGGTCGCGCACGGCAAGGTGGCCAAGGTGGCGCCGGGCGAGTACGGCGACGAGATCACCCTCGGGACCATGGCCGACGGCGACCACTTCGGCGACGAGCTGCTCAGCGGGATCAGCCGCAACTGGCCGTTCACGGTCCGGGCGGTGACCCCGGTGATCGTGCTGACTCTGCGCGCCGACGCGTTCGCCGACCTGAACGGGCGCTCCGAGCGGCTGCGCGAGCACGTGCGGGAAATGCTGGCCGCGGGCGGGAAACCGCAGAACGCCAAGGGCGAGTCCGAGATCGAGATGTCCTCGGGCCACGACGGCGAGCCGCTCCTGCCCGGCACGTTCGCCGATTACGAGACCTCGCCGCGGGAGTACGAGCTGGCCGTCGCGCAAACCCACCTGCGCGTGCACACCCGGGTCACCGACCTCTACAACGAGCCGATGAACCAGCTCGACGAGCAGCTGCGGCTGACCACCGAGGCGCTGCGGGAACGGCAGGAGCACGAGCTGGTCAACAACCGCGAGTTCGGCCTGCTGCACAACGCCGACCTCAAGTCCCGGTTCCAGACCCGCTCCGGTCCGCCGACCCCGGACGATCTGGACGAGCTGGTCAGCCGGCGCCGCAAGACGAAGTTCTTCCTCGCCCACCCGCGCGCGATCGCCGCGTTCGGGAGGGAGTGCACCCGGCGCGGGCTGTACCCGGAGGGCACCGTGGTCGAGGACAAGGCCGTGCCCGCGTGGCGCGGGGTGCCGATCCTGCCGTGCGACAAGATCCCGGTCTCCGAAACCGGCACCACGTCCATCCTCGCGATGCGGACCGGGGTCGAGGACCACGGGGTGATCGGGCTGCACCAGACCGGCCTGCCCGACGAGGTCCAGCCCGGCCTCAACGTGCGGTTCGAGGGCATCAACGACCAGGCCGTGGCGTCCTACCTGGTCAGTGCCTACTACTCGGCCGCGGTGCTGGTCCCGGACGCGCTCGGCGTGCTGGAGAACGTCGAGATCGCCCGCTGAGCAAGCCGGCTTCCGCTTACCCACCAACGAAAGGAAACACACCCGTGACGATCGCCCGGCCCGCCCCCGCCGAGGTCCTGCGCACCGAATACCAGAAGTCCGTGGCGTCCTACTGGAACAAGGAGAAAGACCCGGTCAACCTGCGCCTGGGCGACGTCGACGGCCTCTACCACCACCACTACGGCATCGGCGAGGTCGACCAGTCGGTGCTCGAGGGACCCGAACAGACCCGGGACGAGCGGATGATCGCCGAGATGCACCGGCTGGAGACGGCGCAGGCCGAGGTGCTGCTCGACCACCTCGGCGACGTCTCGCCCGGCGACCGGCTGCTGGACGCGGGCTGCGGGCGGGGCGGCAGCAGCATCATGGCCAACCAGCGGTTCGGCTGCCAGGTCGACGGGGTGTCGATCTCGCAGAAGCAGGTCGACTTCGCCAACGGCCAGGCCGAGGCCCGCGGCGTCCAGGACCAGGTCCGCTACCACTTCCGCAACATGCTCGACACCGGCTTCGAAACCGGTTCGCGCCGGGCCATCTGGAACAACGAGAGCACCATGTACGTGGACCTGTTCGAGCTGTTCGCCGAGCACGCCCGGCAGCTGGAGTTCGGCGGCCGCTACGTCACCATCACCGGCTGCTACAACGACGTGACCGGCGGGCGGTCCAAGGCGGTCGCGCAGATCGACCAGCACTACACCTGCAACATCCACCCGCGCAGCGCGTACTTCAAGGCCATGACGGCGAACAACATGGTGCCCATCTCCGTGGTCGACCTGACCGCGCAGACCATCCCGTACTGGGAGCTGCGCGCGAAGTCCTCGGTGGCCACCGGGATCGAGGGCCCGTTCCTCACCGCCTACCGCGAGGGCAGCTTCCACTATCTGCTCATCGCGGCCGACCGCGTCTGACTCGCCCGCCGAGGACACCCTGGAGTGAAGCGATGACGGACCCGCACCGTGCCCTGTCCACCCTGCTGGCCGGCCCGACCGGGCTGGGCACGTCCGCGGCGCGCCTCGGCGCCCGGCTCACCGAGGTCCCGCTGCCGGACCCCGGGCCGGGCGCCGAGGATCCGGCTTACGCCTACCGGACTTGGGGCGACGGCAGCGCTTCGCCGTTGTACTGCCCGGTCACCGAGCGGATCAACGATCCCCTCGGCGAGGAGGTGGACCGGCGGCTGATCGCGTGGGCGGGGGAGGTCGGCTTCGACGAGCAGGAGGCGGAGCAGCTCGGGAAGGCCGGGTTCGGGCGGCTGGTCATGCTCGCGCACCCGGACTGCGAGGACCCGGACCGGCTGCTGATCTCGGCGAAGCTCAACGCGGCGTGGTGGGCCGCGGACGACCTGTACGCCGACGACACCGCCCTCGGCGCCGTCCCGGAGAAGCTCCCGCCGCGGCTGGCGCTGGCGATGGCGGCGATGGACCCGGTGCCGCCGGCGGGCGAGTTCAGCCGGGAACTCGACGAAACCCTTCGCAGCGACCGGGTTCTGGTCGCGCTCCGCTCGGGTGTCGACCACCTGCGGCAGTACGGCAGCCCGGCCCAGGTGCAGCGCGTGAACTACTCCACCTTCGCCATGTTCGTGTCCTGGAACGCCTACGCCGCCTGGCAGTACAACGACGATCCCCCACCCGCGTGGGAGTACCTCGCCGCCCGCCAGCACGACAGCTTCTACACGTCCATGACCCTGATCGACGTCCTCGGCGGTTACGAGCTGACCGCCAACCTGTTCTACGAACCGCGCGTGCGCCGCGCCGCCATCCAGGCCGGCACGGCGTCCGTGCTGGTCAACGACCTGCACTCGGTGACGAAGGACCTCGCCGACGAGAACCCGCCGGCCAACATGGTCCTGCAGGTCGCCGCCGACCGGTCCTGCCCGATCGAAGAGGCCACGGAGATCGTGGTCGACCTCCACAACCAGATCGTCCGCGACTTCCAGGCCGGCCACCGGGCCCTGGAACCCGTTGCCTCCGCTGAACTCCAGCGTTTCCTGCACGGGCTGCGGGCCTGGATGGGCGGCGGGTTCGAATGGCATTCGACCAGCCCGCGGTACCAGTAGGGGCCGCCTGGTCAGACTGCGGGCTCGGTCCAGCTCGCCCGTCCGGCCCGCAAGGTCCCGACGTGGTGGGCACGGTCGATCAGGTGCGCGATGTCCGCGTACGGGTCGGCATCAAGAAGCAGCGCGTCGGCGACGGCTCCGGCGGTGATCGTGCCCGGTGCCGTCGCCGGCGGGCCGATCTTCTCGGCTGAGTGCCGGGTACCGGCCGCCAGCACCGCGGGCAGCGGCAGTCCGGCCTCGGCCAGCAGGTGCAGTTCTCGCAGCAGGGCGACGGGCGGCGAAGGCATCAACAGGGCCACGTCGCTGCCCGCGGTGATCTTCACCCCCGCGTCGTGCATCAGCGCCAGCGTGCGCATCGCGTAGTCGAACCGGATACGGGAGTCCTGCGCGGAATGCCGGGGGAACTCGCGCCCGTAGATCGGCCGGGCGGTGATCTCCGGGAGGTCGTCCGGCGTGGCGAAGCCGCCATCGACCAGCTTCTGCAGATAGCCGGCCTCGCCGTTGTGCGCGAGCTGCTCCCAGGTGACCAGGGTGGGGCAGTAGTAGGTGTTCGTCTCCGCCAGCAGCGCGGCGACATCGCGGGCCTCGGCGGTACTGCCGGGGTCCTGTGGCTGGAAAGCGTGTTCGATGCCGTCCGCGCCGGCGGCCACCGCGTCCTCCAGGTCGGTGCGTTCGTGGACGTGCACCAGGACGTTTTTGCCCTTCTCGTGCGCGGCCGCGACGATGGCTTTGAGCGCGTCGAACGGCAGCTTGTCCGGGGCGCCGGGCTCGCCGTCGTAGATGCATTTGAGGAAGTCGACCTGATCGGCCAGCTCCAGGGTCTGCCGGTAGGCGAGGTCGGCATCGTTCGTCTGGTGGGCGATCGCGGCCCGCGCCGGATCGTCCAGGACCGGCCAGCCCCGGACCCCGGTGAACGCCGGCCCGGCGAAGAACAACCCGGCGGCGGTGCCGGCGTCCCTGCCGAGGTAGTCGCGGGCGGCGAGTTCGACGTCCAGCGGGCCGCCGAGGTCGACGACGGTGGTCACCCCGGCGCTCAGGAAATCGGTGAGCAGCTGGGAAACGTACTTCGCCCGCTCCGGCTCGGGCTTGGCGAAAGCGTGTCCGCCCAAGTGGGTGTGGCTCTCCCACAGACCCGGCACCAGGTAGCCGCCTCTAGCGTCGAGGACGGGGCCGTCGTCGCCGGCCGGTTGCGCGTCCGCCGGGCGGATGGCGCTGAACCGCCCGTCGGTCACCACTACCTCGGCACCGGCGATCGGGCCGGGCGCCACCCCGTCGATGACGTTCACGTTGCGAATGCTCACTTGTGTTCCCCTGTCTGGACAACTCGTTGCATAGGTTCCTATGCAGCCGAACCGTATAGGTACCTATGTATTAGGTCAATAGGATCCTATACACTTCGTGGCGTGACGCCCCCCAGCTTCGACTCAGTGCCCGCGGCCCTGATCAACATCGCCTCGCGCGCGTTGACCCGGGTCAACGATCAGCGGCTGCGGCCGCTGGGGCTGACCTTCGCGCAGATGCCGGTGCTGGTGGCGCTGAAGAAGGCGGATGCGTTGTCCCAGAAGGAACTGGCGGTGCTGGCCCGGATCGAGCAGCCGTCCATGGCCCAGCTACTCGCCCGGATGGACCGCGACGGCCTGATCCGGCGCGGCCCCGCCCGGCACGACCGGCGGGTCAGCCTGATCTCGCTGACCGAGGACGGGCGGGCCAAGCTCGCGCAGGTGAGCTCGGCGCTGTTCGAGACCAACGACCAGGCGCTCAAAGGCTTCAGTGCCAAGGAAACCGAGCTCCTGCTGGACCTGCTCAGGAGGCTTGTCGCCAATCTCGAGGAGAGCCCGGGCGGCGGTGACGTGAGCACGCCACCGCCGCGCTGAAGACGGTTCAGTTCAGCTTGCGCGTGTCGGCCGGCAGCCCGCCGCCCGCGTAAACGTCCTCGGCCAGCTTGGCCAGCGCGGTGAGCGCCACGTTCTGGCTCCACGGCCCGTAGGAAACCCGGGAGACGCCGAGCTTCTGCGCGGTGTCCAGCGGGATCGAGCCGGGGATGCCGATCAGGTTGACCTTGCGCTCGCCCAGCGCTTCGACCAGCCGGCCGACCTGGGTGGCGTCGAGCTTGCCCGGCACGAAGAAGTTCGATGCGCCGGCTTCGAGGTACGCGCGTCCGCGGGTGATTGCTTCGGCCAGCAGCTCCTCGGGGTCGCGGCCGGCGCCCTTGACGAACGCGTCGGTGCGGGCGTTGAGGACGAAGTCGACCCCGGCGGACTGCGCGGCGGCGACTGCGGCCTCGACGGCCTTCACCGACTCGGCGAGCGGTTTCATCTGGTCCTCGAGGTTGCAGCCGACGGCGCCGGCCTCGATCGCGCGGGCGACGGTGCCGCCCGGGTCGCCGTAGCCGGCTTCCAGGTCGGCGGTGACTGGGAGGTCGCCCGCCGTCCGCACGATCAGCGCGACCTCGGCGATCATCTCGTCGCGGGGGATCTTCTCGCCGTCCGGGTAGCCGCGCGAGGCGGCGATGCCGTGGCTCGGCGTGGCGAGCGCCTGCGTGCCGGGCGTCTCGGCGACGACCTTCGCGGTGATCGCGTCCCAGACGTTGACGACGAGCAGCAGCTCCGGCGCCGTGTGCAGTTCTTGCAGGCGCACGGCCTTCTCAGCGGTGGAAGTCATATCGCCCAACCTAATCCAGGCACCGACGCCGAGCACCCGTTCGAGCGCCTCGCCCAGCGGCACCCCCGAGGACGAGTGCCAGGCGACGATGGCGTCCGGCCGCAGCAGCAGGGCACCGTCCTCGCCGACGGCGGCCTCGGCGAGCCACCCCGGATCGGACACCGGGACGAGCCGGAGTCCGTGCCTCGCGGCCTCGACGGTCCATCGGTCCGAGGCGGGACCTGTGAGCAGGGTCAGGCCAGGGCCAGCGTAGTCGATGGTGGACGTCGTGGCGTCGAGCCACGCGTGGGGCACGCGGGTGCCCGGCCGTCCCGCGGGGGAGTAGCGGTCGGTGGGGGCGGGGCCGCGGTGGTCGGGCACAAAGGCGCCGTTGTGGTACTGGGCGCCGAAAAGCGTGGCGGTGGGATGCCGTCGCAGGCCGTCGCCATGGGTGACGGTGGCGAGCATGTCCCCGACGTGGCCGGCGACCTCGCTGGACGCCTCCGCGGTCGCGTAGCCGACCGGGTGCCGCTCGGCGTGGTAGGTGCCGAGCAGGGCCGGCGCGGCCCGGCCGCTCAGGACGGCGGCGAGTTTCCAGGCCAGGTTGGTCACGTCGGCGATGGCGGTGTTCGCGCCGGCCGCGGCCATCGGCGGCATCACGTGCGCGGCGTCGCCGGCCAGGAACACCCGGCCGGTGGCGAACCGGTCGGCGACGTGCATCCCGGACTCCCAGTGCATCCGGCCCAGCAGCGTGACGTCCAGGTCCGGCTCGCCGATCACCGCGCGCAGCACCTCGCGCCAGTGGTCGTCGGACCGGGTGTCCGCGCCGGGGAAGTCGGCGGTGGAGAACAGCCAGCGGTCGGTGCCGTTGACGGACATGAACGCGCCCGAGGCGACCGGGTTCTCGATCCGGCAGAGGTTGAACGGCTTGTCCCGCACCAGTTCCGTGAGGTCGGCCCGGAAATAGAGGTCGAGATTGTCGGCGAGGCGGCCGAGCCCGCTGCGCGCCGTGCCCAGCGCGGTGCGGATCGGGCTGCGCGCGCCGTCGGCGGCGATCAGGTAGTCGGCGGTCAGCTGGTACGGCTCGCCGCCGGCCGGGCGCAGCTGCGCGGTCACGCCGTTCTCGTCCTGGGTGAACGAGGTCAGCTCGGTGGCGAACCGCACGGATACGCCCCGCTCCTGCGCGGCCTTGCGCAGCACCGGTTCCAGGACGTCCTGCGGGCACAGCACGTTGGGCCCGGGGCTCAGCTCGCCCACCTTCCGGTGCTGCGCCAGCCGGTCCTGCATCACCGGGCTGAGCGTCGGCTGGGTGGCGTCGGCCAGCGTCCGTCCATTGAGGACCGAATTGAATCCGGCGAGCGGGGCGCTGGCGGCCGCGACCTCGTCGGCCAGGCCGAGCAGCCGGAACACCTCGGTGCTGCGCGGGTTGATCCGGCGGGCCTTGGGCTGAGGTGAGGTGTCCGGGTGCTTTTCGACCAGAACGGGGGACACGCCTTGACGGTGCAGCAGCAGCGCGGCCGTCAGCCCGGCGATGCCGCCGCCGCACATCAGGACCGGGACTCGGTCGTTCATCGGAGTTCTCCTTGTGTCGGCGGAAGAATCACTTGCGGAGCGGGACTTCGTCGAGGCAGCAGGCGAGCACCACGGCCGCGGCGCACACGGCCGAGGCCAGCAGGAAGATGTGCGAGGTGCCGGTGGCCAGGGCCTGGTGGGACGCGGACGAGCCCGCGGTGGCCGAGGTCAGCAGGCCGCCGAAGACCGCCACGCCCACCGAGCCGCCGAGCGTGCGGAACAGCGTGATGGCCGCCGAGGCGGCACCCATGTCCGCGGGTTGCGCGCTGTTCTGCGCGATCGTGCCGGACACCTGCATGGTCAGCCCCAGGCCGGCGCCGATCACGGCGAGGTAGACGCTGGTCAGCGTGAACGAGGTGCCCGTGTCCATAGTGGACAGGAGGAACGTGCCGATGGTCAGCAGCGCGGTGCCCAGGATCGGCAGTGCCCGGTACCGCCCGGTGCGGGAGATGTACTTGCCGGCCAGCGTCGAGACGACCGCGACGGGCAGCGCCATCGGAAGCAGCAGCAGGCCGGAATCGGCCGCGGAGGCGCCCTGGACCATCTGCTGGAACAGCGGCACGTACAGGGTGCAGCCGAACATGACCGCGCCGACGGCGGCCAGGGCCCCGACCGACAGCGGGAAGGTGCGCTGCCCGGTGAACATCCGGGGCGGCAGCACGGGCTCGGCGGCGCGTTTCTCCCAGGCGACGAACCCGGCGGTCGCGGCCACCGCGAGCGCTCCCAGCGCCAGGATCGGCCAGGAGGACCACGCGTAGGTGGAGCCGGCCCACGAGGCGCCGAGAGTGAGCGCGGTGATCGCCGTGGTCAGCAACAGGATCCCGGCCCAGTCGACCCGGGCCCGGCCGCGGACGACGGGCAGGCGCAGCATGATCGCACCCACACGAACGCGATGAGGCCGAGCGGCAGGTTCACGAAAAACGCCGCCCGCCAGCCCAGGTGCTCGGTCAGCAGCCCGCCGAACCAGGGACCGGCCACCGTGCCGACGGCCATCACGATCGCCGTCATCCCCTGGTAGCGGCCGCGTTCGCGGGGTGGCACGAGGCTGCCGATCAGGGCGAGGGCGCCCGCGGCCAGCCCGCCGGCACCGGCGCCTTGCAGCGCGCGGAAGCCGATCAGGCTGGGCATGGACCAGGCGGTGCCGCACAGCGCCGAACCGGCCAGGAACACCGCGATCGAGGTGAGGAACAGGCGCTTGCGCCCGTACAGATCGCCGAGCTTGCCCCAGATCGGGTGGCGACGGCGGTGGTCAGCGCGTAGGTCGTCACGACCCACGAGATGTGCCCGAGCCCGCCGAGGTCGCCGACGATCGTCGGCATGGCCGTGCCCACGACGTTGGTGTCCAGGACGGCCAGCAGCATCGCCAGCATCACGCCGAGCAGGGTCCAGCGGACGTTCACCGGCACGGCCGCCGGTGGGTCCGCCGTGGTGGCTTCGGAGACAGACATGGTTTCGATCCTTTGGTATGGAACGGAAATCGGGTGGCGGGCCGGTTCCGGTCCCGTCCGGTGCGGCCTGGATCGAGAAAACCACATCTGTGCAATAAGTGCAACTGTACAATTTTTAGAGTTGTACACCTTGTGTTACGGTGAAGCGGTGACGACCACCGAGACCGGACCCGGCCGGCGCGAGCGGAAGAAGGCGGCGACCCACCAGGCGCTGGCGGACGCGGCGCTGCGCCTGTTCCTCGACCGCGGGTACGAGGAGGTGACCGTCCGCGAGATCGCCGACGCGGCCGACGTCTCCACGACCACGTTGCTTAAACACTTCCCCAGCAAGGAAGCGCTGGTGTTCGACCGGGACTCCGAAATGGAGGCGGGCCTGATCGCGGCGGTCGAAAACCGGCCGCCCGGCACCTCGCTGCTGGGCGCGCTGCGGGCGCACACGCGCGACCGGACCGAATACAGCGTCGGCAGCAGGGAATCGGCCGACTTCCTGAAGCTCGTGCACGGCACGCCGGCGCTGGTCGAGTACTGGCACAAGATGTGGATGCGCCACGAGCACGCCCTGGCCCGCGCCATCGCCGGCGATCTCGGCGTGGCCGAAGCCGATCCGCGGTGCGCCGCGCTCGCTCACCTCGCGCTGGAGGTTTCGGCGCTCGCCCAGCGGGCCGAGAACCCGGCCCCCGCCGTCGATGCCGCCTTCAACCTCCTCGAACACGGCTGGCGCGCCGGAAACTGAGGGCAGTCCTTAGTGGATAGTGCCCTCGTCGACTACCGGGCGCCCCTGGGGCCAGGACCGGCGCCGGGCCCAGGCAGTACGTCCACATTGTCCCCATGCATCGGCTCGCCGCAGTGCGCGCAGCGCAGCTCGACGCTGCTGACCTCGCCGCACGCGTGGTGGCGGTAGAGCACCGGCGGGCCGGCCTCGCCCGCGAGCCACCGGTCGCCCCAGCCGACCATGACCATCAGCAGGTCGACGAGTTCGGCCCCTTTTCCGGTCAACGCGTACTCGTACCGCGGCCGCTGGTCGTAGGGCCGGCGCTCCAGCACCCCGTGTTCGACGAGGTGGTTCAGCCGCTCGGTCAGGACCTTGCGGGAGATGCCGAGGTCCGCCTGGATCTGCTCGAACCGGTTCGCCCCGACGAAAACGTCCCGCAGGATCAGCGGCGACCAGGGCTCCCCGATCACGTCGAGGGTCCGGGCGATCGAGCACGCCATCTCACCGAAGTTGGTCCGCTGCATGAGCCGAGTCTACGCCACTGGGTTCCCTAAGGGAACTTTGAATGCTACGCTCCCTGAGTCTCCTGAAGGAACTCCGGAAAGGACCACGGCGATGAGCAAGGTCTTCAGCGCCCACGCGGTGTCGGTCGACGGGTACATCACCGGCCGGGACCCCGGCGCCGGGCGCGGGCTCGGTGACGGGACCGCACTCTTCGACTGGTACTTCGACGGCGACACCGCCAGTCGGGTATTCGACGGCTTCAAGCTGAGCGAGCCCAGCGCGCGGGTTTTCGACGCCGTCGCCGAACGAGTGGGCGCGACCGTCGCCGGGCGCGCCACCTACGACGATTCCGACGGGTTCAACGGCGGCAGTCCCCACCCGAGCGCCCCGCTGGTCGTCCTCAGCCACCGGCCGGTGCCGGGGCTGGGCGAGCGGCAGACCCTGGTCAGCACCGGCATCGAGGACGCGATCACGGCGGCGCGTGAGGCCGCCGGCGACCGGGACGTCGCGCTGATGGGCGGCGGGGTGGTGACCGAAGCACTGAAAGCGGGCCTCGTCGACGAGCTGGTGCTGCACCAGGTGCCGGTCCTGCTCGGCGCCGGACGGCCGTTCTTCCGGGAGCTGCCCGCACACGTCCGGCTGCGCCTGGTCGAAGCGGTGCCCGCCGCGGGCGTCACCCACCTTCACTATGCAGTCGAACGCCAAGAAGCTCGTGAGTGTTTATGACGGTTAGAACCGTCCTAAACACTCACAAGGCCTGAAATACCTGTCCAGTAGTCGTCAAAGGAGCTGACCACCATGCTCGACCCCGACGTCCGCCTCGTGCTCGACGGCACCCCCATCGCCCACCTCGCCACCGTGCTGCCCGACGGCGGCCCGCATTCCGTCCCGCTCTGGATCGGCACCCACGGCGACCGCATCGCGATCCTGACCGGCCCGGGCTCGCGCAAGGCCCGCAACCTCCGGCGGGACCCGCGCGTGGCGATTTCCCTGACCCCGGCGGACAACCCGTTCCAGCCGGTGCTCGTGCGCGGCCGGGTCGTGGAGTGGCTCGACGGCGACGCCGGCTGGGAGATCGTCGACCGGATCGCGGCGAAGTACATCGGCGCTCCCTACTCCCGTGAGGAAGAGCGGGTGGTCGCCCTCATCGAGCCGGACCGGCAGAGCGCGGGCTGAGCAGCCCCGGGCGTGCCTGGCAAAGGTTGCGGGTCGCTGTGCGGCGGGCTGGCTCGGTGTAGCGGATGACGCTTTCGCTGCACTCAGTGCAGGGGAAGTGTCATCCGCTACCGGTGGCAGCCGCGAGACCGGCTTTCTCAGACACGCGCCAGGCCGTCCCGGGCGGCGACTGTGCTGTTTGGACGCGGCGAAGCCGGGTTCGCGCCGACGCGTCGGTGTCATGCCCGCCACTTCGTGGTGAACGCCATCTTCGCTACTGGATCGTTCCCGGTAGGCTTCGGGTTCGCGGTTCACCGCGTGTCCATCGTCCCGCCGAGCCTTCAGGAGGACCCCGGTGACCGAACCGGCTACCGAGGCCAGCGATGCCGTCACCGTGCCGCAGCGTCGGGTGCTCGTCGCCGAGGACGAGGCGCTGATCCGGCTCGACCTGGTCGAAATGCTGCGCGAAGAGGGCTACGAGGTCGTCGGCGAAGCCGGGGACGGGGAGCAGGCCATCGCGCTGGCCACGGACCTCAAGCCCGACCTCGTCATCCTCGACGTCAAGATGCCCAAGCTCGACGGCATCGAGGCCGCTTCCAAGATCACCGGCGACCGGATCGCGCCCGTGGTCATCCTCACCGCGTTCAGCCAGCGCGACCTGGTCGAGCGGGCCCGCGACGCGGGCACCATGGCCTACCTGGTCAAGCCGTTCGCCAAGCGCGACCTGGTGCCGGCCATCGAGCTGGCGGTGAGCCGCTTTTCCGAGCTGCAGGCGCTCGAGGCCGAGGTCGCGGGCCTGACCGATCGGCTCGAGACCCGCAAGGTGATCGACCGGGCGAAGGGCCTGCTCATGAGCCGTCAGGGCCTCACCGAGCCGGACGCCTTCCGCTGGATCCAGCGGACCGCCATGGACCGCCGCACCACCATGAAGGCGGTGGCGGAAGCCGTGGTGGAGAGCATCGGCTGAGCTTTCGCACCAGACCGGCCGAACGGGCGTGACCAGGGGGTCGCGCCCGTTTTGGCATACCCAGGGTCGCGCCGGGCTGTCTGAAAGGGCCGAAAGGGCAGGTTTGCTACCGTGGCGGCCGGGAGTTCGTGCGTTCGGCCGATCCGGGGGAGTGACGAGCCTTAGGCTGCCTACACAGACCTGGCCGATGGTCAATGGTCCGGTAGTGGTGTAACTGCGTACTCAGGGTTATCACCCGATTGTCACAATGGGACGATCGGGTGTAAATCATCCGTTAATACTCGTGACGACCGTCACGATGTGGATACAAGACTCTGCGTGACTCTGTGCAACGCCCCGCCGGGCGGCTACTTTCAGCGGCCAGTCAGGTCCCACGTGGGACAGGCCGTTCATCCGGGCGGCTGGTTGGCATTTGGAGGAACGAGTGCAGAAAGCACGACTCACGAAGGTCATCGTGCTCGCCGCCGCCGGGGTCATCTCCCTCAGCGCGTGCGCGGCGCGTGACAACAGCAGCTCGGGTGGCAACGCCAGCTCGGCGCCGCAGGCCGCGGCCCCGTCGGCCGCCGCCGACGCCGCGGACCCCGCGGGCGACGGCAAGGCGCAGTGCGCCCCGACCTCCATCGCGTACGCCGGCACCATCAACGGTGCGAACGCCGCGCTGGGCCAGAACATCCTCAACGGCGCCAAGCTCGCCGTCGACCAGCACAACAAGGCGAACGCCGGCTGCCAGGTCAAGCTGCAGCAGTTCGACACCGAGGGCACGCCGGACAAGGCGCCCGGCATCGTGACCCAGATCGTCAACACCCCGGGCATCATCGGTGTCGTGGGCCTGCCGTTCTCCGGCGAGTCCAAGGCCGCGGGCAACATCTTCAACAGCGCCGGCCTGGTCACCGTGACCCCGTCGGCCACGAACCCGACCCTGAGCGAGAACGGCTGGAAGACCTTCTTCCGAGGCCTGGGCAACGACAACACCCAGGGCCCAGCCGCCGCCAAGTTCATGACCGGCGAGCTCGGCGCCAAGAAGGTCTGCGTCATCCAGGACGACTCGGACTACGGCACGGGCCTGGCCACCTCGACCATCAAGGCCCTCGGCAGCGCGGTTTCCTGCCAGGACAAGGTCAAGACCAAGCAGACCGACTTCTCGGCCGTGGTCAACAAGATCAAGGGCGACAAGCCCGACGCGGTGTTCTACTCCGGGTACTACCAGGAGGCGGCCCCGTTCGCGCAGCAGCTCAACGACGCCGGCGTCACCGCGAAGTTCGTGGGCCCGGACGGCGTGAAGGACGACGAGTTCGTCAAGGGCGCCGGCGACGCGGCCAAGAACGCCTACTTCACCTGCCCTTGTGTGCCGGCGGACCAGTTCACCAAGTTCAGCGACGCGTACAAGGCGGAGACCGGTAAGGACCCGGGCACCTACTCGCCCGAGGCCTACGACCTCGCGACGATCCTGCTGAAGGGCATCGACTCCGGCAAGAAGGACCGCGCGGGCCTGCTCGACTTCGTCAAGAACTACGACGGCCAGGGCATCACCAAGCACTTCAAGTGGAACGACCACGGCGAGCTGTCCTCGACCACCGTGTGGACCTACAAGGTGGAGAACGGGAAGATCGTCCGGAACACCGAAATCAAGTAGCGCAACGCTTCCGTTCCAGTTACCGGGGTGTGCGCCCGGCGGCCAGGCCCGCCGGGCGCGCACCCCGGACCCACATGGAGAACTAGTGTGTCGATGACTCATGAGCTGAGCTCGCTCGTCCTGGCGCAGGGCGGCAGCTGGATCACCTTCGACGTGAAGTCGTTCCTGGACCAGTTCTGGGACAACACGTTCGACGGGCTCGCCTACGGCAGCATCTACGCGCTCGTGGCGCTGGGCTACACCCTCGTCTACGGCGTGCTGAAACTGATCAACTTCGCCCACTCCGAGGTGTTCATCTACGGCGCCTACGCGACGTGGTTCACCTTCTACGGCCTCGGTTTCCGACCCGGCAGCACCCCCGATCTGCCCGTCTTCGAGCTGATCGGGTTCCTGCTGCTGGCGCTGATCGCGTCGATGGCGGTCTCGGGCGGCACCGCGGTGGTGCTGGAACGGGTCGCCTACCGTCCACTGAGGAAACGCGGGGCGCCGAAGCTGGTCTTCCTGATCACCGCGATCGGCGCGTCCTTCGTGTTGCAGCAGCTCATCTTCATCTGGCGCGGCGGCAACGCCGAGCAGGGCATCCGGCTGATGCGCAACGACCCGGTCTTCACCGTCTTCGGCGGCAGCATCACCAGCGTCACGATCATCACCGTGGTCGCCGCGGTGGTGCTGATGCTGGCCGTGAACTACTTCGTGAACAAGACCAAGTTCGGCCGCGGGATCCGCGCGGTGGCGCAGGACCCCGACACCGCGATGCTGATGGGCGTGAACAAGGAACGGGTCATCACCACGACGTTCCTGATCGGCGGCCTGCTGGCCGGCGCCGCGGCGCTGTTCTACATGATGAAGATCCCGCAGGGCGCGGCGTACCAGGGCGGCTTCCTGCTCGGCATCAAGGCGTTCACCGCCGCGGTGCTCGGCGGCATCGGCAACCTGCGCGGCGCGCTGCTGGGCGGGCTGCTGCTCGGCGTCGTGGAGAACTACGGCCAGTCCCTGTTCGGCGGTGGCTGGCGCGACGTGGTCGCGTTCGCGCTGCTGGTGCTGGTGCTGATGATCCGGCCCACCGGCATCCTCGGTGAGTCGCTCGGAAAGGCCCGGGTATGACAACGACCTTGCCCGCGCCGGCGCCGGCCAAGAGCCGCCGCCCGGTCCGTGAATGGTGGAACACCCTCAGCCGGCTGCAGCAGTGCGCCATCCTGATCCCGCTGGTGGTGTTGATCTACCTGCTGCCGGTCCTGAACCCGCCGATCCTGAGCACCGAGCCCGGCTACAACTTCCCGATCGCGATGTTCGAGGTGGCCCGCTACGCGCTGGTCGCCATCGGGCTCAACATCGTGGTGGGCCAGGCCGGCCTGCTGGACCTCGGTTATGTCGGGTTCTTCGCGATCGGCGCGTACGTGATGGCGCTGTTCACCAGCCCCGACTCGTCGCTGTCCAAGCTGCCGTTCCTGGTCGTGCTCCCCATCGCGATGGTGGTCACGATGATCTTCGGCGTGATCCTCGGAACTCCAACGCTTCGATTACGCGGGGACTACCTCGCGATCGTCACGCTGGGGTTCGGCGAGATCGTCCGCCTGCTCGCCGACAACATCGAGCCGTTGCGCGGGAACAGCGGCTTCTCCGGGGTCGGGCACCCGCCCGGCGCCAAGGCCGACGGCACGCCGCTGTTCAACAACTCCGACGGCGTCCCGTGGTACTGGCTGTGCGTCACGATCATCATCATCATCCTGTTCGTGGTCGGGAACCTGGAGCGCAGCCGCGTCGGCCGCGCCTGGGTCGCGATCCGGGACGACGAGGACGCGGCCGAGATCATGGGCGTGCCGACGTTCAAGTTCAAGATCTGGGCGTTCGTCAGCGGGGCGGCGGTCGGCGGCCTCTCCGGCGCGTTGTACGCGGGGCAATTGGGCTTCGTGAACAACCAGAAGTTCGACGTGGTCACCTCGATGCTGTTCCTGGCCGCGGTGATCCTCGGCGGCGCGGGCAACAAGGTCGGGGTATTGCTGGGCGCGGTGGTGGTGGCCTACGTGCCGCTGCGGTTCCAGGCGATCGCGGAGTACAAGTACCTGATCTTCGGCCTGGCGCTGATCATCCTGATGATCTTTCGCCCCCAGGGCCTGCTGGGCGCGCGGCAGCGGCTGCTCACCTACGGCAGGCTGGCGTACCGGCGGCTGCTCGGCAAGGGTGAGCAGATCAGCAGCGACGGCTCGCTGGCCACGGACAACCCGGGAGAGAAGGCATGACCGTCCCTGGCAACGGCACCGGCCCGGAGGTCCCGGCCGAGGGCGGCCTGGTGGCCGAGGTCGCCCAGATGAGCGCCGACGAGCTGGCCGAGCACGAGGCCGAGGTCGCCGAGGTCGTCGCACCGGACCGTGAGATCGACGTGGCGATGGGGAACACCCTGCTGCGCGTGGACGACGTGACGGTGCGCTTCGGCGGGCTGGTCGCGCTGGACGCGGTGTCGTTCGACATCCGGCGCGGGGAGATCCTCGGCCTGATCGGGCCGAACGGCGCGGGCAAAACCACCTGCTTCAACGCGATGACCGGCGTCTACCGGCCCACCTCGGGCCAGGTGCTGCTGGAGGACAAGCCGCTGGGCAAGGCCTCCCGGCACGGCATCACGCAGCTGGGCATCGCGCGGACGTTCCAGAACATCCGGCTCTTCAGCGAAATGACGGCGCTGGAGAACGTGGTCGTGGGCACCGACGCGCGGCACCGCACCAGCCTGCTCGGCGCGCTGGTGCGCTCTCCCCGGCACCACCGCGAGGAGAAGTCCGCGATCGAGAAGGCCATGGCGCTGCTGGAGTTCGTCGGCATCGCCGACCGCGCCGCGGACCGGGCGAAGAACCTGCCGTATGGCTACCAGCGGCGCCTGGAGATCGCGCGGGCGCTGGCCACCGAGCCGAAGCTGCTCTGCCTCGACGAGCCGGCCGCCGGGTTCAATCCGGCGGAGAAGGAAGAGCTCATGGGGCTGATCCGGACGATCCGCGACGACGGGTACACCGTCCTGCTGATCGAACACGACATGAAGCTCGTGATGGGCGTGACGGACCGGATCGTGGTGCTGGAGTTCGGCAAGAAGATCGCGGAAGGGGAGCCTGCCGAGATCCGGGAGAACCCCGCCGTGATCGCCGCCTACCTGGGGGTTCCCGACGATGACGTTGCTTGAGCTGTCCGATGTGTCCGTCCACTATGGCCGGATCCAGGCCGTGTCCGGGCTGTCCATCACGGTCGACGAGGGCGAGATCGTCACGCTGATCGGCGCCAACGGGGCCGGCAAGTCCACCACCATGCGGGCGATCTCCGGCATCCGGCCGCTGTCCGGCGGCTCGATCCACTTCGCCGGCGAGGACATCTCCCGGCTGCGCGGTGACCTCCGCGTGGTCCGCGGGATCTCGCAGTCGCCCGAGGGCCGGGGGATCTTCCCCGGCATGACGGTGCTCGAGAACCTCGACATGGGCGCGTACGCGCGCAAGGACCGGAAGAACCTGCAGCCGGACTTCGACCGCGTCTTCGAGCTGTTCCCGCGGCTCGCGGAGCGCAAGACCCAGGTCGGCGGCACGATGTCCGGCGGCGAGCAGCAGATGCTCGCCATCGGCCGCGCCCTGATGGCGAAGCCGCGGCTGCTGCTGCTGGACGAGCCGTCGATGGGCCTGGCGCCGCAGTTCATCCAGCAGATCTTCCGGATCATCACGGAGATCAACAAGCAGGGCACCACCGTGCTCCTGGTGGAGCAGAACGCGCAGCAGGCGCTGTCGCGGGCCCACCGGGCGTACGTGCTGGAGACCGGGCGCATCACGAAGTCCGGCACCGGCAAGGAACTGCTGGCGGACAACAGCATCAAGGAGGCCTACCTCGGCGTCGGCTGAGGACGGTCTGTTTTCGGAGAAGCCCCTTCGCTCGCGCGAGGGGGCTTTCTCTGTGTCTCGATCACAACCGCTGGTTGTGCTCGGCGGCGAAACGGCTGTTGGACGCACCCCCTGGCCAGGCGGTTTGCTGGAGGCACACACCACCTGGGAGGACAAGATGGACACCACGGAGCAGATCCACGGCATGGCGGCGGGCGTGCCGTTCGTGGCGTTGCCGCCGGCCGGCGGGACGGCGACCGGCGCGCTGGTCGTCGGCTGGCACCTGATGGAGCCGCCGGCGAGCGAGCAGGCGATGGCCGCCGCGGTGCCGATGGCGGCCCTCGACGCGTGGCGCGTGTACCTCGGCCTGCCGCTCACCGGCGCGCGGCTGCCTGACGGCGGGTACGACGAGTTCTTCCGGCTCGCGAGCGAGGACGCGGTGCTGAACGTCAACGGGCCGGTGACCGAGCAGGCGGCCGCCGAATTCCCCGCCGCGGTGGCGGAACTGCGCCGCCGTCTGTCCATCGTGGACGGTCCGCTCGGCGTGTTCGGCGGCTCGGCGGGCTCGGCCGTGGCACTGGAGGTGCTGGCGCGCGGCGAGCTGGACATCGCGGCCGGCGCGGTGGTCAGCCCGGTGGCGCAGCTGACCCCGGTGATCGGGCGCAACGAACGGCTGTACGGCGTCACCTACCCCTGGACCGAAGCCTCGCGCGCGGTCGCGGCCCGGCTGGACTTCGTGCGCCGCGCGGGCGAGCTGACCCAGCCGCTGCTGCTGGTGGTCGGCGGGGAGGACGACATCGCGTTCCGCGAGCCGTCGGACGCGCTCCGGGCCGAGCTGGGCGAACGCGCGGAGCTGGTGGTCGTCGACGGCATGGGGCACCAGCTCGCCGAGGCGCCCGGGATCGAGGCGGCGCCGCAGAACGCCGACGCGCGGCGCGTCGACGAGGCCTTCACTACGTGGTTCGCGCGGCACCTTCGGTGAACGCGGCGAGGTCGGCCGCGGGGAGCCAGTCGCGCGCCGGATCGTAGGCGCACCACTGCTCCTCGCGGCTGGTCCGCCCGGCCAGCGCCAGCAGCCGCCGCAGCGCCGGCGCCGGACGGCCGCGCCGCCAGACCAGCGACCACGGGAACAGCGGCGAGGGCTCGAACGGCAGCACCCGCAGGTTCAGGTCGGGCGCCAGCTCCATGTCCGCCCCGGCCAACGTCACCCGTGGCTTGCCGTAGCGCGTCTGCTCCAGCGTGTGCCGCAGGTCGTAGCTGACGCCGGAGTCGTCCACCGGCACGTCGAACGCCGCGCACAGCTCCCGCAGGTAGGACAGCCACTCGGCCGGGCCGCCGAGCTGGGGCAGTCAGATGCCCTCCTCGCGCAGGTCCGCCAGCCGCAGCACGGCGGCCCCGGCCAGCGGGTGCTCCGGTGCGAGCAATGCCACCAGCGGCTCCAGCCGGATGACGCGGTGCTCCAGCTCGGCGGGCAGCTCGCGGCCGAAGCCGGTCACGCGGCCGATCGCGACGTCCAGCTCGCCCCGCGCCAGCGGGTCCACCGCGTGCGCGAAACCGTGCCCGGTGCGGCGGTCCACGCGCAGCCCGGGATCGCGCTCGGCGAGCCGGCGCAGCAGGAACATGGGGGACAGCCGGTTGTCCACGAGGTCGAGCCGCAACGGCCGCTCGCCCATCGCGGCGACGGCCGCGTCGGCCGCCCGCACCAGCTCACGGGCGTGCGGCAGGAAGCGCTCGCCGTCCGCGGTCAACTCCACGGCGCGGTTGGTGCGCGCGAACAGCCGCACCGACAGCGTGTCTTCCAGCCGGCGGATCCGCTTCGACAGTGCTTGCTGGGTAAGGAACAGCGCCTCGGCGGCCCGGCTGAAGTGGCGCTGCTCGGCCGTCACCACGAACGCGCGGACCTGCCCGAGGTCGAGGTCCACCGGGCTCAGGCGCCCGGCGGCTTGTCCCGCACGACGCAGGTCAGCCGGGCGGTGCAGGTGCGCCGGCCCTCGTCGTCGGTCAGCACGATCTCGACGGTGATGGTGCCGCGGCCCACGTGCAGCGGGGTGGCGACGCCGGTGACGGTGCCCGAGCGGACGGCCCGGTGGTGCGTGCAGGACAGCTCCAGGCCCATCGCGGCCCGGTCCGGTCCCGCGTTCAGCGCCGCGACGGTCGAGCCGATCGACTCGGCCAGGGTCGCGTTCGCCCCGCCGTGCAGCAGCCCGTACGGCTGCAGGTTGCCCTCGACCGGGATGGTGGCGACCACCCGCTGCGGGGTGACTTCGAGCAGCTTCAACCCGATCTTGTCGTTCAGCTGCTGGCCGGCGGCCGCGGGGTCGATGCCCGCAAAGCTCTCCAGCCTGATGTCGCCGGCCTGCTCGGTCACGCGCTGCTCCTCAACCTATGCGACCCGTAAGAGTGTCGGACCCTCACCTTAGACTCGCTCCCGTGAGCCCGAGTGAGAACCGAACCGTAGCCAACGCCACCGGCGACACCAGCACGGCCGAGCGGCCCCGCCTGCTGCTCATCGACGGTCATTCCATGGCCTACCGTGCCTTCTTCGCCCTGCCCGCGGAGAACTTCAAGACCAAGACCGGGCAGGTCACCAACGCGGTGTTCGGGTTCACCTCGATGCTCATCAACCTGCTGCGCGACGAGGCGCCGAGCCACCTGGCGGTGGCGTTCGACCTCTCGCGCAAGACCTTCCGGTCGGAGGCGTTCGCCGACTACAAGGCCAACCGCAGCACCACGCCGGACGAGTTCCGCGGCCAGGTGGACCTGGTCAAGGAGGTGCTCGAGGTGCTGGGCATCCCGTCGCTGACGAAGGAGAACTTCGAGGCCGACGACATCATCGCCACGCTCACCACGCAGGCCGGCGCCGAGGACTTCGACGTGCTGATCTGCACCGGCGACCGCGACGCGCTGCAGCTGGTGAACGAGCACGTCACCGTGCTGTACCCGAAGCGCGGCGTGTCGGACCTGGTCCGCTTCACGCCCGAGGCGGTGGAGGAGAAGTACGGCCTCACGCCGCGGCAGTACCCGGACTTCGCGGCGCTGCGCGGCGACCCGTCGGACAACCTGCCGGGCATCCCCGGGGTGGGGGAGAAGACCGCGGCCAAGTGGATCCGCCAGTTCGGCTCGCTCGACGAGCTGATCGACCGGATCGACGAGGTCAAGGGCAAGGTGGGCGACTCACTGCGCGAGCACCTGTCGTCGGTCACGCTGAACCGGCAGCTCACCGAGCTGGTCCGCGACGTGGAGCTGGACAAGGCGCCTGAGGCGCTGGAGCTGCAGCCGTGGGACCGCGACGCGGTGCACCGGCTGTTCGACGAGCTGGAGTTCCGCGTCCTGCGGGACCGGCTCTTCGCCACGCTGAGCAGTGCCGAGCCCGAGGCCGAGGAGGGCTTCGAGGTCTCCGGCTCCGCGCTCGCGCCCGGCGGGCTGGCCGAATGGCTCACCGCGCACGCCGGCGCGGGCGAGCCGGTGGCCCTGGCCTTCCGCACGACCGGCAGCTCGGTCCGCTCCGACCTGCGGGCGATCGCCTTCGCGACGCCGGACGGCGAGGGCGCGTACCTCGACGTCACGGCCATGGACGAGGCGGACGACCGGGCGCTGGCCGCCTGGCTCGCCGACGCCGGCGTGCACAAGATCGGCCACGACCTGAAGGTGCCGCTGCACGCGGTGCGCGCCCGCGGCTGGACGCTCGCCGGGCTGGTGCTGGACACCGCGCTCGCGGCGTACCTCGTGCGGCCGGGCCAGCGCACCTTCGAGCTGGACGACCTGGCGTTGCGCTACCTGCACCGCGAGCTGCGGTCCGAGTCGGCCGACGGCGACGGCCAGCTGTCGCTGCTCGACGGCGGCGCGGAAGAGCTGGAGCAGAAGGAGATCCAGGAGGAGCTGGTCAAGGCCCGCGCGGTCTTCGAGCTGGCCGCCGCGCTCGGCAAGGAGCTGGACGAGCTGGGCGGGTCGAAGCTGCTGGCCGAGCTGGAGCTGCCGCTGCTCGAGGTGATCACCGAGCTGGAGGCCGCGGGCATCGCGGTCGACGTCGAGCAGCTCACCGAGCTGGAGGCGCACTACCTCAGCCGGGTCACCCAGGCCGCCGACGAGGCGTACAAGGTGATTGGCAAGCAGATCAACCTGGGCTCGCCCAAGCAGCTGCAGGTGGTGCTGTTCGACGAGCTGGGCATGCCGAAGACCAAGCGCACCAAGACCGGCTACACCACCGACGCCGAAGCGCTGCAGAGCCTGTTCGAGAAGACCGAGCACCCGTTCCTGCAGCACATGCTGGAGCACCGCGACGCCACCCGGCTGCGCACCACCGTCGAGGGCCTGATCAAGTCGGTCGCCGACGACGGGCGCATCCACACCACGCTGCAGCAGACCATCGCGGCCACCGGGCGGCTGTCCTCGGTGGAGCCGAACCTGCAGAACATCCCGGTCCGGACCGAGGAAGGCCGCCGAATCCGCGACGCGTTCGTGGTCGGCGAGGGCTACGCGGAGCTGATGACCGCGGACTACAGCCAGATCGAGATGCGGATCATGGCGCACCTGTCCAAGGACGAGGGCCTGATCGAGGCGTTCAACAGCGGCGAGGACCTGCACACGTTCGTCGCGTCGCGGGCGTTCTCGGTGCCGGCCGAGGAAATCACCGCGGAGCAGCGCTATCGGGTGAAGGCCATGTCGTACGGCCTGGCGTACGGGCTTTCGGCGTACGGGCTCTCGCAGCAGCTGCGGATTTCCACCGACGACGCCAAAGCGCAGATGGAGGCGTACTTCGCCCGGTTCGGCGGCGTGCGCGACTACCTCCAGTCGGTCGTCGGCGAAGCGGCGAAGAGCGGTTACACCGAAACGATCTTCGGCCGCCGCCGCTACCTGCCGGACCTCAACAGCGACAACCGCCAGCGCCGCGAGATGGCCGAGCGGATGGCTCTGAACGCGCCGATCCAGGGCAGCGCCGCGGACATCATCAAGGTCGCGATGCTGAACGTCCACAGCGCCTTGGCGAAGGCGGAGCTGCGCAGCCGCGTCCTGCTCCAGGTCCACGACGAACTGGTGCTGGAAATCGCCGAAGGCGAGCGCGACGAGGTCGAGAATCTGGTCCGCGAGGGCATGGGCTCGGCCTACGCTTTGGCTGTCCCGCTGGAGGTTTCGGTCGGCTACGGCCGGTCCTGGAACGAAGCCGCCCACTAGCCCCGTTTTCGCGGCCGCGCTCGGCCGTGTTTCCGCAGCAAGGCTCCTTCACCCGTAACGGTGAGGGAGCCTTGCTGCGGTTTGTTGTCACCAGCCGGCTTCGAATGGTGGCGAAAATTTGCGAACACATCCAGTCACCGCCGGAATCACCGGTCCGTGTCGCCGCCGAACCCGCCTGCCGGTAGTGGTGATCTTGGTGCGGGACAACGCTGAGTGCTCCGGCGGGTCCCCGGCCAAGGGGGACCGGAAGGGACGGACGATGGCGAGCGAACTGCAGAGACGCAAGATCACCACGGTGTTCCGCGCGATGGACGTCGACGGGGACGGATTCCTCACCGAATCCGATTTCGCCGCGCTCGCCGCGAGGTGGGTCGCCGCGCGGGGGGTGCACGCCGGCTCACCGGAGGCGGAGCGGCTGTCGGAAACCATGATGGGCTGGTGGACGACCCTGCTCGCCGCCTCCGACGTCAACCGGGACGGCCAGGTAACCGTCGAGGAGGTCCTGCTCGTCGTCGACCAGCTCGGCGACATGCCGGACGCCGTCACCAGCACCGCCGGCGCGATGTTCGGGGCGATCGACGAGAACGGCGACGGCCGCATCTCCCAGAGTGAATACCGCCGCCTGATCGAAACCTGGAACGGCGCCGGCACCCCCACCGACGAGATCTTCCCGATCCTCGACCTCGACGGCGACGGCTACCTGTCCGCCGGTGAATTCGCCGAGCACTGGACGGAATTCTGGGCCGGCAACGACCCCGACGCCCCCGGCACCTGGGTCTTCGGCCGCTTCGACCTGCCACTGGCCGCCCGCTGACCACGGCGCTCGGCACCCGGGCGCCCAGCGCTGCCACGGCTGGACACCCGGTGCCGCATCCGGGAAGCGCTGGTACTGCACCAGTGTCACCGCGCTTGGGCGGTGCTGCCGCCGCACCCTGGCGGCATCCCGACCCGAGCGGCGCCGCTGCCTGCCCGGACCGCCATCCGTCCGGGCGATCGGAACGCATGATGTACGAGATCTCGGACACTATCCACGAGAAAGGACCGGCCACGACCGCGTTGAGGAACCTCCCCTGCGACCGCCTGTTCACTGCGGATTCCGTACCCGCCACCACCTCGGCCCCGGATCCACCCAACCCCGCGCGACCCCCGGCGACTGCCGAGGCCGCTGCGCCACCTCTGGCGGTCGTCGAGGCCGCCGCGCCGGACCCTCTTTCGGCCCACCGTGGCGCAGCCACGGCACCCGGCCACCCCGCCGCACCCGCGGCACCCCAAGAACCCTTGCCCGGCCCCGAATCCACCCCGGAATCCGCGCCCCCGGCCGGGTTCTGGCTGCACCAGGCGGCGCTGACCTGGCGGGCGCAGCTCGACCTCCGGCTGCGGCCGCTCGGCCTCACGCCGACCCAGTTCCTCCTGCTGTCCGCGGCAGACCGGCTCGAGCGCCGGGGCGGGCCCGCCACTCAGCAGGAGGTCGCGGAGCAGGCGGGTGCCGATCGGATGATGACCTCGAAAGTGTTGCGGCTGCTGGAAAAACGCGGTCTGCTCAGCCGGACCGCGCACGAGTCCGACGCGCGGTCGATGCGGATCGCGCTCAGTGTGGACGGGCGGGTGCTCGCGGAGCGGGCCGCGGCGATCGCGCGGGAGTTCGACGACGCGTTCTTCGGGGACGGGGCCGAGCTGCTGGGCAAGGAACTCCAGGCGGTCGCCGGGATCCGGGGGCGGTGAAAGGCCGGCGCACAACACCTTTACCGTGCATCGGCGCGTGCACCACTCCGAATGCCGTTACACGACAGCGGGAAATCCGCGTCCCGGTCCCGTCGTTCGACGATTCCTCAGCCGTAGTCCAGGAATTCGGCGAACCGGGTGATGTCCCAGCGCCGAACGGGTGAGGCCATTGCTCCAGCATGGTCCACTTTCGCCGAAGCCGCCCCGGCGCCGCCATCGCCCGGCGTAGGGTCCCCGGCGTGGGTTACCAGGCCGAGCGAAGACGCTGGCGGGTCCGGCTGCGCGATCGGCACGGGCGGATCCACGGGGCGGGCACCATGCTCGACGAGCGGTACCTGCTCACCTGCGCCCACGTCGTCGAGCAGGCGGGCGGCCCGGAGGCCGAGCTGTCCGCGGACTTCGTCGGGATCCTCGAAGCCCCCACCGGAACAGCGAAGGTGGTGGACGGCGGCTGGGTGCCGGCCGGGTCCGACGAGCGCGGCGACGTCGCGCTCCTCAAACTGGAGAAGCCGGAGCCCGGGGTGTTTCCCGCGCCGCTGCACCGGATGCCGCTGCCCGACGGCCTGCCCGTCCGCGCGTACGGCTTCCCGCCCGGCGCGGACGACGGCCTGTGGTTCCGCGGCACGCTGACCGGGGAGGGCGGCCCTGCCGGCGAATGGGTGCAGCTGGCCCGCCGGCCGGACTCGCCCCCGATCGACTCCGGGTACAGCGGCACGGCGGTGCTCGCCGAGGACAGCGGCCGGGTCGTCGGCATGGTGGTCGGCCGTTACGTCGCGGACGGGGACTTCGCCTCGTGGATGATCCCGGTCGAGACGGTGCTCGGGTACTTCGGCGGCCTGCGCGATTGGGGCGACGGCAGCCCGGCGGTCGACCCGACCTTCAGCACCGGCTTCGGCAGCGCGCCGCACGTCGTGGCCTACGACCTGGCGTTCGCGCGGAAGCTGGCCGGCTGGTTCGGCGACAAGGCGAACCGCTCGGGGCCGCCGGTGTGGGTGGTGGTCACCGGCGAGCGCGGCTCGGCCCGCGCCGTGGCGCTCGACCTCGGCGTCGTGCTGGCCGACCGGGAGCGCGCGGCCGCCGCCGGCTCGCTGCGGGACACCGTGCCCGAGGGGACGGTGCCGCCCTCGGGCAGCGTCGACCTCGCCGTGGACGCCGCGGGCAAGTCCGTCGACGAGGTCCGCCGCCGGCTCGCCGAACGCCTTTCGCTCACGCCGGACCACGGTGGTCCCGTCCCGCATTCGGTCCGGACCGTCGTGGTCAACGCGATCGACGATGCCGCGGAGCCGGACCGGCTGGTCGGCGAGGTGATCGCGCCGCTGGCCGACCGCGCAGGGCAGCTCGGCCTGCGGCTCGCGCTCGGTTTCCGCCGCGAGTCCTCGCCCGGGGTGACCACGCTGCGTTCGCTGAGCGCGGTGCCGCCGGGCGGCCTCGCGAGCCGGATCTCCTTGCTGGACAACGCGGTCACGGAGCTGGCCGCGCTGGAGGAGCACGCCGTGGCGGTCAGCGAGCGCTTCGACGGCGAGCCGGAGCCGCCGGCCCTGGTGGCGCGCCGCCGCGGCCTGGTCAACCAGTTGCGCACGGCGGCCGACGAGGGCGACGTCGAGTGGGCGGGGCGGCACATCGGGGAGATCGAGCAACGCCTCACCGCGGACCTCGCCGCCGGGAACGCGGCGAAGGAGCGCCTGGACGACCTGATCGAGCAGCGCACCGCCCTGCGCTTCCGGCTCGACAGCTACAGCGACAAGGCCCGCAAGCTCGGGCTCGTCGAAGACCCGCTCCTGGATTCCTTGTACGCCAAGGCCTGGAAGCTGCTCTACGAAGGCCGGTGCGACCTGCGCGTGGCTACGGCCGCGGTCGAGGAGTACGGCGACGCCATCTGCGGCCGGGACGAGGGGGAGCCCGCGTGACGAGCTGCCCCCGCGAGGACTGCGACGGCACCATCGGCCGCACCGGGTTCTGCCGCCAGTGCGGCTGGGCGCCCGGCGACCCCGAGCCTGCCGCCGCGACACCGGGTGCCGGGCCCGTTTCGCTGGTCATCCCGGCGCCGGGGGAGCGCCCGAGCCGCCTCACCGGCACCGTCGTCACCCGGGCGCAGCAGACCGCGGGCCACGGCACCGGCGGCGAGTACGTGCCGCTGCCCGTGGTCGTGCTGCCCGACCTGGCCGGCCGCGTGATCGTCGAACCGCACGTGAGCGAGCAGGAGCGGCACTGCGGAAAACGCGACTGCGGCGCCGAAGTCGGGCGGTCCCGCTATGGGGAGCCGGCCCGCGCGGAGGGCTTCTGCTGGGTCTGCGGGACCCCGTTCTCCTTCTCTCCCAAGCTTTTCGCCGGCGACCTGGTGGACGGCCGGTACCAGGTGCACGGCTGCATCGCCCGCGGCGGGCTCGGTTTCGTCTACCTGGGCACGGACACCCGGCTCGGTCAGTACGTCGCGCTCAAGGGCCTGATCAACACCAGCGACGAGGCGGCCGTGCGCATCGCGGAGACCGAGAGCCAAGTGCTCACCGCGCTGGAGCACCCGAACATCGTGCGGATCCACGACGTCGTCACGCATCCCGACCCGCACGGCGGCGAGGACGCCCGCTACATCGTGATGGAGTTCGTCGACGGGCTGCCGCTGTCGGAGGTGATGCGGCGCGGCCGCGCGGCGCTCGACGGCCCCGAGGGGCGGCTGCTCGTGGAGCACGTGGTGGCGTACGGCCGGGAGATCCTGACCGCGCTGGACTACCTGCACGCCCAGGGCCTGCTCTACTGCGACATGAGCCCGCAGAACGTGATCCACGGCGAGAAGCGGATCAAGCTGATCGACTTCGGCGCGATCCGCAAGATCGGCGACCAGGCCAGCCCGGTGGTCGGCAACCCGCGGTTCCAGATCGGCGACGCGGAGCTGGCCGACCACGGGCTCACGGTGCGGTCGGACCTGCACACCGTCGGCGCGACCCTGCGCGACCTGTTCCTCGCCAGCGACGGCTGGCCGCGCCCGCAGGACCGCTCGATCGCCTTCGGCGTCACCTCGTTCACCCACGTGCTGGACCGCGCGACCGGCGGGTTCGACCACCGGTTCGCCACCGCGCAGGAGATGCTCGTCCAGCTCGACGGGGTGCTCCACGAGATCCTCTCGCTGCGCGACCGGGAATCGCGCCCGGCCATCTCCACCCTGTTCACCGAGCCCGCCGTGCTGCTCGACGCCGGGCTGGGCCAGGCCCGTCCGCTGGAGCACTGGACGAACGGGGTCACGGCGCCGCTCGACGCGCTGCCCACCCCGCGCGAGATCGCGCTGGGGCTGCCCGTCCCGCGCGAGGACCCGAACGACGCCGAGATCACCTTCCTGCGCACCGTCCGCGCTCCGGATGCCTTGCGGCTGCTCAGAAAGCTGGACCGGTCCGGCCGCTCGGTCGAGGTGGAGCTGCGCCGCTGCCGCGCCCTGCTCGAACTGTCCGAAATGGACAGGACAGCCGGGGCAGTCGCGCAAGCCGGCGCCTGCGTCACCGCGGCGGCGCGGCTGCTCGGCGCCCGGGCCGAGCACGACTGGCGGATCGCCTGGTACCGCGGCCTGGTGGCGCTGGCCGCGGGTGACGTCCCGGAAGCGCGGGCGAAGTTCGACCGGGTCTACCGCGACATCCCCGGAGAAGAGACGCCGAAGCTCGCCCTCGGCCTGTGCCTCGAGCACCTCGAGGGCCCGGCCCGCGCCGAGCCGTTCCACGACGCGCTGTGGGTGCGTGACCGCCTTCAGGTCAACGCCGCGTTCGCGCTGGCCCGCGGGCATCTGCAGCGCGGTGACCGCGCGGCCGCGGTGCGGCTGCTCGATCAGGTCCCGGAGTACTCGCGCCACGACGAGGCCGCGCGGATCGCGGTCGTCCGCGTGCTCGCCGGTGTGCTGCCGGGCCGCGCCGGGCTGCCCGGCACCGCCGACCTCGCCGAGGCCGTCGAACGGCTGCCCGCGCTGGAGCTGGACGAGGACACCGCCGAGCGGCTGACGGCCGAGGTCCGCGAGACCGGGCTGCTCTGCGCGGTCGCCGGACGGCACGGCCTGCCGCCCGGCCCGGTGCTCGGGGAGGCGCCGGACGCACGCGGGCTGCGGCTGCTGCTCGAGGGCTCCTACCGCCGGATCGGCCGGCACGCCGGCACCACGGCCCACCACGACGTGCTGGTCGACCGGGCCAACGCGACCCGGCCGGTCACCTGGTTCTAACGGGCGAAACCACGAGGGGGCGAAAAATGGCTGTGGGGCTGAAGGTCGAGGTCCACCAGAACCGGTTCCTCGGGGCCGGGGACCGGCAGATGCAGGCGATCGTGACCGTGTCGGCGCACGGCGAGCCAGAACCGGCCGGCAGCACCTCGGCAGGCATGGGCGCGGCGGAGGTGCTGCTGGTCGACTGCTCCAGCTCGATGCGCTACCCGCCGACGAAGATCGGCGCCGCGCGCAAGGCGGCGGCCGCGGCGGTCTCGGTGCTGCCGGACGGCACGCGCTTCGCCGTCGTCCGCGGCACCGGGCGGGCCGAACTGGTCTACCCGGACGGGCCCTGGCTGGCCACGGCGTCGCCGGAGACCCGCAGTGCGGCCACGGCGGCGGTCGGGCGCCTCGCGGCGGTGGGCGGCACGGCGATGGGCGCCTGGCTCACCCTGGCCCGGGAGCTGTTCGCGCTCGCGCCCGAGGCCGTCCGCCACGCGATCCTGCTCACCGACGGCCGCAACGAGTCGCAGTCTCGGGAAGAGCTGCAGCGGGTGCTCGACGCGTGCGAGGGCGAGTTCGTCTGCGACGCGCGGGGGATCGGCGACGGCTGGGAGCCGGCCGAGCTGACCGAGATCGTCACGGTGCTGCGCGGCGGCGTCGATTCGGTGGTGCGCGACGAGGATCTGGCCGGCGATTTCCGCGCGCTGGTCGACGCCGCGCTGACGAAGGTGGTGGCCGAGGTCCGGCTGCGGATCGGCACGATGGCCTACAGCCGGCTGCGGTCGGTCAAGCAGGTCCGCCCGCACGACTACGACCTCACCTCGCGCTGCGTGCCCGGCGAAGAGGGCGAATTGGTGCTGTCACTGGGTTCCTGGGGCGCGGCCGAGACCCGCGAGTACCAGCTCGCGGTGGACCTCGACCAGGACCTGGTGCCGAGTTACGACCGCGACCGGCAGCTGGCCTGGGTCGAGGTCGACGGCGCCGGGAACCCGCCCGTGCCGGTGCTCGGCCGCTGGACGCACGATCCGGTGCCGCCCACGCTCATCCATCCGAAGGTGCTGCAGTACACCGTGCAGGACGGACTCGGCCAGGCGCTCACCGAGGGCGGCGACGCCTACGCGGCCGGCGACCACGCGGGCGCGCGCGCCGCCTGGGGCCGGGCCATCCGGATCGCCACCGAGACCGGGAACGAGGAGATCCTCAAGCGACTGCGCCGGATCGTCGAAGTCGTCGACGCCGGCACCGGTGACGTCCTGCTGCGCCCCGACGTCACCCGCAGCGAACTGCTCAACCTGCTCATCTCCCGCGTCACGCACCTCGGTGGCGAGACCCCGAAAGCCGCACCCCAGCCGGACGGCGAGCCGCTGGAGTGCCCGGCCTGTGGTGAGCGGACGCCGCGGCCGGCCGCCTTCTGCGAGGCCTGCCGCGAACCGCTGGCCGAGGGGGACCCCGCGTGAGGGCCACGACCCGGGTGACGCTGGTCCGGCTGCGCGCTGCCCTGCTCGGGTGCGCGGTGCTGACGCTGGTCACGTCGTACCTCGCGGTCACCGGCGTGGTGGACACCGCCGTGCTGGTGCGGGACCGGACGAGCCAGGCGATCCTCGCGGTCGCGGCGGCGCGGGACGCGCTGGTGTCCGCCGACGCCGCGGCCGTGTCCAGTTTCGCTTCGGGCGAGGCGAAACTCGCCGGGCCGGGGCAGGACTACGAGAACGAGATGGCCGCGGCGAGCCAGAGCCTCGCGCAGGTCGCGGAGTTCAACCAGGCGGACGAGTCCGCCGGCGGCACCCCGCAGGTCGTCGCGGGCCTGGTCACCGCGTATGCGAGCGCGATGGGCCAGGCCGACGCGCACTTCCGCCAGCCCGGCTCGGCGGTCGTCGGGCTCGCCGACCTCTGGTACGCCTCGCGGCTGCTGCACGCGCCGGGCGGGGTGCTGGCGCAGCTGGCGGACTTGCAGGCGCAGGAGCGCGCGGCCCTCGACCGCCAGCTGGCCGGCGATGGCATGAGCGCGGGCCTGCTCCCGCTGTGGCTGCTGCCGCCGGTGCTGCTGCTGGTCCTGCTGGTGCTCACCCAGCTGTACCTGCGTAGCCGGTTCCGCCGCCGGCTCAACCCGTTGCTGCTGGGCGCGAGTGTGCTCACCGCCGGGGTCGTCGTGGCGCTGTCCGCCACGCTCGGCCTGGCCGGCGGGCTCGACGACGTGCGGGACCGGGTCGACCAGGCGCTCGCCGTCCGCCAGGCCGAGGTGGCCGCCACCGACGCGAACGGGCAGGCCGGGCTCGCGAACCTGGTGCGGCAGCAGTGCGCCCCGGCCGGCTGTGGGTCCACTGTGGACGATTTCGAGGCGGCCGTCCGGCCGGTCTCCGCCGCGCCGGACACCACGGACCGGGTGGCCGCGGCGGTCAAGGCCGTGACCGCGCAGGCGGCTTCGGCCACCGAGTCCGGCGGGCTGCCGGTGCTGGTGCCGGTCGGCGTGGTGCTGGCCGCGGGCCTCGTGGTGTGGGGGCTGTACCGGCGCATCGACGAATACCGGTACGAGGCATGAGAAATCCGATGAGTTCGCGGTCGTCGAGAGCCCCGCTGCGGCACCGGCTGGCCGTGCTGGCCGCGGTTTTCCTGCTCGGCGTGAGCACGGCCTGCTCGTCCACTTCGGACGGTGGCAGCGTGAGCGTGCTCGCGTCCTGGACCGGCGCCGAGGGCGACGCGTTCCACCAGGTGCTGCTGGCGTTCGAGCACGAAACCCACATCACCATCGACTACCAGGGCACCCGCGCGCTCGACCAGGTGCTGGCCGCCGACCTGCAGCGCGGCACGGCGCCGGACGTCGCGGTGCTGCCGAGCCCCGGCTCGCTGGCCGATTACGTGCGGCGGCACGAGCTGCAGCCGCTCGGCTTCCTGGAACCGCAGGCCGAGGACTTCTACGGCAAGCAGTGGGTGAACCTGCAACGCGTCGGGGAGCCGCAGCTGTACTCCGTGGCGGTGAAGGCCGACCTGAAGAGCGAGATCTGGTACCACCCCTCGGCTTTGCCCGGCGCGAAGCCGGCCACCTGGCCGCAGCTGCTGAGCCTGGCCCAGCGTCAGAGCGCGAGCGGCACCGCGCCGTGGTGCCTCGGCCTGTCCGCGCCGCCGGTCTCGGGCTGGCCGGGCACCGACTGGATCGAGGACATCCTGCTGCACTCGGCCGGGCCGGCGGTCTACCGGCAGTGGGCGGCGGGCACGCTGCCGTGGACCTCGCCGCAGGTCCGCCAGGCGTGGCTGGACTGGGGCGCGCTGGTGGTCCACCCGGGCGGGATCGACGGCGGCGCCACGGCCGCGCTGCTCACCGACTTCGGCGACGCGGGCCGCCCGCTGTTCGCCAGTCCGCCGGGCTGCCTGATGGAGCACGAGGGCTCGTTCGTGATGAGCAGCTACCAGGCCATGCGCACCGGGACCGGGCAGGCCCCGCGCCCGGGCACCGACTACGACTTCTTCCGCTTCCCCGGTCCGCCCGTCTCGGTGGTTTCGGCGGACCTGGCCGGGATGTTCCACGACACCCCGCAGTCCCGGCGGCTGATGCAGTTCCTGGTCACGCCCGCGGCGCAGCGGATCTGGCCGGGCATCGCCTCGGCCAGCGCGTTCTCGGCCAGCGCGAAGGTGGGCCCGGAGGCCTACGGCGACCCGGTCAAGCGCAAAGTGGCCGCGGCGCTGACCGGGCCCTCACAGGTGTGCTTCGATGCGTCCGACCTGATGCCCGCTGCCATGACCGGCGCGTTCTACCGCGCGGTCCTGGAGTACGTGAACGACCCCGGGCAGCTGGACACCCTGCTGAGCCGGCTCGAGGACACCCGCCGGGCCGTCCCGCGCGGCGAGTGGCTGGACGTCCCTTGTGGACAGTGAACCCCCGGTGCTCGCGCGGCGTGATTCACCCGCTCACCCGCCCGCCCGGCGGTACCGCGGTCGCCGCCGCGGCACTTAGCGTCACATGCGTCGGCGTCGATCGAACGGAGGACGGACATGATCAAACGGCTGTTCAAGGTCGTCATGCGGCACGGGTGCTGCTCCGCGTGCACCGGCAAGGGCTGCGGCTGCTGCGCCAACTGTCACTGACAGTGGTGAGTGGCCGCGCCGGTCCCGGCCGGCGCAGCCACTCACGGGTCAGGCCCGGCCGAGGCCGCGCACCAGCACCATCACCGCGTCGCGAACCTCGTCGCGGGTGCGGCCCGGCTGGAAGACCTGCCAGTCCAGCGCCACCACCAGCATGGTGCCGAACAGCCCGGCCGCGGCGGTCGGGATGGCCACGCCCGCGGGCAGCCGCCCGGCGTCGTCGAGGCGCTGGAGCTGGTCCTTGACGATCGAAATCAGTTCCTCGCGCAGCAGCGCCAGCGTGTCGTGCCACTGGCCCGGCGTCCGCCACAGCTCGCTGACCAGGATCTGCGAGAACCCCGGGTACTCGGCGATGAACGCGAGCGTGACATCGATCTGCGCCTCGATCACGGTCAGCGGGTCGGCGTCCGAGACCGCCGCCCGCAGCCGCCCGGCCGCCAGGTCCACGCCGTAGCGCAGCAGCCCGTCGATCAGCCCGTCCTTGGACCCGAAGTTGTAGTACACGGTGCCCTTGGCGACGCCGGCCTCGGTGGCGATGTCGTCCACGGTCAGCCCGACGAGGCCCCGGCTGGCGGAAAGCCGCAGGGTCGCCTCGAAGAGCTTCTGCTTGGTCGCTTCTCTCACGGCGCGGGCGCTACAGGCTCAGCTCGGGCTTGAGCGCCGAGACCGACCACACGCGGTGCTTGCGCGCCGCCAGCGTGGACAGCAGGACCCCGCCCACCAGGTAGGCCGCCAGCACCCCGATGTCGCCGAGGATCTGCAGCGAGGCGCCGGTGTAGAGCAGGTGGCGGAAGCCGTCGATCGCGTAGCCCATGGGCAGCACCACGTGCAGCGGGTACAGCGCGTCCGGGATCGTCTGCCACGGGAACGTGCCGCCCGCGCTGACCAGCTGCAGCACCAGCAGCACCAGCCCGAGGAACTTGCCCACGGCGCCGAAGAACGCGTTCAGCGCGTGCACCACCGAAGTGAACGCCAGCGATACCAGTATCGCGAAACCGATGGCGCCCAACGGATGCGCGATGTGGATGCCGACAAGCCAGGTCACCGCGGCGAACAGCACGATCACCTGCGCGATGCCGAGCACGGCCGAGGACAGCCAGCCGCCGAGGGCCACCCGCAGCGGCGACGCGCCCGCGGTCAGCGCCCGCGTGGACAGCGGCCGGATCAGCAGGAACAGCACGAACGCGCCGATCCAGGTCGCCAGCGAGATGAAGAACGGGGCCAGCCCGGCGCCGTAGGTGCCCGCGGACGCGACGCCGTTGGAGGTCACCGCCACCGGGTCGGCGATCGTGTTGGCCGTGGCCGTGCGGGTCGGGTCGTCCGGGTTCGGGATCTGCTTGAGCCCGGCCGCGAGCCCGTCACGCAGCTGCGCGGCGCCGCTGGCGAGCTGGTCGGTGCCGGTGACGGCGGTCTTCTCCCCGTCATTCAGCTTCGCCGCGCCGTCGCGCAGCTGGTTCGCGCCGTCGGAGGCCTGCGCGATGCCACTGGTCAGCTGCGGCGAGGCGGCGGCGAGCTGCTGCGCGCCGTCCGAAACCTGGCGCGCGCCGCTCGCGAGCTTCGCCAGATCGCCGTTCGCCGCCTGGATCTTGGTGTTCGCCTGGTCGACGGGGGAGCGCAGCTGGTCGGCCCGGTCCAGGATCGCGTTCGCCTGCGCGTCGGTGAGCCCGGCGTTGTGCAGGTCGGTGCTCAGCTGGGCGCGGTAGCTGTCGAGCTGGCTCTGGATGCCGGACGACGCGGAGGCGGCCAGCGAGGCGGCGTCGGCCACCTTCTGGTTGCCGTCGGCGACCTGCCCGGCGCCGGACGCGAGCTGCTGGGTCTGGCTAGGCAGCTGCGCGGTGCTCGACTTCAGCGTGCTCAGCCCGGTGGCCAGGGTGCCGGACCCGGTGGCCAGCTGGCTCGCGCCGTCGGCGAGCTGGTGCTGCCCGGTCTGCAGCTTCGCCGCGCCGTCGGCGAGCTGCTGCGCGCCGCCCGTGGCGTCGGAGATCTTGCCGTAGATGGTGGAGAACCCGACCAGGAACCGGTCGGCGGCCTCGCTGCCCACCTTCTCCTGGATGGTCTTGCGCACCTGGTCGGCCACCTGCTTGGCGATGGTGCCGGCCAGGTAGTTGTTGGAGTCGTTGGTGGACAGCGTGATCGTGGCCTGCTGCGGGGTGAAGTTGCCCGAGGACAGCAGCGCGGCGGAGAAGTCGCGCGGGATGCCGATGGCGAAGGAGTACTTGTCGTCGCGCACGCCGTCGTTGGCGTCCTTTTCGGACACTTCGTGCCACTGGAAGGTGCCGGACTTGGTCAGCTCGTCGGTCACCTCGCGGCCGATGTTGCGCTCCGCGCCGCTGGAGTCCTTGGCCCCGGCGTCGGTGGTGTAGACGGCGGCGGGCAGCTTGTCGAGCCGGCCGTACGGGTCGTAGTTCGCGTACAGGTAGAACGACGCGTACAGCAGCGGCACGAGCACGAGCGCGGCCATCGCCAGCTTCGGCAGGGTGCCGGCGGACAGCCGGCGCAGTTCGTTGAGGGCGATGCGGAACGCGTTCAGCCCGCCGGCCCGCTTGCCGCCGCCCTGGTCCTCGGGGGTGGTCATGCCTCGTCGTCTCCTTCGGTGCTCACGAGCAGCCGCACCGGTTCGGGCTGGTCGGCCGACCCGATCAGGGCCGGCGGGTAGGGGAGGGCGGAGACCGGCGTGGTCGCGGCGAGCACGACCACGGCCAGGCCGCGTTCGGCGTGCTCCCGCGCGACCGAGGCCCACGACTCGACGTCGCTGGTGTGCCGGTCGGGGGTGACGAGCACGAGCACGCGGATGCCCCGGCGCTCGGCAGCCAGCGCGGCCAGCAGCCGGGTCCGCAGCGCGGGCTCGAGGTTCTCGAAGCGGCTGTTCGCGAACGGCGCGGCGTCGTGCGCGGCGAGCCAGCGCGCGACGTCCTCCTTGCCGGCCGGGCGGTGGGCCAGCGCCAGCTCTTCACCGGCGACCACGCGCAGGGTGAGCGCCTCGTCGGGCTCGCTCACCTCGCGCGCGTCGACGACCGCCACCAGGTCGCGAAGGTCCCCGCCGGCATCGGTGGTCACCGTGCCGGTGGTCGGCTTGACCCGGCCCGCGAGCGCGAGGCCGAGGGCGGTGACGCCGACGCCGGGCTCGCCGTGGACGAGTGTCACGCAGCCCTCCTCGGCGGTCAGCGAGGTGGGCGGCAACAGAATGCCGTGGGCGCCCGTCAAGGACACCCGGTCGGCTCGTACCTGCACGGGGGAGCTCCTGCCTCTTTTGAACTGACCGGTCAGTTCAAAAAGCTAGACCCCCAGGCCGACGGGCGGCAACCCGGGTGGGTGCACGTCACACCACCGGGTGACGGGCCATGCGCCCCAATGCGGCGTTGGTTGCGCTGAACGCACCCAGTGGCGTTGGTTGCGTTGAACGCACCGAACGCCACATTGGGGCGGTCAGCGGAGCGCGGACGCCGGGTGCGCCTCCCAGGACGTCCACAGTGGACGATAGCCCTGGCGGTGCCAGAACACCGACGAGAGCGGGTTGGTCGGGTTGTAGTAGAGGTACGTGGCGGTGGCGCCGCCGCCGAGCAGCTCCCGGTGGACGTGCGCCATCAGCGCCCGGCCGACGCCGGAGCCGCGGTGCCCGGCCACGGTCACCAGGTTGTTCACGTAACCCCAGCGCCCGGGTGGCAGCAGCTCCGCCGCCTCGGCGCCCTCGCCCGAGTCGACCCACGCGCACTGGGCGAGGGCCACCGGCTCGCCTTCGGCTTCGGCCAGCCAGGTCAGAGGCTCGTCGAGCGTGTGGCGCAGGGCGGGCGCGAGCAGCTCGGCGGTCTGCTCCCGCCGCCGGTGCGCGACGAGCCCGGTGTAGTCGAACGTCGCGGTGCAGAGCGCCAGCACGGCGTCGAAGTCGGCCGGGCCGGCCAGGCGGATCACGGCGTCGCCCGGAACCGGCGGCGGGGGCGGGCCCTCGGTCCGCACCGCGAGCGCGGAGAGCGGCGCGAGCCCGTGGTCGAGGAAGGCGCGGATCGCCTCGGCGTCGCGGCTCGGCCAGTTGACCACGCAGGCCGAGTCGGCGGCCGGCGCCTCGGTGTCCAAACGGGACCGCAGCGCGCCCAGCAGCAGGTCGAAACCCTCGGTGCCGGCGGTGTCCGCGTCGGGGAAGAGCTGCCAGACCTCGGCCGCGGACCACAGCAGCGGCGGGTCGCCGGGCCCGTGCCGGTGGCGCTGGACCCCGCCGGTCACCCGCACGCCGTCCGCCGTCGCGACGTCGATCCGGTCGCCGAGTGCGGGCGGTGCGGGCGGCGGCAGCATCGGGTCGAGCGCGGAGAAGCGGGTCATACCCTCGGTGGCGGCCACGAGGACGGAGCGTAGCCGCGGGTCAGGCGAGGCGGGTCCGGAAGATTGCCGTGCCCGGGAAGAGCTTGCCGCGCAACGGGCTCCACTGGCCCCAGGTGCGGGTGTGGCCCGCCGGCCACTCCGGCTCCAGCAGGTCCTCCAGCGTGAACCCGGTCGCGGCCAGCGCGCGCACGTAATCGCCGAGGGTCCGGTGGTATTCGACGTACGTGGCTTCGCCGGCTTCGTCCACTTCGAGGTACGGCGTGCGGTCGAAGTAGGGCTGCGTGACGGTCAGCCCCTGCGGGCCCGGGTCGTCCGGGAAGATCCACCGCATCGGGTGAGTCACCGAGAAGACCCACGGCGAGCCCGGCCGCAGCACCCGCCGGACCTCCGCGAAGACCGTCTCGACCGAGGGGACGAAGGGCAGCGCGCCGAACGCCGAGCAGGCCGCGTCGAAGCTGCCGGAGGCGAACGGCAGCACCTCGGCGTTGGCCTGCACGAGCGGGACCGCGACGCCGGTGCGCTCGTTGCCCTCGCGGGCGTGGCGCAGCATCCCCGCGGACAGGTCGGTGGCGACGGCGGCCGCGCCTGCCGAGGCGAGCCAGCGCGAGCAGGCGGCCTGGCCGCAGCCGACCTCGAGCACCCGCTTGCCGCGGACGTCGCCGAGCAGGTGCGCCTCGGCCTCGCGCACGCCCTCGGGGCACCAGACGAAGTCGGCGTCGCCGAGGAAGTCGCCGTGGGCGGCCTGGTAGTCGTCGGCGTCGGCGTCCCACCAGGCGAGGTTCGCGGCCGCGGCCTCGGCGCCGCCGACCGCCCGGTAGGCGACGCCGGTGGTGCCGAGCTGCTGCTCGGCGTGCTCGTGGCGGTCCTCCTCGGGCACCGCCGCGGCCACCGCCGCCGGCACCTGTTCGGGCACCGCTGCGGGCTCGGGCATGCTGGTCCTTCGGGGAATGTGGGGCCGGGGTCCGGCGTTGCGGCGAGGGTACCGGCCGGGGAGGAGACCCTGATTGTGTCCCCTACCGTGGCCCGCGTACGATAAGTGTTAGCGCAGTGGGTTCGCGCTGCCTGGGTTCATCACCTGCCGGGGCCGCGCACCGTTTGCGGATCATGCCGCGGTCGTTCACTGGTGGACGTTTGCTTGTCTGACGGTCGTTGCATGCCTCGTTCTCACCGCTCGCTGCGCCGCCAACTGCAAACCCTACGATCCCATCCACCGGAGCAACCCGCCTAATGACCACCGACATCGCCACCGCCCCGACCGCGCCGTCCGGCGCCCCCCAGGTCGCCATCAACGACATCGGGTCGGAGGAAGACTTCCTCGCTGCGATCGACAAGACGATCAAGTACTTCAACGATGGGGACATCGTCGAAGGCACCATCGTCAAGGTCGACCGCGACGAGGTCCTGCTCGACATCGGCTACAAGACCGAGGGTGTCATCCCCTCGCGTGAGCTCTCCATCAAGCACGATGTCGACCCGGCTGAGGTTGTCACCGTCGGCGATGAGGTCGAAGCCCTGGTTCTCCAGAAGGAGGACAAGGAAGGCCGCCTGATCCTGTCCAAGAAGCGCGCGCAGTACGAGCGCGCCTGGGGCACGATCGAGGAGCTCAAGGAGAAGGACGAGCCCGTCAAGGGCACCGTCATCGAGGTCGTCAAGGGCGGCCTCATCCTGGACATCGGCCTGCGCGGCTTCCTGCCCGCGTCGCTGGTCGAGATGCGCCGGGTGCGCGACCTGCAGCCGTACGTCGGCCGCGAGCTCGAGGCGAAGATCATCGAGCTGGACAAGAACCGCAACAACGTGGTCCTGTCCCGCCGCGCCTACCTGGAGCAGACCCAGTCCGAGGTGCGCAGCGAGTTCCTCAACGCGCTCGCCAAGGGCCAGGTCCGCAAGGGCGTCGTGTCGTCCATCGTCAACTTCGGTGCCTTCGTGGACCTGGGCGGCGTCGACGGCCTGGTGCACGTCTCCGAGCTGTCCTGGAAGCACATCGACCACCCGTCCGAGGTCGTCGAGGTCGGCCAGGAGGTCACGGTCGAGGTCCTCGACGTCGACATGGACCGCGAGCGCGTGTCCCTGTCGCTGAAGGCGACCCAGGAAGACCCGTGGCGCCAGTTCGCCCGCACCCACGCGATCGGCCAGATCGTGCCGGGCAAGGTCACCAAGCTCGTCCCGTTCGGCGCGTTCGTGCGTGTCGAGGAGGGCATCGAGGGCCTGGTGCACATCTCCGAGCTGGCCGAGCGCCACGTGGAGATCCCGGAGCAGGTCGTCCAGGTCAACGGCGACGTGATGGTCAAGGTCATCGACATCGACCTCGAGCGTCGTCGCATCTCGCTGTCGCTGAAGCAGGCGAACGAGGGCGTCACCGCCGAGACCGAGTTCGACCCGACCCAGTACGGCATGGCCGCCGAGTACGACGCCGAGGGCAACTACATCTACCCCGAAGGCTTCGACCCGGACACCCAGGAGTGGCAGGACGGCTTCGACAAGCAGCGTGAGGAGTGGGAGCGCCAGTACGCCGAGGCGCACACCCGTTACGAGGCCCACATGAAGCAGGTCGTCAAGGCCGCCGAGGCCGACGCGGAAGCGGCGGCCGACGCCGCGACCGGGGTCACCAGCAGCACCAGCTCCAGCGACGGCGGCGAGCAGAGCTACACCTCCGCTCCGGCCGAGGCCAAGAGCGGCGGCACGCTGGCCAGCGACGAGCAGCTCGCGGCTCTGCGCGAGAAGCTCTCCGGTGGCGCGTGATCTAGCCCCGTAGGCAAACACCGCGGCCCCAGTCCGATTCGGACTGGGGCCGCGGTGTTTCCCACGCCCAGCCTTCCCCTCACACCACCCTTCTCCGCCGCCGCCCGCCCGCCCCGGCTTGAAGCGCCCCAATGTGGCGTTGGTTGCGTTGAGCGCACCCAATGTGGCGTTCGGTGCGTCCAACGCACCGAACGCCACATTGGGGCGGAAGAGGTTGTTCGTCAGTCGCGGAGGCGGAGGCCGAGGCCGGTGCACATCGCCCGCACGCCGGTGCGGTAGACGTCCTCATTGGCCTCGTCGGTGTTCTCGATGAACCAGTCGCTCAGCGGGGTCTGCGAGCGCATTGTCAGCTCCACGCTGACCAGGCCGTGCATCGACGTCCACAGCAGGTAACCGAGCTGTTGCAGGTCCGCGCCGGGCCGGCTGATCCGGCGGATCTTGTCCACGAACATCACGAACGTCGTCCGCATCACCGCTTTGCGCAGCTCCGGGTCCGGGTCGAAGTCGTGCACCGACCGCTCGTACATCAACGCGTAGCGCGCCGGGTTCTCCAGCGCGAAGCGGCGATAGGCCAGCGCGACCTCGAGCAGGTCGGCGAGGCCGTCTTCGGTTTCGGGCGGCACGTCGAGCAGCTGCTCGCGCATCAGGTCGAAAGCGCGCTCGTACAAGGCGTCCAGCAGTCCGGTGCGCCCGCCGAAGCGGGTGTACACGGTGATGGTGGAGGCGCCGGCCGCCTCGGCGACCCCGCGCACGGTGAGCCCGGCGACGCCCCGGTCGGTCAGCACCGCCAGCGCCGCGTCGAGGAACCGCTTGCGGCTGTTCTGGTCGGCGGGCTGCACGGACAAATGCCGGGTGGCCATGGCCTCACCCCCTTCGCAGGTGCCGCGTAGGACAACGTTCAAGTCCGCGTACGCCTGCCGAAGATACGATATCCGCGCCGTCTTGGGAACTTCACCCTCCGGCCCGATCTGTGGGATGTTCGTCCCATGGACAACGGGCCGGTCGGTCCGGTCACTGGCACCGTCGGAGGTGCCCGGCCATTTCGTGCCGGAACAGGGAAAGGCCCGGCCATGACCTCCACTTCGGCCACCCGGATCGCGGGTGTGCGAATCCCCGACAGCAAGCTCGCCACGGACGCCGCCGACTTCGTCCGCGACACCGTGAGCCCGTTGCTGTACGACCATTCCGTGCGGGTGTTCCTCTTCGGCGCGCTGCAGGGCGAGCGCCGGGAGCTGGTTTTCGACGCGGAACTCCTTTACGTCGCGGCGCTGTTCCACGACATCGGCCTCGTCGACGGCCACCGCACCGACCGCCGCTTCGAGCTGGACGGCGCCGATGAGGCCCGCCGGTTCCTGCTGGCCCACGACGCCGACAGTGCTGCCGACAAGGCCGCCGAGCGCGCGCGGATCGCGTGGACGGCCATCGCCCTGCACACCACGCCCGAGATCCCGGCCCACATGGAGCCGGAGGTCGCGCTGGTGACCGCGGGCGTGGAGTACGACGTGCTCGGCATCGGCTACGCGGACCTGAGCGCCGAGGCCCGCGCCGCGGTGGTCGCGGCCCATCCCCGGCCCGACTTCAAGCGGCGGATCCTGGCGGCGTTCACCGACGGCATCCGGGACCGTCCACAAACGACGTTCGGCAACGTCAAGGCCGACGTGCTCGCGCGGTTTGTGCCAGGCTTCGCCCGGCAGGACTTCGTCGAGACCATCGAGAACTCCGAGTGGGAGGAATGAGGCGGATGACCCAGCCGGAGCCCGGCACCGTTGTCGTCACCGACGCCGGCGGCGGCCGCTACACCCAGCGGATCACCACCGCGGCCCACGAGTTCGCCGCGGACGAGCCGCAGTCGGTGGGCGGCGACGACGCGGGGCCGACGCCGTACGACCTCTTGCTCGCCTCGCTGGGCTCCTGCACGGCGATGACCCTGCGGATGTACGCCGACCGCAAGGGCATCCCGCTCGTGCGCACCACCGTCCGCCTGCGCCACGACCGCATCCACGCGCGCGACTGCGAACGCTGCGAGACCGAGGTCGGCATGCTGAGCCGCATCACCCGCGAGATCTCCTTCGAAGGCGACCTGGACGACGAGCAGCGCGCGAAGCTGCTGGAGATCGCGGACAAGTGCCCGGTGCACCGGACGCTGACGCACGAGATCGCCATCGACACCCGGGTGGTCTGAGCGCGTGTTGCGCCCGGGCCTCCCGGACGGCGAGGCTGGGGGCATGCGCTCCGGACGCGTGGTGGTCGTCGTCTACGACTCGGTGCGGCTGCTGGACGTCACCGGCCCGCTCGAGGTCTTCGGCATGGCCAACGAGCACGGCGCGGAGTACGAGCTGCTGACCGCGTCCCCGGGCGGCGCCGACGTCCGCACGACCACCGGCACCCGGCTCGGCGTGGACGTCGCGCTGGAGGAGGTGACCGTCGAAGACGGCACCCTGGTCGTGCCCGGCGGCCCGCACTGGCAGGCGACGGTGGCCGACGAGCCGTTGCTGGCGCAGGTCCACCGCCTGGCCGGGCAGGCGCGGCGCACGGCGTCGGTCTGCGCAGGCGCCTTCGCACTGGCCGCAGCGGGCCTGCTGGACGGGCGGCGCGCGGCGACGCACTGGGAGTTCGCGGACCAGCTCGCCCGCAGTTACCCGGCCGTCGAGGTGGACAGCGACGCGATCTTCGTGCGCGACGGCCCGGTGCTCAGCTCCGCCGGCGTCACGGCGGGCATCGACCTCTCGCTCGCGCTGGTGGAGGAGGACCTGGGCGCCGAGGCGGCGCGGCTGGTGGCCAAGCACCTGGTGGTGTTCCTGCAACGGCCGGGCGGCCAGTCGCAGTTCAGCGTGCGCCTCACCGCCGGGCCTTCGGGCCACGAGCTGCTGCGGCGGCTGATGGACCGCGTCACGGCCGACCCGGCGGGGGACCACAGCCTGGCCTCGCTGGCCCATGGAGCGGGAGTCAGCGTCCGGCATCTGACGCGGCTGTTCCGTGAGCAGGCGGGCACCTCGGTCGCGAGGTTCGTGGAGAGCACGCGCCTGGAGGCGGCGCGCCAGCTGCTCGAGCGCGGGACGGATCCGCTCGACGTGGTGGCGCGACGCACCGGCTTCGGCTCTTCGGAGACCCTGCGGCGGGTGTTCACGCGGGAGTTGGGCGTGCCGCCGAGCGCGTACCGGGCGCGTTTCCGCACCGCCGCGCGTCCTCGGCCGTGACTGAGCCGGGCCGTGACTGAGCCGGGTCAGGTGGTGCGGACGACCGCCGGGACCCAGATGTGTTCCAGGGCTGCGGCGCGGGCGCGGCGGCGAAGGCCGGCGAAGCTGTGCTGGGCCGGGACCAGCAAGGCGCTCAGCCAGGTCCGCCGGTACTCGGCCAGCGCCTCCGCCACGGGGCGGTACCCCACGCAGTGCACCAGCCCCGGTGTGCCGAGCCGGTGCTTCCCGACGTGCTTTTCCGCCATCGTTCCTCCGTGTGGGCGACCCGTCCGCCGCGCACGCTACGCACTCACGGCGATAAATCCGGGTAATGGCCCGGCGTGTCACCCAAATCAGCGGGAGCTGCCCACCACTATGTCCTTGCTTTTCCACTTGAGGTGTGCGTCCACCCGTGCGGGTGCACGTGCACGAGGCCTGACCTCCCCTGATCGGGTGACAGCGGAGTCTGGTTAGGGTGGCCCCCATGCTGCGAGTGGGATTGACGGGCGGAATCGGCGCGGGCAAATCGACGGTGGCCACCCGGCTCGCCGAACACGGCGCGGTGCTCGTGGACTCCGACAAGATCGCGCGCGAGGTCGTCGAGCCCGGCACCCCGGGACTGGCCGCTGTCGTCGCGGCGTTCGGCGAGGACGTGCTCGCCGAGGACGGCTCGCTGAACCGGCCCGCGCTCGCCGCGAAGGCTTTCGCCGACGAGGAGTCGCGCAAGCGGCTGAACGGGATCGTGCACCCGCTGGTCGGCGCGCGCACGGCCGAGCTGATGGCCGGGGCGGCGCAGGACGCGGTGATCGTGCACGACATCCCGCTGCTCGTCGAGGGGCACCTGGCCCCGGCGTACCACCTGGTGGTGATCGTCGACGCGCCGATGGAGGTCCGCGTCCGGCGGCTGGTCGAGGCCCGCGGCATGGCCGAGGCAGACGCGCGCGCCCGCATCCGCGCCCAGGCCAGCGACGCCCAGCGCCGCGCGGTCGCCGACGTCTGGCTCGACAACGGCGGCGCGCAGGACATCGTGCTCGCCGAGGTGGACGCGCTGTGGGCGGACCGGCTGGTGCCGTTCGAGGCCAACGTGCGGCTGCGCCGGCCGCGCCCGCCGATGTCGCCGGTCATCACCCCGTACGACACGACGTGGCCGATGCAGGCGGAGCGCCAGCTCGCCCGGCTGCGGCAGGCCGCGGGGGACCGGCTGCTGCGCGCCGACCACATCGGCTCGACGTCGGTGCCGGGCCTGCCCGCGAAGGACGTGCTCGACCTCCAGCTCACGGTGTCCTCTTTGGACGACGCCGACGCGATCGCCGGCGCGGTCTGCGACGCCGGCTTCCCGCTCCTGGAGGGCGAATGGGTCGACGACCCGCAGGAGGACGGCGCGGCCCCGTGGCCGAAGCGGGTGCACGTCGGCGCCGACCCGAAGCGCGCGGTGAACGTGCACGTGCGCTCCCCGGAAACGCCCTCGTGGCGGCTCGCGCTGCTGTTCCGCGACTGGATCCGCGCGCACCCGGACGAGCGTGACGCGTACGCGGAGCTGAAGCAGCAGCTCGCCCGCAAGCACGCCGCGGACGGCACGATCGAGCACTACGCCGACGAGAAGCAGAGCTGGGTCAACGCCGCCTTCACCCGCGCCGAGGCGTGGGCCGCGCAGACGTCCTGGACGCCGTGAAGGACTCGTGAGTGTTTAGGACGGTTAGAACCGTCCTAAACACTCACGAGCCCCGCGCCGGAAAAGCGCGCTGCGAAAAGCGGATGCGCCCGGGCCGTGGCCGCGGTTAGCGTGTCTCCCATGCAGCGCGCCGCATCGACGACCACGCCGGACACCGACCCGGCGCGCTGACACCTGAGCAGTAGCGAAGCCCCGGGGCGGGTGCCCCGGGGCTTCGCCGTGTGGTCACCCGTCTCCCGTCCGTGAGGAGACCACGATGCCCGACCACCGCAAGCTCGGCCGCGAGCTGAACCTGTTCGCCACCGACCCGCTGATCGGCGCCGGATTGCCGTTCCTGCTGCCCGACGGCGCCGTGCTGCGCCACACTCTGGAGGAGTACGTCCGCGATCTCGAACGCCGCGCGGGCTACCGGCACGTGTATTCGCCGGTGCTCGGCAAACGCGAGCTGTACGAGCGGTCCGGGCACTGGGCGCACTACCGCGAAGACATGTTCCCGCCGATGGCCGTCGGCGGCGAGGAAGTGGTGCTGCGGCCCAGTTTGTGCCCGCACCACGCGCTCGTCTACCGGTCCCGGGCGCGCAGCCACCGCGAGCTGCCGCTGCGGATCGCGGAGCTGGGCGGGATGTACCGGGCCGAGCTGTCCGGCGTGCTGGGCGGGCTGAACCGGGTGCGCGCGATCCAGCTCAACGACGCGCACCTGTTCTGCACCCCGGACCAGGTCGCCGCCGAGGCGCACGGCGCGCTGGAGCTGATCCGGCGCGTCCACCGGGACCTCGGCCTCCGCCCGGCGCGCTACCGGCTTTCGCTGGCCGGCGAGGGCGGGAAACACGCGGGCTCGCCCGAGCAATGGGACCGCGCGGCCGCGTTGCTCGTCGAAGCGTTGGACAGCAGCGGAATCGAGTACGAAGCGGTGGCGGGGGAGGCGGCGTTCTACGGCCCGAAGATCGACGTCCAGGTCGTCGACAGCGCGGGCCGCGAGTCCACCCTGTCGACCGTGCAGGTCGACTTCCACCAGCCCGAGCGGTTCGACCTGCGCTACACCGGCCCGGACGGCGCCGCGCACCGGCCGGCGCTGGTCCACCGCAGCGTGCTCGGCAGCCTGGAGCGCGCGATGGCCCAGCTGGTCGAGGAGCACGGCGGCGCGTTCCCGCCGTGGCTCGCGCCGGTCCAGGTCCTGGTCCTGCCGGTGTCCGACGCCCAGCTCCCCGAGGCGTCGGCGCTCCTGGAACGGTGCCTCGACGCGGGCTTGCGCGCCGAGCTGGCGAGCCCGGACCAGGGCAGCCTCGGCGCCCGCGTCCGCGCCGGGCGTCTCGCTCCGTACCAGGCGGTGCTCGGTGCCGCCGAAGCTGCGGGCGGGCTGGTCGCCCCGCGGCTGCGGGATAGCCGGAAGGTGGAGGCGCTGGCCGTCGGCGAGTTCGTCGCGCGGGTGGCCGAGCGGGTCGCGGGCCGAGGAGGGGAACTGTGGGGTTAGGAGCCCAGCAGCCCGCGTTCGAAGGCGACGGCGACGGCGGCCGCGCGGTCCTTCACGCCGAGCTTGGCGTACGCGTGCAGGAGATGGGTCTTCACGGTGGCCTCGCTGATGAAGAGCTTCTTCGCCGCGTCCTTGTTCGTCGAGCCGCGGGAGACCAGTGAAAGGACCTCGATTTCGCGCTGGGACAAGGGCTCCTTCGCCGGCGCGCGCATCTGGCCCATGATCCGGCTGGCGACGGCGGGGGAGAGGACCGCCTCGCCGCGGGAGGCAGCGCGGACGGCGCGGAACAGCTCCTCGCGCGGGGAATCCTTGAGCAGGTAGCCGGTCGCGCCCGCCTCGATGGCCGGCAGCACGTCGGAGTCGGTGTCGTAGGTCGTCAGCACCAGCACGCGCGCGGGGTTGCCGAGGCGGGCCAGCTCGGTGATCGCGGCGACGCCGTCGGTGCCGGGCATGCGCAGGTCCATCAGCACGACGTCGGGCTTCAGCGACTCGGCCAGCGCCACCGCCTCGCTGCCGTTCCCGGCCTCGCCGAGCACCTCGAACCCGTGCTCTCCGGTGAAGATGCCGCGCAGGCCGTCGCGGACGATCGGGTGATCGTCGGCGATGAGCAGTGTGATCGTCACGCGGACGCCCCCTCGTTGTCGATGCCCGTGGGAAGTGTGGCAGCCGGGATGGCAGGCAGGTTCACCGAGATCGCTGTGCCGCCGCCGGGCTCGGACTCCACGTGCAGGGTCCCGGCCAGCCGCTCGACGCGCCTTCGCATGCCGGGCAGCCCGAAGCCACCCTCGGCCGGGGGTGGGGCCTCGGGGTCGAAGCCGACGCCGTCGTCGCGCACGTCCAGCGTCACCTCGCCGCTCATGTAGGAAAGCGTGAGCCCCACCCGGCCCGCCGATGCGTGTTTGGCCACATTGGACAGTGCCTCCTGCGTGATGCGCAGCAGGGTCGCCTCCAGCTCGGGGTGCAGGGCCTCGGCGGTGCCCGTGGCGGTGAAGTCCGCGTGGACGCCGGTGCGCTCGCCCCAGCGGCGCGTCACGTCGGCCAGTGCCTCGGGCAGCGTCGCCGATTCCAGCGGCTCCGGCCGCAGCGCGCCGACGGACCGCCGGGCGGCGGTCAGGTTCTCCCGCGCCAGCTCGGTGGCGGTGCCGAGGTGGCGCCGCCACTCGGCCGGATCGGCCTCGGCCTGCGCGGCCGCCTCGAGCTGGGTGATGATGCCGGTGAAGCCCTGGGCGAGCGTGTCGTGGATTTCCTGGCTCAGCCGCTGGCGCTCGTCGAGCACCCCCGCCTCGCGGGCCTGGGTGAGCAATTGCCGTTGCAGGCCCCGGTTTTCCGCCTCGGCCGCGGCCAGCTGGTCGAGCATCCGCTTGCGTTCCTGGCTCTGCCGCCCGACCGCGGCGAACACCGCGCCCCCGCCGCCGATCGCCGCCGTCTGGACCAGGATCAGCGTCACCATCACCCCCGGCGAGGTGGTCAGCGAGTGCACCGGACCGCCCACTGAGACGGTGTTGATCAGCAGCGAGGTGATGCCCACGCCGAGAACCGCCACGGGCATCGGGCTCATCCGCATGGCCGCGAAGAACGCGAAGATCATGAAGACGAAAAAAGACGAGTCCCGGGCCTGCAGCGCCGTCGCGAAGCTGACCACGCCGACGAAGGTCAGCACAGCGAACACCGGGCGCTCGCGGATGCCGGGGTGCGGCAGCACGGTGGTGAGCAGCAGCCACACCGCGGCGCCGCCCGCGAGGGCCAGCGTGACCGCCCGATGGTCGGCCGTCTGGTTCGCGGGCAGGGTGGTGAGCAGGACCGGGACGACGAGGAGCACGAACCCGAACACGGTCTCGACCCGGGTGAACCACTGGTGCCAGCGCAGGCCCGGGCTGCCCGGCTTCGCGAGGGGCGGCATCAGTGAGCGACTCCAGTCCACCTTCACGTCGCCGTCCCGCCGGAGTCTCATGCCTTGAGGTCCTTGAGCTGCGGCCAGATCTCGGACCAGGCGTCGAGACGTCCGGTGAGCTGCCAGATCGGCATGTTCCGGCTGGCGTTGAGCGCGCCGAGCCGGTTGTCGACGCGCGCCACGATCTTCGCCGACTGGAAGTGCTTCGCCAGCTTCGACGGGTCGTTGCCGATGAAGAGCACGGTGTCCATGTCGTCGGCGGGCCGCCCGAAGTACCAGAAGCCGCGGCTGGGGCTGTACGCCTCGGGCAGGCCACGCTCGGGCCCGTACCGGCTGAGCGCGCCCGCCTGCCAGTAGCCCGCGGTGACGAGCGCGGTGTGGTCGCGTTCGGCGGGCGGCAGCAGGCGGTACGCGCCGGCGACGGAGTCCGCCAGATCGGGCCAGCCCACCTCTTCCACGGCATACGCGGGGTGGGGCGCGTCGGGGTGCTCCACCAGCCACTGCACCGGCCAGACGGGCAGCGCGTACGGCAGGCTGTACAGCGCGGAGAGCACGAACACCGGCCAGGTCGGCACCCAGCGCCACCACCGCGCGGGCTGCCGGCTCTCCAGGTGCACCGCGGCCGCGGCCCACAGCAGGCCGAACATGCCCGCGGCGTAGTAGAACCGCCCGTTCGCGACGATGAACACGACGACCAGCCCGAGCGTCGTCCAGCCGAGGAACCGGTACGGCCGCAGCTGTTTGGCGCCCAGCAGCACCGAAAGTCCATAGAGGACACCCAGTGCGCCGGTCACCAGCCCGGCCCCGGCCAGCAGGCCCGGGATGAACCCGGCGCGGCCGCCGCCCTGGTCGACCTCCTTGGCGATGGCGTCGCCCATGCCGAGCTGAGGCCAGCCGTTGGCCGTCTGCCACCACAGCGTCGGAACGCAGGCCAGTGCGGCGATCCCGGCCCCCGCCCACAGTTTCGGCCGGCGCAGCAGGTCGCGCGGGCCGAACACGAGCGAAGCCACCGCGGCCAGGGCCCAGAACGCGCCGATCAGGAACTTCACGTTGAGCGCGACGGCGGTGACCAATCCCAGCCACAGCAACAGGTTGTCGTCGCGGGTCCGCAGCCAGCGCACGAGCAGCCACAGCGCCGCCGTCCACAGCACCGGGTCCACAGTGGACGTCGCGAGGTAGTGGCCGCTGCCCACGAACTGGCCGCAGATCGCGAACGCGGCGGCCGCGCGCGTCTGCGCCCGGCGGTTGCCGCCGAGTTCCCGCGCGATCAGCCCCGTCACCACCACCCCGGCCGCGGTGGCCAGGATCGCCGGGACCCGGAACACCACCAGCGAGCCGGGGGCGATCGTGTTCATCAGCCACGCGATCAGCGGCAGCACCGGCGGCTGATCGGCGTAGCCCCAGGCCAGGTGCTTGCCCGCGGCGAGGAAGTACAGCTCGTCGCCGAAATAGCCGTAGCGGCCGGCCGTGGCGAGCAGGACCGCCGCGGTACCGGCCGCGAGCAGCGCCACCGGCAGCCGCGCGAACTCCGCGACGTCACCGGTGGGCTTGGCGCGAGCGCCGGCCGTGATCACGGCTTCCATCCTGCTCCCCGTCCGCTGTTCGGGCCCGACGAGCCGCACCCTACGGGGGCGGGCCCGGCGCCGGGCTGGTCGTTGTGGCGCCGGGCACACCGCCTCAGTCGTTGACGAGGCTGGGCCAGATCTGCGGCCACGGCTGGAGCCGCCCGCTCGCCAGCCAGATCGGCAGGCCCTGCTCGACGCTCGGCACGGCCGCGCCGGTGTCCACCTTGCCCGCCGGGCGCAGGTCCGCGAAGTGGCCGAGCAGCGGCCGCGGGTCGGTGCCGACGAACAGCACGTCGCGGGCCGAGTCCGGGGGCAGGACCAGGGTGGCGTACCCGCGGTTCGGGCTGGCCGGCTCCGGCAGGCCGAGCGCGCGGCCGTAGTAGTCCAGCGCGCCCGCCGTCCAATAGGACTCGGTGACCACCGCGGTGTGCGCCGGGTCGGGCACCTTCGCGAACGCGCCTTCCACCGAGCGCGCCGTCTCCGGCCAGCCGATCTCGGCGTAGGCGAGGATCGACCGGGGCAGCGACGGGTGCTCGTTCAGCCAGGACTGCGGCCACACGGGCAGCGACTGGGTCACCGCGAGGACCAGCGCCAGCAGATACACCGGCCAGGTCGCGAGCCAGCGCCACCACCGCGAGGCCCGGCCGCTTTCGAGCTCGACCGCGGCCGCCGCCCAGCACGGCCCGAACATGCCCGCGACGTAGTACGCGCGGCCGTTGGCCAGGAAGAACACCAGGGACAGCCCGAGCGTGGCCCAGGCGAGGAAGCGGTACGGCCGCAGCCCCTCCGAGCGCAGCAGCCGCCACACCCCGTAACAGAGGAGCACGGCCCCGACCGGCAGGCCGGCGACGAGCAGCGCCTCGGGCAGCCACAGCGCCCGTCCGCCCAGGACGCTGCTGACCTCGTTCGAGACGGCCGCGCCCATGCCCAGCTGCGGCCAGCCGTGCGTGGCCTGCCAGGCCAGTGTCGGGACCAGCGCCACCGCGGCGATCGCGGCGCCCAGCCACAGCTTCGGCCGGCGCAGCAGCTCACGCGGGCCGGACACGAGCAGCACCACCCCGGCGACCAGCCAGAAGCCGCCGATCAGGAACTTCGTGTACAGCGTGAACGCGGTGACCACGCCCGCCCAGACCAGCAGGCCGTCGGCGCGGGTGCGGACCCAGCGGACCAGCAGCCAGAGCAGCACCGTCCACAGGAACGGGTCGAGCGTCGAGGTCGCCAGGTAGTGGCCGCTGCCGATGAACTGGGTCGACACCGCCACCGTCGCCGCGGTGAGGCCCTGCGCCCTGGCCCCGCCGCCGAGCTCGCGGGCGATCAGCGCGGCGAAGACCACCGCGGCGGCCATCGCCAGGATGGCTGGAATCCTCAGCCCGAGCGGAGAACCGGGGAAGATCGCGTCCATCGTGTGGGCCAGCAGCGGCAGCAGCGGCGGCTGGTCGACGTAGCCCCAGGCCAGATGCCGTCCGGCGGAAATGAAGTACAGCTCGTCGCCCATGTAGCCGTAGCGGTTCCCAGTCACGGCCAGCAGCGCGGTGAGCAGGCCGGCCAGGATGAGCACGGGCTTGCGGGCGAACGGGGCGACGGCGCGCGTCGCCAGGACGGTGGTGGTCGCGGTCATCGTCACTCCCAGCGGAAGAATCGGGCGGCGAGCACGGAACAGACCACGGTGACCGCGGCCATCGAGCCCAGCTGCAGAAGTTCCGGCGCGTGCCCCGCCGCGGTTTCGCGCAGGGCGTTGATCGTCGCGCCGAGCGGCAGGACGTCGGCGACGTGCTGCAGGAATACCGGCAGCTGCTCCTTCGGCACCCACACCCCGCCCAGCGCCAGCATCGGGAAGAACACCAGCGCCCCGATGCCGTTCGCGGCCCGCGCGGTCGGCGCGAGCGCGGCGACCAGCAGGCCCACCGAGAACAGCGCCGCCGCCCCCAGCGCCACCGAAAGCGCGAAGCCGCCGGGATTCTTCGGCAAGGCCATGCCGAGGGCGATCCTGCCCACCCCCACGACGAGCAGGATCACCACCACGGCGGCCACGAGGTTCACGATCAGCTGGGCCGCGAGCAGCCGGGCCGGCGGCACCGGACTGGCGGAAAGCCGTTTCAGCACGCCCTTTTCGCGGTAGCCGGCCAGCGCGGCCGGGAACAGCGTCACCGCGAGCATGGCGATGACGATCGCCACCGCCATCGGGGCGATCAGCGTGGACAGCGGCGACTGGCCGCCGAACTGCGCGCTCGGGTCCTTCATGCCCGGGATCAGCCCGAACACCAGGATCAGCGCGAGCGGGATGCCGAGCACGGTGGCCGGCGCGCCCGGGTCGCGGAGGAACAGCTTCGCCTCCACGGCGGTCATCTTGGTGAGCATCTGCGTGGTCCCCTCAGTCCATTTTCCGGCCGGTGAGCGCGACGAACGCGTCGTCGAGGTTCGCCTGGTCCACCCGCAGCTCACCGGCGATCACCTGGTTGCGGGCCAGGAACGAGGTGACGGTGTGCAGCGCGTTGCCGCGCCCGGTCACCACCAGCTGTTCACCGCGGCGCTCGACCTTCAGCACGTCGGGCAGCGCCTCGAGCCGCGCCACGTCGACCGGCGCCGACGGGCGGAAGCGGATCCGCTGCTCGTCGTCGACCCGGCCGACCAGGCCGGCGGGCGTGTCGATGGCGGCCACGCGGCCGGAGTCGATCACCGCGATCCGGTCGCAGAGCCGCTCGGCCTCCTCCATGAAGTGCGTGACCAGCAGGATCGTCACGCCGTGCTCGCGCACCGCCTCGATCAGGTCCCAGGTGTCGCGCCGGGCCTGCGGGTCGAGGCCGGTGGTGAGCTCGTCGAGCACGGCGATCTCCGGGCTGCCCACCAGCGCGAGCGCGATGGACAGCCGCTGCTTCTGGCCGCCGGAGAGCTTCTTGTACGCGGTGTCGCGTTTTTCGGCGAGGCCCAGCGTGGCGAGCAGCCGCTCCGGATCGGCGGGCTTGCGGTAGAAGGAGGCGTACAGGTCGATCGCCTCGCGGACCCGGAGGCGGTCGGGCAGCTGGCTCTCCTGGAGCTGGATGCCGACGCGCTGGCGCACCTCGTGCCGGTCCGCGCGCGGGTCGAGGCCGAGCACCGAGAGCGTGCCGCCGTCCGCGACGCGCAGCCCCTCCAGGCACTCCACCGTGGTGGTCTTGCCGGCGCCGTTGGGCCCGAGGATCCCGAAGATCTCCCCGCGCTCCACACTGAACGACACGTCGTCCACCGCGACCTTGGTGCCGTACCGCTTGTGCAGGCGCTCGACTTCGATGACCGGCATCGCGCCCTCCCCTCATGATCGGTTCGTCCGGGAAAGCCTCCCGCGGGGAGGGCCCGGCGCGGATCGCCGGAACGGCCAGAACCGGGCTCCACCGGCAGGCGGCCGGCATCAACCGATCGGTGGAGGCGGGCGGTTTTTGACCGCTCCGGCGGCGCGTGTTACTTTCGCTACGAAACCGTTTCGTATCGGAAGGGAATCGGCTGGTGAGTGGCACGCTGGGCCGGCCGCGTGACGCGAGCCGTGACGTGGCGATCCTCGAGGCGACGCTGGCCCTGCTGATCGAAAACGGCTACGAGCAGCTGTCCATCGAGGCGGTCGCGGCCCGCTCCGGGGCGGCGAAGACGACGATCTACCGCCGCTACCGGGACAAGGCCGCCCTTGTTGCCGCCGCGGTCGAGCATCGCTCGCCCGCCACGCCGCCCTCGCTTCCCGGGGACGACCTCCGCGCGGATCTGCTCGTGCTCGTCACCTGGCTCGCGCGGCAGATCGCCGAGCAGGAGATCGGCCTGCTCGGGGCCATGTTCGCCGGGATGCGCGGCGACCCGGGGCTGGCCGCGGAAATGCGCCGCATCCTGCACCGCGACGCGGCCGCGATGACCGATCGGCTGCCGGGTGAGGCGTCCGGCGGTGTCTTCGCCGAGGTCGCGCCGGCTCTGGTCGTGCACCGTGTTGTCGTGGTCGGGGAGCCGTGCGATGAGCGCTTCGTCGAGCACCTCGTCGACGACATCCTCTTGCCGCTTCTGCGCGGTGGGCGCAGCGGATGACGCTTTCCCTGCACTCAGCGTGGGGAAAGCGTCATCCGCTACCTCCGGTCGCTGCTAAGGGTGCCGCCGCCAGGTCAGCGTGATGTCCTTTGTGGACAGCCAGGCGGCGAGGTCGTAACCGTGCGCGGCGAGGCCCTCGACAGCGGCGTACGTGGCTTCGAGCGCGTACTCGGCTTCGGACTGCGGCAGCAGGCCCTCGGCGACCGCCGCGACCAGCTCGTCGTTGTCGATGACGCGGACCGACTGCTTGTCCTTGAGCACCAGGTCGAGGTAGAGGTCGGTGGCGATCCAGCGGGCCCCTTCGCAGCGCACGCGGACCACGTCGAGGTAGAAGTCCTGGTCCCGCTCGTGGCCGGGGTTGAACCAGAAGTCGGTGACGCGCAGCCCCAGCACCGGCAGCAGCCACGACTCGAGGTAGCGGAACTGGGCGCGCCCGGGAGCGGGGCGCGCGAGGTAGAGGCCGAACGGCTCCTCGCGGAACTCCTCCACCTCCCGCGCGACGCCCTTGGGGTCGATGTTGACACGAGCGGCCGGGTCGAAGACCTCGATCTTCGGCGGGTGCAGGTCGGTCATCCGCTCATCTTGCCTTGCGCGGGGCCGGAACCGGACGTTTCTCACCCGGGTCGTACCCGGATCGGCCAGCGCGCACCCGGCCGGGCGTAGGGGGCGCTGCCGCCTGGGGCCGGTCCGCCGGGGACTGCCCGAAACCCCTCTTGCCGCAGGTGGAGCGCCTCATACCGACTCCGCGACTGAAAACTGTCGGTGGGTCGGCTTACTCTGGTTCTCGTGGCTTTCGCAACCGAACACCCCGTCCTCGCCCAGTCCGACTTCCGGCCGGTCTCCGACGTCCCCCGGTCCGGCGGCCGGTTCGAGGTCGTCAGCGACTACCAGCCCGCCGGTGACCAGCCGGCGGCCATCGACGAGCTCGAGCGCCGCATCCGCGCGGGCGAGAAGGACGTCGTGCTGCTGGGCGCCACCGGCACGGGCAAGTCGGCCACCACCGCGTGGCTGATCGAGCGCGTGCAGCGGCCCACGCTGGTCATGGCGCCGAACAAGACGCTGGCCGCGCAGCTGGCGAACGAGCTGCGCGAGCTGTTCCCGAACAACGCGGTCGAGTACTTCGTCAGCTACTACGACTACTACCAGCCCGAGGCGTACATCGCGCAGACGGACACGTACATCGAGAAGGACTCGTCGATCAACGACGACGTCGAGCGGCTGCGCCACTCCGCCACGATGAACCTGCTCTCGCGCCGCGACGTCATCGTGGTGGCCAGCGTGTCCTGCATCTACGGCCTGGGCACGCCGCAGTCCTACCTCGACCGGTCCTCGATGCTGCGGGTCGGCGAGCGGCTCGACCGCGACGTGTTCCTGCGCGCGCTGGTCGATGTGCAGTACACGCGCAACGACATCGCGTTCGCCCGCGGCACCTTCCGCGCCCGCGGCGACACGGTGGAGATCATCCCGGCGTACGAGGAGCTGGCCATCCGGGTCGAGTTCTTCGGCGACGAGATCGAGAAGCTGTACTACCTGCACCCGCTCACCGGCGACATCGTGCGCGAGATCGACGAGGTCCGGATCTTCCCGGCCACGCACTACGTCGCCGGCCCGGAGCGCATGGAGAAGGCGATCAAGGGCATCGAGGAGGAGCTCGAGCAGCGCCTGGCCGAGCTGGAGCGCCAGGGCAAGCTGCTGGAGGCCCAGCGGCTGCGCATGCGCACGGCGTACGACATCGAGATGATGCGCCAGGTCGGCTTCTGCTCCGGCATCGAGAACTACTCGCGGCACATCGACGGGCGGGGCCCCGGCACCGCGCCGGCCACGCTGATCGACTACTTCCCGGAAGACTTCCTGCTGGTCATCGACGAGTCGCACCAGACGGTGCCGCAGATCGGCAGCATGTACGAGGGCGACATGTCGCGTAAGCGCAACCTCGTCGAGTTCGGCTTCCGGCTGCCCAGCGCCACCGACAACCGGCCGCTGACCTGGGAGGAGTTCTCCGACCGGATCGGCCAGACGGTGTACCTCTCGGCGACGCCGGGCCCGTTCGAGATGGGCCAGGCGGCGGGCGAGTTCGTCGAGCAGGTGATCCGCCCGACCGGCCTGGTCGACCCGAAGGTGGTGGTCAAGCCGACCGAGGGCCAGATCGACGACCTGGTGCACGAGATCCGCGAGCGGGCGGAGAAGGACGAGCGGGTGCTGGTCACCACGCTCACCAAGAAGATGTCCGAGGACCTCACCGACTACCTGCTGGAGCTGGGCATCCGGGTGCGCTACCTGCACTCGGAGGTCGACACCCTGCGCCGCGTCGAGCTGCTGCGCCAGCTGCGCGCCGGCGACTACGACGTGCTCGTCGGCATCAACCTGCTGCGCGAGGGCCTCGACCTGCCGGAGGTGTCGCTGGTCGCGATCCTCGACGCGGACAAGGAAGGATTCCTGCGCAGCGGCACCTCGCTGATCCAGACCATCGGCCGCGCGGCCCGCAACGTCTCCGGCGAAGTCCACATGTACGCCGACAAGATCACCGACTCGATGCGCCACGCCATCGACGAGACCGACCGCCGCCGCGCCAAGCAGGTCGCCTACAACGAAGAGCGCGGCGTCGACCCGCAGCCGCTCCGGAAGAAGATCGCCGACATCCTCGACCGCGTCTACCTGGAAGCCGAGGACTCCGAAGAAACAGTCGCCGTCGGCGGCTCAGGCCGCAACTCCTCCCGCGGCAAGAAACCCGAACAAGGCGACCGCGTCCGCAGCTCCGGCATGCTCCTGGACAAGGACGTCTCGGGCATGCCCCGAGCCCAGCTGGCCGACCTGATCCAGCAAATGACCGACCAGATGATGCAAGCCGCCCGCGACCTCCAATTCGAACTGGCCGCCCGCCTCCGCGACGAGGTCTCCGACCTGAAGAAGGAACTGCGCGGAATGGACGCCGCCGGAATCAAGTGAGCCGCGGGGATGCAGTGAGCGGTCGCCGGTGACCGCCACGTTCGCGCTCGACGCTGCCCTGTTGGCTGCTACAGCCGCCGCTCCGACCGCAGCCACCAGGAGGGCCACCGCGACTCCCGCGGTGGTCGCTCCGGGCGCCGCCACTCCCGGGACTGCCGCTCCGGGGGCCGCCACTTCTGGGGCTGCCGCTCCGGGAGGTGCGACTCTTGTGGCTGCCACTCCGGCCACTTTCGCGGCGGCCGCTCGCGTCGGCGATGCCGCCGAGGCCGATGCAGCCGAGCGCGTGGCCCCCGAGCCCATGCGCGGGTTCCGTCCGTGACCACCGACCCCAGGACCGTCGAAGACGTGATCGCCTACTGCCTGGCGAAACCGGGCGCGCAGGAGACCTACCCCTTCGGCGACCACGTCCTCGTGGCGAAGGTCGGAGGCAAGGCCTTCGCCTTCATAGGCCAGAACGCCCCGCCCTCGGTCGGCTTGAAATGCGGCGCCACCGAGGAGGAGGCCGCGGAACTCCGGACCCGCTATCCGTCCACGGTCTCGGTGATGGCCTACCTGGGCCGCTACGGCTGGAACAACATCGCCCTCACCGCTCCTGTTCACGCCACCGTGCCGCCCACCGAACTGGCAGAACTACTCGACGCCTCTTACGACGCAGTGGTAGCCAAGCTGCCGAAGTCGCGCCGCCCCTGAACCTTCGCTCGATCGCCGCGGTGCCTGAATCCACAAAGGACACACCGCGAACATAGCCTGCCGCCCTGCCGCGGGATGCCTGCTGGCTCCCTGCAGCGCGCGGCCGCCTGTCTGGAGACGCTGCCGCCTGCTTGCCGCGCGGGCGCCGGTCTGGATGTCCTGCCGCACCGCCGCCTGCTTGCCGCGGGCTCCTGCCCGGATGCCCGCCACACCGCTACCGTTCTGTCCCGGGGAGCGGGGGCCAGACGTCAGGCCGGTGCCTCGACGAGCACGTCCGGTGGGTTTCCGTCGCGGACCGCGTCCAGGTACTCGGCGATCGCGTCGCGGTTGTGGGTCAGGCAGGTGATGCGGGTGGTCATGCGGTCGAGTTCGTGTTCCAGCGTCGCGATCATTTCGGGGGTCGCGTCGGGGAAGTAGAGGGCGCGGGGTTTGCCCAGGCAGGGCAGGATCTGCTTGATGATCCGCGTCGGCAGGCCGGCGTCGAGCAGACCGCGGATCTGCAGCACCCGGTCGACGGTCGGCTCGTCGTATTCGCGGTAGTCATTGGGGGAGCGGCTCGCCACGATCAGCGCTTGCTCCTCGTAGTACCGCAACAGCCGACGTGGCGTGTCAGTCCGCGCGGACAGCTCCCCGATACGCATGTGCGCCGCCTCACTCCTCGCCGGATTGACCTTCACATCCATGTGATGGTTCGAGCATACGACCATGCGAGTCCACCGGAAGCCACACCACAAGCCGCACCCCAGCCCCGACCGCCCCCGGAACCTCCCCGCCAAGCTCCCCACCCGCGCTCTCCTGCCCCTGGCCACAGCCGTCTTCCTCACCAGCCTCACCGAGACCCTGCCCGCCGGAGTGCTGCCCGGCCTGAGCGCCGGACTCGGCGTCAGCGAGGCAGCGGCGGGCCAGGCCGTCACGGTTTACGCGCTCGGCACCGCCCTCACGGCCATTCCGCTGTCCGCCGTCACCTCGAGCTGGGGACGCAAGCGGTTGCTCCTCACCGCGATGGCGGGGTTCGCCGCGGCCAACACCGTCACTGCCGTCTCGGGGAGCTACCCGCTGACGATGGCCGCCCGCTTCATCGCCGGGGTCGCGGCCGGGCTGGCTTGGGCGCTGCTCGCCGGGTTTGCGCGGGGCCTCGCGCCGGAACCGTTGCGGGGCAAGGCGATTGCCCTGGTCATGACCGGCATCCCGGTCGCGTTGTCGTTCGGGGTGCCGGCCGGGACGTTCGCCGGTGACGCGTTCGGCTGGCGCGCGCCGTTCTTCGCCATGACGGGGCTCGCCGTCGGCACGCTCGCCTGGATCGCGGCGCTCGTCCCGGAACAGCCCGGGCGACGCCACGAGAAGGCACCGGCGCTCAAGGCCCTCGCCGTCCCCGGCGTCACCCCGGTACTGGCCGTGACGCTCGTTTTCGTGCTGGCACATACGATTCTCTACACCTACGTCGCCACCTTCCTGACCACGCTGGGCCTGAGCGGGCAGACGGACCTCGTGCTGCTCGTCTTCGGCCTCGCGTCGCTGGTGAGCATCGCGGTCGTCGGCGCGCACATCCAGCGGCGGCTGCGGGCGCTCACCCTCGCCGGCACCGTGCTGGTCGCGGTGGCGGCCGCGGCCCTCGCCGGCGGCAGCCCGGTACTCGTCTACGTCGCCGCCGCGCTGTGGGGCCTCGGCTGGGGCGGCGTCCCGACGCTCCTGCAAACCGCGGCCGCCGACGCCGGCGGCGAACAGGCCGACGCCGCCCAAGCCATGCTCGTGACCCTGTGGAACGCGGCGATGGCCGGCGGCGGCGTGGCCGGCGGGATCCTGCTCGACGCGTTCGGGGCGCGCGTTTTCCCGTGGAGCGCACTGATTCTGCTGGGCCCGGTGCTCGTCGTGGTGGTTTCGGCCCGGAGCCACGGTTTCCCGCGGCCCCGGGCCGCCCCCGCCGCCTAGGGAAGGCCGGAAAGCATTCCCGGACAACGGCAACAGAGTGTCAGCGCCGAGCCGAAGCCAGCGCCGCACCGATCTCGGCAGCCGAGGCCGGAGCGGCCGGCCGGCCCAGGAACCGGTCGTCCTTGGTCACCGAGTAGGGCGCGCAGAAGGCCGGACTGCCCGCTTGCGAGCGCCAGCTTTCGGCGAGCGGCCCCATGTCCACGAAGTCGTACCCGAGCAGGGAAACCAGCTCGGCGGCCGCCTTCTTCGCGCCCGGATCGTCGCCGGCGATCGGCAGGCGGTGCGGTCGGCCGCGCCCACCGGCCGGGGCAGGGCTTCGAGGTGCTGGTAGTTGATGTTGTTGAACGCCTTCACGACGTGTGCCCCGGTCAGGTGCCGCTGGAGCAGTTCGCTGTCGGTGAGCTCCCGCGCTTCGAGCTCCGGGATGGCGCCGTCACGCGGGGCCCAGTAGTTGCCGGTGTCGATGACGGTCTTGCCGGCGAGGGGTTCCGCGGGAACCGTCCCGACGGCGCCGACCGGGATCGTCACGACGACCCAGTCCCCGGCGGCCGCCGCCTGCGCGGGGGTGGCCGCCCGGGCCCGCGGCCCGAGTTCGCGCACGAGGCCGGAAAGCGTTTGCGGGTCCCGCGAATTGCTGAGCACGACGTCCAGGCCGGCATCCACCGCCAGCCGGGCGAGGACGCCGCCGATGTGCCCGCTTCCGATCAGTCCGAGGGTCTTCATGCCCGGCCGATCAGAAGACGTAAGGGATGTCGTGGGTGATGTCCATGTGGCGGACGCGCCACGCGCCGCCGGTCCGCCGGAAGAAGAAGTGGTAGTAGCCGGACTCGATCGGCTTGATGGTGCCCTGGGCGCCGAAGGTGCCGGCGGGCCAGCCGCCCTCGGGCTTCGGAGCTCCGACGACGTCGAACGTGATGAACTGGGTTTCGATGTCGGCGTCGTCGCCGTCGAGGGAGACCACCGGGTCGTAGGTGGTGTGGTGGCTCCAGCCCAGGGGCGGGTGCGGCGCCATGGCCGTGGACATGGCCTCGGCGATCCGCGCCCCGCCGGAGAGCTTTCCCAGCAGCTCCAACCCTTCCGGCCCGCGGTAGTGGATCTCGACGACCGCGTCGGCCTCGTACAGCGTGGCCATCGCCTCGCCGTCGCGCCGGTCCGCGGCGTCGACGGAAGGAGCCCGGGCATGGTGGACGTGCGGTTCTCCAGCGCGCTCAAGGCGATGCTCTTGCTGGGCCACGGTGAGGAAGAAGGCAGTCCCGTCCTCAGCTCGACTCAGCTCGCCCGCAGCCTGGACACGAACCCGAGCCTGGTGCGCAAGCTGATGGTCCCGCTGGTGCAGGACGGGCTCGTCGCGTCCATCAAGGGCCGCAGCGGCGGCGTCCGCCTCGGCCGGCCCGCGGACCGGATCACGCTGGGGAAGATCTACCGCTCGTCGGTCGGTGACAAGCCGCTGTGGGCCCCGCGCGCGGAGGGACCCCGGGAATGCCTGGTCACCAACAACTCCGCCGAGTACTTCGCCCAGCTCACCACCGAGATCGAGGTCGCCGTCCTCGGCGCGCTGGCCGATCGCACCCTCGCCGACAGCCTCGACGAGCTGCGCGCCATCGACCGCGCCGGGAACCCGGGCGCGACTGTCCGATGAGGACGGTCTAGAGCCGCGGCCGTTCGGCCGTCAGCGGGTCGGCGTCGAACCCGGGGAAACCGGCCGTCGCCGATCGGGCGGACGGTGACGGCTGGGCGGGCAGTCCGGCCCAGCGGCGGATCGTCGCCGTCGCCTCCGCGGACTGCGCGGCGGGCAGCTGCGCGATGTTCGACCCGTGGTTGCCGCCCGGCACGAAGTAGCGGTACGAGTCCTTGCTCCCGAAGCCGAGTTCGAACGGCTCCGCGCCCCACGGGTCGTTCGAGCCGTACACGAACAGCAGCTGCTTTCCCTGGGTCTTCACCCAGAAGTCGACGTCCGGCATGGCGAGGTAGTCGAAGCGCGGCAGCTTCACCGAAGGCGGCACGAACGTCGCGGGCACGTCGGCGCCGGGGTAACGCAGCAGGTCGCGCAGGTAGCTGTCGTACGCCTCGGGCGAGCCGAGCTGCACCGCCGCCTGGTAGTAGTACGGAACGTACGGCTCCAGCTGCTGGTCGGAGTAGGTGTTCAGGCTCTCGACCTGTTCGAACCACGCCCAGACGTCCGCCGCGGGCGCGCCCGGCTTCGGCACCGAAGCGCACGCCGACGCCGGCTGGTACTGCCAGAACGCGAAGTACGAGTCGATCACCGAGATCTCGAGCGACTTGTCCACCGAGCCGACGGTGGAGAACGTGTAGCCGTTCTTCGCCGCGTCGGCCTTCGCCAGCTCGCCGAGTTCACCGCGTCGCTTCAGCGCGTCACGCTGGATCGCCTTGAGCGACGCGCGGCAGGCGGGGTCGCCGACGTGCGCGAGGAAGTCGTTGTACCGGTCGAGCGGGTCGATCACGTCGTTCGGCGCGACGTACGGGATGGTGCCGTCGACGTCGCCGGGGAAGAACCGGCGGAAGTAGGTGGCCGTCATGCCGCCCTTGCTGGCGCCGGTGGCGAGCCACTTGCCCGGGTAGATCCGCTTGAACGCCTGCACCGCGGCGTGCTCGTCGGCCGCGGCCTGCCAGATGGTGAGCTGGCGCGACCAGTCCGCGGGCTCCGGCCGCGACGGGGCGAAGTAGCGGTACTCCATCGAGAGCTGGTTGCCGTCGACGATCCTCGTCGGCTCCGAGCGGTTGGGAGCGGTGGACACGTTGTAGCCGCTGGTGAAGGCGACCGTCGGCGCGCTGAAGTCGTGGTGCAGCAGGGTGAACCGCTGCTGGAACGCCGGCCCGTGCGGGTTCCGGTGGTCGGCCGGCTGGGTGAAGGTCAGCTCGAAGAAGCGGAACCCGGCCGGTGCCGGGTCCTCGGACACGACGGTCAGCCCCGGCACCGTGTCGAGCACAGCCCTGATGTCGCGGTCACCGGCGGCGACCGCCGTGGGCGCCACTCCCACCACGGCAGCGGCCGAAAGCAGAACCGTCGAGAAGGCGGTGAGCAGCCTGCGCACAGTGTCCTCCGAACACCCGGACCATCCCAGCCGTCGGATCCTCACAGACCGCCCAGGACCGGGCAACCCACCAATGGCGGGTCTTTCCGGACGCGAGTCAGGAACGCAGTACGCGGTCCACATAGGACTTGACGGCGGCCAGCGCGGCCTCGGAGCGCCACATCCGCTCGACGCTGTCGTCGTCGGACACCCGGTTCTCCGCGATCCGCTGGTGGTAGGGCCGGTGCAGCTGCGCCTTGGTCAGCGCGAACGCCTCGGCGGGCAGCTCGCCCAGCCGCGTGGCCAGCTCGCGGGCGCGGCCGAGCACCTCTTCGGCCGGCGCGATCTCGTCGACCAGGCCGCGGGCGAGCGCGTCCTCGCCCGGCACGGTCGCCCCGCTGTAGATCAGGCCGGGCAGCGGGTTCGTGCCGTACGCGCAGCGCAGGATTTCCAGCGCCGCGATCGGGAACGGCACGCCGACGAGCAGTTCCGTGACGCCGAGGCGGGCCGGCCCGGCGGCGAGCACCCGGTGGTCGCACGCGGCGGCCAGTACCAGGCCGCCCGCGATCGCGTGCCCGTTGACCGCGGCCACCACCGGGCGCGGGAAGCCGAAGACCGCCAGCAGCGCGTCGGACAGCGCGGGCAGGAACTCGCTGACGTAGCCGGCGCCGCCCTCGTCGATGCTGAGCAGGTCGACGCCCGCGGAGAACATCGAGCCGGTCCCGGTGAGCACGACCGCGCGGGCGCCCGCGGCCTCGGCCTCCCCGAGCTGCAGGACGAGTTCCCGGCAGGTGGCCGTGTCGAGGGTGTTGCCGCGGCCGTGATCGAGGGTCACGAGGGCGACGCCGGCGTCGAGTTCGAGGTGGATCGTCACGCTGGCGACCGTACCGCCCTCCGGCCGCCGGCGTCGGACGACGCGGCGGCCGGAGGACGGGCGGGGTCAGCTGGTGATGTCCTTGCGCGCGAACCGGCGCCCGGCCAGCAGCAGGAACACCGTGCTGTAGATCAGCGACGAGAGCACCCCGCTGGCCATGTTCGACCAGTCGACGTCGGTGGAGATCAGGTCGATCCAGGCGAACGAGTAGTGCGTGGGCAGGTAGTTGCGCAGCCCTGCCAGTGCCGTGATCTGGTCCAGGATCTGCGACAGGATCGCCACCAGCACCGCCCCGCCGACCGCGCCGAGCGGGGCCTCGACGGACACGCTCAGCAGCAGCGCCAGCCCGGCCACCCAGGCCAGCTGCACCACGATGTACACAGTGGACAGTACGAGCGCGAGCAGGCTCTGCCCGAAGCCCACCGAGTCGCCGGTCGGGCTGATCGCGTCGCCCGTGCCGTACCAGATCACGCCGACCAGCAGCGAGACCAGCGGCAGCAGCACCAGTGCCGCGGCGGACAGCAGGCCCGACACGATCGCCTTCTGCCGCAGTACCCGGTGCCGCGGCACCGGGATGGCGAGCAGGTACTTCAGGCTCGACCACGAGGACTCACTCGCCACCGTGTCGCCGAAGAACAGCGCCACGATCATCGGCAGCAGGAAGGTCCCGGACACGAACAGCGCGAGCACGACGAAGTTCGGCGCGCTCGCCGTCGCGAGGTCCACGAACCCGCCCGAGCGGGCGTTCGGGTTCGACTGCCCGATCTCGAACGCCACCACCAGGATGAACGGCAGGAGCACGACGAACCCGAGCACCAGCTGGGTACGCCGCCGCTTGAGCTGGCGCTTGAGCTCCACGCCGAGCCGCAGCGTGCGGTCGGCGCGGTAGCCGGCCACGGCGCCGTCCGGGCCGACCTCCGTCCGTTCGTGCGACGCGAGGTCGCTCAGCTCCTGCAGTGCGGCCGGGTCGGTGTGCACCCCGCCGGAGCCGTTGGTGTCGTTCATGAGTTCTCTCCGACCAGCTGCAGGAACGTGTCTTCCAGCCGGCGCCGCGGCCCGGCCTGCTCCACCGCGACTCCCGCCCGGACCAGTGCCGCCACGGCCTCGGCGCGCGGCAGCCCGTCGAGGTTCGCGTGCACCAGCTCGCCTTCGACCGTGACGTCGGTGACGCCGTCGAAGGCCTTCAGCGCCGCGGCGGCCGCGGCCGGGTCGTCGACCCGGAACGTCGCCTCGCCGCTGGCCGCCGCCAGCTCGCCGACCTCGCCCGAGGCCACCAGCGTGCCGCGGTGCATGACCACGACGTGCGAACAGGTCTGCTCGACCTCGGCCAGCAGGTGGCTCGAGACGACCACGGTGCGGCCCGTGGCGGCGTAGCGCTGCAGGACCTCGCGCATCTGGTGGATCTGGGGCGGGTCGAGCCCGTTGGTCGGCTCGTCGAGCACCATCAGCTCCGGCAGGCCGAGCATCGCCTGGGCGATCGCCAGCCGCTGCCGCATGCCCTGGCTGTAGTTCTTCACCCGCCGGTCCACGGCGTCGCCGAGCCCGGCGATCTCCAGCGCCTCGGCGAAGTGCGCCTTCTCCGCGGGCCGGCCGGTGGCCGCCCAGTACAGCTCCAGGTTGGTCCGGCCGGACAGGTGCGGCAGAAAGCCGGAACCCTCCACAAAGGACCCGATCCGGGACAGCACCGGCGCGCCCGGGGTGATCCGGTGGCCGAACACGCGGATCTCGCCCTCGGTCGGGCTGATCAGGCCCATCAGCATGCGCAGCGTGGTCGTCTTGCCCGCGCCGTTGGGCCCGAGCAGGCCGAGCACCTGGCCCGGCTCGACGCGGAAGGACAGGTCCTTCACCGCGACGAACCCGCCCGCGTACTGCTTGCGCAGCCCGCTGATCACCAGCGGGGTGTGCGCCAGCTCGGGGTCGACGTCGTGCGAACGGCGGCGTCGCAGGGCCGCGAACGCCAGCGCCGCGACGGCGACCAGCAGCGTCGCGCCGATGCCGATCAGCTGCCCGGCCGGCGCCGGCGTGCCCACGGAGACCCCGGGCACGACCGGCACGGCGAGCGAGGAGCCGGCCGCGAGCCCGATCCGGAACACCCCGGGCTGGCCCGGCACGGAGTACGACTGGTCGGTGGTGCCGACCACGAGCCGCAGCGAGTGGCCCGCCTCTATCGGCCGCACGATGCCGGGCAGCGTCACGGTCACGTCGACCGGCGTGCCGTCCGCGGGCAGCCCGCTGACCCGGAACGGCGCGACGGCGTTGGCCGGCAGCACCCGGCTGCCGTCCGTGCCCACGTCGTAGAGCTTCGCGAACAGCACCGCGTCGGTCAGCGGGTGCGCCGGGTCGGCCGCGACCTGGAGGTGCACTGTGGACGATCCGGCGACCAGCAGCTGGCTGCCGAACGGCGTGGTGCGGAACTGGGCCGCCTGGCCCGCCGGGTCGGTGCTGAACAGCGGCGCCAGCCGGGACGAGCTGCCCGCGAGCCCGTTCAGCCCGGGGATGCCGCTGACCGCGGCGGGGTTCGCCCCCGCGGGACGGACCGCCGGCTGCACCGGGCCGGTGAGCGCGATCTGCCGCCGTTCCGTGCCCTGGCCGGTGAGGCCGGGGTAGGCGTCGGCGTTGACCGTGCGCACGGACGGCGTGCCGTTGGCCCGCAACGTGCCCTGCACGTCGTAGCTGAAGCCGGTGCCGGGGTCGCTGCCCTCGCCGGTGAGCGAGTGCCAGAGGAAGTCGCCGATCTTGGCCCGCAGCTGCGGGCCGGGGGTGCCGCCGTCGTGGCCGCCGGTGTACCAGATGGTCTTGACCTTGCCGCCCGCCGCGCTGATCTGGCGCGCGGTGGCGTCGGACTGGTCGAGCCCGAACAGCGTGTCGCTTTCGCCCTGCACCAGCAGGGTCGGCGCGGTGATCTTGCTCGTCACCGAGGCGGGGGAGACCCGGTGCAGCAGCGCGACGGTCTGCGGGCTCGCCTTCCCGGTCGTGGCCAGCTCGGTGTAGGCCTGGCAGACCTGGGCGGTGAACCGGCCGCACGGGTCGGCGGCGGGCAGCTGCGACGCCTGGCCGCCCGCGGTGGGCGTCGCGGCCTGGGGCGCGGTGCCCGAACCCCCGGCCGTGGTGCCGGAGTCGTTCGTCTCCTGCCCGGCCTCGGGGGCTTCGGCGGACGGGCCGCCCGCGGACGTCGCGCCGGAGCCGGCGGAGAAGAAGATGCCGGCCCAGCTCTTCTTGAACACCCCGTCGGGGGCGAACTCGCCGGCCGCCGGGGTGTCCGCCGCCGGTGCCTGCGCCGCGGCCGCGTTCGGCACCAGGCCCTGGGCCAGGTCGTTGTAGGTGATCACGGGCGCGACGGCGTCGATCCGCTTGTCCGTGCCCGCGAGCAGCAGGGAGAGCGCGCCGCCGTAGGACGCGCCGGTGACCGCGACCTTCGGGTCGCCCTTGCCGTCGGTGAGCACGTCCTGGCTCGCGGCCAGGTGGTCCACGAGCCGGCTGGCGTCGGCGACTTCGGCGTCCGGGTCGTTGAGGCCGATCTTGCCGGTGCTGCGGCCGAAGCCGCGCGCCGACCAGGTCAGCACGACGAAGCCGCGGCCGGCCAGTTCCCGGGCCTGCGGGTCGACGCTGGACTTGTCGCCGCCGAAGCCGTGGGCCAGCAGGACGGCGGGCGCGGGGGTCTTCTCGGGCAGGTAGGTGGTCGTGTCGATGCGGACCTTGTCCGCCGAGCCCGGCGCGGCCGGCATCTCGAGGAAGGCGTCCTGGGTCCGGACGGCGGACGGCGGCGAGCCGCTGGTCGTCCAGACGACCACGGCCGCGGCGACGACCACCACGACCGCGGCCAGCGCGGTGAGGCGGGCGCCGCGCGTGCGAGGGAGTGGGATTCGGGGCACGCGCCGACGCTATTGGAGTTTTGCTGAGAACGTCGCGGCGGGCTCACACGAATCCGACATCCCGGCCGCGGGCGTCACCCGTCCGGGAAGCCATTCCGGCCGCGGGTGTCACCCGGCCTGGCCGCGGTGACCGGGCTAACACCGCCGGACCGGTGACGCGGGCAACCTCCGCTGGCGTTTGCGGGCCGTAACCGGCACACTGAACTCGCTGTGAGGGGAGTATTCCTTCGCGGCGGTGTCGTCAGCACGGTGGCTCAGGCCCCCGGCACCGTCGGTCGCTGATCGAAGCGGCGGGAGAGACCTCCGGTTAGTTGCTGCTGTGCACTATCCGGAGGTTGTTTCATGACTGTCCCCCTGTGGCTGTGGATCGCAACGGTCGGCGGGATTCTCGCCTTGATCGCGATCGACCTGTTCATCGTCGACCACAATCCACACGCGGTGACCACCGGTGAGGCCGCCCGCTGGGTGATCTTCTACGTCGCCTGCGCGGTGCTCTTCGGCATCGGTGTCTGGGTGTTCGCCGGGCACAACTCCGGCGTCGAGTTCTTCACCGGGTACATCACCGAGTACTCGCTGAGCGTCGACAACCTGTTCATCTTCATGATCATCATGGCATCGTTCAAGGTGCCGGCGATCCACCAGCACCGGGTGCTGCTGGTCGGGATCCTGCTCGCGCTGGCCATGCGGAGCGTGTTCATCGCCGTCGGCGCCGCGCTGATCGCGGAGTTCGTGTGGGTCTTCTTCCTCTTCGGCGCGGTGCTGATCTGGACCGCGATCAGCATGCTGCGCAAGAAGGACGAGGAAGAGGAGTACAAGGAGAACGCGGTCACCCGGTGGGTGCGCAAGTTCTTCCCGGTGACCGACGACTTCCACGGGCACAAGTACACGGTCAAGGTCAACGGCAAGCGGATGATCACCCCGATGCTGGTGGTGATCGTCGCGATCGGCTCGGCCGACCTGCTGTTCGCGGTGGACTCGATCCCGGCCATCTTCGGCATCACCCAGGAGGCCTTCCTGGTGTTCACGGCCAACGCGTTCGCGCTGATGGGCCTGCGCCAGCTGTACTTCCTGCTCGGCGGGCTGGTCGAGAAGCTGGTGTACCTGACCTACGGGCTGGCCGTGATCCTCGCCTTCATCGGCGCGAAGCTGTTCGTGCACGCGCTGCACGAGTACCACGTGGCGCCGGACTGGCTGGACATCAACAACTGGATCTCCCTCGGCGTGATCGTGGTCGTGCTGACCGTGACCACGGTGGCGAGCCTGGCGAAGGCCAAGCGGGACGAGCGCGCCGGGCTGGCCGCGAAATAGGTCGTTCGCGTTGCTAATGATCCGGTACCGTCGTCGGCATGCGTCCTGCCGACATCGAAGCCCTTGTCGTCCCCGGCCGTCCCGCGCTGCGGGGTGAGCTGCTGATCACCGCGGTGCAGCGTCCGGACCTGGAGTCCGACTCCGGGCACAGCGCGCTGCGCCGGGTGGACCTCGGCGGCGGGGAGGCGCCGTGGACCCACGGGCCGCACGACGCGGCGCCGTCGATCTCACCGGACGGGCGCTGGGTGGCGTTCCTCCGCGCCGGCGAGGGCACCGGCGCCGACGGCAGCCCGCAGGTGCACGTGATGCCGACCGGCGGCGGTGAGGCCAAGCGGCTGACGTCGCTGCACCTGGGCGCGGACGCGGCGGTGTGGGCGCCGGACTCGCGCCGGCTCGCGTTCACTGCCCGGGTGCCGGAAGCCGGTCGCTACGGCACCGCGACCGCGGACGGCACGACGCCGGAGCCGCCCGCCGAGGCCCCGCGCCGGATCACGCGTTTCGACTACCGCATCGACGACGTCGGCTTCCTGCGGGACCGGGTGAAGCGGCTCTTCGTGGTTGACATCGACGCTGACCCCGCGGCCGGACTGGAACCCATTTCGCCCGCCGGCTACGACGTGGACCATCCCGTGTGGACACCCGACGGCGAGCGCCTGGTCGTGGTGGTGCCGCAGGACTGGGACCGGGTGGAGACCGACTACCGCGACCTGGTCTCGTTCCCGGCCGCGGGCGGCGAGCCCGAGCTGCTCGTGCAGTGCCACGGTGCCGCCGATCTGCCCGTGTTCGGCCCGGACGGCACCCTGTTCTTCTACGGAACGTCCTATGAGGACGGTCATTTCGAGGCCAACAACATCGGCCTGTACGCCGCCGTCCTGGGCGACGGTGGCCCGGCCGAGGCGCGCCGGCTGACCGACATCGAGACCGTCGACCTCGAAATCGGTGCGGGCCCGGCGATCCCGCTCGGCGACGAGGTCCTGGTGGTCGCGCGTGACCGCGGCGCGGCCGAGCTGCGCGCCGTGCCGGTGAAGGCCGACGCGGCGCCGTTGGAGAGCCTGCGCGTGCTGCACGGCGGGCACCTCGCGGTCCGCGGGTTCGCCGCGGACGGCGACACGGTGGTCGCCGTGGTCGCGACGCCGGAGACTTCCGGTGACGTCGTGGTGCTCACCGCGGCCGGCGGCCCCCGCGTGCTCACGGACTACTCGAAGACGTTGCGGGACAAGGGCCTTTGCGCGGTCGAGGAGCTGAACACCACCGCGCCCGACGGCTACCCGGTGCATGGCTGGGTGGTGCTGCCCGAGGGCGAGGGCCCGCACCCGGTGCTGCGCGTCGTGCACGGCGGCCCGTTCGCCCCGCAGGACTGGGCGGTGTTCGACGAGGCCCAGGTGTACGCCTCCGCCGGATACGCCGTGGTGCTCGGCAACCCGCGCGGCTCGGCGGGCTACGGGCAGAGCCACGGCCGCGCGATCACCCACGCGTTCGGCACCGTCGACGTCGACGACGTGCTGGCGCTGCTGGACAAGGCGCTGGAGCGGCCCGACCTCGACCCGTCGCGGGTGGGAATCATGGGCGGCTCGTACGGCGGGTTCATGACCAGCTGGGTCGCCTCGCACCACCCGGAGCGGTTCAAGGCCGCCTGGAGCGAGCGCGCGGTGAATGCGTGGGACTCGATGGTCGGCAGCTCCGACATCGGCTACACCTTCGTCGACTCCTACATCGGCTCCGACCCCGAAGTCCAGCGCGACCGCAGCCCGCTCACCTACGCCGCGGACATCTCCATCCCGTTCGCCGTGGTGCACTCCGAGCAGGACTGGCGGTGCCCGCTGGAGCAGGCGCAGCGCATGTTCGTGGCCCTGCGCAAGGCGGGCGCCGACGCGGAGTTCCTGCTGTTCCCGGGCGAGGGCCACGAGCTGACCCGCTCGGGCCGGCCGCGCCACCGCGTGCAGCGCTTCGAAGCCGTGCTCGAGTGGTGGTCGCGGCACCTCGGCTAGGCGGTTGCGCCCCAATGTGGCGTTCGGTGCGTTGGGCGCAACCAACGCCACATTGGGTGCGTTGAGCGCAACCAACGCCACATTGGGGCGCTTCAGGCGACGGCGGAGCCCGGCAGCACACGGTGCTAGTTGAGCAGCGTGTAGTTCAGCTCTTCGCAGACCCGGCCCAGCGGCACGTCGAGGCCGGGGTGGTCCAGCGGCAGCAGCACGTCCGGCGCGATCGGCAGCGCGGCGCCCGCGGGCGGGTCCCACAGGCACAGCGACGGGTCGCCGGCGTCCATCGAGGAGCGGTACCAGAGGCCGTCGAGGTCGGGCAGGGCCGTGCGGATCGCCCGGGCCCAGGCCTGGGTGATCTTCTTCGGCCCGCTGGAGATCTCCTGCGAGGCGCCCACCCGCGTCGGCCACAGGCCGGTCAGGTCGAGCAGCCGCAGCGTCCGCGTCGGCCGGACTACGACCAGGCGCGGGCCGCGCGTCTTGCGGTCGACGGTGGAGCTGGTCTGGAAGACCTCGGCGACGCTGGTGCGCACGGTCAGGCCGAAGTACAGCACGCCGTTGGCCGGATCGGTGACCGGCTGGCCGCCGCGGCCGGGCGGCTGCTGGTCGAACCGCCCGTGCGGGAGCGGGCCGGTGTAGCGGAACGTGTTCCACTGCTGCGGGTGGTTGCCGTGCGCGGTGAAGATCCGGACCAGCCTGGTCTCGGGCTGCACCGAAACCACGTCGTGGCTCCGGTCCAGTTCCTTGACCAGGGCAGATCGTGCGGGCGGCAGGGGGAGCCGGGCCATGCGTCGGGGGTCGTCCGTCCTGTGTGGGTGATCTTGCTCTTCGGCTCAGCCTAGAACGGCGAGCCGAGCGTGGCGACGAGGCGGGCGAGGACTTCGGGGTCACCGCCGGACAGGAGCCACTGCCGCGGGGTCGCGGGCCGGTCGCTGATCACCAGGTCGGCCTGAGGGGTGTTCATGAACGCGGCGACGACCAGCGCCGGCTGGTCCTCGGGCACCGCGCGCAGCACGATCTCGAGGCCGGGCAGCACGCCCGAGCCGTTGAACTGCCAGGACGGCAGCCGCCAGCCCTGGTCCTTCCAGCCGGTGAGCCGGCCTTCCTTGAGACGGTGCCGGATGCGGCTGTCGTCGACGCCGAGCGCCTGCGCGGCCTCCAGCACGTTCAGCGCGGAGTCGGCGAGCACAGCGTGCGCGGCGACGGTGCGCGCGCGGAAGTCCGGCTCGTCCTCGTGCCGGGGCGACAGGTCGAGCCCGACGTCGGCGAGCGCCGCCTGCTGGTCGGGCGAGAAGTAGTGGGACGGGTCCGGATTCGGGGGCGAGAGCCGGCGGGCCGCGTCCTCCACGAGCGTCAAGAACTCGTTCGCGTCGGCCTTGAGGCCGGCTTTGGCGAGGACGTTCTCCAGCGCGGGTGACATGCGCCCAGACTAGCTCGCGTGTGCGGGTTCGTGCGGTTTCTCACCGGATCTGTGGGTGAATTCACCAGAGATCGACACGGAGTGCACAGCATCAAACACGATGCGTAGGCGATTGGGGGACAGTGTGCCCAGGACGTGGCCCGCTTGTCCAGGCTTTCGCGTGCTTGACACCCCGACGTGGCGCCTTTACGTTCCGTTGGTAATCGATTTCCGCCTCGGGGTGCTGCGGCTCCGGTGTCCTTCGGGGCACCGGCGCTGGGGGGTCAAGGGGGTGGGACGTGCCTGGGGGCCGGCGCCATGCCGGCCCACCAGGCACGTCGTTCGCCCGTGCGGCCGGTGCCTCCGAGTCGTCGCCCGGCCGCGATTCAGCGGCGGGAACTCTGCCGTTCGATCAGCCGGGCTTCCAGCGTGGTCGTGGTGGGCACGCGGGTGCCGTCGGCGATCCGGGCCAGCAGCAGCTGCGCGGCGACGCGGCCGATGTCGTACGCGGGCTGCGCGACGACCGTCAGCGGCGGGTCGATGAGCGTGGTCCAGGGGGCGTCGTCGAAGGACACGATGCCGACGTCGCGGCCGGGCCGCAGGTCGCGTCCGGTGAGCGCCTGCAGGACGCCGATGGTCATGGTGCTGTTGGCGACCAGCAGCGCGTCCGGCGGCTCGGGCAGGTCCAGCAGCTCCAGCGCGGCCAGCCGGGCGCCCTCCGCGCGGTACTCGGTGCGGCGGAACAGCTTGGTGTCCTCGCCGACGGCGTCGCGGAAGCCGTCGAGCCGGTCGTCGGCGGTGCGCACGCCCGCGGGGCCGCTCAGGCAGCCGATCCGGTGGTAGCCGCCCGCGATCAGGTGCTGGGTCGCTTCGCGCGCGGCGCGGCGGGTGTCGACCAGGACCTGGTCGCCGTCGGGCCCGTTCAGCGGGCGGTCGACGGCCACCACCGGCGTGCCCTGGCGGCGCAGGTGCTCGACGTTGGTGGAGCGGCCGGTCGGCGAAAGCACCACGCCCGCGACCCGCTCCTGCAGCGCCACGTCGATGTAGCGGCGCTCCTTGTCCTCGTTCTCGTCGGAATTGCACAGCACCACCGAGTACCCCGACACCTGCGCGAGGTCCTCCACCCCGCGCGCGATCGCCGTGAAGAACGGGTTCTCCACGTCGGAGATGATCAGCGCGAGCACCGCGGTCTCCTGCCGGCGCAGGTTCCTGGCCAGGCCGTTCGGGTGGTAGCCGAGCTCCTCGGCGGCCAGCAGCACCCGGGCGGCCAGTTCGGGGTCCACAGTGGACTTCCCGTTCAGCGCCCTCGACACGGTCGCCGTGGAGACCCCGGCCCGCGCGGCGACGTCGCTGATGGTGGCCACCACGACCTCCTCGTCCCTGGCTTGTCCCCGCCTACCTTGACACCCTGCCGGGTCGAGAATAGCGTCCCGGGTAATCGTTTACCGTAACCTTACCCAGGGAGTCGCGGTGGATCCGGGCCTGCTGCTCGGTATCGACATCGGCACGTCCAGCTCCAAAGGCGTCCTGGTCGCTGCGGACGGGACCATACTTGCGCGCGCCGGCCGTGCGCACACCACCTCCCGTCCGCACCCCGGCTGGTTCGAGCACGACGCGGAAGCGGTGTGGTGGGGCGACTTCGTCGCGCTGTGCCGCGAGCTGGCCGCGGCGGCGGGCGACCGGCCGCTGGCGGGCCTGGCCGTGAGCGGCATCGGCCCGGTGCTGCTGCCCGCGGACGCGAGCGGCCGCCCGTTGCGCCCCGCGATCCTGTACGGCGTCGACACGCGCGCGAGCGCCGAGATCGCCGAGCTGACCGCGGAGCTGGGCGAGCAGTCCATTGTGGAGCGTTCGGGCAGCGCGCTGTCCAGCCAGGCCGTCGGGCCCAAGTGGCGCTGGCTGTCCCGGCACGAGCCGGACGTCGCCGCGCAGGCCGAGCTGTTCCTCATGGCCAGCTCGTACCTGGTGCTGCGGCTGACCGGCGAGTACGTGCTGGACCACCATTCGGCCAGCCAGTGCGACCCGATGTACGACCTCCGCGCCGGGGAGTGGGCCGAGGATTGGGCGGGGCTCGTCGCGCCCGGCGTCACGCTGCCGCGGCTCCTGTGGCCGACCGAGGTAGCCGGCACCGTGACGGCCGAGGCGGCGGCCGCGACCGGGCTCCCGGCCGGACTGCCGGTCACCGCCGGGACCGTCGACGCCTGGGCCGAGGCGGCCAGCGCCGGTGTGCGCGCGCCCGGCGACACGATGATCATGTACGGCACCACCATGTTCCTGATCCAGACCGCGGCCCGGCCCCGCCCGGTGCCCGGGCTGTGGGCGACCCGCGGCGCGTTCCCCGGCACGTTCTCGCTGGCCGCCGGGATGGCGACGTCCGGCGCGATCACGGACTGGCTGCGCGAACTGGTCGGCGGCGAGTTCGCCGACCTGGTCGCCGAGGCCGGCGCGGTGCCGGCCGGGAGCCGCGGGCTGCTGATGTTGCCGTACTTCGCGGGGGAGCGGACGCCGGTGCCGGACCCGGACGCACGTGGCGTGGTGGCCGGCCTGACGACGTCGCACGGCCGCGCCGAGCTGTACCGCGCGGCGCTGGAGGGGACCGCGTACGGCGTGCGGCACAACCTGGAGGCGATGGGCGAGGCGGCGGGACGGCGGCTGGTCGCGGTCGGCGGCGGGACGCAGGGCCGCGTGTGGACGCAGATCGTCAGCGACGTGACCCGGTCCGCCCAGCACGTGCCGGCCGAGACGATCGGCGCGGCGTTCGGCGACGCATTGCTGGCCGCCTTCGCGGTGGGGCTGGAGCCGGACGTCGAGGCGTGGAACCCGGTCGCCGCCGTCGTCGAGCCGGATCCGGCGCGCGCGGACGTCTACGACGAGTTCTACGCCCGCTACCGCGCCCTGCACCCGGCGACGGTGGAGCTGCAGCATTTCCTTGCGGCGCAACAACGTCAGGAGAAATAGGCGCTCGGCGTCAAGCCGGTGAGGGCGCGGCAGTCGCGCGCGAGGTGCGCCTGGTCGGCGTATCCCGCGGTGGCCGCCAGCTCTGCGAGACGCGTGACGCGTGGGGCGGCGGCGATCGCGCGCTGGAGCCGGGTGACCCGCAGATAGGTGGCCGGGCCGTAGCCGACGGCGATGGTGAACCGGCGTCGCAGCTGCCTTTCGCCCAGCGATGCCGGGAGCGCACCGACCCGGGACGGGCCGCGCTCCAGGTGCGCGACCACCGCCGTGACGGCCGGGTCGGGCTCCGCGAGACGTTGCCGCACCACTTCCGCGAGGGACAGCGTGCCGTCCAGCACCCGCTCGGCCAGCACCGCGCCCTCATGGCCCCACAGCGCGGCCAGCGGGACGCGGGTGTCGCGCAGCTCGTCCGCCGCCACCCCCAGCACGCCGGCCGCCGCACCGGGCCGGAAGCGCAGGCCGTGCAGCACCACGCCGGGGGTGGTGGCCGAGGACCAGGGCCCGGTGTCCGGCCCCGCCACGAACACCTCGCCGTCGCCCGCGACCAGGTCCAGGCAGCCGTCCGGGACGATGCGCCGCGGACCGCGCGGGGCCGAGCGCCACAGGCAGCGGACGGCGTGGCGCACCGGTTCCGGCGGCGGGCTTTCGGAATACACACTTGAGATCATCCCCGGTGGGTACGACAGAATGCGAGCCATGACCCCGATCGACGCCCTGGCCTGGGTGCACGTCCGCGACCGGCGGCTGCTGTCGGTCCGCACCAGCGGCAAGGCGAAGTTCTACCTGCCCGGCGGCAAGCGCGAGCCGGGCGAGGGCGACGTCGCCGGTCTGTGCCGCGAGATCCGCGAAGAGCTGGGCGTGGAGCTGGACCCGCTGACCTTCCGCTTTTTCGCGCTGCTCGACGAGGAGGCCGACGGGTTCGCCGACGGCCGCCGCGTCCGCATGACCTGCTACACGGCCGACCACGCGGGCGATCCGGCGCCGTCGGCGGAGATCGCCGAAGCGGCGTGGCTGGCCGCCGCCGACGCGGCCGCGTGCCCGCCCGCCGGCCAGCGCGTCCTGCGGATGCTCGCCGACGCGGGCCTCGTCGACTGACGCTCCGTGACCGGGTATCACGACACTGTTATCGGCATCGTGGGTGGTGGACCGCAGGTCTGTGACTCACGGAGACACCCGAAAGGGTGAAGTTCCGGTAACTTTCCCGGCTTGGCTAACACCGCGTGACGTCCGGACGAGAAGTAGACGTCGTACTCGATGGAAGTGCGCTCGAACGAGAGAAGACCTCTCCATGAGTGTTCCCACCGCGACCCCGCCGGAGTCCGCGCCGGGCCGTTCCGGCCCCAGCCGGTTCCGGCCGTCCGGGAGTGTCGTGGTCGTGATCGGCGTGATCGCGGTGGCGTTCGCCGTGGCCTCGTACGTCATGCCGAAGGCCGTGCCCGCGGCCGACCAGGGCCCGGCCACCCCGGTCGTCGGCATCGCGAAGGCCGAGCCGGTGGTCCAGGTGGCCACGCACACCGTCGTCTACCAGCTCCTCGGCCCGGCCGGGGGCGCCCGTTACCTCACCTACGTCGCCACCGGCGCGGACCTCGAGCAGCTGGCCGCGGTCACCACGCCCTGGTCGTTCACCGCCACCCGCACCGGCCCGGCCGGCCAGGCCCAGTTCTCCAGCCTGGCCGCCCAGAACGCCGGCCCGGGCGAGCTGACCTGCCGCATCGTCGTGGACGGGGTGCTCGTCGCCGAGAAGTCCGTTTCGGGGGAGGGTCGCCAGCTCAGCTGTACCGCGTGAGCTGGGTTCGCGCTGTGCCGCGGGGGTGTGAACGGGCGCGGGCGCGCCCGGTTCGAGAGCAGTCCGCCAGCTCAGCTGCACCGCGTCACCCCGGACTGACCGGGGCCTGAACGCCGCGATCCGTCCGGCTCGGGGGTGGGCCGCCGGCTCAGCTGTACCGCGTGAGCTGGGCTCGCGTCGTGCCGTCGGGGTGTGAACGGCGCGGGCCTGCCCGGTTCGAGAGCAGTCCGCCAGTTCAGCTGCACCGCGTCACCCCGGACTGGCTGGGGCCTGAACGCCGCGATCCGTCCGGCTCGGGCAGGATCACCGGGGTGAACGCCGCGATCGGATTCGGGCCCGCACTGCTGGTGGTGCTGGCCGTGCTCGCACTGGCCGGGGCCGCCGTAGTCCGCTTCGGCGAGCTGGGGCAGGGGCGGGCGGTGCTGATCGCCGCGGTCCGGGCCGTCGCGCAGCTCGCGCTCGTCTCGCTGGTGATCACGGTGATCCTGCGCTCGGGCTGGCTCACCGGGCTGTTCATCCTGCTGATGTATTCGATCGCGGTCGTCACCTCGGCGAGGCGGATCGGTGTGCCGCTCCCGGCGCTGCCGTGGGTGGCGGCCGCGATCGCGTCCGGCGTGGTGCCGGTGCTCGCGCTGGTGCTGGGCTCCGGCGTCGTCCCGCCGCAGCCGATCGCCGTCGTGCCGGTCGCGGGCATCGTGATCGGCGGGACGATGACCGCGACCTCCCAGGCCGCCCGGCGCGCCCTCGACGAGCTCAAGCTGCGGCACGGCGAGTACGAAGCCGCGCTGGCACTGGGTTTCCTGCCACGGGCGGCCGCGCTGGAGATCTGCCGCCCGTCCGCCGGGCAGGCGCTGATCCCCGCGCTGGACCAGACGCGCACCGTCGGCCTGGTCACCCTCCCCGGCGCGTACGTCGGCGTTCTGCTGGGCGGCGCGAGCCCGTTGCAGGCGGGCACCACGCAGGTGCTGGTGCTGCTCGGGCTGCTCGCCGCGGAGGCGGTGGCCGTGCTGGCGACCGTCCAGCTCGTCGCGGCCGGGCGGATCCTCCGCGACGAGCGGCCGGCCAAGAAGCGGTGGTTCGCCCGCCGTTAGCCCAGCGGGGCTTCCAGGTGCGCGGTGTCGTTGAAGCGCCGCACGATCCACCGGTCGCCTTCGATCACCAGGTGCGAGATCGACCCGTTGTCCGCGTTCAGGAAGGTGAACCGGTCGACCGCGCGGCTCGCCTGCGCGAACACCTCGCCGATCACGCCGCCGTGGGTGAAGACCGCGACGCGCCGGTCCGGGTTCGCCGTGGCGATCCGCAGCAGCCCCGCGCGAACCCGCGCGCCGAACGCCTCGTCGGACTCCGCGCCCGGGATGACGTCCCAGCGCTGCTCGGCCCACAGCCGGTCGACGATGGGGTGGCCGTCGGTGGTGTGGCGGCGGAAGAGGCCGTTTTCCCAGTCGCCGAGGTGGATCTCGCGCAGGTCCGGCTCGACCGACGGGGTCAGGCCGAGCTTCTCCGCCAGCGGCGCCGCCGTCTGCACGGTGCGGCGCAGCGTGGTCACGTACAGCGCGTCGATCCGTTCGCCCGCCAGGCGGGCGCCCACGCGGGTGGCGTGCTCCCGGCCCTCGGGCGCGAGGTCGGGATCGGCCTGGCCGTCGACGAGGTCGAACGGCGCGTCGGCCCGCGCCGGCATCGATTCCCCGTGGCGCACCAGGAAAATCTCGGTGGCCCCGGCCGAGGGGCGGAACCGGAACTGGCGGTATTCGACTTCCTGCTCGGGCGTGCTCATGGCCCCGACCCTAATGCTGTGGCCCAAGAGCTCGTGAGTGTCTATGACGGTTCTAACCGTCATAGACACTCACGAGCCTTCGGGTGCCCAACGTTGCGTGGTGCAGCCCTGGCTGTGCCGATCCGGCGTCAGCCGAGCTGCAGGTCCACGAAGCACCACCGCCAGCTCTCGCCAGGCTCGTAGCTGCGCATCACCGGGTGCCTGCTGTCGTGGAAGTGCTGGGTCGCGTGCTTGCGCGGCGAGGAGTCGCAGCAGGCGACGTTGCCGCATTTGACGCACATCCGCAGGTGCACCCAGGTGGTGCCCTCCGCGATGCACGCCGCGCAGCTGTCGGCCGAACTCGGCTCGACCGGCTTCCACTCGTGCGAAAGGTGCTTGCACGAGCCGGCGGTGGCGGCCGGGGTGCTCAGCTCACGTTCGTCCACCAGCGGTTCCTCCTCATCGCGGTCGAGCATCGATTCCTCGATGTCGAGCCGGGCCAGTACCCGCCGCAACACGTCGTCGTCGGCGGTCCCGTTGTCGCGGGCGCTCAGGAACTGCTCACGCTCCACCTCCAGCAGCTGCACGCGCAACCGGCGGTAGGCGTCGCTGGGCGTCTCGGCGAGCGTGCCCTGCCGGCCGAGCTGCTCCCAGGCCGAGTCGGCGCGGTACTGCAGCCGGTCCTGGAGCCGCTGGATCACCTCGGGCGGGTCGTCGGGCGTGCGCAGCTCCTCCAGCCGGGCCAACGCCACGCGGGTCATGTCGTTGAGCACGGCCGCCTCCTGCAGCGCGTCCTCCGCCGGGTCCGGACGGGGCAGCCGCAGCCGCCGGATCAGCAGGGGGAGCGACATGCCCTGCACCACGAGGGTCCCGGCCACCACCACGAACGCCGCCAGCACCAGGACCGCGCGCTGCGGGGTGTCGGCGGGCAGGACGAACGCGGCGGCGAGCGTCACCACCCCGCGCATCCCGGCCCACGCGATCACCGCGGAGTAGCGCCACGGCCAGATCTTCGCCCGCATGGAGTGCAGCCGGTGGCTCAGCCGTTTGGACAGGCCGATGCCGATCATCCACAGCATCCGCGTCACCATCGTCGCGCCGAGTACCGCGGCGCAGATGCCCACCAGCTCCGCGAACGACAGCCCGCTCTTCGCCACTTCGGCGAGGATCCGGCGCAGCTGCAGGCCGATCAGCAGGAAGACTATGTTCTCCAGCAGGAACTGCACCGTCTGCCAGTTGAGCCGGCTGGCCAGCCGCGACGAGCCGGACAGGATCCGCGGCGACCGGTGGCCCAGGATCAGCCCGGCGACGACCACCGCCAGCACCCCCGAGCCGTGCGCCGCCTCCGCCGCCAGGTAGGCGACGAAGGGCACGGCGAACGAGAGCGCGGTGTCGCTGACCGGGTCGTCCATCCGCGCCCGCACCCAGGAGGCCAGCACGCCGATCACGCCGCCCACCACGGCACCGCCGACGGCTGCGAGCAGGAAGTCGAGGCCGACCTGCCACAGCGTGACCGAGCCCGCGATCGCGGCGATGGCCGTGCGCAGGGCGACCAGCGCGGCCGCGTCGTTGAACAGGCTCTCGCCCTCCAGCAGCCGCACCAGCTTGCGCGGCATGCCGACCCGGCGGGCGACGACGCTCGCGGCCACCGCGTCCGGCGGCGCCACGATCGCGCCCAGCGCGATGCCGGCCGCCAGCGGCAGCCCGGGCACCACCGCCCAGGCGACCAGCCCGACGCCGAACGTGGTGAACACGACCAGTCCCACCGACAGCAGCGCGATCGGCCCGCGCAGCTTGCGGAACGCGATCAGCGAGGTCTGGATGGAGGCCGAATACAGCAGCGGTGGCAGCAGCCCGAGCAGCACCACCTCGGGGTCGAGCTGGAACTCCGGCACCCCCGGCACGTACGACGCGGCGACCCCCACAGCCACCAGGCACAGGGGCGCCGACCAGTCCAGCCGCCGCGCGATCGCCGTGACGAGGAGGACCGTCACGACCAGCCCTACCAACCCTGCCGCGAACTCCACGGGGGTAATCATCACCCGGGACCCCGAGGTCGCGCTCACGGGAGCCCCGGAATTGTCGGTGGTGATCGTTAGGCTGGCCCGCGTGAAGACAGTCGAGGTGCGCGGCGGGGCCGTGCAAGGGGAGACCCACGAGGGGACCGCGGTGTGGCTCGGTGTGCCGTACGCCGAGCCACCGGTGGGCGGGCTGCGCTTTCGCGCGCCTCGCCCGGCGCCGCCCTGGGCGGGTGTTCGCGACGCCACGAGGTTCGCCGCGGTGGCACCGCAGCCCGAGCTCACCGGGCGCGGTTTCACCGGCGACGAGGACTGTTTGTACCTGAACGTGTACGCGCCGGACGCGCCCGGGCCGTACCCGGTGCTGGTGTGGATCCACGGCGGGGGCGGGGTAATGGGCTCGCCGCACCAGTTCGGCCCGTCGGCGTACGCGCGGCGCGGGGTCGTGGTGGTGACCTTGGCGTACCGGCTGGGCGTGCTCGGCATGCTGCACCTGCCGGGGGTGTCCGACGGGAATCTGTCGCTGCGCGACCAGGTGCTGGCGCTGGAGTGGGTGCGGGACAACGTCGAGGCGTTCGGCGGCGATCCGGCGCGGGTCACGCTCGCCGGGCAGTCGAACGGCGGCCGGACCGTCGGCACGCTGCTCGCCGTGCCCGCCGCCCGCGGGCTGTTCCGGCAGGCGATCGTGCAGAGCGGCACCGGCGTCGGGTCCGTGGTGCACACGCCGGACGAGGGCGCCGCGGTGGCTTCGGCCGTGCTGGCGGATCTGGACGTGCCGGCCGAGGCGCTCGCAACGTTGCCGGTGAAGCGGATTCTTGAGGCGCAGCAACGGGTTGCGGCCGCGTCGGGCACGTTGGTGACCTATCGCGTGGTGGTCGACGGCTCGTTGGTGCCGGAGCGGCCGGGGGAAGCGGTCGCCGGGGGCGCGGCGCGGGACGTCCGGGTGCTGACCGGCATCACGGCCGACGAGCAGGACCTGTTCTCCTGGCTGCAAAGCGGCGGCGCGAACCTGCTCGGCTCGGGCTCCACGATGCTCGACGCCGCCGCGATCGAGAAGATGACCGCGGCGTACCGCTCGTTGCTACCGGACTGGCCGGAGGATCAGCTCCGCAACCGCGCCCTGACCGCGGGCGATTGGTGGCTGCCCGCGATCCGCCTGGCCGAGACCCAGCACGCGGCGGGCGGCGCGGCCTGGATGTACCGGCTGGACTGGCGGATCGCCCCGCGCGGCCGCGGCCTCGGCGCTCCCCACGGGCTCGACCTGCTGCTGATGTTCGACGACGTGGCCAACCGGAACTGGCGTTTCTTGTTCGCCGCGAAGAAGCCGGACCCCGCCCGCCTGCAAGGGGTCGCGACCGAGATGTTCGAGGCCTGGCACGCCTTCGTCACCACCGGCGACCCCGGCTGGCCCCAGTACGAGCCGGGGCACCGGATGACCCGCCTGTTCGACGACGTCACCCGGACCGTCCCGGACCCGGACCGGGAGCAGCGGCTGTTGTGGGAGGGGGCTTGATGGGACGGTGATCGAATCGGCTGTCGATTGCCTCGACCGGTCCGCCGGAGGTGCTGCGGCGGTGGGCGCTGCTGGCCTGGCGGCCTGGTGGCCGCTCGCGGCGATGACTACCTCGGCGCGTGATCGTGACGGCGGGGCGCCTTAACGGGTCTTTTCGTCTGACTGCCTGACTTGCGCGAGCGCCGCGGCGCGGAGGCAGAGCAGCAACGGAAGTGAGCCGTCGTCGCGCAGCCGTGCGGGGAGGGCGTCCGGGAGCGCCGTACCGGACGAGAGTGCGTGGCCGATCTCGGCGAGGTCGACGTTCAGCATCGTCACGCCTGCGCTGTACAGGCGTTCCGCTCCGCGCGGACGGCGCTCGGCCAGTGTGGAGCTGTCGACCGACAATGTGGTGACGCCGAAGAATTCCGGCTTGGCGCCGCGTTCCATCCACCGCGCGAAGCCGGTGAGGCGAGTCGAAGTGATCTCGTCCGCGGATACGCCGGACTCCTCGCGGAGCTCGCGTTCCATGCCCGCGGCGACGGCGGTGTGCAGGAGCCGCCGCTCGCCACCCTCGGCCGTGCGCAGGTCGCGCGGCTCCAGCGAGCCGCTGCCCGAGGGCGCGAGCAGAAGCCCGCTCACCGAGTTCCGCGCCGACTGCCGGACGGCGACGAGCTTGCCGTCGGTGGTGAACGCGATCGTCGAGACGCCGACGAGGTCGGCGAGCGAACTGCCGGCGAGCGTCCGCAGCGCGCCGGCGGAGTCCGCCAGTTCTTCGCGGCGCAGGTCGTATTCCGCACCGGTCGCTGTGCTGGTGATCCGCAGCGAGGCGAGTTCATTCGAGCAGACGGCGTCGAAGAACCGGGCGCGGTGCAGCACGATCGGTGCCGGGCGCGCGCCCGTGACGGGCAGTGGTTCGCCGCGCATGCCGACGATCGGGCCGTTGAACAGCAGCCGCCCGCGGGCGCGCAGCGGGAGGACGTGCGGTGCGGTGGCCTTGAGCTTCGGCGGCAGCCGGTACGGCTCCTCGGCGACGGTGATGCCGAAGGTTTCCTCGCTCAGCGCCGTGTCGATGGCGGTGCTGAGCAGCGCGGTGCCCCGGGCCGGCACAGCGAGGTACTCCGCGCCCGGATATGCGGGCGGCGGTGGCAGCTCGGCCGTCGGGAACGGCGCGGCGATGGCGGTGAACTCGTAACCGGCCCAGCGCCGCCGCAGCAGGCGGACGTCACGCACGAGCGTCACGATCCCCAGCGCCAGCGCGACGATCGAAAGCACCACGCCGAACGCGCTGGGCAAAACCGTCACGACGCCGAGGACAACGCCGATCGCGGACACGGCAACCGGCCACTCACCGGAGCCGACGAAGGTCAGGTAGTCCGCCTTGGCCCGGGCGCGGCGGGTCAGTTTCCCCATCGGCGCCTTGTTTAGCACGCTTTCAGAGCGCGTCGAGGTAAAACCAGCGACTTGCTTCGCGGACGAAGCGGCTGTTCTCGTGCTGCGCGTCGGACCGGCCGTCGAGCCGGTAGTGCGCCCGGAACTCGACCGTGCCCTCGTTCTGCAGCAGCCCGCCACCTGTGCGCCCGATGATCTCCAGCCCGGTCCACACCCGATCGCCGTCCAACCGCAGTCGCTTCGGCCGGGTAGTCGAGTGCCAGGTTTCGAGCAGATACGCCGAATCCCCGACGGCGAACGCGCAGTACCGCGAACGCATCAGCAACTCGGCAGTCGGCGCGGACCGGCTTCCGTCATGGAGCCGGCCGCAGCACAGGTCATACGGCTCGCCGAGGCCGCAGGGGCAGGAGGTACTCACCGGACCGATTGTGTCGCCAGCTCCTTTGCCCGGGCGACCCAGGTGGCGAACCGCACGGGACCGATGTCCTTCGCCATCTCCCGAGCGCCGTGAAGTTACCCGCGCCAGAACGCGAACGTGACGTACGAGCCGGACGCTTTGGCCGTGCAGGCCCGGGTTCCTCCTTGGCTCGGCGCCAACGCTCAAGGTCGGTGCCCCGCGCCAGAGCGCTCGTCCTGCACGTCCCGCACTCCCTCCGTCTGCCCGGCGGTAGTGGTGTGCCTCGGCATGTCTGGCCAGGATCAGGCCCCAGGCGCGGCGGACTCGCGCCCAGCGGCGCAGGTCGCGCTGGTCCAGCCACGATCTCGCTCGGGCGCCATACCCCCCGGACTCGGCGACTGAGGTCAGGCGGGTCCGGCCAAGATCACGCCCGTGCGCGCCGTACCCCGGATTCGGCGGCTTCTTTCGCGCCGCGCACGGCGAGCTGGTCCGCCTTCTCGTTCTCCGGCAGGCCCGCGTGTCCCTTGACCCACAGCCACTCGACCTGGTGCCGTTCGCCCGCGGACTCGAGGCGCTGCCAGAGGTCGGCGTTCTTCACGGGCTGCTTGGCCTGGGTCTGCCAGCCGTTCTTCTTCCAGCGGGCGACCCATTGCGTGATGCCGTTGCGCACGTAGGTGCTGTCGGTGTAAATCCGCACCACCGACGGGCGCTTGAGGCTCTCCAGCGCGCGGATCGGCGCCATCAGCTCCATGCGGTTGTTGGTGGTCACCGTGGTCTCGCCGCCGTAGAGCTCGCGCTCGTGCCGGCCGTACCGCAGGTACGCGCCCCAGCCGCCGGGGCCGGGATTGCCGCTGCAGGCGCCGTCGGTGTAGATCTCCACAGCCTGTTCGTTGTCCTCCGCCACGCGGCGACCCTACCGATCCGGCCGCCGGAGCTCGCGGAGGCTCGGCCGCGCGCGATCGGTTCACCGGCCCGGCGGCATCCGCAATCCGACCTCGACGCCTCTCGCGGTCCTGATCGTGAACGCTTCACAGGTGACCGCGAGCCCCTGGCCGGTCAGCGCCCGCACCCGGTCGCCGTACCGCTGGGACATGGCGTGCGTCAGCTCGCCGACCCGCGCCCCGTCCAGCCGGACCTCGATCGCCTCCTGCCCGCGGTACTTCCCGCTTCCGATGAGACAGAAGCAAAGCGACGCGATCACGGCCCGCGGTTCGCCCCCGGGAGCCGGTGCGTAGCGCGCCAGCACGTCCTGGTGCGCGTGCTCTTGGGTCACCGTGCACGACCAGTCGTTGTGCAGCAGCACCGCTCCCTCCGTCCGACGGGCGACGAACGGTTCCGCTAACCCGAGCGCGACCCGCAGGTCACGCGGCCGGGAGACGTGCAGGTAGATGCCATAGAACCGCTCGCCGCCACCGGTGATCCGCGCGGCGCAGGTGCCCACGAAACCGCGTTCCCCCAGCGCGAGCAGCGAGGGCTGGTACTCGGCGGCGAGTTCCCGTGGCAGGTAGCCGACTCTGAACGGCTTCCCGTCGATCAAGACGTCGACGCGCACGGCGTGGTGGTCCCATTCGTTTTCGGGCTCGGGTGTGAGCGCCGCCGTCACGGGGAGGTGCTCGTCGAACTCCTGCCCCGCGACCCGGCCACGCGCGGCCGCGAACAGGGCCGGCTGGTAGTGCGATTCCCCGGCGACCGGGAACCGTCCGTCGTCTGGCAACGGCAGGTAATCCGGCGCGTTCGGTGGAGGCGGGGTCAGCGCGACCGTCGGAGGAGCCTTCTTGGTGAACAGCGACCACATTGTCGACCTCCTGGTAGCGCCAGGTAGTCGCCCGCCTGGCGCGGTCCGTTACGCGCAGCGTGCCCGCATGCTGGGACCGGGAATGCCTCGCCCGCCCGGACGTTCCCCCTCACAGCACCGGCGCCGACGAAAGGGGCACGTGATGACCGTGGACTTCGCCCGCGAGTGGCAGGACTGGAAGACCCGGCGCGAAACCGACCTCGCCGATCCGTACGGGTGGCTGGCGCTCGTTTCGCTCGACTGGCTGGAGGACACCCCGCGCGAGTACCCCGGGCTGCCTGGCCGCTGGTGGCAGGACGCGGACGCCGCGTACGTCGACCCGGACGGTGGCGAACTCGTCCACGACGGCGAGCCGATCACTGCCGTGCGCCGGTTCGAGCTGGTCAACAGCGGTGCCGGGACCCGGGTGACGGCCGGTGACCTCGAGATCGAGATCGCGCGCCGGTCCGGGTACCTGATCCGGGTGCACGACCCGAAAGCGCCGGTACTCCAAGCGTTCCACGGCGTCCCGTCCTACGAGCCGGACCCGGCCTGGGCCGTGAAGGCGCGGTTCGAGCCGTTCGACTCGCCGCGGCCCACGACCGTCGGCGCGGTCGTCGAAGGGCTCAGCCACGTCTACACCGCGCCCGGCCGGGTTCGCTTCGAACTCGGCGGCGAGGAGCACACGCTCACCGCGTTCAACGGCAAGAACGGCGGCCTCAGCATCCTCTTCACCGACGCCACCAGCGGCGTCACGACGTACGCGGCCAACCGCTCGCTCCCGGTCGCCGCCCCGTCCGCCGACGGCACGGTGACGCTGGACTTCAACCGCGCCGTCAACCTGCCCTGCGCCTTCACGGACTTCGCCACCTGCCCGCTCCCGCCCGAGGGCAACCGCCTGCCGCTGGCGGTGGAAGCGGGGGAGAAGGTCCCGTACGAACGAGGCTGAATCCGCCGATTGTGCCAGCGCTGGGCCGTGCTCGGACCGGACAATTCCTGTCGTTTATCGGCGGGACGGTGGAGTCGATCATTCCGCCGGGTCGCGTGCGGTGCCGACGTTACCCGGCGGACCTGCGCTTTTCCGGTTTCTGTCGCGTTTTTGTCCGGGAATCAGTACCCGTCATCGGGGCCTGGTTCGTCGAATGGTTTCGTTTCTCGATCGTTGCCGCCGGTGGTCCATCCGGGTTTCCTCCGCTGACAGCGAATAAGCTGCCGCGTAAGCTCTCCTCCGCCGCTCTTCATGATCACAGCCGGGGGAGGTTGTGTGCTGGAAGCCTTGGGTCGCCACGGTAATTTCGGCGAGGATTACGTCCGCACGCTTGCCTCCGCGGCTGGCTTGCTCGTGCGCGCGTACAGTCTCGAGCGGGACGGAATCGACCTCGGCATTCGTTTCCCCGGCCGCGTGAACGGCGTCGCTTCGCCGGGTATCGAAGTGCAGATTCGGGCGTGGCCGGACCCGCGCGAAGCGCCATCCGCAGCGGAATGGGACTTCACCGGAATCACAGAGGTGCAATTCAACCGCATCGCCGGTGACGACTTCACCATCCCGCGGTATCTGGTGCTGGTCAGGGTTCCACCGGAAATCGGCGAGTACGCTGAATTCCGCACGGACGGAATGCTCTTCCGGCACCTGGCCTACTACTGGTCGGGCCGCGACGAGGCCCCCGTCGGCGAGCCCAGCCCCGAGCGCCACCGCTCCGTGCGGGTGCCGGTCGCGAACGTGCTGACCGTCCGCAGCCTGCGCGCGCTGGTCTGCTCGGTGCAGCCGCAGGACGGGAGCGTCGCATGACGGCCGCCCTCGGCGTCTCGGCCATCGCCGACTACCTGCGCGGAACCGGCTGGCAACTCCGCCCGCTCCAGTGGCGCGGCGCGTCGATCTGGACGCGCGACGGCGCCGACGTCCTCGTCCCCGCCCGCGACGGCATGGGCGACGGTGACCTGCGCGTGCGCGAGATCCTCGACGTTCTGGCCGCGGTCGAGGACCGGGCGCCGGGCGAAATCGCCCAGGACATCGGCTCGTCCCCGGCCGACACGCAGCGGTTCCGGTTCCTGACGCCGTTGTCCGGATTCACCACGCTGCGGCACGCGCTCTCGGCCGTCGCACGCATCGGCGGGGCGTTCCGGGCGGTGTCGAACGCCGTCCTCGGGGACCCGTCGTCCGGTGGCGAGGGGTCCGCGGCGGTCGACCGGTTCATGGCCGGGATCCAGGTCGGCACGGGCCGGCCCGGCAGTTACATCGTGCCGGTCCGGGTACCGCTCGGGGAGTCCGACGGCTCCGGGATGCCGCTGGGCCGCCTGGTGACCCAGCGGTTGCACGGCGCGGTCTCCGTGCTCAGCGACCCGGCCGCGGAACCGAAAGCCGACCCGGGCGGGGCGCCGCTTTCCGCGGATCTCTGCGACGTGCTGGGCGCCCTGTCCGACGAGTCCGAGGAACGCTCGTTCGAAATCGGCTTCGGCTGGTCGCGCACCCTGCCGGCAGACCTGCCGCCCGCTGTCTACCGCTTCGAACCGGGCGCCGGCGACCGGCTGCGGGCCACCGCCACCCGTCTCCGGCTGCTCGAAACCCTCGACGACGGCGTGGTGTCCCTGCCCGAGGTGCCCGCCGTCGTCACCGTCACCGGGCTCATCCCGCGTCTGGATCGCGACCACTGGGCGATCGACGTCAGCGCGGACACCCCGCTGGCCGGCACCGCGCGCCGGAAGCTGCACGTCCGGCTGCCCGACCGCCGGACCTACGAGTCCGCCATCGTCGCGCACTACGAGCAGCGCCGGGTCCAGGTCCGGGGAGCGGTGATCCTCCACAGCCGGCGAACCGAGCTGCACGTCACCGATCCCACCGGCTTCACCGTGCTCGACATCGACTCACGAGGAGCGTCTTAATGCCGCAGGACAAGCCGAAGCTGAGCAGCCTCCAGCGCACTCTGCTGTACGCGCTGATGGCCGAGGCCCGGGTGATCTCCAACCCGGAGCTGGACGAGTGTTGCGGACTGCGCATCGTCGGCGAGGACCGCCGCGTGCTCAAGGCGGAGAAACTGGTCACCAGCGAGAAATCGGGCCGGACCTACGAGCACGCGCTCACCGAGCGTGGCTGGACCTGGTGCCGGGCCGAGTTCACCGCGACCCCGGGCGGCCGGCCGGCCCCGCTGGACCGGGTCGTCCACCGGATGACCGCGGCGCTGGACCGGTACCTGTCGGCCAACCGGCTCACCATCGACCAGCTGTTCACCGCCGAGGTGCCCGAGCTGGCCGAGGAAGACGCCGAAGCGTCCATTGTGGACCGGGTGCGCCGGGCCTATGCCGACCTGGCCGCCGAGCCCGAGGACTGGGTGAGCCTCACCGACTTGCGCCGGCAGCTCGACGGCCTGCCCAGGCACGAGGTGGACCAGGTGCTCAAGGACCTGGACGGCAAAGGGGGGACGCTCATCCCGGAGGCGAACCAGAAGACGCTCACGGCCGAGGACCGCGCGGCCGCGGTCCGGATCGGCGGTGAGGACAACCACCTCCTCTCGATGGCGGAGTGATGAGCGCCGGGCCGAGGGAAGCGCTGGAAGCGCTGCGCGCCGATTCCGCGCTGACCCAGGAGCACGTGTGGACGACGCAGCCGGTCCACGTCCGGTCCCTGAACGCCGAGGCGCAAGGCATGCTCGCCAAAGGACTGCGGGCCGCGGCCGACAGCCAGGGGCCGAGCCCGATCGGCGTGGTGCTGAACGGACGGCAAGGGGCGGGCAAGACACACCTGCTCGGCTGGTTCCGCCAGCAGCTGCGCGCCGAGGGCTACTTCTTCCTCAGCAACCTGGGCGACGTCAGCGGGTTCTGGGCGGACATCGCCGACGCGATCCTGCACGGGCTGATGGAGGACGGCCGGAACGGACAGAACCAGCTTGGTGTGTTCCTCCAACGGATCTGCGCACTGGCGAAGGTGCCGCCGCCGCTCGCGGCGGCGGTGCGGGGCGAGACGGAGCTGACCCCGCGTGAGCTGGACCAGTTCATCGCCGCGCTGAAGCGGTACGACCGGCGGGTCGCGTTCGACTGCCAGGACGTCGCCCGCGCGCTGGTCCTGCTGGCGGCCGACGCCTCGCGGCTGAACACCATCGGGGAGGACCGGCTGCACTCGGCCGAGGACCTCGACCCCGAGGACCGGCGGACGTGGGGGTTCCGGGCCGCTGCGCCGTCGCCGCGGGAGGTCGTCGGCGACGTGTCCAAGCTGCTGGCGCTGACCGGCCCGAGCGTGATCGCCGTGGACCAGATCGACACCTTCGTCGCGCAGTCCCGGAAGCGGACCACCCAGATCGGCTCGGCGCAGGACGACGAGGAAACCGAGACGAAGATCGAAGAGGTCGCCGACGGCCTGATGCTGCTGCGCGAGGAGACCCGGCGGACGCTCACGGTCGTCGCCTGCCTGCCCCAGACCTGGGATCTGATCAGGAACAAGGCGGTCGCGTCGGTGCGGGACCGGTTCACCGCGTCGTCGGTGCTCAACCGGCTCCAGGACGACGGGATCGGCCGCGAGCTCGTCGCGTCCTGGCTCCAGCGGACCTACGAGCGGATCTCGTTCGCCCCCTCGCACCAGACCTGGCCGGTGGCTGAGTCGGCGTTCGCCGGGATCAGCACGCTGACCCCGCGCGAGGTGCTGAACCGGATCTCCCGCCACGCCGAGGCGTGCCTGCAGAGCGGGGAGATCCGCGAGCTGGTGACGTTCGACGAGTCCGCGCTGGAGGTGCTGCCGTTCGACGGCGTGGTCTCGGGCGAGCTGCCTTTGCCGTCCACGGCGGACCTCGCGCCGTTCGACGCCCGGTTCGAAGAGCTGAAGGCCGCCGCCGACGTGCGCGGCCCGCTCGACCCGGACCGGGAGGACGAGGCGGTGCCCCCGCTGCTTCGCGCCGCCCTGGCCGCGTGGGTCAGGGAGCGTGGCTCGGAAGGCGAGTGGACCGTCGACCCGCCGCCCGCGGGACGGCGGCCCTCGCTGCACGCCCGGCTCCGGTGGACCGTCGACGAGGACGAGACCGAAGAACGGTGGTCCTTCCGCGCGGCGTCGAGCAACGACGGCCGCAACGCGGTGAGCCGGCTGAAGAACGCCATCACCGCGTCCGGGGTGCACGACGGCGGCGGACGCCATCTCGTGCTGATCCGCAACATCCCGTGGGCGCGGGGCGCGGCCACGCAGGAGCACCTCAAGAAGATGACCGTGGCCGGTGGGCTTTCGGTGCCGATCACCGAGCAGGACCTCCGGGTCTTCTCGGCGTTGCAGGTCATGTCGGAGGAGCAGCGGCCTGGTTTCTTCGACTGGCTCGGCGCGCGCCGGCCCGCGTCCGGGAGCGAGTTGCTGTCCGCGGTCTTGCCGGACCTCCCCGGAGGTGTGCCCGCCGAGCCTGTTGCCGAGCCTGTTGCGCGGGCAGTCGAACCTGCCGCGCCGGTCGTCGACGAGCCCGGTTCTTCCGCGATGCCTACCGGCGTCCCCACGGTGCCGGTCGGCCGGCTGGCCGCGGACGGGTCGACGGTCGGCGTCCCGCTCGAAACCCTGCGCAAGCACGTGATGATCTTCGCCGGCTCGGGTTCGGGGAAGACCGTGCTCATCCGCCGGCTGGTCGAGGAATGCGCGCTGCAGGGCGTTTCCTCGATCGTGCTGGACCTCAACAACGACCTCGCGCGCCTCGGCGACCCGTGGCCGTCGCCGCCGGCGAGGTGGGGCGAGGGGGACCGCGAGAAGGCCGCCGAGTACCTCCGTGGCACCGAGGTTGTCGTGTGGACGCCGGGAAAGCAGAACGGCCGGCCGTTGAGCTTCCCGCCACTGCCGGACTTCGCGGCCGTGCTGGACGATCTTGACGAGCTGGAGTTCGCTGTCAACGCCGCGGTCGCGTCACTGGCGTCGAGCGCGCGGGTGGGCGGGAAGACGGCGAAGGCGGACCGGGGCCGGGCGGTGCTCCGGCAGGCGTTGCAGTACTACGCCGGCACCGGCGGCCGGAGTCTCGACGGGCTGATCGACGTGCTCACGGACCTCCCGGACAGCGTGAGCGGCCTGGCCAACGCCGGCACCATCGCGGCGGACCTCGCCGAGAACCTGCGTACCGCGCAGATCAACGACCCGGCGCTGCGCCGGTCGGCGAACCCGGTCGAGCCGGGTTCGCTGCTGATCCCGTCCGAGGGCCGGCACGCGCGGGTGTCGGTGGTGAACTTCGACGGCATCCCGGACCGGGAGGAGCAGCAGAGCTTCGTCAACCGGCTGCAGCTGGAACTGTTCGCCTGGATCAAGAAGAACCCGGCGCGGGACCGCCCGCTCGGCGGCCTGCTGGTGATGGACGAGGCGCAGGACCTGGCCCCGTCGACGAGCCACGCGGCCAGCACGGACAGCAGCATCCGGCTCGCGTCGCAGGCCCGGAAGTACGGGCTGGGCATGATCCTCGCGACACAGGCGCCGAAAGCCGTGCACAGCCGCATCTCCGGCAACGCGACCACGCAGTTCTTCGGCCGCCAGAACACCGCCGCCCACATCGACGCGGCGCGGGAACTGGCCCGCAACAAGGGCCGCGACCTGACCGACCTGGCCACCCTCCCACCCGGCACCTTCTACGTGACGAGCGACAACATCCGGTTCCAGAAGGTGCGCCCGCCCTTCTGCCTCAGCCACCACCCGGCCACGACCCTGACCGGAGACGAGGTGGTCGACCGCGCCCGGCGGTGAGGCTGTCGGCCGGAGCCGGCGAACGACGTCCGGTGGCGGGAAGGCGGTGCCGCAGACGAAAGTCAGAGATCGTCCGCAGGCCGGTGTGACACGTGCTGGAGGTGGTGCGAGGTGGCCATGGCGATCCATCGGGGTACCGCCCCGGCGACCTTGCTGCCGGTCGGCCGGCACTGCGTCAACTCGCGATCGCCCCATGAATAGCCGGGACCGGCGAAGTCGTCTCGCTCGACCAGTTCCTCGGCCAGATCGGCGAACAATTCGGCCGCCACATCGCCTTTCTTCTGTTTCCGGCGCAGTATCACGGTCCTTCGAGGCACCGTGTAACAGAGGTAGGGGAAAGGGCTTCGGGCGTTGCCCCCGGCTGCGGGAGGCTCTGGGTGCGTCACACCGTAATCGCCGTAACCGATGTCGCCGGAGCAGCCGTTGCGTACCTCGTTCCACAGCGTGACCTCTGGACGGTCAAGCAGGATTGTCGCGTAGGTCTTCCGTTCGCGTGGGATCGATCCGGCCAGAAGCTTGGTCGCCCCGGGACCCAGCAGATCTGACGTCGTCGTAGCGGCTTCCGCTATCGAAGCCACCTGATGGGCTCGTACGGTTTCGACGAATCCGGTGTCGATCACGGCATGGACGCGTCCGGGCTCGGTGCCGGTCAACCGCATGATCGATCGGATCCGCTCGGCGAGCCTCGGTGCCGGGCGGCGGATCCGGATGGCGATATCGCGGTCTTTGTGCTCGATCAGCAGCCGGACCCGCCGTAGTTCGTCGTTCGAGGCGTCGACCGAGATGACCGGGACCAAGCCGGCCCGATCGACGGCGAGGAGCCCCAGGCTCTGCACCATGGCGGATTCGATGATGTCGTCGAGGTACTCGAAAACCCCGCCCCGTTGCTGTGCCAGCGGGCTGCCGGCGGTGAGCCAAGTCGTGTCCAGCCACAAGGTCCGGTTGAATTGCGCGACGTTGACCGCGGCCTGGACGAGTGCGGGCAGCAGTTTACCGCTGGGCTTCACGGAATCGAGCAGCTCGACGATCACGTCTGCCTGCGCGTCGTCCGCGGAGCTGAGCTGGCGGAGGGCATTGAGCTCACCGCTTTTGCATTTGACTGCCACCAGCGGGCGGCCAGGGTGCATTCGCCTGCCTCCTCAAGGACGGCGATATGGCTCGAAATTCCCAGTGTCGGGGACTTTCGAGCCATAAGCTGTCCTCTGAGCAGGTGGCAGCAGTCAGCCTATGGGTGACATAGGCATTGCTCGGAGTAGTTGCTCACCAGCCGCGTCCGCGCCATTCAGCCAGCTTCGGACGTTCCGCCCCAAGCGTCGAGTCGTCCCCGTGGCCCGGATAGAACCAAGTGTCGTCCGGCAGCTCGTCGAAGATGCGCGACGACACGTCGTCAAGCAGGGACGTGAAGTCCTCAGGTGAGGTGGTCCGCCCGATGCCGCCCGGGAAGAGCGAGTCGCCCGTGAAGAGGTGCGCGTGGCCGGTCGGGTCGCGGTAGAGGAGGGCGATCGAGCCAGGGGTGTGGCCGCGCAGGTGGATCACCTCCAGGGTGACCTGGCCCACCTTCAGCGCGTCGCCGTGTTCCACCAGGAAGTCCGGGGGGATCGGCAGCGGCTCGGCGTCCAGGGGGTGCGCCGCGGTGTTCGCGCCGTTCGCGCCCGCCACCGCGCCCAGGGCCTGCCAGTGGTCCGGGTGCTGGTGGGTCGTCACGACGGTGCGCAGCGCCGGGCGCTCCGGGCCGTGCCCGATCAGGTCCGAGATGCGCTCCGGGTCGCTCGCCGCGTCGATGAGCAGGGCCTCGTTCTCGGCGCGGCAGACGAGCAGGTACGCGTTGTTGTCCATCGGCCCGACCGAAAGCTTCGTGATGGTCAGCGCATCCAGCGTGCGTCGCGCGGCGTCGCCGCCCGGTTCGACGTGCCCGGTGTAAGAGTCGACGATGTTCACAAGAGCACACGGTAGCCGGGGTGGCGCCGTCGCTTCCACCCGCGTGACCGCCACTGGCGGTGCCGCTACGGCTGTCAAGTCGCACCGATCGTGTGGTGCTGGGACTCGTCCGGGTGCTGCTCCTCATACCGGCGGTTGCTCGTCGCGATCGGTATCCTGGGATCGGACTTGAATTTCCTGTGCGCCGGCCGTCCTGGTGATCCGCGGGGCCCGGTTTCCGTGCCTCCCATGGGTCGCCCCGGCGGTCACCGGGTCCGGCGGGGTCTCGTATGGTCTCCAGCTGGTGCACCAGGAACCGGGCCGCTGCCGGACCGGACCTCGGCGTCCCGGCCCGGCGACCGCCGGGAAGCCGGAAAACCGCAGGTCAAGGCCGTGGAGCCCGTTTTTGTCGGTGGTCCGTCCTAGCATGGGCGCGGCCGCTCGTGCAGGACTTCCACCGGGCCGGCCTCCGCAGCTGAGAATGAACTGAAGGGACGTGGGCGTGGCTGATCGCCTCGTTGTTCGCGGTGCCCGCGAGCACAACCTCCGCGGCGTGGATCTCGACCTGCCCCGCGACAGCCTGATCGTGTTCACGGGCCTGTCCGGGTCGGGCAAGTCGAGCCTCGCCTTCGACACCATCTTCGCCGAGGGGCAGCGGCGTTACGTCGAGTCGCTGTCGGCGTACGCCCGGCAGTTCCTCGGGCAGATGGACAAGCCCGACGTCGACTTCATCGAGGGCCTCTCGCCCGCGGTGTCGATCGACCAGAAGTCCACCTCGCGCAACCCGCGCTCCACGGTGGGCACGATCACCGAGGTCTACGACTACCTGCGGCTGCTCTACGCCCGCGCGGGCAAGGCGCACTGCCCCAAGTGCGGCGAGCTGATCAGCAAGCAGACGCCGCAGCAGATCGTGGACCAGGTGCTCGAGATGGACGAGGGCACCCGCTTCCAGGTGCTCGCGCCGGTGGTGCGCGGGCGCAAGGGCGAGTACCTCGACCTGTTCCAGAACCTGCAGCAGCAGGGTTACGCGCGCGTGGTCGTCGACGGCACGGTGCACCCGCTCACCGACCCGCCGAAGCTGAAGAAGCAGGAGAAGCACCAGATCGGCGTGGTGATCGACCGGCTGAGCGTCAAGACCAGCTCGCGGCAGCGGCTCACCGACTCGGTGGAGACCGCGCTGCGGCTGGCCGACGGCCTGGTCGAGCTGGAGTTCGTCGACCTGCCGGAGAACGACGCGCACCGCGTGCGCGGGTTCTCCGAGAACCTGGCCTGCCCCAACGGGCACCCGCTGGCGATCGAGGACCTCGAGCCGCGCTCGTTCTCCTTCAACTCGCCCTACGGCGCGTGCCCCGAGTGCACCGGCATCGGCATCCGCAAGGAGGTCGACCCGGAGCTGGTGGTGCCCGACGACGAGCTGTCGCTGGGCGAGGGCGCCATCGCGCCGTGGGCGGGCGGGCAGAGCGCCGACTACTTCATCCGGCTGCTCGAGTCGCTGTCCGAGGCCGTCGGCTTCCGCATGGACACGCCGTGGCGCAAGCTGCCGGCGCGGGTGCAGAAGGCGGTGCTGCACGGTGTCGACGAGCAGGTGCACGTCCGCTACCGCAACCGCTACGGCCGGCAGCGCTCGTACTACGCGGCGTTCGAGGGCGTCATCCCGTTCCTCGAGCGGCGCCAGGAGCAGACCGAGTCCGAGTACATGCGCGAGCGGTACGAGGGCTACATGCGCGAGGTCCCGTGCCCGACCTGCCAGGGCACCCGGCTCAAGCCCGAGATCCTGGCCGTCACGCTGGAGCACGGCACGCAGGGCGAGCGCTCGATCGCCGAGGTCTGCGCGCTGTCGATCGACGAGGCTTCGCGGTTCCTCGACGAGCTGGTGCTCGGCCCGCGCGAGGCGATGATCGCCGGCGCCGTGCTCAAGGAGATCCAGGCGCGGCTGCGGTTCCTGCTCGACGTCGGGCTCACCTACCTCTCGCTCGACCGCGCGTCGGGCACGCTCTCCGGCGGCGAGGCGCAGCGCATCCGGCTCGCCACGCAGATCGGCTCCGGGCTGGTGGGCGTGCTGTACGTGCTGGACGAGCCGTCGATCGGCCTGCACCAGCGCGACAACCACCGGCTGATCGAGACGCTGACCCGGCTGCGCAACCTCGGCAACACGCTGATCGTGGTGGAGCACGACGAGGACACCATCCGCTCCAGCGACTGGGTGGTCGACATCGGCCCGGGCGCGGGCGAGCACGGCGGCCACATCGTCCACAGTGGACCGTACAAGAAGATGCTGAAGAACAAGGAGTCGATCACCGGGGCGTACCTGTCGGGGCAGCGCCGGATCGAGGTGCCCGCCCTGCGGCGGCCGATCGACAAGAAGCGGCAGCTGACGGTCGTCGGCGCGCGGGAGCACAACCTGCGCGGGCTGGACGTGTCGTTCCCGCTGGGCTGCCTGGTGTCGGTCACCGGCGTGTCCGGCTCGGGCAAGTCCACGCTGGTCAACGACATCCTGGCGCAGGTGCTGGCGAACAAGCTCAACGGCGCGCGCCAGGTGCCGGGGCGGCACACGCGGGTCAACGGGCTGAACAACGTCGACAAGCTGGTGCGCGTCGACCAGTCGCCGATCGGGCGGACCCCGCGGTCCAACCCGGCCACCTACACCGGCGTGTGGGACCACGTGCGCAAGCTGTTCGCGGCCACGGCCGAGGCGAAGGTGCGCGGCTACCAGCAGGGGCGCTTCTCGTTCAACGTCAAGGGCGGCCGCTGCGAGGCGTGCGCCGGCGACGGCACGATCAAGATCGAGATGAACTTCCTGCCGGACGTCTACGTCCCGTGCGAGGTCTGCAAGGGCGCGCGGTACAACCGCGAGACGCTCGAGGTGCACTACAAGGGCAAGACCGTCTCCGACGTGCTGGACATGCCGATCGAGGAGGCGGCCGAGTTCTTCGAGCCGATCAAGGCGATCCACCGGCACCTGGCCACGCTCGTCGACGTCGGGCTCGGCTACGTCCGGCTCGGGCAGCCCGCGCCGACGCTGTCGGGTGGTGAGGCCCAGCGCGTGAAGCTGGCCAGTGAGCTGCAGAAGCGCTCCACCGGCAAGACGGTCTACATCCTCGACGAGCCGACCACCGGCCTGCACTTCGAGGACATCAGCAAGCTGATCGGCGTGATCAACGGGCTGGTGGACAAGGGCAACACGGTGATCGTGATCGAGCACAACCTCGACGTCATCAAGACCTCCGACTGGATCATCGACATGGGCCCGGAAGGCGGCTCGGGCGGTGGCACGGTGGTTGCGGAGGGCACGCCGGAGTACCTGTCGGAGGTTGCGGAGAGCTACACCGGTGAGTATCTCCGCGGTGTGCTGAACCCGGCCTGACACTGTAACCCGCTTCACGCTGAACCTGGCTTGACGCTGTCTCGGCCTGACGTACTCGGCGGCGGCTCCCGCGAGAGCCGCCGCCGAATGCGTTGGCGTGTCAGCTTCAGTGGCGGGCCGGTCAGTCCTTGCCGGTGGTGCGGTGCACGACGGGGGACAGCGGACCGTAGGAGAGGGCGCGGACCCGGAAGTCCGAGCCTTGTTCGCCGGGCAGCAGGGACAGGGCGCAGGTCGTGGTGTTCGGGTCGGTCACCTCGACGGGGGTGAAGCCGGTCTCGCCGGGCTTGCGGAGTTCCAGCAGGAAGCCGGCTTCGTTGGTGGTGTGATCGGTCCAGGTGAATACGACGCTGGTGTCCTCGCCCGGGGTCGCGCGCAGGTCAGTGGGGGCGGCGGCGTCGCCGGGGCTGGGCGCGCTTGCGGCGGAGGGTTGGCGGGGTGCGGTGCTGCTGCTTGCGGTGGTGTCGCCGGATGCGGCTGCTCGGCTGGGTGCGGCGGGCTGATCAGGTGCAGCGGGCTGGCTGGGGCTCGCGGCAGTGGAGCCGACCTTGACTGCCGCTGACACCGGGCCGGAGAACGGCCGGACGCGGTAGTAGAACGGCGTTTCCGGGATCAGGTCGGGGTGGGTGTAGCTGGTCTGGTCCGGGGGAAGGAACTGCAGTGCGGTCCACGGGCCGTCCGGGGCGTTGGCGTATTCGAGCAGGTGGCCGGCGATGCCGGGACCTGCTGCGGGCCAGTGCAGGACGATGTTCGTCGGCGAGGTCAGGGTCGCGGTGAGGGCCGGGGGCTGAGCGATCGGTGGGGTGGCCGTCGGTGCAGGGGACGAGCAGGCTGTCGCGACCGAAGCTGCCGACGCGAGCAGGGTGGTGAGCGCGAGCCTCTTGGTCCGCGCAACCAGACCAGTTCGTTTGAATGGCGCGGCCAGCCCACGTATGCCGACCTTCGGGAACAGCGCGGTCCGCGCGTGCAGGCTGCCCAACGGGCGGCGGGACTTCTCGGGCACGGCAGGCCTCCGGAACGTGCGGGCGGCGGCGGTGCCGGGCCAGCTTAGGAACCGCGCCCCGTGAGCGACAAGGCACGTTCCGGTGACCGGGAGCACGCCGGTGAACCGTTCGGCGTCGGCATCCGTGTGGAAGGTGCCGGGGATCCGCACCGGCACGGAACATCGAAAGGGGGCGGCTCCCGGGTGAACACGGCGGTGGCACTGGGACGACAGGACTTCGTGGCCGGGGCCGCGACGGCTCAGGACGCAGCGGTCCGGGGCACTGCGGTCCGAAACGCGGTGGTCCGGGGCGCGGTGGTCCGCGCCCAAGCTGTTCGGGCAGCGATGGTCCGAACCGGTGCAGCCCGAGGTTCGACGACCCGAACTGCAGAGGCGCGAACCGAGCGGACCCAGGCCACACCACTGCCCCCGGCAACTCGGGAAACCGCCGGCAGCTCAAGAGTGGCGATCGGACGAGGCCGGGCCCGGCGAGCCGCCGCCGAGGAGCTGGTCGAGCGGCTCTACACCGAGCACGGCCGCAGCCTGCTGGCCTACGCGACCCGCCTCACCGGCGATCCCGCGGCCGCCGAGGATGTGGTGCAGGAGACGCTGATCCGGGCCTGGAAGCATGCCGGCGACCTCACCGTCGACGGCCGTGGGTCGGTGCGGGGGTGGCTCCTTACCGTGGCTCGCAACCTGATCACGGACAGGGCGCGGGCCCGGGCGTCGCGGCCGCAGGAGGTGGCTGAGCAGCCGGAGGGGCTGGCGGTGCCGCCGGTGCAGCGGGACCACGCGCAGCGGGTCGTCGACTCGATGGCGGTGCTGGACGCGCTCGAAGAGCTGACGCCGGAGCACCGCGATGTGCTGGTGGCGATCTACTATCGCGGGAGGTCGGTCGCGGAGGCGGCCGAACTGCTGGGGATCGCTCCCGGGACGGTCAAGTCCCGGACGTACTACGCGCTGCGGGCGTTGCGCGCGGCCATGGCGAGTGCCGGAACGGAGGTAGTGGCATGAGCGCGGTGGAACAGGAGCACACGCAGCTCGGCGCCTACGTCCTCGGCGCGCTCGACCCGGGCGACACCACCGAGTTCGAACGGCACCTGGCGACGTGCGAGCAGTGCCGCGGCGAGCTGCAGGAGTTCGGGGCGCTGCGCGAAGCCCTCGACCTGGTGCCGCCGGAGGCTTTTCTCGACGGGCCGCCCGATGCCGGCGACCTGCTGCTGCAGCGCACGTTGCGCCAGATCCGCGTCGAAGCACCGGCCGTACGGCGGAAAGGGCCGCGCCGGGGGCTCACCCTCGCGGCGGCCGCGGTGATCGCGGTGGTCGTGCTCGGCGGCGGGGTGGCGATCGGCCGTCAGACCGCGCCGGCGTCGTCGCCGGTGGCGCAGGCCCCGGTGCCGGGGACCCGCGAGCTGTCCGCGACGAACCCCGCCACCGGCGCGAGCCTGACGGCGTCCGTGATCCCGGCGGCGGGCTGGGTGAAGGTGCACGTGGCGTTCAAAGGCATTCCCGCGGGCGAGAAGTGCCAGCTCGTGATCACCTCCAAGAACGGCCAGAAGTGGGTGGCCGGCAGCTGGCAGGTGTCCGGGAAGGCGACGTCACCGGGCTTCGACGGTTCGGCGGTCGTGGCGCCCGCGGACGTCGGCTCGGTCGGCATCGTCACCCTCGACGGCCGCGACCTGGTCTCGGCCCAGGTCTGAGCGGGAGCGGGACGGTGGGCGCGGAGTACCGGTTCCGGAGCACCTGGTGGCTCCCGGCCGTGCCCGCGTCCCGCGTTTTCGACGCCGTGGTCGACCTCGAGTCCTACCCGCGCTGGTGGGCGGACGTCCGGTCGGTGCGGCAGGTCGACGGCGACACCGCGGAGCTGGTCTGCCGCTCGCGGCTGCCGTACCGGCTCGTCATCGGCATGCACCGGGAGCAGCAGGACCCGGGCGCCGGCCAGGTCCGCGTACGGCTGACCGGCGACCTCGAAGGCTTCCTCGCCGGTGACCTCCAGCCGGTCGGCGAGGGCACCCGGCTGGTCATCACGCAGCAGGTGCGGGCCCGGAAACCGTTGCTGCGCAAGCTGGACGTGGTGGCCCGGCCGTTCTTCCGCGCGAACCACGCGTGGATGATGCGCCGGGGCCACCGCGGCCTGGCCGCCTACCTCGCCTGACCCGCCACGCACAGCTCCGGCGACTCCTGCGCCGCACGGGGACGGCGGGCCAGCACCGCCGCCGCGACCACGGCGGCGAGCACCACGAACCCGGCGCTGAACCCGTACGCGAGCCGATACCCCGACGCCAGTGCTTCCCGCGCCCCGACGTCCGCCAGCCCGGCCGTGCGCGAAGCCGCGACGGTGGCCAGCACAGCAGTACCGATGGCCCCGCCGACCTGCTGGGTGGTGCTGATCAAGCCCGACGTGACGCCGGAGTCGGTGGGCGAGGCGGCCGACATCGCGAGCCCGATCAGCGCCGGGATCGCCGTGCCCGCGCCGGCGCCCATCAGCACCAGCGAAGGGAGCACGTGCACGAAGTAGCTGCCCGAAGCCGGCGCCTGGGTCAGCAGCCCGAACGCGACGATCACCACCACCAGCCCGGCCACCAGCACCGCCCGCGGGGAGAACCGCGCGCTGAGCCGGTCGGACAGCCAGAGCGAGCACAGCGCGATCACCACCGGCGTCGGCAGGAACGCGATGCCGGTGCTCAGCGCGTCGAGGCCCAGCACCTTCTGCAGGTACAGCGCGGTGACGAACTGGAAGCCGAGGAACCCGGCCACCATCAGCACCATGGTCAGGTTCGCGCCCGCCACCGCGCGGACCCGCAGCAGCCGCAACGGAAGCAGGGGCGTGCGTGCGCGGGCCTGGCGCAGCACGAACCCGGCCAGCAGCACCACGGCGGCGGCGAGCGGCAGCACCGTCCCGGCCGTCCAGCCGTGGTCGCCGGCCCCGGCGATGCCGAACACCAGCAGCATCACGCCGCCCGTGACGAGCACCGCGCCGAGCGTGTCGATGCCCGAGCGCAGCCCGGTCCCGCGATCCGCCTCGACCACGAGCAGCGTGAGCACCAGCGCCGCGACGCCGATGGGCAGGTTGACGTAGAACGTCCAGTGCCAGTTCAGCGCCTGGGTGAGCGCGCCGCCGGCGATGAGCCCGATCGACGCGCCGCCCGCCTGCGTGAAGCTGTACACCCCGATCGCGCGGGCCCGGCCCGGGCCCGGCGGGTACATCGTCACGATCATGCCCAGCACCACCGCCGAAGCGAGCGCGCCGCCGACGCCTTGCGCGAACCGCGCGGCGACGAGCACCCCGGCGTTCGTGGCGAGCCCGGCGGCCAGCGAAGACACGGTGAACAGCGCCAGCCCGGCGAGGAACACCCGGCGGCGGCCCACCAGGTCGCCCAGCCGGCCGGACAGCAGGAGCAGCCCGCCGAACGCGACCAGGTAGGCGTTCACCACCCAGGCCAGCCCCGCGGCGGAGAAGCCCAGCTCGGCCTGGATCGAGGGCAGGGCCACCGCGACGATGCTGCTGTCGAGCACCACCATCATCGAGGCGGCGCAGAGCACTCCCAGCGCCACGGCCCGGGAACGGGCGACTTCCGGCATTTCGGTCCCTCCAGAACGGTCGTCGAAGAGTTTCCCCAGGTGGTGCTCAGGGAATCTCTTGTTACAGCGACCATCATGTGTGACCATCGGAGCGCGCGTAAGGAGGCACTTTCATGTCCCAGGGGAACATCGCTGTGACCGACCAGGCCGGCGCCACGGACCCGGAGAAACTCGCGGCGTGCACGGTGCTCGAGGTGATCAACCGGATCAGCGGCAAGTGGGCGATCGGCATCCTGCTGGAGGCGACCCGCGGCCCGGCCCGGTTCACCGAGCTTGAGCGTTCGATGCCCAGCATCAGCCGGCGCATGCTCACACTGACGCTGCGGAATCTGGAGCGCGACGGGCTGCTGGTGCGCACCGTCTACCCGACCGTGCCGCCGCGCGTGGAGTACGAGGCGACGCCGATGGCGCGCGAGCTCTACGACAGCCTGGCCGGCCTGGTCGACTGGGCCGGGCGGCACCGCGAGGCGATCGCCGTCGCGCGCGTGGCCTACGACGGGCACGCCGGCTGCGAACCGGCGCAGAAATGAAGGTGTGCCGTGTTCCGTGAGCACGGGGGACGCTCACGGAACACGGCACACTGGCGTTTCGCGCTCGCCGAGGCCAGCTCAGGCGGACGCGGAACGGGTCAGCTGCCCGCGGCCACCGGCTCGGGCCTCGGCTCGGCGGCGGCCGGGGGCTTCTCGTCGAGCAGGGTCGCCTCGTCGAACGGGGCGTTGCCCGCGAACACCTGCTCCGACTTGCCGCGGTCGAACTCCTTCATCCACGATCCGATGAGGACGGTCGCGACGGCGTTGCCGGCGAAGTTCGTCAGCGCGCGGGCCTCGGACATGAACCGGTCGATGCCGAGGATGAAGCCGACGCCGTCGACCAGCTCCGGCCGGTGCGACTGCAGGCCGCTGGCGAGGGTGGCGATGCCGGCGCCGCTGACGCCGGCCGCGCCCTTCGACGCCAGGATCATGAACAGCAGCAAGGTGATCTGCTCGCCCAGCGCCAGCGGCTCGTCCTGCGCCGTGGCGATGAACAGCGTCGCCATGGTCAGGTAGATCGCCGTGCCGTCGAGGTTGAACGAGTAGCCGGTGGGCACCGTGATGCCGACGACCGGCTTGCTGACCCCGAGGTGCTCCATCTTCGCGATCAGCCGCGGCAGCGCGGACTCCGAAGAGGACGTCGAAAGGATCAGCAGGAACTCGCGGCCCAGGTACTTGAGCAGCTTGAAGATGTTCACCCGCGCGCCGAGCCACAGCACCGTGCCGAGCACGCCGAACACGAACACCAGGCAGGTCAGGTAGAAGCCGAGCATGATCACCAGCAGGCTGCGCAGCGCGCCCCAGCCGGTGGCGCCGACCACCGCGGCGATCGCGCCGAACGCGCCGACCGGCGCCGCCCACATGATCATCGACAGGATGCGGAACACCAGCCGCTGGACGTGCTCGATCCCGCGCAGGATCGGCTCGCCGCGGGGGCCGAGCTTCTGCAGCGCGAACCCGGTCAGCAGCGCGATCAGCAGCGTCTGCAGGACCTGGCCCTCGGTGAACGCCGAGACGAAGCTGGTCGGGATGACGCCGAGCACGAAGTCGACGCCGCTCTCGGCGCCCTTGGCCTGGTCGTGCACCTTGGACACGTCGGCGGGGTTGAGGTGCAGCCCGGCGCCCGGGTGCAGCAGGTTGCCCACGACCAGGCCGATGGCGAGCGCGAACGTCGACATCACGATGAAGTAGACCAGCGCGGTGATGCCGACCTTGCCGACCTTCGCCGCCTTCGCGACCGAGCCGATGCCGAGCACGATGGTGCAGAAGATGATCGGCGAGATCATCATCTTGATCAGGTTGACGAAGCCGGTGCCCAGCGGGGCCAGCTGCTTGCCGACGCCCGGGGCCAGCAGCCCGACGGCGACGCCGAGGACCACGGCGACGATCACGGCCAGGTACAGGTAACGCGTCTTGTCGCGCTTCGGCGCGGACGCGTCGGGGGTCGGTGGTGTAGGCACCGTTGCCTCCAGCTCGAGGGGGGTGGAACGTCGGTCACTATGCGGCGCGGATATGACCAGCGTCACCGTTGTGTTCATTGAGTTCGCGTGATCGCTCCGGTCCGGTTCGGACACCGGGTACCCCCGCGCCGGGCCGGGTGTGCTGATATGGGCCGGTGCCTACGACGTCACGGACCCGGTCGAGCCGGTGGAGTCTCGCCCGTCAGCTGCTGGTCCTGCAGCTGGCCGTGATCCTCGTGCTCGTCGCCGGCGGGATCACGATCGCCTACTTCGACTCCCGCCGCACCACGAACGACCGGGCGGGCCAGCAGTCGCTTTCGGTGGCGCGTGCGATCGCCGACGCCCCCGACATCGCCCGGGCGGTGTCCACACCGGACCCGAGCGCGACGCTCCAGCCGTTCGCGGTGCGCGTGCTGGCCGACACCGGCGTGGACTTCGTGACGATCATGTCCCCGGCCGGCATCCGTTACACACACCCGAATCCGGCGTTGATCGGGCAGCCGTTCCTCGGCCACATCGAGGCCGCGCAGCGCGGCGGCGTGGTCAGCGAGACCTACACCGGCTCGCTCGGCCCGTCGGTCCGCGCGGTGGTGCCGGTGTTCGACGCGCAGCACCGGGTGGTCGCGCTGGTGGCCGTGGGCATCACCATCGCGGCGATTTCCGCGGAGCTGCAGGACCGGGTCTGGCCGCTGGTCGGCGTCGCGGCGGCGGTGCTGCTGGTCGGCGCGTGCGGCGGCTGGCTGGTGAGCGCGCGGCTGCGCCGCCAGACCCGCGGCATCGCGCCCGGCGAGCTGAGCAACCTGTTCGAGTACCACGAAGCCGTGCTGCACTCGGTCCGCGAGGGCGTGCTGCTCGTCGATCGCGACGGGCGCGTCGGGCTGTGCAACGACGGCGCCCGCACGCTGCTCGGCTTCCACGCCGACCCGGTCGGCCTCCCGCTGGACGAGCTGGGCCTGCCGCCGGAGCTGGCGGCCGCGTTCACCGCCACCGAAACCGGGCCGACGCCGGTCGAACCGGCACGGGCCGAACAGCTGCACGTCACCGATTCCCGGGTGCTCGTGGTCAGCACGACGGTGGTGCGTTCGGGTGGGCGGGCGCAGGGCACCGTCGTGCTGCTGCGCGACCACACCGAGTTGCAGACCCTGACCGGCGAGCTGACCACGGCGCGCAGCCTCGCGGAAGCGCTGCGTTCGCAGGCGCACGAGGCGGCGAACCGGCTGCACACCGTCGTTTCGCTGGTCGAGATCGGCCGGCCGGAGGACGCGGTCGAGTTCGCCACGGCGGAGCTGGCGCTGGCCCAGGAATTGACCGACCGGGTGGTGGGCTCGATCGCCGAGCCCGTGCTCGCCGCGCTGCTGCTGGGCAAGGCGGCGGAGGCGAGTGAACGCGGGGTCGAGTTCACCATCACGCCGGACACGGTGATCGAGGAGGACCTGGCGATCGCCGGCCGGGACCTGGTGACCATCCTGGGAAACCTGGTCGACAACGGGATCGACGCGGCCGTGCGCGGCGCGGGCGGGCGGCCCGCCGTGGTCGTCACCGCGCGGTCGGAGGACGGCGGTTTGTTCCTGCGGGTCGCCGACAACGGTCCGGGCGTGCCGGAGGAGGCTGTGGGGGACATGTTCCGCCGAGGCTGGTCGACCAAGGCGGCCGAGGGCCACGGGCTCGGGCTGGCGCTGGTCGGCCAGGCCGTGCGGCGGTACGGCGGCAGTGTCGACGTCGGCCGGGACGGCGGCGCGGTGTTCACCGTCCGGCTGCCGAAACAGGAGGCGCCCCGGTGATCCGCGTGCTGGTGGTGGAGGACGAGCCGGTGGCCGCCGAGGCGCACCGGGTCTACGTGGAGCGGCTGCCGGGGTTCGCCGTCGCCGGTGTGGTGCACTCCGGCGGCGACGCGCTGCGGTTCTGCGAGCGCGAGCCGGTCGACCTGGTGCTGCTCGACTTCTACCTGCCCGACACGCACGGGCTCGCGGTCTGCCGCTCCCTGCGCGCGGCCGGGCTGCCCATCGACGTGATCGCGGTGACCTCGGCGCGCGACCTGGCGCTGGTGAAGGCGGCGGTGTCCGTCGGGGTGGTGCAGTACCTGCTGAAGCCGTTCACTTTCGCTTCACTGCGGGAAAAACTGGAGCGGTACGCGGAGTTCCGGCAAGCCTCGGGTGAGGCCGGCGGCCAGGCCGAGATCGACCGGGCGCTCGCGTCGTTGCGCACCACCGAGCACCCGCCGCTGCCGAAGGGGATGAGCGCCCAGACGCTGGAGGCGATCACCGAGGCACTGGCCGGGGCCGGGGAAGGCCTCTCCGCCGGCGCTGCGGCGAGCGCGATCGGCGCGTCCCGCGTGACGGCCCGGCGTTACCTCGAATACCTGGCGGACAACGGTTTGGCCCAGCGCGAGCCGCGGTACGGGCAGGTGGGGCGGCCCGAGGTCTGGTACCGGCTGAAGTCCACCAGCTCGTGAGTGTTCAGGACGGTTAGAACCGGCCTGAACGCTCACGAGTCAGCGCGGCCGTCCCGGCGCGTCCGGACGGGTCTGCCAAGGATGCGGCCCGTCCAGCGGCCGGTACTCGACGCCGAGCGCGTCCAGCCGCGGGAAGTGGTGGTCGCGCAAGCGGGGCAGGAACTCGGCGAAGTCGCGTCCCGCCGGGCTCCACGCCACTTCCGCGAAGGCGGACAGGCGTGGGAAAGCCGCGTAGTCCACCCGCCGCACCGAGTCGAGGTGCTCGGTCCAGACCTGGGCCTGCACGCCGCGCAGCTGGGGGCCGGCCAGCGTCGGCTCGTAGCCGTAGACGTCCTCCAGCGTGTGCAGGTAGCCGACCGGGATCGGTTCGTCCGGGTGATCCGACTGGCGGTGGTCGAGGTACAGGTGCTCCTCCGAGCACAGCACCACGTCGTGGCCCAGTGCCGCGGCGCGCTCCCCGGCGGCGTCGGACTGCCACGCGCCGATCAGCATCGACGGCAGGCCCTCGATCTCCAGCACCTCGTCCCAGCCCATCGGCTGCCGCCCGCGCGACACCAGGTGCGCGGCGATCTCGCGGACGAACCGGCTGTGCTCCTCGGTCGCGCCCGGCACCTCGTCCCCGCCCAGGGCGATCACCGGCGACGGGAAAACGTCCAGCACGTGGTCGAACACGGTGCGGAAGAAGTCCACTGTGGACTCCGACGGGTCGAGCAGCGAAGTGCTGATGCCCCAGGAGGTCCACACCGCCCAGTCGGCGTCCGGGTCCGGTCCCAGCTTCGGGTACGCGGCGATGGCGGCGCGGGCGTGGCCGGGCACGTCGATCTCCGGCACCACCGTCACGGCGCGGGAAGCGGCGTACGCGACGATCTCGAGCATGTCCTCGGTGGTGTAGAAGCCACCGTGCGGACGGCCGTCGCGCTCGGGGCCGTCGTGCCGGCCGACCATCGACGAGCTCCGCCAGCCGCCGACGGACGTCAGCCTCGGGTAGCGCGGCACCTCGATCCGCCAGCCCTGGTCGTCGGTGAGGTGCAGGTTCAGCACGTTCAGCTTGTGCGCGGCCAGCAGGTCGACGAACCGCAGTACCTCGGCCTTGGTCCGGAAGTGCCGGGCGACGTCGAGCAGGCAGCCGCGCCAGCCGTGCCGCGGGTGGTCCTCCACCACCCCGCAGGGCAGCGTCAGTCCACTGTGGATGGAAGCGGCGCGGAACGCGTCCGGCCCGGCGAGCTGCCGCAGCGTCTGGCGGCCGTACACCTCGCCCGCGGCGTCGGCGGCGAACAGCGTGACGCCGTCCGGCGTGATCTCCAGCCGGTAGCCCTCCGCGGGCAGTTCCGGCGCGGTCCGCACTGAGACCGGCGCCGGCCACGGGCAGCTGCCCGGCGCGGCGGAAACCGAGACCGGGCGGGGGAGCAGGGTGTCGAATCCGGGCATGATCAGCCTTTCACCGCGCCGGACATCCCGGACACGAGCCGGCGTTGCACCAGCACGAAGAACACCAGGACCGGGATGGTCATCAGGGTGGACGACGCCATCACCGCGCCCCAGTCGGTGTCCTCCGGTTTGAAGAACACCAGGATCGCCTGCGGCAGCGTCTGGTTCTCGGTCTTGGAGATGATGAACGTCTTGGCGAACAGGAAGTCGTTCCACGCGTGGATGAACGCGAGCACGCTCACCGCGACCAGCCCGGGCGCGACCAGCGGGAACAGGATCTGCCAGGTGAAGCGCATCCGTGACGCGCCGTCCAGCTTCGCCGCTTCCTCCAGTTCCACCGGCACCGCCGCGACGAACCCGCGCAGCATCCAGATCGCGAACGGCAGGCTGAAGGCCAGGTGCACCAGCACCAGCGAGCCCAGCTCGTTGAGCCCGAACTCCGGCGCCACCGCGCCGATCGAGCGCATCAGGAAGAACAGCGGGATGGTCAGCGCCTCCACCGGCACCATCTGCGCCACCAGGATCATCACCAGCAGCACCGTCCGGCCGCGGAAGCGGAACCGGGTGAGCGCCACCGCCGAGAGGAACGAGAACAGCAGCGACAGCACCACCACGGCCAGCGCGACCACCAGGCTGTTGAGGAAGAACCGGCTGAAGCCGGACACCGTCAGCACCCGCTCGAAGCTGTCCAGCGAAGGCGCCAGCGTCCACGGCTTGGGGTTCGCGGTCTGGATCTCCCCGGCCGGCTTGAACGCCGAGAGCACCATCCAGTACAGCGGGAACGCCACCAGCCCGGCCACCACCACCGTGATGATCTCGGCCACCAGCCGCCCGGGGCGGCGAACGCGCCGCGCGGTCGTCACAGCCATGCTTCGCTCCGGCGCTGGGACCGGACGTACAGCCCGGTGATGGACAGCAGCAGCACCGTCATCACGACTCCGATCGCCGAGCCGAGGCCGTATTCCTGCCCGGCGAAGGCCTGCTGGTAGGCGTAGACGTTCAGCACGAGGTTGCGCCCCGCGACGCCGCCGCCGTTGGTCATCACGTAGATCTGGGTGAACACCTTGAAGTCCCAGATGATCGACTGGATGGTCGCGATCATCAGCAGCGGCCGCACCATCGGCAGCACGACCGTCCAGGTGGAGCGCCACAGCGAGGCGCCGTCGAGCGAAGCGGCCTCCAGCACCTCCTCCGGGATCGCCTTGATCCCGGCGTACATCGTGACCAGCACGAACGGGAACGAGCACCAGATCACCTCGGCGGCCACCAGCCCGAACGCGCCGAAGGTGCCGAACGTCCAGGAATGGTGCGCCATCCCGGTGAAGCCGACGCCCGAGAGCACCTCGTTGACCAGCCCGAAATCGGTGTCGAAGAGGAACAGCCAGACGTACGAGCCGGCGATCGCGGGCGTCGACCACGCGCCGAGCGCGGCCAGGAACAGCAGCGTCCGCGGCACCGCGCGCACCCGGCTGGCCAGCACCGCCAGCCCCGTCCCGGCCACCAGGCTGCCGATGACACAGGCGGCCGCGAACCCGACCGTCTTGCCGAGCACGGTCCAGAACTGCACGTCGGACAGCAGGGCCGCGTAGTTGTCGAAGCCGAGGAACACCAGCGGCGCCGCGCCCGCGGCCTGGGGCTGCCCGTAGTCGTAGAACGAGATCAGCACCAGCTGGTAGATCGGGTACACCAGCAGCGCGGCGAGCAGGATCCCCGCCGGCAGCAGGTAGAGCACGGCCGCCCGGCCGTCCCGGCGCCGCCGCGGCCGGCGGGGCGCGGGCGGGGCCGGGACGGCGACGGGCAGTTGCTGCGTGACCACGGCGGCTAGCCGAAGTTCTTGTTCATCGCGGCCGCGGCGTCGGCGAGCGCGCCCGCCGGGTCCTTGCCGCCGGTCGCGATCTGCTGCACGGCCGTGGGCAGCACGTTCTGGCTGTCGATCTTCGACCACGCGGGAGTGCTCGGCACGAACTTGGTGCCCGCCTTCAGGCTGTCCACGAAGGGCTTCAGCGACGGGTCGCTCGCGGCCAGCTTCTCCTGCACGCTGCCGAGGGTGGGCAGATTGCCCATGGCGTTGTACATCTTCTCCTGGTACTTCGCCCCGGCCAGCAGCTCGGCGAACTGCACGGCGAGCCCGTGGCGCTTGCTGGCGCCGAACACGCCGAGCAGGTTGCCGCCGGCGAACGCGGGCGCGACCGAGCCCGGAGTGGTGCCGGGCAGCGGGACCACGGCGTACTTGCCCTTCACCGCGCCCTGTTCCACGGCCTTGCGGTTGAAGTCGCCGCCGATGGTCATGCCGGCCTTGCCGCCGGCGAACGCCGTCACGCTCTGCGTGCCGGTGAGGTTCGCGCACGCCGAGGGCGGGCAGATGTCGTCCTTCAGCAGGCCGGCGTACTGCGTGATGCCCGCCTTGGCCGGATCGGCCTCCACAGTGGACGTCCACTTCCCGTTGTCCTGCTTGGCGATCTCGCCGCCGTTGGCCCAGATGTAGGGCAGCATCGCGTAGGTGTACTTGCCGCCGACGGAGATGCCGTACAGATCGGGCTTGGCCGCGCGGATCTTGCGCGCGTCCTCGGTCAGCTCGGCGAGCGTGGCCGGCGGCTTGAGGCCCAGCTCGGTGAACACGTCGGTGCGGTAGTAGAGCGCGCGGATGCCGGTGTACCAGGGCAGCCCGTAGGTCTTGCCGTTCGCCTTGGCGGTGTCCAGCACGGTTGGCAGCAGGTCCTTGCCCTCGCTCCACGACGAGATGTCGCCGGTGAGGTCGGACAGCGCACCGGTCTGGGCGTAGCTGGCCACGTCGGTGTTGCCGAACTCGGCGACGTCCGGGGCGTTCGACGGGTCGTTGAAGGCGCCGGAGAACTTGTCGGCGCGGCCCTCGACCGGCACCCACTGCACGTCCACGTCCACCCCGGCGTGCGCGGCCTTGAACTCGGCGATGGCGTCCTTCACCGCGGCTTCCTTGGGCGCGCGGCTGGCTTCGTCGAACAGCCAGACCCGCAGCGTGCCGGTCTGTTCGTCGCCGCCGGACGCGGCGGGGGCGGACTGGGTGGGCGCGCAGCCGGCCAGCAGGGCCAGCGCGGCGACGGCGGTGAACGTGCGGCGCAGTCTCATGGATGGGCTCCAGGTGGGAAGGGCTCGTGAGTGTTTATGCCGGTTAGAACCGGCATAAACACTCACGAGCAGTTCAGGCGAAGAAGACGGAATTGACCGACGGAACGGCGAGCGACCCCGCGACCGCCCCGGGCAGGCCGGTCGAGGCGTCGCGCGGCAGCCAGGTGACGGTGCCGGAGCGCTGGTTCGAGACGTAGAACCAGGCTTCGTCCGGGGAAAGCGCGAGGTGCCGCGGCCAGTTGCCGCCGGTGTCCACACTGGACGCCAGCGTGATCGCCGAGCCGTCGGCGGAGACGGTGAACGTGGCGATCGTGTTCGGCCCGCGCACGGTGGCGTAGGCGAATTTCCCGTTCTTCGACACCGCCATCTCGCCGGGGAAGAGGTCGCCGGTGCTGCCCGCGGGCACCGCCGGGACGACCGCGATCGGCGTCAGCTTGCCCGCCGCCGCGTCCCAGCTCAGCACGGTGATCTCCGGCCGCAGTTCCTGCGCGAGGTAGGCGAACCGGCCGTTCGGGTGAAACGCGAGGTGCCGCGGCCCGGCGCCCGAGGGGAGCGTGACCTGTTGGTGCAGCGCGAGTTTCCCGGTGCCGACGTCCAGGGTGTAGACGTACACCGAGTCCGCGCCCAGGTCGACCGAGAGCACCCACTGGCCGGTGGGGTCGTTGACCACCTGGTGCGCGTGCGGGTCGCGCTCGGGGCCGACGTGCTGCTGCAGGTCCGTCGCCGCGCCCAGCCTGCCGCCGTCCTCGATCGGCAGCACGACCACGCTGCCCGAGCCGTAGTTGGCCGCCAGCACGTACTTCTGGCTGGAGTGCACGGAAAGGTGGGTCGGCGCGCTGCCCTTCGACGGCGTGCTGCCCAGCAGCTTCGGGTCGGTCACGTTGCTGATGTCCAGCGCCGAGACCGCCCCGTCCGGGTCGCCTTCGTTGGTGGCGTACAGGAACCGGCCGTCGCGGCTGCGGTCGAACCACGACGCATCCGGCACGCCGGTGACGGTGCGGACAGGCGTGAGCGCGGGCTCGGAGCCCGCGCGGCTGACCACGTCGAGGCCGTGCCCCGCGGGCGGGGTGCTGGTGTAGCTGCCGACGTACGCGGTGGTGCCGGCGGAGGGACGGCACACCCGCGGCGTGGCGTTCGCGAGCTGGGCGCCGAGAACGGTGCCCAGGCCCGCGGCGCCGGCCGCGCCGAGGAAGGTGCGGCGGGAAAGTCCTGACATCGTGGTATCTCCCAACAGTGAGGGGACCGGATGTGGTTCAGACCACTAGCATGGCCAATGCTGCCACGGCGAAACCGCTGACGGAAAGGACTGTTTCCAGCGCGGTCCAGGTTTTCAGCGTGTTCGGCACGGTCAGTCCGAAGTAGCGGGACACGATCCAGAACCCGCCGTCGTTCACGTGCGAGGCGATGATCGAGCCGGCCGAGATCGCGACGACGACCAGTGCCAGCTGCGCCTGCGAGTAGTGCAGCTGCATCACCGTCGGCGCGACGATGCCGCTGGTGGTCACGATCGCGACGGTCGCCGAGCCCTGCGCGATGCGCATGCCGCAGCTGATCACGTATGCCGCCAGGATCACCGGCAGCCCGGCATCGCCCAGCGAGCCGGCAACCGCCTGGCCGATGCCGGTCGCGGACAGCACGGCCCCGAAGAACGAGCCCGCGCCGACCACCAGCAGGATCATCGCGACCGGCCGCAGCGCCGCGGCCGAAAGCTCGCCCAGCTGGGCGCCGGTCATCCCGCGGCGGTGGCCCAGCAGCCAGGACGCCAGCAGGGTGGCGATCGTCAGCGCGATCGCCGGGGTGCCCAGGAAGGCCGCGACCCCGGCGGCGCTGGAGTTCTTGGGCAGCAGGATGCTCCCGAACGTGCCCGCGAGGATCAGCACGAGCGGGATCGCGATGATGCCGCTGACCAGTCCGAGCGAAGGCGGGTTCTCGGTTTCGTCCTCGGCTTCACCGGCCAGCTTGGCGAACTCCTCGGCCAGCGGCACGTTCACCCGCTTGCCGATCCAGGTCGAGTACAGGATGCCGCCGATGAACCAGGCCGGGATGCCGCAGATCGCGCCCATCAGGATCAGCCAGCCGAGGTCCACGTGCAGCAGCCCGGCGGCCGCGACCGGGCCGGGGTGTGGCGGGATGAACGCGTGCGTGATCGACAGTCCGGCCAGCAGCGGCATGGCGTACAGCACGATCGAGCGGCCGCCCTGCTTCGCCGCGGCGTAGACCAGTGGCGCCAGCACGAAGATGCCGATGTCGAAGAACACCGGGATGCCGAAGATCAGGCCGGACAGGCCCATCGCCAGCGGGGCGCGCTTCTCGCCGAACGAACGCAGCAACGCCGCGGTCAGCACCTTGGCGCCGCCGGATTTCTCCAGGATCGAGCCGAGCAGCGTGCCCAGGCCGATGATCGCGGTGATGTGCCCGAGGATGCTGCCGAACCCCTTCTCCAGCAAGGAGTCCGAGGTCTTCTGCGCCGTGCCGACCAGGGTGCCCACGGGCAGCCCGGCGGCCAGCGCGGTGAGCAGGCCGACCACGATCAGCGCGATGAACGGCTCGACCTTCACCTTGATGATCAGGACGAGCAGGACGGCGATCGAGACGGCGGCGAGCGTGAGCAGCCCGCCCGTGGTGGTGTGCAGCCAGTGGATCATCGGCCCCTCCCGGGGTGACGAAGAGAACGGCCGGCCAGAGCGCCGGTGGGGTGGCCGTCCTCGATCGCGGCGACGCCGTTCACGAAGACATGGGGGATCCCTTCGGCGGGCTGCCTCGGGGCGTCGAACGTGGCGGTGTCGGCGACCGTGGCGGGGTCGAAGAGCACCAGGTCGGCCGCGTACCCGGGGCGCACGAGCCCCCGGTCGGCGAGCCGCAGCCGCCGTGCCGCGCGCCCGGTGAGGTGCGCGACGCAGTCGGCCAGCCCGAGCACGCCCAGGTCACGGACGTAGCGGGCCAGGTAGCGGGGGAACGTGCCCCAGGAGCGCGGGTGCGGCCGGTCGCCGACCAGCAGCCCGTCGGAGCCGCCGGTGTGCGTGCGGTGCCGCATGATCGCCTGCACGTTCTCCTCGTGCCCCACGTGCATCAGGCAGGAGGTGCCGAGGCGCTCGTCGAGCAGGGTGTCGAAGTACAGCTCCGACGGCGGGCGGCCGGCGGCCCGCGCGGACGCGGCGACGCTGTGGCCGACCAGCGCGGCGTTGCCGGCGTTGCGGACGCCGTTGATTTCGATGGCGTCCCAGTCGATCGGCACGCCGTGCGCACCGTCCGAACCGGACTCCTCGATCTCGGCGCGGATCCGCTCCCGGGTGTCCACATCGGACAGCCGGGCCAGCGTCGCGTCCAGCCCGCCCTCGGTGGCCCAGCTCGGCAGCAGGGCCGAGAGGTAGGTGGCGCCGGGCAGGTACGGGTAGGTGTCGAGGGTGATGTCGCAGCCGTCGTCGAGGGCGTTGTCCAGCAGCCGCAGCAGGTCCGGCGCCTTGCCCTTGTTGACGGAGAAGTTCATCGTGGCGTGCGCGAGGTGCAGCGGGCAGCCCGAGCGGCGTGAGACGTCGACCATCTCCGCGAACGCCTCCAGCGCGCCCTTGCCGTAGCTGCGGTGGTGCGGGCTGTAGTAGCCGCCGTGCTCGCCGACCACCTGACACAGCTCGACGAGTTCGGCCGTGTCGGCGTACATCCCGGGCGTGTACGTGAGGCCGGACGACATCCCGAAGGCGCCTTCGCGCAGCCCGGTCGCCACGAGTTCCTTCATCCGCGCCATTTCCGCGTCGGTCGCGGGCCGGTCCTCCCAGCCCAGCGCGAGCATCCGCACGGTGCCCTGCGGCACGAGGTAGGCGGCGTTCACCGCGACGCCCGCGTCGAGCCGGTCCAGGTACTCGCCGACCGAGCGCCAGTTCCAGTCGAAGCCGGCCGGGTCGTCGTTCCAGCCGGAGAGCTGCTGGCGCAGGGCTTCGAGCACGGTGTCGTCGACCGGCGCGTAGGACAGCCCGTCCTGGCCGAGCACCTCGGTGGTGACGCCCTGGGAGACCTTCGCGAGATGGTCCGGCTTCGCGAGCAGCTGGAGGTCGGAGTGCGAGTGCATGTCGATGAAGCCCGGCGCGAGCACGAGCCCGCCGGCGTCCAGGATCCGGTGTCCGGTCAGCGATCCGGGCTCGGCGACGCCGGCGATCCGGCCGTCGGTGATCCCGACGTCGTGGCGGGCGAGCTCGGACCCGGTGCCGTCGGCGACCTGGGCCCCGCGGATCACCAGGTCCATCAGAACCACGTCCGGACGAAGTCGGTGACGGTCTCGCCGTCGGCGTCCACCACCGGGACCAGCGGCCACTTGTCGAACGTCGTGCACGGGTGCGAGAGGCCCAGCCGCACCCAGTCGCCGACGTCGACCGGCGAGCCGGGCGGCAGCGTGAGGAACGTGTGCTGGTCGTTCATCTTCGGCACGGTGTGCCCGGTCAGCTCGGTGACGATGCCGTTGTGGCGCACCAGCTGCGGCTCCGGCATCCCCTCGTCGAACGGCAGGTCGCGCTTGCCTGCGGTGAGCAGGGCCAGGGTGTCCGACGGCTTCGACGTCGCCTGCGCCCACCCGTGCAGCGCGGGGCGGAAGCCCTCGACCCCGGCGATCCGCGGGTGCTCGCCGAGCGGGGAGATCTCGCGGTAGAAGCCGTCGTCGTGGGTGACGTACGCGCCGCTGCGCAGGATCGGCAGCACGTCGAGGCCGTTCGGCCAGGGCTTGGTCAGCTCGTCGGCCACGCGGTCGAAGTACGCGCTGCCGCCGCCGGTCACGAGCACTTGGCCCTCGGCGAGCAGTCCGTTGCCCGCCAGCGAGATCGTCAGCTCACGCAGATCGTCCACATAGGAGCTGATCTTCGTCAGCGCCGCTTCGTCGGTGCCGTGCGAGAGCGAGCCCTCGTAACCGCCGGTGCCGCGCAGCCGCAACACCGGGCTGTTCGCGACCGCCTCGGCGATGGCGAGCGCGGTCGCGGTGTCGCGGACGCCGGTGCGGCCACCGTCCGCGCCCAGCTCCACCAGCACGTCGACCGGACGCGGCGAGCCGGCCAGTGCGTCGGTCATCAGGTCGACGCTGCGGACCGAGTCGACCCAGCAGGCGAACTCGAAGCCCGGGTCCGCGGCCAGCTCGCCGGCCAGCCAGCGCAGCGCGGACGGGTCGACCAGCTGGTTGGCCAGCATGATCCGCCGCACGCCGAACGCGCGGTAGACCCGCAGGTGCCCGGCGTTCGCGGCGGTGAGGCCCCACGCGCCGTGCGCGAGCTGGCGGGCGAACAGCTGCGGCGCCATCGTGGTCTTGCCGTGCGGCGCGAGCGCGATCCCGCGGGTGGCGCACCAGGCGGCCATCGTCGTCAGGTTGTGCTCCAGCGCGGCCCCGTCGAGCACCACGAAGGGGCCGAAGAAGCCGTCGTCGAACAGGTTCGCGCGACGGGCCGCGGCCTCGTCGAGGGTCAGCCCGGCGAGCGCGGGCGCGATCGACCGGAACCGCCAGTCGATCCGTTCCTGGCGGCCGGCGCGGACGGCGGCGGTCAATGCGGCGTTCTCGGAACTGTCCATGGGTGGTCGACCTCGGTTGCGTATGTTGCAACGAACGTTGCGCAGAATGCGCGACATAGGTGTAGCATCCGGGTCGCTAACGGTCAACGGGGTGAAGAACGGGGAGACATTCAGTGACCAGCGCGCCCGAGGTGCTCTGCATCGGCGAGTCGATGGCCCTGTTCGTGCCGGCCGAGCCCGGTCCGCCGGAGGAGGTTCGCAGCTGGGTGCGCACGATCGGCGGCGCGGAGTCCAATGTGGCCTGCCACCTGCCCGCGCTCGGCGTGCGCAGCGGCTGGGTCAGCGCGGTCGGCGACGACCCGTTCGGCCGCGCGCTGGTCCGCGAGATCGCCGCCGCCGGGGTCGACGTCAGCGGCGTCGCGGTCGACCCGGTGCGCCCGACCGGCTTGTACATCAAGGAAAGCGGCGCCCAGGGCAGCCCGGTGCGCTACTACCGCGCGGGCTCCGCGGCGTCCGGGATGGGGCCGGGCCTGCTGTCCCGGCTGGACCTGCGCGGCGTCCGCGTACTGCACCTGTCCGGGATCACGCCCGCCCTTTCGGACAGCTGTCTGGCGCTCGTGCGCGCCCTGCTCGACGCGCCGCGCGGCGACCTGCTGGTGTCCTTCGACGTCAATCACCGCCCGGTGCTGTGGGCCGATCACGACGTCTCGGTGCTCGCGGACCTGGCCGCCCGGGCCGACCTCGTGCTGACCGGCGACGACGAGGCCGCGCGGGTGTGGGGGACCGGTGATCCCGGCCGGTTGCGCGAACTGCTGCCCGCGGTGCGCACGCTGGTCGTCAAGCACGGCGAACACGGCGCGACGCTGGTCGAGGGCGACGCGCCACCGTTGTTCGCGCCCGCGTTGAGCGTGGATGTGGTCGAGCCGGTCGGCGCCGGAGACGCCTTCGCCGCCGGCTTCCTGGCCGCCACCCTCCGCGGCGCCGACCCGGCGACCCGCCTGCGCCGCGGCCACCTCCAGGCCGCCGCCACCCTGCTGACCCACGACGACGTCGGCACGCCGCTGGCCCCGGACGTGGTGGAATCACTGCTGCGCGCCGGCTCCGAGGAATGGGCCGCGGCGCGGCTGACCGCGGAAGGACTGGTGCTCGCGTGAGTCACCTCGAGGTGTTTTTCGCTGCGGAGACGGCATGAGCCAGAGCTTGGACCGCGCGTTGACGCTGCTGGCCGGGCTCGCGCAGGGGGCGAAGACGCTGGACCAGCTGGCCGAAGAGGTCGGCGTGCACAAGACGACCGTGCTGCGATTGTTGCGCACTCTTGAGTCGCACCACTTCGTCCGCCGCGAGGGGACCCGGTACTACCGGCTCGGCAGCGCGTTGTTCGACCTGGCGAGCCAGGCGCTGGAGGACCGCGACGTCCGGCGCAGCTCGGCCGAGGCGCTCGCCGCGCTGAACGAGCGCACCGGCCACACCGTGCACCTGGCGACCTACGAGGACGGCGAGGTCGTCTACATCGACAAGTACGAGGGCCGGCACTCGGTCCGGATGTACTCGCGGATCGGCAAGCGCGCGCCGCTGCACTGCACGGCGGTGGGCAAGGTGCTCGTCTCGGCGATGCCGCGCGAACGGCGTGAGGCACTCGCGCGCGGCATCGACTACGTGGTGCTGACGCCGAACACGATCAGCTCACCCGAGGCGTACCTGGCCGAGCTGGACAAGGTCGCCGCGCGCGGGTACGCAGTGGACAACGCCGAGCACGAGGACTTCATCCACTGCGTCGCCGCGCCGATCCGCGGCGGCGGGGGAGAGGTGCTCGCCGCCGCGTCGATGTCCGTGCCGAAGGTGCTGCTCGACTACGAGGGCCTGCTCGCGCTCGTGCCGGAGCTGCTGGCGGCCACGAAGGAAGCTTCCGTCCACAGTGGATGGACGGAGAACGGAAAGGGGCAATGATGGGCAAGACGGCGATCACCACCGAGAACGCGCCGAAGCCGCCGGCGAAGTTCTCGCAGGCCGTCCGCAAGGGCAACATCCTCCAGGTCGCCGGGATGGTCGCCTTCGACGCGGCCACCGGCGCCATCGTGGGCGACGACATCGCCGGGCAGACCCGGCAGGTGTTCAAGAACCTGCGGACCGTGCTCGCGGAGGGCGGCTCGAGCCTCGACGACGCCGTCATGGTGCGGGTGTACCTCACCGACACGAGCCACTTCGGCCCGTTCAACGAGGTCTACAACGAGCTGATCGGCGAGGCCCCGCACGCGGCCCGCACGACGGTGTACGTCGGCCTGCCCGCCGGTCTCCTGGTGGAGATCGACGTGCTCGCCGTCCTCGACTGACACCTGGCGGTGCCGGGGCCTTTTCAACGGGCCCCGGCACCTTCGTCAGCCCAGCACGCTGGTGTACGCGTTGATCGCGGGCTGGCCGCCGAGGTGGGCGTAGAGCACGTTGGACCCGCTCGGGATTTCGCCGCTGCGCACCAGGTCGATCAGCCCGGCCATGGACTTGCCCTCGTACACCGGGTCGGTGATCATGCCCTCCAGCCGCGCGGCGGTGCGGATCGCGTCCAAAGTGGACTCGTCCGGGACGCCGTAGACGCCGGCGTGGTACCGCTCGTCCAGCAGCACCTCGTCGATGCCGGGCGCGCCGACGAGATCGGCCGTCGCCTTGGCGATCCGGGTGATCTGGTCGCGGGTCTCGCCGGGCTTGGCCGAGGCGTCGATCCCGAGCACCTTGCGCGGCTGTCCGCTCAGCGCCACGCCCGCCACCATGCCTGCCTGCGTGCTGCCGGTCACCGAGCAGACCACGATGGTGTCGAAGAAAACGCCCAGCTCGCGTTCCTGCTGCTCGAGTTCCAGCACCCAGTTCGCGAAGCCGAGCCCGCCGAGCCGGTGGTCCGAGGCGCCGGCCGGGATCGCGTACGGCTTCCCGCCGTCGGCCTCGATCTCGGCGACGACCCGTTCCCAGCTCTCCTTGAAGCCGATGCCGAAGCCCGCGTCGACGAGCCGCACGTCCGCGCCGAGGATGCGCGAGAGCTGGATGTTGCCGACTTTGTCATGCAGCGGGTCGTGCCAGTCCACCCAGCTTTCCTGCACCAGCACGGCTTTCAGCCCGGCGCGCGCCGCCGCGGCCGCGACCTGGCGGGTGTGGTTCGACTGCACGCCGCCGATCGAGACGAGCGTGTCCGCGCCCTGGGCCAGCGCGTCCGCCACGAGGTACTCGAGCTTGCGGGTCTTGTTTCCGCCGTAAGCGAGGCCGGAGTTGAGGTCCTCCCGCTTGGCCCACACGGCCGCGCCGCCGAGGTGCTCGGTCAGCCGGTCGAGCCGGTGCACCGGCGACGGGCCGATCAGCAGCGGGAAGCGCGGGAAGTCGGCGAGCGTCATGGCGTCTCCAGGAGGTTCTCGAGGTCGGACCAGATGGTCGAGGTGACGGCGGCGGCCCGTTCGGCGTCGCCGTCCGCGATGGCGTCGATCAGCTCGGTGTGCCGTTGCACCGAGCGGTGCGCGGGCAGTGAGCTGAAGCGGGCGTGTTCGAGCCGCCGCAGCAGCGGGGTGTAGCGGCCGAGCGTCGTTGCCATGGCGCGGTTGCCGCACACGCGGACGGGCACGTCGTGCAGCTCGTCGTCGGCCGTCATCGCGGCCGCGACGTCACCGCTCCCGACGGCCGCGGCGAACCGCTCGTTGGCCGCCCGCATCTCGGCGACGTGCGCGGGACCGAGCCGGGGGAGCGCCTGCCGCACGGCGAACTCGTGCAACGCGCGCACCAGCTGCACCGCGTCGCGAACGTCGTCGTCGACGAACTCCGCGACCCGCGTGTAACTCTGCGGCTTCGAGTCGACGAGCCCGTCCTCGGCCAGCCGGAGCAGCGCCTGCCGCACGGGCGCCCGCGAAAGCCCGAGTTCCCGGGCGAGGAAGACGTCACTGAGTGAAGTGCCGGCCGGCAGGGTGCCGTTGATGATCGCGTGCCGGATCCGCTCGTACGCCTCGTCGCGCAGGAGTGGCCGGTTGACTTTCGGAAGCGGACTCACATCTAACATTTTAGATGTCAGTGGGAGTCGGCCGCAAGGGACTCCGCGCTTTCGGCCTGCCTCCGGAAACGCCGAGGGCCCGTCCGCTTCGTGCGGACGGGCCCTGCGAAAGGGACGCTCAGTAGACTGGGCCGGTGTACTTCTCGCCCGGGCCCTGGCCCGGCGGGTCGGGCACGACGGAGGCCTCGCGGAACGCCTTCTGCAGCGACTGGAGCCCGTCGCGCAGCGGGCCGGCGTGCAGGCCGAGGTACTCCGCCGAGGCGGTGATCAGGCCGGCCAGCGCGGTGATCAGCCGGCGGGCCTCGTCCAGGTCGCGGTGGGGTGAGGTGGCCGGGTCGGCGTCGGCCAGGCCGAGGCGCTCGGCGCCCGCGGACAGCAGCATCACGGCCGCGCGGCTGATCACCTCGACGCTCGGGATGTCCTCCAGGTCGCGGACGTCCGGGGAATAGGGGGGCGGTGGCGAAGGTTGATCTGACACGTCTGGTACCCTTCCACGAGCGACCAGCCCCTGAGCGATCGGGGGCGGCAAGTGGAGCCCCGCTCCCACCCGCGTCACCGCCTCAGGTGTCCGGGTCCGGTCTCGTCGAAGCGGTGAATGCCTTCCGGCTTTCCTTGTTTCGGCGAAGCGTTCGGTCAGTATGGCCGGGCGCGATCGGAGACAGAGCGGGCCCCGTGAACCGGTGAACACCGGTGGCGGGGCCTGATTCATGTGGGCACCAGGTCGAAAACGAGAAGTAGTCACTCGGACCAAGGAGGCCCCATCAGCTCCGAGACACGCATCAACGAACGTATCCGGGTGCCGGAGGTCCGACTCGTCGGGCCCAACGGCGAACAGGTCGGCATCGTCCGGATCGAGGATGCGCTGCGGCTGGCCCAGGAGAACGACCTCGACCTCGTCGAGGTCGCTCCGCAGGCACGCCCGCCGGTATGCAAGCTCATGGACTTCGGCAAGTTCAAGTACGAGAGCGCGCAGAAGGCCCGCGAGTCCCGCCGCAACCAGCAGCTGACCGTCATCAAGGAACAGAAGCTGCGGCCGAAGATCGACCAGCACGACTACGAGACCAAGAAGGGTCACGTGTCGCGGTTCCTGGCGGCCGGCAACAAGGTCAAGGTCACGATCATGTTCCGTGGGCGTGAGCAGTCCCGGCCGGAGCTCGGTTTCCGGCTGCTGCAGAAGCTCGCCGACGACGTGACCGAGCTGGGCTTCGTGGAATCGTCGCCCAAGCAGGACGGTCGCAACATGATCATGGTGCTGGCCCCGCACAAGAACGTGAAGCCGAAGGCCGTCAAGGCCGAGGCTCCCGAGGCGTAACCCGCCTCCAGCGCCGACCAGCACACCTCAGCGGCACACCGGTGCACCCGGTGTGCCGCCGCACGGAAGAGGACAAACCATGCCGAAGATGAAGACGCACAAGGGTACGTCCAAGCGGATCCGCGTGACGGGCACGGGCAAGCTGCGCCGCCAGAAGGCCGGCCGCCGCCACCTGATGGAGAAGAAGTCCAACCGCCTCACCCGCCGTCTCGAGGGCACCACGGAGCTCGCCAAGACCGAGGCCGGCCGGGTCAAGCGCCTGCTCGGGATCTGACTCTCCGCCTTACCCGTACCAATCACCCCGGGGCGTGGACGCGCCCCCCGAAACCGACAGGATGGACCAGTGGCACGCGTCAAGCGGGCGGTCAACGCCCAGAAGAAGCGTCGCGCAACTCTCGAACTGGCCAGCGGCTACCGCGGCCAGCGTTCGCGGCTGTACCGCAAGGCCAAGGAGCAGACGCTTCACTCGCTCAACTACGCCTACCGCGACCGCCGTGCGCGCAAGGGTGACTTCCGCCAGCTGTGGATCACCCGCATCAACGCGGCCGCTCGTGCCAACGGCGTGACCTACAACCGGTTCATCCAGGGCCTCAAGGCCGCGGGTGTCGAGGTCGACCGCAAGATCCTCGCGGACCTCGCGGTCAACGACGCCACCGCCTTCACCGCGCTCGCCGAGCTCGCCAAGGCGAACGTCAACACCGGCGAAGCGAAGTCGGCCTGACCGGCAGTTTCCAGCGACCCGGGGCGGAGCCGTTCACCGAACGGACCCCCCGGGTCGTTGCTGCGCGCAAGCTGACCCGCCGCGCCGAGCGTGACAAGACCGGCCGTTTCCTGGCCGAGGGCGCCAACGCGGTCGAGGCCGCGCTGGAATACGGGACGGTGCACGAGCTGTTCGTGACCGACCGCGCCGCCGCAACCCACCCCGCGCTGGCCGCCACAGCCGCCGACGCAGGCGTCCGGATCTCCCCGATCACCGACCGCGCGGCCGACGGCCTCTCGGAAACCGTGACCCCGCAAGGCATAGTCGCGGTGTGCTCGGTGGTCGACCGTCCACTGGAGACAGTCCTGCCCGGCGCCCGCCTCGTGGTCGTCCTGGTGGACGTCGCAGAGCCTGGTAACGCAGGAACGGTGATCCGCGTGGCCGACGCCGCGGGCGCCGACGCCGTGATCCTGGCGGGCGACACGGTAGACCCGCACAACGGCAAGAGCGTCCGCGCCGCCGCCGGCAGCACCTTCCACGTCCCGATCGCCCGCACCCGCGACGTTCCGGCAGCGCTGGCAGCTCTGAAGACCGCCGGTCTGCGCACCCTGGCCGCCCACGGCTACGCGGAAACCTCGCTGGAAACGCTCACCTTCGACGCCCCCACGGCGTGGATCTTCGGCAACGAGGCCCACGGCCTCCCTGTCGCGGTGCTCGCCACCGTCGACACCGCGGTGAAGATCCCCTTGTACGGCAAGGCCGAAAGCCTCAACCTGGCCACCGCGGCCGCCGTCTGCGTGTACACCGCCGCGATGGCCACTCGCCGCTGACTGGGCGCGGTTTCCTCACTTCCCGGCCTCTTCGCCTCTCTTCACCTCGCGGCCAGACTTGGCCATCGCACTTTTCAGCCCGGCCTTCACAACCTCGTCTCCGCACTTCCCGCCCGGCCTCACTTCCCGGCCCGGGCCTCCCCACCTTTGCGACCTGCCTCCACGGCTCGGTCGCCCCGCTTTTCGGCCCGGCCAGGGTCCGTCCTCCCGGCCCGGTTTCCTCACTTCCCGCTGCCTCTTCGCTTCGCGGTCCGGCCCAGCCTGGGCGCCTCGGCCCGGCTTCCGCACTCTTCGGCCCGGCTGGCCTCTTCCTGCCCCAGACCGGTCTCCACGCTTTGCCCGTGCGGACTTCGACCTCCGCAATCCGGCCTTCTCACTTTGGTCCGTGCGCGCTCCGGCCTCTCCGGCCCGGTCTCCTCATCTCCCGGCCCGGCCTGCTTTGTCTCGCCTCGCTCTGCTGGTTTCACGCGCCGGGTGTCCCGCCGCTGGGTTCCCATGGCTGACCTTCGTGGCGCAGCGCAGGTCGGTCAGAGTTCTCACCCGGCCTTGCCCAGGCCGCGCACCCACCAGCGCCCGAGCCTCAACACTCAAGTCGGGCCGCCCTGGTCGCACCGGCCCCGTCAACCGGGCGACCTGCTCTCCGCCCCACCCTCAACGGGCAAGCGGTGCCGTCTCCGCCGACGTGAGGACTTGCCCTCTGGGTAAGTCTCATCGCGCGAGCGGCACCGGCCTTCGTGGCCGGAGCGAGTTGCCCTCAGCCCGAGTTCCATCCCGGAGCGTCCATTCCCCGTAATGGGACCGGCCCTCCTTCGCTGCCCGGCGACTTGCCCGCCATCAGGTTTGGCCGCCCGGGCCGCACCGTCCCGTCGCCGTCCCTGGTCTGCCCGCCTCCGCCAGACCCCCGCCTCAGTAAGTCCTGCCCCCCTCAGCAGGGCCTGCCCGCGTTTTGTTGGCCGCCCGCCTCCGTCCGGCCGCCGAGCTGCGGGCCTCCCAGAGCCCGTCGTCAGCTGGGCTGTCCGCCACCGTTGGCCTGCAGTGGATCTCCGCGCCGCGCCGACAGCTGGTGGGTCACCCGATCTTCGGCGCGGCGCCGGGGTCGGGCGTGGTGATCCGGCGCGACCGCTCCGGAAGCGGAGGGTGAGCGGCTGGGCCGGGGGGCCGATCCCCTAGACTTAGCTGCCCGATGTGCACGTGCGGCTTCCCGCCCGTGTGCCGCCGCCCAACCAGTCCCAGTGGACGCCGAGGAGTCATGTCCGGAGCCACAGACAAGCCGGTCGAGGTGCTCGCACCGGAAACCCTGCGCGCGGCGATCAAGGCGGCCGAAGAGGCCTTCGCGGCCGCGGCCGACCTGGACGCGCTCGCTGCCGTCAAGCCGGCCCACCTCGGTGACCAGGCGCCGCTGATGCTCGCGCGCCGGGAGATCGGCGGCCTGCCCAAGCAGGAGAAGGCCGAGGCGGGCAAGCGGGTCAACGAGGCGCGCCAGGCGATCCAGTCCGCCTTCGACTCGCGCCGCGCCGTGCTGCAGGCCGAGCGGGACGAGCACGTGCTGCGCGCCGAGGCCGTCGACGTCACGCTGCCGTGGGACCAGATCCCGCGCGGCGCCCGGCACCCGATCACGACCGTTTCCGAGCGCGTCGCCGACGCCTTCATCGCCATGGGCTACGAGGTCGCCGAAGGCCCCGAGCTCGAGGCCGAGTGGTTCAACTTCGACGCGCTGAACTTCGGCAAGGACCACCCCGCGCGCCAGCTGCAGGACACCTTCTACGTCGGCGAGGAGGACTCCGGCCTGGTGCTGCGCACGCACACCTCGCCGGTGCAGGCCCGCAGCCTGCTCCACCGCGACCTGCCGGTGTACGTCGTGTGCCCTGGCCGCACCTACCGCACCGACGAGCTGGACTCCACGCACACGCCGGTGTTCACCCAGGTCGAGGGCCTCGCGGTGGACAAGGGCATCACCATGGCGCACCTCAAGGGCACGCTCGACGCGTTCGCGCGCTCCATGTTCGGCGAGAACTCCAAAACCCGCCTGCGCCCGCACTTCTTCCCCTTCACCGAGCCGTCGGCCGAGGTCGACGTGTGGTTCGAGGAGAAGAAGGGCGGCCCCGGCTGGGTCGAGTGGGGCGGCTGCGGCATGGTCAACCCGAACGTGCTGCGCGCCTGCGGCGTCGACCCCGAGGTGTACTCGGGCTTCGCCTTCGGCATGGGCATCGAGCGGACCCTGCAGTTCCGCAACGGCATTCCGGACATGCGCGACATGGTCGAGGGCGACGTCCGGTTCACCCTTCCCTTCGGAACGGAGGCGTAGTGCGAGTCCCGGTGAGCTGGCTGACCGAGCACCTCGACGTGGGTGCCGAGGTCACGCCCCAGGACCTGGCCGACGCGTTCGTGCGGATCGGGATCGAGGTCGACGAGCTGAGCGAGCTCGGCCCCGTGACCGGTCCCCTCGTGGTCGGCCGCGTGGCCGAGATCGAGGAGCTGACGGGTTTCAAGAAGCCGGTCCGCTTCTGCCGCGTCGAGGTCGGCGAGGAAGCGTCCGAAGAGGACACTGTGCCCGCGGACGAGGATGATGACGAGGACGACGACGCCCCGTTCGAGGACGAGGGCCCCCACGGCATCCGGACCCGCGGCATCGTCTGCGGCGCCCGCAACTTCGCCGAGGGCGACCTGGTTGTCGTCGCGCTGCCCGGCGCGGTGCTGCCGGGCGACTTCGCGATCGCCGCGCGCAAGACCTACGGCCGCGTCAGCGACGGCATGATCTGCTCCGCCCAGGAGCTGGGCCTCGGCGACGACCACACCGGCATCCTCGTGCTGCCCTCGGGCACCGCGAGCCCGGGTGACGACGCCAAGGAACTGCTCGGCCTGGCCGACACCGTCATCGAGGTCACGCCGACCCCCGACCGCGGTTACGCGTTGTCGATCCGCGGCCTGGCGCGCGAGCTGTCCAACGCGCTCGACGTCCCGTTCGGCGACCCGGCCTCGCTCGAGATCCCCGTGGCCGAGGGCGACGCGTGGCCGGTCCGGGTCGAGGACCCTGAGGGCTGTCCGCGGTTCGTGCTGCGCCGGGTGAAGGGCCTCGACGCGACGGCGCCCACGCCGTGGTGGATGCGGCGGCGCCTGATGCTGGCCGGGATCCGGTCGATCTCGCTGGCCGTGGACGTCACCAACTACGTGATGCTCGAGCTCGGCCACCCGCTGCACGCCTTCGCGACGTCGGCGATCCAGGGCGACCTGGTGGTGCGCCGCGCCAAGCCGGGCGAGAAGCTGACCACTTTGGACGACGCCGAGCGCAAGCTCGACGCCGACGACATCGTGATCGCCGACGACAGCGGCGTGATCTCGCTGGCCGGCACCATGGGCGGCGCCAGCACGGAGATCACCGCGGAGAGCACCGACGTGCTGCTCGAGGCGGCGCACTGGGACCCCGCGTCGATCAGCCGCACGGCCCGTCGCCACAAGCTGTTCTCCGAGGCGGCCAAGCGGTTCGAGCGGTTCACCGACCCGGCGCTGTGCGCGGCCGCGGTGGAGCTGGCCGCGCGCCTGCTGCGCCAGTACGGCGACGCCGCGATCCAGCCCGGCCGCACCGACGAGGGCGGCGTCGCGCCGAACCCGCCGGTCACCATGCCGATCAACCTGCCCGACCAGATGGCCGGCGTGCGCTACGAGCGCGGGGTCACCGTGCGGCGCCTCGGCCAGATCGGCTGCCGAGTCACGGTCAGCACCAGCGACGAGGGCATCTCCCTCGTCACGGCCACCCCGCCGACCTGGCGCGGCGACCTGGTGCAGCCCGCCGATCTGGTCGAGGAGGTGCTGCGGCTCGAGGGCTACGAGAGCATCCCGTCGCAGCTTCCCGCCGCACCCGCCGGCCGCGGCCTCACCGACTCGCAGCGCCGCCGCCGGAGCGTGGCCCGCGCGCTGGCCGAGGACGGGTACGTCGAGGTGCTGCCCTTCCCGTTCGTGTCGGACTCGGTGTGGGACGACTTCGGCCTGCCCGCCGACGACGTCCGCCGCAACACCGTGCGCGTGCGCAACCCGCTCGAGGCCGACCACGACCGGATGTCCACCACGCTCCTGCCCGGTCTGCTGGACACGTTGCAGCGCAACGTTTCCCGCGGCATGAAGGACGTGTCGCTGTTCCACATCGGCCAGGTCGTGCTGCCGAAGCCGAACCAGCTCAAGGTCCCGGACCTCGGCGTCGAGCACCGCCCGACCGACGAGCAGCTCGCGGTCCTGGAAGCCGCGGTGCCCGCCCAGCCCGTGCACGTCGCCGCGGTGCTCACCGGCCGCCGCCGTCGTGCCGGCTGGTGGGGCGAGGGCGAACCGGCCGGCTGGGCTGACGCCGTGCAGGCCGCGCGCGTGGTGGCCGAGGCCGCCGGCGTCGAGCTGAAGGTGCAGTCCGCCGACCTCCTGCCGTGGCACCCGGGCCGCTGCGCCCAGCTGCGCGTGGGCGACTGGCCGGTCGGCCACGCCGGCGAGCTGCACCCGAAGGTCGTCGAGGCCCTCGGCCTGCCGCCCCGGACGGTCGCGATGGAACTGGACCTGGACGCGATCCCGCTCCCGGACTCGCGTCCGGCCCCGAGGGTGTCGGCCTACCCGCCGGTGCTCCTCGACGTCGCCCTGGTCGCCGCCACGGACGTCCCGTCGGCCGACCTCGCCGACGTCCTGCGCACCGGCGCCGGCGAGCTGCTCGAGGAGATCACCCTCTTCGACGTCTACGCCGGCGAGCAGGTCGGCGAAGGCAAGCGCTCCCTGGCCTACAAGCTCCGCTTCCGGGCCCCGGACCGCACGCTGACCGTCGACGAGGCAACCAAGGCCCGCGACGCCGCGCTCGCCGCGGCGGGCGAGCGCTTCGGCGCCACCCTGCGCGCCTGAGCCGGTCCGCCCCTCGCCGGGGGGCGGCGCTTGCCACCCTGGTCCGGCCTTCCGTGGGCTGGGAGCCCTGCCCTTGGCAGGTTCCCGGCCCACGGCCGTTTCAGGCCTCGGCGCTCTCGCTTGCCCGGCGACGCGCTCATCGCTTCGGGGCCGCTCGCGCTGCTTACGGCTGTGGCGAAGGCTTCTGTACGCGGAGTGCGCTGACGCCTGCGGTTCTGCCCGGTTGGCCGGCGGCCTCCCCGTCGCGTCGGCGGCTCTTGCCGCGCCTTCCTCGGCTCTTCCCACGTCGGCGGGTCTCGCCGCACCCTCGGTTCTTGCCGCACTCGCGCGACTTGCCGCGCCTCGGCCGTGTCCACGGCGCTCACCGCGGCTCAGCTGCGTTCCCGGCACTTGCCGTTCCCCGGCGGTGTCCGTGATGCTCGCGGTGCTCGCGAACTGCGGCTGTCCCGCCGCGTCTGCCTGTGTCCAGATTCCCTCCCGTGCTTCACTCGTTCGCGGACCACTCAGGACAGGTGCTTCAGTGCCTCCCGTGTGGACAGTCCGGACAGGTCCGGGTGGTCGGTGACGAACGTGCGGACCCAGTCCGGCGCCGTCCTGGCGTAGTCGCGCAGGGCCCAGCCGATGCCCTTGCGCAGGAAGAAGTCCGGATCGCCGATATTGGCCTCGACGGCGGCGGTGAGCAGCACCCGATCGGTGTCCTCCTTCGCACTCACCTGGCAGATCACGGCCGTGCGCCGCCGCCAGCGATCCGGGTCGGTGGCCCAGCCCAGCAGGCGCGGGGTGACCGCGGCCCGGTCACCGCGCAGGATGGGGCCGACCCGGCGGATCGCGAGCTCGTCCACGTAGTCCCACCAGGCCCCGCCGACGATCATCTCCTCGTACAGCCCGAGCAGGCCCGGATCCTGCCAGCCCCGGTAGGCGCGGTGACCGGAAAGATCGATTGCCGCATACCTTTCCTCGCGGAATTCGGCATCGTGCCAGAGTCGCCGCACGGTCGCCGTGAATGTCACCCGATCGGGCAATGGGTGAGCGGACAGCACGCCTTTCATCAGCACGCTCCGCTGCGGTTTGGGCACTCCGCGAAACGGCATCGCCGACTTCATGTACGCCTGCATGGCCGGTGCCCGCACCGGATCCGCCAGGTCGGCGAGCCCTGTTCGGACGGCCGAGATCAACGCGGTGTCCGCGCCCATTCGGGGTCACCTCCGTAGTGCCAAATACCGACGAAAGGTGGATGGCGCAACTCGTGTCGTGCGAGGAGATTGTTGCGGGTTGTCGGTAGTTTCGACGAATTCGGGTTGCCCGCGGACGAAAAGGAACTCTGTGAAGAAAATCGTTGCCGTGTTCGCCGCCGCGGCTGTCGCGGTCGGCGCGCTGGCCGCAGCTCCCGCCGCCACAGCGGCACCGGCCAGGACACCGGACTTCACGCCGGCGCCGATCAACTGGGGAGAGTGCACTTCGGCGAGCCTCAAGAACGCCGGCGCCCAGTGCGGCTTCCTCGTGGTCCCGATGGACTACGCGAAGCCCGCGGGCGACAAGGTCCAGGTGGCCGTCTCCCGCATCAAGCACAAGGCCGCCCAGTACCAGGGCATCATGCTCGTGAACCCCGGCGGTCCCGGCGGCTCCGGCCTCGGCCTCTCGCGGCTCGGGCAGTCGGTGCCGAACCACGCCGGCGACAGCTACGACTGGATCGGGTTCGACCCGCGCGGCGTCGGCTCCAGCAAGCCGGCCGTGACCTGCGACGGGAACTACTTCGGCTACGACCGCACGCCGTACGTGCCCAAGACGCCGCAGATCGAGCGGGCCTGGCTCGACAAGGCCCAGGGCTACGCCAAGGCGTGCGCCAAGAACGGCGCCATTCTCGACCACATCAAGACCACCGACGTCGCGCAGGACATGGACAGCCTGCGCAAGGCGCTGGGGGAGAAGCAGATCAACTACTACGGCTTCTCCTACGGCACCTACCTCGGGCAGGTGTACAGCACGCTGTTCCCGGGGAACGTGCGCCGCATGGTGCTCGACGGCAACGTCGACCCGCGCAACGTCTGGTACCAGGCCAACCTGGACCAGGACGTGGCCTTCGACCGCAACATCAAGATCTACTTCGGCTGGCTCGCGAAGTACGACAGCATCTATCACCTCGGCAAGACCGCCACGGCGGTGGAAAAGCTCTGGTACGACCAGCAGAAGAAGCTCGACCGCACGCCCGCGGGCGGGGTGATCGGCGGGGACGAGTGGACCGACGTCTTCCTGCAGGCCGGCTACTACGTGTTCGGCTGGGAGGACATGGCCAAGGCGTTCGACGGCTGGGTCCACCGCGGTGACTGGCAGACGCTGAAGGCGCTCTACGACGACTCGAACCCGCCGGGCGACGACAACGGCTATGCGGTGTACAGCGCTGTGCAGTGCTCCGACGTGCAGTGGCCGACGAACTGGAACCGCTGGCGCCTCGACAACTGGACGACCTACTTCCGCGCCCCGTTCGAGACCTGGGGCAACGCCTGGTTCAACGCCCCGTGCGTGAACTGGCCGGCGAAGTCGGGCAAGCCCGTGCGCGTCGACGGCAGCAAGGTCGACGGCGCCCTGTTGATCAGCGAGGAACTCGATGCGGCGACGCCCTACGAGGGCAGCCTCGAGGTGCGGAAGCTGTTCCCGAAGTCGAGCCTGATCAGCGCGCCCGGCGGCACCACGCACGCCGGCTCGCTGTCCGGTGTCGCGTGTGTGGACGACAAGGTCGCCGACTACCTCGCGACCGGCAACCTGCCGAAGCGCACGGCAGGCAACCATTCCGACGCGCAGTGCCAGCCGGTGCCGCCGCCGGTTCCGGCCGGAGCGGCTGGCGGCCAGCCGAAGGCCGACACCCAGCCAGGAGCGCGGATCAAGCAGGACGCGCTCGCGCGGCTGCTGCACTTCTGAGCCGTTCTCCCCGGTGCCCCGGTCTGGTTCGCCAGATCGGGGCACCGTTCTTTTTCCCTCACTCACCGAGCCTCCTCGGTCGCTGTTCGTGGTCGGTGGAGACGGTACGGCTAGGGTCCGACAATTTCGGAGCGCAGCCACCCGCCCACACCCCGTGAGCAAAAATTGTCGGGGGTCGGCGCTACCGTCCCCGGCATGACGATCATCGAAGAGCACCGGACCGAGGTCCGGGCAGGAAACGTCCAGTACCAGATCACCGTCGTCGCCCGCACGGGCGCGGCGGAACAGCAACGCGTCGTCGTCACCGTGGGTGGCGAGGGGCCTGACGGCGAACTCGTCGCGGAAGGCCGGCTCGAACTCGACTCCGCCGCGGTGCCCGCCGTGGCCGAACTGCTCGGCGGGAGCCTCCTGGCCTTCTCCGGCGGAGGTGGTGGCGGCGGCCGCCGAAGAACCGGGCAACGGCCCGCCCAGCAGGGCAGCCCGTGGACCGAGGAGATGGACGCGGAGCTGGAACGCCGCTGGCTGGCGGGCGACCCGGTCGCCGACCTGGCCCGCGACTTCGAGCGCACCCCCGGCGGCATCCGCGCCCGCCTGCCCCGGGTCGGCTGTGACCCGGAAAAGCCCGGCAACCACCTGCCGATGCCGCCCAGCCTCCGCGAGGAACCGGGAGGTGACGAGTTCTGAGTCCGCCCCGGATGCCCGCTCGAGTGCGGGCATCCGGGGGAGGGGCTGTTGAGGGACTCATACGGAAGCCGCGTGGAGATCGAGGCGAGAGCCGTTTGGAGGTCGAGTTACGGAGAAGGATGGCATCGAGGCGTGACGGCCCGGATGCTCGGCCGGTCGGCCAACTGGTCGGGCAACCGGCCGGCTGACCGCTTGGCCGCAGCGAGCGGCTCGACAGCGAGCGGTTCGACTGTCTTCGGCTATGCGTGCTGCGGTGTGGCTGAGTCGGGGGACTGGTGTTAGCGGGCCGCGGGCTGTTCTCCGAGCGTGAGTTGCCGGAGCGAGGCCAGTGCCCCACCGGCGACCAGGTGCTAGCCCTTGTCGCTCCCGCAGCTTCTAGGGCAGTGGCAGCAAAACGTCTGGAGGAGTGAGCGTCTGGAGGAATGATGACAAGGCGAGCAGCCGTGCTGGGATGTCGGTCGTCGGCCTGGCCGGGGCGACGACGGGGCACCGGGCTCAAACCCTGTTTGTTTGAGATTGCACCGTCGTGCATAATCATGCGTATGACGGTGAAGATCGCGGTTGCCGGCGCGAGCGGGTACGCGGGCGGCGAACTGCTGCGCCTGCTGCTCGCCCACCCCGAGGTCGAGATCGGCGCGCTGACTGCGGCCAGCAGCGCCGGAACCACGCTGGGCACGCACCAGCCGCACCTGGTGCCGCTGGCCGGGCGCGTGCTGGCGGAGACGAGCCCCGAGACGCTGGCAGGGCACGATGTCGTGTTCCTCGCGCTGCCGCACGGGCATTCGGCGGAGATCGCGGCCCGGCTCGGGCCCGAGGTGCTTGTCGTGGACCTCGGCGCCGACCATCGGCTGGCCGACTCGGCCGACTGGGAGCGCTGGTACGGCGGCGAGCACGCCGGCCAGTGGCCGTACGGGCTGCCGGAGCTGCCCGGTGCGCGCGAGAAGCTCGTCGGCACCAAGCGCGTCGCGGTCCCGGGCTGCTTCCCGACCGGCGGCTCGCTGGCCCTCGCGCCGGCGCTAGCCGCTGGGCTGGTCGAGCCGGAGGTCACGGTCGTGTCCGTGACCGGCACGTCCGGTGCGGGCAAGAGCCTCAAGCCGAACCTGCTCGGTTCCGAGGTGATGGGCTCGGCCAGCGCGTACGGCGTGGCCGGGGCGCACCGGCACACACCGGAGTTCGCCCAGAACCTGTCCGCCGCGGCCGGAAGGAAGGTCACCGTGTCGTTCACGCCCGTTCTCGCGCCGATGCCGCGCGGGATCCTCACCACGGCCAGCGCCCCGCTGGCCGGCGACGTCGACGAGACGGCCGCGCGCGAGGTCTACGAGAAGGCCTACGACGCTGAGCCGTTCGTGCAGCTGCTGGCTCCGGGCGTCTGGCCCGCGACCAGCGCGACGCTGGGCTCGAACAACGTCACCCTGCAGCTCGGGGTGGACGCCGGCGCCGGCCGCCTGGTCGTGGTCACCTCGATCGACAACCTGACCAAGGGCACCGCGGGCGGTGCCGTGCAATCGATGAACCTGGCGCTCGGCTTCCCCGAGGCCACCGGACTTTCCACCGTGGGAGTGGCACCGTGACCGTCACCGGCCCCCAGGGCTTCCGCGCCGCCGGCATCGCCGCGGGCATCAAGGCCTCCGGCGCGCTCGACCTCACGCTGGTCGTCAACGACGGCCCGCTCGACGTCGCCGCGGGCGTGTTCACCCGCAACGTGATCAAGGCCGCGCCCGTGCTGTGGTCGCAGGAAGTGCTGAAGCAGCACAAGCTCAAGGCCGTCGTGCTCAACTCCGGCGGGGCCAACGCGGCCACCGGCCCCGGCGGCTTCCAGGACACGCACGCCACCGCCGAAAAGGTGGCCGAGGTGCTCGGCGCCGGGGCCATCGAGGTGGCCGTGTGCTCCACCGGCCTGATCGGCGAGCGGCTGCCGATGGCCGCCGTCCTGTCCGGTGTGGACAGTGCGGTGAAGGCACTCGACACCGGCCTGGAGGCAGGCCTGAACGCCGCCACCGGCGTGATGACCACCGACAGCAAGCCGAAGCAGGCGTTCGCGAAGCACGAAGACGGCTGGAGTGTCGGCGGCTTCGCCAAGGGCGCCGGCATGCTCGCGCCGAACCTGGCCACGATGCTGTCCGTGATCACCACGGATGCCGTGGTGGACAAGGAAACCCTCGACCGTGCCCTGCGCGCGGCCACCCACGTCACCTTCGACCGGCTCGACGTCGACGGCGGCACCTCCACCAACGACACCGTGCTCGTGCTGGCCTCCGGCGCGAGCGGCGCCGAGCCTGCCGAAGCCGAGCTGACGAAGCTGCTCACCACCGTGGCCCGCGACCTGGTGCTGCAACTGCGCGCGGACTCCGAGGGCGCGACGAAGGACGTCGACATCACCGTCCGGGGCGCGGCCTCCGAAGCCGACGCCGAGGTGGTCGCCCGCACCATCGCCGAGGACAACCTGGTCAAGACGGCGCTGTTCGGCTCCGACCCGAACTGGGGCCGGATCGCCATGGCGCTCGGCCGCGCGCCCGCGCGCATCGACCCGGAGACGCTGTCGATCACTATCAACGGCGCCACGCTGTTCGCCGCCGGGACCACCGCCGAGGACCGCTCGGCCGCGGACCTCTCGGGCCGCGCCGTCGCGATCGTCGTCGACCTCGGGGTCGGCGACGCCGCTGCCACCGTCTACACCACGGACCTCTCGCACGGGTACGTCGAAGAGAACAGCGCGTACTCGTCATGACCGGCCCCGATTCGCTGGTTTCGGCGGACGACCGGCTGTCCACGGCGGCCGAGAAGGCCGGGGTGCTGATCGAGGCGATGCCGTGGCTGCAGCGGTTCCACGGCGCCACCGTGGTCGTCAAGTACGGCGGCAACGCCATGATCGACGACCGGCTCAAGGCCGCGTTCGCGCAGGACATGGTGTTCCTGCGGCTGGCCGGCCTGCACCCGGTGGTGGTGCACGGCGGCGGCCCGCAGATCACCGCGATGCTCAGCCGGCTCGGCGTCGAGGGCGAGTTCAAGGGCGGCCTGCGCGTGACCACGCCGGAGACCATGGACATCGTGCGGATGGTGCTGGTCGGCCAGGTCAGCCGGGAGCTGGTCGGGCTGATCAACGCGCACGGGCCGTACGCCGTCGGCATCTCCGGCGAGGACGCGCGGCTGTTCACCGCCGAGCGCAAGCAGGCCACCGTGGACGGTGAGCAGGTCGACATCGGCCTGGTCGGCGAGGTGGCGGCGGTGAACCCGGACGCGGTCCTCGACATCGTCAACGCCGGGCGCATCCCGGTGGTGTCCACTGTGGCCCCCGACATCGACGGCGTGGTGCACAACGTCAACGCCGACACCGCGGCCGGCGCGCTGGCCGCCGCGCTGGACGCCGAGAAGCTCGTGGTGCTCACCGACGTCGAAGGCCTTTATGCCAACTGGCCCGACCGCTCCTCGCTGATCGACCGCATCGGCGTCGACCGGCTGGAGAAGCTGCTGCCGGGCCTGGCCAGCGGCATGATCCCGAAGATGGAGGCTTGCGTCCGCGCGGTCCGCGGCGGCGTGCGCGGCGCCCACGTGATCGACGGCAGGCTCGCCCATTCCGTGCTGCTCGAGGTGTTCACCTCCCGCGGCATCGGCACCATGGTCCTTCCCGAAACGGAGCTCCCGTGACCACTCTGACGTCCAATGTGGACGGCCGGCAGCACTGGCAGTCGGCCGTGATGGACAACTACGGCACCCCCAGCCTCACGCTGGTCCGCGGCGAGGGCGCGAAGGTGTGGGACGCCGACGGCGGCGAGTACGTCGACCTCGTCGGCGGCATCGCCGTCAACGCGCTCGGCCACGCGCACCCGGACGTGGTCCGCGCCGTCAGCGAGCAGATCGCGACGCTGGGCCACACCTCGAACCTGTACGTGAACCCGGTCGCGGTCGAGCTGGCCGAGGCGCTGCTGGACGTCGCGGGGCTGACCGGGCAGGGCAAGGTGCTGTTCGTCAACTCCGGCGCCGAGGCCAACGAGGCCGCGCTGAAGATCAGCCGGCTCACCGGCCGCGGCAAGGTGGTGGCCGCCGAGGGCGCGTTCCACGGCCGCACGATGGGCGCCCTGACGCTCACCGGCCAGCCGGCCAAGCGCGAGCCGTTCGCGCCGCTGCTGCCGGGTGTCACGCATGTGCCGTTCGGCGACGTCGAGGCGCTGCGCGCGGCCGTCGACACCGACACCGCGGCAGTTTTCCTGGAGCCGGTGCTCGGCGAGGCCGGCGTCGTCCCCGCGCCGGACGGTTACCTGCAGGCCGCGCGCGAGATCACCAAGGCGACCGGCACGTTGCTCGTGCTCGACGAGGTGCAGACCGGCATCGGCAGGCTCGGCACCTGGTTCGCGTTCCAGCAGGTCGGGATCGTGCCCGACGTGATCACTCTGGCCAAGGGCCTCGGCGGCGGGCTGCCGCTCGGCGCGGTGATCGGCGTCGGCGCGGCGGGCGAGCTGCTCAAGCCGGGCCAGCACGGCACGACGTTCGGCGGAAACCCGGTGTGCTGCGCGGCCGGTCTCGCGGTGCTGCGCGCCATCGCCCGCGACGGCCTGCTCGACCACGTTTCCGCACTGGGCAAGGACATCGCGGCCGGGGTCGAGGCGCTGGGCCACCCGCTCGTCGGCGGCGTCCGCGGCGCGGGCCTGCTGCTCGGCATCACGCTCCGGCAGCCGGTGTCCGCCGCGGTCGCGAAGGCCGCGCAGGACGCGGGGTACCTGGTCAACCCGGTCGCGCCGGACACCATCCGGCTCGCGCCGCCGCTCGTGCTCGGCGACGAGCAGGCCCGCGGCTTCCTCTCCGCGCTCCCGGGGGCGCTCGACAGCGCCACCACGAAGACCACCACCACGAAGGAAACCGACTGATGCCCCGCCACTTCCTCCGCGACGACGACGTCAGCCCCGAAGAGCAGACAGCGCTGCTCGACCTCGCCGACCAGCTCAAGGCCGACCCGCTCGGCAACAAAGCGCTGGCCGGAAAAACGGTCGCCGCCATCTTCGAGAAGAACTCCACCCGCACCCGGTTCTCGTTCGAGGTCGGCATCAGCCAGCTCGGCGGGCACCCGGTGATCGTGGACGGCCGCTCGATGCAGCTCGGCCGCGAAGAAACCATCGAGGACACTTCGCGTGTGCTGTCGCGCTACGTCGACGCCGTGGTGTGGCGGACTTTCGCGCAGAAGCGCATCGACGCCATGGCCTCGGTCGCCTCGATCCCGATCATCAACGCGCTCACCGACGAATTCCACCCGTGCCAGGTGCTCACCGACCTGATGACCATCCGCGAGCGCAAGGGCAAGCTCGCCGGGCTCACGATGGTCTACCTCGGCGACGGCGCCAACAACATGGCCCACTCGCTGCTGCTCGGCGGGGTCACCGCCGGCATGCACGTGCGGGTCGTCTCGCCCGAGGGCTTCCAGCCCGACCAGCAAGTGGTGCTCGACGCCAAGCACCGCGCCAGCCCGACCGGTGGCAGCGCGACGGTGTTCACCGACCCGCACTCCGCGGTCGACGGCGCCGACGTACTGGTCACCGACACCTGGACGTCCATGGGCCAGGAGAACGACGGCCTCGACCGGGTCGGCCCGTTCCGCGCGCTGCAGGTCAACACCGAGCTGCTCAAGCGCGCGGCGGACGAGGCGATCGTGCTGCACTGCCTGCCCGCGCACCGCGGCTGGGAGATCACCGACGAGGTGCTCGACGGCCCGGCCAGCGCCGTGTGGGACGAGGCCGAGAACCGGCTGCACGCGCAGAAGGCGCTGCTCGTCTGGCTGTTCGGGCAGCTGGGACGATGAGCGGCAGCCGGGTCGGGCGCCAGGCGCGGATCACCGAGCTGGTGGCCACGATGGCCATCCGCAGCCAGACCGAGCTGGCGAAACTGCTGGCGGCCGAGGGCATCGAGGTCACCCAGGCGACGCTGTCGCGGGACCTCGACGAGCTCGGCGCGGTCAAGCTGCGCGGTGCCGACTCGGGTGCCCCGGTCTACGTCATCCCCGAGGACGGCAGCCCGGTGCGCGGAGTGCAGGGCGGCACGGCGAGGCTTGCGAAACTGCTGGCCGAGCTGCTCGTCTCGGCGGACTCCTCAGGCAATCTCACGGTGCTGCGCACGCCCCCGGGCGCGGCGCAGTTCCTGGCCAGCGCCATCGACCGGGCGGCGCTGGAGGAGGTCGTCGGCTCCATCGCCGGCGACGACACGGTCGCGGTGATCGCGCGGGAGCCGTTGACGGGCAAGGATCTGGCCGAACGCTTCGCCGCACTGGCCCAGCGTTCGTCCGCCCTGAACGCGGAATGAACCGATCTCAGACCAGGCAAGCCCGGGTACCAGACCGGGGCGTTACGACGAAAGGCAAGTTGTGAGCGGGAAAGACCAGCCGGTGCAACTGTGGGGCGGGCGGTTCGCCAGCGGCCCGGCGGAGGCGATGGCGGCGCTGAGCGCGTCGACCCACTTCGACTGGCGGCTGGCGCCGTACGACATCGCCGGCTCGCGGGCCCACGCGCGAGTGCTGCGCCAGGCCGGGCTGCTCACCGACGCCGAGCTGGCGGGCATGCTGGACGCGCTGGACGCGCTGGCCCGCGACGTCGAGTCGGGGGCGTTCACCCCGACGGTCGCCGACGAGGACGTGCACACCGCGCTGGAGCGCGGCCTGCTGGAGCGGGCCGGCACCGACCTGGGCGGCAAGCTGCGGGCCGGCCGCTCGCGCAACGACCAGGTGGCCACGCTGTTCCGGATGTGGCTGCGCGACGCGGCCCGCCGGGTCGTCGCGGGCACGCTGGACGTGGTCGACGCGCTGGTGTCGCAGGCCCAGCGGCACCCGGACGCGATCCTGCCCGGCCGCACGCACCTCCAGCACGCGCAGCCCGTGCTGCTCGCGCACCATCTGCTGGCCCACGGCCAGGCGCTGCTGCGCGACGTCTCGCGGCTGCGTGACTGGGACGTCCGCACGGCGGAGTCGCCGTACGGCTCGGGTGCGCTGGCCGGCTCGTCGCTCGGGCTCGACCCGGAGGCCGTCGCGACGGAGCTGGGCTTCGACACCAGCGTGGAGAACTCGATCGACGGCACCGCCTCGCGGGACTTCGCCGCCGAGTTCGCGTTCTCCGTGACGATGCTGGCCGTGAACCTGTCCCGGATCGCCGAAGAGGTGGTCATCTGGAACACCGCCGAGTTCGGCTACGTCACGCTCGACGACGCGTGGGCCACGGGCAGCTCGATCATGCCGCAGAAGAAGAACCCGGATGTCGCGGAGCTGACGCGAGGCAAGGCGGGCCGGCTGATCGGCAACCTCACCGGCCTGCTGGCGACGCTCAAGGCACAGCCGCTCGCGTACAACCGCGACCTGCAGGAGGACAAGGAGCCGGTCTTCGACTCCGTCGAGCAGCTGGAGCTGCTGTTCCCGGCGATCGCGGGCATGCTCGCCACGCTGACCTTCCACACCGACCGGCTCGCCGAGCTGGCCCCGGCGGGCTTCACACTCGCCACCGACATCGCGGAATGGCTGGTGCGCCAAGGCGTTCCGTTCCGGGTGGCGCACGAGGCGGCGGGGGAGAGCGTCCGGGTCGCCGAGGGCCGCGGCGTCGGCCTCGACGAGCTGACCGACGAGGAGTTCCAGGCCATCAACCCGGCGCTCACCCCGGCCGTGCGCGAGGTGCTGACCGTCGAGGGCTCGGTGCGCTCGCGCAACGCCCGCGGCGGCACCGCTCCCGAGCGCGTCGCCGAGCAGCGCGAACGGCTGATGGAGCGGGCCGCGGCCCATCGGCAGTGGCTGAAGTAGGTCTTCCGGCCGGGGCAGCCACGGCTGGCCCGGCCCGGGCAAGCATTGGGGCGTCTGGCTTTCGACGCTTGCGCCTGATCGAGTGCCGGTGCCCGGTCGCCGCTGGTTAGGCTGACGGCGGACGAGGGGAGCGCACGTGGACCGGTTGTTCCGGCGCGAGGAACTGGCACTGGACCCGGTCGACCTGGCGCACCTGCTGCTGGGCGCGGTGCTCGAGGCCGACGGGCCTGACGGCACCGTCGGCGTCCGGCTGGTCGAGGTCGAGGCTTACCGCGGGGCCGACGATCCGGCTTCGCATTGCTACCGCGGTCAGACCCCGCGCAACGCCGTGATGTGGGGGCCGGCCGGGCACCTGTACGTGTATTTCGTCTACGGCATGCACTTCTGCGCCAACATCGTCGGCACCGAAGAGGGCCAGCCGGGCGCCGTGCTGCTGCGCGCGGGCGAGGTCGTCCAGGGCCTGGACCTGGTGCGGAAACGGCGGCCGAACGCGCGGGGGACCGGTGAGCTGGCCAAGGGCCCGGCGATCCTGACCTCGGTGCTGCGGATCGACCGGGCGGAGAATGGCGTCGACCTCACCGACCCGTTCTCGCCGGTGCGGCTGCGCGTGGGGGAGCGGGTGCCCGCCGAACACATCCGTAATGGGCCACGTGTCGGCGTCGCGATGGCGATGGACACCCCGTGGCGATTCTGGGTCGACGGTTCACCCGCCGTCTCGGCCTACCGCCGCGGCGGGAAACGGCGGCAGGCGCGCCCCGCGGGATAGTCGGTTGACCTGGTGCGGGAGTATCTACAGGTGTGAGTGAGCACATCCTTGACGAGCTGTCCTGGCGCGGCCTGATCGCGCAGTCCACCGACATCGACGCCCTTCGGCGCGAACTCGACCAAGGCCCCCTCACCCTGTATTGCGGCTTCGACCCGACCGCGCCCAGCCTGCACGCCGGCAACCTCGTCCCGCTCCTGATGCTCAAGCGCTTCCAGGGGGCCGGGCACCGGCCGATCGTGCTGGCCGGCGGCGCCACCGGGATGATCGGCGACCCGCGTGACACCGGCGAGCGCACGCTGAACACGCTCGACGTCGTGGCCGAGTGGGCCGGCCGGATCCGCGGCCAGCTCGAGCGGTTCGTGGACTTCGACGATTCGGCGACCGGCGCGGTCGTGGAGAACAACCTCAACTGGACCGGCCAGCAGAACGTGCTGGAGTTCCTGCGCGACGTCGGCAAGCACTTCCCGGTGAACACGATGATCAACCGGGAGACGGTGAAGCGCCGCCTCGCGTCCGACGGGATGTCGTACACCGAGTTCAGCTACCTGCTGCTGCAGTCGCAGGACTACCTGCAGCTGTACCGCCAGTACGGCTGCAAGCTGCAGGTCGGCGGCTCGGACCAGTGGGGCAACCTGGTCGGCGGCGCCGACCTGATCCGGCGGGTCGAGGGCGGCGTCGCGCACGCGCTGACCGCACCGCTGGTCACCGACGCCGAGGGCCGGAAGTTCGGCAAGTCCACCGGCGGCGGGAACCTGTGGCTCGACCCGGAGATGACCTCGCCGTACGCCTGGTACCAGTACTTCGTGAACGTGGGGGACGCCGACGTCATCCGCTACCTGCGGATGTTCACGTTCCTCACGCAGGAGGAGATCGGCGCGCTGGCCGAGGACACCGAACAGCGGCCGCACCTGCGCTCGGCGCAGAAGCGGCTGGCGGAGGAGTTCACCAACCTGGTGCACGGCGAGGACCAGACCCGGCAGGTCATCGCGGCCAGCCAGGCGCTGTTCGGGCGCGGTGAGCTGGGCGAGCTCGACGCGAAGACGCTCGACGCGGCCATGGCCGAGGTGCCGACCGGCGAGGTCACGCCTTCGGGTGCGGAGGGACCGACGATCGTCGACCTCCTGCTCGCCGCCGGCCTGGTCGACAGCAAGGGCGCCGCGCGCCGCACGGTCAAGGAGGGCGGCGCGTACGTGAACAACGTGAAGATCGCCGACGAGGAGTGGAAGCCGTCCTCGGCCGATGCCCTCCACGGCCGCTGGCTCGTGGTGCGCAAGGGCAAGCGCAACGTCGCCGGCGTGAGCGTCGGGGCCTGATCCCGGCTCTGGCCCGAAACAGGGGCTTGACCTGCGGGAACGCGGTTAAGGTACCCCCCTGTTTCGGGCCCCGGACGGCCATGTAAAGTTCTCCAAGTCGCCAGGGAAACCGGGTGGCCGCCGGGACACGAACCAAGCTCTCACTGCAAGGTGATGGAGTGGGTGTCCCACAAAAAACTGCTAGGAATGACTGCTTCGGTCGAGGCTGGCCCTGAGGGGTTCTGGTTTCTTCTGGGGTGTGTTGCTTGAGAACTCAACAGTGTGCTAGTGAACTAAGCCAGTAGAGCTTATATGAAACCCCCTCGTCGGGGTTTCCTTTGAGAATGATTGAGAGAATGTAGTCTCGATCGAACTGTTCATTGTTGGAGAGTTTGATCCTGGCTCAGGACGAACGCTGGCGGCGTGCTTAACACATGCAAGTCGAACGCTGAAACCGCTTCGGTGGTGGATGAGTGGCGAACGGGTGAGTAACACGTGGGTAATCTGCCCTGTACTCTGGGATAAGCCTTGGAAACGGGGTCTAATACCGGATATCACATCTCCTCGCATGGGGGGTTGTTGAAAGTTCTGGCGGTACAGGATGAACCCGCGGCCTATCAGCTTGTTGGTGGGGTAATGGCCTACCAAGGCGACGACGGGTAGCCGGCCTGAGAGGGTGACCGGCCACACTGGGACTGAGACACGGCCCAGACTCCTACGGGAGGCAGCAGTGGGGAATATTGCACAATGGGCGAAAGCCTGATGCAGCGACGCCGCGTGAGGGATGACGGCCTTCGGGTTGTAAACCTCTTTCGCCAGGGACGAAGCGCAAGTGACGGTACCTGGATAAGAAGCACCGGCTAACTACGTGCCAGCAGCCGCGGTAATACGTAGGGTGCAAGCGTTGTCCGGAATTATTGGGCGTAAAGAGCTCGTAGGCGGTTTGTCGCGTCGGCTGTGAAATCTGGAGGCTTAACCTTCAGCGTGCAGTCGATACGGGCAGACTTGAGTTCGGTAGGGGAGACTGGAATTCCTGGTGTAGCGGTGAAATGCGCAGATATCAGGAGGAACACCGGTGGCGAAGGCGGGTCTCTGGGCCGATACTGACGCTGAGGAGCGAAAGCGTGGGGAGCGAACAGGATTAGATACCCTGGTAGTCCACGCTGTAAACGTTGGGCGCTAGGTGTGGGCGACATCCACGTTGTCCGTGCCGTAGCTAACGCATTAAGCGCCCCGCCTGGGGAGTACGGCCGCAAGGCTAAAACTCAAAGGAATTGACGGGGGCCCGCACAAGCGGCGGAGCATGTGGATTAATTCGATGCAACGCGAAGAACCTTACCTGGGCTTGACATGCGCCAGACATCCCCAGAGATGGGGCTTCCCTTGTGGTTGGTGTACAGGTGGTGCATGGCTGTCGTCAGCTCGTGTCGTGAGATGTTGGGTTAAGTCCCGCAACGAGCGCAACCCTTATCCTACGTTGCCAGCGCGTGATGGCGGGGACTCGTGGGAGACTGCCGGGGTCAACTCGGAGGAAGGTGGGGATGACGTCAAGTCATCATGCCCCTTATGTCCAGGGCTTCACACATGCTACAATGGCTGGTACAGAGGGCTGCGATACCGCGAGGTGGAGCGAATCCCTTAAAGCCGGTCTCAGTTCGGATCGCAGTCTGCAACTCGACTGCGTGAAGTCGGAGTCGCTAGTAATCGCAGATCAGCAACGCTGCGGTGAATACGTTCCCGGGCCTTGTACACACCGCCCGTCACGTCATGAAAGTCGGTAACACCCGAAGCCCATGGCCCAACCCGTAAGGGAGGGAGTGGTCGAAGGTGGGACTGGCGATTGGGACGAAGTCGTAACAAGGTAGCCGTACCGGAAGGTGCGGCTGGATCACCTCCTTTCTAAGGAGCACAACACATCCACATTCCCGGGATACCCGGAACCGAGTGTGGAGTGGGCACGGTTTAACACCCGCCTGTGGTGTTGCCGAGCTTGCTCAAGGAATTGTGGAACTACTGGTTATCGCCGGCGATGGTGAGTGAGGTTCAAGCAAGTACTGCAGCATCTTCGGGTGTCGCGTGGAAAGTTTGTTTCGTTAGCTCGGGTTGTCGGGTGTTCATTGGCACGCTGTTGGGTCCTGAGGCAACACACTGTTGTTTCTGGTGTGGTGTTTGAGAACTGTAGAGTGGATGCGAGCATCTTTGTGGTCAAGTTGTTAAGGGCACATGGTGGATGTCTTGGCTTCAGGAGCCGATGAAGGACGTAGGAGGCTGCGATAAGCCTCGGGGAGCTGTCAACCGAGCTGTGATCCGAGGATTTCCGAATGGGGAAACCCAGCACCAGTGATGTGGTGTTACCCGCCGGTGAATATATAGCCGGTGTGGAGGGAACGCGGGGAAGTGAAACATCTCAGTACCCGTAGGAAGAGAAAACAACCGTGATTCCGTGAGTAGTGGCGAGCGAAAGCGGAAGAGGCTAAACCGATTGCATGTGATACCTGTCAGGGGTTGTGTAGTCGGTGTTGTGGGACCCGCCTTGAAGAAACTGACATTTTTTCGAAGTCACGCATGAGTTAGTGGAACCGCTTGGGATGGCGGGCCGGAGTGGGTGAGAGCCCCGTACGCGAAAGCTTGTGTTGTGGTTTTTGGTGGTGTTCCCGAGTAGCAGCGAGCTCGTGGAATTTGCTGTGAATCTGCCGGGACCACCCGGTAAGCCTAAATACTTCCTGAAGACCGATAGCGGACTAGTACCGTGAGGGAAAGATGAAAAGTACCCCGGGAGGGGAGTGAAAGAGTACCTGAAACCGTGTGCCTACAAGCCGTCAGAGCCGTAATAAGGTGATGGCGTGCCTTTTGAAGAATGAGCCTGCGAGTTAGTGCTGCGTGGCGAGGTTAACCCGTGTGGGGTAGCCGTAGCGAAAGCGAGTCTGAATAGGGCGTGTGAGTCGCGTGGTCTAGACCCGAAGCGGAGTGATCTACCCATGGCCAGGGTGAAGCGACGGTAAGACGTCGTGGAGGCCCGAACCCACTTAGGTTGAAAACTGAGGGGATGAGCTGTGGGTAGGGGTGAAAGGCCAATCAAACTCCGTGATAGCTGGTTCTCCCCGAAATGCATTTAGGTGCAGCGTCACATGTTTCACCGCGGGGGTAGAGCTACTGGATGGTCTAGGGGCCTTACCGGGTTACCGAAATCAACCAAACTCCGAATACCGTGGTGTGAGAGTGTGGCAGTGAGACGGCGGGGGATAAGCTTCGTCGTCGAGAGGGAAACAGCCCAGAACACCAGCTAAGGCCCCTAAGTGTGTGCTCAGTGGGAAAGGATGTGGGATTGCCCAGACAACCAGGAGGTTGGCTTAGAAGCAGCCACCCTTGAAAGAGTGCGTAATAGCTCACTGGTCAAGTGGTCCTGCGCCGACAATGTAGCGGGGCTTAAGCACACCGCCGAAGCTGTGTCATTGACACAATAGATCCGCTTGAACCTTCGGGTTCTTGTGTAGTCGTGTTGATGGGTAGGGGAGCGTCCTGCATCCAGGGAAGCGGCCGTGTGAACGAGTCGTGGAGGGTGTGGGAGTGAGAATGCAGGCATGAGTAGCGAATGCAGAGTGAGAAACTCTGCCGCCGGATGACCAAGGGTTCCTGGGCCAGGCTAATCCGCCCAGGGTAAGTCGGGACCTAAGGCGAGGCCGACAGGCGTAGTCGATGGACAACGGGTTGATATTCCCGTACCCGAGCATGTGCGCCCATGACGAGGCGTTTGATACTAACCACCCAAAGCCGCTCAGCGAAGCCTTCGGGCTTAGGTGGGTGTGTGGAGCGTGGGACCTGATTTCGTAGTAGTCAAGCGATGGGGTGACGCAGGAAGGTAGCTCCGCCAGGCGATGGTTGTCCTGGTGTAAGCGTGTAGGCCGGAACATAGGCAAATCCGTGTTCCATGAGGCTGAGACGTGATGCGTAGCCGTTTGAGGCGAAGTAGAGTGATCCTATGCTGTCGAGAAAAGCCTCTAGTGAGTGCATGCACGGCCCGTACCCCAAACCAACACAGGTGGTCAGGTAGAGAATACTAAGGCGATCGGGTGAACTGTGGTTAAGGAACTCGGCAAAATGCCCCCGTAACTTCGGGAGAAGGGGGGCCAAACATCCTGAAGCTTTTTACAGGCTAGGGGTGGGTGGCCGCAGAGACCAGCGGAAAGCGACTGTTTACTAAAAACACAGGTCCATGCGAAGTCGCAAGACGATGTATATGGACTGACGCCTGCCCGGTGCTGGAACGTTAAGAGGACCGGTTAATCCCTTCGGGGGTGAAGCTGAGAATTTAAGCGCCAGTAAACGGCGGTGGTAACTATAACCATCCTAAGGTAGCGAAATTCCTTGTCGGGTAAGTTCCGACCTGCACGAATGGCGTAACGACTTTCCGGCTGTCTCAACCACAGGCCCGGCGAAATTGCACTACGAGTAAAGATGCTCGTTACGCGCGGCAGGACGGAAAGACCCCGGGACCTTTACTATAGTTTGGTATTGGTTTTCGGTTCGGCTTGCGTAGGATAGGTGGGAGACTGTGAAGCGGTGACGCTAGTTACTGTGGAGTCGTTGTTGAAATACCACTCTGGTCGAATTGGGAATCTCAACCTCGGACCATGATCTGGTTCAGGGACAGTGCCTGATGGGTAGTTTAACTGGGGCGGTTGCCTCCTAAAGAGTAACGGAGGCGCCCAAAGGTTCCCTCAGCCTGGTTGGCAATCAGGTGTTGAGTGCAAGTGCACAAGGGAGCTTGACTGTGAGACAGACATGTCGAGCAGGGACGAAAGTCGGGACTAGTGATCCGGCACCACCTGGTGGAAGGGGTGTCGCTCAACGGATAAAAGGTACCCCGGGGATAACAGGCTGATCTTGCCCAAGAGTCCATATCGACGGCATGGTTTGGCACCTCGATGTCGGCTCGTCGCATCCTGGGGCCGGAGTAGGTCCCAAGGGTTGGGCTGTTCGCCCATTAAAGCGGCACGCGAGCTGGGTTTAGAACGTCGTGAGACAGTTCGGTCCCTATCCGCCGCGCGCGTAGGATACTTGAGGAAGGCTGTCCCTAGTACGAGAGGACCGGGACGGACGAACCTCTGGTGTGCCAGTTGTCCCGCCAGGGGCATGGCTGGTTGGCCACGTTCGGAAGGGATAACCGCTGAAGGCATCTAAGCGGGAAGCCTGTTCCAAGATGAGGTATCCCACCCCATGTGGGTTAAGGCCCCCAAGAGACCATTGGGTTGATAGGCCAGAAATGGAAGCACAGTAATGTGTTGTCGAGTTGACTGGTACTAATAGGCCGAGGACTTGCCCACGAAGATGTTACGCATCCACTCTACAGCTCTGAAACACCACACCGACACCACCGAACTTGGTGGTGGGTGTGTGTTGTTTCGTAGTGTTTCGGTGGTTATAGCGCCAGGGAAACGCCCGGTCCCATTCCGAACCCGGAAGCTAAGCCTGGTAGCGCCGATGGTACTGCAACCGAAGGGTTGTGGGAGAGTAGGACGCCGCCGAACTTTAACGTAACAGTCAGGGCCCCGGTCGAGGATCAGCAATGATCTTCCCGGGGCCCTACTGCTATGTGTGCCCCGGCGCCGGCGACGACGCCGCCCGGGGGATGGTCCGCGGGGACCCGTAGGATAGTCAGTTGGCCCCCTAGCGGGGCATACGTACCAAACCAAGATTTTTTTCGATGGCAGGAGGCCAGGTGTCCGAGTTCGGTCGACGTGACTCAGAGGATGATGGGTCCGGCCGGTCGGCTCGCCGCGACCAAGGCTCCCGCGGCAACCGGTCGGACGCGCCCCGGGGAGACCGGCGCGGCGCGCGGCAGGACCGAGGCGGACGCGACAGCAGCCACCAGGGACGACCGCGGCGCGACGACCGCGGCGCGGGCGCCCGTGGCACCGGCGGCGGCTACCAGGGCCGGCCCTCGCAGGGCGACGGCCCCCGTGACCAGCGCGGCGGCTACGCCCCCAACCGCGACGACAAGCGTTCCGCCGCATTCCGCGGTGGTTCGGACGACAAGCGCTCCGGTGGCTACCGGGGTGGCTCGGACGACAGCCGCTCCGGCGGTTACCGCGGCGGCTCCGATGACAAGCGGTCCGGTGGTTACCGCGGCGGTTCGGACGACAGCCGTTCCGGCGGGTACCGGGGTGGCTCGGATGACAAGCGTTCCGGTGGGTATCGGGGTGGCTCGGACGACAAGCGGTCCGGCGGTTACCGGGGCGGTTCCGAGGACAGCCGGTCCGGTGGGTACCGGGGTGGTTCCGGCGGCGGCTCGCGTGGCAGTTACGACAACCGTGGCGGGGGGCGTTCCGAGGATCGGGGCGCCGGGCGTCCGCAGGGCAAGTCGGCCTATGGCGAGCGGAAGGACTCCGGCCGTCGGTGGGAAGACCGTGGCGGCAGTGGCGGTTACCAGGGGGACCGTGGCTCGAGCGGTTCCCGGGGTGGCAGCAGCTCCGGTGGGTACAAGGGCGACTCGCGTACCGGCGGCTACCAGGGCGACCGCGATTCGCGTACTGGCGGCGGCTACCAGGGCAAGAACGACCGCGGCCCGAGCGAGTACCAGGGCAAGAGCGGCTTCAAGAGCGAACGCGGCTCGGGCGGGTATCAGGGCAATCGGGACTTCAAGGGTGACCGTCGGGACGACCGCGGCTCCGGTGGGTTCCGCGGCGACCGGGACGACCGTGGCACGAGCGGCGGTTACCGCGGTGGCAGCGCCGGCGGTTCGCGTGACGACCGTGGCAGCTTCCGCAGCAGCGGTGACAACCGTTCCGGCTTCCGGGACAGCCGGGGCTCGGCCAGCGATTCGCGCGGCGGCAGCACCGGTGGCTACGGCGGCGACCGCGACGCGCGTGGCAGCGGCGGGGACCGTGGCGGCAGTGGCTTCCGGAGCGGTGGGGACCGTCGTGACGATCGTGGCGGCAGCGGTTTCCGCAGCGGTGGGGACCGTCGCGATGACCGTGGTGGCTACCAGGGCGACCGTGGTTCGAGCGGTTCCCGGGGTAGCAGCTCCGGTGGGTACAAGGGTGACTCGCGTACCGGCGGCGACCGGGGGACCGGTGGTTACCAGAGTGACCGCGGTTCGCGGACTAGCGACCGGGGAACCGGCGGGTACAAGGGCGACTCGCGGACTGGCGAGCGGGGCACCGACCGTCGGGATGATCGGGGTGGCAGCGGGTTCCGGAACGACCGGGGCTCGGGCAGCGGCTTCCGCCGGGATGACCGCGGTGGTTCCCGTGACTCGCGGGGCGGGAGTGACCGGGGGTTCGAGCGTCGGGGCGGTGGTTCGTCCGGTCGTGAGGACAACCGGGGCGGTTACCGGCGGGACGACCGTGGTCGCGCTGGGGACGACAGCGGTTCCGGTGGGTACCAGAGCGACCGCGGCATCGACACCAGTGGGTTCGAGGCGGCCGACCACGACATCACCGACGACACGATGTCGTCCACCTTCGTTGACGAGGTGACTCCGGAAACGCGGCCGCGGTCCGAGGCGACCCGTGACGACAGTTCGGTCGAGGGTGGTGCTGACGCGGCCGTTCGATCGGACGCTGGCACCGTCACGGCGAAGGCTGCGACGGACGACGGCGATGCGGAGTCCGGCACCAGTCAGGACAGCAGCTCGGCCAAGGAAAGCAGCTCGGCCAAGGACAGCGGTACGGCCAGTGACGGCAGTGCTGCTGAGGGCAGTGGGGCTGGCGAGGACTCCGAGCGCAGCAACCGCTCCGGCGAGGATGATCGCTCGGCCGGGCGCAGCGACCGCAGCGGTGAGAGCGACCGCACGGCCGAGCACAGCGACTCCTCCGGCGAGGACGACCGAACGGCTGAGCACAGCGACCGCTCCACGGAAGATGACCGCTCGGCCGAGGGCAGCGAACGTGGCGACGCGGCCGACCGGAGTGACCGGCCGAGTAGTGACCGGCCCAGTGGCAGCACCCCGGACAACCGTGGCGACCGGTCCGACGACCGTCCCCGGCGAGACGAGCGCGCCGAGCGGCCCCGTCGTGACGAGCGTGGTGACCGGCCGGCTCGGTCTGACCGGCCGCAGCGGGATGAGCGGCCCCGTCGGGACGAGCGGCCGCAGCGTTCCGGGGCACAGCGGGACGACCGGCCTCGGCGGGATGACCGGCCGCAGCGGGGCAGTCGCTTCGTGCGGGCGGGGGCGGACACCACGCTCGACGACGAGGCCATGGCCCGGGAGTTGCTGGCCGCGCCCGAGCTGCCCGAGGACATCGAGTTCTCGGACCTCGACGAGGAGGCTCGCCGCGAGTTGCGGACGTTGCCGAAGGGGCTGGCCGAGACCGTCGGGAAGCACTTGGTGGCCGCGGGCGGGCTGATCGACAGCGATCCCGAGGCGGCGCTGGAGCACGCGAAGTACGCGAAGGCCAAGGCCTCGCGCGTGCCGATCGTGCGGGAGGCGCTCGGGCTTGTCGCCTACCACTCCGGCAACTGGCAGGAGGCCCTCTCGGAACTGCGGGCCGTGCGGCGCATGACGCGCAGCGACGAGCACATTGCCATCATCGCCGACGCCGAGCGGGCGCTGGGGCGGCCGGAGCGGGCGCTGGACCTGGCGAAGGAAACCGACACCACGAAGCTGGCGAAGGCCACGCAGGTCGAGCTGGCGATCGTCGCCGCCGGGGCGCGTCGTGACCTCGGGCAGCTCGAGGCGGCGGTCGTTTCCTTGCAGGGCCCCGATTTGATCCCCAGCAAGCGGGACCCGTGGAGCGCGCGCCTGTTCTACGCGTACGCCGACAACCTCGCTGCTGCCGGGCGTAAGGACGAAGCCGTGCGCTGGTTCCTCAACGCCTCCGAGGCCGACGCCGAGGACGAGACCGACGCGGCGGAGCGGGCGGCGGAGCTTTCGAATGAGTGACGCGCTCTTCGCGGGTTACGACGCGGTGCTGTTCGACCTGGACGGCACCGTCTACCACGGCACGCAGGTGATCCCGGGCGCGCCGGAGGCGGTCGACGCGGTGCGCGAGCACGGCACGGCCGTCCGGTTCGTCACCAACAACGCCTCCAAGGCCCCCGGTGACGTCGTGGCGCACCTGCGCGAGCTGGGCCTGCCGGCCGAGTCCGCGGAGGTGCACACGAGCGCTCAGGCCGCCGCCGGCGTGCTCGGCGAGCGGCTGCCCGCCGGGGCGCAGGTGCTCGTGGTCGGCACGGAGTCGCTGGTGGCGGAGGTGACCGCGGCCGGCCTCGCGACGGTGCGCGAGAACGGGCCTGACGTCGCCGCCGTGGTGCAGGGCCACTCGCCGGACAACGCGTGGGCCGACCTGGCGGAGGCGTGCCTGGCCATCCGCGCGGGGGCGCTCTGGGTGGCGTGCAACGTCGACGCCACCCTGCCGTCCGAGCGCGGGCTGCTGCCGGGCAACGGCTCGATGGTCGCCGCCCTGCGCACGGCCACCGACGTCGAGCCGGTGGTGGCCGGGAAACCGCAGCCGCTGCTGTTCGAGACGGCCGCGCGCTCGGCCGGCGCGAGCCACCCGCTGGTGGTCGGCGACCGGCTGGACACCGACATCGCCGGCGCGGTCGCGGCGGGCGTCGACTCGCTCGCCGTGCTCACCGGCGTCGCCACGCCGATCGGGCTGCTCACCGCGGTCGCGGCGGAACGGCCGACACACCTCGCCGCCGACCTCACCGGGTTGACCCGGCGCGCCGACGACCTGAAGATCGGGCCGCGCCCGGGCTGGGAAGTCACCGCCGGGGACGAGCTGACCGCAGCCGGCCGCGGCGACGCCCTCGACCTGCTGAGGGCGCTGTGCCACGCGGCGTGGGAGACGGGCGTGACCACGGTCCGCGCGGACGGCGACGCGGCGGCCGCGGCGCTGGCCGAGCTCGGACTGGCCTGACTGGTAGTTTTACCGGCGTGTACCCGAACGTCCCGCGGCCCGTCCCGGGCCCGCCGCCGGCCCCCGGGCCGCAGCAGACCGATCCCCGCGCGGGGATCGAAGAAGCCGTCGCGGGCCTGGACGAGCTGAGCACCCTGCCGCTGGCCGAGCACGTCGACCGGTTCGAGGCCGTGCACACCGAGCTCACCGTGGCCCTGTCCAGCATCGACAAGGTCTGACCGCCGTGCCCAGACGGGCCCGTCTGGACGCGGAGCTGGTGCGGCGCGGCCTCGCCCGCTCCCGCGAACAGGCCTCTGCGCTCATCACCGGCGGCAAGGTCACCGTGCGCGGCATGGTGGCCTCGAAACCCGCGACCGGCGTCGAATCCGACGCGCCCATCGTGGTCAAGGACGAGGACGACCCGGGCTGGGCTTCGCGCGGCGCGCACAAACTCCTTGGCGCACTGGAGAAATTCGGTCCCGAAGGCCTCGAGGTCGAAGGAAAGCGCTGTCTTGACGCCGGCGCGTCCACCGGCGGCTTCACCGACGTGCTGCTGCGCGGGGGCGCGGCCACCGTGATCGCCGCCGACGTCGGCCGCGGCCTGCTCGACTGGCGGCTGCGCACGGACGAGCGGGTGGTCGTGCTCGACCGCACCAATGTGCGCAACCTGGCCTCGGACGACCTCGGCGGGCCGGTCGACCTGATGGTCGGCGACCTGTCGTTCATCTCGCTCAAGCTCGTGCTGCCCGCGCTGGCGGACTGCGTGCGCGACGGCGGCGATCTGGTGCCCATGGTCAAACCGCAGTTCGAGGTCGGCAAGGACCGGCTCGGCAGCGGCGGCGTGGTGCGCGACCCGGAGCTGCGCGCCGAATCCGTGCTCGGCGTGATCGACGCGGCGGCGAAGCTGGGGCTGGTACTGCGCGGGGTGGTGGCCAGCCCGTTGCCGGGGCCTTCGGGCAACGTCGAGTACTTCGTGTGGCTTCGGCGTCAGGATCCGGGCGCCGAGGGGGCTGGCGATGGCACTGTGGACAGTGCCGAGCGGCTCGTGCGGGCCGCCGTCCAGGAAGGACCCCAGTGATCAGCACCGAACGTGAAGTGCTCCTCGTGGTGCACCCGGACCGGGACACCACCCGGGACGCGGCGCGCGACGTGGCCGAGCGGTTCGGCAAGGCCGGGATCCGGCTGCGCGTGACCGACGAGGAAGTCCGGCAGCTGATCGACCCGGACGGCTGCATGGCGACGCCGTGCACGATCGTCGCGCCGCAGGACGACCCCGCGCGCGGAGCCGAGCTGGTGTTCGTGCTCGGCGGCGACGGCACGCTGCTGCGCGCGGCGGAGCTGGCGCGCCCGGCCGGGGTGCCGGTGCTGGGCGTGAACCTGGGCCGCGTCGGCTTCCTCGCCGAGGCCGATTCCGACGCGCTCGCCGACGCAGTGCAGCAGGTGGTCGACCGCGAGTACCAGGTCGAGGAGCGGATGACCGTCGACGTCACGGTGACTTCCGGCGGCGAGGAGCTGTACCGCACCTGGGCGCTGAACGAGGCCAGCGTGGAGAAGTTCACGCGCGAGCGGGTGCTCGACGCGCTGATCGAGGTCGACGGCCGCCCCGTCTCGTCCTTCGGCTGCGACGGCGTGCTGTGCGCGACGCCGACGGGCTCCACCGCGTACGCCTTCTCCGCGGGCGGCCCGATCATGTGGCCGGACGTCGAGGCGCTGCTGGTGGTGCCGAGCAACGCGCACGCCATGTTCTCGCGTCCGCTCGTGGTCTCGCCGGACTCGGTGATCACCGTGGCGATCGACCCGACCGGCCCCAAAGCGGTGCTGACCTGCGACGGGCTGCGCAGCTTCGACATGCCGCCGGGCTCGCGAGTGCGGGTGGTCTGCGGGCAGCGGCCGGTGCGGCTGGTGCGGCTCTGGGACGGCGTCTTCACCGACCGCCTGGTGCACAAGTTCGGCCTGCCGGTGCGCAGCTGGCGCGAGCGCCGGACCGGCGGCCGCGCCGTCTGAGCCGCCGCGACTCGCCCGCACAGGTGTTCGACCAGGGAAAAGAACATTTAACGGTGGTCGAGCGCACGGAACGTCGGTGGGGGCGGCTACCGTAGGCGTCGTGCTGGCCGAGATGCGCATCCAGGGCCTCGGAGTGATCGAGGAAGCCCTGCTGGAACTGCACCCGGGCTTCACCGTCGTGACCGGTGAGACGGGTGCCGGGAAGACCATGGTCGTGACCGGGCTGCACCTGCTCTCCGGCGGGCGGGCCGAGGCCTCCAAGGTCCGGACGGGAATGCTCAAGGCGTTCGTCGAAGGGCGGTTCACGCTCGACAAGGCCGAGGTCGCGAGCCGGATCGTCACCGACGCGGGCGCCGACATCGACGAGGACGGCAGCGTGATCGCGCTGCGCACGGTGTCCGTCGACGGGCGGTCCAGAGCCCACCTCGGCGGCCGGTCCGTGCCGGTCGGGGTGCTGGCCGACCTGTCCGAGCAGGTGATCGCCGTGCACGGGCAGAACGACCAGCTGCGGCTGCTGCGCCCGGCGGAGCAGCGCGCGGTGATCGACCGGTTCGCCGGCGAGTCCGTGGGCGAGCCGCTCGCCGAGTACCGCGAGATCCGCGCCGAGTGGCTGGCCGTGATCACCGAGCTGGACGAGCGGTCCAGCCGCTCGCGCGAGATGGCGCAGCAGGCCGACCTGCTCAAGCACGGGCTGAACGAGATCGACGCCGTCGCGCCCGAGCCGGGTGAGGACGTCGAGCTGACCGAGCAGATCAAGCGGCTGGCCGCGGTCGACGAGCTGCGCGCCTCGGCCACCGAGGCGCACGCCGCCGTGTCCGGCTCCCAGGACGGCGATCCGGACGCGCCCGGTGCGCTCGGGCTGGTCGGCGAGGCGGTCCGGCGGCTCGCCACCGCCGAGGACCCGGTGCTGCGCGACCTCGCGCCGCGCTTGGAAGAGGCGTCGATGCTGCTCGGCGACGTCGGCACCGAGCTGGGCAGTTACGTCGAGACGCTGGACGCCGACCCGGCGCTGCTGGAGAAGGTGCTGGCGCGCCAGGCCGACCTCAAGCGGCTCACCCGCAAGTACGCGGCCGACGTCGACGGGGTGCTGGCCTGGGCCGACGACGCCCGCCGCCGGCTGGAGTCCGTGGACACCTCCGACGAGGCGCTGGCCGAGCTGGCCCGCCGCCGCGACGAGCTGGGGGTGCGCCTGGCCGGGCTCGCCGCCGAGGTCTCGTCCGCGCGTGGCAAGGCCGCCGCCGAGCTGGCCTCGGCGATCACCCAGGAGCTGTCCGGCCTGGCGATGGGCCAGGCCGAGCTGGAGATCACCGTCGAGCAGCGCCCGGCCGAGCACGGCGACCGGCAGGCGCTGGCGATCGACGGCCGCGCGGTGCACGCCGGCGCCGAGGGCGTCGACGAGGTCGAGCTGCTGCTGCGCGCGCACGACGGCGCGCCGCCGCTGCCGGTGCACAAGGCCGCGTCCGGCGGTGAGCTCTCGCGCGTGATGCTGGCCATCGAGGTGGTGCTGGCGAACGTCGACACCGTGCAGACGCTGGTGTTCGACGAGGTCGACGCCGGGGTCGGCGGCCGGGCCGCGGTCGAGATCGGGCGGCGGCTGGCGCGGCTGGCCCGCACCCACCAGGTGCTGGTGGTGACCCACCTGCCGCAGGTGGCCGCGTTCGCCGATCAGCACCTCGTGGTGGACAAGGGCACCAGCGGCGGGGTCACGCGCAGCGGCGTCAAGCTGCTGGAGCCGGCCGACCGCGTGCAGGAGCTGGCCCGCATGCTCGCCGGCATGGACGGCACCGAGACCGGCCGCGCGCACGCCGAGGAGCTGCTGGCGGTGGCGGAGAAGGACAAGTCGGCGCCGGCGCCGAAGCGCAAGAAGGCCAAGAAGGGCTGACCACAGCAGATGATCTGGGCCGCGGTGGCCGACGTGGAGGCCGAACTCGCCGAGGCACGGCGCGAAGCCGACCTGGACCGGTTCCTCGGGCTGCTCGGCGACGAGGAGCTGTTCGTGCCGATCCACCGGGAGGACGCCGAGAAGCTCGCCGACGAGCGCTCGTGGTCGTTCGCGAAGGCGTGCTGCGAGCACGACGGCGAGCCGTCGCTGCAGGTGTTCACCCGGGGCGCGCTGCCGGACTTCGGCGCGGATGTGGTGTTCCTCGGCGGTGATCTGGACTGGGCGCTGCACGGGCTGGCCGGCGACGACCAGGTGGTGTTCAACCGCGGCACGCTCGGCGAGTGGCGGGTGACCGGCGCGGCCGCGCTGCACTGGCTCGACGCCAACCCGGACCGGGTCACGGCCGTCGAGCAGCAGGTCGAGCGGCTCAACACCGCGCGCTACGGCCATTTCGACGGCCCGGTCGCGCAGGCGCTGGCCTGCGGGGCGCAGCAGGCCGCGCTCACCGCCGAGCCGTGGAACGTGCTCGACCCGCGGTATCACGACTACGTCGCCGAGGTCCGCGGCCTGCGCGACTGGTGGGGCGTGTCCGACGCGGCCGGCTGGCGTCAGGCGATGGCCCGGCTGCTCGGCGACCGGTACGTGCTGACGCCGGGCAACCTGGTGCTGATCCTGCGGGCGCAGCACGACGCTGACCTGGACCCGATGAGCTGGTCCGAGCTGGTGCTGCACTGGTGCGCGGAAAACGACGCGCGGCACCAGGCCGAGGAGCTGACCCGGGCGGTCCGCCGGATCGTGCGCTACGAGCAGCGGCTGCGGGCCGACGGGGTGCTGGAGCCGGACGCCGCCGTCGGCACCACGATCGGCTGGGACGTCGGCCGCGCGGTCGGCCTGGCGCGCTGGGGCCTGGCGGTCGGGCACTGCGACGCGCTGACGGCCGAGCTGATGGTGCTCGAGGCCGGCGCCGTGGCCCACCGCTACCACCAGTCATGGGCCGAGCTGTCCGCGAGTTATCTGCTGGGCCGGGTGCTCGCCCTGGACGGCGAGGAGTTCGGCGAGGCGTACCTGTCCGCGCTGCGGGTTCATCACCTCCTGCTTTCGGATGCCGCCAGCCCGTGGGTGAACCTCGCGTTCGAGCAGGCGGAACCCACCATCCAACCCTGAACGGACGCGTTCGGCGACACCGCTCACCACAATGAGTCACGTCGGCTTCGGCGCGTCGTGCGCCGTCCCACGCACAAATTTGTCACCATCAGCCACATGAAGCTCACCGGTCTGCTCGCGCGAAACCACGAAGCCCTCCCCGGCATCACCGGCGTCGCGCGCGTCGACCGCCGCACGAGGGAGCTGCTGCGCCGGGTCAGCGCCGGCGACGTGGTGGTGCTCGACCAGCTCGACCTCGACCGCGCGACGGCCGACGCGCTGGTGGAGGCCGAGGTGGCGGCCGTGGTCAACGCGTCGCCGTCGATCTCCGGCCGGTTCCCGAACCTGGGCCCGGAGATCCTGGTCGCCGCGGGCATCCCGCTGGTCGACTCGGTCGGCGGCGAGCTGCTGCGCACGGTCAAGGACGGCACCAAGCTGCGGGTGTTCGAGGGCGCGGTCTACCTCGGGGAGCGGCAGCTCGCCTCCGGCGACGAGCAGACCGCCGAGAGCGTCGCGGACCAGATGATCGAGGCCAAGGCCGGGATGTCGACGCAGCTGGAGGCGTTCTCGGCCAACACCATCGAGTTCCTGCGCCGCGAGCGCACGCTGATCCTCGACGGCGTCGGCGTGCCCGAGCTGCGGATGCAGCTGCGCGACCGGCACGTGCTGGTGGTCGCGGGCGGCAACGGCCACGCCGAGGACCTCAAGCGGCTCAAGAAGTACATCGGCGAGCACCGCCCGGTGCTGGTCGGCGTGGACGCCGGCGCCGACACCCTGCGCGCGCAGGGACACACGCCGGACGTGATCGTGGGCGACCCGCACGGCATCGGCGCGGCGACCCTGCGCAGCGGCGCCGAGGTCGTGGTGCCCGCGCAGCCGGACGGGCACGCACCCGGCGTCGAGCGGATCCAGGACCTGGGCATCGGCGCGGTGACCTTCCCCGCGTCCGGCAACTCCGAGGACCTCGCGCTGCTGCTGGCCGACGCGCACGGCGCGAGCCTGGTGGTCACCGTCGGGTTCCAGGCCACGCTGCGGGAGTTCCTCGACCACGGCCGGTCCGGCTCGAACCCCTCGACGTTCCTGACCCGGCTGAAGCTGGGCACGAAACTCGTCGACGGCAAGGCCGTCGCGACGCTGCACCGCAGCCGGGTGTCGCTGGGCGCCGTCGCGCTGCTCGTCCTCGCCGCCGTCGTCGTGGTGATCGCGGCGTTGCTCGTCTCCGACGTCGGCTCCGTCTACCTGGACTGGATCCAGCACACCTGGACCACGTTCACGACCTGGGTGAAGGGGCTCTTCCGGTGATTTCCCTGCGGTACCACATCGTTTCCATCACGGCGTGCTTCCTCGCGCTGGCCGTCGGCGTGGTGCTGGGGTCCACCGCGCTCAACGGCTCGCTGCTTTCGGGGCTGTCGGACCAGAAGAAAGACCTCGGCACGCAGGTGTCCGACCTCGAGGCCCAGCGCAACGCGCTCAACGCGCGGCTGTCCGACGCCGACGCGTTCGCCGGCGCCATGGGGCCCAAGGTCGTCGCCGGGCAGCTGGACAAGCGCACGGTGGTGCTGGTGACCACCGAGGACGCGCGCCCGGCCGACCGGGACGCGCTCAAGCAGCTGGTCTCCCAGTCCGGCGCCTCGGTGACCGGTGAGCTGCAGCTGACCAGCGCGTTCACCGACCCGAACAAGGCCGACCAGCTGCGCGACGTCGTCACGCGGCTGCAGCCGGCCGGGTCCAAGTTCCCGACCGCGGGCGACTCCGGCACGCTGGCCGGCGCGCTGCTCGGCTCGGTGCTGCTGCTGGACAAGACCAGCGCGAAGCCGCAGTCCACTGGGGACGAGCTGGCCGCCGCTCTGGGCGGGCTCACCGACGGCGGGTTCGTGAAGCCGAGCCAGGGCGTGCAGCCCGCGCAGCTGGCGATCGTGCTGACCGGCTCGCAGCAGACCGGCGACGGCGCGGGCGACCGGGCCGCGACGATCGCCCGGTTCGCCACCCAGCTCGACCGCTCCGGCGCGGGCACCGTGCTGGCCGGCGACCAGGGCTCGGCCGACGGCTCCGGCGCTCTCGGCGTGGTGCGCGCGGACACCTCCGCCACCTCGATCCTGTCCACTGTGGACAACGTGGACTCGGCCGCCGGCCGGGTCGCGACGCTGATGGCCCTGCGCGAGCAGCTCGACGGCGGCGCCGGCCGCTACGGCATCGCCGGCAACGCCCAGGCGCCCGCGCCGGGCATCGGCTCGGCCGGGAACTAACGCCCCACGCACGTCGGCGGCGGGCCGCGATCTCTTCGAGGGTGGGAGATCCGCGGCCCGCCGCCGACTTGTGCGCGGGATGGCGTCAGCAGGCGCCGTTGTCGGTCCAGACGTTCTGGGCGCCGCCGGGGGTGTCGCCCTGCGTCCACCACTTGGCCGTCCACTTGTGACCGCCGTAGGACACCACCGCGCCGCCGCTGTAGGCCTGGGTGGCGACCCACGCCGCGGCCGCGCAGGTGCCGGGCGGACCGGTTGTCGGGGTGCCGCTGCCCGAGCAGACCCCGTTGTCGGTCCAGACGTTCTGGCTGCCGCCGGGGGTGTCGCCCTGCGTCCACCACTTGGCCGTCCAGGTGTGGCCGTTGTAGGACACGACCGCGCCGCCGTTGTACGCCTGAGTGGCGACCCACGCCGCGGCCGAACACGAGCCGCCACCGGGGGTGGTCGGAGTGGTCGGCGTCGTCGGAGTGGTGGGCGTCGTCGGGGTGGTCGGCGTGGTCGGGGTCGTGGAACTGGTCGGCGGCGTGGAGCAGTTCGGCGTCGAGGCCGCGAGCCCGTTCACGACCGCGTTGAACAGGGTCGAACTCGGATCGAGGTCGTAGAGCGAGAACATCATCGCGCCGGCCAGGCCGTTGCAGTGGATGTAGTCCGTGCGCGCCTTGATCGACTGCGCGGACGAGCCGCCGTAGAAGTTCGTGCCGTCGTAGAACCAGGCCGACTGGGTGGTCGGGTCGTAGAACGTGTCGGCCGGGTTGTCGACGATCCCGGACAGCTCCTTGTACATCGCGACGCCGGGTACGTTGCCGCTCAAGGTTTTCCCGGCCGAGGGCCCGGAAGCCGACTGGTACAGCCCGTGATTGGAGCCGGCGGACACACCCGTCCAGCCGCGGTAGTAGAACGGGATGCCGAGCGTGAGCTTGTTCGCCGGGAACCCGCCGGGGATGCCGTACGGCGGATCACCGTTGGTGTAAGCCTTCACCACCGAATCGATCGTGTACTTCTCGCCGCCCGGCGGGATCGTGCCGGACGGGTCGTTCGGCGAGCTGTACAGCGGGTCCTGGAAGTTCGTCGGGCCGGTCGCGTCCCAGGCGCCGTGCATGTCGTAGGTCATCGCGTCGCCGAAGTCGAGGTAGTTGCCGATCTTGTCGGTCTGCAGCTTCGCGATCTTGTCCTGCCCGCCCGGCAGCGCGGCCGAGAGCGAGTAGTGCTTGCCGCCCAGCGCGTCGAGCTCCGAGCGGAATTCGGCGAGCAGCGCGGTGTAGTTGGCGGTGTCGTTCGCGCTGACGTGGTTGCCGAGGTGGCCGGTGGTGGAGCCGGGGTACTCCCAGTCGATGTCGAAGCCGTCGAAGATGCCGGCCGCGGTGCCCGGGCCGCCGTAACCGCCCTGCGAGGGCAGGTTGCCCTTGATGAACATGTCGATGCAGGAGCTGACGAACTTCTTGCGCGAGGCGTCGGACGCGGCCACGTCGGAGAAGTACTTCGAGTAGGTCCAGCCGCCGAGCGAGAGCACCACCTTGAGGTTCGGGTGGCGGGCCTTGAGCTCCTGCAGCTGGTGGAAGTTGCCGACGATGGGCATGCCGAACGCGTCGGCGGTGCCGTCGACGCTGATGTCGGAGCCGAACGACTTCTGGTAGTCGGCGAAGGCGTCGCCCGCGCCGTCACCGGCGTTCGGGTCGTTCTCGCCGGCGGGGTCGGGGTCGCTGGCCTTGGTGTTCTCGAAGCAGGTGAGGTTCGTCGGGTCGACGTTCTCGAAGTCGTACAGCAGGTAGTCGACGTTGTTCGCGAGGGCGTCGACGTTCTTCGGGTAGTAGGCGTTCTGGTAGATGCTCCACTGGTCGTAATAGGCGATCCGGGTGCCGCCGGACGCTGCGGGGCTGGCCGCCGGAGCGTTCGCCGCGCCTTCCGCGGCCGGCCCGCCGAGCGTGGTCAGCCCGGCCACGATCACCGCGGCGGCGGCCGCGGATAGCCAGGCCATCCGTCTGGATACCTTGTGCTGCATGGTGTTCTCCCTCACGCAGGCGAGCGCCCCGCCACGCACCGGGGTGCGCGGCGGGGGTCCGCGAACTGTGGATCACAACGTGAGCGGTACCGGCCCGTCCTGAATGTGAACCCGTGCTGGGGGAGAGTCAATACTTTGGACTAGACCAATTCCGGGGCGTGGGCGCTATCGCCCCTGGTGTCCGGAAATCCCTCCGATGGTCGGAAGCGGCTTCACTTGAGCGGCGGGTCGAGCGGGAAGCAGGACACCCGCACCGCCCAGGTGTCGCCGCCGGCGGGCAGCGGCATCTGCTTCAGCGCGGCGGCCGCGGCGCTGTCGTGGGCCTCCTCGGCGGCCGCGTGGAAGATGTCCGCGGCGATCGACTGGTCGAACACCCCGATCTGCTGGTGCGGCCAGGAATCGGCCCCGTGCAGCGCGGCCGGGATCAGCCGGTCCACCACCTTGCGCAGGGTGACGCCGTTCGCCGCCCGGTAGCCCCAGACGTCGACGCCCAGGTTGTGCCCGAGCTCCGCCATCCGGCCCCACGCGGTGAGGTTGAAGTTCACGTAGTGCCACGAGATGGTGCGCGTCAGCTCGAGCGGCTGGTCGCCGTTCGCGTCGAACTGGACGGGGAAACGCTTCTTCTCCGCGTCCTGCACCATCTTCTTCGCCGTGGCGGTCTGGCCGAGGTACGCGGTGGTGGCGGCGTTCTGCAGGTCGAGGAACGTGCCGTGGTTGTTGGTGGCGGCCAGTTCCAGCTTCGCCTGCGGGCTGGTCTGCATCCAGTTCAGGTACTGCGTGAGCCACGAGCGCACGCCCGAGCGGTCCTGGCCGGTCCAGCCGGGCGCCCCGCTGTCGAGCAGCGCGAACGCGTCGAGCACCTGGGTGAACGACTGGGTCGAGTCGATGATGCCGGTGCCGGAGATCGTGTTCTTGCACGGCACGATCTGCGAGTACGTCATGTTCGGGTTCATCCGCGTGGCCGGGTCGAGGAACCAGGTGCGGATGTCGAGCTCGGCGCGCTGCGCGTACTTCGCGTCGCCGGTGTAGTACCAGGCGGTGCTGAGGTAGTAGATCGCGTCCCACGCCACCATCCGGTAGGTGTGGTCGGTGATCGCGTCGGCCTCGGGGTTGCGCTGGCCGTCGCGGTTGACGTACGGGCAGCCCTGCGGGTTGTCCGGGGTCTTCGGCTGGCTGGCCCACTGGTACGGGGCCTGGCTCTGGTAGTCGTGTTTGTCGCCGCTGGGCGGGGTGGTGGGTTTCTGCGTCACCGACCACGGCCCGGTGGTGAGCGCTTCGTCCGCTTTGGCCAGCGCTGTCTTCACTGCGGCCCGCTGTTCCGGCGTCGCCCGGCCGTGGTCGAGCGCCGCGCGGACGGCGGCCAGCTTCTTTCCGTCCGTCACCACGGTGTGCGGCACTCCGGGGGCGGCGGCCGCCGCGCTCGGCGGGACGACCGCGAGCAGGGCGGTGAGAATGGTCGGGGCGAGCCCGCGCAATAACCTTCGCACTTCTCGAACGCCTTTCGAGTCGTGGGGATGCCGAAGATTCCCCACTGGCTACCGGGCGGCGGTGCGGTTGTGGCGCCCGGAATTCTGCAACCCGGCACGGCCGGTGTCAATCCGCCACTGTGATGTGGGCCGCCGAACCCGGACTCCGGTATGCGGCCCGGGTGGGGGGAATGACATCGTGGGGGCCGACGGAACAGCCCACTCTCAGGGACGGCACAGTCCATTCACAGCCGGGGTGACGAGGCTGGCGCCGAGACCATTTCCGACCCAGGAGCGTGCCCGAACCATGAGCACCACCCAGATCGCCCGCCCGGCAGCGCGCGCTTCGGCCCGGGCGTCCCACTTGTACCAGTTGGACCTGTTCCGGGTGATCACGTTCGCGTTCGTGATCTTCATGCACGTGCTGGGCGCCACCACGTTTCCGCAGGACGTGCATTCGGACGCGATCGAGGGACTGCTGCACTTCACCCGGCAGGCCTTCTTCGCGCTGAGCACCTTCGTGCTGGTCTTCCAGTACCGGAACCGCCCGCTGGAGCCGGGGAAGTTCTGGCGCCGCCGGGTGCCGCTGGTCGCCGTGCCGTACGTGCTCTGGTCGATGATCTACTGGGCCTACTCGCTGATCACCGCGGACCAGCCGCCGGCCTCGACCGGCGCGGCGCTGCGGGCGCTGGTGATCGAGATCGCGGGCGGGACCGCCTGGTACCACCTGTACTTCCTGCTCGTGACGCTGCAGGTGTACCTGCTGTTCCCGCTGCTGATGAAGCTGGTCGGGCTGATCCGGCGGCGGCCGTGGCTGGTGCTGGCCGTCTCCGGCGCGATCCAGATCGCGGTCACGGCGTTCCTGAGCCACCCGCCGGCCAGCATCGACTACACCACCATCACGCGGTTCTACACGACGCTGCTGCCGTACCAGTTCTACTCGGTGCTGGGCGCCGTCGCGGGCGTGCACCTGAAGACCGTGCACAACTGGCTGCTCCGCCACCGCTGGCTGGTGGTCGGCGGGCTGCTGGTTTCGCTCGGGATCGCCGAGGCCGGTTACTTCTGGAATGTCCACAACGGACTGTGGCCGGAGGTGGCGAGCGACGCGTTCCGGCTGTACCTGATCCCGTGGTTCGTGGCCGCCATCGCGGTCATCTACCTGGCCGGCGCGCGCTGGAGCGAAGGCCGCCGCCGCGGCTCCCGGGTGGTCTCGTGGGCAGTGGACCGGTCGTTCGCCATCTTCCTCTCGCACCCGCTGGCGCTGGCCCTGCTCAGCCCGTTGATCGCCCTGGTCGGCGACGGGCCGGGCGCGCCGTGGACGACGATCGTGGTCTTCCCGGCCACGGTGGCGCTGACCTTGCTGATGGTCGAGATCATGCGGCGGCTCCCGTTCAGCAAGGTGCTGACCGGGCGCCCGCCCCTGCCCCTACGCGCGGCGGCGGCGCAGGCGGCTTAGCCGCTCGGCCACGTGCGCTTCTTCGCCAAGGGCCGGGCGTACGAGCCCGCGCGGCTGGTCGTCAGCTTCAGCGCCACGAGCGACTCCGCGAGCCGCACGGCCGCGGCGACGCCGTCGACCACCGGGATGTCCAGCATGGTCGAGATCCGGCGGTCCAGGCCGGTCATGCCGGCGCAGCCGAGCACCAGCACCTCGGCCCCGGCGTCACGGACCCGGCGGGCGGCGGTGAGCAGCGCGGACTCGGTGCGGCGCTCGTCGTCCAGCTCCAGCACGCCCAGCCCGGCGCCGACGACGGCGACGCAGTTCTGCGCGACGCCCGCCGAGTGCAGGCTGTCCTCGATCAGCCCGCAGGTGCGGTCCAGCGTGGTCACCACGCCGTAGCGGCGCCCGAGCAGGCAGGCCAGGTGCGCGGCGGCCTCGGTGATGTCGATGACCGGCACGTCGAGCAGCTCCCGCGCGCCCTCGCGGCCGTGCTCGCCGAAACCGGCCATCACGACGGCGTCGAACGGTTCTCCGGCGTCACTGAGGCCGCGCAGCAGGTCGAGCACCGCGGCGGCGGAGAGGAAGCTGTCGAGCCAGCCCTCCGCCGACTCCGGGCCCCAGCCGGGCGTGCACGCCAGGATCTCGGTGCCGGGGCTCGCGGCGGCCCGCGCCCCGGCCTCGATCTCCTTGGTCATCGCCTCGGTGGTGTTGCAGTTGGTGACGAGGATGCGCATCAGGCGGCCGCCGCCCGCTGCTTCCGCGCGACGGCCCAGTAGAGCAGTCCCGAGGACGCCGTGCCGATGAACCACGAGTACGGCGAGGCCGGCGCGAAGAACGGCACGAGCGCGATCACCGCCGAAAGCGCCGCGGTGGGCAGGAACGTCGCGACCGCGCGTGGGTTCACGCCGTGCCGGTAGTGGTACGGCCCGCCCTTCACGAACAGCTTCGCGACGTCGACCTGGCCGCGCCGGATCAGGTAGTAGTCCACGATCATGATCCCGAACAGCGGCCCGAGGAACGCGCCGAGCCCGCCGAGGAAGTAGTTGACCACCGCGGGCGAGGAGTAGAGCTTCCACGGCAGCACGCACAGCGCGGCGACGGCGCTGATCATCCCGCCGACGGTGAACGAGATCCGCTTCGGCCAGATGTTCGCCAGGTCGTAGGCGGGGGAGACGAAGTTCGCGACGATGTTCACGCCCATCGTGGCGATCGCGAAGGTGAGCGCGCCGACGACCAGCACCGGGGTGTTGTGCACCCGGGCGAGCAGTTCGGCGGGGTCGGTGATCGCCTCGCCGAACACCTGCAGGCTGCCCGCCGTGACGATCACCGAAAGCAGCGCGAACGCCGTCGAGTTGATCGGCAGGCCCCAGAAGTTGCCGCGCCGCACCGTTTTCTGGTCCGGGGCGAAGCGGGAGAAGTCGCAGAAGTTCAGCATCAGGGTGCCGTAGGTGGCCAGGATCAGCCCGGCCGCGCCGAACCACTGGCGCACCTGCTCCCCGCCGGAAAGCCGTTTCGGGCTGCTGGTGAAGGAGATCTGCCAGTGCCCGGCGGCCAGGATCCACACCGCGAGCGCGATCATCACCACCCAGATCAGCGGGCCGCACCAGTCCTGGAACTTGCGCACCGCCTCCATGCCGCCGGTGAGGATCAGCGCCTGCGCCGCCCAGAGCGCGATGAAGCAGATCCAGCCGAGCGCGTGCAGGCCGAGGAAACCGTGCTCGGTCAACGGTTTCAGCCCCGGGTCGACGGCCAGCGCGAGCAGCGTGATGGCGACGCTGGCGAGGTAGGTCTGGATGCCGTACCAGAAGATGGCGATGATCGCGCGGATGAGCGCCGGCAGGTTCGCGCCGAACGTGCCGAAGCTGATCCGCGCGACCACCGGGAACGGCACGCCGGTGCGCTGGCCGATGCGGCCCATCAGGTTCATGCCGACGTAGATCAGCACGAAGCCGAACAGCAGCGCGGTGAACACCTGCCAGGCCGAGAGCCCGAGCACGAACAGCCCGGCGGCGAAGGTGTAGTTGCCGAGGTTGTGCACATCGGACATCCACAGCGCGAAGATGTCGTAGACCTTCCAGCGGCGGTCCTTGGCAGGCGCGAGGTCCTCGTTCCACAGCCCGGGATCGGGCGGCGGGGTGGCGTCCTGCTGGGTTCCGGTGAGCGGGGCGGCGGTCATGCGGGCCTCCGGTCGACGTGCCGGGCAGTTTTGGTATCCCAAAAATTGGTATCCCAAATATCACCCCGAGGTCCGCCTGGGTCAACCCTGCGGCCGATAAACTCCTTGTTACCAATCCGATCGAAAAGCAGGCCGACCCGACGGACCGGACAGACCGGCGTTCCGCCGTGGCTGTAGGTCGGATTGGTGACGATCGGCGCAGTACGGCGCGTTACGCCGGTGTTGAGGGGGAGGGATCAGTGGCCACAGTCCCGGAGCGGCAGCCGCTCGCGGCGACCCGGCAGCGCGTGCGCGACGAGCTGCGCGAACGGATCCTCACCGGGCGGCTCAAGCCCGGCGACCGGCTGGTCGAGCGCGAGCTGGCCGAGGACCTGGGCGTTTCGCGGGTGCCGGTCCGCGAGGCCATCCGCAGCCTGGAGGCCGAGGGCTTCGTGGTGGTGCAGTCGCCGCGCCGGGTCGTGGTCCGCCAGCTGGCGCGGGTGGACGTGGAGGAGCTGTTCGATGTCCGCGAGGCGCTGGAGAGCCTGGCCGCGGGACTGGCCGCGGCGCGCGCGGGCAAACCCGAGCTGCGCCGGCTGGAGCGGCTGCTGGCCGACGCCGCCCGGGCCACCAGCCGGGGCGACGCGGCCCGGATCCCGGTGCTGAACAGCCGGTTCCACGACGAGATCGTGGCCATCGCCGGCAACGGCCTGCTCACCTCGCTGCTGCAGCCGCTCGAAGGCCGGCTCCGCTGGCTGACCAGCCAGAACGAGCATTGGAGCGATCTGCTCGACGAGCACCACCGGCTGGTGGACGCGATCGCGTCCGGCGACGAGGCGCGCGCCCGCGAGTTCGCCGCCGAACACGTGAGGGTGAACCGCGAGGTCACCTTGCGCGAGCTGTTCAGCGACGACTCCGACGACGCGCCCGGCGAGCGCCCGGCCGGCTGAACCGCTCACGGCCCCTTGGACTGGACTTCGCGGCGAGGCCGGTTCAGCCGAGCATCGAGGTCCAGGTCTCGACGAACTCCGGGAACGTCTTGCCCACCGTGGCCGGGTTCTCCACGCGGACGCCCTCCACGCGCAGCCCCAGCACGGCGGCCGCCATCACCAGGCGGTGGTCCTGGTAGGTGTGGAAGACACCGCCGTGCAGCGGGGCCGGGGTGATGCGCAGGCCGTCCTCGGTTTCGGCGACCTCGGCGCCCAGCGCGGAAAGCTCCGTCGCCAGCGCGGTGATCCGGTCGGTCTCGTGGCCGCGGAGGTGGGCGACGCCGGTGATCACCGACGGCCCGTCGGCGAAGCACAGCAGCGCGGCGACCACCGGGGTCAGCTCGCCGACCTCGTGCAGGTCCAGCTCGACGCCCGGGATCGACGAGCCGCCGGTGATGGTCAGGCCCGCGTCGTCCAGCTGCACCGAAGCGCCCAACGCCGGCAGCAGCGTCCGCAGCCAGTCGCCTGGCTGCGTCGTGTGCTTCGGCCAGCCCTTCACGCGCACGGTGCCGCCCGCGGCGACGGCGGCGGCCAGGAACGGCGCGGCCGTCGAGAGATCCGGCTCCACCACGTACTCGGGGCAGGAGAGCTTCGTCGGCGCGACGTGGAACTCCGCGCCCTCGCGCTCCACCGTGGCGCCGAAGCGGCGCAGCATGTCCAGCGTCATCGCGATGTGCGGCTCGCTCGGCGGCGCGTCGCCCACCAGCCGAACGGTCACGCCCTGGTCGAACGACGGCCCGGCCAGCAGCAGCGCGGACAGGAACTGGCTCGACGCCGAGGAGTCCAGGTCCACCTTGCCGCCGCGCAGCCCGGCGTCGCCCTGGACGGTGAACGGCGGCGCGCCGCGGCCGTCGTCGTCGATCCGCGCGCCGAGGCGGCGGAGTGCGGTCAGCAGCGGGCCGATGGGGCGGCGGCGGATCGCCTCGTCGCCGTCGAACAGCACCGGCGCCTGGCCCAGCGTGGCCAGCGCGGGCGTGAAGCGCGCGACCGTGCCCGCGTTGCCGAGCGTGACCGTCGCCGGCTCGGCGCGGCTGCCCGACAGCGGGTGCACGAGGAACCCGTCGGTGGTCGCCTCGGAGCGGCCGCCGAGCGTGGTGAGCGCGCCGAGCATCAGCCGGGTGTCCCGCGAGTCGAGCGGCACGCGCACCCGGGTCGGGGCGCCGGCGAGCGCGGCGAGCACGTAGGCGCGGTTGGTGATCGACTTCGAGCCGGGGACGCGCACTCCGGCGTCCAGGGGAGCCGTCGCGACCGGCGCGATCCAGTGGTCTTCGTGCGCATTCGTCACGCGCCGAAGCCTAGCGCCGCCCGTCCACCGGGTATCCGGCCGTGCTCCCTCGCCGCCGCGAAACGCCGGGGTGGCCCGTCGGTGAGCGGTTCGCCGCAAGTGGGATATGCTGGCGGCCCGTGGGACTTCAGTCGCGGGCTACCAAATTTGTCTTTGTCACCGGAGGCGTTGCCTCCTCTCTGGGTAAGGGTCTGACGGCGTCCAGCCTGGGACAACTCCTTACCGCACGTGGGCTCCGGGTCACGATGCAGAAGCTTGATCCGTACCTCAATGTCGACCCCGGGACGATGAACCCGTTCCAGCACGGTGAGGTGTTCGTCACCGACGACGGGGCCGAGACCGACCTCGACATCGGGCACTACGAGCGCTTCCTCGACCGCGACCTCGACGGCAAGGCCAACGTCACGACCGGCCAGGTCTACTCCGAGGTGATCGCCAAGGAGCGGCGGGGCGAGTACCTCGGCGACACCGTGCAGGTGATCCCGCACATCACCGACGAGATCAAGGCGCGGATCACCGCCGCCGCGGTGCCGGACGAGGCGGGCGGCGCCCCGGACGTGGTGATCACCGAGGTCGGCGGCACGGTGGGCGACATCGAGTCGCTGCCGTTCCTCGAGGCCATCCGCCAGGTGCGCCACGACGTCGGGCGCGACCACTGCTTCTTCCTGCACGTGTCGCTGGTGCCCTACCTCGCCCCCTCGGGCGAGCTCAAGACCAAGCCGACCCAGCACTCGGTGGCGGCGCTGCGCAACATCGGCATCCAGCCGGACGCGCTGGTCTGCCGCGCCGACCGGGAGATCCCCGAGGACCTCAAGCGCAAGATCGGCCTGATGTGCGACGTCGAGTCGGAGGCGGTCATCGCCTGCCCCGACGCGCGGTCGATCTACGACATCCCGAAGGTGCTGCACAGCGAGGCGCTCGACGCCTACGTGGTGCGCCGCCTCGGCCTGCCGTTCCGCGACGTCGACTGGACAGTGTGGGGCGACCTGCTCGACCGGGTGCACAACCCGAGCGAGACGGTGCGCGTGGCCGTGGTCGGCAAGTACATCGACCTGCCGGACGCGTACCTGTCGGTCACCGAGGCGCTGCGCGCGGGCGGGTTCGCCCACCGCGCCAAGGTCGAGATCGTCTGGGTGGCCTCGGACGACGCGCAGACCGCGTCCGGCGCCGCCTCGGTCCTGTCCGATGTGGACGGTGTGCTGATCCCGGGCGGGTTCGGCATCCGCGGCATCGAAGGCAAGGTCGGCGCGATCGAGTACGCCCGCACCCGCGGCGTTCCGCTGCTGGGCCTGTGCCTGGGCCTGCAGTGCATGGTGATCGAGGCGGCGCGGCACCTGGCCGGCGTCGAGGACGCCAACTCGGCGGAGTTCGACGAGAACACCAAGCACCCGGTCATCTCCACGATGGCCGACCAGCGCGACGTGGTCGCGGGCGAGCGCGACATGGGCGGCACCATGCGGCTCGGCGCGTACCCGGCGAAGCTCAAGGCGGGCTCGCAGGTCGCGAAGGCGTACGGCGGCACCGAGGTGTCCGAGCGCCACCGTCACCGCTACGAGGTGAACAACGCGTACCGCAAGCAGCTTTCCGACGCGGGCCTGGTCTTCTCCGGCACCTCGCCGGACGACCGGCTGGTGGAGTTCGTGGAGCTGCCCGCGGACGTGCACCCGTTTTTCGTCGGCACCCAGGCGCACCCCGAGCTGAAGAGCCGCCCGACCCGGCCACACCCGCTGTTCAGCGCGTTCGTCAAGGCCGTGGTGGACCGCAAGGTCGCCGAGCGGCTGCCGGTCGAGCTGGCCGAGGCCCCCGTGGCGGCCCGGTGACCGAGCCGGGCAAGCACGAGTTCACCGTCGCGGGCAGCCGCGTCGTCCACATCGGACGGGTCGTCGGCCTGCGGGTCGACGACGTGGTGATGCCGGGCGGCGAGACCGCGGCCCGGGAGGTCGTGGAGCACCTGGGCGCCGTCGCGATCCTCGCGCTGGACGCCGAGGGCGCGGTCACGATGGTCCACCAGTACCGGCACCCGCTCGGGCACCGGCTGTGGGAGCTGCCGGCCGGGCTGATCGACCACGCCGGCGAGGAGCCCGTCGAGGCCGCGAAGCGTGAACTGGTCGAGGAAGCCGGGCTGGCCGCGGAGGACTGGTCGACACTGGTCGACGTCGCCGCGTCGCCCGGGTTCACCGACGAGGTGGTCCGGGTGTTCCTCGCCCGCGACGTGTCCGATGTGGACCGTGAGATGCTCGGCGAGGAGGAGGCCGACCTCGTCGTGGCGAAGTTCCCGCTGGCCGACGCCGTCGCGATGGCGCTGTCCGGCGAGCTGGTGAACGGCGCGACCGTTTCCGGCGTGCTCGCCGCGCACGCCGTGGTCACCGGGGCGGCCGAGACCCGCCCGGCCGACGCGCCGTGGCGCGACCGGCCGACGCGGTTCGCCCGCCGCCGCGCCGAGGGCTGAAACCCTCCCGCCCGTGCCTGCCGCGCGTCGGCGGTCACGGGCGGGGAAGCGGCATAGAGTGTCGCGGGTGACGGGCGCGGGCAGGACCGGGGTGGACGAGGTGATCGCCGCGTACCTGGACCATCTCGCCGTCGAGCGCGGCACCGCCCGCAACACCCTGGACAGCTACGCCCGCGACCTGCGCCGGTACGCCGCGCACCTCGCCGCGGCCGGCGTCACCCGGTTCCCGGACGTCACTTCCGCGCACGTCACAGGGTTCGGCGCGGCCCTGCGCGAAGGCGACGCCGAACACCGGCCGCTCGCCGCGTCGTCGTCGGCACGGGCACTGGTCGCGGTGCGCGGGCTGCACAAGTTCGCCCACGCCGACGGCATCATCGAGCACGACCCGGCGCGCGAGGTCCGCCCGCCCGCGCCGGCGAAGCGGCTGCCCAAGGCGCTGCCGGTGGCCGACGTGCTCAAGCTGCTCGAAACCCCGCCGCCCGAGGGCGAGCGCGCGCTGCGCGACCGGGCGCTGCTGGAACTGCTCTACTCCACCGGGGCCCGGATCTCCGAGGCCGTCGGGCTCGACGTGGACGACGTCGACGACGGCGACCGCACCGTGCTGCTCGACGGCAAGGGCGGCAAGCAGCGGCTGGTGCCGATCGGCCGTCCCGCCGTCGAGGCGCTGCACGCGTATCTCGTGCGGGCCCGGCCGGTGCTCGCAGCGCACGGGCGCGGCACGTCCGCGATCTTCCTCAACGCCCGCGGCAGCCGGCTTTCCCGGCAGAGCGCGTGGCAGGTGCTCAAGGACACCGCCGAGCGCGCGGGCATCACCGCGGGCGTCTCGCCGCACACGCTGCGCCACTCGTTCGCCACGCATCTGCTCGAAGGCGGCGCGGATGTCCGTGTCGTCCAAGAACTTCTGGGCCACGCCTCGGTCACCACAACGCAGGTGTACACGCTCGTCACGGTCAATACACTGCGCGAGGTCTACGCGACCGCGCACCCCCGCGCATTGGGCTGAACGGCGGCGTAGGGCATACCAAAAAGACTGGAAGTAAGCCGACCCGGAGAGGCGACCGACCGGACGTACTGCTTGCTTCCGGTCGGTTTGGTATCTACCAGCACTGTCGCTAGCAGTGGTGACTTCGCGCGCTCGGCCCGGCGCGGCGCTTTGCCGGGGCTCCGACTCCGCGCATAGGCTGCCGTGGACTTTGCCGAGACAAGGAGCTTTCCCGCCATGTCGACACCGAACCAGCCGAACCAGCCGGCCAGGCCGGCCGCGTCCGCCGGGTCGGCCGCGGCGAGCCTCAGCCAGGCGACCATCGCGACTCCGGCCGAGCACGACGGCGACGAGCCGTCCCGGCCGCTGAGCCGCGCGGAGCGAGCGCGGGCGAGGGCCAGGGAGCGCGAGGAGAGCGGGATCGGGCCCACCGGGCGGCCGCTGCGCGAGATCCCCGAGCCGGCGCCGCTGGAGCGGCACGGGCCGGCCAAGGTCCTGGCGATGTGCAACCAGAAGGGCGGCGTCGGCAAGACCACCTCGACGATCAACCTGGGCGCGGCGCTCGCCGAGTGCGGCCGCCGGGTGCTGCTCGTGGACTTCGACCCGCAGGGCGCGCTGTCGGTCGGGCTCGGCATCCAGCCGCACGAGCTCGACCAGACGGTCTACAACGTCATCATGGAGCGCTCGGTCAACGTCGAGGACGTGCTCCGCAAGACCCGCGTCGACGGCGTTGACCTGCTGCCGAGCAACATCGACCTGTCCGCGGCGGAGGTCCAGCTCGTCGCAGAGGTAGGGCGCGAGCACACGTTGTTACGGGTCCTTCGTCCGGTGATGAACGACTACGACTATGTTCTTGTCGACTGCCAGCCCTCGCTCGGCCTGCTGACGGTGAACGCACTGACCGCCGCGGACGGTGTGGTGATCCCGCTGGAATGCGAGTTCTTCAGTCTGCGAGGCGTTGCGCTCCTGATCGACACGATCGAGAAGGTGCAGGAACGGCTCAACCCCAAACTGGACATAGTCGGGATTCTCGCCACCATGTACGACCCGAGAACCCTGCATTCGAAGGAGGTCATGGCTCGCGTGGTGGAGGCATTCGGCGACACCGTGTTCGACACGGTGATCAACCGCACGGTGCGGTTCCCCGAGACGACGGTCGCGGGTGAGCCGATCACGACCTGGGCACCCAAGTCCGCCGGCGCGGCCGCTTATCGCGCGCTGGCCCGCGAGGTGATCGCTCGGTGAGCAGGCGCGCTTCCCTGCCCGGAGCGTCGGAGCTCTTCCGCCTCACCTCCAGCCCGTCGACGCCGGCGCTCGACCGCCCGCCCGTTCCCGCTCCGTCGGAGCCGCTGCCCGAGCCGGACCCGGAATCCGGGCAGCTCTCCCGCGCCGCCGCGCGCAGCGGCTCGGGCCGCACGAAGCACGACGCGAAGATCACCGTGTACGTGTCGGGCGACGAGCTGCTCGCGATGGAGCAGACCCGGCTGAACCTGCGGGCCAAGCACAGCCTGATCGTCGACCGCGGCCGGCTGGTGCGCGAGGCCGTCGCGGTGCTGCTCGCGGACTTCGACCTGCACGGCGAGGAGTCGGTGCTGGTCCGTCGATTGCGCGCGGGCGAGGACGACGAAGGCGAAACCGAGGGCTGATGGACGAACCGGCATCGGCCCAGCAGCCGGAGCCGGGCGCAGCGGCCCCGGAGGACTCGGCGGCGGACACGCCGATCCAGCACGAGACCGTGCACGGCGGGACCATCCCCGAAGGCATCGCCGAGGAACTGAGCACCTCGAAGTTCAAGGTCCACCTGGCCAACTTCGAGGGCCCGTTCGACCTGCTGCTGCAGCTGATCTCGCAGCACCAGCTGGACGTCACCGAGGTCGCGCTGCACCGCGTCACGGACGACTTCATCGCCTACACGCGCGCGCTCGGGGCGGACTGGAACCTCGACGAGACCACGGAATTCCTGGTCATCGCCGCGACTCTGCTCGACCTCAAGGCCGCGCGGCTGCTGCCGGCGGCAGAGGTGGAGAGCGAGGACGACCTGGCGCTGCTGGAGGCGCGGGACCTGCTGTTCGCGCGCGTGCTGCAGTACCGCGCCTACAAGCAGGTGGCGGCCCTGTTCGGCGAACTCGAGCAGGGCGCGCTGCGGCGCTACCCGCGCTCGGTGGCGCTGGAGGAGCGGTACGTCGGGCTGCTGCCCGAGGTGATGCTGGGCGTGACGCCGGAGAAGTTCGCGGAGATCGCCGTGGCGGTGTTCCGCCCCAAGCCGCCGCCGACGGTGTCGCTCGCCCACCTGCACATGGGCCGCGTGTCCGTCCGCGAACACGCGGCGCTGCTGCGCGTCAAGCTGGCCGCCGCCGGGCAGGCGACGTTCAAGGAACTGGTCGAGGACTGCGAGCACACGGTCGAGATCGTGGCGAGGTTCCTCGCGCTGCTGGAGCTGTACCGCGAATCGACGGTGCAGTTCGAACAGCTGGAGGCACTGGCCGAACTGCACGTCCGCTGGACGGGCGGCACCATGGCGGAGGCCTCGGCCGCCGCGGACCAGGACCGCACCCTGGCGGAGGAAGAGGAGTACGGGTGAGCACCGAAGACCCCACACCCGCCACCGACGGCGAGATCCCCGATCTTGACGCCTTGGCCGAGGTCGGCTTGGTCACTGAGGCGGGGGAGAGCAGCGACGCGGCTTCGCCGGACTACGAGGCTTCGGATGCCGCGGCTGACGAAGCGGTTGCGCTGAGCGAAGCATCTTCGGAGGACGAAGCGGCTTCGCTGGGCGAAGCGGTCCCTGCGACCGACGAGACTTCGCTTGATGAAGCGCCGTCTTCGGATGAGGCAGCCGCCCAACCCGAAGCACCCCAGCAAGAAACCCCGGCAGAGCCCGCAACCGACTCCACAGCAGAGTCCACAAGCGACTCCACCAACGAAGACCAGCTGCCCCCCGACGACCCCGAGTCCGACCTCGTCGCCGCCGGGGACGAGAACGAGTTGCCCGACGTCAGTTCCGACGAGGCGCTCGAGGCGGCGCTCGAGGCGTTGCTGCTGGTGGTCGACTCGCCGATCAACGAGGAGTCGCTCGGGGATACCGTCGGGGTGTCGGTGGCGCGGGTCACCGTCGCGCTGCGGACGATGGCGCAGAAGTTCACCGAGCGGGCCAGCGGGATCGACCTGCGGCGAGTCGGTGAGGGGTGGCGGTTCTACACTAGGGACACCTACGCCCCGTTCGTGGAGAAGCTCCTGCTGGACGGCCAGCGGTCGAAACTGACCAGGGCCGCGCTGGAGAGCCTCGCCGTGATCGCGTACCGGCAGCCGGTGACCAGGGCCAGGGTCGCCGCGGTGCGGGGCGTGAACGTGGACGGCGTGATCCGGACGCTGCTCGCGCGCGGGCTCATCGAGGAGATGGGCACCGACCCCGAGACGACCGGAACGCTGTACGTGACGACCGAGCTGTTCCTGGAGCGACTGGGGCTGTCGTCACTGAACGACCTGCCCCCGATCGCTCCGTTGCTACCCGAAGTGGACACCATCGATGACATCTGACGAACACGCCGACGGCGTCCGGCTGCAGAAGGTCCTTTCCCAGGCCGGCGTCGCCTCACGGCGCGCGGCCGAGGACCTGATCGTGGCCGGGCGGGTGGAGGTGAACGGCGAGGTCGTCACCGAGCTGGGCCGCCGCGTCGACCCGGTCGAGGCGGTGATCCACGTCGACGGCACGCGCGTGAACCTCCGCGAGGACCTCGTCTACCTCGCCTTCAACAAGCCCAAGGGCGTGCACTCCACCATGTCGGACGACCGCGGCCGCCCGTGCGTCGGCGACTACCTGCGCGGGCGCTGGGAGGAGACACCCGGCGTCGTCCACGTGGGACGGCTCGACGAGAACACCGAGGGCCTGCTGCTGCTCACCAACGACGGCGACCTCGGCCACCGGCTGATGCACCCGTCGTACCGCGTGCTCAAGACCTACCTGGCCGAGGTCGACGGCCTGGTGCCGCGCGGGCTCGGCAAGGAGCTGCGCAACGGCTGGGAGCTGCCGGACGGCCTGGTGAAGGTCGACCAGTTCCGGGTCAAGGACATGCACTCCGGCAAGACCATGGTGGAGCTGGTGATCCACGAGGGCCGCAAGCACATCGTGCGGCGGCTGATGGCGTCCACCGGGCACCCGGTGCGCAAGCTCGTGCGCACGGCGGTCGGCGACGTCCAGCTCGGCAACCAGCGCCCCGGCTCGATCCGCCGGCTCACCCGCGGCGAGGTCGGCTCGCTGTACCGCACCGTGGAGCTGTGACCCCGCCCGAAATGACCGCTCGTTCCGTGAAGTCCTGAGCTGTTCAGGGGTTAGAGCGGGAAGGACCCCACTTTCCGCTCTAACGCCCGCACGGCGGCCCTCCTAGCTTGATCGCATCCGAGACGGCTTGGAGGGCTATTTCATGCGTGTGCTCAGAGGGCTCTGCGCCGCGGTCGTCGTCGCCGCGGCGCTCGTGGTCCCGGTTCCGGCGGCCTCGGCCGCCACCGGCACCGACCCCGTGTACGACTTCGCCGGTGCCGTCCGCGAGACCGTGTGGGTGGACATCGGGCGCGACGGGGACGGCGATGGCAAGCCGGACCGCGTCGCCGCCGACATCGTGCGCCCGAAGGAGCCTGCCGCGCAGGGCACCAAGATCCCCGTGATCATGGACGCGAGCCCGTACTACTCCTCGGTCGGGCGCGGCAACGAGAGCGAGTTCAAGACCTACGACGCGCAGGGCCGCCCGGTCGGTTTCCCGCTGTACTACGACAATTACTTCGTGCCGCGCGGGTACGCGGTCGTGCTCGTGGACCTCGCGGGCACCAACCGCTCCACCGGGTGCGTGGACGTCGGCGGGACCTCCGACGTCCAGTCCGCCAAGACGGTGATCGACTGGCTGAACGGGCGAGCCACCGGCTACAGCGCGAAATCCGGCGGCAGCAAGGTAACCGCCGACTGGACCAACGGCAGCGTCGGCATGATCGGCAAGTCCTACGACGGCACGATCGCGAACGGCGTGGCCGCCACCGGCGTCGACGGGCTGAAGACCATCGTGCCGATCTCCGGGATCAGCTCCTGGTACGACTACTACCGCTCCGACGGCGCGTCGTTCGGCTACGGCCCGGACGGGCTCGCGCAGACCGTGGAAGCCCGCAACGGCGGGCAGGACTGCTCGGCGGAGAACAGCAAGCTCGCGCAGGGCGCCACCGCGAACGGGGACTACGGCCCGCTCTGGGCCGAGCGCGATTACGTGAAGCAGGCGAAGAACGTGAAGGCCAGCGTGTTCCTCTCGCACGGGGTGAACGACCTGAACGTCAGGACCATCAACTTCGGCCAGTGGTGGGACGCGCTCGCGGCCAACGGGGTGCAGCGCAAGATCTGGCTCGCGCAGACCGGGCACGTCGACCCGTTCGACTACCGGCGCGCGGAGTGGGTGGACACGCTGCACCAGTGGTTCGACCACTACCTGATGGGCATCGACAACGGCATCGAGAAGCAGCCGATGGCCACCGTCGAGCGCCAGCCGGACCAGTGGGCCGACCAGTCTTCGTACCCGGCGGCCGGGGTCGCGGCGACGACGCTGCGTCCGCACTCGGGCAGCACGGCGGGCGTGGGCACGCTGAGCACGTCCGCGAGTTCGGGCACCGCTTCGTTCACCGACAACGTCAGGGGGACCGAGGACGCGTGGGCCGGGAGCCCGGCGGCCACGTCGGCGAATCGCGTGCTCTACAGCACCGGCACGCTCTCGTCGCCGTTGCAGGTTTCGGGCACCTCGTCGATCACCGTGACGGCGACGCCGAGCACGTCGTCGGCGCGGCTTTCGGCGATGCTCGTGGACTACGGCTCCGCCACCATCCGCAATTACGCGGGCGCCGGCGAAGGCATCAAGACCGGCTCCAGCGAGACGTGCTGGGGCTCGAACGCGCCGGGTGACGACGCCTGTTACAAGGTGACCACCGCCGACACCACGAACGTCGGCTACACCGTGATCAGCCGCGGCTGGGCGGATCTGGCGAACTACCAGTCGCTGAGCCAGGAGCAGCCGCTGACGCCGGGCCAGCCGTACACGATGACGTTCCGGCTGGCGAGCACCGACCACGTGGTGCCGCAGGGGCACCAGCTGGCGCTGATCATCGGCGGCACCGACACCGACGTCATCACCGGCCCGTCGAAGGCGCCGAAGCTGACGATCGACCTGGCGAAGACCTCGGTGCAGGTGCCGTTGGTGGGCACCCCGCCGGCTTCGCCGCGGACGGCACCGGCGCCCGTCGGTCCGCTCGCCCACGTCGAGGGCCGGGCACCGCTCGACCTCCGCTGACGTGAGATCCGGTCAAGGACTCCTTACCCGCGTCCCACGCCGGTAAGGAGTCCTTGCCGGACAGCGGGTGTCAGTTGCTCGTCGCCGGGGAGGTCTTGGCGGACGTGCGTTTCCGTTGCAGCGCCTTGGCCACCGGCTCGACGATCCGGGCCGCGGTCGGGCCGAGGATCGCCATCAGCAGGACGTACGCCGTGGCCAGCGCGGCCAGTTCGCCGTCGACCGCGCCCGTCGTCACGGCCAGGCCGGCGATGACGATCGAGAACTCGCCCCGGGCCACCAGCGCGGCCCCGGCGCGGGCCCGGCCGAGCTTCCCGATGCCCTGCCTCCGCGCGGCCCACCAGCCGGTGGCGACCTTGGTCAGCGTGGTCACCACGGCGAGCACCACCGCCCAGCCGAGCACCGGCGGGATCGACGCCGGGTTCGTGTTCAGGCCGAACACCACGAAGAACACCGCGGCGAACAGGTCCCGCAGCGGCTCGAGCAGCCGGGTCGCGTTGTGCGCCGTCGAGCCGGAAACCGCGATGCCGAGCAGGAACGCGCCGACCGCCGCCGAGACCTGCATCGCCGAGGCCAGCCCGGCCACCAGCAGGGCCGCGCCGAGGATCTTGAGCAGGAACACCTCGCGGTCCTCGCTGTCCACCAGCGCGGAGACGTACCGGCCGAACTTCAGCGCGATCACCAGCACCACGGTGATCACCAGCAGCGAGATGCCGACCGCCTCGAGCCCGCCGAGGAAGCTCACCCCGCCCAGGATCGCGGTCAGGATCGGCAGGTAGAGCGCCATCACCAGGTCCTCGAACACCAGGATGGACAGCACCACCGGGGTCTCGCGGTTGCCGAGCCGGCCGAGGTCGCCCAGCACCTTCGCGATGATCCCGGACGAGGAGATGTAGGTGACCCCGCCCATCACGATCGCGCCGATCGGGCCCCAGCCCAGCAGCAGCGCGACCGCGGCACCGGGCGCCGCGTTCAGCACGATGTCGAGCAGGCCCGCGGTCCAGGAGCTGCGCAGCCCGGTGAACAGCTCGGCCGCCGAGTACTCCAGCCCCAGCAGCAGGAGCAGCAGCACCACGCCGATCTCGCTGGCCAGGTGGGTGAAGTCGCCGATGTCGGTGAGCGGGATCAGCCCGCCGGAGCCGAAGCACAGGCCGCCGATCAGGTAGAGCGGGATGGGGGAGAGGCCGATCCGGCCGGCGAGCCGGCCGAGCGCGCCGAGGCCGAAGAAGACCGCTCCGAGTTCGATCAGGGACAGGGCGGTGTGATCCATCAGCCGTGCTTGAGGATCTTGGCGGCGGCTTCCAGTCCCTCGGAAGTCCCGACCGCGACCAGCAGGTCGCCCGCGGTGAAGGTGAAGTCCGGCGTCGGCGAAGGGTGCACCTGGCCCGCCCGCATCACCGCGACCACCGAAACGCTGGTGCGCGTACGCATCGCGGTGTCCCCGAGCGTCCGGCCGTCGAACGGGCTGGACGAGGTGATCGGCAGCTGCCTGGTGTTGATCCCCGGCAGCTCGCGGTGCTCCTCGTTGAGCTGCGCGACCAGCTGCGGCGCGCCGAGCAGGTTGGCCAGCGCGCCCGCCTCGTCCGCGGTCAGCGGCAGCGAGGCGAGGCAGGCGTCCGGGTCTTCGGACTTCGAGACGATCAGCTCGATCTGACCGTCCCGCTGGGTCACGACGCCGATCCGGCGGCCGTTGCGGGTGGCGAAGTCCTTGCGGACACCGATTCCGGGCAGGGGGGTGACTTCGACGTTCACCCTGTCACGGTAACCCATTGTCCGTTTCGTACGGCTCAGCCGAGCATCAGCAGCAGGGTGGTCACGACCATCACCGCGGCGGTCAGCCCGTGGACGCCGAACGCCACGGCGCGCTTTCCCTTGTGCCGCAAGATGATCAGCATGTCGCCGACCGGGATGAAGACCTCGGCGAGCAGGACCCAGCCGACCACGTGCGGGCCGCCCGCCAGCATGGCCGCGCCCACCACGAGCCCGGTCCCGAGGTCGCGCACGCCCTTGATCTGGAAGAACGCCGGGGTGCCGGTCGGGATCGTGGCCAGGCCGAAGCCTCTGGCCGTCTTCTCCGGTGCGAACAGGTAGCTGAGGCCAACGTAGATGATCCCGAGCCCGACGAGGCCGGCGAGCACGTAAGCGGTGACGAGCATGGTGATTCCTCCGGATATCTAGCATTGCTAGCGACGGTGCCGACGCTAACTTAGCGACGCTAGTTTGTCTAGCACTCCTAGGTGAGCCACCTGACCGGCCGGGACGGGCGGCGGGCAGAATGAAGGGCGACCGGACGGTGAGCAGGACGACGCGAGGAGAGCATCGGTGACGGGAGCCCTACGTGGTGTGGTGGCGCTGGACGGCCCGTCGGGAACCGGCAAGACCACGGTCGCGCGCAAGCTCGCCGCCCGGCTCGGCGCGGGTTACCTCGACACCGGCGCGATGTACCGCATCGTGACGCTCGCGGTGCTGCGGGCCGGGGACGACCCGGCCGACTCCGACGCCGTCGGCCACCGCGCGCACGAAGCCGACTTCACCATCGGCACCACCCCCGACCACCCGGAGCTGCGGCTGGCCGGCGAGGACGTCGCCGCCGACATCCGCGGGCCCGAGGTCACACAGGCGGTTTCGGCCGTCTCGGCGGTGCCGCAGGTACGGGAGCTGCTCGTTTCGCGCCAGCGCCGGATCATCGCCGACGTGCTCGCCGAGACCGGCGGCATCGTGGTGGAGGGCCGGGACATCGGCACGGTCGTCGCGCCCGAGTCGCCGCTGAAGGTGTACCTCACCGCCTCCGCCGACGTCCGCGCCGCGCGCCGCAGCGGCCAGGACAGCGCCGCCGGGCGGCAGTCCTCGGTCGAGGCCGCGCGCGAGTCCGTGGAGCGCCGCGACCACCTCGACTCGACGCGCGCGACGTCGCCGCTGCGCGCGGCCGAGGACGCGGTGCCGGTCGACACCTCGGAGCTGACCATCGACCAGGTGATCGTGGCGCTGGCCGAACTGGCCTGCCGCCGCGGCCTCCTCGACGGCTGCGCGGCCGAGGCCGAAAGCGCCTCTGTGACCGAGAATGCCGCTGGGGCAAGCGAAACTGCCAGGACCACCGAAGCCGCCGGGGCCCCCGAGGTCAACGGGGCCGAGGTCGCGCGGTGACCGCGAGCGCTCTCCCCGAGGGCGCGATCGGCCTCCTGCACGACGCGGGCCGCGTCTTCGCCCGGTACCATCTGCGGTCGGCGTTCCGGATCCGCGTGCACGGCCGGGAGCGGATGCCCGCCACCGGGCCGGTGGTGGTGGTCGCCAACCACAGCTCCATGATCGAGCCGCAGCTGATCTTCGGAATGCTGCCGCGGCGCTCGGCGTTCCTGGTCAAGGACGAGATGTTCAAGGGCGCCGCCGGGCGGTTCCTGCGGGCGATCGGCCAGATCCCGGTCAAGCGCGGCGAGATCGACCGCAAGCCGCTGATGACCGCGGTCGGCGTGCTGAAGGCGGGCGGCGTCGTCGGGATCTTCCCGGAGGGCACCCGCGGGTCCGGTGACGTGGCCGCGGCCGAGCGCGGCGCCGCGTGGCTGGTGCGCTCGGGAGGTGCGACGGTGCTGCCGGTCGCGACTCGCGGGACGCTCAAGCCCGCGGACGGCAAGCGGCGCTGGCGCCCGCGCGTGGACATCCTCGTGGGGGAGCCGTTCACGCCGAAGGTGGGGCCCGGCCGCACCGGGCTCGACCAGGGCACCGAGGAGCTCCGCGGGGAGCTCGCGGCGCTCGTGCAGACTTTGGACGATTGGCGGGCCGAGAACCGAATCGGCTCGCCGTAGGTGAAGTGGGAAACGATGACAGAGTTTGATGCCGCCTCCGCGGGAGGAAAAACGTCGACGGGCTTTGAACCCGCCCCGGCGGATGCGGAACTCGACGGCGTCGGCGAGATCGACGGCACCTGGTCCGACGAGACCGAGTTCGCCGCGCTCGACGCGCAGATCGAGGCGGGCGAGGCGGCCGACGAGGCGAACCTCGCCCAGCCGGTGCTGGCCGTGGTGGGCCGCCCCAACGTGGGCAAGTCCACTTTGGTCAACCGGATCCTCGGCCGCCGCGAGGCCGTGGTGCAGGACGTGCCGGGCGTGACGCGCGACCGCGTGGCCTACGACGCCTACTGGGGCGGGCGGCGCTTCACGCTGCTCGACACCGGCGGCTGGGAGCCCGACGCCACCGGCCTGCAGGCCGCGGTGGCCGCGCAGGCCGAGCTGGCGATGGCGGCCGCCGACGCGGTGCTGCTGGTGATCGACGCCTCGGTGGGCGCCACTGCGACCGACGAGGCTGTCTCGCGGGTGCTGCGGCGCTCCAAGAAGCCGGTGCTGCTGGCCGCGAACAAGGTCGACGACGACCGGCTGCTGGCCGACACCGCCTCGCTGTGGTCGCTGGGCCTCGGCGAGCCGCACCCGGTCAGCGCGCTGCACGGGCGCAGCTCGGGCGACCTGCTCGACGCGATCGTGAAGGCACTGCCCTCGGCCCCGCGCGAGGGCGAGCGGGCCACCGCCGGGCCCCGGCGCGTGGCGCTGGTCGGCAAGCCGAACGTCGGCAAATCCAGCCTGCTCAACAAGCTCTCGGGCGAGCAGCGCTCGGTGGTCGACTCGGTCGCCGGCACCACCGTCGACCCGGTCGACTCGCTGGTCGAGCTGGACGGCGAGACCTGGCGGTTCGTCGACACCGCCGGCCTGCGCAAGCGGGTCAACTCCGCCAACGGCGCCGAGTACTACGCCTCGTTGCGCACCAAGACCGCGATCGACGCGGCCGAGGTCGCGATCGTCATGCTGGACGCCGCCGAGCCACTGTCCGAACAGGACTTGCGGGTGCTCACCATGGTGGTCGAGGCCGGCCGCGCGTGTGTGCTGGCGTTCAACAAGTGGGACCTGGTGGACGAGGACCGCCGGCACGCCATGGTGCGCGAGCTCGACCGCGGCCTGGTGCGGGTGCCGTGGGCGGAGAAGGTGAACATCTCCGCGCTCACCGGGCGCTCGGTGCGCAAGCTCGCGCCGGCGCTGCGGCAGTCGCTCAAGTCCTGGGACCAGCGGGTGCCCACCGGCCAGCTGAACGGCTGGCTGGCCGACCTGATCGCCGCGACCCCGCCGCCAGTGCGCAGCGGCAAGCAGCCGAAGGTGCTCTTCGCGACGCAGGCCGGCATCCGGCCGCCGACGCTGGTGCTGTTCACCACCGGCTTCCTCGAGGCCGGCTACCGCCGGTTCATCGAGCGCAAGTTCCGCGAGCGGTTCGGTTTCGAGGGCAGCCCCGTCCGGGTGAACGTGCGAGTGCGCGAGAAGAAGGCGCGCCCGAAGGCCGGCGGCAAGGCGAGCAAGACCCGCTGAGGTTTTTCACCGGGCCCGCCGGGGGTTCCACCACCTCCGGCGGGCCGACTTTCCCAGGTCAGGCGCCGGTGATGTCCGACACTCAACCGTGACCCTTGCGCTACCTGGGCTTCATGTTGACGTAAGGTGGACGGCTGTACCCGGGCGCCTCATTCGGAGAGCCAGCCCGAATGAAGCTCGCGGAAGGTGAGTGTGATGGGCTTGCGCGCCCTCGATTCGATCCTGCACGTCTCCCGTTCGAAACGGGTCCCCGTTCGACCGGCCGAGGGCACGCTGTGACCCTCACGGCCGACCACGACAGCGCCTTGGCCGCCGTCGCGGAGCTTCCCCTCGCGTTCGTCGCCCCGCCCGCCCTGTTCCGCTCCGGGCCCGGCGCCGCCGAGCGCACCCTGCTCGACGTACTGGCCGCCACGGCCGCCGAGCACCCCAACGCCCCCGCCGTCGACGACGGCACCACCACGCTGAGCTACCGCCGGCTGCTCGAAGAGGTCGAGGTCTACGCCGGCCGCCTGCGCGGGCACAGCGTCGGCCTGGGCGACCGGGTCGGCATCCGCGTCTCGTCCGGCACCGCCGAGCTGTACATCGCGATCCTCGCCACCCTGTCCGTCGGCGCCGCCTATGTGCCGGTCGACGCGGACGACCCCGAGGAGCGCGCCGAGCTGGTCTTCGGCGAGGCGGGTGTCGCCGCCGTCGCGACCGACGGCGTCATCACCGTGCACGGCACCCCCGGCGGCCGGGACGGTCGGCCGGGACCGGCCGACGACGCCTGGATCATCTTCACCTCCGGCTCCACCGGCAAGCCCAAGGGCGTCGCGGTCACGCACGCCTCGGCCGCCGCGTTCGTCGACGCCGAGGCCCGGCTGTTCCTCGCCGACGAGCCGATCGGCCCCGGCGACCGCGTGCTCGCGGGCCTGAGCGTCGCGTTCGACGCCTCCTGCGAAGAGATGTGGCTCGCCTGGCGGCACGGCGCCTGCCTGGTGCCGGCCCCGCGCGCGCTCGTGCGCACCGGCGTGGACCTCGGCCCGTGGCTGGTCACGCAGGGCATCACCGTCGTGTCCACGGTGCCGACGCTGGCCGCGCTGTGGCCCGCGGACGCGCTGGAAGACGTCCGCCTGCTCATCTTCGGCGGCGAAGCCTGCCCGCCGGAGCTGGCCGAGCGCGTGGCCGTCGAGGGCCGCGAGGTGTGGAACACCTACGGCCCCACCGAGGCCACCGTCGTCGCCTGCGCCGCGCAGATGACCGGCGAGGGACCCGTGCGCATCGGCCTGCCGCTGGCCGGCTGGCAGCTCGCCGTGGTCGACGACCAGGGCGAGCCGGTCGCCATGGGCGAGACCGGCGAGCTGGTCATCGGCGGCGTCGGCCTGGCCCGCTACCTCGACGTGGAGAAGGACGCGGAGAAGTTCGCGCCGCTGCCCTCGCTCGGCTGGGAGCGCGCCTACCGCAGTGGCGACATGGTCCGCGCCGAGCCCGAGGGCCTGCTGTTCCTCGGCCGGCTCGACGAGCAGGTCAAGCTCGGCGGCCGCCGGATCGAGCTGGGCGAGGTCGACTCCGCGCTCCAGTCGCTGCCCGGCGTCCAGGGCGCGGCCGCCGCGGTCCGCCGCACCAAGGCGGGCAACCAGGTGCTGGTCGGCTACGTCGTGCCGGCCGCCGGCACCGAGCTGGACCTCGACGACGCCGCCACCCAGCTGCGCGGGCAGCTGCCCGCCGCGCTGGTGCCGCTGCTCGCCGTGGTCGAAGACCTGCCGACCCGGACCTCGGGCAAGGTGGACCGCGCCGCGCTGCCGTGGCCGCTGTCCACTGTGGACGCCGGCGCGGCCGGGCTGTCCGCCACCGAGGCGTGGCTGGCCGAAGGCTGGGCCGAAATCCTCGGCGTCTCGGTGCGCACCCCGAAGGCCGACTTCTTCACCCACGGCGGTGGCAGCCTGACCGCCGCGCAGCTGATCGCGCGCATCCGCGCCCGCCACCCCGAGGTGTCGGTCAACGACATCTATCAGTACCCGAAGCTCGGCGCGCTGGCCACGCACCTCGACGCGTTGAGTGGCCAGGAGACCGAGCGCCGCGAGATCGCGCCGACCCCGCGCCGGGCCGGGGTGATCCAGACCCTGCTGATGGTCCCGCTGATGGGGCTGGCCGGGCTGCGCTGGGCGAGCCTGGCCGCCGCGGCGTCGAACGTGCTGGCGCTGCTCGGCTTCGGCTGGGCGCCGACGCTGAACTGGGCCTGGCTGGTGCTGGCCTGGCTGGTGCTGTTCAGCCCGGCCGGGCGCATCGCGATCGCCGCGGGCGGGGCCCGGGTGCTGTTGTCCGGCGTCCGCCCCGGCACCTACCCGCGCGGCGGCAGTGTCCACTTGCGACTGTGGACGGCCGAGAAGCTCGCCGAGTTCAGCGGCGCGGACAGCGTCGCCGGCGCCTCGTGGATGACCACGTACGCCAAGGCGCTCGGCGCGCGCATCTCGCGTGACGTCGACCTGCACTCGCCGCCGCCGGTCACCGGCTTCCTCAAGCTGGGCCGCGGTGCCGCCGTGGAGCCCGAGGTGGACCTGACCGGCCACTGGGTCGACGGCGACCTGGTGCACATCGGCAAGATCCGGATCGGCGCGGAGGCGCGGATCGGCGCGCGCAGCACGCTGTTCCCGGGCGCCCGCGTCGGCAAGGGCGCGGAGATCGCGGCCGGTTCGACCGTCCGCGGCGCCGTGCCCGGCGGCCAGCACTGGGCCGGCTCGCCCGCGGCGCGGACCACGAAAGACGCGCTGAAGTGGCCATCGAGCCGCCCGCCGCGCTCCCGTTTCTGGTCGGCCGTCTACGGCGCGACCTCCGTGGTGCTCGGCCTGCTGCCGGGCCTGGCCGGACTGGCCGGCGTCGCGGTGCTCGGTTACGCCATCGCGGGCACCACGACCCCGGGCGCCGCGCTCACGCAGGCGCTGGTGTTCGTCCCGGTCGCCACGGTCGCGTACTTCCTCGCGTACGCGCTGCTCGTGCTGATCGGCGTGCGCGTGCTGAGCATCGGCATGGTCGAGGGCTACCACCCCGTGCACGGCCGCGTCGCCTGGCGGGTCTGGGCCACCGAGCGGCTGATGGGCATGGCCCGCGAGGGGCTGTTCCCCTTGTACGCCAGCCTGTTCACGCCGGTGTGGCTGCGGCTGCTCGGCGCGAAGGTGGGCCGCAACGTCGAGGCGTCCACCGTGCTCGCGCTGCCGAAGATGACCAAGGTGGACAGCGGCGCGTTCCTGGCCGACGACACCATGGTCGCGACCTACGAGCTGGGCCACGGCTGGCTGCACGTGGCCCCGGCGCGGATCGGCAAGCAGGCCTTCCTGGGCAACTCCGGGATGACCGCGCCGGGCCGTTCGGTGCCGAAGCGCGGCCTGGTGGGCGTGCTGTCCTCGACGCCGCTGAAGGCGAAGAAGGGCTCTTCGTACCTCGGCATGCCGCCGCTGCCCGTCCGCCGGGCGATCGGCGACGCCGACACCAGCCGCACGTACACGCCGGCGCTGCACCTCAAGGCCGCGCGCGCGTTCGTGGAGCTGTGCCGGATCGTGCCGGTGATGTGCGCGGTCGCGCTGACCGTGGCCGTCGCCGCCGGTCTGCTGACGCTCGCTTCGCTGTTCGGTTTCGCCGTGGCCGCGCTGCTCGCCGGCCCGGTGCTGCTGGCGGCCGGGATCGTCGCCGCGCTCACCGCGACCGCGATGAAGTGGCTGCTGGTCGGGAAGTTCCGGGCGATCGAACACCCGTTGTGGAGCTCCTTCGTCTGGCGCAACGAGCTGGCCGACACCTTCGTCGAGGCGCTCGCGGTGCCGTGGCTGATCGGGTCGGTCGGCGGCACGCCGCTGCTGCCCGCGTGGCTGCGCACGATGGGCGTGAAGATCGGCCGCGGGGTGTGGCTGGAGACGTACTGGCTGCCGGAGTCGGACCTGGTCCGCCTCGGCGACGGCGCGACGATCAACCGCGGCTGCGTCGTGCAGACGCACCTGTTCCACGACCGGATCATGAGCATGTCGCCGGTGACGCTGGACGAGGGCGCCACCCTCGGCCCGCACGGCATCGTGCTGCCGGGCGCGAGCATCGGCGCGCGCACCACCGTCGGCCCGGGCTCGCTGGTGACCCGCGGCGACGCGGTGCCCGCGGACGGGCGCTGGCTCGGCAACCCGATCTCGGCCTGGCGCCGGTGAGCCGACGAGCGTTGCGGGCGGGCCGGATCCGCGCGATGCTTGAGCCAGACGATCACGTACGGGAAAGCGGGGTTCGGCGCGGGTGAGTTCGAAGCCAGCCACCCCCGCTCCCGGCGCGGAGATTTCCGGCGACTCCTACATCCCTGCCCACGGCAACGGCGGTTACCGGGTCCGGCACTACGACCTGGACCTCGACTACCGCATCGGGCCCAACCGGCTGACCGGTACCGCGGTGCTCACCTGCGTTGCCACGCAGGCGCTTTCGCGGCTCTCGCTGGACCTCGGCGAGTTCCGCGTCTCGCGGGTGCTGGTCGACGGCAAGCCGGCCAAGTTCACCCGGCGCGGGCTGAAACTCCAGGTCCGGCCGGCGAAGTCGGTGCCGGTGGACACGGAGTTCCGGGTCGAGGTGCGCTACGTCGGCAACCCGACACCGGTGGCCAGCCGGTGGGGTGACATCGGCTGGGACGAGCTGACCGACGGCGCGCTGGTGGCCAGCCAGCCCGTCGGCGCGCCGTCGTGGTTCCCGTGCAACGACCAGCCTTCGGACAAGGCCGCGTACCGGGTCGCGGTGAGCACGTCTTCGCCGTACCTGGTCGCGGTGACCGGTGACCTCGTTTCGCGCTACAACGCGGCGAGCACCACGAAGTGGGTGTACGAGCGCAACGAGCCGACGGCCGCGTACCTGATGAGCGTCCAGATCGGGCGCTACGACGACGTCGAGCTGGTCGCGGGCCCGGACGCCGGCTGGTTCGCGCACTCGCAGGTGCGCGCCTTCGTCGGCTTCGGCAAGAACAAGACGCCGGTGCCGGTGGTGCCGCAGCGCGCCGCCGTGCCGCCGCGGCTGCGCCGGCAGTTCGCCCGCGACTTCGGCCGCCAGGACCGGATGATGGAGACGCTGCAGCGGATCTTCGGGCCCTACCCGTTCGGCGAGTACGTCGTGGTCGTCACCGACGACGACCTGGACGACCCGATCGAGGCCCAGGGCATGGCGATCTTCGGCGCCAACCACGTCGACGGGCGGCGCACTTACGAACGCCTCGTCGTGCACGAGCTGGCCCACCAGTGGTTCGGCAACAGCCTGACTGTGGCGGACTGGCGCCACATCTGGCTCAACGAGGGCTTCGCGACGTACGCCGAGTGGCTGTGGTCCGAGGAGTCCGGCGGCGAGCCGGCGCGCTCACTGGCCCGCACCTGGCACACCCGTCTGAAGGCCAAGCCGGCCGACGTCCGGATCAGTGACCCCGGCGTGGCCCGCATGTTCGACGAGCGCGTGTACAAACGCGGCGGCCTCACCCTGCACGCCCTGCGCGCGGAGATCGGCGACCCGGCGTTTTTCGCGCTGGTGAAGGCCTGGGCGGTGGAATACCGGCACGGCACGGTGACCACGGAAGCCTTTGTCGCGCTGGCGGAAACGTACGCGGGGCGTTCGCTGAGCGCGTTCTTCACCACCTGGCTCGACACTCCCGCGCTGCCGCCCCTGCCCTGAGCCACGGCGGGGCCCGCCGGGTGCAGAATGACCGCACCGAGGTGAGGAGAGTGCCCGATGACGTGGCCGGAGCAACCGGGGGACCAGCCAGGCGCACAGCCGCCGCGGGAACCGGCGTCGGGCGGGATCTCCGGCGGGGTGCCGCCGGTTTCGCCGGGGGAACAGCCTTCGGCTAACGCACAGCCGGGAGCCGGGGCGGGGTGGCAGCCGCCGGTCGGTCAGCCGCAGCCGGGGACTGGCGCGGGGTGGCAGCAGCCGTCGCCGCGGAGCGCGCAGGGCTGGCAGCAAGGCGGCTCGCCGGGTTGGCAGCAACAGCCGCAGCCGGGCAGTCCGCAGGGCTGGCAGCAACAGCCGCAAGGGTGGCCGCAGCAGCCGGGCTGGCCGCCGCCGCAGCCACCGTCGCGGAAGAACACCGGGCTGATCGTCGGGGTGGTCGCCGCGGTCGTGGTGCTGGTGGCCGCGTTTGCCGTGACCGGGTTCGTCACGCCCGGGTTCCTGCTGCCGTCGCGGAACGGCAGCGGGACGGCTGTGGACGGTGGTGCGCCCGCGACCTCGCCGTCGGAGCCACCGCCGGGGACTGGGCTGCCAGGCGCGCCGCCGCCGAGCGGCAACGTCACCATCCCGACCACGCGCACCCCCGAGCCGCATCGGGCCACGCCGCTGCCGGACCCGTCGACCTGCAGTTTCCCGGCCGACCCGAACGGGCCCGGCCCCAAACCGGCCACCCGCCCCGTGGACGGCCCGCAGCCGGCCAGTGGCACGGTCGGCGTCACGCTTCGCACGACGGCCGGCGACATCGTCCTTTCGCTCGACCGCGCGCTGGCGCCGTGCACGGTGGCGAGCTTCGTGAGCCTGGCGAACCAGGGCTTCTACACCGGCACCAAATGCCACCGGCTCGGCGTCACGGACCTGCAGATGCTGCAGTGCGGCGACCCGGCCGGCGACGGCACGGGCGGCCCCGGCTACACGGTGCCCGACGAGTTCTTCCCGGGCCTGGCCTACGGCCGCGGCCTGATCGCCCTGGCCAACACCGGCCGGCCGGGCACGGGCGGCAGCCAGTTCTTCATGATGTTCGGTAACACCCCGATCCCACCGACTTACACCGTGTTCGGCAGCATCTCCGACGGCGGGCTGGCCGTGCTGGACAAGGTGGCCCAAGGCGGCGTCGCGAGCGCCGGCTCCGCAGGCGACGACACCGGGCCGCCGCGGATCCCGGTCGTGTTCAACGCGGTCACTGTCGGCTGAATCCTCAGCTGGTCCGGTCCAGCACCGAACGCAGCGCGGTCAGCAGCGCCGCGGCTGCGGTCTGGCCGTCCGCGGCCGGGTGCCGCCAGGCGATGTAGCCGTCCGGTCGGACGAGCAGGGCGCCGGCCTCGTCGAGGGCGCTGACGCGGGTCCAGTCGCCGTACGAGTCGCGGGCGCCGGGCGTGCCGACGGTGACCACGCGCAGGTCCAGGCCCAGCTCGGCCGCCGCCTTCGCCGCCGCTTCGGGCCAGGCCGTGCCGGACAGTCCGGTGAGGACAGTCCACCGGCCGCCGCCGACGAGGTCCAAAGTGGACACCCGACGGCCGTCGGCGTCGACCAGCCACACATGCGGCAGCTTCGCACCCGGCAGGGTGGTGGGGCGGTGGAACAGTTCGGCGTCGGCTTCGCGGTCCGGCTCCGGGCCGTCCGGGACCACCGCGTCCGAGACGTAACGCTGGTCCAGCTCCACGCCGTGCGCGTTGAACTCGTAGTGCTTGAGTTCGATCGCCTTCTCCAGCAGCCGCCTCCGCCGGGCGCCTTCGGCGTCGGGCGCGACGCAGGCGGCCAGGCCTGAGGTGATGCCGTCCGCGTCGGTGTCGCCGGTGATGCCGAGGGTTTCGAAGATCGGGCCGAACTGCTCGCGGCTCAGGTTCGCGCGGTCGACCACCTGACGGCCGACCGGCGCGCGCTCGGCCGTGTAACTGGACAGCAGGCCTTCGCCGGCCTCGCCGCGCACGACCATGGCGAGCTTCCAGGCCAGGTTGTACGCGTCCTGCACGGAGGTGTTGGAGCCGAGCCCGTTGGACGGCGGGTGCCGGTGCACCGCGTCGCCCGCGCAGAACACGCGGCCGCGGGAGTACTCGGTGGCGTAGTTGTGGTTGACCGTCCACAGTGAAGTCGAGGTGATCTCGACGGCGAGGCTCTCGTCGCCGACCAGGTCGCGCACCAGCCGCGTGGCCTCGGCGACGTCGACCTCCGGCGGCGGCTGCTCGATGTCGTAGCCCCAGGTGAGCAGCCATTCACGCCACGGCCGCACCATCCGGACCAGGCCCATGCCGATCCCGCCGAGGTGCGCCCCGGGCCGCATCACCCAGTACAGCACGCTCGGCCGGTGCGCGACGTACCGGGAAAGGTCCGCGGTGAACGTGATGTTCATGCTGCCGGCCTTGCCGGTCTGCCCCGCGATCGGCAGGCCGGCCTGCTCGGCGACGCGGCTGCGCGCGCCGTCCGCGCCGATCAGGTACCGGGCCCGCAGGGTGAACTCGTCGCCGCGCACGCGGTCGCGCAGCCGGGCGGTGACCCCGTCGGCGTCCTGGGTGAAGTCCAGGAATTCCGTGTCCAGCCTCAGTTTCGCGCCGCGCGCGGCGGCGTTCGTGGCGAGGATCGGCTCCAGGTAGGTCTGCGGCAGGTCGATCATGTGGCACGGGCTGGCGGCGGTGTACTCCGCGGCCGACCGGTCGCCGGTGCCCCAGCTGGCGATCCGGCCGATCTCGGCGCCGGCCAGCGAGGTGCACAGCACGGTGTCGCCCATCAGCTCCGGCGGGGTGCCCTGCGCCAGCGCCTCCTCCTCGACGCCGAGATCGCGCAGCACCTCCATCGCGCGCTGGTTGGTGATGTGCGCCCGGGGCGTGTTGGCCGTCCAGCCGTACTTGGTCGCGAGCACGGTGCGCACGCCGTAGGTGGCGAGCGCCAGCGCCGCGGTGCCGCCGGCGGGGCCGCTGCCGATCACGAGGACGTCGGTGTCGAAGTGCGTCATGGCGGATTCCCTGGTTATTCGGCGGGGGAGATGCGGAAGGTGAAGTCGAGGCGGCGCCAGCCCCCGGCGGGCTCGCGGCCGTCCGGCGCGGGGCCGGACTGCTCGGTGAAGTCGACGATCAGCCCGTCCTTGACGCCGAAGACCGTGTCGGAGTCGAGGTAGTCCCCGCCCTGGACGAACAGCTGCGTGACCAGCGTCCGGAAGCCCGGGTGCGCGATCATGAAGTGCACGTGCGGCGCGCGGTACGGGTGCCGGCCCACCGCGCCGAGCAGCTGCCCGACCGGGCCGTCGGCCGGGATCGGGTACGCCGAGGGCACGATCGTCCAGAACCGCAGCCGCCCCTCGTCGTCGGTGCGGAAGCGGGCGCGCAGCACCGGGCCGTCGAGGTCGGGCAGCTGGACGTCGTAGAAACCGTCCTCATTGGACTGCCAGACGTCCACCACGGCGCCGGCCACCGGGGTGTCGTGCGGGTCGGTGATCCGCACGTCGGTCCACAGTGGAGTGCCGGGCAGCCCTTCGGCGAGGTCCGCGCCCTGCTCGGTCTCGGGCGGCCCCGACACGTAGAACGGGCCGAGGACGGCGGACGGGGTGGTGTCCGGCGTGCGCGAGTTGGTGAGCACGTCGACCACACTGGACACGCCGAGGGTGTCGGACAGCAGGATGAACTCCTGCCGGGTGTCGCTGGAGATCTGGCCGGTGCGCGTGAGGAAGCCGATCGCGTACTCCCACTCCTCCTGCGTGAGGTCGTTGCGCAGCACGTACGAGTGGAGCGTGCGGACGAGGTCCGAGAGCAGCCCGCGCAGCCGCGGGTCCGGGGTGGCGGCGAAGCTGTCGACGACCTGCCCGGTCAACGCGCGCACGTCCGGCAGACTCCCGGCCGCCGCGGCGGGGCGCTCGCCCGTCCAGGCCTGGCGCAGCAGGTCTTCGATGCCTTCGCGAGTCACCTCGCGCGGGTTCGGGTACGGCGCGGCGGTCGCCAGTTCGGCGGCCTTGGCCAGGTCGGCCTCGGCGAGGCCCAGCTCCGCCAGCGAGCGCGGCGCAGGCAGCCCGGCGATGAGGTCGTACATCCCGGTAGCGGCGTCCGGTGCGCCCAGAGCTTCAGCGATCCGCCGCATGGCCTTCGGCGCTCCGGAAGTGTTGTACGCCATGGCATACGGCAGCACGACGGTGTGCGTTTCCGCGTGCGGCAGGCCGAAACTGCCGCCGAGGGTGTGGCACAGCTTGTGGTGCAGCGACATCCCGACCGAGCCGAGGCAGGAGCCGGCCAGCCAGGCCGCACGCAGGGCGTCCGTGCGAGCGTCCACATCGGACGGATCGGCCGCGATCCGCGGCAGGGCGCCGGCCAGCAGCCGGATCGCCTCCACCGCGAACTGGTCGACGATCGGGTTGGCCTGCGCCGAGTACAGCGCCTCGACCGCGTGGGCCATGGCGTTGACGCCGCTGGTCATCGAAAGCCCCACGGGCAGGCCGAGCGTCAGGTCGACGTCGTACAGCACCACCTCGGGCAGGACCTTCGGCGAGGACTGCGTGGTCTTGCGCCCTTCGGCCGTCTCGCCGAGCACCGGCGTCATCTCGGAGCCGGAGTAGGTGGTCGGCACGATGAGCTGCGGCAGGTCGGTGCGCAGCGCGATCGCCTTGGCCAGGCCCGTCGCGGAGCCGCCGCCGAGCGCGACCACCGCGTCGACGTCGTGGTCCGCGACGACCTTGAGCGCTCGCTCGGTGACGTCGACGGGCGTGTGCATCGCGGCGTCGTGGAACTCGGCGGCCAGCAGCGGGCCGAGCGCCGCCGCGACCGGCTTGGCCCGCGAAGCGCTCGCCACCAGCAGAACCCGGCTCACGCCGAGGCGGCGGACCTCGTCGGGCAGGGTGGCCAGCGCGCCGCTGCCGAAGACGACCCGGGCCGGGTTGGCGGTGTAGCTGAACATCGATGTTCCTTCCACGCGGGGTCTGTCGAGTATCGGCGCCCCGCGCGGTGGTTTCCTGCACGATCCGGCCGTGCGGGCTGCACGAAACGCGCGCGTCAGCGGGCGCGGCGCAGGGCGGCGGGGGTGGTGCCGAGGTGGCTGCGCAGCACGCGTGTGAGGTGTTCCTGGTGCGAGAAGCCGCAGCGGGCGGCGATGTCCGCGATCGGCTCGGTGCCGGTGCGCAGCAGCAGCCCGGCCTGTTCCACGCGCAGGCGCAGCAGGTAGCGGTGCGGCGGCAGGCCGGTGCGCGCCTTGAACCGCCGCGAGAACCGGCTGACGCTCAGCCCGGTGGCGTCCGCGAGCTCGGCCAGCCCGAGCGGCTCGCCCAGCCGTTCGGCCATCAGCTCCCGCACCCGCGAGAACTGGTGGTCCGACAACGCGGCGGGCACGGGCGGCTCTTCGGGCGCCTGCGCGGTTCCGGCCCGGTGACGGCGGGCGAGCTGAGCGGCGACGAGGGCGCACAGCTGGTCGGCGTACGTCCGGGTGGTCGGCTCCCATTCGCGGACCACGCCGTCGAGGGAGAGCACCAGCTGTTCCAGCAACGGGTCGACGCTGCCCAGCTCCTCCGAAAGCCGGATCGGCGCTTCGGTGCCCGCGGCCTCCTGCACGGCGGTGTCCGCGACGTAGACGTGCAGTGTGTCCAGCTCGCCGCCCAGCTCCACGGACAGGTCGGTGCCCGAGGGCTGGAGGAACAGCTCGCGCGCCTGCATCCTGCGGCTCATCTCGGCCGGCGTGCCGGCCCGGCGGCGGACGGTGACGGGACCGGCCAGGTGCAGGATCAGCTGGTGCGTGCGGGCCGCGCCGAACTCACCGCGGTACGGGTGCTCGTGCTGCTTGGAGAGGTAAACGTGCTCCCAGCCCAGTCCCGCGCTGGTGCGCTCCGGGCGCATCCAGGGCAGGCCGAGGATGCCGTTGGTGTCGGCCGGCCCGAGCTCGCCCACGCTGTCCTCCCTCGGCTTCGAGGTGTGCGGACCAGTGTAGGCGGCCCGGGTGTCCGTCAAGGACTCCTTACCCGCGTCCCACGCGGGTAAGGAGTCCTTGACGGCTCGGGGCCGGGCGTCAGATCGGGTTGAACTCGCCCAGCGGCGCGGTGCAGAACGGGCCGCCGACGAAATCGGCGGCCGCGCCGGCCGGGCCGGGCTTGTCCGCGAGCTGCCCGGCGTACGCCTCGGCGTTGTCGAGGGACTTGTAGCCCAGCGCTTCGGCTTCGGTCAGCGAGTAGATCCGCCGCGTGTTGTCCGAGACGCCCCAGATCAGCCGGTAGCCCGGCGAAGGAGCACTCAGGCAGGCCTCGAACAGGCGCGCGCCGTCGTCCGGCGAGAGCCAGGTGGTCAGCCCGCGCGGGCCGAGCTGCAGCGGCGTCTCGAAACACGAGCCGATGCGGACCACGATCACGTCCATGCCGAACCGCGAGTGGTACAGGCTGCCGAGCGACTCGATGGCGGCTTTGCTGACGCCGTAATAGGTGTCCGGGCGCGGGCTCGAGTCGGCGGGCAGGCCGGCCTCGCCCGCGTCGGCGTTGCGGCGGAAGCCCACCGCGTGGTTGCTCGACGCCAGGACCACGCGTTTGATGCCGGCCTGGCGCGCGGCCTCCAGCACGGTGTGGGTGCCGTTGATGTTGACGTCCAGCGTGGCTTCCCACGAGTTCTCGCGGCTGTGCCCGCCGAGGTGGATCAGGGCGTCGGCGCCCGCGCAGGCCGCGGCCATCACGGCCGGGTCGGTGACCGAGCCGGTCACGATCTCGACGGCCTCGCCGTCCTCGGCGGCGGGCTGCGCGGCCAGGTCGAGCAGCCGCAGCACCCGGCCGGGGCGGCGCAGCCGCGGCCGCATCAGGGTGCCGACGATGCCTGCCGATCCGGTGATCAGCACGCGCTGGTCTGCCATGGGGGTCCTCTCGCAACGGGGAACGGGAACGCCCTCGCGCGCGGCGCCGGTCAGGGCCGGTGCCGGGCCCGGGGACGGGTGGCGGCGGTCAGCGGATGCCGGCCCGGCGCAGCTGCTGCCCGAGCTCGGCGGTGGTTTCGGCCAGCAGCTCGCCGACGCGCTGGACGTCGGCGTCGGTGACCTGGCCGATCGGCATCGAGCAGCTCATCGCGTCGGTGCCGGGGATGCGGTACGGGATCACCGCGGCGACACAGCGGACGCCGAGGGTGCCCTCCTCGATCTCGGCCGCGTACCCGCGCTCGCGGGTACGCGCGAGATCGGCGTGCAGCGCGGCCATGTCGGTGATCGTGTTCGGGGTGAGCGGCGGCAGCTCGGCCGGCATCAGGCTCTCGATCTCGTCGTGCGTCAGCTCGGCCAGCAGCGCCTTGCCCAGCGCCGTGGCGTGGGTGGGCAGCGTGCGGCCGACGCGCGAGACGAGGTGCGTCGAATGCTGCGACTCACGCGTCTCCAGGTACACGACCTCGGTGCCGTTGCGGCGGGCGAAGTGCGCGGTGAACCCGGTCTTCTCGCGGATCCGCTCCAGCGCCTCGGTGGCGAACGGGACGATCGCGTCGCGGTCGAGGTACGCGGTGCCGCAGATCAGCGCACGCACGCCGAGGCGGTACCGCGCCGTGTTCGCGTCCGCCTCGAGCCAGCCCGCCTCCAGTAGCGTGCGCAGCAGGCCGTGCAGGCTGGAGCGCGGGAAACCGGTGCGCGTGTGCAGGTCCGAGAGCGAGAGCCAGACGTCGTTCGCGGCGAAGGTCTCGATCAGGTCGATCGCGCGCCGCGCGGACTTCACGCCCGCGGGCTCCGCACTGGGCGTGGTGCCGCTCGCCGCGACCGCGGTGTCGAGCTTCTGCGGCATGGTGCGTCCTCCCACCGGCCGTTGACTTGTGACTCCGGCCATATTAGCGTCCCGAACAGCATTCTTATGGATGAACATAGTCACCATAACAGACTCCATTCAGGAATGTGAACACCGGGGAGTGTCCCGAGCATGCTGGGGACACCAGTGGGATCGTCGAACCCGTGCACCGGGCGCGCCGCCCCGGCCACACCCGACGAGGACGGAAAGAGCAGAAACTGATGGCACAGACCGAGATCGAGCTGGACGGCCTGCTGGCGTTCCCGCTGACCCCGTTCACCGACGACCTCGAGGTGAACCTGGACGGGTTCGCGGAGAACGTGGAGAGTCACGTGGCCGCCGGCGCGGGCGCGCTGTTCGTCGCCTGCGGGACCGGGGAGTTCAGCTCGCTCTCGGCCGGCGAAGTCGCTTCTGTGCTGGCGAAAGCGCGTGAGGTGGCCGCCGGGCGCGTGCCCGTGTGGGTCGGGGCCGGCGGCGGTGCCGCGGCCGCGCGCGCGGGGGTCGCGGCCGCGCAGGCGGGCGGCGCCGACGGCGTGCTGCTGCTCCCGCCGTACCTGGTCACCGGCCCGCAGTCCGGGCTCGTCGACTACGTCCGTTACGCCGTCGGCGACACCAGCGTGCCGGTGATCGTCTACCACCGCGGCACCGGCGTCTTCACCGCGCCTTCGGCCGCGAGGCTGCTCGACATCCCGTCGGTGGTCGGCCTCAAGGACGGCTACGGCGACGCCGAGGTGATGACCCGCATCGTGACCACCATCCGCTCGCTGGGCACCGAGCGTTCCGACGGGTTCCTGTTCTTCAACGGCCTGCCCACCGCGGAGGTGTCGGCGAAGGCGTACGCGGCCATCGGCGTCGCCCGCTACTCCTCGGCGGTGCACTGCTTCGCGCCGGAGATCGCCCACCGCTTCCACCGCGCGCTCGCCGAGGGCGACACCGCGGTGATGGACCGCCTGCTCGCCGGCTTCTACCTGCCGCTGGTCTCCCTGCGCGACGAGACGCCGGGCTTCGCCGTCTCGCTGGTGAAGGCGGCCGCCCGGCTGCGCGGCGACAAGGTCGGCACGGTCCGGCCGCCGCTGATCGAGCCGACCGCCGAGCAGATCGACCGGCTGGGCAAGGTCGTCGAGGACGGTTTCGCCGTGCTGAAGGGGATCGAGGGCCGCTGATGAAGATCGAGGACGTGGTTCTCACCCCGGTCGCCTTCGCCGACCCGCCGCTGCTGAACGTGATGGGCGTGCACGAGCCGTTCGCGTTGCGCAGCGTGGTGCAGGTCCGGTGTGAAGACGGAGTCGTGGGCCTCGGCGAATCCTACGGCGACGCGGCGTTCCTCGGCGAGGTGCGCAAGGTGGTGCCGGAGCTGGCCGGGCACGACGTGTTCGACCTGCCGGGGCTCAAGCGGATCGTCACGAAGGCGCTCGCGGGCACCGTGCTGACCGACGCGCACGGCCTGATCGGCGGGTTCTCCATCCGCAAGACGATCGCCAGCGTGTACGCGCTGTTCGAGGTCGCCTGCCTCGACGCGCAGGGCCACTACCTCGGCCGTCCCGTCGCCGACCTGCTCGGCGGCAAGGCGCGCGACGCCGTCGACTTCTCCGCGTACCTGTTCTACAAGTACGGCGCCCACATCGGCGCGCAGGAGGACAGCTGGGGCGAGGTCGTCACGCCGGAGCAGCTGGTCGGCGAGGCGAAGCGGATGGTCGAGGAGTACGGCTTCCGCTCGATCAAGCTCAAGGGCGGTGTTTTCGAGCCGGCGCAAGAGGTCGACGGCATCCGCGCGCTCGCCGAGGCGTTCCCCGGGCACCCGCTGCGGATCGACCCGAACGCCGCGTGGACCGTCGAAACCAGCATCCGCGTCGCCGAAGAGCTGGACGGCGTGCTGGAGTACCTCGAAGACCCGACGCCGGGCATCGAGGGCATGGCGAAGGTGGCCGAGCGCGCGAGTATGCCCTTGGCCACCAACATGTGCGTGGTGAACTTCGGCGACATCGAGCCGGCGTTCCGCGCCCGCGCCATCGGCGTGCTGCTCTCGGATCACCACTTCTGGGGCGGGATGCGGGACACCCAGGCGCTTTCGGTGACGTGCGAGAGCTTCGGCGTGGGCCTGTCGATGCACTCCAACAGCCACCTCGGGATCAGCCTGGCCGCGATGGTGCACGTCGCCGCCGCCACGCCGCACCTGACCTACGCCTGCGACACGCACTGGCCGTGGAAGACCGCCGACGTGATCGCGCCGGGCGCGCTGGAGTTCGTCGAAGGCGCGGTCAAGGTGCCGGAAAAGCCGGGGCTGGGCATCGAGATCGACCCCGACGCGCTGGCTCGCGCGCACGAGGACTTCGTCCGATGTGGATTGACCAAGCGGGACGACGTGACCTACATGCGCCAGTGGACCCCGGGGTTCGAACCGAACACGGCGAGGTGGTGACGCGGTGAAGGTCACCGGATACGCCTACTCCTGGGACGTGCTCGAGCCTGGCTTCGTCGAGCGGGCGCGGGAACTCGGAGTGGACGAGGTCGCGGTCGCGCTGACCTACCACGGCACCCGCGCGGCCACGCCGTCGTCCGAAGACCGCACGTCGGTGATCGCGCCGCACGCCGCGATCTACCGGCCGGTGCGCGAGGAAGCCTGGCAGGGACAGGAACTCCGTCCGTCCACAGCGGACTGGGTCGCGCAGCCGGACAGCGGGGGCGACGCCGTGCGGCTGCTGAACACAGTCGGTGTCCCGGCCGCCGCGTGGATCGTGCTGACGCACAATTCCCGGCTGGGCACCGCTTTCCCGCAGTACACCGTGCAGAACTGCTTTGGTGAGAGCTATCCGTGGGCGCTGTGCCCGGCACAACCGGCGGTCCGCGAGTACGCCGCGACCTTGACCGCCGAGGCCGTGGCGGGCCTGGAGTTGTCGTCGGTGATCCTCGAAGCCTGCGGCCCGCTTGGCGCGGTGCACCAGCACCAGCACGAGAAGACCGACGGCGTGTGGGCGCCGGCCGTGGCGCGACTGCTGTCGATCTGCTCTTGCGCGGCCTGCGCTGAAGGCTGGGACGGGCTTGACGCCGCCACGGTGCGCGACCAGCTGCGCGCCGAGGTCCGGCGGCTACTGGACACGGGTGATCTGAGCGTCACCGAAGACCGGCTGCCGGCGTCGGTGAAGGACATCGTGCTCGCCGGCCGCCAGCGGGCCACCGACGCGTTGCGTGCCGCGGTGCTCGCCGTGCTGGAGCCGGGCACGCGGATCGTGCTGCACGGCGCGCTCGACCCGTGGGTCACCGGCGCGCTGCCTGGCCTCACACCGAAAGCGGCCGACGATGTCGCCACGGTCGTCCTGTTCAACTGGGTGCCCGGTCAGGGCAGCGTCGACGCCGTGGCCGCGGCCCGCGCCGCGTTGCCCGCGAATGTCGCGATCGGCAGCTACATCACGACCGTCGCGGCGAACCCCGTGCCCGACATCGAGGCCTACGTGACCGGGCTCGGCCAGGCCGGCACCACCGAGCTGCACCTCTACCATCTGGGACTGGCGGGCCCCGGCCGGCGGCCGGACCTGCTCGCCGCCACCGCGGCGGCCCACCGCGAGCCCTGAACCGCCGATCCACCCGAGGAGAACCGTTTCATCATGAGCCGAGAGACCTCCGCCCCGGAGCTCGAGCACATCCTCGCCGCGGCCGCTGCCGCCGCCCGGCCGTTCGCGGCCTCGACCCCGGCCGAGCGGGCCGGCTGGCTGACCGCCGTCGCCGACGCGCTCGACGCCGAGGCCGAAGAGCTGATCGCCCTCGCCCACACCGAGACCCACCTGCCCGCCGCGCCGCGACTCAAGGGCGAACTGGCGCGCACCACGTTCCAGCTGCGGCTGTTCGGCCAGGTGCTCAATGACGGCGCCTTCCTCGGCGCCACGGTCGACCACGCCGACGCCGACTGGCCGATGGGCCCGCGCCCGGACATCCGCCGCGTGCTGGTGCCGATCGGGCCCGCGCTGGTCTTCGCGGCCAGCAACTTCCCGTTCGCGTTCAGCGTGGCCGGCGGGGACACCGCGTCCGCGCTGGCCGCGGGCTGCCCGGTGGTGCTCAAGGCGCACCCGGGCCACGAGGAGCTGTCCACGCGCACCGGCGAAATCGTCGTTTCCGCGCTGGCCGCCGCCGGTGCTCCCGAGGGCGCCTTCGCGGTGATCCACGGCTTCGATCAGGGGATCACCGCGCTGAAGGACCCGCGGATCGCCGCGGCGTCGTTCACCGGCTCGGTGCCCGGCGGGCGCGCGCTGTTCGACATCGCCGTCTCCCGCCCGACGCCGATCCCGTTCTACGGCGAGCTGGGCAGCGTCAACCCGGTGGTGGTCACCCCGGGCGCGGTCGCGGCGCGCGGCGAGGCCGTGGCGAAGGCGTACAGCGGCTCGTTCAGCCTCGGCGCCGGGCAGTTCTGCACCAAGCCGGGCCTGCTGCTCCTGCCGGAGGGCCACGAGCTCGAAGGCACCCTGCGCGAAGCCGTCGGCGGGGTCGCGCGCCAGCCGATGCTGAACGAGCGCATCGCGTCCGGGTTCGCGCACAAGCTTTCGGAGCTGCGCGCGGCGCCGGGCGTCGAGACGCTCGTGGACGGCACCCACCAGGGCCAGGAGTTCACCCCGAGCCTGCTCGCCACCACCGCGAAGGAGTTCCTGGCCGGCGGCGAAGCGGTGCGCGAGGAGCACTTCGGCCCCGCGTCGCTGATCGTCACCTACCGCGACCAGGCCGAGCTGATCGAGGTGCTGGAGACGCTGGAGCCCGGCCTCACCGCCACCATCCAGGGCGAGGAAGACGAGGCCGAGTACGTCCGCGCGCTGCTGCCGGCGCTGACCCGGCTGGCCGGCCGGCTGCTCTGGAACGACTGGCCCACCGGCGTCACGGTGAGCTGGGCCCAGCAGCACGGCGGCCCATACCCGGCCACCACGGCGCCGACGACCACCTCGGTCGGCACCGCGGCGATCGAACGGTTCCAGCGCCCGGTCGCCTGGCAGGGCTTCCCCGACGCGCTGCTGCCCGAGCCGCTGCGCGAGGACAACCCGTGGCAGCTGCCGCGGCGCACGGACGGGGCCCGCTGAGCTCTTCCCGCTCCCACAACTGAATCCGCCGCCGCCACCCCCCTGGTGAGTGCCCGTTTGCCGGCACTCGCCAGGGTTCCCGCAAGCCAAGGACGTCTTGATCCTGGGAGGCATCGTCATGCCCGTGAACCGGAGAACTGCTTTGCGCGGCGGCGCCATCACGGCCGCCGCGGTCGCGCTGGCCGGCACCGTGCGGCCCGCCGCGGCTGCACCGTCGGCCCCCGCCGCGGCCGACCCGTACCAGGCCATCGTGGCCGGCTACCGCGAGCTGCAGACCGGCATCAACCGGCCCTCGCCCGAGCGCACCGCGGCCCTGAAGAACCTGGGCCGGGTCGCGAAGTCGTACAACGACACCATGTCGGTGACCGGCGGTCCACTGTGGACCGACCTGCCGCTGGGGCCGGGCAGCGACTACACCACGTCGATGTACGGCCGGCTGCGCGCCATCGCGGTCGACTGGGGCACCCCGGGCGGCACGCTGTCCGGCGACCCGGCGGTGCTGGCGCGGATCAAGCAGGCGCTCGAGCTGATCTACACCAGCCAGTACAACCCGCAGGTCGGCGAGATCGGCAACTGGTACACCTACGAAATCGGGGTGCCGTACTACGTCCTGCACACACTGGTCACGGTCGCCGGCGAGCTGACCGCCGACGAGCTGGCCCGCTACGTCAGCCCGATCAAGCGGTTCGTGGGCAATCCGAACGTGCGCGCCAACAGCCCCTCGGTGGTCGAAACCGGCGCGAACCGGGCGGACAAGGCGCTGATCTCCATCGTGTCGGGCGCGCTGACCGGTGACGCGGCGTGGATCAAGACGGGCATCGACGCCATCACCGACGTCGCGGGCGGTGGCGCGGCGAGCGTCGTCGCGAAGCTCGACAAGGCCGCCGGCGACGGCTTCCACGTGGACGGCTCGTTCATCCAGCACGACACCATCCCGTACCCCGGGCACTACGGCATCGTGCTGCTCACCGCGCTGGCCGGCGCCATCCACGTCACCGAGGGCACCGCGTACGCGGTGCCGGACGACCTCAAGCAGAAGGTGTACGCGCTCGTCGGCGACACCTTCGCGCCGTTCGTCTACGCGGGCGCGCTGATGGAGCCGGTGCGCGGGCGCATGCTCTCGCGGCAGGGCGAGACCGGGCACGACATCGGCCACCAGCTGACGGTCTCCACGCTGGTGCTCGCGCGTTCGGCCACCGGCGCGGCGAAGGACGAGCTGTCCGGCCTCGCGGCCAAGTGGATCGGCGAGGGCACGTACGCGCCGTTCCTGCAGATCCCGGATCCCGAGCGGTTCGCGCCCGGGCCGGACCTGGTGGCGACGCCGGGCATCGAGTTCGCGCAGGACCTGCTGGCGGCGCGCCCGCGGCCGGCGAAGATCGTGGCCACGCACCGGATCTTCGGCCAGCAGGACCGGATGGTGCACGTGACCGAGGGCTGGTCCGGCGCGCTCGGCGTCGGCTCCACGCGCATCTCGCGGTACGAGTCGATCAACGGCATGAACCAGCACGGCTGGTACGTCGGCGACGGCGTGCTCTACACCTTCCTGCCGAACGCGAAGGGCCACTACTCCGACGCGTACTGGCCGACGGTCGACCCGCTGCTGCTGCCCGGCACCACCACCAAGGCCGGCCCGACCGGCGCGCTCGGCGCCACGCCGTTGAGCACCAAGGCCCACGTCGGCGGCGTCCGCTGGGACGCGCGGCACGGCGCGTACGCGATGGATTTCGTTTCCGCCGACGGGACTCTGACGGCGAAGAAGTCGTGGTTCTTCACCCCGTCCGGCATCGTCTGCCTCGGCGCCGGGATCACCGACGCCTCCGGTGCACAGGTCCGGACCACCGTCGAGAACCGCAACCTCGGCGAGAACGGCCGGGGCACCCTGCTCGCCGACGCCCGCCTGATCTCCACCGCGCCGGGCAAGGCGAACGCGCTGCGCAAGCCGCGCTGGCTGCACCTCGACGGCGTCGCCGGTTACGTGCTGCTCGAAGACGCCCAGGTCACCGCGTTGCGCGAGGACCGTACCGGCACCTGGCGCGACGTTGACACCGGCGCCAACACGAAGGGCACCACGGACCCGTACACGCGGCGGTACCAGAAGCTGGTGATCGAACACGGGGTGAAGCCGGCCGGCGCCAGTTACGCGTACGCGGTGCTGCCGGCGGCGTCGGTGGTGGGGACGGTCGCGTCGGTGCTGGCTTGGCGCGTGCGCGCGAACACCGCCGGAGCGCAGGCGATCCGGCTGGCCGAACACACCCTGCTGGCTAATTTCTACAGTGCGGGTACTGTTGATGAGGTAACTGTCTCAGGACCGGCGTCGGTGGCACTGGGGCGGAGCGGCGGAAGCTGGCAGCTCGCCGTGTCCGACCCGACGCAGCTCCAGGACAGTGTCGAAGTGACAGTGCGGCGTAGCACGGTCACGGTGCCCCTGAAGGGCACGTTCGGCGCAACCCAGGTGGTTCCGCTGCACTGAGGTCAAGTTGGTGCGGCGCAAGAACTCTCCGCCGGGCCGGTGTACCCCGACCCGGCCCGGCGGAGTCATATCAGCTGCCCAACTGGATCGCGCGGCGCACGTCGGCGGCGTAGGCCTCGGGCTGCTCCCAAGCGGCGAAGTGGCCGCCGGCCTCGTGCTCCACGTACTCGCGGATGTTCAGGAACGCTTCGGCGTAGCTCCGCGGCTCCGGCTTGGTGTCGTGCGCGAACACCGAAAGCACGGTCGGCGTCTCGATCCGCTCGGGGACGGCGACCGGTTCGGCGTAAGTGGCGAACGAGGTGCCGATGGTGCCGGAGACCCAGTAGGCGGTGACCCAGGTGAGAAGCTCGTCCAGGGTGAAGGCCCCGTCGTCGGACCAGGCTTGGAGCTTCTCGACGATCCATGCCGCGAGGCCGGCCGGTGAGTCGCCGAGCGCGACGGCGAGGGTGTTCGGCCGCGTCGACTGCTCCGCGATGTACCCGCCCTCGGTCCGGAACCACTGGGCCGCCCGGCCGAGGTAGGCCGCCGCGTCGGGCGCGAGCTTCGCCGGGTCCGCCGTGAACGCGTGCTGTGGGGCGATGTTCGTGAGGTGCAGGGCGGTCACCCGGTCCGGGTGCTCGGCCGCGAGGAGCTCCGCGACGGTGGCGCCGACGTCGCCGCCGGACACCGTGTACCGCGGGTGGCCCAGCGCGGCCAGGCTGTCCGCGAGGACCGTGGCGATCCGGCCGGCTGACATGCCGGGCGTGGTGAGCGGGCCGCGAACGGGAAGCCCGGCAGCGCCGGGACCACCACGTGCGCGTCCGTGAGCAGGGGCCGGAGACGCTCGAACCGCAGCACCGAGTCCGGCCAGCCGTGCAGCAGCACGACCACCGGGGCGCCGGGATCCGCGGACCGCTGGTGGATCAGCCGCAGCTCGGTGTCGCCGGCCTTCACCGTCACCCAGGGAAGTTCGGCGATACGGCGCGAGTGCACGCCCCAGTCGTAGCCGTTCGCCCAGCGCTCGAGCAGTGCGTCGAGGTGGGCGCTGGTGATGCCGCGCGTCCCGTCGTCGCTCCACGGGGTCGTGACCCGCCGCGTCCGCTGGAGCCGGTCCCGCATCTCGTCGTTCATGTGTATCAGCGTACACATTATGTGTATGCTCGTACACATGACTTCGCGCAACGCCGCCGCCACCCAGCAACGGATCCTGGAACAGGCCCGACGCCAGTTCGCCCAGCACGGGTACCGGGCGATCACGGTCAAGGGCGTGGCCGACGCGGCAGGGGTGTCGCCGAATCTCATCACGCGCTATTTCGGCGGCAAGGAAGGTCTTTTCCTCGCGGCGACCCAGGTGGAGATCCCGGTCGCGGACTCGTTCGACGGCGAGCGGGCCGAGCTGGGCGCGCGCCTCGCGGCGAGCATCGTGCGGCGCTGGTCCGGCGCGCCGGGGGAGGACCCGCTGCTCGCGTTGCAACGCGCGTCCGGCGAACGCCCGGAGGCGGCGGAAGCGCTGGCCGTTTTCCTCGACACGAACTCGCTTGACCCGCTGCACCGCTACCTGCGCGCGAGTGGTCTGGACGACGCGGAAGCCCGCCGCCGAGCCGCCGCGATCGACGCTTTTGTGCTCGGCGTCTCGACGCGTCGCCGGGTCTTGCGGGCCGAGCTCGGCGATCCCGATGACCTTCAGGCTTGGCTGGCCGCCACCATCCAGCGCTTGGCTGATGGCTGACTCCGGTCTGGACACGACAGCGCCGCCCGGCCTGATGGGCTGGGCGGCGCTGGGCGAAACGAGTCAGCCCTGGCGGGCCTTGTTCCGCGGGTTGTCCCGGTTGATCACGAACACCTTGCCGTGGCGGCGGATCACCTGGGCGCCCGGCTGGCGGGCCAGGGAGCGGACCGACGTGCGAACCTTCATGGCTACCGTCCTCTCTGGAAGTCTGACAGCAGGTTTAACAGCGTGACCGGTCGGTTTAGTCCCGCGGTGTGGCCGCTGTGTCGGCTGTGTCCGGGCGTGGTCCGGCCGGTTGTGGTCCGCGTCGGCGTGGCGGGCGGGCCGCCTGGTTCACGCCGCCTGTTGACGTCTCCTGGTTCACGTCGCGGTGGCGGCGGCCGACCAGCGGGCCAGGTCCTCCCCGCGGATGGCGGCCGCCATCAGGTCGGGGAAGAGGTCCGGGGTGCAGGCGAAGGCCGGGACGCCCAGCTCGGCCAGGGCGGCGGCGTTCTCGTGGTCGTAGAACGGCGCGCCGGAGTCGGAGAGGGCCAGCAGGGTCACCACCTGGACCCCCGAGCCGACCAGCTCGCCGACGCGGCGGAGCAGGTCTTCGCGCACCCCGCCCTCGTACAGGTCGCTGATCAGGACCAGCAGGGTCTGCTCGGGGCGTTCGATCAGGCCCTGGCAGTAGGTCAGCGCGCGGTTGATGTCCGTGCCGCCGCCCAGCTGGGTGCCGAAGAGCAGGTCGACCGGGTCGGCGAGGTACTCGGTCAGATCGGCCACCGCGGTGTCGAACGCGACGAACTTCGTGCTCAACGCCCGCATCGACGCGAGCACCGCGCCGAACAAACCCGAGTACACCACCGATTCCGCCATCGAGCCGGACTGGTCGACGGCCAGGATCACCTCGCGCTGCACACTGTGCTGCCGCCGGCCGAAGCCGACCAGCCGCTCGGGCACGATGGTCTTCAGCTGGGGGGAGTAGTGCTTCAGGTTTTTGTGCACGGTGCGCGCCCAGTCGATGTCGGCCGCGCGTGGGCGCTGGGTGCGGGCCGCCCGGTCGAGCGCGCCGCGCACGGCCGCACGGGTCCGTTCGGCGAGCCGCTCCTCCAGCTGCGTGACCACGGTCCGCACCACGGTGCGCGCGGTCTCTTTCGTCTCCTCGGGCAGCACGCCGTTCAGTGAGAGCAAGGTGCCGACCAGATGCACGTCCGGCTCGACGGCAGCCAGCAGCTCCGGCTCCAGCAACATCCGCGTGAGCCCCAGCCGATCGACGGCGTCACGCTGCATCACCTGGACCACCGAACCGGGAAAATACCGCCGGATATCGCCCAGCCACCGCGCCACCCGCGGCGCCGACGCGGCCAGATTCGCCCCCCGCCGATCGCCGCCGCGGGTGTTTTCCTCCCGCTCGTCGTAGAGGGCCGCCAGCACCGCGTCGAGCCCTCTGTCCTCTTCGGACAGTGCCCGGCCGGTGCCGTCGTCGCCCCCGCCCAGCACCAGCCGCCAACGGCGCAACCGATCGGGCGCGACCGGCGCGATGGGACCGGTGGGCCCGGCCGCTCCGCTCGGTTCAGCCGGTTCGGCTCGTCCGGTGGATGGGCTCGGCGTGGCGGGTCCGGCTGGGCTGGTCGGCGGGGCAGGCGCGGTGGGTTCGATCGGTTCGGTCACAGCGTCGCTCCCAGGAGGGTGGCCAGCACGGGCAGGGCGCTTTCGGCGCGGGGCTCGTCCAGTTCGTCGGTGGGGGCTGCCGCCTGGGGGGCGCCGCCGGAGAGGGTGGCGGCGCGTTCGCCGATGGCTCGTTTTTCGGGGCCCGCGAAGGCACCGAAAGTGCGGCGCAGCAAGGGAAGCACCTCGGTGAACACGTCCGGCGGAATGCCGCCCAGCCAGGCGTCGATCACCCGCAGCATGCGCTCGTCGTGGACCAGCAGCAGGGCGCCGCCCGCGAAGAAGCCCTCGACGTACGCCGCGCCCGCCGTCGGCTCGATGCCCGGTGTGAGCGCGCGGCCCAGTCGCAGCTCGACCTCCGCGCCGTCCAGGAGGTCGGCGTCGTGCAGGAGACGGACGACCCGCCCGGCCAGCAGCGGCGGCAGCGTGTCGCGCCCGGCGAGGCCGGCCAGCGCGGAGAGCCAACGTTCGCGCGCTGCTTCGCCCAGCAGGGTGGTCGCCTCGTGGACGTCGTCGACCAGGCGGCAGAAGCGTTCGGACGCTTCCTCGTCGATGCCGTGGGTCGCGGGCGGCAGGCCGGCGCAGACGCGGGTGAGCATCCGGTCCGCGACCTCGCGCAGCCGCGCCGTGTCGGTGCCGCGGACGTCGCCGTACCGCGTCGCTCGCGCCAGCGCGGGCAGGGCCGCCATCAGCCGGGCGACGTCCGCGTCGGCCGCCGCCCGGGTGTCGAGCGCGGTGAGCACCTCGGGCAGCGCTTCGCCCAGGTCCGCGAGCAGGCAGTCCTCGACCGCCGTGGTGATGTCGGCCAGCGGCGGCTTCCCGGCGACGACCTCGTGGACCACCGTGGCCGCGGCCGACGGAACCGTGGTCCCGTGCACCGCCGCCGCGACCAGGTCCACCTCGTAGCCGGGCTCCCAGCAGAGCGTCCAGGTCTCGCGGAACGTGCCCTTGCTGCGCGTCGCCGAGATTTCCGGTGTGCCCCAAGGGATGCCGAGCACCCGCAACCGGTGCAGCAGCCGCGACCGGTCGACGCCGGCGGGCGTGCGCAGGTCGAGGTCCAGCTCCCGCGGCTCCGGCTCGCGTTTGAGCCGCAGCCGTCGCGCGGTGGCGATCAGGTCCGCCGCGAGCGGGGCCTGCGGGACGGTCTCGGGTACCTCTCCGAGCAGCTCGCCCACCACGAGCCGCCGAGTGACCAGGTCGGCCTGCACGTCGTCGCCCCCGCACAGCACCGCGCGGGTGGCGGCGTCGACCTCCGCGAGCCCGGCCGAGGACCGTCCCCTCAACGTCGCCAGGGTGTCGGCCAGCCGCACGGCCTCGATCACGTGCGCGGTGGAGACCGGCAGATCCTCCTCGCGCAGCACGCCCGCCACGCGGGTGAGCCAGCGGGCGGTGACGTCCTCGGCCGTGGTGAACAGGTGGTGGTACCAGCCGGGCGAGCGCACCCCGGCGCCGTAACCGCTGCCGGTCGCGAGGCGGCCGTGCGTCCACGGCACCCAGGTGCACACCACCTTCCGCTTCGGGAGTCCTTTGAGGACGGACTGGTCCGAGGCCGCGGTGGGCAATGGATCGGCCAGCGCCGGGACGTGCCAAGCACCGCAGATCACGGCGATCCGCTCGAAGCCTTCTTTGCGCGTCTTGCGAAGCACCGTGCGCATGTACGCCTCGCGCCGCCGCTCGTGGAGGTCTTCCGGCCGCTTGTCCTCTCGCAGCGCGGTCATCGCCTCGGCGATCACTTCGAACGGTGGCTCGGTGTCGCGCCGCGACTCGACGACGTCGTCCCACCAGCGCTCGGGATCGTCGTACCCGCCCGCCGCGGCCAGCTCGGCGAGCGGGTCGCCGGAGCGGGCGCTGCCTTCGTCGCCGAGCGCGAACTGGTGCGCCGCAGGAAGATCGCAGAACCGCACCGGAACTCCCGCGGCGGTGGCGTACCGGAGGGCTTGCCACTCCGGGCTGAAAACCGCGAACGGCCAGAACGCGGCGCTCGAGACGTCGTCCGCCGCGTACGCCAGCAGCGCCACCGGCGGGCGCATGTCCTCGTCGGCGGTCAGCCCGGCCAGCGCGTCGGCCTCGGGCGGGCCTTCGATGAGCACCACGTCCGGCTCCAGCTCGGCCAGCCGCGCGGCCACCGCCCGCGCCGAGCCCGGCCCGTGGTGCCGGATCCCGAGCAGGTGCGTGGTCATCCGCTGATCTCCTGGCCCGCCCGGTAGAAGTCGGCCCAGCCTTCGCGCTCGCGCACCACGGTTTCCAGGTACTCGATCCAGATCGCGCGGTCGGCGACCGGGTCTTTGACCACCGCGCCGTGGATGCCGGCGGCCACGTCCTGCGCCCGCAGCACGCCGTCGCCGAAGTGGGTCGCCAGCGCGAGACCGCCGGTGAGCACACTGATCGCCTCGGCGGTGGAGAGTGTGCCGGACGGTGTTTTCACCGCCGTGCGCCCGTCTTCGGTCCGGCCCGCGCGCAGCTCGCGGAACACCGTGACCACGCGGCGGATCTCCGACAGCTCCGCGGCTTCGGCGGGCAGCGACAGCGCGGTGCCGAGCTGGGCGACGCGGCGGCTGACGATCTCCACCTCGGCCTCGGCGGTGTCCGGCAGCGGCAGCACCACGGTGTTGAACCGGCGGCGCAGGGCGCTGGACAGCTCGTTCACGCCCTTGTCGCGGTTGTTCGCCGTGGCGATGAGCGTGAAACCGGGCCGCGCCTGCACTTCGCTGCCCAGCTCGGGGATCGGCAGCGTTTTCTCCGACAGCACGGTGATCAGCGAGTCCTGGACGTCGGCCGGAATGCGGGTGAGCTCCTCCAGCCGGGCCACCTTGCCGTCGCGCATCGCGCGCAGGATCGGGCTCTCCACCAGTGCCCGCTCGCTCGGGCCTTCGGCGATCAGCCGGGCGTAGTTCCAGCCGTAGCGGATCGACTCCTCGGCCGTGCCCGCCGTGCCCTGCACCAGCAGGGTCGAGTCGCCGCTGATGGCCGCGGCCAGGTGCTCGGACACCCACGTCTTCGCCGTGCCGGGCACCCCGAGCAGCAGCAGCGCCCGGTCGGTGGCCAGCGTCGCGACGGCGACCTCGACCAGCCGCCGCGGGCCGACGTACTTGGGCGTGATCTCGGTGCCGTCGTCGAGCCGGCCGCCGAGCAGGTAGGTGACCACGGCCCACGGCGAGAGCAGCCACGACGGCGGCCTGGTCCGGTCGTCGGCCGCGGCCAGCGCGGCCAGTTCACCGGCGTACTCCTGCTCGGCGTGGGGCCGGAGGACTGCGGACGTCATGAGAGCTCCTCGTGCATTTCGCGGCGGAAGGTAAGGGTTTCGGCGACGGCGCGCCGCCACGGGGCGGCCTCGCCGGGCAGGGGGATCACGGCCAGCCGGTGGGCGAGACAGGCCGGCGGCACCGCCTTGGCGATCAGAGTGGCCGCGTGCGCGACCAGCCGGTGGTCCTGCTGGGCGGCGACCCAGTCGAGCAGCACCCGGCCCAGCTCCTCGGGCCAGGGCTGCGGCAGGTCGAGGATCAGCCGGGTGAGGGCCTCGACTTTGAGGCCCCGCGCGAGTTTCGCGACGGTGGCGGCCTGCCGCTGCGGGGCGAGCACGCCGATCAGCGCGGCCGTGCTGCGCCCGCCCGGCTCGGCCTCGACCAGTGCCTGCGCCCACGCCTCGTCGCCCTGCCGGATCGCCGCCGTGGCCCAGCTGTCGCGCAGCACCGGCAGCGGGCAGCCCTCCACGAGCATGCCGACGAGGTCGGCCGGCGTGCCGAACTTCGCCCAGAAACCCAGTGGGGTGGCGGAAATGATCGCGCGCAGCCGCCCGACGCCCTGGTCCGGCCCGTGCGGCACGCGGACGCCGTCGCGCAGTAGGGTGTCGTCCGCCTCGGGCAGGGCCAGCTGCAGGACGTCGGCCCGCAACTCCCGGCTGCGGACGGTGACGCACTCCTGCAGCCGCGCCGCCATGCGCCGGCCGAGGTCCGCCTCGGGCAGCCGGCCGAGCAGGTGCGTGGCGGTGTCGCGCACTCCCGCCGCCCGCTCGGCGAGCGCGGCGTCGAGGAACGGCTCGTCGTCGTCGGTCAGGTGCTCGCCGAGCAGGCCGAGGAAAACGGCGCGCTGGTCGGCGGGCTCGGTGCGCCAGGTGGCCGCGAGCGCGGTCCGGGCGGCGTCCGGATCCTCGGCGAGGGCCCGTGCGAGCCAGGCCTGCCGGCGCGCGGGGGTGCCGAACTGCCAGGCGTCGTCGTTGTCGTCCGCGACCGTGGCGACCAGGAACGCCCAGTCGGGATTCCGCTCGCCGAGCCAGGTCCCGACGGCCCCGGCGACCGCCGCCAGCGGCCCCCGCAACGGCACCCGCGACCGCGCCCGTTCGGCCAGCTGGGGCACCTGGTCGGGCGGCACCCGGAACCCGGCCGCGGCGACGGCGTTCAGCCATTCTTCCAGCAGCTCGGGCCGGTTCGCGTGGAGCAGCCGGGCCAGCCGCTCGCGCGCCACGGGCGGCACCAGCGGCCGCCCGTCCGGCTCGGCGGGATCCTCGCGCCGCGCCCCCGCCAACGGCAACCGCCCGGCCCGCCGGTAATTGGTGATCAGCGCGGCGGCGGTGAGCACCCCGTCCGCGGCGTCCTGGCTGCCTTCGGTGAGCGCCCGGATGGCGGCGGGCTGCCCGGCGAGGTCGAGCGTCCGGCGGCGGGTGCCGAGCAGGGCGGTGCTGACCAGGTCGTCCCAGGACTTCATCGGAGCACCGCCTGGGTTGGGGGCCGGCGGTGGAGGGGCAGGGGAGAGGTCCCTTCGGGAATGGGGGTGGTTGCTGCGCTGGGAGTGGTGATCTCGGGTGTTGCGGCGGTGGCGCCAGTCGTTGTGGTGGAGGTGGTTGCGTTGGTGGGTGCGGTGGTGATTGTTGTTGTGGCGCAAGAGAATTCGGTAAGTGCGGAGGTCTTCGCCGCGAGCGTGCCAGAGGCGGTGGCACTGGGCATCACGGTGGTGCCGGGCAGTACGGGCGGGCGATGCTGCTCAATCAAGGCGCACCACGCCATCCGGGTGCCAGCAGGTGAGGGGGCGGAGGCCTGCGGGGGTCCATTCGGCGGCGAGGGTTACCGGGTGTTCCGCGGCCAGGGCCAGCAGGCGCCACGGGTCGGTGCCGGGGGTCAGGGGCAGGGCGGCTCCGTCTACATCGGACAGTGCCCAGCCGGTCCGGCCAGTGGGCGGGTGCCTGGGCAGGCCGGTGGTCGGACCAGCTTGGCGGGTGGACGGGCCAGTCGGGCCGGTCGGTGGGCTGGCGGTCGAGCCGGCTGGGCCGGTGGGCTGGCCGGTCGAGCCGGTCGGTGGGGCGCTCGGGTCGGCCGGTGAGCGGGTTGGGCCGGTGGGCGGCCCGGTGAGTGAGCCAGTCAGGCTGGCGGCTGGACCGGTGGCCGAGGCACCGGTCGGGAAGCTGGTCGGGGAGTCAGCCGGGCAGGTGGCTGGGGTGAGGTCGGCCAGGAGCATGGGCCAGCGGTCCAGCCAAGGGTCCGCGGCTAGGGCCTCGGCGTAGGACGCGAGGGCCTCGGTGACGGTGTCGCCGCGGGGGATCGGGGACGTTACCGGCTCGGTGTGGTCGGCGACCAAGGCGCGTAACGGCACCGCGCCTGGGTAGAACGCCAGCTCGCCCGGCACGATGTGGCCCGGTGGCAGCGAACTGTCCAGCGGGCGGCCCGGAGGGGCGAAGGACAGCACCAGCGCGGGACGGCCGGAGTGCCGTCCGCGCAGCCAGGTGCGGCGGGTGCGGAGGGAGTCCTGCTCCTCGTCGACCGCTCCGGTGACGAGCCACTGGTCGGCGACGCGCTCGCCGGACTCCAGTACCTGCGCGGTGCTCGCGGCGAAGCCCAGGCGGGTGCGGACCGTCTCGGCGAGGGCGGGCGGCAGCTCTTCCAGACGGGTTACCGAGCCGGCGAGGACGTACAGCAGTGACAGCTCCGACAGCAGGTCACCCGGCCAGTCGCGGCCCTGGCCGATCAGGCCCGCGGCCCGGCGCAGGCCGTTGGCCAGGCCGGTCGCCTGGGCGTCGATCATCCTTGCCGCCACGCCGCGCAGCTCTCCGGCGCCGCCGCGTTCGAAGCCCGCGAAACCGGCGCCGACGCGGTCGGTCAGCCAGCCGCGCAGCTCGGCGGCGCCCGCGGTGACGCGGGCCATCCGGTCTTGCGCGCGCTTCGCCGCGGCCTCCAGGTCCTTTGGCGCCTCCGGCCGTTTTTCCGCGCGGGTGACGCGAGAAGCCCGCTCCTCCAACCAGATCCGCACCCATCCGGCCTCGTCCTCAGCCTCGGGGACCTGCCCCGACGACCACAGCAGCAACAGCCCCAGCGCGTGCTTGCACGGGAACTTCCGGCTCGGGCAGGTGCACCGGAACGCGGGCCCGGCCAGCTCGACCGCCGCCTGGTACGGCTTCTGCCCACTGCCCTGGCAGGCACCCCACACGGCCCGCGCTGACGCGCCCGTGCCGGACCACTTCGCCGGCACTGCCTGCCCGCGCCCGGCCTTCGCCGACGACGCGTCCGACGCGAGCCCGAGGACGCGCTCGGTGCTCCAGCGCGCCGCCACCGGTCCCCCCAACGTTTCCCTGGCCACTGTTCCCTTGCCGCACAATCGTTTCCTCCCCCTGGTGGGGCTGACCCGAGAAGCATCCCATCCGGCACCGACATTTTCGGCCGCCGCCACGGTCCGCCCGCTACGATCCGATCCGTGCCCCCACCGCTCACCGCCGTCGCCGAGGCCCACCGGCGGTTCGGCGACGCGCTCGCCGGGCTCACGGACGACGCGGTGCGGGAGCCTTCGCTGCTGCCCGGCTGGACCCGTGGCCACGTGCTCGCCCACGTCGCCGACGCCGCGCGCGCACGGGCTCGCGTCGTCGAGCACGCGCTGCGCGGCGAGGCCGTCACGATGTGGGCGCCGGGGGAGCGGGACACGATCATCGACGCCACCGCCGGCCGGACCGCCGACGAGCACCGTGCCGCCGTCGCCGAACAGGCCGAAGCCCTGGAACGGGTGTGGTCGCGCGTCGAGGACTGGCCGGCCTTCGCCCCGGCCGTGAACACGCGCTGGCGCGAGGTCTGGATCCACCTCGTGGACCTCGATGTCGGCATCGGCCCGGCCGACTGGCCCGAGGACTTCGCCGAGCACGCCGTCGGCTTCATGCGCGAGCGGATCCCTAAGGACACCAGCCTGACGGCCACCGACGTCCCCCACGAGCAAACCGCCGGAGTAGCCGGGCCCCTCCGAGACTTGGCCTGGCCCACCTACTGACGGAAAACGCCGGACCGCGAAGGGCGGCCCGGCGTGTCCAGCAAAGGAAAAAGCGTCAGCCCTTGACCGCCCCGCGCCAGCTGACCTGCGGGAGCATCCGGTCGATGTCCACCCGGTGCTTGTTGGCGCCGACGATGTCGAACATCGACTCGATCAGTGTGTCCGACAGCAGGTGCGGCTCCAGCCCCAGCCCGACCAGCCCGGTGTGCTTGACGTTGTAGTAGTGCTCCGGCTGCTCGACGCGCGGGTTCTCCAGGTGCTCGATCTGCACCGGGCCGGGGAACGCCTCGGCCACCAGCTCCGCGATCTCGCTCACCGACAGGCTCTCGGTCATCTGGTTGAACACGCGGAACTCGCCGCGCCCGGCCGGGTTCTCCACGGCGAGCCGGATGCATTCGACGGTGTCGCGGATGTCGATCAGGCCGCGGGTCTGGCCGCCCTTGCCGTACACGGTCAGGGGCTGGCCCAGCACCGCCTGGATGACGAACCGGTTGAGTACCGTGCCGAACACCGCGTCGTAGTCGAAGCGGGTGGCCAGCCGCGGGTCGCGCACGGTCTGCGGCGTCACCTGGCCGTAGACGACACCCTGGTTGAGGTCGGTGGCGCGCAGATCCCAGATGCGGCAGGCGAACTCGATGTTGTGCGAGTCGTGCACCTTCGACAGGTGGTAGAACGACCCGGGCTTCTTCGGGTAGAGCATCCGGTCCTTGCGGCCGTTGTGCTCGACCTCGAGCCAGCCTTCCTCGATGTCGATGTTGGGGGTGCCGTACTCGCCCATGGTGCCGAGCTTGACCAGGTGGATGTCCGGGTTGGTCTCGGCGATCGCGTACAGCAGGTTCAGGTTGCCGACCACGTTGTTGTGCTGGGTGTAGACGGCGTGGTCGCGGTCGATCATCGAGTACGGCGCGGAGCGCTGCTCGGCGAAGTGGACGATCGAGTCGGGCGCGAACTCGCGCACCGCGTCGAACAGGAATTCCGCGTCGAGCAGGTCGCCGAGGTAGGAAACGATCTTCTTGCCCGACACCTCCTGCCAGGCATCGATGCGGGTCGCCAGGTCTTCGATGGGGACGAGACTCTCGGCTTCCAGTTCGACGTCGTACTGCCGGCGGGCGAAATTGTCGAGAACGGCCACTTCATGGCCTTTGTCCGACAAGTGCAGTGCCGTGGGCCACCCCAGGTATCCGTCGCCACCGAGAACCAGCACTCGCATAGAGGAGCCTTTCCGTTTCGTTTACGCGACAAGCACGCTGATTCCTCTTTGTACATGACGCCATGACCGGGCTCGAACCTATCGACCAGGTGCTGATGAAGACCTGGCAATGAGCTGTGAATCTCCTATGCGTCAGGGGGGCCGGACGGCCGTGGCGGACGGCCGAGGGGAGACTGGGGACATGACGACGGTAACCAACCCGGCGAAGCCTCGCACGACGGAGGAATCACCCCGTTCCCGGCGACGCGGCACAATCCGGTTCTTCCGGGCCGCGACCAGCTCGGTCGGGGCGACGATGCTGAGCCAGGCGGCGTTGCTGTCGGTGCTCGCGCTGGGTGGGGCACCGTGGCTGGCCAGCGCGTTCGCGTTCGCCGCCGGGGCGGTGCTGAACTTCTTCCTGACCCGTCGCTGGGTGTGGGGCAGGCGCGGCCGGCCGCAGGTCGGCGCCGAGCTGGTGCCCTACGTCGCCGTGATCTCCCTCGGCGGGCTCGCCTCGGTCGGCCTGACCACGCTCACCGGCCACCTGCTCGCGCCCCTGAACCTGCCGCACGCCTGGTGGGTCGTGCTGATCGACGCCGCGTACGTGTTCAGTTACGCCGTGGTGTTCGTCGTCAAGTTCACGATGCTCGACCGGTTCGTGTTCGGCCGCGGCGCAGCACGTATCCCCGCCACCACGTCCCCGTCATGACCCTGGCGTAGTTCGCGCCGTAGACGACGCTGCCGCCCTTCTTGCTCTTGCCCGCCTTGCGCAGGCGCATGCTCATCGGCCGCTCCAGCACCCGGGCGCCGCGCGCGGTGAGGCCCAGCAGCAGCTCCGAAGACTGGTACTGCGGTTCGTTCAGCGGGACGGCACAGGCGAGTTCCGCTCGCATGGCCCGGAATCCGAACGAGGTGTCGGTGATTTTCCGCCAGGTCAGCACCGAGGCCAGCCAGGCGAACACCCGCACGCCGACCCAGCGCATCCGGCTGTCGGCCTCTTCGTGGCCCAGCCGCCGCGAGCCGGTGACGAAGTCCGCGCTGTCCTCCAGCAGTGGCGCGATCAGCTCGGCCATTTCGCTGTTGTCGTACTGGCCGTCGCCGTCGGTGGTGACGATGTACTTCGCACCCTTGGCGGTGGCCAGGTGATAGCCGAGGCGCAGCGCGGCGCCCTGGCCGCGATTGGCCGGCGCGACGCACACGTACGCGCCGTGTTCCTCGGCGATCCGCGCGGTGTCGTCGCTGCCGCCGTCGACCACCACCAGCACGTCCACGGGCAGGCCGAGGCAATCGTCGGGCATCTTCTCCAGGACCTGCCCGATGCCGCCGGCTTCGTTGTACGCGGCGATCACCACGGTCAGCTCGGCCAGCTGCGCACCGGGGTGCCTGCCTTCGAAGTCCGCGATCGCGCCGTCGTCCACCGCGTCCGGGTACGCGCCGAGACGCCGCCTGCTGGCCGCGGTGAGCGTGGTGAAACCGAGCGCGCCCGCCACCGGCAGCAGCACCAGCGCGGGCAGCTGGTAGCGCCAGGAGAACTCGAACACCGCCGAAGCGAACAGCAGGAACAGCCCGGTGCCCGCGGCGAGCAGGGCGCCACTGCGCGCGGGGTCCCGCGGCTTCTTGCGCCGTAGCAAGGAGAGCAGGCCGAGCAGGGCGAAGAACCCGAGCACCGCACCGGGGACGAACCCGCCGTGGAGCTGGTAGTCGCGCAGGACCACCGCGATCGGCTCCCGCGCGCTCGGGTCCACGCCGTCGTACTGCTGCGTGATCATCGCGATGCCGGCCGGCTCGTTCCACTCCGGGTAGGTGAGCTGGAACTGCCAGCGGTCGATCGGCACGTCGTTGATCGCCGTGGCGCGGGTGAACTGGAAGCTCTTGCCGAAGTCGCCGATGATCGCCTTCGCAACGTCCCACCACTGCGCCTCGAGCACGTCGACGGAGAACTGGTGCGCCAGCGCCGCGCGGTCCGCGCCGGGCGGCAACGGGCCGGGCCAGGCGGGATCGAGGTCGGCGTGGGTGTAGTTGTCCACCAGCCGCTGCCCGGCCGGCTCGGTCGGGCAGAACACCTGCAGCTCCGGGGCGAGGTGCAGGTTCGCGCAGTCCGCGACGGCCGCGGTGCGCCCGTAGAACATGCTGCCGGACGGACCGGTCAGGCCCCATTTACCGGTCTGCGCCTTGACTTCCGCAGCGTACGGCAGCACCACGACGACGATCGCGAGCAGCCCGATCCCCGCGTTGCGCCAGCCCCGCCAGTGCCGCCACGCGCTGCCCGCGGCGAGCACGTAGAGCAGGAACGGCACCGCGAGCGTGATCCCGATCAGCCGCACCAGCACGGCGAAACCGACCACCAGCCCGCCGAGCGCGATCCGCCGCCAGTTCGGCTTCCCGCGTGCGAGCAGGAGCCACAGCAGCCCGAGCAGCAGTGCCTCGAACAGCACCTCGGACATGATGTTCTGCTCGATCTGCAGCTGGTAGGCGTCGAGCAGGATCGGTGCGGACGCGAGCGCCGAGACCCAGCGCCGGGCGCCGAGTTTCCTTGCCAGCGCGTAGATCCCGACGGCGATCGCCAGGCCGCCGAGGTGCTGCACCGCCGCGGCGAACGACAGCCCGCCGACCGCGAGCAACGGCCGCAGCAGCAGGTCGTAGCCGATCGGGTTGAGCTGGTCGGCGCGCAGTGCGTGCAGGTTGTCGAGGTAGCGGAACGAGTCGATGTAGAGCAGGGCCGGCTGGTAGGCCACCCAGGTCAGCACCCGGAGCGCGGTGCCGGCGGCGAGCAGGGCCAGCAGGAGTGCGTGCCGGCGGAGGAACAGGGTCACAGGGTTGCTTTCAGGTCCAGTTCCGAGAAGTACTTCCACGCAGTGGCCAGCCCGTCGGCGAGTGAGATCGCCGGGGTGAAGCCGATGGCCTCCGCGCTCGCCGAGACGTCGACGACCACCGCCGGCATCTCGCCCGCGGCTGCGGCGACGTGCTCCACCGGCAGCTCGGCGCCGGTCACCTCGCGCACCGTCCGGACCATCTCCAGCACCGAAACCGAATGTCCGGCGCCGACGATCGCGCGGCCGCTGTACTTCCTTTCGAACGCCAGCAGGAGCGCGCGCACCACGTCGTCCACGTGCACGAGGTCCCGTCGCTGCTCGCCGGTGCCATACACGCGCACGCCCTCGCCGGCCAGCGCCGCGCGCATCATGCGCGGGACGAAGCTGTCCTTGTGGGACATGCCCGGCCCGTAGACGTTGGTGAACCGCAGCGCGCAGGTGGTCATGCCGTACGCGCCGGAGTAGCCGGACAGCAGCATCTCGCAGGCGGCTTTCGTGGCGCCGTACGGGGTGAGCGGCCGGGTCGGCAGGTCCACCGTGATCGTCGACGTGCCGACGTCGCCGACCACCGCGTTGGTCGAGGCCAGCACGAACTGCGGCACTTCGCGCTGACGCGCCAGCTCCAGCAGCTCGTGGGTCACGGCGACGTTCTCGGTGAACGTTTCGGCGGGGCGTTCGACCGACTTCAGCACCGACGTGAGCGCGGCGAGGTGGACGATGCCCGCGGTTTCCGCGGTGACCGCGGCTTCGCGGGTCGCGGCGTCGCGCAGGTCGCCCACCACCACGCGGATGCCGTCGTCCTCGGTCTCGTACGGCACCCGGTCCACGACCGTGACCGGGTGGCCCTGGTCGCGGAACGCGCGCACAGCCGGGCGGCCGATGAAACCGCTGCCGCCGGTGACCAGGACGGAGGTCCTTTCCGGACCGCTCGGGAGTGACATGGCGGACAACCTACCTGCGTGAGCTGTGCGCACCCCCGGCAGCGGAACCGGTGTCCGCGTGCGGCCACCCCCAGTGACCACACGCGGACGAACCGTGTTTAGTTTTCTTCACACCACCAGAGCGAAGTGTAGCCTTGACGGGACAGCTGGTGTCAAGCTTTCGTGACGGTTATGCTCGACGACGTCACGGGCGTAGGACGGTTTGGGGGCGTTGATGGCCGGGACACCGGAAGACGGTGAACGCAGTTTCGCCGAGCGGCTGGCGAAGCTGATCGCCACCGTGCACCCGCCGGACCGCAAGCCGTACTCCTATCGCGAGATCGCGAAGGGGGTCGCCGACCTGACCGGCGTGAGCATGTCGGCCACGCACGTCCAGCAGCTCGCGGTCGGCGCGCGGCGGGACCCGAAGCGTTCGCACATCCAGGCGCTGGCGCGGTTCTTCGGCGTGCCCGTCACCTATTTCTTCGACGAGGACGTGGCCGAGGGGGTCGACGGCCAGGTCGCCGAAGTCGTGGCCTGGCGCGACACCGAGGCGCGCGACCTCGCCCAGCGCGCGATGCGCCTTTCCCCGCGCGACCGCGAGACGGTGACCACGCTGGTGGACCAGCTGAACAGCTACGACGCGGGCCGCGACCGGTCCCGTCGCGCGCGGAAGCCGGAGTAGCGCTGCCCGCTATGCTGATCTCCGCCGGGACGACGGGCCGTGCCCAGTGCACCCGGCTGGTCCAGCCACCGATCGTTTCGGGAGGGGTCATCGACCCGAGCCTGCGGGCCCGCGCCCGGGCGCGCGTGCGCGAGCTGCTGCATGACGTCCCGTTGCCGCGCCCATGGTCGATGAACGCGTGGGTGGACCGGCTGGAACGGCGGCGTGGCCGGGAAATCGACCTGGTCGCCGTCGAGTACGCGCCCGGCCTGCCTTCGGGAGCCTGGCAGCGGCGCGCGGACTACGACCTGATCGCCTACACCGCCGGCACTTCGCCACTGCACCAGGACCACATCATCGCCCACGAGATCGCGCACCTGCTGTGCGAGCACCGCGGCGTCTGCCTGATGTCGAAGGCCGAAGCCGCGGCGGTCGCCCCGGACCTGAGCGCGCACCTGCTTTCCCACCTGCTCACCCGTGTGACCACCGACGAAGACGAATACGAGGCCGAGCTGATCGCCGTGCTGCTGATGAGCGAGGCGACCGCCGGTGTCGCGCAACTGCGGCCCGGCGCGTCCGGCCGGTCCGCCGACCAGGCGCAGCGGCTCGCGTCGCTGCTCGGGTAGCCGCCCGATGATGATCGACGTCCTCTTCTTCGGGGTCGGCCTGCTCGCGCTGGCCGCCGGGATCTGGCGCGCGCTGCGGGCCCGGCGCACCGGCGCGGGCGCGGGCCTGGCGATCACCCTGATCGCGCTCGGCGCGGCGTTCTGCTTCCTGGCCGACGGCGCGCAGGCGATCGAGAGCCGGGTCTACCCGAGCCTCGGGCGGCTGCTGTCGAACCTGGCGACGATGGTGGCCGCGTACGGCATCGAGGTCACGGTCGCGGAAATCGGCGGGGCCGCGCATCGCCGCCGCCGGAGCCGGCGGGCCGCGCTCGCCGTCGCGCTGGTGGTGCTGGTGGTGTCGTTCTTCGCCACGTCCGGGCTGCCGACCGGGATCGGGCTGTTCGACGAGCTGTACCGCTCGAACCCGACGCTGGTGGTTTACATCTTCGTGTACACGCTGTATCTCGGCTACGCGGTGGTGGACATCGCGATCGTTTCGGCCGGGGCGATCCGCGCGGGCACCGGCGCACTGCGGGCCGGGCTCGGCGTGATGCTCGTGGCGTGCGTGTTCGCGCTGGCTTATCTGGCCGGGAAGATCGCCGGCCTGATCGGGGACCTGAACTCGGCCCACCCCGTCAACATGGTGTGCAGCAGTGCCTTCTCGAACCTCGAGTGCTCACTGGACGTCGGGTTCCCGGCGATCTCGGTGCTGCTGATCGTGATCGGCCTGACCCTGCCCGCGCTGCCCGCCGCGGGCCGGGCGATCCGGGACGCGCGCACCCGCGCCGCGCTGCGACCGCTGCGAAAACACCTGGTGGAGCGGTTCCCGGACGTGGTGCGGCTCGGCTCCGCCGGCGTCACCGGGCGGGAGCGGCTGCTCACGGTTATGAGCGAGGTCAACGACGGGCTGCTCCTGGCCGGGGTCGCGCCGTCGATGCCCCCGGACGCGGCCGCGCGGGCCCTGCGCTCGGGCGCGCCCGCGGAGACCGGTGTTCCCGCTGAAGGGGACGCCACGTTTTCCGCGGAGGTCGCGCGGCTTCGGGCTATCGCGCGGGAGTTCCGAGCGGAGCCGTCAGCCGGAGCTGCCAGCCCTGCTCGGTGAGGACCACCAGGTGCAGCGCCTCGGCGCGGCCGGTGATGGGCAGCAGGGTTTCCGCCGCTGCCACCACTTCCCGGTTCTCGGCCTCGGTGCCGCCCATCGCGATGGTCAGGTGCACCGGCGGCCGCGGGCCGAACCGGCCGCCATAAGGCAGGACGTCCGGCCACTGCGCGCAGACGGCGTCGGCGAGGGGCTGCAGCGCGGGCGCCGCGGCCGCGACGAAACCGGCGGTGACGACCAGTTCCGTCAAGTGCACATCGGTGGCGTGGTGCTCGCGGGCGAGTGCGGTGACGGCTTCGTCGACGGATTCGGTGAGCTGCGCGGCGGGCAGGAACGGGTACAGCGCCGTGACGTGCGGCGACAGGCCCGGCCGCACGAGTGCGGGGTTCACCGCGCGGGCGGCGTCGAGCAGTCCTTCGGCGGCGGGCAGTTCGACCACGAGCGCGCTGGTTCCGGGAGTGGGCACGGGCCGATCCTCCCGTACCCGCGTGCACCGGGCGCGACCGGGGTTCGTCCATTGTGGACTCGGCCGGTATCGGCGAGTATGCCCTGAAGGCCACCTTGAGGGCATAACGGACTCTGAAGGTGGCCATCAGAGCTGGTGGCCGGATCGCTCGGACCGTCGGCAGGGACTTCCGGCCAAGGAATGTGGCCGGACCGAAACCCTAAGTCTTCCCCAAGTTTTTCGCCGCCCATTCCGGGCCGCCCTACACTCGGTTGATGAAGATCGTCCTATGGACCGCATTATGCGGATTGTGCGCCCTCGCCGGCCACGTGCTCCTGGGCGTCGTGGCGGTTTCCCTGCTCCTGGCCTGTGTTCCGGTACGCCGCCGGACCGAGCGGGGAGAGCCGGAAAGAGAATTGATCAGTACCCGCGGCTGACATTATGCCGGCCGCGCCCAGGGGTGGGTAATAAGCAATAACGGGGGATTCACCGGTAATACCCGTCGACGGGGCCGCGTGCCTCGTCGAACAACGCCGGGCCCTCCTTCGTGAAGCCCGCACTCGTGGCGACGGGCTTCAGGGTGCCCAGCTGGGCGGTCGAGAGCGCGAACACCACCCGGCCCAGGCCGGAGCGCTCGATCGCGCCCGCGCACATCCCGCACGGCTCGCAGCTGGTGTACATGGTGGTTTTCGCGGCCGTGGCGGGGTCCAGCTCGCGCGCGGCCCAGCGCGCCAGCTTCAGCTCGGGGTGCGCGGTGATGTCCCCTTCGGTGACCGAGGTGTTCTGCGCTTCGGCGAGCACGGTCCCGTCGGGGGCGGCGAGCAGCGAGCCGAACGGCGGATTGCCGTTCTCGCGCGCCTTCGCGGCCAGGCTGATGGCGTGGCGGAGCAGTTCCTGGGTCATAGTCGTTCCCCTGTGTGTAGTTTCCAGGCGTCCGCGACGGTCGCGAGCGCGCGCCAGGCGGTGGTGGGCCGCCGGGTCTCTTCCGGGTCTCCCGTGAACGGGTCGAGCACCACGTCGGCGGCGCCGAGCAGGCGCAACTGCTCGAGGTCGTCGATCACCTGGTCCACGGTGCCCTCGCCGGCCAGGCGCTGTTCGAGCGGTTTGCCGATCAGCCGCAGGACGATCCGCGGGGCCAGCTCCGGCACCGGACCGCCCGCGGCGTACGCCTTGAGGCGGGTGACCGCGTCCCGCAGCCAAGGCAGCTCGAACCGGAGCGGGTGCCAAGCGTCGCCGAACCGGACGGCGCGGCGCAATGCTGCGTCGCTCCCGCCGCCGATCCACAGCGGGATTCTGCCGGCGCGATAGTCCCGCTCGTCCGTCCAGGCCGTGCGGATCGTGCTGAGGTATTCGTCGGTCAGGGCTCCGCGGCGTTCGAACGGCACCCCCAGCGCCGTGAATTCCTGCTTCGCCCAGCCGACGCCCACCCCGAGCACCAGCCGGCCGCCGCTGAGGTCGGCGAGGTTCGCCGCCATCCGCGCGGTCAGCAGGGGATGCCGGTAGGGCACGATCAGCACGGTGGTGCCCAGCCGGACCCGGGTCGTCGCCCCGGCCAGCCAGGACAACGCGGTGAACGGCTCGTAGAACGGCGCCGGGTACTGCGCGGCGACGTCCGGGGTCACCGCCACGTGGTCGGACACCATCAGCAGGTCGTAGCCGAGGCCCTCACCGGTCTGGGCCCACGCCCGCAGCATCCCCGGGTCGGTGCCGGGGCCGAAATTCGGGATGTTCACGCCGAGTCGCACGGGAAAACGCTATCCAGGCGGCGCCGATCGGTGAAGGGACTCCTTCCGGCATTTGCGCCCTGCCGCCGTGGATCTGCCGGTAGATTGCCGGAATGGCCGAGAGTCTCGACGACACCGACTGGGCGATCCTCGCCGAGCTGCAGCAGGACGGCCGCCTCCCGCTCACCGAACTGGGCAAACGCGTCAGCCTGAGCGCCTCGGCCACCACCGAGCGCGTCCGGCGCCTGGAGTCCCTCGGCGTGATCAGTGGCTACCGCGCGGAAGTGGACCTGGAGAAGGTCGGCTTCACCGTGCTGGCCGTGGTGCGCCTGAAGTACCCCGGCAACCGGCACGAGCCCCTCCACCGGCTGCTCGCCGAGCGCACGGAACTGCTCGAATGCGTCCGCACCACGGGCGACGACTGCTACACGCTCAAGGTCGCGGCCACGTCGATGGCGCACCTGGAGCGGGTGATGGGGGAGCTGGCCCAGTTCGGCAGCACTACGACCAACGTCGTGTACAGCCAGACGCTGCCGTATCGGGGGCCGCGGAAGCCGTCGTGAAGGTTGTCGATGGTGGGGCGGATGTGGTGCTGCTGCTGGGTTTCCGGCTCATCGGGCGGAAACTGTCGGTGCGGTCGGGTAGTACTGGTGTTCCGGAGTGGTCAGGGCCGGGGCGCGAACGACGGAGTCCACTGCGCACCGGGCTTGGGCACAAGGCTCGACGGGGCGCGCGTCTGGTCGTGGAACCTGAGCGGCCGGGCGTCCGGTACGCCCGCGGCTCGGGCCTGCGCCTGCGCGATCTCGGTCTGCTTGCGTAGCTCCTTCAGCTGGGCCTTCGCGACGCGTTGCTTCTTCGACGAGCCGCGGACCACGCCGGCGGTGCCGATCATGAGGGACTTGCGGATGATGCCCATGGATCCGGGCCTTTCTGATCAGCGATGGTCGGCTGCGCGCGCGGTGGCAGGACGACCGCACGCCGTCGTGCCGGAAATCGGGCAGCCGTACCAAAACCGGGGCCGACCGGTGCGTCAGGCCGGACTGTTCCACCAGTCACGCCGGCCGGGTCGCCGAGTGTTCACCTGGGGGTCCTTGATGGTGGCGGCCCCGTGCGCCTAGCGTCGGGCCGTCGTTCCTATGCGGAGGTGGGCATGTCCACGGGGGATCTGAGCAGGCGGAACCTGTTGCGTGCGGGCGGGATCGTGGCGGCCGGGGCGGCGACGGGGCTGCTGCCCGGCGTCGCGTTCGCGGCGCCGGCGCCCGGGGCTGCGGGGCCGCAAACCCAGACCGTCACCGGCACGTTCAAGCCGGACGTGCCGGACTGGTACTACCTGCCCGTGGACGTGCCGCGCGGGGTCAAGCAGATCGACGTCGTGTACTCCTACGACAAGCCCACCGTGCCGGCCGGGGTCCGCGGAAACGCTTGCGACATCGGGATGTTCGGGCCGGAGGGCCACGAACTGGGCAATACGCGCGGGTTCCGCGGCTGGTCCGGCGGGTTCCGCGACCGGTTCTCCATCAGCGCCACCGAGGCCACGCCCGGGTACGTCGCGGGGCCGGTCCGCGCGGGGCGCTGGCACGTGATCCTCGGCCCGTACACCGTGGCGCCGCAGGGCATGAACTACCGCGTGGACATCACGCTGACCTTCGGCGCGGACGGGGCGCCGTTCCGGCCGAACCCGGCGCCGGTGAGCGCGCCCGCCCGGCAGCGCGGCAAGTCCTGGTACCGCGGCGACTGCCACCTGCACACCGTCTATTCCGACGGCAAGCGCACGCCCGAGCAGCTGGTCGCCGACGCGCGCGCGGCCGGCCTGGACTTCATCGTGTCCACCGACCACAACACGAACAGCTCGCAGCTGGTGTGGGGCAATTACGCCACCGACGACCTGCTGATCCTCAACGGCGAGGAGGTCACCACCCGGTCCGGGCACTGGCCCGCGATCGGGCTGCCCGCAGGCACCTGGATCGACTGGCGCTACCGCGCGTCCGACGCGGCCGACTTCCGCCGGTTCACCGATCAGGTGCACCGGGCGGGCGGCCTGGTCACCGCGGCGCACCCGTTCGCGAACTGCTTCGGCTGCACGTACGAATTCGCGTACGAGATCGCCGACCTGGTCGAGGTCTGGAACGGCCCCTGGACGCAGGACGACGAGGCCAGCGTCACGCACTGGGACGGGCTGCTGCGCGGCGGCCGCTGGATCCCGGCGATCGGCGACTCCGACGCGCACAACCCGGACCAGACCGTCGCGTTGCCGCACACCGTGGTTCAGGCCGGCAGCCTGCGCCAGGCCGAGCTGCTCGCCGGGCTGAAGGCCGGGCGCTCGTGGCTGGCCGAGTCGAAGGCCGTGAACCTGGAGTTCGGCGCTTCGGGCGGCGGGCGCAGCGCGGGCATCGGCGAGCGGATCGCGGTGGGCACGGGCACGCCGGTCACGGTCGGCGCGACGGTGACCGGGGCCCCGGGCACCACTGTCACCTTCCTCGACCAGCTCGGGCCGGAGCACACCGAGACGGTGCCGGAGTCCGGCAGCGCCACGGTCACCTGGACCACGTACCCGCGCTACAGCCGCTGGGTGCGGGTGGAGGTCCGCCGTCCCTCGGGCGGGCCGAACACCACCACGCCCAACGCGATGGTGGCCATGTCCAACCCGATCTTCCTGGGCGCGGGCTCCTAGCGCCGGACCCACACGCTCGCCCTACCGGGGTGCCCGGCAGACTTGCTCCGGTCAGGTGAGATCGACGGGTGGGAGTTCCGGGTGCGCGGGTGCGGCGTGCGGGCGGCGATCGCGGCCGTCGTGGTGGTCCTCGCGGCCGTCGTCGTGGTGGTGGTCGTGCTGAACCAGAAGGGCGTCACGACGCCGGGGTGCACCGTCACGCTGCCGAAGGACGCGAACAACGCCGCGGCCACGGAGTTCACGCTGCAACCGGACCAGATGGGGAACGCGGCGACGATCGCGGCCGTCGGCGTCCAGCGCGGGCTGCCCGGGCACGCCGTGACGATCGCGCTGGCCACGGCGCTGCAGGAGTCGAAGCTGCGCAACCTGCCCGGCGGCGACCGGGACTCGATCGGCCTGTTCCAGCAACGGCCGAGCCAGGGCTGGGGCACCCCCGCGCAGCTGCAGGACCCGGTCTACGCCTCGACCGCGTTCTACGAGAAGCTCGTGAAGCTGGACAACTGGCAGACGCTGCCGATCACCGAGGTCGCGCAGTCCGTGCAGCGCTCGGGCGCCCCCGATGCCTACGCCCAGTGGGAGCCCGAGGCCCGCGCCGCCGCGTCCGCCCTCACCGGCGAATACCCGGCGGCGATGACCTGCCGCAACCTGACCGTCGGCCTGCCCACGGTGAACCTGGTGAACACCGCGGAGACCGAGCTGGGCACGGCCAAGCTCAGCGGCCCCCACCCGGCCGCGCAGGGCTGGGCGTTCAGCAGCTGGCTGGTCGCCCGCTCGATCCCGCTGGGCATCGACAAGGTCAGCTTCGCCGGCCAGACCTGGACTGCGGACTCCGGCGCCTGGACCGCGGACTCCGCCGCCGGCCAGGACCTGTCGCTGCACCAGGTGACGACTCCGCCGACCAGCTGACGCGTTCTCAGCGATCGGCGAAGGCGTTCACCCCGGTCAGTTCCGCGGACAGGGCCCACAGCCGCGCGGCCTGGGCGGGGTCGACGGCGTAGGCGCGGACGCCGGTGTCCGCGTCAGCATCGGTGAGTTCCGCGATGTCGCAGTCTTCGCAGTACAGGCCGCCGAGCCCGTCCAGCTGGGGTGAAGTGGCCGCCCACACCTGGGTCGCCGCGCCCTGTTCCGGGGTCTTGAACGCGACGAGGAGCTTGCCGTTCTCGTCGATCCAGCCGCGCTCGATCATCTCCTCGCGCCCAAGGTGGCGCTGCAGCGGCGTCATGATGCCGCCGGGGTGCAGGGCGAAGGCGCGTACGCCGCTCTCGCGGGCCAGAGCGTCGAGTCCGACCGCGAAGAGGACGTTCGCGGTTTTGGCCTGGCCGTACGCCTCCCACTTGTCGTACGGGCGCTGGGTGAAGTGCAGGTCGTCCCAGTGCAGGTCGGAGCGGTGGTGGCCGCGGGAGGAGACGGCGACGATGCGCGCGCCCGGGCGGACCGCGGGCCAGAGGCGGTTGACCAACGCGAAGTGGCCGAGGTGGTTGGTGGCGAACTGGGCTTCCCAGCCCGGGCCGACCCGGGTCTCGGGGCAGGCCATCACGGCCGCGCTGTCGATGATCAGGTCGATGCCGCGGCCGGAGGCCAGGAAATCGTCGGCGAAGGCGCGGACGCTCTCCAGGTCGCCGAGGTCGAGGGTGGCGGTTTCGGCGCCGTCGACGTCCTTGAGCGCTTCCGCGGCGACGTCCGGGCGACGGGCGGGGACGACGACGTGCGCGCCGGCCGCGGTCAGGGCCCGGGTGGTCTCGATGCCGATCCCGGAGTAGCCGCCGGTGACGATCGCGAGCTTGCCCGTGAGGTCGATGCCGGTGAGGACTTCGGTGGCGGTGCTGCCCGGGCCGAAGCCGGAGCCGATCTTGTGCTGCGGGGTCACGGTCATGGGAACCAGGCTAGGAACTGGAGTGCACTCCAGGTCAAATCCGCGCCCGGGCTCAGCTCACCGCGGAGTTGTACAGCTGCTGGATGTCGTCGTCGAAGTAGGCGCTGTACGAGACGTCCGGGGTGTCGCCGCCCTGCTCGTAACCGCCGATCACGCCGACGACGGTGCCGAGCCCGGTCGCCGGGTCGGCGGCGGTGACCCAGGGGCCGCCGCTGGTGCCGTCCGGGAACCCGGGGCAGGCGACGCGCTCCTGGTAGACGTCCGCCTGCGTGGTCGTGTTCGCGCAGACCACCGGGGCGTCGGTGGTGTCGGGGTAGCCCGTGAGGGTGATCCGGTTGACGAAGCCCTCGCTGACGCCGAGCTGGTTCGCGCCGGTGAGGCTCTCCAGCGACTCGGGGTTGCCGGGCTGCGTGACGGTGAGGAACGCGAAGTCGAGGTCCTGGTCGGACGACGCTGTCCAGCCCGCCGGGACCGCTTCGGCGGTCACCGTCCAGCTGCCGTACGGCGAGACGCCGTCGTGGTAGCCGGGCACGAAGGTCAGGCCGTCGGTGCCGCCGCTGAGGCAGTGCGCGGCCGTGAGGACGAGGTCGCCGGCCGGGCTGTGCACCACGCTCGCCGAGCAGAAGTGGCTGCCGCCGGAGAACAACGCGCCCACCGCGGGCGTCGCGGTGAGCGTCGGGGAGGTGGTGGCGGAGGAGGGTTGCGTGACGTCGCCGGCCCCGGGGGTCGGCACCGGGTTGCCGGCGGCGAGCGCGGTCGCCTCGTCGGCCGGGTTGACCGAGGCCCCACCCGCCAGAACCAGCATCGCCGCGGTCGAGACCGCGAGCGCCACCCGGGAAACGTTGATCGTCACCTGTCCAGATCAGCACGGTTCGGGCCGCGGGGCATCATGGAAAAGCGGATGCACAGCAACCTCACAGTGGCCTGACAGCGCGCGGACAGGGACGAAAGCCGCCATCGGAGTGAGAGCGGGGCCGGCCGGGTGCGCACCCGGCCGGCCCCGATTCGCTCCCTCAGACGTGCGTGACGAGCAGGGTCACGCCGGCCTCGCCGCCGCAGTCCACCAGGACCGGGCCGACGCCGTTGCCGATGTTCGGCGCGACGTTGGCCTTGGCGAGGAAGCCGTCCGCGTCGCTCTTGAGGATCTTGACGTTCACCAGCGACGGGCGCTCGAACGAGCCGCCGACCACGGCCTTGAGGCCGGTGCCGCCGCCGCAGTTGCCGGTGATGGTGACCTCCTGGCCGCGCTCGGTGGTCGGGTTCGGGCTGACCTGGACGACCGCGCGGGCGCCCTTCGGCGGCTGGGCCGCGGTCTGACTGTGCTGAGCCATGTTCTGGTTGCTCCCCGTGTTCTGCGCCGGGTCCGCCGACGCGGTGGTGAGGCCGATCGTGCCCGCGGTCAGCAGCACCGCCGCGGCCACTCCGGACATCAGGAATCCCTGCTTGCGTGACAGCGTCATGACTTCTCCCCTTAGTCGATGTCCACTTCGGACGGTTAATCGGCCGGCCCCGTGTCCTGGGGCTCATCCGGAAAGTCGCCGGGGCGGCGCGGGAGGTTCTGCGGGCGGGTAAATGTGACCGAGGTCACGATCAGGTCCGGTGATCCGCTCGCGCCCCGGGACGTCGGGGACGGTTTCTATAGAGTCGTCTCGCCAGCGGTTCCGGTCGAAGGAGACTCGGTGGAAGAGCGCAACGTGCTGTACGTCGGCGGCGGGTGGGTGCCCGGGGGCGGGGCCACGATCGCGGTGGAGAACCCGGCCACCGAAGAGGTGCTCGCGGTGATTCCCGAGGGCACGGCCGAGGACGCCGATCGCGCGGTGCGGGCGGCGCGGGAGGCCTTCCCCGCGTGGTCCGCGACCAGCCGGGCCGAGCGGGCGGAATGCCTTCGGCGGCTGCACGAAGGCCTGGTCAAACGCGCCGCGGAGATCGGCGAGACCATCGCCCGGGACGTCGGCACGCCGTTGCGCATCGCCACGCGCATCCAAGCCGCGCTGCCGCAGACGGACGTGCAGACGTACGTCGACCTGCTGGCCGAGGAGGAGCCCGAAGAGCGGGCCGGCAACTCGCTCGTCGTGCGCGAGGCCGCGGGCGTGGTCGCCGCGATCACGCCGTGGAACTACCCGCTGCACCAGATCACCTGCAAGATCGCGCCCGCGCTGGCGGCGGGCTGCACGGTGGTGGTCAAGCCCAGCGAGGTCGCGCCGCTGAGCGCGTACCAGCTGTTCGACGCGATCCACGAGGCCGGTTTCCCGCCCGGCGTGGTCAACCTGGTCACCGGCTTCGGCCCGGTGGTGGGTGAGGCGCTGGCGACGCACCCGGAGGTCGACGTCGTGTCGTTCACCGGGTCCGTGCGCGCGGGCACCCGCGTGGCCGAGCTGGCCGCGCGCTCGGTCAAGCGGGTCACGCTCGAGCTGGGCGGCAAGTCCGCGAACGTGATCCTCGACGACGCCGACCTCGCGATGGCCGTGAAAGTGGGCGTCTCCAACGCTTTCCTCAACGGCGGCCAGACCTGCACGGCGTGGACGCGGATGCTCGTCCCACGCGCGAAGCAGGAGGAAGCCGTGGCGCTGGCGAAGAAGTTCGCCGAGGGCTTCACCCCCGGGGACCCGCTGGACCCGAAGACGAAGCTCGGCCCGATGGTCTCGGCCGCGCAGCGCGAGCGGGTTCGCGAGTTCATCGCCAAGGGCGTGGCCGAGGGCGCGACGCTGGTGACCGGCGGCGCCGAAGCCCCGGCCGGGCTGGACACCGGGTACTTCGTGGCGCCGACGGTGTTCGCGGACGTCGACCCGGACGCCACCATCGCGCAGGAGGAGATCTTCGGCCCGGTGCTGTCGATCATCCCGTTCGACGACGAGGCCGACGCGCTGCGGATCGCGAACAACTCGCGTTACGGCCTGCACGGCGCCGTCTGGTCGGCCGACCAGGACCGCGCGCTGGCCTTCGCCCGGCGCGTGCGCACCGGTCAGATCGACGTCAACGGCGGCGCGTACAACCCGCTGGCGCCCTTCGGCGGGTACAAGCAGTCCGGCGTCGGCCGGGAGATGGGCCGCCACGCGCTGGCCGAGTTCACCGAGGTCAAGTCCATCCAGCTCTGAGTCGTTTTCCACGCCAGGCAAAGGAGAAGACGCCGTGGTCAAAGCCGTTGTCGTGCGCGAGCCCGGGGCCGAGCCGGAGGTACTGGACGTCACGCTGCCGCCGGTCGGGCCGGCTGACGTGCGGGTGCGGACCACCGCGGCGGGCGTCTGCCACTCCGATCTGTCCATGGTGGACGGAACGCTGAGCCCGCAGTACCCGTTCGTGCCCGGGCACGAGGCCTCGGGCATCGTCGCCGAGACCGGCGCTGAGGTGACCCACGTCCGGCCGGGGGACCGCGTGGTGCTGAACTGGGCGGCGGCCTGCCGGGAGTGCTGGTTCTGCCGGGCCGGCGAGCCGTGGCTCTGCGCCGCGATCGAAGGCGTCACCACGCTGCCACGCGGGGAGATCGGCGGCGAGCAGCTGCACGTGGTCCTCGGCGTCGGCGGCTTCGCCGAGGAAACGGTGCTGCCCGGCAAGTCCGTGGTGCCACTGCCGGACGGTGTCCCGCTGGACCTCGCCGCGCTGATGGGCTGCGCGGTGCTGACCGGCGTCGGCGCCGTGCGCAACACCGCGAAGGTCCGGAGTGGACAGTCCGTGCTCGTGCTCGGTCTGGGCGGCATCGGGTTGTGCGCGGTGCTCGGGGCGAAGGTCGCGGGCGCGGCGCCGATCATCGCCGTGGACATCTCGCCCGAGAAGGAGGAGCTGGCGCGCGCCGCCGGGGCCACGCATTTCTTGCTCAGCAACGACAAACTGGCCCGGCAGGTGCGCGGGCTCACCGAGGGCCGCGGCGCGGACCACGCGTTCGAATGCGTCGGCGCGGCCACCACGATCCGCGCGGCCTGGAGCTCGGTCCGCCGCGGCGGGCACTGCACCGTGGTCGGCGTCGGGCGGCGCGACCAGGAGGTGGTGTTCAACCCGCTGGAGATCTTCCACTTCGCGCGCACGCTCACCAGCACCGTCTACGGCGCTTCGGACCCGGACCGCGACATCCCGCTGCTTGCCGAAGAGGTCCGCTCCGGCGCGCTCGACCTGGAAACCCTGGTGACGCACCGGATCACGCTGGACGAGGTGCCCGAGGCGTTCGCCCGGATGCGCGCGGGCCAAGGCGCCCGGTCGCTGATCATGATCGGCGCCTGACCGTCCGCTGTGGACAGTCCCTCGATTCAACCGGCTCAGTCCGCGACGTCCAGCGCGGCCCGGATCGTGCTGTCCGCGTCGATGCCGTGGTGGCGGTAGACGCTGTCGAGGTCGCCGGACTGGCCGAACTGCGTGACGCCGAGGTGGGCGGCGCGCACGCGGTGCACGTTGGCCAGGAAGGCGAGCGTGTGCGGGTGCCCGTCGAGCACCGTGACCATCGGGGCGGAGCGCTCGGCCGGCAGCGCGGAGTCGAGGATCCAGGTGTCGGCGTGGCCCTGCCCGGCGCGGGCCTGCAATGCGCGGAACAGCAGTCCGGGGCTGGTCACGCAGACCACGTCGGCATGTTTGCCCAGCGCGTCCAAGCGATCCGCGGCGGTCAGCGCCTCCGTGACGAGCGCGCCCATCGTCACGATCGTGACGTCCGGGCGCGCCACCGCGGCGGTGCGGAGCGGGTACGCGCCGGCCACGACCTGGCGGCGGCGGCGTTCGCGGGCCGCCGGGTCCGAGGGCACCGCGGCCAGGCTCTGCTCCACCGGCCGCGTCGAGAGCCGCAGGTACGCCGAGGTCCCGTCGGGCCGGCCGAGACGGGCCAGCGACGCCAGCAGCGTCCACTCCACGTCGAGCGCGAACGCCGGCTCGTAGGTGATGCAGCCCGGCTGCTCCAAGCCCACCGACGGCGTGGTCACGGACTGGTGCGCGCCGCCCTCCGGGGCCAGCGTGACGCCCGAGGGCGTGCCGACCAGGATCGACTGCCCGCCCGCGTAGATGCCGAACGACCACGGCTCCAGCGCGCGTTCCACGAAGGGGTCGTAGAGCACGCCGATCGGCAGCAGCGGCCGTCCCCAGCGCGACCAGGTGGCGCCCAGCTCGCCCAGCGCGCCCACCAGGTTCGTCTCGGCGATGCCGAGCTCCAGGTGCTGGCCGGTGGGCCGCTCGCGCCAGTGCAGGATCGTCTCGGGGTCGTCGGCGAACCAGTCGACGCGCTCCTGCGGCGACCACACGCCGACCTTGTTGACCCAGCCGCCGAGGTTGGTGCTCGACGAGACGTCCGGGCACAGCGTGACGACCAGCTTCGCGGCCTCCGGCGCCTCCCGCGTCAGGTCCAGCAGTGCGCGCCCGAGGGCGGCCTGTGTGGTGGCGCGCCCGGACGGGGTCCGGCCGATGTCCGCCGGGATCGGCGGAACCTGGTGCGGCGCAACGGGTTCCCGTCGCAGCCGGGTGGCGGTGTCCGCGCACAGCCGGGCGGCGGCCGTGCCGTCCTCGAACTTCCGCCACGGGTCGTCGGCCGAGGTGCCGACGCGGGCGGCCAGCTCGCCGACCTGCTCGGCGGTCAGCAGTGAGGAGTGGTTCTGCGGGTGGCCCTCGCTGGCCAGGCCGAAACCCTTGACGGTGTAAGCGAAAATCACCGTCGGACGGCGGTCGTCGATGGCGTCGAACGAGTCCAGCAGCGCCGGCAGGTCGTGGCCGCCGAGGTTGCGGATGGCCGCGTGCAGGGTGGCGTCGTCGAGCGTGTCCAGCAACGGCGACAGCTCCGGTGAAGCGAGCCGCTCGCGCAGCTGCGCGGGGTTGCAGCGCAACAGCCGCTGGTACTCGGGGTTGGCCATCTCGTCGATCCGGCGGCGCAGCGCGTCGCCGCCCGGGCGCTCGAACAGGTCCTGCAGCAGGCGGCCATACTTGACGGTCAGCACCTGCCAGCCGGCCGCGTCGAACATGCCCTGCAGGCGGGTCGCGCCGATGTTGGGCACCACGCGGTCGAGCGACTGACGGTTGAGGTCCACGATCCACACGACCTCGCCCAGCTCGGCGACGGTCGGGTCGAGCACCGCCTCCCAGACGGCGCCCTCGTCCAATTCGGCGTCGCCGACGAGCGAGTACTGGCGGCCGGTGCCCGCGCCGCCGGTGCTGGCCTCGACGTAACGGCGGGCCATCGCGCCCCACAACGGCGCGGTGGCGCCGATGCCGACCGAGCCGGTGGAGTAGTCGACCCGGTCCGGGTCCTTCGAGCGCGACGGGTAGCTCTGGAGCCCGCCGAACTCGCGCAACGACGTCAGGTAGCGCTCGTCGAGGTCGCCCAGCAGGTAGTTGATCGCGTGGAGCACGGGGGAGGCGTGCGGCTTCACCGAAACGCGGTCCTCGGCGCGCAGCCGGGCGAACCACAGCGCGGTCATGATCGACACCATCGAGGCACTGGACGCCTGGTGCCCGCCGACCTTGAGGCCGGTCGGGTTGGGGCGCACCCGGTTGGCGTGGTCGATGATCGCGGTGGAGAGCCAGAGCACCCGGTCCTGCACCTCGCGCAGGATCTCGGTGCCGGTCTCGCTGGTGCGCTCGGGGGCGGGGCTGCTCACGGCTTCGTGGACCTCTCTTGGGCGGAACGTGTCAGCCAGTCCAGCAGAGCTGGTTAGGCTGCACAACTGAAGCGTGGCTCATTGAGCAGAACGCCCAGACCGGCGCCTCCGGGCGCGGAAAGGATTGCGCAGCATGCCCAGTGCCCAGCGGCTCGACGCCACCGACGCCCGCATCCTGCTCGCCCTGGGGCGCGCGCCCCGCGCCACCGCCGTCGCGCTCGCCGACGAGCTCGGCCTTTCCCGCAACACCGTGCAGAGCCGGCTCGCGCGGCTGGAGCAGGGCGAGGCGCTGCGCTCGGCCGAGCACCGGATCGACCCGGCGGCGCTGGGCTACCCGCTCACCGCGTTCGTCACTGTGCAGGTCGTGCAGCGGCTGCTGGACGAGGTCGGCCGGTCACTGGCCGCGGTGCCCGAGGTGCTGCGGGTGCACGGGCTGACCGGCCCGTCCGATCTGCTGGTGCACGTGGTCGCGACCGACGCCGACGACCTGTACCGGATCGCCGGGCAGATGCTCGAGATCCCGGGCGTGGAGCGGACGAACAACGCGCTCGTGATGCGCGAGATGGTGCCGTACCGGATCACCCCGCTGCTGGAGCGGGCCGCGGCGGGCAAGTAAGACCGTCCCGGCTAGTCGGCCGAGCGGTTCAGCGCCTCCCCGGACTGCCGTTCCCGCTTGCGCTTGAGCAGATCGTGGTGGACCCAGACGAGCGCGGGGATGGCGGCGAAGCCCCACAAGAACAGGCCGGTGCTGCCGGTGAGCAGGCCGAAGACGACCATCAGCACGACGGTGGCGTCGGCCAGCACGAGCGTGGTCAGCCATAGTCGTGAGCGCGTCGGAGGCACGCCCTGGCTCAACGCGGCCACGAACGCGGGATCGCTCGCGGCCAGCTCTTCTTCGATCTTCCGCAGCGCGCTGCGGTCTCGATAGGGCAGCATGACCCCTCCTCGGGACGGATCGGGCCGGTGATCGCACCTACAGTTGAGTACCCGACCCACCCCCGCGTCAAGCACCGGTTTTGCCGGAATAATCGGCTAACGGTGCGGGTGGTCCGGTGAGCCGTTCATCATCCGCAGCATCGGGAGGCCGCCGGTGCGGGTGAAGCGGACCACGAGCACCGCCGCGAGCACGAGAAAGGCCAGGTCCAGCCAGGTGGTGTAGTTCCAGGAAATCCCGTCTTCGCCGAAGCGCGCGGAGCGCTGGGAGGGGACCAGCCCGGCGGCGCCGAACAGCAGCTCGACGAGGTAGCCCGCGCCCGCCATCGCCGCGTAGAAAGTGCCGAGCAGCACGAACATCACCCGCAGACCGTAATACTTCCGGTAGATGTTCAAGATCGGCAGGATCAGCAGATCGGCGAAGAGGAACGCGACCACGCCGCCGAAGCTGATGCCGCCGTTCCACAGCACGGCGGCCAGCGGCACGTTCCCGATCGAGCAGACGAACGACAGGATCGCCACCACCGGCCCGATCAGCGGGCCCCACAGCGCCGAAGCCAGCGGGTGGCCGTCGAAGAACAGCGCCTGCCACCACGAGTCCGGCACCCACGCGCCGACCGCGCCGGCGATCAGCAGCCCGATCACGATGTCGCGCAGCACGGCGGCCCACTCCATCACGAAAACGTGCGCCACGGCGGTGAAGCCGTCCGGGGAAGTGAGCCGGCGCAGGAACGAGCCCTCGCCGCCGACGGACATGTCCATCGCCGCGTGGCCCTCCATCGAACCGGCGACGCCCTTGTCTGCCTGTTCGCGCGCCCGCGACACCAGCCGGGTGCGGACGAACAAGCGGAACAGCAGCGCCAGCAGCACGATCATCAGCGGGCCGCCGACGAACTCGGCCAGGGTGAACTGCCAGCCGAGCAGCAGCGCGAGGATGATGCCCAGTTCGGCCACCAGGTTCGTCGAGCCGATCTCGAACGCCATGGCCGCGGTGAAGTCCGCGCCCTTGCGGAAGAGCGACCGCGCGAGCGCGACGGCGGCGTAGGAGCACGAGGACGAAGCGGCGCCCAGCGCGGTCGCGGTGGCCAGGGTGCGCGGGCGGTTGTCGCCCATCAGCCGCACGATCGTCGACTTGCGCACCACCGCCTGCACCGTCGCGGAGAGGGCGAAGCCGAGGATCAGCGCCCAGAGGATCTCCCACGCCATCGAACCCGCGAGCGCCAGCGCCCGGCTGATCGCGTCCACGGCTGCCTCCCGCCGAACCCCGTGACTGGTACCGGCCGATCATCGCGGGCACCGGCGGCCGTTGCAAACTGAAACACGTTCTAATAATGTGCGGAGGTGTGAAATACGGGATCGTGCTCTTCACCAGCGACCGGGGCATCACCCCGGCGGCCGCGGCGCGGGCAGCGGAGGACGCGGGCTTCGACGCCTTCTACGTCCCCGAGCACACGCACATCCCGGTGCGGCGCTCGGCGCCCCACCCGCGCACCGGGGACGAAACCCTGCCGGACGACCGGTACCTGCGCACGCTGGACCCGTGGGTCGCGCTCGCCACCGCGGCCTCGGTGACCACGCGGATCCGGCTCGCCACCGCCGTCGCGCTGCCGGTGGAGAGCGATCCGATCACGCTGGCCAAGACCGTCGCGAGCCTCGATCACCTCTCGGGCGGCCGGGTGACGCTCGGCGTCGGCTTCGGCTGGAACACCGACGAGCTGGCCGACCACGGCGTGCCGGGCAAGAAGCGCCGCACCGCGCTGCGCGAGTACCTCGAAGCGATGCGCGAGTTGTGGACTTCCGACGAGGCCAGCTACTCCGGCGAGTTCGTCGAGTTCGGCCCCAGCTGGGCCTGGCCGAAGCCGGTGCAGCCACGGATACCGGTGCTCGTCGGCGCGGGCGGCACGGAGAAGACGTTCCGCTGGATCGCGCGCTCGGCCGACGGCTGGCTCACCACTCCGTCCGAATTGGACATCGAGGAGAACGTCGCGCTGCTGCGGCGGATCTGGCAGGAGGAGGGCCGCGAGGGCGAGCCCGAGGTGGCCGCGCTGGGACCGCGGCCGGATCCCGGCCTGCTGGCCCGGCTGGAAGCCGCCGGCGTGACCGAGACGATCTTCGGATTGCCCGACCGAGAGCCCGCCGAAGTCGAGGCCTGGCTCGGCCGGCTGGCCGGCAAGCTCGGTCGCGAGAGGATCACCGGATCTTGACAACTTCCTGACCGGTGCCCGCCGGATTTCTGCGAGTCTGGCGCGGTGTTCAAGAGTGTATATGCGGCCGTCGGCTCGACCCGAGAAGCAGTGAACCCGTTGTGGCACAAGGCCGTCGCGCTGGCCCTGGTCGTCGGCAGCGCGGCCGCTCTCGGGCTGGCGTCGCCGTCCGCGATTGGCTCGGACGGCGTCGGCGACCCGTATTTCCCGCAGGACGGCAATGGCGGCTACGACGTCTCGCGTTACGACGTGAAGGTCTTCTACGACCCCGCGAAGCCGGATTCGTTCACCGGCGACACGACAGTGCAAGCGGCGGCGAAGCAGGATCTCGACCGCTTCAACCTCGATCTGGAGGGTTTCACCGTCAGCTCGGTCACGGTGAACGGGGTGCCGGCGCGGGAGGTCGCGCGGACGGGTGCGCACGAGCTGGTGATCACGCCGGCGTCGCGCGTCCGGCGGGGGAGTGTGTTCGCGGTACGCGTCGGCTACTCCGGCAAGCCGGCGGGGGCGAGCTGGCACAAGCTGCAGGGCGGCGGCGTCGACGTCACCGGCGAGCCGCACTCGGCCACCGCGTGGTTCCCGCTGAACGACCACCCGTCGGACAAGGCGGCGCTGCACCTGGAGGCGACCGTGCCCGCCGAGTGGACGGTGATCGGCAACGGCCTGCCCGGGCCGACGTCGGAGCGCGACGGGCTGAAAACGTTCCGGTGGAACGAAGATCACCCGATCGTCTCGTACGCGACGACGATGGCGATCGACAAGTTCACCGTGCACGCCTCGAAGCTGGCCGACGGCACGCCGGTGATCAACGCGTACGGCCAGAACACCACCTACCTGCCGGACTCCGAGGCGCTGGTGCCGAAGATCATGGCGTTCCTGACGAAGACGTTCGGCCCGTACCCGTTCGACTCCACCGGCTCGATCGTCGTGGCGCCGGAGGCGACCGAGGGCAGTCTCGCGCTGGAGACGCAGACCCGCCCGACCTACGACGGCGCGTTTTTCGACGCCTCCGCGGTGCACGAGCTGGCCCACCAGTGGTTCGGCGATTCAGTGTCCTTTTCGGACTGGCGTGACGGATGTATCGCCGAGTGCTTCGCCCAGTACACCGGCCAGCTCTGGGACGAAGCCGAGAACGGCGCGGACCTCGACAAGTCCTACCGCGAGATCGTCGCGAGCCACGTCGGCGACGCGGCGTACTGGGCGGTGCCGATCTACGACCCGGGCAAGGACCGTCCGCTCGACTACGCGCTGTACGACCGCGGCGCGCTGATGCTCCACGCGCTGCGCCGCACCATCGGCGACGCCAAGTTCTTCGGCCTGCTCCAGCACTGGACCGCCGCCCACCGCTACGGCAACGCATCCTGGCCCGGCTTCGAACGACTCGCCGCCCACGACGCCGGACAGGACCTGTCGGGGTTCTTCCGGGCGTGGGCGCACAGCTCGGTGATCCCGCCGGAGCCGTACCTGCATCCGGGACCGCTCAACGGCTGACTCCGCAACCCCTGAACCGCCTGGTTCACCTGAACGAGTGAAGTCACGGTTCAGCCGTCATTTCGCTCGCGCCCCGCCCTCTGTGGTGGTGTGGCGGTAACCGGCCGGCACGCCCCCCGACTGGCCGGTTACCGCTGTTGCTTTTTCAGTGGCTTTCCGGCATTCGGGTGCCGCCCGGCGGGGCGATTGGCGCGCCGCCGCACCGCCCGAGAGACTGGACCGGTGCAGAGCCCCGCCGCCGACGAGGCGCCCGAGAACGCCGTCCCGCCCGAGCTGGCCGAGCTGGCCGCCGCCTACGGCGTGGCCACCCATTACGAGAATTCCGATCAGGTCGAGGTCCAGGTGGAGGCCGAAGTCGTCGTCGCCGTGCTCGCGCAGTTCGACGTCGACGCCAGTACCCCCGAAGCCGTCGCCGCCGCGCTGACCGCGGTCCGCGAAAGCCGGGACACCACCGCCCTGCCGCCGACGCTGGTCGTCCGCGAGGGGCAGGAACGGGACCTCGGCCGGGCCGCCACGGTCGAGCTGGAGGACGGCACCACCCGCGACGTCGGCACCTCGCTGCCCGCCGACCTGCCGCTCGGCTGGCACCACGTGGTCACGGCCGACCAGCGCGTGCCGCTCGCCGTCGTCCCGGCGAAGCTGCCCGACGTGCCGCCGGCCTGGGGCTGGATGCTCCAGCTCTACTCGCTGCACTCCGGGGAGTCGTGGGGGATGGGCGATTTCGGCGACCTCAAGACCGTCGCCGCGCGGTCGGCCGCCGAACTGGACGCCGGGGTGCTGCTGGTCAACCCGGTGCAGGCGTTCAGCCCGGCGCACCCGGTCGAGCGCTCGCCGTACTCGCCGTCCAGCCGCCGCTTCGCCAACCCGATCTACCTGCGCGTCACCGCGACCGAGGCCTTCGCGAACGCCGACGAGGACACCCGCGCCAAGGTGCTGGCCCTCGCGCCCGCCGGCGAGGCCGAGCTGATCGACTACGACGCGGTCTGGACGGCCAAGAACAGCGCCCTCGAACTGCTCCGCCCGCACCATCCGCGCCCGGTCGAGCTGGACGGCGACCTGCGGGACTTCGCGACGTTCGGCGCGCTCGCCGAGGTCCACGGCGCCGACTGGCGCGAGTGGCCGGAGCCGCTGCGCGACCCGTCGAGCCCCGCGGTCGCCGCGGCCCGCGAGGAGCTGGCCTCGCGCGTCGAGTTCCACGGCTGGCTGCAGCAGCTCTGCCACGAGCAGCTCGACGACGTCCGCCGTGCCGCGCGTGAGGCCGGGATGCCGGTCGGCGTGGTGCACGACCTGCCCGTCGGCGTCCACCCCGGCGGCGCGGACACCTGGGCGTTGCGTGACGTCTTCGCGGCGAAGGTCCGCGTCGGCGCGCCGCCGGACGCGTTCAACCAGCAGGGCCAGGACTGGAACCTGCCGCCGTGGCGCCCGGACCGGCTGGCCGAGGCCGGCTACGCGCCGTTCCGCGACGTCGTCCGCGGGGTGCTCCAGCACGCCGACGGCATCCGCGTCGACCACATCGCCGGGCTCTGGCGGCTCTGGTGGATCCCGCCGGGCGAGCCCGCCGGCCGCGGCACGTACGTGCACTACGACGCCGAAGCGATGCTAGGCGTGCTCGCGCTGGAGGCTCACCGCGCGGGCGCCGTCGTAGTCGGCGAGGATCTGGGCACCGTGGAAGACACCGTCACCGAAACCATGCAGGCGCGCGGGCTGCTCAGCTCCGCCGTGCTGTGGTTCCAGCGTGATTGGGACGCGCCCGGACAGCCGTTCGTCCGTCCGGCGGAGTGGGACCCCGAGGCGATGGCCAGCATTTCCACGCACGACCTGCCCACGGTCGCCGGCTGGCTGGCGGCCGAGCACGTGCGGGTGCGCGCCGAGCTGGGCCTGCTCGACCGGCCGGCGGCCGACGAGTACGCGGAGGCAGCGGCCGAACGCGCTGCGTTGCTGGAACTCGTTGCGCGGGAAGGGATCTCCGGCGACGACCTCGTGGTGGCATTGCACACCCTGCTGGCCTCGGCGGCGTCGCGGCTGGTCCTGACCTCGCCCGCGGACGTGGTGGGCCAGCTGCGCCAGCCCAACCTGCCCGGCACCGTCGACCAGTACCCTAACTGGCGGATTCCCTTGCCCGTCACCGTCGACGGGTTCTTCGCCGATCCCCGGGTGCACGCGGCCGTGGCCCCGTTGAAGGCCGCCCGGCCGCTGCCCTAGCGGGATCGCCGAACCCAGTCCCTGTCGTCGGAATCGAAGTCACCCAAGGAGAGCCCTGTGCGGCCCTGGCCCGGAACGTCCTATCCCCTCGGCGCGACCTACGACGGGGTGGGGACCAACTTCGCGTTGTTCTCCGAGGTGGCCGAGCACGTCGACCTGTGCCTGTTCGACGACGACGGCACCGAGACGCGCGCCCGGCTGGAGGAGGTGGACGGCTTCGTCCACCACGGCTACCTGCTCGGCATCGGCCCCGGCCAGCGCTACGGGTTCCGCGTGCACGGCCCGTACGACCCGGAGCGCGGCCTGCGCTGCAACCCGACCAAGCTGCTGATCGACCCGTACGCCAAGGCGCTTTCCCGCGGCGTCGACTGGACCGAGGCGCTGTTCGGCTACCGCTTCGACGACCCGGAGCAGCGCAACGACGACGACTCCGCCGGCCACGTGCCGTACTCGCTGGTGGTCAGCCCGTTCTTCGACTGGGCGAACGACCGGGCGCCGCGCACGCCGTACCACGAGACGGTGATCTACGAGGCGCACGTCAAGGGCATGACCATGACGCACCCGTTCGTGCCGGAGCGGCTGCGCGGCACGTACGCGGGGCTGGCGCACCCGGCGGTGGTGGAGCACCTGAAGAAGCTGGGCGTGACCGCGGTCGAGCTGATGCCGGTGCACCAGTTCGTCACCGACCACGGGCTGGACCAGAAGGGCCTGCGCAACTACTGGGGCTACAACACCATCGGCTACTTCGCCCCGCACGACGGCTACGCGGCGATGCCCGGGCAGGGCGGCCAGGTCCAGGAGTTCAAGGGCATGGTCCGCGCGCTGCACGAGGCGGGCATCGAGGTGATCCTCGACGTCGTCTACAACCACACCGCCGAGGGCAACCACCTGGGCCCGACGCTGTCCATGCGCGGCATCGACAACGAGGCCTACTACCGGCTGGTCGAGGACGACCCGCAGTACTACATGGACTACACCGGCACCGGGAACTCGCTGAACGTGCGCAACCCGCACACCTTGCAGCTGATCATGGACTCGCTGCGGTACTGGGTGACCGAGATGCACGTGGACGGGTTCCGGTTCGACCTCGCCTCGGCGCTGGCCCGCGAGTTCTACGACGTCGACCGGCTGTCCACGTTCTTCGACCTGGTGCAGCAGGACCCGATCGTCAGCCAGGTGAAGCTGATCGCGGAGCCGTGGGACGTCGGCCCCGGCGGCTATCAAGTCGGCAACTTCCCGCCGCTGTGGACGGAGTGGAACGGGCAGTTCCGCGACACCGTGCGCGACTTCTGGCGCGGCGAGCAGGCGACCCTCGGCGAGTTCGCCTCCCGCATCACCGGCTCCTCGGACCTGTACCAGGACGACGGCCGCCGCCCGTTCGCGTCGATCAACTTCGTCACCGCGCACGACGGCTTCACGCTGGCGGACCTGGTGTCCTACAACGAAAAGCACAACGAGGCGAACGGCGAGGACAACCGCGACGGCGCCGACGACAACCGCTCGTGGAACTGCGGGGTCGAGGGCCCGACCGACGATCCCGAGGTGCTCGCGCTGCGGGCCCGCCAGCGCCGCAACCTGCTCGCCACCAACCTGCTCTCCCAGGGCGTGCCGATGCTGCTGCACGGCGACGAGTTCGGCCGCACCCAGCAGGGCAACAACAACGCCTACTGCCAGGACACCGAACTGTCCTGGATGGACTGGGAACTGGCCTCGGAGAACGCCGGCCTAGTGGAGTTCACCGCCGGGCTGACCGCGTTCCGGCGGGCGCACCCGGTGTTCCGGCGCCGCCGGTTCTTCCAGGGCAAGCCGCTGCGCAAGGGCGAGGAGCTGGGCGACATCGCCTGGTTCACCCCGGCCGGCGAGGAGATGACCGAGCAGAACTGGGACGACGGCTTCGGCAAGTCCGTGGTCATCTTCCTCAACGGCGAGGGCATCCCGGACCTGGACCCGCGCGGCATGCGCGTGGTCGACGACTCGTTCCTGCTGGCGTTCAACGCGCACTACGAGGACATCGCGATGACCTTGCCGGGCAACGGCTACGGCCGCGAGTGGACCGTGGTGGTGGACACCGCGACCGGCGAGGTCGGGCACGCCGACGGCGAGCTGGTGCCCGGCGGCGGCAAGCTGAACCTGGCCGCGCGCTCGCTGGTCGTGCTGCAGCGGACCGCGGGGGAGGACGACGACGTATGACCAAGCTGTCTTCGCGGAGCGAGCACGTAGCGGATGACGCTTTCACTGCACTCAGTGAGGGGAAAGCGTCATCCGCTGCAGCCGTGTTCAGTGAGGTGGGCGCGTGACCAAGCCGTCCTCGACGTACCGGGTGCAGCTGCGCCCGGAGCTGACTTTCACCGATGCCGCCGAACTGGTCGATTACTTACGCGACCTCGGCGTCGGCGCGCTGTACACCTCGCCGGTGCTCGACGCGACTCCCGGCTCCACCCACGGTTACGACGTGGTCGACCCGACCCGCGCGCGGCCCGAGCTGGGCGGCGAAGAGGCCCGGAAAGCGTTGTCGGCACGGCTGAAGGAAGCCGGGCTCGGGCTGGTCGTCGACATCGTGCCGAACCACATGGCCGTGGAGGTGCCGAAGACCAACGCGTGGTGGTGGGACGTGCTGCGCAACGGCCGTGAATCCGCGTACGCCGGGTACTTCGACATCGACTGGAGCCGTGGCCGGCTGCTGCTGCCGGTCCTCGGTGACGACGACGCCGTCGCGGATTTGGCCGTGGAAGGCGACGAACTCGTCTACTACGACCACCGCTTCCCGATCGCGCCCGGCACCGATGGCGGCAGCCCGCAGGAAGTCCACGACCGTCAGCACTACGAGCTGGTGGGCTGGCGCCGGGGCAACGCGGAGCTGAACTACCGGCGGTTCTTCGACATCACGAATCTGGCGGCGGTCAGCGTCGAGAAGCCCGAGGTGTTCGCCGAGACCCACGGCGAGGTGCTGCGCTGGGTGGCCGACGGCGACGTCCAGGGCCTGCGCGTGGATCACCCGGACGGCCTCGCCGACCCCGGCGGCTACATGACGCGGCTGCGCGAGGGCGCGCCGGGCGCGTGGCTGGTGGTCGAGAAGATCCTGCACCCCGGCGAAGCGCTGCCGCAGAGCTGGCCGGTGGACGGCACCACGGGGTACGACGCGCTGCGGGAGATCGCGGGTGTGTTCGTCGATCCCGCCGCCGCGCCCGCGTTCACCCGGCTGGCCGGCGAGCTGGGCGGCCGGACCGATTACCACGCCGTGGAGGAGCAGGCCCGCCGCCTGGTCACCGACCGGATCCTGGTCGCGGAAGTGCGCCGGATCGCCGCGTTGCTGACCGGGGTGGAGACCGAAGCCGCGCGGGCCGCGGTGGCCGAGGTGATGATCGCGTTCCCGGTCTACCGCTCGTATCTGCCCGAGGGCGGCGAAAACTGGGCCGCGGCGCTCGAGCTGGCGCGGAGCCGTCGGCCGGACCTCGGCGCGGCGCTCGACGCGCTGGACACCCAGGTGCGCGGCGAGCCCGAGGGCGAGCTGGCCACCCGGATCCAGCAGACCTCGGGCATGGTCGTGGCCAAGGGCACCGAGGACACCACCTTCTACCGGTTCACCCGGTTCGCCGCGCTGAACGAGGTCGGCGGCAACCCGGACCGGTTCGGCCTCGGCGTCGCGGACTTCCACGGGCTGGCGGAGAACCGCGCCGCGGCGTACCCGGCGACGATGACCACGCTGACCACCCACGACACCAAGCGCTCCGAGGACACCCGGGCGCGGCTGGCCGTGCTCTCGGAGGTGCCGGACGAGTTCGCCGCCGCGGTCCGGCGGTGGACCGCGCGCCGGCCGATCGACGAGCCCGCGCTGAACCTGCTGGCCTGGCAGACGCTCGTCGGAGCGTGGCCGATCAGCGCCGAGCGGCTGCGGGACTACCTGGACAAGGCCGCCAAGGAGTCGAAGCTCCGCACCACCTGGACCGACCACGACGAGCCGTTCGAACGGGCCGTCGCCGCCTGGCCCGGGCAGGTGCTGGGCGACGCCGAGCTGGCCGCCGACGTCGAGGCGTTCGTCGAGCGCGTGCGCGGGCCGGGCTGGGTGAACTCGCTCGGGCAGAAGCTGGTCCAGCTGGCCGGCCCCGGCGTCCCGGACGTCTACCAGGGCACCGAGTTGTGGGACTTTTCCTTGGTGGACCCGGACAACCGGCGCGAGGTGGACTACGGCGTGCGCCGCGAGATCCTCGCCCGCGTGCTGGCGGGTGAACAGCCGGAGGTCGACGAGACCGGCGCGGCCAAGCTGCTCGTGGTGCGCAAGACGCTGACGCTGCGGCGCGAGCGGCCCGAGCTGTTCACCGGTTACCGGCCGCTGCACGCCGAGGGCGCCGCCGCCGAGCACCTGCTGGCGTTCCAGCGCGGCGAGGACCTGGCCGTGGCCGTCACCCGGCTGCCGGTCGGGCTGGCGCGCGGCGGCGGCTGGCGCGACACCGTGCTGCCGCTGACCGAGGGTGTCTGGACCGACGTGCTGACCGGCCGCACCGTCGGCGACCGGCCGGCCGCGGCGTCGCTGTTCGACCGCTACCCGGTGGCTTTGCTGGTACGAGGGGATTCCTGATGTTCACGGTGTGGGCGCCCGAGGCCGAGCGCGTGCGGGTCCGGGTCGACGGCACGGACCACGCCATGACCGCGGCCACCGGCGGCTGGTGGCAGGCCGACGTCACCGGCACCGACTACGCGTTCCTGCTCGGCGACGACGAAAAGCCCCTGCCGGACCCGCGTTCGCTGCGTCAGCCCCACGGTGTCCACGAAGCCTCCCGCGTGTACGACCACTCGGCGTTCGCGTGGACCGACAGCGGGTGGACCGGACGGCAGCTGCCCGGCGGCGTCGTCTACGAGCTGCACCTCGGCACGTTCACCGAAGGCGGCACGTTCGACTCGGCCATCGAGCGGCTGGGCCACCTCGTGGACCTCGGCATCACGCACGTCGAGCTGCTGCCGGTGAACTCCTTCGACGGCACCGCGGGCTGGGGCTACGACGGCGTGCTGTGGGGCGCGGTGCACGAGCCGTACGGCGGGCCGGACGGGCTGAAGCGCTTCGTCGACGCGTGCCACGCGCGCGGGCTGGCCGTGCTGCTCGACGCGGTCTACAACCACCTCGGCCCGTCCGGCGCCTACCTCGACCGGTTCGGCCCGTACTTCGCCGGGGCCACCGACTGGGGCGCCGGATTGAACCTCGACGGGCCGGGCTCCGACGAGGTCCGCCGGTACGTGCTCGACAACGCGCTCGGCTGGCTGCGCGACTTCCACGCCGACGGCCTGCGCCTCGACGCCGTGCACGCCCTGGTCGACAAGCGCGCGACGCACCTTTTGGAGGAGCTGGCGGCCGAGGTCGAGGAGCTGTCGACGGCGTTGCGGCGGCCGCTCACGCTGATCGCGGAGTCCGACCAGAACGACCCGAAACTCGTCACCACGCGAGACGGCGGCGGCTACGGGCTGGGCGCGCAGTGGTCCGACGACCTGCACCACGCGCTGCACGTCCGGCTCACCGGCGAGACCACCGGGTACTACACCGACTTCGCCGCGCCGGGCGCGCTCCCGAAGACGTTGCGCGAGGTGTTCTTCCACAACGGCACCTGGTCCTCGTTCCGCGGGCGGACGCACGGGCGCCCCCTCGACACGCGGAAGGCGCCCGGTCACCGGTTCCTCGCGTACCTGCAGAACCACGACCAGATCGGCAACCGCGCGACCGGCGACCGGCTTTCGGCCACGGTCTCGCCGGGCAAGCTGGCCTGCGGCGCGGCGGTGGTGTTCTGCTCGCCGTACACGCCGATGGTGTTCATGGGCGAGGAGTGGGCCGCGAGCACGCCGTGGCAGTTCTTCGCCTCGTTCCCGGACCCGGTGCTGGCCGAGGCGGTGCGCACGGGTCGGCGGCGCGAGTTCGGCCGGCACGGCTGGGGCGAGGCCGACGTGCCGGACCCGATGGACCCGGCCACCGTCGCCCGCTCCCGGCTCGACTGGGCCGAACCCGGCCGCGAAGGCCACCGCGACATGCTCGAGCTGTACCAGACCTTGATCCGCTTGCGTCGTGAACGCCCGGAGCTGGCCGACCCGCGGCTGGCCGGGCTGGTGGTGCAGGCCGCGCCGGACAGCTCGTGGCTCGTGCTGCACCGCGGCGCTCTGCGGCTGGCGTGCAACTTCGGCGCCGAGGAGGTCACCGTCCCGCTGGGCGGGACGGCCGAGGAGGTGCTGCTGACCTGGGGCGCGCCCGGGACCGACCTGGCGGGCGGCGTCACCGTGCGCCTGCCGGGGGAGTCGTTCGCGCTGGTCAGCACCGGTCCCTGAGGACCGCCCGGGTCTGGCCGAACCCCTGACCCGGACGTGCACCGGTCCCGTTCGGGCGCGGACTTTGGGAGGATCTGCCCATGGCCACGCGACCCGCATCCGACACCCAGGTCCTCGCCGGACGACCGTTCCCGCTCGGGGCCTACCCCGAGGCCGGCGGCGTGCGCTTCGCCGTCACCTCCGCCGTCGCCGACGCGGTGGAGGTCTGCCTGATCGCGGACGACGGGTCCGAGCGCCGGATCGAGGTCACCGAGCGCACCTTCGGCGTGTGGCACGGCCTGGTCCCCGGCGTCACCCCCGGGCAGCGGTACGGCTACCGCGTGCACGGCCCGTACGACCCTTCGCGCGGGCTGCGCTGCAACCCGGCGAAGCTGCTCGTGGACCCGTACGCCTACCGCATCACCGGGCGGCTGACGAACCTGCACGCCGCGCAGGGCTTCGTCGGCGACCCGGCCCGCGGCCCCGCGTCCACTGTGGACTCCCTGGGCAGCGTGCCGCTCTCGGTGGTGATGTCGCCGGGCGGGCCGGACACCGGCGCAAAGCCCGAGGTGCCGTTCGAGGAGTCGGTGATCTACGAGGTGCACGTGAAGGGGTTCACGCAGCAGCACCCGTTCATCCCGGAGGCGCTGCGCGGCACCTACCTCGGCCTCGCGCACCCGGTGTCGATCGAGCACCTGGCCCGGCTCGGCGTCACCACGGTCGAGCTGCTGCCGGTGCACGCGTTCACCGACGAGCCGTCGCTGATCCGCGCGGGCCGGCACAACTATTGGGGCTACTCGCCGCTCGGCTACTTCGCGCCGCACCCGCGTTACGCGAGCGAGCCGGGGCGTGAGGTCGAGGAGTTCCGCACCATGGTGGCGGCGCTGCACGCGGCCAACATCGAGGTGATCGTCGACGTGGTGTTCAACCACACCTGCGAGGGCGGGCCGGACGGGCCGACGCTGTCGCTGCGCGGGCTCGACGCCCCGGCCTACTACCTGCACACCAAGCGCGGGCACATGGCCGACATCACCGGCTGCGGCAACACCCTCGACGCGGGCTCGCCCACCGTCGTCCGGCTGGTCACCGACTCCCTGCGGTACTGGACGCAGGAACTGGGCGTGGACGGCTTCCGCTTCGACCTGGCCAGCACGCTCGGCCGGCCGCGCGGCGGCATGTTCGACCGCGATTCGACCATGCTCACGGCCATCACCACCGACCCGGTGCTCTCCGGCTGCAAGCTCATCGCCGAGCCGTGGGACGCGACGGGAGAGGGCTACCGCGTCGGTGACTTCGGCGCGCAGTGGGCCGAATGGAACGGCCGCTACCGCGACACCCTGCGTGACTTCTGGCGCGGCGCCACCGGCGTGCGCGACCTCGCCTTCCGGCTGTCCGGGTCCTCGGACCTGTACGACCACAACCTGCGCCGCCCGTGGCAGTCGATCAACTTCGTCACCGCCCACGACGGCTTCACACTGCGGGACCTGGTGTCCTACAACGAAAAGCACAACGAGGACAACGGCGAGGACAACCGCGACGGCACCAACGACAACCGCTCGTGGAACCACGGCGTGGAGGGCGAGACCGACGACGCGGGCGTGCTCGCGCTGCGCACCCGCCAGGCCCGCAACCTGCTCGCCACGCTGCTGCTGTCCACCGGCACGCCGATGCTCACCGCGGGCGACGAGATGTGGCGCACCCAGGGCGGCAACAACAACGCCTACTGCCTCGACGACGAGACCTCCTGGCTCGACTGGACGCCGTCGGCGGCTTCGGAGCCGATGCTCGCCTTCGCCCGGCGGCTGGTCCGCATCCGCGCGGAGAGCCCGGCGCTGCGCCAGCCGGAGTTCTTCGAAGGCCGGACCACGCCCAGCGGCAAGCCCGACCTGATCTGGTTCCGCCCCGACGGCGAGGAGTTCGACGAGGTCGACTGGTTCGACGACGACCGCCGCTCGCTCTGCCTGTGGATCGACGGCTCCAACAGCCAGGCCCGCAACCGCGAGGGCGCGCTGGTCACCGACCACTCGTGGCTGCTCATCCTGCACGCCGGCGACGAGCCGCTCGAGGTGGTGCTGCCCGGGCGCGAGTACGGCGAGACCTACAAGCCGACCCTCGACACCAGCACCGCCGACGGGGTCTCGACCCATCCCGCCGTGCTGGAGCCGAAGGCGCGGATCACCGTCGAGGCGCGGTCGCTGCTCCTTCTGCGCGCCCCGCGCGATTTCATCGAAGGCCCGCAGACGCCGTGAGGGAACCGCCCGCCCACCGACCCGTGCCGCCTCGCTCACCCGCGCCTCCTGCCCGCGCCGCTCACCCGTCCACCCGCGCCTCCCACTCGCGCCGCTCACCCGTCCACCCGCGCCTCCCACTCGCGCCGCTCACCCGTCCGGTGGGTCGCCTGAAGCGCCCCAATGTGGCGTTGGTTGCGTTGAGCCTGGATCCACCGATGAGTTTGTTGGTGATCTTGGTGTGGGTTGGTGATCTTGGGTTGGGGTGTGGGCGTGCTGGGTCGTGCTGGCTGGTCCAGCGCGTCCACGTGTGGTTTCCGGTCAGGCCCTGTTTTCGGGGTGGGGCGGGTGGGGTTCAGGCTGGGTGTGGTGGTGGGTGGGTGCTGGTGAACAGGGTGGTGAAGGGGGCTGCCCAGGGCCAGTTGCGGGGCAGGTGCAGCACGATCTGGCCGGAGGGGGTGCGGGTGATGTGGGAGGCGAGGTGGATGAGGTGGCGGCGGATGGTGCCGGTTCTGGCTTTGGCGTGGAAGGTGGAGGCGAGGTGGCCTGCGGCGCGCAGGAGGTTGTGGGTGAGGGCGGAGAGGGTGAGCCAGGCGGCGTTGGCAGCGAAGCGGCCGGAGGGGAAGTGGGCGAGGGCGGCGTCGGACAGGTCGGCGAAGACCTGCTCGATGGCCCCGGCGCGGGCGCGGTGGTGGGCCTCGATGGCCGCCGGGCCGGCGGGATAGTTGGTGAAGATGGCCTGGTAGCGCCAGGCGGTGAACAGTCCCGGCGCCTCTTCTGGGGTGTGGGCGGGGGTGCGGCGCACGACCAGGTCGGCGGTGATCCGTTGTCCGCGCTGGGTGGTGGGATTCGTGAACGCGGTGTAGCGGGTGAGGGCGATCTCGGCGGTGTGGATCCGTGTCCCGGTCTCGCCGTCGTGGACCGGTTGGTCGTAGGTGATGGTTGTCCAGGCGGTCTCGGGGATCGCGGCGATCGCGGCGCGGATCGGTTGGCGTTGCGGCGCGGTGACGCTGAACCAGTGCCCGGCGTCGGTGACGGTCTTGATGACTTTCCCGACGTAGAACCCGGAATCCATGCGCACCCACAGTTTCTGTCCTGTCCCCAGGGCGTGGGCCGCGGTGGTCAGGTTCTGCCGCAGGAACGACGCCGCGCCGCGGCGGGTGTCGGCGTTGCCGCCGCGCAACCGGGTGCCGGTGATCACCGGCGCGCTCCGGTCCCGGCCGCCGGAGAGGGTGGCGGCGAGGAAGTTCAGCCCGCGGACCTTGGTATAGCCGAACGCCGCGCCTTCTTTGCTCCGCCCGAACACCTGGCTGATCTTGGAGTCCAGATCGAGGAACACCGGCCGCCCGGCCGCCTCCGGCACCGGCAGCACACCCGGGGCCAGCTCACCGAGACGGGCCAGGACCTGCCCGGCCGTTCTCTCCAGCTGCGCCACGTGCCCGATCGTGAAATGCCGCAGGAACGTGCCCAGCGTCGACGGCGCCCGGATCCCGCCGAACAGGGCCGGTAACCCGCCGTGGCGCAGCACATCCAGATCGTCGATCGAGTCCGCGCCGGCGACCATGCCCGCCACGATCGAGGCGATCTTCGCCCCCGCGTTCGACCCTTTCGTGCCACCCAGGGTCAGCAGCTCGTCGGCCACATCCGCCAGCCCGGCGTGCTCGGCCAGCCGCATCACCGGAACCACACCAGCCTGCGACACGAGATCCGGATCATCACAGCGCACCGACAACGCGCCAGCCATATGAGACGATCGCATCAGCAGATGCCCTCCCACTCGTGGACTCTTGTTCCGTCGCAAGAACAATCATCCCAAGTCAGAGGGCATCTGCGCATCCACGACACGACCCACCACCAAGATCATCGGTGGATCCAGGTTGAGCGCACCGAACGCCGCATTGGGTGCGTCCAACGCACCCAATGCGGCATTGGGGCGATTCACGCGGAGCGGCGCGGGCGGGGCGCGGGCGCGGTCCCGGGTGCGGGCGCGAAACACAAAAGTCGCGTGATGTTCACGATTTCGCTGCGCGGGTCCCGGCGTGGCGAAACCCGTAACGTGAAAGAACTTCCGCCGTACGGCGTCGTGTCGCCCGTCCGGGTGGCGGGTACGTTCGGGGAAAGGCCCCGCTGTCAAGGGCTTTGATCGAATCAGGCACACTGACCGTGCTCGCGTCCGCACAGTCACGAATTCGGTTAAAGGGGCGTTGCCATGACCGGCCGGCTCGGTATCGACGAGGTCACGCCCACCGTGAGCTGTGGCCGGTATCCGGCCAAAGCCGTTGTGGGAGAACACTTCCCGGTGTCCGCGACGGTGTGGCGCGAGGGCCACGACGCGGTGTCGGCCACGGTCGCGTGGCGCGGGCCGGGCGACCGGGTCTCGCGCCAGACCCGGATGGTGGAACAGGGCACCGGGCTCGACCGGTTCGCCGCCGTGGTGGTGCCCGACGCCGAGGGCATGTGGACCTACCGCGTCGACGCGTGGAGTGATCCCTGGGCGACCTGGGAGCACGCCGTGGAGGTCAAGATCGCGGCTGGGCAAGGGCCCGGCGAGCTGGAGAACGACCTCGAGAACGGCGCGCGGCTGCTCGACCGCGTCTCCCGCCGCCCGGACCGCCGGGCCGAGCGCGGCCTGCTGGCCGGCGCCGCGGCGATGCTGCGCGACGACGAGCGCGACCTGGCCGGGCGGGTCGGCGCCGCGCTGTCGCCGGAAGTCCGCCGGCTGATGCACGAGTTCCCGGTGCGGGAACTGATCACCAAGGGCAAGCCGCTCAAGCTGTGGGTCGACCGCAAGCGCGCCGCGTTCGGCTCCTGGTACGAGCTGTTCCCGCGCTCCACCGGTGGCGTCGACGAGAACGGCGAGGCGGTGCACGGCACCTTCGCCACCGCCGCGCAGGCGCTCGACCGCGTCGCGGGCATGGGCTTCGACGTCGTGTACCTGCCGCCGATCCACCCGATCGGACGAGTGAACCGCAAGGGCCCCAACAACACCCTCGGCGCCGGGCCGGAAGACGTCGGCTCGCCGTGGGCCATCGGCGCGGACGAGGGCGGGCACGACGCGATCCACCCGGACCTCGGCACGATGGAGGACTTCGACGAGTTCACCGCGCGCGCCGAGGGCCTCGGCCTGGAGGTCGCGCTCGACCTCGCGCTGCAGGCCGCGCCCGACCACCCGTGGGTGCTCAAGCACCCGGAGTTCTTCACCACCCGGCCGGACGGCTCGATCGCGTACGCGGAGAACCCGCCGAAGAAGTACCAGGACATCTACCCGGTCAACTTCGACAACGACCCGCGCGGCATCTACGACGAGGTGCTGCGGCTGGTGCTGCACTGGGTTTCGCACGGGGTGCGGATCTTCCGGGTGGACAACCCGCACACCAAGCCGCCGGACTTCTGGGCCTGGCTGATCCAGTCGGTCAAGGACGCGCACCCGGACGTGCTGTTCCTGGCCGAGGCGTTCACCCGCCCGGCGCGGCTGTGGGGGCTGGCCAAGCTCGGCTTCACCCAGAGCTACACCTACTTCACCTGGCGCACGACCAAGGAGGAGCTGGTCGAGTTCGGCGTCGACCTGGTGGAGCACTGGGACCACGGCCGGCCGAACCTGTTCGTCAACACCCCGGACATCCTGCACGAATCGCTGCAGCACGGCGGTCCCGGCATGTTCGCGGTGCGCGCCGCGCTCGCCGCCACCATGTCGCCGACCTGGGGCGTGTACTCCGGCTACGAGCTGTTCGAGCACCAGGCGGTGCGCCCGGGCAGCGAGGAGTACCTCGACTCGGAGAAGTACCAGCTGCGCCCGCGCGATTTCGCCAAGGCGCTGGCCGAGGGCCGTTCGCTGGAGCCGTGGATCACCAAGCTGAACGCGATCCGGCACGCGCACCCGGCGCTGCACGGGATGCGGTCGCTGCGGTTCCACCACGTCGACAACGGCGCGCTGCTGGCCTACTCCAAACAGGACCCGGCCACCGGCGACACCGTGGTGACCGTGGTGAACCTCGACCCGCACGGCGCCCAGGAGGGCACCCTCTGGCTCGACCTCGACTCGCTCGGGTTCGAATGGCACGAGCGGCTGATCGCGCACGACGAGGTCACCGGGGAGACCTGGGACTGGGGCCAGGCGAATTTCGTCCGGCTCGAACCGTGGCGTGCGGTGGCCCACGTGGTCGCCGTGCGACGCCGGCTCGCGTAACGACTCGCCGGCTTTCCGGCACCTCAGCACTCCGACAATTCAGCGGATTGGCCAACCACCCTGCGCCGGCGGCATGCGGCAGGGACGATCGAACGTACCCAGCGAACGCGGGACGAGGTGGAGTTCATGGACAAGGGTGACCGGCCCGACGCGACTCTGGGACTGGACCTGGACGGAGTGCCCCACACCGGGGAGGCGATGGACGCCGACGGCATGCTGGTCGAACCGCAGGCGGGCGACTTCGAGGCGGCCGAGCAGGCGCCCAGCAACCCGCACTGGTTCAAGGGCGCGGTGTTCTACGAGGTGCTGGTGCGCGCGTTCGCCGACTCGAACGGCGACGGCACCGGCGACCTGCGCGGGCTGGCCGGCCGGCTCGACTACCTCGAGTGGCTGGGCGTGGACTGCCTCTGGCTGCCGCCGTTCTACGCCTCGCCGCTGCGCGACGGCGGTTACGACATCAGCGACTGGCGCGCCGTGCTGCCGGAGTTCGGCAGCGTGGACGATTTCGTGCACCTGCTGACCGAGGCGCACAAACGCGGCATCCGGGTGATCACCGACCTGGTGCTGAACCACACCTCCGAGGCGCACCCGTGGTTCCAGCAGTCGCGCTCGGACCCGGACGGCCCGTACGGCGACTACTACGTGTGGAGCGACGACGACTCCCGCTACGCCGACGCGCGCATCATCTTCGTCGACACCGAGACGTCCAACTGGACGTACGACCCGGTGCGCGGCCAGTTCTACTGGCACCGCTTCTTCTCCCACCAGCCCGACCTGAACTACGAGAACGCGAACGTCCAGGAAGCGATGCTGGACGTGCTGCGGTTCTGGCTCGACCTCGGCATCGACGGCTTCCGGCTGGACGCCGTGCCCTACCTGTTCGAGCAGGAGGGCACCAACTGCGAGAACCTGCCGCGCACGCACGAGTTCCTCAAGCGCTGCCGCAAGGTGGTCGACGACGAGTACCCGGGCCGGATCCTGCTGGCCGAGGCCAACCAGTGGCCCTCGGACGTGGTCGAGTACTTCGGCGACCCGGCGGTCGGCGGGGACGAGTGCCACATGGCGTTCCACTTCCCGCTGATGCCGCGCATCTTCATGGCCGTGCGCCGCGAGTCCCGGTTCCCGATCTCGGAGATCCTGCTGCAGACCCCGCAGATCCCGAGCGGCACGCAGTGGGGCATCTTCCTGCGTAACCACGACGAGCTGACGCTCGAGATGGTCACCGACGAAGAGCGCGACTACATGTACTCCGAGTACGCCAAGGACCCGCGGATGAAGGCCAACATCGGCATCCGCCGGCGCCTGGCGCCGCTGCTGGACAACGACCGCAACCAGCAGGAGCTGTTCACCGCGATGCTGCTGTCCCTGCCGGGCTCACCCGTTCTGTACTACGGTGACGAGATCGGCATGGGAGACAACATCTGGCTCGGCGACCGCGACGCGGTCCGCACCCCCATGCAGTGGACCCCGGACCGCAACGCCGGCTTCTCCGCCTGCGACCCCGGCCGGATCTACCTGCCGGTGATCATGGACCCGGTCTACGGCTACCAGGCGCTGAACGTCGAGGCGCAGTCGAACAACGCCTCGTCGCTGCTGAACTGGACCCGGCGGATGATCGAGGTGCGCAAGCAGCACCACGCGTTCGCCGAGGGCGACTTCGTGGACCTGGGCGGGTCGAACCCGAGCGTGCTCGCCTACAAGCGCCAGTGGCGGCGCCCGGACGGGCGCGAGGACGTGGTGCTGTGCGTGAACAACCTGTCGCGCTTCCCGCAGCCGGTGGAGCTGGACCTGGCCGCGCACCGCGGCGGGGTGCCGGTCGAGCTGACCGGCGGAGTCCGTTTCCCCGGCATCGGCGAGCTGCCCTACCTGCTCACGCTGCCCGGTCACGGGTTCTACTGGTTCCAGCTCCTCGAGCCGGAAGACGAAGGCGAGATGAGGTGAGTCCCTTGACCGACCCCGGTCACCTGGTCGACGAACTGGTCACCGAGCTCCCGGGCTGGCTGCCGTCCCAGCGGTGGTTCGCGGGCAAGGACCGGCCGGTGACCGCGGTGCGGCCGCTCGGGGCCACGGTCCTGATCGACGGCGACCCGCAGCTGCTGCACGTGGTCGTCGAGGTGATCCAGGGGGACCGGCAGGAGCCGTACCAGCTGCTGGTCGGCCGCCGGTCGCACCCGCCGGAGATCGCTTCGGGGTCGTGGATCGGGGCCGACGGCGGGCTGAACTTCTACGAGGCGAGCGGCGACGCGGACCTGACCGCCCTGCTGCTGGACAAGATCGTGGCCGGCGAGCGCGTCGGCCCGCTGGTCTTCGAGCACGAACCGGGCGCGGTGCTGACCGGGGGCCTGCGGGCCCGGCCGATCACCTCGGAGCAGAGCAACACCTCGCTCGTCTACGGCGGGCAGTACATCCTCAAGCTGTTCCGCAAGCTCAGCCCGGGCCTCAACAAGGACCTGCTGCTGCACCGCGCGCTGCAGGCCGCGGGCTGCGAGCACATCGCCGAGGTGGTCGGCTCGATCACCGGCGAGCTGGCCGGGGAGCCCACCACGATCGGCATGCTGCAGGTGTTCCTGCCCGACGCCGTCGACGGCTGGGCGATGGCCACCACCAGCGTGCGCGACCTGATGGCGGAGCCGGAGCTGCGGCCGGAAGAACTGGGCGGAGACTTCGCCGGCGAGGCCGAGCGGCTGGGCACGGCCGTCGCGCGGGTGCACGCGGACCTCGCGTCGGCGCTCGGCACCGAGCCGGTTGACGACAACGAGCTGGACCGCACCGTGAAGGCGATGGCCGACCGGCTCGACGAGGTCGCCCGCGATGTGCCGGAGCTGGCCGAGCACGTGCCGGCGCTGCGCGCTGCGTTCGACGCCGTGCGCGAGCTGCCGCCGGGCTCCTCGCCGATCTCGATGCAGTACGTCCACGGCGACCTGCACCTCGGCCAGGTGCTGCGCACCGTCGGCGGCTGGCTGCTGCTGGACTTCGAGGGCGAGCCGGCCGCGCCGGTGGCGGAGCGGCACGCGCTGCGCTCGCCGTTGCGCGACGTCGCGGGCATGCTGCGCTCCTTCGACTACGCGGCCCAGCAACTGCTCGTCGGCCAGCCGGAGGATCCGGCGCTGACCGAGCGGGCACTGGAGTGGGCGCGCCGCAACCGCGCCGCCTTCTGCGAGGGTTACGCCCTGGGCGCCGCGGCGCCGCTCGGCGACCCGCGCGAGCACGGGGAACTGCTCCGTGCCTTCGAACTCGACAAAGCGGTGTACGAGGTCGCCTACGAGCACGCGAACCGGCCGGACTGGCTGGCCGTCCCGCTCGCGGCGATCGCCCGCATCACGCACGGAGGTGAGTGACCAGTGACCACGGCTCCCCGGGACCTGCCCGATGCCGCCCCGTCGCCGCAGGACATCGACAACCTGCTCGCCGGGTCCCACCACGACCCGCACTCGGTGCTCGGCGTGCACTCGGACGGCAAGCGCATCTATGCGCGCGCCCTGCACCCGGGCGCGAAGGCCGTCACGGTGCTGGCGGGCGGGGCCCGGTTCCCGCTGGAGCGGGTGGCCGACGCGCTGTTCGCGGCCCCGCTGCCCGAGCACCCCGGCGATTACCGGGTCGAGGTGGACTACGACGGGCACACCGTGGTCACCGACGACCCGTACCGCTGGCTGCCCACGGTCGGCGAGCTGGACCAGCACCTGATCGGCGAGGGCCGGCACGAGCGGCTGTGGGACGTGCTCGGCGCGCACGTCCGCGCCTACGAAACCCCGGACGGCACTGTCGAAGGCGTGTCGTTCGCGGTGTGGGCGCCGACCGCGCGCGGGGTGCGGGTGATCGGCGACTTCAACGCCTGGGAGGGCCGCGGGCACCCGATGCGCTCGCTCGGCTCGTCGGGCGTGTGGGAGCTGTTCATCCCGGACGTGACGGTGGGCAGCTGTTACAAGTTCCGGATCCTCGGCGCGGACGGGCACTGGCACGAGAAGGCCGACCCGATGGCGTTCGCCACCGAGGTCCCGCCCGCCACCGCGTCGAAGGTGACCCAGTCGCAGTACACCTGGGCCGACCAGGAGTGGGCCGCGCGCCGCGAGGCGACGAACTGGGCCGACGCGCCGATGAGCGTCTACGAGGTGCACCTCGGCTCGTGGCGCCCGGGCCTGGGCTACCGCGAGCTGGCCGACCAATTGGCCGAGTACGTCGAGGAAACCGGCTTCACGCACGTGGAGTTCCTGCCGGTGGCCGAGCACCCGTTCGGCGGTTCCTGGGGCTATCAGGTCACTTCCTACTACGCGCCGACCTCGCGCTTCGGGGACCCGGACGATTTCCGTTACCTGGTCGACCATCTGCACCAGCGCGGGATCGGCGTGCTGGTGGACTGGGTGCCCGCGCACTTCCCGCGCGACATCTGGGCGCTGGCGCGGTTCGACGGCAGCCCGCTGTACGAGCACGAGGACCCGCGCCGCGGCGAGCAGCCGGACTGGGGCACGCTCGTGTTCAACTTCGGCCGCAACGAGGTGCGCAACTTCCTGGTGGCCAACGCGCTGTACTGGCTGGAGGAGTTCCACCTCGACGGCCTGCGCGTGGACGCCGTCGCCTCGATGCTCTACCTGGACTACTCGCGCAAGGAGGGGGAGTGGCTGCCGAACGAGTACGGCGGCCGCGAAAACCTCGACGCGGTGCGGTTCCTGCAGGAGCTGAACGCGACTGTCTACAAGCGACACCCGGGCGTGGTGATGGTGGCCGAGGAGTCCACCGCCTGGCCCGGCGTCACGCGCCCGACGCATCTGGGCGGCCTCGGCTTCGGCTTCAAGTGGAACATGGGCTGGATGCACGACACGCTGCGCTACCTCGGGCACGAGCCGGTGCACCGCGCGTTCCACCACAACGAGATGACGTTCTCGCTCGTGTACGCCTGGAGCGAGAACTTCGTGCTGCCCCTTTCGCACGACGAAGTGGTGCACGGCAAGGGATCGCTGTGGCAGCGGATGCCGGGCGACGACTGGAACAAGGCGGCCGGGCTGCGCTCGCTGCTCGCGTTCATGTGGGCGCACCCGGGCAAGCAGCTGCTGTTCATGGGCGGCGAGTTCGGCCAGCCGCAGGAGTGGTCGGAGTCGGACTCGCTCGACTGGCACCTGCTGGAGCAGCCACTGCACCGCGGCGTGCGCGACCTGATGCGCCACCTCAACGGCATCTACCGCGACACCCCGGCGCTGTTCAGCGGCGACGTGCGGCCCGAGGGCTTCCAGTGGATCGACGCGAACGACTCGGGCGGCAACGTGCTGAGCTTCCTGCGCATCGGCTCCGACGGCTCGCGCCTGGCCTGCGTCGCCAACTTCGCCGGCGTGCCGCACCACGACTACCGCGTCGGCCTGCCCGCCGCCGGTCGCTGGACCGAACTGCTGAACACCGACGCGGAAGCCTATGGCGGCTCCGGCGTCGGGAACCTCGGCTCGGTGGAGGCGACCGTGGAGCCGTGGCACGGGCAGCCCGCGTCGGCCGTGTTGCAGCTGCCTCCGAGCGGCGTGCTGTGGCTGACCGAGGCGTCTCCGGCCGGTCCTCTGGAGGAGGTCATCCCGGCGGTGAGCTGACGGGCTGGCGCGCGCTGCCGCAGGGTGGGGCGGCCGGTTCTGCCCGGATGCACCCCGGATCCGTCCCGCTCGGCTCCGTTGTCGGAAAATGTCTCACGTCTTGTCTTGCCTGTGAAGAACGGCACGGGCATACTTTGTTGCCATCCACAACAAACCCGGGGTGGCGCCGCCAGGCCGCTCCTCGAGGGACGAGGATGACGATGAAGTCTCTGAAGACGTCCGCACGGTGGCGGCTGCTGGCGATTCCGGCAGCCTTGTCGGTCGCCGCGGCGGTCACGCTCGCGGCCGCCCCGGCCGGCAGCGCCGCCCCGACGCCCGCCCCGGCGAAAGACGCGAAGATCCTGGACCAGTTCTCCGACGACTTCGACGGCCCGGCGGGCAGCCCGGCCGACGGCTCGAAGTGGACCTACGAGACCGGTGACAACGGCGGCAACAACCACGAGCGCGAGTGGTACACCGCGGGCGCTTCCAACGCGGCGCTCGACGGCCAGGGCCACCTGGTGATCACCGCCAAGAAGGAGAACTCCGGCAACAACTGCTGGTACGGCGCGTGCGAGTACACCTCGGCGCGGCTGAACACGGCCGGCAAGTTCTCCACCAGCGGCGGCCACATCGAGGTGCGGATGAAGCTGCCGCGCGGGCAGGGCATGTGGCCCGCGTTCTGGATGCTCGGCGGCAGCAACTGGCCGACCGACGGCGAGATCGACGTGATGGAGAACATCGGCAAGGAGCCGACCACCGTGCACGGCACGATCCACGGCCCGGGCTACTCCGGCGCCAACGGCATCGGCGCCGCGTACAACGGCCCCAACTTCTCCGACGACTTCCACACCTACGCGGTGGACTGGAACGGCGAGAGCATCACCTGGTCGGTCGACGGCAACGCCTACGAGACCCGCACCCCGGCGGACCTCAACGGCAACCAATGGGTCTACAACCACCCGTTCTTCCTGATCCTGAACCTCGCCGTGGGCGGCGACTGGCCCGGCGACCCGGACGGCAGCACGCAGTTCCCGCAGCAGCTCGTCGTGGACTACGTGCACGTGAGTTAGAAATCCCTGGCGGACAAGGCATCGGCCGTGCACGGCGCGGGCGGGCCCACCTTGCGAACCGCCACCCCACCGGACGCCGCCTGCTCTACGGCGGTGGGCGGGGATCCCGTTGGCGCGGGTCCCCGCGGACTCGCCCGGCCTGCTTCGGCGGGCCGGGCGGGGCCCCGGATCTCCTCCGGCTTTGGCGCTGAAGGTCAGGCGCCCCAAGACTTTCTTGTCTGGTTTCCCTGGTTGGCCGAGGCTTCGGCTCCCCGCCGGTGCCGGGGCTGAAGCCCAGTCGACCCAAGGCTTTCTCGTCTGCTCGCGGCTTGGAGCCAGCCGCTCGCTGGCGTTCGTCTCGGCGGTTCGCCCGGGCCGGGCGAGGCTGCGGATCAATGCCTGGCGCTGAAGTCCAGGCGCCCCAGGTATTTCCTGTCTGGTTCACCGGTCGGCCGGGACCTCGGCTCCTCGCCGGTGCCGGGGGTGAAGGCCGGTCGCTCCCAAGCCTCGTGCTCCTCGCGGGTCAGAGCCCGTCGTGCCCGCCCGCGTTCATCCCGGTCTGGTTCGCCCGGGCCGGGCGAGGCTGCGGATCACTGCCAGGCGCTGAAGTCCAGGCGCCCCAAGACTTTCCAGTTCTCACCGCCACTCAAAGCCAGCCGCGCTCGCGGGCGTTCATCCCGGCCTGAAACCGCGTGGTCGCGTTCAGCTCGGTCATCAAGGCCCGGACCCGTCGTTGCGTGGTGCGAGGGCTCCACCCCAGCGCGCGCCCGATTCCCGCATCGGTCTGACCGGCCGCGAGCAAAGCCAGCAGCTCGCTCGTCTCCGGATCGCGCCCGGACGTTGCGGGGTTGAGTGCCTCGTTCAGCGGCACCGCCCGGTCCCATTCCGCCTCGAACAGGGTCACCAGCGCGTCCAGCAACGCGGAGGCGTGGATGATGTACGCCGCGTCCACCACGTGCGGGGACGAGCTGATCGGGATCACCGCCGTCTGCTCGTCGGCCAGCACCATTTTGATCGGCAGCTGCGGACGGACCCGCGAGCGTTCGCCGTGGGTGCCGCTGATCAGGATGTCGCCGTGCAGGCGGCCGGGCAGGGCGATCGCCTCGCGGTCGTAGATCACGCGGTACGCGACGCCGTCGGTCAGCCGCCGGTGTTCGTGGCCGAGGTTGCCGCCGGGCGGGCTGACATACGGCGGGCGGTCGAAGCCGCGGATCTGCGTGCGGGCGCCGTCCTGGAGCCGGCGGACGCGGCTGTCGATGTTCTCGGCGCCGGTGACCACCTCGACCAGCTCGGCCGGGTGGGTGAACCGGCTGGCCTCGCGGTGGACCTCCATCAGGTCCTCGATCGCGGCCCGCGCGCCGCGCAGTTCGGCGGCCCGCTCGGCCGCGAGCCCGCCCAGCGCGATGTCCGGCGGCGCGGCGAGGTACCGCGCGGGCCGTCCGGGCACCCGGCTCGCCAGCCCGCCGGTGGCCAGCCGCGACAGCGCCCGCGCCACCTGCTGGGCGGAAAGCCCGCATTGCTCCGCCAGGTCCACCGCGCGCGTGCGCGGATGACCCAGCAAGGCGGTGTACACCCGCGCGTCCGCGGCCGGGATGCCGAGCGCGTCCAGGTCCCGCAGCTGCTGGCGGGAACCCGCCACCTGGCGACTATTGGTCATGGTGGCTATCTTGCGCCAGCCGCGCGCGGACTGGGAAATTGATCCGATCACTGGGCGGACGCCGCTGTCCCGCCCGGCCCCGGATCCCCGAACCCCCGAGAAAGGGAGCGTCGTGCAGACGAACCCGCTTCGCGGCTTGCTCGCCGTCGTCACCGCGGTGGTCACCATCGCCGCGGTCACCGCCGCGCCGGCGACCGCCGCCCCGCCGCCGGAACCGCAGGCCCCGCCGTCCAGACACATCGCGATGCCGGACGGCGGCGCGATCACCCTCGACGCCGACGGCACCGCGACCCGCGCCGACGCCCACGGAAAGCCCCTCGCCAAGACCGTTCTCGCGCTGCCGCAAGGCACTTCGGCCCTCGGCGGCTTCGACCTGCCCGACGACGCCGTGCGCGCCGCCTTCACCCAGACCACCGCGCCCGCCCAGCCCGGCGACGTGCTCGTGCAGCTCGCCGGCAGCACCACGGTCACCGGCGCCCCGCTGGCCGCCGGCCGCCGCGCCGCGAAAACGTCCGATGACGGGGTGAACGCGGCCTTCGGCAAGGTCGGCGCCACCTCGGTCGAGCCGGTGTTCCCCGACGCCGCCGACGTGCCCGCGCTCGCCAAGACCGTGCTCGTCCACCTCGGCGGCCAGGACCCGGCGGCCGCGGCGAAGACGCTCGGGGCCACCCCCGGCGTCGTCAGCGCGAAGCCGAACCGGCGTGTTTCCGCGATGTCCACCGGCCCGGTGCCCGTGCCGCAGCCCGCCGTGAAAGCCGCGAAACTCCCGCAGGCGCACCAGAATCCGCTCGCGCCGGTGCCCTCGAACTACGGCGTGACCTCCTCGGCCCAGAGCTACCTCAACGCCGGCGGGACCAACGCGCTCGGCGCGTACAGCCTGTTGCCGGGCAAGCTGCCCGGCGCCGGCGAGATCATCACCAACGTCTCCATCGGCGACCTCACCGACCAGTCCATGGCCGACGCGGGCGACGGCTACGTCAGCACGTACGGCCCGACCACCGTGGTCCAGAACGGGCAGCGCTACCTCGACCTGCCGTCGATGCCGCTGATCCCGACCTACACCGCGAGCCCGTCCGGCCGGCTCGACCCGCTCGGCTCGGCCGAGCAGCAGGACCCCGCGCTCGGCGAGGTGCTGCTCGACTTCGGCGTGATGGCCCCGCTGCCGCACGACCGGCAGCGCCCCGGCGCCACCGGCTCCGGCCTGACCGACCTGCTCGGCATCGCGCCCGGCGCGCAGTACCGGCTGGTCGTCCCGCAGCAGCCGACCACCGACCAGATCGCGGTCGCGCTGATGGCCGCCGCGCGCCAGACCCCGCGCCCGGACGTGATCACCGCGAGCCTCGGCTTCGGCACCGACACCGCGGGCTTCCCCGGCCGCTACCTCGAAGACGACCCGGTGACCCAGGCCGTGATCGCGACGATCGTGCGGCAGTACCACATCGTCGTCACCGTCTCCTCCAACGACGGCACCCGGCTCTACACCCCGGCCGCGGTCGGCCCGGACGGCGGCAGCACGCCCACCGACGTCACCCGTGACACCCGCGCCACCACCGACATCAACGACGTCGCGTCCTCCACCACGCCCAGCCAGGTCACCGACAGCGGCGCCATCGCCGTCGGCGGCACCACGCTGGACGACACGCTCGCGGTGCCGCAGCGGGCCGGCGGCGCGGCCGCGCACAACCCGACCTTCGCCACCACGCGCACCGACGGCGGCGGCAACTTCTCCTCCGGCTTCGGCACGCGCGTCAACGTTTCCGCGCCCAGCGACGGAATCCTGGTCTACGAGCACACCCCGCGCGGCTCGGCCCAGGACGTGACCCCGGTGCTGAACGGCGGCACCTCGGCGTCCGCGCCGATGACCGCGGCCGCGGCGGCCGTGGTGCTGCAGGCGGCCAAGACCACCGGACGGCCGCTGGACCCGGCCGCCGTCCGCTCGGTGCTGGAGCAGACGGCGCGGCCGGTGGCGAGCCCGCCGCAGGCCGACCGGCCGGTGACGGTCGGGCCGCAGATCGACGTCACCGCCGCGGTGCAGTCCGTGCTCGGCGGCTGGCGGGCCCCGGCGATCTCGCGGGTTTCGGTCGCGCACCGGGTCGCCACCGGCGGGCTTGGCGGACAGTTCCTCGAGAACGCCGACGGCGGCCGGATCGACCTGCAGACCAACGGCACCGGCGAAGGCCTGCTCGGCCCGGTCACGGTCGGCGCCGACGTGGTGGGCGCGCCCCCGAACGCCACGTACGCGCTGAAGATCGGTGGGCACGAGTTCACCGCGAACGTCCCCGCCGTGCGGCTCACCCCGACCGAAATCCTCACCGCCGCGGGCCAGCCCGTGGTGTCCACAGAGGACCGTACGGTGCCGGTCACGTTCGAGGTGCGCCTCGGGCCGTGGGTGGTCGCGTCCGCGAAGCAGACGCTGACCTTCGGCCCCACCGACGGCGCGTACGCCGAGGCTCAGGCCCCGGTGGCGCCGGCGACCGTCGCCCCGGGACAGGCGGTGAAGGTGCACTACGACCTCACCGGCGTCCGCACCCTGTCCAACCCGCAGCTGGTCGTCTCCACACTCGGGCACTGGAACCCGGTTTCCGCGCCGCTGTTCGGCACCGGTTTCGTCGCGCCGCTCACCGCGACGGCGGGTGACGTGCTGGTCCCGGCCACCGCGTTCGCCGGCGGCGCCGGGGTTTACGGCATCGGCATCGTGCAGCGCTCGGTGACCGGCAACGCGGGCAGCCCGACCTACGGCGAGTTCACCGCGGTCCGCGTCGGCGGCACCGGAGACCGTCGGCCGGACGCGCCGACGCTCGCCGCCGGTGGCAGCGCGATGGCCCACAACGTGGAGATCACCCGCTCCGCGCCGGGCTTCTCGCTGGGCTACGACGTCCGCGGCGTGCCGGGCGCGACCGGTGCGGCCGTTGAGGTCTCGGCGCCCGCGCCCACGCTGTTCAACGCGCTCAACACCGTCACGAACGCGAACGGCGACCGCCGTGACCAGGGCGGTCAGAGTGCGGGATCGGTGGCCTACCAACAGCTTCCGTCACGCAGCGGGGTCGCGGCCCTCGACGCGGTGAAGCTCGGCCTCGGCGGCTCGCTGTCGTACAACGTCCGCGTGTTCGCCACCGACCGAAACGGCCGGGTCCTCGGCCAGGCGTCCCCGACGTCGTTCCTGACCTTGGACGACGGTTACGCGCCCGGCGACACCGCGGTGACGAGTTTCGCCGCGGCTGCGCAGGGCACGTCGTACGCCGCCTTGCGTGAGCCCGGCGCGGGGGAGTCCGTGCGGGAGTACAACGCGGCCGCCGGGACCTACGGCCGGGTCGTCACCAGCGACCCGTCGCCGTCCGGCGGCTACCAGGTGCTCGGCGCGGACGCGGATCGCTTGGCACTGCTGCACTTCACCGCCACCGGCTCGTCGCTGGAAACCTACGACACGGCCACGGCTAAGCCGGTCGGCACCGCGGCCACCGACGGGTACACGGTGCAGGGCGGCCGGGTCGATCCGGCCCGCCACCGCGCGGCGATCCTGGCCAAGCGCACGTCGGACAGCGCCGATGTCGTGCTGCCGCTGAACCTCGGCGACGGCAAGCTCGGCACCCCGCTGCCGGCCGATCCGCCGGGCGCGCCCGCGGGCGGGTTCAAGATGATCGAGCTGGACCAGGCGACCGGGCTGGTGTACCTCTCGCGGGCCAGCACCAGCTCGATCTGCTTCGGCGGCGGGGCGACCGCGGTGGCCAGCCTGGACCTGGACTCCGGCGCGGTCCGGCCGTCCGACGCGGGCAGCATCTGCGCCGGCGGGCTGGCCGTCGACGAGGCGGCGAACAAGCTGTACCAGCTGACCTACCGCTCGGTCAGCGTCAACATCGTCGGCACCTCCTCGCTGAACGCGGTCACCGGCGACACGCTCGCGTCCGCGGGCACGATCCCGGTCCGCCAGCAGCAGGGCGGGTTCCTGGCCGTCGATTCGGTGCACCACCTCGGTCTCGTGGCGTTCCGCACGCCGCCGGTGCTCACGCCGTTCGGCCACCCGGGCGGGGTGAACACGGACAACAACGCGACCAGCCAGTTCGCGGTGATGGACCTGGTCACCGGCAAGCAGGTGGCGACGGCCTCGGGGCTGAACTTCGTGTCCAGCCCGTTCGGCGGCGAGTACAACTCGCTGACCGAGCGCTCGGCGCAGTTCGACCCCGCCACCCGGACCGGCTGGGTGCCCTCGTCCGATGGGCGGCAGCTGCAGCAGTTCCGGTACTGAAGCTGTGACGACGGTGGCCCCGCTCCGGGTTGGAGCGGGGCCACCGTCGTCTGGGGTCAGGGTTTCTCGTGGCCGAGGTCGAGCAGTTCTTCGAAGAACCCGCCGAACTGCCGGTCCAGGTCGACGAGGTGGACCTCGAGGATCCAGTGCGAGACCTGCCCGTTGCGGTCGGGACGGCGCATCGGCCGGTCGCTGCCCGGCGCGATGTAGGACTCGATCTTCGCCCCGTCGATCGTCTCGTGCGGGAACTGGCCGACCAGGTGCCCGGAGTGCGCGCCGCCGAACGTCCAGCCCGCCTCCTCCGCCAGCTTCGTGACGTGCGCGTACAGCTCGGCGCCGGTGACGTCCGGATGCGTCTCGAAGTACTCGCGGCCCGCGTCGAACACCACCGGCAGGCTGTCGCGCAGGCGGTGCTTGACCGGGTCGTCGCCGAGCACGAACGTCCGGCCGAAGTCGGCCTCGAACTCCTCGAAGATCGGGCCGAAGTCGACGAACACGATGTCGTCCTCGCCGATGACCCGGTCCGGCGGGTTCTCGCGGTACGGCTTGAGCGTGTTCACCCCGGCGCGCACGATGCGCTTGTGCCAGTAGCGCTCCACGCCGAACAGCTCCCCGGCGAGGTCGCGGACCGCGTTGCTCGCCTCGGTCTCGCGCACGCCCGGCGCGAGGATGCCCCGCGCCTGCACCTGCGCGAACAGCTCGACGGCCTTGGCCTGCGCGTCCAGCAGCCGCGCGGCCCGGACCGCCTCGTCCTCGATCAGCTCGCTCATGCCCCCGACGGTAGCAAGGCCGCCCGGTCTGTCCTTTTGCGACAGTGGAAAACCGCCCGATTTGGCGGTTATGCCCGGGGCTGACGGCGGTCGGGGGGAAGTACACAGGTTCCGCACGGAGCACGGCAAGGAAAATCTCAGGTACAGGGTGTGTCCTTGTCCCTGGCGGTAGCCGGACATGACGATGCTGGAGCGGGACATGAGCGAGCAGGAGCCGGGCACGACCGGCGGGCAGTGGGGACCGCAGGAGTACCGGGACCAGGCCGGGCAGCCCGGCCGTCCCGGTCAGGAATGGTCGGCCCAGGGCGCGGGAGACGCGCCGGGGCTGGGTGGTCAGGGGCTGGGCGGCCAAGGGCTCAGTGGTCAAGGGCTCGGTGCTCAGGCTGCGGGCGGCGCGCCGCACGACGGCTCGTCACCGGCCCAGGGCGCCGCGCCGCAGGGGCACGAGGGTTACCCGGGGCCCGCGCAGCAGGCCGGATACCCGTACCAGCCCGGTGCCGAGTACCCCGCTGGGTACGCGGGTTACCCGGGCGGCCCGCAGACCGGCTACCAGTACGCGGGCGGCCAATACCCGGCTTACGGTGCGTACCCGGGCACTCAGCAGTTCCCGCAGACGCCGTACCACAAGCCGCAGAAGGCGAACCGGCCCGTGCGCAGCGCGGCGATCGCCGTGGGGTCGATCGGGCTGGCCGTGGTGCTGGGGCTGGGCGTCGGGCACTTCGTGTGGACGCCGGGCGGGTCCTCGGCGAGCGGCAACCAGAACTTCGGCTCGCAGAGCGCGCCGGGCGGGACCTCGAGCACGTCGATCAACCCGTCCGCGATCGCGGGCAAGGTGAACCCGGGCCTGGTCGACATCAACACCGAGCTGGGCTACCAGGGCGCCGCGGCCGCGGGGACCGGCATCGTGCTGACCGCGGACGGCGAGATCCTGACCAACAACCACGTCGTCGAGGGCGCCACCAGCATCAAGGTGACCGACATCGGCAACGGCAAGACCTACACCGCGTCGGTGCTCGGCTACGACCGCAGCCACGACATCGCGGTGATCAAGCTGGCCAACGCCTCCGGCCTGACCACCGAGTCGCTCGGTGACTCGAACTCGGTCCAGGTCGGCGACGCGGTGGTCGGCATCGGCAACGCCGGCGGCACCGGCGGCACCCCGAGCGCGGCGGCGGGCAAGGTGACGGCGCTGAACCAGTCCATCACCGCGTCGGACGAGTCCAGCAGCTCGTCGGAGCAGCTCACCGGCCTGATCCAGGTGGACGCCGACATCCAGTCCGGCGACTCCGGCGGCGCCCTGGTGAACGCCAACGGCCAGGTGATCGGCGTCGACACCGCCGCCTCGGCCGGCTACCAGTTCAACGGCGGCCAGGGCCGCGGCGGCCTCGGCCAGGGCCAGGGTGGTCTCGGCCAAGGGCAGGGCGGCTTGGGTCAGGGCCAGGGCGGTCTCGGCCAGGGCCAGGGCGGCTTGGGTCAGGGCCAGGGCGGTCTCGGCCAGGGTGACGGCAGCCTGGGCAACGGCCAGCAGGGCTCGGGCCAGCAGAGCACCGGACACCAGGGCTTCGCGATCCCGATCGCCCAGGCGATCACGCTCGCGCACCAGATCGTCGCGGGCACCGGCTCCGACTCCGTCCACATCGGACAGAGCGCGTTCCTCGGCGTCTCGGTCAGCGACGCCGGTGCTCAGAGCGGCAACGGCCAGGGCAGCCTCGGCCAGGGCGGCACCGGCCAGAGCACCGGCGGCCAGGGCGCCCAGATCCAGGACGTCGTGGCGGGCGGCCCGGCCGCCACCGCCGGCCTCACCGCCGGCGACGTCATCACCGCCCTCGACGGCAAGGCCGTGGACTCCGCGACCACCCTCACCAACCTGATGGACACCCACCACCCGGGCGACAAGCTCACGGTCACCGTCATCGGCCAGACCGGCCAGCAACACGACGTGACAGTCACCCCGGCCAGCGGCCCCGTCGGCTGACCTATCGCAGCAGCACCCACGGGCCCGGCCCGGGACTCGGCTCACCCGCCGACGTCCCGGGCCGGGCTTCTTTCCTTGCCTCGCCAGCCTCGCCAGCCTCGCCAGCCTCGCCAGCCTCGCGAGCCCTGCCAGCCTCGCCAGCCTCGCCAGCCTCGCCAGCCTCGCGAGCCCTGCCAGCCTCGCCAGCCTCGCGAGCCCTGCCAGCCTCGCGAGCCTCGCCAGCCTTGCCAGCCTCGCGGGCTTTGCCTGCCTTGCCAGCCTCGTGGGCCGAGCGACCGGGCCAGCCCGCCGAATCACGACAAGTGGTGCACCTCCTGCAACCCGTACACCGGCGTCGGGATCCCCTCGTAGCGCGCCTTCAGTTGCAGCGCCAGGTAAAGCGAGTAATGCCGGGACTGGTGCAGGTTCCCGCCGTGGAACCACAATCCCTCCTGCTGCGTGGGCTTCCACATGTTGCGCTGCTCGCCCTCCCACGGGCCGGGGTCTTTCGTCGTCGCGGAGCCCAGGCCCCAGCACTTGCCGACCTTGTCGGCCGTTTCCTGGCCGACGATGTCGGCGACCCAGCCGTTCATCGAGCCGTAGCCGGTCGCGTAGACGACCAGGTCGGCTTCCAGCTCGGTGCCGTCGGCGAGGACCACGGCGTCGCGGGTGAGGTGGTCGACCTGGCCGTGCGCGAGTTTGATGCTGCCGTCGGCGACGAGTTCCGCCGCGCCCACGTCGATGTAGTAGCCGGAGCCGCGCCGCAGGTACTTCAGGAACAGGCCGGACCCGTCGTCGCCCCAGTCGTGCTGGAAGCCGGCCGCTTCGAGCCGCGCGTAGAAGTCCGCGTCGCGCTCGCGGATCCGGTCGTACACCGGGGTCTGGAACGCGGGCATGATCCGGTACGGGATCGACGCGAAGATCATGTCGGCTTTCTCGGTCGTGACGCCGGAGCGCACCGCGCGCTCGGAGTACAGGTCGCCGAGGCCCAGCTCCATCAGCGAATCCGACTTCACGATGTGCGTGGAGGACCGCTGCACCATGGTGACCTCGGCGCCGTGCTCCCACAGGGCGGCGCAGATGTCGTGGGCGGAGTTGTTCGAGCCGACGACCACGGCCTTCTTCCCGGCGTAGGCGTCCGGGCCGGGGTGCGCCGAGGAGTGGTGCTGATCACCCTCGAACACGTCCATGCCGGGGAACGACGGGAGGTTCGGCTTCCCGGAAACGCCGGTCGCGAACACCAGGTGACGCGGCGCGAGCACCACCTCCGCACCGTCGCGGTTGACGACGACTCGCCACTGCCGCGCCTGCTCGTCGAACGAGGCGGACGTGACCGTGGACCGCGTCCAGTACGGCACCTCCATCAGCCGGGTGTACATCTCGAGCCAGTCGCCGAGCTTGTCCTTGGGCGCGAACACCGGCCAGTTCTCCGGGAACGGCAGGTAGGGCAGGTGGTCGTACCAGACCGGGTCGTGCAGGCAGAGGTTCTTGTACCGGTTGCGCCAGGAGTCGCCGGGCCGGTCGTTGCGCTCGACGACCAGCGCGGGCACGCCGATCTGGCGCAGCCGCGCGCCGAGGGCGATGCCGCCCTGGCCACCGCCGACGACCACCACGTACGGCTGCTCCTCGGCGCCCAGCCGCTCCTGCTCGTCGGCCCGCTTTTCGGCCCACGAACGGCGTCCCCGGACCGCGCCGTGGTCGACGCCCTTGGGCCGGCGTTCGCGCTCCGGCTCCTCGAAACCCTTGAGCTCACGCAGGCTCGTGAGCAATGTCCACGCGCCCTCTTCCTTCAGGCGCAGGTAGCCCTTGCCCCGTCCGGTGGCGGTTTCGAACTCGATCCAGGCCTCCGCCACCCCGCCGGCCTCGGTGACCGGTTCGGTCGTGCGGAACCCGCGCGGATCGGTACTGTCCAGGCAGGCGCGCAGCAGGCCGGCGACGCCTTCGCGGCCCTCCACGGTCTTGAGGGTCCAGGTGAAGGAAACCAGGTCGCGCCAATAGGAATCGACCGCGAACAAGGCGGCCGCGGCCTCGGCGTCCCGGGCGGCCAGCGCCGCCTCGAACCGGGCCAGCCAGTCCTCCACCCGGGCCTGTGGCGATTCCGCCGGCGCGATCCGGTCCGCCGTCTGCGTCATGGCTACTCCCTGACTCCGGTGTCGTGGTGTAACCCCGATCACACGCCTTGGCGCGGCCCGGCGGCAAGGGTTGCAGCGAGTTGCACGCCGGCGCTCGTTGGTGCCGGGGCCGGCGGCGACCTATGCTGGAACGCCGGCGCGGGAGGTGGGCTTTGGCTGTGCACAGCGCGGTTCCCCCGGGCCGCAGCCTGCCCGCCCACGCCCGTGACCTGGTGCGGATGCACGAGGCGGTGATCGGCGGCGGACGCCCGCCGGTGCGCCCGCGTCCGCTCGTCTCGCGCTCGTGGTCCCGGGTGCTGGGCCTCGGCCTGGCCGCCGACAGCATGAACGAGCGGGACTCCGTGCCCGAGGCCGAGGTCGCGCGCCGCCGGCACTCCTCGCCGCTGCGGCACGTGATCGGCGACCTCCGGCAGGTCATCGGCGCGATGTCCGACGCCGGCCACATGCTCCTGGTCGTCACGGACTCGGATGGCGTAATCCTGTGGCGGGAAGGATCTTCGGCCGTCCGCCGTGGTGCGGACGCGCTGGGGTTCGCCGAGGGCGCGGAGTGGACCGAGGCCCGGGTGGGCACGAACGCGATCGGCACCGCGCTTGCCGAGGCCGCCCCGGTCGAGCTGCTGGCCGGTGAGCACTTCGAGCAGAACCAGCACCCCTGGTACTGCACGGCGTCGCCGATCCACGACCCGCGCACCGGTGAGCTGCTCGGCGTGATCGACGTCAGCGGCCCGGCCCTGACCCTGCACCCGGCGGTCGGCGCGCTGGTGGAGACCGGCCGGCGGCTGGCGGAATCGCAGCTGTGGCATTCGCACCGCCGCCGCCTGGAACGGCTGCGGCGGGCGGGGGAGCCGGTGCTGGCCGCCGGCCCGGCCCTGCTGGTGGACGCCGACGGCTGGGTCGCGCACAGCGCGGGGGTCGCGGTGGGCGAGCGGATCGCCGCGCCCCGGCCCGGCCAGGTGCTCGCCGTGCCCGGCCTCGGCGCCTGCCTGCCCGAGCCGTTCGGCGACGGCTGGCTGGTCCGCCCGGCCGGGTCCGCCCGGCCGGTGGTGCTGGACCTGGACCTGGGCCGCACGCCGGTGCTGAGCCTGCGGGCCGGCGAGACCGGCTGGCGGCGCCCGGTCACCCGGCGTCACGCGGAAATCCTGGTGCTGCTGGGGAAAGCGGGCCATCAAGGGCTGTCCGCCGAGGCGCTGAGCCGGGCCTTGCACGGCGACGCCGAGCACCTCGTGACGGTCCGCGCGGAGGTCTCCCGCCTGCGCCGGCTGCTGGGCGGGATCGTCGACAGCCGGCCGTACCGCCTGGCCGAAGACGTGCGCCTGACCGTCCATCCTGGACAGTGAGCCCCGCGAGACGCGGGTCACACCCGGTGCTGTCACATCTCGTGCGGCCGGTTCGTCAAGGAGGCGTACACACCGGTCACGACATGGGGAGTTCACCATGGATGCTCGTCTCAACCTGTTCACCAACCCGGGCACGGCCAGTTTCCTGAAGCCGCTGCTCGACGCGTCGAAGGCGGTCGTGGACTCGGCCCTGCCCGCCGAAACGCGGGCGCTGGTGGAGATCCGCGCCAGCCAGATCAACGGCTGCGGTTTCTGCACCGACATGCACACCAAGGACGCGGCCCACTCCGGCGAGACCTCGACGCGCCTCAACCTCGTCGCGGCCTGGCGCGAGGCCACCGTGTTCACCGAGGCCGAGCGCGCCGCGCTGGAGCTGGCCGAGGAAGGCACCCGGATCGCCGACGCGGCCGGTGGCGTCCCGGACGAGGTCTGGGCCAACGCGGCCAAGCACTACGACGACGAGCAGCTCGGCGCGCTGGTCTCGCTCATCGCCTTGATCAACACCTTCAACCGGCTCAACGTCATCGTGCGCCAGCCCGCGGGGGAGTACCAGGTCGGCCAGTTCGGCTGAGCACTGCGGCTTGCCGGGTACTGGGGGTGCTCCGGATGCGCTGGACCCGCACGTCGGGGCCGGGCATCCGGGGCTACCGGCCGCCGCGGGCTCGCACGTCAGGCCGGGCTAACAGGCGCCGTGGGGTCTCCGGCCCACCAGGCCGGCGGTCGGGGCGCCAGGTCGGAGCCGTCGCCGGACCCCCGGGGCGTGGCGAATTCCGGCCGCTTCGCCGAATGGTCTGGACATTTCCCACAGTGGTCCAGACAATGAGGGATCCCCGCCGACACCGGAGGCCCGTCATGAGGCGTTCCCGACTGTCCGTTTTCCTCGCCGCACTGGCCGTGGCCCTGGCCGGGGTGGTGGCCGTGCCCGGGGCCGCCGGGGCGGCGGGCCTGCCCAAGCACTCGCTGATCGGCTATCTGCACGCGAGCTTCGCGAACGGCTCGGGGTACGTGAAGCTCGCCGACGTGCCGGATGCCTGGGACGTCATCGACCTCGCGTTCGGGGAGCCGACCTCGCCGACGTCCGGGGAGATCCAGTTCAACCGTTGTCCCGCCTCGGAATGCGCGGGCGTGGAGAGCGACGCCGACTTCATCGCGGCCATCCGCGCGAAGCAGGCGCAGGGCAAGAAGGTGCTGATCTCCATCGGCGGCGCCAACGGCCAGGTGCAGCTGACCACCACGGCCGCGCGCGACGCGTTCGTCAGCTCCGTTTCGGCGATCATCGACAAGTACGGCCTCGACGGCCTGGACGTCGACTTCGAGGGCCACTCCCTGACCCTCGACGCCGGCGACACCGACTTCCAGCACCCGACCACGCCTGTGGTGGTCAACCTGATCTCCGCGCTGAAGTCGCTGAAATCCCACTACGGCAGCGAATTCGTGCTCACCATGGCGCCCGAGACGTTCCTCGTCCAGACCGGCTACCAGTTCTACGGCGGCGGCAGCAACGGCGGCGACACCCGCCGCGGCGCGTTCCTGCCCGTGATCGACGCGCTGCGCGATTCGCTGACCGTGCTGCACGTCCAGGACTACAACTCCGGCCCGATCATGGGCCTGGACAACCAGTACCACACCATGGGCGGCGCGGACTTCCCGATCGCCATGGCGGACATGCTCAAGGCGGGCTTCCCGGTGGGGGACACCGGGAAGACGTTCGCCGGCCTGCGGGACGACCAGATCGCGGTGGGCCTGCCGGCCGCGGTCAGCGCGGGCAACGGCTTCATCGCCCCGGCCGACGCCCAGACCGCGGTGACCTGCCTGGTCAAGAACTCCGGCTGCGGCGGCTACACCCTGCGCGGCGGCGCCCAGCCGGCCCTGCGCGGGCTGATGACCTGGTCGATCAACTGGGACCACTACTACGGCTGGGCGTTCCAGGACGCGCACCGGCCGTTCCTCGACGCGCTGCCGTGAGAACCTGCTGCCCTGAGTCCCTTCCGCACCAAGGGTTTCACGGTGGCGAGAACTGCGTGAAAGGTGGCAGCCCGGTCCGTTCCGCCGCGCTCGGGCCGCGATTAGCGTCCCCGGGCATGGATGTTCTCGCGCCGGTGCTGATCGGTGTCCTCTACGCAACGGTCATGTCCCTGATCCGCGAACCCTCGCGGCGCCGGTTCAACGCGATCATGGTCGCGGGGGCCGGTGCCGCCTATCTCAGCAGCGGGACGTTCGGGCCGTGGGAGTTCGTGTTCACGGCCGCGGTCACCTATTGCGCGTACCGCGGGCTGGAGTCGTGGACCTGGATCGGCATCGCCTGGCTGCTGCACGCGGGCTGGGACGTGCTGCATCACCTGCGCGGCGCGCCGATCATCCCGGCGTTCGCGCACTCGTCGTCCGGCTGCGCGATCTGCGACCCGGTGATCGCGCTCTGGTGCTTGCGCGGCGGGCCTTCACTGCCCGCGCTGATCGGCTCCTGGTTCTCGCGGCGCCGGGCCGGCGGGCTGAGAGCCGCGTCTCACGAGTAGTCAACCGGAGCCGGGTCCGCTTATGCTGAAGGTAAGCGGACCCGGCTCCGGTTGTCCGGGTCCCGTTGCGGGAGCGAGGCCCTCATGTCCGTCACCATTCCCTTCGGCGCCACGTCGACGGCCGCGGAGGTCGTCGCGGGCCTCGACCTCACCGGACGGCGCGCGGTGGTCACCGGCGGCGCGTCCGGTCTCGGCGCCGAGACCGCGCGGGCCCTGGCGGGCGCGGGCGCCGAGGTCACCCTGGCCGTCCGCGATGTCGCCGCGGGCGAGCGCGTCGCCGCTGAGATCGGCGCGCGGGTGGCCCGGCTGGACCTGGCCGACCGGGTGTCGGTCGCGGAGTTCGTGGCCGGCTGGACCGGGCCACTCGACATTCTGGTCAACAACGCCGGCGTGATGGCGACGCCGGAGCTGCGCACGCTCGAAGGCTGGGAACTGCAGTTCGCCACCAACCACCTCGGCCATTTCGCCCTGGCCACCGGGCTGCACGGCGCGCTCACGTCCGCCGGGGCCGCGCGAGTGGTCTCGGTCAGCTCCGTCGGCCACGTGAACGCCGACGTCGACTTCACCGACATCCACTTCCACCGGCGTCCGTACGACCGGTGGGTGGCGTACGGCCAGTCGAAAACGGCCAACATCCTGTTCGCCGTCGAGGCCGCGAAGCGTTGGCGCGCCGAGGGAATCGCCGTCAACGCGCTGAACCCCGGCCGGATCACCGAGACCGCGCTCGGCCGGCACGTCGGTGACATCGCCGCCGCGCCCGCGTCGTTCGATCCGGGAAGCTCGGACGTCTCGTGGAAGAACGCCCAGCAGGGTGCCGCCACGTCGGTGCTGCTGGCCGCTTCTCCGCTCGTCGAGGGCGTCACGGGCCAGTATTTCGAGGACTGCCAGGTGGCCGTGGCGCACCGCCCCGGCGTACGGCGGGGCGGTGCCGGGTACGCCCTGGACTCGGAGCACGCCGCCCGGCTCTGGTCGGAGTCCCTGGCCATGATCAAAAGTGAGTAGCCTCGATTTCGCAGGCTGGTAGCGAAAAAGTGAGGACTTCCATGGACCTGGGTCTCAAGGGCAAGCGCGCGCTGGTCACCGGCGCGTCGAAGGGGATCGGCGCCGCCGTCGCCGAGGTGCTGGCGGGGGAGGGCTGTCACCTGCGCCTCGCGGCGCGGGGCGCGGACGCGCTGGAAGGCCTCGCCGCGCGGCTGCGGGAGGCGCACGGCGTCGAGGTCACCGTGCACGCGGTCGACCTGCGGGTGCCCGCGGACCTCGAACGGCTCGCCGAAGCCGCCGCGGACGCCGACATCCTGGTCAACAACGCCGGCGACATCCCGGCCGGCTCGCTCGACCAGGTCGGCGCCGACGCGTGGCGGCACGGCTGGGACCTCAAGGTCTACGGCTACGTCGACCTCACCCGGCTCGTCTACGCGCGGATGCGCGAGCGCGGCCACGGCGTGATCGTCAACGACATCGGCGCCGCGGGCGAGCGGCCCACCGCCGGCTACATCGCGGGCAGCGCCGGGAACGCCGCCCTGATGGCGTTCACCAAGGCACTGGGCGGCTCCGGCCCGCGGGACAACATCCGCGTGGTCGGCGTCAACCCGGGCCCGGTCGCGACCGAGCGGATCACCGCCATGGCCGCGGCGAACGCCGACTTCGCGGCCGGAATGGCCGCCCTGCCGTCGGGCCGCGTCGCCGAGCCGCGCGAGGTGGCCGACCTGATCGCCTTCCTGGCGTCGGACCGCGCCTCCTACATCAGCGGCACGGTGGTCACCATCGACGGCGGGATGTCCTCGGCCGGCTGAACGACTCGTGAGTGTTCATGACGGTTAGAACCGTCATGAACACTCACGAGCTTTTGGTCCAGTGCACGGTGTCCGGGGCTTCGAGGTAACCCCGCAGGTGCTGCTCCTCGCCGCGGTTGTGCAGCGGGAAGGCGAAAACCGACCCGTCCGGCCAGGTCAGCTTGCGGCGCCGGAGGTTGACCTCGACTTCCTGCGGAGTGCTGGCCTGCCAAAGGATTTCCGGCGGGGGAGCGTGGGCAGGGTCGCTTTGCGTCGAGCCGGTGTCGACCAGCGCGACGTGTGAGGGCGAGAACACCAGCCACGGCCCGTCCGCCGCCCGGATCCGGTCGAGCAGGCCGAGCGCCATCGCGTCGGCAGGCCCGGTGACGGCGGCCCGCCGGCTACCCGATTTCCCACCACCGCTGCCTGAGCTGTACGCGAGGTAGAAGACGTAGGCCACGGCGACGCCGATGCCGCGCAGGATGTTCCAGAAGAACCGCCGGATCAGCCGCTTCCCTTTGACCGTCCCGTCCTCACGCCGTCCGGGCACGTCGAAGCCCAGGCCGTCCTCTTGCAGGCGCACCACGATGACCGGCTCGCGCCACTGGTCCCGCATCAGCGCCTCGACCCGCTCCCGGAACCCGGGACGGACCATCAGCTCGGCCGTCTTGGCGTCCAGGCGCTCTTGGTGGGCGAAGATCTTCTGCCCGGCCCGGCGACGTGTGTCGGTGGGCGCCTGCTCGGCCAGCTCGCCCGGGTCGGCGGCTAGACGTCCAGGTTCTTGTGGGTCTGCTCCGGGCTCTGCTCCCCGCCGATTTCGCTCTTGTCGAACCACGGTGTGTCTCCTTCGGCGCTGACCGCTTCCTTGCCCTCGCCGGCCAGCGCCTTCCCGGCGCCGATCCCGGCTTTGACGCTCGCCCCCGCGACCAGCGGGCCGGCCCCGACCGAGGTGCCGAACATGGTGGAGAGCATCCGGTTGCTCGGCTGGAAGCCCTGCGCGGCCGCGCCGAGCCCGAACTTGGTCTCCCCGGGCATCACCCCGACGCGCAGCTTCCTGGTGAACACCGCCATCTTCCCGGCGATCTTGCCGAGAAATTCCATGAAGGTGTCGAGCAGCTTGCCGAACTTGCCGAGGTAGCGGGTGACCTTTCCCAGCACGCTGGCGGCCTTGGCGATCGACGCGGTCATCGCCGCGGCGACCGAGCCGCCGAAGCTGATCACCGAGGCGGCCAGCGCGGGCAGCCACAGGGTGATCAGCCAGGAGACCAGCTCGGTGATGATCGCCTTGATCACCTCCTCGATGACCACCATGACCATCGACCACATCTGCAGCACCTCGGCCACCGTGCCGGCGGCCGAGCCGACCCCGCGGATGCCGGAGGAGAAGTCGCCGAGCGCTTCCTTCGCCGCGTTCCCGGCGTCGTCGACCCAGTCGGCCAGCGCGGTGTCGCCGGTCCGCTCGAAGTCCTCGGCGAGCGCGACGAAGCCCTGCGCGATCGTGGTGAAGTTCTCCGACGCGTGCCCGATCGCCGGGCCGTCGCCGGTGACCTGGTGCAGTGCGTCCTGCAGCGGCTGGACCAGCTCCAGCAGCATGTTGAGCCCGTGGCTGACCAGCCAGCCGATCGGGTCCATGGCGAAGGTGACCATGTCGCCGGCGGCGGCGCCGACGAACGACGCCCCGTCGCCGACCAGCGCGGCGCCCGCGGACGCCAGTTCGCCCGGGCTGTCCGCCTGGGCGGCCTGCTGGGCGTGCCCGGCGATCGACTTGCCGGAGTCGTACAGGGTGCCGACCACCGGCGCGGCGCTCAGCCCGCGGTCGACGTTCGCGCCCGTGCTCTCGTCGTAGGCCGACACGTTCAGGGTGTCGGCGATGCTCTTCTTCTCGGTCACGGCTTCCCCACAGCGTCGATCTCCGCCTCGTACTGGCCGAAGGTGATCTTCCCGGCGTCTTCGGCGCCCTGGTACATCTGCGCGGCGGTGCCGAGCTTGGTGGTCAGCGCGTCCACGCCGTCCTTCAGGTCGGTCAGCAGCGAGCGCAGGTCGGCGAGGTGGTCGGTGTAGCCCTGCTTGGCGAAGATGCCGATCACCCCCCACGACTGGTCGCCCACGTCGGCGGCGTCGATCTTGGCGCCGAACTTTCCCGCTTCCTGCTCGTAGTACGGCAGCTGGCGGGTGTACTCGGCGATCGCGTCGATGTTCGTCTGTATTCCGTCTGGCATCGCGGAATTCCCTCGGTCGGAGCGGTCAGCGGCGGAGGAACGAGTTGTCGTCGAAGTAGTCGTCGTCGTCCCGGCCGGCGCCGCGGCCGGGCCGGGATGCCTGCTGTGGCGGCGATTGCTGCTGTGACGCGGGTTCGTCCGCGGTGGTTCCGAACGCCTCGGCCTGCGCCTCGCGGACCTGCGCCGAGATGTCGACGCCGAGGGTGTCGCCGAAGGCCTCGTCCACGATCCCGGCCTGCTGCTGCACGGCGCCGGCCACGGCCTGGCGCAGGGTGCTCATGATCGTCGCGGACAGCCGCGCCGGGTCGAGGCGCAGGGCTTCCGGGGAGAGCTGGACATCGGTGACGGTCCCACCGGCCCCGGCGACGACCGTCACGGTGCCGTCCGGCGCGGTCACGGACGTACGGACCTGGGCGATCTGCTCCTGCATGTCGGCGACCCCGTCGAACCGGGTCTCGGCCTGCTGTGTTTTCGCCTGGAAGGTGCGGAACTGGGCGATCAGCTCGTCCATGTGGGCGGACATGGTGTCTCCGATGCGCGATTCGTGGTCATGTGTCCAGATCATGACATATCCGCGCATGCTCCCGTTCGGCTTTGGCGGAAAACGACAGCGGCCCGGGCGGAAGCACCCGGGCCGCTGTCGTCGCCGGCTCAGCCGATGTGGGAGCTGATCGTGGCGTAGTCGTTGCCCACGTTGGTGTACACGCCGGGGAAGTCCTTGCGCGCGCAGCCCTGGCCCCAGGACACGATGCCGGCGAGCTTGCCGTCGACGTAGGCCGGGCCGCCGGAGTCGCCCTGGCAGGAGTCCTTGCCGCCCTCGGGCACGCCCGCGCAGAACATCGACGCCTTGTCGTAGTTCGAGCCGGACTTGCTGTAGTCGTCCGCGCAGGTGTTGTTGTCCACCACCGGCACGTTCACCTTGAGCAGCTGGTCGGAGACGTCGCCGCCCTCCGAGGTGGTGCCCCAGCCGACCACGGTGACGTCGGCGCCCGCCTTGTACGCCGCGTCGTCCGCCGATTGCACGAGCGTCGCCGGCTTGTACGGCAGGTCCTTGTCCAGTGTCAGCACGGAGTTGTCGTGCTGCATGCCGTTCATGTCGAACGCGGGGTTCTGCCAGACGTCGCTCACGCCGGCCTTCTCGCCGGTCGTGTCGCTGAAGTTGGTCTGGCCGCCGATGATCTCCATCTGCGCGGCCTTGACCCCGTCGGTGCAGTGCGCGGCGGTGAGCACCTTGTTCTTCGCGACCAGGGTGCCCGCGCAGTGCTGGGCGCCGTCGACGTTGAAGATGACGGTGGCCGGGAAGTCGTCGATGGTGGTCGGCGAGCCGCCGACGATCAGTGGCCCCGCGCCGGCCGAGGCGCCGGGCGCGGCGACGACCGCGAAAGCCGCGGCCGCGGCGAGGGCCAGCGCCGCGCGTCGGGCCAGTGAACGTCCGTCTACCTGCATGAACATCTCCCTTCGGGACCGGAAAGGTGCATTTCCGAGCAGACCAGACAGGCTCGTGGCCCGGGTACCTACGTAAGTCGTATTCTGAAAATTCGCGAACATAGTTGGTTTTTGTCCGTCTCAGCGGGCCGGCCGCGGACGGCACCGGGTAGGGTTGCCGCCTGTACCTACTGGTATGTACGGTTTTGCGCGTGGACGCGTCGGAACGGCTGATCGAAAGCACCCGGGAACTGCTGTGGGAACGGGGCTACGTCGGCACCAGCCCGAAGGTGATCCAGGAGCGCGCCGGCGCCGGGCAGGGCAGCATGTACCACCACTTCCGCGGCAAGCCGGACCTCGCGCGGACGGCGATCGAGCGCACCGCGAGCGAACTGCGCGCCGAGGCGGAGCGGCAACTGGCCGGGCCGGGCCCGGCACTCGAGCGGATCACGGCGTACCTGCGGCGCGAGCGTGACGTGCTGAAGGGCTGCCCCGTCGGACGGCTCACGCAGGACCCGGACGTGATGGCGGACCCGGCGTTGCGCGCGCCGCTGGGTGAGACCTTCGAGTGGCTGCGCGAACGGCTGGCCGGGGTTCTTGCCGAGGGGCGCGACCAGGGGGAGTTCGGCGCGGAGCTGGACCCGGTCGCGACGGCGGCGACGATTGTCGCTGTGCTGCAAGGCGGGTATGTCCTCGCGAAGGCAGCCGGGGACGTCGCCTCGTTTGATCGCGCGGTGGACGGGGTGCTTGCCTTGCTGCGCCGGGCTTGAGCGCGGCCGCGTCCTTCATTCGCGCGGGATGCCCGCGCACCGGCGGGGACCGGGTCCGATCCCCGCCGGTGCCGGTCGGGCTCAGCCGTTGACGCGCTTGATGATGCTGTGCGGGAAGGGAAGTTCGGGGCTGCTCGCCTCGGTCAGCCGGTCCAGTTGCTCGGTGGGCAGGTCGAGCGCCAGCGCGCCGACGGTGTCCGTGAGCTGCTCCGGAGTGCGCGCGCCGACGAGCGTTCCGGCGATGGCCGGTTGCCGGGTGACCCAGTGCATCGCGACCTGGGCCGGGGTGCCGCCGGCTGTCGTGGCGATCTCGCGCACGACGTCGAGGACGGCCCAGCGCCGTTCGGAGTGCTCCTCGCCGGCGAGGCGGCCGTCGGCTGAGGCTTCGCGGGTGTACTTGCCGGACAGGAAACCGCCGCCGATCGCGCCCCACGGCTGCACGGCGATGCCGAACTCCCGCGCCAGCGGCACGTGCTCGGTCTCGATCGAGCGCTCCACGAGCGAGTACTCCAGCTGCATCGCGGTGATCGGCGGGCCGCCCAGCATCGCGGCCTTCGTCGCGTACCACGCGGGGACGTCGCTGAGCCCGACCGCGCGGACCTTGCCGGCGCGCACCAGGTCGTCGAACGCCGACACGACCTCCTCGACCGGGGTGAAGCCGTCCCAGATGTGCAGCCAGTACAGGTCGACGTGGTCGACGCCGAGCCGCCGCAGCGACGCCTCCAGCGAGGCGATCATGTTCTTGCGGCCGTTGCTGCGCCGGGCGGGGTTCCGCACGACCCCGTCCGCGGTGAAGTGCGGGCCGGAGTACTTGGTGGCGAGCACGAGGTCGTCGCGGTCGGGCAGCTCGCGCAGGAACTCGCCGACCAGGACCTCGCTGCGCCCGGCGCTGTAGTTGTCGGCGGTGTCGACGTAGTTGCCGCCCGCTTCGAGGTAGGTGCGGAAGACCTTGCGGGAGGTGTCGTCGTCGGAGCAGAGGGCGTGGTCGCCGAAGGTCATCGCGCCCAGCGCCAGCGGCGAGACGCGCAGGCCCGAGCGGCCCAGCGGCCGGTGGTCGGCCAGTCCGGTAAACGCTGTAGTCATGGGTTCGAGCGAACACCCCGGAGTGCGGTCCGGGTCAAGCCGGTGAAGGCCGCTACCGCAGGTTGGCCGGAAATGTGCGGGAGGCGGAGCGCCGAACCGGGGGCTGGGACGCTCCGGGAAGTGAGCTCGCCCGACCCGGTGCTTGACCTGGAGTGCGCTCCAGGTGCGAGGGTGGGTACGTGGACTCCTACTCACCAGCCGAAGTCACCGCCCGGACCGGGTTCTCCATCGACACGCTCCGCTACTACGAGCGGATCGGCCTGCTGCACGAGGTCGGCCGCACGGCCGGCGGCCGCCGCCGCTTCACCGATCAGGACCTCGAATTCCTCAGCCTGCTGCGCTGCCTGCGCGACACCGAAATGCCGATCGCCGAGATGCTCCGTTTCGTCAGCCTCCTGCGCGAGGGCGACGACACCCGCGCCGAACGCCTCGCCGTCCTGCGCGAGCACGAGGAACGGGTCGAGGACCAGATCGGCCGGCTGCGCGGGCACCAGGAGCACATCCGGATGAAGATCGCGTACTACAGCAGCGCGGTCGAGAACGAGCACCTCGCCAGCGTCTGACCAGGCCGCCGCGCGAGTGGTGCTCAGCCCGGCCCAAGCCGGTTCCGCAAGAACTCGATACCCGCGGTCGTCATCGCCGCGCGGGTGCGATGGCCGTAGACGTGGCCGGTGTCCTCGAGCCACGCGAACTCCGCGTCCGCGCCCGCCTGCCAGTAGGCCGCGACCAGGGACTCACTCTGGGCGATCGGGACGGCGTCGTCGCCGGTGCCGTGGGTGACCAGCAGCGGGGCGGCGGCCGCGGTGACGTGGGTGAGCGGGCTGGCCGCCGCGGCCAGGGCCGGTTGGGCGGACGGGGAAGCGCCCAGCAGCCACGCATGCGGGTCCTCGCCGGTCCGATGGAACGGCGAACCAGGCGGCGGGGGCGGCAGGCGGGCGAAGTCCGACGGCGGGCTCCACGCGACCGCGGCCTGCACGGCGCTGCTCGGGCCGGTGACGCCGACGTCGCCTTCCAGGTCCGGGCGGTCGCCGGTGACGGCGAGCATCACGGCCAGGTGCCCGCCGGCCGCGTGGCCCCACGCGCTGAACCGGCCCGGGTCGAGCGCCAGGGTGACCGCGTGGTGGCGGAGCCAGCGCACCGCCGCCTTCACGTCGTGCAGCTGCGCCGGGTACACGGCCTCGCGGCTGTGTCTGAAGTGGACCTTCGCGACGGCGAATCCGGCTTCCAGCAGGCGTTCGCCGAGATACCGGCCGAGCGGGGCGTGTTTGGGCGAGCCGACGGCGAAGGCGCCGCCATGCACGAACGCGACCACCGGCCAGCCCGGGCCCGGCGGCGGTCCGGCGGGCACGGCGAGGTCCAGCAACAGCGGCCGGTAGCCCAGCAGCGGGGCGACCTCCGCGTCGCGGTACAGCACGGCGGCGCCGGTGGGCTCGGCCTCGGGCGGGGCGGTCTGGGGCAAAACGCGCATCACCGGGACGAGTGTCACGGATCGGGCACCCGGCCGGTAGCCGTACCAGGAAGCGGGACGGGCCAACGGCTTCCCGGCATCGGCGACCGGGCTCGCCCGGAGCGTGACCGACCGGATACGCTCAGCGGCGTGCCCGAGATCCACTCCTTCGCCGCACCGCGCGCGGCGAACCGGAAGATCAGCTGGGACCTCGTCCGCGCCGGCTGTGTGACGCTGGTGCTGATCTACCACGCGACGTACATGAGCGTGGTCGTCCACCCGGAACTGGGCGCCCGGGGCTTCACCTTCCCGTACCAGGTCGGGGCTAGCCTGCTGCTGGTGATCTCGGCGTACTTCGCGTGCGTGACGATCGGGCGCGGGCCGCTGGGCCGGTACTGGTGGGGCCGCGTCGCCCGGCTGCTGCCGCCGTTCCTCGCCGCCGTGGTGGTGATCTACGCGGCCCTGCGGCTGCTCTCGCCGGCCGGCTGGTTCCGCCCGGAATGGCGGGACCTGGTGGGCAACCTGCTCATGCTGTGGAACTGGAAGCCCGCGGACTTCCCGTTCGTCGACGGCTCGCACTGGACGATTCCGTTGCAGCTCATGGCCTTCACGGTCGCCGCGCTGCTGTACCGCAGCCGCTGGGGGCACGGCGCGCGGCTGCGCGTGCTGATGTGGCTGGCGCTGCTCGTGCCGCTCGCGCAGTGGCCGTGGCGGATCAGCGGGCCGCCCGAGTGGTACCGCACGATGGCCGACGGACTCGGTTTCCACCGCTGGCACCTGTTCGTCGCCGGCGTCGCGATCCGGCTGTGGTGCACCAAGCGGATCTCGACCGCGCACTTCCTCGCGCTCGAAGCGGTCTGCCTGGCCGCGCACGCGCTGCACAGCGCGGTCTGGACGCCGGGCGGGCTGGCCGTGGACTGGGGCTCGGTGATCGGCGTCGGGATCGGCTTCGCCGTGGTTTCCCTGGTCGCGGCCGGGCCCGACTGGGACCGCGTGGTGCCGCAGTGGCTGCGGCGGCCGGTGCAGTGGTTCGCCGGGATCTCCTACGGCGTGTTCCTGATGCACCAGGCGATCGGCTACCTGGTGCTGCACTGGTTCTCCGCGCTGGGCGCGAACACCGTCGCGCAGACCGTCGCGATGCTCGTCACCGGCGTGCTGCTCGGCTGGGCGCTGACCCGGCTGGTGGAGCGGCCCGCGCACCGCTTCCTGATGGCGGGTTACGACGCGCTGTCCGCGTTCCGCGCCCGGCGCCGCGCCGCCTCGGCGCCGGTGGGCACCGAGGCGTTGTCGAGCGTCGGGGCCGGGAGCGAGCCGGAGCACCGGTAGCGCCTGCAGCGCCTACAGCGCGAAGGCGATCGACCGCAGGATCAGCGCCGCGAAGAACACCACGGTGAACGCGAGGTCGATCGCGATCCCGCCCGTGCGCACCGGCCGCAAGACCCGCCGCACGGGGGCGATCACCGGCTCGGTGGTGCGGTGGCTCAGCCGCCTCGCCTGCCCGAGCCAGGCCGGGCCGGTGGTCACCAGGCGCGTCCAGTCGAGCACCATCCGCACCACGAGCACCAGGATGAACAGGGTCAGGACGTACCCGACCAGCGTTCCGATCAGGCTCATCACACACGCTCCTCGAAGTTGCCGTTCATCCCGTCCAACGCGCGCGCGGCCCCAGGAGTGTCCCGTTTGACCGGCTTCTCAGCGACTTTTCAGCCACGCGGTCCTTTACCGTGGTGGGCATGGGTGAACGTCGCATCGGTCAACAGCGCAGTGCAGCGTGGTTCGGCGCCTCGGGCCGGGCGGGGATGATCTACCGGTCCTGGATGCGGTCGCAGGGCTTCGGCCCGGACGTGTTCGACGGCCGCCCGGTGATCGGGATCGCGACCAGCGCTTCGGAGCTGGCGCCGTGCAACGCGCATCTCGGGCGCGTCGCCGAAGCCGTGAAGCGCGGGGTCTGGCAGGCGGGCGGCTTCCCGCTGGCCTTCCCGACCATGGCGACCGGGGAGACGCTCATGCGCCCTACCGCGATGCTCTACCGCAACCTGATGGCGATGGAGGTCGAGGAGCTGATCCGCGCCAACCCGCTCGACGGCGTCGTGCTGCTCTCGGGTTGCGACAAGACCACGCCGGCGATGCTGATGGGCGCGGCGAGCGTCGACCTGCCCGCGGTGATGGTGACCGGCGGCCCGATGCTCACCGGCAAGTTCCGCGGCCAGGACGTCGGCTCCGGCACCCACGTGTGGAAGTTCGAGGAGGAGCTCAAGGCCGGCCGGATGACGCAGGAGGAGTGCTTCTTCGCCGAGGGCTGCATGGCGCGCTCCAACGGGCACTGCATGACGATGGGCACCGCGTCCACCATGGCCTGCCTCGCCGAGGCGCTGGGCATGCAACTGCCGGGCTCGGCCACCTGGCCCGCGGTGGACGCGCGCCGCTTCGAGACCGGCCAGGACGCGGGACGGCGGATCGTGACCATGGTCGAGGAGGAGCTGCGGCCGTCGAAAATCCTTACCCGGGAAGCGTTCGAGAACGCGATCCGGGTCAACGCGGCCATCGGCGGCTCGACCAACGCGATCATCCACCTGCTGGCGATCGCCGGGCGGGTGGGCGTGCCACTGGCCATGGCCGACTTCGACGAGCTGGGCCGGGTGGTGCCGACGCTGCTGGACCTGATGCCCTCGGGCCGGTTCCTGATGGAGGACTTCTGTTACGCGGGCGGGCTGCCCGTGGTCATGCGGCAGCTCTCCGAAGCCGGGCTGCTCCACGACGGCGCGCTCACCGTGACCGGGAAACCGGTGGCGGACAACGTTTCCGGGGCCGAGTGCTGGAACCCCGAGGTGATCACGGCGGTGGACGCGCCGTTCCAGCCCGCCGGCACCGGCACGGCGGTGCTGACCGGAAACCTCGCCCCGGACGGCGCGGTGGTCAAGCAGTCCGCCGCGTCGCCGGAGCTGCTCACGCACACCGGCCCGGCCCTTGTGTTCGAAACCGCCGAGGATTACCACCACTCCGCTGACGACCCGGACCTGGACGTCACGCCGGATACCGTGCTGGTGATCCGCGGCGCCGGCCCGAAGGGCTACCCGGGCATGCCCGAGGTGGCGAACGTGCCGCTGCCGGCGAAGCTGCTCAACCAAGGCGTCACGGACATGGTGCGGATCTGCGACGGCCGGATGTCCGGCACCGGCTACGGCACGGTGGTGCTGCACGTGAGCCCGGAGTCCGCGGTCGGCGGCCCGCTCGCGCTGGTGCGGACCGGCGACCTGATCACGCTGGACACCCCCGCGCGCACGTTGACTCTGCAGGTTTCCGACGAGGAACTGGCCGCGCGGCGCCAGGCTTGGGAGCGGCCCGAATCGCCGTACGTGAGCGGCTACACCTGGCTGTACACCGAGCACGTGACGCAGGCGAACCAGGGCGCGGACTTCGACTTCCTGCACGGGCGCCGCGGGCCCGGCGTGCCGCGCGATTCCCACTGACGTGTGCCGTCAAGGACTCCTTACCCGCGTCCGACGCCGGTAAGGAGTCCTTGACGGACTTGCCGAGACTCCCGAAAGGCAGGCCATGAACCCGGAACTTTCCGCGCCCCGGCTGGTGAAGACGTCGTCCGGCTGGTGGGTGTCCGGCGGGTCCGGTGCCGGGCCGCTGCCGTCCGGCACCACGCTGGGCTCGCTGCTGGCGATGCCAGCCGACGGGCTGGACGTGCTCGTGGCCGCCACGGCGCGGACGGCCCCGGCCCCGGATTCCTTGCTGGCGCCCGTGGACGACGACACCGAGGTGTGGGCGGCGGGCGTGACGTACGAGGTGTCGCGCGAGGCGCGGATGGAGGAGAGCAGCACGTCTTCGGACCTCTACGCCCGGGTGTACGAGGCGGAGCGGCCGGAGCTGTTCTTCAAGAGCGTCGGCTGGCGGGTCGTGGGCCCGGACCGTCCGATCGGCGTGCGCGAGGACTCGACCTGGGACGTGCCGGAGCCGGAACTGGGCGTCGTGTGCAACGCCGCGGGCGCGATCGTCGGCTACACGGTGGTCAACGACGTCAGCTCCCGCAGCATCGAAGGGGACAACCCGCTGTACCTGCCGCAGGCGAAGATGTACCACGGCTCGTGCGCGGCGGGCCCTTCGATCGTGCTCGCCACCGGTGTCCCGGACCCGTACCGGCTGGCGATCTCGGTGGAGATCCACCGCGGCGGCGCGCTGCTGTGGTCGGGCGAGACGAGCACCGCCCGCCTGCACCGCAAGCTCACGGATCTGACCGCTTTCCTTTACCGCGCCGAGGTTTTCCCGCGTGGCGCCATCCTCGCGACGGGCACGTCGGCCGTCCCCGGTCCCGACGTGACCCTGTGCGCGGGCGACGAGGTCGTGATCACCATCGACGGGATCGGCACGCTGCGCAATCCGGTGCGAAAGGGGCTGTGACGCCGCAGCGTGGTGCGCTCCAGCAGCTTCTGTCCGAAGTGGACAACGCGGTGGTGGCTGCCGACGTGGTCCAGCAGCCACGAGCTGCCCGCCCGGCCGCAAAAGCCGGTGCATCTCCGGGCGAGCATCGCCGGGCTCAGGTCCACCGCCGTCAGCCGCACTCCCGCGGGTAGGCGGGCAGGTTCCGGCCCGCGCCCACCGCGACTTCCAGCACCGCGCCGGACGTGCGCGAGCAGACCCGCTCCCGGCCGCCGCCGAACTGCAGCCGTTCGGCGAAACCCATCGAGCGGTCGTACCGCGGGGCGTAGGAATCCCACTGCCGCCGCAGTCAGCCCCGGTCGGCGTCCATGCGACGAGTCCACCACGCCCGGGGCGCTCAAGCCGGTCTTGAAACACGACTCAGCACGTGAGACAGTCAGTTGGAAAATCAGACCGACCGAGGAGTCCGTGTGCCCGACCTGCCGCCGAAGCTCGCCCGCCACCCGTCGGTCCGCGCCGTGCTGGAGCGTGGGACGCCGCCGAGGCCCGGTCCGATCGACACGGCCTGGCTGCGGGAGCTGGCGCTGGAGGCCGGGGCCGACGACGTCGCCGCCGTCTCGCTCGACCACCCCGACCTGGAGGGGGAGCGGCCGCACGTGCTCGGCGCCCTGCCCGGAACCCGCAGCCTGATTTCGCTGGTGGTGCGGATGAACCGGGACAACGTGCGCACGCCGGCCCGCAGCGTCGCGAACCAGGAGTTCCACCGCAGTGGCGAGATCATCAACGAGGCCGCGCGCGCCATCACCCGCGCGCTGCAGGACGCGGGGCACCGGGTGCTGAACCCGTCGGCCACCTTCCCGATGGAGATGGACCGCTACCCGGGCCGGATCTGGGTGGTGGCGCACAAGACCGTCGCGGTCGCGGCGGGCCTCGGCGTGATGGGCATCCACCGCAACGTGATCCACCCGAAGTTCGGCAACTTCGTCCTGCTGGCCACGCTCCTGGTCGACGCGGAGGTGGGCGAGTACGGCGAGCCGCTGGACTACAACCCGTGCGTGGAGTGCAAGCTGTGCGTCGCCGCGTGCCCGGTCGGCGCGATCGGCAAGGCCGGCGAGTTCGACTGGGCGGCCTGCTCCACGCACAACTACCGCGAGTTCATGGGCGGCTTCACCGACTGGGTCGAGACCGTCGCGGACAGCGCGGACGGCTCGGACTTCCGCGAGCGCGTCACCGATTCGGAGAACGCGTCGATGTGGCAGAGCCTTTCCTTCAAGGCCAACTACAAGGCGGCGTACTGCATGGCCGTGTGCCCGGCGGGGGAGGACGTGCTCGGCCCGTACCTGGAGGACCGCAAGGGGTTCATGCGAGATGTGCTGAGGCCGTTGCAGGACAAGGAGGAGACGATCTACGTCACCCCGGGCTCGCCGGCCGGGTCCCATGTGGAGCGGCGGTTCCCGAACAAGACCGTCAAGGAGGTCCGCGGCCGCCGGGCCTGAGCCCGGTTCACCCGGACGGGAGCGCGGTTCACGCGCCGGCGCGCGGGCGGGCGTGGAACCCTTTGCGGGTCAACCGGAATGGCTCACCGGCGAGCCGCACCCACGAAAGGAATCGCGCGCGTGATCAAGACCAGCCCGGTCCGGGACGGCCGCGAGGCGAGGAAGGTCACCTTCGTCCTCCCGCAGGACGCCCCGCCCGGACCCGTCAGCGTCGTCGGTGACTTCAACGGCTGGTCGCCCGGCCGGCACCTGCTGCGCAAGCGCTCCAACGGCACCCGCTCGGCCGCCGTGGAAGTCCGCCCCAGCGCGACCCTGCACTTCCGCTACCTGGCCGCCGGCGGCCACTGGCTGGACGACCCGGACGTGCCCGACCGCAGCGGCGCCAACTGCGTTTTCGTGGCCCACTGAGGCGGTTCGGCGCTCTGGGCTCAGTCGGGTTCCGCTTGGGGCCGGGCGTGAGCGTTCTGGTGATGTTCGGCAACGGCTTCACGGTGGTTGTGGAGCACTTGTTCCGTTACTCTCGGGCTCATGCCCCGCCCGCGGATCCACGACCCCGAACGGCTGCTGGACGTCGCCGAGCGGCTGATCGCCGACGTCGGCCCCGAGGAGGTCACTGTGCGCGGCCTGGCGGTCGCGGCCGGGGTGCCGAACAGCACGATTTACCACAGCTTCGGCTCGCTGCCCGCCTTGATCGGCCGCGCGTGGCTGCGCGGGGCCGGGTATTTCCTCGACGTCCAGACCCAGCTGGTCGAGCAGGCCCTGGCCGGCGGCGGGCCACTCGCGGCGTCGGATGGCGGTGTGGGCTTGCCTGCTCCCGCGGGGGTGGCGGGCGGTGCGGACCTGACTGCTGCCGCCGAGGCCGTGGGTGCCGCGGCGTTGCCTTTGGTTGGCGGGGTCGTGGGTGCGGCGGGGTTGCCTGTGGTTGGCGGGGCCGTCAGCGCTGCGGATTCCCCGGCTGTCGCCGCTGTGGTGGCGGCTGCGGATACGTCCGCGGTCGTCGCGGAGCTGCGGCCGGAGGCGGCGCGGCTGATGTTGACTGTTTCGCCCGATCGGATCCTCGGGCCGCAGCTGCCTGAGGACGTGCTGGAAGACCTGCATGCCCTCGACAAGCGGCTCGTCCGGCTGCTCGTCCGGCTGGCGCGTGAGCTGTGGCAGCGCGGTGACGGGGCGGCCGTCGAGGTGATCACCACCTGCGTCGTCGACCTGCCGACTGCCCTGTTGAAGCGTGACCTCGCTGCGTACGGAGCGGCGGGGCCTGAAACGCGTCGACGGTTGGCCGCCGCCGTACGCGCCGTCCTCGCCCTGCCACCGCCGGACCGCCCGCGGCGCGCGTCCACCGGCTGAGCCCACCCCGTCCCAAGCCCGATCCGACCGTCTGAAAAGGACTCCGCCATGCCTGAGCTTTCCCGTCACGAAGCCGTTTTCGTCCTGAACCTCGGTGACGGGGAGAACCGGTTCTCCCCGGATTGGCTGGAGGAGGCCAATTCCCTGCTTGACACCGTCGTGGCCGGGTCCGAGGCCGCGGCGCTCGTCACGGTCGGCGGGGGGAAGTTCTACTCCAACGGCCTCGACCTGGAATGGCTGATGAGCCACGGCGACGAGGCCGGCAAGTACGTCGCGGACGTGCAGGAGGTGCTCGCGCGGATGCTGGAGCTGCCGGTGCCCACGGTCGCCGCCGTCAACGGGCATGCCTTCGGCGCCGGCGCGATGTTCGCCATGGCCCACGACTTCCGCGTGATGCGCGCCGACCGCGGCTACTTCTGCTTCCCCGAGGCCGACATCAACATCCCGTTCACCCCGGGCATGGCGGCGCTGCTGCAGGGCAAGCTGACTCCCTCGGCCGCGATCGCGTCGATGACCACCGGACGGCGTTTCGCCGGCCCGCAAGCCCGTGACCTGGGACTGGTCGACGCGACGGCCGACGAAGCCACACTCCTCGAAACGGCGACCACCGTGGTCCGCGACCTCGCCGGCAAGGACCGCGGCACCCTCGGCGCGATCAAGGCCACCATGTTCGCGCCCGCGCTGACCGCCCTGCGAACCCCCGCGCCCTGACGGTATAGTCCCCGGCACGGCGGTGGGGCTCGCCGTTCCGGGACTCCCGGACAACCGCGGCGATCGCCGCCAACAGTCCCTACTCGAACCGGGACGAACCGTGCCCGAAGCGGAGTAGGAGAGACGCTGTGTCCCACCAGAACAGCCGGTCCCACCAGAACAGCCGGTCCGATCAGGACAACCGGTCCGGCCACCCCGATCAACCTGACCTGACCGAGCCGATCGACCCCGACGTCGACCTCCGGGTCCAGTCCCACCGCCGCGAACTCCGCCAAGGCCAAGGCCCAGTACTCGCCGTGATCGCGCTCGGCGGCGGCCTGGGCGCACTGGCCCGCTACGGCCTCGCCACAGCACTGCCGACCCTGCCCGGACGCTTTCCCTGGGGCACCTTCCTGACCAACGTCGCCGGCTGTTTCCTGATCGGTGTGCTCATGGTCGTGCTCACCGAGATCCGTCCCGTGCACCGCCTCGCGCGGCCGTTCCTCGGCGTCGGTTTCCTCGGCGGGTTCACCACGTTTTCCACCTATGCGGTCGAAACGCGCGGGCTGCTGCAGCCGGGGTCCGTGCCGCTCGCGTTCGGTTACCTCGGTGGCACGGTGGTGGCCGCGTTGCTCGCCGTGCTGGCGGGGGTGGCGCTCACCCGAGCCGTCCGTCCGGAAAGGACGGTGCGGTCGTGACGCTGCTGCTGGTCTTCGCGGGCGCCGTGCTGGGCGCGCCGCTGCGCTACCTCACCGACCGTGCCGTGCAGACGCGCCACGAGACCGAGTTCCCGTGGGGCACCTTCGCGGTGAACCTGGTGGGCTGCCTCATCCTCGGCTCGCTGGCCGGCGCGGGCTCGGCCCTGCCGTCGGCCGTGCTCGCTTTCGCCGGCACGGGGTTCTGCGGCGCGCTGACGACGTACAGCACGTTCAGCTACGAGACGCTCCGCCTGGCCGAGCGCAAGGCGTACGTCGCCGCGGTGATGAACGTGGTCGTCAGCGTCGCCGCCGGTGTCGGCGGCGCGTTGTTCGCTTACACGGCAGTGCATTCACTAGTCTAGTGGCAGGTTGATGACAACCGCCGGCGCCTCGCCGGATACCGGTGGACCGAAGCGCCGCCGGCTAACGGCGGACCTTGAACTTCAAGTGCAGCACCCGGTCGCCCTGGACGACCACGTGGGGATCCTCCAGCAAGACCTGCCCGTCGATGCCGCCGAAGTAGCGTTTGCCGGAGCCGAAGACCACCGGGACCACGTCCATCGCCACCTCGTCCACCAGGCCCGCGGCGAGGAGCTGGCCGCCCACGTCGCCGGCGTTCACCGCGATGGCGCGGTCCCCGGCGAGTTCCTGGGCCTTGGCGATCGCGGTCGTGATATCGCCGGCGAAATGGTACGACGCCTCGGGATGCCAGCCCTCGGGCTTGGGCCGGTGCGACACCACGACCACGTGCTCACCCGTGGGCGGACGGCCCTCCCAGCCGTTCACCAGGTCGAACAGCCGGCGGCCCATCACGATCACGCCGATCGCCTGCCACATCTCCCGCACATAACCCGCCGACGCCCGGGAGACTCTGAAGGAGCTCCCGCTCCCGGAATGATCGAACTCCGGGTCGTCGCTGCCGGTGATCGGGGTGTCCCCGCTGAAGTACCACTCGTGCAGCGGCCCGACGCCGTCCTTCTCGTCGGCGATGAAGCCGTCCACCGACACCACGTTGTGCATGATTACCGTGCCCACTGGCTCTCCTCGGGTTCCCTCAAGCGTTCGCCCCCTGATCCTTCTCGTCCCGGGGCGGCCGCGCTTGTAAAAAATCACTCGGCGGGCATCGGGCCGTGGTCCGGCGGGAACTCCCGCTCGGTGGGGAAACGGCGCCGCAGATCCAGGTACGCGGTCGGCGTGTGGCCGGTGAAGTCCTTGAACTCGCGGCTGAAGTGGGCCAGGTCGAAGTAGCCCATCGTATGGGCGAGCGCCGACCAGTCGACCGGGCGCCGAGCGTCCACGGACAGGATCGCCCGCGAGAACCGGTAAATCCGCGCCATCCGCTTCGGGGTGACCCCGACGTGCGCCTTGAACTGCGCGGCCAGGTGATTGCCGCTCACCCCGGCGAGGCCGGTCAGCGCACCGACCGGGACCGTGCCGTGCGACGCCGCCAGCCGCCCGCCGGTGTACTGGACCAGGTCGAGACCGCGCGAAGGGGCCAGCCGTGCTCGCAGCTCGTCCTCCACTACTCGCAATGTCCCGGCCGCCGACGTGGTGTCGCCGACCTGGTTGCGGATCCGGTCCAAGGACCGTTTCCAGACGGCGTCGACCGGCACCCAGCGATCCCGCAGCTCGGTGGCCGGCAGCTCGGCGAACGGCGAGATCCCCCAGGGCTTGAAATGCACCCCGACCAGCCGCACCCGCTCGGGGTATTCGAACAGGAACCGCCGGGTCCACACCCCCATGAACCAGCCGTCGGCCAGCACGGCGGGCGGCACCGCGGGGTCGGAATCCCACAGGCGCGCCGGTCCGCCCAGGTTGAGGTACAGGTGCGCCGACGGCATCGGCGGGACGCTCATCAGCCGCCGCCCCGGCGTCCCGGTCAGGCAGTAGAGGTCGTCGATGAACTCCTCGAGCGGCGGAGCGGGCACCCGGCTGACGTACTCCATCGGCTCAGTGTGCCCCCGGGTCACCCGTCTCGCGGTTGGTGGCGGTCACCGGGCGGGGTGACGATGGATGGATGAACGCGCCGTCACCCGTCGTCCTCCCAGGCAGTGCCCGGTCCGAGCTGGCCGGCGCCGAAGTGCTCCGCCCGGTCGAGCCATCCGGCACCGTGACCGCGACAGTTCTGCTCCGTCGCCGAGCAGAACTCGACCCGGAGCTGGTCACCGGCCCCGCCACCATCACGCCGGCCGAGCTGGCCGAGCGTTACGGTGCGGCTGAGGAAGATCTCCAGCGCGTGCAGGAGGTGCTCACCGGAGCGGGCCTCACGATCACCGACACGCACGCCGGATCACGGCGGGTTTCCGTCAGCGGAACGGCGCAGGCCATGGCGACGTTCTTCGGGACCGAGCTGAACGTGGTGCGGTCCACCACCCCCGGTGGCGGCGCTTTCGAGCACCGCGCCCGGTCCGGCGACCTGCACCTGCCCGCCGAGCTGGCGGACGTCGTGGTCGGGGTGCTGGGCCTGGACGACCGTCCGCAGAGCCGCGCCCAGTTCCGCCTGCACGCGCAGCCCGCCGCGTCGCAGGGCTTCACCCCGGATCAGCTGGGCCAGCTCTACGCGTTCCCAGACGGCACGGACGGCACGGGCCAGACCGTCGCCATCATCGAACTGGGCGGCGGCTTCAAGCCCGGGGACCTCACCACTTACTTCGGCGGCCTCAAGATCACCCCGCCGCAGGTCACCGCCGTCGAGGTCGACGGCGCCAAGAACGCTCCCACCGGCGACCCCTCGTCGGCCGACGGCGAGGTGCTGCTGGACATCGAGGTGGTCGGCGCGCTCGCCCCGCGGGCCGCCCAGCTCGTCTACTTCGCGCCGAACACCGACCAGGGTTTCCTCGACGCCGTGAGCACCGCCGTGCACGCCACCCCGACGCCGACCGCGGTCAGCATCAGCTGGGGCCAGTCCGAGGACGCGTGGACCGGCCAGGCGCGGACCGCGATGGACCAGGCCTTCGCCGACGCCGCCGCGCTCGGGGTGACCGTGTGCGTCGCCAGCGGTGACAACGGCAGCACCGACGGCCAGTCCGACAACGCGCAGCACGTCGACTTCCCGGCGTCCAGCCCGCACGCCCTGGCCTGCGGCGGCACCCGCCTCGAGGCCACCCCGCCTGCCACGATCACGGCCGAAACGGTCTGGAACACCACCGGCGGCGGCTCGACCGGCGGCGGCGTCAGCGACGCGTTCCCGCCCCCCGCGTTCCAGACCACGGCAGGCGTGCCGGCGCGCGCGGGCGGCGGCACCGGACGCGGCGTCCCCGACGTCGCGGGCAACGCGGACCCGGCCACCGGCTACCGGATCCTGGTCGACGGCCAGGAATCGGTGATCGGCGGGACCAGCGCGGTCGCGCCGTTGTGGGCCGCGCTGCTCTGCCGGCTCGCCCAATCCGCCGGCCGCCGGTTCGGGCTCGTCCACACGCAGCTCTACGGCGGCGTGAAGCCGGGCACGGTCCAGCCCGGTTTCCGCGACATCACCTCCGGAACCAACGGCGCGTACTCGGCCTCCGGTGGCTGGGATGCTTGTACCGGCCTCGGCTCACCGGATGGCGCCGCGTTGCTGAAAGCGCTCGGGGGGACGGCAAAGAAGTAGGCAATCGCGCGGGCACATTCCAAACCTGATGCACCGGCGGTGATTTCGTCGGATCCGTAGGCGCGGCAAGCAACTCACAGGCGCCTCAGCGTGTGCGCTGGGCGACGGTTCCTTGCGCCATCCGCCGGGTGTTGCTCTGCATCCGCGTGACGACCGGTGACACGCCGCGTGCGCCGGGCGCACTGTTGATCAATGCGGGATTCCCTCCTGGAGCGCATTTCGGGCCGGCTGCTGATCCAGTGCCGGCCCGGTCAGGCTGTCACCGCCGCGGCGGTGGCCCAGGAACACGACACCGGGCTGGTACTCACCGGTCCCGATCCTGAACCCGTCGTGCGCCGGCTGCGGGACAACGGTTTCGGCGGGCCCATCCTGTGCGACGCTGCGCGCTACACCGGACGGCGGCGGGTCGCCGGTCGCCGCGGAATCCGTCCCGCTTGGTGCCGGCGGCAGCGGGATCTGGGTTTGCTCCCGCTCACCGACTCCGGTTATCTCGCCTACCGGGACTTTCCGGGCCTGCGCACGATCCTGCGGGCCGCCAAGGCGCAGAAGCCACCGGTGGTCGCGATGCTGCCGCTGGCCGCCGAGTGGTTCAGCTACCCCGGAATCCTCGAAGGACTGATCACGCAGATCTCCCTGCACGGCGTGCCGGTCGCGGTCGGGATCGAGCACCCGGCCGACCCGTTCGCCGCCCACTACGTGGTGCGCGGATTCCTGGAGCTGCTGGATTCGGCGGGCGTGCCGGTGCTGCTGCTCCGAGCGGACGCCGCTGCGCTCGGGGCGCTTTGCCACGGCGCCCACGCCGCGGCGACCGGGACCGACAGCGGTCTTCGCCACATCTACCCGCTGCGGAGAACCGGCTCGCCGCGGCACTCCGGCGTCTCCGCGTTCGTCGGTCCGCTGCTGACCTACCACCGGCTCGAGACACTGGAACGGCTCTTCCGCGACGCCCCCGACCACGAGCACCTGTGGGTGTGTGAGTGCCCGTCCTGCCGCGGCCGCACCCCGGCCGCGCTGGCCGGGGCCGCCGCGCCCCCGGCCGAGGCGGCCCGGCATTCCGTCCACGCCCAGCTCCTGCTTTGGCAAGACCTGCGCCGGGCGCGCACCAGTGAAGCGCTCGCCAGTACCTGGCACGAGCACTGCAGCCATGCGCTGTCGCTGCACCAGGAGCTGACGAGGCGGAGCCCGGCTGGGCTGCGCAGCTGGCTCAAGGTGACCGAAGACCCGTTCAGCCGAAGCGGTATCCCGGCCCAGCAGCGGTCTGTGGCGCGTCACAGCTCCGTTGATCGGTCCTCCGGGTGACGACGGAACTCAGGCGCGGCCCCGCACCAGGTCGATCAGCCGGCCGAGGACCACGTCGCCCGCGGCGCGGAGGGCGTTGTGCTCGTATTCGTTGGTCAGCCAGGGGCGCAGGGTCGGGATGAGGCGGGCGGTCTGCTCGGAGAAGGCGCGGTCCACGTACGCGTCCTCGGCGTAAATGGCTGCGGCGCAAGGGACTTCGCAGTTTCGCAGGGCTTCTTCGTCGTACAGGCGCGGCCACTCGTGTTCGGCGAGGATCTCGGCCGCTTCGCGCAGCGGCGCCAGGCCGGGCAGGTCCGTGAGCAGCCACGGGTACACGTGCTCGCCGCTGAACAGCGTCACGTCCTCGTCGAACACGGGCGGGCGGACGCGGGCGGCGGACCAGCGGGTGGCGCCGCCGTCGGCGTAACCGGCCTCGTGGACCAGGACGTACAGCGGGTTTCGCGCGGAGAACGGCAACGCGGCCGCCGCGTCGTGCGCGAACGCGGGGGAGTCCGGGTCACGCTCCAGCAGGTAGTGCAGCGCCTCGGCGCCGTCGCTCATGCCGAGCCCGCTGCCCAGCAGGCGGAACAGGCGTGAGGTGAACGGGGTGCCGCCGAGCAGCTCGATCTCGCCCGCGTCGAGCCGCTTGTGCAGCGCCCGCACGCGCTCGCGGTCGGCCGGGTAACGCTCGTAGTAGCGGCGGTTTCGCTCGAGGATCGTGGCGAAGGTGGCCCGGTAGATGTCGTCCGGATCCGGCCGCAGCGGCGGCACGCCGCCGGTGAAAAACGCCTCCCGCAGCCCGCCGGGCGACTGCGAAAGGTAGGTCAGCACACAGAAACCACCGAACGACTGGCCCAGCACGCTCCACTGCTCGACGCCCAGCTCGGCCCGGATCAGCTCCGCGTCCCGCACGATCGAATCGGCCCGGAAATGGGTCAGGTACGCCGCCTGCTCGGCCGGCGTCTTGCCCGGCAGCGTGCCCACGGGCGTCGACCGGCCGGTGCCGCGCTGGTCGAGCAGCAGCACCCGGTAGTCACGCAGGGCGCGGGCCAGCCAGGCCGGCGGCGCGCCTGCGGGCCGCGGCGCCTCCTGCCCCGGGCCGCCCTGCAGGAACACCAGGAACGGGCGGTCCAGGCCGTCCGGGGCGGCCACCTCGCGGGCGAACACGGTGATCCGCTCGCCGTCGGGCCGGCTGTGGTCGAGGGGCACCCGGAACTCGTGCTCGGTCAGGACGAGGCCGGGGACGCGCACAGTGGAAACCATGTCGCGATCCAACCACGATCACCGGCGGCGGCGCGGATCGTCGGGCCGACCCTGGCCGAGTACTTCCGGTGGTAACGCGGGTCTCGGTGCAGCGGATGACGCTTCCCCCGCGCTGAGTGCAGGGAAAGGGGCTTTCACCGCGCCGCAGTGGCTTCCGCTGGGCAGTGCGGCGGCCGTGGCGGATAACGCTTTCGCTACGCTGAGTGCAGGGAAAGCGTCATCCGCTACCTGGCGCAGCCGGGGAGACACAGCGGGGTCCCCCTGTGCAGTGAAGGGACTACTCGCGGCCCATCGCGCGGCGGATCTCGGCCAGCTTGTCCTTCGCGGCCTTGTCGCGGTCGGCGATCTTCTTGTCCAGCGACGCCAGGTCTTCCTTGCCGCCGAGACCGGCGATCTCCTGCGCGCCCACGGAAGTCTCGTAGCGCTTCTCGATCCGGTCGCGCACGGAGTCGAACGACGGGACGCCGCCCTCGCTGTAGTCCGGCTCCGGCAGCGCCACCGGCTGGGGCAGGCCCGCTGGGGTGTCCGCGACGATCTCGGCGTCGAGGGGTTCCTGGTCGCCGGGCTTGTTCCTGCTCATCAGCTGCTCCGTCCTTCGCGGGCCGGTTGCCCCGCACCCGACCCTAGCCGGGTTTCGGCGGGCGGGTCGGCGGCTTCGCGGCGCTGCAGGGCGGGCAGCCGCCGGTCGAGCAGCTTCACCAGCGCGGCGAAGACCAGCGCGACCACGACCACCAGCAGCGCGTTGCGCACGGCCGTGCCGAAGCCGATCTTGGTGACGTCCATGAACGGGTACGGGTACCAGTGCGTGAACGCGCCCTGCACGAAGATGTAGACCAGCCACGCCACCGGCCAGAGGAACGCCGCCGCGACCGTGCCCCAGCTGCCGGTCCCGGGCCTCGGCCCGAGCAGCAGCCACGCGGCGACCGCGGCCCACGGCGAGAGGTAGTGGAAGCCGATGGTCGCGGTCAGCGCCCAGCCGGTGAGGTGGATGTCCGGCGCCAGCACGATCGCGTACACCAGGCCGGTGATGAGGATGCCGAGTAACGCGTCGAGCCGCACCACCCGCCAGACGCGGCCGTCGAACGCCGGCCGCGCGGCCAGCACCAGCGCGGCGGCCAGCAGGATCAGGTTGCTCTGGATGGTGAAGTAGCTGAACAGCCGCCACAGCCGGACGCCGACGCTCACCGCCGAGCCCGTGTCGCCGGAGTTCGCGTCCTCACCGCCCTGGAACACCAGCACGATCTGGATCACCAGCGACACGGCGATCACCGCGGCGATCAGCCCGTGCCACCAGCGCGACAACGTCAGGACAGCGGGGCGACTGGTCACGGGGCTCCCTGCTCAGCGGGTCGGCGGATTTGCCGGGAGCTTAGCCCGAATGGCCCAACAACGCCTGTGCGCCAACGCCGCGGGGGAGGCCGAGGGCTACAAGCACTGCCGCCTGGGCGCCAACGCCACGGGGACGCCGGCAGCAGTGCCGCCGGACCACATCGCCGGGGAGAGGGTCAGCCGGTGAAGCCTTGCTCGCGCAGGACCTTCTCGACCTTGTCGCGGTGGGCGGCGGCCCACTCGTCGAGCGTTTCGGCTTCTTCCTTGGCCTGCTTGGCGGAGGCGTCGGCGAGCACCTGGTCGGCGCGGGCGGCGGGGGTGACCACGATGCCCTCTTCGTCGGCGACCACGATGTCGCCGGTGTGCACCGTGACGCCGCCGCAGCGGACCGGCTCGTTCAGCGGCGTGAGAGTGCCTTTGACGCCGGGGATGGGAATCACGCCGCGGGCGAAGACCGGGAAGCCGAGTTCGCGGATTTCGGCGAGGTCGCGGATCACGCCGTCGAGCACAAACGCGGCGATGCCACGGCGGTGGGCGACAGCGCAGACGTTGCCGCCGGCGAGCGCGTAGTCCACATCGCCCGCCTCGACGACGATGACCGAGCCCGGCTCCGCGCGGTGGATCGCCGCGTGCAGCATCAGGTTGTCGCCCGCCGGGCAGCGCACCGTGTACGCCGGGCCCGCGACCCGCGGCATCGGCGACCACAGCGGGCGGATGCCGAGGTCCATCACCTGGCCGCGGTCGAGCACGTCGGCCAGCGAGGTGGGGGACAGGGACAGGAAGCCACGGGCGTCGGTCATGCCCGGGATCCTAAGTGCGCGACAGTGCCCCGGGGTCGCGGTCCCCGGGGCACGGCTGGGATCGGGTCAGCGCACCAGCGGCGGGCCGAGCGGCAGGGCGGACCCGCCGGTCGCCGTCGAGGCCGTGCTGAAGAACAGGTAGACGCCGACGGCGGCGAACACCAGCACCACGATGCCGCCGACCTGCAGCGTGCCCGCCGAGCCGTTCACGGTGCCGGCCAGCACCAGTGCGAGCGCGACCTCGATCAGCGCGAACAGGATCGTGTACGTCACCGGCAGCCGCAGCGTGGCCAGCGTCAGCATGCCGACCACGACCAGCCAGGAGATGAGGAACAGGCCCTGGGTGTCCACGGCCGCGGCCGTGGGGACGCCGAACCAGCTGTGCGTCAGGCCGAGCACGAGCAGCGCGTAGCTCAGCCAGAATCCGGAGAAGATGCCGAACACGCCGGCCACGGCGCTCTGGCCGACGGCGGCGGCCCAGCCGGCCGCGATCAGCAGGCCGATGCCCGTCGCGGCGATGATGACGGCGAGCGACGCGCCGACCGCGGCGGCGGGCACGTACCCGATCAGGACGAGGCCGAGCGCGACCGAACCCACCACGAAGCTGGGTAGTCCGATCATCATCGGGTCGGCGGCCGGCGCCGCAGCCGGGGCGGCTTCGGCGGTGGGCTGGGCCGGGACACGGGGGACGCTTTCGGTACTGGCATCGAGGGTGGTCATGCGGGCTCCCTGGTCGGGCATCCGGAGTGTGCCGGGTCGTCGCGGAGGCACAAAGCTCGGTATACCGCGCCCGCGCGCCTCCGGGAGTCTCATTTCGAGACGCGTGGACGGCGCCGGAACCGCTACGGTGCGCCGCGGCCCGGCCCCGGCTGCGGCGCCGTCAAGGACTCCTTGCCCGCGTCCGACGCGGTGAAGGGGGCCTTAACGGACTTAGGGCGCGACCGGCGCAGGCCGATCAGCGCGACGCCGCCGATGCTCACCGCGCCGCCGGCCAGCTCGGCCGCGCTGGGGACCTCGCCGAGCCAGACGTACGCGACCGCGAGCGCCACGACGGGCACGAGGTAGAGCGCGGCCGTCGCCGTGGTGACGGTGTTGCGGGCGACGCCGTAACCCCACAGCACAAACCCCAGCGCGGACGGCAGCAGGCCGAGGAACAGGACCGCCGCGTCCGCCGCGGGCGGTGCCGACGCGAGGTCGTGGAGGGCGGCCGGGGCCAGAGGGAGGGAGAAGAGCGTGCCGGTCCACATCGCGTAACAGGCGACTTCGAGGCCGGAATACTTCCGCAGCAGCGGTTTGCTGCAAAAGTGGTACGTCGCCTGCACCAGCGCGGCGGCCAGGAGCGCCCACGCGGCGGTCGAGTAGCCGACGTCGCCCCCGGAGAGGGCGATCAGCGCGGAGCCGCCGAGCGCGACGGCGCTGCCGGCGATCTTGCGCAGGCCCAGCCGTTCGCCGAGGAAGACGGCCGCCAGTACCGCGCTGAACACCGGCGCGGTGGCGACCAGCAGGCTTGCCGTCCCGGCCGGCACGCGGACCTCGCCCCAGTTGAGCAGCAGCTGGTACGCCGTCATGCCGGTCAGCCCGCACACCGCGATCAGCGGAAGGTCCTTCGCGCGCGGCCGCCGCACGCCGAGGAACGGCGCCGCGGCCAGCAGCGCGGCCGACGCCACCGCCAGCCGCAGGAACGAAAGGCCGAGGGCGCCGTAGCCGTCGAGCCCGGCCCGGATCGCCGGGAAGGCCGACGCCCACAGCACCACAGTCCCGCCGAGGGCGAATGTCGCTTTGTTCACGAGGCTGAGTCTGCGCGTTAGAATACATTAGATCCAGTTAGGCTTTCATCGATGAAGAGGAAGCTGAGCTTATGCTTGACGTCCGCCGTCTACGGCTGTTGCACGAGCTGGCGCAGCACGGCACGGTGGCTGCGACCGCCGAGGCGCTGCGGCTCACCGGGCCCGCGGTGTCGCAGCAGCTCGCCGCTTTGGAGCGTGAAGCGGGCGTGCCGCTGCTGGAGAAACGCGGCCGTCGGCTGGCGTTGACCGCTGCCGGGGAGCTGCTGGTGTCCCACACCGACGTGATCCTCAGCGATCTCGATGCCGCGGAATCGGCGTTGGCGGCGTTGCGCTCGGACGGCGCCGGCACCGTCCGGATAGTCGCCTTCCCTTCCGCGGCAAGGGCTCTCGTCGCTCCACTGTGGACGAAAGTGCCCGGGGTGACGCTACGGCTGCTGGAGCAGGAGCCGGAGGCCGCGATCGGCACGCTGCTGCGCCGGGAGGCGGATGTCGCGTTGGTGCACAGCTACACGCTGCTGCCGCGCGAGGCCCCCGCCCGCTGCGAGGAACACCCGATCGCCGACGATCCGGTGCTGCTCGCGCTCCCGCCGTCGCTGGCGCGGGGTCTCGCGCCGGGCCAGAAGGTGCGGCTCGCGCGGTTCGCCGGGCAGCCGTGGCTGGTGCCGTCGAAGGAGTTTTCCTGCCACGCCATGATCGAACGCGCCTGCGGAGCGGCGGGCTTCGTGCCCGAGGTGGTGGCTGAGGCTACGGATTTCGCTGTGCTCATGGCGCTGGTGGCGGCTGGTGCTGGGGTGGCGCTGGTCCCGCGGATGGCGTTGCCGGATGTGTATGGCGAGGTCAGTCTGCATCCGCTGGTGTCGCCGGTTACGCGTCGGGTGTATGCGCTGACGCGGATGGGCACCGCCCGTCGGCCGGACGTGCGGGCGGTGCTCACCGGGCTCGGCGCGTGATCGGGCTGTTGTGACCGGGTCGCGTGGATCGAGTGTCGCGGTGCTGGTGGCGTTGCCGGATGCGCACGGTGGCGTCAGTCTGCACCCGCTCGTGTCGCGGGGTCTAAGCGTTGACCCGGTGAGCACCGCCTGCCGGCCGGAGGCGCGGGCGGTGCTCACCGGGCTTGGGTGCTCGGGTCAGGCGTGGGTCGGTGTGCAGGTCCAGCGGATCGGGCCGTAACCGTTGACGCTGCCGAAGATCGTGTTGTCGTCGCCGATCACGTACATGTCGCTGTCGTCGGTGAAGCCCGCGGGCAGCGGCAGGTCGGCCAGGTGCGTGGTGTCGCTCCAGACGGCGGGCGGGCCGGTGAGGGTGTCGCGGCTGCCGGCGATCAGGCCGTGGGCGTTGATGGCCTGGGCGGTGCCGCCGTCGTCGATCGGGCGGGCGTCGCCGGGTGCGTGCCAGACCACGGACTGCGATTCGGGCCAGGCGCCGATCTCCGTGCCGATCACGTGGCCGCCGCGGATTCCGGCCAGCAGCAAGGGATAACCGGGCCCGCCGAGCGGCACGATCCGGCCGCCCTGCCAGAGGTGGCCGGGCCCGTTCTTGCCGTCGGAGAGCAGCACGGTGCCGTCGTCGTCGAGGTCGGTGCCCTGTCCCACGGCAGTGTCGATGACCTGCGGGGCGGCCGCGAGCGTGGACCACAGCAGGGTGACCGCGTGGCCGTCTTTGATCGAGCTGCCGGAGGCGAGCACGTCACCGCGCTCATTGAGGGCGACCGCGTAGTCGGTCCGGTACCCGGCCGGCGCGGTCAGATAGGTGAGCGCGCCGGCGGCGCTGTAGAGGAACACGCCGCTGCGCGAGGTGCTGCGCTGGGTGCCGGACAGCAGCACGGTCCCCGCGGAGTTCTCCCCGACGATCTGCGGAAAGGTGAAGTCGTCGATCTCCGGCACGATCCGTGGTACGCCGCCGGTCCAGATGACCATCCGGGCGCTGTCGGTGGCGAAGTTGGGCACGGTGCCGGAGTAATCGCCGTGACTGTCGGTGCCGGTGACCCGGACGTCCTGCGGCGCGTACCCATCCGGCGGCGCGATCTTCTCGAACGTCCAGCTGCACGCGGCCGGTCCGGTCCCGGCCAACGCCGGTGCGGCCGGTACGGCGGCCAACGCGAGCAGCGCGGCGGCGAGTGCGCCCAGACGCTTCTGTGTTCGTCTACGAGTCATGGTGGATCCCCCAGTGTTCGCTCGATGTGCGCGGAACACGCGCCGTCTGTGGGGACGGGTTGCCCGAGGGTGGGGGAGTCACCCGATTCGCCCAATCGGCTGGGAAACGGACGAGTGGTGGGGTTGTTCGCGGCGGTCTGCTCGGTGGGCTCGGGAACCGGGGGGCGCGGTGGTCCGCCCCGTTCGCCGGGGCTCGGCCGGGTTTGTGTGTGGAGGTGCGGTCGGCTTGGTGGGTGCTGAGGCGGTTTTGCGGGTGGAGGTGCGCTCGGTTTGGCGGGTGCTGGACGGGTTTGTGTGTGGTGACTCGCTTGGTTTGGCGGGAGTCGGGGCGGGTTTGTGCGCGGTGGTTCACCCCGGTTTGCCCGGGGATGGGCCGGTTTGCGTACGGAGGTTCACCCGCTTTGCCGGGAGCTGAGGAGGGCTTGCGTCGCGGCGGTCCACTCGGTTCGCCGAGAATCCGGCAGGACGCGTGTTTGCCGCCGGGTCGCCGTGGGTATTAGTGCTGCGCCGTTCCCCAGAATCCCGGAAGCGAGCCGAAGATGGCCCAGAACCCTGCCTTCGCGGGCGAACCGGCGTCGTCGGCGATACTGGCCGGGCCGGAGGCTTCCGCGGCACTCCCGGCGACCATCAACACCATGCTGGCCGGCGTCTCGCCCGAGGTGGTGCTCGACGTCGTCTCACTCGTCGACGAACTGGTCGCCGACGCCGACCGCGACGGCGCCAAGTTCGAGACCCTGGTCCTCTCACGGGATTCGTCACGGTTCCGCGTCCAGGTCTCCCGGGTCGCCCCGCCCACCCGATCCGAAGCCGAGCTGTCCGCCGACGCCGCCTTCGGCCGCCTGCTCGTGGACGAGGTCGCCACCAACTGGGGCACTCGCGGCTCGACCACCTGGGCCGAGGTACAGCTCGCCGGCTGAGGCTGGGACTCTTGAGCTGTCGCCGGACTTTTGGGCCTTTACCGGCTGCTGGACTCCTGACCTGTTGCCGGACTTCGGGCTTAACCGGCTGCTGGACTCCTGAGCTGTCGCCGGGCCTTCTCCGGCCGCACCTCTGAGCTGTGTGCCTGCCTCGCCGTGTTGTCCGGCCGAGACGCCGCGCCGGGCTTCTGGTTTCTCGCGCGGCGGTGCTGGGCTCCCGGCTGGGCCGACGGGCGCAAGTGGCCCGTGGTCGAAAGTGTCGTGGTTTTGTCAAACCGTGCGGCCGGTCGATGCGGCAGGGTGGAAGCCGGGGCCGTCGGCCGGTGAGGAGGCGCATGATCCGGGCACGGCGAGCGGGGACGGCGCCGGACCGTCGCGCGCCTTCGGGGCACGGGCAGTTGGCCCGAGCCCCGGGCGGTCCGGCGGGCGGCGAAGCGAGCACGTCAGGCAGCCAGGCGGGGTCGGTGGGCGGCGTGGCCGGAGGCATCAGGCGGCCACGCGGCGTCGGCGAGCGGCGGGCGGCGAGGCGAGGTCGTCTGAGGGGCGACGCGGGATCGCCAAGTCGGCGAGAAAGGGTCGTCAAGCGAAGAGGCGGTGTCAGCCTCCGGGTTGCCAGCCAAGGCCGTACGACCGGGCCGGTTCCAGATCGTGGAAGCTCGTGTGGACCTCGCCCGCGTTGTCGGGCCACAGGGGTTTGCGTGGGGCCAGCGGGTCTTCCGCGTCCTTCGAGAACTCGCCGTCGATGCGCCAGACCCGGCTCGGGGGGTGGCGGCGGTCGAAGCGGACGTTGAGGTCGAAGCTTTCGCACGGGTATTCGGGGGTGCAGCAGTAGAACGGCGAGGGGAACTCGTCGACCCGGATGCGGAAGAAGAACTCGTGCTGTTCACCCGTGTCGAGGGGGCGCGGGGGGCGCAGGCGGAACGCGACGCGGGTCGAGGAGACCATGCGTTCGGAATGCACTTCGCCGCCGGCGACGACGTCGATGCCGAGGCCTTCGAGGGTGGGCAGCGGCTGACCCGGCTGCAGCGGACGGGCCAGCGAGACCGAGTGCTCGATCTCCTCCAGGCCGTCGACGTGGCTGATGATCCGCCGCGTTTCGAACACTTCCGCGCCGGTTTCGGCGAAGGTCAGGCGCACGGCCAGTGCCGAGGTGTGCCACGGGTCCTTGCGGCCCGCGTGGGTCAGCCGGCCCGGGGCCGCGTACGCGGTTTCGGCGATCAAGCGGACGACGTCGTCGGCGCGCCGCTGCATGGTGCGCACGTTGCGGTCCGCGCCGGTGCCGAGCTGCATCAGCCGGTCGGTGTACCGCTGGTCGGCCGGGGTGTCGAAGCCGAAGATCAGCCGGGCCGCTTTCCGCTGGGACTCCGGCAGCCGCGTGATCAGGCTCCGCACCGTTTCGTCAACCTTGCCGCGGACCGTGCCGGGGCTGTCGTCCGCCTCGATGCCGCAGACCTGGCGAAGCAGGACGCCGACGTGTTGGGGCAGGTTCGGCGCCTGAATGCCCAGCCCTTTGCGAAGGGCCTTCAGCTCGGCTGAAAGCTCTTCGATCTTCGTGCCGGCGGCCACCTGGTCCAAGCCGTCACCTCCGTCTGGTCGATGCTCGCTGAGTGTACCCACGCGGCATCCCCGCGACGAGACCGCGGAGGCCGTTTCCCCGCTGTTTCCAGAATCAGGAAACAACGCAGGTCATCGGCGGTAAGCACGGTTTCCTGAAATGAGGAAACGGGAAACGTCTGTCTTTCGCGCAATTCCCGAGTGAGGCTTGGGTGGTCGAAATCCTTCGGCGAACCAAGTCGGCTCACTTCCTGTTTTCGCAGGGATTTCGTGAGTCCGCTCGAGAAAGGAAAGCCGGATGCACACCCACTTCATCGTCCTCATCGCCCAGCTGCTTTCGCTGCTCGGCTGACCAGTGCCTGGCCGGCGGTCCCGGGCCGCCGGCCGGCCTTCACTTCCGGCACCGGATGCGGGAGGATCACGGTATGGCTGACTTTGGCACAGAATTGAGGCGCCGTCGTATGTCGGCTGGAATTTCACTCACCGCTTTCGCGGCCGCTGTTCATTTCACCAAGGGCTATCTGAGCAAGGTGGAGACGGGCAAGGCGCGCGTCAATCGGGAATTGGCCAAGGCCTGCGATCGCGCGCTTGACGCCCACGGCGAGCTGCTCGCGGTGTTCGCCGACCGCGCGGTCGCGCGCCGTAGCGCCGGCGGCATCGTCGGGCTGCCGGACGGTGGCCGGCTCTTCGTCGGCCGCGAGGCCGAGCTGGCGGAGCTGGCCGCGCGGCTGCGCGACCCGGGGAACGGGCGGGCCGGCGTGGTGCACGGCATGGCGGGCTCGGGCAAGACCGCGCTGGCCGTCGCCGCCGCGCGCGCCGCACTGCCTGCGTTCCCCGACGGCTGCCTTTTCTTCGATTTCCACGGCCACACCCCCGGAGCCGAAGCGCTTTCCGCAGTCGAAGGCCTGCGACGGCTGGTGAGTCTGCTCGGCATCGCGCCAGCACAGGTGCCCTCGGACGAGGACGGCCTGGCGAACCTGGTGCGCGACCAATTGCGCGAACGCCGGCTCCTGCTGGTGCTCGACAACGTCCGGACCGCGGACCAGGTGCGCGCCGTGATCCCCGGCGACACCGCCTCGCGCGTGCTCGTGACCAGCCGCGGAAGGCTCCCCGCGCTCGACGACGCCTGGCACTTCCCCGTCGACGTGCTGCCACGGCGCGACGCGGTCGCCCTGCTGCGCTCCATCGCCGGCGACCGGGACGCCGGTGACGACGCCGTCGCGGGCGAGATCGCCGACTACTGCGGCCGGCTCCCGCTCGCCGTCCGCATCGCCGCCGCGCGGTTCGTGGCGGGCGGCTGGACCGCGGCCCGGCTGCGCGACCGGCTGGCCGGCGAGGACACCCGGCTCGGCGCGCTGGACGACGGGGAACGCAGCGTCGCCACGGCCTTCGCCGTTTCCTGCGCGGCCCTGCCCGAGGATCAGCGGCGGCTGTTCGGGCTGCTCGCGCTGCACCCGGCCGCCGCCGCGGAGGGCACGTCCGTCGAGGCGCTGGCCGGGCTCGGCGCCGGCGAGACGGACCGGCTGCTCGACCGGCTCCACGACGCGCACCTGGTGGTCCGCGATGAGGACGGGTACGTCGAAGTGCACGACCTGATGCGGACGTTCGCCCTGCGGCGCGTGCTCCCGGAGATCGCGGAAGCCGACCGCCAGGCGGCGGTGTCGCGGCTGCTCGAACACGTCGTGGGAACGGTCTTCGCCGCGGACGAGCTGACCGAGCCCCACCGCTTCCGGCCCGCGACCGGCGCGGCGCGGCCGTCGAGACTGCCCTTCGCGGACGCGGACGGCGCGCTGGCCTGGCTCGGCGCCCAATGGCCGGTGCTGGCCGACGTCGTGGCGCTCGCCGCGGACCACGGGCTGGGGCGGCGCTGCTGGCAGCTGGCGTTCATGCTCCGTGGTTTCTTCTTCCGCGAGAAGCTGTTCGAGCCGTGGATCCGCACACATCGGCGGGCGCTGGAGGCCGCCGACGGGCCCGGCGCGCAGGGCCTGATCCTGAACAACCTGGGCATGGCCTACGTCGAGTCCGGCGATGCCGCCGAGGCGATCCGCTGCCACCGGCTGGCCCAGGAGCGCTTCGCCGAGGCGCACGACGAGCGCGGACTGGTCGACGCGTTGTCCAGCCTCGCCTGGGCCCGGCTGTACGCGGGCGAGCCGGAGCCCGCGCTGGCCGACCTGAGACAGGTGCTCGAGGTCTACCGCCGCACCGGCCGCACCCGCAACGTCGTGATCGCCTTGCGGGGCATCGCGTACGCGTCCTCGGAGCTGGGCCGGCACGACGAAGCCGTTGCCTCGGCCGGGGAGGCGAACGACCTCGCCCAGCTCCCGGTGGACCAGGCGATGTCGGCCAACTGCCTGGCGTGGATGTGTTTCCGCGCCGGGCAGACGGATGCCGCCGAGCGCGGATACACCGCCGCGGCCGAGATCGCCGACCAGGCCGGCAGCGATTACGAGCGGGCACGGGCACTGCTCGGCCGGGGCAACGTCGCCGCGCGCCGGGGCGACCGCGAGGCCGCCGACCGCTGGTGGGCCGAGGCGGCGGCCTACCGCGTGAAGCTCGACCCGGCGGTGCTGGGGGAGGCCCGGATCCGGCTGGAGTCGCGCGTCTGAGCGTGGAGTTCAGACCATGACGCTCTCTCCGATCCCGAGCACCGTCAGCGGCACGCCGGTCAGCTCGCCGGTGAACTGGGCGAACGAGGCGGCGTCGATCTCGCTCAGTGTGAGGTCGTGGATCCGGATGGAGCGCGACGGCCGGGCGGCCCGCACGAAGTCGACGCCCTCGCCGACCTTGGTCCACGGTCCGGCCGCCGGCACGAGCAGCGTTTCGACCGCCGCGTCGGGCACGAAGTAGGAGTCGCCGGGATGGTAGACGTTGCCGTCGATCAGGTACGCGACGTTGCCCATGGGCGGGAGGTCGGCGTGGACGGCCGCGTGGCGCTCCCCGAAGACGGCCACGGTGAATCCCGCGGCCTCGAAACGGTCGCCCGCGGCGACTGCCACGACCCGGCCGTCGTGCGAGTCGAGCATTTCCACCACGTTCTGCGGTGCCCACACGCGCAGTGACGGCTGAGCGTCGAGCGCGGCCTGCAGCACGGCGGCGTCGAAGTGGTCGGGGTGGTCGTGCGTGACGAGCACGGCCGTGGTGGCGCCGACGAGTGCCGCGGATTCGGGCGTGTACGTCCCCGGGTCGAGCACGAGGGTGGTGCCGTCCTTGGTGAGGACGACGGTGGCATGAGTGTGTTTCGTGAGTTTCACGGGGACCTTCCGGGACGAGGCCGTCACTTGACTGGGCAAGTCAAAGGTAGCTCTGATGAGTTGCCCAGTCAAGTGCATCGCGTGGCCGGCCGAGTTGCCCGGTCAAGTAAGGTCGGGCCATTCAGCAGGAAAGGCGGTGGGTGTGATGGCCCGGCCGGAAGACCGTCAGACGTGGGACGCGTTCAACCGCGTCCTGGTCTGGCTGCCCGTGGCCCTCGACGACCAGCTGCACCGCGACGCCGGGTTGTCGCTGTTCGAGTACGGCGTCCTGTGGGCGCTGTCCGAAGCACCCGAGCGCACCCTGCGGATGGGCGAGCTGGCGAAGGTGGCCAATGCCTCACTGTCCAAACTGTCCCGGGCGATCAGCCGCCTGGAACGCCACGGCTGGGTGCGGCGCACCCCGGACCCCGCCGACGGGCGCTACACCCTGGCCATCCTCAGCGACGCCGGCGCGGACAAGGTGGCCGAGGCGACCCCCGGTCACGTCGACGCCGTCAACCGGGTCTTCTTCGACCGGCTCACCCAGGCCCAGATCCGGCAGCTGGGCCAGATCAGCGACCGCATCCTCGGCGCCGTCCGGACCGAAAGCGACCGCCTGCCCGGATCGTGACTCGCCCCGGCAGGACTGTTGCCCGGCGTAAGGGGAAACAGGAAACCCATTGTCCGGCCACGGCGGCCGGCGCACCCTGGTTGTAGGGGAAATTCCCTTCCGTGCCAACGGAAACCGCAGTTCGCGGGACTACCACGAGGAGTCCGTTCATGAGGATCATCTGCCCTGTCTCGTCGCTTGTCCGGCTGGCTCTGTGGCTAGGCGGGATCGCGTTGCTGGCCGGGGTGGTGCTGGCCGCGCCGCCGTCCTCGGCGTCGGGAACCGCGCCGCCCGTTTCGCAGTCCAGCTCCCGGTAAGCCGTCCACGATGTGGTCCGGCGTTGACCCCGGCGGCGTTTTGGATCCAAACTGGGCGGGACTTTCCCGAACTGGAGGCGGCATGACGTTCTCGTTCCTCAGTCATCTGGAGTGCTCGCGGACCGGGGAGCGCTACGAAGCCGACGAGGTGGCCGGGACGTCCGCGGCCGGCGCGCCACTGCTGGCGCGGTACGACCTGGAGCGGGTGCGCGAGACCGTGACGCCGGCCGAGATCGCGGCGCGCGAGCCGAATCTGTGGCGCTACCACGAAGTCCTGCCGGTGCGCCGCCCCGAGCACGTGGTGACGCTCGGGGAGGGCATGACGCCGCTGCTGCCGACGCCCGCGTACGGCAAGCAGGCCGGCGTGCCCCGGCTGCTGATGAAGGACGAGGGGCTGGTCCCGACCGGCTCGTTCAAGGCCCGTGGCGCCGCGGTCGGCGTCTCGCGGGCGCTGGAGCTGGGCGTGCGCGGCGTCGCGATGCCGACGAACGGCAACGCGGGCGCGGCCTGGGCGCTCTACGCCGCGCGGGCCGGGATGCGGAGCCTGATCGCGATGCCCGACGACGCGCCCGCGATCACCATGAAGGAGTGCCTGGCCAGCGGCGCCGAGCTGTACCGAGTGGACGGTCTGATCGGCGACGCCGGCAAGCTCGTCCACGCCGCGGTCGCCGAGCGCGGCGGCTACCAGGAAGTCTCCACGCTCAAGGAGCCGTACCGGCTCGAGGGCAAGAAGACGATGGGCTACGAGATCGCCGAACAGCTCGGCTGGCGGATGCCGGACGTGCTGCTGTACCCGACCGGCGGCGGCGTCGGCCTGATCGGGATCCACAAAGCGTTGCTGGAGCTCAAGGAACTGGGCTGGCTCTCCGGTGATCTGCCGCGCCTGGTCGCCGTGCAGGCCACGGGCTGCGCGCCGATCGTCGAGGCTTTTGCCCGTGGCGCCAGGGAAAGCGAGCCGTTCCCGGACGCCAAGACGGTCGCCTTCGGCATCACCGTGCCCAAGGCGCTCGGCGATTTCCTGGTCCTGGACGCGATCTACGCGACCGGCGGCACTGCCGTCGCCGTCACCGACGAGGATCTGCTGGCCGCGCAGCGACGGCTCGCCGGGCTGGAGGGCGCGTTCATCTGCCCCGAGGGCGCGGCCTGTTTCGCGGCCGTCGACCAGCTTCGCGAGTCCGGCTGGCTGGACGGCGGCGAGGAGGTCGTGGTGCTCAACACCGGGGCCGGGATCAAGTACCCCGAGACGATCGACGTCGACGTGCCGCTGCTGGCCAAGGACGGCGCCATCCCGCCGGCCTGAGACCGGGATTGGATCTGATCGCCGGGAGGAGGCGCGAGACGGATGGACGCTCCCGAAGCGGGCAGCCTGGTCCGCGCGGCGTACGCGGCGGTTCGAGAAGCAGTGCTGACGCGCGAGCTGAGGCCCGGCGAACGCGTCACCGTGCGGCCGCTGAGCGAGCGGCTCGGCATCTCGCCGACGCCGGTGAAGGCCGCGCTGGCGATCCTGGAACGCGAGGGTTTCCTGGTTTCCCGGCCGCATTCGGGCTACTTCGTCGCCGAGCTGACCGTCGCGGACCTGCGTGACCTCTACGAGCTGCGCTCCGCCGTGGACACCCTCGCCGCCCGCGACCTCGCCCGCAGCCGGCCGCCGGAGCTGCTGGCCCGGCTCGGCGAGCTGCTCGACGGCCAGCGGATCGCGCTGGAAGACGGCGACATCGGCCGTTACGCCGAGCTGGACCGCGAGTTCCACGCGCTGATCTGGCAGGCCTCGCCGAACCGTCGTCTCCTGGCGATCGCCGACCTGCTCGGCGCGCAGTTGCAGCTCGGGCAGAACGTGACCGTCTCCGTGCCCGGCCGTCCGGAGGCCAGCCTCGGCGAGCATCGGGAGATCCTCGACGCCCTGCGTTCCGGTGACACCGCGGCCGCCGAGCAGGCCACCCGGCGGCACCTGGCGCAGGTGATCCGGGCGCTGGAAACCGCACTGCCGCAGTGACCCCGGCGTGCTCTGAAGGCCACCTTGAGGGCATGTCGGACCCTGAAGGTGGCCTTCAGAGCCGAGGGCGGCCGGAAGGCGAGCCGGGCGGCCGGAGTGGGGCGAGTGGGCGGCCGGAGTGGGCGGCCGGGCGGCTGACGGTGCCCGGACGGCCGCCGACCGGCGGAGATAGGCTGATGGGCGTTCCCCCGCCCTGCCCGACCGAGAGCCGCCCGGAGTGCCGACGCCCATGCTGGACCGAGCCGTCATCGATGCCCTGTTCCCCGCGGACCTGCCCGAGCCCGAGCACTGGGAGCAGCGCTACCCGGCGCGGCCGCTGGCCGACGGCGCGAAGGTGACGCGGTTCGGCCCGTCGCCGACCGGGTTCGTGCACATCGGCGGCATCTACACCGCCACCATCGACCAGGACGTGGCGCGCCGCTCCGACGGCCGGTACCTGGTGCGGGTCGAGGACACCGACCAGTCGCGCGAGGTCGAGGGCGCCGTGGAGCAGTTCGAGCGCGGCTTCGCCTACTTCCGCCTGGCCGCCGACGAGGACATCGCCCGCGGCGGCGACTACGGGCCGTACCAGCAGTCGGCGCGCGAGGAGATCTACCTCAGCTACGTCCGGCACCTGCTGCGCGAGGGCCGCGCGTACATCGACTTCGCCACCAAGGACGAGCTGGCGTCGATCACCTCCCGCCAGCAGGCGACCAAGCTGCCCACCGGCTACTACGGCTCGTGGGCCCTCTGGCGCGACGCCGAGCCGGCCGACGTGCAGGCCAAGCTCGACGCCGGCGAGCCGTGGGTGGTGCGCTTCCGCGCGCCCGACGACACCGGCGCCCGGGTGCGGTTCACCGACGCCATCCGCGGCACGATCGAGGCCGAGGCCAACCGCAACGACGTGGTGATCCTCAAGAGCTCCGAGCAGAGCCCGCGGCTGCCGACCTACCACTTCGCGCACGCGGTCGACGACCACCTGATGCGCGTCAACCTGGTCATCCGCGGCGACGAGTGGATCTCCTCGGTGCCGGTGCACCAGCAGCTGTTCGACGCGCTGGGCTTCGAGCCGATCACCTACGCGCACATCGCCCCGCTGATGAAGCAGGAGGGCGGCAGCAAGCGCAAGCTGTCCAAGCGCAAGGACCCGGAGGCGTCGGTCGACTTCTACATCGAGTCCGGCTACCCGGCCGACGCGGTCCTGTACTACCTGCGCGGGCTCGCGAACGGTCGTCTCGCCGAGCTGCCGCTGGAGCAGGCGCTGGCCGAGCCGATCCGGCTGGAGGAGTGCGGCGTCGCCGGTCCGCTGGTCGACCTGGTCAAGCTCGACGACATCGCCGCCGACCACATCGCCACCCTGTCCGGGCAGGACATCCTCGACGCCGTGCGCGCGTGGGCCGGGCAGTTCGACCCCGAGCTGCTCGCGGTGCTGGACGCCGAGCCGGAGCTGGCGCTGCGCGCGCTGGCCGTCGAGCGTGAAGGGGCGGAGAACCCGCGCAAGGACCTCAAGCGGTGGGGCGAGTTCCGTGCCGTGTATGGGTTCTTCTTCCCGCAGCTGCACGCGGCCGTGACCGGGCCGGACGACGAGCGGATCACCGCGCTCGGCGTCGCGCCCGAGGTGGTGCGCGCGGTCGCCGCCGACTTCGTCGCGAACTACCAGCAGCTCGACGACGGGCAGGAGTGGTTCCAGCAGATCCGCGACGTCGCGGCCAAGCACGGTTTCGCCCGCAACGCCAAGGAGTTCAAGAAGGACCCGGACGCGTTCCCCGGCTCGATCCGTGAGGCTTCGCAGATCATCCGGATCGCGATCACCGGCTCCACCCGCAGCCCCGACCTGCACTCCATCACCCAGGCCCTGGGCCAGGAGGAGACGCTGCGGCGGTTCGCGGCCCTGACCGCGTAACCCGGTCTCACGCCTCGCCGACGACGACCAGCGCTTCGGACAGCGGTTTGCGCCGCAGGTCCGGCACTTCGCAGTCGTCGGCGGGGTGGCCGACCGGGAACAGGATGAACGGCCGCTCGGTGGCCGGGCGGCCGAACAGCCCGGTCAGGAACGCCATCGGGCTGGGCGTGTGGGTGAGCGTGGCCAGGCCCATCGTGTGCAGGGCCGTGATGAACAGGCCGCAGGCGATGCCGACGCTCTCGGAGACGTAGTAGTTCTTGCGCAGCCCGCCGTCCGGCCGCGGGGTGCTCTTCTGCGCGAAGGCCACCACCAGCCACGGTGCGACTTCCAGGAATTCCTTGTCCTCATTGGTTTCCAGCGGGGCGAGCGCGTGGTGCCACTGCGGGGCGGAGCGCTCGCGGTAGAACCGGCGCTCCTCTTCCTCGGCGCCTGCCCGAACCTGGCGCTTGAGCGCGGGATCCCTTGTGGCGGCGAAGGTCCACGGCTGGTGGTGGGCCCCGCTCGGCGCCGTGTTGGCGACGCGCACGGCGGTCTGGATCGCGGCCAGCGGCACGGGCTCGGGGGAGAACCACCGCACCGAACGGCGGGCGTCGAGGTGCTCGTGCAGCTCCCGGCCGCGCCGCAGCCCTTCGCCGTCCGAAAGGCGTTGCGGCGAGTAGGGGACGAAGGGGTGGCTGTGGGTTCTGGGCACGTCCTCGACACTCGCACGCGTCCGGCGCATTGGTCCAGTTCGGAAAACTCGGCCGGCCCATAAGCTCGGCTCATGAGTCTTCCCCCGGTTTCGCTCCGCCAGCTCGAATACCTGGTCGCCATCGCGGAGACCGGCGGGATGACCGCGGCGGCGGCGCGCTGCCACGTCTCGCAGTCCGCCGTCTCGCTGGCGGTCGCGGAGCTGGAACGGGTGCTGGACGCCGGGCTGGTCATCCGCGGCCCGCGTCGCGGCACCGCGCTGACGCCCGCGGGACGGCAGGTCGTCGCCGAGGCGCGGGCGGTGCTCGGCGCCGTCACCGAGCTGACCGCGGGGGCCCGGCGCCTCGGCCGCGAGCCGGCGGGGCGGCTGCGCATCGGCTGTTACGCGCCGATCGCGGCCCTGCACCTGCCCGCCGCGATCGCCGCCTTCCGCGCCGAACAGCCCGGGGTGGCGGTGGAGTTCGTCGAGGGGACCTTGGCGGAACTGCAAGCACAACTGCTCGACGGCACGTGCGAGCTGGCCTTCCTGTACCGGCAGGATTTGGTGCCAGGGATCGAAATGGCCGTGCTGCACGACCGGCCGCCGGCCGTCCTGCTGCCCGCCGGGCACCGGCTCGGCCGGCGGAAGTCCGTGGCACTGCGCGATCTCGCGGACGAGCCGCTGATCCTGCTCGACGTGCCGCCCAGCACCCGGTACTTCCGCTCGGTGTTCGACGCGGCCGGGGTCGAGATGCGGGTGGCGCACCGCGCGGGCAGCTTCGAGCTGGCCCGCGCGATGGTCGCGCGCGGGCTGGGTTATTCGCTCGCCGTGCAGCGCCCGCCGGTCGACGTCTCGGTGGAGGGCCTGCCCCTGCACGTCCTCCCGATCCGCGACCGTGTGCCGACCACGCCCGTGGTGCTGGGCTGGGCCGCGGGCGCCCGCCTGACCCGGCGCGCGGAGGCGTTCCTGGACTGCTGCCGCACCCTGTTCGGCAGCGGGGTCAGTTCAACGCCACCGCCGGAACCTGGGCCGCGGCGGCCGGTGAAGGCGTCCGGCGCGGCACGAAGGAAATGATGGCCAGCGCCAGCAGTGCGGACGCGGCGCCGATCGCCATCACCAGGCGGAAACCGCTCTGTGACGGGAAAATCGCGCCGCCGGCGGTGATCGTCAGCTGGGCCAGCACCACCCCGGACACCGCGCTGGAGACCGACGTGCCGATCGACCGCATCAGCGTGTTGAGGCTGTTGGCGGCCGCGGTTTCGGACACCGGGACCGCGCCCATCACCAGCGCCGGCATCGATCCGTAGGCCAGTCCGATGCCCGCGCCGATGACGCTGGACACGAGCACCAGGTGCCAGGTTTCGGTCATCAGCACGATGTTCACCCCGTACCCGAGCGCCACGACAAAAGCGCCCAGCATCAACGTCGTCCGCGGCCCGCGGGCGCGGGAGATGCGCGCGGACAGCGGTGCTACCGCCATCATCACCAGCCCCGAAGGTGCCATCACCAAACCGACGGCCAGCATCGACTGGCCCAGGCCGTAACCGGTCGACGCGGGCAGCTGCAGCAACTGCGGGAGCACCAGCGACATCGCGAACATCGCGAAGCCGAACACCGCGGATGCCAGGTTGGTCAGCAGCACCTGCCGCCGCGCGCTGGTGCGCAGGTCGACCAGCGGCTGCCGGGCGCGCAGCTCCCAGCGGCCCCAGACCAGCAGCACCGCCAGCGCGCCGGCGAACAGGCCGATCGTCAGCGGGCTGCCCCAGCCCCAGTCCGCGCCCTGCGAGATGCCCAGCAGCAGGCCGACCAGCGCGACCGACAGCCCGGCCGCGCCGGCCAGGTCGAACCGGCCGCCGGTGCGGACCCGCGATTCCGGCACGATCGTTGCCACCAGTGCCAGCGCGACGGCGCCGAGCCCGGCCGAGACCCAGAACAGCAGGTGCCAGTCCGCGCGTTCGGCCAGCAATGCCGCAGCGGGCAGGCCGAGCGCGCCGCCGACGCCGAGCGAAGCGCTCATCAACGCGGTCGCCGAGCCCAGCCGTTCGGCCGGCAATTCGTCGCGCATGATGCTGATGCCCAGCGGGATCACGCCCGCGGCCAGTCCTTGCAGGGCGCGGCCGGCGACCATCGGGACCAGGGAGTCGCTCATCGCGCCGACCGCCGAGCCCGCCACCAGCAGGACCAGGCTGGCCAGTAGCAGGCGCCGTTTGCCGTACATGTCGCCCAGACGGCCCATGGTCGGCGTGGCCACGGCGCCCGCGAGCAGGGTCGCGGTGATCGCCCAGGTGGTGTCGGACGGCGAGGCGTGCAGCAGCCGGGGGAGCTGGGGGATCAGCGGGATCACCAGCGTCTGCATCAGCGACACCACGATCCCGGCGAAGGCCAGCACCGCGACGACCAGGTTCGGCCGGCGGGCGGCGGCGGGCTCGGGCATGGGAAGGCCTCCGGGAGGTCGGGGAGTACGTCGGAGAGTGCTCTGCCAACTTAAGTCAACTGCTTGACTTAAGCTAGCAGAGCCGGTTGACTGATCACGAACTCGAGGCCGGGATGGAGGAGGACACACGGTGGAGCGGACCGAGGAGTCGCGCCGGAACCTCACCGCCGGCGGACCGCGAGAGCGGCGAGGGTGACCGTGCGCCTGAAAGTCGCGGAGCGCTCCGGGCCGACGCGTGAGCTGATTCTGGAGACGGCCGAGCGGCTGTTCGCCGAGCACGGCATGTACGCGGTTTCGAACCGGCAGATCAGCGAGGCCGCCGGGCAGGGCAACAACGCCGCGGTCGGCTACCACTTCGGCACCAAGGCCGACCTGGTGCGCGCGATCGCGCACAAGCACAGCGGGCCGATCGAACGGCGGCGCGCCCGGATGGCCGACGCGCTGGACGGCTCGGCCCCGGTGCGCGACTGGCTGGCCTGCCTGGTGCGCCCGGTCACCGATCACCTGGACGCGCTGCCGGCGCCGACCTGGTTCGCGCGGTTCGGCGCGCAGGTGATGACCGACCCGGCGTTGCGGGTGATCATGGTCGAGGAAAGCCTTGGCGCGCCGGCGATGCACCGGGTCCTGCGCGGGCTCAAGGGATGCCTGCCCGAGCTGCCGCCGCAGGTGTGGGCCGAGCGCGCCGGCATGACCCGTCAGCTGATGGTGCACATGTGGGCCGAGCGGGAGCGCGCGCTCGCCGAGGGCGCCCCGACCGTGCGCGGCAGCTGGCCCGACGCCGGCACCGGACTGATCAACGCGCTGGCCGGCTTGTGGCTGGCCCCGTCGACACCCGCCCGTGGTGGTGTGGAAACCGAAGGAGAGAAACAACGATGAAGGTCACTGTCGACGAAGACCGGTGCTGCGGCGCGGGCACCTGTGTGCTGCTCGTCCCGGAGGTGTTCGACCAGCGGGAGGACGACGGCGTCGTGGTGCTGCTCGAAGCGGCGCCGGCCGAGGGGTTCCACGCCGCGGTCCGCGAGGCCGCGAACGTCTGCCCGGCGGCGGCGATCACCGTCGCCGAAACCGCGTGAGCCGTCTCGCAACCGTCCACAAAGGTCATACCAGGTCCGCGAAACCCCTTGGGAGCACACGATGACCAGCACGGTCGACACGAGCCCGGCCGAGGTGCCGGACTTCCCGATGGAGCGGGCGGCGGGCCGTCCGTTCGACCCGCCGCCTGCCGCGCGGGCCAAGCAGGAGGAGTCCGCGCTCACGCGGGTCCGGCTCTGGGACGGCAGCACCCCGTGGCTGGTGACCCGGTACGCCGAGCAGCGGGCGCTGCTGTCCGACTCGCGGGTGAGCGCCGATATCGCCACGCCCGGCTACCCGAGCCCGGCGCCGCTGCCCAAGGACGGCGGCTCCCGGATCAGCTTCATCCTGATGGACGACCCGGAGCACAATCGCCTGCGCCGCATGGTGACCGCGCCGTTTTCGATGCGGCGGGTCGCGGCGATGCGCCCGGCCATCCAGCAGATCGTCGACGACCGGATCGACGAGCTGCTGGCCGGTCCCCGGCCGGTGGACCTGGTCGAGGCGTTCGCGCTGCCGGTGCCCTCGCTGGTGATCTGCGAGCTGCTCGGGGTGCCCTACAGCGACCACGATTTCTTCCAGGAGAACAGCAAGGTGATCGTCCGGCGCGCCGCCAGCCACGAAGAGCGGATGGCGGGCCACGCGGCGCTTTCCGGCTATCTGGAACGGCTGGTGGGTGAGAAGGAGGCAAACCCGGCTGACGATCTGCTGTCCGGGCTGGCCGTCCGGGTGACCGCGGGGGAGCTGACCCGCGCCGAGGCGGCACAGATGGGCGTGCTGCTGCTCATCGCGGGCCACGAGACCACCGCGAACATGATCGCGCTCGGCACGCTCGCGCTGCTGGAGCACCCGGACCAGCTGGCGCTGCTGCGCTCGTCCGACGATCCGAAGCTGGTCGCCTCGGCCACCGAGGAACTGTTGCGGTACCTGAACATCACGCACAACGGCCGGCGCCGCGCGGTGGTCGAGGACATCGAGGTCGGCGGCGAGGTCGTCCGTGCCGGCGAGGGCCTGATCCTGGCCAACGACATCGCCAACCGCGACACGAGCGTCTTCGAAGACCCGGACCGCCTCGACATCACCCGCGACGCCCACCGCCATGTGGCCTTCGGCTTCGGCGTGCACCAATGCCTCGGCCAGCAACTCGCGCGGCTGGAGCTGCAGATCGTGTACAGCACGCTCTACCGCCGCATCCCGACGCTGGCGTTGGCGGGGGATCTCGCGGATATCCCGTTCAAGCACGACGGGTCGGTGTATGGGGTGTATGAGCTTCCGGTGACTTGGTGAGCTGAGGACCCGCTCTGTCTGTTGTGGACGGAGCGGGTCTCAGTGTTGTGGCAGGGCTTCGTGGAGTTGGTTGGCGTGGGCCGTCGTCCAGACCAGGGGTGGGCAGACCTTCAGCACATCCCCGCCGGGGCCGGTGAGAAGTGACGTCTTCACGTCAAGGCCGGGGCTCGTGCCGTAGGGCGGTGGTCAGTGCGTGGGCCTCCTTCAGCAGCAGCTCGCCCAGCTGCGCGCGCCGGTCTTCGCGGAAACGGGACTCGACGCCGGTCAGCGTCAGCGCCCACGCCGGCTCGCCGCCCGGGCCGAACACCGCCGCGGCCATGCCCCAGCTGCCCTCGACGACCAGGCCGGGATTGACGGCATACCCCAGCTCACGGGTCTGGGCGATCCGGCCGCGCACGGCGTCGGCCGAGTGCCTCGGGCCCCAGCGCGCGGTGAGATCGGTGCTACCCAGGTAGGCGTCGATCTCGCGGTCCGGCAGCAGGGCCAGCACGACGAGCCCCGCCGAAACCACGCCGAGGGGGAACCGCGCGCCCTCGTAAAGCACGAAGGAGCGGATCGGGAAGTCGCCGTCCTCGCGCAGCAGACAGACCGTCTCGTCGCCGCGGCGGGCGGAGAAGAACGCGCTCTCGCCGGTGGCCGTGGCGAGCCGGTGCACGCTCTCCCGCGCGCGCTGCGTCACGTCGTAGCGCGCCGCGGCCGCCTCTCCGAGCAGGTACAGCTCCGGGCCCAGGTGCCAGCGGCCGCTGCGCCGGTCCCGGTCGGCGAAGCCCTCGTCGAGCAGCGCCACGAGCAGCCGGTGGGCGGTGGGCCGGGCGAGGCCGGTGGCCCGCGCGACGCCGGAGGTCGACACGCCGACGTCCGCGCTGGTCGAGAGCGCGCGCAGGACGGCCGCGGCCCGGCCGATCAGGTGGGGAGGCGGCCGGCGGGGAGAGGTCATACGGTGGATCCTACGTCCACTCAGTGAACACCTGCGATTTTCGCGTCCGCCTGCCGAAAAGATGCACGCCCGACGGTTTCCCCTGCTTGAACTCCCGGCCGGGGCGGACTTGACTCGGGTCCGTTGCTCGGTCAGTGGACGCTCAAAGGAGAGAACGTGCCCCAAATGTTCGACGACGCCCGCGAAGCGCTGGCCGGCGCGCTGCGGGACGGCATCACGCTGGCGGTCGGCGGCTTCGGCCTGTGCGGCATCCCGTCCGACCTGATCGAGGCGGTCCGCGACTCGGGCGTGCGGGACCTGACGGTCGTCTCGAACAACATGGGCGTGGACGGCCTCGGTCTCGGGCTGCTGCTGGAGAACCACCAGGTGCGCAAGGTGATCGCGTCCTACGTGGGGGAGAACAAGCTGTTCGCGCGCCAGTACCTGGACGGCGAGGTGGAGGTCGAGTTCGCGCCGCAGGGCACGCTCGCCGAGCGGATGCGGGCCGGCGGCGCCGGGATCGCGGCGTTCTACACCCGCACCGGCGTCGGCACGCCGGTCGCCGAGGGCAAGCCGCACGAGGAGTTCGACGGCCGGGTCCACGTGCTGGAGCGCGCGATCATCGCCGACGTCGCGCTGGTGCACGCGCACACCGCGGACCGCGCGGGCAACCTCGTCTACCGGTACACCGCGCGGAACTTCAACCCGCTCGTGGCCACCTGCGGCCAGGTCACCGTGGTCGAGACCGAGGTGCTGCTCGACGAGGGCGAGTACGTCGACCCGGACCTGGTGATCACCCCCGGCGTCTACGTCAACCGGCTGCTGCCGGCCCGCGCCCGGGCCAAGGAAATCGAGAAGCGGACGGTGCGCCCGCGCCCGGCCGCCGGAACGGAGGCGTGACGATGGGCTGGAGCCGTGACGAGATGGCGGCCGTCGCCGCGCGCGAGCTGCGCGACGGGGACTACGTGAACCTGGGCATCGGGATCCCGACCCTGGTCGCCAACCACCTGCCGGACGGCGTCCGGGTCACCCTGCAGAGCGAGAACGGCATCCTCGGCCTCGGCCCGTTCCCGTTCGAGGGCGAGGAGGACGCGGACCTGATCAACGCCGGCAAGCAGACGGTCACCGTGCTGCCGGGCGGGAGTTACTTCGACTCCGCCACCTCGTTCGCGATGATCCGCGGCGGCCACGTGGACGTCGCCGTGCTCGGCGCGCTGCAGGTCGCGGCCAACGGCGACCTGGCCAACTGGACCGTGCCCGGCGCGCTGGTCAAGGGCATGGGCGGGGCGATGGACCTGGTCGCGGGCACCAAGCGGATCGTCGTGCTGACCGACCACGTGGCCAAGGACGGCAGCCCGAAGATTGTCGAATCCTGCACGCTGCCGCTGACCGGGGCCGGAGTGGTCGACCGGATCATCACCGACCTCGCCGTGCTCGACGTAACCCCGGACGGCCTGCTCCTGGTGGAGCTGGCGCCGGGCGTCACGGCCGGCGAGGTTCAGGAGAAGACCGGCGCGCCGATCACGATCCCGGAGTCCGCGAGCCGTTGAGCCAGGCCTGCCCGGCATCGAGCTCGTCCTGAAGGTGCCGGGCACGGGCCTCGACCTCGTTGACCAGCGCGAGGGCGACGGCGTGGACCGTGGCGCCGCTGTCGTGCGCCGCGGTCTGCAGGACGGCGAGCGCGCCGGCCGCGGTGCAGTCCCGCCGGGCCATCAGAATGCCTCTGGCCTGCTCGACCACCAGGTCCGAGCGCGGCTCGGCGGGCCGTTCGGCGGCAGTGGCTTCGGCCAGCTCCATGGCGTGGTCTCCTTGCGTCTGCTCACAGATCCGGTTGGAGGTACCCCCGATCCCGCGAAATGAAGCTGCGCCATTCGCGGGAGCCGTCCCGGGCGCGGAACACCGCCGTCCGGCCTACGGTGGGGTCGGCGGAAGGAGCCCGCGATGGCCGGTGGGGACCGGGTGCCGGACGGCATCGAGCCGATGCTGGCCACCCCCGACCGGGGCCGGCTGCCGGACGAGGAGAAGTACGCGTACGAGTGGAAGTGGGACGGCTACCGGGCCGTCATGCGGATCGCGCCGGACGGCACCACGGTGCTCACCAGCCGCAACCGCACCGACTTCACCCCGCGTTATCCCGAGCTGACCGGCGCTTTCGGCGACGCGCTCGGCGGCCGGGCCGCGGTGCTGGACGGGGAGATCGTCGCGCTGGACGAGTCCGGCCGGCCGGACTTCGGGCTGCTGCAGAACCACGGCACCAGCGGCCGCACGGTCGCCTACTTCGCCTTCGACGTCCTGCAGCTCGGCACCGAGAAGCTGCTCGGCGAGACGTACGACGAGCGGCGGAAGGTCCTGGCCGGGCTCGAACCGCCGGACCCCCGGCTGATCGTGATCACGCCGTCCTACTCGCATGCCGCACTGGCGGCGGACGGGACCGGCCCGCAGGACCTGCTGGACGTCGCGGCGGAGCGCGGCCTCGAAGGGCTGGTGGCCAAGGACCGGCGGTCGAAGTACCACCCCGGCCGGCGCAGCCCGGACTGGCTGAAGCACCCGCTGATCCGGACGCTGGAGGTGATCGTCGGCGGCTGGCGCCCCGGCCAGGGCAACCGCGAGGGCACCATCGGCGCGCTGCTGCTCGGCGCGCACGCCCCCGACTCCGGCGACCTGCTCTACATCGGCGACGTCGGCACCGGCTTCACCCGAGACACACTCGCCGACCTCCAGTCGAAGCTGAATCCGTTGGAGCGCAAGACAAGCCCCTTCGCGAACGAAGTCCCGCGCGACCGCGCCCGCGACGCGCGCTGGGTGACGCCGAAGCTGGTCGGCGAAGTCGTCTACCGCCAGTTCACCCCGGGTGAGCGCCGCCTCCGTCACACCGCCTGGCGCGGCTGGCGGCCGGACAAGGCACCGGCGGACGTCGAAATCCCGCCGTCGCAGTGACGGGGGAGTGTCCCGTGTGGACATCGGGGAGCGGTGCGTAGTACTGGCAGGACCAGCTATGCCCTTGGTGATCAGTCGGGCGTGCAGCAGACTCGAGTCATGGGCAAGAACGACTTGGGTGACTTCCTGCGGGCCCGGCGGGCCGGGCTGACGCCGGACAAGGTCGGCCTGCCGGCCGAGTCCGGCGCCGGCCGCCGCGTCGCCGGACTGCGGCGCAGTGAGGTCGCGCAGCTGGCCGGGGTCAGCGCGGAGTACTACACCCGGCTGGAACAAGGCCGCGCCCGTCAGCCGTCCGAACAGGTATTGCAGGCCCTCGGCGACGCGCTGGGGTTCGACGACATCGAGCGGCGGCATCTGTTCGCCCTCGCGGGCGCCGCGGCCGGGCCCAAGGACCGGGGCGAGCACTCGGCGCGGATGCGGCCGGCGTTGCGGCAGGTACTGGAGTCGATGGAGCTGGCCGCTGCCTTCGTCAGCGACCGGAACCTCGCCGTGGTCGGCGGGAACCCGTTGTGGGCCTTGCTGTTTCCCGATGTGGCCGAGCTGCCGCGCCGGGAACGCAGCATGGCCCGCTGGACGCTGCTGGACCTGCGGGCCCGGCTGGTGTGGTGCGACTGGGAACGCGTCGCCCGCGATTACGTGCACGGGTTGCGGCTGGCCGCCGCCGCGCAGCCGCGGAACCAGCACATCGCCGCCCTGATCGGCGAGCTGATGATGCGCTCACCCGAGTTCCCGGCGTGGTGGTCGGAACACCGCGTCCAGGAACGCAGCACCGGGCTCAAACGCCTGCACCACCCCGTGGTCGGCGACCTGGAACTGCAGTACGAGATCTTCACCCCGGTCGCCGACCCGCGCCAGTCGCTCGTGGTCTACAGCGCGCCGTCCGGCTCGCCGGCCCAGGAACGCCTGCGGCTGCTGGCCAGCTGGGGCAGTGAGCCCGCCGCCGCGCCGGCCCGGGACAACGCCGGGTCCTGACCACCGCCCAAACCCCGGCGATTCGAAACCACATAGCCACGGCCCCGCGAACCCGCGGGGCCGATGCCGCCGTGCCCACGCACCGGCACTCATCCACGAGAGGAAACCCGTAGTGAGCAAGACATTCCTGATCACCGGCGTCAGCACCGGCCTCGGCCTGGCCGTCGCCCGGCGAGCCCTGGCAGCCGGGCACCGGGTCGCCGGCACCGTGCGCACCGAGCAGCACGCAGCGGCCTTCCGGGCGCTGGACCCCCAACGTGCCCGGGCCTTCCTCCTCGACCTGGCGGACACCGACCGGATCGAGCCCGCGGTGCGGGCCGCCGAGGCGGAGCTGGGCCCGATCGACGTGCTCGTGGCCAACGCCGGCTACGGGCTCGAAGGCACCTTCGAAGAGTCGTCGATGGCCGATCTGCGCCGCCAGTTCGAGGTGAACGTCTTCGGCACGGTGGCGACGATCAAAGCGGTCCTGCCCGGCATGCGGGAACGGCGCGGCGGCCACATCTTCGTCGTCACCTCGATGGGCGGGCTCACCACCTTCCCCGGGCTGGCGTTCTACGAGGGCAGCAAACACGCCCTCGAAGGCATCACCGACACCCTCGCCCAGGAGGTCACCCAGTTCGGCGTGCGGGTCACCGCCGTGGCCCCCGGCGCCTTCAAAACCGACTGGGCCGGGCGATCGCTGGTCCGCGCGCCCCGCAGCATCGCCGACTACGACGCCCTGTTCGACCCGATCCGGACCCGTCGCCAGGCCCTGGCCGGCCAGGGCATCGGCGACCCCGATCGCGCGGGCGACGCCATCCTCACCGTCCTGGACGCGGAGAAGCCGCCCGTGCACCTGCTGCTCGGCTCGGACGCGCTGCGCCTGGTCGCCGCCGGGCGCCAGCGGGTCCAGGACGACTTCGACGCCTGGGCGGAGCTCAGCCGTTCCACCGACTCCACGGAAGGTGGAGTGACCGTCGCCTGACCCGTCCGCCGTCGGTCCCGGGTCAGACCGCCGGGGCGGGCGGCACCGGCGGCCGCCCGGCTGCCAGCCGTTCGGCCTGGGTCACGACGGCGCCGCGCCATTCCGCCGGGACGACGGCGAACACCCCGTCGTCCACGGCGCGCAGGGCTTCGTCGGCGACCAGGGCCGGGTCGATGCCCTCGGCCGACATCCCGGTGGCGACCAGGGCCGGGCAGATCATGCTGATCCGCACCGCGCTGCCTTCCAGCGCCATGGCCGCGTGCTGGACGACGGCGGCGACGGCGTGCTTCGACGGGCCGTACGCGCCACCGCCGGGGAACACCGCGAGCCCGGCCAGCGACGCCGTCACCAGCACGTGCGCCGGCTCACCGGAGGCGAGCAGGGCAGGGACGAACGCGCGGAGCCCGTTGACCACCCCGGCGACGTTGATCGCGAACACCCGGTCCCACTCGGCGGCCGGGACCTCCCACGGCGCGCCCGGCGACTGCCCCACCACGCCCGCGTTGAGGCAGATCAGCCGGGCTTCGCCGGCGGCCGCGGCCAGCGCGGTCATCGCGTCCGGGTCCGCGACGTCGGCCGGGACCGCCCGGGCGCCCAGCGGGTCCGCGGCCGCGGTGAGGGCGGCGTCGTCGATGTCGGCCAGGATCAGGTCGGCGCCACGCTCGTGCAGTGCCCGGGCCAATGCCCGTCCGATCCCGCTCGCCGCGCCGGTCACCACTGCTGTGGTCAAGGAGTTCCCCCAGGAGTCGTCGGTCCTGGCCCCAGTCTCCCAGCCCGCGATCGGATCGCCGGCGATCGGGGGCGCGGCATCCGCGGCCGATCCCGGCGGCGGCGCATCGGACTGGGGTGCGGGGCAATTCGCCACGGTTTTCGCAGGCCGTTTCCACCAATTCCGGAATGGGCGCATAACTGTGCCGGAAACGGAGGAACCCGGTCGGCACGCGCCGCTGCGCAGAGTGATTCGTTGCGGTGGCGGGATGCGGCGAACCCGTGTTCCGAGTGCCGGATCGGCGCCTGCGTCATTCGGCGGTGCCCACTGGCCGGATTTCCCGGTTTCGTGAACACCGCTGGTTTTTCCGCATCGTGAAGGACGGCTTGACTTTGACGGAACCAGACTCGCCCGGCGGGCGGCTGCTCGAAGCCGTCGCCGGGATCGCGGACACCCTCGGCGACGGCTTCGAGGTCGCCGGCTTCCTCCATGGGCTGGTGAGCCGGTGCGTCGAGATCCTCGACGTCGACGCCGCCAGCGCGCTGCTGCCCGGAGAACCCGGGTGGCCGCCGGCGATCGTGGGCACCGACGAGCGGGCGCGGCGGCTGGAGCTGCTCCAGCTGCGCTCCGGGGAAGGCCCGGCGGTCACGGCTTTCCGCACCGGCATCCCGGTCAGCCTGCGGACCGGGATCGGGGCGGCCACGCGGTGGCCGGTCTTCGCGGCCGCGGCGGCGCAGGCCGGGTTCGCCGCGGTCGACGCCGTGCCGATGCGGCTGCGCGGCGAGGTCATCGGCACGCTCGGCCTGTTCCACGTCCGCGGCGGCCCGCTGCCGGCGGACCAGCGCCGGATCGCGCGCACCATCGCCGGCGTCGCCACCATCGGGCTGCTTCAGCAGCGCGCCATCAGCCGCAAGGCGACGCTGGCCGCGCAGCTGCAGGAAACGCTCAGCACCCGGGTGGTGGTGGAGCAGGCCAAGGGCTTCCTCGCCGAACGGCTCGGCGTCGACGTGGCCACCGCGTTCGCGATCATGCGCCGCTACGCACGCAGCCGGGACGTCGAACTCGGCGACGTCGCGCGGTCGGTGATCGAGGGGCGCAAGAGCCCGGAGGAGCTGTCCGGACCGGGCTGAACCGGCTCCGTGCGGCCGTCCCGGTCCGGGGCGGCCGCACGGGCATGGCGGTCAGTGGTCCGCGTTCTCCGAACGCAGCATCCACGCCTTCTCCTCGAGCCCCTGGATCACGGCGTGCAGCAGGTCGGCCGTGGTGGGGTCTTCGGCGTCCACCGCGTCGTGCACGGCGCGGACGCCTTCGACGGCGTTGACCACCAGGTCGGTCATCGTGGTGAGCACCGTCGGCACCGGCTGCTCGCCCGCGGGGAGGTCGCCGATCTGCCGGCTCGCGTCGACGGTGCCGGGACGGCCGTCCGGGGTGGCGTGCAGCGCGCGCATCCGCTCGGCGACGTCGTCGGCGAATCCGCTGACGGCGTCCACGACCTCGTCCAGCAGGAGGTGGACGCTGCGGAAGCCCGCGCCCGTGACGTTCCAGTGGGCGTTCTTCGCCTGCAGCTGCAGCGCGATCAGGTCGACGAGCACCTGCTGCAGCGCCGTGCTCAACGCCGCCGAGGCGACGAACCCGGTGGTGGCGGTCTGGGTCTTGGTCATGTCCTGCTCCTCTCGAGGGTCTTTCCGTTCTTCGCCCCGTACCCGGCCCGCGAGCTACCGCACAGGCGGCATTCGACGCGGCGCCGGGCCCGGCTCGGCACCAGCACGCCGGGGCTCTGGGGCGGGATCTCCGCCACGGCCGCGTGGGCCAGGCAGGTGCCCGCTCCACAGTGGACACAGCAGCCGACGGCGGACCACTGCTCGTCTTGCTGCACGCAGTCGAGACAGATCACGCGGTGCTCCTCGGCGGTCGGTAGTTGGGGTACGAGGAACTTTCTAGTCCCTAGACTTGACATAGTCAATTGTCGTAATGAGTCAAGACTGGCCGATTTTCGGGTCATTTCAGCTGGTCAGAGGCATGACGGCAGACTGTGGCGGCGAGGCGGGGTGTGAGCTGTTCCTCTTCACCTTTGACTGAGTCAAGTCTGGCGGTATCCTCGCGGCCATGGACAACTCGGGCGGGCAGGACTTCGGTGCCCGGCTTCGCGAGCGGGGGCTGCGCAACACCCCGCACCGTCGCGCGGTGCTGGCGGCCGCCGGTCGGCAGCCGCACCTGACGGCGGCCGAGATCGCGGCGTCGCTCGACGACCGGGGTGACGGCATGCGCGCCGGCGCCGGCCTGTCGCGCCAAGGGCTTTACAACGTGCTGGACGACCTCGTCGGGGCCGGGCTGCTGCGGTCGGTGGAGCCGGCGGGCTCGCCCGCGCGGTTCGAGCTGGAGACCCACGACAACCACCATCACCTGGTCTGCCGGGAGTGCGGCCGGATGCAGGACGTGCCGTGCGCGGTCGGCGCCGCGCCGTGCCTTGACCCCGTTGAAGCGCCGGGTTTCCAGGTCGAACAGGCCGAGGTGACCTGGTGGGGCGTCTGCGCGGAGTGCGCCGCGTCCTGAGCGGAATTGCCCTCCCTTGAACCTCCCCAGGTTTGTGTTACCTTAGGTAACAGTAAATCGGAGTAACGGGAAGTCAGGGAGTCAGCCATGACCAGCGTCGACACCCGGCATCGAGCCGAGGAACCGCCGTCCGGCCGCGAGGAGGTGGCCCGGCGGCTGCTGGATTCGTCGGCGACGCTGTCCTACGACCCGGCGACCGAGGTCGACTGGGAGACGCCGCTCGACGTGGGCCTTCACGGCGCGAGCCCGGAGTGGAGCACCCTCTACGGCACCGATTACTGGGCCGAGATGACCGAGGAGCAGCGGCGCGAGCTGACCCGCCAGGAGGCGGCGTCGGTGGCGAGCACCGGGATCTGGTTCGAGATGATCCTGCAGCAGATGATCCTGCGGGACTTCTACGCGAAAGACCCGACCGACCCCGCGTTCCAGTGGGCGCTCACCGAAATCGCCGACGAATGCCGGCACTCCATCATGTTCGCGCGTGGCGCGGAGAAGCTGCGGGCGCCCGCGTACCGCCCGCGCCGGCTGGTCGTCGAGGCCGGACGGGTGTTCAAGGCCGTCGCGGTCGGCGAAGCGGCGTACGCGGCGATCCTGGTCGCCGAAGAGGTCCTCGACGTGATGCAGCGGGACTGGATGCGGGACGAGCGGGTGGTGCCGTTTGTCCGCACCATCAACAACATCCACGTGGTCGAGGAGTCGCGGCACATGAAGTTCGCCCGCGAGGAGACCCGGGAGCGGCTCAAGGGCGCGGGCTGGGTCCGGCGCCAGTTCAACGCGCTGGTGGTGGCCATCGCCTCGTACGTGATCGTGGGCAGCATGGTGAACCGGGACGTCTACGCCAACGCCGGGCTGGACGCCAAGCGCGCGATCCCGGTGGCGAAGGCGAACGAGCACCACAAGTCGATGATGCGCTCCAGCTGCGCCGGGCTGATGGAGTTCCTCGCCTCGGCCGGGCTGCTCACCAAGCCCGCGACCTGGTTCTACCAGCGCGCGAACCTGATCTGAGCCATGGCCTTCGCGATCACGCAGACCTGCTGCAACGACGCCTCGTGCGTCGCGGTGTGCCCGGTCAACTGCATCCACCCGACGCCGGACGAGCCCGACTTCGGCCGCACCGACATGCTCTACGTCGACCCGCGCGCCTGCATCGACTGTGGCGCCTGCGCCGACGCGTGCCCGGTGGACGCGATCTTCCCGGTGGACAGCCTGACCGCGCCGCTGAAGGCGTACGCCGGGGTGAATGCCGGGTACTACGCGGATCGTGAAGCCGTTGTGGGCACTGAATCCACTGTGGACCCGTCGCCGAATTTCCACGCCTGGGGCCCGCCGGTGTTCAACCGCGACATCCCGAGCGACTTCGCCCCGCTGGACGTCGCGGTGGTCGGCACCGGCCCGGCCGGCATGTACGCGGTCGAGGACCTCTTGCTGCACACCAATTCCCGGGTCACGCTGATCGACCGGCTGCCGGTTGCGGGCGGGCTGGTGCGGTACGGCGTCGCGCCCGACCACCCGTCGACGAAGAAGATCGGCGACACTTTCGCGCGCTTCCACAGTCACCCGCGGCTCCGTCTGCGGCTGGGCGTCGAGGTGGGCCGCGACGTCACTGTGGCGGAGCTGGCCGCGCGGCACGACGCGGTGATTTACGCGGTCGGCGCCTCGGCCGCCCGCTCGCTCGGCATCGCCGGCGAGGACTTGCGGGGCAGCGTCGCCGCCACCACCGTGGTGCGCTGGTACAACGGCCATCCCGACGTCGCGGCCGACGTGCTCGATCTGTCGGACGAGCGGGTTGTGCTGGTGGGCAACGGAAACGTCGCGCTGGACGTGGCCAGGATCCTGACCGCAGACCCGGACTCGCTGGCGGGCACCTCGATCTCGCCGGCCGCGTTGGCGCGGTTGCGGACGGGCAAGGTTCGGGAGGTCGTGCTGCTCGCGCGCCGCGGGCCGGAGGCCGCCGCGTACACCCGGCCCGAGCTGCTCGCGCTGACCGGACAGGACGGGGTCGACCTGGTGGTCGACGCGCACGACCCGCGCACCGGCGAGGCCATCGACGCCGCGTCCGCCGCCGACAAGGCGAGCCTGCTCCAGGGCGTCGCGAGGGAGACCGTCGACTGGTCGGCGCCGCCCGCGCACGGAAAGCGCCGCATCGTGCTCCGGTTCCACTCCGCGCCGGTGGAGATCCTCGGCGACGCGCAGGTGCGCGGGATCCGGGTCACCGCGGCGGCCGGGGACGAGGAGATCGCCGCCGGGCAGGTCGTCCGCGCGGTCGGCTATCGCGGGATTCCGTTGGCGGGCTTGCCTTTTGACGAAGCCACCGGCACCATCCCGAACTCCGCCGGTCGCGTCGAAGGACAGCCGGGCGCTTACGTCGTGGGCTGGATCAAGCGCGGGCCCAGCGGCGGGATCGGCGCCAACAAGGCGTGCGCCGCCGAGACCGTGGCCACTTTGCTGGCCGACGCCGTCGACGGTCGGATCTCCCGCCGTTCACCGGGGTTGCTGTCGCGGTTGCGCCGACGTCCCTGAAAGCTCGTGAGTGTTCATGACGGTTAGAACCGCTCCAGCCACTCACGAGCTCTGGGGGCGGCGGCCTGAGCCGGCGAAGCAGACGGCGGCGAGGACCACCACGCAGCCGATCAGCTGCAGCGCACTGGGCGTCTCGCCGAGCAGCACGATGCCGAACAGCACCGCGCCGATCGGCTGCAGCAGCATCAGCGTCGCGCCGAGGGTGGCGGTCATCCGGGGGAGTGCGGCGGCGATGAGCAGCCAGCCGACGAGCTGCCCGACCACGGCGAGGCAGGCCAGCCAGCCGAGCGCGGGCCAGCCGGGCGTCAGGTCGAGGCCGTGGAACGGCACGCCCAGCGCCACCGCGACGGTGCCGGCCGAAAGCGTTGCCAGCAAAAGGGTTTGGACCTGCGTGCCCGGGCTGCTGCTGAGCCGGATCAGCAGGAGGTACGCGGCGTAGCCGGCGCCGGCGACCAGGGCCGCGACCGCGCCGGTGAGCGGGTCCGCACCGATCGTCTTGGTGCCGATGAACCCGCCGGCCAGCACGATGCCGCCGAGTAGCACCGGCGCCGTGAGCAGGAACCGGCGCCCGGGGCGCTCGGCGAGGAACGCGAACGCCAGCGCCGGCACGATGATCACCTGCACGGCCAGCAGGACCGTCGCGATCCCGGCGCCGACCCGGGGGATCGCCTCGCCCCACAGCACGAAGTCCAGGCCGAGGCCGCCGCCGGCCAGCAGCGGCAGCACGATCTTGGGCCGCGCGCCGACGCGCCGCCGCTCCCACCGCGCGAGCACGGCGAGCAGCGGCAGCGCGAACAGGCAGCGCCAGAACGCGCTGGTGGCCCCGCTGGTCCCGGACTCCTTGATGAACACCGAGGACAGCGCGATGCACAGCCCGCCGGCGGTGGCGAGCAGCCGCGGGTCGAAGCGGTCGGTGAGGGCGGAGATCGGGCCGATCGCGTCCGGGCGGGACGGCAGGCTGGTCGTGGTCACCCCTCCAGCCTGCGGGTCCGGACTGTCAAGGACAAGCGAATGTTCCTCAGCGAAATTAGGTAGCATCACTACCGTGTTCAGTGTGGATCGGATGCGCGCCCTGCACGCGGTCGCCCAGCACGGCTCGGTCGCCGCGGCGGCCGCGGCGCTGCACGTCACGCCCTCGGGCGTCTCGCAGCAGCTGGCGAAGCTGCAACGCGAGGCCGGGCAGGAGCTGCTGGAGCCGCGCGGCCGCGGCGTCCAGCTGACCCGCGCCGGCCAGGTGCTGGTCGCGCACGCGGAGAAGGTGCTGGCCCAGCTCGCCCAGGCGCGCTCGGACCTGGAGCTGCTGCGCGAGGACGTGTTGGGGCCGTTGCGGATCGGCGCGATCCCGACCACGGTGCACGCGTTGCTGCCCCCGGCGCTGGCCACGCTCGCCGCCCAGCATCCGCGCCTGGAGGTGACGCTGCGCGAGGGCGAGGCGGAGCAGACGATGCCGCAGGTGCTGGCGGGCGATCTGGACCTGGCCGTGCTGGAGAGCTGGGCAGACCGGCCGACCGTGCTGCCGCCGGGCACCGCCCAGATCACCCTGTTCTCCGACGTCGCGGACCTGGTGCTGCCCGCCGGGCACCGGCTCGCGCACCGCCGCGCGGTCGACCTAGCCGAAGTCGACGACCTGCCGTGGATCGGCTGGACCGCGGGCTCCGGCTGTTACGACTGGCTCGTGCAGGTCCTGCGCAAGCAGGGCCTCGACCCCCGGATCAGCTGCACCGTCGGCGGCTACCCGACGCAGCTCGCGCTCGTCGCAGGCAACGCCGGGGCCGCTTTGGTGCCGCGGCTGGCGCGTGAGTCCGTTCCTGACGGTGCTCGGGTTCTTACGACTCGGCCCGCGCTGGTGCGCACGATTCTCGCGGTTTGCCGGGCGGGGGAAGAGGAGCACGGTGGTGTTCGGGCGGCATTGGACGCCTTGCGTGCCGCGTCCGCTCGGTTTGAAGGCGCCGTGTCACCGGGTCGGTGATTCCTGTTGCAGCACAACGGTTCCCTTGAGTTCCCCGGTGGAAGCGGTTCGCCGACGGGCCCGCACCGCAGTCCCGGCGCAGACGACCACCGCGAGGCCGCCCAGTACGGTCGGCCAGGTCAGTGGTTCGTGCAGGAGCAGGGCCGCCCAGCTGATGGTCAGCACCGGCTGCACGAGCTGGACCTGGCTGACCCGCGCCATCGGGCCGATCGCCAGACCGCGGTACCAGGCGAAGAAACCGAGGAACATGCTCACCACCGCCAGGTAACCGAACGCCGCCCAGCCGGCGGGCGTGCCGCTCGGGGGGCGTTGGACGATCGAGACCGCGGTGAGCACGAACATCAGCGGCGCGGCGAGCACCAGGGCCCAGGACACGGTCTGCCAGGCACCCAGCTCACGCGCCAGCAGCCCGCCCTCCGCGTAACCGATCGCGGCCGCCAAGACCGCGCCGAACAACAGCAGGTCGGACCAGTGCAGTTCGCCGAATCCGCCGCCCTGCGCCGCGGCGAAGCCGATGGCCGCGATCGCGCCCACGGCGGCCATCACCCAGAACGAACGCGGTGGCCGTTCACGTCCGCGGAGTACCGCCGTCACCGCGGTCGCGGCGGGCAGCAGAGCGATCACGACCGCGCTGTGGCCGGCCGGCGCCGTGGTGAGCGCGAAGGACGTCAGGAGCGGGAAACCGATCACCACCCCGCCCGCGACGACCGCGGTGCGAGCCCACTGACGGCCACGCGGCGGGCGCTGCCGGGTGATCAGCAGCGCGCCCGCGGCGAGTACCGCGGCGATCGCCGCGCGGGCGGATCCGACGAACAGCGGCGACATCCCGCCGCCGGCCACGGCGACACGCGTGAACGGCACGGTGAAAGAAAAAGCCGCGACGCCCAGCAGTCCCCAGCCGAGCCCGGCTCGCGATAGCACTGTCGGCGCTTTCTGAGTAGCGCTACTATCCAGCTTCATGTCAGACGATAGCAGCTCGCGGATCGTCGCGGGACTCCGCGGATGGATCGCGACGGCCCCGCCGGGTGCGCGGGTGCCGTCCACGCGCGCACTGGTCGCCGAGTACGGCGCGGGCCCGGTCACGGTGCAGAAAGCGTTGCGCCGCTTGGCCGGGCAGGGCGTGGTGGAGAGCCGCCCGGGCGTGGGCACGTTCGTCCGCGCCGCCCGGACCGCCCGGCCGAACGACTACGGCTGGCAGACCGCCGCGCTCGGCTCGCCGAACCGCCGGATCGCGGACCAGCCGGCCGCGCTGCAGACCGTCTCGAACGACATGATCGCGCTGCACTCGGGTTACCCGGACCGCGAACTCCTGCCGGATCGCCTGGTACGCGCGGCTTTCGCCCGCGCGGCCCGCTCCGAGTCACCGGTCGACCGGCCCGCGACGGCCGGGCTGCCGGCCCTGCAGGCCTGGTTCGCGGCGGAGCTGGAATCGGTCACCCCGGCCGGCACGTCACCGGTCACCCCTGGCGACGTCGTGGTCATCCCCGGCAGCCAGGGCGGGCTGAGCACCGCGTTCCGCGCGCTCGCCGGGGCGGGACGGCCGCTGCTGGTGGAGTCGCCGACGTACTGGGGCGCGATCCTGGCCGCCGCGCAGGCCGGCGTGGACCTCGTGCCGGTGCCCAGCGGGCCCGGCGGCCCCGATCCCGAAGCGCTGTCCCGGTTGTTCGAGCAGTCCGGCGCGCGGGCCTTCTACGCGCAGCCGAGTTTCGCCAGCCCGACCGGCGCGCTGTGGTCACCCGAGCTGACCGGCCGGGTGCTGGAAGTGGTGCGCCACCACGGCGCGTTCCTGATCGAGGACGACGCGGCGCACGACTTCGGCATCACCGCCGACCCGCGCCCGGTCGCCGCGCTGGACGACGGCGGGCACGTGGTTTACCTCCGCTCGCTGAGCAAAAGCGTTTCCCCGGCGGTCCGCGTGGCCGCGCTGATCGCCCGCGGCCCGGCGCGCAAGCGGATCCTCGCCGACACCCAGGCGGAATCGATGTACGTCAGCGGGGTGCTGCAGGCGGTCGCGCTCGACGTCGTCACCCAGCCCGCCTGGCGGACCCACCTGCGCCGGCTGCGCCATCAGCTCAAGTCGCGCCGGGACCTGCTCGCCACCAGCCTGCGCGAGCACGCGCCGGGCGCACGGCTCGAGGTCTTGCCCCAGGGCGGGCTCAACCTCTGGGCGCGGCTGCCGGACACTGTGGACCTCGACCGGTTCCTGCGCGACTGCACCGCGGCCGGAGTGGTGATCGGCCCGGGCCACGAGTGGTTCCCGGCCGAGCCGACCGGGCAGTTCATCCGGCTCAACTACGCGGGCCCCAACCCCGGAGCGTTCGCGGACGGGGCCCGCGTGATCGGCCGCGCGCTCGACGGCCACTGACCGGCGCTGCCTAGCCGACGGGGAGCCGGTCGCGTTCGCGCAGCAGGATCGGGCGGACCCGGCGCATCCGGAGTCGCGTGTAGACGAGCACCAGCACCAGCACGGCCAGCAGCGGAGCCTGGGAAAGCAGCAGTGAGTCCATCACCTGCTCGGGCGGGAAGCGGTACACGATGACCGCCCGCAGCACCGCGTCCACCAGGAAGCCGACACCCCACACCACGGTCACCGAGCGGATCGCGCCACGGAACTGCGCGGAGGTGTCCCAGCACCGTTCGTAGGCGGCCATCAGCCTCCGCCCAGCCGGGCTCGGTGAGCGAGATCAGGCAGGAGCGCCTGCCGGGTCGATGGCCTTGCTCTGCGCACGGCGCATCGACTGGTTCAGCCGGGCCAGCGGATACACGATCCGCTCGAGGTCTTCGTACTCGTGGGGCATGCAGCCACCGTGACAGGGATGACCCTGACCCCTGCCCTGAGGCCACCTGAGCCCCCTCGCCCCTCCGCCGAGAGTCTTTTGGGCAGCATTCGGCGACCGGTTCCGGGATTCCGCGAGTAATACTTGTGGATGCGCCGGGGCACTACTGTGAACGACGTAAACGGCCTCGTGACTTTCGCGCAAACTTGACGAGATGTTTCCGGCTCGGAAGGGCAACTGGCCGCCCCTGTCGATCACCGTGCGTGAAGTCAATAGGCCGTCGGATTCTGTTTCACCGCAAGGATCCTGCGGCAGAACGGGTCTGGAAACGTGGAAGCCCGCCCGCTATCGTCCCGGCCGTGCTTGATCATCTCGAGTCGAATGGTCACGACTTCCGCTCCCTGCTCGACCAAGTAACCACCGAACTCGCCGGGTTCGTCGACGGGCTGCCGCAGGCGCCGGTGGACGGCACGGCGACCGCCCCCGAGATCGTCGATCTGGTGGCCGAGCCGCCTGGGGAGAGCCCCGGCGACGTCGGCAAGGTGCTGTCCTTCGCGTTCAAAGCCGGTGGCGCCGCGATCGAAACGGCCAGTCCCCGGTTCTTCGGTTACGTGCCCGGCAGCGGGCTGGTCAGCTCCGCGGTGGGGGAGCTGATGGCCCGGGTGCTCAACCGGTTCACCGCGATCGGCGACTTCGCGCCGGGCCTGGTCGCGCTGGAGCACGGGGTGCTGACCTGGCTCGGCGAGCTGTTCGGGCTGCCCGCGGGAGCGACCGGGATCCTCACCAGCGGCGGTTCGGCGGCGATGCTGTCGATGGTGGTGGCGGCCCGGGAAAACCGGCTCGGGCCGGACGCGGACCCCGGCGCCGCCCGGCTCTACGTCTCGGACCAGACCCATTACTGCGTCGCGAAGGCCGCGCACGTCGCCGGGTTCCCCGCGCGGTCCGTCCGGCTCGTGCCGACCTCCGACGGACGGCGGCTCGACCCGGTCGCGCTGGCCGCGGCGATCGAGGCGGACAGCGCCGCCGGGCTCCGGCCGTTCCTGGTCGTCGGCACGGCGGGCACCACCAACGCCGGCGCGGTCGATCCGCTCGGCGCGATCGCCGAGGTCGCGCGCGAGCACGGGCTCTGGTTCCACGTCGACGCCTGTTACGGCGGCTTCTTCCAGCTCACCGCGCGCGGCCGGGCCCGGCTCGAGGGCATCGGCCGCGCCGACTCCATCACCGTGGACCCGCACAAGAGCCTGTTCCTGCCCTACGGCACGGGCGCGCTGCTGGTCCGCGAACGCCGCCAGCTCACCGCGTCCTACCCCGGCGACCGCGCGGCCTACCTGCCGGACGTCGCCGGCGACACCCTGCCCGACTACGCCCACCTCGGCTACGAGCTGACCCGCGAGCACCGCGGGCTGCGGATCTGGCTGCCGCTGCACCTGCACGGGCTGGACGCGTTCCGCCGCGCCCTCGACGAAAAGCTCGACCTGGCCCGGTACCTGTACGACGAGCTGGCCGCGCACCCGGCGCTGGACCTGCCGCACCCGCCCGAACTGTCCACTGTGGTCTTCCGCCTGCGTGAAGGCGGTGACGAGGCGAACCGGGCGCTGCTGGAGCGGATCCAGTCCGCGCGGCGGATCTTCCTGTCCAGCACCCGGCTGGACGGGCGGCTGACGCTGCGGCTCTGCGTGCTGTCCCACCTCACCCACCGGGAGCACATCGACGAGGCGGTGACGGTCATCCGGGCCGCGATCGACGCGTGACGGGCCTCAGCGCAGCGAGTTGAACCAGGGCACGATCTGCGGCAGCGCGACGGTCGGCGTGTCAAGGTGCTCGGTGGCACCGAGCCGGGTGAGCGGCGCGTCGACGCCGTGGGCCCGCAGATCCCGTTGGCAGCTCAGGGAGTTCGTGATCGGCACCTGGGTGTCGGCGTCGCTGGCGAAGAGCCGGACCGGGACACGCGGGCGCCAGTCCGAGCAGGTGCCGTCGCTGTCGCGGGCGGCGTCGAGCAGGGGACCGGACAGGTGCCGGACCCGGTTCAGGTAGCTGTCGGTGAACATCGCGGCGGGGGTGGCGGCGAGCCTCGGGAAGATGTCCTCCTCGCTGTGCGACCCGTCGAACAGGGACTCCGCGTACTGGTCGTACGGTGCGCGGAAGACCTCGGAAGCCTTGCCGTACAAGGGGAACAGCCGGTTCATCGAGACGGTCCAGTAGGACAGGTAGAACACCGCGACGTCCGGGGCGACCCGGCCGTCGAAGATGCCGGGCAGCTCGGCGCCGCGGGCGTCGTACGGTCCGCTGACCGGGGCCAGCGCGGCGAGCCGGAAACCGGGGTCCGCGTCGCCCTGCAACGCCTGGCCGGCCGCCATCGCCGCCTGGCCGCCCTGGGAGAACCCGCTGACGAAGATTCGCGGATCGAACCGCTTGCCCTGGTCCGAGGTCAGCGTCCGGGCCGCGCGCAGGAGGTCGAGGGTGGCCGAGGCCTCGGTTCGGGAATCCAGGTACGGGTGGAAACCGGGCCCGGTGCCGAGGCCGAGGTAGTCGGGCAGGACGGCGACGTAGCCGGCCGCGCCGAGCACCAGTCCCGCCTGCCGGTCCTGAAGGGACTCCTGCACCGACGCGACGTCCGCCCGGTTGCTGCGCGTGCCGTGCTCGTACACGGCGGTCCGGGGCGCGTGGGTCCGGGGGAGTACGACCAGCCCGCTCGCGGTGGTCGGCCGGCCGCGCCGGTCGGTCGTCCGGTAGGTGACCCGGTACGCGTCGAGCCCGTACCGCACGGTGGCCGAGCCGAACTGCGTGGCGTCGAGCGTGGCGCGGGCCCCGGCCTGGTCGAGGCTCTGCACGGGGACCGCGCTGAGCAGGGCGCCGTGGCTGGGCGCGGCGTCGGCCATTGTGGGCGCGCACAGCAGGGCGGCGGCGCAAGCCCCGGCCGTCAACGCGGTAATGATCTTGTGGCGTAAGCGTTTTGTCATGTCCGACAGCCTTTCGGCCCGGCGCCCGGCCGCCCATCCGGTGGACCGGTGGAGCCGGGGTAGGGCGCTCCCCACCCCGGAGGAACTTTCCGAATCGGCAACTTTGCAATTCTGGAAAGTTTCGCTACGGTGGTCACCATGACCTCCGAAGGGCTGCGGGAGCGCAAGAAGCGCGAGACCCGTCTCGCGTTGAGCCACGCGACGATCCGGCTCGCACTGGAGCGCGGGTGGGACAACGTCTCGGTGGAGGACGTCGCGGCCGCGGCGAACGTCTCCGAGCGCACCTTCCGCAATTACTTCACCAGCAAGGCCGAAGCGGTGGTCGCCACCCATGTGGAGCGTGGGCAGCGCATCGCCGAGGTCCTGCGGGAGCGCCCGGCGGACGAGCCGCTCTGGGACGCGCTGGTCGCGGCGGTCGTCGCGCAGTTCGAGCCGGCCGAGAGCGGCCCGCGCGACGACGGTTACGCCACCGCGCTCCAGGGGCTGCTCGCCCAGCCCGCGATCCAGCACGAGGTGTTCCGCGCCCACGCCCAAGCGCAGGACGAGCTGACCGCCGCCATCGCCGGCCGGACCGGCACTGCCGCCGAAGAGCTGTACCCGCAGGTCCTCGCCGCGGTGGTCGCGGCCGGGCTCGGCACCGCGATGGCGCACTGGACGCGGCAGCCGGACCGGTCGCTCGTCGCCGTGCTCCACGAGGTTTTCGATCAGCTCCGCGCCGGGTCGCCCGACCCGCGCTGACCCTTTTACTCGGTTGCCCGCGAAGGCGGGCTTGTCCGGCGTGCCCGGAAAAAGGAGAACAGCCATGGACGTAGTGATCGTCGGCGGCGGGCCCAACGGCCTGATGGCCGCCTGTGAACTCGCGCTCGGCGGCGTCCGGCCGGTCGTGCTCGAACGCCGCACCGAGCCGAACCCGGAACCCCGGTCGAACGGGCTGGTCGGCCAGGTCGTGCCGATGGTCGACCGGCGCGGGCTGTTCGAGCCGCTCAGCGGGCAGCCCGGCCCGCCGCGGCCCAACAACGGCTACTTCATGTTCGCCGCGATGCCGTTGCACCTCGGGCTCCTGGACCACAGCCCGATCTACAACCTGCCGGTGCCGGAGCTGAAAACCGTGCAGGTACTGGAAAAACGCGCCCTCGAACTCGGTGTCGAGATTCGCCGCGGGCACGAGTTCACCGGCCTCACCCAGGATTCGGAGGGTGTCACACTCACCGTCCGCGGTCCGGATTCGCAAGCGTACGAGCTGCGCACGCGGTACGTCGTCGGCGCGGACAGCGCGCACAGCCCGGTCCGCAAGGCCGTGGGCATCGGCTTCCCCGGCGTCACCTACGACCGCAGCACCAGCCGCAGCGCGTACGCCACCGTGCCGCCGGACTGGCTCGACCCGGCCACCGGCGCGCTGAACGTGCCGGGGCACGGGACCGTGCTGCCCTTCCTGCCGGTCCGGACCGCGCGCGGCGGCTTCTCGTACGCGCCGTTGCCCGGGCGGCCGCCGCTCGTCGCCACCGTCGAGTGGGACGAGCCCGAGAGCGCCAAGCCCATGACGCTCGACGAGATACGGGCCAGCATCAACCGGGTGCTCGGCGCCGACGTCCCGATCGGGCCGCCGCCTGGCGACGGACCGCACGTGCTGCGCCGGATCAACGGGGGCAGCACGCGCGTCGCGGAGAAGTACCGCGAGGGCCGGGTCTTCCTCGTCGGCGACGCCGCGCACGTGTTCGCCGCCGGCGGCACCGGGCTCAACCTCGGGCTGCAGGACGCGATCAACCTGGGCTGGAAGCTCGCGGCCGCGGTCCGGGGTACCGACCTGCTCGACACCTACGAGACGGAGCGGCGCGCGATCGCGGAGCGGACCATCACGTACGCCCAGGCTCAGGCGGCGTTGCTGGCGCCGGGGGAGGACGTCACCGGCCTGCGTGGGCTGTTCGGCGAGCTGCTGACCCAGCCGGGGGTCGTGCGGGTGCTCGCGGCTCTCGTCGCGGGCGCGGACGTCCGTTACCCGGTCGCCGCGGACGCCCACCCGCTGGCCGGCTGGCCCGCGCCGGACCTCGAACTGCACACGCCGGACGGCACGGCCCGCCTCGGCGAGCTGGTCCGGCGGGCGCGCCCGCTGCTGATCGACTTGACCGCGAACGGGTTGGGCGCGTCGCATGTGGACGGTGTGGAAGTGCTGCGCGCCAAGGCGGACACCGACGTCACCGCGCTCCTGCTGCGTCCGGATTCCTCTGTGGTCTGGGCGTCCAGCGAACCGCGGCCGGACACTGACGCCCTCCGCGCGGCCGCCGGTGAGTGGTTCGGCGCGTAAGGGGAGTTCAGTCGCCGTACGGGTCGTCGACCGCGGAGTGGTAGTCCCAATCCGCGGCCAGCGCCGGGTCGATGAGGGCGAACCGGGTGCCGGTGGGGTCGGACAGCACGGCGACTTTGCCCAAAGTGGACGAATAGGGGGCGAACCGCAGCCGCGCGCCCGCGCCGCGGGCCTCGTGCAGCGTCCGGTCGAAGCCCAGTCCGGGGTCGACGGCGAAGTGCGCGATCCAGCGGGGCGGCACGTCCGCGGGAGTGTCCAGCGCCATCCGCACCCGGCCGATCACCGAGTCCGGCCCGATGGAGTAGACCTTGTAGTCCACCGCGCTGCCGTCGCCGACCTGGCGCTGGGTGTAGCCGAACAGGCGGCTGTAGAAGCGATCGGCGATCTCGGCCTGGCGGGTGACGAACTCGATCCAGACCAGCGATCCGGGCACCCCGGCGGTGAACCCGTAGTCCACGGCCGGCTGGACCAGGCCGACGGTCGCCCCGCTCGGGTCGTCGATCAGCAGCTTGGCGCCCACGCCGGGCACGATGGTCGGCCGCGTCTCCAGCACGGTGCCGTCCAGCCGGATCACCTGCGCGCAGGCGGAGGCGAGGTCCGGGGTGGCCAGGTAGAGCGTCCAGTCCAGGATCGCGCCCGGGTGCGGCCGCAGCCCCGCGACCGGCTCGCCGTCGAGCAGCGCCAGCACGTAGTCCTGTCCGCCGGAATACTTGACCCGCTGGAATTCCCAGCCGAACAGGCGCTGGTAGAACCGCATGCTGCGGTCCAGGTCGGCGGTGGCCAGCTCGACCCAGAACGGGCTGCCCGCGCCACCGGGATGGACGCTCACCGGGGCACCATCCCCGGGCTGGTGCGGACGGGGACCGGTGTGGTGACGATCATGGAGTGGACTTTACCGGGTCATTACCCCGGGGTGTTCCCTGTGGGGTGGTGGTTTTCGATCCGCGTGGGGGTGGCTCAGGTGGCGTCCGGGTCGATCGGCGCCCGCTCGCCGGCCCGCAGCGGGGTCATTGCGGCGGTTGCCGTCGCGGCCGGGGGCTGGGCGGGGGTGGAGTCGTCGAGCAGGTAGCGGGTGACAGCGGTCCTGGGGTTGAACTCGCGCAGCGCCTGCAGGTCCTGCAACGGTTTGCGCAGCTCCTGGAACTCCGGCCCCAGCTCGGCGCGCAGCTGCTCCTGGGCGCCGGAGGCGAAACCGCGGACCCGCTGCACGGTCTGCGCCAGCCACCGCGCCGACTCCGGCAGCCGCTCCGGCCCGAGGATGAACAGGCCGGCGACCAACAGGACAAGCAGGTGGTCCAGGCTGAAACCGAACATTTCTTGACCTCCAGCCCCGCCGCGAAGTCCGCAGATTCGGTATACCCCATAGTAGGCACAGTCCCTGCGCAGGCAGGCGGGCACCGCGTGAGCGGCGAAAGGCGGAATGATGAATCAGCGCCGTGAGGGCAGACCTCGGCCCGCCGCGTCGGCGATCGTGGCGGTTTTGGCCGGATTGGCGCTCGCCGGATGTTCTGCGACGCCGGGGACCAGTGGCTCTTCGGCCAGTACGCCGAGTTCCGCGGCCGTTCCGTCCACCTCGGCCGATCCTTCGGTGACGAACCCGGACCCGTCGCGCTACGCCGCCCAGGTCCGCACCCGCGCGGCGGAAGCCGGAGTCGATCCGCAGCTGGTGATGGCGATCCTCTACAACGAGTCGTACAAACCGCACGACCCCGAGCTGGAACGCGCGTGGCAGAAAATCAAGCCGGACGCCGCGTTCGGCGTCGCGAACATGCACCGCGCCACGTTCGACCAGACCAAACACGGCCGCCCCTTCGCCGCCCGCACCTGGGAGCAACTCCCGGACGACCCGGACCTCGCCATCCAGGCCGAGGCCTGGTACCTGCACGACCTGTCCGCCCAGCTCCCCGCGGCCCACGGCAAGTACCAGACCTCGGAACTGCTCGCGCTGGGCTACAACACCGGCCCGGGCAACATGAAGGCCTTCGCCCGCGGCACCAAGCCCGGCGCGCAGGCGCAGACCTATTTGGACACTTTCCGCACCAATCAGGCGAAAGCGGCCACCGCGCTCGGCTGAGCTGTCTCAGGCAGCGTGATGCCGCCCGGCCGGCCGCTGCTGGTTCCGGCCCCGCCGCGGGCCCGGGCGGGCCAGACCGAAGGCACCGCGGCCCGGGACCTGGTTTTCGCCGTCAGCGCCCGGTTCCTCACCAAGACCAGGCCCCGGCTCCTGGCGCGCCCGATGCTGCCGGTGGACCGCGAACAGCAGCCCGAGGCCGACGACCAGGAACGCGTGCGTGAGCACCCGCCCGGCCGTCACCTGGCCGCCGATGAGGTCCGAGGTGGTCACCACCGTCAGCACCAGTACGAAGCCCGTGATCATCGGGAGCTGGCCGGCCGCGGCGCGGGTGCGCAGCGCCGCCCACAGCAGGCCGATACCGACAGCGAGGTTCCACGCCGCGCTCTCGTTGAGCAGGTGTCCGACCATGGCCGCGCCACCGTGCAAACCGGTGTCCATGCCGAGCAGCTGCGCGAACGCCAGCCCGCACTGCACCAGCCCGACCAAGCCCAGCGCCACCCGAAGGCCCCATTTCTCCCGCGAAACCGGCGGTGCCTGAGCCATGATCGACGCGGTGAGGTCGGGCACCGCGGGTGCGCTGCGGACCAGCATGGCGCGGCGCAGCGCTTCACCGCGGGCGTACCAGGCGCGGCACGCCGAGCAGGTGGCCAGGTGCGCGTCGACCTGGTCGGCGGGGAGCGGGCCGGGCTCGGAGTCCAGCCGGGCCGAAAGCGCTTCGCGGAAGATTTCGCAGCTCACGACTTACATAGTCGCCCGGGCGCCCTCCGGAGTTCCCGCGCCCCTGGTGCATTACCGTGAGTGCGTGTCCGGCAGCAGGGGCGACGAGGACGAGCGCATCACGGCGCTCGCACTGACCGCTGCCCGCGGCGACCAGGCCGCCCTGGAACGCTGGGTGCGCGCCACCCAGGCCGACGTCTGGCGGTTCCTGGCCCACCGCACCAGCCCGGCCGAGGCCGACGACCTCACCCAGGAGACCTACCTGCGGGCGTTCGGCTCGCTGCGCCGGTTCGCCGGACGGTCCAGCTCACGGACCTGGCTGCTGTCCATCGCGCGCCGGGTGGTCGTCGACCAGGTCCGGTCCGCGTCGGTGCGGCCGAAGATCTCCGGCACGGCGGACTGGCAGCGCGCGGCCGAGGACCAGACCGCGCGGGGACACGCGGCGGGCTTCGAGGACCTGGTCGAGCTCGGCGTTCTGCTGGCCGGCCTCGACGAGGACCGGCGTGAGGCGATCGTGCTCACCCAGTTCCTCGGGCTTTCCTACGCCGAGGCCGCCGAGGTGTGCGGCTGCCCGGTCGGCACTGTCCGGTCGCGGGTTTCCCGGGCCCGCGAAGACCTTCTGCGCGCGCAGGGCGAGACCAACAGCGCCATGTGACCCGGCTCAGAGGACCGCGGTGATCCCGCCGTCGACGTGGAGCAGCTGGCCGTTCACGAAATCCGACGCCGGCGCGCAGAGGAACAGCAGGGCCCCGACCAGGTCCTCGATCCGGCCCCAGCGCCCGGCCGGGGTGCGGCCGCGGATCCAGGCGCTGAAATCCTCGTCGGCCACGAGCGCCGCGTTCAGCTCGGTGTCGAAGTAGCCCGGGGCCAGGCCGTTGACCTGGATCCCCGACGGGCCGAGGTCGGCGCACATGCCCTTGGTGAGCATCTTCAGCCCGCCCTTGGTGGCCGTGTACGGCGTGATCCCGGGGCGCGCCAGCTCGCTCTGCACCGAGCAGACGTTCACGATTTTCACGCGGCCACGGGACTTCATCCCACGGGCCACCTCGCGGCCGACGAAAAACGCGCTGCTGAGGTTCGTCTCCAGTGCCTGCGCGATTCCCGCGGCGACGGCGTCGGGATCGGTCACGTCGAAGGGGACCGCGAACACCGTGGCGCCAGTGCTTTCCGCCAGTTCCTGCCGGGTCTGAGCCAGCTTCGCCTCGTCGCGTCCATTGAGGACGATCACGCACCCGGCTTCGGCCAGGCCCCGCGCCAGCGCCTCGCCGATGCCCCGGCTCGAACCGGTGACGAGGGCGGTTCGGCCCCGGACGTCGAAAACGGGGTGGCTCATCCCGGCACCGCCGAGGTGCCGGGAAGCGGGGTGCGCGCGGGCTCGCCGGAGAGCACGGCCAGGAGGTTGTCGACGGCGAGGTCCACCATCGCGGCCCTGGTCGCCTCGGTGGCGGAGCCGACGTGGGGGAGCGCCACCAGCCGCGGCTCCGCCAGCAGGTCGGCCACGTCCGCGCCGCGCGGCTCCCGTTCGAAGACGTCCAGGCCGGCGGAGTGGATGGTGCCTTCGCACAGGGCGGCCAGCAGAGCGGCCTCGTCGACGACGCCGCCCCGTGAAGTGTTGACCAGCGTCGCGGTCGGCTTCATCGCGCGCAGCTCGGCCGGGCCGATCAGGTGCCGGGTCGCCTCGGTCAGCGGGACGTGCAGCGAGACGATGTCCGACTGCGTCAGCAAAGTCGCGAGGTCGGCGGGCTCGGCCAGCCCGTCCGTGGGAGCCGAGTACGGGTCGTGGCACAGCACCCGGACGCCGAAGCCGGCCGCGCGCCGGGCGACGGCGCGGCCGGTCTCACCGACAAACTGAAGGCCAAGGGCCTCGTCGTCGAGGAATGACGGCTCGGTGCGGACCCCGTCCGCGGTCCGGACCGTGTCTTACGCGGGAGCCGGCTGCTCCGCGTACGCGGCCAACCCGTCGGCCATGCGCTGCATGACCCGTGACATCACGGGCCCCATCACCAAGCGCATGAGCGGGCCCGTGGCATAGGTGCCGTGCCAGTGGATGGCCGTGCCCCCGCCCGCGGCCGGGGTCAGGTCGATGACCGCCCGGTAGTCGTGGATGGCCTTGTTGAAGGCGTCGTCGTAAGTCAGCTGCCTTTCTTCGACGAGGCCGGTCAGCCGCTCGCCGGTGACGATCTTCCCGGTGCGGAACGCGCGGACGGCGCCGACCGGGTCCCGGCCGTCCGGGTCGAGCCCGCTGGACCGCTGGAGGTCCAGACCATCAACGGCCGACCAAGCGGGCCAGGTGCGGGCGTCGAGCAGCAGGCGCCAGACGGCGGCGGGCGGCGCGGCCGAGGTCGCGTGCGCGGAATAGCTCAGCATGATCGGAAATCCTCGACCGCGGGAACACAGGACACCAGCCGAAAGTAGGGCAAGCGGCCGGCCGGGGCCAGGCGCGGGATTGCCGTGGCGTCGATCAGATGTTGCGGTACACCGACGGCCGGACGCCGACCTGGCTCAGGAAGGCCGACGACAGCGTGCCAGGACTCGAGAAACCGCACTGGTCCGCGATCTGCGCGAGGCTGAGGGTGCTGCCGGACAACAGCCGCTGCGCTCGTTCGATCCGCAGCCGGGTGAGGAACCGATGGGGCGTTTCGCCGGTTTCCGCCCGGAAAACCCGGATGAAGTGGTACACGCTCAGGTGCGCCTCGGCGGCGATGGCGGCCAGCGTCAACGGCTCGGCCAGCCGCGCGGTCATCACGGCGATGCCCGCGCGGACCGCCGAGTGCTCGGGGCCGGGCAGGCGATCGTGGCGGCCCTGGGTGAGCAGGTGCGTCGCGAGGTAGGCTGCGGCGGATTCGGCGTACAGGTCGTTTGTAACCGCGACATGGGGAAGCGCGCGGACGATGTTCTCGACGATCGGGTCGCCCGCGCCGATAGCGGCCGACAGCCGGTCGAAGTCCGGCCGTCCGCCCAGGTGCTCCGCGGCCCGGTCGACGGTCGCGGACGGAATGTGCACCTGAATGGTGCGCAGCGCGGAAGAAGCCCGGTAGTCGCGGGTGCTCGCCCGGCCCGGCGCCAGTAGTTCCAGACTGCCGGGGACCCGGCGGCGACGGTCCGGTTTCCCGCCCGCGCGGGTCCGCCAGGTCCGCTACCGCCGGCATCGGCAGCTGCTCGGCCTGCGGCGCGTGGTCGAAACCCTGTACCAGCAACGACCGCCAGCCCGCGTCGTGCCAGCTGCAGTAGGTGCGTCGGACGTAGGCCGGCATGTCGAAATCCGCATAGGGCGCGAGGTCGAAGTCGGCCGACGGGAACACCCGGCCAGTTTAGTCGACCGCGTCGCCGGGCCGGCTCGCGTCGAAGCGCGGCGGATACAAGGCGGCCGGGCCCGGCGACCGACCCCCGCCGATTAATCCGCAAACCACTGTGGGTATATTTGCCGACCGGAAACATTTCCTCGTTCGCGGGGCTGGAAAAAGCCCGGGCGAAAAGGCATGCTGAGCCGGGAAATAGGGCACACTCCCACTGGCCGGGAGCGGTTGCTCCCCCTGGCGGTGGTGCCCGCCGACCCGGGCTGATAGTCCGGTTACCGTGGCCGCGGGCCAGTGGCAAGGCAACGTTGCTCACGTTCCCGCCTGGTGATACGTGACGAATGCGTTAAATCTCCATGTCCCGGTACAGGTCAGTCCCGGCTTTTCTGCACCAGAACACGAAGTTCATGGTGGGTTGTTGACGAAACCGGACGTCACTGTTTAAGTTGCACCCCGTTACGCTCTATCACCCTTTCGTGCGTAGCGGGAGTTCTGTAGCGGGAGTTCTTATGCCTGTTCTGAAAGACGACTTCAGTTCCGCCGAGCTGGTAGTCGCGGTGTCGCCGCTCGGGCGGCCGTCGGCGCGCTGCGTCGCGGCGGCCAGGCGCGGTGGCGCGCTCGGCGTGCTCGACCTGACCGCGGGCGGGCCGGCCGGGACGGAAGAACTCACCCTGCTGAGGGAGTGGGGGACCGCGGGGTTCGGAGTCCGGCTCGCGCGCCTGCCTTCGGGCACCGAGCTGCCCGAAGCCGTCAGCACCGTGCTGCTCACCGAGGACTCGCCCTGCGTCGCGCGCGATTTCCCGGGACGGCGGGTGCTGGCCGAGGTCACGAGCCGCGCGTCGGCCGCGCGGGCGGTCGAGGGCGGGGCCTACGGCTTGATCACCCGTGGTAACGAGTGTGGCGGCCGGGTGGGTGAGCTGAGCACATTCGTGTTACTCCAGGCCCTGCTTGCGGACGAGACGCTCGACGTGCCGGTCTGGGCCGCCGGCGGGATCGGCCCGCACACCGCGGCCGCCGCGATCGCGGGCGGCGCCGCCGGAGTCGTGCTGGACACCCAGCTCGCGCTGCTCCCGGAGGCCGAGCTGCCGTCCGCGAGCACCGTCGCGCTGACCGGGCTGGACGGTTCCGAGACCGTGGTGACCGACGGCGTCCGGCGCCTGGTCAGCCGGGCCAAGAACACCGGCGGCAATCAGCTCGAAGCCGGTCAGGACGTTTTCCTCGCCACCCGGTTCCGCGACCGGTGGCCCACCGTGACCGCCGCCGTCCGCGGGATCCGCGAGGCCGTCGGCGAGGCGCTGGCCAGCGGCACCCGCGTGCTCGGCCCGGACACCGCGGGCAGCCGCGCGTTCGGCACCGCGCTGCCGATCGCGCAGGGACCGATGACCCGGGTCAGTGACCAGGCCGCGTTCGCCGCCGAGGTCGCCGCGGGCGGCGGGCTGCCGTTCATCGCGCTGGCCCTGTCCGGTCCGGAGCAGACCCGCGAAGTCTTGGTGCGGACCCGCGACGCGGTCGGCGACGCGCCGTGGGGCGTCGGCGTGCTCGGCTTCGCCGCCGACGACGTCAAGGCCGCGCAGCTCGAGGTCATCCGGGAGCTGCGCCCCTCGCACGCGATCATCGCCGGGGGCCGCCCGGCGCAGGCCGCCGACCTCGAAGCGGTGGGCATCGCGACCTTCCTGCACGTGCCGTCTCCCGGGCTGCTCAAGCAGTTCCTCGAAGCCGGCGCGCGCAAGTTCGTCTTCGAAGGCTCGGAATGCGGTGGCCACGTCGGGCCGCGCACGAGCTTTCCGTTGTGGGAAGCCCAGCTCGGGGTCCTCCAGGACTTCCTGGCGGGCACGCCGGGAGCCGCGCGCGAGCTGCAGATCCTGTTCGCCGGCGGGATCCACGACGAGCGCTCCGCGGCGATGGTCGCCGCGCTCGCCGCGCCGGTGGCCGAGCGGGGCGCCGCGATCGGCGTGCTGATGGGCACCGCGTACCTGTTCACCCGCGAGTCGGTCGACGCCGGCGCCGTGCTCCCGCTGTTCCAGCGGCAGCTGCTCGACGCCGAGCACACCGACCTGCTGGAGACCGCGCCCGGGCACGCCACCCGCTGCGTGCGCAGCCCGTTCACCGAGGAGTACGCGGCGGTCAAGGCCGGGCTCGCCGAGCGCGGGGTGCCCAGCCGGGACGCCTGGGAGCAGCTGGAGACCCTCAACGTCGGCCGGCTTCGCCTGGCCAGCAAGGGAATCGAGCGCGTCGGCGCGGACCTGCGCGAGGTCGGCGAAGACCGGCAGCTGGCCGAGGGCATGTTCATGGCCGGCGAGGTGGCGGTGCTGCGCTCGGCCGTCACCACGATCGCGGACCTGCACACCTCGGTCGGCGACGGCGCGAACGCCTTCCTGCGCGCTCGGGCCGCCACCTTCGGCGTCTGCGCGCCGGAACCGCCCGCGCCGGAACCACTCGACATCGCGATCGTCGGGATGGCCTGCATGTTCCCGCAGGCGCCGGACCTCGCCACGTTCTGGGCGAACGTGCTGGCCGGCGCGAACGCGGTCACCGAGGTGCCGCCGCAGCGCTGGGACACCTCGCTCTACTACGACCCGGACGGCCAGGGCGAGCGCACCCCGTCCCGGTGGGGCGGCTTCCTCCCGGAGATCGGGTTCGACCCGCTGCAGTACGGCATCCCGCCGTCCTCTTTGGCCGCCATCGAGCCCGTGCAGCTGCTGGCGCTCGAAGCCGCGCACCGCGCGCTCGCCGACGCCGGGTACGCGGACCGCGCGTTCGACCGCTCGCGGACCTCGGTGGTGTTCGGCGCCGAAGCCGGTAGCGACCTGTCCAACGCCATGACGTTGCGCTCGGTCCTGCCCGCGTACATCGGCGAGCTGCCGGCCGGGCTCGACGAGCAGCTGCCCCGGCTCACCGAGGACTCGTTCCCGGGCGTGCTGGCCAACGTCATCGCCGGGCGCATCGCCAACCGGCTCGACCTCGGCGGCGCCAACTACACCGTCGACGCGGCCTGCGCGTCCTCGCTCACCGCGGTCGACGCCGCCTGCAAGGAACTCGCCGGCGGCACCAGCGACCTCGTCCTGTGCGGCGGCGCCGACCTGCACAACGGCATCAACGACTACCTCCTGTTCGCCTCGGCGCACGCGCTTTCCCCGACCGGCCGCTCGGCGACGTTCGACAGCGCGGCCGACGGGATCGCGCTCGGCGAAGGCGTCGCTTGCCTCGCGTTGAAGCGGCTCTCCGACGCGGACCGCGACGGAGACCGGGTGTACGCGGTGATCAAGGGCGTCGGCGCCGCCAGTGACGGCCGCGCGCTCGGCCTCACCGCGCCGCGCCCGGAAGGCCAGCACAACGCGCTCACCCGCGCGTACCGCAACGCCGGCGTTTCACCCGCGCAGGTCGGGCTGGTCGAGGCGCACGGCACCGGCACCGTGGTCGGCGACCGGACCGAGCTGGGCACGCTGACGCAGGTGTTCACCGAGGCCGGGGCCGCGCCGGGCGGCTGCGCGATCGGCTCGGTGAAGTCGCAGATCGGGCACACCAAGTGCGCCGCGGGCCTGGCCGGGCTGATCAAGGCCGCGCTCGCCGTGCACACCGGTGTGAAACCGCCGACTCTGCACGTGGCTTCGCCGAACCCGGCCTGGGACCCCGAAACGAGCCCGTTCGTGTTCCAGGCGGCGGCGCAGCCGTGGGCCGCGCCGCCCGCCGAGCGGATCGCCGGGGTCAGCGCGTTCGGCTTCGGCGGCACGAACTTCCACGTGGTGCTCGGCGCGCACGCCGACGGGGTCCCGCCGGCCCAGGTCGGCGACGAATGGCCGGCCGAGCTGTTCACCTTCACGGCCGATGGGGCGGTGCGCGATCTGCTCGCGCTCGTCGACGACGTGCCCGCCGGGCATCAGCCGTGGCGACTGCGGGACCTGGCGCTGAGCGCTTCGCGCCGGGCCGAGGCCGCCGTCGCTTCGGGGGCGCGGGTCCGGCTCGCGCTCGTCGCGTCCACTGTGGACGAACTGGCCGGGCTCCTGCGCCAGGCGCTCACCGGGGCCGACGCACCCGGCGTGCTCCGGGCGGACGGCGCCGAACCGGGCGAGGTCGCGGTGCTGTTCCCCGGGCAGGGCAGCCAGCGGCCCGGCATGCTCGCCGAGCTGTTCGTCACTTTCCCCGAGCTGCACCGTTATCTCCGGCTCGACCCGGCCACTGCCGACGCCGTGTTCGGCCCGGCGGTGTTCGGCGAGCCCGCGCGCCAGGCCGCGGCCGACCGCGTCACCGACACCCGCGTCGCCCAGCCCGCGCTCGGCCTGGCCGGGCTGGCCGCGTTCCGGCTGCTGACCCGGGCGGGCGTCCGGCCGGCCATGCTCGGCGGGCACAGCTACGGCGAGCTCACCGCGCTGGCCGCGGCCGGCTCCCTGACCCCGGACGCGTTGCTGCGCGCCAGCCACGCGCGGGCCGAGGCGATCCTCGACGCGGTGCCCGAAGGGGATCCGGGCGCGATGGCCGCGGTCGCCGCGTCCGCACCGGACGTCGAGAAGGCCCTCGCCGACGCCGGCCTCGCCGAAGTCGTGCCGGCCAACCACAATTCGCCCCGGCAGACGGTGATCTCCGGGCCGACTGCCGCCGTCGAGGCCGCAATCGAGCACCTGCGTGCCGCCGGGCTCGGCGCGAAGCGGATCGCCGTGGCGTGCGCGTTCCACAGTCCGCTGGTCGCCGCCGCGGGCACGTCGTTCGGCCGGACGCTGGCGGCGTTCGACGTCACCGCTCCTGCTGTTCCGGTGTACGGAAACCGCACCGCGGCGCCGTATCCGGCGGATCCGGACGAGGTCCGCGCCGGGCTGGCCGCCCAGCTCGGCTCGCCGGTCCGGTTCGTCGACCAGGTCGAGGCGATGTACGCGGCCGGGGCCAGGGTGTTCGTCGAAGCCGGGCCCGGTGCGGTGCTGGCCCGGCAGGTCGAGGCGATTCTCGGCGACCGTCCACACCGGACTGTGGGGCTGGAGCAGCCGGGACGGCGCGGGCTGGCCGGGTTCCTCGGCGCACTGGCCGCGCTGGCCGTCTCCGGCACGGCCGTGGAGACCGGCTGGCTGTTCCGCGGCCGGGACGCGGTCGACGCGGCGAAGGCGAAACGTCCGAAGCGTCCTGGTTGGACAGTCGACGGCCAGCTGGTCCGCACCGCGGACGGTACGATCCCGGCCGCGGCCCTGCACCCCGCCCAGCGTCTCCCGGAGGTTCTCGTGACCACACCCCAGCCCGGCTCCCCGGCGGGCGGCGCCGAGGCGATGGTCGCCGACTTCCTGCGCACCAGCCGGGAGATGATCGCGGCCCAGCGGGACGTCCTGCTCGGCTACCTCGGCGCCGACCCGGCCGCCGCGCCGGTGTTCGAGGCCGCGCCGGTGCCGCTCGCTGTCGCTGCTCCGGAGCTTGCACCGGTCGTAGTGCCCGAAATTCCGGTGGTGGCGCCGGAGCGTTCGGTGCTGGAGACGGTGATCGAGGTGATCGGGGAGCGGACCGGGTATCCGGTGGAGATGATCGAGCCGGACCTTGATCTTGAAGCGGACCTGAGCGTCGATTCGATCAAACGGGCGGAGATCGCCGGTGAGCTGGCGACGCGGCTGGGCCTGGAGATCGGCGGTGACGTCGAGGAGCTTTCGAAGGCCCGCACCGCAGCGGCCGTCGCCGACCTGATTGGTGCGCAGCGCCCCAATGTGGCGTTGGTTGCTCCAACCTCTGCCCCACCACCACCCTCGACGGAGGCGCTGCGCGCCCAGCCCTCATTCCACGCACCGAACGCCACATTGGGGCGCTCGGTGCTGGAGACGGTGATCGAGGTGATCGGGGAGCGGACCGGGTATCCGGTGGAGATGATCGAGCCGGACCTTGATCTTGAAGCGGACCTGAGCGTCGATTCGATTAAACGGGCGGAGATCGCCGGTGAGCTGGCGACGCGGCTGAGTCTGGAGATCGGCGGTGACGTCGAGGAACTCGCGAAGGCCCGTACCGCGGCGACGATTGCCGAGCTGATCTCCGGGACGACAGCGCCTGAGCAGACCGCGCCGGAGATCACGGCGGCGCAGCCCGAGCCGGAGGAGGCCGCGCCGCAGATCGTCGCGCCCAAGCGGCTGGTGATGAGCGAGTTCGAACTGGCCCCCACCGGCACCCCGGACGTGGCGGGACGCAGGTTTCTCCTGCTCGGCCCAGGACCGTTGGCCGAGGCCGTCCGCGAGCGGCTGACCGGGCTGGGCGCGGAGGCGGAGATCGCCGAGGACGTCCGGCCCGGGTTCGACGGCGTCCTGCACCTGCCGGAACCGGCGGCCGGGCCGGTGCTGCCGGAGGCCTTCCCGGCCTACCGCGCCGCGCTCGACGGCAACCCCCGCTGGCTGCTGACCTCGGGGCCGGGGGAGGGCCTGCGCGGGTTCTACCGCAGCGTCGCCCGTGAGTACCCGGACGCGCTCGCCCGCGTCGTGGAACACCCGCCGGGCACGGAAATCAGCGAGATCGCCGCGGGGCTGGTCGCGGAGCTGTCCACTGTGGATCGTGAGCCCGTGGTGCTGCGCGGCGGCACCCGGCGCGGCCTCCGGATGACGCCGGAAAGCCTGGGCCTGCTCGGCAGCAGCGGCGCGGGACCGGCCGGGGACGGCGCGGCCGAGGCCACCGCCGCCGGGCTGGACCGCGGCTCCGTCGTCCTGCTGGTCGGCGGGGCGAAGGGGATCACCGCGCGGTTCGCCACCACGCTGGCCGCCGCGTCGCGCTGCCGGATCGAGCTGCTCGGCCGGACGCCGGTGCCTCCCGCCGAGGACGAGTACCCGCAGGCGAAGGACGCCAAGGAACTCCGGGCCGCCCTGATCGCGGATGGCCACAAGGTCCCGGCCGAGATCGAACGCGCGGTGCGGCGCATCCTCGGCGAACGCGAGGTCCGCGGCACCCTCGAACGGCTCGAAGCGCTCGGCAGCCCGGTGCGGTACCAGTCCGTCGACATGCTGGACGCCGAGGCCGTGCACCGCGCGGTCAAGGAGATCCACGCCGAGCACGGCCGCCTCGACGGCATCGTCTACGCGGCCGGCGTGATCGAGGACAAGCTGATCGCGCAGAAGTCGCCGGAGTCGTTCGAGCGGGTGTACGGCACGAAGGTCGACGGCGCGCGGACGCTGCTGGAGGCGACCGCGGACCTGCCGGGGGAGCCCAAGTTCGTGGTGCTCTTCGGCAGTATCGCGGCGACGCTGGGCAATCGCGGGCAATCGGACTACGCCGCGGCGAACGACGCGCTGGAGACGCTCGGCCGCGGCTGGCCGGCCGGGCGTGCGGTGACCGTCCACTGGGGACCGTGGGCCCCGACCGGCACCAACGACGGCATGGTCACCCCCGAGCTGATGCGCGACTACGCCCGTCGCGGCATCGGGCTGATCGACCCGGAGGAGGGCACTCTCGGCCTGCTGCGCGAGCTGGCCTGGGGCCGGCCGGAGACCGCCGCCGTCGTCTACACCGCGTCGGGCTGGTGACGTCCGTGCCTCAAGCCCAGCAGGTGGCGATCGTCGGCATGTCGGTGCTCTTCCCCGGCGCGCCCGACCTCGACGCGTACTGGCGGAACCTGCTCGGCGGCGTCGACGCGATCACCGAGGTGCCGCCGGGAAAGTGGGACAGCGCGTACTACCAGCCCGAAGCCGACCGGCGTGCCGACCGCGTCTACTGCCGGCGCGGCGGTTTTGTCGACGAACTGGCTGAAGTGGACGTCACCGGGTTCGGGATCATGCCGAACTCGGTGCCCGCCACCGAGCCCGACCAGCTGATCGCGCTGCGGGTCGCGGCGCAGGCGCTCGCGGACGCGGGCGGCGCGGACCGGCTGCCCGCCGACCGAGCCCGGGTCGGCGTCATCCTCGGCCGTGGCGGCTATCTCACCCCGGGCCTGGCGCGGCTCGATCAGCGGGTCCGCACCGCGAGCCAGCTCGTCCACACGCTCGGCGAACTGCTGCCGGACCTCGATCAAACCCGGCTCGACGCGGTCCGCCAGGCGTTCACCGACCAGCTCGGCCCGGAGGCGCCGGAGTCCGCCATCGGGCTGGTGCCGAACCTCGCCGCGTCCCGGCTGGCCAACCGGCTCGACCTGCGCGGCCCGGCGTACACAGTGGACGCTGCCTGCGCGTCCTCACTGATCGCCGTTGACCACGCCGTGCGGGAGCTTGAATCGAATCGCTGCGACGTCGTGCTCGCCGGCGGGGTGCACCACTGCCACGACATCACGTTCTGGAGTGTGTTCAGCCAGCTCGGCGCGCTTTCGCCGTCCGAGCGGATCCGGCCGTTCCACCGGGACGCCGACGGCGTGCTGATCGGCGAGGGCACCGGGGTCGTGGTGCTCAAGCGGCTGGCCGACGCCGAACGGGACGGTGACCGCGTGTACGCCGTGATCACCGGGACCGGTGTCGCCTCGGACGGCCGGACCGCGAGCCTGGCCAGCCCCGACTCCGGCGGTCAGGTCCGGGCGGTGCGCCAGGCCTGGGCCGCGGCCGGAGTGGACCCGGCCGACCCGGATTCGATCGGCCTGCTGGAGGCGCACGGCACGGCGACGCCGGCCGGGGACGGCGCCGAACTCGCCACCCTCGCCGAGGTTTTCGGCGCGAACGGCAGCGCGGTGCTGGGCTCGGTCAAGTCGATGATCGGGCACACCATGCCCGCGGCCGGGATCGCCGGGCTGATCAAGGCCGCATTGGCCGTGCACCACGGAAAACTGCTGCCGACCCTGCACTGCGAGGACCCGCACCCCGGCCTTGCGAAGACCCGGTTCGCCACGCTCGACGTGGCCAAGCCCTGGGACGCGCCGATGCGCCGGGCCGCGGTCAACGCGTTCGGGTTCGGCGGGATCAACGCGCACGTCGTGCTCGAACAGGCCCCGCGCCCGGCGCCGGTGATCGTGCACGAGGCCGAACGCGTGCTGCGGCTGGCCGCCCCGACTGTCGAAGCGCTGCGGGAAACGTTGTCCGGCGCGGATTCGGCGGTGCTGGTCGCGCCCGAGGGCAATGGCCCGGTCCGGCTCGGCATCGTCGACCCGACGGAGAAACGGCTCGCGCTGGCCCGCAAGGCCGTCAGCCGGGGAAAGCCGTGGCGCGGGCGCAACGACGTCTGGTTCGCCGACCGGCCGCTGCTCGGCCCGGGCGGCGGGCGGCTCGCGTTCGTCTTCCCCGGGCTGGAGTCCGAGCTGACGCTGAACTGCGGGGACCTCGCGCGCCACTTCGGCCTGCCCTGGCGGCACCGGGATGTGGTGGTCGGCGACGTCGGACGGCAGGGCACCGCGGTGTTCGAGCTGGGCCGGCTGCTCGACGCGGCGCTGGCCCGGCTCGGCGTGGTCCCGGACGCGCTGGCGGGCCACAGCCTCGGCGAGTGGACCGCGATGGCCGCGGCCGGGCTGCACGCCGCCGACGAGGTGGACGCGTTCCTGGCCGGGTTCGACCCGGACGCGCTGGTCGTGCCCGGCCTGGCCTTCGCCGTGGTCGGCGCGCCCGCCGCCCGGGTGCTCGACGAGCTGGCCGGCCGCGAGGACGTGGTGCTGTCCCACGACAACTCGCCCAACCAGTCGATGATCTGCGGACCGTCCGACGAGGTCGGCGAGCTGGTCACGCGCTTTCGCGACGCCGGGATCATCACGCAGGTGCTGCCGTTCCGCACCGGCTTCCACACCCCGATGCTGAGCCCCTACCTCGGCCCGATCCGCGCCGCGGCCGAGCGCTACACGCTGCATCCCGCGAAACTGCCGGTCTGGTCGGCGACCACGGCGTCGGAGTACCCGGCCGAGCCGGCGGAGATCCGGGACCTGTTCGTGCGGCACCTGCTGGAGCCGGTGCGGTTCCGGCCCACGGTCGAGGCGATGTACGCGGCCGGGTTCCGCGCGTTCGTCCAGCTCGGCGCCGGGCAGCTCGGCTCGCTGATCGGCGACACCCTGCACGGCAGCGAGCACCTGGTGGTTTCGGCGCACTCCGCGCACCGGCCGGGGCTGGCCCAGCTGCGCCGGGTCGCGACCGCGCTGTGGGTCGACGGCGCGCCGGTCGACGTCGCGGCGCTGCCGGGCCAACCGAAGGCACCGCGGACGCCGGTCAAGCTCGACCTCGGCGGACGGCTGGTCTCGCTGGACGCCAGGACGCGCGCAGAGGTCGGCGCGCGGCTCAACACGTCCACAGTGGACGGACTGAGCGGGTTGGCCGACGGGTCACCGCTGGCCGCCGAATTCGCCGCCCTGCTCAAGGACACCGCCGATCTCGCGTCCACAGTGCTCACCACCCGGGGCGCGCCGTCACGGCGTCTCGCGCCGCCGAAGGAGCTGCGGACCACGCTGGCGGTGTCGGTCGAAACGATGCCGTACCTGGTCGACCACTGCTTCTTTAAGCAGCCGCCGCAGGCGGAGGTGGCCGACCGCTGGCCGATCGTGCCGGCCACCACGGTGATCCACCATCTGATGGGCTTCGCGGAGCAGACCGCGCCCGGCCGGCACGCGGTCGCGGTGCACGACGTCCGGCTGAACCAGTGGATCACCGCGACGCCCGCGGTTTCGGTGCCGGTGCGGGTCCTGCCGCAGGGCCGGGGCCGGGTGCTCGCGTCGCTGGGCGGCTATTCGCAGGCCGTGGTCGAGCTGGCCCCGGCCTACCCGGCGAATCCGCCCGCGCCCTGGCAGTTTCCCGCCTCGGCTGAGCAAACGCCGACGACTACCGCCGCCGAACTGTACGAGGACCGCTGGATGTTCCACGGGCCGCGGTTCCAGGGTGTCACCGAGCTGACCGCGATCGGCGAACGCCACGTGCGCGCCGAGCTGACCACCCCGCCCGCCCCCGGGGCGCTGCTCGACAACGTCGGCCAGGTGCTGGGTTACTGGATCATGGCCCGGCTGCCCGAGCGCACCACCGTTTTCCCGGTGGCCATGCGCGAGATCCGGTTCCACGGCGCGCATCCGGCGCCGGGGGAGCGGCTCGAATGCCTGGTGCGGATCACCTCGCTCACCGAGGAGTTCCTCGAGGCCGACATGCAGCTGGTCCACCAGGGACGGGTCTGGGCGGAGTTCGCCGGCTGGCGCGACCGGCGGTTCGACAGCAACCCCGACATCCGTCAGTCCGACCGGACCCCGGAGCGCGCGACGCTGTCGAAGCCGCAGCCCGGCGGCTGGGTCCTGGTGCACGAGCAGTGGCCGGACCTGGCCACGCGCGAGCTGATCATGCGCAACTACCTCGCGGGCGCCGAACGCGAGGCGTACGACAGCCGTCCGCCCCGTGGCCGCCGCCAGTGGCTGCTCGGCCGGATCGCGGCGAAGGACGCCGTGCGCCGGTTCCTGTGGGCCGACGGGGAGAGCGAGATGTTCCCGGCCGAGCTGCGCATCGGCAACGATGAGGCCGGTCGTCCCCTGGCGACCGGGGCGTACGGGCGTACGCTGCCGCCGTTGACGATTTCCTTGGCCCACCGCGCCGAAGCCGGGGTCGCGATCGCCCGGTACGGGCCGTGCGGCATCGACGTCGAAGAGGTCAAGCCGCGACCTGAGTCCACTGTGGACGCGGCGCTGGGCGCCGGCGAGCAGGCGCTGCTGGCGGCTCAGGTGGGCGACCGGGACCGCTGGTTCGCGCGCTTCTGGACCGCCAAGGAAGCCGTGGCGAAGCTGCTGGGCACCGGGTTGCGGGGCGAGCCGCGGGACTTCGAGGTGGTGGCGGCCTCGCCGGACGAGCTGACCGTGCGCGCGGGTGGACGCGAGCACCACGTGCACAGCGCCGACGTCACGAATCTGCCCGGGCGGCCTGAGCGCGAGTACGTCGTCGCCTGGACCGAAGAGAAGGAGGAGACGGGAAAATGAGCATCGAGACCACGGCCGTGGACGAGGTGACCGTGCTCGCGCGGCTCAGTGAGATGCTGCGGGTGCTGCTCGAGGAGTACGGCCTCGACGACGCCGAGATCACCATGGAGACCACCTTCCACGACGATCTCGAGCTGGAGAGCGTCGACCTGGTGGCGTTGTCCGGGCAGCTGCGCGAGCACTACGGCGAGCGCGTCAACTTCGCCGCCTTCATCGCCGAACGCGACCTCGACGAGATCATCGCGCTGACCATCGGCGAGCTGGTCCGCTACATCGTCGGGTCCCTGCGGGGCACGCCGTGAGCCGGATCCGGGCGGGTGAGCTGGATGTGCACGTCCAGCGGCTGACCCCGGAGACGCCGCTGCACGGGGACGCGCCGATCGTGGTGTGCGTGCACGGCCTGCTCACCGACAGCCTGGCCAGCTACTACTTCACCCTCGGCCCGGCCTTCGCCGAACGAGGCCTGGACGTGCTGATGTACGACCTGCGCGGGCACGGCCGGACCACGCGGCCGGCGAGCGGGTACCGGCTGGAGCAGTTCATCGGCGACCTGGTCGCGCTGCTCGAAGCCGAGGGCATCACGCGTCCGGTGTACGTGGTGGGCAACTCCTTCGGCGGCTCGGTGGCGTTCGGGCTCGCGGCCGCGCGGCCCGACCTGGTCGCCGGGATCGTGGCGATCGAGGCCGAGCCCCCGACCCGGGAGTGGATCCAGCACATGGCCGACGGTCTCGCGGACGCGAAAACACGGCTGGCGCGCGACGAGGTGATCGGCTGGATCAAGGAGCACCACGGCGCGCACACCGCCCGGCTGTCCAAGGGCGCGGGCAAGATCCTCCAGGTCACGACGATGGCCGAGGACATCCCGAGCAGCGCCACGATCGAGGACGACCTGTCCGCGGTCCGCTGCCCGGTGCTGGCGATCTTCGGCGCGGACTCCGGGCTTTCCGCGCAGGTGCCGCACCTGCACGAGAGCCTGGCGCAGTGCCGGACCGAGGTGCTGCCCGACCAGGGCCACTCGGTGCTGGTCGAGCGGACGGCCGAAACGATCGAGCTGATCTTCGACTGGGTCCGCGAGACCTCGCGGGTCCCGGCGCGGGCGCGCTAGTGGCCCGGTTCCTGTTCGTGGTGCCGCCGCTGGTCGGGCACGTCAACCCGGCGGTCGGCGTCGCGGGGGAGCTGGCCGCGCGCGGGCACGAGGTCGCCTGGGCCGGCCACGACGAGCTGCTGCGACGGCTGGCGGGCGCGGACGCGCGGGTGTATCCGTGCGCGGTGCCGCCGGAGACGGTCCGCCCGCCCGGGCTCAAGGGGCCGGCGGCACTGCAGTTCCTCTGGCAGGACTTCCTGATCCCGCTCGCCGACGCGATGGCCCCCGGGGTGTGCGCGGCGATCGACGCGTTCGAGCCGGACGTGGTGATCGCCGACCAGCAGGCGCTGGCGGGTGGCCTGATCGCCGAAGCCCGCGGACTGCCGTGGGTGACCTCGGCGACGACGTCGGCCGAGCTGCTCGACCCGCTCGCGAGCATGCCGAAGGTCCAGGCCTGGGTCGGGGAACTGCTGACGGCGTTGCGTTCGAGGCTGGTCGACGGCCGCGACGGAGCGGACCCCCGGTTCTCGCCACACGGCGTGCTGGCCTTCACCACCCGCGAGCTGCTCGGCCCGGCCGCGCTGCCGGAGCCGGTCTGGCTGGTCGGCCCCTCGATCACCGCCCGTCCGTCCACATCGGACTTCCCATGGGCGTGGCTCGACGCGCCGCGGCCGACCGTGCTGGTGTCGCTCGGCACCGCGAACACCGATGCGGGCGCTGCTTTCCTGGCCACGGTGGCCGACGCCTTCGCCGGGCTGGGCGAGCGGGCGCGCGCGGTGATCGTCGACCCGGGCGGGGTGCTCGGCGAGGTCGCGCCGAACGTCCTGGTCTGCCCCGAGGTGCCGCAGCTGCCGTTGCTGGCGCGGGTCGACGCCGTGCTCTGCCACGCGGGGCACAACACCGTCTGCGAGACGCTCTGGCACGGGCTCCCGCTGATCGTCGCGCCGATCCGCGACGATCAGCCGATCGTCGCCGGGCAGGTCGTCGACGCCGGTGCCGGCGTCCGGCTGCGCTTCGGCCGGGCGGACGCGCCCCGGATCACCACCGCCGTCGGCGCGGTGCTGACCGAGCCCGAATACCGCGCCGCCGCCCGGAAAATCCAGGCTTCGTTTCATGCGGCCGGGGGCAGCCCGGCCGCCGGGGGCCACCTGGAGCAGCTCGCGCGGCAGCTGTCCCCGCAGCTCTGACCGGGTTCAGCTCAGCCGTCGCTCCGCGGACACCGAATAGGCGTGCGGGCGGAAGGCCAGCACGGTGTCGTCGGACAGCTCGACGCCGGGCGTGACCCGGGCCGGGTCGAAGACCTGGCGCTCCCACTCCGCCGACTCCGGTGAGAGCCGCTCGATCCGGATCTCCCCGGCGGGCAGCAACGGGCGCTGCTCGGGCCAGGCGATCGACGGGTCGTGGGTGGGGTCGCCCGGCTCGCCGAGCTGGACCACGAGGGTGAACGACACCGGCCCGCCGTCCAGCCGCCGGTCGAGGTCCGGCAGCAGGAAACCCGGCTTCAGCTTCGTGGTGTCCGCCTCGAGGTCGACTTCGCCGAGCTGGGGGACGAGCCGGTAGCGGAACGCCGTGCGCTTGCCTTCGGCGTCGGCGAAGTGGAACGCGTGCAGGCCGTCGAAGCGGGTGGTGGCGAAGCTCGCCGGCGCGCGCCGCGAGACGAACGCCTTGATCCCGGCGTGGCTTTCCTTGTGCTGGAACAGGAATCCGGCCAGCTTGCCGCCGCCGGCGAGCTTCTCCTTCAGCCCGGCCTCACCGGTCGCGGACAGCGCTTCGACCAGCTCGACAAAACCCTCGGGCGTGCTGCTCGGGAACACCCGGAAGTTCGCGGCGACCAGGTCGTGCACGCCGTTGCGCTCGCCGTCGAGGAATTTGACGGCCATCCCGCGGATGCCGCGGGTCCGGTCGTCCGCGTCGTACTGCGGCGAGCCGTTGGAGAAGCGGACCACCGCGGAGGTCTCCGTGGTCAGGTGCGCGGCCGCGGTGAGGTGCGCGATCCGTCCACTCGGGACGAACTTGGCCTCGTAGACGGCGCCGCGGGCGTGCAGCCGGCGGTCGTGGGGGCGCGGGTGGCCCGCGGCCTCGATGCGGTTGATGGCTTGTTCGGCGGTCATCCCGTCCGGCGTGGTCACGCGGGGATCGTACAAGGCCGGTGGCCGCCGGAACGCCCGTGACGCCTGGAAGTGTCGCGTCGTCGGACAGCCCTGGCGAAACCCGGCGTCTCCCGTCCCAGCCGGTTTTGCGCGGGCCCGGCCGGCGGAGCGGCGGAGCGGAGCGGCCGTGGGGAGCGGCCTTGACGTCCGGGCAGGCGTGCGACGGCTATTGCGTCCTGCTGAAGTTAGATGCTATAACTATCGCAACAGTGACGAACGGAGTCATCGTGAACCACACCAGCAACGCCCAGCTCACCCGGGTGGTCCTGCCCGGCAAGGTCGACGTCGACGGCTTCCGGGTCGAGCGCGGGCCGGTCCCGTCGCCGGGCGCCGGGCAGGTGCTCGTCGACATGGAGGCGTCCGGTATCTCGTTCGCGGAGCAGCAGATGCGCCGCGCCAAGTACTACGACCAGCCGCCGTTCCCCTTCGTGCCGGGTTACGACCTGGTCGGCACCGTGCTGGCGGTCGGCGACGGCGTCGACCCGGCGCTGCGCGGGCAGCGGGTGGCGGCGCTGGTGAAGGTCGGCGGCTGGGCCAGCCACGTGGTCCTCGACGCGGACAAGCTGATCCCGGTCCCGGACGGCATCAGCGCCGTCGACGCCGAGACCGTGGTGGTCAACGGCATCACCGCGTGGCAGCTGCTGCACCGCAAGGCCCGCGTGCGGGCCGGCCAGACGATCCTGGTGCACGGCGCGAACGGCGGCGTCGGCTCGACGCTCGTGCAGCTCGCCCGCGTCGCGGGGGTCAAGGTGATCGGCACGGCGTCGGCGCGCCATCACGAGGCGCTGATGGAGCAGGGCGTGGTGCCGATCGACTACCGCACCGAGAACGTGCCCGCCCGCGTGCGGGAACTCGCGCCGGACGGCGTCGACGCGGTGTTCGACCACCTCGGCGGCCGCAGCGTGGTCGACTCGTGGAAGCTGCTCGCCAAGGGCGGCACGCTGGTCTCCTACGGCAGCGCCTCCACCAAGGACGACGGCGGCTCCAAGCAGTGGCCGGTGCTCAAGGTCATCCTCCGCCTGGCGGTGTGGAACACGATGCCGAACGGCCGCAGCGCGTCGTTCTACAACATCTGGACCGGGGTCAAGAAGACCGACGCCTATTACGGCCGCCTGCGTGCGGACCTGGCCGAGGTCTTCGCCCTGATGAGCACCGGCGAGCTGACCGCCAAGACCGCCGCGGTGCTGCCCTTCGAGCGCATCACCGAAGCGATGCGGCTGGCCGAATCCGGGACGGTGGCCGGGAAAGTCGTGCTGACTCCCTGAAGCCTCAGCTGGTGATCTCGGCCGCCGGCACCTCCAGCTCCGTGATCCGGAAGAAGCCGGTCGCGGTATCCGGCGCCGGGCTGGTCAGGGTGAGCCGGATCGACGTGGTGCTGACCGGCTGGAACGTGATGGTGGTCGGCGCGTTGGACTGCGTTGCGAACTGCACCTGCTGATCACGCGCCTTCAGCCAGCGGGCACCGTCCCAATAGGACACGACGATCGACCGGGGCAGCACCAGCGACGCGCTGAGCGTGAAGTACGCGACCACGGTGCTGATCCGCTGTCCTTCCGGCCAGCTCACCGAAACCCAGTCAGCCGCGTGCGCCTTGCTCACCTCGGGCAGCGTGTAGGTGGCCGACTTGGTGTAGGCGTTCGACCAGCCGCCGGACGTGGTGACGCCGTCGAGCAGGCCGGCGGGCACGCTGTCCGGGCTGCCGGAGTAGCCGGCGTCGGCGGTCGGCTTCGCCGGGCTGGTCGCGAGTGCGATATTTCGGTCAGGGGCAAAGGAATCGGTGACCCGGACCGTCGCGGTGGCGCGGCGGCCGGCCGCGCTGCCGCCGACCGTGAAGGAACCGGGCCGGTCGTACTTTGCCTGGCCGACGCCGTCCCAGCTGACCGGCACGGTCTGGGTCACGCCGTCGGTGTACCGCGCCACGACCACCGAGGGCAGGTACGGCGGCGCGCCGACCGGGGTCACCGTCGAGTACGGCTCGATCGCCGCGACCGTGTACGCAACGACCGTGGCGTGCGCCGCCACCGATGAACGCGCCACGCTGCCCGTGAGCGAATATGTTGCCGCGCCGGAAGATCCCACACCGCTCCAGCGGACATCAAGCGGCGCCGTGGACCCGTCGGCGTACACACCGGTGACCGTGGACGGCAGGGCCGGCTGCGTGCCCGCGACGGTGCGCACGGACACCGGCTGCGTCGCGACCAATCCGCTCGCCGACCCGTCGACGGCGAACACTGTGGTGGTCGCCGGGGCGAGACCGGGGCTGGTCGCGGTGACCGTGATCGCGCCGGGCCGCGGGCCGGCCCGCACGATGGCCAGCGCCTTGCCGTTGAACGCGGTGTGCGTGGTGGACGTGTAGCCCTCGCCGCTGTCCTCCTTGCCGTTGTCGGCACCGGCGAACGAGCCGGCGCCGGACACGGCGAAGGTGATCGCGTCGGCGGCCCCCGGGTTCACGATCCCGCCCTGATCGACGACGTCGACCGCGACGTAGGCCAGCGCTTTGCCGTCGGCTGGAACCACCGGACGGTCCGCGGTGAGCCGAAGCGCGAGGGGCGGGCCGGCGGTGGTCAGTTCGTCGCGCGCCACCACGCGGCCGCGGTCGTCGCGGGCGACGCAGGACAGTTTCCCCGGCTGGAACGGTACCCTCCAGGTCAGGTGCAGCTTGCCGGTGCTGCCGTTCGGGCTGGTGTAGCTGCCGGACGGGAAGTTCTTGTCGTCGCCGGTCGGCTCGGTCGTCTCCAGGTAACGCGCACCGTCCACAGTGGTCTTGACGTCGTAGGACCTGGTCCCGAGGGAACGGCCGTTGAGCAGCAGTTCGACGCTGCGCACGTTCGAGTAGGCCCGGACCTCGACCTCCTGGCCGGGCTCGTGGCCGGTCCAGTCCATCGGCACCAGGTGCACCATCGGCGCCGACGTCCACTGGGACTTGAACGCGAAGTAGGCGTCCTTGGGGAAACCGGCCGTGTCGACCAGGCCGAAGGCGGAGGTCTTCACCGGGAACTGCGCGTACGGCGTCGGCTCGCCGATGTAGTCGGTGCCGGTCCAGACGAACTGCCCGCCGCTGTAGCGCCGGTCGCGCTCGACCTTCAGCACGTACTCGTGGCTCATCGTCCACGACGACATGTTGTTGTCGTAGGCCGAGGGGAGCCGTTTCCCGGGTGTGTAGTTCTGGCCGGTGTTGACGTACGACGGGTCCTGGTAGACGCCGCGCGCGGAGGTGCACGAGGAGGACTCCGACTCGAAGAACATCTTCGTCGGGTAGGTCGCGTGCATCGTGTCCATCACCCGGGCCGGCTCGTAGCTGAAGCCGACCAGGTCGAGGTTCTGCAGCATCTGCTCGCCCGGCGAACCGGCCGCGGGCGGGTCGCGGTACTGGTCGCAGTTCGCGGTGACCGGGCGGGTGGTGTCGATCTTCTTGACCCCGGCGATCAGCCGCTTTTCGATCGGCAGGCTCGCCGCCTCGGTCCAGTCCGGGATCTCGTTGCCGATCGACCACATGATCACCGCGGGGGAGTTCTTCGCCGCGTGCACCATTTCCGCGAGGTCGGAGTCCGACCACTTGTCGAAGTACAGGTGGTAGTCGTAGTCGAGCTTGCCGACGTGCCAGCAGTCGAAGGCCTCGACCATCATCACGATGCCCAGCCGCTGGCAGACGTCGAGCATCTCCGGCGACGGGGGATTGTGCGAGGTGCGCAGGGCGTTCACGCCGGCCCGCTGGAGCGTGGTCATCTGCCGCCACAGCGCGTCGTGGTTGTTCACCGAGCCGAGCGCGCCCTGGTCGTTGTGCAGGCAGACGCCCTGCAGCTTGAGGTGCTTGCCGTTGAGCGAGACACCGTTGTCCGGGTCGAAGTCCAGCCAGCGCACGCCGAACGTGGTGTCGTAGCTGTCCACGACTTTCTTGTCCAGCAGCACTTCGCTGCGCAGCGTGTACAGGTACGGGTCGGTGGTCGACCACAGGCGCGGGTTCGCGAGCTTGATCTCCGCGGTGGTGCCGTGCCCGGTGGCGACGGGATGGCCGGCGGCGTCCCGGATCGTGGAGACCACCTCCGCGGGCTTGCCGTCGGCGCCCGCCAGCGTGGTCTCGACGCGCACGGTGGCGTAGCCGTTTTTGATGGTGCGGCCCAGATCCGGCGTGGTGACGAAGGTGCCCCACCGGCCGACGCGCACCGGGTGCGTCGCGGTCAGGTGCACGTTGCGGGTGATGCCGGTGCCGGAGTACCAGCGGCTGCTCGGCTGTTTGTTCTGCACCACTACGGCCAGCACGTTCGGGGTGCGCCCGTCGGTGTGGGCCTTGCCGGTGAGGTCGAAGCTGAATCCGGTATAGCCGTACGGGTGATTGCCCAGCAATTCACCGTTGAGGTACACGTACGAATTCATGTAGACGCCGTCGAAATCGACCGTGAGGTGCTTTCCGGTCATCGACGAGGGCAGGGTGAACGTCTTGCGATACCAGCCGAGGCCGCCGGGGAAATAGCCGGTCCCGTCGCGCTCGGCGGGATTTGGCTGCTGCTCGATGCTCCAATCGTGCGGCAGGGTGAGCTGCCGCCAGGCGGAGTCGTCGAACGCGGTGGCGGCGGCCTTCGGGTCGTCGGAGGTGCCGTAGCGGCCGGACGGATCGGTGACGTCCTCGGTGTTCACCAGCTGGAATTTCCAGCCCTGGTTGAACTCCACGGTGCGCTCACCCTGGTTCAGCACGCCGCCGAGAGCGGCCGCCGAGGCACTCGGCTGGTCCAGTCCCCAGGCCAGCGCGGACCCCACCGCGGCGGCTCCCGTGCTGGTCATGAACGTCCTGCGGCTCAGTTCCACCGTGAACTCCCCACCTCAAGAACCACCTACAACGAACAACACTAAACCAGATCGAACAACGGCGGAAGTGTGCACACGACTTACGGAGTGGTGGAATCGGAGTAATGACCATTCGGCCATTCGGCGGCCATTCACCGGCGAATAACGAGCCTCAGCTGTCGAATCCGAAACAGACCCGGTCCATGGCCTTGGGCCAGAGGTTGCGCCGCCCGTCCCGGCGGTCGGCCCGGACGAGGGAGAGCTGGGTGAGCCGGACGCCGGTCCAGCGCAGCGGCTCGGGCGGGAACGGCAGCGGTTTCGTGCTGACCATGGTGGTGCGGGTCCGTTCGGTGGGCACCCCGGACAGCAGGTCGAGCATGACGTCCGCGGCGAAGCGGGTGGCGCCGACGCCGAGCCCGGTGTGACCCGCCGAGTAGGCGATCTTCCCGTGCCCGGCGGTGCCGTAGAACGCGTTGAACCGCGTGCAGGTGTCGATCGCGCCGCCCCAGGCGTGCGTGAAGCGCAGCCCTTCCAGCTGCGGGAACGTGCGGAAGAACTTGGCGGCCAGCGAATAGTAGGTCCGCGGCCGGGAGTCGTGCTCCGCGCGGACCCGGCCGCGGTAGTGGTACACCGCGTCGTAGCCGCCCCACAGGATGCGGTGGTCGGCGGTCATCCGGTAGTAGTGGAACTTGCTCCCGGTGTCGGCCAGGCCCTGGCGGCCCTGCCAGCCGATCGCCGCCTGCTGCGCCTCGCTGAGCGGCTCGGTCATCAGCGCGTAGTCGTAGACCGGGATGGTGTAGGGCCGGACCCGGCGCAGCGGCGAGCGGAACGCGCTGGTCGACGGGGCTTTTGCGACGGCAGCGGTCCGCGTTCTTCAGCGGAGACCTTCGCGGCGGCGACGGGCTGCTTGCTCAGCGGGGTCTTCGGCGCGGCAGCGGATTGCGGTGCTCGGCGCGGATCTTCGCCGCACTTCCGGAGCAGCCCGGCCTGGGGTGCGCCAGGCCGGTGGTCGGCGGGAGTCTCTGCGCGGCAACGGAGTGTGCGGCTCTTCGCCGGGACAGCGAGCTGCGTTGGTCGGCGAGGGGCTTTGCTGTGGCAACAGGCTGAGCTGGTCAGCGCGAGTCTTTGCCGTGGCAGCGGGCTGCATTGCTCGGCGGAGGTCTTGGCACGGCAACGACCGCTCGGGTCGTCGCGGTGGTAGCGGGCGGCGTTGCGCGGCGGGAGTCTTCGCCGCCGGAGTGGATTGCCTTGTTCAGCGTGAGTCTTCGCCGTGTTTTCGGAGCAGCTCGGCGAGTTTCTTGGCGGCCACCTTGTCACCGGCGTCGGCGGCCTTGCGGTACCAGTGCTCCGCCCCGGCGATGTCGCCGCGGCGTTTGAGTAGGGTGCCGAGGCGTTCCATGCCGCCGGCGAACCCGGCCTCGGCGGCTCGCCGGTACCAGGCTTCGGCTTCGGCGGGCTGGTTTCGGTCTTCGTACAGGCTGCCGAGGTTGGCCAGGGCGGGACGCACGCCGGCGTCGATTGCCTTGCGGTACCAGCGTTCCGCTTCGTCCCGGTCGCCTCGTTCGTGGTAAAGGAGGCCGAGGTTGCTCAGGGCGCCGGCCGAGCCCGCGTCGGCGGCCTTGCGGTACCAGTGCGCGGCTTCCTCGTAGTCCTTGCGGCGCCTGAGCACACTGCCCAGCTCCACCATGGCCGCGACGTCGCCACGCTCGGCGGCCATGCGGTGCTTGGCTTCGTCGGGGCTGATCGGCTTGACCCCAGCAGCCCTTGGTTCGACCGAACGCACCGAAACATCCGCCGGCGCGCTCTTCGGCGCAGCGTCCAGCACCTCGGCAGGCGCGCCGCCGGAGATCAGGCGTTGCAGGATCTCGTGCGCCGTCGGCCGGTCGGCGGGGGATTTCGCCAGTGCGGCCTGGACCTGGTCGCGCAGGGCGCCGTCCAGTCCGTCCAGATCGGGTTCCTCAGTGAGGGTCCGGTGGATCACCCCCGAGTCCGCGCCGAACGGTGATTCGCCCTGCGCGGCGAACGCGACCACCGTGCCCCAGGCGAACACGTCGGCCGCCGACGTGACCGGCTCGGCCCGCAGCTGCTCCGGGGCCATGAACGCGGGCGTGCCCAGCATCGCGCCGTCCACGCTGAGCCGGCTCAGGTCGGCCACCCGGGCGATCCCGAAGTCGATCACCCGCGGCCCGAACGGCGACAGCAGCACGTTCGCGGGCTTCAGATCGCGGTGCACCACCCCGGCGTCGTGGATCGCGGTCAGCGCGGCGATCACGCCGACCGCCAGCGCCTCCAGGTCGGCGCCGCGCAGCGGGCCGGAGCCGGTGACGAAGTCGTGGAGGTCGGGGCCGTTGATGAACTCCGTGACCAGGTACGGCGGGTCGGCGCCGGGGTCCGCGTCGAGGATCGGGGCGGTGCAGAACCGCCGGACCCGCCGCGCGGCCTCGACTTCGTGGTGGAACCGCGCGCGAAACGCCGGGTCGGCGGCGTGCCCGGCGCGGATCACCTTGACCGCCACCGGACGGCCGTCCTTGCCGACGCCCAGGTAGACCGTGCCCATACCGCCCGCGCCGAGCCGCCGCAGCACGCGGTAGCCGCCGATCTTCCGCGGGCCGTCGGGGACCTCGGTCCGCAACCCCGCGACGCCGCCCTTACGGCCGAGCCGCCAGCCCTTGCCCACCCGTGACCCTCCTGCCGCCGACGCATCGGAGTGAAGCCAGACCAGCCTCCCACATCGGCGCCGGGAGGGGTCCCTGCGGCGAATCCGCCCTTTCGACGGCATTCGCCCGGGCACGATTCCTACCTCTTTTACCCTTTGTTTCCCCGGTAGCGTCATCCCGCATTCGCTTCTCCCCAGTGGTGATTCTTCAGCGTGACAGGAGAAAATTCATGAGTAGCAAAGCGGTCGGCCGTCGAAGACTGCTCACCCTGACGGCCGGGGTGTCCGCCGCCCTGTTCTTCGCCACCGGCGCCGCCCACGCCGACCCGCCGCCGCTCGCCGACGGGGTGTCCATCGACGTGGGCGGAAACGGCGGCAGCGGGTTCGTCGCCGATTCCTATGGCACCGGCGGCATTCCCGACACGATTCCGGTCGGCAAGCCCAGCCTGCCGAACTTCGGCAACACCGTCGCCCACCCCATCCCGGCCGAAATCTGGGACACCTCCCGCTTCACCGACTCGACCTACACCGTGCCCGGCCTCACCCCCGGCGCGGCCTACCAGGTCCGCCTGTACTTCCTCGACTGGCACTGGACCCACGCCGGGCAACGCGCCTTCGACGTCTCCATCGACGGCACCCCGGTGCTCACCGACTTCGACATCACCGGCACCGCCGTCGAGCACGGCGCCGACGGCCAGGAAGCGTTCGGCGTCGAACGCGACTTCCCAGTCACGGTAGCCGCCAACGGCACCACGACGATCAGCTTCACCCGCGGTTCCGCCGACCAGGCCCAGATCAACGCGATCGTGATCACCCCGGCGGCCTAGCCCCGCGGACGGCATCGGCCGGCGCCTCGGCCGATACCGTCCGTTGTTCGGCAAAAATCGGGTAAATTCCGGACAAATCGTCTGGACCATCCGGGTAATGCGCCCGGATCCCGGCCCACCGCGGGGAACCCGGTGGTTTGCTCGTGACGTCCGACGGGGTGGGTGTGAAGGGCGGTGGGGGATGAGCAATCCGCTGGTCGCGGCGAAGCAGGATTCGACGACGTGGCACTCCGGGATCAACATCATCGACGACGCGGCGTCGGCGTATGACGGGATCTCCTCGGGCTCGTGGGTCGAGGGCGGGCTGGGAGTCCTGGGCGCGGGGCTGGATGCGCTGACGATGGCGATGAACCCGGTGGGGACGTTGATCTCCTACGGGCTGAACTGGCTGATCGAGCACGTGAAGCCGTTGCAGGACGCGTTGAATCAGCTGGCCGGGGACGCGGACCAGATCGCGGCGTACTCGCAGACCTGGAAGAACATCGCGTCGGCGGTGGACAAGGCGTCGAAGGATCTGTCCACGACGGTCACCCAGGACACGGCGAACTGGCGGGGCCCGGCGGCGGACGCGTATCGGGCGATGATGAAGGAGAAGATCGACCACCTCGGTGCGGCGTCGACGTGTGCGTCGGCGATCGCCATGGTGGTCGAGGTGGTGGGGGTGATCACCGGCGCGGTCCGGATGCTGGTGCGGGACATGGTCACCCAGGCGGTCGGGGATTTCATCCAGGACGCGCTGGAAGAGGTCTGCTCACTCGGCCTGGGCACCCCGGTGGTGGTCGCCCAGGTCGTCGAACAGGTGGCGGCGTGGACCGAGAAGATCGGCGCGGTGATCAAGAAGCTGATCAATTCGGTGGAGAAGCTCCGGCCGTTGATGAGCAAACTCGAAGAGATCTTCGCCTCGATCAAGAAGGTCATGGCCGAACTGCACGGCCACGCGGGTGACGACGCCACCCACGCGTCCTCCGCCCCCGGCGAGCCCCACTCCACCCCGCCCGGCGAAGAACCGCACACCCCCGGCGACGGAACCCACGCACCCGACGACGGCGCCACCGCCCCGTCGGGCACGGAGCCGTCCGGCACCTCGGCGAACCCGGACGACCCCGGCGCCCGCGGCAGCACCGACCCGGCGAAGGACGGCCGCCCGAACGACGGGAAGTGCACCGGCGGCGACCCGGTCGACCTCGCCACCGGGGAAATGCTGATGTCCCAGACGGATGTCGAGCTGCCCGGGGTGCTCGAATTGGTCCTGCGCCGGACCCACATCTCGAGTTACCGGCTCGGGCGCTCCTTCGGCCCCTCGTGGGCGTCCACAGTGGACCAAAGGGTCGAGCTGGACGCGGACGGCGTCTGCTACGTGGGCGCGGACGGGGTCACCCTGACCTACCCGGCACCCGCGTCCGACGGCACGCCGGTGCTCCCGTCGCACGGCGCCCGCTGGCCGTTGCGCGCGGTCTCCGCCCACGAGTTCACCGTCACCAGCCCGGCCGACGGGCAGATCCGCCGGTTCGCCGCCCCGGCGGGATCCGGCGCGCCCACGCGGGTGCTGCTGTCGGAGATCGCCGACCGCAACGGGAACCGCATCAGCATCGTCCGGGACGACGCGGGCACTCCGGTGGCGATCGAGCATTCCGGCGGTTACCGCATCGCCGTCGACACGGTGGGCAACCGGATCACGGGGCTGCGCCTGAGCCGCGGGCCCGGCCGCGACATCCCGTTGGCGAGCTACGCCTACGACGTCGAGGGCCGACTGTCCGCCGTCGGCAACTCGTCCGGCCGGGACCTGCGGTTCGAGTACGACAGCAGCGGCCGCGTCACGCGGTGGACCGACCGCAACGGCCACTGGTACGCCTACCACTACGACCCGGCGGGCCAGGTCGTCGGGACCGACGGCAGCGGCGGTGCGCTCGCCTGCGAGATCCGGTACGACTGGCGGAACCGGGTGACCACCTACCGCAACTCGCTCGGCGCGGTCAGCACCTACCACTTCGACGGCAATTGGCAGCTGGTGCGCCAGGTGGACCCGCTCGGTGCGATGAGGCAGTTCGAGCGTGACCACTACGGCCGGGTCACCGCCGAGACAGACCCGTTGGGCCACACCACCCGGTACGAGTACGGCCTGACCGAGGAGCCCACCCGGGTCGTGCACCCGGACGGCAGCAGCACCACCACGGTCCAGGACGAGCACGGCCTGCCCGTCGAGCTCACCGACGCCGACGGCGCGGTGTGGCGGTACCGGCGCGACGAACGCGGAAACCTCGTCGAGGAAACGGATCCGGCCGGCGCGGTCACCCGGTACGGCTACAACGAACTCGGGCACCGCCGGACCGAAGCCGACGCGCTCGGCAACGTGCGCCGGATCGAAACGGACGCCCGTGGCCTGCCGGTCGCGGTGACCGACCCGCTGGGCCGCACGACGCGGATCGGCCGCGACGAGCTCGGCCGGGTGACCGTCGAGGTCGACCCGCTGGGCAACACCACCAGGACGTCCTGGACGGTGGAGGGCAAACTGCTGACCCGGACGCTGCCGGACGGGACCGTGGAGCGCTGGCGGCACGACCCGGAGGGCAGCTTCGCCGGGTACTCCGTCGGCGGCGGGCCGCTGATCTCGGTCGCCACGACCCATTTCGACCTGCCGGTCACGCAGGTCGGCGCGGACGGCAGCCGGATGGAGTTCGGCTACGACACCGAGCTGAACCTGACCACGGTCGTCGACGCACGGGGCTCGGTGTGGCGGTACGAGTACGACCCGGCCGGCTTCCTGGCGCGGGAAACGGATTTCAACGGCCGCGTGACGACCTACGAACGGGACCTGGCCGGCCGGCTCACCGCCAAGACCAACGGCGCCGGGCAGACCACCACCTACCACCGTGACCTCCGGGGCCAGGTCGTGCGGACGGTGTCCCCGACGGACACGATGGACTTCGCCTACGACGCGGCCGGCCGACTGGTTTCGGCGTCGAGCCGCGACTCGTCCGTCAGCCTGACCAGGGACCCGCTCGGCCGCGTGCTGACCGAGACGGTGAACGGCCGGACCGTCACCTCGGACTACGACGCGCTCGGCCGGTGCGTTCGCCGGCGGACGCCGGGCGGCACCGTGTCCACCTGGGAGTTCGACGCCGCCGGTGCACCGGTCGCGCTCCGCAACGGAAGCCGGACGCTGGCGTTCGCCTACGACGCCGCGGGCCGGGAAACCGCCCGGACGACCGCGGCCGGCCTGCGCCTGAACCAGTCGTGGGACGCGAACGACCGGCTGGTCGGCCAGACCGTGCTGGCCGGCGCCGGGAACCCGGTGCAGCAGCGGGGTTTCCAGTACCGGCCGGACGGCAGCCTCACCGCCGTCGCCGACCGGGTCAACGGACCGCGCCGGTTCGACCTCGACCCGTTCGGCCGGATCGAGCAGGTGCACAGCCGGCAGCGGTCCGAGCACTACCGTTACGACGCGGCGGGTTACCTGACCGGTGCGGACACCCACGGCGCCGGGCTGTCCGAACCGTGGCGTTACACGGGAACCCTGCTGCACGAGGCGGGGGAGCTGCGCTTCCAGTACGACCGGCAAGGCCGGGTCGTGCGCAAGCAGCGTGGCGCCGAGGTCTGGTCGTACGCCTGGAATGCCGACGACCAGCTGACCGGCTTGGTCACACCGGACCACTCGCAGTGGCGGTACACCTACGACGCGCTGGGCCGCCGGATCGCGAAGGAACGCCACGCGAACGGCCAGGTCGCCGAGCGGGTCGACTTCGTCTGGGACGGCACGACCCTCGCCGAGCAGCTCACCAGCCGCAGCTCGATGGCCTGGGACTACGACCCGTTGTCCCATCGGCCACTCGTGCAGGCCGAGCGCCTGGGCGCCGACGAGCAGTTCTACGCGATCGTCACCGACCTGGTCGGCGCGCCGACGGAGCTGCTGGACGAGCACGGGAACGTGGCGTGGTTCGCGCAGACCACCGGCTGGGGCGCGCCGGTCGCCCAGGGCGGCAGCGCATTCACGCCGTTGCGCTTCCCCGGCCAGTATGCCGATCCGGAATCGGGGCTGAACTACAACTACTTCCGGTACTACGACCCGGAAACCGCGCGGTACTTCAGCGCCGACCCGCTCGGCCTCGCCGGCGGTTACGCGCCGCACAGTTACGTGCCTAACCCGTTCACCTGGCTCGACCCGCTCGGACTGTCCCTGCTGGACGTGGGCAAGAACGGCGTGCGCATCGTGGTCCACGAGTACGACGTCGACAAGCCGGCGCACGCCCACGTCACCGGCCGGGGGCGGGAGGTGCGGGTCGGGCCGAACGGGAACCCGCTGAAGAATCAGCCGGAGCTCTCGAGCCAGCAGAAGCAGGTCGTGGAACACTACAAAACGGAGGTCAGGAAGGCCGTCAAGAAGCTCGGCCGGAGGAACCTGGCGGAACAAGAGGCGGAGAAGGCGAAGAAGGCCGCCGCCCGGACGCCGTGCGATGGGTGATGAGGGTATGACATTACGGGCGGATCTGGCCGCCTTGCTCGCGCAAGCCGGCATCATCGACGTGGACCTCGACGCCGCCGTCGCCGACGAGCACGTGCGCTCCGCGGTCTACCAGCGCGTCATTCCGGTGATCGCGGCTTCCGTCAGCCGCGGCGACGACCGGGAGGTGGCGGCCGCGATCCTGCGCGACCCCGAATCGCTGACGGCCAAGACGGCGGTGGTGGCCCTCGTGGACGAGATCGCCGAGAAAACGGCTGATCCGGCCGCTTTCCGGCGATGGGCCGACGAAGTCCTGCCGGAGGAGGAGCTGCGCCAGGCGGGAGTGGACCACGAATTCATCCGCCGGCGTATCCGCGACTGGGAATTCGCGCTGTCCGTGAAGGACGGTCGGGTGCCGGACCCGGCCGAGCTGGCGGAGGTGACGGACTGGATGCAGCGGGAGCTCGCCGCGAGCTCGTCCTCGCTGCCGCTGCTCGGCCTGCTCGCGGAGTCCGGCCGTACCAGGAAGATCCGGAATATCGCGGAGAGCCGGGCCAGAAGCCTGCGGCCGAGAACGAGCTGAACCGGCGGCTGTCCACAGTGGCCGGGATCGTGCACTGTGTGGCGCTGGGGCATTCAACCGGCCGACAGTTATGATGATCCGGTAATGTGTCCCCGGCCGGACCGGGCGTCCGGCCCGTGACTTCTGGAGGGCACCGAACGATGGCGCAAAAGATCCTGGTGGCGATGGTCGACGATCTCGATGGCGGCACCGCCACGCAGACTGTCCCTTTCGGTCTGGACGGCGTGCAGTACGAGATCGACCTGTCGGACGAGAACGCCGACGACCTGCGGGACGCGTTGGCCCGCTTCATCTCCTACGCCCGCCGGGTCGGCGGCCGTAGGGTGCGGTTCGCGGTCGGCGAGTCGGCGGCCGAGCGCAAGGCCCCGACCGGCGCGGAGCGCGAGCGCAACCGCGAGATCCGCCAGTGGGCCCAGGAAAACGGGTTCGCCGTCGCCGATCGCGGCCGGCTGCCGTCGGACGTGGAGAAGGCGTACGAAGACGCGCAGCGCCAGCCGGTGGCCGCCGCGAAGACGACCGCCGCGGCCCGTAAGCGCGCGCCGCGCAAGAAGGCCGTCGCGAAGGTTTGATCTCTTGGTGCTCGTGAGTGTTTAGGACGGTTAGAACCGTCCTAAACACTCACGAGTCATCAGGCCTGCGGCGTCCACGATCCGTCGACCGTGATGCCGGCTGCCGCGGCGATCCGGTCGCCCAGCCGGCGCCGAGCAAGCCGCGCTCGCGTTTGCCCTCGATCAGGCGATCGCCGGTGGGCCGGCCGGTGGCGCCGTGCAGGCGCATGCTCGCCCGCAGCCCGAGTTCCGGCGCCAGCACGACCTCGTCGGCAGTAGTGTCCATTGTGGTCAGCAGTGACCCGCGCAGGCCCAGTATCCGGCCGTTGCCCGGCAGCTGTGCCCGTACGCGCTTGACCTCGGCGGCGATCGGGCCGTCCTCGCTGCCGCGCGTTCGTCCACAGAGGACGATCAGGCGTCTTGTGCCCGGTGCGGCCGCGAAGGCGCGGTGTCCGTTTCATCCGGAGTTCATCGGTCCTGGTTAACCTCGCGCGAAGCCCAGGCCGATCAACAAAGGGGAGACATAGTGCAGACGTTGCCCAGACCGTTCAAATGGTCGCTGACCGCGGTGGGAGCCGCGGTCGTGCTGACGACGGTGGCGACCCCGGCGGGTGCGGATCCCTCGCCGCACAGCGCGACGCAGGAGGCGGTGACTCAGTACCAGATCACCAACGAGGCTCCCGGCGCCGGGATCACCGTCCGCGACAACGCCGCGCTGTGGAGCGTGACCAGCGGCAGCGGGGTGATCGGCCGGGCCCAGCCGATCGGGCCGGACACCCGCGCGCACATCGGCAGCCTGACCAAGACGTACACCGCGGCGATGGTGCTGCAGCTGGTGGCCGAGGGCCGGGTCGCGCTGGACGCGCCGGTCGAGACCTACCTGCCGGGCGTGGTGGACGGAAACGGTTACGACGGCAGCAAGATCACCGTCCGCCAGCTGCTGAACCACACCAGCGGGATCGCCGACTACATGACCGTCGGCGGCGGGTTCAACCCGGTCAACCAGCTGCACCCGCACACCCTGGCCGAGGTGGCTTCCTGGGGGCTGGCCGAAAAGCCGCTGTTCGCGCCCGGCACGAGCACGCAGTACTCGGACACCAACGCCATCCTCGCCGGCATGATCATCGAGAAGGTCACCGGCCACTCGTACGCGCAGGAACTCGCCACCCGGATCACCACCCCGCTCGGCCTGGCCAACACCTACCTGCCCACCCCCGGCGACAAGACCATGCCGGCCGGCAGCGAGCGCGGGTACCTGACCAAGAAGGTGCTCGGGTCGCTGTTCTTCGTCGACGTCACCGAGGTCGCCGAGCCGAGCGTCGGCGGGTCCGGCGGCGGCCTGGTCTCCAGCGGGGCCGACCAGACGCGGTTCCTGCAGGCGCTGCTGGCCGGCCAGGTCGTGCCGCCCGCGCAGCTGGCCGAAATGCTCACGGTCGCGCCGATCCCGGACAAGCTTTCCGGCGACTACTTCGGCCTCGGCCTGGTCCGGTTCACCCTGCCCTGCGGCGGACAGGCCTGGGGCCACTACGGCGAATGGCCCGGCTACACCTCGATCGCCGCCGCCACCCCCGCCGGCCGCGCCGCCTTCGCCACCCTCAACGTCACGCCGACCGCCGGCTCGAGCGCGGGCAGCGGCAGCGGCGGACCCGGCATGGGCGAGCGGGTCCCGATGAACACCGCCCTGTGCGACCAGGGCTGAGCAGCGATGCGGGAGCCACGGTGCCGCCTTTGCGCGGGCCGTGGCGCCCACGATTGCCGTGACTTTCGGGAGAACGGCCGGTGGTGCCGCAGGGTGTGGTGACGCCACGAGACTCGCGAGCCCGATCCCGCCGGAGCGCAGCAGCTCGCCGGAATCGCGAGCGGTAGCGCTCAAACCCCTTGCAACACAGCCCGCCGAGCCCCACACAGCACTTCGCCCGGTGCCACGCCCAGATCGTCGGCCAGGCGGCGGCAGGTGCGGGCGAAGACGGCCAGGGCGTCGGCCGGGCGGCCGGCTCGGTGCAGGGCCCGCATGAGCAACGCGGCCAGCGGTTCGCTGTGCGGGTGTTCCGGGGCGAGCGTCCACAGCTCGCCGACGGCGTCGGTGTGGCGGCCCAGGCGCAGCTGCCACTCCGCCTTCTGCTGGGACAGGACGATCCGGCGTTCGGTCAGCCGCAGCCGTTCCAGCTCGGCGAACGGGCCCGGCAGGCCCGCCAGCGGCTCGCCGCGGAACAGCTCCAGCGCCCGGCCGTAGCCGGCCACCGCCGCGGACAGGTCGCCGACGTGGCGGGCCTCGTTCGCTTCCGCCACGAGTTCCTCCAGCCGCGCCGAGTCGAGCCGGACGCCGCGGGCGGCGAACCGGTAGCCGGCGCCGGCCCGGGTGATCAGGTCGCCCGGGGGCAGGCACTTGCGCAGGCGGTAGACGTACACCGGCACGACGTTGCCGGCCGGCGGCTCCAGCCCCCACACGCGGTCGAGCAGCTCCCGCTGGCTGACGATCATGTCCGGGCGCAGCACCAGCGCCGCCAGCAGTGCCTGCTGCCGGACCGGCCCGACTGCCACCGGCTCCGCCCCCGAGTGCACCTGCACCGGGCCGAGCACCGAGATCCGCAGCCGCCCGCCGGGCGCCGGAATCTGACGGGGAGTGACGATGCCGTGGTCGAACGCGTAGACGATGGCGGCGGCCCGGTCGCGTAACCCGAGCCTGGTCAGGAGCTGCCCGACGTCGCCGTCCACGGCCGTCTCGGAGGTCGCCAGCGCCGCGGCGATCTCGGAGTTCGTCAGGCCGCGGCCGAGGGCGCTGAGCACGTCGCGCTCCCGGGCGGTGACCGGCGCGCAGGCGCGTACCGGGTCGTCGATTGTGGTCGCCACCATGGTGGACCCCCCGTGGTCGATCAGCTGATGGAGCCGCCGATGGTGGCGTCGCGGCTGCTCAGGGGGCCAGGCCAGGGAACCGGCCGTTTCTGGCCGGTGGCCGCGATAGAGTCGTGACCTGCGAAGCCCTGTCCAGACCGAAAGGCGCCGGGTTGACGACTCAGTTCGGCGTGTTGCTGCGGCAGTTCCGGCGGCAGGCGGGGATGACGCAGGAGCAGCTGGCGGAACGCTCCGGCGTCGGCGTGCGGACCATCCGCGGGTTCGAGACCGGCGAGCGCGCGGACCCCCGCGTGGCGACGGTGCGGCTGCTGGCCGACGCCGTTGATCTCGCCCCCGCCCAACGGGACGATCTGCTGCTGGCCGCGGCGGCCGGCCGGGCCCCGTTACCCGGCCCGGCGGACCCTGGGACCGCGCCGTCCGTGACAGCCGGTAACCAGCCGGGCCCGGTGCCGGACGCGCTGGCCGACACCGCCGATCAGCTCGCCCGGGCGGTCACCAGCCGCTGGCGGCGCGAGGCCGAGCAGCGCCAGCTCGCGGACCCGTTCCCGCTGCCGGTCGGCTGGCGCCCGGCGCCCGACGGCCTGACCGACCACTGGGCCAACATCCGCCGCGCCCCGGCCGGCGCGGAGCCCGGGCCGCTCGACCTGACCGGCGAGCTGGAGCAGGTGGTGGACGTCTACCGGCGGATCCCGTCGGGACGGCTGGTGGTGCTGGGCCGCGCCGGCTCGGGCAAGACCGTGCTGACCCTGCGGTTCGTCCTGGGCCTGCTGGCCGGCCGCGCCCGGGACGCCGCCGTGCCGGTGATCTTCGGCCTCGGCTCGTGGAATCCCGCCACCACGCCGTTGCGCGAGTGGCTGACCGGACGGCTGCTGCGTGATTTCCCCGGCCTGGCCGCGCCCGGCCCGAGCGGGTCGACCCTGGCCGTCGCGCTGGTCGAGGCCGACGGGATCCTGCCGGTGCTGGACGGGTTCGACGAGATCGCCGACGGCCTGCACCGCGCCGCGCTGGAGGCGCTCAACACCACCACCCTGCCGCTGCTGCTGACCAGCCGCCCGGCCGAGTACGCCGCGGCCGTCGCGGGCACCGACGTGCTGACCTCCGCGGCGGGGATCGAGCTGACCGACCTGACCCGCACCGACGTGGTCAACTATCTGCCGCGAACCGCCCGCAAGGACGCCGGCGGCACGGTGTGGGACCCCGTGCTGGCCGAACTGCGCGCGGACCGGCCGAGCCCGGCCGGGGCCAACCTCGGCGCCGTGCTCACCACTCCGCTCATGGTCATGCTCGCCCGCACCAGCTACAGCAACACCCCCGGCCGCGACCCGGCGGAGCTGCTGGACACCGCGCGGTTCGCCACCCCGGAGGCGATCGAGGACCACCTGCTCGACAGCTTCATCCCCACGGTTTACCGCTACCAGCCCGACAACCGGCCGACCGGGCAGCGCCGGCGGTGGGAGCTGGACCGCGTCCAGCACTGGCTGGGCTACCTCGCCACCCACCTCGACCGGCTCGGCACGCGGGACCTCGCGTGGTGGCAGCTGAACAGCACGCTGCGCCGTTCGTCGCGGGTGCTGGCGGTCGGGATCGTGGCCGCGCTGGCGATCGGGCTGGTGGACTCCCTTGTGGACGGACTGCTGGACGGCGTCGCGGGCGGCCTGCTGTCCGGCCTGGTGAACGGGTTCATCGTCGGGCCGGCTTTCGCGCTGGTGCACGGGATCCTGGTGGTGTCCGGCCGGCTGGCCATCGAGCCGTCGCGGGTGCGCATGCGGCTGCTGCGCGGGACCGGCGACGTCCGGGCCAGGTTCCTGCCCCGGTTCACCGCCGGGCTGTTGGGCGGGCTGCTCTTCGGCTTCGGCGACGGCCTGGTCACCGGGCTGCTGAACGGGCTCTTCTTCGATTTCGGCGACGGGCTGGTGAGCGGCCTGATCGACGGCCTGGTGTCCGGGCCGGTGTTCGGGCTCGCGGCGGGGCTGGTGTTCGGGTTCGTGTCCTGGCTCGAGTCGCCGCTGGACATCGGCTCCGCGGCGAGCCCGGCGGGCCTGCTGCACACCAACCGCACGACCGTCGTGTTCCAGCTGCTGCTGTGGGTGCCGGTGTTCGGCCTCGCGGTCGGGTTCGGGATGTTCTCCGTGATCGGGCTCGCGGAGGGGTACTTGGGGCCGTTCGTGTTCGGGCTCGACAACGCGCTGATCGTCGGGCTGGCCAGCGGGATCGGCGGCGGGCTCGGGTACGCGCTCAGCTTCACCGCCTGGGGCCAGTGGGTGGTCTTCGCCCGGTTGTGGCTGCCGCTGACCGGGCGGCTGCCGTGGGCCGTGATGGCCTTCCTCGACGACGCCTACCAGCGCGGGGTGCTGCGGCAGTCCGGCGCGGTCTACCAGTTCCGGCACGCGCGGCTGCAGGATCGCCTGTCCCAGGTTTTCGAGGCACGCTCGGTGCCACCGAAATCCTGATGGGTCAGCACAACACCGCGACGACGGTGCTGCCGGGTGCGAAGGTCCCGGCCGTGATCCGCTGGAGCAGGCCGTACATCATCTTGGCCTCGTAGACCCAGTCGAGGGTGACGCCGTGGCGGGCCTGGAAGTCCGCGATGAAGGCGTCCAGCTCGGCGGTGCGCTTGGCGTAGCCGCCGAAGGGGAAATCGCTGTCCAGCGACCAGGTTCGGGTCTCCGTGGCGAATGCTTCTTGCTGCAGACGGCGCACTTCGCGGTCGAGGAAGTCGCCTTTGAGGACGGCGAACCCGAGCGCGCGCTGCCCCGGGCGCAGGCTCGCGGCGATACCGGCCAGGGTGGCGCCGGTCCCGCAGGCGCAGCAGATCACGTCGAAGTCCTCGGTGATCTCAGCGGGCAGCTCGGCGCACCCGCGGGAGGCGAGCCCGTTGCTACCGCCTTCCGGTAGCACGTAACAGGGTCCGAACCGAGCGGCCAGCCCGGCGAGCACGTCCGGCTCGGTCTTGCGGCGGTACGTCGCGCGGTCCAGGTACGTGAGCCGCATGCCCTGGCGCTCGGCGTAGGCCAGGGATTCGTTGAGCGGCCGGTGTTCCTCGCCCCGGACCACGCCGACGGTGCCGAAGCCGAAGTGCTTCCCGGCCGCCGCCGTCGCGCGCAGGTGGTTGGAGTAGGCGCCGCCGAACGTCAGCAGGCGCCGGTGGCCCTGTTCACGAGCGGCGGCCAGGTTGTTCTTGAGCTTGCGCCACTTGTTGCCGGGCACGTCGGGATGGAGGAGGTCGTCCCGCTTGAGCAGCAGCCGGACCCCGGCCCCGGCGACACGCTCGTCGCGCAGCTCGACGAGGGGGAAGGGCAGCTGGACCGCGAACTCCGAGGTGGCCGGCACGTCGGCAGCCTATGATCCGGCTCGGGGGAGCAGGCAACCCACGCCGACGTCCCGCTTTCCCGGAGACGGAGAATCATGCCGAGCGGCACTGTGCTCATCGTCGGGGCCTCACGCGGTCTCGGATTCGCTCTCCGCCCAGGAGTACCTGGCCCGCGGATGGCGGGTCATCGCCACGGTTCGCGGCGCCGGTCGGACGCAGCTGCACGGGCTGGGGGAGGCCGCGGGCGAGCGGCTCACCATCGAACGGGTGGACATCAACGCGGTCGCAGAGGTCGCCGCCCTGCACGAAAGGCTGGCCGGCACCTCGGTCGACTTGCTGTTCGTCAACGCCGGGATCACCAACGGCGACGTCAGCGTGATGGAGGTGCCGACCGAGACCTTCACCGACGTGATGGTGACCAACGCGTTGAGCCCGGTTCGGTTCGTGGAGACTTTCCAGGACCTGGTGCCCCCGTCGGGCACCATCGCGGTGATGTCCTCGCGCCAGGGCAGCCTCACCATGAACACCACCGCGGGCTACGAGGTGTACCGGGCCAGCAAGTCCGCGCTGAACCAGCTGATGCGCAGCTTCGCGGCGCGCCATGCCGACGACCCGCGGACGCTGCTGCTGATCAGCCCGGGCTGGGTGAACACCGAGCTGGGCGGCCCGGGCGCGCGTCTCACCGTCGATCAGAGCGTGCCGGGGATCGTCGACACCATCGAGAAACGCGCGGGAGGGAGCGGGATCCAGTTCGTCGACTACCTGAATCAGCTCCTGCCCTGGTGAGACTGCACCGGTCAGGTGGGCACGGTCCAGCGAGTGACCGCTGCCCACTGCTCTGCCGCGGTCATCAGGATTTCGGTGGCCGGCGCTTTGAGCTGCCCGTAGTCCAGCAGGTGCGAGGACGAGCTTGCGGCACTCGTGGCCGCCGGACGTTACCGGGGTGGCGCAGTTCACCCGGGTGGATGTCTGGTTCCGGGCTCCGGGTTCGTCGTCTTCCTGAACGGTGCGACCCGCGCCGGCTGAGACAGGAGGACCCCGGATGAAGTACCTGATCCTGGTTTACGGCTCCCAGCAGGACTACGACCAGCCGGTCGGCCGGCCCGCCGAAGACGCTGAACGCGCCGAGGACCCGGCGGCGATCGGCGAGTTCCTGGCCGAATTCACCGGCGAGCTGGCCGCGTCCGGTGAACTGGTCGACACCCAGGGACTGACCGCGCCGGTGCTGGCCCGCCGGGTCCGGTTGCTCGGCGGCGTGCCGGTCGTCACCGACGGCCCGTTCGCCGAGACCGAGGAGGTCATCGCCGGCTACTGGATCGTGGACTGTGCCGGGTTCGACCGCGCCACCGAGATCGCCGCCCGGCTGAACCGGGCCCCGGGCCGGCCCGCCGACGCCGGCGTGGTGATCCGGCCGCTGCTGGAGTCCGGGCACGACGCCGACGACCTCTGATCGCGTGACCATGAGCGACTCGATCGAAGACGTGCTGCGGCGCCTCACCCCCCGGGTCCTCGGCTCGCTGGTGCGGCGTTACGGCCGTTTCGATCCCGCCGAGGACGCCGTCCAGGAGGCGCTGCTGATCGCCGCGCGGCAGCCGTTCTCCTGGCTGCTCCAGGTCGCCTCGCGCAAGCTGATCGACCTGCTGCGGGCCGAGCAGGCGCGCCGGCGGCGGGAGACCGCGGCCGTCGGCCAGGTGCTGCCGGTGGACCGGGGCGGACCGGGGGAGGACCGGGACAACGCGGACGACACGCTGATCCTGCTCATCCTGTGCTGCCACCCTTCGCTGTCGGCGTCGTCGCAGATCGCGTTGACGCTGCGTGCTGTCGGCGGGCTGACCACCGCCGAGATCGCCCGGGCCTTCCTCACTTCGGAGGCCACCATGACCCGGCGGATCTCCCGCGCCAAGCGGACCATCACCGACAGCGGGGTGCCGTTCCGGATGCCGCCGGAAACCGAACTCCCGCAACGGTTCCGCGCGGTCCTGCACGTGCTGTACTTGATCTTCACCGAGGGCTACACCGCGACGTCGGGACCGGACCTGCACCGCCCCGGTCTGGCCGCGGAGACCATCCGGCTGGCCGAACTCACCGCCGCGCTCCGGCCGGATGACGGTGAGGTGGCTGGGCTGCTGGCGTTGATGCTGCTCACCGACGCCCGCGCCCCGGCCCGGGTGGGCGAGCACGGCGAACTGGTCCCGCTGCGCGAGCAGGACCGGACGCGGTGGAAGGCCGGGCCGATCCGGCGCGGCGTGGACCTGATCACCCGGGTCCTGCCACACGGCCCGGTCGGCCCGTACCAGCTGCAGGCCGCCATCGCCGCGATCCATGACGAGGCGCCGAGCCACGAGGCCACCGACTGGCCGCAGATCGTCGCCCTCTACCGGCTGCTGATGCAGGTTTCGGCCAGCCCCGTCGCTCGGCTGGGTCACGCCGTCGCCGTGGCGATGGCGGACGGGCCGGGCGCGGGCCTGGAGTTGCTGGACGCACTGGACGACCCCCGGCTGGCCCAGGATCGCCGGCTGCATGCGGCCCGCGCCCACCTGCTGCAGCTGACGGGCGACCACGACGCCGCGCGCGCTGCCTACACCCGGGCCGCCCGGCTCTCGACCAACCTTCATCACGCGCGTTACCTGACCGGCTGCGCCCGGCGTCTCACGTAGCGCCGACCACTTTCGAGGACGGGGAAATGACTGCAAACGAGGAAATCCACCCATACCGGATCGCGATTCCCGACGAGGACCTGGCCGATCTGCGGGACCGGCTCGACCGCGTCCGCTGGGCGCCCGAGCCCGCCGGCGGCGGCGAGGGCTACGGCGTCCCGGTCGCCCGGGTGCGGGGGCTGGTCGAGCGGTGGCGGCGCCACTATGACTGGCGTGCCTGGGAAAACCGGTTGAACGCGCACCCGCAGTACACCACCGTCATCGACGGCACGAAGGTGCACTTCCTGCACGTGCGCTCACCTGAGCCGGACGCGCTGCCGCTGGTGCTCAGCCACGGCTGGCCCGGGTCGGTCGCGGAGTACCTCGAGGTGATCGGCCCGCTCAGCGACCCGCGGCGGCACGGGCTCGACCCGTCCATCGCGTTCGATGTCGTGGTGCCTTCGTTGCCTGGCTTCGGCTTTTCCGGTCCGGCGGCCGACAGCGGCTGGGGGCCGCAGCGGATCGGCCGGGCGTGGGCCGTCCTGATGCGGCGCCTCGGCTACGACCGGTACGGCGCGGCCGGCAACGACTGGGGCTCGGGCATCTCCCTCGAACTCGGCCGGGCGGCCCCGGACCGGGTGCTCGGCGCGCACGTCACGCAGACCTGGGACCCGCCGCCGGACGACGACCCTAAGTGGGTGGCGGAGCTGGGGCCGAAGGACAAGGCCGCGTGGGAAGCGTTCCAGGACTACGTGAACAACGAAGCCGCGTACGGGGCCGTGCAGTCCCAGCAGCCGCAGACCCTCGCGCACGCGCTGGCCGACTCGCCCGTCGGGCTGCTGGGCTGGAACGCGCAGGCCATGCACCGCAACGGCCTGGCCGACGACGCCATCCTCACCCACGTCGCGATCCACTGGCTGACCGGCACCGGCGGCTCGGCCATCCGGATCTACGCCGACCACGCGCGGGAAGTGCCCGCCACCGGCCCCACCACCGTCCCGCTCGGCGTCGCGCAGTTCGCGGGCGACCTGCCCTCGATCCGGGTCTTCTCCGAGCACCAGCACACCATCGTGTCCTGGCACGAATACGACCGCGGCGGGCACTACGCCGCCCAGGACGCGCCGGACCTGCTGGTCCACGACCTGCGCGGGTTCTTCACCGCGGTCCGGTCGCGCTGACCAGCGCCGCTTGAGGGCCTAATGTGAGGTGAGACGAGGTGAGCGCGCATGAAGTTCCGGACATATACGGCTTACAGCATCGCCTGCGCCATCGTGTGGGCGGTGATCCTGATCGTCGTCGCGACGGTTTCCCCGGCGAAGCTGCACATCTTCCTGATCGTTTTCTTCGGCTGGGCGATCGGCTGGCTCTCGGCCACGATCGCGCGCTCGGTCTACCCGCCGCCACGGCAGAGCGGCCAGCCGACGTAACGGGCCGGCGGCCCCCGGTGCGGAACGCGGGCGTCCGCACCGGAGACCGGCGGGGGAGCGAGCAGGGGTTACCGGCGGGCGGCGGCGTTGGCCGGGCTCGCGCTGAAGGAAAACGAGTTCGTGCCCAGACCCTGGCCGCCCTGCCAGATCTCGAACCCGGCCTCCGCGTCGAGCAGGTAACTGCCGGCGCCGGTGGTGCCGCGCTGCACGGAGTCGTTGATCAGCCCCTTCACGTCGAGGTTGGTGACCGAGGTGCTGCCGCCTTGCAGGACATAGGAAACGATGTTCCAGGACGTCTGGCGGCCGGTGTAGACGTCCCAGTTCAGCCCGCTCACCGACACCGTTCCGACCTTGCCGCCGAACGGGCCGACGCCGCCGCGGGAGTTGATCCAGATCATGATCTCGCTGTCGTCCGGCTGCCCGCCGGTGGTGGGCGCGGAATTGGTCCACAGGTCGTAGGCCACGTCGTACGCGCCGGTGCCGGGCTGGGTGGTCGACCACGAAGAGGTCGCGCTGCCGAGGTTGCCGACCTGGATCGGCAGGCCGCTGCTGGTGGTGCAGGCGCCCCAGTGACAGCCCTTGTAGATCGACGGGTACGTGGCCGGCGCGCCGCCGGAGAGGTTGAAGTTCGCCGTGCTCACCGTCCAGCCGGTGCCGGACGTGGTCGTCACGCACTGCGGGTCGGAGGAGTTCCACTCGTTGTTCTGCAGGGTGTACTCGCCGCCGTTCAGACTGATGGAGCCCTGTGGCTGGCAGTTGGTTTCGGCCGGGGCGGCGGTGGCGCCGGGCGCGGCGACGGCGGCCAGCGCGAGGCACGCGGCCGCGGCAGCGGGCACAGCGCGCAGGTGGGTCAAGACTCGGGAGGTCATGGGCGGATCCCTTCGGCTCGGTCGCCCCGGCCCGTTCTGGGAGCGCTTCCACAAACGGTGGCAGCGCACCCCGTCCGGGACGGAGCGGGGGAGGTCGCGGGGGACGGCGACCGGGGCGGGGCACTCGCCCGTCGGCGGCCGGGCGCGCAGGTCTGGCGAAACAACTCGCGGCCCGGCCAAGGTCTGAACCACTGCCGCGACAGGTCTTGATTGAAGCCCGGGGGACGAGGGCCCGTCAAGGTCCGGGGCCGCCAAGATCACCGCGCCCGGGAAAATCCACCGGGGCGCGTCGATCCGCGGGCGGCTCGCTCGTCGTAGGGGTGAGAGGTCAAAGCGAAGGAGAGCGAAATGGCGAAGTACCTGTTCCTGACCTACGGGGACGAGCAGGCCTGGGAAGCGGAGACCGAGCAGGACCGGGCGGCCAAGGAGGGGGCGCACGGCGAGTTCGCCGCCGCGGCCGGAGACGCGATCGTCGGCGGCCATGAGCTGCTGCCGGCGGCGACCGCGACCAGCCTGCGGGGCACCGGGGGCGGGCGCCCGACGGTGACCGACGGGCCGTTCCTGGAGAGCAAGGAGGTGCTCGGCGGTTACTACCTGGTGGAGGTGCCCGACCTCGACGCCGCGACTGCGCTCGCCGGGAAGCTGCCGGAACTCAAGGCGGCGCACGGCGGGATCGAGATCCGGCCGATCCGCACGATGGGCTGACCGGGGCGGCATGGGATGACCACCGAGGCCGAAGTCGGCGAGGCGGTCGCGCAGGCGCACCGTCGCGAGTGGGCCCTGGTGCTCGCCGCGACGGTGCGCGTGGTGCGCGACCTCGACCTCGCGGAGGAGTGCGCCCAGGAGGCGTACGCCCAGGCGCTGCGGACCTGGGCCGTCAACGGGGTGCCGTCGCGTCCGGGCGCCTGGCTGACCACCGTCGCGCGCAACCGGGGCAAGGACCTGCTGCGGCGGGAGTCGGTGCTGCGCTCGGCGCTGCCGTTGCTGGTCACCGACGAGGTCGCGCCCGGGCCGGAGCCCTCGGAGTTCGAGGACGACCGGCTGCGCCTCGTTTTCACCTGCTGCCACCCCGCGCTGTCCCGCGAGGCCCAGGTGGCGCTGACCGCGCGGCTGGTCTGCGGTCTGTCCACTGTGGAAGTGGCGCGGGCGTTCCTGGTCCAGGAGACGGCGATGGCGGCGCGGATCACGCGGGCGAAGAAGAAGATCAGCGGGGCCCGGATCCCGTACCGCGTGCCCTCGGCCGAGGACCTGCCGGAGCGGGTCGACGCCGTGCTCGAGGTGGTGCACCTGGTGTTCACCACCGGCCACGTGGCGCCGGTCGGCGCGCAGCTGGTGCGGCGGGACCTGGTCGACGGGGCGGTCCACCTGGCCCGCACCCTGCACCAGCTGCTGCCGGGCAACGGCGACGTCGCCGGACTGCTGGCGCTGCTGCTGTTCACCGACGCCCGCCGGGAGACGCGCCTTTCCGATGACGGGCACCTGATCCTGCTCGACGAGCAGGACCGCTCCAGGTGGGACGCCGCCCAGATCGAGGAAGCGGCCGCGCTGCTGGCGGAATCACTCCGGCGCACGGGCCCGACCAGGTATTCGGTCCAGGCCGCGATCGCCGCCGTGCACGCGGAGGCGCCGACCTGGGCGGACACCGACTGGGCGGAGGTGACCGCGCTGTACGACGTGCTGCGCCGGCTGTGGCCCTCGCCCGTGGTCGAGCTGAACCGCGCGGTCGCGCTCGGCTTCCGCGACGGCCCGGAAGCCGGCCTCGCCGCACTCGCGCCCCTGCTGGACGAGCCGGCGCTGGGCACGTACGCCTACTTGAGCGCCGCCCGCGCCGACTTCCTCCGCCGGCTCGGCCGCTGGGCGGAAGCGGCCACCTCGTACGAGGAAGCCTTGGCACTGAGCGGAAACGAGGTGGAGCGCGGCTTCCTGGCCGGACGGCTGGAGGAGGCGCTGGGGCGGCTCGGCTGACTCGCGGGCCGGCTGTCCGAAAAGGACGGAATCGGCCGGCGGGCGAGGATCGGGCGGGGTGGCGGGCGTTTCATCGGGATTTCATCGGCGGTCACTAGCGTCTCGCCGGTGCCGGGCCGCAGTGCCCCAGCATCGAAATCCCAGGGATCAGGAGACCTCGTTACTCATGAAGACAGCTCTGCGCTCGCTGTGCTTGGTGGCCGTGCTGGCGACGGCCGGCTGTGGCGGCGGTGCGATCGGCGGCCAGGTGCTGTCCGGCGCGGGCGGCCCCTCGAGCCCGTCGAGCCTGCCGAGCATGCCGCCCCTGCCGTCGGCCCCGGCGCGGACGCCGGTCACGACCGCGCCGACGTCGAGCGCCGGGAGTGGTTCGGGGGTCAACGTGTTCGCCTCGATGAACGCGTGTGACCTGATCGGCCCGGACCAGCAGCCTTACCCGTTCGGCGACGGCGAGCGGACGCACCCGGGCGCCCACGGCGAGGCGTGTGTGTATGCCCCGCGCGACCGGGCGGCGGTGTCGATCCAGTTCCTCGACGCCACCAAGGCCGAGGAGATGACCGACCACGCCGGCAGCCGCGGGAAGGTCGTCCCGGTCACCGTCGGCAAGCACAGCGGCCTCCAGATCGACAACGGGCTCGCCACCTGCATGGTCGCGATCTCCGTCGGCGAGGCCGACAGCGTCAAGGTTTCGCTGGAAGCGGCGCACGAGTCGCTCGACGAACTCTGCGGTTACGCGCGGCGGATCGCCGAGGTCATCGAGCCCAAGCTGCCGGCGGAGTGACGCCGCCTGAGCACCACTGACGGCGGAGGAGATCGATGAAGGCGCTGGAACCGGCCGACCCGCGCACGGTCGGGCGGTACCGGGTGCATGCCGAGCTCGGCCGCGGCGGGATGGGACGGGTGCTGCTCGGCTCCACCGCCGACGGCCGGCTGGTCGCGATCAAGCTGATGCACGCGCAACCCGGCACGCAGGACGATTTCCGCGCGCGGTTCCGTCGTGAGATCGACGCTTCCCGTGCGGTGTCGGGAACTTACACCGCGGCGGTGATGGACGCCGACCCCGAAGCGCCGGCGCCGTGGCTGGTCTCGGTCTTCGTGCCCGGGCCGCCGCTGAACGACGTGATCACCGGCACCGGGCCGCTGCCGGAGGAGCCGGTGCGCCGCCTGGCCGCCGGGCTCGCCGCCGCCCTGCTCGACATCCACCGCGCCGGTCTGGTGCACCGGGATCTCAAGCCCTCCAACGTATTGCTCGCCGCCGACGGTCCCCGGGTGATCGACTTCGGCATCGCACGGGCGGCCGACGGGCCGGACCAGGGCAGCCTGACGCAGACCGGCTACCTCATCGGCACCCCCGAGTACATGTCCCCGGAACAGGTCGGGGGCCAGGTGCTGACCCCGGCCAGCGACGTGTTCTGCCTCGGCGGCGTGCTGGTCTACGCGGCGACCGGCCACAACCCGTTCAGCGGCGGTTCGCCCGCGCGGACGCTGTACAACGTCGCGCACGGCCAGCCCGCGCTCACCGGTCTGCCGCCGGGGCTGGAGTACCTGGTGCGGTCCTGCCTGGCCAAGGATCCCGCCGCCCGGCCGAACCCGGCGCAGCTGCTCGACCTGGCCGGTGAGCTCCCGGCCTCGACGCGGGTCTGGCCGGTGGCGGTGCACCGGATGATCGCCGCGCAGCAGGCCGAGGCCGAGCGGTTCTACCACGCGCCGGAGCAGACCGACGTGCTGGAGCGGATCGACTTTCCCGCCCCCGGCGGCACTTTCCCGCAACCGGGACCCGACTCCTGGCCGACCACAACGGCCCCGGCGAGCCAGACCAGAAAGCGCTGGCCGGTCCTGACGGCGCTCGCGGTGGCCGGGGCGCTGGCGGTCGCCGTGGTGGTCCTGGTGACGATCAAGGGGAACGGTTCGGACGCCGTCGCCGGGCCTCGCCCGAGCACGCCCGCCTCCACCCCGCCCACGCCGGGGACTTCCGCGCCCCCGAGCCAGGCGCCCCCGAGTGTCGACCGCTACACCAGTCTCCGGACCTTCGCGCAGAACTACGTCGAGGCCGCCAACGAGGACGCCGCGGGCGGCCAGGCCGACCGGGTCAAGAGCTTCCACTGCGGCAGCGACCAGGTCGGCTGGGTGTACCTGAACATGTCGGTCGACCGGACCCACCCGCGCGCCGAACTCCGGGACGTGCAGCTGGTGAACGATCAGACCGGGGCCGCCACGGTCGGGTTCAGCCAGAGCCCCGGCGCGGAGCCGATCCCGGTGGTCAAGCTGCAGATCAAGGCGCAGGGGTCGAACAGCTGGTGCGCCGTCGCGTGGTGACGGACCGCCATCCGGACCAGCCCGCTGGGGCGTTCGCCGGTATTTCGCCGCGAATCGGCATCAGGTCGTGTCGGAGCGCGACGTCCCCGCGTCTCACCGGCATGGACGGTATCGAGAGCCTCCGGCACGCGATCGAGACGATCCCCATTCCCGGTGCGCCACCACGCCTTTCCCGGCAGGGCGCGGCCGTCGGGCTGGCGCTGCTGGACACCTCGCTGCGGCTCAACCACGTGCGCCGGCTGACCGAGCGGCTGACCGTCGTCGAGCACGGCACCGCGCGCCGGAGCACCGAGGTCGACGTCAGCCTCAAGCTCCTCGACGAGGGACAGCGCCACGCCACCGCGCAGCTGCAGGACCTGATCGGCCGGGAGCACGGGGAGCGGGCCGCGTCGAGGCCGGCGCAGCAGCGCGCGTTGTGGGTGCCGCTGGCCCGGCTGCCCCGCCGCGACGCCTCCCCGGTCGACGTGTTCGACAGCGCGGGCCAGAAACTGCCGCGGCTCACCCAGCACGAGGCGTCGCGGCTGGTCGCCTCGGGGCTGTACCGGCTGCTGCGCGGGATCCTCGCCGGCGACGAGAACGCGCAGACCGCGAAACACGAGCTGAACACGTTCCTGTTCCAGGTGCACGAACCGCGGTGGCTCATCCAGCAGGCGCTGCTCACGCTGCTGACCGAGCGGAACCACCCGGAGCAGGAGTTCACCCTGGCGCCGGCCGAGGGCACCGTCCGCGGCTACGGGCGGGAATGCCGGGAGATGGCGCTGGACATCCTCGACGGTTATGCCGGCCTGCTGATCGAGTACGAGTACCTGCTGAACGTCGCGGTCCGCGACTACATGCTGGTGGTGGCGCTGGACGATTCGGTCGAGGAGCACCGGCTCAGCTACGAGACCCCGCTGCACGTCGACGCGCGCCAGCCGGTCGCGATCGACCAGTGGCGGCGGCTGGCGGCCAGCCGCCGCGGTTACGTGGTCAGCTACGAGACGATGATCCCGGCCACGCTGAAGTCCTACCACCTGGTGGCCGCCACGGCGCCGGAGGCCGAGATCTCCCGGATGTACCTGTCCACAGACGCCGATCAGCACCAGGTGGACGGTCTGGCCGAAGACCTGGTCTCGCTGGCCGAACGGCAGGATTCCGCCGCGCTGCAGGAAGCCGACGGCGCCCGGCACAAGATCCTGGAACTCCAGGCGCAGACGGTCTTGCGCCGGCTCGCGGACCTGGTGCGCCGCCGCAAATGGGAGGCCGGCCAGTCCGGTGTCGAGCTGTCCCCGCGCAGCCTGCCCGCGTGCCACCGGCTCGCCGCCGCGGCCACCACCGGGGACGCGGTGCGGACTGAGTCGGGCGAGCTGGACAACTCGCTGCGGCGGCACCCGGCGTTCTCGGCCGCGCAGCTGCGCGAGGCCGCGCGCGAGCTGACCGAGCGGGAGCTCGGCCGGGATCTGGTCCTGGTCAACGGAACGACGGACAACGAAGGCCGGGCGTACTGGCGACGGTCCGGCGGGCGCGACTCACGCGGCGACCACATCCGGGTCCGCGCGACGCTGGTGCTCCGGGACTCCACGAAGTCCGGCCCGCTGAACGTGACCTTCTACGCGCTGGCCGTCGCGGCGGTCTCGTTCGTGCTCGGCTGGATGCTGGTGGGCAGCCCGTGGCCGTACGGCCGGGCGGCCACCGAGGCGCTCGACCACATCGGCGACGGCCAGTCCGTGATCACCATGTTGTTGCTGCTGCCCGGTTTCCTCTACAGCCGCCTGTCGCTGCCACCGCGCCGCACCGTGCTCGGTTACCTCGGCACACTGCCGCAGGCGCTGGTCCAGCTGAGCATCGCGGCCGTCGCCGCGTTCGCCGCGGCCGTGGCGGCGAAAACCCGGGGCGAGGTCGTGCAGGTCATGCTCACGATCGCCGTCGGCCTGCCGGTGATCGCCGCGCTGGTGCTGCTCGGCCAGGCGCTGTGGCACGGGCCGGCCATCCCGCTGTCCCGGATCGGCGCCCCGCGCTGGGCCGGCGCCGGGGCCTGGGACCGCCGGAAACCGTTGGACGCCAACGTGCGCTTCGATTCGACCGGGGGCCGGTGAGCCATGCGCACGCAGCGGGTCTCCGTCCGGAACGTGGCCGACCTGGCCCGGGCCGGCTTCGAGATAACGCGCCAGCCGGTGACCAAAGTGGACTTCGAGGTGCACCACGCGCCGGCCCGGCACGGCTACCTGCGCGAGCTGGTGGCGCCGGGCCCGGACCGCGCGGTCTTCCTGGAAACGCTGTGCTCGGCGACGAACGGGGCGGGCGTGGTGATCGGCACCCGCACCCGCACCCGCAAGCCGCTGGACGGCACCGAGGTGATCGAGCGCTTCGACGGCCAGCAGCCGGCCGAGCGTCCACAAGAGACCGGCGGTGCCTGGGTGTTCCACCAGACGACCTCGCCCAACCCGACGTTCATCTACGAGTCCGCGCAGACCTTCGAGGGCCTGATCTCGATCGACCCGGCCGCGCGCGAGGTCTGCGAATGGCACGGGTTGGCCATCCGCGACCTGGCGAAGGAGATCGCCGGCGCGGCGGCCAAGCTGATCGACGCACCGCTGCTGTCGTTGCAGTGCCCGGCCCAGCTGCCGACGATCGTGAAGACCCGCAACCACGATCTGCGCACCCGCAAGGAGGTCGCGTCCCGGTGCTCGTCGCCGGCCGTGCGGTTCGCGATCGCGCTGCGGGACACGTCGGTGAACACGCGGTTCGAGCTGGCCGACCGCGTCCGGGAGCTGTGCGAGAAACACGGGTACAGCCTGTGGCTCGCCGACACGCGGCCCGGGCACCGGCAGGGGAACTGGTTCGAGGTGTACCACGCCGACGGCGGGTTTTCCCCGCTGTACAACGGTGATCTGCGGTCCCGCCAGCGCATCGGCACCTGCCTGCCGGTGACCTTCGCCGGGCCGGCGCGGATCGGCTCCACCCACGCGATCATCGCGTTCCTGCAGCGGTATCCCCAGGTGGGGGTGGTCGGCTGCGCGGGCACCACGCTGTCGGACGTCGCGTTCGTCCACCTGCAGCTGTCGATCCAGGGGGTGGCCGCCGACCGGCTGAACCGCATCCTGGGCAAGCTGCTGGGCGAGGGGTCGACCGCGGCCCGGCCGCGCAAGCTGCTGCGCGAGCTGTTCAAACGGCTCGGCCTGCCGCCCGACCCGGACGGCCCGCAACCGTCCACAGTGGATCCGACCAGCGACTACCAGACCTTCGCCGGGCCTGCGTTCGCCTACCACCCGTTCCAGATGCCCGACTGCATCGCGGTGTGGGTGTCCTGGGAGATCGCGCACCAGCAGGAGGGCCTGGCCGCTCCGCTGGAGTGCCTGTACCGCGCGCTGGCCCAGGTCGCGCCGGAGGTGCCGATGCCGGGCAACGCGCCGGGCGCCGGCGTTTCGGCGGGGGACCTGGCCACCGTCGAATACCTGATCTGCCGGGCCACCGAGCAGTCGGTGATCCGCGGCAAGGCGAAGCTGGCCGTGCCCAAGCAGGTGCTGCGCCAGTTCTCCTCGGGCGGGGTCGAGCAGCCCGCGTCCAAGCTGTGCGCGGCGCTGGAGGAGGCGTGGAAGGCCCACGTCGACCAGTCCGGCGCGGACGGGGTGAGCGAGCTGACCGTGGCCTGGCGCGAGTCCTGGCTGGGCCACTGGACCGACTCCTGAGCCACTTTGGCACCACGCTCTGAACTGCATAGTTAATCGCCTGGCGCGCCGTTTGGCACCTAATTGAGCCACCGGAGCTTGTGATGGCACCACGCGTGTGCCATAGTGGTGCCATGGACTTGACCACGTATGTGAACGACCTCGGCCGTGAATTCGCCTCGCTGGCCGAAGCCGGCGGCGACGAGGCGCGTGCGCTGGTCGAGCGCCTGACCGGGCCGCTCGAATCGGCGATCCGGATGACGCTGCTGGACGCGCTCTCGGGGGCCTCCGACGAGATCACCCGGGACCTGGCCCCGGGCTCGGTGGAGCTGCGGCTGCGCGGCCGCGACCCGGACTTCGTCGTGACCTCGCCGCCCGCCCCGGCGCGCGAGGCCGGCCCGGCGACGGCGTCCGACGGCGCCTCCGACAGTGATCTGGTGATCGCCGAGGACGGCCCCGCCGCGCGGATCAACGTGCGCCTGCCCGAACAGCTCAAGGCGGCAGTCGAGGAGGCCGCGGCCAAGGAGGGGCGTTCGGTGAACGCCTGGCTGGTGCGGGCGGCCGCCGCCGCACTGCAGCGGTCCGACCGCGAGCAGCGCCTCGAAGCCCGCGGCAACGGGAAACGGGCCAAGCAGAGCTTCACCGGCTGGGTGCACTGACCCGCCCTTCACCGCTTCTCACACAGCGCTTTTTTACACAGCGCTTTTCTTACTACGTGTCCCCGACCTGCGGGGACGCCTTTCCGACCCACACTGAGGGGACAACCATGCCTGAATTCGAGACTCCCGAAGCCATTTCCGCCACCTTCGAGATCGGCGTCGCCGGCGAAGTGCGGATCGGCGCGAGCGACCGCACCGACACGGTCGTCGAGGTCCGCCCGACCGACCCGTCCGACGAATCCGACGTGAAGGCCGCGCAGCAGGTCCGCGTCGAGTACGCGGACGGCGTCCTGCGGGTCAAGGGACCGAAGGCCCGCCCGTTCGACTTCTCCCGCAAGAGCCGCTCGGTCGACGTGTCCGTCGAGCTGCCCAGCGGCTCCCGGGTGTCCGGCGACGCGCAGGTGGCGAACTTCCGCGGCACCGGCCGGCTCGGGGAGACCCGGCTCAAGAACTCCGTCGGGGACTTCCGGTTCGAGCGCACCGGCCCGCTGACCCTGGACACCTCGACCGGCCACGTGAGCGCGGAGCAGGTCGCGGGCAACGCCGAGATCCGCACCGGGTCCGGGAAGGTGGGCATCGGCCGGGTCGAGGGCAACGTGGTCGTCAAGAACTCCAATGGTCTCACCGAAATCGGCGCGGTCACCGGCGACGCGCGGCTGCGCGCGGCGAACGGCGACATCTCCGTCGACCAGGCGGGCACGGGGCTCGAGGCGAAGACGGCGAACGGCACCGTCCGCGTCGGCGAGGTGGTCCGCGGCTCGGTCACGCTCGAAACCGCGCTGGGCGACGTCGAGGTCGGCATCGCCGAGGGCACCGCGGCCTGGATCGACGCGCACACCGGCTTCGGCCAGGTGCGCAACGAGCTGGACAGCACCTCCCGGCCGGGCGAGTCCGACGAGACCGTCGAGGTGCGCGCGCAGACTTCCTACGGCCACGTGACCATCCGCCGTTCCTGACCCGCTTTCTCCTACCCTGGAAAGGGAATCCCATGGTTACCCAGCCATCCCCGGCGGCGATCGCGGCGTCCGGGCTGCGCAAGTCGTTCGGCGACCACGTGGTGCTCGACGGCGTCGACCTGAGCGTGCCGCGGGGCACCGTCTTCTCGCTGCTCGGCGCGAACGGCGCCGGAAAGACCACTACGGTCAAGATCCTGTCCACCCTGCTCAGTGCCGACAGCGGCAGCGCCCAGGTCGGCGGGCACGACATCGCGGCCGAGCCGGACGCGGTGCGCGCCGCGATCGGCGTCACCGGCCAGTTCTCCGCGGTGGACAACCTGCTCACCGGCCAGGAGAACCTGCTCCTGATGGCGGATCTGCACCACCTCGGCCGGCGTGACGGCCGGCGCCGCGTCGCGAGCCTGCTGGAACAGTTCGATCTGATTGAGGCGGGCGGCAAACCGGCGTCGGCCTACTCCGGCGGCATGCGGCGCCGGCTCGACCTGGCGATGACGCTGGTCGGCAGCCCCAGCGTGATCTTCCTCGACGAGCCGACCACCGGGCTCGACCCGCGCAGCCGCCGGGGCATGTGGCAGATCGTCCGGGAGCTGGTGGCCGGCGGCGTCACCATCTTCCTGACCACGCAGTACCTGGAGGAGGCCGATGAGCTGGCGGACCGGATCGCGGTCCTGGACCACGGCCGGCTGGTCGCCGAGGGCACCGCGGCCGAGCTGAAGCGCCGCGTCGCCGGCGGGCACGTCCGCCTCCAGTTCGCCGGCCCGAGCGACCTCGACGCGGCCACGCGGCTGCTGGGCCAGGCCTCGCGCGACACCGACGCGCTGGCCCTGCGGGTGCCCAGCGACGGCAGCCTGCGCTCGCTGAAGACCCTGATCGACCGGCTCGACGAGCAGTCCATCGAGGTCGGCGAGCTGTCCGTGCACACCCCCGACCTCGACGACGTTTTCCTGGCTCTCACCGGCAATCCCGACTACGAGAAGGTGACTACGCGATGACCACCCTCGCTCCTGCACCCGTCCGGTTTTATCCGCTGCGTGATTCGGTGACGATGCTGCGCCGCAACCTCAAGCACATGCTGCGCTACCCGTCGATGACCCTGACGCTGATCGGGATGCCGATCGTCTTCCTGCTGCTGTTCGTCTACGTGTTCGGCGGCACGCTGGGCGCCGGGCTCGGCGGGGCGTCCGGCGGGCGCGCCGAGTACGTCAACTATGTCGCGCCGGCGATCATCCTGATGACCGTGACGGCGACGGTCCAGGGGACGTCGATCTCGATCGCGATGGACCTGACCGAGGGCATCATCGCCCGGTTCCGGACGATGCACATCGCCCGCGTCTCGGTGCTGGCCGGGCACGTGCTGGGCAGCGTGATCCAGGCGGTGTTCGCCCTGGTGGTGGTGACCGGGGTGGCGCTGCTGGTCGGCTTCCGGCCGGCCGCGGGACCGGGCGCGTGGCTGGCCACGGCCGGGGTGCTGCTGGCGGTCACGTTCGCGCTCGTCTGGCTGGCCGTCGCGCTGGGCCAGGTGAGCAAGAGCGTGGAGACCGCGAGCAATGTGCTGATGCCGCTGGTGATCCTGCCGTTCCTCGGCAGCGGTTTCGTGCCCACCGACTCGATGCCGGCCGGGCTGCGCTGGTTCGCCGAGTACCAGCCGTTCACCCCGATCATCGAAACCCTGCGCGGGCTGCTGATGGACAAGCCGATCGGGAACAACGCGTGGTTCGCGCTCGGCTGGTGCCTCCTGATCGGACTGGTCGGCTACTTCTGGTCCAAGAAGCTGTTCGCCCGCGAATCCGCCCGCTGATCGTTGCCAGACAAGGAGTTCACGATGACGATTCCCGAGCTGCCCCTGGCGCGTCCCGCGGGCTGCCCCTTCGACCCGCCCGCCGAGCTGGGCGCGATCCGCGAAGAGCGCCCGCTGGCCCGGCTGGCCTACCCGGACGGGCACCAGGGCTGGCTGGTCACCGGTTACGCGCAGACCCGAGCGGTGCTGGCCGACCCGCGCTTCAGCTCGCGGGTCGAGCTGGCGCACTATCCCTTGCCCGGCTTGGAGGATCTCGGTGAGCTGCCGCCCGCTCCGGTCGGCGACCTGACCGGGATCGACGCCCCCGAGCACACCCGCTACCGGCGTCTGCTGGCCGGCAAGTTCACCGTCCGCCGGATGCGGCAGCTCGCCGAGCGCGTCGAGCAGGTCACCGCGGAGCACCTGGACGCCATGGAGCGCCGCGGCCCGGACGTCGATCTGGTCGAGGCCTTCGCGCATCCCGTTCCCGCGGTGATGATCTGCGAGCTGCTCGGTGTGCCGTACGCCGACCGGGCCGAGTTCCAAAGCCACACCGCGGAGATGTCCCGCTCGGACGCCACCCCGGAGGAGCAGTTCGCCGCGTACGGCGAGTTGCAGAAGTACGTGGGCGGGCTGGTGCTGGCCAAGCGCGCCGCGCCGACGGACGATCTGCTCAGCGACCTGACGACCAGCGACCTGACCGATGACGAGCTGGGCGGGGTCGGCACGTTCCTGCTGGGCGCCGGTCTCGACACCACCGCCAACATGATCGCGCTCGGCACCTTCGCGCTGCTGCGGAATCCTGAGCAGCTGGCGCTTCTGCGCGGCGCCGACGAGGAGACCGCCGAACGGGCCGTCGAGGAGCTGTTGCGCTACCTGACCATCGCCCACACCGGGGTGCGGGTGGCGCTGGAGGACGTCGAATTGGACGGGCAGCTGATCAAGGCCGGGGAATCGGTCGCCGTCTCGCTTCAAGCGGCCAACCGCGACCCGGCGAAGTTCCCCGATCCCGACGCCCTCGCCCTGGACCGGAAGGCCACCGGGCACCTGGCCTTCGGGCACGGCATCCACCAGTGCCTCGGCCAGCAGCTGGCCCGGGTGGAGCTGCGCGTCGCCCTCCCGGCCCTGTGCACCCGCTTCCCGTCGCTGCGGCTGGCGGTCCCGGCGGAGGAGGTGCCGTTGCGTCCGGCTCGTCAGAACATCTATGGGGTGGCGCGGCTTCCGGTGAAGCTCTCGTGAGTGTCTAGGACGGTTCTAACCGTCCTGAACACTCACGAGCCCTGGGTCCTGGCTCGCCGAGATGAGGCGGGCCGCGTTCGAGGCTTGGGCCTCCGCTTCCCGAGCCGAGGAATAGATCCCCTCGAGCACGAAGGCGGCGAAACCGTGCGCAGTGGCGGCGACCGCGTGGACGAGACCGAGGGCCTGCTTCTCGCCGGGCCGCAGCTGTGCCGCCGCGTCGTGCAGGACCAGCAGCAGCCGTTCGCCGGCCTCGGCGAGGGCCGGGTAGCGGGACTTGTCCAGGCCTGCGCTGAAGGTCGCCTCGAACAGGCCGCGCTCCTCGACGGCGAACCTCACGTACGCCGCCGCGAAGCGCGCCATCTGTTCGACGGGATCGCCGGCGGAGGCGAGGGCCGCGCTGAAGCGGCGTCGCTGCTCGTCGTAGCCGCGCTCCGCGAGAGCCGCCAGCAGCGCGTCACGGTCCGCGAAGTGCTTGTACGGCGCGGCCACACTCACCCCGGCCCGACGGCACGCTTCGGCGAGGGTGAACCCGCGCGGGCCGTTCTCGGCGATCAGTTCCAGGGCCGCGGACTCCAGCGCGTTGCGGAGGTCGCCGTGGTGCCGGCCGGTCGGCCGGGGCTTGCGTTCGGTCACCGGTCGAGGTTAACATCACTTACCATGGTTAATGTCATTTACCTCGGGCGGTCGCGATGACCGCGGCTCGCTTCGACCACGTCGGCCTCTCGGTCGCGGACCTCGACGTGCAGAAGAAGTTTTACGGCGACGCGCTCGGCCTGACGGAGGTCGAAGAGCACCTCGAACTGCCCGACGCGGGCGTCCGCACCGTGATCCTGCGCGCTCCCGACGGCCTGAAGATCGAGCTGATCGAACGAAGCGGCTCGAAGCCGCAGGAATTCGCCGACGCCTTCGACGGCGCCGGAGTGCAGGGCTACTTCCACTGGGCGCTCTACGTCGACAACCTCGCCAAGTCGTTCGCCGCCATCCTCGCCGCAGGGGCCACGGCCGTGTCGGAGCCGGGACCCGCTGCGCGCGCGGGCGCGAGCTTCGCGTACGTCAAAGACCCGGAAGGCAATCTGCTGGAACTCATCCAACCCGCAGGCTGACCGACCGGGCGGCCAATCCGAACGGCCGCCGGAACCGAATGTCCTGCATGACCGCTACCGAGATCAGCCCTCCGGAGACTCCTGTGCCGCGTGATCGGGTGCGGTTGCGGCTGCCGTCGGCGGGGTGGTGCGGGGTGCTGGCGCTGCTGGCCGCGCTGGCGGCGGGGCATCTGGTGGCGGGGTTCATCAGCATCAACGCCTCGCCGTACCTGGCGGTGGGCAACGGGGCGATCGACCTGACTCCGGTGCAGCTCAAGGACTTCGCGGTGCGGACGTTCGGCACCTACGACAAGGTCGTGCTGCTCGGCTCCATGGCGGCGGTGATGGTGGTGGTCTCGGCGCTGGCCGGGGTGGTGTCGGCGCGTTCGCGGTGGCCGGGGGTGGCGATCGTCGGGCTGTTCGGGCTGGTGGGCGGGTTCGCGGTGTACGAGCGGCCGGACCTGACGGCGGTGGCGCTGCTGGCGCCGTTGGCGAGCCTGGTGGTGGGGGTGGCGGTGTTCGTGGTGCTGCACCGGCTGGCGCCGCGCAAGCACGCGGTGGTCGCGGGGGAGGGCGCGTCACGGCGGTCGTTCCTGCTGGGCGGGGCCGGTGTGGTCGTCGGGGCGGGGGTGTTCGCCGGGGCGGGTCAGCTGATCAGCGGGACCCGCGACGCGACGGCGTCCCGCGCGGCGGTCGGGACGCTCACGCCCGCGGTCGCGGCGCCGCCCATTCCGGCGGACGCGGACTTCACGAAGCTGGGCACGCCGTCGTTCCTGACGCCGAATCCGGCCTTCTACCGGGTGGACACGGCGCTGTCGGTGCCGCAGGTGCGCACCGAGGACTGGGCGCTGCGGATCCACGGCATGGTGGACCGGGAAATGCGGTACGGCTACGGCGACATCCGCAACCGGCCGCTGACCGAGCGGACGATCACCATGACGTGTGTGTCCAATGAGGTCGGTGGCACCTACGTGTCGACGTCGAACTTCATCGGCGTGGACCTGGCGGACCTGCTGGCGGAAGCCGGGGTGCGGCCCGGGGCGGAGCAGCTGTTCTGCACGAGTGTGGACGGCTGGACGTCGGGTACCCCGGTCGCGGCGGCGCTGGACCGGGGGCGGGGCGCGATGCTGGCGATCGGGATGAACCGCGAGCCGTTGCCGCTGGAGCACGGGTTCCCGGCACGGCTGGTGACACCGGGGCTGTATGGGTATGTGTCGGCCACGAAATGGATCGTGGACATCGAAGTGACCACGTGGAAAGCGCGGCAGGCGTACTGGCTCAAGCGCAGCTGGAGCGAGCAGGCGCCGATCAAAACCGAGTCGCGGATCGACATGCCCAAGGGCTTCGACACGGTGTCCTCGGGCGCGGTGCGGCTGTCCGGGATCGCGTGGGCGCAGTTCCGGGGGATCGAGCGGGTCGAGATCAAGGTCGACAACGGCGAGTGGCAGCCGGTGATGCTGTCGGCCGAGGTGAACGTGAACACCTGGCGGATGTGGTGGGCGCAGATCACCGTGAAGCCGGGCACACACCAGGTTTTCGTGCGCGCGACCGACAAGACCGGCTACACCCAGACCGACGCGCGCGCGGGCACCGTCCCGAACGGCGCCACCGGCTGGCACTCCACCACCTTCATCGCTTCCTGAGCCGAGAACGCGTTTCCCGCAATGCCGCCTTTCGTCGGTATTCGCGGGTCCGCGCCGACCGTACCGTGAACTGGCTCGAACCAATGCTGGCTAATAAAAATTAGCAGTTCTCGCCCGGCGCACCGTGTTTCCCGGTGCGCCGGTCCCTTGTCGAGGAGGCATCATGGGTACGGCCGTTTCATCAGCCAAAATCGCGGTACTGACCGCCGCTCTGGTCGCGAGCGGCACCCTTTTCGCACCGGCCGGCCAGGCCGCGCCGGATCCCGTCCGGTCGGCCGCCGAGCTGTCGGCGCAACTGGGCGGCACCAGCGCCGGCTCCTACCTGGACGGCGCGGGCAAGCTCGTGGTGACGGTGACCGACGAGGCCGGCGCACAGGCCGTACGCGCCGGGGGAGCGGAGCCCAAATTCGTCCAGCACGGCGGGGCGGCACTGGACCGCAGCCTCGACACGCTGCGCCGGAGCGCGACGATTCCCGGCACGGCCTGGGCCATCGACCCGGTGACCGACCAGGTCGTGGTGTCCGCCGACGACAGCGTGGGCCCGGCGAACCTCGAGCGGCTGAAGTCCGTGGTCGCCTCCCTCGGTGACACCGCGCGGCTGCAGCAGGTGAAAGGCGAGTACCGCACCACGATCGCCGGCGGCGACGCCATCATCGGCGGCGGGGTCCGGTGTTCGCTGGGCTTCAACGTGAAGAAGCCCGGCACCAGCACGGCGTACCTGCTCACCGCCGGCCACTGCGGCAACGTCGCCTCGACCTGGGCCGATTCGAGCGGCAAGACGATCGCCTCCCGCGTCGGCACCAGCTTCCCCGGCAACGACTACTCGCTGTTCCAGTACACGGCCACCACCGACCGCCCAGGCTCGGTCGACCTGTACAACGGCACGCTGCGCGACATCGCGAACGCGGGCACCCCGGTGGTCGGGCAGACCGTCGGGCGCACCGGCAGCACCTCGCACTTCCACACCGGCAAGGTCACCGGGCTCAACACCACGGTGAACTACAGCGACGGCACCACGGTGACCGGCATGATCGCGACCACCGTGTGCGTCGAAGGCGGCGACAGCGGCGGCTCGCTGTTCGCCAACAACACCGCGCTCGGCCTGACCTCGGGCGGCAGCGGAAACTGCACCAGCGGCGGGAATTCGTTCTACCAGCCGGTGACCGAGGCGCTGAACGCGTACGGCGTCGCCATTTACTGATTTCGCTTCCGTGGTGGCCGAATGCCCGTAACCGCGCGGTAAGGAACATCAAGCGGAAACCGTGTGAGACTGGTGACAGCCGACCAGGAGGTCACCATGGAGCGTAATCACCCGCACCGGATGCCGAGCGCCGGACTGGCCAAGAGCCGGCTGGCGACAATGGGAGTCTCGGTCGTTTTCGCCTTGGTCGTCGCCGGCGGCGCGAAAGGCGCGTTCGAACTCAGCGGCACGATGATGACGAATGTCGCGCTCATGGGCGCCTGGCTGATGTTCACGCTGGGCCTGGCGTACGCGGGGGTCCGGCTCCGCCCCAGGTTCGGCCTCGCGCTCCTGGCGGGCTTCGGCGCGGGCGCCCTGCTGGTCGTGATCTTCGGCGGTATGCAGATCCTCCACTGACGCGGTGCGGGCGAAGGACCTTACGGGGTTTTGAGCGTCCAGTTCTGGTTCGCGTCGTCGTTGCAGCCCCAGAGTTCGAGCTGGACGCCGTTGACGTTCCCGGACGACTGGTCGCCGCCGGTGACGTCGACGCACAAGCCGGTCTGCGTGCCGGTGATCGAGCCGTCCGGGTTGAGCTTGAACTGCTGGTTCGCGCCGCCGTGACAGGTCCAGGCGATGAGCTTGGTGCCGGCGCTGGTGCCGCCCCCGTCGGCGTCGAGGCAGAGGCCGTTGGCCTTCAGCTCGCCGGCGCTGGTGAGCGTCCAGGACTGGTTCGGCCCGCCGTCGCAGTCCCAGATGTCGACCTTGGTGCCGGGTGTGGTGACGTTGCCGTTGATGTCCATGCAGCGCGACGAAGACGCGCCCTGCAACGGGTGGGCCGTGCCGATGCTGCTGCCGCTCGCGTTGGGCGTCACGCGGTAGACCACCGTGCTGTGCGAGGCGACGTTCGCGCTGATCGTGCCGGTGCTCGTGGTCAGCTCCTTCGACCACAGGTTGGCCAGCCGGTAGTTCGCCGCAGCGGGCAGCCCCGCCGCGGCGGCCGTCGTCGAAACCGTGCGCGTGCCGCTGTTTTCGTTGAACAGCACAACCGCGACGTCACCGCCCTGGAGCGGTTTCGCCAGCACGTCGAGCCCGCCGGACGACGAGATCCGGGTGGCCTGCTTGCCCAGCGGGTCCTGGTCGAGCGCGATGACGTCGCTGTTCAAGTAAGTGGAGAACGTGGCGGCGCTGGCGGAACGGAGGTCGGCGCCGGCGATCAGCGGCGCGGCCATCGCGGCCCAGAGCGAGAAGTGGGCGCGGTCCTCCTGGAAGCCCATGCCGTTGCCGACTTCCAGCATGTCGGGGTCGTTCCAGGCGCCGGGTTTCGCGGCCGAAGCCAGGCCGACGTTCTGGTGGTAGAGCGAGTCGACGCTGCCCCAGTTGCTGCTGATGTCGCCGGTGGTGCGCCACAGGTTGCCGACGTCGGGCGCCCACGAAGACGGGCTGAAGTTGCCCCATTCGCAGATGCTGTAGGCGATCGGGCGGCCGGTGGCCTTGAGCGCGTCGCGCATCGCCGAGTAGCGCTTGACGTAGTCCTGCTGCGTCTCGCCGGACGGGCTGCCGCAATTGTCGTACTTGAGGTAGTCGACGCCCCAGCTCGCGAAGCTGTTCGCGTCGGCCTGCTCGTGGCCGAGGCTGCCCGGGAAGTGCTGGCAGGTCTCGGATCCCGCGCTCTCGTAGATCCCGAACTTCATCCCGCGCGCGTGGATGTAGTCGCCGAGGGCCTTGAGGCCGCTGGGGAACTTCGCCGGATCGGCGACCAGGTTGCCCGCGCCGTCCCGGTTCTGCGTCATCCAGCAGTCGTCCAGGTTGACGTAGTTGTAGCCGCGGTCGCGCATCCCGGAGCTGACCATCAGGTCGGTGGTCTGCTTGATCAGGGTCTCGTTGATGTTGCACTGGAAGGTGTTCCAGGTGTTCCACCCCATCGGGGGTGTGCGGGCGAGGCCGTTCTCGAGGGCCTCGGCGGGCGGGCTGACCAGCCCGGCCGCGACGAGGGCGGTGGCGAGGACGGCGAAGAATCTGCGCATGGCGGCTCCCGGCCGGACGTCGGTGTGAGGCAGGAGGACTAGCGCGTGTCTGAGAAAGCCGGTCTCGCGGCTGCCGCCGCTACACCGAGCCAGCCCGCCGCACAGCGACCCGCAACCTTTGCCAGACACGCTCTAATCCACTGTGCAGGATCCGTGTCGGATGCTGCGCGGTCAAGCGCCATGTTGGGCATTCTTGTTGGATTCACGACTAAAGTTACGTGGATTCTTGGCGTAGTCGCGGTACGGCAGATGGCCTAGTTGTTTCCCGTGAGGCGTGTACCGTTACCCGGGTGGCACAAGTTGACGACGTCGACCTGCGGGTGAGCGGACGGCTGCGGGAGCTGCGCGGCCAGCGGGGGCTCACGCTCAGCGCGCTCGCCGGGCAGACCGGGATCTCCGCGCCGCACCTGTCCCGGCTGGAAAAGGGCGAGCGGCAGCCGTCGATCGGTGCGCTGCTGCAGCTGGCGCGGGTGTACGGCGTTTCGGTCAGCCACCTGGTCGAGGAACACGAGGAAGACGACCTGTCGATCGTCCGCGCGGGCGACGCGCCGGTGCACCGCGGCCAGGACGGCCGTTACACCGTGCTGAGCGGACCGCGGTCGACGATCTCCGTCGTCCGGATCGAGCTGACGCCCGGCAAGCCGACCAAGGTGGCCGAGCACGTCGGCGAGGAATGGCTGCACGTGGAGGCGGGCACGGTGCGGCTGACCGTCGACGGGCGCAAGGAGACGCTGTCAGCCGGCGATTCCGTCCACTTCGACTCGGCCCGGTCGCACCGCCTGTCCGCCGCAGAGGGCGAGCCGGCGGTCGTGCTGATCGCCTCCACCGCGGCCACCATGCCGATGCGGCACCCGGTGCCCCGCTGAGCGGTGTGTGTCCACAACGGACACACTGGTCACTCGTCGAGCAGGTCCGGCTGGGCGTGCACGATGTCGTCCCATAGGATTTCGAAGCTGAAGCGGGCCAGCCTGGGGCTGCCGAACTGGCGGTGGGCGATCCGGGCCTGCTCGTCGTCGAGGTAGGCGGGGGTGCCCGCGGCCTCGGCGAGCAGCTGGACCTGGGCGGCGCGGTCGAAGCTGACGAACCAGTAGGCCGCTTCTTCGATGCTCTGCCCGACCGTGATCACGCCGTGGTTCTGCAGCACGACCGCCCGGTTGCCGCCCAGGGCTTCGGCCATCCGGTGGCCTTCTTCCTCTTCCAGGGCCAGGCCGTTGTAGTCGGTGTAGACGCTCTGGTCATCGTAGAAGGCGCAGGCCTCCTGCACGACCGGGCGCAGGGGAGTGCCGAGGGCGGCGAGCGCGCGCCCGTGGATGGAGTGGGCGTGCGCGGCCGCGACGACGTCCGGGCGGCGTTCGTGGATCGCGCCGTGGATCACGAAAGCGCCCCGGTTGACCGCGCGGGTGCCCTCGACGACGTCGCCCTTCGAGTCGACGCGGACGAGGTCGCGGACACTGATCCGGCCGAAGGAAACGCCGAACGGGTTGACCCAGAACGTGTCCGGCTCACCCGGGTCCCGCACGGTGATGTGCCCGGCGACGCCCTCGTCGTAACCGAGGCGGCCGAACACCCGCAGCGCGCCGGCCAGCCGTTGCTTGCGGTGCCGGCGTTCCTCCTCGACGGACTCGAACTGCGGCGCGGGCGGAACGGCGAGCGTGCCGGGCGAAGTCATCGTTGCTCCTCTGTGGACGGTGGTGGTCAGGCGAGGCCGAGCAGCAGTTCGGCCGTGCGGTACGGGAATTGCAGCGGCAGGTAATGAGCGGCGTCGTCCCAGCGCACCACCCGCACGCCGTCCGCCTCTGCCTCGTTGGCGGTGTCCACGAAAAACGGCAGGGCGGCGCCGAGGACGTACGTGGTGGGCACGCGCAGGCCGTCGGCTGGCTCGGGCAATGGCTGGGTGTGCGTGGCGGTCGGCATCGGGGTGGATCGCTGTTGCAGCCAGGCGATTTCCTCGGGATCGGTCACTCCGAGCAGGTGGGGAAGACCTGCTCGGCCTGCGCCCCGTGGTCGCCCGCCCCGACCAGCTCACCGTCGGAATCGAGGGCGACCTGCCCGGCGATCGCCACCAGCCGCGCCCCCGGCGACCCCACGGCGACCTGGGAGTAGAGGTTCATCACCGGCGCGGCCAGGGTCCCGGGATTCAAGCGCTCCACGCTCATGCGGCGCTCCTGCCTGTTTGGTGTGGATAGCCACCGAGTGTGGGGCCGGTCGAGCGTCGCTGTCAACCGAGAGGCAATAAAAGTTGTCCAGGAGGCATGACATCTGATGTCCTGGGGGTATCACAGAGCGCGAAAGAGGTCTTGGACCCACGGGCCGCCGTCGCCACATCCTGGAGGGAGTAAACGAACGAAGGAGAGCTAGCGATGAAGGTCTTCCTCACCGGCGGCTCCGGCTACATCGGCCGGGCCACGATCGCGGAGCTGGTCCGTCAGGGCCACGCGGTGGAGGCGCTGGCCCGTAGCGAGCAGTCCGCTGAAGCCGTCACGTCGGCCGGCGCCACCGCGGTCCGTGGCGACTTGCGGGACCTGGATGTCCTGAACCACGCCGCCGCGCGCGCCGACGCCGTGATCCACCTCGCGCAGGCAAGCACGGAGGAGGAGGACCTGGCCGCGTCCACCGCGATGCAGGACGGCGTCGGCGCTGGTACTTACGTGCACACCAGCGGCAGCTGGGTCTACGGCAACACCGACGGCGTCCAGGACGAAACCGCCCCGTGGAACCCGCCGGGCCTGGTGACGTGGCGCAAGTCGGTGGAAGACGCGGTGCTCGCGCGGGCGGGGGCGGGCGGCCGCCCGGTCATCCTGCAGCCAGGCCTGCTCTACGGCGGCGACAACCGTTTGATCGACGTTTTCTTCATCCAGCCAGGCAAACAGCGCGGCGCCATCCCCTACCTCGGCGACGGCAGCGCCCACTGGTCGCTGATCCACATCGACGACCTCGCCCCGCTCTACGTCGCCGCGCTGAATGCCGCGGCCGGTTCGGTCTACCTGGGCGTAGGCGGAGTGAACCCGACGGCGAAGGAGGTCGCCGAAGCCCTGGCCCACGGTGCCGGGCTCAAGACCACGTCGATTACCCTGGACCAGGCCCGCACCGAAATGGGCCCGATCGCGGACGCTTTCGCCCTCGACCAGCAACTCACCCCGGCCAAGGCCCAACGTGAACTGGGCTGGGAACCGCGCCACACCGACCGGCTTGCTGTCTTCGCCCGGACCTGAGCAGCGCGCCGGTAACGACACCCCCTCGGGCGGCGACTCCACAGCACCACCCTGGCGTCGGACCAGCGGCAAAGCGTGGAGGCGTGAAGGCGTGAACACATGGCTCACTTTGTTGCTCACTGCGATAGTCGGCGCGGCGGTGTCGGGGTTCGGCACATACTTCACGTTACGGACCAAGCTCCGCTCCGAGTACGACTCCGACCTCCGCCAGAAGCGCCTCGACGCCTACTTAAAACTGTGGCGACTGCTCGAAGTACTCGCCAGATACGGGAAGCTTCCGGCCAAGCTCACCGCCGCAGAAACGGGCGGCCTGGCGGATAAGTTGCAACACTGGTATTTCCAAGATGGTGGATTGTATCTGTCCACGGAATCGCGCAACGCCTTCTTTTGCCTGCAGGACGTGCTTGGTCAGATGCAAGCCGCACCCGAAACGGGCGGTGATCAACTCGACAGCCTCCGGATGTACGGCAGCAGGCTCCGTACCGGCCTCACCTATGACGTCGGCACGCGGTCGCGACCCAGAATGCCGGGAAAGGCTGACGAAAATGCTCGCCACGGGAAGCATGAATACATCTACAAAGTGGACGAAAAGGAACGGTACCGGCTCGCGCTGACCTTTGGCGCCCGATTCCTCGGGCGCATGCCGAAGATGACCATGACGGGCCCCGATCTGCCGTTGGGCGAGGAGCCGTCGGTCCAGCGTTGGGTCAAACAGCAGTCGACATTTGTCGTCAGAGTCCCAGCGGCGGTTGTGTCAAGCAGTTCTCCTGGGGAAACGACGGTCGAGCGTGAGCTTTTCGTCGAGAAAGGCGACCTCGTCATGGGGCCGACCCTGCGCGACCGTCAATCGCCGTCCGTCATGCTGTGGCATCGAGCGTGAGATCTCAGGCGCGCTCCGGTCCTTCCCGAACCTCAAGAATGTCCCGTTCCCGCACAAGCTGAACCGGCGTGTACTCACCCGCGTCGCTCGGCAGCACCGGTGTCCACGTCGTGTCCTTGTGGACGTCGCGGAGGCTGGGGCCGGCGATGGTGCCGGTGAATTCCTGCCAGTCCTGGAGTGAATCGTGGGTGCGGCGGCGGTAGCGCACCTGCCATCCCGGCCGAAAGCCTGGCTGGGTCTGGGGCTGCGGCCCTGGCTGGACCGAGGCCATGTGCAGTCGCGAAGGCTCGTCATCGGTCAAGGCCGGCTCCGCGGGGGTCGATGCCGATGACGTCGTTGTCGCTGATCCATCGGGTGGGTCTGCACCTGGCGTCGCCGGGTTCGGCGAGGGGGATCAGTTCGGCGCCGGTGTCGGGGTCGAGGACCGGTTCGCCGGCCACGACCCCGATCAGCCGCCGGCCGCCGTTGCGGTTCCGGTAGGTGAGGACCCAGCCGAGGGGGTAGGGGTCGTTCAGGCTCGCTGCAGTCAATGGGTGCCCCGATCCGCTCGAAAACCACTGGAGACGCCGGGGCCTGGGACGCGGCCATCAGTTTAGAACTGCTGCGGCAGAAGGGAACACGACCACACGAGTGAGGGAATTCAGCCGGCTGCGGGAGCCGGGGCCTGGTGCCCACCGGCCGACGGGGTGGCCGGAGTCGGCGGCGGCGGGCCGTTGGGCGTGGTGGCGGGGTCGGTGCCGCCCTGGTCGAGCCGGAACGGCGGGTACTCGTCGGTCATCAGCCCGGTGTACGCGGCCACGCGCAGCGCCCAGCGGTTGATGCCGAGCACGAAGTCGTACAACGATTGCGGGTACCGGCCGGTGAACAGCAGCACGATCGCGGCGATCACCACGAGCAGCGTGACCAGGCCACCGGCGCCGGCGCCGGCGTTCCAGCCTCCGTCACCGCTGACGCGTGAGCCGGCCCAAAGACCGCCGCCGGCGAGGATCGACAGCACGATGAAGTGCGGCAAGGCCAGCAGCCACCACTTGACCAGCACCAGGCCCCGGGAAAGCCGCTCGGGGTAGGCCACCTCCAGATGCGCCGGATAGCCGGCGACCTCGGACAGCGTGAACGGCGGGTAGCGGTCGGTGCCCAGCGCGGCGTAACCGTAGTAGTTCACCCGCCAAGTCCAGCGCAGCACGCCGACGTTGAAATCGAACAACGGCCGCGGATAACGCGCGGTGATCAGGATCGCGAAGAACGCGATCACGCTGACCACGCAGAACGCCACCCACAGGAAGAACAGCACGACCACATGCGGGATCAGCAGCAGCCATTTGACCAGCCAGAGGCCACGGGAGGCCGACGGCTCGGGCGCCGCGTCGACGCGGACCGGATAGGACGTGCGGGGCTCGGTCATGATGTGCTTCCTGTTGCAGGAATGGAGACGACGGCTTTGCCGTGCCCGTCGAGCAGGTGGCGGATGGCCGCGCCGGCTTCGTCAAGCGGATACGCCTGGTCGATCGCGGCGGTCAGTTTTCCGGCCTCGACGAGTTCGGCGAGGCTGATCAGGTCGGCAGCGTTCTCCTTCGCGACGAACGTGCCCAATTGCTGGCGGATGAACGGCGAGAGCAGCTTCGCCCGGATCTGACGGTCGCTGCCGCCGAGCAGCCGGCCGTCGGTCTCGCCCCCGACGATGACCAGCCGTCCCCGCGGCGCGAGGGCGCGGCGGAGGTGGACAGCCGGCTGTTGCCGCCGATGTCGAGGACGACGTCGTAACGCTGCCCGCCGGCAGCGAAGTCGGCCCGGTTGTAGTCGATGACGTCGTCGGCGCCCAGCGCGCGGACCTGATCAACCTTGGCCGTGCGGCAAACGCCGGTGACCTCCGCGCCGGACGCCTTCGCGATCTGCACGGCAAATGCGCCGACACCGCCGGAAGCGCCGATGATCAGGACCTTTTCGCCGGGCCGGACGCGTCCGTGGTCGCGGATCGCTTGCAGGGCAGTCACTCCCGAGACCGGGACGGACGCCGCCTGGTCGAACGAGAGACGCGACGGCTTCAGCGCGAGCTTGCCGATCCGGGCGGACGCGTACTGCGCGAAAGTGCTGGTGGCCGTGCCGAATACCGCGTCACCCGGTGCGAAGCCGGTGACCCCGGGGCCGACGGCCTCGACCGTGCCGGCCAGGTTCCGCCCGGGGTTGGCGTATTTCGGGCGGCGGGCGCCGAAGCCCGCCAGCCGGATCGGGTAGGGCAGGCCGGCCATGATGTGCCAGGTGCCCCGGTCCACCCCGGCGGCGCGCACCCGCACCAGGACTTCACCGTCCCCGGCGATGGGCGCGGCGATCTGCGCGACCCGGAACGGCTCCTCGGGAACGGGGCTGTAACGGTCCTGCACGACCGCGGTCATCATCGGCCCGCCGGCCTTGTCCGGGGGACTTCTGAGGTTGTCAAGCTGGGTGCTGTCCATGGCCGGCCTTCCGCTCTCGTTGTTCGCCGAGTCCGAAGACGGGAACACGAGGGCGCCGCCGACGAACAGCCGCGGTCTTCCGGCGGAGGCCGTCGCCCGCGATCGCGGTGGCTCCTGAACGCGTACCTCATTTGCACGCTGTACAGGAAAACCGTCCGCCCTGCGGCAGGTGAAGTCAAGGGCCGAATGGCACTGATGTCCGAATTGCTCCCGCGCGGTCCGCGGGGCCGGCTGGTGCGGGAGAACCCATCTCCGGACCGGGCCTGGACATCTCCGACAGGGCAGTGTGCTCGTCGTCCCGGTGTCCTTTGTGGCGTAGCTTAACTGCGGTTCGCGCTGACCGGCGTTGGGCCAGGCGGCCGCCTGGGCGAGGTGATGGCCGAGCCAGAGCCCGGCACCGAGCGGACACCGTGGCCTTCCTCCGTGATCGCGCCGTCGACCGGCCCGTCGCGGACGATGGTGGCGCCGAGGCAGGTTCCGGCCGGGCGCCGCCGGGACGTAGGCTGGCCGTCGGCTCCTGCGATTCGGGCCGATCCGCACGGCCGTCGGCTCCGAATCCCGCGTAAGCGAGGTGGGTGCGGATGATGGACGAGCGGCTGGACGGCGGTGACACGGCGCGCTCGCTCGCGGAAAGCGTGCTGCAGCGGGTCGATCAGCTGACCGACGTCCTGGTTTCGGTGATCGGCGAGCAGAATCCCGGTTACCGGCTGGTCGATGTCGTGCCGCGGGACGATTTGTGGCATTCGTGCCACGACAATCTCCGGCGCGTGCTCCAGCTCATCGGCCGCGTCGACGATGCTGAGGACTTCTACGACGCGGCCCGGGAGACCGGGCGACGCCGGGCGGAGCAGCTGCTGCCGCTCGACGACGTGCTGCGGTCCTTCCGCCTCGGCGGCCGTTTGGTCTGGCAGGCGCTGACCGACCAGGCGCGGGCGGCCGGCGAGGTGAACAACGAGGCCATGCTCGACCTCGCCACCCGGGTGTGGGAGGTCGTCGACGCGATCTCGGCCCAGGTCGCCCAGGCTTATCACACGGCCGAGCGCGGGCTGGTGCGTGCGGACGAGCAGCGGCGCGCGTCGTTGTGGGAAGGGCTGCTGCAAGGCCGGGCCGTCGACGCCGGGTTCGCCTACGAGGCCGGCCGCACTCTCCGGCTGCCGATCTCCGGGCCCTACGTCGTCGTGACGGCCGCGGGTCCGGGCGGTGTCGATTCCGTCGAACCGCTGGGTGCTGTGCTCGAGAAGCTCGGCTCGGCGTCGGCCTGGCAGCTGCGCGCCGACGTGCTGGTCGGCCTGGTTTCGCTGCCCGGCCGCGACGTCGTCAAGGCCACCGCGGCGGTGGGCTCGGTGCTGGCCACGGCGGCGGGGGTGTCGCTGGTCGTCGAGGGGCTGGCCGCGGTGCACACGGCCTACCGGCAGTCGGTCCTGGCGATGCGGACGGTGCCGCCGGGCCGGACCGAGGTCGTGTGCCTGGCCGAACGCCTGCCCGAGGCCCTGTTGCTCAGCTCGCCGGAATTGACTGATTCCTTGCTGCAGACCCATTTGCGCGGCTTGCTCGATCTGGGCGGGGACGAGCGCGATTTCCTGTTGGAGACCCTCGCGACCTGGGTGGGCACCGGCGGTTCGGCGACCCGTTCGGCGCAAGTGCTGCACTGCCACCGCAATACCGTGCTCAACCGGATCCACCGGATCGAAGGACTGATCGAGCAGCGGCTCACCGGCGGGGAACTGCCGCTGGAGCTGGGGCTGATCGTGCGGGCGCTGCCGTTCCTGCCGCCACCGCGCGTGCCCTGAGGCGGCCCGCGGCTGTGCATGGTGCACAACGGCACTAGGCCAAACGTAGGCACCCAGGGCATTCTTTCGGCGGCGTGAGCTGTGTAACACTCCGCCCGGCGGCGTTCAGCCCCGCACTTCTCCGACACCGTCGTTCGAGAGGAACCAGCCGCTCATGGCCCACCACGTCCCCGCCGCACAGCCACCGGACGACCCCGAACCACGCACCCTCGGCCGCCGGCGTTTCCTCGGCTTCGTGCTCGCCGCGCCGACGCTCGCCGTCGCCGCGCAGGTGGGCGCCGCCGAACTCGCCCCCGGCCAGGCCGAAGCGGCGATCCCCTCACTGCCGCAGCCCGAGGACATCTTCGACCTCGGCGACCTGCAAAACCTCGCCGCCCTGCCGACCTCGGGCCTGATCAGCGTCCAGGTCGGCACCGACGGGCGCGCGTCCTTCGCCGTCCCTCGGGCGGAGGTCGGGCAGGGGATGACCACCGCGGTCGCGATGATGATCGCCGAGGAGCTCGACCTGCCGCTGGACCAGATCGACGTCACCCTCGCCGACGCGCGGCCCGAGCTGCTGATGAACCAGCTCACCGGCGGGTCGAACTCGATGCGCAGCATCTACACCCCGGTCCGCACCGCCTCGTCGATCGCCCGGCAGCGGCTGCTCGCCGCGGCGGCCGCGCAGTGGGGCGTCCCGGTGTCGCAGCTGACCACCTCCGCCGGCACGGTCCGGCACTCCAGCGGCCGGCAGGCGGGGTACGGCTCGCTGTCGAAGGCCGCGGCGTCCTCCACGACGGTCAGCGCGGTCGCCACCTTGAAGGCGAGCTCGGAGTTCAAAGTCCTCGGCACGCCGCAGAACCGGCTCGACGCGCACGCCTCGGTCACCGGCCGCAAGCAGTTCACCCTCGACCTCGACATCCCGAACGCGTTGCCGACCATGGTGGCCCGGCCGCCGACGATCAACGGGACGCCGAAGACGATCGCCAACGCGGCCCAGGTCAAGGCGATGCCCGGGATCACCGACGTCGCCGCGATCACGCACGGGGTCGCGGTGCGCGGCCGTACTTTCGGCCAGTGCATCGACGCGATCCGGGCGTTGCAGGTCACCTGGGGCGCCGGCACGGTGGACGGCGAGTCCGACGCGACGGTGTTCCAGAAGCTCAAGGCCGCGCAGCTGCCGATGGCTGTGCCCGGCCTGCTCGACCAGTACATCGACGCGGAATTCACCTTCGCGGCCGCGAGCAACAGCCCGCTGGAGACCGGCTCGGCGATCGCCGACGTCCGGTCGGACCGCGCGGAGATCTGGTCGTGCCTGAAGGTGCCGATCGTCGCGCAGGAGGACATCGCCAAGCAGCTCGGCCTGCCGCAGGACGCGGTGAAGGTGCACGTTACCCAGGGCGGCGGCTCGTTCGGCCGGCACCTGTTCCACGACGCCGCCGCCGAAGCGGCCGAGGCGTCGCAGAAGATGGGCAAGCCGGTCAAGCTGATGTGGTCGCGCACCGACGACTTCCGGCAGGGCCGCATCCACCCGATGTGCGTGTCGCGGGTGCGGGCCACCTACCTGCTGGGCAACGTGGTCAGCTTCGAGCAGCGGCACACCAGCGTGGAGACCGAGTTCAGCCACGGGCTCGGCGAGATGCTCACGGCCTTCGCCTCGCGGTTGCCGATCGCCGGGAACCTCAGCTTCGCCGAGTCGATCTTCCTGCTGAGCCAGTCCTCGCCCTACAACTTCGGCGTGACCACCCAGCTGCTCAACGAGATCCCGCTGAAGTTCAACACCGGCAGCATGCGCAACATCTACTCGCCGAACGTGGTGACCGCCGAGGAGCTCGTCGTCGACCAGCTGGCGAAGAAGTTCGGCAAGGACCCGGTCGCGTTCCGCCGGGAGTTCCTCAAGGACACCCGGCTGCGCGCGGTCCTCGACAAGGCCGCGCAGGCCGGGAACTGGGGCCGGGCGATGCCGGCCGGCACCGCCCAGGGCATCGCGCTGCACTCCGAGTACCGCGGCGCGATCGCGGTGCTGGTCGAGATCGACTGCCGGCCCGAGACCGTGAACCGCAAGGTCCCCGACGCCGTCACCGGCCCGCGCGTGACGAAGGCAGTCGTCGTAGTCGACCCCGGCTTCGCGATCAACCCGCGCGGGCTGGAAGCGCAGATGATCGGCGGGCTCACCGACGGCATCGCGATGTGCCTGACCTCGAGCCTGCACATCAAGGACGGCATCCCGCTGGAAGGCAGCTGGGACGAGTACTTCTACACCCGGGAGTGGAACACCCCGCCGCAGACGCAGGTCATCGTCATGCCGAACACCTCGACCAGCCCGAGCGGCGCCGGCGAGCTGGCGGTCGCGCCGTCGTTCGCCGCGGTCGCCTGCGCCTACGGCCGGGCCATGGGCAAAATGCCGACCTCGTTCCCGATCAACCACGGCACGCTCAGCTTCGATCCGCTGCCGCTGCAGCCGTCCACGCCGCCGTCGCCCACCGACGGCCTCGACCACGCCTTCTGAGGAGCGATCCGTGCCGCAACACACCTTCAAGGTCAACGGCCGGCAGGTCACCGTCGACGCCGACGACGACCTCCGGCTCCTCTGGGTCCTGCGCGACCTGCTCGGCATCACCGGGCCCAAGTACGGCTGCGGTCTGGACGTCTGCAAGGCGTGCACCAGCCACATCAACGGGAAGGCGTTCAACCCCTGCTCGGTGCGCGTCGCCGACATCAAGGACACCGACGAGATCACCACGATCGAAGGCCTGCCCGCGACCGTCGGGAAGGACCTGCACCCCATGCAGGAAGCGTGGCTGCAACTGGACGTCGCCCAGTGCGGTTACTGCCAGCCGGGCCAGATCATGGCCGCGGTCGCGAAGGTAAAGCAGGCCACCGCCGCGGGCCACGCCATCACCGACGCCGACCTCGACGAGATCCGCAACATCTGCCGCTGCGGCACCTACGCCAGGATCCGGGAGGCGATCCAGACCGGCGCCGCGAACATGTAGCCGATTTGCCGTCCGGGCGGCACTTCGCGGTCGATCCGGTGCGCTCAGCGACCAGCCGTCCGAGGTGCGTCTCCGCCGTGCGTGGTGAGGGCGAGGACGAACCGGCAGCCTGCTTTGCGCAGCACCATCCAGCCGTCCGACGCGCATTCGATGTCGAATCCCGCCGCGAGGTAGTCGTCGAGGGCGTGGGCCAGGCCGGTGTCCGGATCGACGGGCACGGCGGGGCAGCGGAGGCGGGCTTCCAGGTCGGCCAGGGTGGCGCGGCCGGGCCGGGGTGCCGCGGGTGTCGTGTCGGTGGACATGCTGCGCTCCTTTCGGCCACTGGGTTATGCGGTAATGCCGAGGCAGTCAGGCAGCTGCACCCGCCTCGGGGAGGCTCGTCGTGCGGGCCTCCCCGAGGTGATCCTGGTGTGGGTCAGTGGGCGGCGCTGGTGTTGACTTCGCCGTTGACGCCCTTGGGGAAGAAGCCGCCGGAGGTCGCGGCTTTGTTTGTCAGGTAGACGATGTTGAGGACTTGGCCGGGGCTGCGGCTGTAGGCGATGCCGTTGGCGTCGGTGGGGACGATGTTGGCGTTGCCGTGGCTGTCGATGACGCCTTGGTCGTCGTCGGTGGGGCCGTCGAGGCTGTCGCGGGCGTCGGACAGGTTCACGGTGGCCTTCCCGTCGCCACGCTGGTAGAGGGCGGCCCGGATGTTCGCGGCGTGGTAGGCCTCGACTGCGAGGATCCCGGCGGCGGCTTCGAGGTAGGTTTTGTTGCTGATCAGCGGCGCCGCGCCCTTGTACGCGGTCACGCCGACGTCCTCGAACAGGAACGCGGCGAGCAGGAAGTTTTCCTCGCACGCGAAGGCGTCGAACGTGTGCCCGGGCTTGACCAGGCCCGCTGCCTGCGCGGCCGCGGTGAAGCTGGACTGCAGGTCGATCGCCGGGCGGCTGACCGCCGCGGCGCCCAGTACCGAGCGCAGGAACGCGACGTGCGCCTTCTCGTCCCCGGCGATCTCCTGCGCGTACTGCCGCGCGGCCCTCGTTTCGAACCGCACTGCGCGGCCGCCGGTGACTCCGCCGCGGGTGCCGGTGCCGGTGGTCATCGAGTCGGCCAGGCCCCGTCCTGTCACGGCGTGCAGGTAGAACTCGGCCTCGAGGTATTCCAGGTTCAACGCGAAGTTCAGCACCGCGCCGTCACTCACCTGGGGTGTCGCCGCCTCGGCCACTGGGGCCGAGGTGCGGGTCGCGGCCGACGCGGCCGAGGTGAGGCCGCCGAGTCCGCCGAGCGCTCCGACCCCGACGACACCGAGACCGGTCATGCCGGCCGCGCGCAGGAAGTTGCGCCGGTCCTGATCGTTCTCCGCACTCCGATTGATCATCGAGGCGGCATAACGTTTGCCAAACACGGGTGATCTCCTTCCGGCCCGGCACCGGTGCCGGGCGTATGCGCGATGTCGTCAACCGCTCAGGCGCAGGAGCGACTCTGTGAAATCAGATCGTCTGATATTCGGAGCCGGGCACGGCCGGGTTCACTTTTTCCCGGGGCGATTCGGCTCCGGCTCGAAACGAAGCGATTCTCTGCTGTGGCTGGGAAAAAAAGATTCACTGATCGCCAATCTCCCGAGGCGTGCAGTCCCGAAGTCCCACCGGCGGCAACTCCGGTCCGGCCGGCACCGGCTGGAACACCGTCGCGCAGTGTTGGTGCATCGGGAAACTCCCGGTGCACCACCCTTTCGCCGTGTCGGAAACATCCATTGAGGACAGCGTTGGGGGAGTTCGGCATTCCGGCCCGGCAGAGCTTCATGACGCCGGCCGCGAGGGCTCCCTACAGGGCAACTATCGAGCCCTTCGGCCAGGCGCTACCCGCACCAAGCCGCACGTCCGAGGGCACCGAATCACTGGTGGGTCCCGCGGCCCGGATCCTGCTGCGTGCACTGGCTTGACGCCCTGACACTGCGGACGCTGGGAAACACGACGATGGAGGATTTGATCGCGCGGGTGGCCGCGGGGGATGCGGCCGCGTTCGACCGGTTGTACCGGGATTTCTCCGGCCTGGTGTTCCACACGGTGTTCGCCGTGCTGCAGGATCACGCGCAGGCGGAGGAGGTCGCCCAGGAGACGTTCCTGGAGTTGTGGTCGACCGCGTCCCGCTTCAGGAGAGCGCAGGGCAACGGCGCGGGCTGGGTCACCATGATCGCGCGGCGGCGCGCGGTCGACCGGGTCCGGGCGGCCCAGGCCGCGCGCGAGCGCGACAACCTCATCGCGCACCAGGCGCCGATTCCGACCGAGCCGGACCCGATCGAGTACGTGCTCGGCGACGCCGAGGTCCGCCAGATCCAGGCCGCACTCGCCGCGCTCCCCGCGGGGCAACGGGAACTGCTTGTGCAGGCGTACATTCGCGGCGTCCCGTACCGCGAACTCGCCACGGCCATGGGGATCCCGGTCAACACGGTGAAGTCCCGCGTCCGGCTGGCCGTCGCCCGGCTCCGGGCACTGGTGCCGCGCTGAAACCGGGGTGCTCAGCGAGGAAGCCCGTCCGGGCCGGGCCGTCGCAGCGTCACTGCGGTGGTGAGGATCCAGACGAAAAGAAGCGCGGGCGCCACCGTGATCAGGAGCCCTTCAAGAGAAAGAACGCCCCGTGGAGTCACGAGCGACACGAGCAGCAGCGCATGGGCCGCAGCCGTGAGAATGGCGAAGTCGCCAGTGGGCCGCGGCAGCCGCTTGGTGGTGTACCCGACCGTGGCATACGCGCCGAGCGCGACAACGGCAGGCATGCCCGACATCGCCAGCAGGGCGAACGTGAGGTCGTACAAAAGCTGCGCTGTGGCCGGATCGGGGGCGCGATAAACTGGTGAATCCGGCCAGCAGCAGCAGGACCATGCCGCTGAACGCGACGCCGAACAGGCTCGTCGCCAGGGTGTCCGAGGCCGATGCGCGGCGGAGCCGAAGCCATACCGCGCCGCCGAAGACCATCCAGAGCGTGACTCCGACGGTGTCGAGGAGCAGGGTCCCGCGCAGGCCGGCCTGGTGGTCGACGGCAAACCGGGCCACCTCCGGCCCGGCCGCGGAGGTCGAAGGCATCTGCCAGATGGGCACCAGGAGGTTGCTGGCCATCGGGAGGAGGAATCCCAAGACGCCGGCCAGCACGCCGACGTCGATCCGCCGGATGCGGGTTCGGCTCGCCACAGTCATCGATTCCCCCATCTAGACATTGACTAGTTTAGGAGGCGGTGGCATCTTGTCAACGCCTAGATGCCGGTAGCGTCTATCCCATGGCGAGCGACGCACCCAAGCCCTACCACCACGGGCATCTGCGGCAGGCCCTGATCGACGCCGCGGTCGCCGAGGTCGAAGCGGTCGGGCCCGCCGCGTTGAGCCTGCGCGAGATCGCCCGGCGCGCCGGGGTTTCGCACGGCGCCCCCGCCCACCACTTCCGTGACAAAGCGGGGGTTTTCACCGCCATCGCCACCGAAGCGTTCCGGCTGGCCGGCCGGACCATCGGGCCGGTCGCCCAGGGGCCGTACGGCTTCCTCGACGGCGGCAGCGCCTACATCGGCTTCGCGCTGGCGCACCCCGGCCACTTCGCCGTCATGCTGCGGCCGGACCTCTACCACGACGACGACCCCGAACTGTCGCTCGCGCGCGACGAGGCGTTTCAGATCCTCTACGGCAGCGCGGCGGACCTCGACGGGCTGCCGCCAGGCGCCGACGTCACCGGCCTGGTGCTCGCCGGGTGGTCGCTCGCCCACGGTTTCGCGACACTTTGGCTCAACGGCAACCTGAAAGACCGAACCGGACCGGCCCCGGCCGACGTCGCCGACCAGCTCCGCGACGGCGTCATCCGCCTTGGCCGCGCCCTGGAGCAACAACGCGGCGACCAGTAGCTCGGCTGCTGGGGGAGTGGTTACCGCAAAGTGCCTTCTTCCCGTTGGAGAGTTGCTCTCATACGGTGAGCACAGCGCGTCGCCCGACGCCCTCGCTCCCGCAGAAAGGCACCTCGTGTCTCGTATTACCGTCATCGGCGGCACCGGTTATGCAGGCTCGGCCCTCGTCGCGGAGGCCGCCTCGCGCGGTCACCAGGTCACCGCGCTGAGCCGCTCGCTGCCCGACGCGCCGCTCCCGGACGTGACCTATCTCCAAGGCGACGCCACCGACGAAGCGACGCTCGCGGCAGCCGTCAAGGGCGCGGACGTCGTGGTGGCCGCACTCGCCCCGCGCGGCTCGCTGGCCGGCCCGTTCCGCGATGTCTACCGCACCGTCGCGCGCCTGGCCGACACCGCGGGCGCCCGCCTGTTCGTCGTCGGTGGCGCCTCGTCGCTGCGCCCCGCACCCGGTGCGGACCGCTTCGTCACCGACCTCAGCCAGGTCCCCGAAGCGCTCCGCGACGGGATCCGCACCGACGCGGCAGTGATCATCGAGGACCTCCCGGCCACGCCCGCGACGCTCGATTGGGTCTATGTCAGCCCGGCGCGCAGTTTCGGCGCGCACGCGCCCGGCGAACGGCTCGGCCGTTACCGCCTCGGCGACGACGTCTCGGTCGCCCCCGAGGACGGCGGCGCGATCTCCGCCGCGGACTACGCCCTCGGGCTCGTCGACCTGATCGAAAAGGGTGAGCACCACCGGGCCCACGTCAACCTCAGCCACTGAGACCGCCCAGGCACCAGGAAGGCATACTCCACTATGGACGATGAAGACGAAAAGGCGCGCTACCGGGGATTCGGTCCTGTGCTCGGGCTGCCGATCCGGAACGCGCGGGTGGACCTCTCGGCGTTGCCGCCGGAGTTCCGGGAGCTGTTCCCGCCCGTGGTCGAGCGGGCCAGGGAGCCGCTGGTCGGCATCACCACGGACGGGCAAGTCGTGCCCGATCTGTTCGCCATCCAGGACACCGGGTGGAATCCCGGCCCCGCAGTCAAAGCGGCCACCGCCTTCCTCGACTGCCTCACCCCCGCCCAGCGCGAAAAGGTCCAGTTCGCCGTCGACGCCGACGAGTGGCGGATGTGGATCAACGCCTTCCCGAGCTGGGAGCCGCACGGCCTGCGCCTGGAGGATCTCGAGCCCGTGCTCCGCGATCGTGCCCTCGAGATCCTCCAGGAGTCCTTGTCCGCCACCGGTTTCTCCGACGCCCGGACGGCGATGAAGCTCAACGCGGCGCTCGGCGAACTGGTCGGCGGATACCCCGACACCCTCACTGAATACTCCTATTCCATCGCGCTGTTCGGCACCCCGTCGACCACCCAGCCGTGGGGGTGGCAGCTGTGGGGCCACCACCTCGACGTGCACTGCTTCATCCTCGGCCGGCAGATGGTCCTCACCCCGACCTTCATCGGCGCCGAGCCCGCCGAAGCCGACCGCGGCGTCCACAAGGGACTGCGCCTGTTCGACGAGCAACGGACCGCCGGCCTCGACCTGCTGCGCAGTTTGCGCCCCGCGCAGGCAAGCCAGGCCGTTCTCCACTCTTCGATGCGGGTGCAGGACCTGCCCGCCGACCTCGCCGACCCCCTCAACGGCCGGCACCGGGGCGGCGCTGCGCAGGACAACCGCGTCATCCCGTACGCGGGACTGCCGGCCGGCGGACTCACTATCCCGCAACGAAACTCCCTGCTGCGCCTGGTGAACACCTACGCCCAGCGGCTCCCGGACGGCCCCGCCGCCGCGTTCATGCAAAGCATCGAACAGCACCTCGACGAAACCCACCTCGCCTGGATCGGCGGCACCGGCGACAACGACGCCTTCTACTACCGCGTCCACAGCCCCGTCGTCCTGATCGAATACGACTGCCAGCCCGGCGTCTTCCTGGACAACGACCAGGCCGAACCGTTTCACGTCCACACCATCGTCCGCACCCCCAACGGCGGCGACTACGGCCGCGACCTGCTGCGCCGGCACCTTGCCCAGCATCATCCGCAGCACCACCTCGGACGCTGATCACGCCGGGCCGGTGAGCGCGGCCGGCACGGTCACCGCAGCCCGGGAAACCTTGTCGTGCCGGGGTTTCCCGGCCGCGGCAGTGCCCGAGCAGTTCGTTCGGCATCGGTCGGCGGCGATCATCCGGGTGGTCATGGCTCCGGGATGGCAGCGTTGGTCGCGGTTCGCCGTGCACCGGGAGCAGCCTGCCCGCTTGGACGCAGCACCGGTTCGGCCCGCGCGTGGTGATTGATCGAGCGGGCGCAAGCGGGCGGTCGTCAGCCATCGAGGGTCTGAGCCTTGTCACGACGGAGTGCCGACTCGGGATGCTTGGGCCGGGAGATAGGGGGCGTCTGAGCCGTAGCCGGTGATGCGTTCGGCGGGCATGAAGAACCAGTGCCGATTCACGCACCGGAGCTTGAGATGCAGAACGCCGCCGATCCAGGTCTCCCATTCGATCGAAGCGACATTGGAACACTCAGGGCACGTCACAAGCGCCATGCCACAACGGTTCTCGGTCTCGCTGCTGCCACTCATCCTGGGGCTCCTCTCGGCGTACTCCGATGCCGTTCGGTCATCCGGAGCTTCGATATGGAGACGCTGCCCGGCCGGAGATCGTGAGATTGACGGTTCCTGGCGCGTTTTCGAAGATCGGCCGGTTCGCGAAGGGCCGGAGGACTCGACGCTGGAGCACGGTTGATCAACTTGACGGGCTTCACGTTGCCCTCGGCCGGCCCATTGCCGTGAGGTATCGGCTGACGATCGGCGGGCTCGCACCGCACTCACGTCGTCCGGGCGCACCGATTCACGTGGCTTTCGCAGGTGCCGGCTGGGGGTAGATTTCGCCGGGTGCGCAAGGAACCCCTCGTGGTGCGGATCGGGTGGACCTGCCTGGCCGTGGTCAGTGTCGGGATTCTCGGGTTCGGGTTCGGGCTCGTGGTGGCGGTGGTGCCGCCGGCGGGCGACGCGCTGCTGTATCGCACGGACGCGCTGGCCACGGCGGGGCTGGGGTTGTTCGGCGGGCTGATCGCGGTGGTGCCGTTCCGGCGGCGGGAGCGGTGGGCCTGGGGACGGGACGTTCCGCGATGACAGGGTCGTGACCGGGGTGTTCTGGTGAGACCTGCGTCAGCGTCGCGGGCGGCCTGCTGCCGGAGTGGATCGCGCTGGTGTCGGTGCGAACGATCCGCGCGGCGGCGACACCAAGCCGAGCACCGATGCGGGCCGGAAGACCTGGCCCGCATCGGCCCCGGCTGCACGGGGACGGCGACCGGGTCCGACGCGAGCGTCGGTGTGCTGCTGAACCAACTCGCCGATCCGGACCGGGATGTGCAGGGTGCCAAGCGGTGGGTGGATGTCGCGGCTGTGTCCAGGCGGACGACGGGACCTACGGCCTGCTCGACGTCGGCGGACGGCTGGCGTGGATCCAGTTCAGCGGCCGGTCGGCGAAGCAAGCACGTGCCGAAGACCTACGAGTGCGACCGGTCCGTCCCGCTGCCGGCGAAGATGGTCAGGACGCTCGGCTGGTGTCAGGAACAGCGCCAGGCGTACGTGGAAGATCCGGCCGGCGTCCATGCGCGCCCCGGCCACCGTGCCGTCGTCGCCGATCCGGGACGGGATGTCGAGCGTGATGTCGCCGAAGTCCGACACCCACGCGCCCTGCTGCCACACGCCGTAGCCGGTGGCGTTGAGGTCGTTGCCGCCGTGGGGGCGACGGTAGGGGTGCCTTCGCATGATCAGAGGGTTACCGCCCGCATGCGGAAGGGAGAGTCCCTTGTACGTGCCGGGAAATGCATCCGTGCAGCCTCCGTCTGGCGGCCGATCGGCGCCGCAGCGGAGAACGGTCAGATGGGCTGACTTCCTGCGCTCCCAGGCGGAGGCGATCCGGGCGGTGGACGTCATCGAGAGCTCGCCACTGTGCTGACCGGTGTGCCGACGCCACGCCATCTGACGAATAAAGCCCCGCCCCTCCGAAGAGGAGCAGGGCTTCTGACCTGCAAGTACTGCTGGTGCGCGATACTGGGATTGAACCAGTGACCTCTTCCGTGTCAGGGAAGCGCTCTCCCGCTGAGCTAATCGCGCGAGGTGGAGACGGGATTCGAACCCGTGTACACGGCTTTGCAGGCCGTTGCCTCGCCTCTCGGCCACTCCACCGTGTAAGGCTCGAGAGCCCTCCGAGCGGACGACGGGATTCGAACCCGCGACCCTCACCTTGGCAAGGTGATGCGCTACCAGCTGCGCTACGTCCGCACTCTCCATGGTCCCGGTTGTCCGGTTCAGGGCCTTTCGGCTCTGTCCCATACCCCGTCGCCGTGGTGTGAGAGAACCATATCGGACCCCGAAAACCATCCCGTCACCGGGGGGTCACCTTCCCGTCGCAAGGCTGTGATCAGGCGAGATCGTTCGGGATGAGGTGGGTTAGGGCGTCGTCGACGTCGACCCACAGGTGTTCGTTGCCCGGGAGGACGACGTCGTACGTGCGGTCGAGGAAGTCGGCCAGCTCCTGGGCCGACGCTTCGAACATGGCGTGCCCGGAGGGGGAGTTGAGTTCGATGAGGACGGACTCGGGGTCTTCGACCGAGGGGCGGATGCGCACGTCCCCGTCGCCGGCGTCGGCCAGGAGGCCGTCCGCGAGGAGGTCGCGGGCGTAGACCCATTCGACCCAGCCGGCGCGGCCGGTGCGGAAGGCGGCGACGACCGCGTACGGGTCGCGAGTGTCGTAGCGCAGCTCGACCTTCACCGGAACCGCTGGGGTTCGCGGCGCCAGCAGGTCGAAGACCGCCGTCGAGCGGAGCGTCACGTGATCGTTGCGCATCGTCCTACCCTTCGTCTCCCTTCCCGGCCCGGACGACCGAGGACGACGATGAGACGCACGAGGCCGCCGATCCGGTCGCGGGTTCTCCGGAGATCACCCGTCCGGGGGCAGGCCGCCCCGCTGGTCCGTCGTCGCCCGCGCCGCGCAGTCCTACGCGCGCCCACTGGGCGGCCACCCGTACATACTGCGCGGTTCAGCCGCCGCGCGATAGCACCGTCGCACGGATGTCGAACCGGGCCGCGCGCGCCCCCGTGGTGGCATGACCCTGGCTAGCTCGGGGTTGTTCGTTCCGTATCCGCTGGTAGACGGAGTGTGGTCGCGGTGAACCACCCGTTTGCAGGCCCCCGAAAGTCGTGTTGTAGAGTTCTCCTCAACACCGCAAGGGCGATTAGCTCAGGGGGAGAGCGCTTCGTTCACACCGAAGAGGTCACTGGTTCGATCCCAGTATCGCCCACTGCCACGTGAGGCCCCGGACCGCCTGGTCCGGGGCCTCACGTGTTTTCCGGGCCCGGCTGGGCCAATCCGGTGATCTCCCCAGGTCGGGCCGCAGAGCCGAACGCCGAGCTTCCCCGGGGCGGGGTTACGGGCCGGTAACAAGAGTCCGTGGCCGGTCTGTGGAGTGGGTCTCGAGAGGCCCGCGAAAGCTCGACACTTCCGTCGCGATAGGCGTCGATTTCGTGGTTAACAAGCCCGAAATCCGCACTGAATGTGATCCTGGCCACTTTTTCGATCATAGTGCGGCGCGAGCCACCCGATCGGCCGTACGGAGCGCGGGCGCGAGGCGGCGGAAGTGGTAACTGGAGTGTTTCTTTCCGTGTCGCCGGAGCCGGGCGGCGGTGTGGAGGCGGCGGCGGGCGGGGGAGCGCCGGTGATGGCCAGGTTTGACGAAAACCCGCACTCGTGACACGACCACGGTGAATGTCACCCGGCTGGCAGCCGGTTTACCGGGTCCCGCGCGGCCGGGGGTCAAGTCCACAATGGACCGCCAGTCCGGCGGGCGTCCACTGTGGAGCCCGCGGCCCGGTTGGGCCGTTCGGGCGGCGGCTGCTCGGAGGTGGGACGGCCGTGGAATTTCGGCTACATTCCGTAGCGGTTAGTGGGATACGCTTTATTACGCATCGTCATCATCCTGTTATCAACACGGCATTCATTTGCGGGGAAGACGCCGAGGTTGTGGCTGGAAATCCTTGTAACGATGCCCAGAGAGCGGCCGATACCTTGGCGTGTATCACTCCTGCGGTAGCTGAATCGGGTAGGGCTGACGATCACTTTCGGTGATCATTCGTCTTAACTCAGCGTGTCGCCGGTAGCCCTCGAACCCTTGCTCCGGGAGGTCTGATGGAAGAGTCGGTGCGGCCCTCGTCCACGGTCAGTGAACCGCCGCCGCACATCGACCTCCGGGCGATCCCGGGGCCATCGCCCGCGCCCGCCGCGGAATCCGTGGAGCAGGACACCTCGAAAACGCATCCGGCGGCCTGGGAGAAGCGGTACCGGACCTGGGTGATCGCCAGCGACGTGCTCGCCGCGTTCGTGGTGATCGGGGTGAGCGCGTTTGTCATCGGCCGCGTGGCGCCCCAGGACATGCACGCGTTCGGCACGGCCCTTGCGGTGCTCTGCTCGCTGCCGGTCAGCCGCGCCTGGAGCCAGCGGGTGCTCGGCGAAGGGCCCGAGGAGTACCGGACGCTCGGGCGGGGCCTCATCACCGCGGCGGTCCTCGTGGCGCTCGGCGGGCTGCTCTTCCGGGCGCTGGACGTGCAGCCGTGGGTGTTCATCGTGGTGCCGGTGATCGCGCTTTTCGCCTTCCCCCAACGGTATCTGCTCCGCCAGGTGCTGCACCGCCGGCGCCGGCGCGGGCTCTGCCTGCTGCCGGTGATGGCGGCGGGCAGCCCGGCGACGGTGGCCGACCTGATCGCGCGCACGAAGTCCGAGGCCCACGTCGGCTGGCGGGTCGAGGCGGTCTGCACCTTCAGCGGGACCGGCGAGGACCGGGACAGCGGCGAGGTCGACGGCGTCCCGGTGGTCGGGCGGCTCGAGGAGCTGTCGCGGCACGTGCGCCGCGGCGGCTACCGCGTCGTCGCCATCACCGGCGACCAGTACTGGACACCGCAGCGGCTGCAGCGCCTGGCCTGGGACCTGGAGGGCACGTCGGCGGAGATGGTCGTGGCGCCGGTGCTGATGGAGGTGGCCGGGCCGCGGCTGAACGTCACCGGGGTGCTCGGCATGCCGCTGCTGCGGGTCACCGCGCCGATGTTCACCGGCGGCCACCGCTTCGTGAAAGAGGTCGTCGACCGCTGTGGCGCGGCCTTCCTGCTGACGCTGTTCTCGCCGCTGCTGCTGGTGATCGCGCTGGCCGTGAAGCTGGGCGACCACGGGCCGATCGTCTACAAGCAGCGCCGCATCGGCAAGGACGGCGAGAGCTTCACCATGCTGAAGTTCCGCACCATGGTCCCGGACGCCGACCGGATCCGGCAGCGGCTGGAGCGGGACAACGAAGGCGCCGGCCCGCTCTTCAAGCTCAAGCGCGACCCCCGCGTCACGCGGGTCGGCGGCCTGCTCCGCCGGTACTCGCTGGACGAGCTGCCGCAGCTGTTCAACGTGCTGGGCGGGCGCATGTCGCTCGTCGGCCCCCGGCCGCCGCTGCCGGAGGAGACGAAGAAGTACGCGCCGGACGCGCGCCGCCGCCTGCTCGTGAAGCCGGGGCTGACCGGGCTGTGGCAGGTCTCCGGCCGCAGCGACCTCACCTGGGCCGAGAGCATTCGGCTCGACCTGCGTTACGTGGAGGACTGGTCGCTGGCGCTCGACCTGCTGATCCTCTGGAAGACCTTCCGTGCCGTCGTCGCCGGCCAGGGCGCCTACTGAGCTGTCCCGCGAGGCCTTCGCGCGGCCGCCGACCTCCGGGCCGGCGGCCGCTTTTTCGTGCCCTGGCGGGGACTGTGGCCCAGGACACGATCAACTCCGGAAATAGTCAAACGCTCAACAAGGTTGGAGGGGGAGAAGGTGAACAGCACGGAAGGAACCCCATACCGATGACCACATTCGCTGAATCCGCCGAGGAACTGCAGGTGCCCGCCGAGATCCAGGACCTCCTGTTCCGCGAAGCCCGCACCGCCAACAGCTTCAGCGATGAGCCGGTGACCGACGAGCAGGTCCGCGCGATCTACGACCTCGTCAAGTGGGCCCCGACCTCGATGAACACCCAGCCGCTGCGCGCGCTCGTGCTGCGCACCGACGAGGCGCGCCGCCGCCTGGTGCCGCACCTGGCCGAGGGCAACCGCGCCAAGACCGAATCCGCCCCGCTGACCGTGATCCTGGCCGCCGACGTCGACTTCCACGAGAACATCCCGCAGGTCTTCCCGCACAACCCCGGCGTGAAGGACATGTTCGCCGAGGAGTCCGGCCGCGTGGAGTTCTCGAAGCTGAACTCGCTGCTGCAGGTCGGCTACTTCATCATCGGCGTCCGCGCCGCCGGCCTGGCCGCCGGCCCGATGACCGGGTTCGACGCCGCCGGTGTCGACCGCGAGTTCTTCGGCGAGAACAACTGGCGCTCGCTGGTCGTGGTGAACGTCGGCAAGCCCGGTGAGAACCCGTGGTTCGACCGCCTGCCGCGGCTCGAGTTCGAGCAGGTCGTCGAGACCCTCTGAACCACCGTTCGGCCCGCGGAGGCCGCCTCGCACCGGCGAGGCGGCCTCCGCCGTGTTTTGCGCCGACGCCTGTCAGGCCGCCGGAGGCCGACGGCTAGCATCGACGAAAGTCATCCTCGTCACGCTGCACAAGCCACCGCCCCAGAAGGAGCACGATCGTGTCGCATCCGCCGTCAGCCGCCTCAGCACCCGCCCCGCGCGTGGTGGTACCGGCGGGCACTACGGCGGGAGCCGCGGTCCGCGAAGCGGGCCTGCCGACCAAGGGCCCGGACACCGTCGTGGTGGTCCGCGACGCCGAGGGCAAGCTGCGCGACCTCGCCTGGACCCCGGAGGCCGAGGCCCAGGTGGAGGCGGTCGCCGCCAGCACCGAAGACGGCCGCAGCGTGATCCGCCACTCGGCCGCGCACGTGCTCGCCCAGGCCGTGCAGCAGGAGTTCCCGGACGCCAAGCTCGGCATCGGGCCGCCGGTGCGGGACGGCTTCTACTACGACTTCGCGGTCGACAAGCCGTTCACGCCCGAAGACCTGCAGGCGCTCGAGAAGCGGATGAAGCAGATCGTCAAGGGCGCCCAGCAGTTCTCGCGCCGCGTCTTCGGCTCGGTCGACGAGGCGAAGAAGGAACTGGCCGACGAGCCGTTCAAGCTGGAGCTGGTCGACCTCAAGTCCGATGTGGACACCAGCGAGGTGATGGAGGTCGGCGGCGGCGAGCTGACCAGCTACGACAACCTCGACCCGCGCACCAAGGAGCGCGTGTGGAGCGACCTCTGCCGCGGCCCGCACGTGCCCACCACCAAGTTCATCCCCGCGTTCAAGCTGACCCGGGTGGCCGCCGCGTACTGGCGCGGCAGCGAGAAGAACCCGCAGCTGCAGCGGATCTACGGCACCGCGTGGGAGTCGGGCGAGGCCCAGGAGGCCTACCTGGAGCGGATCGCCGAGGCCGAGCGCCGCGACCACCGCCGCCTCGGCGCCGAGCTGGACCTGTTCTCCTTCCCCGAGGAGATCGGCTCGGGGCTGCCGGTGTTCCACCCCAAGGGCGGCATCATCCGCCGGGAGCTGGAGACCTACTCGCGCCGCCGCCACGAAGAGGCCGGCTACGAGTTCGTGAACACCCCGCACATCAGCAAGGGCGAGCTGTTCCACACCTCGGGCCACCTGCCGTACTACGCGGACACCATGTTCCCGCCGGTCAAGTTCGACGACGAGGACTACTACCTCAAGGCCATGAACTGCCCGATGCACAACCTGATCTACCGCTCGCGCGGCCGGTCGTACCGGGAGCTGCCGCTGCGGCTGTTCGAGTTCGGCACCGTGTACCGGTACGAGAAGTCGGGCGTGGTGCACGGCCTCACCCGGGTGCGCGGCCTGACCATGGACGACTCGCACATCTACTGCACCAAGGAGCAGATGCCGGGCGAGCTCCGGTCCCTGCTCAAGTTCGTACTCGACCTGCTGGCCGACTACGGCCTCTCGGACTTCTACCTCGAGCTGTCCACCCGCGGCGACTCGGAGAAGTTCATCGGCGAGGACTGGGAGTGGGAGGAGGCCACCGAGACGCTGCGGCAGGCCGCCGTCGACTCCGGCCTCGAGCTGGTGCCGGACCCGGGCGGCGCGGCGTTCTACGGCCCGAAGATCTCCGTGCAGGCCAAGGACGCGATCGGCCGCACCTGGCAGATGTCCACGATCCAGCTGGACTTCAACCAGAACAAGCGGTTCGAGCTGGAGTACACCGCCCCGGACGGCTCGCGCCAGCGGCCGGTGATGATCCACCGCGCGCTGTTCGGCTCGATCGAGCGGTTCTTCGGCGTGCTGACCGAGCACTACGCGGGCGCGTTCCCGGCCTGGCTCTCGCCGGTGCAGGTGGTCGGCATCCCGATCACCGCCGACCAGGTCGAGTTCCTCCAGGGCGTGGAGAAGGCGTTGCGCGCCAAGGGAATCCGCGTGGAGACCGACGCGAGCGACGACCGGATGCAGAAGAAGATCCGCACGCACACCACGCAGAAGGTGCCGTTCATGCTGCTGGCCGGCGCCAAGGACGCGGAGGCCGGCGCGGTGTCGTTCCGGTTCCGCGACGGCGGCCAGATCAACGGGGTCGCGGTGGACACCGCGGTCGAGGCGATCGCCGAATGGGTGGCCCGCCGCGAGAACGCCTCGCCGAGCGCCGACGCCGTGGAGGCGATCCTGCGGTGAGCGGCCCGGACGGCCCGGAACTCGTCGAGCAGGACGGCGCCGGGGTCCCGGACGCGTTGCAGCGCCTGTGGACCCCGCACCGGATGGCCTACATCAAGGGCCAGGACAAGCCGGACGACGACGAGGCGGACGGCTGCCCGTTCTGCCGCATCCCCAGCCTCGACGACGAGACCGGGCTGGTGCTGGCGCGCGGCGAAACGGTGTACGCGCTGCTGAACCTGTACCCGTACAACCCCGGTCACCTGATGGTGGTGCCGTACCGGCACGTGGCGGACTACACCGAGCTGACCGTCGAGGAGACCCGTGAGCTGGCCGAGTTCACCCGGCACGCGATGCGGGTGGTGCGGGTGGTCTCGGCGGCGCACGGGTTCAACATCGGCATGAACCAGGGCGTGATCGCCGGCGCGGGCATCGCGGCGCACCTGCACCAGCACCTGGTGCCGCGCTGGGGCGGGGACGCGAACTTCATGCCGGTGATCGGGCACACGAAGGTGCTGCCGCAGCTGCTGGGCGAGACCCGGAAACTGCTCGCCGACGCCTGGTGACTCCCGCTGCGGCCTCGTGACCGGCGATGACGGTGCTCACCGGCGCGGCCGCTCGCGAGCAGGTAATTGAGTCCTCAATCAGGGGTAGAATGGGGTCATGTCCGAACCTCGATGGCTTTCCGGCGCCGAGCAGCAAGTCTGGCGCGACTTCTCCATGGCCACCACCATGTTGCAGGCGCACCTCGAGGGCCAGCTCCAGCACGAGTCGGGCATGCCGCACACCTACTACGAGGTGCTCGTCTCCTTGTCCGAGGCCGAAGGCCGTCGGCTGCGGATGAGCGAGCTGGCCGCGGTACGGCGTTCCTCGCGCAGCCGGCTCTCGCACGCCGTCGCCCGGCTGGAGGCCAAGGGCTGGGTGCAGCGCGAGTCCTGCCCCACGGACAAGCGCGGGGCCTGGGCGGTGCTCACGGACGCCGGGTTCGCCGCGCTGGAGGAGGCCGCGCCGGGCCATGTCGAGGCCGTGCGCGAGAGCCTGTTCGACGCGCTTTCGCCCGCGCAGGTGGCCGCTTTGGGCGAGATCAGCGCCGCGATCCTGGACCGGCTCCGGCCGCGCTGCGCGGCCGCGGAGGCCGCCGAAGCAGCGGCCGGCTTCGTCGCGCCGGTCGTCGAACTGCCGAAATCCGGCTGATCGCCCGGCGGGTCGCGGGGCGGGACGTCGGGGTCCGCGGGGCGGGTCGATAGGCTTTCGACGCCCACCCGCCCCCGAGCCAGGTGCACCAGACGACGAGATGCTCAATATTTTCGCCCGTGCCTCAGTCTCCCGCGTCACCGATCCCATCGGCCGGACGCTGGTCCGGGCCGGACTGACCCCCAACGCGATGACCGTGATCGGCACCGCGGGTGCCGTCGCGTGCGCGCTCGCCTTCTTCCCGCAGGGGCTGCTGCTGTGGGGGACCTTCACCGTGTGGGGGTTCGCCATGCTGGACCTCCTCGACGGCGCCATGGCCAGGGCCCGCGGCTACGGCACCCCGTTCGGCGCCGTGCTCGACGCGACCTGCGACCGGCTGGTGGACGGCGCGCTGTTCGCCGCCATCGCCTGGTGGTGCTTCGTGGTGGACCACAACAACCGGGCCGCGGCCGCCGCGCTGATCTGCCTGGTGCTCGCCCAGGTGATCTCGTACGTCAAGGCGCGCGCCGAGGCGTCCGGGCTGGAGGCCGACGGCGGCCTGATCGAGCGGGCCGAGCGGCTGATCATCGCGCTCGTCGGCACCGGGCTGCACGGCCTCGGCGTGCCGTGGACCGTGGAGATCACCCTCTGGCTGCTCGCGGTGCTCTCGGCGGTCACGCTGATCCAGCGGGCCGCCGCGGTCGCGAAGGCCGCCCGCGCCGTCGCCGCCCGCCAGGCCGCGGAGACGGCGGAATCCGCGGAACCACCCGCGTCGCCGGACGCCGGACCGCAGGCGCCGCTGGCCGGCGACGTGCAGCCGGGCGGGGCGCAGCCGTGAGCGCGCTGTCCCGGCGGCTCGGCGAGTTCGGTTACGCGGCGGGCTGGAGCCTCACCCGCCGGCTGCCGGAGTCGCTGGGGGCGATGCTGTTCGGCCTCGGCGCGGACGTCGCCGTGCGCCGGGGCGGCGGCGGGGTGCGCCAGCTGCGCGCCAACCTCGCGCGCGTGGTGCCGCAGGCCGACGAGACGGAGCTGGACGAGCTGGTCCGCCAGGCCATGCGCTCGTACGCGCGCTACTGGTACGAGACCTTCCGCCTGCCCGCGATGGACCGGGACACGGTGATCGGCAAGGTGGGCGCCAAGATCACCGGCGTCGAGAACATCGACGCCGCGCTGGCCGAGGGCAACGGCGCCGTGTGCGCCCTGCCGCACAGCGGCAACTGGGACGCCGCGGGCGTCTGGATGGCGGACTACCTGGGCAGCTTCACCACGGTGGTCGAGCGGCTGGAGCCGGAGTCGGTGTACCGCCGTTTCGTGGCTTTCCGCGAGTCGCTGGGGTTCGAGATCGTCCCGTTGACCGGCGACAGCGCCGCGATGCGCGTGCTGCTGAAACGGTTGCGGGAGAACAAGGTGGTCTGCCTGGTCGGCGACCGGGACCTGACCGCGAGCGGCCTGCCGGTGAAGTTCTTCGGCGACCGCGCGCGGATGCCGGCCGGCCCGGCGCGGCTCGCGGCCACCACCGGCGCGGCGCTCCTGCCGGTCGGCTCGTGGTTCACCGAGGACGGCTGGCAGATGCGGGTGCACCCGCGCATCCGGGTCACCGCCCGCGCCGAGGTGCCGGCGGCCACGCAGGCGCTGGCCGACGTCTTCGCCGGCGACATCGCCGCGCACCCGGCGGACTGGCACATGCTGCAGAAGTTCTGGCTTTCCGACCTCGAGGCGGGCGAAAGCGCCGACAGTGCCGGTCTTGAAGAAGCGGCGAGCTGAACCGGTGGCGGGGGGCCAGGGACGAGAACAGAGGCGCGGGCTGAAGATCGGGATCGTCTGCCCGTACTCCTTCGACGTGCCGGGCGGGGTGCAGGGGCACGTGATCGACCTGGCGCGGGCGCTGATCGAGCGCGGGCACCAGGTTTCGGTGCTGGCGCCGGCCGACGAGGACGCCGTGCTGCCGGATTTCGTGCACCCGGCCGGGAAAGCGCTCGGCGTCCGCTACAACGGCTCGGTGGCGCGGCTGCAGTTCGGGCCGGTGTCCTACGCCCGGGTGCGCCGGTGGATCCGGGACAACGGCTTCGACGTGCTGCACCTGCACGAGCCGGCCGCGCCGAGCCTTTCGCTGCTGGCGCTGAAGATCGCCGACGGGCCGATCGTCGCCACCTTCCACACCGCGACCACCCGCTCGCGCACGCTTTCGGCGTTCCAGCCGGTGCTGCGGCCGCTGCTGGAGAAGATCACCGCGCGGATCGCGGTGTCCGCGCTGGCCCGCCGGGTCCAGGTGGAGCACGCGGGCGGCGACGCGGTCGAGATCCCGAACGGCGTCGACGCCGAGTTCTTCAGCCGCGCCGTCCCGTTGGAGGGCTACCCGCGCGCGGGCGGCACGGTCGGGTTCGTCGGCCGGTTCACCGAGCCGCGCAAGGGCATGGAGGTGCTGCTGGAGGCGTTGCGGCGGCTGCTCCCGGACTTCGAAGACCTGCGGCTGCTGGTGGTCGGCCGCGGCGAGCCGGACCAGCTGCGCCGGATGGCCGGCCCGCGGCTGTGGCCGCACATCGAGCTGCTGGGTCAGGTGGACGACGCGACCAAAGCGCGCGCCCTGCGCAGCGTCGACCTCTACTGCGCGCCGAACACCGGCGGCGAGAGCTTCGGCATGATCCTCACCGAGGCCATGGCGGCGGGCACCCCGGTGCTGGCCAGCGACCTCGACTCGTTCCGCCGGGTGCTCGACGACGGCACGGCCGGCATGCTCGCCGGGACCGCCGATCCCGCCTCGCTCGCGGACGGTCTGCGTGAGCTGCTCGGCGACCCCGCGCGACGCGCGTCGCTGGCCGCGGCGGCGGGGGAGCGGGTGATCGCGTACGACTGGTCGGTGGTGGTCACGCAGGTGCTGCGGGTGTACGAGACGGCGATTGCCGCCGACCCGCGACGCGTCGTCGCCGCGGACCGGGAGCTGGCCCGGTGAGCGCGGCGGGTTCTTCGGCTGCGGGTGCTGCTGAGGCGGGCGCATGAGCGTGCTGGCCTGGCTGCTGCCCGTCGTCGCCGTGATTGTCTTGCTGGGCGGGCTTTTCCTGGTGGCGACGGCGAACCGGCTCGACCGCCTGCACGTGCGCACCGACGCGGGCTGGGCGGCGCTCGACGCGGCGCTCGCCCGGCGCGCGGTGGTCGCGCGCGCCGCCGCGGTGCTGCTCGACAGCGACGGCGCCGGGCTGCACGCCGCGGCCGAGCGGGCCGAAGGCGCGGCTCGCGCCGACCGCGAGGCCGAGGAGAACGAGCTGACGCTGGTGCTCGCCCGCGTCGACCGGTCCCGGCTGCCCGCGGTGCTGGCCGAGGAGCTGACCGACGCCGAGCACCGCGTCGTGATCGCGCGGCGCGTGCACAACGACGCGGTCCGCGACACCCTGGCGCTGCGCCGCCGCCGGAAGGTGCGGTATTTCAAGCTCGCGGGCACCGCCCCGCTGCCGGAGTACTTCGAGTTCGCCGAACCGGACGTGTAGCGGTGGCAGACTGGGGCCATGACCGCTGAACCGGATGCCTGCGCGGTCGCGCACGGCGAAGCCGAGGACGAGCCGGCCGAGCGGACGCTGGTCGCCGTGTTCGCCTCGCCCGTCTCGCGGTACCTGCTGGCTTACGCCGCCGACGCGGGCTACCGCACCGTGCTGTTCGAGCCCGACGCCGCGCGCGCCACCGGCGATGCCGACGTCCGCACCACGGCGCCGGAGCTGGACCGCGGCACCGACGTCGTGGTCACCGACCACCACCGGCCCGAGCTGGGCGAGGTGCTGCAGACCGCGTTGGCCGGCGACCCGCGCTGGATCGGCGTGCTCGGCAACCCGCGGCACCCGGGCCCGCACGTCGAGGCGCTGACCGCGCTCGGCGTGCCGGCGCCGGACATCGCGCGGGTGCACCGGCCGGTCGGGCTGAACATCGGCTCGCGCACCCCGCCGGAGATCGCCATCGCCACCCTGGCCGGCCTGCTCGCCGACCGCAACGACCGGCCCGGCGGCTTCGAGTTCTGAAGACCCCTCGTGAGTGTTCATGACGGTTCTAACCGTCATCAACACTCACGAGCCCGTTCAGCCCAGGACGGCGGCTCCTTCGGGCATCGGCTCGAAGCGGGCGGGACGGCGGGTGAAAGCGGCCGTTCCCGACGACAGCGAGCGCAGATCAACGGCATAACGCAGGAGTTCAGCAGCCGGGACTTCCGCGCGGATCACCGTGAACCCGCCTTCGCCAGCCTCTGTGCCGAGCACCCGGCCACGGCGTGACGACAGGTCGCCCAGCACCGTGCCGAGGTGCTCGTCCGGCAGCGTGACGGCCACTTCGTCCAGCGGCTCCAGCAGCGTGACCCCGGCAGCGGCCGCGGCCTCGCGCAGGCCGAGCGCGCCGGCGGTCTGGAAGGCGGCGTCGGAGGAGTCGACGCTGTGGGCCTTGCCGTCGACGAGGGTCACGCGCACGTCCACCACCGGGTGCCCGTCGCCGAGCCCGCGCCGCAGCTGCGCCCGCACACCCTTCTCCACGCTCGGGATGAACTGGTGCGGCACGGATCCGCCGACCACCTTGTCGACGAACTCGAAGCCGGCGCCGCGCGGCAGCGGCTCCACCTCGAGGTCGCAGACGGCGAACTGGCCGTGGCCGCCGGACTGCTTGACGTGCCGCCCGTGCCCGCGCGCGGGTTTGGCGAACGTGGCGCGCAGGCTGATCCGCACCGGCTCGGTGCCGACGTCCGCGCCGCCCGCCCGCAGCCGGGACAGCACCACGTCGGCGTGCGCCTCGCCCATGCACCACAGCACGAGCTGGCCGGTCTCGGCGTTGCGGTCCAGCCGCAGTGTCGGATCGCCCGCGACGAGCCGGGAAAGGTTGCGCGACAACGTGTCTTCGTCGCTGCGGGTTTTCGCGACGACGGCGACCGGCAGCAGCGGCTCGGGCATCCGCCAGGGTTTCATCACCAGCGGGTCCTCCGGGGACGACACCGTGTCGCCGGTTTCGGCGGAGCCGACCTTCGTCAGCGCGCACAGGTCACCGGCCACGCAGTACGGCACCTCGCGCAGGTTCGCGCCGAGCGGGGAGTACAGGTGCGCGACGCGCTCGTCGGCGTCGTGGTCCTCGTGGCCGCGCTCGGCGAGCCCGTGGCCGGAGACGTGCACGGCGTTCTCCGGCCGCAGCGTCCCGGAAAAGACGCGGACCAGCGAAACGCGCCCGACGTAGGAGTCGACGGCGGTGCGCACGACCTCCGCGGCGAGCGGTCCCTCCGGGTCGGCCGAAAGCGCGCCGTGCGGGCCGCCTTCGGGCGTGGTCACCTCGGGCGGCCGGTGCTCCAGCGGCGAGGGGAAGGCGCGGACGATGCCGTCGAGCACCTCGGCCAGGCCGGTCCCGCTGGTGGCGCAGACCGGGATGACCGGGTGGAACGAGCCGCGCGCGACGGCCGTCTCGAGGTCGGCGATCAGCGTCTCCTCGGCGATCTCTTCGCCGCCGAGGTACCGCTCCATCAGGGTTTCGTCCTCGCTCTCGGCGATGATGCCCTCGATCAGCTCGTTGCGGGCGTCGGCCAGCCCGGCCAGGTCGGCGGCGTCCAGCTCGCCGACGCGCGCCGGGTGGCCGGCGGAGTAGTCGAAGTAGCGCTGGGTGATCAGGCCGGCCAGGCCGTCCCGCGTCGGCAGGTAGAGCGGCAGCACGCCGGCGCCGAACGCGGCCTGGCACGCGGCGATCTCGGCGAGCGCGTCCGCGCGGTGGTGGTCGAGGCGCGAGACGACCACGGCGCGCGGCATGCCGACCGACGCGCATTCCTCCCACACCGCGACCGTGGCGGCGTCCACGCCTTCGGCGGCGCACACCACGAACAGGGCCGCGTCGGCGGCGCGCAGCCCGGCGCGCAGCTCGCCCACGAAATCGGCGTACCCGGGGGTGTCGATGAGGTTGATCTTGCAACCCTGGTGCAGGACCGGGGCGACGGACAGCCCGACCGAGCGCTGCTGGCGGACCGCCGCCGGGTCGTGGTCGCAGACCGTGGTCCCGTCGATCACGGTGCCGGCCCGCGGCACGGTGCCGGACGCGGCCAGCAGGGCCTCGGTGAGCGTGGTCTTCCCCGATCCCGAAGGCCCGACGAGCACGACGTTGCGGACCTTGGCGGGGTCGGCCACAGCGACGGCGGCCCCGGTGTCGGTGCTCCTGCTCTGTTTGTCGGCCATGACGGCTCCTCGGCGAACGGCGGGTGTACGCGATGTGTCCTCGATCACACACCCGCTACCCTGGGCAGGGCAAGGCGAGGCCGGGGGGACCAGCCGTTTGCCCCCCGTCCCGCGCACAGGTGAGCGCGAGGGGGACCACGATGACGATCAGCAGGCGGACGTTCCTGGTGCTGTCCGGGGCGGCGGCCACCGGGCTCGGCGCGAGACCGGGGCCCGATCTCTGGGACGGGCTCCGGCGGCGGCTGACCGGGTCGCTGCTGCGCCCCGGCGACACGGGTTACGAGGAAGCGCGCCACGGCTACTTCACGATCTACGACCACCACCCGGCCGCGATCGCGGGCTGCGCGCGGGCCGAGGACGTCCAGGCCTGTGTGGACTTCGCGGCCCGGCACGGCATTCCGCTCGCCGCCCGGTCCGGCGGCCACAGCTACGCCGGTTACTCCACTGTGGACGGTGGCTTGGTGGTGGACCTCGGCCGGCTCGCCGGCATCGAGGTCCGGCCGGACGGGCGCGCGGTCGTCGGGGCCGGCGCCCGGCTGGGCCCGGTCTACGCGGCGCTCGGCGCGGCCGGTCGCGCGCTGCCCGCGGGGACCTGCCCGACCGTCGGCATCGCCGGGCTCACGCTCGGCGGCGGCGTCGGGGTTTTGGGCCGCGCGTACGGGCTGACCTGCGACCACCTCGAGTCCGCGCGGGTGGTGACGGCGGATGGCTGCCTGCGCACCGTTTCGGCGGCCAGCGAACCGGACCTGCTGTGGGCGCTGCGCGGCGGGGGCGGCGGCAACTTCGGCATCGTCACCTCGTTCACCTTCCGCACCGTGGCGGCCCCGGATCTGACGTCGTTCAGCTTGCAGTTCCCGCCCGCGGCGGGCGCGGCGCTGTTCGCCGCGTGGCAGGACTGGCAGCCGCGGATGCCCGACGAGCTGTGGTCCGACCTCGGACTCGGCGCCACGGCGGCGAACTTCGGCGGCTGTTTCGTCGGGCCGCGGACCCGGCTGAAGCCGATCCTCGACGACTTCGTCCGGCAGGTGGGGACGGCGCCGGTCGCGCGGGAGGAGCCGGAGACGGACTTCCTCGGCACCATGCGGTACTTCGCCGGCTGCGACGACCTGTCCGGCCCGTCGTGCGGGCCCGGCTGGGGCGGCGGCGGGGGACGGGTGCAGCCAGCCGGCTACGTGGCGACCTCGCGGATGCTCATGCGGCCCGCCGCGGACCCGGCCGCGGTGGTCGCCATGGTGAGCGAGGATCCCGGTGCTTACACGATCGTGGACGGCGGGGGCGGCGCGATCGCGCGCGGCGACTCCGCGTTCCCGCACCGGCGGGCGCTCGCGAGTTTCCAGTTCCTGCACGACGTCGCGCCGGCCGGGGAGGCGGCGGCGCGGCGGGAGATCGGCCGCCTGCGTGACGGGCTCGGGCCGGAGTTCGGCACCACCGGCTACGTCAACTACCTCGACCCGGAGATGCCCGACTGGGGCCGGGCCTACTACGGCGCGAACCTGCCGAGGCTGCGCGCCATCGCCCGCCGTTATGACCCGGACGGGTTATTCTCCTTCCCCCAGGCCGTAACCCGTGCCTGACCGTCCACAACAGACCGTCTACACTCGACCGATTCCTGGCAGCCGAGGAGGTGGCGCGTGCTCGACGTGGCCTGGTCCGTGGACGAGCTCGCGCGGACGCGGCTGGCGTTCTCGCCGTTGTGGGAGATCGTGGCCAGCGCCGGCGTGCTGCGGCACCCGGGGGAGCACGCGCTGCACCTGCCCTGGGTGAAGCAGGCAGCCGCGGCGCTGGACGAGGCCGGGGTGGACGTCACGCCGCTGGCCGACCTGGTGGCCGGCCGGCACGTGCCGCGGTTCCTGGCGCCGGCGCCCGCGTCGCCGGTGCCGGAGCTGGCCGACGAGCTGGCGGACCTGCGCGACGTCCCGGCCCGCGCGGTCCGGCGCGAGCTGGAGCGGATGGACCCGCCGTGGCCGGCCGCGCTCACCCGGCTGCACCGCGATCCGGAAGCCGGGCTGGAGCGGCTGGCGAACCTGATGGAGCGCTACTGGGCGGTGGCCCTCGCGCCCGCGTGGCCGCGTATGCGTGCGCTGCTGGAAGGCGATGTCCTGCACCGTTCCCGGCTGGTCGCGGCCGGCGCGGTGCAGGACCTCTTCGCCGACCTGGCGCCCGCCGTCCGGTGGGCCGACGGCGGGCTGACCGTCGGCGAAGAGTTCCTGGTACACGCGCCCGGTGCGTCACACGGGCGGGGACTGGTGCTGGCGCCGTCGGTTTTCGTCTGGCCGCGGGTGGTTTCCCGGACGCACGCGGGTTCGCAGCCCGTGCTGAGGTATCCGGCGCGGGGGCTGGCCGGGCTGTGGGAGGCCGGCGGAACGCAGTCGCCCGCCGCGTTGCGCGGGGTTCTCGGGCGCAGCCGCAGCATCCTGCTCGCCGCACTCGCGACGCCCGCCGACACGGCCGGGCTGGTGCGGCGCACCGGGCTGAAGCCGGCCGTCGTCGCCAAACACCTGGAGCTGCTGGCCCTCGCCGGCCTGCTCACGACCGCACCGGACGGCACGCACGTCCGCACCGCCGCGGCCGACGAGCTGGTCGCGGCCGGGGCCTGAACCCAGTCACGGCACCCCGGCCAGGCGGAGCAGCGCGGCGGTGGCCGCGGCGGCGACCACCACCGCGACGAACGGGGCCTTGCGCCAGGCCAGCACCCCGCCGACCAGCACCCCGGCCGGGCGGGCGATCCCGGCGAACGAATGGCCCTCGGTCAGCGCGCTGGTGGCGACCAGCGCGGCCAGCAGGACGATCGCGGACAGCGCCATCAGCCGTTCCGCGCGCGGGGACAGGTTCACCCGGGTCCGCAGCATCGGCCCGGCGAGCCGGAACGCGAACGTCCCCGCGCCCAGCACCGCGATCGCGATGAGCAGCTCGACGCCGTCCATCACTGCACCTCCTCGGGTTCACGGGCTTTCGGCTCCTTCGCCGCGGCGCCCGCGACCACGCCCACCAAGGCGAACAGCACGGGCAGCCCGGCGGGCAGGAACGGCGTCGCGATCAGCGCGGCCAGCACGCCGAGCAGCACGGGCAGCCGGGTGGCCCGGTCGCGCAGGGACGGCAGGACCAGGGCCAGCAGCACGGCGGGGAACGCGGCGTCCAGGCCGAACGCGCCGGTGTTGCTGATCGCCGTGCCCGCGAAGGCGCCCAGCAGCACGCCGACGTTCCAGGACACGAACAGGCCGGTGCCACAGGCCCAGTACGCCGCGCGTTTGCGGCTGAAATCCTTCTGCGCCAACGCGAACGCCACCGATTCGTCGATCATCAGGTGGCTGCCCGCGATCCGGTTCGCCCAGCGCGTGCCGAGCACGTCGCCGATCGCGAAGCCGAACGGCACGTGCCGCGTGTTCACCAGCAGGCCGACCACGACGGCGGCCAGCGGGTTGCCGCCCGCCGCCACGATGCCGACGAACATGAACTGCGAAGCGCCGGCGAAAACCAGCAGGGACAACAACATCGGGGCCCAGAACGGGAAGCCGGAGCTCACCGAGATAGCCCCGTAGGACACGCCGACCAGGGCGTCGGCCAGGCAGACCAGGCCGATGTCCCGGGCCAGGCCCCGGTCGAGTGTTCGCCATATCGAACGCATAGTGCCCTATACTGAACACGACCCAGGTCGTTCGTCAAGGCGAACGAGAAGACTGATGGAGCGAACACACATGTCGCACGACACCGGGAGCGCGCCGCTCGACATCATCGCGACGTCGCTGCGCCGCGAACGCACCCGCGCCGGCCTCTCCCTGACCGAGCTGGCGCGGCTCGCGGGGCTGGCGAAGTCCACGCTGTCGCAGCTGGAATCCGGCTCGGGCAACCCCAGTGTCGAGACGCTGTGGGCGCTCGGCGTCGCGCTCGACGTGCCGTTCTCCCGGCTGGTCGAACCCGAGCGGCCGCAGGTCCGCGTGATCCGCGCGGGCAAGGGGCCGACGGTGTTCGCCGAGCACGCCGACTACGCGTGCACGCTGCTTTCCGCGTGCCCGCCGTCGGCCCGCCGGGACGTGTACCTGATCCGCGCGGAGCCGGGCACCCCGCGGCGGTCGGACCCGCACATGAACGGCGTGGTCGAGCACATCGTGATCTGCGCCGGGCGGGCCCGCGTCGGCGTGACCGACGACCCGGTCGAGCTGCTGCCCGGCGACTACATCTCCTATCCCGGCGACGTCCGGCACATCTTCGAGGCGCTGGAGCCGGGCACGTTCGGGGTGGAGATCTCCGAATACTCCTGACGGAGCGGCCCCGCCGGACGTCGGCGGGGCCGCGCTCTCGGTCAGTCGCTGGCGTGGGCGGTGTTGTCGACCCAGTGCTGGGCGAGGCCGGTGTCGCCGTCGATGCCGAGGCCGGCGGTTTCGCCGTCGGACAACGGGAGCCGGCGGGTCAGGACCTGCAGCAGCGATCGGGCCGGGCCGGTCACCGTCACGTCGGCCGCCCGGGTGCCGGGCTGCCACGCCGCCCCTTCCGGCCGCCGCTCGACGAACCAGGCCGCCTCGGCGTCGGTCGCCTGCCACAACAGGGTCTGCCCGGTGCCGCGGATGGCCTGAGCGGACTCGGGCCGCTGCATCGTCCACGTGGGCGAGGTGAGCATCGCGAGGTGGTTGCCGATCAGCGCTGCGGCGATGTCGGCTTCGACTTCGGCCGGCCGGTTCGCCGCGTGGGCCGCGTCGAAGCCGTGGACAACGGCCTCGTTCAGCATGCTGGTCATCCAGAATTGGCCGCCGGACCGTTCGTCTCCGGCGGCGTTGAACACCGGCGCGGCGAGCGCGTCGTCCGAGCACGCGTTCGCGACCCGCTGCGCGGACGCCGACAGCCATTCCGGCCACTCGCCGGAATCGGCCGGTGGCACGGCCATCTCCGCGGGCAGCTGGGTCGGGTCGGTGATGCGCCGTTCGATGATCTCCGCGACCCAGTGCTGGGTCTGGCCGACGTGCGCGACCAGTTCGGTGACGGTCCACTTCGGCGCCGTGGGCACCGCGGCGCCGGGCCCGGCCGCGGCGGCCGCCTCCGCCAGCCGCCGGGTGTGCTCGACGATCGCGCGCCGGGTGGTTTCCGCGTTCAGTTCAGTCATCGTGAGTGTCCTCGGTGTCGGGGAGCGTGCCCAGCGCCCGCCCCCGGCGGGCGCCTTCGGCTACGCGTCGATCGACGCTAGCCGGAATCGACAGTCCCCGGCACGATTTTCCGTTTTCCGGCCGGTCGTCACCGCGGCCACGCGTCCGGGCCACCCCGCGCGCAGGAGGGGCCCGGCGGACGGACGTCCACCGGGCCCCTCGATCGAAGTGGCTTTACCAGCCGCGCTCGGCGAGGCGGTGCGGCTCCGCCAGCTCTTCGACGTTGATGCCGACCATCGCCTCGCCCAGCCCGCGCGAGACCTTCGCCAGCACGTCCGGGTCGTCGTAGAAAGTGGTGGCCTTGACGATCGCCTCGGCGCGCTGGGCCGGGTTGCCGGACTTGAAGATGCCGGAGCCGACGAACACGCCCTCGGCGCCGAGCTGCATCATCATGGCCGCGTCGGCCGGGGTCGCGATGCCGCCGGCGGTGAACAGCACCACCGGCAGCTTGCCCTGCTGCGCGACCTCCTTGACCAGCTCGTACGGCGCCTGCAGCTCCTTCGCCGCGACGAACAGCTCGTCCTCGGGCAGCGAGCCCAGCTTGCGGATCTCGCCGCGGATCTTGCGCATGTGCGTGGTGGCGTTGGAGACGTCGCCGGTGCCGGCCTCGCCCTTGGAGCGGATCATCGCCGCGCCCTCGGTGATCCGCCGCAGTGCCTCGCCCAGGTTGGTCGCGCCACAGACGAAGGGCACGGTGAACGCCCACTTGTCGATGTGGTTCGCGTAGTCCGCGGGGGTGAGCACCTCGGACTCGTCGATGTAGTCGACGCCGAGCGACTGGAGCACCTGCGCCTCGACGAAGTGGCCGATGCGGGCCTTCGCCATCACCGGGATCGAGACGGTCTCGATGATGCCGTCGATCAGGTCCGGGTCGCTCATCCGCGCGACGCCGCCCTGCGCGCGGATGTCGGCGGGCACGCGCTCGAGCGCCATCACCGCGACCGCGCCGGCGTCCTCGGCGATCTTGGCCTGCTCGGCGGTGACCACGTCCATGATCACGCCGCCCTTGAGCATCTCCGCCATGCCGCGCTTCACCTTGGCGGTGCCGGTGGCGGACTGGGGTGCGGGGCTGGGCTGCTGCTCGGACAACTCGGGGGCCTTTCTCGCGGAACTCGCTGGACACCTTCGAGGGTAGGTCCGAGGTGGACCGCTGAGGCAGGCCAGTGGACGGGTATCTCGGCAGTCCACTTCCGCGGCCGTCCCGACCAGGGGATCCATCCTCGTGGCCCGGGTCACTCCCGGCGGAAACGGCGCTGAACAGCGGGTTCACCAGCGGCGTAAACTGGAGTCACGGCCCTGGCCAGGTCGGTTGCGGCGGCCCGTCCGGGTGATGGTGCCCGGCCGGAAGACCACCTCGCGGGTGGCCACTCGGCGGCGATTTCGGCAGTCCACTTCGCCGGTGGCGCGCGTCCGGTGCCGTCGAGCGGTCCTGATCGCCGCTCGTGCGGGTGACGGCGCGGCGGCCCCGCCGTCCGGCGTTCTGACCTGGCGGGACGGCCGGCAAGCCGTCCCCCTAAGCTGGGCGGAACGTTTTTCGGGAGGTCGGGTGGCGACAGCTTCGGGAGCGCGGCCGGTGGTCGGCGTGCTCGCCCTGCAGGGTGCCGTGCGCGAGCACGTCGCGATGCTGGAGCGCGCCGGCGCGCGGGCCGTCCCGGTCCGCCGCGCCGCCGAGCTGTCCGAAGTGGACGGACTGGTGCTGCCCGGCGGCGAGTCCACCACGATGTCGCGGCTGCTGGAGAGCTTCGAGCTGCTGGAGCCGCTGCGCGCGCGGATCGCGGACGGGATGCCCGCGTTCGGCTCGTGCGCCGGGATGATCCTGCTGGCCCGGCAGGCGCTCGACGGGCGCCCGGACCAGCAGCAGCTCGGCGGGCTCGACGTGGTGGTCCGGCGCAACGCGTTCGGCCGGCAGGTCGACTCGTTCGAGGTGGACCTGGACTTCGCCGGCGTGCCGGGCGGGCCGGTGCACGCGGTGTTCATCCGCGCCCCCTGGGTCGAGAAGGCGGGTGCGGGGGTCGAGGTGCTGGCCACCGTGCCGGCCGGGCTGGTGCCCGAGGACCCGGTGGGCGGCGAGCCGGCGGCTAGGATCGTCGCCGTCCGGCAGGGGGCGGTGCTGGCCACCGCGTTCCACCCGGAGATCACCGGGGACGAGCGCGTGCACCGGTTGTTCGTCGAGCTCGTGCGGGAAGCCTGAGCGCAATGGCGGCGTCCGGGGCGTGAGGACCGGGCGGACGCGGAACAGATGGAGGAGAGATGAGCGGCCACTCCAAGTGGGCGACGACGAAGCACAAGAAGGCCAACATCGACGCGAAGCGTGGCAAGCTCTTCGCCCGGTTGATCAAGAACATCGAGGTGGCCGCGCGGACCGGCACCGGCGGTGGTGATCCCGAGGGCAACCCCACGCTCTACGACGCCATCCAGAAGGCGAAGAAGAACTCGGTCCCGCAGGACAACATCGAGCGCGCGCGCAAGCGCGGCGGCGGTGAGGAGGCGGGCGGCGCCGACTGGCAGAACATCACGTACGAGGGTTACGGCCCCAACGGCGTGGCGGTGCTGATCGAGTGCCTGACCGACAACAAGAACCGCGCCGCGATGGAGGTCCGGACCGCGCTCACCCGGAACAACGGGTCGCTGGCCGACCCGGGCTCGGTGGCGTACCTGTTCGACCGCAAGGGCGTGGTGATCATGCCCAAGAGCGGCACCACCGAGGACGACGTCCTGATGGCGGTCCTCGACGCCGGCGCCGAGGAGGTCAACGACCTCGACGAGAACTTCGAGATCGTCTCCGAGGGCGGTGACCTGGTCCCGGTGCGCAAGGCGCTGCAGGAGGCCGGGTTCGAGTACGAGTCCGCGGAGCTGACCTTCCTCCCGTCGATGACCGTGGAGCTGGACGCCGAGGGCGCGAAGAAGGTCTTCCGGCTGATCGACGCGCTCGAGGATTGCGACGACGTGCAGAACGTCTACGCGAACTTCGACGTGCCCGATGAGGTCATGGCCGAGATCGACTGAAGTCTTCAGTCTTTCCGAACGAAAAAACCGCGCGGGCCGGAAAACGGGCCGTGCGGTTTTTTCGCGCCGGGGCAGGGATTCCGCCGCGATCGAACTCGTGAGTAGCCGGATCCCTTGGTGTGCCCGGGAAAATTCGCGCGCGTCGGGCCTGGGCTCAGCCGCGCGGGTACGGCACAATGTGCGCCGTGACGCCCCGAGCCCCCGCCTCCCCAGCCCCCGTTTCCGAAGAACAGCGCCTGATCGAATGGATCGAAGCCCAGGCGAAGGAACGGGGCAACGCCGTCATCGCGGTTCCGGACGACGACAACGGGGCCGGCTACAGCTTCACCGCCTGCGCCTGGGCGCTGCACAGCGTGCCCGAGGCCGTGGTCGTCGGCCTGCCCGGCGACATGGGCCCGACGCTGCTCGACGCGTACGTCGACCGCGCGGCCAACGGCGAGATCTTCGAGGTCGGCAAGCGCTACGACGACTTCTTCGAGGGCGGCCAGGTCGTGTTCGAGCGCGTGGCCAAGGGGCACTACCTCGAGTACTTCGGCTCCGCGTTCCTGGTCTACCCGGACGGCGACTTCCCGGCGCTGCAGATCCTCGTCGCCACGCCGGACGGGCAGTTCCCGTGGCACGCCGACGCGCCCGAGGGCTTCGGCGAATGGCAGCCGGTGCTGACCGAGTCCGGCCTCCCGGAGAGCTGGACCCCGGGCGTCGACGGCCCCTGAGCCCGACACTCCTCGTGAGTGTTCATGCCGGTTAGTTGGGGTCGCCCTTGCGGGCGTGCCTTTGTGGGCTGAAAATTGTGGTTGGCTGCCTGTTGACGTCGTGGTTCTTTGGTTGTGGTGGAGGCCGTCGGTTAGTCGGGCGCTGGGAACTGCGTGGTGGGCCTTTGACTGTTGCTTCGAGCACGCGGATCAGATTCTGTGTTTCCCTGGTGGTTCCCCGGGCAGCCGTTGGTTGTCCCGGGGACGCTGCTGGGAGGTGGGTGTGATGCTGGCCGAGGCGCAGGATCATGAGGAGATCATCGAGCGGGTCGCGGCGATTGATGTGGGCAAGGCCGAGGTGATGTGTTGTGTGCGGGTGCCTGATCGGGTTCATCCGGGTCGGCGGTTGCAGGAGGTGCGGCCGTATTCGACGATGACGCGGTCGTTGCTGCTGCTCTCGGACCGGCTCGCGGAGCTGGGTGTCACCCGCGTGGTGATGGAGGCGACCTCGGATTACTGGAAGCCGGTGTTTTATCTGCTGGAGCGGCCGGGGCGGCAGGTGTGGCTGGTCAACGCCCGTGATGTGAAGCATCTGCCGGGGCGGCCCAAGACCGACCGGCTGGACGCGGTGTGGTTGTGCAAGGTCGCCGAGCGGCAGATGCTGCGCCCGAGTTTCGTGCCTCCGCCCGAAGTTCGGCGGTTGCGGGACCTGACCCGCTATCGCTGTGATCTGGTCCGGGCCCGCACGAGTGAGAAGAACCGGGTGGAGAAGCTGCTCGAAGACGCCTGCATCAAACTCTCGGTGGTCGCGTCGGATATTTTCGGGGTGTCCGGGCGGGCGATGATGGCGCAGCTGATTGACGGGCAACGCAACGCGCAGCAGTTGGCGCAGCTGGCGAAGGCGGGAATGCGCCGCAAGATCCCGGTCCTGGAGGAAGCGCTGACCGGCCGGTTCACCGATCACCACGCGTTCCTGCTGGCGACGATGCTGCGCCGGATCGACGGCATCGACGCCGACCTCACGGCGGTGGAGACCGAGGTCGAGCAGGCGCTGGCCCCTTTCGCGGTGGCGGTGGCCCGGCTCGATGAGATCATCGGCGTGGGTGTCACCGCGGCCTCGGTGATCATCGCCGAGATCGGTGTGGACATGTCCCGGTTCCCCACCCCCGCGCACCTGAGCTCCTGGGCGAAGTTCGCGCCGGGAGTGTCGGAATCCGCGGGTCGGCGCAAGGGCCGCTCCGCGACCGGGCACGGCAACCGCTACCTCGCCTCGGTACTCGGGGAGATCGCTGTCGTCGTCGGCAGAACGGACACCTTCCTCGGAGAACGTTACCGGCGCATCGCGAGACGGCGGGGTACCAACCGTGCGATCGTCGCGGTCGGGCGATCCATCCTGGTGATCGTCTGGCATCTGCTGTCCGACTCCGAGGCCCGCTACCGGGACCTCGGGGCGGAGTTCTACCAGCGGCAACGCGGCACCGAACGCCAGAAAGCCGGCCACATCCGCCAGCTCCAAGCACTCGGCTACCACGTCACCCTCGAACCCGTCGCCTGACCACACCGGCCAGCACACCCCACAACCCACCCGGCTCCGCCGGGCGCTGTCGCACGCCCGGTCACCATCATTTTCGGGTCAGAACCGTCATGAACACTCACGAGCTTTTACGGGCGGGGCAGGGCGCGCAGGTCCTCGGCGGCGGCCGGGAACTGGGCGGCGAGCGTGGCCGCGTCCGCGAACTCCACGCAGTCGTCGGTGTAGGGCGGCACCACGACCGTGCCGAGCAGGCTCCAGGAACCGAGCGTGACGGTGGCCTGCCAGGTGCCCGCGGGCACCACCACCTGCGGCCGCTGGCCTTGAGCGACGTCGGTGCCGAGCACCGGCCGGGTCACCGAGCCGTCCGGGTGCAGCAGCAGCATCCGCGCCGGCGCCCCCGCGTGGTGCACGAACACCTCGGCGCGGTCCAGCCGGTGCGGCGCGGAGTGCTCCGGCGCCACCAGCAGGTAGTAGATCGCCGAGCCCTCGGCCGAGCGCCAGCTCTCGGCGAACCGGCCGCCTTCCACCGGCAGCGGCTCGAGACCCAGGTGGCTGATGAATTCCTCCGGCTCCGGCATGGCTCCCATCGTGCCGCAAGCTCGCCCAGTAGCCTGCACCTCGAACGAATGTTCGCGTCCGGTGAAGGAGAGCGTGTGCGGGTGCTCGGGGTCGACCCCGGTCTGACCAGGTGCGGACTCGGCGTGGTCGACGGCGGCCAGGGCCGCACCGTTCGCGCGGTCGCCGTCGGGGTGGTGCGCACGCCGCCGGACGCCGACCTCGCGCACCGGCTGCTCGGCATCGCCGACGAGGTCGAGACCTGGCTGGACCGGTACCGGCCCGAGGCCGTCGCCGTGGAGCGCGTGTTCGCCCAGCACAACGTCCGCACCGCGATGGGCACGGCGCAGGCGGGCGGGGTGGTCGCGCTGGCCGCGGCGCGCCGCGGTCTGCCGGTCGTGTTCCACACGCCCAGCGAGGTCAAGGCCGCGGTCACCGGGTCCGGCCGCGCGGACAAGGCGCAGGTCACCGGTATGGTGATGCGCCTGCTCAACCTCGAGGTGAAACCGCACCCGGCCGACGCCGCCGACGCGCTGGCACTGGCCATCTGCCACCTCTGGCGCGAGCCGATGCGGGTCCGCCTCGCCGAGGCCGAGGCCCGCGCGGCCGAGCTGGCCCGCACGCACAAGGCGCGGCTCGCCGCCGCGGCGAAACAGGCCGGCGGCGCCTCCGCCCCGGCCGCCCGGCGCGCCCGGACGGCGCCCAAACAAGCGGCGCCCAAACAAGCCGTGCCGAAACCCGTGCCCGGGAAAGAAAAGACCAAGCAGGACAACACAGGAGCCCCGCGATGATCTCCTCGGTACACGGCGAAGTGCTGTCGGTCGGCCTGGACCACGTGGTGGTCGAGGTCGGCGGCGTCGGCTTCGCCGTGCAGGCCACCCCCGCGACGCTCTCGACGCTGCGGCGCGGGGAGAAGGTGCGGCTGCACACCGCGCTGATCGTCCGCGAGGACTCGCTGACGCTGTTCGGGTTCGCCGACGTGGACGCGCGCGAGCTGTTCGGCCTGCTGCAGACGGTGTCCGGGATCGGCCCGCGCCTCGCTCTGGCCACCCTCGCCGTGCTGGAGCCGGACAAGCTGCGCGCCGCGCTCGTCGAAGGCAACATCACCGTGCTGACGCAGGTGCCCGGCATCGGCCGCAAGGGCGCCGAACGGCTCAGCCTGGAGCTGCGCGACAAGGTCACCGCGCTCGGCGGGACGGGCGAGGCGCCGGTGGTGTCCGCGCCCGGCGCGCTGCGCGTCGAAGTGGTGGAAGCGCTGGCAGGACTGGGTTTCCCGGCGAAACAAGCCGAACAGGCCGTCGACCGGGTCCTGGCCGAAGGCGACGGGCACACCACGGCCACGGTCCTGCGCGCGGCGCTCGCCACCCTCGGCCGCAAGCAGTAGCCGATGGACCACGAAGTGACCGAGTTCGAAGCGGACGACGAAACGCTCTCGGCCCTGCCGCAGAGCGGCGAGGGCGATGTCGAGACGACGCTGCGGCCCCGCAAGCTCGACGAGTTCGTGGGCCAGCCCCGCGTGCGCGAGCAGCTGGAACTGGTGCTGGAGAGCGCGCGGCGGCGCGGCGTCCCGCCCGACCACGTACTGCTGTCCGGCCCGCCGGGCCTCGGCAAGACGAGCATGGCGATGATCGTCGCCGCGGAGCTGGGCGCGGCCATCCGGATCACCTCCGGGCCCGCGCTGGAGCGGGCCGGCGACCTGGCCGCGATGCTGTCCAACCTCGCCGCCGGCGACGTGCTGTTCATCGACGAGATCCACCGCATCGCCCGGCCCGCCGAGGAGATGCTGTACCTGGCGATGGAGGACTTCCGGGTCGACGTGGTGGTCGGCAAGGGTCCGGGCGCCACCAGCATCCCGCTGGAGATCGCGCCGTTCACCCTGGTCGGCGCCACCACCCGGTCCGGCTCGCTGACCGGCCCGCTGCGCGACCGGTTCGGCTTCACCGGCCAGATGGAGTTCTACACCGACGCCGAGCTGGAGCTGGTCGTCCGGCGCGCCGCGACGATCCTCGACATCCCGATCGACCGTGACGGCGGCGCCGAGATCGCCCGCCGCTCGCGTGGCACACCCCGGATCGCGAACCGCCTGCTCCGGCGGGTCCGCGACTACGCCGAAGTGCGCGCCGACGGCAACGTGAACCGCGAGGTCGCGCGCGCCGCGCTCGAGGTCTACGACGTCGACGAGCTGGGCCTGGACCGGCTGGACCGGGCCGTGCTGAACGCGCTGGTCCGCTCGTTCGGCGGCGGCCCGGTCGGCGTCTCGACGCTCGCGGTGGCCGTGGGGGAGGAGCCGGGCACCGTGGAAGAGGTGTGCGAGCCCTACCTGGTCCGCGCGGGTATGCTCGCCCGGACTCCGCGGGGCCGGGTCGCGACCGCGGGCGCGTGGGAGCATCTCGGCCTGGTTCCCCCGCCCGATTCCGGACGGCCCGACCGGGGCGGTCCCACCCTGTTCGACCAGGGCTGACGGAGCCCTCCGGGGCCGGCGGCCGGAGGGTTAACAGGCGGTGGGTGCTGGAGTTTCCGCTGGCACCTGGCACACTCGAAGACAGCACATCCGCTAAAACCGGACGTAACGGCAACCCAGCGGCGTCCGTCGAATGGAGAGTCATGAACCAGTTACTGCTGCCGTTGCTGCTGCTGCTCGTGGTGGCCGTGCCGCTCATCATGGGTACCCGCAAGCAGAAGAAGCAGCAGGCGGCCCAGAAGGACCTGCAGGAAGGCCTGGCCCCCGGCGACCGCGTGATGACCACGTCGGGCCTCTACGGCTTCGTGGCCGACGCGTCGGGCGACACCACGATCGACATCGAGATCGCGCCGGGCGTCATCACCACCTGGCTGCGTCAGGCCGTCCGCGAGAAGGTCGAGCCGACCGTCGAGACCGAAGAGGACTCCGTCGAGGAGACCGAGACCGACACCGTCGGCGGCGTCGCGTCGACCTCTTCGGAGGCCCCGGCCCAGGAGTCCATCTCCGCGGAGGAGACCGAGAAGTCGGGCGCCCAGGTGGCGCCCCCGCTGGAGCACGGGAAGAAGTAACCTCCCGCTGGTCGGGCAGTGACTCGCCCGCGGCCGACGAAAGTCGGTACGGGTGAACGCCGGGCTCACGCAGCACCGAGTACTGTCTCGGTGCTGCGTGCGTGTCCGCCGCCATAGTCATGCCCAGCAGCGTCCGGGAGACCCCTCCCGGCTCGCTCACCGTAACCAGTGGGGCACACCCAGTCCGAGGAGACCGAAGCACCGTGGCACCATCGGCCGGGCACCTGCGCCCGGGACGTTATCTCGCTTTCTTCGCCCTGATCGTGATCGTGCTGTACGCGCTGGTGTTCTTCACCGGCGGCGGCAAGCCGGCCCCGAAGCTCGGCATCGACCTGCAGGGCGGCACCCGGGTCACGCTGACCGCGCGCACGCCCGACGGCAGCCAGCCCAACCGCGATCAGCTGAACCAGGCGCGCCAGATCATCGAGACCCGCGTCAACGGGATCGGTGTGGCCGGCGCCGAGGTCCTGCTGGACGGCAACAACGTCGTCATCACGGTCCCGGGCGAGCAGGGCGACCAGGCGAAGAACCTCGGCCAGACCGCGAAGCTCGGCTTCCGCAAGGTGATCACCTCGCAGCCGAACACCCCGGCCGGAGCCACGCCGCCGCCCGCCTCGGGCACCCCCTCGACGCCGCCCTCGGGCAAGCCGTCCACGCCTCCGTCCTCTTCGGGCACCCCCTCGTCGCCCCCGGCCAGCGGTGGCGGCGGTGCCGCCGGCGCGCCCGCGCAGACGCCGAGCACCTCGCCCGCGCCGCCGTCCGGCGGCCAGAAGCAGCAGACGCCGATCGAGAAGGCCCAGGCCGTCCGGCAGAACCCCGACCTGGCCTCGACCGACCAGGCCAAGGCGCAGGCCGCGCAGCAGGCCGCGATGGCCTCCCTGGTCTGCGCGCCGAACGTCGCGGACCCGCTGGAGGGCAACGACGACTCGAGCAAGCCGCTGGTCGCCTGCGGTGACAAGGACGCGACGAAGTACGTGCTGGGCCCGGAGTTCCTGCCCGGCACGGACATCTCCACCGCCTCCTCGGGCTACGACCAGACGCGCGGCCAGTGGACCGTCGACATGACGTTCAACTCGGCCGGCAGCAAGATCTGGGGTGACTTCACCTCGGCGAACGTGCAGTCGCAGGCCGCGTTCGTGCTGGACACGCAGGTGGTCTCGGCGCCGACCATCCAGTCGGCCATCCTCGGCGGCAACACGCAGATCACCGGGCAGTTCACCCAGTCCGACGCGAAGAACCTGGCCGATATCCTGAAGTACGGCTCGCTGCCGCTGTCGTTCAGCTCCTCGGACGCGACCACGGTTTCGGCCACGCTCGGCCTGGCCTCGCTGGAGGCCGGCCTGATCGCCGGCGCGATCGGCCTGATCGTGGTGTTCATCTACTGCTTGTTCTACTACCGGCTGCTGGGCATCCTGACCATCTTCTCGCTGGTCCTTTCCGGACTGCTGGTGTACGCGGTGCTGGTGCTGCTCGGGCGGTGGATCGGCTACACGCTCGACCTCGCGGGCATCGCCGGCCTGATCATCGCCATCGGCATCACGGCCGACTCGTTCGTCATCTATTTCGAACGACTGAAGGACGAGATCCGGGAGGGCCGGACGTTCCGGTCCGCGGTGGGCCGCGGCTGGGTCCGCGCCCGGCGCACCATCCTGGCGTCCGACGCGGTGAGCTTCCTGGCCGCGGCAATCCTGTACGTGATCGCGGTCGGCGACGTGCAGGGCTTCGCGTTCACCCTGGGCATGTCGACGGTGCTCGACCTGGTGGTCGTCTACCTGGTCACGCACCCGCTGGTGTCGCTGTTCTCCACGTCGAAGTCGGCGTTCCTGTCCAACCCCCGGCACCTCGGCCTCGGCGCCGTGCAGCAGCTGGGCTCGCAGCGCAAGGCCGCGCGTCCTTCGGTCGGCCGCTCGAACGTGAAGGAGGCCTGACGTGGGCGAGGAAGAGCAGGGCACCGGCCCCGAGACCACCGACGCCACCGGGACCCCCGCCACCGACGGGGCCGCTGCGGCCAAGGGCGGCAAGGCCAAGAAGGAGAGCGTGTTCCACCGGCTGTACGTCGGCACGGGCGCGTTCGACATCATCGGCGCGCGCAAGCGCTGGTACATCTTCTTCGCGGCGCTGGTGCTGGTGTGCATCGGCTCGATGGTGTTCCGCGGGTTCACCTGGGGCATCGAGTTCGAGGGCGGCACGCAGATCCAGCTGCCGGCCCACGGCGCGCACGGCGAGATCAGCACCCAGCAGGTGATCGGCTCGTTCTCCAAGGCGCTCGGCGAGCAGCCGTCGGAGACGCAGAAGGTCGGCACCGGCAACGCCTCGACCATCCAGATCCGCTCGGAGACGCTCGACGCGGCGAGGGTCGCGAAGGTCAAGCAGCAGATCTTCACCGACTACGCGCCGATCGGCAGCAACGGACAGGCGAGCGAGGCGTCGATCAGCGACAGCGCGGTGAGCGCGTCCTGGGGCGGGGAGATCTCCCGCCAGGCGATCATCGCGCTGCTGGTGTTCCTGGTGGCCGTGGTCATCTTCCTGGCGATCTACTTCGACACCCGGATGGCGATGGCCGCGCTGGTCTCGCTGCTGCACGACATCGTGGTCACCGCGGGCGTGTACTCGCTGGCGGGCTTCGAGGTGACCCCGGCGACGGTGATCGGCCTGCTGACCATCCTCGGGTTCTCGCTGTACGACACGGTGGTGGTGTTCGACAAGGTCCGCGAGAACACCCGCGGCCTGCTCGGCCTCACGCGCCGCACGTACGCCGAGGCGGCGAACCTGGCGCTGAACCAGACCCTGATGCGGTCGTTCAACACCGCGTTCATCGCGCTGCTGCCGATCCTGGGCCTGCTGATCGTCGGCTACATTCTGCTCGGCTCCGGCACACTGCAGGACCTGGCGCTGGTGCAGCTCACCGGCACCCTGGTCGGCGTGCTGTCCTCGCTCGCGCTGGCGACGCCGCTGCTGGTCGACTTCAAGATGCGCGACCCGCAGTACCGGCAGCAGGCCGAGCGCGTCCGCGCCCGCCGGGCCAGCCAGGAGAAGAAGGCGGCTGCCCGCGGCGGTGACGAGGAGTTCGACGCCGCCGATGACGAAGCCCTCGCGGCCGAACTCCGCAAGGAGAAGGCGTACGCGGCGGCGGCCAGCGTTTCGGCGCGCACGCCGAAGTCGAAGCCGCGTCGTGGTGGCGTGTCCTCGGCGAAGCGGAAGCGCTGACCCGGATGGATCTGGACAAGGCCCTCGGCCTGATCGCCGAGGTGCCGGACTTTCCCGAGCCCGGCGTGCTGTTCCGCGATTTGAGCCCGCTCTTCGCGGACGCCGCCGGTTTCGCCGCGGTGACCGACGCGCTGGCCGGCACCCTCGACCCCGGCGTCGAGCTGCTGGCCGGCGTCGAGGCCCGTGGCTTCCTGCTCGCCGCGGCCGTCGGGTACGCCCAGGGCCTCGGCGTGGTGCTGGTGCGCAAGCCCGGCAAGCTGCCGTCGGTGGCCGGCCGGGTCGACTACGCGCTCGAATACGGCACCGCCAGCGTGGAGCTGCCCGCCGGCATCGTCCGCCCCGGCCAGCGCATCGCTGTGCTCGACGACGTGCTCGCCACCGGCGGAACGGTCGCGGCCACCGGCAAACTGCTGGAAGACGCGGGCGCCTCGGTCACGGGCATCTCCGTGGTGCTCGAACTCGCCGGCCTCGGCGGGCGCGCGGTGCTCGGCGGCCGATCGGTGCATTCGCTTCAGATCTGCTGACCTTGCCGTCGTTGAAGGCCTTCTTGCCTGCGTGAGACGCAGATAAGGAGGCCTTCAACGCGTTGCGGGGCGTGCCGGGTCACCCTCCGAATGGGCGTGGGCGGAGAGGCCGGGCGGCCCAGCGGTTACCCTGGGGGTTCGAAGGCCGCACGAGCAGCAGGAGGTGCGGGTGAGCCAGGAGCTCGACGCAGCGTCGCCCGCCAAGGACGCCGCCGGTGGGCGGGGCGCGCAGGCCGTGCCAGCGCCGAAGCCCAACGGCGCGGCGCCCACCCCGTCCGCGACACGCCGCGTCCGGGCCCGGCTGGCGCGCCGCATCACCGCCCAGCGCGCCGCCCCGGTCAAGCAGGTCCTCGAGCCGCTCGCCGTCATCCACCGCGAGCTGCACCCGAACGCGGACCTGGCGCTGCTGCAACGCGCCTACGACGTCGCCGAGGAGCTGCACCGCGAGCAGCGGCGCAAGTCGGGCGACCCGTACATCACGCACCCGCTCGCCGTCGCCACGATCCTGGCCGAGCTGGGCATGGACACCACCACGCTGGTCGCCGCGCTGCTGCACGACACCGTCGAGGACACCGGTTACTCGCTCGACGAGCTGAAGGCCGACTTCGGCGACAAGGTCGGCGAGCTGGTCGACGGCGTGACCAAGCTGGACAAGGTCAAGCTCGGCACCTCGGCCGAGGCGGAGACCATCCGCAAGATGGTCATCGCGATGGCCAAGGACCCGCGGGTGCTGGTCATCAAGCTGGCCGACCGGCTGCACAACATGCGCACCATGCGCTTCCTGCCGCCGGAGAAGCAGGCCCGCAAGGCGCGCGAGACGCTCGAGGTGCTCGCCCCGCTGGCCCACCGGCTCGGCATGGCCACGGTGAAATGGGAGCTGGAAGACCTCGCGTTCGCCATCCTGCAGCCGAAGAAGTACGACGAGATCGTGCGGCTGGTGGCCGACCGCGCGCCCTCGCGCGACACCTACCTGCGCTCGGTGATCACGGACCTGACCAGCAACCTGGTGTCCTCGCGGATCACCGCGAAGGTCGAGGGCCGGCCGAAGCACTACTACTCGATCCACCAGAAGATGATCGTCCGCGGCCGCGACCTGGACGACATCCACGACCTGGTCGGCGTGCGGATCCTGGTGGAGGACGTGCGCGACTGCTACGCGGCCATGGGGGTGGTGCACGCGCTCTGGCAGCCGGTGCCCGGCCGGTTCAAGGACTACATCGCGCAGCCGCGGTTCGGCGTCTACCAGTCGTTGCACACCACCGTGATCGGGCCGGACGGCAAGCCGCTCGAGGTCCAGATCCGCACCTACGAGATGCACCGCACCGCCGAGTACGGCATCGCCGCGCACTGGCGGTACAAGGAAACCAAGGGCACCCACGGCGGCAACGGGGCCAACTCGGTCGACGTCGACGAGATCGCCTGGATGCGCCAGCTGCTCGACTGGCAGCGGGAGGCGGCCGACCCGGGCGACTTCCTCGAGTCGCTGCGCTACGAGCTGGCCGCGCGCGAGATCTTCGTGTTCACGCCGAAGGGCGACGTGATCACGCTGCCCGCCGACTCCACGCCGGTCGACTTCGCCTACGCCGTGCACACCGAGGTGGGCCACCGCTGCATCGGCGCCCGCGTGAACGGCCGCCTGGTCGCGCTCGAGCGGAAGCTGGAGAACGGCGAGGTCGTCGAGATCTTCACCTCCAAGGCGGAAAGCGCCGGGCCGAGCCGCGACTGGCTGCAGTTCGCCGGCTCGCCCAAGGCGCGGGCGAAGATCCGCCAGTGGTTCGCCAAGGAGCGCCGCGACGAGGCGATCGACGCGGGCAAGGAGGCGATCACCAAGGAGGTCCGCAAGGTCGGGCTGCCGATCCAGCGGCTCGTCTCCGCGGAGTCCATGGGCTCGGTCGCCAAGGAGCTGCGCCACGCCGACATCTCCTCGCTCTACGCGGCCGTGGGGGAGGGCCACACCAGCGCGAAGCACGTGGTGCAGCGGCTGGTGGCACTGCTCGGCGGCGTCGACGAGGCGGAGGAGGAGCTGGCCGAGCGGGCCACGCCGTCCACCGTCACCCGGCGCCGCGGCTCCAACGACGTCGGCGTGGTGGTCAAGGGCGCCGGCGACATCTGGGCCAAGCTGGCGCGCTGCTGCACCCCGGTGCCGGGCGACGAGATCCTCGGCTTCGTCACGCGCGGCGGCGGCGTCAGCGTGCACCGCACGGACTGCACGAACGCCGACGACCTGCGCGCCCAGCCCGAGCGCCTGGTCGAGGTCGAGTGGGCGCCGTCCGCCTCGTCGGTCTTCCTGGTCGCGATCCAGGTCGAGGCCCTCGACCGGCACCGCCTGCTGTCGGACGTGACGAAGGTGCTGGCCGACGAGAAGGTCAACATCCTCTCCGCGTCGGTCACCACCTCACGCGACCGGGTCGCGGTCAGCCGCTTCTCGTTCGAAATGGGCGACCCCAAGCACCTCGGCCACGTGCTGAAGGTGGTCCGGGGCGTGGAAGGCGTCTACGACGTGTACCGGGTGACTTCGGCTTCCTAGGCCAGGAAGTCCAGCAGTGCCCGGGTTGTCTCGGCCGGTCGTTCCATCGGCGGCAGGTGCCCGGTGTCCGGCAGGTCGAGCCGCCGGGCGCCGGGGATGGCCGTGGTGAACAGGTCGGCGAGGGCGAGCAGGCCGGAGGCGTCGGACAGTCCGATGAGGACCAGGGTGGGCGCCGCGATCTCGGCGAGGCGGGGCCGGGTGGCCGGGACGTCCTCGGTCCACTTCGGACCGTTCCAGGCCCGGCGGTAGACCAGCTCGCACATTTCCTTGGCCATCGACCAAGTCCGCGCATCCAGCACGTCGGGAGTCCGATGTGGACCGACGATGAAGTAGCGCGCGTTGGCCTCGGCGGCGGCGGAGACGTCGGCCTCGTCGACGCGCTCAGCCGTGTGCGCCTGGTACTGCTCCAGCCGCTCCGGCGGGACCGCGGCCCGGAGCGTCGCCCACATCTCGGCCGCCATGTCCGCCGGCCACTCGTGCCCGGACAGACCGGCGCCGACGAGGGCGATCCGGCGGACGCGCGAGGGCGCGGCCAGCGCGGCGTCCAGTGAGTACGCGCCGCCCATCGAGGAGCCGACCAGCGCCGCCTCGTCCACGCCGAGGGCGTCCATCACCGCGAGCAGGTCACGGTGGTGCGAAACGGTTCCTTCGGGGCCGTCGGATTCGCCGTGGCCGCGCCGGTCGTAGCGGATCACGCGGTGGTGCTCGGCCAGCGCGGTGAACTGGTGGTCCCACATCCGCCGGTCCGCGAGCCCGGCGTGCAGCAGCACGACCGCAGGCCCCTCCCCGGCTTCGTCGTAGCCGAACCGGGCCCCGTTCGCCTCGATCATCCCCATGCGGCCGACGCTAGTGCGACGGCCCGGTCACAACCAGGAGTTTCGCGCAGGGCGATCCCATTACCAATCCGGCCAAAAGTAGGCGGACCGAGCGGGTGGTGACGGCTGGTGCTTAGTCGAGTCCGCCGTGACTGTGGCCGGATTGGTAATGAATGGCACAGTAGGGTGCTGGGCATGACCGACGGATTCGAGTTCACCCGCGACGGCGAGGTCGCCCGGCTGACGTTCGCCCGGCCGGAGAAGATGAACGCCATCACCTACGGCATGTGGTCGGCGATCCCGGACGTCGTGGCGCAGGTCGAAGCAGACCCGGCGCTCAAGGTGCTGGTGCTCGAAGGCGCGGGCAAGCACTTCTCGGCCGGCGCGGACATCAGTGAGTTCCGCGAGCTTCGTTCCACCGCCGAGGGCGCGGCGACGTACGACAAGGCCGTGGACGGCGCCGTCAGCGCGCTGACCGCGATGCGCAAGCCGTCGGTGGCGATGATCCAGGGCAACTGCATCGGCGGCGGCTGCCAGGTTTCGGTGGCGTGCGACTTCCGGTTCGCCGCGGCCGGCGCGCGGTTCGGCATCACCCCGGCGAAGCTCGGCATCGTCTACCACTTCGACTCGACGCGGCAGCTGGTCTCGCTCGTCGGGCCGGCCAACGCCAAGTACTTCCTGCTCTCGGGCGAGCTGGTCGGCGCGGTGCGGGTGCGGGAGATCGGCTTGGTGAACGACGTCTTCGAGGCCGAGGAGCTGGCCGGCGCGACGGCCGCGTTCGTCGCGACGCTGTGCTCGCGTTCGCAGGCCTCGGTCCGCGGGATGAACCGGATCATCGAGAAGATCGTGGCGGGCCAGGAAAGCACCGACGCCGAGGTCGAGGAGATCCGGCTCGCCGCGTTGCACGGCGAGGACTACGCGGAGGGCGTCGACGCGTTCCTCAACCGGCGGCCGCCGAAGTTCACCTACCGCTGACGGCCCGGCTCAGATCTCGTCCCAGGCCGCGCTTTCGTAGGCCTCGCGCAACAGTCGCCCGGCGGCGGGGTCCGAGCGCAGCGGCACTCCGTCCACTGAGGCCACGGGGCGGCCGATCGTCTCGGAATTGGTCAGGAACACCGCGTCGAACCCCGGCAGCTCACCGGGGTACACCGGGCGGACCTCCTGCGGGACGCCCGCCGCGCGCAGCTGCTGCTCCAGCACCAGGTACGTGATACCGGGCAGCACCGCCGCCTCGGGCCACACCACCGTGCCGCCGGACAGGAAGCCGACGTTCCAGATCGACGCCTCGCTGATCCGCCCGGCGTCGTCGACGAAGATCGCGTCGTCGTATCCCGCGAGGCGCGCCTGACGGGAGTGGTGGATCAGCCCGAACGTGCCGAGGTGCTTCACCTGCGGCAGATCCCGTTGGTAGCGCACGGACTTGAGCCGGATCGGCTCGGTCACCGGCTCGTGCGGCGGCCCGGTCCGGACCAGGATCTCCGGCGCCATCACCGGTTCGTCGCTGCTGGACCGGGAGAAGATCACGACTCGCGCGGACAGCGCCGCGTGCCCGGCGATCGCGTGGCGCAAGTGCGAACGGACCAGCTCGGTGTCGAGCTTGCTGCCGAACAGGAGCCGGGTGCTCGCTTCCAGCCGGCTCAGGTGGAGGCCGAGACCGCGCACCCGCCCGTCGCGGACCTGCATCGCGGTGAAGTGGCCGTAGCCACCCATCGCGGACGCGAGGCCCGCCACGCCGGGCGGGGCGCCGTTCAGCTCGAGCGGGAAATCCACCTCACGCGGAGACGGTCACCGCGGTGAACTTCACCGGGTTCTTGGGCTCGCCGGTCGCGCCGTCCTGGCCCACCGCCCCGATGCCGGTCTTCGCGATCTGGTCGAGCACCTTGAGGCCCTCGTCCGAGATGCTGCCGAAGATCGTGTAGGTCGCGGGCAGGTCGGCGGTGCCGTACACCATGAAGAACTGGCTGCCGCCGGTGTTCGGCTGGCCGGTGTTGGCCATCGCGAGGATGCCGCGGCCGTACTTCTCACCGGTGAAGTACTCGTCCGGCACGGTGAACCCGGGCCCGCCCTGGCCGTCGGTCTGCACGTTGCCCTTGGCGTTCGGGTCGCCGCACTGCAGCATCTGCAGGTCGGTGACGCCGAGGCGGTGGCAGATCGTGTCGGTGTAGAAGCCCTGCTGGGCCAGGCTCACCATGCTCTGCACGGTGCACGGCGCCAGAGCCCGGTCGAGCGTCACGGGGATGTCGCCCGCGGTGCTCTTGAAGGTGAGAGTCACCTTCCCGGTGGACGGCACGTTCTTGCCGTCCGGCACGGTCGGCTTCTTCGCGCCGGTCGGGCTCTGCGCGTCGGCCGCGTAGGTGCACGTGGTCGGGTTCGGCAGGGCCTTGGGCCGGGTCGGCATGGCCGTGCGCTGCGTCGGGATGTTCGTGAGCGACGGCACCGGGGCCGAGCTGGACGAAGGCGGCGGCGAGGCGGCCGCCGTGTCGCTGCTGCTGCCGCCGCTGTTCACGACCCACACCACGACACCGGCCACGATGAGGACGACACCGCCGACCACACCAGCGCCGACGATCTTGCGTCGCTTCGCCCGCTCCGCCCGGCGTACGAGCTGCCGCTCGAGTTTCCGCTTCGCGGCTTCACGGCGCTGCTGGTTGGTCGCCACCCGCCCTCCAGTTTCCGCTCGATGTCACACGTCTGAGGTAGCGGCAGTGTATGGGCACAGCCTGTGAGGACTCTGTACAGGGGCGGCTAGTCTCGACCCGATCGTGATCAGCGGCGCTTCCCGGGGAGGGTTTTCGTGCTTGTCGCCGGGTTTGCCGCGGGGCCGCTGCGCGCCAACTGCTACCTGCTGGCGCCGTCCGCGGGCGGCGGGTGTGTGGTGGTCGACCCCGGCGAAGAGGTGGGTGAACCCCTCACCGCGGCGCTCGCGGAGCACGGGCTGGTCCCGGTCGCGCTGCTGGCCACCCACGGGCACCCGGACCACATCGGCTCGGCGGCGGCGCTGGCGCGGGCGCACGACGTCCCGCTGCACCTGCATCCCGCCGACGCGGACTGGCACGACGGGCCGTTCGAGGCGCTCACCGAAGGCCCGCTGACGGTGGCGGGTCTTGATCTCACGGTGCTGGGCCTGCCCGGCCACACGCCGGGTTCGGTGGCGTTCACCGTGACCGCGGGCGAAGGTGGCAGGCTGGTGCTGACTGGGGACACGTTGTTCGCCGGGTCGATCGGCCGCTCCGGCGACCGGGCCGCCGGCGCCGAACTGGAGAGATCGTTGCGCACGAAGCTGCTCACCCTGGCCGGCGACACCGTGGTCCTGCCCGGCCACGGACCGGCCACCACCATCGGCCGCGAGCGCGCCGGGAACCCGTTTCTCACCGGGGCGGGGGCATGACCGAGCAGGGTGGTGCGAAGGGCGCCAGCACGCCGGAGCGGTTGCCGCTGTTCGCCGACGACCCGAAGCTGCGCCGGCGTCGAGGCTGGTCCGGGATGCTCGGCGCGGTGATCATCGGCGCGGCCGCCGGTGGCATCACCGGGCTGATCGCCGGGCAGCTGCCGGGCTTGATCGTGGCGGTGGTGATCGCGCTGCCGCTGGTCTACGTGGTGCTGTACAGCGTCCGCCGCCGCATCTGGATCGAGGGCACCACGCTGCTCGTGCGGACGTGGGGCGTGCGGCGCGTCGACCTCGTCGAGGCGCAGCGGCTGGACATCGTGATCAGCGACGTGCGGGGCACGCGCACGGTGAGCCTGCTCGTGAACGCGGGCCGGCGCGGCAAAGTGGTGAAGGTCGACCTGGCCGTGTTCTCCGGCGCCGGCGGCCGTGAGCTGAGCGCCCTGCAACTGCGCCGCGTGGCCGATGCGCTGCTGAACAACACCGAAGCCAACGGCCTGGTCTTCTCGGAGCTGCTGGTGGCGGAACTCCGCTCGGAGGCCCGTGGGGGCGGAGCGGCGGAGCGGCCGCTTTATCGGCTGGCTTCGGCCGCTCCGGCCGGGCGTTACGTGCAGCGCTTCCCGATGGAAGCGGTCAGCCGGTTCGTCGCGACGCTGGACTGAACGCTGTCGCTGCTAGGCCAGGTTTCGCGGGCGCTGTAGGCGTCGAGTTTCGGGGCTGGGCGGGCGAAACCCGGTCAGCCTCGCCGGACCCGCGCGGGGGCAGCGGGCTCCGGGTGGTCGGCTTCCGGCTCGGCGTCCAGGCGGGCCCGGATCTGCTCCACCTGGTAGGCCAGTTCCGGGAGTTCCTCGGCGATGTAGGCCAGCAGGCGTTCGAGCTGCCGGAGGGTGGCGCGCATTTCGTCGAGGGCGGTGGCGATGCGGGGGACCGTCTCGGCGGCGACCAGGCCCGCGGCGAAGAGCCGGCGGGTGAGGTGCAGCGCGAGCCGCGGCCCGGCCAGTACGACGTTGAACACGGCCCCTCCTGACGAACCCCGGCAGCGCTCGGTGCGGTCTTCGTACCGCACGCGCGGGCCGCCGGACCGGCCGGGGCGGGATCGCGTTACTGGTGTGACGAAGGGGTATTCGTGGGGCTCACGAGGTGGTCGATCGGCTCGCGGGCGGCGATCAGCGCGGCCAGCACGGTGGTGACCGGGACGGCCGCGACGATGCCGACCGAGCCCGCCAGCGTGCGGATGATCTCCGACGCGATGTCCTCGCTGCCGAGCAGCGCGCCGAGTCCGACGCCGGAGATCGAGGAGTACAGCAGCACCGGCAGGGCGGCGCCGGCGTAGGCCATCACGAGCGTGTTCACCGCCGAGCCGACGTGGTCGCGGCCGATGCGCAGGCCGGAGCGGTACAGCTCGCGCCAGCCCAGCGACGGGTTGGCCCGCCGTAGCTCCCAGACGGCGCTGGTCTGCGTGATGGTGACGTCGTCGAGCACACCGAGCGCACCGATCACCACGCCGGCCAGCAACAGGCCGCGGGCGTCGATGCCGTGGCCGAGCGAGCCGATGAGGGTGGACGTGGCGTCGTCGAGACCGGTGAGTGACGCGGTGGCGGAGAAGATCGCGGACAGCACGCCGATCAACGCGAGGCTGACCAGCGTGCCGAGCACAGCGACCGAGGTTCTCGCCGACAGCCCGTGGGTCATGTACAGCGCGACGAACATGATCGCGCCCGCGCCCGCGATCGCCACCACCAGCGGGTTCTCCCCGGCGAGGATGGCGGGCAGCACGAACAGCACGATCACCATGAAGCTCAGCACCAGCGCGACGAGCGCGGCCAGCCCCTGCCACCGTCCGAGCACCAGCACCGCGACGGCGAACAGCGCGGCCAGCAGCACCAGCGGCGTGCCGCGCTGGAAGTCGACGAGCTGGAACGAGGACGGGTCAGACGCGTCGCCGCCGTTGTAGGCCAGCACCACGGCGTCGCCGCTGGAGAAGCGCGGGGTGCTGGGCTCGATCGGCACGGTCAGCTTGAGCTGCTTGCCGTTGCCGGGCCCGCTGGTCATGGTCAGGTCGACGGTCAGGCACGGCTTCTGGTCGGGGTCTGCCTGCGCGCCGACCTGGACTTGCCCGTTGGCGAGGCACGGCCCGGTGGCGGTCGCGGTGATCGACGCCTGCACCGGAGTCCCTTGCTGCACCGCGCTTTTCGGCGCCGGCTTGCCCCACGGGTACAGCATGATCATCCCGACGACCGTCGCCAGCGCCAACGGCGTGAGCAGCCAGATCAGCAGATTCCGCACCCGCCGCGACGCCGGTGCCGCGGGGCCGTGGCCATGCCCGTGGCCGTGCCCATGCCCGACCGCGGCGACCGGATCCGGCGGCTCGACCGGGGGTCCCCCTCGCGACCGCCCGCCGCCACGGGTTCCGGCCGGCGCCTCGGCCGAGGCACGGCGGGCGCCGGTGGTTTCGGCGGCTGATTCTCCGCGGGAGGAGCGGCGACCGCCGGTCGTCTCGGCGGCTGTCCCAACGTCGGCTGCGCGGCGGACGCCGGTGGTCTCGCCGCGCGACTCGGCGCGGGACGCACGGCGGCTGCCGGGGGCCTCGGCGGCTGATTCGGCGCGGCCGGTGAGGCGGCCGTCGATGGTCTCGCCGGGCGACTCGGGGCGGGGCACACGGCGAGCACCGGTGGTTTCGCCGCGGGGGGTGCGGCGGCCGCCGGTGGTTTCGGCTGGTGTTTCGGCGTCGGTGTCCGGGCGGGGGATTCGACGGGAACCTGTTGTGCCGCTGGGAAGTTCGCCTCGTCGCGGGCGGGCGGGATCACCTTCGGCGCGTGGGCGGCGAGGGCGGGGGTCGCCGCCGGCCGGTGGGCCGTCGGAGGTGCGCGGGGCGCCGTTGTCCGGGGTACGGGGGCGGCGGGTGCCCTGCGGCAAAGGAGTTTCCCCGGTGCGGCGGCGGTCGCGGCGGGGGCGATCGTCTTCCGCGGCGGGCCACGCGGCGGCGGGATCCGGCCACGAGGCGTCCACGCCCGGAGCGTCGGCGCTCGGCCAGGCATCAGCCGGAGGGTCGGCGGCGGGCCACCCAGCGTCGGAAGGGGGCGGGGTGGCGGAGGCAGGCGAAGACGTCGCGCGAGGCCGTCGGGGGCGGGACGAGCCGGGCATCGCGGGTGGGGGCTCGCCGGGGACGCGGCGGATCGGGCCGGTGTCGCCGGCGCCGTCGGGGCCGTCGGCGTCGTCGGCGTCGTAGTCGGGGTAGTCGCGCGGTGCCACGGCGCACATCCTGCACTCCCGGGTCCGGCCGCACCCGTATCGGGTGGGGGAGGAGCCGGTCGTATCCGGCGTTTCGGCCTCAGCCGTAGGCCTGGCGCAGGTGCACGCGGCGGTAGGCGGACGGCGGCGTGTCGAAGTGGTCCAGGAACGCCTGGCGCAGCGTCTCGGTGGAGCCGAAGCCGCAGTGCCGGGCGATGGCGGTGAGCGGCAGGTCGGTGCCGGACAGCAGGCGCGCGGCGTGTTCGGCGCGGACGGTCCGCACGTACTTGCCCGGCGTGGTGCCCAGGTGCGCGTCGAACAGCCGGGTGAGCTGGCGGGTGCTGATCCCGGCGTGGCGCGCCAGCACCGGGGTGCCGAGGTCGTCCGCCAGGTGCTCACTCACGTACGCGGCGAGGTCGCGGACCTGCCCGTGCTCCGGCGGCGGCCCGGACAGGAACATGCTCACCTGCGCCTGGTTCCCCGGCCGCTGCAGATACGTGACGAGCGCGCGGGCCACCTCGCGCGCGACCGCCGGGCCGTGGTCCTCCTCGACGAACGCCAGCGTCAGGTCGAGCCCGCTGGTGACGCCGGCCGAGGTGTACACGTCGCCGTGCCGGATGAACAGCGGCACCGGGTCCACCGTCACCGCCGGGTACTTCTCGGCGAACCGGGACGCGTACGCCCAGTGCGTGGTCGCGCGCCGGCCGCTCAGCAGCCCGGCCGCGGCGAGCACGGTCGAGCCGGTGCAGACCGACGCAGTGCGCCGGCTGGTCCGCGAAAGCCGCCGCAGGTGTTCCAGCAGGCGCTCGTCGCGCGCGGCCGCGGTGTGGCCGACCCCGCCCGCGACGATCACCGTGTCCAGATCGCCCGGCACCTGGTCGAGCCGGACGTGCGGGGTCAGCGTGAGGCCGGACTGGCAGCGGAACGGATGACCGTCCACAGTGGCCAGACGGATGGTGTACGGCGGGCGCGCGCCGATCCGGTTCGCGGCGTCGAGCGCGTCGGACACGCAGGCGACGTCCAGCAGCTCGGCGTCGGGGAAGCCGACGATCACGACCTGCCGCGGGGGACCGGGCATGATCGGGAAGCTACCAGCTCGACCGGCCGACGGACATGGTTCGCAGGAATCGGGACACGGCCGACGTGCGCGCGGGCGGCGCGGGCCACGGTGGGGCCATGACCGACAAGCCCAGTACGGACAAGCCCGAGAATGACGCGCCCGAGAACCAGGCGGCCGAGAACCGCGAGACCGAGAAGCAGAAGACGTTCGCCTTCGTCGTCTACCCCGGCCTGACCGCGCTCGACCTGGTCGGCCCGCTGCAGGTGCTGGCCGGGCTGGCCGCGGCCGATCCGGGGATGCGGGTGGTGGTCGTCGGGAAGACGCTGGACCCGATCGACACCGACTCGCCGTTGCGGATCGCGCCGAGCCACACGTTCGACGCGATTCCGGACCCGTACGCGATCCTCGTGCCCGGCGGTGCCGCGCCGACCCTGCGGGCGCTGGCGAACCGGACCCTGATCGGCTACCTGGCCCAGGCGGCGGAGACGGCCGAGCTCGTCACGTCCGTCTGCACCGGCTCCCTGCTGCTCGGCGAGGCCGGGCTGCTGAAGGGCCGGAAGGCCACCACACACTGGATGTTCCGCGATCTGCTGCGCGCGTCCGGGGCGACGCCGGTGGCCGAGCGGTGGGTGGAGGACGGCCCGGTGATCACCGCGGCCGGCGTCTCGGCGGGCATCGACCTGGCCCTGCACCTGGTCGAACGGCTGGCCGGGACGGAAATGGCGCGGATCGTCCAGTTCGGCATCGAGTACGACCCGCAGCCGCCGCTCGGCCCGCTCGACTGGGCGAACGCGCCGCACGGCAACCTGACCCCGTTGCGCGAGCACGCCCTGCGCGAAGGCCTCGCCGACCACCCGGAGCTGATGGCGAAACTGCTGGCCCACGCCTGACCCGGGCCCGGCGGCCGGGGCGGCGGACCCACCAACGGGGTGGGCCATCCGGGTGACCAGCGGCGGAAGCGCCCGGCGGCCCGGGCCCCGCGGTTACATTCGGGCCACTCGAGGCGGGTCAAAACAGGGAGCTCCGCGGTGCGGTTCCAGGTCCTCGGCCCGTTGGCGGCCACAGCACGGAACACGGTGGGGAACACCGCGGTGACGCTGCCCTCGGCGGCCCAGCCCCGGCGCCTGCTCGCGCTCCTGCTGGCCCGCCCGAACGAGTTCGTCGGCCGGGCCACGATCGTCGACGAGCTGTGGCCGGACGGCGCGCCGCCGAGCGCGGCCGCGATCGTCCAGGTCACCGTGTCCAAGCTGCGCAAGACGCTGTCGCCGGGGCTGGCTTCGGACGCCCCGGCCCAGCGGCTGCGTTCGGGCCCGCGTGGTTACGCCCTGACCGTCGGCGAGGACGAGCTGGACGCCACCGAGTTCGTCGCCCTCGCCTCGGCCGGGCTGGCCGCCGAGGATCCCGTCGCCAAGCGCGGGCTGCTCGAGCGGGCGCTCGCCTGCTGGCGCGGCGGGGCGTTCTGCGACGTCGAGACCGGCCCGCTGGTGGAGGCGCACGAGCTGTGGCTGGAGGACCGGCGCCGCACGGTGCTGGTGCAGCTGGTGGAGTTGCAGCTGGCCGGCGGGGACCGCCACGCCGTGGTCCACCGGCTCGCCCCGGTGGTCGCGGACCGGCCCGCGGACGAGCGGCTCGCCGCCCGCCTCGCCGCCGCGCTGGCCGGCCTCGGCCGCCGCGATTCGGCACTCGACCTGCTCCGCCGGACCCGCCGCGCGCTGTGGGACGAGGCGGGCGTGACGCCGGGCCCGGAGCTGGACGCCGTTTACCGCCGCGTCGCCGGCACCGACTGGACGTCGGCGGGGCCGCCCGCCCAGCTGCCCGCGCCGGCCCCGGACTTCACCGGACGGGCCGCCGAGCTGGCGGAGATCGCGCGCGGCCTGCGTTCGCCCGCGCCCGTGGTGGTGCACGGCGCGCCGGGGTCCGGCAAGAGCGTGCTCGCCGTGCAGGCCGCGTGGCGGGCCCGCCGGCGATTCCCCGACGGCCAGCTCGTCGCGGACCTCAGCACGGCCGATCCTCGTGACGTGCTCGCCGGGTTCCTGCGGGCACTCGGCGCGTCGGCGGCCGAGCTGACGGCCGACTTGCCCGGGCTGGTCGGATTGTGGCGCAGCCACACCGTGGACCGGCGCCTGCTGGTGGTGCTGGAGGACGCGCGCGCCGAGGCGCAGGTCCGGCCGCTGCTGCCGAGCGGCGCCGGCTGCGCGGTGCTGGTGACGGCGCGGAACCCGTTGCCGGGGCTGGCCGCCGCCCGTCCGGTCCGGGTGGGTGAGATGTCCACAGTGGACGCACGCGCGCTGCTCGCCGCGGTGGCGGGCCCGGAGCGGCTGGCGGCCGAGCCCGCCGCCGCCGACGTGGTCGTCAGCCGCTGCGCCGGCCTCCCGCTCGCGGTGCGGATCGCCGGGTTGCGGCTGGCCGCGCGGCCGCACCAGCGCGTCGCCGAGCTGGCGGCGCGGCTCACCGACGAGCGCCGGGCGCTGGACGAGCTGGTCGCCGGCGACCTGAGCGTGCGCGGCGCGGTGCTGCCGGCCCTGCACGGGTGCCCGCCCGCGGACCGGGAACTGTTGCGGCTGCTGGGGGTTTTCGGCCGCCCGGTCCCGTCCTGGTGCGCCGCGGCGCTGCTGGGCCGACGCGTCGCCGAGACCGGGGAACGGCTGGAGTCCCTGCTGGACGCGCACCTGCTCACCGTCGACGAACGTGGCCGCCATTCCGTGCCGAGGTTCGTCCGGCTCGGGCTGGCCCGGCTGCCCGGCCGGGAGCCGGACCGCGCCGCGCTGCGCCGGGCGCTGGAGGCCGTGCTGGCGCTGGCCGAACGCGTGCTTTCCGTGCTGGACCAGGGTTTCACCCCGGCCGGGCCGCCGTTCGCGCGGCCGGACGTGAGCGCGGCGCGGGCCGCGACCGCTGACCCGAGGGCCTGGCGCAATGCCGAGATCGACCTGGTCGCCGCCGCGGTCCGGCTGGCCGGCGCGCACGGCTGGCCCGACCTCGCGGCGCGGCTTTCCGACGCCTGCCTCGCCCTGGCCGGTTCGCCGTGGGTGAGCGGGGCCGCGCGGGCGGTTTCGGTGGCCGGGCTGGCCGCGGCCCGCCGGCTGGGCGACCGCCCGGGCGAGGCGCACAAGCTGTTCACCCTCGGCTCGGTGCAGTGGCAGCAGGGCCGCTGGCGCCAGGCCCGGACGTACTTCGCCATGGCCGGCGGGCGGTTCCGCGCGCTCGGCGACCCGCGCGGCACGGGCGCGGCGCTGGTCGTGCTCGCCGACATCGACGCCGACGCCGGGCAGGCCGCGTTCGCCGTGGAGGAGCTGCGCGAGGCGCTGGAGCTGTTGCGCGAGTGCGGGGACAGCCGGGGCCAGGCCACCGCGGCGGCCCAGTTCGGCGGCCTGTCGGAGGACCTCGGCGACGTCCGGCGCGCGCTGGAGAGCTTCGAGGCCAGCCTGCTGCTCGCCGACGGGCGCGGGCACGACCAGGTGGCCAAGCGCTACGCCGATGTACTGCGCCGCCACGGCCACGCCGACCGCGCCGCCGACCTGCTGACGGACGCGCTCGGCGGCGCGGTCCGGAGCCGCGAGCGGCACTGGGAAGCGCACGTCCTGCGCAGCCTCGGCGACCTGCACGCCGAAGCGGGCGAAGTCGGCGAAGGGGAGCGCTGCCTTTCGCGCTCGCTCGCGCTGTTCGAGCAGATCGGGCACCGGCACGCCGCCGCGTACACCCACCGGAGCCTGGCCGAAGCCCGGCTGCGCGCCGCCGACCATGACGGCGCCGAGCGGCACCTGCGCGCCGCGATGGGCGTTTTCCGCGAGCTGCGGGACCGCCGCGGCACCGGGTACGCGCTGCTCAGTCTGGGCCGATTGCACGCCGGAGCGGGCGCGGACGGCGACGCCCGGCGGGTGCTGACCGACGCCGCCGGCCTGTTCAAGGGCCTGGGCTTCCCGCTGTGGGAGCTGCGCGCCCTGCGGGAGCTGAACGCCGCGTCCAGTGATTCCCCGGCGCGGGACCGGGCCCGTGAAGTCTTGACGAAGATCAGGACCTGACCCGCCTGCTTGCCCACCGCGGTGGCCCGCGTTTGGCGAAGTTATGGCGCCCGAGTCTTGGCTGCCGCTCGTCAGAACTCCCCACGAGGAGGCTATTCATGCGTGTTCCCCCGATGCCGCTGTGGTCCCGCGCGGCTCTCGGACTGGCCGCCGCCACGGCGACCGCGCTGCTGGGCACCGCCGGCACCGCGTCCGCCGCGCCCGCGGTCACCAAGCTGACCCAGGCGCAGGCGGCTTCGCAGCTGTCGGCGGCCGGGGTCACCCACTCGTCCAGCGGCGGGTGCACCACGAGGTCCAACTCCACCTGCACCTCGTACGAGCAGATCAACCAGACCACGGTCAGCGGCGTGATCACGCTCAAGCACGCCAGCGGCTGTGCCATCAACATCACCGGCGGCACCGAGGTGGGCCACGCTGCGGGCACCTACAGCCATTACAACGGCTACAAAGTGGACATCGCGCACAACAGCTGCATCGACGGCTACGTGAAGAGCGCCTTCAGCTACATCGGCCTTCGCGGCGACGGCTATCCACAGTGGAAAGCCGCGTCCGGAAACCTGTACTGCGACGAGGGAAACCACTGGGACATCACGTATTACACCAGCGGCGGCTGAGGGCCGGCCGGGGCTGCCCGCTCTTGAGGGCGGCGGGCAGCCCCGCCGGTGCGGTGGTGCGGCCTGGGGGTTCGCACCACCGCCGGCGGTCATGTCCGAAGTGGACGGTCAGTGGCCCGGCCCGCCGTCCCGGAACTCCCGCGGCGACGCCCCCGTCGCCGAGCGGAAGGCCCGGGAGAAGTGGGCCGCGCTGGTGAACCCGCATTCGCGCGCCACCTCCGCGATGCCCAGTGCCGCCCGGTCCGGGTCGGTGAGCAGCGCCTTCGCCCGGTCCACGCGCAGGCGCTTGATCCGCTCGGTGACCCCGAGCCCGTCGTCGAAGAGCTGATAGAGCCGGCGGCGCGAGATGTACAGCGCTTCGGCCACCCGGTCGGCGTTCAGCGACGGGTCGGGCAGATGCGCGCGCATGTAGTCGAGCGCCTCGCGACGGCGGACGGCCAATGCGTCGGCCCGGTCCTGCTCCACCCGGAGTGCGGTGCGCAGCACCAGTTCGGCCAGCCCCAGCAGATGGCAGGCGAGCCCGTCCGGGTCCAGCCGCGGCCCGGCGGACACCACGTGCGCCACCGCGCCGGCGACGAGCGCGCGCACCGGCGCGTCGACCTCCACCGGGCGGAGCATCAGCGGCCGTAGTTCGGCGAGGGTGAGGGAAAGCTTCGCCGGGGCGACGGTCAGCAGCACCTGGCCGCGGTCGGCGGGCCGCAGCTGGAGCGTGCAGCCGGTGAACGCCAGCCGCGCGCCGGGCTCGGCGACCGAACGCGGGACGGGACAGCGCAGCAGCAACTGGATCCCGGCGGGCCCGGCCGCGCGCACCACGAGTTTCCCGTCCGCCACCGCGGGTTCACCTGTACGGCCGGTGTTGTTCACGCTGTCCTCCGCTCCGGAGCGCACTGCCGGCCGTCATCGTGCCGGACGGGCCGGGAAACCGGGGCATCGACAGCCTGATTCACCGCTATTCTGTCCATAGTGGACACCACACTCGAATGGCCCACCGGTGGATCTTGACCGTGCGTGCAACGATTCCGCGACCACGACTGCACGCAGGGACACGCCCGGCCCGGCACAGCCTTGATGACCTCACGGTATGCGCCTGGCTACCGCGGGTGCGGGGTGAGGTCGCCCACGCCGGGGCCCGGAGGGGGTTGACCGGCCCGGGCGAACGCGTAACGTCGTGGGGATGTTGCAGTCCGGTGGGGGCGCCGGCCTCACCCTCCTGACCACCGTCCGTGACGACGCGCTCGTGCTGGTGACCGCCGCGGGCGAGATCGACGCGGCGTCGGTCGGTGATTTCCGGCTGGTGCTGGCGCAGGCCTGCGGGGTGGGGGACAAGCTCGTGGTCGACCTCTCGCGGGTCCGATTCCTCAGCTGTGCCGGGCTTCGCGCGCTGGAGGAGACGAGCCGGGAGCGGCCCGCGCTGTCCGTCGTGGCCACCGGCCGGCTGGTGCTGCGCGCGTTCGACGTGTCCGGCGTGGGCGAGGCCGTGGACGTCCGCCCGCGGCTCACCGAGGCGTGTGCGTTCGCCCGGGCGTGACTTTCCGTCACCGTCGGCCGGACGAGTGGTGCTGACCGGCGGACGTGGCACGGGCTGGGATCTTGGGTACCCCCAGGTAAGGGGAAGCCGAGGATTCGAGGTGATCCGAGATGTCCACCGGGAGCAGCACCGTGACCGGCCGGGCCGGTCTGTGGGCCGGGGGAGCGGCCGGATCGGCCGTGCTGGCCGGCCTTTACCTGATCATCGGGCCGTGGGTCGCGCGCTTCGGCGGCGCGGCCGAACTCGCGGTCAGCAACACCGTGGCCGGGCTGGCGATCATCGCGCTGGCCGCCGTCCGCACCCGTGACACCGGACCGCAGGCGCTCACCTGGATCCTGCCGGTGCTGGGTCTGTGGGCGGCCGTGTCGCCACTGGTTCTTCGCTACGGCGACGAGACGGTCCCGTCCCCGGGCGCGGTGGCGGGCAACGTGATCGCGGGCGTGGTCGTAGTGCTGGCCGGTGCCGCTCTGCTGCGCCGTCGCCGGGAGTCGTAGCTCCGCTGGGCCGTCCTTTGCCGTCAACGGGGCGAGTGTGTCGACAGTCGCCGGACTAATCGGATACAGTGCATCCGCTTTAGTGGTCCGGCGTCCGCCGGCCGGCCGGTGCGAAGGAGCCCCAGCATGGCAAGACGAAGGACGCTGGTTTCACTGGGCGCCGCGCTGGGCTTGATCGCCGCGACCCTCACCCCGGCCGCGTCTGCGGCATCAGGAACGCCGGGCTCCTGGCAGCCGGACCCGGCCGCGTACGGCGTGAGCGCGCCGCTCACCGTGTCGGTGCGGATGGACGACGGGGTGCTGATCTCGGCCGAGGTCGTCTACCCGGCGGATCCGGCCACCGGGGCGCGCGCGGCCGGCCGGTTCCCGGTCCTGCTGACCCAGAACCCTTACGGCGCCGGGCGTTCCGACCCGGCGAGCGCCGGTGACTACTTCGTGCAGCGCGGCTACATCTACCTCGCCTCGGCGGTCCGCGGCACCGGGGCGTCCGGCGGTCAGGTGTCGTGGTTCGGGCAGCGCCAGGGGAAGGACGGCGCGGAGCTGGTCGACTGGGCCGCGCACCTGGCCGGCTCCGACGGCACGGTCGGCCTGGACGGCTGCTCCTACCTCGGCGTCGACCAGTGGTTCACCGCCGCCGCGGTCGGGCCGCGCTCCGCGCTCAAGGCGATCACCCCGTTCTGCACGGATTCGGACTTCTACCGCGACCTGACCGCCAACGGCGGCATCCCGACCGGGTTCGTCGCCGGCATCGCCCACGGCGAGCCCCGCGGGCCGCAGGACGACCCGGCCACCGACCCGCAGTCGGTCACCATCGCGCAGCAGGCCGGCGGCGGGCCGCGGTCCTACGACAACCAGTACTGGCAGGACCTCGACGTCCAGCGGATGATGCCGGCGATCGTGGCCAACGGCGTGCCCGCGCTGACCGAAGCAGGCTGGCGGGACCTGTTCCCCGGCGGCAATCTCGGGGCCTACGTCGCCGCGCAGAACGCCTACTTCCACCGGCCGTTGACCGCACCGGTCACCGCGGGCGAGCCGACGACCGGGCGGTACCAGGCGATCGTCGGGCCCTGGACGCACGGGGAGAACGTCGACGGGGTCACTCTGCAGAACCTCCGGCTCGAATGGTTCGACACCTGGCTCAAGGGGCAGCGCACCGGCATGGCCGACACCGCGACGCCGTTGCACCTGTTCGAGAACACCGCCGGCCGCTGGGTCGACACGGCCGCCTGGCCACCGGCCCGTAGCGCGGCCACCTACTACCTCGGCGACGGCACGCTGAGCGCGGCCAAGCCCGCCGCCGGAACCGACAGGCTCAGCTGGGCACCGGCCACTTCGGCGAACACCCTGACCTACTCGAGCGCACCGTTGACCAGCCCGGCGGTGCTGGACGGGCCGTCGGGCGTGACCGTGTACGCGTCGTCCGCCGCGCCCGAAGTCCAGCTGACCGCGACGTTGAACGTCATCGCCGCCGACGGCAGCGTGGTCAAGCAGGCCGACGGCGTGCTGCTGGGCAGCCGGCGCCGGCTCGACCCGGCCCTGAGCTGGTACGGCGGAAACGGCGCGCTGATCCAGCCGGCGCACCCGTTCACCCGCGCCGCCCAGCAGCCCGTGGTGCCTGGCCAGGTCACCCGGTACGACCTGTCGCTGCTGGCGAACTTCGCCCGGATCGAGCCGGGCGAGCGGATCCGGCTGGTGCTGAACAGCCAGGCGCCGGCGAACTTCCACCTCCCGGTCGTGCCGACGCCGCAGGAGCTGGCGGGCCTGAACGGCGGGGTCTACACCGTGGCGCACGGGCCGGTCTACGCGTCCGCGCTGAACCTGCCGCTGGCCGAGCCGGGCCTGTTCCGGACCAGCCCGGTCGACTGGGGGCCGGCTTCCTGACTGACGCCGGTCGCTAGCGGCGGCGTTTCCGGTCCTGGGCCGCGTGGGTGCTGCTGGCGACGAGCGCGGATTCCACGGTCGCGTGGGCCGTGCCGCTGCCCGGCAGCTCCGGCGTGTCGGGCCGGGCGCGCAGGCCGTCGAGCACGATCCGCAGGTACCGCCGCCACAGCTCGGGCGTTCCGGTGTGGTCGGTGACCGCGCCGACCATCAGCTGCAGGATCGGGAAATCGGCCGGTCCGACGTCCGGCCGCAGCCTGCCCTGCTCCTGGGCCCTGGCGATCAGGACGTCGACCGCCGTGTCCACCCGGTCGCGCACCTGCCGCTGCCGTTGCGGGCCGCGGCCGGTGCCGAGCATGACCTCGCGCAGCCCCCGGTCGAACGCCTGGTCCTCGCACACCTTCTCGAGCGCGGTGCTCAGCCCGGTCCAGGCGTCCGGTTCGGCCAGCGCGTCGGTCAGGGCGCGGTCGACTTTTTCGACCATGTCGTCGAACAGCGCGTCGATCAGTTCTTCCTTGTCGGCGAAGCGCCGGTACACGGTGCCGACGCCGACGCCGGCGTGGTGCGCGACGTCGTTGAGGGTGGCGGCGACGCCGTGGTCGCGGAACACTTCCCGGGCCGCGGCCAGGATGCGCTGCCGGTTGCGCTCGGCGTCCTTGCGCAGCGGAGGGCGGTTTTCGTGGTCAGCCGGCACAGGTTTTCCTCATCGCGCGGAACGGGGCGAAACGGATCCAGTCTATCCGGCACGTCGGCCAGGCCACCGGTCAGCGCGTCTCGTGGCGGACGTCGATCCAGTCGTCGTTGGCCGAACCCGGGCGGTACGGGCTTTCCCGGCGTTTCGCGATGATGCCCGCCAGCCCGTGGTCCCGGCTGGCCCGGGCGACCGCGGCGCCGTCACCGGGGTGGCTGGGCGGCACCTGCCAGTGCGGGCCGGCCAGGCCGAGCCCGTCGAGCAGCGCCCGCCGCTCGTGGTGCGGCGCGGCCAGCAGCGACCGGAAGTCCAGGTGCAGCACGTCGCTGACGAGGTAGAAGACCGGGTGCCGGTGCCGCAGCCCGCGGGCCTCGCCGCCTTCGGCCGCCGCCCGGCGCCGGAGCCCTTCCGGGTCCGGCGCCCCGTCGGCGAACACGACGATTTCCCCGTCCAGCAACGCTTCCGTCGCGCCGAGCTGAGTGCCCAGGCCCCGCAGTTCGGGGTAGCGGGAGGTGACGTCTTCGCCCGTTTCGTCGAACGCGGTGACCCGGCCGGCGGTCACGCGCAAGATCGTGCGGAGACCGGACCAGGCGAATTCGTAGGCCCATTCCGCGTCCGCGTCCGGCAGCGGGCCCGGCTTCGCGGGCATCGGCGCGAGGAAACGGGGCGTGGGCTCGTGTCCGTCCTCGGCCGGGTCGAGCCGGGTGAGCTTCCAGGCGTTCTCGGCGGTGGGGTCGTGACGGTGGACGAGGGCGTAGCGGCCACGCAGCCGTTCGCCGTGCAGGACCAGCTCGACGCGGTGGTCGTTCCAGTGCAGCGCCTGGTAATCGCCGTGGTCCCAGACCTCGGCGTCGTCGGTGTAATCCGGTGGCTGGTCGTCGATCCGCACCGCGAGCCGGACCTCGTCGGGCGCCCGCGGCACTCCGCGCGGCACGGTCCAGGAGACGAGCACGCCTTCGCGCTCCAGCCGGAGATTCCAGTGCAGCTGCGGGGTTCGCTGTTGGTGGACGACGAACCGGCCGCCTTGCTCGACGGGCTTGCCCGGTGGCGTCTCGGGAGGAGTTTCCCGGCCACGCCTGCGCCGGTACTCGGCCAGCTCGTCGGCCACCACCAGGCACCCCCGTCCACGTTCGGGAGCGGCCAGCGTAGCGGTTCGGTCAGCCGGTGCCGAGCACCTGCTCCAGCCATGCCTGCCACGCCTTGCTCTGCTGCGCCGGGTCCACGCTGCCGGAGAACAGGTGGTGGCCCGCGGCGATGGTCATCCCCATCGGCCAGCGGCCGTGGAAGCGCAGCAGCGCGTCCGGCGTGCGGATGCCGACGTACTGCGGTGTCGTGTAGTCCAGGACGCCCTCGATCGGCGGGAGGCCGTCGACGGTGAACCGCACCGGCTGGCCCAGGACCGGCTCCGCGGGCAGGCCCAGCGCGTCGAGCAGCTTGGGCCAGGCGGCGGCGTCGGCCGAGGCCGCCGGGCCGTCCGCGAGCACGTACTCCGCGCTGCCGCCGGGGAAGTGCGCGAGGTATTCGGCGAGGGTGTGCAGGTACATGTCCCAGCCGATGGAGAAACTCTCGTGGTACTCGTCGCCCCAGTCGCCGTTGGTGAAGCTGTGGTGGATGAAGCGCAGCACGGAGGCGCCGCCGTCCGCGGCCTCGATGAGGTACTCGAAGGCGTCGAAGCCGCCGTCCTCGGCCGGGGCGCTGCGGTAGGCGAACCGGCGCGGCGGCTCCCACGCGGTGATCTCGGCCTCGCTCCCGAAATCGCCCATGGCGAAGCGGATCTTCCGCGCCTCGGCGTCCACCTCGTGCTTGCCCATGAACCACGAGTCGATCCCGGGCCCCGTGGCCACCGCGTCCCACACCCGCTCCGGCCCCGCCGGGAGCCGGACCTCCTTGGCCACCTCGAACTCGCGTGCCATGACCGCTTCCTCCTTGTTTGCCGGAGCCCTCACCGTGCCATTGACAATAATACCTGTCAAGGGAGGAGGCGGCGTCCCGTGATCGGTGCCAGACTGGCGGCGGACCGACCAGAAGGGGATCAGCACCATGCCGACTGTCGCCGAGCAGCTCATCGACGTCCTCGTCCAATCCGGGGTGCGCCGGATCTACGGGGTGGTGGGCGACAGCCTCAACCCCGTGGTCGACGCCGTCCGCCGCACCGGCGGCTCGGCGCGCGGCGGCATCGACTGGATCCACGTGCGCAACGAGGAGGCGGGCGCCTTCGCCGCGGCCGCCGAGGCGCAGCTGACCGGCACGCTCGCCGTGTGCGCGGGCAGCTGCGGACCGGGCAATCTGCATTTGCTGCAAGGGGTTTACGACGCGCACCGCTCGGGCGCGCCGGTGCTCGCCATCGCTTCGCATATCCCGTCGGCGCAGATCGGCACCGGGTTCTTCCAGGAGACGCACCCGGAGCGGCTGTTCGCCGACTGCTCGCACTACTGCGAGATGGTCAGCTCACCCGAGCAGATGCCGCGCCTGGCGCGCATCGCCGTGCAGAACGCGGTGGGCCGCCGCGGCGCCGCTGTGCTCGTGCTGCCCGGCGACGTCTCGCACGAGTCCGCGGCGCAGCCGACCGGCGAGTGCTGGTCGCTGCCCAGCCCGCCGGCCATCCTGCCCGCCGCCGCCGACGTCGACCGGCTGGTGGAGCGGGTGAACCGCGCCGAGAAGGTGATGATCATGGCCGGCGCGGGCTGCCGCGACGCGCACGCCGACGTGCTCGCGCTCGCCGACGCGGTCGGCGCGCCGGTCGGGCATTCCTTGCGGGGCAAGGAGTTCGTGCAGTACGACAACCCGTTCGACGTCGGCATGAGCGGGCTGCTCGGCTACGGCGCCTGTTACGAGGCGATGCACGAGGCCGACCTCGTCCTGCTGCTCGGCACCGACTTCCCGTACGACACCTTCCTGCCGCAGCGCAACACCGTGCAGGTGGACATCGACGCCGCGCGCATCGGCCGCCGCTCGGTGCTGGAGTTCGGCGTGCTCGGCGACGTCGGCGAGACGATCCGGGCGGCCCTGCCGCGGCTCACCCGCAAGCCGGACCGCTCCTTCCTGAACGTCATGCTGCACAAGCACGAGCGCGGCCTGCAGCGCACCGTCGACGCCTACACCAAGGACGTCTCGCAGCAGGTCCCGCTGCACCCGGAGTACGTCGCCGACATCCTCGACGAGGAGGCGGCCGAGGACGCGGTGTTCACTGTGGACACCGGGATGTGCAACGTCTGGGCCGCCCGCTACGTCACGCCGAACGGGCGGCGCCGGCTGATCGGCTCGTTCGTGCACGGCAGCATGGCGAACGCGCTGCCGCACGCGATCGGCGCGCAGACCGCCGACCCCGGCCGCCAGGTCGTCGCGATGTGCGGCGACGGCGGGCTGGCGATGCTGCTGGGGGAGCTGCTCACGCTCAAGACCCACGCGCTGCCGGTGAAAGCCGTGGTGTTCAACAACTCCTCGCTCGGCATGGTGAAGCTGGAGATGCTCGTGGACGGCCTGCCGGACTTCGGCACCGACCACGACCAGGTGGACTTCGCCGCGCTGGCCAAGGCCGCCGGGCTGCACTCGCGCCGGGTCGAGAAGCCCGCCGACGTCCGCGACGGCATCCGCGAGATCCTCGCCCACGACGGCCCCGCGGTGCTCGACGTGGTGACCGACCCGAACGCGCTGTCCATCCCGCCGAACATCACCGCCTCGCAGGTGCGCGGCTTCGCGCTCGCCGCCAGCCGGACCGTGCTCGGCGGCGGGGTGGGGAAGATGCTGCAGCTGGCCAAGTCCAACCTGCGCAACATCCCGCGGCCCTGACCCTCGTGAGTGTTTATGCCGGTTAGAACCGTCATAAACACTCACGAGTCCCTGCGCCGACGGCAGGCGTCAGTCGGTCTCGGCCATCGCCTCGGCGAACTGCGCCGCGTACAGCCGGGAGTAGGCGCCGCCCGAGTGCAGCAGCGTCTCGTGGTCGCCCTGCTCCACGATGTGCCCGGCCTCCATCACCAGGATGACGTCCGCGTCGCGGATGGTGGACAGCCGGTGCGCGATGACGAAGCTGGTCCGCCCGGCGCGCAGGGTGTTCATCGCCCGCTGGATCAGCACCTCGGTGCGGGTGTCGACGGAGCTGGTGGCCTCGTCGAGGATGAGGATCACCGGCTTCGCCAGGAACGCCCGCGCCACCGTGATCAGCTGCTTCTCACCCGCGCTGACCGTGCCGCCCTCGTCGTCGATCACCGTGTCGTAGCCGTCCGGCAGGGTCCGCACGAACCGGTCGACGTGGGTGGCCTTGGCCGCCTCGACGATCTGCTCGTGGGTGACGTCGTCGGCGCCGTAGGCGATGTTCTCCGCGATCGTGCCGCCGAACAGCCAGGCGTCCTGCAGCACCATGCCGGTCTTGTCGCGCAGCTCCTCGCGGTTCATCTTCGCGATGTCGACGCCGTCGAGGGTGATCCGGCCGCCGTCGATCTCGTAGAACCGCATGAGCAGGTTGACCAGCGTGGTCTTGCCGGCGCCGGTCGGCCCGACGATCGCCACGGTCTGGCCGGGCTCCACGGTGAGCGACAGGTCGTCGATCAGCGGCGTGTCCTTCAGGTAGCGGAACGACACGTCGTGGAACTCGACCCGGCCGCGCACCGGGTCCGGGCGGGCCGGCTCGGCGGGCTCGGGCTCCTGCTCCTCGGCGTCCAGCAGGGCGAACACCCGCTCGGCCGAGGCCACCCCGGACTGCAGCAGGTTCGCCATGCTGGCGATCTGCGTGACCGGCTGGCTGAACTGCCGCGAGTACTGGATGAACGCCTGCACGTCGCCGAGGGAGAGGCTGCCGGACGCGACGCGCAGCGCGCCGATCACCGCCACCAGCACGTAGTTCAGGTTGCCGATGAACATCATCGCCGGCTGGATCGTGCCGGAGATGAACTGCGCCTTGAAGCTGGCGTTGTACAGCGTGTCGTTGTGCTCCTTGAAGACCTGCTCGGCCTCCGCGCGCCGGCCGAAGACCTTCACCAGCGAGTGGCCGGTGTACATCTCCTCGATGTGCGCGTTCAGCCGCCCGGTCGTCGACCACTGCTTGATGAACTGCGGCTGCGCGCGCTTGCCGACCTTGGCCGCGACGAACACCGACGCGGGCACGGTCAGCAGCGCGATCACGCCCAGCAGCGGCGAGATCAGGAACATCATCACCAGCACGCCGATCACCGTGAGCAGCGAGGTGACGATCTGCGAGAGCGTCTGCTGCAGCGACTGCGCCAGGTTGTCGATGTCGTTCGTGACGCGGCTGAGCACCTCGCCGCGCGGCTGGCGGTCGAAGTAGCGCAACGGCAGCCGGGCGAACTTCTCCTCGACGTCGCGGCGCAGCTGGTACACCGCGTTCTGCACCAGCCGGGTGGTCAGCCGGGCCTGGATCAGCCCGAAGAACGACGCGACCACGTACAGCGCCAGCACGAGCATCAGCACCTGGCCGACCGCGCCGAAGTCGATGCCGCGGCCGGGCACCAGGTCGACGCGGGTGAACATGTCCGCGAGCGTGGTGTTGCCCTGCGCCCGCAGCCCCGCGATCACCCCCTCCTTGGTGGCGCCCGCGGGCAGGCCTTTGCCGATCACGCCGGCGAAGATCAGGTCGGTGGCCTGGGCGAGCACCTTCGGCCCGACCACGGTCATCGCGACGCTCAGCGCGCCGAGCACCAGCACCCCGACCAGCGCCGCGCGTTGCGGCTGCAGCAGGCGCAGCAGCCGGCGCATGGAGCCCATGAAGTCGAGCGCCTTCTCGGCCGGCGCCCCGGCGGCCATGAACCGCCCCGGTCCCGCGGTCGGCTGGCCCGGCCGGTCGGTGCGCGCCGCGGTGGGCCGCTCGCCGACTTCGGTGGCGACGCCGCCCTCGGCGGGCGCGCCACCCTCAGCAGGTTGATTCTCGGTACTCATCAGGCTGCCTCCGCCTCAGTCAGCTGCGAAAGCACGATCTCCCGGTACGTTTCGTTGCCGTCCATCAGTTCGTGGTGGGTTCCGGTGCCGACGACGCGGCCCGCGTCGACCACGATGATGCGGTCGGCGTTCCGGATGGTGCTGACCCGCTGCGCGACGATGACCACCGTCGCCTCACGGGTTTCGTCGGCCAGCGCGCGGCGCAGGGCCGCGTCGGTGGCGTAGTCGAGCGCGCTGAACGAGTCGTCGAACAGGTAGATGCCCGGCTTGTGCACCAGCATCCGCGCGATGGCCAGGCGCTGGCGCTGGCCACCGGAGACGTTCGTGCCGCCCTGGGCGATCGGCGAGTCGAGCCCGTCGGGCATCTGCTCGACGAAGTCCTTGCCCTGCGCCACTTCCAGCGCGTGCCACAGCTCTTCCTCGGTGGCGTCCGGCTTGCCGTAGCGGAGGTTGCTCGCCACCGTCCCGGCGAACAGGTACGGCTTCTGCGGCACCATGCCGACCGCCGACGCGAGCACCCCCGGGTCGAGCTCGCGCACGTCGACGCCGTCCACGCGCACGGTGCCCTCGGTGGCGTCCATCAGCCGGGGGATCAGGTTGAGCAGCGTGGTCTTGCCGCTGCCGGTGCTGCCGATCACCGCGGTGGTCTCGCCGGGCCGGGCCAGCAGCGAGATGTCCTGCAGCACCGGCTTCTCCGCGCCGGGGTAGCGGAACTCCACGCCGCTGAGCTCCAGGTGGCCGTGCACGGCACCGGGGGAGACGGGCTTGAGCGGCAGCACGACGCTGGACTCGGTGTCCAGCACCTCGCTGATCCGCTCGGCGCTGACCTCGGCGCGCGGCACCATCATGAACATGAAGGTGGCCATCATGATCGACATCAGGATCTGCAGCAGGTAGGCCAGGAACGCGGTCAGCGCGCCGATCTGCATCTCGCCGCTCTCGATGCGGTGCCCGCCGAACCACAGCACGGCGACACTCGAGACGTTCACCACCAGCATCACGGTCGGGAACATCAGCGCCATCAGCCGGCCGACCCGCAGCGAGACGGTGAGCAGCTCGTCGTTCGCGCGGCCGAAGCGCTCGCGCTCGTGCTGGTCGCGGACGAACGCGCGGATCACCCGGATGCCCATGATCTGCTCGCGCATCACCTGGTTGATCTTGTCGATGCGCACCTGCATCAGCCGGAACGCCGGGCGCATCCGGGCGATGATGACGCTGACCGCGATGGCCAGCACCGGCACGGCCACCAGCAGCAGGCTGGAGAGCGGCACGTCCTGGTTCAGCGCCAGCACGATCCCGCCGACGCACATGATCGGCGCGGACACCATCAGCGTCAGCGTCATCAGCACCAGCATCTGGACCTGCTGGACGTCGTTGGTGGTTCGGGTGATCAGCGACGGCGTGCCGAAGTGGCCGACCTCGCGCGCGGAGAAGTCCTGCACCCGGTGGAACACCGACGCGCGGACGTCGCGGCCGAGCGCCATCGCGGTGCGCGCGCCGAAGTACACGGCGCCGACCGAGCCGGCGATCTGCACCAGCGTGATCAGCAGCATCACGCCGCCGATCCGCATGATGTAGCCGGTGTCGCCCTTGATGAGGCCGTTGTCGACGATGTCGGCGTTCAGCGTCGGCAGGTACAGCGCGGCGATGGTCTGCACCAGCTGCAGCAGGACGATCAGCCACAGGGTGGCTTGGTAGGGGCGCAGATGAGTGCGCAGCAGACGGATTAGCACGGGCGTGTTCTCCCCCAGGTGGTGGTTGTCCAGTTCGGTGACTCTGGTGTTTCGGTCAAGGTGTTGCGTGAGTCGGCTGTCCGGCGCGGGCGTCCCCGCTACGACGCCGCCGCGGTGGCCTCGGCGGCCGTCGTGGTCAGTCCGGGCATCCCGGCCGCGGCCTCGCGCAGGAGCTCCGCGAACACCGGCAGGAACGACCGGTCGTCGGTGTTCTGGAGCCAGGTCTGGAAGGCGATCCGGGACGCGCTCTGTACGATCCCCGCCAGCATGCGCGCGTGCAACGGGTTTGCGCCCTCGCCCGCGCGCTCGGCCAGAGCGTCGGCCAGCAGGCGCTCGGCGTCCGCGTGCGCGCGCAGCATCTCGCCGAACAGCCCGTGGTTGTGCATCATGTCGCGGACCCGGTGCACGTCCTCGCGGTGCGGCTGCGGCTCCCGCGCGGCCTGGTCGACGGCGGAGTTGATGATGGCGTCCCAGATCGGCTCGCCGGCCGGGCGGGCCAGCAGCGCGTCGCGGACCCGCTCCTGCCGCTCGACGATGAACGAGCAGACCGCCTGCTCCTTGCTCGAGAAGTAGTTGTTGAAGGTGCGCGGCGACACCCCTACCTCGTTCGCGATGTCCTCGACCCGCAGCTGGTCCATGCCATGCTCCATGGCCAGGCGCAGGGCCGTGCTCGCGAGCGCTTTGCGCGCGGCGCGCTTCTTGCGCTCGCGCAGGCCCATGACCGGGGCCGCTTCGGGGGACATGCGCGCTAGGTTAGCAAAATACTGCGTGGCACGCAAAAATCTGCGCGGCACGCAACTTTTCGGACACGGTACTGGACCGGGATCCGGTCGTCGCGGCGCGGGGTTGCGTCCGGTCGGTACTCGCGCGACTGTCGTGACCGGGAGATCCGGGCTACGGTTGTTACCGAGCGTGAGTACGTTCCGGCCAACGGCGGAGGTGCGCGGCATGCGGGCGATGTGGAAGGGCTCGGTCTCGTTCGGCTTGGTGAGCATCCCGATCCAGCTGTACGCGGCGACCGAGAACAAGAACGTCTCGCTGCGCCAGGTGCACGAGGCCGACGGCGGGCGGATCCAGTACAAGCGGTTCTGCACGGTCGACGGCGAGGAAGTGCCCTACGCCGAGATCGCCAAGGGCTACGAGCTGCCCGACGGCGAGATGGTGGTGCTCACCGACGCCGACCTCGCCGCGCTGCCGCTGTCCACCCAGCGCACCATCGACGTGCTCGAGTTCGTGCCGCTGGAGTCGATCGACCCGATCCAGTTCGACAAGACCTATTACCTGGAGCCGCAGAAGAACGCGGTGAAGCCGTACCTGGTGCTGCGGGACGCGCTGCAGAAGGCCAGCCACGTGGCGGTCGCCAAGGTGGCCGTGCGGCAGCGGGAGAGCCTCGCGCTGCTGCGCGTGCACGGCGACGTGCTGGTGATGACCACGATGCTGTGGCCGGACGAGGTGCGCACGCCGGACTTCCCGTTCCTGCGCGAGGACCCGCCCCAGGTGCGCCCGCAGGAGCTGACCATGGCCGGCTCGCTGATCGACTCGCTGGCCGAGCCGGTCTTCGAATCCGAGAAGTACTCCGACCACTACCGCGAAACCCTCGAGGCGATGATCGAGGAGAAGGTGGCCGGCAACGAGACCGCGAAGCCCGGCGCCGTCGGCGCCAAGGCCGACGTGCTCGACCTGATGGCCGCGCTGGAGGCGAGCGTCTCGGCCGCCAAGAAGACGCGTAAGCCCTCGAAGGTCAAAGACTCCGACGACGACTCCGACGCCGACGAAGGCAAAGGCAAGACCGCCGCGAAGAAGCCCGCCGCTCGCTCCCGGCGCCCGAAGAGCGCCTGACTGCCGGAGGCACGCCCTTCTGTTACCAGAGCACCTCTTATCAGGGCACCGGACCGGGTGACGGCGACACGCCGCCGGTATGCCAGACTCCGGCGCTCGCCGGTGGTACCAAGAAAAGCGTCCGGCGAGAACCCCATTATTTGCGCGGAAGGCGGCATGAGCATGGAGTGCGCGTTCTGCACCAGCGGCATCGACCACTGTCACGGCACCCTGATCGTTCACCCGGACGGCGGGTTCGCCGAGTGCGCCGACCCCGGCTGCACGGACATGGACCGGGTCCGGCACGGCCTGATCATCGATTGCCACACCGTCGACGGCGGCTGCCAGTGCACGCTGCCCGCCGAACGCGAGACGGTGCTCCGGCAGGCTTCCTGAGCCCTCCTGCGGCCCAGTGACCGTGAAGGCCTCCTTGCCCGCGTCTCGCGCGGTGAAGGAGGCCTTCACGGTGTCCGGCGCCGGTTACGCGGGCGGCCGGTGATCCTTACCCGATCGTGTATGCAGCTGTGTACATTCGGCTTGGCGATGTGCTAACACTAACGGGGTCCTTCGGCTCTCCCTCCCCCTCGGAGCCGGAGGACCCTTTACTTTCCGCCGGTTTCCGGGCCGATGCGGGCTCAGTACCAGTGCGCGCGGCCGCCGATGCGCCGGCCGGTGCTGCCGACCACGGCCAGCACGGCCCCGGCCACGGCGAGGACGATGCCCACGGTCCACAGGACCGGGATACTGGCCACGAAGCCGATGACGAGCAGGATGATCCCGAGAACGATCACGGTTTGCACTCTCCTTTTGTTGTCACGCGGTCCCGGCGGGCTGCCGGGCTTTGAGTGCGCACTCCAGGAGGATGGCCGTTCCCCACCGCCCCGAAACGGGCCGATCGGACCTGCCTGGCTCGCATTCGGCCCAGTACCCGACACGCAGTGCCGGGCCCGCGCGGGCCCGGCACCGGCGCGGGTTCAGTACCGGTAGTGATCGAGTTTGTACGGGCCCTCCACGTCCACGCCGACGTACTCGGCCTGGGCCTTGGTGAGCTTCGTCAGCCGCACGCCGAGGGCGTCCAGGTGCAGGCGCGCGACCTTCTCGTCGAGGTGCTTGGGCAGGCGGTGCACGGCCACCGGGTACTGGTCCGGCTTGGTGAACAGCTCGATCTGCGCGATCGCCTGGTTCGCGAACGAGTTCGACATGACGAACGACGGGTGCCCGGTCGCGTTGCCGAGGTTCATCAGCCGTCCCTCGGAGAGCACGATGATCGAGTGCTCCTCGATTCGCCGGGGGGCGACCCCCGGACCCCCCGGAAAAGCAGCAGCGGCGAAGCGCCACTCGTGCACCTGCGGCTTGATCTCGATCTTGGTGATGCCCGGCGTCTTCGCGAGCCCGGCCATGTCGATCTCGTTGTCGAAGTGCCCGACGTTCGCGACGATCGCGTTGTGCTTCATGCGCGCCATCTGGGCGGCGGAGATGATGCCGAAGTTGCCCGTGGTGGTGAGGAAGATGTCGCCGCGCTCGACGACGTCGTCCAGCTCGACCACGTCGAGGCCCTCCATCGCGGCCTGGAGTGCGCAGATCGGGTCGATCTCCGTGACCACCACGCGCGCGCCCTGCCCGCGCAGCGCCTCGACGGCGCCCTTGCCGACGTCGCCGTAGCCGCAGACCACGGCGAGCTTGCCGCCGATCATCACGTCCGTGGCGCGGTTCAGGCCGTCCACGAGGGAGTGCCGGATGCCGTACTTGTTGTCGAACTTGGACTTCGTCACCGAGTCGTTGACGTTCAGCGCCGGGAACAGCAGCTCGCCGTCGGTGGCGAGCTTGTAGAGCCGCTTGACGCCGTTGGTGGTCTCCTCGGTGACGCCGCGGACCTCGGCCGCGATGCGGGTGAACCGCTTGGGGTCCTGCGCGAGGCTCTCCGCGAGCGTGCGCAGGACGATCGCGTACTCGTCCGGGTCGTCCGCGGCCGGCTGCGGCACCACGCCGGCCGCCTCGAACTGCGCTCCCTTGTGGACGAGCAGGGTGGCGTCACCGCCGTCGTCCAGGAGCATGTTGGGGGACTGGCCGCCGGCGAACCGGAAGAGCAGGTCGGTGCACCACCAGTACTCGTCGAGGGTTTCGCCCTTCCACGCGAACACGGGTGTGCCCTCGGGCCGCTCGGGCGTGCCGCCGGGGCCGACCACCACGGCGGCCGCGGCCTCGTCCTGCGTGGAGAAGATGTTGCAGGACACCCAGCGCACGTCGGCGCCGAGCGCGACCAGGGTTTCGATCAGCACGGCGGTCTGCACGGTCATGTGCAGCGAGCCGGCGATGCGTGCGCCCTTGAGCGGCTGCGCTTCGGCGAACTCGCGCCGGATCGCCATCAGGCCCGGCATCTCGTGCTCGGCCAGCCGCAGCTGGGTGCGGCCCGCTTCGGCCAGCGCCAGGTCGGCCACGGCGAACTCGACGCCGTTGAGGTTCCGCAGGGTGGGACTCATCTCTGCTGCTCACTTCCTCGGTAATCACAGGGGCACAAGGGTTTCCGGGCGCGACGGAGCGCGGCGGCACCAGAGGTGACACCGCGGGCGGGCCCGGGTTTCAGGAGGCGCGGACGGCGTCCGGCGCGGGGATTTCCTTGGTGGACGACAAAAAAGCGCCTCCTTCGCAGGAGGCGCCCTTCTCTCGGTGATCGCGGGCCGAGCGTGGCGGAGTCCTCGACCCCGTCGCAGCGCCTCTCGGCCCGGAACGCGCCGCGGGACGGCGCAATGGTTCCCGAATCCCACTCTGGCAAGGGCCCCGCGGCGCTGTCAAGCGGGCAGCCGGGTCACGGCGTGGGCGGGCCGATCTCACGTCGCGAACGGCGATGAGCCGCACCGCGCGTCACCGCGGGAACTCGGCCCGCACGCCCAGCAGCCGCACCGGCCGGGTCAGCTCGAACCGGCCGAGCACCTCGTTCGCGGCCCGCCCGATCGCGCCGGCGTCCGACGTTGGCTCGGGCAGCGTGACGCTGTGGGTGTGCGTGAGGAACGGGGCGAAGCGCACCTTCACCTCGACGCGCGCCGCCGGGCGCCCCTCGGCCGCGACGTCCTCGGCGACGCGGCCGGCCAGCACGCCGACCTGCTCGGCGATCGCGCCCGCGTCGGTCAGGTCCTGCTGGAAGGTCGTCTCGCGGCCGCGCGAGCGGGCGACGTACGGCGTGGCGGTGACCTCGGCGTCGCCGATCCCGCCCGCGAGCAGCCGGTACCACGGGCCGAGCCGGGGGCCGAACCGCGCGGCGAGGTCGGCCGGGGCGGCCCCGGCCAGCTCCAGCACCGTCGTCCAGCCCGCCTCTTCGAGTTTCTTCGCCGTCTTGCGGCCGATGCCCCACAGCGCGTCGGGCGGCCGCGCGGCCATCACGTCCCACCAGTTCTCCTGCGTCAGGCGGAAGATCCCGGCCGGCTTGGCGAACCCGGTGGCGAGCTTGGCGCGAAGCTTGTTGTCGCCGATGCCGACCGAGCAGGACAGCCCGGTCGCCTCGGCGACGCCGTGGCGGACCTCGGCCGCGAGTCCCTCCGGGTCGTCCGTGGTCACGCCGAGGAACGCCTCGTCCCAGCCGAGCACCTCGACCACCACCGGGAACTCGCGCAGCCGCGCCATCACCCGGTCCGAGACCTCCTGGTACGCGGGCGGGTCGCTGGGCAGGAAAACCGCTTCGGGACAGCGTTTCGCGGCCAGCCGCAGCGGCAGGCCGGACCGCACCCCGAACTCGCGGGCCTCGTACGACGCGGTGGCCACCACCGCGCGCTCGGCCGGATCGCCGTTGCCGCCCACCACGACGGGACGGCCGCACAGCTCCGGGTGCCGGGCGACCTCGACCGCGGCGATGAACTGGTCGAGATCGACGTGCAGGACCCAGGCCGTGGCGGACACGCCCCCAGTGTGCGCGCCGCGGGCTCGTTCGCGCCTGCCGGAGCGGCGGCGTCAGAGCCGGTGGTGCCGCCGGACGAGGTGCCCGGTCACCCCGCCCGCCGCGGCGAGCAGGGCACAGAGGGTGAGCGCGGGGCTGGTGGTCGCGAGGCCGGCGACGAGCAGGGCGATCGCGGCCACGTCGAGCGAGACCAGCAGCACGGTGACCAGCCCGCGGCCCCGGGCGGGCCGTCCCTCCCGCAGCGCGGCGACCAGCTCCGGGTCGCTGGCTTCGAACCAGCGCTCGATCTTCTCCAGCTCGCTGCGATCATGGTGACTGAGCATGGAAGTCTCCTTCGCCCGGCCTGCCGGCACGTCGGCCAGGTACCCCGCGCCGCGCTCCGCCAACCGCCCCACGGGCGATTCACCCGGCCGCCGCAAGGCGTATAACGGCCTATACTGCGGCCCGGTGGCCGTCCGGGCCCGGTGGCCGTGCACTGTGGACACTTGATCGGCCGGTCGGGCGACCCGGCAGTGACGACCGGTCCGGGCGGGTGTCGTTACACAGGGGGATGCAGTATCGTTACTGCGAGTCACGTCACAAGGTCGGGCCACGCCGAGGGGAGCGTCGGTGCAGGGTGACCAGCTGATCGCCGAGCGTTATCGGCTGCTGGGCCGGGTGGGCACCGGGGGCATGGGCGTGGTCTGGCGGGCGCGGGACGAGCGCCTCGACCGGGTGGTGGCGCTGAAGCAGGCACGCCTGTCCGATGCGGTGAGTGGCCGCACGCTGCGCCGCGAGGCCCGGCTCGCCGCCGGGCTGCAGCACCCGAACGTGGTCACCTTCTACGACGTGGTCGCCGAGGGCGACGAGCTGTGGATCGTGATGGAGTACGTGCCCTCGCGCAGCCTCGCCGAGATCCTCGCGGCCGAAGGCGCCTTGCCGGTGCGCACCGTGGCCGAGATCGGCGTGCAGCTCGCCGACGCGCTCGCGGCGGTGCACGACCGCGGCATCGTGCACCGCGATGTCAAGCCCGGCAACGTGTTGATCACCGAGCAGGGTCTGGCCAAGCTCACCGACTTCGGCATCTCGCGCTCGGTCCGCGCCGACGAGACGATCACCGACTCGCCGCTGATCGGCGGCACCCCCGGCTACCTCGCGCCGGAGGTCGCGCAGGGGCACCCGCCGACCCCCGCCTCCGACGTCTTTTCCTTGGGCGCCACGCTGTTCTCCGCGGTCGAGGGCTCGCCCCCGTTCGGCGGGGGCAATGAGTACGCGACCATCCGGCAGGCCGCCGAGGGCCCGATCCCGGAGCCCCGCAACGCCGGCGGCCTGGCCCCGGCACTGACCGAGCTGATGCGGTTCGCGCCCGCCGAGCGGCCCACCGCCGCCGCGGCCCGGGACCTGCTGGCCGGCGGGCTCGAAGGACTTCCGCCCGCGCCGCCGCACCGGCCCCGGCACAGCGCGCGCCGTCGCCGGCTCATGGTCAGCGGGGCCGTGCTGGCCGCCGTCGTGGTGGTGGTCGCCGCGTTCCTGGTGTTCGTGCGCACCCCGGACCAGCCGGCCGCGCAGGGCCCGTCCGCGGTCCCGGTGAAGCCGGCGGTGCTGGGCATCGGCGCGAACCCGGAGGAAGCCGACCCGTGCCGCCTTGTCGACGCGGCTCCGCTGAAGCCGTTCGGCGACGCCGCGGCCGACCCGGACTACGGCAACTTCGACCGCTGCGACGTCATCATCCAGCGCGGCCAGAGCAGCGACGGGCAGGACCGGCAGGCCGACGTCAAGCTCGAGCTGCTGGACCCGCCCGGCGACGGCGGCGCGCCCGCCGGGCAGCGCACCCGCTCGGGCCCGTTCGCGGTGTTCGGCGACCCGGCGCAGGACGGCGACTGCACCCGGCTGGTGCAGCTGCAGGACCAGTACCTGGTGCGCATCGACGTCAGCGACGACCAGGGCGACAACCTCGACGTCTGCAAGGCGGCCGACATCGCCGTCGCCTCGGCCACGAAGGTGCTCGCCGCCGGGGGCGTGCCGGCGCGCACGACGCCGTACCCGTCGGGTTCGCTGGCCCAGCTCAACGCGTGCACGCTGCTGGACCAGACCGCGCTTTCGGGCACCGCGGAGGTCACCGCGCCGGTGCGGGTGCAGCCCGGGTTCGGCAATTGGGGCTGCGACTGGGACAGCGACGCGACCACCCGCGCGGTCACCGTGATCTTCGACCGGGACCAGCCGCCGGGGCCGGACACCGGGCAGCTGGTGCGCGTGGCCGGGCGGGACGTCTACACCAAGACCGACGACTTCGCCCCGAAGACCTGCCAGGCGCTGCTGGTGTACCGGCAGTACACCGACGCCACGGGGGAGGCGGCCGTCGAGCAGATCAAGGTCGTGGTGCACGGGGACCCGCCGTCGGACCGGCTCTGCACGCCCGCCACCGCGCTGGCCGGCGACGTCGTCGCGAAGCTGCCGAAGCCGTGACCGCCATGCGCGCCAAGGGCGCCGAGCCGCTGGGCGCCGACCACGGCAGCCTCGCCTACGGGGTCCCGGCAGCGGCCCCCGGCACGGTTTTCGCGCTCGCCGTGACCGGCGGCGTCCGGATGCCGCCGCGTGACGGCCGGAAGGTCCTTTTCGGACGCAACCGCGAGGACGTGCACGTGTGCGTCGGCGAGGACGACCGGAAAGTCAGCCGCCACCAGGGTTTCCTGCTCTGCCGCGGCGACGCGTGGTGGATGCACAACACCGGCCGCCTGCCGATCCGGCTGCCCGGCTCGCGCCTGCTCTTCCCCGAGGAGGAGCCGGTGCCGCTGCCCGAGGGCTACACCGCGGTGTTCGTCCGCGGCTCGTCCGACCGCGAGCACCTGCTGGAGCTGTACGTCGCGGGCGCCGACGGGCGACGGCCGGAGTCGCGGCCCCAGGACGTCACCGAGCCCCCGCGGATGTGGCGGCTGAGCCCGGAAGAGCGGCTGGCGCTGGTGTCGCTGGCGCAGCGGTACCTGCTGCAGCAGCCGTATCCGCAGCCGATGGCGTGGCGCCAGGTCGCCGAGCAACTCGCCGAACTCGACCCGTCGGCCGGCTGGACTTCGAAGCGGGTGGAGCACCTGGTGGTGGCTGTGCGCGCGAGGCTGGCGCGGGCTGGGGTTGCGGGCCTGACGCGGGAGGAAGTCGGGGAGCCAGTGGGAAACTCGCTCAACGACAACCTGGTGAAAGAGCTGCTGCTGTCTACTTCGTTGGTGCCGCCGGACTTGGCGTTGCTCGACGTGGCCGGGGACGCCTGAGCCGCGCTCGCTCGCTCCGCTTCTGCTGCTCGACCGGCCTCCGGTGGTTCCGCCCCAATGTGGCGTTGGTTGCTCCAGCCCTGCCCCACCACCACCCTCAACGGAGGCGCTCGGCGCCCAGTCCTGATTCCACGCACCGACCGCCACATTGGGTGCGTTGGGCGCACCGAACGCCACATTGGGGCGCTTTCCCCGTAGCCGCCCGGTAACTGAGCGGCGTTCGCCGGTCCGGGAGGGGTCCCGGGGGTGCCGGTTAGCCTCGCGGCGTGCGGTGGGGCTGTCCGGCGCGCGGGGATCGGGTTGGGGGTAGGGCGTGGCCGCAAGTGAGGTCGTGCGCACGCTGCCCGCCGGGCACCCGAGTCTGGTGCGCGGGTTCCCGTCGCCGGCCGGGACGCTGGTGGTGCTCGGGCCGGCCGGGGGAGTGCTGGTGCCGCCGGGGGCGGGGCCGGTGACGTTCGGGCGCAACACGGCCGAGGTTTCAGTGCCGGTGGGGGAGGACGACCGGCGCGTGAGCCGTCGCCACGGGGTGCTCGAGCACGACCGCGACCGCTGGTGGGTGCGGGCCACGGGCAAGGTCCCGCTGCGGCTGCCGGAGTCGCGGTTGTTGTTCACCGGCGCCGACCCCGTGCCGTTGCCGCCGGGTTACCTGCCGCTGTACGTGCATGGCTCTCGGGGGCGCGAGCACGTGCTGGAGGTCCGCGTCGCCGACGGGAACCCGGTCGCGCCGCCCGCAGCCGGAGGGGTGCTGCGGGCGCGCGAACGGCTCGCTTTCGCCGTGCTGGGGCAGAGTTTCCTGCGCTGGGAGGCTCGGCCGCGACCGTTGCCGCTGCTGCGCGCGGCCGACCAGCTGCTGCGCCTGGACCCGGCGGGCGCGTGGAGTGCGGCGGCGGTGGGGGTGGTTGTGGAGCAGGTGCGCGCCCGCTTCCACCCGGGCGCGGGGGACGGGCCGCTGCTCGAAGCCCTGCTCGACGCGGCGGTGCTGGTGCCGCCGGATCTGGCGTTGCTGAGCGGGTCTTCGGGTGACGGCGGTGTCGATTGGACCCAGGCGACGACGGGGCACTGACCTCCCGCGGCGTCGTGAGGGGAGCGTCACACCGGCGTTTTCCGCGATCCCTGGTTCAGGTGCGTCGCGAGGGTTTCGAGCGCCGTGCTGAAGGCGGCGAACTGGTCCGGGCTCAGCGCGTCGACGAGCAGTTCGCCGACCAGCCCGGCGTGGCCCGCGGCGGCGGCCCGCAGCTCGGACCAGCCGTGTTCGGTGAGGAAGGCGATCACGCCCCGGTCGTCGGACTCGCACGAGCGGCGGCCGACCAGCCCCGCCTTTTCGAGCTGGCCGACCTGATAGCTCAGGCCGCTCTTCGAGGTCAGCGCCGCGCCCGCGAGGTCGGTCATCCGCAGCGCGCCGCCGGCAGCGGCGAGGCGGGCCAGAACTTCGTACTGTGGGTGCGAAAGACCCGCGTCGTCCCGCAGCTGCTGTTCGACGCGCCGGTTGAGCTGCGAGCTCACCGCCAGGAAGGCCTGCCAGGTCTGCAGCTGGCGCTCGGTGAGCCATCGTGGTTCGGCCATGGCACCAAGGGTAACGCAGGTTGTTCCAATTTGAACCATGTTGTAGGGTCGATCGGGGCTTGGTTCGAATTTGAACCACCAGGGGTGAACGGAGCTGGTCGATGACCACGGTGGCGGCGGCGGAGGTGCGTACGCGGGTGCGGATCCCGCTGCGGTTCGATGGCGGCCTGGCCGTCGAGGCGGAGGCGGTCACGTTCCGCGGCCTCTCCGACGGGCTCGAGCACCTCGCGTTCGTGCTCGGCGAACCCGGCCCGGTGCCCCTGGTCCGGATGCACTCCGAGTGCCTGACCGGCGACGTCTTCGGCTCCGCCCGCTGCGACTGCGGCCCGCAACTGGGCGAGTCGGTCGCCCGGATCGCCGAGGCGGGTGGTTATCTGCTGTACCTGCGCCAAGAGGGCCGCGGCATCGGCCTGTACAACAAGCTCGACGCGTACGCCCTCCAGGACGACGGCCTCGACACCTACGCGGCCAACGCGGCACTCGGCCTCCCCGAGGACGCCCGCGACTACACCGCTGCCGCACAGATGCTGCAGGCGCTGGGCGTCGCGCGAGTGGACCTGCTGTCGAACAACCCGGACAAGGCGGCGCAGCTGACTGCTGGTGGGGTTGATGTGCGCGAGCGTGTGCGTACTGGGGTGTTCGCGACGGAGACGAATGTGCGGTATTTGCGGGCGAAGGTGGAACACACGGGGCACAGTTTGACGCTGCCTGCTGGGTTGGGGCATATCGCCAGCTGAAGGACTCGTGAGTGTTTAGGACGGTTCTAACCGTCCTAAACACTCACGAGCTGGTTCAGGCGTGGACGCTCAGCCGGGCCAGCCCAGCGTCGCCGGGGCGGGAGCCGGTCACGCGGACCGCGACGTAACGGGCGGATGCCTTCAGCGGAACCGAAACCGTGCGACCGCGGCCGGGCGACCGCGCCGCGGTGTAAGTCCGCCCGTCGGTGCTGTACTCGACCACCGCGGTGGGGATCCGGCCCGGCGCCCAGGACAGTTCGGCGGCCGAGACCGGCACGAGGGCGCCCAGGTCGACCACCATCCGGCCGTTAAGACCGGGGTGCCAGGCCGTTGCCGGGTTGTCGTCGACGGCGGCGCCAGGTGACGACATCCCTTGCGGCAGTGGCTCCGCCGGGAAGGTGACAGCGCCGACAGCCAGGTCGTCCAAGGGGTACGGGCGGGTTTCCCGGGCAGTGACGGTCACCGTGCGGCCGCCGGGGATCGTCACCTGGCGCGCGGCTTCTCCCAAAAGCTCGACGGTCAGCGAAACCGGCCCGCCGGACGGAGCGGTGAGCTTCAACTCCGCCGCGTGGGACACCGTCGCTCGCAGGCCGGACGGTACGGCGCGGCCGAAAGCGCCACGCAGGGTGAACCACGCGGGCTCGATCCGTCCCTCCGCGGGGGCCAGCGCCGCGGTCAGGTCGGACCCGCGAGGCGTCACCACCTGCTCGCCCCGGTACAGCGCGACCGACCCGCCGGTCTGAGGTAGCGAGACCATTGCCGCCGCCGCAGTGCCGGCGAGGTTGAGCAGGACCAGATGACCGTCCACAACGGACGTGATCAAAGACGGTGCGCTGCTCGCCGGGCGGGCGCGGCGGGCGGTGTCGGCCAGGCCTCGCGGGTCCGGGTAGCACTCCACCAGCAGCGGCGCGACCGGGCCGTCCGCGAGCGCGATCCGGTCGCCGGAGACCGTGATCGGCCGCGACGAGCCGGCGACGACGAAACCCGCCCGGCCGTCGACGTCCAGCCAGCCGCCCGTGGTGCTGAGCGCGGGCTTCGGGTACGTCGCCGCCGGGGTCCAGGTGACGCCGTCGGCCGAGGTCTCCACGCGGTACTTCCGCCCGGCCGCCGCTTCCCAGCTCAGCCGGACGCGGTCGAACGCCTGCGGCGCGCCCAGGTCCACCGCGAGCCAGCTGTCCGCGCGCGGCCGGTCGGCCGTCGACACCGCCCAGCGCGTCGCCGGGTCGCCGTCGGTGGTGAACTTCGCCTCCTTGCCCGGCGCGGCGGACGAAGCCGTCGCGGTCCCGGCCCGGGCGAGGTCGGCACCGGACGCGCCGTCGCGGACCTCAAAAGCCCACAGCGAATAGCCGTACGTCGGATCGGGCTGCTCGCCGAGCATCCGGACGTACCGCGCGGTCACGGCCGGGAACACCAGGTCGTCGACGCGCCCGCCCGAGGGAGGCGCCGTCGCGACCGGGACGGTCACGCTGCCCTCGGCGGCGCGATAAGTGCGGCCGCCGTCGAGACCCGGCATGCCGGGCATGTCGAGGTTGTACACGGACACAACGCCTTCGCCGTCCGCCACGCCGGTGCTCGCGTACACGGCAGCGCCGGTTGGCAGCGTCGCGAAGCCCGCGTAGCTGGTGTCGAACTTCAGCACGCCGACAGTGCCGTCGAAGCCATCACGGACCTTCGTCCACGTCGCGGTGTGGCGCTCGCCTACGGACAGCGCGGTCGAAGGCAGGAACATCGGCGTCGCGCCGCTCAGGGCGAAGAGCCAGTCGTCGTGGTGCGGCTGCCAGGCGAACTTGACGAACCCGGGCTTGGTGACCGTCGCCGCCCACGCCGCAGGGGAGCGGTGCGCGAGCAGGCCGGGGCCGGTCCCGAAATCGGCGACACCCACAGCATGCGCGTCGAACTCCGCCGTGCTCGCCGGCCGCACCGTCCCGCCGTGACGCGCGCGCCACTCGTGCAGCAGGTAGCTGATCGCGATCTCCGCGCGGGCTTCGGGCTCGTACTTCGGCTCACCGGAGAACTTCGTGACGCGATCGACCGGCGGATACGCCTGGTACGGCTCCAGCCGCGCGGCGAGGTCCGCCTCGGCCCGCGCCGCGTAACGGTCGCCGAGCACCTGCGCGCGGAAGGCGAGCGGGATGACGTCCCGGCCGTAGAGGTGCTCGCGGTCGTTCACCATCGGCATCAGCGGCTCGCCCGCGTCGCTGGTCATCAGCAGCATGGTGCGCCACAGCAGCTCGCCGTTCGGTTGCGCGGTAAGCACTTCCGGCAGCGGCCGGCCCGACAACAGGAAGTGCATCGAGTTGCGGCCCGAGGTCCGCCACAATTCTTCCTGGTAATGCGGCCCGAACGAGCCGTGGTTCTCCACCAGGAACGTGTCGTACAGGTTGGTCGCGGTGTTCGCGGAGACGGCGATCCCGTCGACGAGCCGGGGATTGGCCAGGTCCGCGGCGGGCAGGCCGCCCTCGTTGCGGCTCCACGCGCCGAAAGAGGAGCGCCACGCGGCCGCGCGCGGGTCGTCGGGCGCCCAGGCCAGCCCGGGCGCCAGCGACTGCGCGTAGACGCCCATCTCCTCGAGTTTCGTGTCGCCGACGTAACCGCCGGTCAGGCCGTGCGGGGTCCAGTCGCCGGACATCGGGTCGTTCCCGGTGCCGAGAGCGGTGGTGTACGCGGCCTGCTCGGTGGCGATTTTCGTGACGTTCGCGCGGGTCGTCTCGTCCAGGTCCGTCCACAGTAGACGCGCGGCGAGCTGGAAGTAGGACTGGAACGTGGTGTCGAAGAACAGCCGCCGGCCCCATTCGGTGCCGCCGGTGAGCAGGTTGGACGCCGCGAAGTGCCGGATCGTGTCGACGGTGTGCTGGTGCAGCACCTCGTGCGTCACGCCGGTCACCGACGCGTCGTAGCCGTCGCGGGTCAGCAGCACCGCGTTGCCCAGCACCACGGCGAAGGTGAAGTCCGTGGCCGGGTAGATCCCCTTCACGGCGTCGAACTGCGACTCGGCCCAGCGGGTGTGCCGCAGCAGCACCCGGAGATACGTCGCGGCGACGTCGTCGGGCGGGCCGCCCTGAGCAACCCCGGTGGCCGCGGAATCAGCCGCCGCTGCCATCGGTGTCACCAGGCCCGCGGCGAGCACCGCCACCCCGCCCGCGCCCAGCACCCGCAGGGCCTGTCGCCGGTTCAGCCCATCCGGTCCGTGCACAACCGCCACCTCGCTGACAACCTTGTCACCGTGTCGGCGCGATTGTGGTCACGCCGTCCGGCCCCGGGCAAGGGCCGGGGCGGATCCCGTCCGATTTCGGACAGCGGGACGCCGTCGGCCGCGCGGGCCCGGCATGGTCTGATGTCCGGGTGATCTTGACCGCGGGCGAGCTCGCCCTGTTGCTGCTGGCCGGGGTGGGCGCGGGGCTCACCGGCGCCACCGCGGGGCTGGCCTCGCTCGTGTCGTACCCGGCGCTGCTGGCGGCCGGGCTGCCGCCGCTGGCCGCGAACATGACCAACACCGTCGCGATGCTCGGCACCACGGCCGGGGCGGCGGCGGGCGCGCGGCCGGAGCTGAAGGGGCAGGGCCGGCGGCTGCTGCCGTTGTGCCTGATCACCACGGCCGGCGGCGGCTGCGGGAGCCTGGTGCTGCTGCTGACCCCGCCCGGCGCGTTCACCAAGGTGGTGCCCTGGCTGATCGGGGGCGCGTCGCTGGTGCTGATGGCCGGGCCGCGGCTGCGCCGGCTGGCCGAACGCGCGGAGCACCACGGGATCGGCCCGGTGACGGGGGTCGCCGCGTTCCTGGTCGGCGTGTACGGCGGGTACTTCGGCGCGGCGGCGGGGGTGCTGATGCTCGCGCTGCTGACCACGGTCTGGAGCCAGCCGCTGGCCCGCACGAACGCCGCCAAGAACATCGCCACCGGCACCGCGAACCTGATCGCCGCGGCCGTCTTCTGCTTCACCGGCGACGTGGTCTGGCCGGCCGCGCTCGCGCTGTGTGTCGGCTCGGTGGCCGGTTCGTGGCTGGGCTCGGTGATCGTGCGGTACCTGCCCGCGACGCCGTTGCGGATCGCCATCGGGATCGGCGGGCTGGTGCTCGCGGTGGTGCTCGGGCGGGCGGCGTTCGCGGGCTGAGGCGGTGATCGCCACGTCCGTTTCCCGCCAGCCCTCCGGCGGCCGGCTTCGCAGAATGGGAGCCGTGAACACGACTTTTCCCGCCCATACGGCGATCGAGCCGGGCATCCTGTACTTCGGCACGCCGGTGGTGCTGATCTCCACGTCCAATGAGGACGGTTCGCCGAACCTGGCGCCGATGTCGTCCGCGTTCTGGCTCGGCTGGCGCGGCATGCTGGGGCTCGGCGCGCGCTCGAAGACGACCGTGAACCTCCGGCGCACCCGCGAGTGCGTGCTGAACCTGCCGTCCGACGCGCTGGCCGCCGCGGTGGACCGGCTCGCGCTGACCACCGGTTCGGACCCGGTGCCGCCCGGCAAGGTGCAGCGCGGCTACTTCCACGTCGCGGACAAGTTCGGCCGCGCGGGCCTCACCCCGGTCCCGTCCGAGACGGTGGCGCCGCCGCGCGTCGCCGAATGCCCGGTGGCGATGGAGGCCGTGCTGGAAGCGGTGCACCCGTTCGCCGACGACGACGAGGCCCAGCGCGGGGGTGTGGTCGGCCTGGAAGTCCGCATCCAGCGGGTGTTCGTGCACGAGGACATCCGCCTGCCCGGCACGTCCGACCGCATCGACCCGGACCGCTGGCGGCCGCTGATCATGAGCTTCCAGCAGCTGTACGGCCTCGGCCCGCGGGTGCGGGAGTCCACTTTGGCCAGTATCCCGGAACGCCTCTACCGCGGCCCGGACATCGACCGGGCCCGGTCGATGTCCGCCACCTGAGGAAAACGCGGCGTCTCCCGGTTGTCACACCGGGAGACGCCGCGCCACGGCACGGAAAATCCCCTGACCCGCCCTCACCCGCTCCGGGAACCAGCACGTGGTGGTGAGGTGTGCCGCGTGCGCGGTCACCTGTACCCGGTGCTGGGCTGCATTGTCGGCGGGGAATCGAACCCCTGCGCTGCCCACCGCGTACCAGGAGGGAGCCGGAAAGACCGCCGGCTCTCGGCTTGTGCTCGCTTTCCCGGGGCGGCATACCAAAAAGACCGGAAGCAAGCCGACCAGGACAGGTACCGGATGTGCCAACTGTTTGCTTCCGGTCGGTTTGGTATCTACTGGCACAGCCTGCTTTCCGTGCCGAAGTTCAGTCCAGGAGGTCGGCCTCCCAGTTGGTGCGCTGAATGTCGACGTCCACCCCACGCAGCTCCACCGCCACGCGGTCGGCCCGCGCACGCAGTTCGGCGACCGGCAGCGCGGCCAGGTACCGCAGCTCCGAACGCAGCTGACGGCCCATGCCCTGGGCGCGCCCGGCGGCGGCGTCGGCGGCCGCGGTGAGGACGCTGTGACGCAGGCGGAGCACGTCGCGGCGGGCGAGGGCGTCGGTCATCGTGCCGGGGCCCAGCGGGGTGGCCGAGTTGGTGCGGTTGATCCGGCGGATCAAGGACTCCAGCTCGTCCAATGTGGAGCCGGCCTCGGCCAGCAGCTCACCGGCGTCCTCGGCCGGTGTCTCGCCTTCCTGGTAACGCGCGTTCGCGACGATGCGCGTGCGCAGCTGCTCGACCCGCTTCGTGGCGTCGGAGCGCAGCGCGAGCGCCTCCGCGAGCTTCATCTCCCCACTCATGATCACCAGTATCCCCTGGGGCGCCAGCGATTTATCAGTCCGCAGTCGCTGCCGCGAGCGTCGGGGCCAGTGCCTTGACACCGGCGGTGACGGCGGCGCGCCCCTTCGCCGAGGACGTGGCGGCGGGCTGTTGCGTGAGCAGCACCACGACGTAGCGCGAGTCGACGACACCCGTGGTGTTCAGCACCAGCGCCGAGCGCAGGATCATCCAGCCCTGCTTGATCTGCCAGCTCGAGCCGGGCAGCCCGTCGGGGATGCCGAAGTACTGCGGGTAGCCGTCGTCGGCGGGCTGGCGGGCCTCGGCCATCGCGGTGAGCAGCGGCTGCGCCGTGTCGTCGGGCACGGTGTCTTCCAGGTACTGGTAGGTGGTGACGACGTCGTCCGGGCTCATCTTCGTCATGCCCCACTGCCCGGGGTCGGTCGGCGCGACGGTGTGGTCCAGGCCCATCAGGTCGGCCATCCGCCCGACGATCGTGGTCCCGCCGTCCTCCTCCCACAGCTGTGACGCGATGGCGTCGTTGCTCCCGGAGATCATGTCGGTGAGGTCGTCCTCGTCGTTGTCGGCGGGCACTTGCCAGACGCCGTTGTCGTACAGCGAGTCCAACGCGATCAGGAGCTTGACCACGGAAGCGGTGTAGTACGGCGTATCCGCGTCGGTGGAGGCAAGAGTGGCGCCGGTCTTGCGGTCGAGCACCACGAGGCCCACGTCCGTGCCCTTCGACGCCGCGCTCACCGCGTCGGTGACCTCTTCGGCCACCTCGGCGGGATCCGGCAACGGGACTTCCGGCGCGGTGGCAGGGGATTCACTTGTGGACGGTGGGGGACTGCTCGAAGACGGGGCCGGGGCGGGCGGTTCGGTGACGGCGGCCGTGGTCACGGTGCGGCCGCCGGCGGTGAGCGCGACGACGACCGTCAGCGCCGCCGCGGTGAGCCCGGCGCCCGCGAGGGTCCATCTCAGTCGTACGGCCATGCTTCGACAACGCGGCGGAAGTTCCGCTCGGCACCGGATTCCGCCTGTCCGTTTGCTGTGTCTTGCTGTGCGGACGCTGTGGCCGGGGCTGCGTGCTAACGTCGGCAATGGCTTGCACGGCGCAAGGCAGAGGGAGTGTTGGCATGGCACCACGGATCGAATGGGCCGGCCAGCCCTGCCCCATCGCCCGCGCGGTGGACGTCCTCGGCGAGCCCTGGACGCTGCTGATTCTGCGCAACGCCAACACCGGCACCACCCGCTTCGACGAGTTCCGCGGCGAGCTCGGCATCGCCGACAACGTGCTCTCCACCCGTCTCGGCAAGCTGACCGACGCGGGCCTGCTCACCCGCTTGCCCTACCGCGACGGCGGCCGCACCCGCCACGAGTACCGGCTCACCCAGGCCGGCGCGGACGCCTTGCCGGTCCTGCTGGCCCTGGCCGCCTGGGGCGACGAGCACACCCGCGCCGACCCGCCGGCCGGCCGCATGCGCATCGTCCACCGGGCCTGCGGCGCGAAGACCCGCCCCGGCGAGCACTGCGCGCACTGCGGTGAGCCGATGCCGCGCGAGGAACAGCTCTGGTACCGGCCGTGGCGGTCGCGCGAGCCGGTCCCGCTGGTCGATCCAGTGGCCTGATCAAAAGCTCGTGAGTGCTCATGACGGTTAGAACCGGCATAGGCACTCACGAGCCCTGAACTGCCCACCCTGACTTGCGTTAAAAAAGCCACTCGCCTACGGTTCGGTCATGCCGGAATCAGTGCTCGTGCCCGCCGCCGTCGGACGCCGGTCGTTCGCGGCCGCGGCGGCGACGCTGGCGGCGCTCTACTCCGGCAACAACCTGCCGAGTGCGCTGTATGGGTTGATGCGCGGCACTTTCGGCTTCTCCGCGCTCGTGCAGACGCTGCTGTACGCGACCGCGGTGGCGGTGATCGTGCCCGCGCTGCTGGTCTCCGGCCCGTTGTCGGACCTGGTCGGGCGGCGGGCCCCGATGCTCTTCGCGCTGGGTGCGTTCCTGATCGGTGACGTGGTGTTCGCGCTGGCGCCGGGCACCGGCTGGCTGTTCGTGGCGCGGGTCGCGCAGGGGCTCGGCATGGGCGCGGGCGCGGCGGCGGCGCAGGCGATGCTCGGTGACAGTGCGGGGGAGGGGCCGCGGGGCCAGCGCCGGGCCGCGATGACGGCCACCGCGTGCGTCACCTTCGGCCTCGCGCTCGGCCCGTTGGCCGGCGGGCTGCTCGCCCAGTACGGCCCGGCGCCGCGGCACCTTTCCTTTGCCGTGCACGCGGTCGTGGTGCTGGCCGTCGCGGTGGTGGTGTTCCGCACGCCGCGGCCGGCGCCGGCGAAGGTGCGCGGCTGGCGCCCGCCGCGGCTGGGTGTCCCGGCCGCGATCCGTCGGACGTTCGTGATCGTGGCCGCGTCCTCATTCCTGGCCTGGGCGGTGCTCGGGATGTTCTCCGCGGTGGTGCCGTCGCTGGTCGGCACCCTGCTGGGCTCGGCCAACCTCGCCGTCGCCGCGGCGGCGCTCGCGCTGATGATCGCCACCTCCGGGTTCGTCCAGTTCGGCGCGCGCCGGCTGCCGCCCACCGCGGCGCAGGCGAGCGGCCTGCTGGTGCTCGCCGCCGGGCTGGCCGTGCTGGTCCTCGCGAACGGCGCGCACCTGCCGTGGCTGGTGATCCCCGCGATGCTCGGCACCGGCGCCGGCCACGGGCTGGTGTTCACCGGCGCGCTGGCGGAGCTGGGCGTCGTCACACCGCCCGAGGAGCGCGGCTCGGTGATCGGCACCTACTACGTGGTGAGCTACATCGGGCTCGGCGGCCCGGTGATCGGCGTCGGCCTGCTCGCGATCGCGCACGGGCTGCCCTCGGCCACGGTGCTGGTCGCCGCCGTGATCGGCGCCTGCTGCCTGGCGCTGGCCCCGCTGGTGTTCCTGGAGATCCGCCGCCGAGACCGTCCACAGTGAACATCCACAGTGAACTGGAGGAGCGCATGGCCACACGCCGAATCGCCCACGAAGCAGTACGGCTGGAGGTGTCCGCCCGGGCGTCGTTCGCCGATTTCCGGGCCCGGTACGAGGAGGCCGTGCCGAGGGTGGACCTCGAGGGCCTGGGCCGCCTGATCGCCGACGGCGCGGGCTGGCCGGAGGTCGAGGCGGCCGCGCAAGCCGGTGCGCCGCACGGTTTCACGCGGTATTGGGAGACCGACGCCGCGGCGCTGATGGCCCTGGCCGGCCCGGTCCGGCCGTGCGTGACCTACCTGATGGGCAACCACACCATCGCCCAGCGGATGTTCGCCCACGACCCCGGCGTGATGCTGTACGCGCCGCTGCGCACCACCATCCACGAGGACGGCGACGGGGCGGCCTGGTTCACCGTCGACCTGCCCAGCAGCCGTTTCGGCAGCTTCGCCCGGCCCGCGGTCACCGCGGTCGGGCGCGAGCTGGACGACAAGGTCGCCGCCCTGCTGGCGCACCTCGGCGCGCCGGTAGCCTGACCTCGGGTACCACCTGGGGGAAGGACCGCGGATGAGCACGGAACGGATCGGCCCGCCGACGACTGCGGGCGAGCGCGAGATGCTGCGCGCGTTCCTCGACTACCACCGCGCCACGCTGGCGATGAAATGCGACGGGCTGTCCGATGAGGACCTGCGGCGGCAGTCGATGCCGCCGTCGACGCTGTCGCTGCTGGGCCTGGTGCGGCACCTGGCCGAGGTCGAGCGCGCCTGGTTCCGCCGCGTGATCGACCAGGAGGACGTCGGCCTGGTCTGGTCCGCCGAGGGCGACTTCCAGGTCGCCTACGACGCGGCGGACTCGACGCGGTCCGAGGCGTTCGCCGCCTGGGAGGCCGAGGTCGCGCGGGCACGCGAGATCGAGGAGCGGGCGGAGTCGCTCGACGTCGTGGCCCGCAACCACCGCGGCGGCGAGGACGTCTCGCTGCGCCTGGTGATGCTGCACCTCATCCACGAGTACGCCCGCCACAACGGCCACGCCGACTTCCTCCGCGAGGGCATCGACGGCGTCGTCGGCGCCTGACGCCGTACACCCTTCCCGCCGCCCGTGGCACTGTGCGATGGGACTCCCGTGTCTGCCTTGCCAGTCGAAAGCCAGAGGCCTACCGTCGGCGGGGTGACGAGCAGAATGCGGATACTGGTGGTCGGCGCCGGCGCGACCGGCGGGTTCTTCGGCGGCCGGCTGGCCCAGGCCGGCCGGGACGTGACCTTCCTGGTGCGCCCCGGGCGGGCGCGGCTGATCGAGGAGCGCGGGCTGCGGATCACCGGCCTGGGCGAGAACACCGTGCTCAGCCCGAAACTGGTCCGCACGGGCGAGGTGACCGGGCCGTACGACCTGGTGCTGTTCACGGTCAAGGCGGCCGGGCTGGCGGCGGCGATCGAGGACGTGGCGCCCGCGGTGGGCCCGGGGACGCTGATCCTGCCGGTGCTGAACGGCCTGCGCCACATCGACGAGCTGGTGGCCCGCTTCGGCGAGGAGCGCGTGCTCGGCGGCGTCGCGATCGTGATGACCACAGTGGACGGTGACGGCGACATCCGCCGGCTGTTCGACCTCCAGTCGCTGACCTACGGCGCCCGGGCCGAGCCCGCGCCCGCCGCGCTGGCGCAGGTGCACGCCGAGCTCTCGGGCGCCGGCTTCGACACCACGCTGTCGGACGCCATTCTGGCGGACATGTGGGGCAAATGGGTCTTCATCGCCTCGCTCGGCGCGGTCACTTCGCTGATGCGCGGCAATGTCGGCGAGGTCGCGGACCAGCCCGGCGGGATCGAGTTCGCGGAAGCCGTGGTCGCCGAGTGCGCGGCCGTCGCGGAAGCGGCCGGTTACCCGGTGCCCGCGGCGTCGCTGGCGAACACCCGCGCCGCCGTCACCGAGCCGGGATCGCCGCGGGCGCCGTCGTTGTACCGCGATCTGAGCTCCGGGCTCGACGTCGAGGGCGAGCAGATCTTCGGCGATCTCGTGGACCGCGCGCACAAGCTCGGCGTCGCGGTGCCGCTGCTGGAGCTGGTCCGGCTGAACCTGCGGGTCTACCGGGCGCGCCGGGGCTGAGCCGGGCCGCGAATCCGGGTGAACCGGAACGGGCCGGGCGCCGTGACAGGGATGAGGGCACCGCGGGAGTGCCCACCGGGACACAGTCGGATGGTCTTTCCGGGCGCACCGGTTCGAGTGGTGATTTTCTGCCACACCAGGACTGATACGCTCTGTAGTGGTGCCAGTCGACGTGCTGTGCGCGCGGGTGTCAGGCCCGGTTCAGGCCGGGTGTGAACCGCCGTGGGGAAGGATGCTTTCGGGTATGGCGGACAGGTTCGAGTTCGTGCTCGACGTCGTCGAAGCTCTTGTGGTGGGCCAGGCGACGGGCGGTGACATCCGGCAGTACCCGTTGCGGATCGGCACGGTGCCGGCCGACCCGGTGCGCTTCATCCGCGTGGCCACCGAGGTCTACCGGGCACTGGAAGACCGCAGACTCTCGATCCAGGGCGAGCTGCGCCCCCAGGCGCGCGCCGCGTTCGCGCTGGTCGCGAAGCACCGGGTCTCGGTCGCGGTGACCGGAGTGGACGGCCTCGGCGCCGACATCGCCGTGCTCGCCCTCACCGACGGCCGCCAGGCGCTCGGCATCACCCAGGACCCGCGCTCGGACGACCTGCTGTTCTCCCTGTTCGACGACGAGGACCTGGTGGAGGTCGTCACCGGGGTGCTGCCGCCCGCGCGGGCGGCGACCACCGGCGCGCACACCGTGCACCGCAAGGCTGCCGAGGCGGTGTCCAAGATGACCGCGCGGCGCCGGGCCGAGGCCGCGGAGGACGAGGAAGAGACCGACGCCTTCGGGATGATCGAGGTCAGCGGCGTGGTCCGGCCGCAGCGCGGCGAGCGGCGCCCGGCGCCGTCGGCCAGCGGCGGCGTCGAGGTGCTGGAGCGCGTGCTGGCCGCGCCGCGGCTCGGCGGCGGCCACCTGGCGGTGACGGCCTGGAGCCGGCACGGCGAGCGCCTGGCCGGCGACCCGATCAGCTGGCTGGACACCGAGGACGGCCGGTACCTCGTGCACACCAGCACCGGCGATTCCGGTGACCTGAGCGCGAAATACGTACCCGCCGGCCGGGCCGAGGTGGCCCGGGCCGTCCGCAACGCCATCGCCGCCGTCTACTGACGCCGCGGCCGGCGACCGAGGAGGGAGGTGCCCGCATGAGCGAGGCACTGCCGGCTGCGAGGACCCGGTCACCGGCCGGTCCGCAGCCGGGCGCGAAGCCCGAGGCGACCGCGCAGAACCACCGGAACCGGGGGGAGGGCTCGCGCGAGTTTCTCGCGCGGCGGCCCGCCGCCGGCGATCAGAGCTGAAGGGAACCCCGTGTCTCTCACCGACCCGACGTTGCCTGCCTCATCGGTCTCCGACCCGTCGTCCCCGGACTACAACCCGCGCAGCCCGCTGTACGACGCGACCGCCGATCCCTCGTCCAAGTACTACGTGGGCCCGATCAAGCCCGACGACGTGCTCTCGGGCGACCAGATCCGGGCGGAGGCCACCGAGCAGGTCGACCAGGAGATCAAGGACGGCTGGCTCGGCCCGGTCGTGGACCCGAAGGTCCGGGACCAGAAGATCCAGGAGCTGTACCAGCAGCACCTGGACGAGGCCAAGCAGCGCCTCGACGAGGGCCTGCAGATCCGCCAGACCGGCGGCGCCCCGCACACCGTCTGGGCCAACGCCTCGCACGAGCAGATGCAGCAGGCGATCTCGCAGAACGCCGACTCCGCCACGGTCGCGGCCTCCTCGGAGGAGTGGGTCAGCGTCGGCAACGAGCTGGCCGGGCACCAGCAGAACCTGGCGCAGGCGATCAACGCCAGCACGGCGAACTGGTCCGGCGGCGGCGGTGACGCCGCGCGCGAGCACCTCGCGAACGTCGGCAAATGGCTCGGCACCACCGCGCAGGGCGCGACCCTGTCCGGGCGGCAGCAGGAGATCCACTCGCAGACGCTGAACGAGACGCAGAAGGCGATGGCGGCCAACCCGCCGGTCCAGTTCTCGGTGCAGGACTCGAACGCGAAGCTGCAGCAGATCACGGACCCGGTGGCCTACGCGCAGCAGGCCCAGCAGGCGCAGACGACCTACCGCGAGCAGCAGGCCGCGCGCGGGCAGGCCGCGCAGACCATGACCCGGTTCGACGAGACGATCGGCTCGGCCGTGGTGACGCCGCAGTTCCCGCCCCCGCCCAAGCTGGCGGGCTCGAGCGGCGGTGGCTCGGCCTCGGGCCAGTCGGGTTCGCCCGCGGGGCAGCCCGGCTCGCCGAACGGCGGCCCCGGCGGCACTGGGCCCGGCGCCAACCAGCCCGGGTTCAGCACCCAGAGCGGTCAGCCCGGATCGCCCGGCGGCGGCTCGGGCCAGGGCGGTTCGAACCCGGGCGGGAACCCGTCGCTGAACCTGCCTCCCGGCGGTGACCCGGGCGGCGGCCCGAACGGCGGCCCCGGCGGCTCGGGCCCCGGCGGCTCCGGCCCGGGCGGCTCGAATCCGGGCGGTGGCGGCGGCAACCCGTCGTTCAGCCTGCCGCCCGGCGGTGGCCCCGGCGGCGATTCCGGCGACGGCACGCACGTCCAGGGCTTCACCCCTCCGCCGGTCAACCTGCCCCCGGGCGGTGGCCCGGGCAGCGGTCCCGGTGGTGTGCCCAACATCAACATCCCCGGTGGCGGCGGCTCCGGTCCCGGCGGTTCCGGGCCCGGTTACACCCCGCCGTCGTTCACCCCGCCCGGCATCAACCCCGGCTCGAGCCTAGGGCCGGGCGGCGGTTCCGGCCCGGGCGCGACCGGCGGCAGGATCCCGACCATCGGCCGGGGCGGCGGTGTCAACGGCGAGAGCATCGGCAGCCGCCTCGGCGGCGGTTCGGGTGGGTCCGGCGCCTCGGGCAGTTCGGGTGGTCTGGGCGGTTCCGGCGGCAAGGGCTCCGGCGTCGGCGGCCCGGGCAGCGGCAGTGGCGCGGCGGCCGAGGAGGGCGTGGCTGGGCGCGGCGCCGGCGGTGCGGGCGCGGGCGGCAAGGGCGCGCCCGGTTCGCCCGGGATGGGCGGCATGGGCGCCGGCAACAAGGGCGGTAAAGGCCCGGAGGACAAGGAGCATAAGATCGCTGACTTCGTGGAGTCGGACGATCCGTCGTTCTTCTCCCCGGACGAGGTGGTGGCGCCGCCGGTGATCGGTGACTGGAAGAACACGGACTGGAAGTGAGCGGTTGATGACGAGCGCTTTTCAGGTAGAGCCGGACGATCTGGTCGCGCACGCGAGTCACTTGGACGGGTTGGTGGATCGTCTGCACACCGCGGTGCAGGCGGCGGATACGGCTTTGTCGACGGATGCGTACGGGTTGCTGTGTGCGTTCCTGCCGTTGATCGTGAACCCGACCGGTGAGAAGGCGAAAGAGGCGGTGAGTTCGGCGGGTGATGGTGTGAAGACGACGGCGGACAATGTCCGTACTGCTGCCAAGACTTACCGTGAGGGTGACGAGGCGGAGGCGGAGCCGTTCAAGAAGCAGGCGGGTTCGGAGGTCGACGCGAAGCAGCTGCGGGTCGGCACCGTCCAGCGGAACGGCGCCTGAGCGGTCGCGGGTTCGTGAGCGGCGCGTTGCAGTGACGAGGATTCGAGGGGAACGACGAGCATGACTAGTGCTGGCGGCGGCCTGGGCGACCTGATGAGGGACCCCGACGAGGCGATCCGGCGGATGGACGAGTGGGCCGCGGGCTTCGCGCGCAAGGCGGAGCGGTACGCGGCCGCTCAGGAGGAGACCGAGCGGCTGCGGCTGACGGCGTCGAGCCCGGACGGCACCGTCCGGGTGACCGTCGGCGCCGACGGCGTGGTGTCGGACCTGGTCTTCAGCTCGAAGACGCGGACGATGCCGCCGGAGGAGCTTTCGCGGATGGTGCTGGAGACCATGCGCCGGGCGCAGGCCGGCATCACCGAGCGTGTCGCCGAGGTGATGACCGAGAACCTCGGTGAGGAGGACCAGGAGACCCGCGGCGTGCTGCTCGACTCGCTGCGCGGCCGGTTCCCGGACCCGGACGAGCCCGAGGACGGCCCGCCCGAGCCGGACAACGGCCCGGACCCGGAGCCCGTGCCGCCGTCCCCGAGCGCGGGTGGCGCGCCGGTCCCGCCGGCCGCCCCGACGTCCCCGCCGGCCCGCCGTCCCGGTGGCATCGACCCGGACGAGCAGGACAACAACCCCTGGTGAGCCGCCCCGCCTCACCGACGCCGAAGGCCCGCACCGGTTTGGTGCGGGCCTTCGGCGTTCAGCGGGGGCAAGGCCGGAAACCCTTGCCTGACACCGTTTTCGCGTAGCTCCGTGGGCTGCCGGGTCACCAGGGGATGGGGCCGGCTTCGTCGAACAGGCCGCCGGTCGGGCCGTCGTCCGGCAGCGTCGCGAGCCGGACGGCGATCCGGGCGCCGTCCCCCGGGGTGTCGGTTCCCTGGAAGCCGTTCAAGTCGGTCGCGATGTAGCCGGGGCAGGCGTTGTTGATCTTGATGGTGTCGCCCAGCTCCTTGGCGTACTGGATGGTGACGGCGTTGAGGAACGTCTTCGACGGTGAGTACGCGCCGCTGGCCTCGCCGAAGCCGGCGCCCGGCGCGGTCTGCAACGTCAGCGAGGCGACGTGGCTGGACTGGTTGACGATCCGCGGGTGCGTGGAACGCCGCAGCAGCGGCAGCATCGTGTTGACGACCCGGACCACGCCGATCACATTGGTCTCCACCACTGCCCGCATTCCCTCCGGCGTAAGGGACGTGGGCGGGTCCGGCCACGCCCCGGCGATGCCGGCGTTGTTGACCAGCACGTCGAGCCGCCCGGCGCGCTCCTCGATCAGGGCGGCGGCGGCCGTCACGCTCGCGTCGTCGGTGACGTCGAGCGGCACCCCGAAGGCGTCCACGCCGGCCGCGCGCAGCTTGGCCACGGCGTCGTCCCGGCGCCGCTCGTCCCGGGCCCCGACCCCGACGCTCCAGCCCAGCGCGCCGAGCCCGGCCGCGATCTCGTAGCCGATTCCCTTGTTCGCGCCGGTGACCAGCGCGATCGTCTGTTCGCTCATGCTTCGATCGTGGCCGCGCGGCGGCGGGGGACCAACACCGTCTGGGTCACGCGGCGATACCCCGCCGGTATTGATCGGCGGTAACCTGAACGCGTGGAGACGCGGGAGCTGCGGTATTTCGTGACGGTCGCCGAGGAACTGCACTTCGGCCGGGCGGCCGAGCGCCTCGGCATCGCCCAGCCGCCGCTGTCGCGGACCATCGCCCAGCTCGAACGACGGCTCGGCGTCGCGTTGCTGGAACGCACCAGCCGCAAGGTCACGCTCACCGAAGCCGGCGCGGTGCTGCTGGTCGAAGGCCGGGCGATCCTCGGCGCGGTGGCCGCGGCCGAGCGGCGCACCCGGAGCGCCGCGACGAGCGCACCGTCACTCGTGCTGTCCGCCAAGGCCGGTTCTTCCGGTGAATTGCTGGCGAAGTTGCTCGACGCGTACGCCGCCGAGCCGGATTCCGTCCCCGTCGACCTGCTGCTGTTCGAGTCCCAGCCCCAGCAGGCGCTGGCCGACGGGCAGGCCGACGCGGCGCTGCTGCACCAGCCCTTCGACTCGACGGCCGGGCTCGAAACCGAGGTCCTGGAGACCGAGGGCCAGATCGCGATCCTGCCGTCGGCGCATCCGCTCGCCCGCCGCTCCCGGCTCCGGCTGGCCGAGGTCAGCTCCCTGCCGGACCTGCCGCTGGCCCGCTGGCGCGGCTCCAGCGGCGACTATCCCGAGGGCCCCGGCGTGGAAGTGCGCAACCAGACGCAGCTCTTCCAGCTGATCGCGCTCGGCCGCACCACCGTGGTGCTGCCCGAATCCAGCCGCGTCAACCTGCTCGAAGGCATGGTCGCCGTGCCGGTCACGGACGCGCCGGCCGTGGACACCGTGATCGCCTGGCCGCCGCACAGCCGCTCCCGGGCGCTGGCCGACCTGGTCCGCGTGGCCACCTGTCTCTGAACCGGGTGTCAGGCGCCCTTGGCGAGGGCGGCCGCGAAAGTGTCCACATCGGACTCGCTGGTACCGGGCGCCCCTCCACCTGCAGCAGGGGGACAGCGTCCACATCGGACCGGAGCCCCCGAGCGGAGATCATGCGACTTCCGGCGCTCGACCCGCCGGGCCCTCCTCTGGCATCATGATCCGCCGGCCGGACGAAGTGGGGGAGAGCGGGAATGGCGGAGCAGCACCAGGTGCGGGCGGGGGCCGTGCGGCGGGTCGCGGTGGCGAGCGCGATCGGCACGACCATCGAGTGGTACGACTACTTCATCTACAGCACCGCGACCGCGCTGGTGTTCAACAAGGCGTTTTTCCCTTCGCTGTCGCCCTCGGCGGGCACGCTCGCCTCGTTCGCGACGCTGGGGGTGGGCTTCGTCGCGCGGCCGATCGGCGGGATCGTCTGGGGGCACTTCGGGGACCGCGTCGGGCGCAAGACGATGCTGGTGCTCTCGCTGGTCCTGATGGGACTCGCGACGGCCGGGGTCGGCGCGCTGCCGACGTTCGCGCAGGCCGGGGTCCTGGCGCCGGTGCTGCTGGTGGTGTTGCGGCTGCTGCAGGGCATCTCCGCCGGCGGCGAGTGGGGCGGGGCCGCGCTGATGGCCGTCGAGCACGCGCCGCCGGGGCGCCGCGGGCGGTACGGGTCGTTCTCGCAGATCGGGGTGCCGGCCGGGCTGATCCTGGCGCAGCTGGTGTTCTTCCTGGTCAGCAACTCGCTTTCGGCCGAGGAGTTCCGCGCGTGGGGCTGGCGGGTGCCGTTCCTGGCCAGCCTGGTGCTGGTGGCCGTGGGACTGGTGATCCGGCTGCGGGTCGAGGAGAGCCCGGTGTTCGCGCGGCTGCGGGAATCGGGCGAGCGCAGCCGGGTGCCGATCGTGGACGTGCTGCGGCAGCGGCCGCGCGAGGTGCTGGTGGCGTCCGCGAGCTTCATCGCGAACACCGCGATCGGCTACGTCTTCTTCGCGTACCTGCTGTCGTACGGCACTTCGGTGCTGAAGCTGAGCAGCGACACCATGCTCGTGGTGGTGATCGCCGGCAGCGTCACGTGGCTGGTCAGCATCATCGCGTCCGCTATCTGGTCCGACCACGTCGGCCGCAAACCCGTGTACCTCCTGGGCTCGGTGCTGCTGGTGGTGTGGGCGGTGCCGTTTTTCCTGCTCGTCGACACGCGCCAGGTGTGGCTGCTGATCCTCGCGGTGGTCGTGCTGAACCTCGGCCTCGGCGCCACGTACGGGCCGCAGTCGGCGCTGTTCTCGGAGCTGTTCGAGCCGCGGTTCCGGTACAGCGGCGCGTCTTTCTCCTATGCCGTCGGCGCGGTGCCGGGCGGCAGCTTCGCGCCGTTGATCGCGACGGCGCTGCAGACCTCCACCGGTACCTCGCTTTCGGTCTCGCTGTACATGGTGGGCGTCGGGCTGGTCAGCCTCGTGGCCGTGCTGGCGTTCCGCCGGACGCCGGTCACAGCCGGTTGAGGTCGACCGCGGCGGCCATCCGCGCGTAGCCGGCGTCGTTGGGGTGCAGGTGGTCGCCGGAGTCGTAGGCGGCCTGCATCGCCAGCGGGTCGGCCGGATTGCGGATGGCGGCGTCGAAATCGGCCACGCCGTCGTACACGCCGCTGGTGCGGATGAACGTGTTCACGGCCTCGCGGGTGCGCTCCAGCGTCTCGTCGTAGACCTGCCAGCCCTTGAACGGCGTCAGCGTCGCGCCGATCACGCGGATGCCGCGCGCCTTCGCCTGCGCGACCAGCTGCCGCAGCGCCGAGATGATCATCTGCGGGTCGGTCTGGTGCGGGTCCTGCTGGATGTCGTTGATGCCTTCGAGCACGATCAGCGTGCGCACGCCGCCGACGCTGAGCACGTCGTCGGCGAACCGGGCGAGCGCGTTGCGGCCGGCGCCGCTGCCGGGCACGTCGAGCAGCAGCCGGTTGGCGCTGATGCCGGCGTTGAGCACGCCGAGGCGGCCGTGCAGGCGGTCGCTGAGGTAGTCGGGCCAGCGGTGGTTGGCGCCGGGCGTCGAGCCGACGCCGTCGGTGATGGAATCGCCGAGCGTGACGACGGCGCCGGGCGCGACACCCTGCACGTCGACTTCGCTGACGTAGTGCCAAACGGTGGTCTGCTCGGTGAAGGACGCGCCCGACTCTTCCGCGGTGAAGTCGCCGTTGCGGGTGAAGAACGAGGTCTGCTGGGCGGCCGGGTGATAGGTGACCGGGCCGGACGGCGTGGGCACGAACGTGGTGACCAGCAGGTCGGCGTCCGCGGGCACCCGCACCGGCGCCGGGTCGCTCAGCACCTCGGCGCCGGCCGGAACGACCACAGTGGACATTCCGCCGAACGTCAGGGTCCGCAGGGAGCCGGGCACCGCGCGCGGGCTGCCGGGCGCCGCCGCGACGGCGACGGTCACGTGCCCGAACACCAGCGGCCCGGTGCCGAAGGTGTTGGACAGCCGCACGCGGGCCTTGCTGCCGCCGATGCTGGTGTGCACCACGTTGCGGATCGAGTAGTTCGGATAGCCGCCCGGGGTGTTCGGCACGCCGGCGGCGGGGGCGGCCGCCCAGCTGCCGACCCAGCCGCCGGGCGTCTGCTCGACCTGCGCGGTACTCGACGCCGTAAGCGCGCCGAAGGTGACCAGGACCGCCGTACCCACCGCCAGTAGCCGTCTCATGGAGATCACCCTGGAGGCGGGCCGGGTGGCCCGGTGACCGCTGATCAGGTGAGCTAACGGACAGAACGCCGGACAACCGGCATCGCCCCGGCGGCAGCCCGGCCCCGGCTCAGTGGGCGAGGTTGGCCTGGGTGCGGTGGTGCTCGCCCTTCTCGACCAGGTCGAGGAATCCGAGGGCGTAGTCCGCGGCGGAGATCGCGCCGCCGTCCTCGGGCGCGACGGTGACGTCGTCGCCGAGCCGGTAGTGGCCGAGCCGCTCGCCGGGCGCGTGGGCGCCGAACTTGAGCGCCGGGCTCACGTAGACCCAGTCGAGGGTCGCGGGCGTGGCCGGGAGGTCCTCGACGATGAACGCCGCGCCGTCACGGATCTCGGCGTGCAGCTCCTCGGGAATGGCGCCGAGGTGGGCGGGGTCGGTGACGAAGCGGCCCGCGCCGGGAGCCGGGCGCAGCGACGAGGCGCCGCCGACGATGAACAGGCGCACGCCCGCCGCATCGGCCAGGCGCGCGATGATGCGGTGGACGTTGCGGGCGTGGCCGGCCGGGCCGCGCGGGGCGATCGCGTCCACCACGATCTCGGCGCCGGCGATGACCGAGGACAGCGTGGCCTCGTCGGTGGCGTCTCCGGCGGTGTAGGTGACATTCGGGATCGGCTCGGCGGGCTGCGAGCGGCTCAGCGCGGTGACCTGGTGACCGCGCGAGGCGGCCTCCGCGACGAGGGCCGAGCCGGCGTAACCGGTGCCGCCGATGACGGTGATACGAGACACGGGGTGCCTTTCTGCGAGCAGAGGTGGCGTCGGACGACGCCCTGTGGTTACCGTATGAGCGCAGCTCTCCGATGGGAAGAAGGCACTTTGTGGTAACCACACCAGCCGAGTCGACGCTGCTCGGCAGCCCCTACCGCGCCGACTGCCCGACCCGCCGCATCCTGGACCGCGTCGGCGACCGGTGGACGGTGCTCATCGTGGGCGTGCTCTGGGAGGGCGACGCCCGGTTCTCGGAGCTGCGCCGGCGCATCGAGGGCATCTCGCAGAAGATGCTCACCCAGACCCTGCGCGGGCTCGAACGGGACGGGCTCGTGCGCCGCACCGTGTACCCCCAGGTCCCGGTCCGCGTCGAGTACGCGCTCACCGACGCGGGCCGCACCCTGCGTGAGCCGCTGCGCGCGCTCCAGGAATGGGCGGTCGAGCACCTCGTCGACGTCTCGGCGTCGCAGGAGGCCTACGACCTCGCGGACCGGACTCCGGCCGGCGTCGCCGGATAACGCCGGCGGCTCAGCGCAGGTCAGGCGGCGGCGGGCAGGCCGAGGGCCAGCTCGCCCGCCGCGGTCAGCTCGGCCGGGGTCCACTGGCCCGGGCGGGCCGGGCCGGCGGGGCGGACCAGGCCGTCGTGGAACAGCCGGTGCGCGGCCGGCTGGTCGCAGCAGGGCAGCCCGTCGACGCGGAGGTCGGGCTCGCTGCCCGCGCCCAGGTCGGCCCGGCCGGCGGCGACCGCGCGGAGCATGGCGAGCGAGCGGTTCGTGAGCAGGATCGCGGGCATGACGGGTTCCTCCTGGGGCTGCTTTCTGCGTTTCTACCAGGGAAAACGGACCCCGTGCGGGAACGGTTCACCGGCAGCGCCCATCGCCGCGCGACCTGCGCCGAACGGCACCCCGCCGACCGCTCACGGCGCGTCGGCTGCCGCTCGGCGTAAAGGTGCAGACCAATCTGCCGGGCCCGCTGCGCGCAGCGGGCCCGCACCGCCGCCGCCCGCCGCCCGCCGCCGGGCGGCGGGGAATGCGCCCCAATGCCACATTGGTTGCGCTCAACGCACCCAATGCCACATTGGGGCGGAACACCCGGCGGGCTCAGGTGATCGCCAGGTCTGTCCGAAGTGGACTTCCCTGCATCGCGCGCCAGACCGCCGCCGGGGTGAGCGGCATGTCGGCGTGCCGGACGCCGAACGGGGCGAGCGCGTCGAGCACCGCGTTCACCACCGCGGCGGGGGAGCCGACGGTCGCCGATTCGCCGACGCCCTTCGCGCCGATCGGGTGGTGCGGCGACGGGGTGACGGTCTCGCCCAGCTCCCACGAAGGGCACTCCAGCGCCGTCGGCAGCAGGTAGTCCATGAACGAGCCGCCCAAGTGATTGCCGTCGGAGTCGAACGCCATCAGCTCCATCAGCGCCATCCCGATGCCGTCGGCGAGGCCGCGGTGCACCTGGCCGGCCACGATCATCGGGTTGATCCGCACCCCGCAGTCGTCCACCGCGACGAACCGGCGCACGGTCACCTGCCCGGTCCCGGGATCCACGTCCACCACGCAGATGTACGCGCCGAACGGGTAGGTCAGGTTCGGCGGGCTGTACACCGTGCTCGCGTCCAGATGCCCCTCGACGCCCTCGGGCAGCGCGAGGTCCGAGTGCGCCGCCAGCGCGATCTCGCGGATCGTGGCCCCGCGGCCGGGAACTCCGCGCACGAACCAGCGCCCGCGCTCCCACTCCAAGTCGTCCGGGCTCACCTCCAGCATCGCCGACGCCACTTGCCGCGCCCGCTCGCGCACCTTGCGCGCCACCGTAACCGCGGCCGCACCGGAGACCGGCGTCGAGCGTGAGCCGTAGGTGCCCAGCCCGAACGGGGTGTGGTCGGTGTCGCCCTGCACCACCTCGACCTCGTCCGGCGCGATGCCCAGCTCCTCGGACACCAGCTGCGCGAACGTCGTTTCGTGGCCCTGTCCCTGGGACATGCAGGACAGCCGGAGCACGGCCGAGCCGGTCGGGTGCACGCGCAGCTCGGCGCCGTCGGCCATGCCGAAGCCGAGGATGTCCATGTGCTCGCGCGGGCCGGCGCCGACGGCCTCGGTAAAGAAGCTCAGCCCGACGCCCATCAGCTCGCCCCGCGTGCGTTTTTCCGCCTGCTCACGGCGAAGCCCGTCGTAACCGGCGATCTGCTTGGCGAGCTCCAGCGCGCGCGGGTAGTCGCCCGAGTCGTACTCCCAGCCGGTCGCGCAGGTGTACGGGAACTGCTCGGGGCGCAACAGGTTCCGCATCCGCAGCTCGGCCGGGTCCAGCCCCAGCTCGCGCGCGAGCAGGTCCATCATCCGCTCGACGACGTACACCGCTTCGGTGATCCGGAACGAGCACGCGTACGCCACCCCGCCGGGCGCCTTGTTCGTGTACACGCCGGTGACCGCGCAGTGCGCCACCGGCAGGTCGTACGAGCCGGTGAACACGTGGAAGAACCCGGCCGGGAACTTCGACGGCTGTGCGGTGCCGTTGAACGCGCCGTGGTCGGCGACCACGTGCACGCGCAGGCCGAGCAGTTTTCCCTCGCGCGTGGCCGCGATTTCGCCGCTCATATGGTAGTCGCGGGCGAACGAGGTGCTCATCAGGTTCTCGGACCGGTCCTCGGTCCACTTCACCGGCCGCCCGGTGAGCATCGAGCCGACCACCGCGCACAGATAACCGGGGTACAGCCCGACTTTGTTGCCGAAGCCGCCGCCGATGTCCGGCGCGATGATCCGGATCCGGTGCTCGGGCAGGCCGGTGATGCGCGAGTACAGCAGCCGGTGCGCGTGCGGGGCCTGCGCGGTGACCCAGACCGTGAGCTTGCCGGTGACGGCGTCGATGTCGGCCACCGCGCCGCAGGTCTCCAGCGGCGCCGGGTGCACCCGCGGGTAGAGCATGTCTTGGCGGACAACGACTTCCGCGCCGGCGATGGCCGCCTCGGTCGCGTCCGCGTCGCCGGAGGACCAGTCGAACACGTGGTTGTCGGTGCGGCCGAGGTCGTCGCGGATCACCTCGGCGCCGGGCTCGAGCGCGGCGAGCCCGTCGATCACGGCCGGCAGCGGCTCGTACTCGACGTCGATCAGCTCCAGCGCGTCACGGGCGGCGTACCGGTCCTCCGCGACGACAAACGCGACTTCCTGGCCCTGGAACCGGACTTTGTCGGTGGCGAGCACAGCCTGGACGTCGTGTGAGAGCGTCGGCATCCACGCCATCCCGCGCTCGGCGAGCATCGCGCCGGTGAGCACCGCCCGCACCTTCGGGTGCGCCTCGGCGGCGCTGGTGTCGACCGAGATCAGCCGTGCGTGGGCGTGCGGGCTGCGCAGCACCGCGCCGTGCAGCATCCCGGGCAGCACGACGTCGTCGACGAACGTGCCGCGCCCGCGTACGAATCGCGCGTCTTCCTTACGGGGCAACGAACCGTAGCCGAGCGCGCTGGTCATGGCGTGACCCCGTCCGGGTGCTCGGCGGCCCAGCGGATCGAGCGCACGATGTTCTCGTACCCGGTGCAGCGGCACAGCTGCCCGGAGATGGCCTCGCGGATGGTGCCCTCGGCCGGATCGGGGTCGTGGTCGAGCAGCCAGCGCGCGGTCATCAGCAGGCCCGGTGTGCAGAACCCGCACTGGATCCCGTGGCACTGCACGAAACCCTGCTGCACCGGGTCGAGCGCCGTGCCGAACGCGAGGTCTTCGACGGTGCGGACGCGCTTGCCGTCCGCCATCGCGGCGAGCACCGTGCACGACTTCACCGGCACCTCGTCGAGCCACACCACGCAAGCGCCGCAGTTGGACGTGTCGCAGCCCCAGTGGGTGCCGGTGAGGCCGAGGTCGTCGCGCAGGAAATGCACCAGCAGCAGGCGGGGCTCGACCGAGCGGCGGTACTGCTCGTCGTTCACCGTCACGGTGATCTCCACGCCTTCAGCCCTCCGCCCGGGCCTGGGCCAGGTGCAGCGCGCGCGCGGTCAGCGTGGCGACGAGGTGGCGTTTGTAGTCGACCGGGCCGCGCTGGTCGGCGGCGGGGGAGCAGTGCTCGGCGGCGATCACCCCGGCCTGCTCGAACCGGTCCGGCGTCGCGGCGCCGCCGCGTAAGAAGTCCTCCGCCTCGGCCGCGACGAACCGGGGCGCGCCGACGGCGGTGAGCCCGATCCCGGCCTCGGCGACGTCCGGGCCGTCGAGGGTGAGCGCGGCGCCGGCCGCGGCCACCGCCCAGTCACCCGCGCGCCGGCCGACCTTCGTGTACGCGCTGCCGAGCCCGGGCCGGATCGGCAGCCGCAGCTCCACGAGCAGCTCGGCCGGGCCGACCACCGTGTCGTACGGGCCGGCGAAGAAATCGCGCACCGGCACCGTCCGCTCGCCGTCTTCACCGCGGATCACGGCGATCGCGCGGACCGCGGTGAAGGCGGCCGAGAGGTCTTCCGAAGGATCGGCCTGGCACAGCGAGCCGCCGATCGTCCCGCGGTTGCGCACGATCGGGTCGGCGATCACCCGCTCCGCGTCATGCAGGATCGGGAACAGCTCTCCCGCGACTTCGGACGCGAGCAGCTCGGCGTGCCGCACCAGCGCGCCGATCCGCAGCTCGCCCCCGGCCGCTTCGATCGTGGCCAGCTCGGCCAGCTCGTTGACGTCGATCAGCGCCTCGGGCCGGGCGAGCCGCAGCTTCATCATCGGGATCAGGCTGTGCCCGCCCGCGATCACGCGGCTTTCCGGGCCGTACTTGGCCAGCAGCGCGAGCGCGTGCTCGACACTCGAGGCCCGCTCGTACTCGAACTGCGCCGGCACCTGCATGAAAGCGATCGTCCCCGCCGCCGCGGCCACCCGCAATAGCGGGGTTAAGCAAAGGGTTAATCGCGCGTTGTCCCGGCGTTCGCCCGGGTGGAGCATCACCGCACCTGACCAACGGCGGAAGCGGGTGCGCGTCATGCGGATCGAGTCCGACGGGCACAGCCGGGGCAACCCGCGGCTGTACGAGCTCGTCGAGGACGCCCCGAAAGAGGGCAAGAGCCCGACCGTGTGGGCCTGGCCCGAGCTGGTCGACTTCCTGAAGGTGGCGGGCCGCCCGGTCGCCGGGCCGTGGCCCCCGCACCAGCGCCCGCGCCCGGAGCCGGAGGAGGACACCCTCCCCACCGCCGTGCCCGAACCGCCCGATCGAGACTGAGGGGCCCGCGTGTACCCGTCCCGGTTCCGTTACGAAGCGCCCCGCTCGCTGGCGGAGGCGCTCGACCTGCTGCACCAGCACGGCGACGAGGCCAAGGTACTGGCCGGCGGGCAGAGCCTGGTGCCGTTGATGAAACTCCGCTTCGCCGCGCCCGCATTGCTGGTGGACATCAACAACCTGCCGGGCCTGGCACACCACGAGCTGGACGCCTCGGGTGCGCTGCACGTCGGCGCGCTGTGCCGGCACGCCGACCTCGAGCGCTCGGCGCTGCTCAAGAGCACCCAGCCGACGATGGCCGCGGCCGCGCCGCTGATCGCCGACCCGATCGTGCGCAACCGCGGCACCCTGGTCGGCTCGCTGTGCCACGCCGACCCGCAGGGCGACTGGGCCGCGGTGGTGCTGGCGCTCGGCGGCTCGGTCGTCGCGGCCGGCCCGGGCGGACGGCGGACGATCCCGGCCCGCGAGTTCGTGACCGGGCCGTTCCAGAACGCGCTGGCGCCGGACGAGATCGCCGTGGAGGCCGTGATTCCCGCGCCCCGCGGCATTCCCGGCGGCGGTTACCTGAAGCTGGAACGCCGGGTCGGGGACTTCGCCACGGTTGGCGTCGCGGTCGCGATCGAGACCACCGGGGAGACGGTGACCCGGGCCGGCATCGCGCTCACCGGAGTGGGCGGCGCGACCATCGAGGCCGTCGAAGCCGGGCACGCACTGGTCGGCGGGCCGCTCACGGAGGAGTCCGTGGAGCACGCGGCGGAGCTGGCTGCCCAAGCCGCGCGCCCGAAGTCCGATCACCGCGGCACGGCCGAATTCAAACGGCACATGGTGCGCACCTTCGTGGTGCGCGCGCTGGGCCGCACCAAGGAGAGGGCGGCGTGAGATGACCAGTGTCCACGAAATCCGCGAAGAGGCCGCCGGCGACGTGCCAGTACGACGCGTGACGGTGACCGTGAACGGCGAGCGGCGCGTGGTCGAGTGCGAGCCGCGGCTGCTGCTGGTCCACCTGCTGCGCCAGGGACTTCGGCTCACCGGCACGCACATGGGCTGCGACACCACGAACTGCGGCGCCTGCACCGTGCTCGTCGACGGCCGCGCGGTGAAGTCGTGCACCATGCTCGGCGTGCAGGCCGACGGGCACGAGGTCACCACGGTCGAGGGGCTGGCCACCGAGAGCGGCCTGCACCCGCTGCAGGAGGGCTTCCGCGAGGAGCACGGCCTGCAGTGCGGCTTCTGCACGCCGGGGATGATGCTCTCGGCCAAGGCGCTGCTGGACGAGAACCAGGAACCGTCCGAAGAGGACGTCCGCTGGGCGCTGTCGGGGAACCTGTGCCGCTGCACGGGTTACCAGAACATCGTGAAGTCGGTGCTGTGGGCCGCCGCCGCGCTGCGGTCCGAATAGGAGGATCGACGTGTCCCAGGCACTGGACGAGAACAAGATCGGCGGGCTCGGCGCGAGCCGCAAGCGGGTCGAGGACAGCCGGTTCATCCGCGGCCGTGGCAACTACACCGACGACATCGTGCTGCCGGGCATGCTGCACCTGGAGATCCTGCGCAGCCCGCTGGCGCACGCGCGGATCAAGTCGATCGACACCAGCCGGGCCTGGGCGATCCCGGGCGTGCGGCTGGTGCTGACCGGCGAGATGGCCGCGACGCGCAACCTGGCGTGGATGCCCACGCTCTCCTACGACACCCAGGCCGTGCTCGCCACCGACAAGGTGCGCTTCCAGGGCCAGGAGGTCGCCTGCGTGGTCGCCGACGACCCGTACATCGCTAAGGACGCCTGCGAGGCGATCGACGTCGAGTACGAGCCGCTGCCCGTGATCGTGAACCCGCTCCAGGCCGTGGCCGAGGGCGCGCCGGTGATCCGCGACGACAAGGCCGGCCAGACCGGCAACGTGATCTACGACTGGGAGGTCGGGGACAAGGCCGGCACCGACCGCGCGTTCGAGCAGGCGGACCGGATTTCGAAGCTGCGCCTGCATTATCCGCGCTCGCACCCCTCGCCAATCGAGTGCTGCGGCGCCGTCGCGGACTTCGACCGCGCGACCAGCAAGCTCACCGTCTACATGACCACGCAGGCGCCGCACATCATCCGCGCCGCGGTGTCGATGGTGGCCGAGCTGCCCGAGCACCTGATCCGGATCATCTCGCCGGACATCGGCGGCGGCTTCGGCAACAAGGTGCCGGTGTACCCGGGTTACGTGTGCGCGATCCTGTGCTCCATCCTGCTGGAGCGGCCGGTGAAGTGGATCGAGGACAAGACCGGCAACCTGATCTCCACCGGCTTCGCCCGCGACATGTACCTCGACAGCGAGATGGCGCTGCGCGAGGACGGCAAGATCCTCGGCGTCCGCATCCACGCCGACGCCGACCACGGCGCGTTTTTCGCCGACGCCCAGCCGAGCAAGTTCAAGATCGGGCTGCTGCACTCGGCGTTCGCCTGTTACGACATCCCGGCCGCGCACCTGACCGCGCGCGGCACGTACAGCAACAAGGCGCCCGGCGGCGTCGCGTACCGGTGCTCGTTCCGCGTCACCGAGGCGATGTTCTTCCAGGAGCGCATGGTCCACCAGGCCGCCGCCGACCTCGGGATGGACCAGGCCGCGTTCCGCCGGCTCAACTTCGTCAAGGCGGACGCCTTCCCGCACCGCACGCCGTTCGGCTTCCTGGTCGACTCCGGCCAGCCCGAGGCCTGCCTCGACGTCGGCCTCAAGGCGGTCGGCTACGAGGACTTCCTGCGGCAGAAGGAAGAAGCGCGCTCGCGCGGGCGCCTGCTCGGCATCGGCATCTCCACCATGACCGAGCCGCTCGGCGCCGGCAACAGCCGCGAGTACGACATCCTCGGCATCAAGATGTTCGACTCCGCCGAGCTGCGGGTGCACATGACCGGCAAGGCGCTGCTGCGGGTCGGCGCGAAGAGCCAGGGCCAGGGCCACGAGACCACCTGGGCCCAGATCGTCAGCCACGAGCTGGGCATCCCGGCCGACGACGTCACGGTGGAGGAGGGCGACACCGACACCGCGCCGTTCGGCATGGGCACCTACGCCTCCCGTAGCACGCCGGTCGCGGGCGCGGCGATCTCCATGGTGTCGCGCAAGATCCGGGCCAAGGCGCGCAAGCTCGCCGCGCACCTGCTGGAAGTGTCCGAAGAGGACGTCGAATGGGAGCTGGGCCGGTTCTTCGTGCGCAGCGCGCCGGACCGCGGCGTGACGATCCAGGAGTGCGCGATGGCCGCGTACGGCAACATGCCCGACGGCATGGAGCCGGGCCTGGAGAACAACGCCTACTACGACCCGCCGAACCTGACCTGGCCGTTCGCCGTCTACATCGCCACCGTGGAGGTGGACCCGGAGACCGGGGTGTGGGACGTGCTGAACCTGGTCGCGGTCGACGACTGCGGCGTGCGGATCAACCCGATGATCGTCGAGGGCCAGATCATGGGCGGGCTGACCGAGGCGTACGCGATGTCCAACATGCAGTCCATCACCTTCGACGCCGAGGGCAACTGCGTCGGCTCGAACTACATGGACTACCTGCTGCCCACCGCGTGGGAGACGCCCGGTTTCGAGCTGCACAGCGAGGTCGTCACGCCGTCGCCGCATCATCCGATCGGTGCCAAGGGTGTGGGGGAGTGCGCGGCGGTCGGCGGGCCGGCGGCGTTCGTGAACGCGGTGATGGACGCGATCGGCGACGCCGGCGTGCGCAACATCGACATGCCGCTGCTGCCCGACCGGGTGTGGGAGGCGCTGCGCTACCGGCGCGACGTCTCCGGCGCGCCGCCGGTGCGGACGGACTGAGGTGAGCGGCATGGCGGAGCCGGACGGCTGGGGCGTGCTGGAGCAGGCGGGGGAGCTGGCCCGCCGCGGTGAGGCGTTCGCGCTGGCCACGGTGGTGTGGCGGCAGGGACCGTCGTCGGGCAAGGAAGGCTGCCGCGCGATCATCACCGCCTCCGGCGAGCTGCGCGGCTGGATCGGCGGGGCCTGCGCCGAGCCGACGGTGGTCCGCGAGGCCCGCCAGGCGCTCGCCGAGGGCACGCCGCGGCTGCTGCTGCTCGGCACCCCGGACCAGTTCGGCGCCGCGGTGCCGGACGGCATGACCGTGGTGCCGATCTCGTGCCAGAGCGAAGGGGCGCTGGAGGTGTACATCGAGCCAGTGGAGCCCGCGCCGCACCTGGTGGTGGTCGGGCGTTCGCCGATGGCCACCACGCTCGTCGAGCTGGCGGCGACGCTGGGCTGGCGCGCCGAGCGGCTGGAGAATCCCGAGTTCACGGGCGTGACCGCACAGTCCTTTGTGGTCATCGCGACGCAGGGGCACAACGACGAAGAGTCGATGGAGCGCGCGTTGGCCGCCCGGCCCGCGTACCTCGGCCTGGTCGCCTCGCTCCGCCGTGGCCAGGCGGTGCTCGGCTACCTGGCCGACCGCGGTGTGCCCGCCGAGGACCTGGCCCGCGTGCAGGTGCCGGCCGGGCTGGACCTGGGCCGCGTGTCGCACCGGGAGATCGCCGTCGCGATCCTGGCCGAGCTGGTGCGGGCCCGGGCCGCTCGTTCGGCGCCGGTGGCCGTTGTCACCGAGTTGCCCGAGGCCGTGGACCCGGTGTGCGGCATGACCGTGCCCGCGGCGGACCCGGTCGAGTACGAGGGCGCCGAGTACAGCTTCTGCTGCTCCGGCTGCCGCGCCGAGTTCCAGCGCGACCCGGCCGTTTACGCGAAGAAGGAGACCCGATGCTGATCCGGAACCAGTTCGAGGTCGCGCAGCCGGTGGACAAGGTGTGGCGGTTCTTCGACGACGTGCCGCGGGTCGCGGCCTGCCTGCCCGGCGCGGAGCTGACCGAAGACCTCGGTGACGAGCGGTACAAGGGCCGCGTCAGCGTGCGGATGGGGCCGGTGTCGCTGCGGTTCGGCGGCACGGCCACGATCACCGAGCGCGACGACGCGGCCCAGCGGATCGTCGTCGACGCCGCCGGCTCGGAGGAGAAGGGCCGCGGCGAGGCGAGCATGACCATCACCGCGACCCTGGTCCGCTCCGGCAGCGGCACACGCGTGGACGTCGACCAGGACCTGCAGATCTCCGGCGCCGCGGCGCAGTACGGCCGCGGCATGATCGCCGACGTCACCTCGGTGCTGATGCGTGACTTCGCGGTGAACCTGCAGGACGGCATCGCGCGCGCCGAGCGCGGCGAGGACCCGGCGGCCCGGCACGCGGCCCCGGCCCGCGGGTTCCGGATCGGGCTGCAGGCGGCGCTGATGGCGCTCAGACGCGTGTTCCGCCGGTTCTTCCTGCCCTACCCGAGTACCCCGGCCTGAGGAGGCGACCATGGTCCTGTGGTGGATCGGCAACGCCGTGCTGCTGCTCGTCGTGCTGCCCGTCGTGATCGCCCTGCTCAACCGGGTCCTGGCCGCGGTGGAGCGGATCCGCGCCGCGGCCGACGACATCCTCGCGGGCGGTGGTGAGCTCGCCGGGCGGCTGGAACCGGTGCCCGCGGCGCTCGCCCGCACCGGCCGCACCATCGACGAAGTGGCCGCCGGCGCGACCCGGTACGCCGGCAGCGTCGCGAAACTCCTGGGCTGAAAGGAATCCCGCTATGCCTGCTGCCGCCTGGGCCACGCTCGCCGTGGCCGCGCTGATCATCCTGTTCGCCGCCGTCGGGCTGCTGCGCGTCATCCTGCACCTGCGCCACGTCCGGCGGACGCTCGGCTCGGTGCTGGGCGGGGTCACGCTGGTCGCGGAGCGCACCGCGCCGGTGCCCGCCGCCCTCGCCTCGGTGAACGCGAGCCTCAAGCCGGTGCGCGACTTCTGCGAGACGGTGTGACCACAATGGACAGTTTTCGGGAGAGGAGCGCGCCATGACGGCGGGCTGGATCGTCGGGTTCGCGATCGGGGTCGTGGTCGTGCTGGCCGTCGTCGCGCTGGTGGTGCCGATCCTGGCGCTGGTCCGCTCGATCGGCCGCGCGGCCCCGCTGATCGACGAGCAGCTCAAGGCGGCCGAGGCGAACACCGCCGCGCTGACCGGGCTGCGCACCACCATCGACCACGCCGAGGTGATCGTGGCCGGGCTGCGGCGCGGCCGCGTGCGGTTGGGAGGCTAGCCATGTCCTCGACGGACCAGACCCTGTGGTGGGTCGCGATCATCGCCGGTTTCGTGGTGGTGCTGGCGGTCGCCGCGCTGCTGAGCCTGCTGATCTATTTTGTGAAGATCATCGACCGCCGCGTGGCGGGCATTCGCGACACCCTGCACGGCGCCGCGGAGAACACCCAGCACACCACGCTGATCCCGGAGACGGCCGCCCGCGTCGACGCCGTCCTCGCCGAAGGCCTGCAGCACCACCTGTTCCTCGGCCGGGTGCTCGGAAAGGTGAAGTCATGACCACCACGCTGGTCGTCCTGACCGTGGCCGACATCGTGCTGCTGATCGCCGGGCTGGCGGTGTACCTGTTCTGGGTGGGCACGCTGCTCGCCCGGGTTGCGGCGAATCTGGAGGACTGCGCGGAAACGGTCCGCCGCATCAATGTCCACGCTGCGGCGATCGTGCCGGGTGTCTCGCACATCAACCGCACTGGCGGGGTGGTCGCGGGAGCGCTGCCGCTGCTTTACGGGATGGCGGAAGAGATCGTGGTCGGCGCGACCTACGCTCCGCCGACGGAGGCGCGTCCACCGGCCCGGCCTGCCTCGGGGACGCGGCGGTCCCGGCTTCACGACGCGGTGGGGTTCGCGCCCCGCTGAGGGCCCGGGTGGAAGGACTCGTGAGTGTTTGCGCCGGTTCTAACCGTCTTCAACACTCACGAGTCCTTGGGCCAGGAGGATCAACGGCTGTGCCCGATCCAGTTCTCGTGCCAGCTGGGCTCGAACTGCTCGGCATTGCAGCGCGGACGGTAGACCGCCGTCAGCTCGCGGACGATCTGCTCGCGGTGCGCGGGCAGGCCGCCCGGGACCTGGTAGGTGCAGATGTGCACCTTCCAGCGCGAGCCGGCGCGGGCGATCCAGCAGGCGGCGCGTGGGTGGCGGAACGGGAAGTGCTCGCGCGTAAGGTCTTCGGCCTGATCGACGTAGATCACGGCGTACCGCTCGGGCCGGGTCTCGGGGTCCGGTTTGTACAGCACGGCATACACCGCGGCGACCGGCGGCGGGGTCCAGCCGCCGAGGAGGCGGGGGCCGTCGAACGGGTAGCCGGCGGCCGGGCCGAGGCGGATCACTCGTCCTCGCCGACGGCCTCCACCCGGCCGACCGGGCCTGGCGGCAGCCCGGCGGCCGCGGCGGCGCGGCGGAACTCCGCGGTCGCCAGCGCGACGGCCCGCTCCCGGTCCGGCGCCTCGACCAGCAGCCGCGCGCCGTAACGGCTGGTGCCGATCCCGCTCGCGATGCCGCCCGCGGGCGCGACCGCGTCGGCCAGCTCCACGATCTCCTCGCGGGTGAACACGCGGTCGCCGTCCGCCTCGAGGCCCACACTCCACCGTGTCACCGCTGCTCCTGACCGAGCCCCGGCAGCAGTGCCGCCAGCTCTTCCAGACTGTGCAGGTCGTGCCCCGACACCAGTAGGTCCACGTGCGGCGCGGCGATCATCAGGCCGAGCGTGCCGGCGCCGCGGTGCGGGTTCGTCCACACGAGACGGTGGCTCAGCCGGGAGAGCCGGGCCATCGCGTTCGCCAGCACGTCCGGGTCACCGCGGTCCAGCCCGTCGGAGCAGATCACCACCACGCCGCCGCGGCACAGCCCGCGCCGTCCCCAGGTGCGGACGAACTCGTCCAGCGACGCCCCGATCCGCGTCCCGCCCTCCCAATCGACGACCGCCTCGGCCGCGCGCGCCAGCGCCTCGTCGACGTCACGCGTCCGCAGCCGGTCGGTGATCCGGCTCAGTCGCGTGCCGAAGCAGAACACCTCGACCTTCGCCGCGGCGTGACGCGCGGAGTAGGCGAACTGCAGCAGATTGCGCGAATAGTCGGCCATCGAACCGGAGATGTCGAGGATGAGGATCAACGGGCGCAGCCGCGTCCGGCGCTGCCGCCAGCGCAGCTCGCCGGGCTCGCCGAAGCTGCGCAGGGAATCGCGGACGGTCCGTCGGAGATCCGGTGCCCGGCCGGAGCGGGCGGGGCGCGTGCGTCGGGTGCGACGGCGCGGTGGGGTCAGCCGGATCCGCGCCATCATCCGTCGGATCGCCGCCAGCTCTTCGTCGGTGCAGGCGCCGAAAGCCTTGTGCTTCAACGTGTCCACATCGGACGCGGCCAGCCCGAGCAGCGTGTCGGTCTCCCGCTCATCGCCGGTGCGCTCGGGCTCCGGCAACGCGAGGGTCGCGTCGTCCGCTGCCTCGGCGGTGAGCTGCAGCAACTCGGCCACGGGGCCTTCGGCGTCCAGGAAGTAGCGGCGGAACACCTCGTCGTACCGCGGCCCGTCTTCGTGCCGTTTGAGCAGCGCGCTGTGCCCGGCCCAGTAGAGGTCGAGCAGGTCGGCCGGGTCGAGTGCGGTCATCGCGCGGCAGTACGTGAGCGCGTCACCGGAGCCGACGGGCAGCCCGGCTTCCCGCAGCTCGCGGGCGAAGCCGACGAGCACCCGCACCAGCGCGGCCCGCTCAGGCACCGGAGGTGACTTCCGCGAGGTGCTCGCGCACCACGTCGAGGTCGTCGCGGTCCTTCACCACGGCGCCGAGGGTGTCGGCGGCGGAGCGCTCGTCCAGCTCGTCCTCGCCGAGGAACCGGAGCATGCGGGCCCAGTCGATGGTCTCGGCCACCCCGGGCGGCTTGGCCAGGTCCAGCTCGCGCAGCCGCTGCACGGCGGCGACCACCTTGCGCGCCAGCGCCGCGGACACCCCGGGCTCGCGCACCAGCACGATCTCCACCTCGCGCTCGGCGGGCGGGTAGCCGAGCCAGTGGTAGAGGCAGCGGCGCTTGAGCGCGTCGTGCAGCTCCCGCGTGCGGTTCGAGGTGAGCACCACCAGCGGCGGGCTCGGCGCGACGATGGTGCCGACCTCGGGCACGGTCACCTGGAAGTCCGACAGCAGCTCCAGCAGGAAGGCCTCGAACTCGTCGTCGGCGCGGTCGATCTCGTCGACCAGCAGCACCGCGCGGTCGCCGGCGCGGACGGCGGCCAGCAGCGGCCGTTCGAGCAGGAACTTGGGCCCGAACAGCTGCTCCACCACCTCGTCCGCGGCGGCCTCGCGGTCCTGCAGCGCGCGGATCTGCAGCAGCTGACGGGCGTAATCCCATTCGTAGAGCGCCTGCGCGGTGTCGATGCCCTCGTAGCACTGGAGCCGGATCAGCCGTCGTTCGAACACCGCCGCGATCGTTTTCGCCACCTCGGTCTTGCCGACGCCGACCTCGCCCTCCAGCAGGATCGGGCGGTGCAGCGAGAGCGCGACGAGCAGCGCGGTGGCGAGGCCGCGGTCGGCGAGGTAGCCGCCGTCGCGCAGCGAGCCGGTGAGGCCGGCGACGGTGTCCGGGTAGTCCATCCCCGCGCGCTACGCCTTCTCGTCCGCGCCGAGCACCAGGTCGCGGACGGTGCCGGTGCCGGGCTTGAGCTTGCCCTCCTTGGCGAGCTGCGTCTTCCAGGCGTCCCGCAGGTCGCCGCCCTCGGCCAGCCCGTCGAAGCCGACCGCGGACATGTTCTTGCAGGTCCGCTGGGGGCCGCAAGCCGCTTCGAGGTCTTCGCTGCGCCGGCCCCGGGCGCTCCAGAGCTCGCGCAGGACCTGCCGTGCGTCGTCGTCCATGGCGCGACGGTAGGCCCGCCGCGGGGCCCGGTCATCGCTGGATTAACCGTTTGCTTAAGGAGTAATGTCCAGTCTCCGGTGGGAGCAGAAAGTATCTACGGATGACACTGGGCCAGCTCAACGCGTTCGTCCTGGTCGCCAGGCTCGGCTCGGTCACCGACGCGGCCAAGGCGCTGGGCGTGAGCGAGCCCGCGGTGTCCCAGGCGCTGGCCGCGCTGCGCCAGCACCACGGCGACAAGCTGCTGATCAAGCGCTCCGGCGGGATGACGCTCACCGCGGGCGGCAGCCGGCTGCTCCCGATCGCGTCGCAGATGGTGGCGCTGGGCGCGGAGGCCGACGCCGCCGTCCGGCAGGCCAACGGCGTCGCCGCGCGCCTGCAACTGGCGGTGACCAGCGAGATCGCCGAGTTCGTCGCCAATCCGCTGCTGGAGGCGTTCACCCGGAGATCGGGGAACTCGATCGACGCGTCGGCCGGCCTGGCCCGCACGTCGGAGCTGCCGGTGCTGGTCGCGAACCGCCTGGCGGACGTCGCGCTCGGACCCAGTCTTACCGGCGACTCGGGGCAGGACCTCGACAGCATGCCGATCTTCCGCGCGTCGCTGGTCGTGGTCGGCTCGCCGCACTGCCGCCACCAGGGCAGCCCGGCGCACTGGCCCTGGCTGCTGGACCCGGCGGGCGCCGACGCGGGCAGCGACACCGGCCGCCTGCTGCGCCGACTGGGCGTCCCCGACGACGCCATCCAGGTCTTCCCGAACCAGACCGCCGCCTGGTCCGCAGCGGCAAGCGGCGGCGGCGTTTCGGTGGCGCTGGAACACCTGGTCGCCCCCCAACTGCGCCGCCACGAACTGACCGTCGTCCCGACCCGCCACACGCCGATGTCGGTGTGCTGGTTCGTAACCACCTTGCCCACCGACCGCCGCACCGGCGCGGCCAACTCGTTGCGGCACTTCCTGAGCACCCCGGCGGCGATGCATGTGATGCGGGCTCCTGGGAGCGGGGTGCCGCCTTCGCGGTTCCGGCCGCCGGTTTATGTGACGATCTGGAGCTGAAGGGCTCGTGAGTGCTCATGACGGTTAGAACCGGCATGAACACTCACGAGGGGCTCGGCTGTGCGGCTGAGCCGGAGGGGCCGGAGGGGTGAATTGCCTACCGGGGCACCGGTTTGCGCGTGTTGCCGGTCACCATGTTCCCGAGGCTCACCCCGACGCCGACGCCCACCTCGGCCGCCCAGGCGACCCCGAGGGCCGTCGTCAGGGCGACGCTCAGGACCAGGCCCGGTTCTTCCTTGCGGGACAACGGTTGTGCTCCTTCACTGGTTCTTGGTCTGGAAACCACCGGTCCGGAAACTACCGGGATGTCCTTCACTGATGCGGTCATGGATCACCGTCCGTCGTGTCGCCCTGCTGGCCGTCCTGCGGAGATCCGGTCCTGCTGCGGCATCTTCGCCGCGGCACGACGGCCTCAACGCTAGCAACGTCCGCGAATCCCGCCAGGCCCTTCACTCGGACGTTGCAACGACAGGGAGACGCAGTGACCACTTAGGACTGAACGATCCGGCCACGTCGGCGCCGGAGGTGACCCGGCCGGTCGGATTCCAGGGAACCGGGTGAAAAAAATGGCATCGTTGTCATCCCGTGCCGGGATGGGGTGCGCCGGGACGGGCTCGGGCAAAGTCACTGATCACCCGGCCTGCTCCCACCGCCACCACCACCGCGGGGTGGCAGCGCGTAATGCGCCCCAACGTGGCGTTCGGTGCTCCAGCCCTGCCCCACCACCACCCTCAACGGAGGCGCTCCGCGCCCAGCCCTGATTCCACGCAACCAACGCCACATTGGGTGCGCTCAACCTGGATCCACCGATGAGTTTGTTGGTGATCTTGGTGTGGGTTGGTGATCTTGGGTTGGGGTGTGGGCGTGCTGGGTCGTGCTGGCTGGTCCAGCGCGTCCACGTGTGGTTTCCGGTCAGGCCCTGTTTTCGGGGTGGGGCGGGTGGGGTTCAGGCTGGGTGTGGTGGTGGGTGGGTGCTGGTGAACAGGGTGGTGAAGGGGGCTGCCCAGGGCCAGTTGCGGGGCAGGTGCAGCACGATCTGGCCGGAGGGGGTGCGGGTGATGTGGGAGGCGAGGTGGATGAGGTGGCGGCGGATGGTGCCGGTTCTGGCTTTGGCGTGGAAGGTGGAGGCGAGGTGGCCTGCGGCGCGCAGGAGGTTGTGGGTGAGGGCGGAGAGGGTGAGCCAGGCGGCGTTGGCAGCGAAGCGGCCGGAGGGGAAGTGGGCGAGGGCGGCGTCGGACAGGTCGGCGAAGACCTGCTCGATGGCCCCGGCGCGGGCGCGGTGGTGGGCCTCGATGGCCGCCGGGCCGGCGGGATAGTTGGTGAAGATGGCCTGGTAGCGCCAGGCGGTGAACAGTCCCGGCGCCTCTTCTGGGGTGTGGGCGGGGGTGCGGCGCACGACCAGGTCGGCGGTGATCCGTTGTCCGCGCTGGGTGGTGGGATTCGTGAACGCGGTGTAGCGGGTGAGGGCGATCTCGGCGGTGTGGATCCGTGTCCCGGTCTCGCCGTCGTGGACCGGTTGGTCGTAGGTGATGGTTGTCCAGGCGGTCTCGGGGATCGCGGCGATCGCGGCGCGGATCGGTTGGCGTTGCGGCGCGGTGACGCTGAACCAGTGCCCGGCGTCGGTGACGGTCTTGATGACTTTCCCGACGTAGAACCCGGAATCCATGCGCACCCACAGTTTCTGTCCTGTCCCCAGGGCGTGGGCCGCGGTGGTCAGGTTCTGCCGCAGGAACGACGCCGCGCCGCGGCGGGTGTCGGCGTTGCCGCCGCGCAACCGGGTGCCGGTGATCACCGGCGCGCTCCGGTCCCGGCCGCCGGAGAGGGTGGCGGCGAGGAAGTTCAGCCCGCGGACCTTGGTATAGCCGAACGCCGCGCCTTCTTTGCTCCGCCCGAACACCTGGCTGATCTTGGAGTCCAGATCGAGGAACACCGGCCGCCCGGCCGCCTCCGGCACCGGCAGCACACCCGGGGCCAGCTCACCGAGACGGGCCAGGACCTGCCCGGCCGTTCTCTCCAGCTGCGCCACGTGCCCGATCGTGAAATGCCGCAGGAACGTGCCCAGCGTCGACGGCGCCCGGATCCCGCCGAACAGGGCCGGTAACCCGCCGTGGCGCAGCACATCCAGATCGTCGATCGAGTCCGCGCCGGCGACCATGCCCGCCACGATCGAGGCGATCTTCGCCCCCGCGTTCGACCCTTTCGTGCCACCCAGGGTCAGCAGCTCGTCGGCCACATCCGCCAGCCCGGCGTGCTCGGCCAGCCGCATCACCGGAACCACACCAGCCTGCGACACGAGATCCGGATCATCACAGCGCACCGACAACGCGCCAGCCATATGAGACGATCGCATCAGCAGATGCCCTCCCACTCGTGGACTCTTGTTCCGTCGCAAGAACAATCATCCCAAGTCAGAGGGCATCTGCGCATCCACGACACGACCCACCACCAAGATCATCGGTGGATCCAGGCTCAACGCAACCAACGCCACATTGGGGCGGAACAACGGAGTCCGGCCCGGACGGGCGCGGGCTCAGTCGATGCGCAGTTCGCCCATCGGGCCCCAGCCGGTGCCGGGGGTGTCGACGCTGACGATCTCCGGGGTGCGGGCGATGACGCCCGGCATCCAGCCCATCGCGGTCTTGAAATGGGCCGAGCCGACGTGCGCGGAGCCGGCCTCGGGGGAGGCGAAGGCTTCGACCAGGACGAACTGGTTCGGCACATCGACACTGCGGGACCACTCGAAGAACAGGTTGCCCGGCTCGCGGCGGGTGGCGAGGGTGAAGTCCTCGACCAGGCCGAGCCAGTCTTCACCCCGCTCGGGGCGGATCGTGAACTTGACGACGATGAAGATCATGGGTGCCCTCCGAAGAAACCCAGTGGATAGCCGGCGAAACGAATTCCGGGCGTGGGCCGGGCGCCGCGACCACCCGTGCCCACGACCGGCCGGCACCCGGCGGGCGTCCCGCGTCGGGTACCGAGTCCGATGTCCGAGCGTGGGCCCGCCTCTAGGGCAGGCCTACGCTCGGCGGCCCCGCCCTAGGCAGGACCCGAACCGGCCGGGCCGCACGAGACGGGCCGGAACCGGCTGGCCTGCGCCCGGCGAGGCCCGGACCGACCGGGCCGCACGAGGCGGGACCGGAACTGGTCGGCCGCGTCATGCGGGACCCGAACGGTTGGCCCTCGCCGGGCGGGATCCGAGCCGGCCGGGCCGCGCCGGGCGAGACCCAATCCAGTGGGCCGCAAGGCGCGGGACCGGAACCGGTTGGCGCCCGTCGGGTGAGACTCGAACCGGCCGAACCGCCCGGCGAGGCCCGAAACCGGCTGGCCCGCACGAGGCGGGACTCGAACCGGCCGGACCGCACCAGGTGGGCCCGGAACCGGCGGGCGCCCGTCGGGCCGAACCCGAACCAGCCGAACCCGAACCCCACCAAGCAGTCCCACGACCGCTCAGTAGATGTTCGACGGCCGCACCATGCCTTCGGCCAGGTCGCCGAAGCCGGGGGCCATGATGGCGCCCGGGTTCTGCAGGATTTCCTCGACCACGAGGGTCTCGGTGGTCAGCAGCAGGGCCGCGATGGACGCCGCGCTCTGCAGCGCCGAGCGGGTCACCTTCAGGGGGTCGATCACGCCGGCCTCGAACATGTCGCAGTACTCGCCGGTCAGGGCGTTGAAGCCGTGGCCGAGTTCGGACTTGCCGACCTGTTCCAGCACCTCGTCGCCGTCGTAGCCGGCGTTGATGGCGATCCAGCGGAGGGGCTCGACCAGGGCGCGGCGGACGATGTCGCGGCCGATTGCCGCGTCCCCACCGAGGTCCAGACTGTCCAATTCGGACCGGGCCTGGACCAGCGCCGTGCCGCCGCCGGCGACGATGCCCTCTTCGATCGCCGCGCCGGTGGCGGACAGGGAGTCCTCCACGCGGTGCTGCTTCTCGCGCAGCTCGACCTCGGTGGCTGCGCCGACGTGGATCACCGCGACGCTGCCGGAAAGACGCGCGATCCGCGCCTGGAGGTTGTCCTGGTCGTGCTCGTTCTCGGCGCGCTCCAGCTCCCGCTTGATCTGCTCGATCCGCCCCGACACCACCGCGTCGGCACCCGCGCCGCCGACCATCGTGGTCGAGCCCTCGGTGATGGTGATCCGGCGGCAGCGGCCCAGCTGGTCCAGCCGCACCGCGTCGACGCTCTGCCCGGCGTCCCCGGTGATCACCTCGCCGCCGGTGTACACGGCCAGGTCGGCCAGCTCCGCCAGGCGCCGGTGGCCGAAGCCGGGCGCCCGCACCACGACCGAGCGGAAGGTGTTGTGCACGTTGTTCGCCACCAGCATGCCCAGCGCCGGCCCGTCCACCGTCTCGGCGATGATCACCAGCGGCTGCTGCGTCCTGGTCACCTGCTCGAGCACCGGCATCAACGTCTGCACCTTCGAGATCTTCTCGTTGGTGAACAGGATGTACGGGTTCTCGAAGACCGTTTCCATCCGGTCCTTGTCGGTGGCCATGTAGGGCGAGATGTAGCCGTTGTCGAACTCCACGCCGTCCGCGAAGTTGACCTCCAGCCCGAACGCGTGCGACTCCTCGACCGTCACCACGCCGCCGAGCCCGACCCGCCCCATCGCCTCGGCGATGATGTCGCCGATCTCCGGGTCGTTGTTGGCCGAGAGGGTGGCGACGTGCGCCAGGTCGGCGCTTTCGGTCACCGCGCGGGCGCGCTCCTGCAGCACCTCGACCACCCGGCCGACGGCCTTCTGGATGCCCGCCTTGAGCAGCTGCGGGTTCGCGCCGTCGTCGACGGCGAGCAGGCCCTCCCGCACGATCGCCTGCGCCAGCACGGTGGCGGTGGTGGTGCCGTCGCCCGCGACCCCGTTGGTCTTCATCGCCACCTCCTTCACCAGCTGCGCGCCCATGTTGGCGAACGGGTTGCGCAGCTGGATCTCCTTGGCGATGGTGACGCCGTCGTTGGTGATGGTCGGCGCCCCGGTGAGCTTTTCGATCACGGCGTTGCGGCCCTTGGGGCCGAGCGTGACCTTCACCGCGTCGGCGAGCGCGTTCACGCCCGATTCGAGCAGCTGCCGCGCTTCGACGTTGAACCGCAGGTCCTTGGCCATGGCTGTCCCTTCCGTGGAGAGGTTGTGGTCGCGGTTGAACCTTCCGCGGTCAGGGCACGAGAATGGCCCGGCCGCGCACTAGCCCGTTGTCCAGATCGTCGAGCGCCCGGCCGAAGTCGGTGAGGGCGTAGGTGCTGGTGTGCAGCGAGACTTTCCCGCGTGCGGCCAGCACCATCAGCTCGGCGAGGTCGTTGTAGGAACCGACGAGGTTGCCCACGAAGTTGATTTCGGTGGAGATGATGTCGATCGTCGGCACCGCCAGCGTCCCGCCGTAGCCGACCACGTAATAACTCCCGGCGCGCCGCAGCATCGCCACGCCGGCTTCGATCGCGCCGCCCTCGCCCACGAAGTCGACGACGGCCTCCGCGCCCTCGCCGCCGGTGAGCTCCAGCACCGCCTGGGCTTCCGAGCCGTCGGCCACCACCAGGTGGTCCGCGCCCAGCTCTCCCGCGAGCTTCAGGGCCTCCGGTGACCGGTCGACCACGATCAGCTCGGCCGGCGAGATCGCCTTGAGCACCTGGATGCCGATGTGCCCGAGCCCGCCCGCGCCGATCGACACCACGCGCTCGCCGGGCCGCAGCTGCGCGGCCGCCTTGCGCGCCGCGTGGTACGCCGTGAGGCCCGCGTCGGCGAGCGCCGCCACGTCCGCCGGAGCCAGCGAGGAATCCAGCTTGACCACGGCACGCGCGTTGGTGCGCAAGTATTCCGCGTACCCGCCGTCACTGTCGATGCCGGGGAACAGCGACTGGACACAGTGGACGTCGTCGCCCGCCCGGCAGGCCTTGCACAGCCCGCAGGTGGCGAGCGGGTGCAGGATCACCGGGTCGCCGACGGCCACCGAGGTCACCGCCTCGCCGACCTCCGCCACCCAGCCCGCGTTCTCGTGGCCGAGCGTGTACGGCAGCGTGACGCCGGACTTCTCCGCCCACTGGCCCTCGATGATGTGCAGGTCGGTACGGCACACCCCGGCGCCGCCGATCTTCACCACGACGTCGAGCGGCCCGGTCGCGTGCGGGTCCGGGACCTCGGTGAGCTCCGGCGTGCGGTCGTAACCGCGCAGCTGGACCGCCTTCACGAAGACACCTCCTCACGCGCGGTGCGGGTCTCCGGGTAACGCGTGTGCAGCAAACCGCGGCACAGCCCCGAATTCCCCTCGATGCTGACCCGCACCGCCTTGGCGAACCGCAGCCGGCCGGCCACCCGCTCGGGCGCGACCGCCTCGCCATCGTCCTCAACCAGCAGCGGCGAGCCGGGGTCGGTGGACAGGCCCAGCTCGGCCCGGCGCCGCAGCAGGCTCTCGCGCTCCGGGGACTCCGGGACGTCGCCCAGCCGGCCCGCGGACAGCGCGTCGATCTGCCAGCCCTCGCCGACCAGCCGGCGCACCGCGCGCTCCAGGCAGGCCAGGTGCGCCTTGCGGCGGAAGGTCAGGCGCAGCTCGGCCGGCTCGCCGCCGCCCTGCCCGGGGAACGCGCCGCCGAAACCGGACTCGGCCGCGAAATGGTCCTCCAGCACGACTTCCACCGTGCCGACGCTGGGCAGCGCCAGCACCGCGTCGTGCGCGTCCGCCACCATCAGGTAGGCGAAGTTGGGCGCGCACACTGTGCTGGTAGATACCGAACCGGCCGGAAGAAAGCAGTTCTCCGGGCTGGTCGCTGCTCCCGATCGGCTTGCTTCCGGCCTTTTCGGTAAGTAGGTCGGCAGCCGCAGCCGCACGGCGACGGCGTGGCCACCGTCGTCGTGCAGCCGCACCTGGACGTCCGAGACGAAGCCGAGGCCGGTGATGGGCTCGTCGAGCTCCGGGTCCACCACGGTGGCCAGCGCCCGCCAGACCCGCGCGGTCAGTGTCTCGCTCGTCGCTGCGGTCATGCCGGCACCTTGGGAGCCGAGCCGACCGCCTCACCGGAGTCCGCGGGGGCGCCCGCCAGCCCGGCGGTGACTTCCGCGGGCACCTCGATGTCGTACAGCTTGGCGGCGTTCAGGCCGAGGATCTTCTTCTTGATCTCCGGGGTGAGCGTGCCGTACTCGCTCTGCATGTCCTCCGGGATCTGGAAGTCCACAAAGGACTCTACCAGCCACTTCGGCTGCCAGATCGCGTAGTCGCTGGCGAAGGTGATCCGGTTCTCGTCCAGCCAGTACAGCAGCTCGCCGATGATCTGGGCGAAGTAGCGCGGGCGGGTGTGGATGAACGGCATCGCGACGGCCAGGCCGCCGTAGACGTTCGGCTCCTGCGTGGCGATCCAGCAGAAGTCCTCCAGCCGCGGCAGGCCGACGTGCTCGATGATGAAGTTCAGCTCCGGGAACGCGCTGGCCGCGTCGTCCACGTCGGCCACGTCGAAGGCGTCGCGGTTGAGCGGGTAGATCGTCGGTCCCTTGTGGACGTGGACGTTGCGGATCCCCAGCTGCTCGCACTTCTCCAGGTAGCGGTAGGCCCACGGGTCGGACAGCTTCCAGCCCTTGGAGTCGCCCTTCCACTCGGCCGTGTAGAGCTTGACGCCCTTGAGGTTCCAGCGCTCCGAGAGCGCCTCGAGCTTGTCCAGGCCGGCCTCGCCGTCACGCGGGTCGAAGGCACCGTTGACGATGAACTTGCCGGGGTTGTTCTCCGAGACCGCGCCGTCCTGCTCGGTGGTGTTGAAGCCGTTGACGTAGAAGTCGCTCAGGTAGGTCGGCTGGAAGATGGCCTTGTCCACGTAGCCCTCGGTGAACAGGTCGTTCAGCAGCGTCTCCTCGGAGTACTTGCCGAACTTCTCCAGCGTCCACACCCACTCCGACGGGCTGAGGTTGCGGTGGTAGTCGTAGAAGCACTCGATGAAGCCCTTGCCGTACCGGTTGGCCTGGTTGGCCGGGCTGCCGTCCCAGAAGTGCACGTGGCTGTCGACGATGAAGTAGCTTTCGCCGTCCTTGCGATACATGGGGATCCCTTTCTCGGGGTGATGCGGGGGGCCGGGGCGAGTCGCGTCGCCCCGGCCCCCTCGAAGGAACCGGTGTCGGGCGCGGGCTACTCGACCGGTTCGAGATCGAAATCGATGTACTCGGCGGCGTCCTCCGGATTGGCGAACAGGACCGTCTCGTCGTCGAGGTGGACCATGCGCCCGTAGTGGGTCGACATGATCTCCTCGAAGTCGGGCTGGCCGAAGTCGAAGCCGATCGCGTCGGAGATCTCGTCCCAGTTGAAGACGACCTTGTTCTTCCCGTCGACGCGGATCATCGACGGGTACTCCGCGACCGTGACGCCTTCCTTGTGGCGCATCACATCGGCCACCACGTAGCCATTCTGGTTGTTCATCAGCGTCACGCCACACATGTTCGAAGCCGTGCGGTCAACGGTGTACTGCCTGCTCGCGGTCATGAAAGCAGTCCTTTCGGCTCGTCGAGGGCCAGCTCGTCCAGCAGCGTGCGCAGGCCGGTCACCGACGCGTCCCAGGAGTCGGCGAAGGTGACGACCTTCTCGTGCGGCTGCGACCAGATCGGCTGCAGCGTCTTGGCCGCGGCGGTGGCCACCGGCACCCACTTCTCCAGCCAGGAGGTGAGCACCTCCTTGTTGTGCGCGGAGTGGGCCGCGTCGTTGGTGAGCATGGCGAACAGGACGCGGGTGTAGCTGCGGTCCCGCTCGTAGTCGTGCTCGCCCGCGCCGACCAGCGTCGGGGTCACGTAGTCGCCGTTGCGCGCGGCCACCTGCATCACCAGGTGGCTGCGGAACAGCACGCCCACCAGCTGCTCGAACACCACGTTGGCGGCGAACAGCGATTCGGCCCAGTCACCGATCGCGGTGAGCCGCTCGACGGTCTCGCGCACGCCCTGCCACGCCGGGTCCTCCTGCCAGACCGCCCGGTGCACCGCGCCGTCGAACGGGATGTCGGACTCGCTCAGGTCCAGGTTGTAGAGCGCCAGGTCCTGGGCGAAGCGCAGCTTGTGCGCGGTGTTCACGGCGATGGCGTTGTTGATCATGTTCGTCGGCGCGGACCGCTGCTCCGAGCAGAACACGTGCATGCCGAGGCCGTGCTCGGCGTGCATCCACGCGCCGAGGTGCCGCTCGATGAAGCGCGCCCAGGTCGGCGTCCAGTTGTGGTAAGCGCCGGCGTTCTTGGCGTTCTCGAGGTTGAGCTGGATCTGCCGGACCACGTTCGAGTTGTTCCGGTAGATCGTCTGCTCCCACTCCTCGTTGGGGTCGAGGAACTGGTGCCAGTCGGACGACTTGAGCGCCGTCCACTCCTTGGGGTAGCCGCCGGGGCCGTCCGCGAAGCCGTAGATCCAGCCCTGCGAGAGGTGGCGTTCCGGGTCGGGCTGGACGTCCATCGTGACGTCCTCGTACATCGTCGCGCGGAGCTTGCGCGGCTTGAAGTAGTTGTAGCTGCGGCTCGTCGAGCTCGGGAAGTCCAGCAGCCCGGCTTCGGCGCCGGTGAATTCCGGCTTCGGGAAGCTCTGCGGGGCCTTTTCCGTACTGACCATGAGCACACCTCTCTGTGTGTGTCGGCCTGCTTTCGGGTGGTGCCGTCGCCTGCTGTCAGTCGTCCGCGGCGGCGGTGATCGTGAACTTGTCGTAGAAGACCTGCTCGCCCGGCACGCCCATGCTTTCCAGCAGGGGCAGCGCCGCGTCGACCATGGGCGGCGGGCCGCACAGGTAGACGTCGCAGTCCGCGAGGTTCGCCTCCCGGCGTTCCAGCACTTCGGTGACGAGCCCGGTTTCGCCCTCGCCCTCGCCCGGCCAGCCCTCGGGCGCGCTCTCGGAAAGGCAGGGCACGAAGGTGAAGCTGGGCAGCTGCCGCGCGAGTTCCGCCATCTGCTCGAGGTGGAACAGGTCCCGCTCGGTGCGGGCGCCGTAGTAGTACACGGCCTCCCGCTCGTTACCGCTGTCCGCCATCTGCTGCAGCAGCGAAAGGATGGGCGACATGCCCGCCCCGCCGCCGACGAACACCAGCCGCCGGTCCGAGCTGACCCGCAGGGTGAACGTGCCGTACGGCCCGGTCACCGAAAGCGGGTCGCCCGCGGACAGTGTTCCCTCGAGCAGCCCGGAGAACTTCCCGCCGGGGTAGCGCTTGATGATGAACTCGAGCACCCCGTCCACGACCGAGGTGTTGGCCATCGAGAACGACCGGTGCTCCTCGGTGCCGGGGATGGAGATGTCGACGTACTGCCCCGGGTGGAAGCGCAGGCCGGCTTCGGGGTCGAGCTTCAGCCGCACGAGCGAGATGTCGTGCGTGAGGCCGGTGATCGACTCCACCGTGGTCCCCGCCGTGACGACCGGCAGGCCGGACCGGATCATGTCCTCGTCGTAGTTGACCAGCTCGATTTCGAGGTCGGAGTACGCGTGCCCGCGGCAGAGCAGCACGTAGCCTTCCTCGCTCTCGTAGTCGGCCAGCGCGAACGTGGAGTACCGGTCCATCTGCAGGTCGCCTTCGAGCAGGAAGGACTTGCACGCCGAGCACTGCCCCTCCTTGCAGCCGTGCATGAGCATGACGCCCTGCCGGAAGGCCGCGTTGAGGATCGTCTCGTCCTCGTCGGCCTCGATGTCGATGCCGACGGGTTCGAACCGGATCTTGTGCTTCTCGCCCATGGACGGCCTTCCTGGGATGGGGGCAACCACCGGGGCGCCCGGGATTCGAACCCGGGCACCCCGGCGGGAACCGGTCGGGGGAGCGGTCTTCTTTCTCAGGCCACCGTGACGTTCGGGTTCGCCCGGTAGGCGGCGACATGCGCCTCGCGCTCGGCGTCCGACATCTTGTTCAGCGCGATGTTGGGGCTGCCGAAGGGAATGCCGCGGACGTCGTCGAGCGTCCAGAGCTTCTTCGCGTCGTCGAGGTTCAGGTGCGGCTGCGGGATCAGGGTCTTCCCGTCGTCGCGGACGTAGCCCAGGTCGGAGATGATGTCGGCGAGGTCCATCCCGTCGTACAGCGTCTCCCACTCGCGCTTGCCCGTGAGCCGGCCCATGTTCGGCGTCTCGCGGCCCTCGTACTCGCCGCGGAACGCGGTGGTGTCGGTCCAGGCACAGGTCTCCGAGCAGTAGGTGCGCCACTGGCCGTCGACCTTCTCCACCACCATGTCCTCGCGGATCAGCGCGGGCACCATGCAGGTCCAGCAGCGGTGCGGGTACTCGTAGCCGACGTCCTCGAAGGCGATCGGCTTGTTCTTGCCCGGGTAGCGCAGCCGGCTGTAGGCCTCCCACCACTTGCCGAACTGGTTGTACCAGCCCGGGTACTTCGACTCGAACCACTCGAAGTCGGTGTCGGTCATCGGGTCGATGCGCCAGTAGTTCACCGGCCAGCCGGTGGCGAAGAACTGGGCCACGCGGTGCACGTAGAACCCGTTGATGATCCGGTCCCAGGCCTGCTCGACCAGGTCGTGCGGGATCTTCAGGCCGTACTTCTCCAGCGGGATCAGGTAGCTGCGGTAGTAGTCGTCGTAGATCCACCGGCGCCACATCTCCGCGTAGCTGTCGCGGTCCTTGCGGCGGTCCTTCGTGCCGTACTCGATGAAGGTGCCGATCGCGGCGTCCACCACGCAGTGGTTGTTCCACCAGGCGTAGCGCAGGTCCCGCTCCAGCAGCTGCCGGTTGTCCTCGTCGGCCAGCGCCATCAGCAGGATGGAGTAGCCGTTGCTGATGTGGCGCGACTCGTCGGACTGCACCGAGTGGAACACCGTCGGCAGCAGGTAGTCGCCGTTGGCGGCCGCCTCCGAGGGCATCGCGACGAACAGCGTGTTGGTGAACGCGGTTTCGGCGACCACCGTCAGGTAGATGTTGGCCGCGGTGATCGCGTCACCGGTGATGAACCCCTCGCCGAATTGCCGCCCGATCGTGCCCGCGTAGTTGTTGGAGAACGCCTTCTCCGTGATGTCGAACCCGGCCGGGTCGATGTAGTGGTTCATGTAGAGGCGCTTGAGGTTCATCTGGATCGTCGAGTGCCGGACCTCGTCGATCATCTGCACCGCGAGGCCGTTGTGCACCTCGGGGTTGGGCACCGCGTCGATGGCCATCGGCATCGCGCGGGCCGCGGAGATCTCCGGGAACGGGATGATCGACAGGAACAGCTTCTGCCATTCCATCCACCGCTCCTGGACCTGGCGGAACATGTTGCCGCGGATGGCGCCGTCCATGGCGCCGAACACGCGGTTGTCCTTTTCCTCCTCCATCGGGAAGTACGAGCGGAGGATCTGCTTCAGCGGGTCCTTCTTGGGTGCCTTGTCGAACTTGTAGTCGGTGCCGAAGCGCTTCGCGGGGGTCGCGAAGGTCGGTTCCCACGACAGTTCCGTGATCTTCTTGTGGGCCTTGCTCAGACTTTGTCGACTCACGCCGTACCTCCGTTGGGATCGGTCGTCGGCAGTTCCTGGCTCGGCTTGGTTCGCGCCGCTCGCGGTGGTGATCCGGTCCCCGTGACAGCGGTGTGCGCCGCCGGGCACCGGATGCAGCTCGCACGTCGCCGTCCGGATGAGAGGACTACATCGCGAGTAGCATGTGATGGCGGTCTCAATTTGAGACAGGCGGCTTCCGGCACCGCGGTTATGGTGGCCAGGACACGACGTCGTGCGCCGGCCGGGGCGCCGCGACGCCCCAGCGCCGGGAGGTGAGGCATTGACCGAGTCCACCGGCTCCCTCGCGTCGCCGGACCGGCTGGCGACGGCCAGGGAACAGTTCCTGTGCACCGAGGAATTCGATTCCGGATCGGTCCGCAAGACGATCCTGGCTTCGTGGTCGCGTTCGCGGACCCACCAGGTGGCCGCGGACCACGTGGTCACGCCCTTCGTCGAGGACCCTGATCTGGAGACGCCGCTGCTGCAGAGCGCGGGCGCGGTGCTGGACGGGCTGCAGGACAAGCTCAGCGACCTCGCGGTCAGCGTCGTGCTGACCGACGACCAGGCGCTGGTGCTCGACCGCCGGACCGAGGACCGGGCGCTCGAGCGGTACCTCGATGGGGTGCAGCTGGCCCGCGGTTTCAGCTACGCCGAGGAGTTCGTTGGTACGAACGGGATCGGCACGGCACTCGAAGGGCGGCAGGCGACCGCGGTGTTCGGCCACGAGCACTACGCGGAGAACCTGGACACGCTCGCCTGCGCCGGCGTGCCGATCCGGCACCCGATCTCCGGGCAGGTGCTGGGCCTGCTCGACCTGACCTGCTGGCGCAAGGACGCCGGGCCGTTGCTGCTGGCGCTGGCGAAGGCGACCGCGCACGACATCGAGACGGAGATGACGAACCAGGTCGGCCTCCGCGAGCTGAGCCTGTTCTCGGCGTACCTGCGGGCCTGCCGGCGCGGGCAGGGCATCGTGCTCGCGGTCAACAACGACCTGGTGATGCTGAACGACCACGCGCGCCAGCTGCTCGTGCCCGAGGACCAGGCCGCGCTGCTCGCGCGGGCGGTGGAAGCGCTCGACACGCAGTCCGACCGGTCGCTGTCGATGGACCTGCCCAGCGGCGCCCGCGCGCGGCTCTCGTACACCCCGGTCTCCAGCGACGTCGGCCCGGCCGGCGGCGTGGTGCGGGCCCGGCTGCTGCAGGAGCCGGAGGTGGTCGCCGCGCGCGCCGACGCCCGGCTGCCGGTGCTGCCCGGGATCGTCGGGACCGGTGCGTTGTGGGCGCGTGCTTGTCACTCGATCGGCCGCTTCGCGCGGGACCGGAAGTGGACCGTCGTCGAAGGCGAGGCCGGCAGCGGCAAGCTCGCGCTGTCCCGGGCCGCGCACTCGGCCGCGACGGCCGGCGCGCCGTGCGAGGTCGTCGAGCTGGCCGGCGGCGGCGAGTGGGAGACGCGGGTGCGCGAGGCGCTCGGGAAGGGGCTCGGCTCGGTCGTCTTCCGGCACCTGGACGCGTTGCCCGCCAAGCAACAGCGGGCGCTGGCCGAGGTGCTCGACGAGGCCCGGCTCGACGCGCGGGTGTGGGGTGTCGCCACGGTTTCGGAGGGCCGCCAGGACGGCTTGGACGCCGACCTGATGCGTCACTTCCCGACGTCGGTTTTGGTGCCGCCGCTGCGGCACCACATCGAGGACGTGCGCGCGCTGGTGCCGTTCCTGCTGGCGCAGCTGGGCAAGGGCCCGCTGCTGCACTGCTCGCCGGGCGCGCTGCAACTGCTGCTGCGCAACGAATGGCCGGGCAACGTCGCCCAGCTGCGCCGGGTGCTGCGGACCGTGGTGCACACGCGCCGCGCCGGCGTGGTCGAGCCGGAGGACCTGCCGCCGGAGTGCCGGACCGTGGTCAAGCGCGTGCTGAACCCGCTGGAGTCGCTGGAACGGGACGCGATCGTGCGCGCGCTGCTCGACACCGACGGCAACAAGTCCCGCGCCGCGCACGCGCTCGGCATGTCCCGGGCGACGATCTACCGCAAGATCCGCGATTACGGCATCGACATCCCGTCGTGAATCCCGTGACGGGTGTCCGGAGGGGCGGGGCATGATCGACCTGGAGCACGCTCACGGGGTGGCCGTGATCCGGATGCACGAGAACCGGTGCGGCGCGCTCGATCCGTCCACTTTGGACCGGGTGGCCGCCGCGCTGCGGTATGTGGGTGACGCGTACGCGGTGGTGCTGACCGGCTGGGAGGACGTGTTCTCCCGCGGCTGGGCCGGCGGCGACCCGGAGCTGCTGGAGCGCGCCGTGCTCGCGGTGTCCCGCCATCCGATGCCGGTGGTGGCAGCCATCGGCGGGGACGCGCTGGGTGCGGGCTACGCGCTGGCCGCGGCCGCCGATGCCCGGGTGATGTCGTCGGAAGGACAGCTCGGCCTGGCCGGAGCGGCGGCGCTGACTCCGGACGTCGAAGCAGTCCTGCGTCGGCACGCGGGCGCGGCTTGGCGGGCGGTTTCGGTGGGGGAGCGGATCTTCGGGGCGGATTCGGCACGGGCTGCGGGACTGGTGAACGTCTGCTGCGCGCCGGGTGAGGTGGTGCGGGTGGCCGTGGAACGGGCGGCGCTGCTGGCCGGGTCTGCCGGTGAAAAGCTCGTGAGCGTTCACGACGGTTAGAACCGGCATGAACACTCACGAGTCTTTCAGGGCTGTGCCGGAAACTCCTTGCGCACCGCCGGAAGCACCTCGGTGCCCAGCAGCTCGATGGCCTTCATGATCTTCGCGTGCGGGACGCCGGACCAGTCCATCTGCATGGCGTACCGGTCGGCGCCGGTCAGTTTGCCGACGGTGATGAGCCGTTCCGCGATTTCCGCGGGGCTGCCGGTGAACAGCGATTGCGCGTTGTGGGTGTACGAGTCGTACTCGGCCCTCGACGGGATCGCCCAGCCTCGGGCCTGGGCGCCGTACTTCATCGTTTCCAGCCAGTACGGGTAGAAGCTTTCCTTGGCGTCCTGGGAGTTCTCGGCGATCAGGCCGATGGCGCTCATGGTCACGTTGAGGTCTTCGGGGGCGTGCTCGCCGGCCTCGCCCGCGCGGCGGTAGAGGTCCACGAGCGGGGCGAAGCGCTCGGGCTGGCCGCCGATGATCGCGTACACCACCGGCAGGCCCAGCAGGCCGGCGCGGATCGAGGACTCCGGGTTGCCGCCGGTGCCGACTGAGATGCGCAGGCGGCGGCCGTACGGCCGGGGGTAGACGTGCGCGTTCTCCAGCGGCGGCCGGAACCGGCCGGACCAGGTGATCGGGTCCTCGCGGTCGATGCGCAGGAGCAGCGCCAGCTTCTCCTCGTACAGCGCGTCGTAATCGCCGAGGTCGGCGCCGAACAGGGGGAACGACTCGGTGAACGAGCCGCGGCCGGCCAGCAGCTCGGCGCGGCCCTTGCTCAGCTGGTCGAGCGTGGTGAACTGCTGGTAGACGCGCACCGGGTCCTCGGTCGAGAGCACCGTGACGGCGCTCGACAGCGTGATGTGCTCGGTGACGCTCGCCGCCGCGGCCAGCACCGTGGCCGGGTTCGAGATGGCGTAATTCTCCAGGTGGTGCTCGCCGAGGCCGTAGAAGCCGAGGCCGAGCTCGTCCGCGAGCTTGATCCGCTCGACGGTCTCCGCCAGCCGCTGCGCGACCGGCACCTGCTCGCCGGTCAGCGGGTCCGGCGGGCGGTCGCCGAAGCTGTAGATGCCGAGTTCCATGTCTGCCTCCCAGGTCCTGACACCGAAAATAGCACGGTTGCTGATGTGTCAACATCTTCCGCGGGAGTGTTCGTGGTCACGGACTCAACCTTCCGGAGTCCTGGCTCGTCGATCACCGTGGGACAGGACGAGGAGGCGGGTTTCGATGCGGGTGAGGAGCTACGCGGCGGGGCTGCTGACGGCCGTGGCCGTGACGGGTTGCTCGGCCCAGGCGGCGACCGAGCCGCCACCGGTCCAGGCGTCGAGCCGGCCCGCGGCGCCGAGCGTGACTCCCAGTTCGACCACCCTGCCGCCACCGCCGTCGCCGCCGTGTTCGGTGAAAACGGGGGCTTGCGCGAGCCTGTCGCTGCGGCTGGCGTGGCTGCTGAAGGACGGCGCGGTCGTGTACGGCCCGGTGCCGATGGAGCCGGGCGACGCCACCCAGCCGACGCCGGCCGGCACCTTCCGCGTCGCGTGGAAGGACAAGGTCCACACCAGCAGCGAGTACGGCGACCCGATGCCCAACTCGGTGTTCTTCGCCGCCGGCGGCATCGCCTTCCACGCCGGCCCGCTGGACCGGCCCTCACACGGCTGCATCCACCTGACCGACACCGATTCGGCGGTGTTCTTCGACGGCTTGCCGGTCGGCGCCGAGATCGAAGTAACACACTGAGTCGGGTTTCCTTGCCCGGCAACGGTTTCGGTGCGGCCCAGGTGATCAGCGACCGAGGCTAGGCAGCTCCGGGGAGTCCGTGTCCAGCGGTACGGCCGCTCCGCGCACGAGTCCCAATTGGACGGTCGGGCGGCGGCTCACCGTGGCCAGTGCCCAGCCGGTGGCGGTGCGCAGCCGGTTGCCCGGCATGGCGAACAGGTGGTACCCGCGGGTGACGATCTTCGCGACCCGGCCGGAAAGCGGGATGTGCAGCGGGTTCGCCGCGGCCCGGCCCGCGCCGAGGTCGACGACGAAGCCGAGGTCGTGGTGGCGGTACGTGCGCGCGCGGCCGTGCCCGAGCGAAGCGGCGACGTTGCGCCCGGCCAGCCGGCCCTGCCGTTCGGCGTGCTGGGCGGTCATCGCCGTGTACGTGCCGGGCTGCGTCAGGTCCGGCACCGCGGCGGCGTCGCCGCAGGCGAACACGTCCTCGCGGCCCGGCACGTTCAGCTGAGCGGTGACGACGATCCGGCCCTTCGCCGTGTCCAGGCCGAGCTGGGAGACGAACGGATCCGGCCGCACCCCGACGCACCACACCAGCGTGCGCGTGGCCACCGTTTCGCCGTTCGTGAGCTGGACGCCGTCCGGCCCGGCGTGGCCGACGGAGGTGCCCATGAGGACTTCGACACCGCGGGCCCGCAGCACCTGGTCGGCGGTCCGGCCGAGCTTCGGGTTCAGCTCGGGCAGCACCTTGTCCGCGATGTCCAGCAGCAGCCAGCGGATGCGCTGTCCCTCCAGCCCGGGGCGCCGGGCGGCGAGCGCGGCGGTGAAGTCCGGGCCCTGCGCGGCGACCTCCGTGCCGGTGTACCCCGCGCCGACGACCACGAACGTGCACCGCGCGTCCCGCTCCGCCGGGTCCTCGGCGGCCGCCGCCAGCTCGATCTGGCGCGTGACGTGGTCGCGCAAGTACAGCGCCTCGGGTACCCCTCGGAACCCGTGCGCGTACTCGGCGACCCCGGGGATCGGCAGCAGCTTGTTCACGCTGCCGGCGGCGAGGATCAGCCGATCGTAGGACAGCCGGTGCTCGCGGTCCTCGGGATCGGTGTAGCTGACGGTGTGCCCGTCGAGGTCGACCGCGGTCGCCTTGCCGAGCGCGAGCCGCACCCCGGGCAGGGTGTCCGGGATCGACACGGTGATCGCCCGCGGGTCGAGGATCCCGGACGAGACCTCCGGCAGCAGCGGCAGGTAGAGGAAGTAGTCGGTCGGGTTCACGACCACGACCTCGACGCCCTGGCCGCCGGCGGTCTTCAGCAGCGCCTTCGCCGCGTGGTAGCCGGCGAATCCGCCGCCGACGATCACGACCCGCATCGTTCCTCCTGACGGTTCGGCCTGCTTTCCCCGCACGGATACCCGGGGACCGCGGCCGGAAAACCGTCCCCGGGGCGGCGCTCAGGCCTGCGGCTGCCCGATGTTGACCATCCAGGAGATGCCGAACCGGTCGACGCACATGCCGAACTCGTCGCCCCACATCTGCTTCTCCAGCGCCACGGTCACCGTGCCGCCCTCGGAGATCTTGTCCCAGTAGCCGCGCAGCTCGTCACCGCTGTCGCCGCTGAGGCTGACCGAGATGTTCATGCCGGGGTTGTAATCCATGCCCGCCGGCGTGTCGGCCACCATCAGCGTGAAGCCGGCGGGGGTCTCGAGCTGGCCGTGCATGATCAGTTTGGCATCAGGGGAGTCGGGCATCCCGGACTCGCCGAACGTGGTCAGCGTGAGTTCGCCGCCGAGCGCGTCGCGGTAGAACTCGAGGGCGGGGCGGGCTTGGTCGCGGAAGCTGATGTACGGGTTCAGTCTAGTGGCCACCGGTCGCTCCTGAAGTCGTGGACGGAATCGCATCCTCGCAGATCAGCGCGGCTGCCGACAACGATCTCGCCCCCACCGGGGGAACGGGCTTTTCACCCGCCGGAGGGTCGCTGCCGGTGGGCGTGCGAACGCCTCCACCGCGTCACCAGCCGGACCGCGACCAGCAGCGCGAGCAGCCCCGCGAAGACCGGGACCGGGGTGGCGCGGACCGCGTCCGTGCCACTGGGGTTGTCGTTCACTTCGCTGGTGCGGCGGCTCACGGCTCTCCGGTCAGCTTGCCGCGCAGCTGCTCGAGGGTCTGCGACAGCAGCCGGGACACGTGCATCTGCGAGATGCCGACGCGGTCGGCGATCTGCGTCTGGGTCAGCCCGCCGAAGAACCGCATCACCAGGATGGCGCGCTCGCGCTTCGGCAGCTCGCGCAGAAGTGGTTGCAGCGCCTCGTGATTCTCGATCTGCGCCAGCTCCGGGTCCACCTCGCCGAGAGTGTCGGCCAGCGACAGGGGCTCGGCGTCGTCGTGCACCGGCTTGTCGACCGAGAGGGTCTGGTACGCGTTGCCCGCGATCAGTCCTTCGTGGACTTCCGCGAGGTCGAGGTTCAGGTGCTGGGCCAGCTCGGTCGGCGTCGGCGCGCGGCCGAGGGTCTGCGAGAGCTCGCCGGAGCCGTGGCTGAGCGCCAGGTGCAGCTCCTTGAGCCGGCGCGGCACGCGCACCGACCAGCCGGTGTCGCGGAAGTGCCGGCGGATCTCGCCCATGATCGTCGGCACGGCGAAGGACAGGAAGTCCGGGCCGCGGTCGGGCGTGAACCGGTCGATCGCGTGGATCAGCCCGATCCGGCCGACCTGCACCAGGTCCTCGCGCGGCTCGCCGCGCCCGGTGAACCGGGTGGCGATGTGCTCGGCCACGGGCAGGAACTCGGTCACGAGCCGCTCCCGCAGCGCGGTCCTGCGGGGGTCGTCCCCGGCCAGCTCCGCCAGCTGCTCGAACAGCGGCGCGGTGTGGGCGTACTCGTCCCGGCGCCGGGTGGCCGGCTGGTTCCCGGTCACCCGTTCGCCGTCCCCGCGCCCAGGTCGAGGTCGATGGAAAGGGTGTTCAGGTCCTCGCCGGGGACCGGGACGCTGCGCGCCCGCACCGAGTGCGCCAGGGTGGTCAGCACGTGCCAGCCGAAGGAGCGGTCGCTCGGCGGCCGGCTGTGCCGCGACTGCGTCTCCACGGTGAGGTGGATGCCCTCGGGCGCCACGCGGAACCGGCAGGTCATCGTCGCGCCGAGGTCGGCCAGCTCCACCAGCTGCGCGCAGGCCTCGTCGACCGCCATCTTCGCGTCCGCGATCGCGTCCAGGCCGTAGTCCGCGCGCACGACCACCGCCTGGACGAGCATTCGCACCAGGGGTATCTGGGCGGCGTCGGCGGGCACCCGCAGCTCGATCAGCTCGTCGAGCAGCCGATCCACCGCGGGCAGCCCGCCTCGGGCACTGCCTGCTCCCTCGTTGTCCATGCGACCCGTTTACCCACTCGCCGGGGGCCTGACACTTCGGCCCGCGCTTTCCTTCGGGCGGCACCGAGCGGCCGAGCCGGGCGGGGCGTCCCGGTGAGTGAATAAGCTGGGGGATACGAGCGGTGGCCACTGGGTAGTCCACCCCGGGAGACCTCATCGGAAGCGGGTGAACCACATGGTGCAGGTGCGGGTGCAGGGCTTGGCCGTCGTCGCGCAGGAGGTGGCGCCGGTCGTGCTGCTGCGGGAGGAGGCCGGCCTGCGCCGCTGGCTGGCCATCACGATCGGCGCGCCCGAGGCCCAGGAGCTGGCCGCGGCGCAGGAACGGACCGCTTCGCCCCGGCCGGGCACGGTCGAGCTGATCCTCGAGGTGATCGCGGCGCTGGGACAGCGCGTCGTGCAGATCGAGGTGACCGAGCTGCGCGACAGCATCTTCCACGCCGACCTGGTGCTGGACGACGGCGTGCGGGTCTCGGCGCGCCCGAGCGACGCGATCGCCGTCGGCCTGCGCGCGAACGCCCCGATCGAGGTGGCCGAGGCGGTGCTGGAGGAGGCCGCGGTCGACGTCACCGTGGCCAACGCGGACGAGGCGGCGGACGTGCTCGGCGGCTTGCCGGGCGATCCCCTCGACGGCCCCCCGGAGACCAGCGAGGACCAGATCCGCCAGTTCCGCGACCTGCTCGACGAGGTCAGCCCCGACGACTTCCGCGACCCCGGCACGGGCTGAGCCGGGAATACCGCTCACCACCCGGCGTGTTGACCAAGGTGGCTGGGCGTAACGGCGGTCTCTGATGAGGCGGCCGTCACGCACCGGTCCAGAAACGATGGCCCTCGACCTGGCTCCGGCCGAGGGCCATCCTCATACCCGGACCCGTGCGCCCCGCGCCGCCGTCCGTCCGAAGTGGACAGACGGCGACTGCCGGTCAGGTCGGGATGCCCCGGGGCGCCGGAAGGCGCGTCCCGTCGAGGCTTTCGGTGATGCCGGGGCGTTCGCAGCCCAGCGGCAGCAGCTCCAGCACCCGGCGCACCAGGCGCGATTCGGCGGGGTCGAGGTAGAAGTCGACATCGTGCTCGCGGGCCAGCGTGTGCAGGCGGTGCAGCGTCCGCAGGCCGCTGACCGCCAGGAACGTGGTCCGGCCGAGGTCGATGATCACTACCCCGACCATGCTGCGGATCCGTGGCTCCACGACCTCGGCCAGGCGCGGGGCCGTGTTGAGGTCCAGCTCGCCGGCCACCTCGATCACGGCGGTGCCCGGGGCGGGGCGGCGGACGTGCAGCCGGAGTTCCCCGACGGCGTCGGGAATCGGTCTGCTCCTGCTGTCGGTATGGCGTACGTCGCTCATGGCGGCCTGCCTCTCGTCGGCCACACGCCGGGCGGTCACCGGCCGGGACTCGAAGGCCCGGGCGAACGGCGCCGGTACTGCAGGCATGCGGAAGAAAACAACGGCGGCTGGTGGCTCAACCAGGATTCAGGTTAGTGCATGCGCGGTGGTCCGGCCAGCCAGCCAGGTTATCGCCGCACCGGTTTCGCCGCCGCGAAGTAGGCGCTCGACTCGGGCAGGAACGACAGCACCACGCCGATCACGGCGGCCAGGCAGCTGAGGTAGCCGATCCAGCTGCCGCCGCTGCCGGCCAGCAGCGAGATCACCTGGAGCGCGGTCAGCACGGTGAGCACGATCCGCGCCCAGTTGCGCCCGGCCCGCAGCTTGACCGCGAAAAACAGGTACAGCAAGGCGATCAGCACCGCGATCACGACCGCCGCCACCAGCGCCACGGTGGCGGCCTGGTCGATCTGCTGGGCGGTGAGCTTCGTGTTGGACCGGCGCACGGCGTCGGCCAGGGCGTCACGCTGGCCGAGCACCAGCAGGCCGCTGACGATGCTGATCACCGTCGCGGCGAGGAAGGCCCAGAAGGCGCCGTTCACGGTGCCGGGCCGGGTCGGTGCCGCGCCGGCGGGTCCGGCGGGCCCGGTCGGTCCGGTCGGTCCGGTCGGTCCGGGGGAGGATTCCTGGGGGAACCGGGGCAGATCCGTCGAATCACTCATGGAAGGACACTAGGCCCGTCGCCCGCCGAAGGCGCGCTGGTTGGGCCGGGCGGGGCACCGGCTCGCCGAGTTTCCCGGCGGCGGCGCGCGGCTGTTCTAGGGTCGCAGGACGGCGCCGGGCGCGGCCCGGCGGAGACCACTGGAGGACACCATGCCGGAGGACCCGACCACCACCCTGCCCGGCCGCCCGCCCCTGGCCGACCTGGCCACCTGGCAGGCCGCCCGCGACGAGCTGCTGGTCCGCGAAAAGGCCCACACCCGCGAGGGCGACGCACTCGCCGCGGCCCGCCGCCGGCTGCCGATGGTGGAGGTCGACGCGACGGCCGAGGTCGTCGGACCCCACGGCCCGGTCCCGTTCGTGAGCTTGTTCCAGGGCCGCGAGGAACTCGTTACGTACCAGCACATGTGGTACGACGGCGCGCCGCACCAGGGTCAGTGCGAAGGCTGCACGAACGCGGCCTGGCACCTGAAGGACGCCGTGTACCTCAACGCCCGCGGCGTCTCGCTCGCGATCGTGACCGAGGGCCGGTGGGACGAGGTCGCCGACTTCGTCGAGTTCATGGGCTACACCCAGCCCTGGTACTCGGTGCGCGGCGTGCCGGCCCCGATCGGCGAACGCATGGGTCACCTCAGCTGCTTCCTGCGCGACGGCGACCGCGTGTTCCTGACCTACTCCACGACGGGCCGGGGCACCGAGCGTTTCAACGGCTCCTTCGGCCTGCTCGACATGACGCCGCACGGCCGCGGTGAGGCTTGGGAGGACAACCCCGAGGGCTGGCCTGAAGGCCAGCACGCGTGCTGGTATTGGCGTTCGGATGCGGATGGCAATGCGACCTGGGGTGAGACCGGGCGTCCGGTGCCGCAGTGGACCCGGCCGGGGGTGACCGCCGAGGAAACCCTGGGGCGGAACGGACATCCCTGCTGACGGACGCGGTTCCGCCCGGGTCGCAGGCGAGTGTTCCTCAGGCGCGCGGCGGTCCGGCGTCGACGACTTGCAGGGACAGTTCCAGCGGGTCGAAGTGGATGAGGGACTCCATCCACCAGGTCATGCCCGCCTCGGCCAGCGCGCCCAGATCGAGTCCGGTGGGCTCGTCCCAGGCCGGGCTCGCGTTGCCGGCCACGGCGACGTCGAACGGGCGCCCGGCCGGACGGACCCGGGTGACGAGGCGGGCCAGATCCTCCGGCGAGGGCGGGTGCGGGCCGGGGTTGGGGAAGAAGCCGTCGCTCGCGGCGGCGCGGTCGAGCACGTGCGGGTGGCTGGTGGAGGCGGCCGTCCAGAGCGGGATCGGTTGTGGCGCAGCAGGTTCCAGCGTCACCTGGTAGTGCTCGCCCTGATGGCGCACCGCGTCGCCGGACAGCATGGCGCGCACGACTTCGAGGCCTTCGTCGAATCGTGACGAGCGTTCGGCGAGTCCGCCGGGTTCGCCGAACCGGCTGAAGTCGCCGGACTCGTCGGACCCGAGGCCGGTGCCGAGGATCAGCCGCCCGCCCGAGAGGCGGTCGACGGTGGCCGCCTGCCGCGCGACCGTCCACGGCCGTCGCCGGGCCAGCGGCGTGACCATCGGGCCGAGCCGCAGGGCTGTGGTCGCCTGCGCGATCGCGGCGAGCGTGGTCCAGGTATCGGCGATCGGCATCGCGTCCGTGACGACGTGGTCCCACAGGAACACCCCGTCCCACCCGGCCGCCTCCGCCCGCACCGCCAGGTCGACGAGCACCGACGGCTCCCCGAACGGCCCGAACGGCGGCAGGTACACGCCGTGGCGCACAACGCTCATCGGTTTCCTCCTCGTGGTGGGTGCGAGCGAAGGTAACCGCAGCCGCGTGGGGACGCTGAATTGGCCCCCGCTGCCGGAATGTCCTAAAGGGACAACAGCCCGTGGAGCCGAATCCCGGTGAGCGGGGACCGGATTCGCGGACAAAGCCCCCGAACGCCACGAACCGCTTGGCGCGCAACAAAAAGACCTTGTCACCGCCGAGGCCGTCTGTTTGTGTCGGGATCAGCCCCGGTCGCGGCCGCCAGCGTGACCCCGGGAGGAGTTTCCCCATTCCCGACAGCAGCGAAGGAAGACCATGCCGCGCTTGAGAAGAGTGCTGTATACCGTGACGGCCGCGGCGGCCGCCGTCACGATGGCGACCGGTCCGGCGACGGCCGGTCCGCAGACCGTGCACGAGTGGCTCACCCAGCCCGGCGTCACCACGCCTACCGACGCCCAGCTGAGCTGGCAGAGCCCGGCGGCGTCGGGGGCGACGACGGTCCGGCTGGACCCGGGCGTCAAGTTCCAGTCCGTGTCCGGCTTCGGCGCGGCCATCACCGATTCCGCCGCCCACGTGCTGTACGGCCTCGCGCCGGCGGCCCGCGACGAGGTGATGAAGAACCTGTTCGACCCCCGGGCCGGGGCCGGCATCAGCTTCCTGCGCCAGCCGATCGGCGCGTCGGACTTCGCCGTGGGCCAGGACTACAGCTTCGACGACGTGCCCGCGGGCCAGACCGACTACTCGCTGCGGCACTTCTCCATCGCCCACGACGAGGCCCAGATCCTGCCGCTGGTGCGCCAGGCGGAGAAGCTGAACCCCAAGCTGCAGATCGTCGCGAGCCCGTGGAGCATGCCGGGCTGGATGAAGACCGGCGGTTCGATGATCGACGGCAAGCTGATCGACTCGCCGCAGATCTACCGCGCCTACGCCGCGTACCTGGTGAAGTTCCTTCAGGCGTACCAAAAAGCCGGCGTGCACGTGGACTACCTGACCGTGCAGAACGAGCCGCAGGCGCTGGAGCGCAAGAACTACCCGGGCACCGACCTGCCGTGGCAGCAGGAGGCGAAGGTGATCGAGGCGCTCGGCCCGGCCATCCGCGCGGCCGGCCTCGACACGAAGATCCTCGGCTTCGACCACAACTGGACCGAGCACCCCGGTGACATCGCCTCGCACCAGCGCGCGGGGGAGGACCCGCAGCCGGAATACCCGTACGACCTGCTGGCCACGAACGCCGCGAAGTGGATGGCGGGCACGGCGTACCACTGTTACTACGGCTCGCCGGACGCCCAGACACCGCTGAAGGCCTCGTACCCGGGCAAAGACGTCTTCATGACCGAGTGCGAGGGCGGCGACTCGTCCACCATCATCGGCGTGATGCAGAACTGGGGCCGCAGCTCGATCGACTGGAACATCGCGCTGGACGAGAACCACGGCCCGCACCTGGGCGGCTGCGGCACCTGCAACGGCACCGTCACGGTGAACTCGCAGACCCGGGCGGTCACCTACAACGACCAGTACCGGGACATCGAGCACTTCTCCAAGTTCGTGCCGCCGGGCGCGGTGCACATCGCCGCCTCGGTCGTCTACACGAGCGGGACCAGCACGCCGATCCAGGCCGTCGCGTTCACGAACCCCGACCGTTCCACCGCGCTGGTCGCGCTGAACACGGCGAAGACGGCGCAGACGTTCACCGTGGTCTCGGGCGACCGGTCGTTCGACGCGACCGTGCCCGCGGGCGCGACCGTGACCTTCCACTGGAGCGGCCGCTGACCGGTGCGCACCAGCGGGCGGGACGGTTCGCCGTCCCGCCCGTTCGTGTGCCGAGGGGAAATCTCCACCCGGGGTCCACCCGCAGCGCGTTGCCCAGTCACCAAAACCTAGGTTACGGTGACCTACGTGTGGATCGAGGTCTTGCTGCTCGCCAAGCTGGCCAGGCAGCCCATGCACGGCTACGAGCTGCGCAAGCAGGTCGAGGAGTCGAGCGGGCGGGCGCTGTCCAACAACTCGCTCTACCCGGCGTTGCGCCGGTTCGCCGAGGCCGGCGCGGTCACCCGGGCCGCCGAGCCGCAGGAGGGCAAGCCGCCCCGGCACATCTACACGATCACCGACGTCGGGCGGGAGCTGCTGCACGACATGCTCGCGGACCTGCCCCCCGAGCTGGCCGGCGATGCCGCCGAGTTCCTGGCGCGGGTGGCCAGCTTCCGCTGGCTGGCGCCGGACGAGCGGGTCGCGGTGCTCGACGCGCGGGTGAGCGCGGTGACCGCGCAGGCGGACCGGATGGCCAAGCTGGCCGCGGCGCAGCCGGACCCGTGGAGCCGGCTGGTGCTCGACGAGGTCGGCCGCCGCCTGGCCGACGAACAGGACTGGCTCGCGACGCTGCGTGCGCGGGCCCGGAAACCCTTATCCGAGGAGGAACTTCGATGACGACCACGGAGCGCGCGCCACAGCTGCCGTTCGAGCGGCCGAACGTGCTGGAGATCGCGCCGCTGTACCGGGTGCTGCGCCGCGAGGGCCCGCTGGTGCGGGTGACCACGCCGGCCGGCGACCCGGCCTGGCTGGTGACCGCCTTCGAACAGGCCCGCCTGATCTTCGCCGACCCACGTTTCGGCCGCTCGCACCCGGCGCCGGCGCAGGCCTCGATGATCTCGGACGCCGCGGTGCTGGCCGGTCCCCAGGGCGACTACGAAACCGAGCAGGCGTCCCATTCGCGGCTGCGCAAGCTGCTCGTGCCGGCCTTCTCCGCGAACCGGATGCGCCGCCTCGGCGACCACATCCAGGAGCTGGCCGACCGCTGTCTCGACGAGCTGTCGGCGGCGCACGACGCGGCGCCGGGTGAGCCGGTGAACCTGCACGAGTTCCTGTCGTTCCCGTTGCCGGTGCTGGTGATCTGCGAGCTGCTGGGCGTGCCGTACGAGGACCGGGACAAGTTCCGCGACCTGTCCGACCGCGTCGGCGTGCTCGACAGCGGCGGCGACGCGCAGCTGGCGATGGACGAGTTCGCCGCGTACATGGGCGAATTGGCCGACGTGAAGCGGGCCGAGCCGGGCGAGGACGTCGTCTCCGACCTGGTCGCCGCGCAGGCCGACGACCCGTCGTTCACCGACGACGACCTCGCGCGCCTCGCCGCGGGCCTGCTCTTCGCCGGGCACGAGACGACGTCGAACCGCATCGACCTCGGCGTGCTGTTCCTGCTCACGGACCTGAGCCGGCGCGAGGCGCTGATCGCCGACCCCGAAGGCCGCGTGCACAGCACCGTCGAGGAGATCCTGCGGATGTCCGCGCCGGGCGGGCTCGGCCTGCTCCGCTACGCCCACGACGACGTCGAGATCGGTGGCGTCACCATCCGGACCGGCGACGCGGTGATGATCTCCACCGCGTCGGCGAACCGGGACGACTCGGTGTTCGACCACCCGGATGAGTTCGACGCGGAGCGCAAGCCCAACTCCCACGTGGCGTTCGGCTACGGCGGGCACTTCTGCATCGGCGCCAGCCTGGCCCGCACCGAGTTGCGGGTCGTGTTCGGCACCCTGTTCCGCCGGTTCCCCGGCCTGCGCCTGGCCGTGCCCGCCGAGGAGCTGGACGTCCGGTCGAACCGGCTGACCGGCGGGGTGGCGAGCGTGCCCGTCATCTGGTGAGCACCAGACCACAGTGGACGCAGCGGGCGTCCACTGTGGTCTGCGGTCATTCGGCTCCGGCCGGGGCCAGCAGGTCCTCGAAGCCGAGCCGGCGGAAGAAGTCCGCGCGGATCCGGTCGCCGAGGTCGAACACCGGCTCCGCGCCGTCGTGCATCGGGTCGACGTGCACGCGGAACGGGCGGCGGCCCTTGGGCAGGCCGACCACGCGCACGATCTCGCGGGCCACCTCGGCCGGGTCCGCGTCGGGCGGCGAGAGCTCGGCCTGACGCGCGGGGATCTCCTCCATGATGCCGGCGTACAGCTCCTCGTAGGCTTGCTCCACCTCGGTGTCGGCGGCGTGGCCGGCGTGCGCGTAGTGGTTGGTGCCGGTGGTGAACGCGCCCGGGACGATGATGCTGGTGTCCACGCCGAACCGCGCCAGCTCGGCCGCGTAGCTCACGGCGAGCGCGTCTTCGGCGGCCTTCGCGGCGAAGTACGGCGCGAGGTACGGCGGCACGCCGCCGCGGCTGCTGCTCGAGCCGACCCACACCACGAGTCCGTCCCGCTGGCCCCGCAGGTGGGGGAGCGCGGCGCGGTTGACCCGCTGGGTGGACAGCACGTTGGTGTCGTATACCTGCGCGAACTGCTCGACGGTGAACGCCTCGGCGGGGCCGAGCACCATGTGCCCGGCGTTGTGCACGACCACGTCCAGCCGGCCCGCCTCGGTCAGCACCTGTCCGATCGCCGCGTCCACAGAGGACTGATCGGAGACGTCCATCTCCAAGGCGTGCAGGGAAACCGAGTGCTCGCGGGCGTAGTCCGCCAGCTCGGTGACGGCCGGCGCGTTCCGGCCGGTGGTGGCCCGCATCCCGGCGTAGACGGTGTGGCCGGCGTCGGCCAGCGCGCGGGCGGTCATGGCGCCGAACCCGCTCGACGCCCCGGTGATCACAATGGTCTTCGACATGACTTTTCTCCTTGCCTGAAAGGGTTCTACCGGGAAATCAGATGACGCCGCCGTTGGTGTAGAGCACCTGGCCGTTGACCCAGCGCGCCGGGCCGGCGAGGAACGCGACGGTCTCCGCGACGTCCTCGGGCACGCCGAGGCGCTCCAGCGGCGCCATTTTCGCCAGTTGGTCGACGGTCGCCTCGTCCTTGCCGTCGAGGAACAGCGGGGTGGCGGTCGGGCCGGGCGCCACGGCGTTCACGGTGATGTCGCGGCCGCGCAGCTCGCGGGCCAGGATCAGGGTGAGCGCGTCGACCGCGCCCTTGGTGGCGGCGTAGCCGGTGTAGCCGACCAGGCCGATCTTCACCACCGAGGACGAGAAGTTGATCAGCGCGCCGCCACTGCGCAGGCGGCGCGCGGCCTGCTGGTCGACCACGAACGTGCCGCGCACGTTGGTGCGGTGCATGCGGTCGAAGTCGTCCAGGTCCAGCTCGGCCAGCGGCGCCAGCAGCATGACCCCGGCCGTGTGCACGACCACGTCGACGCCGCCGTAACGCTGCTCCGCCGTGTCGAACAGGGCCGCGACCTGCGTCTCGTCGGCGACGTCCGCCTGCGCGGCGCTCGCCGTGCCGCCCGCGGCGGTGATGGCCTCGACGACCTCCGCGGCGCGGGCCGGGTTGCCGGCGTAGTGGACAACCACGCTCATCCCGTCGGCGGCCAGCCGCTGCGCGACCGCGCGGCCGATCCCGCCGGACCCCCCGGTGACGATCGCGACGCGGGCGTTCTCGGTGCTGCTCATGGCCTGTCTCCATCCGTATCGGTGTTTCGCTCTGCTGATAGCGAAGTTACGCGCTCGGACGTAGCCACGCTAGTGGGTTCCCGTAGCAACGCTATGACCTGCGTAACATTGCTACGAGTTGCCGGTATCTGCGCTAGGGTGGCGGCCATGGACGTGCGATTGCAGATGCTCGAGGCGGCGGAGAAGCTGCTCGACGCCTCGCCGGACCGTGACATCTCCACGCGCGCGGTCTGCGAGGTGGTCGGGGTCGGCGCGCCGATGCTCTACCGGCTGTTCGGGGACAAGAACGGCCTGCTCAGCGCGGTCGTCGACCATGGTTTCGACCGGTACCTGGCCACCAAGCGGGCGGCCGCGCCGTCGGCGGATCCGGTGGCCGACCTGAAGGCGGGCTGGGACACGCACGTCGCCTTCGCGAAGGCGCACCCCGCGGTCTACCGGCTGATGTATTCGCCGAGTTTCGTCGACGTGCCGAGCGCGGCGCAGGAGGCGCTGCGGCTGTTGCGCGAGGTCCTGGTGCGCTGCGCCGCGGCGGGGCGCCTGCGGCTCGACCCGGACATCGCGGCCCAGCGGATCATGTCGGCGAACATCGGCGTCGCGCTCAGTCTGGTCAGCCAGCCGGGCACATACACCGACCCCGATCTTTCGACCCGCGTGCGCGACGCGATCCACGACAGCCTGCTGGTCCCGGTTGGCAAGAACGCGGCGAAGCGGGCCGATGCGCCGCTGCCCGGTGCCGCGTTGCAACTGGCCGCGGTGCTGCGCACCGAGCCGACTTCGTTGGGGGAGCAGGAAACCCAGCTGTTGCTGAAGTGGCTCGACGGTCTGGCCGCACCTTCCGGCAAGTGACAATCGTTATCAGGTAAGCTCCACGAAAGTGGTCGTGTCACGCACGGACAGCCGCCGCCCCGGCGGCTACGCTGCGCGGCTCGACGGAAACGCCGCGTGGCGCCGCCCGGCCCCGGGCCGGCGCGGACCGAGGTGTGGGCACTGAGCTGTGGAGGTCTGGTCATGAAGCGTGGCATCGCGGGCAGGGCAGCCGGGCTGGTGGTGACCGGCCTCGCCGGTGCCGCCGCGTACGACGGCGTCAAGCGGATCGCCCGGTCGGGTGCTTTCCGGTCGGCCACCGTCTCGGTCACCGCGTGGGGCCTCAAGGGCGCCCGCGCCGCGGAAACCGGAGCGGAAAAAGTCCGCCTCGCCACGGCCGACATCGTCAGCGAGGCCCGCGGCCGCGCCGGCGAACGGGCCCCGGTCCCTGGTGCCTCGACCGGCCACGAGCACGAGCACTGAGATGCCCGCCGTGATGCCCGCCGTTGGCTGTACTGCCGGAACCGGCGCAGTGGGGCAGTCGTGACGGGCGCTGGGGTTGGGGCCGGGGGAGTTGCCGGGACCTTCGCCGGGGACACCGCGGTGACGACAGCAACGGCGGGGAGCACGGGCGGGGATGCGGCCCGAGTGGCAGTGCGACCGGTGGCCGGGGCGGTGGCTGAGGAAGCGGCCGGAGCGGCAGCCCCGGCAACTGCTGGGGCGGAGACTGGGGAGTCGCCAAGCGCGGCCGGGCCAATGACCGGCGTAGCAGTCCGATCAGCGGCCGACCCAGCACTGTCGCAAGTGGACTCCGCCGCAGCAGGCGAGCCACCCGACCACGACCTGCGCGTCCTTTCCGACGCTGCCGGCCGGGTCCGCTTCCGCGCGCCGGCATTGCAGGGTTCGGTGGCCAGGGCGGTCGCGGTCGAGGATGCCGTCGACCACGTCGGCGGGGTGCGGCAGGTGCATGCCTATCCGCGGACCGGCAGTGTGGTCGTCTGGTACGACGGCGAGCGGTGTGACCGGGCCCTGCTCGTCGCGGCGGTGCGGTGCGGGCTGGCGGTGGATCCGTCATCCACGCCGGCGCGCACGCCGCGGTCGGCGGACGTGCGTAACGCCGACCTGGTGCGTTTGGTTGCCGGCGGCGTCGCGCTCACTCTGCTGGGCCTGCGGCGCTACGGGTTGCGCCGGCCGCCGATGCTCGGCGCGGCGGGGCGCGCGGCAGCCACCGGCGTCACGGTCTTCACCGGGTATCCCTTCCTGCGCGGCGCTTTGCGCTCCCTCGCGGGCGGCCGCGGCGCGGGCACCGACGCGCTGGTGTCCGCCGCGACCGTGGCCAGCCTGGTGCTGCGCGAGAACGTCGTCGCGCTGACCGTCTTGTGGCTGCTGAACATCGGCGAGTACCTGCAGGACCTCACCCTCCGCCGCAGCCGCCGCGCGGTGTCCGAGCTGCTGACCGGCACGCGCACGCGGATCTGGGTGCGTCACGCCGATTCCGTCGAGTCCCAAGTGGACATCGCGGACCTGGTGCTGGGCGACGAGGTCGTCCTGCACGAGCACGTCGTGCTGCCCGTCGACGGGGTGGTGGTCGACGGGGACGGGATCGTGGACCAGGCCGCGGTCACCGGCGAGCAGCTGCCGGTCACGGTCACCGCGGGCGCCGCGCTGCACGCCGGGTCGGTGCTGCTGCGCGGCGGCCTCGTGGTGCGCGCGACGGCAGTCGGCGCCGACACCGCGATCGGCCGGATCATCCGCCGGGTCGAGCAGGCGCAGGAGGACCGGGCGCCGATCCAGACAGTCGCCGACACCTTCTCCCGCCGCTTCGTCCCGGCGTCGTTCGCCTTGTCCGCACTGACTTTGCTGGTGACCCGCGACGTCCGGCGCGCCATGACGATGCTGCTGGTCGCCTGCCCGTGCGCGGTCGGGCTGGCCACGCCGACCGCGATCAGCGCCGCGATCGGCAACGGCGCCCGCCGCGGCATCCTGGTCAAGGGCGGCGCGCACCTCGAGGCCGCCGGGCGCGTCGACGCGGTCGTGTTCGACAAAACCGGCACGCTGACCCTCGGCCGCCCGGTCGTCACCAACGTGATCTCCTTCGACGAGGCCTGGACGCCCGAGGACGTGCTCGCCCACGCGGCCAGCTCCGAGATCCACTCCCGGCACCCGCTGGCGCAGGCCGTGATCCGCTCGACCGAGGAGCGCCGGATCCGGATCCCGCCGCACGAGCAGTGCGAAGTCCTGCTGGGGCAGGGAATGCGCGTCGCGAGTGACGGCCGGGTGCTGCTGATCGGGAGCGCGGGCCTGCTGCGCGGCGAGGGCGTCGAGCTGCCCGAGGCGGCGATCCGCTGGGTCGGCCGGCTCCGCCAGGCCGCCGAGACACCCCTGCTGCTCGCGGTCGACGGTCGGCTGACCGGGCTGGTTTCCTTGCGGGACACCGTCCGGCCCGAGGCGCGGGAGGTGCTGGCCGCGCTGCGGGCCGACGGCGTCCGGCGGGTCGTCCTGCTCACCGGCGACCACCCGGAGACGGCGGCCGCGGTCGCCGCGGAGCTGGGCATCAGCGAGTTCCGGGCGCAGGTGATGCCGGAGGACAAGCAGGACGTCGTGCGGCAGCTGCAGGCCGAGGGGCACGTGGTCGCGGTGGTCGGCGACGGCACCAACGACGCGCCCGCGCTCGCGCTGGCCGACATCGGCATCGCGATGGGCGTCGGCGGCACCGACGTCGCCGTCGAGACCGCGGACGTCGCCCTCGCCGCCGACGACCTGCGCGCACTCCTCGACCTGCGCGACCTCGGCCGCCGCGGCATCACCCTGATCCGGCAGAACTACGGGTTGTCCATCGCGGTCAACACCGCCGGCCTGCTGGTCTCGGCCGCCGGCGCGCTGTCCCCGGTGGTCGCGGCCATCCTGCACAACGCGTCGTCGGTCGCGGTGGTGGGCAACAGCTCCCGGCTGATCCGCTACCGGATCCCCCGCACGGAGCGGACCGGCACCCGCGGACCGGGCTAACTCTGCTCGATGCGGACCATGTTGCCCGCAGGGTCGCGCACGGCGGCGTCGCGAGCGCCCCACGGCTGGCTGACGGGCTCCTGCACCACGTCGGCGCCGGGCATGCCCGCGACCTTTTCGAAGGTCTCGTCGAGGTTGTCGCTGCTGAACTGGAGTGGCCGCAGCTCGCCCTTCGCGAGCAGAGCGGCGAGCGCGTCGCCGTCCTCCTTGGAGCGGCCGGCGTGCGGCTGGGACAGCACGATCTGGATCTCGGGCTGGCCGGCCGTCGCGAGCGTGATCCAGCGGAACCCGCCCTGGGACACCTCGTTGCGCACGGTGAGCCCGAGGGTGTCGCGGTAGAAGGCGAGCGCGGCGTCCGGGTCGTCGACCAGGACGTGCACGTGGCTGATGGAAACCGTCATGGGCACCGACGCTAGCCGCAAGCGGGTCCGGGCGCTTCTCCGAAACTGATCGGCTCAGTCCTCGGCCAGCACCAGGTCGAGCAGGCCGGGGAAACGCGCGTCGAACTCGGCGCGGCGGAGGCGGTTGTAACGGCGGGGGCCGCGGTCGAGCTGTTCGAGCAGGCCGGCCGCGCGCAGCACGGTGAAGTGGTGGCTGGCCGTGGCTTTGGACACCGGCAGGTCGAACGTGCCGCAGGCGCGCGTGAAGTCCGGCTCGCCCGACACCTCGCGCAGGATCGAGCGCCGCACCGGATCCGAAAGGGCCTCGAGCGCCTGCTGCAGCGTGACGTCGGCCGGATCCGTGTGGACCAGCGTCCGGGCCATGGGCGGCTCCCTCCCTGCACGGTGTTCGACAATCATCGTACACTGGGCAGTGTTCGAGGATCGTCTAACAGTGGAGGGACCATGCCGGACATCGCCGTTGTCACCGGGGCCAGCCGTGGAGCGGGCAAAGGGATCGCGATCGTGCTGGGGGAGACGGGCGCGACCGTGTATGTCACCGGACGCAGCCAGTCGGCCGGCGACTCGCCGCACGTCGGGACGATCGCCGAGACTGCGGCGCTCGTCACCGAGGCCGGCGGGAAGGGCGTCCCGGTCGCGGTGGACCACGGGGACGACAACGCGGTGGCCGCGCTGTTCGCGCGCGTCGCCGAAGAGCAGGGCCGGCTGGACATCCTGGTCAACAACGCCGCGAACTTCGCCGGCGCGCCGCGGCCGGGCGGGTTCTGGGAGAAGCCGCTGTCGACGGCGGGCCTGATCACCGTCGGCCTGCGTTCGCACTACGTCGCGAGCTACCACGCCGCGCCGCTGCTGATCGCCAACGGCCGCGGGCTGATCGTCAACACCGGCCACTACGGCGCGGTCGCTTACTACCAGAATCCCGCGTACGGCGCGCAGAAAGCGGGCGCCGACAAGATGGCCGCGGACATGGCGAAGGAGCTGCGGCCGCACAACGTCGCCGCCGTCTCCATCTGGATGGGCGGTCTCGACACCGAACGCGCGCGCGAGTACATCGCGTCCCTGCCGCCCGAACAGCGCCCCACCGCCCGCCGCGAGTCGCCGCAGTTCACCGGTCGGGTCATCGCGGCCCTGTACGCGGACGACTTCATGCACTATTCCGGCCGCGCGCTCATCGGCGCGGAACTGGGCGCGCGCCTCGGTGTGACCGATGTGGACGGTGGCGCCCCGCTCTCCCTGCGTTACGAACTGGGCGGCCCGCCGGAGCTGCACCCGTCCCTGCGCTGAGCAGTCTCACACGCTCTGCTTGCGGCCGCCGTCGTCGAACTTGGCCTGGGTGGCGAGGATGTCGGTGGCGTTGTCGCGGAGCCAGTAGAAGAGCGTCGACAACGACTCGCCGGTGCCCTGTCCGAGCGGGGTCAGCCCGTAGCTCACCTGCGGCGGGGTGGTGGCCTCGACCTCGCGCCACACCAGCCCGTCGCGGACCAGGGTGCGCAGCGTCTGCGACAGCATCTTCTCGCTGACCCCGTCGATCGCGCGGCGCAGCTCGAAGAACCGCAGTTCCTTGTCCCGCAGGGCGATCAGCACCCACACGCCCCAGCGGCTGGTGACGTGGTCGAGCACCGTGCGCGCCGGGCAGTCGGTGTGAAACACCTCATAACCGCCGGCTTCGGAGCGCCCCTTGAACTGCGTCCATTCCTCCATGTCGTGAGCTTACTTCGAAGTGCGTCCTTACCGTCCGGGCGCGCGGTTCCTAACGTCGTGGCCACTGGGGAACCGACGGAAGAGAGTGACAAGATGATCGTGGTGACAGGGGCGACCGGCAACGTCGGCCGTCCGCTCGTGGCGGCGCTGGCGGCGGCGGGCGCACAGGTGACGGCGGTGTCGCGGAGCAAGCCGGCCGAGTGGCCGTCGGGCGTCGCACATCGGAGCGCGGACCTGGCCGAGCCGGAGAGCCTCCGGCCGGTCCTGGACGGCGCGGACGCGCTGTTCCTCTTCCCGCAGGGCCCAGCCGACGCGCTGGTCGACGTCGCGAAGGCCGGGGGAGTGCGAAGGATCGTGCTGCTGTCTTCGCAGGGCGCCGGCACCAGACCCGACGCGTACGCCTACTTCGGCGGGTTCGAGCGCGCCGTGCGGGGCTCCGGTCTGGCCTGGACCGTGCTGCGCCCGGGCGGATTCGCGACGAACTCCTTGGCGTGGCAGGGAAGTATCCGCTCGAATGGGACGGCCGCCGCGCCCTTCGGGGACGTCGCCCTCCCGTTCGTCGACCCGGCGGACGTGGCCGAAGTGGCGGCGAAGGTGCTGCTCGGCGACGGGCACACGGGCCGCGTCTACGAGCTGACCGGCCCGGCGCCGCTCACGCCGCGGGAGCGCGCGCACGCGATCGGCGACGCGCTGGGCGCGGCCGTGCGCTTCGTCGAGCAGAGCCCGGCCGACGCGCGTGCCGAGATGCTGGCGCAGGTCCCCGCCCCGATCGCCGACGCGACGCTCGCGTTGCTCGGTGATCCGCTGCCCGCGGAGCAACGGGTCAGCCCGGACGTCGAGCGGATCCTGGGCCGCCCGGCTCGGCCATTCGCCGAGTGGGCCGCGCGTTCCGCCGCGGCCTTCGCGTAGGGGGCGCGCCATGCCGACGACCCGCGTACTCGATTCGACGATGTTCCACCATGAGACCGGCGCCGGCGCGCCGATGGTGTTCCTGCACGGGAACCCGACCTCGTCGTACCTCTGGCGGCACGTGCTGCCCGAGGTCGGCGAGCCCGGCCGGCTGCTCGCGCCGGACCTGATCGGGATGGGCGAGTCGGGAAAACCGCCGCTCGCCTACACCTTCGACGACCACGCCCGCTACCTCGACGCCTGGTTCGACGCACTCGGCCTCGACCAGGTCGTGCTCGTCGGCCACGACTGGGGCGGCGCGCTCGCGTTCGACTTCGCCGCCCGCCACCCCGGCCGCGTCCGCGGGCTCGCGTTCACCGAGACCATCGTGAAAACCATGGCGTGGCAGGAGTTCCCGGCCGGCGGCCAGGAGCTGTTCCGTGCGCTCAAGACCCCGGGCGTCGGTGAGCAAATGGTGCTGGACGACAACAGCTTCCTCCGGGACGGCCTGCCGGCCTCGACGATGACCACCTTGTCCGCCGCCGATTTCGAGACCTACCTCCGCCCGTACCCGACGCCCGAAACCCGCCGGCCCCTGCTGAACTGGGCCCGTTCGATGCCCCTGGGCGGCGAGCCCGCGGACGTCGTCGCCCGGGTGGACCGCTACGTCGCCTGGCTGGCGGCCAGCCCGGAGGTGCCGAAACTCCTGGTCACCTTCGAGCCGGGCCCGGGCACGATGCTGGGGCCGCGCCTGCACGCGTGGTGCGCGGAGACTTACGCGGCGCTGGAGGTGGCGCACCATCCGGTTCTCGCCGGGCACCACACTCCGGAGGATCAACCCGCCGCACTTGCCGCTTCACTCACGGCCTGGGCCGATGCCCATGGGCTGCGCTCCTAGTGTGACTCGGCCGCAGGCACCGCAAGCCGGGTGAGCAGCCCGGTCAACGCAAGCCCCAGCGGCTGGTCCACGAGCACGTCCGCGTAGCTGTCACCGCGGGTTTCGCCGCGGTTGACGATCAGGACGGGCTTGCCGGTTTTCGCGGCGTGGCGGACGAAGCGCAGGCCGGACATCACGGTCAGGGAAGAGCCGAGGACCAGCAGCGCGGCGGCCTCGTCGACCAGCCGGTAGCAGCGCTCGACGCGGGCGCGCGGCACGTTCTCGCCGAAGAAGACCACGTCCGGTTTCAGCACGCCCGCGCAGGCCGTGCACGGGACCAGGCGGAACGAGCGGACGGCGTCCTCGGCGAGTTCGGCGTCGCCGTCCGGGTTGATCCGGGTGACGGTGGCGCCGAAGCCGGGGTTGGCCTCGCGCAGCCGGTCGTCCAGCTCCTCGCGGGCGCTGGAGCGGCGGCAGCCCAGGCAGATCACGCGGTCGAGGTTGCCGTGCAGCTCGACCACGCCCGGGGTGCCGGCCGCGCGGTGCAGCCCGTCGACGTTCTGCGTGATCACTCCGGACAAGTGCCCGGCCGCGCGCAGGGCGGCGACCGCGTGGTGGCCGGCGTTCGGCGCCGCCCGCGCGATGGTCCGCCAGCCCAGGTGGCTGCGCGCCCAGTAGCGGCGGCGGCCGTCCTCGCCGGCGACGAACTCGCCGTAGGTCATCGGGGTGTGCCGGCGCAGGCTGCCGGATTCGCCGCGGTAGTCCGGGATGCCTGACTCGGTGGAGATCCCGGCGCCGGTGAGCGCCACGACCCGGCCGCCGCCCAGCACCGCGGCCACCTCGTCGAGGGTGCCGGTGCGCGGGAGCGGCTCCCCGGTCCCGGCCCAGGTCAACGTCGGTCGTGTGCGCACCCGGCCAGCTTACGTCCGGCCCGGCTCGGCCAGCTCGCGCTCGAGGTCCTCCAGGCTGCGGCCCTTGGTCTCCGGCATCAGCTTCTTCACGAACACGAACGCCAGCCCGGTCATCACGGCGAAGAACAGGAAGTTCAGCCCCGCGCCGAACCGCGCCAGCAGCGGCGGGAAGACCAGCGCGACGGCCAGGTTGAACAGCCAGTTGAGCACCACGCACAGGCCCACCGCCGCCGCGCGGACCCGCAGCGGGAACAGCTCCGGCAGCGCGACCCACTGGACCGGGCCCCAGGACACGGAGAACGACGCGACGTAGACCACGATGCCCGCCAGCGTCAGGCCGAGCAGCAACGGGCCCTTGGCCATCCCGGAGAGGTTGGCCGCGGCCAGCAGGATCATCGCGCCGCACATGCCCAGCGCACCGACCAGCAGCAGCGGCCGCCGCCCGGCGCGGTCGATCAGGCGCATCGCGGGCAGCGTCATCAGCATGTTGACCGCGCCGATGCCGACGTTCGCCAGGATCGCGCCGGAGGAGCCGAAGCCGACGTTGGTCAGCAGCGTCGGGGCGTAGTAGATGATCGTGTTGATCCCGACGAAGTTCTGGAAGAACACCAGCAGCAGGCCGACGGTGAACACCTTCCGCAGCCGGCCGCTGGTGAGCATGCGCAGCCGTAACGGCTCCTCGTTCTCGGCCGCGGCGCGGGCGCCCTCGCGGATGTCGGCCAGCTCCGCCTCGGCGGCGGCCTCGCTGCCGCGCAGCCCGGTGAGCACCTGCTTGGCCCCGGCCTCGTCGTGCTGGGCGACGGCCAGCCAGCGCGGGCTCTCCGGCTGGGTGTAGATCCCGGCCATCAGCAGCACGGCCGGCACCACGCCCAGCCCGATCATCCACCGCCACGCGCCCGCGCCGGACAGCGCGTAATCGGCGAGGTAGGCGACCAGGATGCCGATCGTGACCAGCAGCTGCATCAGCGAGGTGAGCTTGCCGCGGACCTCCTTCGGCGCCAGCTCGGACAGGTACATCGGCACCACCACCGACGCGATGCCGACGCCGATGCCCATCACGAACCGGAACGCCACCAGCAGCGGCGCTCCGCCGGCCAGCGCGGCGCCCAGCGTGCCGACGGTGAACACCGCGCCGGAGGCGAGGATCATCCGGCGCCGGCCCAGCGAGTCGGCCAGCCGCCCGGCCAGTCCCGCGCCCGCCATCGACCCGGCGAGCAGCCCGGACACGACCAGGCCTTGCGCGATCGGGCTGAGCGGGATGTCGCGGCCGATGTAGAGCAGCGCGCCGGAGATCACGCCGGTGTCGTAACCCCAGAGGATCCCGCCGAGCGCGCCGAAGAACCAGATGCCGAAGTTCGATTTCCGGTTCCCGTTCACCTGGTGATCATGGCCCGGTAACGGGACATTCGCCGGATGAGGTGCGGTTTTCCGTGCGGGTCAAGGAAATCACGTGACTTCGGGATCGGGGTGATTCATTCCCGGGATCACTGGGTACCCCGAAGCCATGTGGTTAGCGTTGGGCACCCCGGTGTTCCTGATGGTCGGCGCCGTTCTGATGGAGCGGTTCGAACAGCGCTGTGCCGTTGACCAGCACGGTGCCGGTGAACAGCGCGCCGCCGCACCGGCCAGATCCTGGGCCCGCGTGGCGGAACCCGCTCAGGAGCGGGAACCCCGGCGGCCCTTGGCGGTCGTCGGCGGCGCCGCGGTGTGGAGCTGATCCGCGGACCACAACGGACTTCCTGTTTTTCGTGCTGCGCTTGGGAACGCCGCACGGGCGGCGGGAACGCCGGTGCAGCATCGGCCATGGCCGGTGACGGCCAGGGACGATGGCCGGTGCTGTGCCTGCGGGGACAGGGCCGGGTTTCCTCCGTCGGGGTGAGGGAGCCCGGCCCGTCCGCGTTCCGGGGCGCTCGGGTCGTCCGGTGTCCGCATTGTCCACAATGGCACGCTGGGCGAAGACCTTACCGGGACTTGCTGATCACCTCGTCGGCGAGCCACCGGGCGACGCCGTCCGGGTAGGGCGAGGACAGGCCGAGCACGACGTGCGAGAAGCCGGCGCCGGTCGCCTCGCGGATCGCCGCGCGGGTGGTTTCGGGCTGGTCGTAGGAGACCGGCAGGAAGATCGAGCGGGTGATCTCCGCCGGGTCGCGGCCGATGTCCTCGCAGTAACGGTCCAGCCGGGCGCTGCGGCTGATCGCGTCCTGGATGTCGCCGCCCGGGATGTTCCAGCGGTCGGCGTGCTCGGCGACCACGCGCAACGTCGCGAGCGCGCGTCCGCCGATGACGATCGGCGGGCCGGGCCGCTGGACCGGCTTCGGGTTGGCGAACGCCCCGGTGAGCCGGTGGTGGGTGCCGTCGAAGTCGAACGGCTTGTCCTCGGTCCACAGCCGGCGGATCACGGTGCAGGCCTCGGCGAGGCTTTCCACGGCGTCGGTGGCGTCGTGGTACGGGAGGCCGTGCGCGTCGTACTCGCGCCGGGCCACGGCCAGGCTGGGCCGAGAGCCGGCGCCGATGCCGAACTCGAGCCGCCCGCCGGAGACGATGTCGACGGTCGTGGCGATCTTGGCCAGCATCGCGGGCGGGCGGAACCGGTTGCTGGTGACCATCAGGCCCAGGCGCAGCCGTTCGGTCGAAGCGGCCAGCGCCGAGAGCAGCGTCCAGCCTTCGAAGATCGGCCCGTCCGGGTCGCCGCCGATCGGCATGAGGTGGTCGAACAGCCAGGCGTGCTCGATTTCGGGGATTCCGTCCGCTTCGCGCCAGACGCGCAGCACGTCGGCGTACTCGACCTGCTGAGGGGCGGTCATGAAGCCGAAACTGGGGTGGGACATGGGTTTGCGGTCCTTTCTTCCCGGCACGGCTCAGCGGCGGCGCAAGGCCGGGTCGAGCAGCGCGGGCGGGGTGTCGAACTTCTCGTGCGCGGCCAGGTCGACGCCCGGGGCGACCACGGAGTCGATCGCGTCGAGCACGTCGGCCGGCAGCACGGTGTCGGCGGCGGCGAGCTGGGAGTCCAGGTGGCCCAGGGTGCGCGGGCCGATGATCGCGCTGGTCACACCGGGATGCGCGGTGACGAACCCGAGCGCGAGCTGGATCAGGGTCAGGCCGGCGTCCTCGGCGATCTTGGCCAGCAGCTCGACCGCGTCCAGCTTGGCCCGGTTCGACGGGACGGCGGGGTCGAAGCGGTCCGGCAGGATCGCCGAGCGGTGGGTGGTGACCTCCCGTCCCGCGCGGACGGCGCCGGACAGCCAGCCCGAGGCCAGCGGGCTCCACACCAGCACGCCGAGCCCGTACTCCTCGGTCACCGGCAGCACGTGCGTCTCGATCCCGCGCTGCAGGATGGAGTAACCGGGCTGCTCGGTGACGTACCGGCTCAGGTGGTGCTCGCGGGCGGCCCACTGCGCCTGCACGAGGCGGTACGCGGGGAAGGTCGACGAGCCGAAGTAGCGGATCTTCCCGGCGCGCTGCAGGTCGGTCAGGGCGGAGAGCGTCTCCTCGTCGCTGGTCCTGGGGTCCCACCGGTGGATCTGGTACAGGTCGACGTGGTCGACCCCGAGCCGGCGCAGGCTGTGCTCCAGCTCGGCGACCAGCCAGCGGCGCGAGCTGCCCTGCCGGTTCCGGTCGTCGCCCATCGGGTTGTTCGCCTTCGTGGCCAGCACGAGGTCGTCGCGGCGCCCGGCGATGGCCCGGCCGACCATCTCCTCCGACTCGCCCTGGCTGTACCAGTCGGCGGTGTCGATCAGGTTGATCCCGGCTTCGAGGGCGCCGTCGACGAGGGCGGTGGCCTCCTGCTGGGTGGTGCGGCCGATGGCGCCGAAGTTCATCGCGCCGAGCGCGAGGGTGCTGACCTGCACACCGGTGCGGCCCAAAGTGCGGTACTGCATGAGCGTGGTCCTCCGTGACGGGTTTGGCAGGCGGTCCGCGGCTCTGGCATGATGAGCAAGCGGAACCTTGCTCCGCTAACCATACGGAGCGTTGTTCCGTTTCGCAACTCCCGGTCGTGCGAAACCGGTGGGGAAGGAGTCACGTGGTGAGTGCAGGCGGGGAGCCGGCGGCCCGGTCCAAGCGGTCGGACGCGCGGCGCAACGAGGAGACCCTGCTCGACGCGGCCGCCGCGGTGTTCGTGGCGTCGGGCGTGGAGGCGCCGGTCCGGGACATCGCGGCCAAGGCGGGCGTCGGAATGGGTACGATCTACCGCCACTTCCCGACCCGGGCGGACCTGATCATCGCGGTCTACCGGCACCAGGTCGAAGCGCTCGCCGAGGCCGGCCCGGCTTTGCTCGCGAGCAGCGAAACCGCGCACGCCGCGCTGGCCCGGTGGATCGACCAGTTCGTCGACTTCCTGGTCACCAAACACGGTCTGGCCGCCGTGCTGCGCTCCGACAACGCCGGCTTCGAGACGCTGCACGCGTACTTCCTCGACCGCCTGGTGCCGGTGTGCGGCGAGTTGCTCGACGCCGCGGCCGCGGCCGGTGAGATCCGCTCGGACCTGCACGCGCTGGAAGTCATGCGCGGCGTCGGCAACCTCTGCATCGGCGCCGAGTCCGACTCCCGCTACGACGCGCGCCGTCTCGTCGGCGTGCTCATCGCCGGATTGCGGACGCCTCGCTGACTCGTGAGTGCCTCGCTACGCGTGCCCTGGGTCACCGGCCGTGGTGATGACTGCCGCTACCGTCGTCGTGGGATCCGTCGTCCGGGTCGCCGGGGTCGCTCCAGATGATCACCACGGTGCTCGGGATCGCCGGCGGGGTGCTGGCCGGGGCGCTGGTGGCCGGGGGACTGGTGGCCGGGGTGCCGGTGGGTGCGGGCTGATAGGTCCAGGGCGCCGGCGAGCTGTGTTTCACCAAGGTGCGCGCCGGGATGACGGCACGGGGGCTCGCGGGTCCCGGCGGTGCATTCGTGGTCGTGGTGCCCGGCGCCGGGACCGGCCGGGACTGCGGGGCCTCGGCCGGGTGGCGGTGGGCGAACAGAACGAGGGCCGTCCCCGGTGGTGCGCGAGGACGGCCCTCGTCTGTCCTTTGTGGTCGGTCCGGTTATTCGGCGGCGCCGCTGGTCAGCGTCTGGTACCAGGCGTCCCACGGGTGGTTGGTCGCCGCGTAGTTGGCGGGCGGGGTGGTGGCGAGGTCCGCCGAGTCGAAGTCCCAGCCGCGGACCAGGTGGCCGGACTGGCGGGCCGCGGTGATGAACGCCGACTCCGTCGCGGGGGCTCCGTAGAACAGCGCGTCCGGCTGGAGTTCGGCCGGGTCGCCCTTCTGGTACTCGTCGAAGGCGATCTGCGGGTACTGGACGCGGCCGCCGGTGACGCGGTCGGTGGAGTAGCGCAGGGTCTGCGCGGGCGTGGGGCCGTCGGCGCCGGTGGTCACGGAGACGCGGGCGGCGCCGGAGACGGCGGTGGTGGTGTCGTAGCGGGCGTCGGAGGTCTTGGCGTTTCCGGTCCAGGCCACGGTGCCGCCGGACAGCGCGCCGGTCCACTGCCAGTTCTGCGAGCCGGACTGGCTGCGGTGGATCTCGCGGACGCCGGTGCCGGTGAAGGCGACCGACGGGAGCACGCCGTTGTCGTACTGGTGGCTCGGCGACCAGGTGATCTCGCCGTCCGCGCCGAGCTGCCCGGTGTGGTACCAGAGCGTGGCGGCGGTCTGCGACTGGTGCACCTCGACGATCCGGCCGGCGTCGTCCAGCGCGACGGCCGGGGTCTGGCCGCTGTCGTAACGGCCGTGACGGTTCCAGGTGACCCGGCCGTCGGCCTCGTAGGTCCCGGTCCAGTACCAGAGCGCGCCCGCGCCGTTGTCGTGCAGCTCGACGACCTGGCCGTGCCCGTTCAGCGCGATCGCGGGGTGGTAGCCGACGTCGCGGCGGTACTCCGCGCGCGTGCCGCTGTCGCCCGAGAGCAGCGTGAGTACCTTGCCGCGCAACGAATCCGTGCTCGCGCCGGCCGGATAGTCCTTTGCCGCCAGCAGCCGGCTGCCGAACGCGGACTGGATTTCCTGGTTCACCGCGGTCAGGTTCCCGGCGGCGTACGACGGGTTGTCCGTGAGGTCGTCCTTGAGGTCCAGCATCACGACGATCGGCGCGGCCGCCGGGTGCGCGGCGGACCAGGTGTTCACCACGGCCAGCCAGTCGCGCAGGTTGTTCGACGCCGGGTTGCCCGCGTGGTCCACCAGGTCGCCGGGGCTGCCGTGGCCGATGCCGTAGTCGTGGCTGGTGGCGTAGCCGTTGTCGTGCACGTCGAACTCGATGAAGCGGACGCCGTGGTCGAGCTGGTAGGAGATGGCGCCCTTGGCCCCGTCGACGTTGCCCGAGTAGCTGTTGTGGGTCGCCTTGAACACGGTCGAGGTGAACGGCTGGGCGGCCGACGCGGGTGCCGCGCCGGTGGTGAGCAGGACTGTGCCGGTCAGCATGGCCAGCGCAGTCAGCGCAGGAGAGCGGAGCATGGGGACCCCCGGATCGGGTGGTGGGAAGGCGGGAAAATCGTAGCGATCTTCGCGCGGGCCCGTGGCATCTTCGGGCGATGCCGGACAACACCGTGGAAAACTTTGCCGACCACCTCGGGGGCCTGCTGGGCGCGCTGCCGGGCGTCGAGGCGGTGGCCCTGGGCGGCTCGCGGGCCCAGGGCACGCACCGCCCGGACAGCGACTGGGACGTGTCGGTCTACTACCGGGGCGGGTTCGACCCGGCCGACCTGCGCGCCCTCGATTTCCCGGGCGAGGTCTCGGAAATCGGCGCCTGGGGCGGCGGCGTCTTCAACGGCGGCGCGTGGCTGACGATCGACGGCCGCGCAGTCGACGTCCACTACCGCGAACTGGCGTCGGTGGAGCACGAGCTGGCCGACGCCCGCGCGGGCCGGTTCCACTGGGAGCCGCTCGCCTTCCACCTGGCCGGGATCCCGAGCTACCTGGTGGTCGGAGAGCTGGCGATCAACCGAGTACTGCGCGGCCGCCTGCCCCGCCCGGACTACCCGGCGGCGCTGCGCCGGACGGCGCCGGAATTCTGGCGCGCCGCGGCTGACCGGACGCTGGACTATGCGGAAACCGGCTATGCCGCGCGTGGCCGGCTGACGGAGGCGGCCGCTTCACTCGGGGTCGCCGCGCTGCAGACGGCGCACGCTGTGCTCGCCGCTCGCGGGGAATGGGTGACGAACGAGAAGACGCTGTTGGAGCGCGCCGGTTTGCGCTCACTGGACGACGCTTTGGCCACGCTCGCCGACGACCTTCCTGGCGGCTTCGCTGCGGCGGCGGCCGTGTTGCGGGCCGCCAGGTGACCTTGCCGGGCGAACGCGCTTGGTGACCTTGGCGGGTACGGGTCGTGAGTCCGGTCCGCCACCGGGCGACCCTTGCGCGGGTGACCGGGGCGGTCGTGGGTCCAGCCCGGCGCCGGGCGGTCCTGCCAGGTGGCCCGTGATGCTCGTGGGTCGAGCCCGGCGCCGAGCGATCTTGCCTGGTGGCCAGGCATGCCCGCGAGCCCAGCCCACCGCCAGATGACCTAGCCGCGCGGCCGATCACCGTCGCAAGCCCGGCCCGCCAACGGCCAGCAACGACAGCCCGAACCGTCGGAAATGGCCTGGCAGAGCGCCTCCGGCCGATGACGGAGAGCCACGATCGGGGGAAGTTCGGGCACCCGGCCGCGCGTCGTGACCTCGTTGATGCCGGACCTCCGGCGGTGGGTCAGGGGGACGCGCTAGCGTTGAGGTGGGAGAGGCCAATGAGGCGACGACCCGGACGTCCGAGAGGAGGACCGCCATGACCGAGCTGCCTGCCGGAGCGGGGAAGAAGCCGCTGAACCGCGTGGCGGTCACCCGACGGAGCGTGATCGCGGCGATCTTCGTCGGCGCGGTGGTGACGTATGCGGTCGTCGAGGGGCAGACGTTCACCGAGGCGTTGCGGGGAGTGGCCGAGGCCTCGCCGCAGTGGCTGCTGATCGGGCTGGCCGCCACGGTGGGCTCGATGGTCGCGTTCGCGGTGATGCGCGCGCTGACGCTGGCCGCGGCGGGCTCGCGGGTGTCCGTGCTGCGCAACGTCGCCATCAGTTACGGCGCCGGCGCGGTCCACGCGACGCTCCCGGCCGGCGCGGTCTTCTCCACCACCTACGCCTTCCGGTCCCTGCGCAAACAGGGCGCCTCGTCCTCGGCGATCACCTGGTCGCTGACCATCACGGGGCTGCTTTCGGCGCTCACCCTGGGCGCGGTCGGGCTGGTCGGCGTCGTGTTGAGCGGCGGGGCACTGGGCTCGGCGCCCGGCCTCGCGGTGAAGGTGCTGGCGTCCGTCGCGGTGTTCGCGCTGGTGGTGCGGCTGGTCCGGAAGCCGCAGCCGCTGGTGTGGCTGGGACACCGGGTGCTGGCCTGGTACTACCGGATCCGGCGCCGTCCGGCCGGGGCCGCGCACGCCCGGCTCGACGCGATCGTCGAGGACCTCTACATCATCCGGCCCGCGGGTTACCACTGGATCGGCGCTCTGCTGCTGGCGATCGTCAACTGGGTGCTCGACCTGGCCTGCCTCGCGGCGTGCTGCGCGGCCGTCGGCATGCACGTCGGGCTGCCGGTGCTCCTGCTCACCTACACCGCCGGCATGGCCGCGGGCAGCCTGCTCCCGGTGCCGTCCGGGCTCGGCGCGGTCGAGGCCGCGATGGCCCTTTCGCTGACGGTCTCGGGCGGAGCGGGTTCGGCGCTGGCGAGCGTCCTGCTGTACCGCGTGCTCTCCACCGGCAGCGTCGTGCTGATCGGCTGGATCGTGGTGGCCACCCAGCACTTCCGGCCGCGCGGCCGCGAGGCGGCGCTCGAAGACCAGCCCGGCCGCCACCTCGCCGACGTCTAGAACTTCCGATACGGCCGGAAGAATTCACGCAGCTCCGCGGCGTAGGCCTCGGGCTCCTCGAACGGCGCGAAGTGCCCGCCGCGGGGGTGGTCGGTGACCCGCTGGACGTTCGCGATGCGGTCCAGCCAGGTGCGCGGCGGGAAGGCGATGTCGCCGGGGAACCGCGAAAAGCCGGACGGGACCTCGACGCGGCGGGCGTGCTGCTCGGGCGGGATCGCGCCGTTCGCGTGGTACATGCGCATGGACGAGCCGATGGTGCCGGTCAGCCAGTAGAGCGTGACGTTCGTGAGGATCTCGTCCCGGGTGAAGCTGCGCTCGACGTCACCGTCGCAGTCGCTCCACGCCCGGAGCTTCTCCACGATCCACGCGGCGAGCCCGGCGGGGGAGTCGTTCAGGCCGGTCGCGGCAGTCTGGGGTTTGGTGCGGTGCATGGCGGCGTACGCGCCTTCGTCCCGGCCCCAGGCGGCGGTGCCGGCGAGCCAGTCGCGTTCCTCTGGCGTGAGGTCGGCCGGATCTCCGGTGAAGACGGGCAGTCCGGCGTCCATCCGGTGCACCGCCACGACCCGGTCGGGATGGTCGAGGGCGAGGAACCGGCTGACGCTGCTGCCGATGTCACCGCCCGCCGCGGCGAACCGCGGGTAACCCAGCTCGGTCATCAGCTGCGCCCAGAGCCCGGCGACCGCGATCGAGTCCAGCGGCGCGCCCGCGGGCGGCTCGGAGAAGCCGTAACCGGGCATGTCGGGGACGATCACGTCGAACGCGTCGGCGGGGTCCTCGGGGTCGGTCAGCAGCGGGATCACCTTGCTGTAGCGCCAGAACGAGTCGGGCCAGCCGTGGCTGAGCACCAGCGGCAGCGCGCCCGGGACGGCCGCGCGGGCGTGGACGAAGTGGATCCCGAGGCCGCCGAGCGTGGTGCGGAACCGCGGCAGCCGTGCGAGCGCGGCCTCCTGCGCGGGCCAGTCGAAGCCGTCGGCCCAGTAGGCCACGAGTTCGCGGAGGTAGCCGACGTCGGCGCCGAGCGACCAGCCGGCGTCCGCCGGGGCGTCCGGCCAGCGGGTCAGGCGCAGCCGGGTGCGGAGGTCGTCGAGCACGGCGGGATCGGCCCGCGCGGTGAAGGGTTCGATCATGGGCTCGACGGTAGTCGCGCAGGCTCAGTTCGCGACAGGATTCTCACGGCAGTGGGGCCGAACCGCGGATTTGGCGGCGTCGTCGCGGCCCTCAGCGGTCCGCGTCGGTGATGTCCGCGACGCACCGGAATCCCGTGTTCCCGCTGGAACTGTCCGGGCTGTTGGAGGTGCGGGCGGCGACCCGGTAGCGGTTGCAGTACGACGCGTGGCACAGGTACGAGCCGCCGCGCATCGATCGGTTCGCCTTCGCCCCGTCGAACCAGTCGGCGCACCATTCCCAGACGTTGCCGGAGACGTTGTACAGGCCGAAACCGTTGGGCTGGAAGGCATTGGCGGGCGCGGTGCCGGAGTAGCCGTCCTCGGCGGTGTCGTGCGAGGGGAAGCGGCCCTGCCAGATGTTGCACCGGTGCTGCCCGTCCGGGGTCAGCTCGTCGCCCCACGGGTAGCGCGCCTGGTCCAGGCCGCCGCGGGCCGCGTACTCCCATTCGGCCTCGGTCGGCAGGCGGAGGCCGGCCCAGGCGCAGTAGGCGGTCGCGTCGTTCCAGGACACGTGGACCACGGGGTGATCGGCGCGGTCCGCCACGGAGCTGCCGGGGCCTTCGGGGAAGCGCCAGCTCGCGCCGGACACCCCGCACCACCACGGCGCCGCCGACGGGCGTGGCGAATTCTTGCGCAACGGGCCGGGCAGGAACTTCGCGAACACGTACGTCCAGCCGAACTCCTCGGCCTCCGTGCGGTAGCCGGTGGCGTCGGCGAACGCGGCGAACCGCTCGTTCGTCACGGCGAAGGGGTCGATCGCGAACGGGGCGACGGTGACCTCGCGGACGGGGCCTTCGTGGTCTTCGGGGAAACCGTCCGGGTCGTCGGTGCCCATGCGGAAGGTGGTGCCGGGCAACAGGATCATGCCGTCCGGGGCGGAGGAGCAGGCGGCGGGTGCGGCCGGTACGGCGCGGGCCGGGGGAGTGCCGGAGCGGCTGGGCGGGCAGCAGCTGGACACGGGCTTCGCTCCTCACCGTCAGCCAGGGCGCCGGTCCGGAGTGGACCGGCACGGCGAATGCGGAACGTACCACCCCGGCTGTGCTGACCACCCCGGCTGGGCCGACCGGGACCCCGCGCCGGGCCCCGGTCGGTGGCCGGCGTCAGTTGTAGAAGTGGATATAGCGGAAGTCGCCGACGTTCACGTCGTGGCGGAGGTAGTGCCCGTCGCCGGCCCAGTTGTAGTCCTCGACGGTCGCGGTGCCGCCGTGCACACTGTCCACAATGGCCACGTGGCCGTAGGTGCCGTTGTCGGTCTGCGCGATCGAGCCGGGGGTGGGCGAGTTGTCGACGCGGTAGCCGTTCTGGCTCGCGTTGTCGTCCCAGTACTTGGCGTCGCCGTAGTTCGAGGCGCTCTGGCCGTGCTCGGCGATGTTGAACGCCGCCCACGAGACGCACTCGCGGTTGTACATGTTCCAGTCGTCGACGACCGAGTCCTGCGGGATGTCGCGCACTTCGACGGGTAGGTGTCGCCGATGGTGTCCTGCGAGGCCGACGGCGCGAGGGTGCCGAACTGGGCCGCCATCGACAGTGGTCTGGCCGGCGCGGCGGTGGCGGTCGCGGTGCCGGTGGCGACGAGCACGGCAGCGGCGGCGACGGTGGTCAGGGCCCGGGTGAGACGGCGCATGGCGGGTGCCTTTCTGCGACGGGGACTGGCGAAGTGCCGCGGAACGTAACCGCGGGCGCACGCCGCGTACCAGGAGGAAGTGGACAGAAGCACTGACGCAGGCCGAATCCGCAGGTCGGCGCGCGCTGTCCACAGAATTGCGTCACCACTCCCACCGGGGCCCGCAGAGGCCGGGGCGCACGTCGCGGGCGGCGAACGTGACCGCGTGCGTGCTGCCGATCCGCAGCGGCGCGCCGGGGTGCCGGGGGCCGGACAGCCCGCGCTGCTCGTAGGCGCGCACGCGCCGCGGCACGTTCAGCCCGAACTGGACCTGGCACACGTACTCGGGCACCGGCCGGGTGAACCGCCGGTGGTAGTGGTCGATCCGCTCTCCGGGCGGGAACACGATCTCGTACTCCACGGCCGTCACCTCACCCGCCGCGAGCACGCGGTCGAGGTGCAGCTCGCCGACGGTCATGCCGGTGGCGCGGTCGACGCGCACCCGGCCGGTCCGCGCGAACCGCACGCCCTGGTACCGCGGCTCGCCGGGCAGCGGGTGATCGGACTGGTGGTAGGTCATCAGCCGGTCGACGCCGTCCATCGTGGCCTCGGCGACCAGGTGCACCTGCAGCGCGCGCTCGCTGCCTTCCTCGTCGACGAGCACGCGGTCGTGGATCGACCAGAACGCGAGCTGGCCGTCCGGCGGCGGCTTCAGCTCGGCCGAGAACGGGCGCAGCTCGGGCCAGAGCCGGCGGCGCTCGACGCGGTCCGCGGGCCGGCCGAGCCACCGCCCGCGCGGCGCCCGCGGGCCGAGCTGCGAGGTCAGCGTGCCGGGGGACAGGCTGAGCACGGCTTCCAGGTGCGTCACGGCTTCCAGCGAAGTGGACCGTTCCGGCTGCGAGCGCCCGCGGCGCCAGTAGGACAGGGCCGAGCGCGACAGCGTCACCCCGCGCGTGGCGAGGTGGTGCCGGAGCCGGTCGAGCGAGAGCCCGGACTCCTCGATCGCGGCGTCCAGCGTGACCGCGAACGATGCGGGGTGGGACGGGGGCACCGGCCCATCATGATCACTCGCGCGGGGGCTGGGGAACCGACGAAAGTCCTGCTCCGCGGCGCGCGCGGTGGTCCGGCGAGCGGGGAAGTCCCGTGGTCTCAACCTTCCGGGGGCCCGGACCGTCCATGATGGGGGACATCCGTCACCGGAGAAACTGGGGAAGTACGTGCCATCGATCGACGCCGGCGAACCGCTGCGCGCGGCGCGCAAGCCACTCGAGCAGCGAAAACCCGTTCAGCGCAAGGGGTTCCTGAATACCTACGGCTGGCGGGTGTACGCCTTGCCGGTGCTGGCGGTGGTCACGGTCCTGGTCGTGGTCCAGTCCGCGACGGCCCCGGCGCCGTCGGCCGAATCGGCGCAGACCGCGCAGTCGGAGGCGGCTCCGGCACAGGCCGGCGGCCCGGTCACGGCGTCGGCCGGTATCCCGGAGAACCCGGCCGCCCCGGTGGACCTGAACGGGGAGACCGCGGTCCTGCCGAACGGCGGCGACTTCACCGAGTCCGGCAGCGGGAACTGGCACGTCGTGCCCGGCTCCGGGGACAAGGTCGGCACCGGGCGGCTCTACCGCTACACCGTCGAGGTCGAGGACGGCATCGACCCGTCGAGCTACGCCGGCGACGACAGCTTCGCGAGCGCCGTGCAGGGCATCCTGTCGGACGCCAAGAGCTGGACTGCCGACGGGAAGCTCGCGCTGCAACGGGTGGACGGCGTCTCGGCGCGCCCGGACTTCCGGGTCAGCCTGACCACGCCGAGCACCACGCACCGCCCGGACACCTGCGGGTTCTCCATCACCTACGAGGCGTCCTGCTTCCGCAGCAGCAAGCACCGCGTGCTGATCAACCTGGCCCGCTGGGTCCGCGGCGCGAAGGCTTACGGCCCGAACCTGAGCGGCTACCGGGTGTACGCGATCAACCACGAGGTCGGCCACGCGCTGGGCCATTCCCACGTCGGCTGCGGCGGCAACGGCCAACCCGCGCCGGTGATGATGCAACAGTCATTCGGCGTCTCGGACGACTACGTGGCCCGGCTCAACGACGTCCCGGGCGGCGACCGCGGCGCGGTGCCGGCCGACCACCTGACTTGCGTGCCGAACGAGTGGCCGTTCCCGGACGGGCACTGATCACGCGAGTTGAATGTATAACGACATATACAGCCACTCATCGGTGCGCTGGGGCATCGCGACGGTCACCTCGGCCAGCCGGGCCGGGTCGGCAATGACGTCGTAGGCCGTGACCCGGCCGTCGGTCACGGTGATGCGGAGGACGGCGGTGAGGTGGCCCGCGGGGGCGAGGATCAGGCCGGGGCGTCCGTCGATGAGGGCGAGTTCGGCCAACGCGGCCCGGGCGCTGAAGAACTGCGTGCCGCGGGCGACGGCGTCCGCGCCGCGCAGGACCGGCGGAGCGCCCGTGGGCAGGGCGGCCGGATCGGCGTGCCGGACGACGTCCGGGGCCAGCACTCGCAGCAGTTCGGCCAGGTCGCCGCCGCGGGCCGCGGCGAGGAAGGCCTCGACCACTTGCGCGTGCCGGGTCAGCTCGGCCTCCGGAAGCGCAGGAGTGCCACGCACCCGTAGCCGGGCCCGGCTGGCCAGCTTCTTCGCCGCGACGGGGGTGCGGTCCACGATCGGCGCGATGACGTCGAACGGCACCGCGAACAGGTCGTGCAGCACGAAGGCGACCCGTTCGGCGGGGCTCAGGGTGGCCAGCACGACCAGCAGCGCGCGGCCGACCTCGCCTGCGCGCACGACCTCGTCCTCCGGCCCGGCCTGGACGCCGTGCTCCGGCACCTGCTCGACGGGCGTTTCGCGGCGGGCACGCAAGACGTCGAGGCACACCCGCGAGACGACCGTGGTCAGCCAAGCGGCGAGGTTCGCGATACCGGCGGTCTCCGGGACGTCGGCAGCTCCGACACCCAAGGGTTGCCGGGCGAGCCGCAGCCACGCCTCTTGAACCGCGTCCTCGGCTTCGGCCGCGGACCCCAGCAGCCGCTGGGCGAGCGCGCGCAACCGCGGCCGTTCCGCCTCGAACCGCAGCGCCACGGTGTTGTCCTCGGGCATCGGTCACCTTTCCTCGTCCTGCTTCGTCGGGTTCGGCAGGGAGACCGGACCACCGACGACAGCAACGAAAAGGGGAACCGAACCGGATGACCGACATGCTAACCGAGGCGCCGCTGCTGCACCTCGACTCCAGTGCCGACGGGGCCGAGTCCGTGAGCCGGCGGCTGACCGCGCTGTTCGCGGCGGCCTGGCGCGGGCCGGTGCGACGCCGTGACCTCGCCGAGGAGCCGGTGCCGCTGATCCGCGCGCCGTACGCGACGCTCGGCCGTCGCGTGGAGCGGCACGGGGCGATCGCGCTCGACGACGTCGCCGGGCTGGCCGCCGACGAAGCCGAGCTGCGCGAATGGGCGCTGACCCGCCCGTTGATCGATCAGCTCCGCGACGCGCACACGGTCCTGCTGGGCCTGCCGATGTACAACTTCACCGTGCCGGCCTCGCTGAAGGCGTGGATCGACCGGGTTACGTTCCCGGGCGCCTTCACCGGCCCGGCGAACGGGGAGCGGGTGCTGCGCGACACGAACTTCGTGCTGGTCGCCGCCCGCGGCGGGGGTTACGGCCCCGGCACCCCGCGCGAGGCCTTCGACTTCCAGCTGCCGTACCTGCGTGCGTACCTGACGAACCTCGGGGTGACGCCGGAGCGGCTTTCGGTGGTGAAGGCGGAGCTGACGCGCGTACGCGAGAACCCCGCGCTCGCAGGCATGGAAGCCCTCGCCGCGGAGTCGCTCGCCACAGCGGCCGCGGAGGTGACCGAGCTGGCCGGAAAGCTCCAGGCGGACACCTGACCGCCCGTCCGTCAAGGACTCCTTACCCGCGTCGGACGCAGGCAAGGAGTCCTTGACGGACAACGCGGCAACGCTAAGTCAGATCCGAACACGCTTTCGCGTCCGGATCCTTGGCCCCGCCGGGCGACCACCGCACATTCGCGAACGAGGCTGAGAACGCGCCGTCGGTGTAGACCAGGAACGGGGTGTTGACGTTCTGGAAGTCCAGCCCGTTCGCGAAGCACGACAGCGGGATCTTCACCGTCGCCTTCTGACCCGTGGGCAGGTCCGTGAACAGCTTGGTGGCGTTGACTTCCGAGAAGCACGGGTAGACGCAGTGCATGCTCACCACCGTGCGGTTCACCGGTGGCGAGTTCACGATCACGTCGAACTCCAGCGCCGAATCCGCGTTCAGGTAACTCCGCAGATCGTTGGTGCCACTGGGGTTCTGTGAGTACAGCTGCGCCGCCCCGGTGCCGGTCCACGTCGCCTTCAGGCCGTCCGCCTGCACGTTGACGTCGGCCGGGACCACGTTGATCTCCGAGTGCGCGGCGGTGCCGTCCGGGCCGATCTCGGTGCCGCCCCAGTTCTCCGCCGAGCCGATGAAGCTCTTGTACGGGGCCACATCCGTGCGGTCGAAGATCGGCAGGTCCTCGGTCGCGGTGCCGCCGCCCCCGGTGGACCCGCAGGTGGCCGGGCCCGCGGTCTCGTCGAGCGTGCCGACGGTGGCGTGCTGCCCGGTCTTGAGGCCGTAGCCGAGCGGGAACAGCGGATCGTAGTTCGGGCTCCACGGGTTCAGCGGCGTCTGGCAGGCGCTCTTCGGCCAGGAGTACGACAGCTTGCCCTGGAACCCGGTGCCGTCCTTGCCCTTGACCAGCATGTCCGCCACGCCGCCGCCCTCGGTGCCGGGCAGCCAGGCCTCGACGAACGCGTCGGACCGGTTGAGCTCCTTGTTCACGTACAGCGGGCGGCCGCTGACGTAGACCGTGACGACCGGGGTGCCCTTGCCGCTGACCTTGTCCAGCGTCGCCAGGTCCTCGGGGTAGAGCTTCGCCGCCTCCAGCGTCTTGCGCTGCAGATCGCCGACACCCTCGGCGTACGGCGTCTCACCGATCACCGCGATGACCGCGTCGTAACCCTTCGGGTCCACGGTGCCGGTGGGGTCGAAGGTGACGTTCGCGGCGCCGAGGTCCTGCTGCAGCCCACCGAGGATCGACGTGGCGTTGGGGAAGTCGGCGTTGGTGTTTCCGGTGCCCTGCCACGACAGCGTCCAGCCGCCGGTCTGGTTCGAGATGCTGTCGGCGCTCTTGCCGACCACCAGCACCTTCGACTTCGGCTTCAGCGGCAGCACGTTGTTGTTGTTCTTCAACAGGGTCTGCGATTCGCGCACGGCGTCGCGGGCGAGCCAGTTGTCCTTCAGCGCCTCGCCGGAGTTGGCGTACGAGCGGTCCGAGGGCTTCTGCTCGTCCAGGATCCCGGCGCGCAGCTTCACCCGCAGGACGCGGGTGACCGCGTCGTCGATGCGCGACTGGGCGATCTCGCCGTCGCGGACCTGGGCGACGGTGTTGGTGATGAACGCCTTCCAGTCGTTCGGGACCATCACCAGGTCGATGCCGGCGTTGATCGCGCGCGGGCAGCTGGCGTTGGTGCAGCCGGTGACCTGGCCGATGCCGTTCCAGTCGGACACGACCAGGCCGTCGAAGCCCATCTTGCCCTTGAGGATCTGGTTCAGCGCCTTGTCGCTGCCGTGGATCTTGCCCTCGTTGATGCCGAGGTCGGGGTTGGTCCAGCTGTTGAACGACGCCATCACGGTCTGGCTGCCGGCGGCGAGCGCGCCGTAGTAGCCCTGGCCGTGGATGTTGATCATGTCGGCCTCGGACGAGGCGTTGACGCCCTGGTCCTGGCCGTTGGTGGTGCCGCCGTCGCCGATGAAGTGCTTGGCGGTGGCGATCACGCCGTTGTAGCCGATGCGCTTGGTCGCGCCGTCCTGCAGGCCGTTGATGGCCTCGTACCCGTAGGCGCGGGTGATGCGCGGGTCCTCGGAGAAGCCCTCGTAGGTGCGGCCCCAGCGGTCGTCCTGGACCACGGCCAGCGTCGGCGCGAACGCCCAGTCCTGCCCGGTCGCGCGGATCTGGCGGGCGGTCGCGTTCTCGACGTCGCGGACCAGGCACGAGTCGTGGGCCGCGCCGAGCGCGATGTTCTGCGGGAAGACGGTGGCGCCGTAGACGTTGTTGTTGCCGTGCACCGCGTCGATGCCCCAGATCACCGGGATCCGGGTGCGGGTGGACTTCGAGGCGGTCCAGTAGGCGTCGGCCAGGTTCAGCCAGTCCTGCTGGGTGGCGTGCTTGTTGGCGCCCGGCCACGAGCCGCCGCCGTTGAGCACCGAGCCGATGGCGTACTGCTTCACCTCGTCCGGCGTGATCGCGGAGATCTCGGGCTGCGTCATCTGCCCGACCTTCTCCTCCAGCGTCATGCCGGCGACGATCTGGGCGATGCGCTGCTCGTCCTTGGGGTTCTTGGCGATCTGGCTGTCGACCTTCGGCCAGTCCGAAAGCGTCGGCAGATTCTGTTCGATGCGGGCGCAGCCGTTCTTGTCGAGGGCGGGCGCCCCGACCTCGGGCTGCGCGGCGGGGGCGGGTGCCGTCACGGGGGCGGGCGCCGCGTGGGCGACACCGCCGAGCAGCGTGAGGCTGGCGAGTGCGGCGAATGTGGTCCGGCGAGCCCGGGACCACCCGGGGGATCTTCTGGCCATCTACAGTCCGTTCTGAAGAGGCGGCGAGCGGGCCCGGGAGGGCCCAGGCGATCCTGACCGGACAAAGCGGAAGCCGTCAATAGGTCCGGACCCTTCGGAAGTCTTGTTAATTCTCGACTCGAATTAAGGCGGATAGGTAACGGGTGGACGCCGGTGCCGCGGATCGCCTGGCCGGGCCGCGGGGGAGGGCTCAGCGAAGGGCGCCGGTGGGCAGGACGGCGTGCACGCCCCAGGTCTGGTTGGCGATCTGGGTGACCCGCAGGTCCACCACCGGGCTGGCCAGCGCCAGCGCCGTCGGGCGGTCGAGGCCGTGCAATGCCTGCAGCCAGGTGAGCATCGCGCCGAGCGCCTCGGCGGTGGCCTCGTTGAGGTCTTCGTGGAAGCCGAACGTGACGCGGCCGGCCGGGGTCTCCGCGTGCACGCCCGGCACCGGGCGCTGCTGGGCCGGGACGACGTCCAGGGTCAGCCGGGTGGTCATCGGGCACTCGATCGCGGTGCCACCGACCTCGCCGTCGCCCTGGGCGGCGTGGCCGTCGCCGAGGTGCAGCAGCGCGCCCGGGACCGTCACGGGCAGGTACAGCGTCGAGCCGGCGACGAGTTCGCGGCAGTCGATGTTGCCGCCGCCCTCGGACCGCGGCGGGATGGTGGAGTGCTCGCCCGGCTCAGCCGGCGGCAGGCCCAGCACCCCGAGGAACGGCGCGAGCGCCACGGTCTGGCCGCGGTCACTCGTGCCGGTGTCGGCGTCCAGCTCCCACAGCAGCTGCCCGGGCGGGCCGTCGGCGACGCCGAGCCGGCGGGTGAGCCAGTTGTCCTTCGCCGCGGCCAGGGTCCAGCCCCACTCGCCGGGGCGCAGGTCTTCGATCCTGATCGCGAGCACGGTGCCCGGCTCGGCGCCCCGCACGGCGATCGGGCCGGTGAGGCAGTGGCCGCGGCTCGGCTCGAACATCCGCGGCCGTTGCTCGCCGGCCGTGCGCTGCCGCTCGAGGAACCCGTGTGCGTCAAGGGAACCCGCCACCACGGTGTCGCCGGCGTCCACAGTCAGCACGGGCGGGGTCTCGCGGCTGAAGTAGTCCACGGTCGTGCCGGGCGCGGGTTCGAGGCGGTGCTCGGTCATAACGGGTGCTCCCTGGGTTGCCGACGCTCATGGGTGATCGTCGCACGCCGAGTGGGAGAGCGCTCTCACACATGCTAGAAAGAACACGTGACCACGCAGCAGCCGCCGACGTTGGAGGACGTGGCGCGCGTGGCCGGCGTCTCGCGCGCCACTGTTTCGCGAGTGGTGAACGGGGTGCGCAACGTCGACCCGCGGCTGCGGGAGACGGTGGAGCGCGCCATCGCGGAGACCGGCTATGTGCCGAATCAGGCCGCGCGGTCGCTGGTGAACCGCCGGACCGCGACGGTCGCGGTGGTCGTCTCCGAGCCCGACCGGCACATCGGTCAGGAGGAGTTCGGCGGCGGGGTGTTCGGCGACCCGTTTTTCGGCCGGGTGCTCGACGGCGCGCTCGCCGAGCTGCGCCCGCACGGCCGGCACCCGCTGCTGATGGTCGTCGACAGCGACGACGAGCGGGCGAAGCTGGTGGGCAAGCTGCGGCAGGAGAACGTCGGCGGGGTGCTGATGATCTCCTTGCACGGCACCGATCCGCTGCCCCGGATGCTCACCGACGCGGGCATGCCCACCGCCCTGTTCGCCCGGCCCACGCGGCCCGCGCCGGTGTGCTGGGTCGACGTCGCGCACCAGGACGGCGCGCGCCTCGCGGCCGACCGCTTGGTCGCCCGCGGCTGCCGTCAGGTCGCGACGATCGCCGGCCCCGCCGACACCGCGGCCGGCCAGGACCGCCTGGCCGGCTTCCGCGACGCGATGGCGCGGCACGGGCACGCGTATGTCGCCGTCGCCGAGGGCAACTTCACCCAGCTCGGCGGCGAGCAGGCGATGGAACGGCTGCTCGCCGAGGAACCCGGGCTGGACGGGCTGTTCGTCGCCAACGACCTGATGGCCTACGGCGCCCTGTCGGTGCTGCGCGAGCGCGGCCGCCGCGTCCCGGACGACGTCGCGGTGATCGGCTTCGACGACAGCCCGGCAGCGCTCACTTGCCGCCCCCGGCTGACCACGGTCCGCCAGCCGGTCGAGGACATGGGCGCGGCGATGGTGCGGATGGTCCTCGACCGGATGGCCGACCCGGACCTGCGCGCGGTCTCCCGAGTCTTCGACCCGATCCTGATCGAACGCGACTCGGGCTGACTGCCGCTGCCGGGCCACGCTTTCCCTTACCCGGCCGGGCCACGCTTCGCGTGCCCGGTCCCGCTGCTCCGCCTCCGGCCTGGCCCGAAGCGCCCCAATGTGGCGTTCGGTGCGTCCAGCGCACCCAATGTGGCGTTGGTTGCGTTGAACGCAACCAACGCACATTGGGGCGCAACCCGCAACCCGCAACCCGCAACACGTCAGCCCGCAGGCCAGCCGCGTCAGCCGCGGACCAGGTTCTGGTGCTCCTGCGCCACTTTCGAGACCTCGCCCGCCAATGCGCGGGCCGACGGCTCGGCGCCGGACTGCTGCTCGCCGCGGGAGAGCACGCCGAGCTGGGCCAGGTGGGCGCCGACGAGCGGGAGCAGGCGGTGGCTGAAGTCCTCGCCCTGCGCGCCGCGCAGGACCACCAGGTCCGCCTCGGTGATCAGGCCGGGCAGCCGGTGTCCACTGTGGATGTTCACGTCGGCCAGGCCGGCCCGGGTGCGCACCGTCTGCAGCCGGTCGAGCAGTTTGCGCTGGCCGTCCAGCAGCTGCCCGGTGACGGCGCTCGCGGCGCCGTGGGAGTCCGCGAGTTCCAGTGCGGCCACGGCGTTCTCCGTCATCGGCACGGTCAGCTCGAGCCACGCGACGTCGGTCTGGTTGAACGCGGCAGCGGCGGAAGCGGGCGCGGGGGCGGCGGTCGGGGCCGCCGCGGTGGTGGTGGCGCAACCGGCGGCGAGCAGCGCCACCACCACGAGCGCGACGGCGCCTTTCACGGCCGGCCGGGGAGCCGGTAGTTCGGGCCGAGCACGCCGCCGCGGTCCGGCTTGTACACGTCGAACCCGCGCGGGTCGCACTGCAGGCCGCCGTTGATGCAGTGGGTGACCATCGCGGCGAGCGTCTCCGGGTCCCAGGCGTTGAAGAAGTCGTAGTGCCAGGAGTACCCGCGGCCGCTGGCCAGGTGCACCCCGGACATGTCACCGGAGACCGGGAACGCCATCTTGAACTCCAGCATCGGCACCGGCACCGGGTGATCGGCCGGGCAGGTCAGCGAAACCGGGTCCGGGTAGGCCATGTGGCTGCGGTGGTCGGCCGAGTCCAGGTGCACGCCGTCCCAGCAGCTCGGGGCCTGGTAACGGATGTTGAGCTGGCTGCCGGGCGTGCAGGTCACCGGGATGTCCCAGTTGTGGAAGCTCTCCCCGCACTCCCAGCCCTCGATGGCGCCGGGCGCGTGCTGGAACTCGTCCTGCGTCGCGTTCATGTTGCCGGCGAGGTAGCGCAGCCCCTGCGGGAACGGCTTGACGCTCTTGTAGTCCAGCACCCCGGACTTGTAGTAGACGACCTGCGCGAAGTTCGGCAGCACCACCTGGTCGCCGTTGAGCACGGTCGGGAACCAATACGCGGACAGGTCGTCGGGCGCGAGGCAGGTGGTGTTGCCGGTGCCCGCGGCGAGCAGAGACTCCGTCGTGGTGTTGGCGTTGGTGGTGTTGTTGCCCAGGAAGGTGTGGTCGTGCGAGGCGCCGGGCAGGCCCGGGTAGACGATCGGGTCGTCGGGCTGGTGGTGGCTCGGCGAGCAGTTGACCTGGAATTCGTGGTGCGTCACGACGTCGTCCGCGCCGGCGGGGCCGGCCGTGCCGGTCAGGAACGCGGCGGTGAGGGCCGCGGCGGCCGCGCAAGCGAGGAGCGCGAGTTTCGAAGACAAGAGTCCTCCACGGTGAGGGGGCCGATGTGGGAGAGCGCTCTCCAGAAAGCATGTGACCGGGCCGGGCTCCTGTCAAGAAGCACCCGGGTGTCACGACTAGTCGGTTTCTGTCCAGTTTCGGCCTGGTTTCGGCAAAACCCTTGACACGGCGGGACAGCGGCGCGAATCTTCCCTGCGCACTGGAGAGCGCTCTCCCATTGTCCCCTGCCGCGGGAGTCATCGTGGACCGACCGTTGCCCGTGACCGTGCGCCCCCGTTCCGCACTGGCGCTGGCCGTCCTGCTCGTGCTCTGCTGGCTGGCCGTCCCGCCCGCCGCCCGGGCCGCGAGCCTGTTGTCTCAAGGAAAGCCGGCTACCGCGTCGTCCAGCGAAGGCGCGGGCACCCCCGCCTCCGCCGCGGTCGACGGCGACACCGGCACCCGCTGGTCGAGCGCGTTCGCCGACCCCGCCCACGCCGATCCGCAGTGGTTGCAGGTCGACCTCGGCGCCACCGCGTCGATCACCCAGGTCACCCTGAACTGGGAATCGGCCTACGCCACGGCGTTCGAGATCCAGGTCTCCGACGACGCCGCGAACTGGCATCCGGTCTACAGCACCACCACCGGCGCCGGGGGAGTGCAGACGCTGAACGTCAGCGGCTCCGGCCGGTACGTCCGGATGTACGGCACCCACCGCGTCGGCGGCTACGGCTACTCGCTCTGGGAGTTCCAGGTCTCCGGCAGCTTCGGCGGCACCACCCCGGCCGGGCCCGGCGTGGTGAAGGTGACCGGCTCGCAGGGCAGCTGGCAGCTGACCGTGGACGGCGCGCCGTACGTGGTCAAGGGCCTCACCTGGGGCCCGCCGGTCGGCGAGGCCGCCACGCGGATGCCGGAGCTGCACGACGCCGGCGTCAACACCGTCCGCACCTGGGGCACCGACGGCACCACCAAACCGCTGCTCGACGCCGCGGCGGCCAACGGCCTCAAGGTGATCAACGGCTTCTGGCTCCAGCCCGGCGGCGGGCCGGGCAGCGGCGGCTGCGTCGACTACCTCACCGACACGAACTACAAGAGCACCATGCTCGGCGAGATCCAGCGCTGGGTGACCGAGTACCGCGACAACGCGGGCGTGCTGATGTGGAACGTCGGCAACGAGTCGATCCTCGGCATGCAGAACTGCTACTCCGGCACCCAGCTGGAGCAGGAGCGCGTGGCGTACACCCAGTTCGTCGAGCAGGCCGCGCAGGCGATCCACGCGATCGACGCGAACCACCCGGTCACCTCCACCGACGCGTGGACCGGGGCCTGGCCGTACTACAAGGCGTACGCGCCGAGCCTGGACTTGTACTCGGTCAACGCCTACAAGCAGATCTGCCAGGTCAAACAGGACTGGAACGCCGGCGGTTACACGAAGCCGTACATCGTCACCGAAACCGGCCCGGCCGGTGAGTGGGAGGTGCCGAACGACGCGAACGGTGTGCCTGCCGAGCCGACCGACGTGCAGAAGCGCGACGGCTACGTAAACGCGTGGAACTGCATCCTCGGCCATCCCGGCGTGGCGCTGGGCGCGACGCTGTTCCACTACGGCAGCGAAGGCGACTTCGGCGGCGTGTGGTTCAACATCACCACCGGCAACGAGAAGCGGCTCTCCTGGTACGCCGTCCGCAAGCTCTACAGTGGACGGACCGACGGCAACACCCCGCCGGTGATCAGCTCGATGGACCTGAGCCGCACCACGGACGTCCCGGCCGGCGGCACGTTCACCCTGACCGCCGCCGTGGCCGATCCCGACGGCGACCCGATCACGTACACGATGGGCTATAACAGCAAGTACATCAACGGCGCGGGCGGCCTGATCCCGGCGCAGTTCACCGGCGGCGGCCCGTTCACCGTCACCGCGCCGTCGACGCTCGGGGTGTGGAAGCTCTACCTCTACGCCCGGGACGGCCACGGCAACGTCGGCATCGAGACCCGCTCGCTGCGGGTGGTCGCGCCGCCGGTGAGCGGCACGAACATCGCGCGCGGCGCCGTGACCACAGCGTCCAGCTACCAGGCCGACGGCCCCGGTGCCCCGTACCCGCCGCAGGCCGCGACCGACGGCGACGCGGCCACCCGGTGGGCCAGCGACTGGAGCGACCCGCAGTGGCTCCAGGTGGACCTCGGCCACTCGCAGTCCTTCGACCACGTGCAGCTGATCTGGGAATCGGCCTACGGCAAGGCGTACGAGATCCAGGTCAGCGACGACGGCACCAACTGGCACAGCGTCTACACCACCACGACCGGCGACGGCGGCGTGGACGACCTCGCGATCAGCGGCACCGGGCGCTATGTCCGGATGTCCGCCACCCAGCGCGGCACGACGTACGGCTACTCGTTGTACGAGTTCGGCGTCTACCGCACCTGACCCCCGGGGGCGGGGGACCGGCGGCGCCGGCGGGAGTGGATCACCCGCCGGCGCCGCCGAACTTCCACCACCGCCGCCGCGGTCCCTCCCGCCGCGAGTAGGTTGGCGATCACAAGCCCGGTCATGTGAAGCGATGGGAGTGACAACGGATGCGCACAGCGAAGGTGGACGTCCCGACCGAGGACGGCACCGCCGACTCGTACCTGGCTGTCCCGGACGGCGGTCCCCACCCCGGGGTGCTGCTGTTCCCGGACGCGTTCGGGCTGCGCCCCCGGATCGAGGAGATGGCGAACCGGATCGCCGAGGGCGGGTACGCCGTGCTCGCGCCGAACCTGCTCTACCGCGGCGGCCCGGCGGGGGACATCGACCTGGCCGGCCTCGAGGACCCGGACAAGCGCGGCGCGATCTTCGGGAAGATCATGCCGCTGATCCAGGGCCTCGACACGGCCGCGATCACCCGTGACGCGCGGGCCTACCTCGACTTTTTCGCCGCGCAGGAGGGCGTCGACCCGGGCCCGGTGGTGATCACCGGCTACTGCATGGGCGGCACCAACGCGCTGCGCGTGATCGAGGCGTTCCCGGACCGCGTGAAGGCGGTCGGCAGCTTCCACGGCGGCCGTCTCGCCACGGACGAGCCCGACAGCCCGCACCTGGCCGTCGGCGCGATCACCGGCGAGCTGTACTTCGGCCACGCCGACCAGGACCACGCGATGACGGCGGAGCAGATCAAGACCCTGGAGGCCGCGCTGGACGAGGCCGGCGTGCGCTACACCTCCGAGGTCTACGAAGGCGCGCCCCACGGTTACACCATGACCGACACGGCGGCGTACCACGAAGAGGGCGAGCGGCGGCACTGGGAGAACCTGTTCGCGCTGCTGGAGCGCGTGAACGGCTGAGGTCTTTCCCGCTCAGCGGAACGCCGGTCCGGAACCGGGGTGCCGTGTCCACAAAGGACGCGGCACCCCGGTTTCTCCGTCTCCGGCCTGACCGGCGCAGCGAACGAGTTCCGGTGAGCGGTCCTCCGGCTCGGGCGAGCCGGCCCCGCCGAGTCTTCCCGCCACGCAGGTGCGGGCCGTCGCGGAGGTTCGCACCTTAATTCGAGTCGAGAAGAAAATAGCCGTGAAGGATTGCCCGGCCGCCGGCGAGCATGCATACTTTCTCGCGGGCACAGCGAAGTCGTCGGTTATTCACCGTCCTCGCCCCCTCTCGACGGCTCTCCGTCGCCCGTTCCGGTCGATCCGTGCGGGCGCGCCCGGCGCGCCCCGGCAGAGAGGTGACAACGGTGTCCATCTCCCCCTTCCCCCTGGCTGCGGGCGGTGTCCCCGCATGAGAAGAAGACACTTCCTGCCGCTGATCGGCGTCGCGGCGCTGGCCGTCTCGACGATGCTGGTGCCGACCGCGCAGGCGGCCAACGAGCCGGTGAACATCTGGCTGACCACGACCAGTGACGGCGGCGGCCGCACGGTGACGCGAGGCTTGGAGAAGCAGACTCCGATCGCGTTCTCCGCGGGCACCGGCACCGGCCAGCAGACCATCACGGTCAACGACAACACCACCTACCAGCAGTTCGAGGGTGGTGGCGCCTCGTTCACCGACACCGCGGCGTGGCTGATGAACTCCTCCGGCGCGCTTTCGCAGAGCACCCGCAACGCCGTGATGCAGAAGCTGTTCGACCCCAACTCCGGGATCGGCCTGAGCTTCGTGCGGAACCCGATCGGGGCGTCCGACCTGGCGCGCTACAGCTACACGTTCGACGACATGCCCGCCGGGCAGACCGACCCCTCTCTGGCGCACTTCTCCATCGCGCACGACCAGGCCGACGTGCTGCCGCTGACCCAGCAGGCCAAGCAGCTGAACCCGCAGCTGAAGCTGATGGCGTCGCCGTGGAGCGCGCCGCCGTGGATGAAGGACAACGACAGCTACAACCTGGGCTGGGTGCAGTCCCAGTACTACAACAACTACGCCCAGTACTTCGTGAAGTACTTGCAGGCGTACAAAAACGCCGGGGTGCCGATCGACTACCTCACCGTGCAGAACGAGCCGACCTGCTGCAACGGCTACCCGTCCACCAACTGGAACGGCTCGGGCCTGGCCTACTTCACGAAGAACAACCTGCTGCCGGCGTTGCACAGCGCGGGGCTGTCGACCAAGGTGCTGGCGCTGGACTGGAACTGGGACCAGTACCAGTCCTACGCCGCCCCGACGATGGACGACTCCGCGATCCGGACCGATCCCAACTTCGGCGGAATGGCCTGGCACGGGTACGGCGGGGACGTCGGCCAGCAGACCACCGTGCACAACCAGTACCCGAACGTCAACGCCTACTCCACCGAGCACTCGGGTGGCACCTGGGTCGGCAACCAGCAGGCCGAGGACATGAACAACATCGTCGACTACACGCGGAACTGGAGCCGCACGGTCACCAAGTGGAGCCTCGCGGTGGACCAGAACATGGGCCCGCACAACGGGGGCTGCGGCACCTGCACCGGGTTCATCACCGTCCACAACGGAGACTCGCGCAGCGGCCAGGTCGACTACACCGTCGAGTACTACACGATGGGCCACCTGACGAAGTTCGTGAAGCCCGGCGCGGTCCGGATCGACTCGAACGACAACTCCACGGTGCGCAACGTCGCGTGGAAGAACCCCGACGGGTCCAAGGCGCTGATCGCCTACAACTCCAGCACCAGTGCCCAGAGCGTCCGGGTCAACTGGGGCGGGCAGTCCTTCACCTACAACCTGCCCGGCCACACCTCGGCGACCTTCACCTGGTAGCGAGGTGTCCACAGGGGAGCCCCCGTCCGGTTCGCGCCGGGCGGGGGCTCCCCTGTGGTCTGGTCAGGACTTGCGCAGCTTGCCGATCTCGGCCAGCCGGTCCAGGTAGTCCTGCGGGATCCGCCCGGCCAGGTCCGGCCCGGCGTCGAGCAGGTAGAGACCGTTGCCGGCGTTGACCTTCTTGAGGATGTCGGCGATCTCCGCCGCCGGGCGGGGCGCGCCGGTGGCCGTGGTGTGGAACCAGGTGGAGTTGGTGTCCAGGGTGTCGCTGGCGTCCACCGGCCGGGTGTTCGTCGTCGGCGGGGCGCCCTGCACCGGGACCTCGTAGACGACGACGTCGCTGGTCTGCAGGGTGCCGTTGTGGTCGTTGTTGGCCACCACGGTGTTCGGCGAGAGCCGGTGGATCAGGTTCCGGACCGGGGCGTACGGCACCACGGAGTACGGGACCTGCCAGCCCCAGCCGTCGAACCACAGGTAGTCCACCGGGCCGTACCGGGTGAGCAGCTCGGTGAGCTGCTGCTGGACGAGCTGCAGGCTGTCGCCGGTGTGCCGGTCCCAGATGGAGAAGTAGAGGCCGACCTTCAAACCGTTGCGGTGCATGGCATCGACGTACTGGCGCACCAGGTCCTTGTGGTACGGACTGGCGGCGATGTCGTGAGTGGACGCCGCGGTGTCCCACAGCGCGAAGCCGTCGTGGTGCTTGGCGGTCAGCACTCCGAAGGTCATGCCGGCCGACTTCATCGCGGCCGCCCACTGATCGGGGTCGACCGGCGCGGTCGGCGCGAACTCCGACTCCGGCGCCTGCGGATTGGCCCACTGCTGATTGTCGTAAGTGGACATGTTGTAGTGCAGGAACAGCCCGAACGGGTTCTGCTTGACCCAGCGCTGGGCCAACGGCGAGGGGCTGATCGTCTCGCGCCCGTACACCTGCACCTCGGCGAGGGAGAGGTAACCGGTGCCGGCCAGCTGCACCCGGACGTAACGCGCGGGCCGCTGGACGCTGAGCGCGACCGACGGCCCAGTGAGCGAGCCGACGTGCTGGGCTTCGACCCCCGGCTGGGCGCGGGCCTCGTCGACGGTCTTCGCGGTGATCGGCCGGTCCGAGGTCAGCACCCAGAAGTCCGAGAGCCGCCCGGCGCAGCAGTCGGTGCGGTTCCAGACCACGATCCGCGAGGTGTCCCGCACCGAGCCGAGGTCGGTCTGCCACCAGGGCTGGGCTTCTTCGGTGGTGTGGCTGACGGAGTTGCCGGAGAAGGCACCGTTGGTCCCGTCGTCGACCGCGCGATCGGCGGTGCCGCCGTAGTCGGTGCTGCTCTGCGTGGCCTGAGTGCCGAACGCCAGGTCCAGCGGTTCGGCCTGCGCAGCGGGTGGCTGCGCCGACGCCGCCGGTGCGCCCGCGACGCCGCTCGCGAACAGCGCGGCCACGGCGAGCGCCACGGCCCCCGGTCGCCTGGAAGGAATCCGTCTCGAAGAAATCCGCATCGATCCTCCGTTTCGAGTCACCCCGGGCGCGCGGTCGCGGCCCGGACACTCAGGCGCGCAAGGGTTTCCGGGTGCGCCAGTTCGCCTCGATCTCCTCGAGCGAGCGGCCCGAGGTCTCCGGCACCTTCCTGAGCACGAAGACCAGGCCGAGCAGCGACAGCACCGCGTAGATGCCGAACACCCAGAAGCCGATCGCGTTCAGCAGGTCGGGGAAGGTCAGCGAGAACAGGAAGTTGAACATGTACTGGGTGAAGGTCACCACGCCCATGCCGATCGCCCGGGCGCGCAGCGGCAGCACCTCCGGCACGTAGAGCCAGAACACCGGCCCGAGGCCGAACCCGAACGCGAAGGTGTAGACGAACACGCAGACCACGTCCAGCGTGCTCTGGTGCGGGAACAGCGCGAGCAGCAGCAGCGGCACCACCTGGACGCCGAGGCTGATCGCCAGCAGCTTCACCCGGCCCAGCCGGTCGATGAACGGCAGTGACAGCGCGGTGGACAGGACCAGGGCGCCGCCGACGCTGTAGTTCGCGATGATGCCGGTGTCGCTGGTGTGCTCGGCCAGGCCCTGGAACACCGTCGGCGCGTAGTAGACGACCGCGTTGATGCCGGTGAACACCTGGAAGAAGGTGAGCACCAGGGTGATCGTGAGCGCGGGCCGGTAGCGGCGGAACAGGTCGCCCAGCCGGGCCTCCTGCACCGACAGGCTGGCGTTGACCTCGCCGGCTTCCTTGACGGCGTCGGCCTTGGTGGGCCGCAGCCGGGTCAGCACGCTGACCGCTTCGGCGTCGCGTCCGCGCAGGATCAGCCAGCGGGGACTGCGCGGGCTGGCGAGCATGCCGGCGAAGAAGAGCGCGGCCGGGGCGGCGCCGAGCCCCAGCATCCACTGCCACGATTCGGAGCCGGCCAGCGCGTCGCCCGCGGCGTACGCGCACAGGATGCCGATGTTCACGCCCAGCTGGTACAGCGCGCTGATCATGCCGCGGGTGCGTTTCGGGGCCAGCTCGGTCAGGTAGATCAGGCCGAACATGTTGGCCAGGCCCACGGCGAGGCCGAGCACGAACCGCGCGAGCAGCAGCCAGCCGACGCTCGGCGCGACCGCGCAGCCCACCGAGCCGACGATGAAGATGATGCCCGCGACCAGCAGCAGCGCGCGCCGGTCGTAACGACGGGCGACGAGCGTGCCCGCGACGATCGAGGGCAGCGCGCCCAGCAGGATCAGGCTCGTGACCAGCCCCTGCGCGGTGGAGCTGAGGCCGAACTGCTTGGTGACAAAGGGGAGCGCGGTCGAGATCGCGCCCGAGTCGTAGCCGTAGAGCAGCCCGGCCATGCCGCCGAGCACCGCCACGACGGCGACGAAGCGGGGCATGCGGGCGGTGGCTGGTGCGGGCTGCAGGATGGTCCGGTCCGGCACGGGCGATCGGCCTCCGGTCTCGCGACAGTGCGATGCGGTTGGGGACGGCTTGAGACAGCTGGGGGAGCACGGCGCAGAATTTCCTATAGGATCTCTGCGAAGAGGACTCTAGCCAGAGTGGCCTTGGTAGTGTCAAGACCTGGATTTTCCGAACCGTCTGGCCTAAGCAGCCGTGAGAGGGGCCGATGTCGGCGTCGACGAAACCTATAGGGTCGGGTCACGTGGTGGCCGGGCCGCTAGAGTCCCGTCATGTGGAGGACAGCGGCCGCCGGGGGCTCACCGACCGGGTCTACGAGGAGATCAAGGCCCTGGTGATGGACCACGAGATCGAGCCGGGCGCGCGGGTGGGCATCGAAAGCCTGGCGCGGCGGCTGGAGGTTTCGCCGACCCCGGTGCGGGAGGCGCTGGCCCGCCTGGAATCCGACGGCCTGGTGACGAAGCGTTCGCAGGCCGGCTACCGCGCCACCGAGCTGCTGTCGGTCGACGGCCTGGTGGACCTGTTCGACATGCGGCGCCTGCTGGAGCCGCGGGCCGCGGCGCTGGCCGCCACCCACGCCACCGACGAGCAGCTGGACCACCTCGAGACGACCGTCGAGGGCATGCGCAGCCACCCCGTGACCGGCGAGCGGTACCTGGTCTACCGCCGGTTCGCCGCGCTGGACCAGGAGTTCCACGACACGCTCGCCGCCGCGTCCGGCCGCCCGCTGCTGGCCCAGGCGGTGCAGCGGCTCCACACGCACCTGCACATGTTCCGCCTCAACACCGCCCCCGGCGACGCACTGACCACAGTGGACGAACACGATCGCGTGCTGCGGGCCGTGCTGCGCCGCAACCCGGACCGCGCGGCCGAGGCGATGGAGCAGCACCTGAGCGGCAGCTGGGAGCGCCACATCGCGGTGATGGACGGGCCCAGCGCCTGAGAAAAGAACTGCCTCGTGAAGAACTAACGCCTTGTTCCGCAGTGTGGGAAAGGCAGTGAGACGAAGCCGTAGCTGCGCCCGCGTCGCCCGTGGGGCACGATGGAGTGATGGCGATCAAGCATGACGAGTGACCCCACCACCCGGCCCGTGCGCCCGGACTTCCCGGCGCACGAGCTGCGCGTCGCGGAGCTGCTGAAGCAGCTGGCGGCGATCCCTCGCCACGGTACGGTCCGGCTGGCGAAACGGACTTCCAACCTGTTCCGCTCGCGGGCCGCGACGAAAACCCCGGGGCTGGACGTTTCGGGCTTCACCCACGTGCTGCGCGTCGACCCGGAGGCCCGCACGGCCGAGGTCGAGGGCATGGTCACCTACGAGCAGCTGGTCGACGCCACCCTGGCGCACGGGCTGATGCCGCTGGTCGTGCCGCAGCTCAAGACCATCACCCTGGGCGGCGCGGTGACCGGGCTCGGCATCGAGTCCTCCTCGTTCCGCAACGGCATGCCGCACGAGTCGGTGCTGGAGATGGAGCTGCTCACCGGCGACGGGCGGGTGGTCGTGGCCCGGCCGGACAACGAGCACCGCGAGTTGTTCCACGGCTTCCCCAATTCCTACGGCACCCTCGGCTACGCGTTGCGGCTGCGGATCGAGCTGGAGCCGGTGAAGCCGTACGTCCGGCTGCGCCACGTCCGCTACCACGACCGGGACAGCTACTTCACGGCGCTCGGCGACGCTTGCCGCGCGCAGGCCCACGAGGGCGAGGCCGTCGACTTCGTGGACGGCACCGTGTTCGGGCCGGACGAGCTGTACCTGACGCTCGGCACGTTCACCGACACCGCGCCCGAGACCAGCGACTACACCTGGCTCGGCATCTACTACCGCTCCATCCAGAGCCGCCGCACCGATCACCTCACCGTGCGCGACTACCTGTGGCGGTGGGACACCGACTGGTTCTGGTGCTCACGCGCGTTCGGCGTCCAGAGCCGGCTGCCGCGGCTGCTGCTCGGCCGCCGGCTGCTGCGCTCTTCGGTGTACTGGAAGCTGGTGGCGCTGGACCGCCGGTTCCGGTTCGCCGAGCGGCTGCTGACGGCGCGCGGCCTGCCGCCGGAGGAGACGGTGGTCCAGGACATCGAGGTGCCGCTGGAGCGGGCCGCGGAGTTCCTGGAGTTCTTCGAACGCGAGATCCCGATCAACCCGGTCTGGGTGTGCCCGCTGAAGGGGCGCCCGGGCGGCGTGAGCTGGCCGCTGTACGAGATGAACCCGGACGCGCTGTACGTCAACTTCGGGTTCTGGTCGGCCGTGCCGCTCGATCCGGGCGAGGCGGCCGACACGCACAACCGGATGATCGAGGCCGAGGTCACCGCCCTCGGCGGCCGCAAGTCGCTGTACTCGGACAGCTTCTACGAAGCCGACGAGTTCTGGCGGCTCTACAACGGCGACGCCTACCGCAAGCTCAAGGGAGCCTACGACCCGGACAGCCGGCTGCTGGACCTGCACGAGAAGTGCGTCCGGCGGCGCTGACCCCACTGGCCTGAGAAGAGAGATGACGAACATGAACAAGGTCCAGACCCCGGTCGGCGAGGTCTTCACGCGGCTGCTCGGCCCGAGCGCGGAGGTGTCGATCACCGCGTACGACGACAGCCGCAGCGGCCCCGAGGACGCCCCGGTGGCGATCGAGGTGCGCTCCCCGCTGGCGCTGACGTACCTGATGTCCTCGCCGGGCGACCTCGGTCTGGCCCGCGCGTACGTGGCGGGCGCGCTGGACGTCAAGGGCGACCTGTACACCGCGTTGCACGCGCTGGCCTCCCAGGTGGACCAGCTGACCACGGCCGACCGCGTCTGGCTGCTGCGCAAACTCGGCCCGACGCACCTGCGCCGCGTGGCGCCGCCCGCCGAGGAGCTGCCGAGCCGCCTTCGCCGTACGGTGCAAGGATTCCGGCACTCGAAGGCGCGTGACAGCAGCGCGATCGCGAACCACTACGACGTGTCCAACCGGTTCTACGAGCTGGTGCTCGGCCCGTCGATGGCGTACACCTGCGCGGTTTTCCCCAAGGCGGAGGCCTCGCTGGAAGAGGCGCAGGCGAACAAGTTCGACCTCGTCTGCCGCAAGCTCGGGCTGAAGCCGGGCATGCGGCTGCTGGACGTCGGCTGCGGCTGGGGCGGCATGGCCGAGCACGCGGCGGAGCACTACGGCGTCACGGTCCTGGGCGTCACGCTGTCGCGGGAGCAGGCGAGCTGGGCGCAGAAGGACATCGTGGCGAAGGGGCTCGCGGACCGCGCCGAGGTCCGCCACTCCGACTACCGCGACATCACCGAGACGGGCTTCGACGCGATCTCGTCGATCGGCCTGACCGAGCACATCGGGGCCCGGAACCTGGACTCCTACTTCGGTTTCCTGGCCAAGCGGCTCAAGCCGGGCGGCCGGCTGCTGAACCACTGCATCACGAACCCGGACACCAGCGTCGCGCACCACTCGCGCGGTTTCATCGACCGCTACGTCTTCCCCGACGGCGAGCTGGAGGCCGTCGGCGAGATCGTCACGGCCATGCACGACAGCGGCCTGGAGGTCCGGCACTCGGAAAACCTGCGCGAGCACTACGCCTCCACGCTCGCCGGCTGGTGCGCGAACCTCGACGAGCACTGGGACGAGGCGGTCGCCGAGGCGGGCGCCGGGCGCAGTCGCGTGTGGGCCCTGTACATGGCCGCCTGCCGCCTGGCGTTCGAACGCCGTGAGATCGAGCTGCACCAGGTCCTCGGCGTGAAGGTCGAGCCGAACGGCGAAGCGCACCTGCCGCTGCGGCCGGACTGGGGCGTCTGAGAACTGGGCCCGCCGCCTGAGTTGTTTCGGGCGGCGGGCGGTTTTTGGTTTGCCGGGCGGTTGCCGGTTCCGTTCCGGCTGGATGTCCACTGTGGACGACCAGGTTGCCGGGACACAGCGTGTCGCCGCCTGTGCTCGCACCGTCCCGGACGGCGCCACGGGTTGGCACTTCACTGCCGCCGGCACCGCCTGACTCCTCCGCCCGGCACTCCGGTGAGGCGGGGATGATTCTCGGCCGGACCATCGACGAGCGGCTGGGGGACGAGCCGACCCTTCGTCCATGCTCCCGCCCGCGTCGCCGTGGGCGGCGACCGCGCTGTTCGGGGTGAACGGCGGTTTCGGCACGCCGTTGGCCGGCGTCGAGGAGCTGGCCGCGGTGATCGCCGCGGGGAGGGGCCGGTGGTGGACCGGGAGCGGTACCGGTACGTCTACGTCGTGGTCGGACAGGTCCCCGAGCCGTCGGTCTTGAGCGTCCACCTGACCCGGGAAGAGACCGAACGCCGCCGCGCGGAGCTGGACGGCGGCCCTCTCGGCGGCGGCTTCACCGTCTGCGCCGCGCCTGTCGCGCTCTGAGTGCGGGCATTTGGCCGATTGCGGCCATGCCCCGTTCAGCCGCCGGTGAACGGGGTATAGCTGTGTCTCACGGCGCGGCTTCGTGCCGTCGGAACAAATGGCGCCGAGCAGTGAAGAGAGCCCCATTAGGAGGTACCCACCGTCCGGCCGATGGGTGATTCTGGGGCGGTATCGACCGTCGAGGGGGTAACCGCGTGAACGATGATCTCCGCAGGCCAGTTCGGGAAACCACAGTTTCCCCAGTGGGCTAGGCCGCCGTTCACCAGGGGTTATCGGACAACAACCGGAGCGCGCGGGCGCGGCGATTATTCCCATAATCGCCCGGGTCAGGTCGCGCCGTTGATTACGGGCAGGGAAATGGGGAGAACAAGAGATCGGCTCGAAAGCGGCGTGTGGCGCGCGGTATTGCACTGCGGTGTGCTGCACGACGTCTACGGAGGCTCGGACCAGCTGCGCGTGGACGGCAAGGTGTTCGGCATCGCCGCCTGCGGAGCCGTGTGCACGTTGGACGCCGACGGCCCCGGCTGCGAACGCTGCGCGAAATGCTTCCCGCGCTGGCTCGACCAGGACACCCTGGTCATCCCGCGCCACAGCCTGCCGAAACGCATCCCCCGCCAGGCGCCGGCCCCGAGGCCCCGCCGCGCGAACCACTACAGCGGCTGGTTCGGCTCCGCCTAGGCCGCGCCGCGCACGTTGGCTGCTAGCTCAGGTCCCCAGCCGGAGAGTCCGTCAAGGCCTCCTTACCCGCGTCGGACGCGGGTAAGGAGGCCTTGACGGCGAGCGGACCACCCTGACCAAACCCCGCCGACCGTCCGAGTCACAGCACCAGGCCGAGCGCCGATGCTGTGCAGGTCACGAGGCCGTGCCGGGTGGTGGGCAGCAGGCTCGACTCGGCCGGGTGCCGAAGCCGGGCAGGCCACGAAGCCGTGCCGGGGTGGGTGGGCAGCGGCTCCGATCAGGCAGGACGCCGTAGCCGGGCAGGCTGCGAAGGCACGCCGGCAGTGGCCCGATCGCCGGTCCTGACGCAGCAGCAACCTCCGACCCAAGTCGCTCACGGCCTATTGGCAAAAAGATTTTGTACGTACAAGATGATTTTTGTGATGAGAGACCTCCTCTACCTGGAGCGCGTCGAGCAGGCCGAGACGCTCCTCAAGCCGCAGCGCATCGAGGTGTTGCGGCAGCTGGCCGAGCCGCGGTCCTGTACTGAGGTCGCCGCTCGGCTGGATCAGACGCAGCAGCGCGTCTACTACCACGTCAAACGGCTCGTCGAGCAGGGACTGGTCACCCGGGTCGACGAGCGGCGGGTGCGCGGGATCAACGAGGGCGTGTACCAGGCCACCGCGCGGGCCTACTGGCTTTCCCCCCGCCTGGTCGGGCGGATCGGCCGGCGTCAGCACCGGGACGAGGCCAGCCTCGGCTACCTGCTCGACCTGATGGAAGAGGTCCAGTCCGACGTCGCCGCGCTCCACGTACAAGCGGCCCAGCGAGCCGTCGAGCCGGAAAAGCAAGAGCCCGACCTGCCGTCGCTCGGGGTCTCCGGCGCGATCCGGGTGCGGCCGGACCGGCGGCCCGAGTTCATGGCCGACCTCAAGTCCGCTCTGCAGGACCTCTTCACCAAGTACGGCGGTGCCGAAGGCGACGCGTTCAAACTCGCCGTCGCCTGCTACCCCGACCGCCCCCACAACGAGGACGACTCAAGCTCACCGGGAGAAGACTGATGGCCACGTTGAAGAAGAGCATCCGGATCGCCGCCCCGCCCACCGAGGTGCACCGCGCGCTCACCGACCCGGCGGCGCTGCGGGTCTGGCTCGCCGAGCACGCCGAGGCCGACTCCGGCCAGTTCCGGTTCTGGGGCCGCTTCACCCCGAACGGCGAGGCGCCACACCAAAAACTGCTGCACGTCGATGAAAGCTCGCTGCGCTTCGAGTGGGACCTCGACGGCGTCACCACCACCGTCGACATCGGACTGACCGCCGAGCCGGCCGGGTCCACTCTCCTGACGCTCACCCAGACCGAGGTGATCGGCTGGCCCGAAGCGCTGAGCACCCCCGGCGACCGCAGCCTGATGCACACCTACTGGGCGCTGGCCCTGGTCAACCTGGCTGACCACGCCGAAGGGCGGGAGCCGGTCGCGCTGTGCGACTTCACCAGCTCGGTGCTGCGCGACGAGATCGTGATCAACGCCGATCGGCTCGCGGTCTACGAGTCGCTGACCGAGCCGGAGCAGTTCTCGCGGTGGTTCGGCGCGAAGGTCGAGGCCGAGCTGCGCCCGGGCGGCCGCTGGGCGATGGGCGGGTTCGAGGCGAACAACACCCCAGCGCACATCGTCGACCTCCAGCCGGGCCGTTCGATGACGGTCGACTGGGGCGAGATGGTCCAGTCCTGGGAGCTGGACGACTCGGCGGGGCGCACCCGGCTGACGTTCGTCCACAGTGGATTCGACGAGGCCCGGCCGCCGTACGACGGCTGGCTCGGCGCGCTCGCCGGCCTGGCCGAACTGCGCCGCTTCCACGAGGTCGAGAACTGGCGGACGAGGTGGGTCGAGGTCGGCCTCGACGGGATTCCCGACGGCCTGCTGACCGTCGACTAGCGCGTGTCTGAGAAAGCCGGTCTCGCGGCTGCCGCCGGTAGCGGATGACGCTTTCCCTGCACTGAGTGCAGGGGAAGCGTCATCCGCTACACCGAGCCGGCCCGCCGCACAGCGACCCACAACCTTTGCCAGACACGCCCTGGCCCAGAAACCCAGCCGAAAAAGCAAAGCGCCCCGCGGCCCCGTGAAAGGGACCGCGGGGCGCCAACCGTGGATCAGGCCTTGGGCTCGAGCACGAAGACCGGGATCTGACGATCGGTCTTCTTCTGGTAATCGGCGTACGGGGGATAGGCCGCGACCGAGCGCTCCCACCACGCGGCACGCTCTTCGCCCTCGACTTCGCGGGCCACGTAGTCCTTGGTCACGGTCCCGTCCTGGAGCGGGAACTCGGGGTGCGCCTTGATGTTGTAGTACCAGACCGGGTGCTCGTCCGCGCCGCCCTTGGAGGCGACCACGGCGTAACTGCCTTCGTGCTCCACGCGCATCACCGGCGTGTAGCGCAGCTTGCCGGACTTCGCGCCCCGCAGGGTCAGCAGCACGATCGGGGAGCCGGCCACCTGCAGGCCCTCCGTGGTGCCGGTCTCGAGGATGGTCTTCGTCTGGTCCTGAACCCAGCCCGTGGGGCTGAGCTCCGCTTTCTCATCGGCCATGCCCGAAGTCAACCCGACGCGGACAGTCACTATTCCCGCCGGGCCGGGTGAACGTGATCTCCGCGCGGCTGGTACGGCCGTGGCCACGGCAAACACCGCCGAGCCCGTTCTCGATCATTGGTCCAGACAAATGTTACCCAACCGTGACTGCCGGATTCCTCCCCGGAAGCTACTTTGTTGTCGCGAACAACAAATATATGGTCGGTGAATCCCCAACGGCGGAGGTGTCACGGCGTGGACCGGACCTTTGGACAGTCACAACGAGGACGGCTACCGGGACGGCTGCTGCGCGGCCGCCGTGGCCCGGTCGCCGCGGTCGCCCTGACCGCTGCGGCGTTGCTGGCCGCGGCGGGACTCGGCATCCCGGGCGCCGCGGCCGAGGCCGACCGGCCTCTGGCGGGGAACGGTACGCAGGCGGACTGCACCGGTCAGCCCGCGCAGCCGGATTTCGGCCCGAACGTGCACGTGTTCGACCCGAGCATGCCCGCCGCGACCATCCAGGCGCAGCTCGACAAGGACTTCGACGCGCAGAAGGACACGCAGACCGCGCAGTTCTCCGAGGGCCGCGTGGCGCACCTGTTCAAGCCGGGCACCTACGGTGTGCACGACAACGTCGGCTACTACACCTCGGTCGCCGGCCTGGGCAAGAACCCGGACGACGTGCAGATCAACGGTGACATCACCGTGGACGCGTTCAACCCGTCGGACCAGGGCTCGGCGCTGCAGAACTTCTGGCGCTCGGCCGAGAACATGGCGGTCACCCCGTCCAGCGGCAACGACCGGTGGGCGGTTTCGCAGGCCGCGCCGTTCCGCCGGATGGACATCAAGGGCGGGCTCCAGCTCTTCCCGGCGAGTTACGGCTACGCCAGCGGCGGCTACCTCGCCGACACCCGCGTCTCCGGCCAGGCCGCGTCGATCTCGCAGCAGCAGTGGTACACGCGGGATTCCGCGCTGGGCAGTTGGGACGGCGGCGTCTGGAACATGGTCTTCTCCGGCACCAGCGGCGCGCCGGCGAACACCTTCCCGACCCCGCCGGAAACGACGCTCGACACCACGCCGGTCTCGCGCGACGTGCCGTACCTCTATGTCGACAGCAGCGGTAACTACCAGGTGTTCCGCCCCGCGCTGCGCACCAACGCCTCCGGCCCGAGCTGGGCGAACGGCGACACCCCGGGTGACTCGGTGCCGATGACCCAGTTCTACGTGGTCAAGTCCGGCGACACCGCGGACACCATCAACAACGCGCTTTCCTCGGGCTGCAACCTGTTCTTCACCCCGGGCACCTACCACCTGGACAAAACGCTGAACGTGACCCGGCCCGACACTGTGGTGCTCGGCGTCGGCTACCCGACGCTGGTGCCGGACAACGGCGTGGACGCGATGCACGTCGCCGACGTGGACGGCGTCCGGGTCAAGGGCCTGCTGTTCGACGCGGGCACGGCCAACTCGAACTCCCTGCTGACCGTGGGCTACCAGGGCGGGTCCGCGGACCACTCGAAGGACCCGGCCACGCTGCAGGACGTGTTCTTCCGGGTCGGCGGGCAGATCGCCGGCAAGGCGACCACCAGCCTGGTGGTCAACAGCAACAACACGATCATCGACCACGTCTGGGCCTGGCGCGCCGACCACGGCAACCCGGGCACGGTCGGCTGGACCACCAACACCGCCGACACCGGCGTGCTGGTCAACGGCGACAACGTCGAGGCGACCGGGCTGTTCGTCGAGCACTACCAGAAGTTCCAGGTGATCTGGAACGGCCAGGGCGGCAAGACGATCTTCTTCCAGAACGAGATGCCCTACGACGTGCCCGACCAGGGCTCGTGGAATTCGGCGCCCGGGGTCACCGGCTACGCGGCGTACAAGGTGGGCGACAACGTGACCTCCCACGAGGCCTGGGGCCTGGGCAGTTACTGCTTCTTCGACACCAACCCCGCGGTGGCCAGCGCCCACGCGTTCGAGGTCCCGCAGAACGCCGGGGTGAAGCTGCACAGCCTGCTCACGGTCTCGCTCAACCACCGGGGCACGATCACGCACGTCGTCAACGACACGGGTGACGTCACGCCGGACGGCACCAAGCCGGTGAACGTCACGAACTACCCGTGACCCCGTCCGTCATGCACTGACGGATTTCGTCGCAGAACCCAGGCCGCCTTCCCGGATCCGCTCCGGGGAGGCGGCCTTTCTGCTGCCCCCGCCACCGCGCCGGGTTCCGGGTGGCCGGCACCCCTCGTACCGGCCACCCGGGGCTCAGCCCGCGGGGGTGACGTCGATCAGGACCTTGCCGACGGCCCCGTTCTCCGACGCCGCGTGCGCGGATGCGGTGTCCGCCAAGGGGAATCGGTGGATCGGCAGCCCGGTCTTCTCGCCGATGGCGAGGGCTCCGCCGGCCATGGCGGCCGAGATCGACTCGGCGCCGGCGCGGAGCTCGCCGATCCCGAGGGTGTAGAGGATGACGAACTGGTAGCGCGCGTTGACCCACGCGCTGGCCCGGAACGACAGGCCGACCGTGCCGTTCCCGCCGTCGTCGCCATAGATCGCGACGGTGCCCTGGGGCCGCAGCACCCGTGAGTCCAGCTCGGCGTTCACACCCGCGGCGACCTCGACGATCAGATCCACGCCGTCGGGCGCGAGCTGCTTGATCGTGTCCTCGAGGCCGGGCTCGGTGTAGCGCAGGACGTGGTGGGCGCCGGCCGCCTTCGCGAGCGCGGCCTTCGCCTCGGTGCTGACGGTCGTGATCACCGTCGCCCCGGCCCAGCGCGCCAGCTGGATGGCGGAGTTCCCGACCGCGCCGGCGCCCCCGGCGACCAGGACCGTGGTGCCTTCGAGCGCGCCCGGGGAGAGCCGGTCCGGCCCGCCTTCGGCGACGGTCAGGGCGCGGTGCGCGGTGAGGCCCGGAATGGCGAAGCTGGCACCCTCGTCGAACCCGACGCCGTCGGGCAGGGGCAGGACGTGGTCGGCGGGCAGCACGGTGTACTCCTGCGCGGTGCCGGACGCCGGCCCGTAAGCGGCCGCGAGGATCACCCAGACGCGGTCGCCCACCTCGATGCCGGTCACCCCGGTCCCGATCGCGTCGACGACCCCCGCACCGTCCTGATTGGGCACCGTCTCCCCGGATTCGCCCGCGGCGACGACACCCCCGCCCTGGCGCTGCTTCCAGTCGGTCGGGTTCACCGCGGACACCACGATGCGGACCCGCACCTCGCCGGCCCCGGGCTCGGCAGCCTCGCGAGTGGACAGGGAAAGCACCTCGGGACCACCGGGACTGCGGTAAGTGACAGCTCTCATGCACAGTGCAATCACCGCGCGGCGGCGGGTTATTCCCGCGGTGCTGTGGATCTGCCCGCAGGTCGGCGGGGGAGGCGCGGGCCGGGACGGCCGAATGGACAAGGCGGACCGGGCGAACGCCGGATCAGGCGGAGCCGGAATGTGGAAGGCCCCGCCCGCCCGCGGCCGGTGAGGCACGCGGGCGGACAGGGCCGGGGCGCCGTCCGGCCCGGTCGGGGAAGCGGGCCGGACGGCGGGTCCGAGGGTCGGCCCGGATGTCGGGCCGACCGGCTGCCCGCTGGGTCGGCCCGGGTTGCGGGTCCGATCGGAGTGCGGGTCAGCGGGTCAGGGTCAGTGCCGGGAGACCACCGCCGCTGCCGTGCCGCCGCGGCGGGAGGGCTCGCCTGCCGCGAGGATCCGGCCGTGGGGCAGGAATTCCAGGCCGGCCGCGACGCCGATGCTGCCGACGTCGGTGAAGCTCTGGCCGAGGGCCTGCAGCCCCGCCGTCGTGGATTGGGCGATGAACGCCGGTTCGGCGTCGCTGGTCGCGGCGTTGCGCTGGGAGGCGCGGGGCGCGGCGATCGCCTGCGGCAGGGTCATGCCGAGGTCGAGCCGGTTGACCAGCACCTGCAGCACCGTGGTGATGATGGTCGCGCCACCCGGCGAGCCGACGGCCAGGAACGGCTTCCCGTCCTGCAGCACGATCGTGGGCGACATGCTCGAGCGCGGCCGCTTCCCGCCCGCGGGCAGGTTGGGGTCGGGCGCGGTGCCCTGCGTCGGGGCGAAGTTGAAGTCGGTCAGCTCGTTGTTGAGCAGGAACCCGCGGCCCGGCACGGTGATGCCGCTGCCGGCCGACTGCTCGATCGTGTTCGTGTACGACACGACGTTGCCCCAGCGGTCGGACACCACGAAGTGGTTGGTGTGCTGCTCGTTGCTGTCCGATGACGCGGCGGGCACGGTCTTGCAGCCACCGGTCGTCGAGTACGGGTCACCGGGGGCGACGGGGCTCTTGCCCGCCTTGGCCGGGTCGATCTGGCAGGCCCGGGTCGCCGCGAAGGACTTCGAGAGCAACTGCTGCTGCGGAACGTTCACGTAACGCGCGTCGCCGATGTAGCGGTTACGGTCGGCGAAGGCGAGCCGGCTGGACTCCAGGTAGTGGTGCAGGGCCTGGACCCGGTCCATGTGCGCGAGGTCGTAGTTGCCGAGGATGTTGAGCGACTCCCCGACGGTGATGCCGCCGCTGGACGACGGCGCCATGCTGTAGACGTCGTAACCGCGGTAGTTGATGTGCGTCGGCGTCCCGTCGAGCGCTTGGTACGCCTTGAGGTCCGACAGCTGCATCGGCCCGGTGATCTTCTGGATCGGGGCGTTCGGCGCCAGCGGCGGGTTCTGCGCGGTGCCCACCACGTCACGGCCGATCGAGCCGCCGTAGAACGCGCCGGTGCCCTGGCGGGCGATCTGCCGGTAGGTGGCGGCGAGGTCGGGGTTGCGCATCACGGAGCCGACCGCCGGGGCCTTGCCACCGGGCAGGAACAGCTGCGCGCTGGAGCTGAAGTGCCCGAGCTTCTGCGCGTTCTGCTGCGTCTGCTGGGCGAAGGCGGGGTTGACCACGAAGCCGCGGTCGGCGACCTCCTCGGCGGGGCGCAGGTTGTCGGCGAGGCTGAACCGGCCCCACCGCTGCAGGGCGCGCTCCCAGGTCGCGAGCATGCCGGGCACGCCGACCGAGCGGCCGCTCTCCACGGCGGTCTCGAAGGCGTACGGCTTGCCGGTGGCCGGGTCGATGAACATCGTCGGGCTGTCGGCGGCGGGAGTGGCCTCACGGCCGTCGATGGTGGAGATCTTCTTCGTCTTGGCGTCGTAGTAGACGAAGTAGCCGCCACCGCCCAGCCCGGCCACGTACGGATCGGTGACGCCGAGCGTGGACGCCACCGCGACGGCGGCGTCCGCGGCAGTGCCGCCCCGGCGCAGGACGTCGATGCCGGCCTGCGTCGACTCGGCGGTGTCGGACACGACCGCGCCGCCCGACCCCTCGGCGACCGGCTGCTTGGCGGGCAGCGGCCGCGCGGGCTGCGCCGACCCCGGCGCCGCGGCCGAGACCAGGGCAAGACCGGCGACCAGGCCGATCGACACCGCGGCTCTGAAGTTCCTGCTGGTACGCATGAGCATCCCTTCCCGGGGCGAGGCGGCCGGTCCGTGCCCGCCCGCCGGACCTTGGCGGCCGCGACACCTCGAGGCAACTCGCGAACTTGGCAGGCCAGGTCTAGCACTATGGCCGCGCGAGCGAAATGGACTTGAGCCGGATTTAGGGCACGGGCGGGGCCGGGCCGCTCAGATGAGCGCGGGCCGTGGCCGGCGCGGAGCGTGGCCGGCGAGCGCGGGCCGTGGCCGGCGCTCACCGGACGGTCACGGCGCCCGGTGGCCCTGGAAGCCGATGATGGCGCCGGCGAACTGGTCGGCGTCGGTGCACGGGTCGTCCGAAAGGACGCCCGGGGCGGGGATGGTGACGCTCACCTGGAGCACGGTGTCCGGCGCGACCCCGACGTCCACTGTGCACCAGCCGGCCGTCCGGCCCGCCGCCACGTGGCCCGCCGGGTAGCCGTGGATGGCGGCCGGGCCGTCCGGCGCGAACGGCGTCCGGCGCCGTAAACCGGGGAGGCCGCCGGAATTCAGGTCGACGGCGGCCTGGTAGCGAGGGGCCCGCGGATTGGCCGAAGCCCATTCGCATTCGGTGAGAGCGGCTGCCGGGGTGAGGCGCCCGGGCACGGCCAGGAAGAAACGGGCGAGTTCCGCGTCGCCGGGGAGGCCGCACGGCGCGTCCCGGAAGGCGGACAGGTCGAGCGGGTCCACAGTGGACGTCGGCGGTGGCGCCGCCGCGGGGCGGGCGCCGAGCATCCGGCCGTCAGCGCCACCAAGCCTGTCATCAAGCCCGCCGCCGCGAGTGCCGCCGTCCGGTTGCCGCGCATCTCACCGCCTCACCTCTGCCACGACGGGCGCCGCTCGATGCGATTCCATCGTCGTCCCTGGCGAGTTCGCCCGTGCCCGCGGCCGATCGAGCTCCGGACCCCGAGGCGGTTTCTCGCTGCACCGGAACGCTACCGGGTCAAGCCGCGTGCGCCCATGAAGCTCTCTCAGCGTCCTGTCAGCACTTTCCGGATAATGTCTCCCTGCAACGATCGGACACCGGCCGCTATCCGGTCGTTTCTCCGGGTTGGGCTTGTGGCACAACGGGTATCTTCTTCACCTCCCCTTTCGCCGACGCGCCGCCGGTGGTGGCTGCGGCAATTCCCGGCGGGGTCCACAATGGCAGGGCTTCGCGACGACGAGAAGTCGCCGCGATTTTCTGACCAGATGGGGAGAACCTGTGAGCAACACCGGCCGCCGGGCCCGGTCGCGCCAGCATCCGGTCACCACCGCGGATGAGCGGGTCGGCCTCAACGGCGCGATGGCGGCCGCGCTGACCCGGGTCGTGGGCTCGATGCCCGCGCTGTACGTGGTGCTGGTCGTCGTCGCGGGGTGGATGGCGCTGGCGACCTGGGGCCCGTTGCACGCGGCGGACCCGTATCCGTTCGCGTTCCTGTTGTTCCTGGACAACGTCGTGCAGCTCGTCCTGTGCCTGGTGATCCTGGTGGGGCAACGGGTGCTGAGCCGGGCCGCGGACCGCCGTTCGGTGCAGACCTACGAGAACGCCGAAGCGATCTTCGCCCGGATCGCGGACCTTCAGCAGCACCTCGACCGGCACGACCAGGCGCTCAGCCGCGGGGTCAGCCTGCTGGAGTCGAGCCCGCACCCGTGGATCGAACGGCACCAGGTGCAGCCCCCGGCCCAGGCGCTGGACCAGCAGGTGACCGCCAACGACCGCGTCGCGGCGTGGCTGACCCAGCGGCTGGGCAGCATGGCCGCCTTCTACGCGGCCGCCGGGACCCAGGTGATCTGGATGGGGCTGGCGGCGCTGGGCGTGCAGCGGTTCGATCCCTACCCGTTCGCGTTCATGTCCTTCCTGTCCACCCTCGCCCAGCTGATCTTCATGATCGTGATCATGGTCGGCCAGGGGGTGCTCGGCCGGGCGGGCGACCGCCGCTCCGAGCAGACGTTCTACAACGGCGAGGCGATCTTGCACGAGTGCGGGCGGATGAAGGCGCGGCTGGTCGCGCAGGACCGCCTCATCGACGACCTCAGCCGCTACACCCGTGGCGAGCTGATCGAGGACCTCGCCCGGGCGTTTCACGACGCCGACAGCCATGCCGGCCACGAAACGAAACGCGGAGCCGGGCTGCGAGCCCGTTACCGCGGCCCACTGCCGCCGCGGTGGGACCACTTGCCGCCGGAGCGCAAGGCGATGGCCCAGGCACAGGCCCGGCAGCTCGGGGAACAGCTGGCCACCGTCGGCTGCGTGATGGTGCCCGCCTTCGACTCGGCCCTGACCATCACTCTCGACGAGGGCGAAGTGGCGCTGCTGGCCCGGCAGGAGCACGAACGATGGCTGGCCGACCAGCCGTCCGTCCCGCCAAATGAGCCCCGGGACCGGATGCTGCCCGATCTCGCGCCCTGGGACCAGCTTCCCGAGCAGACGCGGGCGAGGCGGCTGCATGTGGCGCGCGGCATTCCCGGCCTGGTGGCGAGTGTGGGCATGCAGGTGGTCCGTGACGGACGAGCCCGGGACGGCGCGGGAGAAGCGGACTTCACCGCTGAAGAGCGGGAGGTCCTGCAGCGGGCCATGATGTCGGCGGGAATGCTGGCGGCCCTCGCCGTGGGCGGCGTCGACTCCGACGAGATGTTCGCCCTGATCAAGACTTTGCGCGAGGCCAGCGTCACGCACCCGAGACGGCTCATTCGCGAGCTCACCGCGGCGTGCACCTTCGAAACGGGGCTGCGGCCGGGAATCAAGTACGCCGACTACCAGCCGCCGGCGCTGGAGGCGATCAGCTCGGCCGCCGCCATCGTCGCCCGCACCGCGCCGGCGGAACTGCCGGATTTCCGGGAGTTCCTGGTCGAGGTCGCGACCGTGGTCGCCGACGCGAACCAGGAAGGCGGATTCCTCGGCCTCGGAGCCCAGCGCCGCACCCACGCGGAGAGCGAGGCGATCGACGCCGTCCGGAAGGCGACCCGGCGCGAAAACTGATCCGGCGGGAAAATTGACCTGGCGCTCAGTGCCGGGACTTGTTTCGCCGCGCCTTCCCCGATTGCGTTTCCACGACGGTCCCGGTGCCTGCCCCGCTCACGCCGGGGCGGGCGCCGACGCCATTCGGCGTAGTCCTGCGCGGCCTGGTCTTCAGTCATGCCAACACTTTCCGCTGATCGGCACTCCCGAAATATCCTTTATGTGACTTATTGTCGTCAACTGATGAGATCACTACCTTCGTCGCTTGTTTCCCCGGTGTCCGCGCCGGATCCTGATTTCCGTTCCACGCTCCACTTCACCCCGTTTTCACACAGTGAGTTTCCCCAACCCCGACAGGTCTTCACCCCGACAGTGCACGGCCTGGTGATCCCGGGCCGTGTCCGTCCTGCCCGGAGGAGCTTCTTGATGAACAAACTGAGACGTTTGACCGTTCTCGGTTCGACCGGTGTCCTGGCGGCCGCGCTGGCCGTCACTCCGACTGCCCAGGCGCAGCCGGCGGCGCCCGCCGCCGCCGCGCAGACCGCCGACGCGATGGCCGTCAGCGCCGCGGCCGGGCTGGTGGCCTCCCGGCCGGCCGCCCTGCACGCCAGCGCGGACGACGTTTTCGTGCCGCACACCGTGATTTCCTCCACCAACGGGCTCAAGTACGTCCCGTACGACCGGACCTACCGGGGCCTGCCCGTCGTCGGCGGTGACTTCGTCGTCGCCACCGACTCGACCGGCCAGGTCGTCGGCACCTCGGTCGCGCAGGACGCCACCATCAACCTGCCGAGCACCACCCCGTCGGTGCCCAAGGCGCAGGCCGAGGCGACCGCCCGGCAGCAGGTGCCCACAGTGGACAGTGTCGGCGCCGCGCACCTGGTCACCTACGCGCTGGGCACGCCCCGGCTCGCCTGGGAGAGCACCGTCGTCGGCCGTGACGCCGAGGGCCCGAGCCGCCTCGACGTGGTTGTCGACGCCGCCACCGGCAAGGTCCTGCACACCCAGCAGCACGTCCTGCACGGCGACGGGAACAGCGCGTGGAACGGGCCGAACCCGGTTCCCCTGAACACCACGCAATCGGGCTCCACGTACAGCCTCAAGGACCCCACGCTGACCAATGTCAGCTGCCAGGACGCCGCGAACAACACGACCTTCACCAAGTCCAGCGACCACTGGGGCAACGGCGACGCCACCAGCCGTGAGACCGGCTGCGTCGACGCGCTGTTCGCCGTGCAGACCGAGAACAAGATGCTGACGCAATGGCTGGGGCGCAACAGCTTCGACGGCAACGGCGGCGGCTGGCCGATCCGCGTCGGCCTGGCCGACGAGAACGCCTACTACGACGGGTCCCAGGTCCAGATCGGGCACAACACCGCGAACCAGTGGATCGGCTCGATCGACGTCGCCGCGCACGAGCACGGGCACGGCATCGACGACCACACCCCGGGCGGCATCTCCGGCAACGGCACCCAGGAGTTCGTCGCCGACGTCTTCGGCGCTTCGACCGAGTGGTTCGCCAACGAGCCCTCGCCCTACGACGTGCCGGACTTCCTCGTCGGCGAGCAGGTCAACCTCGTCGGCAGCGGCCCGATCCGCAACATGTACAACCCGTCCGCGCTCGGGGACAAGAACTGCTACGACAGCTCCGTTCCGGGCGGTGAGGTGCACGCCTCGGCCGGCCCCGGCAACCACTGGTTCTACCTGCTGGCCGAAGGCACCAACCCGACCAACGGGCAGCCGACCAGCCCCACCTGCAACAGCTCCACGATCACCGGCCTCGGGGTGCAGGACGCGGTCAAGATCTTCTACAACGCGATGCTGCTGAAGACCACGGCGAGCTCGTACCTGAAGTACCGCACCTGGACGCTGACCGCGGCGAAGAACCTGTTCCCGGGCAGCTGCACCCAGTTCAACACCGTGAAGGCGGCGTGGGCCGCGATCAGCGTGCCGGCGCAGTCGGGTGACCCGACGTGCAGCGCGACCGGCACGGTCACGGTGTCCAGCCCGGGCAACCAGTCCACGGCGACCGGCACCGCGGTCAACCTGCCGCTGACCGCCAGCGGCGGCACCGCGCCGTACACCTGGTCCGCGACCGGCCTGCCCGCCGGCCTGTCGATCAACGCCTCCACCGGCACCATCTCGGGCACCGCGACCACGGCGGGCACGTCGAACGTCACGGTGACCGCGAAGGACAGCGCGGCCCACAGCGGGACCGCGACGTTCAGCTGGACGGTCGGCACCTCCACCGGCTGCTCCGGCCAGAAGCTGGTCAACCCCGGCTTCGAATCCGGTGCCACCGGCTGGACGGCGTCCAGCGGCGTGATCGCGCAGAACGGCACCCAGCAGCCCGCCCACGGCGGCACCTGGAACGCCTGGCTCGACGGTTACGGCCAGTCGCACACCGACACGCTCGCCCAGTCGGTGAGCATCCCGGCCGGCTGCCACGCCACGCTGACGTACTCGCTGCACATCGACACCGCCGAGACGGGGTCGACCGCCTACGACAAGCTCACCGTCGCCGGCGGCAGCACCACCCTGGCCAGCTACTCGAACGTCGACCAGGTCAGCGGCTACGCCACGAAGACCGTTGACGTGTCGTCGTTCGCCGGCCAGACACTCGCCCTCAAGTTCACCGGCGTGGAGGACGCGTCCCTGCAGACGTCCTTCGTCCTCGACGACCTGGCGGTGACCCTGAGCTGACCCGGTAACGCGGAAACGGGCAGGGAAGCCGACTCCCTGCCCGTTTCCGCGCGCTCAGATCGTGTAGTGCCAGCCGGTGAGGGCGTACGCGCTGAACCAGCTGCCGAGGACCACGAAGCCCGCGACCGTGGCGATCGCGGTGCCCGGGCGGCGGGCGGCGAGGCCGCGGGCGACCGGGTACAGCAGGATGAAGCCGGGCAGCAGGAACCGCACCTTCGCGGACGGCAGGCCCGCGGTGCCGATGACGAGCACCAGCATCCCGGCGCCGTACGCGGCCAGCGGCCACCACTGCGCCAGCGGGCGCATGGTCCGGAACAGCAGCACGGCGAGCACCGCCCCGGCCAGCACGATGAAGACGGTCATCGTCTCCATCACCGAGGCGCCGGGGACCAGCTTGGCCCAGGCGAACTGCGCCGCCTCACGACCGGCGTCGAAGTGGGTCCACCAGTTGTTTCGCTCGAGGTCCCACCAGCCGGTGGGGTTGCCGATTTCGATCGCCACCCAGGTCCAGAAGCCGAACAGCCCGAGCGGGCACAGCACGACGCAGACCAGCGTCTGCCAGCGGTCGCGCGTGCGGAAGAAGGCGATCAGCGCGGCGAGCCCGACCACGCAGACGAGCACCGTCGCGGTCGGCCGGGTCAGCCCCGCGGCCACGCAGCACGCGGCGGCCAGCAGCCACCGGCGTTCGACCACCCCGACCAGCGCCCAGGCGGCGAACGCGGTGAACAGCGCCTCGGTGTAGGTCATGGACAGCGTGATGGCCATCGGCGCGCCGGCCCACAGCGCCACCAGCAGCAGCCCGGTCCGCTCGCGCCCGTCGACCAGCCGGGCCAGCCGGAAGATCGCGCACGCGGCCAGGCAGCCGGCGATCGCGCTCAGCAGCAGCTCGGCCACCAGCGTGCTCGAGAACGTCACCGGCGCGAGGACCCGCGCAAGCATCGGATAGGCGGGGAAGAACGCGAGCGGGGTGTTCGGCGCGTAGTTCCCGGCCGCGTCGTAGAGGCCGCGCGTGATGCCGAAGTACCCGTGGTTGGCCAGGTCCAGGTACCACTGCCCGTCCCACGCGGTGAGCCGGTCCATCAGCGGCTGCCCGGTCTTCGCGGCGAACATCGCGAGCACGGCGACGCCGAACGCGCGCACGAGCAGGTACACGCCGATCGTGCGGACATACGGCCGCTGGTACCAGCGGATCACCGGACGGGCAGGGGCGGCCGGTTCTGCGAGTGTCGTCAAGGCAGGTCTTCCTGGTGGTGCGGGCAACTGCGAAGATACCGGCGGCCGAGGTGCGGCCGGGACACCGGTGGGGTCGGTGACGGTGCGTGGGCCGGGTCAGTGCCGGCTGGTGGACGTCGTGTGGGTGGGCAAGGCACCGGTGGAAGTCGGTGGTCCCTGTGCGCCGGTGGTCGTGCGGGGCGTGGTGGTGCCGGTGGGTTTGCCGCCGGTGGCCGTCGTGTGGGGGGCGCCGGTGGGGCTCGACGGCGGGTGTCCGGTGGTGGTGCCGGACGAGTGGCCGGTGGTGGGCGCTTCGCCGGTCGTGCTGGGCGCCGTGGTCGGCCCGAGGGCGGTCGTCGGGACGGGCGCAGGAGCGGTGGTCAGCGGCTGGACCGCCGGTCGCGTGGGCGCAGGCCCGGCCTGGCTGACCGTCGCCGAGACGACCAGGACCACGAACAACGCCGTGGCGAGCGCGCTGCCGCCGACCACCGCCAAGCTGCGCCGACGACGTTGTCTTCGGCCTGCCGCCAGCAGCCGCTCGGGGTCCACGCCGGGCGGCGGCTCGTCCACCGGGCCGGCGAGCAGGATCACCGCGCGTGCTTCTTCGTCGTTCATGCGCGCTCCTCCTGGGGTGCGAGGCTGGGGAAGTACCCGAGCTGATGGGGGTCGAGGAGCTTGCGCAGCGTCGCCAGGCCGCGCGCGGACTGGCTCTTCACAGTCCCGGTCGCGCAGCCGAGGACGGCGGCGGTTTCCTCGACGCTGAGGTCGTCCCAATAACGCAGCACGAGGACCGCGCGTTGCTTCGGGGGCACGCCGTCGAGCGCCGCGCGCACGGAAAGGCGCTGGGCGTGGTCGGATTCCGGCGCCGCCGGCCCGTCGGGCAGCTCGCCGGGCAGGTGCTCGCGCGAGCGCCACTTCCGCCGGTTCTCGCTCAGGAACGCGCGCACGATCATCCGCCGCGCGTAGCCGTCCAGCTCACCGCGCCGGACCAGCCGCGGCCACACCCGGTACAGCTTGAGGAAGGTGACCTGCAGCAGATCGTCGGCGCGGTGCCAGTCCCCGCAGAGGACAAACGCAGTCGCGCGCAGGTAGGCCGAGGAAGCCGCGACGTACGCGACGAACTCGTCCTCCCACCGCGCCCCCGCGTCCGGCTCCACACCGGGTACAGGTCTCCGGGCCCTCAGCGGGTTGCATGACCATGTGGTGACTCGGGTCACAGGAAGGTCCGTCAAGGCCTCCTTACCCGCGTGGGACGCGGGTAAGGAGGCCTTGACGGCTCACGCCGGGGCGCTGAACACGTACGAACCGCCGGGCACGAAGAACGTGCCGGGCGCCGAGGGCACCGCCGCGGCCGGGTAGCCGATCGCGTCCGGGCGGCTGGTCGGCACCTTCACCGTGGCCGAGGCCCCGGCCGGGACCGTCACACGCAGGGTGAGCTTCCCGCCCGAGACCGACCATTCGCTGGACGCGGCGCCGTACGGGGTCTGGTACGCCGACTTCGCCGAGGTGAGGCCACCGCCGGGCCGCGGCGCCACCAGGAGCGACGAGTAGCCCGGGCCGGCCGCGGACAGGCCGCCGACCTCGCGGTAGAGGAAGTCGCCCACCGAGCCGAGGCCGTAGTGGTTGAACGAGTTCATGCCCGGGTCGTTGAACGAGCCGTCCGGCTTGATGCCGTCCCAGCGCTCCCAGATCGTGGTCGCGCCGTGCCCGATCATGTAGCCCCAGCCGGGGAAGTCCGGCTGCAGCAGCACCTGGTACGCGACGTCGGCGTGACCGTGGTCGGCCAGCACCGGCAGCAGGTTCTCCACGCCGAGGAACCCGACGCTCAGGTGCCCGCCGGTGGCCGCGACCTTCGCCGCCAGCTTGTCCGCCGATGCCTGGACGCGGTCCGCCGGGAGCAGACCGAAGGCGAGCGCCAGCACGTACGCGGTCTGGGTGTTGGCCCCGACCGTCCCGTCCGCGGCGACGAACTTCGCGGTGAACGCCGCGCCGACCTGATCGGCCAGCGTGCCGTACTTCGTCGCTTCGGCGGTGTGGCCGGTGGCCGCCGCCATCCGCGAAACGAGCCGCGCCGACCACGCGAAGAACGCGGTGGAGACGACGTCCTGCGCGGTGTTGTCGTTGACGTTGAGCCAATCACCGTAGGTCGGGTGGTCGCGGATCAGGTCGCTGCCCGAGGTGGCGCGCAGGTACTCGACCCACTTGACCATCGCGTCGAAGTGCTCGGTGATCACGCTGGTGTCGCCGTAGCGCTGCCACAGGGTGTACGGCACGATGACGCCCGCGTCGCCCCAGCCCGCCGTGCCGGAGCCGCTCAGCACGCCCGGCGCCACGTCGGTGAACGAGCCGTCGTCGTGCTGGGCGTCGACCAGGTCGTCGGCGAACTTGCCGAGGAAGTTGTGCACGTCGAGGTTGAACGTCGAGGTGCCGGCGAAGATGCCGATGTCGCCGGTCCAGCCCAGCCGCTCGTCGCGCTGCGGGCAGTCGCTCGGGATGGACAGCATGTTCGAGCGCTCACCCCAGAGGATGTTGTGCTGCAACTGGTTCACCATCGGGTTCGACGAGGTGAACGTGCCGGTCTGCGCGCCGGTGGTCCACATCGCGCGCCCGGTGACGGTGTCCGCGGTGGGCGCCGAGGGCAGGCCGGTCAGCTCGACGTACCGGTAGCCGTGCACGGTGAACCGCGGCTCGTAGGTCTCCGGTTTCCCGGTGCCCGCCAGGGTGAACCGGTCGGTGGCCTGGGCCGCGCGCAGGTTGGCGGTGTAGATCGTGCCGTCCGGGTTGAGCACCTCGGCGTGGCGCATGGTCACGGTGGTGCCCGCCGGCCCGGTCACCGAGAGCCGGTTCCAGCCGCTGAAGTTCTGGCCCATGTCGAGCACCCAGACGCCCGGTTTGGGCTGGGTGATGGCGACCGGGTGGAAGTCCTGCTGCACGGTCACGCCGTTGTCCACTTGGGACACCAGGTTCGGCTTCGCTCCGGTACGCACCCCGGCGTTCGCCCAGGCCTGGTCGTCGAACCCGGGACTGTCCCAGCCCGCGACGTCCTGGCGGGCGTCGTAGGTCTCGCCCTGGTAGAGGTCGTCGGCGCGGATCGGCCCGTCGACCGTCTTCCAGCTGCCGTCGGTGGCGACGACGGAACTGCTGCCGTCGGTGTAGGTCAGCTCCAGCTGCGCCGAGTACCACGGCTGGGTGCCGTAACGCTGGGAGCCGGCGATGCCGAGGCTGCCGGAGTACCAGCCGTTGCCGAGTGAGGCGCCGAGCGCGTTCTCGCCCTGGCGGATCTGCCCGGTGACGTCGTAAACCTTGTACTGCAGGCGTTTCGTGTAGTCGGTCCAGCCCGGGGCGAGCACGTCCTGGCCGACCTTCGCGCCGTTGAGCCGGGTTTCCTGCAGGCCCAGCGCGGTGGTCAGCAGCCGCGCGGTGGCGACCGGTTTGGTGACGGTGAAACCCTTGCGCAGCAACGGTGCGGGGGAGCTGACGGTCACGTTCGTGCCCCACGGGCCGGTGCCGTACGCGGCCACCGCGCGCGCCGCGGTCCACGCGCTGTCGTCGAAGCCGCTCTTCTCCCAGCCGTCCGGGCCGGTCTGGTTCGCCTTCCAGCCGCCGTCGGTGACCACGGTGGGTCCGCCGGGCACGGTCAGCTTGGCGATCAGCCCGGCCGGGCTCTGTGTGGTGTTTTCGCTCTGCACCGCGATGGTGTTGGTCCCGGCGGTCAGCTTCCCGCCGAGGTCCACCACGGCGGCCTGCTTCCACGAATCCGTGACGCGAGGCGACGCGCTGACCTGCACGCCGTTGACCCAGACAGTGGCGCTGTCGTCGCCGGTCACCACGAGCGTGGCCTTCGACGGCGCCGTGGCCAGGTCGAGGGTGCGGCGGAAGAAGCGCGTCGCAGGCGGGATCCCGCCCGCCGGATCGCCCTCCGGGTACCAGATCCAGCTCGCCCCGGCGAGGTCCGGGCCGGTGCCGGCGCGGCCGATGAACGCACCCGTCCACTCCGTGGCCGGCGCGGCCAGACCGGTCTCGAACCGTTGCGTCGCGCTCCAGCGACCGGCGCGGCCCTGGCTGTCCCACGCCCGCACGCGCCAGGTGTACGCGGTCAGCGACGTCAGCGCGGGCCCGCCGTACGCCACGTCGGCCTGCTGCGCGGACTCGACCCGGCCGCTGTCCCAGACGTCGCGCCCTTTCGCGGACACCACGATCTGGTACGCGGACTGTCGTTCCGCCGCCGTCCCGGATCCCAGCTGCCAGCCGAACCGCGCCTGCGCGGGATCGATACCGAGCGGGCTGCTCTGCTGATTGACGGTCCCGTTCGCGACCATCAGCGGTGACGCCGCGTTGGGATCGGGGACCGCGATGGTGCGGGCCCACGGAGCGGTGCCGTAGACGCCGAGGTCACGGGCGCTCGTCCAGCCCGCGTCGGCGAAGGTGGGCTGCTCCCAGCCCTCGGGCACCGTCTTCGCGGTCTTCCAGCTGCCGTCGGTGATCAGGTCCGTCGTGCCCGCGCCGGTGGTGACCCGCAGGTGCCCGAGCAGCCCGGCCGCCCCGCCGGTGTTGCGCACGGAGACGGCGATCGTGTTGGCGCCAGGGCGAAGCGCGGGCCGCAGGTCGACCGACATCGCGGTCCGCCACGCGCCTTCGGTGCGGGCCGAGGAGGCGAGCGGCGTGCCGTTCAGCCAGACGTCCACCAGGTCGTCGCCGGTCACCACGAAGCGGGCGTCGCTGACCGCGCCCGCGGGCACGGTGAACGCCTTGCGGAAGTACCGGTTCGCGGCGGGCGCGGCGACGCGGGGCGAGCCTTCCGGGTACCAGACCCAGTGCGCGCCGGTGAGCTGGACCGGCGGCGCGGCACCGGCAGGCGGGGCGGAGGCGGCGGACAGGGCCAATACCGCGGCAAGCGCGGCGGCGGTCGTTCGCCAGAGGTGCGAGGGCAGCATGCGGGCTCCCTAACGACGGACTGGGGACAGCGGGGGATTTAAACGTTTCAATCCTTGCTGTCTTCAGACTGTAATCAGCTGATCACGTGATCGCAATACTCCAGTAGTCGCAAGAAACCGGGACCGCGGTCGGGCGGGAACGTGCTACCGGACTTCGGGTGGGGTGGACGCTGGTGTCGAACTTCAGGTTCCAGGCCGGTTCGGTCCGGCTCGGCTCGGCAGCAACTGATCCACTGTGGTCAGGGCGGTAGTACTCCGTGTCGGCGGATTGTCGTACTCGCGGCCGGTTCCGGTGATCGGAAACCAAGTCGTAGCCGGTTTTCTTGTCTCCGCTGACCCATCGATCCGGTGTCGCTTCGGCGAAAGCATGAAACGTTTCAGGACTTTGCGGCCGTAATGGCGCCCCGTCAAGGAAATCGGCCGATTCCGGACGGCCACGCTTTTGATGCGCCGTCTACTCGCGAATGGGTGATCGTGGTGGTGTTTGGACACTGTCCGGGTGAGTATGGCCGAAGGATGCCGCACAATCAGGTGAACGTCGGCGTTCAACCGGGCCAGGGTTGAGCGTCCGGGTAGCGTCGTCACCGGCTGGCAACGCTGCCGGTGTTCGGAGTACCCGTCCTGGCCCCGGCGGTGTGGTTCCCACCTGTGACCCGAGAAACTGGACGAAACATGACGACTGTGCCGTTGCCCCGCGCGAGCCGGGAAAACCGCGCCTTTGTGGACGGTCCGAGAGTCGCGTTCCTCGACCGTGCCGCGGGCGCGCCGGGCCGGGTGCTGGTCCGCATCGGCGTAGTAGTGGGTGAAGACGTCGGCGGCGGCCGCCTCCCCCTCGCCGAGAGTGACGTCCCCCGCTTGGTCGGCGCCCGCCTCGTCTCCGCAGCCGACCTCATCGGCCGCCTCCCGGAAACCGGCGGCAACCGCCACCGGGGCGGGCGGCCGTGGCGCAGCCTGCTGCGCGGCCTCGGCCGCGCGGGTCGGCACCGCCGCTGGGCCGCGGCCGGCTCACCGTCCGGGACCGACGCTCCGGCACAGCGCGCGCTCGGTTTCCCGGCGGGGTGGCGGGGCCGGGTCCAGATGAGATCGTCAGCACCAGCTCGGACTGAGGGGCCAGCCAACCTCAAGGTGGCGGCAGGCTGAGTCTCCCTCGCCGACCGTTGGTGCGGATCGAGGTCGGACAATGTCCACCATCTCCGCGGCGGCGGTGGGAATTGTGCCCAGCGCTCACGCAGCGACTGTGGCGCGAAACTAGGGGAGTCCGATTCGGCCCAGACGCCCGAACCCGCTGCTCGACGGCACCGGAACCGCCGAAGTGCCAGTGACCTCGGCTAGGACCAGGCGCCGGAAGCCGCTGTTCAGCAGTACCGAGGTGCCAGCAAGATCGGCTAGGGCCGGAAGCCATGGCAGGCCGGTTGCGGGAGTGCTGCGGTGCCGGCGGAAGCACCCGGGACTGGGCGGCCGAAACTCGGATCGACGCCGCGCGTGACGCGTTCGCCCGGCACGGCGTCACCGCGTCGCTGGACGAGGTCGCGCGCGGCCGGCGTAGGGCCCGGCACGCTGTACCGCCATTTCCCGACCCGGGACGAGCTGGTCCTGGCGGTGATGGACGACGGGCTGACCGACCTGTACCGGCTCGGCGTCGAGCTGCTCGACGAGCCGGATCAGCTGAAGGTGGTCCACCGCTGGCTGGACGCCTACATCGAGCAGAGCGGCAAATACCAGGGTTTGGCCCGGACGTTGGCGAATCCGCCGGCCGCCGCGGACGAGCAGAGCACCTGCTGGAGGGCGATCTTGGTGGGCATGAACCTGATCAGCCGCGCGGCCGGGACCGGCGCCCTGCGCCCGGACACCGACTCGAACGACGTGCGGCACCTGGCCGCCGCCATCGCCTGGGTCGACGGGCAGCTGCCGCCCGATCCGGACCGGCGGGCCCGGCTGGTGCAGACGGTGCTCGACGGGATCCGGCCCCACTGATAGTCGGCTTCCGCTCCAATGTGGCGTTCGGTGCGCTCGACGCACCCAATGTGGCGTTGGGTGCGTTGGACGCAACCAACGCCACAGTGGGGCGCATCATCAGCTCAGCGGGAAGTACTGGGCGGCACTTCCGTTGCAGTCCCAGATTTCCAGCCGGGTGCCGTTGGCGGTGGCGCCCTTGGGGGAGTCCAGGCAGCGGCCGGACTGGGGGTTGAGCAGGGAGCCGTTCGCCTGCTGGACCCAGTTCTGGCCGCCGACGCCGTTGCAGTCGTACAGCTCCACCTTGGCGCCCTGGGCGGTGCTGTTGCCGACGATGTCGAGGCACCGGCCTCGTGTCGAGAGGGAGCCGTTCGGATTGTGGAACCAGTGCTGGTCCACCGCGTACGACTGGCAGTCCCACAGCTGGACGGGAGTGTCGTTCCCGCCGTTGTCGTCGCCCGCGACATCCACGCATTTGCCGCCGACGCCGACGATCGGGCCGCCGCCGGTCACCGAGAACTTCTCCGCCGCGGAGCCATTGCAGTCCGACAGCTGGAGCTGGGTGCCGTTCGCCGCGCCGCTGTCCGGGGAGTCGAGGCAACGGCCGGACTGCGGGTTGCGCAGGGAGCCGTCGCCCTGCTGGAGCCACTTCTGGCCGCCGACTCCGTTGCAGTCGTACAGCTCGAGTTTCGCGCCCTGGGCGGTGCCGTTGCCGACGACGTCCAGGCACCGGCCCAGCGTCGACAGCGAGCCGTTCGGATTGTGCGACCAGGACTGGTCCGCGGCGTTGGCCTGGCAGTCCCACAGCTGGACCGGGGTCAGGTTGCCGCCGTTGTCGTCGCCGTTGACATCCATGCACTTGCCGTTGGCGCCGAGCACCCGGCCGCCGACGGGAGCGGTGCCGGTGGCGCCCGCGTAACCGACGGAGACCACGTTGGCCTGCACCGCGTTGTCCGCCGCGTCGGTGGGGTAGCCGGCGGTCATCACGCCTTCGAAGAACGAGCCGACGGAGGCGTTGCTGTTGTCACCGCCGGTGCCGAGCACGATGGAGCCCTCCTGCTGCATCGGCGTGTACCCGCCCGAGGGCAGGGCACCGTCGTACCAGGTGGTGAGGGCGCCCGACTGGGAATTGCCGCCCTTGAGTGCGAAGGTGGTCTGGCCGTTGTTCTTCAGCATTGCCGTGACGTACGGCGTGGCGTTGCCGTGGTTGGCGGTGTTGGAGCCGTGGCCTTGGAACAGCCCGTTCTCCAGATCGCCCGCGACCCACGGGCCGATCCCGGTGCACGGCCCGAAATAACAGGTGGTGCCGAGGTTGACCGCGTCCATGTGGCCGTTGCCGGTGTCGTTGATGGTGGCCTCGACGTTGCCGTAGTCGAAGCAGCAGCCGCCGTTGACGTGGGTGCCGCTGGCGACCATGTACATGCCCTCGGGCTGGCCGTTGCGGGCCACGCCGTCGCCGACGTAGTGGCGGTACCCGGTGCCGGGCGCGATGTAGATGCCGTAGACCTTGTGCCCGCCCGCGGTGACGGGCAGCGCCGCCGCGTTCGCGCCGACGTCCTGGCCGCCGGCCGTGCCCGGGCCCTCGATGGTCAGGTCGTTGTGCCGCGGGGACTGGTCGTAGACCACGGTGATGATGCAGCTGGTCCCGGCGCAGAAGGAGTCCTGTGTGGACGCGTTGGCGTAACCGCCGGCGGTGAGCGTGCCGACGTCGGTGGTCGCCTTGTCGGAGGCGCGCTGCACTTGGTACAGGCGCCCGTTGTAGGAGCTGTAGAGCGCGCGAGTGGTGCTGTGCGCGGCGACGCACGAGGCGCCGGCGGAGCCGTAGATGTCGCACGGGAGCGAGGCGGCGGCTTGCGCGGTGCCGGGCTGGCTGGTGAGCACGCCGAAGATCAGCGCGATGACGGCGAGGATGATTCTTCGCCGGCGGGGGACTGGTCGGGAGAGCACGCTGGAACTCCTTTCACGGTGGGGTGGGTCAGGCCGCCGGCAGCAACTGCCAGAGGTGGTCGGGGGTGCCGTTGTCCTGGAACTGGACGACGGGGGCACTGTCCTGGGTGGACATTCCGGCGACGCCGAGCAGCAGTCCGCTGTGCGCGTTGCGGATCTTGAACTGCCCGCCGCCCGCGTCGATGAGCGTCCAGAGGTGGTCGGGGGTGCCGGTGTCGTGGAACTGCACGATCGCGGCGCTGTCCTGGGTGGACATGCCGTCGACGCCGAGCACGAGCCCGCTGTGGCCGTTGCGGATCTTGTACTGCCCGCCCCCGGCCGGGACCAGCTGCCAGAGGTGGTCCGGGGTGCCGTTGTCCTGGAACTGGACCACCGGGGCGTTGTCCTGAGTGGACATGTCCGAGACGCCCATCAGCAGACCGCTGTTGACGTTCGACAGCTGGAAGACGGGCGCGCTGTGCACCTCGAACTCCTGCAGCCCCCAGCCGGTGCCGCCGCCGGCGTTCGGTGCGACGACCCGCAGCCGGCTGGTGGTCAGCGCGGGGAAGGTGATGTCGGTCGGGCCGTTCACTGTGGCCGGGCTACGGGACTGGCCGGGCACGGTGGCCCAGCCGTTGCCGGTGTCGTACTGCAGGTCGTACGACGCGGGTGTGCTCACCCCGCCGCCGTCGTCGTAGAACCACAGCCGGACGTCGCCGGTCGAGATCCCGCGGTGGAAGTCGAGCTGGTAGCTGTCGGTGGGGTTGGGAGAGCCGTAGCTGGTCCACCGGCTGTTCTGCGGCACCGCGGTGCGGTAGACGATGCCGTCCACGGCGTTCCACACGTTGTCGTACGGAGAGGTGTAGGACGCGCTGGGCTGCGGCCCGTAGCCGAACCGCTGACCGTTCGCGGCGATGTCCACTGTGGACGGATCGGGCTGGGTCACGGCCGGCCCGACGGGCACCGTGAGCGGTTCCAGCCCGGGCTGCTGCGCGACCTGGGCGCCGTCCACGTAGACGTGCAGACCCGCGCCCTGGCCGTAGCGCGAGCCGGTGCGGTCCCACAGGACGGTGACGTTGTGCCCGTGGTACGGCGTGTTTTCCAGCGCGAAGTAGTCCCAGCTCGCCGGGGCGAGCGGCTTGAGCGTGAGGGTGTTGCCGGACTGGCCGCGCAGCCCGATCAGGCCGGAGATGACGTTGTCGTTGTAGGTGGAGTGGTTGTAGTCCTCGCTGTGGGCGTGCCCGTCGTAGATCCACCGGTCCTGGTCGGGGTCGTGCGCCTCGGCGACGTAGGGCTGGCCGTCGCGGTACTGTGTCGCCGCGTACGTGTGCAGCAGTGAGAGGTAGTCGGCGGCGGTAAAAGTGGACTGCGGCGGGTAGTCCTGCAACAGGTTCGCGGCGCCGGTCAGGGTCTGCGAGGTTTCGTACGGCCAGGACGGGCCGTCCCAGCGGCAGCAGTCCGCGGCCTCGTGCATGAACCACGGGCTGCGCCGCTCGGCGGTGGTCGGGCCGAACGGGGCGGCGAACCCCCCGGGATCCTTGAGCTGGGCGAAGGCCCCGGTGTCGGCGGTCTGGGGCAGGTCGAACATCCATGGCACGAAACCCATTTCCTCGCGCGTGCCGGTCAGGGCGTGGGACGGGTTGTTGTCGCGGGGCATGCCGTAGAAGAACTGCCGCGACGGGTCCCACAGCTGCGATTGCACGGCGGAACGAAGGCTCGCGGCGCGGCCGGTGAAGTCGCTCGCGGTCGCGGAGTCGCCGGTGAGCGCGGCGATCTGCGCGATGGCCGTGGCGTCGCCGTACTGGTAGGCGTTGATGGTCGGCCGGAAGCCGACGCCGCCGCGGTAGCCGTCGCCGGATTCGTAGGACGAGGGGGTGAACTCCGTCGCGTCCCACACCGGGACCTGCCAGTAGAGGCCGAGGCTCGTGTCGTAATGGCTGTCCCAGCCGTTGTACTGCTTGATGAGTGCCTGCTGCTCGGCGGCGGTGAAGCCGAGGTCGCCCGCAGCGAGGTACTGCTGCCAGACGGCGCTCGCGGCCCAGAAGCTGTACTCGTGCGCCCAGTCGTCGGTGTCGGGGTTGACGTTGTCGTTGCGGGGCTTGGGGAACTGGCCGGGGCCGGCGAGCCAGTAGTCGATGTCGTCCTTCACATACTGCTGGTCACGCAGCCAGCGGCCCTCGGTGATCTGGTGCCCGGCCGCGGCGTCGATGCCGCCGTACGGGGCGCCGTAATCGGCGGGCTGCAGGAACTCGCTGGACATCCAGCCGTACACCGGGCCGGTGTAGACGAGGTGCTCGCGGTAGGTCTGCCAGCGGTAGTAGTAGACGGACTGGATCTGCTGGTCGGGCACGTCGAGGAACGGGATGTTCGCCTCGTACCAGGCGGGGTCTTCGGTGTTGCCGAGCAGGGCGGCGTGGTTCAGGAACGAGGTGCCGCCGGTGGCCGGGGTGGCGGCGGCGCCGGAGACGGGGAGCAGGAGGGCTGACGCCAGCAGCACTGCCGCGGCGGCGAAACGGGTCCGCGCTCGTCGGGTGATGCGGGCAAACGGCGCGGCTGCGCTTTTCGGCCTTGGCCGGCCGGTACGGCCGGGCGTGGGGAGAGTGGCGGCACGACGATCGTTGAACACGGCGTCCTCCCACCGCCGCGGGCCGGGTGGGCGCGCGGAGGGCGGTTCTCGTAGCGGCTGGAGTCCTGCTGCCCCGGCGCGGAGCAGCAGATTTACAACGTTGTAAATCTGCGGCGGAGCACCACCCCTGAGCGATCAGTGGGGTGCGCTTCGGGACAGTACGGTCGCCCTGAGTCAGTGTCAACGTACGCCAAGTGGCGGTCGGAGTGCGCCGAATGGCGTAGTCTGGCGGGTGCTCGTCTGTCCACAGTGGTCATGAGGCCCGCGGGACGAGGCGCCGAGGACGGCTGGCATCCTCGGTGGCGAGCGCGAGGAGGACGTGGTGGCGAATGTGCTGATCCCGGTGCCGGCCCGGGACTCGGACCCGTCGGAGGTCGCGGTCACCTGGCGGGTGCTCACGGGGGCCGGGCACACGGTGCGGTTCGCGACGCCCACAGGTGCGCCGGCCGTCTGCGACGAGCTGATGGTGACCGGCCGCGGGCTCGACCCGTGGGGGCGGGTGCCGGGCCTGCGGCGGCTCGTTGTGCTCGGCCGGGTGCTGCGTGCGGACGCGGTGGCCCGGGCGGCGCACCGTGCGCTGCTTGACGACCCGGCATGGCGGAAACCGTTGGCGTGGCAGGAAATCACGCTCGACGGCACCGAAGCGTTCGACGGGCTGGTCCTGCCGGGCGGGCACCGGGCCCGGGGGATGTGCGAGTACCTGGAGAGCCCGGTGTTGCAGGGGCTGGTCGTCGACGCGTTCCGTCGCGGCCTGCCGGTCGGGGCGATCTGCCACGGGGTCCTGCTGGCCGCGCGCAGCGTCGACCCGGCGACCGGGCGCTCGGTGCTGCACGGCCGCCGGACGACGGCGCTGACCTGGCAGCTGGAGCGCACCGCGTGGCAGGTCGCGCGCCGCAGCCGGTTCTGGGACCCGGACTACTACCGCACCTACCGCGAGGAGCCGGGGCAGCCCGAGGGGTACATGTCCGTGCAGCAGGAGGTGACCCGGGCGCTCGCGGCCCCGGCGGACTTCCTCGACGCCGCGGGCGAATCTGCCCGAAAGACCAGCGGCCGTTCCCGCGATCGCCCTGACGACGACGGCCCGGCCTTCGTCGTCGAGGACGGCGATTACGTCTCGGCCCGCTGGCCCGGCGACGTCCACACGTTCGCCGCGAAGTTCGCCACGCGCCTCGGCTGACGTCCCCAGCACGCCAGTGTGAGCCAGCGCGGTCACGACTCGGCGAATCCCGGTCACCGCGCGTATCCCGGCCGCTATGCTCCCCCGGTGACCGGCCAGGTGATCGCCGAGCGTTATCGGCTGGAGGAGCGGCTCGGCGCCGGGGGGATGGGCGTCGTCTGGCGGGCGACGGACCTGGAGCTGCGGCGGACCGTGGCGCTCAAGCGATCGCTGGACGGCGACACGGGCCAGATCCGCCGGGAGGCGCGGCTCGGCGCGTCGCTGCACCACCCGCACGTCGTGGCCGTGTTCGACTCCGTCGCCGACGGCGACGACCGCTGGCTGGTGATGGAGTACCTGCCGGCCCGCAGCCTGGAAGAGATCGTGCGCGCCGACGGGGTGCTGGCGCCGGAGCGGGCCGCGGCCGTCGGGGCGCAGATCGCCTCGGCGCTGGCCGCGATGCACGCCCGCGACATGGTGCACCGCGACATCACGCCCGGCAACGTCCTGGTCGCCGACGGCGGCACGGCCAAGCTCGCGGACCTCGGCATCTCCCGCTGGGCCGAGGTCACGCTCACCGGCAGCGCGCAGGTCGGCGGCACGGCGGGCTACCTCGCGCCGGAGGTCGCGAACGGCTACGAGGCCGGTTCCGCCGCCGACGTGTTCTCCCTCGGCGCGACGCTGTTCGCCGCCGTCGAGGGCGTTTCCCCTTGGGACAGCGGGGAACGCGGGCCGTTCGCGCAGCTGCGGCGCGCGGCGGACGGCACGCTCGAGCCGGCGCGGAACGCCGGTTCGCTGGCCCCGGTGCTGGAGGCGTTGCTGAGCAGCCGGCCCGCGCAACGGCCGAGCGCGGCGGAAGCGGAGGCGTTGCTGGGCGGCGCGCCCATGCCCGCGGGGAACACGACCACCCGGCGTCGAAAGCCCCGGTCCCGCCGGAAGGCGCTGGCCGCCGGGGTGCTCGTCGCGGTGGTCCTGCTGGTCACCGGGTTCCTGGTGTTCACCCGGGACAGCCCGCCGCCCGCGAACGCCGCCGCGGACCTGGTCGGCGACCCGCACACGGCCGACCCGTGCGCCCTGCTGACGGTGAATTCCCTGAGCCAGTACGGGAAAGTGTTCCTCGAGCCGAACCTCGGCACGTTCGCCCGCTGCGATCTGGACACCACCCTGCCCGCCGGCGGCGGCACGATCGTGACCAGCCTGGAGCTGACGGCGCCCGAGGAGTACCCGGCGGTGCCGCCGGTGGCCGGACGGCTCGGCGAGATCCAGCGCCCCAACGCCGATTCCGGGAAATGCCGGCGCTACTTCGTCCTGCCCGACCTGAAATTGGTCAGCGTCAGCTCGGTCCGCGCCGACGGGGCCGACGCCCCGCAGCTGTGCGCGATGTCGGACGCGGTGGTCGGCGACGCCTACGCGAAGGTGGTCAGCGGCCCGATCGCCCGGCGCGCGCAGGCCTTCCCTCCAGGCTCGCTCGCGCTGATCGACGCCTGCACCCTGGTCGACGACGCGACGCTGCGTCCGGCTGTCGGCCCGGACTACCCGGTCGACCGGTACTTCGGGAACTGGGCCTGCGCCTGGGGCCACGACTCGGAATCGCTGGACCTGTACTACGACCGCCAGTGGCCGCTGGCCACCGACCCGCCGGACGGCCAGACCCGCGCCACCGTCGGCGGCCGCCTCGCGTACGTCGACCCGCACGAGTCCGACGGCAACACCTGCGACGTGACCGTCCGGTACCGCACCTACACGCCGGTGCTGCCTTCCCTCGAGGGCGCGCCGGGCCGGCGTGACGAGGTGGTCCTGGTCGAGTTCACCGACGACGCCGACAAGGGGCGCCTCGACGTCATCTGCGCCCGCGCGCAATCGCTGGCCGCGGTGGTCGCCGCGCGGCTGCCGGCCTGAGCGTTCATCCGGCCGCCGCGTCGATTTCGGCCATGTGCTCCTCGGCCCAGGCGCGGACGGCGGCGAGCGGGGCGTCCAGGGACAGCCCGAGTTCCGTCAGGCGGTAGTGCACGCGGGGCGGGTTGGTGGCTTCGACGCGGCGGGTGAGCAGGCCGTCGGCGGCCATGCTCTGCAACGTCGAGGACAGCATTTTCTGGGATATACCAGGGATCCGGCGGCGTAACTCGGCGAATCCGACCTCGTCCGGCTCGGCCTCGGAGAGCACCTTGACCGCCATGGAGAACCACTTCGTGCCGATCCGGTCGAGCAGGCGGCGGGTCGGGCAGGCCGGGTCGAACAGGTCGCCCCGGCGGGCGGAGGGGGTCACCCGGGGGTCACCACCTTTCGTCGAAGTGCCTTCTTGGCGGGCGTCCTTTGGTTACCTATGTTCATCAGGTAACCAAAGGTAACCACCAAGGAGGTCGCATGTCCACGATCACGGAACACCGGGTCCCGGCGAACGGGCTCGAGGTGAACGTCGCGATCGCCGGGCAGGGGCCGGCCGTCCTGCTGCTGCACGGGTTCCCGCACACCTGGCGGCTGTGGGCGCACGTCATCCCGCGGCTCGCCCGCGACCACCGGGTGATCGCCCCCGACCTGCGCGGGCTCGGCGCGACCAGCCGTCCCAAGCAGGGTTACGACGCGGGCACGCTGGCTGCAGACGCCGAAGCGCTGCTCGACGCGCTGGGGGAGCCGTCCGCCGCGGTCGCCGGGATCGACCTCGGGGCCGCGCCCGCGTTCCTGCTGGCGATGCGCCGCCCCGAGCGGGTGCGGCGGCTGGTGCTGATGGAGGCTGTGCTGGGCGCGCTGCCCGGCGCGGAGGGCTTCGCCGCGCCGTGGTGGTTCGGCTTCCACGCCGTGCCCGGGCTGGCGGAGACCGTCGTGGCCGGGCACGAGGCCGAGTACATCGGCTGGTTCCTGGACATCGGCACCCGCGCCGACGGCGTCCCGCCCGAGGTCCGGGCCTCATTCCTTGAGGCGTACAGCGGATCCGACGCCCTGCGCAGCGCGTTCGGGCACTATCGCGCGTTCCCGGAAACCGGTCGGCAGATCATCGAAGCCGCTGAAGGCGCGCGTTTACGGGTGCCGACCTTGGCCGTCGGCGCGCATCCGGTGGGCGATGCTCTCGAACGGCAGCTCCGGCCGATCGCCGACGACCTCACCGGCCAGGTCATCCCGGACTGCGGCCACCTCGTCCCGCTCGACCGGCCGGACGCCCTGCTCCCGCTGCTCGGCGGCTTCTTCGGCGGGCGCCTCGGCCGATCGGCCGAGGATTCCGGCCGTATTGCCGATCCGGCGGCCCGGGGGTAGCCGCCAGGATTCCGGTATGCCCGTTTCCCCGGTGCGGCCACCCCGGCCGGTGACCACTCAGGACGGTCCACAGGGGAGCGAAAAGGCCTGTTCACGGGTCTTTCGGGCCGCTTTCCGGCCCCGTCGCCCACGTTCCCCGTCCCGCGCGGAGCCCGATTTTTCCTTTTGGTAGCTTCGTTTTTCGTCGAGGGGGAGACCGTTTGATGCAGAACGTCATGCTCGAGCCGGCGCCGGTCGAGGTCAAGGCGCCCGGGCTGCACTGGGCGGGCTTCGCCGGGGTCGCGGTGCTGGTGCTCGCGACCTGGCTGCCGTTGCCCGCTGTGCTCGTGGTGGCGCTGGGCGTGATCGGGATGGCCGCGTTTGTCGTGTCCTGGCTGCTGCTCGGCCGCCGCGCCGCCGACGTTTCCGTGCGAACGCTGTACACGATCACCGGCCTGGTCAGCCTGCCGCTGCTGGCGGCGCGCCCGTTGTTCAGCGGCGACGTCTACAGCTATCTGGCGCAGGGCGTGATCGCGGCCAAGGGGCTCGACCCGTACGCGCTCGGCCCGGCGGCCGCGCTGGGCGCCGCTTCGCCGGTGACCCTCCAGGTCAGCCACTACTGGCAGGACACGCCGGCGCCGTACGGGCCGGCGTTTGTCGGGCTGTCGCGCGGGATCGCGCACCTGGTCGGCGAGAGCGTCGTCGGGACTGTGTTGCTGCACCGGCTCCTCGAACTGATCGGCGTGGTGCTGCTCGCGTGGGCGCTGCCGCGCCTGGCCCGGCGGGCCGGGGTGCCGCCGTCCGTCGCGGTGTGGCTGGGGCTGCTGAACCCGCTGGTGCTGTGGCACGTGGTCGTCGGCGTGCACAACGACGGCCTGATGATCGGGCTGACCGTGGCCGGGCTGGAGCTGGTTTACCTCGGGGCCTCGCGGGTCGGGGTCGCACGGCCCGCGCTGATCGCGGCGGGCGTGGTGCTGGTCAGCGCCGGGGCGAACGTGAAGATCGTGGCCGTCGCGGCGCTGTGCTTCGTCGGGATCGATCTGGCCCGGCGTGCGCGTCCGGCCGGGAAGGTCGCGGTGCTGCTGGGGCTGCCTGCGGGATTCGCGCTGGTCACGGTGGTGATCACGCTCGGCAGCGGGCTGGGCTTCGGCTGGGTCCGGGCGCTGGCCGGGGTCTCCTCCGGCGCGGTGCACAGCTGGCTCGCACCGACCAACGAGCTGGGCTTCCTGGTCGGCGGGATCGGGAAGCTGGCCGGGCTGGACCTCACCGACGGTGCGATCAAGGTGTTCTCGGCCGTCGGCGCGGTGGCCGGCCTGATCGTCGGCGCGCGGCTGTTGTGGCTGACCTACCGCGGGAAGCTGCACCCACTGCTCGGCGCCGGCCTGGCCTTCGCGGCGATGCTCGTGCTGGGCCCGGTCGTGCAGCCGTGGTACCTGCTGTGGATGGTCGCTCTGCTCGCGGTGAGCCTGACGACCGAGCGCACCCGCTGGATCCTCGCCGGGGTCAGCGCGGTGCTCGCGCTGGTGCTGCCACCGGCGGGCGGCGGGGCCGTCGCGCTGGTCGCGGGTTACCTGATCGCCGCCGTGGTGGTGGGCGTGGCGGGGTATGTGCGGCGGGGGAGCTGGCTGCGCTTAGGGCTCGTGAGTGTTTATGACGGTTAGAACCGTCATAAACACTCACGAGCTGTTTTGGCTCCGGGCGATCTCCCGGAAGTCGCCGGCCAGCGGGTTGTGGTCGGTGAAGCGGGTGGCGACGACGACCCGGCAGGGACCGAGGCCCTCGAACGGTATCGTGGCCAGGTCCTCGCGCAGGGTGGGCCGCCGGTCGCCCGCGGGCAGGATCGCGACGCCATGGCCTTCGGCGATCAGTTCGAGCTTGTCTTCGAAGCTGTCGTCGGCGGTGGGCTGGGCCCCGGCGCTCCAGATCGCGGCGGAGCTGGTGCAGGCGACCAGCTCTGTGCCACCGAGGTCGTCCAGCGCCACCGATTCCTTGCCCGCAAAGGGATGTGACGCCGGCACGACCAGCACCCGGGCCTCGTCGTAGAGCGGCTCCACGCGGAAACGGTCCGCCGGGAACGGCAGCGGCAGCCGGGCGACCAGCGCGTCGACGCGGCGCTCCGGCAGCGCGGAGGTGTCCTGCCAGTCCAGGTGCCGGGTGGTGATCTCGGCGCCCGGGTGCCGTCGGCGCAGCTCCCGCACGGCCGGGGTGACGACCAGGTCGCCGACGTATCCGACGGTGAGCGCGCCGGGAGAAGCCGCGGCCCTCGTGGCGAGCGCTGCTTCATGGGCGGTGTCGACCAGATCGTGCGCCCGCGGCAGGAAAATCCGGCCCGCGTCGGTGAGCCGGCTGCCTTGCGGCGTGCGGTCGAACAGCCGCGCGCCCAGCTGGTGCTCCAGCCGCTGGATCTGCCGGCTCAGCGCGGGCTGCGCGAGGTGCAGCGCGGCCGCGGCCCGGCCGAAGTTCAGGTGCTCGGCCACGACCGTGAAGTACCGCACCAGCCGCAGGTCGAGGTCCGGGGTTTCGGGCACGAACCCAGTTTACGCGTCATGCCGCGGCGGCATGACGACCTGCGAAAGCGGTCTTGGACAGCCGTCACGGCGCGTTCTTGACTTGATGGCATGAGTGAAGACCTCAGGACAAACGGCCGGTACACGGGAAAAAGCGTGGTGATCACCGGCGGCAGCAGCGGCATCGGTTTCGAGACCGCGAGGCTGTTCGCCGACGGCGGGGCGCGCGTGCTGATCACCGGGCGCACCCGGGCCACGCTGGACTCCGCGCGCGACAAGCTCGGCGGCAACGCGGTGGCGGTCCTCGGCGACGCCGCGTCGCTGACCGACACAGATGTGTTGGCGGACCGGGTGAAGGCCGAGTTCGGCACGTTCGACGCGCTGTTCGTCAACGCCGGGGTGACCGGCTTCGTACCGTTCGAAGCGATGACCGAAGACCGCTACGACCACCTGCTCGCGGTGAACGCCAAGGGGCCGTACTTCACCGTGCAGAAGCTCGCGCCGTTGCTGAACGCGGGCAGCGGCGTCGTGCTGACCACCTCGGTCGTGAACGTCAAAGGCATTCCGATGGTCAGCGCGTACGCGGCCAGCAAGGCGGCGCTGCGCTCGATGACCCGAAGCCTCGCCCGCGAACTGCTACCGCGGCAGCTCCGGGTCAACGCGCTGAGCCCCGGGCCGATCGACACAGGCATCCTCGAGCGATCGATGCCCGCGGAGGCCGTGGCGCCGATGCAGGCGGAGATGAAGGAGGCCAACCCGATGCTGCGTTTCGGCGATCCGGCCGAAGTCGCCCGCGCGGTCGCGTTCCTCGCGTTCGACGCCACTTACACGACGGGCGCGGAACTTCCGGTGGACGGCGGGGCTTCGCAGCTCTGAAGACCCGGAAAGCGGCGACGGCCGGCGCGTTCAAACGCGCCGGCCGTCAGCTTCAGATCAGGGCAGGTCAGGACGGGTCGGCGAGGATGCCGTTGACGAAGCTGCCCGGGTGGGTGGCGGAGTCCTGGCGCATGACCGTCAGCGAGGACGGCCAGGCGACGGTCAGCGGCTGGGTCTGGCCGGGCGGGATGGTCACCAGCCGGGTCGGCGTCCAGCCGGTGGAGCCGAGGCTGCCGACGGAGCCCGGCGTCTGGGTCAGCACCGTGACGGTCGCGGTCGCCGACTGGCCCGGCTCGACCACGTTCATCGGCACGCCGTTGTCGATGCGCGGCAGGTGGTAGGTGGTGCCGTTCGGGTCGTCCGGGCCGACCAGGTCGACGCCGGGGACGCCGTGCAGCGCGCAGGAATGGGAGGAGGTGTTGGTGTACTTCAGCGGCACGTCGAACTGGCCCGCCGCGTCCTGGTGCTGCGTCGGCGAGCCGAGCGAGGCCGAGAGGTCGGCGGTGGTGCAGCGCGGCGTGCTGTCGGCCGCGGACTTCGGCGCGGTGCCGGACTTCCCTGCGGCGTCAGAGCGTTGCTTCGAGACGTCCGAGACGCCACCGCCGCCCGCACCGCCCACGGCACCGGCCCCCACCGCCGTGTTCGCCGAGTTGGCGGCCGGCTGGCTCGCGCCGGAACCGCAGGCCGCGAGCGCGAACGCCCCCGCGATCGCCGCGGCACCGATGGAAACTCGCTTCACTCCGACGTTGACCATGATTTCTCCTCCTCGAGATGTGCACCGTGGACTGTGCAATGCAGACACGGGGCAGCGGGCTGTTCAGTTCAGATGTCTTTGGGGAGTGCGGTTCAGCTGATGGCGGTGACCTGAACGCCGGTGCCCTTCAGCGGCGCTCCGGCGGGCCAAGCCGCGCTGACCGGCTGGCCGGAAGGCAGCTGGAACGACACGTCGGTGGGCGTGACCGCGTTCGGCAACGCGTCGGCCTGCTGCACGATCCGGGACTCGGCCGGGTGCCCGGCTCGCAGGTTCACCGGCCCGCCGGTGGCGCCGTCCGGCGTCACGGCGACGCCCGCGATCGGCTGCCCGCCGGCGGTGAAGGCCAGCGCGCCCGGCGTGCCTTCGAGCTTGCAGTTCGTGGTCGGCGCGGCGGCGGTGTAGGTGAGCACGTACGCCTCGTGACCCGCGGCGTGCGTCGGGTCGGCCGTGACGCCGACCTGCACATCGGCCGTGCCGCAAGGGGTGTCCGACGGATTGGCGCTGGCGGCCCCGGCACCCAGCAGGAGCCCGCCCGCCACCACGCCGCCGGCCGCCACGGTCGCGGCCACTCGCTTCGTCAGGTTGCCCATCGGGTTCATCTCCTCGGTTCGTTGATCGACTCACCAGAAGAGATGCCCGTGGGGGTGCCGGCGATGCGTCACCGTGAGATCACCCGCAACGGGGCAACCCGGCGGCGCCCCGGACGTCCACACGTACGAGCTACACCGGCCGGATTCGCTTGCACACCACCGAGTCCGGCGCGCTGACCAGTGTGGACAGGCTCAGCGGACCGGGTCGCGGTAGTCCTTCGGCGGGGCCCCGAGCAGCTGGGTGAACATGGTGGAGAACGCTGCCGGGCTTTCGTAGCCGAGCGTCGCCGCGACCTCGGCGACGGGCCGGTCCGCGGCCAGCAGCGGCAGCGCGTGCAGCACACAGGCCCGCCGGCGCCACTGGAGGAAGCTCAATCCGGTTTCCGCGCGGAACAGCCGGTTCAGCGTCCGCTCGCTCAGGTGCAGCCGGGCGGCCCAGCGGGCGGGCGGATCGTGCACGTCCGGCGAACGCGCGAAGGACTCGCAGAGCGCACGCAGCCGTTCGTCACGGGGGAGCGGCAGCTCCAGCGGCAGCGGCAGGCACCGCGAGACTTCGTGCAGCAGCAAGGAGTTCAGTGCCGCGTCGCGGCCGTGGGCCGGGTACTCGGGCTCGATGTCGACGGCCGCCAGCAGCAGCTCCCGCAGCAGCGGCGTCACCTCCACCGCCCGGCAGCGCCGCGGGAACCACGGCACGGCGGACGGTTCGAGGTAGAGGCTGCAGGTGCTGACGTTCAGCATCGTGACGGCGTGGTCGGTGCCCGGCGGGATGAGCACCGCCCGCCGGGTCGGCACGGTCCAGGTCCCGTCCGCGGTCTCCACGCGCATGGACCCGGTGGCGCCGTAGAGGAACTGGGCGCGGCGGTGCCGATGCCGGGGCAGCCGGTGCTCGGGCGGGTAGTCGGTGCTGATCGCCAGCACCGCGCGGTCGAGGCCGTCGACCTGGTCGAGCGGGACATTGCGCACGCGGCCGAGCCTAACCGAGGCCTGTCCGATCCGCGAAAGAACCTGGCGGACTTTCGAATGCGCGCCGGACGCCGGTCTTCTAGGTTCGAGCGGTGCTCACCTCGCTCCTGATCCTGTTCGCCTTCGGCTGCCTTAGCGGCGTCACCACTGTCCTTTTCGGATTCGGCGGCGGTTTCGTGACGGTGCCGGTGATCGCGGCGGTCGTCGGCGGCGGCGACGCGCTGCACGTCGCGGTCGCCACCTCGGCCGTGGTGATGCTCGTGAACTCGGCCGGCGCGACGATCGCCGGGCTGCGGGCCGGACGGGTGCGGCGGGAGTACCTGTGGCCGCTGGCCGTGTTCGTGGGGCTCGGCGCGGTGCTGGGCGCGTTCGCCGCGACCTGGGCGCCGGACGGCCTGCTGCGCCTGCTGTTCGCCGCGTACCTGGTGGTGACGATCCTGGACAGCCTGCTGCGCAAGGGTTTCCTCCGCCCGCCCGAGGACCGCACCCCGCTGGGACCGGTGACGGCGACGGCCGGCGGGCTCGGCATCGGCGCGGTGGCGAGCTTCCTCGGCGTCGGCGGCAGCGTGATGACGGTGCCGCTCCTGCGGCGCAAGGGCCTGCCGATGACCGACGCGGTGGCGCTGGCCAACCCGCTCAGCCTGCCGGTCGCACTGGTCGCGTCCGTGGTCTACGCCTTCACCGGCCCCGGACCGGCGGGTTACGTCGATCCCCTCGCGGCCGCGGCCCTGCTGGCCGGCTCATTGCCGACGATCGCGATCGTCCGGCGGTTCGCCGGGCGCCTGCCGGACCGGGTCCACGCGGTGACGTACGTCGGCCTTCTGGTGGCCGCGCTGGTGGCGGTGCTCTGACGCCCCGTGGCCCGGCCGGGCCGGCGCTGAAAGCGCCCCAACGTGGCGTTCGGTGCTCCAGCCCTGCCCCACCACCACCCTCAACGGAGGCGCTTCGCGCCCAGCTCTAATTCCACGCACCGAACGCCACATTGGGTGCGTTGGGCGCAACCAACGCCACATTGGGGCGGTCAGCTCGCCGGTTCTTCCAGCAGCACAAGCGGAATCTCCCGCGTGGTCTTGGTCTGGTATTCGGCGTAGTTCTTGTGGTCGGCCACGACCAGCGGCCACAGCCGGGCCCGTTCCTCCGCCGTGGCGACCCTGGCGTGCATTCCCCGGGTGGGCTCGCCGCGGTAGCTCACCTCGACCTGGGGGTTGTCGCGGAGGTTGAGGAACCAGGCCGGGTGGATGTCGTCGCCGCCGCGGGAAGCCACGACGACAATCGTGGAGCCCTCCTGGATCGGCGAGGTGAGCATGACCGTGCGCGGCTGGCCCGACTTGCGGCCGATCGTGGTGAGCTTCAGCACGGGCATGTCCGAGACGTGCCACCCGGCCTTGCCGCCGCTGATCTTGAGGATGCCGCGGTGGATGGCGTTCATGGCCTTCACGGTGAAGTCGGTGGGCATGACTTGCTCGGTCCTTTCTGAGCTGGTTGACAGGTGGGTGTTCAGCGGGCCGGGAAACCGAAGAAATCGTTGATCGCCCCGGCGGTGTCGAAGGTGGTGTCGGTCCGGCCCAGGAGGAAACGCGGGCGGGCGGTTTTGGGGCCCGGGATGGTGTGCCCGCCTTCGCGGACGGTGTAGAGGGTCACCGGCTGGTGGCCCGGCTGACGGTACTCGGTGCGGTCCACTTGCGACGGTGGGCTCGCGGGAGTGACCACGGGCGCGGCGGTGATGCCGTTGCGCCGTGCGTAATAGGCGGCGGTGTCCGGTGCGGACAGTCCGAGCCCGCGGGGCCGGAACCGGTACATCTTGGCCATCCCGCCGTCGTACGGGACGATCGGGTCCTGGGTGCCGTGCACGAGCAGCACGGGCAGTGGCTGCTGCCGCGGCGAGTCCGGGGCGAAGTTCTCCGGGACGGACTGGGTCGCCGACAGGATGGCGGCACCGGCCAGGGCCTCGGGGACTTCGTGGATCAGGCGGACGACCAGCTGCCCGCCGTTGGAGAAGCCGACCGCGTGGACCTGCGCGCGGTCGCCGCCGTAACGGCGCTGCAGGAGGTCGATCGCGGCCTTGGCGAAGGCGACGTCGTCGACGCCGTCGGTGCGCGCCGCCGAGGTGTTGGTGATTCTGGCGTCATTCCAATGCTTTTTGTGGCCGTCGAGGTAGGCGACGACGGCCCCGGACTGCGCCCCGATGCGGTCGAAGGTGCCCGCGGTGAACGAGCGGATCGCGGCGGCGGTCTGCATGGAGCCGTGGAAGACCAGGACGATCGGGACCGGGCCCGCGCCGGCGTGCTGGTGGTGCACCACGGTCAGCGTGCGAGTCCGGCCGTCGACCGTGACCGACTCGGGGGTCACGGTGATCTCGGAGGTCGTGCTCATGGCCCCACTGTAGCGCTAATCGGATGAGTTATCCGAATGGACACCCGATCCGGTTCGGCTGGTAGGCTGGAGCCATGAAGGATGTGCCCGCCGGTCCGCAACCCGTGCTCCGCAAGGACGCCGCGCGCAACCGGCGCTGCATCGTGGACGCGGCGCGGGCGTTGGCGCGCAAGGGGAAGCCGATCCAGCTGAACGCGGTCGCCCGGGCGGCCGACGTCGGCGTCGGCACCGTTTACCGCCACTTCCCGAGCCCGGAAGCCCTGGTCGAGGCCGTGGCCATGGACCAGTTCACGTCGCTGCTGCGGCAAGCGGAAGAAGCCGCCGAATCGCCCGATGCCGGGCAGGCGTTGCGGGTGTTCCTGAAGGCGGCGGTCGCCGCTTATCTGCAGGACGACACCTTCGCGGCCGCGGTCATCGACCCCGATCCGGCCACGCCCGACCTCCAGCACCTGCGCGACCGGCTGCAGGAGGGGCTCCGCGGGCTGCTGGCCCGGGCCGCCGCCGACGGCGGGCTCCGCCCCGACCTCACGGCGGCCGACGTGATGGCCCTGCTGTGCGGGATCGGCTTCGCCGTAAGGCATTCTCCCGACCGCGCCGACCCCGGGCTCGCCGATCGTTATCTCGGCACCCTGCTCGACGGCGCGCTCAGCCGGGAAACGCGGTGAGCTTCTCCTTGAGGCGAACCGGAAATCGCCTGGCGAGAACACGTTCACTACTGGCCTGAAGGCCACTGTCGAGCGGCGCGGGTGATCGTTAGCGTGGATTCCGTCCAGCACGGCGCGGGAAAAAACCCGTCGTAGGAAAGGAAATCGCGATGACCGACCCAGTCCGCCCGAAGGTGGCGATGCTGCTCTACCCCGGGCTGACGCCGCTTGACCTGATCGCGCCGCACGCCGCGTTCGCCGCCACGATGGAGACCCATCTGGTGTGGAAGACGGCCGATCCGGTGCTGTCGGACTCCGGCGTGGTCCTGCACCCGACGACAACCTTCGCGGACTGCCCGGCGGATCTCGACGTCCTGTTCGTGCCCGGCGGGCTCGGCCAGGCGCCGGTCGCCGCGGACGAGGAGGTTCTGGAGTTCCTCGCCGACCGCGGCGCGCGGGCCCGGTACGTCACGTCCGTCTGCGGCGGTTCGCTGATCCTGGGCGCGGCCGGGCTGCTGTGCGGCTACCGGGCGACCACGCACTGGAGCGGCATCGAGGCACTCGCGCTGTTCGGCGCGGACTACGCCGAGGGCCGGGTGGTGACCGACCGGAACCGGATCACCGGCGGCGGCGTCACGGCCGGTCTCGACTTCGGCCTCGTCGTGCTCGCGCGGCTGCTGGGGGAGGACGTCGCCAAGATGACCCAGCTGATGCTCGAGTACGCCCCCGCGCCGCCGTTCGACGCCGGCACACCGGAGACTGCCGGGCCGGCGATCACTGCGATGGCCCGGGGCGCCAATTCCCGGGTGAACGAGGAGATGACCGCGGTCGCCGAGCAGCTGGCGGCGAAGGGCTGGGGACGCGCCGCCTGAGCGCCCGCGAGTCCACTGAGGACTCCGGTCAGCCAGGCCGGCCGGGATACTCGTCCGGTGGCAGCTCGTGGATCACGACGTCCGGCTCGGCGACGGGGACACTGTCCGGCGGCTCGGGTCGCTTGCGGAACAGAATCACCAGCGCGACGATCGCGACCACCCCGGCCCCGATCAGCAGCTCCGTGCCCGCGCCGATGCTCGTCCCGATCTGGGGCGGGGTGCTGCCCATGGGCTGCCCGGTGAACAGGGCGATCTCGCTGTAGACGTGGGCGACCATGAACGCCACGGCGGCGGCGACCATACCGCCCCCGAGCACCGCGGTCCGTTCCGTCGCCCGGCGGAACATCGATGCCGCCGCCGCCACGATCGCCACCGCGCCGACCGCGAGCAGCGGCCAGCCGAAATACCGCGGGGTCGGGAACGATGTGTCCCCGAGCGTGATCGACCACGCCGAGATGTGGATGAGGTCTTTGGTGCCGCCGTCCGCGACCGGGTTGACGGTGCACAGGTCGAAAAACGCGCCGGCGATCAGCAGCGCTCCGGCGATGAGCACCAGCACCGCGCCGGGATGGGGCCGCCGGCGAGGGGGCGACGCGGGCACCTCGGCAGATCCGGGTTCAGACATCCGGTGATCATCCCACCCACCCGACGTGCACCGTTCCGGCGGCGTCCGGATAACGGGACCACCCGGCCGGGTCGTCCGGCGGCGGGATCAGCTTGGCCAGGCGAGAATGACGCGCGTGACCGAAGAACAGGACCCGGCCCCGGCCGAGCGCGCCCGCCCGGCCGGCTGGACGCACCGGCATCGCGACGTCTCGGGCGGCTGGCTGCGCCCCACCGTGTTCGGGGCGGTGGACGGGCTGGTCACCAACGCGGCGCTGATCGCGGGCGTCGGCGGTGGCGGCGTCGCCCCGCACACGATCGTGCTGACCGGGTTGGCCGGGCTGGTCGCCGGCGCGTTCTCCATGGGCGCCGGCGAGTACGTGTCGGTCACCAACCAGAACGAGCTGGTGCACGCCGAGGTCGCCCTCGAAGCCGACATGCACGCCCGCTTCCCGCAGCAGGAGCAGGACGAGCTGGTCGAGCGGTTCGCCTCCTACGGCGCCGACGCCGAGACTGCCCGGCGGATGGCCGAGGCCGTCTCGCGCGACCCCGACCAGGCGTTGCGGCTGCACACCCGTGAGGAGCTGGGCGTCGACCCGCAGGATCTGCCTTCCGCGCTGCTGGCCGGCGGGGCGTCGTTCGCCGCGTTCTCCCTCGGCGCGCTCCTGCCGTTGCTGCCGTATCTGTTCGGTGCCAGCACTTTGGTGGTGTCGCTGGTGCTCACCGGGCTGGCGCTGCTGGCCGGCGGCATGGTCGTCGGCAAGCTGACCGGACGGCCCCTGCTGCATTCCGGCCTGCGTCAGCTCATCCTGGGCGCGCTCGCGGTCGCCGTCACCTACGGGATCGGCCAGCTGATCGGCGCCCCGGTCGGCTGATGCGTCCACTCAGCTGTAGGTGATCCCGGGGAAATCGGCGCGGGCCTGATTGAACTGGGCGTCCCAGTCGGCGGGCCAGCCGAACGCCGTGGTGGCCAGCGGTTTGAGGTTCACCCCGGCCGCGCCGCTCATGAAGTGCACGAACTCGCCCCAGTTCAGGTCGCGGGTGAAGTCCGTGCCGTTGTTCGGGAAGTACTGGCCCAGCAGGCCGAAGAACCGGACCATCATCTGCGCGTGGCCGTGGTCGCGCCACAGCGGGTAGAACCAGTCGCGGAACCAGTGCGTGCCCGCGCGCGGGAAGTCGTCGGTGTGGCTGCCGTCCATCATCCGGTCGTAGAAGTCCTGGGCCTCGGCCGTCATGCCGAGCGCGGTGTAGGCGTCGTAGATGTAGAACTCCATCCACTTGCTGTCGCCCCACAGCCCGAACGCGGGGGAGCCGTGCTTGCCCGCGGCGATGGACTCCACGATGTGCCCGGTCTCGTGCGTGGCGACCTCGTACTGCGGGGTCGTCCAGTTGCTCCCGCCGACGTCGCTGACGTTGCGGAAGTCGTGGGAGGCGTCGTAGATCGTCGACGGGTGGCCGCCGGAGTACTTGCCCTCGTGGTGGATCGAGTACAGCCGGTCGGCGGTCATCTTGTTGCCGGAGTTGCCGTACGTGCGCTGGGCGTACTGCCAGAGATCGGTCAAGTACGGCATCAGCCAGTCCTGCGCGCTCTTGTCGACGTCGTTGTCGAAGTACAGCGCGACGGTGTCGTTGAACGCGACGCGCTGCAGGAGCTGGTTGTGCTCGAACCAGTGCTCCTGCCAGGTGGCCGGTGGGTCGGCCGGCGCCGTCGGGCGGGCCTGGGCGGGGGACGGGATGGCCGCGGCCAGTGCCAGGGCGCACACCAGCATCAGGACTCTGCGCATGATCGCCTCGGGGGTTCTCGGGGACAGGGCCTCGGGTGACAGGGCATTGGTCCGAACCATGAATCAGGATATGGGGTTATTTTCCGACTGTCACTGACAGAACGGGACAGATCACCCACCGCCGCGCACGATCTGGCGGCACCAGGTACTATGTGTGGCATGGTAGCTGGCGCGAGCAGGAAGCCGATGACCGAGCTGCGGCGCGGCACCATCGCGTTCTGCGTGCTCGCGCTGCTCGACGAGCGGGAGCGTTACGCGGTGGAGCTGGTCGGCGCGTTGACCGACAGCCAGGCGCTGGCGGCCGGGGCGGGGACGATCTATCCGCTGCTGTCCCGGCTGCGGGAGGACGAGCTGGTGGTCACGACCTGGAAGGAGTCCCCGGCGGGGCCGCCGCGGCGGTACTACCGGCTGACCCCGGCCGGGCGCCGGTCGCTGGAAGCCTTCCGCGGCGAGTGGGCGCAGTTCCGCGACGCGGTCGACCTGCTGCTGACGAAGGGAGCGTCATGAATGCCGAACCGACCACCACGAGCGTGGTGAGGAGTGAGCTGTTGTCCGCCAACGATTTGCTGATCGCCGAGTACCTGGACCGCCTGCGCCGGGCCGCCGCGGGCCTCGCACCCGCCACTCGCGCCGAGCTGCTCGACGACATCGCCGCGCACCTGGCCGAGACGGCCGGCCCGGGCGCGGACGAGGCCCGCACCCGCCAGGTCCTGGACGAGCTGGGCACCCCCGAGGAGATCGCCGCCGCGGCTGCGGCCGAAACCGGGGTCCCGGCCAGTGGTTTGGCTGGTGGTCTGGCTGCTGCGCCGGCTCGCGCGGGTGGCGGGGAGCTGGCCTACGACGTGGGCACGGTGGTGGTGCTGCTGCTCGCCGGGTTCGTGGTCCCCGTGCTGGGCTGGATCGCCGGCGTGGTGATGCTGTGGAACGGCCCGCGCTGGACCACCCGGGAGAAATGGGCGGGCACCCTGCTCTGGCCCGCCGCGATCCTGGTGGCCGGGGCGCTGCTGCTGCTCGGCCACGCCCTGGCTGGCGGCGTGGGGCCGATGGTGTTCCTGCTCGGCGGGTTGATCGAACTGGCCGGTCTGGTGACTGCGTTCACGATCCTGCTGCGGGCCGCGGCCCGGCGCCGCGTCTGATCGGGTGGCCCGGCATCCGGGGCGTGGGCCGGGCTGCTGAAGTTGGGGTTGTGGCTGGGTTCCGGGCTGCGCTCGGATTCGCCGGCGCCGCAAGCTGGAACACCTCCCGGGCCGCCCCATGGCGCCCGGATTCACCTGCACCGCATCGCCAGGCCGTCGGACACAGTCCGGCTCGAGAGAGGATTCCCCATGACTCAACCGGAAAGCCCGAACCCGGCCGTTCCCGCGCGGCGCAAGCTCACCCGCTCCCGCGAGCACTACGTCTTCGGCGGGGTCTGCGGCGGGCTGGCCGAATTCTACGGCTCGACCCCGTACCGGGTGCGGCTGCTGTTCGTGATCTCCTGCATCCTCCCCGGCCCGCAGTTCCTGCTCTACCTGCTGCTGTGGTTCATCATCCCCAACGCCCCCAAACCCCGCTGAACCTTCAGGCCGTCACGAGCCGGGCCGTCGCGCGTGGCGGGTACTCCAGGTCCTTGGTTCCGGCCCAGTCGCCTAGTTGCCGGAGTGCGCGGGCCGCCGACGTGCCGGGTGGCGGGGTGCAGGTGAACAGGGTGACGCCGTCGTCGCAGATCACGTCCAGGGGTTCGAAGGCGAGTTCGATCGCGCCGACCTCCGGGTGCCTCAGGACTTTGGTGCCGCGGCCGGGGCGGCGGACGTCCTGGCGGGACCAGCGCGTGCGGAAGTCCTCACTGAGCAAGGAAAACTCCTCGACCAGGTCGCTCAGGCCGGGGTCGCCGGGGTCCTGCGCGGTCGCCAGGTGCAGGGCGGCCACGGCCTCGTTCGCCATCTCGTCCCAGTCGCCGTAGAACGTGCGCGAGCGGGGGTCCAGGAAGATGAACCGGGCCGAGTTCACCGGGCCGGCCGTGCCGGAGAAAGCCGGGAAGAACAGGGCGCGGGCGAGGGTGTTGGCGCCGATGACGTCGAGATGCCGGGTGCGCACGAACGCCGGCGCGGCGGTGATCGAGTCGAGCACCGATTGGAGTTCGGGGCCGACGGAGTGCACGCGCGGCCGTGGGCGCGAAGCCGGGCCGGCCGCCGCGCGCATCAGCGCGAACAGGTGGGAACGCTCGGTCTTGTCCAGCTGAAGCGCCCGGGCCAGCGCGTTGAGCACGCTGTCGGACACCCCGCCGGCCTGGCCCCGTTCCAGGCGCTTGTAATACGGCACGCTCACGCCGGCCAGCACGGCGACCTCCTCGCGCCGCAGCCCGGGGACCCGCCGCGCGCCGTACGTCGGGAGGCCGGCCTCCGCCGGGCTGATGCGCGCGCGCCGGGCGGTCAGGAAATCCTTGATCTCGGACCGAATATCCATCTGGCTTTCCCGGGTCAGCGTCGGGCGGCGAGGCCGGAGAAGAGCCAGCTGGAAGCCTCGCCGTACAGCGACTCCGGCACCAGGTCCGGGTCCGTGCGGCGCAGCTGCACCAGGCCCTGGAACAACGCCAGCAGCACGGTGGACAGCTCTTCGAACGGCCTTTCACCGCCCTCGCCCCGCTTTTCGGCGCGAGCGGCGAGCACAGCGGTGAGTGCGTCCCGGTTCGCGCGGAACTGCCCGGCCAGGTGCTGCTGGAATTCGGGCCGCCGGATCGCGTACAGCCAGAATTCCGCTTGCAGCAAGGCGAAGTCGGTGTCGTGGTCCGCGACGTCGGCCACCAGCCGGGACATCGCGGACCGGGTCTCGTCCAGGCTGCGGCCCGCGTCGGCGACGATCTCGACGGCCTCGACCAGACGGTGGCGGCTCCGGCTGGCCAGCAGCTCGATGAACACCTCCTCCTTGCTGGAGAAGTGCGAGTACAGGGCGCCGGTCGTGAAGCCGGCCTGCGCGGCGATGTCGTCGACCGAGGCGCCGGCGAAACCCTTGCGCGCGAAGACCTGCGCGGCGGCGTCCAGGAGCTGTGCCCGGGTACGCGCCTTCGTCTCGGCCCGGGTCAGACGCCGGGGTTGCGCTTCTTCGCTACTCACATAGTCGACACTATTCGAATAATGAGCACTATGTCAAACGGGCGAGCAGGCGAAAGCGGGGCCGGTCGCGATGGATGCGACCGGCCCCGCCTCCGACGGTGCGGCTAGGGCGTTTCTGGCAAAGGTTGCGGGTCGCTGTGCGGCGGGCTGGCTCGGTGGAGCGGATGACGCTTTCCCTGCACTGAGTGCAGGGAAAGCGTCATCCGCTACCGGCGGCAGCCGCGAGATCGGCTTTCTCAGACACGCGCTAGGCGTCGGCGATCCAGTTCCCGTGGAAGCCCTCGGGCACGCGGGCGGGCAGCGCCACCGTCGCGGCCGGAGCGGCGGCCGGGTTGGTGGCGTCCAGGATCACCAGGTCGGAGGCGCCGCGGGTGCGGTCGTAGACGTAGGTGATCAGCCACCGCGGGGACGCGAACACGGCCTCGCCGGGGGTCCGGCCCGGCCCGAACTCGTGCACGTCCGCCGAGCCGGTGTGCAGGTCGTAGCGGATCAGCGAGGTGTCCGTGGTGACGTGCCCGTAGCGGACGTCGAGGCCCGCGAGCCGGTCGTCGATCCGCGGGAACTCGCAGTCCCGGTCGTCCACCTGCTCCTCGCGGACGGCGCCGGTGCGGGTGTTGAGCCGCCACCGCCACAGCGTACCCGGCACGCCTTCGTGGCCCTGCCACCACAGGTGCGCGTACCGCACGCCGTACAGCACCACCTCGTCGCCGGCCTCGTGCGCGTTGAGCGTGTGGAAGAGGTAACACGGCTCGATCGGGAACCAGCGGACCGTCCCTTGTGGATCGTCCCGGCGCAGCAGCCCGATCCGGGCCGGGTAGTCCGGGTCCCAGCTGAACGGCATGCCGCGGCCGCCCGGCACGAACACCAGCGGCAGGTCGAGGAACACGACGTGCCGGCTGGTGAGCGCGAAGTCGTGCATCATGGTCGGCCCGCCCACCTCGACTTGGCGGCTCAGCCGCAGCACGCCGTGGGCGTCCGCGCGGTGGTAGGTGAGATACGGCTGCTCCCGCGCGTACCCGAAGAAGTGCAGCTCCCCGGTTTCCGGGCAGATCTTGGGGTGCGCGGTCATCGGGGTGGCGAGCCGGCCGTCGAAATCGTAGGGGCCGACGGTGTCCAGGTCCGTGGTCACCTCGTAGGGAAGCGCGGTTTCGACGAGCGCGAGCGTTTTGCCGGCGTGGTTGACGATGTGGGTGTTGGCCGCCGAATTACGCAGGTCCGGCTTCCCGCCCGGGCCGGGCGGCCGGGGCGCGTCGAAGCTCTCGGTCCGGACCCAGCGGTTGCGGTACCAGGCGGCCCGCCCGTTCTCCAGCCGCACGCCGTGCAGCATGCCGTCGCCGAAGAACCAGTGCTGGGTCGGGGTGCGCGGGTTGGGCCCGTTGCGCAGGTGCCAGCCGTTCAGCTCGGGCGGGATGGCGCCGCTGACCGGCAGGTCGAACGTGGTCAGCTCGTCGGTGACCGGGACGTAGTTCTCCTTGAGGTGGAACGTGGTCTCGGTCATCGCGCCTGGTTTTCGTAGGGGCGGCGGGGTGCGTTGACGGTGAAGAAGAACCGGTGGAACAGGCTCCCGACGAGGATCACGGCCAGGCCGAGCCCGATGGCGACCACCAGCGCCGGGTCGCTGACCGAGTGCGAGGTCCGCAGCGCCTCCTCGACCCCGGCCGCGATCAGGACCAGCGTCGCCTTCGAAGCGATCAGCGGGACCAGGTGGATGGTCACCGGCTTGCTCTTGAGCCGGGCCTTGACCAGGATCATCGCCACGGTGAACACGACGATGGTGCGCAGCGCCTCTTCCCAGGCCGGCCTGCTTTTGTTGAGATACCAGAATCCGCCGATCACCAGTCCGCCGATCAGATAACGGCCGATTTTCATTACGGGATTGTTCATGGCTCTGCCCCTCCGGATGAGTTGAAACCGAACTCTGGTGAAAGGGGAACACGCTTCGGGCGGGGACTGGGAGTCCTTGTCGGAGGGACCCTGGCAGGGTCCCCCTCGACCAGCGGAAATCAGCCGAGGGCGTCGAGCGGGACGACGCCGGCCATCACCTGGTAGCCCGCGTCGCCGGGGTGGAGGTGATCGCCGGAGTCGTACCGTCCCAGCAATCGGTGCGGGTCCGCGGGATCGCGCAGGGCCGCGTCGAAATCGGCCACCGCGTCGAACGTCTTGCTGTCGCGGATCCAGGAATTGACGCTCTCGCGGATTCCCTCGGTCGCGGCGGAATAGGTGTGGAAGCCGTCGAACGGGGTGATGGTGCCGCCGATGACGCGTAATCCGGCCGCGTGCGCGCGGGCCACGATCTTCTGGTCGGCCTGGATCAGTTGATCGGCGGCCTTCACCGTGCTGTCGATGTCGTTGATGCCTTCGAGGTAGATCACCGTGCCGGTGCCCGGCTGCGCCAGGACGTCACGCTGGAGCCGGGCTTCGGCGCTGACGCCGGAGCCGTTGGCGGTGACCCGGTTGCCCGCGATGCCCTCGTTCGCGACACCGAACCGGCCGCACGGCCCCAGCCGGGCCGCCAGGTAGTCCGGCCAGCGGTGGTTGGCGTCCACTGTGGAGTGGAAGCCGTCGGTGATCGAATCGCCGAGCGCGACCACGGTGCGCGCGGGCCGGCTCGGCTGCACCGTGACGGCGTCCAGCCAGAACCAGCGGTCGACCTGGTGGGCGTACCGCGCCGCGGACGGGTCGGCACCGGCGTCCCCGTCCGCGTACCAGCCGTGCTGCTGGGCCCGCAGGTGCCCGGTGACGTCACCGGTGCCGCCGTCCACGTGGATGCTCACGGTCAGGTTTTCCCCGGGCCGCACGGTCAGGTCCACCGGGTCGCTGACCTCCTCGGCCCCGGCCGCGACGGTGGTCGCTTCCGCCCCGCCGAAGCGCACGCGCTGGTTCGAGCCCGCGACCAGGCCGGCCCCGTCCGACTGCGCGCCGGCCCACACGGAGTCGAATCGCACCGCGGTGGTGCCGAAGACGTTCGACAGTCGCAATCGGACGGACGTGCCGCCGATCGAGGTGTGCACCACTTCGCGGATCGTTTTGTCCTGGTACGGGCCGCTGAGCCGGGCCGGTGCCGCGGTCCAGGTGTCGACCGGCCCGGCCGGTGCCGCCGCCCCGCAAGCGTCGGTGGCCGGGGCCGGCGGCGGGCCGGTCGAGCAGGAGGACAGGGCACCGGCGGTGACGAGCAGCAGCGCCGCCGTGCGGAACGCGGTGGAGTGCCGTCGCCGCATACCTGGGTCTCCTTTTCCGGCGGCTCTACGAAGCCGCGCTGATCGTAATCCAGTCGGCCAGATCGGTTTCGGAGGTGCTGCCCACTGTCGCGTTAGGAGGGATGAGCACGGACACCGGCGCGAAGAACGGCCTGCGCGAGGACGGCGGGAACAGCCCGGTCTCCGGGTCGGCCACCGCGTCCGCCGGCTGGTATCCGGCGAAGGTCAGGTACCAGCGCCCGTTGTCCCGGATCACCGCGGGCACCCCGGGCGCGACCACGGTCTTGGCGATGTAGTTCGGCCACTTCGGTTCCTGCGACTGCAGCAGGTACCGGACCTCCGGGTGGTTCGGGGTGCCCCAGACCCCGTTGGGGTCGGGCATGGTCAGCTTCCGGTAGCCGGCCCCGGCGGCGGGCAGGAAGGTGTCCGACCAGGCGAGCCCGATCTTGTAACCCGGAGCGTCGTACTCGCCGGTGGAGTAGGCCATCACGTACTTGCCGTCGACCTGGGTGATGTTCCCGGTTTCGATCAGTTTGAACGTGTTGGGCTGGTTCAGCCCGAAGAACAGCTCGGACCGGAAGTCGCCGGGGGCCAGCAGCACGGTGGGCTTGCCGGGTGCGGGGATGGCCGCGGTGGCCATGGGCTGCGCGACGATCCCGTCCCGCGCGGGCTTGTCGCCCAGCCGTTCACTGTAGACGAGGTAAAGTTTTCCCTTGTCCTGGAAGTACTTCCCGTCGTAGTTCGCCTTGGTGGGCTGGGTGAGGTCGCCGGCCACCAGGGCGTCGGCGATCCAGTCCGTGGGCACCGCGGTGCCCGCGGGCTCCTTGGCGGGACGGCCGTGCACGACCACGGTCCACGCTTTCGCCTGGGGGAAGCGGGGATTGGACACGTAATAGGTGACGGCCAGCTGCCAGGCGCCCGAATCGTCCTGGAAGACGTTGTTGTTGATCCGGTTCCGCGGGGTGGAGCCGGCCAGCTGCGCGGTGAGCGACGGCCCGATCGACACCGTCATCGGGGTGGGCTGGAAGCATTCCTTGGCCGGGGTTCCCGCGCAGCTCAGGAGTTCGCTGGTGGTCCCGGAAAACGTCTGCGGGCCCGGCTTGACCGTGCGGACGGGGTACGGATCGGAGTAGTAGCCCTGGCGCGGCTGCGCGCTCACCTTGGTCATCGGCTGGATGAGCTGGGCCGGGCCGGCCGGGGCCGATTCGGTCGGTGTGGCCGAGCAGGCGGTGGTCAGCCCCAAGGTGGTGACGGTGGTCAGCGCGATTCGCCAGAGCGTACGGCGCACGGTCGGATCCCTTCGCCGGAATTTCGCATGGATATCTCGGTTCGTGCGCCAAGCGGCACGATTTCGGATCCGATGCTAACGGCGGAACGGACGGCGTGGGGGACCCTGTCAAGGTCCCCCGTGAGCTTCATTCCAGGCAGTCACCGATGATCGTGGCGATCCGATCCGGAGCGCTGAGATACGGCGAGTGTCCGGTGTCGACGGTGACGATTTCGGTGCAGCGCCGGGAGAATTCCGTGGCCAGGGCCGGTGGCCAGGTGCGGTCCTGACGCGTCGCGATGTAGAGGGACGGGGTGTGTTTCCACTCGGCGGCGGTCGGGCTCAGCTGGAAGTTGAGCACGGTGTCGGGGCGCAGCAGCTCGACCGCGCGCGCTGCCACGTCGGGCGGGCAATCGGCGTAAAAGAGGCTCGTCGCCGCCGCGGGATCGATCCACGCCTGGGCCCCGTCCCCGGAAAACCGCAGTGCCTGTGCGAATTCCGAGTTGGCGGGTGCCTCGGCGAGCCGTCCGACGGCCGTCTCGTCGACGTCCAGCACCCACCCGGACAGGAAGACCATCCGCCGGACGCCGTGCAGTGCACCGGCCACCGCCCCGCCGAACGAGTGCCCCACGACCACCGGCGGCGCCGCGGCCCGGTCCACGATGTCCTGTACGAGCTTGATGCTTTCCGGCAACGGCAGCAGGCCGATGTCCGGCACGCTCACGTTCCCGGCGATTTCGGTCAGCCGGCTGACCAATGGGGCGTAATGGGCGGGCTGGTGGTAGGAACCGTGGACGAGCACGATCGGGGTGTCCGGCATGGGAGCACCGTAACCGGTGATCGAGAGGAGGGCGAGAACCTCCTTTCAGGGCGCATAAAACGGATGCGTCACCCGGTCTCGGCCGGCGACCAGTTCCGCAGTGAAGTCGTGTCCTTGTGCCGCCTCGCGCACGCCTTTGCGCATCGCCTCGCGCGCGGCGGCCCGGACGGCGTCGCCACTGGTTGCCTCCGGGTTGAGCCAGACCGCGGCGAACACCAGCGTTTCCTGGTCCCCGGCGAGCACCCCGTCGGCGACGGAATCCAGGACGCCCTGGGCGATGCCGACCTGGCAGGCGCCCGACACGAGGTTCACCAGCGCCTCGGTGGGGGATTCCGTTTTGTTCAGCATGATCGTCGGCGGGTGGATCGTCCGGTACGACGGCTGGTCCTCGCCGGCGCACACCAGGATCGGGGTGAACCCGGCCGTGGGGGAGGCGAAGGCGCCGGTCATGGCCGCCGCGGTGGGGGAGCCGCGGCGGGCGAGCACGACGTTGAGGTGGACGCCGTCCGGATTGGTGCCGCCCCACGCTTGCGCGGTGCGGCCGTCGAGGTCGGTCATGGTGAGTCCTTTCCGTGGGCCGCCGACGTGCAGCCGAACGGTTTTCCTTGCATCGCTTCAACTTTCGCTTCAGGATTCATCGGTGGCGGCCCAGCTCGCCCGCGGCCCAGCGGACCTCCTCGATCAGCGTCCGGGCGCGGTCGGGCGACACCGAGTTCGCGGGCACACAGGCGGTCACCGCGGCGACCGCGCGGCCCTCGGCGTCCAGCACCGGCGCCGAGAAGCACGACAGGTTCGCCGTCATCTCCTCGACTTCGGTGGCGTGGCCGCGTTCCCGGACCAGCGCGAGTTCGGCGCGCAGCGCCCGCTCGTCGCCCACGGTGGCCCCGGTCAGCCGCGGCAACCCGGTGGCCAGGACCGGCCGCAGGTCCTCCTCACCGCGGTAGGCGAGGATCGCCTTGCCGCTGGCGGACGCGTGCGCCGGCAGCTGCCGGCCGATCCGGGTCTGCAGCCGCACCGGCTTCGTGGTGTCGACGTGCGCGATGAACGTGACCTCGGCCCCGGACAGCACCGCCAGCTGGACGGTCTCGTCCTGGCGGTCCCGGATCTGCTCCGCGCAGGTGTAGAACATGCCGAGCAGGCCGGCCAGCTCCCCGCCGGCGGGCTCGGCGTAGGCGGCCATCCGGGGCCCGACGACGAACCGGCCGTCACCGGTCTTGCGGGTGACGCCCAGCTCGCCCATCGTGGCCAGCAGCCGGTGCACCGAGCTCTTCGGCGCGCCGACGGCCACCGCGAGCTCGCTCAGCCGCAGGCCGCGCCGTCGCTCAGCCAGCGCGTCGAGGACCGCGAACGCCTGCGCGACGGCGGGACTGCGCTTGCCCGGCTCCCGCTCCGCCGGCACCCCGGCTGCTTCGGGGTTCACCGGCCGGCCAGCTCCTCGTCGACGATCACGACGCCACGGCGGTTGGACCCGCCGGTCAGGTCGGCGAACGCGGTGTTGATCTCGTCGAACGCGTAGGTCTTCGAGATCAGCTTGTCGATCGGCAGCTTGCCGGTGTGGAACAGGTTGAGCAGCTTGGGGATGTCCTGGGTCGGGCGGCTGGAGCCGTAGAGGCTGCCGGTCAGGTACTTCTCCTCGCGCACGAACCGCGCGGCGGGGACACTCGCGTACGCCGTGGCGGCGGGGACTCCGACGCACACGACGGTGCCGCCCGGCGCGGTCGCGTCGAAAGCTTGTTCCAGCAAGCCTTCCTGGCCGACGGCGTCGATGGTCACGTCGGCGCCCTGCCCGCCGGTGAGCGCGCGGACCTCGGCGACCACGTTGTCGTCCGGGCTCAGCACCCGCGTGGCGCCGAAGACCGTGGCCCCGTCCCGCTTGCCCGGGTGCGGCTCCACGACCACGATGTGGTCCGCGCCGGACAGCTGCGCAGCCATGATCGCGCTGAGCCCGACGCCGCCCGCGCCGTACACCAGCACCGCGTCGCCCGGCGCGACCCGCGCGCGGTTGACCACGGCGCCGTACCCGGTCACCACACCGCAGCCGGCCAGCGCGGCGACCGGCAGGGGCACCGAATCCGGGATCTTGATCGCGCTCGCGGCGGGGACCACGGTGTGCTCGGCGAAGGTGGACAGGAACGAGTAGTGGTAGACGTCCCGGCCGCGGTCGTGCAGGCGGACGGTGCCGTCGAGCAGGGTGCCGCCGAGCAGCGCGGGGGCGCTGGCGGCGCAGAGCACCGGCCGGCCCGCCTGGCAGTAGCGGCACCGGCCGCAGCTCGGCAGCCAAGACAGCGCGACGTGATCGCCGACGGCGACGTGCGCGACCCCGGCGCCGACCGCGGTGACCACACCCGCGCCCTCGTGCCCGAGGACGGTCGGCAGGGGCGAGGGGATCCGCCCGCTGATGGTGTGCGCGTCACTGGCGCACACGCCGGTCGCGGCGATCTTCACGGCGACCTCGCCGGGCACCGGGTCGTCGAGCGTGAGCGTGCGGAAGGTGAGCGGACCGCCGGTCTCCTCGAGAACGGCAGCAAGAGTTTCCATTCGAGTAGCTCCTCGTGAGGCAAGTCTGCGGAGTAATGAAGATGGGCCACCCGAACGGTGTTTGTTCCATATGTGGAACGCGTTCCCCTTGGGCCGGCGTCGAGTATGAGGACGGCTTCCCCGGGGTGTCAATAGGTCCGGCGGGGCGGGGTTCGCCGCTCGCTCGGACGGCGCAAGACCGGTCTCGAACAGGGCAAACCCGTCGGGTGGACGGCGCTTGACAGCCGGGGAGACCTGTGGTTACGCTGGTCTGACCACAACCGAATACTTCAGTTACTAGAGACCTCAGAGAACAGTAACCCCATTTCATCGCAGGGGATTGCTGTTCTCTTTTTTTGTGCCCTGATGCCCCTGACGTTATTTTTCCACGGTATTCCACAGTGAGGTGGTCGAAAGTGAGTGGTGCGCGGAGGCGGCTGAGTTATCTGCTGCTGTGCACGTCCGGCGGTGTCATTTTCCAGGTCGCCTACATCCGGTTCGTCTTCCTGGAGCCGACCTACCACGCCCTCGGCCTCACCTCGCAGGAGTACGGCGACATCATGTCGGTGTTCGGCGCCGTGGCCGCGGTCATGTACTTCGCCGGCGGCTGGTTCGCCGATCGGTTCGCCCCGCGCACGCTGGTGGTCGCGGCGCTGGCCATCACCGGCGTCGCCGATCTCTCGCTGACGATTTCGCCCGGTTACGCCACGGTGCTGCTGGCGCACATCGTGATGGCCTTCGCCGGCATGGCGCTGTACTGGCCCGCGCTGGTGAAGGCGATCGGCTCGTTCGGGCCCACCGAGCAGCAAGGCCGGCTTTTCGGCTTCCTGGAAGCGATCCGCGGCGTCACCTCCACGGTGATCAGCGGGGTGGGCGCGCTGCTGATCGGCACCGTGCTGGCGCCGACGGTCGGGGTACTGACGCTCATCGCCGTCTACGGTGCCCTCTGCCTGGTGCTGGCTGCGCTGATCTGGTTTGCGCTGCGCGGCCAGGCCGACGAGGCTCCGGCTGGTGAACGTTCGGCCCTGTCGGTGCGCCAGCTGCTCGCGGCCGCGCGGAACAAGTACACCTGGCTGCTCGGCGGCTCGATCATGCTGATGTACTGCTTCTACACCACGCTCGGCTACTTTTCCCCGTTGCTGCAACACAACTTCGGTGTCACGGCCGGGCTGATCGGCGTGCTCGGCGTGGTGCGCAGTTACGTCTTCCAGTTCGTCGCCGGGCCGCTCGGCGGGTTCGCCGTGGACAAGGTGACCCACTCGACGCCGCGGTTCCTGCGGCTCGCCTTCGCCGGCGCGACGCTGTGCGTGGCGGTCCTGCTGTTCCTGCCGGGCGCGCCCGCGCTGCAGTGGGCCGCGCTGACGCTGATGTTCGTGCTGTCGTTCATGGTCTTCGCCAGCCGCGGGGTCTACTGGGCGAGCATCACCGAGGCGCGCATCCCGGCCGACCAGCGCGGCGGCGTGATCGGCCTGGCCTCGGGGCTGGCCTACCTGCCCGACGCGTTCCTGCCCGGCCTGGTCGCCTGGTGGATCGGCGACGCGTCCACGAACACCGCCCCGTACGGCGGCTACGGCACGCTGTTCGGCGTCCTCACCGCCGCCGGCCTGATCGGGATCGCCCTGACCTCCCTGACTTTGTGGGTGCAGCGCCGTGAGCCGGCCGAAGAACCGTTGCCACGCGCGAGCGCCCTCGCCTGAACTCCCGTACCTGAAGAAAGGCCCTTCCGTTGGAAATCCAGGACTTCTCCCTCGACCTGTTCTCGCTGCGCGGCCGCAACGCGATCGTCACCGGTGGCAACACCGGGCTCGGGCGGGCGTTCACCGTGGCGCTGGCCAAGGCCGGCGCGAACGTGTTCGGGCCGACGGTGGTGGACGACGGCGGCGAGACCCGGCGCCTGGTCGAGGCTGCGGGCACCCGGCTGGAGACGGTGAAGGTCGACCTCACCGAGCCGGGGGCGCCGGCCCACGTCGTCCAGTCCTGTGTGGACGCGTTCGGTTCGGTCGACATCCTGGTCAACTCCGCCGGCATCAGCAACGTGGCGCCGGTCGAGGAGTTCGGTCGGGAGCAGTGGGACCCGATGGTCGCGCTCAACCTGACCGCGCCGTTCGAACTCGGCTGGCTCGCCGGGCGGCTGATGGCGAAGCAGGGGCACGGCAAGATCGTCAACATCGCCTCGCTGTTCTCGTTCCTCGGCGGGCAGATGTCCCCGGCGTACGCGGCGACGAAACACGGCATCGTCGGCTTCACCAAGGCGTACTGCGACGAGCTGGGCTCGAGCAACGTCCAGTGCAACGCCATCGCCCCCGGCTACTTCGCCACCCCGATCACCGAGCAGACCCGCGCCGACGCGGTGACCAACCAGCGCGTCCTCGACCACATCCCGGCCGGCCGGTGGGGCGAGCTGGGCGACCTGATGGGCGCGGTGGTGTTCCTGGCCAGCCGGGCCTCGGACTACGTCAACGGGCACGTCCTCACCGTCGACGGCGGCTACCTCACCCGATGAACCCCACCCAGAACGGAGCACAGGAAACCATGGACACGACCGCCATCATCGACCGGCTGCGCGAGATCGCCGGCCCCGAGCGCGTGGACACCGACGAGCGGCTGCTGCGCGAGGCGAGCGTCGACCGGTTCAAGAAGTACACCGCCGTGCACGACATCTACGACGGCCCGTTCCCGCTGGCGATCGTGCGCGCGGGCAGCACCGCCGACGTCGCCGCGGTGCTGGCTTTCGCCAACGAGCACGGCGTGAACATCGTGCCGCGCACCGGCCGCACCGGCACCGAGGGCGGCCTCGAGACCAGCTTCGAGCGCACGATCGTGCTCGACGGGTCCGAAATGGACCAGATCCTCGACGTCGACCCGGTCGACATGCAGGTCACCGCGCAGTGCGGCGTCCCGCTCCAGGTGCTCGAAGACCGGGTGCGCGAGCTGGGCCTCACCACCGGCCACTCGCCCCAGTCCAAGCCGCTGGCCCAGATGGGCGGGCTGGTCGCCACCCGTTCGATCGGCCAGTTCTCCACGCTGTACGGCGGGATCGAGGACATGGTGGTCGGTCTCGAGGCGGTGTTCCCGGACGGCACGGTCAGCCGGATCAAGAACGTGCCGCGCCGCGCGGCCGGGCCGGACATCCGCCACGTCGTGATCGGCAACGAGGGCGCGCTGTGCTTCGTCACCGAGGTCACCGTGAAGCTGTTCAAGTACCAGCCGGAGAACAACCGCTTCCACGGCTACCTGCTCGACGACGTGCGGACCGGGATCGAGATCCTGCGCCAGGTCATCACCGAGGGCTACCACCCGTCGGTCGCGCGGGTCTACTCCGAGCAGGACGCCGCGCAGCACTTCTCCCACTTCGCGAACGGCAAGTGCGTGGCCGTTTTCCTCGCCGAGGGGCCCGCCCCGCTCGCGGACGCGACGAGCACGGCGATCGACGAGATCGTCGGGCGGTACCAGCACGAGCGGGTGGACCCCGAGCTGATCCGCGCGTGGTTCGCCAACCTCAACTGGGGCCCGGACAAGATCAAGGCCGAGCAGGACACCATGCTGGCCGAGCACCGGCTCGGCTACACCACCGAGGTGTCGGCGAACTGGTCGGTGGTCGGCGACGTCTACGACGCGGTGATCTCCCGGATCACCAAGGAGTACCCGCATTTCGAGGACCTGACGATGCTCGGCGGGCACTCCTCGCACAGCTACCAGACCGGCACCAACATGTACTTCGTCTACGACTACCGGATCAACTGCGAGCCGCGCGAGGAGATCACGAAGTACCACATCCCGCTGAACGCGATCATCGTCGAGGAGACGCTGGCCCGCGGCGGCTCGATGGTGCACCACCACGGCATCGGCAAGTACCGCGCGCCGTGGACCGAGCAGGAGCACGGCAGCGCGTACCCGGTGCTGCGCAAGCTGAAAGAGGCCTACGACCCGAACGGGATCATGAACCCGGGCACCATCTTCCCGGCCGGGGACCGGTGATGACCGGCTACCTGCTCGGGATCGACAACGGCTCGCAGAGCACCAAGGTCACCGTCTTCGACGAGCACGGCAGGGTGCATGCCCGGGCCAGGGTTCCGTTGCGGCCCAACGACACCCCGCGACCGGGCGTGGTCGAGCACCCGGACGACGACCTGTGGGACTCGATCGGCGCGGCCACCCGCGCGGCGCTGGACGCGTTCGACGGGCGGCCCGAAGAGATCCTCGGCGTCGGGCTGTGCACGATCCGGTTCTGCCGCGCGATGCTGCGCGCCGACGGCACGCTCGCCCAGCCCGTGCTGAGCTGGATGGACGAGCGCGTGTCGCGGCCGTACGAGCACACGAACCCGGACGTCCGTTACGTCACCACCTCGTCGGGTTACATCACCGCGCGGATGACGGGGCAGTTCCGCGACACCGCGGCGAACTACCAGGGCGTGTGGCCGATCGACACCGACACCTGGGACTGGGTGCCGGAGCCGGAGGTCCCACGCGAAATGCTGTTCGAGCTGGTGCAGCCCGGCGACCGGCTCGGCACTGTGACGGCCGCGGCGGCCGCGCACACCGGGCTGCCGGAGGGGCTGCCGGTCTTCGCCACCGCCAACGACAAGGCAGTCGAGGCGCTGGGCAGCGGTCTCGCCGACGACCGCACCCTGTTGCTGTCCCTCGGCACCTACATCGCCGGCATGACCACCGGCGCGCGGAATGTCCGTGACGCCAAGGCGTTCTGGACGAATTTCGCCTGCCGGCCGCACTCGTACCTGTACGAGAGCGAGGGCATCCGGCGTGGCATGTGGACGGTCAGCTGGCTGCGCGACCTGCTGGGCGACGAGGAGTGGCTGAACGCGGGCGCGGCGACCGTGCCCGCGGGGTCCGATGGCCTCATCGCGGTGCTGGACTGGCTCGCACCCGTCGAGGCGTCGTTCCGGCGTGGCGCGTTCCTCGGGTTCGACGGCCGGCAGGGGCCGTTCCACCTGTACCGGGCCGTGCTGGAGGCGATCGCGCTCACCTTGCACGGCAACGGGAACGCCATGGCGGCGGAGCTGGGCACGGAGTTCTCCCGGGTGCTGGTCTCCGGCGGCGGCGCGGGCTCGGACGTGTTGATGCAGATCGTCGCCGACGCCTTCGACCGGCCCGCGCGACGTGCGCAGGGCGGGGTGGAGCTGGGCGCGGCGATCTGCGCGAGTGTCGGCCTCGGCCTGTTCGGCGGCTTCGACGAGGCGGCGGCGGCGCTGGTCGCGCCGGGGGCGGAGTTCGTGCCGGACCCGGCGACCCACGAGCGTTACCGGCGCCTGGGCGAGGTGTACCGGGAGCTGCCCGGCCACACCGACCCGCTGTTCACCTGGCTGGCCTCGAAGGGGGAGTGAGGCGGCCCGCTTTTCGGAGGCACCGCCGGGGTCCCTACATGGACCAGACGTCCACATTGGACGAAGCGATCGCGGTCGCGCCGGCGCCGAGCGCGGCCAGCACGTCGTCCTTGTCGCAGACCAGGCCGCCGGCGATGATCGGCACTTCGGTGTCGGCGCGCAGCCAGGTGATCACCCGGGGCACGCAGCCGGGCAGGATCTCGATGTAGTCCGGCCGGGAGATCGCCAGCTGCTTGCCGAGATTGTGGTACGAGAACGAGTCCACCAGGAAGAAGCGGTGCACCGCGAGCAGGCCGCGCGCCTTCGCGGCCTTCACGATGGCCGCCTTGCTGCTGAGCACGCCTTCGGCCTCGGTCCGCTCGGCCACGAAGTCCACTGCGATGTCGCGGCTGACCAGTCCCTCGATCAGGTCCACGTTCACCAGCACGGTCTTCCCGGCCGCGCGCAGCCGTTCGACCAGCCCGGGCAGCGTCAGGATCGACCCGAAGAGCAGGAACACCACCGGTGCTTCCACCTCGGTGACCGCGCGCAGCCCGGCCTCGTCCTTGACACTCGCGACGACCGGATGGTCCAAGAGGAGTTCGTGCACCACTCCACTATGACATTCCCGCGCGACATTCCGGCGCGACATTCCCGCGCGGCATTCCAGCCACTGCGCCAGGCCCCAGTACGGCAGTCGGGCTTGTGGAGGCGACGGCTTGAGGGCGCCGGTCCAGCGCCTCTGCGGGTTCGATCAGGTGTGAGCGTCGGCGTCGTGGTCGCCGCCGGCAAGTTGTCGGGCGACGTCGCGGGGCACGCGTACGCCGCGGGTGCGCAGGTCGGTGATGAAGCGGGCGGAGAGCGGATCCGGCCGGGCCGGTGTCACCGCGATCAGCTGCCTGACCCACTTGGGCGAGAAGGACCGGATCGCGGCGGGAAGGCCGGCGCTCACCGCGCTCACCGGGGTGACGCAGACGCCCAGGCCGGCGGCTGCGAGCTGGGGCGCGGCTGCGGTGATCGCGGTGCTCATCACCGGCTCGGGTCGCACCCCGGCATCGGCGAATGAGCGGTCCAGCCAATCGCGCAGTCCGTTGTCCGGCGCGAAATGCACCAGCGGCACGCCGTCGAGTTCCTGCAGACGTACGTCGCCCGACCGGGCCAGACGGTGCTCGGCTGGTGCCGTCAGGACGATCTCCTCCTCGGCGACCATGCTGGTCACGTAGCCCTGCGGGACCGGCGCGGGCAGCAGCACGATGTCCACTGCGCCGGTGTCGATGGAGCCGAGCAGCTCGGCGAGCACGGCGGACTCGCGCAGGCTGACGACGATGTGCGGGCGTCTGCGGTGCCATTCCCGCAGGACCGGGGCGACGAGGGGCACGGTGAGGCTCTGGGCGCACGCCACGCGCAGGCTTCCGCCGGTGCCGTCGCCGACCGCGCGAGCCGAGCGCACGGCCGACGCGGCGGCCTCGAGCGTCCGGCGGGCATGCGGGAGGGCGGCGTTTCCTGCCGGGGTCAGGCTTACCCCGCGCGGACGGCGGTTGAGCAGCGCGGTTCGCGTCTCGCGTTCCAGCTCGGCCAGCTGGTGCGACACCGCAGGCTGGGTCAGGTGCAGCAGCCGTGCGGCTTCGGTGATCGATCCGCAGTCGACGACCGCGACCAGGCATTCGAGCGCACGAAGGGATGCCATACACAGATTCTATGCCAAGTCTCGGAACTATGAATATCGCGATGGGAAGGTCCGGAGGCCGCTGGTCGCTGAACACCTCGGGCGCCCGCATCGGGCGCTGTGCACGAACGCAATCAGGAGGTTGAAATGGCGCAGGTTTTCGTCACCGGCGGGTCGGGGTTCATCGGGCGAGCGCTGATCCGTCGGCTGGTGGACGAGGGACACGGCGTGCGAGCTCTTGTCCGGAGCGCGACGGCAGCGGGCACTGTCGCGGCGCTGGGCGCGGAACCGGTGCGGGGCGAGCTGACCGAGCCCGCTTCATGGCGCGACGCGGTGTCAGGCAGCGAGGTGCTGTTCCACCTGGCGGCCGAGACCGATCTCGACGCCGACCTCGCCAGGCATCAGCTGGTGACCGTCGAGGGGACCCGGGCCGCGCTGCAAGCCGCACGCCATGCCCAGGTTGCCCGTTTCGTGAACTGTGGGAGCGAGGCCGCGCTGCTGGCCGGCGCCCCGCTCGTCGATGTTGATGAAACAGCGCCCCTGCGGCCGGACTCACCCGCGGCGTACTGCGCAGTCAAGGCGCGGGCTGAGGCCATCGTGCTGGACGCGAACACGCAGGACTTCACCACGGTCTCCATCCGCCCCAAATTCGTCTGGGGTGCCGGAAGCCCGGTTACCGACGGCTTCGCCGCCATGGCTGAGGCAGGCCAGTTCTCGTGGATCGACGGGGGCCGCCACACGACCGACATCACCTTCGTCGACAACGCCGTCGAGGGCCTGCTCCGGGGTTGGCAGCACGGCGAGCCCGGCCAGGCCTACTTCATCACCGACCAGGAACCCGTGCGTTTCCGCGAGTTCATGCAGACCGTCTTCGACATCTACGGCGTCGACACCCCGATTCCCGACATCGACCTCGACACCGCGGCCCAGGCCGTTCCGGTGCCTGCACGCTGGTTCATCGGGCAGACCTGCACCCTGCGCACCGACAAGGCCGTCAAGGACCTCGGCTACCGGCCGGTCGTATCCCGGACGGCGGCGCTCGACATCCTGCGCCGATCCCGACAGCCCGAGAGCGCATCCGCGGGCCGCTGACCCGAGGATCAAGACCGTCGGCTGCGCGAGCATCGTCCGGCTGGTCCCCGAGAACGCCCGGGGCAAGGCGATCTCAGTCGCCTTGCCCCGGCACACCGGCGGCCCTGTCCCTGGGGCTTCTCGCGGGTACCGTCTTGGGGACGCAACCAGCCGGCACACGACGTTCGGCGTGATGGCGGCGCTCGGCGTGGCACTGATCGCCTGGGTCTTCGCCTCCGTGCCGGACCTGGCAGCCGAAACTCGCCTCCCTAGGACGTCATCGTCCGCCGCTCGAAGCGGACGGCCACCTTCGGATACAGCCGCGGGAACAGCCGCACGAGCAGGTCGATGGCCTTGGCGTCGTTGCCGACCAGGATGCGCGGGCGGCCCGCCTCGACGCCGTCGAGCACGATGCTCGCGGCCTCTTCGGCGGGCATCTTCAGCAGCTTCTCGTTGTAGACGCGGGCTCGTGCTTCGGCGCGTGGCGTCAGGTTTCCCTGCTTGCGTGCACGCTCGACGCTCGCGTTCGCGATGTTGGTCTTGACCCCGCCGGGATGGACCACGCTGACTCCGACCGGGTGGCGGGCGAGCAGCAGCTCGGCGCGCAGGCTCTCGGTGAAGCCGCGGACGCCGAACTTGGCGGCGCAGTAGTCGCTGAGCGAGGGCTGCGCCATGATCCCGTTGAGGCTGGAGACGTTCACCACGTGCCCGTCGCCGGACGCGATGAGGTGCGGCAGGAACGCCTTCGTGCCGTGGATGACGCCGAAGAGGTTGATCCCGATGACCCGTTCGTAGTCGGCCCAGTCGTTGTCGAGCACCCCGCCGCGCCCGCCGCTGACCCCGGCGTTGTTGTAGATCTGGTGCACCACACCGAAATGCTCCGCGACGGCCGACGCGTAGGCCTCGACGGCGGCGCGGTCGCTGACGTCCAGATGCGCGGTGTGGACCTCGGCCCCGAGCGCCTTGACGCGGTCCGCGGTTTCGCCGAGGCCGAGGTCGTCGACGTCGGAGACCGCGAGCCGCGCGCCGCGGCGGGCGAGTTCGAACGCCAGCTGCCTGCCGATGCCGGAACCGGCGCCGGTCACGGCGGCGACCTTGCCGCGCACGCTGCTCATCGGGTGCCTCCTGAACGGGTTTTCGGCGCTTCGGCGGTCTGCGCCAGGCCGGTGGTCAGTTCCACCAGGCGGTCGAGCACCCCCGGCGGGAGATGGTGGCGCAGACCGGTGATTTCGACGTGGCGGGCGCCCGGGATGGCCTGCGCGGTGGCCCGGCCGCCGCTCGGGTGGACCATCAGGTCGGCGTCGCCGTGCACCACAAGCGTCGGGGCGGTGATGCGGCGCAGCTCGGCGGTGCGGTCACCCGAGGCCTGGATGGCGCTGATCTGGCGCGGCACTCCGGGATTGACGCCGCCACTGCGTTCCCAGGCGCCGGTGGCCCAGGTCCGTTCGAGCGCCTCGTCGGGCGGGAACGTCTTCGAGCCGATGTGCGAGAGCAGCGAAAGGTGCCGCTCGGCCGACTCCTCGGCGGTCCGGGCCGGCGGCTTGGCCAGGCGCAGGATCGTCGACCGCGCAGGTTGTCCGACGCGTGGGTGGCCGGTGGTGGAGAAGATGGAAGTGAGCGTGGCGACGCGTTCGGGATGCCGGGCCGCGACGGTCTGGGCGATCATGCCGCCCATCGACATCCCGGCCAGATGCGCGCGTTCGACGCCGAGGTGGTCCAGCAGTCCGATGGTGTCGGCCGCCAGGTCACCGAGGTCGTACGCGCCGGGCCGGGGCCGGGCGAGCAACTGCCGCAGGCGGCCGGGCGCCGGGGTGGCGATGCGGCTCGACCGTCCGGCGTCGCGGTTGTCGAAGCGGATGACACGGAAGCCGTGGCCGGTGAACCCGTCGACCAGCTGCTGCGGCCACGAGGTGAGGTCGAGGCCCAGCCCGGCGATCAGCAGCAGCGGCGGCCCGTCCTCGGGACCTTCGACGCGGTAACAGAGACGGGGTCCGGCCGGGAGGTCGGCGAACCGGTCGCCGGTGGCGGCGGGCATCAGCCGGTCACCGCGTCGGCCGGGCGCGCGACGGGCGCGGGCTGGGTGGCGCGGGAGAAGTGCAGCTCGGGGTCGGCCACGCTGCCTTGGCGCAGCTGCTTGGCGTCGGAGTGGTAGTCCATCGAGGTCAGCCACGGCGCGCGGTTGCCCTGCCGGGGCAGCTGGTCCACGACGCGCCGGACGTAGCCGGCGCCGAAGTTGATGAACGGCTGCTTCGGCATGTCCGGGTCGGCGGGCTCGGGGCGGCAGACGGTGTGGCCGTGGGCGTCCATGTGCGTGAGCAGCCGGCAGAAGTGCTCGCAGAGCAGGCCGACCTTCAGCGTCCACGACGAGGTGGTGTACCCGATGGAGTAGGCCAGGTTCGGCACCCCGGAGAGCATCATTCCCTTGTAGGTCACCGTGTCCTCGAGGCGCACCGGCTCGCCGTCGACGGTCAGGTCGAGCCCGCCGAAGGGCTGCAGGTTCAGCCCGGTGGCGGTGATGATGACGTCCGCCTCGAGTTCCCGGCCGGACTCCAGCAGCAGGCCCTTCTCGGTGAAGGTGGCGATCCGGTCGGTCACGATGTCGGCTTCGCCGGTGCGGATGGAGCGGAACAGGTCGCCGTCCGGGACCAGGCACAACCGCTGGTCCCACGGGTCGTACGGCGGGTTGAAGTGCACGTCGACCGGGTAGCCCGCGGGCAGCTGCTTGGCGGTGATCCAGCGGATCAGCCGCCGCGAGGCCTTCGGGAACCGCTGGGTGAACCGCCAGATCGCCCGCTGCCGGAAGGCGCCGAACGAGCGGGCCATGGCGTGCCCGCGCTCGTCCCCGAAGATCTTCTTGAGCCGCACGGCCAGGGCGTCGCTCTTCGACACCGGCAGGACGTAGCTCGGGGTCCGCTGCAGCATGGTGACGTGCCCGGCGGTCGGCGCCATCGCCGGCACCAGGGTGACCGCGGTGGCCCCGCTGCCGATCACCACGACGCGCTTGCCCGCGTAATCGAGGTCTTCCGGCCACTGCTGCGGGTGGACGATGGTCCCGGCGAAGCGCTCGCGGCCCTCGAACTGCGGGGTGAACCCCTCGTCGTAGCGGAAGTAGCCGCCGGCGCTGAACAGCCAGTCGCAGGTCAGCTGGGTGCGTTCGCCGGTGTCGGTGCGCTCGATGTCCACTGTCCAGCGGGCCTGCTCCGAGGACCAGGACGCGCCGACGACCTTGTGGTGGAACCGGATCCGCCGGTCGATGTCGTGCTCGGCAGTGGTCTCCCGCAGGTAGGCGAGGATCTTGTGGGCGTCCGCGATCGAGTCCGCGTCCCGCCACGGCTTGAACTCGTAGCCGAACGTGTAGAGGTCGGAGTCCGACCGGATGCCGGGATACCGGAACAGATCCCAGGTCCCCCCGATCGCGCCGCGCCCCTCGAGCAGCGCGAACGAGCGATGCGGATGATCCCGCTGCAGGTAGTACGCCGCGCCGATCCCGGAGATCCCGGCCCCGACGATCAAGACGTCGAAGTGTTCGGCAACAGGCGACGTGGAGGCAGAAGACATCGGCGGCAACTCCCAGCAGTGGTGGTCGGCCCTTGCATCGTGCGGTGTCCGGCGGCTCTTGGCCAAGGGGAATCGGCCTCAGGCTTCACCCGATCGTGGTGCACAGTGCACCAGCCGGCAGCTTCGCCCTGAAGGCCACCATGACGGCATGCAGGTCTCTGAAGGTGGCCTTCAGGGCATCCGACGGAGATCCGCGACGGCCGGTGGAAGCCGCGAGCAGGTCGAGCTGTGGTTCAGCCGTTGCCGGGAGCGAGTTCGTGCATGAGTTCCTCCGCTCGGGCGGTCGCCGCGGCTGGGTCGGCGGCCGGGGTGCCGATCTGGGGATCCCAGTTCAGGTCGTAGAACAGTTCCGTGACGCCTTGCTCGCCGAGCCAGGCGGCGTCCTCGCGGATTTGCTCGTAGCTGCCGGAGAGGCGTTGGCGCGTGCCGTCCGGGGTGGCGACCGGGGCGCCGGCGCGGACCGCGCCGCGGCAGACGAAACGCAGGGCGGCCGGGTCCTTGCCGGCTTCGGAGGCGGCTTCGCGGGCGATGTCGATCTGGGCGCTGATGCCGGTGAGGTCTGTGCCGCTGGCGCTCAGCCAGCCGTCGGAGATCCGGCCGGCTCGGGCTACCGCCGCGGGAACAGCGCCGCCGAGGAGGACGGGCGGGCCGGGGCGTTGCACGGGTTTCGGCAACATGCGGCTTGGCGGCACGGTGTAGAACTCGCCCGCGAACTCGCTGACCTCGTCCGCCCAGAGCGTGTGCAGCACCTGGAGGTACTCCTCGGTGCGTGCGCCGCGCCGGGCGGTCGAGCCGCCGGTCGCGGTGAATTCGGCGGCCGACCAGCCGACGCCGAGGCCCAGGTCCAGCCGTCCGCCCGACAGCAGGTCCAGGGTCGCGGCCTGGTTGGCCAGGTAGGCCGGCGACACGAACGGCAGATTCAGCACCGAGACACCAAGCCGGATGCGCGACGTGCGAGCCGCGGCGAAACCCAGTGCCACCAACGGGTCCAGCACGCTCTGGTACACCGGCGCGAGCTTCTGGTCCGTGCCGACGAGCAGGCGCTGGAAAGTCCACAGTGACGCATAGCCCAGCTCTTCCGCCCGCTCGGCGAAGCGGGCCAGATTGTCCGCGGTGGCCCAGGCGCCGGAAACCGAAGCGCCGAATCCGATCTGCATGCCGCCAGCCTACGACCGGTCGTCCCGGGGGACCGGGTCACCCGAGTCCCGCGAGCCTGCGACTGGTCGGCCCGGCGGCCCGGACCACCCGATCCGGGACCCCGGAGCCAAGCCAGAGTCCGGAGCGGACAATCTGCACTCTGTCAACCGTCTTATGGTGCACAATGCACCGCTATGCTGGCCCCATGTCGTGGGACCCGCCGTCGCCCCGGGTGCAGGAGCTGATCCGCCGGGGTGCCGAGATCGCGCTCCGGCCGCCGCCGGAGTGGCTGGACGAGCTGGACGAGGCCACGCTCACCAGCGCGGCCATGGAGCCGATCGCCAGTGATCCGGTGCTCGCCGCCGCGACTCGGCGGACGAACCGGTCCAACCTGGTGTTCTGGGCGGCCGCCAACCTCCGCGCGCCGGGCGTGCCGGTCCGCGCGAACGACGGCGAGGCACCGCTCGGGGTGGCCCGCGACCTCGTCCGGCGCGGCCTCGACGAATCCTCGCTCGACGCCTACCGGATCGGCCAGGGCGTGGCGGAGCGGTTCTGGATCCAGATCGCCTGCTCGCTCACCACGGACACCGAAGAACTACGCGCCCTCCTCGACGTCTCACTGCGGTCCATCGCCGCCTTCGTCGACGCCACCGTCGCCTCGATCTCCGCCCGGATGCGAGCCGAGCGCGGCGAGCTGACCCGCGGGACGCACGCCGAACGCCGCGAGATCGTCGCCCTGCTGCTGGACGGCGCGCCGATCACCCGCCTGCGCGCCGAGACGCGGCTGGGCTACGCCTTGGAACGCACGCACACCGCCGCCGTCATCTGGACCGACGATCCCGACGCCGATCTTCGCGAGCTGGACCGCGCCGCCGACGCCTTGGCCGCGGCCGTCGGCGAGATGCGCCCGTTGAGCGTGCTCGCGAGTGCCGCGTCCCGGTGGGTGTGGGTGCACGGCCGTCCGGACATCGACGAGGTGCGGGCCGCGCTGGATCAGCTGCCGGCCGTGCGCATCGCCCTCGGCCCGGCCGCGCCCGGGGTGGACGGCTTCCGCCGCAGCCACCTCGACGCCCTCACCACCCAGCAGATGCTGGCCCGGCTCACCTCGGTCCAACGGCTGGCCTCACACGACGAGGTCGAGCTGGTCGCGCTCCTGACCAGCGCCCCGGACCGCGCCGACCGCTTCGTCAAGCGGACGCTGGGCGACCTCGAAGGCGCGGCGCCGGAGGTCACCGAGGCAGTCCGCACGTTCATCGCCGAGCAGGGCAACACCTCGAAGGCCGCCGCGCGCCTGTTCACCCACCGCAACACCCTGCTCCGGCGGCTCAACCGCGCGGACCGGCTGCTGCCCCGCCCGCTCGCCGAGCATCCGCTGGAAGTCGGTGTCGCCCTTGAGGTTCTCCGCTGGCGCGGGGGCGACTGACGGGGAGTCACGGCCGTCCGCAGAAGGTGCGCTCGGCTTCGAACGGGTCCGGCGGGACGGTGACCTGGCTCCGGTGCCAGGCGCCGGTCAGGTTGTCCCAGAACCGCTTGAACGACAAGGGTTCCCGGGTCGAACGCTGGATCTCGGCGAGGTCCCCGCAGCCGAGCGCGTGCCGGGCCGCGGCCACCTGCGGCGCGGTGACGTCGCCGCGCAGCATGAAGTTGCCCGCGGGATCCAGTGGCGCGCCCGGTTCCGCGTAATCGGCGAGCAGCCACGCGTTGCCGAGCGGTTTGGAGTGGCCCGGCTTCAGCGTCGGGAAGGTGAACCGGGCGCCGACCGGGTTGGCCAGGCCCCAGAAATCGACCACCCCGACGTCAGTGGGGGAGAGCGCACCGACCGTGCCGAGGTAGACCCCGACGATCATCACCTTCCCCGCAACACCCGTGCGCAACGGTGTGGTGATCACGTCGTTGAGGCCCGGCGCCGTTCGCTGGTAGATCAGCGACCGCTGTCCGGAATCCGCCGGCTCCAGCGGGCCGGCATGACAAAGGACCGCCAGGCGCCGATGCGCCTGGCGGTCCGGGTTTCTGCCGTCTCCGTCAGTTTGGTCTCGTGAGGTGCACTGTCATGCCATCAGCAAGAGCCGGGCAGTCCTTCGTAAAAGTAGAGATTGCCGTTGGGCACCCACCCTCGTGCATGCTGCTGGTATTCGTCGTCCACGAAGGTCCATCCGGCAGACGTGCAGTCGAAGATTATCCCTGCGTCAGTTGTGTAGGCGATTGCGTTGATGTGACAGCTCAGCACTGCACCTGTCCGCAAGCCGGAATCGATCTTGATGCCGCCGGCCACGGTCTGGCTGTCCTGCCACCCTTGGCCGCAGTAGCCGGCGGCTGCCGCAGGGGTGCTGACCGCCACTGTGGTGCTGCCGGTCAAGATCGTGGTTGCCGCGAGCATCATCCAGGCTCGCCTGTGGATCGTCTTCATGGGCAGTAGACCCAGCCAGTCCAGCCTCCGTAGCCATTGCCGGTTGAGCAGTAATGGAGGCCAGTTGTGCCGAATACCCCGATGGTGTTGCTGTGGTTTGTGCCGATCCCCACCTTGGCGGGCGGCAGGGTGTGGCTGGCCTCCCCATTCCCTATGCGGGCCCAGCCGGAGCCTGGGTCGTGGTAGACGTGATAGTCGGAGCCGACGACGACATCTTCGACCAGCCCGGTGTCCCACTGGAATTCGACGGGGGTCGAGCCACAGAGGTAGTAGCCCGAGTGGCCGTAGGCGCTGGTGACCGCGCAGGCCTCTTGCGGGGCCGTCGTGCCGCCACTCGACGCCGCGGCGACTCCTGATGGCGCCAAGCCGATCAGGGCGAGCAGGCCCACGGCGAAGCTCATGCGTCTCAACATACGAATCCTCCCCTTCATACGGTGTTCGGAATCCGGCGGCTGCCGGTCAGGCCGGTGCGATGCCAACCGATGACAATGCCCCCTGCGCACTATCTCGGTCGCAGCCCGTAGCGGGCAGAGCCTCTGTGTAGTGCTTCCGGGTTGTTCTGTGTCGATGGCTGGCTCCGGAACAACAAGGTCCGAACAATGAACGCCGGGGTGAGGGGGCCGGTCGTGCCACGTCGTGAGCGTCCGCTGGATCCGGGCGGGGATGTGCTTTCCCAGTTCGCCGCAGGTTTGCGGCGGTTGCGGGAAAGGGCGGGCGGCCCGACCTACCGGGAGCTGGGGCAGCGGGCGCACTACGCGGCGGGAACGCTGTCCGACGCCGCCGGGGGCCGGCGGCTGCCGACTTTGGCGGTGGCGCTGGCGTATGTCCGGGCCTGTCACGGTGACGTCGGCGAGTGGGAACGGCGGTGGCATGCCGTCGCGGCCGAGGTGGCGGGCGGCGGCTCGGTCGCGACGGAGGCCGCCGGTGAAGTGGCGCCGTACGCCGGATTGGTGGCACTGCAACCCGCGGACGTGGACCGGTTCTTCGGCCGGGACCGGCTACTGGACGAGCTGGACGCGAAACTCGCCGGGCATCGGTTCGTGGCCGTGGTCGGTGCTTCCGGGGCGGGGAAGTCCTCGCTGTTGCGCGCCGGGCTGGTCCCGCGGCTCGGTGCCGGCGCCGAGGTCGTGCTGGTGTCGCCTGGCGCGCATCCGTTGGAGGAATGCGCGATCCGGCTGGCGCCGCTGGTGCGGTCGACCGTCGCGGCCGTGCTCGCCGAGCTGGCGGACGATCCCCGGAACCTGCGCCGGCTCGCCGCCCAGGCGCTGACCGGCCGGGCCGAGGGCGCCGAGTTCGTCCTCATCGTGGACCAGTTCGAGGAAGCGTTCACGCTGTGCGCCGATCCGGCCGAGCGGGCCGGTTTCCTCGACGCGCTGCTGCGCACCACGGCGGCGGGCAGCCGGATGCGGATCGTCGTGGGCATGCGCGCGGACTTCTACCTGCACTGCGCGGAGCACGCCGAGCTGGCGGCCGCCGTTTCCGCCGCGCAGGTGCTGGTCGGGCCGATGACCACCGCCGAGCTCCGGGACGTGATCGTCCAGCCCGCGGTCCACGCCGATTGTGCCGTGGAAGGCGCGCTGCTGGCGGAACTGGTGGCGGAGGCGGGCGGACGGCCGGGCGTGCTGCCGCTGCTGTCCCACGTGCTGCTGGAGACCTGGCGCCGAAGACGGGGAAACACGCTGACGCTGGCCGGATACCTTGCGGCGGGCGGGATCCAGGGTGCGCTCGCGCAGACCGCCGAGGACATCCACGCGGACTTCGACGCCGGGCAGCAGCGGCTGGTCAAGCAGTTGTTCCTGCGCCTGACCACCCTCGGCGACGGCACCGGGAACACCAAGCGCCGCATCCACCGCAGCGAACTCGAGCCGGCCGACGACGCCACCGGCGCCGTGCTGACCCGCCTGGCCGAAGCCCGCCTCGTCACCATCGACGCCGACACGGTCGACCTCACCCACGAATCCCTCGTCACCGCCTGGCCGCGCTTGCGCGAGTGGCTCACCGAGGACCGGGAGAGCCTGCGCGTCCACCGCCGGCTGACCGAGGCCACCGCCGTCTGGGAGTCACTGGGCCGCGATCCCGGAGTGCTCTACCGGGGCACCCGGCTGGGCATCGCGAAAGACCGGGCCGGCGACCTGTCCCTCACCGCGAGGGAACGCGAGTTCCTCCGGGCGAGCATCACCGCCGACGAGACCGATCAGGCGGCGGCCCGGCGCCGCAACCGCCGGCTCCGGCAGCTGGTCGCGCTCCTCGCCGTGCTGCTCCTGCTGGCCGCCGCCACCACCGGGTACGCCGTCCACGCGCAGAATCAGGCCTCCGCGGAACGCGACATCGCGATCTCCCAGCGAGTCGCCGGCCAAAGCGATGCGCTGCGCACCGCGAACCCCGCGCTCGCCGCGCAGCTCGGGCTCGCCGCCTACCGCCTCGCGCCGACCGCGGAAGCCCGCGGCACCGTGCTCAGCACCTTCGCGGCGCCGTATGCCACCCAGCTCACCAGCCACACCGACGGCGTCAACGCGCTGGCCTTCAGCCCCACCCGGCACCTGCTGGCCACGGCCAGTGACGACCGCACCGCGCGGTTGTGGGACGTCGCCGATCCCCATCACCCGCGCGAGCTGGCCACCCTCGACGGCCGCGAGGAGGTCTACTCGGTCGCGTTCAGCCCGGACGAACGGATCCTCGCCACCGCTGCCCGGGACCATCTCGTCCGCCTGTGGGACATCACCGATCCGGCCCACCCGCGCGAGCGGGCCGAGCTCGCCGGCCACACCGACCGGGTCTACTCGGTGGCCTTCAGCCCGGACGGGCGGTTCGTCGCGACCGCGGGCGAGGACCACACCATCCGGCTGTGGAACGTGACCGATGTCGACCGGCCGCAGTCGCTGATCACCCTCACCGACCACTCGGAACGCGTGTACCAGGCCGTCTTCAGCCCAGACGGCCGGACGCTGGCCAGCGCGAGCGGAGACGGCACCGCCAAGCTGTGGGAGGTAGCCGACCCGCCCCACGCCCGGCTGCTCGCCACCCTCACCGGGCACACCGACCGGGTCCGGGCCGTGGCGTTCAGCCCGGACGGGCGCACCCTGGCCACCGCGTCCCAGGACCGGACGGCCCGGCTGTGGGACGTCGCCGACCGGTCCCAGCCACACTGGCTCGCCACGCTCACCGGCCACACGGACAAGGTCTATTCGGCGGTGTTCAGCCCGGACGGACGCACCCTGGCCACCGCCGGCCAGGACCGCACCGTCCGGACCTGGGACGTCACCGACCCCCGGAACCCGCACACCGGCGCCGTGTTCACCGGCCACACCGAAATCGTCTGGTCCGCGGTCTTCAGCCCGGACGGGCGCACCCTGGCCAGCTCCAGCTGGGACCGCACGGTCCGGCTCTGGGACCTCGCCGACCCGCATCACCCCGGCCCCGCCTTCGCACTGGCCGGTTCCGCCGGCGCGGTCTACTCGGCAGCGTTCAGCCCGGACCGGCGCACCGCCGCCACCGGCAGTGCCGACCACACCGCGCGGCTGTGGGACGTCGCCGACCCGGCCCATCCCGCGGAACTCGCGGTGCTCACCGGCCACACCGGCCAGGTGCAATCGGTGGCTTTCAGCGCGGACGGGCGCCTGCTCGCGACCGGCAGCGACGACCACACCGTCCTGCTGTGGAACGTCGCCGACCGGGCCCACCCGCGGGCGCTCGCGACTCTGACCGGCTACAGCAACACCGTCAACGCGGTGGTGTTCAGCCCGGACGGGCGCTTCGTGATCACGGCCTCCAGCGACGCCACGGTCCGGCTCTGGGACATCGCCGATCCCGCGTCCCCCCATCCGCTGGCCACCCTGACCGGCCAGGTCGGCCCCGTCTACTCGGCGGCCGTCAGCCCGGACGGGCGGATCATGGCCACCGCGGGATGGGATGCCACAGTCCGGCTGTGGGACGTCACCGACCCCGGCCGGCCGCGTCAGCTGGCCGGGGTCACCGGGCACGCCGGCCCGGTCTGGTCGGTCGCGATCAGCCCGGACGGGCGGACCATGGCCACCGGCGGAGACGACCGGACCGGCCGGCTCTGGGACATCACCGACGCCGCTCACCCGCAAGCGCTGAGCACCCTCACCGGCCACACCGGCCACCTCTACTCCGTCGCGTTCAGCCCTGGCGGACACACTGTGGCGACCGCCGGCGACGACCACACCGTGCGGCTTTGGGACGTCTCCGACCTTCGGTCACCACAATTCCTGGCCGCGCTCACCGGGCACTCCAACCGCGTCTGGTCGGTGGCGTTCGGCCCGGACGGCCACACCGCGGCCACCGCGAGCGACGATGGAACCGCGCTGCTGCGCGAAACCGACCTCGATTCCGCCGCCCGCCGCATCTGCCAGACCACTCCCGCCATCACCGCCGCGGACTGGCACCAGTTCTTGCCCGAGCGGGCTTACCAGCCGCCCTGCCCCTAGCGTTTGGCGTCGGCCGGCACAAGAGCCTTGATCAGACCGAAGACTTGCCCCCGGTCAGTACGGTGGTACTGGCGGATCGCTGGGACCCCGCGACCTTCGCCGTCAGCGAGCGCCCCGGCGTGAGCGGCAGCCCGGAGCCGGCCAGGTGAGGGTCCGGCCCGGAATCCTGCTGGTCAGGCTGTGTGGGGCGACGCCCTGTTCGACCAGATCGAGGAGCCTGGCCCGTGCCTTTAGACTCGACCGGCAAGATCTCGTTCGACCACATCTACACCGCGCCCGACCCGCGACCGTACTTCGGCACGCTGAATCGCGTGGATTACCAGATTCCTCAGCTCGCGAAGCCGTATTTCACGAAACTGATCGAGGAATATCAGGCAGAGCGCGGAATTCCGCAGCCGACGGTGCTCGACGTCGGCTGTTCGTACGGCGTCAACGCCGCGTTGCTGCGGTGCGAAACCAGCCTGGACGACCTCTACGCGCAGTACACCGAACCCGGCGTCGCGGACCTCGACCGCCCGGCACTGCTCGAGCGCGATCGACGGCTGGTGCGGACCCACGCGACCCCCGACGGGGCCCGGTTCTTCGGCCTCGACGCGTCGGGACCGGCGCTGGAATACGCGCAGTCCGCGGGATTCCTCGACGAGACCATCCGCGCGGACTTCGAGCGCGACGACGCGGATCCGGCGCAGCAGGCGCTGCTGGACCAGGTGGACCTCGTCGTGTCGACCGGCTGCGTCGGCTACGTCACCGAGCGGACGATCGACCGGATCGCCCGCGGCTCACGGCCGTGGATGGCGCATTTCGTGCTGCGGATGTTCTCCTACGAGCCGGTCGCGGAGCGCCTCGCCGAGCTGGGCTACGAAACGGCGGGCATCGACGGCGTCTTCCGGCAGCGGCGCTTCGCCTCCGACGAGGAGCAGACCCAGATCCTCGCCACGCTGGACGGCGTCGGAGTCGACCCGGAGGGGCTCGAGTCCGAAGGCTGGCTGTACGCGCAGTTGTACGTTTCCCGGCCGTTGAAGGCCGACGGGCTCGCCTCGGCGCTCAGCGCGGTCTCCGCGGAATGACCGGCGATCCCGTTGTGGCCGGGGAAATCGGCCACAACGGGATCGGCCGCTCAGTAAGCACGAGCCCGGTCAGGCCGGCCCGCGGGGCTGGGTCAGGCCGAGGTCGTAGGCCACGATCACGGCCTGGATCCGGTCGCGGGCCCCGATTTTCGCCAGCACTCGGCCGACGTGGGTCTTCACCGTGGACTCCGAGAGCACCAGGCGCTCGGCGATCTCGCCGTTGGTCCAGCCCTGCCCGATGGCGACCAGGATCTCCCGCTCGCGTTCGCTGAGAGCCAGCCAACGGGGATCGTCGCGGCCTCCCCGCGCGTCGGTGCCGTCGGGCAGGCGATGGGCGTACGTGTCAAGCAGCCGGCGGGTGAGGGCGGGCGCGATCACCGCGTCCCCGACGGCGACGGCCCGGATGCCGGCCAGCAATTCCTCCGGCTGCGCGTCCTTGAGCAGGAACCCGCTGGCGCCCGCGCGCAGTGCCGCATAGGCGTACTCGTCGAGGTCGAACGTGGTCAGCACGAGGACCCGCGACCGCCCGCCGGTGGCCACGATGTGCCGGGTCGCCTCGATCCCGTCCATGCCGGGCATGCGGATGTCCATCAGCACGACGTCGGGACGCAGCTCGGCGGTCCGGCGCACGGCCTCGGCCCCGTGCGCGGCCTCGCCGGCCACCTCGGTGTCGGGCGAGGCCTCCAGCAGCATGCGGAAACCGAAGCGCTGCAAAGGCTGGTCGTCGACGATCAGGACGGTGGTCACGCCGCACCACCGGAAGCACGAGGACTGAGGTCCAGGACGGTCTGCACGGTCCAGCCGCCGCCGGGTCCCGGCCCGGCGGAGACGGTGCCGTCGTACAGCGCCGCGCGTTCCCGGATGCCGGCGAGCCCGTGCCCCTCCACCGGCGAGCGCGCGGGCGGCCCGTCCTGGTCGGGCGTCCCGGTGTCGTGCACGCGGATGCTCAGCCGGGTGTCCTCCGCGGTGAGCTGGACGTGCGCGTGGGTCCGCGGCCCGGCGTGCTTGAGCGTGTTGGTGAGCGCTTCCTGGACGATCCGGTACGCCATCAGCTGCACCCCGCGGTCCAGCGCGTCGAGGTCGCCGCCCGACTGGTAGACGACCACGGGGCCGGCCGCGCGGATCCGGGCGCACAGCGCGTCGAGGTCGGCGATGCGGGGCTGCGGGTTGAGCTCGGGGGTGTCGGACTGCTCGCGCAGGACGCCGAGCATGCGCCGCATTTCGCCGAGCGCCTGCCGTCCGGCGTCGCCGACCAGCCGCAGCGCCTCCTTGCCGCGGTCGGGACGGGTCTCCGCCGCGTAGCTGCCGCCGTCGGCCAGGGTGATGATCACCGACAGGCTGTGGCCGATGATGTCGTGCATCTCGCGGGCCACCCTGGCCCGCTCGGTGGCGGCGGCGAGCTTGCTGCGCTGGTCGCGTTCGAGTTCGAGGATGGCGGTGCGCTCACGCAGGCTGGCCAGCTGGGTGCGGCGGATCCGCACCGCCAGGCCGAGCGCGGCGGCCGCGGTCACCGCGCACAGCACCAGGAAAAGGGACTCCCACAAGGAAAAGACCGCGGAGACCTTGACCGCGAGCGGGACCATCACGCCGAGCGTGGCGGCGCACACCCACGGCAGCTGCCGGAGCCGGCCGTGCACCGCGACGCTGTACAACGCGATCAGCAGGGCGAAATCGGCGCGCAGGAACACGTCCAGCGACCACTGGACGAGGAACGCCGCCGCGATCACGCCGAACGCGGGCACCGGCGCCCGGCGCCGCCACAGCAGCGGGAGCACGAGCGCGATCTGAAGCGCGAGCGTGCCGGCCAGGGGCAGGTGCGCGAAGGCGATCTGCAGTTCGCGCGGACCGCGCGGCTCGACGACATCGCCGTCATGGATCAGGTCCGGCAGGCAGGTCATCAGGAACACGGCGATCGTGACGGCCGTGTCGAGCACCCACCGATGCCGCCCGTCCGCCTGCCGCAGGCGCTGGCCGGCCTGGGTCAGCCGGGTGAGCAGCGGATGGGTCGCCACCGGTGCGGGCCCGGGGCCCGGTCCGGCGGCGTCGTCGCTGCTCACGGCTTTCACCTGCTCATTGTGGACGAGTCCCCGCCGGCGCGGTGCACTCGACACCGCGCCGGCGGGGACTCGCGTCAGGCGTCGGTCCGCTTCAGCCGGTAGGCGGCGCCGGCCAGGGCCAGCACCGTCCAGCCGAGGAAGACCAGCAGCCCGGTGGTGGGGGACAGCGTGGTCGAGTCGTGCGTCAGCGCGAACATCGACTCGCCGGCGTTGCTCGGCAGGTACGGGCTGATGTCACCCTGCCAGCTCGTCGGGAGCAGCGAGATCAGGCCGGGGATCAGCATCAGCAGGCCGACCAGCACCGCGATGCCGCCCGCGACCGACCGCAGCAGGGCACCCAGCGCCACGCCGAGGACGCCGACCAGGCCGAGGTAGAGGCCCGCGCCCAGCAGGCTGCGCACCACGCCCGTGCCGGACAGCGTCATCGCCGCGTGGGTGTCGGAGACGATGCCGCTGTCGAAGACGAAGGTGATGAACACGCCGACGAGGGCGACCACCAGGGCGACCAGGCCGAACACCGCGGCCTTGGACCACAGCACCGGGAGCCGGCGGGGGACGCCCGCCAGCGTGGAGCGGATCATGCCGGTCGAGTACTCGCCGGCGGTGACCAGCACGCCCAGCACGCCCATGGCCAGCTGCGCGAAGGTGATGCCGAACAGCGAGAGGCTGACCGCGGTGGCCTGGGCGAAGTCGCGGTCCATGCGCTCGCCGGAGGTGATCCGGGAGTGGTACTGGGCCGCGGCGATCAGGCCGATCGCGACCAGGAGCACCAGGCCGAGGCCGAGGGTGATCCAGGTGGAGCGCAGCGACCAGAGCTTCGCCCATTCCGAGCGCAGCACGCGCCGTCCGGTCACCTTGTAGACCGGGCGGGAAGCCTGCGCGGGGACCGGCGCGGGCGGGGCCGGAGTCGTGGTGGTCATGCCGCCCTCCCGAGCGTCTCGATGCCGGTGGTGGTGCCGTGGTACTCCACGGAATCCCGGGTCAGGTCCATGAAAGCCGCTTCCAGCGAGACGGTCCTCGCGGTGAGCTCGAACAGCGCGATGCCGTGCTCGGCGGCCTTGAGGCCGATGGCGCGAGCGGTCAGCCCGGTCACCTGCAGCTCCTCGGAGCCGGACTGGCCGGTGATCCCGACGCCGGGTCCGGCCAGCACCTCGCGCAGCCGCGCCGGGTCGGCGGTGGCGACCTGCACCGTGTCGCCGCCGGCCTCGCGGACCAGTTCGTCCACAGTGGTGTCGGCGAGCAGCCGGCCGCGGCCCACGATGATGAGGTGCTCGGCGACCAGCGCCATCTCGCTCATCAGGTGCGAGGACACGAAAACGGTGCGGCCTTCGGCGGCGAGCCCGGTGAGCAGGTTGCGGATCCAGAGCACGCCCTCGGGGTCGAGCCCGTTCACCGGCTCGTCGAGCATCACCGTCGCCGGGTCGCCCAGCAGCGCCGCGGCGATGCCGAGGCGCTGGCCCATGCCGAGGGAGAACTTGCCGGCCCGCTGCTTCGCCACGGACTGCAGCCCGGCCAGCTCGATCACCTCGTCGACGCGGCGGCGCGGGATCCCGTGGGTGTAGGCCTGCGCCAGCAGGTGGTCCACAGCGGACCGTCCGGGATGGACGGACTTGGCCTCCAGCAGCGCGCCGACCTCCTGCAGCGGGGCGCTGTGCTCGGCGTACCGGCGGCCGTTGACGGTGACCGACCCGCTGGTCGGCGCGTCCAGCCCGAGGATCATCCGCATCGTGGTGGACTTGCCGGCCCCGTTCGGGCCCAGGAACCCGGTGACGATGCCGGGCCGGACGGTGAAGTCCAGCCGGTCCACCGCCGTCTTCTCCCCGTACCGCTTGGTCAGCTGGTGTGCCTCGATCATGTCTGCCCCTGCCTCCGCGCGCCGGGCTGCCCGGCGCGTCTCCTCCGCAACGCTAGGAGCCCGGCGGCCGGGATCGGTGGTACCGCAGGGGGAACTGCGGGCCGGCGGTAGTACCGCGGTACCAGCGGGGGTGCCCAGAGTGGTTGGAGAATCACAGTCAGACGCCGCGGCGAACAGGTATACCGCGTTTACCGGCCACGCGACACCCTCCAAAGGCCATCTCGGGGATATCGATCGGCAAATTTCATTTCCGGGCGCGGGGAGGTCGGGTCAATTGGGCGATTTCGGACGTTTTGCCTGCGTGTGGCCGTGTGCCGGCAATTTCGGTAAAAGCGTTTAGGGTCGTCGAATGGAGTATGTGACTGCTCCATTCGGCCGAATGAATGCGATCTTCGGCAAGAAACATTCCCGACTTACGACGGGTTGATTACTTTCCACCGGCTGAGTTGAATTCCTCAAGGATCGAGCGAAAACCTTGGAGGCGCTATGCGCAGAACTATGCGAGGCCTGTCCGCAATTGTCGGATTCGCGTCGTTCGTCTTGGTATTGGGGGGATCGCTGCCGGCGCAGGCCAGCCCGGCCGCGGCGCCCCTGCAGCCCGACACGACCCATGCCTGCAACCAGAACGTGCAGCCTGGTTACGCGACTTGCTTCGCGCTCAAGCGGACCGACATCAAGCAACCGGCGGTTCTCGCACCGCACGCGGCCCCGTCCGGATTGGGGCCGTCGGACATCAAGTCCGCCTACAAGCTCGGTGACGGCGGATCCGGCCAGACAGTGGCCATTGTGGACGCCAATGACGACCCGAACGCGGAGTCGGACCTGGCGGCCTACCGTTCGCAGTTCGGCCTGCCCGAGTGCTCCACGGCGAACGGCTGCTTCAGCAAGGTCAACCAGAACGGCCAGGCCAGCCCGCTGCCGACCGCGGACAGCGGCTGGGCCGGTGAGATCTCGCTCGACGTCGACATGGTCTCCGCCACCTGCCCCGCCTGCAAGATCCTCTTGGTGGAAGCGGACAGCGCGACCATCGACAACCTCGGCCAGTCGGTCAACACCGCGGTGAAGCTCGGGGCGAAGTACGTCTCGAACAGCTACGGCGGCGGCGAGGACGGGTCGGAAGCCAGCTACGACTCGCAGTACTACACCCACCCCGGCGTCGCGGTCACCGCGAGCACCGGTGACAGCGGTTACGGCGCCAGCTACCCGGCGACCGGCGCCGGCGTCACCGCGGTCGGCGGAACCTCGCTGACCGCGGACGGTTCCAGCCGCGGCTGGAGCGAGTCGGCGTGGAGCGGCGCCGGCAGCGGCTGCTCCACTTCCGTTGCCAAGCCGTCGTTCCAGTCCAGCGTGGACACCGGTTGCGACAAGCGCGGCGAGGCGGACGTCTCGGCGGTCGCGGACCCGAACACCGGTGTCGCGGTCTACCAGACCTACGGTGGCAACGGCTGGGCCGTTTACGGTGGCACCAGTGCTTCTTCGCCGATCATCGCCAGCGTTTACGCGCTGGCGGGCGCCCCGGGTGCTTCGGACAGCCCGAACTCCTACCCGTACGCCCACAGTGACGGTCTGTTCGACGTGACCAGCGGCAGCAACGGTTCCTGCAGCGCCAGCCAGCAGTGCAACGCCGGCACCGGATGGGACGGCCCGACCGGGCTGGGCACCCCGAACGGCACCGCTGCTTTCGCGGCGTGAGAACTGAACAATAAGCGGACGTGAAGTACTGCGTCCGTAGCAGGAAATGACACGACGTGTGGGCAGGGTGCCGGCCGGCGCTCTGCCCGCACGTCGTTTCGGCTGGTTCAGCTCAGCACTTCCGTAGGTGCCGCCGGTCCGGGTGTCTCGCTACCGTGAATGAATCGCGCCGTAAAGGCGATCCTTTCGGCCCAACCGTTCACAGGAGCGATTCCATGAGAATCAGTTCGATGAGAAGACGGGATACGATCACACTCACTGCCGCATTGTCGGTCGTTTTCCTGGCCGCCCCGGCGACGGCTTCGGCCGGCAGTTTCGGCCCGTATTCACCGCAGGACAATGTCTGGGGCGGATACGTGGCGACCGGCTCGAACTTCACCGTGATCTCGGGCTCCTGGGTGGAGCCCCAGGTCACCTGCAACTCCCAGAACGACGTGTTCGCGCCGTGGGTCGGCGTCGACGGCTACGGCTCGCAGACCGTCGAGCAGACCGGCGTGGAAACCAACTGCGAGAACGGCTCACCGGCCTACCGCGCCTGGTACGAGATGTACCCGCGGCGCCGGTCTACTGGGACGACGCCGTGAGCGCCGGCGACCACTTCACCGGCAAGGTCGAAGACACCGGCGGCGGCAACTACGACATCACGCTGACCGACGACACCGCGGGCTGGACGGAACACACGACGCAGAACCTGGGCGCCTCCGACGTGAGCGCGGAAGCCGTCATCGAATCGCCCTCGCAGAGCTATCCGTCCTTTTCCTCCCTGGACTTCTCCGGAATCACGGTCAACGGCCAGGTTTTCGACACGTATTCCCCGCAGGGCCTGGACAGCGGCGGCTACCAGCCGAGCCCGCTGTCGAACGGCGCGTTCTCCATGACCGGCGGATTCGCCCAGGCGCACAGCCACCACAGCCAGGCGAAGCCGCAGGCACCGATTCGCTACTGAGCGTCCCGGGTTCCGCGGCCGCACAGCACGCCGCGGCCGCGGAACCCGGCGGCGTCGACGCCCGCCGGTCCATGGGGGACGGTGAGCCGTCGGATCGCCGGAGCGAAGGAGCCCGCAATGCCCACCGTGCCCAGTGCCACCTTCACCTACGAGGCCGCGGACGGGCTGGCCGTCGTCGCGTATCGGTGGGACGCGGTGGGCTCCCCGGCCGGGGCGGTGCAGCTGACCCACGGGATGGGGGAGCACGTCCGGCGGTACGAGGAGGTCGCCCAGGCGTTCGCCGCGCGGGGGTTCGTCGTGTACGGGCAGGACCACCGCGGGCACGGTGCAACCGCCCGTTCCGCCGCGGAGCTCGGGAACCTGGGCGAGGGCGGCTGGCCCGGGCTGGTCGACGACATCGGCCGGCTGGCCGCGGTGATCCGGGCCGAGCAGGCCGGACTCCCGCTGGTGCTGCTGGCCCACAGCATGGGCTCCTTCGCCGCGCAGCAGTTCCTGCTCGACCACAGCGGCGACGTCGACGCGGTGATCCTGACCGGGACCGCCGCACTGGACGTGCTCGAACCGGCCCTGGACCTCGACCAGCCGCTGGACCTTTCGATGTTCAACGCGCCGTTCGCACCCGCGCGCACCGAGTTCGACTGGCTCAGCCGCGACGAGGCCCAGGTCGACGCGTACGTCGCCGACCCGCTCTGCGGTTTCGGGCTCGAGCAGACCGCGGCGAAGGCCATGTTCGAGGGCGCCCGGCGGCTCGCCGACCCAACGGCGGTTTCCGGCATGCGCTCCGACCTGCCGCTCTGCATCGCGGTGGGGGAGCAGGACCCGGTGAACGGCGGCCTGGCGCTGTTCGATGCGCTCGTCCAGCGTTACCGCGACGCGGGCCTCACCGACGTCACCACCCACGTCTACCCCGGCGCGCGCCACGAGATCCTCAACGAGACCAACCGCGCCGAGGTGATCTCGGACCTGCTCGCCTGGACCGCGAAGGCGGTGTGACGTCGGCGCCGGTGTGATCGCCATGGTCACACCGATCCGAGGGACTCGGTCATTCCCTTACGCCCGGTGATTCCTTAGCGTCAGTGGTGAACCACTGCTCGTCGGGGTACCGGCTGCGCGGATCCGCCCGCCGCCCCTTATGTTCGGGTGGCCGGGTGATCACTGCTCGCCGAAAGGGAACCGAAGGACATGGATCTGGAACTCTCCGAAGGGGACATCGCGTTCCGGGACGGGCTGCGGGAGGTGTTCCTCGGCGCCATCCCGGAGGACATCCGCCGGCGCACCGCGCTGAACCGGATCACCCGCGACGACATCGTCACCAGCCAGCGCATCCTCAACGAGCACGGGCTCGCGGTGCCGCACTGGCCGGAGAAGTGGGGCGGCCGCGGCTGGACCCCCACCCAGTCGCACCTCTACGCCGCTGAGCTGCAGCGCAACGCCGTGCCGCAGCCGCTGGCGTTCAACGTCAGCATGGTCGGCCCGATCATCGCCGAGTTCGGCAACGAGGAGCAGCAGCAGAAGTTCCTGCCTGCCACGGCGAACCTGGACATCTGGTGGTCGCAGGGCTTCTCCGAGCCGGAGGCCGGCTCGGACCTGGCCTCGCTGCGCACCACCGCCCGCCGCGAGGGCGACACGTACGTGCTGAACGGCCAGAAGACCTGGACCACGCTGGGCCAGTTCGGCGAGTGGATGTTCGTGCTCGCGCGGACGAACCCGGACGCGCCGCGCAAGCAGCAGGGCCTGTCGTTCCTGCTGCTGGACCTGGCCACGCCGGGCATCGAGCGGCGCCCGATCAAGCTGGTCGACGGCAGCTCCGAGGTCAACGAGTTCTTCTTCGACAACGTCGAGATCCCGGCGGAGAACCTGGTCGGCGAGGAGAACAAGGGCTGGACCTACGCCAAGTTCCTGCTCGGCAACGAGCGCAACGGCATCGCCCAGGTCGGCACCAGCCAGCGGGTCTACAGCGACCTCGCGGCGGCGGCCGCGGGCATCGAGACCGAGGACGGCCCGCTCGCCGCGGACCCGCAGTTCCGCGCGTCCATGCACACCGCGAAGACCACCCTGCTGGCGCTCGAGGCCACGCAGATGCGGGTGACCGGCGCGTCCGAGAACGGCGCGGCCAGCCCGGTGTCGTCCCTGCTCAAGATGGAGGGCACCCAGGCGCTGCAGGCTCTGAGCAAGCTGCGCATGCGCGTCGCGGGCCCGGACGGGATGCTGCTGGACGCCGACGGCGAGCTGAGCGCCGACGACGCGGCGGTGGTCGCCGCGGAGCAGTACCTGAACCAGCGGAAGCTGTCGATCTTCGGCGGCTCCAACGAAATCCAGCGCGGCGTCATCGCCAAGACGATCCTCGGGCTCTAAGGACACAGCGATCATGAACCTCGAATTCAACGAAGATCAGCGGCTGCTGTTCGAGACCGTGGACTCGGCCGTCGGCCGGGGCTACCCCGCGGGCGGGCGCGCCGCCGCGACCGCCACCGAGCTGGGCTGGAACGAGAAGGTCTGGGCGACCCTGGGCGAGCTGGGGCTGACCGGGCTGACCGTCGCCGAGGAGCTCGACGGCGTCGGCGCCGGACCGGTGGAGGTCTACGCCACGCTGGAGGCGATGGGCAAGCACGCCGCCGCGGAACCGTTGCTGGACGGCGTTTTCCTGCCGTCCTGGCTGATCGCCGGGCTCGGCACCGCGGAGCAGGCCAAGCAGCTGCTGCCCGAGCTGGCGGCCGGCGGCACGACCATCGCGGTCGCGCACGCCGAGCCGGGCCGGCCCTGGGGCGCCGCCCGCGCCGTCACCGCTGCCGCGGACGGGTCCGGATCGGCCGCGCTCACCGGCGTGAAGTCGCCGGTGCGCCACGCCGACCAGGCCGGCCGGTTCCTGGTCACCGCGACCGGCGAGGACGGCCGGACGCAGGTGTACCTGGTCGACGCTTCGGCCGCGGGGATCACCCGCACCGACGGCCGGTCCGCCGACTGGAGCCACGCGTCGCAGGTCGAGTTCGCCGGCACGCCCGCGGTGCTGCTCGGCTCCGGTGACGCGGACGCGGCGGCCGCGCTGCGCCTCGCGTTCTCCCGCGCGCGGGTCGCGGTGACCGGCGAAGCGGTCGGGCTGATGGAGACCGGCCTGGCGCTGACCGTCGAATACCTCAAGACGCGCAAGCAGTTCGGCGTCCCGCTCGCGACGTTCCAGGCGCTCGTGCACCGCGCGGCCGACCTGTACGCGAAGGTCGAGCTGGCCCGTTCGATGGCGCTGTGGGCGACCGCGGCCGTCGAGGCGCACGACAACGGCGCGGACGTGGACCTGGCCACGGTGGCCGACGACGCGTTCGTCTTCGTGGCCGACGCGGCCACCACGGCGGCCGAGGAGATCGTCCAGCTGCACGGCGGGATCGGCATGACCTACGAGTCCGAGGTCGGCCACCACTCCGCGCGGCTGACCGCCATCACCGAGAGCTTCGGCGGGGTCAGCGCGGCCCGGCGCCGGGCACTGGCTTCGGACGCTCTGCTCCAGCCGCCGTCGGCGCTGCTGAACAACGCGGAGGCGGTCACCGCCTGAGGTCCTTCCTGCCGGCTCCCGGCGACGGTGCTCAGCCGCCGTCGCCGGGAGTTCCCGCTCAGCCTTGGGCAAGAGCGGTGGCCAGCAGCGCGAAGGCGGCGACGATCACGGCGACGCGGGCGTAGTGGTAGCGGTCCCAGCGATTCATCTGCTCCTTCCAGTCCGCGGGCCGGTTTTCCGGGGTCCAGTTCTTGCCCCGGTTGTTGATCGGGACGAGCAGCAGGACCGACATGAGCACGCTCACGATCAGCAGCCCGGCGGCGACGACCACCAGCACGCTGCCGGGGTGGTGCCAGCCGGCGATGGCCCAGACCGCGCTCAGGATGAGCGAGCCGATGTACCAGAACGGCATGAGGGCACCGAGCATCCGGCCCCCGTGCGCGCGGCCGAGCTGGTCGGCGTCTTCGGGGAGCGCGTTGAAGATCCGGTTGAGGACGAAGGCGACGGCGAACTCCACCCCGACCATCAGTCCGACGACCACGGTGGTGAAGACCTCGAGGGTGCTGAGCATGATGACCTTCCTGAAATCTAGCGTTGCTAGCTGATGGTGCAACGCTAGCGCTACTGTCGCTCGTTTGTCTAGCGATGCTAGAGTCGCATCATGTCGGTACAGGAACGCAAGGAGCGCGAACGGTCGGACCGCGAGCGCCTGATCGTGGCGACGGCCCGCGAACTCGCCGAGCAGCAGGGCTGGGACGCGGTCACCACCCGCCGGCTCGCCGAGCGCATCGAGTACAGCCAGCCCGTGCTCTACAGCCATTTCCGCGGCAAGCGCGAGATCATCGGCGCGGTCGCCCTCGACGGGGCGGCCGAGATGGCCGCGGCAGTGCGCGCCGCGACCGCCGCCGCGGACGGCCCGCGCACCCGCGTCACCGCGCTCGCCCGCGCCTATCTCGGCTTCGCTGAGCGCAATCCGGCGGTCTACGATGCCATGTTCCAGCTCGACGGCGGCCTGACCTTCGCGAACGACGACACCCCGGAACCGCTGAAGGACGCTTTCGCGGCCCTGCTGGAAAGCCTGGGCGAGGCGGCTGGGGACGGTGTCCACCCGGGACTGTTCACCGAGGTGTTCTGGGCCTCCCTGCACGGGCTGGCCACCCTGACCCGGGCCGGACGGCTGCCGCCGGGGGACGCCGAGCGGCGGGTGGAACTGCTGGTGGACCGGCTCGCCGTCGTCTGACCGCCGGGGTTCGCTGCGCGGGACTCAGGCCCGCCGGTCAAGGACTCCTTACCGGCGTCGCAAACGCGGTGAAGGAGGCCTTGCCCGCGTCGTATGCCGTTAAGGACTCCTTACCGGCGTGGTGCGCTGCGAAGGAGGCCTTACCGGCGTCGCACGCGGTGAAGGAGTCCTTAACGGCCGACCCGTGTGGCGCCGAAGCTGGCCACGCACAGTGCCTGCGCGGCTGCACAGAGGGTGTTGTTGACACGCCCGTTCCCCGGGTGTCAGTATTCAGAAACACTCCGTTGGAAACGTTTTCAACCAGTGAATCAGCACTTGTAAACGTTTCCAACCCGCCGAGTCCCCAGTCCTAGCCACCGAGGTACCCACGACGATGACGTCAACACGCGCCACGCTGATGCAGGTGGCCGAGCGGGCCGGGGTCTCCCTGGCGTCCACTTCGCGCGCCCTGCACGGGAGCGGCGCGAGCAAGGCGATGGTGGAGCGGGTTGTCGCCGCGGCCGCGGAGCTGGGGTACAGCGTCGACGCGACCGGGCGGTCGCTGCGGATGAAGAAGACGTTCCAGGTCGCGTTCGCGGTGGCGGACATCGGGAACCCGGTGTACGTCGACATGATGCGGGCGATCCACGAAGTCCTTGCGCCCCAAGGGTACCGGGTGGTGGTGATGTCCACAGGGGACACCGCGACCTCGACCGCCGAGCTGGTGCGGAGCCTGAACAGCGGGTTCGTCGACGGGCTGATCGTCAGCCCGCTGCGCACCGACGACCGGCTGATCGCCGAGATCCAGCGGGCCCCGGTGCCGGTGGTGGTGATCGGCCGGGCGATGGACGACCGCGGCATCAGCTCGGTCTCCACGGACTCGGCCGGCGGCATCGCCGAGGCGGTCCGGCACCTGTACGGGATCGGCCGCCGCCGCATCGGGTTCCTCAACGGCCCGCTCGACACGACCCCGGGCTCGTCCCGTCAGCGCGGTTTCGACGCCGTGGACCACGGTCAAGCGGAGCGGTTCGACCAGGAGATCGCCGGCGACTTCACCGTCACGGCCGGGCTCGAGGCCGCCCGGCGGCTGCTGGCCCGCCGGCCCGAGCAGCAGCTCGACGCGCTCGTGGCGGCGAACGATCTGCTCGCCATCGGCGCCATCCGCGCGGTGCGCGAGCTGGGCCTGTCGGTGCCAGGGGACGTGGCCGTGACCGGCATGGACGACACCGAGCTCGGCCGCGTTTTCCAGCCCAGCCTCACCAGCGTGTCGCTCGGCTCGACCGAGCGCGGGCGCGCGGCGGCCCGGCTGATGCTGCAACTGGCCGACGACCCGGACCAGCCCGCGCAGCAGGTGAACGTCGGCCCGGCGCTGCGAATCCGCGAATCCACATCGGTCGAATCCACGGTGCTGGAAGGAGGCGAGTGATGAGCACGGACACCCTGCTGCCCCAAGCGGCGCCGAAAAAGCCGTCAAGAAAACCGGCGTCGCGAGGGCAAGCGGCGCGGACCCGGCGGCGCGAGGCTGTCGGGCTGGTGCTGCCGTCGCTGATCCCGATCCTCGTGCTCAGCGTGGCGCCGTTGCTGATAGGCGTCTTCCTCGCCTTCACGAACGCGCGGCTGGTGCGCCACCCGGATTACGGCTTCGCCGGGGTGGACAACTTCACCCGCCTGGCCGGCAACACGCTGTTCTGGGACTCGCTGCGGATCGGCCTGATCTGGACAGTCGGCGTGACCGTGCTCCAGCTCGCCGCCGCGATGGGATTGGCGCTGCTGTTGAACTCCGGCCTCAAGCTCCAGGGCCTGACCCGGGTGCTCGCGCTGGTGCCGTGGGCGATGCCGCCGGTGGTGGTGGCGATCATGTGGCAGATGATCTACTCGGCCAACGGCGGCCCGCTGAACGCCGTGCTCGGCAGCGTCGGGCTGCCCTCGGACACGAACTGGCTGGGCGATTTCTCCACCGCGCTGCCCGCGGTGATCGTGGTCGGGGTGTGGGTCGGCATGCCGCAGACCACGGTGACGCTGCTGGCCGGGCTGCAGCAGATCCCGGCGGAGCTGCACGAGGCCGCGGCGGTGGACGGCGCGGGCGCGTGGCGGCGGTTCACCGCGGTGACCTGGCCGGCGCTGCGGCCGATCGTCACCTCGATCACCTCGCTGAACTTCATCTGGAACTTCAACTCGTTCTCGCTGGTCTACGTGCTCACCGCGGGCGGGCCGGGCGGCAAGACCATGGTGCCGGTGCTGTTCGTCTACCTGGAGGCGTTCAAGAACCGCGAAATCGGCTACGCCGCGGCGATGGGCATGGTCCTGGTCGTGGTGGTCGTGCTGATCCTCGCGGTCTACCTGCGGTCACAGTTCCGCGACGACCGCGCCGCCGACGTCCGAAAGGGCCGGTGACCGATGCGCCTGCTCCTGCGCCCGGCCCAGTACGCGGCCCTCGCGCTGTACATCCTGTTCCTCGGTTTTCCCTTGCTGTGGCTGATTTCCGCCTCGGTGAAATCGTCCGGTGAGCTGAACTCGCTCTCGGCGAGCCTGCTGCCGCACGAGTGGCACTGGGAGAACTACGCGGAGGCGTTCACCAAGCAGGGCCTGCTGCATTCGGCGTGGAACAGCCTCGTGGTCGCGCTGGCCTCCACCGCGCTTTCGGTGCTCATCGCGGTGCCCGCGGCGTACGTGCTGGCCCGGCTGCGCGGCAAGGTCCGGGTGGCCGGCGTCGGCTGGATCCTGGTCAGCCAGGTGTTCCCGGTGGTGCTGATCATCCTGCCGCTGTTCCTGATCCTGCGGACACTGGGGCTGGCCGACAACCTCGTCGGGCTGACGCTGGTGCACACCACGTACATGCTGCCGTTCGCGCTGTGGATGCTTCAGGGTTACGTGGCCGCGATCCCGGTGGAGCTGGAAGAAGCCGGGGCGATGGACGGCGCGAGCAGGCTGACGGTGTTGCGCACGATCGTCTTCCCGCTGCTGGCCCCCGGCGTGGTGGCGACGGCGATGTTCAGCTTCGTGTCCTCGTGGAACGAGTTCTTCTTCGCACTGGTCCTGTTGCAGTCGCCGGAGAACTACACCCTGCCGATCACGTTGAACATGTTCGTCGGCGGTGAAGGCAAGGTCGCCCTCGGCCCGCTCGCGGCGGGCGCGGTGCTGGCCGCCATTCCCAGCATCGTCTTCTTCAGCATCCTTCGCCGGAAGCTCACCAGCGGCCTGATGGCCGGGGCGGTGAAGGGATGACCCGGTCCCCCGATGGAAAACGCTCGAAAGGTCGGTCGATGAAGACACGACGCGCGGTGGTCGCCGCCTGCCTGCTGGTCACCAGTCTGCTGCTCGCCGCGTGCGGCGGCGGCAGCGGGGACAGCGGCGGGCCGGTCACGCTCACCTTCCAATCCCTGTCCGACCAGCCGGCCGCGATCGCGCAGACGCAGAAGATCGTCGGCGACTGGAACAAGGCGCACCCGGACGTGCAGGTCAAGATCGTGCCGGCCGGCTGGGACGGGGTTTACGACAAGCTGGTCACCCAGTTCAACGCCGGCTCGGCGCCGGACATCGTGCACTACGAGGCGGCGGGCATCGCGCCGTTCGCCAGCGACGGCTACCTCGCGGACCTGACGCCGTACCTGTCCGGGCAGAAGCGCGCGGACATCCCGAAGGGCGTGCTCGACTCGGTGACGGTGGACGGCAAGGTGGTCGCCGTCCCGACCGAGCTGCAGTCCTATGTGGTCTTCGCCAACAAGACCCAGCTGCAACAGGCGGGTGTCGCGATCCCGACCGGCGCCACCATGACCTGGGACCAGCTGCGCCAGATCGCCAAGGCCACCACCAAGGACGGCAAGTACGGCCTCGGCTGGGGCCTGTCGAGCCCGACCGCGGCGTTCGTGGCGCTGGCACCGGCCTTCGGCGGCAAGTACTTCCAGGGCACCGGCGACAACGCGTCGCTTTCGGTCGGCCAGGGTGAGATGGCGCTGCCCCAGCTGGTGAACTCGATGGCGTACCAGGACAAGTCGATCCTCCCGGTCACGCTGACGCAGTCCGGCACCAAGGCGCTCGCGCCGTTCTACGCGGGCCAGACGGCGATGACCGTCCAGGGCTCCTACCAGGCGGTGAACATCGAGAAGGACGCGCCGAAGGGCTTCGACTGGATCGTGCTGCCGCCGCTGGCCGGCCCGTCCGGACCGGAGCAGGCCGCGAACCCGCAGACGCTGTCGGTGAACAAGGACTCGGCGCACGTGAAGGAGGCCGCGCAGTTCGTGGACTTCTTCACCGACACGGAGAACCTGGCCGCGATGAACGAGGCCGACGCGCTGATCCCGCCGACCACCTCGGCGCGGCAGGCGCTGACCGCCAAGCTCGGCTCGAAGAACGGCTGGGGCACCATCCTCGCCTCGGGCCAGTACCTGACGTCGGCGCCGTACCTGTTCGCCGGCAAGTACGCGCAGTGGAAGGACACCGTCGCGACCCCGGCGTACCAGCGGTTCCTCGCGCAGCAGGTCGACGCGAACGGGCTCAAGAGCCAGCTCGAAGACGGCTGGAAGAGCGTCAGCAAGTGAAGCGGACAGGAGCGGATTCTTGACCTGGCTGGAAAACCGGGCCGTCGCGGTGATCACCGGCGCGGCGGTGGGCGACGCGCTCGGCGGCGCCGTCGAGGGCTGGACCCCCGAGCAGATCGAACAGCGGCACGGCGGGCGGGTGACCGGAATCGTCGGCCCCTGGTACCCGAACTGGCAGGACGCCCGCCCGATCGCCCCGTACCACAAGGGCGACGGGCACATCACCGACGACACCCTGATGACTCGGGCGCTCGTCGAGGTGTACGCGAAGCGCCGCGCGCACCTCGACGCGTACGCGATGGCCGAGGACCTGGTGCCGCTGATGATCGGGGAACCGCGCTGGGTGCCGGAGCTGGAGTCGACGGCTTTGCTGCTGCAACGGGTGTTCCTCGCGGAGAAGTGGATCGTCGCGCGGCTGCACTACGGGCACGTCGACCCGCGTGAGGCGGGCGTGGGCAACGTGGTCAACTGCGGCGCGGCGATGTACGTCGCGCCGGTCGGGATCGTGAACGCCGGCGACCCGCGTGGCGCGTACGCCGAGGCGATCGACCTCACCGGCGCGCACCAGTCGAGTTACGGGCGCGAGGCGGCCGGGGTGCTGGCCGCGATGGTCGCGGCCAGCGTCGCTCCGGGCGCGAGCCTCGACGACGTGGTGAAGGCCGCGCTCGACGTCGCGCACGACGGGACCGCGGCGGCACTGCGGGCGGTCGTCGACCGGTTCGGCGGCCGGACCCCGCCACCGTCCACTGAGGACGAGGAACGCGCGCTCGCCCGGCTGGTCCGGGAGACGGTCGCCCCGTTCGACTCGGTGGGCCCGGAGTACCGGCAGATGTCGATGGACGCGCGGCGCCCGTCGCGGACGAAGTCCATTGAGGAGCTCCCCGCCGCGCTGGCGTTTGTGCTGGCGCACCAGGGGGACTTCCGGGGTGCGGTGCTTGCCGCCGTCAACTACGGCCGCGACGCGGACTCGATCGCCGTGATGGCCGGCGCGATCTGCGCGGGGCTGGGCGGGACCGACGTGGTGCCCGCGGAGTGGGTCGACGCGATCGGCGACGCCAGCCGCACGGACCTGCGCGAGACCGGCCGGCTCCTGGGCTCGGCCGCCGCCGACATCCTGCGCGCCGACCGCGAGCGGGCGCTGGCCCGGCTCAGTGCGCTCGACACGCTCGCCGCCGTTGCCGTGGGGGAGCCGGCGTGAGGCTGACCTGGGCCCAGCCCGAGGACCTGCTCGCGCACGAGCTGGTCCAGTCCACTGTGGAGGGCAAGGACAGCTTCGGGATCCGCGCGCGCTGGGCCGCCGCCGGTGGTGACCTCGTGCCCGCGGTGAGCGGGGCGGGCCCGCGTCCGGCGTCCCCGGAATTGCGGGCGCTGGCCCGGGAACTGCTCGACCAGCTGGACGCGCTGCCCGCCGCCCCGGCGCCGGACGAGCCGGACGGCTGGGAGGCGATCCTCGCTTCGTTGCCGCCCGCGCCGGAGCTACCGGACCTCGTGGGTGACGAGCGGGTGCTCGGGGCCTGGACCGGCCGGGCCGCGGGGTGCCTGCTCGGCAAGCCGGTGGAGAAGGTCCCCCGCGAGGGCATCGAGGAGATCCTGCGCGCGACCGGGCGCTGGCCGCTCGACCGGTGGTTCACCGCCGCCGGGCTGCCCGCGGACGTGGCCGCGCGGTGGCCGTGGAACCGGCGTTCGGCCCCGACCTCGCTCGAGGAGAACATCCACGGGATGCCCGAGGACGATGACCTCAACTACCCGATCCTCGCGCTCACCCTGCTCGAAACCCACGGCCGCGGCTTCGGCACCGACGACGTCGCGCAGCTGTGGCTCGATCACCTCCCCGCGGGCCGGGTCTTCACCGCGGAACGCGCGGCCTACCGCAACATCCTCGACGCCCGGCCGGTGCCGGAGACCGCGACGCACCAGAACCCGTTCCGCGAGTGGATCGGCGCATTGATCCGCGCCGACGTCTTCGGCTGGGTCTGCCCGGGCGACGTGCGCGCTGCCGCGCGGCTGGCCTGGGCCGACGCCCGGCTCAGCCACACGCGCAACGGCGTGTACGGCGCGCTGTGGGCCGCGGCGCTCGCTTCAGCGGCGATGGTGTGCGGCACCGTCGACGAGGTTCTGGACGCGGCTTTCGCGGTGATCCCGCCTCGTAGCCGGCTCGCCGCGGCGGTGCGGTTCGGGCGTGAAGCGGCGTCGGAAGGCGATGTTCGCGCTGGGCTCGACCGGCTGCACGCGGCGTACGGGGACCTGCACTGGGTACACGTGCTCAACAACGCCGCGGTCATCGCGTACGCGCTGGCCAAGGGCGGCGGCGAGTTCGGCCCGAGCGTCTCGATCGCGGTCACGGCCGGCTGGGACACCGACTCGGCGGCGGCGACCGTCGGCGGGGTCGTAGGCGCGCTGCTGGGACCGGACGGCATCGGCGAGTACTGGACCACACCGCTGGACGGCCGGATCGCGACCTCGCTTCCCGGCGGCGAGCAGTCCATAGTGGACCTTGCCGCGCGCACGACGGCGCTGGCGGCCCGGGGCGCTTCGTGATCGGCCGGGTGGTGGTGGTCGGCTCGGCCAACGTGGACCTGGTGGTCGACGTGCCCCGCCCGCCGCGCGGCGGGGAGACGATCCTCGGCGGCGGGCTGCGCCGTCACCCCGGCGGCAAGGGCGCGAACCAGGCCGTCGCCGCCGCGCGGGCCGGGGGAGCGGACACGACGTTCCTCGGTGCCCTCGGCGAAGATGAGGCCGCGGACCTGCTGCTCACGTCGTTGCGCGGGGCCGGGGTCCGGACCGACCTCGTCGAGCGGGCCGACGCGCCCACCGGGACCGCGCTGATCAGCGTGGCCCCGGACGGTGAGAACGCGATTGTCGTCGCGCCGGGCGCCAACGAACGGCTGCGGCTCGGCGCCGCGCAGGCCGAGCGGATCGCCGAGGCCGACGTGGTGCTGGCCCAGCTGGAGATCCCGCTGGAAGTGGTGACGGCCGCCGCGGCAGCCCGTCGATCAGGAGCGCTGCTGGTGCTGAACGCGGCGCCGTCGCGTGAGCTGCCCGACGATCTGTGGGCCGCGGTCGACGTGCTCGTCGTGAACGAGCATGAGGCCGCCGACCTCGCGGGCGCTCCGGAGGAACTGCTGAAGCGGGTTCCGTCGGCCGTGGTCACCCTCGGCGGAGCGGGCTGCCTCATCCTGGAACGGGATCGGGAACCGTTGCGGGTCAAGGGAATCGGCGTGGACGTGGTCGACACGACCGGTGCCGGGGATACGTTCTGCGGGGTGCTCGCGGCCGCGCTGGCGCGGGGATCGGGCCTGGCCGACGCCGCCAGTCAGGCCTGCGTGGCCGGTGCGCTGGCGGTCACGCGCCCGGGTGCGCAAGCGGGCGTCCCGACTGCCGAGGAGGTCGCCGCGGCGGCCGGAGGAAAGGTGTCATGACCGTCCCGTTCGATCCGCTGGTCCCGCGTCCGATCGACCGGCCTTCGCAGGTGCCCGCCGTGCTTACCGAGGAAGCACTGGCCGCGCTGGACGAGGCCAAGATCTTCGCCGCGCCCGCCGAGCCGGCCGACTGGCCCGCGTGGCGCGAGAACCTGCGGGTGTGGCGCGAAGAAGCGCGGCGGCGTCACGGCTACACGGGCGCGGCGTACGAGCGTCCGGCCGGGGCGTGGGCGGCCACCTGCTACGCCGTCGCGCAGGTGTGGCTGTGGGACGAACTCCTGTACTCCTTCGAAAAAGCGGAGTTCACGCCGGAGCGGTTCCTGGCTGACGCGCGGGATCGGTTCGGCGGCCTGGATGCGGTGGTGCTCTGGCACGCGTACCCGGTGATCGGCCTCGACGAGCGCAACCAGTGGGACTTCTACCGCGACGTGCCCGGGCTGGCGGCCCTGATCACCGCGCTGCACGAAGCGGGCCTGCACGTGTTCGTCGACTACAACCCGTGGGACGTCGGCACTCGCCGGGCCGGTGACGACCGCACCGAGCTGGCCGCGCTGGTCGCGGACCTCGGCGTGGACGGAGTTTTCCTCGACACCCTCAAAAAGGCCGAGCCGGAGTTCGTCGCGCGGCTGGAGGCGGCCCGGCCCGGGCTGGTGCTGGAGGGCGAGTCCAAGCTCGCGGTCGAGCGGATCGAGGACCACGCCGCGTCGTGGGCCCAGTTCTTCGCCGACTCGCCCGTGCCCGGCGTGCTGCGCTCGCACTGGTACGAGCGGCGGCACATGCAGCACCACGTCCGGCGCTGGCACCGTGATCACTCGGAGGAACTGCAATCCGCGTGGCTCAACGGTGTCGGGGTGATGGTCTGGGAGGTCGTCTTCGGAGTCTGGGTCGGCTGGTCGCCCCGCGACTCAGCGACCGTGCGGCGGATGGTCACGGTCCAGCGCGCGGCGAGCGAGCTGCTGCTGCACGGCTCGTGGACCCCGCTCGCCGAGCTGCCCTTCGAAGCGGCCGGGATCTACGCGTCGAGCTGGGAGCTGGACGGCGTGACACTGTGGACACTCGTCAACCGCGGCGAGACCGGCTACCAAGGCCCCTTGCCGGGCATCGACCTCCTGGGCGGGGTGCCGGCCCGCGGGATCGGCGCGGCCCTCGAGTTCACGGACGAACCCGCGTGGCTGCCGGAACTCCGTGAGGCGCTGGCCGGAATGCGGCACGATCCCGACGCCCGCTTCCCGCACCGGCTGGCCACTCGCGTTGCTCCACAAAGGACATACGGCGAGCCTGAGGTGGACGCCGTGGTCGTTCCGGCCGGGCCGTACGTGCTGACCGTCCGGTACCGCGCCCGCGAGACCGGGATGTACCAGGGCGCGCCGTACGTCGACGAGTGGAAGCCGTTGCCGCCCCGGCTGCACGACCCGCGGACGCTCCAGCGTGAAGGTGAGCTGGCCACGCCCGTCGCGGTCGCGGTGACTGAGGTGACGAACGCGCAGTTCGCCGAATTCGTCGCGGCCACCGGCCATCGGGCCCCGTCCGCTAGGGGAGACGCGGACGCGCCAGTGACCTATGTGGACCTCGACGACGCGCGCGCGTACTGCGCATGGCGCGGCGGGCGTCTGCCCACCGAGGACGAGTGGCAGCTGGCGGGGCAGTCCGGCGGCCTGCGCCGCGGCGAGCCCGCGGTGTGGAACTGGACCGAGAGCGAGCACTCCGACGGCCGTACGCGGTTCGTGATGCTCAAAGGCGGGAGCGATTTCCGGGCCGAGGGCTCCGAGTGGTACGTCGAGGGCGGCCGCCACGCGCCGGACTACAGCGTGAAGCTGCTGCTGCCCGGGCTCGGCCTGGCGCGCAGCGCGACGGTCGGCTTCCGTTGCGCCTGGGACCTTCCGGAGGTGACGTCGTGACCGTCTCCCGTGATCCGGAAGCCGGCGCGCTGGCCGGGCTCCGCGTGGTCGACGCGTGCACCCTGTTCGCCGGCCCGATGGCCGCGATGCACCTGGGCGACATGGGCGCGGACGTGATCAAGGTCGAGCACCCGGACCGGCCCGATCCCTCGCGCGGCCACGGCGCCGCCAAGGACGGCGTGAACCTGTGGTGGAAGACGCTCGGCCGCAACAAGCGCACGGTGACCATCGACCTCGGCAGTGACGGTGGCCGTGAGGTGTTCCTCGCGCTGGCCGCCACCGCGGACGTGGTGATCGAGAACTTCCGGCCCGGCACGCTGGAACGCTGGGGACTGTCCTACGACGAGCTGTCGGTCCGGAACCCGCGGCTCGTGCTGGCGCGCGTCACCGGGTTCGGGCAGTTCGGCCCGTACCGCTCGCGGCCCGGGTTCGGCACGCTCGCCGAGGCGATGAGCGGGTTCGCGGCGACGACCGGTGAGCCGGACGGCCCGCCGACGCTGCCGCCGTTCGGGCTCGCGGACGGGGTCGCGTCGCTGGCCACGGCGTACGCGGTGATGGTGGCGCTCGCGGCGCGCGGCACCACCGGGCTGGGGCAGGTGGTCGACACCGCGATCATCGAGCCGATCCTGGCCATGCTCGGGCCGCAGATCACCCGCTGGGACCAGCTGCGCAGCGTCCAGCCGCGCACCGGAAACCGCTCCATCAACAACGCTCCGCGCAACACTTACCGGACTGTCGACGGGCAGTGGGTCGCGGTCTCGACCTCGGCCCAGTCGGTGGCCGAGCGGGTGGTCCGCCTGGTCGGCCGGCCCGACCTGGTGGACGAGCCGTGGTTCGCGCGCGGGGCCGACCGGGCGAAGCACGCCGACGAACTGGACGAGGCCGTCGGCGGCTGGATCGCGAAACGCACGCGGGACGAGGTCGTCGCGGCGTTCGAGGAGGCCCAGGCCGCGGTCGCCCCGATCTACACCGCCGCCGACATCGTCGAGGACCCGCAGTTCCGCGCGCTGGGCACGATCCACGAGGTCGAGGACCCCGAACTCGGGCCGATGCTGATGCAGGGCCCGCTGTTCCGGCTGTCCGGCAACGACGGCGTCATCCGGTTCACCGGGCGCCCGCACGGCGCGGACACCGACGCCGTGCTGCGCGAACTCGGGTTCTCGGCCGCGCGCGTCGCCGAACTCCGTGACGGGGGAGCGGTATGACCCCGCCGCTGACCTTCCTCTACACGCCCGCCGACCGGCCGGAGCGGGTGCGCAAGGCGCTGGAGTCCACTGCGGACGTGGTGCTCGTCGACCTGGAGGACGCGGTCGCGCCCGCGCACAAGGAGGAGGCGCGGGCGAACGCGGTGCGGCTGCTCGCGTCCGGCACACGCTCGGTGCAGGTGCGCGTGAACCACCCGAGCACGCCGTGGCACGAAGCAGACCTCGCGGCGCTCGCCGGCCTTCCGCTCGCGGTGGGCGCGCGGATCCCGAAAGTCGAGTCACCGGAGGAGATCCTGGCCCTCGCGGCGGCGCTGCCGGGCCGGGCGCTGCACGCGCTGATCGAGTCCGCGCTGGGCGTCGAGCGGGCGTTGCAGATCGCGACGGCGTCACCCGCGATCGCCTCGATCTCGCTCGGGGAGGCGGACCTGCGCTCGGACCTGCAGGTCGACGACGAGGCCGCGCTGTCCTGGCCGCGCAGCCGGGTGATCGTCGCGGCGCGGGCCGCGCGCCTGCCGCCGCCCGCGATGTCGGTGTACCCGAACGTCCGTGACCTCGAAGGACTGGCAGCATCGTGCCGGGCCGGGCGCGCGCTCGGGTTCCGCGGCCGTACGGCGATCCACCCCGCGCAGCTGGCGACGATTCGGGAAGCGTTCCTGCCGACGCCGCGGGAAGTCTTGCGCGCCAAGGAAGTCCTGGCCCGCGTGGCCGGGGCCACGGCGGCGGGCGTCGGCGCGATCGCGCTGGCCGACGGGACGTTCCTGGACGTCGCGATGGTCGAGCAGGCGCGCGCCGTGCTGACGCTCGCCGAGCCCGCGCCGTAACCCGCCGGGCCCGACGCACTCAGCAGCCGCGAACCCGGCCTCCCGGACGGGCTATTGCGCGGCCGCTCAGGGGAGCCCTGGCGTGGCGGGGTTGACTCGGCTCCTGGGGGATTCATGTCAGTACGCCGTTTTTCCCTGCTCGTTTTGGCGCTGGTCACGGCCGGGGCGCTGGTCGCCGCGCCGGCCTTCGCCGCGGCCGGCCCGACGACCCTGCCGGCCGGCCAGTTCACCCTGAGCGCGAACGGGGGGAGCCGTAACGTGTTCGCGGTGAAGCAGGCGACGTGCGGCGCCTGACCACTGTGGACAGTCAGGGCTCGTGAGTGTTCATGACGGTTAGAACCGGCATGAACACTCACGAGTCAGGGGACCAGCACCAGCTTGCCCGGCGTGTGCCCGGCGATCCCGGCCTCGTGCGCCTTCGCAGCCTCGGTCAGTGGGTAGACGATGCTGACGACCACCCGCAGCTCGCCCGCGCCCGCGCGCTCGGCCAGGTCCGCGCGGGCGGCATTGCGGATCTCGGTGCCGGTGTCCTGGCCGGGACCGTTGCCGAGCACCTTGATGCCGGCGGCCGCGCGCCGTTCGGTGCCGGTGATGGAGGCGATGCGCTGACGGTCGGCGACGAGTTCCAGGGAGGTGTCGAGTGCTTCGGCGGTGCCGACGAGGTCGACGGCGGCGGTGATCCCACCCGGCGCGACGGCGCGGACGCGGTCGAGCAGCCCGGGACCGTAGGCGACCGGGATGGCGCCGAGGTCGCGCAACAGGTCGTGGTTGCGTTCCGCGGCCGTGGCGATCACGGTCGCGCCCCGGGCGGCCGCCAGTTGCACGGCCATCAGGCCCACTCCGCCGGATCCGCCGTGCACCAGCACGGTGTCACCCTCGTCGACGCCGGCCGCGTGCAGCACGTGGACGGCAGTGGTGCCGGCGAGCAGCAAGCCCCCGGCCTCGGCCCAGCCCAGCGTGGCGGGCTTGGGGATCAGGGACGTGACGGGCGCGGTGACGTAGTCGGCGTACGCGGCCGTGACCGGGTAGACGAGCACCTCGTCGCCGACCTTCGCGCCGGTCACCTCCGCGCCGACGGCGGTGATCACGCCCGCGCATTCCAGGCCGAGCGCGGGCAGTGTGTTTTCAGCGACCCCGGCGGAGTCCTTGTTCTTGTCGGCGACGGCGTGGAAGGCGCCGCTGTAGAGCTTCCAGTCGATGGGGTTGACCCCGGCCGCGCGGACCTCGACGACCACGCCGCCGGGCAATGGTTCCGGCACCGGGGTGTCGAAGACAGCGAGGTTTTCCGGGCTGCCGTAAGCGATCGGCCGGACGATCCGGGCCGTGGGGTTTTCTTCGGTGCTGGTCATGAATCCAGTCTCGGGCCGCCTGGACTTGATGTCCAATGCGTAGTCGGCACTGATACTTTGCCCCAGACGCAACCCCGGCCCGCGCCTCACCCGGCCAGGAAACGCAGCAGCTCCGCCGTGACGAACCGCGGGTTTTCCTCAACCAGCCAATGACCCGCGTGCGGCACGTCCACCGCGCGCACGATGTCGGCGAAACGCGCGGAGACGGTGTCGCGCACGTCCTGGTCGAGCGAGCGGTAGAGGTCGAAGCCGCCGGACAAGACCTCGGGCCGGCTGTAAGTCCGGGCGTACTCGTCGATTTCGCCGCTGGTGAACGGAGATCGGTCCGAGGTGCCACCGAAGGCCGTGCCACCAAAGGAAACCTGGGGGTAGAACAGCGCCAGGTACTCACGGACGTGGTCGCCGACCACCGCCTCCGGAACACGCGGCTGCGAGTGGAAAGCGATGTGCCAGCTCAACGTGGAAAGCCACCGCGGCACCGAGATCGTGCCCGATGACGGCGGCATCCCGCACCCCGAGCCGGTCGGGGAGCCGGTGCTGTCGCCGAGGCCGGGCAGGTCCACGGCGTAGACGGTGTGCTGCTGCGCGAGCGGGCATGACCGGCCACCAGCCGAACCAGGTCTGCGGCCAGCCGTGCAGCAGCACCACGGGCGAGCCGTGGCCGCCGGTCACGTAGTGCATCCGGACGCCACCGCCGTCGGCGAACTCGTGCCGGAAGGTGCTGGTGGACGTCGGGTCGTTCTGAGTGGCGGCGGCGCGGGCGCGGCGCAGGCGGTGCCGATCGTCAGGAGGAAGGCGAGCAGGACGGCCGCCAGCGCGGACCGTCGGGGTGCGGCAATCATGAAGTCCTTTTCCGGTAAGGGTTTCACCGCCCGGTGGCGCCGTCGATCAGCTCGCGGAGGATGTCCGCGTGACCCGCGTGCCGGCCGGTCTCCTCGATCAGGTGGGTGAGGGCCCAGCGGACGCTGGGTGCGCCCGGCCGGGGGAGCGGGGCGCCGAGGTCGGTGCACCCGTCGAGGACGTCGTTCGCGCGCGAGACCGTTTCGCGGTAGCGGGTGAGGACGTCGGCGACGGTGTCGGCGGGCGCGGCCCGGAACGTCGCGGGCCAGCTGGTCACCTTCTCGCCGAGGAAGGTCGCGCGCTCGACGAACGTGAGGTGGTTGAGCAGGCCCAGCAGGTTCGTGCCCGAGGGCACCCCGGCGGTGCGGACCTGCGGTTCGGGCGCGCCGTCGACCTTCGCGGCCATCGAGGTCCGCAGATAGTCGAGGAAGCCGCGCAGGGTTTCCGCTTCGCTGTTCCCGGTGCGGGGCGGCGGAGTGTCGAGGCGGCGGGTGGGTTTCGGCATGCGGTCAGTGTTGCCCGGCCCGCCCGGTTCTGGCATGGGAACTTGCGGTTCTGGCAAGCTGGGCGCGTGGACCATCGAATGGACGAGGTGCTCGGCGCGGTCGGCCCCCGGTTGCGAGCGCTGCGCCGCCAGCGCGGCATCACCCTGGCCGACCTCGCCGCGACGACCGGGGTCTCGGAGAGCACCCTGTCCCGGCTGGAGAGCGGGCAGCGCCGGGCGACCCTGGAGCTGCTGCTGCCGCTGGCCAGTACCTACGACGTGCCGCTGGACGACCTCGTCGGCGCCCCGCGCACCGGCGACCCGAGGATCCACCTGAAGCCGATCCGGCGGTTCGGCATGGTCCTCGTGCCGCTGTCCCGGCGGCCGGGCGGGATGCAGTCGTTCAAGATGATCATCCCCGCCCGGCCGGCGCCGCTCGAACCGGTTTTGCAGACGCACGAAGGCTTCGAATGGCTGTACGTCCTCAACGGACAGCTCCGGCTGGTGCTCGGCGAGCGCGACCTGACCCTGCCGCCGGGCGAGGCCGCCGAGTTCGACACCAGCGTGCCGCACTGGCTGGGCAGCGCCGACGGCGGCGCGGTCGAGCTGCTGATCCTGTTCGGGCTCCAGGGCATGCGCGCGCACCTGCGGGCCAGCACCGAGAAGGGCTCGTGAGTGTTCATGACGGTTAGAACCGTCATAGCCACTCACGAGCCCTTCCGGCACACGGCACTAAGCTGATCCGGATGTGGGGGAAAGCGGCGGAGGCGTTCCGGGCCCGGCTGGGCGACGGCCTGAGCCGGTCGGGGATCACGCTGCCCTGGTGGGCGCCGCTGGGCATCAGCGCGTTCACCGGGCTGCCCCTGGTGGTCGCGATCGCCGAGCGCGACGGCCGGCCGCCGCTGGCGATGACGGCGGCCGTGCTGCTCGCCGCCGGGTCGGCGATGCTCTGGGCGGTGACCGGGCGGATCGCGCCGTCCTGGGCGAAGTCGCTGGCGGTGCTCGCCTCGGTGACGGTGCTGCTCGCGTACCCGGTGGTGCCGGACTTCGCGCCGGTGATGCTGGCCGTGCTGACCGCGGAGGTTTCGGCGATCGCGGCGGGCTGGCTGGCGTTCGTGGTGGCCGGCGCCGGGATCGGGGTGCTCGGGGTCGCTTCGGCGACCGTCGGGCTGGTCGGCTTCCCCGTGTACACCCTCGCCGTGCTGCTCGGGCTGTGCGCCGGGTTCACCCTGCGCTGGTACGTGCGGGCGCTGGACGCCGAGCGCGGCAAACAGGAAGCGGTGCGGGACCAGGCGATGCTGGCCGAACGGCAGCGGATCGCGCGCGAGGTGCACGACGTCGTCGCGCATTCGCTGAGCATCACCCTGCTGCACCTGACCGGCGCGCGGCACGGCCTGCGGACCGACCGCGACATCGACGAGGCGGTGGCCGCGCTCACCGAGGCCGAGCGGGTCGGCCGGGCGGCGATGGCGGACATCCGGCGGACGGTCGGGCTGCTGGCCCGCGAATCGTCCGGCACCCAGCCGCTGCCGGACGCCAGCGATATCGCCGAACTGGTGGCGGACACCCAGGCGGCCGGACTGGACACGCGGTACACCGAGGAGGGTGATGTGGGCGCGGTCAGCGCCGCGGCGGGGCTCGGGCTCTACCGCATCGCGCAGGAGTCACTGGCCAACGTCGTCAAGCACGCCCCGGCCGCGACCGTGGCCATGCGGCTGCGGATCGAACCGGCTGAAGCGCGGCTGACCGTCCGAAATAGACGGTCCACCGACACGAGGACGGCCGGGGACGGGTCCGGCCTGGCCGGGATGTCCGCCCGGGCCGACCAGCTGGGCGCGCGGCTGCTCGCCGGGCCCGAGGGCGAGGACTGGGTCGTCGAGGTCACCGTGCCGCTGGCCCCGGGAGCCGAGTCGTGACACGGGTGCTGCTCGTCGACGACCAGGAGCTGGTGCGCTCCGGGCTCCGCGGCATCCTGCGCGCCCGCGACGGTTTTGTCATCGCGGGGGAGTGCGCGGACGGCGCCGAGGTGCCGGCCGCGCTCGCCGCCGCAGGCCCGGTCGACGTCGTGGTGATGGACCTGCGGATGCGCGAGGTCGACGGGATCGAGGCGACCCGGCGGCTGCGCGCGAACGGGCCGCGGCCGCCGGTGCTCGCGCTGACCACGTTCGACGACGACGAGCTGCTCGCCGGCGCGTTGCGGGCGGGCGCAGTGGGCTACGTCCTCAAGGACTCCCCGGCCGAGGACCTGATCCGCGCGGTGCGCGCGGTCGCGGCGGGCGACGCCTGGCTGGACGTCGCGGTCACCGGGCGGGTGCTGACCACTTACCGGCACGCGTCCGACGACCGCCCGGTCCTGCCGTCCGGACTGCTCACGCCGCGTGAGCTGGACGTGCTCACCGCCGTCGGCCGCGGGCTCAGCGACGTCGAGATCGCGCTCGGCTGTGCGGTTTCCGAGGCCACCGTGCGCGGCGACCTCGCCGCGATGTACCCCAAGCTGGGGGTGCGGGACCGGGCCGCGGCCATCGTCTACGCCTTCGACCACGGCCTCGTCGTGCCCGGCCGGAGCGGTGCCGCGCCGCAGCAGCCGCCGGCGGATCAGGCGCCGGAATCCTTGTCCGGCTTGCGTTTCAGCGTGCTCGGGCCGCTGCGGGCGTGGCGTGGCCCGCGGGCGCTCGACCTCGGCCCGGTGCGCCAGCAGGCGCTGCTCGCCGGGCTGGTGCTGCGCCCGGGCGTCACGGTCAGCACCACCGAACTGCTCGACGGCGTGTGGGGGCTGGAGCCGCCGGGCACCGGCGGCCGGGTCGTGCCGGTGTACGTGCACCGGCTGCGCAAGTGCCTGCGCGCGTCCGGCGAACCCACACACGCCTCGGTGATCGGCAGCGACCGTGGTGGTTACCGGTTCACCGGCGAAGGCGTTTCGCTGGACCTGAGGGAACTCGAAGCGAGGATCGCCGACGCGGGCACGGCGGCCCGCGGCGGTGACGTCGCCGCCGCGGTGGACGCGTATGCCGGAGCGCTCGGACTGTTCCGGGGCGAGCCGCTGGCCGGCCTGCCCGGGCCGTTCGCCGAGGGGGAACGGCTGCGGCTGAACGAGCGGCGGCTCACCCTGGTCCAGGACAAGGCGGCGCTGCAATTGCGGCTGGACCGCGCCGACGACGCCATCGCCGAGCTTTCCGCGCTGCTCGCGGTGCACCCGCACCGGGAACCGCTGGCGGTCCTGCTGATGCGGGCGCTGCGCGCGGCGGGCCGCCGGGCGGACGCGCTGGCAGTGCACCGGCGCGTCCGCGAACGGCTGCGGCTCGACCTCGGCGTCGAGCCCGGCGCGGACCTCGACCGCGAGCTGCGGACCGCCCTTACGCCGGACTGACCGCCTTCGTCGCCCCCGGATCGGTGGTCTGGTACGGGGTCGTGCCGAGGTCGGACGAGCTCGTGCCGTCCGGATTGGTGCCGTCGGAGTACGAACTGCTCTGGTCGGTGCCGGCCGGGTACGAGCTGCTCTGGTTGGTTCCGTTCTGATAGGAGCTGCTCTGGCTGGTGCCGGTGCCGGTCGAGGTCGCGCTGCTCTGACTGGAGCTGGAATCGGCCGAGGACCCGTCGCTCTGGCTTGAGCCCTCGCTGAGCGCGCTCATCAGCTGCGTGACCGCCTGGAGTCCCTTCGTCACGGAAGTGATGAGCTGCAACAGGTTCTTCGAGTCCGACAGCAGCACGCCGAGTTTCTGCGCGATCTGCCCGCCGTACTGGGTGGCGATGGTGACCGCCTGCGGGATCGCCGCGGCGATGCTGGCGCCGAAGGTGGCCGGTGCGGCGGCCACCGCCTGCGTCATCAGCGGGATGATCTGCCCGACGGCCTCGGAGATCAGCCCGCCGACCTCCGCCTGCGCCTTCCCGACCACCTCCCCGGCGCCCGAGACGGCGCTGGCCAGCGCAGTGCTCGCGGTGCCGACCGCGTCGACGCCGTCGGCGTGCTGGGAGCTGGTGTCCTGGTAGCCCGACGCCGCCGGGCCGGACCAGCTGGAGGTCTCCGGGCCGGTGGACTGGCGGTAGTCGTTCGCGACCGAGGAGACCTGGCTGCCCGTGTCGCTCAGGCCCTGCGAGTGCGAGGACACCGAGCTCGAATCGCCTTGCAGCTGCTTCATCGGCTCTTCGAGGAACCGGATCAGCTCCGTGATCATGCCGAACCCGGCGGAAGTGAGCGCGGCCAAGGGATCCGACGAAGCGCTGAGCAGGTCGACCGCCGTGCTGGCGCCGCCGAGACCGGCCGAGAGCCAGTCCTTATTCTGCACTGCCTGGGTGGTCGACTTCAAGTCGGAGAGCAGCTGCCCGGCATTCAAACTGCCACTGCTACTACTGGTGTCGCTGGTGGTGCTGGTCATCGGAGGCCCTCCCCAGGCAATACGGCCCCGTTGTGCTGTTCGCGGCGTTCGTAGCCTTCGGCGGCCCGAGTCAGGTTCTCGCTGACCTTGTCCACTGTGGACGAAGCGTGCGACACCGCGTCGGTGGCACTGGTGGCCGCGCTCTGCAGCCCCGTGGTGAGGAACTGGACAAACGCGCCGAGCGACTGGTCGCCGAGCCCGGCCGGCGCGCTGCGCGAAAGCGTGCCGAGCCGGTCGGCGAGGTCGCCGACGGTGGCCGCGTGCCGGCGCAGCTGGGCGGGGTCGACCCCGAATCCGGCGGTCATCCGACGATCCCCGGCGGGTTGGTGAAGTAGTCCTCGTCCCGGGCGGGAGCCGGGGCGGCGGCCGGGTCGGCCGGGATGTTGTCCCGGACGAGCTGCAGCGCCGGGCCGTCGCCGACGTACTCGGTCATGATCTCCACGACCTGCGCCCCGGCCGCGCGGTGGGCCTGCTGGACGGTGCTCAGGATCAGCCGGGCGAGCGTGTCGGCCTCGAGCGCGCGGGCGGCGGGGCTCAGCCGCAGGCCGGTCAGCGCGCCGCTGGCCCCGACCTCCACCTCGACCTCGCCGCGCGGGGACGTCGCCCGTCCGCCGGCGCGGCTGAGGCTTTCGCTGGCCGCCTGGGCGTTCGCGGCGGCGCGGGCGAGGGTCCGGTCGTAATCGGCGAGCCACTGCTCTGGGTCCACCGGTGCTGCGTCCACGGGATTCCTTCCTGATCGTTCGGTGGTGGTCATCGGGGCCGCCGGGCGAGGGTGGCCAGCTCGCCGAGGGCGAAGCGCACATCGTTGGCGCGGACGGGGTTGACGCTCAGCCAGCCGTCACCGGGCCGGTTCACCCGGACCCGCCCGCGCGGACCGTCCACCCAGGACAGTTCGGCGCCGGCCGGGGTGCGCCCGTCGCGGGTCGCGCCGAGCTGGCCGCGCCCGGCCACCGGCACCAGCAGGCCGACGAGGTGGTCCAGCGCCTCGGGGTCGCCGCCGTGATCGCGCACGAGCGCCCGCAGGGTCCGGACACGGGAGGCGTCGTCCTCGGAGTTTTCGGGGTCTTCGCCGAGCGCCATCGCGGCGTCGACGGCGGCCGCGGGCACCGTGATCGGCAGGGCGCGGGCCGGGTCCACCTTCGGGATCTCGTCGATCAGCGCGTCGATCAACGCGGTTTCCGGGACCCGCCGCAGGGTCAGCGTGCCGGCCGGGTCGTCGTCCAGCGTCTGGCGGCAGATCAGCGCGGCCGACCGGTAGACGATGGCGGCGACGCCGGTGGTGCCTTCCGCCCCGGTGACCACCAGGTGGACCACACCACGGTTTTCGCGCAGCGCGGTGACCGCCTCGGCGGCCAGGCCTTCGGGACCGGCGTCGTCGGCGAGCCGCCGCGCCTGGAGGGTCTGGGCGGCGACGTCCAGCAGGAGTTCGCGTTCCCCGGCGATCCGGCCGAACGCGGGCACCCGCAACGGGAACGGCCAGCCGGCGCCGGCGTGTGCGGCCAGCAGGTCGGCTTCGACCAGTCCGAGGCGCACGGTCTCCGGCTCGGCGCGGGGCAGCACGGCGGTCATCGGGCGGACCGCCCGACCTGCTTGAGCGCGTCCTCGGCCTCGGCTTCCTGCTCCAGGTAACGCTTGACGGTGGTCTGCAGCGCGTTGTGGAAGCCGTTCAGCTCGGTGTCGGCGGCGCCGATCTCACCGGTGAGGCCGGTTTCCCCGGCGGCCTCACGCAGCCGCTGGGCCAGGTGCAGCGCGGGCGGCGCGGTGCCGAGCTGCGGGGTGCGCTCGGCCAGCCGCCCGGCCGAGCCGACCAGCTCGCCGGTCTGCTTGCCGAGCCGGGTGAGGGCGGAGACCTGCTGGGCCAGCTCGTGTGGCGCGACCTGGTGGCCGGGCGAGTTCATCGGGGCACTCCTGTCGTTCACAGCCCGATCACCGGGCTGCTGGTCAGTTCCTCGGGGGCGAGCAGGGCCTGGTCGAGCACCGGCATCTTGTTCTGGTGCTCCTGCTCTTCTTCTTCCGAGCCGTTCGGCCGGCCGCCGGGGGGCAGCATGCCGCTGCCCGAGGCCGCGCGAGCCGCGGCCATCTCGGCCATCGCGGCGTTGCGGGCGAGCATCGTGGTTTCCATTTCGAGGCCCGAGCGCAGTCCGGCGGTCAGGTTCGGGTCGAGCGAGCTCGCGGACGACTGCGGCCACGGCATCCCGCCGGTGGTGCTGCCGGCAGTGGAGCCGATGTAGCTCGACGCGGAGGTGCTGTCGTCGGCGCCGTAGGAATCGACGGTGGTCCCGCCGCCCGGGGTGATGGCGCGCGAGCTGGAGTGGAGGCCGGTTTCGTAGCGCTCCATCACGTGCACCGCCTCGGCCTTCTTCTCCGACGCCTGGACGCTGGACAGGAACAGGCTCGCGCCGCCACCGGCGACCGCGCCGATCGCGGCGCCCATCAGCGCGCCCGGCCCGGCGCCGATCCCGCCGGCCCCCGCCCCGAGCACCCCGCCGATCACGGCGCCCGCCGCGCCGCCGGCCGCCGCGGCGGCGACCGCTTGCCCGGTCGGGTCGCCGGGCGGCTTCGGCATCGTGTTGCGGGCGACGGCGAGCGAGTCGCCGGCCTGCTGCGTGGCATGCCCGACGGTGCCCGCCCGCGTCCCGGCGCTGTCGGCGCGCTCGCCGAGCTGGCCCAGCCGTCCGGAAGCGTGGTCGGCGGCGTCGCCGGTCCAGTTCTCCCGCAGCGAGCCCTGCTGGCCGCGCAGGGTCTCGGCGTGCGACGACATCTCCGACCCGTGCCGCTGCCACTCGGCGGCGACCGTGCTGACGTCGCCGACGTCGGCGTTGTCCCACAGCATCTGGTAAAGCTGCTGGTGGGAGTAGGCGTTCCAGTTGGTCCCGCCGGGCGGGACAGGAGCGCCGAAGTAGCCCTCCCAGACGTTGCGCAGCGCGTTGACGACCGGGGTCGCCACCGCACCCGCCGGGCCGGCGCGGTCCAGCCCGGAAGTGACGGCGTCGGCCAGTCCCTCCACCCCGGCCGACGCCGCCTCGATCATCGTTCCCCCACCGGTTCCGCTGGCCATAGCCCTACCTTCGCGCGCCCACGGGCCGACTTCCGGCCCCCGCCGGAAGTTAGCGGGGGCCGATGAAATCCCGATGAAACGCCGGATCTCGCCGGTCACCGGGGCGCGGGTGGCAGCGGGCCATGCGCCCCAATGTGGCGTTCGGTGCGTGGAATCAGGGCTGGGCGCGGAGCGCCTCCGTTGAGGGCGGTGGTGGGGCAGGGCTGGAGCAACCAACGCCACATTGGGGCGGATCGGGGGCCGCGGGGCGGGCTGGGTCTGATGTGGACGGTGCCGGGGCCGGGCGGAGCAGGGGTCCGATGTGGATGGTTGTGCGGGTCAGGCCGGGCGGGTGACCTCGGTCAACGCCGGGGCGAGCTGTTCCAGCCGGTCGACGCCGGTGGCGAATTCGGTGCCGGGGGCGAGCAGGATCGTCACGTGGTCGGCGCCCGCGGCGAGGTGCTCGCGGACCTTGGCGGCGATGGCGGCCGGGCCGCCGTGGGCGATGAGCGCGTCGACGAGCCGGTCGCTCACGTCGCTCACGTCCTCCTCGGAGAAGCCGAGCCCGGCCAGGCTCGCGCGGGTGCCCGGCCGGTCCAGCATGCGGGCCACCTGCTCGCGTGCCGCTTCCCGGGCGCGGGCGGCGTCGTCGTCGTCCGGCGACGCGGAGAGGCCGACGACCAGGAGCTTGTCCGGGCCGAGCGCCGCCCTGGCCAGTGCCGTCTGCTCCGCCGGGGCGCCCGCGGGCAGCGCGCCGTCGGCGATCTCGCCCGCCAGCGCCAGCATCTTCGGGCCGTTCGCGGCGATGATCCGCGGGTAGTCCGCGGCGGGCGCGGGCGGCCAGGTCTGGGCGTCCATCCGGGTCACGTAGTCGCGCATGGTGGCGAGCGGGCGGCCGAACTCCCGGCCGGTGCCCGCCGCCTGCTCCGGGTAGCCGACGCCCAGCCCGAGCACGAGCCGGCCGGGGTAGGCCTGGGCCAGCAGCGCCGCCCCGCCGTGCGCGGTCTGCGGCTCCCGGGCCCAGATGTTGGCGATACTGGTGCCGAACACCATCCGCTCGGTGGCCGCGAGCAGCACGGCCAGCTGCACCAGCACGTCCTTGCCGCCGATCACCTCGTTGGTCCAGACCGCGCCGTAACCCGCGCTTTCCAGCCGGCGCACGGCGTCGCGCTGGGCGCCGACGTCGAGCGCGGTGGTGAACTCGACCGGCAGGCACACGCCGACCGGGCCCAGCGCCTTGCGGGCCGCCTCGATCTCGGTGGTGTTCATGGGAATTCTCCTCGGAAGCAGGGTCGGCGGGTGCTTCCAGCCTGCTCGCCGGCCGGGCCGCGGCGCCAATGAATGTTCTGCATCCGGTATTACGCCCGCCGTATCACCGCTGGTCAGCTGTGAGACAACGCGCTCAGGTGCGAGCTACGCTGAAGGCATGACCGACTCACTGCCCCCGGCCGACCTCGACCTGCGGCTGGTGCGGTGTTTCCTGGTGCTGGCCGAGCACCGGCACTTCGGCCGGGCGGCCGCGGCGCTGCACACCACCCAGCCGTCGCTGAGCCGGCAGCTCAGCCGGCTCGAACAGCAGCTGGGCGCGCGCCTGCTCGACCGCACGCCGCAGGGCAGCCGGCTGACCGAGGCCGGCGAGGTCTTCCTGCCGCTGGCCAAATCGGTGCTGCGCTCGTCCGCGCAGGCCGCCGCCCGGGCCCGGGCCGCCGCGCAGCCGAGCCGGCTCACCATCGGGTACTCGATGGGCATGATCGTCACCCCGGCGGTGCGGGAGCTGCGCCGCCGGCAGCCGGACGCCGAGGTGATCGCCTCGTACCTGGCCTGGAACGAGGTGCGGCCGGCGCTGCTCGAACACCGGGTGGACGCCGTGGTGACCCGGCTGCCGATGCCGACCGAGGGGCTGCACGTGACCGTCCTCTACGACGAGCCGCGCGTGCTCCTGGTCCCGCGCACGCATCGCTTGGCGGGCAAGGAATCCATCACCCTGGACGATATCGCCGACGAGCCGATGCCCCGGCTGCGGGAGTCCGACCCGGCCTGGAGCGCGTTCTGGCGCGTCGACCCGCGCCCGGACGGCAGCCGGGCCCCCGACGGCCCGTTCATCGAGGCCATCGAGGACAAGTTCGAGGTGATCGCCGACGGCGGGGGCGTGGCGATCATCGCGGGCTCACTGGGCTGCGCCTTCCGCAACGACCTGACCACCATCCCGCTCGAAGGCATCGAGCCGTGCCACGTCGTGCTCGCCACGCGTGCGGGGGACCACGGCCGGCTGCTGGCGGCGTTCCGGAAGTACGCCCAGACCCACCTCACCGGGCCGGGGCCGGCCGGGGACTGACGGCCGCGGCTCACTCGTCGTCGCTGAGACCGGCGAGTTCGAGGTCGAGCAGGCGCTGGACCCGGCGCCGCGTGGCGTCGGTGATGGTGCCGAGTTCGAAGAGCCGGGTGAGTTCGACGGCTTCGATGGCGAGAGTTTCCTGGCGGATCGCGCGATAGGCGTCGTAGCGGGTGGTGTCGGCGGGCTCGGTGTCCTCGTCGAGGCGGATCCGGTTGATGCGCGCCTGCCAGCTGGCGCGGAGCTGGTCGAGCACGAAGCCGGGCGCGGACTCGGTTTCGGCGAGCTGTTCGAGGTGGTCCAGCCCGGCTTCGGCCAGCCGTAGCCGGGCCTCGGTCTGCTCCTGGTGGATGTCGGCCGGGTCGAGGGCGATGCCCGCGCGGCGGACGAGCGGGGCGAGCGTGAACCCCTGCACGACGAGGGTGAGCACGATGACCGCGGTGGTCAGCAGGAGGACGAGGTCGCGGTCCGGCACCGCCGAGCCGTCGAGCGCGACGACGGGCAGCGACAGCGCGGCGGCGAGCGGCACCACACCGCGGGCGCCGGCCCACGAGACCACGGCCGGGACCTGCCAGGAGACGCGTTGCCCGCCGCGGCGTTGGCGTAGCGCGGAAAGCGCGAACACCAGCACCAGCCGCACCAGCACGAGAGTCGCCGCGATCGCCAGCGCCTGCAGCAGCCACCAGGCCCCGTTGCCCGCGGCCTGCCGGACGAGCGAGGGCAGCTGGAGCCCGATCAGGCCGAACACGACGCTCTCCAGCAGGAACACGACCGTCCGGTAGACGGCGCCGACCTGGAGCCGGATCCGCGCGGTGGTCAGCCGTTCGGCCTGGGTGCCGAGCAGGACGCTCGCGACGACCACCGCGGTGACCCCCGACCCGCCGACGGACTCGGCGAGCACATACCCCGCGTACGGCGTGACGAGCGCGACCACGGCCTCCAACACCGGGTCCTCGGTGCGCCGCCGGATGAGGAAGGCGCCGGCCGCGGTCAGCACGCCGACGATCAGGCCGCCCCCGGCGAGCAGCGCGAACTCGCCCGCGGTCCGGCCCCAGGAAACGGCCCCGCCGGCCACGACCATGAACAGCGCGACGCGGAAGAGCAGGAGGCTGGTCGCGTCGTTGAACAGGCTTTCGGCCTGGATGAGCGCCTGCACCCGGGGCGGCAGGGCGAGCCGGCGCGCCAGCGCGGTGACGGCGACCGGGTCGGTGCTGGCGAGGATCGCGCCGAGCACGAACGCCAGGCCGACCGGAATCGGCGTCACCGCGACCACGATCCCGACCACCGCGGCGGCCGAGAGCAGCACGAGCCCGACCGACAGCGCCGCGACCGGGCGCCCGACCGCGCGGAGGTCCCGCCACGGCAGCTCCTCCCCGGCGGCGAACAGCAACGGGGGCAGCACGATCAGGCTGATCACGTCCGGCGTCACCGCGATCGGCGGCACCCCGGGCAGCAGCCCGACCACCACACCGGCCACGACGAGCAGCGAGGGCGCCGGTATCCGGAGCCGGTTGGCGAAAGTCGCCACGACGGTGGCGATCACGACCAGGAACAGCACTGTCTCGACCCCGCGCATGATCGGCTCTCCTCGCCCGTCTCCGATGCCGACCAGACTTCCCGGCGCGCCACGGCCACCCTACGACAGTGGGTGCCCGGCGACGAGTCGATCGGGGCGGGGCGGCATCAACGGCGTGTCAAAGTCAGGCCACACACCGTCAAAGATGTGTCGCTGTCTGTGGCCGATCCGGGCGGCACGGTGGTTGAGCACTCGCCGTGGTCTGAAATCCCAGACACCCGTTCCGGATCGGTCCTGGCGCCCGGCGCCGGTCCTGCCTTCAATGATCGCCATGGCTGAGTACGGTGCGGCGCTGCAGGTCGAGAGCCGTTCGATCGAGTTCATCCCGGAGTCCGAACGGCACGGCCGGGCGATCGGCCTGTTCGCGGTGTGGTTCGCGGCGAACATGCAGGTGACCACGATCGTCACCGGCGCGCTGGGCGTGGTGCTCGGGCTGCCGCTGCCGGCCGCGGTGCTCGCGCTGGTCGTCGGCAACCTGGTCGGCGGCGTGTTCATGGCGCTGCATTCGGCGCAGGGCCCGAAACTCGGGATCCCGCAGATGATCCAGAGCCGCGCGCAGTTCGGGTTCCACGGCGCGGTGCTGCCGCTGCTGCTGGTGATGGTGATGTACGTCGGGTTCTTCGCGACCAGCGCGGTGCTCGGCGGCCAGGCGCTGGCCGGCGCGACGGGCCTGAACGTCGACGTGGCGATCGTGCTCGTCGCGGCCGTGTGCATGGTGCTCGCGGTGTTCGGCTACCGGCTGATCCACCGCGCGGACCGGTGGATCAGCCTGCTCAGCGCGCTCGGCTTCGGCTACCTCACGGTCCGGCTGTTCCAGGCCGGCGACGTGGCGAAGGCCTGGCACGGTGGCGGCGGGTCGGCCGGTGTTTTCCTGCTGGTGGTGGCGGTCGCCGCGACCTGGCAGATCACTTACGCGCCTTACGTCGCGGACTATTCCCGCTACCTGCCGAGCCGCACGTCCGTCGCTTCGACGTTCTGGTGGACGTACGCGGGTTCGGTGCTCGGCTCGGTCTGGATGATGCTGTTCGGCGCGATCGCGGTCTCGGTCGCCGAGCAGGCTTTCGACGGCGGCTCCATCCAGTTCGTCGTCGACCTCGCCCCGGGCGCGCACGGGCTGTTCGCGGCGATCATCGTCCTGGGCATCATCGCGATCAACGTGCTCAACCTGTACGGCTGCTTCATGTCCACCGCGACCACGCTGACCGCGCTGCGCCGCCACGCCATCACGCGGCGCACCAGGATCGGCTACATCGTGGCCGCCGCGGTCGTGTCGACCGCCGTCGCCATCGCCGGCCGCGGCGACTTCCTGGCCAACTACGAGAACTTCATCCTGTTCCTCGCGTACTTCCTGATCCCGTGGACCGCGATCAACCTGGTCGATTTCTACGCGGTCCGCAAGGAGCGCTACGACATCAAGGCGATCTTCGACCCGGACGGCGAATACGGCCGGGCCAACTGGCGCGCGCTGATCCCGTACCTGCTCGCCATCGGGGTGGAGATCCCGTTCATGAGCACCACGTTCTACACCGGACCGCTGGTCGCGCTGGTGGGCGGTGCCGACATCTCGTGGATCCTGGGGACGATCGTCGGGGGCGCGCTTTACTATCTGGCCATGCGGCCCGTGATCGGGGCCGTGCCGAGCGGGGATCCCGCAAGGAAAGCGTAAGTCCGGGGCTGCCGTCCTTGCGGGGGAGCGGCGGGTGGTCTTCGCTCGTCGGCATGGCCGCACCGACGCCCTTGATCCTTTGTGGACGGTCCGTGCCCGAGGGGCCGATCGTCCTGCTCACCGGGAGCACCGGCGGCATCGGCTACGAAACGGCGCGGCTGCTCGCCGCCGGCGACGTCACCGTGGTGGTGCACGCGCGGACTGAGGAGGAGGGCGCCGCGGCCTTCCAGCGCCTGGTCAACTCCGGTGCCGATCCGCGGCGGCTGCAGCCCGCCGTCGCCGATTTTTCCGACCTGCGCCAGGTGGCCGGCCTCGCCGCCGCGATCGGTGCGGCTTATCCGCGGCTCGACGTCCTGGTCAACAACGCGGGCACCGGGGGCACCGGTCACCGCACGCTCACCCCCGACGGTCACGAGCTGACGTTCCAGGTCAACTACCTCGCCCCGTACCTGCTGACCCGGCTGCTGGCGGACCGGATCGGCGCGTCGCCGGTCGGCCGGGTGGTGAACGTGAGCTCCTCGCTGCACCGCGCCGGCCGGATCAACTGGACCGATCCGAGCTGGAAGCGGCGGTACAACCGCGGCGCCGCCTACGCGCAGTCGAAGCTCGCGCTGACCATGTTCACCGCCGCGCTCACCGAGCTGGAGCCGAAGGTCCGCGAGGCGGTCAGCGTGCACCCCGGCATCATCGCCACCGGCATGCTCAAGCACTACGGCCACCGCAGCCGCCCGGCGATCGAGGGCGGGGAAGTGGTCGCCCGCCTCGCCGATCCCGGCGCGAAGGTCCTCGACGGCTGCTTCTACGACGGACGGCTGCCCGCCAAATCCGCGGCCGCGGCGGTGGAACCCGAGGCGGTCGAAAAGCTCTGGCGGCTCAGCGAACGCCTCACCGGGCTCGACCGGCGACCGTCCTGACCCAGCGGGCTACCCGGGTGTTTCGCCGGCCCGACTGAGCAGGCCGGTGAGGGTGGTCTGGAGGATCGCGCCGTACCGGGTGGTGAAGTCGACGCGGGCGCTGGCAAGGCGGGGGTCGGCGGTGGCTTCGACGATGGTCGGCGTCGGGTTGCTGAAGGCCCAGAGTCCGACCAGGGCGACGACTGCGTACTCGGTCAGCGTGAGTGCGTCGGCCGCGCTGAGCGAAGGCACCCGCTCCCGGACCTGACCCGCCAGCGCGGTGCGGTGCTCCAGGTCGACGAGTTTGTACGCGCGCACCGTGTCCGCGGAGACGTTGCGCTCCAGGACGTTCGGCAGCAGGCTCCACAGCTGGCACAGGATCGGCCGTGCGGCAAGGGAATCGGCCCAGGCCTGCATCACGCGGTCGGGCTCGCAGGGGCCGGCGGGCCACTCGCTCACCAGCGCGTCCAGCCAGGACGACCGCAGCCGGTTGAGCAGCTCCAGGAAAACGCCTTCGCGCGTCTCGAAGTACCGCACCACATGGGTTTTGGACGCGCCCAGGCGCCGTCCCAGCTCCCGGAGGCTGATCTCCTCCGCCGGCACCTCGGCCAGCAACGCCTCCGCCGCGTCCAGGATCTCCTGCCGCCGCAGCTCGCGTTGCTCCGGCCGCCTCGCCCGCTGGAAGGCCGGCACCTCCACGTCTTCCGTCACGCCTCCAGGATAGCCGTCGCCTTGTTAAGTGGCCACTGGACAGCTATAGTCGAGCTATAAGGGTCCACTGGAATCTAATGAGGGAAACCATGATCACTTACGACAAGCTGTACGTCGGCGGGAAATGGCTCGCTCCGGCCGGTCCCGACGTCATCGAGGTGCGTTCGCCGCACGACCGGTCGCTGGTCGGGACCGCGCCGCACGCCGCTCCCGCCGACGTCGACGCCGCGGTGGCCGCCGCGCGACGGGCGTTCGACGAAGGGCCTTGGCCGCGCATGAGCCCGCAGGATCGGCGTGCGGTGGTGGAGCGGTTCGCCAAGCTGCACGCGGCCCGCGCGGAGGAGTTCGCGGCCTTGGTCACCGCCGAGAACGGCACGCCGCGGTGGTTCACGAATTGGACGTTCCGCTCCGGCCTCCCGGAGCAGACGGACGCGTACCTGCGCGCCGCCGCGGCGCTCGACTGGGAGGAGCAGGTGGGCACAGATTCCCGGACGCTGCTGCGCCGCGAACCGGTCGGCGTGGTGGCCGCCGTGATCCCGTGGAACGCGCCGCACCAGTCGGCGCTGGTCAAGCTGGTGCCCGCGCTGCTCGCCGGTTGCACGGTGATCCTCAAGGCCTCCCCGGAAACGGCGCTGGACGCGCTCGCGCTGGCCGAGGTCTTCGGCGAAGCAGGATTTCCCGAGGGTGTGGTGAGCATCCTGCCCGCGGGCCGCGAGACGAGCGAGCACCTGGTTTCGCACCCGGGCGTCGACAAGATCGCCTTCACCGGGTCCACCGCGGCCGGACGGCGCATCGCCTCGCTGGCGGGGGAGCAGCTCAAGCGGGTCAGCCTGGAGCTGGGCGGCAAGTCCGCCTCGATCGTCCTCGAGGACGCCGACCTGACGGCGGCCGTGGCCGGGCTCCAGGGCCTGTCCCTGGGCAACAACGGCGAAAGCTGCGTCGCCCACACCCGGATCCTCGCCCCGCGCAGCCGGTACGAAGAGGTCGTCGGCGCGCTGAAGTCCATGATGGACGGTCTGAAGGTCGGCGACCCCGCGGACCTGGAGACGTTCATCGGGCCTATGGTCCGCGCCGACCAGCAGCGTCGCGTCCAGGACTACGTCCGGATCGGCCTCGGGGAAGGTGCCCGGCTGGTCACCGGCGGGCCCGAAACGCCGGCCGGTCTCGAAGGCGGTTTCTACGTCAAGCCAACGCTTTTCGCCGACGTCGACAGCAGGATGCGGATCGCCCGCGAGGAGATCTTCGGGCCCGTCCTGGTGGTCATCCCGTTCGACGACGAGGACGAAGCCGTCCGCATCGCCAACGACTCGGAGTACGGCCTCGGCGGCGGTGTGTGGGCGGGAGACCCGGAGCGCGGGCTGGCCGTCGCGCGCCGGATCCGGGCCGGCTGGCTGACCGTCAACGGGGCGCCCGCGACCGGCAACGGCGCCTTCGGCGGCTTCAAGAACAGCGGCATCGGCCGGGAATTCGGGGCCACGGGCCTCAACCAGTACTTCGAGTACCAGACCATCGCCGTCTGAGAGGGCGTCTGAATACTGAGGTCACTGGTCTGCGGTGCGGGCGAGTCGGCGGGACATCGTCATGATCATGGCGATGTAGACCATGGCTTCGTGGTGGTCGGGCAGGGTCTCGTAGTCGCGGACGCAGCGGCGGTGTTTGGTGATCCATCCGAACGTTCGCTCGACGACCCAGCGGCGGGGCAGGACCACGAATCCGGTGATCTTGTCGGTGCGTTTGACGACCTCGACGGTGAGCGACAGTACGGTTTTCGCCCAGCTCAGCAGGCGTCCGGCGTATCCACCGTCGGCCCAGACGTGGGCGATGGTGCTGAAGCGGGCGCGTAGGTCGACCAGCAACCGGTGCGCGCCGTCGCGGTCTTGTATCGACGCGGCAGTCACTACGACGGTGAGTAGCAGGCCCAGGGTGTCAGTGGCGATGTGCCGCTTGCGGCCCTTGGTCTTCTTCCCGGCGTCGTAGCCGGCGCTGGCTGTTGCCACGGTGTCGGCGCCGCGCACGGTCTGGGAGTCGATGATCGCGGCGGTGGGCAGCGGGTCACGTCCGGCGCGGAGGCGAACCAGATCACGTAGTGCGTCGTGAACTTGGTGCCACACACCGGTTTTGGACCATCGGCGGAAGATGTCGTAGACGGTCATCGCGGGCGGGAAGTCGCTGGGCATCTGTCGCCAGGCGATCCCGCCGCGGGCCACGTAGAAGATGGCGTCCAGCACGATACGGCGTGGATGCTTCTCCGGTCGACCACCCTTGCCGGCGGTGTTACCCGCAGGTGGCAGCAACGACGCGATGAGTGCCCACTGAGAGTCAGACATCGACGAGGACGGGTAGAACGGACACGGCACCGGTGCGGTCAGCGGCCCACCATGGGCTGGGCATGACAAACATCGGCAGGTAGGCGACACTGACACGCGAGCTCCTGGCGGACCGGTTGGCGTAGAGAACCACCAGTCCTACCGGGAGCTCGCCCCATTCCCGAGCACTACACGCAGACACCCACCGAAGTTCTCAGACGCCCTCTGAGACAGGGAGCATTGATGACGAACAGCGCAGCCGTGCAGCACGAAGAAACGGCCACGGTCCCGCTGGGGGATTCCGGCCTGCGGGTGCGGCCCATCGGCCTCGGCTGCATGGGGATGTCCCAGTTCTACGGCGAGGCCGACCGCGCCGAGTCGATCGCGACCATCCGCGCGGCGATCGACCTCGGCGTCGATTTCTTCGACACCGCCGACGTGTACGGCGCGGCCACGCCGGTGGCGGGCCAGCCGAACCGCGGGTTCGGGCACAACGAGCGGCTGCTCGGCGAGGCCGTCCGGAGCCGGCGCGACGAGGTGGTGATCGGCACCAAGTTCTCCGCCAGGCCAGGCGAAAGCGGGAGCACCTTCGACGGCAGCCCGGAGTACGTCCGCGCCGCCTGCGACGCGAACCTGGCCCGGCTCGGCACCGACCGGATCGACGTCTACTACTACCACCGGCTCGACCCGGGCGTGCCCGTCGAGGAGACCGCGGGGGCCATGGCCGAGCTCGTCACGGCGGGCAAGGTCCGGGCGCTCGGGCTGAGCCACCTGCCCGCGGACCTCGTCCGCCGGGCCGCCGCGGTGGCCCCGATTTCCGTGCTGCAGAGCGAATACTCGCTGTGGGAGCGGGCGATCGAGGCCGAGGTCCTGCCCGCGTGCCGTCGGCTGGGCATCACGCTCGTGCCGTACAGCCCGCTCGGCCGCGCGATGCTGACCGGCACGATCGGCCGTGACGCGACGTTCAGCGACACCGATTTCCGTTCCACCGTGCCGAAATTCCAGGGTGACAACCTCGCGCACAACCTCCGGCCGGTCGAGGCGCTGCGGGCGTTCAGTGAACAGCGCGGGTGCACGCCCGGCCAAGTCGCGCTCGCCTGGCTGCTGGCCCAGCCGATGGACGTCGCCCCGATCCCGGGCACAAAACGCATCGCGTACGTCCGGGAGAACCTCGGCGCGACGGCGGTCCCGCTCAGCGCGGACGACGTCGCCGCGCTCAACGTGCTCTTCGCGCCGTCCGCGATCAGGGGCGCGCAGTACGGCTCTTAGCCTGGGTCTTTCGCGCAGTGTGATGTAAATCAGGGTTTGAAATGGAGGAAGTGCCTGTCTTGTAAGGGAAAATGGTGTTTGCGAAGACATCAGGTTCCACGAGCAGGAAGGCACTCCCTTGGTGCAGGATAGCAAGCAGTCGCGGGTCGAGGTCACCGCGGACGGTGCGGGTCTGGTGTCTCGGGCCGGGGTGGCGCTGCTGCGGGAGCTGACGATCAACACCGGTCTGGGAACCGGCTGGTCGGAAGCGCTTCTCGACACCTACGACGGGATGCCGGTCCATCTTCCGGGGCGGGTGCTGGCTGATCTGTCGGTGATGATCGCCGACGGCGGTGACGCACTCGCGCATCTGGCGACGCTGCGGGACCAGGACAAATTGTTCGGGCCGGTGGCCAGCGATGCCACCGCGTGGCGGGTCCTGGACCGGGTCGACGAGGAACACCTCACCCGGCTGCGCGCGGTCCGCGCGAGCGCGCGGGAACGGGCCTGGGCCGCCGGAGCCGGTCCCGATATCGAGGACGGGTTGGTGATCGACATCGACGCGATGATCACCATCGCGCACAGCGAGAAAGAGAACGCGGCGAAAACCTGGAAGAAGACGTTTGGGTTCCACCCGCTGCTGGCCTACCTGGACCGCCCCGACGTTGCCGGTGGGGAAGCGCTGGCCGGGATCCTGCGGCCCGGCCGGGCCGGGTCGAACACCGCCGCTGACCATATCGAGATCCTCACCATGGCCCTGGCCGCGCTGCCCGCTCACGCCCGGCCCATCCCCGATGATCCCGAGACGCCCCGCGTGGTGGTGCGGACCGACGCCGCCGGCGCGACCCACGCCTTCGCCGCTGCCGTGCGCGCCGCGGGATGCGGCTTCTCCCTCGGGTTCTCAATCGCCGCCGAGGTCCAGGCCGCGGTCCTCGTCATTCCCGCCGACGCGTGGGTCCCGGCCTACGACCTCGACGGCCGGCCACGCAAGGGGGCATGGGTCGCCGAGATCACCGACATGCTCGACCTGACGACATGGCCAACTGGTGCACGGGTCATCATCCGCCGGGAACGACCACACCCCGGTGCTCAGCTACGGTTCACCGACACCGACGGGCACCGGTTCACCGCGTTCATCACCGACACCACCGGCGGGCAACTCGCCGACCTCGAAACCCACCACCGATCCCACGCCCGCGTCGAAGACCGCATCCGCTGCGGCAAAGCCACCGGCCTGCGCAACCTGCCCTGCCGCGGCTACGCCGAGAACAAAGCCTGGCTGGAACTGGCCCTGACCGCCGCGGACCTGCTCACCTGGGCCCAGACGCTGTGCTTCACCGATGACCTGGCCCGCTGCGAACCCGCGACGTTCCGCTACAAGATCTGCGCGGTCGCGGCGAAACTCACCCGCACCGCCCGCAAGCACAGCATGCACCTCGACCGCGACTGGCCCTGGGCCGAACACCTCGCGGACGCCTTCACCCGGCTGCGCGCAGCGCCCTGGCCTGACTGACTCCGCACCCATCACCCCGACAACCAAGGACCCCCGGACCCCGCCCGCCGATGCGACAACCGGCTCGCAACCATGCCCACACCACCGCTTCCGACCAAATTTAGGCCACCACAGAAACATCCACCGAACCCCACAACCCCATGAAAGATCGAGGTTAGACTCCGGGCGGTTGTGCAGCTGGTCGACGCCGTGCTCCCGGGCGTAGGCGATCAGCTGGTGGGGTGCTCGTTCGATGTGGGCGGTCAGGAGCTCGACCGCGGAATCCTGATCCCGCGCGATGGCGAGGTCCTTGAGCCGGCGGTGCTCGTCCGGGATGTCGCGGTGGTGGTCGTCGGTGAGCACCCAGTACCAGCGGCGGTACAGCTCGGCGCTGTCGCGCAAGGCGTTCGCGACCCCTTCCAGCCGCGCGTTCCCGCAGCCGGCCAGGAGCGCGCGGTGGAAGTCGCGGTGCCGGACCGACCATTCCTCGTTGAAGCTGCCGTCCTCGGCCGAGACCGGGGTGCGCTCCAGGAGGTGGGATGGGGCTTCCGCGGTGCCGGATCTCCAGGAGGAACGATGCCGAATCGCCGCTCTGCACCGGAAGCCGACGTCGAGGTGCCGGTCCTCGTGGTGGGGGCCGGCCCGGCGGGCCTGGCGCTGTCGCTTTCGCTGCGCCACTACGGAATCGACCACCTGCTCGTCGAGCGTCACCCGGGCACGGCGCACACACCCCGCGCGCACATCGTCAATCAGCGCACGGTGGAGATCCTGCGGCACCTCGGCGTCAGCGAGCGGTTCCACGCCGCCGCCACCCCGCAGCGGATGATGCGCAACAACCTCTGGGTGACCACGCTGGCCGGCCGGGAGGTGGCCCGGTCGGAGGCCTGGGGGACCGGCGCGGACCGGCTCGGCGAGTACCTGGCCTCGAGCCCCGAGCCGATGGCGAACTGCCCGCAGACCGTGCTCGAGCCGCTGCTGCTGGAGGCGGCTCGGGAAGCCGGCGCCGACATCCGGTTCGAGACCGAGTTCCTCGAACTGGAGCAGGATGCGGACGGGGTCACCAGCACGGTCCGGGACCGCCGGACGGACGCGGTCACCACTGTCCGCTCGCAGTACGTCGTCGGGGCCGACGGTGCCCGCAGCCGGGTGCTGGCGCAGGCGGGGCTGGAGGTCGAGGGGCAGGCCGATCTCGCCCGCGCCGTGAACGTCTGGTTCCGGGCCGACCTCACGCGATACCTCGCGCATCGCCCGGGAGTGCTGACCTGGAACGTGATGCCGGGACCGCTGCCGCCGCTGCGGCTGGGCACGCTGATCTGCCACAAGCCGTTCACCGAGTTCGTGCTGGCGTTCCTGTACGACCCCGCGGTGACCGTGCTGGAAGAGCTGTCGGCGGCCGAGCTGCGGGCCCGCATCGACGCCGTGGTGGGGGAGCCGGTCGAGGCCGAGATCCTCGGCGTGGCCGGCTGGCAGGTGAACGCCCAGGTGGCCCCGCGGTACCAGCAAGGCCGGGTGTTCTGCATGGGGGACGCGGTGCACCGGCACCCGCCGACCAACGGGCTCGGGCTGAACATGTCGGTCGCGGACGCGGACAACCTCGCCTGGAAACTCGCGCTGAGCCTCGGCGGGCACGCTGGGCCGGCTCTGCTCGAGAGCTACAGCGAGGAGCGCCAGCCGGTGGGAGCGGCCGGCGTCCGGCGGGCGATCACCAGCCTGCACGAGGGTGCGGCCGTCGACGCGGCACTCGGCTTCGAACCGGGACAGTCCACTGAGGACGGCTGGAAGGAGCTGGAGGTGCTGTACGAGCCCGGGATCGCGGGCGACGAACGTCGCGCGGCCCTGCGCGCCGCCGTCGAGCTGAGCAACTACCAGTTCAACGCCCACGGGGTCGAGCTGGGCTACCGGTACGAAAGCGGGGTGCTGGCCGACGACGGCGTCGAATCGGCGTCCGAGGCGGATCCGCAGCTGTTCTACCGGCCCAGCTCCCGGCCGGGGACCCGGGTGCCGCACGCCCTGCTCGAGCGCGACGGCGAGGCACTGTCCACACTGGACTTGGTCGACGGCCTGGGTTTCGCGCTGCTGACCGGATGCGGTGGGGAGCAGTGGGCCGCCGCCGCGGCGGCAGTGTCCGAAGAGGCCGGTGTGCGGGTCGACGTGCACGTCATCGGCGGGCCGGGCGGCCTGCTCGACCCGTACGGCGAATGGTCCGCCCGCCGGGAGGTCGAGACGACCGGGTGTGTGCTGGTCCGGCCGGACCGGCACGTGGCCTGGCGCGCCCGCCGGATCGAGGAGGGCAGCACGGCCGAGTTGCTGGCCGCCGTGCGCCAGGCCGTGGGCCGGCAACGATGAGCGAAATGGCCAAGACGAGCGCGCTGATTCCCACCACCGGGGACTTCGCCACGATCGCCCGGCACGCGCGGCTCGCCGACGAGCTGGGTTACGAGTCGATCAACTGCTCGCACATCTCGGCGCGGGACTCGTTCACCACGCTCGCCGCGCTGTCCACCGTCGCCCCGCGCGTCCGCCTCGGCACGGCCGTCGCGCCGATCTACCACCGTTCGCCGGCGTCGATGGCGCAGACCGCCGCCACACTGGACGACCTGTCGGGCGGCCGTTTCCGGCTCGGCCTCGGCAGCGGGCACCGCGTGACGATGGCGGCCTGGCACGGCCAGGAGATCGGGAACCCGCTGGCGGAAATGCGCGAGTACGTGTCCGTGGTGCGGTCCCTGCTGGCCGGCCACCCGGCGCCCGACGGCGCCCGGTGGCGCTCGCAGTTCGCGTTCGCGGGATTCTCGCCGCGGCCCGGCATCCCGATCTACCTGGCCGGGCTGTCACGCAAGATGATCCGGCTCGCGGGCGAGATCGCCGACGGGATCGTGCTGTGGGCCTGCCCGTCTTCCTACGTCCGCGACGTCGTGGTGCCGGAAATCGCCGAGGCGCGCCGTGCCGCCGGGAAGGATCTCGCGGGCTTCGACATCGTGGCCGCAATCCCCACCGCCGCAACCGACGATGTGGCCCACGCCCACGCCGGAATCCGCGCCGAACTCCACCGCTACTTCGGATTGCCCTTCTACCGCGCCATGTTCGCGACAGCCGGCTACACCCCCGACATCACCGCCTACGACGCCGCCACCGGCGACGAGCCCCGCCAAATGTCCGCCATCAGCGACGCCTTCATCGACGACCTGTGCGCCATCGGCGAGCAGCCCGCGGTAGTCAAGTCCCTGGACCGCTACCGGACCGCCGGAGCGACCAACCTGATGGTGACCAACATCCGCGGCACCGACTTCGAACCCGCGTTGCACGCCGCGGCCCGGGCCTGACGCCGCTCGGGAGAAATTCAGAGCAGCGCGAGGATGTCGTCGGTGGTCCCGGTTTCGCTGGTGAAGGATTCGGCCGGCACGTCGGCGACCCGGTCGACCAGGGCGCCGCGACCCGAGCTGATCGTGGACGGCCCGAGCGGTCCAGCCGCGACAGCGCTGTCAGCTGGGGCACGCCCCAGACCCGACCCTGCCGTGTGTGTGTCGAGTGTCGTCACGGTCACTCGGAGTGGGTACCCTGGGCGGGTTGTCGATCCTAGGGAGCAGTGAGGTCGGTGAAACTCATGGCGGAACCCGCCACCCCGGTCGCGTTCGGCCAGCGGGCGAAGCCGCGGGACCCCCGCGCCGCGGCGCCACGGCCGACGGTCAGCAGGAGGCGCGAGGTCAGCCACGCGAGCGCCCGCTCCCTGCTGATGACGGTCCTCGGCGAGTACGTGCTGCCGCGGGACCGGCCGGTGTGGACCTCCATGCTCGTCGACGTGCTGGGCGTGCTCGACGTCGAGGAGAAGTCGGCGCGCCAAGCGCTCGCGCGCTCCTCGGCCGAAGGGTGGCTGGTGTCCGAGCGCGTCGGGCGGCGCGTGCGCTGGTCGCTCACCCCGCCCGGGCGGCGGCTGCTCACCGAGGGCGCCGAGCGGATCTACGAGTTCGGCCGCGCCGGCCTGAGCTGGGACGGCCGGTGGCTGATGCTGATCGTCTCGGTGCCGGAGGCCAAGCGCGACCTGCGCCACCGCCTGCGCACCCGGCTGACCTGGGCGGGCTTCGGCTCGCCGGTGGCCGGCGTCTGGGTCAGCCCGGACCCGAGCCGGCAGCGCGAGGCCCAGCAGATCGTCTCCGAGCTGGGGCTCGACGCGCAGGCCATGTCGTTCACCGCGGCGTACGGCGAGGTCGGGGAGCAGGAGAGCATGGTCGCCCGCTCGTGGGACCTGTCCGAGCTGACCGACCGCTACGAGGACTTCATCGACCGGTTCACCGGCCTGCAGCCCGCCGGCGGCCGACCGGCGCTGCGCGCGCAGACCGAACTGGTGCACGAGTGGCGCCGCTTCCCGTTCCTCGACCCGCGGCTGCCCGCCGAGCTGCTGCCGGCCGAGTGGAGCGGGGCGAAGGCCGCGGAACTGTTCCACCGCAAGCACGTCGACTGGCGGCCGGAGGCGCAGCGGCACTGGGACGAGTTGCTCCAGAAGGAGGAGAAGGCATGACCCGCCTGGACCGGGACGAGCACGGCCTGGCCGTGCTGACCATCGACGCGCCCCCGCTCAACCTGTACACCACCGAGCTGCAGAACGACCTCCTCACGGCGATCGCCGCGCTGGAAGCCGAGCCCGCGCGGGCGCTGCTGATCCGCGCCGAGGGCAAGATCGTGAGCGGTGGCGTCGACGTCTCCCTCTTCGACGCTCAGGGCTCGGCCGCCGAGGCGAAGGTCTTCTTCGACCGGCTGCTCACCGTCCCGGAACGCCTCGCCGCACTGCCGTTCCCGACGGTGTTCGCCGCACACGGCCTGTGCCTGACCTGGGCGTTCGAGGTCGCGGTGGCCTGCGACCTGCTGCTCGCGGCGTCGCGCGCGAGGTTCGGGCTGGTGGAGAAGGTGGTCGGGCTGACCCCGACGATGGGCGGGACCCAGCGCCTCGCCGCGCGGGCGGGGGTCGCACGCGCCAAGGAGTTCGTCTACACCGGCGACACCTACGACGCGACCACGCTCGAACGCTGGAACGTGGTCAACCGCGTGCTCCCGGACGACGGCTTCGACGCCGCGGCACGGAAGTTCGCCGCGGACCTGGCAGCGGGGCCGACGCAGGCCCACGCGGCCACCAAGCGCGTGCTCGCGCACTTCGAGCACGGCGGCGTGCCGGAGGCGAACGCCCACGTCACGTCCATCGCCGCCGGGCTCTTCGACACGGCCGACCTGCGCGGCGCGGTGAAGTCGTTCCTCGCCGACGGCCCCGGGAAGGCGACGTTCACCGGCCGCTGAGGCTCCTTGAATTGTTCAGCCCGCTGAATGGAAATAGCCCTCCGTTCAGCGGGCTGAATTTATGCGGGAACTGTTCCTTCGGAACGCGAAGAAAGTTTTTGCCCGGTCTTGACGACTCTGGTCTGGACCATGAAACTAGGACACAGCGCTCACCAGTGATGCAGATCACTATCCCTCCGCCCCCCACCGAGGAGAGCCATGTCCGCACGAGGTTCCCGGGTGAGGAAACTCCTCACCCTCACGGCAATGCTGCCAGTCCTGCTGGGACTGGCGGCCACTCCGGCACCGGCCACGCCCACCCCGGCCGCACCTGCGGCTTTCACGCACCCCGGGGTGCTGGTCAGCCGCGCACAACTGGATTTCGTCCGCACGAAGGTCAATTCCGGCGCCCAGCCGTGGAAGAGCGCGTACGACCAGATGATGGGCAGTTCGTACGCCTCCCTTTCCCGTACCGCGAAACCGCGTTCGGTCGTCGAATGCGGCCCTTATTCGAATCCGAATCTCGGTTGTACCGATGAGCGGGAAGACGCGATCGCCGCGTATACCGACGCCCTCGCCTGGTATCTGACGCAGGACGACCGTTACGCCAAGAAGGCGATCGAGCTGATGGACGCGTGGTCGGCGACGATCACCAATCACACCAACAGCAACGCGCCGCTGCAGACCGGCTGGGCGGGCTCGTCGTGGTCGCGGGCGGCCGAGCTGATCAAGTCGACGTACACCAGCTGGCCCAACGCCGGCCGCTTCGCGACGATGCTGCGCAACGTCTACCTGTCGAAGATCATCGGCGGCAGCAACAGCAACGGGAACTGGGAGCTGGTGATGATGGAGGCCGCCGTCGGCATCTCCGTCTTCCTCGACGACCAGTCCAGCTACGACTCGGCGATGGCCCGCTACCGCAACCGCGTGGCCGCGTACGTCTATCTGTCCAGCGACGGTTCCCTGCCCAAGACGGTGCCCGGCAGCGGCTTGAACACGCGCGACCAGATCGTCAGCTACTGGCAGGGCCAGGGCACCTTCATGACCGGCCTGACCCAGGAAACCTGCCGCGACTTCGTCCACACCGGCTACGGCATCGCCTCGATCGCCGACGTCGCGGAAACCTCCCGCATCCAGGGCCAGGACCTGTACGGCACTGATGTCGGCGAACGGCTTCGCCAGGCCCTGGGCTTCCAGTCGAAGTACCAGCTGGGCGCCGCCGTCCCGAGCAACCTGTGCGGCGGCAAGCTCACCCTGGGCCTCGGCCCGGTCACCGAGGTGGGCTTCAACGCCCTGAACACCCGCCTCGGCATCGCCATGGCCAACACCCAGACCCTGACCGAGCAGCAACGCCCGGCGGGCACCAACAACCTGTTCGTGGAATGGCAGACCCTCACCCACGCCTCGAACCCCAACTGACGGCCCGGCCCGCTCCGGTTCCTGGCGCCGGAGCGGGTTTCCGCAGGTCAGCGTTCTAAGGTGACCTGCATGTACTGCCCTGATCGCGACCCGCTAAAGTAATCACATCGCACTCCATGGAGTACGGGTCCGGGCTGTGGCGCAGTTTGGTAGCGCACTTGACTGGGGGTCAAGGGGTCGCAGGTTCAAATCCTGTCAGCCCGACCGGACAGGCCACGTTCACGCAGGTGAACGTGGCTTTTTTGTTTCCCTGGATAACCCGGAGACGGCCGCGTCCCCGAGGCGGTGCGCGGCTCGCCGGTTCTTGGCAGACTTCGGCGATGCGAATCAAACACCAGGTCGTCGCCTTTGACGCGGCCGATATGGCCGCGGAGAGCCGTTTCTGGGCGGGAGTGCTGGACGGCGAGGTGGACGAGGACGACGAGTGGCACATGGTCACCGTGGCCGGGGCGCCCCGGATCGGCGTGCAGCTCGCGCCGGATCATGTGCCGCCGGAGTGGCCCGATGGGCCGACCCGGCAACAGGTGCACCTCGATCTGTGGGTCGAGGACTTCGCCGAAGCGCACGAGCAGGTGATGTCGCACGGCGCTACCGTGCTGAAGCCTGCCGAGGGAAGCACATCAGGGGAAGACTTCCAGGTGTACGCCGATCCGGCCGGGCACCCGTTCTGCCTGTGCTGGCTGGTCGCCCTGCGACCGGAAACGACCTGACGCGGGCGGCATTCGTCTGTTCAGCAGCCCCGGGCGGCGAGCGCGACGACCAGCACGCACGCCACAACCATGGCCAGCGCTGATGAAGTGCCCGCGATCGATTCGGTGGAACCGGGCACCCGTAGACTCGGGCCTCAAATGAGCGCAACGATCGTCGCGAAGGACCTGGCTGCCGGCCATGGTGACCGCACTTTGTTTTCCGGCCTCGACCTGGTTGTCGCCCCTGGCGACGTGGTGGGGCTCGTCGGGGTGAACGGCGCCGGGAAGTCGACCCTGCTGCGCACGCTCGCCGGGCTGGAGCGGCCGGAGTCGGGCGCGGTGCGGCTGAACCCGCCGACGGCCACCGTCGGCCATCTGCCACAGGAGCCGGAGCGTCGGCCGGGGGAGTCGGTTCGCGAGTTTCTGGCGCGCCGCACCGGGGTTTCCGCCGCGCAGGCCGAGCTGGACGCCGCGACCGAAGCGCTCACCGCGGGCGAAGACGGCGCCGACGACAGCTACGCCACGGCGCTGGACCGCTGGCTCGCCCTCGGCGGCGCCGACCTCGACGAGCGCGCGGGTGAAGTTGCCGCGGACCTCGGCTTGGCCGTCGACCTGGATCAGCCGATGGTGTCGTTGTCCGGCGGGCAGGCCGCGCGCGCCGGGCTGGCCTCGTTGCTGCTGAGCCGGTACGACGTGTTCCTGCTCGACGAGCCGACCAACGACCTGGACCTCGACGGCCTCGCCCGGCTCGAGCGGTTCGTCACCGGCCTGCGCGCGGCGACCGTGCTGGTCAGCCACGACCGCGAGTTCCTGGCGCGCACTGTGGACCGGGTGGTCGAGCTGGACCTGGCGCAGCAGCAGGTCCGCGCGTACGGCGGCGGGTACGAGTCGTACCTCGAGGAGCGCGAGGTGGCGCGGCGGCACGCGCGCGAGGACTACGAGGAGTACGCCAGCACCCGCTCCGCGCTGGAGGCCCGCGCGGGCATGCAGCGCGCGTGGATGGAGAAGGGCGTCAAGAACGCGCGGCGCAAGGCGCCTGACAACGACAAGGTCGGGCGCAAGTTCCGCAGTGAGGCCACGGAAAAGCAGGCGTCGAAGGCCCGTCAGACCGACCGGATGATCGAGCGGCTGGACGTGGTGGAGGAGCCCCGCAAGGAGTGGGAGCTGCGGATGGAGATCGCCGCGGCCCCGCGCGCCGGGGCGGTGGTGGCCACGCTGCGCGGCGCCGTCGTCCGGCGCGACGGCTTCACCCTCGGCCCGGTCGACCTCCAGGTGGACTGGGCGGACAAGGTCGCCATCACCGGCGCGAACGGCGCGGGCAAGTCGACGCTGCTGGCCGCGCTGCTCGGCCGGCTGCCGCTGGACGAGGGCAGCGCGGCGCTCGGCCCGGGCGTCGTGGTCGGCGAGGTCGACCAGGCACGGCGGCTCTTCCTCGGCGACGAACCGCTTTCGGACGCCTTCGCCCGCGAAGTCCCTTCGCTGCCCGACGCGGAAGTCCGGACCCTGCTGGCGAAGTTCGGCCTGAAGGCGGCGCACGTGCTGCGCTCCGCGGAGACGCTCTCGCCGGGTGAGCGCACGCGCGCCGCCCTGGCCTTGCTGCAGGCCCGCGGCGTCAACCTGCTGGTGCTCGACGAGCCGACCAACCACCTGGACCTGCCCGCGATCGAGCAGCTGGAGTCCGCTTTGGACCGTTACCCGGGCACCCTGCTCCTGGTGACGCACGACCGCCGCATGCTCGACGCCGTCGCGGTCACCCGCCGCCTCGAAGTGGACGGTGGCAAGGTGACCGAGGCCTGAAGCCTCGTGAGTGTCTATGACGGTTCTAACCGTCATGAACACTCACGAGCGGTTCAGGGACGGTCGGTGAGGTACCCGCCCATCGTCGTGAAGTAGTCGGCTGCGGCGAGTTCCGTGCCGTCGGCAGTGCGGACGCGTTCGACGAGCAGGCCGGGGGAGTGGCCGCGCCGGGCTTCGGGGCCGGCGACGATCACCACGCCGTCGCCCTCCTTGATGAAGATCCGGCCCGGCGTGCCGCCGTAGTGGCCGGCCGAGACCGAGGCGGCGGCGATCCGCAGCTGGTCGCCGCGGTGGTAGGCGAACGCGTTGGGGTACGGGTCGGATTGGGCGCGCACCAGGCGTTCGATGTCCTCCGCCGGCCAGGTCCAGTCGATCAGGCTGTCGCGGGGAGCGCGCTTGTGGAAGAAGCTCGCCTTCGAACGGTCCTGGGCGATCGGGACCACGTTGCCCGTCTCGATCAGTGAGATGGCCTCGGTGGTGATCGGCGCGATCAGGTCCACGGTGCGGTGGAACAGATCCGTGGTCGTGTCCTTCGGGCCGACCGGCACCGCGCGCTGCACGACGATGTCGCCCGCGTCCAGTTCGGCGTTCATCATGTGGGCGGTCACGCCGACCTCGGGCTCGCCGTTGATCAGCGCCCAGATGAGCGGCGAGAAGCCGGCGTACGCGGGTAGCAGCGAGTCGTGCACGTTCAGGGTGCCGTGCCGGGGCAGGGCGAAGATCTCCGGCGGCAGCCAGGTCCGCCAGTTGTTCGCCACGATCAGGTCCAGGTCGGCCGCCTTCAGCTCGGCCAGCAGCTCGGGGTCGTCCGGCCTGGTGCGCAGCAGCGCGCGGATGCCGTTCGCCTCGGCCAGGTCGGCGACGGAGTCGGACCAGATCTTCTCGTAGGCGTGCTCGCTCTTCGGGTGCGTGACGACGAGGGCGACCTCGTGGCCCGCGTCGATCAGCGCTCGCAGGGTGCGGTGCCCCCAGGTCTGGTAGCCGAACATGGCCACGCGCATCGGCTGTGCCCTTTCATCGTCGAGGGATGAACATCACCCACAAGGTACTAGCTGAGCCTCACCTAAGTTAGGTTAGGGTTTCCTCGTCTTTTCGTCGTCGAGAACCGAGATGCGGCAGTGCCGCGCTAGGGGACTTTCATGTCACGAGCAGTGGTCGGTGGCCAGGTGCCGGTTTACGACGTGGCCGGGGTGGGCTTCGGCCCGTCGAACCTGGCCCTCGCGATCGCCCTGACCGAGCACAACGCGAGTGGCGCGGACACCGTGACCGCGCACTTCCTGGAGCGCCAGAACGGGTTCGGCTGGCACCGCGGGATGCTGATCGACAACGCGACCATGCAGGTGTCCTTCCTCAAGGACCTGGCGACGATGCGGAACCCGACCAGCGAGTTCAGCTTCCTGAACTACCTGCACGCCAAGGACCGGCTGGTCGACTTCATCAACCACAAGAACCTGTTCCCGCTGCGCATCGAGTTCCACGACTACTTCGAGTGGGCCGCGGCGAAGGTGGACGACCTGGTGTCGTACGGCACCGAGGTGCTGTCGGTGAAGCCGGTGCTCGAAGGCGACGAGGTCGTCTACTTCGACGTGGTCGCCCGCTCCGGCGGCGAGACGACGGAGCTGCGCGCGCGGAACCTGGTGCTGGGCACCGGCCTGCGGCCGAACCTGCCCGCGGGGATCACCGCGGGTGAGCGGATCTGGCACAACAGCGGGCTGCTGCACCGGGTCGCGGAGCTGCGCGAGGCCGACCCCCGCCGGTTCGTGGTGGTCGGCGCCGGGCAGAGCGCGGCCGAGGTCGCGGCGCTGCTGCACGACGAGTTCCCGCGCGCCGAGGTGTGCGCGGTCTTCTCGCGGTACGGCTACAGCCCGGCCGACGACAGCTCGTTCGCCAACCGGATCTTCGATCCCGAGGCGGTGGACCAGTTCTACGCCGCGAGCGAGCCGGTCAAGGAGCGCCTGATGCGCTACCACGGCGCCACCAACTACTCCGCGGTCGACCTCGAGCTGATCGACGAGCTGTACCGGCGCGTCTACCGCGAGAAGGTGCAGGGCGTCGAACGGCTGCGGCTGCTCAACGTCTCGCGCCCGGTGGAGGTGACCGACCACGGCACGCACGTGCGCGCGACGGTCGAGTCGCTGACCACCGGCGAGCGCACGGAGCTGGACGCCGACGCCGTTGTGTACGCCACGGGTTACCTGCCTGCCGACCCGACGCCGTTGCTCGGGGATCTGGCGGGTTCGTGCCTGCGGGACGGTGCGGGGCGGTTGCGGGTGGAGCGCGATTACCGCATCACTACGGATGCCGTGGTGCGCGGCGGGTTGTACCTGCAAGGTGGGACTGAGCACACGCACGGGATCACGTCTTCGCTGTTGTCGAACACGGCGGTGCGGGTGGGGGAGATTCTCGGGTCCATTGTGGACCGACGGGCGGCGGTGGTCGAACGGCCCGAGTACGCGGTGAGTGGCACCCGCTGACTCGTGAGTGTTCATGCCGGTTCTAACCGGCATGAACACTCACGAGCCCTGGTGTCCAGGTGACCAGCTTCAGTGAACGGTGGAGGCTCGCAGATGACCGGCGTCGTGCCCGGTTCCCCCCTGACCGCGGCACAGGCCGGGGTCTTCTTCGCCCAGCGGATCGCCCCGGCGGACCCGGCGTACCAGATCGGCTGGTACGCCGAGGTTTCCGGTGTGGTGGACTTGAAGCGGCTCGGTGCCGCTGTGCGCCAGGTGCTCGACGAGGCCGAAGGCCTGCACGTGACGGCGGACGTCGACGAGACCGGGGTGCCCCGGCTGTACCCGGCACCCGTTGCGGCCGAGGTGCCGGTGGTGGACTTCTCGGGCGAGCCGGACCCGGACCGCGCGGCGCACGAGTGGATGCGCGCCGGGCTGGCCGGGGTCCCGGACCTGGCCCGCGGCCCGCTCACCGCGCACGCGCTGCTGGTGCTGGGCCCGGAGCGGGTGCTCTGGTCGCAGCAGTACCACCATCTGGTCATCGACGCGCACGGCCAGGCGGCGCTCACCCGCCGTGCCGCCGCGGTTTACGGCGGCGAAACATCCACAGTGGACTGGTCGACGGAGCCGGTGCTCGCCGCCGAGGCGGCGTACCGGGAGTCGGCGTTGTACGGGGCCGATCAGGCGTACTGGCGCGAAAAACTGGCCGGACGACCGGATCCCGTCCGGCTGGCTTCCGGCGGCGGCGCGGTCGTCCGGCATTCGTTCACGCTTTCGCCCGCGCGGGCCGACGGCCTGCGCAAGTTCGCGGGCAACCACGGGACCCGGCTTTCGCGGGTGGCGCTGGCGGCCGTCGCGGCGTACGCGCACCGCGTGACCGGGGCCGAGGACCTGATCTTCGGCCTGCCGGTGGCCGCGCGGCCCGAGGCCGAGCTGCGCGACCGGCCCGCCATGGTGTCGAACGTGCTGCCGCTGCGGCTGGCTGTGCGCCCGGACACCACCCCGGCGGAGCTGCTGGCCTCGGTGACGGCCACGGTCGCGGAACTGCTGGAGCACGGCCGTTACCGCGGCGAAGACCTCGCGCGCGAGCTGGGACTGCCCGGCGGCGTGCTGGAGCTGACCGGGCTGAGCCTGAACTTCCTGCCGGACGCGCCGGTGCAGTTCGGCGGGGCGGTCGCGTCCGTGCGCAGCCTCGCGCTCGGCCCGGTCACCGACCTCGCCATCACGGCGCACGACGCCGGCGCGGGCGGCCCGCTACGGATCGAGCTGGCCGGACTGGGCGACGCCGGCGCGCTGGCCGAGCACGAGGGCCGGCTGACCGCGGTCCTCGACGCGTTGGCGGCTGAGCCCGACCGTCCGATCGCCTCGATCGACCTGCTCACCCCGGCCGAACGCGAGCGCGTGCTCGTCGAGTTCGGCACCTCGCCCGCCGAGTCGCCCGAGCTGTCGTGGCCCGCGGCGTTCGGCGCGGTGGTGGCGCAGCGACCGGATGTCGTCGCCGTTGTATGCGAGGACGATCAGCTCACCTATGCGGAGCTGGACGCGGCTGCGAACCGCCTGGCGCGGCTGCTCGCCGCCCGCGGGGTCGGTGCCGAGGACGTGGTCGGGGTGGCGTTGCCACGCTCGATCGAGCTGGTCGTCGCGCTGCTCGGCGTGTTGAAGGCCGGCGCGGCCTACCTGCCGCTGGACCTCGATCACCCCGAGGACCGCCTGGCGTACATGCTTTCCGACGCCGGTGCGCGCGCCGTCCTGTCCACTGTGGAGTTGTCCGCGCAGCTGCCGGAGCTGGATTCCGTCGGACGTGTGCCGGTCGACAATCCGGCCGTGCGGGCAGAACTGTCCGCATTGGACTCGTCCACTGTGGATGTCACTGGACTCCAGCTGGACCGCGCCGCGTACGTGATCTACACCTCGGGCTCCACCGGGCAGCCGAAGGGCGTGGTGCTGTCGCACGACGGCGTCGGCAGCCTGATCTCGACGGCCACCGAGCGGATCGGCATCACCTCGGACAGTCGGGTGGTGCAGTTCGCCTCCGTCGGGTTCGACGTGACGGTCTGGGACCTGATCATGTCGCTGTGCGTGGGCGGGCGGGTGATCGTGGTGCCCGCGCACCGCCGCGTCGCGGGCGTCGAGCTGACCGGGTACATCACCCAAAACGCCGCCACGCACATGATCCTGCCGCCGTCGCTGGTCGCCGCGCTGCCGCCGGAGTGCGAGCTGCCCCGCGGCGCCGTGCTGCTCGTCGGCACCGAGACCGTGCCGCCGGAGCTGATCGCGCGCTGGGCGGAAGACCTGCGGGTGGTCGCCGCGTACGGCCTCACCGAGGCGACCGTCAACTCGACCCTCTGGGCGGCCGAGCCGGGCTGGACCGGGCCGATCCCGATCGGCCGGCCCGACCCCAACACCCGTTGTTACGTGCTGGACACCGCGCTCAACCCGGTGCCCGTCGGCGTCGAGGGCGAGCTGTACGTCGGCGGGCGCGGGCTCGCACGCGGGTACGTCGGGCGGGCCGGGCTGACGGCCGAGCGGTTCGTCGCCGACCCGTTCGCCGGGCCCGGGGAACGGATGTACCGCACCGGCGACCGGGTGCGCTGGCGGGCCGACGGGAACCTGGACTTCCTCGGCCGCGCCGACCACCAGGTGAAGATCCGCGGCTTCCGGATCGAGCCGGGCGAGATCGAGTCGGTGCTCGCCGCGCACCCCGCTGCTTCGCGGGTGGCCGTGGTGCCGCGCGAGGTGAAGCCGGGTGACCGGCGGCTGGTTGCGTACGTGGTGCCCGAAGCCGCCGGACCGGACGCGCGGGATGCGGCGCGCGAGGCCGCGCAGGTCGGCCGGTGGAAGGACGTGCACGAGCTGCTCTACTCGGTCGCCGACCGCGACCCGTTCGACGAGGGGTTCACCGGCTGGAACTCCAGCTATGACGGCCATCCCTTGCCGCTGGAGGAAATGCGTGCCTGGCGGGCGGCCACAGTGGACGCCATCCAGGCGCTGGGATTCCACGGGCGAGCGCCTCGGCGGGTGCTGGAGATCGGCGTCGGCAGCGGGCTGCTGATGTCGAAGCTGGCGCCGGGAACCGAGGAGTACTGGGGTCTCGACCTGTCCGAGGAGGTGGTGCGCCTGCTCTCGGCGCGGGTGGCCGAGCGGCCCGCGCTGGCCGGGAAGGTGCACCTGTCCGCGCGACCGGCGCACGAGCTGGCCGGGCTGCGGGGCGGGTTTGACACCGTGGTGATCAACTCGGTCGTCCAGTACTTCCCGGGCGCGGACTACCTCGTCGATGTACTGCGCCAGGCGATCGACCTGCTCGCGCCCGGCGGCACGGTGTTCGTCGGCGACGTGCGGAACCTCGGGCTGCTGCGAGTGCTGCGTGCGGGCGTCGAGTCCGCGCAGGGCGGCACCTCGCTGGCGGCGGTGGACACGGCCGTCGCGCGCGAGGACGAACTGCTGCTGGACCCGCGTTTCTTCGCGGCGCTGCCGGAGCTGATCCCCGGTATCGCCGAGGTGGACGTCCGGCTCAAGCGGGCGGGGTACGGCAACGAGCTGAGCCGCTACCGGTACGACGTGGTCCTGCGCACGAGCGCGACCGCCGCCGCGTCGCCCGTGTCGGTGGCGTGGACGGAGCTGGGTTCGGCCGCCGCGCTGGCCTCGTATCTCCGTACCGGCGGGCCGGAAAGCCTTCGGGTGACGGCGATCCCGAACGAGCGGCTGATCCCGGACCTGACCGCGTTGCGCGCGCTGGGCGGCGAAGTGCCGACCCGGCCGGGAGCAGCGATGGACCCGGACGTGCTGGCCGAGCTGGCCGGTGCGGCGGGCTACCGCGCGGCCGCCACCTGGTCGGGCGAGGCGACCGCGTTTGACCTCGTGCTGTCCCGTGGTGAGCTGACCGCGACATTCCACTCCGATGTGGACGGTCCACTCGCGAACGTGCCGGTGGTGTACCGCGACCCGGCGTCGCTGATGAAGGAGCTGCGCGGCCTCGTGGAGGAGGCGCTGCCGCACTACATGGTGCCGTCCGCCTTCGTGCCGCTGGACCGGCTGCCGGTGATGACCAACGGCAAGCTCGACCGGACCGCGCTGCCGATGCCGGACTTCGGCGCGCTCGCCGAGGGACGCGCTCCGCGTACGCCGCGTGAGATCGCCTTGTGTGGTGTCCTCGCCGACGTGCTCGGCGTGCCGACGGTCGGCGCTGACGACGACTTCTTCACCCTCGGCGGCGACAGCATCTCCTCGATCCGGCTGGTGCTCGGGGCCGCCGCACACGGGTTGGCGATCACGCCCCGGCAGGTCTTCCAGCACCGCACCGCCGAGGCGCTCGCCGCCTGCGCCGGTGAAGTGACCACTGTGGATCATTCTGGAGTGCCGCTGCTGGAACTGTCCGAAACGGACTCCGCCGCCCTCGGCCCGTACGCCGAAGTGCTGCCGGTGACGCCGCTGCAGCAGGGCTTTTTCTTTCACGCCGCGTACGAGGACGACGACGTCTACACCGTCCAGGAGATCTTCGACCTCGAAGGGCCGCTCGACCCGGAGCAGCTGCGACGCTCGGTGCAGGATCTGCTGGACCGGCACAGTTCGCTGCGTTCCGGCTTCCGCCAGCTCAACGACGGCCGGGTGGTCCAGGTCGTCGCGCCGCGCGTTGAGCTGCCGTGGCAAGAGGTGGATGCGGAGGACGCGGCGGCTGCGCTGGAGGCGGAACGCACCCGGCGGTTCACGCTGGACCGGCCGCCGCTGCTGCGGGCCACGCTGGTGCGCGGGACCCGGAACCGGCTGGCCCTGACCTTCCACCACATCGTCGCCGACGGCTGGTCGGTGGTGGTGATGGTGCGGGAGATCCTGGCGCGCTACGGCGTCACCGGCCCGGTGATCCCGGAGCCGAGTTCGCGCGAGGCGCACCTGCGCCGGCTCGCCAGGCGCGACGACGATGCCGCCCGGCAGGCCTGGCGGAACGCGCTCGCGGACATCAGCGAGCCGACCCGCCTGGTCGAGAAGCCGGCGGGGATCGGGAAACGCCGGCCGTCGAAGATCCACTTCACGATGGACGAGCAGGCGACGGCGCGAGTGCGGGCTGTCGCGCGGGAGCACGGCTTGACGCTGGGCACTGTGCTACACGGTGCGTGGGGCCTGCTGCTCGGGCGGCTGACCGGCCGGGGTGACCTGCTGTTCGGCAGCACCGTGTCCGGCCGCGACCCGGGCGTCCCCGGTATCGAGGACGCGGTCGGGCTCTACATCAACACCCTGCCGGTGCGCGTGCGCTGGTCCGGCGGCGACACCGTGGCCGGGCTGCTGCGGCGGCTGCAGGACGAGCAGGCCGCGTTGCTGGACCACCAGCACCTCGGGCTCGCCGAGCTGCAGCGCCTCGCCGGTGCGGGGACTGAGGAACTGTTCGACACGCTCGTGGTGATCGAGAACTACCCGCGGGAGAACGAGCACACCGGCGGCCTGCGGGTCACCGGTGTTGAGGTGGTCGACGCGGTGCACTACCCGGTCGCGCTGATCGCGACGCCGGGGGACGCGCTGGAGTTCAGCCTCAAGTTCGACGGCGCCCGGGTCGACGCGCGGACGGCCGAGCAGCTGGCCGAGCGGTTCGTGCGGGTGCTGGACGCGTTCGCTGCCGCGCCGGACGACCGACTGTCCCGAGTGGACTTGGTCTCGGCCGCCGAGCTGGAACGGCTCGGTGAGCTCAACGCCACCGCCGTCGCCGTGCCGGAGTGGAGTCTGGTCACCGCGTTCGCCGAGCAGGTGTCGAAGACACCGGACGCTACCGCGGTGGTGTTCGAGGACGAGTCGCTGTCCTATGTGGATCTTGACGCACGGGCCGAGGCGCTCGCCCGGCGGTTGCGGGTTCAGGGCGCCCGGCCCGGTGCGGTCGTGGCTGTCGCCGTGCCGCGGTCGGTGGAGCTGATGGTCGCGCTGCTCGGGGTGCTGAAGTCGGGGGCGGCGTACCTGCCGCTCGACCTCGACTACCCGGCCGAGCGGCTGGAGTACATGCTCAGCGCGTCCGGTGTGGGGCTGGTCGTGACTGGTCGGGATACGCGGCTTCCGGCGGGGCCGGTGCGGGTGCCGGTCGACGGTCCGGACGCAGTGGAGGTGCCCGGTGCGGCGGCCCGGCCAGACGACGCGGCGTACCTGATCTACACCTCCGGCTCCACCGGCAGGCCGAAGGGTGTGCTGGTCAGCCACCGCTCGATCGTCAACCGGCTGGCGTGGATGCAGCACGAGTACCGGCTCGACGCCGGCGACCGGGTGCTGCAGAAGACGCCGTCGAGCTTCGACGTGTCCGTGTGGGAGTTCTTCTGGGCGCTCACCGAAGGCTCGACAGTGGTCTTCGCGCGCCCGGACGGGCACCGCGACCCGGCCTACCTCGCGCAGGTGATCCGGGAGCAGCGGATCACCACGCTGCACTTCGTCCCGTCGATGCTCGGCGCGTTCCTTTCCGTGGACGAGGTCACCGAAGACGTGCGCTGGGCGGAAAGCCTGCGCCGGGTGTTCGCCAGCGGCGAGGGCCTTCCCGGTGACGTCGCGGGCCGATGGCGCGCGTTGACCGGCGTGCCGCTGCACAACCTTTACGGCCCAACGGAAGCCGCGGTCGACGTGTCCTTCTTCGCCTTCCGCGGTGGTCCGGAGCGGACTGTCCCCATCGGACGTCCGGTGTGGAACACCCGGCTGCACGTGCTGGACACCTGTCTGCGGCCGGTGCCGGACGGCGTCGCGGGTGAGCTGTACCTCGCGGGGGTGCAGCTGGCGCGCGGTTACCACGGGCAGCCTGGCCTGACGGCCGAGCGGTTCGTCGCCGATCCGTTCGGCGAGCCGGGCGCCCGGATGTACCGCACCGGCGACCTGGTGCGCCGGCGCGCGGACGGGGAGGTCGAGTACCTCGGCCGCACCGACCGTCAGGTGAAGATCCGTGGCAACCGGATCGAGCTGGGTGAGATCGAGGCCGTGCTGGCTGCCCAGCCGGGGGTGACGGCGTCCGCCGTGCTGGTGCGTGACGGCGCGTTGGTCGGTTACGCGGCGGGTGCCGCCGACGTCGACACGCTGCGGGCCGCGCTGGCCGAGGCGCTTCCGGCGCCGATGGTGCCGAACTCGCTGGTGGTGCTGGACGAGTTCCCGCTGAGCCCGAGCGGCAAGCTGGACACCCGCTCGCTCCCCGCGCCTGCGCTGCCGCAGCCGGCTGCCTCAGGTACCGCGCCGGACGACGATCGTGAACGCGCGCTCGCGGCGATCTTCGCCGACGTGCTCGGCCTCGCTGAGGTTGGCGCCGAAGGGGACTTCTTCCTGCTGGGCGGCGACAGCATCTCGTCGATCAGCGTGTCCAGCCGTGCGCGGCGCGCCGGGTTCGACCTGAGCCCGAAGGACGTCTTCACCCACCGCACGCCCGCGGCGCTGGCCGCGCTCGGCGGCGAACCGGTGGTCACCGGCGGGCCCGAGGCGGACCCGGACGGGATCGGCGAGGTGCCGCTGCTGCCCGAGGTGCACCGTCTGCGGGAACTGGGTGACGCCGTCACGGCCGAGTCGGTGCTGCTGCGGACGCCCGCGGGCGCCGACATCGAGGCGCTGGCCGTCGCGGTGCAGGCCGTCCTGGACCACCACGACGGGCTGCGGCTGAAGCGCGGCGGGGTCGCGTCGGTGCCGGGACTGCCGGATCTGTTGTGGTCGCTGGAAATCCGCCCGCCTGGCACGTTGGCGGCGGCCGACGTATTGCGTCGGGCCGAAGGCACTGACGAGGTGAACGCCGCCGCGTCCCGGCTCGACCCGGACGCCGGGGTTCTGCTGCAGGCCGTGTGGTTCGAGGACGAGGACCGGCTCCTGCTGGTCGCGCACCCGCTGCTCGTTGACGCGCCTTCGTGGCACGCGCTCGCCGCGGACCTCGCGACGGCGTGGACTGCCGTACAGGCGGGGCGGACGCCGGTGTTCGCCGTGGTCGAGACGTCGCTGCGCACATACGCGCGACAGGTCACCGAACGCGCGCAGAACCCCGAACTGCTGGCCGACCTCGCACACTGGGCTTCAGTGCTCGCTCCCGCTCCCGTTGCAGGCGGCGAAGACGGCGAACGCACGGTCACAATGTCCATTGAGGACACACGAGCACTGGTTGACCGGCTTCCGGCCGCCGTCCACGGTGACGTCACCGATGTGTTGCTGGCCGCGCTGGCGATCGCGGGCGGCGAACTGATCGTCGACGTCCAGGACCGCCTCACCGAACTCCCCGCGACGGTCGGCGCACTCCACACCACGCGGCCGGTCCGGCTGCCGGGAACCGGCGCGCCGCTCGACGTCCTCAAGCAGGTCAAGGAGCTGGTCCGCGCGGCCCCCGACGCGGCGGGTTACGGCCTGCTGCGCTACCTGAACCCGCAGGCCACACCTCTGTTCGCCCAGCTGGCGACACCCGGCGTGCTGCTGCGTTACGCGGGCCGGACTCCCGCTGGGACCGGGGACTGGACGTTCGTCGAGGGACCGGGTGCGCCCGCCGGGGCTCACGCGCTGCGCATCGGCGTCAGCTGCGAGGAGACCGGGGACGGGCCACGACTCGTCGCCACCTTCATCGGGCGCGGAGCCGAGCTGGCGGACGCGTGGCGGGCCGCGCTGGAGATGCTGGCCGCGGCCGTCCCGCCGGCCTCCGGGCTGACCACTTCGGACCTGAAGCTGATCGACCTGGCCCAGGACGAGATCGAGCGGGTGGAACGGCTGAGCCCGCTGCCGCTGCTGGACATCTGGCCGCTGTCGCCGTTGCAGGAAGGCCTGTTCTTCCACTCCAGCTACGACCAGTCGCGAGTGGACATCTACACCATCCAGGAGGCGATCGACCTCGACCGGCACCTGGACGCGGACCGGCTGCGCGCGGCCTGCGCAGCCCTGGTCCGGCGGACGCCGAGCCTCGGGGCCGGCTTCACCAGCGAGGGTCTGCGCGGTCCGGTCCAGTTCGTCACCGCCGCGCTCACCCCGCCGGTCACCGAAGTGGACCTGCGAGAACTGTCCGAAGAAGACCGTGAGGCGCGGCTCGCCGAACTGATGGCCGAGGACCGGGCGGCCCGGCACGACCTGGCGTCACCGCCGCTGTTCCGGATCACGTTGGTGCGCTTGGGCGAACGGCGTGACCGCGTGGTGCTGAACCGGCACCTGCTGCTGTGGGACGGCTGGTCGGCGTGGCTGTTCATCGAGCAGCTGTTCGCGCTCTACGAGTTGGGCGGCGACGACCGCGGCCTGCCGTCTTCGGGCTCCTATGTGGACTATCTGGAGTGGCTGTCCGGACAGGACACCGAGGTCGCGGCCGCGGCCTGGCGGGAGGCATTGGCTGGGCTGGCCGAGCCGACGCTGATCGGCCCGGACACCCGTGGCCTCGAGCCGGTCACGCCGGGCAACCTCGACGCGAGTCTTTCGCCGGAGCTGACCGGCCGGGTGCGGGAGGAGGCGCGGCGGCACGGCCTGACCGTGAACTCCGTGCTGAACGCGGCGTGGGCAATTGTGCTGTCCACTGTGGTCGGACGGCAGGACGTGGTGTTCGGCGCCGCCGTCGCGGGCCGCCCGGCCGCGGTGCCGGACATCGAGACGACCATCGGGCTGTTCCTCAACACGGTGCCGACGCGCGTGCGGCTCCTGCCGGACGAGCCGGTGCTGGACCTGCTGCGCCGCGTCCAGTCCGAGCGGATGGACCTGACGCAGTACGAGTTCATGAGCCTCGGCGTGCTGCAGCGCGAGTCCGGGCACCGTGTGCTGTTCGACACGCTGTTCGTGCTGCGCGGCAACGACGGTGACGAGCGCACCGCCGGTCTGGAGCACCGGCACGGCATCACCGGACTGGTCAATGTGGACGCCACGCACTACCCGCTGACCCTCGTCGTCACGCCGGGCAACTCCATGCGCGTCACGCTGTCCTATCGCGACGACATCGTCGACGCGGCCACAGCGGACGAGCTGCTCGGCCGGTTCACGTCGCTGGTCGAGCAACTGGTCGGCGACTTCACAGCCCCCGTGGGCGCATTGGAGACGCTGTCGGCCGAGCGCCGGGAAGAGCTGGCGGAGGTCTGGTCGGCGAGCGAGCACCCGATGGTCGGTGACACGATCGCCGACCTGCTCGCGACGCAGGCCGCGGCGACGCCGGACGCGACCGCGCTCGTCTTCGGCGAGCAGCGCCTCACGTATGCGGAGCTGGACGAGCGCATCAACCGGATGGCTCGGCTGCTGCTCTCCCGCGGCGCCGAGCCGGAGCAGGTGGTCGCGCTCGGCCTGCCGCGGTCGATCGACATGGTCGTGGCGCTGTTCGCGGTGCTGCGCACCGGCGCGGCGTACCTGCCGCTGGAACTGGACTACCCGGCCGACCGGCTGGCGATGATGCTCGACGACGCCGGCCCGCTCTGCCTGGTCACGACCACGGCGGTGGCCGGTTCGCTGCCCGCGGACCTGCCGCGGGTGCTCATCGACACCGCGGAGACGCGGGCCGAGCTGGCCGCGATGTCCGGTGCGGAGCTGGCCGACGCCGAGCGCCCGCGGTTCGCCCGCGACCGCGCCGGACGGCTGGAGCACCCGGCGTACGTGATCTACACGTCCGGCTCGACGGGCAAGCCCAAGGGCGTGGTGACGCCGTATCGTGGGCTGACGAACATGCAGCTCAACCACCAGGAGGCGATCTTCGGCCCGGCAATCGCGTCGGCCGGCGGGCGGCGGCTGCGGATCGCGCACACCGTTTCGTTCGCCTTCGACATGTCGTGGGAAGAGCTGTTGTGGCTGGTCGAGGGCCACGAGGTGCACGTCTGCGACGAGGAGCTGCGCCGTGACGCCCGCGCGCTGGTCGCGTACTGCGATCGGCAGCAGGTGGACGTGGTCAACGTGACGCCGACGTACGCGCACCTGCTGATCGAGGAGGGCCTGCTCGACGACGGGGCCGGCAGCCACCGGCCCGCGCTGGTGCTGCTCGGCGGCGAGGCGGTGTCCGAGTCCGTGTGGCACCGGCTGCGCGATACCGAGGGCACCTACGGCTACAACCTGTACGGCCCCACCGAGTACACGATCAACACGCTCGGCGGCGGCACCACCGACAGCGCGTCGCCGACCGTCGGGAAGCCGATCCGGAACACCCGCGCGTACATTGTGGACGATTGGCTGCGGCCGGTGCCCGACGGCGTGCCCGGGGAGCTGTACATCGCCGGGACCGGCCTGGCCCGGGGGTACCTCGGCCGGCCGGGCCTGAGCGCGGAGCGGTTCGTGGCCGACCCCTTCGGCGCCCCCGGCTCGCGGATGTACCGCACCGGCGACCTGGTGCGCCGCCGCGCGGACGGGAACCTGGACTTCCTCGGCCGGACCGACGACCAGGTCAAGATCCGTGGCTACCGGGTCGAGCTGGGCGAGATCGAGACGGCGCTGAGCCGGCACCCCCAGGTCGCGCAGGCCGCGGTGATCGCGCGGCCGGACCCGTCGGCGCCGGGCCTGCAACGGCTGGTCGGCTACGTCGTGCCCGCGGAGCTGAGCAGCGACGCGCGGGACGCGGCCGAGGCCGACCAGGTCGGCGAGTGGGAGCAGATCTACTCCGACGAGTACACCGAGATCCCGACCGCGCTGTTCACCGAGGACTTCGCCGGCTGGGACTCGAGTTACGACGGCGAGCCGATTCCGCCGGCGCACATGCGGGAGTGGCGTTCGGCGACCGTGACGCGGATCGGCGAGCTGGCGCCGCGGCGGATCCTGGAGATCGGCGTCGGCACCGGGCTGCTGATGGGGCAGCTCGCGCCGGCCGCCGAGGAGTACTGGGGCACCGACCTGGCCGCGCCGGTGATCGGCAAGCTGACGCGCGAGCTGGCGCAGGACCCGGTGCTGGCGGCGAAGGTGACGTTGCGGACCCAGCCGGCGCACGTGTTCGACGGCCTGCCGCGCGGGCACTTCGACACCGTGGTGATCAACTCGGTGATCCAGTACTTCCCGAGCGTCGACTACCTGAGCGGCGTGCTGCGGCAGGCGCTTGAGCTGCTCGCGCCGGGCGGGTCGCTGTTCGTCGGCGACGTGCGGAACCTGCGGCTGGCCCGTTCGTTCCACACCGCGATCCAGCTGACCCGCGCGGACGCGACGTCCGACGTCGCGCAGGTGCGCCGGGCCGTCGAACGTGGTGCGGCGCTGGAGAAGGAGCTGCTGCTCGACCCGGACTACTTCGTCGCGCTCGCGCACGAACTGCCCGGGGTGGAGGCGCTGGTCCGGGTGAAGCGGGCCGCGCTGCACAACGAGCTGAGCCGGTACCGCTACGACGTCGCCCTGACCAAGGACACAGCCTCCGTGCCGGTGGCGCAGGCTCCGCGGGCGCTCTGGGATGAGCTGGGCTCGTTTGACGAGCTGGAACAGCGCCTCACTGCGGGGGTCGAAACGCTGCGGGTGAGCCGGATTCCCGACGCGCGGCTCGCGGCAGAGTTCGCCGCCATGCGCGCCCTCGACTCAGGCGTGCCGCTGCTCGACGTCCTGGCCCGGTTCCACGATCACTCCGGGGGAATCGAGCCCGAGGCCGTGCACCAGCTCGGCGAACGGCTCGGCTTCCGCGTCCACACGACATGGTCGAGCGGCGTGGACGGGGTGTTCGACGCGGTGTTCGTCCCGCACGCCTTGACGGACCTGGTCTCGGGGCTGTACGTGCCTGCGGCCACCGGCTCGGACCTCACTCGGTTCGCGAACAGCCCGACGGCCGCGCGGGGCGGCAGCGAGCTGGTGCAGGTGCTGCGCGAGGAGCTGAAGCGGCAGCTGCCGGACTACATGGTCCCGGCCGCGTTCGTGACGCTCGCCGTCCTTCCGTTGACCGACAACGGAAAGCTGAACGTGCGCGCGTTGCCCGATGCCGAGCCCGCCGTCTCGCTGGCGGAGAGCCGGGACGCGGAGAACGTGCAGGAGGAGATGCTCTGCGCGTTGTTCGCCGAGGTGCTGGGCCTGGACCGGGTGGGGGTCGAGGACAGCTTCTTCGACCTCGGCGGGCACTCGCTGCTCGCCACCCGGCTGATCAGCCGGGCCCGCACGGAGCTGGACGCCGAGCTGGCGATCAAGGACCTGTTCGAGGCGCCGAGCCCGGCGCAGCTGGCGGAACGGGCGGGTGCGGGTGCGCCGGCGCGGCCGTCGGTGGTGCCGGTCGAACGGCCGGAGCGGATCCCGCTGTCGTTCGCGCAGCAGCGGATGTGGCTGCTCGACCAGCTGGGCACCACTGCCGCGGCGTACACGTACCCGCTGTTCGTACGGCTGCGTGGGGCGCTTGATGTCGACGCGCTGCGGATGGCGTTCGGCGACGTGCTGCAGCGGCACGAGGTGCTGCGCACCGTGATCGGTGACCACGAAGGCACGGCGTACCAGGACATCCAGGCCTCGCCGGAGATCCCGTTCACCGTGGCCGATGGGTCGGTCGCGGACGTGGCGGGGCTCGTCGAGCGGCGTTTCGACCTCGCCCGTGAGCTGCCGGTGCGCCTTGACGTGCTGCGGGTCGCGGACGACGACCATGTGGTGGCGATGCTGCTGCACCACGGCGTCACCGATGAATGGTCGGACCGGCCGTTCCTGGACGACCTGGCCACCGCCTACCGCGCTCGGCTCGGCGGTGAGGCTCCGAAGTGGACACCGCTGCCCGTTCAGTACGCGGATTACACACTGTGGCAACGCGATTTCCTCGCGTCCACTGGGGACGAGCAGCTGGCGTACTGGACGGACGTCCTGCGTGGACTGCCCGACGAGGTCCCGCTGCCGCTGGACCGCCCCCGTCCCGCCCGGCCGACCGGACGCGGCGGCAAGGCGCGCGTGTCGCTGCCGGACGGGTTGACGGCGGCCGTGCGCGAGCTGTCCACCAAGGCCGGGGCGAGCCTGTTCATGGTCTTGCAGTCGGCGGTCGCGGCGTTGTTGAGCCGGCTGGGCTCGGGGGAGGACATCCCGCTCGGCGCGCCCATCGCGGGCCGCACCGACGCGGCGGTGGACGACCTCGTGGGCTTCTTCGTGAACACGCTGGTGCTTCGGACCGACGTGTCCGGCGACCCGGCCTACCGGGACCTGCTCGACCGCGTGAAAACGGCCGACCTGGCCGCGTTCTCCCAGCAGGACCTGCCGTTCGAGCGCATCGTGGAACAGCTGAACCCGCCGCGGGTGCCCGGCCGCAACCCGCTGTTCCAGGTGATGGTCGGCTACCACTACCGGCCCGGCGGCGATCCGGACGTGCTCGGCCTGCCCACCGAATGGCTCGACGCCGGCCAGGCGACGGCCAAGTTCGATCTGCATTTCACCCTGGTCGACGAGGCACCGTCCGGGCCGTTGACGTTGATGCTGGAGTACGCCGAGGACCGGTGCTCGGAGGACACCGCGACGCGCCTGCTCGCCCGCCTGGGTTCGGTGCTGGCCCAGGTCACGGCCGACCCCGCCGTGCGGATCGGCGCGCTGGACGTGCTGGCCGAGGACGAGCCCGCGCGGCTGGCTTCGTGGAACGCGACCGCGCGTGAGGTGCAGCGGGTGACGTTGCCGGAGTTGTTCGAGGCTCAGGTGGCGCGGACGCCGGATGCTGCCGCGGTGGTGTTCGAGGGCACGACTCTGTCCTATGTGGATCTCAATGCGCGGGCGAACCGGCTTGCGCGGTGGCTTCGTGAGCGGGGTGCTGGTCCGGAGTCGGTGGTCGCGGTGTCGTTGCCGCGGTCGCTTGAGTTGGTGGTTGCGTTGTACGCGATTCACAAGGCGGGTGCGGCGTATTTGCCGGTGGATCCGGACTATCCGGCGGCGCGTCGGGAGTTCATGATCGTGGACGCGGACCCGGTGGTGGTGCTGGACGCGCCGGTGGACGTGACTGGTTACGACGGCTCGGATCTGGGTGTGCGGGTTTCGCCGGAGTCTGCGGCGTATGTGATCTACACGTCGGGTTCGACGGGGCGTCCGAAGGGGGTGGTGGTGCCTCATGCGGGGATCGTGAACCGTCTGTTGTGGATGCAGGACGAGTACGGCCTGACCGGTGATGACCGGGTGTTGCAGAAGACCCCGTCGAGTTTTGATGTTTCGGTGTGGGAGTTCTTCTGGCCGATGATCGCCGGGGCGACGCTGGTGGTGGCGAAGCCGGAGGGGCACAAGGACCCGGCATATCTGGCCGAGGTGATCCGGACCGTGGGCGTGACGACTGTCCACTTTGTTCCATCGATGCTGCGGCTGTTCCTGGAGGAGCCTGCCGCCGCTGGGTGTGTTGGTCTGCGGCGGGTGATCTGCAGCGGCGAGGCCTTGCCGTCGGAGCTGGCGTTGCGCTTCGGGGAGCTGTTGCCCGCTGGATTGCACAACCTGTACGGGCCCACGGAGGCGTCGGTTGACGTCACGGCGTTCCCGGCCAGCGGGCCGTTCGCGGGTGCGGGGGTTCCGATTGGACGTCCGGTGTGGAATACCGGCACTCACGTGCTGGATGCCCATCTGCGTCCGGTTCCGGTGGGTGTGGCGGGGGAGTTGTATCTGTCGGGTGTCCAGCTGGCGCGGGGTTATCTCGCGCGGCCGGGGTTGACGGCTGAGCGGTTTGTGGCGAGTCCGTTCGGTGACGGTGAGCGGATGTATCGCACGGGCGATCTCGCGCACTGGACGGCGGACGGGGTGCTGGAGTTCCTCGGCCGCGCCGACGATCAGGTCAAGGTGCGCGGGTTCCGCGTTGAGCTGGGGGAGATCGAGGCGGCTCTGACTGCGGACAGCGCGGTCGGGACCGCTGCGGTGATTGCCCGGGAGGACCGGCTGATCGCATACGTGACCGGCGCGGACGTTGTTGTCGACGAGTTGCGGGCGCAGGTCGCGCGGCGGCTGCCCGAGCACATGGTGCCGGCGGCGATCGTGGTGCTCGGCGAACTGCCGCTCGGCCCGAGCGGCAAGCTGGACCGTGCGGCGCTGCCGGACCCGGAGTTCACCGCCGGCGGCGGCCGGGTAGCCCGTGACGACCGTGAGCGGACGTTGACCGGGCTCTTCGCCGACCTGCTCGACGTGCCCGCGCCGTCGATCGACGACGATTTCTTCGCCCTCGGCGGCCACTCGCTGCTGGTCATGCGGCTCGTCTCGCGGATCCGGTCGGTGCTGGGCGCCGAGGTGACCGTGCGCGACGTCTTCGAGGCGCCGACCGTCGCGCGGCTCGTCGAACGCTTCGGTGCGGCCGCGGCACGGCCGGAGCTGGAGCCGCGGGAGCGGCCGGAGGTGCTGCCGCTTTCGGCCGCGCAGCAACGGCTGTGGTTCCTGCACCAGCTGGAAGGTCCGACCACGACGTACTCGATCCCGTACGCCTGGCGGCTGACCGGGCCGCTCGACGCCGGCGCGTTGCGGGCCGCGTTCGGCGATGTGGTGGCGCGGCACCAGGTGCTGCGGACGGTGTTCACCGAGCAGGACGGTGTCCCGGCGCAGCGGATCCTGGACCACGTCGCGGTGGACTTCACCATGGCGCACACGGACGACGTTGAGGCTCGGATTCGGGCCGAAGTGGAGATTCCGTTCCAGCTCGGTGAGGAGCCGCCCGTCCGAGTGCGCCTCTACGAGCTGGGTGCCGAGGAGCACGTGCTGCTGGTGCTGCTGCACCACGTGGTCACCGACGAGTGGTCGGAAGATCCCTTGCTGGCCGACCTGGCCGTGGCCTATCGCGCCCGGCTCGACGGTGATGCTCCGAAGTGGACACCGCTGCCCGTCCAGTACGCGGACTACGCGCTGTGGCACCGGGACGCTCTGTCCGATGTGGAGGAACGACAGGGCGCCTTCTGGAGCGACCAGCTGACCGGGCTGCCGGACGAGCTGGAGCTGCCCGCGGACCGGCCACGGCCGGCGGAGGCGAGTCACCGTGGTGGCACCGTCACGTTCCCGGTGCCCGCCGGGCTCGCGGCGGACCTGCGGGCCCTTGCCCGACGGCACGACGTCAGCATGTTCATGCTCACCCAGGCCGCCGTCGCCGTGCTGCTGCACCGGCTCGGCGCGGGCACGGACATCCCGCTCGGCGCGCCGGTGTCCGGGCGGTCCGACGAGCGGCTGAACGACCTGGTCGGCTTCTTCGTGAACTCGCTGGTCCTGCGCACCGACCTGACCGGCGACCCGGCGTTCGGCGAGCTGCTGCGCCGGGTGCGCACGGCCGACCTCGCCGCGTTCGACCACCAGGACCTGCCGTTCGACCGGGTGGTCGAGCTGGCCGATCCGGAACGGTCGCTGGCGCGGCACCCGTTGTTCCAGGTCATGGTCGTGTACCTGCCCGAGACGGGTGGGCTGCCGGAGCTGCCCGGGCTCAGCGTGGCCCGTGAGGACGTGACGTCCGGGGCGGCGAAGTTCGACCTCGAGTTCGGCTTCCTGGAACAGCCGGACGGCGGCATCGCCGGTGCGATCGAGTACAGCGCCGACCTGTTCGACCACGCCACGGCCGAGGCGTTCGGCCGTCGGCTGGTGCGAGTGCTGGAACAGGTGGTGGCCGACCCGGCCGCGGCGGTCGGGTCACTGGACGTGCTGAGCGACGACGAACCGTCGCGGCTGGCTTCGTGGAATGCGACCGCGCGTGAGGTGCCGCGGGTGACGTTGCCGGAGTTGTTCGAGGCTCAGGTGGCGCGGACGCCGGATGCTGCTGCGGTGGTGTTCGAGGGCACGACTCTGTCCTATGTGGAGCTCAATGCACGGGCGAACCGTCTCGCGCGGTGGCTTCGTGAACGGGGTGCTGGTCCGGAGTCAGTGGTCGCGGTATCGTTGCCGCGGTCGCTTGAGTTGGTGGTTGCGTTGTACGCGATTCACAAGGCGGGCGCTGCTTATCTTCCGTTGGATCCGGACTATCCGGCGGCGCGTCGGGAGTTCATGCTCTCGGACGCGTCCCCGGCCGTGGTCCTGGATGGGCCGGTGGACGTGAGCGCTTATGACGACTCCAATCTGGACGTTCGGGTTGACCCGTCGGCTCCGGCGTACGTGATCTACACGTCGGGCTCGACGGGGCGTCCCAAGGGGGTGGTGGTGCCTCATGCGGGCATCGTGAACCGTCTGTTGTGGATGCAGGACGAGTACCGGCTGACGGCGGATGATCGGGTGTTGCAGAAGACTCCGTCGAGTTTTGACGTGTCGGTGTGGGAGTTCTTCTGGCCGTTGATCACCGGGGCAAGCCTCGTGGTGGCCAAGCCGGACGGGCACAAGGACCCGGCATACCTGGTTGACCTGATCCGGACCGCCGAGATCACGACTGTCCACTTCGTCCCGTCCATGCTGGAGGTCTGGCTCGCCGAGCCGAAGGCTGCGGACTGCATCGGACTACGTCGCGTGCTGTGCAGCGGTGAGGCGCTGCCCGCCGACCTGGTGGCCAGGTTCCACCTGCCCGCCGCATTGCACAACCTCTACGGTCCCACCGAGGCATCGGTCGATGTCACCGCGGCACCGGCCCGGGTGGCGGCGTCCGGACGGGTCCCGATCGGACGTCCGGTGTGGAATACCGGCACTCACGTGCTGGATGCCCACTTGCGTCCGGTTCCGGTGGGCGTGGCGGGTGAGCTGTACCTGTCGGGTGTCCAGCTGGCGCGGGGTTATCTCGCACGGCCGGGTCTGACGGCCGAGCGGTTCGTCGCGAGTCCGTTCGGTGACGGAGAGCGGATGTACCGCACGGGCGACCTGGCCCGCTGGACCCCAGACGGGGAGCTGGAGTTCCTCGGCCGCGCCGACGACCAGGTCAAGCTCCGCGGCTTCCGCGTCGAACTGGGTGAGATCGACGCGGCGCTCGCCGCACACCCGGCAGTCGCGCAGGCGCGGGTGATCGTCCACGATGGACGGCAGCTGGTCGCGTACGTCGTCCCGGCCAGGGAGACCGTGGACATCGAGGAGCTGCTGGCCCACACTGCCCGGACGCTGCCGGAGCACATGGTGCCCGCGGCGGTTGTCCCGCTGGAACGGTTGCCGCTCGGCCCGAGTGGCAAGCTGGACCGCCGGGCGCTGCCCGCGCCGGAGTTCGAGGTCACCGACGACACTCCGGCCACCGACGACGAGGGCACCCTGGCGGAGCTGATGGCCGGAGTGCTCGGTCTGCCGAAGGTCGGCGTACGCGACGACTTCTTCCGCCTCGGCGGGGACAGCATCGTCGCGATGCAGCTGGTGGCGCGTGCCCGCGCGGCCGGGCTGGTACTCAGCCCACGGGACGTGTTCCGGCACCGCACCGTCACCGGGCTCGCCGATGCCGCGGGAACACAACTCGCCACCCCGGCAACCGGGGACGGCCGGCCGCTGCAGGAACTGGACGAGGCCGAGCGAGCCGAGCTTCGTACGGTGGCGCCCAATGCCGCCGAGGTCTGGCCGCTCACGCCGTTGCAGTCCGGCCTGCTGTTCCTGGCCACTGTGGACACCGACGGCCCGGACGTCTACACCGTCCAGTTCGGCTTCGACCTCGCCGGACCGCTGGACCCGGCGCGGCTGCGCGACGCCGTGCGCGAGCTGCTTGCGCGGCACCCCAACCTGCGCACCAGCTACCGCTACCTCGGCTCCGGCCGCCCGGTCGCACTCGTCTCACGCTCGGCTGAGCCCGAATGGCGGGAGAGCACGGGCAATGCGTTGGAGGATGAGCTGGCCCACGAGCGGCGCCGGTTCGACGTCGCGGCCGGGCCGCTGCTGCGGTTCCTGCTGGTGCGGTCCGGCGAGGACCGGCATCGGCTGGTCGTCTCGCACCAGCACCTGCTGCTCGACGGATGGTCCGTGCCGCGGCTGCTGGCGGAGCTGTCCGCGTTGTATGCGGGACGCGCGCTGCCGGCCGCGCGGCCGTACCGGGATTACCTCGGCTGGCTGCGTGATCAGGACCGCGAGGCGGCGACGGGCGCGTGGCGGGCCGCGTTGGACGGTCTCGCCGAGCCGACCCACCTCGCCCCGGTTGACCCCGATCGGGCTCCGGCGCTGCCCTCAAGGGTCACGGCCGAGCTCCCCATCGAGGAGATCACCGCGTTCGCCCGCGAGCGCGGGCTGACGGTGAACACGCTGGTCCAGACCGCGTGGGGCCTGTTGCTCGCCGCGCAGACCGGGCGCACCGACGTGGTGTTCGGCGCGACTGTCGCGGGACGGCCGCCGGAGCTGCCCGGCGTGGAGCGGATGCTCGGGCTATTCATCAACACCGTGCCCGTGCGGGTGCGGTTCGACCCGGCCGAGCCGCTCGGCGCGGTGCTGGACCGGGTGCAGGAAGAGCAGTCCGCGCTGCTGGCCCACCAGCACGTCGGGCTCGCCGACCTCCAGCGCGAGGCCGGGCTGGGCGAGCTGTTCGACACGCTGATGGTGTTCGAGAGCTACCCCGGCGCGGACGACGAGCCGGACGATGACGGCCTGCGGGCGGAGATCGTGGACCACCGCGACTCCACGCATTACCCGCTGACCTGGGCGGTCGAGCCGGGGGAGCGGCTGCGGCTGACCGCCGAGTACCGCTCCGACCTGTTCACCGAGGACACTCCCGTCCGGCTGCTCGCCGGGATGACACGGCTGCTGGCCGCGATGGTGTCCGATGTGGACTGTCCGGCCGGGACGGTCGAGGTGCTGCCGGAACCGGACCGGCAACGGATCCTGCGCGACTGGAACGACACGGCGCTCGAGGTCGAGCCGGATACCGTCGCGGGACTGTTCGAGAAACAGGTCCGCCGCACACCGGACGCAGTGGCCGTCGTCGGCGGCGCGAAGTGGACGTACCGCGAGCTGAACGAGCGCGCCAACCGGCTCGCCCGGGCACTGGTGGAGCTGGACGCCGGACCGGAAAGCCTGGTCGCGCTGGCGCTGCCGCGCTCGGCCGAGATGCTGCTGGCGATCGTGGCAGTGCACAAGGCCGGGGCCGCGTACCTGCCGCTGGACCCGGACTACCCGGCCGAGCGGCTGGCCGCGATGCTCGTCGACGCCCAGCCCGCGCTCCTGCTGACCGTGCCGGAGCTGCGGCCCGCGCTGCCCGAGATCACCAACACCGTGCTGCTGCCGGACCTACTGGCCGTCGACCTGCCGGACACGGACCTCGGCCAGGACGACCGGCTCCGGCCGTTGCTGCCCGGCCACCCGGCGTACGTGATCTACACGTCCGGCTCCACGGGCACGCCGAAGGGTGTGGTGGTGACGCACGCGAGCGTGGTGAACCTGTTCCACAGCCACCGGGAGACGCTGTACCGGCCGGCCGTCGAACGGACCGGGCGGGCGCACCTCAATGTGGGGCACGCCTGGTCGTTCTCCTTCGACGCGTCCTGGCAGCCGCAGCTGTGGCTGCTCGACGGGCACGCCGTCCACGTCGTCGGCGACGAGGCGCGGCGGGACCCGGAGCTGCTGGCCGAGCAGATCCGCCGCGACGGGTTCGACTTCATCGAGGTCACGCCGTCGTTCTTCGCGCAGATGGCCGATGCCGGGCTGCTGGACGGCGACCGCTGCCCGCTCGCCGTGGTCGGGGTCGGCGGTGAGGCGGTGCCGGACGCGCTCTGGCGGCGCCTGGCCGCGCTGCCCGGTACCGAGGCGTTCAACCTGTACGGCCCGACCGAGTCCACTGTGGACGCGCTGGTGGCGCGGATCGGCGACAGCGAGCGCCCGCTCGTCGGCCGCCCGGTGGCGAACACCCGCGCGTACGTGCTGGACGGGGCGTTACGGCCGGTCGCGCCGGGCGTCACGGGCGAGCTGTACCTCGCCGGCGGCGGACTCGCGAGGGGTTATCTCGGCCGGCCGGAGCTGACGGCGGAGCGGTTCGTCGCGGATCCGTTCGGCCCGCCCGGCGCCCGGATGTACCGCACCGGCGACCTCGCGCGGTGGACGGCCGACGGGCGGCTCGACTTCGGCGGCCGCGCCGACGACCAGGCGAAGATCCGCGGGTTCCGGGTGGAGCCCGCGGAGGTCGAGGCGGCGCTGGACCGGCATCCGGCCGTCGCGCAGAGCGTGGTCGTGGTGCGGGAGGACCGCGTCAAACAACTGGTGGCGTACGTGGTGCCATCGGTCGAAGTGGACGCCGGTGAGCTGCGGCGGCATGCGGCCGAGACGCTGCCGGATTACCTTGTGCCCGCTGCGTTTGTGGTGCTCGAAGCCCTGCCGGTGCTGGCGAACGGGAAGCTCGACCGGGCCGCGCTGCCCGCGCCGGACTTCACGGAGCTGGTCGGTGGGCGCGCGCCGTCAACCGACCGGGAACGGACGCTGTGCACGATGTTCGGTGACGTGCTCGGGGTGCCGGGCCTGGGCGTCGACGACGACTTCTTCGCCCTCGGCGGCGACAGCATCGTCGCGATGCAGCTGGTCGGCCGCGCCCGCACCGCCGGGCTGCGGATCTCGCCGCGTGAGGTGTTCCGGCACCGCACCGTGGCCGGCCTCGCGGAGGTCGCGACCGAGGTGGTCGCCCCGGCGGTCTCCGACGACGGCACGGGCACGGCCGCGCTGACGCCGATCATGCACGCGATGCGCGAGCTGGGCGGCCCGATCGCCGGCTACCACCAGGCGGCGCTGCTGCTGACGCCCGCGGGCATGACCGGTGACCAGCTGACCGCGGTGCTGCAGGCCGTCGTCGACCGGCACCCGATGCTGCGCGCGCGGCTGGACCGCTCCACAGCCCGGTGGGCGCTGCAAGTGCCGGGGTCAGTGGATGTCGGCGACTGGGTGTCTACAGTGGACGTCCGAGGCATGACCGGCCTGGAGCCGGTCATCGCGGCCGAGGCGGTGGCCACCCGGGCGCGGCTCGACCCGGACGCCGGCGCGATGCTGCGCGCGACCTGGTTCGACGCGGGCGAGGGCACCGGACGTCTGCTGGTCCTGATCCACCACCTGGTGATCGACGGCGTCTCGTGGCGGGTGCTGCTGCCGGACTTCGCGGCCGCGTGGGAAGCGGTCTCGGCGGGACGGACGGTGTCACTGCCCACTGTGGACGTTTCGTTCCGGCGGTGGTCCGAGGAGCTGGCCGCGCGGGCGACCTCGCCCGAGCGCAAGGCGGAGCTGGACCGGTGGCGCGCGGTGCTGGGCAGTGGCGTGCCGCTTCCGCTGGACCGTCCACTCGACCCGGCCCGCGACGTCGAGTCCACTCTGGACAGCCTCGCGCTGACCCTGCCGCCCGAGCTGACCGGGCCGCTGCTGGGCCGCGTGCCCGCGGCGTTCCGGGCGACGGTGAACGACGTCCTGCTCACCGGCCTCGCACTGGCGGTCGCCGACTGGCGCCGTCGCCGGGGTTCCGAGGGGGCCGCGACGCTGGTCGACCTCGAGGGCCACGGCCGTGAGGACGAGCTGGCGGGCGGGGCCGACCTGGCCCGGACCGTCGGCTGGTTCACCAGCGTGGTGCCGGTGTGCCTGGACCTCGGCGCGGTCGACGTGGCCGACGCGCTGGCGGGCGGCCCGGCGGCCGGGGCCGCGCTGGAGCGGGTGCGAGCCGAGCTGGACGCGCCGCCCGTGGGCGGGACCGGGTTCGGGCTGCTGCGGCACCTGAACCCGGTGACCGGGCCGGAGCTGGCGGCGCTGCCGCGGCCGGAGATCGAGTTCAACTACATGGGCCGGTTCGGGCACGCCGACGCGGCCGACTGGGCGTACGCGCCCGAGGCGGACGCGGCGGACCTCGGCGCCGACCCGGGCAAGCGCGTCTCGCACGCGCTGACCGTCAACGCATTGACCGAGGACAAGCCGGAAGGGCCTTCGCTGGCGGCCTACTGGTCGTGGCCCTCGGCCGTGACCTCGCCGGACGCCGTCCGCGATCTGGCCGAAACGTGGTTCCGCGCGCTGGAGGCACTCATCCGCCGCGCCGCCGCTGTGCTGGATACCAAACCGGACGAAAACTGAAACAGGGAAAGGAAAAAGAGATGACCAACCCGTTCGAGAACCCCGACGGCAGCTACCTGGTGCTGGTCAACGACGAGGGCCAGCACAGCCTGTGGCCCGAGTTCGTCGCCGTCCCGGCGGGCTGGCGCACGGTCTTCGGGCCCGGGCCCCGTCAGGACTGCCTCGACCACGTCGAGCGGAACTGGACCGACCTGCGGCCGAAGTCGCTGATCGAGGCCATGGAAGCCGACGCGCGCTGACGTGCGCGCCCGGGTCAGCCCCTGACCCGGGCGCGGCCGGAGTCAGCCCCAGATGTCGGTGATCGGTGTGGCCGAGGCGCTCTGGCCCGCGTGCGGCAGGCCGTACGCGTCTTCGATGGTGCGCAGAACGCTGTAGTGGCTGATGTTCTCGCTGTAGTCGCCGGTGGTGACGCCGGCGCCGGTGATGATGGTCGGGATCTGGTTGTCCGGCCCGTTGTCGTCCTCGTCGAAGGTCAGCACGAAGACGCTGTTGTGCGTCTTGGCCCACTGCACGTAGCCGTCGAGGTTCTGCTTCAGCCAGCTGTCACCCTGGGCGACGGTGCCGTCGTGCATGTCGTTGTCGAGGTTCGGGACGACGAACGACACCGCGGGCAGCTTCGTGTAGTCGGTCGGGAAGCTCTTGAAGGTGAGGTTGTCGGCCGCCGGGACGTCGGCGAAGTCGACCCACGGGTTGTGCTTGCGCGCGTAGCTGCCCGAGGTGCAGCCGGTGTAGCCGTCGCTCGGCATGCTTTCCGAGTAGCCGGCGAAAGTCAGGTTCGCCGCGAGGGTTTCGCCGCCGAGGTCGGCGGTGGTGAAGGCCTTCTTGGGGCAGGTGTCGTTGGTGACGCCCTGCGCCGACCCGGAGAACAGCGCCAGGTAGTTGGGCTGGCTGGGGTGGGTGATCGCGTGGGAGTTCGTGAAGTTGGCGCCCTGCTGGGACAAAGCGGTGATGTACGGCGCGTCCGGGCTGCCGACGATCTCGCCCTGGGCGTGGTTCTCGTCGATCAGGACGACGATGTGGTCCGGCCGGGGGACGGCGGCGTGCGTGGCCGCACTGGCGGTGGCGGTCGTGAGCGCGGTGGCGGCGATCAGCACGAGGGCGCCGGACGCGGCGCGTTTCGTGGATGACAGGGACATTCGGGCTCCTGTTCCGGGTCGAGCACGGCATTTGGGTCGAGCACGGCGGAGATCGGTCGGGATGGTGTCAGGCCCGGCGGGGAGAAAGTAGCGACTTTCGTCGAAGAACGGTTAAGCAAAAACATAATTTGCCTTCAGCGAACCTGGCGTTGACCTGCGGGCCCCGGCGGCCAAGGCAATCGCTGGGTTAACGCCCGGCAAGGTCACGGTTTAACTCCGACATTCCATTCGGAAGGAAGGTTTCCGCCAGGTCCCGTTCGGCTCCCGTTCACCGGGCACGCCTGCCGAAGTCATGTGCTCTCCCTAGGTTGCTCACGCACATCGCGTTACCAGGGCGAGGGAGCTATGGGCAGACCTGCCGCGGTCCGGGCTCAAGGGATCACCAAGTGTTTCGGCGACGTCGTCGCGCTCGACGAGGTCGACCTGGACGTGGCGCCGGGGCAGATCCACGGGCTGGTCGGCCCGAACGGCGCCGGCAAGACCACGTTGCTCGGCCTGCTGCTGGGCCTGGCCGTCCCGGACCAGGGCAGCCTGGAGATCCTGGGCACGCCGGTCGACCGGGCGCTGGCCGCTCCCGACGGCGTCGCCGGTTTCGTGGACGGGCCCGGCCTCTACCCCTCGCTCACCGCCCGGCAGAATCTCGCCGCGCTGGCCGCCCTGCGCGGCGGCGCGCGGACCGCGGGGATCGACGACGTGCTCGGCGAAGTCGGGCTCACCGACGTCGCCGACGACCGGGTGCGCGGGTTTTCCCTCGGCATGCGCCAGCGGCTCGGGCTGGCGGCCGCGCTGCTGACCCGGCCGCGGCTGCTGGTGCTCGACGAGCCGGCCAACGGCCTCGACCCGGCCGGCAAGAAGCACGTGCACGGGGTCCTCACCCGGCTCGCGGAGCAGGGCGCCACGGTGGTGCTGTCCAGCCATCGGATGGACGACCTCGAGGCCCTGTGCTCGGAGGTCACCATCGTGTCCACCGGACGCGTGGTCTTCACCGGCCCCTTGGCCAAGCTGTCGGCCGAAAGCGGTGAGCTCGACTACCGGCTGCGCACCTCCGACCCGGCCGCCGCGCGCCGCTTGGCCTCCGGGGCGCCCGGGCTCCGCATCGCCGAGGACGCCCCGGACGCCGAGGTGCTGGTCGTCAGCGGGCCGGTGCCCGCGCTGGACGAACTGGTGGTGCGGCTGGTGCGCGAGGGCGTGGCCGTGCGCGAACTCGCCCCCGTGGTGTCGCCGCTCGAGGCCGCCTTCCTCGCCCTGACCGAACAGCGGGAGACCAGCCGATGACCGCGACCCTCGCCGGCACCGACGCGCCCGCCCGCCCGGTTTCGGTGGCCCGTTCCTTCCGCTTCGAGCTGGTGAAGCTGCTCGCGCAATGGCGGATCCGCTTGCTGGTCCTGGCTTGCTGGATCGCGCCGGCGTTGTTCGTCGCCGTGGTGAGCCAGCAGAGCGACCTGCCCGTCGACACGCTCTTCGGCCGCTGGATGAACGCCACGGGCTGGGCCGGGCCGTTGGTGATGCTCGGCTTCGCGGGCACGTACGCGCTCCCGCTGCTGACCTCGGTGGTCGCCGGAGACGTGTTCGCGTCCGAGGACCGGCTCGGGACCTGGCGCCACCTGCTGGTCGCGGTCCGCTCGCCGCGGCGGATCTTCGCGGCGAAAGCGCTGGCCAGCCTGACGGTGATCCTCGTGCTGGTGGCCGGGATGGCCGTTTCCAGTGCCGCGGGCGGAATCCTGGCGGTCGGCAGCCGTCCGCTGGCCGGGCTCGACGGCCATCAGCTCACGCCCGGCGACGCGGCCGGGCAGGTCCTGCTCGCGTGGGTCTGCGTGCTCGCCCCGGCGCTGGCGCTGGCCGCGATCGGGCTGCTCGGGTCCGTCGCCTGGGGGCGCTCACCGATGGGCCTGCTGCTGCCGGTCGTCGTCGCCATCGTGTTGCTGCTCGCGCAGATGCTGCCGCTGCCCGTCGCGGTCCGCCTCGCTCTGCCCAGCTATGCCTTCATTTCGTGGAACGGCCTGTTCACCAGCCCGGCCCAGCTCGGCCCGCTGCTGATCGGGATCGGGGTCAGCCTGGTCTGGGCCGTGGTCGCGACCGCGCTGGCGTACCGGCTGTTCCTCCGGCGTGACTTCACCAGCTCCGGTTACGACGGGTCCGGGCGGCGCACGGCCGCCGTCGCCGGGCTGCCGCTGGTCGGGCTTGTTGCCGTGGCCGCGGCGCTCTTCGCCGTGGTGACCCCGGCGACGGGCTCGGGCATCGACCAGGACAAGGTGCAGGCCTCGCTCGCCACCGCGTTCGCGCACCTCTATCGGCTCCAGACCCGGGAACTGCACCGGCCCGACGTCACCGAAGCGCAGCTGGCGGCGACGGCGGCGTGCACCAAGGGCGGCGGCCTGATCGCCGCCGAAGGCCCCGGAAACGACTGGCGCTGCGTCGTTTCCTGGCACCTGCCCGGGGTCGAGGCCACCGGCCAGGCCATCTACCAGCTCGACGTCACCTCGGACGGGCACTACGTGGCCGACGGTGACGGGCCGAAGGAAGTCAACGGCTACTTCCAGCTGCACACCCCGGACGGGGACCAGCCCAACCCGCTCTGGCAGTTCGACGCGAACGTCGATCTTCTCTCCACCTCCCCGAAGGGATGACCCCATGCAGGTAATGCGCCATCGACGGGCCGGGAAGGCCCGGTCCGGCGGAAAACTCGGCCGCCGGGTCCGCCTGACGACCACCGGCGCCGCCATTCTCGCCGTGGTCGCCGGCACCGGCGTCGCGTCCGCTTCGACCCAGGGGTTCGGGACCGACCAGGTCGGCCAGAACACCGACCGGGGCCTGGTCCTGTCCAGCGACCAGTACATCGCCCCGATCGGCGATCGCCTGGTGGTGAACAACGGCAAGATCATGGCGTCCTCGGTCAGCCCGGACGGCGGCCACCTCGCCGCGCTGACCACCGACGGCGGCATCGCGCTCACCATCGTGGACCTCAAGAGCTGGAAGGTGCAGCAGCTCGTGGGGAACTCCGCGACGGCGAACCTGCGCATCCCCGGGAACGACGTGGGCCAGGAAGGGCCCTCGTACTCGCCCGACGGCAAAACGCTGTGGATGGCCCAGACCGACGGCTACCGCCGGTTCCCGGTGAACCCCGACGGCACCGTCGCGAATCCGTCCTTCGTGCCGATCCCGGCGGACGGGCCCAAGCACGGGCTCCCGGCCCAGGCGGTGTTCTCGCCCGACGGCAAGACCGTGTACGCCGCCGTGAACGGGCAGAACCGCGTGGTCGCGATCAACGCGGGCACCGGGGACGTCCAGCAGAGCTGGAACGTCGGCGTCGCGCCGCGCGACCTGGCGCTGGTCGGCTCGAGGCTCTACGTCGGCAACGAGGGCGGGCGCCTGCCGCGGCCCGGCGAGACCACGATCAACTCGTACAACACCCAGGTGCCGGCCGACCCGGTCACCGGCTCCACCACCACCGGCACGGTCAGCGTGATCGACCTGGCCAGGCCGGCGGCCGCGGTCGGCAGCATCGACGTCGGGCTGCACCCGACCGCGCTGTACGCCAAGAACGGCACGCTGTTCGTCGCGAACACCAACAGCAACAACGTTTCCGTGATCGACACCGGCCGCAACAAGGTGATCCAGACCATCGCCACCCAGCCGTGGCCGGAGGCGACCGTCGGCTACGAGCCGGACGGCATCACCCTCACCCCCGACGGCCACCTGCTGGTGACCCTCGGCCGCGCGAACGCACTGGCCGTGTACCGCTACTCCTCCCCGAAGGAGCCGGTCAGCTACGTCGGCCTGCTGCCGACGGACTACTTCCCGACCGCCGTCACCACGGTCGGGAAAAACGTGCTGATCTCCAACACCCGCGGCATCGACGCCCGCCGCCCGACCACCGCCGCCGGGCACGGCACCCACGACACCACGGCGAGCCTGCAGCGGTTCACCCTGCCGGACGACCGCACCATCCGGGCCGACACGGCCAAGGTGTTCCAGCAGAACGGCTGGACCCCGGGCTCGGTCCAGGTCTCGAACGGCAAGGGCGGCAAGCGGCCGGTGCCGGTGCCCGCGCGGCTCGGCGACCCGTCGACGATCAAGCACGTGTTCCTGATCGTCAAGGAGAACCGGACCTACGACCAGCTCTTCGGCGACATCCCGGCCGGTGACGGCGCCCCGGCGCTCGCGCAGTTCGGCGCGAACGTGACGCCGAACCAGCACGCGCTGACGAGTCAGTTCGGGCTGTACGACAACACCTACGACATCGGCACGAACTCCGCCGAGGGACACAACTGGCTGATGCAGGCCGACAACCCGGAGTACACCGAGTCCTCGGCGGGTGAGTACCTGCGCAGCTACGACACCGAGGACGACGCGCTCGGCCACCAGAGCTCCGGGTTCCTCTGGAGCGGGGCCCAGGCCACCGGGAACACGGTGCGGGACTTCGGCGAGTTCAACCAGTTCGAGACGACCCCGGCCGGGTCGAACTGGCAGTCGTTCTACTGCGACGCCAAGAACATGGCCGCGACCGGGGAGCCCACCGCGCTGCCCACGGTCACCTCCTCGCCGATCCCGTCGCTGAACGACGTGACCGTGCACTCCTTCCCGAAGTTCGACACCGGCATCCCGGACCAGTACCGGTACCAGATCTGGAAGCAGGACTTCGAGAAGAACGGGCCGGCCAACCTGAACATGTTCTGGCTCTCGAGCGACCACACCGGCGGCCCGCCCAGCCCGGCCGCCCAGGTCGCCGACAACGACCTCGCGGTCGGCAAGATGGTCGACACCATCTCGCACAGCCCGTACTGGAAGGACTCGGCGATCTTCGTGGTCGAGGACGACTCCCAGGCCGGCCTGGACCACGTCGACGGGCACCGCGCCCCGATCCAGATCATCAGCCCCTGGGCCCAGCACGCCGCGGTCGACAACCACTACTACTCGCAGATCACGATGATCCGCACGATCGAGCAGATCCTCGGGGTCCAGCCGATGAACCAGAAGGACAGCGCGGCCACCCCGATGACCGGCGCCTTCACGAACAAGGCCGATTACACGCCGTTCAACGCGGTGCCGAACCGCACCTCGCTGACCGGGGGCCTGCCGACGCCGCCGGCCTGCGGCGCGGACACCACCGCGCCCGCACCGTCCACTGTGGTGCCGGCGGAGCAGAAGCCGGTCGCGGCGCAGTGGCAGGAGTGGACCAAGAGCCAGCGCCTGACCGGGCCGAACGCCACGGCCGACTACGCCAACCCCGCGCAGATGAACCACTTCACCTGGTACCAGACGCACGGGTGGACTCAGCCCTATCCTGGTGAGAACAAGATCTTCACGCCGGACCAGGTGCCCGGCGCCGCCATCCCGTCGGCCGACTCCGAATAAAAGCTCGTGAGTGTTTGTGACGGTTAGAACCGTCACAAACACTCACGAGTCCTTGGCACGGAAGGAGTCCCAGCTGAAGCGGCGCCTCGGCGTACGCGACGCGGTGGTGATCGGGCTGGGCTCGATGATCGGCGCGGGCGTTTTCGCGGCACTCGGGCCGGCGACGGCCGCCGCCGGGAGCGGGCTGCCGCTCGGGCTGGCGCTGGCCGCGATCGTGGCCTACTGCAACGCGACCTCGTCGGCCCGCCTGGCCGCGCGTTACCCGTCCTCGGGCGGAACCTACGTCTACGGCCGCGAACGTCTCGGCGATTTCTGGGGATATCTGGCGGGATGGGCCTTCGTCGCCGGCAAGACGGCGTCCTGCGCGGCGATGGCGCTCACCGTCGGCTTCTACCTGTGGCCGGCCTACGCGCATGCGGTCGGGGCCGGCGCGGTGGTCGCGCTGACCGCGGTCAACTACTTCGGGATCCGGAAGTCCGCCTGGCTGACCCGGACGATCGTCGCCGTTGTCCTGGCCGTGCTGACCGCGGTGGTGGTGGCGTGCCTGACCTCGCCGGCGGCCGACGCGGCCCGGTTCGGTTTCGGCGATGGCGTCAGTGTCGGCGGTGTCCTCCAAGCTGCCGGGCTGTTGTTCTTCGCCTTCGCCGGGTATGCCCGCGTCGCCACGCTCGGCGAGGAAGTCCGGGACCCGGCGCGGACGATCCGGCGCGCGATCCCGCTCGCGCTGGGCATGACGCTGGTGGTCTACGCCGCGGTCGCGCTGGCGGTGCTGGCCGTGCTCGGCCCCGATCGCCTGGGCGCGGCCGTCGATCCGCTCGCCGAGGCCGTGCGGGCGGCGGGGGCCGGCCGGCTGGCCCCGGTGGTGCGGATCGGGGCCGCGACCGCAGCGCTGGGCTCCTTGCTGGCGTTGATCCTCGGGGTCTCCCGCACGACCCTGGCGATGGCGCGCGACCGGCATCTGCCCCCGGCCCTGGCCGCGATCCACCCCCGGTTCGACGTGCCGCACCGGGCCGAACTCGCCGTCGGCGCCGTGGTCGTGGTGCTCACCGCGACGACCGATGTCCGTGCTGCCATCGGGTTTTCGTCGTTCGGCGTGCTGGCCTATTACGCGATCGCGAACGCCTCGGCGTGGACCCTCACCCCGGCGGAAGGCCGACCGCCGAGAGTGGTGCCGGCGGCCGGCCTTGCCGGGTGCGTGTTGCTGGCCTTCGCGCTGCCGCTCGCCTCAGTGGTCGCGGGCGGCGCCGTCCTTGCGCTGGGCGCGCTCCTTTTCGGGTTACGCCGTTTCGCCGGACTGCTCAGCTGACCGAGGTGAGCAGATCGGTGAGCGCGGCCTTCTCCGCGTTCGGGTCCGGGCTGGTCGCCCGCAGCCGGCGCAGGACCGTGTCGATCTTGCCGTCGACGGTGGTCCACTCGGCCCCGTTCTTCGGCTTCAACCGGGCTTCCGCGTTGTCCCAGCCGGTTTCGAGGTCGTCGACCCGGCTGGTCGCGCCGGACTGGTCCCCGGCGTTCAGCTTGCCCAGCGTGTCCTGGGTGATGGTGCGGAACTCCGAGAGGTCGCCCAGCGGGGAGACCCGCCCGGTGTTCCCGGCGGCCGCGGGCGCACCGGGCACGCCGGCCGGCGCGCCCGCGGCGACGGGCGTGGAGGAATCGCCCTGCAGCGCGGAAATCCGGAGGGAGTACCCTGTCACCGCGGCGGCCAGGACCACGACGAGCACCACGGCGGTCTGCCAGAGCCCGCCCCGGCCCGGCTCCGGCGCGTCGGCCGGGATGACGTCGGTCTTGGTCACCGACAGGTAGGTCACGACCGCGAGGATGCCCACGACGAAGATCAGGCTCGTGACGGTCGTGCCGAGGCCGAGCCCGCCCTGGCCGGGGGACTGGGCCAGGTAGTCGCCGATCGACGCGCCGAGCGGGCGGGTCAGGATGTAGATGAACCAGAAGGCCGGCACCGGGTGCATGCCGAACCGCCAGGCGATCGCCAGCAGCGCGATCAGTCCCGCGACGATGCCGCCGGTCACCAGGTAGCCGAGCCCGAGCACCTCCGCCATCAGGTCGCCGGTCGCCGTGCCGAGGGCGAAGGTGAACAGCACCGCCAGCCAGTAGAACGCCTCCCGCCGCCGGGTGACGATGGAGTGGATGGACAGCGTCGCCTCGCTCGCGTACCAGGCCACGAAGGTGATGGCGAGCAGGACGGCGAAGACCAGGGTGCTCGTTTCGAGCGGGACGCCGAGGTTGTCGGTCATGTTGTCGGTCACCAGCGTGCCGAAGACGCTGACCAGCGCCACCGTGAGCCAGTACGTGGCCGGCACGTACCGCTTCGCCCGGAACTGGAAGACCAGCGCGACCACCAGCAGCGCGCCGGTGAGAACCGAAACGCCGGTCAGGCCGAAGTTCAGGTTCACGTTCAGGAAGTCGGCCGCGGATTCGCCGACCGTCGTGCAGAGGACCTTGACGATCCAGAAGTAGAGGGTGACCTCCGGGACCTTGTTGAGGAGCCGGGTGTCCTGCTCGAGGGTGCGGTGCGTGGTCATGATCCCTTTCGGCCGGCGGGTTTCCGACGCAAGATCGCGTCAGGACCCGTCAGACGGTAGGGGGTGGCTGATGAGGTACCGGCTCGGTGACGGTAAGTGTGCGGTAAACAATTCCCCGGATAGTCGTTGCCGCTCTACTGTGGAATATCAGTGGGGGATTGTCACTGGGGAACTTCACTGTGGACTGTCGTGCGCCGCGTGGCGGTCAGGCAGCCGACGAGAGCGGCGATGACCAGCAGCAGGACCAGGCTGACCAGGCCGGTGCCGAGGTCCAGCCCGCCGCGCACGGGCGGCACGCCGAGCCAGTCGGCGAACGAGGCGCCCAGCGGCCGGGTGAGGACGTAGGCGGCCCAGAATGTCGCGATGGCGTCGAGCCCGGCGAACCGGCGGGCCAGCGGCGGGATCGCGATGGCCACCGCGAACATCAGCCCCGAGCCCAGGTAGCCGAGGTGCAGGGTCGTCGCGGTCAGGTCGCCCACAGCGGTGCCGAGCGCGAACGTGGTGACGACGGCGAGCCAGTAGAACAGCTCCCGGCGCGGCGTGGTGATGCTGTGGATCGACAGCGTCTTCTCGATCCGGTGCCACACAAGGAAAACAGCAGCGAGAACGACCGCGAAGAAGACCGTCGACACCGCGTACGGCACGCCGAGCCCGACGTGCAGGAAGTCGGCGGCCATGGTCCCGAACACGCTCACCAGCACCACGGCCGTCCAGTAGACCCACGGGATGTAGGCGCGGGCGCGGAACTGCGCGGCGAGCGCGGCGGCGAACGCCAGCCCGGCCAGCGCCACGGCGATCACCGGGTCCATCAGGTGCGCGAGGAAATCGCTCGTCGTCTCGCCCATGCCGGTGGTCAGCACCTTGACGACCCAGAAGAGCGCCGTGACCTCCGGGACCTTGCTGGCGGCGGCGCGGCCGGCCACGGGGCCGCCGGCCCGCAGTTCTGCTGAAGTCATGGCGGAATTCTCTCAGCCGGGCGCGTTCCGCCGATGACTGGAATGATTGTTCCGGCGGTGTTCCGGTTGCTGGTTTTGCCGGTTTCGCGATGGCGGAAAGATAACCGCGGGCGAACCTGCCGCTAACCTTCGGGACGGTATTGTGCCGCCGTTCTTCCAGCTCTGGTGCCGGAATCGCGTTCACACGATGTTCGTTCCGCTGTCGCCCAGGATCCGCTTCGGCCGCCTGGAATACGGCGGGCGCCCCGTTCCCCGGGCGCCGGAGGAGCAGGAGGAGATTCGTGTCGAGAATTCGCACATGCTCGGTTCTTGCCGCGGCCGGGCTGTTCGCCACCGCGGTGCCGGCGACGGCGGCCCAGCCTGAGCAGCGGCACGTGCTGCTCGTCTCGGTCGACGGGCTGCACCAGTCGGACCTCGCCTGGTACACCGCGGCGCACCCGCAGTCGGCGCTGGCGGCGCTGACCGGGCACGGCACGTCGTACACGCACGCGAGCACGCCGGTGCCGTCGGACTCGTTCCCCGGCATGGTCGCCCAGGTCACCGGCGGCAACCCGGCCACGACCGGCGTCTACTACGACGCCACCTACAACCACGCGCTGCTTCCCGCGGGCACGAAGAACTGTGCGGGCGCGCAGCCCGGCGTCCTCGTCGACTACACCGAGGACCTGGACCGGAACAAGGATTCCGTCGACGCCGGGCAGGGCTTGCCGAACCTGCCCGACGGCGTGCTGAAGATGACCGGGAACCCGGGCACGCTGATCGATCCCGCGAAGCTGCCGGTCGACCCGAAGACCTGCAAACCCGTTTACCCGCACCAGTATCTGCGGGTCAACACCGTGTTCGAGGTCGCGCGCCAGGCCGGGCTGCGGACCGCGTGGTCCGACAAGCACCCCGCGTACGAAATGCTCAGCGGCCCGTCCGGGACCGGCGTTCAGGACCTGTTCACGCCGGAGATCAACAGCGTGGTGGGCAGCGGCGACTGGACCACGGACAACGCCGCGACCCAGCGCTACGACGGGTACAAGGCCCAGGCGGTGCTCAACGAGATCGACGGCTACGACCACAGCCGCACCACGCAGACCGGCACCCCGGCGGTGTTCGGGCTGAACTTCCAGTCGGTGTCCACCGCCCAGAAGCTCCCGGTGTCCGACGGGCTGGCCGGCGGCTACCTGCCCGGCGGCGTGCCGGGACCGCTGCTGCGCTCGGCGCTCGACTTCGTCGACCGTCAGGTCGGGGCGTTCACCGCCGAGCTGAAGCGCCGTCACCTCGACCGGAGCACCACCGTGGTGCTCTCGGCCAAGCACGGCCAGTCGCCGATCGACCCGGCCGCGCTCACCCGGATCGACGACGGCGCCCTCCTCGACGGGCTGAACGCCGCCTGGCGCGCCGCGCACCCGGGCACGCCGGACCTGGTGGCACAGTCCACTGACGACGACGCCATGCTGCTGTGGCTCTCGGACCGCTCGCCCACGGCGACGTCCTTCGCCAAGAACTACCTGCTCGCCCAGTCGGGCAACGGGAACGGCATCACCGGCGCGGCCAAGCCGTTCGTCCACTCCGGACTGGCGACCGTCCACGCGGGAGCCGACGCGGCCCGCTACTTCGGTGTCCGCCCCGGCGACGCCCGGGTCCCGGACCTGGTCGGCGTGGTCGTGCCCGGGGTCGTGTTCACCGGGGGCAAGTCGAAGATCGCCGAGCACGGCGGGGCGTCCGCGGACGACCGGGCCGTGCCGCTGGTGGTGAGCGGCACCGGCCGCGGCGCCGTGGTGAGCAGCGCGGTCGAAACCACGCAGATCGCCCCGACGATCCTGCGGCTGCTGAACCTCGACCCGCGCTCGCTCGCCGCGGTGCGCGCCGAGGGCACGCGGGTGCTGCCCGGGCTCGGACGGCAGTGATCCCGGCCCGCGTCCCGGTCTCCGCCGGGGCGCGGGCGGGCTCGGCTCACGCGGGCCACACGCCCCCGGTGGTCGGCTGAGCCGCGCGACGGGCTCCGGACCCGAACCGGATTTGCCGCGCGCTGGCCTGGCGCTAACCCGGCGTTCAGCTTCGCGTTGGTAGCTTCCGGCCGTAGGGACGGAGGTTTCGAGTGCACGTCGTGATCGTGGATGACGAGGCCGCGCTGCGGGATTCGCTGTCGCGCACGCTGCGCTTCGAGGGCTACACGGTCTCCGTCGCGACGGACGGCGCCAGCGGGCTGGAGCTGATCCGCTCGGACCGGCCGGACGGGGTGATCCTCGACGTCACCATGCCGGTGCTCGGCGGGCTCGACAGCTGCCGGCTCCTGCGCGCCGAGGGCAACCACGTGCCGATCCTGATGCTCACCGCCCGTACCGGGGTGGGCGACCGGGTGGCCGGGCTCGACGCGGGCGCCGACGACTACCTGGTGAAACCGTTCGCGTTGCAGGAGCTGCTGGCCCGCGTCCGGGCGCTGCTGCGCCGCACCGAGTACGGCTCCGCGGCCGAGGCGGAGGGGCCGTCCTCGCTGGAGTTCGCCGACCTGACCCTGGATCCCGGCACCCGCGAGGTCACCCGCGGGGACCGTCCGGTGCGGCTCACCCGGACCGAGTTTTCGATGCTCGAGACGTTCCTGCGCCACCCGCGGCTGGTGCTGACCCGGGCGGTGATGTTCGAGCAGGTCTGGGGTTACGACTTCGGCGCGGCGTCCAACGGCCTCGACGTGTACGTGGGCTCGTTGCGCCGCAAGCTCGAAGCGGACGGGGAGCCCCGGCTGCTGCACACGGTTCGCGGCGTCGGCTACGTGCTGCGCGAGGATCCGTTGTGAGACCACGGATCCGGGCCCTGACGCTGCGGGCCCGGCTGACCGTGCTGGTGGTCTCCGCGGTGGCCGTCGCCGTGGTCGCGGTCTCGCTCACGTCGTGGCTGGTGACGCGCGCGAACCTGTACCGGCAGTTCGACGCGCAGCTGCAGGCGTACGCGCAGGTGGCGGCCAAGTCCGCGACACCGGCCGAAGCGCTGACGGCCCTGCGAACGACCGACCACGACGGCGGGGACACCGGGCACGGCCTCGGCCTCACCGTCCAGTTCCTCAACGCCGCCGGCAAGCCCACCGCCGTCGGGGGAGAGGCGTCCGCCATCCCGGTCGGCCCCGAAGCGCACCAGGTCGCCGCCGGTGCCGTCACGGTCGGGTCGGAGGAGGACAAGATCGGCTCGGACCGTTACCGCGTCTGGATCGCGGCGCGGCCGGGCGGCGGCGCGGTGCAGGTCGCCCGTGACTCCGAGGGGGTCGAGCGCACGCTGGCCGAGCTGGGACTCTGGGAGTTCGGGGTCGGCTTCAGCGTAGTGCTCGCCGCGGCGCTGATCGGGCGCGCGGTGGCGAGAACGGCGTTGCGGCCGGTGGAAACGCTGACCGCGGCGGCCGGGGAGGTGGCCCGGACCCAGGCCCTGTCGGCCGAGATCACCGTCACGGGACGGGGCGAGCTCGCGCTGCTGGCCGAGTCGTTCAACGCGATGCTGACCGCGCTCGCGACCTCCCGCGACGACCAGCGCCGCCTGGTCGAGGACGCCGGGCACGAGCTGCGCACGCCGCTGGCCAGCCTGCGCAACAACATCGAGCTGCTGATCCACGTGCAGAGCAGCTCCGGCCTGCCCGCCGACGACCACACCCGGCTGCTGGCCGACCTCGACGCGCAGTCCGCGGAGCTGACCGACCTGGTCGGCGAGCTGGTGGAGCTGGCGACGGGGGACCGCTCGCCCGAGACCGTCGAACCGGTGGAGCTGGGCGACGTCGTGCGGGCCGCGGTGGAACGGGCCCGGCCGCGTGCGCCGGGTGTCCGGTTCGAGCTGTCGGCGGCCGAAGCCGTGGTGCGCGGCCGTCCCGCGGCGCTGGAACGGGCGGTCCTCAACATCCTCGGCAACGCGGCGAAGTGGAGCCCGCCGGGCGGCGTGGTGACCGTGACGCTGGCGGCGGAGGACGGGGTGGCCCGGCTCGTGGTGGCGGACGAAGGCCCGGGCATCGCCGAGGCCGACCTGCCGCACGTGTTCGAGCGGTTCTACCGGGCCGCGTCCGCCCGCGCGCTGCCGGGTTCGGGGTTGGGACTGGCGATCGTCGAGCAGGTGGTGCTCCAGCACGACGGCCGGGTCACCGCCGCGAACGGGGAGCCGGCCGGCGCGCGGTTCGAGGTGACTTTGCCGCGGGACGGGGTTTCTTAACCAATCCCGGGCGGATCTTCATCGAGTTCTCATCCAGGCGCACGATCGTGGGCGAGGTGACCACGACCTTGCCGCGGCCCACGCGGCCCGCGCCGCTCCTGTGGACGGCGATCGGGATGTGGGGCATCGCGCAGCTGCTGATGGGCGGGCTGGCGGTGGGGCTCGCGCAGCGGGTGGACCCGTGGCGGGACCCGGTCAGCGACTACGCGCTGCAACGCTGGGGCCGCGCGCCGTTCCTCATCGCGGTGGCGCTGGTGCTCGCCGGCGGGATCGCGCTGGCGGTGGCCGCGCGCCTGGCCGGGCTGCCGCGCAGCCGCGGAGTGATCGTCCTGTTCGGACTGTGGGGGGCGGGCCTGCTCGTCGTGGTGCTGTTCCGGGAGAACCCGAGCACCACCGTGGTCACCCTGCACGGCGAGATCCACCGCTTCGGGGGCGCGGTGCTGTTCGGCTGCTTCCCCTTCGCCGGCCGCTCGCTGGCCCGGTCCCTGAGCGCGGATCCACGGTGGTCGGCGCACGCCGGGCGGCTCCGCTGGTGCGCGGCGCTGGCGCTGTACACCGCGGCGTCCTTCGGCCTCGCGCAGTTCGTGCCCGCGCTGCCGGAAGGCCTGCTGGAACGGCTGGCGCTGACGGCCGAGCTGGGCATGCTGGTGACCACCGCCCTGGCCGTACGGACGGCGACGCGATGACCGTTCTCGCGATTGCTTTGGCCTTGGTCGGGGCCTGTTTCTTCGCTGGTTCGGTCGCCCTCCAGCACGATGCCGTCCGAGCGCAGCGAAACGGTGCGGTCCGGTTGGCCCGCCTGGCTCGGTCGCGGACCTGGCAGGCGGGTGCGTTGCTCGGCGTCGCGGGCACTGGGCTGCACCTGACCGCGCTTTCCCTGGCGCCGTTGGCGATCGTGCAGCCGCTCGGGGTGCTGAGCCTGGTGCTGACCGTGCTCGCGGGACGGGCGACGGCGACGCGCCGGGTCCGGATCGCCGCGCTCGCCGTGTGCGCCGGGGTCGGGGGCTTCGTCCTGGTCTCGGTGTCCGGCGGCTCGGCTTCGCCGCACGTGACGATCGGCGCGGTCCTGCTGGCCGTGCTCGCCGGGCCGGTGGTCGCTGCCGCCGGGCTGAGCTGCCGGGGCCGCGGCCGGTGCGCCGGGCTGGCCGCCGCGGCCGCGGTCCTGTTCGGACTCGGCTCGGCCGTGCTGCGCGCGGCGGCCCTCGAACTGTCCACTGTGGTCACCGCCGCCGGGTTCGCCCTCGCCGGCGCGGCACTGCTCACGGCCGGCGGCTGGCTGCTCCAGCAGGCCCACGCCGCCGGGCCGACCGCGGTGGTCGTCGGCGCCACGACGGTGCTCGACCCGCTCACCGCCGTGACCGCCGACCAGCTGCTGTTCGGCGAAACACCCCACCTCGTGCCGGCCATGGCCGTCGCCCGCCTCGTCCTGGCGCTGCTCGCCGTGACGGGTGTGCTCGTGCTGGCCGGTTCGCTCAGCGATCCGCCCGACCTCGACAAGGAACCCCTCATGGCCGACCCGCTTCCCACTGCCGGACTCCGGATCCTGCTCGGCGCCGACACGTTCCCGCCCGACATCAACGGGGCCGCGCACTTCACCGCCCGGCTCGCCCACGGACTGGCCGGCCTCGGCCACGACGTGCACGTCCTGCGGCCGCGCCCGCGCACCGACGCGACCGACCACGGCCCGCTCACCGTGCACGACGCCCCTTCGCTGGGCACGCCGTTCCACCCGACGTTCCGGATCGGGCGCCCCGGCGGCGTCGGCCGGGCCGCCGAGGAGCTGCTGGACCGGATCCGCCCGGACGTCGTGCACGTCCAGTCGCACTTCGCGGTCGGGCGCGCGCTTCTTTCGGCCGCCCGCCGCCGGGGCGTGCCGACGGTCGCGACGAACCATTTCATGCCGGAAAACCTGCTCGGCTACGTCCGCCTGCCGTCGGCGGTCCGCGAGGCGCTGATCCGCTTCGCGTGGCGCGACCTGGTCCGCGTCTACCGCAATGCGGACACGATCACCACCCCGACGCCGCGAGCCGCGGACCTGTTGGCGCGCAACGGACTCGGACGCCCGGTCACGGTCATCTCCTGCGGCGTGGACCTCGAGCACTACGCCGCGCGGGCCACCCCGGCCGGCGATGACGCGGCGGTGCTGTTCGTCGGGCGGCTCGACGCCGAGAAGAACGTCGACGAGCTGATCCGCGCCGTCGCGCGCGTGCCGCGGCTCCGCGCCGAGATCGTCGGCGACGGTTCCTGCCGGGCCGCGCTCACCGCGCTGGCCGCGGAACTGGGCGTGGCGGACCGGGTTTGCTTCCACGGCTTCGTCCCGGACGCCGAACTGGTCCGGATCTACGCCTGCTGCCAGGTGTTCTGCATGCCGGGCACCGCCGAGCTGCAGAGCCTCGCGACGATGGAGGCGATGGCCGCGGGCCTGCCCGTGGTGGCGGCCGACGCGATGGCGCTGCCGCACCTGGTTCACCACGGGCACAACGGTTTCCTCTACCCGCCGGGTGACGTTCTGACGCTGGCCGCACGGCTTGGTGAGCTGGCGGAAGACGCGGAGGGGCGCGCGGCGATGGGCGCGGCGGGGCGGACGCTGGTCGCCCGGCACGACCTCGCCGGCACCCTCGGTACCTTCGAAGACCTCTACCGTCCGGCGGCGCTGCACCCCGCTGCGGCCGAATCGGTCCTGGAGGCGGCGCGCTCCTGATCGCCCGGGATTCCGGCCGTTCCGCTCTCACTGTGACCGGTGGGATACGCCCCAATGCCACATTGGTTGCGCTCAACCTGGATCCACCGATGATCTTGGTGGTGGGTCGTGTCGTGGATGCGCAGATGCCCTCTGACTTGGGATGATTGTTCTTGCGACGGAACAAGAGTCCACGAGTGGGAGGGCATCTGCTGATGCGATCGTCTCATATGGCTGGCGCGTTGTCGGTGCGCTGTGATGATCCGGATCTCGTGTCGCAGGCTGGTGTGGTTCCGGTGATGCGGCTGGCCGAGCACGCCGGGCTGGCGGATGTGGCCGACGAGCTGCTGACCCTGGGTGGCACGAAAGGGTCGAACGCGGGGGCGAAGATCGCCTCGATCGTGGCGGGCATGGTCGCCGGCGCGGACTCGATCGACGATCTGGATGTGCTGCGCCACGGCGGGTTACCGGCCCTGTTCGGCGGGATCCGGGCGCCGTCGACGCTGGGCACGTTCCTGCGGCATTTCACGATCGGGCACGTGGCGCAGCTGGAGAGAACGGCCGGGCAGGTCCTGGCCCGTCTCGGTGAGCTGGCCCCGGGTGTGCTGCCGGTGCCGGAGGCGGCCGGGCGGCCGGTGTTCCTCGATCTGGACTCCAAGATCAGCCAGGTGTTCGGGCGGAGCAAAGAAGGCGCGGCGTTCGGCTATACCAAGGTCCGCGGGCTGAACTTCCTCGCCGCCACCCTCTCCGGCGGCCGGGACCGGAGCGCGCCGGTGATCACCGGCACCCGGTTGCGCGGCGGCAACGCCGACACCCGCCGCGGCGCGGCGTCGTTCCTGCGGCAGAACCTGACCACCGCGGCCCACGCCCTGGGGACAGGACAGAAACTGTGGGTGCGCATGGATTCCGGGTTCTACGTCGGGAAAGTCATCAAGACCGTCACCGACGCCGGGCACTGGTTCAGCGTCACCGCGCCGCAACGCCAACCGATCCGCGCCGCGATCGCCGCGATCCCCGAGACCGCCTGGACAACCATCACCTACGACCAACCGGTCCACGACGGCGAGACCGGGACACGGATCCACACCGCCGAGATCGCCCTCACCCGCTACACCGCGTTCACGAATCCCACCACCCAGCGCGGACAACGGATCACCGCCGACCTGGTCGTGCGCCGCACCCCCGCCCACACCCCAGAAGAGGCGCCGGGACTGTTCACCGCCTGGCGCTACCAGGCCATCTTCACCAACTATCCCGCCGGCCCGGCGGCCATCGAGGCCCACCACCGCGCCCGCGCCGGGGCCATCGAGCAGGTCTTCGCCGACCTGTCCGACGCCGCCCTCGCCCACTTCCCCTCCGGCCGCTTCGCTGCCAACGCCGCCTGGCTCACCCTCTCCGCCCTCACCCACAACCTCCTGCGCGCCGCAGGCCACCTCGCCTCCACCTTCCACGCCAAAGCCAGAACCGGCACCATCCGCCGCCACCTCATCCACCTCGCCTCCCACATCACCCGCACCCCCTCCGGCCAGATCGTGCTGCACCTGCCCCGCAACTGGCCCTGGGCAGCCCCCTTCACCACCCTGTTCACCAGCACCCACCCACCACCACACCCAGCCTGAACCCCACCCGCCCCACCCCGAAAACAGGGCCTGACCGGAAACCACACGTGGACGCGCTGGACCAGCCAGCACGACCCAGCACGCCCACACCCCAACCCAAGATCACCAACCCACACCAAGATCACCAACAAACTCATCGGTGGATCCAGGCTCAACGCACCCAATGTGGCATTCGGTGCGTTCAGCGCACCGAATGCCACATTGGGGCGGAACAGTGAACCCGCGTGAAAACTTACCGGGATCCCCGGATTTCCGGCCGCCCCGCTCGGCCGAACAATCTACAAGTATGTAGATTTACTGCGTGCCTGTAGACACTTCGGAAGGCGAGCGCATGGAGCGTGTGGTGATCGTGTCCGCCCGGGTCGGCGCCGGGCACGACGGTGCGGCCCGGGAGCTGGCGCGGCGGCTGGGGGAGCGGGGGATCCACGTCGGCCGGGTGGACTTCCTCGACCTGCTGCCGGGGCGGCTCGGGCGGGCGCTGTGCGGGGCCTACCACCGGCAGCTGGAGATCGCCCCGCGCAGCTGGGACTGGCTGCTCGGGGCCCTCGGCTCGCCGGCGCCCGCGGCGGCCGCCCGGCGCTTCTCGGCGCTGGCCGCGCCCGGCCTCGCGGAAGCGGCCGGGGACGCGCAGCTGGTGCTGTCCACCTATCCGCTCGCCACCCACGCCGCGGCCCGGCTGCGGGCGCGGGGGCGGCTCGGGCCGGCGCTGGTGGCGTACCTGACGGACCCGTCGGTGCACCGGCTCTGCGTCAGCCCGTGGGCCGATCTGACCATCGCCCCCAACGAAATCGCGGCCGAGCAGGCCCGGGCGTTCGGCGCGGTCCGCACGATGGTCACGCCGCCGCTCGTCGCGCCCGCGTTCCGGCCGGTCGCCGGCACCGCGGAACGAGCGCGGCTGCGGCTGGCGCACGGCCTCCCGGCGGACCGCGCGCTCGCGCTGGTGGTCTCCGGCTCCTGGGGCGTCGGCGAGGTCGAACGGACGGTCGCCGACCTGGCCGCCGACGGCACCGCCGAGCCGGTGGTCGTCTGCGGCCGCAACGACGCCCTGCGCGGCCGCCTGGAACGAGCCGGCCTCCGCCACGTGTTCGGCTGGGTGGACGGGATGGCGGACCTGATGCGCGCCTGCGACGTCGTGGTGCAGAACGCGGGCGGCCTCACCACCTCGGAGGCCCTGGCGACCGGGCTGCCGGTTTTCACCTACCGCTGCCTGCCGGGCCACGGCCGCGCCAACGCCGCCGTACTCGACCAGGACGGCACCGTCCCGTGGGTGCGCTCGCCGGACGGCCTCGGCGACGCGGTCCGGGCCGCGCTGACGACCGGAGCGGTGACGCCGGTGGTGCGGTCGGTGGAGGTGGCCGGATGATCCGTGCAGCGGCAGCAGCCGCGCTCCTCACGCACGCCGCACCGGCCGCGCTCTTCCTCCCGCCAGTGCGCGCCGCGCTGGCCCCAGGCCTCGCGGGCATCGGCGACCCCGGCCACGTCGCGCTGACCTTCGACGACGGCCCGCACCCCCGGTCCACCCCGCACTTCCTCAGGCTGCTGGCCCGGCACGACACCCGAGCCACGTTTTTCGTGCTGGGCCGCGAACTCGCGCGCAACCCCGACCTAGGGCGAGCGATCGTCGACGGCGGCCATGAGATCGCCGTGCACGCCTGGGATCACCGCTGTTTCCTGCGCCGAGGTCCGCGAGCCCTGTACGACGACCTGGCGCGCACCGTGGAGCTGACCACCCGCATCACCGGCGCGCGCCCGGCCTGGCTGAGAGCGCCCTACGGAGTGTTCTCGGCCGGATCCCTGCTCGCGGCACACAAGCTGGACCTGCGCCCGGTGCTGTGGACCGCCTGGGGCCGAGACTGGACCGCCCGCGCGACACCGTCCTCGGTCGCCGCAATCGTCCACAAGGGACTGAAACCCGGTGGCACGATCCTGCTGCACGACTCCGACGTCGCCGCCGCGGTCGGGTCCTGGCGCTCAGCGCTCGGCGCAGTCCCGGTGATCCTCGCGGATTGCCGTGAGCAGGGCCTGATCGTCGGTCCCCTGCGTGAGCACGGGCCGGCATTCCGCCCGCTGCGCGGATTCGATCCCGGCGTGCAGATCGGCCGCGGCCTGGAGGCTGGCGACCGCCGACCACGCGGAGCAGCCCAGCACGAAGGCCACCGCCAGCGCGGCGAGCGGGCCGCGGCCGGGCCGGGCTGACGGCTTGTCCAGCAGGGCGTGAACCCGTTGCGGCACCGGGCCGCTGGTCGCCGCGAGTGCGTACGCGGCCTCGTTCCGGCCCGCCAGCGCGGCTTTCGCGACCGCGGTCGCGACCAGGCGGCGGTCGCCGACCCGTGAGGCGGCGGCCTCGTCGGCCCAGCGCTCCATCGCGAAGCGCGCCGCAGTCCCGAGTGGACGGACGAAGGGGTTGAGCGCGCTGGCGAGAGTGGCGGCCGCCGCGTACACGGGGTGCCGAAGCCGTAGGTGTGCGCGCTCGTGAGCCAGCAGGGCGACGCGCTCGTCGGGACCCAGCACGGCGAGCATGCCGCTGGAGAGCGCGATCCGGCCGCCCCGGCCGGCGATGGCGAAGGCGATCGGCTCGGTGCCGGGCAGCACCACCACGCCGCCGTCGAGGGTCTGGCCGTCGAGTTCGGCGTGCACCCGCCGGTACCAGCGCCGGTACCGGATCGCCGCGCGGACCACCTCGGACGCGACGGCGGCCAGCAGCGCGCCACTCGCGATCGCGACCGGGATCGACACCGCGGTGGCCGCGCGGAACGCGGTGGGGGAGAACTCGCCGAGCTGCGCGATCAGCGGCAGCTGGGACAGCCCGGCCGCGGCCGCCACCAGCAGCGCCGCCGTGCTCCCGCCGGCGAGCACCAGCGCGATCACGGTGAACAGCCCGCTCGCGAACCGCGGGGCCACCCGGGGGGCCAGCCAGCGGGCGACCGGCCAGGAAGCCAGTGGCAGCAGCAGCGGCACGAGCAGGTCCGGTCCCATGCCGTCAGCCTTCCACCACATCGCGCCGCAGCAGTTCCAGCAGCGCCTGCTCGTCCCTGGCCGGCAGATTGGACACGAAACGGGCCAGCACGCTGTCGCGGTCGTCCTCGCTGTCGAGCACCGCGCGCATCCGCCGGGCGGCCAGCCCGGGCTCGTCGTCCACCGGGCTGTAGGTGAACGACCGGCCCTGCTTCTCCCGCGTGACCACGCCTTTCTCGTGCAGCCGCGAAAGGATCGTCACCACGGTGGTGTACGCGAGCGGGCCCTCGAGCTGCTGCCGCACCTGTTCGGCGGACGCCGGTTCATGGCGCTGCCACAGCACGGCCAGCACCTCGGCCTCCAGCTCTCCAGGTCCTCTGCGCATACCTGCGAATCTACACCGGTGTCATGGTTCACCCGGTGACCGGCGGCGGAAACCGCAAGGTCGTGGCGAAGAAGTCGCGCTGGTCGGCGCTGAGGTAGCGGTCCACCTGACCGGGCATGGCGGGCAGCAGCTTGTGCGGTGAGGAACCAGCGAGATCGGGCCGGTAGCTGTTGAAGGTGACCATCGGCGAGTGGATGTCGAGTTCCATGCCCTGCTGGATGCCCGCCTGCACCATGGCGGCGGCGAGCGTGTGCAGCGTCAGCCCGCCGCCGCCGACGAAGATCAGGTTGCCGTCGCGGTCGGTGCCCAGGCCCGAGCGCCAGGTGTACTGGAACTGGTTGGACGCGCTGCCCCAGTGCCCGGCCGGGTTCAGGTCGAGGCCCGGCACCGGGGCGCCGTGGTCGATCACCAGGTCCAGGTTCTGCCGCACGGCGGCGATGTGCGGGCCCATGGTGGCGTCGCGTCCCCACTGCGCCACCGAAACGCGGCCGGTGTCGTCGATCACGGCCGACGCCACGCCGTCACGAAGCGGGGCGACGGTGGTGCCGTCGAGGTAATAGCCGCACTGGCAGTCCTTGAGCTTGAAGCCCGAGTTGAACGCCGCGACGAGCGTGCCGCGCAGCGAGTCCGGGATCGCCGCCGGGCCGGGGCCGCCGGGGTCTTTCGTGCCGGAGAACAGCCGGGTGCGCACCAGGGATTGGTTCAGCCACGCGACTCCGGCGACCACGCTGGCGTGCGCCGGGTCCGGCTGCACGAAAGTGGTGTACTCGGCGACCTGGGTGCCGGTATGCGCGCCGGCCGTCCACACGCCTTCGCCCGCGGGGGCGAACCGGCCCACCGGGAGGTCCGGCGGCCGGAGCCCGGCCGTGGCCCCGGCACTGCTGCCCGCCGGCGGCAGTTCGCGCGCCGGGGGCGGGGCGGTCGACGGCGGATGCCGGGTGTACCACCAGTTTTCCACCGTGTTGACCAAGCCGCCGAGGCCGAGGTCCCGCAGCCAGTCGACCGTCCGGACGGCGAAGCTCGCGTCGCCGGGATAGGTGAGCGCATAACCGTACGTCCCCGCCGGGTAACACAGCAGGGCCGCGATCAGCAGCACCGCGATCCGGCGGCGGCGACGGGGCTTCGGGCGCGGACTGACCGTAGGCGGGACGAGGTGATCGACGGACATGACCGAAAGTTATTCCGGGCCTGGTGCACGCCCGGAAAAGTCGAGGTTAGAGCCGGGGAAAAACGCATTCCAGCCCGGAAATGCGGTGACGGCGGTGAGAATGCGGGTGATTTCCGGTTAGCGGAAGGCAAAATGATCGCGGCCGGCCAGGGGCAACGGCGAATCCGGCAAACGGCGGATAGTCTCGGGGCATGGCCCGAGTCCTCCTCGTCGAAGACGACCGCACCATCGGCGGTGTCCTGCAAACGAGCCTCACCCAGCACGGGCACGAGGTCGCCTGGTTCACCGAGGGCCGCGCGGCGCTGCGTGACGCCGGGGAGCGGCCGTGCGAGCTGGTGCTGCTGGACCTCGGCCTGCCGGACCTGGACGGCGCCGAGGTGTGCCGCGAGCTGCGCGGCCTCCAGCCCGCCTGCGTGATCGTCATGCTCACCGCGCGCGGCGACGAAATGGACGTGGTCGTGGGCCTCGAAGCCGGCGCGGACGACTACCTCGTGAAGCCGGTGCCGCTCGGTGAGCTGCACGCCCGCCTGCGCGCCCACCTGCGCCGCCATTCGGTCGCCCGCGGGCCCGCGGAGGTCAGCCTCGGCCGGCTGCGGATCGACTCGGCCGCGCGACGGGTCACTGTGGACGGTGCCGAGGTGAGCCTGCGGGCGAAGGAATTCGAGCTGCTGCAACGGCTCGCGGCCGAATCGGGCACCGCGGTCAGCCGGGAGACGCTGATGGCCGACGTGTGGGACGCGCACTGGTTCGGCTCCACCAAGACCCTGGACGTGCACATCGCCGCGCTGCGCCGCAAGCTCGCCGAAGCGGGCGGCGCGGGCCCGATGCCGGAGATCGCCACGCTGCGGCGGCACGGTTACCGCCTCGAGGCCCCGGAGGACTGAACGGGTGCGCCGCCGCATCGTCGCGACCACCCTGCTCGCCGCGCTGGTCGCGATCGGCCTGTTCGGCATCCCGCTGGCCGTCGCCGTCTCGCAGTACTACGTGACCGCGGAGCGCGCGGAACTTGAGCGCGCCGCGGACGGGTACGCGCTCGAAGTCTCCGCCGACATCCTGCGCCACCGCGCCCCGGACCAGGTGCCGGCGACCGAGGACCCCACGTTCGTCGCCGTCTACACCCCGGCGGGCGCGCAGCTGGCCGGGGCCGGTCCGCAGACGCTCGACAACGCGGACGACGCGGTGCGGGCGGGCGGAGTCGTGGTCGCGGACACGGGCGACGAACTCGTGGTGCTCGTGCCGATCAGCGACGACGGGACGGTGGTGGCGCTGGTGCGGGCCGCCACCGCGCGGACCGAGGTGTTCCAGCGCACGGTGCTCACCTGGCTGGGCATGGCCGGACTCGCCGCGGTCGCGCTGCTGTCGGCGTACGTCGTCGCCCGGCGTCAGGCCCGGCGGCTGGCCCGCCCGCTGGAACGGCTGTCCGCGACCGCCCGCGACCTCGGCGACGGTGATTTCTCCATCCGGGCCGGGCGCGCCGGGATCCCGGAGATCGATTCGGTCGGCGAGTCCCTCGACTCGACGGCGGTGCGGCTGGACGACCTGCTGGCCCGCGAGCGCGCGTTCTCGGCCGACGCTTCGCACCAGCTGCGGACGCCGCTCGCCGGTCTGCGCCTGCAACTGGAAGCGGCGCTGGAGGACCCGGAAACCGATCTGCGCGAGGTGGTCCTGGCCGGGATCGGCACCACGGGCCGGCTCGACCGGACCGTCACCGATCTGCTCGCGCTGGCCCGCGACACCCCGCCGGTCCGGGACGCCGCCGCCGTCGGCGAAGAGCTGGCCGCCATCGAGCAGGAGTGGGCCCCGGCGTTCGCCGGCCGTGGCCGCAGCCTCGTGCTGACGGTCGAGCCCGCGGTCGCGGACGCCCGGCTGTCCGGCCCGGTGCTGCGGCAGATCATGACGGTGCTGCTGGACAACGCGGCGCGCCACGGCGGCGGCACGGTGACCATCACGGTCCGCGACGCGGGCGGCGCCCTCGCGGTCGACGTCGGCGACGAGGGTGAAGGCGTCGAGAGCGGCACCGATGTGTTCAGCCGGCGCTCGCCGGGCGCGCACGGGACCGGGATCGGGCTGGCGCTGGCGCGGCGGCTCGCCGAGGCCGAGGGCGGCCGGCTGCGGCTGGGCCGGCTCCGGCCCGCCGTTTTCACCCTGCTGCTGCCGCTGGAGCAGTGAACCGGCCTACTTCTACATTGGTGTAGAATTTCTACATCAACGTAGAAGCAAGCTGGAGGAGTGGTCCGTGGGGTTCGCTGTGCATGCCGCTGTCGCGGTGCGGGAGTCGCTGGGCGGCAGCCTGCTCGACCCGAAGTCGCTGCTCGCCACGTTCGGGCCCCTCGGGGTGTTCGTGGTGATGTTCGCCGAAACCGGGCTGCTGATCGGGTTCTTCCTGCCCGGCGACTCGCTGTTGTTCACCGCGGGCGTGCTCGCGGCGACCGGCGCGGGCTCGGCGCTGCACGTGTCGTTGCCGGCGGTGATCGTCGCGGCGGCGGTGGGGGCGGTCGCGGGCGCCCAGGTCGGCTTCCTGCTCGGCCGGCGCGGTGGCAGCGCGGTGCTCTCGCGGGTGAAGAACCGTCATGTGCACGAAGGCGTCGCGCGTGGTTCGGCGATGCTTTCCCGTTACGGCTATGGGAAAGCCGTGGTGCTGGCCCGGTTCATCCCGGTGGTGCGGACCGTGCTGAATCCGCTGGTGGGCGTCACCGGGATGCCCGCGCGGCAGTTCGCGCTGTGGCAGCTGCTCGGCGGTCTCTTGTGGACGGTCGGGGTGACGCTGGCCGGCTACGCGCTCGGCGCCTCGGTGCCGAACATCGACAGCTACCTGCTGCCGATCATCGCCGTGGTGGTGCTGGTCTCGCTGAGCCCGCTCGTCGTCGAGGTGATCCGGGCCCGTCGAGGGCGGGCCTGATGTTCTTCGATGCCGGGCTGTACAAGGACGTCACCGATTTCGCGGGGTCGGTCGGCTGGCTGGCAGGCCCCGTGGTGGCGTTCAGCGAGTACGGGGTTTTCCTGATCGTGCCGGTGATCCTTGCGCTGATCTGGCGGGCGCGCAGCCGCGGTCCGGCCGAGCTGGCCGCGGCGCTGTGGGTGCCGGTCGCGGTCGCGGTGGCGCTGGCGTTGGACACGCTGCTGAAGTCGGCCTTCGCCGAGGTGCGCCCGTGCCGGGTGGTCGCCGGGGTGCACACCCTGCTCCCGTGTGACGCGCCGACGGACTACGCGTTTCCCAGCAACCACACGGTGATCGTGGCCGCGTTCGCCGGCGCGATGCTGCTGGTGAACCGGCGCTGGGGCTGGTGGTCGGCCGGTTTCGCGGTGCTGGTGGGGATTTCGCGGGTGTACATCGGCGCGCACTACCCGCACGACGTCGTGGCGGGCTTCGTGATCGGGCTCGCGGTGGGGCTGCTCGGCCTCGCCGTGGTCCCGCGGCTCGCCCGAGCCCGATTACTGCTGATGCGGAGGGAACCATGACATCGGACGATCCCGTGACCGGGTCCGCGACTTCGGCCGTGCGCTGCTCGGACGCCGAACGCGAGCGGACCGCCGCGGCGCTGCACCAGGCCGTCGGCGAAGGACGGCTGTCCCTGTCCGAAGTCGAGGAGCGGACCACGGCGATCTACGCCGCCCGGTACCGCCACGAACTCGACGCCGTCGTCGCCGATCTGCCGGCCCCCGAGCCGGCCGCCGCCACCGGCTGGCGCCCGGTGCTCACCGGGCTGGGCCACCAGGTCACCGCGGAGCTGATGTCCCTCACCTCGGCCCGCCGGCGAGCGCTGCTGATCGCGCTCGTGGTGCTCGCCGTCGTCGCCGGGCTGATGCTCGCGGTGCACGGGATCACCGACGAGGGACACGGCCCCGACTCCTTCGGTCACGACTGATCAGCGGCTGACCGGCCTGGCCGCCAAGGGAAACGCCGAAGTGCCGTACCCCGGCGCGATCGGACATGATGGCCGCATGCCGCACCGCGTACTGCTCGCCGACGACGACCGTGCCATCCGGGAGTCGCTGGTGCGCGCGCTGGAGCTGGAGGGCTACCGGGTCACCGAGGTGACCGACGGGGTCGCGGCGCTGGCGACCGCCCGCCGGGAGGAGTTCGACGTGCTGATCATCGACGTGATGATGCCGGGCGTGGACGGGCTCGGCGTGTGCCGGGTGCTGCGCGCGGACGGCGACCCGACCCCGGTCCTGATGCTCACTGCGCGAGTCGAGACGGCCGACCGGGTGGCCGGGCTGGACGCGGGCGCGGACGACTACCTGCCGAAGCCGTTCGAGCTGGACGAACTGCTCGCGCGATTGCGCGCGCTGCTGCGCCGCGGTGTGCCGGACCCGGGCGGGGCGGCCCAGCGCGTGCTCCGGCTGGGGGAGCTGGCGGTGGACCCGGGCGCGCGGCAGGTGTGGTGGCAGGGCGGCGAGATCCCGTTGTCCAAGACCGAATTCGACCTGCTGGAGCTGCTGGTCCGCAATGCCGGGATCGTGCTCGACCGCGCCACCATCTACCAGCGGATCTGGGGTTACGAGTTCGGGCCGGAGTCGAAGAACCTGGCCGTCTACATCGGATACCTGCGCCGGAAGCTGGAGAAGGCCGGTGCGGACGGCCTGATCCACACCGTCCGCGGCGTCGGCTACTCGGTGCGGCCGGCGTGAACCTGCGCAGCAAGCTGGCCGTCGCGTTCGCGGGCGTCGGCGCGGCGTCGGCGATCCTGGTCGGCGCGTTCAGTTACCAGACCGCGTCGGGGCGGGTCAGCGAAGAGCTGGACCGCTCCCTGCTGGCCTCGTCCTCGGAGATCGCCGCGGGGGCGACGCAGCTGCTGGCGCCCAATCCGCTCACCCGCGGCCCGGACGACAACGACCACGACGAGGCCCAGCCCATGGTGGCGCAGGCGATCGCGCCGGACGGCTCGGTCCGGCCGATCGGCGGCCGCCCGGTCCGGCTGGCGGTCGACGGCGAGGACCGGGCGCTGGCGGCGACCGGGACCCCGGGCAGCCGCCGCTACGAGGACCTGACGGTGCCGCCGGACGACTACCGGGTGATCGTCGTCGCGCTCGGGCCGGGCCGGGGCGCGATCCAGCTCGGCATCGACGTCGACGAGACCCGGCACGTGCTCCAGGACCTCGCCATGCGGATCGCCGGCGCCAGCGTTGTCGTCCTGCTCGCGGCCGCGCTGGCCGGCTGGCTCATCGCCCGCCAGATCACCCGCCGGCTGGTCCGGCTGACCCGGGTGACCGAGCAGGTCAGCGCCGGACGGCGGCTCGACGCCACGGTGCCGACCGGCGGCCGGGACGAGGTCGCGCGGCTGGCCGCCTCGTTCGACCGCATGCTCGGCCGGCTGGCGAGCGCCCGCGAGGACCAGGAGCGGCTGGTGCAGGACGTCGCGCACGAGCTGCGCACGCCGTTGACCAGCCTGCGCACCAACGCCAGCGTGCTGCGCCGGTTCGACGAGCTGCCCGCCCCCGCGCGGGGCCGGCTCGTGGACGATGTGGACGGTGAGACGCGCGAGCTGGCCCACCTGGTGGACGAGCTGGTCGAACTCGCCACCCGCCGGCACGACGAGGAGGAGGCCGCGCCGGTCGAGCTGGGCGCGGTCGCCGAGCGCGCGGCGGAACGGGTGCGCCGCCGCTCGGGCCGGACCGTGGTCGTCGACGCGGACGGCACCACGGTGAACGGCCGGGCCAAGGGCCTCGAACGGGCCGTGTCCAACCTGCTCGAGAACGCGGTCAAGTTCGACGCCGGGACCGGGCCGCTGCGGGTGGAAGTGCGCGACGGCCGGCTGGAGGTGCTCGACCGCGGCCCGGGCATCGCCGACAAGGACGCCGAGCGCGTCTTCGACCGGTTTTACCGCGCGGACGGCGCTCGCGGGCTGCCGGGATCGGGGCTCGGCCTGGCGATCGTCCGCGAGGTCGCGCGCACGCACGGTGGCGAGGTGTTCGCCGGGCCGCGCCCGGGCGGCGGCGCGGTGGTCGGGTTCACCATCGGCGCCGAGGTTCTCTTACCGCATTCACAACTTGATCACGCCGGGGACTAACCGGGCTCGGCCAGTGTGGTGGCGACGCCTCGGATCGAGGAGCGCTGCCTCACCACCGGGAGACCGATGTCCGCCACCACCCTGCCGCTCCGCCGGCCGCCGCTGTCCCGCCGGCCCGCGCCGGTCCGCCGGTGGTGGCGCGACGCCGCCGGGCTGACCGCCTGGCTGAGCCTGCTGTTCGTGGTGGCCCTGTGGGTTTCGGGCCGGGGCCTGCAGCAGCTGTCCGGCTTGGCCGGCCTGCTGACCTCGACCGGACGGCTCACCGGGCTGGTGGCCGCGGACCTGCTGCTGGTCCAGCTCCTGCTGATGGCGCGCATCCCCTGGGTGGAGCGCAGCTACGGCCAGGACGAGTTGGCCCGCCGGCACCGGCTGGTCGGCTTCACCTCGTTCACCCTGACGCTGGCGCACATCGCGCTGATCAGCCTCGGCTACGCGGCGACCGACCGGTCCGGGCTGGTGGCCGAGGTCTGGGACCTGGTGACCACCTATCCGGGCATGCTGCTCGCGGCCGCCGGCACCGCCGCGCTCGTGCTCGTCGCCATGACCTCGATCAAGGCGGCGCGGCGGCGGCTGCGGTACGAGTCGTGGCACCTGCTGCACCTCTACGCCTACCTGGGCGCCGGGCTGGCCCTGCCGCACCAGCTCTGGACGGGCGCCGACTTCACCGCCTCGCCGGTGGCGACGGTGTTCTGGTGGGGCGCGTACGCCGCGGCGGCCGGCGCGGTGCTGGTGTTCCGGATCGGGCTTCCCTTGTGGCGCAACGGATACCACCAGCTGGTCGTGGACAGGGTCGTGCCCGAGGGCGACGGCGCGGTGTCGGTCTGGCTGCGCGGCCGCGCGCTCGATCGGCTGCCGGTGGCGGCCGGCCAGTTCTTCGTCTGGCGGTTCCGGGACGGCCCCGGCTGGACACGCGGCAACCCGTTCTCGCTCTCGGCCGCGCCCGACGGCCGCCGCCTGCGCATCACGGCCAAGGACCTCGGTGAGGGCAGCGCGCGGCTGGCGACGCTGCCCGTCGGCACCCGGGCGCTGTTCGAAGGCCCGTACGGCCGGCTCACCTCGTCCGTCCGAAGTGGACCCAAGGTGGCGATGTTCGCCTCGGGCATCGGGATCACACCGCTGCGGGCGCTGCTGGAGGAAATGCGGTACCGCCCCGGCGAAGCGGTGCTGCTCTACCGCGCGAGCACCCAGGCGCAGCTGCTGTTCCGGCACGAGCTGGAGGCCCTCGCCGCGCGTCGCGGGGTGCGGGTGCACTACCTGCCGGGACGGCGGGCGCGCGACCGGGACTCCTGGCTGCCCGACCGGTACGCGGCGGTCCCGGACGACGTCGTCCTGCGGCATCTCGTGCCCGACATCGCCGAGCACGACGTGTTCGTGTGCGGCCCCGCCCGCTGGACCGAGGCGGTGATCGGCTCCGCGCGCCGGGCCGGCGTCGCGGCCGGGCGGATCCACTTCGAACGCTTCGGCTGGTAGGGGAGAAGGCTTCCATGCGCAGAATCGCCATCGCGGTCGCGGCGACCGTGTCGATCGTCGTGCTGCTGTTCAGCTATCACACCAGCACCGACTCCGGGGGGCTGCCGGTGGCCGTGGGCCAGCCCCGGCCGGTGGTCCGGACCGCCGCGCCCAGCTCCCCGGCCGCGCCGTCCACGGGGCCGTCCTCGGGGGCGTCTCCCGCGCCGTCTTCCGGTTCTTCCGGCGCGAGCGGGACTTTCACCGGCGACCCCGCCGACACCCAGTACGGCCCGGTGCAGGTGCAGATCACCGTGTCCGGCGGGCGGATCACCGCGGCCCAGACCCTGCAGGTCCCCCAGGAGAGCAACCGGGACGTGCGGATCAACTCCGCCGCCGTGCCGATCCTGAACCAGGAGGCGCTGACCGCGCAGAGCGCGCAGATCGACACCGTCAGCGGTGCCACCTACACCTCCGAGGGGTACGCGCAGTCCTTGCAGTCGGCGATCGACGCGGCCCACCGGTGACGGCTGCCGCGATCGAGCGCCGCTCCTGGGTGCTGCCGGTGATGGGCCTGGCGGTCAGCCTGCACGTCCGCGGCGAAGGGGCCAGGTCGGCTCCCGCGGTCCGGCGCGCGGTGCCGGTGGTGTTCGGGCGGCTGCGGTTCGCGGACCGGATGTTCAGCCCGTACCGCGAGGACAGCGAGGTCAGCCGGATCCGGCGGGGCGAGAGTCCGTCGGGGCATCCCTGGGTGACCGAGGTGCTCGCGTTGTGCGAGCTGGCCCGTGAGCGGACCGACGGCTACTTCGACGCCCGTCTGCCGGGCGGCTTCGACCCGTCCGGGCTGGTGAAGGGCTGGGCCGTCGAACAGTCCATAACCGCGCTGGCGGACCTCGAGGGTTTCGACTACTGCCTGAACGCGGGCGGTGACATCGTGGCGGCGGTCCGCTCGGCCGCTTCGCCCGCGTGGCGGGTGGGCGTCGAGGACCCGCGGGACCGCTCGCGTCTCGTCGCGGTGCGCGAGGTCAGGAGCGGCGGCGTGGCCACGTCGGGCAGCGCCGCGCGCGGAGCGCACATCGTCGACCCGCACACCGGCGCCCGGCCGGACGCCCTGCTTTCGGTCACGGTGACCGGCCCGAGCCTGCTGTGGGCCGACGTCTTCGCCACGGCCGCGTTCGCGCGCGGCGGCGACGTCGAGAGCTGGGTGCGGGCGAGCGCGCCCGGTTACGAGGCCTTCGCCGTCGGGCCTGATCCCTGACGCGTTTCCGGCCCGGCCTGTCACCCGAAACCCTGACTCCAGAAGGACTTCATGACCACCCTGAACGGTTTGCCCGCCCACGTCCTGCTCGTGCACGCGATCGTCGTCCTGCTGCCGCTGGCGTCGCTGCTGCTGGTGCTGAGCGCGCTCTGGCCCGCGGCCCGCCGGAAGCTCGCCGGCCCGAACGCGCTGTTGTCCGTGCTGGTCCTCATTCTGGTCCCGATCACCACCGACGCGGGGGACTGGCTGGAGCACCGGGTGGCGTCCACCCCGCTCGTCCGCGCGCACACCGACCTCGGGGACACCGCGCTGTTCGTCGCGATCCCGGTGGCGGTGCTCGCGCTGATCGTGTGGTGGCGGCAGCGGGAATTCGTCCGGACTGCCGCTGCCGACGCGGTGCCGGCTGACGCCGCGCCTGAGGAGGCCGTGCCGGTCGGCGCCGCGTCGGACGGGCCCGGTGCGGCGAAGCTCGCGACCCGGCCCGCCCTGACCCGCCGGGCTTTCCTGGCCCCGGCGTCCACTGTGGTCACTGTCGTGGTGGCGGTGCTGTCGGTCGTCGCCGCGGGCGCGGCGGTCTACGACATCTACCGGATCGGCGACTCCGGGGCGCAGGCGAGCTGGCAGGGCCAGTTCAGCCCGACGCCCGCACCGGGCGGCCACGGCTGATCCCGGCCCGCGCCGGCGGTCTCACCGATCAGGAATCCTCCGCCGCGTCGCCGGTTCTGGCAGCCCCCTGGCACCGGTGGAAGGATGACCGGCCATGACCGACGTGAGACCGCTGGGCGCCGACGAGGAGACGTTCCTCGCGGCGGTCCGCGCCGGTGATCCGGCGCGGTTCGCGCTGGTCACCGAGCGCCACCGGCGGGCGCTGCAGGTGCACTGCTACCGGATGCTCGCGAACTACGAGGACGCCCAGGACCTGACGCAGGAGACGTTCCTGCGGGCGTGGCACAAGCGGGAGTCGTTCCAGGCCCAGGCCGCGCTGCGGACCTGGCTGTACCGGATCGCGACCAACGCCTGCCTCGACTTCCTGGACAAGCGCAACGACCGCACGCCGGTGCCGGCCGCGCTGTCCGAGCTGCCGTACCTGCAGCCGTACCCGGACCGGATGCTGCCCGAGGACCCGCAGGATTCGGTGGTGGCGCGGGAGACGATCGAGCTGGCGTTCATCGTCGCCGTCCAGCACCTGCCGCCGCGGCAGCGGGCGGTGCTCATCCTGCGCGACGTCCTCGGGTGGCCGGCGTCGAAGGCCGCCGATGCCCTCGAGCTGACCGTCGCAGCGGTCACCAGCGCGCTGCAGCGGGCGCGGGTGACGATGCGCGAGCAGCTGCCCGGCCGCCGCCTCGACTGGCGCAGCCCGGCCACCCGCGAGCTGTCGAACGACGAGCGCGAAGTGGTGAAGTCCTACATGGACGCCCATGAGCGCAACGACCTCGACGGCCTGATGTCCTTGCTGCGCGAGGACTTGCGGTTCGCGATGCTGCCGGATCCGGGCACCGTGCTCCGGACGGCCAAGGACGCGGTGGACGGCTGGGTCTCCGGCGGGCTCTTCCAGCGCGGCCTCGACGACTGGCGCTGCGTCGCCACGACGGTCAACCGCATGCCCGCCGCCGTGCTGTACCTGCGCACCCCGGACAACCCGCAGCACCGGTTGCTGAACCTCGCGGTGTTGCACATCGCCGACGGGAAGATCGCCGAGCTGACCGGATTCGACGTCACCGACAAACCTTGGCTGGAGCTGCCCCCGACGCTGTGAGCACCCTCATCGCCTGGTCTCGTAGCGGGTCAGCACCACGCCGCCGGGAAACGTCCGCGTCTCCACCAGATTCAGGTTCACCCAGCTGTCCAGCGCGGTGAAGAACGGCGTGCCGGCGCCCACCAGGACCGGGTGGGTGGCCAGGGCGTACTCGTCGATCAGCCCGGCCCGCATGGCCGCCCCGGCGAGTCTCGCGCCGCCGATGCCCATCGGGCCGCCGTCTTCGGCCTTGAGCCGGGTGATCTCGGCGACCGCGTCGCCGGTGACCAGGCGCGCGTTCCCGTCGACCTGCTCGATCTTCGAGGAGAACACCACCTTCGGCGTGTCCCGCCAGTTCCGCGCGAACTCGATGTGCGCCGGGGTGGCGCCGGGCTGCCGGTCGCCGGTCGGCCAGTAGGAGCTCATCGTCTCCCACAGCTTGCGCCCGTACAGCGACAGCTCGTTCGCCAGCTCCTGCTCGAGCCACCAGCCGAACAGCTCGTCGCTCGGCCCGCTCCAGCCGATGTCGTCCCCGGGCGCGGCGATGTAGCCGTCCAGGCTGAGGTTCATGCCGAAGATCAGTTTCCGCATCGTGCCTGCCTCATCGTGCGTCGATGTCAGAAGTACAGACGGGCGCGGTGCGGAAAACTGATCGGTGCTCCTGAGCCGGATCGCGCCTCAGCCGGCCTGCCGGTAGCGGTCCAGGATCGCGGTGCGCAGCAAGGGGCCGGAAGTGCCGAGGGCCAGCAGGACCGAAGGGACCAGGCCGCCGTTCGTCCGGATCAGGCCGAGCACGAGGTGCTCGACGCCGATGTGCTGCTCGTGGCGGGCCTTGGCTTCGCGGACGGTCAGCTCCAAGCACTTCTTGGCCCGCGTGGTGAACGGCAGGTGTGTGCGGGTGGCCGCGCCCGGGGCGTGGTAGCGGCCGGTCGCCGGCGGAATCGGTGCGGGGAGGGCCCGGCCGCGGTGCGCGGTGAGGGCCAGGCGACGGCGCTGGGCCCAGCGCCGCAAGCCGGGCGGGATCGCGCGGCGGGGGTTGAGCCGGGACGGGCGCGGCTGCGGATGCAGGGTTTCGGCGGCCCGGGTCAGTACTTCGGGGCTGAACGCCGCCTCGATCCGGGCGCGCACGGCGTCGAGGTCGATGCCGATGGCTGCCAGTGCGTCCTGGTCGAGATCGCTGAACAGGCCGGTTCCGCCGCCGAGCCCGCCTCGGCGGACGATTTCCTCCTCGACCCGGTCCGGCGTGATCCCGTTGTCCCGCAACACAACGCCGACCGGCCCGCCGGCGGACGCGACCGACAGCAGCAGGTGCTCGGGGCCGACGTAACGGTGCCCGAGCCGGCCGGCGTGCTGCTGTGCCTGCACCACCACAGTCCGGGCTTCGGGGGTGAAGAGCTCGAACATCATCGCCCCCCGAGCCGGCGGCCGTACTTGCGGTGCACGGTCTGCTTGGTGACGCCGAGCCGCTCGGCGATGTCCTGCCAGGACCAGCCCAGCTTCCGCGCGTTCTCGACCTGGAGGACTTCGAGCCGTTCGCTGAGTGAGCGCAGAGCGGCCACCGCGCGCAACCCCACATCGGGGTCGTCGCTGGTGGCGCTCTCGGCGATCTGCACAGTGGGTTCCATGCCTGTCAGCATATGCTGACGGAGGACGGTCGTCAACATATGCTGACAGACATGGGGGTCACTTGGCGGCTTGCACGAACTTGTCCGTGTAGGTCTTGGTCAGGTCGATGGCCTTGCCCTTCACGTCGGGGTTGAAGGCCTGCAGCACCTTCAGATCGGTCGGCGGTCCGCTGGGCGGCATGATCCCGGTCGGGTTGTAGATGCCCTTCTCGTTGTCGAAAGCCTTGGCATACGCGGCTTTCCCGGGGCCGGCGTAGTAGTCCGCGGGCATGATGTCGGCGAGCTGCGTGCCGTTGTGGCCCTGGATCCACTTGAGGGTCGCGACGTAGGCGTTCACGAGCTTCTGCACGATGTCCGCGTGCTCGTTCACGAATTTGGTGCTCATGTACAGCGAGGTCGCGGGGTACTCGCCGCCCAGCTGCTGCGCAGTGCCCGCCGCGGTGCGCATGTCGAGCAGGATGTAGGCCGAGCCCGTGGCCAGCAGGGTGGAGACCGTCGGCTCGGTGGTCATCGCGCAGTCGACGTTGCCGTGCTGCATCGCGCCGATCAGCGTCGAGCCGGACTGCACGCCGATGCGGTGGATGCTCGCCGGGTTGACGCCGTTCTTCTGCGCGAGGAACTGGGTGAGGAAGTCGGTGGACGAGCCGATGTCGGTGATGCCGAGGTTCTTCCCGCTCCAGTCGGCCGGCGACTTGATCTTGTCCTTCAGGTCGTTGCGGCACAGCTCGACCTCGCCGGGCGTGGTCAGCATGGAGACCACCGATTCCATGGACTGGCCCAGGCCCTGCATGGCGATGGTGTGGTCGTAGAAGCCGCCGACGCCGTCGACCTTGCCCGCGACCATGTTCGTGGTCGCGTCGACGCCCGCGCCCTCGTCCTGGAGGGTGACGTTGAGGCCCTGCTGCTGGTAGTAGCCGAGCCGCTGGGCGAGCATGAACGGCAGGTAGATCTGCTTGTTCAGGCCGCCGACCATGATGCTGACCGGCGTGCCGGAGCCGCCGGAGCTGCTGGTGCCCCCGGACTGGCTCGCGGTCGAGGCGCAGCCGGACAGGCTGAGCGCGGCGGCGGCCGCGAGGGCGACCCACATCTTCTTCGACACAGGTTTCTCCTTCGGTGATTTCTTCGGCGGGGGGCGGGTCAGAGGTCGGGGCCGGCGAGCTGGGCCGGGCGCCAGCGGAGCAGCCGGCGCTCGAGCCGGGTGATGAGCCATTCCGCGAGCAGCGCGACGATGCCCATGATCACCATCGCGGCCCAGACCCCGTTGGCGTCGAACGTGCCCTGGGCGTTCTTGATCAGCACGCCGAGCCCGGCGTAGCCGCCGAGGAACTCGCCGACGATCGCGCCGATCAGGGCGAAGCCGAAGCTCACGTGCAGGCTCGCGATGATCCAGGTGAACGCCGAGGGCAGCACCACCTGGCGGGTGACCTGCCAGCGGGACGCGCCGAGGATGCTCGCGTTGGCGATGAAGTTGCGGTCCACCTCGCGGGTGCCCTGGAAGGCGTTGAAGAAGACGCCGAAGAACACCAGCACGATGACGAGCAGGATCTTCGACTCCAGCCCCAGCCCGAAGGCGAGCACGAACACCGAGCCGAGCACGATCCGAGGGATCGCGTTGAGCACCTTGATGAACGGGCCGAACACGTCCGACAGGAACCGGATCCGGCCGAGCGCGATGCCGCACACGATGCCCAGCGCGGTGCCGATCACGAAGCCGATCAAGGCCTCCTGCAGCGTGGTCCAGATCTGGGCGCCGAGCGAGCCGATGGCGGTGCCCTCGGTGATCCAGGCCTGCAGCCGGGACACGATGCCCGAGGGCAGGCCGTAGAGGATGATGCCGCGCTGGTCGCCTTGGACGAGCAGCTGCCAGCCGCCGAGGACCACGACCAGCACCAGCACCTGGGTCAGGTGCACCAGGGTCTGACGCCGGCGGCGGCGCGCGCGGTGGGCGGCTTGGAGTTCGGCCGGCCGGGTGCCCGCGGCCGGGGTGCCCGCGGCCAGGTTCGTGTTGGTCACGACGCCTCCTTCCCCTGCAGCTGGGTGGTCTGGGTGTAGGCGAGGTCGACCTCGGCGCGCAGGGCCTCCCAGATCTGCTGGTAGAGGTCGACGAACTGGCGCTCGAAGCGGATCTCCTGCACCACCCGCGGGCGCGGAAGGTCGATCGGGAAGCGGGCCTTGACCGTGGCGGCCGGCCCCGCGGTCAGCACCACGACGGTGTCCGCGAGGGCGATGGCCTCCTCGAGGTCGTGGGTCACGAACACCACGGCGGGGCGCGTGAGGTCCCACAGGGACAGCAGCTCGTCCGACATCTTCGCGCGGGTCTGCACGTCGAGGGCGGAGAACGGCTCGTCCATGAGCAGGATCTCCGGCTCGTTGATCAGGTTCTGCGCGAGGGCGACGCGCTTGCGCATGCCGCCGGAGAGCTGGTGCGGGTAACGGTCCTCGAACCCGGCGAGGCCGACCCGGCGGATCCAGTCGCGGGCGTCGGTCAGCGCCGTCCGCTTGGCCACGCCGCGGAACCGGGGCCCGGCGGAGACGTTGTCCAGCACGGTTTTCCACGGCAGGATCGCGTCGGCCTGGAACATGAAGCCGACCCCCGGGGTGATGCCGGTGACCGGTTCGCCGTGCACCGTGACCGAGCCGGCGGACGGACGCTCCAAACCGGACACCAGGGTCAGGGTCGTGGACTTGCCGCAGCCGGTGGGGCCGACCACGGCGCAGAACTCCCCGGGCTCGACCCGGACGTCGAGGTCTTTCAGTGCCGTGTAAGGCAAACCGCCGTCGGTGGTGAACTGCTTGGTCACCCCCGCGAGTTCGATGGCCGGGCCCTGGCCCGGTACTGGGCTGGTATCGCGCACCCTGCGCTCCTTCCGCTCGGTCGTCGGGCCAGGACGTTAAGTGCGTGCCGCGCCGCGGAAAACGTTGTGTGCGTTACCGGTCGTGCTGTGCGTTCCGCTGCATTTAGCTCGTTTAGCTCAGGTGGATCCGGACGATCGGGACCTTTCGGCGGCGAATGCTTGGCAGGGTGGGAACGGCGTGATGTCATGCGAGGCGCCCCTACGACCAGTGGCCCCTGTGTTGTGCCATTGGCCGTGAACCACCGATGGCAGAGCGGAGCGGCCATGTGGCGACAGCGCCCTCTGGCGACCCAGATCCTGCTCGCGGTCCTGGGCATCCTCCTGGTGACGGTGGCCGCGGGCGCGCTGCTCTACGCCCGGCTGACCGGCGACACGCTCGACCGGCAGTACGGGCAGCGCGCGCTCGGGATCGCCACGACCGTGGCGCAGATGCAGCCGATCCGCGACGCGCTGGCCGAGCAGGACCCCGGCCACCGCATCCAGGCCATCGCCGAACAGGTGCGCCGCAGCACCGGCGCGGCCTACGTGGTGGTGACCGACCGGTCCGGCGTCCGCTACTCGCACCCGAAGCTTTCCCTGATCGGGCAACGGATCGAAGAGCCGGTCGTGGCGCTCGACGGCCAGGGGCACGTCGGGATCGACAACGGGAGCCTCGGGCGCTCGGCCAACGGGCGGGCCCCGCTGCCCGGCGCCGACGGCTCGATCGAGGGCCAGGTGTCGGTGGGGATCCTCGAGGAGCAGGTCACCAGCCAGCTGGTGAACCAGATCCCCGAGGTGGTGCTTTATTCGGCGCTGGCGCTGGCCATCGGCGTGCTGGTGTCCTGGCTGCTGGCCCGCACCCTCAAGCGCGCCACCTTCGGCCTCGAACTGGCCGAGATCGCCACCCTGCTCCAGGAGCGGGAGGCGATGCTGCACGGCATCCGGGAAGGCGTCATCGGGGTCGATGCCGGCGGCGGCGTGAGCGTGATCAACGACGAAGCGCGCCGGCTGCTGGGGATTTCGGCGAACGCGGCCGGCCAGTCGGTCGGGGAGCTGCTGCCGCCCGGCCGCCTCCTCGACGTCGTGGCGGGGCAGAGCCCCGGTGCGGACGAGGTCGTGCTCACCGACGATTACCTGCTGGTGGTGAACCGGATGCCGGTGGTGCTGGCGGGCCGCCCCGCCGGGCACGTGATCACCTTGCGGGACCACACCGAGCTCGAAGGGCTGGTGCGGGAGCTGCACGCGCTGACCGGCTTGACCACCGCGTTGCGCGCGCAGGAGCACGAGTTCAACAACCGGCTGCACGTGCTGTCCGGGCTGCTCGGCCTCGGCGAGCCGGAGGAGGCCACCCGGTACCTGGCCGAGATCTCCGGCGAGTCGCTGGCCCAGGCGGGCGATCTGCGGGCCCGCATCGCGCCGCCGGAGCTCGCGGCGCTCCTGCTCGCGAAGGTGACGATCGCGGCGGAGCGCGACGTCCGGCTGACCGTGACCGCCGAGTCCCATGTGGACCGTCCGGCGGGGGAGGCCGGGGCTTTGCTGACGGTGCTGGGCAATCTGATCGACAACGCGGTGGAGGCGACGGCCGGCGGGGCCGCGCCGCGGGCCGTGACCGTCCACCTCGCCGAGGTGGGCGACGACCTCCACCTGGTCGTGACCGACACCGGCCCGGGAGTGCCGGCGGACGCCCAGCGCGCGGTTTTCGCGGACGGTTACTCGACGAAGACCGAGCCGGGCGGGCCGCGCCGGGGACTCGGGCTCGCGTTGGTGCACCGCCTGGTTCGCCGGGCCGGCGGGACCGTCGAGGTCAGCTCGGGCCCGGGCGCCCGCTTCGAGGTCCGCCTGCCGCTCGCGGGCTTGGTGAAACCGCCGGAAACCATGAGCTCGGGGGTGTGACGATGATCAGGACGCTGGTGGTGGACGACGACTACCGGGTGGCGAAGATCCACGCGGCCGGCATCGACCGCGTGCCCGGCTTCAGCTGCGTCGGGCAGGCCCACAGCGCGGCCGAGGCCCGGCAGGCGGTGGCTGACCTCTCGCCCGAGTTGTTGCTGCTCGACATCTACCTGCCCGACGACGACGGGCTGGCGATCCTGCGCGGCCTCAATTCCGCCGGCGGCGCCGGCCCGGACTGCATCGTGATCACCGCGGCCCGCGACCTGGAGACCGTGCGCACCGCGATGCACCTCGGCGCGGTCTACTACCTGGTGAAGCCGTTCGGTTTCGCGCAACTGCGCGACCAGCTCGACGCGTACCGGCGCTGGCGGCAGCAGACCAGCGGCAGCGGCGACGCCGACCAAGCCACCGTCGACGCGCTGTACAACCTGCTCAAGGGCCCGGCCGCGAAATCGCCGCCCGCGGCCGCGCTCCCGCCCACCATGCGCAAGATCCTGGAGGCCATCCAGTCCGCGCCCCGCCCGATCGGCGCGAGCGCCCTCGCCGCGGAACTCGGCCTCAGCCGCCCCACCGCCCAGCGCTACCTCACGGAACTCCATCGCCGCGGCGCGATCCGGCTGCATCTCGAGTACGGGCGGGCTGGGCGTCCGGTGCATCTGTACGCGATGCCGGATCTGAGTCCGGCTACCGGCTTGCCGTGACCCCGGGCCACGCTGCCGCACTGGATTACCGGGCCCGCGCCCGGGCGAAAACGACAACGGTGTAGAAATACCGCAGAGGCGCCGAAGCCCGGCCCGGCCGGGCCAGGCGGTCGCCCGCATGATCCCGCCGGGCGCGGGCCCTCGGCCGCCGAGTCCCGACGGCGGCTCCTGACCGTTCTTGTCCCTTTGTGGTGAAGGAAAAACACCGTGAGCGCGATCGACATCGGCCAGTCCGTGATCCTCGGGATCGTCGAAGGCCTGACCGAATTCCTGCCGGTGTCGTCCACCGGGCACCTGAAGATCGCCGAGGGGCTGCTCGGCATCCCGGTCGGCGACAAGTCCGTGGTCGGCTTCACCGCGGTGATCCAGGTCGGCGCCATCGCGGCGGTGCTGGTCTACTTCTTCCGCGACATCGTCCGGTTCGCCGCCGCCTGGGGCCGCGGCCTGGTGAATCCCCGGGCGCGCCAGGAGCACGACTACAAGTTCGCCTGGTGGGTCATCTTCGCGACGCTGCCGATCGTGGTCGCGGGCCTGCTCTTCCAATCCCTGGTCAAGGGGCCGCTCGCGTCGTTGTGGGTTGTCGCCGGCTCGCTGATCGTCGGCAGCGCGGTGATGTGGTTCGCGGACCGGGCCGGCAGCGGACGCCGCAGTGAAGCCGAATCGACGCTGACGGACGCGATGCTCGTGGGCGCGTCACAGATCCTCGCCCTGCTCTTCCCCGGGTTTTCCCGCTCCGGCGCGACGATCTCGACCGGCCTGCTCCGCGGCCTGGACCGGGTGGCCGCGACGCGGCTGTCGTTCTTCCTGTCGATTCCGGCGCTGACCGGCGCCGGGCTGTACGAGCTGAAGGACGCCCTCGGCGGCGGCGTCGGCGCCGTGGCGCTGGTGGTCGGGACCGTGGTGTCGTTTGTCGTCGCCTACGCGTCGATCGCGTGGCTGCTGAAGTTCGTCGCCGGGCACACGTTCACCGCGTTTGTCATCTACCGCATCGTCGTGGGCGTCGCGCTGCTGGCCGTGCTGGGCACCGGGCTGCTGCAGCCCTGACCGGCTACTTCCGCCGTCCGCGTTTCGCCGCGCGCAGCCGTTCTTCGCGCAGGGAACCGACTTCCGGCAACGGCAGTGCGGACGGCGGGGTGCCGAGCGCCCACGCCAGCAACAGGTCCGCCAGCGCGGGATTACGCGCGAGGACCGGCCCGTGCAGGTAGGTCGCCAGCACCCGGCCGTTGACCGCGCCCTCGGTGCCGTCCCCGTTCCCGACCCCGGAGCGCACCGATCCGAGCACAACGCTGCCGCCGCCCACGCGGGTGCGGCCGCGGTGGTTTTCGAAGCCGGTCAGCGGTTCCGTGCCCAGCTCGGGCCCGACGTCGACGACGACTTCCCCGACCGCGCGGCGCGGCCCGGGCTCGGTCACCGCGTCGAGCAGGCCGAGCCCGGCGTGCCGCTCGCCGTCGGTGGTGGTGAATTCGGTGCCGAGGATCTGCAGCCCGGCGCAGACGCCGAACACCACGGCCCCGCGCGCGACCGCCTCGTGCAGTCCGGGCCGGGCCCGGAGCCGGCTGACCGCCAGGGTCTGGGCGTCGTCTTCGCCGCCGCCCAGCAGGTACACGTCGAGTGAGGACGGCAGTGTCTCACCGTGGTCGAATCCGGCCACGGTCGCGGTGATGCCGCGCCACTGCAACCGGCGCTGCAGGACCTGGGCGTTGCCGCTGTCGCCGTAGGTGCCGAGGATGTCGGGCAGGACCAGGCCGATGCGCAGGACGGAGTCGGTCATCGCCACACGGGGGCCCGGTGCTTCGGCAGGAGGAGGCGCATGGCCCGAATGTAGGTCCGGGCCGCTCAACGCAGGGTTCGCGCCGGGTTAACCGAAGGCTGCGTCATTCGTCCACAGTGGACAGGATTAGCGGAGGGTTATTTCCCGTTGGCCCACGGCTTACCGCGAATTTGGTTAGCTGAGGCTTGCCAAACCGACGAGAGGACGGGTGCCCATGTGGGCCGAGGGCGTGCCGAACCTGGTGATCGGCCTGCGCGAGGGACTGGAGATCGGGCTGGTCGTCAGCATCCTGCTGGCCGCCCTGCGCAAAACCGCTCCGGGCACCTCGGCGAGCCCGCTCTGGACCGGGGTGCTGGCCGCGGCGGTCCTGTCGCTGGGATTCGGTGCGGCGCTGACCTTTTCCCGCGCGGAATTGACCGCACAGGCCCAGAGCGTCTTCGCGGGTGTGCTGAGCCTGGTCGCCGTGGTGCTCGTGACGGTGATGGTCTTCTGGATGCGGCGGGCGGCCCGGGCGTTGTCGGGGGAGCTGCGGGCGAAGGTCGGCGCGGCGGTCATGGTCGGCGGGGGCGCACTGGCGTTGACGGCCTTCCTCGCGGTCGCCCGCGAGGGGCTCGAAACGGCGCTATTCGTCTGGACCACCGTGCAGGCCTCGGGCCGCACCTGGGTTCCCTTGATCGGCGCGGCAGTGGGGCTCGCGGTGGCGTTCGGCCTGTGCGTGGTGCTGTACCGCACCAGCGTCAAACTCGATCTCGGCAAGTTTTTCACCCGCAGTGCCGTCGTGCTGGTCATCATCGCGGCGGGCGTGCTGTCCTACGGCGTCGGCGAACTCCAGTCGGCCGGTCTGGTCCCCGGGCACACCTGGGTCGCGTTCGATCTGTCCCGCGTCGTTTCCACGGACGCCTGGTGGGTTTCGATCATCACCGGTATCACCAACCTGGCGCCGGTGATGACCTGGACGCAGGTGATCCTGTACGTGGCGTTCGCGGTCACCGTGCTGGTGCTGTACTTCCGCCCCCAGGCCGTCGCGGCACCGGCTGGTGCCAAGACCGCTTCGCCGCGTCCGATGCGGCGGCCCTGGCTGTACCTGGCCGCCGCGGTGATCCTGCCGCTGGCCGCGGTCGCCGGCTTCGTGCTCGCGGCCCCGTCCACCGGCGGCGGGCAGGCGGCCGCGGTGACGGTCTCGGCCGGCGGCTGCGCGGACGACTGGGCCGGGGCGAGCGCCGGGCGGCGCACTTTCACCGTGGTCAACGAATCGTCCCACGGCGGGGAGATCTACCTGGTCCGCGCCGCGGACGCGTCGGTGGTCGGGGAGATCGAAGGGCTCGGGCCCGGCACCCGCCGGTCGATCTCGGTGGACCTCGCGCCGGGCTCCTACGCGTGGCGCTGCGTCGTGCCGGGGCAGCTGGATCAGCGTTCGCCCGCGGGCCAGGTGACGGGCACCGGACCGGCCGCGGTCGCGGCGCCGGTGCTGCCGATCGCCCCTTCGGACCTGGCCGGGCCGTTGCGGGCGAACGCGGCGTACGTCCTCGCCGCGGTGCGCACGACCGGCGTCGAAGCCCAGCACGTGCGCGATGCGCTGCAGCACGGCGATCTGCCGGGGGCGCGAGCGGCCTGGCTGCCGGCGCAGCTGGCCTGGGAACGCACCGGGGCCGCGTACGGCGCGTTCGACGACCTCGGCGTGGCCATCGCGGGGCTGCCCCAAGGCTTGCCGCACGGCGTCGCGGACCCGGGTTTCACCGGCTTGCGCCGGCTCGAATACGGGCTCTGGCATGGAGAATCCGCCACCACGCTGGTGCCCGTCGCGGCGAAGCTGGTCGACGACCTCCAGGCGCTGACCGTCAAACTGCCCACGCTCGAAGCCGATCCGGCCGACCTGCCCCGCCGGGCGCACGAAATCCTCGAGGACGCCGTCCGCCGGCACCTGACCGGGCTCTCGGACCAGGGATCGGGTTCCGGTTACGCCGAGACCCTCGCCGACGTCGACGCCACCACCGCGGTGCTCGACCAGCTGCGCGGGCTGATCACTGCCCGCCGCCCGGAGCTGTTGCCGGTACTCGCCCGGCAAACCCAAGCGCTGCGTGACGCGCTGAACGCCATCCAGGCCGGCGGGGCCTGGCGCGCGCCGTCGGCGGTCCCGCTCGCGCAGCGGCAACACGTCGACGCCGCGACCGGCGCGATCCTCGAAAGCCTCGCCACCGTCCCGACCCTGCTCGAAATCCGCGCCGGTTGACCCGGCCGCCTCACCGAACCCGGAGCATCCCCATGTCCTTGAGCCGTCGACGTTTCCTGCAGGGCGCGGGCGCCGGGGTCACCGGCAGCGCACTCGCCGGAGGACTCTTCGCCGCCGGCGCCCGCGCCGACACCCCACCGTCCACTCAGGACTTGGGGCCGGTCGGATTCCACGGCGACCACCAGGCCGGCGTCCTCACCCCGGCCCCGGCCGCGGGCACGTTCGCCGCGTTCGACGTCACCAGCCCGGACCGTGCGGGACTTGTGGCGCTGCTGCAGACCCTGACCGCCCGCGCCCGCGTGCTCACGGCGGGCGGGCCCCAGCCGGACCTCGGCGTCGGCGCGCCCCCGGCCGACAGTGCGGTGCTCGGGCCGGACGCCCCGGCAGGCGGCCTGACCATCACCGTCTCCGTGGGGAGTTCGCTGTTCGACCAGCGGTACGGCCTCGCCGGCCGCAAACCGTTGCACCTCAAGCCAATGCCCGTCTTCCCCGACGACGCGCTCGAACCGGCGTCGTGCCACGGCGATCTGATGTTGCAGATCTGCGCGACCACCGCGGACACCGCGCACCACGCCCTGCGGGACCTGATGAAGCACACGCGGGCGTGGATGCAACCGCGGTACCGGATCGACGGGTTCGTCCCGCCGCCTCGCCCGTCCGGCGCGCCGCGCAACCTGATGGGGTTCAAGGACGGCATCGTCAACCCGGCGCCCGCCGAAGCCACGGGCGTCGTGTGGGTCGCGGCGGACGGCCAGGAACCGGAGTGGGCAACCGGCGGCTCGTACCAGGTGGTCCGGCTGATCCGGATGCTGATCGAGTTCTGGGACCGGGTTTCGCTGACCGAGCAGGAGCGCATGTTCGGCCGCCGCCGCGACACCGGCGCGCCGCTGGACGGCTCCGCCGAGACCGACAAGCCCGACTACGCCCGGGATCCCGGCGGCACCGTCATCCCGCTCGATTCCCACATCCGGCTGGCCAACCCGCGCACCGCCGAGTCCGCGGGCAGCGCGATGCTGCGCCGTCCGTACAACTACGACCGCGGCTTCGCCCCGACCGGCGAGCTGGACTCCGGGCTGATTTTCTGTTGTTACCAGCGGAATCTGGCCACGCAGTTCGAAGCCGTGCAGGCCCGGCTGGCCGGCGAGCCACTGGCGGACTACCTGCGCCCCTTCGGCGGAGGCTACTTCTTCACCCTGCCCGGCGTGCGCGGCGATCAGGACTGGTACGGCAGCGGCCTGCTGCGCTGAGCAGGAGCGCGATGGTCAGGATCGGCGCTGCGACGGCCACGGCTCGCGCCGCGCGGACGGGCAGCCCCGCCCGTGGGACGGGGCCGCCGGGCGGGGACGGCGGTCCGGTGAAGCGAAGCCGTGAATCCATGTGGTGCCACCGATGCACCTCCAGGTAGACCACGCGCCAACTACCCGCCCAGGCCGCCGCGGCCAGCGCCAGCAACCCGGTCTGCGTCTTCATGGCGTCAGCATAAGCTGACGGCTGCCGCCCGGCAAGGAAAAAGGCCGCCCGGATCACTCCGGACGGGCCTTTTCCTTACGCTCCAACGAGTCAGCTGGCGGGCTTGACCTCGGTGGCCGGGTTCCCGTCCACGGCGGCCGCCAGCTGCGGGACGAGCCGCTGCAGCTGATACGGCAGGCTCAGCGGGCTGACGAACGAGGTCGCGCCGCCGTACGTGCTCGCGTCCTCGATGAAGACCTCGCGCTTCTGCTTCGCGACGTTCAGGCCCGAGTACAGCTTGTCCTTCGCCAGGGTGGCCTGGCCATTGGCGATCGTGTCGACGATCCAGGCCAGCGCGTCGACGTTCAGCAGGTCGGTGCGCTCGGCGCTGATGTTCGCGCCGAACTTGTCGCCGATGGCCTGGTCCAGGTTCGCGGGCAGCTTGAAGCCGAGGTCGGTCAGGATGCGGGAGCGCGGGTCTTCGCTGCCGTAGACGAAGTAGCCGTCGTACTGCGTGGCCATCAGGGCCGTCTTGCCGGCGAACTCCGGGTGCGCCGCGCGGGCCTTGGCGATCTGGTCCTCGACGCCCTGCACCAGCTGGTCGGCCTCCTTGGCCTTGCCGACCGCCTTGCCCACGGCCTTCGTCTCGTCCTGCCAGGGGATGCCGTAGTCGTTGAACCCCTTGGGCTGCGCGATCGTCGGCGCGATCTTCGACAGCGTCGAGTACTGCTCCTGCGTCAGCGCGGAGTACAGGCCGATGATCAGGTCCGGCTTCAGCGCGGCGATCTTCTCGAACTGCGGGCCGTCGGTGCCCTTCAGCACGGTCGGCACCGGCGCGCTGCCGAGCTTGTCCTTGGCCCACGGGCCGATCGCGCCGGGGAAGTTGCCGAGGTACTCCGTGGTGCCGACCGGGACGACGCCGAGCGCCAGCAACGCGTCCTGCTCGGTCAGGCCGACCGTGACCACGCGCTGCGGCGCCTTCTCGATCTTCGTCGAGCCGTACTTGTGGTCGATGGTGACCGGGAACGCGCCCGGGTCCGTGGGACTGGACGACCCGCCCGGCGTGGCTGCGGTGTCGGCGCCGGACCCGCAGGCCGTGAGCGCGCCGGCCAGCAGGAGCGCCGAGGTCAGCGCCCCGGCGGCCCGGGCGCGCCCGCGCACGGCGGACAGGAGGGAGAAGCGGGCCATCATCGGTCCTTTACGGTCGCACTCGATTAATCAGGTTTGGCTAACCTAAGACGTCCTCGGCTGCCGACGCAAGGACGAGGACTGCGGCGCCGCTCACGTTGCGGCTCTCTTTACCCAGGCTGGGGCTCACCGTGGACTTCGCGCTGCCCCGACCAAGCCGCCCACAACGTCGCGTACGCACCGCCCGCGGCGACCAGCTCGTCGTGGGTTCCGGTCTCCACCACGGCGCCCGCGTCGAGGACCACGATCCGGTCCGACGCCGCCGCCTGGGTGAGCCGGTGGGCCACGACCAGCCCGGTCCGTCCGGACAATGCCGCCGCCGCGGCCGCTTCGAGCGTCTTCGCGCCCGCGCTGCCCGCCTCGGCGGTGGCCTCGTCCAGGATCGCCACCGGCGGGTCGGCCAGCACCAGCCGGACCAGCGCGAGTTGCTGCGCCTGCGTGACGGTGAGCTGGTGCCCGCCGTCGCCGACGACGGTGGCGAGCCCGTCCGGGAGGGCCTCGGCCCAGCCGAGCGCGCCGACGGCCGTCAGCGCCGCCCGCAGTTCGTCGTCGCTCGCCTCGGGGCGGGCGAGGCGCAGGTCGCCGGCCAGGGTGCCGCTGAAGACGTGCACCTCCTGGCTGATCAGCGCGACGGTGCGCCGGGTCTGCTCGGGGCCCAGCTCGTCGAGCGGGACGCCGCCGAGCGAGACCGCGCCGGAGCCGGCCCGGTGGATGCCGGCGATCAGCTTGGCCAGGGTCGTCTTGCCCGCGCCGCTCGCGCCGACCAGCGCGACGCGCTCGCCGGGGGAGAGGTCGAGGTCGACCTCCCGCAACACCGGGTGACCGTCCACATAGGAGTGGCTGACCGCGGTCGCCTTGACCGAGGAGTCCACCGGCCGCCCCGGCCGCCGCGGCTCAGCCAGCGCGGGCAGATCCGCCACGCCGATCAGCCGGGCCAGGCTCGCGGTGGCCGCCTGCGCGTCGTCGACCAGCGCCAGCGCGGTGTTGACAGGTGCGAACAGACTGTGGAAGTACAGCGCGGCGGCGGTGGCGACGCCGACCGTCGCCAGGTTCGCGCCCACCAGCAGGTAACCCGCCGCGAGCACCGCGGACAGGCCGACGAACTCGGCCAGGTTCAGCCGTCCGAAGAACTGCGTCACCAGCCGGATTCCGCGCAGCGCCAGCTCGACCGCGCCCGAGGACCGCTGCCGGACGCGCTCCACATGCTCGTCGGCCAGCCGGAACGCGCGCACGGTCTTGGCGCCGCCGATGGTGTCCAGCAACTGCTGCTGCTGTGAGCCGACGGCGGCGCGTTGCGCGGCGTAGAGCGGTTTCGCCTGCCGCACATACCAGCGCACGGTGTGCAGCTGGATCGGCACGGCCAGCAGCGCGGCGAGCAGGAACCGCCAGTCGAGCACCGCCATCGCGACCAGGGTGAGCACGATCGTCAGCACCGAGCGGCCCAGCTCCGGCAGCGCTTCGCGCACTCCTTCGGCGACCACCGCGACGTCGTTGGTGACGCGGGTGGTCAGGTCGCCGGAGCCGGCCTTCTCGACCTGTTCCAGCGGCAGCCCCAGCGCGCGGTCGACGAACCGCTCGCGCAGGTCGGCCAGCATCGTCTCGCCGAGCCGGGCGAGCATCGAAACGCCCAGCGCCGTCGCGATCGCCGACACCACCGCGACCAGCACCAGCGTCACCACGGGGGTGACCAGGTCCGTCGCCGGCCGGTGCTGCGCGACCACGTCGACGACGCGGCCGAGCAGCGGCGCGGTGAGTAGCCCGACCGCCGTGGCGCCGACGATGAAGGCGAACGAGCCGAGCGCGCGGCCCTTCGAACGGCCTAGCAATTCGCCCAGTACGGCGCGGATCCGCGGCCCGTCGGCCGTCGGCAGCAGCTCGCGGTCGTTCACGCCAACACTGCTCATGACAGCACCGCCGTTCATGACAACACCGCCGCGCGGTAGTCGGCGCGCTCGCGGACCAGCCCGGCGTGCTCGCCCTCGGCGACCGCCCGGCCGTCCGCCAGCAGCACCACGCGGTCGGTGGCCGCGAGCAGCGCGGGGCTGGTGGTGACGACGATCGTGGTGCGGCCGCGGCGAAGGCGGGCGACCCCGTCGGCGATGCGCGCCTCGGTCACCGTGTCCACGGCCGTGGTCGGGTCGTGCAGGACGAGCACCGGGGCGTCCTTGGCGAGCGCGCGGGCGAGCGCGACCCGTTGCCGTTGCCCGCCGGAAAGCGACCGCCCGCGCTCGGTGACCGCCGTGGCCGTGCCCGACGGCAGCGTGCTCGCCACCTCGTCGGCGGCCGCGGCGGACAGTACGCCGTCGGACAGGTCCGTGGCTCCCGCTCGCACGTTCTCCTCCAGGGTTCCTTCGAACAGGTCGGCGTCGTGCGCGGCGACGAGCACGACCTCGCGGACCCGGTCCGGGTCCACAGTGGACAGGTCGGCGGCGTCGACCCGGACGGTGCCCGCCGCCGGGTCGGTGAACCGGCCGAGGCAGTCGAGCAGGTCGGTGGCCACGGCGGGGTCGGTGGTGACCACGCCGAGCAGCTGGCCGGGCGGCACGGCGAGGTCCAGCCCGCGCAGTTTCCCGTGCGTGACCCCGGAAAGCTCGACCCGGCCGCCGGCAGGCGAGGGCAGCGCCGCGTCACCGGCGGGCACGGCGAGCGGCGCGTTCAGCACCGTCGCGACCCGCGCGGCCGAGGCGCGGCCCTGCGCCAGCTGCCCGTTGACCATGGCGAAGATCGAGAACGGCGCCTGCAGGAACTGGGCGAGCCCGACCGCCGCGACCAGGTCGCCGACGGTGATCTCGCCGTTCGCCGCCAGGTTTCCGCCGACGAGGGCGACCAATGCGATGAAGATGCCGGTGAGCGCGAGCAGTGCGCCGTTGTGCCAGGCCTGCGCGCGGGCCGCTTTCACCGTGGCCAGCAAGGAGTCCTGACTGGTCCGGCGGTAGCGCGCGACCGCCGCGGGCTCCGCGCCGATGCCCTTGAGCACCCGCAGCCCGGCGACGAGATCGGTCGCCACCCCCGACGCGTGCGCCGCGCGTTCCTGCTCCACCTCGCTGCGCCGTTCCAGCGGCTTGCCGATCAGGTGCGCGAGGAAGAGCAGCGGCGGCGTGCCCAGCAGGACCAGCAACCCGAGCGGCACGGACACGCGCAGCAGCGCGATCGCGCTGACCACCAGCCCGCTGAGCGCGGCGAACCCGAACGGCAGCATGGAGTCGACCATGCCGACGCGGCGGGCGTCCGAGGTCCCGATGCTCGCCAGCTCCCCGGCCAGCGCGCCGGTCTCGGTGCCGCCGCGCGGGTGCAGCACCCGGCGGCTGATCCGCAGCCGGAGGTCCTGCGCGGCGAGTTCCGCGGCCCGCTCGGCCGCCCGCGCGCCGAAGCGGTAGCTGTAGGACAGGACGAGGAACACCACGCCGAGCACGCCCAGCCACAACAGCAGGGTGAGCAAGGAGCTGTCCGCCACGGCGCGGTCGATCACCACGCCGATCACCACCGGCACCAGTGCCTCGCCGCCCTGGTGGCCGGCGGCCAGCACGGAGGCGAGCACCACCGGCTTCCGCTGCCCGGCGACCGCGCTCCGCAGCACGTCCCGCCCGGTGATCGCTGCCGCCGTCGTCACCGGCGCCCTCCTGTTCATCCCGCCTGCGGTCTGTCTTGATAGGTAAGGCTAGTCTAAGAACGGCTCCCGATGAGGTCCGGTCCCGGAGGAGGTTTCGTGGTCGTGAGCGCCAGTCCGCCCGTGCCGCGGGCGGATCCGCCCGCGCCGCGCGCCCGGGCCCAGGCCCTGCGCGGGGCCGGCCTGCTGGGCGCGGCCGGCGTGCTCGTGCTGGTCGTGCTGGTCAGCATCTGGGTCGGCTCGAAGGGCATCCCGTTCGCGTCCACCTGGTCGGTGCTGTGGCACAACGACGGCTCGGCCGACGCGGTGATCATCCACGACCAGCGGATCCCGCGGACGCTGCTGGGCGCGCTGGTCGGCGCCGCGCTCGGCCTGGCCGGCGCGGTGATGCAGGCGCTCACCCGCAATCCGCTCGCCGATCCGGGCCTGCTGGGGGTCAACAACGGCGCGTCCGCCGCGGTGGTCTCGGCCATCGCGTTCGCCGGGGTGAGCGGCGTGCTGGGCTACGTCTGGTTCGCGTTCCTCGGCGCGGCCATCGCCTCGGTGGTCGTCTACCTGCTGGGCACCGCGGGGCGCGCGGGCGCGACGCCGGACCGGCTGGTGATGTCGGGCGCGGCGCTGACCGCGGTGCTCCAGGCCTACATCGGCGCGGTGCTGCTGATCGACCCGGACACCTTCAACCAGTTCCGGTTCTGGAGCGTCGGCTCGCTCAGCGGCCGTCGCGCCGACGTGCTGGTGCAGGTCTCGCCGTTCATCGCGGTGGGCATTGTGTTGGCGCTGCTGCTCGCGCGGCCGCTGAACGTGCTGGCCCTGGGCGAGCAGACCGGCAAGGCGCTCGGCGCGCACATCGGCCGCACGCGGGTGCTCGGCGCGATCGCGGTGACGCTGCTGTGCGGCGCGTCGACCGCGGCGATCGGGCCGATCGCGTTCATCGGGCTGGCCGTGCCGCAGGCGGTGCGGATCCTGGTCGGGCCGGACCAGCGGTGGGTGCTGCCGTATTCGATGGTGCTTTCGCCGGTGCTGCTGATCGGCGCCGACGTGCTCGGGCGCATCCTGAACCCGCCGGAAGAGCTTCAGGTGGGCATCGTGACGGCGTTCCTCGGCGCCCCGGTGTTCATCGCGCTGTGCCGTCGCCGGAAGCTGGCGCGCCTGTGAACGCGGTCAAGGAAAAGCCCATCGGGACGGGCCGCGTTTCGGTCCGGGTGGCGCCGCGCGCGCTGATCGTCGGGATCGTGCTGTTCGTGCTGGTGTTCCTGCTCAGCGCGGTGAGCATGACCACCGGGGACTACCCGCTTTCGTTCGGCGACGTGGTGAAGACGCTGTTCGGCTTCGGCGACGCCGGGACCGAGTTCATCGTGACGACGCTGCGCCTGCCGCGGCTGCTGGTGGCGCTGCTGGTCGGCGGCGCGCTCGGGGTCAGCGGCGGCGTTCTGCAGAGCCTGTCCGGAAACCCGCTGGGCAGCCCGGACGTCATCGGCTTCACCGAGGGCTCGGCCACCGGCGCGTTGCTGGTGATCGTGCTGGCGCACGGCGGGTCTTCGGAGGTGGCCCTCGGTGCGTTGGCCGGCGGTCTGCTGACCGCGCTGGTGGTCGGGCTGCTGGCGTTTCGCCGTGGGGTGCAAGGGTTTCGGCTGATCTTGGTCGGCATCGGCGTGGCCGCGATGCTGACCGCCTTCAACTCGTACCTGATCACCCGCGCGTCGCTGCAGGACGCCTACTCCGCGCAGGCCTGGCTGGTCGGCGGGCTCAACGGGCGCGGCTGGGAAGAGGTCGTGCCGGTCGGGATCGCGGTGGTGATCCTGCTGCCGATCGCGTTCGGCCACGGGCGGCGGCTTTCGCTGCTGGAGATGGGCGACGACGCGGCGAAGGGCCTCGGCGTGCCGGTCGAGCGGACCCGGACGATCATGATCGCGGTCAGCGTGACGCTGTGCGCGGTCGCCACCGCGGCGGCCGGGCCGATCGCGTTCGTCGCGCTCGCGGCCCCGCAGCTGGCGAAGCGGCTGGCCCGCTCGGCGCGGCCGACGCTGGTGTCCGCGGCGTTGATGGGCGCGCTGCTGCTCGTGGCGAGCGACCTGGTGACCCGGCTGGCGTTCGGCGAGCAGGGCCTGCCGGTCGGCATCGCGACCGGCGCCATCGGCGGGCTGTACCTGATGTGGCTGCTCTCGAGCCAGTGGCGGCGCAACCGCGCCTGACGGCTCAGTGGCTGGCGGCCTCTTGCTGCGGTTCGATCGGCGCGGGCTCGCCGAATCGCGCGAGCGCCAGCGCCGCGGTGACGGCGAGGACGAACCCGGCGACCGCGACGAGCGCGAACCCGGGCCGGGTGCGGTCGCCGAGCAGCACGATGCCGATCAGCGACGGCAGCACGGTCTCGCCGAGCACCATCATCGCGGTGGAGGTGGTGACACTGCCGCGTTGCAAAGCCGTGGCGTAGAACAACATCGCCAGCCCGCCGGCCACTGCGACGATGTACAGCGCCGGGTCGGTCAGCAGGTCGAGCGGCGCCAGGCTGGGCATCACCCGGCCGGAGATCGCGACGATCCCGAAGCAGAGCCCGGCGACGAGGCCCAGCGCCGGCGTCCGCACGCGGCGGCTCGCCCGGCCCGCGGCGACCCCGGCCAGCCCGAGCACCACGACGGCGCCCGCGAGCACGAGCCGGAAGCCCAGCCCCACCTGGGTCGAGCCCTCGCTTTCGGCCGACCCGCCGAGCAGCGCCAGCCCCGCGCACACCACGCCGACGGCGGTCCACTCGCGCGCCCCGAGCCGTACGCCGAAGACTCGCGCGGCCACCGCCGTCACGGCCAGGCTGGCCGCCTGCGCCGCCTGCACGACGAACAGCGGCAGCACGTGCAGCGCGGCGATCTGCGCGACGAAGCCCAGCACGTCGAAGCCGAGCCCGAGCACGAACTTCCACTGCCGCAGCACGCGCAGCAGCAGCCGCGGGTCGACGCCCGCCCCCGAGTCCGGCGACGCCTTCGCCGCGACGGCCTGCATTACGGACGCGACGCCGTAAGCCACCGCGGAAAGCAACGCGCACAGCAGTCCCCACACCATGATCCCCACCCTATGCCGGGCGGCCTGCGCTACGCTCTGCGCCATGTCGAACAGCAGTTCGAGCGTCGAACGGGCCTGGCCCGACCCGCTGAGCGGGGACGAGCTCACCGTGCAGACCCGGTTCCTGGACTTCCTGCGGGCCACCGCCGTGAACAAGCTCGCCGGGCTGACCCGCGAGCAGGCCGTGGCGACACCGCTGCCGGCCTCACCCCGGACGAGCGCGCTGGGGGTGGTCAAGCACCTCACCGCGGTCGAGCGCTGGTGGCTCTCGATCGAGGCGGGCGGCGCGGAGCTGCCGTCGCTGTGGGAGGGCTCGCCCGATCCGAGCTGGGACCTCGCGGCCGACGACGACCCGGCCTCGGTCGTCGCCGCCTACCGAGAGGAATGGGCGCACTCGGCGGCCTCGCTGGCCGGGCTGGCCGCCGGCGACCGGACCAGGCGCGCGGGCGAGTTCACGGTGCGCTGGGTGCTGGCCCACGTCGTCCAGGAGACCGCGCGGCACGTCGGCCATCTCGACACGCTGCGCGAGCTGGCCGACGGCGAAGTGGGGGAGTGACCGCCGCCGGATAGGCTGCCCGGCATGGCAGACCAGCTGTACTTCCGCCAACTGCTCGCCGGCCGGGACTTCGCGGTGGGCGACCCCCTCGCGACGCAGATGGTCAACTTCGCCTACCTGATCGGCGACCGCGAGAGCGGCGAGGCGGTGCTCGTCGACCCGGCGTACGCGGTGCGGGACCTGCTGGACGTGCTGGCCGCCGACGGCATGCGGCTCGCCGGCGTGCTGGCCACGCACCACCACGCCGATCACGTCGGCGGCGAGATGACCGGCCTGCCGGTGGCCGGAATCGCCGAGCTGCTCGCCCTCGATCCGGTGCCGATCCACGTCAACGCGGACGAGGCCGAGTGGGTCCGCCGCGCCACCGGCGTCTCGGCCACCGACCTGACCCCGCACGACCACGACGATGTCCTGACCGTCGGCTCGATCGGCATCCGCCTGCTGCACACCCCCGGCCACACCCCCGGCAGCCAGTGCTTCCTGGTCGGCGACCGCCTCGTCTCGGGCGACACGCTGTTCCTCGAAGGCTGCGGCCGCACCGACTTCCCTGGCGGTGACGCGGACGCGATCTACCGCAGTCTTCAGTCACTTGCGGCGTTGCCGGGTGACCCGGTGGTGTATCCGGGGCACCAGTACTCGCCTGAGCCGTCGGCGACGTTGTCGTCGGTGAAGCAGACGAACTTTGTCTTCCGGCCGCGTTCGCTGGCTGAGTGGCATCGGATGTTCGGGATGTTCGGGGGCTGAGGCCGGTTTCTCCCGCGGTGCGGCCGAACAAAGCCGCATCCGTGGGGCCGGGGTTTCACTGCGTGGGAGCCGGACGTCGCGGATTGACTTCGCCGTCCGGTGACTTGATGCTCGGGGCCATGTTCCCCGTCGCGCTGCTCGTCAGGCGCCTGTTCGTCGATCTGCGGCAGCAGGCGAGCGCGGCCTGTCGCCGTCGCTGAGCGCGAAATCCCTTTCCCCGCACCGAAAACCCGGGAGAAATCCGTGTCGGTCTCCACCACGGGCGTGCTGACGCGCGCCGATCCGGCCGCGTCCGGCGCGCCGCCGCGGCGCGCCCGGCGGCGGCTGCCGTCGCTGCGCCGCTGGATCAGCCCGGTCGCGCTGCTGGTGGCCTGGCAGGTCGCCAGCGCCACCGGCGCGCTGTCGCCGGACAAACTGAGTTCACCGTGGACAGTCCTGCAGAGCGGCATCGAAGTCGCGCGCACCGGCGAATTGGGCGACGCGTTTGTCGTGTCGCTGGGCCGGGTCGGCGCGGGTTTCGCGCTCGGCGCCGCGGTCGGCGTGCTGCTCGGGATCGTCGCCGGGCTGTCCCGCTGGGGCGAGGCGCTGGTCGACCCGCCCGTGCAGATGCTGCGCACGCTGCCGTTCCTCGGGCTGATCCCGTTGTTCATCCTGTGGTTCGGCATCGGCGAGGAGACGAAGATCGTGCTCGTCGCGCTCGGCGTCGCCTTCCCGCTGTACCTCAATGTCCACTCGGGAATCCGCACCGCGGACGAGCGGCTGGTCGAGGCCTCGTGCGCCCTCGGCTTCACCCGGGCCGAACGGCTGTGGCACGTGGTCCTGCCGGGCGCGCTGCCGCAGGCCCTGGTGGGGCTGCGGCAATCCCTCGGCCTCGCGTGGCTCGCGCTGATCGTCGGCGAGACGGTGAACGCGGACGCCGGCATCGGCTACCTGATCAACAACGCGCGTGAATTCCTCCGCACCGACGTGGTGGTGGTCGGCCTCATCGTGTACGCGGTGCTCGGCCTGGTCACCGACGCGCTGGTGCGCCTGCTGGAACGGAGGGCCCTGCGATGGCGAGCCCGCTGACCGCACCGGTGGTCGAGGTCCGGGGCCTGACCAAGAGTTTCGGTGACCGGACCGTCCTGAGTGGACTGAACCTGGAGATCGGCCGCGGCGAGTTCGTGGCGCTGCTGGGCCGCAGCGGCTCCGGCAAGTCCACGCTGCTGCGCGTCCTCGCCGGGCTGGACGGCGAGATCGAGGGTGCCGCCGAGGTGGACGGCACGGTGTCCGTCGCCTTCCAGCAGCCGCGGTTGCTGCCGTGGCGGAAGGTCTGGCGCAACGTCGTGCTCGGGCTGCGCCGCGACGGCCGGTCCCAGGCCCGCAACCGCGCGATCGCCGAACGCGCGATCGCCGAGGTACAGCTGGCCGCCCACGCCGACGACTGGCCGCTGACCCTGTCCGGCGGCGAGGCCCAGCGCCTCTCGCTGGCCCGGGCGCTGGTGCGCGAGCCGGACCTGCTGCTGCTCGACGAGCCGTTCGGCGCACTCGACGCGCTCACCCGGATCGCGATGCACCGGCTCGTCGAAGACCTGTGGCGCAAGCATTCCCCGGCCGTGCTGCTGGTGACCCACGACGTCGACGAGGCGCTGCTGCTCGCCGACCGGATCCTCGTGCTCGACGAGGGCCGGATCGTCGCCGAACACGTCCTCGGCCACGCCCGGCCGCGGACGCTGACCGACCACGCCGGCGTGCGCACGCGCGTGCTGGCCGACCTGGGAGTGACCGAAGGTGCACCTGCGTAACTCGACGGTGGTGGCGACGGCGGCCCTGCTGCTGCTGGGCGGGCTGACCGCCTGCTCGTCCACCACCGCGGCGAGCGGGCCCGCGCCCGTGCCCGCCGCCGTTTCCCCGGCCGACCTGGCGAAGGTGACTTTGCGCGTCGGCGACCAGAAGGGCGGCGTGAAGTCCTTGCTCACGGCCGCGAACCAGCTCGGCGCCGTGCCGTACCGGATCGAATGGTCGACGTTCACCTCCGGGCCGCCGCTGCTGGAGGCGGCCTCGGCCGGCGCGATCGACCTCGGCCGGGTGGGCAACACACCGCCGATCTTCGCGGCCGCGTCGAAGGCGAAGATCTCCGTGGTCAGCGTCGCGAAGAGCAATGTGGAGCGTGAGGCGATCCTGGTCCCGCCGGACTCGCCGCTGCCGAATGTCCAGGCGCTCAAGGGAAAGACCATCGCCGTGGCCAAGGGCAGCTCCGCGCACGGGCAGCTGCTGAACACGCTGAAGAACGCCGGGCTGACGACCAAGGACGTCAAGCTCTCCTTCCTGCAGCCCTCGGAGGCGTACGCGGCGTTCACCCAGCACCAGGTGGACGCGTGGGCGATCTGGGACCCGTACACCGCACAGGCGCAGATCGACGCCCACGCCCGCGTGCTCGCCGACGGCCGCGGCAGCTCCAACGGGCTCGCGTTCGAGACCGCGAGCACCGCGGCGCTGGCCGACCCCGGCAAGAACGCGGCGATCAAGGACTTCGTGACGCGGGTGGTCAAGGCCCAGCTGTGGTCCAACTCCCACCACGACGAGTGGGCCAAGGTCTGGGCCGCCGAGACCGGGATTTCCCTTGCGGTGGCGCAGAAGTCGGTGGACGCCGGGCGTGACGTGCCGACGCCGCTGGACGATTCCGTCGTCGCTTCTGAGCAGCAGCTGGCGGATGCCTTCACCGAAGACAAGACCCTCCCGGGAAAGGTGGACTTCGCCCAGTTCGCCGACCGTCGTTACGGCCCGGAGATCGAAGCCGCGAGGAGCAACGGATGAGCCTGAAACTGCACTGGTTCCTGCCGACCACCGGAGACGGCCGGACGATCGTGGAACGCTTCCACGCCAGCAAGTCCTCGGGTCCGCGGGCGCAGCGCCCGGCCGATCTCGAGTACCTCGGGCAGGTCGCGCGCGCCGCCGAGCAGCAGGGTTTCGAGGGCGTGCTGACGCCGACGGGCACCTGGTGCGAGGACGCGTGGCTGACCACCGCGGCGCTGATCCAGCAGACGCGGAAGCTGAAGTTCCTGGTCGCGTTCCGGCCCGGCGTCATCTCGCCGACGCTGGCCGCGCAGATGGCGGGCACCTTCCAGCGGCTGTCGCAGGGACGGGTGCTGCTGAACATCGTCACCGGCGGCGACGCGGTGGAGCAGCGCCGGTTCGGCGACTGGCACGACCATGACGCCCGGTACGCACGGACGGACGAGTTCCTGACCATCGTCCGCGGCGTGTGGTCGGGCAAGCCGTTCGACTTCGAGGGCGAGCACCTGAAGGTCGAGGGCGCGACCACTTTGGCCGCGCCGGACCCGGTGCCGCCGATCTACTTCGGTGGCTCGTCCCCGGCCGCGCTCCCGGTCGCCGCCCGGCACGCCGACGTCTACCTGACCTGGGGCGAGCCGCCCGCGCAGGTGGCGGAGAAGATCGGCAAGGTACGGGCGCTGGCCGAGGCAGCGGGTCGCACGGTGCGCTTCGGCGTGCGGCTGCACACGATCACGCGTGACACGTCGGCGGAAGCGTGGGCGGAGGCGCAGAAGCTGCTGGACGCGCTGAGCCCCGAGCAGGTGGCGAAGTCGCAGGCGGTGCTGGGCGCCAGCGAATCCGTGGGCCAGCAGCGCATGGTCGCCCTCCACGGCGGCCGAGCCGACGCGGGCGTACGCGGCCTGGAAATCCATCCCGGCCTGTGGGCCGGCATCGGCCTGGTCCGCGGCGGCGCGGGCACGGCGCTGGTCGGCAGCCACGAGGAGGTCGCGGACCTGATCGAGGAGTACCACGCGGCGGGTGTGTCGGAGTTCGTGCTGTCGGGCTATCCGCATCTGGAGGAGGCTTACTGGTTCGGCGAGGGAGTCCGTCCGGAACTCGCGCGCCGTGGGCTGCTGGCTGATGTGCCGTCGGCTGCTCGGGAGGCCAATGTGGAGCGAGCCGCGGCGGCGTTGTGACCGCACCTGGCGTCGGGTGACTCGGGCCTGCTTCCGCCCCAATGTGGCGTTGGTTGCGTTGGACGCACCGAACGCCACATTGGGTGCGTTGAGCGCACCGAACGCCACATTGGGGCGCTTCGAGCTGAGGCGGAGCCGGGCTGGAGCTGACGGAGCAGGGCGCAGTCATGCGTCTTCGCGCAGTGTCCGGGACAGCGCCAGCGCCACAGTCCGGACCGCCGGAGCCACCCGTTCCGTCCGCATCCGCGTCGCCCATCCCGAGATCGACACCGCGGCAACGGCGCGCCCGCCCGGAGCCACCAGCGGGCTGGCCGCACACACCACCCCCACCCCGGATTCCTCCCGCTCGAACGCGATCCCGTCCTCACGAATGCGCGTGAGCTGCCGCCGCAGCAGCCCAGGCGCTGTGATCGTCCGGCTGCTCACCCGCGGCAATCCAGCCTCGATCACTTGCGCCACCACGGATTCCGGCGAGTACGCGAGGATCGCCTTCCCGACGCCAGTGGCGTGCGCGGGGAACCGGCCGCCGATCCGCGAAGGCAGGTCGGGGGCGTCCGGGCCGCGCAGGACGTCGAGGTAGACGACCTCGGTGCCCTCCAGCACGGCGAGGTGGACGGTGTTGCGCGTCGCCTCGCGGAGGTCGGCCAGGTAGGGGCGGGCGGCGTCGACCAGGCCGCGGCGGCGGACGGCGAGCTGGCCGATTTCGAACAGGCGCAGGCCCAGCCGGAGCGACGTCCCCTCGCGTTCCAGCAGACCGGCGTCAGCTAGGTGGCCGGCCAGGCGGTGCACGGTCGTCTTGGCCAGGCCGGTCCGGCGCGCCAGCTCGGACACCCCGAGGGTGTTGTCGCCGGGCCGGAACGCGCCCAGCACGGTCGCGATCCGGGCCGCGACGAGGCCGACACCCCGCTCGCCGTCGTTCCGCCCAGTGGTACGCACAGGTTGAGTGTGCCCTATCCGGGCGAGGACTGTCGGGGCATGGCAGAACGGAAGGTCACGGCCGCGATCGTCGGCCCGGGCAACATCGGCACCGACCTGCTGGCGAAGCTGCGGCGAAGCGAGCGGGTCGAAGTGCGGTACATGGTGGGCGTCGACCCGGCGTCCGACGGTCTGGCGCGGGCGGCGAAGCTCGGGCTCGAGACGTCGGCCGAAGGGGTGGACTGGCTGCTGGCGCGCGCGGAGCCGCCGGAGATCGTCTTCGAGGCGACTTCGGCCAAGGCGCACCTGGCGAACGCGCCGCGCTACGCGGAGGCGGGCATCCGCGCGGTCGACCTGACCCCGGCGGCGATCGGGCCGTTCACCTGCCCCGCGGTGAACCCGCCGGAGCGGCTGGACTTGCCCAACGTCAACCTGATCACCTGCGGCGGCCAGGCCACGATCCCGATGGTGGCCGCGATTTCGCGGGTCACCGCGGTGCCGTACGCGGAGATCGTCGCCTCGGTGTCGTCCCGCTCGGCCGGGCCGGGCACGCGCGCCAACATCGACGAGTTCACCGAGACCACCGCGCTCGGGCTGGAGCGCGTCGGCGGTGCGGCGAAGGGCAAGGCGATCATCATCATCAACCCGATGGACCCGCCGATGATCATGCGGGACACGGTGTTCTGCGCGGTCGACCCGGACGTGGACTTCGCCGCGGTGACCGAGTCGATCCACCGGATGGCCGACGAAGTACGCCGGTACGTGCCGGGTTACGCGCTCAAGGCCGACCCGCAGTTCGACCCGCCGCGGCCGGAGTGGCGGGGACAGGCACGCGTCGGCGTGTTCCTGGAAGTCGCGGGTAACGGCGACTATTTGCCGACGTACGCGGGAAACCTCGACATCATGACGGCCGCGGCGGCCCGCGTCGGCGACCTCTTCGCGGCGGAAATGGTGGCTGCGGCATGACCACCGCCGACGTTCTTTTTCCCGCGGAGGCGGCATCGGGCGCTCCGGACGTAAGGCTCGTCGACACCACGCTGCGCGACGGCAGTCACGCGATGGCCCACCAGTTCACCGAGGTGCAAGTACGCGAAACCGTGCGCGCCCTCGACGCCGCCGGGATCTCGCTGATCGAGGTGACCCACGGCGACGGCCTCGGTGGCTCGACCTTCAACTACGGCTTCTCGCTCACCGACGAGCGTGAGCTGATCGCGGCCGCGGTCGACGAGGCGAAGCGGGCGAAGATCGCCGTCCTGCTGCTGCCGGGGCTGGGCACCGTCACGGATCTGCGCGCGGCCGCGGACCTCGGCGCCGGCGCGGTGCGGATCGCCACGCACTGCACCGAGGCGGACGTTTCGATCCAGCACTTCGGCGCCGCGCGCGACCTCGGGCTGGAGACGGTCGGCTTCCTGATGCTGGCGCACATGTCCACGCCCGAGGATTTGGCCAAGCAGGGCCGGATCATGGTCGACGCCGGCTGCCAGTGCGTGTACGTGGTCGATTCCGCGGGAGCGCTGATCCTGGAGCAGGCGTCCGACCGGGTCGCGGCGCTCGTCGCGGAATTCGGCGGCGACGCGCAGGTCGGCTACCACGGGCACCAGAACCTGAGCTTCGGCGTGGCCAACTCCGTGCTCGCCCAGCGCGCGGGCGCGAAGCAGATCGACGGCTCTCTGGCGGCACTCGGCGCGGGCGCGGGCAACTCGCCGACGGAGGTGCTCGCGGCGACCTTCGAACGGCTCGGCGTGCGCACCGGCGTCGACAAGGACGCGCTGATGGACGCGGCCGAGAACGTGGTGAAGAAGTACCTCACCCGGCTGCCGGTGATGGACCGGTCGTCGATCGTGCAGGGCTTCGCCGGCGTCTACTCGAGCTTCCTGCTGCACGCCGAGCGCGCGGCCGAGCGCTACGGCGTGCCGGCGCACGAGATCCTCTACCGCGTCGGCGCCGAGCGGTACGTCGGCGGTCAGGAGGACATGATCATCGACATCGCGCTGCGGCTGCGAAAGGAAAAGGACTCGTGAGTGTTCATGACGGTTAGAACCGTCATAGACACTCACGAGTCAGGGGTGGCCGTGATCGAATTCGTCCGCTTCGAGCACCAGCCGGACGCAGTGCGCCACCAGGCGCTCGCGGCCGACGTGCAGGGTGCCGTCGAGGTGGGCGATGAAGATGTTGGTCAGCGCACCGACGAGGCCGATCGCCACCAGCCGGCGGCCGGTCTCGTCGCCGCGGGTGAGCTGTTCGCCGACCAGCGCGGCGAACACCGGCATCAGGTGCAGCCCGCGGCGGGTCAGCGCCGGGTCGGTCAGCGGCGCGAGCAGCAGTACGCGGCCCAGTCGCGGGTCGTCGAGGACCAGTTCGACGAACGCGGTGACGGCGCGCTCGGCCCGCTGCCGGCCGTCGGGCGCGTCCTGGACCGCGGCGACGAGCGCTTCGCGGGCCTTTTCCCCGACGTGCTCGTAGACGGCCGCGACCAGTTCCTCGCGGTCGGCGAAGCTCTCGTAGAAGTACCGCTCGGTGAGCTTCGCCTGCCGGCAGACGGCGCGGACGCTCACCGCCGCGCTGCCCTCGGTACCGAGCAGGTCGAGCCCCGCGGCGACCAGCTGCTCCCGCCGCGCCGCGCGGCGATCGTCCAGCGTCGTGCCCGCCCACGTCCGGCCTGGCATGCGCACTCCTGTAGTTGACTACGTCCGTTGTCACATCCTAACCTGACAACAGCCGTGGTCAGTTGTCCGACGGGGCGAAGGAGCCGCCGATGAGCCAGGACGAACCGGAGCCGCTGGGCCCGGACTCGCTGACGTGGCGCTATTTCGGCGACTGGCGCGGCCTGCTGATCGGGCTGTGGGCCGGCTCGATGCAGAACATGCACCCGGGCCTGGGTGCCGGCGTCGAGCAGCACTCGCGGTTCTTCGAGGAACGCTGGCAGCGGCTGTTCCGCTCGCTCTACCCGATCGGCGGCGTGGTCTACGACGGCCCGCTCGCGCACCGCACCGCGCTGGAAGTGCGGGGCTACCACGACCGGATCAAGGGCGTCGACGCGAAGGGCCGCCGCTACCACGCGCTCGACCCGGACACCTTCTACTGGGCGCACTCCACGTTTTTCGTCAGCACCATCCTGATCGCCGACCACTTCATGGGCGGCATCGGCGAAGAGGAGAAGCGCCGGCTGTTCGACGAGCACGTCCGCTGGTGGCGGATGTACGACATGACCATGCGCCCGGTCCCGGAGTCCTGGGAGGACTTCCAGCGGTACTGGAAGCACATGTGCGCCGAGGTGCTGGAAGACAACAAGGCCACCCGAGACGTGCTGGACTTGCGTGGCCTCGCCAAGCCGCCGTTCCTGCCGTGGCTGCCGGACGCGCTGTGGAAGCCGCTTTCGGTGCTGATCGCGCGGAACTTCGTCTGGCTCACCGTCGGGCTGTACGACCCGGAGGTGCGCGAACTGCTCGGCTTCCGCTGGTCGGCCCGCGACGCCCGGCGCCACCGCCGCGCCGGGCAGCTGGTCAACGCGGTGTTCAAGCTCGTCCCGCGCGAGCGCCGTTACCACCCGCGGGCCCGGGCCGGCTGGCGCCGGGAGCGCGGGGAGCTGGCCGCGGACGCGCCGTTGGTCGAGACTCCACGAAGGAACCTGCCGCCGCTCGCTGAGCGGGGGAAGCCGGAGCACTATTCGCCGAACGTCTGAGAGGACCGCGCATGAAGCTGGGCTACCACCTCGGGTACTGGGGCAGCGGGCCGACCCCGGGAGCGCTGGAGGCCGTGCTCGAAGCCGAGCGGCTGGGTTTCGACTCGGTCTGGTCGGCCGAGGCGTACGGCTCCGACGCGTTCACTCCGCTCGCCTGGATCGGCGCGTCCACGAGCACGGTGAAGCTCGGCACCAACATCGTGCAGATGTCCGCGCGCACCCCGACCGCCACGGCGATGAGCGCGCTGACGCTGGACCACCTGTCCGGCGGCCGGTTCGTGCTCGGGCTGGGCGCTTCCGGCCCGCAGGTGGTGGAGGGCTGGTACGGGCAGCCGTACCCGAAGCCGCTGGCGCGCACGCGTGAGTACGTGGAGATCGTGCGGAAGGTGCTGGCGCGCGAGGAGCCGGTGACGATCGACGGGCAGTTCTACCAATTGCCGTTGCGGGGCGGCGCGGGGCTGGGCAAGGCGCTCAAGCCCACCGTGCACCCGCTGCGCAAGGACCTGCCGATCCACCTGGCCGCGGAAGGGCCGAAGAACGTCGCGCTGGCGGCCGAGATCTGCGACGGCTGGCTGCCGTTGTTCTTCTCGCCCAAGGCAGACGCGTTCTACCGCGCCGCGCTCGCCGAAGGTTTCGCGCGCCCGGGCGCCCGGCGGACGTTCGACGACTTCGAGGTGTCGGCCTCGCTCCCGGTGATCGTGCACGACGACGTCGAGGAGGCGGCGAGCTGGATCAAGCCGGCGCTCGCGCTCTACATCGGCGGCATGGGCGCGAAGGGCGTGAATTTCCACCACGACGTGTTCGCCCGGCTCGGCTACGCGGACGTCTCGGACAAGGTGCAGGAGCTGTACCTGGCCGGGCGCAAGGCCGAGGCCGTCGCCGCGATCCCGACCTCGCTGGTCGAGGACACCTCGCTGATCGGGCCGGCCGCGAAGATCCGCGAGGAGCTGGCCGCGTGGGAGGAGACCGTGGTGACCACGCTGCTGCTGCGCGGTGACTCCGGCTCGCTGGCGAAGGTGGCCGACGCGCTGTCCTGACCGGCGAAGACCGGCGGCGGGCGGGCGGCGGCGACTCCGGGGCGGTGCGGCGGCGGACGGTGCGGGGTCGGCCCGGTACGCGCCGTGCATTACGACGGTGGCACGATTCGTCCCGACCACTACCGGGGACCGGCGAAGATCGACTAGTCATGGCGTTCGTCGGACCGCCATCGAGGAGGACCCTTGGCGTCGCTGCCCCGCCGGACGAGATTCCGCTACTCGCTCGGCTCGTTCGTCACCGGCGCCTTCGGCACGGTGCCCGGACTGCTCCTCCTGCCGTACCTGACCGACACCATGGCCGTGCCCGCCGCGGTGGCCGGCGTGATCGTGTTCGTGCCCAAGGCCTGGGACGTGCTGTTCAACCCGGTGGCCGGACGGCTGTCGGACGCGGACCTGGTGAAGACCGGCAGCCGGCGGCGGTTCCTGCTGCGCGGCGGCATCGGCGTGGCGATCCTGTTCGCCGCGCTGTTCGCCCACCCCGGCTTCGGCAGACCGGGCCCGGACGCGACGTACGTGGTGGTCGTGTTCTTCCTGTGCGCCACCGCGTACGCGTTCTTCCAGGTGCCGTTCAACGCGCTGCCCGCGGAGCTGACCGAATCGGCCGAGGAGCGCACGAAGCTCACCAGCGTGCGGATCGGCGTGCTCGCCGTCGCCATCCTCGTCTCGGGCGGCGCGGCGCCGGCCATCACCGACGTGCTCGCCGGGGTCGCGGGCTACCGCGTGATGGGCATCGTGATGGCGGTGATCATCCTGGCCGCCACGATCGGCGTCTACACCGGCCTGAAGGGGGCGCCGGTCGGCTCGCTGCGGCCGAACGCGCTCAGCTTCAAGCAGCAGCTGCGCACCATCGCGCAGTGGCGGCCGTTCAAGTGGCTGATGGGCACCTACTTCATCCAGGCGCTCGGCGTCGGCACGGTGCTGGCGGCGATCCCGTATTTCGCGCAGCACGTGCTCGGCGACCCGGGCTACCGCACCGCGCTGTTCGTCGGGTTCGTCGGCCCGGCGCTGGTGACCATGCCGCTGTGGCCGCGGCTGGGCCGCCGCTACGGCAAGCTCAACGGCTTCCGGATCGCCACCGGGGTGTTCACCGTGGGGCTGCTCGGGATCATCCTCGCCCAGGTGGCGCCGTTCGCCGTCACCATGGTCTTCGTCGCGCTCGCCGGAGTGGGCTACGCCGGGATCTCGGTGTTCCCGCTGGCGATCCTGCCGGACCTGATCACCGCCGAGGAGGAGCGCACGGGGGAGACCCGCGCGGGCATCACGGCCGGGGTGTGGACCGCGTCGGAGACGCTCGGGCTGGCGCTGGGCCCCGGGCTGTTCGGGATCGTGCTGCAGCTGGGCAATTACGTGTCCAGCACCGATGCCACGGCCGCGCAGCCGGGCTCGGCGGTTACCGCGATCCTGCTCGGGTCGTCGGTGCTGCCGGCCGTGCTGGTCGCGCTCGCCGGCCCGCTGCTGCGCCGCAAGGTGCTGGAGCCGAAGCCGGCCGCGCAGCCGTGACCGACGTGCTGGCGCAGCTGCGGGAGCTGCGCGCCGGCGACCTCCCGACCCACGGCGGGCACACGCTCGCGTACGTCTACGACAGCGGTCTGTCCGAAGTGGACGAGATTGCCGCGGCGGCGTACGCGCTGGCCTCTTCGGCGAACGGGCTGGACCCGACCGCGTTCCCGAGCCTGCTGCGGATGGAGAACGACCTGGTCGCCACCGCGGCCGGGCTGCTCGGCGGCGACGCGGAGACGGTCGGCACGGTGACCTCCGGCGGCACCGAGTCCTGCCTGCTGGCGGTCCTCGCCGCGCGCGACGCCCGGCCGGGCCTCGCGGCGCCGAATATGGTCCTGCCGGAGACCGCGCACGCGGCGTTCCACAAGGCGGCCCACCTGTTCGGCGTGCGCAAGGTCGTGGTGCCGGTGGACCCGGTCACGTTCCGCGCGGACCCCGCGGCGATGGCGGCGGCGATCGACGAGTCCACTGTGCTCGTTGTGGCCAGCGCGCCGTCCTATGCGCACGGGGTGGTCGACCCGGTCCCGGAGATCGCGGCCGCGGCCGCCGCGCGCGGGGTCCGGATGCACGTGGACGGCTGCATCGGCGCGTGGGTGCTGCCGTACCTCGCGCGGCTCGGCGCCGACGTGCCGCCATTCGATTTCAGCGTGCCCGGCGTGACCAGCCTCTCGGTGGACCTGCACAAGTACGCGTATTGCGCGAAGGGCGTTTCCGTGCTGCTGCACGCGAACGCCGGGCTGCGGCGGACGCACTACTTCGCCAGCGCGGACTGGCCGGGCTACACGATGCTGAACCCGACGCTGCAGAGCACCCGCTCCGGCGGCCCGCTCGCCGCGGCGTGGGCGGTGGTCCGCCACCTCGGCGACGAGGGCTACCTGCGCCTGGCCGAGGTGACGCGGGAGGCCGTCGCGCGGATCCGCGAGGGCGTCGCCGGGATCGACGGCCTGCGCATCCTCGGCGACCCGGACTCGACCCTGATCGCCTTCACCGCCGCCGGCGCGGAGTTCGACCTGTTCACCGTCGCCGACGAGATGAAGGCGCGGGGCTGGTACGTGCAGCCCCAGTTCGCGCACGGGTCCTCACCGCTGAACCTGCACCTGACCGTGACCGCCGCGAACCACGGCAGCGAGACGGAGTTCCTGGCGGACCTGACCGCCTCGGTGCTCGCGGCCAAGGCGGCCGGACCGGTGCCGGTCGACCCGGACGTGGCCGCGTTTGTCGCCGCCCTCGACCCGGAAACCCTTACCCCGGAACAGTTCGGCGGCCTGCTCGCCGCGGCGGGCCTGACCGGCGGCGACCGCCTGCCCGACCGGATGGCCCCGATCAACGCCCTGCTGGCCACCGCCGCCGAACCCCTGCGTGAGCGGCTGCTGCTGGAGTTCCTGGGCGCGCTGTACACGCCGGGCCCGCGTTAGTTCTCCTTGTCAGACAGCGCTTTCCCGGATAGCCGGCGGTCGATTTCGGTATTGCCGTCTGTGACGCGGTAATGGCCCCGATCCGGGGTGACCGCGTCACTCGTCCGACTGATAACCATTGTGCCGCCGCGCGGCCACCGCTGGACTGGTCGGAAGTGCCGGGTCCGAAGTCCGAGCGGGAGGAAATGTCGATGTTCAGCCATTCAGGTCGCAGGCTGTCCGGGGTGCTGCTTTCCTTGGCCACGGCCACCTTGCTGGCCTCTCCGGTCGCCTCGGCGGCCGGCGCGAACCAGCAGTCCACTGTGCACGGTGGCGACGCGATGTACACCGTCTCGCCCGGGCCCGGACGCGAGCCGTACTACTGCTCGGCGGGATTCGCGATCGTCGTCAAGGGCGTCCGGTACATCCTGACGGCCGGGCATTGCACCGAGCACGGGCTCGACTGGAAGGACATCGGCGCAAACCTGGACACCCACTTCCCGGGGACCGACTACGGCCGCATCAGGGACGCCGGCGGCTCCGGGCCCAGCAGCGTCGACCTCTACGACGGCCGGACCCAGCGGATCCTGCGCGCGGGCATTCCGCGGGTGGGGCAGGCGGTCTGCCGCAGCGGCATGACCACGAAGAAGAAGTGCGGCAAGGTGCTCGGCCTGGGCCAGACCGTGGACTACGGCGCCGGCAAGCAGGTGGTCGGCACGATCGCTACCGACATCCCCGTCTCGAGCGGGGACAGCGGCGGCCCGTTGTTCGCCGGCGGCATCGGCTACGGCGTCCTGTCCGGCGGGAACAGCCAGGTCAGCTTCTACCAGCCGCTGCCGCCCGTGCTCGCCGCGTACGGCGCCAGCCTGGCCTGAGGTCCACAGTCTCGCCGTCCCACGTCCGTCCACAATGGCCGCGCCGTACTCGATTTTGCCGATAGCTAACCTCCGGGCGGTAGCTCGGCAACTCGGGCCGTGGCATCGCCGGATGGCCCTGTTCTCAACCAGCGGTGAATATCCTCTGAAGACGGGGACAAAAGCGCACATAAACGGCTCGAATTCCGGTGGTCAGCCGCCTGGCCGGGACAATGCCCGTGAGTGCAGGATCATTGCCTCTTGGCGCCGGGTTTGTTTTAGTGTGCACTTTTTACTGATATACCAAGGGCGCTGATAGGACGGAGGGCCGTCATGTCGCGTCACACGGAAGCCGGTCCGGGCCTGATCGGGCGCTCGGGAGAACTGGCCGTGCTGGCCGCCTCGGTCGATGGCGCGCGGGCGGGGTCCGCCCGGCTGGTCATCGTGCGCGGGCCTTCGGGGATCGGGAAAACCGCCCTGCTGGATCGAATCAGCGACGGCGGCACGGTCCTGCGGGCCTCCGGGGACCCGGCCCCGTACGCGACGGTCCGGAAGCTGCTGGGGCTCGATCCCGAGTATCCGCTTCCCGACGACGAATACCTCGCGCTGCAAGCGCTTCACCGTCTCGCGCTTGCCCGCATCGGCGTGGCGCCACTCGTGCTGGTGCTCGACAACGCCGATTCCTGCGACGACAAGTCGTTGCGCTGGTTCGAGTTCCTCCTGCGCCGGGGCGCGGACCTGCCGCTGCTGGTGGTGCTGGCCGAGTGCTCGGACGGCCCGGTCCCGTACGACCGCCGGCTGGCCGGGGTGGCCGCCGCGGGCCGCGCGAAGGTGATCGAGCCGGGACCGTTCGGCCACGATGACGTCGCCGACGTCATCCGGCGGCAGCTGCGCCGCTCGCCGGCCCCGGACTTCACCCTGGCCTGCGCCAAGGCATCCGAAGGCAACCCGCGGTTTCTCCTCCGTTTGCTCGCCGCGGTCCGGGAAGAAGGCGTGCGGCCGGACAAGGCGGGCGCGGCCCGCGTCGCCGAACTCGGCGCCGGCCTGGTGCGGGTGGCGGTGCGGGAGCGGCTGGTGCATTGGTCCGAACCGCTGCGACAGGTCGCCCGGGCCGCCGCCGTGTTGCAGGCTTTCGACGCCGAGCTGGTGTCGAGCCTTTCGGGCCTGCCGATCCCGGCGGTCGTCGCGGCTTTCTCCCTCCTCAAGGGACACGCCATTCCCGGCGCGGGTGACGACGAGTGCCAGCTCGACATCCTTTCGACAGTGCTCGACGAACTCGGTGAGGCCGAACGCAGCGAGCTGAGGCGGCGGGCCGCACGCATCCTCAACGACGCGGGGGAGCCGGCCGAGCGCGTCGCCGAGCAGCTGCTCGCGCTGGATTCGCTCGACGAGCCGTGGATGCGCGGCCTGCTGGCCAGGGCCGGCCGCGCCACGGGGAATCGCTTCGCGCTGCGTTGCCTGGCCCGGCTGGTCGAGACCGACCCCGGGGACGTGGGCGCGCGCGTCGAGCTCGCGCAGGCGCTGGTCGAAGTGGACCCGTGGCGGGCGGCGCCGTTGCTGGAGGAAGCCCTTCCCCAGGTGAGCGAGCCCCACGCACGGGCGGTGGTCGCCGAGCTGCTCGGCGCGATTTCCCTGACGGTGCGCGGGGTTTGGGCGCCGACGGTCGTGCTGTCGGAGGCGCTGGCCGCGCTCGGCACCGGCGGTGGCGGAGCCGAGACGGCGGACGAGTTCGAAGCGCGGGTCCGGCTGGAAGCCCTGGTGCGGCTGCGGGGGACCGCCGCGTCCGCCGTGCTCCGGGAACCGCAGGCGCGGCCCGGTGACACCCCTGCCGAACGTCAGGCCTTGGTGGCGCAGGCCCTGATCACCACCATGCGCGGCACTTCCGCGACCATCGCGGCCGACTTCGCGCGTCGCGCGCTGAGCGGCCCGCAGCCGAAAACCGGCTGGACGGCCTCGGGCGCGGCGACGGTGCTGTTCCTCGCCGACGAATTCGACGAGGCGATCACCGGGGTGGGCAAGGCACTGCTCGGCGGCGAGCGGCGCGACGCCCCGTGGACCGACCTGCTGGCGCTGAGCACGAGGGCGTGGATCCTGGCCGGCGCGGGGGAGATCACCGACGCCGCGATCGACATCGCCGACGCCGCCGAGATCGTCGAGCGGGAGCCGTGGGGCCCGAAGACGACGCTGCACCTGGCGACGCACGCGCTGGTGCTGTCCAATCTGGGCGACATAGACCGGGCCGAGGCGGTGCTCGACCAGGCAGCGACGGCGGCCGGCGACGGGCTTTCCCCGGACGATCACTACTTCCTGCTGGCGAAGTCGGCGATGGCCTGGCACCACCAGGACTTCGACTCGGCACTGGCCCACGCCCTGCGCTGCGGCGAGCTCCTGGACGAGGCCAAGATCAGCAATCCGGTCTACGCCCCGTGGTGGCTGCACGCGGCCAGCCTGCTGGCGCGGCTGGGCCGGTCCGGCGAGGCCGCCGGGCTGGTCGAACGCGGTGAGGAGATGGCCGCGGCCTGGGGCACCGGCCGGGCGAAGGGGCTCGCGCTGATGGCCAAGGGCACGATCACCCGCGGCCCGCGGGCGTTGGACGCGCTCACCGAGGCCGCCGAGGTGCTGGCCGGCACCCCGGCGAAATCCGACCACGCGCGGGCCGAAGCCCTCCTCGGCATGGCGCTGCTGCGGGCCGACGACGCGGTGGCGGCGCGCGAGCACCTGCGCCGTTCGGTCGACCTTTCGGTCCGCCACGGCGGCTGGGCGTCGGCGACCACCGCGCGGGCCCTGCTGGTCAGCGCCGGCGGCCGGATGTCGCGGGTCACCGACCGGGTCGACCTGCTGACCGGACGGGAGCAGAAGGTGGCCGGGATCGCCGCGCGCGGGGCGAGCAACTCCGAGATCGCCGACACGCTTTCGGTCACCCTGCGCACCGTGGAGGTCCACCTGACCAGCGTCTACCGCAAGCTCGGCGTGGTGAACCGCGCCGACCTGGCACCGTTGTTCGGCGCCGCCACCGCGTCGGCGGAAGGCTGAGGCGGCCGTGCTCGAACGGGAATCCGAACTGGCGGTGCTGAACCGCGTGGTCGGCGACGCCGCGGCGGGCACCGGCGCAGTGGTCCTGGTCAGCGGGCCGCGGGGCTCGGGGCGGACCGCACTGCTGGACGCGCTGGCCGGGATGGCCGGGGACGCGCCGGGAGCCCGGGTGCGGCGGGCCGTGGGCGCCGAGCCGGAGCACGGCTTCCCGTTCGGCATCGTGCGCCAGCTGTTCGGGGATCCGGGTCCGTCCGGGGAGATCTCGCTGGGCCCGCTGCTGGACGAGCTCGAGGGCGACCGCACCACGCTGCTGCTGATCGACGACCTGTGCTGGATCGACGCCGAGTCCGCCGACCTGCTCAGCCGGCTGGCGCAGCGCCTGGACGGGCTGCGGGTGGTCATCGCCGGCGCGGTCGGGGACAACGGGCACGCCTCGAGCCAGGCGCTGCGACGCGGACTGGCGGCCGCGACCTGTGAGGTCCGGGCGGCGAACCTCTCGGCAGCCGGCACCGCGCAGTTCATCACCGGCTGGCTCGGCGAACCCTGCGACGAGGGGTTCGCGTCCGCGTGCCAGGCGATGACCACGGGAAACCCGGAGCTGCTGACCGTGCTGATGGGCGGTTTCGCCGCGGCCGGGGTCCGGCCGACCGCGGCCGGCGCCGATCAGGTGCTGCCGATGGCCGAGGAACTGCTGCTGGCACCGCGCCTGGCCCGGCTCGAAGACGCCAGGGATTCGGTGCGCGAACTGGCCGGCGCGATGGTGGTGCTCGGCGTCCGGGCCGAGCCGGACCTGCTCGGCACGCTCACCGGGCTGGACCCGGTCGAGGTCTCGGAGACCTTGCTGACCCTGGAAAGCCTCAGTCTGGTGGTGGACGGGAAGCCGCCGCGGTTCGTCTGCTCCCGCATCGCCGAAGCCGTTGCCGGCTCGCTGTCCGTCGAGCGGCACGACCGGCTGCACCGCGCGGCGGCCCGCGCCCTGCACGCCGCCGGGGCGTCGGCCGAGGTGGCGGCCGGGCACGTACGCGCGATCGCCGGGGAGCTGGACCGCTGGGAGGCCGACGTCCTGCGCCAGGGCGCGGCGATCAGCCTGCGGCGCGGCAGCCCGGAGGACTCCGTGCGGTACCTGCGCCGCGCGCTGCTGCACGTTCCCGGTGCCGGGTCCGAGCGGGCCCGGCTGCTGGCCGGGCTGGCGGTCGCCGAGCGGGGAGTGGACCCGGCGTCGTCGATTCGCCATGTGTGCCAGGCGATGCCGGAACTGGACACCCTCGGCGAGCGCGCGGCCGCGGCGGTGCTGATCTCGCCGGCCACGATCCGGTACGACCCGGCGGCCGCGCGGATCGCGTCCGGGGTCGCCGCCGAACTCGGCGATCCGGCCCGCGCGGCCGGCCCGACCCGGGAGACCGCGGTGCGGCTGGACGCGCGCCTGCGCCACGCCCGGCTGGAGAACCCGCGCGAGGTCTCCGTCACGACCGGGCTGCTGCTGGAGCAGGGCCGGGAGCTGCCGCTGTCGACGGGCGCGGACCGCGAACTGGGCGTGGTGCTGCTGCGGGCCGGCACGGTTTCGGCGGCGTTGCCCGCGGCCGAAGTGTCCTGGCTGGCACACCGGATCCTGGAGCGCGAACCGGCGTCGGCCACGCATGTCCACTCGGCGCTGACGTCGCTGGTGGAGATCCTGGTCGCGGCGGATTCCACAGAGGACATCGCGGGCTGGCTCGACCTCGCGCTGACCCAGGCCATGCGTCAGCAGGCGGTCGCGGCCGAGTCGCTGATCCAGGCGGAGCGGGCGCTGGTGTTCCTGGCCACCGGGCAGCCCGCCCGGGCCCAGGCGAGCGCGGCCTGCGCGGCGGAGCTGGCCGACCTCGACTGGCCGGAGACCGCCGTGGCGTCGCTGACCGCGCAGGCGTCCGTCGCCATCCTGACCGCGGACACGGCGCTGGGGGAGCAGGTCCTCGCGGCGTGGCAGTACGACCGGACTGACCCGCGCGCCAGTGCCGTTTTCCGGCTGCTGCGGGGTTTCCTGGCTTCCGCGGCCGGCGATCTGGAAGCCGCTCTGGACCACTTCGCCGGCTGTGGCCGCCAGCTCGCGCGGGCAGGCTGGCGCAACCCGGCGCTGTACGACTGGCGCGCCGGCGCGGCGATCCTCCACCACCGCCTGGGCCGCGAAGCCGACGCATTGGCGCTGGCCGAGGAACACCACGCCCTCGCCGAATCCTGGGGCGCCCCGGCGACGGTCGGCCGCGGGCTCCGGGTGCGCGGAATGGTCACCGCCGGCGCCCGTGGGGTGGTCCTGCTCCGCGAGTCGGTCGAGGTCCTGGGCCGATCGGCGGACCGGCTGGAGCTGGCCAAGGCTCAGCTGACGTTGGGTCGTCGGCTGGTCGAGACCGGGGGACCGGACGGGCCGAAACACCTTTGGCAAGGCCAGGAACTGGCCAAAGCCTGTGGGGCAGGCTGGCTGATCAAGGAGGTGGCCCCGCCTGCAACTGCCGCGGCGCCGGGATTGGCGGCCGGGGGCCGGGCGGCGTTGACGCCCGCCGAGAACATCGTGGCCGGGATGGTGCTGCGGAACCTGACGAACTCGGAGATCGCGGAGAAGCTCGGTGTGTCCCGCCGGGCGGTGGAGAAGCACCTGACGAACTCCTACCGCAAGCTCGGTGTGGACGGTCGGGCTGGGCTGGTCGCGTCACTCGGCTCCGCCCACGACGGTCCGGCGGCTTCGGGAAACTGAGCGCGCGGGTCAGGCCGTGATGACGGCGGGCCGGGATGTGCTGCGCAACCTGACCAGCTAGAGCGTGTCCGGCAAAGGTTGCGGGTCGCTGTGCGGCGGGCTGGCTCGGTGGAGCGGATGACGCTTTCCCTGCACTGAGTGCAGGGAAAGCGTCATCCGCTACCGGCGGCAGCCGCGAGACCGGCTTTCTCAGACACGCGCTAGGCGATCGCGGAGAAGCCGGGCGTGTCCCGCCTGGTCGCGCAGGTCGCCTCGCTCGGCTCCGCACACGACGGTTCGGCGGTTCCCGGCAACTGAGCGCAGGCCCGGTCAGCTGGAGTCAGGCAGTGATGACAGTAGGCCCAGCCGCACCGATCTCGGCGGCGACCGCGGAGTCGATGCCCGCGTCGGTGATGAACGTGTCGATGTCGCTGAGGTTGGCGAAGCGGGCGAAGTGGTCGTTGCCGACCTTGGTGTGGTCTGCCAGCAGGACGGTGCGGCGCGCGCTGGCGATGGCGGCGCGCTTGACCATGGCCTCGGCGGAGTCCGGGGTGGTCAGGCCGCGGTCCGCGGACACGCCGTTGGACGCGATGAAAGCGACCTCGACGAAGGTGTCCTGAAGCGCCTGCAAGGCCCATCCGTCCACGGACGCCAGAGTGCGGCTGCGCAGCCGCCCGCCGACGAGCATCACGGTCAGGTTCGGGCGCGTGGTCAGGGTCAGCGCGATGCTGACGGAGTGGGTCACCACGGTCAGCTCGCGGTCCGCGGGCAGGATCTCGGCCAGCCGCGCGGTGGTGGAGCCGGCGTCCAGCAGGATGGTGCCCTCGTCGGGCAACTCGGCGAGCGCGGCCTTGGCGATGCGCTCCTTCTCGGCGATCATCACGCCTTCACGGGCGGCCAGCGCAGGCTCGAAACCGAGGCGCTCCACCGGGATCGCGCCGCCGTGGACGCGCCGGAGCACCCCGTGGCGTTCGAGCACGGTCAGGTCGCGGCGGATCGTTTCGGTGGTGACGGTGAACTCGTCGGCCAGCGCGGTCACGTCGACGCGGCCCTTGGCGCGGGCGCGTTCGAGGATGATCTGCTGTCGTTCCTCCGCGTACATCTCCACCACCTCTGGCCCCTCGACTCGGTGACGTGTGAGTTTATGTGGTTTTCTGCCTGACCGCAACATACCTACTTCCGGGCTCACGGCGTCGTCCAGCTGGTCTACCCGCGGCATCCGTGCCCGAAAGCACTTGATTAATGTGGGAAGACCCGCGGACACTTGAAAAGCAACGTGAAACCATGCAAAATCACCTCCAATACCGTAGAAAACCAAGCTCGAACCCTCGCCGCACCGAGGGGCTGTGAAGACGTCCCGACCGGGGGTTTGAAGTGATCGTGACCGTGACCGCGAACCCCAGCCTCGACCGGACCCTGGAGGTGGCCGGGCTGCTGCGAGGGCAGGTGCACCGCATCTCCGCCGTCCACGTCCAGCCCGGTGGCAAAGGGGTCAACGTCGCGCGAGCGCTGGTGTCCAACGGCGTGCCGGCCCGGGCGATCGTCCCGACCGGCGGGGTCGAAGGCCGGCAGCTGATCGCGCTGCTCACCGACTACGACATCGAGGTGTGCCAGGTCCCGTCGGCCGGCCCGGTGCGGATCAACGTGAGCGTGGTCGAGCCCGACGCGACGGTCACCAAGCTCAACGAACCCGGCGCCACCCTCAGCGACACCGAGGTTTCGGACCTGCTCGACGCCATCCTCGGCAACATCGCCGACGCCTCGTGGGTGGTGCTCGCCGGCAGCCTCCCGCCCGGGATCGACCCCGCGTTCTACGCCGAGGTCATCCGGCGCCTGGACGGCCGCGGCATCCGGGTCGCGGTGGACACCAGCGGACCCGCCCTGCGCGCGGCCGTGGCCGCCGGTCCCGCGCTGATCAAGCCGAACCGCGAGGAGCTCGAAGAGGTCGTCGGCCGCAAACTGCCCACGGTCGCCGACATCGGCGACGCGGCACGGGAACTACGCGACTCCGGCGTCGGAACGGTCTTGGCCAGCCTCGGCGGCGACGGCGCCCTCCTGGTCGACGGCGAGGGCGTCTGGCACGCCGAGGCACCCGCGATCGTCCGCAGCTCGGTCGGCGCCGGCGACGCGACGCTGGCCGGTTTCCTCGCGGCCGGGGCCCACGGGTTTTCCGCGCTGCGCCAGGGAGTTGCTTGGGGCGCCGCGGCAGTGTCGTTGCCGGGCAGCACGATGCCCCGGCCCGCCGACATCCGCCCGGAGTCGGTCCGGGTCCGCGCCCGAATCGACGGCGGACGGCTGCTTCAGGCCGGTTGATCAGTCCGATGTGGACGGGTGAGGCCGGTCCAGCGCGGCCGTCAGCGCCCTGTGGCCGGGCACCCCGGCCATGTCTGTGCCCGGACCGATGGCGGACGGCTGCTGCAGGCTGCCTGATCAGTCCGATGTAGACGGCGGAAGCCGGTCCAGCGCAGCGGCCAGCGCACTCCGCCCAGGCACCCCGAGCTTGCGATAAACGCTGGTGAGGTGCTTCTCCACGGTACGCGGAGTCACGTCGACCTCCTCAGCGATCAGCTGATTGGTCAGCCCCTGCGCGGCGTACTCGGCGATCCGCCGTTCCGAGCCGGTCAGCTCGCCGCGGGGCGCCGGGGACGGGGACGTTCCTCCGGCGGCGGGGACGAGCCAGGGAGTGTCGTGGTCCTGCTCCCGTCGGCGGCGGGATTCGGCGTCGCTCTGGCCGAGGCGCTGGGCCAGCAGCCGGCCGGTTTTGGTCTGCTCCAGGCGGTTGACCGAATCGTTGAGCACCGCGGCCGAGCGCCGGAGCAGCTCGATTCCCGCGGTGCCCTCGGTGATGGTGCCCCAGACCCGCAGCGCCCGGCCCTGGCCCTGCGGCGTCCCCCACTCGACGGTGCGGGCGTGCTCCTGTTCGATCAGCTCCTCGGCGGCCGCCCGCTGGCCGAGCCGGTGGTGCAGCAGCGCCGCCCAGCTGCGCCACGGCACCAGCTCGGGATTGCGCCACCCGGCGGCGTCGAGTTCACGGCCGCAGGCATGGAAATACTCCAGCGCCACCGCGTGATTCCCCGCGGTGGCGGCGATTCCGCCGCGCACCAGCTTGCCCAACCAGGACGCGCCACCGGCGTTGTACTCGGCGCAGCGGCCGAGCAGCCGGGCGGCCGTGGTGGCGTCGCCGGTGCCCATCGCGGCGAGCACCAGCGCATGCGTGCTGCCCTCCGACGCCGACGAGAGCGAGGAGTTCGCCAGGTCCAGTGCCAGCCCGGCGAGGCCGGCCGCCTCGTCCGGCTTTCCGCGGCGCACGGCGATCAGCGCCCGCTGCACCGCGACGAACGCGCGGGCGGCCGGGGCACCGACCTCGCGTTCCTGGGCGGAGACCAGGTCCAGCCAGGCGCCGGCCTCATCCAGCGCGTCGGCGAGGACCAGCGAACGCACGACCAGCGGGGTCGCGGTGTGGACCTGTTCCAGCGCGGCCGGTTCGTGCCGGAGGATCCGTTCGCCCAGTTCGGTCACCCGCGCCGAGCCGGTGCCCGACATCGTGGCGGCGAACAGCAGCGAGCCGATCAGCTCACGCTCGCCGGCCGTGTCCTGCGGCGGCTGCTCGCCGAGCCCGGCCAGCCGGTCGACGGCGTCGGCGAGGTCGGCGGGGTCACGGTGGCGCGCGTACCGCACCCGGGCTTCGAGCTTGAGCGAGATCTCGCGGGACTCGCCGGACAGCCCGGCCGGGTCGCCGAGTTCGGCACGCAGCCCTTCGAGCAGTTCCACCACCGGCCCCGGATGCCGGCCGAGTGTCAGCGGTTCGATCCGGACGGCCGCCCGGCCGCGGTCCAGAGTGGACTCGAACAGCGGCAGCGCCTCGGACAGGTGCTGCGCCGAAAGGAAAGGGTCGAAACGGCGCTCCGCGGCGGACAGGTCGACCAGCAGCCGGGCCCGGCCGGCGTCGTCGGGCGGGCAGCTCAGCAGGGCCCGCCGCAGGTACCGGGTGGCGGCCCCGCAGTCGCCTCGCGCTCCCGCCGAGCGCCCGGCCGTCCGCAGCACGTCGACGGCCCAGGGCGCCGGCGGGTGGTCGGCGTGGACCAGGTGCGCGGCGACGTCTTCGGCCGGGGAATCGCAGCCCTGCAACAGTTCGGCGAGCTTCGAGTGCAATGCCGCCCACTGGTCGGTGGCCATCGAATGCTCGACGGCGTCGCGGACCGATGGGTGGACGAACCGGTGCGGGGGCTCGTGGCCCAGCAGCCCGAGCCGGGTCAGCGAGTCCGACGCCGCGTCGCAGCCGGCTGGGTCGAGGCCGGCCAGCGCGCACAGGAAGTCGCGGCTGTCCCGCTCGCCGAGCACGGCGAGCGCGTGCGCGAACCGCCGCACCGGCTCGGGCTGGGACCGCAGGCAGGCCATGATGCGCTGGCGCAGCGCGGAAGGCCGGAGCAGGCGCGCGGCTTCGGCGTGCTCGGCGATCGGGTGATAGCCGAGCCGGCGCAGCTCGGCCAGGATGGACATCAGGAACAGCGGGCGCCCGGCCGAGGTTTCGTGGCAGCAGCGGACGAAGCTGTCGTCGCCGGGCTCGCCGAACTCCTCGGCGACCGCGATCCTCGTGGCCACCGGCGAAAGCGGCCCGAGGGTGACGTTCCCGGCGGCGCGTCCGGCCAGCTCGCGCAGCGCGGGCCGGCCGCTCAGCGGGTCGCCTTCGCGCACCGTGACCACCACGACGATCGAGAGGCCGTCGAGCTGCCCGGTCAGCCGGTTCAGCCAGTCGAGTGAGGCGTCGTCGGCCCAATGCGCGTCGTCGACCAGGATCAGGAGCGGAGTGTGCCCGCTCGATTCGCGGACCAGCTGGTGCAGGTTCTCCAGCACCTGCTCTTCGGCCGTTTCGGCGAACGCCCGGGGCTTCGGCTCGGAAAGGCCGAGCAGCAGCGCGGAATCGACGAGCTGGTGCGCCATTCCGTACGCGAAATCGCGTTCCGGCAGCGCGCAGCCGGCCTGCAGCGCGGGCACGCCTTCGCCGAGCGCGTGCTCCCGCATCGCGTGGAGCAGGTGCGACTTGCCCGCCCCCAGGGGCCCGCCGAGCACGAGCAGCTGACCGCGGCCTCTCCGCGCCTCCCGCAGGGAAGCAGTCAGCGACTCGATTTCGGGTTCCCGCTCGAGCAGCACGTGGTCCAGACTCCTCACGGAATTCGACGGCAGTGCACCAGCTTAAGGACGGGGGTGGTGGTTGTCGATCGACCGGTCGGTCGGCGGCGCCACCGCCCGTCACAGGAAGTCAAGCGCATGGGGCGCCGATAAATCACTAGTGTTATCGGGCCTGGACAGGGTTTCCGCAGCGCTCGCCGGTACGCGCGGGTGAAATCGTGGAGGGAAGCTCAGCGTTCCACGGGTTCGCGCTCGAGCGCCGCACGCAGCCCGGCGCGTCCGGTGACGTCCAGTTTGCGGTAGATCTTGGTCAGGCGCAGCTCGACCGTCCGGGTGGTGACCGAGAGCGAGTCCGCGATGTCCGCGTTGGACCAGCCGGAGACGGCCAGTGTGGCGAGGTTTTCTTCGGACTGGGTAAGCGTTCCGTGCGGTGAGACGGGCGCGGTGGCGGCCGGGGTCGCCCGCCGCGAGGCGAGCAGCTCGGACAGGCGAGCCACTTCGAGCCGGAGGTCGTCCGCCCAGTGCAGCGAAGCCACCTTTTCGGCTTCGCGGAGCAGCGCGGCCGCTTCGTCGAGCTGACCGGCGTCGATCCGGACCGCGGCCAGGTCGGTCGCGGCGGCGGCGAACCGCAGCCGGGCCGGGGAATCGCGCAGCAGCCGCACGGCTTCCTCGAGGTCGTTCGTGGCCTCGGTGCCGTTCATCGCCCGCCAGGCGTCGAGGTGGGTCGAACCCAGCGTGCTCGGGGCGCCCCATTCCTTGGCCAGCCGAAGTTCTTCGCTGACCAGCCGGAGCGCGGGGGTGATCGCGCCGCAGCCTCGGTGGGCCATCGCGGCGAGGGTGCGCCAGCTCGCGATGGCCGGGTTCGTCCACTGCCGCGTCGAGAGCAGCCGCCCGGATTCCTGGAATGCCCGCAACGCGGCTTCCGGCTTGCCCGAAGCCAGGTCCACGGCTCCGCGCGCGCACAGCAGATAGGACCAGCCGATGCCGTGTTCGGCGTCCGGGAGCAGTTCCACGGCGGCCGCGCGCGCGGCGAGGTCGAGCTGGCCGCGGTCGAGGTTCAGCGCGATTTCGAGGCCGAGCAGACCCGTCAGCGCTCGCGGGGCCCAGCAGCTGAGCGGGAGCTGGGCCCGCGCGGCGACCAGGTCGTCGGCCGCCTCGTTCAGCCGGCCGCACCGCCGGACTACCGCCGCCCGCGCGACGAGCGCCTGTGCGGCCGCCGCCCGGGCATCGCGCCGGCGGGCGTCGGCGAGCACCCGGTCCAGCCCGGCCAGCGCTTCGGCCGTGTCGTCGGCGTACATCAGGGCGACGCATGCGGCCACGCGCGTGCTCAGCGGGCGTTCCCGGTCGCCGTCCCGGCTCAGCCCGACGCGGGCGAGCGCGCGGGCCCTGGCCCGCCCGCGGCCGCGGCACGCGAGCTGGAACGCGACGACCGCGGCCTGCGCCGGATCGGTCGGCAGGTCCGGCAGATCGGGCAGGGAGTAGGCCGGGAACGCCTCCTCGCCGGCACTGTCCTCTTCGGCCAGTGTGCCCAGCGCGATCAACGGGGCCAGCGCCGCCGGGTCGAGGTCGGGCCGCGCGCAGACGGTCGCGATCACCGGCCCGGAGGTCGGCGCGTCCCCGCGGGAGAACAGCAGATCGGCGGCGGGGACCAGCAGGGCGCCGTCGGACGCGCCGTCGGTGGACAGCAGAACCTGTTGCAGCCGCCGGTCGCTGCCGTCCGGGGACTCCCGGAGTTCGGCCGCGGCGAGGTCCACCAGCAGGGCCCGCCGCTGGGGTGGGTCCAGCGGCTCGCGCAACGCGCGGTAGAGCAGCGCGGGGGTGGCCGACGCGCGGCCCTCGAGACGGCTGCGAGCGACCGCTCGCGTCAGCACCTCGACCACCCACGGCTCGCCGATCGGTGAAGTGTCGAGCAGGAGCCGGCCCAGTTCGAGGTCGGCGATCGCCGCGTGGTGCCCGAGGTGCGCGGCGCGGGCGTAGAGGTCCCGGCGGACGGTCACCGGCAGGCCCGCCAGCACCTTCGCCGCGATCTGCGCGGTGGCGGGGCGTGGACCGTCCGAAGAGGACGCGAGGCCGTTGCTGACCAAGAGCCCGAGCGACCTGGCGGTCGGCGTGCCCCGTGGTGCGGCGAGTTTCCGCACGAGCTCGAAGTCGAGGCCATCACCGGCGACGGCCATCGCGCGCAGGAGGGCGAGCGCGTCCGCGGGAAGGTCCCCGGTGAGGTCGTCGAGATACTGCCCCATGGCTTCGGAGGCGCGAAGCGACAAGGCGGGCAGCTGGTCGGCGCCGGCCCGCAAACCCAGCAGCGCGAACCGTTCGGCCACGGACTTGAGCACGGCCGGGAGGCCACCGGTGGTGGTCAGCGCGTGCGCGACGAACTCCTCGTCGACCGGGCCGGGGCACTCGGCCTCGATCAGCGTGCGGACGCCGGTTTCGCTGAGCGGGCGCAGTTTCAGCGTGCGCGACGGCACCACCTGGCTGCCGTCGGCGGGCCACGGCCCGTCCCCGGGTTCGTCGCCGAGTTCGGGTGAGTCGCCCCGGACCGCGCAGACCAGCACGGCGGGCGTGGTGTGCAGCCGCCGGATCAGGGAGCTGATCCACCGCCGCGACGCGGGATCGGCCCACTGGGCGTCGTCCACCGCGATCAACAACGGCTGTTTCCGGGACAGGGCAAGGAATTCGTCGATCTGGGCGGGTTGCTCACCCGCGCCGTCCGCCGGGCCGGGCCGCCGGTTCGAGGTGAGCGCGGTCGTGAGCTGAGCGATGAGGCTGTGGGGGAGTTCCGCGTCGGCGCGCGAGCATCGGACGTGAAGGGAGCGGATACCGGCGGCCCTCGCCAGTGCGACGGTTCGGCGGAGCAGCGCGCTGCGGCCGGTGCCCGGGCGCCCGGTGAGGGTGAACACCGAGGACTGCCCGGAATCCAGTGCTGCCAACGCATAGCGGAAGATCTGCTCTTCGCCCGCGCGCTCCACCAAGGCCTCGGCGGGGGCGCTCGCGCCGCCGTTCGGCAGGAGCGCGGGGGACAGGTTCACGGTCGCGCGCACCACTCTTGCCGGAGGGCGATCGGAAACCGCCGGCTCGGACATGATCGCCTCCCGTCCTGTCTCGGACCTACACTGACCTGGGCTGGCTCGCTGGCGCGTCTGGGTGCGCGAGCGGGGAAAACGGTGCTGGGTGGGGAAGTCCGCTCAGTGGCGCTGACCGGGTGGGGACCACTGTGGGGCCGGACCTCGTTGTCCGTGAAGGCGGCGCCGGGTGGGAAAAAACCGGCCGGGGCGTCACCGGCAGCTGGGCGGCCGGGTGGCGCAACGGTGTTTCGGTTGTCCCGGACCTGATCGGCGGAGCCGAGATGATCACGTCCCTTCCGGCGTCTCCCAGGCGGGGTGCGGCGGGTGATGGGTAACCCGTTCGAGCGAGCGGTGCGGACCTCACTGTAATGAGGGCAATGTTGGTTTGCAACTCACTTGATGTCGGTTTATGCCTGTTCGTCCGGATCATCGGCCTGCGTTTACTTGCGTAGCGGAAGTGTTGCGGTCAAACGCGAATAAGATTCCACATCTGCTGGTCACCCTGTGCTAGATGTCCCCCGTATCCCAAATGCCGGTTATCCCCGCTAGGTCCGGGCGTCGGCCGGCCCGGCCGAGGGCTTGGGTACGTGCTGGTCAGGCGGGGTGTCAGGGGAGGCTTCTGGTCAGTACGGGATTAAACGAAGGTAAAACCATGCACAGGGCTTGCGAACCAACATCAAGGCCACTACTGTCCTCGAGAGGGTGACGTAAGGGAGCCGATCGAGTGCTCAGCGCAGCGGGCAGCTCGGGTCGGCGCGGCGAAGCGGAAGGGGAGCGAACCGGGAGGTCAGGGCCTTCGGCCCGCCTGGGCGAGTCCGGAGGATGCGCACGTGAGGGCAGGTCACCGTGCGCATCGTTTGGCCGGTGTTCTCGCCGCATTCGGCTCGAGCCGGTTTCCGCTTTGCTCACCTTGAACGTTTTGGTGCCTTTTGCTGAACCGCGTCACTGGCTGTCGCCAAATTCCGCGCGCGGCCTTCCGGTGAAGTGCCCCGGAATGGCGAACGTTAAATGTGCATCAAGTCCGCTCGATGCTTTTCCTCGTGCGCTCGATCAACACCACACTGTTGATTAAATCGCGCGGTTGGAACGCTGTCTTTCCGGCGGGTGAACGCCCGCCGTCCAGTTCACGGTCATCGGTACGTCCGGGCAAGATCGTCGCCCTTTGCGCCATAAAACCTGGTCAGGGCCTTGGATCCGGCCGAACGCCGGCGATCTTCGGGGTACCGAACCGCACCGAACCCCGCCCCCCGCATCCGAACCATGGGGGCGCACAACCACAGTGTTTGGCTTTGTTCTTGGTTTCTTGTTGACTTGTTTTGGCGGGCGCGCCCATAGTGTGAAAAGAACGACATGGGGTGAGTTCTTCCCAGCACAACAGGATCTTCAGTTCAGTGGAGAGAGGAATGGTCATCGATGAGTACGGACGCCGCAGCCAGCTTGGTTCCCCGGACGAGCCGCGCGATTTCGGAGACCCGGCCCGTAAGTTCTGTCGACGTGTTCCGCCCGTTCTTCGACCGGTCGGGGATGTGCCTGGCGAGCCTCGACGCCCGGGTCCGGGTCGTCGAGGCGAACGTCGACTTCTTCCGCCAGTTCGGCCGCTCGGCCACGGAGGTGTGCGGCCAGAGCTTCTACGACCTGCTGCACCCCAGCGTGCGGGAGAAGGTCGAGCAGCAGTTCGCGCGGCTGACCGAGGGGCGGCGGGTGCGGTTCGCCGAGCGGATGGTCGCCGTGCGCCCGGGCGAGCCGGCGTTCGCCGGTGAGCTGACCGGGATCGCCGTGCACGGGGAGAACGGGCAGGTCGAAAGCATCATGGTGATGGTCCGCCCGGAGAAGTACGAGCGCGAGCCGCAGGTGCTGACCGGCCGCAAGAAGCTGCTCACCGCCATGGACGCGCGCATCCTCGAGGGGGTCGCCTCGGGGGTGTCGACCGTGCAGCTCGCGGCGATGCTGTACCTGAGCCGGGGCGGGGTCGAGTACCACGTCAGCACCCTGCTGCGGAAGCTGAAGGTGTCGAACCGCCCGGCCTTGGTGTCCAAGGCTTATTCGATGGGGATCTTCGGGGTCGGCTCCTGGCCGCCGCGCGTGCTGCCCGACTACGTGAAGTAACAGTAGTTGCCCCTCGGAGGTCTTGTGCTCCAGAACCGTGCCGGAGAAGCCAGGGTGCCCGCCCTGGCTTTCCGCATGCGCCGGGACCGGGGGAGTTTTCCTTGCCACGCCTCAGACTGTGACGATGCGCGGGCCCGCTTCGCCGAGTTCGGCCGCCATCCGCTCGTCGAGGCCGGCGTCGGTGATGAAGGTGTCGATGTCCTTCAGCTCGGCGAACCGGGTGAAGTGATCGGTGCCGACCTTGGTGTGGTCGGCGAGCAGGACGCAGCGCCGGCTGCTCGCGATCGCCGCCCGCTTGATCATCGCCTCCGCGGCGTCCGGGGTGGTCAGCCCGCGCTCCGGCGAAACGCCGTTGGTCGCGATGAAAGCCACTTCGACGAAGGTGTCGCTCAGCGCGTGCAGCGCCCAGGCGTCGACGGTGGCCAGCGTCCGGCTGCGCAGCCGCCCGCCCACCAGCATCACGGTGAGGTTCGGGCGCGCGGTGAGCGTGAGCGCGATGTTGACCGAGTGGGTCACGACGGTCAGCTCACGGTCGTTCGGCAGCTCGTCCGCGAGCTTCGCGGTGGTGGTACCCGCGTCGAGCAGGATCGTGCCCTCGTCCGGGAGCTCCCGGAGCGCGGCCTTCGCGATCCGAGTCTTCTCCTCGATCATCACGGACTCGCGTGCCGCGACCGCGGGTTCGAAACCCAGCCGCTCCACCGGGATCGCGCCGCCGTGCACCCGCCGGAGCACCCCGTGGCGCTCGAGGATGGTCAGGTCGCGCCTGATCGTCTCGCTGGTCACGGCGAACTCGTCGGCGAGCGCCGCGACGTCGACCCGGCCACGGGCGCGAGCCCGATCCAGGATTGCCTGCTGCCGTTCCTCCGCGTACACGGGCCGACTCCTTCCGCACGAGGCGGTATCGGATGTGAGGTTATGTGGTGTTTGTGGCCTTGGCAACAAACCGTCTACATCGGAGCACCAGATTCCTCTTGTTCTTCAACGATACCCACGGAACATGTGTGCGGAAGCAAACCGTGCCAACGTGGGAACCCACGTGAACGAAGTCCAAGTCACCCAAGGCCACGACGCGCTGCCACCGACCGGCCATTGTGGACAGTTGGTACTGCCGTCGCGCCGAAGAAGATCGCCAGAGCGTCGCCATGGTTCTGCCCGGGCGCATCAGCCGGCCACCGGCCGGCCGCACCCGGTTCCCGCCTCGCTGCCGAGCCCGAAACGCGGCAGTGGTCCAGTCCGCTCGAACGCAACGCTGGGAAGGGTCAATGATGACGAAGACGGAAGTGGCACCGAGCAGGTCGGTCCAGGCGCGGGTGGTGGTGCAGCGGTTCGGCGGCCGGCTCGCCGGCATGGTCATGCCGAACATCGGCGCGTTCATCGCGTGGGGCCTGATCACCGCCCTGTTCATCCCGGCCGGGTGGACCCCGAACGCGCACATCGCCCAGCTCGTCGACCCGATGATCAACTACCTGCTGCCGGTGCTGATCGGCTACACCGGCGGCCGGATGGTCCACGGCCAGCGCGGCGCGGTGGTCGGCGCCGTCGCCACCATCGGCATCGCGGTCGGCGCGTCGATCCCGATGTTCCTCGGCGCGATGATCGTCGGCCCGCTGGCCGGCTACCTGGTGAAACTGTTCGACGAGCACCTCGGCCACCGCAGCGCGCCCTCGTTCAAGATGCTGGTGGACAACTTCAGCGCCGGCATCATCGGCGCCCTGATGGCGGTGCTCGGCATGCTGGGCATCGGGCCGGTGGTCCAGTGGATCACCCAGGGCCTGGGCAACGGCGTGCAGGCGCTGATCAACGCGCACCTGCTGCCGCTGGTGTCGGTGATCGTCGAGCCGGCCAAGATCCTCTTCCTCAACAACGCGGTCAACCACGGCATCCTCGGCCCGCTCGGCATCGCGCAGGCCGCGCACGCCGGCAAGGCCGTCGAGTTCCTGATCGAGCCGAACCCGGGCCCCGGCCTCGGCATCCTGCTGGCGATCACCTTCTTCGGCAGCACCAGGGCGGCCCGCGCGACCGCGCCCGCCGCGATCATCATCCAGTTCTTCGGCGGGATCCACGAGATCTACTTCCCGTACGTGCTGGCCCAGCCCCGGCTCGTGCTCGCCGCCATCGCCGGTGGCGCCTCCGGCGTCCTGTTCTTCAGCCTCACCGGTGCCGGGCTGGTGGCCACCCCGTCGCCCGGCAGCATCATCGCCGTGCTCGCGATGACCCCGAGCGGCAACTACCTCGGCGTGGTCCTCGGGGTGGCGGTCGCCGCCGGAGTGTCCTTCGTGGTCGCCTCGGCGCTGCTGAAGTTCGGCCGGGGCAAGGAAGATTCCGAGAAGGCCGTGCAGGTCTCCGCCGGTGGGGCCCTGCCCGCGTAACCCGTCAGTCCGCCCGCTTAGCCGTGTACCTCAGTGCTGTACCTCAACGAGGAGAGTGTCGATGAGCACGATTCAAGGTTCCGACATCAAGAAGGTCATCATCGCCTGCGACGCCGGGATGGGCAGCAGCGTGATGGTCGCGGCGCAGCTCGCGAAGCGGCTCAAGCCGTACAAGGTCAAGGTCGAGCACACCCCGGTCAACGAGATCCCCGAGGACGCCCGGCTGGTCCTGTGCCAGGACTTCCTGGTCGCCAGCGCGCGCAAGGGAGCCGCGGAAGCGGTGATACTGGGGTTCCAGAGCTTCCTCGGCGACCCGGTGTTCGACCAGGTGGAGGCGGCCATCCGGGACGGTGGTCACCTTGCCGACTGAGTACGCGCTGCTGGACGCCGCCGGGATCAAGTTTGGCCGGACGGCCACCAGCCGGTCGGACGCCGTCGACCAGGTCGGCCGGACGCTGCTCGAAATCGGTGCGGTGGAGCCGGCTTACCTGCCGGCGATGCACGAGCGCGAGCGGCTGGTGTCGACCTACGTCGGCGAGGGTGTCGCGATCCCGCACGGCACCGACGAGGCCCGGCGGCACGTCCGGCGCACCTCGCTGGTGGTGCTGCAATTCGCCGAAGGCGTGGACTGGGGCGGCAACGACGTGCGGCTGTGCGTCGGCATCGCCGCCAACGGCAACGAGCAGGTGGGCATCCTCGCCTCGCTCGCCGGGGTCCTGGTGAACGCCGAGCTCGCCGCCCAGCTCCGCGAGGCTAAGGACGCCGAAACGGTGATCCGCATTCTGCAGTCGACGAACGAGGAGTCAGATCAGTGAAGGTCGCGCGTTTTTACGCCCCGGGTGACATCCGCATCGAAGAGGCACCGGAGCCCTCGCCGAAGGCCGGTGAGCTGAAGATCAAGGTGCACAACACTTCGACCTGCGGCACCGACCTGAAGATCTTCCGCCACGGGCACCACCACATCGACCCGCCGCGCGTGATCGGGCACGAGATCGCCGGCGAGGTCGTCGAGGCCGGCGAAGGCGTGAGCGGCTGGGAGGAGGGTGCCCGGGTCCAGGTCATCGCCGCCATCCCGTGCGGTGACTGCGCGGAGTGCCGGCGCGGCCGGATGACCGTGTGTCCCAACCAGCTCTCCATGGGCTACCACTTCGACGGCGGTTTCGCCGAGTACATGATCATCCCGGAGAACGTGCTCAAGGTCGACGGTGTCAACCGCATTCCCGATTCCCTGGGCTACGCCGAGGCTTCCGTCGCGGAGCCGTTCGCGTGTGTCCTCAACGGACAGACGCTGGCCGGGGTCGGGGACGGTGACGTCGTGGTCGTGATGGGCGCCGGCCCGATCGGCTGCCTGCACGTCCGGCTCGCCCGTGCCCGCGGGGCGGAGGCGGTGTACCTGGTCGAGCTGAACCAGAGCCGGCTCGACATGGCGGCGAACCTGGTCAAGCCGGACGCGGCCATCTGCGGCTCGGAGGTCGACGCGGTCGAGGAGGTCCTGGCGCTGACCTCGGGCCGCGGCGCCGACGTGGTGATCACGGCGGCGGCGTCGGGCAAGGCCCAGGAGGACGGCCTCAAGATGGCCGCGCGCAGCGGGCGGATCAGCTTCTTCGGCGGGCTGCCGAAGGACAACCCGGTCATCGCGTGCGACTCGAACCTGGTGCACTACCGCGAGCTGACCATCGTCGGCGCCAACGGCTCCACGCCGTACCACAACAAGCAGGCGCTGGACCTGATCGCCACCGGCGCGGTCCCGGTCGACGACCTGATCACCCACCGGCTGCCGCTGGACGGCGTGCTCGACGCGATCCGGATCGTCAGCAGCGGCGAGGCCATCAAGGTGACCATCGAACCCGGCCTCGCCCCGGCTTGAGCGCCGCGGCTGGCTGCTCGGCGGATCGGGGATCTCGAGGACACCCGATCCGCCGGGCTCACTGTCCATCGTAGACACCACCCCGCGCGGAAGCTCTAGGGGAAAAGCCAGTGTTGGCCCGCGGCTGTGGACCTGGCCCGGCGGTGAAGCGCACTCTGTTTCGAAACAGGGCTCTTCCGCTCGGGAAAGGGATGATCGTCATGGGCAGCTTGCGGATCGTGCTCACCGGTGGCCCGGACCGGCTCCACGACGGGTGCGTCGAGGAAGTCGACAACCTGGACGACAAGGTGAAGATCTCGTTCGCCTCGGGGTACGAGCACTTCTCGCACAGCGGCGAGGTCACCGAGGTGGACGGCGCCGTGCTCCCGGTGTTCCACTGGTGCGAGCGGACCAAGATCGCGGAGTAGGCCCGGTGCACCGCTGTCCATAACGGACGGATCGAGTCCCGGAAGTCTCGGAAAATCCTTGGTGTGCCGGGCATTCGTTGACACTCCATCGCCGCCCCTGTCACGGTCGGGCCGGATTCGTCCGCGCACAGAGGCGACTCATCCTTGGTCGAGATAGGGGTAAACATGTCCAGGCGCGCATTGATCACCGGGATCACCGGTCAAGACGGCTCGTATATGGCCGAGCACCTGCTTTCACAGGGCTACCAGGTGTGGGGCCTGATCCGGGGGCAGGCGAATCCGCGCAAATCGCGGGTCAGCAAGCTCGCCGCCGATCTGAACTTCGTCAACGGCGACCTGCTGGACCAGGCCAGCCTGGTCTCGGCCGTCGACAAGATCCAGCCCGACGAGGTCTATAACCTCGGCGCCATCTCGTTCGTGCCGATGTCCTGGGAGCAGGCCGAGCTGGTCACCGAGGTCAACGGCATGGGCGTGCTGCGCATCCTGGAGGCGATCCGGATGGTGAGCGGGCTGTCGATCAGCTCGCGCCCGCCGGCCACCGGCCAGATCCGGTTCTACCAGGCGTCCTCTTCCGAGATGTTCGGCAAGGTGATGGAGACGCCGCAGTGTGAGACGACGACCTTCCACCCGCGCAGCCCGTACGGCGTGGCGAAGGCGTACGGCCACTACATCACCCGCAACTACCGCGAGTCCTTCGGGGTCTACGGGGTGTCCGGGATGCTCTTCAACCACGAGTCCCCCCGGCGCGGGGCCGAGTTCGTGACCAGGAAGATCTCGCTGGCGGTGGCCCAGATCAAGCTGGGCCTGCAGGAAAAGCTCCACCTGGGCAACCTCGACGCGGTCCGCGACTGGGGCTTCGCCGGCGACTACGTGCGCGCCATGCACCTGATGCTGCAGCAGGACGTGGCCGACGACTACGTGGTCGGGACCGGCGAGATGAACTCGGTGCGCGACGCGGTGCGGATCGCGTTCGAGTGCGTGGACCTCAACTGGGAGGACCACGTGGTCATCGATCCGAAGCTGGTGCGCCCGGCCGAGGTCGAGACGCTGTGCGCGGATTCCAGCCTCGCGCGGAAGGTGCTGGGCTGGGAGCCCACCGTGAGCTTCGAGGAGCTGATGCGCATGATGGTCGAGGCCGACCTGCGCCAGGCCACCCGCGAGCAGCGCTTCGACGACCTCTCGCTGACCGGCGCCTGGTAGCCCGCGCCCGCTGTCGGCAGTCTAGGGATTTTCCGGCCGGAGCAGGGCGAGACTGGCGTTGATTTCAGGTGACTGATCCGACCGAAAGTAGGCGGCACGGGCTGCAGCCGACTTACGGAGAAGTACCCGTTTCCGCCGTGGCTGCCGTCGGATCAGTCACGGGGGACACAGTGTGCCACAGGGACTTGTGACGCGGGCCGCCGCTTGCGGTCGAGATGGGTTGAGTTGGTATGGACAACGAACAGAAGCTCCGGGACTACCTCAAGCGGGCCAGCGCCGATCTGCAGCGGTCCCGCCGGCGGGTGGACGAACTCACCGAAGCCGCGACCGAGCCCATCGCCATCGTGGGCATGGGCTGCCGCTTCCCGGGGAACGTCGCCGGCCCGGAGGATCTGTGGCGGATGGTCCTCGCCGGTGAGGACGGCATCTCGGGCTTCCCGGTGGACCGCGGGTGGGACCTGGGGCACGAGGACCTCGGGTCGTCCGTCAACGATGCGGGCGGCTTTCTGCGCGGTGCCACCGAATTCGACGCCGACTTCTTCGGGATCTCGCCGCGCGAGGCTCTCGCGATGGACCCCCAGCAGCGCGTGCTGCTCGAAACCGCGTGGGAGGCCTTCGAACGGGCCGGGCTTGACCCGGCCGTGGTGCGGGGCACCCGGACCGGGGTCTTCGTCGGCGCGATGGCCCAGGACTACCGGGTCGGCCCCGGCGAAGGCGTCGAGGGCTTCCAGCTGACCGGCAGCACGACCAGCGTGATGTCCGGGCGGCTGTCGTACACCTTCGGTCTGGTCGGTCCCGCGGTGACCGTGGACACCGCGTGCTCCTCCTCGCTGGTCGCCATGCATTTCGCCGCCCAGTCGCTGCGGGCGGGCGAGTGTTCGCTGGCGCTGGCCGGCGGTGTCACCGTGATGTCCAGCCCGGCCACGTTCGTCGAGATGAACCGCCAGGGCGGCCTCGCCGTCGACGGGCACTGCCGTTCGTTCTCCGACGACGCCGATGGCACCGGCTGGTCGGAAGGCGTCGGAGTCCTTGTCCTGGAGCGGCTTTCCGACGCCCAGCGCAACGGGCACGAGGTGCTGGCTGTCATCCGCGGCTCGGCGATCAACCAGGACGGCGCGTCGAACGGGCTGACCGCGCCGAACGGCCCGTCGCAGCAGCGGGTGATCGAGCAGGCCCTGGTCAGCGCCCGGCTGTCCGCGGCCGAGGTCGACGTCGTGGACGCGCACGGGACCGGCACGACTCTGGGCGACCCGGTGGAGGCGCAGGCCCTGCTGGCGACGTACGGGCGCGAGCGCGACGCGGCGCGTCCGCTGCTGCTGGGCTCGGTCAAGTCGAACCTCAGCCACACCCAGGCGGCCGCCGGGGTGGCCGGGGTGATCAAGATGGTCATGGCGATGCGGCACGGCGTGGTGCCGCGCACGCTGAACGTCGGCACTCCCTCGTCCCATGTGGACTGGACGGCCGGGGCGGTCGAGCTGGTGACCGAGCAGGTGGACTGGCCGGAGACCGGCGAGCCCCGCCGGGCCGGGATCTCCTCGTTCGGGATCAGCGGCACCAACGCGCACACCATCATCGAGCAGGCACCGCGCGTCGAGCCCCTTGCGGACGACAGCCGCGTGGATCCCGGTGCCGTGCCGATGCCGGTCTCCGGCAAGACGGCCGAGGCACTGCGGGCGCAGGCAGCAGCTCTGCTGTCGTTCGTGGACGAGCAGCCGGACGTCGACCTGGGCGACCTGGCTTTCTCGCTGGCGACGTCGAGGTCGAGTTTCGAGCACCGCGCGGTGCTGACCGCGGCCGACCGTGAGGCGGCGGTCGCCGGGTTGACGGCGTTGGCCGGGGGAGCATCCGCGCCGGGCCTCGTCCAGGGAACCGTTCAGGGCAAGCCGAAGCTGGCTTTCCTGTTCACAGGGCAGGGGTCGCAACGGCTGGGGATGGGCCGGGAGCTTCACACGCGTTTCCCGGAGTTCGCCGCCGCGCTGGACACGGTCGCCGCGGCCCTCGACGCCCACCTCGACCGTCCGTTGAAGGACGTGATGTGGGGTGAGCAGCCGGAAACGCTGGAGCGGACCGATTACGCCCAGCCCGCGTTGTTCGCCGTCGAGGTCGCGCTGTTCCGGCTGATGGAGGCCTGGGGCGTCAAACCGGACTTCCTGACCGGGCACTCGATCGGCGAACTCGCCGCGGCCCACGTGTCCGGCGTGTTCAGCCTCGAAGACGCGGCCACGCTGGTGGCCGCGCGCGGCCGGCTGATGCAGGCCCTCCCGGCCACCGGGTCGATGGTCTCGCTGCAGGCCTCGGAAGCCGAGGTGACGCCGCTGGTCCAGGGCCGGGAAGACCTGGTCTCGATCGCCGCGGTCAACGGACCCGCTTCGGTGGTCGTGTCCGGTGACAGCGCGGTCGTCGACGAGATCGCCGCCCACTTCGCGGCGCTGGAGCGCAAGACCCGGAAGCTGAACGTCTCGCACGCTTTCCACTCGCCGCAGCTCGAACCGATGCTGGACGAGTTCCGCGCGGTGGTGGCCGGGCTTTCCGCGCAGGCGCCGCTGATCCCGATCGTGTCCACGGTGACCGGCGAGCCGATGACGGTCGAGCAGGCGCGGTCCGCGGACTACTGGGCCGACCAGGTCCGGCACACCGTCCGGTTCGCCGACGCCGTCGGCTGGCTGGGCGAGCACGGTGCCGGGGTGTTCCTCGAACTCGGCCCGGCCGGTGTGCTGTCCGCGATGGTCCAGGCTTCGCAGGAAGACTCCGCCGCTTTCCCGGTGTTGCGGGCCGACCGCCCGGAGGTCGCGGCGATCGCGTCCGCGGCGGGCAGCCTGCACGTGCACGGGGTCCGCGTCCGATGGGACGCCTTTTTCGCCGGAACCGGCCGGCGCCGGGTGGACCTGCCGACCTACTCGTTCCAGCACCGCCGGTTCTGGCCTAAGGCGATGGGCGCCGAGGCCGGCGACCTGCGCGCTGCGGGCTTGGGCGCGGCCCACCACCCGCTGCTCACCGCGGCCGTCGCGCTGGCGGACTCCGACGGGTTCCTGCTGACCGGCCGCCTTTCCCGGCAGTCGCACCCGTGGCTCGCCGATCATGCCGTCGGCGGCGCGGTTCTCCTGCCGGGCACGGCTTTCCTGGAGCTGGCGATCCGGGCCGGGGACGAGGTCGGCTGCGATCGGGTCGAGGAGCTGACGCTGGCCGCTCCGCTCGTGCTGCCCGAGCACGGCGGCGTCCAGGTCCAGGTCTGGGTCGGCGCGCCCGACGAGTCCGGCCGCTGCTCGCTGTCCCTCTACTCGCGGCCCGATGCCGCCGAGGCCGATCAGCCCTGGGTCCAGCACGCGGCCGGGGTGCTCTCGGTCGAGGACACCGAGGCCGAGTCCGATGTGGACTTCGCCGCCTGGCCGCCGGCCGAGGCCGAGGAGATCGACCTCGACGGCCACTACGACCGGCTCGCCGACGGCGGGTTCGAATACGGCCCGGCGTTCCGCGGCCTCACCGCGGCCTGGCGGCGCGGGGACGAGATCTTCGCCGAGCTGGCGCTGCCCGAAGGCGTGGAGGCCGACTCGTTCGGCATCCACCCGGCACTGCTCGATTCCGCCCTGCACGCCTCGGCTTTCGCCGGCCTCGGCGGCGGCCTCCCGTTCTCCTGGGAGGGCGTCTCGCTGCGCGCCACCGGCGCGGCGGCCGCGCGGGTCAAGATCACCAGACTGGCCGACGACACTATTTCCCTAGCGGTCGCGGACACTGCCGGTGAACCCGTCGCTTCGATCGAGACGCTGGTGCTGCGCGCGTCGGAGGGACAGGCCGCGTCCTCTTCGATCGAGCGGGACTCGCTGTTCACCCTCGGCTGGAAGAAGGTCCGCACTACCCGCGCGACGGCGACGGCTTCCGTCGGCGTGCTCGGCGAGGATGTCTTCGGACTGGCCGACACGGTTCGTGAATCGGGCCTGGACGTCGAGACCGAACCTGGTTCGACGTGGTCCGGAAGCATTGTCCCGGAGATCGTCCTGGTGCCGTTGGGTGGCACCGGTGCCGAGGTCGCCGCTGAGGCGCACCGTCTGGCCGCCGACGCGCTGGGGCTGCTTCAGGCGTGGCTGGCCGACGAGCGGTTCGAGGCGTCGCGCCTGGTCTTCGTGACCCGCGGCGGCCTGGCCGCGTCCACGGTCTGGGGCCTGCTCCGGGCGGCCCAGAACGAGCACCCCGATCGCTTCACGCTGCTTGACCTCGACCCGGAGGCCACCTCGGCCGCCGGGCTCGTCACGGCGCTGGGTGTGGCCGAACCGCAGCTGATGATCCGCGACGGCGTGGTGCTGCAGGCGCGGCTGGCCCGCGTTTCCCCGGTCGTCCCGGCCGAATCGCCCTGGAGTGCGGACGGCACGGTCCTGATCACCGGTGGCGTCAGCGGCCTGGGCGGTGTCTTCGCCCGTCACCTGGTCTCCACGCACGGGGTGCGGCACCTGCTGGTGCTGAGCCGGCGGGGGGCCGCGGCCGAAGGTGCTGCCGACCTCGTGACCGAACTGGCCGAACACGGCGCCGAACTCACAGTCGCCGCCTGCGACGTCGCCGACCGGGCCGCGCTGGCCGAGGCGCTGGTCTCGGTTCCGGCCGAGCATCCGCTGACCGGCGTGGTCCACACGGCGGGGGTGCTCGACGACGGGGTCGTCTCGGCCCTGACGCCCGAGCGGCTCGACGCCGTCCTGACCCCGAAGGTCGACGCCGCCTGGAATCTGCACGAGCTGACCCGCGAACTCCCGCTGACCGCGTTTGTCGTTTTCTCCTCGGTCGCCGGGACTTTCGGCGCGGCGGGGCAGGGGAACTACGCGGCCGCGAACGCCTTCCTGGACGCCCTCGCCGTGCACCGCCGCAGCGAAGGCCTCCCCGGAACCTCGCTGGCCTGGGGCCCCTGGTCCCAGTCCGGCGGCATGACCACCACGCTCACCGACGCCGAGCTGGAGCGCCTGGCGCGGGCGGGCACGCCGCCGGTCACCGAGGAACAGGGGGTCGCGCTGTTCGACGCCGCGCTCTCGGTGCCGGAAGCGGCGGTCCTGCCGGTCCGGCTCGACCTGGCTGTGCTGCGAGGGCTCGGCGATGTCCCGCATCTGCTGCGCGGGCTGGTCAAGACCGGCCGCCGCTCGGTGATCGCGGGCACCGGCACGGCGTCCGCGCTGGTGCAGCGGCTGGCCCGGCTCACCGCGGCCGACCGCGCCGACACTGTGCTGGACCTGGTGCGCACCGAGGTCGCCGCGACCCTCGGGCATTCCGGCGCCGACGCGATCGAACCCAGCCGCGCGTTCACCGACCTCGGTTTCGACTCCCTGACCGCCATCGAACTGCGCAACCGGCTCAGCCGCGCCACCGGGCTCCGCACCTCGGCCACGGTGATCTTCGACTACCCGACCTCGAGCGCCCTGGCCGCGCACGTGCTCAGCGAGCTGACCGAGTCGGAGACCACGGCCGACACCCCGGCCGCGGTCACCCGCGCGGTGGCCGACGACCCGATCGTGATCGTCGGCATGAGCTGCCGCTATCCCGGCGGCGTGGCCTCGCCGGAAGACCTGTGGCGGCTCGTCAGCGAAGGCGCCGACGCCATCTCGGGCTTCCCGGTGAACCGCGGCTGGGACCTGGGCTCGCTCTACGATCCCGACCCCGATCACCTGGGCACGACGTACACGCGCGCCGGCGGTTTCCTGCACGACGCCGGCGAGTTCGACCCGGGCTTCTTCGGCATGAGCCCGCGTGAAGCGATGGCGACGGACTCGCAGCAACGGTTGCTGCTGGAGGCTTCCTGGGAGGCCATCGAGCGCGCCGGGATCGACCCCGTGTCGCTGCGCGGCAGCCGGACCGGGGTGTTCGCCGGGGTGATGTACAACGACTACGGCGCCATCCTGGCCGGCGGTGACTTCGAAGGATTCGCCGGGAGCGGGACGTCGCCGAGTGTGGCTTCGGGCCGCGTTTCCTACACCCTGGGGCTGGAAGGCCCGGCCGTCACCATCGACACGGCCTGCTCTTCCTCGCTCGTTGCGATGCACTGGGCGATGCAGGCGCTGCGCGCGGGGGAGTGCTCACTGGCCCTCGCGGGCGGCGCGACGGTCATGTCCACCCCGGCTTCGCTGATCGAATTCGCCCGCCAGCGCGGGCTTTCCCCGGACGGCCGCTGTAAGTCCTTCTCGGACGAGGCCGACGGTGTCGGCTGGTCCGAGGGGGTCGGCATCCTGGTCCTGGAACGGCTTTCGGACGCTCGTCGCAACGGTCACGAGGTCCTCGCGATCGTGCGCGGGTCCGCGGTGAACTCGGACGGCGCGTCCAACGGCCTGACCGCGCCGAACGGCCCCTCGCAGCAACGCGTCATCCGCCAGGCCCTGGCCAGCGCCGGTCTGTCCACGTCGGACATCGATGTGGTCGAGGCACACGGCACCGGCACCAAGCTCGGCGACCCGATCGAGGCGCAGGCGCTGCTGGCCACCTACGGCCGGGACCGGGACGAGGACCGGCCGCTGCTGCTGGGCTCGGTGAAGTCCAACCTCGGCCACACCCAGGCCGCGGCCGGGGTCGCCGGCGTGATCAAGATGGTGCTGGCGATGCGCCACGGCGTGCTGCCGCGGACGTTGCACGCTGCCGCGCCCTCGTCCGAAGTGGACTGGACGGCCGGGGCGGTCGAGCTGCTGTCCGAGGAGACCGAATGGCCGGCCACCGGACAGCCGCGTCGCGCCGGGATCTCGTCCTTCGGGATCAGTGGGACCAACGCGCACACCATCATCGAACAGCCCCCGGCGGCGAGCCCGGCCCCTGAACCGCCGCAGTCTGAGCTGGTTGTGCCGTGGCTGGTGTCCGGTAAGACCCGCGACGCGCTGCGGGCGCAGGCCGCGACCCTCAAGTCCTTTGTGGAGTCACGGCCCGAGCTGCGCCCGGCCGACGTCGCGCTGTCCCTGGCCACCACCCGGTCGGCGTTCGATCGGCGGGCGGCGGTTGTCGGTGCGGACCGCGGCGAGTTGCTGGCCGCGCTGGGCGCGCTGGCTTCGGACGCTTCGGCAAGCGGACTCGTCGAAGGCGAGACCGGCGGCGGCACCAAGCCCGCGATGCTCTTCGCCGGCCAGGGCAGCCAGCGTCCCGGCATGGGACGTGAGCTGGCCGAACGATACGAGGTGTTCGCCTCGGCCCTCGACGAGGTCACCACTCTGCTCGACGCGAAGCTGGACCGTCCCCTGAGCGAGATCATCTTCGCCGAGGAGGGCACTGACGAAGCCGAGCTGCTGAACCAGACGGGCTGGACCCAGCCCGCGCTGTTCGCGTTCGAGGTCGCGCTCTTCCAGCTGCTGGAGTCCTGGGGCGTCAAGCCCGCCGCCGTGGCGGGCCACTCGATCGGCGAGCTGGCCGCGGCCCACGTCGCCGGAGTGCTTTCGCTGGCCGACGCCTGCACGCTGGTCGCGGCCCGGGCGAAGCTCATGCAGGCCCTGCCGGCCGGCGGCGCCATGGTGTCCTTGCAGGCCACCGAGGACGAGGTCGGCCCGCTGCTGACCGAAGGCGTTTCCCTGGCGGCGGTCAACGGGCCCGCGTCCGTGGTCATCGCCGGTGACGAAGACGCGGTGACCGCGCTCGCCGCCCACTTCGCCGAACTCGGCCGCAAGACCAAGCGCCTGCGGGTGAGCCATGCCTTCCACTCGTCCCACATGGACGCGATGCTCGACGAGTTCCGCGCGGTCGCGCAGGGACTGTCCTATGCGGAGCCGGCGATCCCTCTGGTGTCCAACCTGACCGGTGGGTTCGCCACGGCCGGGCAAGTGTGTTCCCCGGAGTACTGGGTCGAGCACGTGCGCGGCACGGTCCGGTTCGCCGACGGGGTGGCCGCGCTGCGGGACTCGGGCCTGACCACCTTCTTCGAACTCGGCCCCGACGGCGTGCTGTCGGCGATGACCGAGGACGTCCTGGCCCAGGATGATCAGAGGGCCGAAGCCGTCCCGGCTCGGCGCGGCGACCGGCCGGAGGAACTGGCGCTGACCGAAGCGCTGGCGCGGCTGCACGTCCGCGGCATCGCGGTCGACTGGCCCACCTTCTTCGCCGGCACCGGCGCGCGCCGGACCGGCCTGCCGACCTACGCCTTCCAGCACGAGTTCTTCTGGCCCGAGATCGCCGCCGCGCCCACCGCTGATCCGGCGGACGAGCGGCTGTGGGCCGCCGTGGAGCGCGGCGACGCCGATCACCTCGCCACTCTGCTGGGCCTGCGCGAGGACCAGCTCTCCTCGCTCGGTTCGGTGCTGCCCGCGCTGACCTCGTGGCGGCAGGGGCGGCGTGAGCGCTCCCAGCTGGATTCGTGGCGGTACCGGCTCGAATGGAAGCCGCTGCGGCTGCCCGTCACTCCGACGCTGAGCGGTACTTGGCTCGTCGTGACCAGTGAGGCGATTGACGCCGAGGAGGTCACCGCCGCGCTGACCGCACGCGGCGCCGAGGTCCGTCACTTCAGCGTCGAATCGGGCGCCGGGCTCGCCGAAGCGGCCGAGGGCGTGACCGGAGTCGTCTCCCTGCTCGCCTCGGACGAGCAGGCGGACACGGCCCTCCCGGTGCTGTCCCGCGGTCTGTCCTCGACCATCGCCCTCATCCAGGCGATCGGCGCCGCCGGAGTCGAAGCTCCATTGTGGACGCTTACCCGGGGCGCCGTCTCGACCGGCCACTGGGACCCCGTCACGAGCCCCTACCAGGCGGCGGTGTGGGGCCTGGGCCGGGTCGCGGCGCTGGAGTACCCGCAGGAATGGGGCGGCCTGGTCGACCTGCCCGCGACGCTGGACGAGTCCGCGGCCCGGACCCTGGTGAGTGTCCTGGCCGGGCTCGACGGTGAGGACCAGGTCGCGGTCCGGTCCGCCGGCGCGTCCGGACGCCGGCTCGTGCGCTACCCCGTGGACGAGCTGCCCGGCGAGTTCACCGCGTCTGGCACTGTGCTGGTGACCGGCGGGACCGGGGCGCTCGGCGCGGAGTGCGCGCGCTGGCTTGCCCATAGCGGCGCGGAAAACCTGATCCTGGTCAGCCGCCGCGGCGAGGACGCGCCCGGTGCGGCCGAACTGCGTACCGAGCTGGAAGCGCTGGGCGCGCGCGTCGACATCGTGTCCTGCGACGTCGCCGACCGCGCGGAGCTGACGGCCGTGCTGGCGCGGGTCCCGGCCGAATACCCGCTCACCGGCGTGGTGCACACCGCGGGCACCGGCCAGCAGTCGCCGCTGCACGAGACCGACGCCGAGACGTTCGCCGGGATCATGTCGGCGAAGGTTTCCGGCGCGATCAACCTCGACGACCTGCTCGGCGAGACCCCGCTGGACTTCTTCGTGCTGTTCGCCTCGATCGCCGGGGTGTGGGGCAGTGGCGGCCAGAGTGCTTACGCCGCCGGGAATGCCTACCTGGACGCGCTCGCCGGGCAGCGCCGTACCCGGGGCCTGGCCGCGACCTCGATCGCCTGGGGACCGTGGGCCGACGCCGGCATGGCGACCGACCAGGCCGTTTCCGACGACCTCGCGCGCCGGGGCCTGACCTTCCTGAGCCCCGCCACCGCGATGGCCGAACTCCGCCGGGCCGTGGCCCAGGAGGACGTCACCGTCACGGTCGCTGACGTGGACTGGGAGCGGTACTACCCGATCTTCACGTCGCTGCGGCCCAGCCCGCTGCTCGGCGACCTGCCCGAAGCCCGCGCCACCCTCGCCGCGGAGCCCGATGCCGCCGGCTCGGAGTTCGCCATCCGGCTGCGCGCGATGGCGGAGCCCGAACAGCGCCGCGTGCTGCTCGACCTCGTCCGCACCGAAGCGGCCGTGGTGCTCGGGCACGCCTCCGCCGAGTCCGTCACCGAGCGGCAGTCGTTCCGCGACGCCGGTTTCGACTCGATGACGGCGGTGGAGCTGCGTAAGCGGCTGGCCAAAGCCACCGGTCTGGCCCTGCCCGCCACGCTGGCCTTCGACTACCCGAACCCGGCCGCGCTCGCCACGTTTCTAGGCACCGAGGCCCTGAGCGACGAGGCACTCGGCGCCGGCGACGCGCTGGTCCCGGCGGCCACCGCCACCCCGGTCGACGACGACCCGATCGCCATCGTCGGGATGAGCTGCCGGTTCCCCGGCGGCGTCCGGTCGCCGGAGCAGCTGTGGGACCTCGTCTCGCGGGGCGCTGACGCCGTCACCGACTTCCCCGCGGACCGCGGCTGGGACGGCGAAGGACTCTACGACCCGGACCCGGACCGGCCCGGCCGCACGTACACCACCCAGGGCGGGTTCCTGCACGACGCCGCCGAATTCGACCCCGGCTTCTTCGGCATCTCACCGCGCGAGGCGCTGGCGATGGACCCGCAGCAGCGGCTCCTGCTGGAGACCGCGTGGGAGGTCTTCGAACGCGCGGGCATCGACCCCGAAACGGTGCACGGCAGCTTCACCGGTACGTTCATCGGCGCCAGCTACCAGGACTACGGCGCAGGCGCGGACCTCGGCGGCTCCGAGGGCATGATGGTCACCGGCACCAGCCCGAGTGTGCTGTCCGGCCGCGTGGCCTACCTGTTCGGGTTGGAAGGCCCGGCGGTCACCGTCGACACCGCGTGCTCGTCTTCGCTGGTGGCGCTGCATCTGGCCTGCCAGTCGCTGCGCCGCGGCGAGAGCTCGCTCGCGCTGGCCGGCGGCGCGCACATCATGGCCAACCCCGGCCCGTTCGTCGCCTTCAGCCGTCAGCGCGCGCTCGCCTCCGACGGCCGTACCAAGGCCTTCGGGGACGGCGCCGACGGCATGATCCTCGCCGAGGGCGTCGGGCTGGTGCTGGTGGAACGCCTCTCCGACGCGCGTCGTAACGGGCATCCGGTGCTCGCGGTGGTGCGGGGCTCGGCGATCAACCAGGACGGTGCGTCCAACGGGATGACCGCGCCCAACGGGCCGTCCCAGCAGCGCGTGATCCGGCAGGCGCTGGCCGACGCCGGTCTGTCCACAACGGACATCGACGCCGTCGACGGCCACGGCACCGGCACCGCGCTGGGCGACCCGATCGAGGCCCAGGCCCTGCAGGCGACCTACGGCCGCGACCGCGACCCGGAGCACCCACTGCTGCTCGGCTCGATCAAGACCAACATCGGGCACACGCAGTCGGCCGCCGGGGTCGCGAGTGTGATCAAGATGGTCATGGCGATGCGGCACGGGCACCTGCCGAGCACGCTGAACTCCGAGACCGCTTCACCGCACATCGACTGGTCGCCGGGCACCATCTCGTTGCTCAACGACGCGGTGGGCTGGCCCGAAACCGGCCGCCCGCGCCGCGCCGCCGTGTCCTCGTTCGGGATCAGCGGCACCAACGCGCACACGATCCTCGAACACGTCCCGGAAGACGTTCCCGCCGCTGCGCCCGAGGCCCCGGCGGGGATCGTCCCCTTGGTGCTGTCGGGCAAGTCCGCGGCCGCGCTGCGTGGACAGGCAGTGGCGCTCAAGTCCATTGTAGACGCCGAGCCGGACCTGCGGGACCTCGGGTATTCGCTCGTCACGTCGCGCACGCTCTTCGAGCACCGCGCGGTGGTCCTCGGCAGCGACCACGTCGACGCTCTGTCCGGTTTGGATGCTTTGGGTCGCGACGGTTCCGCGGCCGGCGTCATCAGCGGGATCGCGGACGTCGACGGCCGCCGGGTTTTCGTGTTCCCCGGCCAGGGTTCGCAGTGGGCCGGCATGGGTGCCCGCCTGCTGGGCGAGTCGCCGGTCTTCGCCGAGCGGATGGCCGAATGCGCGGCCGCGCTGTCGCCGTTCGTCGACTGGTCGCTGATCGACGTCCTGCGCCAGTCCGAGGGCGCGCCGACGCTCGACCGTGTCGACGTCGTCCAGCCCGCCACCTGGGCAGTGATGGTTTCACTGGCGGCATTGTGGCGCTCGCGTGGGGTCGAGCCCGACGCCGTGGTCGGCCACTCGCAGGGTGAGATCGCCGCCGCGGTCGTGGCGGGTGCGTTGTCGCTGTCCGACGGCGCCCGGGTTGTCGCGCTGCGCAGCCAGGCGATCGGCCGGACGCTGGCGGGCCTCGGCGGCATGATGTCGATCGCGCTGCCGGTCGAGGACGTCGAGGCCAGGTTTTCCGGCCGTGGCGCGGGAATCTCGGTCGCGGCGGTCAACGGGCCGAACTCGGTGGTCGTGTCCGGTGAGCCCGAACTGCTCGACACACTGTTCGGCGAGCTGACCGCCGAGGAGATCCGGGTCCGCCGGATCGCGGTGGACTACGCGTCGCACTCCGCGCAGGTCGAGCTGCTCGAAGAAGAGCTTTCCCGGGTGCTGGCCGAGGTCCGCCCGCAGGCTTCGGAGGTCCCGTTCTTCTCGACGGTGACCGGCGATTGGCTCGACACCACCGTGATGGACGCTGGCTACTGGTACCGCAACCTGCGGCAGCGGGTCGAGTTCGGACCCGCCATCGCCGAGCTGGTGGCCCAGGGCCACCGCGTCTTCATCGAGTCCAGCCCGCACCCGGTGCTGACCACGCCGGTGCAGGACGTCGCGGACGCGGCCGGGGTCAAGGCCGTGGCCGGCGGTTCGCTGCGGCGCGACCAGGACACCTCGAGCCGGTTCCTGACCTCGCTCGCCGAGGTTTTCGTGCGTGGAGTGCGCGTCAACTGGCCGGACCTGTTCGAAGGCGGCCGCCGCATCGCGCTGCCGACTTACGCCTTCCAGCGCGAGAGCTTCTACGCCGTCCCGATCGAGCCGGAGGCCGCGTCGACGGTGGACGCCGCCGACGCCGAGTTCTGGAACGCCGTCGAGGAGCAGGACTTCGACTCGCTCAGCGCGAGCCTCGATGTCGACGGTGCTTCGCTGGCCACGGTGCTGCCCGCGCTGTCTTCTTGGCGCCGCCAGCGGCAGGACAAATCCACAGTGGACTCCTGGCGTTACCGGGCCGCCTGGAAGCCGGTCAAGGGCGTTTCCCCGGCCGCGCTGTCCGGGAGCTGGCTGGTCGTGTCCGCCGAGGGCACCGACGACGCCGAACTGACCACGGTGCTGGAAAGCCATGGCGCGCAAGCGGAACGGCTCGTGCTGGACGAGACGGCCATGGACCGCGAGGTGCTCGCGGCCCGCCTGAACGCGTTCGAAGGCCTGTCCGGTGTCGTCTCGCTACTGGCCTTCGCGGAGCAGCCGAGCGAACTCCACCCCGAACTCGCCCTCGGTCTCGCGTTGAGCGTCTCGCTCGTCCAGGCGCTCGGTGACGCCGGGATCGATGCTCCGCTGTGGAGCCTCACCCGCGGCGCGGTCTCCACCGGCCGTTCGGACCAGGTGCCCAACCCGGTGCAGGCGCAGGTGGCCGGCCTCGGCTGGACCGCGGCGCTGGAGGCCCCGCACCGCTGGGGCGGCGTGGTCGACCTCCCCGGATCCCTTGACCAGCGCGGCGCCCAGCGCCTGGTGAGCGTGCTGGCCGGGACCACCGGCGAGGATCAGCTCGCGATCCGCTCGTCCGGTGTGCTCGCCCGGCGCGTGGTCCCGGCTCCGGCCGGAGAGCCGGACCACGTCTGGACCCCGCGTGGCACCACGCTGGTCACCGGCGGCACCGGGACGCTGGCCAAGCACCTGGCGCGCTGGCTCGCCGCGCAGGGCGCCGAGCACATCGTGCTCACCAGCCGGCGCGGGATCGAAGCGCCCGGCGCGCCCGAACTCCTGGCCGAGCTGACCGAACTCGGCGCCGACGCGGAAATGCTCGCCTGCGACGTGGCCGACCGGGACTCGGTCGCACAGCTGCTGGCCGACCTGAAGTCCGCGGGCCGGACCGTCCGCACCGTGGTGCACACCGCCGCGATCATCGAACTCAGCTCGATCGACGGCACCGACATCGCGTCGTTCGCGCGGGTCATCCGGGCCAAGGTCCTGGGCGCGCAGCACCTCGACGAACTGCTGGACGACGAGGAACTCGACGCGTTTGTGCTCTACTCCTCGACCGCGGGGCTGTGGGGGAGCGGACTGCACGCCGCGTATGTGGCGGGCAACGCCTACCTGGCCGCGCTGGCGGAAAACCGCCGCGCCCGGGGCCTCGCCACGACCTCGATCTCCTGGGGCATCTGGGCCGACGACCGGGAACTCGGCCGGGTCGACCCGGAGCAGATCCGCCGCAGCGGCCTGGTGTTCATGGAGCCCGCGCTGGCGCTGGCCGGGCTCCGGCGCGCGCTGGACTCCGGCGACACGGCGGTCGCGGTCGCCGACGTCGACTGGGCGCGTTACCACCCCGTGTACACCTCGGTCCGGCCCACGGAGCTGTTCGCCGAGGTGCCCGAGGTCCGCAGGCTCACCGAAGTCGCGGAGGAAACCCAGGGCGCCGTCGGGGAAGGCGAGTTCGCCGCCCGGCTGCGTTCGCTGCCCGCTGCCGAACAGGACCGCCTGCTCCTCGACCTCGTACGCGGCGAGGCGGCGACGGTACTGGGGCACGACTCTGCAGAAGCGCTTTCGGAGCAGCGAGCCTTCCGTGACGTCGGGTTCGACTCGCTCACCGCGGTCGACCTGCGCAACCGGCTGGCCACCGCCACCGGGCTGACCCTGCCCAGCACCATGGTGTTCGACTACCCGAGCCCGATCGCGCTGGCCGCCTTCCTGCGTTCGGAGATCGCCGGCGCCCAGGTCACCACGATCGCGCCGACGGCGTCGGGTGGCGATTCCGATGACCCGATCGTCATCATCGGGATGAGCTGTCGTTACCCGGGCGGGGTCACCTCGCCGGAAGACCTGTGGGACCTGGTCACCCGCGGCGCCGACGTCATCTCCGGCTTCCCGGCCGATCGCGGCTGGGACGGCGACGGCCTGTTCGACGCCGACCCGGACAGCTCGGGCAAGACCTACTCGACCCAGGGCGGCTTCCTCGACGACGTCGCCGGCTTCGATCCCGGCTTCTTCGGCGTCTCGCCCAGGGAAGCGCTGGCGATGGACCCGCAGCAGCGGCTCCTGCTGGAAACCGCTTGGGAGGCCTTCGAACGCGCCGGGATCGACCCCGCCGCGCTGCGCGGCAGCCGGACCGGCACCTTCGTCGGCGCCAGCTACCAGGACTACAACTCCGTCGGCGAAAGCGCCGCGGAAAGCTCCGAAGGCCACATGATCACCGGCACGCTCTCGAGCATCCTGTCCGGCCGGATCTCCTACCTGTTCGGGCTGGAAGGCCCGGCGGTCACGCTCGACACCGCGTGCTCGTCCTCGCTGGTGGCCCTGCACCTGGCCTGCCAGTCCGTGCGCAGCGGGGAAAGCTCGCTGGCGCTGGCCGGCGGGGTCAGCGTGATGTCCACCCCCAGCGCGTTCGTCGGCTTCAGCCGCCAGCGCGCGATGGCCCCCGACGGCCGGTGCAAGGCCTACGCCGAAGCGGCCGACGGGATGAGCCTGGCCGAGGGCATCGGCCTGGTGCTCGTCGAGCGGCTGTCCGACGCCGTGCGCAACGGGCACCAGGTGCTCGCCGTGGTCCGCGGCTCGGCGGTCAACTCCGACGGCGCGTCCAACGGCCTGACCGCGCCGAACGGTCCCTCGCAGCAGCGCGTGATCCGCCAGGCACTGGCCAACTCCGGACTGTCCGCTTCGGACATCGACGTGCTCGAAGGCCACGGCACGGGCACGGCGCTCGGCGACCCGATCGAGGCGCAGGCGATCCTCGCGACCTACGGGCAGGACCGGGCGCGGCCGTTGCTGCTGGGCTCGGTCAAGTCCAACATCGGGCACACGCAGATGGCCTCCGGCGTCGCGAGCGTGATCAAGGCCGTGCTGGCGATGCGGCACGGCGTGGTCCCGAAAACTCTGCACATCGACGAGCCTTCGTCGCATGTGGACTGGTCGTCCGGCGCCATCCAGCTGCTCACCGAGCAGATCGAGTGGCCCGAGAGCGGCCGTCCGCGCCGCGCCGGGGTCTCGTCGTTCGGGCTGAGCGGCACCAACGTCCACACGCTGCTGGAGCAGGCGCCCGCGAGCGAGATCCCGGTCGAAGAGCCGGCCGACGGTGTCGTGCCGGTCCTGCTGTCCGGGCGGAGTGACCAGGCGCTGCGTGACCAGGCGGCCCGGGTGCTTTCGCTGCTGCAGGCCCGGCCCGAGCTGCACCCGGCCGATCTCGCGTTCTCCCTGGCCACCACGCGTTCGGACTTCGAACGCCGGGCCGCCGTGGTCGCGGCTGATCGCGACGACCTGGTTCGCGGCCTGACAGCACTGCGCGACCGGACTCCGGCGACCGGCCTGGTCCAGGGCACTCCGGCTCGCGGCCGGCTGGCGTTCCTGTGCACCGGGCAGGGCAGCCAGCGGCCGGGCATGGGCCGGGAACTGTACGAGCGTTTCGAGGTCTTCGCCGAGGCTTTCGATGCGGCGCTGGCTTGCTTCGACGTCGAGCTGGACCGGCCGTTGCGGGAGATCGTCTTCGCCGAAGCCGGCACGCCCGAAGCCGAACTGCTGGACACGACCGCGTACACCCAGCCGGCGCTGTTCGCGCTGGAAGTCGGGCTGTTCCGGCTGGCCGAGTCCTGGGGCATCCGGCCGGACTACCTCGCCGGGCACTCGATCGGCGAGATCGCCGCCGCCCACGCCGCCGGGGTCTTCTCGCTGGAAGACGCCTGCGCGCTGGTGGCCGCCCGCGGCCGGCTGATGCAGGCCCTGCCCGAGGGCGGGGCGATGGTCTCCCTGGAGGCGAGCGAGGACGAGGTCACGCCGCATCTGACCGACCGTGTGTCGATCGCCGCGATCAACGGACCGTCTTCGCTGGTCGTCTCGGGTGATGAGGAAGACGTACTGGCCATCGCCGCGCGGTTCGAGGCGGACGGCCGCAAGACGAAGCGGCTCACCGTGAGCCACGCGTTCCACTCGCCGCACATGGACGCGATGCTGGCCGAGTTCGCCGCCGTCGCCGCCGGGATCACCTACTACGCGCCGGTGATCCCGCTGGTGTCGACCGTGACCGGGACTCTCGCGAACGCCGAGCAGCTGTGCGACCCGCAGTACTGGGCCACCCACGTCCGCGGCACGGTGCGGTTCGCCGACGGCGTCGCCGCGCTGGCCGCCGAGGGCGTCACGACGTTCGCCGAGCTGGGTCCCGACGGTGTGCTTTCCGGGATGGTGCAACAGGTTCTCGGTGAGGAGCCCGAGGTCGTCCCGGCGCTGCGCCGCGATCGCTCCGAGGTCGCTGCGGTCACCACGGCGCTGTCCCGGCTCCACGTCCACGGCGTTTCGGTGGACTGGGCCGCGTTCTTCGCCGGTTCCCGGGCGCGCCGGATCGATCTGCCCACCTACCCGTTCCAGCACGAGCGTTTCTGGCCCGAGCCCGGTTCGCCCGCCGTCCTCGAGCACACCGACCCGGTCGACGCGGAGTTCTGGGCCGCCGTCGAACGTGAGGATCTCGGGTCGCTGGCGTCGACGCTCGACCTGGACGACACCACGATCACCGCGATGGTGCCCGCGCTGTCCTCCTGGCGCCGCCGCCGTCGGGACCAGTCCACAGTGGACGAGTGGCGTTACCGGGCCGGGTGGAAGCCGCTGCCCGCCATCACGGACCGTGCGAAGGGCACCTGGCTGGTCGTGACCACGCCGGGCGCCGACGCTTGGGTCGACACCGCGGTCGACGGGCTGGGCGCCGAGACCGTCCGGTTCGAGGTGACCGAGACCGGCCGCGCCCTGCTGGCTGAACAGCTGGGCCAGGTCGGTGCGGGGTTCGCCGGGGTGCTTTCCTTGGTGGCCCTGGACAACGGGACCACGACCGTGCCCGCCGGGCTGACGCTCACCGCCACTTTGGTGCAGGCCCTCGGGGACGCCGGGATTACCGCGCCGCTGTGGTGCGTCACCCGCGGCGCGGTGGCCATCGGGCAGTCCGAGCAGGTGACCGATTCCGTCCAGGCGGGGGTGTGGGGCTTCGGCCGGGTGGTCGCGCTCGAACATCCGGACCGCTGGGGCGGTCTCGTCGACCTGCCTGTCGAACTCGACCAGTCCACCGCGTCGCGGCTCGCCTCCGTGGTGGCCGGTGCCGAAGATCAGGTCGCAGTCAGGGCTTCTGGCTCTTTCGTGCGGCGGCTGGCCCACCGGCCGTCCGGCGGTCAGGAAATCGCGCCGTTCACGCCGTCCGGCACCGTGCTCGTCACCGGTGGGACGGGTGCGCTCGGTGCGCACGTGGCCCGCTGGCTGGCCGAGGGCGGGGCCGAGCACGTGGTCCTGCTCAGCCGCCGCGGACCGGATGCTCCCGGTGCCGCTGCGCTGCAGACCGAACTGACCGGATTGGGCGCCGAGGTCACCATCGTGGCCGGTGACGCGGCGGACCGGGACACGCTGGCCGAGGTCTTCGACCGGTTCCCGATCACTGCCGTGTTCCACACCGCCGGGGTGGTCGAGGACGCCGTCGTCGACGCGCTGACCCCGGAGAAGTTCACCGCGGTCTGGCAGTCGAAGGTGGTTTCGGCCCAGGCACTCGACGAGCTGACCCGCGAGGCGGACCTGTCCGCGTTTGTGCTGTTCTCGTCGACCGCGGGCACGCTCGGCGCGCCCGGACAGGGCAACTACGCCGCGGCGAACGCGACCCTGGACGCGCTGGCCGAACAGCGCCGCGCGGCCGGGCTGCCGGCGACGTCGATCGCCTGGGGCCCGTGGGCCGACGGCGGGATGGCCGACGGGCGCTCGCTCGGCAGCCGGCTGCAGCGCGGCGGTTTCGGCCTGCTGGCACCGGAACTCGCGATCTCCTCGATGCGGCACGCGATCGAACTCGGTGACCCGGCCGTGGCCGTGCTGGACGTCGAATGGGACCGGTTCGCCGAGGCCTTCACCATGCTCCGGGCGAACCCGTCGCTGTCGGACCTGCCCGAGATCAAGCGGCTCGAAGCGCCGGTCCCGGAGTCGTCCGAATCCGAGCTGCGCCAGTACCTCGGCGGGCTGCCGGAGGCGGAACGCGGTGCCGCGGTGCTCGAACTCGTGCGCACCCAGATCGCCTTGGTGCTGGGCCATGCCGACGCCGCCACGGTCGAGGCCGACCGGGCGTTCAAGGACCTCGGCTTCGACTCGCTGACCACCATCGAACTGCGCAACGCGCTGTCCGCGGCCACCGGCCTGAAGTTCGCCGCCTCGATGATCTTCGACTACCCGAGCGCAGCCGAGCTGGCGGAGTTCCTGCTGGCCGAGCTGCTCGGCTCGATCGCCGAGCCGGTGGTCCCCGCCGCCACCCGCGCGGTGGCCGACGACCCGATCGTCATCGTCGGCATCAGCTGCCGGTTCCCGGGCGGAGTCTCGTCGCCGGAAGACCTCTGGCAGATGCTGGCCGAAGGCCGTGACGGCATCTCGTCGTTCCCCGCGGACCGCGGCTGGGACCTCGACGCGCTCGCGGCCGGCGCGTCCGACACCCGCGAAGGCGGTTTCCTGACCGGCGTCGCCGACTTCGACGCCGCGTTCTTCGGCATCTCGCCGCGGGAAGCGCTGGCGATGGACCCGCAGCAGCGGCTGCTGCTCGAGACGAGCTGGGAAGCGCTCGAGCGGGCCGGGATCGACCCGGCCGGCCTGCGCGGCAGCGACACCGGCGTGTTCGTCGGCACCAACGGCCAGGACTACACCGGCATGCTGCGGGAAGCCGCCGCGGACGTGCAGGGCCACATCGCCACCGGCAACACCGCCAGCGTGATGTCCGGGCGCCTGTCCTACACGCTGGGGCTGGAAGGCCCCGCGGTCACCGTCGACACGGCGTGCTCGTCCGCGCTGGTCGCGCTGCACTGGGCCACCCGGGCCCTGCGTGACGGTGACGCCTCGCTGGCGCTGGCCGGCGGTGTCTCGGTGATGTCCACTCCGGACTCGTTCGTCGAGTTCAGCGCCCAGAGCGGCCTCGCGCCCGACGGCCGCTGCAAGCCCTTCGCCGACGCCGCGGACGGCACGTCGTGGTCCGAGGGCGTCGGGATCCTGGTGCTGGAACGGCTTTCCGACGCCGTCGCCAACGGGCACGAGGTCTGGGGCGTGGTGCGCGGCACCGCGATCAACTCCGACGGCGCGTCCAACGGCCTCACCGCGCCGAACGGGCCCTCCCAGCAGCGCGTCATCCGCGGTGCGCTAGCCGACGCCGGGCTGGGCACCGCCGACGTCGACGCGGTGGAGGCGCACGGCACCGGCACCACGCTCGGCGACCCGATCGAGGCCCACGCGCTGCTGATGACCTACGGCCGCGACCGCGAGGAGCCGCTGCGCCTGGGCGCGGTCAAGTCGAACCTCGGGCACACCCAGGCCGCGGCCGGGGTGGCCGGGATCGTGAAGATGGTCATGGCGATGCGCCACGGCGTGCTGCCGAAGACCCTGCACATCGACGCGCCGACGTCGCACGTCGAGTGGGAAGCCGGCGCGGTTTCGCTGGTGCGAGAGCAGGAAGCCTGGCCCGAGACCGGGCACGCCCGCCGCGCCGGGATCTCGGCGTTCGGCGTCAGCGGCACCAACGCGCACGTGATCATCGAGCAGGCCCCGGACGCCTCGCCGGTGGCCGCCGAGGCGACGGTCACCCCGGCGATCGTGCCGTGGATCGTGTCCGGCAAGAGCCGGGATGCGCTCCAGGCCCAGATCGACCGGCTCGGCGCGTTCACCACCGGGACCGATGTGTCCACTGTGGACGTCAGCTACTCGCTGGCCACCGGCCGGAGCGCCTTCGCCCACCGTGCGGTGCTGCTCGCGGGCCCGGACGGCCTGGTCGAATCCGCGCGCGGCACGGTAGCCGCGGGCAAGACCGCGTTCCTGTTCTCCGGGCAGGGCTCCCAGCGGATCGGGATGGGCCGTGAGCTGTACGCCCGGTTCCCGGCCTTCGCCGCGGCCTTGGACGAGGTCTTCGCACACCTGGACGTTGAACTGGACCGGCCGCTGCGTGAGGTGGTTTGGGGTTCCGACGCCGAGCTGCTCGACGAAACTGCCTATACCCAGCCTGCCTTGTTCGCGATCGAGGTCGCGCTCTTCCGGCTGCTGGAATCCTGGGGGGTCAAGCCCGACCACGTCGCCGGGCACTCGATCGGCGAGATCGCCGCCGCGCACGTCGCCGGGGTGCTTTCGCTGGCTGATGCGGTACGGCTTGTTGTCGCCCGCGGCCGCCTGATGCAGGCGTTGCCGGCCGGGGGAGCGATGGTCTCCCTCGAAGCGGCCGAAGCCGAAGTCCGCCCCCTACTGGCCGAGGGCGTGACGATCGCCGCGGTCAACGGGCCCGCCGCGGTGGTGATCGCCGGCGCCGAGGACGAGGTGACCGCGATCGCCGGGCGGTTCGACGGCCAGGGCCGCAAGACCAAGCGGCTCCGGGTGAGCCACGCGTTCCACTCGCCGCTGATGGACCCGATGCTCGACGGCTTCCGCCGGGTGGTCGGCGGGATTTCCTTTGCCGCGCCGCAGATCCCGCTGGTGTCGAACGTGACCGGCGCGCTCGCCACCGCGGACCAGCTGTGCTCGCCGGAGTACTGGGTGAGCCATGTCCGCGAGACCGTGCGGTTCGCCGACGGCGTGCTGGCGCTGCGTGACGCCGGGGTGTCGACGTTCGTCGAGGTGGGGCCGGACGGGGTGCTGTCCGCGATGACCCAGCAGGTGCTGGACGACGGCGCCGGCCAGGCTGTCCTGCCGGTGCTGCGGGCGAACCGCGATGAGGAGACCACGATCTCCGCCGCCCTCGGCGCTCTCCACGTGCGTGGCGTGCCGGTGGCCTGGGAGGCGTTCTTCGCCGGGACCGGCGCGCGCCGGATCACCCTGCCGACGTACGCCTTCCAGCACGAGCGGTTCTGGCCGGAGCCCTCGCTTTCTCACGTTGCCGGGGTCTCCGCCGACCCGGCCGACGCCGAGTTCTGGGCCGCCGTCGAGCGGGAAGACCTCTCGTCGCTGTCCACGATCCTCGACCTCGACGACGGCGCGCTGACCGCGATGGTGCCCGCGCTGTCGACCTGGCGGCGCAAGCGCAACGACCGGTCCGTGGTGGACGGCTGGCGTTACCGGGAGAGCTGGAAGCCCCTCGCTCACGGTGCTGCGCCCGCCGCCGGACGCTGGCTGGTGGTCGTCCCGGAGCACAACGACCCATGGCTGGACACCGCGGTCGCGGCACTCGGCGAGGACGTCGTGCGCGTCGGACTCGGCGACGACCTCACCGGGTTCACCGCGCGGCTGATCGAAGCCCACGAAGGTGGAGTGGCCGCAGTCGTCGCGCTCGCCGTGCCCGGATGGCCGACGGATCTGCTGCAAGCCCTGTCCGACGCCGGTGTCGAAGCCCCGCTCTGGTGGGTCACCCGCGGCGCCGTCTCGGTCGGCCCAGCCGACCACCTGGCTCACCCCGACCAGACCGCCGGCTGGGGCCTCGGCCGCGTGCTCGCGCTGGAGAACCCGGCCCGGTGGGGCGGTCTCGTCGACCTTCCCGACACGCTGGACTCCCGTGCGGCAGAACGGTTTGCCGCCGTCCTGGGCGGCCCGGAGGACCAGGTCGCGGTCCGCGCTTCCGGGGTCTTCGCGCGGCGCCTGGTCCGGGCCCGTGACGACAACGCCGGGTCTTGGACGCCGGACGGCACCGTGCTGGTCGTCGGTGGCGGCCAGGCCGTCGGTGCCCAGGTGGCCCGCTGGCTGGCGGCCCAGGGTGCCGAACGGCTGGTGCTCACCGCGAAGCACACCGGTTCGGCTCCCGAACTGGAAGCCGAACTGACCGGACTCGGCGCCGCCGTGACCGTCGTGCAATGCGACGCGGGTGATCGTGACGCGCTTGCCTCGGTGCTGGACGCCGTCGAGGGGCCGCTGACCACGGTGATCCACGCCGGCGACGAGCCCGGCGAGCTGACCGGTGACCTGACCGCCGACGTCGGCGCGGCCGTCGCCGGGGCGGAGAACCTCGACGCGCTGCTCGCCGACCGTCCGCTGGAAGCGTTTGTCCTGTTCACCACGGTCGCCGGGGTGTGGGGTTCGGCCGGACGCGGGAGCGAAGCCGCGGTCGGCGCGCACCTGGACGCTCTCGCCCGCCGTCGCCGCGACCGCGGGGTCCCGGCGCTCTCGATCGGCTGGGGCGCTTGGGCCGACGGGGTTTCCGGCAGCCTCACCGGGCACCTGAGCCGCAACGGCGTCCCGGCCCTCGAATCGGGTCTCGCGCTGGCCGCGCTCGGCCGCGCGATGGCCGACGACACCGACGCTTCAGTGGTGGTCGCCGACGTCGCCTGGGACCGTTTCGCCCCTGCCTTCACCGCGAACCGGCCGAGCACCCTGCTCGACGAACTGCCCGAGGCACGGTCGGCGCTCGCACCGGCCGAGGACGCGGAGTCCGGGAACCAGCTCCGGCGGAAGCTGCGTGGCCTGCCCGAAGCCGGCCGCGCCGCCGAAGTCCTCGCGCTGGTCCGCGAGAAGGTCGCGGCCGTGCTGGGCCACACCAGCGCGGACGCGGTCGAGGCCGACATCGCGTTCAAGGACCTCGGTTTCGACTCGCTGACCGCGGTCGACCTGCGTGGCCAGCTGACCACCGCGACCGGCCTCGCGCTGCCCGCGACGCTGGCCTTCGACTACCCGACGCCCGCCGCGCTGGCCGCTCACCTGCGTGCCGAGCTGCTCGACGAGCAGACCGCCGCCGAGGTGACGGTGGCCGGCCCGCGTGCCACGGACGACGACCCGATCGCCATCGTCGGCATGAGCTGCCGCTACCCGGGCGGCGTCCGGTCCCCGGAGGACCTCTGGCGGCTGGTGTCCGGCGAGGTCGACGCGATCGGCGCGCTGCCGGGCGACCGCAACTGGCCGCTCGGCGAGCTGACCGGTGACGGCCCGGGCAGCACGCCCGCGCGCGGCGGCGGTTTCCTTTACGACGCCGGGGACTTCGACCCGGGCTTCTTCGGCATCTCGCCGCGCGAGGCCCTGGTGATGGACCCGCAGCAGCGGCTCGTGCTGGAAGGCGCGTGGGAAGCGCTGGAGCGGGCCGGGATCGACCCGGCCGGCCTGCGCGGCAGTGACGCCGGCGTGTTCATCGGCGGCGGCAGCGGCGACTACCGGCCGAACGCGCAGGAGAGCGGGCAGTGGCAGACCGCCCAGTCCGCGAGCCTGCTGTCCGGACGGCTGGCTTACACGTTCGGGCTGGAAGGGCCGACCGTCTCGGTCGACACCGCCTGCTCGTCCTCCTTGGTGGTCCTGCATTTGGCCGCCCAGGCGCTGCGGACGGGCGAGTGCTCGGTGGCCATCGCGGGCGGCGTGACGGTGATGTCCACCCCGGCCAACTTCGTGGAATTCGGTGACCTGGGCGCGCTTTCCGCCGACGGCCGCTGCAAGGCCTTCTCCGACCGCGCGGACGGCACGGGCTGGTCCGAGGGCGTCGGCATGCTGGTCGTCGAACGGCTCTCCGACGCGCAGCGCAACGGCCACGAGGTGCTGGCCGTGGTCCGCGGCTCGGCGATCAACTCCGACGGCGCGTCGAACGGCCTGACCGCCCCGAGCGGGCCCTCGCAGCAGCGGGTGATCCGCAAGGCGCTGGCGAACGCGGGTTTCACCGCCACCGACATCGACGCCGTCGAGGCCCACGGCACCGGCACCGCGCTGGGCGACCCGATCGAAGCCCAGGCGCTGCTCGCGACCTACGGGCAGGACCGCGAGCGGCCGTTGCTGCTCGGCTCGGTCAAGTCGAACATCGGCCACACCCAGGCCGCCTCGGGCGTCGCGGGCGTGATCAAGATGGTGCTCGCGATGCGCCACGGCGTGCTGCCGCGGACCCTGCACGTGGACGCGCCGTCGTCCCATGTGGACTGGAGCAGCGGCGCCGTCGAACTGCTCACCGAGACCGTGCAGTGGCCCGATTCGGGCCGGGCGCGCCGTGCCGCGGTGTCGTCGTTCGGGGCCAGCGGGACCAACTCGCACGTGATCGTGGAACAGGCGCCGGCGTCGGCCGAGGCCGAGCCGGTGCGTGAGACCGGGGTCGTGCCCGTCACGCTGTCCGGCAAGACCGCCGCGGCCCTGCGGGACCAGGCCGGCGGTCTGCTGGCCCGGCTGCGGACCGCGCCGCAGCCCGCGCTCACCGATCTGGCGTTCTCGCTGGCCACCTCGCGTTCGGTCTTCGAGCACCGCGCGGCCGTGGTCGCGGGTGATCTCGACGAGCTGCTCGGCGGGCTGGCGACGCTGGCCGAGGGCGACACCTCGTCCATCGCGCTGCGGGGGACCGCCGGGCGTGGCGGCAAGCTCGCCTTCCTGTTCTCCGGCCAGGGCTCGCAGCAGCCGGGCATGGGGGCAGCGCTCTACCGCCGGTTCCCGGTCTTCGCCGAGGCCTTCGACGCGGTGCTGGCGAACCTGGAAGCCCACCTGGACCGCCCGCTGCGCGACCTCGTGTTCGCCGCACCGGCGACCGAGGAAGCCGAGCTGCTCGACCAGACCGGCTACACGCAGCCCGCGCTGTTCGCCGTCGAAGTCGCGCTGTACCACCTGGTGCGGTCCTGGGGCCTCGAGCCGGACTTCGTCGCCGGGCACTCGGTCGGCGAGCTCGCGGCGGCCCACGTCGCCGGGGTGCTCTCGCTGGCCGACGCCTGCACGCTGGTCGCGGCGCGGGGCCGGCTGATGCAGGCGCTGCCGGCCGGCGGCGCGATGGTGTCGCTCCAGGCGAGCGAGGACGAGGTCACGCCGCGCCTGACCGCCGGTGCCTCGATCGCCGCGGTCAACGGCCCGAGGGCGGTGGTGATCGCCGGTGACGAAGCCGCGGTGACCGCGATCGCCGGCCGATTCAGCGCCGACGGGCGAAAGACTAGGCGTTTACGCGTCAGCCATGCGTTTCACTCGGCTCATATGGACGCCATGCTGCAGGACTTCGGCCGGATCGCCCGGCAGGTGTCGTACGCCGCGCCCGCCGTGCCGCTCGTCTCCGCCGTCACCGGCGAGGTGGCCGCCGCGGAGCGGGTGTGCGACCCGGCCTACTGGGTCGACCACGCCCGCGAGGCGGTCCGCTTCGCCGACGCGGTGCGCACGCTGGCCGGGAATGGCGTCACGAGGTTCCTCGAGATCGGCCCGGACTCCGTCCTGTCGGCGATGACGCAGGACAGCCTCGGCGAGACCGACGCGCTGGTGGTTCCCTTGCTGCGCAAGGACCGCGACGAGGAGGCGACGGCCGTTGCCGCGCTGGCCCGGCTGCAGGTCGACGGCGTCAGCCCGGCCTGGTCCGGCTTCTTCGCCGGGACGGGTGCGCGGCGAGTGGACCTGCCGACCTACGCCTTCCAGCACGAGCGGTTCTGGCCCGCGGCCACGGCTGAGACGACCGGCGGCAGCGAAGCCGACAGCGACTTCTGGGCCGCGGTGGCGAACGAGGACTTCGCCGAGCTGGCCGCCACGTTGAACGTCGAGGGCGATGCGCTTTCGAAGGTGCTTCCCGCGCTGATGGACTGGCGCCGGCAGCGCTCGGAGGCGTCCACAGTAGACGGCTGGCGGCACCGCATCGGCTGGACTCCGCTCAGCGCCGTGCCCACCGGCGGCCTCACTGGAACGTGGCTTGCGCTCGTCCCCGAGAGTGACGACGAATGGGTCCCGGCCGCGATCGACGCGCTGGGCGCCGGCGTGGTCCGCGTCGACGTCCCGGCTGATCAAGACCGGGAAGCGCTGGCCGGATCGCTGAGCGCGGTGGCGGGTACGGACTTCGCCGGTGTTGTGTCGCTGCTCGCCTTGTCGGACTTCGCCTCGGGCGTGCCTGCCGGGGTCGTCTCGACTACGAAGGCGCTGCAAGCACTGGGCGACGCGGGGATCACCGCTCCACTGTGGTGTGTCACGCGGGGCGCGATCTCCGTGGGCCTCGGCGAAGGACCGGTCCGCCCGGACCAGGCCGGGGTCTGGGGTCTCGGCCACGTGGCCGCGCTCGAATACCCGGAGCGCTGGGGCGGTCTCGTCGACCTGCCCGAGGTCGCCGACGCTCACGCGGCGGAGGGATTGGCCGCGGTCCTCGCCGGGCTCGACGGCGAGGACGAGGTCGCCGTCCGAAGTTCGGGCCTGTTCGGCCGACGGCTGAGGAAGGCTGCCGCGCACGGTTCCGCACCGATCTGGGAGCCCAGCGGGACGGTCCTGATCACCGGAGGCACCGGCGCGTTGGGCCGGCAGCTCGCCCGCCGGCTCGCCCGTGACGGCGCCGAGCACCTGCTGCTCGCCAGCCGCGGTGGTCTCGACGCTCCGGGCGCGGCGGAACTGCGTGACGAACTCGCCGCCACCGGAGTGCGGGTCACGATCTCGGCCTGCGACGTCGCGGACCGCGCCAGCCTGGAGGCCGTGCTCGACAGCGTCCCGGCGGAGTACCCGCTGACCGGCGTCGTCCACGCGGCCGGTGTGCTTGACGACGGTGTGCTCGACGGCCTCACCCCGGACCGGTTCGACGCGGTGTTCCGGTCGAAGGTGGGCTCGGCGTTCCTGCTCGACGAGCTGACCCGGGACCTGGACCTGAAGGTGTTCGCCCTGTTCTCCTCGGCGTCGGGCGCGGTCGGCAATCCCGGCCAGGCCAACTACGCCGCGGCGAACACGGTGCTCGACGCGATCGCCGAGCGCCGGCACTCGCTCGGCCTGGCGGCGACCTCGATCGCCTGGGGTGCCTGGGGCGGCGAGGGCATGGCCTCGAACGCCCACGCCGAGGAAGCGGCCCGCCGCACCGGAATCGGTGCGATGGACCCGGAATTGGCCTTCGCAGCGCTCCGACAGGTCGTCACCGAAGACGAGCCGACGGTGCTGGTCGCCGCGGTCGACGCGGGCCGGTTCAGCGCCACCGCCCGGCCGAGCGCGTTGCTGCGGGAGATGCCCGGCTACGACGAGCTGGTCGCCGCGGCCGCGCCGGACGCCGGGCTCGGGTTGCGGGCCAAACTCGCGGACCTGGCCGCCGGACAGCGTTTCGAGACCGTGCTCGACCTGGTCCGGGCGCGTGCGGCGGAAGTGCTGGGTTACCCCGACGTCGAGCAGGTCGGCGCGGAGAAGGCGTTCCGGGACCTCGGTTTCGACTCACTGGGCGCGGTGGAGCTGCGCAACCAGCTCAACGCCGCGACCGGGCTGAGCCTGACCTCCACCCTGGTGTTCGACCATCCGACCCCGGCCGCGCTCGCCGAGCACATCCTGGCCGGAATGCTGCCGGGCGAGGCGGTCCCGGACGACGCCGACGAAGACGACGACCTCCGAGTCCCGCTCGGATCGGCAGAGGATGCCGGGCCGTCCATCGACGCGATGGAGATCGACGACCTGGTCCAGGCGGCACTCGACGGCCAGTCCGACCGGTCGAACGACTGACGGAGTTGATGATGACATCGCCCAGCGAGAAGGTAGTCGCAGCGCTCAGAGCTTCACTGAAGGAGACCGAACGGCTGCGGCGGGAAAACCGGCAGCTCGTCGACAGCGCCGCGGACCCGATCGCGATCATCGCGATGAGCTGCCGGTTCCCCGGCGGCGTGGCCTCGCCGGAAGACCTGTGGGACCTGGTGGACTCGGGCACCGACGCCGTCTCGGGCTTCCCCGCCGACCGCGGCTGGGAGCTGGACGCGCTCGGCGGGGCCGGGGTCGACGAGCGCGGCCACGGCGTCAGCCAGCAGGGCGGTTTCCTCAACGGGGCCACCGAGTTCGACCCCGGCTTCTTCGGGATCTCGCCGCGTGAAGCGGTGTCGATGGACCCGCAGCAGCGGTTGCTGCTGGAGACCTCGTGGGAGGCCGTCGAACGGGCCGGGATCGACGCGACCCGCCTGCGCGGCACCCGGACCGGGGTGTTCGTCGGCACCAACGGGCAGGACTACGCGTACCTGGTGGTGCGCGCGCCCGCCGAGTCGACCGGCGACGTCGGCACCGGGTTCGCCGCGAGCGCGATGTCCGGCCGGCTCTCGTACACGTTCGGGCTGGAAGGGCCTTCGGTCACGGTCGACACCGCCTGCTCGTCTTCACTGGTCGCCCTGCACCTGGCCGCGCAGTCGCTGCGGGCGGGGGAGTGCTCGCTCGCGCTGGCGGGCGGGGTCAACGTGATGTCCACCCCCGGTTCGCTGGTCGAGTTCAGCCGGCAGGGCGGGCTCGCCGCCGACGGCCGCTGCAAGGCGTTCTCCGACGGCGCGGACGGCACCGGCTGGGCCGAGGGCGTCGGGATCCTGGTCCTGGAACGGCTTTCCGAGGCCCGGCGCAACGGTCACGAAGTCCTCGCGCTGGTCCGGGGCTCGGCGGTCAACTCCGACGGCGCGTCCAACGGCTTCACCGCGCCGAGCGGCCGCGCGCAGCGGCGGGTGATCCGGCAGGCGCTCTCCAGCGCCAAGCTGACTCCGGCCGACGTCGACGTGGTCGAGGCCCACGGCACCGGAACCCCGCTCGGCGACCCGATCGAGGCGCAGAGCCTGCTTGCGACGTACGGCAAGGACGCCGGCCGCGAGCATCCGCTGCTGCTCGGGTCGATCAAGTCGAACTTCGGCCACACCCAGGCGGCGGCCGGGGTCGCCGGCGTGATCAAGATGGTGCTGGCGCTGCGGCACGGCGTGCTGCCCCAGACCCTGCACGTGGACCCGCCTTCGTCGCATGTGGACTGGTCGCAGGGCAAGGTGGACCTGCTCGCCGAGCGGCGCGAATGGCCGGCGACGGACCGTCCTCGCCGGGCTGCGGTGTCTTCGTTCGGCGTCAGCGGGACGAACGCCCACACCATCCTCGAGCAGGCGCCGGCGCCCGTGGGCTCGGCTGACGATGGCCCGCTGCCCGCGGTCGTTTCCTGGCTGCTTTCGGGCAAGACGGAAGCTGCGCTGAAGGACCAGGCCGCGGCCTTGCTGTCCGTAATGGACAGTGGACTCCGTCCCGCCGACGTCGCGCTTTCCCTCGCGACGACCCGGGCCGCCTTCGAGCACCGGCTCGCCGTGACGGCCGACGACCCCGCCGACCTGCGTGGCCTGCTGACGGCGTGGCACGCGGGCGATGCGGCGCCGGGCGTGACCGTCGGTGAGGTTACCCGGCGGACGAAGCTTTGCGCGGTCTTCTCGGGCCAGGGGGCGCAGCGCGCGGGGATGGGCCAGGAGCTCTACGAGACGTTCCCGGTGTTCGCCGAGGCACTGGACGCCGTGCTGGCGCAGTGGGACGAGCCGATCCGGGAGGCGCTCTTCGGCGAGCCCGGCGCCGCGTCGCTGGACGAAACCGGGACCACGCAGCCCGCGTTGTTCGCGTTCGAGGTCGCGCTGTTCCGGCTGATGGAGGCCTGGGGCGTCGTCCCGGACTTCGTCACCGGGCATTCGGTCGGCGAGATCGCGGCAGCGCACGTCGCCGGGGTGCTGTCGCTGGAAGACGCGTGCACCCTCGTGGCCGCCCGCGCCCGGCTGATGCAGGCCCTGCCCGCGGGCGGGGCGATGACTTCCTTGCAGGCCGGCGAAACCGAAGTGCGGCCGCTGCTCACCGGCTGGGTCTCGATCGCGGCGGTGAACGGGCCGGAGTCGGTGGTCGTGGCCGGTGACGCCGACGCGGTCGCCGCGATCGCGGCGAAGTTCGAGGCGCAGGGCCGCAAGACCAAGAAGCTGGTGGTGTCACACGCCTTCCACTCGCCGCGGATGGACCCGATGCTGGACGAGTTCCGCCGGGTCGTTCGCGGATTGACCTTCAGCACGCCGGTGATCCCGCTGGTCTCGAACCTCACCGGCGAGATCGCGACCGCGGACCTGGTGCGCTCGCCGGAGTACTGGGTGTCGCACGTGCGTGAGCCGGTCCGGTTCGCCGACGGCGTCCGGGCCGCGCGCGCGGCCGGGGTGACGGCTTTCTTCGAACTCGGCCCGGACGGCGTGGCCTCGGCCATGGTGCAGGACATCCTGGGTGACAGTGCGCTGGCCGTTCCCGCGCTGCGCAAGAACCGTGGCGAACAGGCTGCGGTCGTGTCGGCGTTGTCCCGGTTGCACGTCGCCGGGGTCAGCGTCGACTGGGCGGCGCACTACGCCGGGACCGCCTCGCGCAGGGTCAGCCTGCCGACTTACGTGTTCCAGCACGAGCGCTATTGGCCCGAAGCAGTGCCCGAGCCCGCGCGGACCACCATCGACGGGCGGTTCTGGGACGCGGTCGAACGCGAAGATCTCGCCGGGCTCGCCGCCGACCTGGGCGTTGACGGCTCGGCCCTGAGCGCGGTGCTGCCCGCGCTGGCGTCCTGGCGCCGTAAACTCGAGGAACAGTCCACAGTAGACGCATGGCGGTACCGTGAGAGCTGGGCGCCACTGACCGGGCTCCAGGCGGGCGGACCTCGGGGGTCCTGGCTGGTGCTCGTCCCGCAGTCGCTCGCCGAGGACGCTTGGGCCGCGTCGGTGGTCGAAGCCATGGGGCCTGCGGCTGTCCGGCTCGACGTCGGCACGACCGGCCGGGCCGAACTGGCCCAGCAGCTGCGGGACTGCGGCGACTTCGCCGGAGTGGTGTCCCTTCTGGCGTTCCTCGGCAACGGCGCCTCGGCCACCACGGAACTGCTGCAGGCGTTGGGTGACGCCGGATCGGCCGCGCCGGTCTGGGCCGTGACGCGCGGCGCGGTGTCGACGGGACGCGCGGAGCGGCTCCTCGAGGTCGGCCAGGCCGCGGTGTGGGGGCTGGGCCGGGTGGCCGCGCTGGAGTACCCCGAGCTCTGGGGCGGTCTGATCGATCTTCCGGAGGTCTTCGACGAGCGCGCTTCACGACGATTCGCCGGACTGCTTGGCCGCACCGACACCGTCGAGGACCAGATCGCCGTGCGGGACTCGGGGGTCTTCGGCCGTCGACTGGTTCCTGCTCCGGCGGCTGAAGGACTGACGGCCTGGGCTCCCACCGGCACCGTCCTGATCACCGGCGGCACCGGCGCGCTCGGCGCGCACGCGGCCCGGGACCTGGCCGCGAAGGGCGCCCCGCACCTGGTGCTGGCGAGCCGCCGCGGGCCGTCTGCTCCCGGGGCGGAAGAACTGCGAGACGAGCTGACCGCCCTGGGTGCCGCGGTCACCGTTTCCGCTTGTGACGTCTCCGATCGTGACGCGGTCCGGGAGCTGCTGGCGGGACTTCCCGGTGAGTTCCCGCTGACCGCGGTCGTGCACACCGCCGGTGTCCTCGACGACGGTGTCCTCGACGGCCTGACCCCGGACCGGTTCGACGCCGTGTTCCGCTCGAAGGTCACCTCGGCCCTGGTCCTCGACGAGCTGACCCGTGACCTCGGGCTGGACGTGTTCGCGCTGTTCTCCTCGGTCGCCGGCTCGGTCGGCAATCCCGGGCAGGGCAACTACGCGGCGGCGAACGCCGTGCTGGACGCGATCGCCGAGCGCCGCCGCGCCGCCGGCCTCGCCGCGACGTCGATCGCCTGGGCCGCGTGGGCCGGCGGCGGCATGGCGGACGACGCCAAGGTCGAGGAGCGCACGCGCCGGGTCGGCACCTCGGTGCTGGAACCCGGAGCGGCCCTCGTGGCGCTCGGCCAGGCCGTCAGCGAACCGTTCGCGACCGTGGTGATCGCTGATCTGCAGAACCCCACGCTGCTGACCGCGTTGCTGAGCCTGCGGCCGAGCCCGCTGCTCGCGGATCTGCCCGAAGCCCAGCGGATTCGTTCGGCCGCCGCGCCGGTTACCGACGTCGGCGCCGCGCCCGCACTGCGCGCCCGGCTCACGGAACTGTCCGAGGCCGATCGTGTCGCGGCGGTGCTTGATCTCGTCCGCGTTGACGCCGCCGCCGTGCTCGGCCACGGCTCGCCGGGCGCCATCGGTGCCGAGAAGGCGTTCCGGGACCTCGGTTTCGACTCGTTGACCGCGATCGAGATCCGCAACCGGCTGGCCACCGCCACCGGGCTGACGCTGCCCGCCACCCTCGTCTTCGACTACCCGACGCCCACCGTGCTCGCCGCCCATCTGGTGGCTCAGCTCCTGGGGGTCACGGCCGATTCCGGCGAGGTCACGAGGAGTGCCTCCGCCGTCGACGAGCCGATCGCGATCGTCGGCATGGGCTGCCGTTTCCCCGGCGGGGTGGCCTCGCCGGAGGACCTGTGGCAGCTGCTGGCCGACGGCCGCGACGCGATGTCGGACTTCCCCTCGGACCGCGGCTGGGACCTCGACGCCCTCGCCGGCGACGGCCGCGGGACCAGCATCACCGGCCAGGGCGGTTTCCTCTACGACGCCGCGGAATTCGACGCCGGGTTCTTCGGCATCTCCCCGCGTGAGGCCATGGCGATGGATCCGCAGCAGCGCCTGTTGCTGGAGACCTCGTGGGAGGCCGTCGAGCGGGCCGGGATCGACCCGGGGACGTTGCGCGGCAGTCCGACCGGGGTGTTCATCGGGACCAACGGCCAGGACTACGCGAGCCTGGTGGTGAGTTCGCGCGAGGACGTGGAAGGTCACGCCAGCACCGGCCTCGCGGCCAGCGTCGTGTCGGGCCGGATCTCCTACACGTTCGGTTTTGAAGGTCCGGCGGTCACGGTGGACACGGCGTGCTCGTCTTCTCTGGTGGCGCTGCATTGGGCTGCTCAGGCGTTGCGGTCGGGTGAGTGCTCGCTGGCCTTGGCCGGTGGCGTGACGGTGATGTCCACCGCGATGGGCTTTGCCGGGTTCAGCCGTCAGGGCGGGCTGGCTCCGGATGGTCGTTGCAAGGCTTTCTCGGACGACGCGGACGGCACTGGTTGGGCCGAGGGTGCGGGAGTCCTTGTCGTCGAGCGGCTTTCTGACGCGGAACGTAAAGGTCACCGGATCCTCGCGGTGATGCGTAGCTCGGCAGTGAACCAGGATGGTGCGTCGAACGGGTTGACGGCGCCGAACGGGCCTTCCCAGCAGCGGGTGATCCGGCAGGCGTTGGCAGGCGCGGGTCTGTCCACCGCGGACGTTGATGCGGTGGAGGCGCACGGGACCGGCACGGTGCTGGGTGATCCGATCGAGGCCCAGGCAATCCTCGCGACTTATGGCCAGGACCGCGAGATTCCGTTGTGGCTGGGCGGGATCAAGTCGAACTTGGGTCACACTCAGGCCGCCGCTGGGGTGGCGGGTGTGATCAAGATGGTGATGGCGATCCGGCACGGGGTGCTGCCGGAGACGCTGCATGTCAGCGAGCCGTCGTCGCATGTGGACTGGTCGGCCGGTGCGGTGTCGTTGCTGACCAAGCAGACGCCGTGGCCGGAGGTGGGTCGTGCGCGTCGCGCGGGGGTGTCGTCGTTCGGGCTCAGCGGGACGAACGCGCACGTGATCCTGGAACAGGCACCAGTCGTTGAACGGGCAGTGGACCCAGCTTCCGGAGGGGTGGTGCCGTGGCCGCTGTCGGCGAAGTCGGAAACCGCGCTGGCCGAGCAGATCCGCCGGATCAAGTCCTTTGCGGAGGACAACCCGGGTGTGAACGCGGCTGAGGTGGGCCGGTCCCTGGTCAACGGCCGGGCGCTGTTCGAGCACCGAGCGGTCCTGCTGTCCGGTTCGGAGCAGATCACCGGGATCGCCGGGCCACGGTCGACGGCCGTGCTGTTCTCCGGCCAGGGCAGCCAGCAACTCGGCATGGGCCGCGAGCTGTACGACCGGTTCCCCGCGTTCGCCGACGCCTTCGACGCCGTGGCCGCGGAGCTGGACCGAGGCGCCGACCGCGCGTTGCGCGAGGTCGTCTGGGGAACCGAGGCCGAACTGCTTGACCAAACCGGTTACGCCCAGCCCGCCTTGTTCGCGATCGAGGTCGCGCTGTTCCGGCTGGTCGAGTCCTTCGGGATCAGGCCGGGCCGGGTGGCCGGGCACTCGATCGGCGAGATCGCGGCGGCCCACGTCGCCGGGGTCCTTTCGCTGGCCGACGCCTGCACTTTGGTGACGGCCCGCGCGCGGTTGATGCAAGCCCTTCCGACGGGTGCCGGGGCGATGGTGTCGGTCCGCGCCGCCGAGGCCGAGGTGCTGCCGTTGCTGGCGGGCCACGAGGACCACGTGTCGATCGCCGCGGTGAATGGCCCGGACACCGTCGTCGTGGCGGGGGCCGAAGAGGCCGTGCTCGCCATTACCGGGCAGCTGGCGGCCGCGGGCCGCAAGACCAAGCGGCTTTCGGTGTCGCACGCGTTCCACTCGCCGTTGATGGAGCCGATGCTGGACGAGTTCGCCCGCGCGATCTCCGGATTGTCCTTCGAGAAGCCGAAGATCCCGTTCGTCACCGGGCGACCGGCGACGGACGAGGAGCTGTGCTCACCCGGGTACTGGGTGCGGCACGTGCGTGAGCCGGTGCGGTTCGCGGACGGCGTCGCGACGCTTGTCGCCGAGGGCGCGGACACGCTGATCGAACTCGGCCCGGGCGGAGTGCTCGCGGGGCTGGCCCTGGACCTGGTTGATCCCGAGACCGTGACCGTTGTTCCGGCGCTGCGCCGGGGACGCGGCGAAGAGGCGGCGCTGGCAGCCGCGCTCGCCGAGCTGCACGTGATCGGCGCGGGGGTCGAGTGGAGCCCGTGGTTCAGCGGCTCGGACGCCGTCGTGGACCTGCCGACCTACCCGTTCCAGCACGAGCGCTACTGGCCGACGCCCGGCACGCCCGCGGCCGACGCCGCCGGACTGGGCCTGCTCGCGGCCGGGCACCCGCTGCTCGGCGCGGCGACCGCGGTGGCCGGCTCGAAGGGCGTGCTGCTGACCGGCCGGATCTCGGTCGCCACCCAGCCGTGGCTCGCCGAGCACGTCGTCAACGGCGGACTTTCCCTTCCCTCGGCCGGATTCGCCGAGCTGGCGCTGCGCGCGGCGGACCAGGTGGGCTGCGAGCGCGTCGAGGAACTGACCATCACCACGCCGCTCCGGCTCGGCCCGCAGGACGCCGTCGCCGTGCAGGTGTGGGTCGGCGAGCCGGACGACAACGGGCGCCGGGCGATCACGATCCACTCGTCCGCCGACGATGCCGACTGGACCGAGAACGCGACCGGCAGCCTCGCCACCGGCGCCGCGGCTGCGTTCGACCTGGGCAGCTGGCCGCCCGACGCCACCGCCCTCGATCTCGACGGCATCTACGAGGAGTTCGCTGACGACGGCCGCGAATACGGGCCGGTGTTCCGAGGCCTGCGTGCCGTGTGGCGGCAGGGCGATGACGTCTTCGCCGAAGTCGCCCTCCCGGACGGCACCGAGGACGTCGCCGCGTTCGGCCTGCATCCCGCGCTGCTCGACGCGGCCCTGCAAACGGCGAACTTCACCGGGCCGGCGGCGAACGGCCTCGACGCGGTGTCGTGGACCGGCCTGGCGCTGCACGCGGCCGCCGCGGCGGTCCTCCGGGTTCGGCTGACCACCACCGGGGACGACACCGTCTCACTGTCCGCTGTGGACGCTGAGGGTTCGCCCGTGCTGTCGGTCGAGTCGCTGCGGCTGCGGCCGTTCGACACCACGAGGCCCGACACCGCGTCGGACGGCTCGCTGTTCCGGCTGGGCTGGATTCCCGCCGAGCCTGCCTTGGCGGAGCCGGAAAAGACGTGGGCCGTGCTGGGCGCCGACGAACTCGGCCTGACCGCCGCGGTGAAGGCCGCCGGATACACCGTCACGGCGGGCGAGAAGCTCACCGATCTGGCCGGGGAGACCGTGCCGGACTTCGTGCTCGTCCCGATCACCGGCGCCGGTGACCTGCCCGCTGCCGCGCTCGCAACGACCTCCCGGGTCCTGGAAGTGCTGCAGGACTGGGCTTCGGACGAGCGGTTCGCCGAAACGCGGCTGCTGTTCGTGACCCGGAACGCCGCCGGCGAAACCGTGACGGACCTCGCCGCGGCCCCGGTGTGGGGCCTGATCCGAGCCGCTCAGCTGGAGAACCCGGGCTCGTTCCTGATCACCGACCTGGACGACGCGTCTCTGGTCCCGCGGCTTCCCAGCCTGGTGGCCGCGGGCGAAACCCAGGCCGTCGTACGTGGTGGCGAAGTCCGCGTCGGACGGCTGCAGCGTGCGGACGCCGAAACCGGCGGCCGGGCCTGGGATCCCGACGGGACGGTGCTGATCACCGGTGGCACCGGCGGCCTGGGCCGGCAGCTCGCGCGCCACCTGGTCGCCGAACGCGGCGTCCGGCATCTGCTGCTGGCCAGCCGCCGTGGCCCCGACGCGTCCGGCGCGGACGAACTCCGCGCGGACCTGCTCGCGCTCGGCGCCGAAGTGACCATCGCGGCCTGCGACACCGCCGACCGCGAAGCCGTCGCGAACCTGGTCAACACCGTCCACACCGGACACCCGCTCACGGCCGTCGTGCACACCGCCGGTGTGCTCGACGACGGTGTCCTCGGCTCGCTGACCCCGGAACGCCTCGCCACCGTCGCCCGGCCGAAGGTTGATGCCGCCTGGCATCTCCACGAACTCACGAAGGACTGCGATCTCGCGGCGTTCGTGCTGTTCTCCTCGGTCGCCGGCGTGATGGGCAGCCCGGGCCAGGCCAACTACGCGGCGGCCAACAGCTTCCTCGACGCCTTGGCGCACTTCCGGGCCGCCGAGGGCCTGGCGGCGACGTCGCTGGCGTGGGGCCCGTGGGCGTCCGACAGCGGTATGACCAGCACGCTGAGCGACACGTCGCGGCGGCGGATCTCGGGCGCCGGCCTCCCGGAGCTGTCTTCGGAACAGGGGATGGCGCTGTTCGACCGGTCCACCGCGACGGGCGAGGCGCTGCTGGTGCCGCTCGCGCTCGGCGCCGGCTCGATGCAGGCCCAGAGCGTGGTTCCGGCCGTGCTGCGGAGCCTGGTCAAGACGGCACGACGCACGGCGGCCGCCGAAGCCGCGGTCTCGCAGGCCGGGTTCGCCGGGCAGCTGGCGGAAATGCGCGAGGGCGACCGGCAGCGCTACCTGCTCGACCTCGTGCGGAACGCGGTGGCCGCGGTGCTGGCCCACGGTTCGCCCGAAGCGATCGGGGCCACCCGCGAATTCCGCGAACTCGGCTTCGACTCGCTGACCGCGGTCGAGCTCCGCAACCGGCTGACCGCCGCCACCGGCCTGCGCCTGCCCGCGACGTTGGCCTTCGACTACCCCACGCCGACCGTGCTCGCCGAGCACCTCGGCACCGAATTGCGGACCGACGAGCCCGCCGCCGGGCCGTCCCTGCTCGCCGAACTCGACCGGTTCGAAGCCGCGCTGGCCGCCAGCGAACCCGACGACGTCACCCGGGGCGGGGTCGCGCTGCGCCTGCGGCGCCTGGTCGCCGACTGGAGCGGGCCCGCGGGCGAGCCCGGCACGCCGGACGTCACCGAGAGGATCCAGTCGGCCAGCGCCGATGAGGTCTTCGACTTCATCGACAGGGAGCTCGGACGGCTGAAGTAACGGCTGACCCGTGGCCACGGACAGGAAAGGTTCACTCACGATGCCGGACGACCAGAAACTCGTCGAATACCTGAAGTGGGTCACGGCTGATCTGCACCAGACCCGCCAGCGCCTGGAGGAGGCCGAGTCGGGCCGCCAGGAGGCCGTCGCGATCGTCGGCATGGCCTGCCGGTTCCCCGGCGGCGTCGGCTCGCCCGAGGACCTGTGGGACCTCGTCGCGTCCTCTTCGGACGCCATCGCCGAATTCCCGGCCGATCGCGGCTGGGACCTCGACGTGCTGGCCGGCGACGGCCGCGGCCGCAGCGCGACCACCGAGGGCGGCTTCCTCGACGACATCACCGGTTTCGACGCCGGGTTCTTCGGGATCTCGCCGCGCGAGGCGCTGGCCATGGACCCGCAGCAGCGGCTGCTGCTGGAGACTTCGTGGGAGGCGGTCGAACGCGCCGGGATCGACCCGTCGGCCGTGCGCGGCAGCCGGACCGGGGTGTTCGTCGGCACCAACGGCCAGGACTACGCGAACCTCGTGCTGGCCTCGGGCGAGGACGTCGAGGGCCACGCCGGCACCGGTCTCGCGGCGAGCGTGGTCTCCGGCCGCATCTCTTACACGTTCGGCTTCGAGGGCCCGGCCGTCACGATCGACACGGCGTGCTCGTCTTCGCTGGTCGCCCTGCACCTGGCCGCGCAGGCCCTGCGCGCCGGGGAGTGCACGCTGGCCCTGGCCGGCGGCGTGACGGTGATGTCGACCTCGCTCGGCTTCGCCGGTTTCACCCGGCAGGGCGGGCTGGCCCCGGACGGCCGCTGCAAGGCGTTCTCCGACGACGCCGACGGCACCGGCTGGTCCGAGGGCATCGGGATGCTGCTGGTGGAGAAGCTGTCCGACGCCGAACGCAACGGTCACCCGATCCTCGCGGTGGTCCGCGGCTCCGCGGTCAACCAGGACGGCGCGTCGAACGGGCTGACCGCGCCGAACGGCCCCTCCCAGCAACGGGTGATCCGCCAGGCACTGGCCGGCGCCGGACTGTCCACTTCGGACGTCGACGCGGTGGAGGCGCACGGGACCGGCACGGTGCTGGGCGATCCGATCGAGGCGCAGGCGGTGCTGGCGACCTACGGCCAGGACCGGGAGATCCCGTTGTGGCTGGGCGGGATCAAGTCGAACCTCGGGCACACCCAGGCCGCGGCCGGGGTCGCCGGGGTGATCAAGATGGCGATGGCCATGCGGCACGGGGTGCTGCCCGAAACGCTGCACGTGAGCGAGCCGTCCACGCACGTCGACTGGTCCGCCGGGGCCGTGTCGCTGCTGACCGAGCCGACGGAGTGGCCCGAGGTCGGCCGTCCGCGCCGCGCGGGGGTGTCGTCGTTCGGCATCAGCGGGACCAACGCGCACGTGATCCTGGAGCAAGCGCCACATTCGAAGACCGAGCAGAGCGAGCCGGTCGCCACCGGGGTGATCCCGTGGGTCATCTCCGGCAAGAGCGTCCCGGCCCTGCGTGCTCAAGCCACCCGGCTGCTGTCCGCTGTGGACGGTCTTCCGGTCGCCGACGTCGGTCTCTCGCTCGTCTCCACGCGGTCGGCCTTCGACCGGCGCGCGGTGGTGCTGGGGGAGTCCCGTGATGAGCTGATGGCCGGGCTGACCGAGCTGACCGGTGAGGAACCGGCCGCGGTCACCGGCCTCGCCGACGTCGACGGCCGCACGGTTTTCGTCTTCCCCGGCCAGGGTTCGCAGTGGGCCGGCATGGGCGCCCGCCTGGCCGAGCAGTCACCCGAGTTCGCCGACGCCCTCTCCGAGTGCGCCGCCGCGCTCGCCCCGCACGTCGACTGGTCGCTGCTCGACGTGCTCCGCGGGGCCGAAGGCGCGCCGTCACTGGAGCGGGTCGACGTGGTCCAGCCCGCGTCGTGGGCGGTCATGGTCGCGCTGGCGGCGCTGTGGCGTCACCACGGCGTGATTCCGGATGCCGTGGTGGGCCACTCGCAGGGTGAGATCGCCGCGGCCGTCGCCTCGGGCGCACTGTCCATTGCCGACGGTGCCCGCGTGGTTGCGTTGCGCAGCAAGGCGATCAGCCGCACTCTGACCGGTCGTGGTGGCATGATGTCCGTCGCGTTGCCGCTGGCCGAGGTCGAGGCGCGGCTGGGCGAGCGCGCCATCTCGGTCGCGGCGGTGAACGGGCCGAAGTCCGTGGTCGTGTCCGGTGAGCCCGCGGCGCTCGACGAGCTGCTGGCGGAACTGAAGGCCGACGAGGTGCGCGCGCGGCGGATCGCGGTGGACTACGCGTCCCACTCGGCCCAGGTCGAGGAACTCGAAGACGAGCTGCTCAGCGAACTCGCGGGCCTCGCGCCGCGGGAGTCCGACGTCCCGTTCTTCTCCACCGTGACCGGCGATTGGCTGGACACCACTGCGCTCGATGCCGGCTACTGGTACCGCAACCTGCGTCAGACGGTCGGCTTCGAGCCCGCCCTCCGCGCGCTGCTGGACCAGGGGCACCGGGCGTTTGTCGAGGTGAGTTCCCATCCGGTGCTCACCGGCAGCGTCCACGAGACGATCGACGAGGTCGGCGGGCCGGCGGTGGTCGCCGGGACGCTGCGCCGCGATGACGGTGACCTGCGGCGGTTCCTGACCTCCCTGGCGGAGGTGTTCGTTCGGGGCGTCGACGTCGGCTGGGCGTCGGTGTTCGCCGGGACCGGCGCGCGCCGGGCCGACCTGCCGACCTACGCCTTCCAGCACGAGCGGTACTGGCCGCGGTCCGCGCCGCCGCGCGCCGACGCGTCCGGGCTCGGGCTGCTGTCCGCCGAACACCCGCTGCTCGGCGCGGCGGTGTCGCTGGCCGGATCGGACGGCCTGCTGCTGACCGGGCGGCTGTCACTCGCGACCCACCCGTGGCTGGCCGATCACTCGGTCGGCGGCGTGGTGCTCTTCCCCGGCACCGGGTTTCTGGAACTCGCCATCCGCGCGGGCGACCAGGCCGGCTGCGACCGCGTGGACGAGCTGACGCTTTCGGTCCCGTTGCTGCTGCCGGCCGAGGAGGCGGTGGCCGTCCAGGTGCGCGTGGGCGCGTCCGACGACAACGACTGCCGGGACCTGCAGATCTTCGCCCGCCCGGCCGACGCGCCGCCGGAGCAGGAGTGGACCTGTCATGCCACCGGCGTGCTGGCGTCGGGCGAGCGCGACGCCGGATTCGACGTGAGTGTCTGGCCTCCGGCGGACACCGAGCCGATCGACCTCGAAGGCTTCTACGACCGGCTCACCTTCGGCCCGGTGTTCCAGGGCCTGCGCGCGGCCTGGCGGGACGAGAACGCGGTCTACGCCGAGGTCGGCCTGCCCTCGCCGGCCGACGACGCCGAACTGTTCGGCATGCATCCCGCGCTCCTGGACGCGGCCCTGCACGCGGTGTCGTTCGTTGATCCCGACGGCGGCGGCAAGAACCTGCTTCCCTTTGCGTGGAGCGGGGTTTCGCTGCACGCCGGTGGCGCCTCGACGCTGCGCGTGCGCTTGACCGGCGCTGGAACGGACGCGGTTTCGCTGGCCGCGGTGGACGTCGAAGGCGCGCCGGTGCTGTCCGCGGATTCCCTGGTCCTGCGCTCGGTGTCGGCGGGACTTGCGGCCGGCGCGCGGGGTGAGCAGCAGTCGCTGTTCCGGATGGAGTGGATCGACCTCCCGGTCCCCGCGCCGTCCGCCACCCGCTGGACGATCCTCGGCGGCGACGCGTTCGGTTTCGCCCCGGCGGCAAGCCTCGCGGGGCATACCATCGCGGGCTTCGCGGATTCTCCCGCCGACGCTCCGGTGCCGGACGTTTTCCTGCTCTCGGCCGCTGCTGAGGGCGACGGCCCGGCCGCGGCTCACGCCTTGACCGCGCGGGTGCTCGGGCAGATCCAGGGCTTCCTCGCCGACGACCGGTTCGCCGACTCCCGTCTGCTGGTGGTGACCCGGGGAGCTATGGCCGACGATGGCGAGGACGTCAGCGATCTCGCCGCGGCGGCGGTCTGGGGGCTCATCCGGTCGGCGCAGACCGAGAACCCTGGACGGTTCCTGCTGGCCGACCTCGACGAGGCCGAGGAGTCCGTCGAAGCGCTGCCCGCGCTGGCCGGGCTGTTCGCCGACGGTGAGTCGCAAGTGCTGGTACGGCAAGGAAAGTTCCGTGCCGGACGGCTCGCCCGGCTGGTGCCCGGAGACAGCCTGCTGCCGCCCGCCGGCGACGCGCCGTGGCGGCTCGGCACCAGCAGCCGGGGCAGCCTGGACAACCTGGCCCTGCTGCCCGCCCCGGAGGTCGCGGAGCCGCTGTCCGGGCGCCACGTCCGGATCCGGGTGGCGGCCGCGGGCGTCAACTTCCGTGATGTGCTGAAGGCACTCGGCATGTACCCGGGCCGCGACGGCCTGCTGGGCGCCGAGGCCGCCGGGGTGGTGGCCGAGGTCGGGCCCGAGGTGACGGCATTCAAACCCGGCGACCGGGTGCTGGGCATGATGGACGGCGGGTTCGGGCCGGTTGCTGTAGCCGACGAGCGTTACCTCGGGTTGGTGCCCGACGGCTGGTCGGACGAGCAGGCCGCGTCGGTGGCGCTGGTGTTCCTGACGGCGTACCACGCGTTCATCGACCTGGCCAGGCTGCGCAGCGGCGAGACTGTCCTGGTCCATGCCGGTGCCGGTGGTGTTGGCATGGCGGCGATCCAGCTGGCCCAGCACTGCGGCGCGGAGGTGTTCGCCACGGCCAGTGAGGCCAAATGGGGCGAACTGCGCGCACTCGGGGTCCCCGAGGACCACATCGCGTCTTCGCGTACGACCGAGTTCGAGCAGCGTTTCCTGGCCGCGACGGGAGGACGCGGGGTCGACGTCGTGCTCAACGCTCTCGCGGGTGAGTTCGTCGACGCGTCGTTGCGGGTGCTCGCGCCCGGCGGCCGGTTCCTCGAGATGGGCAAGACGGACATCCGCGACGACGTCGAGGGGGTGGACTACCGGGCGTTCGACCTCGGCACCGTCCCGGCGGACCGGATCCAGGAGATGCTGGGCGAGCTGCTGCGGCTGTTCGCCGACGGTGCCCTCCGGCCGCTGCCGGTGACCGCCTGGGACGTGCGGCGGGCGCCGGACGCGTTCCGCCGGATGAGCCTGGCCAAGCACGTCGGCAAGATCGTCCTGACGATTCCACCCGCGTGGCGCCCCGACGGCACCGTGCTGATCACCGGCGGCACCGGGGTTCTGGGCGGCCAGCTCGCCCGGCACCTCGTCGCCGAGCGGGGTGCTCGGCATCTGCTGCTGGCGTCGCGCCGTGGCCCGGACGCGCCGGGAGCCCTTGAGCTGCAAGCAGAACTCCTCGCGCACGGGGCCGACGTCACCATCGCTGCCTGCGACACCGCGGACCGGGAGGCGGTCGCGGAACTGCTCGCGTCGGTCTCCTCGGCGCATCCGCTGACGGCTGTGGTGCACACGGCCGGTGTGCTCGATGACGGCGTCGTCGCTTCCCTGACGCCGGAACGACTTGACGCTGTCCTGCGGCCCAAGGCCGACGCCGCCTGGCACCTGCACGAGCTGACCGCGGGGATGCCGCTGGCCGTGTTTGTCCTGTTCTCCTCGGTTTCCGGCGTGACCGGCGCCCCCGGCCAGGCCAACTACGCCGCGGCGAACGTCTTCCTCGACGCGCTGGCTCAGCACCGACGGGCCGCCGGGCTGCCGGCGACGTCGCTCGCGTGGGGGCTGTGGGAGCAGGCGAGCGAGATGACCGGCGCGCTCACCGGCAACGACGTCAAGCGGATCTCCTCGGCCGGGCTGCCGGTGATCGGCACCCGGCAGGGCATGGCGATGTTCGACGCCGCGATGGGGTCCGACGTGCCGCTCATCGTGCCGTTGCGGGTCGACGCTTCCGGGCTCGGCCAACGCGGCGAGGTGCCCGCGCTCCTGCGTGGCCTGGTCCAGACGAGCCGCCGGAAGGCCGCCGCCGGCGACACGGCCGTCTCGACGGCGACGCTGCAGGACCGCCTTCGCGGGCTGAGCGCGGCCGAGCAGGAGGACGTGGTCCGGGCGCTGGTGGTGGACTACGCCAGCGTGCTGCTTGGGTTCCGCGACTCGGCCCAGCTCGACCCCGAGCGGGCGTTTCTCGAATCCGGCTTCGACTCGCTGATCGCGGTGGAACTGCGGAACAAGCTCGCCGAGACGGTCGGGCTGCGGCTGCCGTCCACTGTGGTCTTCGACAGCAAGACTCCGGCGCAGCTGGCGAAATGGCTGTGTGGAGAGATTGCGGGCACTCTCGAGGCCGCGCCTGCTGCGGTAGGTAAGCCCGTAGCGCAGTCCGGCGACGACGACACCGTGGCGAAGCTGTTCTTCGGCGCGCTCGACGAAGGCCGGGTCCAGGAGAGCATGGGACTGCTGAAGGCCGTCGCCGCCCTCCGCCCGATCTTCGACAGCCCCGCCGAACTGGACGAGCTGCCGCTCCCGATCACGCTGTCCGAAGGCGCCGAGCAGCCGATGCTGATCTGCATCAGCTCCCCGGTGGTGACCGGCGGCGTCCACCAGTACGCCCGCATCGCCGCCCAGTTCCGCGGCAAGCGGCGGCTGGCGGCGCTCCCGCTGATCGGGTTCGCCGCGGGTGAGAGCCTGCCGGCCACCCCCGCCGCGGCGTCGAGGGTGATCGCCGAATGCGCGCTGAATGCCAGTGAGGGCAAGCCTTTTGTGCTCGTCGGTCACTCCTCGGCCGGCGCGCTCGCCCGCTCCGTCGCCGGAGTCCTCGAGAACACCTGGGGCATCCGGCCCGACGCGGTGGTCATGCTCGACACCCTCAGCCTGCGCCACGGCGCCGACGAGGTGGTCGACTTCGGTGAGATCTCCCGCAACTACCTGTCCGGCCTGGAATCGACCTCGGTGACCCTCACCAGCGCCCGGCTCTCGGCGATGAGCCACTGGTTCAGCATGATGGCCGGCCTGGAACTCCAGCCTTCCACGGCGCCGAGCCTGCTCGTCCGGTGCACGGTGCCGCTGGCTGGCGCGGAGGCCGCCAGGCCCGAGGACAACCCGGTGCCTGCGGACAAGGTGGTGACCATTGAGGCCGACCACTTCTCGCTCGCGATGGAGGATTCGGCGACCACGGCCGCGGTGATGGAGGACTGGCTGGGCTCGCTGGTCGCGGCCCGCTGACTCGTGAGTGTTTATGCCGGTTAGAACCGTCTGTTGCAGTTCAGGACTTCGTGGACAGTTGATGTTTCAGGACATCGTGGACACTGACCGGCCTGTCGGCGTGGTGACCAGGGCGTGTGTGGTGATCATGCGGCGATGGGCAGAGCAGGGTTTTCGATGGATCCTGAGTTCGTTGCCGCGGTCGCGCAGGTCGCGGCGGGCGAGAAGGTCAACATTGCGCGGTTCTGCCGCGAGCACGGCGTGTCCCGGGGTGTTCCACAAGTACCTGGCCCGGTTCCGGGCCGAGGGCGCGGACGGGTTCACCCGCCGCAGCACCGCCCCGCACCACCATCCGAGGGCTCTGGGCGCCGGGGTGGCCGAGGCGGTGCTGCGAGCGCGCAAAGAACTAGCCGGTGAGGGCCTGGACAACGGGCCGATCTCCATCCGCTGGCGGCTCGAGGACACCGGGGTCACCCCGCTGCCGTCGCAGTCCGCGGTCTACCGAATCCTGTGCGAGCACGGCCAGATCGTCCCGGAACCCCGCAAGAAGCCCCGGACCCGGCGCCGGTTCGAATACGCCGACCCCAACGGCTGCTGGCAGATCGACGGCATGGAGCACTACCTCGCCGATGGCACCAAGGTCTGCATCATCCAGATCCTCGACGACCACTCCCGCCTCGACGTCGGCTCCTACGCCGCGGCCAGCGAGAACGGCGCCGACACCTGGACCGCGCTGCAACACGCCTTCGCCGGCTACGGCCTGCCCGTGAAAGTGCTGTCCGACAACGGACTGGCCTTCTCCGGCAAACACCGCGGGAGGACGGCCGAGCTGGAACGCCACCTCGCCGAACGAGGCGTGGCCGCCATCGCCTCCTCGGTCTATCACCCGCAGACCTGCGGGAAAAACGAACGCTCCCACCAAACCCTGCAAAAATGGCTCCGCGCCCGGCCCACGCCCACCACGGTGCCCGAGATGCAACAACTTCTCGACGAGTACCGGACGATCTACAACCACCGCCGCCACCAAAGCCTGGACGGCGAAACCCCGCAGCAACGCTACGACGCCACCCCCAAAACCGCCCCCAGCACCGCCGCCCACCGGCCCAGCGGCGTCACCACCCGCCCCGTCTCCACCACCGGCGTGATCGCCTTCTCCGGCTGCTCCATCGTCCTGGGCCGCGCCCGGGCCGGCCACACCGCGACCGTTTACTGGCAAGGCGACCGCGTCACCGTCATGATCAACAACACCGTCGCCCGCCACCTCACCCTCGACCGATCAGTACGCTACCAACCACTGACCAGCCACAAACCGTCCACGAAGTCCTGAAACACATCTGTTCACGAAGTCCTGAAACATGACACCCGGTTCTAACCGTCCTAGCCACTCACGAGCTTTTGCCGGAAAGCAGCCGACCCCGGGCCGAAAGCGGCCCGGGGTCGGTTTCCTAGCGGGAGGTTCTCACCACTTGACCGGCAAAGCGTGCAGCCCGAACAGAATCCCGTCGTACTTGAACGGCAGCTCTTCAACCGGAGCAGCGATCTCCAGCGTCGGAATCCGCTCGAACAGCGTCCGGTACACGATCTCCATCTCGGCCCGGACCAGGTTCTGCCCCAGGCACTGGTGCACCCCGTACCCGAACGCCACGTGGTGCCGAGCGGCCCGCGCGGGATCGAACTGCGCCGGGCCCGCGAACGCACCACTGTCGTGGTTCGCGGCGGCTACCAGGGGGATGATGCCCTCGCCGGCCTTGATCAGCTGACCGCCGATTTCCACATCTTCGACCGCGACGCGCAGGGCGACCAGGTCGGCGACGGAGTGCAGGCGCAGGAGTTCCTCGACGACCCGCTCGTCGCCGATCCACCCGGGGTTGGCCAGCAGGGTGATCACGCCGAGGGAGATGTTGTTGGCCGTGGTCTCGTGGCCGGCGATCAGCAGCAGCATCGCCACCCCGGACAGCTCCTGCGGGGTCATGGTGCCCGCGGCCAGCAGGCGGCTCAGCAGATCGTCCGCCGGGCGTTGCTGCTTGATGGTGATCAGCCGCGTGATGTAGCGCAGGATGTGCTTCCCGGCGGCTTCGCGCTCGTCGTCGGTCGAGGCGAAGCTGACCAGCACGCGGGTCTTGGCCTCGAAGAACTCGTGGTCGGCGTAGGGCACGCCGAGCAGCGCGGTGATCACCAGCGACGGCACCGGGAGCGCGAAGTCGGCCACCAGGTCGGCGGTGTTCCCGGCCGCGAGCATGGCGTCGATCCGCCCGTCGACCACGCGCTGGATCTCGGGCCGCAGCTCCTTGATCTTGCGGACGGTGAACTCCGGGATGAGCGTCTTGCGGAACCGGCCGTGCTCGGGCGGGTCCATCCCGACGAACCAGCCCGGCACCTGGTCCGGCGCGGGCACCCCGCCGGTCCGCCCGAACGCCGGGAAGCCGGAGTGCGTCGGGTTGGAGCTGATCCGGCGGTCGGTGAGCACGGTCCGGACGTCCTCGTGCCGGGCCACCAGCCAGACCTTCGCGTCGGCGCCCAGTGAGGTCCGGACCAGCCCCGGCCGCGCGCGGATGTCCGCGTACTCGGGCGGCGGGAAGGGGACACCCGCCCGGCGGCCCGGAAAGTCGACGGTGTGCGGCTCGGCGATCGTCATCCCGTATCCCTGGTTCGTCGGAGGCACCGGCTGGCTCAGGCCGCGTAGAACTCGCGGACCTTCCCGGTGATGAACGTCTGGTCGGCCTCGGTGAGCCCGGTGTAGGTCGGTAGGTAGAGCCCGTCCTCGCTGAACGTGCTGGCGTGCAGCGCCGGCCAGCCGGGGTCGAGGTACCCGGGCTGCCTGCTCATCGGCTTGAAGAACAGCCGGGTCTCGATCCCCGCCGCGGCCAGGAATTCGCGCAGCTCGTCACGGCGCTCGGCGCGCAGGTCGTACATCCACAGCACGTCGCGCGCCGGCATGAGCGTGATCCCGTTGATCCCGGCGAGCCCGTCGTCGTAGCGCTTCTCGATGTCCGTGCGCAGGGCGAGGATCTCGTCGAGCTGCTCGGTCTGCGCCAGCGCGACGGCGGCCTGCATGCTCGTCATGCGGAAGTTGTAACCGAGCTTCTTGTGCAGGAAGGTGTGCCCGGAGTCGAACGCCATCCCGCGCAGGTGGGCCAGCTGCCCGGCCAGGCGCGCGTCCTCGGTGAGGCAGATCCCGCCCTCGCCGGAGGTGATGATCTTGTTGCCGAACAACGAGAAACACGCGATGTCGCCGACCGGCCGGACGCCGTGCGCCTCGGCCGAATCCTCGAGCACGCGCAGGTTGTACTCGTACGCCAGCTTCATGATCGCGTCCATGTCGCAGCGCCGCCCGTAGATGTGCACGGGCATGATGACCTTGGTCCGCGGCGTGATCTTCGCTTCGATCAGCGAGACGTCGATGTTGAGGTCGTCCCCGCAGTCCACGAAGACCGGGGTGGCGCCGGTGTACGTCACCGCCCACGCCGAGGCGATCATGGTGAACTCCGGCACGATCACCTCGTCGCCGGGGCCGATGCCGAGCGCGCGCAACGCCAGGGTGAGCGCCGTGGTGCCCGAGGAACAGGCCACCCCGTGCGCGATGCCGTTGTAGTCCGCGAACGCCTGCTCGAACCGCTTCACGAACGGGCCCTGCGAGGAGAGCCAGCCATCGCCGACGGTCTGGGTCACGTATTCCAGCTCGCGCCCTTCGAGCCAGGGCTGGGAAACCGGGTAGTGGATCGCCATCGTCTCCTCGTTCTTCCGGGGTTCTGCGAGGGTTCTTGCAGCGGGGTCAGTGCAGGGAAGGGGAGGCGAGCACGACGTCGGCAGCGGCTTCCCGTCCGCCCGCTTCCCTTTGCTGTACGGCGAAGTGCGAGGCCCGCTCGCGGAAGGAGTCCTCGCCGATCACGCGGGTAAGCTTGTCGACCACGTCGTCGGGATCGATCGTCTCGGGCCGGTCGAGGGTGAGGCTGATGCCGAAGTCCTCGCCCCGCACCGCCTGGTCGTGGCAGTCGACCCAGAGCGGGCGCACCACCAGCGGCTTGCCGAAGTAAAGTCCTTCGTGGTAGCCGTTTCCGCCGGCGTGGGTGAAGAACACCTTGACGCTGGGATGCGCGAGCACGTCGAGCTGGGACGGCACCCAGGTCTCCACCCGCAGGTTGCCGGGCAGCTCGGCCGGCAGGAACTCCTGCTGGTCGGCCGGCAGCTTCCAGAGGAACTGGTGTTCGCCCTCGAGCCGGCGCGCGACCTCGACCAGCGATTCGACCTGCTCCCGGGTCAGCCGGGTGATCGTGCCGAATCCCATGTAGACGACGGAATCCTGGGCGTCGAGCCAGCCGGCGACGCTGCGGTCGTCCGGGGCCTGGGGGAGCGGGGGCACCATAGCGCCCACGAGCCGCATCTTCTCCGGCACCGGGAAGGGATAGTCCAGCCCGACGACCGAGTACGCGAGAATGCTTTCGGCGGCGTCGATCCGGGCCATCTGCCCGCGGGCCTCGGGGGCGATCCCGAGCTCCGCGCGGATCGGGCCGTCCTGCGAGACGATCTTGGCCAGCTTGGGGCCGAGGAACAAGGCCAGCGTGCGCAGTTTGAACAGCCGGTTCTCGATGCGCTCCGCCAGGCTCATCTTGTACGGCAGCCCCGAATGCGGCACCGGGAAGCTCGGCGGCGTGTAGCTCTTCGAGAACGGGGTGTGCGAGGTCAGCACGTTGCTGGGCATGAACGGGACGCTCAGGATGAACGGGATCTTCCGGGTGATCGCCAGCTCGACCGCGAACAGGCTGAGGCTCTCGATGACCATCAGCGCGGGCTGGATCTTGTCCACCGCGGTTTCCAGCGCGCGGTACTTGCCCACGCGCAGCTTCGGGTCCACGGTGTGCCGCAGGACCGCGGCGTGGGCCTTGAACCGCGAAGCCTGGGTCACCGCCCGGTAGGTTTCGTCGTCCCAGGTCACCGCGGACATCTCGGGCACCACCTCGCCGAGCGAGGCGAACTCCACCGGAGTCCCGTGGCCGATGCCTTCGATTTCCCCGCGGCGGGGCTCGTCGGTGGCGAACCAGAGGTCCTCCACCCCGCGGCCGGACAGCTCCGCGGCGAGGATCAGCAGCGGGTTGAGCAGCCCGCTTTCGGGAGAGCTGACGAACAGGATCGGCCGGCGGGTCGAGTCCATGGGCACACCTTTCCGCGCTGCGCGGGTGGCATCGGAGTCCGAGACCCTGCCTTTGTCTCACGGCGCAGCCCGGCAAATCACTAGTGTCGCGTGGTTCCGCCTCCTTGCCTGGCCACGGTGCGCTGCCTCAGGCCTGGCCCGGAGCGTCACCACCGCCAGCGGAGGCACTCCGGACCGAGCCCCGATTCGACGCGCTGAACGCCGCATTGAGCTTTTCTCGGTAGCGTCTGCGGTGTTCGTGGCGGGTGAGGGTGAGTGCTGCTTGGATGATTGTGCCGGTTTTTTGGGGCAGAGGGTTACTCGTTGTAGGGCGTGCCAGCGGATTTTGAGCGTGGTCGCGGCGGCCCGGTCGGAGTGGATCAACGTCCCGTCCAGGACCAGATGGATGTCCCGGCCGTGTGACGCTCGGTCAGCACCTGCTGCAGGTTGAGGCATGGGCGTCGTGGGCGGTGATGGCTTCGTGCAGGTACCGGTAGGCGGTGGCGATGCTGATGTGGTGGTCGGTGGCGAGCCGGTGCACCGGGGTCGCGTCGCGGAACCAGCGCAGTACCAGCACTGCCTGCCGGTACGGGGTCAACGCGTGCCGGCCGCGGCGGGTGCCCCGGCGGCGGCGTTCGGCACGGAGCACCTCGGCGACGAACAGGGCCAACTCGCGTGTCACATCAAGCGTGGCACCATAGGAAATCACGTGGGGCCTCTGGACTCTAGGATTCGATCTTCGCAAATCCAGTCCTACCAGCGGCCCCACGCCTCAACCCACACCACCCAGCCCACCCAGCCCTACTGAGAAAACCTCATTGAGGTTTCCTCGGTAGCGTCTGCGATGTTCGTGGTGGGTGAAGGTGAGTGCCGCTTGTCAACCGAATTCCGGACGGATCTGATAGTTGATGTGGCACTGTTTGCTTACACGATGTGGTGACGTTTTTGATGGGTGGTGCCGGTAAAATTAAAGGGTGAGTTGTTATGGGGATTCTTCTTCAAGCGGCGCAGCCGATGTTTTGGCTCGGATTCATGAACGGGCCGTCCGGGTGGCGCAACTGGAAGCCGAGCAAGTCGCCGATGTCGCATTGTTCGCCGCGACAGGGGGTCTGCCCGGTCGGTGGCGGCCGAGCTGGCGTTGGAATTGTCGGTGACCGAACGCCGTGCTGGGGCTGATGTCGCCTTGGCGCAGGCGCTGACGACCCGGTTGCCGGAGACGTTCGCGGCGTTCCGGCGTGGGGAGATCGACGCTTTCAAAGCGCGGATGGTATTCGAGCCGACTATTGCCCTGTCCGACGAGATGGCCCGTCAGGTCGACGCGATTGTTTCGGCCCGGTTGGCGGGGAAGAATCCGTCGTCGTTGCGGGCGGCGGTGAATCGAGTGGTGCAGAAGGTCGATGCCGAAGGATATGAGCGAAGATCCCGGGCGCGGCGGCGCGATCGTAACGTCTGCCTGATTCATCAAGACGAGACGATGTCCACATTGCTGTGTGATCTGCCGGTGGAACAAGCGTCGGCGATCTACACCTCCCTTGACCAGGAGGCGCGGAGGCTGCGTCGCGGCGGCGAGGACCGGACGCTGGACCAGTTGCGTGCGGATGTCCTGGTCGACCGGTTGCTGAACCGGGCACGGGGTGGCAGCGGCATCACACCCGTCATCTACGTCTACCTCGATCTCTTGACCCTGGCCGGGTTGAACGAAGACCCCGCCGAGCTGGCAGGCACCGGCACCATCCCCGCCTGGCTCGGGCGGGAACTGGCGGCCGAGCCAGGCTCGGTATGGCGCCGCATCATCACCGAACCCGACACCGGACAGGTCCTGAGCGTCGGCCGGACCCGCTACCGGCCACCAGCCGCGCTCGCCGACCTGGTCCAGGCGCGCGATCGGGAGTGCGCTCATCCCGGATGTCACCGCCCGTCGCAGTACAGCGACATCGACCACACCCGCGACTTCGCGACAGGCGGCCACACCGCCGAAGAGAACCTTGGCCCGCGCTGTAGGCGACATCACCGCCTCAAAGACGAACCAGGCTGGACCTGCACCTCGATGTCCGGCGGTGAAGGCACGATCACCACACCGACGGGCCGGGTGTATGCGACGAAACCACCACCGCTGCACGAAAGCCGGATGACAGGGTCCGCGGGTGACGCCAGGGCCGGCCACGAGGCAGCCGCCTAATGGGAGCTGTCGGGTCAGTCGTGCTGGCAGACTCGGTGCCTGTAGCCGCTGGTGAGTGAGCACTCTCGCCGCCTGGACCTTCGAGTCCTAGGGTCAGATCGTGCCCTCACCGGTGGTCAGGGGTCTTGATCGCTGATGGGATGTCGTGCCTGCTGAGTGATGGCGTGAGCACTTGTCCATTAGGTCGCTGACCGGCTCCTGCGGGCTGCTGCAACCGTTGTTGGATATGGAGGTTCGGGTGCTGTTCGTCGGGGATGACTGGGCTGAGGATCACCACGATGTGGAGGTCCAGGATCAGGACGGGACAGTCCTCAAGCGGGTGCGGCTGCCCGAGGGGATGACCGGGATGTCCCGGTTCCATGAACTGGTTGGCCGGTTCCCGGTTCGTCCACAATGACCGGCTCGTTGACGCCCTCCACCTCCAAGCAAGCTGCGCGAGCCTCCACGACCCGGCCGTCCGCGCCTACTACGACCAGCTCAAATCCCGCGACGTCAGCCACAACGCCGCACTCCGCCAGGTCGGCAACCGGCTCGTCGGCATCCTGCACGGCTGCCTCAAAACCACCAGCCACTACGACCAAGCAACCGCATGGTCACACCGTAACCACAACCTCGCCGCTTGACATTCGACGTCCAGGGACGTCTGACCCCCGGTCCATAGCGAGGGACCCCGAGACTGGGTCCGCGCCGCGTGATTCCGCAGTGTGCTCGTTGGCGCAGGGCGCGGCACCGGGCCAGGGCCTGATCGGCGAGGGCTGTGGTGGCTTCGCGCAGGTGACGGCAGGCCGTGGCGACGCTGATGCGGTGGTCGAGCGCGCGCCGGTGCGCGGGGCGGCGTCGCGGAACCGGCACGGCACCGCCATCGCCTGCCTGAATGGGCCTAGGGCGCGGCAGCCTCGCCGGTGTCGTTCCGCGCGCGGAACGACACCGGCGAACAGGGTCAGCTTGCGTGTCACGTCGAGCGTGGCACACCCACCCCCGAGTCCCACTGCGAAAAAGCCTCATCAGGGCGTAAACCCGCCAGGGCCACGGGGCCAGTGCCGGCTGATCCCCCGTGCCGGGGCCGCGGTTTCTGGGGGTTTCCTTGGTGGTGACCGCGAACACTGGGCACCGGGCACCCCGGAGTGCCGTTGTCTCTCGAAGTCGAAGGAAGAGGTTCGGCCATGGCGAAGATCTGCGGCGCCGACAGTGTCCGCACTCTCGAGGAGTGGGAAGCCGACGCGGTCCGGATGGCAGGCGAGCTGCGGGACCGCGGCGTGCGCCGGTCCGACCGGGTCCTGCTCAAGGCGGAGAACTCACCGGGCTACCTGACCGCGCTGCTGGCGCTGATGCACCTCGGCGCCTCCATCGTGCTGATCGACTACCAGGAGCGGCCCGAGGCCACCGCCCGGCTGATCGCCCAGGCCCGCGTCAAGGTCTGCATCAGCGGCGACACCACGGTGCTGCCCGAGCTGGACATCCTGGCCTTCACCATCTACGAGCTGCAGCTGTACTCCGCGGGCCGGAGCGCGACCGCCGCCGAGCTGGACGTGCAGCCCTGGTGCGACCTGCCCGACGGCCTGCTCATGTTCTCCTCCGGCTCGACCGGCACGCCGAAGGCGATCGTCAAGTCCGGCGGCTCGTTCCTGGCGAACCTGCGCCGCAACCTCAACCAGGTCGGGCACGTGGAGTCCGACGTGCTGGTGCCGCTGCTGCCGTTCTCCCACCAGTACGGGCTGTCCATGGTGCTGATCGCCTGGCTCACCCGGTGCTCGCTGGTGGTGGCCCCGTACCGGCGGCTCGACCACGCGCTGCAGATGGCCGGGCTGTGCGGGGGGACGGTGTTCGACGCCACCCCGGCGACCTACCGCAGCATGCTCAACATCGCCCGTCGCCGGCCCGTGCTGATGCGGGTGCTCGCCGAGGCGCGGATGCTCTGCGCCGGCGCCGCGCCGCTGGACCCGGGCCTGGTGGACCGGTACGCCGAGGAGGTCGGGCACCACCTGCTCGACAGTTACGGCAGCACCGAGCTGGGCAACGTTTCCTTTGCCACGCTGGACAACCCGGTCGCCTGCGGCCGTGCGGTCGAGGGCGTGCGGCTGGCCGTGGTGGACGACGACGGCGTCGAGCTGCCCGCCGGCCAGGTCGGCGAGGTCATGGTGCTCACCCCGGACGTCATGGCCGGTTACCTCGGCGAGGACGGCGAGATCGAGCCGATCGCCCGCGGCTGGTACCCGAGCGGCGACTTCGGCCGCCTGACCGAGGACGGCAGCCTCGTCATCCTCGGCCGCAAGCGCGCGGTCCACCGCATGGGCTACACCCTCTACCCCGAGATGATCGAACGGCGGATGGCGGAGTCCGGCTGCGTGGCCAAGATCATCGCCATCCCGTGCGAACGGCGGGGCAGCGAGCTGATCGCTTTCGTCGAGGACGACGAGGACCGCGGGCAGGACCACTGGCGCGCCGTGGCCAGGGCGGCGCTGGCCGACTACGAGGTGCCCGACCGGATGGTCGTCATCGACAGCTTCCCCCTGAACGGCAACGGAAAGCCGGACAGCAAGCGGCTCCAGGAGCTGGCGGTCTCGGCGTGAGCGAACCGCGCGGCGCGGTCGCCGTGGCCTTCCCCGGGATGGGTTCCTCGACGTTCGCCGAGGTCGGCCGGTTCATGGTGCTGGACCGCTACGCGCGCCGGCGGACGGCGCTGGCCGACGAGGTGCTCGGCCGTTCGCTGCTCGAGGGTTTCCGTGCCGCCGAAGGGGTTTACGACGTCAACGCCCAGGTGGCGTTCCTGGTGAACTCACTCGCGCTGGCCGACCGGGCCGAGCAGGAACTGGGGCTGCGTCCCGATTTCTGCGTCGGCGCGAGCGTCGGCCAGCGCGCGGCGGCGGCGTACGTCGGCGCGCTGGACTTCGCCGACGCCGTCCGGCTCACCGTCGACCTCGTCCGCTGTGAGGACGAGTACTTCGCCGGTGAGCCGGACGACCTGGTGACGCACTGCTTCGTCCGGGTGCCCGGCCCGGAGTTCCTGGCGCTGGTCGAAGAGCGGGCCGCCCGCGGGGACTGGATCGAGATCTCCGGGCACCTCGACGAGGGCGCCTACCTGGTCTCCCTGCGGGCGGCGCTGCTGGACGAGCTCATCGCGGCGGTCCGCGCGCTCGGCGGCTATTCCATGCAGACCATGCGGCCGCCGGTGCACGCGCAGCGGTTCGCCCCGCTGCGCGTCCAGGCGGCCGAGGTGTTCGCCCGCTACCCGCTCGCCGAGCCGAGCCTGCCGGTCATCGCCGACCAGGACGGCCGCCGGATCGGCTCGGCCGCCGAGCTGCAGACCATGCTGCTGGACACCTTCGATCGGCCGATCCACTGGCCGGCCGTGGTCGGGGCGCTGAAGGACGAGGGCGTCTCGACCCTGTACGTGACGGGTCCCGACCTGCTGTTCCACCGGCTCGACGTGACGGCCGGGAACTTCGACGTCATCCCCGTGACGCCGAAGACGGCAGCAAAACCCGTTCCCGTGCAGTGATTGTTCCGGGACCGCCCTCAGAACGGCAGGTCCACCGGCGCGAGTTCGTCGAAGCGGTCCCCGGGGCCGGGGTTCCCCGGGGCCGTCGCGCCGCCGAGGTGGTCCAGCACTCCCCAGACGGCGTTCAGCGCGGTCGTCACGGCGCCCTCGGCGAACCCCGCGGTCCACGAAACGTCGTCGCCGCACAGGAAGAAGCCGCGTCGCTCGTCCGGCTCCTCGCGCTGCATGAACTGGGTGAACAGCCGCCGCTGATAGCGGTAGTGGCCGGGCAGGCTGGCGCGGAACGCCCCCATGAAGTGCGGCTCGCGCTCCCAGGTGATGGTGATCGGGTCGCCGATCACGTGCGAGGCGATGTCGACGTCCGGGTAGATCGCCTTGAGCTGGCGCAGGACGACGGCCAGGCGCTGGTCGTCGTCGAGGGTGAGCATCTTCGAGGAGTCGTCGTTCCAGCTGTAGGACAGGCACATCACGCCCGGCCGGTCGGGGCCGTCGTCGAACAGGTAGACCCCGCGCGGGCTGCGGTCGGTCAGGGTCATGCCCATCACGTCGCGGCCGGTGCGCGGGTCGGTGTCGCGCCAGAACGGCCGGTCGGTGAGGACGAACAGCTTGGAGGAGTTCATGTAGTGGGTGCGCTCGACGGCGGTCCACTGCGGAACGCTGAGCAGCTCCGGCGCGCAGTCGATCTGGCCGAGCAGGGTCCACACGTGCGGGGTGAACACCGCGGCGGCGAAGTCCTGCCGCGTACCCGAGCTGTCTTCGACGGTGATGGCGTCGCCGGCGCGGCTCAGCCGCGTCACCGACGGGCGAGGACGGCCGGAGTTGAGCGAGGACAAGGAGGTCCCGGCAGGCCAGTGCGCCATCTCCTCGGGCACGCGGGTCCACAGCCCGGCCGGGACCTGACGGGCGCCGCCGACGATGCTGACCTGGTCGTCGTCGGCGTGGGTGTAGATCACCCGCAGGATCTCCAGGATCGAGTTGGGGAAGTCGGTGTCCCAGCCGCCGGTGCCGAAGCCGACCTGCCCGAAGATCTCCCGCGTGCGGAAGGACTCGAAGGCCGAGGACGCGGCCAGGAAGCCGTAGAACGACTGATCGTCCATTTCGGTCACCAGGCGGTTCCAGATGGACTTGATCGCGCGGACGTCGCGGCGCCGGATGGCGTCCTCCATCGAGGACAGTTCCGCGCGGTCCTGCAGCGCCTTGTCCCAGGCGTCGGCGACGGTCTGGTAGTCGGTGGGCAGCTCGTCGGCGGTCCGGACGCGGTGGACGACGCCGCCGAGGTCGATCACCGTGCTCGGCGTGCAGGCCGAGAGGGGATTGGGGAACGGGCGGGTGGCCAGGCCGAGCAGCCCGATGTAGTGGAACAGCGTGCTGGCCGAGGGCGGGAACCGCATCGCGCCCAGCTCCGCCAGTGACTCCGGGTGGTCCGCGAAGGCGATCGAACGCATGCGCCCGCCGAGTTCGCCGGCCTCATAGAGCACCGGCCGCAGGCCCAGTCTCATCAGCTCGTACGCGGCGACGAGGCCGGAGATCCCGCCGCCCACCACGGCGACCGGGGTGCCTAGGCGGTGCTCCGGCAGCCGGCCCAGACCGGCCGGGTGGCTCAGCCAGTCGTCGTAGGCGAAGGGGAAGTCCGGGCCGAACATGGTCATGGGGTGCTGGCTGGCCAAGGTCATGGCGGGTGCCCCTCCGAAGAGAACGCGGCCGGCATGGCTCGGGCCGGTCTCTTGCACCGGCGTTCCATGCCGCGCCCCTGGTGTCGCCGAAGCGTCCCCCAGCCGATCGCGGGAAAACACCAGTCCTGCCGGCGGCGGGCGGCCGGAGTGCGGAAATCGGGCTGTCCTCTAGGAAAAAGTACAGGGTGCGGACTTCTACGATCGGGGCCAAGTCAGTTCCGGACCAGGGTCCTAAGGTTGGTGGCGCGGCGATATGACGAGCGAAGCCTGCAACGTGTCCTCGGCCGGCGAGGGTGACGGCGGTGCCGCCGAAGCGTGGCGCGAGCAGCTGGCGAGTGGTTCGCGCGGTGACGCCGTCCGGAAGCTTCTGGCGCTGGTCCAGCGGTTCGCCGCCTCGGCGCTGGGGGTCGAACGCGCCGAGGTCGAAGATCCGCTCCGCCGTTTCGCCGACCTGGGCCTCAATTCGCTGGCCGCGGTCGAGTTGCACCGTCTGGTCCAGGCCGAACTCGGGATTTCCTTTCCCCTGACCGACATTTACGACCACCCCACTGCCAGCAGCCTTGCTCACGGCCTTGCTGTGCACCTTCTCGGCGAAGAATCGGCAGCGCAGACCGTCGTCGGGGGAGCCGAGGCCGACGCCAGCGACCCGGTGGTGATCGTCGGCACCGCCTGCCGCACCCCCGGCGGGGTGACCTCGCCGGAAGAGCTGTGGCAGCTCCTCGCCGAGGGCAAGGATGCCATCGGCGAATTCCCCGCCGACCGCGGCTGGGACATCGAGGGCTCCTACGACCCCGACCCGGACCGCCCCGGGCACACGTACTCCCGGTTCGGCGGATTCCTCAAGGGCGCGACCGAGTTCGACGCCGACTTCTTCGGGATCTCCCCGCGTGAGGCCGCCGCGATGGATCCCCAGCAACGCCTGTTGATGGAACTGGCTTGGGAGTTGTTCGAACGGTCCGGGATCGATCCGCTGTCGGTCGGCGGGAGCTCCACCGGAGTGTTCATCGGCGCGGAGAACCACGAGTACGGGCCGGGCATGCAGGACGCGCGCGACGGCGCGGAAGGCCACCTGATCACCGGGACCGCGGGCAGTATCGCGTCCGGCCGGATCGCCTACGAGTTCGGCCTGCACGGTCCCGCCCTGACGATCGACACGGCCTGTTCGGCGTCGCTGGTGGCGCTGCACGTCGCCGCCCAGGCCCTGCGGCGGGGCGACTGCGACCAGGCGATTGTCAGCGGGGTCGCGGTGATGGCCACTCCCGGCTCGTTCATGGCGTTCAGCCGGGTCCGCGGCTTGGCCGAAGACGGGCGCTGCAAGGCGTTCGGCGCGGGCGCGGACGGCACAGGCTGGGGCGAGGGCGTCGGCATGCTGCTGGTGGAACGCCTGTCCACGGCGAAGGCGCGCGGGCACCGGGTCCTGGCGGTGCTCCGGGGTTCCGCGGTGAACTCCGACGGCGCCAGCGCCGGGCTCACTGCCCCGAACGGGCTCGCCCAGCAGCGGGTCATCCGTCAGGCATTGGCCGACGCCGGCCTCGATCCGTCCGATGTGGACGCCGTCGAGGCGCACGGCACCGGCACCGCGCTCGGCGACCCGATCGAAGGCGCCGCGCTGCAGGCCGTGTACGGCGCTGGTCGCGACGCCGGGCAGCCGCTGCTGCTGGGGTCGGTCAAATCGAACATCGGCCACGCGCAGGCCGCGGCCGGGGTACTCGGCGTGATCAAGATGATCTCGGCGATGGGCGCGGGCGTGCTGCCCCGGACGCTGCACGCCGATCCCGCCACCCCGCACGTGGACTGGTCCGCGGGCACGCTGAAACTGCTTACCCAGCCACAAGAGTGGCCCGAGCGTGAGGCGCCGCGGCGATGCGCGGTCTCCTCGTTCGGCTTCAGCGGCACCAATGCCCACGTGCTCTTGGAGCAGGGCCCGCCGGTGCCCGATACCGAGGACGTCGAGGACCCGGGCGGCCCGACGCCGCTGGTGCTTTCCGCTCGCAGCCTGCCCGCTCTGCAGGCCCAGGCCGCCCTGGTGCGGGACGTGGTGCGGTCCGGCGCCCGGCCGCTGGACCTCGCGTTTTCCGCCGCGTGCAGCCGAGCGGCCCTGCCGCATCGGGCCGTGGTGGTGGACGCCGGTCTCGACGGCCTCGACGCGCTGGCCAAGGGCGAACGGCACGAGTCGGTCCACGAGGGCACCGCTCAGCACGGACGGCTCGCGTTCGTCTTCCCCGGTCAGGGCGCGCAGCGGCTCGGCATGGGCCGTGAGCTGCACGCGCGGTTCCCGGCGTTCGCCAAGGCTTTTGACGCCGCGTGTGCCGAAGTGGACCTGCACCTCGACCGGCCGCTGAAGTCGGTCATGTTCGCCGAGCCCGATTCGGCCGAAGCCGCGCTGCTGGTCGAGACGGGGTACACCCAGCCCGCGCTGTTCGTCTTCCAGGTCGCGTTGTTCCGGCTGCTGGAGTCGTGGGGCTTGCGGCCGGACGTCGTCACCGGCCATTCGATCGGCGAGGTCGCCGCGGCGCACGTCGCCGGGATCTGGTCGCTGCCGGACGCTGCCGCCTTCGCCGCGAATCGCGGCCGCCTCATGCAGGACCTGCCCGCCGGTGGGGCGATGGTCGCCGTCCGCGCGAGCGAAGAACGGGTTCGCTCGCTGCTTTCCAGGCACAGCAGTGAGGTTTGCGTCGCTGCGGTCAACGGTCCGGAGGCCGTGGTCCTTTCCGGACCAGAGGCCGACGTCTCGGCGTTGTCAGAGGAACTGTCCGAGCAGGGGATCAAGTCCACGCCGCTGCGGGTGAGCCACGCGTTCCACTCCTCGCTGATGGAGCCCGCGCTGGACGACCTGCGCTGGGTCGCCGACGTGCTGACCTACCGGAAGCCGAAGCTGCCGGTGGTGTCCACCGTGACCGGCGAGCTGGCGGACCTCGGCTCGCCCGAGTACTGGGTGCGCCAGGTCCACGAGCCGGTGCGTTTCGCCGACGCGGTCGCGACGCTGGGTGCCGAGGGCGTCACCTCGGTCCTCGAACTCGGCGCCGGCGCCACTCTGTCCGGAATGGTCGCGGAGATCCTTGCGGACGGGGACACCTTCGCGGCCCCGGCGCTGCGCAAGGATAAGGACGAGGCCGCCTCGATCGTCGCCACCATCGCCGCCCTGCAGGTCCGCGGTGCCGGACCGGACTGGTCCCAGTTCTTCGCCGGTCGCGGCGCCCGCCGGATCGACCTGCCGACGTACGCCTTCCAGCGCAGCCACTTCTGGACCGACAGCAGCGCCGGACGGGTAAAGTCCACTTTGGACCACCCGGTCCTGGACACCGCCTTCGAACTGGCCACAACGGGCGAAACCCTCTTCACCGGCCGGATTTCCCGGCGCACGCACGCGTGGGTCGGCGATCACCGCGTGCTCGGCCGGGTCCTGGTCCCGGGGACGGCGCTGGTGGAGCTGGCCGTGCGCGCCGGGGACGAGGTCGGCTGCGATCGCCTGGCCGAGCTGGTCCTGGAAGCCCCGCTGGTCCTCGGTGAGCAGGACGACGTCCAGATTCAGGTCACGGTCGGCGCGCTCGACGAGGCCGGCAGCCGGGCCGTCACCATTCACGCGCGGAAAGCGGCGACGGCGTCCTGGACCCGTCACGCCGCCGGCTTCCTCGCCTCGGGTGCGCCGGCGTTCGAGTTCGAAGGCGCCTGGCCGCCGGAGGGAGCGTCGGCTGTCGACCTTTCCGGTTGCTACGAAAGCCTGGTGCAGGCCGGTTTTGAGTACGGCCCGGCGTTCCAGGGGCTGACCGCGGCGTGGCGGCGCGGCGAGGACGTCTTCGCCGAGGTCCAGCTGCCTGAATCCGGCTCGCCGGAGACGTTCGGGCTGCACCCGGCGCTGCTGGACGCGGCTCTGCACGCGCCCGCGCTGAGCGGTCCGGCCGGGACCGTGCCGTTCTCCTGGACCGACGTCGCCCTGCACGCCACCGGTGCGTCGGCGTTGCGGGTGCGGGTGAGCCCCGCCGGTGCGGACGCTGTGCGGATCCTGGCCACCGATCCCGCCGGGGCGCCGGTGTTCTCGGCGGAATCGCTGGTCCTGCGCCCGCCATCGTTCGCCGGAGACGACGAGGGCGCTCTCGACCACCTCTGGAGCCTGGACTGGACGCCGCTGCCGGTCGACCTGGAGGCGCAGGACTGTTTCACCGTGCTCGGCGCCGACCCCCACGACGTGGCGGGCGGCCTGCTGGAGGCCGCGAATTCGGTGGAGAGCCACCCGAACCCGTGTGTGGACGGCGCGACGGTTTTCGTCCTGTCCGTCGACGGGAAGTCCGGCTACCGGGACGCGCTCACGGAGACCCTTTCGACGGTGCGCGACTGGCTGGCGGACGACCGGTTCGACGGCACCCGCCTGGTCGTCGTCACCCGCGGCGCGATGCAGTCCGCCGGTGAACCGGTCACCGATCCGGCCGCCGCGCCGGTGTGGGGCCTGATCCGGTCGGCGCAGGCGGAACACCCGGGCCGGCTCGTGCTCGTCGACTTCGATGCCGAAACCGCGGTCCCGGCCTCGGCCGCCGCACTGGCCGGACTGGTCGCTTCCGGCGAACCGCAGGCGGTCGTCCGCGGCGGTGAGGTCCGGGTCGCCCGGCTCGCCCGGCTGGCCGGATCCACCGACGCCGGTTTGCTGCCGCCCAGCGGAACTCCGTGGCGATTGGACAGTCCGCGCCTGGGGAGCCTGGACGAGCTGACCCTTTCTCCGTTGGCCGTTGCCCCGCCTGAGGGCCGGGAAGTGCGCTTGCGGGTCACCGCCGCCGGGATGAACTTCCGCGACGTGCTCAACGCGCTCGGCATGTATCCGGGCGAAGCCGGTCCACTCGGTGCGGAGGCGGCCGGGGTGGTCGTCGAGACCGGGCCGGAGGTGCAGGCGCTCCGGCCGGGTGACCGGGTGATGGGCATGGTGGACGGCGGTTTCGGTCCCGCCGCCGTGGTCGACGAGCGATTCCTGATCCCGATGCCCGCCGAATGGTCCGAAGTGGACGCCGCCGCGGTGCCGCTGGTTTTCCTGACCGCCTGTTACGCCTTGAGCGACCTCGCCGACGTCCGTCCCGGTGAGTCGGTCCTGATCCACGCCGGGGCGGGCGGCGTCGGCATGGCCGCGATCCAGTACGCGCGGCACCTCGGCGCCGAGGTCTTCGCGACGGCGAGCGAGGGCAAGTGGGACACCCTCCGCGCGCTCGGCGTCGCCGAGGATCACCTGGCTTCCTCCCGGACGACCGAGTTCGAACAGCGCTTCCTGGACGTCACCAGCGGACGGGGTGTCGACGTCGTCCTGAACTCGCTTGCGGGCGAGTTCGTGGACGCGTCCCTGCGCCTGCTCGCCCCCGGCGGCCGGTTCCTCGAAATGGGCAAGACCGACATCCGCGAGCCGGCCGGCGTCAGCTACCGGGCCTTCGACCTGTCCGAGGCCGGTCCGGACCGGATCCAGGAAATGCTGGCGGTCCTGGTGGAGCTGTTCACCGCCGGGGTGCTGTCGCCGCTGCCGGTCAAGTCCTGGGACGTGCGGCGCGCGCCCGAGGCGTTCCGGTACATGAGCCAGGCCCGGCACGTCGGCAAGCTGGTGCTGCGGATCCCGGGCGACTGGGACACTGACGGTACGGTCCTGATCACCGGTGGCACCGGCGGGCTCGGCGGCCTGCTCGCACGGCATCTGGTGCACGAACGCGGCGTACGGCATCTGGTGCTGGCGAGCCGGCGCGGCCCGGAAGCCGAAGGGGCGCAAGAACTTCTCACCGAACTCACCGAGTCCGGTGCCCAGGTTTCGGCGGTCGCCTGTGACGTCGCCGATCGCGACGCGGTCGCGGCCCTGCTGGCGGGCATCCCCGCGCAGCATCCGCTGACCGCGGTGGTCCACGCGGCGGGCGTGGTCGACGACGGCGTGCTGGACTCCCTGACCCCGGACCGTCTCGACACGGTCCTGGCCCCGAAGCTCGACGCCGCCTGGCACCTGCACGAACTCACCGCGGACCTGACCTCGTTCGTCCTGTTCTCCTCGGTCGCGGGCTCGCTCGGCAGCGCCGGGCAGGGCAACTACGCGGCCGCGAACGCCGGTCTGGACGCCCTCGCCCAGCACCGCCGCGACCTCGGCCTGCCGGCGACCGCGCTGGCCTGGAGCGCCTGGGCGCCGGGCAGCGGGATGACCGCGGCGCTGACCGAGGCCGACCTCGCGCGGATGGCCCGGGAAGGCCTGCCCGCGCTCACCGAGGACCGGGCGCTGTCCCTGTTCGACGCCGCGCTCGGCTCGGCCGCTCCGGTGATCGTCGCGGCGACCGTGGACCTGGCCCGGCAGCGTGACCAGGTGCCGCACGTGTTCCGCGGGCTCGTCCGGGCCCCGGTCCGCCGCTCGGCCGCCGCCAACGCTGCCGGGGCGGCACCGTTGGCCGCCCGTCTGCGTGGTCTGTCCGAAGAGGACCGTGAACGCACACTGGTCGAGCTGATCCAGGCCGAGGCCGCCGCCGTGCTGGGGCACGGCCGGTCCGCGGAGGTCGAGCCGGGCCGGGCGTTCAAGGAGCTGGGCTTCGACTCGCTGACCTCGGTGGAACTGCGGAACAAACTCACGGCGGCGACCGGGTTCCGGCTCACGCCGACCGCCGTGTTCAGCCATCCGACCCCGCAGGCTTTGGCCGCGCATCTGCTCGCCGAGCTGGTGCTGGACACCGGACCGGCCGAGCCCGTCAAGCCCGCCGCCGTGCTGGCCGACACTGTGCACTCCGGGGAGGCTGGGGACCCGATCGTCATCGTCGGGATGAGCTGCCGTTATCCGGGCGCGGTGCGCTCGCCCGACGAGCTGTGGGAACTCGTCTCTTCGGGCCGCGACGCGATCGGCGGCTTCCCGGCCGACCGCGGCTGGGACCTCGACGGCCTCTACGACCCGGACGGCCTGCGGCCCGGCACGTCGAGCACTCGCTCGGGCGGGTTCCTGGCCGACGCGGCCGAGTTCGACGCCGGCTTCTTCCGGATGAGCCCGCGTGAGGCGCTGGCCGCCGACCCGCAGCAGCGGATCCTGCTGGAGGTGTCGTGGGAGGCGTTCGAGGCGGCGGGCATCGTGCCCGGATCGCTGGCCGGCACGGCCACCGGGGTGTTCATCGGCGCGTCGAGCAGCGATTACGCGTCGCTGCTGTCCGAGGCCAGCCGCTCGGAAGGCTTTGTGCTGACCGGGAACACCGGCAGCGTGATGTCCGGCCGGATCTCCTACACGTTCGGGCTCGAAGGCCCTTCACTGACCGTCGACACCGCGTGCTCGTCTTCGCTGGTGGCGCTCCACATGGCCGCGCAGGCCCTGCGGCTGGGGGAGTGCTCGCTCGCGCTGGCCGGCGGGGTGGCCGTGCTGTCGGAGCCGTCGATGTTCGTCGAGTTCAGCAAGCAGGGCGGCCTGGCCGCGGACGGCCGGTGCAAGTCGTTCTCCGAGGACGCCGACGGGACCAGCTGGGCCGAGGGCGCCGGGATGCTTGTGCTGGAACGGCTTTCCGACGCGCGGCGGCACGGTCACCGGATCGTCGCGACGCTGCGCGGCAGCGCGGTGAACTCCGACGGCACGTCGAACGGCCTCACTGCGCCGAACGGCTCCTCGCAGCAGCGGGTGATCATGGCCGCGCTCCAGGGTGCCGGCCTGTCACCGTCCGAAGTGGACGCCGTGGAGGCGCACGGCACCGGAACCGCGCTCGGTGACCCCATCGAGGCGGAAGCGCTGCTCGCGACCTACGGGCAGGATCGCGATCGTCCGCTGTGGCTCGGGTCGATCAAGTCCAACTTCGGCCACACGCAGGCGGCCGGCGGGGTCGCGGGCGTGATCAAGATGATCATGGCGATGCGCCACGGTGAACTCCCGCGCAGCCTGAACGTCGGCACCCCCTCGTCCCAGGTGGACTGGTCGGCCGGCTCGATCACCCTGCTCGACGAGCCCGTGGCCTGGGTGGGCGACGGACCGCGCCGTGCGGGGATCTCGTCGTTCGGGATCAGCGGGACCAACGCGCACGTGATCCTGGAGGAGCCGCCCGAGCGCGAGCGGGTGCCCGCGAAACCGCGGCTGGCGCCGTGGCTGGTGTCGGCCAAGACCGAGGCGGCGCTGGCCGCCCAGATCGACCGGCTGACCTCGTTCGCCGAGGCCAATCCGGGCCTGACCGCGCTGGACATCGGCTACTCGCTCGTCGCGAACCGGTCCACCTTCGGCCACCGGGCGGCCTTGCTCCCGGGGCGGGACGGAGTGCGCGAGATCGCCCGCGGGGCTGCCACCGGTGGTCCGCTCGCGGTGCTGTTCACCGGCCAGGGCTCGCAGCGGCTCGGCATGGGCCAGGAACTCCACGCCCTGTTCCCCGCGTTCGCCGAGGCCTTCGACGCGGTCGCGGCGCACGTCGACGCCCAGCTGGACCGTCCGTTGCGCGAAGTCTTGTGGGGTGAGGAGAAGGATCTGCTCGACCAGACCGGGTGGGCTCAGCCCGCGCTGTTCGCGGTCGAGGTCGCGCTGTTCCGGCTCCTGGAATCCTTCGGGGTCCGGCCCGGTTTTGTCGCCGGTCACTCGATCGGCGAGATCGCCGCCGCCCACGTGGCCGGGGTCCTCTCGCTGGCCGACGCCGCCACGCTGGTGGTCGCCAGGGGCCGGTTGATGCAGGCGCTGCCGGATTCGGGCTCGATGGTTTCGGTGCAGGCGAGCGAAGCCGAGGTCCGGCCGCTGCTGGCCGGCCACGAGGACACGGTCTCGATCGCGGCGGTCAACGGCCCGGACGCCGTGGTGATTTCCGGCGCGGAAGACGCCGTCGCGGCGATCGCGGCCACCTTCGGCGCCCAGGGCCGCAAGACCAAACGGCTTCCGGTGTCGCACGCCTTCCACTCGCCGCTGATGGCGCCGATGCTCGCCGAATTCCGGGCTGTGGTCGAAGGACTCGACCTGCGTCCGCCCACACTTCCGGTGGTCTCGACGGCGACCGGCGCGCTCGCGGACGCCGAACTCCTCTGCTCGCCGGACTACTGGGTTCGGCACGCCGCCGACACCGTGCGCTTCGCCGACGCCGTGACGACCCTGCGTGACGCGGGTGCGGCGGGCTTCCTCGAAGTGGGCCCGGACGGCGCGCTGTCCGCCATGGCCCGGCAGAGCCTGCCGGCCGATGCGGTGGTCATCCCGGCGCTGCGCCGGGACCGCGGTGAGGAGGACTCGATCGTCGCGGCGCTCGCCGGGCTGCATGTGCTGGGCGCGCCCGTGGACTGGCCGGGGTTCTTCACCGGCTCGGGCGCGCACTGCGTGGACCTGCCGACCTACGCCTTCCAGCGTGAGCGGTTCTGGCCGGAAGCCGGTGCGGTTTCCGCCGCCATCGGGACCGACGACCGGTTCTGGGCCGCGGTGGAGGGCTCGGACCTCGACGAGCTGGCCGGGGATCTCGGGGTCACCGGGACCGCGCTGGAAGAGGTCGTGCCGGCGCTGTCGGCCTGGCGCCGCAAGCGCCGGGAGAAGTCCAAGATGGACTCGTTGCGGTACCGGGAAACCTGGCTGCCGCTGGAAGAATCGTTCGGGCCGGTGTCGCTGGGCGCCTGGCTCGTCGTGGTGCCGCGGAAGCTCGCCGAGGACGCTTGGGTCGCGTCGGTGATCGAAGCGATGGGCCCGGCCGCAGTCCGGCTCGACGTCGATGGCACGGAGCGGGCCGACCTGACCGAAGCACTCCAGGACTCGGTTCCCCACAGCCTGGCCGGAGTGGTCTCGCTGCTCGCTTTCACCGAGTCAGCTGCGGCCACGACCGCCGGACTGCTGCAGGCGCTGGGCGACGCGGAGGTCACGGCCCCGGTCTGGGCGGTGACCCGCGGCGCCGTCACGACCGGCCGCGCCGATCCGCTTCGGGCGGTCTCACAGGCCGGTGTCTGGGGTCTGGGCCGCGTGGCCGCGTTGGAGTACCCGCGCTCCTGGGGCGGCGTGATCGACCTGCCCGAGTTGCTGGACGAGCGTGCGGCACGACGGTTCGCCGGGGTTCTCGACCAAAACGCCGAAGACCAGGTCGCCGTCCGGGCTTCCGGGGTCTTCGGCCGCCGGCTGCTGCCCGCGCCGATCGTGGACGAGGTGACGGCCTGGAGTCCCACCGGGACGGTGCTGATCACCGGTGGCTCCGGCGCGCTGGCCGCCCATGTCGCCCGGGACCTGGCCACCAAGGGCGCCCCGCACCTGTTGCTCGCGAGCCGCCGGGGGGCGGACGCGCCGGGTGCCGAGGCCCTGCGTGACGAGCTGACGGCCCTGGGCACCCAGGTCACGCTTCAAGCGTGTGACGTCTCGGACCGGGACGCGGTCCGGGAACTGCTGGCCGGACTTCCCGCCGAGCTCCCGCTGACCGCAGTGGTGCACACCGCGGGCGTCCTCGACGACGGAGTGCTCGACGCGCTGACCCCGGACCGTTTCGACGCCGTGTTCCGGGCGAAGGTCACCTCGGCGCTGGTGCTCGACGAGCTGACCCGCGACCTCGGTCTCGAGGTGTTCGCGCTGTTCTCGTCCATCGCCGGCTCGGTGGGCAGCCCGGGGCAGGGCAACTACGCGGCGGCGAACGCGGTGCTCGACGCGATCGCCCAGCGCCGCCACGACGACGGGCTCGTGGCCACCTCGATCGCCTGGGCGGCCTGGGCCGGTGGCGGCATGGCCGACGAAGCACGGGTCGAGGAACGCTCCCGGCGGCTGGGCGGGGCCCTGCTCGAACCGGGCCTGGCGGCGGCCACGCTCAGCCAGGTCGTCACCGAATCGGCGGCGACCGCGGTGATCGCCGATCTGCGCGATCCGATGCTGCTGACCGCGTTGCTCGGGCTGCGGCCGGGCCGGTTGCTCTCGGAGCTGCCCGACGCTCGCCGTGTGCTCGAGGCGGACGAGGCTCCTGGCTCGGCTGGGGCCGAGCTGCGTGAACGGTTGGTCGGGCTGCCTGAAGCCGACCGGGCCGGGACGGTCTTGGAGCTCGTCCGCACCCACGCCGCGACCGTGCTCGGCCACGCTTCGGCGTCCGCGGTCGCTGCCGACACGGCCTTCCGGGATCTCGGTTTCGACTCCCTGACCGCGGTCGAAGTCGCCAATCAGCTGGCCGGGGTCACGGGCCTGGCGCTGACGTCCACAGTGGTCTTCGACTTTCCGACCCCGGCGGCGCTGGCCGAGCACCTGCTGTGCGAGCTGGTCGGCGATGACCGGCACACGCGCGTCACGGTCCGGACGCAGGCGATGGCGGACGAGCCGATCGCGATCGTCGGGATGGGCTGCCGGTTCCCCGGGAACGTGCGCTCGCCGGAAGACCTCTGGCAGCTGGTCGACGAGGGCCGCGACGCGATGTCGGTCTTCCCGTCGGACCGCGGCTGGGATCTGGCCGCGCTCGCCGGTGAGGGCCGCGGCACCAGCGTGACCGGCCACGGCGGTTTCCTCGACGACGTCTCGGAATTCGACGCCGGGTTCTTCGGCATCTCGCCGCGTGAGGCGCTGGCGATGGACCCGCAGCAGCGCGTGCTGCTGGAGACTTCGTGGGAGGCCGTCGAGCGGGCCGGGATCGACCCGGCCGGCCTGCGCGGGACGTCCACCGGCGTGTTCGTCGGCACCAACGGCCAGGACTACGCGAGCCTGATGGAGAACTCGCCCGAGGACGTGGAAGGTCATGCCACCACGGGCCTGGCGGCGAGTGTGGTGTCCGGCCGGGTCTCCTACACCTTCGGTCTTGAAGGCCCGGCGGTCACTGTGGACACCGCGTGCTCGTCTTCGCTGGTGGCACTGCACTGGGCGGCGCAGGCTCTGCGGTCTGGTGAGTGCTCGCTGGCACTGGCCGGCGGCGTGACGGTGATGTCGACGGCGACCGGTTTCGCCGGGTTCAGCCGCCAGGGCGGGCTGGCTCCGGACGGTCGTTGCAAGGCTTTCTCGGACGACGCGGACGGCACTGGCTGGGCTGAGGGCGTGGGCGTCCTGGTCGTCGAGCGGTTGTCCGACGCGGAGCGCAACGGGCACCGGGTCCTCGCGGTGATGCGGGGTTCGGCAGTGAACCAGGATGGCGCGTCGAACGGCTTGACGGCACCGAATGGTCCGGCGCAGCAGCGGGTGATCCGGCAAGCGCTGGCTGGGGCGGGTCTGTCCACTGCGGACGTTGACGCGGTCGAGGCGCACGGGACCGGCACGGTGCTGGGCGACCCGATCGAGGCCCAAGCGATTCTGGCCACCTACGGTCAGGATCGAGAGATTCCGCTGTGGCTGGGCGGAATCAAGTCGAACATCGGCCACACGCAGGCCGCGGCCGGGGTGGCGGGCGTCATCAAGATGGTGATGGCCATCCGCCACGGGGTGTTGCCGCAGACCTTGCACGTGAGTGAGCCGTCGTCCCATGTGGACTGGTCGTCCGGTGCGGTTTCGTTGCTGACCAAGCAGACTCCGTGGCCGGAGGTGGACCGCCCGCGTCGCGCTGGTGTGTCCTCGTTCGGGCTCAGTGGCACCAATGCGCACGTGATCCTCGAGCAGGCCCCGCCGACTGCGGCGGAGGCCGAGGACTCCGGACCGGTCGACATCGTGCCGTGGCCGCTCTCGGCGAAGTCCGAGATGGCGCTGAACGAGCAGATCGACCGGATGAAGGAGTTCTCCCGGCTCAATCCCGGACTCCCCGCGGCCGACGTGGGCCGTTCGCTGGTCACCGGCCGCGCGCTGTTCGACCACCGCGCGGTGCTGCTGACCGGAGTGGACGGTGAACCGGCCGTGGTGACGGGCCTGGCCACGGAACGCTCGGTGGCAGTGGTGTTCTCCGGCCAGGGCAGCCAGCGGCTCGGCATGGGACGCGAGCTGTACGAGCACTTCGCCGCGTTCGCGGACGCCTTCGACACCGTGTCCGCCGAGCTGGAGCGGGGCCTGGACCGGCCGTTGCGCGAGATCGTCTGGGGCACCGACGCCGAGGCGCTCGATCGGACCGGTTACGCCCAGCCCGCGTTGTTCGCGATCGAGGTGGCGCTGTTCCGGTTGATGGAGTCGCTGGCGGTGCGGGTTTCCCGGGTCGCGGGGCACTCGATCGGTGAGGTCGCGGCGGCGCACGTCGCCGGGGTCCTTTCGCTGGCCGACGCCTGTGCCCTGGTGACGGCCCGCGCACGGCTGATGCAGGCCCTTCCGACCGGCGCGGGGGCGATGGTGTCCGTCCGCGCGGCCGAGGCTGAGGTGCTGCCCCTGTTGGCGGGTCAGGAAGCCGAGGTGTCGATCGCCGCGGTGAACGGCCCGGAGACGGTGGTGCTCTCGGGCACCGAGGAAGCGGTGGCGGACATAGCCGCGCAGCTCGAAGACCTGGGCCACAAGACCAAGCGGCTGACCGTTTCCCATGCCTTCCACTCGCCGTTGATGGAACCGATGCTGGCCGGGTTCGCCGAGGCGATCGCCGGACTGTCCTTCGGGGAACCGCGGATCCCGGTCGTTTCCGGGGTGACCGGGCAGCTGGCCGGCGCCGAATTGTCCTCGCCCGAATACTGGGTGCGGCAGGTGCGCGACGCGGTCCGGTTCGCCGATGGCGTGACCGCGCTGGCCGACGCGGGCTCGGACACCATCTTGGAACTCGGTCCCGGCGGGGTGCTCGCCGGCCTGGCGCTCGACGTCGTCGATCCGGCCGAGGTGACGGTGATTTCCGCGCTGCGCCGCGATCACAGCGAAAAGGAGGCGCTGCTCCGCGCGCTGGCCCGATTGCACGTCAGCGGGGTCGGCGTCGAATGGACGTCGTTGTTCGCCGGAGCCGAGGCGAACATCAGCCTGCCGACCTACCCGTTCCAGCGCGAGCGCTACTGGCCGGCCCCGTCGGCTTCCGAGGCCGGTGACGCCGCGTCGGTCGGCCTCACGTCGGTGGGCCACCCGCTGCTGGACGGTTTTGTCGCGCTGGCCGACGACGCGGGCGTGGTGTTCACCAGCCGCCTGTCGACCCGCACTCACCCGTGGCTCGCCGACCATGTCGTGCAGGGCAAGACTTTGCTGCCCGGCACGGCCTTCGCCGAGCTGGCGATCCGGGCGGGCGACGAGGTCGGCTGCGCGCGGATCGAAGAGCTGACACTGGAGTCGCCGCTGGTCTTCCCGGGCCAGGGCGCCGTGCAGGTGCGGGTCTCGGTGGGCGCGCCCACCGACACCGGCGGGCGCGCGATCCTGATCGACTCCCGGCCGGCCGGTGCCGACGACGCGTCTTGGCTGCGACACGCTTCGGGCAGCCTTTCTCGCGAGGCGGTTGCTCCGCCGGTCGAGGACGCGGCATGGCCTCCGGCCGGGGCGGAACCGGTCCCGGTCGAGGGCTGTTACGAGGACTTCGCCGGTCTCGGCTTCGACTACGGACCGGCATTCCAGGGCCTGCGGGCGGTCTGGCGCCGGGACAGCGAGATGTTCGCCGAGGTGAGCCTGCCGGAGCACGTCGTGGCCGACGCCGGTTCGTTCGGCCTCCACCCGGCGCTGCTCGACGCCGCGTTGCACCCCTGGCTGCTGCCGGACGCCGACCGTGACGGCACGGGCGCGGTCCCGTTCTCCTGGGAGGGCGTCTCGCTGCACGCCACGGGCGCTGCCTCGCTGCGGGTCCGGTTGGTGCCGACCGGCGAGGACACCATGTCGATCACGATCACCGATCCCGCCGGGCTTGCGGTGGTCACCGTCGAATCGCTGGTCTCGCGGGCTTTCTCCGGCGCACAGCTGCGTGCGGCGGACACGGTCGCCGGGGACACGGTGTTCGGAGTGGACTGGACGCCCGTGACGACCGAGTCTGCCGGGCCGAAGTCGGTGGCCCTGCTGGGAGAGGACCCGTTCGGCGTTGCGCGCGCTTGCGGTGCCACCGTGAGCGAAGATTTCGCCGCGCTGGACGAGGTTCCCGACGTCGTCCTGATCTGCCTCGCCGGTGACCGCGATCGCCCCGTGGACTCCGCGCACGCGCTCAGCACCCGCACGCTTGAACTGCTGCAGGGCTGGCTCGCCGAAGAACGGTCGTCGCGGCTGGTGTTCGTCACCCGCGGCGCGACGAGCGGCGAAGACCTCGCGGCGTCGGTGGCCTGGGGCCTCGTGCGCACCGCGCAGTCGGAGCACCCGGACCGCTTCGGGCTGCTGGACCTCGACCCGTCGGGGGACATCGGCACGGCGTTGACGATCCCGGACGAGCCGCAGCTGGCGATCCGCGGTGACGAGATCTTGACCGCCCGCCTGGCACGGCGGTCGATGGCACCGCAGCCGCTCGGCTGGGCGCCCGCTGGCACCGTGCTGATCACCGGCGGCACCGGCGGGCTGGGCCGGCTGCTGGCCCGGCACCTGGTGACCGAGCACGACGTACGGCGGCTGCTGCTGGCCAGCCGGTCCGGCCCGGCCTCACCGGACGCGGAGAAGTTCGTGGCGGAGCTGGCCGAACTGGGTGCGGACGCGTCGGTGGCCGCCTGCGACGTCGCGGATCCCGAGGCCGTGCGCGCCCTGATCGGCGCCATCCCCGCCGACCACCCGCTGACCGCGGTCGTGCACACCGCCGGAGTGCTCGACGACGGGGTGATCGGCGCGCTGACCCCCGACCGGATCGATGCCGCACTGCGCCCGAAGGCCGACGCGGCGTGGAACCTCCACGAGGCCACGCGGGACCTCGATCTCGCCGCCTTCGTGCTGTACTCGTCGATCGCGGGCGTGCTGGGCAGCCCGGGGCAGGGCAACTACGCGGCAGCCAACACGTTCCTCGATTCCCTTGCCCGGCAACGGCGTAGCGAGGGTCTGCCGGCGGTGTCCCTGGCGTGGGGGCCGTGGGCGCAGGACACCGGCATGACCGCGACCCTGTCCGGCACCGACCTGGCCCGCCTGGACCGGGACGGCGTCGCCGCGCTGCCCGTGGAGCAGGGGCTCGCGCTCTTCGACCTCGCGGTCGGCTCCGGCGAACCCCTGGTCGTGCCGGCCGCCATCGACACGGCGGCGCTCAGGGCCCAGCGTGTGGTGCCGTCGATGCTGCAAGGCCTGGTCCCGGCAGTACGCCGGGCGGCGGCGGTTCAGACGGGCGAGACGGCAGCACAGCGGGTCGCCGGGCTTCAGGGTGACGAGCGGGCGCGGTTCGTGCTCGACCTCGTGCGCACCGAGGTGGCCGCGGTGCTGGGCCACTCGTCACCGGCTTCCATCGGTGCCACCAAGGACTTCCGCGACCTGGGCTTCGACTCGCTGACCTCGGTCGAACTGCGGAACCAGCTCAACGCCACCACCGGGTTGCGGCTGCCCTCGACCCTGGTGTTCGACTACCCGTCGCCCGAGGCCGTCGCCGCGTACATCTCGGCGCGGCTGCCCGAGGACGGCGCCCGGCCGCCGGGTTCGGCCCTGGAGGAGCTGGACCGGCTCGAAACGGCCCTGAAAACGGACGACGCCGAGCACGAAGCGGTCGCGAAACGGCTCGAAGAGATCATCGCCCGGCTGCGGCGCCCCGCACCGTCGCCGGCCGGGAATCCCCAGGCGCCCAAGGAAGACATCGCTTCGGCGTCGCTCGACCAGCTGCTCGGGATCATCGACGAAGAATTCGGCTGAGGCCGACGCTGAGACCGAGGCCCTTCACTCCCTGCCGCGACTACGACGTGATGAGGACAAGCCAGTGGAAGACCAGCAGGACAAGATCGTCGAGTATCTGCGACGCGTGACCGCTGATCTCCGCGGCGCGCGCGAGCGGGTCCACGAACTCGAGTCGCGGGCCCACGAGCCGATCGCCATCGTCGGGATGAGCTGCCGGTACCCGGGTGGGGTCGGCTCGCCGGAGGACCTGTGGCGGGCCGCGGCCGACGGGGTCGACGCGATCACCGACTTCCCGGCCAACCGCGGCTGGGACGTCGGGAGCGTCTACGACCCGGACCCCGAGCACCCGGGCACCTCCTACACGCGCTCCGGCGGATTCCTGCACAGCGCGGGGGAATTCGACCCGGAGTTCTTCGGCATCTCCCCGCGCGAGGCCCTGGCCACGGACGCACAGCAGCGGCTCCTGCTGGAGATCTCGTGGGAGGCGATCGAACGCGCCGGGATCGACCCGCTGACGTTGCGGGGCAGCCGCACCGGCGTGTTCGCGGGAGTCATGTACAGCGACTACGGCTCGGCGCTCAAGGGCGTGGAGTTCGACGGCTTCCGCGGCAACGGCAGCGCGCCGAGCATCGCTTCCGGCCGGGTCGCGTACACCCTCGGCCTCGAAGGCCCGGTCGTCACCGTCGACACGGCCTGCTCGTCTTCGCTGGTCACGATGCATCTGGCCGCCCAGGCGCTGCGCGGCGGTGAGTGCTCGCTGGCGCTCGCGGGCGGCGTCGCGGTGATGTCGACGCCGGAGGTGTTCGTCGAGTTCTCGCGGCAGCGGGGCCTCGCGGTCGACGGCCGGTGCAAGTCCTTCTCCGACGACGCGGACGGCGTGGGCTGGTCCGAGGGTGTCGGGATGCTGGTGCTGGAGCTGCTTTCCGACGCCCGGCGCCACGGGCACCAGGTGCTCGGCGTGGTGCGGGGCAGCGCGGTGAACTCCGACGGCGCGTCGAACGGGCTGACCGCGCCCAACGGTCCGTCCCAGCAGCGGGTGATCCGGGCCGCGCTGGCCGACGCCGGACTGTCCACAAGGGACGTCGACGTGGTCGAGGCGCACGGCACCGGCACGCGGCTCGGTGACCCGATCGAGGCGCAGGCCCTGCTCGCGACCTACGGCCAGGATCGCGAGCGGCCGCTGCTGCTCGGCTCGCTGAAGTCGAACTTCGGCCACACCCAGGCCGCCGCCGGGGTGGCCGGCGTGATCAAGATGGTGCTGGCGATGCGCGAAGGCGTGGTGCCGAAGACGCTGCACGTGGGCACCCCGTCCTCGCAGGTCGACTGGACCGAGGGCGCGGTCGAGCTGGTGACCGAGCCGGTCGCCTGGCCGGCGGTGGACCGCCCGCGCCGGGCCGGGGTCTCGTCGTTCGGGGTCAGCGGCACCAACGCCCACGTGATCGTGGAGCAGGCCCCGGCCGTCGAGCCCGTGGAAGCCGAACCGGTCGTGGCTCCGGCGGTTGTGCCCTGGCTGGTTTCCGGCCGGTCGGCGGCGGCGCTGGATGCCCAGCTGGCCTCGGTGCAGTCCTTTGTAGACAAGGAACCGGCCGCTTCTTCGCTGGACATCGGGTATTCGCTGGCCACGAGCCGTTCGACCTTCGAGCACCGGGCCGTGCTGCTCGGCGACGAGGTCGTCCGCGGGGTGGCCGAGGAGCGTTCGCTCGCGGTGCTGTTCCCGGGACAGGGCAGCCAGCGGGCCGGGATGGGCCGGGAGCTGTACTCGCATTCCACGGCGTTCGCTGAAGCCCTCGACGAAATCTTCGCGGAGTTCGACGGGTTGCTCGACCGTCCGCTGCGCGAGGTCATGTGGGGTGACGACGAGGACGCGGTCACCCAGACCGAGTTCGCGCAGCCCGCGTTGTTCACCATCGAAGTGGCGTTGTTCCGGCTGGCGCGGTCGTGGGGCATCGAGCCCGCTTACGTCGGGGGCCATTCGATCGGCGAGGTCGTCGCCGCGCACGTGGCGGGTGTGTTCTCGCTGCCGGACGCGTGCGCGTTGGTCGCGGCGCGGGCCCGCTTGATGCAGGCGGCCGCGGGCGGCGTGATGGTTTCGCTGCGCGCGAGCGAGGACGAGGTCGCCCCGCTGCTCGGCGAAGACGTCTCCATCGCGGGGATCAACGGCCCGGAGGCGGTCGTGATCTCCGGTACCGCCGAGGCCGTCGGCCGGGTGGTGGCGGTGTTCGAGGCGCAGGGCCGCAAGACCAAGCGGCTGGCGGCGTCGCACGCGTTCCACTCGCCGCTGATGGACCCGCTGCTCGGCGAATTCGGCCGGGCGATCGCAAACCTGACCTTCGAGGCGCCGAAGATCCCGGTGGTTTCGAACCTCACCGGCGCGATCGCCGACGACGCCCTGCGCACGCCCGGGTACTGGGTCCGGCACGTGCGGGAAGCGGTGCGGTTCGCCGACGGCGTCCGGACGCTGCGCGCCGCGGGCGTCAACGGCTTCGTGGAGCTGGGTCCCGGTGGTGTCCTGTCGGCGCTGACGCTTGAGGTACTGGCCGACGAGACCGACGACGTCGTGGCCGTTCCGTTGCTGCGCAAGGATCGCCCGGAAGGCGAAGCGGTGCTCACGGCGTTCGCCCGGCTGCACGTCGCCGGGGCCGAGGTGGCCTGGAAGCCGTTCTTCGCCGGGACCGGCGCGCGCCGGATCGACCTGCCCACCTACGCCTTCCAGCACGAATACCTCTGGCCGCCGGCTTCGGCGGACACCGGCGATGTGACCGCGGCCGGCCTGGTCGCCGCGGCGCATCCGCTGCTGAGCGCGGCCGTCGCGCTGGCCGGCACCGAGGGTGAGCTGTTCACCGGCCGGCTGTCCGTGGCGACCCACCCCTGGCTCGCCGACCACGCGGTCGGCGACACCGTGCTGTTCCCCGGCACCGGATTCCTGGAACTGGCCATCCGCGCGGGCGACCAGGCCGGCTGCGACCGCGTCGAAGAGCTGACCCTGGCCGCGCCGCTGGTGCTCGGCCCGGAAGACGCGGTGGTGCTTCAGATTTCGGTCGGCGGCCCGGACGACTCCGGACGACGGGCCATCACCATCCACACCCGTCCCGCCGCCGTCCTCGACGCGCCCTGGACCCGGCACGCGACCGGTACTTTGATCGCCAGCGGGCCGGTCGCGCCGTCGGGTACCGCGGTCTGGCCGCCCGAGCAGGCGACCCCGGTCGAGCTGGACGGCTTCTACCAGGCCGCCGGCGAGTCGGGCTTCGCCTACGGCCCGGTGTTCCAGGGCCTACGCGCGGCCTGGAGCCAGGGCGACGAGGTCTTCGCCGAGGTCGAACTGCCCGAGGAGGCCGGCGACGGCGACCGGTTCGGGCTGCACCCGGCGCTGCTCGACGCCGCCTTGCACGCGACGACTTTCGCCGGCCTCGGCAGCGCGGACGAGCGGCTGCTTCCGTTCTCCTGGAACGGGGTTTCGCTGCACGCCGAGGGCGCCGGGCAGCTCCGCGTCCGGCTGGGCAAGATCGCCGAGGACACGATCACCCTGGCCGCCTTCGACGTCGAAGGCGCACCGGTGCTCACCGTGGACTCGCTGGTGCTGCGCGCGGCCCCGACCGGAGAGACCACCACGGCCACCGGTGCGCTGGACTCGCTCTTCCGCGTCGACTGGGTCGAGTCCGGCCCCGGCCGGGAAACGGCCACCTTCGCGGTCCTCGGACCGGATGAATTCGGCCTGGCGCAAGGATCTCCTGTGGTTCCGGCGTTCGCCGGGCTGACCGAGGTGCCCGACGCCGTCCTCGTGCCGATCGCCGGTGCTCCCACCGCCGAGGACGTCCACGAGCTGACGGCCCGGACGCTCGGCTTGGTACAGCAGTGGCTGGCCGAGGCCCGGTTCGCCGACGCCCGGCTGGTGTTCGTCACCCGGGGCGCCGTCTCGGCCGCGGGTGAGGACGCGCCGGACCTCGCGGCCGCCGCGGTGTGGGGCCTGATCCGCTCGGCCGAGGCCGAAAACCCCGGACGGTTCCTGCTGCTCGACCTCGACCCGGCCGCCGACCCGGCGATCGTGCCGAGCCTGGTCGCGTCCGGCGAGCAGCAGCTCGTGGTGCGTGGCGAGCAGGTGTTCCACGCCCGCCTGGCCACGCTCACTTCCGGTCCGGCGCTGGTTCCCCCGGCCGGCGGCGAGCCGTGGCACCTGGTCACGAGCCGTCGCGGCAGTCTGGACAATCTCGAGCTGAAGCCGGTGACGGCGGCCGCGGAACCGTTGACCGGCCGCGAAGTCCGGGTGCAGGTGCAGGCCGCCGGCCTCAACTTCCGCGACGTCCTCAGCGCGCTCGGCATGTACCCCGGCGAGCCCGGCCCGCTCGGCGCCGAAGCCATGGGCACGGTCGTCGAGGTCGGCCCGGACGCGACGGACGTGCGTCCCGGCGACCGCGTGATGGGCATGATCGCGGGCGGCATCGGCCTGCTCGCGGTGGCCGACGAGCGGATGCTGACCGTGGTCCCGCAGGGCTGGTCGGACCACGAGGCGGCGTCGGTGCCGCTGGTGTTCCTGACCGCGTACTACGCGCTGGTGGACCTGGCCGGGCTGCGCGCGGGCGAGTCGATCCTGATCCACGCCGGCGCGGGCGGGGTCGGCATGGCCGCGATCCAGCTGGCGAAGCACTTCGGCGCCGAGGTCTACGCCACGGCCGGCGAAAACAAGTGGGACACCCTGCGTGGGATGGGGATCCCTGACGACCACATCGCGTCCTCGCGCACCGCCGAGTTCGAGGAGGCCTTCGGCGGGGGCATCGACGTGGTCCTCAACGCGCTGACCGGCGAGCTGCTCGACGCGTCGATGCGCCTGCTCGCGCCCGGCGGCCGGTTCCTGGAGATGGGCAAGACCGACATCCGTGACGCCGCCGAGCTGCCCGGGATCACCTACCGGGCGTTCGACGTGGTCGACGCGGGACCGGATCGCACCCGGGAGATGCTGCGGGAACTCGTCGAGCTGTTCGAACTCGGCGCGCTGACGCCGCTGCCGGTGACGACCTGGGACGTCCGGCGCGCGCGGGACGCCTTCCGCCACATGAGCCAGGCCAAGCACGTCGGCAAGATCGTGCTGACGATGCCGCGCGGCTGGGACGCCGAAGGCACCGTGCTGATCACCGGCGGCACCGGCGGGCTGGGCAGCCGGCTCGCCCGGCACCTGGTCACCGAGCACGGCGTGCGGCACCTGCTGCTGACCAGCCGTCGCGGCCCGGACTCGCCGGGCGCGCCCGAACTGCGTGACGAACTGGTCTCCTACGGCGCCGAGGTGACGATCGCCGCGTGCGACAGCTCCGACGGTGACGCCGTCGCCGCCCTGCTGGCCGGTATCCCCGCGTTGCGTCCGCTGACCGCCGTGATCCACACCGCGGGCGTCCTCGACGACGGACTCGTCGAGTCGCTGACGCCGGAGCGCCTGGACGGCGTGCTGCGGCCGAAGGTCGACGCCGCCTGGCACCTGCACGAAGCCACCCGCGGCCTGCCTCTCGCGGCGTTTGTCGTGTTCTCCTCGGTCGCCGGGGTGATGGGCAGCCCGGGGCAGGGCAACTACGCCGCGGCGAACGCCTTCCTCGATTCCCTTGCGCAGCAACGCAAGCGCGAGGGCCTGCCGGCGACGTCGATCGCCTGGGGGCCGTGGGCACAGAGCAGCGGCATGACCGCGGGGCTGACCGACCTCGACATCCGCCGGATGGACAACGCCGGGCTTCCGCCGGTGACCGCGGCGCAGGGCCTGGCCCTGTTCGACGCCGCGGTGGCCGCCGACGAGCCGCTGGTCGTCGCGATGCGGATCAACGCGCGGGCCCTGCGGTCGCAGACCGACCTCCAGCCGCTGATGCGCGGGCTGGCCGGCGGCGCTCGCCGCACGGCGGCGAAAACCTCGTCCACCGGAGCGGCTTCGACGTTCGCGGCCCAGCTCGCCGGCCTCGCCCCCGCGGAACGCCTGCGCTTCCTGGTCGACCTCGTGCGCAACGACGCCGCCGCAGTGCTCGGGCACTCGTCGTCCGGGTCGATCGATGTGCGGCAAGGGTTCCGCCAGCACGGCTTCGACTCGCTGACCGCCGTCGAGCTGCGCAACCGGCTGACCGAGATCACCGGCCTGCGGCTCCCGTCGACGCTGGTGTTCGACTACCCGACACCCGCGCAGCTGGCCGAATTCCTGCTCGGCGAACTCGTCGGCACCTCCGAGCCCGAGCCGCCGGCGGCCGTGACCGAGCCAGGTGGCCAGGCCGAAGACCCTGTGGTCATCGTGGGCATGAGCTGCCGTTTCCCGGGTGGCGTCCAGTCCCCGGAAGACCTCTGGCAGCTGGTCGACTCCGGCACCGACGCCATCTCGGGGTTCCCCACCAACCGCGGCTGGGACCTCGACCAGCTCGCCAGTGGCGGCCCCGGCAGCAGCGAAACGCGCGAAGGCGGCTTCCTCTACGACGTCGCCGATTTCGACGCCGAGTTCTTCGGGATCGCCCCGCGCGAGGCGCTGGCGATGGACCCGCAGCAGCGGCTGCTGCTGGAAACCACCTGGCAGGCCCTGGAGAGCGCGGGCATCGCGGCGCACACGCTCAAGGGGCGTCCCGCGGGCGTGTTCGTCGGCGCCAGCCACACCCACTACACCGAGACGCTGGGCAGCGCGGCCGCGGATCTGGAAGGGCTGATCCTCACCGGCAACACCTCCAGCGTGATGTCCGGCCGGCTGTCGTACACCCTCGGTCTGGAAGGGCCCTCGGTCACGGTCGACACCGCGTGCTCTTCCTCGCTGGTCGCGCTGCACATGGCGGTGCGTTCGCTGCGCAGCGGCGAGTGCGCGATGGCGCTCGCCGGTGGTGTGACCGTGATGGCGACTTCCGACAGCTTCAGCGAGTTCGCCCGCGCGGGCGGCCTGTCCCCGGACGGCCGGTGCCGCGCGTTCTCCGAGGAGGCCAACGGCACCGGCTGGTCCGAAGGCGTCGGCATGCTCGTGCTGGAACGGCTTTCGGTGGCGCGGAGCCAGGGCCACGAGGTGCTGGCCGTGGTCCGCGGTGCCGCGATGAACTCCGACGGCGCGTCCAACGGCCTGACCGCCCCGAACGGCCCGTCGCAGCAACGGGTGATCCGCGCGGCTCTGGCCGACGCCGGACTGTCCACAGCGGACGTCGACCTCGTCGAAGCCCACGGCACCGGCACCAAGCTCGGCGACCCGATCGAGGCGCAGGCGTTGCTGGCCACCTACGGCCAGGACCGTGAGCGCCCGCTGAGGCTGGGCTCGCTCAAGTCGAACCTCGGCCACGCCCAGGCGGCGTCCGGCGTCGGCGGGGTGATCAAGACGGTGCTGTCGCTGCGCGCGGGCGTGATGCCGAAGACGCTGCACGCGGACGAGCCGACCTCACACGTCGACTGGGCCGCGGGCGCGGTGGAACTGCTCACCGAAAAGACGGCGTGGCCGGAGCTGGACCGTCCCCGTCGCGCGGCGGTGTCCTCGTTCGGCATCAGCGGCACCAACGCCCACGTGATCCTCGAGCAGGCCCCGGCCGTCGACGAGCCGACGCCGCGGGCCGAGACCACCGGGGTCCTGCCGTGGGTGCTCTCGGCGGCGTCCGAGCCCGCGCTGCGGGAGCAGGCGGCGCGGTTGCGATCCTTTGTGGACGGAGGATCCGGCCTGGTGCCGGTCGACGTCGGCTGGTCATTGGCCACGACCCGATCACCGCTGGCGCATCGGGCCGCCGTGCTCGGTGAAACCCGGCAGGAGTTCCTGGACGGCCTGGCGGCGCTCGCGTCCGACGGCCCGTCCGCGTCTGTGGTTGTCGGCAAGGCCGGCAGCGAGAGCCGGCCGGTGTTCGTCTTCCCCGGGCAGGGCTCGCAGTGGTGGGGGATGGGCCGCGAGCTCCTGGCCACCTCGCCGGTCTTCGACGAGAGCGTGCGGGCCTGCGCCGACGCCCTCGCACCGTTGGTGGACTGGCCGGTGTACGACGTGGTCGCGGGGGTCGGCGACGCGGCGATCCTGGACCGGGTCGACGTCGTCCAGCCCGCGTTGTTCACGATCATGGTGGGGCTGGCCGCGGTCTGGCGCGCCCACGGCATCGAGCCCGCCGCCGTGATGGGGCATTCGCAGGGTGAGATCGCCGCCGCCTACGTGGCCGGCGCGCTGTCGCTCGAAGACGCCGCCCGCGTTGTCGCGTTGCGCAGCCAAGCGCTGCTGAGCCTTTCGGGGCTCGGCGGGATGGTCTCGATCGCCGGGTCCGCCGAGCGGGTGGCTGAACTGCTCGCGCCGTGGGGCGACGACGTGTCGCTCGCCGCGGTGAACGGACCGTCTTCGGTGGCCGTGTCCGGGACGCCTGCCGCGCTCGACGCGGTGCTCGCGGAATGCGCGCGCCAGGAGGTGCGTGCCCGCCGGATCGTCGTGGACTACGCCTCGCACGGCCCGCAGGTCGAGGCCGTCCGCGAGGAACTGCTGCGGGTCCTCGGCCCGATCCGGCCGCGAGCTTCGAGCGTCCCGTTCTACTCGACGGTCTCCGGCGCGAAGCTCGACACCGCCGAAGTCGGCGCCGAGTACTGGTACACCAACCTCCGGCAGACGGTCCAGCTCGAACGGGCGACCCGCGCGCTGCTGGCCGACGGGCACGACGTGTTCATCGAGGCCAGTCCCCACCCGGTCCTGCTCGGCGGCGTTCAGGAGACCGTCGAGTCCACGGGCGGCGACCCGGGCGCGGTGCTCGGCTCGCTGCGCCGGGACGAAGGCGGCACCAGGCGGTTCCTGACCTCGCTCGCCGAGGCGCACGTCCACGGGGTGCCGGTCGACTGGACGGCCGTGTTCGCCGCGGGCGAGCCGCGGACGGTCGGCCTGCCCACCTACGCCTTCCAGCGCCGCCGGTTCTGGGCGGATCAGGCGCCGGCCGCACCGGCCGGGACCGCGATGGACTCGGAGTTCTGGGACCTGGTCCGCAGCGGTGACGTGAAATCGCTGGCGGGGGAGCTGTCCCTCGATGACGAGTTCGCCGCCCTCGAGACGGTGCTCCCGGCGATCTCGGCCTGGCACGCGCGGTCGGAGCAGCGGTCGACAGTCGACGGCTGGCGTTACCGCGTCCAGTGGACCCCGCTGACCGTCGGCGACGCTCGGCTCAGCGGCACCTGGCTGCTGGCCGAGCCTGCCGATACCCAACTCGGCGACGAGGTGGCGGCCGCGCTCACGGCGGCCGGGGCGGCTGTCGTGCGTCAGGTGATCACCGCTGACGGCCGCGGACTCGTTGCCGGGCAAGTCAAATCCGCACTCGACGGGGTCACTCCGGCGGGCATCGTTTCGCTGCTCGGTCTCGTCGAGGAACCGCTTGCCGACGTGCCGCGGGGCCTTGCCGGCACCGTCAGCTTGGTGCAGGCACTGGGCGACCTGGAGGTCGACGCACCGCTGTGGTGCGTGACGCGCGGTGCGGTGGCCGTCGGCTCGGACACGGTGCGGCCGGTCCAGGCCGCGCTGTGGGGCTTCGGCCGGGTCGCGGCCCTCGAACACCCGTCGCGCTGGGGTGGCCTGATCGACCTGCCCGAGGTGCTCGACGGCAGTGCAGCGGCCCGGTTGGCCACGGTGCTGTCCGGTGTGGACAACGAAGACCAGGTGGCGCTCCGTCCTTCGGGCGTATTCGGCCGACGGCTGGTCCACGCTCCGGCGAGCTCCGAACGCTCCGCCACGCGTCGTCCACACGGGACCGTGCTGATCACCGGTGGCACCGGCGGTCTGGGCGCCCGAGTGGCCCGTTGGGTCGCCTCGAACGGCGCCGACCACGTCGTGCTGGCCGGACGCCGCGGACCGCAGGCGCCGGGTGTCGAGGAACTGCGTGCCGAATTGGAGAGCGAGGGGGCTCAAGTGACCGTGGCAGCCTGTGACGTCGGTGACCGCATCGCCGTGACGGAATTGCTGTCGCGGATCCCGGCGGAGTTCCCGCTGACCGCGGTGTTCCACGCCGCAGGCGTCCCCGACGACAACCCGGTCGACGAGCTGACTCCGGACGGACTCGCCACCGTGCTCCGGGCGAAGACGGCCGGCGCGTGGAACCTCCACGAACTCACTGACGACCTCGAAACGTTCGTGGTGTTCTCCTCCGGCGCCGGGATCTGGGGCAGCGGCGGGCAGCCGGGTTACGCGGCGGCGAACGCCTACCTCGACGGCCTGGCCGAACTCCGGGCCGCCGAAGGAATTCCGGCGACGTCGGTGTCGTGGGGCTCCTGGGCCGGGATCGGGATGGCGGCCGAAACCGGCGCCCAGGACGAGTTCCGCCGTGCCGGGGTCAGCGCGATGGACCCGGACCTGGCGATCTCCGCGCTCGGCCGGGCGATCGACGACGGCGAAACCACGCTGACGGTCGCGGACGTCGACTGGGCACGCTTCGCCCCGCAGTTCACCGCGCTGCGGCCGAGCCCGCTGCTGGCCGCGCTGCCCGAGGCGGCCACCGTCGCGGACACCCCGGACGCCGCCGAAGAGCCCGCGCTGAAGCGGCGCCTGCTCGATCTGCCGAACGCCGAACGCGGCCGCGTGCTGCTGGAGGTCGTCCGCGCGGAGGTGGCGGCGGCCCTCGGCTCGGCGGAGGCCGTGCCCGCCGATCGCGCGTTCCGCGAACTCGGGCTCAACTCGGTGGTGGCGGTGGCCCTGCGCAACCGGCTGACCGCACTGACCGGGCTGGCCCTGCCCGGCGCGCTGGTCTTCGACTACCCGACGCCCCAGGCGCTGAGCAGCCACCTGCTCGCCGAAATTCTTCCGGACGGCGGCGGCGAGCCGGCCGACGACGAGGAAACCGCGGTACGGCAGGCCTTGGCGGCCATCCCGATCAGCCGGCTGCAGCAGTCGGGGCTGCTGGACATGCTGCTCAGCCTGTCCGGCGAGGGCCCGAACGAACGCAGCCGCGAGAGCGGCCCGGTGCCCGGCGGCCCGGGCTCGATCGACGACATGGACGCCGCGAGCCTGCTCCGGCTGGCCGCCGAGAGCACCACGAACTGACGCGGGAGTGGAACTGATGACGGACGAGCCCTATGTCGAGGCCCTGCGGAAGTCGCTCAAAGAGGTCGAGCGCCTCCGCCGGCAGAACGAGCAGCTGGTCGCCGCCGCGGTCGAGCCGATGGCCATCGTCGGCATCGGGTGCCGGTTCCCCGGCGGGGTGACCTCGCCCGAGGCACTGTGGAACCTGGTCGAGCAGGGCCGCGACGCGGTCGGCGGCTTCCCCGACGACCGCGGCTGGGACTTCGACGCGCTCGGCGGCGAAGGCCGGAACCGCAGCGGCGCGACCGAGGGCGGCTTCCTCGACCGCGTCGCGGATTTCGACGCCGGGTTCTTCGGCATCTCCCCGCGCGAGGCGGCGGCGATGGACCCGCAGCAGCGTGTCCTGCTGGAGACGTCGTGGGAAGCGCTCGAACGCGCCGGGATCGACCCGCAGTCGTTGCACGGCAGCCGGACCGGCGTGTTCGTCGGCACCACCGGCCAGGACTACGGCGAGCTGGTGGCGAACGCGGGGGCGGAAGCGGATGCCCACGCGGCCACCGGCCTGCTCGCGAGCGTGCTGTCGGGCCGGGTCTCCTACGCGTTCGGCTTCGAGGGCCCTTCGGTCACCATCGACACCGGCTGCTCGTCTTCGCTGGTTTCGCTGCAGCTGGCGGCGCAGGCCCTGCGTAACGGGGAATGCTCGCTCGCGCTGGCGGGCGGGGTGACGATCATGGCGACCCCGTCCGGGTTCGTCGAGTTCACCCGCCAGGGCGGGCTCGCGCCGGACGGGCGGTGCAAGTCGTTCGCGGACGCGGCCGACGGCACCGGCTGGTCCGAGGGCGTCGGCGTCCTGGTGGTGGAGCGGCTTTCCGACGCGCAGCGCCACGGCCACGAGGTGCTGGCCGTGCTGCGCGGCGGCGCGGTCAACTCCGACGGCGCGTCGAACGGCCTCACCGCGCCGAACGGGCTTTCCCAGCAGCGCGTGATCAAGGCCGCGCTCGCCAACGCGGGGCTCACCCCGGCCGACATCGACGCCGTCGAGGGGCACGGCACCGGGACCACCCTCGGCGACCCGATCGAGGCCCAGGCGCTGCTCGCGGTGTACGGGCCCGGCCGTGACCCCGATCGTCCCTTGTGGATCGGCTCGATCAAGTCCAACCTCGCGCACACCCAGGGCGCGGCCGGCGCGGCGGGCGTGATCAAGATGATCATGGCGATGCGGCACGGGGTGCTGCCGCCCACCCTGCACGTCGACGCGCCGAGCACCCACGTCAACTGGTCGACCGGCGGGGTTTCCGTGCTCGCCGAGCGCCGGGAGTGGCCGGAGACCGGCCGCCTGCGCCGCGCCGGCGTCTCGTCCTTCGGCATCAGCGGAACCAACGCCCACGTGATCCTGGAGCAGGCCCCCGCCGCCCCGGTTGCCGCTGCCCCGGCCGCCGCCGGGGAAGACGTCGTCCTGCCCTGGCTGCTGTCCGGCCGCACCGAGCGCGGGCTCCGGGCCCAGGCGCGGTCCCTGCTCGCCCATCTCGCCGAAGCACCGGACCAGGGACCGGCCGACACGGCGTTCTCGCTGGCCACCACCCGTGCGTCGCTGGACCGCCGGGCAGTCGTCGTCGGCACCGGCCGCGAAGCTCTGCTCGCCGGGGTGCGGGCGCTCGCCGACGGTGACCCGGCGCCCGGCCTCGCCGTCGGCTCCGCCGCCCGCACGCGCGGAGCCGTCCTGGTCTTCCCCGGTCAGGGCTCCCAATGGACGGGCATGGGCGCCGGACTCCTCACGGCGTCACCGGCCTTCGCCGCGCGGATCGCGGAGTGCGAAGAAGCGTTGCGGCCCTTCACCGACTGGTCGCTGACCGCGGTGCTGCGCGGTGACGAGGACGCGGCCGACCTCGGTCGGGTCGACGTGGCGCAGCCCGCGCTCTGGGCGATGATGGTCTCGCTGGCCGCGGTCTGGCGCGCCCACGGCGTCGAGCCCGCCGCGGTGATCGGCCACTCGCAAGGCGAGATCGCCGCTGCCTGCGTCGCGGGTGGACTGTCCCTTTCGGACGGTGCACGGATCGTCGCCGTCCGCAGCCAGGCCATCGCGCGGACGCTGTCCGGGCACGGCGGCATGGTGTCGGTGACCGCGAGCCACGAAGACGTCGAGGAACGCCTGAGGCGCTGGGACGGCAAGGTCTCCGTCGCCGCGGTCAACGGACCGTCCACTGTGGTCGTCTCCGGTGACGTCTCCGCGCTGGACGAGCTGATCGAGTCCGGCCAGGCCGAGGGCGTGCGGGCCAAGCGGATCGCGGTGGACTACGCGTCCCACTCGGCGCATGTCGACGCCCTGCGCGACGAACTGGCCTCGACGCTCGCGCCGATCGAGCCGCGCAGCTGCGGCGTGCCGTTCTTCTCCACTGTCACCGGCGACTGGATCGACACCGCCGAACTCGGCGCCGAGTACTGGTTCCGCAACCTCCGCGGCACCGTCCAGCTGGAGGCAGCGGTGCGTTCGCTGCTCGGCGGCGGGCACGACGTGTTCATCGAGGCGTCCCCGCATCCGGTGCTGGCCGCCGGTTTGCAGGACACGATCGACTCCGCCGGCGCGACCGAGGCCGTGGTGCTCGGCTCGTTGCGACGTGACGACGGCGGCCGCGCCCGGCTGCTCACCGCGCTGGCCGAGGCCCACGTCCACGGCGTGCGCGTCGACTGGCGCGACCTCGTCGCCGGCGGCAGCCGCGTCGACCTGCCCACGTACGCCTTCCAGCGCGAACGGCACTGGCTCGAGCCGGCGGAGGGCTCGGCGAACGCGGCCGACCTCGGCCTGGAGCCGGCGGACCATCCGATGCTGGGTGCCGCGCTGGGCCGGGCCGACACCGACGGGGTGGTGCTCACCGGCCGGATCGGGCTGAAGTCGCACCCGTGGCTCGGCGACCACGTCGTGCTGGGCTCGGTCGTGGTCCCGGACACCGCGTTCGCCGAGTGGGCGGTGCGGGCGGGCGACGAGGCCGGCTGCGGCGTGATCGACGAGCTGACCGTGCACCGGCCGCTGGTCCTGAACGGGCGCGACTCCGTCCAGGTGCAGGTCGTCGCCGGGGCCACCGCGGACACCGAGCCGCCCGCGGGATCCGCTCGCCAGGCCGTGGCGGTGTACTCCCGGAGCGACGGGCCGTGGATTTGTCATGCCACTGCGACGATGTCGGCGACGGCCGCCGCCCCCACCGGATCCGCGCCCTGGCCGCCGGAAGGCGCGGAGCGGGTCGACGTCGACGAGTTCCTTGCGGCAGCGGAGACGGCCGGGCACCAGCCCGGGCCCGCGTTCCGGAACGTCGTCGAGGTGTGGCGGCGAGAGGAAGACCTGTTCGTGCAAACCGAACTCCCCTCGGACCTTCATCCGGCAGCGGCCCGGTTCGCCGTGCACCCGGCGCTCCTGCAGACCGCGCTGGCCGCCGGTCTGGCGACGGCGGGCGACCTGGGCCTGCCGTCGAGCTGGCACGGGGCCGAGGTGCATGCCACGGGCGCGACCGCGCTGCGCCTGCGCCTCTCGCCGGACGGCCAAGGCGGCCTGTCCGTCGCGGCCGAAGACCTGACCGGTGCCCGAGTGCTCACCGTGGCCTCGGTCCGCCGGGGAACGATCTCCGCGGATCAGCTCGCGCCCGCCGGACCGGCCCACCGCGATGCCCTGTTCCAGGTCCAGTGGGTCCCGGCCCCCGTCGGAGCCGCCGAGCCGGAGGGCCACTGGGCGGTCGTCGGCACCGGCCGCGCGATGTCCACTGTGTCCACTGTGGAACGTGCCGGGGTCCCGGTGGCGGCGGTGCCGAGCCTCGACGAACTCGGTACGGCGGGGGAGCCGGTGCCGGATCTGGTCCTGCTGCCCGTCGCTTCGGAGCCGTCCGGCGATATCGCCGCAGCCGCCCACAGTTCGGTCCGCGACATCCTGGCTGCGGTGCAGACCTTCCTGCGCGAGCCCCGGTTCGACGGCTCCCGCCTGGTGGTGCTGACCCGCCAGGCGGTGGCCGCCGCATCGGACGAGAGCGTCGCCGGGCTGGCCGACGCGGGCGTCTGGGGCCTGGTGCGCTCGGCCCAGTCCGAGAACCCCGGCCGGATCACCCTGGTCGACACCGACGAGGAAGACAGCTCCGCGAAGGCACTTGTCGCCGCGGTCGCCGATGCCGTCGCCGCCGATGAACCGCAGCTCGCCGTCCGGTGCGGCGCCGCGATCGTCCCGCGGCTCGTCCGGGCGGAGGCGGCGGAAGAGTCCACGGGCTGGCAGCTCGACCCCACCGGCTCCGGCACCGTGCTCGTCACGGGAGGCACCGGCACCTTGGGCGCGCTGCTCTGCCGTCATCTCGTCGGCAAGCGCGGGGTCCGCCGCCTGCTGGTGACCAGCCGGCGCGGCCTGGACGCCACCGGCGCCAGCGAGCTTCGGGACGAGCTGACCGGGCTCGGCGCCGCGGTCGAGATCGTCTCGTGCGACACCGCGAACCGTGACGAGCTGGCCGGAGTGCTGGCCGGGATTCCCGCCGAGCACCCGCTGAGCAGCGTCGTCCACCTGGCCGGTGTGCTCGACGACGGGGTGCTCGACGCGCTGACCGGCGAACGCGTCGACAAGGTGCTCGAACCCAAGGTGGACGCGGCGCTCAACCTCCACGAGCTGACCCGCGAGCTGAACCTGTCGGCGTTTGTGCTGTTCTCCTCGTTCTCCGGCGTTTCCGGCGCGGTCGGCCAGGCCAACTACGCGGCGGCGAACACCTTCCTCGACGCGCTGGCCCAGCAACGCCGGGTCAGCGGGCTGCCCGCCACCTCGCTGGCCTGGGGTTTCTGGGCCCAGCGCAGCGAACTCACCGGACAGCTCGACGAAACCGACCTCGCCCGGTTCCGCCGTGAGGGCGTGCTCGCCATGACGGCCGAGCAGGGCCTCGGGCTGTTCGACCTGGCGTCCACTGTGGACGACGCGCTGGTGGTCACGGCGCCGCTGGAGCTGCGGTCGATCGCCCGCGACGCCGTCCCGTCGCTGTTCCGGGGGCTCGTGCGGGCCTCCGTGCGCCGGGCGAGCGGCGAAGCCGGCCGCACGGAAAGGCCCAGTCTGCTCGACCGGCTGGCCGGGCTGAGCGCGGCCGAGCAGGAGAACTTGGCGCTGGGACTGGTGAATCGCCACGTCGCCGCGGTGCTCGGCCACGGTTCGCCGGACGACGTCGAGTCCGAACGCGGGTTCATCGAACTCGGCATGACCTCGCTGACCGCGGTCGAACTGCGCAACCGGCTCGCCGCCGACCTCGGCGTCCGCCTGCCGGTCACGCTGATCTTCGACCACCCGACCCCGCTGGCGCTGGTCCGCCACGCCTGTGCAGAACTCGGTGCGGAACTCGGCGCCGACGCCGGCCCGGTCCCGCTCCTGAGCGAACTCGAGAAGCTCGAAACGGCGGTGTCGGCGGCCGAACCGGACGCCGCCGTCCGGGCGCAGCTGGTCAAACGGCTGTCCGCACTGCAGTGGCGGCTGGAGGCCGCCGAGGCGCCGGGCACCGCGGAGGCCGGTGGTGCCGAGGAACTCACCGAGGTGAGCGACGACGAAATGTTCGCGTTCATCGACCAAGAACTCGGACGCGGCTGAGCCGGCCCGCGTCCGTCGTTCCCCTCACCTGGGAGGCAGTACCCGCATGACGAGCAACGAAGACAAGCTCCGCGACTACCTCAAGCTGGTCACCACCGACCTGAGGCAGACCCGGCAGCGCCTCGGCGCGGTCGAGGCGAAGCACGCCGAGCCGATCGCGATCGTCGGCATGGGCTGCCGGTACGCCGGGGGAGCGAACTCACCCGAACAGCTGTGGCAGCTGCTGCTCGAAGGCGGCGACGCGATCTCCGGGTTCCCGGCCGACCGCGGCTGGGACGCGGCCGCGATCTACGACCCCGACCCGGACCAGCCCGGCAAGACCTACGTCGTGGAGGGTGGCTTCCTGCACGACGCGGCGGCGTTCGACCCCGGGTTCTTCGGGATTTCGCCCCGTGAGGCGCTGGCGATGGACCCGCAGCAGCGGTTGCTGCTCGAGGTGGCCTGGGAGGCGATCGAGCACGCGGGGATCGATCCGCTTTCCTTGCGCGGCAAGGATGTCGGCACGTTCATCGGCGCGGTCGAATCGACCTACGGCGCGGCCGCCGAGCTGCCGGAGACCGCCGAGGGGCATCTGCTGACCGGCACCGCGGCCGCCGTGCTGTCCGGCCGGATCTCGTACTTCCTCGGTCTTGAGGGGCCGGCGGTCACGGTCAACACCGCTTGCTCGTCCTCGTTGGTCGCGCTGCACTGGGCGGAGCAGGCGCTGCGTGGCGGCGAATGCTCGATGGCGCTGGTCGGCGGCACGACGGTGATGGCGACCCCGAGCGCGTTCGTCGAGTTCGCGCGTCAGCGGGGCATGTCGCGCGACGGGCGGTGCAAGGCCTTCGCCGAGGGCGCCGACGGAATGGCGTGGGGCGAAGGCGTCGGCGTCGTCCTGCTGGAGCGGCTTTCCGAGGCGCGCCGCCAGGGCCACCGGGTGCTCGCCGTCGTGCGGGGCTCCGCGGTCAACCAGGACGGCGCGAGCAGCGGGCTGACGGCGCCGCACGGACCGTCGCAGCAGCGGGTCATCCGCGCGGCGCTGGAGAACGCGCGCCTGACGCCCGACCAGGTCGACGTCGTGGAGGCACACGGCACCGGCACCAGCCTCGGCGACCCGATCGAGGCCCAGGCGCTGCTCGCGACCTACGGCCAGGACCGGGAGCACCCGCTGCTGTTCGGCTCGGTGAAGTCGAACCTCGGGCACTCGCAGGCCGCGGCGGGCGTGGCCGGGGTGATCAAGATGGTGCTCTCGCTGCAGGAAGCGGTGGTGCCGAAGACCCTGCACGCGGAGACGCCGACGACCAGCGTCGACTGGACCTCGGGCTCGGTGGAGCTGGCGACCGAACAGCGGGCGTGGCCCGAATCCGACCGCCCGCGCCGCGCGGCGGTCTCCGCGTTCGGCATCAGCGGGACCAACGCACACGTGATCCTCGAACAGGCGCCCGAAACTGAACCCGAGCCAGTCCCGGACGTCATCGGGCTGGTGCCGTGGGTCCTGTCGGCGAAAACCCCGGAAGCGCTCCGGGGTCAGGCCGCGCGGCTGCTCTCCCACCTGCGGACGCGGCCGGACCTGCCCGACGCCGACGTCGCCGTTTCGCTCGCGGGCCGTTCCCGGTTCTCCCGCCGGGCGGTGATCACGGCAGGCGACCGGGAAAGCGCATTGCGCGGACTGTCGGCGCTGGCTGCCGGTGAGCCGGACGTCGGGCTCGCCGAGGGCTCGGTGGCCGGCGGCAAGACCGCGTTCCTGTTCTCCGGCCAGGGGTCGCAGCGCCTGGGCATGGGCCGCGAACTCCACGAGCGGTTCCCGGTGTTCGCCGAGGCCTTCGACGCGGTGGCGGCGGCACTCGACCCGCTGCTGGACCGTCCGCTCAAGGAGGTCGTCTGGGGCGCCGAGGCCGAGATCCTGAACGAAACCGCGTGGACGCAACCCGCGCTGTTCGCGATCGAGGTCGCGTTGCACCGGCTGGTGACGTCGTGGGGCGTCACCCCGGACTTCCTCGCGGGCCACTCGATCGGCGAGGTCGCGGCCGCGCACGTCGCCGGCGTCTTCACGCTCGCGGACGCGGCGAAGCTCGTCGCGGCACGGGCGCGGCTCATGCAGGCGCTGCCCGCTTCCGGCGCCATGGTCGCGATCCAGGCGACCGAGGGTGAGGTGCTGCCGCTGCTCGACGCGAGCGTCTCGATCGCCGCGATCAACGGCCCGGAATCGGTGGTCGTCTCCGGTGCCGAAGCCGCGGTGTCGGCGATCGCGTCCCAGTTCGCTGACCAGGGCCGCAAGACCTCCCGCCTGCGGGTGTCGCACGCGTTCCACTCGCCGCTGATGGACGCCATGCTGGACGAGTTCCGCGCGGTCGTGGCGGAGATTTCCTTTGGCCGGATGGACATTCCGGTCGTCTCGAACCTGACCGGTCAGCTGGCGACCGCGGGCGAACTCGGCTCGCCGGACTACTGGGTCCGCCATGTCCGCGAGACCGTCCGGTTCGCCGACGGCATCCGGGCACTGAGCGCCGAGGGCGTCCGGACGTTCCTGGAGCTGGGGCCGGACGGCGTGCTGTCCGCGATGGCACGGGAGTCCGAAGCCGCGACGGCGATTCCGGTCCTGCGCAAGGACCGGCCGGAGGAGCAGACCGCGGTCGACGCGCTGGCGCAGCTGCACGTCCAGGGCCTTGCCGTGGACTGGAGCGGCTTCTTCGCCGGCGGGCGCCGGGTGGACCTGCCGACGTACGCCTTCCAGCACGAGCACTTCTGGCCCGACACCGTGGCCGGCGGGCCCGGGGACGTCACCGCGGCCGGTCTCGACGCGGCCGGGCACCCGCTGCTCGGCGCGGCCGTGATGCTGGCCGACGCCGAGGGGGCGGTGCTGACCAGCCGGTTGTCGCCGGCCTCCCACGCGTGGCTGGCCGATCACGTGGTGCGGGGCCGGGTGCTGCTGCCGGGCACCGCGTTCGTCGAGCTGGCGATCCGCGCCGGCGACGCGGTCGGCTGCGAGCGGCTCGAAGACCTGACGCTGGCCGCGCCGCTGGTGTTGCCGGAACAGGGCGGGGTCCAGGTCCAGCTGCGGGTGGGGCCCGCGGGGGAGTCCGGCCGCCGGACCTTCACGATCCACTCCCGTCCCGAAGGCTCGCCGGACGAGGCCTGGGAGCGGCACGCCACCGGCGTCCTGTCCGACGAAAGCCGTGCGGGCGAACGGTTCGACACCGCGACCTGGCCGCCGGAAGGGGCGACGCCGGTCGACATCGGCGGCGCCTACGACTGGTTCGCCGAAGGCGGTTTCGAGTACGGCCCGGCGTTCCAAGGGGTGCGCGCGGTGTGGCGCCTCGGCGAGGACGTCTTCGCCGAGGTCGAGCTGCCGGACCACATCGCGGACGCCGAGGCGTTCGGCCTGCACCCGGCGTTGCTCGACTCGGCGCTCCAGGCCGCCGCCCTCGCCGAGCGCGGTGAAGAGGGCCGCAGCGGCATGCCGTTCTCGTGGGAAGGCGTGTCACTGCACGCTACCGGCGCGGCCTCGGCGCGGGTCCGGCTGCGGCCCGCCGGGGATGACGCCGTTTCGCTGGCCGTCGTGGACGCCACCGGCGAGCCGATCGCTTCGGTCGAGTCGCTGGTTTTCCGGGGCATCCCGGAGGAGCACCGCGCCGACCGGCACCGCGACTCGCTGTTCCGGACCGGCTGGGTCCCGGTGCCGCCCTCCGCGGCTGCGGCGTCGGTGGCGCTGCTCGGCGCCGACGGGCTGGGCCTCGGTGATCTTGTTGTGCCGCATGAGGATTTCGCCGCCCTGCTGAGCGGCGAGGTGCCGGACGTCGTGCTGGCCACGGTGGCCGGGACGGCCTCGTCGCCGGTCGAAGCCGTGCACACGGCGGTCGCCGGTGCGCTGGACCAAGTGCAGTGCTGGCTCGCCGAAGAGCGGTTCGCCGACTCCCGGCTGGTGTTCGTCGCGCGCGGCGCGACCACCGGTGAAGACCTGGTCGCCGCCGCGGTCTGGGGCCTCGTGCGGTCCGCGCAGACCGAGCACCCGGGCCGGTTCGGCCTGATCGATCTGGACCCCGAAGCGGCGTCCGTCGACGCGTTGCCGCAGGCGGTGGCTTCGGCCGAGCCGAGCCTGCGCATCCACTCCGGAGAGGTGCTCGCCGCTCGGCTGGAACGGCTCCCGGCCCTGCCGGACACCACCGCGTGGGACGGCGAAACGGTCCTGATCACCGGCGGCACCGGCGGTCTCGGCCGGATCCTGGCCCGGCACCTGGTTTCGCGCGGCGTCCGCAAGCTCGTGCTGGCCGGCCGGCGCGGGCTGAACGCGGAGGGCGCTCTTGAACTCCGCGACGAACTCACCGGGCAGGGCGCCGACGTCACCATCGCCGCCTGCGACCTCGCCGATCGTGACGCGCTCGCGGCGTTGCTCGCCGACCATCCCGTCACCGCTGTGGTTCATGCCGCGGGGGTCCTCGACGACGGAACCGTCGCTTCCCTGACGCCGCACCAGGTCGAGACCGTGCTGCGGCCCAAGGTGGACGCGGCCTGGAACCTGCACGAGCTGGCGGGCGAGGTTTCGGCGTTCATCCTGTTCTCCTCGGTGGCGAGCTCGTTCGGCGCCGCCGGCCAGGGCAACTACGCGGCGGGCAACGCGTTCCTCGACGCGCTCGCGCAGCATCGCCAGGCCCTCGGCCAACCCGCGACTTCGCTGCAGTGGGGACCGTGGACCCAGGACGCCGGGATGACCGGCGGCCTGACCGGCGCCGACATCGAGCGCATGATCAGCTCCGGCGTCCCGCCGCTGACCCCCGAGCAGGGTGTCGCCCTGTTCGACGCCGCGATCACGAGCCCCGAAGCCGTGGTGCTGCCCGCGAAGCTGGACCTGCCGGTGCTCGGCGCGCAAGGCGATGTCCCCGAGCTGCTGCGCGGACTCGTGCCGTCCCGGCGTCGTCGCGCGGTGGCGGCCTCACGGGGGAGCGGCGGGGGACTGGCCCGGCAACTGGCCGCGCTGGCTCCCGCAGACCGTCGTGAAGTCCTGCTCGACCTGGTGCTCAGCCGGGTCGCCCTGGTGCTCGGGCACGCCGGGGCCGGCTCGATCGACGCCGCCCGGTCGTTCCAGGACCTCGGGTTCGATTCGCTCACCGCCGTCGACCTGCGCAACCGGCTCAGTGGCGCGGCCGACGTGCGGCTGCCCGCGACGCTGGTGTTCGACTACCCCACACCGGGCGCACTGGCCGACTACCTGCTCGAAGAACTGCTCGGCACGAGCGACGCCGGCGTCCCGGCCGCGACGCTCGTGCCGGTGGACGACGATCCCATCGCCATCGTCGGGATGGCCTGCCGTTATCCCGGCGACGTGAGTTCGCCGGAAGACCTGTGGCGGCTCGTCGAGAGCGGCACCGACGCGATTTCGGCGTTCCCGGAAAACCGCGGCTGGGACACCGCGGCGCTCTACCACCCGGATCTCGACCACTACGGCACGTCCTACACGCGCTCGGGCGGATTCCTGCACGACGCGGGCGCGTTCGACGCCGGCTTCTTCGGCCTGAGCCCCCGCGAGGCGCTCGCGACGGATTCGCAGCAGCGGCTGCTGCTGGAGGCGTCGTGGGAGGCGATCGAACGCGCCGGGATCGACCCGATGTCGCTGCGTGGCAGCCGGACCGGTGTGTTCGCCGGAATCATGTACAGCGACTACAGCCATCTGCTGTCCGGCAAGGAGTTCGAGGGATTCCGAGGCAACGGCAGCGCGCCGAGCGTGGCGTCCGGACGGATCTCTTACACGCTCGGGCTGGAAGGCCCGGCGGTCACCGTCGACACGGCCTGTTCGTCCTCGCTGGTGGCCATGCACTGGGCGGCCCAGGCGCTGCGCAGCGGTGAGTGCTCGCTCGCGCTGGCCGGCGGTGCGACCGTACTGTCCAATCCGGACGTCTTCGTGGAGTTCTCCCGCCAGCGTGGCCTCGCTGTCGACGGCCGGTGCAAGTCCTTCTCGGACGACGCGGACGGCGTCGGCTGGGCCGAGGGCACGGGCGTGGTCGTGTTGGAGCGGCTTTCCGACGCGAAGCGCAACGGTCACGAGATTCTTGCCGTGTTCCGTGGATCCGCGGTGAACCAGGACGGCGCGTCGAACGGCTTGACTGCGCCGAATGGCCCGTCTCAGCAGCGGGTGATCCGACAGGCACTGGCTGGTGCCGGTCTGTCCACTTCGGACGTGGACGCGGTCGAGGCCCACGGCACCGGCACGACGCTGGGCGATCCGATCGAGGCGCAGGCGCTGCTGGCGACCTACGGCCAGGACCGGGAATCGCCGCTGCTGCTGGGATCGGTGAAGTCGAACCTCGGGCACACCCAGGCCGCGGCCGGGGTGGCCGGGGTGATCAAGATGGTGATGGCCCTGCGACACGGCGTGCTGCCGAAGACCCTGCACGCCGGCGCACGATCGTCGCATGTGGACTGGGAAGCCGGCGCCGTCGAACTGCTCACCGAGCGCACCCCGTGGCCGGAGACCGGCGCCCCGCGGCGCGCGGCGGTGTCGTCGTTCGGGATCAGCGGGACCAACGCCCACGTCATCCTGGAACAGGCACCGGAGGCCGAGGTCGCGTCACGGCCGGCGAGTACTGGTCTGGTCCCGTACGTGCTGGCGGGCAAGACACCGGAGGCGCTGGAGGCCCAGGCCGGACGGCTGGCTGCGCACCTGGAGTCACGCCCCGAGCTGGCGGCCGAGGACGTCGCCTTCTCGCTGGCTACGACGCGTTCGGCGTTCGCGCATCGTTCGGTGATCCTGAGCGGGGCCGGTCCGATCGAGGGTTCGGTACTTCCGGGCAAGGTGGCGTTCCTGTTCTCGGGTCAGGGTTCGCAGCGGCTCGGCATGGGCCGTGAGCTGTACGCGCGGTTCGCTGTATTCGCCGAAGCTTTCGACGCTGTGGTGGCGCTGCTGGATGGTTCGGTGCGGGAGGTCATGTGGGGCGAGGACGCCTCGGTCTTGAACGAGACGGCGTCGGCGCAGCCTGCGTTGTTCGCGATTGAGGTGGCGTTGTTCCGTCTGGTGGAGTCGTGGGGTGTTCGGCCCGACTTCGTGGCCGGGCATTCGATCGGTGAGATCGCTGCGGCCCATGTCGCGGGTGTTTTGTCGCTTGAGGACGCTTGTGCGTTGGTGTCGGCTCGTGCGCGGTTGATGGGTGCGTTGCCCGCCGGTGGTGCGATGGTCGCGATTCTGGCGACTGAGGATGAGGTCCAGCCGCTGCTGAGCGGTGGTGTGTCGATCGCGGCGATCAATGGTCCCGACTCGGTGGTGGTGTCCGGGGTTGAGGCTGAGGTCTTGGCGTTGGCGGCACAGTTCGAGGGCCGTAAGTCGTCGCGGTTGAAGGTGAGTCATGCGTTCCACTCGGCCTTGATGGACCCGATGCTGGCTGAGTTCCGTGCGGTGGTGACGGAATTGTCGTTCCAGGCCGCGGAGATTCCGGCAGTCTCGACAGTGACCGGCCAGACGGCCGAGTGGGAGTCTCCGGAGTACTGGGTCCAGCAGGTCCGCGAGCCGGTGCGGTTCGCGGACGGTGTCCAGATGCTGGTGAGCGAGGGCGTCACGAAGTTCGTCGAGCTGGGCCCGGATGGTGTCCTCTCGGCGATGGCACAACTGTCGGTGCTCGAGGACACCGTGGTGGTTCCGTTGCTGCGCAAGGACCGCCCGGAGGAACTCGCGGCCCTGACCGCACTGGGCCAGCTGCACGTTCACGGGGTCAGCGTGGAGTGGGCGTCGTTGTTCCCAGGCGCGCGGCGGGTCGATCTGCCCACCTACGCCTTCCAGCGCACCTGGTTCTGGCCCGACAAGCTCCCGGAGGGCGACGCGGCCGCGTTCGGCCTCACCGCGCCCGGCCATCCGATGCTCACCGGCTCCGTCGAACTCGCCGACGACAACCGCCTGCTGTTCACCAGCAGCCTGTCGGTCCGCACGCATCCGTGGCTCGCGGACCACTCCGTGCTCGGCCGCGTGCTCGTGCCCGGAACGGCGTTGCTGGAGCTGGCGATCCGCGCGGGCGACGAGGTCGGTTACGGACGGGTCGAAGACCTGACCCTCGCCGCCCCGATGGTCATGCCCGAGCAGGGCGCCCTCCAGGTCCAGCTCTCGGTCGCCGCGCCCGACGAGACCGGGCTCCGCCGGGTGGCCGTCCACTCGCGGCCCGGGACCAGCGGCCCGTGGACGGAGAACGCGACCGGTCTCCTGGCCGAAACCGCGCTTCCGGACGTCGGCTTCGACACCACCGTCTGGCCGCCGGAGAATGCCGTCGCCGTTGATGTTTCCGCCTGTTACGAGCAGTTCGCCGAGGGCGGTTTCGCCTACGGGCCGGTCTTCCAGGGCCTCCGGGCAGTCTGGCGTCGCGGCGACGAGGCGTTCGCCGAGGTGAGCCTGCCCGAGGACGTCGACACCGGCGAATTCGGCCTGCACCCGGCGCTGCTCGACGCGGCGTTGCACGCGATTTCCCAGGCCGGGCTGGACATCGAGGCCGGTGCGCTGCCGTTCTCCTGGACTGGCGTCTCGCTGCATGCCACCGGCGCGTCCTCGGTACGGGTACGGCTCGTGCGCACCGGCATCAACACGGTGTCGATCGCGGTCGCGGACACCACCGGCGGCCCGGTTGCCACCATCGAGGCGCTGGCCGTCCGGGCATTGCCCACCAATGGGCTGACCGCTGACATCACCGCCGACGCCCTGTTCCGGCTCGATTGGGTCACGGTGCCGGAGTCCGCCACAGTCGAGTCGGTGTCGATCCTCGGCGCGGAGACGCTCGGCCTCGAAGACGCTCTGCGGTCGGCTGGGGTGGTGGTCGGCGAGGACTCCGCGCCCGTCGTGCTGTACCCGGTCATCGGCGACCGCTCGGACCCGGCCGCGGCGGCCCATTCGGTGACCACCGCCGTGCTCGGGCACCTCCAGCAGTGGCTGACCGAGGACTCCCGCCTGGTCTTCGTGACCAAGGGCGCCACCACCGGCACCGATCTGGCCGGAGCCGCCGCGGCCGGGCTCGTCCGGTCGGCGCAGACCGAAAACCCGGGCCGCTTCGGCCTGATCGACCTGGACGACGACGCGGCGTCGCTGTCGGCGCTGCCCCGCGCGCTGGCCTCGGCCGAACCGGATCTGGCGATCCGCGGCGGCGAGATTTCCGCCGCACGCCTCGACCGTGCCCCGGCCCCCGAGGCGCGGCACACCTGGGACCCCGAGGGCACCGTCCTGATCACCGGCGGCACCGGCGGTCTCGGCCGTGTGCTCGCGCGGCACCTGGCCGGCGAGCACGGCGTCCGGAACCTCCTGCTGGTCAGCCGCCGCGGCGGGGCGGCCGAGGGCGCGGCGGAACTCGTCGCCGAACTCGCCGTGCTGGGCGCCGACGCCCGGATCGCCGCCTGCGACGTCTCCGACCGCGAAGCCCTCGCGGACCTGCTGACGCGGCACCCCGTGTCGGCGGTCGTGCACACCGCGGGCGTCCTCGACGACGGTTTGATCGGCTCCCTCACCCCCGAACGCCTCGACGCCGTCCTGAAGTCCAAAGTGGACGCCGCCTGGAACCTGCACGAACTCACCCAGGACGCGGGGCTCACCGCCTTCATCACGTACTCCTCGGCTTCGGCGACGTTCGGCTCCGCGGGCCAGGGCAATTACGCCGCCGGCAACGCGTTCCTCGACGCGCTCGCCCGGCACCGGCAGGCCCTCGGCCAGCCCGCAGTGTCCCTGGCCTGGGGCCCGTGGACCCGCACCGGCGGGATGACCGGCGACCTCACCGAAGCCGAGCTCGACCGGATCGCGCGGTCCGGCATGCCGCCGCTGACCGTCGAACAGGGTTTGGCGCTGTTCGACGCCGGGCTTAGCGGCGACGAAGCCGTGGTCGTGCCGGTCCGGCTCGACTTCGCCGCGCTGCGCGCCCAAGGCCCGATCCCGGAGCTGCTGCGCGTGCTGATCCGCGGCTCGAACCGCCGGACGGCCGCGACCGCGACCGGTTCGGCCCTCGCGCACAGCCTGGCCGGGCTCGGCGCCGAGGAGCAGGCCGACGCGCTGCTGGACCTCGTGCGCACCCAGGTCGCGCTGGTGCTCGGGCACGCCGGGGTCGCCGAGATCGACCCGGACCGGGCGTTCACCGACCTCGGGTTCGACTCGCTGACCGCGGTCGAACTGCGCAACAAGCTCAACGCCGCCACCGGTCTGCGCCTGCCGGCCACGCTGATCTTCGACTACCCGACGGCCGCCGCGCTGGCCGCGCACCTGCTGGACCAGCTCGTCGGCTCGGCCGCCACGACGGCCGTGCCCCTGCGGGCCCTCCCGCCGGTCGCCGACGACCCGATCGTGATCGTCGGCATGAGCTGCCGCTACCCGGGCGGGGTGGACTCGCCGGAAAGCCTGTGGCGGCTCGTCGCCACTGGCACCGACGCGATTTCGGCGTTCCCGGAAGACCGCGGCTGGGACCTCGAGACCCTGTACCACGCCGATCCGGACCACCTCGGCACCTCGTACACGCGCTCGGGCGGATTCCTGCACGACGCGGCGGGCTTCGACCCCGGCTTCTTCGGGATGAGCCCGCGCGAGGCCCTGACCACCGACACCCAGCAGCGGCTGCTGCTGGAAACCTCGTGGGAGGCGCTGGAACGCGCCGGGATCGACCCGAAGTCGTTGCGCGGCAGCCAAACCGGGGTCTTTGCCGGAGTGATGTACAACGACTACAGCTCCCTGCTCGACGGCGCGGAGTTCGAGGGCTACCAGGGCAGCGGCAGTGCGGGCAGCGTCGCTTCGGGCCGGGTGTCTTACACCTTCGGGTTCGAGGGCCCCGCCGTCACCGTGGACACGGCGTGCTCGTCCTCGCTGGTCGGATTGCACCTCGCCGCGCAGGCGCTGCGGTCCGGTGAATGCGCGCTCGCGCTCGCCGGCGGCGTGACGGTCATGTCCACCCCGGGCACGTTCGTCGAGTTCTCCCGCCAGCGTGGGCTGTCGGTCGACGGCCGGTGCAAGTCCTTCTCCGACGACGCCGATGGCGTCGGCTGGGCGGAGGGCGCGGGCATGGTCGTCCTCGAACGGCTCTCCGACGCGCAGCGCAACGGCCACGAGATCCTGGCGGTGCTCCGCGGCTCCGCGATCAACCAGGACGGGGCGTCGAACGGCCTCACCGCGCCGAACGGCCCGTCCCAGCAACGCGTGATCCGCCAGGCGCTGGCGAGCGGGGGACTGTCCACTTCGGACGTCGACGCGGTCGAAGCCCACGGCACCGGCACCACCCTGGGCGACCCGATCGAGGCGCAGGCGGTGCTGGCCACCTACGGCCAGGACCGGGAAACCCCGCTGCTGCTGGGCTCGCTGAAGTCCAACCTCGGCCACACCCAGGCCGCGGCGGGCGTCGCCGGCGTGATCAAGATGGTGATGGCCCTGCGGCACGGTGTGCTGCCGAAGACCCTGCACGCGGACACGCCCTCGTCAAACGTGGACTGGGAGAGCGGCGAGGTGACGCTCCTGGCCGAGCAGATCCCGTGGCCGGAGACCGGCCGTCCGCGTCGCGCCGGGGTCTCGGCGTTCGGCATCAGCGGCACCAACGTCCACGCCATCCTCGAGCAGGCCCCGCCGACGCCCGCACCCGCGCCGAGCGCCGAACCGGACCTGGTCCCGTGGGTGCTGTCCGGCAAGACCCCGGACGCCCTGCGCGCCCAGGCCGCGCGCCTGCGCGAGTTCGACCTCCACGGATCGTCGACGGACATCGGTTTCTCACTGGCCACCAGCCGAGCCGCGTTCGACCATCGCGCGGTCGTAATGGCTCGTCAGGGTCTTGCCGCGTTGGCCGCGGGGGAGCCGGACGCTTCCGTGATCGAAGGCTCGGTCCTCGCTGGCCGGACGGCCTTCCTGTTCTCGGGTCAGGGTTCGCAGCGGCTCGGTATGGGCCGGGACCTGTATGCCCGGTTCGCGGTATTCGCAGAGGCGTTCGACGCTGCCGTGACGCTGCTGGATGGTTCGGTGCAGGACGTCATGTGGGGCGAAGACGTCTCGGCTTTGAACGAGACGGCGTCGGCGCAACCTGCATTGTTCGCGATTGAGGTCGCGTTGTTCCGTCTGGTCGAGTCATGGGGTGTTCGGCCCGACTTTGTCGCTGGTCACTCCATCGGCGAGATCGCAGCGGCCCACGTCGCAGGTGTTCTGTCGCTTGAAGACGCCTGCACCTTGGTCTCAGCTCGCGCTCGGTTGATGGGAGCGTTGCCGACTGGCGGCGCGATGGTCGCGATTCAGGCGACCGAGGAGGAGATTCAGCCGCTGCTGAGCGATGGTGTGTCGATCGCGGCGATCAATGGCCCCGACTCGGTCGTGGTGTCGGGCGACGAGGCTGAGGTCACTACGCTGGTTGCTCAATTGGCGGACCGCAAGTCGTCGCGGTTGAAGGTGAGTCATGCGTTCCACTCGCCCTTGATGAATCCGATGCTGGACGAGTTCCGTGCGGTGGTGGAGGGACTTTCGTTCCATCCCGCGGAGATTGCGGCGGTGTCGACGGTGACCGGCCAGACCGCTGAGTGGCAGTCGCCGGAGTATTGGGTCCAGCAGGTCCGCGAGCCTGTGCGCTTTGCCGACGGCGTGCGAACGCTGGTTGACGAAGGTGTGAGCAAGTTCGTGGAGCTGGGTCCGGATGGTGTCCTGTCGGCGATGGCGCAACTGTCGGTGCCCGAGGACACCGTGGTGGTTCCGTTGCTGCGGAAGGACCGCCCGGAGGAACTCGCTGCACTGACCGCACTGGCGCAGCTGCACGTTCACGGGGTCACCGTGAATTGGGCGTCGTTGTTCCCGGGGGCGCGGCGGGTCGATCTGCCCACCTACGCCTTCCAGCGTCGGCGCTTCTGGCCGTCCGGTGCGGGCATCCCGACCGGCGACGTCCGCGCCGCCGGGCTCGGCGCCCCGGCCCACCCTCTGCTCGGCGCCGCTGTGCGGGTCGCCGGGTCCGACGCCCTGTTGTTCTCCGGACTCCTCTCGACTCGGACGCATCCGTGGCTGGCCGACCACGTCGTGCTCGGCTCGGCGCTCCTGCCCGGCACGGCGTTGCTGGAACTCGCGATCCGCGCCGGGGACGAGGTCGGCTGCGACCGCGTCGAGGAGCTGACGCTCGCGGCCCCGCTGGTCCTGCCGGAACAGGGCAGCGTGCAATTGCAGGTCGCGGTCGCGGAGCCGGAGGAGTCCGGCCGGCGCGCGGTGACCGTCTACTCGCGACCCGAAGGCGAGGAAGACGGTCCCTGGACCTGCCACGCCACCGGGGCACTGGCCGTCGGCGAGTACAGCGCCGACTTCGGCACCGAGGTGTGGCCGCCCGCCGGAGCGGAACCGGTCGAACTGGCCGACTTCTACGAGCAGCGCGCTGCCGACGGGTTCGAGTACGGCCCAGTGTTCCAAGGCCTCCAGGCGGTGTGGCGCAAGGGCGCCGAGGTGTTCGCCGAAGTGGCCCTGCCCGAAGGCTCTGGAGCCGAGGCGTTCGGCCTGCACCCCGCGTTGCTCGACGCGAGCTTGCACGCCGGTGCCTTCGACGGCCGGACGTCCGGCGACCGGCAGTCGGTGCCGTTCTCGTGGACCGATGTCTCGCTGCAAGCCAAGGGCGCCAAGGAAATCCGCGTCAAACTCGGCTGGGACGCCGAAGGCCAGATGACGGTCGCCGCCACTGACCAGTCGGGCGCGCCTGTCGTGTCGGTCGGTGCGCTGCGTGTCCGGGCCCTGTCCGCCGACCAGCTCAGCACCACCGATCGTGACTCGCTCTTCGGCCTCGACTGGGTCCCGGTGAAGGCGGAAACGGCCGACCTCGGCACCCCGATCGTGCTCGGCGCCGACCCCCTCGGCCTCGCCGGCACCCTGCAGACCGACCTGTACGCCGATCTGGCCTCGATCGGCACACCGGCCGGACCGGTGCTCGTCTCCCTGACGGGCACACCCGGCGACGTCCCCGAATCGGTCCACACGACGACTTCCCACGCCCTGGCGCTGCTCCAGGAGTGGCTGGCCGAGGAGCGGTTCGCCGAATCCCGGCTCGTTTTCGTCAGCCGCGGCGCGAATTCCGGCGAGGACGTCACCGCAGCCGCCGTCCAGGGTCTCGTCCGCTCGGCACAGTCGGAGAACCCGGGCCGGTTCGGCCTGATCGACCTCGACGACGAGGACACTGACCCGGGCGATCGCCTCACGCGAGCGCTGAGTTCCGACGAGCCCCAACTCTTGGTGCGTGACGGGCAAGTCCTCAAAGCCCGGCTCGCCCGAGCCACCGCGGAAGCACCCGTCGAGAACTGGGACAGCGAAGGCACCGTGCTGCTGACCGGCGGCACCGGCGGCCTCGGCGCCGTCCTCGCCCGGCATCTCGTCGCCGAGCGCGGCGTACGGCACCTGCTCCTCCTGAGCCGTCGCGGCCTCGCCGCCACGGGCGCGGCCGAACTCGTCGCGGAACTCACCGACCTCGGTGCGGACGTCCGCGTCGAGGCCTGTGACGTCTCGGATCGCGCAGCCCTCGCGCACACCCTCGACGCGATTTCCGAGGACCATCCGCTGGTGGCGGTCGTCCACACCGCGGGCGTCCTCGACGACGGAGTCATCGCCTCGCTCACGCCCGAGCGGATGCATACCGTCCTGCAGCCGAAGGTCGACGCCGGGTGGAACCTGCACGAGCTGACCCGGGACCTCCCGCTGTCCGCCTTCGTGGTGTTCTCCTCGATCGCCGGGGTCTTCGGCAGCGCCGGACAGGGAAACTACGCCGCCGGCAACGCTTTCCTCGACGCGCTGATGCAGCGCAGGCGCACCGAAGGCCTGCCGGGCGTCTCGCTCGCGTGGGGACCGTGGGCCCGGACCGGCGGCATGACCGGCGATCTGAGCGAGGCCGAGCTGGAGCGCATCACCCGCTCCGGCATCCCGCCGCTGCCGGCCGAACGCGGGGTCGAGCTGTTCGAGGCGGCGCTCGCCAACGGTGGGTCGCTGGTCCTCCCGGTCCGGCTAGACCTGCCGGTGCTGCGCGCCCAGGACGAGATCCCGGCGCTGCTGCGCGGCCTGATCCGCGTCCCGGCCCGCCGCCCGGCCGGTTCGGCCACCGCGGCCGGGCTGATCCGGCGGCTGTCGGGGCTCACCGAAGCCGACCGGCGGGCCGACCTGCTGGAGCTGGTGCGCACGCAGGTCGCGCTGGTGCTCGGCCACGACGGCGCCGGCGAGATCGACCCCGGCCGCGCCTTCCGCGACCTCGGCTTCGACTCGCTGACCGCCGTCGAACTCCGCAACCGCCTGAACGCCGGCGCGGGGCTCCGGCTGCCCGCGACCCTGGTCTTCGACTACCCGACGCCCAGCGCGCTGGCCGAGCATCTGCTCGAAGCGTTGTTCGGCGGCGAGGCCCCGGTCGAGCCGCTGGCGCTCGCCGCGATCGACGGCGACCCGATCGTCATCGTCGGCATGAGCTGCCGGTACCCCGGCGGCGTCGACTCGCCGGAGGGCCTCTGGCAGCTGGTCGCCGACGGCGTCGACGCGATCTCCGGGTTCCCGGAAGACCGCGGCTGGGACCTGGAATCGCTCTACCACGCCGATCCCGACCACCACGGCACCTCCTACACCCGCTCCGGCGGCTTCCTGCACGACGCGGGCCAGTTCGATCCCGCGTTCTTCGGGATGAGCCCCCGCGAGGCGATGACCACCGACGCCCAGCAGCGCCTGCTGCTGGAGGTCTCGTGGGAGGCGCTCGAGCGGACCGGGATCGACCCGGTTTCGCTGCGCGGCAGTCGGACCGGAGTGTTCGCCGGGGTCATGTACAACGACTACAGCGCGATCCTTTCGGCCGACGAATACGAGGGCTACCAGGGCCACGGCAGCGCGGGAAGCGTGGCCTCGGGCCGGGTTTCCTACACCCTCGGGCTGGAAGGCCCCGCGGTCACGGTCGACACGGCGTGCTCGTCCTCGCTGGTCGCCATGCACTGGGCGGCGCAGGCGTTGCGCAGCGGCGAGTGCTCACTCGCGCTCGCCGGCGGCGTGACGGTGATGTCCACGCCGGGCACCTTCGTCGAGTTCTCCCGGCAGAAGGGCATGTCGCCCGACGGGCGCTGCAAGGCGTTCGCGAACGCGGCCGACGGCGTCGGCTGGGCCGAGGGCATCGGCATGCTGGTGCTCGAACGGCAGTCCGACGCCGAGCGCAACGGCCACGAGATCCTCGCGGTCTTCCGCGGCTCCGCGGTGAACCAGGACGGCGCGTCGAACGGCCTGACCGCGCCGAACGGCCCCTCGCAGCAGCGGGTGATCCGCCAGGCGCTGGCCAGCGCCGGACTGTCCACTTCGGACGTCGATGTGGTCGAGGCCCACGGCACCGGCACCAACCTCGGCGACCCGATCGAAGCCCAGGCCCTGCTGGCGACGTACGGCCAGGACCGGGCGACGCCGTTGCTGATGGGCTCGGTGAAGTCCAACATCGGCCACACCCAGGCCGCGGCCGGCGTCGCGGGCGTGATCAAGATGATCATGGCGATGCGCCACGGCGTGGTGCCCCGGACCCTGCATGTGGACGCGCCGTCGGCCGAGGTCGACTGGACGGCGGGCGACATCGAGCTGGTCACCGAGCCGGCCGCGTGGCCGGAGACCGACCGGCCGCGCCGCGCCGGGATCTCGTCGTTCGGCATCAGCGGGACGAACGTGCACACGATCATCGAGGTGCCCACTGAGCCCACTGTGCCCGCCGTGATCGTCGACGCCGAGCCGGTTCCGGCCGGGGTGGTGCCGTGGGTGCTTTCGGCCCGGACCCCGGCGGCGCTGCGGGCGCAGGCCGGGCGCCTGCTGTCCCGGATGGACGGTCTGCGCCCGGTCGACGTCGGGTTCTCGCTCGCCAACGGCCGGTCCCGCTTCGACCACCGCGCGGTGGTGCTCGCCGGAGACCACGACGAAACGGTGCGCAGCCTGACCGCGCTGGCCGCGGGTGAGCCGGACTCCGGGCTGACCGAAGGATCGGTGCTCGGCGGGAAGACCGCGTTCCTCTTCTCGGGCCAGGGTTCGCAGCGACTCGGCATGGGCCGCGAGCTGTATGGGCGATTCCCCGTATTCGCACAGGCTTTCGACGCGGTCGCCGGCGAACTCGACCGGCACCTGGACCGGCCCCTGCGTGAGGTGATCTGGGGCGAGGACGCCGAACTGCTCGACGACACGGGCTGGACCCAGCCCGCGCTCTTCGCCGTCGAGGTCGCGCTGTTCCGGCTCGTGGAGTCCTTCGGCGTCGCCGCCGACCAGCTCGGCGGCCACTCGATCGGCGAACTCACCGCCGCGTACGCCGCGGGTGTGTTCACCCTCGAGGACGCCTGCGCCGTGGTCGCCGCGCGGGCCCGCCTGATGAGGGAACTCCCGGCCACCGGCGCGATGATTTCGGTCCAGGCCTCCGAAACCGAGGTCACCGTCGCGCTGGAAGGCCGGGAGAAGGAAGCCGGGATCGCCGCGGTCAACGGGCCGCTGTCGGTGGTGGTGTCCGGCCGGACCGAGGTGGTCGAGGAGATCGCGCACCACTTCGAGGGCGAAGGACGGCGGACCAAGCGGCTGCCGGTGAGCCACGCGTTCCACTCGCCGTTGATGGAGCCGATGCTGGAGGGCTTCCGGACGGTGCTCGAAGGCGTGTCGTTCGCCGAGCCCGCGGTGCCGGTCATCTCGAACCTGACCGGCCGCCCCGCGGAGCCGGGGGAGCTGGGCACCCCGGACTACTGGGTCCGGCACGTGCGCGAGGCCGTGCGCTTCGCCGACGGAGTCGAGGCGCTGGCCGGAAACGGCGTCACGGTGTTCCTCGAACTCGGCCCGGCCGCGGTGCTCACGGCGATGGCCGGCGAAACGCTGTCCGGCACCGAGGTCAGCCTTCCGGTCCTGCGCAAAGACCGTTCCGAGGTGCAGTCGCTGGCCACGGCGCTGGCCGGACTGCACGTCCACGGCGCCGAGGTGGACTTCTCCGCGTTCTGGCCCGGCGCCCGGCGCGTTGACCTGCCGACCTACGCCTTCCAGCACGAACGCTTCTGGCCGGCGCCCGACTTCTCCGGTGGCGACGTCACCGCCGCCGGGCTGGGCGTGACCGGCCACCCGCTGCTCGGCGCCGCCGTCCAGCTCGCCGGGACGGCCGGAATGCTGTTCACCAGCCGGCTTTCCCTGCGGACCCAGCCGTGGTTCGCCGATCACGTGGTGATGGGCGCGGCGATGGTGCCCGGCACCGCGTTTGTCGAGCTGGCGCTGCGGGCCGCTGACGAGGTCGGCTGCGCCCGCGTCGACGAGCTGACGCTGGCCGCGCCGCTGGTGCTGCCGTCGTCGGGCGCGGTGCAACTGCAGTTGTGGGTCGGCGACGTCGACGAGTCCGGCCGCCGTCCGATCACTGTCCACTCGCGACTCGACGGTGATGGCGAGCGGCCGTGGATCCAGAACGCGAGCGGGGTGCTTGCCGTCGCGGGTCACACTGCCGTGTTCGATGCGACCGTGTGGCCGCCCGCCGACGTCGAGGAACTGCCGCTGGCGGACTGTTACGAGGAATTCGCCGAGGCCGGTTTCGCTTACGGGCCGGCGTTCCAGGGCCTGCGCGCGGCCTGGCAGCGGGGCGACGAGATCTTCGCCGACGTCGTGCTGCCGGAGGCGGCGGGGTCCGATGCGGCCGCGTTCGGCGTCCACCCGGCCCTGCTCGACGCCACGCTCCACGCGTCGATGCTCGCCACCGGTGACGGCGAGGGCGGGGGACTGCCGTTCTCCTGGGAAGGGGTTTCGCTGCACGCTTCCGGTGCGTCCGCGGTGCGGGTGCGGTTGACGCGTACTTCGAACGAATCGATGGCCATCGCGGTAGCCGACACCTCCGGGCAGCCGGTCGTCTCGGTCGACTCGCTGCTGGTCCGCGCGGTCGCCGCCGACCAGCTGCGCAGCGCCGAGGATGACGCGCTGTTCCAGCTGGACTGGGTCAGTGTCGTTGCGGAGCCCGTGGTTCCCGGCTCGATCACTGTGCTCGGCGCCGACGGTTCCGCGCTCGTCGAAGCGCTGAGCGGTCACGACGTGCGCGCTGCCGCCGACCTGGCGTCGCTTGTGGACGGTGCGGTGCCCGAGGTCGTCCTGGTCCCGGTCCGCGGTGATTCGGCCGACGTGCCCGCTTCGGCGCACGAGCTGTCTTCGCGGGTGCTGGGCCTGGTCCAGCAGTGGCTGGCCGAGGAGGAGTTCGCGGCTTCGCGACTGGTCTTCGTCACCGAAGGCGCGGTCGACGGCGGCGACGTCGCGGCTGCGGCCGTGTGGGGCCTGGTGCGCTCGGCCCAGTCGGAGCATCCGGACCGGTTCGGGCTGCTGGATTCCGGGCCGGTGTCCGGGTCCGTGCTGCTGGCCGCGCTCGGTGCCGACGAGCCGCAGGTTGTGGTGCGGGACGAGACGGTCCTCGCGGGCCGGCTGGTCCGGGCGGCCGCCGGGGAGGCCGTGGCCTGGGATCCGGACGGCGCCGTGCTGATCACCGGCGGCACCGGTGGGCTCGGCGCGCTGCTGGCCCGGCATCTGGTGGCCGAGCGCGAGGTCCGGCACCTGCTGCTGGTCAGCCGCAGCGGCCTCGCCGCCTCGGGCGCCGAGACTCTGGTCGAGGAGCTGACGGAGCACGGTGCCGACGTGACCGTGGCGGCCTGTGACGTGTCGGATCGGGCTTCGCTGGCCGAGCTGCTGTCCACCGTGCCGTCGCTGACCGCGGTGGTGCACACCGCCGGTGTGCTCGACGACGGTGTGGTCGAATCGCTGACGCCGCAACGGTTGTCCGCCGTCCTCAGGCCGAAGGTCGACGCCGCCTGGCACCTGCACGAGCTGACCCGCGAGCGCCCGCTGGCGGCGTTTGTCGTGTACTCCTCGATCGCGGGCACCTTCGGCGGTGCCGGCCAGGCGAATTACGCCGCGGGCAACGCGTTCCTGGACGCGCTGGCGGCCCGGCGCCGGGCCGACGGACTGGCGGGGGCATCGCTGGCCTGGGGCCCGTGGGCGCAGGGCGCCGGGATGACGGGCTCGCTGAGCGAGGCCGACCTCGAACGGCTGCAGCGGTCGGGTATGCCCGCGCTGACAGCGGAAGAAGGCGTCGCGCTCTTCGACGCGGCGCTGGGCACCGGCGCGGCGGCCGTGGTGCCGGCCCGGCTGGACCTCGCCGCGTTGCGGGCGCAGGGCGAGATCCCGGCCCTGCTGCGCGGCCTGATCCGGACGTCGTCCCGGCGTTCCGCCGCCGGCCAGATCACGGTGGACACCCTGGTCGGCCGTCTGACCGGCCTGGACGACGACGGCCGCGACGAGGTCTTGCTGGACCTGGTCCGCGGCCAGGCGGCCTTGGTGCTCGGGCACGCCGACGGCACCGGGATCGAGCCGGACCGCGAGTTCCGGAACCTGGGCTTCGACTCGCTGACCGCGGTCGAGTTCCGGAACCGGATGAACACCGCCACCGGCCTGCGCCTGCCCGCCACGCTGCTGTTCGACTACCCGACCCCGGCCGAGCTGGTCGAGCACCTGCGCGGCGAACTCGTGGTGGCGGGCCCGGAATCCACCTCCCTCATCGGCACCCTCGACCAGCTGGAGAGCGCCATCGCCGCGGCGGACGTCGACGAGAAGCTGTTCAAGCAGATCGAAGGACGCCTGGAAGTGCTCCGCGCCAAGTGGGCGGCACTGCGAACCGGGTCGACGGACGCCGAGAACTCCGAGTTCGACTTCGACACGGCCAGCGACGACGACGTCTTCCGCCTCCTCGACGACCAGCTGGGCCTGTCGTGACTCCCGGCCGTCGGACGATCACTCCGCCGAACTGCGGTTTTTACGCTGGTTGGCCATGAACCGTGCCTTCTTCTGACGATTCCCGCACGTGTTCATCTCGCACCATTTGCGGGTGCGGCTCTGGCTGGTGTCGAAAAAGGCGGCCTGGCAGGTCGGTGACGCGCACAAGGCCAGTTTTCCGTCGCGCTCACCGGAAATGATGCTGATCGCGTCGGCGGCGATCACGCTGAGGGCGTCTTCCACCGACGACGTCGAGCTGAGCTGCCAGCGTCGTTTGCCGTCGGGCGTCAGGATCGCCGCGGCCCGGCCCTGAACGCTGTAGTCGTTGATGACCTGCACGGCCGCCGGGGGGAGGGGTTCCTGGATCGCGGCCGCCGTCGCCGCGGCGTGGATCGATTCCCGCAATTCCCGCGCGCGCTCTAGTTGAGCCTCGGTGCAGGAGTCCACGGAGAGGCCGCTCAAGGCCAGCCAATCGGCGAGCCGGCCCGGCGTGGGAATGCGCTCCACCTCGTCGCCCTGACGCTCCGACAAAGTCCCGGTGAAGCTGGTCGCCAGCACGGTACCGAGCCGAAATTCCGGGAACTCCACACGCATGGAACCAGCTTAGCAGGTTGCGTCGAAACGCCGCCGTCTGTTAGAACCGTCTAAGCCGGTTCCACGACGACCAGGAGGCCCCATGCCCAGCCCGACCAGCGACGTCCAGCCATTCGGAGCCCACGCACCCGACACCGACCTCGACGATCTGCGCGCCCGATTGGCCGCCGCGCGCCTCCCGGAGGCCGAGACGGTCCATCGCCCCGCGCCCGATCCACACCGATGGGACCAGGGCGTTCCCCTTGCCGATCTCGTCGACGTCGTGCACTACTGGCGCACCGGATACGACTGGCGGTCGTTCGAAAAGCGCCTTAATGAAATCGGCCAATTCCGCACCGCCATCGACGGCCTGGCCATCCACTTCCTGCACCGCCGATCCCCGCGCGCGGATGCCACCCCGCTGATCCTGACGCACGGCTGGCCGGGCAGCATCGCCGAATTCATCGATGTAGTGGACGAGCTGGCCGAGCCGAAAGACGGGCCGGCGTTCCACGTCGTGGTCCCGTCGCTGCCGGGCTTCGGTTACAGCGGCAAGCCGGCCACCACCGGGTGGGGGACCGAAAAGATCGCGGCCGCCTGGGTGGAATTGATGGGCCGGCTCGGCTACGGCAAGTTCCTCGCCCACGGCGGCGACTGGGGCGGCAATATCACCACGGTGCTCGCCGGCCGGTTCCCGGAGCACGTGCTCGGCATCCACACCACGTTCGCGGAGGGCCTGCCCGGGGCGAGCACGGACGGGCTGACTGAGCTCGAACGCCAGTGGGCCGAGGAAACCCGCCATTTCTGGCGTCACCGCGCGGCGTACGCGAAGCAGCAGGCGACCCGGCCGCAGACCATCGGCTACTCGCTCGTCGACTCACCGGTCGGGCTGCTGGCCTGGATCCTCGACAAGTTCGCCGAATGGTCGGACACCGAGGACAGCCCGTTCGAGACGATTTCGATCGACCGCATTCTCGACGACGTCACCCTGTACTGGCTGACCCGAAGCGGCGCCTCGGCGGCCCGCATTTACTACGAAAGCCACAACTCGCTGGATCCGGAACTCCGGGTCGACGTCCCGTCCGCGATCACCATGTATCCCCGCGACATCGAACGGTATCCGCGCCCCTGGGCACAGGAGCGGTACCGGCAGATCGTCCGCTGGCGCCAGCCTGAAGCCGGGGGACATTTCCCGTCGCTGGAGGTGCCCGGGTATTTCGTGAAGGACCTGCAGGAGGGGCTGGCGGCCGTGCTGTCCGCAAAAGCTCGTGAGTGGCTAGGACGGTTAGAACCGGGTGTCATGTTTCAGGACTTCGTGAACAGATGTGTTTCAGGACTTCGTGGACGGTTTGTGGCTGGTCAGTGGTTGGTAGCGTACTGATCGGTCGAGGGTGAGGTGGCGGGCGACGGTGTTGTTGATCATGACGGTGACGCGGTCGCCTTGCCAGTAAACGGTCGCGGTGTGGCCGGCCCGGGCGCGGCCCAGGACGATGGAGCAGCCGGAGAAGGCGATCACGCCGGTGGTGGAGACGGGGCGGGTGGTGACGCCGCTGGGCCGGTGGGCGGCGGTGCTGGGGGCGGTTTTGGGGGTGGCGTCGTAGCGTTGCTGCGGGGTTTCGCCGTCCAGGCTTTGGTGGCGGCGGTGGTTGTAGATCGTCCGGTACTCGTCGAGAAGTTGTTGCAGCTCGGGCACCGTGGTGGGCGTGGGCCGGGCGCGGAGCCATTTTTGCAGGGTTTGGTGGGAGCGTTCGTTTTTCCCGCAGGTCTGCGGGTGATAGACCGAGGAGGCGATGGCGGCCACGCCTCGTTCGGCGAGGTGGCGTTCCAGCTCGGCCGTCCTCCCGCGGTGTTTGCCGGAGAAGGCCAGTCCGTTGTCGGACAGCACTTTCACGGGCAGGCCGTAGCCGGCGAAGGCGTGTTGCAGCGCGGTCCAGGTGTCGGCGCCGTTCTCGCTGGCCGCGGCGTAGGAGCCGACGTCGAGGCGGGAGTGGTCGTCGAGGATCTGGATGATGCAGACCTTGGTGCCATCGGCGAGGTAGTGCTCCATGCCGTCGATCTGCCAGCAGCCGTTGGGGTCGGCGTATTCGAACCGGCGCCGGGTCCGGGGCTTCTTGCGGGGTTCCGGGACGATCTGGCCGTGCTCGCACAGGATTCGGTAGACCGCGGACTGCGACGGCAGCGGGGTGACCCCGGTGTCCTCGAGCCGCCAGCGGATGGAGATCGGCCCGTTGTCCAGGCCCTCACCGGCTAGTTCTTTGCGCGCTCGCAGCACCGCCTCGGCCACCCCGGCGCCCAGAGCCCTCGGATGGTGGTGCGGGGCGGTGCTGCGGCGGGTGAACCCGTCCACGCCCTCGGCCCGGAACCGGGCCAGGTACTTGTGGAACACCCCCGGGACACGCCGTGCTCGCGGCAGAACCGCGCAATGTTGACCTTCTCGCCCGCCGCGACCTGCGCGACCGCGGCAACGAACTCAGGATCCATCGAAAACCCTGCTCTGCCCATCGCCGCATGATCACCACACACGCCCTGGTCACCACGCCGACAGGCCGGTCAGTGTCCACGATGTCCTGAAACATCAACTGTCCACGAAGTCCTGAACTGCAACAGACGGTTCTAACCGTCATAAACACTCACGAGCATCTAGGCGGTGAGCGGACGGCGGAAACCCAGCACTGCGAAGCCGAACGACACGATCACGATCACCAAGCTGATCACCACCGCGGGCGCCAGGGCGGTCGACCCCGGGATGCCCAACGCGACCGCACGGGTCGCGTCCACCGCGTACGTCAGCGGGTTGGCCCGCGCGACGATCTGCAGCCAGGTCGGGAGATCGGCCACCGGCACGTAGGCGCTCGAGGCGAACATCAGCGGGAAGAGCGCGATGCCGTTGATGGTCTGCATCGGCTCGGCCTTGCGGATCCAGGTCCCGACCGCCAGGAAGACCCAGCCCAGTGCCCAGCTGACCACGAGCGTGAGGCCGATCGAGATCAGGATGCCCGTGATCCCGCCCTTCGGCGTGTAGCCGAGCAAGGCGATGGCCAGCACCAGGATGAGGACGATCTGCACCGCGCTGCGGCACAGATCGGACAGGCTGCGCGCGATCAGCAGTGAGGCCGGCTGGATCGGCAGCGACCGGAGCCGGGACACGACCCCGTTCTTCAGGTCCTCCACCAGCCCGACCCCGCTCTGCAGGGAAGACTGCACGGCGTTGTCGATCAGCACGGCCGGCACCAGGTAGTCGACGTAGGAGATGCCCTGCGGGAAGTGCGGGGTCATCAGCAGGTTGGCGAACACCTGGGTGAACAGGAACAGCAGGATCACCGGCTGCATGAGGCCGAAAACCACGAGCTGCGGCTCCCGGATCAGCGCGCGCAGCGAACGGTCGGTGAGAATCAGGATCTGGGCCCCCACCGAGCTTCCCGGCCAGCGCGCCCGGGTCGCGCTTCCTGGGGCGGGGGCGACGGTCGAGGTCATACGGGACTCCATGAGGCTTGGGCCGGATGGGGCGCGGACTTGTTGGCGAGCGCCAGGTAGACGTCGTCCAGGGTGGGTTCGCCGAAGGCCAGTTCGGCGGCCTCGATCCCGCCGTCGTCCAGCGCCCGGATCACCGCGGCGAGATCTTTCGAGGCGCCGACCGGGGTGATGATCGTGCTGCCGTCCGGCCCGATCGAGGGCGTCATCCCGGCGTGCTCCAGCGCGGCGCAGGCGGTGCCCGGCTCGTGGCCGGGTTCGAGCACCACGGTGACCGAACGGCGGCCCACCTGCTCTTTCAGCTCGGCGGCGGTGCCCGAAGCGACGACCTTGCCGGCCGAGAGCATCACGATCGAGTCCGCGAGCCGGTCGGCCTCGTCGAGGTACTGGGTGGTGAGCAGGACCGTCGTGCCTTCGCGGACGAGGCCTTCGACGATCTCCCACAGGTTGATCCGGCTCGACGGGTCGAGCCCGGAGGTGGGCTCGTCGAGGAAGATCACCTCCGGGCTGCCGACCAGGCAGGCGGCCAGGTCGAGCCGCCGGCGCATGCCCCCGGAGTAGGTCTGGCTCAGCCGGGTCGCGGCCGCGGTGAGGCCGAACGCTTCGAGCAGGTCGTCGGCCCGGCGCTTGGCGGCCTTGCGGTCGGCGCCGAGCAGCCGGGCGATCAGCACCAGGTTGTCGCGCCCGGTCAGCCTCTCGTCCACCGAGGCGAACTGGCCGGTGAGCCCGATGACCTCACGCATCTTCTTCGGCTCGGCGCTGACGTCGAAGCCGGCCACCCGGACTGTGCCCGAGGTCAGCGGGGTCATCGCGGTGAGGATGTTGACGAGCGTGGTCTTGCCCGCGCCGTTGTGCCCGAGCAGGCCGAGGACCGAGCCCTCCGGAGCGGAGAGCGTCACCGAGTCCAAGGCGCGCACCGAACCGTACTTCTTGCTGACGCCGACGGCTTCGATCATCGGCCGCCGGTGTGAACCGATCGCGGTCATGGGTGAACTCCCCGCAACTGTGTGGTCGAGGTGGTCAGGTGGTCCCCAGCCGGTCGCGGACCACCTGCAGGACCGCTTGCTGGTGCTGGGTCAGGTAGAAGTGGCCGCCCCGGTAGACGTTCAGGTCGAACTCGGCGGTGGTGTGCTCGCGCCACCGCTCGACCTCGTCGACGGTGGCTTTGGGGTCGCTGTCGCCGGTGAGCGCCGAGATCGGGCACCGCAGCTTCGGGCCCGGCAGGTACCGGTAGGTCTCCGCGGCCTTGTAGTCGGCGCGGATGGACGGCATCGCCATCCGCATGATCTCCTCGTCGCCCAGCGCGCGGGAGTCCGTCCCGCTGAGCGCGCGGATCTCGGCGATCATCCCGTCGTCGTCCTTGAGGTGGACGCGTTCGTCCCGATGCGCGGAAGGCGCGCGCCGGGCCGAGACGAACAGCCGGACCGGGGCGGGCAGACCGGCCTGGTCCATCCGCAGGGCGATCTCGAACGCGAGCGTGGCGCCCATGCTGTGGCCGAAAAACGCCACCGGGCCGTCGAGTTCCGGGCGCAGCGCCTCGAATGCGGCGTCGGCGAGCTGGCCCAGATCCTCGATACACGGTTCCCGCCGGCGGTCCTGCCGCCCCGGGTACTGCACCAGGCCCACGTCGATCCCGGGCGCCAGCGGCTTGGCCATCGGCACGTAGAAGCTCGCGGAGCCCCCGGCGTGCGGCAGGCAGATCAACCGCACCGCACCGGGACGAGCCACCGCCGGGTGCCGCACCCAGAGATCACGGTCGAGTTCGGTGTTCGTCACGGTCACCTTCCGACAACGGGGGCGGGAGCGCGGCCGTCCGGGGAGCTGTTGAGACCGCTTGACCGGCATCATGCGAGGCGGCTGTGCTTTACGGCCAGCCGCCGTAACACCGAAGTTCTCGGGTTACTTCTAGTGTCGGGCTTCGAGGTTTAGTGAGAACCGCAGTCGCAGCCGGGCATAGTCGCTCGGGCGAGCGGAGCGTCGAGTCCTTTCGGGGCAGTCCGGCCGCGCCCCACGTCGGAGGACTGAGGAGCTGAACCCGGATGAGCGGTGACAGGAACGAACCCGCGAGCGCACCCGCCCCGTTCACCCGGCCGGTGGCGCCGTTCGAACGCTGGTACCTGGCGTTTCCCGAGTCGATGGCTCCGGTGATGACCTTCTGCGTGGAAGGGGTCGGGCAGGTCGGCTTGGCGCAGTTGCGCGACGCGGTGGCCGTGGCGTCGGAAGCGTGTCCCGGTGCCCGGCTCCGCCTGCGTGGACGGAACTGGATCGACAGCGGCGAGACCCCGCCGGTGCGCGTCGTCGAGGGCCGTGACCTGGATCCCTCGGCGCTGCACGAAATCCCGGAGCTGCGGTCCCCGTTGCCGGACGGCACGGGGGCCAACTGCGAGGTGCTGCTGTTCGATGGCCCGTCGTCGGCGCTCGTCTTCCGCGTGTCGCACATCGTGATGGACGCGCGGGGGATGCTGCTGTGGATAGCCGACGTCTTCCGGGCGCTGCGCGGCGAAGCGACGGCCGGCGCACCGTCCACTGTGACCATTCTGGACCTGGAAGACCCGCTCTACCGCAAGGCCGACGTCTCGAAGGAGGAGCACACCACCCCGTCGCTGCTGGGCATACCGGCCGACGCCGGGCAGGCCGGGCTGCAGTGGCGCCGCCGGACGATCGACGGCACCTTTCCGGCCCTGGCCGCGAAAATCGCCAGCCGGATCGCCGCGAACAGCGGCCGGCCGCGGGCCTCGATCAGCTTCCCGGTCGACCTGCGGCCGTTCCACCCGCAGGTGCAGTCGGTCCGGTCGACGTCGAACCTCTCCCTGACCGTCGCGCTGGACATCCCGGCCGGCCAGGGCTGGGAGGCCACTTACGCGCAGGTGCTCACCATGCTGTCGGAGCGCTCCGGCGAGGTCCACGCGCCCGGTCCGGAGATCCTCGGCACGCCGCTGGCGGCGTTGAGGGTCGTGATCAGGGGACTCGACCGCCGCGCGCGCCGCCGCGACCGGTTCTCCCTGCTCGTCAACGTCAACAATCTCGGCAGGCTCGACCCGCTCGCGTTCAGCACCGGGGAGTTCGAAGCCACGGGGATGTACCTGCTCGAAAGCCAGGAACCGGCCAGCCCGCTGAGCCTCGCCGTGACCGAGACGGACAGCCGTACCGAGCTCACGCTGGCGTGGTGGGCGGGCGCCGAACAGGGTAAGCGCGCCGATGCCCTGCTCGACGACCTCTGTGAAATGTTGTCACCGGCGGAAAACCGTGACTACAGCGAGATCCTTTCGCCGGTACCGCCTCGAACCCCGGCGATGCCCGCCGGCCGGGGAGTCGTCGACCAGTTCCGGGCCCAGGCCAAGGCCACCCCGGACGCCGTCGCGATCAGCGGCCCCGAAGGCGATATCAGCTACGCCGAGCTGGAACGGCGGGCGCGCGTGGTCGCCGCCGCGCTGCGGGACCGCGGGATCGGACGGGACACCGTGGTCGGCCTGCTGGCGGACCGCACGGTCGCGGCCGTCGCCGGCGCCTGGGGTGTCCTGCTCGCCGGCGCGGCGTACCTGCCGATGGACACCAAACACCCGGACGGCCGCGTCCGCACGCTCCTCGAGGACGCCAAGTCCCCGGTCTGCCTGGTCCAGAAACCCCACGACAGCAGGGATTGCCTGCCGGAGGCCTGCGATCGGCTGGTCCTGGACGACCTGCCGTTCTCGTCCGAGCCGCCGGAGATCGACGGGACGCCGTCGGGCGGCGACCTCGCCTACGTCGTCTACACCTCGGGGTCCACCGGCAAGCCCAAGGGCGTCGAGATCGAGCATCGGAGCCTGAGCAACTACGCGAGCTGGGCCGTCCGGGACCACGGCATCGACGCTTCGACGCGGCTGCCGCTGCTGTGCTCGCTGTCGTTCGACGTCGCGGAGATCTCGCTGATCCTGCCGTTCCTGGTCGGCGGCACGCTGCTGCTGATGAAGGACGAGCTCAGCCACGTCGCGATCCAGGAGGTGCTGGACAACGGGGCCACGATGCTGTCGCTCACCCCGTCTCATTTGGACTTGATCACCCGGCTCGACCTCGAACCCCGTGACGTCCGGACGCTGATCGTGATCGGCGAGCAGTTCACCCGCTCGGTCGCGGTGCGGGCGCGGGAACTGTTCGGCCCGGACTGCCGGATCATCAACCTGTACGGGCCGGCGGAGGCGACCATCGGCGTCAGCCACCACTTCTTCGACGCCGAACGCGACACCGGCGCGGCCGTGCCGATCGGCGAGCCGCTCGACGGCGTCACGTTCCACCTGCTGTCGCCGGACCGGCAGTTCGTCGCGCCGGGGGAGACCGGCGAGCTGTACATCGGCGGGGTCCAGCTGGCCCGGGGCTACCGCGGCCGGCCGGACCTCACGCGGCAGCGGTTCGTGCGGATGGCCGACGGCAGCCGGGTCTACCGCACCGGCGACATCGCGCGGCGCCTGGAGTCTGGGGCCGTCGAGTTCTGCGGGCGGATCGACGACCAGCTCAAGATCCACGGCCACCGGATCGAGCCGGCGGAAATCGCGCAGACCCTGGAGACCCACGAGGCCGTCGCGAGCGCGGTGGTCGTCGCCCGCCCGCGGCCGGGCAGCAAGGACAAGGCGCTGTGCGGGTACTTCCTGACCGTCGCGGACGTCGGGATCCCGGACCTGATGGCGTACCTCGAAGAGCGGCTGCCGCACTACATGGTCCCGGCGGTGCTGCTCGAAGTCGACGAGATCCCGCGCTCGGTCAACGGCAAGGTGGCGGTCGGCTCGCTGCCGGATCCGTTTGCCACCGCCGGAACCCCGGCCGCCACCGGCACCGGGCCGCTGGACGACGTGGAGAGCGAGGTCGCCAAGGTCTGGTCGCAGGTGCTCGGCGTCGAGACCGGCGCGATCGAGAGTGCGAGCGACTTCCACCGCCTGGGCGGCGACTCGGTTTCGCTGATCACGATGGTGGCCATGGTGGCCCGCCAGGTCGTCGGACCGGCGGGGGAGCGGGTCTTCACCGGGCGGATGCCGGAAATCATTCGCGACGCCACGGTCCGCCGGATCGCCGAACTGGCCAGACAAGCCAGAACGGCCTGACCCGGCCGAATACTGGGAGTTTCACCGTTCCCGTCGTGGAATGGTCCGTGGCGGGCGTACTTCGCGCCCGCACTCGAGAGGAGCGGGCAGAATGTGCGGTATCACCGGGTGGCTGTCCTTTCAGCGGGACCTGAGAACTGACCGGACGGCAGTGGGCGCCATGACCGGGACGATGGCGTGCCGCGGCCCCGATGCCGAGGGCACTTGGGTGGACCAGCACGTCGCGCTCGGTCACCGCAGGCTGGCGGTGATCGATCTCGACGGCGGCGCGCAGCCGATGACCGTGGACACCCCGGACGGGCCCGTGGCGATGACCTACAGCGGTGAGGCCTACAACTTCGCCGAATTGCGTGCCGAACTGCACGGGCGGGGCCATCGGTTCCGGACCTCGAGCGACACGGAGGTCGTGCTGCACGCCTATCTCGAGTGGGGCGAGGCTCTTGCCGACCGGCTCGACGGCATGTACGCGTTCGCGATCTGGGACTCTCGTGACGACAAACTGGTCATGGTCCGCGACCGGCTGGGCATCAAGCCGTTTTTCTTCTACCCCACCGCCGACGGCGTGCTCTTCGGCTCGGAGCCGAAGGCCATCCTGGCCCACCCGCTGTCGAAACGGGTGATCGGGACCGACGGTCTGCGCGAGCTGCTGAACGGCTGGAATACCCCCGGGGCCTCGATCTGGTCCGGAATGCGGGAGGTCCGTCCGGGCAGCCTGGTGGTGGTCGACCGCTCCGGTCTGCGCGAGCACACTTACTGGACGCTCGGGCCTCGCGAGCACACCGACGATCTCGACGCGACCATCGCGACCACTCGCGAGCTGCTCGACGACATTGTCGGGCACCAGCTGGTCGCGGACGTGCAGCAGTGCATCCTGCTGTCCGGCGGGCTGGATTCCAGCTCGCTCACTGTCGTGGCGGCCCAGCAGCTGGCCGCTCAAGGCGAACGCGTGCACACCTACTCCGTCGACTTCGTCGGCCGCAACGAAGCCTTCCGGCCCGACCTGATGCGAGCCACCCCTGACTCACCGTATGTGCACGCCGTGGCCGACCACATCGGCGCGGTCCATCGGGACATCGTGCTGCCGTATACCGCCATGGCCGATTGGGACAATCGCAAGGCGGTCATCTCGGCTCGCGATCTCCCGATCGGCATGGCGGACGTCGACGTACCGCTGTACATGTTGTTCAAGGCCATCCGCGAGCACTCCACGGTCGCCCTGTCCGGGGAGGGGGCGGACGAGGTATTCGCCGGATATCCGTGGTTCCACGTTCCCGAGCTCGCGAACGCCGACATCTACCCGTGGATGGTCCCTGTTCTCGCCGAATGGGACGATTCGAACGCCATGGACATGATGAATCCGGATCTGATGGCCGCGCTCGACCTGGAGACCTACTTCAAGGATTCCTATCGCGACGCGGCAGCCGCGGTCGAGTCGCTTCCTGCCGAAAGCGAGCAGGAGCGCCGGATGCGGGTCATGTGCCACCTGCACCTCACCCGGTTCCTGCCCATGCTGCTCGACCGCAAGGACCGGATCAGCATGGCGGTCGGCCTGGAGGTGCGGGTGCCGTATTGCGACCACCGCCTGGTGGAATACGTCTACAACACACCCTGGGCGATGAAGAATTTCGACGGTCGCGAAAAGAGCCTGCTGCGCGCGGCGGCGGGCGATCTGCTGCCGGCCTCGGTCCGGGACCGGGTGAAGAGCCCGTTTCCCTCGACCCAGGACGAACGGTACGCCGCCGAGCTTCAGCAGATGGCCGGGGACTTGGCCCATGAGGCCGATCACCCCGTCTTCCAGTTCACGAACCGCGCCTGGCTGGCCGAGGTCGTGCGGATGGACCCGAAGGAAATCTCGGACAGCACCCGGGAAGCCCTCGACCGCACGATCGACATCGCGACGTGGGTCGACCTCTACCACCCGGAAATCCAGCTGGGCTGAGCCCGGATCCGGCGCGGGTGCGGCGGGCGGGGATGGCGCCGGTGCGGGCGTCATCCCCGGCCTTCCCTCCGACCAGGTGAAGCTGTCGTGCGTGCTCCGGAGAGCGGGACATCTCCTTGAAATCTCCGTGAGGTTCTTACGTGACCGGGGTCTCAAGTGGTTCACTATGTTAGGAAGGTTTCCTAATGAACCCTGGAGGTCGCCCGGTCATGTCATCTCCCCGAAGGCGTTTCGCGGTGGTAGGCGCTGCTTTGGCACTCGCCACACCGCTCGCTGTCAGGTCCGCCGACGCCGCCACGGCGGTCACGTCGGAAGCGGCAGCCACCAACGCCGCCGCCCCGTCTTACACGGCCGCGCAGGTGCTGGCCGGCGTCAAGAAGAACAGCACGAAGGCGAACCAGGTCAACTCCAAGCCCCACATCAACACCATGACCCGGGCCAAGAACGTGAACGCGTACCAGGTGGCCAAGGGCGTCTACGCCTACAGCTCCAGCCTGGCCGTGGACACCGACGGCAGCGACCCGGACCCCGATCCCGACCACCAGGGCTCGACGACTTTCAACGACAGCAACGGCAAAGCCCTTGGCGCGCACCACGTGCCGTTCTACGTGCTGGGCGACGACTGCTACGAGAACACCAGCCCCTGCCCGCACTTCTTCTACAAGGAACACAACATCAAGGGCCGCCAGTTCGCCCTGATGTTCTACAACGGCAAGGTGATCGGCTCGATCTTCGGCGACACCCAGACCGGCAACGACCAGACCACCTCGGACAACGACTCCCGCGAGCTGGGCGAGGCGTCGGTGAAGGCGGCCTCGCTGCTCGGCATCAACAGCAGCGGCACCGACGGCGGCGTCGACAACGGCGTGACCGTGGTGATCTTCTCCGGCTCGGACTGGGTCGTGAACGGCAGCAACAGCAACCTGAACGCCAACGCCCAGGCCCTGGTCTCCAAGGCGCTGGACACCCTCGGCTCGAGCATGGGCCTGTAGATCTTTTCCCGTGGCCGTCAAGGACTCCTTGCCCGCGCTCAAGGCAGGCAAGGAGTCCTTGACGCCCCGTCCCCCGCGCCCACCCCGGCGCGGGGCGGTTACTGGTTGCGTGAGGCGAGCCCCGCCGGTGCGGCGTTCAGCGCGGTGTGGATCGCGTCGGCCAGGGCCAGTGCGTCCTCTTCGGTCAGTTCCAGCGCGACGCGCGCGGACGGGCCCATCGACGGGTTGAGGAAGTCGATGTTCACCGTGTGCGCGTAGCCGGCGTGCGTGGGGTGGTCGACGTACACCGTGGCCTCGCTGAGGCCGAACCAGCCCTGGGCGCCCTTGCCGCTGCCCTCGACGGCGATCTTCTCGGTCAGGTAAGTGCACATGCTCGGAGTGTCCTTTCCGGACGGTGAGACGGTCGGATGGTCAGGCGGCCAGGTGGCGGCCGTAGAACTCGAGGATCTTGGCCCAGCCGTCCTTGGCCGCCTCGGGGCGGTAGCTCGGCCTGTCGACGGCGAAGAACGCGTGCCCGGCGCCGTCGTAGGTGTGGAACTCGTGCTCCTTGCCGAGCCGGTCGAGTTCGGCGGCGAGCACCGCGGTCTCCTCGGGCGCGGGGAACTTGTCCTCGGCGCCGAAGATGCCCAGCAGCGGGGCGGACAGCCGCGGCGCGAGGCCGAGCAGTGGCTTCATCGTGGCCGGCATGCCGGGTGGCGGCTCGTTGACCACAAACGCGCCGTAGCAGTCCACGGCCGCGTCCACCGGCAGCGAGCAGGCGGTCAGGAAGGTCTGGCGGCCACCGGAGCAGTGCCCGATCACGCCGATCTTGCCGTTCGCGTTGTCCAGCGCCTTGAGGTACGCGGCCGCGCCCTCGACGTCACCGACCAGCCGCTCGTCCGGCACCCCGCCGGCGGCGCGGACGGCCGCGGCGGCGTCGTCCGGGCTCGCGCCCGGCGCCTCGCGCGAGTAGAGGTTCGGGCACAGCGCGGCGAAGCCCTCGGCGGCGAAGCGGCGCACCATCTCCTTGGTCGAGGCGTCGTAGCCGGGCATGTGGTGGATCACCACGACGCCACCGCGCGGCGCGGGGTCCAGCGGGCGGGCCAGGTACGCCTCGATCTCGTCACCGCCGTGCCCGGTGATCGTGACGGTGCCCGCGGTGAGCGTGTCGTTCATCCGTTCTCCTTCTGCTGGGCGGAACTGTCCTGGACGGGTTCGGCGTGGAAGTAGCGCTTGCCGCGGGACACCGAGGCGAGCCCGGCGACCAGCGCCATCACGGCGGCCGCCGTGAAGACCGTGACCAGCCCGTGGTGGAACGGGCCGGAGATGAGGCCGGGGAAGAACTCCTTGCCGGTCAGCGCGGCCGCGTCGGCCGGCGGCAGTCCGGAAAGGACACCCGGGCCGAGCAGGTGCGCCATCGGGTTGCTGCCCAGGAACGCGGCGAACAGGGTGCTCACCGGCGGCAGCTGCGCGACGTTCGTGGCCACGCCGGCCGGCACGCCGTGGGCCAGCAGGCCGCCGGTCAGCGTCTGCGGCAGCGAGCCGGCCAGCCCGGCGATCATCAGCGAGAAGAACACGCCGATCGACAGCGCGGTGCCGGAGTTCTGGAAGGTCGCCCGCATGCCCGAGGCGACCCCGCGCTGGTGGTCCGGCACGCTGCTCATGATCGCCGAGGTGTTGGGCGCGGAGAACATGCCCTGCCCGAGCCCGCTGATCACCAGCAGCGCGGCGAACGCCGGATAGCTGAAGTCCACCGGCAGCGCGAGCAGCCCGAGGAACGAACCGGCGACGAGCACCAGCCCGCCGGTGGAGAACAGCCGCGCGCCGAACCGGTCCGACAGGTAACCCGAAACCGGCCCGGCGATCAGGAACCCGATCGTCAGCGGCAGCAGGTAGATGCCCGCCCACAGCGGGGTCTTCTCGTAGTCGTACCCGTGCAGCGGCAGCCAGATCCCCTGCAGCCAGATGATCAGCATGAACTGCAGCCCGCCGCGCGCGATCGCGGTGAGCAGCGCGGCCAGGTTGCCCGCGCTGAACGCCCGGATCCGGAACAGCGACAGCTGGAACATCGGCGCCTTCACCCGCGTCTCGATCACGCAGAAGGCGATCAGCAGCAGGATCCCGGCGCCGATCCCGCCGAGCACCCACGGGCTGCCCCAGCCGGTGGCCGCGCCGCCGTACGGCTGGATGCCGTAGGTGATCGCGGCCAGCAGCAGCGCGGTGCCCACGGCGAAGGTGATGTTGCCGCCCCAGTCGATCCGGGCCCGGCGCGGCTCGCCGATCTCGCGCAGGCTGCGGATCGACCACACCGTGCCGAGGATGCCGAACGGCACGCTCACCCAGAACACCGCGCGCCAGTCGATCTCGGCCAGCAGCCCGCCCACGACCAGGCCGAGGAACTGCCCGGCCAGCGCGGTGATCTGGTTGATGCCCAGCGCCATGCCGCGCTGCTCGCGCGGGAACGCGTCGGTGAGGATCGCGGCCGAGTTGGCGGTCAGCATCGACCCGCCCACGGCCTGCACGATCCGCCAGCCGATCAGCCACATCGCGCCGCTGCCGGCGTGGAACGGGTCGAACGACAGCGCCACCGAGGCGACGCTGAAGATGACGAACCCGACGTTGTACATCTTGACCCGGCCGAACATGTCGCCGAGCCGGCCGAGCGTCACCACCAGCACGGCCGAGACCAGCAGGTAGCCCAGGATCATCCAGAGCAGGTAGCCGATGTTGCCCGGCGCCAGCGGGTCCAGCCCGATGCCGCGGAAGATGGCGGGCAGCGAGATGATCACGATCGACCCGTCGAGGGCCGACATCAGCACGCCGAGGGTGGTGTTGGACAGCGCGACCCACTTGTAGCGGCCGCCCGGCGCCGTGGCCGTGGTGGTCACAGCTCGTCCGCCAGCCGTTCGAGCAACGGGATCACCTCGATGAGCCTGCGGCGCTCGTCGGCGCTGAACTTGCCGGCCAGCGCCTCGGTGAGCCGCCGGGTGTTGTGCGAGCGCCGGTCGGTCAGGAGCTTGCGCCCGGAGCCGGTGACGGACATGACCACGCGCCGCCCGTCGGCGGCGTCCGGGCTGCGGGAGACCAGGCCGCGCTCGACCAGCCCGGCCAGCGTCACGCCCATGGCCTGCGGCTTGACCCGTTCGAGCTCGGCCAGGCAGCCGGGCGTGGCCGGGCCGTCGCGGTCGAGCCGCGAGAGCACCGAGCTTTCCGTCAGCGTCGCCTCGCCGACGACGTACCCCTGCCGCATCCGCCGCACCAGCCGCCCGAGCACCACCCGCAGGTCGGTGCCGGCCTGGAGCAGCTCCTTGCCGATCCGCTCCGTCACGATCGTCAACCTAGACTGATAAACCTGGGTTGATCAACCTTCACGAAACGCCCTGACCGCACCGAAAAGCGCAGTTCGGTCAGACGGTGGGGGAGCCGAGGTTCAGCACCAGGGAAGCCGCTGCCAAGGCGAGGAACACGACCCCGCCGACGAGCTGACGGGAGCCGACCCGCAGGTGGGCGGCGAGCGCGCCGAGGAAGTACAGCACCAGTCCGCCGGCGGCGAGGACGCCCAGCAGCGGCACCGCGAGCCCGGCCAGCAACCCCAGCGAACCCGCCGCCAGCGCCGCGCCGAGCAGCGGCACCCACGACCGCGGAACGCCCTTCATATCGGCCTGCGCCAAGGGGTAGTCGTGCCGGATCAGGTAGAACGTGGCGGCGGTGCCGGTGAACACCGAGGTGAGCAGGGTGACGGTGAGATAGGCGGCGTACATGGACGTCCTTTCCGCGGGGCTGTCCACCCGGGGACGGGACAGCCCCGCGAAATGTGACACCGGGTCCGGTTTGCCCGGAACTCAGTGGACGTGGACCGGTGCCCACTCCGGGAACGGGTCGCCGCTCACCGGCTCGTCGGTGAGACACCCGCCGAGCGCGGCCAGCAGAGCGTCGCCGTCCAGGCCGACGCCGATGAACACCAGCTCCTGCCGGTGCCCGTCGGCGACCCCCTGTGGTTCGAACCGCGCCACGCTGCCCGCCTGCGACCACAGCCCGAGCGTGCCCGGCCGGGAGGCGAGCGTGAAGAACCCCTTCGACCGCAGCACAGTCCCGAATTCACCCGGGCCCGACTCACCGGGACCGAGCCGTGAGGTCACGAAGTCCCACAGCCGCCACGGGTCGAACGCCCGCCCGGCGCGGAACACCACGCTGGAGATGCCGTACTCCTCGGTCTCCGGCACGTGGTCGCCGTTCAGCTCGGCGACCCAGCCCGGCGCCTCCTGCGCGCGCTCGGCGTCGTAACGCCCGGTGCCGAACACCCGGTCCAGCGGCACCCGGCCGAAGCTGGACGTGACCACGTCGGCCGCCGGGTTCAGCCGCCGCAGCGCGGCCACCAGCCGGTCCCGCTCGGCGGCCGGCACCAGGTCGGTTTTGTTCAGCAGCAGCACATCCGCGAACTCGACCTGGTCCATCAGCAGGTCGCTGACCGTGCGCTCGTCACCCTCGTACTGGTCCAGGTGCCGCTCGACGAGCGAGTCGCCGCCCGCCAGCTCGCGGCCGAAATTCACCGCGTCGACGACGGTGACCATGGTGTCCAGCCGGGCGTCGCGCAGCACCGGCCCGCCGTCGTCCCCGGTGAAGGCGAACGTGGCCGCCACCGGCATCGGCTCGGAGATCCCGCTCGACTCGATGAGCAGGTGCTCGAACCGGCCCTCGGCGCCGAGGCGGGCCACCTCGTCGAGCAGGTCCTCGCGCAGGGTGCAGCAGATGCACCCGTTGGTCAGCTCGACGAGCCGCTCCTCGGTGCGCGACACGCTGTCGCGCAGCAGGGCGGCGTCGATGTTCACCTCGCTCATGTCGTTGACGATCACGGCCACCCGCAGCCCCGCGCGGTTGGCGAGGATGTGGTTGAGCAGCGTCGTCTTCCCGGCGCCGAGGAATCCGGAAAGGACGGTGACCGTCACCGGTCCAGCCGCTGGAAGTGCTTGATCAGCTTGCGTGGCACCAGTTTCCGCTCACCGTCCACAGTGATCGGCACCAGGTCCGGCACGGCCGCCTTCCACTGCGCGCGCCGGGACCGGGTGTTGCTGCGCGACTTCTTGCGCTTCGGGACGGCCATCAGCGGGCACCGCCCGGCGTGCGGCGGCCGTAGCGGCGGTGGAACTTCTCGACCTGGCCCGCGGAGTCCATGATCCGCTGGTTGCCGGTCCAGAACGGGTGCGACCACGAGCTGATGTCGACCGTCACGAGCGGGTACGTGTGCCCGTCGGTCCACTCGATGGTCTTGTCCGAGGTGGCGGTGGAGCGGGTCAGGAAGGCGTCGCCGGTGGAGGTGTCCTTGAAGACCACGGGGTGGTAGTCGGGGTGGATGCCGGGTTTCACTGCGTTTCGTCCTTTCGCTGGGCGGCCGTCGCGTGCCGGTCCGCCTCGGTTTCGGTGTCCTCGCACGGGTCTTCGTGCCATTCCCCGAACGGATCGGGGTAGTCGCGCCAGGCTGTCTCGCCCTCGGCCAGCTCCTCGTCGGTCAGCAAGGCGCCGAGCAGCGCCTGCTCGATCTCCTCGGGCGCCGCCTGGTCGGTGACCACCACGAGTTCCTGCGCGCGGTCGCCGTGCACCGGGTCCCAGCGCAGCGACGCCAGCGTGCGGCGCTCGGGGGAGACCTCGACCCAATCGGGGCCGCCGGGGGAGGCGAGCCACGGCCCCGCGTGCCCGATGCCGAGGCCGCCGCCCGCCGACTCGATCCAGAACGCCACGTCCGGTTGACTCGCCACCCAGGCGCGGCCGCGAGTCCGCACGACGCCGTCGAGCAGCAGGTCGATCGCGTCGTGCAGGCGCTCGGGGTGGAACGGCCGCTGCGCGGTGAACACGAGCAGCTCGATGCCGCAGTCCGGGTGCAGCGGTGGCTGGCCGCGCAGCAGGGCGCCGTGCATGTCGCCGACTTCGCCGCGGCGCGCGTCGGCAGGAACAGCGGCGTACAGCCCGGCGACATCGGTCCGGCTCAGCTCGACGCGCGGCACCGACGGGGCGACGCGATCGAGCACCGCGGCCGACTTCGCCGCGTTCCAGGCGTCCGTCGCCGCGCCGGCGAGCACCAGCACGTCGGCGAATTCGGCTTGTGCGAGCGCGACTTGCGCGACGGTGCGCTCGTCTTCGGGGCTGCCTTGCAGAGCGCGCTCGACGAGCAGCTCGTCACCGGTGGCGTCGTCGAGCCAGGTGGCGCAGTCCAGGACGGTGAACACCGCCTCGATCTCGACGTCCTCGCTCACCGGCCGGTCGCCGACCAGCACGTGCTGGATCGCCCAGCTCACCGGCTCGGGCTCCATGGCCTCGTCGAGCCGCACGACGATCCCGCTCACCTGCGGCATCCGGGCGAGCCGGCGCAGCAGCGGCAGCAGGTCCTCGCGCAGCGTGCAGTTGACGCAGCCGTGCGCGAGTTCGAGGGCGGTCAGCTCGTCGCGAGGGCCGAGCCGGATTCGCCGCCGCACGACGCCGTCGCCGATTTGACGCAAATCGTGGTGGACCACGGCGATCCCGGGGCCGGCCCGGCGCAGCAGTTCGGACAGCTCGTCGTTCGGTTCCGGGGCGAGCCCGCTGACGAGGACGAGCGGGACACGCGGGTGTTGGGTCACTGAAGCTCCAGTTGACGGGGCGGGGTACGGTGGCAGCGTAATTGAAAACGAATGTCACTACCAACTCGGGAGGGTCCGTGTCAGCCGTGTGCCAGGTCACCGGCCGCAAGCCGGGCTACGGCAAGCAGGTCTCGCACTCGCACCGCCGGACGTCGCGGCGCTGGGAGCCGAATCTGCAGACCCGCCGCTACTTCGTGCCCAGCCTCGGCCGCACGGTGCGGCTCAAGGTTTCGGCCAAGGGCATGAAGACGATCGACAAGCGCGGCATCGAGTCCGTCGTGGCCGAGCTGAAGGCGAAGGGGGTGAAGCTCTAGATGGCGAAGAGCACCGACATCCGGCCGATCATCAAGCTGCGGTCCACCGCCGGCACCGGATACACGTACGTCACGAAGAAGAACCGCCGCAACGACCCGGACCGGATGGTCCTGCGCAAGTACGACCCCGTGGCGCGCAAGCACGTCGAGTTCAAGGAAGAGCGCTGATGGCGAAGAAGTCGAAGATCGCGAAGAACGAGCAGCGCAAGGTCGTCGCCGCGCGCTACGTCGAACGCCGCCGGGCGCTCAAGGCGGTCATCGCCTCGCCCGCGTCCTCGCCGCAGGAGAAGGCGGACGCGGTGGTGGCGTTGCAGAAGATGCCGCGCGACGCGAGCGCCACCCGCGTCCGCAACCGCGACACCGCCGACGGGCGCCCGCGCGGCTACCTCCGCAAGTTCGGCCTGTCCCGGGTGCGCATGCGGCAGATGGCGCACAACGGCGAGCTGCCCGGCGTTTCGAAGTCCAGCTGGTGAGCCGCGAGCGCGTCTTCCGGCGCAAGGCGAACCCGTTGCACGCCAACAAGATCACGCACGTGGACTGGAAGGACGCCGATCTGCTGCGGAAGTTCATCTCCGACCGCGGCAAGATCCGCGCCCGCCGCGTCACCGGGCTGACGCCGAAGCAGCAGAAGCAGGTGGCCACGGCGATCAAGAACGCGCGCGAGATGGCGCTGCTGCCGTACCCGTCGTCATCGCGGGGCTGACGGACCGGCCCTCCCGGAACGCCGGGAGGGCCGGCCGCGGTTGTGGAAAACTGGTGCCCATGACCACGCCGGACGACGAAATCGACCCGCAGCTGCTCGACCTCTGGGCCCGCGTGTTCGGCATGGCGCGCTCGGGCGACACGAAGAGCCTGATCGCCTACGTCGAGGCCGGGATTTCGGCGAACCTGACCAACGATCGCGGCGACACCCTGGTGATGCTGGCCGCATATCACGGGCACGCCGAGGCCGTCGCCGCCCTGATCGAGCGCGGCGCGGACCCGGGCCGGGTGAACGACCGCGGCCAGAGCCCGCTGGCCGGCGCGGTGTTCAAGAACGAGCCGGACGTGGTGAAAGCCCTGCTCGACGGGGGTGCGGACCCGAAAGCGGGCACGCCGTCGGCGATCGAGGCGGCGACGATGTTCGGCAACACCGAGCTGCTGGCCCTGCTCGAGCGCTGACGAGCGCGGCCAGGCAGACTTCCCGGCATGGACGACCCGCACTACCTCTCCGGACTCCAGCTCACCGGCCGCCGCGTCGTGATGGTCGGCGGCGGCACCGTCGCCCAACGCCGGCTGCCGCGCCTCGTGCGCGCGGGCGCGCGAGTGGAACTGGTGTCCCCGCACACGAGCCCGTCGGTGAGCGGCATGGCGGACGCGGGCGAGATCGTCTGGCACCAGCGCCGGTACGCCGAGGGCGATCTCGCCGACGCCTGGTACGCGCTGGCCTGCACCGACGACCCGGAGGTCAACGCCGCGGTCTGCGCCGAAGCCGAGCGCTCGCGGGTGTTCTGCGTCCGCGCCGACGAGGGCGAGTCCGGCAGCGCCGTGACTCCCGCGTCCGGCCGCCACGGCGGGCTGCTGTTCGGCGTGCTGTCCGGCGGCGAGCCGCTGCGGTCCGCGGCGGTGCGCGACAGCGTGCTGGACGCCCTGCACGCGGGCACGGTCGCCGATGGCCGCGCCCCGCGCCGCGAGGAGGCCGAGCTGCCGGGCGTCGCGCTGGTCGGCGGCGGGCCGGGCGACCCGGACCTGATCACCGTCCGCGGACGGCGGCTGCTCTCGCGCGCCGACGTGGTGGTCGTCGACCGCCTCGCGCCGCGGGAGCTGCTGGACGAGCTGGCGCCGGAGGTCGAGATCGTCGACGCGGCGAAGATCCCGTACGGCCGCGCGGCGAGCCAGGACGTGATCAACCGGACGTTGATCGAGAAGGCCAAGGCGGGCAAGTTCGTCGTCCGGCTCAAGGGCGGCGACCCGTACGTGTTCGGGCGCGGCTTCGAGGAGGTGCTCGCCTGCGTCGAAGCGGGCGTGCCGGTGACCATGGTCCCGGGCATCACCAGCGCCTTCGCGGTGCCCGCGGTGGCCGACGTCCCGGTCACCCACCGCGGCGTCGCGCACGAGGTCGTGGTGGTCTCGGGCCACGTCGCCCCGGGGGACGACCGCTCGCTCGTCGACTGGTCCCTGCTGGCCCGGATGCGCGGCACGATCGTGCTGATGATGGGCGTCGAGCGGCTGCCGCAGTTCGCCAAGGCACTGCTGGAAGGCGGCCGCCCGGCCGAAACCCCGGTCGCCGTCGTCGTGGACGGCACGATGCGCACCCAGCGCGTGCTGCGCTCGACGCTGGCCACGGTGGCCGACGACGCGGCGGCTGCCGGAGTGCGTCCGCCTGCGGTGATCGTGTTCGGCCCGGTCGCCGGGCTGGGCTCGTGAGTGTTCATGACGGTTAGAACCGTCATGAACACTCACGAGTCCGAGTAGCAGTCCTCGGCGAACTCGCTGATCGCGGTGGTCAGGCGCTTCGGGTCGAAGCGCAGCTCCACCGGGCTGCGGGCCTGGACGAACTGCGCGTGCGGCATGTCCAGCGCCAGGGTGTCCGCGTCGCCGAACGGGTGGATCGGGTCGCCCTCGTGCCCGATCACCAGCGCGGGCACGGCGATCTGCCGCCGGACCGACTTCGGCGGCGCGATGCGGCCGAACAGCACCCCGTGCAGCAGCGCGGCCATCGACGCGGGCTCCTGCGAAAGCGTGTCCGTCACGACGTCCACCCACTGGCTGCCGTGCGGCACCAGGTTGGCCGCCAGCGCGACGCCGCGCACCGAAACCGGCAGGAAGCGCGCCGCGAACAGCAGCGGGGCGAAGGTCAGCAGCCCGGCGACGATCGCGTTGTCCAGCACCGGCATCTCCACCACCAGCCCCAGCGCGCGCTCGGGCTGCGAGACGGCGACCTCCAGCGCCACGTTCGCGCCCAGCGAGGTCCCGCCGATCACCGCGCGCTCGATGCCCAGGTGGTCCAGCAGCGCCACCGCCTGCTGCCCGAACGCCGGCATCGAGTACCGCCACGATTCGGCGGGCCGGTCGGAGTCGCCGTGCCCGAGCAGGTCGAGCGTGACCACGCGGAAGCCGGACCGGGTCAGCCGGCGGGCCAGCGGCGCGTGCATGCGGCGGGTCAGCATGATCCCGTGCATCAGCACCACGACCCGGTCGCCGGCGCCGAACTCGGTGTAGCAGAGCCGCTGCCCCTCGTGCTGGAACGAGCCGGACAGCTCGATCGGGCGGGTGCGCCGGACCGGCCGGGGCTCGGGGGCCGGTTCGTCCACCGCCGGTGCTTGGGCCGGAGCCATGAGGGCCACCTTCTTCCGCTGCGGTCGGGCCGGTGCTTCCTGGTCCAGGAAAGCATCTCCCGGCCGCGTTGGCACAGCGTCAACCGGATGAGTCAAGATGACCACCATGAGCGCACCCGTTGATGTCCTGCCCGATCTCGTGTCCCTGAAGGTCGCCCTCGACGGCCCCGTCGCCGAGGTCACCCTGCTCGGCCCGTCCAAGGGCAACGCCATGGGGCCCGATTTCTGGCGCGAGCTGCCCCAGGTCTTCGCCGCCCTCGACGCCGACCCGCGGGTCCGCGCGGTCGTGCTGACCGGCAGCGGCAAGCACTTCTCGTACGGCCTCGACCTGCCCGCGATGATGGGCGGCTGGGCGCCGCTGCTGGCCGGTGACGCGCTGGCCGGGCCGCGCACCGAGTTCCACACCGAGGTCCAGCGGCTGCAGCAGGCGGTCAGCTCGATCGCCGAGTGCCGCAAGCCGGTGGTCGCCGCGATCTCGGGCTGGTGCATCGGCGGCGGCGTCGACGTGGTCACCGCCGCCGACATCCGGCTGGCCAGCGCCGACGCGAAGTTCAGCGTGCGCGAGGTGAAGGTCGCGATCGTCGCCGACATCGGCAGCCTGCAGCGCCTCGCCCCGATCATCGGCGAGGGCCACCTGCGCGAGCTGGCGCTGACCGGCAAGGACATCGACGCCGCCCGCGCCGAGAAAATCGGCCTGGTCAACGACGTCTACGAGGACCAGGAGACGCTGCTGACCGAGGCGCGCAAGCTGGCCGCCGAGATCGCCGCGAACCCGCCGCTGGTCGTCCAGGGCACCAAGCAGGTGGTGTCGGCGAACACCGAGCGCCAGGTCGCCGAGGGGCTGCGGTACGTCGCGGCCTGGAACGCCGCCTTCTTGCCCAGCAAGGATCTCGCCGAAGCCGTGCAGGCGTTCATGGAGCGGCGGGCGCCGGAGTTCAAGGGCGAGTAGAAACGGGGGCGACCCGCGAGGACGAGGGAGTACGACGTGAGCAATGGCGCTTCGGAGAGCTATCAGGCGTTCCGCGCGGCGCGGGACTACCTGCAGGCGCACCGGGAGGACTACGACACCGCGGTCCGCGAGTTCGCCTGGCCCGAGCTGACCGAGTTCAACTGGGCGCTCGACTGGTTCGACGTGGTGGCCCGCGACCCGGCGAACGCCGAGCGGTACGCGCTGTGGATCGTCGAGGAGGACGGCACCGAGAACCGGTGGACGTACCCGGAGATGGCCGCCCGCTCGAACCGGGTCGCGAACTGGCTGCGCCGCCTCGGCGTGCGGCGCGGCGACCGGCTGATCCTGATGCTGGGCAACCAGGGCGAGCTGTGGGAGACCATCCTCGCGGCGGTCAAGCTGGGCGCGGTGATCATCCCGGCGTCCACCCTGCTCGGCCCGGCCGACCTGACCGACCGCGTCGAGCGCGGCCAGGCCAAGCACGTGGTGATCCGCGCCGCCGACACCGCGAAGTTCGAAGGCGTCGAGGGCGACTACACGCGCATTGCGGTCGGGGAGCCGGTCGAGGGCTGGCACTCGTACTCCACCGCCTACGCCGAGCCCGCGGAATTCACCCCGGACGGCGTCACCCCGGCGGGCGACCCGCTGCTGCTGTACTTCACCTCCGGCACCACGGCGAAGCCGAAGCTGGTGCAGCACACGCACGTGTCGTACCCGGTCGGGCATCTGTCCACAATGTACTGGATCGGCCTGGAGCCGGGCGACGTCCACCTCAACATCTCCTCGCCGGGCTGGGCGAAACACGCCTGGAGCAACGTGTTCGCGCCGTGGAACGCCGAGGCCACGGTGTTCCTGTACAACTACAACCGGTTCGACGCGCCGGCCCTGATGGCGCAGATGGACCGCTGCGGCGTGACCAGCTTCTGCGCGCCGCCCACGGTCTGGCGGATGCTGATCCAGGCCGACCTGAGCGCATTGCGGACCCCGCCGAAGAAGGTCGTCGGCGCGGGGGAGCCGCTGAACCCCGAGGTGATCGAGCAGGTCGAGCAGGCCTGGGGCGTCACGATCCGCGACGGCTTCGGCCAGACCGAGAGCAGCGTCCAGATCGCCAACACCCCGGGCCAGGACGTGGTGCCGGGCTCGATGGGCCGCCCGCTGCCCGGGTTCGCCGTCGCCCTGGTCGACCCGGTGACCGGCGAGCGCGCGGCCGAGGGCGAGATCTGCCTGGACCTGGCGCACCGCCCGGTCGGGCTGATGACCGGCTACACCGGCGACGACGAGCGGACCGCGGAAGCCTTCGCCGGCGGTTATTACCACACCGGCGACGTCGGCTCGGTCGACGAACGCGGCTACATCACCTACGTCGGCCGCACCGACGACGTGTTCAAGGCCTCGGACTACCGGATCTCGCCGTTCGAGCTGGAGAGCGTGCTGCTGGAGCACGAGGCCGTCGCCGAGGCCGCCGTCGTGCCGGCCCCGGACGCGATCCGCCTCAACGTGCCGAAGGCGTACGTCGTGCTCGCCGCCGGCCACGAGCCGTCGGCGGAGACCGCGAAGGCCGTGCTGGCTTACGCGCGCGAGCACCTGGCGCCGTACAAGCGGATTCGCCGGCTGGAGTTCGCGGAGCTGCCGAAGACGATCTCGGGCAAGATCCGCCGCGTCGAACTGCGCGGTCGCGAGCACCCCGACGCCCGGCCGAAGGGCGAGTTCCGCGAGGAGGACTTCCCCGACCTGAAGGCTTGATCTGTCCGGCCGTTATTCGGACGGGGCTTATTCGGACGGGACGACGGCGGCGAAAACCGTCTGCTCGCCCTTGCCGCAGGTGGTGCCGCCCTGCGCGGCGGGCGGGCCGGAGGTGCACAGCCAGCCCTCGACGGTGTCGTTCACCGCGTCGTTCGACCCCGAGCCCTGACGGCCGGCGATCTTCGCGTGGAACTCCTTCACCAGCCGCATCGCCTCGGCGCACGGCACGCCGCCGGCCTGGCTGTCGAACACGTTGAGGGTCAGCCCGCTGGCGGCGGTGACCGTGCCGCAGGCGCCAGGGGCCTTGGCCGGGGCCGGGGCGGACGGCTTCTTCGGCGCGCTCGAGGACGGCTTCGCGGTGTCCGGCAGCGGCGGGGGAGCGGCGGTCGTGGACGGGGCCGCGGACGAGGTCGTCACCGGCGCGGGAACAGGCGGTGGCGAGGACTGCGGCGCGGGGTCACCCGAACAGGCGGCCAGCGCCGGCAGCAGGAGCCACGCCGCGAGCAGCGGCCGCCACACAGGCTGCGACTGGGGCACCGTCAGTCCTTTCCGCCAAGGGTTCGTCCGGGTCATTCTGACCCGCGCGAGCGGACACGAGGCGCACCGACACCCGGCGCGGGCGGGCGAAGATACCGCCGCCCGGGTGGTCCCGCCGCGCCGGTCCCGCTGACGCACTGTCCACTGTGGACGATTAATCTCGCGTTTACACAGGGAAACACTGGGCGGTCATCCCGAATCGATCGGACGAATCAGGGCCGGGGCGGTTAACGCGGGCGCCCCGGTTGCCGAAGAACAAGGTGAGCGCCTGAAGCGTTCGTGGTCCCCGATGTCCCGCCGTCCCGAACCCAGAGAGCGATGACTACCTCAGCAGCCAGCGAGCCCAGCGCCCCGCCGTCAGCCACCCCGACCACCCCGCCGACCGTCCCCTGCAGCGTCGTGTGGTGCGACGGACGCCCTTACGTCCTGGAGGGCCGCCCCGGCCGCGCCCGCTGGGTCGGCACCGATTACCGCGGCCGTCCCGAGGCGCTGAGCAGCGCCGAGGTCCAGCGCCGCGGCTGGACCCACAGCCGCCGCCGCGCCTGCTGACGCCCCAGAACCCCGCGGCCGGGTCGCGGCGCCGCAGAGCCCGCGCCCCGGCCGCGTGACCATCCCTCCGCCTGACGCCTCTCGGCGCGACCGGCCCCCGTCGCCGCTATCCCGGCCCGCGCGTGCCCACCGCACCCCGCCGCCTCGACCAGTGCGGCCCAGCCGCGCGCGCCTCGGGCACCCCACCCAGCCGACGCGCCCGGCCGCGTGACCATCGGTTCCCCCGCCTGCCCGCCCCTCTAGGCTGGGCGGGTGACCACGGTCCCCGAGCCCAAGACGGAGCCTTCCCTGCTGCGGCAGGCGTTCAACGTCCCCAACATGCTGTCCCTGCTGCGGCTGGCCGGCGTGCCCGTCTTCCTGTGGCTGCTGCTCGGCCCGAAGGAGGACGGCTGGGCGCTGGCGGTGCTCGTCTTCTCCGCGCTGACCGACTGGCTCGACGGCAAGCTCGCCCGCTGGCTGGACCAGATGTCGCGGCTCGGGCAGCTGCTCGACCCGGCCGCGGACCGGCTGTACATCCTGGCCACGCTGGTGGCGTTCCTGCTGCGCGGCATCATCCCGTGGTGGGTGGTGGTGCCGCTGGTGCTGCGCGAGCTGGTGCTCGCGGTCTGCGTGCTGGTGCTGCGCCGCCGCGGCTTCGCGCCGCCCGAGGTCACCTACATCGGCAAGGGCGCGACCTTCGTGCTGATGTACGCCTTCCCGTTCCTGCTGCTCACCCAGGGCGGCTCGGACCTGGCCGCGGTCGCCCGGCCGATCGCGTACGCGTTCACCATCTGGGGCGGGGTGCTCTACCTCTGGTCCGGGGTGCTGTACGTCGTGCAGGTCGTGCGCGCGCTGCGCCCCCGGTGATGGAAGACTGCCCGTAGCAGACGGCACGAGGAAGGGGAGCGGCCTTGTCCACTCCGGAAGAACTCCGCTACACCGAGGAACACGAGTGGGTCGCCACGCGCGCGGGCTCCGTGGTCCGGGTGGGCATCACCGAGTACGCGCAGGACCAGCTCGGCGACGTCGTGTTCGTGGACCTGCCCGAGGTGGGCAAGCAGGTCGGCACCGGCGACGTGTTCGGCGAGGTGGAGTCGACCAAGAGCGTCTCCGAGCTGTTCGCGCCCGTGGACGGCGAGATCGTCGCGGTGAACGACGCGGTCGCCGAGTCGCCCGAGCTGATCAACTCCGACCCGTACGGCGAGGGCTGGCTCGTGGAGATCCGGCTCGACGACAGCGCGGGCCTCGAGGCCCTGCTCGAAGCCGAGGCCTACCAGGCGCTCATCGCCGGCTGAGCCCGGTTCGCACCTGGCCCGGGGCGTCCGCTCGCGGAAGGGGGAGCCCCGGGGTCCGGAACCGATCAGGCACGGTACGTTGGCAGCTACACGTTCTTGGTCAATGGTTTTATCTTGTGTAGAGGAGAGCTCAGGTGAGCACGAACGACGGGCCCGGCGTTCCCCCGGAGCAGTCTCCGGAGCGGACCTCTGTCTTCCGGGCCGACTTCCTGGCCGACGTCGAAGGCCACGAGTCCGCCCCGGCTGCCGAGGCACCGGTCCAGGGCGTCGACGCCCTGCCGCCGGGTTCCGCGCTTCTGGTGGTGAAGCGCGGCCCCAACGCGGGTTCGCGCTTCCTGCTCGACCGGGACACCACCAGCGCCGGGCGGCACCCGGACAGCGACATCTTCCTCGACGACGTCACTGTCTCCCGCCGGCACGCCGAATTCCGGCGTGAGGGCGGCGAGTTCGTGGTGATCGACGTCGGCAGCCTGAACGGCACCTACGTCAACCGGGAGCCGGTCGACCAGGCCGTGCTGGCCGGCGGTGACGAGGTGCAGATCGGGAAGTTCCGCCTGGTCTTCCTGACCGGCCCGGGTCACGGGGGCCAGGGGGCGCAGTGACGGCGGCCGGGCAGCCCGGTCGTTCGGAGGCCCGGCGCGACGGGTTGAGCATCGGGGCGGTGCTGGCGCAGCTGCGCGGCGACTTCCCCGATGTCACCATCTCCAAGATCCGGTTCCTCGAGGCGGAAGGCCTGGTCCTGCCGGGCCGGACCGCCTCGGGGTACCGGCAGTTCGCCGCGGCGGACGTGGAGCGGCTCCGCTTCGTGCTGTCCGCGCAGCGGGACCACTACCTCCCGCTCAAGGTGATCAAGGAACAACTGGACGCGGCGGACTCCGGGGCGGAGCCCGCCGCGATCACTCCGCGGCTGCCGCGGAAACTGGTGCCGCTCGACGCGCCGGCGGAGAACGGCGGCCTCCCGGGGCCGTCGGACTTCGAGACCGACCGCGAGGTCCGGCTGACCCAGGAGGAGCTGCTGGCGCAAGCCGGCATCGACGCCGCGACGCTGGCCGAGCTGCAGCAGTACGGGCTCGTGCGGCCCGGCGCGGCCGGCTTCTTCGACCCGGACGCGGTGCACGTCGCGCGCACCGTGAAGGCGATGACCGAATTCGGTATCGAGCCGCGGCATCTGCGGGCCTTCCGCGCCGCCGCCGATCGCGAAGTCGGTTTGCTCGAGCAGATTGTGACGCCCGTGTATCGCCACCGTGACACCGGCGCGAAAGCCCGGGCCGACGAAGTGGTGCGGGAGCTGGCGGCGCTGACCGTGACGCTGCACACGCTGCTCGTCAAAGCCGGGATCCGGGGCGTCACCGGGGGCTGAACCGGTTGTCCCGCCCACGATCCCCTTTTACTTCGAATGTCAATGACTGAATGTTCGCGTCCGTATGCCGTACCGTGAGGGAACGGTTTGCGGCGCCGCGAACCGAGAAAGTCCGCCACTAGCGAGCACAGCGCCCGCAGGACGGGTAGCGTCGGAACCATCGGCGCGAGTACGTCGTGAAGCGCTGCGGCCCGTGCGCACGAGAGGGAGGCGAAGCCCGATGAGCGAGATGCGCGTCGTGGGCGTGCGGGTGGAGCTGCCCGCGAATCAGCCGATCTTGTTGCTGCGGGAGACCGACGGCGAGCGGTACCTGCCGATCTGGATCGGCTCGGTCGAAGCCACCGCGATCGCCTTGGAGCAACAGGGAGTCCGTCCCGCCCGGCCGCTGACCCACGACCTGCTCAAAGAGGTCATCGGGGCGCTCGGCCGCGAGCTGGAGCAGGTCGTGATCACCGACCTGAAAGAAGGCACCTTCTTCGCCGAGCTCGTCTTCGACGGCGACATCCGGGTGTCCGCCCGCCCGAGCGACTCCGTCGCGCTGGCGCTGCGGATCGGCGTGCCCATCCACGCCGTGGACGCGGTGCTGGAAGAGGCCGGCCTGATCATCCCGGACGAGCAGGAGGACGAGGTCGAGAAGTTCCGCGAGTTCCTCGACTCCGTGTCCCCCGAAGACTTCCGCGGCGCCGACACCTGAGCCAGGCGGCCGGACCGGACACGTTCGCCACTTCGAGCCGCCGCCGTGCCGGCGGCCCCGATCCCCAGGGCCCTGAAGGCCACCATGAGGGTCGGAAATGCCCTCATGGTGGCCTTCAGGGACTTCGCCGGGATCAGCTCTTTCCGGTCGGCGCGGTCGCCCGCTCGAACAGGTCCGCCAGTTCGCGGCCGTAGCGGTCGAGGTCGATCGACGGGTCCGCCGCGTACGCCGCCGCCACGCCGTCGATGGCCTGGGCGATCGACATCGCCATCACCTCCGGCGCGAACTCGCCGAACGCCCCCTCCGCCTGGCCCTGCTTGAGCTGCCGGTGCACGGCGCCGACGCGCAGCTCGCTGACCAGCACCGAGGTCATCGCCCAGCCGTCCGCGTCGTCGGCGTTCGCGCCGAACTCCACCAGCACCCGCACGCACTCGGGATAGTCGCGCAGGAACGCCACCGAGGTCTCGATGTGCGCGCGCAGGTTGGCCGGCCGGTCGCCGGGATCGACCCCGGCGCTGCGGTGCTGCAGGAACATCGTCTTGGTCTCGGACACCGTGCTCAGCACGGCCTGCATGAGGCCGGCCTTGCTGGTGAAGTGGTAGGAGATCATCCGCGTGCTGCTCAGGCCCGCGCGCTCCTTGATCTTCGAGAAGGTGGTCCGGCGGTACCCGTGGTCGGCGATCGTCGCGATGGTGGCGCTGATGATCTGCGCGCGGGTCGTCGCCTCCGTGACGCTCAGCCCCAGTTCGGCCTGCGTGTCGAAGTTTACTCGCATGAGTAAAAAGTAACACGGCTGAGTAAATCCTGGCAATCCGTACGGCGAACGGACCAAAGGCTCAAGACGGGCTTGAGGTGCGCCGCGCGTCGCGTTGACCGCCCCGCGGCTCGGGCTTACCGTCAAAGGCGGTAAATCGCCACGATGTGATTCGCTGACTGGGGCGCGATCGTGGCGGTTCTCCCCGGCCGATCCCGCTCTGGGCTCGACCGGCTGTCATTCGCCGGCCGCCAGGTCGGGCGAGGGGAGGCTTGCGTGGTCGAGGCTGGTAGTCCGGAGAGGCCGCCTGTTCGTGCCGCCGACGGCGAGCAGGGCGAGCTGTTCCCCGACGCCTCGTTGCCGGACGAGCTGGTCGGCTACCGCGGCCCCGCCGCGTGCCAGATCGCCGGGATCACCTACCGGCAGCTCGACTACTGGGCCCGGACGAAACTGGTGGCCCCGAGCATCCGGACCGCGCACGGCTCGGGCTCGCAGCGGCTGTACTCGTTCAAGGACATCCTGGTGCTCAAGGTGGTCAAGCGGCTGCTCGACACCGGGGTCTCGCTGCAGAACATCCGCGTCGCGGTCGAGCACCTGCGGGTGCGCGGCGTGCGGGACCTCGCGCGCGTGACCCTCTTCTCCGACGGCACCACGGTGTACGAGTGCACCTCGCCGGAGGAGATCGTCGACCTGCTCCAGGGCGGGCAGGGTGTGTTCGGCATCGCGGTCAGCGGCGCCATGCAGGAGATCAGCGGCACGATCCACGAGTTCCAGGCCGAGCGCGCCGACGGCGGGGTCGTCGAGTCGGTCGAGCCGGACGAGCTCACCCAGCGCCGCAACGCCCGCCGCACCGGCTGATCATCGGCCGCGGGCCGGGGGTAGAGTACGAAGTGCGGTCGACGAACCCGCGCGGGAGAGACCGAGCCGGCATCCACGAGCTCGGCGCCGAAGGAGCAACTCCTCCCCGGAACCTCTCAGGCACCCCGGACCGCGCGGACCAGACGCCTCTGGAAAGCGGATCGGCAGGTGACCACCCGCCGATCCCGCCGACGGTGCAAACCCGGCTCACCACGCGGGTGAAACTCTCAGGCGCCCCTCGGGGTACGGACAGAGCGGGGAGGGCCCGGCTCGAGCCGTTCGGCTCGCCGGGTTTTCTTGTCTCAGGCGGATTTTCGGGTCGTTCTTTCCTGATGCCGCGAGGTGGTCCGGACCTCCTGTATCGAGGTCTGGACCATGTAGCCGCTCGAGGTCTGGACCAGATGGCGTAAAGCTGACTGGTCCAGACCTCGTAACTTTCCCGGCGGCAGGCCCGGGATTCGGGCCTGCCGCCGGAAAACGGCGCCGCTCAGCCGGGGACCCGGTCCAGGAACCCGTGCACCTTGGCGATCCGGCCGCCGTCCAGCTCGACCACGTCGAAGCCGATCGCGATCGGCTCGGTCACCCCCGGGGCGCTGAGGTACCACTGGAACCGCGCCAGGTCGTGGTGGGCGTCCGGCGCGGCGGGCAGCCGGAAGGACAGGCCCGCGAACTGCTCCTGCGCGCCGGCGATGAAACCGTCGATCCCGTCGTGGCCGCGGACCGCGCCCAGCGGGTCGGTGTAGGTCGCCTCCGGGGTGAACAGCTCCGCGATCAGGGCCTTGCGGCGCTCGGCGTCGGTCTCGTTCCAGACGGCGATGTACTGCTCGACCGTGTTGTGCACATCGGACACTGTGCTGCTCCTGTTCCTCCTGGGGGACAACGGGTTCGCTGTCCTCGTTGCCGCCAAGACTGCCGGGAGCGCGGCACCGGGTCGATTACGCCGGAGGTAACGCCCGCGGCTCCGGATCCGGCCCGCGGGTCATTACCCGAAAGGTAATGGCCCCGGTTCCGCGTTGGCCGTAGCGTCCTGGGGGTGACGACTTCGGTGAAGGCCCCGGCGCGCAGCGCGGTCGGCGTTCTACTGCGCGAATGGCGCGACCGGCGGCGGATCAGCCAGCTCGACCTGGCCATCTCCGCCGACATCTCGACCCGGCACCTGAGCTTCGTGGAGACCGGCCGGTCCCGGCCGAGCCGCGAGATGGTGCTGCGCCTGGGCGAGCACCTCGACGTGCCGCTGCGGGAGCGCAACCAGCTCCTGCTCGCGGCCGGATACGCGCCCGCGTACGGCGAAAGCGAGCTGGCCGCGCCGGAGCTGAAGGCCGTGCGGGAGGCGGTGCGCCAGCTGCTCACCGGGCACGAACCGTATCCGGCCGCGGTCGTCGACCGGGCCTGGAACCTGGTCGACGCCAATGCGAGCCTGCAGGTGCTCGTCGACGGCATCGCGCCGGAACTGCTCACGCCGCCGGTGAACGTCCTGCGGGTCACCCTGCACCCGGACGGCATGGCGCCGAACGTGCTGAACCTGGGGGAGTGGCGTGCCCACCTGCTCGGCCGCCTGCGCCGCCAGGTCGAGGCGACCGCGGACGCCGGCCTCGCCGAACTGCTGGCCGAACTGCGCGGCTATCCCTGCGACCAGCCGGTGCCCGAGGTCGAACTGCCCGGCCCTGGCGACATCTTCGTCCCGCTGCGCTACCTCCACCAGGGCACGGAGCTGACGTTCTTCAGCACGGTGGCGACCTTCGGCACCCCGCTCGACGTCACCGTCGCCGAGCTGGTGATCGAGTCGTTCTACCCGGCGGACCCGGAGACGGCGGCGTACCTGCGCGAGCGCGCGGTCGGCTGAGACGCGATCCGGGACCACGAGATGGTGGGCCCGGGCCGGCGGTGGCAGGATCGACGGTGACCGTCCGGGAAACCGCAGTGAGGATCCGCCTCCATGGCCATGCCGCCCCTGCTCACCCTGAACAACGCAGTGACCGTCCCGCAACTCGGCTTCGGTGTCTACAAGGTGGACTCCGCCCAGGCCGAGAAGGTGATCGCCACGGCCATCGAGGTCGGGTACCGCAGCATCGACACCGCGACGCTTTACGGCAACGAGGCGGAGGTCGGCGCCGCGATCAGGGCGTCCGGCGTGCCGCGCGAGGAGTTCTTCGTCACCACCAAGCTGTGGAACACCGACCACGGCCGCGATCGGGCGTTGCGCGCGTTCGACCGCAGTGCCGACGCGCTCGGGCTCGGGCAGCTCGACCTGTACCTGATCCACTGGCCGCAGCCGCGGCTCGACCGCTACGTCGAGACCTGGCGGGCGCTGGGGGAGTTGCAGCGCGAGGGGCGGGTGCGCGCGATCGGCGTGTCCAACTTCGGCGTGACGCACCTGCGCCGGCTGCTCGACGAGACCGGCGTCGTCCCGGCGGTGAACCAGGTGGAGCTGCATCCCTGGCTCCAGCAGACGGAGCTGCGCGCGTTCCACGCTGAGCACGGCATCGCCACGGAGGCCTGGGCTCCGCTGGCCCGCGGACGGCTGCTCGGCGAGGGCGTGATCACCGCGCTGGCGGCGAAGTACGGCAAGACCCCCGCCCAGCTGGTGCTGCGCTGGCACCTCCAGCTGGGCACGATCGCGATCCCGAAGTCCGCCACGCCCTCGCGCATCCGGGAGAACTTCGACGTGTTCGACTTCGAGCTGGCGGACGACGACCTGGCCGCACTGTCCGAACTGGACAATGGCACGCGCACCGGGCCGGACCCGGACACGGTGGCCTGAATCGCCCTCGGCACAAGAGAAGCGCCGGCTCCCGTGAAGGGAACCGGCGCTTCCAAGACCGCAGCGGCTCAGTACGGCCGGATGCCCGCGGCCGTGAAGTCGGCCTGCTGGGCCGGTTCCTTCAGATAGGCGCGGAAGCTCTGCGTGCCGCGCTGCTGGGTGTCGTCGATCGACGCGCCCGCGAGCCCGATGAACGGGTAGTCGGACTGCGCGAAGGAGGCGACGCTCATCGACGGCGAGCCGATCAGGTCCGGCTTGGCCGCCGAGAGCTGCTGGGACCAGGACGAGGACTCGGGGATCCAGCCGTCGGGGAGCCCGCCGATGCTGTCCAGCGCGGTCTTGCCGGTGAGCGCGCTCAGCACGTCGGACGAGTCCTTGGTCTCGACGTCGACCTGGACGCAGCTGCCGTGCACGACGGTGAGGTCGGAGTTCCAGCGCGCCGCGGCGGTCTGCACCGGCTTGGCGATCTGCGGGGTCACCACGACCCGGATCTGCTCCCGGCCGCCCGTGCAGCTCGCCGCCTGGGCCTCCGCGCGGTTGTTCAGCACGCTGTCGGCCCAGTTCCAGCCGAACACGCCGAGCACGATGAGGACCACGAGGCCGGCCACGGCGATCGGCCAGCCGGCGATCCGGCGGCGGGGGGCCTTCTTGGCGACGATCCGGTGCGAGCCGGTCGTCTCACTGCGCCCCTGCTGGGGTTTCGGGGGGTCGAGAGGGTGCGGCACCGGCTCCTCGGCCAGGCTGTGTCGCCCCATCGTTGTCCTTTCGGTATGTGCGCACACGCACAGCTACGCAATCACATCGTTATCACTCTAACAGGCCAGCGACCCTGCGTGAATATCGTTACCGAGCGTGGCTTTCGCGGTACAGCTCAGCTATTCCGGCCCAGCAGGTCCCGGCACAGGGAGATCAGCCGTGCGCGCAGCGGCTCGGCCCGGCGGGCGAAGGCGGCCTGGGACCGGACGTACTCCGCCCGTCCCTCGGCCGTCTCGATGCGGACCGCGGGGTAACCATACGCGGCCAGGTCGTACGGGCTCGCGCGCATGTCCAGCGCCCGGACGTCGGCGGCCAGTTCGAAGCAGTCGCCGACCAGTTCGGCGGGCACGAACGGGTCCAGCTTGTACGCCCACTTGAACAGGTCCATGTTCGCGTGCAGGCAGCCCGGCTGCTCCAGCTCGACCTGGTTCTCGCGGCTGGGCGCGAGGCCGTTGCGCGGGCGCGCGGGATCGGTGAAGAAGCGGAACGCGTCGTAGTGCCCGCACCGGATGTCCATCGATTCGACGACGGTGTCGGTGCCCGCCGAGCCCAGCCGCAGCGGCACCTGCGCGTGCCGCACCGAATCCGCGGGCTCGCGGTAGACCATGGCCCACTCGTGCAGCCCGAAGCAGCTCAGCCGCGGCGCGCGCGAGGCCGTCGCGGAGAGCAGGTCCAGTACGAACTCCGCGGTCCGGGCCCGCCGTCCGGTGAACGCGGCCGCGTCGAGCGTCACACCGCCTTCGGTCTCGGTGAAGGCCGGCCGATCGAGGAACCGCCGCGCGGCCGGGCCGGCGAGCACAACCCCCGGGCCCGGCTGCCAGCGCTCCACGTGCCCGGGCCGGTGCGAGTAGTACGTGAACAGGAAGTCCAGCACGGGGTGCTTCTCGCCGCGGGCGCGGCGCTCCTGGTGCGGCCCGGTCCAGGCCCGCATCCGCTCGGCGTGCGCGCTTTCGCGGGCCAGCCACTCGGGCTCGGCGAACACGACCGGGCCGGTCATGCCGTCACGTGGGTGCCGTCGCGCACGGTCCCCACGTACTCCTCGACCAGGTCCTCCAGCGCGACCACGCCGACCGCCTTGCCCGCGGCGTCCAGCGCCCGGGCCAGGTGGCTGCCTTCCTTGCGCATGGCCGAAAGCGCGACGTCCAGCCGGGCGTCCGAGGACAGCTCGGTGAGCGGGCGCGTCTTCGAGTCCGGCACGGAGGTCGACGGGTTCTGGCCGACCAGGTCGAGCACGTCCTTCACGTGGATGTAGCCGGTGAGCGTGCCGTCGTCGGTGCACACCGGGAACCGCGAGAACCCGGTGGAGGACACCGCGCGCTCGACGTCGCCGAGCGTCGGTCCACAAGGGAGGGTGGTCAGCTCGGCGGTGGGCACCAGCACGTCGGCGACGGTCTTCTCGACCGACGACAGCGTCTGCGAAAGCCGCTGGTGCTCCGATTGGTCGAGCAGCCCCTCGCGGCGGGACTCGCTCAGCAGCTCCGCCAGCTCGTCGGAGGTGTACGCGGTTTCCAGCTCGTCCTTCGGCTCCACCTTGACCGCGCGCAGCAGCGAGTTCGAGACGAAGTTCAGGAACCAGATGATCGGGTTCGCCAGCTTCACCCAGCCCACGTGCACCGGCACCAGCCACAGCGCGAGCCGCTCGGGCTCGGCGATGGCGAGGTTCTTCGGCACCATCTCGCCGATCAGCACGTGCAGCATGGTGATGAAGGCCAGCGCGATGGCGAACGAGATCGGGTGCAGCAGCTGCTCGGGCAGGCCCAGCAGGTCGAACAGCCCGGACAGCTGGTGCGCGACCGCGGGCTCGCCGAGGCGGCCCAGCAGCAGCGAGCAGATGGTGATGCCCAGCTGCGCGCCCGCGAGCATCCGCGAGACGTGCCGGCTGGCGTTGATGACGATCTGCGCGCGGGTCTTTCCCTGTTCCAGCAACGCTTCCAGCCGGTCCCGCCGCGAGGAGATCAGGGTGAACTCGGCGCCGACGAAAAACGCGTTGGTGAGCAGCAGGACCGCGACGAGCGCGATGTTCAGCCAGTCGTTCACGCCGGCACCTCCCGTCCCGCGGCGGCCGGCTGCCCGTCGGCCTGCGCCTCGGCGGCGCGGTCCACCGGCCGCACCTGGACCTCGGCGATCCGGTGCCGGTCCATGCTGGTGACGGTCAGCAGCCAGCCGTCGACCTCGGCGGCGTCACCCTCGGCGGGGATGCGGCCGAGCCGTTCCAGCACCAGTCCGGCGATGGTTTCGTAGTCGCCGTCGGGCATCCGGAAGCCGGTGACGTCGGTGACCTCGTCGGCGCGCAGCTGGCCGGAGACCAGCCAGCTGTCGGTGCCGAGCTGCTGGGACGCGGGGGCCTCGCCCTCGTCGTGCTCGTCGCGGACGTCGCCGATGATCTCCTCGACCACGTCCTCGAGCGTGACCAGCCCGGCCGTGCCGCCGTACTCGTCGACGACGATGGCGAGCTGGTAGCGCGAGTCGCGCAGGCGGTTGAGCAGCGCGTCGCCGGAGAGGGACTCGGGCACGGTCGGCACCGGCCGCATGGCCGAGCCGATCCGCATCGTCGCCCGCTCCTCGGCGGTGATCGCGAAGGCCTGCTTGATGTGCACCGCGCCCTGGACGTCGTCGAGATCCTCGGTGTACACGGGGAAGCGCGAGAAACCGGTGCGGCGCGAGAGCTCGATGAGGTCGTCCACGGTGTCGTCCACGGTCAGCGATTCGACCTGCACGCGCGGGGTCATCAGCTCCTCCGCGGTGCGCTCGCCGAAACGCAGCGACCGGTCGAGCAGTTCCGCAGTGGACGTGTCGAGCGTGCCGCTTTCGGCGCTGGAGCGGACGATCGAGCCCAGCTCCTGCGGCGAACGCGCCGAGCGCAGCTCTTCCTGCGGCTCGACGCCGAACTTGCGCACCAGGAAGTTGGCGCTGTTGTTCATCAGCGTGATCAGCCAGCGGAACAGCGCGGAGAACCGCGAGTGGTAGCCGGTCACCGCGCGGGCGGTGGCCAGCGGGCGCGCGATCGCGAGGTTCTTCGGCACCATCTCGCCGAGGATCATCGACAGGAAGGTCGCCACCACCAGCGCGACGGCGATGGACACGCCCTCGGCGACCGCCTCGGACAGCCCGTCGAACAGCGGGCGGACCAGGTCGCCGATCAGCGGCTCGGCCAGGTAACCGGTGATCAGCGTGGTCAGGGTGATCGCCACCTGGGCGCCGGAGAGCTGGAAGCTGAGCGTGCGGTGGGCCTTCTGCACCGCCAGCGAGCGGCGGTCGCCGGTCTGGCGGACGTCGGCGTCGACCGTGCTGCGCTCCAGCGCGGTGAGCGAGAACTCCGCGGCCACGGCCAGGCCGGTGCCGACGGTCAGCAGGAGGAACAGGAGCACGCCGAGGACGGAAAGCAGGGCGTGGGTCATGCCGCGCCGCCCTTCGTGGCGGGGGGAACGGCTATCGGGAAGCCGGGTTGCTCACCCGGCCCGGTACTGTCACCGGGCGACTGCGCAGCGCGCACGTATGGAGTCACTCCTCGTAGGAAATCGGCTTGTACTGCGACGATGCCGACAATCTTAACGTGTTCCGCACACCGGGCGGGGGCCACCGGGGTGTGTCGGGCGGCTCAGCGCGGGTGGCGCCCGAGGAGCGCGACGAGGCGGGTGGGCGCGCTCGCGGTCCGGCTGACCGCCACCGGCGGGTCGAACACGCCGAGTCCCTGCCACTCCTCGACCATCGGGCGCAGCATGTCCAGCAGCCGCGCGGCCAGCTCGCCCGGCACGGGGTTGGGCGCGCCCAGCGCGGTGGCCAGGTCCCAGCCGTGCACGGCGAGGTCGAGCGCCATCTGCCAGCCGTACTCCTCGGCCGGGATCAGGCCGAACGAGACGTGCACCGTGCGCTGGACGGCGCCGGGGGAGAGCCACGCCTCGCGGGCGGCCGCCGAAGCCTGCTCCCAGACGGCCACCGGGTCGTCGCCGAGCACGTCGCCGTCGTACCGGTCGCCGACGTCGTCCAGCGTCGCGCCCGCGAGCAGGTGCGGGACCCACAGCTGCTCGGCGACGAGGTGGTTGACCAGGTCCCGGACGGACCATTCGGTGCAGGGGGTGCCGCGGCGCCAGTCGCCCGGGCCGGTCTCGTGCACGGTCCGGTCGAACACGTCGAGGGCCCGGCCGTGCGCGTCGAGGAGGTCCACGGGCACATTCAACACGAACGCGCGGGCGGCGCAGCGCGGGGAACCTATCGGGTGGCGCCGGGCCGGTGCCGCCGGACGGTCTCCTCGACCAGGTCGAGGACCGGGCCGAGGTCGTCGCCGGGCAGGCCCATGGCCAGGTGCGAGACCAGGCCCTCCAGTACCAGCTCGAGGAACGCGGTGAGCACGTCCACGTCGACGTCGTCACGCAGGTTGCCGGCGTCGCGCTGGCGCTTGAGCCGCTCGCGGGTCGCGACGGTCAGCTGTTCGGAGCGCTCGGCCCAGCGCGCGCGGAACTCGGGGTCGGTGCGCAGCCGGCGCGAAACCTCCAGCCGGGTGCCGAGCCAGTCCGCGGGGTGCTCGCTGTCGCCGGCCAGCAGCTCGCGCATCACCTGCACCAGGCCCTGTTCCGCGACGACGTCGGCCATCCGCACGGCGTCGTCCTCCGCGAGGGCGAGGAAGAGCGACTCCTTGTCGCGGAAGTGGTGGAAGATGGCGCCGCGGGACAGGCCCGTCGCTTCTTCGAGGCGGCGTACTGTGGCACCCTCGTACCCGTAGCGGGCGAAGCAGACGCGCGAGCCGTCAAGGATCTGGCGCCGGCGTGCGTCGAGGTGATCCTGGCTGACCCGTGGCATCCTGAAATCCTGACATCCGCGACAGGGTTCTCGCAATCCGTACGTACGTACTGTGACGTGGAGTCGCCGGAACCGATCGGCGCTTTTCGCCGTCCCATGCCCGCTGCGCAGTGCGCGTGTACTGCTGACAGGGGCGAAACCCGTGACTACTCTGTGCACCATCACGGTGAGTGAGACTGGGGAAAGGAACGGCCTTGATGATCGGCGAAGCGGGCTGGGCGGCACGGGCGGTCTTCGGCGACGTCCGGCCCGGCGGCCCGGTGTATGGCGGGTCGACCGGGGGCGGCGGCCGGTTCGAGATGGACGCCGCCGAACTGGCGTCGGTGATCGGGCTGTGGCAGGACCAGCTGGAGAAGATCACCGCCGACGGGGTCACGATCAAGGCCATCTCGGACGCGCTGAAGCCGCCGGGCCAGGACCCGGCGAGCGGCGGCTACACCACCACCGGCCTCGATTCGCTGGCCGCGCTCCAGCAGCAGAACGACTCGATGAAGGTGTACGTGCAGGGGTACATCAAGAAGCTCCAGGCGGCCAGGGACAAGACGGTCGCGGCCGACCAGGCCGGCGGCGAGTCGTTCGGCCGGGCCCAGTGACTGTGGTGCCGCGGTATTGCGGTGCGGCCGCCGTGGTCCTGGCCACCCTCTGCGTGTCCGCCTGCTCCGGCACGACGGGCGGTACGGCGGCACCCGCGCCCGCACCGTCCTCGTCCGCCGACCCGAATGTGCCCAAGGTCGCCGCGCCGCTGGATGTCTCCGCCTACACGGCAAAACCCTGCGACACGGTTCCGTCCGCGGTGATGTCCTCTTTGGACTACACCGCGCCCGGCCAGCCGCACACCGGGTCCGCCGGGGACACCGCGGCCGGGCCGTACTGCGCCTGGATCGCCGGCGCGGAGGGACTGAGTGTCCAAGTGGGACTGCTCACCGGCAACCGCGACCGGGGCATCGGCGGGCTCGCCGGGCTGTACGCGGGCAAGGCCTCGGGCCAGGTCGGGTTCCTGGAGCCGGCGCCGGACGTGGCGGGCTACCCCGCCGTCTACACGGACCTGCGGGACCGGCGCGCGAGCGGCGACTGCAGCCTGGACGTGGGCGTCGCCGACGATCTCGTGTTCTCCGTGTCCGCGCAGGGGTACCAGGGGCAACAGGATTCCTGCCAGGCCGCGGGGAAGGTCGCGGCCGCGGTGGTCAGCACGCTCAAGGGGGCTTAGGTGGACGGCAAGCAGATCTACGAAAACTTCAGAAACGGCAACACCGCGGGCCTGCGCAGCGCGGCCACCCAGGTGCAGCAGCTCTCGGCCGCCTACCTGGAACGCGCGCAGGGGATCCGCGACCTGCAGGACCGGATGGCGAAATCCTGGACCGGCGCTGCCGCGGACGCCGCGAAGGCGGGCGCGGGGCCGCTGGAGCTGGCGTTCCACGACACCGCCGACCCACTCGACATGACCACCGCGTCGGTGGACATGCAGGCCAGCAGCTTCGAGGACTCCAGCCACTCGGTGGTCGAGGTGCCGCCCAAGCCGGACAAGCCGAACCCCTGGACCACCGGGCTCAAGGCGGCCATCCCGATCGCCGGGCCGTTCATGGCGGCCGGCGACGAGAAGTCCTATCAGGACAGTCTCAACCGGTACAACACCGCGAACGAGACCAACGTGCGGGTGATGGACCAGTACAACGGCGTCACCACCAGCACGAAGTCCGTGCTGCCGACCGTTTACGGCACGCTCGAGCCCGACGGCGCGGCGATTTCGCTGAAGACGCCGGTGGCGCCCGGGCACGTGGCTCCGCCCGGCGCGGGAACTCCTGCGCAGTTCGGCGGCGGCAGTGGTCAGGGCGGGACTTCGTCGGGCGGCAGTGTGGTGCCCAGCGGGGGATCGGGCGGCCACACCGGGACCAGCAGCGTGACCAGCGGCGGTCACCACGACACGACCGGCGGCGGCACCACAGGCACGACGGGTGGCGGCACCACAGGAAGCACAGGCACCGCGGGCGGCGGCACGACCGGCGACATCACGACGTCGCAGGGCACCAAGACCGGTCCGTCCGTGTTCCCGCCGGGGACGCCTCCGTCGCCCAGTGTGGACAGTGGCCGGACGACCGGTCCCGGCGGCTCGGCCGTGTTCGTGCCCGGCGGCCCCAGTGGCCAGAACCCTTCCGGCGTAACGGATCCCGAGGGCGGTCCCGGCGGCCGCGGCGGGGTGGCCGGCACCACCGAGCGTGGCGCGGGCTCGCGTTCGGGCTACGGAAGCATGGGCAGTGCCGCGGCGCAGGAGGCCGCGGCGGCTCGGGCGGCGCAGGGTCGCGCCGGGGCGGCGGGCGGCCCAATGGGCGCGGGCGGTCGCCGCGGCGAACGCGACGAAGACGAGGAGCACCAGCGCCCGGACTACCTCGTGGAAGCGGACCCGGACGCGATTTTCGGCACCGACCAGCGGACCAGCCCGCCGGTCATCGGAGAGTAGGCGGTGACCGCGGTGGCGGGACGGGTCGACGTTCCGATCGAGGCGCTGGCGGCGCTCGCCGAGCGTGAGCAGGTCGGGCGGCTGCACGTGACCCTGCGCCCGGAGCCGGTCTGGTTCTCCGACACCGAGCACGACGAGGCGGCCAAGCGGGTCGACGACGCGCTGGCGGTGGCCGGGCTCGTCGACGGCCGCGGCCGCGCCACCGTCGACTTCCTGGACTGGCTGCCGTTGCTGGTGAAACCGTCGCTGGAGTACTACGGCTGGGTGGGCGTCGGCGACACCACGTACGGCGTCCTGGCTGCGGCGAGTGGCCTGCAGGCGGTGCTCGCGGTGTCCGACGGCGAGCAGGTCGGCGTCCAGGAGATCGACCGGCAACGGCTGGTGGAGACCCTCGTCGAGCAGCTGCCCGCCGTGGTCGCCGGCGGCGGGAACCCGCGCACGGTAAGGGTTTCCGACCTCGACGACGCCGCCCGCCGCGGGGAGGACGCGTACCCGCTGGACCCGGCGCTGGCCGACGTCGTCAGCCTCGTGCAGCGGCCGGTCCACGGCAGCGGCGAGCTGTACGCCGGCCGTCGCGACGAGCTCGGCCGGTACGTCTGCCTGGAGGAGCCCCTGCACTACGCCGACACGGACTGGGGCCGCTACCTGAGCTACACCGTCGGCGAGGGCGCGGACGCGGTGATCCACCTCGGCCCCGCCGGCCCGGCCGAGCTGTGCCGCGCGCTGCGGGAGCTGGCCGCCGGACTGGCCGGCTGAGCAGCCTGCGCCCGCCGCGGAAACGGATAGAGTGCTCGTCGTGGAAGCCGCCGAGAGTGCCCAGCCCGCCGCCCTGCTCAACCTGTCGATCTTCGAAGTCAACAAGGTCGCCGTGCAGCTCGCCGAGGCGCAGCGCAGTGGCGATTTCAGTGGCGTCGCCGAGGCTGCGGGGGAGCTGCGTGAAGCCGCCGACGGCCTGGACCGGCTGGCCGATCTGGTGACCCGCCAAGAGGGCAGCTGAGCGGCACGGAAAACCAGTAGCCCCGCCGGGTTATAACAGCGCTAATATAACGGCGCTGTCATAACTCGACGGAAGGACTCGCCCGTGCCCGGCCTCTATCCCGAGATCGAACCGTACGACCACGGAAAACTCGACGTCGGCGACGGCCACTCCGTCTACTGGGAGCTCTGCGGCAACCCGGCGGGCAAGCCCGCGCTGGTCGTCCACGGCGGACCCGGCTCCGGCTGCTCGACGGGCCTGCGCCGCTACTTCGACCCCGACCGGTACCGCGTGGTCCTGTTCGACCAGCGCGGCTGCGGGCGCAGCACACCCCACGCCGGCGAGCCCGTCACGGACCTCTCGGCCAATACTGCCGGGCACCTGCTGGCCGACATGGAACTGTTGCGCACCACGCTCGGCATCGAACGGTGGCAGCTGTTCGGCGGCTCGTGGGGCTCGGTTCTGTCGCTGACGTACGCGGTGCGGTATCCCGAGCGTGTCACCGAACTGGTCCTGATGGGCCTGGCCACCGACCGGCACCTGGAGATCGCCCTGCTCGCCGGCGGGCTCGGCGGGATGTTCCCGGCCGAGTTCGCGCGGTTCCGCGAACTGCTCCCGGAAGCCGAGCGGGACGGCGACCTGGCGGCGGCCTACCACCGCCTGCTGATGGACCCCGACCCCGCCGTCCACGACCGCGCCGCGCGCGCCTGGTGCGACTGGGAGGAGGCGATGCAGCCCGGGGTGCTGCCGTCGCCCCGGTTCGACGACCCGGTGTACCGGCTCGCTTTCGCGCGACTGGTCACGCACTACTTCTCGAACGGCTGCTTCCTGGAGGACGGCGCGGTCCTGCGCGACGCCGCGAAGCTCGCCGGAATTCCCGCCGTGCTGGCCCAGGGGCAGCTCGATCTCAGCAGCCTCACTGGCACGCCGTGGCTGCTGGAGCGGGCGTACCCGGACGCCGAACTGGTGCTGGTCGGCGGCACCGGGCACACCACGTCCACCGAGGCGATGCAGAACGTGCTGGTCGGGGCGACCGACCGGTTCGCGGCCGGTCCGGGCTGCTGAAAACGCAGCGGATGACGCTTCCGCTTCGCTGAGCGAGGGGAAAGCGTCATCCGCTGCGTCGGAGAGCCGGTCAGGGGATGAGCAGCGCCGGCGCGCCCTCTTCCGCCATCGCTTCCTCGGCCCGCGCCGCCCGCGTCGTCTCGGCCAGCCGCAGCCCGGTGACGCGCGGCGGAACCCGGTCCAGGTGCCACTCGGCCAGCAGCAGCGCGACCTTCGACTGCATTTCGGTGCGCAGCCGCAGGAACGAGTCGGCCGGGTCGGCGCCCACCTCGCCGAGCAGCAGCCACCAGGCCCACGCCGCCGCGCCCGCGTTCGCGACGAAGTCCGGGATCACCGCGACCCCGCGCGCGGAAAGCGAGGCCTCGGCCTCCGGCGTCGTGGCCGCGTTCGCCGCTTCGACGACGACCTTGGCCTTCACCAGGTTTTCGTTGTCCACGCGCAGCGCGTACGAGATCGCGGCCGGCACCAGGATGTCGCATTCGGTGGAGACCACGGCGTCGCGCGGCAGCAGACGCACATTCTCGGGGAGCTCCGAGCGGTCGACTTCGCCGAAGCGGTCGCGCAGTTCGAGCAGCGCCGGGATGTCGAGGCCTTCGGGGTCGTACAGCGTGCCGGCGGCGTCCGCGACGGCGACCACCTTCACACCCGCCTCGTGCAGGTACCAGGCGGCGCCGCCGCCCATGGTGCCGATGCCCTGGATCGCGACGGTGGTCTCCGGCGCCGTCCAGCCCCAGGCGCTGGCCGCGCCGAGGCAGGCCTGCGCGACGCCGTAGCCGCCGATCACGTCGCCGAGCAGCAGCCCGCCGGGCACCGGCGCGTTGAGGCCGGCCTGGACACGGCGCAGGGTGCGGGCCGGGTCCGCCGAACGGCCGATCGCGGCGTGGTACGACTGCTCCAGCCCGAGCTTCTCGAAGACGGAGTCGATCAGGTGCTGCGGCACGCCGAGGTCTTCGGCGGTCACCCAGCGCGAATCCAGCCACGGGCGCAGGAACTCGCAGAACCGGGTGAGCACGCCGAATGCGCGCGGGTCCTTGGGGTCGAAGTCGACGCCGCCCTTGGCGCCGCCGACGGGGAGGTTGAACGTGGCCGTCTTGTTCGCCATGCCACGGGCCAGGTCCTCGACCTCGCCCATGGTGCAGCCCGCCCGCATCCGCGTGCCGCCGGTGGCGATGCCGGAAACCAGGGTGTGCACCACGAGGTAACCGTGCGCGCCGGTCACGGGATCGGTCCACGTGAGCCTCATCAGCGGTTCAGCGTTCTGCGAGATCATCAGGCCACTCACCTCCAAGAGTCCGGGGCGGCCCGTCGCGGCCGCCACTCCACGAGCGTGCGCGCGCAAGTGCCTTCGCGTCCATTTAACGAAGCTGCACGAAGTTGTTTAGGGTTGCTGCATGGAGCTTTCGTTGCACCGCTTGCGGATGCTCCGCGAGCTGCACCGCCGGGGCACGGTGACGGCGGCCGCGGTGTCCCTGCACTACACCGCTTCGGCGGTGTCGCAGCAGCTTGCGCAGCTGGAACGGGATGTCGGCGCGAAGCTGTTCGAACGGCTCGGCCGCCGGGTCCAGCTCACCGAGCTGGGGGTGCTGCTCACCGAGCACGCCGAGGAGATCCTGGGGTCGGTCGAGCGCGCGACGCTCGCGTTGGAAGAGGCGCAGGGCGCGCTGTCCGTCCGGCTGACGGCCGGGGTGTGGGCGTCGGTGGCCTCCGGGCTGCTGCCCACGGCGCTGACCGCACTCGCCACCGACTACCCGGGCATCCAGGTCCGCACCCGCGAGCTGGCCCCCGAGGACACCGCCGAGGCGGTCCGCGACGGCACGCTGGACCTGTCGTTCGTGATCGACTACTCCGACGCCCCGATGCAGTGGGACGCCGGCCTCGAGCGCGCGGTGGTGGCCGTGGAACGGCTGCACGCGGCGGTTCCCGCGGGCGCGGTGCCGGCCGGGACGGCGTCGCTGGACGAGCTGGCCGAGCACCCGTGGATCCTGGCCAGCCCGAAGTCGCACTTCGGCCGCGCGATGCGGATGGCGTGCCACCGGCACGGGTTCTCGCCCAAGATCAACCACGAGGTGGAGGAGCAGTCGACGGCGATGGCGATGGTCGGCGCCGGGCTGGGCGTCACGCTCGTCTCGGACCTCGGCCTGCGCCTGCTGCGCCCGCCCGGGATAGACGTCGTGACGCTGACGACGCCACTGCTGCGGACGGTCTCGATCGCCTACCGCCGGACCGAGATCCGGCGGCCGTCCCTGCACCTCGTGATCGGTGCGGTGCAGGCCGCCGCGGCGGAGCTGGGACTGGGCACCGAACCCGCGCTGCCCTGATCATCCGGTTGGCGCAGCGGTGCCGGCGATCGGGATGAACTGCCTGCTCACAGCACCTTACGAGCTGCTTATGGATCTCGCTCGCGACGTTGTGCCGCTGTTTTTGTCGGACCCCCCGTGTAGCGTCCGAAGACAGGTGGTCCCACCCCGCGGACCCCTTCACCTAGGACGATTCAGTGGACGGCGATCGATGACTACGGTGCACGATTTTCCGGAGAAATCCGGGAGTGCGTCGAACCTGACCGCGCGGGTCCTTTCCGACCGCGCGGCGGGGGAGGCGTACGTCGCCTCGGTGTGTTTCAAACACGGCCCACCGAGACTGCTCGGCGTGGAGCTGGAGTTCACGGTGCACCACACCGGCGACCCGGCCCGCCCCCTTGACCCCGACCTCCTGGCCACGGCGCTCGGCCCGCACACCCCGCGGACATTGCGCCCCGACAGTCCCGCGGCCCCGCTCCCGGCCGGTTCGCCCCTGAGCCTCGAGCCCGGCTGCCAGGTGGAGATCTCCGCCCTTCCCCAGGCCTCGCTGCGCGAGCTGCACGCAGTCGTCTCGGCCGACCTCGACTACCTCGTCACCCTCCTCGCCCGGCACGGCCTCGTGCTCGGCGAGTCGGCGATCGACGCCCACCGGGCGCCGCGGAGGGCGCTGCGCACCCCGCGGTACGCGGCGATGGAGCGGCGGTTCGCGCCGCTGGGCGAGGGCGGCATCACCATGATGTGCAGCACCGCGGGCCTGCAGATCTGCGTCGACGCCGGTGAGGCCGACCAGTACGCGGCCCGCTGGGCGGCGGCCCACGAGATGGGCCCGCCGCTGCTCGCCCTGTTCGCCAATTCCGCCGTGCACGCCGGCCGGCAAACCGGCCTCGCGTCCGCGCGCTGGCTCGCCGTGCTCGAAACCGAGCCGGTGCGCACCGTCTCGGCCGAGCTGGGGCCAGACCCGGCGGCGGAGTGGGCGCGGCGGATGATGGACACCCCGCTGATGGTGCTGCCCCGCGGCGAACGGCCGTGGGACGCGCCCGAGGGCCTCACCTTCGCGGACTGGATCGGCGGCCGCGGCGCGGCCGGCATGCTCCGCCGTCCGACGACCGAGGACCTCGACTACCACCTCACCACGATGTTCACGCCGGTGCGGCCGCACGGGTACCTGGAGATCCGGTACCTCGACGCCCAGCCGCCCGGCGAGTGGCTGCCCCCCGTCGCGCTCGTCACGGCCCTGCTCGCCCGTCCGTCCACAGTGGACCGGGTCCGGCAGCTGTGCGCGCCGGTGGCGGGGCGCTGGGCCGACGCGGCCCGGCTGGGGCTGGCCGACGCCGGCCTCGCCGCCGTCGCGCGGGAGCTGGCCGAGCTCGGGATCGCCGAGCTCGGCACCACCGGCCTGCCCGCCGAGACCATCACGGAGATCACCGGGAGCGTGCGCGCACGCGTGAACGGATCCAGGAGTCAGTAACCATGAGTGTCACCCCGGAGCACAACCCGCTGCTCGAACTGAGCCCGCAGAACCTGCGGGCGCACGCGGCCGAAGCCCTCACCCGGGCCCGGGCCCGCAGCATCGCCCTCACCGACGCGGTCGACGACGAAGACCTGGTGCGGCAGCACTCGAAGCTGATGTCGCCGCTGGTCTGGGACCTCGCGCACATCGGCAGCCAAGAGGAATTATGGCTGGTCCGCGACGTCGGCGGCCGCGAGCCGCTGCGCCCGGACATCGACGACCTGTACGACGCGTTCCAGCACGCGCGCGCCGACCGGCCGTCCCTTCCGCTGCTCGGCCCGGCCGAGGCCCGCGCGTATGTGCGGGAGGTCCGCGAGAAGGCGTTCGACGTGCTGGAGAAGGCGCCGCTGGAAGGCAGCCGGCTCACCGAAAGCGCGTTCGCCTTCGGCATGATCACCCAGCACGAGCAACAGCACGACGAGACCATGCTGGCCACCCACCAGCTGCGCCAGGGCGAGCCGGTGCTGCAGGCGCCGGAGCCGCCGCGCCCGCCCGCGGCCCGGCTGCCCGCCGAGGTGCTGATCCCCGGCGGCCGCTTCACCATGGGCACCACGGCCGAGCCGTGGGCGCTGGACAACGAGCGCCCGGCGCACGAGGTCGACGTGCCGGCGTTTGTCCTCGACACCGCGGCGGTCACCTGTGGCGCGTACGTCGACTTCCTCGAGTCCGGCGGCTATCGGGACCCGCGGTTCTGGAGCGAAGAAGGCTGGGCGTACCTGAACGACCACGCCATCACCGCGCCGCGGTTCTGGCGCCGCGAACCCAGTGGCTGGTGGCGGACCCGGTTCGGGGTGCACGAGCCGGTGCCGTCCGGCGAGCCGGTGGTGCACGTGTCGTTCCACGAGGCCGAGGCGTACGCGCGGTGGGCGGGCAAGCGGCTGCCCACCGAGCCCGAATGGGAGAAGGCGGCCCGGCACGACCCGGTGTCCGGCCGGTCCCGCCGGTTCCCGTGGGGCGACGAGGAGCCGACAGCCGAGCACGCCAACCTCGGCCAGCGCCACCTGCGCCCGGCCGCGGCGGGCGCGTACCCGGCCGGCGCGTCGCCGCTGGGGGTGCACCAGCTGATCGGCGACGTCTGGGAGTGGACGAGCACGAGCTTCTACGGCTACCCGGGCTTCTCGGCATTCCCGTACCGGGAGTACTCGGAGGTGTTCTTCGGGCCGGAGTACAAGGTGCTGCGCGGCGGCTCGTTCGGCACCGACTCCGCGGCGATCCGGGGCACGTTCCGCAACTGGGACTACCCGATCCGGCGGCAGATCTTCGCCGGCTTCCGCTGCGCCCGCGACCCCCGTCCCGGCGAGGTGGTCTAGGCGGCATGTGCCGGCACCTCGCGTACCTCGGCGCGCCCACGTCGCCCGCCGAGCTGATGTTCGCCGCCCCGCACGCGCTGCTCGTGCAGTCCTACGCCCCGCGTGACATGCGGGGCGGTGGGTCGGTCAACGCCGACGGCTTCGGCCTCGGCTGGTACCCGGAACCGGGTGCGCCGCCGCTGCGTTATCGGCGTCAAGGTCCATTGTGGACGGATCAGGCGCTGCCCGCGCTGGCCGCCGCGACGCGGACCACGGCGTTTGTCGCCGCGGCCCGCAACGGCACCACCGGGATGCCGGTCACCGAGGCGGCCGCCGCGCCGTTCGTCTCGGGCCGCTGGCTGTTCAGCCACAACGGCGTCGTCCGCGGCTGGCCCGGCTCGATGGCCGGGCTCGCCGCGGGGCTCGACGTCACCGAGCTGCTCACCCTGGAGGCGCCGACGGACTCGGCCCTGCTGTGGGCGTTGCTGCGCGAGCGGCTGCGCGCGGGGCAGGACCCGCTGGCCGCGGTGACCGCGCTCGTCGGCGAGGTCGAAGCGGCTGCGCCGGGCTCACGGTTGAACTTCCTGCTCACCGACGGCGAGACGCTCGTCGCGACCACGTGGACCCACGCGCTGTCGATGCTCCGCACCCTCGGCGGGGTCGTGCTGGCGTCCGAGCCGTGTGACCCGGACCCGGGCTGGACGGCGGTCCCGGACCGGCACGCCGTGCGGGTCACCGCGGCCGGCGCCGAACTCTTCCCCCTGACTTTCGATCGGAGTACCCCCTGATGACCGAGGCCGACCTGGAAAGCCATCGCAGCGACGTGACGGGCGAGCTGCGCGAAGACGTCCGCGCCGGGCTCACCGCGGCGCAGAAGTGGTTGCCGCCCAAGTGGTTCTACGACGCGGACGGCAGCGAGCTGTTCGAGCGGATCACCGCGCTGCCGGAGTACTACCCGACCCGCAGCGAGCGCGAGGTGCTGGCCGCGCGGGCCGGCGACGTCGCGCAGCTCACCGGCGCGCACACGCTCGTGGAGCTGGGGTCCGGGTCGAGTGAGAAGACCCGGCTGCTGCTCGACGCGCTGACCGGGCACGGCACGCTCGAATCGTTCGTGCCGCTCGATGTTTCGGAGTCCGCGCTGGCCGAGGCCACCGAGGCGATCGCCGCCGCCTACCCGAAGCTGGAGGTCCGCGGTGTCGTCGGCGATTTCACCCAGCACCTGGGCCTGCTGCCTGGCGGCCGGCCGCGGGTGGTCGCCTTCCTCGGCGGCACGATCGGCAACTTCCTGCCCGAGGACCGCGCGACGTTCCTGCGCTCGGTGCGCGAGGTGCTCGACGAGGGCGAGTGGCTGCTGCTCGGCACCGACCTGGTGAAGGACCGCGAAACGCTGGAGCGCGCGTACGACGACGCGGCCGGGGTCACGGCGGCGTTCAACCGCAACGTGCTGCGCGTGATCAACAGCCGGCTGGGCGCGAACTTCGACGTCGACGCGTTCGAGCACGTTTCCTACTGGGACAGCGAAAACGAGTGGATCGAGATGCGGCTGCGCGCGCGGCGGGCGCTGACCGTGGACATCCCGGGCGCGGACCTTCAGGTGCGGTTCGCCGAGGGCGAGCACATCCGCACCGAGATCTCGGCGAAGTTCCGGCCCGGCGGCGTCGAGGCGGAGCTGAAGGCCGCCGGGTTCGGCCTGGAACGGTGGTGGACCGACTCCCAGCAGCGGTTCGGGGTGAGTTTGGCAAGATCTGTCCGTGGCTAACCCTCTCGCGACCCTCGCCCGCAAGCTCGGCACCCAGCCCTGGGTGATGGAGGCCTCCCGCGGCATCATCTGGGCGGACAAGAAGCTCCACCGGTGGTTCGGCGGGAAGGTGAGCCTGGTCGGGATCGCCGGGCTGCCCTCACTGCGGCTGACCACGGTCGGGCGCAAGAGCGGGCTGCCCCGCTCGACGAACCTGCTGTACTTCCCGCACGGCGCGGACTTCGTGCTCACCGGCTCGAACTGGGGCCGGCCCCGGAACCCGGCCTGGACGTTCAACCTGCGCGCGCTCTCGGAGGCGGAGGTGGCCATCCGGGGACGGGTCGTGCCGGTGAAGGTCCGGGAGCTGGAGGGCGAGGAGTACGAGCGGATGTGGGCGGAGCTGCTGGAATTCTGGCCCGGCTACGAGATGGAGCGGGTGGCAGCGGGGCGGCCGCTGCCGGTGTTCGTGCTTTCGCCGCAGTAGTTCCCGCGACGGCTCCCCGCCACGGCAACTGCGCCCCAATGTGGCGTTCGGTGCGCTCAACGCACCGAACGCCACATTGGGTGCGTGGAATGAGGGCTGGGCGCGGAGCGCCTCCGTTGAGGGTGGTGGTGGGGCAGGGCTGGAGCAACCAAGGCTGGGGCGGAACAACGAGGCCCGGCCGGGTGCGAGAGAGCGGGCTTGGCCGGCCTCCTGAGGAGCGCCCGGCCGTGGTGGCCGGAGGTTGTCTTGGGCAAGGCCTTTTTGTGTCGTGATCTCCTCCTTTCGGCCGGTGCCCCGGTTTGACCGGTTGTGCGAGTCTCGCCCGTGCTGACGGACCGTGCCCGCGTGGGTGCGGACGTGAAACGGGAGGGTGTGAGGGCGTGCGGGGATCCAGAAGAGTGCGGGCGGCCGCGCTGGTGGTCGCGCTCGGCGCGGGGGTGGCGCTCGCGGGCGCGGGCTCCGCGGCAGCGGCCGGGGCGGACACGGCAACGGCCGGAGTTCAAGCGGCGCAGGTCGGGGCAGTGGCCGGGGTTTCCTGGGGCGCTTGCCCCAAGGGGACGTTGGCCGGGGTGCCCGCCGACGAGCTGAAGCTGTACAGCTGTGCCCGCTACCGGGTGCCGATCGACCATGACGACGCGGCGCTGGGGACCATCGACATCGCCCTGCTCAAGCGCGCGGCGAAGGTGCCCGCGCAGCGGATCGGGTCGTTGTTCCTCAATCCCGGCGGGCCGGGCGGGTCCGGGCTGCGGATGCCGCTGGCCGGGGCCGCCTACTTCCCGGGCTCGGTGCTGGACCGGTTCGACCTGATCGGGTTCGACCCGCGCGGGGTCGGCGACAGCAATCCGCTGCGCTGCTTCACCACCGCGGAAGACGCCAACGAGGTGCTCGGCTCGACCACGCTGGTTCCGCTGTCGCGCAGCGAGATCTCCACGACGCTCGCGGCGTACAAGGACTACGGCCAGTTCTGCAAGAACAACGCGGGCGCACTGCTGAACCACATGTCCACCAAGGACGTGGTGCGCGACCTGGACCAGCTCCGCGCCGCCGTCGGCGACCAGAAGCTGACCTACGTCGGCTTCTCCTACGGCACACTGATCGGCTCGACGTACGCCGCGATGTTCCCTAAGCAGACCCGCGCGATCGTTATCGACGGCAACGTCGACCCCCAGCTGCGGACCACCGACGGCGTCACCTACGACCTCCAGCGCGCGCAGGGCTTCGAGATCTCGCTCGACGCCTTCCTCAAGCGCTGCGACCAGGCCGGCGAAAAGTGCGCGTTCAGCTCCGGCGACCCGCGCGCCAAGTTCGACGAGCTGCGGAACTACCTCCGCGACCAGCACACCATCCAGCTGCCCGGCGTCCCGGCCGTGGACATCAACAGCTTCACCGGCACGGTCTCGGGCACGCTGTACTCGCCGGCCGGGTTCGCCAACCTGGCCGCCGACCTGCAGACGCTGTACGACGCCATCCACCCGCCGGCCGGACAGCAGCAGGGCCTGGCGTCGCACGGGCTGAAGACGTTCGGCACGGCCAAGAACGGCCTCGTCGACAGCGCCGGCACGGCCGATCTCGCCCCGGACAGCCCGTACACCGGTGACGACTCCTACTTCGGCGTGAACTGCGCGGACAAGCCGATGCGGATCAGCCAGTCCCAGGTGCCCGGGATCGCCGGGAAGGCGGACCGGCAGTCGCCGACTTTCGGGCGCTACCAGGTGTTCTCCGACATCGCCGCGTGCCCGGTCTGGCCGTCGGCGAAGAAGTCGGACCGGTACTCGGGCCCGTGGCACGCGAACACCGACGTCCCCGTGCTCGTGATCAGCAACTTCTACGACCCGGCCACGCAGTACGCGTTCGGCAAGCGCATGGCCGCCGAGCTGGGCAACTCCCGGCTGCTCTCGGTCGACTCCTTCGGCCACTGCATCCTGGGCAACTCCCGCACCGTGGAGCAGGCCGCGGGCGACTACCTGACCGACCTCAAGGTGCCTGCCGAAGGCCAGGTCTTCCAGCCCGATACGCAGCCGTTCGAGACCCCGGCGACCGCCCAGGGCTGAGCGCGGCACGAACCGGGCCGTCCGCGACCGAGCGGGCGGCCCGGTTTCGCGTCTCTGCGCCGAGCTAGTTTCGGCGGAAAATCGGGCATAACGGGACGAGCCTCTTGTCACCCGGACACCAAGCCGTCAAAGTAGCCGCCAGAAGTTCACCGGAGGGGAGTTGACGTGCGGCGCTCGGTGGTCCTGCTGGGTGCTGCCGGGTTCTTGGTCGTGGTGGTGGGCGCCACCGTGGCCGTGTCACTGATGCCGGGGGACGAGACCGGCGCGGCCGCCCCGATCGAGGTGTCGCGGTCCGTGTGCGGCAACGGCTGGACCGCGCCGCGGCCCGGCTCGCAGACGCTGCAGGTGCGCAACAACGCCGCGGTCACCGTGGAGGTCGAGGTGATCGACCCCGCCACCGGCACGGTGTTCGGCGAGCTGGACGGCGTCGGGGCCGGCACCACGCGCGCGCTCCCGGTCAACCTCGGCAACGGCGGCTACGCGCTGCGCTGCATCCCCGACGACGGCACCCCGTTCGTCGGCGCGACGGTGCAGGTCACCGGCGGCGCGGACCGGCCGGGCTCCGCGGTGGTGCCCGTGACGAACGCCGACCTGCTCGGCCCGCTCAAGCAGTACCACGCCTACGTCGCCGACGGGCTCGGCACGCTGGCCGGCCAGACCGCCGCGCTCAAGCGGTCCGTCCACAGTGGAAACCGGGAGTCGAGCCGGCGCGACTGGCTCACCGCGCACCTGACCTACGAGCGCCTCGGCGCCGCTTACGACGCGTTCGGCGACTCCGACGGCGCCATCAACGGCACCACCGACGGCCTGCCCGGCGGCGCGGCGGACCCGGGCTTCACCGGCTTCCACCGGCTCGAGAACGGCTTGTGGCACAACGAAAGCCTCGGCAGCCTGGCCCCGGTCGCCGACCAGTTGGACGCCGACGTGTCAGCTCTCAAGACCGCGTTCGCCGACGCCCAGATCGACCAGAACGACCTCGGCCTGCGCGCGCACGAGATCATGGAGAACACCCTGCAGGCCGAGCTGACCGGCCGCACCGACTACGGCAGCGGCAGCAGCCTGGCCACCGCCGGCGCGAACGTCACCGGCACCCGCGCCGTGCTCGACGTGCTCCGGCCGCTGCTGGCCACCCGCTTCCCGGGTCTGAAGGACCTCGACGCCTGGCTCGACCGGACCGAGCGCGACCTCAAGGCCGTCGAGGGCAGCTCGCTGGCGGAACTGGCGCAGCCACAACGCGAACGCGTCAACGCCGACGTCTCGGAACTCACCGAGCGCCTGGCGCCGATCGCCGCGATCGCCGAGCCGCGGAGGGTCTCGTGACGCTCGGGCGGCGCGCGTTCCTGCGCGGGGCGGCGGCCGCGGGCGCCGGTGCGGGCCTGGCCGGGATGGCCGGCAGCGCGGCGGCGAGCTCCAGCGGCACCCCGTTTTACGGCCGGCGGCAGGAGGCGATCCTCTCGGACCCGCCGCGGCACACGATCGTCGCGGCCTTCGACGTCGTCGCGCAGGACCGGGCCGAGCTGACCGGCCTGTTCCACGAGCTGACCGACCGGGCCCGGTTCCTGACCCGCGGGGGAGCGCCCGCCGCGGTCGGCATCACCGGCCCGCCCGCCGACTCCGGTGTGCTCGGGCCCGAGGTGCCGCCGGGAGAGCTTTCAGTGCTGCTCGGCGCGGGCTCGTCTCTGTTCGACGGCCGTTACGGCCTCGCGTCGCGCAAACCCGCGAAGCTCAAGCCGATGACCATGTTCCCAGACGACGCGCTCGACCCGGCCTGGTGCCACGGCGACCTGAGTCTCACCCTCAGCGCCGAGGAGCCGGACACCGTGCTGCACGCCCTGCGTGACCTCACTCGCGCCACCCGCGGCGGGATGCAGCTGCGCTGGAAGATCGACGGCTTCACCGCACCCCCGCGTCCGTCGGGCACACCGCGCAACCTGCTGGGCTTCAAGGACGGCACGGCCAACCCGGAGCCGCCCGCCTTGGACAGTCTGGTGTGGACGGACGAGGGCGGCAGCTACCAGGTGATCCGGCTGATCCGGATGCTGGTCGAGTTCTGGGACCGCGTCTCGCTTTCCGAGCGGGAGAACATGATCGGCCGCCGGCGCGACACCGGCGCCCCGCTCGACGGCGACCGGGAGTCCGACGAGCCGCGTTACGGCCAGGACCCCGTGGGCACCGTGATCCCGCTGACCAGCCACATCCGCCGCGCCAACCCGCGCACGCCGCAGACCGACGGCGAGCGGATCCTGCGGCGCGCGGTGAACTACGACCGTGGTGTGGACTCGAACGGCAACCTCGACATGGGGCTGGTGTTCACCTGTTACCAGCGCGACCTCGAGCGCCAGTTCGAGACCGTGCAGCAGCGGCTCGCCGGCGAGCCGCTCACCGATTACGTCTCACCGTTCGGGGGCGGGTACTTCTACCTGCTGCCCGGCGTGACCGGCCCGGCCGACCACTTCGGCCGGGCGTTACTGGGTTAGGCACCACTGGGCGGAAAGGGGCAGGTTGTGGGCAGGAGCAGGAGGAGGACGGCGCTCGCCGCGGGCGCGCTGGCCATGGCCGCGCTGCTGGCGTCGGCGTGCGCGAGCAGTGAGGCGGCACCGGTGCCCGGGCACGCGGTGGACGCGGCGGGCTTCGCCACCGCGACGCCGATCAAGCACGTGGTGGTGATCTTCGGCGAGAACATCTCGTTCGACCACTACTTCGGCACCTATCCGAAGGCCACCAACGAAAACGGCACGCCGTTCCGGCCCGCGCCCGGCACCCCGGCGGTGAACGGGCTGACACCGAAGCTCCTGACCGACAACCCCAACGCGTACAACCCCAAGCGGCTCAGCCCGGACCAGGCGCTGACCTGCGACCAGGCGCACGACTACAACAAGGAGCAGGCCGCCTTCAACGGCGGGAAGATGGACAAGTTCGTCGAGCACACCGAGAAGGACAAATGCACCGGGCAGCCGGTGCTGTTCGGCGAGCCCGGCCTGGTGATGGACTACTTCGACGGCAACACCGTCACCGCGATGTGGAACTACGCCCAGCACTACGCGCTGAACGACAACTCGTTCGACGCGGTCTTCGGCCCGTCCAGCCCCGGCGCGGTCAACCTGGTCTCCGGCCAGACCCACGGCCTCCAGCCGGTGGACTCGGTCACCGGCGAGCCCAAGGTGGACCCGAAGACGGCCGCCTCGCCGGACGCCCAGGGCGTCGGCACCATGATCACCGACCCGGACCCGGCGTTCGACGACTGCTCCGACAACAACCACACCGCCACCGACAACCTCGGGGCATTGCAGGGCCGCAACGTCGGCGACCTGCTCAACGCCCGCAACGTCACCTGGGGCTGGTTCGAAGGCGGCTTCAAGCCGACCGGTGCCGCCAACGGGTACGCGGTCTGCGGCACCCAGCACCCGAACGTCGGCGGCCAGGCGTCGGTGGACTACAGCCCGCACCACGAGCCGTTCCAGTACTACCGGTCCACGGCCAACCCGAAGCACCTGCCGCCCAGCTCGCTGCACGCGGTCGGCCAGACCGACCAGGCCAACCACCAGTACGACGTGAGCGATTTCAACGACGCCCTCGGCGCGGGCACCATGCCGGCGGTCAGCTTCCTCAAGGCACCGTCCTATCAGGACGGTCACGCCGGTTACTCGGACCCGCTGGACGAGCAGGCGTTCGTGGCCGCCGAGGTGAACAAGATCCAGGCCTCGCCGCACTGGCGCGACACCGCGATCGTGCTCGCCTACGACGACTCCGACGGCTGGTACGACCACCAGGCCCCGAAGATCGTGAACGGCTCGCACGACGCCGCGCAGGACTCGCCGATCTGCACCTCACACCCGGTGAAGCTGGGCGGCTACGCCGACCGCTGCGGCTACGGCCCGCGCCTGCCGCTGCTGGTGATCTCGCCGTACAGCAAGGTCAACCGGGTCGACCACACGATGACCGACCAGACCTCGGTGCTCCGGTTCATCGAGGACAACTGGCACCTCGGCCGCATCGGCGACAGCTCCTACGACGCGCTCGCCGCGCCGTTGACCGGGATGTTCGACTTCTCGTCCCCGAAGGCGAAAACCCTGAAGCTGGACCCGAAAACCGGCGCTGTCGTCCCCTGACCAGGGCTGACGGAAGACGAGGCGGTGGTCACAAGGCCCTCGGCCGAAGCGGGGGCCGGCGCGTACAGTGACCGAGTTGATCAGTCCACGAGCACGGAAGCGAGGTGAGCGGCACATGCCGGAAGACAGTCCTGTGCGGACCGGAATCGCCCTCACCCGCGGGTCTCGCGGGCGCTGATCCAGCGCGGGGCGGCTCCGGCGCGCCCCTGTCTGGCTGTGTGCGCACGCCGGAAAAGAGCCGGATCATGACCACTTTCGAAATGCTGCTGCGCGTCGGCACGGGTGTCGGGCTGGGTGCCGTCATCGGGTTCGAGCGCCAGTACCGCGCCCGGATGGCGGGCCTGCGCACCAACGCGCTGGTCGCCGTCGGGGCCACGCTGTTCGTCCTGCTGTCCGCCCACGGCTTCGGCGGCCTGTCCGGCACCGGGAACGCCGACCCGACGCGAGTGGCCGCGCAGATCGTGTCCGGCATCGGGTTCCTCGGCGCCGGCGTGATCCTGCGCGACGGCCTGAACGTCCGCGGCCTCAACACCGCGGCGACGCTGTGGTGCGCCGCCGCGGTCGGCTCGCTGGCGGGGGCCGGGCTGTACCGGGTGGCGGTGGCCGGGACCGCCGTGGTCGTCGCGGTGAACGTGCTGCTGCGGGCTCTGGGCCGGATCGTCGACCGGCGTCCGGAGACCGGTGACGAGACTCCGGCGCGCTACTCCTTCGAGGCCGTCACCCGCGACGCAGACGAAGCCCACGTGCGCGCCCTTCTCGTGCAAGCCTTGACCCGCACGGACTTCCGCCTGCTTTCGGTGGAGAGCGTCGACCGCCCGGCCGACGGCACGGTCGAGGTCCGCGCCGAACTCGCGGGCGACCAGCGTGACGACGCCCAGATGGAGTCGGCCGTCTCGCGGCTTTCGCTGGAGCCTTCGGTCTCCCGCGTGCGCTGGGATGTGGCCGCGGGGTTTCCCGCGCACCGATGAGTTTCCGCGCCCGGCCCGGTCTACCCGGGCAAGACGCGAAACCACGGGAGGCTCCGATGAGCAGCACCGCAAAAGGCAGCACCACAAAGGGCAGTACCGCAAAAGGAAAGGTGCGCTGGCACCTGATGATGTCGCTGGACGGGTTCGCGGCCGGGCCCGGGCATTCGCTGGACTGGGCGGGCGGGACGACGGTGCGCCCGGGCTGCCACGAGGAGGCGATCGGCAGTCTCGGGGCGGTGCTGGGCGGCCGCCGCGGTTACGACGCGATCGCCGCGCGGCATCCGGGCGAGGCGAGCCGGCAGCCGTACGGCGGCGCGTGGAGCGGGCCGGTGTTCGTGCTGACCCACCATCCCGGGGACGCGATCCCGGACCCCGGCATGACGTTCCTCGACTGCGACGTGGCCGAGGCGGTGGCGATCGGGCTGGTCGCGGCGGCGGGCAAGGACCTGGAGATCCACAGCCAGGACATCGCCCGGCAGTGCGTGGAGCGGGGCCTGGTCGACGAGTTCCACGTCCACCTGGCGCCGGTCATGCTCGGCTCCGGGGTGCGGCTGTTCGACGCGCCGGGGATCGACCCGGTGCGGTGGGAGCGGATCCACGACGGTGATCCGCTGCGGGCCGTCGAGCTGCGGTACCGGCCCGCCTGAGCCGGGCATCCGACAACGGCGAAGGCCGCCCCGGGAGAACCGGGACGGCCTTCGCTTGTGGTGTAACGGAAATCAGCTGCGGGTCATCTTGCGCAGCACGTACTGCAGGATGCCGCCGTTGCGGTAGTAGTCGGCCTCGCCCGGGGTGTCGATCCGGACGTCCGCCTCGAACTCCACCTTCGTGCCGTCCTGCTTGGTGGCGGTGACGTGCACGGTGCGCGGGGTCTCGCCGTCGTTCAGCTTGGTGATGCCGGCGATGTCGAACGTCTCGGTGCCGTCCAGCTTCAGCGACGCGGCCGACTCGCCGGCCGGGAACTGCAGCGGGATGACGCCCATGCCGATCAGGTTCGACCGGTGGATCCGCTCGAACGACTCGGTGATCACCGCGCGCACGCCCAGCAGCGAGGTGCCCTTGGCCGCCCAGTCACGGGACGAGCCGGAGCCGTACTCCTTGCCGCCCAGCACGACCAGCGGGGTGCCCGCCGCAGCATAATTTTGCGCCGCGTCGTAGATGAACGCCTGCGGGGCGTCCTCCTGCGTGAAGTCGCGGGTGTAGCCGCCCTGCACGTCGTCCAGCAGCTGGTTGCGCAGCCGGATGTTGGCGAAGGTGCCGCGGATCATCACCTCGTGGTTGCCGCGGCGCGAGCCGTAGGAGTTGAAGTCCTTCCGGCCGATGCCGTGCTCGGTGAGGTACTGCCCGGCCGGGGTGTCGGCCTTGATCGCGCCGGCGGGGGAGATGTGGTCGGTGGTGACCGAGTCGCCCAGCTTCGCCAGCACGCGCGCGCCGGAAATGTCGGCGACCGGCGCCGGCTCGGCCTGCATGCCCTCGAAGTACGGGGGCTTGCGCACGTAGGTGGACTCGGCTTCCCACTCGAAGGTCTTGCCCTCCGGGGTCGGCAGCGCCTTCCAGCGCTCGCCGCCGTCGAACACGTCCGCGTAGTCCTTGGTGAACATCTCCTGCGTGATCGAGGAGTCGATGGTCTCCTGGATCTCCTGCGGGGTCGGCCAGATGTCCTTCAGGAACACGTCGTTGCCGTCGGTGTCCTGGCCCAGCGGCTGGTGCTCGAAGTCGAAGTCCATGGTGCCGGCCAGGGCGTACGCGATGACCAGCGGCGGCGAGGCCAGGTAGTTCATCTTGACGTCCGGGTTGATCCGGCCCTCGAAGTTGCGGTTGCCCGAGAGCACCGAAACGGCGGTGAGGTCGTTCTCCTGGATCGCCGCGGAGATCTCGTCCGAGAGCGGGCCCGAGTTGCCGATGCAGGTGGTGCAGCCGTAGCCGACCAGGTGGTAGCCCAGCTTCTCCAGGTACGGCCACAGGCCGGCCTTGGTGTAGTAGTCGGTGACGACCTGCGAGCCCGGCGCCATCGAGGTCTTGACCCACGGCTTCACCGTCAGGCCCTTGTCGACGGCGTTGCGCGCCAGCAGCGCGGCACCGAGCATCACCGACGGGTTCGAGGTGTTGGTGCAGGAGGTGATCGAGGCGATCACCACGGCGCCGTGGTCCAGCACGAACTCGCCGCGGTCGCTCGTCTTCACCGTGACCGGCTTGGACGGGCGGCCGGACGCGCCGTTCGCGGCGGACTGGATGTCGACCGCGTCCTCGTCCTTGAACGAGAGCGAGGCCGGGTCGCTGGCCGGGAAGGACTCCTCGACGGCCTCGTCGAGCTTGGTGTGCGGGGTGCGCTGGTCGTCGTCCACGTAGTCGTGCACCGACTTGCGGAACGAGGACTTCGCGTCGGACAGCTCGATGCGGTCCTGCGGGCGCTTCGGGCCGGCGATCGACGGGACGACCGTGGACAGGTCCAGCTCGATGTACTCCGAGTAGGCCGGCTCGTGCGCGGCGTCATGCCAGAGGCCCTGCTCCTTGGCGTAGGCCTCGACCAGCGCGACCTGCTCGGCCGAGCGGCCGGTGAGCTTCAGGTAGCGGACGGTCTCCTCGTCGATCGGGAAGATCGCCGCGGTGGAGCCGAACTCCGGGCTCATGTTGCCGATGGTGGCGCGGTTGGCCAGCGGCACCGAGGCCACGCCGTCGCCGTAGAACTCGACGAACTTCGAGACCACGCCGTGCTTGCGCAGCATCTCGGTGATGGTCAGCACGACGTCGGTCGCGGTGACGCCGGTCGGGATCTCGCCGGTCAGCTTGAAGCCGACCACGCGCGGGATCAGCATCGACACGGGCTGGCCCAGCATGGCCGCCTCGGCCTCGATGCCGCCGACGCCCCAGCCCAGCACGCCCAGGCCGTTGACCATGGTGGTGTGCGAGTCGGTGCCGACGCAGGAGTCGGGGTAGGCCTGCCCGTTGCGGGACATCACCGTGCGCGCGAGGTGCTCGATGTTGACCTGGTGCACGATGCCGGTGCCCGGCGGGACGACCTTGAACTCGTCGAACGCGCCCTGGCCCCAGCGCAGGAACTGGTAGCGCTCGCGGTTGCGCTCGTACTCGATCTCGACGTTGCGCTCGAAGGCGTCGGCGCGGCCGAACACGTCGATGATCACGGAGTGGTCGATCACCAGCTCGGCGGGCGCCAGCGGGTTGACCTTGTCGGGGTCGCCGCCGAGATCGGTGACGGCCTCGCGCATGGTGGCGAGGTCCACGACGCACGGCACGCCGGTGAAGTCCTGCATGATCACGCGGGCGGGCGTGAACTGGATCTCGATCGACGGGTCGGCGCTGGGGTCCCAGCTGCCGAGCGCGCGGATGTGGTCGGCGGTGATGTTCGAGCCGTCCTCGGTGCGCAGCAGGTTCTCGAGCAGGATCTTCAGGCTGTAGGGCAGGCGCTCGGAGCCCTCGACCTTGTTGAGGCGGAAGACCTCGTACGAGGCGTCTCCCACCTTCAGCGTGTCTTTGGCGCCGAAGCTGTCCTTGCTGGCAGGTGCAGTCACGTCTAACTCCAGTGGCGTGGACCCCCGCCCTCGCGGGCCGGGGTCCCGGGTCAGTTCGGTGTGTTGTGGGGTCGTCGGGCCGACCACGACCGAGTCTTGCGCACCCCCACCGTAGGACCGGAATCGGGATGGCACACCTCGTCCGTCGCTCCAAACAGTACGCGTGTCCTGTATTAACTTCAAGACGACACGCGCAGTGAGCTGGGCCATTCGGACACGCCGCGCCGCGGGGGTCCCCCGATGAGGGGAATTGATACCTACGGTGTGTGAGTTCCGCCTGAGGCTTGTGATAGTGGTGTGACTGCAGTGGCATGCGGTGTGCACGCTGCGGAGTTTTGCCTGGTGGGCGTTGTCCCTGTGAACGGAGGTGGCGGGTCGTGGCGATCCGGAGTGCACGCGGTGCCCGGCCCGGAGTGCGGCGCGGCCTGACCGTCGGCACGTTCGCCCTGGTGGTGCTGTTCGGCGCGACCGGCACCGGTCTGGCGGTACCGCCGCCCCCGCCGAACCCGAGCGACTCGGACCTGAACTCCTCGAAGGCGGCGGCGAACGAGAAGGCCGGCGAAGTCGGCCGGCTGACCAACCAGCTCGCGCAGGCGGAGGGGAAGCTCAGCTCGCTGCAGGACGACCTCGAGCTGAAGCAGGAGCAGGCCAACAAGGCGCTGGTCGACCTGCAGACGGCGCAGGACGCGGCCACGCAGGCGGAGCAGGACGCCCAGTCCGCGCGCACGCAGGCCGACACGGCCGCGGCCGCCATCGAAAAGGCCCGCGAGGATCTGAAGAAGTTCGCCGCGGCGAGCTTCGAGCAGGGCAGCACGATCGGCTCGATCTCCGCGTACCTCACCGCCCAGAGCCCGCAGGACCTGCTGGCGCGCGCCCAGCTGCTGGACTCCATCGGCGGCTCGCGGCTGAACGCGCTGGACCGGCTGCAGCAGGCGCAGACGGACAAGTCCAACAAGGACTCCGCCGCGCGCAAGGCCCTCGACGTCGCGCAGCAGAAGCAAGCGGCCGCGCGGCAGGCCAAGAGCGGCGCGGACGCGGCGCAGTCCGCCGCCGTCGAGGCGCAGCAGGCACAGGCCGCCCAGAACACGCAGCTGGAGGCGAACAAGTCCTCTGTGGAGCAGCAGCTCTACGCCGCGCAGTCGAAGGTCAACGGCCTGCAGGGCCAGCGGCAGCGGTACCAGGACTGGGTCGCGCAGAAGCAGCGTGAGGACGAGGAACGCGCCCGTCAGGCGGCGCTGGCCGCCAGCCACAGCGGCGGCGGCAACGACGGCCCGTCCGGCGGCAGCCGTCCTTCCCCCGCGGCGGGCTCCTCGATCGAAGCGGTGATCGCGCGGGCGCTGGCCCAGGTGGGCCTGCCGTACGCCTGGGGCGGCGGCAACGCGAGCGGCCCGACCCGCGGCATCCGCGACGGCGGCGTGGCCGACATGTACGGCGACTACCGCAAGATCGGCTTCGACTGCTCGGGCCTGATGATCTACGCCTTCGCCGGAGTGCAGTCCCTCTCGCACTACAGCGGCTACCAGTACACGTCCGGCCGCCGCGTGCCGCTGTCCCAGATGCGCCGCGGCGACATGCTCTTCTACGGCGGCCCCGGCGGCATCCACCACGTCGCCCTGTACCTCGGCGGCGGGCAGATGGTGGAGGCCCCGCAGTCCGGCTCGTACGTCCGCGTGACCTCCGTCCGCTACGGCGGCATCATGCCGTACGCGACCCGGCTGATCGGCTGACCGCGCGGCATCAGCCGCGACTCGGCCCGGGGCGCCAGCTGCCGTCGAGCGGAACACCGGCGGCCGCGGCGATCCGGTCGCGTGAGGCCAGCAGCCGCGCCTGGAGCGCGGGCAGGTCGACGCCGAGCAGGCGGCCGTCCCGCTTGACCACCTGACCGGCCACGAGAACCGTGTCGACCAGCCCGGGGTGGCCGGCCGTGACGACGGTGCCGGCGGCGTCGGTGACCGGGAAGACGGTCGGGTCGTCGGCGCGGAGCAGGATCACGTCCGCGTCCTTGCCGGGAGTGAGGCTTCCCGTGCGGGCACCGAGACCGCACGACTGGGCCGCGTCGACCGTCACGAAGTCCAGCAGGTCCCGGGAATTCAGGCTGCCGTCGAGCCCGCGCTGCACGGCGAAGGCGGTGCGCATCGCGGCGAACAGGTCGCCGGCGGCGGACGGGCAGTCGTCGGCGGACAGCGTCGGGCGCAGGCCGGCCGCCAGCACCCGGCCGGTCTCCGGCCAGCCGAAGCCCATCTTCGCCTCGACGTCCGGGCTGATCGACACGGAGCTGCCCGCGTCGGCCAGCATCCGCAGCTCGTCGTCGCCGAGCCCGTTGGCGTGCACGAAAGTCGTGGTGTCCGACAGCAGCCCGTGCGCCCGGAGCTCGGCGACCGGCCGGCCGGCGGGCCCGCCGATCACGTGCATGCTGGTCCGCAGCCCGAGTTCGGCCGCCAGCTTCAGGTCCCCGGCGACGGTGTCCATGGTGACCTCGCCCGGGCCGCGCAGTCCCAGCGCCATGGTGACCAGGCCGCTATCGGTGACCCCGGATCGCACGCGGCGGAGCTCGGCTTCGATCCGGTCGGCGGTCCGGTAACCCGCGCCGTAGCAGAAGATCGACCGCCCCGGCGCGTCCCGGAGACCGGCCAGCGCGGCGTCGGCGTGCTCGGGGCGCTGCCCGGCGTGGCACCAGTCCAGCATGGTGGTCACGCCGGAGTGCAGGGCCTCCAGCCGGCCGAGCAGGTTCCCGAGGTAGACGTCCTCGGGCCGGTAGTGCGGCTTGAACGTGCCGTGCATCGCCGTCACGTAGTCGTCGAACGTCCAGTCGGCGCCGATGCCGCGGAACGCCGTCTGCCAGGAGTGGCGGTGGTTGTCGACGAAGCCGGGCAGCACGATCCGCGCGGTCCCGTCGATCACGTCGGCGTCCGGCGCGTCGATCCGTTCCGCGACGGCTTCGATGATGCCGTCGCGGATCAGCACGTCGCCGCGGGCGAAATCGCCGACGGCCGGGTCCAGGCTGAGGATCGTGCCGCCGGTGATCAGGGTTTTCATCGGGTGAACGCCTTTCTCGGTCAGTTCAGGGCTCGGTCAGTTCAGGGAGTCGGCCGCGGCGAGCACGTCGGCGACCAGGTCTTCGGTGTCCTCGGTGCCGGCGGCCAGCCGGACCAGGCCGAGCGGCACGCCGGATTCGGCGATCTGCCGCTCGCTGAGCATTCCGCGCCACATGGACGCCGGGTGCACGGCCAGCGATTCGACACCGCCGAGGCTGGCCGACCGGCGGGCGTAGTGCAGGCGGCCCAGAAACGCTTCCGCCGCCTCGAAACCGGCGGCCAGCTCGACCGCCAGCACGCCGCCGAAGCCGCTCATCCGCTGGGCTGCCAACGCGTGCTGAGGGTGGGTGACGAGACCGGGGTAGTGCACCTTCGCGACGGCCGGGTGATCCTGCAACGCTTCCGCGAGCGCCTGGCCGTTCGCGTTGTGCCGGGGCATCCGCAGGGGCAGGGTGCGCAGGCCGCGGAGCAGCAGCCAGGCGTCGAACGGGCCGAGCACGGCGCCGGTCAGCAGCGCGACGTCCCAGATCCGGTCCAGGAGCTCCGCCGATCCGGCCAGCACTCCGGCCGAAACGTCGCTGTGGCCGTTGAGGTACTTGGTCGCGCTGTGCCAGACCAGGTCGACGCCGAGGTCGGCCGGCCGCTGGTTCACCGGGGTGGCAAAGGTGTTGTCGGCCATGGTCAACGCGCCGTGCGCGCGGGCCAGGCCGGCGACGGCCGCCAGGTCGGTGATCTGGAGCAGCGGATTGCTGGGCGACTCCAGCAGGATCAGCCGGGTCCGCGGCGTCAGCGCCCGGCCGAACGCCGCGAGGTCGGTCTGGTCGACCTGCGTGACCGAAATCCCCAGGCGTGGCAACAGGTTCAGCAGCACCGACGCCGTGCCGCCGTAGGTGGACTTCTGCCCGATCACGTGGTCGCCGGCCGACACCAGGCCCAGCACGGCGGTGGTGAGCGCGGCCATCCCGGACGCGGTGACCAGCGCCGCCTCGGTGTGCTCCAGTTCCGCGACCACCGCCGCGACCTGCGCGTGGTTCGGATTGCCGTACCGGGTGTAGAAATCGTGTCCCCGCCGGTCCACCGCGACCCGGGCGAACGCCTCGGCGTCCTCGGCCGCGAAGGCCGCCGACTGGTAGATCGGCCGGGCCACCGCGCGGCTGGGCGCGACGTCCCGATCGGCGTGGATGGCGACCGTGCTGCGGCCAGGCATGGTTCCCCTTTCCCGGAGTGGATCACCGGCCCCACCAGAGTGCCCGGCCACCGGCCGCCATCGGAACGATCCGGCGCAACTTTGGCAGCAAGTAGCGTCACCGTCCGGGCCGTCCGATGTGCTAGAGCGCCGGAGCGCGCAATAATCTGCCTCATGGACGAGGTGGACCGGTCGATCCTGGCCGTGCTCGAAGCGGACGGCCGGATCAGCAACGCGGAGCTGGCCGCGCGGGTCGGCCTGTCGCCGTCGCCGTGCCTGCGCCGGGTGCGCCGGCTGGAGGAGACCGGGGTGATCCGGGGCTACCGGGCCGTGCTCGATCCCGCCGCCGTCGGCCGCGGCCTGCGGGTGTTCGCCGGGGTCCGGCTGGTGCGCCACGGGCGCGCGGACGTGGTCGCGTTCGAGCGCGCGGTCGTCCGGCTGCCCGGGGTGGTGCACTGCCACCACGTCACCGGCGACTACGACTACCTGCTCCACGTCGAGGTCGCCGACCTGCCCGCCTACGAGGACTTCCACGCCCACCGCCTGGCCGGCCTGCCCAGCGTGGCCGCCGTGACCAGCTACGTCACCATGAAGACGCTCTCAGCCGACTCTCGCTGATCAACCGGCCAGGCCGCGGAGCAGGCCTTCGAGATCACGTTCGCCTTCGCGGGTCTGGGCGCCGTGGGCGAGGCCCCCGCGGATCAGCTTCTCGGCCGCGGGGCGGACGAACTGGCCGGCCCAGGCGTCGTTTTCCCGCTGGAGACCGGCGGCCAGGTCGTCCGGGGTCAGGGCGTGCTTGGCCGCGGCGACCACGCCTTCCGGCAGGGCGGCGATGTTCCGGGCGAGCCGGTCGACCACCTCGTCGAGCTCTTCGGCGGGGACGGCGCGGTTGACCCAGCCGTGGCGTTCGGCGGTCTCGGCGTCGAACAGCTCGGCGCCCAGCACCGCCTCCAGCGCGCGATTGCGGCCGACGCGGTTGGCCAGGTACTGGGTGCCGCCACCTCCGGGGACGATCCCCATCAGCGCCTCGATCTGGCCGAGGCCGGCGCGGCCGATCGCGGCGAAGGCCATGTCCGCCGCCGCGACGAACTCCGCCCCGCCGCCTCGCGCCAGGCCGGCCAGCTTGACGATCGTCACCTGGGGCTGGTGCCGCAGCAGTTCGCCCAGAGCCTGGAAGACGTTGACACCACGGGGAATGCCGGCCGCCAGCCCGTCGAACGCGTCGGGGGTGTCCACAAGGGACATGTCCACGTGGGCGATGAAGAAGTCCGGGTCGGCGCTGTCGAACACGATCACCCGCGCCGAATCGTCGTCCCGCAGCGCCGCCAGCAGGTGCCGCAGGTCGGTCATGAGGGCGACGTCCAGCACGTTGACCGGCGGGTTGTCGAGGGTGACGCGGACGATGCCGGCCTCGCGGCTCACTCGCAGGGTCGCGTAGGCGGGGTGGGGCATGGAGGGCTCCGATTGCTAGGTTCCTGATGTATACCTAGCCTGGGACGGCGGGTCTCCGCCGTCAATAACGCACTTCAAGCATCGCAAGGATCATGGAGGATACTGCGGATGGCCAGTCCCCGGACCGATCCCGGCCCCGACGGCGTCGTCTACCGGGCCGACTGCCCCAGCCGCCCGATCCTCGACCAGATCGCCGACAAGTGGTCGATGATGGTGCTGGCCGTGCTGGAGAAACCCCACCGCTTCAACGAAATCAAGCGCCGCCTGGAAGGCGTGACCCAGCGGGTGCTCACCCAGACCCTGCGCCGCCTGGAACGCAACGGGATGATCGAGCGCCGCGTGCTGCCCACCTCGCCGGTCGGGGTCGAGTACTCGCTGACGCCGCTCGGCGAATCTCTGCGCGAGCCGTTCGGCCGGCTCTACGACTGGACGGTCGCCCACACCGGCGAGATCCAGGATTCCCAGCAGGGCTACGACCGTCGGCACGCGGAACCGTCGTCGGCCAGTCGCGCCGGTTGACGCACGCCGGGGACAGCACGACGCGACCGGGGAGACCCCTGCCGGATGTCAGGGCCCGTCGAGTGACGGATGGGCGGGACGGGGAGGCGTCCAGCCTGGACGCTTGTCGCATGATCGAATCGCCGGGCCGCTCCCGTAGCATCACCGCGGTGGTGCAAGACGAACCCGAGGAGTTCTCCATCCGGTCGTGGCCGGACTGGAGTTTCCGGGGCGAACCGCTGGACGGTCAGCGGCGGCGCGGCCGCCGGGCGATCGCGGTCGTCGCGCTGGCGAATCTCTCCTCGCTCTTCCTGATCGCGCGGTTCGTCGGCGTCGCCGACGGCGGGCGCGACCCGGTGCTCGCCGGCGTGTCGCTGGGCCTGGTCGTCTGTTACGGCGTGGGCTGCGTGCTGGCGCCGTGGTTCGGGCCGCCGGCGTCGCACCGGCTGCGGATCGCCATCGTGGCCGCGTTGTTCGTACTCGGGGCGGCGCCGGCCGTACTGCTGGGCTCGCCCGATTACCTGACCGACCTGACGTACGCCATCGCGTCCGGGCTGATGCTGTTGCCGCTGCGGTACTCCCTGCTGCTCGGCCTCGCCACCGCCCTGGCCCAGATCGGCTGGATGCAGTTGGCCGGCGGCCGGGTGAACTGGGCGCTGGTGGCCACGCTGGCCGCGGTGACCGCCGCCCTCGGCGTCGTGTTCGCGCTGGTCTTCACGATCGGCCAGCTGCGGGCCGCGCGTGCGCAAGTCCGCCGCCTGGCCGTGGACCAGGAACGGGAGCGGGTCGCCCGGGACCTGCACGACATCCTCGGGCACAGTCTCTCGACGATGACCGTCAAGCTCGGGCTGACCCGGCGGATCCTGGAGTCCGGCCGCGACCCCGGTCCGGCCATGACCGAGGTCGTCGAGCTGGAAAGCCTGTGCCGGCAAGCACTTTCCGACGTGCGGGCCACCGTCTCGGACTACCGCACGGTTTCGCTGACCAGTGAGATCGCCGGTGCCCGGATGGCCCTGCGCGCGGCCGGCGTGCGGGCCGAATTGCCCGCGACGGCTGACGAGGCGCTGCCCGGGCTGCACGGGGTTTTCGGTTACGTGGTCCGGGAAGCGGTCACGAACGTGCTGCGCCACTCCGATGCCGGACGCTGCAGCATCCGGCTCGGCCGCGACTGGGTGGAGATCGCCGACGACGGCACCGTCTCGGCCGAAGCCGTGGCCGGGCACGGGCTGACCGGTCTCGCCGAACGGCTGGACGCGGTGTCCGGCGTGCTCGAACACGGCCGGGCTCCCGGCGGCGGGTTCCGTGTGCTGGCCCGCGTCCCGGTCCCACAGTCGGCTGCCCAGCCGGTCTCGGCCGCCGGAACGGAGCCCGCATGATCCGCGTCCTGCTGGCCGACGACCAGGCGCTCGTGCGCGGTGCGCTGGCGTCGATGCTGCGGCTCGAGCCCGACCTCGAAGTGGTCGCCGAACTCGGCACCGGCACCGAGGTGCTGCCCGCCGCGCAGCGGACGGCGCCCGACGTCGCGCTGCTCGACGTGCAGATGCCGGGCCGGGACGGGCTGGCCGTGGCCGCCGAACTTCGCCACGCCCTGCCGTCCTGCCGGGTGATCATCTGCACCACCTTCAGCCGGCCCGGATACCTCTCCCGCGCGATGTCCGCGGGCGCGGCCGGCTACGTGGTCAAGGACTCCCGCCCCGAACAGCTGGTCAACGCCATCCGCCGGGTCCACGCCGGACTGCGGTTCGTGGATCCCGCCCTCGCGGCCGAATCCCTCGCGAGCGGTGCCAGCCCGCTGACCGACCGGGAGGCGGACGTGCTCCGCGCCGCGGCGGAGGGCGGCACAGTCGCCGACATCGCCAGGACCGTCGGGCTGTCCGAAGGAACCGTGCGCAACCACCTGTCGTCGGCGATCGGCAAGACCCAGGCCCGCACCCGCGCGGAGGCCGTCCGGCTCGCGGAAACGAGCGGCTGGCTCTGACGCCTGCCTTCTGCTGATCGCGGCGCGCAGGTCAGGCGGGTGCGACTGCGGGAGCGTCTCCGGAGCTGTCCCCGGCTTTCACCCGCCGGGGCCGGGTCAGGACCATCGCCTGGCAGCCCGGCAGCACCCGCAGCTCCTCGTGGTTGCCCGCGCGGTAGGAGCTGGGTGTCTGGCCGACGAGTTCGGTGAAGCGAGCGCTGAACGAGCCCAGGCTCGTACACCCGACGGCGAAGCAGACGTCCGTCACGCTCAGGTCGCCGCGGCGCAGCAGCGACTTCGCCCGCTCGATGCGGCGGGTCATGAGGTAGGAGTACGGCGTCTCGCCGTACGCGTCGCGGAAGCGGCGGCTGAAGTGCCCGGCCGACATCAGCGCGGTCCGGGCGAGCGCGGCCACGTCGAGCGGCTGCGCGTACTCGCGGTCCATCCGGTCGCGGGCACGCCGCAGCCGTCGCAGCTCGTCGAGGTCGGGGCTCATGCCGCCATTGTGCCTGCCGGACGGGCTGGAGTCAGCGGAACCCGCGGCTCACCGGCCGTGCCGTTCACAGAGCAGCAGCGTGCACACAGACGGGCAGGCCCGAGCGGGACACGGTATCCCGTTCGTGGGGGAGGCCGATCTTCTCGGCGACGCGCCGGGACGGGGTGTTGTCCGGGCGGATGATCGCGATCAGGCGGCTCGCGCCGAGCACGTCGCGGGCGTGGTCGCGGCAGGCGGCCGCCGCTTCGGTGGCGTAGCCGCGGCCCTGCAGGTCCGTGCGGAAGTGGTAGCCGACCTCGATCTCGGTGGCCCCGTCGATCTCCTGCGGGGTCAGGCCGCAGTCGCCGGCGAACTCGCCGGTGGCCCGGAGCGTGACCAGCCAGAGCCCGAACCCCTCGCGCCGGTAGAGGCGCTGGTTCCAGTCGATCCAGGCCAGGGCCTCGTCCCGGTCCCGGGGGCGCGGGTAGTGCCGCATCACGTCCCGGTCGCCGAGGAGCGCGGCCATGTCGTCGAGGTCGTCCGGGGTCATTTCGCGGAACGCGAGCCTTGCGGTGGGCTCGGGCGTGCGGCTCATCGGACCGCCTTCGCCGACGGGCTCCAGACGTGCGGCGTGGTCGTGGTGACGGCCGTGAAGCCGAGCCGTTCGAGGATCGGGCGGCTGTCCTCGGAGGCGTCCACTTGCAAGTACCGGACGCCGCGGGCCGCGGCCAGCCGGGCGCGGTGCGCGACCAGCGCCCGGTACAGGCCCCGGCCGCGCCACGCGGGCAGTGTGCAGCCTCCCCAGAGGCCGGCGAACTCGGTGCCCGGAACGAACTCCAGCCGCGCGGCCGAAACGAACCGGCCGTCCGCCTCGGCGACCACGTGCGTTGCGGCGTCCGGGCGGCCGACCAGGTCGGCGGCGAGCACGTCCTCGTCGGTGCCGAACACCTCGGCGCTCAGCGCGGCGATCCGCCGCAGGTCCGCCTCACCGCGTACTTCGTGCACCAGCGCTCCGTCCGGCGGCGCGGAGTCCAGCCCCAGATCGGCGACCGCCGCGATCACGACCGTCTCCGGCGGCTCCGGCTCGAAGCCCGCCGCGAGGAGCCGCTCCGGAAGCGACGCCGGCCGGTCGTGGCCACGCGTCTTCCACTCGACGGTCTCCCCGCGGGCGGCGAAGTGGTCCCGCTGCCGCGCGATCAGTTCGTCCAGCTCGGGCCCGGTGACGCCGAGGTCCGGCCGCCCGGTGACGAACCCGCGGCGGCCGCCGGTCACCCGGACCACCGGGCCGTCCGGGTCCAGCCGCAGGCCCGGCTCCGGGATCGTCAGCTCGGCGTGGCGGACCTGCTCTTCATAGGCGGCGAGCAGCCGCGCGGCGTCGGGCATTCCCGGACGCTAGCGTGGACCGGGTCCGCCAGGGGAGCGGTTTTCCGAAGGGGCAGGAGGCGCGAATGCCGTACGCGGGGATCGTGCTCGCCGGCGGGGCCGCGCGCCGGCTGTCCGGTGTGGACAAGCCCGGGCTGGTCGTGGGCGGTTCGTCCCTGCTTTCCCGGGCGGTGGCCGCCGTCGACGGCGCGGACCCGGTGGTGGTGGTCGGCCCGGAGCGGCCCGGTCACGAGGGGGTGCGGTGGACGCGCGAGCCTGTGCCCGGCACCGGCCCGGTGGCCGCGCTGGCGGCCGGCCTCGCGCTGGTGCCCGGGGACGGCGTCGTGGTCGTGCTGGCCGCCGACCTGCCCGGAGTCCGGAAGTCCACAGTGGACCGTTTACGGGCGGCCCTCGCGGACGCCGACGGGGCCGTGCTCGTCGATGCGGCGGGGGAGCGGCAGTGGCTGCTCGGTGCCTGGCGCCTGCCGGCGTTGAGGCAGGCGATCCCGGAGCCGCCGGAGAACGCGTCGCTGCGCCGGTCGCTGGCTGGGCTGTCCCTCGTGGACGTCCCGGCCGAGCCGGGCGAGAGCGAAGACATCGACACGCCGGCGGACCTGGAGCGCCACCGCTAGGGCGTCTTCACAGCTGTCATACCGCTGGTGCGGTTGCATTACCGGACGGACCGTCGTGTTCCGGCTGGGTGAGCGTGGCGGGCGAACGACGGTCCCCGCGAAGCAGTACGGTCGCGGGGCGAGCCGCAAGCACAGAACCACAGGAGGCAGAGTGACCGAGCCCGGCTACGCCGAGGGCGCGAACGGGCAGCAGCCCGGCACGCCGGCGCGGGACGCCCAGTTGCTGGAACGGACCGTGTTCGAGGTCAAGCGCATCATCGTCGGCCAGGACCGGCTGGTGGAGCGCATGCTCGTCGGGCTGCTGGCCAAGGGCCACCTGCTGCTGGAAGGCGTGCCCGGCGTCGCCAAGACGCTCGCCGTGGAGACCTTCGCGCGGGTGGTCGGCGGCTCGTTCTCCCGGGTGCAGTTCACCCCCGACCTGGTGCCCGCCGACATCCTCGGCACCCGCATCTACCGCCAGGGCGCCGAGGTGTTCGACGTCGAGCTCGGCCCGGTGGTGGCGAACTTCGTGCTCGCCGACGAGATCAACCGCGCGCCGGCCAAGGTGCAGTCGGCGATGCTGGAGGTGATGGCCGAGCGGCACGTGTCGATCGGCGGCCAGACCTTCCCGATGCCCGACCCGTTCCTGGTGCTGGCCACGCAGAACCCGATCGAGAACGAGGGCGTCTACCCGCTGCCCGAGGCCCAGCGCGACCGGTTCCTGTTCAAGATCCTGGTCGAGTACCCCACGGCCGAGGAAGAGCGCGAGATCATCTACCGGATGGGCGTCACGCCGCCGGTGCCGCACGAGGTGCTCAGCCCGGGCGAGCTGGTCCGGCTGCAGGGCGTCGCCGCGCAGGTGTTCGTGCACCACGCGCTGGTCGACTACGTGGTCCGCCTGGTGCTGACCACCCGCACGCCGGCCGACCACGGCCTCACCGACGTCGCCGGCTGGGTGTCGTACGGCGCTTCGCCGCGCGCGAGCCTCGGCATCATCGCCGCCGCCCGCGCGCTCGCGCTGGTCCGCGGCCGTGACTACGTGCTGCCCCAGGACGTGGTCGACGTCGTGCCGGACGTGCTGCGCCACCGCCTGGTGCTGTCCTACGACGCGCTGGCCGACGGCGTCCCGGTGGAGCACATCATCACGCGCGTGCTGCAGACCGTGCCGTTGCCGCAGGTCTCCGCCCGGCCGCAGGGCGGGAACGGGCCGGGCACCCCGGTCCCCGCCGGCGCGCCCGTCAGGTAGGCCGGTGGCGAAGAAGGAGCAGCGCGAGCGCCCGGGCTGGGCGCCGCCGGTGCTGCGGGGCGACCGCCTGGAGGCCGGCCTGCGCACCCTCGAGCTCGACGTGCGCCGCCGCCTCGACGGCCTGCTGCAGGGCAATCACCTCGGCCTGGTGCCGGGGCCGGGCTCGGAGCCGGGCGAGGCGCGGATCTACCAGCCGGGCGACGACGTGCGCCGGATGGACTGGGCGGTCACCGCCCGCACGACCACCCCGCACATCCGCGAGACCGTGGCCGACCGCGAGCTGGAGACGTGGCTGGTGGCCGACCTGTCGGCGAGCCTCGACTTCGGCACTGCGCTGTGCGAGAAGCGCGATCTGGTGGTGTGCGCGACGGCCGCTGTCGCGCACCTGACCGGCGGGGGCGGCAACCGGATCGGCGCGCTGGTGTCGAACGGCGAGCGCACCGACCGGATCCCGGCCCGCGGCGGGCTCGCCCACGCCCGCGGGCTGATCCGGCGGCTGGCCGAGACGCCGCGCGCGGCCGAGGGCGTCCGCGGCGACCTGGCCGACGCGTTGGAACAGCTGCGCCGCCCGCCCCGGCGGCGGGGCCTGGCCGTGGTGATGTCCGACTTCCTCGGGCCCACGGACTGGCAGCGGCCGCTGCGCGCGCTCGGCGGGCACCACGAGCTGATCGCCATCGAGGTCCTCGACCCGCGTGACATCGACCTGCCCGACGTGGGCACCGTCGTCCTGGCCGACCCGGAGACAGGGAAACAGCGCGAAGTGCACGCTTCCGCCTTGCTGCGCAAGGAGTTCGGCGCCGCGGCGCACGCCCACCGGCAGGAGGTCGCGGCCGCCCTGCGCCGGGCCGGCGCGGCCCACCTGGTGCTGCGCACCGACCAGGACTGGATCGCCGACATGGTGCGGTTCGTCGTGGCCCGCAAGCGCCGCTGGTCCGGGGGTGTGGCATGAGTTTGACCGGTTTCACCGCGCCGTGGTGGTTCCTGCTGCTGATCGCGGTCGCCGCGGTGGCCGTGGCGTACCTGCTCGCCCAGCGGGCGCGGCGCAAGCGCGTGATGCGGTTCGCCAACCTGGAGCTGCTCGACAAGGTCGCGCCCAAGACCCAGGGCTGGATCCGGCACTTGCCCGCGGTGCTGATCGTGCTGTCCATGCTGGTGCTCACCGTCGCGCTGGCCGGGCCGACCGCCGAGCAGAAGGTGCCGCGCAACCGCGCCACGGTGATGCTGGTGATCGACGTTTCGCTGTCGATGGAGGCCACCGACGTCACGCCGACCCGGCTCAAGGCGGCGCAGGACGCGGCGACCCAGTTCGCGAAGAACATGACCCCGGGCGTCAACCTGGGCCTGATCTCGTTCGCCGGCACGGCGACGGTCCTGGTCAACCCGACCACCGACCGGGCCGGCGTGGTGAAGGCGATCAGCGACCTGAAGCTCGCGCAGTCCACGGCCACCGGTGAGGGCATTTTCGCGGCCCTGCAATCGATCGAGAGCTTCTCCGCCGTGGTCGGCGGCGCGGACGGGCCGCCGCCCGCGCGGATCGTGCTGATGAGCGACGGCAAGCAGACCGTGCCCGAGGACCTGTACGCCCCGCGCGGCGCGTACACCGCGGCGCAGGCGGCGAAGCAGGCGCAGGCGCCGATCTCGTCGATCTCGTTCGGCACCACCCACGGCTCGGTCGACATCGAAGGCCGGCCCCAGGACGTGCGCGTGGACGACGAGTCCCTGCGCGAGATCGCCCAGCTCTCCGGCGGCCAGTTCTACAAGGCGGCCAGCGCGGACGAGCTGAAGAAGGTGTACGCCGACCTCGGCGACCAGATCGGCTACGAGCTGAAGGACGCCGACGCGAGCAAGCCGTGGCTTGTCATCGGCACGCTGGTGCTGATGATCGGCGCGGCGGCTTCGCTGCTGATCGGCCAGAGAATCCCTTAGCGCGAGACGACGAGCGTGCTCTGAAGGCCACCATGAGGGACTGTGATGCCCTCAAGGTGGCCTTCAGAGCATCCGGGCCCAGGCCTTCACGGCGTCTCGGGCATCGCGAACCCGTTCTGGCGCCAGGCTTCGTAGATGCTGATCGCCGCGGTGTTGGCGAGGTTGAGCGAGCGGCTGGTCGGCAGCATCGGCAGCCGCACGCGGTCGGTGACCTCGGGGGCGTGCTGGACCTCGGCGGGCAGGCCGACGGACTCCGGGCCGAACATCAGCACGTCACCGGGCTCGTACGCCACCTCGGTGTGCAGCCGGGTGGCGGACGCACTGAAGGCGTACACCTTGGCCGGCAGCAGCGCGTGCCACGCGGCCTCGATGTCGGCGTGCACGCGGACGCGCGCGAGGTCGTGGTAGTCCAGGCCCGCGCGGCGGAGCTGCTTGTCCTCCAAGGTGAAGCCGAGCGGCTCCACCAGGTGCAGCTCGCAGCCGGTGTTGGCGGCCAGCCGGATCGCGTTGCCGGTGTTCGGCGGGATCTCGGGGTGGTAGAAGAGCACGCGGAACATGGCTGGCCTTACGAGGTGGCGGGGGCGGGCAGGTACGCCGCGTAGGCCTCGCGGACCTCCGGCGGCGGCGGGGACTTGCGCAGGGTCGCGGGGTCGACGAAGACGTAGCGGAGGGTGGCCTCGGTGGTCAGCTTGCCGTCCCGGCGGATCTCGGACTCGAAGACGATCGACGTGGTGCCGAGGTGGCCGAGGAACACCGAGACCACCAGCTCGTCGTCGAAGCGGCACGGCGCGCGGTAGCGCAGGTTCGACTCGGCCACGACCATGTCGATGCCGGTGGCCAGGAACGCCTGGTGTGAGCCGAAAAGCGCCTTCTCCACCGCGAACGCGGCCATGTCCACATAGGCCAGGTAGTGCGCGTTGAACACGATGCCCTGGCCGTCGCACTCGTGGTAGCGCACGCGCAGCGGCATCTCGGCGAGGGGACGGCGGGCGGGGCTCATCCGTCCAATCTAGCGAGCGGCCGATCAGCCGTGCAGCGCCCGGTAGGTCTCGGCCGCCCCCGGCTGCAACGGCACGGGCTGGGTGCCGATCAGCGTGCGGACGTCGAGGAACTGCGTGCCGACGGCCTGCGCGGGCACCAGGTCGGCCGCCCGCCCGGCGAGCACCCGCACCACCGCGGCGGCGACCTCGTCGGGCAGGGCGGGGGAGCAGACCAGCAGGTTCGCGACGCCGATGGTGGCCGGCGCGCCCACCCCGCGGTACGCGTCGGCGGGCACCTGGACCGGCTCGTAGACCGGCCCGTGCGCCGCCCGCAGCTGGGGGATGACGGCGTTCAACGGCAGCAGCGCCAGCGGGGTCCGGCGGTTGAGGTCGGCGAGCGCGGGGGTCGGCACGCCACCGGACCACAGCAGCGCGTCGATGCTCCCGCCGGCCAGCGCCGCGACGGCGTCGGCGAGTTGCAAGTGCTGCGCTTCGACGCGCACGCCGGCCGCGCCGAAGACCCGTTCGCCCAGCTGCGCCGCGCCGGACCCGTTCGCGCCGAGCGAGACTGGCCGCCCTTCGAGCGCGTGCAGGCTGGTGATCCCGTCGGCCGCGCGGACGACGAGCTGGAGGTAGTTCTCGTACACCCGCCCGAGGGCCCGCAACGGCACCGGCGAGGGAAACGGCGCCGCGCCCGCGAGCGCCGACTGCGCGACGTCCGCGAGCACCAGCCCGAGGTCCGCCTTCCCGTCCCGCACCAGCCCGACGTTGGCGACGCTCGCCTCCGTCGGCACGGCAGTGCAGCGCAGCAACGGCTCCGCGCGGGTCACCTCGGCCGCCAGCACTTCGGCGAACGCGAGGTAGAAGCCGCCTGGTTCGCCGGCGGCGATGGTTACGTCCCGGCTCGGCCCGCGGTAACCGGTGGCGCAGCCTGCGAGGGCGAGGCCGAGCCCACCGAGCAGGGCCGTGCGGCGGGTGATGCTCATGGCGTCACCTCCGCGGGCAGCGTGACCCGGACTTCCAGCCCGCGCGGCTCGACGGCCCGCAGCTCCAGCGTCCCGCCGCGGGCGCGGGTCTGTTCGCGGACGATCGCCAGGCCCAACCCGGTGCCGCGAGGCGCACCTTCACCGCCCGCGCGCCAGAACCGCTCCGTCGCGCGGGCGCGGTCCGTTGTGGACAGTCCGGGGCCGTTGTCGGCCACCACCAGGGTGACCGCCCGATCCTGGATTTCCCAGCCGGCGGTGATGGTGGCGCCCCTGCCGGCGTAATGGACGGCGTTGTCCAGGAGCACGTCGAGGATCTGGGCCAGCTCGTTCTCCGGCGCGCGCACCAGCACCGGCTCGTCGTGGGCGGCGCACGGCACCAGGTCGGCGCCCGCCTGGTCCGCCGCCGGGCGCCAGGCGTCGACGCGTTCGGCGATCACCGAGGCGAGGTCGGCGGGGTCGTCCGCGCCGCCCGCGGCGAGCCGGGTCGCCGTGCTTTCCGCGGTCGCGAGGGCGAGCAGGCCGTCGAGGATCCGTTCCAGGCGCTCCACTTCCGCGACGGTCGCGTGGTAGGCGTGCCGGTCGTCCAGTTCGGCGCCGAGGGAGTCGACGCGCAGCCGCAGCGCCGCCATCGGGTTGCGGAGCTGGTGGGAGGTGTCGGCCACCAGCCGGTGCTGCTGGTCGGCGGCCTCCACCACGGCGTCCGACATCCGGTTCACCGACGCGGCGAGCGTCCGCAGCTCGCGGGGGCCGGAGCGCTCGGGCACCTGCGCCCGGTGCCCGCCCGCGACGGCGAGCACGCCGGTCTCCAGCTCCAGCAGCGGCCGCACCATCCACCGTGCCAGCAGCACGGCGAGCAGCACGAACAACGCCGCCACCAGCAAGGCACCCGCCGCGATCGCGCTCCACGCGTCCGCGACGTCCGCGGCGGCCGCAGTCACCGACGCGCGCAGCACGACCACCCCCGAGACCCGCGTCCCAGTGCCGACCGGGCGCGCGAACAGCACCGGCGTGGCCGACCACGGGCTCAGCGCCTCGGCCCGGGGCGGCGGCTCGTTGCGCATCGTCGCCTCCACCAGGGCGTGCACGGCGGGCTCCGCGGCGGTCATCCCGCCGGTCTGCACCAGCGGCGCCCGCTGCGCGTCGACCACCACCACGGCCTCGCTGTATAACGACGAATACTGCGCCGCTTCCGCCGCCAGCGCGGCCGGGTCGCGCGAATCGACCGCCTGTTGCGCGAGCACCACGAAGCGGTCGACGTCGCTGCTGCGCGAGATCACCAGCTCCTGCGTCCGTTGTTCGGCAGTGGAGGACAGCAGCGGCCCGGCGAACGCGGCGACGACCAGCAGCGCCAGCGTCACCAGCACGGCCAGCAGCCGGGCGCGCACGCCTCAGCCCCGGCCGAGCCGGTAGCCGAAGCCCCGGATCGTGGTCAGCAGGCCGGGCCGGTCGAGCTTCGCGCGCACCTGGGTCAGGTGCACGTCCAGCGAACGGGACACGGCCAGGTGGGCGTCGCCCCACACCTCGTCCATCAGCTGCTGGCGGCTGACCGCCGTGCCGGCCCGCGCGGCGAGCACCGCGAGCACGTCGAACTCCTTGGTGGTGAGCCCGATGTCGCGCCCGGCGACCAGCACCTGCCGCCCGCCCAGGTCGATCTCGACGTCCTCGACCCGCACCACCGCGTCCGGGGCCGGGGTGGCGCGGGCCCGCGCGCGGCGGACCACGGCGTCCATCCGGGCCAGCAATTCGGCCAGGCGGACGGGTTTGGTCAGGTAGTCGTCGGCGCCCAGGCGCAGCCCGCGGACCACGGACCGCTCGTCCCCGCGCGCGGTGAGCACGATGACCGGCACGCCCGAGACCTGCCGGATCTTGCGCAGCACGTCCAGCCCGTCCAGATCCGGCAGGCCGAGGTCGAGCAGCAGCAGGTCCGCGCCGTGGTGGCGGTGCAGGGCGTCGGCGCCCCGGCCGACGCTGGTGACGGCGTGGCCGTGCGCGTGCAGCGTCTCGGCGAGCGCGCCGGCGACCCCGGCGTCGTCCTCCACGAGCAGCACCCGCACGGCCATCCCCCCGCCTCAGTCCTCTTCGCGTTCGAGGGCGGACGAACGCGACGTTTCGCGCATTGTCCCGTACACCACCAGCGACACGAGGATGCAGGCCGCGACGTACCAGAAGAACAGCGACTCGTGGCCCGCCTTCTTCAGCGCCTGCGCGATCAGCTCCGCCGTGCCGCCGAAGATCGCGACGGTCAGCGCGTAGGGCAGGCCGACGCCGATCGCCCGGATCTTCGTCGGGAACAGCTCGGCCTTCACGATCGCGTTGATCGAGGTGTAGCCGGTGACGATGACCAGCGCGCCGAGCAGCAGCAGAAACGCGAGCACCGGCTGTTTCGTGTGCGCCATCGTGGTCATGATCGGCACGGTCAGTACCGTGCCCGCGATGCCGAAGAACATCAGCAGCTTCCGGCGCCCGATCCGGTCCGAGAGCCGGCCCGCGAGCGGCTGGATGAGGGCGAACACCAGCAGCGCGGCAAACAGGATCACGGTCACCGTCCGGCGGGGGATGCCGGCGGTGTTCTCGAGGAACTTCTGTGTGTACGTCGCGTACGTGTAGAAGGCGACCGTGCCGCCGAGCGTCAGGCCGACTACCAGCGCGATCTCCTTCGGGTACTTCACGAGCGCGCGCAACGTGCCGCGTTCCCCGGCCTCCTTGCCCGAGCCCGTCTCGGCCGAGACGCGCTGGTAGCTCTCGGACTCGTCCATCCCGCGCCGCAGCGCCATCACCACCACGGCCGCGATGGCGCCGACGACAAACGCGATGCGCCAGCCCCAGTCGCCCATCTGGGCCTCGGTCAGCACGCTCTGCAGGATCAGCTGCAGGCCGAGCGCGAGCAGCTGCCCGCCGACCAGCGTCACGTACTGGAAGCTGGAGTAGAAACCGCGTTTGCCCGGTGTGGCCACTTCGGACAGATAGGTCGCGGACGTCGAGTACTCACCGCCGACGGACAGCCCCTGCAACAGCCGCGCGAGCACCAGCAGGATGGGCGCGGCGACGCCGATGGTCTGGTAGCCCGGCGTCGCGGCGATCATCAGCGAGCCGAACGCCATCATCGACACCGACAGCACCAGCGCCGAGCGGCGGCCGAACCGGTCGGCGAACCGGCCGAGCATCCAGCCGCCGAGCGGTCGCATGAGGAAGCCCACGGCGAACACCGCCGCGGTGTTGAGGAACTGGGCCGTCGCGTCCCCGCCGGGGAAGAACGACTTGGCGAAGTAGATGGTGAACGCCGAGTAGGCGTACCAGTCGTACCACTCGACGAGATTGCCGATCGAGCCGCGCAGCACGTTCGCCACGACCCGCCGCTCGCTCGCGGGGCCGGCCTCGCCGTGGATCCGGGTAGTCATCTTTGACCTCCTGTGTCGCGACTCACGGTGACCAACCGGCGGGTAACCATCAAGGTCGAAGCGCGGTTCCTTACCTCGCCTTAGGACACCCGCGCCGCGCCGGGAGGCTGAGGTGGCGGCGGGTGCGGAGCCGCCCGGACCGGGGCGATAGCCTCGTGCCGGCACGTTCGGTCGAACAGAGGAGAGTCGCAGTGGGACGGTCGGTCTTGGTCACCGGCGGCAACCGGGGGATCGGTCTGGCGATCGCGCAGGACCTGGCCGGGCAGGGCCACCAGGTGGCAGTCACCCACCGCGGCTCCGGCGCGCCCGAAGGGCTCTTCGGCGTCGAGGCCGACGTCACGGACACCGAGCAGGTCGACGCCGCGTTCAAGCAGGTCGAGGAGCACCAGGGGCCGGTCGAGGTGCTGGTGTCCAACGCCGGGCTGACCGACGACACGCTGCTGATGCGGATGACCGAAGAGCAGTTCGAGCGCGTGATCAACGCCAACCTCACCGGCGCGTTCCGCGTGGCCAAGCGCGCGTCCCGCGGGATGCTGCGCGGCAAGTGGGGCCGGTTCATCTTCATCTCTTCGGTGGTCGGCCTCTCCGGCTCGGCGGGCCAGGCGAACTACGCGGCCTCGAAGGCGGGCCTGGTCGGCTTCTCGCGCTCGCTGGCCCGGGAGCTGGGCTCGCGCAACATCACCTCGAACGTCATCGCGCCCGGCTTCGTGCGCACCGACATGACCGACGCGCTGGGCGAAGACCGCAAGAAGGAGATCCTCGCCCAGGTGCCCACCGGCCGGTACGCCGAGCCGTCGGAGATCGCCGCCGCAGTGCGGTACCTGGCCTCCGACGACGCCGGCTACGTGAACGGCGCCGTGCTGCCCGTGGACGGCGGCCTCGGCCTCGGCCACTGATCTCGTCCCGTTTTTCCGAGCTGACCCCACGACCTGGAGGAACCCGTTGCCCGGACTGCTCGAAGGCAAGCGGCTGCTGATCACCGGCGTCATCACCGACGCCTCGCTCGCGTTCCACGCGGCCAAGATCGCGCAGCAGGAGGGCGCGAAGGTGGTGCTCACCGGCTTCGGCCGGCTCTCGCTGGTCGAGCGCATCGCCAAGCGGCTGCCGGAGGAGGCGCCCGTCCTGGAGCTGGACGTCACCAATCAGGAGCACCTCGACAGCCTGGCCGACCGCGTGCGTGAGCACGTCGACGGCCTCGACGGCGTGCTGCACTCCATCGGCTTCGCGCCGCAGACCTGTCTCGGCGCGCCGTTCCTGGACGCGCCGAGCGAGGACGTGAAGGTGGCGGTGGACGTCTCGGCGTTCTCGTTCAAGTCGCTGGCCGTCGCGGCCCTGCCACTGCTGGCGCCGGGCTCGTCGATCGTCGGCATGGACTTCGACGCGCGCGTGGCGTGGCCGGTCTACAACTGGATGGGCGTGGCCAAGGCCGCGCTGGAGTCGGTGAACCGGTACCTGGCCAAGGAGCTCGGTCCGCGCGGCATCCGCGTGAACCTGGTCAGCGCCGGCCCGATGAAGACGATGGCGGCGAAGTCCATCCCCGGCTTCAGCGAGCTGGAAGACGGCTGGGGCGACCGCGCCCCGCTCGGCTGGGACAGCGCCGACCCGACCGCGACGGCCAAGACCGTCTGCGTCGCGCTCTCGGACTGGCTGCCCGCCACCACGGGCTCGATGATCATGGTCGACGGCGGGGTGCACGCGCTCGGCATCTGAGCCACGACCCGGTGAACGGCCCTCGTGCGGATATTCGCACGAGGGCCGCTCTGTATCTTTGGGTCCTTAATGGACGGTTTGGTGTTCCTGGGGCAGCACCGAAACGGCCCGCGCGTCGTCCGAACGCTGGACCTGCCGGGCGAACGTCAAGGCGGCCAGCGTCAGCACGCCGAGGCCCGCGCTCACCCAAGCGACGCTCGGCAGCCCGAGGCCCGCGTTGATGGCCACGCCGCCGAGCCACGGGCCGGCCGTGTTGCCGACGTTGAAGCCCGCGGTCGTGCTCGCGCCGACCATGGTGGAGGTGCCGCCGGCCACCGAGTACGCGCGGACGTTCAGCGCCGGGTTGGCGGCGAAGCCCGCCGCGCCCAGTACCAGGACCGCGACGACGGCCACCACCGCGTCCGAGGTCAGTGCCAGTGTCGTGAGCGCGACGAGGGCGAGCCCGAAGCTGCCGTACAGCGTGGCGAACGGATGGGCGTCCGCGAGCTTGCCGCCCGCGGTGATGCCGATCAGCGCGCCGGCGCCGAACAGCCCGAGCGCGAGCGGGACCTGGGCCGAGGGCAGGCCGTCGGTGGTCGTGAGCAGCGGGGCGAGGTAGCTGAACGTCGCGAACACCATGGCCTGCGACAGCGCGATCACGCCCAGTGCCAGCCAGACCCGGCCGCTGCGGAACACGCTCAGCTCAGTCCGCACGCGCACGGCGGAGGCGTCCACGGCGGTGTGCGGCACGAACGCCAGCACCCCGGCCGCCGCCACCACGGTCAGCGCCGCCACCGCCCAGAACGCCGTGCGCCAGCCCGCGTGCTGGCCCAGCAGCGTGCCGGCCGGGACGCCCGCGATGTTCGCCACGGTCAGGCCGCCGACCAGCACCGCGAGCGCGCGTCCGCGCCGGGCCGCGGGCACCAGCGAGATGGTGGTCGCGGCGGCGACGGCCCAGAACCCGGCGCAGGCCAGCGCGCTCACCACGCGAGTCGCGAAGAGCAGGGCGTAACCGGGTGAGAGTGCGCCGACGACGTGTGAGGCGCCGAAGACCACCAGCAGTGCCAGCAAGGTCGTCCGGCGGGGCAGCCGGAGTGTCCCGACGGCGAGCAGCGGCGCGCCGATCACCATGCCGACGGCGAACGCCGAGATCAGCAGGCCGGCGTCGGGGATGCTGACGCCGAGGTCGGTGGCCATCCCGGGCAGCAGCCCGGTGATCATGAACTCCGAGGTGCCGAGCGCGAAGATGCTGAGCCCGAGCACGAAGACGGCCAGGGGCACGGGTCTCCTCCTTTTGGATTGAGTGATACAAAACGGACCCACGTGCCATCAACGCTGATGAGAAAGGGCTGGGCGGGAAGGGTTTCCGGTCAGCGACGGGCGAGCGCGGAGACGGCGATGTCGGCCACCGCCGCCATCGCCGGGCGTTGGCCGCCGCGGCGCGACATCAGCCGCAGCCCGCCGACCGTGCTGTGCACGAACTGCGCGATGTCCGCCGGGTCCCGGTCGCGGGTGATGCTGCCGTCCGCCTGGCCGAGACGGGCGTAATCAGTCAGGGCGGCCAGAAACGACGTGGTGTCCGCCTCGACCCTGGTCGTGATTTCCGCGTCCGCGGTGCCGAATTCGGCGATGGTGTTGACCATCAGGCAGCCGCGGCGGCCGTTGCCGAGTTCGTCCTCGATCAGGTCGGCCAGCAGCCGGCGGATCGCGTCGAGGCCGTCTTCGGCGTGTTCCAGCACTTCGGCGCGACTGCGGGCGCCGCGCTCGGTGTAGTGCTCGAGCGCCCGCTGGAACAGGACGTGCTTGCTGGTGAAGGTGTTGTAGACGCTGCTGCGGCCGAGTCCGGTGGCAGCGCACAGGTCCTGGGTCGAGGTCGCCTCGTAGCCGTGCGCCCAGAAGGCGTTCATGGCGCCTTCCAGTGCGACCGTCTCGTCGAACTCCCGTGGCCTGGGCATGCAGCGACCGTAGCACGTTTTGGATGGATCAGTACACAACGAGCCCGGCTCGCCGTGGGGGCGGCCACAGCGGCAAGATGGGCTGGTGGGTTACGACGCGTTGTTATGGCTTTCGTTCGGCGGTCCGGAGGGGCCCGACGAGGTGATGCCGTTCCTGGAGAACGTCACCCGGGGCCGGGGCGTGCCGCGCGAGCGGCTGCTCGAGGTGGCCGAGCACTACCAGCACTTCGGCGGGGTCTCGCCGATCAACCGGCTCAACCGCAGCGCTATCGCGGCGGTCGAGAAGCAGCTGGCGGCCGAGGGCGTCGAACTGCCCGTGCGCTTCGGCAACCGCAACTGGCACCCGATGGTCGAGCAGACGCTGGCCGAGATGAAGGCCGATGGCGTGCGGCGCGCGCTGGTCTTTCCGACCAGTGCGTACGGCGGCTATTCGGCCTGCCGCCAGTACGACGAGGACATCGAGCGCGCCCGGGCCGCGGTGGGCGAGGGCGCGCCGGACTTGGTGAAGCTGCGTCAGTTCTTCGACCACCCGCTGTTCGTCTCGGCGGTCGCGGACGCGGTGCGCGCCGCCCACACGCGGCTCGGCGACCGGCCCGGCACCCGGACGGTTTTCACCGCCCACTCCGTGCCGGTGAGCGCGGACAAGGCCGCGGGCCCGCCGTCGGACGGCGGTTACCGCTACTCGCAGCAGATCGCCGAGGCCGCCCGGCTGGTCGCGGCGGAGGCGGGGATCGCGGAGTACGACGTGGTGTGGCAGTCGCGTTCCGGGCCGCCGCAGGTGCCCTGGCTGGAGCCGGACATCGTCGACCACATCGACGCGCTGCACGAGCAGGGCGTCGAAGCCGTGGTGGTCAGCCCGATCGGCTTCGTCTCGGACCACCTCGAGGTGATCTGGGACCTCGACAACGAGGCCGCGGAGCGCGCCGCCGGGCACGGCATGGCCTTCGCCCGCGCCGCGACGCCCGACTCGGACCCCCGCTTCGCCGAGCTGGTGGTCGAGCTGATCCGCGAACACCTCGAGGACGCCCCGGCCCGCAAGCTTTCGGAGTTCCCGGCCGCGGGCTGCACAGTGAACGGCGCCCCGTGCGCGATCGGCTGCTGCGAACCGGCGAAACGCCCTTCGCCCCGTCCCGCCTGACCGGTCCGGTCCGAGCCCCGGCCGCCCCGGCAGCCCCGGTTCCGACTCGGCCGGCCCGGCCTCGGCTGTTCCGCCCCAATGTGGCGTTGGTTGCGTTGGACGCACCGAACGCCACATTGGGTGCGTTGAGCGCACCGAACGCCACATTGGGGCGCATCCCCGCGGCCGCCCGGCGCCCGGCGGGCACCTGACGGAAGCCCGGCGTCAGGGGTGCCGGTCGCCCTGGTCGGCGAAGACGCGGACCGCCTCGTTGACCGCGGCGGCGCGGGCGGTGCGGACGGCCTCGGCCAAGGGACGCAGGGCTTCGGCGCGCTGGACCGCCGCCGAGGCGGACAGCGCGCCGCCCGGGTCGTCGGTGCGCGCGATGGCCAGGATGGCCGAGATCTCCTCGGCGCGTTGCAGCACGCGCAGCGAGCGCGCGGGCATCCCGGCCGGCCACTCGACCTGGGGCTGGGACCGCAGGTGGGCGGACAGCTCGGCGCGCACGCTCGGGCGGTCGCTCGCCACGTCGAGGGTCTGCAGCGCGCCGGCGCTCGCGCGGATGGCGTCGGTGAGGCCGTGTTCGGCGTCGGGCAGCGACTGGTACTCCAGTGGGGCCGGCGCGTTGAGCGAGTAGACGGTCCAGCGCATCAGACCCTCGGCGATCGGCTCCGGGACCAGGCCGAAGCCGAGCTCGGCGAGCACCACCGCGTCGCCGCAGCGCAGCGCCGCCTCGGTGAACGGGCCGCCGCCGCCCAGGCCGCGGACGTCGCCGGGGACCGGGAGCACCAGCTGCGCGCTTTTCGCGCCCTGCGCGCGCAACGCCATCATCAGCTGGACCGGGGTGGCCGCGCGGTTGAACGCCAGCGGCAGCTCGAACGCCTCCGCCGCGGGCGCGTCGGCCGCGACGACGTCGTGCGCCTCACCCCAGGCTTCGAGGGAGTCGAGCACATCGTCGGAAGCCGCGGCTCCGTTGAGCCACGCGGAAGACCAGACGGCGAGGGTCGCACTGGGACGGCACACGACGCCCTATTTTACCCGTCTGCCGGCCGGGGCCGCCGATCGCCCACGCTGGAGTCGCTCCACGTCGACGTACACCCGAACGGTAAGTAGCGTCGAGGGGGTGAACGCTGTTCCAGACGGTTTTCCCCGTACCGCCGGCGAGCTTCGCGCCGCCGGCCACGCGCCGCGCCCGATCGCGCGCGAGATCCACGACAACCTCCTCGAAGCCCTCCGTGACGGCCGCGACCCGTGGCCCGGCATCGTCGGCTTCTCCCGCACAGTCCTGCCGCAGCTCGAGCGCGCGCTGCTGGCTGGCCACGACGTCGTCCTGCTCGGCGAGCGCGGCCAGGGCAAGACGCGCCTGCTGCGCACCCTGGCCGGCCTGCTCGACGAGTGGACGCCGGTGATCGAGGGCTCCGAGCTCGGCGAGCACCCCCTCGACCCGATCACGCCGGCGTCGATCCGCCGGGCCGCCGAGCTGGGCGACGACCTGCCGGTGGCCTGGCGCCACCGCAGCGAGCGCTACACCGAGAAGCTGGCGACGCCGGACACCTCCGTCGGCGACCTGATCGGCGACGTCGACCCGGTGAAGGTGGCCGAGGGCCGCAGCCTCGGCGACCCGGAGACTATCCACTTCGGCCTGGTGCCGCGCGCGCACCGCGGGATCGTGGCCATCAACGAGCTGCCCGACCTCGCCGAGCGCATCCAGGTCTCGCTGCTGAACGTGATGGAGGAGCGCGACATCCAGGTCCGCGGCTACACGCTGCGGCTGCCGCTGGACGTGCTGCTCGTCGCCACCGCGAACCCCGAGGACTACACCAACCGCGGCCGGATCATCACGCCGCTGAAGGACCGCTTCGGCGCGGAGATCCGCACGCACTACCCGCTGGACGTCGAGTCCGAGGTCGCGGTGGTGCGGCAGGAGACGAACCTGGTCGCCGAGGTCGGCGAGCCGCTGCTGGAGGTGCTGGCCCGGTTCGTGCGCAACCTGCGCGAGTCGCCGGTGATCGACCAGCGCTCCGGGGTGTCCGCGCGGTTCGCGGTCGCCGCCGCCGAGACCGTGGCCGCTGCCGCGTTGCGCCGGTCCGCGCTCACCGGCGAGGAGCCGCCCGTCGCGCGTCCGGTCGACCTCGACTCGGTGCCCGCCGTGCTGCGCGGCAAGATCGAGTTCGAACCGGGTGAGGAGGGGCGCGAGGTCGAGCACCTGGTGCACCTGATGCGCAGGGCCGTCGCGGAGACCGCGCGCGAGCGGTTCGCCGGGCTGGACCTGCGCCCGCTGTCCGACGCCGTCGCCGACGGGCACCTGGTCGCCACCGGCGAGCGCGTGCCGGGCAAGGACGTGCTCGCCGCGCTGCCGGAACTGCCGGTGCTGCACGAGGTCGCCCAGCGGGCCGGGGTGGGCTCCGACGAGCCCGCCGGCCGCATCGCCGCGGCGGTGGAATTGGCTCTGGAGTCGCTGTTCCTGGCCAGGCGGCTGGCCAAGGACTCCGACGAAAACACCACGGTGTACGGCCAGTAATGCACCCGCCGACGTACTCTTTCCCGCGGAGGCGGCATTGACACAGCTTCCGGAGGGTTACGCGTACGGCCCGTGGCACGACGGGCCGGATCCGCTGGCGCCGCCGGCGGACCTGCGGGACGCGCTGGACGAGATCGGCCGCGAGGTGATGGCCGGCTCGTCGCCGCGTTCGGCGCTGGAGGAGCTGCTGCGGCGCGGCACCGAGCGCACGGCGGGCCTCGACGAGCTGTCCCGGCGGTTGTGGCAGCGCCGTTCCGAGATCCAGCGGCGGCACCGGCTCGACGGCACGCTGCAGGAGGTCCAGCAGCTGCTGAGCGAGGCGCTGACCGCCGAGCGCCGGGAGCTTTTCCCGGACCCCGACGACGAAGCGCGGTTCCGCGAAGCGCAGCTCGACGCGCTCCCGCCGGGCACCGCCGCGGCCGTGCGGGAGCTGAGTGAGTACGACTGGCGCTCGTCCGAAGGACGCGAGAAGTACGACCAGATCCGTGACCTGCTCGGCCGTGAGCTGCTCGATTCGCGGTTCCAGGGCATGAAGGAGGCGTTGCAGAACGCCGGGCCCGAGGACGTCGAGCAGATCAACCAGATGCTCGGCGACCTGAACGCGCTGCTCGCTGCCCACGCGCAGGGCGCCGACGACATCGAGGAGCGGTTCGCCGAGTTCATGAACCGGCACGGCGAGTTCTTCCCCGAGAACCCGCAGAACGTCGACGAGCTGATCGACGTGCTCGCCGCCCGCGCGGCCGCCGCGCAGCGGATGATGAACTCGATGTCCGCCGAGCAGCGCGCCGAACTGGCGGAGCTGACCCAGCAGGCGTTCGGCGACCCGCGGCTGGCGCAGCAGCTTTCGGCGCTCGACGCGCAGCTGCAGGCGTTGCGGCCGGGGGAGGACTGGACGTCTTCGGAGCGCTTCCGCGGCCAGGACCCGCTCGGCATGGGCGAGGGCGCGCAGGCCATGGCCGACCTGGCCGAGCTGGACGGGCTCGCCGAGCAGCTGGGCCAGTCGTATCCCGGCGCGCGGCTGGAGGACATCGACCTCGAGTCGCTGGAGCGCCAGCTGGGCAAGGACGCCGGCGTCGACGCGCGGCGGCTGTCGGAGCTGGAACGGGAGCTGCGCCGCCAGGGCCTGTTCGAACGGGCCGCCGACGGCACGCTTCGCTTGTCGCCCAAGGCGTTGCGGCGCCTCGGCGAGACCGCGCTGTCGGACATCGTGAACGCGTTGCGCGGCAAGACGGGCGACCGGGAGACCGAGTCGGCCGGCGCGGCGGGCGAGCCGACCGGGGCCAGCCGGCCGTGGCGGTTCGGGGACATGCAGCCGTGGGACGTGCCGCGGACGGTGCGCAACGCCGTGCTGCGCTCGACGTCGCTGGGCTCGGGCGCGGTCACCCTCGACGTCGAGGACGTCGAGGTGGTGGAGACCGAGCACCGTTCACGGGCGGCGGTCGCGCTGCTGGTGGACACGTCGTGGTCGATGGTCCAGGAGGGCCGCTGGCTGCCGATGAAGCGCACCGCGCTCGCGCTGCACCAGCTGATCAGCACCCGGTTCCGCAACGACGCGCTGCAGCTCATCACGTTCGGCCGCTACGCGATGCCGGTGGACCTGCCGGAGCTGGTCGGGCTGGAGGGCACCTGGGAGCAGGGCACCAACGCGCACCACGCGCTGCTGCTCGCGGGACGGCACCTGCGCCGGCACCCGGACGCCCAGCCGGTGGTCCTGATGGTCACCGACGGCGAGCCCACGGCCCACCTGGAACCCGACGGCGAGGCGGTTTTCGACTACCCGCCGGACCCGCGGACCATCCACAAGACACTGTCCGAAGTGGACCGCCTGGCGAAGCTGGGCGCCTCGGTGACGGTGTTCCGGCTCGGCGACGACCCGCGCCTGGAGGCGTTCGTCGACGTGATCGCCCGGCGCTCCGGCGGCCGGGTGGTGGCGCCGGACGTCGACGGGCTCGGCGCCGCCGTGGTCAACGACTACCTCCGCACCCGGCGCCGGTAGCGCGACTATGCAACTGCAGCGGATGACGCTTTCGCTGCGCTGAGCGCGGGGAAAGCGTCATCCGCTGCATCGACTCAGCGGCGGTGGACGACGATCCGCGCGCCGCGGCCCGGCACGAGCGTGATGTGCCGGGTCTTCGTCGGCTCCGGGCGCCGGTCGGCGGCCGTGACGCGGTAGCGGCTGAACAGCTCGCGCAGCACGATCGTCGCCTCCAGCAAGGAGAATCCCGCGCCGAGGCAGCGCCGCGCGCCCCCGCCGAACGGCAGCCAGGTGCCCGTTTCCGGGCCGCCGCCGAGGAACCGTGCAGGGTCGAAGACCTCGGGCGACGGGTGGTGCGCGGCGTCGGCGTGGACCATCGAGATCGACGGCAGCACGGTGTGCCCGGCCGGGATCGTGTAGCCGCCGAGGGTGATGTCGGCGGTCAGGCGGCGGGCGACCTCGGAGATGATCGGGTGCAGCCGCATCGCCTCCTTCGCGACCGCCTCGAGGTACTTCTCGTCGCCCTCGTCCGCGGCGCGCGTGGTCGCGGCGGCGGCCTCAGGGTTGCGCGCCAGCTCGTGGAACGCCCAGGCCAGCGCGGTCGCCGTGGTCTCGTGCCCGGCCAGCAGCAGGGTGACCAGCTGGTCGCGCAGCTCGGCGTCGGTCAGCCGGTCCTCGCCGGGCACGGACAGCAGCCGGGACAGCACGTCGGTGCGGCCGTCGAGGTCCGTGGCGGTCCGCCGGTCCGCGATCTCGGCGTACAGCAGCTCGTCCACCCGGTCCTGGCGCTCCCGGTTGCGCCGCCACCGGCCGACCTTCTGCAGCGCCGGGCTGTGCCAGCCGAACAGGTCCAGCGCGCCGACGTCGACCACGTGCCCGAGCAGCGCCCGCAGCTCGTCCAGCCGCGGCCCTTCCGCCACGCCGAACACCACGCGCAGGATGATCTCCAGCGTCAGCGCCTGCATCCGGTCGTGCGCGCGGAACGGCGTGCCCGAGGGCCACCGGTCCAGCTCCGCCGTGGCCAGCTCGGTGATCAGCTCGCGGTAGCCGCGCAGCGCGGCGCCGTGGAAGGCCGGCATCAGCAGCCGCCGTGCCCGCAGGTGCTCCCGCTCGTCGGTGAGCAGGACGGAATGCTCGCCCATCACCGGCTTGAGCACCACGTTGCCCTCACCCGCGTGAAAGGTCTCCACCGGCCCGGCGAACACCGTCTTGATCAGCTCGACGTCACCGACCAGCACCACGTTGCGCTCGGGGTAGATCCGCAGCCGGAACACGCTGCCGTAGCGCCGCTGCAGCAGCGGCTGGAACACGTGACGGAAGGCACCGAACAAAACCGTCTGCACGACGACGGGGAGCCGCGGGCCGGGTGGCAGGGACGAGGTTCGGGAACGGGACGGTGTCCGCAGGGCCATGCTGTTGTTGGTACTCGTGCAGGCACCCGGTGTCCACCGGACTCGACCCCCCCGGTCCGGCACCCGTCGCTCCCACCGGGTGGGAAAGCGTACGGCTGTCACGCTTACAGTCGGGGTATGCAGACTTGGTCATCCGTCGACGTGCCCCGGCTTCCGGGCACCCCCCGCCCCCTCCGGCTCCACGACACGGCGACCGGGCAGGTCCGCCCGACGGCGCCGGGTGCCACTGCCCGGATGTACGTCTGCGGTATCACCCCGTACGACGCCACGCACCTGGGCCACGCGGCCACCTACCTGGCGTTCGACCTGGTCAACCGGGTGTGGCGGGACAATGGCCACGAAGTCCACTACGTGCAGAACGTCACCGACATCGACGAGCCGCTGCTGGAGCGCGCCGAGCGCGACTCCGACGACTGGGTGGTGCTCGGGATGCGCGAGACGGCGCTGTTCCGCGAGGACATGACCGCGCTGCGCGTGCTGCCGCCGCGGCAGTTCGTGGGCGCGGTGGAGAGCATCCCGGAGATCGTCGAGGTGATCGCGAAGCTGCTGTCCAACGGCAGCGCCTACCGCGCCGACGACCCGGAGTTCCCGGACGTCTACTTCGACCGCAACGCCACCGGCCGGTTCGGCTACGAGTCCAACTACGACGCCGAGACGATGAACAAGTTCTTCGCCGAGCGCGGGGGAGACCCGGACCGGATCGGCAAGCGGGACCCGCTCGACGCGCTGCTGTGGCGGGTGGCGCGCGAGGGCGAGCCGTCCTGGGAGTCGGAGCTGGGCGCCGGGCGGCCGGGCTGGCACATCGAATGCAGCGCGATCGCGGTGAACCGCCTCGGCCTCGGCTTCGACCTGCAGGGCGGCGGCTCCGACCTGATCTTCCCGCACCACGAGTACAGCGCGGCGCACGCCGAGGCGGTCGCGGGGGACCACCCGTTCGCCCGGCACTACGTGCACGCCGGGATGATCGGCCTCGACGGCGAGAAGATGTCGAAGTCGCGCGGGAACCTGGTGTTCGTCTCGCGGCTGCGCGCCGACGGCGTCGACTCCGGCGCGATCCGGCTGGCGCTGTTCGCCGGGCACTACCGCGAGAACCGGCCGTGGACCGGCGGGCTGCTGACCGAGGCGCAGGACCGGCTCGCCCGCTGGCGCGAAGCCGTCGCGCTGCCGGCCGGCCCGGACGCCACCGAGGTGCTCGCCCGCCTGCGCGACCACCTCTCCGACGACCTCGACACGCCGAAGGCACTGGCCGCGGTGGACGCCTGGGCGGCCGGGGCGCTGCGGCGCGACGGCACCGACACCGCCGCGCCCGCGCTGATCCGCACCGCCGTCGACGCGCTGCTCGGCATCCAGCTCTGAGCCCCGGTCCGGTGGACTGGATCACCCCGGTCCACCGGACCGTATAACGCCCTATACGGCGACCGGCTGCTGCGCCACCAGCTCCAGGTGGTCTCCCCGCCAGTCCCGGCGCAGCCACCGATCATGAGACGCCATGACGACGGCGCCCGGCGCGCTGCCGAGCGCGGCGAACATCTCCTCGGCCAGGGTCAGCGAGATGTGGTTGGTCGGCTCGTCGAGCAGCAGCACGTCCGGCGGGTCGGCGAGCAGCACGGCCAGCGCGACCCGCCGCCGCTGCCCGACGGACAGCTCGCCCACCGGACGGCCCAGGTCGCGGGGCCCGAGCAGGCCCAGCCGGGACATCGGCGGGGCCGACTCGCCCAGCGCGGCGCGGTACACCTCGTGCGCCGAGCGCTCCGGCTCGTCGAACACCACGTCCTGGTCCAGCATCCCGACCCGCACCCCGGGTCCGAAGTGGACGGTCCCGGCCGACGGCGCGAGCCGGCCCGCCAGCACCGACAGCAGCGTGGACTTGCCCGCGCCGTTGCCGCCGGTGACGAGCAGCCGCGCCGAACCGGTGACGTCCAGCCGGGGCACGCTCAGCCGTCCTGGCACCTCGATCCCGCGCACCGAGATCGCGGGGCCCTCGCCGGGCGCCCGCGCGGTGAGTGAACCCTGGAAACGCAGGGGAGCGGGAGGCTTGCGCACCTGGTCGCGTTCCAGCTCGTCCAGCCGGAGCTGGGCGTTGCGGACGCGGCGCGAGACCTGTTTCTGCACCCGCCCGCCCTTGAAGTCGTAGAGCGTCTTCGCGTTGTCCCGCTGCGGCCGGTTGTGCGCGACCCGGCGGGCGGTCACCGCGACCGACTCGCGCAGCTCCTTCAGCTCGTCCTGCTCCTCGGTGTAGCGCTGTTCCCAGCGCGCGCGTTCGGCACGTTTCTCCTTCAGATAGTCGGTGTACGCGCCGCCGTAGCGGGTCGCGCCCCCGGTGAGCCGGTCGGCCGGCGCCGGGTCGAGGTCGACGATGCCGGTGCAGACCGCGTCGAGGAACACCCGGTCGTGCGAGGACAGCACGACCACCCCGGTCAGCTCGGCCAGGTGCTGCTCCAGGAACTCCATCCCGGCGTCGTCGAGGTGGTTGGTCGGCTCGTCGAGCAGCATCGTGGCCGGCCGCCGGATCAGCAGCGCGGCGAGCCCGAGCCGGGAGCGCTGGCCACCGGACAATGTGGACAGTCGCCGCCCGGGGCCGACGCCGGCCAGTCCGAGCCCGTCGGTGACCAGCTCGGCCCGCCGGTCGGCGTCCCAGAGGTCGTGCGCCTGGGCCCACTCCAGCACCCGGCCGTACTCGTCGAGCAGCTCCGGGTCCTCGGGCCGGTCGGCCATCGCGGCGGTGAGCCGCTCCAGCCGGCCGGCGGCCGAGCGGATCTCGGCCAGTGCGCCGTCGACGACGTCGGCGAAGGTCGCGGTGCCCGGGAACGGCAGCTCCTGGAGCAGGAATCCGAGGTCGTCGCCGCGGACGATTTCGCCCGAGCGCGGCACTTCGAGCCCGGCGAGCAGGCGCAGCAGCGTGGACTTGCCCGAGCCGTTCTCACCGACGAGGCCGATCCGCTGGCCGGCCGAGGCCGTCAGCGAGACCCCGTCGAGGACGGTGTGGGTGCCGTAGCCGAAGACGACGTCCTTGGCTTGCAGGAAAAGAGACATGAGTGATCACCGGGCCTGAGTGGGAAGCGGGTTCCCCGACGGGACTCGTGGCTCACGGGAGCGGATGGCTCGACCGGAGCGGCCTCAGTACGGGGAAGGGCTCGGTTCAGCGGTTCATAGTGCGCAGATACTAACGCAACACCTGTCGGATTAGTCAACCCGTTATTTCGCGGGCCGTCTCTTCGCCGCCGGCGAGCAGGGCGGCGGCCTCCTGGTCGGCGGCCGTTTCGCCCTCGGTCAGGAACGCCACCAGCGCGGTGAGCTGACGCCGGTCGAACGACGCCATCCGCTCGCCGAGCCGCTGCGCGAGCGGGGCGTAGAGGTCGGTCAGCTCGGCCATCCGGTCGGGCAGCGGGCGCACACGCAGCCGTCGCCGGTCGGCCGTGTCGGTGGCGCGTTCGACGAGCCGGGCGCGCTCCATCCGGTCGAGCATCCGGGTGAACGCGCCGGTGGTCATCCCGAGCAGCCGGGCCAGCTCGGTGGGGGAGTCGGTGGCGCCGCTGTGCACGAGCTGAAGGCAGTGCAGCTCGGCCGGTGTCACGCCGAGCCGGTCGGCGACCGCGGTGTGGAAGCGGACGGTGGAGCTGACGAAACGGGGCAGTGCGAGTGCGGCGGCGGTGGCGAGTTCTCGCTGGTGGGGCAACAGACCGTCCTCAGAGCTCGCGGGCGCAGTCGCTGCTTCGCGCAGTAACTGTCCGTGATGGTAGCGAAGCCGGTTGACAGCAGGTCAGGCGGCTGCGAATCTGAAGGAAGTCTTTCGAAAGAAGTCTTTCAGGTATCGGAGCGAACCATGGCCGAGCTGCCCCCGCGCAAGCGAGTCGACGACGCCGAGCTGCTGCGAGCGCTGGCGCACCCGCTGCGGATGGCGCTGCTGCAGTACCTCACCGCCGTCGGGCCGAGGACCGCGAGCGAGTGCGCGGACGCGGTCGGGTCCACGGCGTCGAACTGCAGCTGGCACCTGCGTCAGCTCGCGCAGTACGGCCTGGTCGAGCGGTCCGAGGGCGGTGACGGCCGGGAGCGCCCGTGGCTGGCACGCCAGGTCGGCCTCGACCTGGGGGACTTCGGCGACGACCCGGTGCTGACCAGCGCGCAGCTCGCGGTGGTCGGCTCGCAGCTGAACCAGGAGCAGGAGCTGACGCAGCGGTACCTGGACTCGTTCGACGGGCTCGACCCCGAGTGGCGCGACGCCGGCGGGATGAGCAACTACACGTTGCGGGTCACGCCCGCGGAGCTGGAACGCCTGGTCAAGGCGATCGACGCGCTGGTGCGCCCCTACGCGAGCCCGATCCGGCAGGACACGCCCGCCGACGCGCGCCCGGTGCACCTGGGGGTGCGCGCGTTCCTGCGGATCGAGCACGACGGGAAGCCGAGCGCATGAGGCAGCTGCTGGCGATCCCCGCGTTCGTCCGGCTGTGGGTGGCGGCCTTCTTCGGCGAGACGGCCGAGTGGATCCTGCAGGTCGCGGTGCCGCTGTTCCTGTTCACCAGCACTGGCTCGGCCGTGGCGACCGGGGTGAGCGTCGCGCTGGGCCTGCTGCCGACCGTGCTGCTCAGCCCGGTCACGGGGGTGGTGGCCGACCGGTGGGACCGGCGCGCGGTGCTGGTCGCGGTGTGCGCGGGCCAGGCCGTGGTGGTGCTGCCGTTGCTGGCCGGCGCGGGAATCCCGGTCGCGCTGATCTACGTCGTGATGGCCGTGCAGGCCGGGCTCTCGTCGGTGTTCGAGCCGGCCCGCAACGCCCTGGTGCAGGAGCTGGTCGGCGCGAGCGAGGTGACCGGTGCGATCGGGCTGATGAGCGTGAACGGCAGCGTCGCCCGGCTCGCGGGCGGCTGGGCCGGTGGGGTGCTGGTCGGCTGGGGCGGGCTGGACAGCGTGGTGCTCGGGTACCTGGGCGCGCTCGCGCTGGCGGGCCTGCTGCTGGTGCGCCCGTTCCGGCGGGTCAGCGCGGAAACCGTGGTGGCGCCGGTGAAAGAGCCGGTGTTCGCGGCGTGGCTGGCGGGCCTGCGTGAGCTGACGGGTGACCCGCGGCTGCGCGCGACGGGCGTCGCCACGGTGCTCGCCGCCATCGCGCAGGGCATGTTCCTGGTGCTGTTCGTGGTGTTCGTGCTCGACGTGCTGGGCGGCAGCGAGGCCGACGCCGGGCTGCTGCGCGGAGTGCAGGCGATCGGCGGGCTGGCCGCGGGGTTCGCGGTGGCGACGGTGGCCCGCCGGGTCGCGCCGGTACGGCTGCTGGCGTGGGGCTCACTGGTGACCGGGGTGCTGTCCGCGCTGATCTGGAACCTGGCGTTCCTCACCACGGCGCTCGGGGTTTACGTCGGCCTGTTCATGGTGGTCGGCGCGCCTGCCGTGGTGACCGGCGCCGGGCTGCTCTCGCACCTGCAGGGCTTGGCCGCGCCGGAGCGGGCCGGGCGGGTGCTGAGCACGGTGTTCGCGGTGATGGCGGCGGGCACGGCCGCCGGGGCGCTGCTCGCGGGCGTGCTGGTGGCCGTCACCGGGCCTGCCGCGCTGCTGGACGTGCAGGCCGGGATCTACGTGCTCGCCGGGCTGGTGCTGCTGGGGGCGGGTAAGGGGCGGTTCCGGCGATCTGCCGGTCCGGGAGTGGTTACGGTGGAGGAGTGCCGTCTCTCTTCGCCACCAGCGACCTCCATGTGACCCACGAAGGCAACGCGCCGATCGTCGACCGGGTCGTGCCCGACGCGCCGGAAGACTGGCTGCTGGTCGTGGGCGACGTCGCCGAACGCGCGTCGTCGATCCGCGACACGCTCGCCACCTTGCGCGAGCGGTTCGCGAAAGTCGTGTGGGTGCCAGGGAACCACGAGCTGTGGACCACGCCCAAGGACGAGGTGCAGCTGCGCGGGCAGGCCCGCTACGAGCACCTCGTGGAGCTGTGCCGCTCGATCGACGTGCTCACCCCGGAGGACGAGTACCCGGTGTGGGAGCACGGCGCGCGGCCGCTGACCATCGCGCCGCTGTTCGTGCTCTACGACTACAGCTGGCGCACCCCGGCCGCCGAGGGGCAGCCGCGCGAGGTCGCGCTCGCGCAGGCGCGCGAGGCCGGCGTGGTCTGCACCGACGAGTACTTCCTGCACCCGGACCCGTACCCGAGCCGGCAGGCCTGGTGCGCCGAGCGGCTGAAGGTCAGCACCGACCGGCTCGACGCGATCCCGCAGGACCACGGCACGATCCTGATGTCGCACTGGCCGCTGCACCGCCATCCCACGGCGCCGCTCTACTACCCGGAGTTCGCGCTCTGGTGCGGCACCACCGAGACCGAGGACTGGCACCTGCGTTACCGCGCCGAGCTGGCGGTGTACGGCCACCTGCACATCCCGCGCACCACCTCGGCCGACGGCGTCCGGTTCGAGGAAGTCTCGCTCGGCTACCCGCGCGAGTGGAGCCGACGGGCGCGCGGCGCGGTCCCGGTCCGGAAGCTGCTCACGGCCTGACGGCTAGGCTGCCGAGGTGACCGGGGAACCCTTGGTGCGCACGGTGCTCGGCGACGTTTCCCCAGCGGCGCTCGGCCGCACCGACGCGCACGACCACCTGTTCTTCGCCTCCCGCCAGCTGCCCGGCCAGGAGCTGGACGACCGCGCGGCGGCTGAGGCCGAGCTGCGCGCGTTCGCCGCGGCGGGCGGGCGGACGGTGGTCCAGTGGACGCCGTTCGGGCTGAACCGGCGGACCGCGGACCTGGCGGAGCTGTCCCGGGCCACCGGCGTGGCGCTCGTCGCCGCGACCGGCCTGCACCGGGCCGAGCATTACCCGGCCGAGCTGCTCGACCGCGTCGCGGACCGGCTGGCCGAGGTCTTCGTGGCCGACCTGATCGCGGGCACCCCGGCGGGCGACGACCCGGACGGCGAGCGCAGCGGCCCGAAAGCGGGCCTGATCAAGGTGGCCGGCGCGTTCCACGTCGTCGACCGGCACGCGCACTGGACGATGGTCGCCGCCGCGCAGGCCCACCACGAGACCGGCGCGCCGATCGCCGTGCACCTGGAGCTGGGCACCGCCGCGCGCGAGGTGGCGGACCTGCTGTGCGGGGAGCTGGCCGTGCCGCCGTCACGGGTGATCCTCGGGCACCTGAACCGCAATCCGGACCTGCGGGTGCTGCGCGAGGTCGCCGCCACCGGCGTTTACCTCGGCTTCGACGGGCCGTCTCGCGCCAACCACGCCACCGACTGGCGGCTGGCCGACCTGCTGCTGGAGCTGTCGGCGGCCGGGCACACCGGGCAGCTGCTGCTGGGCGGCGACACGACCACCGCGGCGGCGCGGCTGTCCTCCGGCGGCGGCCCGGGCATCCCGTACCTGCTCACCACGCTGCGGCCCCGGCTGGCCGAGGCATTGGGCGAGGACGTGACCGACGCGATGTTCGTGGCGAACCCGGCCCGCGCGTTCGCCACCCGCTGGCGCCGCTGACCGTCCCGGAAACGAGCGAAGGGGCCCCTCACCGTGGTGGTGAGAAGCCCCTCCGAATGGCTCGCGTCAGCGGAGGCCGAAGCCGCCGCCCTCCTGGCCCGGACGGCGCCGGCGCAGGTACCGCTCGAACTCCGCGGCGATCTTGTCGCCGGAGACCTCCTCCATGGTGACGTCGGTTTCGGCGTCGCCCCGCTCCTCGAGGCCGCGGACGTACTCGGCGATCTCCTCGTCCTCGTCGGCCATCTCGGTGACCGTGCGCTCCCACTCCTCGGACTGCTCCGGCAGCGCGCCCAGCGGGATCTCGACGTCCAGGACGTCCTCCAGCTTGTGCAGCAGCGCCAAAGTCGCCTTCGGGGACGGCGGGTGCGAGACGTAGTGCGGCACCGCGGCCCAGATGGACACCGCCGGGATGCCGGCCTGCACGCAGTAGTCCTGCAGCACGCCGACGATGCCGGTCGGGCCCTGGTAGTTGTTCAGCTCCAGCCGGAACTGGCTCGCCGTGTCCTTGTCGTACGCCGTGCCGGTGACCGGGACCGGCCGGGTGTGCGCGGTGTCCGCGAGCAGGGCGCCGAGCGTGACGACGGTGGCCACGTCGAGCTGCATGATGTGCTCCAGCAGCTCCGCGCAGAACGCGCGCCAGCGCATGTTCGGCTCCGGGCCCTGCACGAGCACCACGTCGTGGTCGAGGCCCTCGGGACGGCAGACCGACAACCGGGTGGTCGGCCAGTCCACGCGCCGGGTGACCCCGTCCACCATGCGCACTGTGGGCCTGCTCACCTGGAAGTCGTAGTAGTCGTCCGGCTCCAGCTCGGCCAGCGGGGTGGCGTCCCAGTTGAGCTGCAGGTGCTCGACCGCGCGGCTGGCCGCGTCACCAGCGTCGTTCCAGCCTTCGAAGGCCACCACCATCAGCGGGCGGTTCGGTTCCGGGCGGTCGCGATCCGGCTCGGGGGGTCGCTGGGTCTCGTCGACGGGCTCACTCACCTGACCAGCCTACGACCCTGCGCCCGTACCCTGTGCAGCATGTCCGACCGCAGGCCGTGACCGTCGGCCCGCCCGCCGCCGGTGCCGGGCGCGGCCGGGCGTGAAGACCACACTTTCCGGGCGGGTCCGCTCCGGCGTGGCGCCACCGCGCCCGCCGGCGGCGCCCGACAAGACAAGGAGACAACCGTGACTGCACCGTCCTCTTCGGACGGATTGGCTGCCGTCCTGTGGGACATGGACGGCACCCTCGTCGATTCCGAGAAGCTCTGGGACGTCGCCCTCTACGAGGCCGCGGAGATGCTCGGCGGGCGGCTGAGCGAACAGGTCCGACTGACGCTGGTGGGGTCCAACATGGACGCCACCTCGGCCGTGCTGCTGGAGGCGACCGGGCGTCCGGTCACGCCCGAGTCGGTCGCCGAGACCGGCGAATGGATCCGGCGGCGCACCGCGGGGCTGTTCGACGACGCGCTGCCGTGGCGCCCGGGCGCCCGCGAGGCGCTGGCGGCGGTGAAGGCCGCGGGCGTGCCGTCCGCGCTGGTCACCTCCACCGAGCGGGCCCTGACCGAGCTGGCGCTGAACACGATCGGGCGGGAGTTCTTCACCGTCACCGTCTGCGGCGACGAGGTGGACGGGCTGAACAAGCCGCACCCGCGCCCGTACCTGAAGGCCGCCGAGCTGCTCGGCGTGCCGGCCGGGCAGTGCGTGGCGGTGGAGGATTCGCCGCCGGGCGCGGAGTCGGCCGAATCGGCGGGCTGCACGGTGCTGGTCGTGCCCAACGACGTCGACGTGCCGCCGGGGGAGCGGCGGGTGTTCCGCGGCTCGCTCGTGGGCGTCGACGCCGGCACGCTCGCCGGGCTGCGGAGCCTGGTGTGACGCGGGCGTCAGCGAGGTCACCCGGGGCGGCGGACGCGGGCGCGGGGTGGAAGGATCTGCAGACCGTGAAGACCTTCGATGAGCTGTTCGCGGAGCTTGCCGAGCGCGCGCGTACCCGTCCCGACGGGTCCGGCACCGTCCTGGCCCTGGACGCCGGAGTGCATGCCCAGGGCAAGAAGGTGCTCGAAGAGGCCGGCGAGGTGTGGATCGCCGCCGAGCACGAGTCCGACGACCGCCTGGCCGAAGAGATCTCGCAACTGCTGTACCGGGTCCAGGTGTTGATGCTCGGCCGGGGGATCTCGGCCGAGGACGTCTACCGCTACCTGTGACGCGCTCGCGCACCGGAGACCGAGGAGAGAGCGAAATGCTGCGTGTTGCCGTGCCGAACAAGGGAGCCCTCGCCGCCACGGCGTCGGAGATGCTCGGCGAGGCGGGCTACCGCAGGCGGCATGAGCAGCGTGACCTGACGGTGCTCGACCACGTCAACGAGGTCGAGTTCTTCTTCTTGCGCCCCAAGGACATCGCCATCTACGTCGGGTCCGGCGACCTGGACCTCGGCATCACCGGCCGGGACCTGGCGCTCGACTCGGGCGCGCCGGTGACCGAGGTGCTCGCGCTGGGCTTCGGCGGCTCGACCTTCCGCTATGCCGGCCCGGCCGGCCAGGAGTGGAAGCCGGCCGACCTGCACGGCAAGCGCCTGGCCACGTCGTACCCGCGGCTGGTGCGCGAAGACCTCAAGCGCCACGGCGTCGAGGCCGAGGTGATCCGCCTCGACGGCGCGGTGGAGATCTCGATCCAGCTCGGCGTCGCCGACGCGATCGCCGACGTGGTCGAATCCGGCCGCTCGCTCCGCCAGAACAACCTGGTGGCCTTCGGCGACCCGATCTGCGTGTCCGAAGCGGTCCTGCTGGAGCGCGAGGGCAGCGCCGCCTCGAAGGCGAAGTCCCAGGTGGCCGCCCGGCTCCGCGGGGTCGTCTTCGCGCAGCAGTACATGATGCTGGACTACGACTGCCCGCGCTCCATCCTGGAACAGGCCATCGCCATCACCCCCGGCCTCGAGTCCCCCACCGTCGCCCCTCTCGCGGACGACAACTGGGTGGCCGTCCGGGCGATGGTGGCGCGCAAGGCGGTCAACCGGGTGATGGACGAACTGGCCGAAACCGGCGCGAAGGCGATTCTCGCTTCGGACATCCGGTCGTGCCGGCTCTGAGCTTGCCGCGTTTCTGAGCCGCGTTACCCGAGCTGGGAGCGGCGGCGGGTCAGGGCCGCGGTCTCGGCGGTGTTGCCCGCCAACTCGATGGCTTTGTCGTACGCGGCGCGCGAGTCTGCGCTTCGGCCCAGGCGGCGCAGCAGGTCGGCTCGGGTGGCGTGGTAGGCGTGATAGCCGGCCAGCTGGGGTTCGAGCCGGTCGACGGTCGCCAAGGCCGGCTGGGGGCCGTCGATTTCGGCGACGGCGATGGCGCGGTTCAGGGCGACGATCGGTGAGGGGTCGAGGCTGACGAGCTGGTCGTAGAGGGCGACGACCTGGGACCAGTCGGTGTCGCGGACGTCGCGGGCCGAAGTGTGCACAGCGTTGATCGCGGCGAGGATCTGGTAGCGGCCGGGAGGCACTCCGGCGGCGGCCGCAGCCAGGCGTTCGCGCACCAGCCGGTGGCCCTCGGCGATCAGCGCCGTGTCCCAGGCGCCGCGGTCCTGCTCACCGAGGGAGACCAGTTCGCCGTCGGCCGAAACGCGGGCGGTGCGGCGGGCTTCGGTGAGCAGCATCAGCGCCAGCAGGCCGGTCACCTCACCGTCTTCCGGCAGCAGTGTGCGAATCAGGCGGGTGAGGCGGATCGCCTCGGCGGTCAGATCGTGGCGGACGGGATCGGTGCCGGGGCCGGTCACGAGGTAACCCTCGTTGAAGACCAGGAAGAGGACGGCGAGCACACCGGACACCCGGGCCGGCAGGTCGTCGGCGGACGGCACCCGGTACGGGATGCGCGCCGCCTTGATCTTGGCCTTCGCGCGGGTGATCCGTTGCCCCATGGCGCTTTCCTGCATCAGGAAGGCGCGGGCGATCTCGGGCATGGTCAGGCCGCCGACCATCCGCAACGTCAGCGCCACGCGGGTCTGCATCGCCAATGCCGGGTGACAGCAGGTGAAGATCAGCCGGAGCCGGTCGTCGTCGACGGCACCGGAAGGCTCGGGCGGGTCGTCGTCGTACATGACCCGAGCCTCCTTCTGCTTGTCGTCGCGCTTGTTCTCACGCCGGATCCGGTCGATCGCCTTGCGATTCGCGGTGGTGGTCAGCCAGGCGCCGGGGTTGGGCGGCAGACCGTCGGACGGCCACCGCTCGACGGCGGTCGCGAACGCCTCGGCCGCCGCCTCCTCGGCGATGTCGAGGCTGCCGAACCGCCGGGTCAGGGCGGCGACGACCCGGGCCCACTCCTCGTGGTGGGCCCGGGTGATCGCCGCTTCGACGTCCGCGCTGCTCACAGGAACGGGCGGACCTCGACCTTGCGGTTGCAGGCCTTCGAGCCCTCGGTGGCGAGCGTGAGCGCCACGTCGAGGTCGTCGGCCTCGATGATCCAGAAGCCGGCGAGGTACTCCTTCGACTCCAGGAACGGCCCGTCGGTGATCATCGCCTCGCCGCCCCGGTTGTCGATCACCGTGGCCGCCACGGGAGCCCCGAGCCCGCCGGCGAACACCCAGTGGCCCTCGGTCTGGAGCCGCTCGTTGAACACGTCGATCGCCGCCTGCTCGTCCGCGTCGGCGAGGCTGGGCTGGTCGTGGATCACGGAAAGCAGGTACTGCACGGTCATCTCCTGTGGGTGAGCGGTTCAGGTGTCATGCGGCGTACTGGGGGCGTCCGGCGGGCCGGTAGCGCTGGATCGTCACGCCCTTCGAGTCGACGCGCGAGTCGATCGGCTCGAGCGCGAGATCCGGGCCGCTCTCCGGGAACAACCGCGCGCCCTGGCCGAGAATCACCGGGATCACGATCAGCGTCATCTCGTCGACCAGCCCGTTCGCCAGCAGCCACTGGACCAGGACGCTGCTGCCGTGCACCTGGAGCTCACCACCCGGCTTGGCCTTCAGCTCCCGGACGGCCGCCGCCAGGTCACCGGTGAGGACGGTCGTGTCCGCCCAATCCGGTGCGGAGAGCGTGGTCGACGCGACGTACTTGGGTGCCTGGCTCAGCGCGACGCCGATGGGGTGGGCGCGCATTGCTTCGGCGGTTCCCCAGGAACCGGCGAACAGCTCGTAGGTCCGGCGTCCGAACAGGAACGCGCCGGCTCGCTGGTAGGCCTCGGTGATGAACGCCCGGGTCTCGTCGTCGCCCGCGCCCTTCGCCCAGCCGCCGCGGTCGAACCCGTTCCTGCGGTCCTCATCGGACGCGCCGCCGTTGCCCTGCGTCACGCCGTCGATGGTCATCTGCGTGATGGTCGTCAGCTTCATCGCGGTTCCCTGTCCCTCAGGGGCGCCCCTCGCGGGCGGCCTCTCACCCCTGCCACGAACACCGCGGCCCCGATCCGACACCGCCCGCGGATTTTCTTTCCCCGGGTTTTCCGGCGCGCCCGGGTTCCTCAGTGGACGGTCAGCGCGGCCGTTGCGGGCGCTTGGGCATCAGGTCGTAGAGCTTCTTGCGCGCGCCGTTGTCGTTGACGTTGCGGGCCACCGCGACCTCGGAGATGAAGTCCTCGAAGACGAACTCGTCGTCGGCCGGGACCTCGGTGGGGCCGGGGTTCTGGGCGAGGTAGCCGTCGAGCGTGTCGGCGATCTCGCGGAACGACAGGGCCTGCAGCGTTTCCGGCGCGTACGTGGTGACCGGGACGCCGTGCGCGGCCGCCTCGTTCATCACCACGCCGAGCGGGACGTGCGAGAGCATCGGCACGCCGAAGTTGTACATCTCCTGCAGCGCCGCGGCCGCGTAGTGCGAGATGGGCCGCCGGTAGAGGCCGGGCACGATGCCGTACCACGCGATCGGCGAGCGGCCGGTGGTCTGCTCCACGTAGCGCACCTGGTCGGCCAGCAGCCGCATCGCGCGGATGCTGGTCTTGTCCGGCTGCACCGGCACCAGGATCCCGTGCGAGGCCGCGAGCGCGTTGTTGGTCAGCACGTCGAGCGCCGGCGGGCAGTCGATCACGACGTGGTCGTAGTTGGCGAACTGGACGACCCGGGCGAGTTGCCAGCCGGGCACGCGGAACTGGTCCAATCGGCGGATCAGGTCGAACATGCCCGGCGAGGTCGGGATGACGTCGAACGCGCCGCCGCGGCCGATGTTGCTGCGCGGATGCGGGACGGCGAGCTCCTCGATCGAGCCCTTCCACAGCTTGGTCAGCGCCTTGGCGAGGCTGGGCATGTCTGAGGCGACCTCGTCCAGGCCGAGCATCTCCGTGGTGGCGTGCCCCTGTGGGTCGAGGTCGATCAGCAGCACCCGCCGGCCGCGCTCGGCGAGTGCCGCGGCGGTGCCGACGCTCAGCGAGGTCTTGCCGACCCCGCCTTTCTGGTTGACCACCGAGGTGATCTGCATGCCGGAGCGCTCCCTTGTCGGTCGTTCCGCGAAGGCTATTGGATCCGGGGCGGGTCCGCGCGGTTATTCGCCTCCGGCCTGTCGCGGACGGACGAGCAGGGCCTGCGCCCCCGTGCCGACCGGACCGGAACCGTCGTGCAGGGTACTCGTGGCCGTGCCGATTCCGTGTGGGCCGACCAGCGTAACCGCGTCGAGCCCGACCCATTCGCCCTCGGGCTCGCGGCGCAGGTGGACGGTCAGCTCCGAGTTGATGAACCACCAGTCGCGCGCCGGCAGGAAGTGCGACACCCCGTTGCCGGAGTCGGCGATCGCGAACAGCCGCTGCAGCCCGGTCGGCTCCTCGCCGTCCACGAGCGGGATCCGCTGCCGGCCCCAGACGGCGGCGGGCCCGGGCGCGGAGATCCCGCCGCGCACCGCGCGCCACTCGATGGCCTGCAGGTATCCGCCGGACCAGTCGTCCGGGAACGCCGTCTCGGTGCCGGCTTCGGCCGAGGGCAGGAGCGGCCCGGCGTCGGTGGCCACGGACTCGGTGTCGGTGGTCGCGAGCCGCCACGCCGAGGCGCGGGCGACGACCCGGCCGGCGGCGGACAGCTCCGACTGAAGCAGCTCCACCGAACGGCCCGGCCGCTCGACCCACGACCGCTGGTCCAGCTCCGCGACCGGCGCGGGGCCGAGGATCTCGACGGTCACCCGCGCCAGCAGCGAAGGGTGCGGCGCCTCGATCCGCTCCAGCCCGCGCACGAGCAGCGCCGACGGCGGGCCGAAATGCTGCGCGCCCGGCGCCCACGGACCGCTGGTGTGCTCGGTCGCGGCGTACCGCTCTTCGCCGAGCGGGGCGTAAAAAGCGTCGGCCATCAGTCGGCCCGGTCCAGTGCCGTCTCTTCGCCCGCGTCCGGCTCCGGCCAGCCCGGGTACTCCGGGGGCGTGCCGCCGAACTCCGGGCAGTGCGCCTGGTGGTCGCACCACGAGCACAGCTTGCCCGGGTTGGGCCGGAAGTCGCCGGTCTTGCCCGCCTTGAGGATGGCCTGCCAGATCGCCTCCAGCGTGCGCTCGAAGCGCACCAGCTCCGCCTCGTCCGGCGTGTACGCGAGGGACTGCCCGTCGGTCAGGTACATCAGCTTCAGCTGCCGCGGCACCACGCCGCGCAGCCGCCAGAGCACCACGGCGTAGAACTTCATCTGGAACATCGCCTTGGCCTCGCCGATCTCGCGCGGCGCCGCCCCGGTCTTGTAGTCCACCACCCGGATCTCGCCGGTGGGCGCGACGTCGACCCGGTCGATGTAGCCGCGCAGCAGCACCCCGGAGCCCAGCTCGATCTCCACGTGCAGCTCACAGGCCTCGGGTTCCAGCCGGCGCGGGTCCTCCAGCCCGAAGTACGAGTCGAGCAGCTTTTCCGCCGACTGCAGCCATTTGCCGGTCTCGTCGTCATCTTCGCCCTCGAACAGGTCCGTCCACTCCGGACTGCCCGCGGACAGCTCGGCCCAGGTGGGCTCGATCAGCTCCTTCGCGCGCGGCGGGACGCGTTCGTTCGCCGGCAGCGCGAAGAGCCGCTCCAGCACGGCGTGGACGAGCGTGCCGCGCAGCTGTGCCCGGGTGGGCACTTCCGGCAGCCGGTCGACGGCCCGGAACCGGTAGAGCAGCGGGCACTGCTTGAAGTCGCTCGCGCGGGACGGCGACAGCGCGGGCCGCCTGCGGACGGGCGCGCCACCGGCCTCGGGGGGAGTGGTGACCGTAGCGGTGTCGGGCATGGCCAGAGCGTAACGCCGGGCACCGACACTTCCGCTCGCGCGACTCGCCGCCGTGCCGGAGCGGATGACGCGCTGCCCGCACTGAGCGAGGCGAAAGCGTCATCCGCTGCGTCCGGCACTGGGCAAACCCCGTGGCCGGGAGGCGACACCACTCGTCCGCGCCGGGCGGATAACCGCCTCCCCACACCCTGCCCTTTACTCTTGCCCGCATGGCCGCGACCAGTCAGCACAACGCCGGGCCGCCCCGGCGCGCCGCCACCGGCGACGGCGGGCTGCTGCTGTTCCGGGTCCGCGGGGTCCCGGTCCTGCTCGCGCCGTCGTGGTGGATCGGCTCGGCGATCATCGTCGTGCTCTACGCGCCGCTGGTCAGCCGGTTGCTGCCGGACGCGTCCACGCTCACGTCCTGGCTGCTGGCGGCCGCGTTCGCGGTGCTGCTGGGGCTCTCGGTGCTCGCCCACGAGCTGGGGCACTGCCTGGTCGCGCTGCGGCTGGGGATCCCGGTGCGGCGGCTGCGGCTGTTCCTGCTCGGCGGACTGTCCGAAGTGGCGCGAACCCCGCGCAAGCCGGGGCAGGAGGGGCTGGTCGCCGCGGCGGGCCCGGCCGTGTCGCTGGTGCTCGGCGGGTTCTGCGCGCTGCTGATGCTCGCGGTGCCGCCGGACGGCGCGGTGTGGCTGCTGATCGCCGAGTGCGCCGTGGCGAACTTCGCGGTCGGCCTGTTCAACCTGCTCCCGGGACTGCCGCTGGACGGCGGGCGCCTGGTGCGCGCGGGCGTGTGGGCGGCGACCGGGCTGCGCGCCAAGGGCACCCGCGCCGCGGTGGCCGGCGGCGCGCTCGTGGCCACCGCGCTGATCGTGTGGGCGCTGTGGGGACTGGCGACCGCGAGCGAGGACCGGTGGCTGCGCCTGGGCGTCTGCGTCGTCACGGCGTGGTTCGTCATCATGGGCGCCCGCGCCGAGCTCGTCGCCGAAGCCCGGCGGAGCTGGCCGGACGGGCTGGAGATCACCGAGCTGGTGCGGCCGGTCCTGCAACTGCCCGCGGAGAGCCCGGTGTCCGACGCGCTCGCCGCGTCCGCCGGCCGCGGTGTGGTGCTGGTGCGGGCGGACGGCGTCGCCGCGGGGCTGCTCGACGAGCAGGCGGCCGAACAGCTCGCCGCGGCCAATCCGCACGCGCCCGCGGAGCTGGCGGCCGAGCCGATCCGCGCCGAGACCGTGCTGCTGGCGTCGGAACCGGGCGAGGAGATCGCCGAGCGGGTCCGCGAGACCCCCGCGTGGCAGTTCCTCGTGGTCGACGACGAAGGCCGCCCGGCCGGGGTGCTGCGCCGGGACGATCTCCGGGCCGCGCTGGTGCGCGACCGCCGCGGGTACTGACCCCAGCCGCGGCCCGCGCGGGCGACCTGGGAAGATCTGACGCCAGCGTTTCGCGTGAGGGTGGAGGACGAAGTTGTCGGTCAGTGGACCGTTCAGTGTGGGTGACCGGGTTCAGTTGACGGATTCGAAGGGCCGCCACTACACCCTGACCCTCGCCGAGGGCGGGGAGTACCACACTCATCGCGGCGCCCTCGCCCACGACGACCTGATCGGGCTCCCCGAGGGCTCGGTGGTCACGTCCGCGGGCGGCAGCACCTACCTCGCGCTCCGGCCGCTGCTGCCGGACTACGTGCTCTCGATGCCGCGCGGCGCCCAGGTGATCTACCCCAAGGACGCCGCGCAGATCGTCATGTTCGGCGACATCTTCCCCGGCGCGCGCGTGCTGGAGGCCGGGGCCGGGTCCGGCGCGCTGACCTGTTCGCTGCTGCGCGCGGTCGGCCCGGCCGGGCGGGTGTCCTCGTACGAGATCCGCGACGACCACGCCGAGCACGCCGAGCGCAACGTGGTGAAGTTCTTCGGCGAGAAGCCGGACAACTGGTCGCTCACCGTCGCCGACCTCGCCACGCACACCGGCGAGGTGGACCGCGTGGTGCTGGACATGCTGGCGCCGTGGGACCAGCTGCCGAACGTCGCCGCGCACCTGGTGCCGGGCGGCGTGCTGACCGTCTACGTGGCGACGGTGACCCAGCTGTCCCGGGTGACGGAGTCGTTGCGGGAGCAGCAGTGCTGGACCGAGCCGGAGTCGTGGGAGTCGCTGGTGCGCCCGTGGCACGTGGTCGGCCTGGCGGTGCGGCCGGACCACCGGATGGTCGCGCACACCGCGTTCCTGCTCACCGCGCGCCGGCTGGCGGACGGCACGGTCTCGCCGCGGGTTTCGCGGCGGCCCGCCAAGGGCAAGGGCTGAGCCTCAGCCCGGCACACACCAGCGGCCGTTCTCGCGGCGCATCGGGAACGGCGTCTGCTTGCGTCCTCCGGTGCCCTCGACGTGGACGTTGACGCTGGCCGAATCGCCGTCGACGATCGGCGCCTCGGGCAGCGTGACGGCCATCGGCCCGGCCGCGTCCCAGCGTTTCTGCAACGCGGACAGCGCATCCGAGGTCTGCGGCTGACAGGTGAGGGTGCCGAACTTCTTCGCGTCCCGGCGCTGGATCGCGTCGGCGATCGCGTGCGCGAGGACCGTGACCGCGGCGACGTCGGCGTCCGGCGCCGGGGTCACCGCGCTGGAGTGCGTAACGGTTGTGGTCGGCGGCGGCTCCGGGGGCACGGCAGCGTCATCGGGGCCGGCGGGGGCGACCAGGAGCAGCCCGATCACCACCCCGGCCACCAGCGCGCCGAGCAGGGCGAGCCCGGCGGTGAGCCGTCCGCTCACCGCCGGGGTTTCACTTCTTGTCCGCTTGGGCGTCCACGAGGCACCAGACGCCGGACTCGCGCTTGGACGTCATGGTCCCGTTCGCGGTCTTCGTGCCCTGCGTGGCCGTGTATCGCACGGTGGCGCTGTCACCGTTCTCCTGCGCGGTGCCGGTGAGCTGGACCTGGATGGTCTGGATGTCCACGGCGCCGCCGGAGTAGATGCTGCGGCAGGCGAGCGTGGAGAGCGCCTTGCCGTCACCGGCGCTGAAGTCGGCCGCGGCGGCCTGGAACAGCTCCTGCGAGGACGCCTTGCCGCCGGGCGCGGGGCCGGTGCCGCCGGCGCCGGTCGTCGGGGCGGAGCCTGAACTCGACGGCTTGGTCGGCGAGCTGCTCTTCGGCTGGCTCGGCGCGGGGTTCTGCGGCGCGCTCGAGGCCGGCGGCGCGGCGGTGGTGGAGTTGTCGTCGTTGCCGGTCAGGCCGATGATGAGGCCCACCGCCCCGCCGACGACGACCACAGCGCCGATCGCGATGCCGATGATCAGGCCGGTTTTCTTTTTTTTCGGCGGGGGCTGCTCACCGTAGCCGCTCGGCGAATAACCACCCGGTTGGCCGTACTGGTCGCCGAATCCGCCCTGCTGGTAGGCATCCTGTTGCGGAAACTGCTGCGTCCCGCCCGGATAGCCCGGCTGCTGCTGCGGGCCGGACTGGGGGTAGCCCGACGGCTGCTGCCCGTAGCCGCCCTGCTGGGGGTAGCGGCCCTGGTACCCGCCGGGCTGCTGGCCGTACTGCGGTCCGGCCCCGGGGTAGCCGGGCTGCTGCTGCGGGCCCGACTGGGGGTAGCCGGGCTGCTGCGGCCGGCCGTACGGATCCGGCTGCTGCCCGTAACCGCCGCCCTGCTGGCCGTAGCCGCCGGGCTGCTGCGGCGGGTAGGTCATGTCTGTGCCCCCTAGCTGCTGCGCGTGGAGACCCGGCCACCAGGTGTGGTGAGGTCGCGGCCGATGCTAGCCACCAGCGGCCGGATCCGTGCGCGGAGGCCGGAACTGGCCCGAAAACAGGGTTCGACGGGCAGCGTGGCGGGTATCTCTGTGCTGCTCGCTTTCGCCTGGTGGAACACGGCGTGTCGCGGTCCGGTGCCCGGGCACCGAAATGGCCGCTTGCGCTGCGGTGGCCGCCGTGCTGGGCGGGCGGAGAAGACGCGACGCGCCGATCTTGTAATGCGGAAAGGCCTTTTCTTGTCGGTGATCGCCGGTACCGTGGAATGAAAAGCACTCCGAGGAGGTGCCCAATGCATCATGACCTTCCCGGAGGTCGGCGCGAGGAGGCCGACCCTTCAGCAACGAGCGGAGCAGGGCAGCCATCGAACGAGGAAGCCCGGCAGATTCGTTTTCTCGAGGAGGAAGTGGCGCTGCTGCGCCGCAAACTGACCGATTCGCCGCGACAGAACCGGGTTCTCGAACAGCGCCTCGCCGAGGCGTCCGAGCGGGTGAGCCAGCTCACCGAGCGGAACACCAAGCTGGTCGAGACCCTGCGTGAAGCACGGGGACAGCTGCTCGCCCTCCGCGAGGAGGTCGATCGCCTGGCCCAGCCGCCCAGCGGTTATGGCGTGTTCGTGGCGGCGTACGAGGACAACACGGTGGACGTCTACACCTCGGGCCGCAAGATGCGGGTCTCGGTGTCGCCGGCCGTGGAGGTCTCGTCGCTGCAACGGGGCCAGTCGCTGCGGCTCAACGAGGCGCTCACCGTCGTCGAAGGCGGCGGCTTCGAGCGCACCGGTGAGGTGTGTTCCCTGCGTGAGGTGCTCGCGGCGGAGGTGGAGGGCGAAAGCCTTCGCGCGCTCGTCGTCGGGCACGCGGACGAGGAGCGGGTCGTCCTGCTCTCCGATCTGCTGGCCGAGCAGCCCCTGAAGCCGGGGGACTCGCTGCTCGTCGACTCCAAGGCCGGGTACGCCTACGAGCGGGTGCCCAAGGCCGAGGTCGAGGACCTGGTGCTGGAGGAGGTGCCGGACGTCCGCTACGAGGACATCGGCGGCCTCAGCCGGCAGATCGAGCAGATCCGCGACGCGGTGGAGCTGCCGTTCCTGCACGCCGACCTCTACCAGGAGTACCAGCTGCGGCCGCCGAAGGGTGTGCTGCTGTACGGCCCTCCGGGCTGCGGGAAGACGCTCATCGCCAAGGCGGTGGCCAACTCCCTGGCCAAGAAGGTGGCGCTGGCCCGGGGCGACAACGAGGACGGGAAGTCCTACTTCCTGAACATCAAGGGTCCCGAGCTGCTCAACAAGTTCGTCGGCGAGACCGAGCGGTCCATCCGCCTGATCTTCCAGCGGGCTCGTGAGAAGGCGTCCGAGGGCACCCCGGTCATCGTGTTCTTCGACGAGATGGACTCGATCTTCCGCACCCGTGGCTCGGGCGTGTCCTCCGATGTGGAGACCACGATCGTGCCGCAGCTGCTCTCGGAGATCGACGGTGTCGAAGGACTGGAGAACGTCATCGTCATCGGCGCCTCCAACCGCGAGGACATGATCGACCCGGCGATCCTGCGGCCGGGCCGGCTCGACGTCAAGATCAAGATCGAGCGTCCGGACGCCGAAGGCGCGAAGGACATCTTCTCCAAGTACCTGGCCGAAGGCCTGCCGATCCACGCCGATGACCTGGCGGAGTTCGGCGGGGACCAGAAGGCCACGTTCGACGCGATGATCCAGCACACGGTCGAGCGCATGTACGAGGAGAGCGACGAGAACCGGTTCCTCGAGGTGACCTATGCCAACGGGGACAAGGAGGTCCTGTTCTTCCGGGACTTCAACTCGGGCGCGATGATCCAGAACATCGTGGACCGGGCGAAGAAGTCGGCGATCAAGTCCGTGCTGGAGACCAACCAGCCCGGCCTGCGCGTGCAGCACCTGCTGGACGCGATCGTCGACGAGTTCGCGGAGAACGAAGACCTGCCGAACACCACGAACCCGGACGACTGGGCCCGGATCTCCGGCAAGAAGGGGGAGCGGATCGTCTACATCCGCACCCTCGTCACCGGCAAGAACCAGGACTCGGGGCGGGCGATCGACACCGCCACCAACACGGGTCAGTACCTGTAACAGGCACGGAGCACGTGGGGCCGCCGGTTCGCCGGCGGCCCCACTGCCGTGTCCGGGCCGGAAAACGCCTCAGGGAATGGCGGTGAGCGCGGCCCTCCGGCGCAGCCGGAGCCGTCCGTGGGAGGCCAGGATCCCGAGCACCACCAGGACCGCGCCGACGGGTTCGTTCCAGTGCACGGGTTCGTTCAGCACGACCACTCCGAGGACCACACCGACCACTGGTGTGAGGTAAGTCACGGCGGACGCGTTGGCGGCTCCCCAGGCGGCGATGACGGCGGTGTTCCACGCGTACGCGACGCCTGTCCCGAACACGCCGAGCACGAGCATGCTGAGGACCACGGCGGGGCTGAGGTGGACCGGGGAGGTGGCCACCGCGCGGGCCAGCAGGCCCAGGATCACCGTGGCGAAGCCGACCTGTCCGAACGCGACGGTGACGGGGTCGGCACCACGTGGCGAAACGAAACGGCGCAGATAGACGAACGCCGCGCCGTAGCAGGTCGTGGCGCCCAGGCAGGCCAGCTGCGCGGTCAGCTCATGAGTGAGGTCGATGCCCTGCCACACCCCGACGAGCGTCAGCACGCCCGCGAAACCGAGCAGCAGACCCACGGCGCGGGGTCGGGTGAGGCGCTCCGCGGGGAGCGTGGCGGCGGCGAAGAACATCGTCAGCAGCGGCGTGGTCGCGTTGAAGATGCTGGCCAGCCCGGACGGGACGTACTGCTCCGCCCAGGAGAACAACAGGAACGGCCCCACGCACAGCAGCACCGAGACGACCGCGAGATGGCCCCACAGCACCGGGTCGCGGGGGAGCGGCCGCCGTCGCACCACCAGGACCACGGCCAGCCCGAGCGCGCCGAAGCCGGCCCGGGCCAGCGCGACCTGCGCGGGGGAGAGGCCTTCGAGGCCCACCTTGATGAACAGGAAACTGGCACCCCACACCGTCGCCAGCGCGACGAACCGCGCGGTGACACCGAACCGCCTGGGCATGGTCCTCCCGGTCTTCGTGAATTCCCGCCCAGTCAACGGGTTCGCCGCGCCGCGGGGCCAGCGGTTTTCGGACTGCGCGCTAAGACTGCTGTATAACGCCCTATACTCACGGGCGTGAGCACAGATGACGCAGGTCGGCCACGCGCGCCGATCACCGAAGCCGACGTCATGGCCTGGCTGGAGACGACGGCGGCCGCCGTCCAGGCGGGGGAGGTGGGCGCACCGGAGCTGATCGAGCTGCTGGGGGAGCTGCGCCGCGCCTCGGCCGCGTGCGCCGACGCGTCCGACTGGGCGCTGCTGGCCGCCCGTGAGGAGGGTGCGAGCCTCCGTCAGATCGCGCCGGTCTTCGGCAAGGGCTACGTCCGGGCCCCGGCGGCGCGGCTCGAGAAGCTCCACCGCCAAGCCCAGAACTCCGGCCAATGGCTGGCCATCCTCCGGCACAAACAAGATGTATAACGGCCTATACAGCCCGGCGTCGTAGGAAAATCAGCCGTGGCCACCGACCCCCAAAACCCAGCAAAGACAAGGGAACCCATGGATCGCATCGCGGTGGGGCTCGCCGCACTGGGCCGGCCCGCGTACATCAACCTGGGCCGGGACCTGCCGGTGTCACGCGACGTCGCGGCGATGCGGGCCGCCACCCACGCTGTGCTGGACGACGCCTATCGCGCGGGCGTCCGGTGGGTCGATGTGGCGCGCTCGTACGGGCTTTCGGAGGAGTTCCTGGCCGGCTGGCTCGACGAGCGTGGCCACCCGGACGTGACCGTGTCGAGCAAGTGGGGCTACCGCTACGTCGGCGAGTGGCGACTCGACGCCGAGGTCCACGAAGTCAAGGAGCACACGGCGGCGCGGTTCCGCGAGCAGTGGGCGCAGACGCGGGCGCTCCTCGGTGATCGGGTGAATCTCTACCAGGTGCATTCGCTCACTGTGGACAGTCCGCTGTTCTCGGACGAGCCGCTGATCGAGGCGCTGGCGGGGCTTTCCGCGTCCGGGGTCGAGGTCGGGTTCTCGACCTCCGGGCCGGCGCAGGCGGACGCGGTGCGGCGGGCGTTCGCGCTGGAGGTGGCGGGGCGGCCGGTGTTCACGGCGGTGCAGTCCACCTGGAACGTGCTGGAAACGTCGGTCGGCCCCGCGCTGGCGGAGGCGCGGGCGGCGGGGAAACGCGTGCTGGTCAAGGAGACGCTGGCGAACGGGCGGCTCGCGGTCGAGGCCCCGCCGGTGGTGGCGCGGATCGCCGAGGCGCACGGAGTCGGGCCGGACGCGGTCGCCGTTGCGGCGGTGCTGGCGCAGGAATGGGTGTCGGCGGCGGTGATCGGGCCGTCGAGCCCGGCTCAGCTGGCGGCGAACCTGGCTGCCGCGGACGTCTCACTGGGCGCGGACGAGCTGGCCGGGCTGGCCGCGGCCGCCGAGGAGCCGGGCGCGTACTGGCGGCACCGGTCCCGGCTCGGGTGGGACTGAGCGGCTGCACTACCCTCGCTGAATCGCGTTCCGGCTGGGCGGGGCGCGGATCTTGCGGAGGGGCAGCAAGTGCGTCATCGGCAGGTGCTCGCCGTGGCCGCGGTCGCGTTCGTCGGGCTGGCCGGGTGCGGCAACCGGCCCAACAATCTCGAGACGTACTACGACGATCCGACGCCGAGTGATACGCCCTCGGCGGCCGCCGCGCCGGCCCCGCGTCCGTCGGCCGTGCCGGTAGTGCCGAAGCCGGACCCGCGCGCGGCGGCGATCGCGGCCGCCCCGGCGGCGCTGCTGTCCGATGAGGACGTTGCCGAAGAGGGTGTGCACCCGGGCGCGGGCAAGGTTTCGGGTTGTCTCAACGGCCTGGCTGCGGGGGAGCGGCGGTCGGCGAGCTGGGTGTACCCGAGTGGCTCGGTGCTGGATCATCAGGTGACGGCTTATCCGGACCGGCCGGGTGCGGACGTGGTGTCCGGCGCGGACTGTGCGGGCACGGTGCTTTCGCTGCCGCCGCAGGAGGGCGTGACCGCGCTGCGGGCGTGGTGCGAGGGCTCGACGTGCACGGTGCTGGCGGCGAAGGGGAATCTCGTGTCGGCGTTGAGCGTCGCGGCGAGTACGCCGACGCGGGCGGCGGACGCGGCGAAGCGGTTGTTGCCGAAGCTGGTGGCGAAGCTGGTCGCTCAGCCGTAGCGGCGGAACCATTCGAGGACGCCGGCGCGGCCGTCCGGGATGAACGGGCGGTCGGGGTCTTCGACCCAGCTGCGCAGCTCTTCGAGCGGGATCCAGCGGCCTTCGACGATCTCCTCGGGCTGGTGGCGGATGGGGCCGTCCCAGCGGACTTCGAAGGCGAAGTTGTGGCAGTGGAGGGTGCCCTGGTCGTAGACGAGGGTGAACAGCGGTTCCGGTTCCACTCCGTGGACGCCGAGTTCTTCGGCGAGCTCGCGGCGGGCGCATTCGGCGGGGGTCTCGCCCGCGGCGACCACGCCGCCGGCCCAGCAGTCCCAGGTGGACGGGAAGACGTCCTTGTCCGGGGTGCGGAGGTGGACGTAGACGGAGCGGCCGTCGCCCGAACGGACCAGCACGACGCCCGCCGCGTGCCAGAGTCCTTCCGCGCGGACGCGGGAGCGGAGCACTTCCCCGGTGGCCCGGCCGGTTCGGTCATAGAGGGCAACGAGTTCGTCACTGCCTGGCATGGGGGCATCGTCGCACGGGTGCACCCCGTAGGGTGGGTGGCATGCGTCGGATCATGGGAACCGAAGTCGAATACGGCATCGCCGTGCCCGGGGACGCCACGGCGAACCCGGTGCTCACCTCGACTCAGGTCGTGCTCGCCTACGCGGCGGCGGCGGACATTCCGCGGGCCCGCCGGGCCCGCTGGGACTACGAGGTGGAGTCCCCGCTGCGGGACGCGCGCGGGTTCGACCTGACCGGCCCGGGCGGTCCCGGGCACGATCCGGACGTGGAGGACCTGGGGGCGGCGAACGTCATCCTGACCAACGGGGCGCGGTTGTACGTGGACCACGCGCACCCGGAGTACTCGGCGCCCGAGGTCACGAATGCGCGCGACGCGGTGATCTGGGACAAGGCGGGCGAGCGGGTGATGGAGGAGGCCGCGCTGAAGGCGGCCACCGTGCCCGGGCAGCCGCCGTTGCAGCTGTACAAGAACAACGTGGACGGCAAGGGCGCGAGCTACGGCACGCACGAGAACTACCTGATGGCGCGGTCGACGCCGTTCACCGCGGTGATCGCGGGGCTGACGCCGTTCTTCGCCTCGCGCCAGGTGATCACGGGCTCGGGCCGGGTGGGGATCGGGCAGCAGAGCGAGGAGGCCGGGTTCCAGCTCTCGCAGCGCGCGGACTACATCGAGGTCGAGGTCGGCCTGGAGACGACGCTCAAGCGCGGGATCATCAACACCCGGGACGAGCCGCACGCGGACGCGGACAAGTACCGGCGGCTGCACGTGATCGTGGGCGACGCGAACCTGGCGGAGTACTCGACGTACCTGAAGGTCGGCACGACGGCGCTGGTGCTGGACCTGATCGAGTCGGGGATCCGGTTCGACGAGCTGAAGCTGGACGAGCCGGTGCGCGCGGTGCACCAGATCAGCCACGACCCGACCTTGAAGGTGCAGGTCGAGCTGGCGAACGGGAAGAAGTACAGCGGGCTGGACCTGCAGTTCGCGTATCACGAGATCGCGGCGGCGAACCTGGAGCGCACGAGCGCCGACGAGGCCTCGAAGGAGGTGCTGCGGGTCTGGGGCGAGATCCTGGACGCGCTGGCGCGGGACCCGCAGGAGTGCGCGGACCGGCTGGACTGGCCGGCGAAGCTGCGGCTGCTGGAGGGGTACCGGGAGCGGGACCAGCTGGCCTGGGGCGCGCCGCGGCTGCGGCTGGTGGACCTGCAGTACTCGGACGTGCGGCTGGGCAAGGGCCTGTACAACCGGCTGGTCACGCGGGGTTCGATGAAGCGGCTGGTGACCGAGGATGAGGTCCAGGCTGCGATCACGACGCCGCCTTCGGACACCCGGGCGTACTTCCGGGGCCGGGCGCTGGAGAAGTACGCGTCTTCGATCGCGGCGGCGTCGTGGGATTCGGTGATCTTCGACGTGGGCCGGGAGTCGCTGGTGCGGATCCCGACGCTGGAGCCGCTGCGGGGGACGAAAGCGCACGTCGGGAAGCTGCTGGACGCTTCGGCGACGGCGGAGGAGCTGGTCGAGGCCATCACCGGTTCGGACTAGGGCGTCCGGGGGATCGCGATCGCGGCGTTGCCCCGAATGTCGGGGCCGCTGGGTAGGCTAGGAATCATCAGCCACACCGGGAGGCGAGATGGCGCAGGAGAAGGTCGAGAAGCACGGCGGCGGCGACTCCGACGAGGAGTTCGAGGCGGCCGGAGCGGCGGGTCAGGAACGGCGCGAGAAGCTCGGCGAGGACGTCGACACGATCCTCGACGAGATCGACGACGTGCTGGAGGAGAACGCCGAGGACTTCGTGCGCGCCTACGTGCAGAAGGGCGGCGAGTAGTCGTCTCCCGTGGTCGCCGTCCCGGTGCGTTGGCGGGGCGGTGGTCGCGGGTGCGCGAAGCGTTCGTCGGGACAACCACAGCACAGATGGGAACCAAGAGCACGTATGGACAACACCTCCCCTCGCGCGGGGCTTTCCGGTCCGGGCCTGCCCGCCGCGTACTTCTCGCCGGCGTCGTCCTCGTTCGCGGACTTCCTGCGGGACCAGGCGCCTGAGCTGTTGCCGGCGCGGCGGGTGCCGTCCGGGGCGGGCGAGCTGGGTGTGCCGCACGGCACGACGATCGTGGCGCTGACTTTCGCCGGGGGCGTGCTGATCGCGGGTGACCGGCGGGCGACGTCGGGGAACCTGATCGCGAGCCGGGACATGGAGAAGGTCCATGTCACCGACGAGTACTCGGCGGTGGGCATCGCGGGCACGGCCGGGCTGGCCGTGGAGATGGTGCGGCTGTATGCGGTGGAGCTGGCGCACTACGAGAAGATCGAGGGCGTCACGCTGTCGCTGGACGGCAAGACGAACAAGCTGGCCGGGATGGTGAAGGCCAACCTGGACATGGCGATGGCGGGGCTGGCGGTGGTGCCGCTGTTCGTCGGGTACGACCTGGAGGCCGTGGACGCGAAGCACGCCGGGCGGATCGTGTCGTACGACGCCGCGGGCGGCCGGTACGAGGAGAACGCCGGGTACGCCGGGGTGGGTTCGGGTTCGCTGTTCGCGAAGTCGGCGCTGAAGAAGCTGTACGACCCCGATGCGGACGCCGAGGCGGCCGTGCGGTCGGCCGTGGAGGCGTTGTACGACGCGGCGGACGACGACACGGCGAGCGGCATGCCGGACATGGTGCGGCGGATCTTCCCGACCGTGGTCACGATCACCGCGGAGCACGGTGCGGTGCAGCTGCCGGCCGAGGAGACGGCCGCGGTGGCGGAGGCCGTGGTGGCCGGCCGGGCCGAGCGGACGCACCACCGGACGAGCTGAGGCCTGTGAGCGCGCTCAGCACTGGACCATCGAACGCCGTTACCTCGAAGAACGTGGAGCCGACACCGTGACGATGCCGTTGTATGCCTCTCCCGAGCAGCTGATGCGGGAGCGTTCCGAGCTGGCGCGCAAGGGCATCGCGCGCGGCCGGAGCGTCGTGGTGCTGAAGTACCGGGGCGGGATCCTGTTCGTGGCCGAGAATCCGTCGGCGACGTTGCACAAGGTCTCGGAGATCTATGACCGGATCGGGTTCGCCGCGGTCGGCCGGTACTCGGAGTTCGAGAACCTGCGGGTGGCCGGGATCCGGCACGCGGACCTGAAGGGCTACCAGTACGACCGGCGGGATGTGACCGCGCGGGCGTTGGCGAACGCGTACGCGGCGACGCTGGGCAGCATCTTCACCGAGCAGCTGAAGCCGTTCGAGGTGGAGGTCTGCGTGGCGGAGGTGGGGTCGAGCCAGGCCGAGGACCAGCTGTTCCGGCTGACCTACGACGGTTCGATCTTCGACGAGTCGCCGTATGTGGTGATGGGCGGGCAGACCGAGCCGATCAGCACGAAGCTGAAGGACACGGTCGACCCGGACCACGACCTGGAGACCGCGCTGGGCACGGCGGTGGAGGCGTTGAAGGCGACGGTCGCGGCTTCGTCGAACGGCAATGGCGGGGTGCCGGACCAGATCAAGCTGGAGGTCGCGGTCCTGGACCGGGACCGTCCGCGGCGGGCGTTCCGCCGGCTGACCGGTGCGGCGCTGGACGCGCTGTTGCCGGCTCCGCCGGAGAAGAAGGACGACGAGCCGGACGAGAAGGACAAGGACGGCAAGGAAAAGGGCAGTAAGGACAAGGACTCCGACGCTAAGGGTGACTCCGCGAAGGAGTGACGCTGTGCGCCTGGATGGGCCGCGCCGGGGTTTCCCGGGCGCGGCCCATCTTGCGTTCCGGGGGAGCGGCCCATCCGGTGCGGGAGGGAAAACCGCTTGGCGCTTTCCGTACTCTGAAACGGATCCGAGGGGGAGTCTATGTCCGGACTGGAATTTGCGACGCTGCGTGCGCAGGTGGCCGCGCTGGCGGCGAAGACCGTCTCGGCGACCGAGCTGCTCGAGCTGAGCATCGCGCGGATCGAGGAGTTCGACGAGAAGGTCAACGCCGTGGTGGTGCGGGACTTCGAGCGTGCCCGTGCCGCCGCGAAGCGGGCTGACGCGGCGCTGGCGCGGGGTGAGCGCGCGCCGCTGCTCGGTGTTCCGGTGGCGGTCAAGGAATCCTTCAACGTCGCCGGCTTGCCGACCACCTGGGGGATTCCCGAGGCGGCGGGCCGGTAACCGGCCGAGGACGCGGTGCTGGTGACGCGGGTGAAGGACGCGGGCGGGGTCGTCGTCGGCAAGACGAATGTGCCGCACCTGTTGCACGACTGGCAGTCCTACAACGACATCTACGGCACGACGAGCAATCCATGGGAGCTGACGCGCTCTCCGGGCGGCTCCTCCGGTGGCTCCGCGGCGGCGCTCGCGGCGGGGTACGTCTCGCTCGCGCTCGGCTCCGACCTCGCCGGGTCGCTGCGGGTTCCGGCGCATTTCTGCGGCGTGTTCGCGCACAAGCCGTCGCTGCCGTTGTTGCCGGGCCGTGGCAATGTGCCGCCGCGGGTGCCCGCGCTGGCGGCCCCGCCGGATCTCGCGGTGGTCGGGCCGATGACGCGCAGTGCGGCCGACCTGACGCTGGCGACCCTGCTGCTCGCCGGTCCCGACGAGGTGGAGGCAGTCGCTTACCAGCTGGCGTTGCAACCGTCGCGCGGTGCCGAGTTGCGCGACTTCCGGGTGCTGGTCGTCGACAGCCATCCGCTGGTGCCGACGGCGGCGGTCATCCGCGAGGGCTTCGAGCGGATCGCGCAAGGGCTTGAGAAGGCCGGTGCCACGGTCGCCCGGCACAGCGAGCTGCTGCCCGACCTCGAGCAGACGGCGAAGACCTACCTGACGTTGCTGTCGTCGCGATTCGGCGTGGACATGCCGCCCGAGGCGTACCGGGCGGTCCAGGCCGCTGCCGCCGGGATTCCGCCGGAAGCCGACACGGTGCAGGCGATCATGACCCGAGGGGCCGTGGCCGGCCACGCCGACTGGGTCCGGGCGGACCGGGTCCGGGTGGGCCTCGCCGATCGGTGGCGGCGCCTGTTCCGGGAATTCGACGCGGTGCTGTTCCCGATCACGCCGACCCCGGCGTTCCCCCACGACCATGCGGAGCGGGGCGAGCGCAGACTCGAGATCGACGGCACGGCGTACCCCTACGACAGCCACCTGTTCTGGCCGAGTGCCGCCACGCTGACCGGGCTGCCGGCCACCGCGGTGCCGATCGGGCACTCGCCGGAAGGGCTGCCGTACGGCATGCAGATCGTCGGGCCGTATCTCGAAGACCGCACTCCGCTGCGGTTCGCCGAACTGGTCGAGCAGGAGTTCGGCGGGTTCACCCCGCCGCCCGGTTTTGCCTGAGCCGCCGGGGCCGATCGTGCCAGGATCGGTGGCATGGCTTCTGTTTCCAACGACTACAACACCTTCGGCGAGGCGTACACCGTCGAAAACGAGACCAGCCTGATCAACGCCTACTACACGCGGCCCGCGATCCTGGACCTGGCCGGGGACGTGGCGGGCCGGCAGATCCTCGACGCCGGCTGCGGCGCCGGGCCCCTGTTCGCGCAGCTGCGTGACCGGGGCGCCACCGTGACCGGTTTCGACGCCAGCACGACGATGGTGGAGCTGGCTCGCAAACGGCTCGGCGAAGACGCGGCCCTGCAGGTCGCCGACCTCGCCGAGCCGCTGCCGTTTGCCGAGGGCGTGTTCGACGACGTGGTCGTGTCCCTGGTCCTGCACTACCTCCATGACCGGACTGCCCCGCTGGCCGAGCTGCGGCGGGTGCTCAAGCCCGGCGGCCGGCTGATCCTGGTTGTCAACCACCCCATCATCTACAAGATGGTCCATCCCGAAGGCAGCTATTTCGCGACCGAGCAGTGGTCCGAGGAGTACACCTTCAACGGTGAGAAAGCCGTGCTGACGTACTGGCACCGGCCGTTGCACGCGATGACCGACGCCTTCACCGCGGCCGGCTTCCGGACCGCCGTCATCAGCGAGCCGTACCCGGCGCCGGGCGCCCGCGAGCGTTTCCCCGAGCAATTCGGCGACAAGGAAGCGTTCCTGTGCTTCCTGTTCTTCGTCCTGGAGGCCGAGTGACCTTCCCCCTGGAGCCCACCCCGATCCGGGTGCCCGACCAGGTCCTCGACGACCTGCGCGCCCGCCTCGCGCTGACCCGGCCGCCGCTGGACGAGGGGAACGAGGACTGGTCCTATGGCGTGTCGGCCGCCTATGTCAGTGAGCTGGCTGCCTACTGGCGCGAGGGCTACGACTGGCGCAAGGCCGAGGCCGCGATCAACGCCTACGAGCACTACCAGGTGAGCGTCTCCGGTGTCCCGGTGCACTTCATGCGCAAGCCCGGCCGCGGTCCTCGCCCGATCCCGTTGATCCTGACTCATGGCTGGCCGTGGACGTTCTGGCACTGGTCGAGGGTGATCGACCCGCTCGCCGACCCGGCCGCGTCCGGCGGCGACCCCGCGGACGCGTTCGACGTGATCGTGCCGTCCCTGCCCGGCTTCGGCTTCCCCGGGCCGCTGACCGGTTTCCCGGACGTCAACTTCTGGAAGGTCTCCGACCTCTGGCACACGCTGATGACCGAGACCCTCGGCTACCGCAAGTACGCCGCCGGGGGTTGCGACATCGGCGGGATCGTCACCAGCCAGCTCGGCCACAAGTACGCCGACGAGCTGTACGGCATCCACATCGGCTCCGGGCTGCCGCTCGACTTCTTCACCGGCCCGCGAGCCTGGGACTTCGCGCGGAACCGGCCGCTGACCGAAGACCAGCCCGCCGACGTCCGCGCCCGCATCATCGAGCAGGATCACCGCTCGGCGTCCCACCTCGCCGTGCACATGCTCGACGGCGCCACCCTGGCCCACGGCCTCAGCGACTCGCCCGCCGGACTGCTCGCCTGGCTGCTGGAGCGCTGGAACGCCTGGAGCGACAACGATGGCGACGTCGAGTCCGTCTTCACCAAGGACGATCTGCTCACCCACGCCACGATCTACTGGGTGACCAACTCCATCGCCACGTCCATGCGGTACTACGCCAACGCCAACCGCTACCCCTGGACCCCGGCGCACGACCGCACCCCGGTCGTGACGGCCCCGGTCGGGCTCACCCTTGTCACGTATGAGAATCCGCCCGGCATCCACTCCGCCGAGGAGCGCGTGGAGGCGTTCAAGGCCGGCCCGCAGGCCGCGTGGTTCAACCACGTCAACGTCACGGCCCACGATCACGGCGGCCACTTCATCCCCTGGGAGAACCCCGGCGCCTGGGTGAGCGACCTGCGCCGCACCTTCCACGGCCGCCGGCCCTGACGTTTTGGCTAGCACGAAACTTTGGCGGAAATCCCTGGTCTGTATACCCGAACGGTCCTCGACCGGGGTACGGGCGCCCCGAGGCGCAGCGCGCCGATCTGCAGGGCACGACCACGCCGCGCTTGGAGGCCGTTCACCGTGCGCTGCAACGAAATCTCGACTCCGGGGAGGAGCTGGGCGCCTCGCTGGTCGTCGACCTCAACGGCGAGCGCGTGGTCGACCTGTGGGGCGGGTTCCGCGACCCTGCCCGCGCCGTCGCCTGGGACGAGCACACCATCACGACCGTGTGGTCGACGACGAAGACGGTCACCAGCCTGGCCGCGCTGATCCTCGTGGACCGCGGCGAACTCGACGTCTACGCACCGGTGGCCCGGTACTGGCCCGAGTTCGCCGCGAACGGCAAGCAGGACATTCAGATCCGCCACCTGCTCTCACACACCTCCGGGTGTCCGGCCTCGAGCAGCCGGCCACGATCGAAGACCTCTACGACACGGAGGGGGCCGCGGCCCGGCTGGCTGCGCAAGCCCCCTGGTGGTAGCCGGGCACCGCGTCCGGCTACCACCTGCTCACCTTCGGGCACCTGATCGGCGAGGTCGTCCGCCGGGTCAGCGGCCGGTCCCTGCGGGAGTTCGTCGCCGAGGAGATCGCCGGGCCGCTGGGCGCCGACTTCCAGATCGGGGCGGCGCGGGAGGACTGGGGCCGGATCGCCGACGTCGTCCCGCCGCCGTTGCCCGCCGACCGCCCGGCGGTGGACCCGGACAGCCCCGCCGGCAAGACCTTGACCGGGCCAGCCGCCACCGCGGACGCCGCCAACACCCCGGCCTGGCGGACCGCAGAGATCGGCGCGGCGAACGGCCACGGCAACGCCCGCTCCGTCGCCCGCATCCTGTCCGTGCTCGCCCGCGGCGGCGAGGTCGACGGCGTCCGGCTCCTGAGCGAGAAGACGATCGACCTCGTCTTCGACGTCCAGGCCGACGGCATCGACCTGGTCAACGGGCTCGCGCTGCGCTGGGGTATCGGCTACGCACTGCCCCAGCGCGACACCGTCCCGTGGATGAAGGCCGTTTACGACCAGTTCGCGTGAGGTCAGGAAGCCGGCGGCGAACCCCGGAAGTTCTGGTCGGCGAAGGCGAGCAGATACGGCAGCGTCGCACGGGCAGTGTGCCAGGTGTGGTTGAAGCCGTGTTCGGAGTGGACGACGGCTTCCTGGCCCCGCTCGTGGAAGGCGGTGGCGATGCGGCGGGCGGTGGCGACGTCGGTGGGGGCGCCGGTGCCGACGGCGAGCATCACCGAGACCGGCGCGCTGAAGGTCATCGTGGGCAGGTAGCGGCGCGGGGTGTTGGCGGCGATCGCGGCCTGGTTGCCGTTCAGCACGCCGATGGAGTCGTTCAAGTCGTCGTACGGCAGCGCGATGACCAGCGTGCCGAACTCGTCCACGTGGTGCAGGCCGATGTTGAGCGCGCCGAAGCCGCCGCCGGACATGCCGCCGAGCGCACGGTGCCGCCGGTCGGCGACGGTGCGGTAGCGGTGGTCGACCGCGGGGACGACGGTCTTGGCCAGGTAGGTCTCGAGCTGGGGGCCGCCGGGCACGTTGAGGCACTCCCAGTCCTTGCTGGGCTGGCCCGCGGTCATGTCCACGCTGACCACGATCATCGGCTCGATCACCTTCGCCGCTTCCAGGCTGCGGAGGGTGTCCGGGGCCGAGCCGGAGGTCAGCCAGTCGCGCGGGCCGCCGTACGGGTAGCCGTGGATCAGGTAGACGACCGGGTACCGGTGGTGCGCGTTGGCCGGGTCGGAATAGCCCGGCGGGAGGATCACGTAATTGTCGCCGGAGGGCACGCTGTCGGCGGGGCCGGCGACGCTGAGCACCTCGATCGCCTGGCTGCTGTTCGGCTGCTGGTGCGCGGCGGTGGCCTGGCTGGCCGGGGTGATGGCGTCCGACTCGCGATCGCTGTCGGTGAGGAGCTGGCCCACCGCGCTGGCGACGCCGGAGCCGCGTTGGAAGAGGCGGCCGAGGTCGTCGGGCGTGCGGACGTAGCCGACGTAGCTGTTGACTGCGGTGACGGCTGCGATCAGGAAAAACGCCACCGCGCCCGAGGTTCCCCAGCGCCGGGCCCTCCGGTTGCGCGAAAGCGCGATGGTGACGGCGAGGATGGCGACCGCGGCGCCCGCGGCGGTGAGCCAGATCAGCGGCGATTCCAGCGGGCCGAGGTCACGCGCCTGCGCGGTGACATCGGGCGGCAGCACCGGGTCGACGCCGGCGTGCGGGATCACCGGCGCACCGCCGGTCGGGGGCAGCACGAGCCGCCGCGGGAAAGCAAACGCAACTGGGAATCCCTGCCATGAGCCGGTGCGGGCAAGGGTCGCCCGCACCTCTAAAGATCATTTTAGGAACCAGTCGCTGTGGATTTGTTGAGAGCGGGTAAAGAGTGCCTCAAATACCCTGGTCACGGTTGCGGTAGATGGTCAGCGCACTGGGCCGGGACCGGAAGTGGAACTCCTGGCCGAGCGGGCCGACCTCGCCGTCGGTGGCCACGCGGCGATTGCCGTCGAGCAGCCGCACGTGCAGTTCGGGCCGGTCGAGCTGCTGGTAGACGTGGCTGGCGTTGAGGCTGTTGGTGACCATCGCGAGCAGGAACCGGGCCCGGGAGTACGGCAGGTCGGCGCGCAGGTACCGGACGTCGAGCAGGCCGGTGTCGAGCGCCGGGCGGCGGGACGGGGCGAAGCCCTTCGGCGCGTACGTGCCGTTGCCGACGAAGATCAGCCAGACCTCGGCGGCCTCGCCGTCGAGCAGGATCCGCAACGGCTTGGCGCGGCGCAGCACCCGGGCGAGCGCGATCGCCGCCGCAGGCCACTTCGGGTGCTTCTGCTGGAGCTTTTCGCGCAACCGCACCATTTCCGGGTAACCGCCGAGGCTCGCGGTGTTGACGAACCAGCGGTGCTCCGGCTCGCCGGCCCCGGTGACCTCGACCTCGCCGAGGTCGATCCCGACGGCGTGGCCGGCCTCGGTCGCGGCGTCGGCGTCCGGCATCGAGCGGACCCCGACGTCGCGGGCGAAGTGGTTGAGGGTGCCCGCGGGGATCAGCGCCAGCGGCAGGTTCCGCTCGGCGGCGATCGAGGCGACCGCGGCCACCGTCCCGTCCCCGCCTGCCACACCCAGCGCGCGGATGCCGCCGATCCGGGCGTCGATCTCCGCGTTGAGCTGGTCGCGCAGGTCCTGCGACGGGTCCGGGTAGAGGATCGTCGCCTTCGGCCAGGCGTAGCGGACATCCTCGGTGGGGTCGTGCCCGTCGACGCCGGAGTGCCGGTTGACCAGCACCAGCATGTCCTCGCCGTCGCGCATCTCCGGGGCTTCGGCGGCGTGCGCGGTGCGCGCGGGTCGGTCGGGCCCCAGCGGCCACCAGTGCCGGGTCAGCGCGGCCACGCCGACGCCGATCGCGATGCCCGCGCCGACGTCACTGGGCCAATGGACACCGGTGTGCACCCGCGAGTACGCGACCGCGCCGGCGATTGGGACGAGGGCCAGGCCCGCGCGCGGCGACTCCATCGCCACCGCCGTGGCGAACGCGGCGGCCGAAGCGGCGTGGCCCGAGGGGAACGACGAGGAGACCGGGCGGTCGCGCAGACGACGGTGCTCGGGCACCTCGTCCTCGGCCGGGCGGCGGCGTGGGAACAACGGCTTGCCGATCAGGTTCGCGGCCGCGCTCGCCCCGGCGATCGCGGCCACCCCGCGCAACGCGCCCCGGCGCGCCGGACCCTTGCGCGCGGCCAGCGCCGCGGCCACGACCCACCACAGCCGCGACTGGTTCGCCGCCTTCGAAAGCGATCCCAGTACTTGGTCGGCCCGGGTCTCCGGCAGTGCCGCACTGCGCCGCATCAGCGCGCGATCGGTTCGGCCGACCCGCCGGAACGGCCGGCTGAGCTGCGAGAACACGCTGGGGGACCTCCGGTCCGTCGAGCCGGGCACACGATCGGCTGGCGCCGGATTCGCACGCTTTTTCACCGAACGCAACGTACCGACCGCGTGTCGCCGCCCGAACGGCGCACCGTCGGAGGGGGTCCAGCGCCTACTCTGGTGGGATGCAGCGGCGGATCTTTGGCATCGAGACCGAGTTCGGGGTCACGTGCACCTTCCACGGCCAGCGCAGGCTCTCGCCCGACGAGGTGGCGCGCTATCTCTTCCGGCGGGTCGTCTCGTGGGGACGCTCGTCGAACGTGTTCCTGTCGAACGGCTCCCGGCTCTACCTCGACGTGGGCTCACACCCGGAATACGCGACGGCCGAGTGCGACGACCTGGTCCAGCTGGTCACCCATGACAAGGCGGGGGAGCGGATCCTGGAGGACCTGCTCGTCGACGCCGAGCGGAGGCTGGCGGACGAGGGCATCGGCGGCGACATCTTCCTGTTCAAGAACAACACCGACTCGGCGGGCAACTCCTACGGCTGCCACGAGAACTACCTGGTGACCCGGGCCGGGGAGTTCTCCCGGATCGCCGATGTGCTGCTGCCGTTCCTGGTCACCCGCCAGCTCATCTGCGGCGCGGGCAAGGTCCTGCAGACCCCGCGCGGCGCGGTCTACTGCCTGTCGCAGCGAGCCGAGCACATCTGGGAAGGCGTCTCGAGCGCGACCACCCGCTCGCGGCCCATCATCAACACCCGCGACGAGCCGCACGCCGACGCCGAGCGCTACCGGCGCCTGCACGTCATCGTCGGCGACTCGAACATGGCCGAGCCCACCACGATGCTCAAGATCGGGTCGGCGAACCTGGTGCTCGAGATGATCGAGGCCGGCGTCCAGTTCCGGGACTTCACCCTGGACAACCCGATCCGCGCGATCCGCGAGATCAGCCACGACCTGACCGGGCGCCGGCAGGTCCGGCTCGCCGGCGGGCGCGAGGCCTCGGCGCTGGACATCCAGCGCGAGTACCACGCCCGCGCCGTGCAGCACCTCAAGGAAAACGGCTCCAGCCCGGCGAACGACCGCGTGGTCGAGCTGTGGGGCCGAGCGCTGGAAGCGGTCGAGCAGCAGGACTTCAGCAAGATCGACACCGAGATCGACTGGGCCATCAAGCACCGCCTGGTCGAGCGCTACCGCGCCAAGCACGACCTGGACCTGTCCAGCCCGCGGGTGGCGCAGATCGACCTGGCTTACCACGACATCCGCCGCGGCCGGGGCATCTTCGACCTGCTGCAGCGCAAGGCTCTGGTCCGCCGCGTCACCGACGACGGCGAGATCGAGGTCGCCAAGGACACCCCGCCGCAGACGACCCGCGCGAAGCTGCGGGGCGATTTCATCGCCGCCGCGCAGGCCGCGGGCCGCGACTTCACCGTGGACTGGGTGCACCTGAAGCTCAACGACCAGGCGCAGCGCACCGTGCTGTGCAAGGACCCGTTCCGCTCGGTCGACGAGCGCGTGGAACGGCTGATCAGCTCTCTGTAGCCGGTACCGGAAGGGGCCGTCCCGATGGGGCGGCCTCTTCCGCGTTTCCTACGAAAGTCGCCGGCCCGGTGCGGCAGGATCTGGCGCATGCGTCTGGTGCGTGCGTTGCTCGTCCTGCTCGGTGCGATCCTGCTGGTCCCGGCGACGGCCTCGGCCGCGTCGCTGCCGGACCGGTTGCCTTCGTGGCAGCTGGCCCCGACCGGGGTGACCGCGCAGTTCCGCGGCCTTTCGGCGGTGAGCAGCCGCGTCGCGTGGGTCAGCGGGACGCAGGGGACGGTGCTGCGGACCGTCGACGGCGGGCGCACCTGGTCGTCCGTCGGCCCGCCCGGAACCGGCACGCTGGAATTCCGCGACATCGAGGCGTTCGACGCGGAGCACGCCGTGACCCTGTCGATCGGGCCCGGCCCGGATTCGCGCGTCTACCGCACCGACGACGGCGGACGGCATTGGCGCCAGACCTTCCAGAACCCCGACGCGAAGGCCTTTTACGACTGCCTGGCCTTTTTCGACCCGTGGCGCGGCCTCGCCATGAGCGACCCCGTCGACGGGAAGTTCCGGATGCAGGCCACCTCCGACGGCGGCCGCAGCTGGCACCAGATCCCCGACACCGCGTTCCCGCCCGCGCTGCCCGGCGAGGCCGGTTTCGCCGCCAGTGGCCAGTGCGTCACCACCTCCGGCCCGGCCGACGCCTGGCTCGCCACCGGCGGCGGCGCGCAGGCCCGGGTCCTGCACTCCGGTGACGGCGGACGGCACTGGAGCGCCGCCGTCACCCCGCTGCCCAGCAGCGCCTCGGCCGGGGTGTTCGCGCTCGCGTTCCGCACGCCGTGGCAAGGCGTCGCCATCGGCGGCGACTTCGCGAACCCCACCGCGCCCGGCCCCGCCGTCGCGCTGAGCGGCGACCGCGGCCGCACCTGGCACACCCCGCCGCAGCACCCGGACGGCTACCGCTCCGGGCTGGCCTGGCTCGGCGGCACCGTCCTCGCCGTCGGCCCAGGCGGCAGCGACCTCAGCCCCGACGGCGGACGCCACTGGACCTCGTTCGACACCGGCAGCTTCGACACGGTCGACTGCACCCCGACCGGCAGCTGCTGGGCCAGCGGTGTCCAGGGCCGCATCGCCCGGCTCGGCCGCTGACGCGGGCCTACCACCGAACCCGCGGGGAGCTACTCTCCGACGGGAAGCAGGGTCGGCAGCGCAAGGAGGTCCGTCGTGGCGACCAGCACGGCCGAACAGCACCCCGAAGCCGAAGACGCCGAATACAACGCCTATCTCGCCGCCTGCCCGACCCGGAAGCTGCTCGACGAGATCGCCGGCAAATGGGTCAGCCTGATCCTCGTCGCGCTCGGTGACGGCCCGCAGCGCTACAGCGACCTCTCGCGCCGCATCGCCGGGGTCAGCCAGAAGATGCTCACCCAGACCCTGCGCGTGCTCGAACGCGACGGCCTGCTCACCCGCACCGTCACCGCGGGCGTGCCGGTGCGCGTCGACTACGCCCTGACCGGCCTCGGCGCGAGCCTGCACGCGCTGATGACCGGCTTCAAGGACTGGGCGGAGACGCACTTCGACGAGGTCGACGCCGCGCGCGCCGGTTACGACGCGCGCACGCCGGACCTCACGATCGGGAACCACGGCACGGTCTAGGGTTGCCGGGTGTCCACCGCACGCGCCGAACGCCTGGTCAACCTCGTGCTCGCCCTGCTGTCCACCCGGCAGTACCTCACTGCCGAGCGGATCCGCGGGATCGTGCCCGGGTACACCGACGCGGCCAGCGACGAGGCGTTCTTCCGCACCTTCGAGCGGGACAAGACCGAGCTGCGCGAGCTCGGCATCCCGCTGGAGACCGGCCGCAACTCCGCCTTCGACGCCGTCGAGGGCTACCGCATCGCCCGCCGCGACTACGAGCTCGGCGAGATCGACCTGGCCCCCGACGAGGCCGCGGCCGTCGGCCTCGCCGTGCGCCTCTGGGACTCGCCCGAGCTGACCGGGCAGGCGCTGGGCGCGCTGGTCAAGCTGCGCGCGGCCGGCGTCGAGGTGGACGACCAGGCCCCGACCGTGATCGAGCCGCGGGTCCGCGCGGAGCCGGCGTTCGGGCCGCTGCTCGCCGCCGTCCAGAACGGCCGCGCCGTCCGCTTCGAGTACCGGCGCGTCGGCTCGCCGGAGCGGATGATGCGCACCCTCGAGCCGTGGGGCGTGGTGTCCTGGCGCGCCCGCTGGTACGTCGTCGGGCACGACCGCGACCGCGGCGCCACCCGCTGCTTCCGGCTCTCCCGCGTCACCGGCCAGGTCACCGCGATCGGCCCGGCCGGCGCGGTCACCCGGCCCGAGGGCGTCAACCTGCTGCAGCTCGTCTCGGTCACCGGCGGCGGCGAGGAGCCCGCGCCCGTGACCACCGCCCGCCTCTGGATCGCCGACGGCCGCGCGGCCGGGGTCCGCCGCCGCGGCCGCGTCGTCGGCCGGGAGACCATCGGCGGGGAGACGGGCGACCTGGTCGAGATCGGCCTGAACTTCCCCGAGTCCGCCGCCGACTGGATCGCCTCCCAGGGCCCGGACGTGCTGGTGCTGGAGCCCGACGTGCTGGCCAAGGCCGTGCAGCACCGGCTCGAGGACGTGCTCGCCCGCACCGCCGCGGGGAGCAGCCGATGAGCAGCTCCACCGAGCGCATGCCCCGGCTGCTCGCGCTCGTGCCCTACCTGCTGGCCCGGCCCGGGATCCGGGTCGACGACGCGGCGCAGGACTTCGACGTCACGCCCAAGCAGCTGCGCAAGGACCTCGAGCTGCTCTGGATGTGCGGGCTGCCCGGCTACGGCCCCGGCGACCTGATCGACCTGTCCTTCGAAGGCGACACCATCGTCGTCACCCACGACGCCGGCATGAACCGGCCGCTGCGGCTGACCGGCAGCGAGGCCACCGCCCTGCTCGTCGCGCTCCGCGCCCTGGCCGAGACGCCCGGAGTGGTCGACGCCGACGCCGTGCGCCGCTCCATCGCCAAGATCGAGGTCGCCGCCGGGCAGGCCCAGCCGGCCGGCGTGGTCGTCGCCGGCGGGGTCCGCGAGGGCAAGCGCACCGCGGAGACCCGCGAGGCCGTCGCGGGCGCCCTGCAAGCCGGGCGCGCCCTGCGGATCCGCTACTACACCGCGTCCAAGGACCAGGTCACCGAGCGCACCGTGGACCCGATGCGGCTGCTCATCGTGCAGGCCGTCGGCTACCTCGAAGCCTGGTGCCGCCGCGTCGAAGGCGTCCGGCTCTTCCGCCTGGACCGCATCGACGAGCTGACCGTGCTCGACGAGCCCGCCGCGCCGCCCGCGCACGCCCGGCCCACCGACCTGTCCGACGGCCTCTTCGCCCCGCGCCCGGACCAGCAGGAGGCCGAGCTGGTCCTCGGCCCGGACGCCCGCTGGGTCGCCGAGTACTACCCGTGCGAGGAGCTGGCCGAGCTGCCGGGCGGCCGGCTGCGGATCCGGATGCGCTACGCCGACGAGTCCTGGATGGTCCGGCTGGTGCTCAGCCTCGCCGGGGACGCGCTGGTGGAGAGCCCCGCGGCCCTCGGCGAAGCGGTCCGCCGGCGCGCGGCCGACGCGGTGGCCCGTGCCCGTCACCTACCGTCAACCTACGAGCGTTAAGGTAACGACGTGCCGTACCTGCCCACCGTCGTGCTCCTCGCGGCGGGTCTTCTTGTCCTGATTGTCCTGCTCGTGCGGACGCTCAGGGTCTTGCGCGGTTTCCGCCGCACCATGAGCATGGTGGCTACGAACACCCAGGAGCGGACCGGATTGCTCCGGGCCCGCTCCGCCGCTCTTCGCGTGGCTGTGGTGCAGCGCCGCGAGGCTCCGGAAAACCAGTAACATCTCCCTGAGACGGAAAGAAGGAGGCCACCGACCATGAACGCGCTGCAGCCGTGGCACATCATCATCCTGGTGCTTCTCGTGGTTCTGCTGTTCGGTGCCAAGAGGCTTCCGGACACGGCCCGCGCCATCGGCAAGTCCATGAAGATCTTCAAGGCCGAGACCAAGGACCTCTCCGGCGAGAAGAACGCGGACGACGCCGAGCCGGCCGAGACCCGGCAGATCCCGCCGGCCGCCGCCGCGAGCCCCGCGCCCGCCGCCGGTGTCACCTCGGCCCAGGACAAGCAGGTCGCCGACCTCCAGCGCCAGCTCGACGAGCTGAAGAAGCAGCAGACCGTCGACCAGCCGCAGAAGAACGCCAGCTGAGCTCAGCCGGCCCCACCCGGTCCCCCTGCCGCGCAGCGCGCTGACCACCCGGCGCGCTCGCGCGGCCGACGATGAGAACGGAACGACCAGTGGCGGAAGCCGTCAACGGCAACGGCAGCCGGAGCACCCGGCGGCGCCGCAGCCGCCGGGTCAACCCCGACGGCACGATGACGCTCATCGAGCACATCTACGAATTCCGCCGCCGGCTCGGGTTCGCCCTGCTGTTCATCGTCATCGGCGGCATCTTCGGCTGGATCTGGTTCGAGCAGCACCTCGGCCCGATCCCGTCGCTCGGCAACATCATGACCCAGCCGTACTGCGCGATCCCGCCCTCGCAGCGCTTCGGCAGTGACCAGGGCGGCTGCAAGCTGCTGCAGACCGTCCCGTTCGAGATCTTCATGGTCCGCCTGAAGGTCGGTGTCGCCGCGGGCGCCGTGCTGCTCTCGCCGTTCTGGCTGTACCAGTTCTGGGCGTTCATCGCCCCGGGCCTGTACTCCAAGGAGCGCAAGTACGCGCTGACCTTCGTCGCGTTCGCCTCGGTCCTGTTCGCCGCCGGCGCCGTGCTCGCCTACTACCTCGTGCCGCACGCGCTGGCCCTGCTCGCCGGCTTCGGCCAGGAGCAGTTCGTCACCGCGCTCACCGCGGACAAGTACATCTCGTTCATCCTGTCGCTGTTGCTGATCTTCGGCGTCAGCTTCGAGCTGCCACTGCTCGTGGTGATGCTCAACCGCGTCGGCGTGGTCAAGTACCAGCAGCTCAAGAAGTGGCGCCGCGGGCTGGTGTTCGCGCTGTTCGTCTTCGCCGCCTTCGCCACCCCCGGCTCGGACCCGTTCTCCATGCTCGGCCTGGCCGCCGCGCTGACCGTGCTGTTCGAGATCTCCATCCAGCTCGCGCGCTTCCACGACCGCAAGCGCGACAAGGTCCGTAAGGACGAGGGCTGGGACCAGCTGGCCGACGACGAGGCCGCGCCGTTCGACTACACCCCGAGCACCGCCGACGACGAGCCCGTCGCCCGCGGTGGCGGCAACCGCACCGACGACATCACGTAACGCCGGCATGGGCCTGCACGCGGCACTGGCCGTGCACCCCGCCTCCGGACACGGCGCCGCCGCTCGCATCGCGGACACCGTCGCCGCCCGGCTGCGCCCCTGCGCCGACCGCCTCGACGTGCTGGTGGCCAACACCGTCGAGGAGTCCCGCGCCCTGATGCGCGCCTCCCACGACGCGGGCCTGGACGTGCTGATCGTCCTGGGCGGCGACGGCGCGGCCCACCAGGGCGTGCAATTCTGCGCCGACCACGACGTCGCCCTCGGCCTCGTCCCCTCCGGCACCGGCAACGACTTCGCCCGCGCGCTGGGCAGCCCGCCGGACGCATCGTCCGCCGTCACCAAGCTCGTCACGGCGCTCGAAGACGGCACCCGCCGCCGCATCGACCTCGGCCGGACCGCGGACACCTGGTTCGCCACCGTGCTCTGCTCCGGCTTCGACGCCAGCGTCAACGCCCGCGCCAACCGGCTCCGCTGGCCGTCCGGCCCGCATCGCTACGACGTCGCGATCCTCGCCGAGCTGGCCGCGTTCCGCCCCAGCCCGCTCACCCTGACCGCCGACGGCACCACCCTGGACCTCGACGCCACCCTAGTCGCGATCGGCAACACCCCGTTCTACGGCGGCGGCGTCCCCATCTGCCCGGCCGCCACCCCGGACGACGGCCTCTTCGACGTCACCGTCATCGGCGCCGCCACCCGCCTCCAGCTGCTGCGACTGCTGCCCGGCCTGCGCTCCGGCGGCCACGTGACACACCCCGCCGTCCGCACCCTGCGCGCCCGCGAGCTGACCCTCACCGGCCCCGGCTGGCCCACCTACGCCGACGGCGAATCCCAGGGCACGGCGCCGTTCACCGTCACCTGCGTGCCGGACGCGCTGACCGTCGTCGCCTGAAGCGCCCCACTGTGGCGTTCGGTGCGTTGGACGCACCGAACGCCACATTGGGTGCGTGGAACAAGGGCTGGGCGCGGAGCGCCTCCGTTGAGGGTGGCGGCGGGGCAGGGCCGGAGCAACCAACGCCACATTGGGGCGCGCTGATCGTCACGCGGCGTGCGGACTGTCGGTGCCGTGTGGAACCCTGACGGAGTGGCCAGTAGCCCTTCTCAGTCCCCGGCCGAGGCCTATGCGGTCTCGCGGCGCCGCGGGAAGTACCCCCGGCTGACCCAATTCGCCGGCGAGGTGTCCTTCGAGTTCGACGATTTCCAGGTCCGCGGGTGCGAGGCCCTGGAGAACGGCCACGGCGTGCTGGTCTGCGCGCCCACCGGCGCCGGCAAGACCGTGGTCGGCGAATTCGCCGTGCACCTGGCGCTGGCCGAGGGCCGCAAATGCTTCTACACCACGCCGATCAAGGCGCTGTCGAACCAGAAGTACACCGACCTGGTCAACCGGTACGGCGCCGACGCGGTCGGCCTGCTCACCGGCGACACCTCCATCAACGGCAACGCCCAGGTGGTCGTCATGACCACCGAGGTGCTGCGCAACATGCTGTACGCCGGCAGCTCGGCCATCCCCGAGCTCGGCTACGTCGTGATGGACGAGGTGCACTACCTCGCCGACCGGTTCCGCGGCGCGGTCTGGGAAGAGGTGATCCTGCACCTGCCGGAGCACGTGCGCGTCGTCGGCCTGTCCGCCACGGTCAGCAACGCCGAGGAGTTCGGCGAATGGCTGGTCGAGGTCCGCGGCGACACCACCGTCGTCGTCGACGAGCACCGGCCCGTGCCGCTGTGGCAGCACATGCAGGTCGGCAACCAGCTGCTCGACCTGTTCGCCGGCCAGGACGAGGCCGACCCCGGCGCCGAGCTGCGGATCAACCCCAGCCTGCTGCGCCGCACCGAGGAAATGGGCCGCTACGCCGGTCCCAGCGGCTTCCGCGGGCCTCGCGGCGGACGCCGGAGCGCGCCCCAGCGCGGGCCGAGGTTCCGGCCGCCGTCGCGCGTGGACGTCGTCGAAAGGCTCGACCACGCCGGGCTGCTGCCCGCGATCGTGTTCATCTTCTCCCGCGCCGGCTGCGACGCCGCGGTCACCCAGTGCGTCCGCGCCGGCCTGCGGCTCAACGGCCCAGAGCAGGTCGACGAGGTCCGCCGCATCGTCGAGGAGCGCACCAAGGACCTGCCCGAGGGCGACCTCGGCGTGCTCGGCTACTGGGAATGGCGCGACGCGCTGGAGCGCGGCATCGCCGGGCACCACGCCGGGCTGCTGCCGGCGTTCAAGGAGACCGTGGAGGACCTGTTCGTCCGCGGCCTGGTGAAGGTCGTGTTCGCCACCGAGACCCTCGCGCTCGGCATCAATATGCCGGCCCGCACCGTCGTGCTCGAGCGGCTGGTCAAGTACAACGGCGAGGCGCACGTCGATCTGACGCCCGGCGAGTACACCCAGCTCACCGGCCGCGCCGGGCGCCGCGGCATCGACATCGAGGGCCACGCCGTCGTGTCCTGGCAGCCCGGCGTCGACCCCAAGCAGGTCGCGGGCCTCGCCTCCACCCGCACGTACCCGCTGCGCTCGTCGTTCCGGCCCGGCTACAACATGGCCGTGAACCTGGTCGCGCAGGTCGGCGCCGACGCCGCCCGTGACCTGCTGGAACAGTCGTTCGCCCAGTTCCAGGCCGACCGCTCGGTGGTCGGCACCGCGCGCCGCATCGAGCGCAACAAGGAAGCCCTCAAGGGCTACGCGAAGGCCGTCACCGGCGACTTCGCGCAGACGCTGGAGTACGTCGAGCTGCGCGCGAAGATCTCCGACCGCGAGAAGGTGCTGGCCCGCCAGAACACCGCGTCCCGGCGCGCGGGCACGGCGGAATCGCTGGAGAAGCTGCGCAAGGGCGACGTGATCGCGGTCCCGGCCGGCCGCCGCGCCGGGCTCGCCGTGGTCGTCGACCCCGGGCTCGACCCGATCCGCGAGCCGCGCCCCGTGGTCGTCACCGAGGACCGCTGGTCCGGCCCGCTGTCGGTGGCCGACTTCCCGGCGCCGGTCGAACCGCTCGGGCACATCCGGCTGCCCAAGCACATCGAGCTGCGCTCCCCGCGGACCCGCCGCGACATCGCGTCCTCGCTGCGCAACGCCGGCATCGCGCTGCCCGGCCGCCAGCGCCGCCGCGGAGGCGCGGACGACGACGCCGAGCTGGCCAGCCTGCGCCGCGCCCTGCGCTCGCACCCCTGCCACGGACTGGCCGAGCGTGAGGCGAACCTGCGCTGGGCCGAGCGCTACCAGCGGCTCACCGAGGAGACCGCCCAGCTCGAACGCAAGGTCGCCGCGACCACCCACTCGCTCGCCCGGGCGTTCGACCGGATCCTCGCCCTGCTCGGCGAGCGCGGGTACCTCGGGCCGGCGACGGCGGGCGACGGCGAGGACCGCGTCACCGAGCACGGCCAGCGCCTCACCCGGCTCTACAGCGAGTCCGACCTGCTGGCCGCCGAGTGCATCCGCAACGACGTGTGGGCCGGCCTCGGCCCGGCCGAGCTGGCCGCGGTGGTCTCGACGCTGGTGTTCGAAGCCCGCCGCGACACCGCGGGCGAGCCACGGCTGCCGGCCGGCGGCGTGCCCGCCGCCTGGCAGGAGACCACCCGGCTGTGGGTCGAGCTGACCGAGGACGAGCGCCGCCACCGCCTCGACCGCACCCGCGAGCCCGACGCCGGGTTCGCCTGGCCGGTCTACCGGTGGGCCCGCGGCGAGTCGCTGGAGAAGGTGCTCACCGCCGCGGAGACCAACGGCCAGGAGTTGTCCGCGGGCGACTTCGTCCGCTGGTGCCGCCAGGTGATCGACCTGCTCGACCAGGTCCGCGACGTGCTGGGCAAGGCCGACCCGGTCGGCGCCACCGCGGCCGAGGCCGTCCGCGCCCTGCGCCGGGGCGTCGTCGCGGCCGGGGCGGCGTGAGGTCCGCGTTACCCCGGGAGTGCGTTCGGGGGCATCTGTGGCGCACCTGGCGGACAGGGTGTGCGTGGGCGCGTGTGCTCGGCCCCGACCTGTGGTTGGATCGCGCTCGAGACCAGGCGAAGCGAGGCGGAGGCGAACGATGAGCACGCCGTATGGCGGCAACGACCCGCAGCAGCAGCCCCCGTACGGGCAGCAGCCGCAATACGGGCAGCAGCCGGGCGGCGCGTACCCGCCGAGCGGGCCGCAGGAGCAGCCCTACAACCCGCAGCAGTACGGGCAGCAGCCACCCCAGCAGCCGTACGACCCGTCGCAGCCCACCCAGTGGGTCCAGCCCCCGTCGCCGCAGCAGCCGCAGTACGGCCAGCAGCCCGGCGGCTACACCCCGCCGCAGCAGACCCAGTGGGGCCAGCAGCCACCGCAGCAGTACGGCCAGCCGTACGACCCGAACCAGCAGCAGTACGGCCAGCAGCAGCCCGGCGGGTACCCGCAGAGCGGGCCGCAGGAGCAGCCCCTGTACGGCCAGCCGCCGAGCGGTCCCCAGGCCCAGCAGCAGTACGGGCAGAACCCGCAGCAGCAGGGCCAGTACGACTACGGTCAGCCCGCCGCCCCGGCCGCGGGGGAGAAGGAGCCGGGCGGCTCCAAGAAGGGCCTGTTCATCGGCATCGGCGCGCTGGTGGTCGTGGTCGCGGTGGTCGCGATCCTCGGCTTCGTCGCGCCCGGGTTCTTCCGGACCGAGGTCTTCAACAACACCCAGATGCAGACCGACGTGGCGAAGCTGCTGACCGACACGTACAAGATCGACGGCGTCAGCGGCGTCACCTGCCCGGCCGAGCAGAAGGTGACCGACGGCGCGAAGTTCGAGTGCACCGCCACCATCAGCGGCAAGCCGCAGCAGGTCCCGATCACGGTCAAGGGCACCGACGGCAACTACGAGGTCTCGCCGCCCACTTCGCCGTGAGCGCAGCTCAGTAAGCACCGCCCGAGGACGGGCCGCCCGGGAAACCGGCGGCCCGTCCTCGGTGTCACGGCCGGGTCGACGGAGCCGCGCGGACAGCTTGTCCGGGACGCGCGCCGCGGTGTGGTGCGGTACTTTTTCCTGACCTTGACCAAAGGCCTTCGGGGCGGAGGATCGTGGGCATGCGCGCGCTGCGGGTGCTGGGTTTGTGCGTGATCGGGCTGCTGGCCGCCGCGGGCTGCGGCGCCGGCCCGAACGCGGGGCAGCCCGAGTGGACGACCACCTTCAGCCACCCCTCGACCGCTCCCTCGTCCCCGCCGCCGGTCCGGGTCTTCGACGCCAAGGCCATGAGCGCCGGTGTCGCGAAGATCCTCACCGAGAACTACGGGCTGCACGACCTCGGCCAGGTCACCTGCCCCGACCGGCAGGCCGTCGCCGACGGCAACCGGTTCCAGTGCACAGTGGACGTCGCGGGGGAGCGCAAGCGCGTGCCCATCACCGTGACCGGCACCGAAGGCCAGTACCGGGTGGACGCGCCCCGGTAAATGGCTCGGCCCTTAAATCGCATGGCCCCGGACCGGCCGGCTTGGTTTGATCAGGGGCATGACGGACTTCGCGGTACGGCCCATCACCGACGACGAGCGCCGGCCCACCTTCACCCTCCTGATGCAGGCCCTGCACTCGCGCGTGCCGAGTGATGAGAACTGGCGCGAGTACGCGGAGTCCTGGGCCGCGGAGCGGAAGTTCGGCGCCTTCGCCGAAACCGGCCCGGTCGGGATCACCGGCTCGTTCGACACCGAGCTGGTCGTGCCCGGCGGCGCGCGCCTGAGCACCGGCGCGGTCGACGGCGTCGGGGTCCGTGCGGACTGGACCCGCCGCGGCGTCGTCAGCGCGCTGATGCGCACCCAGCTCGAGGATTTCGCCGCCCGCGGCATCAGCCTCGCCGCGCTGTACGCCAGCGAAGCGGTCATCTACGGCCGCTTCGGCTACGGCGCCGCCACACTCGGCCGCTCGGTCCGGGTCGAGCACCCGGCCCGGATCCGCGGCAGCGCCCCGTCCACCGGCACCGTCCGGCTGCTCGACGAAAACCAGGCGGTGGTGCAGATCCCCACGCTGTACCAGCGGATCATCGAGCGCGCCCCGCGGCCGGGCCAGCTCGCACGCCCCGCCTACTGGTGGCCGAGCGAGCACAACCGCCAGGTCCGCTACGGCGGCGGTTACCGCGTGGCCGTCCACACCGGACTGGACGGCGAGGACGACGGGTTCGCCGTGTTCCGCAGCGTGGACCGGGGCACCACCGACGAGCCGGAGCGGCGGGCGCTGCTGGACGTGCGGGACCTCAACGGCGCGAACCCCGCGGCGATCGCCGGGCTGTGGCGGTTCCTGCTGTCGGTCGACCTGATCGGCACCGTCGTCGCCCGCGACCGGCCGGTGGACGATCCCGTCGGCGTCCTGCTCACCGACCCGCGCCGCGCCCACACCACGGAGCTGGGGGACCAGCTGTGGGTACGGGTGGTCGACGTCGCCGGTGCACTGGCCGCCCGCACTTACGGCGACGCCGCCCCGGTGGTCCTCGGCCTCACCGACCCGCAGCTGCCCGCCAACACCGGCCACTACGCGGTCGGCCCCGAAGGCGCCCACCGCACCGACGCACCGGCGGACCTGCAGCTCGACTCCGAGGCCCTCGCGATGCTCTACCTCGGCGAGTGGCGCGCGACGAGCCTGCTGCAGGCCGGCCGTCTCACCGCGACCGACCCGGCCGCCGCCGCGCGCGCCGACATCCTGTTCACCACCGAGCAACGCCCGTGGTGCGGCACGCACTTCTGACTCGTGAGTGTTTATGACGGTTAGAACCGTCATAAACACTCACGAGTCTGGGGGCAGCGCGGCGAGCAGCCGCTCCACCGACCGGCCCAGGTTCCACCGTTCGGCCAGCTCCGCGACCCGCTCCGGGTCGGCCGGGCGCGTGGGCACCGCGTCCGGGCCGGACACCTCGACCGGGGCGTCCACGGCGACGCGCACCACGGTGGGCGCGACCGCGAGGTAGTCGGCGGCGTCGGAAAGCCGCAGCCGCGTCTTGAGCGGCACCCGCGCGTCGCCCGCGGACGAGGCCGCGATCAGCTCCTCCAGCGAGCCGAACTGCGTGATCAGCTTCGCCGCCGTCTTCTCGCCGATGCCGGCGACCCCGGGCAGCCCGTCGGACGGGTCGCCGCGCAGCGCGGACATGTCGGCGTACGCCGGGCCCGCGTGCTCGACCGGCACCCCGTAGCGTTCGGCGATCTCCTTGCGCCCCAGCACTTCCGCCTTCGCCCAGCCCTTGCCGACGTACACCACGGCGGTGGGCGTCGGCTCCTCGCGCACCAGCTGGAACAGGTCGCGGTCGCCGGTGATGACCTCCACCGCGGCGTCCCGCTCGCGGGTGGCGAGCGCCCCGATGACGTCGTCGGCCTCGTAGCCCGCGGCCTCGGCGGTGGCGAAGCCGAACGCGGCCAGCACGTCGAGGATCACCGGCACCTGCGGGGTGAGCGTGTCCGGCACCTCCTCCACGTCCGCCTCGCTCTCGCCGTGGCCCGGCGCCGCGACCCGGTGCGCCTTGTAACTGGGCAGCAGGTCGGTGCGGAACTTCGGCCGCCAGTCCGCGTCCAGGCACGCCACCAGCCGCGACGGGCGGCGGTCGGTGAGGATGCGCGCGATCGTGTCGGTGAAGCCGCGCACGGCGTTCACCGGGGTGCCGTCGGGCGCGGTCATCGAGTCGGGCAGCGCGTAGAACGAGCGGAAGTACAGGCTGGCGGAGTCGAGCAAGGCGAGTGGTCCGGTCACCCGCACAGCGTGCCATGCCGGGCGCCGGACCATCGGTGCCGCGCCGGTTGCCCCGGGCCCCGCCGGGGTAACCGGGCGGGGACGGGCCAGGAGGGGAGCACGATGTCCACACCGGACGAACAAGGGCGGGCGAAGAGCGGGGGACGGCCGTGAAGGTCTTGGTGACCGGGGCGTCCGGCTTCGTCGGGAGCCGGCTCGTGCCCGCGCTCGCCGAGGCCGGGCACGAGGTACGCGCGATGACCCGGCGACCCACCGAGTACACCGGGGCCGGCACCGCCGTCCGCGGCGACGTGGCCGAGCCGCGCTCACTGCGCGCCGCGCTGGAAGGCGCCGACGCCGCGTACTACCTCATCCATTCCCTCGACGCCGCCGACTTCGAACGCCGCGACGCCGCCCACGCCCGCGCCTTCGCCCAGGCCGCCAAGGAAGCGGAAGTGGGCCGCATCGTCTATCTCGGCGGGCTCGGCGACGACACCGACGACCTGTCCGCGCACCTGCGCAGCCGGCGCCTGGTGGAGCACCTGCTCGGCTCCGCGGGCGTGCCCGTCACCGTGCTGCGGGCCGGCATCGTCGTCGGCCACGGCGGCATCTCCTGGGAGATCACCCGCCAGCTGGTCGAGCACCTGCCGGCCATGGTCACCCCGCGCTGGGCCGCCACCCGCACCCAGCCGATCGCGATCGCCGACGTCATCCGCTACCTCGCCGGGGTGCTCGAACCCGCCGACGCCGAGGGGCGCACGTTCGACATCGGCGGCACCGAACAGCTCGCGTACGTGGACATGCTGCGCCGCCTGGCCGAGCTGGAGGGCCGCCGCCCGCTGATCGTGCCCGTGCCGCTGCTGACGCCGAGGCTGTCTTCGTACTGGCTGGCGCTGGTCACCGACGTCGACGTCACCACCGGCCGCACCCTGATCGACTCGATGGCGAACGAGGTCGTGGTGCGCGACGACGGCATCCGGAAGCTCGTCCCGTTCGAGCCGATGGACTACGACGCCGCCGCACTGTCCGCGCTGGGGGAGCGCGCCCGCGAACGGCGGACGGCTTGACGGCGTCGCGCGGCCTGCTCACCGCCTTCACCACCGGGGCCAAGCAGCGGCGCGTCCTCCTTCCGGTCTTCACGGCCGCGGGCACCGGGCTGCTCGGCCTCTCGCTGGCCACCCGGCCCGGCTCCGGCCGCTTCTACGTGCTCACCAACGCCGTCGCCGCCACCTGGATCGCGGGCGGGCTGGCCGCGGGGCCGCCCCCACGCGGCCGGTCCCGCCATCCGGTCGCCACCCCGGTGCTGATCGGTGCCGGGGCGTTCGGCGTGTTCTACGCAGCGGCGCTGGTCGCCCGCCGCATCCCGGTGCTCTCCCGCGCGCTCGCCGGTGTGCTCGCCTACGCCCACCGCGGCTCCGGCCCGGCGGTGCTCGCGACCACTCTCGTCACGGGCGCGGCAGAGGAGGTCTTCTTTCGCGGCGTCGTGCAGGAGCCCGGTACGGCGGTCGCGGCCTCGACCGCTGTGTACGCGCTGTCCACAGTCGCCACCCGCAACCCCGCGCTGGTGCTCGCCTCCGTCGTGATGGGCACGGTGTTCGGGCTCCAGCGGCGCGTGACCGGCGGCGTCCAGGCCCCGCTGCTGACCCATGTCGTGTGGTCCGCGTTGATGCTGCGCTACCTGCCGCCGCTGTTCGAAACCCCGGCCCCGGACCGGGTGCCGGACCACGGCCCGCGCCGGTACTAGGCTCCAACTCATGTCGCGCCGATCCCTCCACACGCCTGCCCCCGACGCCGCCGCGCTCCGCGCCCGCCTCGACCGCGCCGCCGCCGCGGCCGCGAAGGCGGACACCGACGCCCTGCTCATCGCCCCCGGTTCCGACCTGCGGTACCTGCTGGGCCAGGCGGGCGGCTCGTTCGAGCGGCTGACGACCCTCGTGGTGCCCGCCGACGGCGTCCCGGCGCTGGTCGTGCCGAAGCTGGAAGCCCCCGGCTACGCCGACGTGCCCACCGCCGAGCTCGGCATCGAGGTGCTCACCTGGGTCGACGGCGACGACGCGTACCGGCTGGTGGCCGACCGGCTCGGCAAGCCCGGCCGCGTCGCGGTCAGCGACTTCACCCCGGCCCTGCACGTGCTCGCCCTGCGCGCGGCCCTCGGCGACGCCGAGCAGACCCTCGCCGGGCCGGTCATCCGCGAGCTGCGGATGCGCAAGGACGCCGCCGAGATCGCCGCCCTGCGCGCCGCCGGCGCGGCCATCGACCGCGTGCACGCGCGCGTCGGCGAGTGGCTGCGCGCGGGCCGCACTGAGGCCGAGGTGGGCCAGGACATCACCGCCGCCATCGTCGAGGAGGGCCACAGCCACGCCGACTTCGTCATCGTCGGCTCCGGCCCGAACGGCGCCAGCCCGCACCACGACGTGTCCGACCGCGTGATCCAGCGCGGCGACGTCGTGGTCGTCGACATCGGCGGCCCGCTGCCCGAGGGCTACAACTCCGACTGCACCCGCACCTACTCCGTCGGCGAGCCCCGTGACGCCGACGTCGCCGAGACGTACGCGGTGCTGCAGCGCGCGCAGCAGGCCGCGGTCGACGAGGTGCGCCCCGGCGTCACCGCCGAGCGGATCGACGCCGCCGCCCGCGAGGTGATCGAGGCCGCCGGGTTCGGCGAGTTCTTCATCCACCGCACCGGCCACGGCATCGGCCTCGACGTGCACGAGGAGCCCTACATCATCGCCGGCAACCAGCTGCCGCTCGAGCCGGGCATGGCCTTCAGCGTCGAGCCCGGCATCTACCAGGCCGGCCGCTGGGGCGCCCGGATCGAGGACATCGTGGTGGTCACCGAGAGCGGCGTCGAGGCCTTCAACACCCGGCCGCACGAGCTGACCGTGCTGGACGCATGACCGTGCCCGGCCTGGAGCCGCTCGACCAGTCGATCGTGCAGGAGCTGGCGGCCGACGGGCGGCGCAGCTTCACCGACCTGGCCGAGCGGGTGGGGCTTTCGGTGTCGGCCGTGCACCAGCGCGTCCGGCGGCTCGAGCAGCGCGGGGTCATCCTCGGCTACACCGCGCGGCTCGACGGCGAGCAGATCGGCCTGCCGCTCACCGCGTTGATCTCGCTGACGCCCAACGACCCCGCCGCCCCGGACGACTACCCGCAGCGGATCCAGCACATCACCGAGATCGAGTCCTGCTATTCGGTCGCCGGCGACGAGTCGTACATCCTGCTCGTACGGGTCGCCTCGCCGCTCGGCCTGGAGGACCTGCTGCGCCGCATCCGTGAGGCGGCGAAGGTCTCGACCCGGACCACGGTGGTGCTCTCGACGCCGTTCGAGGGCCGGTCGCCGACGCTCTGAGCAAGGAGAACGGCTCCCGGCAGTGCGGTCACTGGTACGATAAAAAGTATGGCAACACGTAAGGTGACACTTTCCCTGGACAGCGGGGCGCTCGAGTTCGCCGAGCGAGCCGCGCGGGCGCACGGGATTTCGGTCTCCTCCTGGCTGTCGAAGGCAGCCCGGCGTGAGGCGGTACGCACCGGTTACACCCCGCAGCAGGCGCCCGCCGCGCCGGCCGCGGAGTCGGACGAGGCCGAGCGGAGCGCGGCGGAAAAGGACATGCGTGCGCAGGGGTGAAGTCTGGACGTACCACCCCCCGACCGATCCGGCCCGGACCCGCACCGTGGTCCTGCTGTCCTCGGACGGGGTGAACGAATCCGAGCGGCCCTGGCTGCTCGGCACCGAACTGCTCGACCGCGACCCCCAGGACATCCTCGGGGTCGCCGTGGACGCCCGCTACTGGGTGTCCACGCTCAATCTCACGCGCCTGTACCGGCCCTGGTTCGACGAGCGCATCGCCGAGATCGACGCCGAGGTGCAGGAGAACATCGACGTCGCCCTGCGCGCCGCGCTCGATCTCTGATCAGCGGGCGGTGACTTCCGGGACGGCGTGCAGCTTGCCGTCCGGCCCGCTCAGGCAGGCCGCGTTGCCCTCGCGCACGGCGAGGAACTCGGTGAGGCAGTCGGCGATCGCGAGGTGGCCCGCGGCGTTGGGGTGGAAGGACTCCTGCAGCGCGTGCTGCGCCCGGTCCGTCTGCCCGAGGTCGCTCAGGTGCAGCGTCAGCCGGGTGAACCACTCCTTGGCCGGGTCCGCCCCGCCGCTGCACGCCTCGTGGTTCGCGCCCGCGCGCGCCAGGTCCAGGAACCGCGCGCCGCTCTGGACCGACGCCTGCTTGAGACCCGCCGAAAGCGTCGTGATGCCCGTGCTCGCGATCCAGCTCAGGTCGTCGGTGCGGAACGGGCAGCCGTCGAGGCTCTGCAGGTTCGCCGGGATGCCCGGGCCGACCGGGGTGGCGTAGGACTGGAGCACCAGCTGGTAGTCCGCCGGCACGTAACCGGCCTGCGCCAGCACCTTCTTCACATCGCCGACGGCATTGACCACCTTCGGCACCATCGCGTCCACTTTGGACTTCCAGGTCTGCTGCAGCGCCACGTTGCACGACGGCCCGCCGAAGCTGAACCATGCCTTGAAGCAGGCGGTCACCTGCGCGGAGAACTGCGGGTCGTCGTTCGCGCCCACGGCGATCACCACCGCGGCCACCCGGTGGTCCTTCACGACCTTCGCCAGCTGCCCGGCCTGGGACGGCTCGCCCCACTGCGGCTGCCCGCCGAGCGCGACCTGAGCGGACGGCGCCCCGGAGCACGCGAGGTTCACCCGCGCCGTGACGCCGGGGATCCGCACCTTCTGCACAAACGCGTCCGCCGAGCGGTGGCACCAATCGCCGTTGCGGCCGTCGGTGTCCGGGGTGTAGCTGCCCGCGCCCTCGCCGGACACCGTGCTGTCGCCCATGGCGACCACGGTCAGCGGGCCCGTGCCCGGCGGCCCTTGGCGCGGCAACGGCTGCCCGGTCCGGCTCGAAGCGCCGAAGAAAAGGAAGAACCCCGCCAGCACGGCCACGCAGCCGAGGACCAGCGCCCCCCACCACCACCTGAATCGTCGCATCGCCGCCCGAGTCTAGCGAGCCGCGGCACCACGAGGTTCGTCCTGGCCTGCCCTGGGATGTTCATCACCACCAGGGACGCCACAGGCCTCGCGCGTGCCCGCTGCCTGCCTGCGCCGTTGGCCGAATTCCGTCCACAGTGGACCGGTAGGGGGCGCCCCTGTCAACCCCTCAAAGCGCGGCGCGCTTGCGTTCCAGCAGCTCGCGTTCGGCCTCGTTCCCGCTGAGCCCGATCGCGTCGGCGTAGGCGGCCGAGGCCTCGCCGGTGCGTCCCAGCCGGGCGAGCAGATCGGCGCGGACGGCGTGGAACAGGTGGTAACTCCCCAAGTCGAGGGCCTCCACGAGCGCCAGTGCCGGGCCCGGGCCGTCGACCTCCGCCACGGCGACCGCCCGGTTGAGCGCGACCACCGGCGTCGGGGTGAGGGCGAGCAGGTGGTCGTAGAGGCGGACGATCTGGGCCCAGTCGGTGCCCGCGGCGACCGGGGCGTCGCTGTGCACGGCGTTGATCGCGGCCTGCAGCTGGTACGGGCCCGGCCGGTCGCGGCGCAGGCACCGGCGGACCAGCTCCTGCCCCTCGGCGATCAGCTCGGCGTCCCAGCGGGTGCGGTCCTGGGCCGCGAGCAGCACCACCGCGCCATCGGGGCCGGTGCGCGCGGGCCGGCGGGACTCGGTCAGCAGCATCAGCGCGAGCAGGCCGAGCACCTCCGGCTCGTCCGGCATCAGCCCGGCCAGCAGCCGGCCCAGCCGGATGGCCTCCGCGGCCAGGTCCGGCCGGCCCAGCGCCGGGCCCGCGCCCGCGGTGTGGCCCTCGGTGAAGACGAGGTAGACGACGGCGAGCACGGCCGTCAGCCGGTCCGGCAGATCGGCGTCGCGGGGCACCCGGTACGGGATGCGCGCGTCGCGGATCTTCGCCTTGGCGCGCACCAGCCGCTGCGCCATCGTCGGCTCGGGCACGAAGAACGCGCGCGCGATCTCGCCGGTGGTGAGCCCGCCGAGCAGCCGCAGCGTCAGCGCGACCCGCGCCGCCATGCCCAGCGCCGGGTGGCAGCAGGTGAAGATCAGCCGCAGCCGTTCGTCACGCACAGGTCCCTCCTCGACGGGTTCGCCGCGCGCGTGCAGGAGCGCGGCCTGGGCGTGCCGGTCGTCGCGGGAGGATTCGCGGCGGAGCCGGTCGAGCGCCCGGTTCCGCGCCGTGGTCACCAGCCAGCCCGCCGGGCTCGGCGGGAGCCCGGCGGACGGCCAGCGGTCCGCGGCCACGGTGAACGCCTCCTGCACTGCCTCCTCGGCGAGGTCGAGATCGCCGAGCATCCGGGTCAGCACCGCGACGGTGCGGCCGTACTCGGCCCGGAACACCCGGTCCAGCGTTTCGGCGTCCACAGTGGACACGGTCAGGCCTCGCCCCGGAACGGCCGGACCTCCACGGGCAGGGTGGTGATCGCGGCGAGCCGGCCGGCCCAGCCGAGCGCGGCGTCGAGGTCGGGCGCCGCGACGATGGTGAACCCGCCCAGGTGCTCCTTGCCCTCGGCGAACGGGCCGTCGGTCATCAGCACGTCGCCCTCCTTCGCGCGGACGACCGTGGCCGAGTCCGGCGCGTGCAGGCCGCCGGAGAACACCCAGGCGCCGGCGGCCTTCAGCTCCGCGTTGAGCGCGTCGAGCTGCCCGGAGATCTCGGTGAGGACTTCGGCGTCCGGCACGGGGCCGTCGGGCTGGTAGACGCTCAGCAGGTACTGCTTCATCGGGAACTCCCTCTCCTCGGGTGCGGTCACCCCTTACACGAACGGGAGCCGGCCGTTTCGACAGCGCTCAGCCGGAACCGGTCAGATCGGTGGTGGCGGCCAGCGCGGTCACGACGCCGGCCAGGGCGTCCAGCGCGGACGAGCGGTGGCCGGGCCGCCACACCAGCTCGGTGCGGGCGGAGTCCCCGGCGAGCGGCACGAAAACCACGCCGGTGCGGCGGAGGCTGTGGGCCGAGCGAGCCAGCCGCGTGACGCCGACCCCCGCGGCGACCAGCCCGAGCAGTCCCTGCGCGGTGGCGGCGCGCTGCACGACCCGCGGGGTGAAGCCCGCGGCGGCGAAATCGGCGTCGTACTTGCGATGCCACGGCTCCCAGCTCGCGCGCGGCGTCAGCACCCACGGCTCGTCGGCGAGGTCGGACAGCGTGAGCCCGGCCCGGTCCCCGAGCTGGTGCCCGTCCGGCAGCACCGCGCACACCGGCTCGGTGATCAACGTCCGGCTGGCCAGGTCTTCGACCAGCGGCGGCCGGGTGAAGGCCGCGTCGAAACGGCCGGCGCGCACACCGTCGACCAGCTCCGCGATCGACACCTCCGCCGTGCTGAGCGTGAGGCCGGGGAGCTGATCGCGCGCCGCCCGGACCACCGGTGGCAGCAGGTAGTTCGCGGTGGAAGCCAGGAAGGCCAGCCGCAGTGTGCCGAGCTCACCTCGCACGGCGCGCGCGAGCGTCGCGACCGCCTCCTCGGCCCGGTCCAGCACGGCGCGGGCCTCGGGCAAGAACACCTCACCGGCGGCCGTCAGCCGCGCGCCCCGGCCGCCGCGGTCGAACAGCTTCGTGCCCAGGATCCGTTCCAGGACCGAGATCTGCTGCGAAAGCGACTGCTGCGCCACGTGCAGGCCGGCCGCGGCACGAGTGAAGCTCGTTTCGTCGGCGGCAGCGACGAAGTACCGCAACTGCCGAAGCTCCGGGGTCACAGGCTCCGACTGTAGCCCCGTCAGGAAACCGGTGCTGGCGCCGGTGGCCGGGCGTCGCCAAGATCGGGAACCAGGACCACCTCCGGAGGGAAGACGATGACGAACACCGACGGCCGCGTCTGGCTGATCACCGGCTGCTCGAGCGGCTTCGGCCGCGAGCTGGCACTGGCCGCGCTCGCGGCCGGAGACCGGGTGCTCGCGACCGCGCGCCGCCCGGAGACCCTGGACGAGCTGGTCGACCAGGGCGCGGGACGGCTGCGCGCGGCGGCGCTGGACGTCACCGACTCCGCACAGGTGCAGGCCGCGGTGAAAACCGCGCTGGACGAGTTCGGCCGGATCGACGTGGTGGTGAACAACGCCGGCCACGGCTCGGTCGGCGCCGTCGAGGAGCTGTCCGTCGCCGATCTGCGGGCACTGATGGACGTGATGTTCTTCGGCGCCGTCGAGGTCACCAAGGCGGTGCTGCCGCACCTGCGCGAGCAGGGGAGCGGCGTGGTCGTGCAGATGAGCTCGATGGGCGGGCAGACCGCGCCGCCGGGATTGGGCGCCTATTGTGCCGCGAAGTTCGCGCTGGAGGGCATTTCGGAGTCGTTGGCCGCGGAGGTCGCGCCGTTCGGGGTGCGGGTGGTGATTGTCGAGCCGGGCGCCTTCCGTACGTCCTTCGGCGGCGGCGCGATGCACCGTTCGCAGGAGCTCGACGCGTACGCCGCTTCGACCGGCGACACCCGCGCAGCCATCAACAGCATGGACGGCACCCAGTCCGGCGACCCGGCCAAGGCGGCCGCCGCGATCGTCCGCGCCGTCGGCGACTCGGACGCGCCGCTGCGGCTGGCCCTCGGCGCCGACGCGGTGGAAGCGATCCGCGCCCACCACGACTCCGTCGCCGCGGATTTGGCCGCGTGGGAGGACGTCAGCCGGGATACCGCGTTTTCCTGACCCGGTCGAGAACATTTACGCAACATATTTTTAGCCGATAATCACAGACAGCAGAATTGATCAGCACGGTGCCACAAAACTGCCAACCGGCAAAGGGATGAAGGAGCTGGTGGGATTTCGCGGGCCGGGTAGGACTGTTTGTGCATGGCCGCCGCATGACAGCCCAGGATTTGGAGTCATCATGGCCGATCCCAGCACCAACCGTACGCCGGTCGACCTCGACCGGATCCGGACCGAACTCGCCGCGCAGGGGCACCCGTGGATCATGGGCGAAACCACCATGACCATTCTCGGCGAAGATCAACGTGGGCAACGGCTCGGTGTCCCGTTGCCACGGGAAAACGAGCGAAGACAACTCGAATCTCAGGCGAAAACACTCGCCGCGGGCCAGGCCGCACGGGCCTCTGCCGTGGCCGGCGCGGGTGCGGGCGCGCAGTTCGACGGACGGGACGTCGGCGGCGCGAATTTTGTCACACCCGTCAAGGATCAAGGCGACTGCGGTTGTTGCGTCGCTTTCGGCGTGGTCGGGACGATGGAGACCGTCGCCGCCTATACCCGCGGTCAGCCCGGGCTTCAATTGGATCTGTCCGAAGCGCATTTGTTCTACACCCACGGCAAGAATGACAACGCCAACTGTGACACCGGGTGGATGCCCGATCGCGCGCTGAAAGCGTGCCACGACGTCGGCATCACTTACGAGAATTACTTCCCGTACAGCCCACGGAATCGCACCGGCGCCGTGCTGAACGCCGATTGGCCGAACCGCCTGGCCACCGTCCCGTCCTCCAGCGACCTGACCGGCAACCCGGCGGCGATGAAGGAACAGCTCACCGCCCGCGGCGCGCTGGTCGCCTGTTTCCTGGTCTACCAGGACTTCTTCGCCTACCGCAGTGGCGTCTACCGTCACGTGACCGGCGATCTGGCCGGCGGCCACTGCGTCACCCTCGTCGGCTACGACGACAACCAGGGCTGCTGGATCGCGAAGAACAGCTGGAGCACCGGCTGGGGCGACAACGGGTTCTTCCGGATCGGCTACGGCGAGTGCGGCATCGAGACCTGGCAGGTCGAGCAGGTCGGCGCCGTGAACCTGCGGGCCTGGACCGGCTCGACGCCGGTGCTCGGGCTGTGGAGCAACGACTCGGACCGCAACACCTGGGCCTACCTGCAGAACCTCGGCTGGCTGCACCTGGCCGGCGACGACGAGGTGATGAACAAGGCGATGCTCGTCGAGCTCATCGCCGCGAAGCAGGGCGGCCGTCCGGTCAACGCGTTCAACAGCAACGGCACCATCATCGAAACCTACGTGTTCTAGGAGCGCCAAGATGGCCGCATCGATCAGTCCGGCCGGCGCGCCGGCCCCGGCGGCACTGTCCGCCGGCGCCAGCCCCGACACCGCGCCACAACCGCTCACCCCGGACCAGCTGACCGCGACGAGCACTATCGCCACGGCGACAGCGCCCGCGGAACCCCTGCTCAGCCCGCCCGGCGCCCCGCAGTCCGCGGCCGCCGGCGTCACCGCTGCCGCCGTGTGGCAGTCGACCAAGAAGGTCCTCTCGCTGTGGACCAACAACGCCGACCGCAACGGTTACGCCTACATCGACGGCATCGGCTGGAAGCGCCTGGCGACCCCCAGCGACAGCGTGCACGAAGCGCTGCTGATGCTGGCCAGCTCGGGCCGCCTGGCGGGTTCCGTCACCTATCCCGAACCCGGCGACGGCCTCATCCACGAGATCTACCTCTGGTAAACCGGGCCACGCCGACCATGCCGGGGAACGCCCGCAGCCTGCACCGGGCCGCGGGCGCGCCCAAGCCGAGCGGACAGGAGACCCGATGCGAGTGGTCACGATCGAAGACGACACCAGGACCCTGACGCTGGCCCCCGGCGACCAGGTCGAACTCCGCCTGCCCGAGAACGCCGGCACCGGCTACCAGTGGCAGCTCGACCCGCTCGACCCGGCGCTGGCCGTTGTCGAGGAGGCGCTGAAACCGGCGGCGGGACAGCCCGGCGCGACCGGCGAGCACCGGTTCCTGCTGCGCGCCGGGGGACCGGGGGAGACGAGCGTCGCGGCACGGCTGGTCCGGCCGTGGGACACCACGCAGGTGGCCCGGCGGTTCCGGCTGGCCGTGCAGGTCCGTTAGCCCGCGTCCTGCCAGGGATCGACACTGCGCAGCAGCACGCGCACCTGGCCGGGATCGGTGATCTCGGCCTCGACGCCGTTGGGCAGCGCGATGATGAGGTGCGTGTCCTGCGCGAGACAGGCCGCGGCCGTCGCGGCCAGCACCGCGGAACCACCGCCGTCCACCGCGGTCGTCCTGGTCAGGTCCACGACCACGCGGCGGGCCTCCTGCTCGAGCGCCTGCTCGATGAGGTGGTGGTAGGCCGGGGCGACGCCGCCGTCGAGCACGCCGTCCACGGTGAGAAGGACTTCTCCGTCAAGAAAGACGCTCAGCAGGCTCATCCTGGCCTCCAACCGCCAAGTGGCACCGGCTTCACCGGAAATTCCAGCGTACGGCAGGCTCAGCGGCCGCGGCGCGTTGAGTGGTGACATCGAATAGTCACGCTTCGGCCAAATTTGATGACGCACCGCGTTCACGCCGGCGCGGCGCGTTCCCGGCGGGCCGCCCGCTCAAACCCCGTGCCGCGGGTGGTGCCCCTGCGTACCGCGAGGTCTTCCTGGCCGGGCACTGTTCTTTGACCCCCGCGCGAACCGTCGCCGACAGTGGATCGGAATCGATTCCGATCTCACCGACGAGAAGGCGGACTCATGCATCGACGCAGCCCGACGCGCCGGACCACCAAGCGCCTCTCCATCCTCTTGACCACGCTCGCCTTCCCGCTGGCCACGGCGCTGGCGGGCGCCCCGGCCCAGGCGGCCGAAACCTGGACGACCGTCTTCCAGGACAACTTCGACGGGGCCGCCGGCACCGGGCTGAACACGCAGGACTGGCTCTATGACAAGGGGACCGGCTACCCCGGCGGCGCCGCGAACTGGGGCACCGGCGAGATCGAGACCTCCACCGACTCCACCGACAACGTTTACCACGACGGCAGCGGCCACCTGGTCATCAAGCCCCTGCGCGACGGCGGCGGCAACTGGACCTCGGGCCGGATCGAGACCCAGCGCACCGACTTCGGCGCTCCCGCCGGCGGCCAGATGGAGATGAGCGCTACCCTCCAGCAGCCGAATCCGGCCAGCGGCCTCGGGTACTGGCCCGCGTTCTGGGCGATGGGCGCCGACGCGCGCCCGGTCGGCGCCACGAACTGGCCCAGCATCGGCGAGATCGACATCATGGAGGACGTCAACGCGCTCAGCAAGCACTCCACCACGTTCCACTGTGGACAGTGGGCGGGCGAGTGCCACGACCCGGACGGCATCACCAGCGACCTGCAGGACTGCCCCGGCTGCCAGACCGGCTACCACACGTACTCGGTGGTCGTGGACCGCCGCAACGCCGCCGCGGAGGAGCTGCGCTTCTCCCTCGACGGCACGCAGACCTACTCGGTCAAGCAGAACCAGGTCTCCGACGCCACCTGGAAGGCCGCGGTCGACCACGGCTTCTTCGCCATCTTCGACGTCGCGATCGGCGGCTCGTACCCGAACAAGGTCTGCGGCTGCACCTCGCCCTCGGCCGACATCACCCCGGGCGCGGGCATGAGCATCGACTCGTTCACGGTCAAGACCAGCACCGACTGAGGAAGGCCGGAAAGAGGGATGGCCTCCTTGCCGGGTCGGGGGACCGGCAAGGAGGCCATCTGCTTTCTACCGCATCTCAGCGGCTACGGGTAGCTCACCACGTCGACCGGGACGGTCCCCGATGGGGTGGTTCCGCCTGCGTCGTTGATCACATGGGTGATCGTGCCCCGGTAGTTGAGGGACACCGTGAGCAGGCTGTGGAACCGCACGCCGGCGTTGTTCGGCACCTCGAACGCGTGGTAGCTGGAGACCGCGGGGTTGGTGTCGAAGAAGCAGTAGCTGCCCATCCCCCAGGCTTCGTGCGAGGTCACGTTCGCGCCCACCTTGTACGCGGCGTATCCGGCGACGCCCGATGGCGCGTTCCACGAAGCCTGGTCCGGCACGTCGTAGGGCATCTCGTTCTGGAAGAAGATCGTCTTGCCGCCCTGGCCGTTCCAGATCACCTGGTATTTCTGGTAGTGCTCGACGAACAGGCCGGTCGCCTCGACGTTGTTGCCGTTGACGAGCACGCCCGTATCGGCGGTGTTGGTGGTCCAGCCGACGGTGCCGGCGTTGCCGTGGTCGGCGCGCCAGGCCCAGGTGTGGTCGATGATCGTGTTGTTGCTGTTGACCACCAGGCTGTTCGTGGCCTTGCCGGCGATCTGCCCGCCGATCCGGAAGAACACGTCCTGCAGGGTGGCCGGGTTCGCCGTGTGGTCACCGGTGGACCCGGACGCGCCGACGGTCAGCAGCGCCTGGGAGTTCGTGGTGCCGGCGTCGAACAGCAGGCCCTTGACGCGGACGCCGTCCACATCGGCGACCTGCATGGCGTTGACGCCGTTGTCCGGCACCAGCGTCGGGTAGCCGACGCCGAGCACCACGGTGTTCGCCCGGGTGACGTTGAGCGTCTGGTTGAGGTGGTAGATGCCCGGGGTGAAGAACAGGTTGCAGCCCGAGGAAAGCGCGCTGTTGATGGTCGCGGCGGTGTCGCCCGCCTTGACCACGTAGAACTGGCTCATCGGCAGCGACGAGCCCGGGGTGCTGCCGCCGGCCCAGCTCGGCCCGGACGCGTTCGTGCGCAGTGAAGGCAGGAACACGCGGTAGTTCCCGCTGCCGTCGACGTAGAGGTACGGCACGTCGCGCGAGACCGGGGTGGTCGCGAGCGTGGTCTCCGGCGGGTTGGGGAAGGTGTTCGCCGGGGCGCCCGTGGTGCCGGAGAAGACCATGTTCCAGACGCCGCCGGCCCAGCTGCCCAGCGCGGAGTCGCGGGTGTACCACTGCTGCTGCGAAATCGACGCGGTCTGCCCGGACACGCGGGTGTCGGCGATGTAGCCGCCACTGGCGTAGCCGTAGCTCGCCGGGTACAGCTGGAGCCCGCCGCGCACGTCCATCCGGCGGAACGGCGCGGCCTGCGCCACCGCCCACCGGTCGTTGCCGCTGCTGGGCGTGACGGCCATGTTCTCCGCGGAGCGCCAGAAGTTCTGCAGCGCGACGCCCTGGTCGGAGGCGTTGAACGCGTCCACGGTGATGTCGCCGTTGATCTGCACGTCGTCCGGGTTCTGCCCGAGGCCCGCGACGGAGGTGTAGAAGCCGACGTTGTCGTGCACGTTGTAGGTGCCCGGCTTGAACAGGTGCGCGACCCGCCGGTCGGCGAACTGCGCGGTGAGGGTGTCCTTCTGTGCGTTGAAGTCGGTGTCGAGCTGCGACTGGATGGCCGCGGCGGACATGCTCGGGTCGAAGATCCGCACGTTCGGCCCGAAGTTGGGCACGTTCGGCTGCGTGGTGCAGCCGGCCTGCGCGCCGATCGTGTAGGTCGCGCTGGTGACGGGGGAGTTCGCCGAGCCGGACTTGATCGCGATCGCCGAGATCGTGCGCGAGGTCGGCACGCTGATCGGCGCACTGTACAAAGTGGACGATGCCGTGGGGGTCGAGCCGTCGGTGGTGTACCGGATGCTCGCGCCGGACGTCGCCGTCGTGAGGGTCACCGTCTGGGCGCCGGCGTAGGTGCCGCCCGCGGGGCTGAAGGCCGGTGCGCCGACGGTCCCGGTCGCGCCGCCCTGGGTGTAGCTGAAGTGCGGGGTGTCGTACTGCGGCCCGCTCTTCTCGTAGGTGAACCAGTAGTCGAGCACGGTGCCGGTGCTGAGGCCGCCGACGGTGTAGCTCCAGGTGCCGGAGCTGTTGGTCATCCGGACGTTCTGCTGGCCGATCCCGGGGACGCCGGTGTAGTGCACATCGACGTAGAGCGAGGCGGTGGTCGGGGTGAACGAGATCTGCGCCTGGCTGCTGCTGAGCTGGGTCGCGCTCTGGGTGTAGTCGGCCGCCGCCGAAGCGGCGGGGGCCACGAGTCCCGCGCCGGCCAGCAGGCCCGCCGCGGCGAACGCGAGAGCGGCGAGGGAGCCCCGCCGTGGCCTTCGGGACACCTGCGGTCTTCGGGGCAACACAAAGTTCCGGTTCACGCCGTGACACCTCCGCCGTTGGAAATCCACTGCCGTTGGTAATGCACCGACGAGCATTTGTTGTGAGTCACAACAAAGTAGCTCCCGGCCTGCGGGACCACTGTCACGAGTCGGTAACATTTGTCTGGACCAATGATCGAAAACGACCACGGTCAGCAATTCCCTCCTTCGGACGGGTGATCCGCGACCGGGTGACGTGCGACCATCTTCTGTCTCAGCGTGTTCGCGTTCTCCGAGGAGGCAGGATGTCACCCTCTCGCGGCAAAACCCTGGTCCGTGCGCTCGCGGCGGCAGTGCTGGCCGCGGCCGCCGTCGTCCCGCTTTCCCTGGTCACCGCGACGAGCGCCGAGGCGACGCCGCTCCTGCGTGGTGGTCTGGTGAACTTCGCCTGCTCGGCCTCGGGGCAGCTGCACTGCCTCGGCAAGGCGGTGAAGTCGCCGAAGGGCAGCGGCCCGCTGCTCACCTCGACCCCGGTCGGCTACGGGCCGGCCGAGATCCAGGCCGCGTACAACCTCGGCGGGCTCCACGGGGACGGCCGCACCGTCGCGATCGTCGACGCGATGGACGCGCCGACCGCCGAGGCCGACCTCGCGCAGTTCCGCTCCGCACGCGGGCTTTCCCCGTGCACCACGGCGAACGGCTGCTTCAAGAAGGTCAACCAGAACGGCGCGGCGGGCCCGCTGCCCGCCGGCGACTACGGCTGGGCCGAAGAGATCAGCCTCGACCTCGACGCCGTCTCGTCGACCTGCCCGGACTGCCACATCCTGCTCGTCGAAGCGAGTTCCGCGGACACCGACCCGCTGATGACGGCCGTCGACACCGCCGCCGCGACCCCGGGCGTCGTGGCCATCTCCAACAGCTACGGCGGCACCGAGGACCCGACCATCACCGCCGCCGACGCCCACCTGAACCACCCGGGCATCGCCGTCACCGCGTCTTCCGGCGACTCCGGCTACGGCGTCAGCTGGCCCGCGTCCTCGCCGTACGTCACCGCCGTCGGCGGCACCACGCTGAGCAAGGCGGCGGGCACCACCCGCGGCTGGTCGGAAACCACGTGGTCGGGCAGCGGCAGCGGCTGCTCCACGATCGAGACGAAACCCGCGTGGCAGCACGACACCGGCTGTGCGAAGCGGACCGTCGCGGACGTCGCCGCGGTGGCCGACCCGAACACCGGGCTGGGCGTCTACGACACGTACAACAGCTGCGGCAGCTCGGCTTTCTGCGACCTGCTGCTCTCGCTCGGGCTCGCTCAGGGCGCCGACGGCTGGGTGCAGGTCGGCGGCACCAGCCTGTCCTCGCCGGTGATCGCGAGCGTGTACGCGCTGGCCGGGAACTCCGTCACCGCCGGATCCGCGCCGTACGCGCACCCCGAGGGCCTGTACGACGTCACGTCCGGCAACAACGGCAGCTGCGGCGGCTCGTACCTGTGCACCGCGGGCGCGGGCTACGACGGCCCGACCGGGCTCGGCACCCCGCACGGCACGACGGCGTTCTGAGGTGGCGCCGCCGTTGTCGGGTCAGCGGCCCAGCAACGGCGGCATCATCCGGTCCGCGAAGTCCTGCAAATCCTGCCGCTCGTTGTGCGACCGGGCGACGCTGTAGCGGATCTGCACGGACTGGTCCGAGTCGTCGCGGAGTTTGACCACGACGGTCGTGCCGTCGAAGCGGGCCGGGCGTCCGGCGACGCTGTCCGGCCAGCTCTGCTCCTTGTCGCTCCACGCCGGCGGTGAGTACGAGGCGCTCGCCAGGATGGCGCCGGACTGGGTGTCGCAGCTGCCGTCGGGTCTGGGCTGGGTGTCGGTGATGGGCCGGCCGAGCGTCTGGGCGAGCTGGGTGCACAGCTGCCAGGCGGCCATCGGCAAGGCGCTGTCGGCGATGCCGATCCCGGGCACGCTGCTGACCTGCCGCGGCGGCAGGGCGTTCGCGACGACCCGGGGCAGCGACGGTCCGGGCGCCGTCACTGCCGGCACGACCGCGTTCCCGATGCCCTGGACCAGGGCGAGCAGGTCGGTGTCGGGGTCGGCGGCCGGATGCCGGGTGAGGGCGAACGTCAGCTCGGGGTCGACCCAGGTGGTCGGGGCGGCGTCGGCGATCGTGACGGACAGCTTCGCGTCAGCCGCCCCTTGGTCGCCGGTGAGCGTGGCCCGGTGCCCGGCCACCGTTACCGGCCGCCGGGCGCCGATCACGATGTCGTCGGCCGCACTGGCCAGGTGCGCCCGGAGACTGAGGGTGGCGGTGACGACGTGGCAGGAACCCTGCCCGTCGATCTCAAGCGCGACCGGGCCGCCGAGCAGCTTCGACCAAGTCTGCTCCGGGATCGCAGTGCAGAGCGCGTCGGCCGCGGTCCGGAAGGGCAACGCCGCCATCATCTCGCCGGTCGGCAGCGGCACCGTGCGCACGGCCGAGCCGCCCGCCGACGGCCACGGTGCGGGCAGGCTTGTCGGCGCCTGCGGGCCGAACACCTTGTCCCACACCAGACCCACGCCGTACGCGACCAGTGTCCAGAACGCCAGAACAGCGACGATGAGCAGGGAAACGGTGCGGTACGGGTGCGTTCTGAAGTTCACCGCGGAGACTTTAGCGCCCCGATCACGACAATCGGTTCGAGGCGGTGACCCCGGGCTGTTTCGCACCGTCGGGAACCGGCCTGCGCCATTCGTAGTCGGCCAGCGGGAAGTGGCGGGCCCGCCACCACACCTGTGCGCTGGATTGCGGCCGGACGATCGACGGCTCGCCGTTGCGGTCGAGGTAATAGGTGTTCGAATCCGCACAAGAGGCGCTGGTGAACAACGATTTCCGGTGCCCGCGCCGCATAACCCGGTAAAAGCGGTCGTGGGCGGGACGGCGGATGCCCACGTACGTCGCGCCCCGCTCGCGGGCGTGGGTGATGCAGCGCAGCGCGTGCGCGGTCTGGTTCTCGGCCATCACCAGCCACGACCAGCTGGTCGCGAAATGCGGGCCGGGAATGAGGAACAGGTTCGGGAAACCCGGCACGGTGATGCCCTCGTACGCCTGGAAACGGTTCTCCGCCCACCAGTCGCGCAGATCGACCCCGTCTTCGCCGCGCACCGCGTAACCCGGCACACTGTCGTATTCGAAGAACTTGAACCCGGTCGCCAGCACCAGGGTGTCGATCTCGCGGACCGTGCCGTCCGCGGTTTCGATGGCGTGCGGGTGGATTCGCTTGATGCTGTCGGTCACCAGCTCGACATTGTGTTTCTCGAACGAGCTCCAGTAATGGTTGGACAGCGCCGGTCGCTTGCAGCCGAAATCGTAGCCGGGCTTCAGCCGTTCCCGAAGGCCCGGATCGGAAACCTGCTGCCGGAGGTGCCGCAGCGACAGCTTCTCGATGCGTTTGGTCAGGAACGGCAGCCGGGTGTAGTTCGTGACGCCGAGCCACATCGCCAGCTCGATGCCGGTGCTGACCAGGCCGCGGCTCGCCCAGCGCGCCGGGGCGAACCGGTCGAGCACCGTCCGCGCGCGAGGGGACAGCTTCAGGTCGGGCCGGGGCATGACCCAGATCGGCGTGCGCTGGTAGACGTCGAGCCGTTCGACTTCCCGGGCCAGCTCCGGCACCAGCTGCACTGACGAGGCCCCGGTGCCGATCACGGCGACCCGCTCGCCTTGCGGCGCGTAGTCCTGATCCCAGTGCAGCGTGTGGACGGTCCGGCCGGCGAACTCGCCGACGCCCTCGATGTCCGGGGTGTTGGCCTTGCCGAACACCCCGTGGGCGGACACCAGGAACCGGGCGGTGAACTCGTCGCCCGCCGCCGTCCGGACCACCCAGCAGTGCCGTTCGGCATCGAACTCGGCGTCGACCACGTCCTGGCCGAGCCGGACGTGCGGGCGCAGACCGTGCTCGGCCACCAGGCGGTCGGCGTACTCCTTCACCTCGGCGCCCTTGGCGAACACGCGCCGCCAGTTCCCGTTCTGCGCGAAGGAGAACTGGTAGGTCACCGACGGGATGTCCACCGCCACCCCGGGATACCGGTTGTCGCGCCAGGTGCCGCCGATGTCGTCGGCGCGCTCCAGGATCACGAAGTCGCGCACGCCCGCTTTCCGGAGCCGGATGGCCATGCAGATCCCGGCGAACCCGGCGCCGATGACGATGACCTCGTGCTGAGGTGATGGGGGCAAGGCGGTACTCCCTCGGTAGCGTCCGGCGATGGTCAGGCGAGCAGGCCGGAGTCGCGCCACAGCTTCTTGCTCGGGCCCCCGATGAGGTCGGCCTCCTCCAGGAAGCGCACCAGCCGGGAGGCGCCCGACGCCAGCGTTTCGCGGCGCTGGGGGTTGGCCCAGGCCAGCTCCGCGGCCTGCTTCGGGTTCGGCAGCCCGGCGCGGGCGTACTGCTTGGGGCGGGCCAGGATCCGGGCCAGCATCAGCGCGCCGACCGCCACCACGTCGCGGGTGAATTCCCGGGCGGGCCAAGGGGAGTGCTCCAGCAGGCGCAGCAGGTCCTCGCGGGCGTAGCGCACGTGCCGGGCTTCCTCGGTGACGTGGATCCGCATCACCGCGCGGACCAGCGGCTGCACGGTCTCGTCCTTCAGATGCTCGCGCTGCAGGGCGTCGAACACCTCCTCGCCGATCAGCGTCGCCACCCACATCGACGGGCCGCGCAGGATCAGCGGCAGGGCCTGAGCGGTGAGCTGCAACGGCCTCGGGTTGCGGTATGGCCGGCCGCCGACCCGCTCGATCAGCATCGAAAACATGGTGGAGTGCCGGCATTCGTCCGCGATCTCGGTCAGCGCGTACCGCACGTGGGCGGTGGTCGGATCGGTGCGGTACGACATCCGCAGCAGCATCTGCATGAGGATGATCTCGAACCAGATCCCGACGCTGACGGAGTTGATCAGCTCCTGCCGCGAAAGCTCCACCTGCTGCTCGTGGCTCATCCGGTCCCACAGCGGCGTGCCGTACAGCGACACGGTGCGCTCGGGGATGAAGAAGCTGCCGTCGACCAGCGGGGCGTTCCAGTCGATGTCCACGTGCGGGTCGTACGACAGGTTCGCGCTGGCCTTCAGGAGCCTGTTCGCGGTGGTCTCACGATCGGTTCGCACCATCTCAGCCTCCCGTCGCTGCGTCCGTACAGCAGAACGCATGTAACAATGTTAGTCAAGCTGTAAAGGCGTTAGGCTTTTCGCATGACGGTGGACGGGACGGGCGAGGACCTGCTGCGCCGCGCGCGGGCCAGCGAGCTGCCGGACGAGGGGTCCGAACGCATCCTCGGCGCCGCGCTGGAGCAGGCGGAGGACTTCGGCCTGCGCCGGTTCACCATCGACGACGTCGCCCGCCGGGTCGGGCTGTCGCGGGTGACGATCTACCGCTACTTCCCCAAGAAGGACCAGCTGCTCAACGCGTTGCTGATGCACGAGCTGCGCCGGTTCCTGACCAAGGTCGACGAGGTCGTCGCGAAGCACCCGCGCCCCGAGGACAAACTCGTCGAGGGCCTGTTGTTCTGCCTCGAATTCCTGCGCGCGCACCGGCTGCTGAACCGGCTGCTGCGCACCGAGCCGGAGCTGATCCTGCCGCACCTGACCACTCAGGCCGGCGGGGTCGTGGCCGCGGCCCGGGCCTGGATCGCCGGCCTCATCCGGGCCGAGATCGCCGCGGACCACCTCGACCTGCCCGACCGCGACGTCGACAGCGCGGCCGAACTCCTGGTCCGCGTCGTGCTGTCGCTGGTGCTCACGCCCGAGACCGTGCTGCCGCTCGATTCCCCGGCCGAACGACGGCGCCTGGCGGAGCTGTACCTGACGCCGATCGTGCGCGCCCTGCGTCCCCACCGGGACCACGCCGGCCGCTGAACGGGCGGCGGTTTTGCCCGGAAGTCCATTCCCCTGTGGACGCTCGGAGTAGTCACAGCGACAGGTTTCAGACAAAACGCGGGCCAATGCTGGACCGGTTCCGATCGGCTTCCCACACTCGGCGGGCAGTGGGTTTCTTTCCCCCGACCTTGGAGGAGTTCCGATGCGTCGAAGAATCACCCTGGCACTGGCCGGTGCGGCCGCGCTCACGGCGAGCCTGGCGGCGGTAGTCGCGCCAGCCGCCACCGCGCAGGCCTCGCCCGAATTGCTCGCGGCCATGCAACGAGACCTCGGCCTGAGCGCAGGGCAGGCGCAGGCCCGGCTCACGCAGGAGCTGGCGGCGTCGAAGCTGATGCCCGCCGCGCAGCAGGCGGCCGGTGCGGCGTACGGCGGCGCCTGGTTCGACCCGGCGCTGGGCAAGCTGGTCGTCGGGGTGACGAACCCGGCCGCGGCCGACGCGGTCCACCGCGCGGGCGCCGAGACCGCCCCGGCGCGGATCAGCGCGGCGGCGCTGGACTCGGCGAAGGCGGCCATCGACGCCTCGACGAAGACCAAGCCCGCCCCGGCCCAGGTCAGCGGCTGGAGCGCGGACCCGCGCACCGGCAGCGTGGTCGTCAGCCTCCAGCCGGGCGCGCACGGCGCGGACGTCGACGCCTTCCTCGCCCGCGCCCGCGCGGCCGGGCCGGTGACCGTCGCGACCCAGCCCCGGCCGCAGACCTTCTCGGCCGGCACCGTCGGCGGCGATCCCTACTACATCAACGGGAACACGCGCTGCTCCATCGGGTTCTCGGTGAACGGCGGGTTCGTCAGCGCCGGGCACTGCGGCAGCGCGGGCAGCTCGGTGGTCGGCTGGGACGGCTCGGCGATGGGCACCTTCGGCGGCTCCTCGTTCCCCGGCAACGACTACTCGATCATCAACATCGGCAACGGCTGGTGGACCGCCCCGGTCGTGCTCGGCTGGGGGACGGTCAGCGACGTGATCGTCCGCGGCTCCTCGGTCGCCCCGGTCGGGTCCTCGATCTGCCGGTCCGGCTCGACCTCGCACTGGCACTGCGGCACCGTGCTGACCATCAACGACACCGTGAACTACTCGCAGGGCGCGGTCTACCAGGTCACCCGCACGAGCGTGTGCGCCGAGCCCGGTGACTCCGGCGGCTCCTTCATCACCGGCGACCAGGCCCAGGGCGTCACCTCGGGCGGCTACGGCGACTGCACCGCCGGCGGCAACACCTGGTTCCAGCCGGTGAACGAGATCCTGCAGACCTACGGCCGGTCCCTCGTCACGGGCTGACCTCCCCGAGATCGTCCATAGTGGACCCAGGGTCCGGCGTTGCGCCGAACGGCGCAGCGCCGGACCCTGTCAAGCGGCGGATGCGGTGGTTCCGCTGACCGTATCCGGACAGGTTCGGCCCCGTTCGTTGTTTTCCGCCCCGCGGTGGCGGTAGACAGATCCCGGCTGGGTGAAACGTTTTGACAACGGCGGGAGACGTTCATGCGCCGGTCGGGATTCGCGGGTACGGCCCAGGTCTGGTTCGGCGCGCTGGCCGTGGCGCTCGTTGCCGCGACGGTGCCCGCACTCGCGTCCGCGGAGCCGGACACGGCCCACGGGCGGCCGCTGGCACCGACCGCCCTGCGTGCTGACGGACAGGCCTCCGACGTGCTCGTCGCCAGCCCGCACCCGACGTTCACGTGGACCGTGAACGACACCGGGCGAGCGGAAGCCCAGACGGCGTACCAGATCCGCGTCGACGGTGCGCGCAGCCACTGGGACTCCGGCCGGGTCGCTTCGGCCGATTCGATCGACGTCACCGGCCCGGCGCTGACGAGCGACCAGACCTACGAGTGGTCCGTGCGGACGTGGAACCGGGAGGGCGCGGAGTCCCCGTGGTCGGCGCCCTCCCGGTTCGACACCGGCCTGCTGAACCCGGCCGACTGGTCCGCCTGGTGGCTGCAGGCCGACTACGGCGCGCTCGTCCGCGGCAGCTTCGACGTCACCAAGCCGGTCGCCCGCGCTCGGCTGTACTTCGGGGCGCAGGGGATCGCCGAGCCGCACCTCGACGGCGCGCTGGTGGCGCCGGACCGCGTCCTCGACTCTTCGGTTACGGACTACGCCGTTCGCGTGCTCTACCGCGGCTTCGACGTCACGAGCCTGCTCAAGCCCGGACCCAACGCGCTCGCGTTCATGGCCGGGAAGGGCCAGTTCCCCGGCCGTCCGACGCTCGTGGCCCAGGTCGACGTCACCTACACCGACGGTTCGTCCGCGCGGTTCGGCACCGGCCCGGACTGGAAGACTCACGCGGGCCCCGTCACCGCCGACGACTTCTACAACGGCGAGGCCTACGACGCCCGTCAGGAAATCCCGGGCTGGGATTCGGCCGGCTTCGACGCCGGCACCTGGCCCGCGGCCCATGCCGTGGCCCCGGCTTCGCACCGGCAGAGTCTCGCGGCCGGCAGGCCGGTCACGGCCTCGGACACGACCACGTGCTGCGGCTGGTCGCCGTCGGCAGCCACGGACGGCATCGACGGTTCGTCCGACGCGTCGGAGGGCTTCCACTCGGCCATCGGACCGGTCGCGGACGCCACCAAGTGGGTGCAGGTCGACCTCGGCTCCTCGCAGCGGCTGGGTTCGGTGTCGCTGTTCCCCGCGCGCCCGGCGAACGACCCGGCGGGCGACCTCGTCGGCGCGGGATTCCCGGTGCGCTACCGGGTCCAGGTCAGCGACGACCCGGCCTTCGCCACCGCGACGACGGTCGCCGACCGGACCGGCGCGGACCAGGCCAACCCGGGCACCGCGCCGGTCACCCTGCCCGCCGACGTCACGGGCCGGTACGTGCGGATCACCGCGACGAAGCTGCCCTGTGCCGGCACCAGCTGCACCTTCCGGCTGGCGGAGATCGGCGTCTACGCGCCGCACCCGGCGGTGACCGACAGCGGCCTCACGCGACTGGAAGCGGACCCGTCCCCGCCCACCCGCGTGGTCGCGGACTTCGCCCCGGTCAAGGAAACCCGGCCGGCCCCAGGCGTGCGCGTCTACGACTTCGGTCAGAACCGCACGGGCCAGGCGACGCTGAAGGCCACCCAGCCCGCGGGCGCGACAGCAGTGCTGAGGAAGGGCGAGATCCTCGACCCGACCGGGCGGGTGTCCACCGCGAACATCAGCTTCAACGCCACCGACACGCAGCGCCAGACCGACCGCTACACTTTCCGCGGCGCCGGCGCCGAGACGTACCGGCCGCACTTCAACTACGCCGGGTTCCGCTACCTCGAGCTGACCGGCATCCCGGACGACGCGGTGCTCACCGTGACCGCGCAGGAGATCCACACCGATGTGCCGTCGACCGGTGCGTTCAGCACCTCCGACCCGGGGCTCGACAAGATCCAGGCCGCCGTCGCGCAGACCCAGCTGAACAACCTCGAGACCATGCCGATGGACTGCCCGACCCGGGAGAAACACGGCTGGCTCGGCGACGCGGGGGACTCGGACCAGGAGGCGACGGCCAACTTCGACCTCCAGTCGCTGTACGGCAAATGGCTCGGCGACATCGTCACGAGCCGTAACGCCGATGGCAGCCTGCCCTCGGTCGCGCCCACCGGCGGCCGCACGGACTGGCTCACCGACCCGGCGTGGGGCACCGCGTACCCGCAGATCGTCTGGGACTCCTACACCCAGTACGGCACCACCCGGCTGCTCGCCGCCCACTATCCGCAGGTGAAGTCCTGGGTCGACTACCTCGCCACGATCAGCGACGCCGACCACATCGTGGTCAACGCGCCCACCTCATGGGGCGACGACTGGCTGTCCACGGTCAGCACCCCGCACAGCTACTTCCAGACCGGCTTCTCCTACCTCGACACCACCCTGCTCGCGAAGATGGCCACGGCGCTGGGGAAAACCGCCGACGCCGCGCACTACACCGCGCTCGCCGGGCAGATCGCGGCAGGCTTCCTCAAGCGCTACTTCGCCCCGGACACCGGAGTCTTCGGCACCGGCACGCAGCTTTCGTACGCGCTGCCGTTGGTGTTCGGGCTGGTCCCGGCCGGCCGGGACCAGGCCACCGCGGACCGGCTCGTCGCCGACCTCGCCGCGCATCAGAACCACGTCACCACCGGGTTCGTCGGCACCACGCTGGTGTTCCAAGCCTTGGGCCGCTACCAGCGCGACGATGTCGCGCTCGCAGTCGCTCAGCGCACCGACTACCCGAGCTTCGGCTACATGGTAAACCAGGGCCCGGGCACGATCTGGGAGAAATGGGACAACTCCTCGGCGCCGGACGGGACCTCGTCGAAAGACCACATCGGACTCGGCGGCGCGATCGGGCAGTGGTTCTACCAGCAGCTGGGCGGAATCCAGCCGGGCTCGCCCGGCTACCGTGAGTTCACCCTCGCGCCCGCCGTGGCCGGCGACCTGACCCACGCGTCGGCGAAGCAGGAGACGGTGCGGGGCACGATCGTAAGCTCGTGGCAGCGGTACGGCAGCACGCTGACCTACCGCGCGACGATCCCCGTCGGGGCGACGGCGACCATCAAGCTGCCGCTGCTGGGCGGCAAGCAGTCCTCGGTACGAGAGGGTGGCCGCACGATCTACGGCCACCCCGCCCGGCCCGACCCCGGGCTCACCGTGGGCCCGGCCGACGACCAGACCCTGACCCTCACCGTGGGCTCGGGCGACTACGCCTTCACCGTCACCCCGCCACAGCCGACGTTCACCCAGCTCGCGCTGACCGCGGGCACCCCCGCCGCAATCACCTCGGGCAGCAGCGGCGACGTCTCCGTGGTCCTGGAGGGCCGCTCCACCGCGGCCGGTCAGGCGACGCTCGGTGCCCAGGTACCGGCCGGCTGGACCGTGACGGCGACGCCGGACCGGATCCCGTTGACCCCGGCCACTTCCCCGGCCTCGGCCACGGTCCGGATCACCGTGCCCGCCGGCACGAAGAGCGGTTTGTACCCGGTGACGGTCACGGCGAAGGCACCGGGTGGCGCGACCGGGAAGGTCACGGTGACCGTCCCGGTGTTCGGCAGCTGGGCGAGCGGCACCACGGCAGCCGCGTCGAGTGAGCACCCTCCCAACACCGTCGACGGCGCGACGCGGACGTACGTCGCGGCCAACGCAATCGACCATGACCTGGCGACCTTCTGGAACGACGACACCGACAACGCCTACCCGGACACGCTCACCGTCACGGCTCCCGCCGCGACCGCGTTGACCGGCATCGGTTTCGCGTCCCACCCCGATGGCGTGCCGACCGACTTCACCGTGCAGACCTGGGACGGCACGCAGTGGGCCGAACAGGCGCACGTGACCGGCAATGCGTCGGTGTACCGGCGGGTGCCGTTCGGCGCGCCGGTGACCACGAACCAGGTGCGGATCGTCGTTTCGGCCGCACAGAACAGTTATACGAGGATCGCGGAGGTGACGCCGTGACGCGGCGTGCAACAGCCCTGATTGCGGCCGTGCTCATTGCCGGCACCGTCGTCCCCGCCACCGCCGAGGCCGCCCCCCCGGCACCGGGCTCCGCCGGCTGCCCCTGGGTGGGCTCGACCGCGCCGATCGGCACCCGGATCGCGCAGGTGCTCGGGCAGATGACGCTCGACGAGAAGATCACCATGGTGCACGGGACCGCGGCCGCCGGCTACACCGGCCGCGTCGCGGGCAACGACCGGCTGTGCGTGCCGTCGCTGAAGATGGAGGACGGCCCGCTCGGGGTGAACCTCGGCGGCACCACGCAGCTGCCCGCCGCGTCCGCGGTCGCCGCGTCGTTCGACTCCTCGCTGGCCAAGACCTACGGGTCGGTGATCGGCGCCGAGGACAAGGCCAAGGGGGTCGACGTCGACCTCGGCCCGACCATCAACATCGTCCGGGACCCGCGCTGGGGCCGGGCGTTCGAGTCCTACAGCGAGGACCCGTACCTGGCTGGGCAGATGGGCGCCGCCGACATCGAGGGCGTGCAGTCCCAGGGCGTGATGGCGCAGGTGAAGCACTGGGCCGTCTACAACCAGGAGACCAGCCGCAACACCACCGCCGACAATGCCGTGATCGACGACCGCACCGTGCACGAGATCTACGCGAGCGCGTTCGGCACGGTGGTCGACCAGGCGAAGCCGTCCTCGGCGATGTGCTCCTACTCCTCGATCAACGGCACGTACGCGTGCGAGAACTCCTACCTCGACGCCATCCTCAAGCAGGACTTCGGCTTCGACGGCTTCGTCACCTCGGACTGGGGCGGCACGCACAGCGCGGCCGGCTCGGCCAACGCCGGGATGGACATGGAGATGCCCGGCCAGGACTTCTTCGGCACCGCGCTGAAGACCGCCGTCCAAAATGGACAGGTGCCGCAGTCCCGGCTGGACGACATGGTCGGCCGGATCCTGCGCGAGGAGTTCCGCTTCGGGCTGTTCGAGCACCCGTCGCCCGACACCCCGGGCGCGCCCGCGTCGACCCCGGCCCACCTCGACGTGGCGAAGAAGGCCGCCGAGGACGGCACGGTGCTGCTGAAGAACGACGGCGGCGTGCTGCCACTGGACCCGGCGAAGGTGCACTCCATCGCGGTGATCGGCGACGGCGCGGGCAAGAACACGCTCAGCTCCGGCGGCGGCAGCGCGCACATCGCGGGCACCGGCACCGTCACGCCGTTCGACGGGATCAAGGCGCGCGCCGGATCCGGCGTCACCGTGGACTACGCGCAGGGCAACCTCGGCCAGGGCAGCGCGCTCCCGGCGATCGAAAGCAACTACCTGACGCCGCCGTCCGGCACCGGCCACGGCCTGCAGGGCGACTACTACCCGAACACGGACTCGTCCGGTGCCCCCGCTGTCACGCGGACCGACCCGCAGGTCGACTTCACCTGGACCGGCACGACGCCCGCGCCCGGCCTGCCCGCGACGAACTTCTCCACCAAGTGGACCGGCACGCTCACCCCGCCCGCGACCGGCACGTACACCCTCGGGCTGACCAGTGACGACGGCAGCAGGCTGCTGGTCAACGGGCAGCAGGTGATCGACAACTGGGGCGACCACGCGGCGGCCACGAAAACCGCGCAGGTCCCGCTGACCGCGGGCCGGCCGGTGCAGGTCGAGGTCGACTACTACCAGGGCGGCGGCGACTCGACCGTCACGCTCGGCTGGCTTCCGCCGGGCCAGGACCTGCCCGGGCAGGCGGCCGCGCTGGCCGCGAAGTCGGACGTCGCGGTCGTCTACGCCAACGACTTCGAGTCCGAGGGCAGCGATCTGGCCGACATCAGCCTGCCGGCCGACCAGAACCAGCTGATCGACGCCGTCTCGGCGGCCAACCCGAACACCGTCGTCGTGCTCAACACCGGCTCCGCGGTGACGATGCCGTGGCTGTCGAAGGTCAAGGGCGTGTTCGAGGCGTGGTACCCGGGACAGGAATCGGGTAACGCCATCGCTTCGCTGCTCTTCGGCGACACCACGCCGTCGGGCAAACTGCCGGTCACGTTCCCGGCGTCGCTGGACCAGGTGCCCGCCTCGACGCCGCAGCAGTGGCCCGGCGTCGACGGCAAGGTCCAGTACTCGGAGGGGCTCGACGTCGGCTACCGCTGGTACGACCAGAAGCAGCTCGCCCCGCTCTACCCGTTCGGTTATGGCTTGTCCTACACCAGTTTCCGGTTCTCGAACCTGAAGGTGGACGGCACCACGATGGGCGAGAACGGGCACCTGAAGGTCGGCGCCGACGTCACCAACACCGGCGCGCGGGCGGGCTCGGAGGTGGCGCAGCTGTACCTGGGCGACCCCGCGGCCACCGGCGAGCCGGGCAGCCAGCTCAAGGGCTTCCAGAAGGTCGATCTCCAGCCGGGCCAGACGAAGCGGGTGCAGTTCGACCTCACCGCGCAGGACGCGTCGTACTGGAGCAGCGACGCGCACGCGTGGGAACTCGGCGCCGGCCAGTACACCGTCCGCGTCGGCGATTCCTCGCGGAACCTGCCGCTCTCCGGAGGCTTCCGCGTCGACCGGACGTCCGGGCCGCGGTTCACCAAGGTGGCCGCGCCGGCGATCGCGACCGGCGGCAAGACGTTCGCGGTGACCACCGCCTTCACCAACGGCGCGACCGAGCCGGTGCGCGACGCCGTGACGAGCCTTGCGCCGCCGAAGGGCTGGACCGCGACGCCGCGCACCACGGCGCACTTCCCAACCGTGCGATCAGGACAGACGGTGTCGACGACGTGGTCCGTGACCGCCGCGTCCGACGCCGCTCCCGGCCCGGCGAACTTCACGGCGACCACGCGGTACGCGGGCGGTTCGACCGGCCCCGGGCCGGCGACCGTGCAGGTGTCGTACCCGAGCCTGGCCGCCGCGTACACCGACGTCGGTGTGACCGACGACGCGGACCCGGCCTCGGGCAACCTCGACGGCGCCGGCTTCAGCTTTTCCGCGCAGGCACTCGCATCCGTCGGCGTGACCCCGGGCGGTCAGGTGCGGTCCGGCCCCGCGACGTTCACCTGGCCGGACGTTGCGGCGGGCCAGCCGGACACCGTCACGGCCGCCGGCCAGAGCATCGCCCAACCCGGCTCGGGCTCGGCGCTGTCCTTCCTCGCCGCCGGCACCAACGGCACCCAGAGCGGCCCGGTCACCGTGACGTACACCGATGGCACCACGTCCACCTCGACGCTGACCGTCGCGGACTGGTACGCCAACCAGGCCGTCGACGGCTGCGTGCTGGTGGCCACCACGCCGTACTGGAACCGGCCGGCGGGGAGTACGTACCCGCACGATCAGAAGGTGAGCCTGTACGCGGCATCGGTGCCGCTGACGGCGGGCAAGCCGGTCGCCTTCGTGACCTTGCCGGTGGCCAAGCAGCTGCACGTGTTCGCGACGGCGTTCAGCGGGGCCTGAGCACCGGCGCCGTCCGGCCGGGCTGTCCACTTCGTCCCCTTGCTGACCGCTTGGGGGCATCCGCGACCAATGGCCGTGGCAGCCGCGGGGTGGGAGAGTTTTAATCCGGTGGTACACCCCGAAAATCCCGCACCCGCGGGAGCCGCCGGAAGGAACAGAATGGCTGCTCAGCTCGGCAAGAACTCTCGTGCGCGCCGGACACTCGCGCTGACCGTGGGGGCCGCTGCCGCCCTGTCGCTGTGCGCTGCCGGGGCGCCGGCGACCGCGGCGCCGGTGGCCAAGCACCACCAGTTCAGCGCGGCGGCGTCGCTGCTGAGCGGGGCGAGGTCGCCGCAGGAGCGGGCGGCGCTGACCGATCGCGCGCTCGCCGCGGCGGGCAACAGCCTGCAGACCTCGTACGACACGAAACCGTTGTACGACCAGGGAATCGACGGCACCGGCACCACGCTGGCGACGGTCGTCTCGTACGGGGACAAGGACATCAAGTCCTACATAGACAGTTACTCGAAGTCGCACAACCTGCCCGCCGCGGACGTGCAGATCCTCGAGCCCGCGGGCAAGGTCCCGGCGTGCGGCGACCCCGGCACGCCCGCCGACTGCTCGAGCTGGGGCGGCGAGACCGACCTCGACGTGGCCATGTTCCACACACTGGCGCCGAAGGCGAAGATCCTGGTCGTCGCCACGCCGACCTCGGAGACCCAGGGCATCGACGGGTTCCCGGACATGATGACGGCCATCGACTACCTGGCCGACCACCACTCCGCGAACGTCATCTCGATGAGCCTCGGCACGCCGGAGGACGACTTCGACAGCTCCGCGCAGCTGCACGGCCTCGACGCGCACTTCAAGAAGGCGACCGACGCCGGCATCACGGTCACCGCGTCCACCGGCGACGACGGCTCGACCGGCACCAAGAAGGACAACTCGCCGTGGGGCAAGAAGGTCGTGAGCTTCCCGGCCGCGAACTCCTACGTCACGGCCGTCGGCGGCACGGTGCTGCACACCGATTCCACCGGCGCCCGTACCTCGCCTGACACTGTGTGGCCGCTCTCGGGCGGCGGCGTGTCGCACGAGTACCCCGCGCCGGACTGGCAGGCCGACGTGGACCAGACCATCAAGGCCACCGGGCGATCGCTGCCGGACATCTCGCTGCTCGGCACGTCGGGCACCTCGCAGTCCTCGCCGCTGTTCGCCGCGGTGGTCGCGCTCGCCTCACAGAAGGCGGGCAAGGGACTGGGCTTCATCAACCCGGCGCTGTACAAGATCGGCGCCGGCGCGACAGCGAACGGCATCGTCGACGTGACCTCGGGCAGCAATGCCACGGACGGCGTGGACGGCTACACGGCGGGCAAGGGCTTCGACATCGTGTCGGGCTGGGGCACCCTCGACGCGGCCAAGTTCGTCCCGGCGCTGGTGCAGCAGATCGGCTGAGCCACCGGGGTTTTCCGCGGGGCCGCCGGACTGGGCACGACCTGGTCCGGCGGCCCCGTTCTCGTCCGGCTGACCACGAACGGGTGACGGCGGACGAGCGGGGGCGGTACAGCGCAGGCACCATGATCACCGGACCTGCCAGTGCCGAGATCGGAGCCGGAATGCCTGAACTGCCGGGAAACGAGCGGAGCCGACGGTGGCGGACCGGGCTGCTGCTCGCGGCCGTCGCCGCGCTGCCGTGGGGGCTGATCACCGCGGGGACGGCGGCCGCCGCCGACTACTCGCAGGCCGCCGGGAACTACGCGGGCTCACAGATCGAGGCGCACGAGGGCGTGCACGGCGGACCGGACACCGCGCGCGCGGACGTGACCGGCGACCAGACCCTGGGCCACGACGTCAGCGGGCACACGGGCCCGGTCGACTGGGCGGCGGCCAGCGGCTCGGGCGCGCGGTTCACCTACGTCAAGGCCACCGAGGGCACCGGGTTCGTCAACCCGCAGTTCGGCGGGCAGTACAACGGCGCGCACGCTGCTGGGATCATCCGCGGCGCCTACCACTTCGCCCGCCCGGACGTCTCCACCGGCGCGCAGCAGGCCGAGTACTTCATCGCGAACGGCGGCGGGTGGAACGGCGACGGCAAGACGCTGCCGGGCGCGGTCGACCTCGAGTACAACCCGTACGGCGACTCCTGTTACGGCAAGAACCCGGCCGACATGACGAACTGGATCGCCGACTTCACCAGCACCTACCTCGCCAAGGAGAAACGCAGCGCGCTGATCTACACCAGCACCGCGTGGTGGAAGCTCTGCACCGGCAACACGAGCCGCTTCGGCAACACCGACCCGTTGTGGCTCGCCCGCTACGCGCCGCAGGTGGGGGAGCTGCCGGCCGGCTGGGACAAGCAGAGCATCTGGCAGTTCTCGCGCTCGGGCAGCCTGCCCGGCGACCAGAACTACTACAACGGGCCGATGGGCCGGGTCGAGGCGCTGGCCGCGGGCCCGTCCGCGGCCGCGGCCTGAGGAGACGTCCGACCGGCCGATTGACTCGGGCGCTGGGCTGGCTAAATTCACTTCATGCCGCGTAGCACCCGCTGGATCGTTGTGGTGGTCCTGCTTGTCCAGTTGGTGTGGTCTGCGCCCTTGTCGCTGGTGTTCGGCCGCGCGTACCTGATCACGCCCGAGCCGGTGCTGCTGGTGTTGACGGCCGGCTTCGGCTTGGTCGCGGTGGGGATCGTGGGCACGACGGCGACGTTGCTCGTGCGCTGGCGGGCCGCGGCCCGGACTCGCCGGCGGCTGCTGGACACCGGTTCGCGGGTGCCCGCCCTGCTGGTCGACGTGTCGTACACCGGGACCAGGGTGAACGGGCACGCGGTGCGGAAGCTGACCTTCGAGTCGCGGTCGGCCGGCACGCCGATCCGCGCGGTCGAGCGCACCACGGCGGCGCTGCCCGCGGGCACTCCCGCCACGATCGCGTACGACCTGGCCGACCCGGCGAAGGCAGTGGTGGCCGACGACCTGACCGCGCTGGCCGTCGACCTGGCCCGGCGCGCGGGCCGCAAGCGGCAGGCCTGGATCGACGAGATGTTCCGGCAGCAAGGGAAAACCTCGTCCAAGGGTGCGTCGGTGTTCACCACGACGACGGTGTCGGGGTCCGACGGTGTCGCGAGCGACCTCGCCTCCCACATCCACGAAGCCAGCGCCCACGGCCTGGACACCGCGCTGGACCAGCTGCGCGCGATGGTCCGCGACGGCCGTCTCACCCAGCAGCAGTTCGACGAGGCCGAGCGGCAGTTCTCCGGGTTGTTCGGCCGGTCCGGCCACTGACCGAGCCCGGTTCAGCAGGTCGCCGTGAGGAACTGCGTCTGGATCTGGACCACCTGCCCGCCCACAGGCAGTGCGAAGTGGCCGACCGCCGTCACCTCGTCGGGGTCCTCCACCGTCCAGCCGGTCTTGGCGAACAGCGCCAGCCAGGCGTCGCGGGCCTGGATCGTGTGCAGCGGTCCGCCGCCGCCGAACATCTCCTGATCCACAACGGAGACAACCCGATCGGAATCGAGACCCTCGGGGTGCACCTCGGCGGTGAGGGCCAGCGTGCTGCCTTCGGCGGCGCGGGCGGAAAGCCCCGCCAGGAGTGCGAGGACGTCGTCCGGTTCGAGGAACAGGGCGAGGTGTTCGGCGAGGAAGAGGGTCGGACGGGTGGCGTCGTGGCCCGCGCGGGCGAGCGCTTCGGCGACGTCGTCGGTCCGGAAGTCCAGCCCGACCGGGATGAGGTGCCTGGTGTCGGTGCCCGTCGCTGCGAGCCGGCGGACCTTGTCCGCGATGATGCCGGGCCGGTCGAGGTCGAAGAACGTCACCCCGGAGCGCCGGAACCGCAGCGCGCGGTCGTCGTAACCGGCACCGAGGTTGACCACCTGCGGGACCTGCGCCGCGATGGCGGCCAGCACGAGCCGGTCGAAGTACGGCGCGCGGGGCGCCAGCAGGCCGAGGGACAGGGAGATGTCACTGGGCTCGCCGCCCGGGTCCACCGCTCGCAGCCCCCGGACGAGCGCGCGGCCGGCGCCGGGATCGCCCTCGGCGGTGTGCGGCCGCTCGAACTCGACGCGGCCGAGGGCGCAGACCTCGCGGATCATCGTCAGCAGCGGGTTTTCCGTTGTCGTCACGGGGGGTCCTTCCGCGGATTCTGCTTGCCCGGGTCCGGCAAGCCGGCGGTGATCTTGCCGAGCAGCTGGTGGAAAGCAGCCCGCTCGGGCTTGGTGAGCGGGGCGAGGATCGATTCGTCCACCGCGGCCATCGCCTCGTCGCGCCCGGCGATGAGCTCGACCCCTGCGTCGGTCGCGAAGACGCGCTTGCTGCGTTCGTCGCCGTCCTCATAACGGCGTTCGACGAGGTCGTGGGCCTGGAGGCCGCGCAGGACACCGGAGACGTTGGCCGCGCTCGTCCGGGTCGCCTCGGCGATGTCGCGCTGGATGGCGCCGGGGTGCTCCGCGAGGTGACTCAGCACGAACGCCTGCTGCAGGCTGAGCCCGCGGGTGCGAATCCACTCCTGGCCCGCCTGCACCTGGGCCCAGTGGATGATCCTGAGCCGGTCGAGAGGCCCTTCGGCGTACTCCATACTGAGGACCTTAATCATTAATGACCTAACAGTCAATGCCTTGAACGCTAGACCGGCGGCAGCTCCAGGCCCACCGACGCCAGGATCCGGCCGACGATCTCGCGGGCCTCGTCGCGCCGGTACTCCGTGGTTTCCGGGCCGCCGAGCAGCTTTCCGGCCAGCTCGTCGAGCGGCCAGGTGATCAGGGTGCCGTGGCGGGCGAGCAGCAGGCCCGCGCGGCGGATGTCGTACAGGCCGCTGGTGTCGAGCCAGGCGTAGAGCAGGATCTGCCACAGCCAGCACGCGACGCGGTCGGGATCGCGGACGGTGGCGACCGTTTTGACGTCCACCAGGGTCGTGCCCCGCTCGTCGACGCCGGTTTCCGGGTCGATGGCGCCGAGCAGGATGTCGCCGTCGGCCCAGCCGGGCACGATGGTCGGGCCCGCGATGCCGAGCTGACGGCCTTCGGGCGGGTTCCCGGCGAGCGAGCGCAGCTCCCAGAGCGCGCCGCTTTCGTGCAGCCGCTGGGCGAGCTGCACCAGCTCGGCCACCTGGTCCTCGCCGGCCAGCCCCCGCAGGAGGTCGACGGTCGGGGCGCCGCCGTCGACCGCGCGGGCGAGGCGGGGGTCGATGCCGCCGGAGCGGTAGATGTCCTCACACGCCGAGAGCACCCAGTTCGTGCGCGCCAGCCCGGCTTCGGCGCCCGGCTGGGCGAGTGTGCCGGACGGCGCGTGCTCGGCGAGGTAGCCGCGCGAGCGTTCCAGCAGCTCGCCCAAGACTGCTTCGGTGTCGGGCACCTCGACGGCGGCCGGGAACGGGTCGCCGAGGTCGAGCCAGGTGGTCGCCGCGGGCCGGACGAACAGCGCCCGCGCGCGGTATTCCTCGGGCAGATCGCGATGGGTCGGGTAGGCGGCGGCCTGCCGGTGCGCCCAGTCACCGGTGGCCCACTGCGCGCCGACCAGGCCGAGCAGCGCGTAATACGGCGGCGCGGGCTGCACCAGGTCGGCCACCCGCTGCCCGAAGGCCCCGCCGATCTCCGCCCAATGCCGTCGCGGGACGTCGCGTCCGACGGGGCGGACCGGTTTGACATCCCGGACCGCCCGGGCGACCTCCGCCGCGACGGCCGGGGTGCCGGTGAAGACGCGCGCGCACCAGGAGGTGAGCGCGCTCGCGGGATCGGCCAGTTCCGAAGTCAGCGACACGAAGCGCAGTAGACCACGAGGCTCCGGTCTCGGGTGCGCTGTGGTGGCCGAAGCTGTTTTTACTATTACTTGAGGCGTTCGGGAAACACTTTCCGGGGAGTCTATCGCGTCACAATCCGACCGGTTCCGGTGCGTTTTTCACCGTTTCACCGCGAGATTACGGTCCTGGGTCCCCTTCGCGGGTGACCCCCGTATGAGCAATGACTTTGTGCGAGCTCGGGGTAACGTTCGATCATCACGTAAGGCCAGGGAAGGGGAGTTGAAATGAATGTTCGCAGTGTGCCGGCATTTCGGCGGTTCCTCCGCGGTGCCGTCGACATCGTGGCCGTGGTGGTGGTCGTCTGCGTCGTCGCGTGGGCGATGCTCTGGGCGGCATTCTCGTTCTAGCCGATTCCGGCCGAGGGGTGATGACGAGGTGGACCTGGTGGTGAAAAGCGTCGTGCGCCGCCCGCCGGACGCTGTTCTCCGGGCGCAGGATGACAACGCGTTGTTCGCGAGAGCCGCGACGGGTGACCTGGACTCGTTCGAAGTCCTGGTCACCCGTTACAGCGCGGCGGTGCTGTGGATCGTGCGCTCGCGCGTCGGCGACGGGGCCTTGGCCGACGACGTGGTGATCGCCGTGTTCTGCCAGGTGTGGCACGCGGGGCAGCGGGGCGCTGCCGGGGAGGGGTTCGTCCGGGTGCTGAGCAAGCCCGTCGGCGGCTGCCTGACCGGTCTCGACCGCCTCCGCCGCGGCCCTCGTTCAGTCCCCGGGGCCAAGGCGAAGCGGGCGTGAGGTCCGGTGGACGCGGTAGTCGGTCACCCGCGCCCCGTCCAGCCACATGACCGTGACACACGGCAGGGCCAGCTCGGCGCCGTCGGGAGCCGCCGTGCTGATGGTGAACCGGCAGAACAGCTGACCGCCGCCGGTGTCGGCGACCTGGTCGACGACGTGGCGCACCCAGGGCAGGGCCCCGGCAGCGCCGGCCGTGGCCGCGACGATCGCTTCGCGGCCGACCAGCGTCCCGCCATTGCCGAAGGTGTACGTGGCGTCGTCGGCAAACCAGGCGCCGAACGCTTCGGCGTCACCGGCGTCGACGGCCGCGCACATGGCGCGCACCATGTCTTCGTGATCCGTCATTTCTGCAGCGAAAGCCCGTAGCGGACCATTACTTCCGCCACCGGTTTCATGTCGCGCCCGGGTGGCAGCTCGGACAGCGCTCGGTGGCAGTTCTCCAGCCCGGCGGCGAAACCACGGCGATGACGCGCGCTTCCTCGTCGAACGGATTGCGGAACACGTGCGGCACGCCGCGAGGCATCAGCAGCGAATCGCTTTGGCCGAGCACGTGCCGGGTGCCGTCGAGTTCGACCTCGACCCGGCCCTGGACGCGGGTGAACAGCTCGTCCTCGCGGCTGTGGATGTGGGTCGGCGGGCCGCCGAGGTCCGGCGGCACCACGTACTCGAACAGGGAGTACGCGCCGTTGGTGTGGACCAGCTACGAGCCGGTGCCGGAGTGGATCACCGGCATGGGGATCGGCGCCACGTTCCCCGTCGCCTGAGGCGCTCCCCGACGAGAGTACCCCACTGTTATGAGAGTGGACTTGCATACATCAGACGTTGGGTCGTAGTCTCTCCATGCAAGTTCACTCTCATGAAGGAGCAGACGTGACGCGTATCGCGATCGTCGGGCCGGAAGCCGGCGAGATCACCCTGACCGGGCCGATCCGGTTGAGGATCCTCGAGGACGGCAGCACCACCGGCCATCGACTGGGGCTGGGGGAGATCGTCGTGGCCCCGCACGTGACCGGTCCGCCGCAGCACCGGCACGCCGCGCACGACGAAGGCTTCTACGTCGTGCGCGGCACGGTCCGGTTCACCGTGGGGGAGGACTCCTACGACGCCGCGCCCGGCAGCCTGGTCATGGTCCCGCCGGGGGCGCCGCACACCTTCGCCAACCCGGGTGACGAGCCGGCGGTCATGCTGAACACCTTCACCCCGGACCTGTATGTCCAGTATTTCCGGGACCTGCGGGACTTCGCGGCCAAGGCGGGGCGGCCGGCGAACGGCGAGGAGCTCGCCGAGATCATGGGGAACTACCAGACCGAGGCCGCGACCACCTACGCCGAAGACGATCCCGAAACGCCCTCCGAACCGGAGATCGAAGACCACCGGCTCGACGACGATCTGGTGGTCCGGGTCGAGAGCCACGGCAGTGGACGGCCGGTGCTGCTGGTCCACGGCGGCGCGGGCCCGGCGTCGGTCGCCGGGCTGGCCGCCGCGCTCGCCGCGCGCGGGGTCCGGGTGCTCACGCCGGTCGTCCCCGGGTTCGAAGGGACACCCGGTTCCGAGCAGGTGCGCGACGTCGCGGACATCGCCCGCGCGTTCCGCCGGCTCATCGAGGCACTCGACCTGCGTGACGTGCTCGTCGCCGGCAACTCGGTGGGCGGCTGGATCGCGGCGCGGATGGGGGTCGACGAGCAGGAAGCCCGTGACGCCGAGCCCGAAGGCGTTCGACGGGTCGGTGGGCTCGTGTTGCTGGACGCGGTCGGGATCACCGTCGACAGGCACCCGATCACCGACATTTCCGCGGAGCCGCCGGGCCGGCTGGCGGACCTGGTGTTCCACGACCCCGACCGTTTTCGGATGGACCCGGCCACCATGCCGCCCGGGCGGCTCGCCGCGATGAAGGACAACGCCGCGGCGCTGGACCGTTACGCCGGCAACCCGTACATGCACGACCCGCAGCTGCGGGCGCGGCTCGAATCCGTGCGGCTGCCGGTGCGGGTGGCCTGGGGCGAGAGCGACGGGATCGTTGATGTCGCCTACGGCCGGGCGTACGCGGCGTCGTTCGCGGGGGAGCACGACGAGGGCGCGAAGTTCACCGTCATCCGGGAGGCCGGTCACCAGCCGCAGCTCGAGCAGCCGGACCGCACCGCGGACGTGGTGCTCGGCCTCGACGTCACGAACTGAGGCGGGGACCATGTCCGTTCCTGTGCTCCAGCGGGAAACCGCAGCGCCGCCGATGAGCCCGAAGCGGCTCCGGGTCGCGTTCGGCGTCCTGCTGCTCTCGATGTTGCTCGCGATGCTCGACAACACCGTGGTCGGCACCGCGATGCCCACGATCGTCGCCGAACTCGGCGGCCTGAGCCACCTCGCGTGGGTCGTCACGGCCTACACACTCACCACCGCGGCTTCCACGCCGATCTGGGGCAAGCTCGGTGACCTCTACGGGCGCAAACGGGTCCACCTCAGCGCGCTGGTCCTGTTCACCGTCGCCTCCGTGGCCTGCGGATTCGCGCAGAACATGGCTCAGCTGATCGCTTTCCGGGCGGTTCAGGGGCTCGGCGGCGGCGGTCTCGCGGTCGGCGCGCTGTCGTTGATCGGGGTGCTCGTGCCGCCCCGTGAACGCGGGCGGTACCAGGGCATGACCGCCAGCGTGATGGCCGCCGGGCAGATCGGCGGGCCGTTGTTCGGCGGCGTGGTCACCTCGCTGCTGGGCTGGCGCTGGAACTTCTACCTGAACCTCCCGCTCGGCCTGGTGGTGATCGCCGCGACCGCGCTGGTCCTGGTGGTGCCACCGGTGCCGCACCGCGAGGTCCACCTCGACCTGCGCGGCGCGTTCCTGCTCACGGCCGCGGTGACCAGCCTGCTCCTGTTGACGACCACGATCGGCCAGGCCGGGCCCACGGGCCTGCTGGCCGTCGTCACTGTCGTCGCGCTGATCGCGTTCGTGCTGGTGGAGCGCCGCACTCGCGAGCCGATCCTGCCGCTGAGCCTGTTCGCCCGGCGCAACATCCTGGCGACGACGGCGATCATCTTCGTGGTCGGCGTCGTCAGCTTCGGCACCATCACCTTCGTCCCGCTGTTCCAGCAGAACGTGCAGGGCGCGACGGCGTCCGGCTCGGGCATCCTGCTGCTGCCCATGACCCTGGCCGTGGTGATCGCGTCCCAGGTGGCCGGCCGCCTGAGCAGCCGGACCGGCCGGTACCGGGTCTTCCCGATCGTGGGCACGCTCTGCCTGGCCATCGGGTGCGGTGTGCTCGCCACGCTGCACGCCGGCACCTCGGTGTGGATCACCAGCGGCGCGCTGGTGCTGATCGGCTTCGGGCTCGGCCTCAGCACGCAGATGATGACGCTGATCGCGCAGAACACCGTGGCCATCGGCGAAATCGGCGTGGCGACGGCGAACACCACCATGTTCCGCACCATCGGCGGCGCGCTCGGCACGTCGGTGTTCGGAGCGCTGCTGACGGCCGGCGGCACTGGCGACGCGCAGGGCGTCGTCACCGGGGTGTCGCGGATCTTCGTGGTCGCCGGTGTCCTGAGCCTGCTGGCCCTCGCGGCGGCGTGGGCGATTCGGGAAACCCCGCTTCGTACTTCGGAGCAGGGGTGATCCCGCGTCCCGGGTTGGTTCGTTCGGCGGATGCGATGTCCACCGGACAAGGTTCATCTTCGTAGTGATCGCTCACCGTTGATTCACTTCGCCGAATCCAGTGGGGTGCCTTGTGCCGCGACACGGTTCGCTCATCCGCTCGTGGGGTCACGGGATCCTGGCCACCGTTGTCGTGGCGGCCGCGACGTTCGTCGCCACCCCGGCCGCCCAGGCCGCGTCGAACGTGGTCACCGACGGGCACGCCCGGTTCGAGGTGCTGACCCCGACGCTGATCCGGCTGGAGTACGCCGGCGACGACCAGTTCCAGGACGGAGCCACCTTCACCGCGCTTACCCGGAACCTGCCGGTGCCCGCGTTCACCACGGACGTCGCGAACGGCGTGCGCGAGATCCACACCGTCGGGGTGACCGTGCGCTACCGGCAGGGCAGCGGCCCGTTCACCGCGGCCAACACCTCGGTCCAGCTCGCGGGCACGAACGTCACCGGGGCACCGGCTTTCCCGTCGTACTGCGCTTTCGGCACCGCCTGCCAGGCGGAGAACGGCCTGCTCGGCGGCACGGCCTCCACCGCGTACGACCATCAGGGCTATTCCGGCTCGGGTTTCCTCGCCGGGTTCACCTCCACCGGCTCGAGCCTGACCGAGCAGGTGTCGGCGATCCCGGCAACGGGCACCTACCAGCTGGCGGTGCGGTACGCCAACGCGGCCGGCGGTGACGGCCAGACCACAACCCGGACGCTGGCGACCACTGTGGACGGGGCGCCCGGACCCACGCTCACCTTGCCGCCCACCGGTTCCTGGGACACCTGGTCGACGGTCTCGGCCGCGATCAGCCTCGGCGCGGGCACCCACTCGGTGCGGATCGCGCAGGATCAAGGCGCCTCCGGCAACGTCAACCTCGACAGCGTCGCGGTGACCTCCACCGGCGCGGCCTTCCCCGGCGCGGACGAGACGCTGCTGAGCACCGGGTACGGCGCGGGACCGAAGAACGTGCTGGGCGGCTGGGACCGATCGCTGGACAATCCCGAGGCCGTGCCCACGCCGGAGCACCCGGGCATCCTGGACCGCGACGGCTGGTACCTGCTCGACGACACCCGGACCGCGCTGCTGAACGCCGACCGGTCGATCACCGACCGCCCGGCCCACGGCGCCCAGCCGTATCAGGACGGTTACCTGTTCGGCTACGGCCAGGACTACAAGCAGGGCCTCGCCGACCTCAACGCGCTCAGCGGCGGCGCCGACCTGCTTCCCCAGTCCGCGTACGGGGTCTGGTACTCCCGGTACTTCGCCTACACCACCGCCGATTACCAGAACACCCTGCTGCCGGCGTTCCGCTCCACCTTCACGCCGATCGACTGGCTCGTGGTCGACACGGACTGGAAGTCGCCGTCGCAGTGGAACGGCTGGAACTGGAACCCCGCGCTGTTCCCCGACCCGCAGGCCTTCCTGGACTGGACCAAGCTGCAGGGCCTTTCGGTGTCCTTGAACATCCACCCGTCCATCGCGGGCGACGACCAGAAGTTCGCCGCCGCCAACGCCCAGGCCGGCGGGCTGCTGGACAACGGCGGGAACACCTACAGCTGGGACTGGACCAATCCCGCGCACCTCAAGTCGTACCTCGGTGTGCAGGATTCCTTTGAGCAGCAAGGGGTTCGTGAGTGGTGGCTGGACTACTGCACGGGTTGCGGCGCGTCGCGGGCCGGTGATCCCCACGTCGGGGCGGACAACTTCATCAACCAGGCGTACGCCGACGACGCCAGGGCGCGCGGCCTGCGCGGGTTCTCCTTCGCCCGGGCCGGCGGCGCCGAGCAGGGCGGCATCCACAGCTCGTACCCCAGCGGCCCGTGGTCGGAACGGCGCAACACCGTGCAGTTCACCGGGGACACGCCGGCCACCTGGGACATGCTCGCGTTCGAGGCGCGGTTCACCCCGGACGAGGGTGCGGCCGGGCTGGTCAACGTCAGCCACGACATCGGCAGCTTCCACGGCGGCCACCTGCCCGACGACCTGTACGCGCGCTGGGTGCAGCTGGGCACGTTCCAGCCGGTCGACCGCCTGCACTCCGACCACGGCGACCGGCTGCCGTGGAACTACAACGGCGACGCCGCGGCGAGCGCCGAGCGATTCCTGCGGCTGCGCGAATCGCTGGTGCCCTACACCTACACGCTGGCCCGGCAGGCGAATGCCACCGGAGTCCCGATCACCCAGCCGCTCTACCTTGACTACCCGGCGCAGAACGACGCCTACACCCACCCGCAGGAATACCTGTACGGCGGCAACGTCCTGGTCGCGCCGATCACGTCCGCCGGCGGCTCGGTGAGCGCCTGGATCCCGCCGGGCACCTGGACCGACTACTTCACCGGCACGACTTACACCGGCCCCTCGACCACGACGATCACGGCGCCGTTGACCAGCATGCCGGTGCTGGTGAAGTCCGGCGGAATCCTGCCGACCCGCACCGACTACACGCAGAACCAGCAGCAGCCGCTGACCCAGCTCACGCTCTCCGTCTCGGCGGGCGCCAACGGGAACTTCTCGCTGTACCAGGATTCCGGCGAAGGCACGGGCCCATCCGCCACCACACCGGTCACTTGGAACGACGCCGGCCGGGCACTCACCGTCGGGGCCACGGCCGGCACCTATCCGGGCGCCGCGACCGCCCGCGCGTACACCTTGCGGCTGAGCAATACCGTTGCGCCGACGGCGGTTTCGGTGGACGGCACTCAGCTGCCGGAGACGGCGTGGGCCTACAACGCCGACTCCCGCACGGTCACCGTCAACACGGCGAGCCTGCCGGTCGGCAGCGCGCACACCGTGACCCTGACGGGCAGCGCGGCGGGCAACCCGCCGTCGGGTGAAGTCCTGGGCTCGGGCGGCGAATGCTTGGCCGTGCGCGGCGGGACCTCCGCGGACAACCAGCCGATCGAGCTGCAGGCCTGTGACCATTCCGCGGGCCAGCTCGTCACCCCGCCGGCCGCCGGTGCGGTCAAGATGCTCGGGAAGTGCCTGGACGCGGCCAACGGCGGCACTGCCGCCGGCACCCCGGTCCAGCTCTACACCTGCAACACCACCGGTTCGCAGTCCTGGAAACTCCGGGCGAACGGCACGCTGGTGAACCCGCAGTCCGGCCGCTGCCTGAACGTTCCCGCCGGTGGCACGGCCCAGCTCGCCGACTGCTCGACCGCGGCCACCCAGGTCTGGCGGTTCCCGCCGGCGCAGATCAGCGGCCCGGGCGGGCAGTGCGCGGATGTCGCCGACGCGGACCCGGCGTCGGCCACCGCGGTGCAGCTCTACCGGTGCAACACCAGTGACGCCCAACGCTGGTCCGCGCCCGGCGACGGCACTCTGCGGGCGCTGGGCAAATGCCTGGACGTGAACAACGGACTCACCGCCGACAACACCCCGGTGCAGCTCTGGGACTGCAACACCTCCGGCGCGCAGACCTGGGTCACGCAGGCGGACGGCTCACTGCTCAACCCCCAGTCCGGCCGCTGCCTCGACGATCCGAACAACGCCGGTACCGCGGGCGACCGGCTGCAGATCCACGACTGCAACCAGACCGCGGCTCAGCAGTTCCACCTGGGCAAGGACTCGTGAGTGGCTATGACGGTTAGAACCGTCCTAAACACTCACGAGCCCTTCGATGACGACTTTGCCATGCACGCGTCGGCTGGCCTGAAGCTCGGCCGCAGGGCGGATCTGCTCGATCGGGAAGCTCGCCGCGATCGGCACCCGCAGACGGCCCGACGCGACCAAGCCGGCGATCTCCTCCAGGGCGCCGAGCGGGGCGCTCGCGCCGTTGGCCGCCGCCACTCCGTCTATTTGCGTGGCGATAGTGCAGATGCGGGCGTCCGGAATGCCGAGTTCCCTTGCGGCGTGCACTGTCTCGGTCCCGTGCAGGTCGGCGGCGGCGGTGACCCCGCCGAGGGCCCGGACCCGGTCGGCCAGGCCGTCGCCGTAGGCAACCGGCTCGGCCCCGAGATCGCGCAGGAAATCGGCCGATGCCGGTGATCCCGTGCCGATCACGCGTGCTCCGGCGAGCCGGGCCAGCTGGACCGCGAACACCCCGACCCCGCCCGCCGCTCCGCCGAGCAGCACCGTGTCGTCCGGGCCGGGGTTGATCACGGCGAGGGCGGCGGCCGCGGTGCGGCCCGCGATCGAGAGGGTGGCGGCGGTGCGGTCGTCGACGCCGTCGGGAGTTCGGTGCGCCTCGTTCGCCGCGGTGCTCCCGGCGGCGTCCACCACCACGAAGTCGGCGACCGCACGGGACAGGGCGCCGCCGAACACCCGGTCGCCGGGGGCGAACCCAGTCACTCCGGCGCCGACCTGGTCGACCACTCCCGCGTAGTCGGTGCCGAACCCGGCCGGCAGGCTCAGGCCGAAGCGGGCCGCGGTGTCCGCGTCGGCGGTCATGATCCAGTCCATCGGGTTCAGCCCGGCGGCGGTGACCCGCACGCGGAGCTGCCCCGGGCCGGCCTGCGGCGCGGGTACCTCGCGGACGTCCAGGACTTCGGGGCCGCCGAAGGAATCCAGCCGGACCGCCCTGCTCCGGCCCGTCGCCGGGGGATGACTCTGGTGCTGCATGGACGCCTGTCTCCTTGACCTGGGGGAACACGAAACGGACTATGCTCCGTCTCCATGGCCGACGATAACACAACCGGAGCGTGATCCGTTTTGACTGAGGCGGAGCAGCGCGCGCCACGGGCGGACGCGACCCGCAATCGCGACCAGTTGCTCGCGGTGGCGACCCGCATGTTCGTGTCGGCGGACGCCGAGCCGTCGCTGCGCGCGATCGCCCGCGAGGCCGGAGTCGGCATCGCCACGCTCTACCGGCACTTCCCGACGCGCGAGTCGCTGGTCGACGCGGTCTACCGGGATCAGGTCGCCCGGTTGACGACCGGCGCCCGCGAACTGCTCGGCGAACTGCCCCCGGCCGGGGCGATGCGGCGCTGGATGGACCTGTTCGGCGACTGGATCGCCACCAAGAACGGCATGCTCGACACGCTGCTCGCGATGATCGAGTCGGGCGAGATCGCCCATGCCGAGACCCGGACCGAGCTGCTGGCCGCCATCACCACGATCCTCGACGCCGGCGACGCGGCGGGCGACCTCCGCTCCGACGTCCCCGCCGACGACATCGCCTCCGCCCTCATCGGCATCTTCACTGTGGCCCCCCGGCCCGGACATGAAGCCAAAGCCGGCCGCCTGCTGAACCTCCTGATGGACAGCCTCCGGCGCGCCTGAGCGTTTTCCGAGCCAAGCTGAACCCATCGCGCCTGCTCCCACCGGGGGAGGCGCGATGGGTTTCGCCGTCCGGCCGGGCGCTGGGCGTTGCGGAACCGGGCCCGTCCGCTATACCGTCGAACAGAACTAGAACAGGTTACAGTATCGGCGGCGGTGGACCGAGGAGCGAACATGGCGAAGAGGCCGGTGCGCGGCGACCAGGCGGACTATGTGGTCGTCGGGTCGGGCAGCTCGGGCGCGGCGATCGCGGGACGTCTGGCTGAGGCCGGGGCCAGCGTAATCGTGCTCGAAGCCGGGAAGAGCGATGAGCAGCTGCTGGTCCGGAAGCCGGGCATGTCGGCCCCGATGCACGCGGTGCCCCAGCTCAAGCGGACGGTCGACTGGGGCTACTACTCGGTGCCACAGAAACACGTTCTCGATCGGCGGTTGCCGGTGCCGCGGGGCAAGGTTGTCGGCGGGTCCAGTTCGGTGAACGGGATGGTCTATGTCCGCGGGAACCGCGCGAACTACGACTCGTGGGCGGCCGAGGGCAACTCGGGTTGGGACGCCGACAGCGTCAACGCCGCGTACAAGCGCATGGAGGACTTCGAAGACGGCGAAAACGCCTTCCGCGGCAAGGGCGGGCCGATCCGGATCACCCGCGCGAAGACCCCGCAGGAAGGCTCCCTGCAGTTCCTCGAAGCCACCGCCGACACGATCGGCTGCAAGATCCTCGACGACTACAACGCCGAGTCCCAAGAGGGCGTTAGCCGGATGCAGCAGAACGCCGCCGACGGCCTGCGGTACAGCGCCTCGCGCGGCTACGTGCACCACCTCGCACCGCGGACGCTCGAACTGCAAACCCGCGTGCTGGCCAAAAAAGTGGTCATCGAGAACGGCCGCGCGACCGGCGTCGAGGTCGTCGACGCGAGTGGTGGCACGCGAATCGTCCGCGCCGCCAAGGAAGTCATCGTCTCCGCCGGATTCGTCGGGTCCCCGCAGCTGCTGATGCTGTCGGGCATCGGCCGCGCCGAGCACCTCAAGGAACACGGCATCGACGTGGTCGCGGACCTGCCGGTCGGCGACAACCTGCACGACCACATGTTCCACGCGCTGACGTTCCACGTCTCGTCCAGCCGGAACAAGGGCACCGCCCCGTACTTCGCGCGCGGCCTGGCGAAGGAGCTGATCCGGCCCGGCAGCACGTTCATGGCGAATTCGGTCTTCGAAGCCGTCGCGTTCCTGCGGACCTCCCAGGCGAACGCGGTTCCGGACCTCCAGCTGCACGTCCTGCCGTGGGCGTACGTCTCGCCCAACCAGGACGCGCCGATCCGCCACGCCGTCGACAAGCGCCCGGCGCTGACGGTGATGGCGACGCTGATCTATCCGAAGAGCCGCGGCACGGTGCGGCTCGCCTCGGCCGACCCGACGGCGGCGCCGCTGATCGACTTCCAGTACCTGTCCGACCCGGCCGACCTCGAGGTGCTCGGCGAGGGTTCGGAAATGGTGCGCGAAATCTTCGCGTCGAAGGCGTTCAAGGGCGCGGTCAAGGAGGAGATCCACCCGGGCACCGGGCTGCGGGGCCAGGAGCTGCGCGACGCGATCCTGAACCGGGCGACGTCGGTATACCACGGCGTCGGCACCTGCCGGATGGGCGTGGACGAGCTGGCGGTGGTCGATCCCGCGCTCAAGGTCCGCGGGGTCGAGGGCCTGCGGGTCTGCGACGCCTCGATCATGCCGTCGATCACCGGTGGCAACACCAACGCCCCCGCCATCATGATCGGCGAGGCGGGCGCGCAGCTCGTCCTCGCGGGGAAGTGAGCCGGCCATGACCGTGACCCCGCTAGGGCTGACCCGCCCGGCCTCGGCCACCGACGCGTTCCTGCGGCAGCTCGTCACCCGGGTGCCCGGCTCGTCCGGCGCGACCTGGCCGCTCACCGAGGTCTACACCGGCGACGTGCTGGTCGAGCTGCCGCAGTCGACCCCGGACGACATCAAGCAGGCGTTCACCGTCGCGCGGGAGGCGCAACGGAAGTGGGCCGCCACCCCGGTCAAGGAGCGGCTGGCCGTGTTCAAGCGGGCGCACGCGCTGTTCGTGGACAACGCGCGGACCGTCGCCGATCTCATCCAGGTCGAGAGCGGCAAGAACCGGCGGATGGCGATCGAGGAGAGCTGCGATCCGCCGATGGTGATGAGCCACTACCTGCGCCGCGCCGCCAAACTGCTGGCGCCGGTGAAGCGCGGCGGGCCGGTGCCGCTGCTGACGACCTCGACCGAGATCCGGCAGCCCAAGGGGGTCGTCGGCATCATCGCGCCGTGGAACTTCCCGTTCGCCACCGGCATTTCCGACGCCGTGCCGGCACTGATGGCGGGCAACGCGGTGGTGCTGAAGCCGGACAACAAGACCGCGCTCTCGCCGTTGTACGGCATCCGGATGCTGGAGGAGGCCGGCCTGCCCGAAGGCCTGTTCCAGGTGGTCTGCGGCGAGGGCCCGGACGTCGGGCCGACACTGATCGACCACGCCGACTACGTGATGTTCACCGGCTCCACGGCCACCGGGAAGGTGATCGGCGAGCAGGCCGGGCGGAACCTGATCGGCTGCTGCCTGGAGCTCGGCGGCAAGAACCCGATGATCGTGCTGGAGGACGCGAACCTGGCCGAGGCCGTGTCCGGCGCCGTCTTCGGGGCGTTCGGCAACACCGGGCAGATCTGCATGCACGTGGAGCGGATCTACCTGCCGGAGTCCCGTTACGACGAGTTCAAGGACGCGTACGTGGCCAAGGCCCGCGCGCTCGACGTCCGGGCCGCGTACGATTTCGGCCCGGAGATGGGCTCGCTGGTCTCGCCTGACCATCTGCGCCGCGTCCAGTCGCATGTGGACGATGCGGTGGCCAAGGGCGCCACCGTACTGTGCGGCGGAAAGCCGCGGCCGGACCTGGGCCCGGCGTTCTTCGAGCCGACGATCCTCGAGGGCGTCACGAAGGACATGCTCTGCGGCGTCACCGAAACCTTCGGCCCGGTGGTGGCGCTGTACAAGTACGGCACGGTCGACGAGGCCGTCGCACTGGCCAACGACACCGACTACGGCCTCAACGCCTCGGTCTGGGGCGGGGATGTCGCCGCCGCGCGCGCCGTGGCCGCCCGCATCGAGTCCGGCAACGTGAACATCAACGACATCCTCGCCACCGCGTACGCCGCGAAGGGAACCCCGTCCGGCGGCGTGAAGAACTCCGGCGTCGGCGCCCGCCACGGCGATCAGGGCCTGCTCAAGTACACCGACGTGAAAAACATGGCGGTGCTCAAGAAGCAGGTGATGAGCCCCCGTCCCGGGCAGGCTTACGAGAAGTACGTCGAAGGCATGCTCTCGGCCCTGAAGATGATGCGCCGGTTACGCATCCGGTAGCCGACGCATCAGGATCATCAGGCCGGCACCCGCCGTCCGGATCCGCTGCTCGATCGCGGTCTTCGCGGTCACGCTGTCGCCGCCGGGATGTGCATCGACGCCGGCCGGGTGGCAGCGTCGAAGGCGGCGCGCGCCCCGGTGGCGCCCATGCCGCTGTCGCCGGCGGGCTCGTACAGCCGCTCGGGGCCGCCGCCTTGCCACTGGTTGATCCACGTGACGCCGGCCGGGATGCGGGCGGAGGCGTCGATGTGGTCCGGATCCGCGGTGTAGACCGTGGCCGCGAGCCCGTACTTCGACCGGGCGGCTCGCTCGAGTCCTTCCTCGAAAGAGTCCACGACGACGACCGGGGCGATCGGCCCGAATGTCTCCTCGGTCATGACCAGCATCGAGTCGTCCACGTCGGTGAGCACGGTGGGCGGGTAGAAGAAGCCCTTCCCCTCGGGGACGCCGCCGCCGGTGCGGACCTTCGCGCCCTTATGCACAGCGTCCTCGACGTGGCGGGCGACGAGGTCCCGCTGCCGGCGGTCGACCAGTGGGCCGAGCATGACGCCGTCGTCCAGGCCGTTGCCGACCGTGAAGCCTTCGGCCGCGGCGACGAGCGCCTCGACGAACGGTTCGGCGACGTCGCAGTGCACGTAGACGCGTTCCATGGAGGTGCAGATCTGCCCGGTGTTGATGAACGCGCCGAAGGCGACGGCGCGGGCCGTGGCGACCGGGTCGACGCCGGCGTCGACCACGACCGGGTCCTTGCCGCCCAGCTCGAGGACCGCGCGGTGCAGCCGCAGTCCTGCCGCCGCGCCCACGCGCTTGCCGGTGGCGACCGAGCCGGTGAAGTGCACCAGCCGGATCTGCTCGTGCTCGGCCAGCGGGGTCCCGGCCCGGGCGTCGCCGAGCACCAGGTTCACCACGCCCGGCGCCATGTCGGCCAGCTCGAGCAGGCGCACGACCGACAACGGCCCGCGCTCGGACGGCTTGACGACCACCGTGTTCCCAGAGGCCAGCAGCGGCCCTATGGCCGCGAGGACGGCCGTCACGGGGAAGTTCCACGGCGTGATGACCGCGGTGGCGCCCAGCGGGTGACGCAGGATCCGCGTCCGGGCGCCGTCGGGCCGGACGACGGTCCGCTCGAAGTCGTAGGAAAGCGCTTCCTCGGCGGCTGCGCGCAGGCCGGCGACCGCGCCGTCGAGGAAGGTCCGCCCGATGCCCAGTGGTTTGCCCATCTCGCGGCATTCGAGCTCCACCAGCTCGTCGGCGTGCGCGGCGACGGCGTCGGCCCAGGCGGTGATCCGCTGGGCCCGTTCGGCCACCGGCGTCGCCGCCCAGGCGGGCTGCGCCGCGATCGCCGCGGCCACCGCGGTTTCGACGTCTTCAGGCGAGCCCGCGGGATGCCGGGCGATGACCTCTTCGGTCGCCGGGTTCACCAGGTCCAGGAAGATCTCGCCGCGCGAGTCCGCCCACTGGCCGTCGATCAGGTTCTGCAAGGTCTTCATGAGGATTCCTCCGAGGTCGGTGCCGGGTCAGCCGAGCCGGTCGGCCATGAGCTCGCCGGCCATGATCGCGGCGAGGTTGGTGTTGGCGCGGGGGACGGCGGGGAAGATCGACGCGTCGACCACCCGGAGACCGTCGACGCCGAGCACGCGGCACGCGGGGTCGACCACCGTGCCGGCGTGCGCGGGGTCACCCATCCGGCACGTGCTGGTGCCGTGCTGCGAGTCGCCGACCGTGGCCAGGAGGTGGTCGTCGAGCTCGCTGTCGTGGTCGAGGGCGGCGAACAGCGGCTCGTTCGCGCGCTCGAGCGAGCCGCCGAGGATCCGGGCGGTTTCTTCGCCGCGGGCCAGCTCGACCAGCGCCCGCACGCCGGCGCGCAGCCGCGGGAGGTCGCGCTCGTCGGCGAGCATCCGCTGGTGCACCTGCGGCTGGACGCCCGGGTCGGCCGACGTCAGGCCGACCTCGCCGCGCGAGTGGCTCTGGTTGAGCCACACCCCGTAGGAGCCGGCCCCGGCCCCGGTGTTCGCGAAGGCCATGGCCAGCACGCTCTGGTTCATCGAGACGAACATCAAGTCACCGTCGGGCGCGCCGGGACCGCTGGTGAGGCGGACGCAGACGTTGGTGTGCCGGTCGTCCGGCGTCTTGATCGCCGCCGCTTCGGTCAGCGGCAGCTGGACCATCGCGATCGGGTGGTCCTGCATGCCGCGGCCGACCGGCAGGTCCGCGCGCACGTCGAGGCCGAGCGAACGCAGGTGCCCCGCCGGGCCTACTCCGGAGCGCAGCAGGATCGCCGGCGAGTGGATCGTGCCCGCGCTGAGCACGACCGTGTCGGCGAGCTCCGTCGTGGCCGTCCCGCCGCGGATGACTCGGACACCGGCCGCTCGGCTGCCCTCGAAGAGCACCCGGTCCACCAGCGCGTCCCCGCGGATCGTCAGGTTCGGCAGCGTCCGGCCGGGTTCCAGGTAGGCGTCGTTGACCGAGACCCGCCGTCCGTCGCGGGAGTTGATCGGGTAAGGCGACACGCCAGTGGCGCCCGGGGCGTTCGCGTCGGGCGCCCAGCTGTGCCCCGCCGCGGTCGCGGCGCGGTGGAGTGCGGCGTCGACGGCTCCCCACTTCTCTTGCGGCGTCCGGAAAATCGGCGTCGGGCCGCCACGGCCGTGGTAAGGCTCGTCGCCGAAGGCTTCGTCGTCCTCCAGCTTGGCGAAGTACGGCAGGACGTCGTCGGGTGCCCAGCCGGGCACCGCCCAGTCCACGAAGTCCGCCATCGGCGGGCGGATCGCGATCTGCCCGTTGATCGACGAGCTGCCGCCGACGCCGCGGCCGCGCCAGTACGGTGCCGGCGGCTGCTTTTCCGTCCGGGTGGAGTCCAGGCCCGGCCACACCATGCCCTCGGCCGCCGTCGGGTGCAGCAGGGCGACGATCGGATTGGGCGAGCGCCACGCTTCGTGCATCTCGGCCGAGCGGTAGTCGCGGCCGGCCTCGAGCAGCAGGACCCGCTTACCCCGCTCCGCCGACCGCACCGCGAGCGCCGCGCCCGAGGATCCGGCACCGACCACGATGAGGTCCCAGCCGCTGTTCGCCATGTGCCTGCTCCTTCGCCGGGTCGTCGTCGCGGTTAGAATGTGCCGAAGCCGTACGTTCAGTCAAGAGTGAACGTTCAGTTTCTTCTGAGCTAGAGTGGGGTGTCGATGACCTTGCCCGCGAGTGACAGCCGGCCCGGCGAGAACGCGCTCATCGAGGACTTCGGCCTGCGCATCGGCCGTGCCATGGGGTGGCCGCCGATGGCTGGGCGCACAAGCGGCGTGCTGATACTCAGTGAGAAGCCCCTGACCCTGGGCCAGCTCCAGGAGGCCTTGGACGCGAGCAAGGGCTCGGTGTCGGAGACGACCCGGCTGCTCATGGTCAACGGCGTCGTCGAGCGTGCCAAGCAACCCGGCAGCCGCCAGTTCGTCTACCGCTGGCGTGACGACGCCTGGATCGGCTGCCTGCGGCACCAGGTGACCATGACTCGCGAACTGCTGGAGCTGGCCGGGAACGCGGAGGAGTACGGGGCGCACCTGCCGGCCGAACAGCGCGGGCGATTGAGGCAGATGCGCGACTACTACGTTTTCATGACCGGGCAGCTCGAAGCGCTCCTGGCCGAGTACACCAGCCGGGCCAAGTCCGAGAGCTGACCTCGACCAGGTCGCCTGGCGGGTGCCGATCGACGACGAGTCGCGGCTCGAATTGCGGTGAGGCATTCCGCGTTCGTGGTTGTGGTGGTGGCGCTGAGGTGGTGCGTGGTTCGTCACTGTGGGGCAACCGAGTCCCCGCCGGCACGTCCGATCCTGGGCGCGTGGTGTGTTCCGAAGGTGAGAGAGGTCTGCTGTGGAGGGCCGCGATAGGGACCGGTTTTCCCCTCTCCGGGGAGAGCTGGTCCCGGCGACAGGCCGGCGGCCATGGTGGATCGACGATCGGTGGACCGGCCGCGCGTCCGGGCTGGTTCCCCGCGTCGGCGGCGAGCGCGGCGCTGTGGTGGCCGGGGTGCTGTCGCTGCTGGTGCTGTGCCTGACCGGTTACGGCTGGACGCAGTACAACAACCTGGTCGCCGGACTGCACACCTCGGACGCGCTCGGCGGCGACACGAAATCGGCCAACGGGGACACCAACATCCTCATCATGGGCCTGGACAGCCGGCTCGACGAGAACGGCAACGCGCTGCCGCGGGACATCTACGACGCGCTGCACGCCGGCGACCAGCAAGGGCTTCTCAGCACCTGGCTGGCTCGCGAGGTCGTCAACGGCCTGCGCGATATCGTAGTTCGGCGAACCCGGGAGCGAAGCCTCCGGCGGCGTCATCGCCCTCGACGACGCCGCCGAACTCCCGCCTGCACGACCTGTGCCACGACGCGGCCGCAGGCCGGGCACTGATCCAGCGCCCGGCCTGTCAGCGCCGGCACCTCCGGTTCGGGCCAGCCGGACGCTGATGTCAGGCCAGCGGCTTCACCGGCATGACTGTCCGCTTGAAGGTGGAGTTCACGACTACCGCGAACGATCCGTACCAGGCAGCCACCGCGGTGAGCAGCCCCAGCCAGCCACCGACCTTGCCCATCCCCTCCGCGCCGGCCAGCTCGCCGATCGTGAGGAACAGGAAGGTGAGAAAAAGCAGGACGAAAACAGCGACGAGCACAGCGTTGGTGCGTAAAGAAGCGACAGCCATGTACGCGGTGAAGATGGTGAATACCAACAGGAACATCCCGGTGGCGGTGCCGGCGTCAGCGGCTGGGATCTTCCCCGCGAACTGCCATACGTAGAAGGCGAACGCAAGCCAGAAAGCGCCATATGTGCCGAAGGCGGTAGCCCCGAACGTGTTGTTCTTCCGGAATTCCCACATACCCGCCAGCAGCTGCGCGATTCCGCCGTAAAATAGTGCGAGGGGGAGTACTACCGGTTCGATCGTCTTGGGAACCAAGCCCGCGTTGACCATGCTCAGTACGAAGGTCGTCGCCGCGAACCCGGCCAGGCCCAACGGGCCTGGGTCGGCGATCGAAGCGGCTGCCGTCGTTCCCGATGCGGTTTGCGACTCTGCGCTCGTCATTCGTCCTCACTCCTTTTTGCACGAGAAGATGGTGGGGCGCTGGACCTGACTCAGTCTTCGGATCTGCCCGACTGCAGGCCGGTGGAGATGAGGTCCATCACCGACGAGTCGGCCAGCGTGGTGACGTCGCCGACCTGCCGGTTCTCCGCGACGTCACGGAGCAGGCGCCGCATGATCTTGCCCGAGCGGGTCTTCGGCAGCTCCGGCACCACCATGATCTGCCGCGGCTTCGCGATCGGGCCGATCTCCTTGGCCACGTGGTTGCGCAGGGCCTGGATCGCCTCGTCGCCGCCGTCCACCGCGTTGCCGCGCAGGATCACGAACGCCACGATGCCCTGCCCGGTGGTCGGGTCGGAAGCGCCGACCACGGCCGCCTCGGCCACCGTCGGGTGCGAGACCAGGGCGGACTCGACCTCGGTGGTCGAGATGCGGTGGCCGGACACGTTCATCACGTCGTCGACGCGGCCGAGCAGCCAGATGTCACCGTCGGCGTCGTACTTCGCGCCGTCGCCGGCGAAGTAGAAGCCCTGCTCGGCGAACCGCGACCAGTACGTCTCCCGGTAACGCTCGTTGTCGCCCCAGATCCCGCGCAGCATCGACGGCCACGGCTGGTCCAGCACCAGGTACCCGCCGCCGCCCTTGCCGACCTCCTGGGCCTGGTCGTCGACGACCTTCGCGGAGATGCCCGGCAGCGCCCGCTGCGCCGAGCCCGGCTTCGTTGACGTGACGCCCGGCAGCGGCGAGATCATGATCGCGCCGGTCTCGGTCTGCCACCAGGTGTCGACGATCGGCGCGGAGTTCGCGCCGATGGTCTCGCGGTACCAGATCCACGCCTCGGGGTTGATCGGCTCGCCGACCGAGCCCAGCACGCGCAGCGACGACAGGTCGTACTCGGCCGGGATCTGCGCGCCCCACTTCATGAACGTGCGGATCAGCGTCGGCGCGGTGTAGTAGATGGAGACCTTGTACTTCTGGATGATCTCCCAGTGCCGGCCCTCGTGCGGGGTGTTCGGCGTGCCTTCGTAGACGACCTGCGTGACGCGGTTCGCTAGCGGGCCGTAGACGATGTAGCTGTGCCCGGTGATCCAGCCGATGTCGGCGGTGCACCAGTAGACGTCCTCGCCCGGCTTGTGGTCGAACACGTTGTGGTGCGTGTACGCGGTCTGGGTGAGGTAGCCGCCGGAGGTGTGCAGGATGCCCTTCGGCCGCCCGGTGGTGCCCGAGGTGTACAGGATGAACAGCGGGTGCTCGGCGTCGAACGCCTCGGGCGTGTGCTCGGCGGACTGGCCGTCCACGAGCTCGTGCCACCACAGGTCGCGCTCGTCGGTCCACGGCACCTCGCCCTCGAGGTCCGAGCCGGTGCGGCGGACCACGATGACCTTCTCCACGGTCTCGGCGCCCTCGAGCGCCTCGTCCACATTGGCCTTCATCGGCGCGGCCTTGCCGCGGCGGTACTGGCCGTCGGAGGTGATCACGATCTTCGCCGCGGCGTCGTCCACCCGGGCCCGCAGCGCGGTCGGGGAGAAGCCGCCGAAGACCACGCTGTGCAGCGCGCCGATCCGGGCGCAGGCGAGCATCGCGAAGATGGCCTCGGGGATCATCTGCAACTGGATCGCGATCACGTCGCCGGCCTTCACGCCCAGTGACGTCAGGGCGTTCGCGGCCTTGGACACCTCGTCCTGCAACTGCGCGTACGTGATGTCGCGGGTGTCGCCGGGCTCGCCGACCCAGTGGATCGCCACCTGCTCGCCGTGGCCGGCCTCGACGTGGCGGTCGACACAGTTGTATGCGACGTTCAGCTTCCCGCCGACGAACCACTTCGCGAACGGGGCATTGGTCCAGTCCAATACCTGGGACCACTTCGTGTCCCAGGTCAGCCGTTCAGCCTGCTCGGCCCAGAACTGCTCCCGGTCGGCGTCCGCTTTCGCGTACAGCTCGGCCTTGGCGTTGGCCTGAGCAGCGAATTCGTCGCTCGGGGGAAACGTACGGCTTTCATTGAGCAGATTGTCCAACGTCTCATTGCCCATGCCGACTCCCAATCGCCGGAGTGAAGTCCCTGCATATTAGGAGCCCGCCAGCCGGTACGCCACCTCTAAACAGGACAGCTTTGACGGGAGATGCGGAATCCAGACCAGACCACAGCCGGTTTTGTACTGAATAGGTCATAAACACTATTTGTTGCTTTAGGTGGAATTGGCGCCGGGTGGCCGGCTACCGTGGCCGCAGTCGGCGCCGGTACAGACGGGCAAGGAAACCAAGGGACGCAAGAGGAAAATCGCCAACCACGACCTCGGGCCGCTGCCGATGGTCACCGTCACCGCTGCCGGCGCGCAAGCAGTTCTCCGCGATGAGTCCCGTACGGGCGGACGGCGCGACTGCACCGGCCGCCCTCACCGTTTCCGCGCAGGGACTTGTACGATTGAGCTGGCGTCCACTGTGGATAGTACTGGTATCTCGTCGGATACTGTCATTGTCGCACTGGGAGGTGCGGTGCCGCGCGGTTGCGGCACCGCCTCCGGCCCTCGGGTCTGGATGGGTGAAACTAAGTCGTCAAGGTGTTCGCGGGGGCAGGCAGTTCATCGCGGACCCGGTATCGGTAGCGCAGCGGTGATTCACCTACCTCCTGTTTGAACGCGGTGCTGAACGAGCTCTCCGACGCGTATCCCAGCTCGGCCGCCAGCGATCCGACGCGCACATCACCGTCGCGAAGAGCCCGCTGTGCCAGCAACATCCGCCAGCGGTTGAGATAGGCGAGCGGCGGTACGCCCGCCACGGTCCGGAAGCGTCCGGCGAAGGACGTCCGCGACATCGCCGCGGCACGCGCCAGTTCCCGCAAGCTCCAGGGCGTTCCGGGATCGGCATGCATGAGGCTGAGCGCCGGTCGCAGCCGTTCGTCGGTCACCAGCCGTAGCCACCCCGGGGGCAACTCGGCCTGGTCGACGTAGGTGCGCAGTACCTCGAGCAGCAGGAGTTGGCCGTGCTGCCGGATCGCGAACGCGGAACCGATCCGATTTTCGGTCACCTCGTCGAACAGCCGGTGGAGACTGCCGCGCAGGTTTCCCGCGGCGGCGGCCGACCCGCGGGCGTGTGCCAGCGGCGGGAGCGCCTGCAGCAGCAACGCCTGGCCGGCCGCGTTGAGGTCGATATGACCGCCGACGACGACGTCGGTGCCGCGGTCGTGGCCGATCTGGCGAGCGGACCTGAAGTCCGCCTCCGGCATGACCTCGCGGCGCGGGCCGTCGCCGTCGCCGCCCTCGATCTCCAGCCACGACCGGTTGTTCAGGATGGCGACGTCGCCAGGCTCGAGTTCGATCGAGCCATCGACGCCCTCGGCGGTCAGCCGGGCCCGGCCACCCACCATCGCGGAGAACTTCAGCCCCTCGATCGCCGCGCGCGACACCCACGGCCCCCGCACCGCGAACCCTCCCGACACCACACCACGGACCTCGATGAGGTCGAAAACCTCGGAAAGGTGATCACTGGCCATCTCTGTACTCTTGCGTAAAAGATCCGGACTCACAAGGATTCAGAGTCCGCTGGCGCGGGTGCAGGGTTGTGGGCATGACGCAGAACACGACACCGAAGCAGCACCCCCTCGGATCCGGCTTCACCGCCGCCTCGACGACCGACGACGTGCTGGCGGGCATCGACCTTGCAGGCACGAGCGTGGTCATCACAGGCGGCCACAATGGCCTCGGCCCGGAGACCACTCGCGCGCTCAGCAAGGCCGGTGCGTCCATTACCGTCGCCTCGCGCAACCCTGACCGCGCCGCGGCGAAGCTGGCCGGGATCGAGCGCGTGGAGATCAGTCGGCTGGACCTTCTCGACCCGGAGTCGATCGACGCCTTCGTCACCCGGTACCTCGGCTCCGGCCGCCCGCTCCACCTCCTGCTCAACAACGCCGGCCTGATGGGCGGCCCCCTGGTCCGGGATGCCCGTGGTTACGAATCGCAGTTCGCCACCAATCATCTGGGCCACTTCCAGCTGACCCTGGGCCTGCGGCCCGCGCTGCGCGCCGCTCACGGTGCTCGTGTCGTCAACCTGACCTCCGGTGGACACCGCCTGTCCGGCATTCGTTGGGACGACCCGCATTTCACCACCGGCTACGACGACCTGGGCATGTTCGGATACGGCCAGTCCAAGACTGCCAACGTGCTGTTCGCCGTCGAATTGGATCGCCGATGGGCCGACGAGGGAATCCGCGGCTACGCCGTGCACCCAGGCATCGTCGTCGGCACGAGCCTGGGGCCCTGGCGGGCTGAGGGCGAAGCGCGGAAATCCGTGATGGGCGACGACGCACAGCGGGCCATGGGGCTGATCGACGAGTCGGGCCGGCCGATCATCGACCCCGACCGTGACCGGAAGTCCCTGCGGCAGGGGGCAAGCACCAGCGTGTTCGCGTCGACGAGTTCACTGCTCACCGAGATCGGCGGTGTCTACCTCAAGGACAACGACATCTCGCCGCTGGACGAAGACCCGCAGCCCATCGACTTCAGCACCGAGCAGAATCCCCCGGCCACCGTCGTGCCGCACGCCGTCGATCCCGAGTCGGCGCAACGACTCTGGGAGCTGAGCGAGCGACTGCTCAAGGACTGATACTCCGGCAGTACTTCGTGATCAGGAGCGGTCGTGGAGAGTGACCTGGTATCCGTCGGGGTCGGCGAAGGTGAACGTCCGGCCGAAGGGCCCGTCGATCGGCGCGGAGACAATCGTGTGGCCGTCGGCGACGAGGGCATCGTGAATGTCCTGGACGTCGGTGGCGTGGAGCCAGCTCGCGGCACCGATGCCGGGCTGGGTGACGGACGCGAGGTCGGCGCCAGGAACAACGTTGCGGAGAGCGAACGCGATCGGCTTCGTCTCGAAGACGACGGCGTGCGGAGGGCCCACCGGGGAGCGCACGAGGCCGAGGTACTGCTCGTAGAACGCCTGCGAAGCGTCGAGGTCGCGAGCTTGCAGGGAGATGAAGTCGGGGCCGGTGGCTGGCATGGTGACGCTCCTTCTTTTCATGTCAGAAGCTCCTGTCTGTTTCGCAGGCTTCACGGGGCTGGGTGTGGCACAGGCCGCACGCCCGGACCTGGACCACCGCCTCGCCAGGCCCGGGGACCACATCACCTCCACGCAGACCGGCTTGCCCTGGGCGTGGGCCACGACCGCGCGAACTTTCTGTGACATCAATCTTCTTTCGCTATCAGGTGGCGTCACATTGCCTGGACGGGAGCGCTGCTCCAGCCCTTGAGGGTGTTGTTCAACTTTGGAACCGGCTCGCCGGCGGATTCGAGCCGGTCGACCCGCTTGGCGAGTGCGGTGAGCACGAGTTCGACTTCAAGGCGGGCGATGGGTTGTCCGACGCATTGGTGGATGCCCATGCCGAAGGCCACGTGCCCGGCGGCCTTGCGGGTGATGTCCAGCCGGTCGGCGTCCGGTCCCCACTTCCGTGGGTCCCGGTTGGCGGCGCCGAGGAAGAGCAGTACTTTCTCTCCCTCGGGGATCCGGACCCCGGCTACCTCGATCTCGCGGGTGGTGGTCCGGAAGAAGGTCTGCACGGGCGATTCGTAGCGCAAGGCCTCGTCGAAGGCGAAGCGTGCCAGTGAGGGTTTTTCGCGCAGGCGCGCCCATTGCTGGGGGTTGGCGCTCAGCGCCTGGATGGTGTTGCCGATGCCGTAGACGGTTGTGTCGACGCCGGCGGACAGCAGCGACCGGACCAGCATGGGGGCTTGCTCGTGGGTGATCTCGCCGCGGTCGGCGGACTCCCACACCTGCGCCCCCAGCCTGCCAGGGGCGAGCGCGTCTCGTTGACAGCTGTCCCAGATCCACTGCTGGACGGGCGCCGCGCCGGCCAGGGCACGTTCGAGGAGGTGGTTGTGCGGGCCGAAGGCGTTGAATGCCAGAGCGCCGTAAGGCAGCAGATTCTCCCGCCCTTCGACCGGCAGGCCGACTGCGTCGGGAAACACCTTCAGCGGATAACGTTCGGCGAGATCGGTCACGGCGTCGAATCGTCCTCGGGCGACGAGTTCGTCGGCGAGCGTTTCGGCCTCGGCCCGGAATGTCTCCCGGAATCCGCGGACGGTGCTCGCCGAAATCACCTTCCCCATCGCGCCCCTGGTCACGGCGTGGTCCGGCGGGTCGGCTTCGAGCAGCAGACTCGGCGGCCGCCAGGGCTTTTCCTTGTGGAAGTCGGACAGTCCTGCGCCGCGGCTGGAGCAGAATGTCTCGTGGTCGGTCAGCGCGGCATACACCTGCGCGTGCCGGGCCATGGCCCAAACCCGGTAGCGCTCGAGGTAAACCACGGCGCCGGACTCGCGTAGGTCCTCGTGCATGGGATACGGATCGGCGAGGTTCGTCTCGGCGAACGGGTCGACGCCGAGCACGGGGGCCGTGCTGTTTCCTGCGGTGGCGGGCATCGGTGTCTCCTGCGTGAGTCAGAGATCGAGGACCAGACGGGGCGAGCACGAGCGGGACACGCAGATCATCATCGCGTCGCCGGCCTCCCGCTCGTCGTCGGTGAGGACCGAGTCACGGTGATCCGGCTTCCCGGAGAGGACTGCGGTCTCGCAGGTGCCGCAGGTGCCCTCCTGACAGGAAGAGAGGACGGGCACGCCGGACGCCTCGACGACATCGAGGATGGAGCGGCCAGCGGGAACTTGGACGACGGTGCCGGTTTGCGCCAGTTCGACCTCGAAGGCTTCGCGGGGACCGTCGTTCACGCCGGACTTGGGCGCGAATCGTTCCACGTGCAGGGCACCAGCCGGCCGGGTGACGCAGTGCTGCTCCACGGCACCGAGCAGTGCCTCCGGCCCGCAGCAGTAGAGCGCGGTCTCGGCGGCGTCGCCGCCGGGCTCGGTGAGCAGGGCGGGCAGGTCGAGCAGGCCTCGCTCGTCCTGGGGGTGGATCTCGACGTGACCGGGATAGCGGGTTTCGAGTTCGTCGCGGAATGCCATCGTCGAGCGGCTCCGGCCGCCGTAGACGAGCTTCCAGTCGCTGCTCAAGCCGGCCACCTTGTCGATCATCGGCAGGATCGGGGTGATGCCGATGCCGCCCGCGATGAACAGGTAGCGCTTGGCCTCCACCAGGGGGAAGTGGTTGCGCGGGCCGCGCACGTGCACCCGCTGACCCTCGGCGAGCGTGTCGTGCACGTGCCGGGACCCACCGCGCCCGGCTTCCTCACGGAGCACAGCCACCTGCAGGACCGACCGGTCGCGCGGGTCGCCACACAGCGAGTACTGGCGGGTCAGCTCTGGGGCCAGCACGAGGTCGAGGTGCGCGCCCGGCTCCCAGTCCGGCAGCGACTGGCCCTCCGGGTGCCGCAGCGTCAGCCGGACGACGCCTTCGGCAACGGTTTCCTTGCGTTCGAGCACGAGGTCGAGCTCGTGCTCGACGTGGGGTTCGGTCTTCATCGGAGTGTTCCCCTCCTGGTCTCAGCGCGAAGCCAGGACCGGTGCCGGGTCCGGTCCGGAGCGGATCGTGTCGTGACCCGCGGGATGCGAGAGCAGCCATTCCCACAGGTCCACGGGGTCGTCGAACTCACGTTCGGCGGAACAGTGGCAGACCGCCCGCAACCGGTCCGTACCCAGTACCCAGTGGATGCGGTACACGCGCTCGCCGGACAACATGGGCTGGTTGGCCGGTACGTCGTTCATGCCCGGGCCGTCCGGGTCTGTTGTGGGGCCGCCATACGCTGGAGCATCCGCCGTGCTGCGAGGCCACCGGTGTCGATGTTGACCGACAGCTCCTGGTAGCCCTCAGGCTCGTGCAAGATGACCTGCTCGAGTACATCAAGCGCCTCGACGTCCTGGAGGACGACGGTGCAGTTGTTCTCGGCGAGGAACTTCGAAACCGCGCCGTCGCCGAGCGCGAAGTCGCGCGCCACGGACCAGAAGTCGTGGGTGGAGTGTTCGGTCTCCGGGGTGATCGCGTAGACGACCTCGACGTGGAAAGCGTCCGGGTCGCTGCCGTCAGGATTGGGGACGGAGCCCACGGTCGCGATGCGACTGTGCAGTTTGTACAGACACGGCGGCGTGTATTCGATGTCCTGCCATCGCGCGATCCTGCCCTCCAGGCCGGTCGATTTGGCGTAGAACGGGGGGCATTCGGCGTCGTCCATGTGACGAGAGACGTAGACGATGCCGGCATCCTCGTCGACTTCAGTCGTGGTCGGGGTCGCCGCCACCTCCGGAGTGCCGATGTAGCCACCGTGCAGGTACGTTTCGTGCGACAGGTCGAGCAGGTTGTCGACCAGCAGCGAGTACCGTGCTTTCAACGGTTCCATCCCCCGCACGGCGGTGTAGTCCGGTGAGTCGAGGTAGGGGGCCCGCGGGATCCTCGAGGTGTCCGCCTTGGCCGGGTCGCCGATGAAGACCCACACGAAGGAGTCCTGCTCGGCCAACGGGTACGGCAGCAGCCGGGCAGTGCGCGGAATGCGGCTCTGACCCGGCACGGACACGCACTTGCCGTCCGTGCCGTAGGTGAACCCGTGGTATCCGCAGACCACCTGGTCGTCCACGAGTCGCGACGGCGCCTGCGAGAGCGGGAACCGCCGGTGCACGCAGCGGTCGGGCACGGCGGTGACCTCCCCGCGGCGCGTGCGCCAGAACAGGATCGGCTCACCGCAGATGGTGCGGGAGAACAGATCGTGCGTGATCTCGGTGCTGTAGGCGGCGACGTACCACTGGTCGCGCGGGATGGTCGTCATGAGCGTTGTCCCCTCGGATGGAGGTCGGTTCGTGCCGATGGCCGGCGGGCCGGAAGCAAGCCGGTGCCGGTCTTCGGTGGCGCGCGAGCGGGCAACGAAGGGAACGCGGATCAGGGCTGCGCATGCGAACTCCGTTGTCGGCTGCGAGGTGACGGCCGGGTGAGTGACAGCGTGACGGGCAGGCCCCTCGCCCCGAACAGCCTTCCCGGAAAATGGAAGACTTTCGCTGGCAGTTCGGGGTTCCCAGATCAGATCGGTGTGTCGAGTGCCCGTGAGATCGCCCGCGCGCTGGTGCGCACCAGCTGCGCCAAGGCGAGCGGCTTGCTACTTCCGTGGTGGACAACCAGGGAGACCGCGGCGATGACCTGGCCGTGGGCGTCCTGTACGGGCGCTGCCACCGAGAAGGTGTCCATGGAGATCTGCCGGTCGCTGGTGGCGAAGCCTTGAGCGCGCACGTCAGCGAGCATGCGGCGGAGCTGGCCGGGATCAGTGACCGTCTTGCTCGTGTACCGCTCAATGGGCTTGCCGAGGACGTCCTCCTGAACCTGGGCCGGGGCGTGGGCGAGCAGCACCAGGCCGACACCGGTAGTGGTGAGTGCGAAACGCCCACCGACCCGGGTCAGGACGGGAACCGCGCCGGTGCCGCCGATCCGCTCGAGGAACACCACCTCGCCGCCCTCCCGGACGGCCAGTTGCACGTTTTCCCTGGTGATTTGTGAAAGATCTTCAAGAAAAGGGAGGGCGTGTTCCCGTACTCCTTGGCCCCGCGGCGCGAGCGAGCCCAGCTCCCACAAGCGCAGCCCGATCCGGAACAGGCCGTCCTCACCTCGTTCGACGGCTCCCCACGCGCACAGCTCGTGCATCAACCGGTGCACCGTGGACAGGGGCATGTCCGTCCGGCGAGCGATCTCACTGAGGCTCAGCGCCCGGCGCTGGGCGCTGAACGCGTCCAGCATCTGCAACGTCCGGCCGACGACGGAGCCGGTGGGGCCGGCGGGGCGACCTCTGCGCATCATTGCTCACTAGTCCTTGATCGCTCACCGGCTTGACCGGTCACGTCGGACACCCCTGGTGCCCGGTCAGGCCTGGAACGCCGGAGTGATGGGTCAGCGAAGTCCACCACATCCCGGCCGGGAATCTGCCCAGCTCGTGCACGGGGTTCGTCGGCAGACGCCGCGAGCTGGTGGAGGTCCGGCGATGGCTCGAACAGTCACGTCCGGTCAGCCTGACCGGAGCGGGCGGCCTGGACAGGACCTGGCTGACGATCGAAGTCACCTCCACAGCCCGACGCGCTTCGAGGCCCTGAGTCAGTACGACACGATCACCCTGCTGCAGGACCGGGCTTCAGCCAGCGCCCCCGGATTCGCCGTCACCGCGGACAACCTCGAAGCGGTCTAAGTTTCGGCTCGGCTCGATCGTCGGTGCGAGCCCCGAATCCGGGGCGACGGCATGAACTGCGCGCAGCCACGGTGCGTGATCGTCGGCGGCGGGCCGGGCAGCATGGTGCTGGCCTGCCTGCTCGGGCGGGCCGGAGTAGCGGTGACGCTGCCGGAGGCGCACCGCGATTTCGACCGCGACTTCCGAGACGACGACCGGCGACGAGCTGTCCGGCTACGCCTCGCCGGTTTCGGCCCACGCATCGAGGATCGCGCTCATCGCCTGTCCCGCCGCGGGGAAGCCGACGTAGGGCACCGAATGCAGCGCCAGTTCGGCCAGCTCCTCGCGCGTGAGGCCGTTGCCGCGGGCGCCCCGCACGTGGTTGGCCAGTTCGTCGGGGTGCCCGGCGGCGATGAGGATGCCCAGCGTGATCAGGCTGCGCTCGCGCGGGCTCAGCCCCGGTCGGGTCCAGATGTCGCCGTAACATTGTTCGAGCGCGAAACCGACCATCGCGGCGAGCGCGTCGTCGCCCTGCGAGATTCCGCCCATGGTGCGGTCCAGGAAATCCTGGCCGAACATGCGGCGGACGACCTCCTCGCCGTCCGCTCGCCGCGCCGCGTCCGTGCGGCTGGGATCATTGTCCGTCATCGTGGTCCTTTCGTCGTGCTCCCGTCGAGGAGACGGTCGATGAGGTAGTCGGTGAACTCGGCCGGGTCGGCGGTGTCGTGGCGGCCGAAGGTCGTCGACCACAGCGCGAACCGGCCCAGCAGCCCTGACCAGAGGTGCAGGGCGATCTGTTCGGTATCCGCCGGCCGGATGTGTCCTTCGGCCCCGCATGCGCGCACCGCGTCGATCCACTGGCGCCAGAGCCGGCCGCCTGGGTGCTGTTGCGCCTCGTCGGGGTCGAGGCGGGTCACGTCGTGCCCGAACATCAGCCGGAACACGCCTCGGTTGTCTTCGGCGAATCGCCAGAACACGTGCGCCTGGGCGCGGAGCCGGTCGGCTGCGCTCCCAGGCGTGGTCCGCTCGGCCTCGCGCATCGCTTCGACGAGCCGGCCGTACCCGTCGGCCGCGGTCGCCCAGGCTAGGGATTCCTTGCTCGCGAAATGGAGGTAGACGCTCTGGGTGGCGATTCCGGTTTCCCTCGCTACCTCCCGCAGCGACAGGTTGAGGTCGGGACGGCGAACCTGTTCGTCGAGCAGGTGCGCCACCGCGGCCAGGATTTCCGCGCGCAACCGCTCGCCCTGACCCCGGGGACTTCGCGGTCTGCGCGGCTCGGGCGAGGAGTTTTTGTCACCGGTCCGGCTTGTTTCCATGGGCATCATGATCGGTCACCGGGATCGTGTGTACGGGCCGCAGCGTGGGTTCGCGTGTCGCGCGCGGGGAGCATGACGTCCGCCGGCCCAGCATGGCGAGTCCGGTGGCCATGGTCGTGCCGGCGTCGACGGGCAGCGTCACGCCGGTGATGAACCGGGATTCCGGGCCGGCGAGGAACAGCGCGGCCCAGGCGAGGTCCCAGGCGTCTCCTTCTGTGCCGAGCAAGTTGGCCTTGCGGCGGGCCTCTCTCGCCCCGGCGCCGCCCTGGTTCCCGATGGGTGTGTTCAGGTGGCCGGGCACCAGGCAGTTGACCCGGATTCCATCCGGTCCCCATCGGTAGGCGTAATCGGTGGTCATCGAGAGGACCGCGCCCTTGCTGGCCGCGTAGGCGCCGCCGCCGAAGCCTCGCAGCGCCGCGACGGTGGACACGTTGATCACCGAGGCGGCGGGGCTGCGGACGAGGTGCGGGTGTGCGGCCTCGCTGACGAGCATGGTGCCCTTCGCGTCGACGGCGAACACCTGGTCCCATTCGCCGGCGCTGATCCCGGTGTTGTTCACGACCACGTCGAGTCGGCCCGCTGCCGCGGTGAACGCCTCCACCGCGGCCCGTACCGCGTCGGCGTCGGTGATGTCCGCGGTCAGCGCGATCGCGGTGCCACCGTGGCGCTTGATCAGCTCGCAGGTGGCCGCCGCACGCTCGGGCGACACGTCCAGCACTCCGGTGAGGGCCCCCTGCACCGCGAACAGCGCTGCCGTGGCGGCGCGGGTGCCGAGGAAGTCACCGGAGCTTCCGGCGCCGGAGACGAGCGCGCCGAGCCCGGCGAGCCGGTTTCCGCGACCGTCCAGGTAGCCGCCCGGTTCCGTCGAGGTCACTGCTCCGGTCCCCACGTGACCGGCAACTCCTTGACGCCGTAGACGATCGAGTTCAGCTTGAACGGAACCTCGTCCTCGCCGGTCGCGAGCCGCAGGTCCGGGATCCGCTCGAACAACCGCGGCCACGCCACCTGCATCTCCACGCGAGCGAGGTTCTGGCCGAGGCACTGGTGGGTGCCGAACCCGAAGGCGACGTGCTGCCGCGCGTTGCGGCCGATGTCGACCTGGTCCGCGGTGTCGCCGAAACGGCGTTGGTCACGGTTGCCCGCGACCAGGGAGACGATCACCCCTTCGCCGCGGCGGACGAGCTGTCCACCGATCTCGACGTCCTCCAGCGCGACTCGGCGCGGGTCGGTCGACACGATGCTCCAGTACCGCAGCATCTCCTCCGCCGTGCTCGGGGCCAGCTCCGGGTGCGCCCGCAGCCGCTCGCGCTCGGCGTCGTTGACCAGCAACGCCAGCGTGCCGAGCCCCAGCATGTTGGCGGTGGTCTCGTGGCCGGCACCCACCAGGATCCCCACGAGCCGGGGCAGGTCCTCGGGGGTGAATCCGTCTTCGGCAAGCAGCCTGCTGATCATGTCGTCGCCGGGTTCGCGGCGCTTGCGCTCGATCAGCTCGCCGTAGTACGCGCCGGTTTCCCGGTGTGCGGTGATCCGGTCTTCGTGCGAGATCGACAGGTCCGTACCGACGTCGGCGTGGCGTTGGAAGATCTCCCGGTCCTCGTAGGGGACGCCGAGGATGAGGCAGATCGCCCGCGAGGGCAGCGGGAGGGCGAACTGCTTGATGAACTCGACGGGGCCGCCGTCGGCCAGCATCGCGTCGATCAGCTCGTCGGTGATGGCCAGCAGCTCGTCGCGCAGGGCCTGGGTGGCTTTCACGCTGAACTCTCGGGTGAGCAGGCGCCGCATCCGGGCGTGCTCGGGATCGTCGAGCCGGAGGAACAGCCCGCCCTGTTGTTCGTCCTGGCCGGCGTGCACCAGCGGGAAGCCCTCTGAGCGCACGTCCGCGCTGAAGGCCGGGTTGCCCAGCACCGCGCGGATGTCCTCGTGCCGGGTGGCGAGCCAGTGCTGTGAGCCGTCCCAGATCTTGACCTTGTGCAGGCCTCCGGCCTCACGGAACTCCGTGTACGCCGGGGGCGCGCTGATGGGACAGCTCCGCGCGGCGGGGAAGAACAGCGGGTCACCGGGCTTGTCGGCAAGGGTTTCGGTCATGGAAGTCTCCTACAGTTCGGGAAAGTGCTGTCTAGAGGTCACGCGGTACGGGGTGGCCGGCCCGGGCTCGCCACGCTCGCAACTGGCGTGGCATGCCGACGCCCAATGCCGCGGTCACCACTCCGGCCCGCAGGTACGCGCCGACGAAACGGCGCTCCGCCGGCGAGCCTTCGACGACGACGAACTCGTCGTCCGGGCCGGGCAGCCCGAAAGACTGGATCTTGAGGCCGTACTGATCGGACCAGAAGTAGGGAACGACAGGAGCGTGCCGGAAAGCGGGATCCACAATGGACTTCGCTACCGCGCGGCCCTGTTCTGTCGCGTTGAGACGGTGCTCCACTCTCAGATAGCCGTCACCGTCCGGCGTGCGCCACGCTGCGACGTCGCCGGCCGCGTAAACGCCATCGATCGCCCTGCCGCCGGCCGCGCACAGGACACCGCCCGCGCCCTCGGCGGCCTTGGCGCCGCCCAGCGGCACCGCGGAATCGCGCAGCCAGTCCACCGCCGGAACAGCACCGATCGCGACCAGGACGACATCGGCCCGAACCTGCGTGCCGTCCTCGAGCTCGACCGTGCTCACCTGCCCGCCGGCCTCGCGCAACCGGCGCACGCCCACGCCGCAGCGCACGTCGACCCCGTGCTCACGGTGCAGACCGGCGATGAACTCGCCGACGTCGTCGCCCACGACCCGCGTCATCGGCAAGGGCACGGGATCCACCAAGGTGACCGTGGCCCGCCGCGTGGTGGCGACGGCGGCGACCTCGGCACCGAGGACTCCCGCGCCGATCACCACCAGACGGGCGCCGGGTGTCAGCTGCTGCCGCAGGGCGAGCGCGTCACCGAGGTCACGCAGCACGTGGACGTTCCGCGCTTCGGGGGCGCCGGGCAGCTTCCGCGCCCGCACCCCGGTCGCGACGACCAGCGCATCGAAGGCGATCCGGGCGCCGTCGGCGAGCACCAGCTCGCGGGCGTCGGCGTCCAGACCCGAGGCGGGAATGCCCAGCCGCAGGTCGAGACCCAGCTTGCCGAGATCCGCGTCACTGCGGAGCGCGATCCGCTCCGCAGACCACTCCCCGAGGAGAACCTGCTTTGACAGCGGCGGCCGGTCGTAAGGCGCGTGCGCCTCGTCGCCCACCATGACCAGCTGCCCACCGTATCCGGCCGATCGAGTACCTTCGGCGACCGCCAGCCCGGCGGCCGCGGCTCCCACGATCACGATCCGCGTGGGCTTCATCGGGGTCAGTCCTCGTGAACGGCGATAGCGGCGGCAGGACAGATCTGCGCGGCTTCGCGCACACCCTCGTGCAGCTCAGTCACCGGGTTCGCGTTCAGCAGCACGACGACTCCGTCCTCGTCACGCTGGTCGAACACCTCCGGCGCGGCCAGCACACATTGACCTCCGGCACAGCACTTCTCCTCGTCGACAACGATCTTCATGGACTCGGCTCCCTCGATAAAAGTTTTACCAGACACTCGTAACCTTACGACTGTCTTCTTAGTCCTGCAAGCAGTCCGGCTCCAGGTGCGAGGTGGTTGCGGTCGTGCTTGAAACCGGCAAGCGCCGCGATATCCAGGGCACTCGAGGGCTGCTCGTCGAGGGCGACCCTGACGTGGTCGCCGACGGCTGGTGGCAGGACGCGCAGTTGTACTCGCGGGCCCACACGATCGCCGGGGGAGCGGACGAGGTCCTCCGGACTCAGATCGCCGAACGAGGTCCCGGGCTGCCCCGAGACACCGAACAGGTGAGCAAAACCCGTTCCTGACGGCAGCCGTTCCTCTGCGTTGCGAGTCACGATGACCGAGGAACCGGTAGTGGCCGAAGGCCTCGCCGGGACCTACTGCGCCGCGCGTGGTCGAGCCGAGGAGCGTGATGTCCCTTGTGGACGAGTTCCGGTGGCCGGCGTGCCCAGTAGGTCCAGGCGTCGCCGTCGTCGAAGACGATCACCACCCGCGAGGGTCGGAGTCCCCGGTAGAGAGCCATAGTGGTTCTCACAGCGTGACGAATCTACGCGGATTAGCAAGTGGGTACGCCCGGCGACAGCTTGCTGCAGGGCTCTCGGCACGGTGTGCGCAGTGGTCGAATCAGCCCGGCGGATTCACTTCGCGCTCAGGCGCTTGTTCTTTTAGGTGCCGTTATCTTCGCAATGAGCGAATTCGCCCGACGGGTGCGGTTCTGGTAGTCGCAGGTCCGCTGGTGGACCGGCTGGCGAAGTGTGCCGGGAGTGTCCACTGTGGAATCACTGGGACGTTTCTGGGTCGTTCGCCGATCGGGCTCATGGATCCGGATGCCCGGGCCAGGGCCCGCGGTGCCGAGTCGGTGGGCCCGTTTCGCTGTGTCAGCGCCAACGCCATGACAGTGTCACGGTCGTGGTTGCGTCTGCATCTACGCTGGTCAAGGCGTTTTCGTGCTCCTGTCGAGCAGGTAACGGGGGAGGAACCTTTGGTCGGTTGGTACGACTCAGAGGTTCCTCCCCGGCTACGGACAAGCAGTGGGGATCATGTGGCTACGTGGTCAAGAGCGGGGTTGGGTGTTCCACCAGGTTTGGCCGGCTTCGGGCAGGGTCTGGATCGGGTCGTAGTACGGGTAGCGCCGCTGCAAGGCTTCGGGGTCGGAGTGCTCGATCCCGGTGCGGTAGTTCTTGGTCCAGTAGGAAATCCCCAGCTCACGGTCATATTCGGCCAGCTGGTGCACCCAGCGCTTCCCGACGTAGGGCACGTCGCACACGATCCGCGGCGTCGCGTAGCCCGGCAGGTAGCCCATGATCGAATGCTGGAGTTCTTGGGCTTCCCAGACGGCGACGCGCCAGTGTTCTGCGTTGGGGATCATGTCGCACATGTAGAAGTAGTACGGCAGGATGTTCGCCTCGCCCTGGAGGGCGAAGCAGAGGTCCAGCAGCGCGGCGGAGGTGGCGTTCACCCCGCGCATCAGGACGCCCTGGTTGCGCACGTCGCGGACGCCGACCTCCAGCGCGGTCCGCGCGGCCTCCGCGACCAGCGGGGTCACCGACTGGGCGTGGTTGACGTGCGTGTGGATGGCCAGGTTCACCCCGCGGCGCTGCGCGGTGACGGCGACGCGCTCGAGGCCCTCGACGACCTTCGGCTGGAGCCAGTGCTGCGGCAGCGCGGCGAGTGCCTTGGTGGCCAGCCGGACGTCGCGCACGGTCTCGATGTCCATCAGCCGCATCAGGAACGACTCCAGCTGCGGCCACGGCACGTTGGCCACGTCGCCGCCGGAGACCACGACGTCGCGGACGCCCGGGGTGCGCTTGAGGTAGTCGATCATCGCGTCCTGGCGGTCGACCGGCTTGAGGCTGAGCTTGTGCTTCTCCACCTGCTCGGTCGAGTTCCCGACCAGGTCCATCCGGGTGCAGTGCCCGCAGTACTGGGGGCAGGTCGAGATCATCTCGGCCAGCACCTTCGTCGGGTACCGGTGGGTGAGGCCCTCGACGACCCACATCTCGGCCTCGTGCAGCGAGTCGCGCTCGGAGTGCGGGTGATTCGGCCAGACCGGGTCGCGGTCGCTGCGCACCGGCATCATGTAACGCCGGATCGGGTCGGCGTAAAACGCCTCGGTGACCTTCGCCGGGTCGGTGCCGGCCGTCGGCGCCATGGTGTTGAGCATCTGCGGGGGCAGCAGCATCGACATCGTGGCCATCTCGCGCTGGTCGGCGAGCAGGTCTTCGTAGAAGCGATCTTCCAGCAGGTCGCCCATCAGGGCGCGCAGCTGCTTGACGTTGCGGATGCAGTGCACCCGCTGCCACTGCGCGTCACGCCATTCGGCATCGGTGACGGCCTGCCAGCCGGGGAACCTGCGCCAGTCGGGTTCGACCAGCTCGGCGCGGGCGTACTCATAGGGCTGGTCCTGGGCGGCGGCAGGCGTCACAGGTTCCTGGATCGCAGTCACTTGTACTCCTAGTCGTCGGTATCGCGTTAAAATATCCTGTCATAACATTCTCACGGCGTAAATCTTCCTGCACAGTGACAGGGGGAGTCGGCTGGTCGCACCCCGGCAAAGCGGACCCTCGAGGCCGGGGGAGACTCGTACACCGTGACGAACGACAGCACCACGCTCCTGCTCGGCGGCCGGATCTACACCCCCTCCTCGCCGGACGCGACCGCGATGGCGGTGTCCGGCGGCACGGTCGTCTGGGTCGGCCAGGACGCCCCCGCCCGCGCGCTGCACCCCGGCGCCCGGAAGGTCGACCTCGCCGGCGCGTTCGTCGCCCCCGCCTTCGTCGACGCGCACGTCCACGCGACCGCGACGGGCCTGCACCTGACCGGGCTCGACCTCGCCGGCGTCCGCAGCGCCGCCGCCCTGCTCGCCGCGGTGCACGAAGCCGCCGTCCCCGGCCGTGTGCTGCTCGCGCACGGGTGGGACGAGTCGGGCTGGGCCGAGCCCCGCCTGCCCAGCCGCGTGGAACTCGACGAGGCCGCCGGTGCGACGCCGGTGTACTTGAGCCGGGTCGACGTCCACTCCGCGCTCGTGTCGAGCGCGCTGGTCGAGCTGGCGCCCGCAGCGCGCGAAGCCGCCGGCTGGTCCGCCGACGGCCCGCTCACGCGCGACGCCCACCACGCGGTCCGCGCCGCTGCCCGCGCGGCGATCACGCCGGAGCAGCGAACGGCCGCGCAACGCGCCTTCCTCAGCACGGCGGCCGCCCGCGGGATCGTCTCCGTGCACGAGTGCGGCGGCCCGGACATCGCCGGCCGCGACGACTTCGCCGGCCTCCTCGCACTCGCCGCCGAGCCCGGGTCCCCGGAGGTCGTCGGCTACTGGGGCGAACCCGGCCAGGCCGGCCTCGAAACCGCCCGCGCACTCGGCGCGCACGGCATGGGCGGCGACCTGTTCGTCGACGGCGCCCTCGGCTCCCGCACCGCCGCGCTCACCACGCCGTACGCGGACGAGCCCGGCACGTCCGGCTCGCTCTACCTCGACGCCGCCGCCATCGCCGACCACCTCGCCGCCTGCACCGAAGCCGGGCTGCAGGCCGGTTTCCACGTGATCGGCGACGCGGCGACGGCCGAGGTCGTGGAGGGCTTCCGGCTGGCCGAGAAGGAGGTCGGGCAGCGCGCGCTCGCCGCGCGCCACCACCGGCTCGAGCACCTGGAGATGGTCACCGCCGACCAGGCCCGTGCGCTGGCCGGCTGGGGTGTCGTCGCGTCCGCGCAGCCGTTGTTCGACGCGGCCTGGGGCGGGGACGCCGGGATGTACGCCGACCGCCTCGGTGCGGCCCGCGCCGCGGGCCTCAACCCGTTCGCCACCCTCGCCGCGGAAGGGGTGGTGCTCGCGTTCGGCTCCGACTCACCGGTGACCGCGCTTGACCCCTGGGCCGCCGTGCGCGCCGCGGTGCACCACCACACCCAGGGCGCCCGGCTGTCCGCGCGGGCGGCGTTCACCGCGCACACCCGCGCCGGGCACCGCGCCGCCGGGGTGAACGACGGCGTCACCGGCAGCCTCGTCCCCGGCGCCCCCGCGCACTACGCGATCTGGGACGCGACCGAGCTGGTCGTCGCCACCGCCGACGCCCGCGTGCAGCGCTGGTCCACCGACCCGCGCTCCGGCGTGCCGCCGCTGCCGCGCCTGGACGGGGAAACGCCGCTGCCGCGCTGCCTGCGCACGGTCCGCGACGGGGCGGTCATCCACGAGGGCTTCACCTCCGCCGCCTAGAGTTCCCGGTGTGCCAGTGAAAGTCGCGGATCCCGGACCGGGCGTCCCGCACGAAGCGAACTCCGGGCAGAACACTCCGAAACCGGCCGGAAAACGGCGATTCACGCGGGCCTGGCTGCTGCGGCTCGTCGTCGCGGCGGTGGCCGGCGGCGTCTACGAGCTGAGTTTCGCGCCGCGCCCGCTGTGGTGGCTGGCGCCGATCGCGTTCGCCGTCTTCGCTCTGGTCCTGCGTGGACGGACGTTCCGCGGCGGATTCGGCTACGGGTTCGTGTTCGGGGTCGTTTTCTTCCTGACCCAGCTGCTGTGGCTGCAGGACTTCCTCGGCCGCGACTTCGGGCCGTGGCCGTGGCTGGGCCTGTCGGTCGTGCTGGCGCTCTACTTCGGACTCGCGGGCTGGTTGATCACGGTCGTCTCCCGGCTGCCGCTGGCGCCGCTCTGGGGCGCGCTGGTGTTCGTCGGGCTGGAGACGCCGCGGGCGTGGTTCCCGCTCGGCGGCTTCCCGTGGGGCCGGGTGGCGTTCAGCCAGCCCGAGGGCGCGTTCCTGCCGCTCGCCTCGGTCGGCGGCGCGCCGCTGGTCGGGCTGGCCGTGGTGCTGACCGGCTTCGGGCTCGCTGCGCTCGTCGCCCGGCTGTGGACCGAGCGGAAGGCGCGGGACCGCCGGCTCGTCTGGCCCGCCGTGTTCACCGTGCTGCCCGTCGTCGCCGGCCTGGCGCTGTGGCCGACGATCGGCACCGCCGCGCAGGACGGCTCCCTGACCGTCGCGGCCGTGCAGGGCAACGCCCCCGACATCGGCATCGAGCTCGAGGGCCAGCGGAACGTGCTGCGCGACAGCCACCTCGCCGAGAGCGCCAAACTGCTCGGGCAGATCCAGTCCGGCCAGGTCCCCAAGCCGGACCTGCTGCTGTGGCCCGAGACCGCGACCTCCTACGACGGCGACGACCCCGGCATCGACCAGATGGTGTCCGCGTACGGCATCCCCGCGATCATCGGCGCGCTGGTGCGCCTGCCCGACGGCAGCGCGCAGAACTCCGCGGTCGTCTGGGACCCGCGCACCGGCCCCGGCCAGCGTTACGCCAAGCAGCAGCTCGTCCCGTTCGGGGAGTACGTGCCGGCCCGCGCCATCGCCCGGCTGGTCACCCCGTTCGTCGACGACACCCGCGACATGACCACCGGCGACGGCAGCAACGCAGCGCTGTCGGTCGCGGGCACCAAGGTCGGCGTCTTCATCTGTTACGAGACGGCGTTCGACTACCCGGCCCGCGAGGCCACCGCCGCTGGCGGCGAGCTGCTCGTGGTGCCGACCAACAACGCGTGGTACGGGCGCAGTGAGATGAGCTACCAGCAGCTGGCGATGTCGCGGCTGCGGGCGGTGGAGCACGGCCGCGCCGTGGTGGTCACCGCCACCTCCGGGGTGAGCGCGATTGTCGCGCCGGACGGGACGATCACCAGCTCAACCGGCCTTTTCACGGCAGATGCCCTGGTCGGCCGCGTGCCGCTGCGGACGCAGACTACGCTGTCGGATCGACTCGGTGCGTGGACGGAGTACGGACTGCTGGCACTGGCGATCGCCGGTGTCGCCGGCGGGTTCGTACTCCGTTTTCGCACCCGCCGCGCGAGCTAGCGCCGGCACGACAGCAGGGGAAGCGGCGGGTGCGATCCCGCGGGATTCGGAGGAGAACGGATGGCGCAGGCGCCGCGGGGGGCCGAAGGAATCGAGCCGGTGCTGGTGGTGATCCCGACGTACAACGAGCGGGAGAACCTCGGCCCGGTTCTGGACCGCCTGCACAAGGTACTCCCGGACGTCCACGTGCTGGTCGTCGACGACGGCAGCCCGGACGGCACCGGTGAGCTGGCCGACGAGCGCGCGGACGGCGACGACCGCGTCCACGTGCTGCACCGCACCGAGAAGGCCGGCCTGGGCAAGGCGTACATCGCCGGGTTCCGCTGGGGCCTGGCCAAGGGCTACGCGACGTTCGTGGAGATGGACGCGGACGGCTCGCACGCCCCGGAGGACCTGCCGCGCCTGCTGGACGCCGTCGGCGACGCCGACCTGTCCATCGGCTCGCGGTACGTGCCCGGCGGCAGCACGGTGAACTGGCCGATGAGCCGCAAGGTGCTCTCCCGCGGCGCGAACGTGTACTCGCGGATCGCGATGGGCCTGAAGGTGTCGGACATGACGGCGGGATTCCGCGCGTACCGGCGCCCGGTGCTGGAGAAGCTGGAGCTGGACGAGATCGCCTCGCACGGCTACTGCTTCCAGATCGACCTGACCCGCCGGACCGCTGACGCGGGCTTCGAGATCGTCGAGGTCCCGATCACCTTCACCGACCGCGAGATCGGCGTGTCGAAGATGAGCGGCGACATCATGCGCGAGGCGTTCTTCCGGGTGGCGGCCTGGGGTGTGCAGCGCCGGGTCACCCAGGTGAAGCGGCTGTTCGGGCGCGGCTGAGCGGGCTCGCCCGGCAAAACGGACAGGGAACCAGAAGCGGAACTTCTCCGTCCCAAAGCGGCATGAGTGTTACATTCCTGGTGAGGAGTGTCACTCGGGACTGCTGGGGGAGGAAGTTCTGTGGGCTTCGAGGTCAATGTCGCGAACATCGGGAAGGCGGCGGCCAAGCTGGCCGCAGGCAAGCCGCCGGTGCTGTCCGCGGGCGGGGCGCCGAACGTCGGGAGCACCGGCCGGGCCGACGGTTACGCCGGTGACTACGACGTCTGGCTCCTGACCCGGCAGGAGGACCTGCAGGCCGCGCAGGAGCAGGTCGAGAGCTTGGTGGAGGGCATCCGGAACGCCGCCAAGAGCTACGACCGCTCCGATGCCAACGCGCGCGATGTCTTCCTGAAGGCGCTGGACGGCGACTTCGAGGGGATCGACCGATGAGCGCGGTGTTCGACAAGATCCACCAGCTCGCCGACCAGGTCCAGAAGGGCAGCCCGGCCGACCTGGACGATCGGGCGCGGACCTGCCGGGCCGCCAAGGAAGCGGTCAACGACGCCAAGTCCTTGGTGGAGAGCGTCCGGACCGAGCTGGCCGAGGGCTGGCACGGTGGGGCCGGCGAGGCGGCGCTGTCCTCGCTGGACGACTTCAAGAAGAACCGCGACGCGCAGGCCGAGGACCTGGAGGACTCGGCCCGGTCGTTCGAGGTGGTCCGCGACGCGCTGGCGAAGGCCCAGCAGGAGGCCGGCAGCAAGCGCGCGGACGCTCAGGCGTTGCAGGACAAGCTCGACGGCATGTGGAAGGACCATGCGCACGGCAAGGGCAACATCGTGCTCGCCTGGGCGAAGGACAAGATCGCCAAGGCCGAGGCGCTGGCCCTGCTGGCCGATCTGGAGCTGGTGGTCAAGACCTACGACGCGGTGCTGCTCGCCGAGGGCTTGAAGATCCGCAACAAACCGGGCCAGGTGTGGGAGCTGGCGGGCTCGGAAAAGCGCAATATCGCCGAGATCGGCGCGCTCATCCTCCGTGAGATCCCCGGTATCGCCGCGCTGGTCGCGAAAAACCCCAAGCTCCGGCTCGCCCTGGTCACGGGCGACTGGGACAAGATCATGCAGGACCCCGAGGTCGCGCAGAAGATCTACGACTATTTCGGCTTCAAATACGTCAAGGACGGCGATTTCTACACCACCGGCGAGCATTCCGTACAGCGTTACCTGGGCTGGCACGACATCTACGACAAGCTGGAGAAGGTCATCGGCGCGGACCTGCACCGCACCAGCGACAACGGCGACAACATGGAGTTCACCGACCCGAAAACCGGGAAGAAGTACCGGCTGGAACTGTGGAAGGGCAGTTACGGATTCGGCGGCGCGTTCGGCGGCGAAGTCGGTTTCTACACCAGCGACGCCAAGAACAATTCCGGGTACTTCAACGCGGCCCAGGGCGACGACCAGATCAAGGTGACCCAGCAGATCTACGACAAGAAAAGCGGCAAGGTCTACTTCACCAACGACGGCCAGGGCGCCGACGGCACCGACAAGCGGCACTTCTGGAACCTCGGGATCCGCACCGAGCCCGGAGTGCATCCCGCGGACCTGGGCCAGCGCGCGACGATCGAGGTGCGGGACTCGGAGATGCGTGACCGGATGTACGACGAGATGACCCGTTACGCCACCGCGCACCCCGAGGCGAACCTCAAGGTGACGAAGGGCTCCGACCACCCGCCCACGCTCAGCTACGACTGGCAGGAGTGACGCGCTCCCCGGTCACCGCGCGGAGAGCGACTTGAGTTCCCAGGGCCCGTCGTCTGTTTCGTCCGGGCGGGCCTCGGCTTCGTCGTCGAGCCCGGCGAACACCGCGGCCACGTCGACCAGCCCGGCCACCTCATCGGCGAGGTGCTGACCGTGCTCGCCCTCGATTTCCTCGAGCCCCTCGCGCAACGCGGCGATCGCGGCGCTCCTGGCCTTGGCCTTCAGCAGGCGGGCCAGCTCCTCCGGAGTCTTGTCGGAGGTCCCGGCGGCGCCACGTCTGGGCTCAGTCATGGCCACACAATATGCGGATTCGCCGCGAAGCGGTCGATATCGCCGAAACCTCCGTGGTGGTCAGCACCCGGCGAGCCTCCCGGGCGCCGGTTCCCGCCTATCCTGGCTCGCCCAGATGACGCTGCAAAAACCCGGCCTGACGCTGCAGCACGCCCACGGTGAACGGCGACCCCATCACCTGATGCCCGGCACCCGGCAGGAGCAGCACCTCGTGCGGCCGTCCGGCGGCCAGGAGCGCGGCGGACAGGCGGACCGTGTTCGCCGGGTGGACGTTGTCGTCCGCGAGGCCGTGGATCAGGAGCAACGGCCGGGTCAGCGACGGTGCGGCGCGCACCAGCGACAGCGCTTCGTACCGCGAGGGGAAGTCGGCGGGGTGGCCGAGGAAGCGTTCGCGCCAATGGGCGTTGTACAGCAGCTGATCGGTGACGCCCGCGCCGGCGACGGCGGCGTGGAAGACGTCCGGCCGGCGCAGGACGGCGAACGTCGCGAGGCAACCGCCGAAGGACCAGCCGCGGATGCCGACGCGGGCCAGGTCGAGGTCGGGAAACCGGCGCGCGGCCTCGTGCAGTGCGGTGACCTGGTCGTCCAGAACCGGGCTGAGCAGGTCGCCGTACGACTCGCGTTCCCAGGCCGGGCCGCGGCCCGGGGTGCCGGCGCCGTCGGCGGCCAGGACGGCGAAACCCTGCTCCGCGAACCACTGCGCGGTCAGCATCCGCCAGTCCAGCCCGGCCGTGACCTGCTGGCGCGCCGCGCCGCCGTACGGGTCGAGCAGCACGGGCAGACGGTCGCCCGGCCGGTGCCACGACGGCAGGTACAGCGCCGCCCGCAGCTCTCGCGGCCCGAGGACCAGCCGCGTCGCGTCGACATCCAGCACCGGCCGCGCCACCAGCGACGTGACCGGCACCGTCGGCTGCCCCTCGCGCACGACCGTCACCCGGCCGCCGGGGGAGTCCGGGCCGAGGGCGACCTGGACCAACGTGCCGCCGCGCCGTACACCGGAGTGGACGCCTGGCACGGCGCTCAGTTGTCGGAGACCGTCCGCCCGCCAGCGCCAGAGGTGCGTTTCGGTGGGTTCTTCGGACGCGGTGAACAGCACGTCGTCACCATCGACGTCCAGCACGGCCCGAAGCTGGAGGCCCGGCGGAGTGACGGCCGCACCGTCCACCGTGAGCCGCCGCGTCTCGGGCTCGTCGACGTGCGCCACGACGGCACCGGCGTCCGTCCGCGCGGGCAGGCCGGGTACGACCTGCACCCACGCCGCGTCCCGTTGCTCGTGCAGGACGGTTGTCGCTCCGCTGACGGGGTCGATGCCGAGGAACCGGACGGTCTGCTGATCGCGTGACTGCACCAGAGCGGTCGGCCCGAGAGCAGTCCAGGAGGCATCGACCAGGTACTCGAACGCATCCCGGTCCCACTTCACCTCCGTGCGCTCGCCGTCCAGCCCCGTGATCCACAACGCGACGTCGGCGTTCGCCTGGCCAACCGCGGCGTAGCGGTACGCCCGCGCGGGGCGGTCCGGCCGAGCCGGGTCGGTGGTGTGCCAAAGCGCCACCGCGGCGGAGTCCACGCGGGCGACCAGCAGCCGCGACCCGTCCGGCGACCACCAATGGCCGTCGTCGGTGTGCTCGCCGACGCCGTACGAAACACCGGGGGAGTCAGGCACCAGGAGCGCCCGGTCGCCGGTCCCGTCGGCCTCGGCCACTCGCAAGGCTCCGTCACGGACGTAAGCGATGCGCATTCCACTCGGGTCCGGCCGGGGATCGCTGACCGGGCCTTCGACCGGCAGCCGCCCCGGGGAACCACCGCCGACGTCCACCGTCCACAAGCCCCCGCCGTGGACGAACGCCGCCAGCGCGCCGCCCGTCTCGTAGGCACCGATTGTGTCCCCGGACAGCCGCGCGGGATCCGCCAGCAGCCGCTCGGTCCCCGAGAGGTCCAGCGCCCACAGGCAGTCCACCGGGTCCTCGCCGCCCCGGCTCCGCAGGAACAGCACCACCCCGCCCTGAGTCAGACGGAACCGATCCGGCGCGCCCAGAGTGAATCGCCGCGTACGGGCCAGCTGTTCGGGCAGGGAGATCATCACCCCAGTTTTCCACCCCGGAGACCGGCCCAGGACAGCGAAAAGCCCCCGTGGGGGGAGGTCACGGGGGCTTTCCTGTGGTGGGAGCCAGCTACTGGCCGAGACTCACGCGGACCGGCTGGTCCGACGTCCCTTGAGCTCGGCGAGACGTTCGTTCAACAGATCCTCGAGCTCGGGAATGGAGCGGCGCTCCAGCAGCATGTCCCAGTGGGTCCTGGGGGGCTTGGTCTTCTTCTGCTCGGGCTGCCCGCCATCGACGATCTCGGACTCGCTGCCGTGCAGCCTGCACTCCCACACCGTCGGGATCTCGGCGTCGTCGGAGAACGGCACCTCGAACTCGTGGTTCTTGGGGCAGGCGTAGCGCACGGTGCGACGCGGGGCGAGATCGTGGTTGCGGTCGGTCTCGTAGCTGACCGCTCCCAGCCGGCTTCCACGGAGAACACGGTCGGCCATGATGGAGTCCTTTCAGTCAGCTCCGGGTGGAGCCAGGGTGGTGCTCACCCTATGCAACGATCGCGGCGTCCGAGGGATTCCCGGGACATCATGTCGTTGCTCACGATGAGCTGTGTCACCCCTCGGCGTCAGCTTCCACTACTAGGAGACGTTTCGCGCTCTGGCATGACGCGGTCACCGCCTTCTTAGTGCGGATATCCCCCAGTTGGGCTACTGACCCTGTGTTCATGACAACCGTAACTGACCGTGGTGCTCGGTCGCGGGACCCAGGTCGCCCGAACGGAAGTGTCGGCGGCACAGTACCTGATAACGGACCGTAGCCATTTCGGCATCAGATCGTGCCGAAGCTGAAGTTTCAACTATGACCTGCTCCGTGTCAGCTACTACAACAGTGTCACCCTCGCGAAGTATTTTGTCATCCCTGACCCGCGCGTTGAACCGGCCCGGCAGCCCGCACCAGCACAGCACCTCCACCTGGACGGGCTGCAGGTCATCGGCCACTTCGAACAGCCGCGCGGCCCCCGGGAACAGCCGGCTCCGGAAGTCCGTCGCGATGCCGAAGCAGTACACGTCGACGGCCGCCTCGTCGGCCAGCTCCGCCAGCTGGTCCACCTGCGCGGGGGAGAGGAACTGCGCCTCGTCCACGATGATGTAGTCCACGTGCTGCCCCCGCGCCCACTGCGCGCGCACCAGCTCCCGCACGTCGGTGCCCGTGCCGACCTCAGTCGCCCGCCGTGTGATCCCGATCCGGCTGGTGATCTGCGGCTCGCCGGAGCGGTCGTGGCGCACCAGCACCAGCCCGCGACGGCCCTGCCGCGCGTGGTTGTGGTCGATCTGCAGCGCGAGCGTCGACTTCCCGCAGTCCATCGGGCCGTAACAGAACTTCAGCCGCCCGCCGGGGACCGCGCTGAGCCGCGCGCCCGCCGGGGGAACCGGGGACAGGGCGTCGGTGGGGTCTTCCGCGGGCGGCGGAGCATCGAGCCCGCTGTCGTTGAGCGCAGTCACGACGTTCGACCCTATCGGGGCTCACAGCACCTCCGGCGGACGGTTCCCCGCGGCCACGATCGCGCGCCGCACCGGCACCAGCGCCACGAACACCAGCCCGAGCACGAAGAACACCACCAGCGCCACGATCGCCAGCCGGAACGACCCCGTCGCCTGGCCCACGCCCGCGAACACCAGCGGGCCCAGCCACGACGTGCCCTTCTCGCCCACGACGTACAGCGAGTAGTACTGCGCGTCCTTCCCGGCCGGGATCATCTGGCTGAACAGCGACCGCGACAACGCGTTCGTCCCGCCCAGCACCAGCCCGATCCCCACCGCCAGCGCGTAGAACTGCAACGACTTGCCGGGCTGCACGAAATACGCGCACCCCAGCACCACGACCCACAGCACCAGGCTGCCCAGGATCGTCCGCTTCGCGCCGAGCCGCCGCGCCACCAGCCCGTGCAGCGCCCCGCCCGCGTACGCGACGAACTGGATCACCAGCACCGTCACGATCAGCACCTCGTCGGAGAACCGCAGCTCGTCCTTCCCGTACTGCGCCGACACGCTGACCACCGTGTTGATCCCGTCCGCGAACAGCAGGTAACTGCCCAGGAACGCCAGCGTCAGCGGGAACTGCCGGGCCTCGCGCAGCGTCTGGCGCAGCTCCCGGAACCCCGCCCGCAGCACCGACACCCCGCACTCGACGGCCGCCGGCACGTGGACGCGGGGGAGCGCGCGCAACGTCGGCACCGTGAACACCGCCCACCACAGACCCGAGGTGAGGAAGCAGATCCGCACTGCCGTCTCCGTGCTGACCCCCAGCGAATCCCGGCTCAGGTAGAACGCCAGCTGCAACGCCAGTGCCACCCCGCCGCCCAGGTACCCGAACGCCCAGCCCTTGGCCGAAACGTCGTCCCGCTCGTCCGGCTCGGCGATGTCCACCAGGAACGAGTAGTAGACGACCAGCGAACCGCCGTAGCCGATGTTCGCCACGATGAACAGCGCCGCGCCCAGCTGCCAGTCCGAGCCGGCCATGAAGAACATCAGCGCCGACGCCACCGCGCCCAGCAGCGCGAACCCGCCCAGGATCCGCCGCTTGTTCCGGCTCCGGTCCGCCACCGCGCCCGCGATCGGCAGCACCAGCACCTGCACCACCGTCGCCGCCGAAAGCAGGTAGCCCCACGTCGAACCGGCCGGGAAATGAAGGCCGAACAACGAGACGTCGCAGTTCCGCAGCTTGTCGTCCGCGCCCGTGACGCCGACACAAGGCCTGTCCCCGTTAAGGGTGATGTTCTGTTTCGCGTCCGAGGCCGCGATCGTGCTCATGTAGAGCGCGCCGAACACCGTCGTGACCGACGAATAGAACGGGGAATTCGCCCAGTCGTAGAAGTACCAGCCCCACCGTTCCCGCTTCCTGTCACGGGTGTCGGCCAGCGTCATCGGGGCTCCTCGTCGGTCACGAACCTCCAGGTCAGGCGGCACACTACTGCGACGGCGACCGGGCACACCGCCGAATGAGCGAAACCGTGTCCGGTTCGTCGCCGAAGATCATCAAGAACTACTCCGAACGGCCGCCGTGAACACGATTCCCGCGTGTCGTTGACGGGGTTTTTCGATGGTTCATGTGAGACTGGTGTTCGTCGTGTGACTCTTGTGGACAGTGGGGCTCCTGCTTACTGTGCACCCATGACCAACCGCGTTCGCACTGCTCACCGGGCCGCGGCGAGATGCCTGATCCTCGCCCTGGCCGTGCTCGGCTTGCAGCTCGCCGTCACCGGCGCCGCGTCCGCGGACCCCAGTTCCAACTCCTGGGCCAAACTCCGCATGTGCGAGGCCAGCGGCCGCTACAACACCAACACCGGAAACGGCTACTACGGCGCTTACCAGTTCAACCTCGACACCTGGCGCAGCGTCGGCGGGCAGGGCCGCCCCGACCAGGCCAGCCCCCGCGAACAGGACTACCGCGCGCTCTACCTGTACCGCATGCGCGGCTGGCAGCCCTGGGAGTGCGCCGGCATGCTCAGCCTCGCCGCCGACAACGACGCCCGCAGCAAGCGCGTCCCCTCCTACGACGATTCCGCCTACATGGGCGGCGGTGGCCAGCCCGCCCCGCCGGCCCCCGCGCCCAAGCCCACCCCGGCACCGCCGTCCGGCGCGATGCCCGCCTGGCCCGGCCTCGTCTACGCGTACGGCGACTGCGCCCCCGCCCTCAAGACCTTCCAGCTCCGGATGAACGCCTTCGGCTACGGCTTCACCGGCACCGGCTGCTACTACGACAAAACCCGCGACGCCGTCCTCGCCCTCCAGCGCGCCAACGGCATCAACGACTCCGGCCGCCTCGGCCCGAAGACCTGGAAAGCCGCCTGGGAAGGCAAACCGCCCCGCTGATCCGGCCGACACCTGCCGTCAAGGACTCCTTGCCCGCGTGGGGCGCCGGTAAGGAGTCCTTGACGGCGTGCGCGTCAGATGCCGGCGCGAGCGGCGGTCACTCGGCCGGCTGCCACGCACCCCGCTCGACCAGCACCTCACGCAGCAGGTCCGGCCGGTCCGTCACGATCCCGTGTACGCCGAGGTCCAGCAACTCCCGCATCTGCGCCGGATCGTCGATGGTCCAGGTGTGCACCTCGGCCCCGGCCCGCTCCGCCGCCTTCACGAACGACCGGTCCACCACCGTCAGCGGCCCCTGCCGCACCGGGACCTGCGCCAGCCAGCCACTCGCCAGCCGTCCGACCGGCAGGAGCGGCATCCAGCCCTGAGCCCACAGCGCCAGCACCGACCGCGGACCCATCGCCGTCAGCAGCTCCGGCCCCGCCAGCCGCCGCAGCCGCGCCAGGCGGGCGTCCGAGAACGAGGCCGCCGCGACCCGGCCATGCGCCCCGGTCCGCTTCAGCACCCGTACGAACGGCTCCACCGCGCCGTTCGACTTCACGTCGATGTTGAAGCACGCCTCGGGCAGCTCCTCGAGCACGTCCTCCAGACGCGACAAGGGCTCCCGCCCGCCGACCTTCACGTTTTTCAGCTGCGCCCACGTCTGCGCCGCGATCTCCCCGCCGCCGTCGGTGGTCCGGTCGAGCGTGCCGTCGTGGTGCACCACGACCACCCCGTCCGACGTCGCGTGCACATCCGTCTCCACGTACCGGTAGCCCTCGGCCACCGCCTGCCGGAACGCCGGCAGCGAGTTCTCCATCCCGGCCAGGTCACCGAGATGCCAGCCGCGGTGGGCGAACGCACGGGGGAGCGAGCCGGCCAGGTACGGAAACGGTGGGCGCATGGAACCAGTGTGCGCTTCCGGCATGGCCCCGGCATGAGCGAGCCATGGCCAGCTATGGTCTGCCGGGTGAGGGATCTGGCCGAACACGCCCCGCTGACCGGAGACGAGCTGGTCGTCCCGCGACGCCCGAGCGCGCCCAAGCACTGCGGCTGGTGCGGCCGCCGCCTCCCCGAAGGCGGCAACGTCGGCCGGCGCCGCCGCTACTGCGGGCAGTCCTGCCGCCAGCGCGCGTACGAACGTCGCACCGCCCTCCAGCGCAGCGGCCTGCCCGAAGACGCCGTCGTGCTGTCCGACACCGAGATCGCCGCACTGCAGGACCGTCTCTTCCAGCTCCGCTGCGCCGCCGAAGACATCGTCACGGCCGCCGAGGACGGCGCCGCCGCGGGGGAGCTGCGCAAACTCGCCGAAGAGATCGTGCACGCGGCCAAGGACCTCGAACAACTCCGCTGACCCGCGCTGCCGATTCCGGAACAGCCGAGCCCGCGCGGAAATCGCTCTGCTTCCACAGCGATTCCGGGAAAGCAGGCCCGCTCACTCCGGCGCGCCCAGCCCGTCCAGTGCCCGGTAGGTCCGGTTGCTCGCCGCAGCCGCCCGCTGCTCGCGCCCGGTCGCCTCGATGTAGTTCTGGCTCGTGGCCAGGCTCGCGTGGCCCAGCAGGTTCATGATCTCCGACGCCGTCGCGCCGTCCTCCGCCAGCCGCGTCGCGAAGGTGTGCCTCAGGGCGTGCAGATTCGCCCCCGTCGGCACCCGGTCGTGCAGGCCGGCCCAGCGGTAACACGACTTCACCAGGTACTCCAACGCCCCGCGCCCGATCGGCTCGCCCGCGCGATCCCGCAGCAACGGCTCCGAGGATGAGAACCGCCGCTGGGGGAACCGCCGCCGGCACGACTCGACGTACGCCTCGATCAGTTTCGCCAGCACCGGCTGCACCGGGATCGACCGGTCCCGGCTGCCCTTCCCGTGGACGTGCAGCCGCAGCTCACCCGCGCGTCCCACGACCGACCGCGGAGCCAGCGCCCGCATCTCCGCCGCCCGGAGACCGGCGACCAGCCCGAGGGCCAGCACCAGCACGTCCCGCTCCGGCCACGGATCCCGCGCCCGCCGCGCGCCATCGGCCGCAGCGGCGAGCAGACGCTCCGGGGTTTCCTCGCCCCGCAACGGCTTCGGCGTCAGCGGGGGAGTCTTGGGCCGGGCCACCGCGCCCATCGGATTGCCGGCCAGCAGCCCGTCCGACACGCAGAAGGTGAGGAACTGGTTCCACGTCGACCAGGCCCGCAGCACCGAGCTTTTCGCGTGCCCGTCGGCGAACGCGCCGAAGACCGCCCGCAGCACCGGGGCGGTCAGGTGCTCGACCTCCAGCTCGTCCTCGGACCGGCCCGCCTCGGCCAGCAGGAGAGTGGTGATCCCGGCGAGGTCGCGCCGGTAAGCGGCAGTGGTGTGCGGCGAATCCTTGCGCGGCCGCCGGGCCGCGAAGAAGGCTTGCTGCGCCTGGGAAAGCTGCATCCGGATCTTGTACCGCACGGCACCGACAATCTACGCAGCCGGATGACTATCCAGACTCATGCATAATTGCTATTATGCATGAAACGGCGATATCGGGCGGTCTGCCTCTCCGGGGGACTCTCGATCCGGCCACCTCGTCGCGAATGGTCCGCTGAGGCCATTTTGGTGACCCCGAGACACCGTGGGCGACATGCGTTCACCTGTTCGAATCGCTGCCGACCGGCTTCCCGGCGCCTGGGCCCGGCCTACGCTGATCAACTTCGTGAGGTGTTCTACTGACGCTCCACCTGAACGTCCGGCCACTCGACACCAATTCGTCACGGTGACGAAATGAATCGAGTAATCGCACGTCAGAGGCGTCGAACTCGGGGATCTCTTCCCGGAAGATCTCTCGGTGGCGCCCTGAGGGTCGGCGCATGCAGTCGGCGACGGGTAACTGCGACACAGGACCGGACTCGGCGAGACGCAGTCGTCGGCGCCACCGGCCTCGGGCGACAAAACCCGCTCAGATTGCTTCCTGAGACCCCTCTCCAGTCCTTCCTTCAGGACGCTATCCCAGTGCCGATAATGTACATTATGTCAAGTTGAACGCCGGAGCCGTTCTGGAGAGACTCCTCCGATGGCAAACACCCATGACTGGTCCCGGACGGTCGACGTCGAACACCTCGAGTCGGTCCGCCGGCGCCCGGACGTCTTCGCTCCCGGCGGTGCGCGGCACCTGTTGCTGGAAGTCCTGGCTTATCCGTCCGAGGAAGCCGAAGACCTCGGCGCGGGACGCGCGTGCGTCACCTTCCACCCCGACGGCTCGATCTCGGTGACTGACGAAGGTCGTGGCACCGTCACCCAGGTTGATGAGGAAGGCCGCACCATCCGGAAACCCGTGATGGCGACCCGGGATCTCCGGTTCGTCGACTCCCCCGAGCCGCCGCTCCTCCCCGACGGTCATCCGCGCCGCGGCATGTCAGTGGTCGCCGCGCTGAGCGTGTGGCTGGTGCACACCAATCGCCGGGACGGTGCCTCGTGGACACAGCGGTACGAGTGGGGTGTGCCCGTCACGGACCTCACTCCGGTCCCGGTGGTCGGCTCTACCGGGACGACCGTCCACTTTCTCCCCGATCCCGCTCTGCTGCCCGTGTGCGAGCTGGGCCCGGTCGACTTCGGGCCGCACCTGACGTTGACCGAAGATGTGAATTAGTGGTTCACTTCTTGACATGCCCTACCGACGGACCCCGAAGGTGCAGGAGCGGCTGGACGCGTTGCGCGACTCGATCGTCGTCGCGGCGATGGAGCAGCTGGCCGAGCACGGGTACGCGGGGTGTTCGGTAGCCGCGGTCGCGGAGCGGGCCGGGATCGCGGTGGGCACGGTGTACCGCCACTTCCCCACCAAGGCCGAGCTGGTGGTGCGGGTGTTCCGGCAGGTCGTGTCCCGTGAGGTCGAGGCGGTGCGCGCGGCGTCGGAGCGGCCCGGGGACGCAGCCGGCCGAGTGGTCGCGGTGTTCGAGACGTTCGCCGCGCGGGCGTTGAAGGCGCCGCGCTTGGCGTACGCGCTGCTGGCGGAGCCGGTGGACGCGCTGATCGATGCGGAGCGGCTGGAGTTCCGGCGGGCGTTCCGGGATGTCGTGGCCGAGCACGTTGCCGATGGCGTACGGGCGGGTGTGCTGCCCGCGCAGGACGCGAAGATCACCGCCGCCGCCTTGGTGGGTGCTGCGGCCGAGGTGCTGATCGGCCCGCTGACCAGTGGCGGGACCGCTGATGTCGTCGAGTTGCGCACGTTTGTCGTGCGGTCCTTGGGAGGTTCGGATGTCCGTCACGCATGAAGTCACCAACCAGGTGCCGCCGTTGGTCTACGACGTCGCGGACGATCCGGCGCTGCTGGAGGCCGTCGGCCGCGCGGACGCCGGCTGGGCCGTGGACGAGCTGCACGAGCTGGGCCGGCTGGCCGGTGGTGAGCAGGCGCAGGAGTGGGGCCGGATCGTCAACGAGAACGAGCCGGTGCTGCGCACGCACGATCGGTACGGGCATCGGATCGACGAGGTCGAGTTCCATCCGCATTGGCACGACCTGATGCGTGTTGCGGTGTCGCACGGTCTTCAGGCGGCTCCGTGGCGGGACAGTCGGGTCGGTGCGCATGCGGCGCGGGCGGCGAAGCTGTACGTGTGGGGTCAGGTGGAGGCCGGGCACACCTGCCCGATCTCGATGACTTACGCCGCCGTGCCGGCGTTGCGGGCGACGCCGGAGCTGGCCGAGCGGTTCGAGCCGCTGCTGGCGTCGACGGAGTACGACTTCGGGTTGCGCGAGCCGAGCTCGAAGCGCGGGCTGATCGCGGGTATGTCGATGACCGAGAAGCAGGGTGGCTCGGACGTCCGCGCGAACACCACGACGGCGCGGCCGGCGGGTGACGGCAGTTATCGGCTGGTGGGCCACAAGTGGTTCACCTCGGCGCCGATGTCGGATGTGTTCCTGACGCTGGCGCAGGCGCCGGGCGGGTTGTCGTGTTTCCTGCTCCCCCGCGTGCTGCCGGACGGCAGCCGGAACCCGATCCGGCTGCAGCGGCTGAAGGACAAGCTGGGCAACCGGTCGAACGCGTCGTCGGAGATCGAGTACGAGGACGCGGTGGGCTGGCTGGTCGGCGAGGAGGGCCGCGGGGTCCGCACGATCATCGAGATGGTGAACAACACGCGGCTGGACTGCGCGCTGGGCAGTGCTTCGGGCATGCGGCTGGGCGCGGTGCGGGCGGTGCACCACGCGACGCACCGGCAGGCGTTCGGGAAGTCGCTGGTGGACCAGCCGTTGATGGCGAACGTGCTGGCCGACCTGGTGGTGGAGTCGGACGCGGCGGCCACGGTGGCGATGCGGCTGGCGGCGGCGGGCGACCGGACGGGTGACGAGCAGGAGCAGGCGTTCCGTCGGCTGGGGCTGGCGGTGACGAAGTACTGGGTGTGCAAGCGGGCGCCGGCGCACGCGGCGGAGGCGCTGGAGTGCTTTGGCGGCAACGGTTACGTCGAGGAGTCGGGCATGCCGCGGCTGTACCGGGAGGCGCCGCTGATGTCGATCTGGGAGGGCTCGGGCAACGTGGCGGCGCTGGACGCGTTGCGGGCGATGGCGCGTCAGCCGGAGTCGGTGGCGGCGTACTTCGCGGAGGTCGAGCTGGCTTCGGGCGCGGATTCGCGGCTGGACGACGCGGTGGGCCGGCTGAAGAAGGAACTGTCCGATGTGGACGACATCGAGTTCCGGGCGCGGCGGGTGGTGGAGTCGATGGCGTTGGTGCTGCAGGGTTCCCTGCTGGTGCGCGACGGGAACCAGGCGGTGGCGGACGCGTTCTGCGCGTCGCGGTTCGCCGGTGACTGGGGCATCGCGTTCGGGACGCTGCCGGCCGGCACGGACACTTCGGCGATCATCGACCGGGCCCGGGTGTAGTCCCGGCGTTTCGCGGACGCGTTGGCGGGCAAGGGTTTAGGGTCAGCGGTCATGACCGTCTCCCCCGATGCCCAGCCCGGTTTCGTGTCCGCGACGCGGACCGCCTACGACACCGTCGCCGCGAGCTACGCCGAGATCGCGGAGGGCATGCTCGCGGAGAGCACCTGGGACCGCGCGATGCTGAACGCGTTCGCCGAGCTGGTGGGCGCGGCCGGCCCGGTGGGCGACCTGGGGTGCGGGCCGGGGCGGATCGCCGGGTACCTGGCGTCGCTGGGGCTGGACGTGTTCGGGGTGGACCTCTCCCCCGGCATGGTGGAGGTCGCGCGGCGGGCGTGGCCGGGGCTGAAGTTCGAGGTGGGTTCGCTGCTGGCGCTGGAGCTGGCGGACGAGTCGCTCGCGGGCGCACTGGCGTGGTACTCGATCATCCACACGCCGCCGGCCCGGCTGCCGGAGGTGTTCGCGGAGCTGGCGCGGGTGCTGCTGCCGGGTGGGCGGCTGTTGCTGGCCTTCCAGGTGGGTGACGAGGTGCGGCACATCGAGCAGGGGTACGGCCACGAGGGCCTTTCCCTCGACGCGTACCGCCTGCGGCCGGAGCTGATCGAGCAGCTGGCGGCGGACGCCGGGTTCACCATCGAGTCCCGCCTGGTCCGGGCGCCGGAGCCGCCGCACGAGAAGGTGCCGCAGGCGTACTTGGTGGCGCGCAAGGGCTGCGTTCAGGACGGGTAGGACTCGGCCCGGGTGTTCGCCGGTGCGTCGGCCTCCGCCGCGGTCAGCAGCCGCAGCGCGTTTTCGGACGGGCTGCCCGGTTCGGTGTGGTAGACGAACAGGATCTGCTCGGCGTCGTCTCCCGGGGTGAGGGCCTGGTAGGTGACGGTGAGGTCGCCGACCAGCGGGTGGTGGTAGCCCTTGGTGCCGGTGGTGCGCTGGTGGACCCGCTGGTCGGACCAGTAGCGGCGGAACTCCGGGCTCTGGATGGACAGCTCGCCGACGAGCGCGCCGAGCGCCGGGTCATCGGGGTGGCGGCCGGCGTCGAGGCGCAGCATGGCGGCGGTGTCGGCGGCGACGGCCGCCCAGTCCGTGTACAGCTCCCGGGCGTGCGGGTCGAGGAAGACGAACCGGGCCTGGTTGCGGTCCGCGGCGGGCAGGGACCGGAAGTCGGTGATCAGCCGGCCGGCGAGGCGGTTGTGGGCGAGCACGTCCAGGCGCCGGCCGAGGACAAAAGCCGGGCGCAGCACCGTTTCGAAGGTGTCGAGCAGGTCGAGGGTGACGGGGTGGACCCGCTGCGGGCGGGCCCGGCGCTTGCGCTGGGCCGAGACGGGCCGCGCGAGGGTGTGCAGGTGGGCTCGTTCCGCGTCGTCGAGGTGCAGGGCGGTGGCCAGCGCGTCGAGGACCGCGGCGGACGCGCTCGGGCTGCGGCCCTGTTCGAGGCGCGTGTAGTAGTCGACGCTCACGCCGGCCAGCCGGGCGAGTTCCTCCCGCCGCAGCCCGGGCACGCGACGGCGGCCGGTGCCCTCCTCCCCCAGCCCCGCGTCGTCCGGGCTGAGCCGGGAGCGCGCGGAACGCAGGAACTGGGCCAGTGCGGACGGTGTCTCCTCTGCGGTCATGACCGCAGTGTCGGACATCCACATCGGCACGGGCGCGGCGAAGGTGGCCCAATCCGTCCCCCTCGGCGTGGCATCGACAGTCCGCGAATCGTCGGCACGGCCCTATACTCGGGCTTGATCAGCTATGACGACCTCAGCCGAACCCTCGCCCGACGAGCTGCTTGACGTGTTCAAGGCGCTCGCCAATCCCGTGCGCCTCCAGCTGCTGCAGTGGCTGCGCGAGCCGGAGCGCAATTTTCCCGTCGAGGACGGGATCGCCGACCCGCACGAGGTCGGGGTGTGCGTCAGCCACATCCAGGCCAAGACCGGGCTCGCGCAGTCCACCGTGTCGGCGTACATGGCGGTTCTGCAACGGGCCGGGCTGGTCCGCGCCACCCGGGTCGGGAAGTGGACGCACTACCGGCGCGACGAAGAGCGGATCTCCTGGATCGTGGGCGCGCTCGGCCAGTCGCTCTGACCCTCGCCGGAGACTCATATCGAAGTTCTGCGATACTTCGATCCGTTGAGTCACCCACCCGGCTGGAGGAGACATGGGCGCGATCGACGGAATGGACCTGGGGCGCTTCGGGATCTGGACGTTCGACTTCGAAGACCAGCCGGCGAGCCGGATGCGGGACTCGATCCAGGAGCTGGAGGGCCTCGGCTGGCCGGCGTTCTGGATCCCGGAGCGGGACGGGCGCGAGGCGCTGACCCACGCCGGGTTCCTGCTCTCGGCCACCGAGCGGATCCGGATCGTCAACGGCATCGCGAAGATCTGGTCCCGCGAGCCGCGCTGGACTCAGGGTGCCGCCGTGCTGCTGGCGGACGCCTACCCTGGCCGGCACCTGCTCGGCCTCGGCGTCGGTGATGCGCGCCCCGGCGTCAAACCGCTGGACGCGATGGCCGGGTACCTCGACGAGCTGGACGCCACGACCAGCGCCAACCCGCTGCCGGAGGCCCCGATGCGGCGGCTGCTCGCGGCGTACGGGCCGAAGATGCTGCAGCTGGCCGCCGAGCGGGCCGACGGCGCGCACACCTACCACGTCACCGTGTCGCATACCGCCCAAGCCCGGGAAGTGCTGGGAGACAAGGCTTTCCTCGGCGTCGAGCACGCCGTGCTGTTCGAAACCGACCCGGACCGGGCGCGCGCGATCGCGCGGGAGCACCTGCACGTGTACTTCACCCAGCGGTACAACATCGCCAAGTTCCTGCGCCTGGGCTACACCGAGGCCGACCTCGACGGCGGCAGCGACCGGCTCGTCGACGACCTCGTCTTCTGGGGCGACCTCGACACGATCACCCGCAAGCTGAACGAGCACCTCGACGCCGGCGCCGACCACGTCGGCATCCAGGTGCTCGGCACCGAGCCCGGCGGATCGGCGATGCCGCAGTGGCGCCGTCTCGCCGAGGCCCTGCTGCCCGGCTGAGAAAAGGCTCTGTACCTACTAGTATGTACGGGACGAACGGAGGCCCGCCGTGCACGCCATGCACTACGAGATCACCCTGCCCGCGGACTACGACATGGAGGTGATCCACCACCGGGTGCGGACCCGGGGACCGCTGCTGGACGGCCTGCCGGGCCTCGGGCTCAAGGCGTACGGGGTGCGCGAGCGCGGCGTCGACGGGTCGGAGCTGAACCAGTACTCCCCCTTCTACCTCTGGCACGACCCGGCGGGCATGCACTCCTTCCTGTGGGACGGCGGGTACCGCGGCATCATCGACGACTTCGGCCGTCCGCCGGTGCAGCACTGGACCGTGCTGGCGTTCGAGCCCGGGCCGGCGTTCGGCGAAACGCCGCGCGCGGCCGGGAAGCGCACGGAGCTGATCCCCCGCGAGACATGGCCCGCGGACGTCGTCCGGCCGGAGCTCGAGGCGCTGCGGGACCACGCGCGGCGCGACGGCGTGCACTCCACGGCGCTGGTCATCGACCCACGCGCGTGGGAGCTGGTGCGGTACACGCTGTGGCAGGACACCGCGCCGGCCGAGGACCCGGTGCGCTACCGCGTCGGGCACGTTTCGGCGCCGGAGCTGGCTTCGCTGGGGCATGGTCAACAGTGGTGAAGTCTCCTACGGTGATCAGTACGGCCGAAGGAGGACGATGACACGCTTGCACGATCGCCGGATCCTGGTCACCGGTGCCGGTTCGGGCATCGGCCGGGCCACCACATTGCGGCTGCTGTCCGAGGGCGCGCGGGTGGTCGCCACCGATGTCTCGGTCGACGGCCTCAAGGGCACCGCCGAACTCGCCGAGTCCGAGCCGGAGTCCAAGGCCAGGCTGGAGACCTTGCTGATGGACGTCGGCGACGAGCAGTCCGTGGCCGAGGGCACCGCGGCGGCGATCGCACACCTCGGCGGGCTCGACGCGCTGGTCAACGCCGCCGGCATCCTGCGGGCCTCGCACACCCACGAGACGTCGCTGGAGTTCTGGAACCGGATCATCGCGGTCAACCTGACCGGCACGTTCCTCGTCACGCGGGAAGCGCTGCCCGCGCTGATCGCCGCCGGCAAGAGCGTGGTGGTGAACTTCAGCTCCACCTCGGCCAGCTTCGCCCACCCGTACATGGCGGCGTACTCCGCCAGCAAGGGCGGCATCCAGGCGCTCACGCACTCGCTGGCGCTGGAGTACGCGAAGCAAGGGGTGCGCGTGGTCAGTGTCGCGCCGGGCAGCGTCAAGAGCGGCATCACCGACAGCGCCGCGACCTGGATGCCGCAGGACGTCGACTGGACGCTGTTCGGCCGGCTGCTGCCGATCCTGCCCACCGACGTCACCGCCGAGATCGGCGCGCCGATGGCCAGGCCGGAGGCGGTCGCGGGCGTCGTCGCCATGCTGGTCTCGGACGACGGCGAGTTCATCACCGGCACCGAAATCCGGATCGACGGTGGCACCCACACCTGAGCCGCCGGCGGCCCGCCGCTGATCAGCATGGCGGCATGGACGTGCTGAGCGAGGTCATCCGGATGGTCCGGGCCGCCTTCGGAGATGGGCCCGATCCCGCCCGCGCCGGGGCCGTGCGACTTCGAGTTCCTGTGCGGGGCCTACCGGATGGAGTACGGCCGCGTGCCGCAGTACCTCCGCGCGCTGCCCGGCCTCATCGCCGTCTCGCCGGATTGCGACCGGTACCCCGAGCCTGGTCCAGGTGCTGCGGCAGTGGCACGACCAGCACGAGACCCAGCCGGGCACCGCCGATCCGGCGATCGCCGCCGCGCTGCGGCAGATCCACGAGCACCCGGAACACGCGTGGACCGTCGCCAGGCTCGGGCGCGGCGCCCGGCTGCTGCGGGAGACCGACGCGTCGCTGGCGATCGCCCGTCAGGTCGGGTACTCGACCGAATTCGCCCTCTCCAGTGCGTTTCGCCGCGAGTACGGCGTCGCGCCGGGGCGTTTCCGGCAGGCTCCGACCGCGACACTGCTGAATGACGGCGGTCAGTGCCGTGGCACCGGCATGAACTCCGCGAGGTCCGGCAACGGCGGCACGGCGCGGGCGTAGGCGTCCGCGGCAAGCACCCCTTCCGGCGGGCGCGAGGTCCGCCGGCCCAGTTCGTCCAGCACCTCGCGCTCGGTGCGCCCCCGCATCAGCAGCAGCACGAACGGATCGGCGTCGAGCAGCCACGAAACCTGGAACGACAGCGCCGCGGCGTGCCGGCAGGGCAGCTCCCAGCCGGGGCAGTCGCACTCCGGGTCGAGGTCGCCGATGCCGGGCAGCAGCCCCACGTCGTCGGCCAGCTCCGGCGGCAGGTCGCGGTCCAGCAGCGCGGCCAGGTGGGCCGCCCGGTCCGCGGCATGGCCGAGCAGTCGGTCCCAGTCCGTTGTGGACAGTTCCGCCAGCCGCAGGGACGTGCGGTACGGGCCGCCGTCGGTGTCGTCCACCGTCGCCGCGATCCGGCCCGGGCTGACCGCGATCGGGCCGACCAGGCCTGCCGCCGCGTACCGCTGCCCGCGCCGCAGCTGCCGCTGGTCCAGCGCCGTGTCCTCCATCGCCCGCAGCCACGCGCGGCCCCACCAGGAGCGCGCGAACGGGCCCCGGCCGGCGCGCGCCGGGAACGCGGGGAAACCCCGCACCCGCTCGGTCATCCGTGCCTCCTCAGCTGGACCAGCTCCGAAAGTTCGGCGTCGGACAGCTCGGTGAACGCCGCCTCGCCCCCGGTCAGCACCGCGTCGGCCAGCGCCCGTTTCTCCCGCAGCATCAACGCGATCCGATCCTCGACGGTGCCCTCCGCGACGAGCCGGTGCACCTGGACCGGCCGGGTCTGCCCGATCCGGTACGCCCGATCGGTCGCCTGGTCCTCCACCGCCGGGTTCCACCAGCGGTCGTAGTGCACGACGTGGTCGGCGCGGGTCAGCGTCAGCCCGGTCCCGGCCGCCTTGAGCGAGAGCAGGAACACCGGCACCGCCCCGTCCTGGAAACGGCGCACCAGCTCCTCCCGCTGCCGGACCGGGGTGCCGCCGTGCAGCAGCTGCGCGCCGATCCCGCGTGCGGCCAGGTGCCGCTCCAGCAGGCGGGCCATCACCACGTATTGGGTGAACACCAGTACCGCCCCGTCTTCGGCGAGGATGGTGTCCAGCAGCTCGTCGAGCAGCTCGAGCTTCCCGGACCGGCCGGACAGCGGGGTGTCAGCGTCTTCCCTGAGGTATTGCGCGGGGTGGTTGCAGATCTGCTTGAGCGCGGTGAGCAGCTTGACGATCCGGCCGCGCCGCGCCATCCCGTCGGCCGCGCCGACCTCCGCCATCAGCTCCCGCACCGCCGCCTCGTAGAGCGCGGCCTGCTCGGTGGTCAGCGACACCGGCCGGTCGGTCTCCGTCTTGGCCGGCAGCTCGGGCGCGATGCCCGGGTCGGACTTGCGGCGCCGCAACAGGAACGGCCGCAGCAGCCGGGAAAGCCGCCCCGCCGCCGCCGGGTCCGTGCCGGCCTCGACGCGTTTCGCCCACCGGTCGCGGAATTCCGCGTGGGTGCCGAGCAGGCCCGGCGTCGTCCAGTCGAGGATCGCCCACAGCTCCGACAGCGTGTTCTCCACCGGGGTGCCGGTGAGCGCGACGCGGGCCGAGGACCGCAACTGCCGCAACGTCTTCGCCGTCTCGGAGCGGTGGTTCTTCACGTGCTGGGCCTCGTCGGCCACGAGCAGGTCCCACTCGATCCCGGCGAGCGGCCCTGGGTCCGAGCGCAGGGTGCCGTAGGTGGTGAGGACAAAGCCGTCGAGGTCTTCGAGGGACCGCTCACCGCCGTGGAAGCGGCGGACGCCGACGCCGGGCGCGAACCGGTGGATCTCCGCCTCCCACGTGCCCAGCAGCGACGCGGGGCAGACCACCAGCGTCGGGCCGCCGCCGCGGTGCAGGTGCAGCGCGATGAGCGTGACGGTCTTGCCGAGCCCCATGTCGTCGGCGAGGCAGCCGCCCAGCCCGAGCGCGGTCACGGTGCTCAGCCAGCGCAGGCCGCGCAGCTGGTAGTCGCGCAGCGTGGCGGCCAGCCCCGGCGGCTGCTCCCCCGGCTCGGGCACCTCGGAAAGCCGCTCCCGCACCGTCTCCAGCCAGCCGTCGGTGACGACCTCCACCAGCTCGCCGTCGACCTCCGTCGTCCCGGCCAGCACCGCGCCGAGCGCGTCGACGGCCGTCAGCGGCTTCAGCGTCCGCTCCCGGGCCCGGTCCGCGGACGTCGGATCGAGCAGCACCCAGCGGTCTCGCAGCCGGACCACCGGACGCCGCGCTTCGGCCAGCTCGTCCAGCTCCGCCGCACTCAGTACTGCGCCGCCGAGGGCGAGCTGCCAGTCGAATTCCAGCACCCGGCCGCCGCCGAAGAACGACGGCACGTCGCCGGGCGCGTCCCCGGCCGCCACTACGGCGCGCGCGGTCAGGCCCGTCAGCTCGGCGGGCCAGTGCACGCTGATGCCCGCTTCGGCGAGGCGGCCCGCGCCGGAAGACAGTAGCTCGACCACTTCTTCGTCCCCGAGCGGCAATTCGGCCGGCACCGCGGCCGAGAGCAACGGCGCCAGCGGCGGCCACACCTCCGCGGCCCGGCGCAGCGCCAGCACCACCTCGTGGCGCGCCTCCTGGTCCCCGGACTCCCACAGCCGCGCGGCGTCCACCAGCGGCTCCGCCCCGCCGTGCACCTGCACGACCGCACGGAAACGGCCGCCGGCCGGGTCTTCCGCCTCCACCCGCAGCGACACCCGGACCGTCAGGCCCGCGACGTCGCCCAGGAACCGCAGCAGCAACGGGTACGGCTCGGGCAGGCGGGTGTCGTCGCCCGGGACCGGGGCGGCGTGGGCGTGCGGCGGCATGGCTTCGGCGAGGCGGCGCAGCCAGCGGTCCTCGGCCGGCTCCAGCGGGCCCGTCCACCCGGCTTCACGCAGCCGTACGCCGGCTTCTGCCGCCGTAGCCCAGAAAATGGCCGATTCGTCGCTGTCTGGTGGCATCGCCAGCAGCACCGGCACCGCCTCCGCGATGGGCAGGCGACGCGCGGGCACCTCGCGGATCCCGTCCGCCAGTACCAGCCGCACCACGCCGGCGGCGCCGGGACCACCGGGGTCACCCCCGTCCGGCGCCCAGAAAACGACCTGGCCAGGCTCTGCGATCACGGCCTTCAGCTGCCCACCCCCATGATTTCCGTACGTTGTACCATGAAAATACCAGAACTCTGTACGGCGTACGAGGAAGTGGCGGGCAGAATGTCCGGGATGAGCACCGAGTACACCGGCGCCGGCGACCCGCGGCGGGCCATCGAGCTGCTCTGGGGCGTGCCCGGACCGCCGCGGCGCGGCCCGAAGCCCAAGCTCACGGTCGACGACGTGGTCACCGCCGCGATCCGGCTGGCCGACGCCGACGACCTGGAGGCGGTCACCATGCGCCGGATCGCCGACGACCTGGGCGTCGCCCCGATGTCGCTCTACACGTACGTGCCCAGCCACGCCGAGCTGGTCGACCTGATGCTCGACCGCGCCCACGGCGAGCTGCCCGACGAGCTGCCCGCCACCGGCTGGCGGGACGCGGTCACCGCCGTCGCCGAGGACCTCTGGCAGCTCTACCACCGGCATCCGTGGCTGCTGCAGGTCACCGTCGGCCGCCCGCCGCTCGGGCCGAACACCTTCGCCAAGTACGAACGCGAGCTGACCGCGCTCGACGGGCTCGGCCTCGGCGATCTCGAACTCGACGCCGTGGTCAGCCTGCTCACCGGGTTCGTGCGCGGCGCTGCCCGCGGCTCGGTCGACGCCGTGCGCGTGGTCCGCCGCAGCGGACTGACCGACGGCGAGTGGTGGGAGCGCAGCGCCCCGGTCCTGGCCGAGATCCCCGCCGCCGACCCCGCGAACTACCCGCGCGCGAGCCGCGTCGGCACCTCCGCCGGCCAGGCCTACGGCGCCGCGGACAACCCCGAGCACCACTTCCGGTTCGGCCTCGCGCGCATCCTCGACGGCGTCGAACATCTCGTATCGAGGGGCTGACGAGCGGAAACTGTCGGTCCCCCGGGTTAGGTTCACTGCGGGTGCCGGCACTGGGCCGTCACCGGAGGGGGTTTGAGGTGGAAGCGGACAGACGCACGGCCGAGGCCGCCGTCGCCCAGGCGTTCCGGGAGGAGCGGGCCCTCGTCGTGGCCACGCTCATCCGGGTCACCAGCGACTGGGACCTGGCCGAGGAGTGCGTTCAGGACGCCTTCGCCCTCGCCGTGCGCACCTGGCCGCGCGACGGGGTCCCCGCACGCCCCGGGGCGTGGCTCACCACCACTGCCCGCAACCGCGCCATCGACCGGATCCGGCGCGAAACGGTGGGCGCCGGGAAACTCCGGGAGGCCGCGCGCCTGATCGTTCCCGACGAACCCGGGCCCAGTGATGGGACCGAGGAGAGCGGGGTGCCGGACGACCGGCTGCGGCTGATCTTCACCTGCTGCCACCCGGCATTGGCCGTGGAGGCCCAGGTCGCGCTCGCGCTGCGGACCCTCGCCGGGCTCAGCACGGCGGAGATCGCCCGGGCGTTCCTCGTGCCCGAGCCCACCATGTCCCAGCGGCTGGTCCGGGTGAAACGCAAGATCCGCACCGCGGGCATCCCCTACCGCGTCCCGCCCGCACACCTGCTGCCCGAGCGGCTGGCCGCCGTGTTCGGCGTGCTCTACCTGCTGTTCAACGAGGGCTACTCGGCCAGCGCCGGCCCGGACCTGCAACGCCCGGACCTCGCGGCCGAGGCGATCCGCCTGGCCCGGGTGCTCGCCGCGCTCATGCCGGAGGAACCGGAAGCCGCCGGCCTGCTCGCGCTCATGCTGCTGCAGCACGCCCGGCGCGACACCCGCGTCACGTCCGACGGCGATCTGGTCCCGCTCGACGAGCAGGACCGCGCCCGCTGGGACACCGCGGCCATCACCGAAGGCACCGCCTTTCTGGAAGCCGCCTTGCGCCGCGGTGAGCCCGGGCGCTACCAGATCCAGGCCGCCATCGCGGCCTGCCACACCCCCGAGGGCAGTGACTGGCCGCAGATCGCCGGGCTCTACCGCGAACTGCTGAAACACCTGCCGACGCCGGTCGTCGAGCTGAACCGCGCCGTCGCCGTCGGCATGTCCGCGGGCCCCGCGGCTGGGCTCGCGCTGGCCGACGAGCTGACCGCCCGCGGCGACCTGGCCGGCTACCACCTGCTGCCCGCCACCCGCGCCGACTTCCTGCGCCGCCTCGGCCGCACCGCCGAAGCCCGCGCTGCGTACACCGAAGCGCTGGCGCTGGCGGGCACCGGAGCCGAACGCGCCTACCTCACCCGCCGGATCTCGGAATTGCCCGGCGCCGGGGTGTCGGTCCCGGCCCCCGCCGTTCGTCGGCTGGGCGAACCGACCCACCCGACGGAAGGACACCCCGTGATCAGCAAGACCCTGCGGCTGCCCGGCACCGAACTGCATTACGACCTCGAGGGCAGCGGCCCGGTGCTGCTCCTGGTGCCCGGCGGCCCCGCCGACGCCACCGCGTTCACCGGCCTGCGCCCGCTGCTGACCAGCCGGTACACCGTGGTCACGTTCGACCCGCGCGGCATCTCGCGCAGCGCCGTCACCGGTGAGCCCGGGCCCGACCTGGTGGGCGACCACGCCGACGACGTGCACCGCCTGCTGGCCGAGATCGGCGGCGAGCCCGCGTACGTGTTCGCCAACAGCGGCGGCGCGATCACGATGCTCGAGCACCTCAAGCGCCACCCCGGCCAGGTCCGCACCCTGGTCGCGCACGAGCCGCCGGTCTCCCGCTACCTCGGCGAGATGCTCGCCGACGTCCCGGACATCCCCGCGATCTACCGCGAGCACGGCACCGAGGCCGCGTTCGCCGCGTTCATGGCCGGCACCGGCTTCGAGGTCCCGCCCCCGCCCGCCGCCCCCACGCCCGAGGAAATCGAGCAGGGCAAACGGATGCAGGCCAACCTCGGCTTCTTCTTCGGCCACCTGATGGCGGCGATCGGCCAGTGGGAGCCCGACCTCGACGCCCTGCGCGCCTCCCCCACGCGTCTCGTCGTCGCGGTCGGCGCCGCTGCCGAAGGCACCCCCGCCCACACCGCCGGCCTCGGGCTGGCCCGCGACCTCGGCCAGGAGCCCGTCCCGTTCCCCGGCGACCACGGCGGTTTCGCCGGCGAGCCGGGCCCGTTCGCGGAGCAGCTGACCGCCGTCCTCGAGCAGCACTAGGAGAAACCCGTGCGCTACCTGCTGATGATCGCCGGCGAAGGCGAACCGACCGAAGAACAGCTCGCGATCGGCTGCGGCGGCTGGTCCGACGACCTGCTCGCCCGCGGCGTCCTCGTCGGTGGCGGAGGCCTGCACCCGCCCGCCTCCGCCACCACCGTCCGCGTCCGCGGAGGCGACGTCCAGCTCAGCGACGGCCCGTTCGCCGAGAGCAAGGAGCAGATCGGCGGTTACGCCGTGATCGACTGCGCCGACCTGGACGAGGCCGTCGACATCGCCTCCCGCCACCCCGCCGCCGCGTACGGCACCATCGAAATCCGCCCCATGCTGGGCTGAGCACCGAGGAGAGAAGCGTTATGCCGTCCTTTGTGGACCGTCCCGCCCAGCGCTACGCGGGATACCGCGCCACCGTCACCGTCGAAGGCCTGCGCGAAGTCGCCCACCGCATCGCCGCGATCGTGGCCGCGCTCGCCGCCCGGGGCGTCACGCCCGCCGGTGCGCCGTTCTTCCGCTACCTCGTGATCGGGCCGGGCATGAGCAGCCTGACCGTGGAAGCCGGCGTCCCCATCGAGGACCCCGTGGACCTCGGCGACGAGTACTTCACCGACGTCGTGCCCGGCGGCAAGTACGCCATGACCACCCACCACGGCGCCCCCGACGGCCTCTACGCCGCCACCGCCGCCGTCCTGTCCTGGGGCGAACAGCAAGGCGTCCGCTGGGACCGCACCGAAACCCCCGACGGCGAACACTGGACCGGCCGCCTCGAGGTCTACCGCACCGACCCCCGCCAGGAACCCGACGCAACCAAATGGGAGACCGACCTGTACTTCCGCCTCGCCGACTGACTCGCTCCGCCCGACCTGGCCTGCCCGGCCTGGCCGGCTGGGGCCCAGTTCAGCTGACTCGCTCCGGCCAAGCTGGCCCGGCGCGACCGACTAGGCCTAGCCCGGCTGGCTGGGCTGGGCCGACACCGCCTCGCAGGCTCTGCCAACCCCAGCCTGGCCTGGCTGAGGAGCTCGGCCCCAGTTCGGCCGGCTCGCTCTGGCCGAACTGACTCGGCGCAGCCGAGCTCGTATCGCCAGGGCGATCGAGCTGGATCGGCAGACTTCGCCGGCTCGGCAGACTTCGCTCGCTCGGCAGGGCCGGTTTGCTCGGCCGGGCGGACTCCGCCGGACCGGCAGCCGCTGCCGATTCGGGCCGGGCTGAGCCGATCCGCCTGGGTCCAGCCCGGCCCGGTGGAACTGACTCGGTCGGTCCGGGCCAGTCAGCTGATCTGGGCCAGGTCGGCAGCGGCCGCTCTCGTTCGGGCAATGCCGAGTCCGCTGGGTTGAACTGGGGCGAGTCTGTCGAGTCGGGCAGCGGCGGTTGGTCTGGCGAAGTGTCGAGCTGGTCCGGCCGAGGGCGGCGGCCCGGCTCGTTCAACGGCCCCGGGCCAGCCATCCACCGAGGAGGCAGCCGAAGCCCGCCGTTGATGCCAAGGCGCGTAGCAGGTTCCAGCGCACCCAGACGGTCTCGAAACGAGCGCGCAGTTCGGCCAGGGGCGCGGTGCCGTTTTCCAGCGCGTTGTTCATCGGGATGTTCACCGCCGCCGTGATCACGACCATCACCAGCAGCAGCGCAAAACCCGCGATCAGCCACGGCAGCGCGCGGCGTCCGTCCGCGGGCAGGTGCAGGACCGCGGCCGCGGCGGCGAGGAGTGGGGCGCCGAGGAAGGTGAGCAGGAACCAGCCGTTGACGATCGCGACGTTGATCTGCCGCATGGCCGTGACGAAGGTGTGGTCGTCCGCTCGCGCCAGGCCGGGCATCACCGACACCGCGTACGCGTAGAACAAACCCGCGATCAGCCCCGCCGCGACGATCGCCGCCACCAGGACCATTCCGGACACCGAGGACATCGTTTTTTCCTTTCCCGCAGCCGAAACCGTCATCGCGCCCAGGCCTCCGCCGCGGCCCGGGCGTAGGCCGCGAAGTCCCGCGCGGGCCGCCCCAGTGCCCTCTCCACGTCATCGGTGATGGACGAGTTCCGGCCGTCCAGCACTCGCGTGAACAGCTCCGCGAGCATCGCGGCCTCGTCCGCCGACATCCCCGACGCCGTCGCCAGCCGGACGAACTCCCCCACGGAAACCGGACGGTAGCGGACATCCCGCCCCGCAGCCGAGGAGATTTCGGCTGCGGCAGCGGCAAAAGTCAGCAGCCGGGGACTGGTCAGCTCCAACGTCCGGCCGACCAGAGCGTCCGTCGTCAGCGCCGTGACGGCGACCTCGGCCACGTCGTCGGCATCCACGAACGGCTCAGCCACTTCGCCCGCCGGCAACGCGATCTCGCCGTCGAGCACCGGGCCGAGCAGGAAGTCCTCGCTGAAGTTCTGGAAGAACCAGCTCGCGCGCAGCACCGTCCACTCGGCACCCGACGCACGCACGACCTGCTCGCTGACTGCCGCGTCCGGCTCGCCGCGGCCGGACAGCAGCACGATCCGCCGCACCCCACTTGCCACGGCCTGCTCGCAGAACGCCCGGATGGTCGGCGCCGCCCACGGCACGACCAGGTCGGGGTAGAAGGTCACGTACACCGCGGCGGCGCCATCGAGCACTGGCTCCCACGTCTTCTCGTCCGCCCAGTCGAACCGCGGCTCGCTCGCGCGCGAGACCGGCCGCACCGGGACGCCGCGCTCGGTCAGCAGCCGGGTCACTCGCCGGCCTGTTTTGCCCGTGCCGCCCAGGACCAGGGTTGTCGTTTCGGAAGTCATGTCAGCGAGTCAAGCTCAGCGGAGTGAGACGTTCCATGGTTCACGAGCTCGATATCATGTTTCAGCGTCTACGATGACTGGCATGGACCCGCTCGCCGCCCTGCTCGACGGCCCCCGCGCCCACGGGGCGTTCCTGCTCCGCTCGGTGCTGCGCCCGCCGTGGTCGCTGCGCATCGAGGACCGCGCGCCGCTCACGCTCGTGGCCGTGGTGACCGGCCACGCGTGGATCGTGCCCGACCACGGCGCACCGTCCCGGCTGGTCGCGGGTGACATCGCGATCGTCCGCGGCCCCGAGCCGTACCTGTTCGCCGACCACCCCGCCACCCCGCCGCAGGCAGTGATCCTGCCCGGGCAGGAATGCCGGACCCCCGACGGCGAGCACCTCACCGACCTCGTCGACACCGGTGTCCGCACCTGGGGCAGCAGCACGGCCGACGGCACGGCCGGCGGTGAGCAACGCAGCAAGACCGCCAGCGAGTCCGGCGGTGCTACTCGTGGCGAACCAGGCGGCGAGTCAGCCGATAACACCGCCAGCGAGACGGGCGGCGCCGCCCGTGGCAGGTCAGGCGGCGCTACCCATAGCGAGCCAGGCGGCGAGTCGGGCGACAAGGCCGCCAGCGAGACGGGTGGTGCTACCCGCGGCCAGTCCGGCGGCGAGACAAGCGGCGACACCGGCGGCGAGGCAAACAGCGAGACCAGCGTCGAGACTGTGCTGCTCACCGGCACCTACCCGGCCGTCGGCGAGGTGTCGCGCCGGTTGCTCGCCGCGTTGCCGCAGGTGCTGGTGGTGCGCGCGGACGAGTGGGACAGTCCGCTCGTGCCCCTGCTCGCCGAGGAGATCGGGCGTGACGTGCCTGGTCAGGAAGCCGTTCTCGACCGGCTGCTGGACCTGCTGCTCATCGCCGCGCTGCGGACCTGGTTCGCCCGGCCGGACTCCGCCGCGCCGGCCTGGTACCGGGCGCACGAAGACGCCGTTGTCGGCCAGGCGTTACGGCTGTTGCAGGACCAGCCCGACCGGCCGTGGACCGTGGCCGGGCTCGCCGCCGGCACCGGTGTCTCCCGGGCCGCGCTGGCCCGGCGGTTCACCGGCACCGTCGGCGAGCCGCCGATGGCCTACCTCGCCGCGTGGCGCCTGGCGCTGGCCGCGGACCTGCTGCGCCAGCATCCCGACGCCACGATCGGCGCGATCGCCCGCCAGGTCGGCTACGGCAGCTCGTTCGCGCTCAGCGCCGCCTTCAAACGCGAGTACGGCCGCAGCCCCCAGCAATACCGCACCCGCGTACCCGCCTGAGCCCGCCCGAACCTGCCTGAACCCGAAGATGCCGCAGCCGCGTACCCCACGCGCGGCTCCGGCACCGAGACCCGGCTCAGGCGACCGTCTCACCGGCGACGACGTGGTCCACGAACCCGTACGCCAGCGCCTCTTCGGCGTCGAACCAGCGGTCGCGGTCCGCGTCGGCTGTGATGCGCTCGACCGTCTGCCCGGTCTGGCGCGCGGTGATCTCCGCCATCCGCCGCTTCATCTTCCCGAACACCTCGGCCTGGATCGCGATGTCGCTCGCCGCGCCCGAGATCCCCGCCGACGGCTGGTGCATCACCACCCGCGTGCTCGGCAGCAGGTACCGCTTGCCCGGGGTGCCCGAGGACAGCAGGAACTGCCCCATCGACGCGACGAACCCCAGACCCCAGGTGGCCACGTCCGGCTTCACCAGCCGCATCGTGTCGTAGATCGCCATGCCCGCGGTGACCGAGCCGCCGGGTGAGTTGATGTAGAAGGTGATGTCCTTCTCGGCGTCGTCGGCCGCGAGCAGCAGCAGCTGCGCGGTGATCCGGTTCGCCACCTCGTCGTTGACCTCCGTGCCGAGGAACACGATGCGGTCGCGCAGCAGCTGCTCGTACACCGAGTCGTTGGGCGACTGTCCACCCTGGACTTCCAGCACCGGTACCGCGGTCATCGTCGTCTCCTGCCTGTGTTCGGATCCCTTGTCCTGACCGAACGTAGGGCGCGCGGGACCGCCGGAGGGGCGGCGTTCGCTCACGGCGTGCGGGGTTCGCTCGTGGCGATCATCCCGGCGAACGCGGCCGGTGAGGTAGGTGCGCCAGGCAGCTACCGCGAAGCGATCGTGGGCCCGGCCAACAAATCTTGTTACGCTCTCCGCCATGGACACCCCGGCGGACGACCGCACCCCCGCCCTCCTGCGCGGCCGCCCCAGCTGGCTGCTCACGCACCTGGCCACGCAGGTCGGGCACGTGCTGGGCGCCGCCTTCGACGCCGGCGAGTTCCGCCGTTACCACTACGCGCTGCTGGCCGCGCTCGACGAGTTCGGCCCCGGCAGCCAGGCCACGCTCGGGCGCCGTTGCCGCATCGACCGCAGCTACGTCGTCGAGGCGGTCAACGAGCTCGCCGCCCGCGGCCTGGTCCACCGCGAGCCCGACGCGGCCGACCGGCGCCGCAACGTCATCACCCTCACCCCCGAGGGCCGCGCGCAGCTCGACCGCATGAGCCGGACGCTCGACGACGTCCAGGACACCGTCACCGCCCCGCTCTCGGCGGCCGAGCGCGCGCAGCTGACCGGGTACCTCGACCGGATGCTGGACCACCTCCAGGCCCAGCGCCGGAGCTGAGGCGCGCTCAGCCCGCCATCAGCTCCGCCACCCCCGCGGCGCCCTGCGGGGACAGGAACACCTCGAGGTTCGCGGCGGACTCCGCGGCCGCTTCCGCCGCCCGAGCCTGCATTTTCGCCTCGAAGTCCGCGATCGGGGTGCCGGCCGCGATGGCCAGCGCCAGCTCCGCGCCGTCCAGCATGGCCAGGTTCGCGCCCAGCCCGGCGAACGGCGACATCAGGTGCGCGGCGTCCCCGAGCACCGTCACGCCCGGGATGTTCTCCCAGCTCAGGCCCACCGGCAGGGCGGCCACCCGGACCTGCATCACCGGCCCGGTCGCCGCGTCCACCAGCTCGACGAAATCCGGCGACCAGTCCGCGTAGAGCTGCTTGAGCGCCGCGCGGGTGGCGGCCGGGTCGTCGAACGGGATGCCCGAGGTGCTGAACCAGTCCTCGCCGCCGCGCACCGTCAGGTTGACCCGGACGCTGCCATCGCCGCTGCGCTGGGCCGAGAGCGCGCGGTTCACCCCGATCACCATGAGGCTGCCGCGCCCGACCCGCTCCGACAGCACCGGGTGGTCGCGGTCGATGGCCGGGATGTTGAGCGAGACGGCGTTCGCGCCTGAGTGCACCGGCTCCTCGGGCGTGACCAGCGGGCGGATCCGCGACGACGCGCCGTCCGCGCCCACCAGCAGGTCGCATTCGGTGGTCGTGCCGTCGGACAGCCGCAGCCGGTGCCGGCCGCCGGGCAGCGGCACCGCCTCCACCACGGCCTGTCCCCAGTGGACGGTGCCGGGCGGCAGCGAGTCGAGCAGCAGCTTGCGCAGCGCCGGCCGGTCGGCCTCGGGACGCTCGAACGGCTCCGCCTCGTCCGGGGTGTCCTTGCGCAGCATCAGGGCGCCGGTGTGGTCGTACACCACCAGGTCCTGGCCGTCCGGGCGGGCGATGGCGCGGAAGCCCTCGGTCAGGCCGGCCTCGTGCAGGGCCCGCTGCCCGGCCTCGACGGTGAGGTCGAGGCTGCCGCCCTGGACCCGCGCGGTGGGCGAGGCGTCGCGCTCGTAGACCACGGACTCGATGCCGTGGACGTGCAGGACGCGGGCGAGCGTGAGGCCGCCGAGCCCGGCTCCGGCGATGGCGATGTGGGTCATGAAGCACTCTCCTTCGATACGCTGTATCTCCACAATACACTGTATCGAACGGGGCGTTGTATCGTTACCCCACCGAACCGAAGGAGAACGATGAGCGAGCTCGTGTGGGAGCGGCCCGAGCCGCCGGCGCGCCCCGCGCCCAGTCCGCTGAGCCGCGAAGCGATCGTCGCCGCGGCTTGCGAGCTGGCCGACGCGGACGGCCTCGAAGCGGTGTCGCTGCGCAAGGTCGCGGCCGCGCTCGGCGCCGGGCCCATGCGGCTATACGGCTACCTGGACACCAAGGAAGAGCTGCTCGACCTCATGGCCGACGCGCTGTACGCCGAGCTGGACCGCCCCGCCCCGGACGACGACTGGCGGACCGCCATGCGCGGCATCGCCCATTCCCTGCGCCACACCGCCCACCGGCACGAGTGGTTCGCCGACCTGATCGGCGGCCGTCCCAGCCTCGGCCCGAACGCGCTGGCCTACATGGAGGCCACGCTCGCCGCGCTCGGCGACTTCGGCAGCCTCGAAGCGGCCATGCAGGCCATGCACACGGTGAACTCCTACGTCATCGGCGCGGTCCGCGACGAGGTCACCGGCCGCCGCGTCGAACGCGCCTCCGGCCAGGACGAGGGCCAGTGGCTCCAGGCGTCCGGGCCGTACCTGGAGCGGGTGTTCGCCACCGGCCGCTACCCCACGCTCGAACGCGTCGTGCGCGAGACCACCCACCCCGACCGGGACACCGAGTTCGAGACCGGCCTTGAGCAGGTGCTGAACGGCGTCGCGCCACGGTGAACCCGGCGCGCCGGTTACCGCTTAAGCGGGAAGATTTGCCACCATGACCCGGTGGACGAACTGGGGCCGACAACCCGCGTGATGCACGCGATGGAGCAGCTCTGGGCCGAGGTCCGGCGCCGGCACCCGGACGTGCCCGACGCCATTCTCGTGCTCGCGTCCGGGACGATGGGCACCACCACCGAGATTCACGGCCACTTCGCGCGGTCCCGCTGGCACGTCGGTGAAGGCCGTGAGCCGCGGGCGGAGTTCTTCCTCGGCGGCGAGGGGCTGCGCCGTCCCGCCGCCGCCATCCTCGGGACCACTCTGCACGAGGCGGCACACGGCCTCGCCGCGACCCGCGACATCGTCGACGTCAGCGATGGCCGGTACCACAACAAGAAGTTCGTCGCGCTCGCCCACGAACTGGGGGTGGACGCCGAGCAGGCCGACCGGATCGGCTGGTCGGTCACCACCGCGCGGCCCGCGACCGTGGCCTCGTACCACGATCAGCTCGCCGTCCTCGAAAACGCGTTGAAAGTCTGGCGCCACACCGAAACCGAGGTCGCGCAGCGGGCCCAGGACCGCGCCTCCCCGCCACCCGACGACCTGGGCGAGCCCGGCGATCCCGAGCAGCCGGTCCTGCCGCCGGTCAACGTCGCCCCGGTCGACGGCCGCGGCGCGCACCGCGGCGGCGCCAACTACTTCGCCGCCGTCTGCCGGTGCCCGAAACCCCGGCGGATCCGCGCGGCGCTGTCCGTCTTCGACCTCGGCGACATCACCTGCGGCGTGTGCGGCGAGGCGTTCAGCGTGGTGGGAAGCATCCTGCAGCCGTCCGGGGACTGAGCCCGCGGTCAGCCGGGAGGCTCGTGCAGGATCCCGGCGAACTGCCGGCGCAGGGTTTCGTCACCGACGTGCTCAAGCATCTGGCGCACGGTGTGGTCGAGGGCGTCGCGGCGCTGCGCTAGCTCGGTTGCCGCTGCCGCGCGTTCGGCGAGTTCGGCGAGTTCGGCGCGAAGACCGGCGAGTTGCTCGTGCAGCGGTCCCAAGGCACCGGCGTACTGGCTGGTGGCCGCGGTCAGCTGCCCGGTCAGGTCGGCGATCCGCTGATCGGCGGTCTCGCGCACGCCGTGCAGCTGGTCGGTGAACTCGTCGGTGCGGGTCCGGAGCCGGTGCTCCCACTCCTCGGTGAGCGACGCGCGGACCTCCTGCTGTTTCCGGTCGGCGTCCTGCCGTAGCCGGTCGAGCCGCTCCACCGTCTCGGCACGCTCACCGGCCAGCGTGTTCTGCAACTCGGTCACCCGGTCCTGGGCGGCGGCCACCTGTTCGAGGGCGCGCTGACGATCGGCCTCGGCGGTGTCCTTCGCCTTCTGGGCGGCCTGCCTGCTGGTGACCGCTTGATCGCGTTCCTCACCGGCGGCCCGCGCCTCCTGCTTCGCCGCCTGCAGGCCGGCGCGATCTTCTTCAGCCTGCAGACGAGCCTGTTCAGCCTCGGCCAAAGCCTGGTCCCGCTTCGCCGCCGCTTGGTCCGCCTGCAGCAAGGCTTGATCGCGCGCGGCGTCCGCGGCTGTCTTGTCGGCCAGCGCGGCCGCCGTCTCGTCCGCGATCCGGGTCCGCAGCGCGGTCAGCTCGTCCCGCACCGGCTCCAGCGCGGCCAGCAACGTGGCCGCACGATCGTCGACGACCTGGACGTCGACGTGCGTCATCGACTGGTCCGGCCCATACACCTGGACCCAGATCTCCCGGTTTTCGTCCAGCATCGCGCAGCTGATCACCTTCGCGCCCCACTGGCCGTAACGGCCGGGGTCGGCCGGGCAGTACGGCGTCGGCCGCCCGCCACGAGGCGGCAGCGGGGGCAGCCGGCGGTCGCAGTAGGCGCAGTGCCCCACCCCCTCAGCAGCAATCGCCCGCAACGTCGCCTCGCGCCGCTCCTCCCGGCTCCCCCGCCGCGCCGGGGCGGCCGAACGCCGGACCGGCACCTCACCGTCCACACCGTCTTCGCTGGTCTCAGCAGCTTCTAGCTCCACTCCACCAATCTATCAGGTTCGAGTTTGTAATCTGAAACCAGCAGTTTGAGATTCAAAACTGAAACGTGACATCACTTGCGAAGGTGTGAGTCATATGGATAAGGAGGATTATCCATATGAACTTGAAAGCGGAGTGGCTGTGTCGCGCCCGGGCCTGCTGAGGCGCCTGTGCCAGACTGCGGTGGACCAGGGAAACCACGGTGGCTAGGGAGAAATCGGCGGATCCATGACTGTTGCCCTGGTTCCCGGAGCCGACGGTGCCGGCAAGAGCGGGCCGGAGCGGTTCGCGGAGTTCCTCCGGATCTACGCCTCGCTCAACACCCGGATCGCCTACGCCACCGACCTCGGCATTCCCCTGGAGTGGGTGCCCGGGTACGTCGCGCCGGATCCCGGGCGACGCCGTGGCCGACGGCGGCGCGAGCAATCGAGCGGGCTGGAGTGGCTGGTCTGGTGTGTCCGCAACGGGATCGACTCGTTCGCCGAGGTCCGAGTGGAGCACGTCGAGCGCTGGCTGGACGACCTGGCCCGCGCGGGATACAGCGGCGCCACCCGCGGCCGGATGCTCTCGGCAGTGTCCGCGTTCTACCAGAAGTACCTGCTGCGGGAAGGGCTGGCCGGGCACAATCCCGTCGCCTTGGTCGACCGGCGGGCCCAGCAGGTCAACCGCGCCACGGGCACGCCGTCCGCCACCAAGCGGTGGTCGTTCGAGGCGTGCCGCGCCTTGCTGCTGGCGGCTTACCTGCTGGCCGAGCACCGCCGCGATGGACGCCGTGACCGGGCGATGGTCGAGATCCTGATCGGCACCGGGGTCCGCGCGGAAGAACTCGTCGGCGTCAACCTGCTCGACTACCGGCGCGCCGCGGCGCGGGACATCGGCGTGCTGCGCGTCCACGGCAAGGGCGGCAAGGACCGTGAGGTCGCGCTGGCTGTTCCGGTCGCCGACGCTGTCGACGCCTACCTCGTCCAGCGTCGCCCGGCCACAGTGCCCGCGCTACGGGGAGACGTCGGCCCCCGGCCGGCCGAACCGTTGTTCATCACCAGCACCGGACGTCGAGTGCATGTGTCCCATGTGGACGCCGTGCTGCGGCGGCTGTGCGCGACGTTCGCGCCGGAACCGGACGCCGCGCCGCCGCGGGCGCGCTGGCTGGCCGACCTCCTCGCGACCTCGCAGGCTTCGTTCATCGCGACGCACCTGGGCCCGTTGCGGGACACCATCCACCCGCACTCCGCCCGGCATTCCTACGCCACCTACGCGAAGGAACGGGGCGTGGGGCTGCGCCAGGTCCAGCAGGACCTCGGCCACGCCTCGTTGTCCACCACCGAGATCTACCTGCACGACGAGGACAGCATCCGCAATTCCGCGGCGCACGAGCTGTCCCCCGCCCTGCACCGCGGGTGGCTGGCCTGACGGCCCGCTCACTACGATCCGGGGAACCGTCCAGCCGCAAGAGGAGTGACCCGTGCCCGAACCCGCCGCGCTGAAGGCGGACTGCGCGAACTGCTTCGGGCTCTGCTGCGTCGCCCTCACCTTCACGCGCTCGGCCGACTTCGCGATCGACAAGGCCGCCGGGGACCCCTGCCACAATCTCCAGCCGGACTTCGGCTGCGGCATCCACGACCAGCTGCGGCCACGCGGGTTCTCCGGCTGCTCGGTCTACGACTGCTTCGGCGCCGGGCAGCGGATCTCGCAGATCACCTTCGGCGGGCGCAGCTGGCGTGACGAACCCGGGACGGCCCGGCAGATGTTCGCCGCATTGCCGGTGATGCGGCAGTTGCACGAACTCCTGGCTTACCTGACCGAAGCGCGCAGCCTCGACGCCGCCCGCGAGCTGCACGGTGATCTCGAGACCGCCTTCGAGGAGACCGAGCGGCTGGCCGCGAGCGACCCCGAAACGCTGCTCGCGATCGACGTCGGCGAGCAGCGCGGGCGCGTCAACGGGCTGCTCCTGCGGACGAGCGAGCTGGTGCGCACCGCCGTCCCCGGCAAGAAGAAGGACCGTCGCGGAGCCGACCTGATGGGCGCGAAGCTCAAGGGCGCCGGCCTCCGGGGCGCGAACCTGCGCGGCGCGTACCTCATCGCGGCGGACCTGCGTGACGCCGATCTGCGGCTGGCCGACCTGATCGGCGCGGATTTCCGCGACGCGGACCTGCGCGGGGCCGACCTCACCGGCAGCCTCTTCCTCACCCAGTCACAGGTCAACGCCGCCCGCGGGGACGCCGTGACAAAGCTTCCGCCCGGTCTTACCCGTCCGTCTCACTGGTGACGTTTCCGTTCTGCGCCAAGCAATCCTCGGCCGAGGCGCGGAACGCGGCCACCAGCTGATTGCGGTCCCCGGCCCGGGTGGCCACGACGACCCGGGCCGGTTCGACACCGTGCAGCGGGATCGTGGTGAGGTCGCCGCGGAGGCCGGCTGCGTACAGCGCGGCCGGGACGATGGCCACGGCCTGCCCGGCGGCGATGCATTCGAGCTTGTCCTCGATGGTCTCGACCAGCGGCCCGTCCGGTGCGGGGCGGCCGTCCGGGCGCGGGTCGATGCGCCAGTACGCGTCGAAGTCCCGGTTCGGGAACCGCGGGATCGGCTCGCCTTCGATGTCGTCGAGCGTGACCGATTCCTTGCCCGCCAGCCGGTGCCCGAGCCGGACGAGCAGCAGCTTCGGCTCGTCGTAGAGCGCCGTGACGTGCAGCCCGTCGGCGTCCAGCGGGAGCCGGGTGATCACCGCGTCGGCCCGCCGGTCGAGCAGGGCGTCGCGCGCCTCGTTCCACTCCAGGTGCATCGTGTGCACCTCGGCGTCGGGATGGTGGTGGCGCAAGTTCCGCACCGCCGGAGTGACGATCAGGCCCGCGGTGTAGCCGACGGTGATCCGGGTCGGCTGCGCGGCGGCGCGGGCGGCGGCCGTGGCCTGCTCGGACGAGCGCAGCAACTCGCGTGCGCGCGGCAGAAACGCTTCGCCCGCTTCGGTGAGCCGGGTGCCTTGCCGCGTGCGGTCGAGCAGGCGGGCGCCGACCTGGGTTTCGAGCTGGCTGATCTGCCGGCTCAGTGACGGCTGGGCGATCCGCAGCTCGGCCGCCGCCCGGCCGTAGTGCAGGTGTGACGCGACGGTGGCGAAGTACCGCACCAGCCGAAGGTCGAGATCCGTCATGCCTCGATCGTATTACCTGGTCCGGAACAGGTCTTTGATCACTGAGGGTGCCCAGCCCTAGCGTGGGATTCATGCCTGCTGACAACGAAATCCCGGTGCGCCGCTTCTACCAGGCCCTCGTCACCGGTGACCCGGGGTTGGTCGACGACGCTCTCGCCGACGACTGGGAAAGCGTCCCGCCGCTGCGCACCGGCGGCGGTCCGGAGGGGTGGAAGGCGGCGATCAGCCACCTCCGCAGCGCGTTCGGTGAGCTGGAGACCGAGATCGAGGACGTCGTCGTGAGCGGGGACCGGGTCGCGGTGCGGGCGGTCACGCGCGCGAAGCACACCGGCCCGCTGCTCGGCGTCGAAGGGACCGGCCGCGCGGTCGAGTTCCGGGCGGCCGACTTCCACCAGGTGGCCGACGGCCGGATCGTGCGGACCTGGCACCTGGAGGACTACTTCGGGATCGCGCAGCAGATCGGCCTGGAGTTCACCCGTGGCGCTTGACGGGAAAACGGCGCTGGTCACCGGCGCGGCGCGGGGCCTCGGGTACGCCTACTGCCGGCGGCTCGCCGCGGACGGCGCGAACGTGGTCGCGGTCGACATCAACGACCCGTCGGACGCCGTGCGGGAACTGGAGGGCGGCGACCATCTGGGCCTGGTGTGCGACATCAGCGATCCGCCGCAGATCGACGCGGTGGCCGCGACGGTTCTCGAGCGGTACGGGCGCTGCGACATCCTCGTCAACAACGCCGGCATCTTCCCGGTCGCCGACCTCGACCACGTGACCATCGAGCTGTGGCGCCGGGTGCAGGCGGTGAACGTCGAGGCGATCCTGCTGTTCACCCGGGCGTTCGCGCCGGGGATGCGGGCCGCCGGGTGGGGTCGCGTGGTCAACACCGGCTCGGGCATCACCCTCACGCAGAATCGCGACCTCGTGTACCTGACCAGCAAGGGCACCGTGCACGCGTTGACCCGGGCGCTCGCCAACGAACTCGGCGAGAGCGGCATCACGGTCAACGCGATCGCGCCCGGGCTGGTGCCGACCGAGGGTTTCCGGGGCCGTGCCCGGACGAACGGCCCGACCGCCGACGAGGTCTTCGCCCGGGTGACGGCGCTGCAGACCATCAAACGCCCGTCGGTCGCGGCAGATCTCGCCAACGCGCTGGCTTTCCTGGTCTCGGACGACGCCGATTTCATGACCGCGCAGATCCTGCACGTCGACGGCGGCGTCACGCGTACGGGGGCCTGACCATGCTCGACACACTCGCCGACCGGTTCAGCTTTTCGCCGCGCTCACCGGTGCTGCGCTCCCCCGCCGACCACGGACTGGACTTCGAGGACGTCACGTTCCCCGCCGAGGACGGGACTCCGCTCGAAGGCTGGTTCGTGCCGGCGGATCGCGCGGGAGCCGGGGTCGTGATCGTCAACCACCCGCGGTTCTTCAGCCGCTCGGGGCTGCCGTCGCACCTGGTGCCCTGGCGGTCGATGAACGCCGGGACCGGCAACGACATCGAGGTCGACCTGGTTCTGGACCTCGCGGTCCTGCACGCCGCCGGTTACCACGTGCTGGCGTACGACCTGCGCAACTTCGGCCTCAGCGGCGCCGCCGACGGGGGCGTGACCAGCAGCGGCCGGTTCGAATCACGCGACGTCGTGGGTTCCCTGCGGTACGCGCGCTCGCGGGACGACCTGCGAGGCGCGGGAATCGCGCTGTTCAGCCGATGTCTGGGCGCCAACGCGACGTTCTTCGCGATGCAGCGGGCCCCGCACGAGTTCGCGGACGTCCGGTGCCTGGTCGCGTGCCAGCCGGCGTCGCCGCGGGCGTTGCTGGAGCGACGGCTGGCGGCGCTTGGCATCCCGGCCGGGCAGATGACCGAGCTGGACCGGCTCATCCGGCGCCGCACCGGTTTCAGTCTCGACGAGATGTCCCCGGTCGGCCCGGCCGGAAGCGTCCGGGTGCCGACGTTCGTCTACCAGGTCCGCGACGACCTCATGACCAGGCCGTCCGACGTCCAGGCGGTTTTCGACGCCATCCCCGCGGACGTGCCGAAGGAGCTGTCCTGGATCCACGGCACCACTCGCCGCTGGGACGGCTACCGGCACTTTCAGCTGTACCCGGGCCGGATCCTGGATTGGCTCGTCCGGCACTGGGGCTGATCCTCACCTGCTCACGGGGCGGGTCGCACCGACCACAACGCCGTTCACGCGGGCGAGCCAGCTGCCGCAAATGCAGCGCACGTAGTCGGCGCGGCTGCCGGCCGAGCCGGGGACGGTCGCGGAGGCGGGCAGCTCGACCAGTGGCCAGCCGCAGCGGGGGCAGTGGTTTTCTTCCATGCCCCGAGCATGCTGTAATGAGTCAGTGCACTTCAACCCTTACGGCGGGTCGGGCGCCCAAGTGGCCGCCGACCTGGCCACCTTGAGCCTGCGACCGGACGCCGGCGCCGCCGAGGTCCTGGCGATCGCGCGTACCCACTCCATGTCGTTGACCGAGGTCACCGACGACGAGGCCGTGCGCATTCTGGCGTGGGGCCGGCGGCTGTGGCAGGTGTTCGGCGCCCGGCCCGCCGAGCGCGTCGACCTGGTGAACGACCTGCTCACCACCGCGGCCTGCCGCCCGTACATCTCGCGTCACGACGGCAAGCCGCCGCACCTGCATTACTCAAGCGAGGCCGCAGGGCGCGTGGAGCGCGTGTACGGGTACACCGCGGGAGGTCTGGCGCACCTGGTGTGCGAGGAGCCGGACCGGCTCGGGCTGTGTGCCCGCGAGGGCTGCGGGGTCGCGTACGTGGACACCTCACGAAACGGCCGTCGTCGTTACTGCTCCACGCGGTGCGGGACGCGGGTCGCCGTGGCCGAGCACCGCGCGCGCCAAGTCAGCGCCTAGGTCCGTCCACACGGGACAAAATGCGGGGAGTTCCCCCCGCCTCTCCCAACTTATAGCGCACCCCAGGGCTTGTGGCAAGACCCCCGTGAGGGCTCAGAATCGCCATCTCGGAGCGTTCTCTCAGAGTGTTTTCTCAGGGGGTTTTCTTGTTCGACGTGATCATCGCCGGCGGCGGCTCGACCGGCGTCATGCTGGCCAGTGAGCTGAGGCTGCACGGCCTGGACGTGGTCGTGCTGGAGCGGGACGCGGAGCCGACCGACGTCGTCCGCGCGCAGGGCCTGCACACGCGCAGCCTCGAGGTGCTGGACCAGCGGGGTTTGCTGGAGCGGTTCCTCGCGCTCGGCACGCAGCATCCGGTCGGCGGCTTCTTCGCCGGCATCCCCAAACCGCAGCCGGACCGGCTGGACACCACGTACCCGTTTGTCCTCGGCATCCCGCAGACCACCACCGACCGGCTGCTGAACGAGCACGCCGCGTCGCTGGGCGTCGAGATCCGGCGCGGCTGTGAACTGGCCGGGCTGAGCCAGGACGACGACGGGGTGACCGCCGAGCTGGCCGACGGCACGCGCCTGCGCTCGCGTTACCTCGTCGGCTGCGACGGCGGCCGCAGCACCGTGCGCAAGCAGCTCGGCGTCGGGTTTCCCGGCGACCCCGCGCGGCACGAGTGGCTGCTGGGCGCGGTGGAAGTCGCTGTGCCGCAAGAGGAATTGATGCCCGCGGTGCTGAAGATCTACAAGGAACGCGGGGGTTTCGGCGCCGTGCCGCTCGGCGACGGGCTGTACCGTTTCGTCACGCCGGCCGCCGGGGTGGCCCATGACCGGGCCGTCCCGCCGACGCTGGAGGAGTTCAAGCAGCAGGTCCGGACGCTGGCCGGCACCGACTTCGGCATCCACTCCCCGCGCTGGCTCTCGCGCTTCGGCGACGCCACCCGGCTGGCCGAGCACTACCGCGTCGGCCGGGTGCTGCTGGCCGGCGACGCGGCGCACATCCACCCGCCGATGGGCGGGCAGGGGCTCAACCTCGGCATCCAGGACGCGTTCAATCTGGGCTGGAAACTGGCCGCCGAGATCAACGGCTGGGCGCCGGACGGGCTGCTGGACAGCTACGAGGCCGAACGGCACCCGGTGGCCGCCGACGTCCTGGACAGCACCCGGGCCCAGGTCGAGCTGGGCTCACCCGAGCCGGGGGCGCGGGCCGTGCGCCGGCTGGTGTCGGAGCTGATGGACTTCGAGGAGGTGAACCGGCTCCTGATCGGGAAGATCTCCGCGATCGACATCCGCTATGACTTCGGTGAGGGGGACTTCGGCGAGGGGCACGAGCTGCTCGGCCGCCGGCTGCGGGACGTGACGCTCAAGCACGGCCGGCTCTACGAGCTGATGCACGAAGGCCACGGGCTGCTGCTCGACCAGACCGCCCGGCTCTCGGCCGCGGGCTGGGCGGACCGGGTCGACCACGTCGTCGACGTCAGCGAGGAAGTGGACGCGCCCGCGGTATTGCTGCGACCGGACGGACATGTCGTCTGGGCCGGGGAAGATCAGGCGGATCTGGTGAAGCAGCTGGCGAAGTGGTTCGGCGCCGCCAGCAGCTGACAAGGACTCGTGAGTGTTTATGACGGTTCTAACCGGCATAAACACTCACGAGCTTTTACGTGCGCGGATGGAGAGCTGGAGCGGGCTGTCGCCGCCGCCTTCGGTGAAGCCGTCGAGGACGAGGCCGGCGTCGAGGAACATCGACAGCAGGTCCGGCAACGGCCAGTGCGCGGCGCCCACCTTGTCGCGCAGGCCCTGGTCGGTCCAGGAGTCGGTCGTCCACCCGCTTTCGCGGTACCCACGGCGCACGACCAGCGCGGCCGGGTCCGACCGGTCGGCGAAACCGCCGCAGAAACACGGGTGCACTCCGATGTGGACGAACACGCCGCCGGGCTCCAGCACCCGCGCGGCTTCGCGCACCACGTCCGGATAGCCGGGCATATCGGTGTGCACGAGGACCGCGACTGCCGCGGGCACCGAGGCGTCGCGCAGGGGAAGGCGCTCGGCGTTCGCGCGGGCGACGGGCAGCCGCGGTTTCGCGTAGCGCAGCATCTCGCCGGACAGGTCGACGCCCACCGGGGTACGGCCGAGCGCCCGCACCGTTTCGGCGTGCACGCCCGTGCCGCAGCCGATCTCCAGGCACGGCCCGCTGCCGGGGCCGAGCAGCGTCGTCAGCGCGAGTCCGACCTCCAACGGGTCGTCTTCGCCTTGCCCGGCAAGGAACTCCAGCTCGTACCAGTCGGCGATCTCGTCGTAGCGTGCCCGCATGCCTCAGGTCTACCGGCCGCCGGACGGCCCGACGAGAGGTTTTGCTGTCGGCGTAAGGCTCAAGCGGGGGTGAGGGACGCGAGGACGATCTCCCGCGCCGCGCGGACCGTGGCCTTCAAGGCGGCCGGGTCCCGGCCGAGTCGTTCCGCGCCCGCGCGCATGACGCCCGACAGCAGTTCCACCGCGAGGCGCACGTCGCGGACGTCGCGGAACTCCCCGCGTGAAATGCCGTCCTGGACGACGTTCTCCACCTCGGCCACGATCTCGTGGAACGGGCTGCCGGGGCCCTGCTCGGACGGCGGCGAGGCACTCGTCCGGAACATCAGCTGCACAACCGGGTCGGTGAACGCCGCCAGTACCGCCTCGACGATCTCCCCGAGCCGCGAGGCCGCCGGGTCCGCCGACCGCGCGGCGATCGCGGCCACCTGCTCGACGGTGGGACGGCCCGCCCGCTCGGTCAGCGCCAGTGCCAGCGCGTGCTTGTCGCGGCCGTAGTTGTACAGCGTGTTGCGCGCGAGCCCGGACCGGGCCGCGATGTGGCCCATGGTGATCGATTCGTAGTCGCGCTCCTGCAGCAGCTGCCGCATCGCTTCGGCGAGGTCGGCCCACACCATCTCGTGGTGCTCGCCGATGCTGGCGCCCCGGATCCGCGGCATCCGCTCATCCTCCCCGACCGCAGCCGCGGGTCACGCCGTGGCCGCCGGGTAGTGGCGGCGCACGCCGGCGGCGATGACGCGGTCGAGCGCGCGATCCGGCAGCACCCGGGTCAGGCGGGTGATCAGGGCGGCGTCGCGGCCGATCGTGTAGCGGGTGCGCGGCTTTCGGGCCATCACTGCCTTCGCGATCACCCGGGCGGCGGCGTCGGCGGTCAGACCCGACTCGGTGCCGGACGACATCAGCGAGTTGATCGCCTGGACCAGACGGCCGTAACGGGCGTCCTGCTCGGGCGTCATCCCGGTGGCCAGGCGGTTCGCCGTCGCGACGCCGCGCGCGGCCATCTCCGTGCGGACGCCGCCGGGCTCGACCACAACCACCCGCACGCCCAGCGGCTCGACCTCCCGGCGCAGCGAATCGCTGACCGCCTCCAGCGCGAACTTCGCCCCGGCGTACGCGCCGTACGTGGGCATCGCGGCCTTGCCCCCGACCGAGCTGATGTTGACCACCCGGCCCCGGCTGCGCAGCAACGCGGGCAGAAGCGCCTGGGTGACGGCGATGTGCCCGAACAGGTTGACCTCGAACACCCGCCGCCACTCCGCCATTGGCAGGGCTTCGACCGGCGCGTTCACCTGGATGCCCGCGTTGTTGACGACAGCGTGCAGCTCGCGCGGATCGTCGGCCACCCGCGCGGCGAGCGCCGCCACCTGCCCGGGCTCGGTGATGTCGAGCAGGACCGGCTCGATGCCGGGCGCCCGGAAGGCGTCGGGGTCGCGCCGCACCCCGGCCAGGACGTGAAAGCCCCGCCGAGCCAGCTCCCGGGCGGCCGAGGCACCCATCCCCGTCGACGCTCCGGTCACGACAATCAGCTGCTGGGCCATGACGCCACACTCCTTTTCGCGACAACCTGTCGTTAACTTTACGACAGGTTGTCGCGAAAAGCGCGCGGGTGTGACTCAGGCGGTCCCCCGCCGCTTGGTCCAGATGTCGTAGGCCACGGCGGCCAGCAGCACGATCCCCTTGACCAGCATCACGCGCTCGCTCGGGGCGCCGATCAGGGACATGCCGTTGTTGATCACCGCCATGATCAGGCCGCCGGTGATCGCGCCGACCACCTTGCCGACGCCGCCCTGCACGGCCGCGCCGCCGATGAACGCGGCGGCGATCGCGTCGAGCTCGAAGTTCACGCCCGCCGTCGGCCCGGCCTGGTTGAGCCGCCCGGCGAAGATGATCCCCGCGAGCGCGGCCAGCACGCCCATGTTCACGAAGATCCAGAACGTCACCGATTTGACCTTGATCCCGGACAGCGTCGCCGCCTGGAGGTTGCCGCCGACCGCGTAGACGTGCCGGCCGAACACCGAGCGGCCCGCCACCAGCGAGTAGCCGACCACCAGCACGGCCAGCAGGATCAGCACCCACGGCAGGTTCTTGAACCGCGCCAGCTGCACGACCACGGCGAGCACCAGGATCGCGGCCCCGGCCACCTTCGCGACGAACACCGGGTACGGGTCGACCTCCTGGCCGTAACCGAGCCGCGCGGAGCGCTTGCGCTGCTGGGTGACGGCGATGGCGGCGACCGCGACCACGCCGGCCAGCAGGCTGAGCAGGTCGGCGCCGCCGAGCGGGCCGAGCCCGATGTTACCGAGGTAGCCGTCGGTGAAGCCGTTGGACAGGGTGCGGATCGCGTCGGGGAACGGGCCGATGCCCTGGTTGCCCAGCACGGTCAGGGTGAGCGCACGGAACGCCAGCATCCCGGCCAGCGTCACGATGAACGCCGGGATGCCGAAGTAGGCGACCCAGTAGCCCTGCCATGCGCCGATCAACGCGCCGGTGACCAGGGTGATCAGCACCGCGATCGGCCACGGCACGTGCAGGTTCACCATCAGCACCGCGGAGACCGCGCCGGTCATCGCCACCACGGACCCGGCGGACAGGTCGATGTGCCCGGAGATGATCACCAGGATCATGCCGACCGCCAGGATCAGCACGTAGGAGTTCTGCACGATGATGTTCGAGATGTTCTGCGGCTCCAGCAGCGCGCCGCCGGTGAGCACCTCGAACAGCACCACGATCAGCGCGAAGGCGACGTAGATCCCGCTCTGGCGCGGGTTGATCGAGATCCGCCGCGCGGGGGCGGCGCCCGGGGGCGCGGCGGGCCGGGCCGTGTCCGTTGCAGTCATTGCCGTTCCTTCGTCATGTACTGCATCAGCAGTTCCTGGGAGGCTTGCTCGCGGGTGGCCTCACCGGTCACCCGGCCCGCGGACAGCGCGTAGATCCGGTCGCACAGGCCAAGCAGCTCCGGCAGCTCGGAGCTGATCACCAGGATCGCTTTCCCTTGCGCGGCAAGGGAGTTGATGATCGAGTAGATCTCGAACTTCGCGCCGACGTCGATGCCGCGGGTCGGCTCGTCGAGGATCAGCACGTCCGGGTCGGTGAAGATCCACTTGGCCAGCACCACCTTCTGCTGGTTGCCGCCCGAGAGCTTCCCGGTCACGCTGCGCACGCTCGGCGCCTTGATCCGCAGGTCCCGCCGGAACCGCGCGGCGGTGTCGTGCTCGGCGGGCTCGTTCACCCAGCCGCGGCGCGCCAGCTTCGGCAGCCCGGCCGCCGAGACGTTGCGCTGGACGTCTTCGATCAGGTTCAGGCCGTAGCGCTTGCGGTCCTCGGTGGCGTACGCGAGGCCGTGCCGGACCGCGTCGCGGACCGACCGCACCTCGATCGGCACGCCGTCCTTCACCAGCCGGCCGGAGATGCCGGTGCCGTAGGAGCGGCCGAACACGCTCATCGCCAGCTCGGTCCGGCCCGCGCCCATCAGCCCGGCCAGGCCGACCACCTCCCCGCGCCGCAGCGTCAGGTTGGCGCGGTCGACCACGACCCGGCCCGGCTGGGTCGGGCTGTGCACCGTCCAGTCCTCGATCCGCAGTACCTCCTCGCCGATGTCGGGCTCGCGCGGTGGGAAGCGGTGCTCGAGGTCGCGCCCGACCATGCCGGTGATCAGGCGCTCCTCGGTCAGGCCAGCCGCGTCGAGGGTGTCGATCGTGCGGCCGTCGCGCAGGATCGTGACGGTGTCGGCGATCGCGATCACCTCGCCGAGCTTGTGGGAGATGATCACCGACGTGACGCCGTCCTCGCGCAGCCCCCGCAGCAGGTCGAGCAGGTGCGCGGAGTCATCGTCGTTCAGCGCCGCCGTCGGCTCGTCCAGGATGAGCAGCCGCACCTGCTTCGACAGCGCCTTCGCGATCTCCACCAGCTGCTGCTTGCCGACGCCGAGGTCACGCACCGGCGTCACCGGGGCCTCCGCGAGCCCGACCCGCCGCAGCAGCGCGGCGGCCTCGTGGTTGGTGCGGTTCCAGTCGACGAACCCGCGCCGCGCCCGCTCGTTGCCCAGGAAGATGTTCTCCGCGATCGAAAGCTGCCCGCACAGCGCCAGCTCCTGGTGGATGATCACGATCCCCCGGCGCTCGCTGTCGCGCACCGAGCCGAACTGGCACAGCTCGCCGTCGAACCGGATCTCGCCGTCGTAGCTGCCCTGCGGGTGCACGCCGGAGAGCACCTTCATCAACGTCGACTTCCCGGCGCCGTTCTCCCCGCAAATCGCGTGGATCTCCCCGCGGCGCACGGAAAGGGTGACGTCGGCGAGCGCGGTGACCCCGGGGAAGGTCTTGGTGATCCCGCGCATGCCGAGCAGCTCCGTCGTTTCAAGCTCGGTCGTTTCAAGCTCGGTCATTTCAGCTCGCCCGCGGTGTAGTAGCCGGAGTCGACGAGCTCCTTCTGGTAGTTGGCCTTGTCCACGACCACGGGCTGCAGCAGGTAGGACGGCACGATCTTCTTGCCGTTGTTGTAGTCGGTGGTGTTGTTGACCTGCGCCTTGCCGCCCTTGAGCACGGTGTCGGCCATCTTCACGGTGACGTCGGCCAGCTGGCGGGTGTCCTTGAAGACGGTCGAGTACTGCTCCCCGGCGATGATGGACTTGACCGACGCGACCTCGGCGTCCTGCCCGGTGACCACGGGGTACGGCTGGCCGGCGGTGCCGTAGCCGTTGCTCTTGAGCGCCGAGAGGATGCCGATGGAAAGCCCGTCGTACGGCGAAAGCACGCCGGCGACCTTCGCTCCGCCGGTGTAGGTCTTGGTGAGCAGGTCCTCCATGCGCCGCTGCGCGGTGGCCGGGTCCCAGCGCAGGATCGCGGTCGGCGCGAACGTCGTCTGGCCGCTCTTCACGACCAGCTTCCCGCTGTCCATCAGGGGTTTGAGCACGGACATGGCGCCGTTGAAGAAGAACGTCGCGTTGTTGTCGTCCGGGGAGCCGCCGAACAGCTCGATGTTGAACGGGCCCGGTCCGGTGCCGAGGCCCTTGAGCAGCGAATTCGCCTGCTCGACGCCGACCTTGAAGTTGTCGAAGGTGGCGTAGTAGTCGACGTTCGGGCTGTTGGTCAGCAGCCGGTCGTAGGCGATCACCGGGATCTTGTGGTCCGCCGCCTCCTGCAGCTGCGTGGTCAGCGAGGTGCCGTCGATGGAGGCGATCACCAGCAGCCGCGCGCCCTTGGTGATCTGGTTCTCGATCTGGTTGACCTGGGTGGGGATGTCGTTCTCGGCGTACTGCAGGTCGACCTTGTAGCCGAGCTTTTCCAGCGCCGACTTGATGTTGTCGCCGTCGTGGATCCAGCGCTCGGACGATTTCGTCGGCATCGTGACCCCGACCAGCGCCCCGGCGGCCGAACCGCCGGACGGGGCCTGGTCGGCGGTTTTCACGCTCGACCCGCAGGCGGCCAGGGTCAGCGCCAACGCCGCGACTGCGGCTCCTCGAATCCCTCGGATGAACCTCATTGTTCGTGCTCCTTTCAGAAGCCCTGGGCGAGCCGGTAGTAGGCCTGGTTCCAGCGGATCCGGTCGGCGAAGCCGGGGCCGGTGGTGGCGGCGTCGATGACCAGCAGCTCGACGCCGAGCAGGTGCGCGAAGTCGCGCAGCGTTTCCAGCGGCACCGCCTGGGTCAGCACGGTGTGGTGCGGCGCGCCGGCGGTGATCCACGACTCCGCGGACGTGGCCAGCGACGGCGAGGGCCGCCAGACCGCGCGCGCGACCGGCAGCCCGGGCAGCGGCTCGTCCGGCGGGACCACGTCGATTTCGTTGGCCACCAAGCGGAACCGGTCCCCGAGGTCGGCCAGGCCGAGCACCACACCGGGGCCGGGCGCCGCGTCGAACACCAGCCGCACCGGGTCCTCGCGGCCGCCGATGCCGAGCGGGTGGATCTCACACGACGGCCGGGCGGCGGCGATGCTGGGGCAGACCTCCAGCATGTGCGCGCCGAGGATCTTCGGCTCGCCCGGCCCGAAGTGGTAGGTGTAGTCCTCCATGAACGAGGTGCCGAGACCGGTGCCCTCGCCCATCCCCTTCACCGCGGCCAGCAGGGCGGAGGTCTTCCAGTCGCCCTCGCCGCCGAAGCCGTAGCCGTCGGCCATGAGCCGCTGCACGGCCAGCCCCGGCAGCTGCCGCAGTCCGCCGAGGTCTTCGAAGTTCGTGGTGAACGCGCCGAAGCCGCCTTCGCCGAGGAACTGGCGCAGGCCCAGCTCGACCTTCGCCGCGTACCGCAGCGACTCGTGCCGGGCACCGCGCTCGGTCAGCTCCGGCACCACCTGGTACGCCTCGGCGTACTCGGCCACCAGTCCGTCAGTGTCCTTTTCGGACACCCGGTCGACCAGTGCGACCAGGTCATTCACGCCGTAGGTGTTGACCGAGACGCCGAACCGCAGCTGGGCCTCCACCTTGTCGCCCTCGGTGACGGCGACGTCGCGCATGTTGTCGCCGAACCGGGCCAGCCGCAGCCCGCGCAGGTGGTCCGCGCCGATCGCGGCCCGCGCCCACGCGTCGATCCGGCCGACCACGCCCGGGTCGGCCGCGTGCCCGGCGACGGTCTTGCGCGGCACGGCCAGCCGGGTCAGCACGTGCCCGAACTCGCGGTCGCCGTGCGCGGCCTGGTTCAGGTTCATGAAGTCCATGTCGATGCTCTGCCACGGCAGCGACTCGTTGAGCTGGGTGTGCAGGTGCAGCAACGGCTTGCGCAGCGCGGACAGCCCGCCGATCCACATCTTCGCCGGCGAGAAGGTGTGCATCCAGGCGATCACGCCGACACACGCGGCGTCGGCGTTGGCCTCCAGCAGCAAGCGGCGGATCGAGGTGGCCTCGGTCAGCACCGGCTTGCCGACCAGCTCGGCCGACAGCCGCCCGGACGAGGCCAGCAGCCGCTGGATTTCCAGCGACTGGCCGGCCACCTGTGCCAGCGTCTCCTCGCCGTAGAGCGCCTGGCTCCCGGTGAGGAACCAGATTTGGGGCTTGTTCTGCGAAGGCATCGTTCTCCTCGGGTGCTCCCGGCCGGCCGGGATCAGCGCTGGCCGTAGACGTTCTGGTAGCGGGTGTAGAGCCGGTCGACGTCGGCCGGGGGCAGCGGCTCGGGCGTGCCCAGCTCGAAGGCCTTGTGGACGGTCCGGGCCACGTCCTCCACCAGCACCGCCGCCTTGACCGCGTCCCGCGCGGTGCGCCCGACGGTGAACGGGCCGTGGTTGCGCATCAGCACGGCCGGGGAACGGCTGGCCCGCAGCGTCTCGACGATGCCGCGGCCGATGGAGTCGTCGCCGATCAGCGCGAACGGCCCGACCGGGATCTCCCCGCCGAACTCGTCCGCGATCATCGTGAGCACGCAAGGGATCGGCTCGCCGCGCGCGGCCCACGCGGTGGCGTAGGTGGAGTGCGTGTGCACCACCCCGCCGACCTCGGGCAGGTGCCGGTAGACGTAGGCGTGCGCGGCGGTGTCGGAGGACGGCGCGAGCTCGCCGTGGCGCAGCCGCCCGTGCAGGTCGGTGACGACCATCGTGTCCGCGGACAGCTCGTCGTAGGACACCCCGGACGGCTTGATCACCATCAGCTCGCGCCCCGGCACCCGCGCCGAGACGTTGCCTGCGGTCCACGCGACCAGCGCGTTGCGGGTCAGCTCGCCGTGCAGGTCCGCGACCGTCCGGCGCAGTTCGGCGACGGTGCCGAGCAGTTCCTCGGCCAGTGCCGTGTCAGCCATGTCAGGACTGTCCTTTCCGGACGGAGGCGGCCTCGCGGCGGCGGGCGGCGAGGCGGTGCAGCACGTCGTTGCCGCCGCGGCCGAAGTGGTCGTGCAGCTCGCGGTACTCGGCGTAGAGCCGGTTGTAGGCGGCGACGTTCTCGCGCACCGGCCGGTACACCCCGCGCCGGACGGAGCCCATCGCACGCGACGCCGCGGTGATGTCCGGGTAGGCGCCGGCAGCCACCGCGGCGTGGATGGCGGAGCCGAGTGCCGGCCCCTGGTCCGAGCCGATCACCGACAGCGGCAGGTTCACCACGTCCGCGTAGACCTGCATCAGGAACGCGTTGCGCACCAGCCCGCCCGCCACCACCAGCTCGGTCACCGGCACCCCGGCGCGCTGGAAGGACTCGATGATCATGCGGGTGCCGAACGCGGTCGCCTCCAGCAGCGCGCGGTAGGTGTCCTCGGCGCGGGTGGCCAGGGTCTGTCCGACGACGACCCCGGACAGCTCGTGGTCCACCAGCACCGAGCGGTTGCCGCTGTGCCAGTCGAGCGCGACCAGCCCGTGCTCGCCGATCCCCTGGTTCGCGGCCAGCGAGGTGAGGTGCTTGTGCAGCGAGACGCCCGCCCGTCGCGCGTCCTCGTGGTACCGCGGCGGGACACCGTGCTCGACGAACCAGGCGAAGATGTCGCCGACTCCGCTCTGCCCGGCCTCGTACCCCCACAGCCCGGGCACGATCCCGCCGTCCACCACCCCGCACATTCCCGGCACCTCGCGCAGCTCCCGGGAACTGAGCACGTGACAGGTCGAGGTGCCCATGATCGCGACCATCCGGCCGGACCCGACCGCCTGCGCGGCGGGCGCGGTCACGTGCGCGTCGACGTTGCCGACCGCGACGGCGATGCCCGCCGGCAGGCCGGTCCACGCCGCCGCCTCGGCCGTGAGCGGGCCCGCACGGTCGCCGAGACGGCCGAGCGGCCGGTCGAGCTTGCCGGTCACGAAATCGGCGAACTCGGGGTTCAGCTCGCGCAGGAAGTCGGTGCTGGGGTACTGGCCGTCCTGGAGGATGCCCTTGTAGCCGGCGGTGCAGGCGTTGCGGACGTAGTGGCCGGTGAGCTGCCAGACGACCCAGTCGGCCAGCTCGACCCAGTGCACGGTCGCGGCATAGACGTGCGGCGCCTCCTCCAGGATCTGCAGCGCCTTCGCGAACTCCCACTCCGAGGAGATCAGCCCGCCGTAACGCGGCAGCCACTTCTCGTCGCGGTACCGCGCCAGCGCGTTGATCCGGTCCGCCTGCGGCTGGGCGGCGTGATGGCGCCACAGCTTCACGTACGCGTGGGGCTCGGCCGCGAACTCCGGCAGCTCGCACAGCGGCGTTCCGTCCACAGCGGTCGGCACCATCGTGCAGGCGGTGAAGTCGGTGCCGAGGCCGATGACGTCCGCGGGATCGACGCCGGCGTCGCGGATCGCGGCGGGGACGGCGGTCCGGAGCACCCCGAGGTAGTCCGACGGGACCTGCAGCGCCCAGTCCGGTGGCAGGGGCGCGCCGGTCGCGGGCAGCGTCCGGTCGACGACCCCGTGCGGGTACTCGTACACCGCCGTGCCCAGCTCGGCCCCGTCCCGGACGCGCACGACAACGGCGCGGCCCGAGAGCGTGCCGAAGTCGACGCCGACCGTCAGCGGCTCGCTCACCCAGCCCTCCCAGTAGTGTTAGCGCTAACATTTCGGCGACGTGAGAACACGGCGTCCTCCTTCGGTGGGGACCGCTCAGCGTGGTCCGGTGCTCTCCCGGACGATCAGCTCGGGCTCGACCAGGTGCCGGGCGTGCGGGTCGCCGCCGCCCATCCGCGCGGTGAGCAGGCCGAAGGTGCGCCGGCCGACTTCGATGAAGTCCTGGCGCACCGTGGTCAGCGGCGGGGTGAAGTACGCGGCCTCGGGGACGTCGTCGAAGCCCGCCACGTGCACGTCTCCCGGCACGGCGATGCCGGCCTCGGTGAACGCGCGCAGCAGCCCCAGCGCCATCTGGTCGTTCGCGGCGAAAACCGCTTCCAGGCCGGGTTTTTTGGCCAGATCGCGGCCGGCCGCGTAGCCGGACGCCGGGCTCCAGTCGCCGCGCAGGACGGGCAGCACCTCGGCGCCGTGGCGCTCCAGCGTCTCGCGCCAGCCGCGCTCGCGGTCGATCGCCTCCAGCCAGTCCTCTGGCCCGGCGACGTGCCACACCGTCGGGTGGCCGAGCGCGAGCAGGTGCTCGGTCACGCGGCGGGCGCCGTCGTACTGGTCCACCGAAATCACCGGAACCGGCGCGGACTCCCCGCCACCGACGGCGACCACCGGCACGTCCGAGGGCGCGCCCGCGAGGGCCCGCCCGGCCGTGACATGCGGGGCGATCACCACGATGCCCTCCACCGCCTGGCGGCGCAGACTCTCCACGGCGTCCGAAATGGACGATCGCCCTGGCCTGCTGACGCTGGAGATGGTGATGGCGTACCCGGCCTCGCGGGCGGCGTTCTCGATCCCGTGCAGGGTGCTCGCGGGACCATACAAATTGGACTCGAGCGCGACCACGCCGAGCGTGCCGGACCGCCCGGTGACCAGCGCGCGGGCGGCGGAATTGGGCCGGTAGCCCAGTTCTTCCACCGCGGCCAGCACCCGGGCCCGCGTCTCGGGCCGCACCGGACCGGTCCCGTTGATCACCCGCGACACGGTCATGTGCGAGACCCCCGCGACCTCGGCCACGTCCGTCAGACTGGCCTGCCGCTGCCCGGCCGCTCCCGCCATCCCGCCCACCGCCTTCATCGCCGCGTGGTCCCAGTCACTCGTTCAGGCGACAATGTTAGCGATAACAACGCCGGCGTCAAGCCTCATCTCGGTCACGGCGCCGGCTCCCATTCGCCGACGGTGGTGACCTCGCCGCGCTGGGGGAAGAGTTCGCGGACGAGGGTTTCGTGCAGGTCCGGGTCCGGGTCGGCGCAGGCGTCGGCCAGCACGGTCACCCGGTAGTCGAGGTCGACGGCCTGCAGGGCAGTGGATAGCACGACTCCGCTGGTGGAGATCCCGGCCAGGACCAGGTGCCCGACGTCCTGGGCGTCCAGCACCTGCCGGAGGTCGTTCCCGGCGAACGCGCTGATCCGGTTCTTGCGGACGACGACCTCGCCGTCAGCGGGGGCGACGTCGGGGTGGATGACGGCGCCGGGGTCGTCAGCGGTCAACACGTGTGGCGGGAGGCCGCCGAAGATCTTGTTGCGGGGGTGGGCATCCACGTGGCCGGGACGCAGCCGGGCGGCCACGTGGACGACCAGGATCCCCGCGGTGCGCGCCGTTTCGAGGGCGTGCACGGCGCGGGGCAGGAAATCGGCAGGCATACGGGCGAGATGGTTCCGCTGGAGATCCATGAGCAGCAGGGCGGTGCGGGACAAAATCGTGCCTTTCGTTCGGGCGAAGCCCCTCTCCCCCATGGCTTCCCGCATCATCTCAGCCATGGGGGAACCGGCGCGGCCCGGCCCTAGGCGCCGGCCCCGCCGTCGACCGGGATGATCGCGCCGGTCACCATCGAGGCGCGGTCGCTGAGCAGCCAGGCGGCTGCCTCGGCGACTTCGCGCGGCTCGGCCATCCGGCCCAGCGGGATCGACGCCTTGATCTGGTCGATGACGCCCGGGGTCGCGGTCTCCCAGGCGTCGATCATTTCCGTGGCGGTGCCGCCGGGGGTGATGCCGTTGACCCGGATGCCGTCACCGGCCCAGCTGACCGCGGCGGTTTCGGTGATGCTGTTGAGCGCGCGCTTCATGGCGCCGTACGCCGGTAGGCGGGGGTTCGCGCGGCGGCTGCCGATGCTCGAGGTGTTCACGATCGCGCCGCCGCCGGTGCGGCGCATCAGCGCGGCCTCGGCGGTCATGGCGGTCCAGTGGGAGCGGAAGTTCACTGCGAACTGCTCGTCGATGTCCTCGTCGCTGGTGGTGTCGAGCGGGCCGGGCCGCTGCTGGATGGCCGCGCCGTTGTTGAAGGCGCCGTCGATCCGGCCGTGCAGTTCCTCGACGCGGCCGACGGCGGCGCGGACGCCCGCCTGGTCCGCGAGGTCGAGAGCAACAGCGTCGGCGACGCCGCCTTCCGCACGGATCTCGGTGACGATGCGGTCGAGGGCTTCGGTGCCGCGGGCGGCGAGCACGACGGCCGCGCCTTCCCGGGAGAAGAGCCGGGCGGCGGCCTCGCCGATGCCGCGGCTGGCGCCGGTGATGAACACGACCTTGCCGGTGAGCAGGCCGATCGGAGTGGTGTTGGTGGTCATGCCGAAAGCATCACCGCGGTCCGGGAGCCGGAGACAGGCACAGACGGTACTAGGGTCCGCGGCCGCCGAAAGGGCACACTCGGGGTATGGACAAACAGGAACTCGGGGCGTTCCTCCGCAGCCGGCGTGAGCGGCTCCGGCCGGAGGACGTCGGGCTGCCGTCCGGCCCGCGGCGACGCACTCCGGGGCTCCGGCGCGAGGAGATCGCGGTGCTCGCGCACATCTCCACCGAGTACTACGTGCGGCTCGAACAGGGCCGCGCGCCACGTCCGTCGGCCGAAGTCCTGGCCGGGATCGCGGGCGCGCTAAGGCTGACCGACGCGGAGTCCGATCACCTGCACCTGCTCGCGGGCACCGCGCCCGCCCGGAACGGCCGGCACCGCCGCGATGTCCGCCCGAGCATCCTCGCGCTCCTGGAACGGATCTCGCAGACGGCCGGATTCGTGACGTCCGCAGTGTTCGAAGTGCTGGCGTGGAACGATCTCGCGGCCGCCCTGATGGAGGACTTCGCCGCGCTCGCCCCCGAAGACCGCAACCTCGCCCGGCGCGCGTTCCTCGGCCCGGCCCGACCGGACGCGAGCCTGTACGGAATCTCGGACGCTTCCGAGTTCCGGCAGCACGTCGTCATGGAACTGCGGGCCACGCTCGCCCGGTACCCGTCGGATCCCGCGGTGACCGGACTGGTCGACGACCTCCTGGCCGGCAGCCCCGAGTTCGCCCGCCTCTGGGAACGGCACGACGTGCAGGCCGTGCCGATGCTCACCAAGACCTTCCACCACCCGGCCGTCGGCGAGATCACCGTCGACTGCGACTCCCTGGCCCTGACCGACCGCGATCAGCACCTCGTGCTGTACACCGCGCCGGCGGGTTCTCGGGACGCGGAGGCGCTGGCGCTGCTGAACGTGCTGGGCACCGAGAGCCTCAACGCCGGCTAGCCGTCGATCTGCTTGTGGATCCAGCTGACCACGGCGTCCACGCGGGCGGTGGTTTCCAGGCCGGGCTGCGGGCAGTCCGGCCCGTTGTTCTCCACCGCCACGATCTGCCCGTTCTGGTCGCCGTCGGGGATGAAGTACGGGGAGCCCGAGTCGTCGGGGCACGGGCTGTTCTCGACGGTCCGCGGATCGACCGAGTCGATCTCCAGCTCGTACTGGTGCACCTTCTTCACCGTGAACCGGCCGTGCTTGAGGTGGTCGGACTGGACGGTGTCGTTGGCCGAGAGCGCGCCCCAGCCGGCGAACGACAGCGGGTCGTCGACCTTCGGCGCGCGGTCCGGCAGGGACAGCGGCTTGATGTCGGTGATCGGGGTGCTCAGCCGGGCCAGCGCGAGGTCGTTGACCGCCGACTGGCGCACGTCCACTACCTGCACCACGTGCCCGCGCGGGTCGGAGTCGGTGATCTTGCCGATGGTCACGTTCATGGTGAAGTCCGGCTTCCCGCCGGTCCGGACCATGTTGACGTCGTGAAAGCAGTGCCCGGCGGTGATGATCCAGTCCGCGGCGATCAGCGAGCCGCTGCAGCCGCCGCTGCGCACCCCGCCGGTGGGCAGCGGGATGTTGTCGGAGTGCAGCTTCGCGTTGAACGGCATCACGCTGGGCGGCAGCGCCGGCTTGGCCGGAAGCGCCGAGGCAGGGTGAACGCTCTGCCCGCTGGCCCCTTCGGCCACCGGGTGCTCGTCGGCCGCCTCCACCTTCTGGACGCTGACGTAGGTGCCGGCGACCCCGGCGCCGACAACGATGGCAAGAGCCAGCGCACCGGGACGGGCCGGTTTCCGGCCGGAACTCTTCTTCACACTCACCTAGACGGGTGACAGGGGCCGGAAGTTCACCCGATCGGCAGATCATCGCCCGAAAGGCCACGATCGCCGGGCCAGACGGACGGGATCTCCGCGGAGTCGGTCAGGCGCAGCTTTCGCCTGGCGCGTTGGAAAAACGTGGTCATGCCGAGCCGGACGACCCGCGCGGCGCTGGGCCGTGAGCACAGGTCGATGCTGTCACCAGGCTCGACGTAGCCGGCGACCTGCCCGTCCACCTCGACCGCCAGCCGTCCGCTGGAGGGCAGCACCTCCAGCGCCACCGTGTCGTGCACGGACAGGACCACCCCGCGGCTGTACGCCGAGTGCGGCGCGGCGGGTGTGACGAGCAACGCCTCGACGGCCGGGCTGGTGATCGGGCCGCCCGCGGAGAAGCTGTACGCGGTGGAGCCGGTCGGGGTCGCGACGATCACCGCGTCGGCCGCGTAGCTGACGAACGGCTGGTCGTTCACCCGCACCGCGACCACTGCGCTGCCGTCACCCGGCACCCGCACCACGGCCACGTCGTTGAACGCGGTCACGGTCTTGCCCCGCATGGTCGCGTCGACGGCCAGGCGGGGCTCGACGGTGAAGTCCTGCCCGTCGATGGCCGAGAGCGCGTCGGGCAGATCGGGCACGTCGACCTCGGCCAGGAAGCCGAGCTTGCCCAGGTTGACACCGAGCACCGGGGCGCGCTGACGGTCGGCCAGCCGCATCGCGCGCAGCATGGTCCCGTCGCCGCCGAGGCTGACCACCAGGTCGGACCGGCTGCCCAGCTCCTCGGGCGTGACCGGCACGGCGGCGCAGTCCAGCCGGTCGATCTCGTCCGCGATGCCGAGGATTTCGATGCCCCGGTTCGTCGCCCAGCCCAGGACCGCGGCGACCGCCGCCGCCGAGTCCCGCCGGGGGTGCAGCACCAAGCCTGCGGAGTGCATCGTCAGCGGGCCCCTTCACGAGGACGTTCCCGGATGGTCATGGCGCCAGTCTCCCCCGGAACGGCCCGGCTTGGCGAGATCCCCGACGGGGCCTGCGGTTAAGATCAGCGCCGTGACCAACCGCTTAGTTTGTTTGGGTGACTCCTTCACCGAGGGCGTCGGCGACGACGACCCCACGGCGCCGAACGGTGTGCGGGGCTGGGCCGACCGCGTCGCCGAGGTGCTGGGTGCGCGGGACCCGGAGTTCCGCTACGCCAACCTCGCCATCCGCGGCAAGCTGCTGCCGCAGGTGCTGGCCGAGCAGATCGAGCCGGCGCTCGCCATGCAACCGGATCTGGTCACGCTGTATGCGGGTGGAAACGACCTGATGCGCCCCAAGGTCGACGTCGACGCGCTGACCGACGCCTACGAGGGCACCGTCGAACGGCTGCGGGCCAGTGGCGCGCGAGTGGTCCTCTTCACCGGCGTCGACGGGGTCGAGGACGCGCTGTTCCGGACCATCCGCGGCCGCGTCGCGATCTACAACGAGCACGTCCGCGGCATCGCCGCCCGGCATGGCGCGCTGCTGGTGGACATGTGGGCCATGCGGCAGCTGCGCGACCGGCGGCTGTGGGCCGCGGACCGGCTGCACCTGAACGCGCTCGGGCACACCGAGATCGCGATCGAACTGCTGGGCCTGCTGGGAATCGAGCACGACCTAGTCCCGGCGGAGCTGGGCCCGCGCCCGCAGCTCAGCCCCCGCGAGCGGCGGGCGGAGAACCTGCGGTGGAGCCGCGAGCACGCGATGCCGTGGGTGCAGCGGCGGCTGCGCGGCGAATCCTCCGGCGACGCTCAGCCCGAAGCGGCCGACGCTGGAGCCGGTCGGCCCGGCTTTCTCACCGCACAACTGACCGCAGCTCAGGCTTGGTGGTAGGCGACGGCCGAGCGGAGGCCGTCGAACAGGACCGCGATGATGCGGTCGCGCAGGGCACCGTCGGCGCCGACGTGCTCGGCTGCCTTCGCAGTGCCGATGATCACCGGGATCAGCTCCGCGACGACGAGGTCGGACCGCACCGCGCCGGCCTCCTGCGCGCGGCCCATCAGCACGCCGAGCGCGCCGAGCAGCCGGACGCCGATCTCGTGCCGGGCGAACTCGACGTTCACGCCTGCCGCGCTGAGGGCCTCGAAGTACGCGGTCTTGGCGCTGGACATCTCGACCCAGCTGGTCAGGAACGAGAAGAACGCGGCGCCCGGGTCGGCCGAGTTCTGTGCGACCACGGCCTCCGCCTCGTCCACGAACCGGCGCAGCCGCACGTGGAGCACCGCCTCGAGCAGTGCCTCCTTGGTCGGGAAATGCCGGAACACCGTGCCGACGCCGACACCGGCCTGGCGCGCGACCTCTTCGGTCGGCGCGCTGGTGCCCTTGGCCGCGAAGACCGTCTCGGCGGCTTCGAGCACCTTGGCGCGGTTGCGCCGGGCGTCGGCGCGCAGCGGTTTCGGGTCCGTCACGGTGCCTGATGGTAGCCGGGCCTCGCCGGGCAGCACGCTGAGCACGTGTTCCGGCACGCAAACGGCACTGAGCCGGCCGCTAGGCTTGCCGGCCATGGACGAGCTGCGGGCCGAGCCGCTGACCGGTCCCCGGCTGAGCCTGGAACCCTTGCGCCCCGGGCACTCCGACGAGATGCACCCCGTGCTGGCCGACCCCCGGCTCTACGCCTTCACCGGCGGTGAGCCGCCGACGCCCCACGAGTTGCGTGCCCGGTATGCCCGGCAGTCGGTCGGCCGGTCCGGGGACGGCAGCCAGTGGTGGCTGAACTGGGTGGTGCGCGATACCGCGGACGGGCCGGCGGCCGGGTTCGTGCAGGCGACCGTCGGCCGGGATCTGGCGTCCGCGGAGGTGGCCTGGCTGATCGACGCGCGGTGGCAGGGCCAGGGACTGGCCCGGGAAGCGGCGGCGCTGATGCTCGGCTGGCTGGACGCGCGCGGCGTCACCGGCGTCTTCGCGCACATCCACCCGGAGCACGCCGCCTCGGCCGCCGTCGCCCGGCACCTCGGGCTCACGCCGACCGGGATCGTCGAGGACGGCGAGGTCCGGTGGGAGCGGACCGTCACCTAGCCCCCGGATTCGGTCACTGCCCGAAACAGTCAGCCCGTTTCGGCGGTGAGGAATCGTCAAGCACCCCGACATACCTCACACTATGGTGTGACGCCAGTCACGAGAGGTGTGCGAAACATGGTTCTAGGCGACAACGAGGTCACCCAGTCAGTCGACGCTTCCGCCCGCGACCGCCGGGTCCAAGTCCGGCGGGCGGCCCTGGCCGGGTCGATCGGCACGACCATCGAGTGGTACGACTTCTTCCTCTACAACACCGCCGCGGCACTCGTCTTCCCGCATCTGTTCTTCCCCTCGTCCACGGGTTACGCCGGGGTGATGCAGTCGTTCGCGACCTACGCGGTCGGGTTCGCGGCGCGTCCGGTGGGCGCGGCGATCTTCGGGCACTGGGGCGACCGGCTGGGCCGCAAGACCACGCTGATCGTCACGCTGCTGCTGATGGGCCTGTCCTCGGCGGTGGTCGGGCTGCTGCCGGGCACGGCGGCGATCGGGTTCGCCGCGCCGTTGATCCTGGTGCTTTTGCGGCTGGTGCAAGGGATCGCGATCGGCGGTGAGTGGAGCGGCTCGGTGCTGCTCGCGATGGAATGGGGCGATCAACGCCGGCGCGGGCTGCTCGCGAGCTTCGCCCAGGTCGGCGTTCCGGTCGGGCTGGTGCTCGGCACGGGCGGCATGACGCTGCTTTCGGCCACGCTGTCGCGCGCCGATTTCGACGCGTGGGGCTGGCGGATCCCGTTCCTGCTGAGCCTGGTGCTGGTGGGCATCGGCCTGGTGATCCGGCTGCGGATCCTGGAGACCCCGATGTTCGCCGCCGTGGTGGCGGACAAGAAGACCTCGCGCGCGCCGGTGAAGGACGCGGTGCGCCACCACTGGCGCGAGATCCTGCTCTCGGCCGGGCTGCGGTTCAGCGAGCAGCTGCCGTTCTACCTGTTCACCAGCTACGTGCTCGTGTATGTGGTGCAGCGGCCGGAATTCAGCAACACCTTCGTGCTCACCGCGGTGCTCGTCGGCGCGGCGGCGGAGCTGGTGCTGATCCCGGTGTTCTCGCAGCTGTCCGATCGGATCGGGCGGAAACAGGTGTACCTCACCGGTTCCGTGCTCACGGCCGCGATCGCCTTCCCGTACTTCACCGTGCTGAGCCACAGCGGGCACGCGCTGATCTTCGTCGTGATCATCGTTTCGCTGATCGCGCACGCGCTGCAGTACGGGCCGCAGGCGGCGCTGATCGGCGAGAGCTTCCCGACGCATCTGCGGTACGGCGGGGCGGGGCTGGGTTATCAGCTGGCTTCGGTGTTCGCGGGCGGGCCGGCGCCGTTGCTGGCGACCTGGCTGCTGCACAAGACGGGCACGCCGTACTCGATCTCGATCTACATCGTGTTGTCGGCGGTAGTCACGATCCTGTGTGTGATCGCGCTGCCGGACCGGTCGAAGGCCGACATCACCGACTTGAGCGTCTACTCCCGTTGAGCTGACCCGAGAAGCGGGGCCCCGCCGTGGTGGCGAGGCCCCGCTTCTTTCGTGCTCAGCGCTGTTGAGGAGGTCCGCCCTGCGGGCCGCCGAACGGGCCCTGCTGCGGGAACGGGCCGCTGCCCGGGCTCTGCTGCGGCGGGCCGCCGAACTGCGCGGGCGGGCCCTGGTACGGGCCGCCCGGCGGGGTCGGCGGCTGCTGCGGCTGCGGGAGCGACGGCGGGCCCTGCTGCTGGCGCTGCTGGACTCCCGGCGGCGGGCTCGAGGGCTGCGGAGCCAGGGCCGGCGGAAGCGCGTCCTCTTCCTCTTCGACGTCGTCGGCCGAGGAGGCGGGGCCGATGGCGCGGCGGGGCCGCTCGGTGCCGAGCGGCCCCGGAACCTCCTTGCGGGCCACGGCTTCCGCGGCGGCGACGGCCTCGGCGACCTTCGGGTCGCTGGAGGTGTCGAACCAGCCGGCGACCTCTTCGTCCTCGAGCTCGGGCCGCTGGGGGCTGTCGTCCTTCGGCGGCTCGTAGCGGAAGACGCCGTCGTCGCCGGGGGCGCCGAGCGCGCGGGCGAAGCCTTCGAGGGCCTTGCCGTAGTCGCTGGGGATCATCCAGACCTTGTTCGCGTCGCCCTGTGCGAGCTGCGGCAGGGTCTGCAGGTACTGGTACGCGAGCACCTCGGGCGTCGGGCGGCCGGCCTTGATGGCGGCGAACACCTTCTCGATCGCCTTCGCCTGGCCCTGCGCCTGAAGGTAGCGGGCGGCCCGTTCACCCTGCGCGCGCAGGATGCGGGACTGCCGCTCGGCCTCGGCCGCGAGGATCGCCGCCTGCTTCTGGCCTTCCGCGGAGAGGATCTGGCTCTGCTTCTGGCCTTCCGCGGTCTTGATGGAGGACTCCCGCTGGCCTTCCGCGGTGAGGATCATCGCGCGCTTCTCCCGGTCCGCGCGCATCTGCTTCTCCATCGAGTCCTGGATCGACGCGGGCGGCTCGATCGCCTTCAGCTCGACGCGCGCGACGCGGATGCCCCAGCGGCCGGTGGCCTCGTCGAGCACGCCGCGCAGCTGGGTGTTGATCGCGTCGCGGGAGGTCAGCGTCTCCTCCAGGCTCATGCCGCCGACCACGTTCCGGAGCGTGGTGGTGGTGAGCTGCTCGACGCCGATGATGTAGTTCGAGATCTCGTACACCGCGGCGCGCGAGTCGGTGACCTGGAAGTACACGACGGTGTCGATGTTCACCGTCAGGTTGTCCTCGGTGATCACCGGCTGCGGCGGGAACGAGACGACCTGCTCGCGCAGGTCGATCCGCGCGCGGACCTTGTCCAGGAACGGCACCAGGAACGTCAGGCCGGGCGAGGCGACCGTGCGGAACCGCCCGAGGCGCTCGATCACCGCCGACTGCGCCTGTGGCACCACCATGATCGCCTTGACCACCGTGATGATGACGAACAGGGCCAGCAGCGCGACCACGACGATCGCTATTGTCGACAAGAGCTTCTCCCCTTACCTAGTACCGTTTTCCTGGACTTTCCCGGACGTTCTGGGGTCACGAGAGGATGTCCACCACCGCGGTGGCACCGGAGATCTCGACGACGGTGACGCTGGTGCCGGGCGCGATCGGCGGCTGGGCCTCGTGCACGGCGCGGGCGGACCAGACCTCGCCGCCGATCTTCACCTGGCCGGCGTCGTAGTCCACTGTGGACACGACCACGGCGCGGGCGCCGACCAGGGCGTCGATGCCGGTGGCGATGTGGGAGCCGGCGAGGAAGCGGCGCTTGAGCGCGGGGCGCGCGAGCACGATCAGCCCGACCGAGCTGACGGCGAACACCGCGACGTCGATGACCGGGTTTCCGGTGATCGCCGCGGAGCCGGCGCCGAGCAGCGCGGCGATCCCGAGCATGATCAGGACGAAGTCGCCGGAGAGCACTTCGGCGATCATCAGGACGATGCCGACGATCAGCCAGATCAGAGCCGCTGCCATGGCCTCATGCTCTCAGATCGCGTCGGTTCGCACCGGGCAAGTGACCCGACGTGACCGACGCGTGACCTTGGACAAAAGGGACATAATCGCGCTACTCCGCCGGCTCGGTGACGAAGTCGATGAGCCGCTCGACGGCGCCGATCAGCGGCGTTTCGAGGTCCCGGAAGCTGCTCACCGCGGCCAGCACCCGCTGCCAGCCTTCGTAGGTCTCGCCCCAGCCCAGCGCGTCGCAGATGCCGACTTTCCACTCGATCCCGCGCGGGATCTCGGGCCAGGCGCGGATGCCGACGGCGGACGGTTTCACGGCCTGCCAGATATCGATGTACGGGTGGCCGGTGACCAGCACCTGCTCGTCGCGGACCTGCTCGACGAGGCGGGATTCCTTGCTCCCCGCGACCAGGTGGTCGACGAGCACGCCGAGCCGCCGCCCGGGGCCGGTGCCGAACTCGGCGATGCGGTCGGACAGGACGTCGACGCCGTCCAGCGGCTCCACGACCACGCCTTCGACGCGCAGGTCGTGGCCCCAGACGCGCTCGACCAGCTCGGCGTCGTGTTTGCCCTCGACCCAGATCCGGGAGTCGCGCGCGACGCGGGCCTGCAGGCCCTGCACCTTCACCGAGCCGGACGCGGAAACCCGCTTCACCGGCGCGGCGGCCTTCTTCACCGGCACCAGGGTGACGGGCTTGCCTTCGAGCAGGAACGCCGCCGGGGCCAGCGGGAACACCCGGTGACGGCCGCGCGCGTCTTCGAGGACGACGTTGCCGTACTCGATCTTCACCACCGCGCCGCAGTAGCCGCTGGCCGGGTCTTCGACCACCAGGCCGGGTTCCGCCGGCACCTCGGGCACCTTCCGCTTCCGCGGGCCCGACAGCACGTCGTCATACGAATGGGAGCGCACGGTGGGAAAAGCTAGTGGTGCCGGGGTGGCCGCGTCCTGGCGCCACGCCGGTCAGCGCGCCATCTCCAGGAGGGCGTCGGTGAACGGCGTGGACCGGCCGGCCCGGAGCGGGGCCATGGCGACGAGCGGGGCGAGCGCGGCGCACCAGGCGCGGACGCGATCGGCGTCGAGGCCCGGGAGCTTCGTGACGCCGTCGTCGAGAGTGCCGCCCGCGACCATCGGCAGCAACGCCCAGTCGACGGCGTCGAAGGCCGGGTCGCCCAGGCACGGCCGGGGGTCGATCGCGACGGTGCCGCGCGCGGGGCCGGCGTCGAGGACGTTGCCGGGGTGCAGGTCGCCGTGTAGGAGCGCGACGGGGCCGCCGGTGGCGAGGTCTTCGGCCCGGGCGCGGGCGTGGTGCAGCAGGTCCAGCGGCAGCCGGGATTCGGCGGCCGAACCGCGCAGGCGGCGTTCGGCCAGCTCGAACATCTGCCCGACGCGGGTGGCCAGCGACGGGAACTGGACCCTGGGCAAGGGGACGCTGTGCAGCTGGGCGAGCAGGTCCCCCACCTCGGTCCACGGCACGTCCGCGCCGCGCCCGGCCAGCTGGGTGCCCGGTTCGAGGCCTTCCAGCAGGACGGCGCCTTCCTCGAGGTCGGCGTCGAGGACCTGCACCACCCGGGAGAGACCGGCCCAGGTCAGCAACGCGGTGGCCTCGCCGGCGGTGACCTCCTGGTCCGGGCAGAGCTTGAGCACCCGGCTCTCGCCTTCGGTCCCGCGGCACATGAGCGTGCGCCCGGTGTTGCCCGGACGGGCCTCGACGACCGTCAGGCCCCAGCGCTCGGTGAGCCGCGCGACCAGCGCGGGCAAGGCATCGCACCACGGGCCGACCTGCGGGCCGAAGCGATCGACGAGACGGGCGCGGGCCGCGTCGTCGAGGATCGCCGTCATCGGAACAGCGCTGTCATCAGAACAGGGGCCAGGGGATGGCGCGCCAGTCGTCGCCGGGCTCGGGGAAGACGCCCTCGGCGAGCAGGTGGTCGGCGCGCTGGCTGAGCGCGCGGATCTCGAACGCGGTGAGGTGCTCGCCGAGGTCCGCGCCGAGCTTGCCGTCCAGCTCGGACCGCAGCTTGCGCAGCTTCTCCACTGCCTCGTCCGGGACCTGCTCGCCGATCCAGCCCCACAGCACGGTGCGCAGCTTCGGGTCGGTGTGCAGGCAGATGCCGTGGTCCACGCCGTAGACGCGGCCGTCGGTGCCGGCCAGCAGGTGGCCGCCCTTGCGGTCGGTGTTGTTGACGACGATGTCGAGCACCGCCAGCTCCCGCATGCCCGGGTGGTCGGCGTGCGCGAGGACCGCGGGGTCGCCGAGCCGGTCGTGGGCGTGCAGCACGGTGCGCCAGCCGTCCGGGACGTCTTCGGGCGCGCAGACGTCGACGACCTCGTTCTCGCCGGTCTCGACCCAGAGCTGGACCATGCCGGGGCCGAACGGGCCGTCGCGCAGCACGGTCGGCGGGATCGCGCCGAGGCCGGAGACGTCGGAGATCATCGCGGTGGCGACCTCGCGGCCGGCCAGCGTGCCGTCCGGGAAGTCCCACAGCGGCCGCTCCCCCGAGACCGGCTTGTACACCACCCGGCCGGTGACGCCGGCCAGCTCGATCGCGCAGAACAACGTCACGTTGGACGCGTCCACGAGCCGGCCCTCGACGTCGATGCGGCCGTGCGTGACGAATTCGCGGGCGGCGGGGTCGGCCGGTCCGGGTGGGCTGCTCGCCACGGGCGGCCTCAGTCCTCGGTCACGTCGACGTCGCGGCGGTAGCCGTTCTGCCGGGGGCAGATGTGGCCGGCCGGGTCGAGCGGCTCCGCGCACAGCGGGCACGGCTTGCGCCCGGCGTTGACGACACGGTCGGCCCGCTCGGAGAAGGCGCGCGCGGCCACCGGGGTGAGGAACACGCGGACGGCGTCCGGGCCCTCCTCGGTGTCGTCGAGCACGACGGTCTCGTCGACCTCGCCCTCGGTGATCGCGAGCAGCTCGACGACGACGGCGCCGGAGTCGGCGTCCCAGCCCAGGCCCATGGTGCCGACGCGGAACTCCTCCTCGACCGGCACAGTCAGCGGCGCCACGTCTACCTGGTCCTCGGGCACGTCGTCGGGGACGTCGGCGCCGAACCGGCTGGCGACCTCCTCGAGCAGCGCGCTCAGGCGCTCGGCGAGGACGACGACCTGCTGTTTTTCGATCGTCACGCTGATCGTCCGGACGTCCTCCGACGCCTGGAGGTAGAACGTGCGATCACCGGGCTCGCCGACGGTCCCGGCGACGAACCGGTCGGGCTTGCGGAAGACGTGGATTACGCGAGACATAGCACTTACGACCCTAAGCCACGCGGGCATGATCGGCATCCGCCGCCCCTGGTTGACCGGGATTTCAGCGCGCTGCGTGCGTGTGCGGCCACGCTGCGGATCGCCGTTAGGCTCTTCGGGTGCCTGAGCTCTCACCTTATGGAACATGGACCTCACCCGTCTCGGCCGCGGACGCAGCGGCGGCCGGGGGCGGCGCGTCGTGGCTCGACCGGGTCGGCGGCGAGCTGTGGTGGGCCGAGGGCCGGCCCGCCGAGGGCGGCCGCGTCGCGCTGGTCCGGCTGACGGCGGACGGCAGTGTGCAGGACGTGCTGCCCGCGCCGTGGAACGTCCGCAACCGGGTGCACGAGTACGGCGGCCGGCCGTGGCTGGTCATCGGTGAGACCGTGGTCTTCACGCACTGGGCCGACCAGCGGGTGTACGCGCACGACCTGACCTCCGGTGAGACCACGGCGCTGACGCCGGAACCCGCGCAGCCGCAAGGAGTCCGTTACGGCGACCTGCGGCCCGGTCCCGGCGGCGAGGTCTGGGCGGTGCGGGAGAGCAGCACCGGCCCGCGGCGCACCGACATCGAACGAGCGCTCGTCGCAATCCCGCTGGACGGCGCCGAGCGTGTCCTGGTCGACGGGCGCCGGTTCTTCACCGCGCCGCAGCTGTCGCCGGACGGCGCGCACGCGGCGTGGCTGGCGTGGGACCACCCGGCGATGCCGTGGGACGGCACGGAGCTGTTCGTCGCGCCGGTCGCCGCGGACGGCACGTTCGGCGACGCCCGGGTGCTGGCCGGCGGCGCGGACGTCGCGGTGTGCCAGCTGGAGTGGGAGTCGCCGGACCGGCTGCTCGCGCTGCTTGACCCGGACGGCTGGTGGAACCTGCACCGGATCGGGCTGGACGGGTCCGTCGTGAACCTCGCCCCGGTGGCGACGGAGCTGGGCGGGGCGCTGTGGAAGCTCGGCCTGCGCTGGTTCACCCCGCTCGGCGGCGGGCGGCACGCGGTGCTGGACGCCGGGCGGCTGGCCGTGCTGGACGAGCGCGACGGCTCGGTGTCGCCGGTCGAAGCGGTGGCCGGGGAGCTGACCAGCTGGTCGTCGTCCGGGCTGGCCGTGGTCGACGGCGCGGTGACCGGCATCGCGGCGGGCGCGCGGCGTGAGCGCGCGGTGGTGAGCGTGGACCTGGCGGCCGGCACCTGGGCCGAGCTGACGCCGCAGCCGGCGGACCTGCCCGCGCCGGAGTACCTGCCGGTGCCGCAGGAGCGGGTGTTCACCGCGCCGGACGGCTCGGCGATCCCGGCGTTCGTGTTCCCGCCGGCCAACCCGGGCTTCACCGCGCCCGAGGGTGAGCGGCCGCCGTTCGTGGTCCACGTGCACGGCGGTCCGACTGGCAGCTCCGACGCCTCGCTGGACCTGGACTTCGCGTACTTCACCAGCCGCGGCATCGGCGTGGTCGCGGTGAACTACGGCGGCTCGACCGGCTACGGGCGGGTGTTCCGGGAGCGGCTGCGCGAGCAGTGGGGCGTGGTGGACGTCGGCGACTGCGTGGCGGTGGCCGAGGCGCTGGTGGCCGAGGGCATCGCCGACGGCGCGCGCCTGGCGATCCGGGGCGGCAGCGCGGGCGGGTTCACCTCGGCCGCGTCGATCACCATGACCACGACGTACGCGGCGGCGACGGTGAAGTTCCCGATCCTGGACCTGGCCACGTGGACGGGCGCGGGCGGCGAAACCCATGACTTCGAGTCGCAGTACCTGCACAGCCTGGTCGGGCCGTACCCGGAGACGCTGGAGCGGTACCGGGAGCGCTCGCCGATCACGCACGCGGGCTCGCTGGCGGGGCCGGTGCTGTTCCTGCAGGGGCTGGAGGACCAGATCTGCCCGCCCGAGCAGGCGGACCGGTTCGTCGCCGGTTTGGCCGGGCGCGGCGTCGACTACGCGTACCTGCGGTTCGAGGGCGAGCAGCACGGGTTCCGCAAGGCCGTGACGATCATCGCGGCGCTGGAGGCGGAGCTGTCGTTCTACGGGCAGGTGTTCGGGTTCCCGACGCCGGGTGTGGCGAAGCTGGAGCTTTCCCGGTGAGACCGCCGCGGTTGAAGGCCGGGGACACGATCGCGCTGGTGGCGCCGTCCGGCCCGGTGCCGGCGGACCTGCTGGAGGCGGCGCTGCCGGTGCTGCGCGGCTGGGGGCTGAAGGTCCAGGTGGGCGCCTCCGTTCGGGCTTCCGCGTCGGGTTACCTGTCGGCGCCGGACGAGGCCCGCGCGGCGGAGTTCACCGAGGCGTGGCTGGACCCGGAGGTGACGTGCGTGCTGGCCGCCCGGGGCGGGTACGGCGCGCAGCGGATGCTGGACCTGGTGGACTGGCCGGCGTTGCGTGAGGCCGGGCCGAAGGTGCTGGCGGGGTCGAGCGACGTGACGGCGCTGCACCGCGCCGTTTCGGTCCATTTAGGACTCGACACGCTGTTCTCGCCGATGCCCGCGAGCGTGCTGTTCGACGCGTTCGCCGCGGAGCACTTGCGGCGGACGCTGTTCGAGCCGGAGCGGCACCGGGTGCTGCGCACGGCGGAGCCGGACGTGCTGGTGCCGGGCCGGGCGTCGGGGGTGCTGGTCGGCGGGAACCTGTCGTTGCTGGCGGCGGGGATCGGGACGGCCGAGCAGGGCTCGGCGCGCGACGGGATCGTGCTGCTGGAGGACGTGACCGAGAGTGTGTACCGGCTGGACCGGATGCTGACGCAGCTGCTGCGCGCGGGCTGGTTCGACGGCGTGCGCGCGGTGGTGCTGGGCTCGTGGGCCGCGTGCGGGGACCCGGCGGAGATCCGGTCGCTGCTGCTGGAACGGCTGGCGCCGCTGGAAGTGCCGATGCTGGGCGACTTCGGGTTCGGGCACGTGGCGTCGTCGCCGACGGTGCCGCTGGGCGCGCGGGCGGCGCTGGACGTGGAGCTGGGCACGCTGGCACTGGACTCCCCCGCGCTGGCCTGACGCTACGGTGCCGCTATGCGACTGTCTGCTGAGGACGCCCGGGCCCGTTTCTCCGCGGCCCGCGTCGCGCGGCTGGCGACGGCCGGCGCCGACGGGGTGCCACACCTGGTCCCGGTGACGTTCGCGGTGCACGGCGACGCGGTGGTGTTCGCCGTGGACCACAAGCCGAAGACCACGACGGCGTTGCGGCGCCTGGCGAACATCGCGGCGAACCCGGCGGTGTGCTTCCTGGTCGACGAGTACGCCGAGGACTGGTCCCAGCTGTGGTGGGCCCGTGCGGACGGCGTCGCCCGGGTCCTGGACTCGGCCGACCGCGCGGAGCCACTGCAGTGGCTGACCGCGAAGTACGAGCAGTACGCAGCCCACCCGCCGGAGCACGCCGTGGTGTCGACGCTGGTGCACTCCTGGCGCGGGTGGGCCGGCTCGTAAGGACTCGTGAGTGTTGAGAACGGTTCTAACCGGTATAAACACTCACGAGCCTTTAGGCGTCTGCCCGCATGTGCTGCCGCGCCCAGGTTTCGAAGCTGGTGAGCGGCAGACCGAGGTCCGTCGCGAACTGGGGGCGGGCCGGTTGGCCGACCACGTTCAGCCACTCGTGCGAGGCGCCCATCGCGGGCATTCCGGCGGCGAGGGCCTCGGCCTCGGTCAGGTCCGGTGCGGCCAATTCCCGGCCCAGCACAAGGGAAAGGGTCGCGGTGATCTCCGTCACCGAGCGGTAGTCGCCCGCCAGTTCCAGTTCGACGCCGTCGAATCGCGCCGAGTCGGCGATGGCCGCGGCGGCTGCCGTGCCGATGTCCTCGACCGCGATCAGCGACAGCCGGGTGTCCGGTTTGATGACGCTCACGAGACCGCCCTCAACACCCCGCGGGAACAGGAAACGCAATGAGGGCAAGAAGTTCTCCATGAAGAACGCCGGCTTCAGCAGCGTCCAATGCGGGAATCCGGCGGCGCGTACGCGATCCTGGATCGCGGCCTTGGCGCCCAGCGTGCCTTCCATCGAAGCCCAGCGGCCTTCGGTCCAGCCGGGAGCCTCGACGTGCTGTCCGGCGCCGCTGACGGAGGTGTGCACGAACTGCGGCACCCCGGCGGTTTTCGCAGCCTCGATGAGGTTGACGCCCTGGGTCACCTCGCCGTCGAAATCGAAGGCTTCGCCGGTGAAACCGGGCATCTGCACGGAAAACACGGCGCGGGCGCCCTTGGCGGCGCGGGTCACGGACTCGCGGTCGTGCAGGTCGCCGGTGACCAATTCGGCACCGAGCGCTTCGACGGCCTTCGCCCCGGCGGCGCCCGGATCACGCACCATAGCGCGGACCGGAACGCCCGTGGCGAGCAGCGCACGGGCGGTGGCGCCGCCCTGCCGCCCGGTGGCGCCGGTGACGAGGACAGGCGCGGACTCAACAGACATGGTGCTCCTCGGTAAGGGTCAAGCTGATTAAGTGGCGGGCCCCGCCGTTTCTGTTCCGCTACGATACGGCGGGGTCCGCCACTTAGCAACCACCGAAACAACCACCGAGGAGCGCCATGCCTGACCACCAGCGCGCCGACGCTCGGCGCAACTACGTGCGCATCCTCGCCGTGGCCGAGGCGGAGGTCTCCGTGCATGGGGCCGGTGCGTCGCTCGAGCAGATCGCCCGCACGGCGGGGGTGGGCTCGGCGACGGTGCGGCGGCACTTCCCCACGCGCCGGGCGTTGGTGGAGGCGGTTTCCCGGACGCGGATCGAGGCCCTGTGCGTACGCGCGCAGGAGCTGGCCGGTCACGGCGACAGCCGGAAGGCGCTGCTGGACTGGCTGGGTGACGTCGTCGCGTACTGCGTCTCCGCGCGGGGGCTGGCGGCCGCGCTGGCCTACGACGGCGTCGAGCCCGAGTCAGTGCACGAGAGTTCCTGCTCGATGGCGCTGGAGGACGCGGCGGGCCCGCTGCTGAGCCGCGCGGTGCAGGACGGCGCGGTGACGGCCGGCGTGACGGTCTCGGACCTGATCACGCTGGCCGTCGGCGTGGTGCTGGCGACCGAGCACCATCCCGATCCGGCCGCGCGGGCGGACCGGCTGTTCGGGCTGGCCGTGGCGGGGCTGAGCCCGCAGCACTGACCCGAACTGACCCGGGCCTGCTAGTCGCCCGCGGGCGCCGGGGTTTTCTCCGGCAGGAACTCCTCGCCGGGCTTGCGCCAGGCGGCGATCAGGCCGAGCGGGTCCGGGCGCAGCAGCGAAGCGGCCGCGTACAGGCTGACCAGCACGACGATGGCGATGAACCACCAGTCGTACAGGGCCTGCTCCCCCGTCGGGTAGTAGACGAGGGTGACGAAGACCGACACGGCGACCACGACCGAGAGGTGCCGCCGCTGCCAGCCGAACGCCGAGAACAGGACGAAACCCCAGGTCAGGTACCACGGCAGGGTGGGCGGCATGAGGATCGCGACGGCCAGCATGGTGATCGCGGCGCGGAAGACGGCTTCCTTGCCGCCGCCGCGGGCGAGCCACCACTGGCGGATGCCGAAGGCGGCCAGGCCGACCATGGCGATGGCGCGGGTGACCGTGACGAACGGCGAGGGCTGCACGTTCGCGACCAGGTGCACGAGGTTGTAGATCGCCTCGCCGATGCCGGTCGGGAAGTTCAGCCAGTTCGCGATCAGCTGCGGGGCCTTGAGGCCGGACCACCAGCCGAGGTTGAGCGAGCCGAGCGAGAGCCAGGTGCCGACCGCGAACACCGGCACGAACAGCCCGACCGAAGCGGCGCCCGCCTTGAAGAAGTTCTTGACCTTCGATTCGCCGGACATGTGGGCGGCCCACATCCAGACCAGGAACGGCAGCGCCACGGCGGCAGTCGGCTTGATCAGCATGCCGACGGTGATCAGCAGGACCGCGACCACGTATTTGCGCTCGAGCGCGGCGACCATGCCGATGGTGAGGAAGCCGAGCATCATCAGGTCGTTGTGCGGGCCGCCGAAGAGGTGGATGACCATCATCGGGCTGGCGACCGCGAGCCACAGCGCCACCGGCAGCTTGCCACCGAGGTGCTTGACCAGCCGGGGCAGCGCCCACAGCGTCATGCCGAGCCCGATCAGCAGCACCAGCCGGGTCAGTATCACGCCGGCGATCATGTTGTCCTGCGTGATCGCCACGATCCACTTGGAGATCAGCAGGAACAGCGGCCCGTACGGGGCGGGCGTGGTCTGCCAGAGCGGGTGGACGTTCTGCACCACGTTCGGCAGCACGTGCAGTTCGGCGGGGCCGTTGGCGTACGGGTCGAGGCCGTACAGCAGCTGGGCGCCCTGTCCGAGGTAGGAGAAGACGTCGCGGGTGAACAGCGGCGGCGACACCAGCAGCGGCGCCATCCAGCACAGCGCGGCGATCAGGATCGGGCGGCTGCCGATGCGGCCGGCGAGCACGTAGCGGCCGAGGCGCACCCAGGCCCACACGACCAGGCCGAAGCCGGTGTAGAGCAGCGCGTTCGCCAGCGCCCGGCCGTGGCCGTAGCGGATCCAGGACAGCGGCCCGTGCCCGAGGACGGGGTCGCGGATGAGGATGCCGCCGGCCCCGAGGGCGGCGAGCATGAGCAGCGTGGTGCCGATGGTGCCCATCGCGATGGTCCGGTACGGGAACCTCGTGGGCACGAGAAGTCGCTCGTCCAGCGGGCCGGCCGCGGACGGTTGCGCAGAGTCGGTGGTGGTGGTCGCCATTTCGATCCAGGAGATTACCGGGTGGAGTTTCCGGTCACCGCCCCGGCTCCCGCCAGGGTTCGGTCTTCGTTCAGGTGTTCGCCCATACCGGGGTGGCCGGGGCGAAGCGGGCTTTCCGGTTTCTGCGGCGGAAAAGCCCGCCTCGGGTGAATCGGGGGCCGGTCTCGCCGCTCATCACCTGGCGATCTTGCCCGGCTTTCGGTTGCCGGTGGCGAGATCGGCCACGAGCAGTTCCATGAACCCCTCGTACGCGTCCTGGACGCGCTCGCTGTCGCCCGTCGCGTCGAGGTCCAGGAGCAGGCCGCGGATCTGGGCCACGACGACGGTGGCGAACCGCTGCGCGATCGGCGGGCGGCAGCCGCAGGCCAGGAATCCGTCGCCGACAACGGTGAGCCACTCGGTGCTGAGCTGAACCCGCGACACCCCCGCGTGGTCCGTCCCGAGGCGGCTCGATGCCGCCAGCTGACCGAACAGGCGGAAGTATTGCCCGGCCTCGTCGCTGCCGAACCAGGTCCACGCGCGCGCCAGGACCCGCGGGAAGTCGGGACCGGCGGGCAGTTCCGCTCGCGCGCGGTCCAGTTCCCATTCCCGGCAGCGGCGCAGGGCCGCGTCAAGAAGTGCTTGCTTGGTACCGAAATGGTGCACGAGCATGCGCGCGCTCGTGCCCGCCGCGGCCGCGAGCCGTTCGAGCGAGGCGCCCACCAGCCCGGCCCGCAGCAGGTCCCGGGCGACCGCGTCGAGGAGTTCGTCGCGATAGGTCGTGTCCACGGTGCGCGCCATACCCGCCAGCCTATTCATGTACTGTCCATTACATGAATAGGGGAAGGGGACCGATGCTCCGCGCCACCTACGTTCGAACCCTCAAGCCCGGCGTCACCGAGGCCCAGTTCATCGCCGCGTGGCTGCCGCCCGGGCTGACCCTCGACTCGTACCCGGCCCGGGTCACGATCAGCCGCAGCCTGACCGAGGAGCGGCAGATCATCTCGACTTTCGAGCTGGACCTGCCCGCCGACCGCCTCGCCGACGCGTTTCCCTCTCTCGTGCACCCGGACTCGGCGCGGCGGCTGGCCGAGGTGGTCGAATCCACGCAGCTGGAAGCCGTCTACGAGGACGTGACCACCTTCGGCACGGTGTAACTACAGCTTGGCGGTGCCGCCCGGCAGCGCGGCCAGCAGCGATTTGGTGTAGTCGTGCTGGGGGTCGAGCAGGACCTGTTCGACGGTGCCGGTCTCGACCAGTTTCCCGCGGTACATCACCGCGACGCGGTCGGCGATGTTCCAGGCCAGCCCCAGGTCGTGGGTGATGACGAGGCCGGCCAGGCCGAGTTCGCGGCGCAGCCGCAGCAGCAGGCCGAGGATCTCGCCGCGCACGGAGGCGTCGAGCGAGGCGACCGGTTCGTCGGCGACGACCACCGACGGTTCCAGCGCGAGCGCGCCGGCGATGACGACGCGTTGCCGCTGTCCGCCGGACAGCTCGTGCGGGAGCCGGTCGAAGAACTTCTCCGGCGGACGCAGTTCCGCGGCCTCCAGCGCCCGCGACACGATCGCGCGCTCGTCGGGAAGACCGTGGATGCGCGGGCCTTCGGCCACTGCCTCGTAGACGGTGTGGGCGGGGTTGAGCGCGCTGGTCGGGTCCTGCAGGACGAGCTGGACCTGGCGACGGTAGGCGCGCAGGCCGTCACCGCCCGCGGGGATGGGCTTGCCGTCGTGGCGGACGGCGCCGGAATCCGCTTTCTGGAGGCCGAGCAGAGTGCGGGCGAGGGTGGTCTTGCCGGAGCCGGACTGGCCGACCAGCGCGACGATCTCGTCGCGTCGCACGGCGAGGTTCACCCCGTCCACGGCATGGATGCGCTTGCCCGTGCGGTCGCGGAAGGTGACGTGCAGGTCTTCGGCTTCCAGCAGCGGTGACCCGTCGTCGCCGCCCCGGTGTTCGGGCTCGGCCGGCAGCGGGGTGCTGGTGGCCGGGGCGAAGCGGGACACCGGGTCGCCGACGGTGGGGAACGCGGCGGCGAGCGCGCGGCTGTGCTCGTGCCGGGGCGAGGACATCAGCTCGGCGCTGGGCCGCTCCTCGACCACCTGCCCGTCGTACATCACGGCGATGCGGTGGCAGGTGGCGGCGAGCACGGACAGGTCGTGGCTGATCATGACCAGCCCGATGTTGTGCTCGGCGACCAGGCGCGACATCAGGTCAAGGACCTGGGCCTGGACGATCACGTCGAGCGCGGTGGTGGGCTCGTCGGCGATGACCAGGCGGGGCGAGCAGGCCAGCGCCATCGCGATCATCACGCGCTGCTTCTGCCCGCCGGACAGCTCATGCGGGTACGCGCCGGCGCGCGAGCGGGGCAGGTCGACCTGTTCGAGCAATTCGGCGACGCGGGCCTGGACCTGCGCCTCGGTGGGGGCCTTGCCGCCTTCGGGCGGGTGCAGCCGGATCGGCTCGGCGATCTGCTCGCCGACGCGGTGGACCGGGTTGAGCGCGTGCATGGCGCCCTGGAACACCACCGACGCCTCGGCCCAGCGGACCGCGCGCAGCCGTCCCCAGCGCATCTCGGTGACGTCCTCGCCGTCGAGCAGGATCTCGCCGGTGATCTCGGCGCTGCGCGGCAGCAATCGCAGCACGCTCATCGCGACGGTGGACTTGCCGGAGCCGGACTCCCCCGCGACGCCGAGCGTGTCGCCGGGGTCGAGGCGCAGGTCGACGCCGCGCACCGCGGGCACGTCGCCGCCGCCGGTGCGGTAGGTGACGCCGAGGTTCTTCAGTTCGAGCAGGGCGGTCACGAATGTTGTCCTTTGAGCCTCGGGTTCAGCACCGTCTCCAGCCCGCGGCCGACCAGGGTGAAGAACAGGACGACGAGCACGATCGCGATACCCGGCGGGAGCAGGTTCCACCAGGCGCCGCGGCTGACGGCGCCGTTGTTGAGCGCGGTCTCGAGCATCGCGCCCCAGGAGATGGAGGTGGGGTCGCCGACGCCGAGGAACGACAGGGTCGCGTCCGCGATGATCGAGTTGCCGACCACCAGGGTGGTGTTGGCGAGCACGAGCGGCATCACGCCGGGCAGCACGTGTTTGCCGACCACGTGCAGGTGGCCGCCGCCGAGCGCGCGGGAGCGCTCGATGTACGGGCGGCTCTCGATGGTGAGGGTCTGGGCGCGCACCAGGCGGGCGGTGCTGGGCCAGGCGGTGAGGCCGATGGCGACGATGATCGTCCACACGCCCTGGGGCAGCACCGCGGACAGCGCGATGGCGAGCACCAGAGACGGGAGCACCAGGAAGAAGTCGGTGAAGCGCAGCAGGACGGTGGAGACCCAGCCGCCGAAGTGCGCGGCGGTGATGCCGATGACGGTGCCGATCAGCACGCTGAGCACGGTGGCGGAGAACCCGACGAGCAGCGAGATCCTGGTGCCCCACAACGTCATCAGCAGCACCGAGCGGCCGTCGATGTCGGTGCCGAGCCAGAACTGGCCGTCCGGCGGGCTGAGCGGGTGGCCGGTGGCCTTGGTGACGTCGAGGCCGTCGGAGTTGCTGATCACCGGGAGCAGCAGGGCCAGCAGCACGGTGAGGGTGAGCAGGCACAGGCCCGTGAGCGCGGCCTTCTGCGCGGCGAACTCGTGCCAGGTGCGGGCGATGCCGGCGCGGCGGCGGCGCCACGCGATCGCGCGGGCGCTCTCGGCGGGTGCTGTCGCGGTCATGCGGTACGCACCCTCGGGTCGAGCACGCGGTAGAGCAGTTCCGCGAGCATGTTCATCAGGACGACGGCGCCGGCGAGCACCACGAAAACCCCTTGCAGCACCGGCAGATCCGGGCCGTGGAGGGCGTCGTAGGTCAGCTGCCCGAGCCCGGGCCAGCTGAACACGGCCTCGACCGTGACGGCGCCCGAGACGACCATGCCGAACTGCATGAACACCAGGGTCACGGTAGGCAGCAGCGCGTTCGGCACGGCGTGGTGGCGGCGGACCATGTCCTCCCGCAAGCCTTTGGCGCGGGCGGTGGTGAGGTAGTCGGCGTTCATCTCCCCCAGCAGCGAGGACCGCATCACCAGCATGTACTGGGCGTAGAACACCGCGAGCAGCGTGACGCACGGCAGGACCAGGTGGTGCAGCACGTCCAGGCCCTGGGCGAAGAACCCGGGCCCGGCGTCCGGGGAGTGCATGCCGCGGCTGGGGAACACCCCGTTGGTGACGACCAGCAGCAGCAGGCCCAGCCAGAACTGCGGGACCGACCAGAGGGTGAGCGCGATGCCGGTCTGGGCGCGGTCGAAGAAGCTGTCGCGCTTCCACGCGGCGCGGATGCCGAGCCACAGGCCGAGCGCGATGGCCAGCACGGTCGCGCTGCCGACGAGCAGCACGGTGGGCCAGAGCCGTTCGCCGATCATGTCGATCACCGGGCGGCGCTCGATGTAGGAGGTGCCGAAGTCGCCGCGGAACAGGCCGACGAAGTAGTTGCCGAACTGGGCCAGCACGGGCTTGTCGATGCCGAGCTGCTGGCGCAGTTCGGCGATCTGGTGCGGGTCGGTGGGCCGTTCGCGGACCATGAACGCGACGGGGTCGCCGGGCAGCAGCCGGAACAGGAAGAACCCGAGCACGATCACCAGCACGATGCTGGCGGCGGCTTCGGCGACCTTGGTGAGGATGAACCGGAGGGTGCCGGTCCCGCCTCGGCGCTGGTCGGGGTCGACGAGCGCCGAGGCCTGGCCGGAGGTGAATGCCTGGGACAAGAGGTGCTACTCCCGGTCGTCCGCGGACTTGCCGCGACGGCCGATCAGCACGCCGCCGCCGACGAGCACGACCACCACGACCACGCCGATCACGATCCACAGCACGGTGTTCGAGCCGCCGCTGTCGCCGGCCGCGGCCTCGGAACCGGCCGGCACGGCGCCGTAGACGCCCCAGTAGCCGGTCTGCTCGAGGATCGAGCCGTCGGGCTGGGGCTGCTTTTCGAAGCTGGAGAACTTGTCGGAGCGGTAGGCCTCGAGTGAGTTGTCGTAGTCGAGGACGACGTTCACGGCCTGGCTGTAGAGCCGCGCCTGGGCCTGCTTGACGTAGCCGGCGCGGGTGGCCGGGTCGGTCTCGGTCAGCTGCTTGGCGTACAGCGCGTCGTACTGCGGGTCGCAGAAGAACGTGTCGGTGGTGGCGCCCTTGCCCTCGGCGTTCGGGCGGCCGGCGCAGGTGTGCAGCGCCAGCGCGTAGTCCGGGTCCGGGTTGGTGGCGTAGCCGGAGATCGCGAGGTCGTAGTTGCCCGCGTTGGTGCGGTCGTTCAGCTCCTCGTCGGAGACCAGCTCCTGCTTGACCGAGATGCCGATGTCGTGCAGCCAGCCGCTGACGTACTGGGCGGTGCGCTGGTCGAACGGGCGGTTCGCGTGGCCGGTCAGGCGCAGCTCGAGGCGGGCGCCGCCGGGGGCGACGCGGATGCCGTCCTGGCCCTTGACGTAACCGGCCTGGTCGAGCGCGGTGTTGGCGGCGGCGATGTCGAACTTCATCGCCTCATTGGCCGGCGGGTCCCAGTGGTAGGCGGAGTAGATCGGCGGGATGACGCCGCCGCCGAGCTGGCCGTAGCCGCCCATCACCTTGTCCACGATGGTCTTCGGGTCGATGGCCTGGGCGATCGCCTTGCGCAGCCGGAGGTCCTTGAGCACCGGGTTGCCGTTGCCGATCGGCTGGTTCTGGTTGTTCTCGACGCCGAAGTTGAGGTTGATCTCGTTGTAGCGGCGGCCGGGCGCCTTGTTGGTGGCGATGTTCGGCTGGCCCTGCAGGGCGTCGAACTGGGTCGGGGTGAGCCGGTTGATCACGTCGACCTCACCCTGCTTGAGGGCGTTCACCGCGGACTCGACGTCCTTGAAGATCAGCAGCTGCAGCTCGTCGACCTTCGGGGCGCCGCGCCAGTAGTCCTTGTTGGCCTTGAACTTCAGGTACTCGTTCTGCTTGTACTCGGTGAGCTGGTAGGGCCCGTCGCTGACGCCGATCACCGACAGGTCGTCGGTCTTCGGGTCGTTCAGGTCCTTGATCGGCGCCCACACGTGCTCGGGCACGATCGGCACGTCGAGCAGGTCCATGCTGGACTGCACGGCCTTGGTCTTGATCACCAGCGTGCCGGCGTCCGGCGCGGTGACGCTCTGGAAATTGGCGACGTAGTTGCCGTTCGCGGTGCGCGCGGTCTCGTCGGAAAGCATGCGGTTGAACGTGAACGCCGCGTCCTTCGCGGTGACCGGCTGGCCGTCGGTCCACTTGGCGTTCTGGCGGACCTTGAACGTCCAGGTCAGCTTGTCCGGCGAGGTCGTCCACGACTCGGCCAGCGCGGGCGAGGCCTCGGCCTTGTCGGCGGACGGGATGGTCAGGAACTCGTAGATGAACCGGCCGACCTGGGTGGACGCCGCGAGTGACGCGGTGAACGGGTTGAGATGGTCGATCCCGGTGGTCAGCGCGACCCGCAGCACCTTCGGCTGCGCGGGCTGCTGCTGATGGACCTGTTGCTGCGCGGCGGCAGTGCCCGCCAGCGGCAGCATCGCCAGCGTCCCCGCCGTCAAAACCGCGATCACGCGGCTCACCCTGGATTGAACGTGCTTCATCCGCACTTGCAGACCACCCCATCGTCTAGCCCCGAGCCACCCCAAGGCCGAAAAGTAACCACATACCGACGCAAGCGCGCAATATGTTGCGGCGACGGTGCGTGCTCGATCGTTATGCACCGCGAGTGGTGACCCTACGTGACCTTCGGCGGGGTGCGACGGGCAGGACGTAGGATGACTAGAGTGCCCGGCATGCGGATCATGATCTCGGCGGACATGGAAGGCGCCACGGGCGTCACCTGGACCGACGACGTCGTGCCGGGCACCGAGCAGTGGCAGCGGTTCCGGCGCCTGTTCACCGGCGACGTCAACGCGGTGCTGGCGGGGCTGTTCGGGGCCGGCGCGACCGACGTGCTCGTCAACGAGGCGCATTCCTCGCAGCGGAATCTGCTGCTGGAGGAGCTGGACCCGCGGGCGCGGATGCTCACCGGGCGGCACAAGCCGCTGTCGATGATGCAGGGTATCGATTCCGGGGTGGAGGGCGTCGTGTTCCTCGGCTACCACGCGGGCGCGGGGTTCGACGGGGTGCTGTCGCACACCTATCTGGAGAACCAGATCACCGGGGTGTGGCTGGACGACGTGCCGGCGAGCGAGGGCCGGCTGAACGCGGCGATGGCGGCGGAGTACGGCGTGCCGGTGTTGCTGGTCAGCGGCGACGACCGGACCTGCGAGGACGCGCGGGACTACTCCCCCGAGGCCGAGCTGGTCCAGGTCAAGGAGTGCGTGAGCCGGTACGCGGCGATCTGCCTGCCGCCGGCGCGCACCGCGGACCTGCTGAAGGCGGGCGCGGCGGAGTCGATGGCGCTGGCGGGCCGGGTGGAGCGGGCGCCGGCGCGGCACCGGATCGAGGTGGAGTTCGACGCGAGCCACCTGGCGCAGGCGACCGCGGTGATCCCGACCGTGGAGCAGATCGGCACACGCCGGGTCGGCTTCGACGCGCCGAGCATGACCGAGGCGATGAAGGCGTTCAAGGTGGTCACGGCCATCGCGGCCGGGGCGGTGCAGGGCATTTATGGCTGACTCCACAGTGGACAATCCCGCCGGTGTCGATGTGGTGGCGTTGTGCGCGGACCTGATCCGGTTCGACACGACCAACCGCGGCGGCGGCGACGCTGAGGGGGAACGAGACGCGGCGGAGTACGTCGCGGAGTTCCTGGAGCGCCACGGGGTTCCGGCGAAGATCGTGGAATCGGCGCCGGGGCGGGCGAACGTGCTCGCGCGGATCCCGGGCACCGACCCGTCGCTGCCCGGGCTGCTGGTGCAGGGGCACCTGGACGTGGTCCCGGCGGACGCGGCGGACTGGTCGGTGCCGCCGTTCTCCGGCGAGGTGCGCGACGGGTTCCTGTGGGGCCGCGGCGCGGTGGACATGAAGGACTTCTGCGCGATGGTGCTCACGGCCGTCGCGTCGGGGCTGCGGCCGCGCCGGGACCTGGTGCTGGCGTTCGTGGCCGACGAGGAGGACAAGGGCGATTTCGGGGCGCACTGGCTGGTCGAGGCGCACCCGGAGTTCTTCGAGGGCTGTGCCGCGTCGATCAGCGAATCCGGCGGCTACACCTATCACGTGCCGGCGGCCGACGGCCGGACCGTGCGGCTGTACCCGGTCGGCACGGCGGAGCGCGGCACGGCGCACCTGCGGCTGACCGCGCGCGGGCGTGCCGGGCACGGTTCGCGTCCCAATGACGAGAACGCCGTGACGATGCTGGTCGGCGCGCTGCATCGGATCGCCGCGCACCGGTGGCCGGTGCGGCTGACGCCGACGGTGCGGGCGTTCCTGGAACGCACCGGTGCGGCGCTCGGTGTGCCGGTGGACCTGTCCTCAGGTGCGGCGGTGGACGAGACGGTGGCGCGGCTGGGCCCGGCGGGTTCGCTGGTGGTGCCGACGGTCCGCAACAGCACCACGCCGACCATGCTGTCCGCCGGCTACAAGGTGAACGTGATCCCGTCGACGGCGACCGCGCAGGTGGACGTGCGGGTGCTGCCGGGCGCGGAGGACGAGCTGTTCGCGGAGCTGGACGGCCTGCTCGGCCCGGGGGTGACGCGCGAGTTCGTCGCGCACCAGCCGCCGGTGCAGGCGCCGGTGGACTCGCCGTGGTTCGACGCGATGGCGGCCGCGCTGCGCGCCGAGGACCCGGACGCGGTGGTGGTGCCGTACTGCATGGGCGGCGGGACGGACGCGAAGGCGTTCACGAAGCTGGGCATGGCCTGTTACGGCTTCGCTCCCCTGTGGCTGCCGCCAGGCTTCCCGTACCGCGCGATGGCGCACGGAGTGGACGAGCGCGTGCCGGTGGAGGGGCTGCGGTTTGGCACGCGGGTGTTGAAGCGGTTCCTCGATTCCTGCTGAGTACCGGGGCTCCCCGTGGGTAGCGGATGACGCTTTCCCCGCGCTGAGTGCACTGAAAGCGTCATCCGCTGCACCGGGCCGGGCCGGCCTAGGGACGCCAGGCGCCGGGCAGGTTCTGCGGATGGGTGCGGGTCAGCTCGGCTTCGAGGACGGTCTGGCGTTGTTCGGCGGTTTCGGCGTCGGGCAGGCCGAGGCGGTCGGCGATTCGTTCCCAGGACCAGCCCTGGCGGCGGGCCTCGGCGATGAACGCCGGTTCCGACTGGTCCACGACGCGGTGGGCGAGCACGACTTCGCGGCCCCAGGCGTCGAGCACGTCCTCGGGGACGGGGTGGCCCAGCTGGGTCACCGCGAGCAGGGCGGTGAGGTGTTCCGTCGGCAGCAGCGCCTGCGGGACCTGCTCGGCCAGCCACTGCTCGACGATCGGGTTTCCGGTCATGTCAGGCCTCCCGGGTGAATTCGGCCCACCAGCGCCGGCCGTCGCGGATGCGGTCGAGGGATCGGGCGGAGACGCCGTCGCGGGCGAAGGACTCGACTTCGGCGCGGTTGAGCGGCCAGGGCGGGCCGGCCCAGGTGGCCAGGTCGATGGTCTCCTCGGCCACCGCGCTGACCAGCGCGAGGCCGCCGGGGGCGACGAACCCCGAGACCGACCGGATGGCGGTACCGCGGACGTCCTTCGGCAGCGACTGCACGGTGAGGATCTCGGCCACGAGGTCGAACGCGTGGCGCCATTCCGCGGGCGGGTCGAGCAGGTCCGCGGTGCGGTAGGCGACGCGGGTGTCCGGGAAGCGGTTGAGCACGGCCTTGATCGCGCTGGGCGAGACGTCGAACGCCTCGGTGTCGTAGCCGCTTTCGGCGAGCAGCTCGGCGTCGTCGCCCATACCGCAGCCGACCACGAGCGCGCGCTTGCCGTCGCCGGGGTTGTCCCGCGCCCAGGCCGCCAGCTCGACGCACGGCTCGCCGCGGAACCACGGCAGCACGGCGTCCCCTGCCTCCACCGCGGCATACAACGGCTCGAACCATCCGCTGGGATCCCCGGCCGCCAGCGCCTTCTCGGCACGTCGGCGGGCTTCGTCGTCGGGGTCGATCGGATCTTCGGCCATTGTTCCCTTATACCGGCGACGGCCGGCGGCCGTCGGGAGTTGGATGAGGCGCATGGAGCGATTGCCCGATATCCACTTCGGCCTGCTGATCCGCACGGACTTCGCCGATCAGGACGCGTGGGACGCCGTCCTCGAGGCGGTCAAGACCCCGAGCGAGGACGGTTTCCGCGCGAGCCTGCGCGTGGTCGAGGACCCGGCGTACCGGGACGCGACCGTCGAGCAGCTGGTCGCGCTGGCCCCGGAGTGGGCGCTGCTCGTGCTGGCCGACCGGGCCGCGCTCGCGTCGCCGGAGCTGCCGCTGCTGGTCGTGCGGGTGAGCCCGCACGAGAACGGGCAGCTGCGGGTGATCCCGGCGCAGCTGTGGTCGGTGGAGAACAACATCTCGCTGGCCAATATGGACTGGGCGGAGTTCACCTCCTCGGCCGACGCGGACGGCGTCTACCGCGGCTTCAGCGGTTGAGAGGCCGGACCGAGTCCGGGAGGGGTTCCGGCGCCCGCGGTCAGCCTGCCCTGAAATCGTCCCGGATCCGACTGGCTGCCGTTGCCGCCGCCGGCTGCGCCGGTCCGCCCCCGGAGGTCTGCGACCAGTACATGTGCGAGACGCCCGGCTACGGGCCGAGCACCGGCACCCAGATCCAGAACGGTTTCGTGGCCGTGCTGAGCGCGATCGGCGTGGTCCCGATCGTCCCCCGGAGCGCGAACGCCTCGCGCTCGCCGGACCGGGCCGCTCAGCCGGTAGCGCCGCGGGCCGGCTGCACCAGCCCGGTTACGTCCGTCCTTGTCTGTTTCCGGCCAGGTTGCCGCCGCGGACTTGACATCGATGTCACACGCGGGTTTCGCTTGCCCGGCGCCGCCGCCGGGGTCCCTGTGCGCGGGCGCGTGAAGACCGTCCCGACAAGCTGGGAGCAACGATGCCCCGAAGCGCCAGACCCGTCCACGCCGTGCTGGTCGCGGTGGTGGCGGCGGCCGGACTGGCCGCCCTGCCGGTGACCGCGGCCACCGCCGAGGCGGCCGCCCCACCGGACTTCTCCTCGTCGTTCGAGCCGAGCGACCCGCAGCCGACGTGGCAGGACACCGTTGACACCGACGCGGCGGGCAAGCCGCGGGCGTCCGGGGTCAACGGGGCGAACGGCACCGCGATCCCAGGTGACATCCGCGGCAAGGTGACCGAGGTGACCGCGAGCAGCGAGAACACCGACGGCGGTGAGGTCGCGGCCAACCTGGTCGACGGCACCACCGACACCAAGTGGCTGTCGTGGGATCCCGCGGCGTGGGCGCAGGTGACGCTGTCCGAGCCGACGCTGATCACGCACTACGCGATCAGCTCGGCCAACGACTTCGCCGGCCGCGACCCGCAGGACTGGACGCTGCAGGGCTCGAGTGACGCGAAGTCGTGGACGGACCTGGACAAGCAGTCCGGGCAGACGTTCGAGAACCGGTTCCAGCAGAAGGACTACAAGCTGGCGGCCCCGAGCGCGCCGTTCAAGTACTACCGGCTGAACGTCACCCGCAACCACGGGGACACCGCGCTGCAGCTCTCGGAGCTGTTGCTGGCCAACGACGATCCGGCGCCGCCGCCGCTGCCGAACATGCGCAGCTTCGTCGATTCCGGCCCCACCAGCGGGTACACGAACAAGAACCGGGTGGGCTTCACCGGGCAGAAGGCGTTCCGGTACTCCGGCAGCCAGACCGCCGCCGGGCACGGCTGGTCGTACAACAAGGTCTTCGACGTGAACATCCCGGTGGTCGCCTCCACCGAGCTGTCGTACAAGGTGCAGCCGCAGTTCGTCACCGGCGACCTGAAGTACCCGAGCACCAACGTCGCGATCGACCTGGCCTTCACCGACGGCACGTACCTGAGCTCGCTGGGCGCGACGGACCAGTACGGGTTCCCGCTTTCGCCGCAGGGGCAGGGCGCGAGCAAGGTGCTCTACGCCAACCAGTGGAACCTGGTGCGCTCGGCGATCGGCACGGCCGCGCAGGGCAAGACCATCGCCCGGATCCTGGTGGGCTACGACAACCCGAACGGCCCGGGCACGTTCCAGGGCTGGCTGGACGACGTGAAGATCTCCGCCACGCCGACGCCGCCGGCGAGCACCCGCCCGAGCGACAACGTGCTCACCACCCGCGGCACGCTCGCGAACAGCACCTTCTCGCGGGGCAACAACTTCCCGGCGACCGCGGTGCCGCACGGCTTCAACTTCTGGACGCCGGTGACCGACGCCGGCTCGGCGAGCTGGCTGTACAACTACCACTCGCAGAACAACACGGACAACCTGCCCGCGTTGCAGGCGTTCAGCGTGAGCCACGAGCCGAGCCCGTGGATGGGTGACCGGCAGAGCTTCCAGGTGATGCCCTCGGCCGCGGCCGGGGTGCCGGACGCGGACCGCAACGCGCGGGCGCTGGCGTTCAAGCACGACGACGAGGTCGCGCGGGCGCACTACTACGGGGTCACGTTCCAGAACGGGATCAAGACCGAGATCGCGCCGACCGATCACGCGGCGGTCATGCGGTTCTCCTTCCCGGGCAACGACTCCAGCCTGATCTTCGACAACGTCAACAACTCCGGCGGGCTCACCCTCGACCCGGCCACCGGCACCCTCAGCGGGTACACGGACGCGAAGAGCGGCCTTTCGGCGGGCGCGGGGCGGATGTTCGTCTACGCCACCTTCGACAAGCCGGTCACGGCCGGTTCGAAGCTGACCGGGCAGGGCCGGGACAACGTCACCGGCTACATGCGGTTCAACGCGGGCGCGGACAAGACCGTCACCATGCGGATCGCGACCTCGCTGCTGAGCGTCGACCAGGCCAAGAAGAACCTGGCGATGGAGGCCGGGCCGAACGTGTCGTTCGACCAGGCGCGTGACGCCGCGCAGCAGGCGTGGGACAAGCAGCTCGGCGTGATCGAGGTGCAGGGCGCGTCGAAGGACCAGCTGGAGACGCTGTACTCCAACCTCTACCGGCTGTTCCTCTACCCGAACGAGGGCTTCGAGAACACCGGCACCGCCGACAAGCCGGCGTACAAGTACGCCAGTCCCGTGTCGCCGAAGACGGGCACGGACACCGCGACGCAGACCGGCTCGAAGATCGTCGACGGCCAGACCTACGTGAACAACGGGTTCTGGGACACCTATCGCACGACCTGGCCGGCGTACTCGCTGCTCACGCCGGACATGGCCGGGAAGATGGTGGACGGCTTCGTCCAGCAGTACCGCGACGCCGGCTGGATCGCGCGCTGGTCCTCCCCCGGTTACGCGGACCTGATGACGGGCACCAGCTCGGACGTCGCGTTCGCCGACGCCTACCTCAAGGGCGTGACGAACTTCGACGTCAAGTCGGCCTACGACGCGGCGGTGAAGAACGCCACCGTGACGCCGCCGAACTCGGCGGTCGGGCGCAAGGGGCTGGACCAGTCGATCTTCCTCGGCTACACGCCGAACTCGACCGGTGAGGGCTTCTCCTGGGCGATGGAGGGCTACGTCAACGACTTCGGCATCGCGAACCTGTCGAAGAAGCTGTACGACCAGGCGCCGGCGACCGACCCGAAGAAGTCGGAGTACCTGGAGAACTACCAGTACTTCACCAGCCGCGCGCAGCAGTACGTGAACCTGTTCGACCCGAGTGTCGGGTTCTTCCAGGGCAAGGACGCGAACGGCCAGTTCACCAAGTCCAAGGCCGATTACGACCCGCGCGTGTGGGGCGGGGACTACACCGAGACCGACGGCTGGAACATGGCCTTCACGGTGCCGCAGGACGGTCAGGGCCTGGCGGACCTCTACGGCGGCAAGGACAAGCTGGCGAACAAGCTGGACCAGTTCTTCGCCGACCAGGAGACCGCGAACTACCCCGGCACCTACGGCGGCGCGATCCACGAGATGCGGGAGGCGCGGGACGTGCGGATGGGCCAGTACGGCCACTCCAACCAGCCCTCGCACCACCTGCTCTACATGTACGACTACGCGGGTCAGCCGTCGAAGACGCAGGCGAAGGTGCGTGAGGCGCTCTCGCGGCTCTACACCGGCAGCGAACTGGGTCAGGGCTACGCGGGCGACGAGGACAACGGCGAGATGTCCGCGTGGTACGTGTTCGGCGCGCTGGGCTTCTACCCGTTGCAGATGGGCAGCCCGAACTACGCGATCGGGTCGCCGCTGTTCACCAAGGCGACCGTGCACCTGCCCGGTGGCGACCTGGTGATCAACGCGCCGAAGAACAACGCGAAGAACGTCTACGTGCAGGGCCTGAAGGTCAACGGCAAGCCCTACACCTCGACGTCGCTGCCGCAGGACCTGCTGGCCCACGGCGGCACGCTGGACTTCGACATGGGCCCGAACCCGTCGAAGTGGGGCACCGGCCCGAACGACGCGCCGAAGTCGATCACCACGGGCGACACTCCCCCGACGCCGCTGCACGACGAAACCGGTCCGGGCAGGGGCACTCTGTCCACTTCGGACGGTTCCGACGCCAAGGCCCTGGTGGACAACACCTCGAACACCGAGGCGAAGGTGACCGGTGCGGTGCAGTACCAGCTGAACTCGACGGACGAGGCGGTCACGCACTACACGCTGACCTCGCCGAAGGGTGCGGGTGATCCGAAGAGCTGGGTGCTGAAGGGCTCCTACGACGGGAAGACGTGGGCGGTCGCGGACCAGCAGACCGACCAGGCCTTCCAGTGGCGGCAGCAGACCCGCGCGTTCGCGGTGAAGAACCCGGCCCACTACGCCTACTACCGGCTGGAGGTCACCGCGACCACCGGCGGCACGGCGTCGCTGGCGGAGTTCGAGCTGCTGGGCCGCCCGGACGCGTCGTGCACGAAGACGCTGACCGGCGTGCAGAACGGCCCGTTGACCGTGTCGAGCGGCACGGTGTGCCTGAACGGCGCGACGGTGTCCGGCCCGGTCACGGTGTCGGGCGGCGCTTCGCTGGTCGTCCGCGGCGGCTCGATCTCGGGCCCGCTGTCCTCGACCGGTGCGGGACAGGTGGTGCTGAACCGCACGAAGGTGTCGGGCCCGGTGGCGATCACCGGCACCACGGGTTCGGTGTCGATCGAGCTGACCACCATCGGCGGCCCGGCGACCCTGGTGGGCAACCACGCGGCGGTACTGGCGAGCAGCACCGTCGGTGGCCCGCTGGCCTGCGCCGGCAACACCCCGGCACCGACGGACAACACCCTCGCGAACACGGTCCGCGGGCCGTCCGCGGGGCAGTGCGCGAAGTTCTGATCGGCTGAATGATCAGCGGTGGCCCCTTCCCGATCCCGGGAGGGGGCCACGCACCCAATGTGGCGTTCGGTGCGTTGGACGCACCGAACGCCACATTGAGGCGCATTCCCCGCCACTACGGCATCGCACGGGCCGCGCCACGCGGAGGACGATCACCGGGTGCCCGGGCGTCCGAGCGATTACCGTGAGCGCGTGACGAGCACCGGCTTCTTCTCCTCCTTCGAAACCGGTGAACCACAGCCGGTCGGCACGGGCCTGCGGGTGGGCCGCGGGCCGGACCGGTCGCCGACCGCGAAGGCCGGCGTCGGGTTCACCGGGCAGCGCGCGCTGCGTTACGGGCGGCCCGGGCGCGCCGTGCTGTTCGACGTGGACCTGCCGGTGACCGCCCACAGTGCACTGTCCTACGTGGTCTTCCCGGTCGGCGAGCGGCCGGTGCCGTCCTACCGCGCCACGTTCGTCGCGCTGGACGTCGAGTTCGACGACGGCAGCAGCGCCGGGATCTCCGCGGGTGAGCAGGGCCGGGGCAAGACGCTGCTGGTCGACCAGTGGAACCTGGTCCGGCACCCGCTCGGGGCGTTCGCCGGGCGCCGGATCCGGCGGATCGTGCTGGTCACCGAGCCGCCCGGGGGTGAGGCCGTCGAAGGCTGGCTGGACGACGTCCGCGTCGCCGAGCACCCGGTCGAGCCGAAAGACCCGGTCGACCACGTCCGCACCACCCGCGGCACCCATTCCAGCAGCGAGTTCTCCCGCGGCAACACCTTCCCCGCCACCGCCGTGCCGCACGGGTTCAACTTCTGGACCCCGGTCACCGACGCCCGCGCGCTGAACTGGATCTACTCCTACCACCGGCACAACGACGCGCAGAACTCCCCGCGGCTGCAGGCGTTCGCGCTCAGCCACCAGCCGAGCCCGTGGATGGGCGACCGGCACACCTTCCAGCTGATGCCCGGCACCGGCCCGGTCCAGCCGAACCCCGTCCGACGTTCGCTGGCCTTCTCCCACGACGACGAGACCGACCGGCCGCACCACTACGGCGTCCGCTTCGCCGGCGGAATCACGGCCGACCTCGCGCCCAGCGAGCACGCCGCGATCTTCCGGTTCACCTTCCCCGAAGGCCGTGGCTGGGTGCTGTTCGACAACGCCCGCAACCGCGGCGGCCTGCGCATCCATCCGGACAGTGGCGTCGTCACCGGCCACACCTGGGTCCGCAGCGGGCTTTCCACCGGGGCGCGGCGGATGTTCGTCTACGCCAAGGCCGACACCCCGGCGACCGGCGGCGGCCACGTCCGCCGCCCGCCTTGGCGGACCGTCACCGGGCAGCTGAGCTTCGACGCGCCCGAGGTCACCCTCCGGATCGCGACCTCACTGATCAGCCTGGCGCAGGCGAAACGCAACCTGGAGCTGGAGATCCCGGCCGGCACCACCTTCGAGCAGGTCCGCGACCGCGCCCGCGAACGCTGGCAGGAACTGCTCGGCCGGGTCGAGCTGGACGGCGCCACCGAAGACCAGCTCACCACCTTCTACTCCAGCCTGTACCGCCTGTTCCTCTACCCGAACACCGCCCACGAGAACACTCCCGACGGCATCCGGCACGCCAGCCCGGTGCGACGCAGCCTCCGCCCGAGCACCCGCCGCCGCACCGGCGCGCGCATCGTCGACGGCGAGCTGTACGTCAACAACGGCTTCTGGGACACCTACCGCACCACCTGGCCCGCGTACGCGCTGCTCGCCCCCGAACGCTGCGGCCGCATGATCGACGGCTTCGTCCAGCAGTACCGCGAAGGCGGCTGGATCGCCCGCTGGTCCTCCCCCGGTTACGCGGACCTGATGACGGGCACCAGCTCGGACGTCGCCTTCGCCGACGCCTACCTCAAAGGCGTCCGCACCTTCGACGTCGAATCCGCCTACGACGCGGCGCTCAAGAACGCCACCGTCGCCCCGCCCCGCGCGGGCGTCGGCCGCAAGGGACTCCACCGCTCGCCATTCCTCGGCTACACCCCGACCTCGGTGCGCGAAGGACTGTCCTGGGCGCTCGAAGGCTGCCTCAACGACTTCGGCCTCGCCAACCTCTCCGACGCCCTCGCCCGCGAAAGCGAAGGCCCCCGCGCGCGCCGTTTCGCCGACAACGCCGCCTACCTGCGCCAACGCGCCCAGCACTACGTCCACCACTTCGACCCGCGCATCGGCTTCTTCCAGGGCCGCACCCCCGACGGCGGCCGCCACTTCCCGCCCGAGGGCTACGACCCGCAGGCCTGGGGCGGCGACTTCGTCGAGACCAACGCCTGGAACACCGCCTTCTCCGTGCCCCACGACGGCCCCGGCCTCGCCGCCCTCCACGGCGGGCCGGCCGGGCTCGAAGCGAAGCTCGACGAGTTCTTCCGCACCCCCGAAACCGGCCGCAAACCCGGCTCGTACGGCGGCCTGATCCACGAGATGACCGAGGCCCGCGACGTCCGCATGGGCCAGTACGGCCACTCCAACCAGCCGTCGCACCACATCCCGTTCATCTACGCCTTCGCCGGCGCGCCCGCCAAACTGCAGCGCACCGTCCGCGAAGTCCTGCGCCGGCTCTACCTCGGCAGCGAACTCGGCCAGGGCTACCCGGGGGACGAGGACAACGGGGAGATGTCCGCCTGGTATGTCTTCAGCGCACTCGGCCTCTACCCGCTGGCCGTCGGCACCCCGCGCTACACCCTCTGCACACCCCTGTTCCAGACTGCGACCGTGCACCTGGAGAACGGTAAGGACCTGGTCATCCGAGCACGCGGCGCCACCACGGACACCCCGTACGTCCACGGCCTCACCATCGACGGCACCCCGCACACCTCGCCGACGATCGCGCATGCCGTGCTGGCGGGCGGCGCCGTGCTCGAATTCGACGTCCGCGCGGAGCCCGGCACCTGGAGCGCCGAGCCCGTCACGGCGGTCCCGCCCACGCCGTTGACCGACCTGCGCGGCACCGTCCACAGCCCCGACGGCCCCGCGTACCCGCTCATCGACGACACCAGCCGCACCGAAGCCACCTTCACCAGCCGGACCCCGACCGTCGAATTCCTCGTCGACGGCCCGCCCCGCGAAGTCACCATGTACACGCTCACCTCCGGCGGCCGCGCGGGCGACCCGACCGGCTGGACCCTCGAAGGCTCCGCCGACGGACGACGCTGGACCGTGCTCGACGAACGCTCCGGCGAGCTGTTCCGCTGGCGCCGCCAGACCCGGCCGTTCGCCCTCGCCACCCCCGCGGCCTTCGCCCACTACCGCCTCCGCGTCACCGGCTCCACCCGCCGTCGCGTCACCCTCGCCCAGTGGGAGCTGCTCGCCCGATGATCGCCGACCTCCGCAACGCCGCCCTCGACCGGCTCGCGGCCGCCGACCCCGGCTTCATCCGGCTGCGCCTGGCCGGCTCCGCGGTGCTCGGCATCGTCATCGCGATCCTCGCGCTGCAGCCACTGGGCTACCCGCTCACCATCAGCCTCGTCGCCGCCATCTCCGCGATGATGAGCGCCTTCTCCGTGAACGACCCGACCAGCGGCGGCCAAGCGGTCACCCTCGGCCTCGCCGCCCTCGTCGGCGCCTCCTCCATCACCCTCGCCAGCGTCGGCGCCGCATACCCGCCGCTGGACAGCATCATCTTCGTGCTGCTGATCTTCATCGCCGTCTACGTCCAGCGCTTCGGCCCCCGCGGCACCGCGCTCGGCTCGATGATGTTCTTCCTGTTCTTCTTCCCGATGTTCCTGCAGGCCCACCTCAGCCAGGTCCCACAGCTGCTCATCGCCATGCTGATCGGCCTCGCCTCGAACGCGCTGGTCCGCTTCGTCCTGCTGCGCCGCAACGCCGAGAGCGAGTTCATCCGCATCCGCCGCGCGTTCCGCGCCCGCGTCGCCGCCGCCATCCGCGCCACCGAGGCCTACATCACCGCCGCCGGCGGCGACCGAGCCGACCGTCAGATCCGCACCGCCCTCGCCCGCCTCCACGAGTCCGTGCTCCTGATCGAGGACAACGCCCCCGACGTCGTCGACGAGCGCAAGGCCGACCAGCTCCGCCGCCGCGCCATCGAAGTCGAGCTCGCCGTCCAATGGCTCACCATCACCGTGCAGCGCACCTGCTCCGAAAGCCTCCACACCGGCGTCGCCGAAGACCTCCTCGGCCGCCTCGCCAAATTCCGCTCCCTCATGGAACGCGACCCGCGCGAACTGCCCCTGATCAGCGAGACGGGCGAATACAGCCGCATGCTCGTCGAAGGCAGCCGCATCGACCGCAACGCCAAACCCGGCGACGGGGTCCGCCGCGCCATCGCCGAACTCGCCGTCGCCGACGACCGCGCCCAGCGCGTCGCCGCCAAGGACGGCGGCGTCGACTTCTCCCTCGACGACACCGAAACCGACGAACCCGAGCCCACCAAGGTCTTCGCCTACGACAACCAGACCCGCAGCGCCATCCAGGCCGTGGTCGGCGGCGGGCTCGCCGTCCTGGCCGGCCAGCTCATCTCCCACCAGCGCTGGTACTGGGCCGTGCTCACCGTCTTCGTCGTGTTCATCGGCACCTCCAGCGCCGGCGCCCGCTTCGTCAAAGGCGTCCGCCGCACCGCCGGCACCCTGATCGGCATCGTCGGCGGCGTCGTGCTCGCCCTGCTCGTCAGCGGCGACACCGCCGCCATCCTCGCGCTGCTCATGGTCTGCGTCTTCGGCATGGTCTACATGTCCCGCGTCTCGCAGTTCCTGATGGCGTTTTTCGTCACCAGCATGCTGGCCCTGCTCTACAGCCTGCTCGGCACGTTCACCATCGAGGTGCTCTGGATCCGCGTCGCCGAAACCGCCGTCGGCGCCGCCTCCGGACTGCTTGCCGCCCTCGTCATCGTCCCCGTCCGCACCCGCTCGGTGATGCTCGACGACATCGCCCTGGTCCTCGACGAGCTGGACGAGTTCCTCGAATCCGCCGAACGCCTGCTCTCGGGCCGCGACAACGTCAACATCATCGAGATGTCCCGAGACCTCGACCGCGCCGTCGAACAGGTCCGCAAGACCATCGAGCCCCTCACCCACCCGATCAACCTCCGCAGCGCCCGCCGCGACTACGGCTGGCACGTGCTCACCACCCTCGAAGGCATCGCCTTCCGCGCCCGCCACGTCGCCGCCCGCGCCCAGCCCGGCCAGCTCGACGGCCCCGTCGCCGAACGCCTCGACCAGTTCACCGGCCGCATCCTGGCGAACGTCGACATCGTCGGCGACGCCGTCCGCCACCCCAACACCACGCCGTCGAAAAAGCTCGTCCGCGACGACGGCACCCCGGTCGCCGACCGCATCGACGACGCCGAAACCCGCGCCGTGCTCTCCAGCCTCAGCCACCTCGACGAAGGCCTGATCGCCCTCGGCCGCGTCTTCAACGTCGAAGCCACCGAACCCGCCCCCGCCGACCGGCGCTGAGCCGGGGAATCTGGGACCGGTCCCAGAGCCACGCCCTACCTTTCCGCGAATGACGCGCCTGACTGCTGCCCTACCGTCCGCGGCCGCACTACTCGCCGTCGTGCTCCTCAGCGGGTGCGGTGGAGCCGAAACGCCCGCACGAAGCGCACCCCCGCCGCCCACGAGCACCCGCGACGCCGAACCCTGCTCATTCCTCCCCCAACCCGTGATCACCACGAACGGCCTGAAGCAGGTGTCCTCGAACAAAGCCCAGACCTCGCGCAGCTGCTCGTGGACCTCCACGCACTTCTCGATCATGGTCCTGGTCCGCTGGGACCAGAGCACCCTCGTCGACTTCGCCCAGGCCTTCCCCACCTCGGTCGCCAACATCGACCTCGACGGCGCGACCGCCGTCTCCGGCAAGAGCGACTCCAGGCCGGCCTGCGCCGCGGTCGTCTTCCCCGAACACGGGACGGTCATGGAGATCGTCGTGGGCGACACCCCGCCCTCGACCACCGACTCCGCCTGCGCCCGCGTCAAAACCATCGGCACCGCGGTAGTGCACGAGGTCCGCGCCCAGCACCTCTTCCCCGGACCCACCACCACGGCACCACCGACCACGCCCTGAACGGCACGGGCGAAGAGTGACTGGACGCACCCGAACGGCGAACGCCGGGAGGGCTAGCATCACTTTCACTAGCCAAAGCCGTCTCAAGCTGGAGAACCCGCTATGACCCAAGCCCCTGTCAACGTCACCGTCACCGGTGCGGCCGGCCAGATCGGCTACGCGCTGCTGTTCCGCATCGCGTCCGGTCAGCTCCTCGGCCCGGACACCCCGGTGAAGCTGCGGCTCCTCGAGATCCCGCAGGCGGTCAAGGCGGCTGAGGGCACCGCGATGGAACTCGACGACGGCGCGTTCCCGCTGGTCGCCGGCATCGACATCTTCGACGACCCCAAGCAGGCCTTCTCCGGCGCCAACATCGCGCTGCTCGTCGGCGCCCGCCCCCGCAGCAAGGGCATGGAGCGCGGCGACCTGCTCGAGGCCAACGGCGGCATCTTCAAGCCCCAGGGCGAGGCCATCAACGCCGGCGCGGCCGACGACATCCGCGTCCTCGTCGTGGGCAACCCGGCCAACACCAACGCCCTGATCGCCCAGTCCCACGCCCCCGACGTGCCGGCCGAGCGCTTCACCGCGATGACCCGCCTCGACCACAACCGCGCCCTCGCGCAGCTGTCGAAGCGGCTCGGCGTGCCCGTCACCGACCTCAAGAAGGTCGCCATCTGGGGCAACCACTCCGCCACCCAGTACCCGTCCATCGCGCACGCCGAGGTCGCCGGCAAGAGCGCCGTCGAGGCCGTGAACGACCAGGCCTGGCTCGCCGACACCTTCATCCCCACCGTCGCCAAGCGCGGCGCGGCGATCATCGAGGCCCGCGGCCTCTCCTCGGCCGCCTCCGCCGCATCGGCTGCCATCGACCACGTGCACACCTGGGTCACCGGCACCCCCGAGGGCGACTGGACCTCCGCGGGCGTCGTCTCCGACGGCTCCTACGGCGTCCCGGAAGGCCTCATCTCGTCGTTCCCGGTCACCGCCAAGGACGGCAAGTACGAGATCGTCCAGGGCCTGGAGATCGACGAGTTCTCCCGCGCCCGCATCGACGCCTCCGTCGCGGAGCTCGCCGAAGAGCGCGACGCGGTGAAGAAGCTCGGCCTCATCTGAGCCTGATCCGACCCGCCGAAGGCCGCCCGGTTCCGCTCCGGGCGGCCTTCGGCGTCGCTAGGGTCGGCGGATGCCCCGACTGATCCACCTCAACGGCCCGTCCGGCATCGGGAAGTCCACCGTGGCCCGGCTCTACGCCGACCGCCACTCCGGCGCACTCGACCTCGACACCGACCAGCTGCTCCCGCTGATCGGCGGCTGGCGAGAGGACTTCTCGGCCACCTTGGCCGTCGGCCGCCGACTCGCCGTGGCCATGGCCGAAACCCACCTGCGCGCCGGCCACGACGTCGTCCTGCCCCAGCTGGCCACCGCCCTGCACGAGGTCGAAGGTTTCGAAGCCGCGGCCCGCAACGCCGGCGCCGAGTACCGCGAAATCGTCCTCACCGCACCGAAACAGCACGCCTTCGACCGCTACTCGGCCCGTGCGTCCATCATGGACTCCAGCACGCGCCGCCACATCGACGACATCCTCGCCGAGCGGGGCGGGCTCCGGCTGCTGGACCGGATCCACGATCACGTCGCCCAGTACCTCGCGCTCCGGCCCGCATGCACGGTCCTGGACACCGAGGGCCTCGACCCCGAGCAGACCTACGCCGTGGTTCTGAATTCCCTTTCGTAGCAGTGCTTTTGGAGGCGAGCTGACTGCTGGGCTAAGTCAGGTTTTTTCCACGGTCGGCCAGCGGTATAGGGCGTTATACACTCTAATGTGATGTCCATGAGTGATCTTCTGGAGCTGGCCGGTAAGACCGTGATCGTTACGGGTGCCTCGTCCGGTATCGGCGAATCCACCGCGCGGTTACTGCATGCCGCCGGGGCGAACCCGGTGCTCGCCGCGCGTCGGGCCGACCGATTGGCGGCGTTGAGCGAGGAACTCGGCGGGGCGCTCGCCGTGCCCACCGACGTCACCGATCCCCCGCAGGTACGCGCTCTGGTCGCGGCCACGCTGGACCGGCACCAGCGCATCGACGGGCTGGTGAACAACGCCGGCGCCAGCATCCAGGGAGCGGTCGCCGACATCGACATCGCCGAGTACCGCCGGATTCTCGACCTGAACGTGGCCAGCCTGGTGGGCGTCACGCAGGCGGTCCTGCCGGCCATGCGGGCGCAGGGCTCCGGGCGGATCGTGAACGTCAGCTCGGGCACCACGCGCCGCGTCGCGACCGGTGTCGGCGCTTATGCGGCAACGAAGTCCGCGGTGAACATGCTCAGCGCGGTGCTGCGCGAAGAACTGGCTCTCGAGGGCATCGCGGTGTCCCTGCTGCTGCCCTCGGTCACCGCGACCGAGTTCGGTGACGGCATCTTCAAGCTGGGTGTCCCGCCCCGGCCGGGCATGGTGGTGCACCGTCCGGAGTACGTGGCGGGCGTGGTCCTCCGGCTGCTGCAAACCGGCGAGGACACCTTCGACATCCCCCACGGCCCGGAGCAGCCGGACGTCGCCCGCGTGCCCAGCTGACGGGTTTTCACTCGACGAGGGCCAGGAAGAAGTCCCGGACGTCGCCGGCGAGCAGCTCCGGCACCTCCATCGCGGCGAAGTGGCCGCCGCGCTCGAACTCCGACCAGTGCCTGATGTCGTAGTGCCGCTCGGCCAGCGGCCGCACGGACAGCGTGATGTCGTGCGGGAACACCGCCACGCCGAGCGGCACCCGGCACGGCAGCCCACTCCCCCGGGACGTGTCGTGGTGAAACCGGCCCGACGACGCGGCGGTCGCGGTCAGCCAGTACAGCGAGACGTCGGTGAGCAGCCGATCGTCGCCGACCGGCGTGGCGGGGTCGGTCCACTGGGCGAACCGCTCGGCTATCCAGACCAGCTGGCCGACCGGCGAGTCGGTCAGCGCGTAGCCGATCGTCTGCGGGGTGAGCGCCTGCAAGGCTTGGTACGGCGGCCGGTTCGCCATCAGCTGCCGGACCTTGTCCAGCCGGGCCTCGTCCACTTCGGACAGCTCGACGCCGGGCTCCGGCCGGGTCGGCAGGTAATTGACGTGCACCCCGACGACGTGCTCGGGCGCGAGGGCGCCGAGCGCGAGGGAGATGCCGGCGCCGAAGTCGCCGCCCTGCGCGCCGTAGCGCTCGTACCCCAGGCGGCGCATCAGCTCGAACCAGGCCCGCGCGGTCCGGGCGGCGTCCCAGCCGCGCTCGTGGGTCGGGCCGGAGAACCCGAAGCCGGGGATGGACGGGATCACCAGGTGGAATTCGCGCGAGAGCGGCTCGATCACCTCGAGGAACTCCACGAACGAACCGGGCCAGCCGTGGGTGAGGATCAGCGCCAGCGCGTCCGATCTCGACGAGCGGACGTGGACGAAGTGGATGTTCTGGCCCTCGATCTCGGTGGTGAAGTGCGGCAGCTCGTTGAACTTCGCCTCGTGCGCACGCCAGTCGTAGCCGGTGCGCCAGTATTCGGCCAGTTCCCTCAGCCGCGCCAGCGGGAAGCCGTAGTCCCACCCGGCGTCGGCGACCTCGTTGGGCCAGCGGGTGCGGGAGAGCCGGTCGGCCAGGTCGTCGAGGCCGGCCTGGGGGATGGCGATGCGGAACGGCTTGATCATGGTCTCAGCTCCACGGATTCGTTCGGCGGCTTAACGTTTGTGCGACTAACGTTTGCCTGACCAACGATAGCACGATCGTTGGTCAGACGAACGATTTGCTATGCTCACCCCCATGGAGAACCCCGCCCAGGAGCCGTCCGCCCGGTGGAAGAGCCTGCCCAGCTGGCTGCTCACCCAGGCCGCCGGCCACGCGCATCGCCTGGTGGCTGACGGGTTCTCGGCCGTGCACGCCCACGGCTACCACTACCGCCTGCTGGCGACGCTGGAGGAGTTCGGCCCGGCCAGCCAGGCGACGCTCGGCCGCCGTAGCGGCATCCACCTCAGCGACATGGTCGCGGCGATCAACGATCTGGCCGAGCAAAAACTTCTCGAGCGCGCCCCGGACCCCGCCGACCGGCGGCGCAACGTCATCTCGCTGACCACCGCGGGCAAGCGGCGGTTGCGGCGGCTGGAAAAGCAGCTGGCCGAAACCCAGGACAAGCTGCTGGCTCCGCTGTCCCCCACGGAGCGACAACGGTTGACCGAGCTGCTGTCCAAGCTGCTCGACCACCACGATCAGCTAAGCTGACGCGTCAACTGAAAGCAGTCGTCCACTTCGGCGGAGGCGAGCGTCATCACCGCTCAGACCCTGCGTGCCGACGCGCGCGAGAACCGCACCCGGGTGCTCGAAGCGGCCCGCGAGCTGTTCGCGCGGCGCGGCATCGACGTGCCGATGAGCACGATCGCCCGGCACGCGGGGGTCGGCGCCGCCACGCTGTACCGGCGGTTCCCGACCCGGGCCGCGCTGGTCACCGAGGTGTTCCAGGACGAGCTGGCCGCGTGCGCCTCGGTGGTCGACGACGCGCTCGCGGACCCCGACCCGTGGCACGGCTTCAGCCGGATGATCGAGAAGGTCTGCACGGCGCAGGCCACCGACCGCGGCTTCACCGAAGCCTTCCTCACGGCCTTCCCGGACGCCGTCGACTTCGAACGCGTGCGCCGGCGGGCCGAGCAGGGCTTCGCCGAAGTCGTGCGGCGAGCCAAAGCCTCGGGGGAATTGCGCGCGGACTTCCACCCCAGCGACCTGACGGTGGTGCTACTGGCCAACTGCGGCGCCACCACCGGGATCGACCCGGCCACCGCGGTGGCCACCTCACGCCGGCTGGTGGCGCATTTCCTGCGCGCGTTCCGGACCGGCTCCCCCGGCGCGGACACTCCCCTGCCGCCACCGGCGCCGCTCGGGCTGGACCAGCTGCCCCGCTAGCCAGACCCCGGCCGTCAAAGCTGTTTTTTGGCTGCGCCGAACGCAAATACTGTCCGGGTCCACAATGGACCCGGACAGTATAGGACGTTATACAGTTACCTCAGGCACCGGCGAGGCCGCGCCGCTTGAGCAGCGGCTCGATCTCCGGCTCGCGGCCGCGGAAGGCGCTGAACGCCGCCATCGGGTCGACGCTGCCGCCGCGGCCCAGGAGGGTGCCGCGGAAGTGGTCGCCGTTCTCGCGCTTGAGGCCGCCGTTCTCGGTGAACCACAGCACGGTGTCGGCGTCGAGCACCTCGCTCCAGATGTAGGAGTAGTACCCGGCGCTGTAGCCGCCGCCGAAGACGTGGTTGAAGTACGTGGTCCGGTAGCGCGGCGGCACGCTCTCCAGCGCGACGCCGGCCTTCTCCAGCGCGTCGGCCTCGAAGCGCTGGACGTCCTCGACGCGGTCGTCCACGCCGAGCCGGTGCCAGGCCAGGTCGAGCAGCGACGCGGCCAGGTACTCGGTGGTCTTGAAGCCCTCGCCGTACTGCGCGGCGGCCTCCAGCTTCGCAACCTGCTCGGCCGGGAGGGGCTCCCCCGTCTCGTGGTGCTTCGCGTAGTTCGCGAGCACCTCGGGCCACAGCATCCACATCTCGTTGACCTGCGAGGGGTATTCCACGAAGTCGCGCGGCACGTTGGTGCCGGAGAAGGCCGGGAACTCCACCCCGGACAGCAGCGAGTGCAGCGCGTGCCCGAACTCGTGGAACGCGGTGGTGACCTCGTCGAAGGTCAGCAGGGTCGGCTCCCCCGCCGGCGGCCGGTTCACGTTGAGCACGTTCACCACGACCGTCTTGGCGCCCAGCAGCCCGGACTGGTCCACGAAGTTGTTCATCCACGCGCCGCCGCGCTTGGACTCACGCGCGTAATAGTCCATCAGGAACAGCCCGAGGCCGCTGCCGTCGGCGTCGAAGACCTCGAAGATCCGCACCTCGGGGTGGTACTTCGGCAGGTCGTGGCGCTCGGTGAAGCTCAGCCCGTACAGCCGGCTGGCGGCGAAGAAGACGCCGTCGTGCAGCACGCGGTTCAGCTCGAAGTACGGCCGCAGCGCGGCGGTGTCGACCTGGTAGCGCTCACGGCGGACCTTCTCGGCGTAAAACGCCCAGTCCCACGCTTTCAGGGTCGCGCCAGGCACGTCGGCCTCGAGGTGACGCTGCAGCTCGGCCGCCTCGGTGCGCGCGTTCGCGACGGCGACCGGGGCCAGGCGCTCCAGCAGCCCGGTGGCGGCCTCGGCGGTCTTGGCCGTCTCGTCCGAGATCACGTACGCGGCGTGGTTCGGGTAGCCGAGCAGGGCCGCGCGCTCGGCGCGCAGGCGGACGATCTCGGCGGCCACCGCGTTGTTGTCCTGCTCGTTGCCGCGGTTGCCGCGGGAGACCGAAGCGGTGAAGAGGCGCTCGCGCACCGCGCGGTTCTCCAGCGACTCCAGGGCCGCCTGCGCGGTCGGCAGGATCAGGCTGAGGACGTACTTGCCCTCCTCGCCGCGGTCCGCGGCGGTCTCGGCGGCGGTCGCGATGGTGCCCGCGTCCAGGCCGGCCAGCTCGGCGGCGTCGTCGATCACCACGGCCAGGTCGTTGGTGTCGCGCAGCAGGTTCTGCTGGAACCGGGTCTGCAGCGTGGACAGCTCGCCGTTCAGCTTGCGCAGCTGCTCCTGGTCCGCCTCGGGCAGGCCGGCGCCGGCGCGGCTGAAGTCGGTGTGGCGGCGTTCCAGCAGCCGCAGCGACTCCGCGTCCAGGCCCAGGCTTTCGCGGCGCTCGTGCAGCGCGCTGATCCGGGCGAACAGCCGCGGGTTCAGGTGGATCGCGTCGGCGTGCGCGGCCAGCCGCGGGGCCAGCTCGGCCTGGATGTCCTGGATCTCGTCGGTGGCGTTGGAGCCCACGATGTTGAAGAACGTGCCGCCGACGCGGTCGAGCAGGTCACCGGCCCGCTCCAGCGCGACGATGGTGTTCTCGAACGTGGCTTCTTCGGCGTTGCCCGCGATCTGCTCGATCTCGGCGCTGTGCCGGCTCAGCCCCTCTTCGAACGCGGGGCGATAGTGCTCCACCGCGATCCGGTCGAAGGGCGGCAGGGCGTAGGGCAGCTCGCTCGGGGTGGCGAACGGGTTCTCCGGCGACATCATCGGGTTGTGCTCCTGGTTCTTCACGTCGGTCCCGCCCACCCTACGGGTTCGCCGACCGACGAAAGGATCACTTCGCGACGCCCGGCGCCGCGCGTCCGCCCCGCGTGCGCTCAGTGCCCGGTGCTGCCGCCGACCACTGCGTCGCTTTCGCCCGCCTTTGTCTTGCGGCCGCGCTTGGCCTTGGCTTTCGGCGGTGGCGGGGCGATGCCGGCCAGGCTGCCGCCGTTGTCGTTGACGCGCAGCACGAACGGGCGGGTCTCGGTGTAGCGGATCACCGACACCGACGCGGGGTCCACCACGATCCGCTGGAACGCGTCGAGGTGCTGGCCGAGCGCGTCGGCCAGGATCGCCTTGATCACGTCGCCGTGGCTGCACGCGATCCACACCGCGTGGTCGCCGTGCTCGGCGGTGATCCGGGCGTCGTGCGCGCGAATGGCGGCGACGGCCCGGCTCTGCATCGAGGCCAGCCCTTCACCGCCGGGGAACACCGCGGCGGACGGGTGCCCCTGCACCACGCGCCACAGCGGCTCCTTGACCAGCGTCTTCAGCTCCCGGCCGGTCCACTCGCCGTAGTCCACTTCGGACAGCCGGGCCTCGACGGTCTTGGCCAGCCCGCGCTCGGCCGCGAGCGGGGTGACGGTCTGCTTGCAGCGCAGCATCGGCGAGACCACCAGCTCCGCCACCGGCACCCCGGCCAGGCGCTCCACCAGCTTTTCCGCCTGGGCCCGGCCGGTGTCGTCGAGGCCCACCTTCGGCGTGCGGCCGGCCAGCACCCCCGAGCCGTTGGCGGTGGACTTCCCGTGCCGCAGCAAGATGACCGTACTCACGACGCCACCCTAACCGGTGATCTCCGCCGGTCAGCCGCCGACCGGGCCCGCGCCGGGGTCGAGCACGCCGGTGAAGACCAGCACGAACAGCGCCACGCCGAGCGCGAGCCGGTAGACCACGAACGGCACGAAGCTGCGCGTCTTGATGTAGGACATCAGCCACGCGATCACGACATAGCCGACGCCGAACGCCACCAGCGTCGCCAGGATGGTCGGGCCCCACTGCGCGGTTTCGCCGTTCTTGCCGATGTCGGTGAGCTTGTACAGGCCCGAGCCGAACACCGCGGGCAGGGCGAGCAGGAACGAGTACTCCGCCGCGTCCGCCCGGGTGTAGCCCATCAGCAGCCCGGCGCTGGTGGTGCCGCCGGAGCGGGAGACGCCGGGGATGAGCGCCAGCGCCTGGGCGAAGCCGAAGCCGAGGCCGTGCGGCACGGTCAGGTCGTCGAGCGTGCGCCGCTGCTTGGCCACCCGGTCGGCGATGAGCAGGACGATGCCGAACACGATCAGCGTCGTGGCGGTGATCCGCAACTCGCGGAACGCGGTGTCGATCTGGTTCTGCAGCAGCAGGCCGAGCACCACGATCGGCAGCGAGCCGACGATGATCAGCCAGCCGAGGCGGGCGTCGGGGTCCTGGCGCCAGTCCTTCCGGTAGATCGAGAAGAACCAGGCCCGCAGGATCCGGCCGATCTTCGGCGCGAAGTACAGGATCACGGCCAGCTCGGTGCCGATCTGGGTGACCGCGGTGAAGCCGGCCCCCGGGTCGTCCCAGCCGGCCAGCGCCGCGACGATCCGCAGGTGCGCGCTGGAGGAAATCGGCAGGAACTCCGTCAGCCCCTGCACCAGGCCCAGCACCAGCGCCTCGAACCACCCCATCAAGCCACTCCCGCTCGCTCGTATGCCTCGGCGGCCGCGATCAGCGCCGCCCCGTGCCCGCCGGTGTCCCCGAACGGGGTCACCGAAAGAGTCGTCACGCCCGCGCCGGCGAACTCGGTCATCCGCCCGGCGATCCGGTCCACCGGCCCGAGCAGCGACGTAGCGTCGAGGAACTCCAGCGGCACGGCCGCCTTCGCGCCCTCGTAGTCGCGGGCCAGGTACTTCTCCTGCACCTCGGCCGCCTCGGCCTCGAAGCCCATCCGCGCGGCGAGCCGGTTGTAGAAGTTCTGCTCCCGGCTCCCCATGCCGCCGAGGTACAGCGCCGCGTGGGCGCGCACCGCGTCGGCGCAGGACCGCCAGTCCTCCCCCACGGCCAGCGGCACGATCGGCGCGACGTCGAAGCCGTCCAGCGTTCGGCCCGCTTTCTCGGCGCCCGAACGGATCCTGGCCAGCTGCTCGCCCGCGTGCTCCGGGGAGAAGAAGACCGGCAGCCAGCCGTCGGCGACCTCCCCGGCCAGCGCCAGATTGCCCGGGCCCATCGCGGCGAGGTACACCGGGACCTGCTTGCGCTCGGGCCGGAAAGACAGGCCCAGCACCGTGCCCGGGCCGTCCGGCAGCGGCAGCCGGAAGTGCTCGCCCTCGAACCGCACCCGGCGGCGCGACTGGACCACGCGGACGATCTCGACGTACTCCCGGGTCCGCCCGAGCGGGTCGGCGAACCGGACCCCGTGCCAGCCTTCGGACACCTGCGGGCCGGAAACGCCCAGCCCGAGCCGGAACCGGCCGCCGGACAGGGTGTCGAGCGTCGCGGCCGTCATGCCGGTCATCGCCGGGCTGCGCGCCGGGATCTGCAGCACGGCGCTGCCGACGTCGATCCGCTCGGTGCGCGCGGCGATCCAGCTGAGCAGTGTGACGGCATCGGCGCCGTAGGCCTCGGCGGCCCACACCACGGCGTAGCCGAGCGCGTCCGCCCGCTGCGCCAGGGCCGGATTCGCGGTGTGGCCCCCCGCGCCCCCGTACCCCAGGCTGAGTCCGATGTGCACGGTTCGAGACTCTAACGGGGGCCGCCGCCGCGACACGGCGTCACCTTGGTCAAGTCCCGGCGGGCCGGACCACTAGGCTCGGCCGTCGTGGAGAAGCGACAGTTGGGCCGTTCGGGTCTGCGGGTCTCGCGGATGGGCCTCGGCACGATGACCTGGGGCAGCGACACCGACGCCGACGAGGCGGCCAGCCAGCTCGTCGCGTTCGTCGACGCGGGCGGCACGCTCGTGGACACCGCCGACATCTACGCCGAGGGCGAGGCCGAGCGCCTGCTCGGCAGCCTGCTGGGCGACCTGGTGCCGCGCGACGACATCGTGCTCGCCACCAAGGCCGTCGCCCGCCGCACCGAGGGCCCGTTCGGCGGCGGCGCGTCCCGCGGGGCGCTGCTGTCCGCGCTGGAGGGCTCGCTGCGCCGGCTCGGCACCGACCACGTCGACCTCTGGCAGCTGCACGCGTGGGACGCGTGCGTGCCGATCGACGAGACGCTCTCGGCCCTCGAGTACGCCGTGAACAGCGGCAAGGCGCGCTACGTCGGCGTCTCCAACTACGCGGGCTGGCAGCTGGCCACGGCCGCCGCCCGGGCCGCCGCGGTCGCGCCGATCGTCGCCGCCCAGTTCGAGTATTCGTTGCTGGAGCGCGGAATCGAGCGCGAGGTGGTGCCGGCCGCCGGGCACCACGGGATCGGGCTGCTGCCGTGGGCGCCGCTCGGCCGGGGCGTGCTCACCGGCAAGTACCGCACCGGCACGCCCGCCGACTCGCGCGGCGCGTCCAGCGTTTTCGCCGGGTACGTGGAGCACCACCGCACCGACCGCGCGGCCCGGATCGTGCAGGCCGTCGCCACCGCCGCCGAGGGCCTCGGCACGTCGCCGCTGGTGGTGGCCCTGGCCTGGGTGCGCGACCGGCCGGGGGTGGTCGCGCCGGTGGTCGGCGCCCGCGACACCGGGCAGCTCACCGGGTCGCTCTCGGCCGAAGCGCTCAACCTGCCGACGGCCATCCGCAGCGCGCTCGACGACGTCAGCGGCATCGAGACCGGATACCCGGAACGGGGGCCGCATTGAAGCGCAGGTGTCTGTTGAGTGACACGGACGTGACGGCAGGACGATCGTGGGGGATGCTGGTGAGGACACCTCGCCGAAGGAAAGCAGGAGGCTTCAAGGTGCGTCGGCTCACCGCCGTGTCGCGGATCGCGATCCCGCTGGCCGGTGCCCTGGCGCTGTCCGCGTGCTCGTCCAGCGGGCAGGACAACACCGACTCGCTGCAGGTGGTGAACAACCCCGTGGCGGCGAAGGCGGCCGTCTCCCCCGCGGTGAGCATGAAGCCCGCCGGCCAGGTGCTGGCGACGTCCGCGGTCTCCGCGCTGGCCACTGACCAGCAGAGCCACACGCTGGTCGTCGCGCTCGCGCAGCCGCCTTCGGTGCAGGTGTACGACCTCGGCTCGCTCGGCGCGCCCAAGATCACCGTGCCCCTGCCCGGGCCCGCCGAAAGCCTGTCGGCCTCCGGCGGCCAGGCGCTCGCGAGCATCCCGACGAAGGGTGTGCTGGCCCGGATCTCCTTGCCCGGCGGGCAGCTGCGCACCGAGCCGGTGGCCGGGCAGCCCGCGGCCGGCGTCGCCGACGGCGCGGACACACTCGTGGCCGTCCGCGACCGCAAGGCCGTCGAAGTGCTGGCGAACGGCGCGGTCACCAAGACCATCACCGGGCAGCTCTACAGCGCCGACGACGTGATCGACACCGGCCAGAACGTGGTGGTGCTGGACCGGCTGCGCACGGCCGTGTTCAGCGTCGACGTGAACGCCGGGACGATGGGCGAGGGCCTGCGCGCCGGGGATGGCGCCGCGAACGCCGTCGCCGACTCCTACGGCCGCGTGCTGGTCACCGACGCCCGCGCCGGCGCGCTGCTGGCGTTCTCCACCGGCCCGCTGATCCTGCGGCAGCGCTACCCGGTGCCGGGCGGGGTGTACGGCATCGCTTACGACAATCAGCGCAGCCTCGCGTGGGTCACGCTCACCGGCACCAACCAGGTGGTCGGGTTCGACGTCCGCGGCGGCGAGCCGACCGAGAAGTACCGTTTTCCGACCGTGCGCCAGCCGGACTCGGTGGGCGTGGACGAGCAGACCGGCCGGGTGATCGTGGGCTCGGCCGCCGGGGAAGGGACCCAGGTGATCCAGCCATGACGACGGTCGACGAGGCGGTGGTCGAAGGGGATTGGGAGTATCGCCGCCTGCGGCTGCCCCCCGGGGTGTCCCGCAAAGCGGCGATGGTCCAGCTGTCCATCCACGCCGAGTTCGCCGGCTGGGAGCTGCGCAACGTGCGCCTCTACGCCGACGGCACCCGGCGGATCTGGTTGCGCCGCAAGCGCACCGCCGCCGACCGGCTGCCCGGCCTCTCCACCTGATCAAGCCTCGTGAGTGCGTATGACGGTTAGAACCGGCATGAACACTCACGAGTCCTGGCGGTAGACCGCGCGCACCTGCGCGACGATCCGCGGCACGACCTGCGCCGCGGCCTCCAGCGGGACCACGTGGCCGATCCCCGGCAGCACCACCGCCGTCCCGTTCGCCAGGCCGCCGACCAGCTGCTCCACGTCCTCGGCCGCGACGATCCGGTCCCGCTCCCCCACGATCGCCGTCACCGGCAGCCCGCCGACGCGCGAGAGCGCCGCTTCCCGCGCGTACGCGTCGAGCGCCGGCCGGAACTGCGCGACGGTGTGCGGCCAGTTGCCGCGGATCATCTTCACGGTCAGCTCGACCAGGTCCGGGTTCGGGTCGTCGCCGAACAGCCACCACCGCAGTCCCGCGCTCACCGCACGGCTGGTGCGCTGGCGGACCAGCCCGTACAGCTTGCCGCCGAGCACCATTTCCAGGTCCTGTGCCAGCTTGCCCAGCGCGTTCGGCCACGCCGCCGAGGCCTCCGTGGCCAGCCGCCCGGACGACGTCGCGAGCAGCACCAGCCCGGCCACGCGGCGGGCGAACAACTCCGGATGCCGCTGGGTCAGCGACATGATCGCGAGCCCGCCCATGTCGTGGCCCACGAGCACCACGCGCCCTTCCGGCACAGCGCGTTCGAGGACTTCGGCGAGGTCGTCACCGAGCTGGGCCATCGTCGCGGTGCCCCGGCGGGCGCGGCCGGAGCCGCCGTGCCCGCGGTGGTCGTAGCTGACCACCGCGAGCGGCTCGTCGACCGCGGCCGCGAGCGTCGGGCCGACCCGGTCCCAGCTGCGCTGGTCGAGCGCGTACCCGTGCAGCAGCAGCACGGTCACGGCCGCCTCGGGGTCGCCCCGGCGCACGATGTGCAGGGGCGTCCCGTCGGCGAGCGTGAAGTCCGGCATCAGGACGAGCGCAGGAACCGGTCCAGCACCCGGGTGCCGAACTTCAGCGCCTCGACCGGCACTCGCTCGTCGACGCCGTGGAAGAGCCCGGAGAAGTCCAGGTCGGCCGGCAGCTTCAGCGGGGCGAAGCCGAAGTTGCGGATGCCCAGCTGCTGGAACGACTTCGCGTCCGTGCCGCCGGAGAGCATGTACGGCAGGGTGCGCGCGCCCGGGTCCTCGGCGAGCACCGCGGCCGTCATCGCGTCGACGAGCGCGCCGTCGAAGGTGGTCTCGACCGGCGGCAGCTCCATCCACTCCTTCTCGATGTCCGGGCCGAGCAGCTCGTCGAGCTCGCGGTCGAACGCGTCGATGCGGCCGGGCAGGATGCGGCAGTCCACCGCGGCCTCGGCGACCGACGGGATGACGTTCGACTTGTAGCCGGCGGTGAGCATGGTCGGGTTCGCGGTGTCGCGCAGGGTCGCGCCGATCATCCGGGAAATGTTGCCCAGCTTGGCGACCGAGCCCTCCAGGTCGTCCTCGGGGAAGTCCCAGCCGGTGATCTCGGTGACGCCGGCCAGAAACTCGCGCACGGAATCGGTCAGCACCAACGGGAACTGGTGCTGGCCGAGCTTCGCCACCGCCTCGGCCAGCTTCGTCACGGCGTTGTCCCGGTGGATCATCGAGCCGTGGCCCGCGGTGCCGCGCACGCGCAGCTTCATCCAGCGGATACCCTTCTCGGCCGTCTCGATCACGTACGCGCGGACGTTGTCCTTCAGCGTGATCGAGAAGCCGCCGACCTCGCTGATCGCCTCGGTGACGCCTTCGAACAGCTCGGGCCGGTTCTCCACCAGCCACTGCGCGCCGAACTTGCCGCCGGCCTCCTCGTCGGCGACGAAGGCGAACACCAGGTCGCGCGGCGGCACGATGCCGTTGATCTTGTAGTGCCGGGCCAACGCGAGCGTCATGCCGACCATGTCCTTCATGTCGACGGCGCCGCGCCCCCACACGTAGCCGTCCTGCACCGCGCCGGAAAACGGGTGCACCGACCACTCCGCCGGATCGGCCGGGACCACGTCGAGGTGGCCGTGGATCAGCAGCGCGCCGCGCGAGCGGTCGGCCCCGGGCAGCCGGACCACGACGTTGTGCCGGTTCTTGCCGCCGGACTCGACGTAGGTGATCTCGTAGCCGGCGTCGGTCAGCTTCTCCGCGACGTACTCGGCCGCGGCGCGCTCGCCCACGAGGGTTTCGGGGTCGCCGGTGTTGGTGGTGTCGATGCGGATGAGCTCGCTGGTCAGCGTGACGGCCTCGTCCGCGGCGGCGTCGATCAGGTTCGGTTCGGTCACCGGCCATTCCTATCATCCGGCCCGGCCGGATGCCGCCGTCCCGCACCGCGGGACCCGGTGTGGGCTCCCGAACAGGCCCGGCCGCGGTCAGCCGCGCTCGAGCGCGGAGACCACCTCGGACACCGGCCGCAGGTGCTCGTTCAGCAGGCGCAGCGCGGTGGCCGGCTCGTGCGCGTCGATCGCCGCGACCAGCTGGCGGTGTTCGGCGTCGATGATCGACAGCCGTTCGGGCCGGGCCTCCAGCGCGCGGACGGCGACCCGCTGCTGGCGCGAGCGGAGCGTGTCGTACAGCTCGGTGAGCACGGAATTGCCCGCGGCGTTGACGATCGCGCGGTGGAACTGGCGGTCCAGGCCCGAGACGGCGAACCAGTCGCGGTCTTTGCCGGCGCGGTCCATCTGCTCGATCAGCCCGGCCATCTCGGCCGGGGCGCCCGCCCGCGCGGCGCAGACCTCGCCGAGCGCGTGGCCCTCGATCAGCCGCCGGCTCTGGTAGACCTCTTCCAGCTCGCGCGCGGTGACCGTGCGGACCTGCGCGCCCTTGCGCGGCAGCAGGCTGATGAACCGCTCGGCCTCCAGCCGGTGGAACGCCTCGCGCACCGGCGTCCTGGACACGCCCACCACCCCGGAGACCCACAGCTCGTCGAGGAACCGGCCGCCCTCCAGCTCGCCGGAGATGATCCCGTCGCGCAGCCAGGCGTACACCCGGTCCCGCGCCGGTCCGCCGCCCTCGACCGGAACCGTGCCCGGTGCGGTGGTGGTCATGCCTCTCCCCTCGTCCGGCGCCGACTTCGGCGCGGAGGCGAGCCTACACCTCTGGACCGGGTGATATCCATCGTGTATACACGGTGCACACAATCTGCGGTGGCTTCGGCCACCCCGCGCGGAGGAGGTCCGGATGCCCCCAGTCCCCGCCGATCGGCGTTACGCCGTCTGGCTTTCCGACCCCGGTTTCGCCGCCGCCGAGATCGCTCGCGGGATCGGCTACGGCGCGGCGGTGCTCGACATCGAGCACGGCGCCTTCGACCTGGCGGACCTGGAGCGGTTCGTGCCGTTCCTGCGCGCGCTCGGCCTGGAGGTGCTCGCGAAGGTGCTCGGCCCGGAGCGCGGCCCGATCCAGCAAGCGCTCGACTTCGGCGCCGACGCCGTGGTCATCCCGCACGTGGAGAACGCTGCGCACGCCAAGGCCGTCACCGCGTTCGCGAAGTTTCCGCCGCTGGGCGACCGCAGCTTCGCGGGCGGGCGCACCACCGGGTACGGCGGGTTCACCGACGAGTGGGTGGCCGAGCAGGACCGGCGCACGCGCTGCCTGCCGATGATCGAGGACGCCGGCGCGCTGGAGGACATCGCCGAGATCCTGGCACTGGACACAGTGGACGGTGTGTTCGTCGGCCCGTCCGACCTCTCGCTGCGTCGCGAACGAGGCGCCTACACCCGGACCGACGGCGACTTCGCGGACCTGCGCCGGGTGGCCGACGCCGCGCACGCGGCCAGGAAGCCGTGGGTCCTGCCGGCGTGGAGCCGGGCGGAGAAGGAGTTCGCGCTGCGGCACGGCGCCGGGCAGCTGGCGCTCACGATGCAGCACGGCGCGCTCGCCGCCGGGCTGACCGCGGCGTTCGAGGAAACGGCCGCCCTGAGGGAAAGCACGGCCGGGGAGTCCCGATGACCACCGCCCAGCGGGCCCCGGCCGGCACGCGGGCGCGTACGGCCGGCCGGGTGCGGTGGACCATCGCCGGGGTGCTCGGCGTCGGCACGTTCGTCAACTACGTCGACCGCGTGAACCTGTCCATCGCCGGGCCCGAGATGATGCGGGAGTTCCACCTCAGCGCGGCGCAGCTGGGGCTGGTCTCCTCGGCGTTCCTGTGGACGTACGCCCTGCTGCAGCTGCCGATCGGCTCGTTGATCGACCGGATCGGCGTCCGCTGGGTGAACCGGGCCGCGGCCGCGCTGTGGGCCATGGCGTCATTCCTCACCGCCGCCTCGGGCGGGCTCGGGCTGCTGCTGGTTTCGCGGCTGGTTCTCGGGTTCGGCGAGGCGCCGACGATCCCGGCCGGCTGGAAGGCGATCGGCCAGTGGTTCCCGCGCGACGAGCGCGGCCGGGCCACCGCGATCTTCGACGGCTGCGCCAAGATCTCCAACGTGATCGGCATCCCGGTGATGGCGTTCCTGGTCACGGCGTTCAGCTGGCACGCGGCGTTCCTGTTCACCGGCGCGCTGAGCCTGGTCTACCTCGCGGTGTGGTGGCTGCTCTACCTGACGCCGAAGCAGGCGCTGGCCCGAGGGCGGCTGTCGGAGGCGGAGTACGCCTACCTGCGTGAAGGCGGCGCGGACGACGAGGACGCGCCGGCGCCCAGCTCACTCGCCGGACTGGGAAACCTGTTGCGGCGGCGGAAAACCTGGGGCCTGGCGCTGGGTTACGCGTCCTATACCTACGCCTATTACGTGCTGCTCACCTGGCTGCCGGGGTACCTGGAGAAGCAGTTCGGCGTCAACCTGCTCGCCGGCGGCTTCTACACGATGATCCCCTGGCTGGTCGCGGTGCTCGCGCAGTTCCTCGTCGGCGGGGTGGTGATGGACCGGCTGATCGCCCGCAGCGGCAACGAAACCCGGGCCCGCCGCCTCGTGCTGGTGACGAGCATGCTGGTCTCGCTCGCCGTCGCGGGCGCCGCGTACGCCGGGTCGATCGCGGTCGCGCTGGTGTTCCTGTCGATCGGCGCCGCCGGGCTCGCGGTCTCCGTGCCGGCCGGGGCGAGCATCGTCGCGGTGATCGCACCCGAAGGGAACTCCGGCACGCTCGGCGGTCTGGTCAACTTCATCGCGAACCTGATCGGCATCGCGGCCCCGATCGTCACCGGCGCCGTGGTCGACCTGACCGGCTCGTTCTCCGGCGCGTTCCTGCTCACCGGCGTGGTGCTGCTGGCCGGGATCTTCTGCTACACGGCCGTGCTCGGCCGCATCGAACGTCTTCCCAGCTCCTGAAAGGACACTCCCCCATGGTCAACGTGGCCGTCGCGCAGTTCGCCCCGACCGACGACAAGACCGCGAACCTCGCCGAGGTGACCCGCCTGGTCGACGAGGCCGCGGCCCGCGGCGCCCGGCTGGTGCTGCTGCCCGAGTACACGATGTTCACCGTGCCCGCGATGGACCAGCGGTTCGTCGACGCCGCCGAAGACCTCGACGGACCCTTCGCCACCGGGCTGCGCGACCTCGCGAAAGACCGTGGCGTCGCCGTCGTCGCCGGGATGAACGAGGCGCTGCCCGGCCGTTCCCGGATCTCGAACACGCTCGTCGCGGCCGGCCCGGACGGCGCCATTGCCGCCCTGTACCGCAAGATCCACCTCTACGACGCGTTCGGCTTCCGCGAGTCCGACGTGGTCGAGGCCGGGCCGATCACCGCGCCGGAGACGTTCGAGGTGGACGGCCTCACCTTCGGCCTCCAGACCTGTTACGACCTGCGCTTCCCCGAGGTGACGCGGCGGCTCGCGGACGCGGGCGCGCAGGTGGTGCTGCTGCCCGCGGAGTGGGTGCCGGGGCCGCTGAAGGAGTACCACTGGAGCACGCTGGTGCGGGCGCGCGCGATCGAGAACACCGTCTACGTCGCCGCCGCGGACCAGGCCGCGCCCACCGGTTCCGGCACCAGCCTGGTCGTCGACCCGATGGGCGTGGTGGTCGCCTCCCTGGGCGAGCAGACCGGCACCGCGGTCGCCGAGGTGACGGCGGCGCGGATTACCGAGGTTCGGGCGAAGAACCCGGCGTTGGACCTTCGGCGGTTCACGGTCGCCGAACGCTGAGGACCGGGCCGTCGGGCTGGGCTTTTTGTGGGCATCGTGCTTAACTCAATCCCATGCCCACAAAAAGCCCAGTAGATGACGAGGTGGTCGCCGCGGTCGCGCGGCTTCTACGGCGTGGGCTGCCGGTCATCCCGGCGGTCGCCGAGCCGGTCCTGCTCGATCTGCACGGGATCGTCGCGCGGGCGATCGATCCCGCCGATGAGGCCAGCCGCACCGCCGCGCTGAACAGCACCCTGCGTGGTCTGCTCGCCCGCTTCCCCGACAATCGCTACGCCCCGGCCGCGCGTGCTCTCTTCGGGCTGCCGCCGGCCGAGCCCGGTCAAAACCTCACCGCCCGCCGGGACCTGGCCGCCGAGCAGGCGGGTCACGAGGTGCACCACTTCCGCAAGCGGGTCGAACCCCGGCTGATCGAGAAGGTTGCCTGGGAACTGCTGGCCGACGCCGACCGGTTCACTCGGTCCCCCATGATCGCCCCGCGCCTGGCCCCGCTCACGGAGCGGCAGCCGGTACAGCCGGACCCGTTCGCCTGGGAAGTCGCCGAGCACGAGGAAAACCTCTCGCGGCTGTGGTCAGCGATCTATGCCGCCCGCGCCGAGTTGCTCACGATCGAGCGGCTGATCAGTCTGGACGCCGACAGGATCGATATCGGCCATCAGGCGGTGACCGCAGCCTGGCGCTGGGCCGTGGCCCGGGGCGAGGTAACCGGCTATACCACCGCGTTCGCCCCTGACCAGGAACCGGACCTGCTGATCTCACTGGCCGGCTGGGTTCCGGCGCTGACCGAGGCGCAGGCCTCCCGGCTGGTCGAGGCCGCCGGCGGTGGCGCCAGCCGTGAGCAGTTCGTCAGCTCCCTGCACGGCGAGACCGGGCTGGGCAACGCCTGGGTCAAGGGCTTCCTGCCTGGCACCCCATACCCCGAGAAGAACGGACAGTCGTCGTGACCAGCATCAGCACCGCTTTGGCTGTCGCACTGGAGGCCGCGGCGGGCGGCGATCCGCGCCGCTACGTCATCACCGGCGGCCCGAGCTCCGGGAAAGACGACCTCATCGAGGCGGTGCACGCGGCCAGGATTCCGTGCATGGCCGAGGAACCCGGCCGGGAAATCTACCGAAAGCACCGTGAACGCCTCGGCCGCCACTTGCTGCGCGAGGACCGGCGCGAGTACTCGCTGGAGGTCCTCGAAGCGTTCGTCGCCGAGTACACCGCCCATGAGCACGGGATCCGCTTGTACAACCGAGGTATTCCGGATGGCTACGGCTGGGAAGGGTTCTTCGGCCTCAAACCGACCCGCGAACTGGAGGAGGCCACCGCTCGCTATCGGTACGACGCGATCTTCGTCCTCGATCCACTGGACACCTTCGAGGAACCCGACGACATCGTGTGGGCCAAAGACCGCGAGATCCGCCGCGTGCACGAACTGATCGTGCAGGGCTACTACGACGCCGGCTACGAACCGGTGTTCGTCGCCCCGGACTCCGCGGCCTCACGCCTGGACTTCATCTGCGCCAATCTGCGTCTGCCCAAACCACCCCGAAAGGTGTGAACGCCTTGTCCCGCAACGCGAAGTCCGGCCTGCTGATCTCGCCTAACAGTGTGCTGGCCAACGCGCTGCTGAGATCGATCGACCTGCTGCGGCCGCGCGTACTCGCCGCGCGGCCGTCCCGGATCGAGTTCGTGGTGGGCACCCAGATCAACGGCGCCCCGCACCTGGGCACCAATCTGGTGCAGACTTCGGCGTTCCTGCTGGCAAAAATCGCCCGGCGGGAGTTCTCCACCGACACGGTGGTGCGGTTCAGTGCGCTCGACAACGCCCCGCACGACGTTGTGCTCGACCCGGAGACCCACCACGCCTACCAGCAGACCTACTACCACGCACTGGGCAAGGACGGCATCGGCGCACTGATCGATCGCTATTATCAGGAGTTTTTCGACTCCCTGTCCGAAGCGACCGACACTGACTATGACGTGGAGACCTACACCGATCAGCAGGCCACCCCCGGGTTCCGGGCGGAGTTCCTGCGCACGCTGGAACACCTGTGAGGTTCCCCCTGGGCGGTGGACACCGAGCTAGCAGGACTGCGGTCCTGCTGGAAGGATGTCCGTTATGCCTCCTCGTAAGCGTCGGTCGTACACGGCCGAGTACAAGATTGAGGCTGCGCATCGTGTGATCGACTCCGACCGCACGATCGCCGAGGTTGCCCGTGAGCTGGGGATCGATCCGGGGATGTTCAGTGTCTGGGTCAAAGACGAACGGCGGAGGATCGCCGCCGCCGGGGTCCACGGCGAGAAACCCCTGGAAGCTGCAGAGCAAGCCGAACTGCTGCGATTGCGCAGGCAGGTGGCCGAGCTGGAGAAGGACAACGCGTTCTTGGTAAAAGCGTCGGCGTACTTTGCCGCGATGCAGAAGAACCCGCGAGGTTCGATCTGATGGCGAAGTACGCCGGCCCCGACGAGCCCGCCGGCTCCACACCACCCGAGGGCACACGGTTCTCTGTCCTGCGCATGGCGCGGCTGCTCGGTGTCTCGACGTCCGGCTACTACGCGTACATGAAACGTTCCGCAGCAACGATGTTGACGCCCCGGCGGCAGCGCCGCGCTGATCTGGCGGTGAAGATCCTCGACGTACACACCGAGTCCGACGGTACCTACGGGTCCCCGCGGATCACCGCCGAACTACGGGCACGCGGTGAAACAGTGAACGAGAAAACCGTCGCGGCAATCATGGCCGGAATCGGGATCGAGGGCATCAGTCCCCGCACCTTCAAAGTCCGCACCACGGTGGTTGACCCGGCGGCGTCGTTTCCGCCGGATCTGGTGCGACGCAACTTCGACCAGGGCAAGCTCGACGCGGTCTGGCTGACCGACATCACCTACCTCACCTGCGGTGAGGGTGATCTGTACTTGTGCGCGATCCGCGACGGGCATTCCCGCCGCGTGCTCGGGCACATCGTCGCCGACCATATCGGTGCTGACATGGTCTGTGAGGCCATCGACGCGGCGGTGGCCTGCCGCAGCCGCGGTGTCGCCGGCACAGTGCTGCATTCCGATCGCGGTGGGGAATTCACGGCCGGGTTGACGGCGCGAGCCTGCGACCGGTACGGGTTGAAACGGTCGATGGGTGAGACCGGTATCTGCTGGGACAACAGCCCCGCGGAATCGTTCTGGTCAACGTTCAAGCACGAGTACTTTTACCGCCACACGTTCACAGTCAAGGCAGAACTTGTTGCTGCAGTTGACAAGTGGATCGGTCGGTACAACAATGAGAGGCGTCACTCGGCTATCGGGATGCTCAATCCTGTGTGCTACGAACAGTCCCTGACAGGCGCAGCGAAAGCTGCTTGAAGACCTGTCCACTGTTCGGGGGGAACCTCACTGGACGACATCCGCTGGTGGATGGCGCCTTCCCACGGCCAAGTGCACGTCCGGGTGCCATGCCCGAACTGCGGGTGGGCAGAGAAGCGCGGCGACCGCACCAAGCTCGCACACCTCGACGAAGACGGCGCCACGTTCACTGCGGTCTGCCTCGACCACGGTACCTACGAGGCCCACATTGATCCCGAAGACGACGCGCCTTACCTCGACCTGGCAACGTTGTACCGGAACCTCGTCAAGGAGCGTGCGTTCGGCCGCGACCCCGGCACGCTGCACGTGATGATGAAGGGCGGCGACTGGGTCTTCGGCTGTCAGCTCGTCGACGGGGCACTCGGCGCGCTCGACACCCCACCGGCACACATGCCGATGCGGATCTTTACCCCACAGGTGCTCGCCCCCACTGGTGCGAAATTATCGAAGTCGCTGCTGCGAGAGCAGGGAAAGGGCGCGCTGCCGGCCGATGTCGAGCCATGGATGCTCGACACCAGCGCCTGGCCCGGCTCGATCAATGACTACGTCGACGCCATGGTCTGGCTGGTCAGCGAGCTGCTGACGGACCCGAAGCACTTCTTCCGCTCCTTCACCGTCAAGGAACTAGGCCACCTTATGACCGCACGCCCCACCGAAACCGTGATCCGCGCGCACGAAATGGGCATCTACAAGCGCTACTTCGACCTCATCGCCACTGGCCGGAAAACTACGGAAGTCCGGGTCAACGACTCCAGTCGCCGCAAGATCAAGGAAGGGTCGCTGATCCGGTTCCGCTGCCAGGGCGACCAGGTCCTGACCCGCGTCACCGCTGTCAATCGATACGCCACCTTCGAGGAGATGTTCGACCACCAGGACGTCACGTCGGTCAACCCGCTCGCCAACCGTGCCGAGCAGCTGGCCAACATCCGCCAGATCTACCCACCCGAACGCGAAGCCATCGGTGTTGTCGCGATCGGTATCGAGCTGGTCGATCCGCCCCGCCCCGCCTGACTGCCACCTCAACGCCGAGCGGCATCGGCGTCACTGGCGCTCAGCCGGCCCGATCACGCGATTGCGGCCACCTCCACTCACGTTGAGGCTGTGGTCCGATCGTGGGCTGCCGAAGGCGGAAATCCTGGTTCAGTGGCCCGGCTCAGCCGTGTGCCACGGCCGGTGACCCGCTACTCGCCGCCCGCCCCCGGAGCGGGTTTCCCCGTGCCACGGCCGATCTCCTTGACCAGCGCGGCCGCGCCCGGGGCCGCCGCCAGCCGGTGCGCCAGGTCGAGGGCCACCGGCAGTTCCGTGCCCGCCGGGACGACGCGGTGGACGAGCCCGCAGCGCGCCGCGGCCGCCGCCGTCAGCCTGCCGTCGCCGCGGCGCAGCTCGTCGGCCAGCTCTTCCGGGAGTTCGGCGGGCACCCGGGCGGCCGGGTCCGGCAGGGCGAACTCGGCGTGCTCGGCGGCCACGATCAGGTCGGCCACCAGCGCCAGCTCGAACCCGCCGCCGCGGGCGAGCCCGTTCACCGCGGCGATCAGCGGCTTGCCGACGCGGAACAGGTCGTGGACGCCGGCGATCCCGCCGACGCCGGGGGCCAGGTCCCAGCCGGCGCAGAAGAACTCGGGGCCCGCGCCGGTGACCACCCCGGCGTGCAGGCCGGGGTCACCGCCCAGCCGCATCAGCGCTTCGAACAGGGCCCGGCTCACGTGCTGGTCCATGGCGTTGCCGCCCGGACGGTCGATGGTGGCGACGAGCACGCCGTCGAAGACTTCGGTGCGGACGACGCTCGGGGACGCGGTGATCATGGTGTTCCAGGTGGCGCGGAGGACCGGATGCCGGGGACGGTAGCCGCACCGCGGCCCGATGGCAATTCGCCCGCCGACTGACCCGACAGTCAAGCCGTCATCGCAATTCCCTTTCGCCGCAGGGATCTGCCGCTCTGAACGACCGCCAGCCACGGGAGTATTGCGATTATCGCAACACCGGGCTACCGTCGTCCGGCATGGACGAGACGGAGCAGCTGCGGACGCGGGTCCGGGAGCTGATCCGGTCCATGCCGGGAGCCCAGCGGGAGTTCGCCGCCGCGATCGGGCTCGACGAGACGAAACTGTCCAAGGCGCTCACCGGCACCCGCCGGTTTTCGCCCCACGAGCTGGTCCGCGTCGCGGAATACTGCGGCGTCACGGTCAACTGGCTGCTCAACGGCAGCGACGACGCGAAGACCGTCACCGCGGTCCCGGCGCCCGCCACCCGGCTGGCCGGTGAGCCCGGGCAATCCGAGCCGCGGCGGCGGATCCTGGAGACCGCGTGGCAGCTGATCGCCGAGCGCGGCTACCACCGGGTGCGCATCGCGGACATCGCGAAGGCGTGCGGCACCAGCACCGCCACCATCCACTACCACTTCCCGAGCAAGACCGAGGTGCTGAACGAAGCGTTGCGGCGCAACGTGAAGCTCGCGTTCGACCGGCAGGTCGCCGAGCTGCACGCCGTCGATGACGCCCATGACCGGCTGCTGAAGCTGGTCGAGCTGCAACTCCCGGCCGACGGCGTGCTGCACGCCGAATGGTCGGTCTGGCTGCAGGTGTGGAACGAGGTCTCGCTGAACCCGGCGCTGCGGTCGCTGTACACCGATTCGTACGACCGCTGGCACCGGACCATCCTGATGACCATCCGCACCGGCCAGGAGCAGGACGCGTTCCACGTGGCCGATCCCGAGGCCGCCACCGAGCAGCTCACCGCGCTGATCGACGGGCTCGGCATCCAGGTGCTCACCCACAAGCCGGGCAGCACCGTGGCCACCATGCGCAAGCACCTGCACGACTTCATCGAATCCTCGATCGTCAAGGGAGCCTGATGAACCACGAGGTCATCGTCACCTGCGCCCTCACCGGCGCCGGCGACACCGTCGGCCGGAGCCCGCACGTGCCGGTCACCCCCGCCGAGATCGCGGCCAGCGCGATCGAGGCCGCCAACGCCGGCGCGGCGGTGGTGCACATCCACGTCCGCGAGCCCGGGACCGGCGCGCCCTCGCGGGAGGTCGCGCTGTACCGGGAGGCGGTTCGGCTGATCCGCGAGTCCGATGTGGACGTCGTGGTCAACCTGACCGCCGGCATGGGCGGCGACCTGGTGCTCGACCAGGAGGACCCGCTCAAGCCGGTGGACGGCACTGACCTGGTCGGCGCACTGGAGCGGCTCCCGCACGTCGAGGAGCTGCTGCCCGACATCTGCACGCTCGACTGCGGCTCGCTGAACTTCGGCGAGGGCAGCCAGCTCTACGTGTCCACTCCGGACATGCTGCGCCTCGGCGCCGGCCGGATCCAGGAGCTGGGCGTGAAGCCCGAGCTGGAGATCTTCGACACCGGGCACCTGTGGTTCGCGTCCAAAATGGTCGAAGAGGGCCTGATCGACGCGCCGCCGCTGTTCCAGCTCTGCATGGGCATCCCGTACGGCGCGCCCGCCGACCCCGGGCTGCTGGGCGCGATGGTGAAGCTGCTGCCCGTGGGCGCGCAGTGGGCGTCGTTCGCGATCGGCCGGGACCAGATGCCGTGGGTCGCGCAGTCCGTGCTGCTCGGCGGGCACGTCCGGGTCGGGCTGGAGGACAACCTGTACCTGGCCCGCGGGGTCAAGGCGACGAACGGGCAGCTCGTGGAGCGCGCCGTCGGGATCGTCGGCGACCTCGGCGCCACCGTCGTCGGGCCGGACCGGGCGCGCCAGATCCTCGGGCTGAAGGAGCGCGTCCATGCCTGAGATATCCACTGTAGACACTGTGGACACTGTCGCCTGCGTGGGCGCGGGCGTGATCGGCGGCGGCTGGGTCGCGCACTTCCTCGCCCGCGGCTACCGCGTCCGGGCGTGGGACCCCGCGCCGGACGCCGCCGCGAAGCTCACCCGGCTGGTCGACGCCGCCTGGCCCGCGCTCACCAGCCTCGGCCTGGCCGACGGCGCGAGCCGGGACAACCTGACCGTCACGGCCACGCTGGCCGAGGCCGTCGAGGGTGCCGGGTTCGTGCAGGAGAGCGCGCCGGAAGACCTGGCGCTCAAGCAGAAGCTGCTGGCCGACATCGACGCCGTCACCCCGGCCGGGGTGGTGATCGCGTCGTCGACCTCGGGGTACGGCATGACCGAGATGCAGGTCGCGGCGAAGACGCCGGAGCGGCTCGTGGTGGGCCACCCGTTCAACCCGCCGTACCTGATCCCGCTGGTCGAGGTCGTCGGCGGGAAGCTGACCTCGCCGCAGGCGGTCGAGTGGGCGAGCGCGTTCTACCGCCACGTGGGCAAGACCGTGATCGCCATGGCCGACGAGGTACCCGGGTTCATCGCGAACCGGCTGCAGGAGGCGTTGTGGCGGGAAGCCCTGCACATGGTCGCGAACGGCGAGGCCACCGTCGAGCAGATCGACACCGCCATCACCGACGGGCCGGGCCTGCGCTGGCCGGTCCAGGGCCCGATGCTCACCTTCCACCTGGCCGGCGGCGAGGGCGGCATGGCGCACATGCTCGACCACTTCGGGCCGTCGCTGAAGTCGCCGTGGACCCGCCTCGACGCGCCGGAGCTGACCAAGAAGCTACGCGACGCCGTGGTCGAGGGCTGCGAGGAAGAGGCCGGCGAACGCACCATCGCCGACCTCGTCGCCGAACGCGACCGGGCGATCATCGCGATCCAGGAGGCCGTCGGGCAGGCCCGTCGTGGGTGAGCCGCTGGTGCACCGCGACCGGGTCCGTCCGGAGTGGATCGACTACAACGGCCACCTTTCCGAGCCGTACTACGTGCTCGTCTTCGGCGACGCCACCACCGCGCTGATGGACGCCACCGGCCTCGACCCGGCGTACCGCGCGGCCACCGGCGCCTCGCTGTACACAGTGGAGGCTCACGTCCGGTACCTGCGCGAGGTAGGCGCGGACGCCGAACTCGAGGTGGCCACTTCCGTGCTGTCGGTCGGGGCGAAGAAGACCCGGCTGTGTCACGAGATGCGTGTCGTCGGCGAGCTGGTGGCCACCGAAGAACTGCTGTGCCTGCACGTCGCCGAGGGCAGAGCCTCGCCGTTCCCCGGCGACGTCGCGGAGCGGCTCCGCCAGTACGCCAGCCCGGTCCCGGACTACGCGGGGCGCGCGATCGCTTGACCCTCCCGAACCCCGTCCCCACCGAAAAGACTCCTATGGAAGCGCGATGTAAGCCGAATCCCTGGTCCCGCCGCCGGTTCCTGACCGCGGCCGTCGGCGGTGCCGCCCTGCTGGGCGCCGCTCCCCTGCTCACCGCGTGCGGCGGCAACGGCGTCGCGGCCGCCGCGCCCACCGGCCCGCCACGGCGCGGCGGCACGCTGCGCGTCGGCGTCACCGGCGGCGGCGCGTCCGACACCATCGACCCGCACATCCCGGCGACCAACCCGGACATCGCGCGGGTGATCAACCTCTACGAGCCGCTGCTGCTGCGCGACCACGAGTACCGGCTGCAACCGGTGGTGGCGCAGTCGATGACCTCCTCGCCCGACGCCCGGACGTGGACCGCGGTGCTGCGCGAGGGCATCAAGTTCCACGACGGCCGCCCGGTCACGCCCGCGGACGTGGTGGCCACGTTCAAGCGGATCACCGACCCGAAGGACCCGAAGAGCGGCGCCGCCGGGCTGACCATGCTCGGCGAGGTGGTGCCGTCCGGGGACCACTCCGTGGAATTCCGCCTCACCGAGCCGAACGCCGGGTTCGACGACCTGCTCGGCCAGTACTCGCTCGGCATCGTGCCGGCCGACTTCGACCTCAAGCGGCCGATCGGCACCGGCCCGTTCCGGATGGGCCAGTTCACCGCCGGGCTGCAGAGCACCTTCGTGCGCAACGAGCACTACTGGCGGCCCGGCCAGCCGTACGCCGACCAGCTGGTGCTGATCAACTTCGCCGAGGACGACGCCCGGATCAACGCGCTGCTGTCCTCCCAGGTGGACGCCATCGACCAGGTCCCGGTGGCGCTGGTCGACGTGCTGCGCAGCGACCCCCGCATGCGCGTGCTCACCTCCGACACCGGCACCTGGCTGCCGTTCACCATGCGCGTGGACCGGCCGCCGTTCGACGACGTGCGGGTGCGCCAGGCACTGCGGCTGGTGGTGGACCGCGAGCAGATGATCAACCAGGTGCTCAGCGGCCAGGGCCGGGTCGGCAATGACCTGTACGCGCCATTCGACCCGGCGTACGCGAAAGACCTGCCGCAGCGCAGGCAGAACATCGACGAGGCGAAACGGCTGCTGGCCGCGGCCGGGAAGCCGGACCTCGACATCGAGCTGGTCACCGCGCCGATCCAGGCGGGCGCGGTCGAGGCGGCGCAGGTGTTCCAGCAGCAGGCGAAGGCGGCCGGGGTGACTGTGCGCATCCGCAAGCTCGACACCACCACGTTCTACGGCGAGAACTACCTGTCCTGGGACTTCGCGCAGGACTTCTGGTACACCCGAAACTACCTGCCGCAGGTCGCGAGCGGCTCGCTGCCGAAGGCGCCGTACAACGAAACCCATTGGAGCGACCCGGAATTCACCGATCTCGTGACCCGGGCCAGTTCCACTGTGGACGCTAAGGCCCGGGGCGACCTGCTCCACCGGGCGCAGCAGATCGAGTACGAACGGGGCGGGCTGATCGTCTGGGGCTTCGTCGACCAGGTGGACGCCCACCAGGCCTACGTCGCCGGGCTGGTGCCCGACCGGACCGGGATCTCGCTTTCGGGCTACCAATTCCGCGAAGCCTGGCTCGGCACCGCCCCTGGAGGTGCGGCATGACCAGACTGATCGTCAAACGCCTGCTCGTCAGCCTCGCCGTGTTGTGGCTGGTGACGCTGCTGGTGTTCGTCGCGACCCTGCTGCTGCCGGGCGACCCGGCGCGCGCCATCCTCGGCCAGCAGGCGACACCGGAGCGAATCGCCGCGCTGCAGCACCAGCTGCACCTCGACGAGCCGGTCTGGCAGCGCTACCTGGACTGGCTCGGCGGGCTGTTCACCGGCGACCTCGGCACGTCGACCTCCACCCAGGGCCCGGTGACGGCGCTCCTGGCCGACCGGGTTTCGGCGTCGCTGGTCCTGCTGGTCCTCGCCGCGGTGATCGCCACCCCGCTCGGCCTCGCGCTCGGCACCTGGAGCGCGCTGCGCCGCGGCCGCGCGGCCGACCAGGCCGTCTCGGGGATCAGCCTGGTGATCGCGGCGCTGCCGGAGTTCGTGATCGGCATCGCGCTGATCGTGCTGTTCGCCACCACGGTGTTCAAGGTCCTGCCGTCGGTCACGCTCACCCCGCCCGGCGAAGCGGTGTGGCGGCAGCCGAGCCAGCTCGTGCTGCCCGTGCTCACGCTGGTGCTGGTGGTGATGCCGTACATCACGCGGATGATGCGCGGGACGATGAACGAGGTCCTCGACTCGGGTTACGTGGAAATGGCCCGGCTCAAGGGCCTGCGCGAGCGGACGGTGCTGGTGCGCCACGCGCTGCCGCACGCGGTGGGACCGGTCGCGCAGGTGGTCGCGCTGCAGCTGGCCTGGCTCGCCGGCGGGGTCGTGGTGGTCGAATTCCTGTTCCGCTACCCCGGCATCGGCCAGGCGCTGATCGACGCGGTGGGCAAGCGCGACGTCGCCGTGGTCCAGGCCATCACGCTGCTCATCGCCGCGGTGTACATCGTGGTGAACCTGATCGCCGACGTGGTCGGCATCCTCGCGGATCCGAAACTCCGGACGGAGGCGGCATGAGCACACAATCGCGGCAGCTCGCTCGTGTCGCCGACCGGGTGCGGGTGTCACGCAAGACACTGGAGGCTGTCCGATGACCGCCGTGGAAACTGTGCCGTCGGTGTCCGACGAAGCGCCGGTGAAACGGGCCGGGCTGTGGCGCACGGCGTGGGCGTTCCCGCAGGCCAAGGTCGGCACGGTGCTGGCCGGCGTGGTCGTCCTGGTGGCGCTGCTCGGCCCGTGGCTCGGGCCGGTGCTGACCGGCTACGGCACCACGGACTTCGCGGGCAAGCCGTTCAAGCCGGACGGGATCGCGGGCACCGATGGCCTCGGCCGCGACGTGCTCACCCGGTTCCTCTCCGGCGGCACCACGCTGCTGCTGTATGCGGTGCTCGCCACGATCCTGGGCATCGTGCTGGGCGCGTTGATCGGCATGATCGCGGGTTACGGCGGCGGCTGGCTCGACAGCATCCTGATGCGCGGCAACGATGTCCTGCTGTCCTTCCCCCAGCTGGTCATCGCGCTGCTGGCGATCGCGGTGATCGGGCCGAAGGGCTGGCTGCTGGTCCTGGTGATCGGCCTGACGCACGCGCCGCGTACTGCTCGCGTCGCCCGTCAGGCCACCGTTGCGGTGCGGGGCAGCGACTACATCCGCGCCGCCGAGATGTACGCGGTGCCGCGCGGGCAGATCCTGCTGCGCGAAATCCTGCCGAACATCACCGGCCCGCTGATGGTGGAGGTGGGGCTGCGGCTGACGTTCTCCATCGGCTACATCGCTTCGCTGTCGTTCCTGGGCCTGGGCATCCAGCCGCCCACGGCCGACTGGGGCCTGATGATCAACGAGAACCGGATCGCACTGGTCGTGCAGCCGTGGGGCGTGCTCCTGCCGGTGGCCGCGATCGCCCTGCTCGCCGTCGGCACCAACCTCGTCGCCGACTCGCTCGCCTCGGCCGCGGCCGGACGCACCCGGGAGGCCCGCTCATGACTGATCCGACTGAGGGACTTGCCCTGGAGGTGACCGGCCTGGCCGTGCGGACCGCCACGGGCCGCGCGGTGCTGGGCAACGTCTCCTACGCCATCTCCCCCGGGGAAGTGCTCGCGCTGGTCGGCGAGTCCGGCTCCGGCAAAACCACCGCCGGACTGGCCGCACTCGGACACTTCCGGCGCGGCCTCGTCTCCGCCGGCGGGACGGTCACCGTCCGCCCGCGCGAGGGCGAGCCCGTCGACATCCTCGCCCTCGACGCCGCCGGGCGCCGGAAGCTGCGCGGCAACGTGATCGCCTACATCCCGCAGGACCCCGCGCTGTCGCTGAACCCCGCGTTGCGGATCGGCCTGCAGATCGCGGAAGTCCTTGAGACGCATGGCTATCCGGGCCCGGTCGAGGACCGCGTGGCCGAGGTGCTGGCCGAGGTCGGGCTGCCCGCGGACGAGGACTACCGGCGCCGCTACCCGCACCAGCTCTCCGGCGGGCAGCAGCAGCGCGTGGGCATCGCGATGGCGTTCGCCTGCCGGCCGAGCGTGGTCGTGCTCGACGAGCCCACGACCGGGCTCGACGTGATGACCCAGGCGCTGGTGCTCGAGACCGTGCGCTCGTTGACGGCCGAACACCGCGTCGCGGCGCTCTATATCACGCACGACCTGGCCGTGGTCGCTGAGCTGGCCGACCGGGTCGCGGTGATGTACCAGGGCGACGTCGTCGAGACCGGGCCCGCGGAACAGGTCCTGAGACGGCCCACGCACGCGTACACCCGCCGGCTGCTGGCCGCCGTGCCCGACCTCGCCGCGGACGCGGGCACCGCTCCCCCGCCGTCGGACGCGGTGCTGGCGGCGCGCGGGATCCACGTCTCCTTCGGCGATCTCCAGGTGCTGCGCGGTGTCGACGTCTCGGTGACGCGGGGCGAATGCGTGATGCTGCTGGGCGAGTCCGGGTCCGGCAAGACCACGCTTTCGCAGTGCATCGCCGGGCTCGCGCGGGAGTACACCGGCACCGTCGCACTGGAGGGCACGCCGCTCGCGGCCGCCACCCGGCAGCGCAGCAACGACGAGCGGCGTCGGATCCAGTACGTGTTCCAGAGCCCGTTCTCCTCGCTGAACCCGCGCAAGACCGTCGCGCAGTCGATCGAGGTTCCGCTGGTGCGGCTGACTTCGCTGTCCCGGGCGCAGCGGCGCGAGCGCGTCACCGAGATGCTGGACCGGGTCCGGCTCGGGCGCGAGCTGGCGAACCGGCTGCCCGACCAGCTCTCGGGCGGGGAACGGCAGCGGGCCGCGATCGCCCGCGCGCTCGTCACCACGCCGGACGTGCTGGTGTGCGACGAGGTGACCAGCGCGTTGGACGTCTCGGTGCAGGCCACGATCGTCGAGCTGCTCGGCGAGCTGCGGCGGGAGCTGGGCATGGCGATGCTGTTCGTCACGCACAACATCGCGCTGGCGCCCGAGGTCGCCGATCGCGTGGCCGTTCTGCGCGGCGGGGAGATCGTCGAGGAGGGTACGGTCGATGACGTGCTGAAGGCCCCCTCGCATTCGTACACCCGCGAGCTGCTGGCGAATACGCCGCGGTTATGACCGTCCACGGCGAAATCCGGCCCGGGTTCGAGGGCGTGCGCTCGGCGTTCGCCGACATCGTCGCGGCTTCGTCGGGCGGTGTGGCGTTCAGCGTCGTGCGCCACGGCGAGCCGCTCGTCGAGCTGTGGGGCGGGTCGGCGTCGCCCGGGGTGCCGTGGACGCGGGACACGCGGGTCGTGGTTTTCAGCGGTACCAAGGGGATTGTCGCGACAGTGGTCGCCATGCTGACCGCGCACGGGCTGCTGGGCCCGGGCGAGCGCGTCGCGCGGTACTGGCCGGAGTTCGCCGCGGCCGGCAAGGCGGACGTGCCGGTTTCGCAGGTGCTGGCGCACTCCGTCGGCCTGCCGTACGTCGAGCCGGACCTGCCGATGGCGGACAACGCGGCGAACGCCGCCGCCCTCGCCGCCCAGCGTCCACTGTGGACGCCGGGCACGAAGGTGGCGTACCACGCGCTGACCTACGGCTACCTCGTCACGGAACTGCTGCACCGCGTCACCGGCCAACGCGTGGGCGAGCTGGTGCAGGAACTGCTGGCCGCTCCACACGGCCTCGACCTGCGACTGGGCACGCCGCCGTCGGTCCCGGTGGCGACGCTGCACCGCGCGCCCGGCTACCGGATCAGCACCTTCCTGCAGGACCCCGCGCGGCGGCAGATCGTCGAGCGCATGTATCGCGGCCTGCTCGACTCCACTGACACAATGAACTCCCCCGCCTACCGCGGCGCCGAACTAGCGGCCGGCGGCGCGGTCGCCACGGCGGGCGCGATGGCCCGCCTGTACGACCTCCTGCTGACCGGCTCCCTGCTGCCCGCCGCCGTGTTGGCGCAGGCCACCCGCACCTGGTCCGAGGGCATCGACGCCATCAACGACCGCCCCCTGCGCTTCGGCCTGGGCTACGAACTCGCCGACCCGATCGGCACCTACGGCCCACCCACAGCCGACCCGTCCGCCTTCGGCCACTCCGGCGCCGGCGGCGGCCGCCACGGAGCGTGGCCGTCTCGAGGCGTGGGTTTCTCCTTCACCACCAACGAACTGCAGGCCGAGGACGTGGATGGGCGGGCGTCTTCGCTGCTGGCCGCGCTGGACGGAGCCCTCTAGATGCCGCACCACGCAACGTTGGCACGCAAAAGCTCGTGAGTGGCTATGACGGTTAGAACCGTCATAACCACTCACGAGCCCCTGGGCCGCCAGCCCGGAAGCCCCGGCGTAGACGACGCCGTGCTCTCCAGCCGCGAGATCTCCGACGCTGTCGGCGGCTCGGCGCATCGCGGGTCCTCCCTCTACTCCGTCGACACCGCGCGACTCGCCGAGCTGGCCCCCGACCTGGTCCTGACCCAAGACCTGTGCGAGGTCTGCGCCGTCTCCTACACCCGCGTCGCCGAAGCGGTGCGAATGCTCGACGCCGGACCGCGGGTGCTGAGCCTCGAACCGCGGCGGCTGGCCGACGTCCTCGGCTGCGTCACGACCCTCGGCGATGCGCTGGGCGTTCCCGCGCTGGCCCGCGAGCGCGTGCAGGCCCTGGAGACGCGGCTGGACGCCGTTCGCGCGCGCGTCGCCGGGAGGGCGCGGCCGCGGGTGGTCGCGCTGGAGTGGCTCGACCCGCTGTGGCCCGCCGGGCATTGGGTGCCCGAACAGATCACCGCGGCCGGCGGCACTCCCCTGCTGGCCGAGCCGGGTGAGCACACCCGGCCGATGTCGTGGGACGCCGTGGTCGCGGCCCGCCCGGACGTTCTGCTGGTACTGCCGTGCGGGTTCTCCCCCGATCGCACCGCCGCCGAGCTGCCCCTGCTCACCAAGCTGCCCGGCTGGGACCAGCTGTCCAGCGCGGTCTGGCTGCTGGACGGCCCGTCCTACTTCAACCGCCCGGGTCCGCGCGTGGTGCGCGGCGCGGAAATCCTCGCGAAAGTCCTGCACGGCATCGAGGCCGATCCCCCGGTCACCGCCGCCGAGGCCCGGCCGATCCGAGGACGTCTACTGCGCCGCCGGTGACGGCAGGCCGACGATGCCCACGATCCCGCTGGAGAACGCCGTCACCTGGACCGCGGTCAGGTCGAACGCGGCCACCCCGGAGAAGAGCGCGAGCCCGCCGCCGAGCACGACCGGATGGACGAGCAGCCGGTACTCGTCGACCAGGCCGAGCCCGACCAGGCTCCGGGCGAAGGAAGCGCCGCCGTGGGCGAGCAGGTCCCGGCCCGGTTCCGCTTTGAGCGCCGCGATCTCCCCGGCGAGGTCGGTGCCGAGCATCCGGGTGCCGTCCCAGCCGGCGGCCGGCGGCGCGACGGACAGCCCTGCCTTGCGCTGCGCGTCGACCGCGTTTCGGAGCGCGAGCGTCGGCTCGGATTCCAGGTTGCCGGATCGGGAGAAGACGATCTTCGGGATGGTGTTCATCGGGGCGGCCAGCGGCTCGGTGGACGTGGGCCAGTAGCCGAGCATGTCGGCGTAGGTCCGGCGGCCGGCCAGATGCGCCCCGGCCTGCCACAGCGTCTGCTCGATCCAGGTCGTGGCCCCGGAATCGAGGGTGCGCATGATCCAGTCGATCCGGCCCCCGGGCCCGGCGACATACCCGTCGAGGCTCATCGACATCTTCAGCACCAGTCGCCTCATCGGACGGTTCCTTCCTCTACCAGCATCGACAGGCGGTGCAGGCTGCCATTCCAGCCGTCGCTCATTCCGGCGAGGTCCTCCCGCGCTTCAGGGGTGGCGTGCAGCACTTCCACCCGAACCGTCACCTCGGTTTCCCCGCCACGGTCGGCAAAATCGGCCGTGACGCGGTTTTCCAGCCGGCGGCTGCCGTCCGGATTCAGCAGGGCGACGGTGAAGACCAGGCGCGCCGGAGGGTCGATCATCTGCACGGCGCCGACGTTGAGGTACTCGCCTCCCTCCGGCGAGCGCATCAGGATGCGCAGGCGGCCACCGGGCCGCGGGTCGATCGCACACTCCGGATTGGTGAATCCGTACGGCCCCCACCACTGCGCGAGATGGCGCGATTCGGTCCACAGCCGCCACACCAGGCTCCGTTCGGCCTTGACCGCACGGGTGAAGACGACCTCGCGCGGCGAGAGCAGGGCGTCTTCAATCCTCGGAGTGCGGGGCATCGGCAGCTTCCTCCCGTTTCACGGTCTGCGCGTAGGTGTCGAGCCGGTCCAGGCTCTGCTCCCAGAACCGGCGGTAGCGTTCGAGCCAGTCCGACAGCTCGCCCATGGGTTCGGCCGCGAGGGCGCAAGGCCGCCACTGCGCGTCCCGGCTCCTGGTCACCAGCCCGGCTTTCTCCAGCGTGCGAATGTGCAGGGACACCGCCGGGAGCGACATCTCGAACGGTTCGGCCAGCTCGGTGACCGACTTCGGCCCGAGGATCAGCCGATCGAGAATCTCGCGGCGCACCGGATGCGCGAGCGCGCCGAGGGTGCGGTCCAGGGTTTCCATCGTCGTACTCATTCCCCTCGTCGTGTGCGTATTTAAGACTTACCTTAAATACACGGCGGGGGCAAGGCGCTCCCGCTCAACGTCTTGAAGGGTTCCCCCGGGCCGAAGCTCAGGCCGTGACGAGCGGGACTCAGGTCACGTCGGCACGGGTGTACTACTCCGAAGTGGACAGTGGCACGATCGCGATCCCCAGGCCGGCCGCGACGTGCTCCAGCTTCTCCTCCGAGCGCCGATCACGGACGAACAGCTGCGCGTGCAGCTCCTCCTCGTTGGACAAGGCGCTCTGAAGCAGAGCAATCTCGCCCTGACAACACGAACCTGTAACGGACCGTAACAAACCGCCCAAACCCGCGACTGATCACTGACTCCCTCGAAAGGATCATCGTGACCAGTCAGCAGCCCTACCCGCCCGTGGCCCCGTACCCCGCCGTGGTCCCGCGCAACGGCCTCGGCACCGCCGGGTTCGCGACCGGCCTCATCGGCCTGGTCTTCTCGCCCATCCCGTTGATCGGAGTGGTCGCGTGGCCGCTGGTGATCGTCGGGCTCATCCTGTCGATCCTCGGGTTCGTCCGGGCGAGCAAGGGCGGGGCGACGAACAAGGGCCTCGCCCTGGCCGGGATCATCGTGTCGGCGCTGGGCCTGGTCGTGTGCATCATCTGGGTGGCCGCGTTCGGCAAGGCTGTCGCGGACAACCCGCTGCCCGCCGCCGCGCCGGTGGCCTCACTCGGCGCGCCCGCCGCCGGTGCCCCGGGCGGGGCCGCGACCGCCGCCAAGCACACTGTCATATACAAGGTCACCGGGACGGGCAAGGCCGGCACGATCAGCTACACCACCGACGGCATGACCTCCACCAGCAGCGAGTCGAACGTGAAGCTGCCGTGGCAGAAGAGCATCGAACTCCCCGGCGGCCAGGCCATCCAGGTGGTCAGCGTGATCGCCCAGGCCAGCGGCTCCGGCTCGATCCACGTGACCATCGAGGTCGACGGCAAGGTCATCAAGGAGGCCGACGCCAGCGGCTACGGCGTCGCCACCGCCAGCGGGGACATCGGGGCGCTGAGCCACTGAACTCAGTGCGGCTTTGGTTCTTGCCAGGACCCGACGCCGCGGTATCAGCGTGGGCGATCCGATGTATAGGGCGTTATACACGCGACCGGAGCAAAGCCTCTGCCCGGTCAAACCTGAAGGTCGCCGGCCGACAGTGATCCGTCCAGATAGCGGCTGAGCACAATCCTCAGGTCGGCCCTGGTGAGATCCAGCACCTCGCCGACGTCGAAAGCGGGGAAATCCGCGAGCGAACTGATTGCCTGATCGACGGAACGGTCAACCGGACCAGGTCACGAAGGCGACTCGCGCGCTCAGAATCCTCCGGCACCTCGGTCAAGCCGTGACGATCTCGGCGAAGTCGTGGATCAGGCGGGAGCGGCGGGAGGCCATCCAGGCCAGGCTGACCTGGTTCGGCGGGAGGTCGGCGACCGGGACGCAGGTCACGTCGGCGCGGGTGTAGTACTCCGAAGTGGACAGTGGCACGATCGCGATCCCCAGGCCGGCCGCGACGTGCTCCAGCTTCTCCTCGATGCTGTGGTACCCGTGGGCCCGCGGGCGGCCACCGGAGCGCAGCTCGACGGCGATGTCGCGCCACTCCGGCACGGCGTCGGGATCGTTAAGCAGGTGCTCGGCGGCGAGGTCGGTGATGCTCACGGATTCCTTGCCCGCCAAGCGATGCGTGGCCGGCAGCACCGCGACGCGCGGCTCCTCGAACATCGGCCGCACGGACAGGCCGCGCGGCTCGACCGGCAGCCGGACCACGCTGACGTCCGCCCGGCCGTCGTGCAGGACCTCGGTCTGGTCGTCCCAGGTGGTCCGGACCAGCTCGACAGACAGGCCGGGATGGCGGGCGGTCAGGGCGCGCACGGCGTCGGTCACCGTCAGGCCGGGCATGAAGCCAATCGTGAAGCTCGCCGCGCCGCGCGCCGCCCGGGTCACGCGCCGCTTCAGCGCATCCGCGGACGCGAGCAGCGGACGGCTGTCCTCCAGCAGCTGGCGCCCGGCGGCTGTCAGCTCGGTCGAGCGCCGGTCACGGACGAACAGCTGCGCGTGCAGCTCCTCCTCCAGTGCACGCACCTGCCGTGACAGCACCGGCTGCGCGATGTGCAGCCGCTCCGCCGCCCGCCCGAAGTGCAATTCCTCGGCCACGGCGACGAAATACCGGACCTTCCGCAGGTCGACGTCCACCGGCGGGCCTCCCGTCCCTGTTCAGGCCTCCAGGGTAGGCCAGCTCCCCCGCTCCCGGCGGGCGCCGTCGCCCGGACGCGCCGAACGCGGGCCAGGGCGCGGCAGCCGGGCGACGACCGGCACTCAGCCACCGAACCGCCACGAACGCAGGCCAATGCGCGACCACCGGTCAGCCGCCAAGAGCCCAGGCACAGACCCGAAGCGCAGCCACCGGACAACAAACCGGCGCTCAGCTCACGAACCCGCCCGGGCACGCCGAACACAGGCCTAGCCGCAACCACCGGTCAACGACCGGCGCTCAGCCGACGAACCGCCCCACCGCCACGATCGCTGCCAGCACCAGCAGCACCACGTTGATCGGCAGGGCCTTGGGCTCCTTGCGCCGCGCGTGCACGACGATCGCGCCCGCCGCGACGATCACCAGGCCGACGGCCGCGATCGGGGTCAGCACCGGTGCGATGTCCAGGGCCCGCGGCAGGATCAGCCCGAGCGCGCCGAGCACCTCGGCCAGCGCGATGAGCTTCACCGCGCCGCCCGAGAAGTCGTTGACCCAGCCCATGTTCGGGTTCTCCAGCAGCTTCTCCCGGGGCGTCACCAGCTTCATGCCGCCCGCGCCCAGGTACACCACCGCGGTGATCCCCGCGAGAACCCACAACACGATGTTCATACCGCCTCCTGAACCAGTCCGCCCCCAAGATAGTTGAACGTTACATCGTCCGGGGGCGGACCGTCGAGGCAAACGGGCTCAGTGCGGCGAGACCGTGACCGACTCGTGCGGGCGCAGCTTGATCGTGCGGCGCCAGCTGCCGGCGCGCAGCTCCGTTTCGGTGCCGCCGACGCTGCGCACGGTCGCCCTGGTGACCTTGCCGCCGCGCCACTCCAGGTCCACTTCGAACCCGCCCCGCGCGCCGATCCCGGTCACCCGGCCGGAGTCCGCCCAGGCCGAGGGCAGTGCGGGCAGCAACTCGATCACGCCGGGGCGGGAGTACAGCAGCATCTCCAGCATCGCGGTCGGCGCGCCGAGGTTCGCGTCGATCTGGAAGATCGTGTAGCTGCCCTGGCTGTACATGTCGAAGAAGTTCGCCGCCGTGCCATTGCCGTTGTTCACCGACGGCCGCAGCACGGTGAGCAGCAGCTCGTACGCCCGGTCGGCGTCCTTCAGCCGCGCCCAGCAGGACGAGCGCCAGGCACAGCCCCAGCCGAAGCTGTCCATGCCGCGCGCGATGAGCAGGTTCCGCACCCCGTCCAGCAGCTCGGGCGGCGCGGTGTCGGTGGTGATCCGGTCGCCGGGGAAGAACCCGATCAACGGCGAGAGGTGCCGGTGCGCTGTCTCGCCGAGATTGTCCGGCGAGAGCCATTCCTGCAGCCAGCCGGTGACCGGGCTGACCGTCGGCAGGTGCAGCCGCGCCTGCAGGCCGGAGATGGTCTTGCCGTACGCGCGGTCGCGGCCGAGCAGCTCGGTCGCCTCGCGGTAATGGCCGAACAGGTTGTGGACGATCTCCTGCGAGTAGGTGTTGCCCTTTGCGTCCTGCGGGCCGTGCTCGGGCGACCAGTCGGCGTCGTCGACCAGCACGAGCTTGCCGTCCACGGTCATCTCGATCAGCCGCGACTCCCAGAACTCGCACGCACCCTTGAGCAGCGGGTAGATCCGGGCCAGGTACGCCCGGTCCTGGGTGAACGCGTAGTGGTCCCACAGGTTGTTGCACAGCCAGGCGTTGCCGCCCGGGTGCCACCACCAGCCGGAGCCGCCGTAGATGTTGGTGGAGAACGCCACCGCCCAGCCGGCGATCTTGCCGCTGGAGTTGCGGAACCGGTTGCGCGGGTCGTTGAACAGCCGCTGCGTGGTGTCGCTCCAGGACGGTAGCTGCGCCAGGCAGTAATCGGCCAGCGCAGCGAACGACGAGGACAGCCCAGCGCGGTCGGGCAGCCAGTAGTTCATCTGGATGTTGATGTCGGTGTGGTAGTCGCTCATCCAGTCCGGCGTGTTGTTGCTCAGCCACAGGCCCTGGAGGCTGATCGGCAGGCTGTCGCGCGAGCCGGTGATCACCAGGTAGCGGCCGAACTGCAGGTAGCTGGCCTCCAGCTCGGGGTCGGGGGTGGCCGGGTCGTTGTGCCGCGCGGTCAGGCGCGACCACGAGTCGAGCGCGCGCCGGCTGTCCGGCGACCGTCCCAGGTCGACGGTCATCCGCTCGTAGAGCCGGCGGTAGTCCCGCACGTGCGTGGCCAGCAGCGCGGTGCCGGACGCGGCGGCCGAGGCCTTCGCCTTGCCCGCGGCCACTGTGGACGGGTCCGCCCCCGCGTCGAGGTAGTCCCGCGCGGCGTCGGGCACGTAGTTGGTGCCGCCGCAGACCACGATCACCACTTCGGCGCAGCCGGTGAAGGTGACCTCGGTGCCGTTCACCGCGACCCGGCCGCCCCGGCTCGCGGCCGTGACGACGGCGGCGTACTTCAGCCCGTTGTCGAACTTGCCGCCGAGGGAGACGACGCCGTCGCCGCCCGTCGCCGTCTCGCCGCGGGTCCCCTCCAGGGTCACCGAGCCGGTGTACGACCCGCCGCCCTGCTGGCTCAGCCGGATCACCACCACGTCGTCGGGGTGGCTCGCGAACACCTCGCGCCGGTACTTCACTCCCCCGACGCCGTAGGTCGCGGTGACCAGGCCGTTGCTCAGGTCCAGCGCGCGCCGGTAGCCCGACACCCCGGTGTGCCCGGGAATCTTCAGCCGCACCTTGGCCAGCAGGCCGAACGTGCCGAACTCGACGCGCTCGTAGGGGAACTGGCCTTGGTCGTCCAGCGTGTCGTTCAGCGTGCCGGTCCAGACCGAGGCGTCGGTGAGGTAGACGAAGTCCGCCGCGGGGTCGCCGCCGACCAGGCCACCGATCCGACCATTCCCGATCGGGAGGCCCTGCTCGATGATGTGGTCCTCCGCCGCGGGCGCGGGGTACCAGAGGGTGGTCGCGGCGGGCTCGCCGACCAGGTCGGCGGTCGCCGGGCGGGCGGGCGCGGCTTGCGCGGTGAACGGGCGAAACCCGCTCAACGCCAGGCTCGCGCCCACCGCGCCGCCGAGCTTGAGGAAGGTGCGCCTGCTGGGGGGAACAGGGAGATTCGACATGACGGGTCCGTTCGGCGTTGAAGGCGGAAACCGGTCGCGCTTGAGGAGGCAGTGCGTGGGTGCAGCGCGGCAAACATATGATGTCTGGCCGAACCCGGTCAAGAATCTTCCGAATTAAGCTCCGTCCGGAGACCGCCGCACGGCGTTTGTCCAGAGCCTGGGGGCGGCGACCAGATCACACCCCTAAGGGGAAGCCGCTCACCCGATCCGGTGTTGCCATGGGGCAGGACCGGCACGCGAAGGGGCACGTCGCAGATGGCTTTCCACTCTCCCGAGGACCGGCCGGCCGAATACCACCGCAGCCGGCTCGCCGTGGACCTGCCGGTGGCCGGGCTGGTCATCGCGGCGCTGGCGCACTGGATCCGCGGCGCACCGGCCGATGCGCTGATCTTCTTCGCCGCCGCGGTGCTGCTCCTGTTCACCGAGCGCCACGGCCCGGCTGACGCACTGTTGCCGGACGCGCCCACACGGCTGCCCGGCCCGAGCCTGATCGTGGCCGTCGCGCTGGTGGCGCTGGTGTTCGGCCGCGGGACCGTGCCGATGCTGCTGACCGTCTCGGCGATCGGGCTCGGCGCGCTGGTCCTGGAGTGGCGTGAGCCGTCCGTGCCCGCGACGGACCCGGCGCCCAAGCGCGGCTGGGTCTGGGTCGCGGTGGCCGTCGGCTGGTGCGTCTGGGAGCTGGTCTCGTTCATCTACGAGCAGGCCGCCGGGGGCCTCTCGCTCACCCACCCGACGATGAGCGACCTGGTCGACCCGATGCTGGACAACCGCGTCGTGCAGGCGCTGGCGCTCGGCGTCTGGGTGGCCGCCGGCCTGGCCATGCTGCGTGCCGCGGCGGCGAGGAGGCGGGCGTGAACAGCAGGCTGGTCACCGAAATCGGGTTCGGCGTGATCGTGTTCGCGGCCGTCGCGCTGTGGGGCGCGAGCCACCTGTTCCCGAAGAAGATCCCACCGCTGACCACGGTGCTGGCCGCGCTGATGCGCAAGCGCTCGACGCGGATCGCGCTGGTGCTCGCGTGGTGGTGGGTCGGCTGGCACTTCTTCGTGCAGAGTTGACGGGTGACGGTCCGGCCCTCCCCCCGGCCGGACCGCCGCTCGTCAGGTTTCAGCAGTTGTTAGGCGCGGGCTTGCCGTCCAGCCGGTCGTGCAGATAGGCCAGGGCGCCGGGCGCGCCCTGCACCGCGACCGTCACGTGGTCGCCGACCGGGATCCGGTCGTACTGCACCGGAACCCCTTGCGCGCAATAGGTTCGCACGAGCTTGTCCACCGGCGGCGTGAGCGCCAGCTCGTCGAAGATGCCCTGGTAGAAGTAGATCGGCGAGCCGGGCTTGAAGCGGCCCATGGTGTTCTCGGCAATCACCTGCTTGACCGCGGGCACGTCGAGCAGCTGCGGCACCGTGGTGTAGTCGCTCATCTTCCGGAACGCCTGGCCCACGCTGAACTGGTTGATGCACTGCTGCCCGGTGTCCGCCCAGGCCTGCTTGCCGCGGGCGTTCAGCAGCTGGTCGGTGTTGATCTCCGGGTAGGCGCGGCTGAGCCCGACCGCGGCCCCGATGTAGATCCCCGAAAGCGGCCCGCCGTCGATGCGCCGGGCGACGTAGCCGAGGTCCGCGGGCACCCCGCCCGCCGCGACGCCGGCGAACTTCAGCTCCGGCGCGTAGGACGGCTGGATCTCGTTGGCCCACTCGCTCGCGAGCGCGCCGCCGGAGTAGCCGATCAGCCCGGTCGGCGTGGCCGGGCCCGCCAGCCCGGCCGGGCCGAACGACTGGGCCGCGCGGACGCCGTCGAGCACCCCGTGGGCGGTGTTGACCGCGGCCGTCCACTCCGAATTCGGGCCCTCGTAGTCGGCCGTGACCACGGTGTAGCCCGCGGCCACCAGCGGCAGCATCAGGGCGAGCTCCTCGGCCGGGAGCGAGGTGCCGGTGGCCAGCGCGTACGAGGGCGCGCAGTCGGTGCTGAGCCCGTCCTGCGCGGTCTGGTACGACACGAGCTTCCGGCCACCGGACGGCGCGGGCCCGGCCGGCTGCAGGATCGTCGCGACGTCCGCGATCGGGTAACCGCGGGTGTCGTTGGAGCGGTACTTCACCTGCCAGGCCTGGACGGGGACGGGCAGCGCGAGCGCGCGGATGGTGACCGGGCGCGAGTCGAGCACGGTGCCCGGCGCGGCGTCCGGGAACGGCGCGGGCCGGGCGTAGAACGGGTCGTCCGCGGGCTTCGGCGGCAGCGCGGCGGCGGCCCCGGGCGGCGCGGCCGCGGTCAGGGCCGTGGCGGTGAGCGCCACGGCGGCGAGCGTGCTGGCGAGTGCGGAGAGCTTTCGGCGGATGTCGACGCTGACAGTGGGCACGGGACCTCCTACTCGATACCGACCGGTATCGAGTAGGATGCCTACCAGATGACCTGGATCACAGTCAATGAAAAACCTCCAGGTGAGGGGGTTGTAGCGTGACGGCCATGGCTGCCTCCCCTGCCCCACGCCGCCGGCCGACCCGGGCCGAAACCCGGCGGCGGATCATCGACGCCGCCACCGAAGTCTTCGCCCGCCAGGGCATCGCGGCGACCTCGCTGAACGAGATCGCGGCCGCGGCCGGGCTGACCAAGGGCGCGGTCTACTCGAACTTCGCCGGCCGCGACGACCTCGTGCTGACGATCATGGAAGAGCACATCGTCGAGCGGATGCACTCGGCCACCACGGTGTTCGGCGACCTGGCCGACCTCGACGAGGCCACCACCGAGGCCGGCGCGCGGCTGGCGAGCGGCATCGACACCGACGCGACGTGGCACCGGTTGTTGCTTGAGTACTGGGGCATCGCGATGCGGAACCCGACCGTCCACAGCGGACTCGCGCGGCGCCGGGCCCAGCTGCGCGAGGCCGTCACCGCGGCGATCGCCAAGGCCGCCGCCCAGCACGGGCTCGACCTGCCGCTGCCGCCGGAGCAGCTGGCTGTGGTGGTGCTCGCACTGTCCAACGGGCTGGCCGTGGAACGGGGTGTCGAGGCCGCCGCCGTACCGGACACTCTGTTCAGCGACGTGCTGAAGCTCCTGGTGACCCCACGCGTCAGCGGTAGCGCACCGACCCCGGATCCGCCCGTTCCGCCAGGTACTGCGCGAACGTGATCACGCCGTCGGCGTGGTCCGGCGCGAGGTTGCCGCCCGCGGCGTACGCACTGAAAAGCTTGCCCGGCAAGCGAAACGGCACCACGCGGAGGGTGCGCCCGGACGCCGCGAGCACATTGCGCGCAAGGTCCGCCGCCGGCAGTACCTCGGGCCCGCCGAAGTCCGGCGCCCGGCCCACGGGCTCGCCGACGGCCAGCTCGGCCAGCCGCCCGGCGACGTCACGGACGTCCACCGGCTGGAACCGCCACGACGGCACCGGGAGCACCGGCAGCCGCGCCGCGCCCGCCAGGATCGTCCGGACCAGCGCGTGGAACTGCGTCGCGCGCAGGATCGTGTACGGCAGCCCGGAACCCGCGATCAGCTCCTCGGCCGCCAGCTTGGCCTGGTAGTACCCCATCGGCACCCGGTCGACGCCGACGATCGAGACGTACACCAGGTGCGGCAGCGTGCCCGCCCACCGTGCGGCCTCCACCAGGGTGCGCACAGTCTCGACCTCGTGCCGGTAGTCGGTGGCACAGTGGACGATCACGTCGGCGCCGGCCAGGGCGGTGTTGATGCCACGCCCGGTCCGCAGGTCGCCGACCATCCAGTCCACGCCGCCGCTCGGGTCCTTCGCGCCGCCGCCGTTTCGACCCGCGGCGTTCGAGGTGTGCCGCCGACGGCTCAACGCGCGCACGCGCTCCCCCGCCAGCCGCTCCACGACCACCCGGCCGAGCTGACCGGTCGCCCCGGTCACCAGGATCCGTTCCGGCACTCCGGCCACCTTCCCGACTCCGCCCCGACTCCGCCGCCCGCCCGGGCGGCCGCACCCGGCCATCCTGGCACGGCGACGGCGCGCCCGGCAGCGCTCACGCGGAACGGGGCCCGCCGGGCAGAAGTCCGGCGGGCCCCGTCAGCAAGGGGAACCTCCTAGTTGCGGTTGATCGTGAACGTGGTGGTCGTGTTCCTGATGTCCTGGTAGTTCCCGCTCATCGTCAGGTTGGTGAAGGTCACCGAGCCCACCGCCGGCCCCTGGCCCGCCTCCGGCAGCTCGTTGGCCCACAGCCCGAAGCCGGACTTGGCGTCGTACGCGTCGCCGCTGCGCTGCGCACCTGTGATGTTGATGTTGGTCAGCTGGGTGTCCTGGAACGTGTTCTGCGGCTGCCCGCCGACGTAGTTCGTCTGGAACATGATGCCGCTGTAGGTCGGGCTGGATATGTCCACATCGGACACCCGGATCCCGCGGAACTCCTTCGACGCCGAGAACATCCAGATCCCGGGGAACGTCTGCGCGCCCCAGAAGTGGCCGCCGGCCCGCACGATCGACGCGTTCTGCACCGTCGTCGGTTGTGGGCCGAAGCCGAGGAAGGGGTAGCCGAAGTCGAGCGACGAGATGGTGACGCCCGAGTACGCCAGCGTGTCGGCGATGTAGAGGTTGCGGAAGGTGTTGTTGTAACCCCCGTACACCGCCAGGCCCGCCGCGCGCCACGGGAGCAGCGCGGTGAGGTTCTCGAACACGTTGTCGTACTGGTTGCCCGGGTTGTTGTCGGTGGCGGCGAACAGCGCGAAGCTGTCGTCACCGGTGGCCCGCGCCTCCACGTTGGTCACGTGGTTGCCGGTGCTGCCGTTGGTGAGGTTGATCCCGTCGGCGAAGGTGTCGCGGATGCGGGAGTTCTGGATGGTCGTGCCGTCCACATTGGTGCCCCACACCATGCACACCTGGTGCTCCACCCAGATGTTGTCGATGGTCAGGTTCGAGACGTTGGACAGGTCGAACACCTTGCCGGGTCCGTCGATGCGCGAGGTGTAGTTGCCGAACACCGCGAAGCCGGAGAACGTGGTGCCGTTCGCCGTCGCGTCCGCGCGGAACCCGATGTCGGTGTTCTCCTGCCCGGACGGCGCGAGGAACCGGGTGAACCACGGGCCGGCGCCGACCACCTTGAGCGCCTTGCCGTAGACCTGGACCTTGCCCGACATCTGGTAGTCGCCGGCCGGCAGGTAGACGCCGGTGAGCGTGCTGTCCTGACGCGCCTTGTCCAGCGCGTTCTGCACGTCCTGCTGGGTGAAGCCTGCCGGCACGGCGTAGTGCGCCGGGTCCGGGTTGGCCTGCGCGGTCGCCTGCTCGAGGTTGATGAAGTCGATCGCGTAGTTGGTGGTGTTGGCCGCGTCCTTCTGCAGTTTGATCTTGCTGCCGGCCGGCACGGTGGTGCCGAGCAGCATGCTCGCCTCGTCGTAGATGTGCCGCGGGCTGGCCGAGCCGGGTGAGTTGCCCGGGCCGGTTTCCGCGCCGTAGAGCCACGCGTAGTGCGAGGTGAGGTCGATCGCCTTGAGGAAGGTGCCGTTGACGTAGACGTCCAGCGAGGAGCTGATCCCGCCGCCGCCCGCGGAGTCCGGGATGGAGAACCGCGTGACGAGGGTGTTGGTCGCCGCCCGCGTGGTGAACTCGACCGAGCTGCCGGTCGAGTTCAGCGTGACGGCCTTGCGGCCCGAAGCCTCGCCCGCCAGGTCGCCGATCGTCCGGTTCGGCCCGATCACCTGCGCGCCGCCCGCGACCACGCCGTCTTCCGCCTCGTACGAGTCGTACGGCATGTTCGCGCCGCGGCCCACGAACAGCGACTGGGTGACGGTGTTGTTGGCCTGCTTGACCGGCAGCTCGTTGGCGTCCACGGCGACCACCGTCTTCACGGTGTACTTGCCGTCGCCCGCCGTCCAGGTGCCGAGGTTCACCGCGCCGGCCGAACCGCCGGCCGCGATCACGCCGGAGTACGAGCCGGTGAGCGTCTTGACCACCGCGCCGCTGGTCGCGTCCGAGACGGTCACGGTGATCCCGTGCGCGCCGCCCGCCGAAGCGACCGAACCGTTGTTCTTCAGCGAAGTGGAGAAGGTGACGGCGTTGCCCGCGGACGGGTTGTTCGGTGTCCAGCCGGTGGCCGGCACCAGGTCGGAGCTCTGCACGGGGGTGACGACCAGCGCGTTCGGCGCCGTGAAGCTGTTGTTGCCCTCGTTCTGCTCGATGACCTTGTTGTCCTCGTCCACCTTCGCGGTGAGCTGGTAGCTGCCCGCGTCACGGGTGCCGATGCTCGCCGAAACGGTGCTGGACGCGCCCGCGGCGAGCGCGCCGACCGGCGCGGTGCCCACCTTGGTGGTGCCCAGGTACAGGTTCACGTCGGTGGCCCCGGAGGCCAGCGTGCCGGCGTTGCGTACCGTCGCGGAGACGGTCACCGGGTCGGACTCGACCGGCGCGGACGGCGTCCACGCCAGGTTCGTCACCGTCAGGTCCGGGTTCGGCGCGGGCACGCCGAAGACCTGGAACTCCGCGGCCTGCCCGCCGCCGGCACCGGTGTTCGCGGTGAAGCGCAGGCGGACGTCGGCGACCCGGCCGCTGACCGGGATGGTCACCGTGTTGCCGGTGGATGGGCTGAACGCGTAACTCGCCGCGGCCACCAGCGTGGTGAAGGCCGAGGACGCCTGCTCGCGGCCTTCGACCGCGAACGTCTGGCTGCGGTCGCCCCACGAGGCGTCCGGGTTGAGCTTGACCACGACCTGGTTCACGTCGGCGTTCGAGCCGAGCGCGACGGTCAGCAGGTTCGGGAAGGTCCCGCCGCCGCCCTCCCAGTAGGTGGCCAGGTTGTTGTCGTCGGCGTTCGCCGCGACGAAGGTGAACTCCGTGGACGAGGCCGTGATCGGCTTGCCCACCGCGAGGTTCGTGCCGGCCTGGCTGCCGGTGCGGGTCACCGTCGCGCTGTTGCCGGACTGGTTGCCCGCCGCGTCCTTGGCCCGCACGAAGTACGCCACCGTGGTGCCGTCGGGCTGGCTGTCGGTGTAGGTCAGGACGTTGCCCGCCACACTGCTTCGCAGGGTGTTGTTGGCGTAGATGTCGTAGCCGGTCACGCCGACGTTGTCGGTCGCGGCGGTCCAGGTCAGCCGGATCTGCCCGGTGGCCGGCTGGGTGAAGGCGAGGTTCCCGGGCGCGGACGGCGCCTGGGTGTCCCCCGTCGCCGGGCCGTGCACCTCGAACTCCGAGAGCTGCGCGGCGGGCCAGCCGGTGTTGGCCGTGACGTTCAGCCGCACGTACCGGGTGGTCGTCGCGGAGAAGTCGATCGTCACGGTGTTGCCGGACGCGGGGTCGAAGCGGTACGGCGCCGAGGCGACGAGCGTGCTGAACGACGAGCCGTCCGTGCTCCCCTGGACCGCGAGCGTCTCGGTGCGGGCGTCCCAGCCGGTCGGCAGTTTCAGGACCACCCGGCTGGTGCTGACCGCCGAGCCGAGATCGGCCTGGACCCATTGCGGGAAGGCGTTGTTCGCGCTCTCCCAATAGCTGGCCTGGTTGCCGTCGGCGGCGTTGGCCACCGGATAGTCGCCCAGCGAGCTGGACGCGGTGTACGTCGCCGCGGCGGCCGGGCCGACGGCGGACGAGTGAGCGTCCACTTCGGACAGCTGCCCGACCGGCGCGCCGGTGTTGCCGGTGACGTCGACGCGCACGTACCGCGTCATGGTCGGCGCGAAGTGGACGTCGACGGTGTTCTTCGCGGCCGGGTCGAAGGTGTAGCCGGCCGAGTTCTCGATGGTGGAGAACTGCTCGCCGTCGAGGCTGCCGAGCAGGGTGAGGGTCTGCTTGCGCGCCGCCCAGCCCGCGGGCAGCTTCAGGGTGACGCCGTCGATGCTGCTCGCGTGGCCCAGGTCGAGCTGGGCCCACTGCGGCAGCGCGGCACTCTGCCAGACGGTGTCCTGGTCACCGTCGTTCAACGCCGCCGCCGACGACGTGGAGCTGCTGGCGGTGGCCGCAGGGGCGGCCGAGCCGGTGGCGGGGACGAGCACGGCGGTGCTCGCGAACAGCAGGGACAGGGTGGCGAACGTCGCCGCGCGCGGCAACAGTCGCTTCGGTCTCATGAGCGTTCCTCAAGGTCCGTGGGGAGGGGAGGGAGACGGGGTCCGCGGCCGGGCGCGGGAGCGAGGGGAACACGAGGCACGAGGGGCAGGCGCGGGCGGCGCGCGCGCAGCGGGGACCGTCTTCACCGGGCACCTCTCCGTCGAGGGGGCGAGATCTTCCTCGGTGCTGCTGCTGATTCTCAGTTGACTGTCGGCTTTTTGCGTTGATTAGTTCAAGAGTTACAGCTCGGCTGAGCCCAAGTCAACGGTTCGCGGCGCACGAAAAGGACACGCCGCGCGACCGGGAGGCCGCGCGGCGTGGCGTCGGTGATCGGGAAAGGGGCGGCTACCGCACCGCGCCGAGGCGGACGGTGTGGGTCGAGCCCGGCTTGAGCGGCTCGCCGCAGTGGGCGCAGGACGTGGCCAGCTTCAGCTCTTCACCGCACTCGTGCTCGTACACGGTGGGCGGCGGCCCCTGGTGGACGTACTTGTCACCCCATTGCATCAGGCCGATCAGGATCGGCTGCAGCGCGCGGGCGGCCTCGGTCGGCAGGTACTCGAACCGCGGCGGGTGGTCCTCGTACCGGCGCTTCTCCAGCACGCCGGCGTCGACCAGCTTGCGCAGCCGGGCGGCGAGGATGTCCCGGCTGGCCCCGGTGTTCTCGGCGATCTGGTTGAACCGCCGCTCCCCCAGCATGACCTCCCGCAGGGCCACCAGGCTCCACCGTTCGCCGACCACCTCGAGCGCCTCCGCGATCGAGCACTCGCGTCCGCGCGCCGCCATCCGAGCCACCTCCGCAGGTCAAAGATTGAAAACCCAACCTAGCATGTCACAGTCGGGAAGTGAGTTGCCATTTCCAACCGACTCGGCGTACAACGGAGTCCTCGAAGCCACTCGAGCAGGAGGCAGGCCCATGACGGACGCAGTGATCATCGACGCGGTACGCACGCCGATCGGGAAGGGCAAGCCGAACGGGCGGCTGGCCGGGGTGCACCCGGTGGACCTGCACGCGCACGCCCTCCGGTCGCTGGTCGAGCGCACCGGCATCGACCCGGCGCGCATCGACGACGTGATCAGCGGCGCGGTCGGCCAGATCGGCGAGCAGAGCATGAACACCGCCCGCTGGGCCGCGCTCGCCGCGGGCCTGCCGGAGTCGGTGCCGGCGGTGACCGTCGACCGCCAGTGCGGCAGCAGCCAGCAGGCGATCCACTTCGCCGCGCAGGGGGTGATCAGCGGCGCGTACGACGTGGTGGTCGCGTCCGGCGTCGAGTCGATGAGCCGGGTGCCGATGGGCAGCCAGGCAGCCGGCCAGGACCCGTTCGGCCAAGGCGTTGCGGCGCGTTATCCCGAGGGCCTGGTGCCGCAGGGCATCAGCGCGGAACTCATTGCCGCGCAATGGAAACTGACCCGCGCGCAGCTCGACGCCTACTCGGCCGAGAGCCACCGCCGCGCCGCATCCGCTTGGGCCGGCGGGAAGTTCGCCGGCGAGGTCGCCGCCCTGAAGGCACCGGGGGCGGACGGCACGCTGGTCGAGGTGACCCAGGACGAGTCCGTGCGGCCGGGCACCACCACCGAGATCCTCGCGGGGCTCAAGCCGGCGTTCCGCGCCGAGCACTGGGAACAGCGCTTCCCGCAGCTCGGCTGGCAGGTGACGGCGGGCAACTCCTCACCGATCAACGACGGCTCCGCGGCCGTGCTGATCACCAGCAGCGACACCGCGAAGAAGCTCGGCCTCAAGCCCCGCGCCCGGCTGCACACCTTCGCCGTCGTCGGCGACGACCCGCTGTACATGCTGACCGGCGTCATCCCGGCCACCCGCAAGGTGCTCGAGCGGTCCGGGCTGAAGCTGTCCGACATCGACGCCTTCGAGGTCAACGAGGCGTTCGCCAGCGTGGTGCTCGCCTGGCAGGCCGAGATCGGGGCGGACCTGGCGAAGGTCAACGTCAACGGTGGCGCCATCGCGCTCGGCCACCCGCTCGGCGCGAGCGGCGCGCGGCTGATGACCAGCCTGCTGTCCGTGCTGGAGCAGACCGGCGGCCGCTACGGCCTGCAGACCATGTGCGAGGCGGGCGGCTTGGCCAACGCGACCATCATCGAACGCCTCTGAACTGGCCAACCTGCCGTCAAGGACTCCTTCACCGCGTCCAACGCCGGTAAGGAGTCCTTGCCGGCACCGCTCAGGAGTCCTCGGCTTCCAGGCCGTCGCGGTCCGCCCACTCCAGCAGGGTTTCCAGGGAGTAGGCCGTGTCGTCGATGCCCGCGTGCAGGTCGCCCAGTTCGGCGAAGCGCGCGGGCACCGTCGCGATGGTGCACTCGCGTGGCTCGACGTCGTCGACCTCGTCCCAGCGGATCGGGGTCGAGACCGTCGCCTCCGGCACGCCGCGCACGGAGTACGCGCTGGCGATCGTGTGGTCGCGGGCGTTCTGGTTGTAGTCCACGAACAGCTTCTTCGGGTCGCGGTCCTTGCGCCACCAGGTCGTGGTCACCTCGTCGGGCGCGCGCCGTTCCACCTCGCGTGCGAACGCCAGCGCCGCGCGGCGCACGTCGGCGAAGCCCCACCGCGGCTCGATCCGCACGTAGATGTGCAGCCCGCTGCCGCCGGAGGTCTTGGGCCAGCCGACGGCGCCGAGGTCGTCGAGCACCTCGTGCGCCACGTGCGCGACCCGGCGGACCGTGTCGAAACCGCACTCCGGCATCGGGTCCAGGTCGATCCGCCACTCGTCCGGCTTCTCCGTGTCGGCCCGGCGCGAGTTCCACGGGTGAAACTCCACAGTGGACATCTGCACCGCCCACGCCACATGGGCCAGCTCCGTCACGCACAGCTCGTCGGCGTGCCGGCCGTACCGCGGGAAGTGCACCCGCACCGTCTCCAGCCACGGCGGCGCGCCGTTCGGCACCCGCTTCTGGTGCACCTTCTGCCCCGCGACGCCGGACGGGAACCGGTGCAGCATGCACGGCCGCTCACGCAGCGCGCGGACGATCCCGTCCCCCACCGCGAGGTAGTAGCGGACGAGGTCCAGCTTCGTCTCGCCGCGTGCCGGGAAGTACACCCGGTCCGGGCTGGACAGGCGCACCGTCCGGTCCCCGACCTCCAGCTCCACCGCCGCGTCTTTGGCCATGCCGCTGACGGTAGCCGCTGGTGCGCCCGCCCGCGATCAGACGCGGACCAGCCGTGCCCAGCCGTCGCCCGTGGCCGGCGAGTACAGGTGCCAGGTGTCCGGGCCGGAGATCGGCGTCCAGCTCCACTGGAGCCGGTAGTCCACCGGCCGTGGCTGCTGCGCGCGGTCGAGCCAGTGGTAATTCAGCCGCAGCAGGAACCCGCCCAGCGCGCCGGACTCCGCGATCCGCTTGTCCACCAGCGGCACCACCCGGCCCTGATCGGCGAAGGTGTCGACCATCGTGCACTCGCAGAAGTACGCCAGCGTCCCGATCTCCGGCGGCGCGGCCACCGTGCCGTCGCCGACGAGGGCGCCGACCGCCCGGCCGACCCGTGCGTAGTCCGCCGACGTGGACCAGTTGCCGAAGATCGGCGGCGTCGTCCACGGCACGCCGCGCTGCAGGTCGAGGTACCCGGCCGGCAGCACCGCCGCCGCGGCCGCCAGACCCGCGACCGTCACGGCCGCCCCGCGCACCCCGGCCCGTCCCCGCGCCAGCGTCGCGAGATATCCGGCGCCCACCACGAAAACGGTCGTCAGCGCGACGATCGGCGCCACGTAATACCACTGGTACGGCGGCACTCCGAGTTCCGAGTACGCCGCGTAGTAGGCCAGCCCGCCGAGACCGAGCACGCCGACCGGGCCGAACCGTCCAGCCTCGCCCCGGCGCGCGCCGAGCCAGCCCAGCCAGGCGAGCAGCACCAGCAGCCCCGCCACCGCGGGCGCGAACGAGACCAGCGTGGCCTTCCAGCGTTTCGGGTCCAGGTAGTACACCGGGCCGTTGCCGTAGTTGTACTCGCCGAACGCGCCCTGGCTGGTCTTGATCAGGAAGGTGTCCGGGATGGCCGAGCCGAGCGCGAACCAGCTGAACACGAACCACGGCAGGCTCACCGCGAGCGCGACCGCCACCAGCGGCAGCAGCCGCCGGCGCAGCGCGCCCACGCCCAGCGCCAGCAGCACCACGAAGATCACCAGGTCCAGCCGCACCAGCACGGCGAGCCCGGCGACCACGCCGAAGCCGACCGCGCGGCCCTCCAGCGCGTACGCCGTGAGCAGCAGCAGCGCGGCGGAGATCAGCTGCACCTCCAGCCCCGTCGCCGACAGCACGAACGGGTTCAGCAAGACCGCCGCGGTGCCCGCGACCGCGGTGCCGAACGGCAGCCGCAATGCCCGGGCGATGCGCGCCCAGGCCCAGCCGACAGCCGTCATTGCCGCGACAAACACAATGCCGACTCCGGCCACCGGGTGCACTTGGCCGCCGGCGACCCTGGTCAGGGTACCGCCGACCGCTAGCAGGATGACGTTCAGCGGCGAGGTGGCCGAGTTGGCCGTCTCGGCGCCGACCAGGCCCCAGTGGAAATGCTCCGCCAGGTTCCGGGCGTAGCCGAGCGTGATGTAGGAGTCGTCGATCAGGCTCCCGCGCACGCCCAGCCACACCACGGCGGAGACGACGGCGACCGCGGCCGGCCACAACAGGGACCGGCCGCGGCCGGGTCTCGGAACTTCCCCGGCTTCCGCCACTGGGGTCATCGTCTGCATCTCAGGCTCCGTCCGCTCGTACCAGGTACAGCTCCTGCACGCCCGCCCACGGGGAGGCGATCCGCCAGTGCGCCAACGGGTTCGGCGGCGCCGGCTGACCCACCCGCGTCGGGGCGAGCGCGAACTCCGGCTTGATCGAGGGCACGCCGTAGTCGAAGTACTCGAAGTTCAGGTCGATCAGCTTCTTGCCGAGCTCGCCCGTGACCGCCTTGCGCTGCTCGATGGCCGGGCCGACGGCACCGCGGTCGTCGAACAGGTCGACGATCGAGCAGCCGCAGCTGTACGCCAGCACGCCGATCTCCCCGCCGCTGCGCACCGTCCCGCTGCCCACCAGCCGGCCCAGCTCCGCGCCGATCTGCTCGTACTGCGCGGTGGTGGTGTGGTTCGACATGAGCGGCGCGAACGCCCGCGGCAGCCCGGTCGAGACGTAGTTCCCCACGCTCGCGACCACCAGCGCGGCCGCGGCCAGCGCCACCGGAATCCCCCCGGCCCGCCGCGCCAGGACCGGCGCGCGCCCGGCCAGCGCCGCCACCGCCGCGGCCAGGAAGATCGTCGTGACCACGATGCTCGGCCCGTAATACCAGTGATACGGCGGCACATGCAGCCGCGAGTACGCCAAGTAGTGCACAACGCCGGCCGGGACCAGCGCGCCGAACGGCAGCAACGCGGCCGAAGCCGGGCCGCGGCGGGCCAGCGTGGCCAGCCAGACCAGGAACGCCAGCGCGCCCAGCGCGGCCGGCAGGAACGAAAGCCAGGTCGCCCACGGGAACTCACCCTCGTACAGCACCGGGCCGTTCGAGAAGTCGTAGGCGCCCCAGGACTTCTGCAGCGTCTTGATGATCAGCGTGTCCGGCACCGCCGAGCCGAGCACCACCCAGCTGAACGCGAACCACGGCACCGTGACCGCCAGCGCGGCCAGCACCGACTTGCCCATCCCGGCCCAGAACCGCTTGCGCAGCACGAAAATGACCACCGCGAGCAGCACCAGATCCACCCGGATCAGCACCAGCACCCCGGCAGCCACGCCGAGCAGCACCGGCCGCCGCTCCACCGCGAAGACCAGCAGCGCCACCACCGCCGCCGCGCCGAACTCCACCTCGAGGCCGATCGAGGAGATCAGCAGCGGGTTCACCGTCAGCAGCACCACGGCCAGCGGCGAAAACCACGACGGCAATCCCGCCCGGTCCCCCACCCGCCGCAACCCCGCGGCGATCACCACCTGACACAACACGTACAGGATCCCGGCGGCGAGCACCGCGTTGCGCACCACGAACGTGAGCACGCCGAGCACCAGCACACTCAACGGCGACGTCGCGGTGTTCGACGTGCCCAGCTCGATCAGGCCCCAGTGGCCGTGGAACGCCAGGTTCCGGGCATACGACAACGTGATGAACGTGTCGTCGATCAGGTGCGGCCGGAACAGCGCGAAGGCGCCGGCCGAAAGCACGGCGACAACGGCGGGCATTACCCACCGCCGTCGCTCAGGCAGGTCTTCGGTTGCTCTGGGCTCGGAGTCGGTCAGCAGCACGGAGAGCTTTCCCTCGCGGGGTCGGGCCGAGGCGCATCAGGCGCGCACCAGCGTGAAGTGGCCGACACCCTTGGCCGCCGAGTAAACCGTCCACGAATCGGGTCCGGAAGCCGGGCCCTTGTCGTAGAGAAGCCGGTAGTCTACCGGGCGCGGTTGCTGGGTCCGATCGAACCAGTGGTAATTGATGCGCAGGCCGAGCCGGGTGACCTCACCGCTGTCCGCGAGCCGCTTGCGGACGATGTCCGCGACCTGGCTTCGGTCGGAGAACACGTCCAGGATCTGGCAGTCGCAGTAGTAGGCGAGCGTGCCGATTTCCCCGGGCCCGGCGACCGAAGCGCCGTTCAGCCGCTTGCCGAGCGCCTGGCCGACGCGCGCGTAATCCGTCGAGCTGGCCCAGTTGCCGAAGATGACCGGCGACGGCCACGGCACGCCCTGCGCCAGGTCCAGCACGACCGTGCTCGCGACCACGACCCAGGCGAGCCCCAGCGCCAGCCGCGGCGGGCCCGCGCGCAGCTCCGGGCTCTCCTGCGCCTTCGAAAGCCACACCCCGGCCACCAGCACGGCGAACATGCCCGTGGTGACCACCGGCGTCACGTAGTACCAGTGGTACGGCCCGACCCCGAGCGTCGAGTAGACGATGTAGTACGCGACCCCGCCGGCGCCGAGCCCGACCACCGGCGCCAGTGCCGGGAAGTCCTCCCACCGCCGCGCGAACCGCACGCCCAGCCAGGCCAGCAGCACGACCACGCCGACCAGCGCCGAGGCGAAGGTGAGCATCACCGTCACCGGCTGGTAGAGGAAGTACATCATCGGGCCGCTGAAGTAGCCCCACGCGCCGAACAGGCCGTCCTGGTCCTGCTTGATCACCAGGGTGTCCGGGATGAACGAGCCGAGCGCGAACCAGCTGAACAGGAACCACGGCGCGGACACCAGCACCGCGGTGCCGAACGCGCGCCAGAAGTGCTTGCGGATCTCCGCCGAGCAGAACGTGATCACCAGGACGAAGACGACCAGGTCCAGCCGGGTCAGCACGGCCAGCGCGGCGGCCACGCCGAACAGCACCGGCCGGCCCTCGACCGCAAACACCGTCAGCCAGAGCAGGATGGCCGGCACCAGCAGGACCTCGAGCCCGGTCGCCGAGAGCAGGAACGGGTTCACCAGGACCAGGACCACGCCGAGCAGCCCGACCCACGAGGCGAGCTTGAACGCGCGCATCAGCCGCAGCCAGGCCCAGCCGAGCGCGCCGCTGGTCAGCACGGTCAGCGCGCCGAGCGCGAGCACCGGGTGCCCCGAGCCGCTGATCCGGGTGACGAACGTCAGCAGGCCCAGCAGCAGCACGTCGAGCGGCGAGGTGGCCGAGTTCGCCGTGCTGCCCGGCACCAGCGCCCATTCGCCGTGCATGGCGAGGTTCTTCGCGTAGGCCAGCGTGATGTAGCCGTCGTCGGTCAGGCTCCCGCGCACGAGCAGGAACGTCAGCAGGCCCAGCAGGGCCGCGGCCCAGGGCAACCATCGGAAGCGCACGGAGCGTGACCGTACGGCACTGTGCGACCGGGGCTTGACGCGACTGCCCGCGTCCTCCGGCATCGTGACCACTGACTCATCCACCGACATGGTCCGGAGACTTTAGAGCACTCTCGTTACAGCCGTGCTAAGACGCGGCGCGAAACACGCGGTCTCCTCAGACCAGCGCGTGACGCCCGGCTCGCTCGGTGTCCCGGCTCTGGTCGAGCATCCGAGCCGCGACCCGGCCGATCGCCGCGTCGAGCTCCTCACGCCCGCCCGGGCCCCAGTCCGCCAGCCGCTCGGCGATCCAGTCCTTCCACGCGCGCACGAGCTTGCCGAACTCCTGCCGCCCGCTCTCGGTGAGCGACCAGCCGCCGCCGGAGTAGCTCAGGTAGCCGGTCAGCTCCAGGCGCGCGAACGCCGGTTCGAGGACCTGCGCGGGCACGCTGTAGTGCTCGCCGATCGCCTGCAGCGTGGCCGGTTCGCCGCGGCGCTCACGCAGGTGGACCTGCACGAGGCACCACAGCCCGCCGTGGTCCAGGTCGGCCCCGGCCCGCTCGGCGATGGCCGGCGCGACCTTCCGGCGCTCCCGGAAGAACAACGTCGAGATCGCGCGCTCCAGCTCGCGGTCGTGGTCGCGTGCCTCGGGCATGCCGAAGCCGTCGCCGAGGTCCGGCGCGGCCGCGCGCGAGGTGTCCCGCAGCGGCATCTCCTTGAGGAAGAACGAAAGCACCAGCGCCACCAGCCCGACCGGCGCGGCGGAGAGGAACACGACGTGCAGCGACTGGCTGTACGCCCCGATCACCGGCTCCGACACGCTGGCCGGGAGCTGGTGCAGGGCCTGGGGCACCTGCAGCGCGCGCGGGTCGACCCCGGATGGCAGCGGGTGCTCGGCGACCGCCTTGGCGATGTTCGGCGCGAGCTGGTTCGCATACACCGTGCCGAAGATCGCGGCGCCGAACGAGCTGCCGATCGACCGCAGGAACGTCACGCCGGAAGTGGCGACGCCGAGGTCCCGGTAGTCCACCGTGTTCTGCACGGCGATGGTGAGCACCTGCATGCCCAGGCCGATCCCCAGCCCCAGCACGGCCATGTACAGCGCCGATTCCCAGAAGCCGGTGTGCGGGCCGAGGCGCGAGAGCAGGTACAGCCCAGCGGTCATGCCGATGGCGCCCAGCATCGGGAAGATCTTGTACCGCCCCGTTTTGCTCACCAGGTTGCCGGACAGGATCGAGGCGAACAGCAGGGCGAGCACCATCGGCAGCAGCCGCACCCCGGACGTCGTGGCCGACACGCCCTGGACGTACTGCATGTACGTGGGCAGATAGGACAGCGCGCCCAGCATGGCGAAGCCGACGACGAAGCTCATGATCCCGCCGACGGTGAACACCGGGTTCCGGAACAACCGCATCGGCAGCATGGGTTCCTTCGCCCGCAGCTCCACGAGCACGAACAGGCCCAGCAGCACCAGCGAGCCGATGGCCATGCCGATGATGGTCACCGAGCCCCAGGGATACGTCGTCCCGCCCCAGCTGGTGACCAGCGTCAGCCCGGTCGCGGCCAGGCCGATCAGCAGGATGCCGAGGTAGTCGATCACCGGTTTGACCACCGCGCGCGCGTTCGGCATCACCGCTGTCGCGACCACCAGCACCACCACGACCAGCGGGATGTTGACGTAGAACGCCCACCGCCAGGACAGGTGGTCGACGAAGAAGCCGCCCAGCATCGGCCCGGCGACGGTGACCACGCCGAAGACGGAGCCGAGCGCGCCCTGGTACTTGCCGCGCTCGCGCAGCGGCACCACGTCGGCGATCAGCGCGGTCGAGGTGACCATCAGCCCGCCGCCGCCGAGGCCCTGCACCGCGCGCCAGATGATCAGCCAGGTCATGCTGTCGGCGAACCCGCAGAAGAACGAGCCGACGCCGAAGATCAGCACGGACAGCTGGAACATCAGCTTGCGGCCGAACAGGTCGCCCAGCTTGCCTATGACCACCGTCATGATCGTCTCGGCCAGCAGGTACGCGGTGACCACCCAGGACAGGTGCCCGGCCCCGCCGAGGTCCCCGACGATGGTCGGCAGCGCGGTGCCCACGATGGTCTGGTCCAGTGCGGCGAGCAGCATGCCCAGCAATACCGCGGCGAACACCGCGTTGATCTTGCGCCGCGACATCCCGGCTCCCGCCGGCACCGGCTCTTCTGTGACCTCAGCGGTCGCGGTCATGCGGCCCTCCTCGCGCTCGCGTCCACCGTATTGCCCGGTGTCCACTGTGGATAGCCACTCGTTCCGGTGACCTGCGGCCCGGCGCGTAACGGCCCGTGGTTTGACATTCAGTCCAGTTCTGCACAGACTGTCCAACCGTGGATTACCTCGACGCGCGCTCCGATCGCCGCTACCCGCTCGACCCGCTGCGCTGGCGGGGCGACGACGGGGCGCCGCTGAGCGTCGAGCCGATGCCCGGGATCACGCGCGCGGACGTCGAGGCCGGCACGAGGTCGCTGTGGCGGTACCGCGCGGCGCTGCCCGGCGGCATCCGGCGCCCGGTCTCGCTCGGCGAGGGCTGCACTCCCCTGGTCGAGCTGCCGTGGCGTGGGCACGACACCCGGTTCAAGCTCGAATGGTTCAGCCCCACCGGGAGCTTCAAGGACCGCGGCAGCAGCGTGATGCTGTCCGTGCTCGCGGAGGCCGGGGTGACCGCGGTGCTGGAGGACAGCTCCGGCAACGGCGGCTCGTCGGTTTCCGCGTACGCCGCCGCGGCCGGGATCGCGGCAACCATCCTCGCGCCGGAATCGACCTCGCCCGCGAAGGTGCTGCAAAGCCGCGCGTACGGCGCGAAGGTCGAGCTGGTCCCGGGCACCCGTGACGACACCGCGGCCGAGGCACTGCGCCGGTCCGGGGAGACCACGTACGCCAGCCACAACTGGCACCCGTTCTTCTTGCAGGGCACCAAAACCATCGCGTACGAGCTGTGGGAAGACCTCGGCTTCACCGCGCCGGACAACGTCGTCACGGTGGCCGGCGCGGGCAGCATCGTGCTCGGCTGCGACCTCGGCTTCGGCGAGCTGCTCGCTGCCGGCGCCATCACGAAACGGCCGCGGCTGCTCGTCGCGCAGCCGGCCAACTGCGGGCCGATCGACGCGGCCTTCCGCGGCACCCGGCCCCGGCCGTTCGCGCCGACGATCGCCGAGGGCACGGCGATCCGCGAGCCCGTGCGGCTGCCCGAGGTTCTAGCCGCGATCCGGCGGTCTGGCGGCGCCACCGTCACCATCGGCGAGGACGACATCGACGCCGCCACGCGCGGGCTCGCCGCCATCGGCCTCTACGCGGAGCCGACCAGCGCCACGGCCGCCGCCGCGGTCCCGGAGTTCCGCGCCCGCGGGGTCATCGCGCCCGGCGAGACGACCGTTGTGGTGCTCACCGGCTCCGGCCTCAAGGCCGCGACGACGATCGGCGGGCTGCTGTGACCGAGGACGAACTTCTCTTACGCGAGGCGGAAAAGATCGCGGTCGCCGTCGGGCGGATGTTCCCCGGGCTGTGCGAAGTGGTGCTGCACGATCTGCGCGACCCGGCGCACGCCGTGCGCGCGATCGAGGGCGGGCTGTCCGGCCGGTCGGTCGGCGATCCCGCGACGGAGCTGGGCCTGGCGCGCATCCAGGACCCGGATTTCCCCGACGTGCTGCAGAACTACCCCAACCGGCTGCCCGACGGCCGTCCCGCCAAGAGCACGTCGATCGGGATCCGCAACGGCCAAGGGGATTACGTCGCGGCGCTGTGCCTGAACCTCGACGTCTCGCTGCTGACCACCGTCGCGGCCAGCCTGGCCGCGCTGGCCCGGACCGACGACCAGGACCTGCCCGTCGCGGAGACGCTGCGCGCCCGTACCGCCGACGACCTGCGCGCCGCCGCCGAGGCATTCGCGACCGCGCGCGGCCACACCCCGCGCAGCCTGCCCGCCGCGGCGAAACGGGAACTCGTGCGCGAGCTGAAATCCGGCGGCCACCTCGAGGTCAAGCACGCGGTCGCCACGCTCACCGGCCTGCTCGGCGTCTCCCGCGCGACGGTCTACAACCACCTGCGCTGAGACGGCCGGTCTTAAGGCAACTCAGCGGCCGTGGCTGCGCCGGTCGTACGACACCGCGTAGATCGCGCTGCGGGCGGCCAGCACCGGGTCGTCGGACAGCTCGATGCCGGGCGTCAGCTGGGTGGGGTCGAAAACCTGGGCGGCCCAGTGCTCCTGGTCCGCCGCCTCGGCCGTGATCGACAGGCGCCCGGCGGTGACCTCCGTGCGCTCGGCCGGCCAGACCAGCGTGGAGTCGTGGGTCGGGTCGCCCGGCTCGCCCAGCTGGACCTTCAACGTGAACTCCACCGGGCCCTCACTCAGCCGCTGGGCCAGCTCCTCCGCAAGGTAGGTGGCGGACCCGTCCGTGCCCTCGCCTTCCCCGAGCACGGCCTCCCCCGCCACCGGCTCCCAGCGGTAACGCACGGGGCGGGCGACGCCGTCCTCCCCGCGCCAGAGAAACGCGTGCACGGCCCAGTACGTGGTGGTGCCGTAGCTCCGCGGCGTCGGCAGCTTCGCGGCGGCCGCGAGGGCCGGGCCGGCGCTCGGGTGCCCGGCGACGTGCGCCTGCACCTTCGCCAGGTCGGGTGCCCCGGTCGCCGGGTCCGGCTCGGCCGCCTTCAGCAGGTGCAGGAAGTCCTCCGGCGTCGAGGCGATGAACCGGTCGAGGTTGATCGTCACCAGGTCGGTGGTGCCGCCGCCGGGCAGGTGGAACTTGGTCGCGAAACCGCGCACCGCCCGGTCGGCGTCGGGCAGGTGCGGGTTGGTGTCGGTGTGGGAGAACCGCACGGTCGCCGGGACGGGCTCGCCCCTCAGGTGCGCCGCCGTGGTCAGGTCGGCGGCGACGCCGGACGGCACGAACGTCGCGTCGTAGCAGACGCCGCGCGCGTGAGCCCGGCGGTAACCCGGGAAGGTGCCCTTCAGCTGCTCGATCTCGTCCACAATGGACGAGGACAGCTGCGAGGCCGGCAGTTCGGAGGTCATACCGCGAAACTAACCGGCGGCCGCGGCGCGCGCCCGGCATTCTGTCCGCCCGGGCACCGAAGTGTTCCTGAACGCACCAAGATCATCTCGGCCGGATCGGAATGCCGTTTGTCAAATCGGGGAACCGAATTCGAGTAGTTCCGCGGACGTGATCTGACGCACACCTTAAGTCTTCCTTGGTGTGCTTGGTCACCGGCCCCTTGACCGATAGCGTCCCGCAACCATGGATTCCACAGTGGTCACCGAGAAGGGTGACAACTACACCAAAGCACTCGGCAAACGCCAGGTGCAGATGATCGCGATCGGCGGCGCGATCGGCGTCGGGCTGTTCCTCGGCGCGGGCGGCAAGCTCCACACCGTCGGGCCGTCGCTGGTCTTCTCGTACGCGATCTGCGGCATCGCCGCGTACTTCGTCATGCGGGCGCTCGGCGAGCTGGTGATGCACCAGCCGACCTCGGGCAGCTTCGTCGTGTACGCCCGGAAGTTCATCGGGCCCTGGGCCGGTTTCGTCTCCGGCTGGATGTATTGGCTCAACTGGGCCATGACCGGGATCGCGGAGATCACCGCGGTCGCGATCTACGTGCACAAGTGGCTGCCCGACCTGCCGCAGTGGATCACCGCGCTGGTCGCGCTGGGCGTGCTGCTCGCGGTGAACCTGTTGAGCGTCAAGCTGTTCGGCGAGCTGGAGTTCTGGTTCTCCGTGGTGAAGGTGCTCGCCATCGTGGTCTTCCTGGTCACCGCGATCGGGCTGGTGCTCACCGGCGCGAACATCGGCGGCACCACCGCCGGCGTGCACAACCTGACCGACCACGGCGGGTTCTTCCCGGCCGGCATCGGCATCGCGCTGATGACGCTGCAGGCGGTGATCTTCGCGTACTCCGCGATCGAGGTCGTCGGCATCGCGGCCGGCGAGACCAAGGACGCCCGCAAGGTGCTGCCGAAGGCCATCAACGGCGTGGTGTGGCGGATCGGCGTGTTCTACGTCGGCTCGGTGCTGATGCTCGCGATGCTGCTGCCCTGGCCGTTCTACAACGGCGACGAGAGCCCGTTCGTCACGGTCTTCTCGCGCCTGGGCATCGGCGGCATCGGCGACGTGATGAACGCGGTCGTGCTGACCGCCGCGCTGTCCTCGTGCAACTCCGGCCTCTACTCCACCGGCCGGATCCTGCGGGCGCTGGCCGACAAGGGCGAGGCGCCGAAGTTCGTCGGCAAGATGAACAGCCGCCACGTGCCCTACGGCGGCATCCTGTTCACCTCCATCGCCTACGTGCTCGGCGTGGTGCTGAACTACATCGTCCCGTCCGAGGCGTTCGACATCGCCATCGCGATCGCCTCGCTGGGCGTGGTGGCCACGTGGGCGACGCTGATCTACTCGCAGATGCGGATGCGCGAGGCCGCGCTGCGCGGCGAGCTGGAACGGCCGAGCTACCGGATGCCCGGCGCGCCCTACACGGGCTGGGCCACGCTCGCGTTCCTGGTGCTCGTGGTCGTGCTGATGGGCTTCTCCGACGGCGCCGAGAAGATCGCGTTCTACTCGATCCCGGTGCTCGTGGTCGTGCTCGTGGTGGGCTGGCGGTTCGTCGCCCGCCGTCGTCCGGCCGACGCCGACCTCGAGGTCTGACCGGGACGCCGGGCTACCCGCCGGGCCGGAGCGGTTTCCGGCCCGGCGGGCCCGGTGCGGGCATACTCGGATCCGGCCCGCGCGCCCGCGCCGGCATTCGGGAGGTTTCACCAGTGGTCTCGTCGGAGGCGTCCCGCCGGGTAACGATCCACGACGTCGCGCGCAGCGCCGGCGTTTCCCGGCAGACCGTTTCCCGTGCGCTGAACGACAAAGCCGAGATCGACGGCACCACCAAGCAGCGCGTGCTCGACGCGGCCCGCGAGCTGGGCTACCGGCCGAGCCGCTTCGCCCGCGGGCTGGTGCGGCAGGACACCACCACGATCGGCCTGGTCATCCCCGACCTGCGCAACCCGTTCTTCACCGAGGTCGCCGCCGCCGCACTCGAAGCCGCGCGGGCGCGCGGCTGGCACGTCGTCGTCTACGACACCGCCGACAGCGCCGACGAGGAGCTCGGCACGCTGCAGGTGATCGCGTCCCAGGTGGACGCCGTCGTCGGCTACTTCAGCCAGCCCGAGGACGAACTCGACCGCTTCACCCGCGGCATCCCCGTCGTGCTGATCGGCCGCGAGCACCACACGCCGCGGTTCAGCTCCATCCGCATCGACGGCTCGGAAGGAGTCGCCGAAGCCATCTCGCACCTCTTCGCCGCCGGCCACCGGCGGATCGGCATGCTCGACCACGCCGGGCGCGCCGAGCCCAGCGTCCGCCTCGACTGGTTCGCCACCGCGATGGCCGCGCACGGCCTCGACGCCGATGCCGTCGCGGGCGCCGCCCAGTCCGTCGACGGCGGCGCGGAGGCGCTCGAGGCGCTGCTGCGGGCGCACCCGGATCTCACCGCGGTGTTCACCTTCAACGACATCATCGCCATCGGCGCCCTGCGCGCGGCCCGCCGGCTCGGCCGCGCCGTGCCCGCCGACCTGGCGGTGATCGGCTTCGACGGGCTCGAACTCGGCACCCTCGTGCACCCCGCGCTCAGCAGCGTCGCCCTCGACACCCGCGCCGTCGGCGCGCTGGCGATCGAGCAGGCCGCGCGCCTGCTCACCGGCGTCACCCCGCTGACCGCCGCCGACCTCGTCGTCCGCGCCCGGCTGCTGCTGCGCGAATCCGCCTGAACCCCGCCTGGACCCTTGTCTGGTCCGGCCCTGGTTCTTGACAGGCCCAGGCCAGGTCAAGCATGCTTCGCGGCAATTCGTGAACGTTCACGGGAGCGTTCACGGACCTGTCCGGAGGGTCCCCGATGACGTTGACTCGACGAAGGTTCCTGACCGGCGCGGCCGCCCTCGGCGCCGCGGCGTTCGGGGCCGCCGCCTGCACCAGTCCCACTACCGCGAACCCGGGGCGGATCACGCTCTGGTACACCTCGAACGGCCTGTCCGAGCAGGTGCTCGGCGAGGCCGTGCGGCGGTTCGCCGCCGACAAGCTGACGCCGTCGCAGGTCAGCGGCGAGCTGGAGCAGCGGCTGCTGGCCGCGCTGGCCGGCGAGGCCTACCTGCCGGACATCACCATGCTCGGCGACGACATCGCGAGCTACTTCGCCGACACCGAGCACTTCGTCGACCTCAACACCCTCGGCGCGGCGGAGGCGAAACCCGAGTACCTGCCGTGGAAGTGGCAGGCCGGGGCGAGCCCGGACGGTTTCCAGCTCGGCTTCCCGATCGACGTCGGCCCGGCCGCGCTGTACTACCGGCACGACCTGTTCGCCCAGGCCGGCCTGCCGAGCGAGCCCGACGATGTCGCGGCCGCGGTGCCCACCTGGGACGACTACTTCGATTTCGGGGTACGGGCGCAGAAGAAGCTGCCCGGCCGCTACCTGATCACCGACACCAAGACCGTGTTCACCTACTCGCTGGCCCAGGAGCCGCGGAAGTACTTCGACCGGGACAACCACTACCTCGACGACCAGTCGCAGGTGCGCCGGGCGTGGGACCGCGCGGTCAAGGCGTTCCGGCTGGGCCTCACCGCGGGTTATGCGGGCTCGCAGAGCCAGAACGGCGAGTCCATCGACCGGCACGCCGCCTGGAACAGCGGCAAGGAGCTGAGCTTCGTCAACGCTTCGTGGATTTCCGGCGAGCTCAAGCAGTCCGCGCCCGGGACGTCGGGCAAATGGCGGGTCTGCCGCGCCCCCGGCGGCGCGGGCAACCAGGGCGGCTCGTTCCTGGCGATCACGAAGTACTGCCCCGACCCGCACGCGGCGTTCGAGATCGTGAAGTGGCTCCAGTCCCCCGCGAACCAGCCGCAGAACTACCTGGAGCTGGGCCTGTTCCCGCCCAGCCCGTCCGTCTACACCGACCCGCGGCTGCTCGCGCCGGAGCCGTTCTTCGGCGGCCAGGCGACCATGGAGGTGTTCTCGAAGACCGCCCGTGAGGTCCAGTCCGTCTACTTCAGCCCCTGGGACATCACCATCAGCGACACCTACACCGACGCACTGACCACTGTGGAGAGTGCTGGCAAGGACCCGGAGCAGGCGTGGAACGACGCGCGGGCCTCGGTCGAACGGCTGCTGCGCCGTCAGGGGGTGCTCTCGTGACCGCGATCCTCCCCGGCACCGCGCCCGCCTCCGCGCCGGCGCGACACGCCCCTGTCAGCAAGCGCAAGCGCTGGCGCTACCTGCCGCAGTACCTCGCGATCGCGCCGTTTTTCTTGCTGTTCGCGGTCTTCGGCCTCTACCCGGTGCTCTACTCGCTGTACCTCGCGCTGCAGCGCTGGGACGGCGTCGGGCCGATGAAGTTCGTCGGGCTGGAGAACTTCCGGTTCCTGCTCAGCGACGCCACCTTCTGGGAGTCGATCGGCAACACCCTGGTCATCTGGGTCATGTCGACGGTCCCGATGACGGTGCTGGCACTGCTGATCGCGCTCGGGCTGAACTCCTCGGTGCGGTTCAAAGGCGTGCTGCGGGTGGCGTACTTCCTGCCGAACGTCACGTCGATCGTGGCCATGTCGCTGGTGTTCGGCTCGATCTTCTCCCACGACTTCGGCATCCTGAACTGGGTGCTCGGCCTGGTCGGCATCGACCACGTGCAGTGGCTCAACGACCCGTGGGCGATCCGCGGCGCGATCTCGATCATGATCATCTGGCGCTGGACCGGTTACAACGCGATCATCTTCCTGGCCGGCCTGCAGGCGCTGCCGACGGATGTGTTCGAGGCCGCCCGCATCGACGGGGCCGGGCCGGTGCAGACGTTCTTCCGGATCACGCTGCCGCTGCTGCGCCCGGTGCTGCTGTTCTCCGTGGTGATGTCGGCGATCAGCGGGATGCAGATCTTCACCGAGTCGCAGGTGCTGCTCGGCAATCGCGGCGGCCCGGACGGCGCCGGGATGACCATGGTCCTCTACTTCTACAACACCGCCTTCGCGGACAACGACTTCGGCTACGGCGCCGCGATCGCGTGGGGCATCTTCGTGGTCGTCGTGCTGTTCTCGATCCTGAACTGGCGGCTGGTGCAGCGCCCTTCTCGCGGGCAGGTCAGTCAGGTCAAGGAGGCGGTCCGATGACCACCACTCGCGGACGCGTCGTGACGTACGTCGCGCTGATCGTCGGCGCACTGCTCACGCTGTTCCCCTACTACTGGCTGGCCGTGATGGCGTCCAACACCACGGCCGACATCTACGCGACCCCGCCGCGGCTCACCTTCGGCGGTCACCTGTTCGCCAACATCGGCCAGGTGTTCGCGAAGATCGACTTCTTCGGCTCGCTGCTCAACACCCTGATCGTCGCGGTGGCGACCACGCTGCTGGTGCTGTTCTTCGACTCGCTGGCCGCGTTCACCTTCGCCAAGTACGACTTCCCCGGCAGCTCGGTGCTCTTCGGCGTCCTGCTGGCCACGTTCGTGGTGCCGACGCAGCTGGCCGCGATCCCGCAGTTCGACCTGATGGCGCACTTCGGCTGGGTCGGCGACCTCAAAGCGCTGATCATCCCGGCCGCCGCCAACGCGTTCGGCATCTTCTGGATGCGCCAGTACGCCCGCGGCGCCATCCCGGACGAGCTGCTGGAGGCCGCGCGGATGGACGGCGCCGGCTTCTTCCGCACCTACCTGTCGGTCGGCCTGCCGGTGCTGCGGCCCGCGCTGGCGTTCCTCGGCATCTTCACCTTCGTCAACGCCTGGAACGACTACCTCTGGCCGCTGGTCGTGCTGATCGACTCCGACCACGTGACGCTGCAGGTCGCGCTCTCGCAGCTGAACGGGTTGTACGTCAAGGACTACAGCGTGGTCATGGCGGGCACGCTCGTGGCCATCGTCCCGCTGGTGATCGTGTTCCTGTTCGGCGCCCGGCACTTCATCCGCAACATCGCCGCCGGCGCCCTCAAGGGCTGAAACCCCCGCACTGGAAGGAAGTCATGTCGCCGTCGTACTTCGAAGACCCCGCACCCGGGCGGGGTTCGCTCGCGCCGCGTGCCGCGTTCGCCTCGGACGCGCGCGCGGTGAGCCTGAACGGGACGTGGCGGTTCCACCTCTCCCCCTCGCTCGCCGCCGCGCCGGAGGGGATGCCCGGCGAGGACTTCGACGACTCGGCCTGGGACACCCTCCCGGTGCCCGCCCACTGGCAGCTGCACGGGCACGGGAAACCGGCTTACACCAACGTGCACTACCCGTTCCCGGTGCAGCCGCCCGAGGTCCCGTCGGAGAACCCGACCGGCGACCACCGGCTCACCTTCGACCTGCCCGCGGACTGGCCGGACGAGCCCGCGGTGCTGCGCTTCGACGGCATCGACTCGTGCGGGCGGGTCTGGCTCAACGGCTCCGAGCTGGGTGTCACCAAGGGCAGCCGGCTGCCGTCGGAGTTCGCCGTCGGGCACCTACTGCGCCCGCGCGGCAACGTGCTCGCGGTGCGGGTGCACCAGTGGTCCGCGGGCAGTTACCTGGAAGACCAGGACATGTGGTGGCTGTCCGGGATCTTCCGCGACGTGACGCTGCTGTCCCGGCCGGCCGGCGGGGTCGCCGACTACCAGCTGCACGCCGGCTATGACCACGTCACCGGCGAGGGGACGCTGTCAGTCACCGCCGCCGAGGGAGTGTTGCTGAGTGTGTCGGAACTGGGCATCGAAGACCTGCCCGCCGGCGAGACGGTCCGGCTGCCGGTCGAGCCGTGGAGCGCCGAGTCGCCGCGGCTGTACGCGGGCGAGGTGCACACCGCCGCCGAGCGGGTGCCGGTGCGGATCGGGTTCCGCACCGTGGTGATCGCCGACGGCCAGATCAAGGTCAACGGCGCGCCGGTGCTGTTCCGCGGGGTCAACCGGCATGAGCACCACCCGGAGTACGGCCGCGCGCTGCCCCGCGAAGCCGCCCTCGCCGACATCGAGCTGATGAAGCGCCACAACGTCAACGCCGTGCGCACCAGCCATTACCCGCCGGACCCGTACTTCCTCGAGCTGTGCGATATCCACGGCCTGTGGGTGATCGACGAGTCCGACCTCGAGACGCACGGGTTCGGCGACCTCGGCTGGGCGGGCAACCCGAGCGACGATCCCCAGTGGACGGACGCTTACCTCGACCGCATGCGCCGCACCGTGGAGCGGGACAAGAACCACCCGTCGATCGTGCTGTGGTCGCTGGGCAACGAGGCCCACACGGGGCGGAACCTGGCGGCGGCGGCCCAGTGGACGCGCGAGCGCGACCCCTCGCGGCCGGTGCACTACGAGGGCGACTTCGAGTGCGAGTACGTGGATGTGTACAGCCGGATGTACGCCGACCACGAGGAGGTCGACCGGATCGGCCGCCAGGACGACCCGAACGAGCGCCGCCGCGCGATGCCGTTCCTGCTGTGCGAATTCGGGCACGCGATGGGCAACGGGCCGGGCGGGCTGCTGGAGTACCGCGAGCTGTTCGAGCGGTACCCGCGCTGCCAGGGCGGGTTCGTCTGGGAGTGGATCGACCACGGCCTCGCCCGGCGTGACGCCGAGGGCCGCGCCTATTTCGCGTACGGCGGCGATTTCGGCGAGCAGATCCACGACGGCAACTTCGTGATCGACGGCGTCCTGCACCCGGACCGCACGCCGTCGCCCGCGCTGCTGGAGTTCGCGAAGGTGTTCGAGCCGGTGCGGATCACCGGTTCCGCCGCTGGGATCCGCGTGGCGAACCACTACGACTTCGTTACCCTGAAACATCTTTCCTTCTCATGGGTGTACGAAGAGGACGGTCTGGCTGTGGCCTCGGGCGACCTCGCCGTGCCGTCCGTCCACCCTGGACAGAGCGCCGAGGTCCCGCTGCCGCCGTTGCCTGATGTGACGGGCGAGGGCTGGTTGACCGTCCGCGCCACGCTGCCCGGCGCGACGGCGTGGGCGCCCGCCGGTCACGTGGTCGCGTGGGGCCAGCTTCCGGTAGTCCCCGCGCCGCTGCCGCCCGCTGCGGCTACTGGCGCCGCCTTGCTCTCTGAGGGCACCGAGCTGCTTCTCGGCACGGGAACCTTCGACGCCGGGACGGGCCTGCTCACCGCGCTCGGCGGCCACCGCGTCCACGGGCCGAGGCTCGACCTGTGGCGCGCGCCGACCGACAACGACCGCGGCGCGGCGCCGTCTGAGGAAAGCCGGTGGCGCGCGGCCGGGCTGCACCGGCTCCAGCACCGCGTGGCCGCCGTCGAGCAGCGGGAAACCGAGCTGGTGGTGCGCACCCGAGTCGCCCCGCCCGGCCTCGGCTTCGGCCTGCTCGCCGACTACCACTGGACCGCGGACGCCGGGCGGCTGCGGCTGCGCGTGGAGGTCGAGCCGGACGGCGAGTGGCCGTGCACCCTGCCGCGGCTCGGGCTGCGGATGGCGGTGCCGGGCTCGTTCGGCGCCGTCGAGTGGTTCGGCGCCGGCCCCGGCGAGGCGTACGCGGACAGCCGCCAGGCCGCCCGCGTCGGCCGCTTCGCGCGCACCGTCGACGAGCTGCAGACGCCGTACGTCTACCCGCAGGAGAACGGCAACCGCACCGACACCCGTTGGCTGCAACTCACTTCCGCGGACGGCGCCGCCCTCCGCATCGACGGCGAGCCGCAGTTCGACTTCACCGCCCGCCGGTGGACCAGCGAGGAACTGGACGCGGCGCGGCACACCGTCGACCTCGAGCCTGGCTCGCTGGTGCACCTGAACCTCGACCTCGCGCAACACGGCCTCGGCACGGCGTCGTGCGGCCCGGGCGTGCTGCCGCAGTATCGGCTTCACGCACAGAAGGCGGGCTTCACGCTCACCTTCACGACTGTGAACGCACCCGCCTGACGGCCCAGCCGGTCATCCCTCGTCGAAGCACAGGCAGAAGGGGTGGCCGGCTGGATCGAAAAGCGTCCGGACGTGGTCCTGGGGCTGGTGCTCCGCCGGCACGGCCCCCAGGGCGACGGCCTCGGCCACCGCCGAGTCCAGATCGCCGACCTGGAAGTCGAAGTGCATCATCGGCCGCTGCTGCCCGGCGACCGGCGGCCAGACCGGCGCGCGATAGCCGTCCGCCTGCTGGAACACCAGGAACGGCCCTTGCGGGGAGGCCGCGACGACGGCCGTTCCGGGCTCTTCGTGCCCGACGTGCCAGCCCAGGAGCTCGGCGTAGAACCTCGCCAGCCCGCTCGGGTCCGGCGCCTCGATCGCCGTCCCCCACCACATGCCACCGGTTCGTGATTTCATGCGGGCAGTCTGCCTCCCCGTCGGCCCGCGCGCCGCTCTCGAACCGCGCGCGGGTGGTGTGCCTCAGTTGCCGTACCGGTCCTTGACCACCGACGGCGTGTCCAGGTTGTGCCCGGCGTCGATGCTCTGCGCCAGCCGCAGGTACTGCCCCTCCGCCCACATCAGCGGCGCGGCGCTGCCCGTCGGGCGGCCGAGGCCGAAGCAGGCGGCGTCGGAGCGGTCCCAGACCTGCTCGGGCACGAAGTACCCGTCGTTCGCCGCGTCCGCCATGGACTTCAGGTAGACCGCGGCGGACCGGCCGTTGGCCAGCTCGTACTCGCCCCGCTCCCCCGACAGCACCGGCCACAGCCGTCCGAAGCGCTGCGGGCCGTTCGCCGGCCAGCCGGTGCACGCGGTGGTGCTCTCGCCGTAATTGTCGTGCGGGTAGCGGTGGAAGTAGACGTCGCCGTTGGGCAGCGTGACCTGCATCGGCGCATTCCCGTCCGAGGCCGCGGCGGTGGCCGGCACGGACGCGGCGATCGTCGGGTCGGCGGCGGCGCGGATGCCGAGCCGGACCAGGTCGAGGAAGCCGAAGTCGACGACGTCGTGCTCGTAGAAACAGCCTTCGTCGAAGCAGATCTGGCCGCTGTCGTTGGGGTCCGTGCCCTTTTCGATCCGCTCGTAGTACTTGTGCGCGCCCCAGTAGCCGGTGCTGGTGACCGTCCAGGAGTCGAGCGATCCGCGCCAGGAGTCCGCGGTGGACTCCCAGCTGGCCGCGCTGGTGGTGTCGCCGTTGGCCCGCGCGATCGCGCCCGCGGTGACCAGGCCGGCGATCTCCGCGGCGATCGACGACGGCGAGCGGCCGGCCTGCTCCTCCCAGCGTTCCGTGGTGGCCGGGCCGGTGGTCCGGATGTGCTCGGCGGTGACCTTGATCTTCGCGTACGTGGCGGAGTCGGTGAGCCCGGTCAGCCAGGCCAGCACGATCGCGTCGGAGTCCTGGTCCAGCTGTTCGCAGCAGCCGAGCAGCTGCCCGCTCGCCCCGGCGACGCCGCTGACCGGGCTGTACCGCGGGAACGCGCCCGCGGGGTAGGTCGTGCCGTCGCCCGCGGTCGGCGAGCCGATCCACTGCGAGTTCCACAGGAATTCCGCCATCCGCCGGGGCTGCGCGGTGTCGCCGGCGGCGAGCAGGCCGGTCGCCTGCTGGTACAGGTCACGGCCCCAGACGCGGTGGTAGCCGTCGTTGAGGCTGTCGCCGTTCACCACGTCGCCCCACGGCGTGGCCAGGCCCGCGACGCTCGCGCCGGGATGCGTCTTGTCCTCGGCGGCGTGCAGCGCCATCGCGGCCACGTAGTACGCGCGGCGCCGCTGCGTGTCGCCGGAAACGCTGGCCGGGGCCGGTTTCAAGCCGCCCACGTAGGAATTCCAGCCCGACCGGTAGCCGCTCTCCAGGCTGCTGAACCCGCTCGACAGCGAGCCACTCGCCGCCCCGCTCGCGGCCGCCGCGCTGGCACCGTACCCGAGCGCGACGGTGAACGTGGTGTCCGCCGCGACCGGGACCTGTCCGCACTGGACGACGTTGCCGGGACCGGAGACGGAGTCGAACTGGTTGCTCAGCGTCTTGTCCGCGCGCAAGTCTGTGAGGCAGTCGCTGCCGGCGCCGGAATACCCGTTGTCGTGCGCGGAAAAGCCGAGTGAGGACTGGATCGAGGAGACGACCGTGGTGCTGCTGCCGAACAGGTTCTCCGTGCCGCTCGCGACCAGGCCGGCGCCGTCCCACGAGGCGGTGTCGTTCGCGGCGCCGCCCGCCATCGACGGGTTGGCCAGCAGGAAGAGCCGGTAGCTGCCGCCGTCGAGCGATTGGAACCGGGTGCGCGTCACGAGCGTCGCGCGGGACGGGTCGGTCAGGTAGGTCGTGGTGATCCGGTATTTGCCGCTCTTGGCGGTGTTGGTGACGGTGTACTCGAGCGCCTTCTCGTCGGGCATCGAGACGACGTGGTCGGTCGCGTCGCGCTCCAGATCCACAAAGGAGGAGCCGTCAGTGACGACGTACTGCATGTCCTGCATGTTCGGCACGTCGGCGCGGGGGTAGAAGACCTCGGAGGTGACGCCGTTCGCGACGGTGAACCAGACCGGGCTCGCGGTGCCCGCGGCGGCGGTGCCGAGCGCGGACTTGTCCCCGGTCGTCCACGAGGACGGGCCGCCGCAGCAGTCCGTCGCGGGCCCGGTCGCGGCCGTCGCCGGGGCGGCCACCAGCGCCGAGGCGGCCAGCACCGCCACCACGACCGCGCGGGTCTTCGTCCACGTCCTCATCCGGTTCCCTTTCGCTGCTCGGCGGGCTCCGACATGGTGCCGCCGGGCGGGCCGGGAGACAACAGCCGAACGGCGGGAACTCCGGCGGTTCAGGCGTCCGCGATCCGGTCGAGCCACTCCGCCATCAGGACCCGTTCAGCCTCGGTGAGAACTTTCGCCTCCCCGAGCGAGGCGCGCAGGGCGACGGCGCGCGCGGCCGGCCCGGTGTCCGGCGCCGGCGTCTCGGCCGAGACGATCATGCTGAGCACGTTCTCCCGCGCGATCGCGGAAAGCTCCAGGTCACGCTCCTCAGGCGGGGTGGCGATCAGGGACAGCACCACGCCCATGCCGGTGCTGTGGATCAGCCGCACGGCGCGCTCGACGCTCATCCGCAGCCGCCCCGCGTCCGCGACCCGGGCCACCTTGCTGCGGAGGATTTCGAGGCCTTCGCGCCGGGCCGGGCTGGCCTCGCCCGGCCGGGAGCCGGTGTACATCAGGACGTAGAACTCCGGCTGGGTGAGCCCGAAGTCGCAGTGCTGGTCCCAGCCGCGGCGGAGGTCTTCGACCGGATCGTCGCTCGGCGGGATCGCGTTTTTGCTCTCGAGGAACCGCTCGAACCCGTACGCCGCGACGGCCGCGAGAAGCCCATCCTTGTCCCCGAACAACCGGTAGAGCGTTGGCGGCTGGATCCCCGCGGCGGCGCTCACCGCACGGGTCGACAGGCCTTCGCGCCCTTCGCTCGCCAGCAGCTCGGCGGCGGCGGCGAGGACGCGGTCGCGGGTCGTGTCCGAGGTAGCCATGCTTCCAATGGTAACAAGATCGGGGTAACGGCTGTTTCTTCGCTTGTTTCTGTGCCGTTTTCGGTGGACCACCTGAAGGGGTGACGGCCGGCGGCCCGAAACTGTCGTACCCGGATGGTCTCCTTTCCCCAAGCGCGGCCGCCCACCCCGAGGGCGCCGCCGGAACTCAGGAGAAAAGCCATGGCCGGAGACACCGTCATCACCGTCGTCGGGAACCTCACGTCCGATCCGGAGCTGCGTTTCACCGCCACCGGCGCCGCGGTCGCGAGCTTCACCGTCGCCTCGACCCCGCGTGCCCTGGACCGCCAGACCAACGAATGGAAGGACGGCGAGGCCCTGTTCCTGCGGTGCAGCCTATGGCGCCAGGCCGCGGAAAACGCGGCGGAGTCCCTGACCCGAGGCACCCGCGTGATCGTCCAGGGCCGCCTGGTGCAACGCTCGTTCGAGACGAAGGAGGGCGAAAAGCGCACGGTCGTCGAACTCCAGGTGGACGAGATCGGCCCTTCCCTCCGCTACGCCACCGCCGCAGTCAACCGCGTTGCCCGGTCCAGTTCGTCGTCCACGTCCGGTGACGGCTCGGACAGCTGGTCCACCGCGCCCACCCCCGCCGCCGTGGCCTCCAGCGTCGGCGAGCCGCCTTTCTGACCCCGTGTTCACTGTCACGACACCCACCGTCCACAACGGACCGTCTGGCACCGACGCGTCAGGACAGCCGCTGTGCCCGCAAGACGCTGTCACTGCTGTGTCGAGTCCCCGTCGGCGCCGGCGTGACGCGGGGCCGAGTTTCGTTGACCAGAACAGTCCAGGTGGACTCGAGAACCGTGGATTCAAGGAGTGATGCGATGGCCTCAGCCTGGTAGTAGCCGGCAGGGTCGAAGCCGTCCTTTGGACTCGGCACCAGATCCGCCCTGGCATGAGTGGCGAACAGCAGCGTCCCGCCCGGCGCGACCGCGTTCAGCAGCCTGCGCAGCACCGCGTCCCCCGGCTGACGCCTGAGCGGAAAGTACTGCACGGACACCAGATCAAACGACCGGTCCGGCAGCACCATCCCGCCGAGATCAGCCCACACCCAAGCCACCCGCCGCCCAACGCCCCCGACGACACCAGCGACTGTGCCAGCAGCTTCCCCGGGACCGTCAGCGCCGACTTCCGCTCCAGCGACAGCGTCCGCGGCGCCAGCCTTCGTGGCTCGGGCAACGGCGCCCATGGCACCAGCAGCAGGCTCCGTACCACTGGCGATGGCAGCTGGCGCGCCAGCTTCCGTGGCAGCGGCTGTGGCTGCGGCCGGGACGGTGACAGCGACACCGGCGGCGGCCATCGCACCAGCGGTGGCAACGGCGGCGTCCGCCGCAGCAGCAGGGCCTCTGGCGCCGGCTTCCCTGGCCGCGGTGTCAGTGCGGGTTTCCGCGGAAGCTGCGTCCGCCATGGCGTCCAGTGTGTCCGCGGCAGCGGCAGCGTCTGTGGCAGCGTCTGTGGCAGCGGCAGCGGCGGCGGCGTCTGTGTCCGCGGCAGCCGCGGCGTCCGCGGCAGCAGCGGTGGCGGCACCACGGCGCAGGGCAGTCTCGGACACGTCGACCGCGGTGACGTGCCAGCCGTGGCGGGCGAGCCAGAGGGCGTCGGCGCCTTCGCCGCAGCCGACGTCCAGGGCTTGGCCCGGAGGGAGGCCGGTGGCTTCGGCAACGAGGGCTTCGTTGGGGTTGCCGCTGAAGACCCGGGCGCGGGTGCGGTACAGCTCGTCCCAGTGTCGGGAGTTCATGGTTTCCAACCCTCTCGTTGATGCCGGGCCTCACGGAGCAGGCGGGTGGCCTTGCCGCCAAGGTGCGCCCGGACTCGCACCGAGGGCAAAGTTCTTTGCGGAAAACGCAAAAGGCACAGTGGACGGCATGAGCGACGAACTCGACGCCGTCCTGGCCGCTGTCGGGCCGAGGTTGCGGGGGTTGCGCCGTCGGCGCGGGGCCACGCTGGCTGCGGTGTCCGGGACCACCGGGATTCCGATCAGCACGCTGTCCCGGCTGGAGTCCGGGCACCGCAAGCCGGGACTCGAACTGCTGCTGCCCTTGGCCAAGGCCTACCGGGTGCCGATCGACGAACTGGTCGGCGCCCCGGCCGAGCCGGATCCCCGGGTGCCGCCGCGGCCGATGACCCGCAACGGCATGACCGTCATCCCGCTGACGCGCAATCCCGGCGGGCTGCAGGCGTTCAAGCACATCGTCCCGGCCGGCCTGACCGACGGCCGCGAACCCGAACCGCGATCGCACGAGGGTTACCACTGGCTGTACGTCCTCAACGGACGCCTGCGCGTCGTGCTCGGCGACCAGGACTTCATCCTCAGAGACGGGGAAGCCGCCGAATTCGACACCCACCTCCCGCACTGGTTCGGCAACGCCGACCAGCGCGCGGTCGAGTTCATCAGCATCCTCGGCCCGCAGGGCGAACGCGTCCACATCAGGGCCCGATACCGCCCCGGCGAACGCCCTCCCGGCTGAACGGTCCTGCGCCGGCTTGCCCGGCATGTTCGGCCACGCCGCCGACGCCTCCGCGGCCGGCCGAGCACCGAGCACCGGCGTACCCGCGCACCGGCGTACTCGCGCACCGGCCGAGACGGGACCACCACCGCCCGCACAGCCCGTCGGCGAAATTCGCGCGAACCGTCCGGCCCCCGCCGCTATGGTGACCCCTATGGCATCGGTCAGGCAGGTCCAGGTCACCTTCGACTGCGCGGAACCCGAGCGCGTCGCCCGTTTCTGGTGCGAGGTGCTGGGGTACGTCGTGCCGCCGGCGCCGGCGGGATTCGCCACCTGGGACGATTTCAACCAGTCGCTGCCGCCCGAACGCCAGGGCTCGGGCTTCGTCTGCTCCGACCCGGCCGGGGTCGGCCCGCGGCTCTACTTCCAGCGCGTTCCCGAGGGCAAGGTCGTCAAGAACCGGGTGCACCTCGACGTGCGGGTCGGCACCGGCCTCGTGGGTGCCGAACGCCTCGCCACCCTCGAAGCGGAGTGCGCGCGGCTGGTCGCACTCGGCGCAGCCCGCTTTCAGCTCCTCGAGGCCGACGGCGTAGAGGAGTCCTGCATCGTCATGCAGGACATCGAGGGCAACGAGTTCTGCCTCGACTGACCTTCCCCGGCAACGCGGCCCCTAAGCCGACGCACTCAATCCTCACAGCCACGACTCCGGCGACGCGCTCGAGGCGAGCCGCGCCGGGATGCGGGCGTTGTGGCTGTCGTTCGCGGTGCTGCTGGCCACCGCGGCGGCGCAGCTGGTCGTCGTGACGTTCACCGAGTCCGTCGCGCTGCTCGGGGACACGCTCCACAACTTCGCCGACGCGCTGACGGCCGCGCCGCTCGCCCCCTAAGCCCAAGCCTGCGTCGACCCGTCACGGTCACCGGCCGAGGTGCACGCCGCCGACCACCGGATTTCGACCGCCCTCCCCCGGCCCACCAGGAGGGAGACGTCAACATCGCCGCCCCGGCTGTCAAGGAAGCGTGAGCGCGACGGGCGTCGGCCCTCGCGCGCCAGCAGGCTGACTCTCGTCCCTCACGAAAGAAGGCTGTGGATGAGTGACTTCGGCTGGTCCCTGCTGCTGGTCGGCTTGTGTGTGCTGTTCGCGTTGGTGCTGCGCCTGCTCCAGTGGTGGCTGATCCGCGCGGACCTCCGGCGGCAGCGGCCGCAACGCACGAGCACCGCCAACGCCCCGGCCTCACCCGCCCCTCGGTAACATCCGCTGCGCCCGAGCAAGACCCGCAGCACCCCGGTCACCGCAGCCCCCTGCCGACGGGTGACCGAGCCGAGGAGACCAGACCCGATGTCCTCCCCCGCGCCTTCTGTGCCAGACAACGACGGAGGGCCCGACAACCACGGCAGCTCCGAAAACCGCGGAGGCCGGCAGCTGTTCGCCCGGGTCGCGACCGAGGTGCTCGCGCCGTGGGTGTGGGCGCTCGGGCTGCCGCTGGTGGTCGCGTGGCAGGTGACCGGGCACCGGGCCGGGGCGGCGTTGCTGTGGGGGCTCGTGGTGGGCGTGACCGGGTCGCTGATCCCGATGGCCGTGATCGTGCGCGGGGCGCGGCGCGGGAAGTGGGACGGCCACCACGTCGCGAACCGGGCCGGGCGGCTGGTGCCGCTGGCGTTCTGCTTCGCCTCGCTGGCCGCCGGTTTCGTCATCCTGATCGCCGGCGGCGCGCCGCACGAGATGGTGGCGCTGACCGCCGCCGAGCTGGCCTGCCTGGTCGTGGCGCTGGCCATCACCTCGGCGCTGAAGTTCAAGATCTCGATCCACGCCGTGGTCGCGGCCGGCGCGACGGTCATGCTGGTCTGGGTCTGCGGGCCGTGGCTGCTCCTGCTGGTCCCGTTCCTGGCCTGGGTGTGCTGGTCGCGCGTCGAGCTGGCCGCGCACACCGCCGCGCAGGTCGTGAGCGGGGCGCTGCTCGGCGCGGTGGTCGGCGGCGCCGTCTACTTCGGACTGCTGGCGGCCATCTCGTGACCGGCCGGGCGTGGCGCAGCCAAGCCGCGCCACGCCCCAAAGCCGCTCAGGCGCTCTCGAACTCCTTCACCGCGTCCAGCGCCGCCCCCATCGCCGCGTTGTCCTCGCGGCCGATCATGATCTCGACGAGCACCGGCCGGTGCGTCCGGTCGACCTCCTTGCGGGCCCACTCCAGCGACGACCGGATCCCGTCCGGGTCCACCACGCGGGTGCCGGAGCAGCCGTACGCCTCCATGATCTTGACGTTGTCGGTGCCGGACTCGTCGTAGTGGATGTCGACCTGGAAGTTCATGTCGTAGCCGGTCTCGGCCTGGCGGATCAGGCCCAGGTACTCGTTGTTGAGCATGATCAGCACGAAGCCGACGTCGTACTGCGCGGCCACGGCCAGCTCCTCCACCAGGAACTGGAACGAGTAGTCGCCGACGACACCGACCACCTCGGCGTCCGGGCGGGCCTTCTTGACCCCGATCGCGGCCGGGATCTCCCAGCCGAGCGGGCCGGCCTGGCCGCAGACCTGGTAGTGCCGCGGCAGGTGCGCGCGCTGGAACTGGCCGGACCAGATCTGGTACAGCCCGATCGCGGTGACGAAGTAGGTGTCCGGGCCGTAGTACTCGTTGATCTCCTTGAACACCCGCGGCGCCTTGATCGGCGTGCTGTCGAAGTCCTCCCGGCGCGGCAGCTCCGCCTTCAGCTCGCCGATGCGCGAAACCCAGGCGCGGTCACGAGCAAGCGCACGGCCGTCCAAAGCGGACAGCAGGGCGTCGAGGAACGCGCCGGTGTCGGAAACCACGCCGAGGTCCGGGCCGAACACCTTGCCCAGCTGCGTCGGCTCGATGTCGACGTGGATGAACTTCCGCTCGCCGCGGTACACCGACAGCTCGCCGGTGTGCCGGTCGCCGAAGCGGGCACCCAACGCGAGCACCAGGTCGGACTCCAGGAACGCGGCATTGGCCCAGCGCTGCGACGTCTGGATGCCCGCCATGCCGGCGAACAGCTCGTGGTCTTCGGGGAAGCTGCCCTTGCCCATCAGCGTGACGCCGACCGGGACGCCGAGCCGCTCGGCCACCGCGCGCAGCTGCGGGCTCGCCTCTCCCAGCACCACGCCGCCGCCGGCGAGGATCAGCGGCCGCTCGGCGGCGAGCAGCATTTCCAGCGCCCGCTCGACGCGCGCCGGCGAGGGCAGCACCGGGGTGATCGGCAGCGCCGAGTCGATCCCGGAGTCCCACTCGATCAGCTGCTTCTGGACGTCGATGGGCAGGTCGATCAGCACCGGGCCCGGCCGGCCGGACCGCGCGACGCGGAACGCCTCCCGGAAGATCCACGGCAGCTGCGCCGCCTCCTTCACCTGCACCGCCCACTTCGTGACCGGCTTGGCGATCTCGACGATGTCGACCGCCTGGAACGCCTCCTGGTGCAGCTTCGACGACGCCGCTTGCCCGGTGATGCACAGGATCGGGATCGAGTCGGCGTGCGCGGTGTAGAGGCCGGTGATCATGTTCGTGCCGGCCGGTCCGGAGGTGCCGATCGCGACGCCGACCTTGCCGGTGGTGCGCGACCAGCCGTCGGCCATGTGCGTGGCGCCCTCCTCGTGGCGGACCACGAGGTGCTCGATGCCCCGGCCCTGCATCGCCTGGTACAGCGGGAGGATCGCCGCGCCCGGGCAGCCGAAGGCGACGTCCACCCCCTCGTCGATGAGCACGTCGACAACCGCTTCCATCGCGGGGATTCTGGCCATGATCAAACCTCCTGTGACGAGCGGCCGGACAGCTCTTCGACGACTTTCAGCAGCGCCGAGTGGTCCAGCGAGCCGAAGCCCATGGACCGCCCGGCGGCGACGAGCTGGGCGACCAGCCCGGTGAGCGGCAGCGCGACGTCGGCCTGCCGCGCGGCGGCGAGCGCGATGCCCATGTCCTTGTGGTGCAGGTCGATCCGGAAGCCGGGCTTGAATTCGCGCGCCACCATGGACTTGCGCTTCAGCTCCAGGATCCGGCTGCCGGCCAGTCCGCCGGCGAGCACGTCGAGCCCGGTGCCCGCATCCACCCCGGACGCCTCCAGCAGCACGATCGCCTCGGCCACCAGCCCGTAGATCCCGCCGACGACCAGCTGGTTCGCCGCCTTCACCACCTGGCCCGCGCCGTGCGGGCCGACGTGCACAATGGTTTTGCCGAGCACCTCGAACAACGGCCGGGCGACGGCGAAATCGGCCTCCTCGCCACCGACCATGATGGACAGCGCGGCCTGCTCGGCCCCGGCCTGCCCGCCGGAGACGGGCGCGTCCAGCACCCGGATCCCTTTCGCCGCACCGGCTTCGGCGACCGCGATCGAGGTCTCCGGGCGGATGGTGCTCATGTCGGCCAGCAGCGTGCCCGGCGCGACCGCGTCCAGCACCCCGCCCGGCGCGAGCACGACCTGCTCGACCTGCGGGTGGTCCGGCAGCATGGTGATCACCACTTCGGCCCCGGCCACCGCGTCCGCCACGTCGGCGGCGGCGCGCCCGCCCGCGGCCTCCAGCTTGGCCCGCGCGTCGGCGTTGAGGTCGAAGCCGCTCACGTCGTGCCCGGCCGCGGCCAGGTGCGCGGCCATCGGCGTGCCCATCACGCCCAGGCCGATGAATCCGAGCTTGCCCATCAGTTTCCCCTTCGTTCGACCGGCAGCCAGGCCAGCGACTCGACGGTGGGGCCGTCCGGTTTGTACTCGATCCCCACGTGCCCGTCGTAGCCCGCCGCCTGGAGCTTTTCCAAGTAGCCCTCGAGGTCCAGCTCCCCCGTGCCCGGCTGGTGCCGGCCCGGCGCGTCCGCGATCTGCACGTGCCCGGTGCGCGGGGTGTGCTCGGCGATCACGGCGTCGAGGTCGTCGCCGTTGACCGCCAGGTGGTAGAGGTCCACCAGCAGCCGGACGTTGTCCCGGCCCAGTTTGTCCAGCACCGCCACGGCGTCCGCGGCCGTCTTCAGCGGGTGGCTCGGCATCCCGGACAGCGGCTCCAGCACCAGCTGCGCGCCGATCCCGGCCGCGGCCTCGGCCGCGGTGCCCAGCTGGACCAGCGCCAGCTCGTCCTGTTCGGACGGTTCCACGCCCTCGATCCGGTTGCCGTACAGCGCGTTGAAGCTGCGGCAGCCGAGCCGTTCGGCGATGCCGAGCGCGATGGTCAGGCTGACGGCGAACTCCGCCTCGCGCCCGACCCACGACACCAGCCCGCGCTCACCGGCGGCCATGTCGCCGGCGAAGAAGTTCAGCCCGGTCAGCTGGACGCCGGCCTGCTCGATCGAGCGGACGAACCGCTCCACCTCCACCGGCCGCGGGTCGGCGGCGTCGAACGGCCACCAGAACTCCACCGCGGTGAAGCCCGCTGCCCGAGCGGCCGGTGCACGCTCGAGCAGCGGGAGCTCGGTGAACAGGATCGACAGGTTGGCGGTGTAGGGCAGCGAATGCCGCCCACCGGCAGGACCAGTCATCGATATACCTCACAGCCTTCGACCGCCGGGGCCTACAAACCCGGCAGCCGTTGATTTCGTATCGTGGAAGGTTCCTTCCGTATATCGAGAATAGCTGGCGCCGGCCGGTGCGGTCAACGGGCCGGGTCGAGTTCCCCGATCCCCGCCGGGGCGGCGAAGTCCGCGGTCATCCGCGCCGCCAGGCCGACGACGGTGTCCACGGCCGGCTCCAGCGCGCAGTTCGCCCGCGCGTCCCGGAAGCGGCGCTCGATGCCGCCGTCGCCGCTGAACGCCGCGCCCTCGCAGAGCTTCATCGCCTGCTCGGTCACCGCGGTCACGGCTTCGGCGGAAGCGAGGCACAGGTGGAAAAGCTTCGGCAACGCGTGCGCGGGATCCCAGCTGAACGTGGCGAACGCGTCGTCCTGCAGCACGCGCACGGCGTCCGCGCGAAGGCGCATCCGGGCCAGGTCCGCGCGCGGGTCGCCGGAGCCGCACCGGCCGGCCGCGAGTTGCGCCGCGGTCTCGGCGATCGCGCCCTCGGCCAGGCCGAGCGCGACCGCCGCGCCGAGCCCGAGGAACCACGGCAACGCCAGGTCGAGCACCACTTCGGCGCCGTCGCCGTCGGCGCCGAGCGTGTTGGTTTCCGGCACCCGGACGGGATCGGCGAGCACCGTGGTCGCCGCGCTGGCGCGCAGCCCGATGCCGCCGTCGTGGTCCGGAACCAGCAGACCCGGCGCGTGGCCGGGCACGAACCACAGCGTCGCGGGACCACGGCCGGTCGCCGGTCGGCCCGCCCACACGTAGCTGTCCGCCTCCCCCGCCGAGACCACCCAGGCCTTGCGCCCGTGCAGGTCGACCACCCCGCCGTGACGGTGCGACGAGCCCTCCGGCGCGAGCAACCGGCGGCCAGGCCTGGCGTCGAACAGCGCGAGCGTGCTCAAGTGCCGTCCGGCAGCGACCTCCGCGCGAACGGCCGTGTCCCCGTGCGCCTCCAGCACCGCGACGGCCGCGAAGTGCGCCCGCAGCACGGTGGCCGTGCCGCCGCAGACCCGCGCGACCTGCTCCACGACCCGGGCCGCCTCGGCCAGTCCGCGCCCGCCGCCGCCCAGCCGACGCGACGCCGTCATCCCCAGAACTCCCTTACGCCCCAACGTGTTGACGGCTGCGCGAGGGAAGCGGGCCAGCCGGTCACCGCCAGCCGCGGCCGGGGCGACAACCCCCGCCACCACGCGTGCGATCTCTTCGGGAGCAGGCATCGTCGACCCTCCGGTTCGGTCAGGGGTGAGACAGCGCGGTATCCACAGTGGACGGAGACCAGCCGGGCCCGGCCCGGCGCGCCAGTTCCGGCAGCAGCCCACGCCAAGCGGAGGCAGGCAGCACGATGTCGGCCAGCTGAGCCGACGACGTCAGGAAGTCCTGCACCACAAGGAATTCGACAGCCAGCCCCTTGGGCTTCCGGGTGAGCCGCAACGCCGCGGCGACCCGGTCGAGCGCCTCGTCCCAAGTGGCCGGACGCAGCACACCGGAGTCCCGCACCAGCGGCGAGGTCAGCCGGACCGGCGCCACGGTCCGGCTCAGCCGACCGGGACGGCGGTGGCGGTGTGGTTCAGCAGCCCGATCGCCGCGTGCACATGGCGCAGCGCGGGTGCGGGCACGTCGGTGAGTGCGGCCAGCTCGACGACCGCGCCGATGATCGCGTCGATCTCCAGCGGCTTGCCCGCCTCCAGGTCCTGCAGCATCGACGTTTTGTGGTGGCCGACCCGCCACGCGCCGTCGATCCGCTTCGCCACGGAGACCTGCGGATCCGCGCCCGCCGCCCGCGCGATCTCGAGCGTCTCGGTCATCATGGTGGCCACCAGTGCGCGGGTGTCGTCGTGCTCGCACATCTGCGCCATGGTCGCCCGGGTCAGCGCGCTGAGCGGGTTGAACGCGACGTTGCCCATCAGCTTGACCCAGATGTCGTCGCGCAGGTTCGGCTCCACCGGCGCCTTCAGCCCGCCCGCGACCATCGCCTCGGACAGCGCGAGGCAGCGCGCGGATCGGCCGCCGGCGGGCTCACCGAGGGAAAACCGGGTGCCCTCCAGATGCCGGATCACCCCCGGCTCCTCGATCACCGTCGAGCAGTAGACGACACAGCCGATGGCGCGCTCCACCGCGAGCACCGCGCTCGTCGCCCCGCCGGGGTCGACGGTCTCGACGCGCCGCCCGGCGAGCGGATGCCCGTCCAGGCCGTGGAAATACCACCACGGGATGCCGTTCTGCGCGGCCACCAGCGCGGTCTCCGGACCGAGCAGCGGCTCCACGAGCGGCCCGCAACCCGGGTAGGAATGTGCTTTCAGGCCAAGGAAAACGTAGTCGACCGGGCCGACCTCACCCGGGTCGTCGGTCACGTGGGGGTGCGCGGTGAAGTCGCCGCGCGGGCTCAGCACCCGCACCCCGTGCTCCCGCATCGCCGCGAGGTGCGGACCCCTGGCGACGAGATGGACGTCCGCGCCACCGCGGTGCAGCGCCGCGCCCACGTATGCGCCGATCGCACCGGCACCCAGAACAGCCACCCGCATGATGTGCCTCCCGCTCGGTCGAACGCCGTGATTGTATACAGTATCCCGAGAAGCTTCCCCGAGGCCAGAGGCTGGTCATGACGTTCGCCGATGACACCCGGGCAGCCCAACGGATTCGGATCAAACAGGCACACAGCGTCATTTCCGGCAAGCCCTGTTGATCCACTTCGGGTGAGATCCAGGCCACAGAGTGAAGGGTTGGGATTTTGCATACCAAAAGCTGTATTCTGAACGCAGCTTCCCCGAACCGTTTCTGCCCAACCCCCCGAGGTGCCCCGTGTCGCAGACCGTTTCCCCCCTGCCCGAGCGCGGGCCCACCGGTCGGCGCACGGCGAAAGGCTCGCTGTCCGGCAACTCCCCCAAGCGCGTCGAGCGGCCCGCGCCGCTGCGCCAGGTCGTGTACGACGCGCTGGCAGAGCTGATCATCAACCGGACCCTGGAGCCCGGGCAGCACCTCGTGGAAGCCGACCTCGCCGAGTACCTCGGGGTCAGCCGGCAGCCCGTTCGTGAGGCGCTGCAACGACTTCAGAGCGAAGGCTGGGTGGACCTGAGGCCCGCGCAGGGCGCCTTCGTGCACATGCCCACCGACGAGGAGGCCGACCAGCTGCTCGGCGTCCGCGCCGTGCTGGAAACCCATTCCGCCCGGCTCGCCGCGTCGACCGCCACCGAGGAACACGTGGCGCGGCTGTGGGAACTGCAGAACGCCGGGGTGGCGGCACTTGAGGCGGACGACGGCGAAGGCCTCGTCACGGCGAACGCCTATCTGCACTCCTACATCACCGAGCTGACCGGAAACGCGGTGCTCGCCGAGCTGATCGCGCTCGTCGACCGCCGGGTCCGCTGGTACTACACGCCCATCGCCCGGCCGCGGGCCCACGACTCCTGGCACGAGCACGCCAAGCTGATCGAGGCGATCGCCGCCAAGGACCCCGCCGGCGCGGAGAAGATCATGGCCCAGCACACGGAGCGCACGCGGCAGGCGTTCCACGAGCGGCCCGAAGCAACCCAGGAGTAGAGGGGGCGGGCGTCAGCCGCCCCCTCTACTCCTGGCTTGCTTCGGCAGCGCCGAATGCGCCCCAATGTGGCGTTCGGTGCGCCCAACGCAACCAACGCCACATTGGGGCGGAACAGACGGTCCCTTACCCCGGTGCCCCGGCAAGCGTCAGCTGCCGGCACTCCCGGTGGCCGGAGTGGCCCGGGCGGCCACGTCCGGCGAGGTGACCTGCACCGTCGCACCCGGGCCGGAACGCCGGCCGGGCTGCTTCAGGAACAGGGTCAGCAGCGCGGACAGCAAGGCGATGCAGCCCGCGAGGATGTACGCGCCGGTGTAGCCCCAGGCGACGATCACGCCCGCGGCCAGACCACCGCCGCCGACCCCGCCGATCAGCTTGGCGCTGTAGACCAGGCCGTAGTTCGTCGCGTTGTGGTTCTCGCCGAAGTAGTCCGGCACGAGCGCGGCGAACAGCGGGTAGAACGCGCCGCTGCCGAAGCCGGTCAGCACCGCGAACACCATGAACCAGAACAGGCTGTGCGCGTTGCCCGACCACATCACGCCGAACTGCGCCACGGCCGCGATCACCAGCACCCAGAACAGGGTGGCCTTGCGGCCGATCCGGTCCGAGGCCCAGCCCACCAGGCCGCGCCCGACGCCGTTCACCACCGCCAGGATGCCCGCCGAAGAAGCGGCCACGAACGCGCCGAAATTGCTTTCCTTGGCGAAGTCCACCTGGAAGTTGATGCCGAACAGCGAGACGCCGCCGATCACGACCAGGCACACCCACATCAGCGGGAGCATGCCGGTCCGGATCGCCTCCATCGGCGTGAACTGCTTGACCGCGGGCGGATTCTTGGCCAGGCCCTTGGCATTGCCGACGGCCTTGCCCTTGAGCCACGCGATCGGGTCGACCTCGGCCGGCCACCAGTTCTTCGGCGGGTCCTTGAACAGGAACCCGCAGATCCCGACCACCAGCAGCATGTACAGCCCGATGGCGTCCAGCGTGATCGTCACGTTCTCGTGGCCGAGGAACGCGCTGAACAGGTAGATGAACGGGACCGCGCCGTACGCGAAACCGCCGTTCACGAAACCGGTCCGGGCCCCGCGCTTTTCCGGGTACCACTTGCCGACCATGTTGATGCAGGTGGCGTACACCAGCCCGGCGCCGGTGCCGCCGAGCACGGAATACCCGATGAACGCGATGACCAGGTTTCCGCTGTGCGCGATGGTGAAATAGCCGATCCCGCTCAGGACGGCGCCGGCGAGCATGGCGGTCTTGGCCGAGACGATGTTCTTCTCGCGCAGCCGCCCGGCGGGGAACGCGACCCCCGCCTGGAAGACGGCCCAGATGCTGGCCAGCCAGAACGCGTCCGACAGGGACCAGCCGTACTTTTCTTCGAGTGTCCCTTCGACGGCCCCCCAGCCGTACTCGAACACGCTGACCGCCATCATGGCGATCCAGGGCAACCAGACCATGAAACTGCGTGAGCGCCCCAGGATGTCCCGTGGACTCTCACCGATCCGGTAGACCCGGCCGTTGTCGTCGATGATCTCCTGGTAAGTCGGTTGGGCTGCGGTCATGAGAGTTCTCTTTCGTCACCGTTGACTTCGGTTCCCTCTTGGTACGCGGCGTGCGGTGGATCTTCGTCCTTTCCCTCGGGTGAGGCCAGCCCCTGTGGAGGTTTTTCAGAGTCGTCCCGCGGACCGGGCCCAGCGGTACTTGGCGCCGAGCACCGCCACCGGCTTTTCGGTCGTGTACGGGTAGGCGACGATCCCGTTGGCATACAGGTGGTCGCTCGCCTCCTCGACCTCGACGTCGCCGGAAAGCGAGGCCACCACGGGCTTGTGGATGCCCTTGCGGCGGAACTCCTCGACGACGTCGACCACCAGCTCGGCGAACACCATCGGCGGCGTGACGATGGTGTGCCAGTAGCCGAGGATCAGGGAGTGGATGCGCTCGTCGGACAGGCCGAGCGCGATGGTGTTGCGGTAGGTCGACGGCGGCTCGCCGCCGGTGATGTCCACCGGGTTGCCGGCCGCGCCGAACGGCGGGATGAACTTCCGGAAGGCCTCGTCGAGGTCGCCGGGGATCTCCATCAGCGAAAGGCCGTTGTCCACACAGGCGTCGGACAGCAGAACGCCCGAACCGCCGGCGCCGGTGATGATCACGACGTTCTCGCCCTTCGGCGTGGGCAGCAGCGGGATGCCGCGGGCGTACTCGAGCATGTCGTTCAGCCCGGGCGCCCGGATCACGCCGCTCTGGCGCAGGATGTCGTCGTAGACCTTGTCGTCGCCGGCCAGCGCGCCGGTGTGCGAGCTGGCCGCCTTCGCGCCCTGCGAGGTGCGGCCGGCCTTGAGCACCACCACCGGCTTCTTCAGCGAGACCCGCTTGGCCGTCTCGGCGAACGAGCGGCCGTCCTTCAGGTCTTCCAGGTGCATGGCGATCAGCTGGGTGTTGTCGTCCTGCTCGAAGAAGGTGAGCAGGTCGTCCTCGTCGATGTCGGCCTTGTTGCCCACGCCGACGATCGAGGACACGCCCATCTTCGCCGACCGGCTGAAGCCCAGGATCGCCATGCCGATGCCGCCGCTCTGCGAAGAGAGCGCGACCCCGCCCTTGACGTCGTACGGCGTGCAGAAGGTCGCCGACAGGTTCTCCGGCGTGTAGTAGTAGCCGTAGATGTTCGGCCCGAGGACGCGTACGCCGTGTTTGCGCGCGATCGCCACGACCTCGTCCTGCAGCGCGATGTTGCCGGTTTCGCCGAAGCCGGACGGGATCAGGATCGCCCCGGCCACACCCTTGGCGCCCGCTTCCTCGAGTGCGGCGGGCACGAACTTCGCCGGGATGGCGAACACCGCCACGTCCACGTCGCCGGGCGCGTCGGCGATGCTGGCGTAGGCCTTGCGGTCCAGGATCTCGCTCGCCTTGGGGTTGATCGGGTAGATCTCCCCCGCGTAGCCGCCGTTGACCAGGTTCTTCATCACCGAGTTGCCGATCTTGCCGGCTTCGGCGGAAGCGCCGATCACCGCGACGGCGGCCGGCTTCATGATCCGGGTCATCGACGCCAGGATCTCCTCCTGGGTGAACCGCAGCGGCTCCTTCGCCGCTTCCGGGTCGACCAGGATCCGGACGTCGACGGCGGTCGCGCCGGACGCGGTGGCCAGGACCGGGTTGAGGTCGACCTCGGCCAGCTGCGGGAAGTCGGTGACCAGCTGCCCGAGCCGGTGGATGATGCCGGCCAGCGCGTCCTTGTCCACCGCCTCGGCGCCGCGGACCCCGTTGAGGATCTCCGCCGCCGCGATCCCGTCCACCATGGACAGTGCCTCTTCGGTGCTGGTCGGGGCCAGCCGGAAGGTGACGTCCTTGAGCACCTCCACGAGCACGCCGCCGAGGCCGAAGGCGACGACCTTGCCGAAGGTCTGGTCGCTGACCGAGCCGATGATCACCTCCTGCCCGGAGGTCAGCATCTGCTGTACCTGGACGCCGACGATCTTCGCGTCGGCGTTGTAGACCTTGGCATTCTCGAGGATGGTGGCGAAGCCCTCGGCCACCTCCTCGACGCTACGGAGGCCGACGAGCACGCCGCCGGCCTCGGTCTTGTGCAGGATGTCCGGCGAGACGATCTTCAGCACCACCGGCAGGCCGATCTCCTCGGCCTGCGCGACTGCCTCGGCCGCGGTGGCGGCGAGCCGTTCCTGCGGGGTGGGGATCCCGTAGGCCTCGCAGACCGCCCGGCCCTCCGGCGCGGTGAGCGAACTGCGTCCCTCGGCCGCGGCCGCGGCGAGGATCTTCTCGACCGCGGCGCGGTCGGTTCCCGTGGTCATTCGCTGCTCTCCTTCAGATCACGCCTGCGGTGCGGAGCCGGTCGAGGTCCTGCGGTCCGTAGCCCAGCTCGCCGAGCACCTCGTTGTTGTGCTCGCCCAGCAGCGGCGAGCGCTCGATCTCGACCGGGGAGTCCGACAGCTTCAGCGGGCAGCCGACGGTCTTGAAGGCGCCGCGCTCCGGGTGCTGCACCTCGACCACGGTGCCCAGCTCGGCCAGCGTCTCGTCCTCGATCAGCTCCCGGGTGGACAGGATCGGGCCGCACGGGATGTTGCAGGCGTTGAGCCGCTCCATCACCTCCCACTTGGTGTGCTGCTCGGTCCACTGCTCGACCAGCGCGAACACCTTGTCCAATTTCGACAGCCGAGCCTCCGGGGTGGCCCACTCCGGGTCTTCGGCCAGTTCGGGCTGCCCGATCAGCTCGGTGATCGGCGCCCAGCCGACGGGCTGGATGATCACGTAGATGTAGTCGTTCGGGCCGCCGGGCGCGCAGCGCACCGCCCAGCCGGGCTGGCCGCCGCCCGAGGCGTTGCCCGAGCGCGGCACCTCGTCGGTGAACACCTCGTTCGGGTACTCGCCGAGCGGGCCGTGCGCCAGGCGCTGCTGGTCTCGCAGCTTCACCCGGCACAGGTTCAGCACGGCGTCCTGCATGGCGACCTGGACCCGCTGGCCGCGGCCGGTGTTCGTGCGCTGGTACAGCGCGGCCAGGATCGCCGCCACCAGGTGGATGCCGGTGCCCGAGTCGCCGATCTGCGCGCCGGTCGCGGTGGGCGGGCCCTCCTCGAAGCCGGTGGTGCTCATCGAGCCGCCCATGGCCTGCGCGATCACCTCGTACGCCTTGAAGTCGGCGTACCGGCCCGGGCCGAAGCCCTTGATCGAGGCGTAGACCAGCTTTTCGTTGATCTCGTGCAGCTTCTCCCACGGGAAGCCGAACCGGTCGACGACGCCAGGGCCGAAGTTCTCCACCAGGACGTCCACAGAGGACACCAGCTCGGTGAAGACCTTCTTGCCCTCCTCGCTCTTCATGTTCAGCGTGATGCTGCGCTTGTTGGCGTTCAGCATGGTGAAGTAGAGACTGTCCACCCCGGGCAGGTCGCGCAGCTGCCCGCGGGTGATGTCGCCGCGGCCCGGCGTCTCCAGCTTGATGACGTCCGCGCCGAGCCAGGCGAGGATCTGGGTCGACGACGGTCCTGATTGGACGTGGGTCATGTCGAGGACGCGGACGCCCTCAAGTGCCTTTCCCATTTCGGCCTCCGACTACTTGTACATCGTCTGGTTCATGGTCCCGGGGGCGTAGGCGTCCGGGTCGACCCAGACGTTGATCAGCGAGGGCTTGCCCGACTCGCGGGCGCGCTGCAGCGCCGGCGCGATGTCCGCGGGGTCGCGGACCTCCTCGCCGTAGCCGCCGAGCATCCGGGCGAACTCGTCGTAGCGCACGTCGCCCAGGGTGTTGCCGATGCGCTCGCGGGCCAGGCCGTACTTCTGCGCCTGGCCGTAGCGGATCTGGTTCATCGAGGAGTTGTTGCCGACGATCCCGACGAACGGCAGGTTGAACCGCACCAGCGTCTCGAAGTCCCAGCCGGTGAGGGAGAACGCGCCGTCGCCGAACAGCGCGACGACCTCCTTGTCCGGGCGGGCGTGCTTGGCCGCCAGCACGAACGGGATGCCGACGCCGAGCGTGCCCAGCGGGCCCGGGTCCATCCAGTGGCCCGGCGACTTCGGCTGCACGACCTGGCCGGAGAAGGTGACGATGTCGCCGCCGTCGCCGATGTAGATCGAGTCCTCGGTGAGGAACTCGTTGATCTCGTGCACCAGCCGGTACGGGTGGATCGGGTTCGCGTCGGAGTGCTGCTGCGGCAAGCGCTTCTGCTTCGCCTTCTCCTCGACCGCGCGCAGTTCCTCCAGCCACGGCTTGCGCGCCACCGCGCCGGTGTCCACACGCCCCGAAGCGGCCTGCGAGACGGCGGCGAGGACCTGCCCGGCGTCGCCCACGATGCCCAGGTCGATGTCGCGGTTCTTGCCGACGGTGCGGTAGTCGAGGTCGATCTGCACGACCGTGGCGTCCGGCGAAAGCCGTTTGCCGTACCCCATCCGGAAGTCGAACGGCGTGCCGACGATGACGATCACGTCGGCGTTGTCGAAGGCGTACCGGCGGGAGAGCTGGAAGTGGTGCGGGTCGCCCGGCGGCAGGGTGCCGCGGCCGGCGCCGTTCATGTACGCGGGGATGTTCAGCGAGCGCACCAGTTCCGTGGCCGGCTCGGTCGCCCGCGTGGTCCAGACCTGGCTGCCCAGCAGGATCGCCGGCTTCTTCGCGTGCACCAGCAGGTCCGCGAGCTTCTCGATGTCCGCCGGGTCGCCGGCGCTGCGCGTAGACGCGCGGTACTGACCTGCCGACGGGATGCGCGCGTTCGCGAGCGGGACCCGCGCGTCGAGGACGTCACGCGGGATCTCCAGGAACGACGGCCCGGGCGCGCCCGCGAACGCCTCCCGGAACGCCATCGAGACCAGGTCGGCCGCCCGCGCGGTGGACGGCACGGTCGCCGCGAACTTGGTGATCGGCGTCATCATGTCCACGTGCGGGAGATCCTGCAGCGACCCCATCTTGTGCTGCGCCAGCGCGCCCTGCCCGCCGATCAGCAGCATCGGGCTCTCCGCCCGCAGCGCGTTCGCCACGCCGGTGACCGCGTCGGTGGTGCCCGGCCCGGCGGTGACCACCGCGCAGCCAGGCTTGCCGGTGATCCGGGCGTACCCGTCGGCGGCGTGCGCGGCGACCTGCTCATGCCGTACGTCGATGACGTTGATGCCCTCGTCCACGCAGCCGTCGTAGATGTCGATGATGTGCCCGCCGCACAGCGTGAAGATCGTGTCGACGCCCTCGGCCTTGAGCGCCTTGGCGACCAGGTGCCCGCCGGAGATCGTGTCCGGGGCCGCCGGGGCACCGTTCGCGGCCGCCCGGCCCTGCTCGGCGTCCTGGCCCGTGGTGGTTGGCGCCATGGCTCAGCTCCTCTGCTGCTCTCGCGCCGGACCTCTCTGATCCGCGCGCTCGTTCCGGTGTGCTCGTCCGTCCGCGGTCCGGCGTGAGGGCCATCCCTCCAGGTCAGCGCCACCTTCGGGACAAACTGTAGATTGCATACCGTATGCGGTAGGCATTAGGATTACTCTCAGAGTTGCCCGCTGTCCAGGGCCATCCGCAGGTTTTTCGCCCGGTCCCCCTCCCCGGACCCGGCCCATTCCCCCAGACCGGCAAGGAAGGAATCCGATGGATCTTTTCGAGCACGAGGCCCGCGAGCTGTTCGAAGCCCGCGGCGTACCGGTCCCCCGCGGCCGGGTCGCCGTTAGTCCCGAAGAAGCCCGCGCCGCCGCCGTCGAGATCGGCGGCACCGTGGTGGTCAAGGCGCAGGTGAAGACCGGTGGCCGGGGCAAGGCGGGCGGGGTCAAGCTCGCCGCGCGGCCCGACGACGCCGAGCAGGTGGCCGAGGACATCCTCGGCATGGACATCAAGGGCCACACCGTGCACAAGGTCCTGGTCACCGAGGCGAGCGAGATCGCCGAGGAGTACTACGCGTCCTTCCTGCTGGACCGGGCGAACCGCACGTTCCTCGCGATGGCGTCCGTCGAAGGCGGCATGGAGATCGAGGAAGTGGCCGCCACCAAGCCCGAAGCGCTGGCGAAGGTCCCGATCGACGCGCTCACCGGCGTCGACGCGGAGAAGGCGCGCGAGATCGTGGCCGCCGCGCAGTTCCCGGCCGAGGTCGCCGGCGGCGTCGCGGACGCACTGATGCGGCTGTGGGAGGTCTTCGTCGCCGAGGACGCCACCCTGGTCGAGGTGAACCCGTTGGTGCGCACGAAAAGCGGCGAGATCGTCGCGCTCGACGGCAAGGTCACCCTGGACGAGAACGCCGCCTTCCGGCACCCCGGGCACACCGCGTTCGCCGACCCCGGGGCCGGCGACCCGCTGGAGCGCCAGGCCCACGAGCAGGGCCTCAACTACGTCAAGCTGGACGGCGACATCGGCGTGATCGGCAACGGCGCGGGGCTGGTGATGTCCACATTGGACGTCGTCGCGGACGCGGCCGCCGAGGCCGGCGCCGTGGGACCGGCGAACTTCCTGGACATCGGCGGCGGCGCCTCGGCCGAAATCATGTCGGCCGGGCTCGGGGTGATCCTCGGCGACCCGGGCGTGCGCAGCGTGTTCGTGAACGTGTTCGGCGGCATCACCGCGTGCGACGCGGTGGCCGACGGCATCGTCAAGGCGCTCGCCCTGCTCGGCGACCGCGCCACCAAACCGCTGGTCGTCCGGCTCGACGGCAACAACGTCGCCGAGGGCAGGCGGATCCTGGCCGAGGCGGCCCACCCGCTGGTCACCGTCGTGGCCACGATGGACGACGCCGCCCGCGCGGCGGCCGAGCTGGCCGCCGTCCCCGTCACCCCGGAGGCCTGAGATGGCGATCTTCCTGGACAGCAGCAGCCGCATCATCGTTTCGGGCATGACCGGCGCCGAGGGCACCAAGCACACCAAGCGGATGCTCGACGCCGGCACGAACGTCGTCGGCGGCGTCAACCCGCGCAAGGCCGGGCAGTCCGTCACCATCGGCGGGCGCGAGCTGCCGGTGTTCGGCACTGTCGCCGGCGCGATGGCCGCGACCGGCGCGGACGTGGTGGTCCTGTTCGTGCCGCCGCCGTTCGTCAAGGACGCGGTGATCGAGGCCGTCGACGCCGAGATCGGGCTGGCCGTGGTGATCACCGAGGGCGTGCCGGTGCACGACTCCGCGGTGTTCTGGGCGCACGCCGTGGCCCGCGGTGGCAAGACCCGGATCATCGGGCCCAACTGCCCCGGCCTGATCTCCCCCGGGCAGTCCGGCGCCGGGATCATCCCCGCCGACATCACCGGGCCCGGCCGGATCGGGCTGGTGTCGAAGTCCGGCACGCTGACCTACCAGCTCATGCACGAGCTGCGTGACCTCGGCTTCTCCAGCTGCATCGGCATCGGCGGCGACCCGGTGATCGGGACGACGCACATCGACGCCGTCGAGGCGTTCGAGAAGGACCCGGACACCGACGTGATCGTGCTGATCGGCGAGATCGGCGGAGACGCCGAAGAGCGCGCTGCCGCGTACGTGCGCGACAACGTCAGCAAGCCCGTGGTCGGCTACGTCGCCGGATTCACCGCGCCCGAAGGAAAAACCATGGGCCACGCGGGCGCGATCGTCTCCGGTTCGGCGGGCACGGCAGCCGCGAAGCAGGCGGCGCTGGAGGCGGCGGGCATCCGGGTCGGGCGGACGCCGAGCGAAACCGCGCGGCTGGTCCGCGAAGTGCTGGCCGGTTGACCGTGGGCGAAATCGACGAGCTGGTCGCCCACGCCCGCGGCTACCACCACCGGCTCGACCACACCCGGCTGACGCGGCGGCCGCGGCGCCGGGTCGCGGTGATCGCCTGCATGGACGCGCGCATCAGCGTCTACCGGCTGCTCGGCCTCGAAGAGGGCGACGCGCACGTGATCCGCAACGCCGGCGGCGCCGTCACCGACGACGCCATCCGCTCGCTCGCGGTCAGCCAGCGGCTGCTCGGCACGCGGGAGGTGATCCTGGTCCACCACGAGGACTGCGGCATGCGAACCTTCACCGACACCGAGTTCGCCCGGCAGGTCGAGGCGGGCACCGGGATCCGGCCGCCCTGGTCGGCCGAGTCGTTCGCCGATCCGGCGCAGGACGTCCGGCAGTGCCTGCGGCGGGTGCGGTGCAGCCCGTTCCTGCCGCACACCGCCTCGGTGCGCGGATTCGTCTACGACGAGCGGACGGGGTCTATGACGGAAGTCGACGGCATTGTTTGAGGAGGACGCGGATGCACTGGGCCGAGGCTCGCCAAGCCGCGCGGGACGCGGTGAAGCCGTTGGAAGCGGTCGAACTGCCGCTGGCCGACGCGCTGGGGATGGCGCTGGCGAGCCCGGTCCCGGCCGGCGGCGCGCCACATCCGTCCCCGCTCACGCCCGGCACGGCGGTCGAGATCGCCACCGGGGCGCCGGTGCCGCCGGGAACGCGAGCGGTGCTGCCGGCGCTCCCCTGCTGAGCCACACCCGAACCCGGGAGGACGGATGGACCTGCGGCAGCTCGAGATCGCCGTGGCGGTCGCCGAGGAAGGCGGGTTCACCGCCGCGGCGTTGCGGCTGCACACCGTGCAGTCGACGGTCTCGACCGTCATCCGCGCGCTGGAGCGGGACCTCGGCACGGCGCTGTTCGAACGCACCACCCACCGGGTCGCGCTGACCCCCGCCGGGCTGGCGTTCCTGCCGGCCGCCCGCGCCGCGCTGACCGCGGCGGAACAGGCCCGCGCGACCGTGGACGGGGCCCGCTGGAAGGTCAGCGGCTGCGTGCGGATCGGCGTGATGCCCGGGTGCTGGGCGGAACCGCACCGGGTGCTGGCCAAGCTGCGGCGTGAGCATCCGGCGGTACGGGCCGAGGTGCGGATGGCGCATCCGGACGAACTGTCGGCCGCCGTACGGAAGTCCACTGTGGACGTGATGGTCGGCGTGGCTGACGGCGACGGGACCGACGGGCTGGTGCGACGCTCGTTGCGGCGGGAGGAAATGGTCCTGGTGACGGCACCTACCTCCGAAGGCGGGGCGCTGACCATGGCCGAGGCGGCGGAACTGGCGGTGGTGGATTTCGCGCCGGGGTGGGCGGTCCGGCAGGTGACCGACCGGGCCTTCCGCGACGCCGGGGTTGCGCGGGTGGTCTCGTGCGAGGTGGCCGAGATCGGCGCGGCGGTGGAGCTGGTCCGCCACGACTTCGGGGCCTGCCTGCTGCCGGAGTCGGTGGCGGGGCGGTTCCCGGAGTTGCGGGTGCGTCGGTTCACCGGCGGCGGGCCCCGATGGGACGTGGCGGTGTGGTGGTCCGGCGGCGAGGTTTCCGACGCCGTCCGCGCGGTCGTGAAAGTGCTGGAGTGAAGGCGGCGCTTCCCGTGCCGCTCGCCGTGCGGCATGATCGCGGAGTGTTGCTGCGTCAGCTGGAGTACCTCGTCGCGCTCGCTCGGGAGCGGCACTTCGCGCGCGCGGCCGACGCGTGCCACGTGTCGCAGCCGTCGCTGTCGGCGGGGATCCGGAAGCTGGAACAGGAACTCGACACCGCGATCGTGCGGCGGGGCCACCGGTTCGAGGGCCTGACCCCCGAAGGCGAACGGGTGCTGCTCTGGGCGCACCGCATCCTGGCGGAGTGCGACGGGCTGCGCCACGACCTGTCGACCATGCGCCACAGCCTTTCCGGGGTGCTGCGGGTCGGGGCGATCCCCACCGCGCTGACCGCCGCGACGTTGCTGACCACCCCGTTCTGCGAACGCCACCCGCACGCGCGCGTGAGCCTGGAATCCTTGTCGTCGCGGGAAATAACGCGGCGGCTGGGCGAGTTCGAGCTGGACATAGCACTGACCTATGTGGACGACGAGGAGCTGGGCGCGGTCCGGACGTTCCCGCTCTACGAGGAGCACTACCTGCTCCTGACCCCGCGTGACAACGACCTCGCCACCCGCGACGTCGTCCGCTGGGACGAGGTCGCCGCGCTCCCGTTGTGCCTGCTGGGCCGGCAGATGCGCAACCGACGGGTGCTGGACGGGCTTTTCGCCACCGCGGGCGCGACGGTGGTGCCCGCGATCGAGACCGACACCGTTTCCGCGCTCTACGCGCATGTCGCGTCGCGCAAGTGGTCCAGTGTCATCTCGCACGCCTGGCTGCACATGTTCGGCGTGCCGCCGGGCATGCGCGTGGTGCCGCTGGAGGAACCGGCGCACTCACCGGAGATCGGGCTGGTGCTGGCAGACCGGGACCCCGAGCCGATCCTCGCCCGCGCCTTGCTCGACGTCACCGTCGGCGCCGATGTCCGGGGGACGCTGAAGCGCGTCCTCGCGCGTTTCCTCGGGCCCGCTCGATAGCCGGGGGCTATGCCCGGATAGGCACGAACGCTTTGACCTCCCCCGCGCCCGGGAGGAGGGTGAAAAGCGTTGAATGCCAACGAATTCTTTCGGGAGACACATCATGGCAAAGGTGCTTTGCGTGCTCTACGACGACCCGGCGGCCGGGTACCCCACGAGCTACGCCCGGGACGGGCTGCCCAAGCTGGAGGGCTATCCCGGCGGCCAGACCCTGCCGACCCCGAAGGCGGTCGACTTCACGCCGGGGAGCCTGCTCGGCAGCGTCTCCGGTGAGCTGGGGCTGCGGAAGTTCCTGGAGTCCCAAGGCCATCAGCTCGTGGTGACGTCCGACAAGGACGGCGACGGCTCGGTCTTCGACCGCGAGCTGCCGGACGCCGACATCGTGATCTCCCAGCCGTTCTGGCCCGCCTACCTGACCGCCGAGCGGTTCGAGCGCGCGAAGAACCTCAAGCTGGTCGTCACCGCCGGCATCGGCTCCGACCACACCGACCTCGACGCGGCGATCGCGCACGGCGTCACGGTCGCCGAGGTGACCTACTGCAACAGCATCAGCGTCGCCGAGCACGTGGTGATGATGATCCTTTCGCAGGTGCGCAACTACCTGCCCTCGTACCAGACCGTGCTCGACGGCGGCTGGAACATCGCCGACTGCGTCGCCCGCTCGTACGACGTCGAAGGCATGCACGTAGGCACGGTGGCGGCCGGCCGGATCGGGCTGGCGGTGCTCAAGCGGCTCAAGCCGTTCGACGTCCACCTGCACTACACCGACCGGCACCGGCTGCCCGCCGAGGTCGAGCGCGAGCTGAACCTGACCTTCCACGAGAACGCCGCCGCGATGGTGCCGCACTGCGACGTGGTCACCGTGAACGCCCCGCTGCACCCGGAGACCGAGGGATTGTTCGGCGACAGCCTGATCTCCACCATGAAGCGCGGCGCGTACCTGATCAACACCGCCCGCGCCCGCATCGCCGACCGCGACGCCATCGTGCGCGCGCTGGAGAGCGGCCAGCTCGCCGGCTACGCGGGCGACGTCTGGTTCCCGCAGCCCGCCCCGGCCGGCCACCCGTGGCGCACCATGCCGCACCACGGCATGACCCCGCACATCTCCGGTTCCTCGCTTTCGGCCCAGACCCGTTACGCCGCAGGCACCCGCGAGATCCTCGAGTCCTGGTTCGACGGCACCCCGATCCGCGACGAGTACCTCATCGTCGACGGCGGCAAGCTCGCCGGCACCGGCGCGCACTCGTACTCCACCAACCGCTGACCGGCCCGGGCCCTTCCCTGACCTGTGGCAAGGGAAGGGCCGGGCCCGGTCGTCTGTCTTTCGACGTGAACGTCAAGCTGGTCAGCAGCCCTTGAAGCGGCCGTCCGCGGCCCAGCCGGCGTTGGCCCAGGACTCCGCGGGCGACGGCTTCAGCGCGGGGTCCAGCTTCGCCAGTTCGCCGAGCAGCCAGCTGGTGAAGCGGGCCGCGCTTTGCGGGCACGGGTGGATTCCGTCGGTGCTGGACCTCGAACCCGGCAACCCGGACAATCCCGGACGGGCGCTCGCCGACTTCTTCCGCCTCGAGGACGGCAAGGTCGTCGAGCACTGGGACGTGATCCAGGACGTGCCGAAGACCGCCGCGAACGGCAACGGGATGTTCTGACCCCGCGCACGACCGCCCGGCGACCGCTCCACCAGGTCGCCGGGCCGGTGTCAGTGCGGCTGGGAGAGATCGCCGGGTTTGAACGTCCTCACCGTGTCGGTGACGAGCTTGTCCAATGCCGTCTTCTGCGCGGCCGGGTAGACCCAGCGGAGCCCGGCCGTCGAGCCGGTGCCGATGGACTCGTGCGCGTAATAGATCTTGCCGTCGCCCTGGTAGCCGGAAACCGTGTAGCCCTCGCTGTCTGACGTGCTGAAGGTGACCCGGCCGCCGTTGCCCTCCAAGGAGGCGACCAGCTGGGCCAGCTTGTCCGCCGGGCTGAGGCCGCCCGAGCCGGTTCCCGAGTTGGTGCCCCACACGTACAGCGTCGCGTCGATCTTGTCGTCGCTGTAGGTCATGCCCTCGCCGTTCTCCGGGGTCCACTTCAACGGGGTGTAGCCCGGCGGCACCTGCGCGGTGAACCCGAAACGGGAGTTCGTGTACGTGGCGTCGGCACCCGGTTGGGCCGGCTTCGACGATGCGGGCGAAGGAGTGGCCGCCTTGCCCAGCATGGTCAGGAACTTCGGCAGCAGCAGGTCGTTCAGCTCGGCATACGGCAGCACCACGCTCTCGCTCCCGGAAGCACTGGCGCAGCCGAGCTTGTACCAGAGGATCTCGAACTCGGCCCCGGTCCCGGTGAACCCGAACGCCGAGGCCGGCACGTGGCCACCGCCACCGGGCATCTCCGCGGCGTCCATGCTGACCTGCCGCGTCGGATACCCCTCGACCGTGGGCACGCTGCAGAATTCGCCCGTGTGCGGGGTCAGCCGCTGGGTCAGCGTCCGCATGCCGTCGGCCGTCAGGATCTCGGGCCGGAACATGTCCTGGGGGCCCAGCACCTTGCCCGTGGTGAGGTCCACAGTGAACGCTTCCGGGAACCGCCAGGTGGTGTGCGACAGCACGTCCGACTTGAGATCGTGGTCGTACCGCACGGAAAGCAGGTCCGGCGTCTGCAGCAGGATCCGCGCGGACGAGTGCAGCGCGGCGGTGTCGCCCCGCTGCCGGAACATGTCGAGCGTGCTCGGGTCGGCGACCGAGTCCCGCACCGTCTTCAGCCGCTTGTCGATCGGCGCCCGCAACGCCTCGTTGACCCGTTGCCGGACCGCGGGGTCCGCGCCGCCGGACACCTGCGGGTACTGCAGCTCGTAGCTCATCGGCAGCGCCTGGTCCTGCCCGGCCAGGGTCTGCATGGCCACCGTCAGCTGCGGCGGTGGCGGAGCGGGCGGGTCACCCCCGGGCCGGAAGACCACCAGCCCGCCGGCGACCAGCCCGGCGACGATCACCACGCCGATGGCGACCTTGCCCACGACCGTCGCGGTCACCCCTGCCCCGGTGCTCGTCGCGACACCCGTTCCGGTGCCGGCCGCCACACCCGTCCCGGTACCCGCCGTGACGCCGGTCCCGGCACCGGCCGCCGCGATCGGTGCCGCGGCTGTGCCGGCGGAGGTCAGCAGCGCCAGGGGGGTCAACGCCGTCAACGCGGCAGCCGAGGTGGCCAGGCGCTTCCAGCCGCGCTTCTCCCAGTTCTTCCCGTATTCCTTGCGGGCCACGGTTTCCAGCTCGGTGACAAAGGCAGCAGCCGTCGCCGGACGCCACGCCGGGTCCTTCGCCATGCCCCGCGCGATCAGCGGGCGCAGCGCCTCGGGGACCACGTCCAGCGGCACCGGCGCTCCCCCGTGCAGGGCGCGCAGCTGCTCGCTCGTGTCCGCCTCGAACGGCCGGTGCCCGGTGATGCACTGGTAGAACACACACGTGGCCGCGTAGACGTCGGTGGCGGGCAGGCCGGGCTGCCCGGCCCACTGCTCCGGGGCCATATAGGACGGTGAACCGGCGGTCAGTCCGTTGTGTCCGTCCAAAGTGGCCAGTCCGAAGTCGACCAGCTTCGACGCCCCTTCCCGCGACACCAGCACGTTCGCCGGCTTGTAGTCGCGGTGGACGACGCCGACCGCGTGCGCGTCGGCGAGGCCGAGCAGCGAGCCCTTCAGGATCGTCAGCGCCGCTTCGGGCGCCAGCACGTTCTCCGCTGCCAGCAGCGCGCGCAGCGACACACCCGGCACCGCCTCCATGACCAGCGCGGCGCCCTGCGGCGTCTCGACGAAATCGAACAGCCGGACCACGTGCGGGCTCCGCACGCCGGAGAGCATCCACGCCTCCCGCCGGAACCCGTCCAGGATCGCCGCGTCGGCCAGGAAGTCCGCGTGCAGGTACTTGATCGCCGCCATCTGCCCCGAAGCCTCGTGCTTGGCCAGCACGACCCGGCCGAAACCGCCGGTACCGAGCACGTCCACTTCGGCGTACCCGGGCACACACCAGGTGTCGTTCATCCCCGCAGCTTCCCCTCGCCGTGCACCGGCTCCACCGCCCGGATTGTGGCATTCTAGCCATCTTCGCCCACTCGTGTGGCAATTCAGGTAAAAGTGTCACTCTTGACTGATGGGGGCGCTACGCTGCGGCCGTTCCCGCCGACCTGAAAGGTGTCCCATGTCCGCTCGCGCGCTCCCCCTCCTCGTCACGGGCCTCGCCCTGCTGATCGCCGGCTGTTCGGGCGGGAGCGGCACCTCGGGAACCGCCTCGAACGGCGCTGCGCCGGCGGCCGGGTCCGCCACCGCCGAGACCGAGGAAGCCAAGCCGTCGACCAAAAAGGAGGGTGACGACGCGGTCGGCCGGTACGCGACCTTCCTGCACGCGATCGGCAACGAAGACGTCGCCACGGCCTGCGAGATCGGCGGCGACACCACCAAGAAGCTCGAGGCGGACCTAGGCCCCTGCGAAAAGCAGATGCAGCTGACCGTCGAGATGTACTCCCCCACGGAGAAGGCGGCGATGCAGGGCGCCACGGTGGACCGTTCCGCCGTCGACGAGTCGTCCACCAGGGTCGAGATCCCCGTCTCGGCGGTCAAGGTCGGCGCCGACCTCACCGACACCGAGCTGCCCGACGCCATCATGGAACAGCGCGACGTGAAGTGGTACCTCGTCAAGTGGTCGATGTAGCCGCCGGGCTCAGGGCAGTGTGTAGGAGAACCGCCTGATCACCGGTATCCGGTCGCGGAAGGCGCGGAGCGTCAACGATTCGAGCCCCGCGGACGCCCAGGCCATCCCCCGGTGCAGCCGGTCCCAGGCCAGGAGCTGCTGTCCGTCCACAGTGCCCACGACGCCGTTCTCCCAGCCGGGGCGCGACCGCCGGGGCCGGATGTCGGGCGACGAGCTCGCCCCAGCCGCGGTCGTCCGGGCGGTACAGCAGGCCACCGGCCACGCCCTCCTGGGCCGGGGAGTCGAACACGGCGTGCCGCAGGCTCGTGCTGAGCAAGCGGAGCAGGAGTATGACCACCCGGTACTGGCCGGGCCGCTCTTCGCCGCCGAGGAAGTCAGACGCCGAGGACAAGGTCCCGGGTCGCCCGTCCCCAGCAGGGGTGTGCCCACCCCGGTGGCGCCGGCCTCCACCGCTGCGGATCTCGCGGCCCGTGCCAGCGACGTCGGGGCGGGATCGGCCTGGCCCGGTCCGTCGTGCGGTGAGACCAGGACCGCGCGGCGAAACCGGCCTTCGGGGTCGAGGTCGAGGTCTGGTCCATGGGGATCGCGCCGAATACGACACTGTCTCGATCGGCGTCGGGAAAGCGGTCCCGGATCTCGCGTCCGAGCGCGCCCAGGAGGGTACCGACCGAGATGACGATCGTGTCGATGTCGAGCAGCCACGGCCGGGAGGTCTGGGCGACTTCACAACGGACGCCGTGCGCCGTACCCAGCTCGGTCACCACGACGGGACTCGGAGGCGCTGCCATCGGGATATCGTGGCACGCCGCGCGCCGGGCGACATGCGCTTCGGCTCAAATCCACTGGCGCGGTTCAGCCTCGATAACCCGCGGGCAGCAAGGACTTCGGCCGTCCCGGCTGGGTGAGCCGGCCGGTGAGCAGGGCGCCGGCCAGACTGAGCGCGGCCGCCGCGGCGAAGGCGCCGGAGTAGCCGTGCGAGGTCACCACGATCGCGGCGAGGCCGACGCCGAGGACCGCGCCGACAGCCTTGGCGCTGTAGAGCACGCCGAAGTTCTGCATCATGGACTCCTCGCCGAAGTACTCGCGCACGAGCCCGACGAGCAGCGTGTAACAGCAGCCGTTGCCGAGGCCCGCGAGCGCGACGCCGAGCAGCAGACCGGCCGCGTGGTGGTGCTCGCCGGAGTAGGACAGCACCAGCTGCCCGATCCCTCCGGCCACCAGGGCGAGCTGCAGGACGCGCCGCCGGCCGAGCCGGTCCGACAGCCAGCCAAGCAGCACCCGGCCGGTGCCGGTGACCCCGGCCAGCACCGCCAGCGCGACCGCGGCGAGACCCGGTCCGCCGCCCTGCTCGGCGACGGACGTGGCCAGGTAGGCGAGGTCGAACAGCAGCACGGCGGCCGCCAGCACCACCGTCAGGTACAGCGAAAGCGTTGTGCCGCAACGGAACAGCTCACCCGGCCGGTAATGCCGCACCGCCGGGCGGTTGGCCGAGACACTGCGGTTGCGCACCTTGTCGAGCGCCCACGCCCGCGGGTCCGGCTCGGCCGGCCACCAATGCCGCGGCGGGAAGCGCAGCAGCGCGCCGGCCCCGGCGATCACCACGAGCACCACCGCCGCCGTGACGTCGAGCAGCACCGCGCGGTTGCCGATCGACAGCCCGAAGCCCGCGATGAGCACAAACGGCACGCTGCCGTAAGCAAAAGCGCCGCTCACCGCGCCGACGCGGGCGGCCGTCCGGTCGGGGAACCACCGCATCACGGCGCCGACGCAAGTGGCGTACACCAGCCCGGTGCCGATGCCGCCGAGCACGGAGTAGCCGAGGAACACCGTGGTCAGGCTGGACGCGTGCCCGAGCGTCACCAGTCCGGTCGCGCACAGCACCCCGCCGACGGTGACCGCCACGGCCGGCGGGAGCTTGCCGTGGTCACGCAGCCACGCGGCCGGGAACGCGACGCTGGCCTGGCACACCGCCCAGAGCGCGAGCGAGACGACCACCTCGGTGAACGTCCAGCCATGCGCGCTCGTCAGCACCGGCGCGATCACGCCGAACCCGTACTGCTGCACCCCGGCCGCGAACATCGCCGCCCCGCCGAGCCACACCATCCAGGCCCGCGACCGGCCGATCAGCTGCCGGTCGCTCTCCCCCACCCGGTACCGCCGCCCGTAGACGTCGCGGACCTCTTTCACCTCGGGCATCTCCCGCACCGGCAGGACGGTCTGGGGCTCGGACATCACGTCACCCACTTGACTGTATGTTGTATGCAGTATTCAGTAGTCCGGTTATAGCACCCGTGCTGGACGGTGTCCACGGGCCTGCCCCGTCCGGCTCAAAGGGTGCTTTCCGTGCTCAGCTCGGCTGGTCGATGCGCTCCAGCCAGCGGTCCAGCAGGGCGGTCTCAACCGGCTCCAACCGATCAGTGCCGGTAAGGGCGATCTGGGAACGCAGCTGGCGGGCGGCGGAGCGGACAGGGTCCGGTCCGCTCGAAACCACAGGCTCGGTGAGGACGGCGGAGAAAACGGCGTCTCGAGCGCGGTGTGACAGTTCCGGGTCGTCGAACAGCTCGGGCTGGGCGATGCGACTGAGAGCGACGCCGATGTTGGCGGGCAGGATCAACTGGGCGGCCAGCGCGGGCGTCGTCGCCAGAGCCCCGGCCGCGGCGCAGCGCAGCAGGGTCGCCTCGAGCAGTTGGAGGATGCGCCGGTGGGTCGTCGCAGCCGAGTGCGGGCGCGGCGCGAACATCAGCTGGTAGAGCGCGGGGTTGTCGGCGGCGAAGGCCATGTGGTCGTCCCAGCCGGCGTACAGGTCGGCAACGGGGTCGTCGGTGGCCTCGAGTTCGGTCTTCCGCAGGGCGTAGCGCTCGAGACCGGTGTCGGCGACGGCGTCGAGCAGGCCCCGCTTGTCCCCGAAGAGCCGGTACAGCACCGGCTGCGTCACCCCTGCCGCTTCGGCGATCGCGCGGGTGGCGATGTCACCGTCCGCGGACGCGGCGAGCTGCCGCTCGGCGGCGTCGATCAGGGCCGCGCGGACAGTGGTGTCGTCGGCCGGGCCGGTGGCGCCCCGGCGGCGGGAGGCATCGCTCATGGAATCAATGCTACGTCACATCGCTAGCGGCGATCGGGAGCGTCTGCTATGTTTATCTTATCGGTGAAACGACACTCCGATATCGACACTATTGATCTTGGAAGTGAGGCTCATGGCTGACCAACGAGTCGCCGTCGTCACCGGCGCTTCACGGGGCATCGGCCGCGCCATCGCCACCACCCTGGCCGCCGCCGGGCAGGCCGTCGTCGTCGGTTACGCCGGCAACGACGTGGCGGCGAAGCAGGTCGTCGACGAGATAACCACCGCCGGCGGGCAGGCCGTGGCCGCTCAGGCCGACATCGCCGACGAGGACGCGGTCGCCGCGTTGTTCGAGACCGCGACGCAGGCGTTCGGCGGCATTGACGTCGTCGTCAACTCCGCCGGGCGCATGGCCCTGTCCCCCATCGCGGATCTGGACCTCGCCGACCTCGACGCGCTGCACCGCACCAACATCCGCGGCACGTTCGTCGTGGCCCGGGAGGCCGCGCGCCGGATCCGCCCGGGCGGCGCGATCGTGCTGCTGTCCACCTCGGTCGTCGGACTGCAGTTCCCCGGTTACGGCGCTTACGCCGCGAGCAAGGGCGCCGTCGAGGCGATGGCCCTGATCCTGGCGCGGGAACTGCGCGGCCGCGACGTCACCGTCAACGCCGTCGCCCCCGGCCCCACCGCCACCGACCTGTTCCTCGACGGCAAGGACGAGGCGACCATCGAACGCCTGGCCCAGCAGCCGCCGCTGGAACGGCTCGGCACCCCGGCCGACATCGCCGAGGTCGTCGCGTTCCTGGCCGGGCCCGGCGGGCGCTGGGTCAACGGCCAGGTCGTGCGGGCCAACGGCGGGATCGTCTGATCCCGCCGCACGCCGGCTGAAATTTCTCATCACCGCAACGAAAGGAACACTGTCATGCCGTTCGCCAACCTGAAGGTCCCCGCCGACACGCTGAGCCCGGAGTCGAAGAAGAAGCTCATCGACGCCGTCACGGACGCGTACGCCGACGTGTACGGCGAGCGCGCCCGCGCCACCACCCTCGTCCTGGTCGACGAGGTCGTCGAAGGCGGCTGGGGCCTGGGCGGCAACGTCCTGACGGCGGAAATGCTCGGCCGCAGCTGAGGTGTCAACGGGGCCGCCGCCTCACCCCGCGCTCGCCGAATGGGCTCCGGTCATCAGGGCCGCGAGGTCGTCGGGTTCGAGGAACGACGGGGGCGGCGGCGGTCCCCAGGCGTAGAGCCCTTGCAGGCCTTGAAGAACCTCCGGGCTCCACAGCTCGTCCTCGGGGACGGTGTCCATGTCGGAGTAGTACTCGGAGAAGTTGCCGGCCGGGTCTTTGAGGTACCAGAAGAAGTTCGCGCCCGCGTAGTGCCGGCCCAGGCCCCAGATGTGCCGTTCCGGCTTGCCTTCGAGCATCGCGTGCGCGCCCCGGCCGACCTCGTCGACGTCGTCGACCTGCCAGCTGGTGTGGTGCAGGAAGTTCACCGGCGCGGCCATCACCAGCACGTTGTGGTGCTCGACCGAGCAGCGCAGGAACGCGGCCTTGTCGCCCATGTAGTCACTGACCTTGAAGCCGATGCCCTCGGTGAAGAACCGCATCGTCGTCTCCAGGTCGGTGCTGCCGAGCACCGCGTGGCCCAGCTTGCGCGGCCGCACCGGCCCGGTGCGGCCGAGGAACGGCGCCCGCCCCCACCGGTCGATCCGGCCAGGTCCATTGTAGAGCGTCGCGGGCACCTCAGGAGAGACGACGATCCGGGGGCGCACCGCGACCCGGACCCTCGTCCCGGTGACCGGTTCGACGGCAGTCAAGGCCGTGTCCGTCTCCTCCACCGCGATGTCGTGTGTGCGCAGGCGCCGGGCGATCGCCGCGATGTCGTCGGGGTCGTCGGCCGCGACCGTCAGCTCCACCAGCCGGCGCGTCGGGGCCTCGACGATCCGGAGTTGGTCGCCGCCGTTGAGGGTCGCGAAGGCGCCGTCGTCTCGGGGCTGGAGCCCGAAGTCGGTGTAGTACGCGATGGTCTCCGCGACGTTGGGCACGCCGATGACGACGTTGCCCAGTCCGTGCAGTGGCATGACAGTCTCCTTACCTGGCGGCCGGGGCGGAAACGAAGGTCTGGTGCAGTTCGCCGATGCCGGCGATCCAGCTGTCGAGCCGCTCGCCGGCCCGCAGGTACCGCTGGGGCTCCCGGCCCATCCCGACGCCGGACGGGGTGCCGGTGAAGATCACGTCACCCGGGTAGAGCGTGACGTTCTCCGACAGGGCGGCGATCATCCGGGCAATGCCGAAGATCAGGTCGCTGGTCTGTCCCTTTTGGACTTCGACACCGTCGATCGCGCAGCCGAGCTCGAGGTCGTCGGGGTTGGCGAACTCGTCCGGTGTCACCAGCCAGGGGCCCTGTGGGGAGAATCCCGGGTACGACTTGCCGAGGCCGAACTGGGGCGCCGGGCCGCGCAGCTGCGTCAACCGCTCGGACAGGTCCTGGCCCGCGGTGAGCCCGGCGACGTAGGACCAGGCGTCGGCTTCGGCCACATCGCGTGCTTCGCGGCCCACAATGGCCACGAGTTCGATCTCCCAGTCGACGTTGCCCCCGGGCGGGAGCACGACTTCGGTGTCGGGCCCGGAGAAGCTCGACACGTACTTGGTGAACACCGGCGGCAGTTCGGTGGGCGCGGCGAACCCGGACTCGGCGGCGTGCGCGCGGTAGTTCAGGCCGAGTGCGAAAACCTGCCGCGGCGCGGGCGAGGGCGCGCCGAGCCGGGCACGGTCCACCGGCACGAGCTGGTCGGCCGGAACGTCCACTTCGGACGCCCAGGCGACGACTTCCGGCCAGTTCCGGAAGACGTCGCCCAGGTCCGGGCCCCACCGGCCGTCCGACGCGCGGGCGAGGTCGAGGAACTTCTCCGCACCGTCCTGCTCGATGACGAGGGCGGCCCGGTTGTCGATGTTGGCTAGGCGCATGAGATCCGTTCTCCTGAGGTCCGGGCCCGGGCGAGTTCGCCGTACCGGGCAACGAGTTCTTGGGTGCCGGCGGGGTCGGTGACGGCGCCGAAGACGTAGTGGTCGGGCCGGATGAGCACCGCGCGGATGTGGTGGGCTTCGAACCAGCGTGTCCAGTTCCCGTCCGGGTCACGCAGGCCGGGGCCGAGGGTGAAGGCGCGGCCGCCGAAGTCCTCGCTCACCTCGTCGAGGGTCAGGAGCACGGGGCCGTCGCCGGTCACGTCGTCGAGCAGGGCGCGATGCCCGTCGCGCTCGACCGGGAACTGCGGCGCCAGGGTGCCGCGCAACGCGCTGGTGGCGGGGCTGTCGGCGAGGACGCCCTCGCCGAGCACGGGCAGCGCGGACACCGGCAGCACGCGGGCCGGGTCGGCGCCTCCGGCGATCATGCGCGCGTCGCGGTCGGCGGCTTGCTGCTCGTCCAGGACGCAGATGACACGTCCCAGCTCGACGGACATCGCGATCGCGTGTTGCAAGTGGACACTGCGTTCGGAGGTATACGTGTCCAGCAGCGCGAAATCCGATTCGCCGCGCAGCACCCGGTCGAGCTTCCAGCAGAGGTTGGCGACGTCGCGCAGGCCCGAGCACATCCCCTGCCCGGCGAAGGGCGGCATCTGGTGGGCCGCGTCGCCCGCGATCGCCAGCCGGCCGCGGTTCCAGCGATCGGCCCAGCGGGCGGCGAACGTGTACACGGCGTGCCGTTCCAGGCGCGAGTTCTGCGGCGTGCGTCCCCAGGGGCCGAGCAGGTCCCAGGCCTTGTCGGCGGTGTTGAGCTCGTCGCGGGTTTCGCCGGGCAGCCGCATGAACTCCCAGCGGCGCCGGCCGGGGCCGCCGGAGACGATCGTGGTCGGCCGGGCGGGATCGCACAGCTGCCAGTTCTGCGGCGACCAGTCCCGCTCGTCGAGGGGGATGGTGTCGACGATCAGCCAGTCGTAGAAGAAACCCTGGTCGTGCAGGACGGCGCCCAGGCGTTCGCGGACGAAGCTGTTCGCTCCGTCGCAGCCGATCACGAACCGGGCCCGCGCGCCGACTTGCTTGACGGCCGCGGTCGTGTAAGTCACCAGCACGTCCTCGGCCTGTTCCTCGACGCCGACGACCTCGGCCCCGCGGCGCAACGTCACGTTCGGCATCGCCTCGACGGCCTCGGCCAGCACCTTCTCCAAGTTCGGCTGGGAAAAGAAGTTCGCCATCGGCCAGCCGCTGGGCCCTCGCCCGGACCAGTCGATCCGGACCAGGGCCTCGCCCGCGGCGTTACGCCACTCGTAGTGATCCGGCACGGCCGCGGAGATCGCCTTCACCGGCTCAGCGAGGCCCAGACCCTGGAACACGCGGCCGATCTCGTCGTCGAAGTGCACCGCCCTCGGCCGCGGGTACGGCTCGGGCCACCGCTCCAGCACCAGCACGGAAAACCCGCGCCGGCCCAGCATCCGGGCCGCGGCCAGCCCGACCGGACCGGCGCCGACGACCACCACATCGTGAACTGTGTTCATACCGCCCGCTTCGTTGGAGGTCTTTCCTGACTACGCCGCCACGTTCGAGATGTCAATGAACTTTCGAAACTTCCGCGAGTAGTTGAATCTTGCTAGGGTGGCGGCATGACAGGCACCGGTTCGACCCGCGCGGACGGCGTGTACCAGCGCCTCCGGCGGGACATCCTCGGCGGCCGCCTCGTCCCCGGCGAGCGGCTGAAGTTCCCGGAGCTGAGCCGGCGGTACGAAACCAGCGTCGGCGCGGCCCGGGAGGCGCTGACCCGCCTGGTCGCCGACGGATTCGTGCGGACGCAGTCGAACCTCGGCTTCAGCGTCATGCCGCTGTCCCACGAAGACCTGGCGGAACTGACCTACGCCCGGCTGGAGATCGAGTCACTGGTGCTGAGGCTTTCGGTGCGCGACGGCGACATGGACTGGGAGTCGGCCGCGGTCGCCGCCCACCATCGCCTGAAGCGCACGCAGTTCCTGGCCCAGGACGACGCGGACCACCCGACGGACGCATGGTCCGCCGCGCACGCCGCGTTCCACACCGCCCTGCTGGCCGGCTGCCGCAACCACCGGCTACTGGCCACGGCCACCGGCCTGCGCGAGGAGGCCGAGCTGTACCTCCAGTGGTCGATCTCGTTCGGCCGGGAACCCGACCGCGACCTCACCGGCGAACACCAGGCCCTGCTGGACGCCGCCGTGGCCCGCGACGCCGACCGAGCCGCGGAACTGCTGCGCGACCACATCGCCCACACCGCCCAGCTGCTCATCAGCGTCGCGACCGACGAACCGAACAAGGCCGGCCCGTCCGGCGCCGCACCACGCAACGTTGGCACGTAAAAGCTCGTGAGTGTTTATGACGGTTAGAACCGTCATAAACACTCACGAGCCCTCAAGCGCCGCCGGCGACTGGGATTGGGTGCACCCGCTCAGGCACATGGTCCGGACGGCGACGTCCCGGGCGACCGCGATGCCCGCCCCGTTCGCGTCGGCGCTCCGTACCCGGAACCCGGCGCCGGACGGCGGCGCGGGCGCGGCCGGCGCGCCACTGCACCCGGCAAGCAGCAGCGCCAGCCCGGCTGCCAGCACCAGCCCGGCTGCCAGCACCAGTCCAGCCGGCGCTGCCGACGGCGACGACCGAGAGATCATCCGCCCATTCTCCCCGCCGCGGCCGGGAACCGCTCAGCCCGGCAGGATCCGCGGCGCGGGCAGGACCGCTTCCGCCGCAACGGCTTGCCAGGCCGGCAGCCCATCCGGGCCCGGGACGACGCGGCCGAAAGCCTGGTCACCGAAGTGGCAGGCGAAACCGACGGTGTCCGGCTGCGAGAGTTCACCGGCGATCCGGCGACGGGCGGCGACCACGGCCGCGGCGTCGATGTCGGGGCGCGAGGGCCAGTCGGGGTGCGCGATCTGGCCCGGGAAGTGGAAAACGTCGCCGAACGCGATCACCCGGAGCGGCCCGGCCTCGATCACGTACGAGGTGTGGCCCGGGCTGTGGCCGGGCGTCACGACGGCCCGCACGCCCGGGAAGATCTCCTCGCCATCGGCGATTTCGGTGCGGCGGCCCGCGAGTGGCTCGAGCACGGCCTCGCGTGACGGCGCGCCCGGGAGCGCCTCACCGCGTCCGTGCGGCCCCCATTCCTCGGCCGCGACCAGGTACCGGGCGGCCGGGAAAAACGGCTGCCCGCCGTCGAAGGCCCAGCCGGTGTGGTCCACGTGCAGATGCGTGAAGGCGACCGCTTCGACGTCCGCCGGCGCAATTCCCAGCGCTGCCAACGTCTCCGGGAGCGCCCCGGAATCCGCGAAGCCGATCGACACGCCGCCGACACCCATTTCCTGGCTCACCACTCCGAGCCCGGCGTCGATCAGCAGCCGCCGGCCGTCGCGCTCCACGAGCAGGCCGCCGGCCGACATCGCGACGCGGCCCGCGCCGTCGAGGGCCTCCGGGTGCTCGGTCCAGTACGACTCCGGCACCTCCGGGAAGAAGCCCGCCGGGGTGAGCCCCATCGCGCCGTCCACCACGTAGGTGAACCGGACACCGCCCGAGTCCAGCACCCGCACGGCCGACTGCTCGTTCAACGCGCCCGGCATCCCGTCGTCTCCCTTGGTCGGTGGCATCCGAGTTCGATCATGCTCCGACGAGCGAGCGCGTGCCCGGGGGAAGGTGACCGACCCCACTTTCGCCGTGCAGGAACCGGACAATGCCGTCCTGGAGCGCCCGCACCGCGCGCGGCTGCTCGACGTCGCGGCGGTAGGCCAGGCGCACGACGCGGCTGAGCCCGGGCTCGGTGAACTGCGTCATCCGGAACCGGTCCCCGACCACCGTGCTCGGCACCACGGCCAGCCCGATGCCCGCCTGCACCAGCTCCAGCACCGCGTCCATCTCGCCGCCCTCGATCGCGAAGACCGGGTCGAAACCCTCGGCGCGGCAAGCGTTCACGGTCGCCTCGCGCAGGTCGTACCCGCGCCGGAACATCACCAGCGGCCGGTCCCGCAGGTCGCCGATCGCCAGCCGGCCGCGCACCGGCGCCCGCGCGGCCTTCGGCGAGATGACCACCAGCTCCTCGACGAACAGCGGTGTGCTCGACAGCCGGGGATCGTCGTGCACCCGCGAGTCGACGATCATCGCCAGGTCCAGCGCGCCCTCGGACAGCTCGGTCTGCAAGTCGCGCGAACCGCTTTCGTGCAGCACCAGCTCGATGCCCGGGTACGCGCGGCGGAACGCGGCGAGCATGGCCGGCAGCAGGCCGGTGCACAGGCTCGGGGTCGCGCCGAGCCGCACGCGGCCCCGGCCCAGCTCGTCCAGCTCGCGGATCGCCCGGTACGCCGTCTCGGTCTCGGCGAGGATCCGGCGCGCGATCGGCAGCAGCGTCTCCCCCGCCTCCGTGAGCGTCACGTTGCCGCGGATGCGGTGGAAAAGCGTGGCGCCGACGTCGCGCTCCAGGGCCCGGACTTGTTGCGACAGCGAGGGTTGCGCCACCCGCGCCTGCTCCGCCGCGCGCGTGAAGTGCCGCGTTTCCGCGACCGCGACGAAGTAGGCCAGCTGCTGGAACTGCATGCGGCCATCATAGCTTCTACCTCTGGTGATGAGAGAAATCATGTGTTTGCCCTCTGATCGGAGCGCACCTACCGTCGGACTCGTGGCACGTGAACTCGCGACGGCGCGGCGGACCAAGCCCGCCCTGCGGCTCTTCTGGGACTCGACGATCGGCAAGAAGGTCGTGATGGCGGCGACCGGGCTGCTGTTCGTCGTGTTCCTGCTGGCGCACATGGCCGGCAACCTCAAGATCTTCTTCGGTGCCGGCACTTTCGACCACTACGCGGGCTGGCTCCGCACGATCGGCGAGCCCGTGCTGCCGTACTCCTGGTTCCTCTGGATCCAGCGGGCCGTGCTGGTCGTCGCGCTGGTGCTGCACGTCGTGGCGGCGGTGCAGCTTTCGCGGCGGGACCGCAAGGCACGGCCGGTGCGCTACGTCCACGGGCAGCGGCCGCGCGCGACGTTCGCCACGCACACCATGCGGTGGGGCGGCGCGACGCTGGCGGTCTACATCGTCTGGCACATCCTCGACCTGACGGTCGGCGTGGCGAACCCGGATTTCGTCGAGGGACAGCCCTTTCACAACGTCGTCGTGGACTTCCAGGTCTGGTGGATCGACGTGATCTACCTGGTGGCGCTGCTCATGCTGGGGCTGCACATCAACCACGGGTTCTGGAGCGCGGCGCAGACCCTGGGCATCAAGAGCGCTTCGCGGGACCGGACGATCAAAACGGTCGGCAGCGTGCTCGCCGTGGTGATCACCGGCGGCTTCATGATCGTGCCGATCGCCGTCATGGCGGGATGGGTGAGTTGAGATGCTGGAATACACCGTGGGCGCGCCGATCGCCGACGACAAGGCGCCGGATGGCCCGATCGAGGACCGCTGGTCCGCACACAAGTTCTCAGCGAAGCTGGTGAATCCGGCGAACCGGCGCAAGCACCGCGTGATCGTCGTGGGCACCGGGCTGGCCGGCGGCTCGGCGGGTGCCACACTGGCGGAGCAGGGGTACCACGTCGTCCAGTTCTGCTTCCAGGACTCGCCCCGGCGGGCGCACTCGGTGGCCGCGCAGGGCGGCATCAACGCGGCGAAGAACTACCGCAACGACGGCGACTCGGTGTACCGGCTGTTCTACGACACCGTGAAGGGCGGCGACTTCCGCTCGCGCGAGTCCAATGTGTACCGATTGGCCGAGGTCTCCGCGCAGATCATCGACCAGGCCGTGGCACAAGGGGTGCCGTTCGCCCGGGAGTACGGCGGGTTGCTCGACACCCGGTCGTTCGGCGGAGTCCAGGTGCAGCGCACGTTCTACGCGCGCGGCCAGACCGGCCAGCAGCTGCTGCTGGGCGCGTACCAGGCGCTGTCCCGGCAGATCGACGCCGGGAACGTCGAGCTGCACGCGCGCACCGAGATGCTCGACCTGGTCGTGGTCGACGGGCGGGCGCGCGGGATCGTCGCGCGCGACCTCGTCACCGGCGAGATCACCACGCACCTGGCCGACGCCGTCGTGCTGGCCAGCGGCGGCTACGGCAACGTGTTCTACCTGTCCACCAACGCCAAGGGCTCCAACGCGACCGCGATCTGGCGAGCCCACAAGCGCGGCGCGTACCTGGCGAACCCGTGTTTCACCCAGATCCACCCGACCTGCATCCCGCGCTCGGGCGAACACCAGTCGAAGCTCACGCTGATGAGCGAGTCGCTGCGCAACGACGGCCGCATCTGGGTCCCGAAGCAGGCGGGCGACCCGCGTCCGCCCGGCGAGATCCCCGAGGACGAGCGCGACTACTACCTCGAACGGATCTACCCGAGCTTCGGCAACCTCGTCCCGCGTGACATCGCCTCGCGCGCGGCGAAGAACATCTGCGACGCCGGTTTCGGCGTCGGGCCCGGCGGTCTCGGCGTGTACCTCGACTTCGCCGACGCCCTCGAGCGGATGGGCCGCCCGGCCGTGGAAGCCAAGTACGGCAACCTCTTCGACATGTACCAGCGCATCACCGCGGAGAACCCGTACCAGGTCCCGATGCGCATCTACCCCGCCATCCACTACACGATGGGCGGGCTGTGGGTCGACTACGACCTGCAGGCCACGATCCCCGGCCTGTTCGTGATCGGCGAGGCCAACTTCTCCGACCACGGCGCCAACCGGCTCGGCGCGTCCGCGCTGATGCAGGGCCTCGCGGACGGCTATTTCGTCCTGCCGTCCACTTTGAACGACTACATCGCCCGTGGCGGGTTCGACGAAGTCAGCCGGACCGACGCGGCGGTGACCGAAGTCGAGACGCAGGTCCGCGCGCGGATCGACCGGCTGCTGTCGGTGGGCGGCACGCGCAGCGCCGACTCGTTCCACCGCGAGCTGGGCCACCTGATGTGGGAGTTCTGCGGGATGTCCCGCACCGAGGAGGGCCTGCGCAAGGCGCTCGAGCGGGTGCCCGAGCTGCGCGCGGAGTTCTGGCGGGAGATCCGCGTGCCCGGTTCCGGGGCGGAGCTGAACCAGGAGCTGGAGAAGGCGAACCGCGTCGCCGACTTCCTGGAGCTGGCCGAGCTGCTGCTGCTCGACGCGCTGGTGCGCGAGGAGTCCTGCGGCGGGCACTTCCGCGAGGAGTACCAGACCCCCGACGGCGAGGCCCGGCGCGAGGACGAGCGCTTCAGCCACGTCGCTGCCTGGGAGTACGGCGAGAAACCCGTGCTGCACAAGGAAGAACTGACTTTCGAACACGTCCATCCCACCCAGCGAAGCTACCAATGACACAGCGGAGCTACACATGAAACTCACCGTGCGCGTCTGGCGCCAGTCCGGGCCCGACGCCGAGGGACGGCTGGTCGGCTACCCGGTCGACGACGCCAGCCCGGACATGTCGTTCCTGGAGCTGCTCGACGTGCTCAACGAGAGCCTGGTCGAGGCGGGCGAGCAGCCGGTCGCGTTCGACCACGACTGCCGCGAGGGCATCTGCGGCTCCTGCGGCGTGGTGATCAACGGCCGGGCCCACGGGCCGGAGCGGACCACCGCCTGCCAGCTGCACCTGCGCTCGTTCGCCGACGGCGACGTGATCGACGTGGAACCCTGGCGTGCACGGGGTTTCCCGGTGATCAAGGACCTCGTCGTCGACCGCTCGGCCTTCGACCGGATCATCCAGTCCGGCGGTTACGTCACCGCGCCCACCGGCAGCGCCCCCGACGCCCACGCGACGCCGGTGCCGAAGCCGGACGCCGATCTCGCGTTCGACAACGCCACCTGCATCGGCTGCGGCGCCTGTGTCGCGGCCTGCCCGAACGGCTCGGCGATGCTGTTCACCTCGGCCAAGGTCGCGCACCTGAACAGCCTGCCGCAGGGTCAGCCCGAGCGGGCCCGGCGCGTGCTGGACATGGTGGACACCATGGACGCCGAGGGTTTCGGCGGCTGCACCAACACCGGCGAGTGCGTCGCGTCGTGTCCGAAGGGGATTCCGCTGACCAGCATCGCGAACCTCAACCGCGAGTTCCTCAAGGCCGCGCGCACGTCACGGCGGTAGCGCCTAGTCCTCAAGGACGCGTCGCGCCAGTTGACGCGGGACGCGCGGGCTTCGCGGGACATCGGCGCGTGCGGCACGACCTCGTCGAACCCGGGCGCCCGGGTCGACGCCTGCATCCGACCGGCCAGTTCACGCACGGTGCCACCTCACCAGAACATCAGCGCGGGACCAGCGCGTCCAGCACCAGGCCGACGAGCCGGGCCGACTGCTCCGGGCTGCGGGCCTCGCCCGCGCACTGGGCGATGCCGCCCATGAACAGCAGGACGTCGTCCGAGGTCAGGTCCGTGCGCAGGCTCCCGTCTTCGGCGCCCGCGGCCAGCAGGATGCCGACGGCTTCGCTCAGCAGGGCGCGGCTGTCCGCGTACGGGTCGGTCCCGGAGGCGATCACCGCGTTCAGCGCCTGGGCCATGCCGTACTTGGCCGTGGCGTAGGCGACGAAGTGCTCCATCCACGCGTGCATGGCCTCGGCGGCCGTCCGGCCGGGCAGGAGTTCGGCGGCCTTCTCGCACACGATGGTGAGCTGGCGCCGGTAGGCCGCGTCGATCAGGGCCTCCCGCGTCGGGAAGTGGCGGTAGAGCGTGCCGACTCCGACGCCCGCGCGCTTGGCGATGGCCGCCGGCGCGGCGTCCAGCTCCTGCTCGGCGAAGACCTGCGCGGCGACCTCCAGCAGGTGTTCCCGGTTCTGCCGGGCGTCGCTCCTGGTCCGGCGGGGTGGTGGGGGCATGCGGGTTCCTTCGGCGGGCCGGCTCGGTTGCATTCCGGAACACATTCCGCTTAAGCTGAAACGGAACAGATTCCGCAACCACTCTAGCCGAGGACACCTCATGCCCCCACTCGCGGACAAGCCCGTGCGCCACTGGTTCATCACCGGGGCCTCCGGCGGTCTGGGCCGTCAGCTCACCGAACACGCCCTCGGCCGGGGCGACCGCGTCACCGCGACGGTCCGCCGCCCCGCCGCGCTCGACGATCTGCGCGCCGAGCACGGCGACCGGCTGGCCGTGGAGATCCTCGACGTCACCCGCCCCGCCGACATCGACGCGGTCACCGCCCGGGTCATCGCGGCCGGCCCGGTCGACATCGTGGTCAACAACGCCGGCTACAGCGTCATGGGCGCCACCGAGGAGATGACCCACGAGCAGGTCGAGCACCAGCTCGAAACGCTGCTGCACGCGCCGATCCGGATCACCCGGGCGTTCCTCAAGCCGATGCGCGAACAGGGCGGCGGCCGGATCATCCAGATCTCCAGCATGGGCGGCCAGATGGGCGCGCCCATCTCCAGCGCCTACCACGCGGGCAAGTGGGGGCTGGAAGGCTTCACCGAGGGCGTCAGCCGCGAGGTCGCCGGGTTCGACATCCGCTTCACCATCGTCGAGCCCGGCGGCACCAGCACCGGCTTCCTCTCGGCCCTGAACTACACCACCGAAACCGACGCCTACCGCGACACCCCGGTCGGCGAGATGCGGCGCTGGCTGCTGAGCGACCCCGACCTCACCGGTGATCCGGCGAAGGTCGCCGCCGCCGTCTACGACACCACGCGGCTCGCCGTCCCGCCGCTGCGGCTCACCCTCGGCGCCGACTCCTACGACGCCGTCCACGCCGCCCTCACCGAGCGCCTCGGCGCGCTCGAGGCCCAGAAGGACCTCGCCGCTTCCGTCGCCTTCGACTGACCACAGTGGACGCGCCGGCCGGGGCGCGGCGGAAAACCAGCTGCACCCGCCGCCCCCGGCTTGCTAACGTCCCCGCCATGGGTGTCTTCGCACTGATCCGGATCCGCTGCTCCTAAAGCGGCGGACCCGACTCTCCGTTCGGCCAGTTCCGCCGCACTCCGGCCCCAGCCGGTGCGGCCGCTCGTGCTGCCCGGCTCCACCTCGTTCCACTGTGGAGTGCACACCCATGCCTGCTGTCCCGTCCGTCGGCGGACGCCACGAACTCGGCCAGAACTTCCTGGTCGACCCCGCCACCATCACCACGATCTGCGCGGCCGTCCGCGCCACCACCGGCCCGATCGTCGAACTCGGCCCGGGCGACGGCGCGCTGACCGTCCCGCTGAGCCGCTCCGGCCGGCCCATCACCGCGGTCGAGCTGGATCCGCGCCGCGCCCGCCGGCTGTCCGCGCGGACCGGCGCCAACGTCACGGTCGTCACCGGAGACCTGCTGCGCCACCGCTTTCCCCGCGAACGGCACACGGTCGTGGGCAACATCCCGTTCCACCTCACCACCGTGACCCTGCGCCGCCTGCTGGCACAGTCCACTTGGGACACTGCGGTGCTGCTGGTGCAGTGGGAGGTCGCCCGGCGCCGCGCGGGGATCGGCGGGGCCACGCAGCTGACCGCCACCTGGTGGCCGTGGTACGAGTTCGCGGTGCTGGCACGGGTGCCCGCGCGCGCGTTCCGCCCGGCGCCGGCAGTGGACGGCGGAGTGCTGACGCTGCGGCGCCGTCCCTCGCCATTGGTCACGGAATGCCAGCTGTACCAGGACTTCGTGCGCGAGGTCTTCACCGGACGCGGTCACGGGCTGGCCGGGATCCTGCCCCGCACCGGCCGCCTGGGCCGTCGCACCGTCAACACCTGGCTGAGCGCGAACGACCTGCGCCCCGGCACCCTGCCCCGCTCACTCACCGCCGCACAGTGGGCGTCGCTCTGGAAGCTGGCTCAGTGACGGGTGTTGAGCCGCGCGGCCTGGCGCGTCAGGTGATCGACCTCGGCGAGGTTGGGGGCTTTCTCCGCCGCCTCGACGTAGAGCCGCGCCGCCTTCTCCAGGTCACCGTCGCGCTCGTGGAGGTAGGCCGCCACGGCGGTGTGGCGGGGCAGGGTGTCGTCCAGTTCCGCGAGCGCGGCCAGCCCGGCGCGCGGCCCGTCCGCCTCGCCGACGGCCACCGCGCGGTTGAGCCGGACGACCGGGCTGTCGGTGAGGCGCACGAGTTCGTCGTACCACTCGACGATCTGCACCCAGTCGGTCTCCCCGGCGGTGGGCGCGTCGGCGTGCAGGGCCGCGATCGCCGCCTGGGCCTGGAATTCGCCCAGCTGGTCGCGGGCGAGGGCCGCCTGCAGGATCCCGACCCCCTCGGCGATCAACGCGGTGTCCCACCGGCCGCGGTCCTGCTCGGCGAGCGGCACGAGGCTGCCGTCCGGCGCGGTCCGGCTCGCGCGCCGGGCGTGGTGGATCAGCATGAGCGCCAGCAGTCCCGCGACCTCCGGGTGGTCGAGCGAGGCCGCGACCTGCCGGGTGAGCCGGATCGCCTCGGCGGCCAGGTCGACCTCGCCGGAGTAGCCCTCGTTGAAGACCAGGTACAGCACGCGCAGCACGGTGGCGGCGTCGCCCGCCTGGTCGAGCCGCACCCCGGAGACGGTCCGCTTGGCCCGGCTGATCCGCTGCGCCATGGTCGCCTCCGGCACCAGGTAGGCCCGGGCGATCTGGCGGGTGGTCAGCCCGCCGACGGCGCGCAGCGTGAGCGCGACCGCCGACGAAGGCGTCAGAGACGGGTGGGCGCACAGGAAGTAGAGCTGGAGCGTGTCGTCCACTCCGGACACCGGCACCGGTTCCTCGTCGACGACCTCCTCGCGCCGACGCCGCGCGGCGTCGGATCGGGTCGCGTCCAGGAACCGGCGCCACGCCACGGTGACCAGCCAGCCCTTCGGGTCCCGCGGCGGGTCCTCGGGCCAGACGCGGACCGCCTCCACCAGCGCGTCCTGCACGGCATCCTCGGCCGCCGCGAAATCGGCTCCGCGGCGGACGAGGATGCCCAGCACACCCGGCGTGAGGCTCCGGAGCAGGGCCTCGTCCATGCTCACGTCACTCCGTGATGGTCGGCGGCTCGGTCAGGAACGGGCGCAGCTCGAGCCATTCGTGCAGCGGCTTCCCGCCCTGCCCCGGCGCGGCCGACAGCTCCCCGGCCAGCTCGAGGGCGCGCTCGTAACTGTCGACGTCGATCACCATCCAGCCGGCGATCAGGTCCTTGGTCTCGGCGAACGGGCCGTCGGTGACCGGCGGGCGGCCCTCGCCGTCGTACCGGACGAACGTGCCCCCGGGTGCGAGCGCCTGGCCGTCGACGAACTCGCCGCTCCCCTCGAGCCGGGTGGCGAAGTCCCGCATGTACTGGATGTGGGCCGAAATCTCGTCCGGCGTCCACTGGTCCATGGGCACGGTGCAAACCGGCTCCGGCCCGCCGCGGTAGTGCTTGAGCAACAGGTACTTGGCCATCGTGGTCTCCTCGGTGCTGATGCGACCCATTCTGGTCACGTTCGCAGCAGGGACGGAGCCCGGACCGGGTTCTCGACATCACCCGGGAAAAGAATTTCTACCGTTTCCGGCCGACCACTCCGGCGACGCAGCGGGCCGACTCGCTCAGCGGGGTCAGCCGCGGGCCGTCCGGCCACCACTCGTCGGCGACCGAGAGGCCGGGGCCCGAGGTCGCGTTCGGCGGCAGCAGCTCCAGCCCGGGCAGCATCGCCTCGATCTCCGCCCTGGTCCGGAAGCGGCCGGCGCCGAGCGGGCCGGACACCAGGATCTCCTCGATCCGCTTGGCGACCGCGGTCAGCTCCTCGACCTCGGGGTCGTAGAAGTGCGCCAGCGCCACGAACGAACCCGGTGCGAGCGCGTCGATGTACTCGCGCATCACCTCGACCGCGCCGTCGCCCTCGTAGTGGTGCATGGTGCCGATGTGCAGCAGGCCGAGTGGCTGCGAGAAGTCGATGTACTCCCGCACGGTCTCGTTCCCCAGCACCTGCGACGGCTCGAAGATGTCCGCCTCGACCATGTGCGTGAAGTCGTTCTCGGCCAGCAGCGCGCGGCCGTGCGCGAGCACCACCGGGTCGTTGTCCACGTAGACCACGTGCGCGTCGCGGTGCGAGCGCTGCACGATCTGGTGGGTGTTCTCGGCCGTGGGCAGGCCGGAGCCGCAGTCGAGGAACTGCCGGATCTCGGTCTGGTTGGCCAGCATGCGCAGCGCGCGGTTGTGGAAGCCGCGGTTGCCGCGCGCGATGTGCACGGCCTCGGGCACGGCCGTGCTGATCTTGTCCATGACCGCGCGGTCGACCTCGTAGTAGTGGTTGCCGCCGAGGAATCCATCGTAGATCCGCGCGACGCTGGGCCGGTGGGGATCCACCCCGACCGGGACCTGGCTGGGCGAGAGCGTGGACGGCGGAGCGGTGGACATGGCGACCTCACCAGGCGGGCTCGGGGGCGGCGTTGGCCCACTCAGCGTAGTACTCGGGCACCCGAGGGTTACGCCAGGTCGCCCGATCAGCGGCCTCGCGGGCCGAGGCCTGCGGTTTTCCCGTCACCGGAGATCATCGGTGACGGGGCGGGCCCTGCTGGTCGCTCCACTGCTGGATGTACGAGTTCACGGCCGAGCTGAAGTAGTCGGCCAGTGGGTCGTCCGAAGTGGTCTTGGAGGCGGGCGCGCCGCCGGGGGACTTGCCCGGGGTGCGCCGCGCTTCGGTGGTGCGCACGGTGCTGTGCGAGACCTCGTCGGACGCGACGGGCGGCTCGGTGCTCGCGCTGATCGTGGCGACCGCGGGCGGCGCGCTCGACGAAGACGGCGCGGCGGGAACCTCGGCGGGCTTTCCCGCCGTCCCGTTCACCGGGGCGGGCCACAGGGCCCACGTGCCGAGTCCGGCCAGCGCCACCGCCGCGGCACCGGCGATCACGAAACGCCGGGCCGGTCGCCGCCCGGTCGACGGGGGCGCGGTCACCGGCCTCCCATCGGGTTCCGGAGCGCTCATCAGCGCGTCCAGTTCCGCGGGCAGCTCGCCGACGACGGGCTGGGGCCGGGTCGAAGGGCCGTCCGGCTGCGGCGGTGGTTCTTCGCCGGGGATGCGCGGCATCGGCGCCGTCATCGAGAGGCTGACGAGTTTCGCGACCGAATCCAGGTCGCCGCTGTCACTGCGGTCACTGCTGTCGCCGGGCTCCGTGTGAGCCATGCAGACCTCCACCCTGCCGGGACCACGGGCTCCCGCGGCGCGTCCGGCCGCCGGATCCTATGAAGCCCGGACGATCTTGTAAACCCGCCCCCCTCCCGAAACCCCGTCCCCGGGGCCCGCGGTTGCGGCCGAACGGACCGGAATCGGCCGTCCGGCGGCAGAAATCCACCCATACCGGCGGGCGTATCCACGCTTGAACCCGGGACGGGCGGGTAATCCCCCGCCCATGACAGCTGACGTGGCCGTGGTCGGCCAGATCGCGCGGGACTTGATAGTGCTCGTTTCCGGCAGACCCGGCGGCGCGCCCGCGCCCGTGCGGGAGCGCCGGGAGCTGATCGGCGGGAAGGGCGCCGCCATCGCCGTCGGGCTCGCGCAGCTCGGCGCTTCGGTCGGGCTGCTCGGGGTGGTGGGCGACGACGAGCCGGGCGGGCGGCTGCTGCGCCAGGCCGGGGAAGGCGGCGTCGACACCGGCTGGGTGGTCCGGCGGCTCGGCACCGCGACCGGGCTGATCGTCGACGTGTTCGGCGAAGACGGCCGGTGGCGTTACCTGGAAGAGCTGCCGCGCGCGGTCCGGCTGACCCCGCGCGACGTCGCCGCCGCCCGCCCGTTGCTGACCTCGGCCGGGACCGTCGTGATCCAGCCGCAGCAGCCGGCCGACGCGACGCTCGCCGCCGCGGAGTGCGCGCGGGACGCGGGACGGCGCGTCGTGCTGGACGGCCACCCCGGCGAAGATCCGCGGACACGCGCCCGGCTGCTGGCCGCCACCGACGTCCTCCGGCTCGACCGCGCGGAAGGCCCGCTGCTGGCGGGTATTCCGCTCGACACCGTGGAAGCCGGGCTGCGGGCCGCCGACGATCTGCTGCGGCTCGGGCCCGCGTTGGTCGTGCTGGACCTCGGGGATCTCGGCTGCCTGTTCGTCTGGGCGGACCAGCACCTGCTCCTGCCGCATCCGTCCGACGGCGCCGCTTTCACCGCCGCCCTCGCCTGGGGTCTGACGCGCGGCCAGGGTCCCCGCCGCGCCGCGCGTCTCGCTGTCGCCGCGTCGGGGGTCGCCGTCGCCTATCCCGGTGCCCGCCCGGACCTCACCTCCGAAGCATTGGCCGGCCGGCTGGCGGAGCTGGACCGGCATTTCGCGCCGGCGCGCTGAACCGGCCCGTTTTCCGGGACCCCTCCCGGCCCCGTCTGCCTACCCTCACCCGCATCGGCGAGGGGAGGGAACCGGCATGCGGGTCAGGGGCCAGGCCGTCGTGGCGGTGGTGGTGCTGGGATTCTCGGCGGCGGCGTGCACCACGGACGGGCACGCGCTGCCCGCGCCGCTGCCCACCGTGCCCGCCGCGACGCGGGCGCTGGTCGGCTGGTCCGTGGCCGTGTGCGGGGTGGCGAAGTCGGCCGAAAGCCTGCGGTCCGGGATCGACGACGTCAACCGCACCGCCGCGGACCCCGACCAGGCGAGCTTCCTCGACTCGAGCATCGACTCCTACCTCAGCCAGACCGGCTCCGGCATCGACCGGGTGCGCGGGCAGCTGAAGGACGTGCCGCCGTCCGGGGTCAAGGGCGCGGACGCGTACGTCGCCGCGCTCGGCAAAGCCTTGGGGGAACTGCAAAAGAAGGTGCCGGCGAGCACGGAGAAGCAGCCGCTGGCGAAGGCCCGTGAGGTCGCCGCCGCGACCACGGCGCTCAAGCCGACGACGGCGGACCTGCTGAAGGCGGTGCGGGGCGACGCCAAGCTGAACGCGTCGTTCAACGTCGCGCCGGGCTGCTCGCCGGTCCGCCAGTTCGGCCCGGTCGACGCGGCGGCGCCGACATCGGCGCTGGTCACGTGGTCGGACACGATGTGCACCGCCACCGCGTCCGTGGCCGCGCTGCGCACGCGGAAACTGGGCGACCTCGTCAGCGACGACCCGCGGTTCGCCCAGCTCGGCGGGTTCGAGCTGGCCAACTTCATCGGCTCGGCCGGCATCCAGGTCGGGCAGCTGGCCGACGCCCTCGCCCCACTGGCGCCGACCGGCGTCAAGGAGGCCGACGCGTACCGGACCGGCCTGCTCGCGGCGTTGCAAGCGGTGGTGCCGAAACTCCCCTCGACGCAGGGCCAAGCCGGGGCCGATCTGTCGTTCCAGCCGGCGGACCAGCTCAAACCCCAAGCCCAGCAGGTGATCGACACACTCGCGACGATCACGCTGCCGTCGCCCGACCTGCCGACGGCCGTCGCGCGCAGCGAGGTGCTGGCGAACTCCTACAACGTGGCGCCGAGCTGCCGTCCGCTCGACTCTCCCCCTCCGTCCTTGCCCGCCGCCGCCAACGGCACCGACCTCGGCGCCTGCCAGGCGGGCAAGTGCCAGGTGCAGGTCTCCGGCGTCGCGGACGTGACCGTCGGCGGGATGCGCTTCACGGTCTCGATCGGCCCGAGTTCCGTCCGCGTCCGCGTGGCCGCACTGCTTGACGGAAAGGCTGTGCTGGACATTTCGACCGAGTGAACCTGCTCAGGCTCGCGCGAGGGTGACGGACATTTCGCGGAATCCGTGGCGCCGGTAGAAGGCGATCGCGGAATCGTTCGCCGAATACGCGGTCACCGAGAAATGGCGGGCGCCGCGTTTTCCGGCCCACGAGTCGAATCTCGCGACGAGCGCCGAGCCCACGCCGGACCCCCGGGCCTCCGGCGCGACCCGCATGCTTTCGAGGACCGCGGTGACGGCGTCCGGACGCAGCGGCTCGCCGCCGCCGATCCGGCCGACGAGGTGGCCCACCACCGCGTTCTCCTGCTGGGCCACCAGGCAAAGCGCAGTGTCGTCGGCGAGCAGCGTCGAGTAGTACCGCGGCCCGTCGCGCCTCGGCCAGCCGAGGTCCATCCGGTGGTCGTGCCGGCCGCCGTCCTCGGCGAACAATGCGTGCACGGAATCCACCAAGCCGGGCAGCTGCGCCGGACCGGCCACCACGATCGCCATATTCATGAAAGCGACGTTAACGCGCCGGATTAATCATGTAAATATCGAATTCAGAAACCCGGCCAGCCCTGCCGAAGGTGGTCGAACGCGGTCTCCAGCGCGTGGCGCGGGTCGGGTTCCAGCGCGGCCAGGTCCGGGACCTCCAGGACGTACCGGGCCAGCACCCGTGCCGAAAGATCGTCCGCCGCCTTGCCCGCTGCTTCGGCGATCACGGCGGCCAGCACGGTCTCGTTCTCCGTCCACAGTTTCCTCGCGTACGCGCGCAGCGCCGGGGTCCGCATGACGAGGTCCGTGCGGCGGCGGAACTCCGGGCTCGGGCGCGGGTCGAACGGGCCGCGCGTAACCAGGAACGCCTGCAGCGCATCGAGGATCGAGGCGTCCGGGGCGCGCTCGCGCACCGCGGCGGTCAGGGCGGCCGCGCGCTCGGCGCCGTCGCCGAGGATCAGGGCTTCCTTGCCGCCCGGGAAGTGGGCGAACAGGGTGGTGACCGCCGCGTCCGCGGCCTCCGCGACCTGCGCCACGGTCACCTTGTCGAAGCCCCGCTCCAAAAACAGCCGCAACGCCGCCGAGGACAGGGCCTGGCGGGTGGCGGCCTTCTTGCGCTCACGGCGCCCGGTCGTCTCCGGCATGGCAACCACCATACCCGAAGTGACTACGAACTCGTAGTGATTGCGGTTTTTCCGCGACCGTGGTTTTCTCGGTGGCATGGAAACCAAGACCGTCCTGGTCACCGGCGGCAACGCCGGGATCGGGTACTTCGTCGCCGAGCAGCTGGCCGCTCGCGGCGCCACCGTGGTGATCGGCAGCCGCAGCGCGGCCAAGGCCGAAGCCGCGCTCGGCTCGATCCGCACGCAGGTGCCGGGCGCGCAGGTGCGGCACATCCCGCTCGACCTCGCCGACCTCACGTCGCTCAAGGCGTCCGTGGACGCGCTGGAGCTGAGCCGCCTCGACGCCGTGGTGCACAACGCCGGCGTGTACCTCGACGGGCCCGAGCGCCGGGAAACCGCGGCCGGGCACGAGCTGACGTTCGGCACCAACCACCTCGGCCACTTCGCGGTGACGCACTGGCTCGCACCACTGCTGGCCGACGGCGGCCGGATCGTCACCACCGGCAGCTTCACCGCGAAACGCGCCGAACTCGACTTCGACGACCTCCAGAGCCGCAACGACTACGATCCCAAACGCGCGTACGCCCGGTCGAAGCTCGCGCAGATGCTGTGCGGCTTCGAGCTGGACCGCCGGCTGCGCGCGGCCGGCAGCAGCGCGATCAGCGTCGTGACGCACCCGGGCGGCGCGCTGGACTCGCTGACGCCGTCCCGGCCACCGGTGCACGTCCGCAAGCCCGGCCTCTCCCCCGCGGGGCTTCTGTTGCAGGGCAAGGACGCCGGGGCGTGGCCGGCCGTGCACGCGGTGCTCGAACCGGACGTCGAAGGCGGGCAGCTCTGGGGCCCGCGCACGCTCGGCATGCGCGGGCGGCCCCACCTCGAAACGGTGCGGGGCCGGCTGGCCGACGCCGAGGCCGCGGCCCGCGTCTGGGCGGCCAGCGTCGAGCTGACCGGAGTCGACCCGTTCGCCTAATTCCACAGTGGACACTCAACACAGTGGACACCGGATAAACCAGGTGCCGCGCGACGGGGCCGCCGGTAGCGTGGCCGGGTTGCCCGCCCGACTGGAGGAATCACCGTGGCCGACTCGTTCCCGATGCCCGAACCCTACGACCACGGGCTGCTCGACGTCGGCGACGGCAACCAGGTCTACTGGGAGGCCAACGGCAATCCCGACGGCAAGCCCGCGCTGGTCGTGCACGGCGGGCCCGGCGGGGGCGGGAAACGCAGCAGCCGCACGGCGTTCGACCCGGAGAAGTTCCGGATCGTCCGGTTCGACCAGCGCGGCTGCGGCCGCAGCCTGCCCCACGCCGGCGACCCGTCGGTCAGCCTGGCGCACAACACCACCGAGCACCTGATCGCCGACATGGAGAAGCTGCGCGAGCACCTCGGCATCGAGAAATGGCTGCTGTTCGGCGGTTCCTGGGCCCCGACGCTGATGCTCGTGTACGCCGAGCGGTACCCGGAGCGGGTCTCGGAGATGGTCATGATCGCCACGTTCACCTCCGGGCCCGAGGAGGTCGACTGGCTGTACCGCGACGTCGGCCGGCTGCTGCCCCGCGAATGGGAGGCGTTCCGCGACGCGGTGCCCGAGGCCGACCGCGAAGGCGACCTCCTCGCCGCGTACAGCCGGCTGTTGGTGAGCCCCGACGAGCAGGTCCGGCTCCGGGCGGCGCGCGCCTGGTGCACGTGGGAGGACGCCGTGATCGCGCATGAGTCGAAGGGGAGCCCGGGCCAGTACAGCGCCCGCGACGGCGCCGACCTCGTCGCGTTCGTCCGCATCTGCGCCCACTACTTCGGCCACGCCGGCTGGGTCGAACCGGGCGCGATCCTGCGCGACGTGCACCGGCTGCACGGCATCCCCGCGGTGTTCGTGCACGGCCGGCTGGACCTCAGCGTGCCGATGAAGCCCGCGTGGGACCTGGTCCAGGCGTGGCCCGGCGCCGAGCTCGTGGTCATCGACGACTCCGGCCACACCGGCAGCCCCGACATGGGCGAGGCGGTCAGGGCGGCCGTCGCGCGCTTCGCCGACCGCTGACCGGTCAAGCCAAGGCGTCGAAGACGACGTCCAGCCGGTGCGGGCTGTTCAGCGAAAGGCCCACCTGCCGCGGGACCTCGGCGCCGCCGGCGAGCCGGAAGTTCGTGGTGCGCGCCAGGAGCTCCTCGAACGCGATCGCCAGCTGGATGCGGGCGAAGTGCAGGCCGAGGCAGCGGTGGATGCCGAAGCCGAACGCCAGGTGGGGCACGTTCGGGCGGTCGAACACCAGCTCGTCCGGGCGTTCGAACCACACCGGGTCCCGGTTCGCCGCCGCGAAGAGCACCGCGATCCGGTCGCCCTCCTTCATCGGCACACCACCGACTTCGGTGTCGTGGACGGCGGTGCGCGCCATGAACGCGACCGTCGTCTCGTAACGCAGGAACTCCTCCAGCTCACGCTGCCAGCCGCCCGGGCGCCGCAGGATCGGCTCGACGTCCGGGCGCGTGGCCAGGTGGCAGGCGATGTTCGCGATCACGCCGCGGGTCGTGTCGAGGCCGCCGAGGAACAGCGTGGTCACCATGCCCAGCCGCTCCTCCACGGTGAGCGGGCGGCCGTCGACCGTCGCCGTCACCAGCGCGCGCAGCACGGTGTCCGCACCGCTCTCTTCGACCTCGGCCAGCGCCTCCATCGCCAAGCCCGCCAACGCCTGGAACGACTCGGGACTGCTGGTCAGCGCCGCCTGTTTCGCCGCCGCGACCCCGCGGGCCACCAGGTCCTGGTTCTCCGTGGCGAACACGATCCGCGCCAGCGAGCCGGCGCTGAACGGGACCGCGAAGTCCTGCACCACCTCGCACGCACCCTTGTCCACAAAGGACGCGACGGCGACGCGGGCGATCTCACGCATCTGCGGCTCGTACCGCAGCAGGAAGTTCCGCGCGAAGTACGGGTTCAGGATCTTCCGGTACTCGCGGTGCAGCGGCGGGTCGGTGTCGATCGGGATCACCCGCACCGGCACGCCGCGAATGCTCGGCTGCCCGGAGCTGAACCGCTCGGGGTCCGCGCAGACCGTGCGCACGTCCTCGTAGCGGGTGAGCACGTGGTAGCCGCCGTCGGCGCCGGTGTGCGGGATCGGCGACCGGATCCGCGCCGCGGCGGCCGCCGCCAGCAGGTTCTCGCGCTGGTCCTCGGCGTAGAGGTCGACGTTCGCCAGGATCTCCTCGACCGACTTGGCCATGCGTCCTCCCGGGTCGCAGGGGACTGTCCACCGTAGAACCGCCCCGGCGCGCCCGGCATCGGCCACGCGGGCGGAAACCCCGCGCGATCGAGTGCTCGGCCGTTCAGTCAGCTCGCGAAGTCGACCGAACGGCCGAGCTCGGCCCACCGGGCGCCCGGTTCTACGCCGAGGACCCGCGGCTCGGGCACGCCGTGGTCGATTTCGGGCCCCGGCTGGAATACCTGGCCCGGGCGGTGCTCATCGGCCTGCTGGCCTCAGCCGAGGTCGAGGACGCGTAACCACAGGTTCGTCGCCCCCGGCGCCTCGCTCTGGTGCAGCCGCTCGAGCCGGACCGGCTTCCCGTCCGGCCGGTCGAACAGCCGGACCCCGCCGCCGAGCAGCACCGGCGCGATGCACACGAAAACCTCGTCGAGCAGCCCCGCTTCGAGGCAGGACCGCCCGACCGTCGCGCCGAGCACGTTGACGTACTTCTCCCCCGCCGCTGCCTTCGCCGCGGCCACGCCTTCGGCCAGGTCGGCCATGAACGTCACCCCGGGCACCGGCTCGGCCGGCGCGTGGTGGGTCAGCACGAACTGCGGGCCTTCCCAGCCGCCGCCGAACGGCTTGCCCTCCTTCTCCGTGCCGCGGTGCGGGTCGTCCCCGCCGAAGGTGCGCGCGCCGACGAGCAGCGCCCCGATGTCCCCGATCAGCTCGCTGACCACCGGGTTCGGCCCGAGGTAGGGCACCGCCCACCCCATGTCCCCGCCCGGACCGGCGATGAACCCGTCGAGCGACATCGTGGCCGAGTACAGCAGCTTTCCCATGTCCTGCCTCCTAGTTCGCGCGTCTGCCCCGGTACTGACCGGGGCGGACGCGAAAACTCATCGCCTCAGCGGGGCAGGGCGCGCCAGGCCTCCCGGCGTTCACGCTGCCGCGCGGGGTCCGCGACCGGCGCGGCCGCCACCAGGCGCCGCGTGTAGTCCTCGCGCGGCGAGCCCAGCACCGACGCCACGGGGCCCTCCTCCACGACCTTGCCCCGGTGCAGCACCACGACCCGGTCGGCGACCTGTTCGACCACCGCGAGGTCGTGGCTGATGAACAGGCAGGCGAACGACAGCTCGCGCTGCAGCTCGGCCAGCAGGGCCAGCACCGACGCCTGCACCGAGACGTCGAGGGCGCTGGTCGGCTCGTCCGCGATCAGCAGCCGGGGCCGCAGCGCCAGCGCGCGGGCGATGCCGACCCGCTGGCGCTGGCCGCCGGACAGCTCGTGCGGATACCGTCCGGTCCACCGTGGATCGAGCCGGACGGCGGCCAGCAGCTCGGTCACCCGGGCCCGGTGGTCGCCGTCGAACCCGTGCACCACCAGTGGTTCCGCGATGCTCGCGCCGATCGTGGCGCGCGGGTTGAGCGCGGAGGCCGGATTCTGGAACACGATGCCGATCTGCCGCCGCACCTCACGCCACTGCCGGGCCGACGCCGTCGCCAGGTCGGTCCCGGCCACGCTGACCGAGCCCGCCGAGGGCGTCACCAACCCGGTCAGCACCGAGGAGATCGTGCTCTTGCCCGAGCCGGATTCGCCCACCAGGCCGAGCACCTCGTCGGCCGCCACGCTCAAGGTGACGCCGTCGACCGCGCGCACGGGAGACGCGCCGCCGCCCCGGCGGTAGGTGACTTCCAGGTCCCGCACCGAAACCAGCGCCTCGGCCTCCGACGCCGGCTCGTCGCCGGACCCGGTGCCCAGCGACAGCACGGCGTCCAGCAGCTCCCGGGTGTAGGCCGCCTTCGGCGCGGCGAACAGGTCCGTGACGGAGTTCTGCTCGACCACCCGGCCCTCACGCAGCACCACGACCCGGTCGGCGAGGTCGGCGACCACGCCCATGTCGTGCGTGACCAGCAGGATCGCCGTGCCCAGCCGGTCCCGCAGAGAGCGCAGCAGCTCCAGGATCCCGGCCTGCACCGTCACGTCCAACGCGGTGGTCGGCTCGTCCGCGACCAGCAGCGCGGGCTCGTGCACCAGCGCCATCGCGATCACCACGCGCTGCAGCTGGCCGCCGGACAGCTCGTGCGGGTACGAGCGCAGCACCCGCCCCGCGTCCAGCTCGACCAGCCCCAGCAGTTCCGACGCCCGCTTCTTCGCCTCCGACCGCGACACCTTGCGGTGCGCGCGAACGGCGTCGACGAGCTGCGTGCCGATGCGGAACACCGGGTTCAGCGCGCTCATCGGCTCCTGGAAGACCATGCCGATGTCGCCGCCGCGCACCTCGCGCATCGCGGCGGCGTCCAGGCCGTACAGCTCGCGTCCCGACAACACCGCGGAGCCGGTGACCGTCGCGGCCGGCGGCAGGAGGCCGAGCAGCGACAGGGCGGTCACCGACTTGCCGGAGCCGGACTCCCCGACCAGCGCGAGGACTTCGCCGGGGGCCACCTCGAAGCCGATCCCGCGGACGGCATCGGCGTCCCCGAACCGGATCGAGACGTCGCGCAGGACGAGCAGCTGTTCGGTCACGGCCCTACTTCGCCAGCCCGATCTGGAGGTAGTTGGGGTACGCCGGGAACTCGCCGATGGTGAAGTCGCCGACCTTCGAGCCGTGCAGGAACGAGTTGCGTGTGTAGATCAGCGGGACGATGGGCGAGTCCTGCAGGATCCGCCGGTCGGCCTGCGCCCACAGCTTGCCCGCCGCGGTCACGTCGACGGTGCCCTGCGCCTGCGCGATCAGCGCGTCCACCTCGGGCACCGAGTAACGCGACTCGTTGTAACCGCCGTTGCCGATCTCCGAGGTGCCGAACAGCGGCTCGATGTTGGCGTTGGCGCTGGGGAAGTCCGGCTGCCAGGAGCCGAGCGTCAGATCGTACGAGCCGTCGTTGCCGGTGACCACGGCCTCCCAGGCGTCCTCGTCGAGCGGGCGCAGCTTGGTCTGGATCCCTGCGCGCTGCAACGCGGCCTGGAGTGCTTGGGCCTTGTCGGCGTCGTTGTTCGAAGTGGACACCGGGAAGTCCAAGGGGCCGATCCCATTGGGGAAGCCGGCTTCGGCGAGCAGCTGCTTGGCCTTGGCCACGTCGCCGTTCGGCGGCGCCGGGTAGAGGTCGAACACCTCGCGCCCGGCGATGCCCTCGGTGATCAGCGTGGTGGCGATCGGGCCGGCCAGGTCGGCGCTGCCCGCGCTGGCGATCTGGTACGCGGTCTTGTCCACCGCGTACTGGAACGCCTGGCGCACCTTGGGATTGGCCAGCGGCCCGCGCTTGGTGTTGAGCGCGAGGTAGGCCAGCGCCCCGGACTTCGAGGTGACCAGCTGGTTCTTCGCCGCCGGGTTGGTCCGGATCTGCGCGAGCTGCGCGGGGTTGACGAACGACGCGCCGAACGCGGTGGCGTCGTTGCCGGAACTGGCCAGCAGCCGCTGGGCGACCACGCCGGTTTCCTGCCCCAGCTGGATCACGATCACGTCCGGCAGCCCGTTGCGCGCCTGGTCGGTCTTGGCGTCCCAGTTCGGGTTGCGGGTGAGCCGGACCGAAACGCCCTTGGTGTAGGCGGCCACCTGGTACGGGCCCGAGCAGACTGGCGTGGAGTCGTAACTGGCGTCCGTGCCCTTGCCCTTCGGCACCGGCGAGAACGCGGGCATGCTGACGATCCACGGCCAGTCGCCGTACGGGCGGGCCAGGTGGAACACGATCGTCTTCGAGTCCGGCGTCTCGATCGAGGCCAGGTCGCCGCCCTTGAACGGGCCGGTGTAGGAGGAACCGCCCTCCAGCAGGGTTTTGTGGTAGCCCAGGCCGCCGGAGAACGCGGCGTCGAACGAGCGCTCGATGCCGTACTTGATCTCGGCGCTGGTGATCGGCGTGCCGTCGGCCATCTTCTGGCCGTCCTTGAGGGTGAACGTCCAGGTCTTGCCGTCGGCGCCGGCCCGGCCGGTGTCGGTGGCCAGGTCCGGCACCACGGTGGCCGGGCCGTCGGCGGAGGTCTTCCACGCGGTCAGCTTCCGGTGGATCAGGCCGGTGGTGGTGATCGCCAGGTTCTGGCTCTTGGCCGGGTCCAGGTGCTGCGAGGTCTGGTCGGTGAGGATGTACAGCGTCCCGCCGGCCGAGACGGCGACGGACTCGCCGCCGCTGCCGGACTGCTCGTTCGCGTTGCACGCGGCGAGGAACGCCGCGGCCCCCGACACGCCGGCCGTCAGGCCCACTGCCCTCAGGAAGTCTCTGCGGTCCATGGTGTTTCCCTTTCTTGCCTACGTGAGCCGGGCGCGGGGGTCGAGCACTCCGTAGAGCACGTCCACCACGAAGTTGGCGAGGATGACGAAGAAGGCGGCGAACAGCGTCACGCCCATCAGCACCGGCAGGTCGACCTGGTGCACGGCGTCGACCATCAGGCCGCCGAGGCCGGGCAGCGCGAACACGCGCTCGGTGATCACCGCGCCGCCGAGCAGCGCGCCGAGGTCCACGGCGAACACCGTGATCACCGGCAGCAGCACGTTGCGCAGCGCGTACTTGCCGATCACCGTCCGCTCGGGCAGCCCGACCGCGCGCGCGGTGCGGATGAAGTCCTCGCCGAGGATCTCCAGCATCTGCCCGCGGGAGAGCCGGGCGTACACCGCGGCGTTGATGAACGCCAGCACCAGCCAGGGCAGCACCAGGTGCCAGGCCCAGTCGACCGGGCTCTGCGCGAGCGCGACGTAGCCGCTGACCGGCACCACGTCGAGGCTGAAGCCGAACAGCAGGATGCCCAGCAGCCCCACCAGGTACGCCGGGGCCGAGACGCCGGCCAGGGTGACGGTCATCGCCACCCGGTCCGCGGCCTTTCCCCGGCGCAGCGCGGAAAACACGCCGGTGGCGACGCCGGCGACCAGCCAGATGATCGAAGCGCCGATGGCGAGCGAGACCGTGACCGGCAGCCGGTCGCCGATCAGCGACAGCACCGGCTCGCTCTGCTGGAACGAGTAGCCGAAGCACGGCGCGGAGCAGACGATCGCCGTCGCGCCGGTGCCGAAGGTGCGGCCGCCGAAGATGCCGCCGAGGAAGTCCAGGTACTGCTGGATCCACGGTTTGTCGAAGCCCATGAACTGCCGCGCGATCGCCAGGTTCTCCGGGGTGCACGGCTTGCCGCAGGACATTCGCGCCGGGTCCGTGGGCAGCAGGTAGAACACGGCGAACGTGGCGAAGCTGACCACCAGCAGCACCACGAGCATGCCGCCGAGCCGGCCGCCGACGAAACGGAGTGCGCGATTCATCGGCGCACCGCCGTCTTCGGGTCGAGCGCGTCCCGCAGGCCGTCGCCGAGCATGTTGAACGCGAGCGTCGCGATGAACAGGGCGGCGCCGGGGAAGATCAGGAACATCGGGTCGGACTGCACCCAGTTGATCGCGTCGCTGATGGACCGGCCCCAGCTCGGCGTGGGCGGCGGGATGCCGACGCCGAGGAACGACAGCGCGGCCTCGAACCCGATGTTCGCCGGGATCGTCACGGTGCTCAGCACGATGATCGGCGCCCACAGGTTCGGCAGCAGCTCGCGGCGGAACACGTGCGCCCCGCCCGCGCCGAGCGCCCGGGCCGCGCGGACGAAATCGCGCCCGCGCAGGCTGAGCGTCTGCGCGCGGATCACCCGGGCGACCCGCGGCCAGCCGAACAGCCCGATCACGGTGATCAGCAGCAGCGGCCGCGGGATGGCGGCCGGGGCGACGGCGCCGAGCGAGATCATGAAGATCAGCTGCGGGAAGCCGAGCAGCACGTCGGTCACCCGGCTCACCACCGAGTCCCACCAGCCCCCGACGTAACCTGCGCTCGCGCCGAGCAGCACCCCGAGCACCACCGAGACCGCGGTGGCCGCGACGCCGATCAGGAACGACGTGCGCGCGCCGTAGGTGACGATCGCGAACAGGTCGCGCCCGGTCAGCGGCTCGACGCCGAACCAGTGGCTGCCGCTGATCCCGCCGAGCGCCCCGGCCCCGGCGCCGTTCGAGGGGTTCAGCAGTTCGGTGTGGTACGTGTACGGGTCTTGGCCCTCGATCAGCGCCAGCAGCGGCGCGGCGACGGCGGCCACCACGATCAGCACGATGATCACGGCGCTGGCCTGGGCCCAGCGATCGCGGCGCAACGCGTGCCAGAGGGTGCGCGAAGCCGCGGCGGGCACGGGCGGTCCACCCGGCGACAGGATGTCGGACACGGTTCCTCAGCGGCTCAATGGATCTTGACGACGGAACTCTAAAGAACACGAAGGGAATTCACCATGTTGGAGTAGTGCCTCCCACATCGTGGACAAGGTACTGCCGCCCGCCGCCGATCGCACCAGGACGCCCGAATCGGGCAAAAGACCACCGTGGTTGACAGCAGATCGCCTCGACCGCGAGAATCCTATAGGATTTTTGGTGCGAACGAGGGAGGACCGGTGGCTGCCGTCACGAAGGCCGAGGCGTTTCTCGTCGACCTGGAAGTGGAGCAAACCCGTACCGACGCGGTGCAGGCGTTCCTCAAGCAGGAGACGGTCTTCGTCGAGCTGACCACCGCCGACGGCGCGACCGGCCTCGGCTACTCCTATACGATCGGCACCGGCGGCAGCGCCGTGCTCGCGCTGCTGCGGGACCACCTGCTCCCCCGGCTCGTCGGGCAGGACTCGAGGCTGATCGAGGGTGTCTGGCGGGACCTGTTCGCCTCGACGCGGGCGACCACCGTCGGCGCGATCACCTCGCTCGCGCTGGCCGCCGTCGACACCGCGTTGTGGGACCTGAGGTGCAAGCGCGCGGGCGAGCCGCTCTGGCGGGTCGCGGGCGGGTTCCGGCCCCGGATTCCCTTGTACGACACCGAAGGCGGCTGGCTGCACCTGAGCACCGACGAGCTGGTGGCCGGCGCGCGGAAGTCCGCGGCGGCGGGCTGGGGCGGTGTGAAGGTCAAGGTCGGGAAGCCGACCGCGCGCGAGGACCTGGAGCGGCTGACCGCGGTACGCGAGGCCGTCGGCCCGCGGTTCGACCTGATGGTGGACGCCAACCAGTCGATGACCGCGGCCGAGGCGATCCGGCGGGCGAAGGCGTTCGAGCCGGTGGACCTGTTCTGGCTGGAGGAGCCGCTGCCCGCCGACGACGTCTCCGGCCACGCCCGGCTGGCCGCGGCCACCTCGATCCCGGTCGCCGTAGGCGAGTCGATGTACTCGCTCGCGCAGTTCCGCGACTACCTGCACCGCGGCGCGGCGTCGATCGTGCAGGTGGACGTCGCGCGCGTCGGCGGGATCACGCCGTGGCTGAAGGTCGCGCACCTGGCCGAGGCGTACCACGTGGAGGTGTGCCCGCACTTCCTGATGGAGCTGCACGTGAGCCTCACCGCGGCCATCCCGAACGGCCGGTACGTGGAGTACATCCCCCAGCTGCGCGCGATCACCACCGCGGAGATGACGATCGAGGACGGGCACGCGGTCGCGCCGGAAGCCCCGGGCCTGGGCATCGCCTGGGACCGCGACGCGATCGACGACCGCCGGGTCGCCTAAGCCTTTCGCGGGCCTGGGCGACGCTCTCGTGCGAGCGCGGCGGATGACGCTTTCACTGTACTGAGTGCAGGGCACGGGGCTTTCGCTGCGGCGCGCCGCTCACGGCGGCCAGCGCGGTGGCCGCAGCGGATGACGCTTTCCCCACGCTGAGTGCACGGAAAGCGTCATCCGCCTCCTGTGACAGCCGCGAAACCCGGCCGACGGCTGCGCGGATCACCTGTGCAGCCCCGTAATCCCCGCCCCGGCCGGGACCCGCGCGGCGGCGTGACAGCCGAGGCACGCGGGCACCGTGCGCACTCCCGAAGGCGCGGGCATGGCGACGACCGCGCCGGGCGCCGCGATCTCGTCACAGACCTCGTAGTGGTGGCCGAGCACCGCGCACACGCACTGGCACAGCCGGACCTGGTTCCGTATTCGGGCAGGCATCCTTGCCTCCTCACCGGTGAGCCCCAGCACCTCCAGGAAACCGCGGCCGCTCATCGGTGCCCGTGATTTCGCCGGGACGAGGGCGTTCCGGGCAACAGGTGTGCGCGGAGGTGAGCCCTCCCCGGCCCGCGGTCCATACGCCCCAATGTGGCGTTCGGTGCGCTCAACGTACCCAACGCCACATTGGGGCGGAAAAGGGCGGGCACCGGCTGGGCGGGTGGCCGAGCGAGCGCGGGTGGGCGAGCGCGCGCGGGCGGGCGGGCGGGCGAGCGCGGGCGAGCGCGGGGCGGCTAACTCTCGGCCGTCCGTGGCAGCGCAGCCTTGGCCTCGGGCAGGCCCGCGCGCACCTGGCGGTAGAGCCGTGGCACGGCCGGGGTGGGCAGTGACGGGGCGGCGCGCAGGTCGACCGGACCGGTCGCCGTGAGGTCGCGCAGCACGTGGTAGATGTGGCTGAGCGCGCGCAGCACCGGGTCTTTCGCCCGCTCGCCCGGGGCGGCCGGGGTGTAGGCGAACAGCGCGACGTCGGCCTGGGCCAGTGGTTGCGCCGCGGCCGGTTGCGGGCCGCCCGGGGGCGCGGCGGCCAGCTCCTCGACGGCCGCGGCCAGGGCCGTGCAGGCCGCGACCGGACCGTCCGGGTGCGCGGCGCAAGTGCTCGAAGGCCAGCGCACCGCGACGGCCAGCGCGCGGCCGTGGGTAGCCAGCGCGGCGTACAGCGAGATCCGGTGCCGCAGCCGCGGTGAGTTCGTGCCGCCGAGGATCGGGCGCTTGAGCGGACGGGCGACGAGCGCGAGCTGGTAAAAACGGTGGTCGAGGGCGCGGGCGAGCGCGTCGAAGTCCGCGGCGGGGCCGCTCTGCTTGCGGTCCAGCCGCCCGGCAGCCGCGGCGAGCAGCTCCCCCAGCGCGGTCAGCAGGTTGTCCCGCGCGGTGCGCACCGTGTCGCGTGTGGACAGTGGGGTGACGAGCAGCGCGACCACCAGCCCGACCACCGCGCCCGCCGCCGTCTCCTCCAGCCTGAGCACCAGCAGCCCCGCGGAGAACTCGTGCAGCACGGTGTAAAGCTGCCCGATCATGATCGTCATGAAGAAGATCATGTAGGCGTACGAAAGGCGCAGCAGGTAGAAGCCGCAGAACATGGCGCCGCAGATGGTGATCAGCACCGCCGCGGTGTTGCCCGCCGTCAGCTCCGCGAAGCCGATGGACGCGAGCAGGCCGACCAGCGTGCCCAGCACCCGGTTGAAGCCCTTGATGAACGTCTCGGTCCGCGTGGCCGTGCCGGTGAACATGATGAACGCCGCGAGCACGGCCCAGTAGTACCGCGCCGAGGACAGCTCCTTGCCGACCAGGATCGCCAGCCCGCCCGCGATCGCGCCCTGGATCGCCTGGCGGCTGACGAAGTCCAGGCGCGACAACGGGTTCCAGCCGCGGTGCCGGGCCGGCACGTCGCCGGCCATGGCCGCCGAGCCGGGCAGGTTGCCGAACGCGAGCCCGACCGCGGGCTCGAACTCGTCCGCCAGGTCGGCCCCCCGGTCTTCCGGCCGGGGCGCGTCGTTCAGCACCGTGACGATCTCCAGCGCGGCGGCGGCGAAGTGCCGGGCCGGCCACCAGCCGCCCGCGGTGCCGCCCGCGCGCTCGGCCAGGCTCGCCAGCCGGTACGCGACTTCGCTCGCGCCGCGGTCGTCTCGGCGGGCCAGCCGGTCCGCGACCTCCGCGGCGAGCACGCTCAGGCCCGAACCGCTGCGCACCAGCGCGTCGGCCGCCGTGGCCAGCTGGTCCAGCAGGTGGTGGGCGTCGACCATCGACCGCCGTAACGCGGCGGGCGAGCGCTCCACGGGCAGCGCGCCGGGCTGGGCCGACCAGCCCTCCACCATCAGCGCCGCCTCGGCCAGCCGGGCCTGCCGCGCCTGGAGCCGGCGGCGCAGCCGCCGTTCCCGCTTCGGATCGGTGTTCGCCAGCAGGTCGGCGCAGGTCCGGGCCAGCTCGCGGCCGCGGGCGTCGAAGGCACGCAGGACCCGGCGCAGGGTGCGGGTCGAATTCGTGCGCAGGACCGTGACCGAGAGCAGCAGCACCCACGCCGTGCCGAGCACGATCGCGAGCAGCAGGCCGGGCAGCATCGGGAGCGTGGCGTGCAGGAACGACGCGAAGAAGTAGCCCATCCAGCCCATGAAGCCGTAGAAGAAGAACGGCGGGCCGAAGCGGCGGACGAACACCGCCACGAACATGACCACCACGAACACCCCGAGCATCAGGTCCGCGTTCGTGCCGACCGCGACCCCGAGCAGCATGCCCAAACCGAGCGCGACCGGGAAGAACACCGCCGTGCGGGCCTTCACCCACGCGCTGCTGCCGTCGCCCAGCGCCATCGAGCCCATCATCGCGACGATGGCGCCGAGCAGCATCGAGATGATCGTGCCCATCGAGCCGGCGCCGGTGAACTTGGCGAACGCGTACTCGACCCCGAGCGCGCTCCCCATCGCCACCGTCGCCGATCCGGCGGTGCGCAGCCGGCTCAGCCCCGGGTCCGAAGCGATGACCCGATCCCAGACCTCGGTCCCTCTGGGCAGCACAAAACCCACCTTTCCCGGCGAAATGAGTGATCCTCGGTATGATACCGGTAATTATCGGTGTCATACAGGTGTTTCGGAGGACTCGTCCATGGAGCGGACCTTCCACGCCGGCGAGCTGGCCGATCGGCTGGCCGAGACCGGCGACGCGCTGGACGTGCTGGAGCTGGCCACGGCCGTGCTCGTGCGCAACTTCGAGCTGCTGCGGCGGCGCACCGGCGTCTACGCGGAGCTGGACCAGTCGGAGTACCTGCTGCTGCGCACGCTCGACGAGCTGGGCTCGGCGGACATCGGCACGCTGGCCGGCGCGCTGGGCCTCGACCCGTCCACCGCGGGCCGGCAGGCCTCGGCGATGCTGGGCAAGGGGCTGGTCGAACGCGGGCCGGCCGCCTCGGATCGGCGCCGCACCATCATCACCCCGACCGAGGAGGGCCGTCGCCTGATGGACCTCACCCGCACCCGGCGCCGGGACACCACCGCCGCCCTGCTCGGCGACTGGACCCCGGACGACCTGCGCACGTTCGCGCGCCTGCTGAACCGGCACAACAGCGCCGTGGCCCAGCGTTATCTGGTTTCGGCCGCGGACTGAGCCGCGGACTGGCTAGTCTCGCCCGCATGCGACGCTTCGAGGACGAAGACCTCACCGGCGCGGAGTTCCGCGAGTGCGACCTGAGCCGGGCCCGGCTGGTCGGCGTGGTCATGCAGGACGCCGAGATCGACGGCCTGGTCAGCGGGCTGGTGGTCAACGGGGTCGAGGTCAGCTCGTACGTCGAGGCCGAGCTCGACCGCCGGCACCCGGTGCGGCTGCTGATCCGCTCCGACGAGCCGGCCGACCTGCGAGAGGCCTGGCGGCAGCTGCGGGACGGCTGGGCCGCCACCGCCGAACGGGTCCGGTCCATGCCCGAGGGCAGCGAGCACCAGGGCGTCGACGGCGAGTGGTCGATGACCGAAACGCTGCGGCACCTGGTGTTCGTGCACGACTCGTGGTTCCGGCGCTGTGTGCTCGGGCTGACCGAACCGTTCACCGCGATGGGGCTGGGGCCGCCGTACGTGACCGATCAGGAGCTGGACCGGTCGGCCGACCCGAGCCTCGACGAGGTGCTCGCCGTGCGCGCCCGGCAGGCCGCCGAGGTCGAGGAGTGGCTGGCGCAGGTGACGCCCGAGCAGCTCGCGCAGATCGCGCCGGTGCCCGAGGACGAGCGATGGCCCCCGTACGCCAAGGGGCGGCGGGTCCGGCAGTGCCTCGGCACCGTGCTCAACGAAGAGCGGGAGCACCACGGGTTCTGCGTCCGCGACCTCGACAAGCTGGCGGCCCGGAAGAGCTGATCGTCAGCCGGTCGTCGTCTCGGCCAGGCCCGCGTGCCGGGTGCGCAGCTCGCGCTTCACGATCTTGCCGCTCGGGTTCTTCGGCAGCGCATCGGTGAACACGACGTACTTCGGGCACTTGTACCCGGCCAACCGGGTGCGCGCGTGGGCGATCACCGCCTCGGGCGTCAGCGTCACGCCCGGCAGCGGGACGACGGCCGCCGTCACCGCCTCGATCCAGTGCGGGTGGGCGACGCCGAACACGGCCACTTCCGCGACTCCGTCCAGCTGGTAAAGGACTTCCTCGACCTCGCGGCTCGCCACGTTCTCGCCACCGGTCTTGATCATGTCCTTCTTGCGGTCGACGACGGACAGGTAACCGTCCTCGTCCAGCACGCCGAGGTCGCCGGAGTGGAACCAGCCGCCGTCGAACGCGGCAGCGGTCTTGGCCTCGTCCTCGTAGTAGCCCAGCGTCGTGTGCGGGCTGCGGTGGACGATCTCGCCGACCTCCCCCGGCGGCACCGGCCGGCCCTGCGGGTCGACGATCCGCGTCTCGACGTTCAGCGACGCGCGCCCGGCCGAGCCCGCCTTCGGCAGCTGCTCGTGCGGGCGCAGGATGGTGGCCAGCGGCGCCATCTCGGTCTGGCCGTAGAAGTTCCAGAACTCCACGTCCGGCAGCCGCCGCGCCAGCTCCCGCAGCACCTCGACCGGCATCGGCGACGCGCCGTAGTAACCCTTGCGGAGGCTGGACAAGTCCGTGGTGTCGAAGGCTTCGTGCCGCAGCAGGGAGATCCAGACCGTCGGCGGCGCGAACAGTTTCGTCGCGCGCTCGCGCTCCACGGCGGCCAGCAGCGCCGCCGGGTCGGGACCGGGGAGGATCACGCTCGTCGCGCCGAGGTACACGTCGACGGAGAAGAAGCAGTCCAGCTGCGCGCAGTGGTACAGCGGGAGGGAATGGACCTCGATGTCGTCCCCGCTCATCGATCCGTCGATCGCGCACGAGACGTACTGCGCGATCAGCGAACGGCTCGACAGCATCACGCCCTTGGGCCGCGACTCCGTGCCGGAGGTGTACATCAGCCGCAGCGGATCGTCGTCGGCGATGAGGACGTCCGGGGCGCTTTCGTCGCCGGGCTCGTCGATCCAGGCGTCCACAGTGTCCCAGCCGTCCCAGCCCTCGGCGGTGCCACCGATCCGGCCGCGCACCGCGTCGCCGAGCCCGGCGCGTTCCAGCGCCTCGCGGGCCACCGGGAGCAGCGCGTCCTCTGCAATGAAGCCCGACGCGCCGGCGTGGCCCAGGATGTACGCGATCTCGTCCGCGCCCAGCATGAAGTTCACCGGCACCAGCACCACACCGAGCTTCGCGGTGGCGAACACCAGCACCGCGTACTGCCAGGAGTTGTGGCTCAGCAACGCCAGCCGGTCGCCCTTGGCGAGCCCGCGCGCGGCCAGCCGGTGGGCGCAGCGGTTCACCGCCCCGTCGAATTCCGCGTACGTGACCCGGCGCTCCCCCGCCACCACGGCGAGCTTGTCCGGGTGGCGCAACGCCGTCCGGCGGAGCAGGTCCCCGACGGAATGCTGGCGGGCGCGCTGGATCGCTTCGCCGGTTTCGGCGCTGAACGGGCTCGGCATAGCCGGAGTCTCGGCCACGCGACCGGCGCGCGCAAGCCATCGATGCGGCCGTTCGGCCCAGTCGGTAAGCTCCGGGCGCACCTCGGGGGAGATCGTGGACGACAGCAGCAGCACTGACGCGCCGGAGTCGCCGGACCGGCCGGACCTCACCGCCCGGCTGCCGCGGTTCCGCCTGGTCCGGCGGCTGTCCCGGACGAACATGAGCGAGGTCTTCCAGGCGCTGGATCTCCAGCACGGGCGGCCGGTGGCACTCAAGATCGTCAGCCGCGAGTTCCTGGCCGCGACGGGCGCGCGGGCCCGGTTCGAGCGGGAGACGCGGATCGCGCTGGGGCTCGACCACCCGAACATCGTGCCCGCCTACGACGCCGGCCACTCCGAGGACGGCGAGCTCAGCTACCTGGCGATGCGCTTCGTCGAGGGCACCGACCTCGGCAAGGTGCTCGACCACCGGCGGCTGCCGTTCGAGCAGACCGTGGAGATCGGCCACGCGGTCGCCGCCGCGCTCGACACCGCGCACGCCCAGGGCCTGGTGCACCGCGACGTCAAGCCGGGCAACATCCTGCTGGAGACCGATACCAGCCGGGTCTACCTGTGCGACTTCGGCATCGCCCGCGCCCTCGACCCGGCGCTGACCCGGGTCACGGCCACCGGCGGCTTCATCGGCACGCGGTATTACGCGGCCCCGGAACAGGAGGACGGCAGCGAGATCGGGCCGGCGGCCGACGTCTACGCCCTCGCCTGCGTGCTCTACCACTGCCTGGCCGGGCACCCGCCCGGCGCGCACTCGGACTTCACCCACCCCGGGCTGCCGGCGCTGCGGCGCGCGCTCGACCAGGATCCGGCCGCGCGGCCCGCGACCTGCCGGGAACTCGTCGACGACCTCGTCCGCACCACCCGCGAAGCGGAACGGGCCGCGCGACGTAAGCGACGCCTGCGTCTGATCGGCCTGCCCGCCGCCGCGCTGGTCGTGGTCGCGTTGCTGGTGACCTGGTTCGCCACCCAAGGACCGACCGACGCGAACAGCCCGGGCCTGGCCGGTGTCCCGGAGGCGTTGCGCGCGGACTGCACGACGGCCGACCATCCGATGGCCGGAGCCACGTCGTCGGTCACCTGCCGGGATCCGTCCGGGCAGTCGGCCACAACCGGCACCTTCGCGGATTCGAAACAGGCCGACAACGCGTACGCGGCGGCGCTCGCGGACTCCGGCGTCGCCCCGCACCAAGGTGACTGCACCACCGCGACCGGTGGCGAACACCGTTACCCCGCAACGGGTCCAGCCCTCGGCCGCGCGCTCTGCTACACGCGTGGCGGAACGTCCACTGTGGTCTGGACCGATGACGCGGCCCACTCCGTCAGCCGCGCGGAAGCGCCCGATGACGCCGCCCTGCGGAAGGCGTGGACCGCCTGGGTCGGGAACCCCGCCTTCCCGACCCGGGACGAGAGCGCGCTCGCCGACGTCGCCGCGGGCACCGGCTGCGCCCGCGCGGCCGCCGCGGACCTCGACGCCTACCCCGGCGCCGTCGCCGGCATCACCTGCACCCCGGCCGGCACCGGCGCCCGCTCCGTCTCCTACTACCGCTTCGCCGCGCTGCCCGCCCTGCGCAACGCCTTCACCGGGCTGGTCACCGCGGCGAAGGCGCCGAGCGGCAGCGCGTGCCCGGGCACGCCGTTCCTCGGTACGACCCGGTTCGACTGGCTCAGCGTCGACCTCGGCCAGGTGCTCTGCCGCCCCGGGCCGGAGGGCACCGTCGCGATGGACTGGAGCCTGGAGGCGTTCTCGATGATCGGGCACGTCACGGCCACCTCGCCGGACACCGCCGGCAGCTGGTGGACGCAGTGGCACATCGCGCCGCTGAGCCGGATCGTCGACGCGGTCAACACCAGCGCCTCGCCCGCCTTCCCGACGCCGGCCGAGCAGGCGCTGCTCGGGCACGTGCCGGCGCAGTCACGGCTGAACTGCGTGCGCCCGTCCCCGGACCAGAAGTGGCAGGACCTCGGCGCGGTCGCCCCGGTCGCGGCCGTCGCTTGTGGACGGACGAGCGGCGCCGGGCTGGTCGTCTACTACCAGCTGCCCGACGCCGCCACGATGGGCCAGGTGTTCAACAGCAGCGGCACCTCCGAGTACGCGTGCACCACCCTGCCCAAGGATTTCGCGGGCGACCAGCCCTACACCCGTGACGGCCGGACCGGCCGCCTCGCCTGCGGCGCCTACCAGGACGGCGAGCGGTATCTCAAGTGGACGGACGACCAGACCCGCATCGAGGCGGTCGCCCACCGCGGCAGCGAGCCGTTCGTGCTGATCGACTGGTGGACCCACGACGCGGGGCCGGTGTGAGCGGCTCAGCCGTTGACCGCGCCGCCCACCGAAGCGCTGCCGCTGATGTGCGTGCCGGGGGTGCCGGCCGAACCGCCGTGGGTGCTGCCGAACGGCTTGCCGTCGAACACCGCGAACATGTCGATCCCGCCCTCGCCGGTGCCGGAGTAGTCGATCTCGAGCGTCCAGTTGTGCGGTTTGCCGTCGGCGGCCACGGTCAGCGACTCGCGCCACGGCAGCTTCACCGCGCCGGTCTGCTTCTCGACGCCGTCGAGGGAGTACTTGATCGTGGTGATGTCGCCGCTTCCGGTGGCGTTCAGCACCAGCGTGTGCGGCTCGCGGTCCGGCACCTTCGGCGGCGCGGACGAGGACGGCTTCGGCGGCGGGGCGGAGCTGCTCGGCGCCGCGGCGGGGGCGGGGGTGCTGCCGCAGGCGGCGAGCGCCACCGGCAGCACGGCGAAGGCGGCTGAAACGGCGAGAACCCGCCTGGTACGAAGAAGCATGCGCGTACGGTATCGGCCCGGCACGGGACCGGTCCCCGATTCGAGAGGACCCGAGTTGACCATCTTCCGCGCGGAAGGCCCCACCCCGGCGAAGCCGCCGTGGACGAACCCGGGCGCCATCGTCGTCCGCGGGCTCACGGGCACGGCCGGGCTGCTGCCCGGGGAGTTCGCCCGGCTGCCGTTCGGCCGGAGCCCGGGCCCGGACGGCGTGGTCGCGGGCGAGGACGACCAGAGGGTCAGCCGCGAGCACGGCGCGCTGGTCCACCGGCAGGGCTGGTGGTGGCTGAGCAACAGCGGGCACACGCCGATCGAGTTCTCCCCCACCCGCCAGCTCCACGCCGACGACGACCCGGTCCCGCTGCCGCCGGGCTACACCACGTTGCTGGTGGTCGGCTCCGGCGGGCGCAAGCACCCGCTCGAGGTGCACGTGAACACCCCCGAGCACCACCGCCCGCTGCCGGTCGCGGGCCCGACCCTGGCCGGCCACGTCTGGGACCTCGACGCGGACGAGCGGCTGGTCCTGGCCGTGCTGGGCCAGCAGTACCTGCGCCGGGAGCCGCACCCGCAGCCCATGGGGCGCGCGCACGTCACGGAGCTGGTCGCGGAACTGCGCAAACTCGACGCACTCGAACCGTGGGACGTCAAACAGGTCGACCGCGTGATCGCCCGGGTCCGCGACCGGCTGTCGGCCCGGGGTGTGCACGGGCTCAAACGCAGCGAGGTCCCCGAGCCGATCGGCAACTCGCTCAACCACAACCTGCTGACGGAACTGACCCGCACCACGAACACGTTGACGCGCGCCGATTTGGCGCCACTCGACCGGCTGGACTGAGCCGCGCCGGCTCGAGTCGGCCGGCCGAGCTGGCTGCGGCGCGGCCGGCTCGCTCAGCTGCCCTTGGCGAAGACCCGCACGGCCACCGCGGTCGCGACGCCGACGACCGCCAGCACGATGCCGGCCAGAAGCAATCCCGCGGCGTTCAGGGCGAGGGCCGCCGTGGCGAAGAGCGCGAATTCCAGGATGAAGCGGGTCGGCTCGGGCGCGCGCCGTTTCGCCCGCGGCGCGACGACCAGCGCCCAGATCACCGCCGCGAACGCGGGCCACAGCACCGCTCCCACGATGTCGAGCAGCACGCCGCCGCCGAGGCGCGCACCCGCCACGGCGAGCCCCGCGAGCAGCGCCAGCTCCGTGAGGAACCGGACGACGAGCACGAAGCCCGCGAAGCCGCGCAGAACGGGAGTCGAGGTGGTCATGCCCCGCAGCGTAGCGGCCGGTCGGAGGCCGCGAGGCAAGACCGCCCGACCTCGCCGCCCGGAACCCCACCGCATCTCGCCCTTCGCCCGCCCGGCCAGGTCCCGCCGCTCCGCCCCAATGTGGCGTTGGTTGCGTGGAATGAGGACTGGGCGCAGAGTGCCTCCGTTGAGGGTGGTGGTGGGGCAGGGCTGGAGCACCGAACGCCACATTGGGGCGCATGGCCGCGGACCGAGAAGCAGCGCGCACAGCATCCGCTTTGTCCGAGATAACAGCGCACCGTGAACGTTTTGTACGGCACGTGTACCGGCTCCCGCCAGTCTGTCCCCACACCCACTCCGGGACGATGGAGGAACCGAAGATGAGATTCGCGAAACGCTCGCTGGGCATAGTCGCCTTCGCCGCCGCGGTCGTGCTGAGCGGGATGGCGCCGGCGATGGCGGCCGCCTCGAACGGCACCGTGCACACCGACTCCGGCGCGCCGCTGACCGTGCGCTCGGCCCCCGGCACCGGCGCGAGCTCGGTCGGCACCATCGCCGACGGCACCGCGATCGTGATCGACTGCCAGACCACCGGCGACAGCGTGACCGGCAAGTACGGCACCAGCACCGTCTGGGACCACGTGCCGGCCAGCAACGGCTACATCACCGACACCTACGTCTACACCGGCTCCGACGGCCGCATCGCGCCGGACTGCACGAACGTGCCGACGCCGCCGGCGAACACCTGCTCCACCACCGGCCTCGGCGACGGCAAGACCTGCGCGCAGGCCGTCGCGTACGCCAAGACCCGTGTGCACACCAACAACATCGACTCGTACAACGGCTGGTGCGACCGCATCAACGCGCAGAACTACGGTTTCTCGGCGAGCGGCTCCACCACCGCGTACGTGCACTGGACGCAGATCCCGGCCGCGTACAAGCACGCGGGCGACCAGAACGTGCCGGCCGGCGGCCTGGCGTTCTTCTCCAACGGCGGCTCGGGCCACACGATGATCTCGATCGGCGGCGGCCAGTTCCTGTCGAACGACATCCACGGCGCGGGCAGCTACACCCAGACCACCATCTCGGAGATCAAGAGCACCTGGGGCCAGACCTACCTCGGCTGGTCGCAGCCGTGGTTCAAGGTGAACCACTGACCGCAGGCAAGGCATCCGAAGGCCCCGTCCGGGAGAAACCGGGCGGGGCCTTCGCCATGCCGCGAAACTGCGCAAAGACGCTGTCAACCCCTTGCGAACAGTCATTTTCCGCGGTTTTCCAGGTCCGGGAAGGCGTGTCATGGTCAGCACCACGACTTCACCGGCGAAGGGAATCCGCGATGACTCTGGACACCGCCTCCTCGGCCCTGCTCGCGGACATCGTGCGCCGGAGCCCGGCCGAGGACGAGTTCCACCAGGCCGTGTCCGAGGTGCTCGAAGCCATCCAGCCCGCGCTGCGCCGTGACCCCGGCCTGCGGGACGCCGCGCTGCTGGAACGGCTGTGCGAGCCCGAGCGGCAGCTCATGTTCCGGGTGGTCTGGACCGACGACGAGGGCCGGGCGCACGTCAACCGCGGCTTCCGCGTCGGGTTCAGCTCCGCGCTCGGCCCGTACAAGGGCGGCCTGCGGTTCCACCGCAGCGTCCGCCTCGGCACGGTCAAGTTCCTGGCCTTCGAACAGGTCTTCAAGAACGCGCTCACCGGCCTCGGCATCGGCGCGGGCAAGGGCGGCTCGGACTTCGACCCGGCCGGCCGGTCCGACGCCGAGGTGATGCGGTTCTGCCAGGCGTTCATGACCGAGCTGCACCGCCACATCGGCCCGCGGACCGACGTGCCCGCGGGCGACATCGGCGTCGGCGGGCGCGAGATCGGCTACCTGTTCGGCCAGTACAAGCGGCTCACCAACCGGTTCGACGCGGGCGCCATCACCGGCAAGGACCCGCTCATCGGCGGCAGCCTCGCGCGGCCCGAAGCGACCGGCTACGGCACGGTCTACTTCCTCGACGCCGCCCTCACCGCGCGCGGCGAGCGCCTGGACGGCCGGACCGCCGTGGTCTCCGGCGCGGGCAACGTCGCCTTCCACGCCATGGCGAAGCTGCGCGAACTCGGCGCCACCACCGTCGCCTGCTCGGACTCCGGCGGCTACCTGCACGACCCCGCGGGCATCGACCTCGACGTGCTGCACGAGGTCAAAAACGTGCGGCGGCAACGACTTTCGGCGTACGTCGGGCACGTGCCGTCGGCGCGCTTCTTCCCCGGCGAGACGCCGTGGGAGGTGCCCTGCGACGTCGCGGTGCCGTCGGCGACGCAGAACGAACTGGACGAGCCGGCCGCGATCTCGCTGGTGAAAAACGGCGTGCTCGGCGTGGCCGAAGGCGCCAACATGCCGTGCACCCCCGCGGCGGTCCAGGTTTTCCGCGACGCCGGCATCGTGTTCGCGCCCGGCAAGGCGGCGAACGCGGGCGGCGTGGCCACCTCGGCGCTCGAGATGCAGCAGAACGCGGCGCGCGAGCACTGGACGTTCGAGGAGACCGACCGGCGGCTCAAGGCGACCATGACCGAGATCCACACCCGCTGCCTCGCGACCGCCGACGAGCACGACGCCCCGGGCGACTACGTCACCGGCGCGAACATCGCCGGGTTCCGCACCGTGGCGAGCGCGATGTCCACTCTCGGCCTGATCTGATTTCCGGGCCGAGCACCTTACGGCGGACCACTCAGTACCACTGGACCGGGTCCGGCCGGGCAAACCGGGCCGAGACTGGCCCTCCCGCGAACCCTTCACCGGATACACCCCTGCTGCGCGAGCTGGTGGCCAGCAGGGGTTTTTCGCGTCCTCCCGCCAATCCGCGCCAGACGCCGGTAACCGGTCGTACACGCAGAGTCAAACCGGCTGTCGTGTTTACAACGTCTTGGCAACCGGCTTGACACCAGCTGTGGTCCGGACCACGCTGCTCCACATTGGTCTACACCATTTGTCACCGACCGGCCTGGGGGCCGGGCACCGAAAGGACGAGACAAGTGAAGCGCTGGCTCAAGCTGGTGGCGGGCGCCGCCGCCATCACCCTCGCGACAGCCGGCTGTGCCGGCTCAGGCGGCGGTGACAACGCCTCCGGCTCGGGAGGCACGGGCACCGGGACGCTCACGGTCTGGCTGATGACCGGCTCCGCGCCGGACAGCCTGACGGGTGCGCTCAACAAGGAGTTCGAGGCCGCGCACTCCGGGGTCAAGGTCGACTACCAGATCCAGCAGTGGAACGGGATCCAGCAGAAGCTGACCACCGCGCTGGCCGGGGACAACCCGCCCGACGTGATCGAGGTCGGCAACACGCAGACCCCGGCGTTCGCCGCGCAGGGCGTGCTGGAGGACCTGACCTCCTCGGCCAACGACCTCAACGGCGCGCAGTGGCTCGCCGGGCTCAAGGCCTCGGGCGAGTACGACGGCAAGACCTACGGCGTGCCGTTCTACGCCGCCAACCGGGAGGTGCTGTACCGCAAGGACATGTTCCAGCAGGCCGGCATCACCTCGACGCCGACCTCGAACGCGGAGTGGCTCGACGCCATCACCAAGCTCAAGGCGAAGTTCGGCAGCGACCCGCAGTTCCAGTCGCTCTACCTGCCGGGCCAGTACTGGTACTCGCTGCTGTCGTTCATCTGGGACAACGGCGGTGACGTCGCCAAGGCCAACGGCAAGTCGTTCAAGTCCACGCTCGACAGCGCCGGCTCGAAGGCGGGCCTGGAGTTCTACAAGCAGCTCGTGGACGCCTCGGGCACCACCGCGCCGAAGGACAACGACGAGGCGACCCCGCAGCAGGCCGGCATCTACGGCGGCGGCAAGGTCGCGATGTTCATCGGCACCCCGGGCGAGGTGGCCACCGCCGCCAAGACCGACCCGAGCATCACGGACAAGACCGGCGCGTTCCCCATCCCGGGCAAGACCGCGGGCCAGCCGGCCCCGGTGTTCCTCGGCGGCTCGAACCTCGTCGTCCCGGTCAACAGCAAGAACAAGGACCTGGCGAAGGCGTACCTGAAGCTGCTCTCGGGCAACAAGTACATGACCCAGATGGCCGCGGCCGGCTACGTGCCGGGCACCTCGTCCGACGTCAGCGCGCTGGCCAAGGACCCGCTGGGCGCGGTCATGGCCACCGCCTCGAAGAACGGCCGCGCGGTGCCCACCAGCCCGAAGTGGGGTGAGGTCGAATCCGGCCAGAACCCGCTGAAGGACATGCTGACCGCGTACCTGACCGGCAAGAAGACCGTCGACCAGGCCACGGCCGACGCGAACGCCGCGCTCGACAAGATCATCGGCGGATGACGGCGACCAAGGAGATGCCGACGCCGGCGGGGGCCACCCCGCCGGCGTCGGCGCGCGTCAGTCCCGCGAAACCGCGGCGCCGGGGCGGGCTCGGCGAGCGGCTGACGCCCTACCTGCTGATCCTGCCCGCCCTCGTCGCCGTGCTGGTGCTGCTCGGCTGGCCCACCATCCAGATGCTGATGATCAGCCTGCGTCAGCTGGACCTGCGCGAGCTGGTGACCGGGAAGCTGGTCTGGGTCGGGCTCTCGAATTACACGGACACCCTGTCGGACCCGGAGTTCTGGTCGGTGACGATCCGGAGCGTGCTGTTCACCGCCGCGCTGGTCGTGGCGACGCTGGTGGTGGCGCTGCTGATCGCGGTGCTGATGCGCCACCTCAACCCGGTGATCCGCGTCTGCGTGCAGGTCGCGCTGGTGCTCGCCTGGGCCGTACCGGTGATCGCCACGACCACGGTGTTCCAGTGGATCTTCGACCAGCAGTACGGAATCCTGAACAAAACGCTGGACCGGCTGGGCTTCCACTCGTTCATCGGCTACTCGTGGTTCTCCACCGGGACCAGCACGCTGACCGTGATCGGGCTGCTGGTCACCTGGCAGGCCGTGCCGTTCGTGGCCTTCACGCTGTACGCGGGTCTGATCGGCGTGCCGCGCGAGCAGTACGAGGCGGCGGGCATCGACGGCGCCGGGCCGTTCCAGACGTTCCGCGCGGTCAGCTGGCCGGCCATCCGGCCGATCCTGACCATGGTGACGTTCCTGTCGGTGCTGTGGGACTTCAACATGTTCGGCCAGGTCTGGGCGATCCGCCAGGGCGGGCCGGACGGGCAGAGCACCACGCTCGCCATCCTGCAGTACCTCAAGGGCATCGCCGGCAGCCACTTCGGCAGCGCCGCGGCGATCGCGACCATCATGCTGGTGCTGCTGCTCGCGGTCACCGCCCGCTACGTCCAGCTGCTGGTCCGGACCAAGGACGGTGAGATCGCGTGAAGAAGTCCCTGACCCAGCGGGTCATGCTCTCGGTCATCGGCATTCTCGTCGCGCTGGTGTTCTTCTTCCCGACGTACTGGATGTTCACCACGTCGCTGAAGACCCCGGGTGACGTGCTTTCGCCGAAGTACGACCTGATCCCGACTTCGGCGACGCTGTCGAACTTCGCGTCGGCGCTGACGAAGCCGGGATTCGTGACGTACCTGAGCAACAGCCTGATCGTCACGCTCGGCGCGGTGATCGCGGCGCTGGTGGTGGGCGTGCTGGCGGCGATCCCGCTGGCGCGGTTCCGGTTCCGCGGGCGCAAGGGCTTCCTGCTGCTGATCCTGATGGCGCAGCTGGCCCCGCTCTCGGCGCTGTTCATCCCGATGTACCTGCTGATGCGCGACCTCGGGCTGCTCAACACCCTGCCTTCGCTGCTGCTGGTGTACTTCGCCACTTCGCTGCCGTTCACGGTCTGGATGCTCTACGGGTTCGTCAACGGCATCCCGTACGACCTCGAAGAGGCCGCGATGATCGACGGCTGCAGCCGCACCGGCGCGTTCCGCCGGGTCACGCTGCCGCTGCTGGGCCCGGGCCTGGTGACGACGTCGGTGTTCAGCTTCATCACCGCGTGGAACGAGTTCCTGTTCGCCCTGGTGTTCATGCGGGACCAGTCCAAGCAGACGCTGCCGGTGTGGCTCTCGTCGTTCCGGACCGCGTTCTCGGTGGACTGGGGCGGGGTGATGGCGGCGTCGGTGGTCTACGCGATCCCGGCGCTGGTGTTCTTCCTGATCGTGCAGCGCAAGCTGGTGTCCGGCATGACCGCCGGCGCGGTGAAGGGATAGGCCTTGGCTGATCTTCGAAGGCTCGCGGAAGCCGTGCTGCTGCCCGGTTTCGCGGGCACGACCGCGCCGGACTGGCTGCGGCGGCGCCTGGGCGAGGGCCTGGGCGGCGTGGTCCTGTTCGGCCGCAACGTGGTCGACGACGAGCAGGTGGCGGCGCTGACCGCGGCCCTGCGCGCCGAGCGGGACGACGTGGTGGTCGGGATCGACGAGGAGGGCGGCGACGTCACGCGGCTCGACGTCGCCACCGGGTCGTTCGTGCCCGGCCCGCTCGCCCTCGGCGCGGCCGACGACCCGGAGCTGACCACGGCCGTCGCGGCGGCCCTCGGCGAGCGGCTGGCCGCTTGCGGCGTCACGGTGAACCTGGCGCCGTGTGCGGACCTGACGCTGGCGGCGCAGGACCCGATCATCGGCGTCCGGGCGTTCGGTTCGGACCCGGCCAAGGCGTCGCCGCACGTGGCGGCTTATGTGACGGGGCTGCAGAAGTACGGCGTCGCGGCGTGCGCGAAGCACTTCCCCGGGCACGGCGCGGCGACGGAGGATTCGCACGTGGCGCTGCCCGTGCTCCCCCGGACCGTCGAGGAACTGCGGGAGATCGAGCTGGTCCCCTTCGCCGCGGCGATCGGCGCCGGCGTGCGCGCGATCATGTCCGGCCACCTGGTGGTGCGGGCGTGGGGCGACGAGCCGGCGACGCTCAACCACGTGGCCCTGACCGACGTGCTGCGCGGCGAGCTGGGCTTCACCGGCGCGGTGATCACCGACGCGCTGGAAATGGGCGCGGTCTCCGGCGCCTACGGCCGGCACGACGGCCTCGGCACGGCGGCCGTCCGCTCCCTCGCCGCCGGCGCCGACGCCCTGTGCATCGGCGGCGCGGCCTTCGACGCCGAAACCCTCGACCGCATCACGGCGACCATCGTCGCCGCGGTCGCCGACGGCACGCTCCCTCTGGAACGGCTCGCCGATGCTGCGGCCCGGACTGCTTCGCTGGGCACGTCGCCGGCGCCGGCGTCGATCCGTCCGGTGGACCGCACCCTGGGGCTGGAGGCGGCGCGCGCCGCACTGCGGATCCAGGGCTCGCCGCGGTTGTCCGGGGTGCCGCTGGTGGTCGACGTCCGGACGGACCCGACCATCGCGGCCGGGCCGATGCCGTGGGGGCTCGGCCCGCACTTGGCCGAGCTGGTGCCGGGGACCCGCGTGCTGAACGTCGGCCCGGACGATGCCGCGGCGGTGCGTTCGGCTGCTCGTGAAGCCGGGTCCGTCGTCGTGGTGACTCGCGAGGCGCACCGTCATCCTGAGGTGCTGGCGTTTCTCGGCGAACTGTCCGATGTGGACTACATCCGGGTCGAGACCGGTGTCCCTGGAACGGATTTCGGCGCTGGGGATCGGATCGACACGTTCAGCGGCTCGTACGTGAGCCTGCGCGCTGCCGCGGAGTACCTCGCCTGACCCCCGGTCCGTGGGCGCGGACCCCGACCCGCGCCCACGGACCGGACCTTCACAACCGCTGGGGATCGACCAGGATCTTCGGACCCGCCAAGGCGCCGGCTGGGCGCTCGCCCGCGAGTACGGCGGCCACACCGTCCAGGCCGACCGTCGCTGCCACGAGGGGGCGCGGGTCGACGTCGCCGCGGGCGTAGGCGTCGACGGCGTCGGCCAGGCCCGGGGACGCGCTGAGGATCCCGATCGCGGTCACGTCCTTGAACACCAGCGACCGGGCGTCCATCCGGCTCGGGGTTCCGGCCAGGCCGATGCAGACCAAGCGGCCGCCCGGCTCCACCAGTTCCAGGCCCCGCGCCGGGGATGACGGGTCGTTCGTGGCGTCCACCACCGCGTCGAACGGTGGCTCCGGCAGGTCCGCCGTGGCCGGGAAACCCAGGGACCGCGCGAATTCCAGCGACGAAGGCGTGGTCCCGACCAGGTGGACCTCGGCGCCGGCCGCGCGCGCGAACAGCGCTGTCAGCAGCCCGATCGTGCCCGGGCCGAGGACCAGGACCCGTTCGCCGGCGGCGGCCCGCGCGGCGCGTACCGCGTTGCCGCCCGGCTCGACCAGCGCGCCGAGCGGTCCGTCGATCCCGTCCGGCAGCTCGTGCAGCGAGGTCACCGGCACCGCGAGGCGTTCGGCCAGCGCTCCGGCGCGGCCGCCGCGGATGCCGACCTCCTGACGGTCCGCGCAAGTGTGCTGGCGCCCGCCGCGGCAACGACGGCATCGGCCGCAACCGAGCATGGTGTCGCCGACCGCGCGGCGCCCGACCCACGCCGGGTGCACCCCTTCGCCCGCGCGCACGACCGTGCCGCACCACTCGTGGCCGAGCCGCATCGGGTAGCGCGCGTGGCCCTCGGCGAGGTACTCCATCTCGCCGGTGAAGAACTCGACGTCCGTGCCGCACACCCCGGCCCGCTCGACCTCGACCACCACCTCGCCGACGCCGGGCTCCGGCTCGGCGACCTCGGCCACCCCGGCCTCCCCGGGCCCGTGCACGACAAACGCCTTCATTCCGCACGCCCTCGACACCGAGACATGCCCCGATGCTAACGGGATCCGGCCGGGCCCCTCACTCCCCCGGCGGGAAGTCCGCCGCCCGGCTGACGTCCGCCCACTGCCGCGCCTCGGCCGCGCGCTCGGCCGAGGACTTCGCGGCCAGCTCGACCGCCGCGGCCCCCAGCAGCAGCCGCAGCGGCGGCTCGGGGTGGGCGACGACGTCGAGGATGATCTTCGCCGCCCGCGCCGGATCACCGGGCCAGGTCGCCGCGCCCGCGCGCCCGCGGTTCATCGCGCCGACGGTCTCCTCGTACTCCGGGCCGACCGGCGCGATCGCCATCGACGAGCCCGCCCAATCCGTGCGGAACGGCCCCGGCTCGACGATCAGCACCTTGACCCCGAACGGTTTCACCTCGTTGTTCAGCACCTCGGAGAACCCTTCGACGGCGAACTTCGCGGTCTGGTACGCGCCCATCCCGGGCGAGCCGCCGACCCGCCCGCCGATCGAGGAGAACTGCACGACGTGCCCCGAACGCTGCTGCCGCAGCACCGGCAGCGCCGCCTTGGTGACGTTGACGACGCCGTACAGGTTCGCGTCGATCTGCGCGCGGAAATCCTCGTCGGACATCTCTTCGATCGGCGCGGAATCGGCGTAGCCGGCGTTGTTCACCACGACGTCGAGCGAGCCGAACTCCGCCACGGCGGTCTGGACAGCGGCCCGCGCTGCCTCCGCATCGGTGACGTCGAGGGCCACCGCGCGCACGCTGTCGCCGTACTTGCGGACGAGGTCGTCGAGCTGCTCGGGCCGCCGCGCGGTGGCGACCAGGCGGTCGCCGCTTTCGAGGACCGCCTGCGCCAGCTCGCGGCCGAAGCCGCGGGAACTGCCGGTGATGAGCCACGTCTTGGGCATGGATGCCTTCCCTGATGGAGTTTTCCTTCGCACCTCCATCTGACACCCGGCTTGGCGGGTACGTCAACCAACTGGTTGGTTACTTAGCCCACTCGTGGCGTACTCGGCCGAGGCATTCGCGGCCCGGACGGCGGCGGTCACCCACGTGGCCCGCTCGGCGAGCCCGTCGACGCTCGCCACCGTGGCCCGAAGCGCGATGGCCGCATCGCCGGTCACCGCACCGAGCCGGGTCTCGATCGCCACCCGCGCGGTCATCGCCGAAGACCGCGCGATCTCCGCCACGGCCGCGACATCCGGCGACACCATCCAGGACGGCACTGTGCCCGACGACCCTGTGTTCGACGACCTTGCGCCCGACAGCCCGGGCTCTGGCAGCACCGCACCCAGCAGCCCGGACGCCGGGAGCAGCCGCTCGGCCAGCGTCAGGGCCTTGGCAGCCGCGGCGATCACGTCGGCCGCGGGCAAACAGGCGGCGAGCGCCGCTGCACCCGCGGCCAGGCCCGCAAGCGCGAACTGACCGACCGCGTGCGCGTCCTTCTCTGCCAACCGAAGCGCGTGCATCCGCAGCACTTCGGCCTCAGCCCGTAATTCGCGGTCGGCACCGGCAGCCCGGGCCAGCAAAGCCGCAGCCTGAGCCACCCCCAGTGCCGCCACCGCCCCACCGCTCGGAGTCGTCCCCGGGACGGCCAGGCTCTTCAGGAAGTCGCTCATGATCAAGTCACGCACGCCATCGCTCCTCTCCGCGCCGAAAGCCGGGGTCAACGCCGGATCCGCTCCATGCCGGGGTCGACGAGCGGCTCGGCCGCCACCGTCGCCGGGACCCGGCGGCCGAAGTACTCGATCTCCACACCGTCACCAATACCGACGCCGGCCGGGAGCCACGCATACGCGATCGGCCGCCCGATCGTGTAGCCGTACGCCGCGCTTGTCACGTATCCGGCCGGGGCACCGTCGACGAATACCGGCTCCTTTCCGAGCACCACCGTCCGGCCGTCGTCCACGGTCAGGCAGCGGAGGCGTCGCGACGCTGTCTCCTCGCTGCGGCCGTCGATCGCTTCCCGGCCGACAAAATCGCCCTTCGCCGGCCGGACCGCGAAGCCGACCCCGGCCTCGTACGGGTCGTGCTCCGTGGTCATGTCCGTGCCCCACAAGCGATAGCCCTTCTCCAGCCGCAGGCTGTTGAACGCCGCCCGCCCGGCCGCGATCACGCCCAGCTCCCGCCCGGCGGCCCACAGCGCGTCCCACAGCCGTTGCCCGTTGTCGGCCTCGGTGTAGATCTCCCAGCCGAGTTCGCCCACATAGGACAGTCGCATCGCGGTCACCGGGACGCCGGCGATCCGCGCCTGGCGCGCGCGGAAGTACTTCAGCCCGGTGTGCGAGAAGTCCTCTCGCGACAGTGGCTGCACCAGATCCCGCGCGAGCGGCCCCCACACGCCGATGCAACAGGTAGCGCCCGTGATGTCGCGGACGCGCACGTCGTCGGGCAGCAGCGAGCGGAAGTACGCGACGTCGATGTTGCCGTTGATGCCCACCTGGAACACCTCCGGCTCCAGTCGCGCCACGGTGACGTCACTGCGCACGCCGCCCGCCTCGTCGAGCATCAGCGTGTACGTCACCGAGCCGACGGACTTGTCGAGCTGGTTCGTCGTGAGCCGCTGCAAGAACGCCAGCGCCCCCGGCCCGCTGACCTCGACCCGTTTCAGCGGCGTCATGTCATACAGTGCGACGCCGTTGCGCGTGTGCCAGGCCTCGGCCGCCGCGATCGGGGAGTGGAACTGCGCGGCCCAGCTGTCGCGCGCGGGCGGCAGGTAGTCGTGCGGGAGCTGCTTGAGCAGCGGCGCGTTGGCCTCGAACCAGTGCGGCCGCTCCCAGCCGCCCGCCTCCAGGAACACCGCGCCCAGCTCGCGCTGCCGGGCGTGGAACGGGCTGACCCGCAGGTTCCGCGGCGAAAGCTTGGGCTGCAACGGGTGCAGCACGTCGTAGATCTCCACGAAGTTCTGCTGCGAGGTCTCGCTCACGTACTCCGGCGCGAGCTGCACCGCCTCGAACCGGTGCAGGTCCAGCTCGTGCAGGTCGGTCTCGGACCGCCCGTGCACCAGCTGCTCGGCGACGGCCTTGGCGATGCCCGCCGAGTGGGTCACCCAGATCGCCTCGGCGATCCAGAAGCCGCGGACCTCGGTGGACTCCCCCACCAGCGACTGGCCGTCCGGGGTGAAGGAGAAGATCCCGTTGAAGCCCTCCTCGACCTTGGTCTGCCGCAGCGCCGGCAGCAGCAGCCGGCTCTCCTCCCACGACGGCGCGAAGTCCTCCTCGGTGAACGGAAGCATCGACGGCATCGACGATTCGGTCACCTCGTCCGAGGCCGCGAGCGGCGAGACCGGCATCGGCCGGTGCGCGTAGGACCCGATGCCGATCCGGTCCACGTGCTCGCGGAAGTACAGATCCTGGTCCTGGTGGCGCAGAATCGGCAGGCTCGCCTCACCCGCCTCGGTGTTGCGCCCGATCAGCTCCGCGACCTGCCCGGTCTTCGCGTACTGGTGCGCGAGCGGCAGCAGCGGCACGTCCAGGCCCACCATGGCGCCGATCTCCCGGCCCCAGAACCCGGCGCACGACACGACGATGTCCGCCGCGAAGTCACCCTGGTCCGTCTCGACTCCGGTGACGCGCCCGCCCGACTGCCGGACGCCGGTCACCCGCGTCGAGCCGACGAACCGCGCGCCCCGCGATTCCGCCCGCCGCGCCAGCGCGACCACCGCGCGGGACGCCTTGGCCAGCCCGTCCGTCGGCACGTACAGCGCACCGAAGACCGCCGAGCCGTCGAGCAGCGGCCACCGTTCGACGCATTCGGCCGGGTCGATCAGCCGCGCCTCGACGCCCCAAGACGTCGCCCAGCCCTGCTTGCGCTTCAGGTCCTGCCACCGCGCCGGGGTGGTCGCCACCTCCATCCCGCCGACCTGGTTGAAACACGGCAGCCCGTCCACTTCGAGCCCGCGCAGCTTCTCGACGGTGTAGCTCGCGAACTCCGTCATCGCCTTCGACGCGTTGGTCTGGAAGACCAGGCCGGGTGCGTGCGAGGTCGAGCCGCCGGTGAGCGGCAGCGGGCCCTGGTCGAGCACGGTGACGTCGGTCCAGCCGCGGGCGGTCAGCTCGTCGGCGAGGTTGGCGCCCACGATGCCGGCGCCGATGATCACGACACGGGTCATGAGAACTCCTTGGTGGGTCAGCGGAAGACGACGGTGCTGTTGCCGTTGAGCAGGACGCGGCGCTCACAGTGCCAGCGCACGGCGCGCGAGAGCGCCAGCGCCTCCGCGTCGCGGCCGACGGTCACCAGCGCGCGGGGCGAGTGCGTGTGGTCCACGCGCTGCACCTCCTGCTCGATGATCGGGCCCTCGTCCAGGGCCGGGGTGACGTAGTGGGCGGTGGCGCCGACGTACTTGACGCCGCGGTCGTAGGCCTGGTGGTACGGCTTGGCGCCCTTGAACCCGGGCAGGAACGAGTGGTGGATGTTGATCGCGCGGCCCTGGAGCTTCGCGCACAGCTCGTCGGACAGGACCTGCATGTAGCGGGCCAGCACCACCAGGTCGATCGAGTGCTCGCCGACCAGGTCCAGCAGCCGTTGCTCGGCCTCGGCCTTGGTCCCGGGCGTGACCGGCACGTGCACGAACGGCACGCCGGCCGCCTCGGCCATCGGGCGCAGGTCCTCGTGGTTGGACACCACCAGCGCGATCTCCGCGCCGAGGCTGCCCGCGCGCCAGCGGAACAGCAGGTCGTTCAGGCAGTGCCCGAACTTGGAGACCATCACCAGCAGCCGGTCCGGCTCGGTGCCGGAGAACTGGAACTCCATGCCGAACTCGCCGGCCACCGGCGTGAACGCGCGGGTCAGGTCGTCCACAGTGGACTTGTCGCAGCTGAACGCGGTGCGCAGGAACAGCGAGCCGCGCACGTCGTCGTCGAACTGCTGGTGCTCCACGATGTCACAGCCGCGGCCGACCAGGAACGTGGTGACGGCGTGCACGATGCCCGAGCGTTCCGGGCAGCGCAGGGTCAGGGTGAAGTGCTCGGTCACGCGGGCCCTCCGTGTCTCGTTTGCCGGTGGTCGCTTGAAGCGCCCCATCGGAGGGGATGGGACAGGGACGGGGCGGCCGGGGTCATGGCAGCTCCCGGTATTCCAGTGCGGCGTCGGCCAGCCAGGCGGCGAAGTAGGACGCGAACGACTGCCGGACCAGGACGGTGTACTCCTCGTCCCCGCGGACCAGGAGGATGACGCCGGTCCGCGCGAGCAGGGTCTGCACGCAGGTGCCGGCCGGCGCCGCCTTCGGGTGCAGGTCGATCGAGCAGCCGTGGGCCAGCACGTCCCGCACCGCCGGGCCGGAAAGCGCCACGGTGGTGCGCTGCGCCGAGGTGTCGGTCACCGCGCCCACCCCGATCGCGGCCCGCACGGCCGGTTCCAGCCCGGCCACGCCGGTGGCGGCGAGCACGAGGTACTCGTCCGGGCCCAGCCACAGCACGTCGACGGCGCCGAACTCCCCCGTCCCGGAGGCAAAAGTGCACGGTTCCGACGGCAGCGGGACACCGAGCACGGCGCCCACCGCCTCGTGGCCCTCACGCACTCGCAGCGTGAGCTGGGTCAGGAACGGTCGCTCCTCGGCGCCGAGCACCGCGGGCAGCAGGCCTGGCCCGAGCGGCGCGCGGCGCAGGATTTCAGCCGTCACGGCGGGTTCCCTCCTGGTCGAAGAGCACGGATCCGGTCACGGTCACCGGCACCACCTGATCGCCGACGGGCACGTACAGCGTCTCGCCGACGCGCTCGTGGCCGGAGCGCACGAGCGCCAGCGCGAAAGTCCGCTCCAGCGCGGCACTGCGGTAGCTGGACGTCACGTGGCCGAGCATCCGCACCGGCGGCTCGGGCACGTGGGCGGTTTCGATCAGCTGCGCGCCCTCGGGCAGCCGCACCGCCGGGTCCACCGGCAGCAGGCCGACCAGTTGCTTGCGGTCGGGCCGGTTGTTCTCCGCCCGTGCGAACGAGCGCTTGCCCAGGAAGTCGGCCTTCTTCTTCGACACCGCCCACGACATCCCGAGGTCTTGCGGGGTGACCGTGGCGTCGGTCTCCTGGCCGATGATCGGGTAGCCCTTCTCGGCGCGCAGCACGTGCATGGTCTCGGTGCCGTACGGTGTGATGCCGTACTCGGCGCCGGCGTCCAGAAGCGACTCCCACAGCGCGATCCCGTACCAGGACGGCACATTCACCTCGTACGCCAGCTCGCCGGAGAAGCTGATCCGGCAGACCCGCGCGGGGATCCCGGCCACCTCGGCGTCGTGCCAGGTCATGAAGCCGAACGCCTCGTTGCTCACGTCCAGGCCCGGGGCGAGCGTGCCGAGCACGTCCCGCGAACGCGGCCCGACGAGCGGGATGGTCGCCCAGTGCTCCGTGACCGAGGTCGCGAACACGCGCAGGTGCGGCCACTCGGTCTGGAGCCACTCCTCCATCCACTCCAGCACCATCGCCGCGTTGCCGGTGGTCGTGGTGACCATGAACCGATCCTCGGCGACGCGGATGACGGTGCCGTCGTCGATCACCATGCCGTCGACACCGCACATGACGCCGTAACGGATCCGGCCTGCCTTGAGCGTGCTCATCAAGTTCGTGTAGAGCATGTCCAGGAACGCGGCGGCATCCGGGCCCTGCACGTCGATCTTGCCGAGGGTGGAGCCGTCCATCATGGCCACGCCGGTCCGCGCCGCGCGGCATTCACGCAGCACGGCCGCTTCCAGGTCCTCGCCCGGCTGCGGGTAGTACCACGGCCGTTTCCACTGGCCGACGTTCTCGAACTCGGCCCCGTGCGCGACGTGCCATGCGTGCAGCGCGGTGACGCGGACGGGATCGTGCAGCTCACCGCGGTGCCGCCCGGCCAGCGCCGCGAACGCCACCGACGTGTAAGGCGGGCGGTAGGTGGTCGGCCGCTGCTCGGCGAGGTCCAGCCCGAGCGCCTCCGCGGTGATCCCCGCAGCGAGCAGACCGGACGTCTTGCCCTGGTCGTGCGCGGTGCCGATGGTGGTGTAGCGCTTGATGTGCTCCAGCGACCGCAGCCCGGCGCCGGTCGCGCGCAGCACGTCCGACACCGTGGCGTCGCGCTGCAGGTCGACGAACCGGGTGTCCACTTCGGACTCCGGACCCGGGACCAACCACATCACCGCGGGCGCCAGCTCCGGCGGCCGTGCGTCCGATGTCGGCAGCGGCAGTTCTTCAGGCGGCGCGAACCCGGCCGCCGTCAACGCGGCAGCCCCGGCCGCGCGGCCCTCCCGGACAGAGCCCGCGAAGTCCGACGTGCCGTTCGCCGAGCCAGCGACCCGGGCGGATGGCAGCTCGCCGTCGGGCACGTACGCGCCCAGCTCGGCGGCGTAACGCAGCTTCCCGCGCACCTGGCTGAACAAGTGCACCGCGGGGTTCCAGCCACCGGAGACCAGCAGCACGTCACAGGCCACCACTTCCTTGGACGGCGCGGCCCCGGACGGCGCGAGGACCGCCGCCGATACCCGTTCCGTCCCTTCGGTTCCGGTGACGACGCTGCCGGTGCGGATTTCGATGCCCCGCTCGGCACACGCGGCGGCCCAGCCCGCCGGAGCCTCGGGCCGGGCTTCCACGATGAGCGCGACCTCCACCCCGGCGTCGGCCAGATCGACGGCAGCGGCGTACGCGCTGTCGTCGGTGGTGAACAGCACCGCGCGGCGGCCCGGCAGCACGCCGTAGCGGTGCAGGTACGTGCGCGCGGCCCCGGCGAGCAGGATGCCTGGCCGGTCGTTGTCCGCGAAGACCACCGGACGCTCGTGCGCGCCGGTCGCGAACACCGTCTGCTTCGCCCGGATCCGCCAGACCCGTTGCCTCGCCACGTTTGCCGGCGGCGCGCCGAGGTGGTCGGTGCGGCGCTGCAACGCGAGCACGAACCCGTCGTCGTAGGCGCCGAAGGCGGTCGTGCGCTCCAGCACCAGCACGTCCGGCGTCTCCCGCAGCTCGGCTACGACCGCACGCGCCCATTCGACGGCGGGCTTGAGGCCGATGTACTCGCCGGACCCCAGCAGCGAGCCGCCCGGCTCCGGCTGGTCGTCCACGAGCACCACCCGCGCCCCGCCCCGCGCCGCCGTCTGCGCGGCGGTCAGGCCGGCCGGGCCCGCGCCGACCACGAGCACATCGCAGTGGACGTGCTTCGCGTCGTAACGAGCCGGGTCGGGCTCGGCGGCCAGGCGGCCCTGCCCCGGCAGCCCGCGCGCGACGAGGCCGTCGAACAGCTCCACCGTGGTCGCCGTCAGCATCGGCTCGGGGAACGGTTCTTCCAGCTGCACCAAGGCATTCGCGTCCTCGACGCCCGCGGCCATGATGCCGCGCGGGCGGCCGTACCGGATGCTCGTGGCGATCTGGTGGACGCCATTCGCGAGCAGCGCCGAAGCGAGCGTGTCGCCGGGGTGACCGGTGAGTTCGCGGCCGTCGAAGGTGAAGTGCAGGGTCGTGTCGCGGTCGACGTGACCGCCCGCGGGGAGTCGGAAATCGTTCATGGTGTCACCGGCCGGGGCTCGTCGAGGCGGTAGACCGCCAGCAGGTCGTGGGTACGGGTGTCTCGGACGGCGTTGAACCAGCGGCGGCAGCCCGCGCTGTGGCTCCACCGCTCGGCGAACGGCCCGCTCGGGTTGGCGCGGAAGAACACGAACTTCGCCCATTCGGAGTCCGAGAGCGCCGACGGGTCCGCCGGGTAGGCGACGTGGGCCTGGCCGCCGTAGTGGAACTCGGCCTCTTCACGCGGCCCGCACCACGGGCAGGGGATGAGTTGCATCAAGACTCCTAATGCGCGACGGCGGCGGCGCCGTGCTCGTCGACGAGGGCGCCGGTGGTGAACCGGTCGAGGGTGAACGGCTCGGCGTACGGATGCGGCTTGCCCTTCGCGACGGTGTGCGCGAAGCAGTCGCCGACACCGGGCGTGGCCTTGAAGCCGCCGGTGCCCCAGCCGCAGTTGAGGAACAGGTTCTCCACCGGCGTCAGCCCGACGATCGGCGACGCGTCCGGCGTGACGTCCACGATGCCGGCCCAGGTGCGCAGCAGGTGCGCCCGCGCGAACACCGGGAACAGCTCCAGCGCGGCGGCCATCTGCTCCTCGATGATGTGGAACGAGCCGCGCTGGCCGTAGCCGGAGTAGCTGTCGATGCCCGCGCCCATCACCAGCTCGCCCTTGTGCGCCTGGGAAACGTAGACGTGCACCGCGTTCGACATCACCACGGTCGGGTGCACCGGCTCCAGCAGCTCCGACACCAGCGCCTGCAACGGGTGCGACAACAGCGGCAGGTCGATCCCGGCCATTTTCGCCAGCACCGACGAGTGCCCGGCGGCGCACAGCGCGACCTTGCCCGCGGCGATCCGGCCGCGGCTGGTCTGCACCGCCGTCACCCGCCCGTCCCGCCGCTCGATCCCGGTGACCTCGCAGTTCTGGATCAGGTCGACGCCCATCGCCGCGGCCGCGCGGGCGAAACCCCAGGCCACGTAGTCGTGCTTGGCGATGCCGGCCCGCGGCTGGAAGGTCGCGCCGAGCACCGGGTAGCGGACGTCGGGCGAGGTGTTCACGATCGGGCAGATCTCCTTGACCCGCGCGGCGTCCACCCACTCGGCGTCGATGCCGTTGAGTTTGTTGGCCTCGACGCGGCGCACGCTGTCGCGCACGTCCTGCAGGCTGTGCGCGAGGTTGAGCACGCCGCGCTGGCTGAACAGGATCGGGTAGCCCAGGTCTTCTTCGAGGCCCTCCCACAGCTTGAGCGAGTGCTCGTAGATGCCGGAGCTCTCGTCCCACAGGTAGTTGGAGCGGATGATCGTGGTGTTGCGGGCCATGTTGCCGCCGGCGAGCCAGCCCTTCTCCAGCACCGCCACGTTGGTGATGCCGTGCACCTTCGCCAGGTAGTACGCGGTGGCCAGGCCGTGCCCGCCGCCGCCGACCACGACCACGTCGTAGGCGCGCTTGGGGTCCGGGTTGTCCCAGAGGAAGTCGGGGTGCTCCGGCAGGTCGGCGCCGGGGGTGCGGGTCATCGGGCGGCTCCCAGGTGGGGGTACAGCGGGAAACGGGCGGTCAGTGCGGCGACACGGTCGCGCAGTTTTTCCGCTGTCGCATCGGTGAAATCGGGCAGCAACGCAGTGGCCACGATGTCGGCGACCTCGCGGAACTCGTCGTCGCCGAAGCCGCGGGTGGCCAGCGCCGGGGTGCCGATCCGGATGCCGGAGGTGACCATCGGCGGGCGCGGGTCGAACGGGACGGCGTTGCGGTTGACCGTGATGCCGACCTCGTGCAGCCGGTCCTCGGCCTGTTTACCGTCCAGTTCGGACGCCCGCAGGTCGGCGAGCACGAGGTGGACGTCGGTCCCGCCGGTCAGCACCGAGATGCCCGCCGCCGCGGTGTCCTCGGCCAGCAGCCGCTCGGCCAGGATCTTCGCCCCGCGAAGCGTGCGCTGCTGACGCTCGGCGAACGCGGGCTCGGCCGCCATCTTGAACGCCACGGCCTTGGCCGCGATCACGTGCTCCAGCGGGCCGCCCTGCTGGCCCGGGAACACCGCGGAGTTGACCTTCTTGGCCAGCGCCGGGTCGTTCGTCAGGATCACGCCGCCGCGCGGGCCGCCGAGGGTCTTGTGCGTGGTGGTGGTCGTGACGTGCGCGTGCGGCACCGGCGAGGGGTGCAGCCCGGCCGCGACCAGCCCGGCGAAGTGGGCCATGTCGACCATCAGGTACGCGCCCACCTCGTCGGCGATCTCGCGGAACCGCGCGAAGTCCAGCTGCCGCGGGTAGGCCGACCAGCCGGCGATGACCAGCTTCGGCCGGTGCTCCCGGGCCAGCCGGGCGACCTCGTCCATGTCCACCCGGAAGTCCTTTTCGGACACTTCGTACGCGGCGACTTCGTAGAGCAGGCCGGAGAAGTTGATCCGCATGCCGTGGGTGAGGTGCCCGCCGTGGGCGAGCGAGAGGCCGAGGATCTTGTCACCGGGCTTGATCAGCGCGGCCATCGCGGCGGCGTTGGCCTGCGCGCCCGAATGCGGCTGCACGTTCGCGAACTGCGCGCCGAAGAGCGCCTTGACCCGGTCCAGCGCCAGCGTCTCCAGCACGTCGACGTGCTCGCAGCCGCCGTAGTAACGACGGCCGGGATATCCCTCGGCGTACTTGTTGGTGAGCACCGAGCCCTGGGCCTCGAGCACCGCCGCGGGCGCGAAGTTCTCGCTGGCGATCATCTCCAGCGTCGAGCGCTGGCGGCCCAGCTCGGCGCCGATCGCGGCGGCCACGGCCGGGTCGAAGTCCTGCAGGGAGCGCTCGAGCCCGGCGCCCGTTCCCTCGATCGTCGCGGTCATTCCTGCCTGCTTTCCATGCCTGCTGGCTGGTCGACTACTGATATATCAATCTGCACGGTAGGGTAGGCGGCGTGCGCACACAGGTCAACACACCGATGCCGGTCACCGGGCCGTCCCTGGCGGAGCAGGCATACCTGTTCGTCCGCGACCGCCTCGTCATGCTCGACATCAAGCCGGGCGAGCCGATCAACGAGGAGTGGCTGGGCGGTTCACTCGGCATGGGCCGCACGCCGATCCGCGAAGCGCTGAAACGGCTGGAGGCCGAGCGGCTGGTCGTCGCCTACCCGCGCCGGGGCACGTTCGCCACCGACGTCAACATCTCCGACCTCGCCCACATCTCCGAGGTCCGCCGCACGCTGGAGCCGGCCGCCACCGCGGCGGCGGCCGAGCGCGCGACCGACGGGGACCGCGAGCGGCTGACCGCGTTGCGCGAGCAGCTCGACACCGAACAACCGGCCGGGAACACCGACCTGCTGCGGATCGACCTCGATCTGCACCGGGCCGTGTACGCCTGCGTGCACAACCCGTTCCTCGAGGACACCCTGATCCACTACGACAACCTCGCCACCCGTATCTGGTGCGTTTTCCTGCCGCGCCTGCGCGGCATGGCCGGCCACGTGAACGAGCACGCCCCCCTGCTCACCGCCATCATCGACGGCGACGCGAAGAAGGCAGCGGAGCTGACGCTCGACCACGTGACCGGCTTCGAACAGGCCATCCGCGCGCTGATCTAGCCTTCGGTCCGCGCGCGGACCCAGTCGTGGAACGCGCCGATGTGGTGCTCGCTCGGCACCAGCACCCCGCCGCGGGCGTACGAGCGCGAGTCCATCGCGAGCTGGCAGCGTTCACACGCCTCGAAGTCCTGCTGGTTGACGCGGTGGAACAGCTCGACGGACCGGCTCAGGTCCACTCCGGACTCCACCACCCCGGGCAGGTACAGCCAGTCGCAGCGGACGAGTGTGCGGTCCGGGGCGAGCGGGAACATCCGGTGCAGGATCACGTGGTCCGGCACCAGGTTCACGAACACCTGCGGCCGGACGGTGATCGCGTAGTACCGGCGGTCCTGGTGCTCCCCCACGCCCGGCAGCCGCTCGACGCCCTCGCTGCCGTCCACGGTGAACCCGGCGACCTCCTCGCCGAACTCGGCGCCGTGGCCCACGAAGTACTGCGCCGCGTAACCGTCGGCGAACTCCGGCAGCACCTCGGTCAGCTCCGGGTGGATGGTGGCGCAGTGGTAGCACTCCATGAAGTTCTCGATGATCTGCTTCCAGTTCGCCTTCACGTCGTACTCGATGCGCTTGCCCAGCGCGAGATCCTCGATCCCGTACGCGTCCAGCTCCGGCAAGCCGCCGAGCCGGTCGGCGACGTCCGCCATCACCGTGCCCTCGAAGGACGGCGGCTCCCCGGCCAGGCTGACCCAGGCGTAGCCGAGCCATTCCCGCAGGTGCACCCGGGTCAGGCCGTACTCGGTGCGGTCGACGTCGGGCATGCCGGTGAGGTTGGGCGCGGCGATCAGCTTGCCGTCGAGGCCGTAGGTCCAGGCGTGGTACATGCACTGGAACGCCCGCTTGACCTGGCCCGCCTCCTCGGTGCACAACCGGGCGCCGCGGTGGCGGCAGACGTTGAGGAAGGCGCCCAGCTTCCCGTCGCGCGCCCGCGCGACGATCACGCTCTCCCGTCCGATTCGGACGGTCTCGAACGCCCCGGGCGCGGCCAGGTCCGCGCAGCGCACGGCGCAGAACCAGTCGGCCTCGAAGATCTTCTCCTGCTCGCGCGCGAAGATCGCCGGGTCCGTGTAGTACCGGCCGGGCAACGTGGGCAGCAGGCTCCGCGGCAGGTCGGTGGTGGTCACCGGCGGTGCTCCTCTCGGTAAACGGACCCGGGGGATCAAGAGCGATGAAGTTGCGTATTACGCGTCGGGTTGCTCTCTACGGAACAGAGTGCGGGCGGGCCGGGGCAGGTGTCAAGAACGGATTTACGCGTCACCCGATTACCAGCCGGTAGGGGAATCCGTTGCGCGATCACGGTTTCCGGCCGGTGAACACGAAGTCACCGCCCACGTCGCGGCGGCGTGGGCGAGCGGGCCGGACGGATAGCAGCCTCGGTCAGGCAGCGGGCCCCTCGATGGCCCGGCGGAACAGCGCCTCGATCTCGGTGTGGTCCGGCTGTGGCTCGGACAGTGCCGCCTGCATGAGCAGGCCGCAGAAGAGCCCGGCGAGCAGCCGCCCGGTGAGCGGGTCGGTGCGGGAGCGGAACAGCTCGATCAGCGCGTCGTCCCACGCCGCGCTCGCCGGGCGCAGCCGCGGCCGGTGCATGGCCGCGACGTACAGGTCGTATTCGACGACGGTGTGCGGGTACAGCTCGTGGATGTAGCCCATCACCAGCTCGGCCAGCGCCGCGGCGAAATCGGCGTCCGGCGCCAGGGCCTGCTCCCACTCCCGCAGCTCGCGCACGTTGTTCTCGGCCGCCTCGTGCAACGCGACCTCGAGCAGGTCGTCGAGGGTCGCGAAGTGGTAGGTGGTCGAGCCGAGCGGCACGTCGGCCGCGGCCGCGACGGCCCGGTGGGTCAGCCCCTCGATGCCCCGCTCCGCGACCACCTGGATGGCGGCCTTCGCGATCCGCGCGCGCCGCTCCGGGTCGTTCGGACCACGCAGCCGGCGCCCCGCCGACACCCTCGTCGCCATCGCCCGCAGCTCCTTCGCTCACCGGTCGCCCCGAGTTACGGCCAGGAAAACCTGAAGAACCCGTTGTGGACATGTGTACATGCTTCGCGTACAAATGTACGCACTCGAAGTGCCCCGCGTCACCTCCGCACGAACGGGAAGGCCTCATGAAGGACCTCCACATCGACGGGATCTGGACCGAAGCGTCCGACGGGGCGCGCGCCGAAGTGCTCAACCCCGCCGACGGCGAGGTGCTGAAGACCGTGGCCGTCGCCGGGCCGGCCGAGGTCGGCGCCGCCGTGACCGCCGCCCGCCGCGCGTTCGACAGCGGGCCTTGGCGCCGAACCACCGCGAGCGAACGGGCTGATCTGCTCACCCGCATCGCCGCCTTGCTGCAACGGGACCGCGAAGACCTAGCCCGCACCGAAAGCCTCGACACCGGTAAAACGCTCGCCGAAGGCCGCATCGACGTGGACGACGTCACCGCCGTCTTCCGTTATTACGCGAGCCTGACCGACGCAGGACGCGTGGTGGACACCGGGAACCCGAAGGCGATCAGCCGGATCGTGCACGAGCCGGTGGGCGTCTGCGCGCTGATCGCGCCGTGGAACTACCCGCTGCTGCAGATGTCCTGGAAGGTCGCGCCGGCGCTGGCCGCGGGCAACACCCTGGTGCTCAAGCCGAGTGAGGTCACCCCGCTGACCACCGTCGCGCTGGTCGCGCTGGCCGAAGAGGCCGGGGTGCCCGCGGGCGTGGTGAACCTGCTGCTCGGGCCCGGCCCGGTGGGCGCCGCGCTGGTCGAGCACCCGGGCGTGGACCTGGTGTCGTTCACCGGCGGGCTGGCCACCGGCGAGAAGATCATGGCCGCCGCCGCGCGCGGGGTCCGCCGGGTGGCGCTGGAGCTGGGCGGCAAGAACCCCAACGTGGTCTTCGACGACGCCGATTTCGACACCGCGGTGGACTACGCCCTGGCCGCCGCGTTCGTCCACTCCGGACAGGTCTGCTCGGCCGGCGCGCGGCTGATCGTCCAGGACGGGGTGCACGACCGGTTCGTCGACGAGCTGGCCGCGCGGGCCGGCCGGATCCGGCTCGGCCGCGGCCTCGACCCGGACACCGAAGCGGGCCCGCTCGTGTCGGCCGCGCACCGCGCGAAGGTCGAGGGTTACATCGCCGGCGCGATCGAGGCCGGCGCGACACTGCGAGCGGGCGGCGCACGGCCCACCGAGGAGCACCTGCGTCACGGATTCTTCTTGCGCCCCACGGTGTTCTCGGACTGCACCCGGGACATGGCGGTGGTGCGGGAGGAGGTGTTCGGGCCGGTGGTCACGGTCGAGCGGTTCGCCACCGAGGCCGAGGCGATCGAGCTGGCGAACGACACGGACTACGGGCTCGCGGGCGCCGTCTGGACCTCGGACGCCGGCCGCGCCCAGCGCGTGGCCGGGGCCCTGCGCCACGGCACCGTGTGGATCAACGACTACCACCCGTACCTCCCCCAGGCCGAGTGGGGAGGTTTCGGCAAGTCCGGCATCGGGCGCGAGCTCGGCCCCTCGGGGCTGGACGAGTACCGCGAGGCCAAGCACATCTACCACAACATCGATCCCGCACCGCAACGCTGGTTCACCGGCTGACTCCGCTCCCACCCCCACCACGAGGACAAATCATGACCACACGATCCAAGCCCGCGGGCGAGGGGTCCGCCGGGTCCGACAGCTCCGAACTCGCGAAGTTCGGCTACCGCCAGGAACTCGAACGCTCCCTCGGCTCCTTCTCCAGCTTCGCCGCCGGGTTCAGCTACATCTCGATCATGACCGGCGTGTTCCAGCTGTTCTTCTTCGGCTTCGGCTCCGGCGGCCCGGCCTTCATCTGGACCTGGCCGCTGGTGTTCATCGGCCAGCTCGCGGTGGCGCTCTGCTTCTCCGAATTGGCCGGGCAGTTCCCGCTCGCCGGCTCGGTCTACCAGTGGGCCAAGCAGATCGCGAAACCCGTCACGTCGTGGCTGGCCGGCTGGATCATGATCATCGGCGCGATCGTGACCGCCGCGGCCGTCGCGGTGGCCTACCAGATCATCCTGCCGCAGGTGTCCACGGCGTTCCAGATCGTCGGCAGCGACGCCGACGCCGGGCTCACCTCCACCCCCGGCGGCGCGCAGAACGCGATCATCCTCGCGCTGGTGCTGGTGGTGTTCGCGACCATCGTGAACATCATCGGCGTCAAGCTGATGGCGAAGATCAACAACTTCGGCGTGGCCGTGGAGCTGATCGCGAGCGTGCTGCTGATCATCGCGCTGGCCGTGCACATCAAGCGCGGGCCGGGCCTGGTGTTCGACACCCACGGCACCGGCGCGGGCCAGCCGCTCGGCTACCTCGGCGCGTTCCTGGTGGCGTCCTTGATGAGCGCGTACGTGTTCTACGGCTTCGACACCGCGGGCTCGCTCGCCGAGGAGACCACGCAGCCGCGCCGGCACGCGCCGCGCGCCATCCTCCGGGCGATCACCGCCGCGTTCCTGGTCGGCGGGCTGATGATGCTCGTCGGCATGATGGCGGTCGGCGACCTGAACGCCAGCGAGCTGAGCACGTCCGGGATGCCGTACCTGCTCAAGAGCACGCTGGGCACCGGGCTCGGCGACGCGTTCCTGATCTGCTCGGCGATCGCGATCACCGTGTGCTGCCTGGCGGTGCAGACCGCGGCGATCCGGATGACCTTCGCCATGGCCCGCGACGGGCGGCTGCCGTTCAGCAAGGCGCTCTCGAAGGTGTCCCCGCGGTCGAAGACGCCGGTGGTGCCGGCGCTGATCACCGGCGGGCTGACCGTGGTGGTGCTGCTGATCAACCTCGGCAACCAGCGCGCGTTTTTCGTGCTCACCTCGACCGCGATCATCCTGTTCTACATCCCGTACCTGATGGTGACCGCCCCGATGCTGCTGCGCCGCCTGCGCGGGCAGTGGCCGCGGCCGGGGCACGGGCCGTACTTCAAGCTCGGCCGCTGGGGCACGCTGGTGAACCTGGTCGCCGTGCTCTACGGCGCGGGCATGACCATCAACCTGCTCTGGCCGCGGCCCGAGGTCTACGGCAACGACCACTGGTACTTCCAGTGGGGCGCGGTGCTGATCACCGCCCTGATCGCCGTGGTCGGCGGCATCATGCTGGCGATCCGGCGGCGGCGCTGGGCGGCCGGGCACGCCGATCCCGAACAGCAGCCCGACGCGGTGGCCGGATAGCGAAGGAGGACAGATGAGTTCCGAAGGCTACGACTTCGTCATCGTCGGCGGCGGCTCGGCGGGCTGCGCGCTCGCGAACCGGCTGTCGGCCGACCCGGCCACGAAGGTGCTGGTGCTGGAGGCCGGTCGCTCCGACGCCAAGTGGGACGTGTTCATCCACATGCCCGCCGCGCTGACCTTCCCGATCGGCAGCAAGTTCTACGACTGGGGCTACCGCAGCGAGCCCGAGCCGCACATGAACCGGCGGCGGATCTACCACGCCCGCGGCAAGGTGCTCGGCGGGTCCAGCAGCATCAACGGGATGATCTTCCAGCGCGGCAACCCGCTGGACTACGAGCGCTGGGCCGGCGACCCCGGAATGTCCACTTGGGACTACGCGCACTGCCTGCCCTACTTCCAGCGCATGGAAAACTGCCTGGCCGACGCGCCGGACGGGCAGTGGCGCGGCCACAGCGGACCGCTGGAGCTGGAGCGCGGGCCCGCGACCAACCCGTTGTTCCAAGCGTTCTTCGACGCCGCCGTCGAGGCGGGTTACCCGCGCACGGACGACGTCAACGGCTACCGTCAGGAGGGCTTCGCGGCCTTCGACCGCAACGTGCGCAAGGGCCGCCGCCTCTCGGCCGCCCGCGCGTACCTGCACCCGGTGATGCACCGGCCGAACCTGACGGTCAAGACCCACGCGTTCGTCTCGCAGATCCTCTTCGACGGCACCCGCGCGATCGGCGTCGAGTACTCGCAGGGCCGCGGCGCGCCGGGCGAGGTGTACGGCAAGGAGATCATTCTCTGCGGCGGCGCGGTCAACACGCCGCAGCTGCTCCAGCTGTCCGGCGTCGGCAACGCGGCCGAGCTGGAACGGCTGGGCATCGACGTGGTGCGCGATCTACCCGGCGTCGGCGAGAACCTGCAGGACCACCTCGAGGTGTACATCCAGTACGCCTGCAAGCAGCCGGTCTCCATGCAGCCCTCGCTGGCCAAGTGGAAGCGGCCCTACATCGGCGCGCAGTGGCTGTTCCTGCGCTCCGGGCCGGCCGCGACCAACCACTTCGAGGGCGGCGGTTTCGTCCGCAGCAACGAAGAAGTCGCGTACCCGAACCTGATGTTCCACTTCCTGCCGGTGGCCATCCGCTACGACGGCTCGGTGCCGGCCGGCGGCCACGGCTACCAGGTGCACGTCGGCCCGATGTACGCCGACACCCGCGGCACGGTCAAGATCACCTCGACCGACCCGCGCGAGCACCCGGCGCTGAAGTTCAACTACCTGTCCACCGAGAACGACCGCCGCGAGTGGGTGGAGGCCGTGCGGGTGGCGCGCAAGATCCTCAACCAGTCCGCGCTCGACCCGTACAACGGCGGCGAGATCTCCCCCGGGCCCGAGGTGGAGACCGACGAGCAGATCCTCGACTGGGTCGCGAAGGACGCCGAGACCGCGCTGCACCCTTCGTGCACCGCGAAGATGGGCGTGGACGAGCAGTCGGTGGTGGACCCCGAGACCATGCGGGTCCACGGCACCGAGGGGCTGCGGGTGGTCGACGCGTCCGTGATGCCCTACATCCCCAACGGCAACATCTACGCCCCGGTGATGATGACCGCCGAGAAGTCCGCCGACCTGATCCTCGGCAACACCCCGCTCGCCCCGCTCAAGCAGCCCTTCCACCGGCACCTCCCCGCCTGACCCCGGCTCCGTCAAGGACTCCTTACCCGCGTGGGACGCGGGTAAGGAGTCCTTGACGTACGCCGGAGGCCCTTGCGGGCCAGCAAAAATCCGCCCGGATCTACTGGTTCGTAACCCTTGACGGAGCCCGGCCGCCGATTCAGACTTGTTGCGTATCGCGTCTCGCGTTCCTTAATACGCAACTCCCCCATTTGTCTCGGAGGCTCTCGATGCAACGCGCGTGCACAGTGGACGAACTGCCGCCCGGCGAATCCGTCCGGATCGCGGGCCCCGAGCCGATCGCGGTGTTCAACGCCGACGGTGAGCTGTACGCCATCGACGACACCTGCAGCCACCAGGACGCGTCGCTGTCCGAGGGCTGGCTGGAGGGCTGCTTCGTCGAGTGCCCGCTGCACGCGGCACTGTTCGACCTGCGGACCGGGATGCCCTCCTGCCTGCCCGCGAAGAAGCCCGTGCGCACGTACTCGGTGCTGGTCGAGGAAGGCGTCGTCTACGTGCAGTCCGACGCCCGGGAGAACGCGGCGTGAAGAGCGTCGCGATCATCGGCGCCTCGCTGGCCGGGGCCCGCGCCGCGCAGGAGCTGCGGGCGCAGGGGTTCGACGGGCGGGTCGTGCTGGTCGGCGAAGAGCCGCACCTGCCGTACGACCGGCCGCCGCTGTCGAAGGCGTTCCTCGCCGGCACGGCGGCGCGCGAGTCGCTGGACCTGCTCGACGCCGACGACACGGCGTCGCTGGAACTGCGGCTCGGCACGCGCGCGGAGCGGCTCGACCCGGCCACCGGGCGGGTGGTGCTCTCCGACGGCGAGCTGGCCGTCGACGGGGTGGTGCTCGCGACCGGCGGGCGCGCCCGGACCCTGCCGGGGACCGAGGGCATCGCGGGCGTCCACGTGCTGCGTACCCTCGAGGATTCCTTGGCCCTGCGGGAAGAACTCGTTCCCGGCGCGCGGGTGGTGATCGTCGGCGCGGGCTTCATCGGCGCCGAGGTCGCGTCCACCGCCCGGGCCCTGGGCCTCGACGTCACGGTGCTGGAAGCGCTGGAAACGCCGCTCGCCCGGGTGCTCGGCCCGCGGCTGGCCGAGGCCTGCGCGGGGCTGCACGCCCGGCACGGCACGACATTGCGTTGCGGCGCCGCCGTCGAAACCCTGCTGACCATCGGCGGCCAGGTCACCGGCGTCCGGCTGACCGGCGGTGAGGAGCTGCCCGCGGACGTGGTGGTCGTCGGCATCGGCATGGTCCCGGCCACGGACTGGCTCACCGGCTCCGGCCTCGAGGTCGGCAACGGCGTGCACACCTCGAGCGGGCTGGTCACGAAGCTGCCGAACGTCGTCGCAGTCGGCGACGTCGCGGCGTACGCGCATGCGGAAACCGGCGTCCGGCACCGGCACGAGCACTGGACGAACGCCAGCGAGCAGGCGCCGGTGGCCGTCGCGAACCTGCTGGCCGGGCACGTGACCCGGCATTACGCGCCGAGCGGCTACGTCTGGTCGGACCAGTACTCCGGTACGCTCCAGCTCGCCGGGCACCCCGAGCCCGGCGACGAGGTGGTGTTCGTGGAGGGTTCAGCCGAGGACGGCGCGTTTGTCGCGACGTATCAGCGTGACGGCGCCACCGTCGGGGTGTTCGCGCTCAACAGCGCCAAGCAGTTCACGCGCTTGCGCCGCCAGGCCCTGCGGCGCCCGGCCCCCGTGGCCTGACGCCGCCGGGGATGGAGCGCCGCCAGCTGGAGTACTTCCTCGCCGTGGTCGACCACGGCGGGTTCACCAACGCGGCGCGGCGGCTGCACGTCGCCCAGCCCTCGTTGTCGCATGCGGTGCGCACCTTGGAGAAACAGCTGGGCGGACTGCTGTTCCACCGGTTGCCGCATGGCGCGGAGCTGACCGCGGCGGGCACCGCGCTGGTCGCCCCGGCCCGCCAGATCCTGCGTGACCTGAGCACGGCGGACGCGGCGGTGCGCGAGGTGCTCGGGCTCGGCGGCGGGACGCTGGACATCGCCTCCCAGACCACCCTGGCCGTCGACCCGCTGGCCGCGCTGCTGGGCCGGTTCCGCGCCGGGCACCCGAAGGTGCGCGTGCGCGTCCGGGCGCCGGAGACCGGGTCCGATGTGCTCAACCGCGTCCGCGACGGGCAGAGCGAGGTCGGGCTCGTCGAGTCCGGTTCGGACCCGGCCGGACTGTCCGGAGTGGACCTGGCCGAGCAGGAGGTGTTCGCGGTGCTGCCCGCGGACTCCCCGCGCACCGAAGCCCTGCCGCAGGCGGAGCTGGCCGAACTGGACCTGGTCACGACCCCGCAGGGCACCGCCACGCGCTGGCTGGTCGAAGACGCACTGCGCGGCTCCGGCCGTGAACCGCGCATCGTCGTGGAGACCGAGCACCGGGCGATGATGGTCCCGCTGGTCCTCGCGGGCGCCGGCGCGGCGCTGCTCCCCCGCGCCATGGCCGAGGACGCCCGCCGCCAGGGCGCGGTGATCGTCCCCCTGCTCCCCCGCCTGGTACGCCGCGGCCGCCTGGTCTGGCGCGCCGGCCCGCTGTCGCCGGCGGCCGAGGAATTCGTTGCGCTGGTCCCGAAAGACTCGTGAGTGTTCATACCGGTTCTCACCGTCACTTGACGATCTACGGTGGGTCGTATGGCTCACTCACACCAGGTTGGCGCAGGTCAGAACGGCCGACAGGCGATCTTGGGATCGTACGCGCGGCTGTCCCGGAATCAGGCGGGGAAGCTGGAGGAGCCCGAGACTCAGCACGCCGATAGCCGCGAGGTGATCGAGCGGCTTGGTGGGTGAGGAGCTCTCTGACCCGAAGCTCTCGGCGTGGAATCCGAAGGTCCGCCGCCCGGGGTCGGAACGGGTCATGAAGCGGGTGGCTGCGCGGGCGTGTGATGGCGTGGTGGTGTGGAACACCGACCGGGGGCGGCGGCGGTCCAAGGACCTGGAGGACCGGTTCAAGCTGATTGAGGGCTTCGCCTCGTTCGCCGTCGCTTCTTCGCGCGGCCGCCTCAGCCACGCTGTCATCCATCCCCATCCGGCGGCGGGACAGACGCGGTTCGAACGGCGCGAAGTCGGGTGACTCGCCCAAGACGACCGCCTACAACTCGGCTGTCAGGCCGAGCGCCGCACCCAACAGCAACGTCCGCAACGCCGCCGGCTTCCCTTGCCCGGGGCAGCCTCCGATCAGCCAGTTGACCCCGATCCACGGCGCGTTGGTCACCAGGCCGCGTTGAGACAGTCCAAACGGGACACCGTCGAACACATCCCGAGCCAGATCCGCAGGTCCACGGGGTAACCAAGCGTGCTCTCTGTCCCGCCCCGGGTTTGATGGAGACATCGAACACCCGGAGGATTCACGGTCATGGCGGCACCACGGAAGTACCCTGACGAGTTGCGGGAGCGGGCGACGCGTCTGGTAGTCGAGGCTAGGCGGGATCCTGCGTCGGCGGCCGGGGCGGTCAAACGGATCGCCGACCAGCTTGGTGTGCACCCGGAGGCGTTGCGGACGTGGGTGAAGCAGGCCGAGACCGACGAGGGGGCGCGGCCGGGGACGACCTCGGCCGAGGCCGCGCGGGTCGCCGAGCTGGAACGTGAGGTGCGTGAGCTGCGCCGGGCGAACCAGATCTTGAAGTCAGCGGCGTCTTTCTTCGCGTCAATGGAGCTGGACCGTCCCTCGCGATGAAGGTCGAATTCGTTGACTCTCAACGGAAGGAGCACGGTGTCCAGCCGGTCCTGCGGGTGCTTGAGGGCACGCCTGCCCAGATCGCACCGTCGACCTACTATGCCGCCAAGACCCGTCCCGAGTCCGCCCGCGCGGCATCCGACCGGGAACTGACCGAGAAGATCAAACGGGTGCATGAGGCGAACTACAGCGTCTACGGGGCCAGGAAGGTCTGGGCTGAGCTGAACCGCCACGGCGTCGAGGTGGCCCGGTGCACGGTGGAGCGGCTTATGCGCGAGGCCGGGTTACGAGGGTTGCTGCGGGACAAGTCTCCTCGCACGACCCGGCCGGCGCCGGAGACCGGAAGGCCGACTGACCTGGTGGAACGTGACTTCACGGCGACGCGGGTGAACGAGTTGTGGGTTGCGGACATCACCTACGTGCGCACCGCCGCGGGCTGGGTCTACGCGGCGTTCGTGCTGGACGTGTTCTCCCGCCTGATCGTCGGCTGGCAGGTCGCCACCAGTCTCTACACGGATCTGGCGCTGGACGCGCTGCAGATGGCGATCTGGCGCCGCCATGCCGACCGCGCCGACCTGACCGGGCTGGTCCACCACAGCGACCGCGGCGTGCAATACCGAGCGATTCGCTACACCCAGCGCCTGGCCGAGGCCGACGCCGTCGCATCCGTTGGCAGCAAAGGAGATTCCTACGACAACGCGATGGCCGAGGCGTTCAACTCGCTCTACAAGGCCGAACTCATCCGCAACCGCGGCCCCTGGCGCGGCCTCGACGACCTCGAGATCGCGACGGTCGAGTACATCGACTGGTACAACAACCGGCGCCTGCACGGCGAGCTCGGACACATCCCACCCACCGAGTACGAGGCACTACACGCGATGACCCACCCGGTCACCACAACCCAGGAAACCAACTAATCCAGTGTCCATCAAACCCGGGGCTTGACACTCGATTGAACCAATCGGGAGCAGGGAGACGAGGTCAGATGATGGGGGACGGGCAGTATTCTGTCGGAGCGACCAGAAGTTCCGGATGTCGAACGTGCGGCTCTGTTGCGCGCCGTTCTGGTCGAGGCGGCTGGAAAGCTGCGGCGGGCGATGGACGCGAGCGTTGTGCCGGCCCGGAGTGCGGCGGCGCTCGCCGCACATCTGGACGCACTCATTGCACAAACCGCCCCGCCCAGGGACACCAGCAACGCGGAGCTGTGCCCCTGAGCAGGACTACTCACAACCCCCTGAGTAGATCTCCGCGCCGGGATGGGTAGGTCTGCGGGACGCCTCGACGGTGGTGGGTTTGACTGGTGATGGTCCCGTACCCTGTGATGGATTGATCACGGGGAGGGGTCGAGATGGGGTTCACAACGGTGCCGGACGCGCTGAGAGCGGCTGGCAGATCCGCTGGTGAGAAGGTAGGCGCCCTGCGTGGCGCGGATTGCGCGGAACCGGCGGGGCGGGTGGGTGCAGCGGTGCCGGGCGGTACAGCAGCGGCCTCGGCCGGGCGATGTCAGGAAGCGTTGGCGGCCACGTTCACCGAGTGGTGCAGCGAAGCTCAGCACTTCGCGGACAGCCTGAACACCGCAGCCGATCGCTACCAGCAGGGTGACCACACCGCCGCCGGGGTGTTCGCATCCGCCGCACCGACCATGCGGGGACCACGCTGATGCTGTCACTGGCCGACGTCCGACAGTGGAGCCCCAGCGCGCTGAACGAGATCTTCTCCGTTCTGCAGACCCGGACCCAGATCCTCATCCATTCCGGCGACGACTACGGCAAGACCTTGCCGATCGAGGGCTGGAGCGGACCAGCAGCGGACGACGCGGGCACCCAGCACCGCGCATTGATGCACGGTCTGGACACCATCGCCGCTGGCGCTGCCATCCTGGGCAAGACGGCGGGACAGGCCGCCGACGCGATCACCGGTGTCCAGCACGCCCTCACCAGCGCCGAAGAGCTGGCCCGCAAGTACGGGTTCCAGATCACCGACGCCGGTAGCCTCGTCGACAGCTTCGCGGGCAAGCAAGTGCCGCCCGACCTGCACCCGGAAGACCGGGCAAGGACACGCACGCAACTGGTGGACGAGGTCGCGCAGGTCCTGCGCACAGCCAGCGATATCGACGCCGATCTAGCGTCGGTGCTGGACCGGGCGGCGGCGGGGCAGTTCGGCACCGGGGACGAATCGACGGTCACGGCCGCCGCTGCGGACGGGATGAAAGATCCCGGCTTGACGTTGCCAGAGCCACTGCCGAACGCGACCCCAGCGCAGAACGCCGCGTGGTGGGCGACCCTGTCGAATGCCGGGCGGGATATTCTCATTCGTGACCGGCCGGGCGCGATCGGCGCCATGAACGGGCTCCCGGCGACCGACCGGGACCGCGCCAACCGAATCGTACTCGACCGGGACTACAAGGACCTGCAACAGCAAAAGGACGATATCCAGCACCGGCTGGACGGTATGAAACGCAGCGACCCGCAACAGCAAGAAGAATACGAATCCTTAGAAAAACAGCGGGACGCGCTCAACAGCAAGATCACCGGAATGGACCAGATCAAAACCCGGCTGGACCAAGCCTTGCCCGGCCAGCCGCCCGCCTACCTGCTCGGCATCAACCCGGCGAACTCCGGGCAGGCCATCGTCGCCATTGGCAACCCCGACCAGGCCGTCAACGTCGCCACCTACGTACCCGGCACGACTGCCGGACTGAACGACGGCATGGCTACCGACATCGCCCGCTCAGACTCGATGATGGCGATGGCTGGAAAAATGGGGTCACCGTCTACGTCGGTGATCACGTGGGTGGGATACGACGCACCGCAGAGCATTATCCCGGACGCGGCAAGTACCAGTTTTGCCGACAAGGCCGAACCCTCGCTCCGCAACTTCCAAGACGGACTCGGTGCCGCGCACCAAGGGCCGGTGAACACCACCGTGGTCGGCCACAGCTACGGCACCACCGTCGTCGGGCAAACCGCCCGCGACCTCGGCCTGCCCGCCAACAACGTTGTCATGGTCGCCAGTCCTGGCGTCGGCGTCGACCACGCCAACCAACTCCACCTCGACGGCACGCCCCAAGACCAGGTCGGCCAGCACATCTACTCCACCAAATCACCCACCGACCCCATCCCCATCCTCACCAACTTCGACGGACCCGATATCGGCCTCGACCACATCGACCCCCTCGGACCCGACCCCACCACCGCATGGTTCGGCGGACAACAGTTTAATTCCGACCCCAGCAATCCTCTCACTTCTCACAGTGACTACTGGCTTCCACGGTCGGAATCGCTAAAATCAATGGGTAAGATTATCGCCGGAGGGCAGCCGTGATCGACTTCCATCGGTTTAGGATTAATCGTCCCAAATCTACGCGAAACCTGACTTTTCTCGCTCTATTCACATTCGCTTTGACCTCATGCGGAAGCGGTGAAACCGTGAAGCCCTCACTTTCTTTTGATCAGGCTCGAGAGACGGCATTAAAGGCAGTTCACGCTGCTGCGGCCGCCGTCTTCCCTCCCGGATACAAGTTGACGGATGATTTTGTTCCACAGCTTCCCTGCACTGATGTCAGTGATCGGCCAACTGGTCAAGCTCATGCGAGTGTCAGCTTTTGGGTCGATGGGATTGATCGTACACGCAACAACACATACTTCGATGCGCTGGCCCACTGGTGGACTAGCAACGGGTGGAAACCAGAAACTGATGACCGGCCGAAAGATCTATTCACGAACGCTCAGCGAGACGATTATCTGATGGGAATGCAGGCGACGCCGGACGGGCGATTGAATATCGGTGTCGATTCTCCCTGCGCATGGCCCCATGGGGCGCCCGAATCTGAACCCAAGCCGTGAGCGGTCGCGCGGGTGGTCGTAGGCATGCGCTTGCACTTCCCGGCCGCCGGACGCCGCTCCGCAAGGCCACCCCAACCTCATGCAAACCACCTACAACCGGCACTCATGTGGCCCGATTGAAGACGACCTCAACGCTCGCTGGACGTTGACTACAAGGTGCCCTCGACAGAAGCACGCTACGTTGATCCAACCGTGTTCACTCGGACGGAAACGGCCTGCCTTGTGCGAGGAACAATCCAAAGTCACAAGTAGTTGACCAAGTGATGTTTGGTTCTAACCGTCATGAACACTCACGAGCTTTTGTCGAGGGGCCCGCGGTCACGGCCGATTGCGGAAGCTGATCCACATCAGCCGGCTGTCGGCCCAGTCTTCGAGGCGGGTCGGCCGGACGGTGCCGGGGTCGTGGGGCTGGTTGAGATCCGCGACGTTCACCGCCAGCACGGCCTGACGTTCAGCCGGGTCGGTGACCGGCGTGGCCCGAGCCGGCAGATCTGCCCGGATCCCGTTCTTGAGGTGAAAGGTGAAGGTGGGCTCGGCGAGCAGGTTCGCATGCCAGCCGGTCGCGGCGCCGCCGCACCGCGACCGCGCTGTTCCTCGAGCTGGGCTACGACCGGACGTCACTGGGCGCGGATCGCCGAGCGCTCGGGCGTTTCGCGGGCCACCCTGTTCAAGCAGTTCCCGACCAAAGCCGCCCTGTTCGACGCCATCGTGACCGAGTCCTGGTCGACCGCCGACGAGGAGGAGCCCCCGCCGGCCGGCAACCTCGTCGACGGGCTCGGCATCATCGGCCGCCGCTACGCCGAGCTGCTGGGCCGCGCCCGGATGGCCGCCCTGTTCCAGATCGTCATCGCCGAGCTGCCGCGGTTCCCCGAGCTGGCCCATGCGCAGTTCTCACAAGGGAAACTGCCCTACTTCGAGTCCGTGCGCAGCTACCTCCTGGCCGAGCACGACGCGGGAACGGTGCGGGTCGAGGACGTGGAGCTCGCCGCCACCCAGTTCCTCGGCATGATCTCCACCTACGTCTTCTGGCCGGCCCTCCTGGTGCCGGGCTGGGAGGTGAGCGCCGAACGCGTCGCCCAGGTAGTCGACGAGGCCGTCCGCACCACCGCCGCCCGCTACGCCACGATTGGACCAGGAGCGTCCACTAACGGCTGAGTCCCGCCGCCACCAAAAGAACCTGATGCCTAATACGGGCAATTGACTCGCGGCCGCCTGTCGATGCGGAGGATTCGGCCGCAAATCCGCTCCAGAGGTATTTGGACCCTGATTCACAGGGCTTTCGGCCTGTTTTCGAGTTTTTGTGTTATATGCGTCGTGGTCCGTACGACAAGGACCACATGACGACTCAGCCCGGCGCGTACGAGCAGCCACCCCAGCAGGAACAGCCCACAACGGCGAAGGCGGTCAAGAAGCGCCGCCGCTGGCCCTGGGTGCTCGGCACGATCGTCGCATTCGGCGTCGGCGCCACAGCAGGATCGGGCGGGCTCGCCACCCAGAACTCCACGCTCGCGGCGCAGCCGGCCCCGGCCACCAGGACCGTCACCGCGAGTCCGGCCGCGCCCGCGGTCCAGACCGTCACGGCACCCCCGGTCACCCAGACGGTCACGGTGACGAACCAGCCGCCGGCGGCCCCGGCACCGGTCCAGGCCCCCGCCGGTCCGCTCACCTCGTTCGGCGACGGCACCTACAAGGTCGGCACGGACATCGCCACCGGCAGTTACAAGACGAGCGGCCCCCGCGATTCCGGCATCGAGTGCTACTGGGCGCGCCTGAAGGACGACTCCGGCGGCAACATCATCGCGAACGACCTCACCGCCGGAGCGACTCGCTTCACCACCAAGAGCGGGGAGTACGTGCAGATCACCGGCTGCGATTTCACCAAGAGCTGACCGCAAAGCCGCGCCGCGGCCCGGGCAATGAGGGGATCTCAGCGATTTTCAGGTCAGCCGACCATGGTCGAAATGGGTCAGCACCGACGCGGCTTTGACGATGTCGCCGATTTCGCGTGGACTGGCGGTGATCTGCCGCAGGGGGCGCCACCGTCCCGGTGAGCACGGCGAACCCGCGCGTTGTAGCAGCGGTTGTCCGCGTCGAGTCCTGGTCGCCGGCGGGCTGCTTGACCGGGGTGTGCACGCCGATCCCGGCGCCGCCGCAGCCACCCTCGGCCGGCGTGGGTAGTCGGGTGTGGCGCGACAGATGACCACCGGGGCCTTCTGGTCCGGACTTGCTCTTCGTTAATCCAGTGTTACCAGGGCTCCCCGGCCATCTTCGCGGGGCTCGGCCCGCCGACGGCCTCCCTGTCCGTGGACCCCACCGGAAGTGCCGGCGTTATCGTTGACCGGTGATCGGCAACCTCGAGACGTTCCAGGACGAGCTGACCGCCAGCGGGTTTCCACCGCTGGTCAACAAGCTGGCCGGGGCCGGCTTCCGGGGCCGGATCGCCACCCGTGACCTCGGGCCGCTGCGGCTGGTCTCGCTCGCCACGCCCGAGAGCTCCTGCATCGGGCAGGAGCGCGCCGCCGTCGACGGCGAGAACCTGGCGATCAAGGTGATGACCCGGGGCCAGACGCGGATCAACCAGGGGCGCGGCGACGCCGAACTCGGGCCGGCCGACCTGGTGCTGCTCGATCCCACGCGCACGATCCGGTTCGAGAGCACCGCCGCCGCGCACGTCACCATCCTGGTTCCGCGCCGGGAGCTTCGGATCCGGCCCGCGCAGATCGACCGGCTCATCGGCCTACGCATCGACGGCAGTCACGGTCCGGGCGCTCTCGTCTCCGTGCTGGCTCGGGAGTCGGCGCGGTCGGCGACCGAGTTCCGCGAGGCGGAGGCGCTGAGGTCGGCGGCGGCGGCCGTCGTCGAGCTGATCGCGGTCGCGCTGGAGGCCCGGCTGGGCGACGGGCGACCGGCCCCGGACGAGCGGCTGCGGGACCGGATCGCCGGCTACATCGAGGCCCGGCTGGCTGATCCCGATCTGTCCCCGCCCAGCATCGCCGCCGCCCACCACATTTCCGTACGCCGGCTGCACAAGCTGTTCGAGGATCAGCCGCTCACCGTCGCGGCCCTGATCCGCCGTCGCCGCCTTGAGCGCTGCCGGGCCGAGCTGACCGGAAGCGGACGCACGGTCACCGCCGTGGCCGCCCGGTGGGGATTCTCCGATCCCGCCCATTTCAGCAAGCTCTTCAAGACGACGTACGGCTACAACGCCCGTGCACTGGTAACCAGCAACCGTGCACGGGTGACCAAGACGCGCACAGCCGGCCCGGAACAGGATGGTGGTCACCAAGGCAGGCAATAGATGGGAAAAGTCGTGGCGAAGGTAAACATCGTCCGCCCCGGTGAGGGCGAGATCCTCGGCAGCGGGGCACAGCAGATCCGGATCCTGGAGAACGGCGAGCACACCGGCCACCGGCTGGGGTTCGCCGAGGTCACCATTCCACCGGGCACCCCGAGCCCGCTGCAGCACCGCCACGCCCAGCACGACGAGGGCTTCTACGTGCTGGCGGGAACGTTCCGGTTCACCGTCGGCGAGGACTGCTACGACGCCGGGCCGGGCACCTGGGTCATCGTGCCGACCGGGGCGCCGCACACGTTCGCCAACATCGGCGACGAGAACGCAGTCATGCTGAACACGTTCACACCGGACCTGTACGTGCAGTACTTCCGCGACTTCAAGGCCATGATCGATTCCGGGCAGCCGGTCAACGCCGAGACCATGAAACCACTGTGGAAGAACTACGCCACCGAGATCTCGAACGAATACGCCTCGTGAAGCGCCTTCAGTACGACCGCTACGGCAGCCCAGAGGTGATGCGGCTGGCGGAGTTCGAGCCACCACGACCGGGTCCGGATGAGGTTCTCGTCCGCGTCCGGGCGGCGGCTGCCAACGCGCTGGACTGGAAGATGCGCAACGGCGGGATGAAGCTGATGACCGGTCGCTCCTTTCCCCAGGCGATGGGGCACGACTTCGCCGGAGTCGTCGAGGCGGCCGGCGCCGGCGTCACCCGCCTGAAGGCCGGCGACGCGGTGCTCGGCGTGGCTCGGTTCCGGCAGGCGGGGGCGTTCGCCGAGATGGTGACGGCCCCGGAGAAGGCGGTCGTGCTCAAACCGGCGGACCTTCCGTACGAGCGGGCCGCCGCGCTGCCGACCGTGGGCGTGACCGCCTGCCAGGCCGCGGCGGAGGTCCGGCCCCGGCAGGCGGTCTTCGTCAACGGGTGCCTGGGCGGGGTGGGCCGGGCCGCCGTCCAGTTCGCCCGGGCGCGGGGAGCCTCGGTCGCCGGCTGCTGCCGCGACACCGCGGCTGACGAGGCCCGCGAGCTCGGCGTGGAACCGGTCGTGGGTTTCGGCTTCGACCCGGCCGCCCTCGCGGGACGGTTCGATCTGGTCTTGGACACGCCCGGCCTGCTTCCCTTCGCCGCGGCCCGGACGCTGCTGAAGCCTCGCGGAACCATCATCGACATCGTCCCGACCCCGGCCAAAATGATCAGGAGCGCCCTGCCCGGACCGTTCCGGGCGATGATGGGCCGGCCGGTGACCGGTGACCTGGAGGAGGTGGCCCGGACCCTGCGCCTGCCCATCGCCCGTACGGTCCCGTTGGCCGAGGCGATTCAGGCCCTGACGGAGCTGGAGCGCGAGCAGCGCCCGAGGGGCGGCAAACTGGTCATCACCGTGGCCGGAGGCTGAGCCGGGCCGAGCTACCGAGGCTCGTACGTCCTCCTTTGGCGTCAAGCATTTGTCAACGGGCGCGGTCGTAAACCAGCGCCGTCTCCCCCAGTTCGCCGACCTCGTGGTGGCTGAGCTTCCACTGCGAAGCAGGCAATCCATCGTCGAACAGACGCGGGCCGCCGCCGGCGATTTCGGGACAGATCATCAGGTACAGGCGGTCGATCAGGTCCGCGGCGAGCAGCGGCTTGATCACGCTCGCGCTGCTGTTGACCAGGATGTCGCCCTCGCCGGTGGCCTTCAGCCCGGCGACGACCTCCGGCGCCGGGGCGTTCACCACCCGGGTGCGTGCCCACGGGGCGGTGTCCAAAGTGGTCGAAAGGACCACCTTTTCGGCGTCGACGAGCCATTTCGCGTAGCCGCGGTCGCGCGGGTCGGCGTCCTCGTTGTCCACGATCGTCGGCCAGAAGCCCAGGAAGCCCTCGGCGTTGAGGCGGCCGAGCACGGCCGTCGTCGCGGTTTCGTGGATGCGGCCGAGGTGGTTGCGCGCGACTTCGGTGGCCGCGTACGAGATGATCGCGCCCATGTCGGCCGGGCCGTGGTAGCGCCCGTCGAGGGTGAGGTTCAGGTTGGCGGTGACTCTGCGTCCGGTGGAGACGGTCATGACTGGTGGCCCTTTCGCTTGGTGTGCTTGGTATTGCCGAGAGCTTCGGCGAGGTTGTCGAGCACTTGTCCCCAGCCGGTTTCGAGCCCGGCGATGAAGGGGAGGGCGTCAACGGTCGTTTCGGTGATGCCCAGGTCGAGCCGGAGGCGGGTGCCTCCAGGCACGGTGGTGAGCACCAGGTCGTAGTGCCCGGTGAACGAGACGGCGCCCGCCGCGTCGAGCACCGACAGGTCGAACACGAGGTGCTGCGCGCGTTTCGCGGTGCGGACCCGCCCCTCGGAGCGGTACCGATGTCCTTCCCGGTCGCGGTATTCGAGGACGACGCGACCCCCGGGCTCCGGTTCGAGCACACAGTCGGTCACGGCCATCGGCGCCGGGGCCCACCACGAAGCCAGCAGCTCCGGGTCGGTCCACTGCCGCCAGACCGCCTCCCGCGGCGCGGCCAGCACCCGGTCGAACGAGAAGGTGCGCCCGTCCGCCCACTGGTCCCGGTCCGCGGCCGCGGTGTCCGCCTCGATGGCGGCGCGGTAACGTGCGATGACATCCCGCTCGCCCTCGTGCTCCCGCGCGGTCCCGGCCAGTTCCTCCAGCCGCTTCGCGAGAGCCGTCAGCGGGCCGGTTTCGACCGCGTACACCCGCCGCTGCCCCAGCGGGTAGACGGTGACCAGGCCGGCGCGGGCCAGGGTCTGCAGGTGCTTGGTCGTCTGCGGCTGCCGCGAGCCGGTCAGCTCGGCCAGCTCCCCGACCGAACGCGGCCCCTGCGCGAGCAGCTCCACGATGCGCCACCTCGTGGCGTCCCCCAGTGCTGAAACGATCGCGTCCATGCCCTGAAGTATTCACCCATCAGAATATTCATGTCAAGGAATATCTTTGACGGAGTTTCGACCTGCCCCGATAGTGATCGTCTACCGGCCTGATCCACTTCCGGTCTCGGTCCGCCCGCCGCAGGCCTTGCCCGGCAGAGCCGCCGCGTGTGAGGCTTCGTCCATCGAGGAAACCCCGCCCGGTCAAGGGGTTCCGTCCGTCCACTTCGGAAGGATCCACTGTCATGCCCGCCTTCCCCGCCGGCCGGCAAGTGCTGCCCCGCCCGGACGCCGCCGACCCCGCGGCGGCCGCGCTCGACGCGCGCGAGCAGAGGGAGGCGTTCACCCCGGTCGGCCCGGTGCCGCCGCCGCGGGGCGCGCCGAACGTGGTGATCGTGCTGGTGGACGACCTCGGGTTCGGCACGTCCAGCGCGTTCGGCGGCCCGTGTGTGATGCCCGCGGCCGACCGGCTCGCCGCGGACGGCCTGCGCTACACCCGCTTCCACGTCACCGCGCTCTGCTCGCCGACCCGCCAGGCGCTGATGACCGGGCGCAACCATCACTCGGTCGGCATGGGCGGCACCACCGAGATGGCCACCGCCGCGCCCGGGTACAACGGCTTCCGGCCGCGCAGTGCCGCGACACTCGCGCAGATCCTGCAGGGCAACGGTTACAGCACCGCCGCGTTCGGCAAGTGGCACCAGACGCCGCCGCGGGAGATCAGCGCCGTGGGACCGTTCGACCGCTGGCCCACCGGCGAGGGCTTCGACACCTTCTACGGCTTCATGGGCGCCGAGATGAACCACTGGTACCCGCTGCTGTACGAGGGCACCACGCCGGTCGAGCCGACGCGCCGGCCGGAGGAGGGCTACCACCTGACCGAGGACCTGGTGGACCACGCCGTGGACTGGGTGCGCACACAGCACACGCTGACGCCGGACCGCCCGTTCTTCACCTACCTGGCGCTCGGCGCCGCGCACGCGCCGCTGCACGTCGGGCCCGAGTGGCGCGACCGGTACCGCGGCCGGTTCGACCACGGCTGGGACTACCAGCGCGAGCAGACTTTGGCGCGGCAGAAGGAACTCGGCGTCGTCCCGCCGGACACCGAGCTGGCCCCGTGGGCCGAGGGCGTGCCACATTGGGACGAGCTGACCGACACCCAGCGCAAGCTCGGCGCCCGCTTCATGGAGACCTTCGCCGGCTTCACCGAGCACGCCGACACCCAAGTCGGCCGGTTCGCCGACGCGCTCGAAGAGCTGGGCGTCCTCGACGACACCCTGTTCCTGTACCTGCTCGGCGACAACGGCGCGTCCGGCGAGGGCGGCATCGAGGGCAGCACCGTCGAGCACCGGCTGGGCCACGGAATCGTCGACGACCCCGAGGAGATGGTCCGCCACCTCGACGAGATCGGCGGCCCGTCGACCTACCCGATCGCGCCCGCCGGCTGGGCGCTCGCGCTCAACACCCCGTACCAGTGGACGAAACAGGTCGCCTCGCACCTCGGCGGCACCCGCGACGGGCTGATCGTGCGCTGGCCGGCCGGCGGCGCGACCGGCGGCGGGCTGCGCTACCAGTTCGGGCACGTGATCGACGTGCTGCCGACCGTGCTGGACTGCGCCGGCATCCCGGCGCCGTTCAGCGTCGACGGTGTGGCCCAGCAGCCGATCGAGGGCACCAGCCTGCGCGCCACCCTCGCCGACGCCGCCGCGCCGGAAACCCATCACACGCAGTACTTCGAGATGTGCGGCAATCGCGGGATCTACCACGAGGGCTGGATGGCGGTGACCCGGCACGGCGTCCCGTGGGAGATGGTGCCGACCGGGCGGCGGCCGTTCAGCGCCGACGTCTGGGAGCTGTACGACCTGACCACCGACTGGAGCCAGGCGCACGACCTCGCCGCACAGCACCCGGAACGGCTGCGGGCATTGCAGGACCTGTTCCTCGTCGAAGCCGCGAAACACCAGGTCTTCCCGCTCGACGACCGCGTGACCGAGCGGGAGAACCCGCGGCTGGCCGGGCGGATCGACCTGCTGGGCGAGCGCACCTCGGTGACCTACCGCGGCGGGATGCGCCGCTTCACCGAGGAGACCACCCCGAACGTCAAGAACCGTTCGCACGCCGTCACCGCCGACCTGGAGGTGCCCGCCGAACCCGCGACCGGCGTGGTCATCGCCCAAGGCGGGAGGTTCGGCGGCTGGGCGCTCTACTTCACGAACGGGCGCCCGGCGTACGTCTACAACTACTTCGGGCTGGAGCTGTTCACCGTCGCCTCCACCGCGGTACTCCCGCCGGGACGGCACGAGGTGCGGCTGGACTTCGACTACGACGGCGGCGGGCTCGGCCGCGGCGGCACCGCCGTGCTCGCCGTGGACGGCGAGAAGCAGGCGACCGGCCGGGTCGAGCGGACCATCCCGTACTACTTCTCCTTCGACGAGACCCTGGACGTCGGCGTCGACCTCGGCACCCCGGTGACCGACGACTACCCCGTGCTGGACAACACGTTCACCGGCGTCATCCACACCGTCCGCGTCGACTTGGCCGCGGGTGCCGAACTGGACGGCGGACTCCACCGACGGGTCCTCGGCGCGCAGTGAATCTCAGCCCGGTGCCCTGGCAACCGTTGGCGCCAACGGGTTTCGCACCGGCGTGAACGTCAGCACGGCCCGGCGGGCGGCCGGGCGCCCGAGGACGTGCACGCTCTGCCAGCCGGGCGGCCGGGACCCGGCGGCCAGCGCCGCACGCATCCGCTCCGCGCGGGCCGCGTGCCGGGCGAACGACCGCGTGCGCACCAGCCGTCCCCGACTGTGCTGGCCGGCCAGCGCCTCCTCGGCGGTGACGACCAGCCACAGCAGCCGCGCCGGGCGCCCGGTGACCGCCGCAACGGCCGCGAGCCAGCGCCGGGTCGACGCGCGCGTGGCCGGCTCGTGCACCACCAGCGGCCCGCGGCGGCCGGCCGCCCGAGCCACGATCCGGGTGCGGTGGCACAGGTGCACCAGCGGCCGGTACCAGCGGTACGGCACGGCGTCGGGCAGCAGGTCCGCACGCGGACCTGGTCCGAGTCCAGCACCGGCAGCGCGCCGGCCGCGCGGCGCAGCATGGTCGTCTTGCCCGCTCCGGGCATCCCGGCCACCACAAGCAGGTCGCGGCGGCCCAGCTCGATCACCGTGGGCTCCATGCGGAGTCAACGAACCGCCGAAAGTAATGGTTCCTTTACCCTGTTATCTATTGCACACCAGGGGAAGTCGCGATTGCTTCGCAGTGCAGGTAACACCGACTTTACTTCAGGCCAGATCCTCCGGCGTGACGCCCTCGGGCACCGAGACCCCGTCGAACCAGCCGCATCGCGGCTCCCCCGGCGGCCGGTCGAACTTCGTCACGTATGGCTTGAGGTCGAGCACCGGCGTGCCGTCGAGCAGGTCCACGCCGGCGAAACGCACCGTGCGGCCCGAGACCTCCAGCAGCCGGACCAGGCTCAGCCCGATCGGGTTCACCCGGCGCGGCCCGCGTGTGGCGAAGATGCCCATCCGGCGCCGCTCGCGACGCAGCAGGTACGGCACCTGCGTCAGCTCCGCGCCCGGCCGGTCCGGGCGGTCGAGCCAGCTGAGCAGCCAGGCGTAGTCGAACCCGGCCAGCCCGTCGAGGCCCTCGGCGTATTCCGGCTCAATCTCGAGCAGACCTTCTTCGCCGCGGTTGGCGGCCGCCTGGACGGGGGTGCGCTCCAGCTCCGTCCGCGCGGTGCGGACGTAACCGATGGCGGGCAGCCGCCCGTCACGGGAGCCGGACACGCCGCTCCTGCGCCAGCCGCGCGACGGCGTCCACAATGGACGTCCACGCCGGACCGCCGGGCACCGTGATGTCGAAGTGCCCGACACCCGGCACGGTCACCAGCTCGGCGCCGGTCGCCTCGGCGTACATCCGCGACATCACTGGCGGCACGGCCGTGTCGCGGTCGCCGTGGATCACCACCACCGGCACGCCGCCCGAGCCGAGGGTCAGCGGATCCACTGCGGCGTACCGTTCCGGCACGTCTTCGGGGCCGCCGCCGAGCACACCGGTGACGGCGGAGAACCCACCCGCGTAACGCAATGCCTCGGTCAGCGCGGAAACCGGCGCCACCGCGACCACTCCGGCGAACGGAATCGGTCCGGACCGCCGTCCCGGCGCACCCTCGGGCAGCCGGTCGCGCACCGCCGCCCACAGCGCGAGCTGGCCGCCCGCGGAGTGGCCGAAGAGCAGGACCCGCGAGGTGTCGGCGCGGCCCGGCCACCGCTGCTCGATCAGCTCGGGCAGGGTGTCGACTGCGAGCGCGACGTCGGTGAACGTCGTCGGCCAGCCACCGCCCGCGCCGACGCGCCGGTACTCGACATTCGCCACCACGTAACCGTTCGCGGTCAGCGCCCGGGCCTCCGGCTCGAGGTAGCCGCGGTCGTTCTCCACCCGCCAGGAACCGCCGTGCAGCACCAGGACCAGCGGTGCGGGCCCGGTGGCGTCCGGCGGGAAGAACACGTCGGCGACCTGGTCGGGCTCCGGTCCGTAGCGCACGGCGAACTCCATCCCGCCAGCCTAGCGGGCGGCGCTCAGGCCACGGCCGGGTTGAACCGCGACAGCTCCGGCTCGCCCCAGCGCAACGGGCTCGCCCCGACGGTCCGCCGCACCTGCTCGACGGTGAAGCGGGTCTCCCGCGCCGGCCCCGTCCAGTCGACGGCCGCGGTGCCGGTGAGCTGCAGCGTGACCCCGCTCGACCAGCCGACGAACAACAGCCCCGCGCGCCGGTTCTGCTCCAGGTTGCCCAGCGTCATCATCATCGTGTTGCCCGGGTAGTCCGGCCAGCTCAGCGTGCGCTCGTCGTGGACGCGGACGAAGCCCGGGTCGCCGCCGCGGTGGGAGGCGTCGCAGTCCCCGTTTCCGGAGGAGGTGGCCAGGAAGAACGTGTCGGCGCTGCCCACCAGGACCGCCGCCGCGGTGTCCAATGTGGACGAAACCGTCACTTCGGGTTGCCGCTCCTCATCGGCCGTCAGCAGATCGCGGCGCTGGATGTACTTGGGACAGTTGGAGTACACCTGGTCCGCGACGATGCGCAGGCCGCGCGGGCCCGGCTCGGCAACGCCGTTGATCCGCATCCGCCGCCGGGTACTCGGGTCGACCGAGATGGCGCCGACCTTGCCACCCCGGCGCAGAGTCTCGAACAGTGGATCGCCCGGCGCCGGCTCGGCCGCGATGTCGATGACGTCTCCGCCGCTCTCGGCGTGCAGGAATCCGGGCGGCCCGGTGAGCAGCGAAGCCCACATCCGGCTGTCCTCGCCCGCCGCGCCGACGACCAGCATGGGCCGCTCGGCCAGGAACGCGGCGGCCGCGGCCGGCACGGTGGCGCGGACGATCGCGCCGACCCGCGCCGCCTCCGCGCTCACCCCGGCTTTGGCCTGCGCGGCCAGCTCACCCGCGTGGTAGACGCCCACGGCCATCAGAAGAATCCGCAGGCCGGGGCCTCGCCGGCGGCCGCGGCTCCGGCCAGCCCGCTCGGCGCGTACACCTCGAGGCGGATGCCGTCGGGGTCGGTGAAGAACACGCCGCCCGAGTCGCTGCCCTCGGCGTGCGGGACCACGTCTTCGTAGTGCAGCTCGGCGCCGAGCGCGAGCAGCCCTTCCCGCACCGCGCGGACCTCGTCGAGCGAGCCGACCTGGAACGACAGGTGGTGCAGGCCCGGCAACGCGGTGGCGAAGCGGCCCTCGGACTGGCGCCACAGCGTGATCATCAGCTGCCCGTCGCGACCGAGGAACGCCCACTCGCGGTCGCCGTCGCGGCCGTTCTGCAGCACGGTCAGGCCGAGAACCCGTTGATAGAAGGCCGTCGAACGGGCCAGGTCGGTGACGTTCAAGCCGACATGCCCGGTTTTCACTTCGGTGGGCGTAACAGACGTGGTCACGAGGTCTCCTTCGCTCTACCTAACCAGTAGACCTACTATGACCAGTTATAGTCAAACCTGTCAATGCTCCGTCATGGGTTAGGATGAGCGGCATGGAACGGCCTCTTCTCGGCGAGCCCCTCGGCCTCGACCTCCTGAACACCACGTGGAACGACCGTGGCGTACGCGCCGACCTGCTCACCGACACCGCCGGGATGCGGATCTGGCTGGAGCAGAACAATCTCGACCTGCCCGTCACCGCCGCGGCCCGGTCGGCGCTGGTCACCGCCCGCGAGGCGATCCGCGCGCACACCCTGGCGTCCGACGCGGAATCCGGGCCGACGCGCGAGGAGCTGAACACCGTGCTCGCCTGGGGGCGGCACCGCCCTGCGCTCGGCCCGTCCGGCCCGGAAACCGTCGCCGAAGTGGCCGAACCGGACCGGCGCGCGGGCTGGCTCGCCGCGGTGAACTACCTCGAGCTGCTGGCCGCCGACCCCTCACGCGTCCGGCGCTGCGCGCACCCCGAGTGCGTCCTGTACTTCCACGACACCAGCCCGAAACGCAGCCGCCGCTGGTGCTCGATGGCCACCTGCGGCAACCGCGCCAAGGCCGCGCGGCATTACGCGCGCAGCAAAGACTGAACCCCGGTCACTTCACGACCTGGACGACGTCGCCGGGGTGCAGTCCGTTGTAGAACGCCACGGCGTCGGCGTGCGAAAGGTGCACGCACCCGTGGGACTGCACCTTCAGGCTGCCCTGGTGGAACGCGACGCCGGTGGTGGTGAAGAAGACCGAGTACGGCATCGGCCCGTGGAACTGCTTGCTGTAGTGGTCGATGTCCTTGTACTGCACGCGGAACGTGCCCGCGGGCGTCGGGAACGCGGCCTTGCCGACGGTGATCGGCACCCCGCCTCGGACCACGGCGCCGTTGTCCATCAGCCACGCGGTGTTGGTGTGCAGCTGCACGCAGGCCTTCGCCTGAGCGCCGCACGGCGGGCCCGCCGCCTCCGCACTGCCGGTGAACCCGATGGTCGCCGCGACCGCGGCCGCGCCGGCCAGTACCGCTGTGATAGTCCGCTTCATCGTGTGCCTCCCCGGTAGTTCGGCTCTACCGAAGAATTCCCCGTCCGGTGATTTTCCAACCGGTCGAAGAGCCGAATGGGTTAACGGCCGGTGCGCCAGGACAGCGGCGTGAGGTCCAGCGCCGCGGCGGCGAGGTCGCGGGCGGTGCGGGTGAACAGGTCCTTCTGCGCCGAGGCCAGCCATTCGTCCACGCCGGACGCTCCGAGGTCCCGATACTCCAGTGCCTGCAAGAGCATCTCCAGCTTGTCAGCGTCCTTCGCACACCGCGACTCCGGCGATTCCCGGTCCTCGTACTCGCCGACGGCGTCCCGCACGACGGCCCGGGCGGCGTCGGGCAGCGCAGCGGTCTGGTCTTCGGTGATGGCGCGCGGGTCCGGCTTGGCCAGGTACGGCGCGGCGGTGTGCGGCAGATCGCCGGTGCGCGTCTCCTGGGTGTCGTGCCAGAGCGCGAGGAACGCCGCGCGCTCCGGCGACGCCCCTTCCTCCGCGGCGATCAGCGCAGCCAGCTGGGCGGCGCGCATCGTGTGCTCGGCCACCGACTCCGGGTCCCGGACGCCGACCTGCCACCAGCCCGTGCGGCGGACGCGTTTGAGCACGCCCAGCTCGAACCCGAAGGCGGCGAGCGCGGCGGAGGCGTCGAACATGGTGACTCCCGGTGGGACGGTGGTGACGGGCGTCGCCCAGCCTACGACTCGTGAGTGTTGATGACGGTTAGAACCGTCATCAACACTCACGAGTCCTTCACCCGCACTAGGCTCCCCTGCAGGCACTCCCGCCAGACTCTGGAGGACACGCATGTCGTTGCTGGCCCAGCTGAGCGCGGCGATCACCGGCGGCGGGATCGAGGTCGTGGACCTCACCGCGCCGCTCACGCCGGAGACCCCGATCCTGCGGCTGCCCGAGCCGTTCGCGAACACCGTGCCGTTCCGGCTGGAGGAGATCAGCCGCTACGACGAGCGCGGGCCGCGCTGGTACTGGAACGACATCCACACCGGCGAGCACACCGGCACCCACCTCGACGCGCCGGTGCACTGGGTGTCCGGAAAGGACGGTGCCGACGTGTCGCAGGTGCCGCTGAAGACGCTCGTCGCGCCCGCGGTGGTGCTCGACGCGTCCGCGAAAGCCGCGGGAAACCCGGACTTCCTCCTTTCGGTCGACGACATCCGCGAATGGGAGGCCGAGCACGGCGCCCTGCCCGACGGCGGCTGGCTGCTCTACCGCACCGGCTGGGATGTGCACTCCAGCGACCAGGAGCGCTTCCTCAACGCCGACGAGTCCGGCTCGCACACCCCCGGCGTCGCGCCCGAGTGCGCGCGCTGGCTGGCCGAGGAGACAGCGATCGCGGGGCTCGGCGTGGAGACCGTCGGCACCGACGCCGGCCAGGCGCCCGGCCTCGACCCGGCCTTCCCGTGCCACGAACTGCTGCTGGGCGCCGGGAAGTTCGGCCTGACGCAGCTGCAGAACCTCGCCGCGCTGCCCGCCACCGGGACCTTGCTGGTGGTCAGCCCGCTGCCGATCGTCGGCGGGTCCGGCAGTCCGGCCCGGGTGCTCGCGCTCGTGGAGCGGGCCGCGTGAAGGTCGCCGAACTGGTCGGGCGGACCCTCGCCGACCTGGGCGCGGGGATCGTCTTCGGGGTGGTCGGCAGCGGCAACTTCGAGGTGACCAACGCGCTGCGGGCGGCCGGCGTCCGGTTCGTCGCCGCCCGCCACGAGGGCGGCGCCGCGAGCATGGCCGACGCGTACGCCCGGCTCAGCGGCGAGGTCTCCGTGCTCAGCGTGCACCAGGGCTGCGGGCTGACGAACGCCGTCACCGGCATCACCGAAGCGGCCAAGAGCCGCACGCCGATGATCGTGCTGGCCGCGGACACCGCCGGGTCCGCCGTGCTGTCGAACTTCGCGATCGACCAGGACGCCCTCGCCGTCGCAGTCGGCGCGATTTCCGAACGTGTCCACTCAGCCGAGAGCGCGCAGGCCGACACGATCCGCGCGTACCGGACCGCGTGGCAGCAGAACCGAACGGTGCTGCTCAACCTGCCGCTGGACGTCCAGGCCCAGGAAGCTCCCGAACCCGCGCCACTGCCGGAACTCACCGGCCCGGCGGCAATCCGCCCGGAAACCGGCACGGCGGACGCGCTGGCCGCGTTGATCGAAGAAGCCGAGCGCCCGGTCTTCATCGCCGGGCGCGGCGCGCGGGGCCAGGCCACGGTGTTGCGCGCGCTCGCGGACGTCTCGGGCGCCCTGCTGGCGACGTCCGCCGTCGCGAACGGGCTCTTCCACGACGACCCGTGGGCGCTCGGGATCAGCGGCGGGTTCGCGTCCCCGCTCGCCGCCGAGCTCATCGCCGGCGCGGACGTCGTGGTCGGCTGGGGCTGCGCGCTGAACCAGTTGACCACCCGCCACGGCAAGCTGCTGGGCCCGCGGGCACGGCTCGTCCAGGTCGACCGCGACCAGTCCGCGCTCGGCGCGCACCGGCCGATCGACCTCGGTGTGGCCGGAGACGTCGCTGCCACCGCCGTGGACGTCCTGGAGTTACTGGAATCCCAGGGCCACCACGCGTCCGGCTACCGCTCCCCCGAGGTCGCCGCGCGGATCGCGAAAGGCGTGCGGTGGAACGACATCACGCACGAGGACCGTTCCGGCGGCGGCCGCATCGACCCGCGCACGCTCAGCGCTCGGCTCGACGAACTGCTGCCCGCGCAACGGGTCGTGTCGATCGACTCGGGCAACTTCATGGGCTACCCCAGCGCGTACCTCTCGGTGCCGGACGAGAACGGGTTCTGCTTCACCCAGGCGTACCAGAGCATCGGGCTCGGGCTCGGCACCGCGATCGGCGCCGCGCTCGCTCGCCCGGACCGGCTGCCGGTGCTGGGCGTCGGCGACGGCGGGTTCCACATGGCGATCTCCGAGCTGGGGACCGCGGTCCGGCTCGGGTTGCCACTGGTCGTGATCGTCTACCACGACGCGGCGTACGGCGCGGAAGTCCACCACTTCACCGACAGCGACCTGGACACGGTGCGGTTCCCGGACACCGACGTCGCCGCGATCGCCCGCGGTTTCGGCTGCGCCGGGCTCACCGTGCGCGAGCCGTCGGACCTCGCGGGCGTGACCGCCTGGCTCGACGGGCCGCGCAGTGCCCCGCTGGTGATCGACGCGAAAATCGCCGACGACGGCGGTTCCTGGTGGCTCGCGGAGGCGTTCGGGCACTGAGACTCTTCAGCTGTGCTCGGACAGCCACCGGTCCACGATCGCGTCCGCCCCGGCGTCGTCCTCGCGCAGCACGCCGGTGAGCGCGAGTCCGCGCAACAGCATCAGCAAGGAGTCGAAGGCGATCCGGTTGTCCTTTTCGGACACTCCTTCGGACAACGGCGACACCTGGGCGAACGCGGTCCGCAACTCCCGGCCCAGCTCGCGCTCGGCCGGCACCAGCGACGCGTGCAGCGCCGGGTCGGTGCGCGCGCCCATCCACAGCTCCAACCCGGCGAGGTACAACGGCCCGGACATCGACGCGCGCAGGGCGGTGACCAGCCCGCGCAACGAATCCGCCGGTCCTTCCTCGCGCAGACGGGCCAGCCGGCCCTCGGCCACGTGGTGGATCGCGGCGACGAACAGCTCCTGCTTCGAGCCGAAGTGGTGCAGCAGCGCCCCGCGCGACACCCCAGCCCGCTCCTGGACCCGCTGCGTGGTGGTGCCGGCGTAGCCGAACTCGACGAGGCAGTGCACGGTCGCGTCCAGCAGGTTCTGGTGCGTCCGGGCGTGCTGCTCCTGGCGGGTGGCGGTCACCGGCCGACCCTACCCGGACTGCTTGACAGTCCGGACGGACTGTGAAAAGTTCGCCCGACGCCGGGGAAAGGTGCCTCATGACCGCGCTCGCCGACAAGACCGTGCTCGTCGATCACCGCGGACCGGTGACCACCATCGGCATCAACCGCCCCGACCGCCGCAACGCCGTCGACCGGGCCACGGCCGAGGCGCTCGCGGCGGCGTTCCGCGCGTTCGACGCGGATCCGTCCAGCTCCGTCGCGGTGCTCTACGGCGCGGGCGGCACGTTCTGCGCGGGCGCGGACCTGAAGGCGATCAGCTCGGGCGCCGGCAACCGCGCCGAGCCCGGCGGCGACGGTCCGATGGGCCCGACCCGCCTGAAGCCGGCGAAGCCGGTGATCGCCGCGATCAACGGCCACGCGGTGGCGGGCGGGCTGGAACTGGCGATCTGGGCGGACCTGCGGGTGGTCGAGGAGACCGCGGTGCTCGGTGTGTTCTGCCGCCGCTGGGGCGTCCCGCTGATCGACGGCGGCACGGTCCGGCTGCCCCGGCTGATCGGCCGCAGCCACGCGATGGACCTGATCCTCACCGGCCGTCCGGTCGACGCCGCCGAGGCGCTGCGGATCGGGCTGGCCAACCGCGTCGTCCCGGACGGCGGCGCGCTGGAGGCCGCGGTGGAGCTGGGCCACGAGCTGGCCGCGTTCCCGCAGACCTGCCTGCGCGAGGACCGCGCGTCCGTGCTGGAACAGGACGGGCTGGACGAAGAAGCCGCACTGGCCAACGAGTTCCGGCACGGCCAGGTGTCGCTCGCGAGCGACACCCTCGCCGGCGCGACCCGCTTCGCCACCCGGCGCGACCCGTCCGGGCGCTGAACCCGGCCTCGCGACACCCCTGATCGTGATCGACGCGCTGCGGCGGGCTTCGGGCCCGCACCGGTAGCCTGGCTCGGTGGCCGACCCCATTCCCCGTGAATACGCCGGAAGTGACCCCGAACGTCCGGATCCGGACGACCCGGGCGAGTCCTCCGGCTCCGACGGGCGCGGCCGCAAGGCGCGCAAGAAACGCCCGTTCTGGCAGGAACTCCCGATCCTGATCGTGATCGCGCTGGTGCTCACGATCCTGATCCAGCAGTTCGTCGGCAAGGTCTTCATGATCCCGTCCGAGTCGATGGAGACCACGCTGCACGGCTGCACCGGCTGCTTCGGCGACCGGGTGCTGGTCGACCGCGTCACCTACGACTTCACCGATCCCGGCCCTGGCGACGTGATCGTGTTCAGCGGCCCGCAGTCGTGGGCCGAGAACGAGATCGCGCCGCAGGAGCCGAGCAACTTCTTCGCCAAGGCGGTGCGCGAGATCGGCTCGCTGGTCGGCTTCGCGCCGCCGGACGAGCGGGACTTCGTCAAGCGCGTGATCGCCGTCGGCGGCCAGACCGTGCAGTGCTGCGACCCGCAGGGCCGGGTGATGGTGGACGGCAAGGCGCTCACCGAGCCGTACATCCACTGGGCGGACCCGAACAACCCGGTGCAGCAGCCGTTCGCGCCGGTCAAGGTCCCCGCAGGCACCCTCTGGGTGATGGGCGACAACCGCAACGACTCCTGCGACTCCCGCTGCCAGGGCGGCGGCGGGGCCAAGGCGGCGGTGCCGGTGGGCAACGTGATCGGCAAGGCGCGCCTGATCGTGCTGCCGCCGTCCCGCTGGGGCGGGGTCAGCGACTACAACGCCCAGCAGAACGCGACCGCGGTCGCCCTCGGCGCACCCGGATGGCAGCAGGGCGTCCCGCTGGGCGTCGGCGCGGCCTTGTCCGTGCCGACGCTGTTCCTCGGCCGCCGGATGCGGGAAAGCTTGGGGCAGCGGAAAAAGCGGCGCCGGTAGGCTGGGCAGCCGCGCGCGTTGAACATTCGCGCGCGGCGCCCGTCCGATCGCGACTGTCCGATCACGACAGTCCCGTTACGACAGTCCTGCTACGACAGCGCGCCCGGTTTCAGGTGGTAGGCCAGGTTCCCCGCCAGGTCGACCGACGGGCGCCGCTCGGTGAACCGCCACTGCCCGTCGCGGCGGGCGAAGCGGTCGTCGTAGTGGCCGGAGGCGATCGGCTGCAGCGGGAGGTCCGCCACGGCCTGCAACGCGGTCCAGTAGCTGTGCGCGGTCGCGGTACCGGCGGCCTCGTCCACCTCGATGCGCAGGTTCGTGGTCAGGTGCCGGGTCCGGGGCGTGCCGTCGGCGTAGACGATCAGCATGTCCCGGAAATACCGCTCCACCGCCGCACGGCCGGTCGCGGGCGTGCGGCCACCGGCGAACACCCCCTCGGCGAACAACTCGCCGACACCGGCGAAGTCCCCCGCGTCGACACACGCCGCGTAGGTCAGGATCAGGTTCTCGATCGCCCGGGCGGACTCCGGCATCAACGCACTCCGACCTTCGAGGGCGGGACGGCTCCACCCGGCTGTGCCGAGGTTACCCCCGGCGAGCAGCCCGGGGCCGAACCCCTTGCCCCGCAGAGCCTTCACCCCGGTTCCGCGTCCCGCCGAGGTTCCACACCCGCCGAGCCCACCGTCGACCAGGCCGCCGAAATACCCGGCTTCAGTCCTCGGCCGGTTCCTCCGTCGTCGGCTCCGGGTCCGGGGCCTTCTCCGCGCGGCGGCCGATCTCCGAGACCACGGTGTCGAAGATCGGGGTGGCGGTGTCGCCGGGCGTCATGCGCCGGCTCGCACTTCGATGATGTTCTCGGCGCGGACCCATTCCGGCTCGGTGTCCAGGGCGCGGCCCTCGACCCGGACCGGGACCCAGGTGATGTCGGTGTACGCGTCGAAGACCGCTCCCCCGGCGACCACGCCCTGGCGGCACCGCAGCCGCGCGCCGGCCCGGCCCCCGCCCGGCCGGTAGGTCACCTGGCGGCCCGCCGTGAGCGGCCCGGAAAACTCGTCGTGCACCCTCGGCTCCCCTCCGTGTAGGGCCACCATGCCCCGGCGGGCGCGGACACTGAAGCCCCGTCCCACGGGCGGGCGACCCCCGCCAGGGGTACCCCGCCGATCCCGGCCGGGCCGGGGCTCAGGAGAGCAGGCGCCGGCCCTTGCCGTCGTAGGCGTTCATCGGCAGGGCCGGGAAGGCGGCCAGCGGCTTGACGTCCTTGCGGGGGAACCAGAAAACGGTCACGCCGGCCTGGTCGACCACCGCTGTCTCCGCCGTGTAGACCAGCCCGCCCGCCTCGGCGGTGACGCGCCGCGCGGGGCCGGCGTAGTAACCGTAGAACGGAACGTCGCGGCCCGGGCGACCGACAGTCAGCGCGTGGAAGCCCTGAGTGGGCACGCCCGAGCCGCCCACCACGTCCGCCGTGACGGCCTTCCCCTGCCGATGGCCGAGCACCAGCTGGTACGGCCGCACCGCCGGGGCGGGCAGGTACTGGTCCGGCTCGAACGCGCGCAGGTACAGCACCACCTCGCCCTCGTCGTCCACGGCGCCGGTGTCGATGACCTCGCCGATCTGCAGGCCGTCGGACGTCGTGGGCGGCCCGGGCGTGACGGTGGGTGGCGCCCCGATCGCCGGCGGTGCCGGCTCGCGCCACTGCTGGACGCCGGCAAGCAGCCCGGCCACCGCCGCCACCGCGGCCAGGGCCGACGCCCCGGTGACCAGCCGGCGGTACCGGCGCCGGCGGCGGCCCAGCCGCATCACCCGCGCCAGGTCGACGTCGGCGAACGGCTCGGCGGGCGGTTCGGCGAGGGCGGCGCGCAGGCCGTCGAGGTCCGTCACGATGCCCTCCCCGCCGCGCATTCGAGCACCCGCGGACCGGCCGCCACGCGCATCTTCGCGAGCGCCCGGGAGTTCGTGCTCTTCACCGTGCCCAGTGAGACCTTCAACTCGGCGGCGACGTCCGCCTCGGACAGGTCGCAGAAGTGCCGCAGCACCACCACGGCTCGTTCCCGCGCGCTCAGCTCGGCCAGCGCGCGCATCAGCCACTCCTGCGTGACGACGCCGTCGGTGAAGTCCCGGACGACCGGCCGCTCGGGCAGCTCCTCGGTGGCGTCCTCGCGGATCGGGCGGCGCCAGCGGTCGATCACGTGGTTCGCGAGCACCCGGCGGGTGTAGGCGAACGGGTCCTGCCGCCGGATCTTCCCCCACGAGGTGTACGTGCGGACCAGGGCGGTCTGGACGTCGTCCTCGGCCTGGTGGCGATCGCCGGTCAGCAGGTACGCCGCGCGCAGCAGCCGCGCCGAGCTCGCCCGGACGAACTCGGCGAATTCGGCGTCACCGCGGGCCATGAAGGTCCTTGCGCGCACCCATGCCGGTTTTGACGGGTGACGCCCGCAAAAGGTTGAGCCGGTTCCCGGCGGGCCGGGCGGGGTCTTTCGTCCCTGGTTCGGCGGCCGGTCGGGCACCGGCCCACCGAGCTGGTCCAGACCTTCCCGGCAAGCCGCTGACCTGCGACGTTTCCGAGGCTGTTTCCCGAGGCCCAGCACCAGGACACGCCCATCGACAGCCGCCCGAACCGCGGCGTGGCGGCGGTGGCATGATGCCCGCACGGTCCCGCTCGGCCGGGCCCGGGAGCCGATGAGGAAGGTGAGGCTTGAGCGCGCGCATCACCCAGGTGGACGATCTCCGACTGGTGGCGCAGCCCAGTGCAGTTCCGTGCACCGAGCTGTTCGTCCGCCTGCTCCTGAGCGACTGGTCCCTGCTGCCCATGGTGGAGCAGGTCACCGCCACGACCTCCCGGCTCGTCGGCGACGTCGTGGACCAGAGCCGTCCCGCATCGCCCGCGTTCGTCACCGTGCGGCTGCAGCTGCGCGGCGACGTGCTGGTGGTCGAGGTCGAGGACGACCTGCCCGACCCCAGACCGCCGAGGCCGGCGCCCGGCGAGCGGATGGGCGTCGAGCCCCGCGGCGCCGCGGGCCGCACCACCTGGTGCGAGCTGCCGCTGCCCGGCGGGCTGTCGGCGGGCCAGGTCCGCCTCCCCCGCCGCCAGGAGCGGCGCACCCTGGTGGACGAGCCGGTCTCCGGCGCCCCGGTGGCGGCCGATCCCGAGGTGCTGGAACGCCTGCTCAACCGGCTCAGCGGCTGGTCCGGCTGACAGTGTCTACTGTGGACACTCCGCTCAGCTCTTGATCAGCTCCGCCGCCCGCTCGGCCACGGCCAGCACCGTCGCGTTGACCTGACCGGATCCCGGAGACGGCAGCACGGACGCGTCCGCCACCCGCAGGCCGCTGATCCCGCGCACCGCCAGCGCCGGATCGACCACCGCGCCGAGCGCGCACGTCCCGACGGAGTCGTGCGCCGTGGAGACCGCCTGCCTGACGTACGCCCGCAGCGCCTCGTCCGACTGCGCCGGGAGCCCGGGCACGATCTCCTTGTCCCGCACCGCTTCGAGCGCAGCCGCGGTGCCGATCGCCCGTGCCCGCCGGATTCCGTCCGCGAGCCGGTCCAGATCCGCCGCCTCGCTGAGATAGCCCGGGTCGACGCCGTCCAGCCGCACCGCTCCTCGCGAAGCCGGGGCGGTCAGGGTGACGAGCACGGAGTAGCCGTCCTCCAGGCCGCGAACCGACCGCGGGTACACCGGCACGTCGGCGAAGGTGATCAGCAGATCCGGTGCGAGGACGTGCGGCATACGCGCGAACCGAGCCGCCCGCACCGGCCGCGTGGCCGAATAGGAGACGGCCACGCGCGGCGGGTCCTGCAAGTTCGCGCCCACTCCCGGCAGGTCCGCGACGACGGTGATGCCCGCCGCGCGCAAGTCGGCGCCTGGACCGATTCCCGACCGCAGCAGCAGGAGCGGGCTGCCCACCACCCCGGCCGCGAGCACCACCTCTGCCTTCGCAACTGCCGTCTCGTCCCGGTCGCCGACGCGGTATTCGACGCCGCAGCAAACGGTCCCGTCGAGCACGAGCCGCCGGGCGCAGGCGTCGGTGACCACCGTGAGGTTCGGCCGGTCCGGCGCGAGGTAGACGTCGGCCGCGCTCCGCCGTACCCCATCAACCGTGGTTGTGTTGGTCCAGATGGCCGAGTGGCCCGCCTCCATGGCGGCCGCGAAACAGGCTTCCCACAACGGTTCCCGGTCCGGCACCACCTCCGCGGGCGCGCGGGTCAGGTACGGCTCCAGCGCCGCGCCGTCCCAGCCGGGCACGGCCCAGGCGTCGTACGCGGACCGGTCGCCCGGCACGTGCGTCAGCCCGCCGATGCCGCCCGAGCCGCCGAGCACCTTGCCACGCGGCCACCGATGGGCCTCACCGCCGGTGCCGGGCTGCGGGACGGTCTCCAGGTCCCAGTCCACAGAGGACTGAGCCAGCCGGGGCCAGGCGAGGGGATCCGCCATGGCGACGAGTGGTTCGGCCGGTCCGGCTTCGAGCAGGAGCACGCGCGCGTCCTCCGAAAGCCGCGCGGCGAGCACGCAGCCCGCCGTCCCGCCGCCCACGACGATGTAGTCGAAAGAGTGCACCCCAGTCCGTTCCTTCTCCGCTCGCGGAGGCCGCGGAACAGGCCGTCACCGGTGCTCGAACACGCTTCAGGCCCGGGTGCCGGCACGCGGTGCGCGCCGGTGCCCGAGCCGGCAGTGGTTCATCGTCCCCATGTCGATGCGCTACGCCCAGCTCTCGTGCGGCATCAGTGGTCCAGACCGTCCCCCAGCCCTTGTCCCGGGACGCCGCACCCGCGCCGCCCGGTCGCCATCGTAGGCGAGCCGGTGGCGAACCAGAAGATCCTTCACACTCGGCTCACGCGGCGCGCTGCTCCCAGGCCTGCTCCAGCGCCCGCGCGAAAACCTCCACCGACTGCCCGCCGGCGACGCCGAACCGTCGGTCCAGCACGAAAAACGGCACGCCCGTGGCACCGAGCCGTGAGGCCTCCTGCTCCTCCTCGCGGACGGCCTCGGCGTAGGCCGCGGGATCGGCGAGCACGCGCTCCGCCGCCGTCCGGTCGAGGCCCGCTTCGGCCGCGACTTCCAGCAGGGTGTCGCCGGTGAACAACGGCCGTGCCTCGGCGAAGTTGGCCTTGAACAGGGCGTTCACCAGCTCGTTCTCCACGCCCTGCTCGCGCGCGAGGTGCAGCAGCCGGTGCGCGTCGAAGGTGCTGCCGACCTCGCGGTCGACGCGGTAGCCGAGCCCCTCGGCCGCGACCAGCCCGGCCATCCGCTCCTCCATCTGGACGGCGTCGGGCCCGTATCGGGCGGACAGCATCTTCTGCAACGGCTCCACGGTGTCGCGCGACGGGTCCAGCTCGAACGAGCGGAACGTCACCGTCACCTCGTCCCGGTGCTCGAACGAGCCGAGTGCCGCCTCGAACCGTGCCTTGCCGAGGTAGCACCACGGGCAGATGATGTCGCTCCAGATCTCCACGTGCATGCGCGCCAGCCTAAGGAAGGCCGGCGCGATCTTGAAGTACGCACTTACGGGTAAGGGCGATAGGCGCGGGGGCGGCTTTCGCGCTAGGGCGCAAGCATGCACCTCGCCGAGGCACTACGCTCATTCCTGCCGAACAGCACTCGCACCGACTGAAGCACTGACGACCGGCTGACGCGCCCCGGTCCGCTCCGCGCCGATGCCCGCGGCCACCACGAACGCCACGCCGGCGATCGCGCCGACGTTCGGGATCTGGTGCAGCACCAGCAATCCGATGATCAGGGCCAGCGCGGGCTCGACGCTCATCAGGGTGCCGAACGCGGACGTCGTCAGCCGGCGCAGGGCGAGCATCTCGAGGCTGAACGGGATCACCGGGACCAGCAGCGCCAGGCCGAGCCCGGCGAACACCAGCGGCCAGGTCAGGTGCCCGAACGCCGCGGGGCCGGCCACGACCGTCGCGACCAGGCCCGCCACCGGCATCGACACGGCCAGGCCGCGGACGCCCGCCACCTCGTCGCCGACCCGCTGGGTCAGCAGGATGTAGCTCGCCCAGCAGACCGCCGACGCCAGCGCGTAGCCGACGCCGACCAGGTCCACGCCGCCGCGCCACGGCTCGGTCAGCAGCAGCACGCCGACGGCCGCGAGCACCGGCCACAGCCGTTTCCCGCCGCTCCCCCGCGCCACCGCGACGGTGAGCGGGCCGAGGAACTCCAGCGCGCTTGCCGTGCCCATCGGCAACCGCGCCACGGCGGCCATGAACAGCATCGTCATGCCCGCGGTGACCACGCCGAGCGCGACGCACGCGAGCAGCGTCGAGCGGCTGAACCCGGAAAGGCGCGGCCGGACCAGCACGAGCAGCAGCACCCCGGCCCAGGCCAGGCGGAGGAACGCGGCGCCGCCGGGGCCGATCTCGTCGAACAGGCCCACCGACACGGCGAGGCCGAGCTGGACGCAGAGCATGGAGGCGACGGCGAGCGAGGCGCCGGCGCGGGCGGAGGAAGGGAGCACGTGCCCAGGTAAGCCCACGACGACCGTTCGCGTCCACCTGGCGATCGTGGACGTACCGTTCAGCGACCGTGGACAATGGCGGGATGGAGACCCGTCGCCTGCAGTTCCTGCTCGAACTCTCCCGGCTCGGCTCGATGCACGCGGTCGCCGATGTGCTCGGGACCACCACGTCGACGGTTTCGCAGCAGATCGCCGTGCTGGCCCGGGAAACCGGCACCCCGCTGCTGGAGCCGGACGGCCGCCGGGTGCGGCTGACCCCGGCCGGGCAGCGCCTGGCCGAGCACGCCGTGTCGATCCTGGCCGCCGTCGAGGCCGCCCGCGCCGACCTCGACCCGGCCAGCGAGCCCGCCGGGACCGTGCGCGTCGCCGGGTTCGCCACGGCCATCCGGCGCTCGCTGCTGCCGGTCGCCGACCAGCTGGCCGGGCGGTTCCCGCGGGTGCGGCTGGTGATCAGCGAGTACGAGCCGGCCGAGGCGCTGGCCCAGCTGATGGCCGACGACGTCGACCTCGCCCTGACCTACGACTACGACCTGGCGCCGGCCACGGTCGACCGCGCGGTCGACGTCGCTCCACTGTGGACGGCGCCGTGGGGCCTCGGCGTGCCCGCGCCGGCCCCGGACGGCGGCGACACGCTCACGGTGTTCCGCGCGTTCCGCGACCACGACTGGATCGGCAACTCCCGCAACCGCGCCGACGAGGACGTGCTGCGCACCCTCGCGTCGATGGCCGGGTTCAGCCCGCGCGTGACCCACCGCGCCGACAGCCTCGACCTGGTGGAAGACCTCATCGTCGCAGGCCCCGGCGTCGGGCTGCTGCCCCTGGACCGGCCGACCCGGCCCGACGTCGCGCTGCTCCCGCTGACCGGCCCGGACGTGCGGCTGCGCTCGTTCGCCTGCACCCGCCGCGGCCGCGCGGCCTGGCCGCCACTCGCGCTGGTCCTCGGGCTGCTTTGAGGCGGACTCCTTGGTCAGGTTGGGATATACGGTGGAGTGGCGATGTCTAGGTCTTTCCCGGAAGCCTGAGCGTGCCGCGGGCAAGGTGGTTGGTCTCCGCGGCATTGTTGACCACTGAGTGGAGGATTCCGTTGTAGGTCAGATCCCAGATTCGCCGGTCGTCCTGCAGCCTGCCGATGCCGGCTTGCAGCTTTCGTCCACCGCTGTCGACAAAATGCAGATTCAGCGTATTGCTATAAGTATAGGCCTTGATCGAGGTCAGCTCATAGACGCGAACCCAGCCCTTGTTGACCATGACCCACTCGGCACCCGCGGCGGTGCCCTCTTTGATGACGATGGGATATGCAAGCAGGGAAAACCCTGCCACGGCCGGCCAGATCCACCAGAAATGAAACCAGTTTGCCGTAAATCCACGTATGACGAAGATGCCGATCATCACCAGAACGTAGGTCCAGATGACAGCCATTACGGCCTTGCGCCGACTGGCTTGATACGACACCAAAGTAGGACCCTGACCGGGCGGTGGGCGATGTTTCCTGCCCTGGCCGACGTCTCGGCCCTTGTCGACTCCGGGAAGCCCTTTATCGGCACGCGAATAGGCTGGCGCACGTGGCGGGAACGGCTGACCTGTGCCCACGTCAGGTTTCGGCGGTAGCCGCATCGAGTCAGCGTGCTCATCTTGCGGGCGCGAAGGTGTGTCGGGTGTGTCAGCCATCGCCATAGCTCGATTCCACAACTTGATTGGCGGGCATGCCGCCGACGACTCGCCGATCACAGCGTGTGTCGCAGCCGAGGAGGCCTTGACGGCACTTGAGCTGCGTCAGCGGCGCCCGGCGTTCAGCACCACAAGGAACTGCCCACCACCCGGCTCGACCCCCCCGGTCACCGGTAGTCCCGGCACCAGCCGGGAGAAGCGGTCCACCAGCCAGTCCGCCGCGTCCTGCGCGTCCTGGCGGGTCGGGCAGCGGGCGACCGTCTCGCGGCCGCCCTTGCGCTCCAGCCGGCCGGCGACGGCGATCAGCGGGGCGGGGTCGACCACGTACAGCCGCTCCGGCCAGGCGATGACCACCTTGACCGCGCCCTTGCGGGTGTTGCAGCCGCGGTGCGCCAGCCGCTCGGCGATCTTGGCCTTGCGGTCCGCGGTCCGGCTGTCGACGCTCGGCCCGCGCGGATCGTTCACCGACATCCCGGGGTCGACGGGCTCGTCGCACACCCAGCACCGCCAGCCGTCGCGCTCGGCCACGTCATCGAGGAGACTCACCCGGGCAAACTAGCCTGCCCCGCCGCGGGCCCGCGCACCGCACCGGGCGAGTAGCGCCAGCACCCGGGCCCGGGTTCCCGCGGACTGGACGGGCTGGACGTACAAACCCCTTTCCCCTTCCCGGTTCCCGCCCCGGCACCGCACGATTTCCCTTGTCTGTCAACGAGATGTTCGCCGGTGGCCGTCAGCTGGGAACGCGGTCCACATCCTGGAAAGGGGTTCAGCCCGCCGCCGGGGCGGTGTGAGCTGGCGGCGGCGCGAAGCCTGCGCCGTCCCCACCACAGGAGGATCTCCGTGCCCGGCCACTCCCCATCCCGTCTCCTGCGCGCCGCCGCGCTGGCACTCCCGGTCCTGCTGCTCACCGCCTGCGCGTCCGCGGGCGGGGCCGGCGCGGGCGACGCCGGGCCGCCGCGCCCGGGCGGCACCCTCCGGCTCGGCCTGTCGTCCAATCCGGACTGCCTCGACCCGCAGCAGGTGAGCACCAACGCCGCGCTGAACGTCGGGCGCCAGCTCGTGGACTCGCTCACCGACCAGGACCCGAAGACCGGCGCGATCACGCCGTGGCTCGCCGACAAGTGGACGGTGAACGCCGATTCCACCAGTTTCACCTTCCACCTCAAGCCCGGCGCGACGTTCTCCGACGGCACCCCGGTCGACGCCGGCGCCGTGAAGACCAGCTTCGACGGCATCAAGGCGCTCGGCGCGAAGGCCCTGCTCGGCGCCAGCTACCTGGCCACCTACCGGAGCTCCACCGTCGTCGACCCGGCCACCGTGCGGATCGACTTCACCGCGCCCAGCGCGCAGTTCCTCCAGGCCACCTCCACGATGTCGCTCGGCGTGCTGGCACCGGCGGCCTACAAGAAGACCGCGGAACAGCGTTGCCAGGGCGATGGGCTGCTCGGCTCCGGCCCGTTCGTCTTCACCAGCTTCAAGCCCAACCAGGAGGTCGTGCTCTCCAAGCGCACCGGCTACCACTGGGGCTCGCCGCTCTGGGCCCACCAGGGCGAGGCCTACCTGGACAAAGTGGACTACAAGATCGTGCCCGAGCCCGGCGTGCGCACCGGCAGCCTCGCCTCCGGCCAGCTCGACGCGATCACCGACGTCCAGCCCGTCGACGAGCCGCAGTTCGCCGCGGGCGGCGGCTTCACCGAGCCGGTGCGGCCGAACCCGGGCATCGTGTTCAACCTGCACGCGAACGTCACCCGCGGGGTGCTCGCCGACGTGAAGGTCCGCCAGGCGGTGTCGAAGGGCATCAACCGGCCCGAGGTCACGAGCACCGTGCTGACCAAGAACTACAAGCCGGCCACCAGCATCCTCGGCTCGGCCACCCCGCTCTACACCGATCTGTCGAAGGACCTCGCCTACGACCCGACCGGCGCCGAGGCGCTCCTGCAAGCCGACGGCTGGGTCCCCGGCCCCGACGGCATCCGCACGAAAAACGGGCAGCGGCTGAGCGCGTCGGTGATCTTCTCCGCGGTCTTCAACCAGAACCAGAGCGTGCTGGAGCTGATCCAGCAGCAGCTGCGCAAGATCGGCTTCGACCTGCAGATCCAGCTGCACACCAACGCCGAGGCCACGCAACTGCAGCAGGCCGGGAACTACGACTTCCTCTGGTACAACGTCACCCGCGCCGACCCGGACATCCTGCGCCAGCAGTTCTCCACCAAGACCGGCAACCGCAGCAAGCTGGCCCCGGGCAACCCGCTGGACGCCGTGCTCGACCAGCAGTCCGCGACCGTCGACCCGGCCGCCCGCAAGCCCGCCGCCGAGCAGGCGCAGCGGCTGATCGTCGAGCAGGCGTACGCGATCCCGGTGTTCGAGCTGACGCAGGTGCTCGCGCTCGGGCCGAATGCGCACGGCGTCGGTTTCGAGGCCTCGTCCCGGCTCCAGCTGTTCGACGCGTGGGTGTCGGCCGCATGAGGGTGCACCCGGTGGTCCGCCGGCTCCTGCAGGCGGTGCTCGTGCTGTGGGCGGCGTTCACGCTGTCGTTCGTGATCCTCTACCTGTTACCCGGCGACGCCGTGCTCACCAAGCTCGGCGGCGCGGACGGCGGCGTCACCGCGTCGCCACAGCAGATCGCGGAGGCCCGCGCGCAGTACGGCCTCGACGAGCCGGTCCTGGTGCAGTACGGGAAACGGCTGGCCGACGCGCTGCACGGCGACTTCGGCACGTCCGTCTCGACCGGCGACGACGCCACGCACATGGTGCTCACCGCCCTGCCGCCGACGCTCGCCGTCACCGGCGTGGCACTGGTGCTCGCCGTGGTGTTCGGCGGCGGGATCGCGATTCTCGGGACGTACACCCGGGTCCGCGCGGTCAGCCAGTTCCTGCTGTCGCTGCCGCCGCTGGGCACCTCGCTGCCGACGTTCTGGGTGGGGCTGCTGCTGATCCAGCTGTTCTCCTTCCGGCTGCGGCTGTTCCCCGCGCTGGGCGCCACCGGGTTCGCGTCGCTGGTGCTGCCCGCGATCACGCTCGCCCTGCCGACCGGCGCGATCATCGCCCAGGTGCTCGCGAAGAGCCTCCGCACGCAGCTGGCCGAGCCCTACATCGAGATCACCCGCGCGAAGGGCGCCAGCCGCCGTCGCGTCCACTTCGGACACGCGCTGCGCAACGCCGGGCTGCCCGCCCTGACCCTGGTCGGCGTGGTCGCGGGCAACCTGCTGGCCGGGTCCGTGGTGACCGAGACGGTGTTCTCCCGCGACGGCCTCGGCCGGGTCACCGCGTCGGCCGTCACGGCGCAGGACATCCCGGTGGTGCAGGCGGTGATCGTGCTGTCCGCGCTGTTCTTCGTGCTGCTCAACCTGGCCGTCGACCTGCTGTACCCGCTGCTCGACCCCCGCGTGGCCGTCGTCCGGGAGAAAGTGACCGCTCATGGCTGACCTCGCCCTCCGCCAGAACGGCCGGCTGCTGGTGCGCCGCCCGGGACTGGTGCTCTCGGTGCTGGTCCTCGCCGCGGTGCTGCTGGCCGCCTTCGCCCCGGCGCTGTTCACCTCGTACGACCCGTTCTCGGGCGTCCCGGCCGAACGGCTCCAGGGCCCGTCCGCCGCCCATCTCTTCGGCACCGACGAGACCGGCCGTGACGTCTTCTCGCGGGTGGTGCACGGCGCGTCACTTTCCTTGCGCGCCACCGTTCTCGCGGTGCTGGTGGCGTTGGTCGCGGGCGCCGCGCTGGGCCTGCTGGCCGGCTTCCGCGGCGGCTGGGCCGACGCTCTGGTGATGCGGGTGGTCGACGTACTGCAGGCCGTCCCGGCGATCCTGCTTTCGCTGGCACTGGTGACCGGGCTCGGGTTCGGCACCACGAACGTCGCGATCGCCGTGGGCGTGGCCAACCTCGCCGCGTTCGCCCGGCTGATGCGGGCCGAGGTGCTGCGCGTGCGCACGGGCGTGTTCGTGGAGGCCGCCCGCGCCGGCGGGGTGCGCTGGACCGGCGTGCTCGGCCGGCACGTGCTGCCCCACGCGCTCGGCCCGGTGCTGGTGCTCGCCACCATCACGTTCGGCACCGCGGTGCTGGAGGTCTCGGCGCTGAGCTTCCTCGGCTTCGGCGCGACGCCGCCCACCCCGGAGTGGGGCGCGCTGGTGGCGGGCGGGCGCAACTTCCTGGCCACCGCGTGGTGGATGACCACCTTCCCCGGGCTGACCGTCGCCGCGGTCGTGCTGGCCGCCAACCGGCTTTCCCGGGCCTTCGACGGCGAACGGAGCGGACGATGAGCCTGCTGGAGATCACGGACCTGGGCGTGGCGTACCACACCCGGTCCGGCGTGGTGCCCGCCGTGCACGGGGTGAGCCTGAGCGTCGAGGCCGGCGAGATCGTCGCCGTGGTCGGCGAATCCGGCTCCGGCAAAAGCACCACCGCGCACGCCGTGATCGGCCTGCTCCCCCGCGGCGGCCGGGTGACCGCCGGCCGGATCGCCTTCGCCGGGCGCGAGCTGACGCGGCTGTCCGAAAAGGACTGGCAGGCGGTGCGGGGCACGGAGGTCGCGCTGGTGCCGCAGGACCCGACGGTCTCGCTCGACCCGGTCCGCCGGATCGGCGACCAGGTGGCCGAGGTGCTGCTGATCCACCGCCTCGCGCCGCGCCGGGCCGCCGCCGCCCGGGCCGTCGAGCTGCTCCGCCGCGCCGGGATCGACCGGGCCGAGGTGCGGGCCAGGCAGTACCCGCACGAGCTGTCCGGCGGGCTGCGGCAGCGGGTGCTGATCGCGATCGCGCTGGCCGGCGAGCCGAAGCTGATCATCGCGGACGAGCCCACCAGCGCGCTGGACGTGACCGTGCAGCGCGAGATCCTCGACCACCTCGAGGCGCTCGCCGCCGAGTCCGGCACCGCCGTGCTGCTGATCACCCACGACCTCGGTGTGGCGGCCGACCGGGCCGCGCGGATCGCGGTGATGTCGCAGGGCGGCATCGTCGAGCAGGGCCCGGCGCCGGAGATCCTGGCCGCGCCCGCCGAGCCGTACACCCGAAAGCTGCTGGCCGCGGCGCCCAGCCTCACGCGCGAACCCCTGCGCCCGCGCCGTGACGAGGGCCCGGACGTGCTGCTGTCCGTCGACAGCCTGGTGAAGACGTTCGCCTTGCCCCGCAACGGTTCCGCGCCGCGTTCGGCGCGCGCGGTCGACGGGGTCTCGTTCAAGCTCACGCGCGGCCGCACGCTCGCGCCGGTCGGCGAATCGGGCTCCGGCAAGACCACCACCGCGCGGATGGCGGTCGGGCTGGAGACGCCGAGCGCGGGCACCGTCACCTTCGACGGCCAGGACGTCACCCGGCTCCCCGCCGCTGACCTGAGGCGGCTGCGGCGGCGGTTCCAGCTCGTCTACCAGAACCCGTACGCGTCGCTGAACCCGCGCTTCGACATCGAGGAGGTCGTCGGGGAACCGTTGCGTGCCTTCGGCATCGGCTCCCGCACCGAACGGCGGGCCCGGGTCGCGCAACTGCTGGACCAGGTCGCGCTGCCCGCGTCCGCCCTGCGCCGCCGTCCCGCCGAACTCTCCGGCGGCCAGCGCCAGCGCGCGGCGATCGCCCGGGCTCTGGCGCTCAACCCGGACCTGGTGGTGCTGGACGAGCCGGTGTCCGCGCTGGACGTGTCGGTGCAGGCGCAGATCCTCCGGCTGCTGGTGGACCTGCAGGACGAGCTGGGCCTGACCTACCTGTTCATCACGCACGACCTCGCCGTGGTCCGCGAGATGGCCGACCACGTCGGCGTCCTGCGCGCCGGCCGCCTGCTCGAACTCGGCCCCGCCGACGAGGTGCTGGGCAATCCCCAAGAGGACTACACACGCGACCTGCTGGCCGCCATCCCGGGCGGCGCCCGCCATGATCAGGAGGCCCGCCTGGCCTAGGCATCCGGGCGCGGTTTCGGTTGGCGGCCCAGGGAATCAGCCCGTGAACAGGTCCGCGGCGACGGCCGGCTCGTTCGGACGGCGGTATTCCCGGGCGGCCTCGAGCACCGCGACGCTGTCGTCGCGGGTGCCGACGGTGATCCGGGTGCCGACAGCGGAAGTGCTCACCGTGAGACCGCCTTCGCGCAGGTGCTCAGCGAAGCCGGGCTCACCGGGTACCAGCACGAAGTTCGCGGCGCTGTCCACCACGGCCAGGCCGCAGGCCCGCAGCCCGGCGGTCAGCCAGGCCCGTTCGGCCCGCAGCGCGGTCATCCGCGCCTCGTGCTGCCCGGTGTCGCGCAGCGTCTCGATCGCCGCCGCGCAGGCCAGGTCGGACACCGTGAACGGCATCGAGCAGGCGTTGAGCTCGGCGACCAGCCGCGGTCCCGCGATCGCATAGCCGATCCGCAGCCCGGCGAGGCCGTAGGCCTTGGAAAACGTCCGGGTGACCACGACGTTCGGCCGCGACGTCGCCAGCTCCGCCGAGGACCGGGGGTCGGCGTTCTCGTCGAACTCCCGGTACGCCTCGTCGATCACGACCACGACCTCTTCCGGCACCCGGGCGACGAACTCCGCGAGTTCCCCCGGCCCGGCCCGGCGCCCGCTGGGGCTGTGCGGGTTGATCACCGCGATCAGGGCCGGCCGTTCGGCGACGGCGATCTCGGCCAGGCGGGTGAAGTCCGTGCCCAGCTCGGCGGTCAGCGGAACCTCGACCGCCACCCCGCGCTGCTGCCGGGTGTAGATCGGGTACATCTCGAATCCCGGCGCGGCGTACGCGACCTTCGCGCCCTGCGCCACCGCCGCGCGCCAGATCAGATCCAGCACGCGGGAGCTGCCCGCGCCGAGGACGACGTCGACGGGCCGGCAGCCGTTGCACTCAGCGACCAGCTCCGTGAGCCGGGCCTGCCAAGCGCCGGAGGGATAGCGGTTCACCTGCCGGAGGAGTTCTTCCCACGGCCCGAGCAACACCGCGTCGGGCGGGAACGGGAGTTCGTTGCGGTCGAGACGGGCCGACGGTGTCACGGCGTCAGCTCCCGGCCGGCGCCGCGACGGGCTCGGGCAGCGCCCCCAGCTGGCGGTGCAGCCCGAGCAGGTCCATCTCGTCCCAGTGCTGCGCGAGCAGGCCGTCTTCCACCAGGAAGATGTCAATCAGGCCGACCGAGAAGACACGGCCGGTGGGCGCGATGCCGAGCATCTCCCCCACCTGCCGGCCGCTGAAGGTCATCCGCGCGACGATCTTGTCGCCCTCGACGATCAGGTCCTGCACCGCGAGCTCGAGGTCTGCCACCACGGAGCACCACCGGCCGACCACCGCCTTGAACGCGGCCCGGTCCGGCACCGCGGGATTGGGGTGGCGGTAGTCCGCGGCGAGGCAGCGGTCCAGCAGCTCCGGATTCCCGGTGTTGTAGGCACTGACGAAGTCGCCGACCAGACGCTCGGCGGTCGCTCGGTCCATGGTCTCCCTGCTTCCTGGTTCGGAACCGGTGTTCGCCGGGCTCAGCGCGCCGCGCCGGCCACGGTGTCCGCGCGGGTGGCCAGCTCGGCCGACCGCGGCGGGGTGACCGGCGCGACCGGCAGGCCGAGCGCGGTCGAGGCGATCAGCTCGCAGGCGTCGGCATTGCTGTACGGGTGCACGGTGCCCGCTCGGACGTCGCGCAGCGCGCGCTCGTAGACCGAACCGGGCTTCAGCGCCGGGGAACCGGCCAGCTGCACCACCCGGTCGACGACGGCCACGGCGTTGTTCGTGCCGGCCAGCTTGGCCATCAGCACGCGGGACATGCCCTCCTGGACGCCCAGGTCCGTCCACAGGCTGTTGCCCATGACCTCTTCGGCGGTGCGCGAGATCAGCGCGCGGGCGCTCTCGACGAGCAGCTCACACTCCGCGACCGTGGTCTGGGCGAACGCGCGGTTTTCCCAGCCGCGTTTGCGCAGGTCGCGGACGCACTGCTCGAGCGCGCCGACCGCGATGCCGAGGTAGACCGCGCCGAACGACGGCATCGCCCAGCCCCACAGCGTCTGCAGCAGGGTGCCGTCCAGGTGGCCTTCCGGGAAGCTCAGCGTGACCGCGGAATCGGGCACCTCCACGTCGTGCAGCTCGACGTTGTCGCTGCACGTCGCGCGCATCCCGGAGCTGCGCCAGGTGCCCGTCTGGACCTTCAGGCCGGGTGCATCGGCGGGGACCCGGAAGACGAGCACCGTCGGCCCGGCCGGATCGTCCTCGCACACCGCCATGGAGGTGAGGTGGGTGGCGACCGCAGTGCCCGTGCCGAAGGTCTTGGTGCCGGTCACCAGGTAACCGCCGTCGACGCGCACCGCCTTGGCGCCGGTGGAGCGCACCAGCGCGTGGCCCGGCTCCGCGGTCGCCCCGGCGAGGAAAACGGTTCCGCGGGCGGCGCCGCGCAGCATCTCGGCCGCCGGCTCGCTGCCGGTGCCGCGCCAGACCCGGGCGAGCTGCCCGGTCATCGACAGGTGCATGTTGACCACGAGCGCGGTGGAGCCGCAGCCGGCCGCGAGCCGGTCCTGCGCGACGACCATGTCCGTCAGGTCGCCACCGAGGCCGCCCAGCTCTTCGGGCACCGTCAGCCCGAGGTAGCCGCTCTCCCGCAGCTCGTCGATGTTGCGGTGCGGGAACTCGCCGCTCTCGTCGAAGCCCGCCGCCCGCTCGCGGAACCGGTCCGCCAGCTCCTCGGCGAGCGCCGCGAACCGGCCGCTCCGCACCCCGGTGTTGATCTTCATCCGCGCTGCCTCGCTTTCACTGCTGTGCACCGGGTTCTTCGGGCACCGGACCGGCCGGCGCCGCGCCGAGTTCGGCGGTGACCAGCCAGGTGCGGGCCACTCCGGGCACGCTCCGGGCCGGGGTGCGGGGCACGCGCCTGCCGACCGAGCTGTCCACATCGGACGGTTCCACGACGGTGGCCCGCCAGCCGTACCCGGCCAGCCACTGCTCCGGCTCGGCGACGCCGGACTGCCACGGCCGCCCCTCGGCGCGCATCGTGGCCAGCCAGTCCCGCATCCACGGCGCCCGGTAGGTGTCGGTGTTCACCTGCTCGAGCCCGAGCCGGCTGCCCGGCGCGGACAGCCCGCTCAGCTCCCGCACCACCGCGTCGGCCTCGGCCTCGGTCAGGTAGTACAGCAAGCCCTCGACGAGCCAGACGGTCGGCGTGCCGGGATCGAAACCGGCTTCGCGCAACGCGGCAGCCCAGCCGTCCCGCAGGTCCACTGGGACCACCCGGCGCACGCAAGATGGCTCGCCGAAGCCCTCGTCCCGCAGGAGCTTTTCCTTGGCTGCCAGCAATTCCGGCAGGTCCAGCTCGAACACCTGCGTGCCGGGCTGCCAGTCCAGGCGGAACGCCCGGCTGTCCAGCCCCGCGGCCAGCAGGACCACCTGCCGCGACCCGTCCGGCCCGGTCGCGGTGGCCAGGTAGTCGTCGAAGAACCTCGTGCGCACCGCGAGCACGTCGAACCGCGGGGTCGGCGCGGAGCGGAACTGTTCGAGCAGCGACGCGTTGCTGCGCTCGGTGAAGGCGACCGCGAGCCGGTCGATGAACAGCCCGCCCGCGCGGACCGTTTCGGCGGCCCGCGCGTGAGCGATCCACTCGGCGGTGGCGCCGACCCCGGCCGTCACCGCGCCTCGTCGGCGATCGGTGTCTCCGGCGCTTCGGCCGCCACGGTCTGCAGGCCGCGCTCCAGGGCGTCACGCAGCATCCGCTGCTGCATCCGGCGCATCATCCGGTAGTAGATCTCGCCCGGCTTGTTGCGCGCGCGCAGCACAACGCCGAGGCGCGCGATGGAGCCGGTCACCAGGAACGAAACCCGGTAGTCCCACAGCGGGTCGGTGTCGCCCATCACGACTTCGCCGTCCTCGACGCTGTAGACCTGCCACGGGCCGAAGCGGTTTCCGGTGGCCAGCTCGGGCATGGCGCGCTTGCGGTGGCTGGTGTTCGGCTCCAGGCCGAACGGCTTGAACAGCACCCCCTGCACGCGGGTCAGCGCGTCGGCGACCGGCTGGAGCCGCTCCGGCACCAGGTTGGGCCGGGCCAGCGCGGCCCGGGTCAGATCCGGCGCGGTCACTGCCACGCCCGCGGGCAGGTCGACCTCGACCGCCGAGGCGTTGAGGTAAGGGGACCCGTCCCGGAAAGTCGCGAGCCCGGTCCCTTCGGGCACGGCGCAGTCTCGGAATCGCATGCGATCACTCCCTACGAGGGCGATTTGGGCTGTTGTCCGTCGGCTATGCCGGAAAATGCCGGTTCAGCCACCCGTTCGCCGCAGTGAACCACTGCGTCGAGTTGTCGTGCAGATTGAGCACGTGCCCAGCGCCGGGCAAGACGTATCCCTCAAGCTGGGCGGCGGGTGAATAAAAGGATTGTTCATTCCGGATAATGGCGCCGGAATCGGTGCACGGGAACGCGAGCGGACCGCCGCAGAAAAGCTGGTCGTTTTCCCCGACCGCGGCCAGAACCGGCACCGAAACCGCTTTCGAAACCGCTGGGTCCGCGGCCGCGGGTATAGTGCCCTCCTCGCCGGTGGTGACCGTGGACTTCGTCGCCTCGTCCACGCCGATCACGAGCGGTGACGAATCGGCGGCGTCGTAGAAATACCCCGCCCGCACTCCGGGCACCGTGGTCAGGTAGCCGGGCGGTTCGGTCGCGCCGGCGAACCGCGGATCCTCCGCGGCCGGGTGCATGTCGCCGAACAGCGTGCCCAGCTTGGGGCCGTAGGAATGCAGGAAACCGCTGGCCACGACACCGTCGACGTCGTGGTGGGCCGCCGCTTCGACCAGCGCGACGCTGGTGCCCACGGAGTGCCCGACCAGCACTATCCGGCCGAACCGCTCACCGGGAACCGCGCCCGACCGCAACTGGCCGACGACCTGGTGCACCGCGTCCGCCTCACTCGTCATGGTGAGCAGGTCCGCCGCCGGCCGGCCGCTCGCGCCGGTGCCCGGGCGGTCGACCGCCAGCACCGGCTGCCCGTGCGCGAGCATCCAGCCGACGTAGGAAGGCTTGCCGGGCGCGGAAGGCAGCAGCCAGTACTGGCTGTCATAGGTGGCGCCGGCCAGCAGGACCTGCAGCGGCCGCCGGCCCCGGTCGCCCGCGGGCCGGCACAGCAGGCCGCTGACCTGCGCCGACGTGGCGGCGGCCAGCGTCACCGGAAACCGGACCCGGGCGCAGGCAGCGCCCGGAATGGCCGGGGACCCACCGGCCGGTGAGCCGGCCGAGACCACGGCCAGGCAGCCGGACAGCACCGCCAGCACGGTGACGACTCGCGCCGCCACCCCGGAAAACCGGCGAAAAAGACCAGGAAAAAGCACAGGATCTCGTCCCCCAAGACTGCGTCGTCCTCGGACAGCAGCATGCACGCGCACGTCGGACCGGCCGACGCCGAACGACGCCGGCACCGTGGCGGTACCGCTGAAAGCTTGAATCCCAGAGCGTCCCCATTACGCCCTGCTATCAGAAAACCTGGCTAGCATGAAACGTGGTGATCAAGAAAGAAACGGTTCCCCAGCCTGCTCCGGACGATCGCCGCGGTGAGGCGGCGTCCCTGCCAGCACGTCCGGCGCAGTGGCCTCATTCAACCGCGACCCCTACGGGGTGTCAAGGGTCAACCGACTACAGCCACTGTTGGTCGTACCGATTCGAATTCCCCTGGCGCCACCGGATCGGCAGTAGACAGATCTGTATCCGTATGGTTCCGTGAATCAGCCCCCGCTTGGCGGGCGAGTACGTACGCGAATCATTATCAAGTGCGCGGCATCAAGTGCGCGGCCGAGATGCTGGGGGCATCCACATAATGCAGCGGCGGTCTGCCGTCTGCTTATCCTGGTAATGGAAGGGTGATTACATGAGCGCACCGACCTCAATTCAGGCGAACGTGGGCGTTGCGGGCCTCACCGGCCTCGACACCGACACGCTGGAGATCAGCGACTACCTGGACGAGACGCTGCTCGACTCGCACGACCTGACCGAGACGATGGCCAGCTCGTCGTCGTGCACGACCTGCATCTGCACCTGCAGCTGCAGCTCCTGAGCTAGGTAGCTCACACCACCGAGGACCGCTCCCGCCGCCGGCACGGGGCGGGAGCGGCCCTCGGCCACCCGGGGTTCCCGGGCGAACCGGTGTGAGCGGCACAGAAAGGACTCGGCAGGTGCGACCAGTGATTCTCGTGCACGGCCTGATGGGCACCGCGGCCGCGCACTACGGACCGTGCGAAAGCCTGTGGACCCACCCGGTGGTCACCGTCGGCCTGCCCGGCCACGGGACGGACCGGGAGCTGCCGGAGCATCCGGCGCCGGTCGCCATCGACCGGGTCCGCGCGGCGATCCGGGCACAGCCCGAGCCACCGCTGGTGGTGGGCCTGTCCTACCTCGGCGCGGCCGTGGCGCTGCACGCGGCCGCGGCCGAAGGCGCCAAAGCGGTCCACGGTGTCGTGTTGTCGGGTTATTCGCTGATCGTGCGGCCGAGCACGCTCGGCCGCTGGCTCGCCGCGTTCATCGGCATGGCCGCCGACCAGCAGCGGACCCGCGACCACTTCGCCGAGGCCCACGGCCCCGCCTGGGAACACCTGCTCACCACCACCACCGCCGAACTGGACGACGGCTGCCTGCGGCTGCCCCAGACCGCCGACATCACCAGCCTCGACCTGCCGGTCCTGCTGATCAACGGCGCCCTGCTGGAAAACGAACGCCTCGCGGTCCAGGCCGCGGCGGAAGCCGGCGCGGACGTCGCCGTGGTCGCCGGAGCCGGGCACCTGGTCCCGCCGGATAGCCCGCGCACTTTCGTCGCCGCGGTCGAGGAGTTCGGGGACCGGATCACCAAGCAGCGCACCACTTTCCACGAACGCCGCCGGGTTGCCGCGCGGTCCGCCGCAACCGTCGCAGCGTCGAGTGGGTCCCGACCGGCCGAGCGAGAGCCCGTTCCCGCGACGCACGGAGGGGCCGCGTGAACGCCCGACCAGAACAGCAGCAAGTCCGCCTCAGCCCGCACGGGGTGGTCCGCGTCTGCGGCATCCCCGCGTCCGTCCTCGGCGAACTCAGCTCCGCGAAAGTCGCCGGGCTCGCGGACGAGTTGAGCCGCGCCGATCAGGACTGGGCCGTCTGCGCACCCGCCGTCGCCGAGGCGCTTACCGCGGTGGTGCCGCTTGTGGCCGATCGCGCGCGTCGCAGCAAAGTGCTGGCGCTGCGGCGGATCCTGCACCAGGCGGGCGAACTGACCGAAGCGCGGCTGCGGCCGATCACCACGCTGCCCGAGGCGGCTCAGGTGCCCGGACTCGCCGAACTCGGCACGCTCGCCGCCACCCGGACCGACCTCGCCGAGCGCCTCGTGGCCGAATACGACCAGGCCTGGACCACCGAGCAGCGGGTGCTGTCCGGCGTCGCCCGGCGCGGGGAGCTGCGTACCACGGCCCAGCTCACCTCCGACGGCATGCTGCACAACCTCGACCGGTTCGCCGCGGACGTCGACCGGGGCGAGGCGCGCGGCAAACGCGCCCGCACCACCGAAGCGACGCTGGTGAACCTGGTCAGCCGCGGGGCGTTGAAGCCCTCCCCCTTCGGGCAGCTCGTCTACACGAGGCCGTTGTCGATCAACGACGAACCCGGCACCAAAGGCACCGAGCCCGATGCCAGGCAATCGGTTTGCCGCCTGCCTCGGCAGCTCGTGAACTGGGTGGAGCGCACGCTGGCCGACCACCTCGCCGGGCAGCCCGGGTTCGACAGCACCGTCGTGCTGCGTCGCGCGCCGTACGCGGCGGCCTCGGCGAAGGGCGTCGTGTTCATCGTCCGGGGGCGGGACGGCACGCACACCGCCGCGGGGGCCGAGCGGATCGTGCGGATCCAGCCGTCGCCGGTGCTCGGTGTCGTGCTCGAACTTCCCGCTGATCAGCCGATCACGGTGCAGGAACTACGAAATCTCTGCGCCGAACTGTCCGAAGCGGACAGTGCACTCGCAGATCTGATCGACCAGGGCGTGCTGGCCAGGGACCTCGACCTCGGCGAGCAGGAACCCGATCCCCTCACCCGGATCGCCGAAATCCTGCACGACGGAGACGAGCGGCTGCGCGCCTGCGTCGACGTCCTAAGTGAAGTAGAAGCCACCTTCGGCGCAGCCGACACCGATCAGCGCAGCGCCCTGCTCGACCGCGCCCGCACCGCCGTCGCCGAGCTGGCCGAATTCTGCGCAGTCCCGCCGCCGCCGCTGGACACCGCGCGGACCCTGGTCTACGAGGACTCCGTCATCACCACCGCACAGCAGGAATCGGCCGGCCACTGGCAGCGGCACCTGCCCGCACTGTCCACAATGCACCGGCTGATCCCGCTTTTCGACGACGACGCCCACGTGCGCGCGATCGTCGCGCAGGTGGTGGTCGAAGCCTTCGGGCCGGGACCGCACCGGCTGCTCACCCTGTACTCGGCCATGTCGACCCCCAAGCTGCGGGCCCTGCTCACCGCGCGCCTGGTGGACGTCACCGCGCCGGTCCCGAGCGAGCTGCGACGGCTCCAGGACGAGATCCTGCACCAGCCCGAGCTCGGTCCAGCACAGCAGGAGGTCCGGCTGGACGGCGACCGGCTGGCCGCGATCACCGAGCGCACGCCCAGCTGGGTCTCGCGCTGGCCGCGGGTGCACTGGCAGGTCCAGCGCCAGGGCGCCGGGCCGGACGAGCTGCTGGTCGTCAACGGCGGGGCCACCGGCTACGGCCGGGCGATCTCGCGGTTCGCCACGGCCTACGCGCTCGCGCCGCGACCGGCCACCGGCTTCACCGAAGCGGTCCGCGCCGACATCGCCCTCGACGACGATCCGGCCGCCCCGCTCACCGACCTGTCGGCGGTGCTCGGCATCAACGCCAACGTCCATCCCCCGCTGCTGGGCACCCACCTTCGTTACCCGTGCGGCACCCCGAAGGACTGGGGCGGCCCCGGCATCTCGCTCGAGGACTGCTGGGCGGAGGTCGAGCCGTCGACCGGGAAGCTGGTGCTGCGCCACGGAAAACAGGGACCGCCACTGCGGCTGGTGACGCTGAACTTCCTGCTGAACGACCTCGCGCCCCAGCTGTACCGGTTCCTGAACTTCTTCGGCATCGGCAGCCTGGGCAACCTCGCCTGGTGGGACCGCGTCGACCAGCGCGCCGGTCAGGGCACCGAGGTCCGGCTCTACCCGCGCCTGCGCCTGGACGACGTCGTGCTGGCCCGCCGGACCTGGAAGATCCCGCCTGCCGAGCTGCCCGATCCGGCCACTTCGGACGGTGCGGCGGCCTACCGCGAAGTGCGGGCCTGGCAACGCGCACTCGGGCTGCCGGACCAGGTGTTCTGGCGCGGCTTCACGGTGCCCGACCCCCTGGTCGCGGTCTCCGACGAGGAACGGGCGCGGCTGACCCGGACGCTGGTGAGCTTCCCCAGCGCGGCCGAGCGCAAGCCGGCGTTCCTCGACTTCACCAGCGTGACCAGCGTCCGCACCTGGCTGCGGGCGCTGCGCCGGGCCCCCGGCGAGCTGACCGTGCAGGAGTGCCTGCCCGCGCCCGGCGGCGACGGCGCCGGGGCGGTCGATCCGCTGTCCACCCGCGAGTTCACCATCGAGACGTCAGGACGGGTTCGATGACCGGTACCGAGCCGACCTGGCTGTCGGCCCACATCTTCTACCACGGCAACAGCGACGAGCTGATCACCGGCGCGGTACTGCCGCTGTTCGACGAGCTGTTCGCGGACGGTCTGCTCCGGCGGCGGTTCTTCCTGCGGCACTGGGAACGCGGACCGCACGTCCGGGTCCGGCTGCAGGTCGAAGCCGGGCAGGCCGACGCGGTGCGCACCCGGGTGGCGGAGCGGATCACCGGCCACCTCGCCGAGCACCCGGGCCCGGCCGACGCCGACCCCGAGCGGCTGCGGGCATCGCTGCGCAAGCTCAGCCTGCTCGAACACGGCTCCGACGCCGACCCCGAGCTGCGCGCCGCGGAGCCGGCCAACACCCTGCGCTGGATCGGCTACGTGCCCGAGCTGGCCAAGTACGGCGGCCCCGCGGGCCTCGCGGTCGCCGAGGACGTGTTCGACGTGAGCAGCCTGCTCGCCGGGCAGGTGCTGCGGCAGGTCGGCAGCGACAACGCCCGGCTGGGCATCGCGCTGCAGCTGCTGCTGATCGCCAGCCGCTCCCTGGGTCTCGACGACGCCGGGCGCGCCGTTTTCCTGCGCTCCTACCAGGAACGCTGGCAGGGCTACCTGCCGGACGCGGACGCGATGCTCGCCGCGTGGGCCGGGCAGTACGAGCACCAGCGGGACCGGTACCGGTCGCTGGTCGACGACCTTGCCGAAGGACGGCCGATCGGCAAGGGCCTCGGCGAGCACTGGGAACGCACCCTGGACACCGCGGTCGCCCGGCTGCGGCCGCTGGTCGAGGACGGGAGCGTCTGGCCGTCCGATGTGGACCGTGCCGCGCCGCCGTTCGTCGCCATCGCGGCGCTGCTCTGCCAGTACCTGCACACCACCAACAACCGGATGAACGTCCGGCCGCAGGGCGAGTGCTTCATCGCCTACCTCGCCCACCGCGCGGTCACCGAGCAGATGTCCCGTCCCCATGCGCTGGCGGACGCGGCGGGGAAGGAATGACGAGCATGCCCACCGACAACCGTGGAGACCTGACCGTGAACGTGCCGTGGTCGGTGCAGGAGGACATCCTGCTCGACGTCGCGGCCCCGACCCTGGACCACTCGGTCGAGGTCGGCGAGACCCGGAGCTGGTTCTACCTCAGGGAAAGCTTCGAGGGCCGCCCGTACCTGCGGCTGCGCATCGACTCCGACAGCCCGTCGGTGTCCCGGCGGCTGGCCGCCCGGATCAGCGAGAGCGTCGGCGCGGCGGCCCGGGAGGACCTGTTCGACCACCGGCCCTACAACCGGGAGCACGACTGGCTCGGCGGCCCGGCCGGGGTCGGCCTGGCGGAGTCGTTCTGGGCCGAGACCACCCCGCTCGCGCTCGAGGCGCTCCGGCTGACCCGCGGGGACCGCGCGCTGCGCATGGCCATGACCTTCGACCTCCTGGTGTGCAGCGGCGCGCTGCTGGCCAGCCGGCTGCCGCCCAGCGTCGGCAAGCACGGCTTCAAGGCCGGGTACCTGTCCTACCTGGCCACCTTCGAGGGCTACCTGCTGCTGATCCGCGACCCGGAGGCCACCCGGGCCCGGCACGCGAAGCGCTACGAGGCGAACCGGGACAAGCTGCGGCCGCGGTTGCGTTCCCTGGTCGACGGCATGCACGACCCGGACGGCGAGCTGGCCGACCTGCCGCCGCTGGCCGCCCGGTGGGTGAGCACGCTGCGCGGTTACCTGCCCGCCATCCAGCAGGGCTTCGACGAAGGCCGGTTTTTCCTTTACGCCACCCCGAAAACCAACGAGCTGGCCAAGCTCACCGCGTCACCGGACGGGCTGTACCGGCGGCCGAAGGTGCCCTGGCTCGCCGACCTGCCCGAGCCGCCCGTGGCCGGCATCCACCGGGCCATCGCCGACAACCAGTACTACCAGGGCATGATCCGCGAGGACCGGCGCTTCCTGGCCTCGCGGCTGGCCCAGGCGTACGTGAACTGGCACCTGTTCCGGCTCGGCTTCCAGCTGGCCGACCGGTACTCGCTGTTCTACCTGGTGGCCCGGTCCTTCGAGGAGGAGTACGACCTCGACGCGGCCGAGCTGATCCGTTCCGTGCGGCCCGAGGCCGAGGTCGCCGGATGACGACCACGCCCTTCGCCGCCGCGGCGACGTCCGGTACGGCGTCCGGCTCCGCGCCGCTGGACGCCGCGGGCGTTGACGCCTTCGTCCGCCGGCTGCGGGGCACCTTCGCGGAGATCTACCCGGCGAACTGGCAGATCGACTGGCAGAACGTGCCGAGCCCGTTCCGCTGGTACGACGAGCTGCCCCGGATCGACCTGCCCCCGTTGCCCCGCAAGCTGGTCCGGGGCGACGGGGCCGCCGCCGCGCGGGTCATCGGCCGCGGGACGGCGGCCTGGCTCGGCGCCCTGCTGCACGCGGGGTACGGGCTGACCGGGGTGCGCTGGTATCCGGAGGGCATCGCGAAGAGCAGTCCCGAGGAACCGACGCCGGTGCACCGCGACCCGCACTACCAGCTGCGGCGCACGGTCCCGTCCGGCGGCGTGACTTTCCCGGCCGAGTGCTACCTGGGCGTCTCCACCGGCGACGCCGAAGTGCCGCGCGGCGTCTACCACTACGACGCGACCCGGCACGCGCTGGTCCGGCTCGCCGAGGGCACGCCGCCCCCGGGGGTCGGGCGCGCCGACGGCGGCCTGCGCCTGGCGCTGACCGTGCCGCTGTGGAAGAACCACTTCAAGTACGGCGATTTCTCCTACCGGCTGGCCGCGATGGACACCGGCGCGGTCGTCGGGCAGTTCGCCGTGGCCGCCCGGCAGTGGGGGCTCCGCTGCCGGGTCTCGTTCGGCGTCGACGAACCGGCGTTGCTGGCGCAGCTCGGGCTTGACGGCGGCGACGAGGCGGCGCCGGTCGTGCTGGACATCGGCCCGGGTGCCGGCCAGGCCGTCGACCAGACCGTGGCCCGTGTCGGAACGCGGACCTGGCGCGGCCGCGGCCGGGTCGATCCGGCCGCGGGCGCGCGCCGCATGCACGCCGCCTGCCTGCTCGCCGCCCGGCCGGGCGCGCCGCTGGACCTGCCGCCGATCCCCGTTGACGACCTCGCGATCGGCGACACAGTACTGCCGGAGGTCACCGACGAGCCGGCGACCGTCGGCGACGCGCTCACGCGCACCGCGCTCGGTGAGCAGTTCCGCAGCGAACCCGTGGCCGCACGCGAAGTCGCCCGGTGGATTGCGCAGGTGGCCGCTCCGCTGGACTGCGACGTGCCGGGCGCGGGCGACGGCCTCGCCCACCCGCGCTGCCTGCTGCTGGCCGGGTCGGTGACCGGCCTCGCGCCGGGCGCCTACTTCCCGCTGCCCGGCGGCCGGCTGGCCGAGCTGGCCACCGGCGCGTTCGGCGGGCTGGTGCAGGAAAGCCTGTTCGGCTCGTACATGAACTTCGGCCAGGCACCCCTGATCGCGGTGCTGGTCGGCACGGCCGATCCGCAGCACGGGCCGAACGGGCCGGTCGGCTACCGGGGCCAGCACCTGCTCGCGGGCGTGCTCGCGCAACGGCTGGCGGTCGCCGTGAGCCGCGACGGCTGTTCGGCGCACCCGGTGCTCGGGTTCGTCAGCAAGGACCTCGACGGGCCGCTCGGCCTGGCCGAGCGCGGGCTCACCGCCCTGCTGGTGATCGGGATCGGGCGCTACCGCCGGGCGCTCTACCTGGAAAGCGGGTTGAACCCGGCCGCCGGTGTGACAGGGGACAGGGCATGACCGAGACACTGCTGCGGCTTCGCGCCGACACCTACTACATGCCGGTCCGCGACGGCGTGTGGATCCGCACCACCGCGGGCTCCTTCACCCTGCGCGGCGCCAACGCGGCCGCCTGGGTGCAGCAGCTCGCCCCGCTGCTGGACCAGGGCGTGGAGCCGGACCAGCTCTACGCGTCGCTGCGCCCGGAGCAGGTCGGCTACGTGCGCAAGCTGATCGGCGCGCTGGAGTCGCGCCAGGTGCTGCGGCGGGAGCCGGACTCCGAGGATCCGGTGCTGGCCGGGGCTTTCCCGCAGCAGATGGAATTCCTGCGGCACTTCACCCCGGACGCGCAGGCCGCACTGGCGCGGGTCCGGCGCACTCCCGTGGCCGTCGCCGGGACCGCGCGCCGCGCCAACCTGCTCGCCGCCACGCTGGCCGAGACCGGGTTCGCCGACATCGCGCTGCTCGGCTGCGAGCCCGACGAGGAACTGGCCGAGCTGGCCGAGGAGTACGCGGCGCGCGGCACCCCGGTGCGGTTCACCACGACCTCCGACGCCGAGGATCGCTTGGTGATCGGCGTTTTCGCGGCCGGTGAGGAGGACCTGGGCTTCGCGCTGGCTGATCGCGCGGCCACTGCGGGGACCGGCGCGTGGCTCGGCCTGGTCCGCGGCCAGGCCATGCTGCTCAAGGGACAGCGGCCCGGCTCGGGCACCGCCTGCGTGCGGTGCGCCTGGCGCCGGCTGGTGCACGCCGCGGTGGCGCTGCCGCCGTCCGAAGGGCTCGGGCACACCCAGGTCTCGGTGGCCGGGGCGGTCCTCGGCCAGGAGCTCTTCCAGCACGTCGCCACCGGCCAGGCCGACCGGCTGGCCGAGGGCGTGGTGGTCGACCTGACCCGGCTGAGCATCTGGCGGACCGCGATCGACCCGGACCCGGGCTGCCCGGCTGCCGACGTCCACCGCGACGACCCGGAATCCGAAGCGCGCCAAGGAAAGTTCCCGGACGTGGTGTTCGGCGCCCGCTGCTTCGGTCCCCTGGTGAGCTGCTCCCCCAAGCAGTACCGGCAGCTGCCGCTGGCCGCCGTCCGGCTGCAGGCCAACCCGCTCGGCCGGGCCGAGCCCGCGGCGCCGGGTGACGGTCCGCTGATCGTCGCCGAGACCATGGCCGCGGCCCGAAACGAGGCGGTGCTGCTGGCGGTGCGCGAAACCGTGTCCGGCCAGGGCATCGCGCCCGGCAAGCTGGTCGAGGTCGGCCTCGACCCGGCCGAAGCGCTGGGCCGGGCGCTGGTGCGCCACGCCGAAACCCGCCTGACCGAAGGCTGGGCGCCGGCCGAGCCCGCTCCGGAACGCCGTACTCGGGCCCGGCTGGCCAGTCTTGCCGGGGAGGTGCCGGCGGTGACGGTCGAGTCGCATTCGTCCGGGCTGTGGCGCGCGACCGTCGGCGGGCGCCCGCCGCTCGCCGGACTGGACGCCGAGCACGCGGAGGAACGGGCACTGCTCTCGGCTCTCGGTGCCGCGCAACTGGGCGGCGAGGAGACCGCGCCGGTTCCCGCGGCCGGGCGCGCTGCGGCCGATCCGGACCGGATCTGCTCGGCGCTCGGGCTGTCGCCGCGTCCGATCACCCTGCCGGCACTGGTTTCCGGGCACCTGGCCGGAGTCGCGCTGTGACGGCGGTGGTGACCGCGCCGGACGCCGGGGTGCTCCGGCTGCTGAGCCGTACCGCCGGCCCGCGGGCGGTGGTGACCGGTGAAGCGGCCGGGCTGCCCGCCGATCGGCTCGGCGTCCTCGTCGACCTGCGCTGGGACGCCGAACTCCCGGACCTGGCGGTCGCCGGCGCGCCGTTCCTGCCGGTGCGCGGCGTGCGCGGCCGGCTCACGCTGGGCCCGCTCGTCGAACCCGGGGTCGCCGGCTGCCCGCGCTGCCTCGCGTTGCGGGTGCACGCGATCGACCGGCCGGCGGGTGCCGCGGCCGGCGCCGAACTGCACAGGCTGTCCGGCCGGCCGGACGCGAACTGGTGGCCGTCGGCCGGCCCGCGCCTGCTGGCCTCCGTACTGGCCGCCGAAATCGACCGGCTGGCCGCGGGCGAACGCCCTCGCAGCAGCGGCGCGGCGTACGTGGTCGACAGCAGCGGGGCCGGTGGCGACTGGCACCCGGTCGTTCCGCACACGCTCTGCCGATCGGCGCACTGCGTCGCGACGAGCAGCCCCATTCCGCCGCCCCGTCCAGAACTCGACCGCCCGATCCCGGCGCTGGGCATCGGCCGGACGCGCCGCTTCGATGCGACGGCGTTCGGGGAGCGGCTGGAGGAGGAGTACCTCGACCCGTGGTCCGGCCTGGCCACCGCCCCCGCGCTGGCCGGCAACGCCGCGCTGCCCTCGGTGCAGGCGGACGTGCCGACCGCTTGGGGATTCGCGGAAATCGCCATCGGCCGCGCCGACGACTACGCGACCGCCCGTACCAGCGCGGTGCTGGAGGGGCTCGAACGGTATGCCGGCTGGCACAACGGCGGCCGCGACCCGGTCTGCACGGCCGCGTTCGCGGACCTCGACAACGCAGTCGACCCCCGTGACCTCGGCCTGCACGAGGAATCGGCGTACCGCACCGAGGGATTCGAATACACCCCGTTCACCCCTGAGACCCCGACCGGCTGGGCCCGCGCGTACTCGGTGCGCACCGGCCGGGAAACGCTGCTGCCGTTCCACATCGCCTACTACGGCGCGACCCAGCGGACCGACACCGGACCGGCGTTCGTCTACGAGAACTCCAACGGCTGCGCGCTCGGCGCGGGCGTCGAGGAGGCGCTGCTAGCCGGGCTGCTGGAGGTCGCCGAGCGGGACGCGTTCCTGTGCGCGTGGTACTCCGGCGCGCCGTTGCCCGAACTCGACCTCACCGGCCTGCCCGACGAGCGGACGGCCGCGGCGATCCGCCTGTTGCGCCACCACACCGGCCGGGCGGTCCGGGCGTTCCGCGCGCTGGGCGAGTTCGGCGTGCCGGTGGTCGTCCTGGTGTCCACTTCGGACGATCCGGCCGAGCCGGCGACGCTGAGCACGGCAGGCTGCGCGCTCACCGTCTCCGGCGCGCTGCTGGGCGCGGCGCAGGAGATGGCCGCCGCGGCGCCGGCGATCTCGGTCAATTACCGCGCGCGGGACCGTGCCGAGCTGATCCGCGCGTTCGAACGGCCCGAGCTGGTCCGGCACATGACCGACCACGCGCTGGTCGCGGCCCTCCCCCAGGCCCGCGACCGGTTCGCCTTCCTGCTCGCGCAGGAGACCAAGCCGGTGCCTGTCGGCGAAGCCCCCGGAACGCTGGTCCCGCAAGGCGACATCGCGGCCGATCTCACGGCCATGCTCGCGGCCGGGCAACGCGAGGTGCTCGTGGTCGACCACACCACCACGGAGCTGTACCGGCTCGGCCTGCGCTGCGTCAAGGCGGTGGTGCCGGGCACCGCGCCGATGACCTTCGGGCACCTGCACCGCCGGCTGCCCGGTGCCGCCGCGCTCCGGGAGTTCCGGCTGCGCAACGGGATCGGCCCGGCACCGGCATCGATCAGGGAGGTCCGGCATGAGCCCCACCCGTTCCCTTGAGCAGGCCCCACCCCCGGGGGTGACCGCGCTGCCCGGCGGCCTCGGCTGGACGGTCACGGACCGATCGGTCGCGGTCCGGCTGCTCGGCGACGACCGGCTCGGCGTGGTCGAGTCCGGGCCGGTGATGGCCGCGCTGTCCGGCCGCCTGCCGGCCGAGGTGCGCCCGCTGGCCGCCGAGCTGACCGGGTTCGCCGAGCGGATCATGCTGCAGGCCGCGCCGCAGCGCCATGCCGAGCTGCGCAAGGCGTTCGGCCGGTTCTTCACCGCGGACGCGGTCGCCGCGCAGGTGCCGGCGATGCGCGGGCTGGCCGAGCGGATCATCACCAGGCTGGCCGGAAACGGCGGGTGCGAGTTCATGACCGAAGTCGCGTTCCGATACGCCATCGACGTCGGCGCGCACTTGGTGGGCCTGCCGCCGGCCGAGTTCAGCCGGTTGCACAAGACCAGCCAGCGGCTCGCGCTGGTCGCGTACGCGTCCCGGCTGCCCGACCCCGCCCAGGCGGTGCGGGAAGGCCACGAGGCGCTGGTGTCCATTCGCGACGCCATCCAGGCGGCCAAGGCGGACGCCCCGGCCGGGTCCGTGCTCGGCGCGTGGCGCGGCGGCGAGATCGGCGGACTGTCCGAAGTGGACTTCGAAGCCAACGCGGTGATGCTCGTCCAGGCCTCGTTGGAGACCGTGGCCGGCATGCTCGGCAACACGGCGGCCCGGCTGCTCACCACCCCCGGCGCGCTCGCCGACCCCGCGCAGCGCGACGAGCTGATCGACGAGGCGCTGCGGGCCGAGCCACCGTTGAAGACCCTGGAGCGCATGGTCCGGGAGCCGGTCGAGCTGGACGGCTTCCGGTTCGAGGCCGGCCAGGTGATCTCGGTGCGCGTGGCCGAGGCGAACCGGCTCGGAGACGCGGGCGACACGGTCGCCGGCCGCGCCGTGCTGTCCTTCGGCTGGGGCGCCTACCGGTGCCTGGGCGCGCGGCTGGCCCGGCACCAGGCGCAGGAGCTTTTCGCCGCGCTGCACCGGATCGTGCCCGGCTGCGCGGTCACCGGCACCGACGTCGAACGAGTCCGGCACCTGCGTTTCGACATGCCGCGCAAGCTACCGGTGAGCTGGGCCGTCCCGCTCGCCGGGCTCGAAGCAGCGCTCACCGACGCGCTCGCCGAACACGACCTCGACCGGCCGCTCAGCTCGGTCGAGCGGGTCGTGGCCGCGACGGTGCTGACCGAGTTCGGGTGCCCGCCGCCCGAGCCGACCGATTCTCCGCACACCATCCGGGAGTGGGTGACATGGGCGAACCTCAACCATGGCTGAGTGGCGCCGCCGAGGCACTGGCGACCACCCGGGCCGGGCTGCTCACCGAACACGGCCGCTACGGCTGGCCCGAACTGCTGGCGCAGGCGCGCGTCCTGGCCGCGGACCTGCCGCCGGCCCCGCACGGCTGGGTCGTCCCCTCGGACGGCTCGGTGCGTTCGGTGATCGGCCTGCTCGCCGTCGGCCTCGCCGATCCCGCACCCCGCTGGGTCCTCGGCGACCCGGGCCGGTGGGGCGCGGGGCCGGCGCTCGACGAGACGCTCTGGCCCGCGGCGGCGTCCTGCGTGCCACCGGATCCGGTGCAGGGCCCGAGTTACGCCACGGCGACCTCCGGCACGACCGGTGAGCCCCGGCTGCTGTTCGGCGCTCCCGCGGCGCTTCCCGAGGCCGTGCGCCTCTACACCGACGGAATGCCGGAATACGCCGGTGCCGAGGTCTTCGCCGCGTGCTCGGCGCTGGACTTCGCCGCCGCGTTCTACATGACCGTCATCCCCGCCGTCCTGCTCGCCCGCGACCTCGTGCTGTTCGCTCCCCACCGCTGGGACCTGGCGGCCGGGGCGCTCGACGGCCGGGCGGGCATCTGCCTCGCCGCCCCGGTGCTGGCCGCGCTCGGCGGCCGGGCGGCGGGCGGCGGTGACTACCGCGGCTTGTCCGTCGTGCCAGCGGGCGGGGGGCTGACCGCGGGCCGGGCCGAGCGGATCAGCGCCGGGTTCACCGGCTGCTCGTTCCTGTCCATGCTCGGCTCGACCGAGACCGGCCTGCTCACCGTCGGCCGCGAGGTGCGCGAGGACGGCCACGTCGGCAGCCCGCTGCCGGGCAAACCCGTGTGGCTCACCGACATCGGCGGCGACGGGGTGGGCACGCTCTGGACCAAGGGCCCGGACACCCGGCTCGCGGCGAGCGACGGCCGGCTCCTGCGCGACTCCGACGGCGCCGTCAGCACCGGCGACCTCGCCCACCTCGACGCCGCGGGCACCGGCTACTTCCTCGACGGCCGCAGTGACGATCTGATCAAAGTGGACGGTGTCAGCGTCTACCCGAACTCGGTCGCCGCCGCGGTGCGCGCGCTGCCCGGGGTGCTCGACGCCGCCGTTTCGGTCGACCGCGACGGCCCGGCCGACCGGATCGTGGTCAAGGTGGTCGGTGAGACCACGGAAGACCGGGTCCGCGCGACGTGTGGTGCGCTGCCGCAGCCCGTGGTGCCCCACCGCGTCACGATCACCGCCGGCGAAGCGGCCGCGTACAGCGAGCGCGGCAAGGTGCTGCTGTGAGCACGGACGCCGCCGCACGCGAGCGCGTCACGGCAACCCTGCTGCGGCGCCCGGCCGCGCTGTACGAGCAACTGCACCGGCGCGGGCCGGTGCAGTGGAGCGAGCCGGGCCGGACCTGGCTGGTGGTAGGCTACGCCGCGGCCCGGACCGTGTTGCGGGACAAGAGGTTCCGCATGCCCGGCCCGGATGCCGACAGCAACTGGGGCGAGGGCGGCGAGCACGGCGAGTTCGTGCGCAGCCTGCTGCTGGAAGCCGAGGGCACCCACCACGACCGGTTGCGCCGCGCGCTGGGCCCGGCGTTCACCCCGCGCTCGATCCGGGAGCGGGAGACCCGCATCGTGGCGGAGCTGCACAGCCTGCTCGACGATCTGGGTGCGGCGGCCGAGTTCGACGGCGTCGCCGCGATCAGCTCCCGGCTGCCGGTCTCGGTGGTCGGCGACCTGGTCGGGGTGCCGGCCGAGGCGCGGGCCCAGGTCTCGGCGCTGTGCCGGGTGATCAGCACCGGCGGCGGGCTCGCCACCGGTGCCGCCGAGCAGGACGCCGTGCGCAGTTCGGTCGCCGCGCTCGACGAACTCACCGGCCTCGTCGACGGCTGGCTGGCCGAGCCGGACCGGCTGCCGGCCGGCTCGGTGCTGGCGACCACGGCCGGCGAGGGCGTGCTGAGCCGGATCGAAACCGTGGCCACGGTGTTCAGCCTGTACCTCGCCGGTCACGACACCTCACGCAACATGCTCAGCGCCCTGCTGCTGAAGCTGGCCACGCAGGACGGCCTGCTCGCCCGGCTCGCCGACGGCAGCAGCACCCCCGGGCACGAGGTCGACCAGGTGCTGCTCGGCGAGTCGCCGCTGACCTTCACCGCCCGGGTCGCGCTGGCCGACGTGCGGGTCGAGGGCGAGCTGATCGCCGAGGGCGACCGGGTCCGGGTCATGCTCGGCGCCGCCAACCACGAGCTGCTGGCCACCGGCCGCTCCCCCGGCCCGCTCGCCGGGGTCAGCTTCGGTGAGGGCCGGCACGTCTGCCTCGGCGCGCACGTGGCCCGGCTCGAAGGCACCGTGCTGCTCACCACCGCCGCGCGACGCTGGTCCGCCGTCGCGCTGGCCGGCGATCCACAGTGGACGCCGCACTTCCTGCACCGCGGACTCAGTTCCCTTCCACTGGGGGTGACGTGGCGCAGCTGACCGAACCCGGCGCCCTCCGGCTCAGCCCGGTGCTGATCCGGCGGCGCTGCCGCGTCGCCGCCTCGGCCGTGCTGCCCGGCCTGGGCAGTGACGAACTCTGGCTGGCCGCCCGGGAGTTCGACGAGGCGGCCGGCCGCTGCCGGTTGCTGGGCAATGCGCTCGCGGACCGGATCGCCGAGCTGGTGCCCACCGTGAGCGCGGACGAGCGTCGGCTGCTGTTACGCGCCAAGCGCGACGCCTTCAACGCCCGCCCGCTCTCTGGCACCCCTGCGGTCGACGGCGTCGCGGCCTATCGCCTCGCCGTCGCCGAGCGCGACCGGTGCGCAGAAGCGCTCGACCGGCGCTCCGCAGAGCTGGCCGCGGCGACGCCCGCGGCCCTGCGCGCGGCACTCGCCGACCCCGACGTCGCCGCCTCGGTAGAAATGTCCGTGCCCGGCCTGGTGCTCGCGGCGCGCGACGGGCTGGGCACGGCGTCGGCGCGGGCCCGGCGGCGGACCCTCACCCTGCTCCGGCTGGTGCAGCGCGCCGCGACGAAACCGAGCCCGTTCGCCCGCCTCACCGATTCCACCGTGCTGCTGCCCGGCGCCACGGACCGGCCGCCCCGCGGGCACGTCCGGGTCGACCGGCGCACCGTGGACTGGGTCCGCCGCTGGGTCCGCGCCTCCGGCCCGGCCGCCCTGCCCGCCGGCCGGGTGCTGCTGACGACGAACCCCAGCGCGACCCCCGCCGACGGCCGCGTGAGCTGGCTGGCCGGCGGCGGCGTGCGCAGCGCCGGCTGCCCGGACGGGCTGGCCGCGATGCTGGTCCGGCTCCGCACCCCCACTCCGCTCGCCGACCTCGCCCCGGACGGCGCCGTCCCGCCGGTCCTGCGGCAGCTGATCGACTGCGGGCTGGTCGAGGCCGGGCCCCGCCTGCCCGGCTGGGGCCGCCGGACGCTCGCGACCGCCGCCGAAGTCGTCGGCACCGAGACCGGAGCCGCCCGCGAAATCCGCGACGCTTTGCTTGCGCTGCAAGAGATCGAGGCCCATCCGGCCGGGCCCGTAACCGCGGCGCACGCGCGCGACCGGGCGGACGCGGCCGGAACCGGAGTCCGGCGGCTCGCCGCGGCGTGCGGCCTGAAGGACGACGGCACGGACCGCCTGCTGCTCACCGAGGACCTGGTCGGCGTCGCGGCCTCCGAAGGCCCGCGCCCGACCCGCCGGATGCTGGCCGACCTCGCGCGGGTCCAGGCGATCGCCCCGCTGCTCGGCGCCGAACTGCCCTTCCAGCTCGCCGCCGCCGTCTGTTTCCGGGACCGGTTCGGCGAAGCTTCGGTGCCGCTGCTGACGGCGTTCCGCTGGTTCGCCGAAAGCGGCCGGCAGTCCGCGGACCGGATGGTCGCCGAGTCCACCGAACCGGTGCTGGCCGAGGTGCTCGGCCTGCGGTCCGAACTGACCGCAGGACTGGCGAAGCTCGCCGCCGGCACGGACGGCACGGGCACCGTCGCCTGCGACGGCGACTGGCTGGCCGAACTCGCCGCTGCGCTGCCCGGCGCGGTGGCCGAGTGGACCAACGTGGCCTGGCCCGTGCAGTGGGCCGGCGAACTGCTGGTGCTCAACGGGATCAGCGTCGGCTTCGGCCGGTTCGCGGCCCGGATCGCCGGCACTCTCGACGAGACCGAACTGGCCCGGCTTCGCGAGGAGATCGCGGCCGCCGTGCCACCGGACGTCGTGCCGGTGGACATCGCCGCCCGGTTCGGGGCGACCGCGAACGAGCACCCGCCGCTGCTGCCCGCCGCACTGGCCTATCCGGGCAGCGCGCTGGAGTGCGAGCCCGCGACGCGCGTCGACCTGTCCACGATCACGCTGCACGTAGCTGCCGGCCGGCTGCTCGCGAGCAGTACCGACTTCCCCGGCCGGACGGTGCTTCCGGTGCCGCACAACGCGACCCTGCCGAGCATCGCGCCCACCCTGTTCCGCTGGCTGAGCCGGCTCGGCCCGTCCCAAGGCAGCACCCTCGCGCTCTGGGACATCGTCGATGCCGCGGCCGCCCGGACCGGAATCCGCCACTATCCGCGGCTGACCCTGGGCGAACTCGTGCTGTGCCGGCAGACCTGGAAGGTCCCCGACGCCGAGCTCCCCGCCGACGACGACGTGCTGAGCTGGCGGCGGTGGGCCGAGCGCACCGGGGTCCCGCGGCGCACGTTCGTCCGCGGCACGACCCTGCCGGAACCGTGGGATGTGCTGCGCGGCCTGGCTTCCGACCACCACGTGCAGGCGGCCCGGGCCCGGACCGGCGGCGCGGTGCGCAAGCCGGCGTACGTCGACCTGTCCCAGCCGCTCGGCCGGCCACACCGGGGCACCGCGCCCGGCGAGACGCTGACGTTCACCGAGCCCCTGCCAGATCCGCTGCCCGAGCCGCCGGCCGCCGAGGCCGGCGAGCACGTCGCCGAATACGTGCTCGAGACCGCACGACCGTTCCACCCGAGGAGGACACCGTGACCGCCGAAACCGCCTGGGCCCCCGTCCGGGCCAAGCTGGCCGAAGCCGCCGACTACTGGGTCTGCACCGTGCGCCCGGACGGCCGCCCGCACGCCGTCCCGGTCTGGGCCGTGTGGTGGCGCGGCGCCGTGGTGTTCTCCACCGTCGGCTTCAGCGTGAAGGTGGCGAACCTGCGCCACCAGCCGAAAGCGACCGTGCATCTGGGCGACGCGCAGGAGGTGGTCGTCCTGGACGGCGACGCGGCCGAGGTCACCGCCCCGGACGAGCTGGCGGAGATCGGCGCGCTGTTCGACACGAAGTACGCCGGCGGGGTCGTCAACACCTACGACCTGGTCGCGTCGCGCGCCTCCGGGATGGCGATCTTCGCGGTGCGCGCGAACCTGGTGCGGCATTGGCGCTCCGACGACATGTTCCGCTCGCAGCGCTTCACCTTCGAGGCCGACGGCCGGCCCGTGCTCACCGAATCCGCGGGCGTGCCCGACTTCCCGGCGCCGGACGCGGCCGCCGACGAGGCGACGGTCTGATGGTCACCGCGCAGCAGGAGGCGGTGAAGCGGTACTTCGCCGGCACCCACCGCACCCGCGCCCCGGAGGAGACCTGGGCGCTGGCGACCGGGCTGTTCGACCGCTGCGGGATCAGCCGGGTCGCCGACGTCACCGGCCTCGACGTGCTCGGCATCCCCACGTGGGTCGCGGTCCGCCCGCTGGCCAGCACGCTGAGCGTGAGCCAGGGCAAGGGCGCGACCGACACGGCGGCGAAGGTCTCCGCGTGCATGGAGGCGATCGAACTCTGGTACGCGGAGAACCTGCCGGCCGCGGGCGAACCGGTCACGGCGAGCGCGGCCGAACTCGCGCTGCCGTACGACTTCACCGGCCTCCAGCGTGCCGCCCGCAGTTTGGTGACCGACCGGACCCCGTTGGAATGGCTGCCGGCCGGGTTCGTCGGGGAGCCGCGGACCACGCTGGTGCCGCGGCCCTGCGTCGGGATCTCCTCCCTCGCGTCGCCGGCCTGGTCACCGCCGCTGCTGCGGGTGTCGAGCAACGGCCTGGCCAGTGGCAACTGCGTCGAAGAGGCCACGCTCCACGCCTTGTTCGAGCTCGTCGAGCGGGACGCCACCGCCGACCTGATCGACCGTCCCACCGGGGTCCGCGACTACATCGCACCGGAGACCGTCGACGATCCCGGGTGCGCCGAGCTGATCGCGCGCATCGCCGACGCCGGCGCCTGGCTGGAGCTGGTCGACAACACCCGCGACCCGCACTTCCCTTGTTACGTCGCCTATCTCTGGTCCCCGGAGGACCCGTCGATCTACTCCGGTTCCGGCTGCCACACCGACCCGGCCGTCGCGCTGTCCCGGTCCATCACCGAGGCGGCCCAGAGCCGGCTCACCGTCATCAACGGCACCCGCGACGACGTGCACGGCTCGCTGTACCGCTCGCACCGCTGGGACGCCAAGCAGCCCGAGACTCCCGCGGACCGGACCGGCAGCTGGACCCGCGCGCTCGAGCGCGTCGACCGGGTCGAATGCGACTCGATGGACGAGGAGCTGGTCCGGTGCGCCCGGCTCGCCGGCGCCCGGACCGGCCAGCCGGTGCTGGCCGTGCCGCTGACCACTGTGGACGAACCGCTGGCCGTGGTCCGGGTCGTCGCGCCCGGACTGCGGTTCGGCGCGGGCGACGAATGTCCCCGCCCGGTCCAGCCGAACAGGAGTTGACCGCCATGACCGTGCACGTCTTCGCCGGGCCGACCGTCACCCCCGAGCGGATCACCGGCCTGCTGCCCGGCGCCGAGGTGCACCCGCCGGTGCAGCACGGCGACCTGCTGCGGCTGCCGGTCTCCGGCGGGGACACGGTGCTGCTCGTGGACGGGTTCTTCCTCCAGGCGCCCGCCGTGCGGCACAAGGAGATCCTGCACCTGATCCACTCCGGGGTCCGGGTCGCCGGGACGAGCAGCATGGGCGCGCTGCGCGCGGCCGAGCTGCACCGGTTCGGCATGATCGGCCTCGGCCAGGTGTTCCGCTGGTACGCCGAGGGCACCGTGACCGCCGACGACGAGGTCGCGGTTTCGCACCTGACCGAGGAGGACGGCTACCGCCAGCTCTCCGACGCGCTGGTCGCCCTGCGCTACGGCCTGGAGCGCGCCACCGGCACCGCGATCACCGCCGCCGAGCGGGACGCGTTGCTCGCGGAGGTGGCCGCGCTGCCGTTCGCCCGGCGCAGCTGGCGGGCGCTGTGGCGGATCACCGAGCACACTCCCCTCGCCGACGCCGCCGCCCGGGTCCGTGCGTACCTCGCCGACCACCCGCAGGAAGCCGACGTCAAACTGCTGGACGCCGAGCTGGCCCTGCGCTGGGTACTGGGCAACCCCGTGCCGTCAGCGGAGCCGGACGAGCGTCCCTCTACTTTGGACACGGTGTACCTCGCCGACTGGCGGTGGGAGCACACCCCCGTGCCGGCCGGTGACCACCGGACCAGCGATCACCTCGCGCTCGGCTTCCTGCAGCTGTTCCTGCCGGCCTACCCCGAGCTCAACCGGTACACCGCCCTCGCCCGCATCGGCGGCGATGCCGAAGGCGCGCTCGCCGCGGCACGGACGGCCGGCCTGGTCGGCGGCGAGGACGAGCCCAGCCCCGGTATGCGCGAGTGGCTGACCGACGAGGAATTGGCCACGGAACCCGGCCGCGAGCTGGTTCTCACCGCGCTCGTGCGCTCGTTCCGCACCGAACCAGGCGTGCGGACCACCCACACCCTGCCGGACCTGGTCTCCACCGCGGAGCCACTGCTGCGGCTGGCCAGGAAGTGCGCCGCCACCGCGGGGGCGATGAACGACGCGCGCCGGCAGCGGCACCCGGAGTTCCAGGTCGAACACGTCCGGACGGACCTGGTCGAGCAGTTCTTCGCCGAGCGCTGGCGGTGCGCCGACCTCGAGACTGCCTGCTGGGACCGGGGATTGACCGGAATCGGGCAGCTGCATGAACTCGGCCGGTACTTCCTGTTGTTCGGGCGGTCGGGACGGGCCCCGGAACAAGCACTCGCGGCGGTGACCGTCGGCGCCGCGACCGACCACGGCGAGGAGTCCCGATGAGCAGAGGCCTGATCACCCTGGTCAACCCGAACAAGGTGCACCCCCCGATCGCGCCCTACGCGCTCGACGTGCTCACCACCGCGCTCGAGCGGGCCGACTTCTCGGTCGAGGTGCTCGACCTGACGTTCCACCGGGACGACTGGGAGTCCTACCTCCGCGCCTACTTCACGAGCCGGGCCCCGCTGCTCGTCGGGGTCACCATCCGCAACACCGACACGGTCTACGCGTTCGAGCAGCGGCCGTTCGTCGGCGAGCACAAGGAGATCATCACCGAGATCCAGCGGCTGACGGCGGCGCCGATCGTCGGCGGCGGCATCGGCTTCTCCACCATGCCGTTCGCGCTCGTCGACTACTTCGGCATCGACTTCGGCGTCAAGGGCCCCGGTGAGGAGATCCTCGTCGACCTGGCCGACGCGCTGGTCACCGGGCGCTCCGCGAGCACCGTCCCCGGGCTGGTCCGTGCCACGCCCGGCGGCGTCACCCGCGTGCCGCCGCTCGTGCTCACCGCCCGGCCGCAGGCCCAGCCGCTGCCGGGCACCGGGTACAACGAGGACCGGGTGTGGCAGGTGGACCAGGCCGGCACCTACATCCGCCGGACCGGGACGCCGTTCCGGGTGGACAATCTCGAGTACTACCGCCGCGGCGGCATGGCGGGCATCCTCACCAAGAACGGCTGCACCTACCGCTGCGCGCACTGCGTCGAGCCCGACGCCAAGGGCGTGCGGTTCGCCCGGCGCGACGCGGCCGCCGTCGTCGACGAGATGCAGTCGCTGGCCGCGCACGGCATCTTCGACCAGCACACCACCGACAGCGAGTTCAACCTCTCGGTGGCGCACAGCAAGAACGTGCTGCGCGAAATCGTCCGCCGCAAGCACTCGAGCCGGTTCAGCCCGCTGCACCAGCTGCGGCTGTGGGTGTACTGCCAGCCGGCGCCCTTCGACGCCGAGCTGGCCGGCCTGCTGGCCGAGGCCGGCTGCGGCGGGGTCAACGTCGGCACCGACCACGTCCGCCCGGATCTGCTGCAGGGCTGGAAGACCACGGAGAAGGGCACCAGCTACTACACCTTCGCCGACACCGAGAACCTGGTCCGGCTGTGCCACGCCAACGGGATGCTGACCATGGTCGAGTCCCTGCTGGGCATGCCCGGGGAGACCGAGCAGACCATCCGCGAGTGCGTCGACGCGTTCATGGCCCTGGACGCGACGGTCGCCGCGTTCTCCTTGGGGCTGCGGCTGTTCCCGTACACGCCGATGGGCATCTCCATGGCCGAGCAGTGCGGCGGGGTGCGCACGCTGCCCGGGCTGCAGTCGAACACGGCGACCGGCCCGATCGTGCTGAAGCCACTGTCCCTGTGCGACGGACCGGTGGAGTACGAGCGGCAGTTCATGTTCGACGAGCGCGGCGAGTTCCGCCTGGTGTGCTACTTCTCGCCGGAGCTCACCGAGGACCCGGGCACCGTCACCGATCCGACCGGCCGCTGGTACCGCTCGGTCGACCTGCTGTGGAGCCTGATCGACCCGGCCGACCACTACCGCGTCATGCTGCCGACCGTGTCGGGCTCGAGCGAGCACGACAACAACTACGCGGACAACCCGTTCCTCACCAGCCTGACCGTGCTCGGGTACACCGGGGCGTTCTGGGCGCACTGGCGCGACCGGGAGGCGATCCTGCGCGAGGCCTCCGACGCGGGGATAGTCCAGCCGGTCGGCGCGCCGTGACCGGCGGGCGCGCGCTGATCACCGGGGCGGGCGGCGGCATCGGCAGTGCCATCGCCCGCGCGCTCGCCGAGGCGGGCCTTTCGGTCGCGCTGCTGGGCCGGCGGGCGGAGCCCCTGGCGCGGACCGCCCAGGCGTGCGCCCGATTCGGGGTGCCCGTTGTGGAGCTGCAAGCCGACGTCACCGATCCCGGACAGGTGCGCGCCGCGGTCGAGGCCGCCGGTCCGGTCGACCTGCTGGTGAACAACGCGGGCGCGGTCGACCGGCACGAGGTCCCGCTCTGGGAGGCCGAACCCGGCCAGTGGTGGGACACCTACGAGACGAACGTGCGGGGCACCGTCAACCTGTGCCGCGCCGTGCTGCCCGGCATGATCGACCGGGGCGGCGGCCGGGTGGTCACCATCAACTCCGTCCTGGCCGTGCGGCACGACCCGCGCTACTCCGCGTACAGCGCGTCGAAGCTGGCGTTGCTGGGTTTGTCCGGCATGGTCGCGGAACCCTTGCGCCACCACGGAATACTGGTGTTCGACCTCAGCCCCGGCATGGTCCGCACCGACATGACCCTCGGCATGTCGGTGTGCGACGGGCGCACCGACTGGACGCCGGTGGAGCGGATCACCGCCGCGCTGGTGCGGCTGGCCGCCGGCGAGCTGGACCCGCTCGCCGGCCGGTTCCTCCACGTGGGCGTGGACGATCTCGATCGGCTGCTGGCCGACGCCGCGGGCCTGGCGGCCACCGGTGCCCGCACCCTCCGCCTCACCGGCTACGGGCCGGAGGACCCGCTCGTCAAGATCTCGTGAGTGTTGGTGACGGTTCTAACCGTCACCAACACTCACGAGCCGTCACCAGCCGACAGCCACCTCCAGCCACTGCGGGTCAGCATGCGAGACGAACGAGGACTGGCCCGCCACGTCGTCGTACGGGAAGCCGTACGCGAGGTTGTTGATGCCGTGGTCGTGCCAGAACTTCGCGTAGTAGTTCGCCGGGGCGGCCTGGTAGAAGTTCGCCGGGTCCTGCTGCTGCGACTGCGGCAGCTGCGCGGTGTGCCGGTTCAGCGCCGCGCACAGGGCGGCGTTCTGGGCCAGCGAGCCGGCGCAACCGGTGACGTTCGACGTGGGCTCGTTCACCCCGACCGACTGGGCGTACGCGGTGAAGTAGTTCGCGTACTGGCCGCCCTGGCGGAAGTCCGGCGCGCTGCCCGGCGCCGGGATCCGGTACGGCGCGTTGACCGTGGCCAGCCCCTTGAACTCGGTCGGCACCTCGGCCTGGAACTTGGCGAAGGTGGCCGAGCGGTCCTCCTGGAAGGTCTGGTAGTCGTCACCCACCTGGGTGTCGAAGCCGTCGTGCGCGTGCAGCCGCATGGCCAGCTTCAGGCCGAACGCGTCCACCCGGGTGGTGTTGCCGTTGAACACGGCCGCGCCGACGGTGAACTCGATGAAGTCGGCGTACTGGCTGTTCGGGGCGCCGAGGTAGAAGTACATCCGGCCGGCCGAGTTGGCGGGCATGTCGATGTACGGCTGCTCGGCGATCGAGTGGGTCTGGCCGCCGAAGCTCCAGAACACCTGGCTGTCCGGGTACTTGCCGTTGGTCTGGTTGAGCACCTTGACCATCAGCACGTTCTGCGCCGCCGGGATGCTGCCGGTGTCACCCCAGAACGAGTCGGGCGGCGCGCCCCCGCTGGGGTTGGCCGGGCCGGTGCCGCCCCCGGTGCCGAACACCTGGAACTCGTACAGCGAGACGCCGTACGGAGTGGCCCGCGCGGTGGTGTAGAGCCGCACGTAACGACCGGTGCCGGTCACGTTCAGCGTCTGGGTGCCGCCGGTGCCGGTGGTCGTCTGGTACACAGTGGACCAGTCGGATCCGTTGCCGGACACCTGGATCTGGAACGCGGTGGCGTACGCGGCCTCCCAGCGCAGCGTCACCTGGCTGATCGTCGCCGGCCCGCCCAGATCCACCCGAATCCACTGTGGATCGCTGAACTGCGAGGACCAGCGGGTGCCGGTGTTCCCGTCCACCGCAGCGGAAGCGGGGGTGCCGGAGTTCTCGACCGACGACGCCGTGGCGGGCCGGCCTTGGGAGATCAGGGCATCCGCGGCGTGGGCCGTGGGGACGGCGAAGCCGAGCGCGGCGACCGCGAGGGCGGCCGCCAGTGTCGCCAAGCGTTTACCGGGACCGCGACGGCGCCGCGGCAGAGCAGGTGCGGGCATGGTTCCTCCCTGGCCGGGAAAGAGGGGCGGACCCGCCGCCGGTCAGGGGACGGCGTCGTCCGGCTCGTCCCCTGACCGCCGCCGGGCGACGAGCAGCCGGGACCGGGCGGGGACGTTCGCTGAAAAGGTTCATACCACCGCCGCAGCCTGTCAAGCCTTGACAGGATCCGGGCCGGAGGGCGATATTCGAAACGCTTCGCCCACCCTCTGCGTGGCGCCGCCACCCGCCCAGGGGCCGACTCACCTGGAGTCAGCCATGCCCTGCGGCACCCCTCGTGCCCGGCCCGTGACCGCGTTGGTCACCGCCGTGTTGGTCACCGCTGTCCGCCGGCTGATCTCAACCGTCTACAAAGGACGCCGAACCGAGCCGCAGCACCGCGGCCTCCCCGTCCGTGCCCGGTTCGGCGGTGTACAGCGTGAGGAACTGGTCCGCGTCGTCCAGCACGCCGAGCAGCTCGTACGCCAGGGTGAACTCCCCGGCCGCCGGATGCCGGAACGCCTTGGCGCCGAAGGTGTGCTGGTGCACGTCGTGTCCGCCCCACCAGGCGCGGAAGTCCCCGTCGGCCGCCGAAAGGTCCGCGACCAGCTCGGCCAGCAGCGGGTCGCCGGGATGGCGGCCCGCGTAGAGGCGCAGGTGCGCGACGGCCTGCGCCGCGCCGGTCGCCCAGTCCACCATGACCTCCCGCGCGGCCGGGTCGGTGAACAGGAACCGCAGCATGTTCCGCGCCGGGCCGGGCAGCGCCTCCCAGTCCGTGTACAGCGCGCGGGCCGCCCGGTTCGCGGCGAGCACGTCCATCCGGCGGCCGAGCACCATCGCCGGGAACGGCTCGTGGGCCGCGAGAATCCGGTGCACCGAAGGCCGCACCCGTTGCGGCGGCACGGAGCGCCGGGCCGGGCGGGCACTGCCGGGCCGCGCGAGCGCGAACAGGTGCGCCCGCTCCGTGGCGTTCAAGCGCAGCGCCCGCGCCACCGCGTCGAGCACCGAGTCCGACGGGTTGCCGCGGCGGCCGCGCTCCATGCGCACGTAGTAGTCCACGTTCACCCCGGCCAGCCGCGCGACCTCCTCGCGCCGCAGGCCGGGCACGCGGCGGACGCCGTCGCCCGGTCCCAGCCCGGCCTCGGCCGGGGTCACCCGGGCGCGGCGCGAGCGCAGGAACTCGCCCAGCTCCTCTTCCCGCTCCATGCCCCGACTCTAGTGCCGCACGACCCGGCGTTGGGCAAGTAACAGCTCGTGAGTGTTCAGGACGGTCAGAACCGGCCTGAACACTCACGAGTCCCTGGGCCGCGCTGCTCGCCGGACCCGGTTCAGGGCGCGGTGAGCACCAGCCGCCCGGTGACCTCGCGGGCGTCCATCCGCCGGTGGGCCTCCCGCGCCTCGGCGAACGGCAGCGTCGTCACCGGCAGCTTGATCTTCCCCTCGGTGTACAGCGGCAGCACCGCCTGCGCCGCGGCCACGGCCGGCGTGGTGTCGGCGGCCAGGTAACCACCGACGTTGAACCCGACGACGCCGATGTTTCCGCCCCACACCACGTTCGAGTCGACCGCAGCACCCGGCTGGCCGCCGGCGTTGCCGACCGCGAGCAGCCGGCCCATCGGGGCGAGCAGGCGGAGGGAGGCCAGCCGCAGATCGCCGCCCACCGGGTCGACGATCACCGCGAAACGCTTGTCGCCCAACGCTTCGGCGATGTCGCCGGCGAGCACGACCTGGTCGAAGCCCAGCGCGAGCGCCGCGTCGACCTGTTCGGCCCGCCGCACGGTGCCGACCACCTCGGTCGCGCCGAGCAGCCGCGCGACCTCGGGGTACACCGACGACAGCCCGCCGAGCGCTCCGTGTACCAGCACCTTGCCCCCGGACGGCGGCCGCACCGCCTCGGTAAGGGAAAGGTAGGCGGTCACGGTGTTCGCGAACCCGGCCACGGCCTGTTCGCGGCTCACCCCGGTGCCCGCCAGCGGCACCACCAGATCGGCCGGGGCGACGGTGACCTCGGCGTACCCGCCCATGCCCGGCAGGGTCAGCGTCGCCACCTCGTCGCCGACGGCGAAACGGTCCACGCCCGGGCCGACGGCGCGGACGGTGCCCGCCACCTCGAGCCCAGGAACCAGCGGCGGCTTCGGCGAGTAGTCGTACTCGGCCAGCTCGCCGCGGCGGATGATCGCGTCGACCAGCCCGACGGCCGAGTGCGACACGGTGATGCTCACCGCGCCGGGGCCCGGGGCCGGCTCCGGCAGCTCCTGCTGCTCGAGGACCCCGGGCTCGCCGTACGCGGTGATGGAGATGGCCTTCATGGTGCGTTCCTCCTGGTGTGCCTTGCTCCTGCACAGCCGAGGTTAACGACGGGACACGCACCGTTCCCCGCCCAGAGGGGACCTGCCAGGCCCCCTCCGGACGGGAATTCCGGCTCAGCTGGAGGTGACGCCACCCTCCTCGGCCGTGCCCTGCGACAGCGCCAGCTCGAGCGCCTCGCTCTCCACGGCGGCCTTCACCTTCTCGCTGTCCATGGCGAGGCTGACGGCCCAGTAGAAGATGCCCAGGCTGAACACGATCACCACGAGCAGGTCGATCCACTCCGGCAGCGCGTTGATGTTGCCGGACTCGCCGTAGCGGCCGAGCCAGCCGATCACCACGAGGCCGATCAGCCACGGGACCACCCACATGGCCGCCTTCCACTCCACCGGCGGGCGGCTGAGCTTCGGGGTGCTCGCCCGGGCGATGAGGAACAGCACGAAGCCGATCACGATGGCGATCATGATCTTCCAGGTGACGTCGAAGCCGCCCCAGTAGATGATCAGGTCCGCCGCGCAGAACCCGGCCGGGGCCAGCACGTTCGGCATCGGCGCGCGGTACGGGCGGGCGCGGTCCGGGTCGCGCTTGCGCAGCGCGATCATCGAGACCGGCGCGAACGCGTACATCAGCGCCGTCGCCGAAGTGATCACGCTGACCAGCGACTGCCAGCTCGGGAACGGCAGGAAGGCGATCTCGCCGACCACGAACGACAGCACGATCGACCAGACCGGCACCCCGCGCACGTTCAGTTTGGCCAGGCCCTTCGGCAGGGCCCGCTCGCGGCCCATCGCGTAGGAGATACGCGCGGACGTGCCGAGGTACAGCATGCCGGTGCCCGCGGGCGAGACGAACGCGTCCGCGTAGAGCACATAGGACAGCCAGCCCGCGCCGGCCAGCGTCGCGAGTGTCGCGTAAGGACCGAACGAGCCCTGCGTGATCGGGTCGGCCCAGCCCTTCACCAGCGACGCCGGGTCGAGCGCGCCGATGAACGCGACTTCCAGCAGCAGGTAGACGATCGTGCCGATGACCATCGCGACGATGATGGCGCGCGAAAGGTCCTTCTGCGGGTCCTTCGCCTCACCACCGACTTGGACCGCCTGTTCGAAGCCCTGCAACGCGAACACCACGCCGACCGGCAGCGCGGCGAAGATGCCGTGCGCGCCGTACGGGGCGAAGCCGCCGCCCGCGGTGAAGTTGCCCGGGTGGAACCGCAGCGACAGCAGCACCACCACGGTCAGCAGCGGCACCGCGACCTTCCAGACCACCGTCGCGCCGTTGCTCTCGGACAGCAGTTTCACGCCGACCAGGTTGATCAGGGTGAAGATCGCCATCAGCAGCGTCGCCCAGGCGAAGCCGCTCCCGGTGAGCGTGCCGGCCGGGCTCAGCAGGTTCAGGTGATCCTTGACCCAGCCGATGTTGTCCAGGTACTCCAGGCTCGCCTCGACCTCGACGGGCGCCAGCGCGACCGCCTGCAGCCAGGCCACCCAGCCGCCGAAGAACCCGCCGAGCACGCCGTAGGCCAGCGCGGGGTAGCGCGCCGTGCCCCCCGCGACCGGGTAGGCGGCGCCGAGCTCGGCGTGCACCAGGGCGAGGGTGGCCATGATGACCGCCGTCAGCACCCACGAAACCAGCGACGCCGGGCCCGCCACCTTGGCGGCCTTCAACGCGCCGAGCAGCCAGCCCGAGCCGATGATCGAGCCGAGTGAAACGAACATCAGGCCGTAGAAGCCCACTGATCTGCGCATCCGCGGTGAAGACGCGTCCGAACTGGCCGTCTGAACCGGTTTAACCATTAAACGCCTCGATCCCGAACTCGAGAATTTTGTCCGATTGATTTGCGCGAATACCCGCTTACCCTGCCATCGGGCAAGCACCTGAACGAGTTATTGGCGCAATCACAACGCGTCATCATGGAGCACCGGCCCGGAAATCGGAACCGCCACGCTGTTACAGGTGAGTTTCATTCAGCGAAAACGGAAAACCGGGGAAAAACCGACATAGTCGGCTTTTGGTTCACGCGCGGACAGACTCCTCGGGCCGGGCTCAGCCGGCCGCGCGCCAGCCGAGGGCCGGGCCGAGTTTCGTGGCGATGTCGGTGAGGATCTGCACGTAGTCCTCGTGGTCGAAGGTGAACGGCAGCGCGAAGGCGACCTCGTTGATCTCCCGGAACGCCACGTGCGCGTACAGCCGTTCGGCGATCTCCGCGGACGTGCCGACCAGGTCGGGCGCGAACAGCATCCGCGCCGGTCCCTGCGGCGCGCGGGTGCGCGGAGTGCGCTGCTCCGCGTAAGCCTCGTATTTGGCGCGCTGCGCGAGAGTCGCGCTGTCGGTCGGAATCACCACGAGTCCCTGCGAAACCCGCGCGTTCTCGCCGTCGGGATGAGAAGCGCGGAAGGCGCGCACCAGGGAAAGCTGGATTTCCGCGAAGTCGACGGTGTCCCCGGGTTCTTCCGCGCGGACAACACTGCTGGTCAGGAAGTTCATCCCATGCTCGCCGGCCCAGTGCGCCGAGCGCACGCTGGCACCGCCGTACCACATCCGGCTGCCGAGCCCGGGCGAATGCGGCTGGACGTGGTCGGAGTACACCTCGATGCCCTCGACCCCGCTGAAGCCGGTGGCCGGCTTGCCGCGCACGTGGTCCAGCAGCCGCACGACGCGCCCGTAGCCGAAGTCCTCCGCGTCGGCGGTGTCCGGGTACAGCGCGTCCTTGAGCTGGTCGAAGTGCCGCGGCGGGCCGACGCTCAGGCCCGGGTTGAGCCGTCCGCCGGACAGGATGTCGACCGTGGCGAGGTCTTCGGCCAGCCGCAGCGGGTTCTCCCAGCCCAGCGGGATCACCGCGGTGCCCAGCTCGATCCGGCTGGTCCGCTGACTGGCCGCGGCCAGCACCGCGACCGGCGAGGAGATGCCGAACTGGAGGTGCCGGTGCCGCAGCCACGCGCTGTCGAACCCGAGCCGCTCCCCCAGCTCGATGATCTCCAGCGTCGACTCGTGCCCGCGCCGCGGGTCGGCCTCGTCGAACAGCCCGATGGTCAGGAAGCCCAGCTTCCGCAACGGCTCCGAGCGCAACGGCACGGCGGCTCCTCCTCGTCCGGGGCGGCCGGGCGACCTGTAAAACAGGAGTCACCCGGACCGCTCAGCCCGAACCTAGCCAGCGCGAGAGGAGGCCCGCCACCGTTTCACCTGACGGGACGAGCGCCGCTCAGGCCTTGAGGCCGACCCCGCCGGCGATGCACTCCTGCACCTGGTTCAGCGGGGTGTAGCGCGGGCCGTCCGGCCACCAGTCCTCGCACAGCACCAGACCCGGGTCGACCAGCTCGGTGCCGCCGAACATGGTGCGGATCTGGTCCCAGGTGCGGAACACGCCGCTGCCCATCGGGCTGTGCGTGAACTTCTCCTCCATCCGCCGCGCGATCTCGCTGTGCTCGGGGGTCTGCGGGTCGAGGAAGTGCGCGACCACGACGAACGAGCCCGAGGACAGCGCGTCGGTGTACGTCGCCATCAGGTCGGCGTAGTCGGCGCCGAGGTAGTGGTGCAGGGTGCCGTTCTGGATCAGCGCGATCGGCTGGTCCCAGTCCAGGAACTCCCGCACAGTGGAGTTTTCCAGCACCTGCTTCGCGTCGAAGATGTCCGCCTCGACGAACCGGGTCTGCGGGTTCTCCTCGAGCAGCGCGCGGCCGTGCGCGAGCACCACCGGGTCGTTGTCGACGTAGAGCACGCGGGCCTCGGGCTGCAGCCGCTGCACGACCTGGTGGGTGTTCTCCGCGGTCGGCAGGCCCGAGCCGCAGTCGAGGTACTGCGTGACCTTGCCCTGGGTGGCCAGGAACCGGCAGGCGCGGACCAGGAAGTTCCGGTTGGCCCAGGCCAGGTCGGCCACCTCGGGCGCGACGGTGGCGACCTGGCGCAGGACCTCGCGGTCGATCTCGTAGTTGTTCGTGCCGTTGAGCGCCGCGTCGTAGACCCGGGCGATGCTGGCCCGGGTGATGTCGACGCCGACGGGGTTCGAACTCGGCGATTCCTGCACGGGGTCGGGCATCTTCGAAGCTCACCTCAGCATCAGTCGTACCTTCTGGGCCACTCAGCGTAGTGGTTCACCCGCCGACGGACACCACCGGTCGGAACAATCCGGACCACTCCGAAGACTGAACAGCCCCTGGTGTGAACACCGCTGCGGCGGGTACCCGGTCACCACCTGAACGCACTGCGCGTAACCACACGACCACGAGGAGACGACGAGGTGACCGATAACCAGTACCAGCCGACGACGACAGACGCCGGTATCCCGGTGGAGAGCGACGAGCACTCGCTCACCGTCGGCCCGGACGGCCCCATCCTGCTGCAGGACCACTACCTGATCGAGCAGATGGCGCAGTTCAATCGCGAGCGCGTGCCGGAGCGGCAGCCGCACGCCAAGGGCAGCGGCGCGTTCGGCCGGTTCGAGGTGACCGGCGACGTCAGCGGCCTCACGAAAGCGGCGGTGTTCCAGCCGGGCGCGAAGACGGAAATGGTGGCGCGGTTCTCCACCGTCGCCGGTGAGCGGGGCAGCCCCGACACCTGGCGCGACCCGCGCGGCTTCGCGCTGAAGTTCTACACCACCGAGGGCGTCTACGACCTGGTCGGCAACAACACCCCGGTGTTCTTCGTGAAGGACCCGATGAAGTTCCAGCACTTCATCCGCTCGCAGAAGCGCCGCGCCGACAACAACCTGCGCGACCACGACATGCAGTGGGACTTCTGGACGCTGTCGCCCGAGTCGGCGCACCAGGTGACCTGGCTGATGGGCGACCGCGGCATCCCGCGCACCTGGCGCCACATGAACGGCTACAGCTCCCACACCTATCTGTGGGTCAACGCCGCCGGCGAGCGGCACTGGGTCAAGTACCACTTCAAGACCGACCAGGGCGTCGAGTTCTTCACCCAGCACGAGGGCGACCAGATGGCCGCCGCCGACACCGACTACCACACCCGGGACCTGTTCGAGGCGATCGAGCGCGGCGACCACCCGAGCTGGACGCTGCACGTCCAGGTCATGCCCTTCGACGACGCCAAGACGTACCGGTTCAATCCGTTCGACCTGACGAAGGTCTGGCCGCACGGGGACTACCCGCTGGTCGAGGTCGGCCGGATGACGCTGGACCGCAACCCGACCGACCACCACGCGGAGATCGAGCAGGCCGCGTTCGAACCGAACAACCTGGTGCCCGGGATCGGCCCGAGCCCAGACCGCATGCTGCTGGGCCGGCTGTTCGCCTACGCCGACGCGCATCGCCACCGCATCGGCGCGAACTACCGGCAGCTGCCGGTCAACGCGTCCACCTCGCCGGTGCACAGTTACAGCAAAGACGGCGCGATGCGCTTCGCCAAGGTCTCCGACCCGGTGTACGCGCCGAACTCCAAGGGCGGCCCGCGGGCGGACACCGAGCGCTACGGCGCGCCCGCGAGCTGGCACGCCGACGGCGAGATCGTCCGCACCGCCTACGTCGACCACGCCGAGGACGACGACTGGGGTCAGGCCGGCACGATGGTCCGCGACGTGCTCGACGACGACGCCCGGGAGCGCCTGGTCGACAACATCGTCGGCCACCTGCTCAACGGGGTGTCCGAGCCGGTCCTCCGGCGTGCCTTCGAATACTGGCGCAACGTCGACAAGGATCTCGGCGACCGCGTCGAGTCGGGCGTCCGTGCGAAGGCGGACCAGAAGGACCCGAAGGCGGACGAGCAGGGCAACCCGGCTCGTTCCGCCATGCAGCGCAAGGCCTGACCGCCGCGCTCGCGCGCCCCGCTGCCCGCCCGTCGTCCACTGTGGACGACGGGCGGCGGCACTCACCCGGCGCGGGCTCCCGTCCCCCCGCTCAGCTGAAAGCCTTCGCCACGATCCGCGTCGCCTCGGCGATGGTCGCCGGGCCGGCGGTGGACTTCGGGTCGGCCGGGGCGGTGTAGACGGCGATCACCCACGGCGCGCGGCCGGTCGGCCAGACCACGGCAACGTCGTTGCTCTCCCCGTGCGAGCCGGAGCCGGTCTTGTCGGCCACGCGCCAGCCGGCCGGCACGCCCGCGCGCACCTGCTTGCCGCCGGTGGTGTTGGCGGCCATCCAGCCGGTGAGCCGGTCGCGGCCGGCCGGGTCGAGGCCGTTGCCCAGCACCAGCGCGCGCAGGTCGGCCACCATCCGGGCGGGGGTGGTGGTGTCGCGCTCGTCGCCGGGGGCGCCGACGTTGAGGTCCGGCTCCAGCCGGTCCAGCCGGGTGTCTGGATCGCCGAGGGTGCGGACGAACGCGGTCACCGCGGCCGGGCCGCCGACCTGCCCGACGATCAGGTTCGCCGCCGTGTTGTCGCTGACGGTGATCGCCGCCTCGCAGATGGCCGCGCCCGTCATCCCGTCCGCCACGTGCAGCGAGGTCACCGGCGAGTACGTGACCAGCTGGGACTTGTCGTAGTGGATCACCTTGTCCAAGGCGTCGGTGTGCCCGTGCAGCAGCGCCGAGACGGCCAGCACCTTGTGCGTCGAGCACAGCAGGAACCGCTCGTCCGCGCGGTACCCGGCCGTGGCGCCGGTCCCGGTGTCCACTGCGGACACACCGATCCGGCCGCCGAACTTCTGCTCCAGCGCGGCCAGCTCCGGCTGCACCGACGGCTTTGGCACTGCCGACGACGAGGACGGCGGCGAGGAGACCGCCGTCTTACCCGCACAGCCCGCGGCCACCAGTCCCAGCCCGGCCGCCAGCGCTCCGCGCCGGGACAGCATTCCCCTGCTCACCATCACACCTCTTCGTCTTTTCGATCTTGCCCTCACCGACAACGACGTCCGGGCCGCGAAGGGGTTGCCCGGCTCAGCCGCCCCAGTACAGCCGTGTGGGATTGGCCACCAGCAGCCGTTGCTGCGCCTCGGGGGTCGGCGCGACGCGCGGGACGAAGTCGACCAGCGCGCCGTCGTCCGGCATGTGGCTCTTCAGGTTCGGGTGCGGCCAGTCGGTGCCCCACAGCACGCGGTCGCCGAACTCCGCCACCAGCGCGCGGCCGAACGGCACGACGTCGTCGTACGGCGGGCCCGCCGCGGTGAGCCGGTCGGGGCAGGTGACCTTCACCCAGAACTGCGGGTGCTCGCGCAGCAGCGTCCGGAACCGCTCGAAGTCCGGCCCGTCCACCGGCTTGCCCACGTCCGGCCGGCCCATGTGGTCGACGACCACGGGCAGCGGCAGCGAGGTGAAGAAGTCCCAGCGGTCGGCCAGGTCCGCGGCCTCGAAGTAGACGACCAGGTGCCAGCCCAGCGGCGCGATCCGGGCGACCAGCTCGTGGTAGTGCCGGTCCAGCTTCGGGTCGACGAGCCGCCGGACGAAGTTCAGCCGGATCCCGCGCACGCCGGCCGCGTGCAGCCGGGCCAGCTCCTCGTCGGGCTCGTCGCCGCGGATGGTCGCGATGCCGCGCGCCCGGTCGCCGGCCGCTTCGAGCGCGTCGACCAGTGCGCTGTTGTCGGCGCCGTGGCAGGTGGCCTGCACGATCACGCTGCGGGTGATGCCGAGGTGCTCGTGCAGCGCGGCGAGCTGCTCCTTGCTCGCGTCCGTCGGCGTGTACTTGCGCTCGGGCGCGTACGGGAACACCGCGCCCGGCCCGAACACGTGACAGTGCACGTCGACCGTGCCCGGCGGCAGGGTGAACGACGGCTTCGACGGCGCCGGGTCGAAGGAGAGCCAGCCCGGGTCGGTCTCGAACGCGGTCACAGTCCCCTCGCCCTCAGCGCCCGGTCGAGGCGCGGGTAGACCCGGCGGGCATTGCCCTCGAACACCTTCGCACTGTCCTCTTCGGACAATCCGAGGGCGTCGACGTATCGCCGGGTGTCGTCGAAGTGGTGCCCGGTGCGCGAGTCGATCCCACGCACCGCGCCGAGCGTCTCCGAGCCGAACAGGATGCTGCCGGTGCCGATCACCTCGAACAGCAGGTTGATGCCCGGCTGGTGGTACACGCAGGTGTCGAAGAAGACGTTCGGCAGCACGCCCTGGTCCGGCTCCAGCCGCCCGAGCATGTCGGCCAGCCCGCGGTACCGGCCCCAGTGGTACGGCACCGCTCCCCCGCCGTGCGGGATCACGAACCGCAGGCCGGGGAAGTCGGTGAACAGGTCGGCCTGCAGGAATTGCATGAACGCCGTGGTGTCGGCGTTGAGGTAGTGCGCGCCGGTGGCGTGGAAGCTCGGGTTCACCGACGCCGAGACGTGCACCATGGCCGGCACGTCCAGCTCGCTCATGGCCTCGTACAACGGGTACCAGCTGCGGTCGGTCAGCGGCGGCCCGGTCCAGTGCCCGCCGCTGGGGTCGGGGTTGAGGTTGCAGCCGACGAAGCCCAGCTCCTCGACGCAGCGCCGCAGCTCGCCGACGGAGTGCCCGATCGGCACGCCGGGCGACTGCGGGAGCTGGCAGACCCCGGCGAACTTGTCCGGGTACAGCCGCGTGACGCGGTGGACCAGGTCGTTGCACGCCCTCGTCCACTCCGCGCTGACCGTCTCGTCGCCGAAGTGGTGGGCCATCGCGGAGGCGCGCGGCGAGAACACCGTGAGGTCGATGCCGCGCTCGGCCATCAGGTCCAGCTGCCCCTGCACGGATTCGCGGACCTCGTCGTCGCTGATCACGGGGTACCGCGGGGTGGCCGTGCCCGCGCCGAAGGCGGCGAGCTGCCCGTCCCGCCAGGCCGTGTGCGCTGCCGGGACGGTGGTGTAGTGGCCGTGACAATCGATGATCACTCGGGCGTGCCTTTCCGTTCTGCAGCGGGCAATAGCGCGCGGATCGCGTCCAGCAGCGGCGCCAGGTCCTGGCCGAGGTCCGCGGGCCGGTGCGCCGCGGCCCAGTCCTGGCGGCGCGCGATCGCCTCCGCCATCACCGGCTCGATCCCGGCGCCCGCGACCGTCACCGCGGCTTCGCGCAGTTCCTCGGCGCGGCGGACACCGTGCTCCAGCGAGCGGGAAATCATGTACGCGGCGAGCTTTTCCCAGTCGTCCGAGGGCAGCAGGTTGGACAGCGAGGCGAGCACCTGTCCCTCCACGCCCCACTCGCGTGCCGTGAGCATGGACTCGGCCAGCAGCGCCTCGACGCCCTTGATCATCACCGAGCGGCACAGCTTGGTCGCCGACGCGGGCCCGACGACGTCGGCGTACACCTCCAGCCCGGTGAAGCCGAGCGGCCGGGCGAACTCCGCGAACGCGCTCGCGTGCGGACCGCCCAGCAGCATCGGCGCGGCCAGCCGTTTCGGCGAGATCGGCGACATCACCGCCGCCTCGACGTAGCGTCCGCCCGCGGCTTCGATCACCTCGGCCGCGGCCTGTTTTTGGCCGGGCGCGGCGGAATTCAGGTCGACGTACCAGCAGCCGTCCGGCAGTCCTGCCGCTACCGAACGGGCGGCCACCAAGTCGTTCGCCGCGGTCACCGCGCTGATCACCAGGTTCACCCCGCGTACGGCCGTCAGTGCGTCCGAAGTGGACGGAAGGCCGAACCGCCGGGCGTTACGGGCAGCCGCGCTCGTCTCGTCCGCGAAAGCCGTGTCCCACGCCGAAAGCCGGGCGCCGGCCAGGTCTTCGGCGAGCACCGCGCCGACCTCACCGAGGCCCAGCAGCGCGACGGCGGTCATGCCCGGGCCGCCTCGGGAACGGGCTGCCCGGCCAGGTCGACGTCCTTGGTCTCCGGGCCGAGCAGCGAGCCCACCAGCACCAGCGCGCCGCCGAGGACCAGCAGGGCCGCGGCGGTGAACCCGGACGGCATCAGGTGTTCCAGCCAGCCCTGGTAATAGGCGTAGAACGAGGTCAGGATCAGCGGCATGCTGTAACCCAGCCCGAACCCGCTGCCCCGCACGGCCGGCGGGAAGCGCTCGCACAGATAGGAAGGCGTCACGGCGAACGTGCTGCCGCCGCTGAGCCGGATCACCAGGGTCAGCAGCAGCACCGCGCCGAAGCCGGACCACCAGCCGAGGCTGATCGTCGCGAACGCGGCGGCGCAGACCACGCCGATGCCCACCCCCGACCAGGCCAGGAACTTGCGCCGGCCGATCTTCTCCGACAGCAGCCCGATGTACGGGAACAGCACGGAGTGGATGGCCTGCACGATCACCAGCGCGGCCGTCACCTGCGTCGCCGACACGTGCGCCTGGTACTGCAACGCACTCGGCAGCAGGCCGGAGGCGAGGTTGGAGGCGAACCAGATGCCGCTCATGATCACGAACACCTGGATGAACTGGCGGCGCGACGAGCCGATCAGCACGTCACGGATCGGCGTGCGCGATTTCGGCGCCGCCTTCCAGGTCTCGGACTCCTCGACCGTGCGCGAGTAGTACAGGCAGAACACCAGGCACAGCAAGGCGCCCACGAGGAACGGCACGCGCCAGCCCCACACGGAGTAGGCCGACTCCGGGCCGCCGGACGGCGCGATCCGCAGCATCACGAACGTCACCAAGGCGATCGCGCAGTACGACAGCGGGAAGCCCATGCCGACCAGCCCGCCGTACCAGCCGCGGCGCCCGGCCGGCGCCGCCTCCATCGCCAGAGGGGTCGCGCCGGTGTACTCGCCGCCGAGGAAAACCCCGTCCACCAGGCGCAGCACCACCATCAGCACCACGCCGAGCAGGCCGACGGCCGAGTAGCCGGGCAGCAGCGCGATCGCGAGTGTGCAGACGCCGCAGCCGGTGATCGACCACAGCGTCACGCGGCGGCGGCCCACCTTGTCGGCGAGCCGGCCGAAGATCATCGAGCCGAGCGGGCGGCCCAGCAGCGTGGCCACGAAGATCAGCGAGGTGATCACGGCGCGGCTGCCGGTGGACACCGACGGGGGCAGGAAGTAGTTCATCGCCGGCGTCAGCGCCACCACGGGCAGGTAGACGTCGAACATGTCGACGAAGAAGCCGAAGGAGGCGCCCACCACAGCGCGGCGGGTGGTCAGGGTGGTCGCCTGGGCTTCGGGCGGTGTCGGGGCCGGTCCGGGCATCTTCGTGATCATCTCCTCCTCGTCCCGGCGCGTCGTTGCGGCCGGTGGGGTCTCCCGCGAGGCAAGGTAACTCGTCCGCGGAATCGTCACAAGAGTCGTCCACGAAATTGTTGACAATCTTGTATGGGATGCTTAGCGTCAGTCATCGAGGAGAGGAGCCGGGATGCCCACCACGCCGAAGGAAGGGGAGGCCGGGAAGCAGGCCGCGCTGGACGCCCTGCGGGCCGCCCTGATGGCGGGCGACGTCGTCCCGGGGCAGCGGCTGGTGGAGGCCGAGCTGGCCGAGACCTTCGGCGTCACGCGCGCGAGCATGCGCGCCGCGCTGATCGACCTGACCGCCGACGGGCTGGTGGAGCGCATCCCCCACCGCGGCGCGCGCGTGCGCGTGGTCTCCATCGAGGAGGCCGTCGCCATCACCGAGTGCCGCATGGTGCTCGAAGGACTGTGCGCGGCGAAGGCGGCGGAGAAGGCGACCGACGGCGACATCGAAGGCCTGCGCGAACTCGGCGCCCGGCTGCGGGCGGCGGTCGAGGACGGCGAGCCGATGAAGTACTCGGCGCTCAACCGCGAACTGCACCGCACGGTGCGCGAGATCGCCGGGCAGCCGGTCGCCGCGGAGCTGCTGGAACGGCTGCACGGGCAGATCGTCCGGCACCAGTTCCAGCTGTCCATGCGGGCCGGGCGCCCGCACGTCTCCCTCCCCGAGCACCTGGCGATCATCGAGGCGATCGCCGCCCGCGACCCCGAGGCCGCCGAGCGCGCGGCCCGGGCGCACCTGCGCAGCGTGATCGGCGCGCTGCGCGAAACCGAGAGCTGAGGGAGCTGCCTTCATGGGCCCAGTGGTGGTCACCGACGTCCCGCGCGCCGCGCCCGGCCAGATCGACGAGCTGGCCGGTTTCGGCGTGGCGACGGTGCACGAAGCGTTGGGACGCACGGGTTTCCTCGGCCCCCGGCACCGGCCGCTGCACCGCGGCCCGCGCATCGCCGGCTCGGCCGTCACCGCGCTGTGCTGGCCCGGGGACAACCTGATGATCCACGCCGCCGTCGAGCAGTGCCAGGCCGGCGACGTGCTCGTGGTGACCACCACCTCGCCCTGCACCGACGGCCTGTTCGGCGAGCTGCTGGCCACGTCGCTGAAGTCCCGCGGCGTGCGCGGGGTGGTCCTGGACACCGGCGTCCGCGACGTCGCCGAGCTGGCCGAGCTGGGCTTCCCGGTGTGGTCCCGCGCGGTCAGCGCGCAGGGCACGGTGAAGGCCACCGCGGGCGCGGTGAACGTGCCGGTGGTCGTCGGCGGCCAGACCATCCGGCCGGGCGACGTGATCGTGGCCGACGACGACGGTGTCCTTTGTGTACCGCGCGGGGACGTCTCACGCGGCGTCGCGGCGTCGAAAGCCCGTCTGGCCAAGGAAGAGCAGTCCCGCGCGGCGTTCCGCGCCGGCGAACTCGGCCTCGACCGCTACAGCCTGCGCGAGAAGCTCGCCGGGCTCGGCGTCCGGTACCTGACCGCGGAGGACTACGCCCGGGAGCAGGCGTGAGCGGCGTCCCCTGCCTGCTCATGCGCGGCGGCACGTCCAAGGGCGCGTACTTCCGCGCCGAAGACCTGCCCGCCGAAGCCGCGGCCCGCGATGACCTGCTGCTGCGGATCATGGGCAGCCCCGACCCGCGCCAGATCGACGGCATCGGCGGCGCGCACCCGCTCACCAGCAAGGTCGCCGTGGTCTCGCCGAGTCCCGACCCGGACGCCGACGTCGACTACCTGTTCCTGCAGCTCGGCGTCGAAGAGGCGACGGTGAGCGACCGGCAGAACTGCGGCAACCTGCTCGCCGGCGTCGGGCCGTTCGCCGTCGAGCGCGGCCTGGTCCCGTCCGGCGGTGAGCAGACCACCGTGCGGATCCGGATGCTGAACTCGGGCAGCACGGCCGTCGCCCGGTTCCCCACCCCCGGCGGCGTCGTGGAATACGGCGGCGACACGGCGATCGCGGGCGTGCCCGGCACCGCCGCGCCGATCGTGCTCGACTTCGCCGACACCGCGGGCTCTTCCGGCCACGGGCTGCTGCCGACCGGGCAGCTGGTGGACACTGTGGACGGTGTCGAAGTGACCTGTGTGGACAACGGCATGCCGGTGGTCGTCGCCCGCGCGGCCGATTTCGGGCTGACCGGCCGGGAAACCCCGGCGCAGCTGAAGGACGAGGCGTTGCGGGCGCGGATCCAGTCGCTCCGGCTGACGGCCGCGGAGCTGATGGGCCTCGGCGACGTCCGGGACAGCTCGGTCCCGAAGACCACCCTCGTCTCGGCCCCGTCCGACGGCGGCACGATCGGCACCCGCACCTTCATCCCGCTGGAGCCGCACACGTCGATCGGCGTGCTGGGCGCGGTCAGCGTCGCCACCGCGATCCTGCTGGACGGCGCGGTCGGCCACGACCTGGCGAAGCCGCCGCGCTCGTCCCGCATCGACGTCGAGCACCCCACCGGGCACCTGCAGGTCGAGGTCGAAGTGGACGGTGAGGCCAGCCCGCCACTGGTCCGCCGCAGCGGCGTAGTGCGCACGGCCCGGAAGCTGTTCGACGGCACCGTTTTCCCGCGCTGACCGCTGGTAAAAGCTCGTGAGTGTTTATGATGGTTAGAACCGTCATAAACACTCACGAGCCCTTCGCGGTGAGCGCTCGGACCTGCTCACCATCCGCGTCGACCTCGGCTGAGTCCCGCTCCCCGCGGTTATTCCCGCTTCCGCCAGATTCCCACCGGCTGGTAACCGCTGTCCGGGCTCCGTCTCCCAGCGCACACTGCTGGCACAGGCCCATGGGAAAGGACGCGCGCATGACAGGGGTTAGCGGACCACGGCTCGCCGTGGCCCTGGAGGGGGCAGGCTGGCATCCGGCGGCGTGGCGGGAGCCGGACGCGCGGCCCGCCGAGCTGCTCACCGCCGGCTACTGGACGGACCTGGTCCGCGAGGCCGAGGCGGCCAAACTGGACTTCGTCACGTTCGAGGACTTCCTCTCACTGCGGGCGGACGCCCGCGCCGAGACCGTCGAGGACCGCGACGACGTGGTGCAGGGCCGCCTCGACGCGGTGCTGATCGCCTCGCGCGTCGCGCCCCTCACCTCGCGCATCGGCCTGGTCCCGACCGCCGTCGTCACCCACACCGAGCCGTTCCACCTGTCGAAGGCCATCGCCACCCTCGACTACGTGAGCAGCGGCCGCGCGGGCGTGCGCGTGCAGGTCTCCGGGCGCGCCGACGAGTACCGGCACTTCGGCCGCCGCGAGCCCGGCGCGTTCCACCTGCCCGACAGCGCGGAGCCGGACAAGCCGAGTGCGCTCGCGGACCTGTTCGACGAGGCCGCGGACTACGTCGAGGTGCTGCGCCGCCTGTGGGACAGCTGGGAGGACGACGCCGAGATCCGCGACGTGGCCACCGGCCGGTTCGTCGACCGCGAGAAGCTGCACTACATCGACTTCACCGGCCGCTGGTTCTCGGTGAAGGGCCCGTCGATCACGCCGCGGCCGCCGCAGGGTCAGCCGCTGGTCACCGCGCTGGCGCACGCCGCCGTGCCGTACCGGCTGGCGGGCCGTTCGACTGACTTGGTCTACGTGACGCCGTCGGACCGCAGTGGTGCCGCCACGATCGCCGGCGACGTCCGCGCCGAGCAAGAACGCGCGGGCCGGGCCGACGAGACCCTGCACGTTTTCGGTGACCTGGTGGTGTTCCTCGACGAGACGGCGCAGGCCGCCGCCGACCGCAAGGCGCGCCTGGACGAGCTGGCCGGCGCCGAGTACACCTCCGACGCGACGGTGTTCACCGGCACTCCTGCCGAGCTGGCCGACCTGCTGCTCGACTGGCACGCCGCGGGCCTGTCCGGCTTCCGGCTGCGCCCGGGAGCGCTGCCGCACGACCTGACGGCCATCACCCGCGGCCTCGTCCCCGAGCTGCGCGGGCGCGGCGCCTTCCGCAGCAAGTACGAGGCCGAAACGCTCCGCGGGCTGCTCGGCCTGCCGAGGCCCGCCAACCGCTACGCCGCCTGAGGAGGATTCCTGATGACCAAGCCCCTGAAGCAGATCCACCTCGCGGCGCACTTCCCCGGCGTCAACAACACCACGGTGTGGAGCGACCCCGAGGCCGGCAGCCACATCGAGTTCAGCTCGTTCGTCAAGCTCGCCCAGACCGCCGAGCGCGCGAAGTTCGACTTCTTCTTCCTGGCCGAGGGCCTGCGGCTGCGCGAGCAGAACGGCGAGATCTACGACCTGGACGTGGTCGGCCGGCCGGACACGTTCACGGTGCTGAGCGCGCTCGCGGCCGTCACCGAGCGGCTGGGCCTGGCGGGCACGATCAACTCGACGTTCAACGAGCCGTTCGAGGTGGCGCGGCAGTTCGCCTCGCTGGACCACCTCTCGGCCGGGCGCGCGGCCTGGAACGTCGTGACGTCGTGGGACGCATTCACCGGCGAGAACTTCCGCCGCGGCGGATTCCTGCCGCAGGACGAGCGCTACTCGCGGGCCGAGACGTTCATGCGCACGGCATGGGAGCTGTTCGACTCCTGGCGCGGCGACGAGGTGCTGGCCGACAAGGCCGCCGGCCGCTTCCTGGCCGACGCGCACGCCGGCGCGTTCTCCCACCACGACCGGCACTTCGACATCGAGGGCCGGTTCCCGGTGCCGCGCAGCCCGCAGGGCCGCCCGGTGATCATCCAGGCCGGCGACTCCGACGAGGGCCGCGAGTTCGCCGCCGCCACCGCCGACGCGATCTTCACCCGCCACGGCACGCTCGAAGCGGGCCAAGCGTTCTTCAGCGACGTCAAGGGCCGCCTGGCCAAATACGGCCGGACCTACGACCAGCTGGTCATCCTGCCCGCGGCGACGTTCGTCCTCGGCGACACGGACGCGGACGCGCAGGAGAAGGCCCACGAGGTTCGCCTGCAGCAGGTCAGCGAGGCGACCGCGATCAAGTTCCTCGAGCAGCTCTGGAACACCGACCTCAGCGCGCACGACCCGAACGGCCCGCTGCCCGCGTTCGACCCCACGGTGGGCGAGAACAAGATCGCCAAGGGCCGCGCCAGCGTCCGCATGTACCGCGACCCGGTCGCCACCGCGCACGAATGGCGTCAGCTCGCGGAGGCGAAGAACCTCTCCACCCGCGAGGTGATCATCGAGGTCACCGGCCGCCAGAACTTCATCGGCTCCCCCACCACCGTCGCCACCGCCATCAACGACCTGGTCCAGGCCGACGCCAGCGACGGGTTCATCCTGGTCCCCCACGTCACGCCGGGCGGCCTGGACGAATTCGCGGACACGGTGGTCCCGCTGTTGCAGGACCGGGGCGTCTTCCGTACCGAGTATTCGGGCCCCACCTTGCGTGACCACCTGGGCCTGCCCTGACCCCGGAGTGCGGGCAGCCCCCTCTTGGCCGGGGCCGCCCGCACTCCCGGCCGGTCCACTTCGGACGGTCCGCCGGGGACCGCTACTCCGCCGGCACCTTGCCGGCCGGGCGACGGGGCTTGAACGGCAACCGGGCCGCGTAGCAGACCCATCCGAAGATCATCAGCAGGTCGACGATCGCGGTGCCGACGCTCACGCCCAAGTCGATCTCATCGGGCCGATGCAGGCTCACCACCGCCGCCGGGTCGGCGACCACTTCGACCGTCTTGCCCGGCTTGTCGCCGTTCACGGCCACGATGCCACGCTGCCCGTCCGGCGTGACGACGACCAGCGCGTTCCGTGTGTACTTGCTCGGCGCCGAGAACTGCTCCTCGGTCCAGCTGGTGGTGTAGCCGGTTGCCCTGGCCTGCACCTGCACACCACGCGTCTCCAGGATCAGGCCGTTGATCCCGGAGAACCCCGTCATGAAGATCATCACCACGTGCAGCCCGGCGACGAAGAGGCCCAGCAGGGCGATCACCCCGGCCCGGGCCAGGATCGCCGGGAGCACGAGGATCAGCACCGCGCTGAGCCAGATCAGCAGCGTGCCGCCACTGCCCTGGAACACGTCCAGCGCGACGCCGAGCCAGGTCGCCGCGAGTATCACCAGCGTGGTCAGCACCGTCCGCACCCAGATCATGGGCGAATGGTAACGACGAGATCGCCCGCGGAATCGGCGCCACCCCGAGCCGGGACGGCCCCCGGCCGGAACGATCCACAGTGGACAGCACCGGCAGCGGGCCGCGCCGGGATCAGCCGATGCCGAGCACGGACTCGGCGGTGGTCCAGTCGGTCAGCATCGCGTGCTGGGCGGCGGAAAGGGTCGCTTGGCCGGCGCAGACCGCCTTCTTGACCGCGTTTTCGACGGAATCCTTGCTGTAGGAGTTCTTGCTCCCCGAGTGCGGCTCCGGCCACAAGTTCTTCGGATCGCGCGGCGAACCACCGAGCTCGAGCGGCAGGAAGTGGTCCTCTTCGTAATCGGCGAGGCTGGTGTCGCTGTAGCCGTAGTCCGCGATTCCCTGCACCTTCAGGGGGTTGGTGTACGACGTGGGCGGACGGATCGTGGACGTCCAGCCGGACACGCAGATCGTCGAGTTGATGGTGGACTGGGTGACGTCCGGATTGGTCACGCCCGGCGTGCAAGCGGGATCGGGCAGCGGCAGATAGGACTGCGAGCACGACGCCGACGGCGACGCGGCGGCGACCGGGGCGGCCTCCGCGGCCGGAGCGGTCAGCACCACGGCGACGGCCAGGGCCGCGACCGGGGCGGCTGCGCGCAGCAGGGAAATCGACATCGGAACTCCTTCCGAGCCGGCCGATTCCGGACACAAAGGACCGGCGCCGGACTCGACGGTGGGGACGGACGTCCCGAGCGCGATATCCGCGCCCGAGGTGCGCAAAGGATCAGCCCCGGCCGCGCGTGATCACCACCTACTACCGTAGGAATATGTCGGAAATTTGCCGGTAGATAACCTTCGCCGTGGCGAATTAACCAATCAGGCAGATTGCCGACACAGCAGGGCAATCACCCGGCCAGAAACGGGCCACCACGCCCTCGGACGACGCCGCCGATCGCGACCGCTCTGGCCGTTTCACGGCCGTTGTCCGTTGCAGGGCAATCGTTCCTGCTGCGTGTCTTGTCCAAGCAGCACACCTGAAACCACTGGGACGATCGACTTCCGAACTGCGAAAAGGCCCGAATCTCGCTTTCGCGCGGCCTCCGGTGGCGGCTTTTATCCGGCTGACAAACCCGGCAACCAGGCGAATATGCCGACATTTCCTCGCGAACGTCCGCTATTGCCGATGAAAAGGTGAACGGAGCCTGGCGCTACCGCCGGGGGCAGCTTTCGCTCGCGGCGCGCCTCGTATCCTGCGGCGATGGTCGCCCGATGACAGCTCCCGGGCCACTGCGCCGCTTCGAACCGGGTCGGGGTCCAGCGTCGGCCATGCCCAGCGGGCTGCCGCGACCGCCGGCGCACATCGCCCGCGATTGGAGGACGTGCGGCACCCCGATAGAGCGAGCAGCTCCGGATGGGTCGCGGCGGGTCCGACAGTCAGGTGCTCCCGTCGACGGAAGGCCGTGCGCCGCGAGCCTGTGCGTCGCAGCATGTGCCCAGTCCCAGTCCCGGCGCCGCAGCCGGACCGGTGCGGCCGCTCGTCACGTCGCCCGGGAAGAGCCGCGCGGATGGCGTGCAAGTCCGACATCCTCGATGACCACTGACCGGGAACCCCGAGCACGGACTCGCCACAAGCAGTGATCTTCCCCACCGACCTCCGTTACCAGCTCGCACCCGCCGCGCGATCGGACGGTCACTCACCGCACCCACAGCCGGCACACAGGCTTTCACAGGCCGGACACAGCAAATCGCGCGTACCTGCTTTAACGCGGTTTCCCGAACGTTTCCCCGACCGTTTTCCCGGCCGCACAATCTGACCCCCAGGCCAACTACCGGCAAAATTGTCACCTAACGCGATCGGATTCGCGAGGCACTCAGCCAGGCCGAACCGGTGACAACCAGGCGTAACGACCGATCTCACCCGACCGGGCGCCGTTGGTGCTGATCCGGGTGACCCCTATGCTCGCGCCGACGACTTTCCGAGATCTTCTCCGGCCTGTAACACCGACGAATGAAATCTCGATGGGGACTGTCGTCGACCGAATTCCACCGACGAGGGGCATGGGTTTCGTGTATCAGGGAATCGCCGGGATCGAGCTGGACCTCAATTCGGAACTCGACCCACCGGCACTTGTTCCCGATACTTCCGTTATTCCCGATTTTCCCCGCGCCGCGCCCCGAAGACGACTCCACCACGTCTTCGAAGCCACCGCGGACCGGGTTCCGGGTGCCTTCGCAGTCGACTGCGAAGGCACCACCGTCACGTACGCCGAACTGGACGCCCGCGCGAACCGGCTCGCCCACCACCTCCGTGAACGGCTCGGCACCGGCGCGCGGATCGCGATCCTCGTGCGGCGCTCGCTCGACACGTACGTTTCGCTGCTGGCAGCCGGGAAAGCCGGCGGCGCCTTCGTGCCGATCGACCCGGCCTCGCCGCCGGACCGGATCGCTTACATCACGGAGGACGCCGGGGTCGACCTGCTGCTGACCACCGCCGATCTGGCCGCCGACGCGGTGCGGGCGGCCGAGGTCGGCTGCGCGGTGCTGGAACTGGACACCGCGGCCGACGTCCTCGCCGCGGCACCGGCGCACCGGCCCGAAAGCGCCGAACTCCAAGCCCACGACGACGAAGACCCGGTCGCCTACGTCATCTACACCTCCGGCTCCAGCGGCCGGCCCAAGGGCGTCGAGGTCGCGCAGTCCAGCATCACCAACTTCCTCGACGTCGTCCCGCGGATCTACGACGTGCGCGAGACCGACCGCGTCTACCAGGGCATGACGATCTCCTTCGACTTCTCCATCGAGGAGATCTGGCCGACCTGGTCGGTCGGCGCGACGCTGGTGGCCGGCCCGAACGACTCGCGCCGGCTCGGCGGCGAGCTGGCCGACTTCCTCGAGTCGGCCCGGGTCACGATGCTCTACTGCGTGCCGACGCTGCTGGCCACGATCCCGCGTGAACTCCCGCTCCTGCGCGGGATCCTGGTCGGCGGCGAGGCCTGCCCGGGCCAGCTGGTCGACCGCTGGAGCCGCCCCGGCCGGCGGATCCTCAACACCTACGGCCCGACCGAGGCCACCGTCACCGCCACCTGGTGCGAGCTGCTGCCCGGCCGGCCGGTGACCATCGGCAAGCCGCTGCCGACTTACTCGGTCGTGCTGCTGGACGAAGACCGCATGCCGGTGCCCGACGGCGAAGTCGGCGAGATCTGCCTCGGCGGCCCCGGCGTCGCGCGCGGCTACGTCGGGCGCCCGGAGCTGACCGCGGACCGGTTCATCGAGTACCCCGGCGGGCGCCTGTACCGGACCGGCGACCTGGGCCGCTGGACCGCCGACGGGGACGTCGAGTACCTCGGCCGGTCCGACGCCGAGGTCAAGATCCGCGGCCACCGGGTCGATCTCGGCGAGATCGAGAGCGTCCTGATGGAGGACCCGGACATCACCGAGGCGGTCGCCGCGATGAAGCCGGTGACCGAGGACGGCGAGCCGGAGCTGGTCGCGTATGTGGTGTGCGGCAACGGAGACCGGGGCGAGGAGCTGGTCCGGCGGCTGCACGCGGCCGCGCGCGACCGGCTGCCCGGCTACATGGTCCCCGGTTACCTCGACTTCCTCGACGCGCTCCCGGTCATGCCCAGCGGCAAGGTGGACCGGCCGCGGCTCCCGGCGCCGACCGGACGGCGGCTCGCGTTCACCAGCGGCCCGGTCGTGCCGCCCGCGAACGAACTCGAAACGCAGGTCCGCGCGGCCTGGGCCCAGGTGTTCGGCATCGAGGAGGACAGCCTTTCGGTGGAGGCGGACTTCTTCGCCGACCTCGACGGCCACTCGCTGCTGGCCGCGCGGGTCGTCTCCGCGCTACGGCAGCAGCCCGCCGGGGCGAACACCGCCGTGCGGGACCTCTACTCACACCCGACGGTCCGCGGGATGGCCACGCTGCTCGCGGATACCGGACGTCCCGCGGCCGAGGTGCCCGAGCGCCCGGCGGCGATCCGCCACCGCGGCCGCCGGATCGCCGGGGCCGGGGTCTTCCAGCTCGTCGCGATCTACCTGCTGCTGCTGGTGATCACCCTGCCGGTGTCCTATGTGTACACCCAGAACGACGGTGACGTGTCGGTGGCGGTGCTGGTGCAGCTGCTGATCGCGATCCTGGTCAGCTACCTGGGCGTGCGCTGGCTGGTGCCGCTGCTGCTGGCCCGGCCGCTGGCCGCCGGGATCCGGCCGGGCCGGTACCGGCTGTGGGGTCCGACGTACCTGCGGCTGTGGCTGCTGGACCTGATCCTCGCGATCGGCCCGATGCCGGTGGTCAGCGGCTCCCCGCTGATGCCGGCGTACCTGCGGCTGCTCGGCGCGCGCGTCGGCGGCCGCAGCACGATCGCGACCAGCTCGATCACCCTGCCGCCGCTGGTGCGCATCGGCCGCAACGCCTCGATCGGTTACGGCGTGGTGCTTCGGCCGTGGCGCGTGGCCGACGGCTGGGTCACGGTCGCGCCGATCACCGTCGGCGACAACGTCTTCGTCGGGGCGAACGCGGTCCTCGAGCCCGGGTCGACGCTGGAGGCGGGCGCCGCGCTCGGTGAGCAGTCCGTGCTCGGCGAGGGCGGCACGATCCCGGCCGGGCAACGCTGGAGCGGCTCACCGGCCGAGCCGGCAGCGAAGCTCGAACGGGCCACGGAAACCATGCTGGCCGCCGAAAGCCGGATGCGCGGCTGGCGCTTCGACCACTACCTCGCCGCTTTCGCCGGGCTGCTCGGCCTGGAGGTCGGCGCGATCGCGATGATCATCCCCGGCGTCGCGCTGGTCTGGTGGGCGCTGCTGAACTACGGCGTCCTCGCCGGGATCGTCGCCACGCTCGCCGCCGGGCCGGTCTTCGTGGTCACCGTGTGCGTAGTCGTCGCGGCCGGCAAGCGCCTGGTGCTCCCCCGCGTCCCGGTCGGCATCCACCCGGTGCGGACCTGGCTGGGCGTGCGCAAGTGGGTCTCGGACAAGCTGCTGGAGTTCAGCCTCCAATTCACGAACTCGTTGTACGCCACGCTGTACACGACGCCGTGGCTGCGCCTGCTCGGCGCCCGCATCGGCCGTCGCGCCGAGGTCTCGACCGCCGCGCACCTCGACCCGGACCTGCTGACGCTGGGCGACGAGAGCTTCGTCGCGGACATGGCCAGCGTCGGCTGCGCGACGTTCGCCAACGGGCGGATGGCATTCCTGCCGACCGTCGTGGGCAGCCGGGCGTTCATCGGCAACGCCGCTTTCGTCCCGGCGGGCTCCCGCCTCGGCGACGGCTCCCTGGTCGGCGTCAGCACGGTCCCGCCGCACGACGGGGTGCCGGACGGCACGTCGTGGCTCGGCGCCCCGGCCATGCACCTGCCGCAGCGCCAGGACAGCGGCTCGTTCCCGGAGGAGCAGACGTTCCGGCCGCCGCGCCCGGTGGTGGCGCATCGGCTGGCGGTCGAGTTCTGCCGCGCCACATTGCCGGCCGCGCTGCTCGGCGTGAGCTTCTACCTGTACCTCCTCACGCTCTCCGGGCTCGCCGAGGGCAACGACCTGCCCATCCCGGCGTTCGTCTCGCCGCTCGTCGCGATCGCCGCGAGCCTCGCGGTGATCGCGTTCTGCGCGGCCACGAAACGGAATCTCATCGGCAGCTACCGCCCGCGCGTGGAGCCGCTGTGGAGCAAGTTCGTCCGCCGCGCCGAGCTCGTCACCGGGCTGTACGAGGCCGCCGCGATCCCCGCCGGGATGGAGATGCTCGTCGGCACGCCGTTCCTGCCGCCGCTGCTGCGCTGGTTCGGCGTCTCGGTGGGGCGCCGGACCTGGATCGGCACCACCTACCTGACCGAGTTCGACCTGGTCCGGATCGGCGACGACGCCTGCGTCGGCACCGAGTCCTCCCTGCAGACCCACCTCTTCGAGGACCGCGTGATGAAGATGTCCTACGTGACCGTGGAGCCCGGCGCGACGGTCGGCACCCGCGCGATCGTGCTGTACGACGCCGTGGTCGGCGAGGAGGTGTCGCTGGGTTCGCTGTCGCTGCTGATGAAGGGCGAGCACCTGCCGCCCGGCACGCGCTGGCACGGGATCCCCGCGCAGGGCCTGAGCGCAGTAGGGGCCGTCTCGTGAGCCAGCCGCTCGCCCTCGTCTACCGAGGACCGGCCACAGTGGACGGCTGCCCGGAGGCCGTCGCCAAATTCCTCCGCGAAAGCCCGTGGGAGTTCGACGTCCGCTACGTCGGGCCGCGTGAGCGGATCCCGTTGGGACAGTCCGCTTTGGACACCGCGACGCTGTACGCGCAACCGGGCGGCGGGACGTTGAAGAAGGCGTTCAAGCACCTGCGCAAGCACAGCGAAGACGTACGTTCCTTCGTCCGCGGAGGAGGACGGTACCTCGGGTTCTGCCTCGGCGGTTACCTCGCCGGCGCGACACCCGGATTCGACCTGCTGCCCGGCGACACCGACCAGTACATCGGCTCCGAAGACGCCGAGCTGGACACCGACGGCAACGCGCTGATCGACGTCCGCTGGCGCGGCCGGCGCCGGACGCTGTTCTTCCAGGACGGCCCGTACTTCTGGCTACGCGAGGGCGCCGAAGCCGACGTGGTCGCGACCTACCGCAACGGCCTGATCGCCGCGCTGGCCGTGCCGTTCGGGGCCGGGCGGGTCGGCGTCGCGGGCCCGCACCCGGAGGCCACCGAAGACTGGTTCACCGACGCCGGTCTCGCCGTGCCCGCGCCCGGGCAGGCCGCGGCGCACGAGCTGGTCGACGCCGTGATGGCGAGCGGCCGGTGAAGGCCCGGCTCGCCGGGGTCGACGCCACCCGCGGCGTCGCGCTGCTCGGCATGATGGCGGTGCACTCGCTGTACGAGTCCGACGCCCAGGGGCACCCGACCCTGTCGTTCGCTATTTTCGGCGGCCGCGCGGCGGCGACGTTCGCGGTGCTGGCCGGGGTCGGCATCGCGTTCATGACCGGCCGCCGCCGGGTGCGCGCCGCCAACGGGCTGCCGACCATCGCCGCGCTGGCCGCCCGCGCGATGGCGATCCTCGCGATCGGGCTGGCGCTGGGCTACACCGACGCGTCGCTGGGCGCGGTGATCCTGCCGTACTACGCGGTGATGTTCCTGCTGGCGATCCCGGTGGTGTTCCTGCCGACCTGGGCGGTCGCGATGACCGGCGCCGTCGTCGCCGGCGGGGTGCCGGTGCTCAGCCACTTCCTGCTCGCGCGGCTGCCGGAGGCCACGCTGCTGAACCCGACGCTCGGCTACCTGCTGGACCATCCGCTGGACCTGCTCTCCGAGCTGTCCATCACCGGCGAATACCCCGCGCTGCCGTGGATGGCCTACCTGTGCGCCGGCATCTTCCTCGGCCGGCTGACCCTCTCCCGGGTCAAGGTCGCGACCTGGCTGCTGGCCGGCGGGACCGCGCTCGCACTCGCCGCGACCACCGCGTCCTGGTTGCTGCTCAACCATTACGGCGGCCTGACGCAGATCCTCGCGACCATCCCGCAGAGCACCCTGACCGCGCCGGAGACCCAGGAGATGCTGGCCCTCGGCGGCGACGGCACCGTCCCCACCGTCACCTGGTGGTGGCTGGCCGTGGACGCGCCGCACACCAGCACCACGCCGGACCTGCTGGGCACCATCGGCGCCGCCGTCGCGCTGCTCGGGCTGATGCTGCTGGCCGGGCACGTCACCGCGAAGTGGCCCCGGCGGATCATCGCCGCCGTCCAGAAACCCTTGGCCGCGGCGGGAAGTATGACGCTCACGCTCTACACCGCGCACATCATGTTCCTGAACTCGGACTACGACGTCTACAGCGCGGACACCGGGTACCTGGTGCAGGCCGTCGCGGTGCTGCTGATCGGGCTGGCCTGGCGGGCCACCGCCGGCCGCGGACCGCTCGAAGCGCTGGTCGCCGTATTCTCGTCGCGCGCGCGACGGCTGGCCGAGTCCGGGTGGCGGCTGCCGAGGCTGCGGCGGGAACCCGCCGGGGAAGGAGCCTGATGGACCGGAGGCGATTCCTGCTCGGCGCCGGGGTGCTTACCGGCGCGGCGGGTTTGACCGCGCTCGGCATCGCGGTGTTCGAGCCCGCGCCCGATTCACGGCCGCTCGCGCTGGTCTACCGAGGCCCGGCATCGACGGAGGGCTGCCCCGAAGCGGTCGCCGCGCTGCTCGGCTCCCAGTACCGCGTCGCCTACATCGGTCCCGACGAGGACTACCCGCTCACCGCGCAATCCCTGGCCAAGGCCGCCGTCTACGCGCAACCGGGCGGCGGCAGCCTCGACCCGGCGTGGCGGAAGATGCGCGACCACGCCGACGACATCCGCGCGTACGTCCGGGGCGGCGGCAACTACCTCGGGTTCTGCCTGGGCGGCTACCTCGCCGGCGCGTCGCCCGGCTTCGCCCTCCTGCCCGGCGACACCGACCAGTACGTCGGCTCCCAGGGCGCGCACCTGCACTCGACCGACGACACCGTGCTGACCGTGACCTGGCGCGGCGCCCCACAGCAGCTGTACTTCCAGGACGGCCCGGTGTTCAAGCTGAACACCGGCGCCCCGGCCACCATCCTCGCGACCTACCCGACCGGCGCCGTCGCCGCCGCGGTCACCCCTTATGGCAAGGGAAAGGTCGGCGTCGTCGGCCCCCACCCGGAAGCCGACCAGACCTGGTTCCACGACGCCCACCTCGACAGCACCGGCGCCCTCCACCCGGAACTGGGCCGCGACCTCATCACCACGACGGTGGCCCGCTGAGCCGGTCGTCAGGCCGCGAACAGGCTGAGGTCGACCGCGTCGGCGATGGCCTGCAGGCCGGCTTCGTTGGGGTGCAGGTGGTCGCCGGCGTCGTAGGCGGGCAGGTAGCGGGTGGGGTCGGCCGGATCGTGCGTGGCCGTGTCCTGGTCGACGACGCCGTCGCAGCCGCTGTCCGGGCTGCGGACGAACGCGTTGAACGCCTCGCGCGCCGTCTCGCCCTGCTGCGTCCAATAGCCCGCGCCGTTGTAGGGCGTCAGGGTTGAGCACAGGAACTTCAGGCGTTGCTGGTGCGCCCGCGCCACGAGCTGCTTCGCCCCGGCGATGAGTTGGTCCGCGCCGGGCGGCGGGCTGGTGGACCCCAGGTCGTTGATCGGGTCGTCGGAGAAGATCACCCACCGGGCGCCGGGCTGGGCGAGCACGTCCCGGTCGAAGCGGTCGAGCGCGCTCGGGCCGGCGCCGTCGACGAGCAGGCGGTTGCCGCTGATGCCCTGGTTGAGCACGCCGACGGCGCGCCCGGCGCCGGCCAGCCGAGCCGCGAGGTCGTTGGGCCACCGGCGGTTCGAGTCGGTTGCCGAGGCGACGCCGTCGGTGATCGACGCGCCGAGCGTCACCACGGAGCCCTCGGCGGCGGGGTTCAGTACGTCCAAGTTGGTGAGGAAGAAGTAGCTGCCGATGGTCTGCGCGCCGGGCAGGGTGGTGTCGCCGCTGACGTCACCGGCGGCGGCATAGTTGGTCGCGTTGCCCTGCTGGTGGAAGGTCGACGGGCCCGTCGCATCGGGCAGGTACAGGCTGACCGCGACGTCCGACAGAGCCGGCACGGTGAACGCGACCGGGTCGCTCACCGCGAGTCCGCCGGCCGGGATCACGGTGCTCGCCTGCCCGCCGAAGGTGACCGGGCGGTCGGTGCCCGCCGTGATCGTCGAGCCGTCGGATCGTTGAGCCACATGGACATCCGCGATCGTCAGCGGCGCGGAGCCGAACGCGTTGGACACCTCGACGCGGGCGGACGGGCCGCCGATGCTCGTGTGCACCACCTGCCGGAGCGTCTGCTGGCCGAACGCCGCGCCACCGCTCTGCGGGGAGACCGACCAGGTGCCGGTCCACGGGTCCGCGGCGGCTCGGGCGAAGGCGGCAGCGAAGGCGAACGAGTTCAGGTTCCAGCCGCCGTTGTCCTGGTTCAGGGTCAGGGTCTGCCGGCCCGCGGGCAGGTCCGCGGTCGTGGTGACCGTGGTCCAGTTCTGCCAGCCGCCGGTCGCCGGGATGGCGACGGCTCCGGTGAGGTCGGCGCCCGACGAGTTGGACAGGTGCAGCGCGCCGGCGACCGCGGACGGGGCCGCGACGCGCAGGCTCACCGTGTACCGGCCCGCGGTCGCCACGTTCACCGTGTAGTGGAACCACTGCCCGCCAGTGGTCCAGCCGAGGTTGTCGCCACCGCCGGTGTCCGATGTGGACTCCAGATCGACGCCGTCGGGCCGGTAGCCGTTGGCGTTGCCGTTGGCCGAACTGACGTTGTAGGCGACGCCTTGGCCGCCCGTGTCGTAGTTCTCCGCCTGCACGGTGCCCGGGAGCGCGGGCGGGGTGCCGCCGTACGGTCCGTCCGTTGTGGGGTTCTGCCAGCTGTTGCCACTCACCGAAGCGGTGAAGCCGCCGGAGTTGTTGACGTACGGCGTGGCCCCCGCTCGCAGTCCGGTCACGCTGTTGCCGGTGATCGTGGCCGACCCGGTGGGCGCCGGGTAGAACGGCGGCGAGATCACGATCCCGTTGCGCCACGGCGAAGTGATCGTATTGTCCTGCAACTGGGTGTTGGTGGACTGGGAGAAGCCGACCGCGTCGTACACCGAGTCGGCGATGGTGTTGCCGGACGCGGTGACGTTGCTGACGGTGCCGGTCTCGTGGCCGTCCCCGCCGTTGCCGATGTGCAGCGCCGGCTGGCCCTGGTTGTAGGCATTGCCGCCGGAGCGCACGATCGTATTGCCCGACACGGTCGCCGAGGTCAGGTCGTTGCCGTTGACGCCGAACTTGCCGGCACCGAGGCCGATGTAGCGCGCGGTGTCGCTGATGTAGTTGTTCTCGACGTGGTGGCCGCTGCCGCCGTAGATCGCGACGCCCTTGCCGCCCCACGGCGCGATCGACGTGTTGCCGCTGACCGTGACGTTCGACATCGCGTTGTAATTAGTGGATCCGTTGTAGGCCACGGAGTTGATGGCGATCGCGTCGTCGCCGGTGCCGCGGACGAAGTTGTCCGACACGGTCAGGTCCTTGCCGGTGTCCGCGTTCAGCGCGACGTTGTTGACGTTGATGCCGTCGGCCCAGATCGCGGTGAGCCGGCTGTTGCGCACGGTGCCGCCGGTGCCCGACGCCCAGAAGCCGGACAGGGAGTGCTGGGTCCAGATGCCGTCGGCGACCCAGTTCGTGCCCGTGGTGTCCATCGCCCCGCCGCCGCCGAACTCCATGGCGCGCCCGGTTTCGCCCGAGTCGAGGTGGAAGTTCTGCACGGTGCACGAGGTCACCGAGAACGTCGCGGCCAGCGGGGTGTTGTTGGGCAGCGGCACGGCGCGGTAGATGGTGCTGTACCACATGCCGGCGCCGGCGATGGTGATCCCTTGGGCGTGCAGGCCGGTGGTGCCCTTGAGGTAGAAGGTGCCCGGCGGGATCCAGAGCGTCCGGCCCTGCGACTGGGCCTGGTCGATGCAGTTCTGGATGGCGCCGGTGCTGTCGGCCGCCTGGCCGTCCGGGGCGCCGTTGGTCGGGGTGTCGTCGGCGACGGCGCCGCAGCTGGTGATGGAGATCGAGCCGGCGGGCTGGGGCAGCGGCGCCGGCGGGTTCTCCACGTCCACGACGTCGACGTCGTAGAACGCCGCCGTGTTCGCCGCGTCCTTGACGAGCGAGAAGGTGCTGCCGGGCGCGATCGGGCTGCCGGTGAGGAACGTGTGCGACTCGTCGAAGAACACCCGCGGGTCGGCGTCGGCCGGGTTCTGGTCGTCGTTGCCGTTGTAGTTCGTGCCCTCGTAGATCCAGCTCTGGCGCGAGTTGACGTTGAGCGCCTGGCGGAACGTGCCGTTGACGTACAGGTCGAGCGTCGAGGCCAGGCCGGTGCCGGACGGTGAGTCCGGGATGCTGACGCGCACGTTGAGGAAGCTGATCGGCTGGCCGGTGTTGTTCGTCCAGCCCACTTCCTGGCCGGTGCCGGACAGGTGGGTGTACGCGTGCCCGGACGCTTCCAGCGCGGGGCTGGAGTACTGGGTCGTCGGCGCGGAGGTCAGCGACACGACGCTCGCGCCACCGCCCGGCGTGCCGCTTTCGGCTTCATAGCTGGTGAACGGCGTGGTCGCGCCGGCCGCAGCCGGGGCCGAGGGGCTCGCCGTGCGGGGTCCGGGGGCGGCTGCCGCGGTGCCCGGAACCCAGGCGATCACGGCCAGTGCGAGGGCGAGCATCGCTGTTCGGCGGGCAGGCGGGAGTGACGGCATGGGCGGGTCCTCGACGGTGAGGGGGTGTGGGAGAGAGTCCGCGTAGCGGGCCCAACGGTACGAGCATGGTCCGATGTTTGCAATGTCCGGACGTCATGAAGAAAATTTCGAACAGTCTGTTGGAAACTTCTAAGCGCCTTCTACCTGCGCAGATTACGCTCGGCGACCCTCCCGACGGCGTTTCATGGGTCTGGGAGACCTGGACAGCGGCCCGCGATGGCGCTAAAACACATCCGATGTCAGCCGTCCTGACACGATGACGCAGCCTTGCGTCCAGGGAGGACCCGTGTCCGCTCGACGCCCTCTGCACCGCGTGCTCACCGCCGCGATCGCCGGCACCCTGGCGGCCGCCGGCCTCACCGCGACCACCCCCGGCGCCTCGGCCGCCGGCCTGACCACAGCCTGGCACGACGGAGCCTTCTCGGTGGACACCGCCGGCGTGGTCTCCCGTTCCGACGTGGTGCTCGGCAAGCCGAACACCGCCGACGCGCAGTCGTTGCCGCTGGGCAACGGCTCGCTCGGGGTCGCGGCGTGGGCCGCCGGCGGTTTCACCGCGCAGCTCAACCGCAGCGACACCCAGCCGTACCGGCTTTCTCCCGGCCAGGTCCAGATTCCCGGCCTCGCGGCGATGACGTCGGCGGCGGACTTCACCGGCAGGCTCGATCTTTATCACGGCGTGCTCACCGAGTCCGGCGGCGGCATGGCCATGAAGGCGTGGGTGCCGGCGGGCAAGGACGAGCTGGTCGTCGACGTCACCGGCGCCGGCACCGCCCGGCAGACCGCGACGCTGAACTTGTGGAGCGGCCGGACGCCGGCGACCTTCGTGGCCGGTGGGATCGCCGGTATGGCGCAGACCTGGGTGGACAACGCCCAGTCCGGCTCCTCCGGCCAGACCTTCGGCGCGATGTCCGCGATCACCGCCGGCGGGCAGGACGTGGCCGCGTCCGTGGTCAACGGGACGCAGGTGCAAGTCGCCGTCACCCCCGACGCGGCCGGCGCGTTCCGGGTGATCGTCGCGTCCCCGGCCTGGACCGGCGGCGACCCGGGGACGACCGCCGCGGGGCTGATCGGCGGTGACGCGTCCGCGCCGACGTCGTCGCTGCTGGCCACACAATCCGCTTGGTGGCACGACTATTGGGCGCACACTGCCCTGATCGAGCTGAACTCCGCCGACGGCACCGCGCAGTACATGGAGAATCTGCGCACCGTCTACCTCTACGCCGAGGCCGCCACCATGCACGCCGGCCAGTACCCCGGCAGCCAGGCGGGCGTCGCGAACATGTTCGCCTACGCCCAGGACAAACAGGACTGGTACCCGGCCGGGTACTGGCTGTGGAACCTGCGCGGCCAGCTCGCGGCCAACCTGTCCTCCGGCCACGCCGCGCTGAACGTCCCGATCTTCGACATGTACCTGCGCGGCCTGCCCGGCATCCAGGCCTGGACCGGCGCGCAGATGGGCGGCAAGCCGGGCGCGTGTGTGCCGGAAACCATGCGGTTCAACGGAAACGGCTTCTACAACGGCGGTGACGCCACGCAGAACGCGTCCTGCGCGCTGGCGTCCAGCCCCAGCTACAACGCCGAGACGGTGACCAGCGGGGCGGAGATCGCGCAGTGGATCTGGCGTCAGTACCAGGCCACCGGCGACCTCGGCTTCCTGCGCCAGTACTACCCGCTGCTGCAGCAGGCCGCGACTTTCCTGCTGGCGTACCAAAACGCCGGCTCGGACGGGTTCCTGCACGCGGTCGCGAACGCGCACGAAACCCAGTGGGCAGTGCAGGACCCGACCACCGACCTGGCCGCCGACCAGGTCCTGTTCGTGGCCACGATCGACGCGGCGACGCTGCTGAACACCGACCCGGACCTGGTGGCGCGGCTGCGTACCGCCCAGCAGCAGATCGAGCCGTACGCCCGCACCGACGCCGCCACCCACACCCAGCTGCTGCCGCCGTCGGCCGACGACCAGGGCGCCGACGTCATCGCCGATTCCTTCCAGCCGTCCGCGGAAACCCACAACGGTGAGAACATCGGGCTGGAACCGGTCTGGCCCTACGGCCTCATCACCGACGACTCCGGCGGTCTGACCGCGCTGGCCGTGCGCACCTACAACGCCCGCCCCAACAAGAACAACCCGGATTGGAGCTTCGACGCGGTCCAGGCCGCGCGGCTGGGCCTGCCCGCGGAGGTCGCCACCGATCTGACCACCATCACCCAGCACTACCAGGCGTACATCAGCGGCTTCTCTTCACTCTTCAGCGGAACACCCGGCGACGAGCCGTACATCGAGCAGTCTTCGACCGTGGCGACGGCACTGAACGAGGCCCTCGCCACCGACTACGACGGAACCCTCCGCTTCACCCCCGCCTGGCCGTCCGGCTGGGACGTCGCAGGTACCGTCGCGGTCCAGGGGAATTCCACAGTGGACGTTCAGGTCCAGGGCGGCACACTGACCACTGCCGCGATTCACGCCGGGACCACCCGGACGATGGCTGTGCGCAACCCGTGGCCTGGGCGCCAAGCTCAAGTGGTTGACGGTGCGACCGGTGCGGTGGTGGTCGGGCCGACCACTGACGCCACGTTGAGCGTTCCGGTGACGGCCGGGTCTGCTTACCTTGTCGAGCAGCCCTCGAGTCCGACTACGTCATTGCCGTTTGCGGGGGTGACGGGGACGCAGGCTACCAGTGCCAAGCATCTGGGTAGCGTCCAGATCGGCCTCGACGGAAGTGGCGGTGCCGCGGATGGTCGAGTTGACCGTCGGTCCGCCCCACCGGTGTCCGGGTAGTGGTGGCTCGCGTTCCCCGTGTCAGCACGGCGCTACAGCGCCTTGGGTGCCTGCCGGACACCAGCCGGGGTGTTCTCGCAACCATTTCTGCCGCGCTGATTCAATGCTGCTCTGGGTCAACCCACGCGCGGCGTTGACACAGCCGCTGGTCTTGCACTTGATGTTCGTTCCTGGCTCGTAGCACTGATTCTCGTCTTTCACACAGGCCGCTCTGCTGTGCGTTTTCAGGGTGGTCTTCGGCTTTGAGGTTGCGGGCAGTGCCGTGGCTGTTGTCGTTGGCGTGGCTTGGATCGAGCTGGGAGCGGAGGTGCTCGATGGCTGCTACAGCCCGGGTCGCCATGATGTGAGCCCGGCGAGCGCCTTGAGCACCTCGCTGCCGACGTGTCCACATCCGCCGTGCCGGTCGGCGATGACCATGCTGGCGCCGTCGCGGTGGGCGATGTCGAGGTTCAGCGGTCCGTGGCAAGTCCGAAATCCGTAAATCAGTCAGCCGATCAGCGTCTGCGTGCTATGAGTTGCGCCATGGAAACCCTGCCGTGCGGGCACGTGGCCGAGGCCGGCGACATCCGGATGTGCGAGCACCTGGTGGCCGAGCAACCGCCGTCCCGCTCGTACCGGTGGTTCACCGGCCGAGGGGCGGACTACGCGCGGCTGTGCGAGCCGTGTGCCGGCGTCGGGCTCGAGGCCGCGATTACGGTGTGTGCCGGCTGTGTGGAGCGAGCCGAGAAGGCCGACAATTACGGCAGCAACCGGGGCCGGCCGGAGTTTCCTCGCCGTGACGAGGTCCTGGCCGAGCCGGCTTCCGTTGCCTGCACGGTGGTTCCGCGCAACGAGTACTGCCTGGCGGCCATGCCCGGCGGCTGGCTCGCGCTGACCGACGACGGCCTGGTCCGGATCGCCGATGACGGCAGCACCGACTTCGTCCGCGAGCAGGGCTACGACGAGTCGTACGATCCCGATGACCCCAACTCCCCCGAGGGCATCGGCGACTTCGAGATCGGCCCGGGCCTGCACGTCTCGCCGGACGGCCGCTTCGCCGCCGTGGTCACGAATTTCGGGCGTTACGGCGAGGTGATCGACCTGTCTGACGGCTCGCTGGTGCACGAACTCGACCGGACCTTCGAGGACAACTGGACGACGTTCTACCCCTTCGCCTTCCTGCCCGGCAACACGTTCGTCACGGCCACCGCGAACAACTGCTTGGACCGCTTCGACCTGGCCACCGGCGAATGCCTCACCGAGCGCGACAGCTCGTACGGCAGCGAGCACTACGAGGACTGCTTCCACGGCCGTCTCACGCTCAGCCCGTCCGGCCGGTGGCTGCTCGACGACGGCTGGGTGTGGCACCCGATCGGCGTGCTGTCGGCCATCGACCTGCGGACGTGGGCGGAGGACCGGTACGCGGCCGAGCACGGCCTCCCCGTCTCCGACCCCGAAAACGACTGGAACCGCCCGTTGGCCTGGCTGGACGACGACGTGGTCGCGGTGCAGCGGATCGGGCGCGCCTGGAACAAGATGATCGACGGCGTCACCCTGTTCCGGGCGCCGGCCTTCGAAGAGGTCGGCCGCTTCTGCGGCCCGGTCGGCCGGATGTGGGCGCACCGCGGGCGGCTGCACACCGTCACCGATGAGGGCATGGAGGTCTGGGATCCGGCCGACGGCGCGCGCACGGGGCTGCTCAAGGGCTTCTCCCCCACCGCGTACGACCGCGCCACCGGCGTGTTCGCGCAACTCACCGGCGAACAACTGCTGACCTGGCGCTGACCCACCGGACAGCGTTCGACGCCGGAGCCCATCCAGCGGCGCTCGTCGAGCCGACGAATGGCGCAGCGGCCCCAACGCACGGTGGACAGAGGGCCCCGGCGAGCAGACCGGCGATCACGCACAAGGAGGTTTGCCGGAGCCGTGTCCTTCAGTTGCGGCCGGTCGAGTACCCGAGCAGGTCGAAGCCGCGGCGAGTCGAGGACCCGACCGGCCACGGCCACCTCCACGGGGCCGGTGCCGATCTGCTGACCTGCGGAGCCGCCGTGTCAGGCGCCGTGTCAGCGCCATGGCCGCCCCGTGTCAGCGCGACCGGTCACTGTGGTTCACGTCCCCACCACCGGGGGCCACGAACCCAGGAGAACACCGTGCAGAACTTCGCCACCCCCGCCCCGATCACCGCCACCCTCGACTTCCCCGCCGGCCGCGTCCACCTCCACGCCACTGACCGCGCCGACACCGCCGTCGAGGTCCGCCCGGCCGACGCGGGCAAGAACCGCGACGTCAAGGCCGCCGGGCAGACCACCGTCTCCTACGCCGACGGCATCCTGCGGATCGCCGCCCCGCAGGGCAAGAACCAGCACTTCGGCCCGTCCGGCTCCGTCGACGTCACCGTCAACCTGCCCGCCGGCTCCCGTGTCGAGGCCACCACCAGCGCCGCCGAACTCGACAGCACCGGCCGGCTCGGCGACGTCAGCTTCACCGGCGCCTACCGTCACATCAACCTCGCCCACGCCGGCCGCGTCCATCTCACCGCCACCGACGGCGACGTCCACATCAGCCGCCTCGACGGCCCGGCCGACATCAGCACCGCCCGCGGAGACATCCACATCGGGGAAGCCACCACCGGCACGGTGACCTTGACGACCCAGTCCGGCACCATCACCGTCGGCGCGGCCCCCGGCGTCTCCGCGTCCCTCGACGCCGGCACCACCCACGGCCGCATCGACAACACCCTCAAGAACAACGGCACACCTGAGCTGACCATCCGGGCCACCACCTCCCAGGGCGACATCGTCGCCCGCAGCCTCTGAAGCCCGGCGGTGCCAGCGGATCCCGAAGGTCCCCAGCCGAACCGGCATCCGCTGGCACCTCACTGGCACGACCGCGCCCGGCGAAGCTCAATCGGTTCGCCGAGCGCGGTCCGGCCCCGACAACAACCTGTGCAGCTCGTCGTGGTCAGCGATGTCGCGTACTCGCCCGCCATTCGCCACAGCTGGGGCCACTTTCCTTCCTGCTGCGGCGTTTCTCATGGCAAGCTGACGCGGTGATCGACGAGACGGCGGCCCGCCCGGTGATGGTCCTGCTTGCCCACCCACGGCCGGGAAGCCTCAACCACGCGGTGGCCGAGCGAGTCTGCGACACGCTGACCCGCGCCGGGCAGCCCGTGAGCTTCCACGACCTGTACGCCGAACGCTTCGACCCGGTGCTGACCGCCGAAGAGGCCTACACCAGCGGCACGCGGGCCGAAGAATTCCTTGCCACCGAAACAGATCCGCTGATCCGGCAGCATCGGCAAGAACTACGGGAAGCAGGCGGGCTCGTCGCGGTCCACCCGAACTGGTGGGGCAAGCCCCCCGCCATCCTCAGCGGCTGGCTCGACCGCGTCCTCGTCCCCGGCGTCGCCTACCGCCTCCCCGACGCCGGCGGCGCACCCCAGTCACTCCTGACCTTGCGGCGCCTGCTGGTCGTCAACACCTCCGACACCACCGAGGAACGCGAACAAACCCTCTTCGGCGACCCACTCGACGCCATCTGGCGCCGCTGCCTCGCCCCCTACCTCGGCGAACCCGAAGTACAACGGCTGACCCTCCGAGTAGTAGCCGACGCCGACGAACAGCAACGCACCACCTGGCTCGACGACGTGACCAGCCAAGTTCAGCACCTGTTCGGCGAGCGCTGAGCTGTTCAGGGCCGGCTCGGCGGTCAGCCGGTCGAGCGGGACGCGTCCATCGAGTCGGGCATGACCAGCCGACCAGCGGACGACGGCAAGGTTGTTGCGGGGTCAGGACAATCGTCATTGCCGGTCGAGCCATCGCCCGCGCGGATCGGCCTTGGGCACAACAACGCCGAGCCGCCGTACGTGTCGGCGTAGTCCAGGCAGGCAGCGGCACCTACGTCGGCAGCAAGGCTCTCGATCGGAGCTTGTGGGTGGTCTGAGCGTTCGACAAGTCACCTACCAATTTGTAACCCGTGCTACATTCCACGGCGTGACCGACGGGACGCGGAAGTGGCTGGTGCTGGTGGTGCGCGTGCCGGCGGAGCCGTCGCGGCATCGGGTGGCGGTGTGGCGGGAGCTGCGCCGGATCGGGGCGCTGTCGCTGGGGCAGGGCACCTGGGCGGTGCCCGACGTCCCCGCCTTTGCCGACGGTGTGACGCGGGTGGCCGAGCTGGCCCAGCGGGGCGAGGGCGAGGTCGTGGTGCTCGACGCCGCGGGCCGGGCCGCGCGGGACGGGGCGCGGCTGGAGGCGCTGTTCACCGCGGACCGGGCCGAGGAGTGGGCGGAGTTCCTGGCCGACTGCGGCAAATTCGACGCCGAGATCGACAAGGAAATCGGCAAGGGCAAGTTCACGATGGCCGAGCTGGAAGAGGAAGAACACAGCCTTGAGCGGCTGCGCCGCTGGCACCGCGAGCTCAAGACCCGTGACGTGTTCGGCGCCCCCACCGCCGAGGAGGCCGAGCGGCAGCTGACGCACTGCACCGGCCGCCTCGCCGAGTACACCCAGCTGGTTTTCCAAGCCCTGCACCAAATGTGACCGCCCGCCCCCGCCGCCCAGGACCGATCGTGGACATCGAGACGCGCGCACTACGGCCGGGCACGCCGGTGGCGGGGTGAGGTCGTGACCGAAGCGTCCGGGACGCCGAGGCAGTTGCTGCCGTTGTACGCGGCCGGGTTCGTCACCGCGTTCGGCGCGCACAGCATCGCCGCCAGCCTCGGCGCCTACACCCACGGCCGGCACGCCTCCCTGCTCGCCCTCGGGCTGCTGCTCGCGGTCTACGACGGCGCCGAGGTGATCCTCAAGCCGGTGTTCGGGTCGCTGGCCGACCGGGTCGGGCCGCGCCCGGTGCTGCTCGGCGGGCTGCTGGCGTTCGCCGTCGCCTCGGCCGCGTTCGTCCTGTCCGGCAACCCGGCCGCGGTCGGGTTCGCCCGCCTCGGCCAAGGCGCGGCCGCGGCCGCGTTCTCCCCCGCGGCCGGTGCGCTGGTCGCCCGGCTCTCACCGAAGACCGGGCACGGCCGGGCGTTCGGTGGCTACGGCGCGTGGAAAGGACTCGGCTACGCGCTCGGCCCGCTGCTCGGCGGCGTCCTGATCACCGTCGGCGGGTTCACCCTGCTCTTCGCCACCCTCGCCGGACTCGCGCTGGCGGTCGCCCTGTGGGCGGCGGCGGTCGTGCCGTCCGTGCCGCCACTGCCCCGCGCCCGCCAGACCGTGCTGGACCTGGCGCGGCGGCTGAGCCACCCGGCTTTCCTGCGCCCCACCGCCGCCTTGGCCGGGGCGACCGCCGCACTGGCCGTCGGGGTCGGGTTCCTGCCGATCCTCGGCGCGACGACCGGCCTGGCGCCCGTGGTCACCGGTGCGGCCGTGTCACTGCTCGCCGCGTGCGGCGCGGTGGTGCAGCCGTGGACCGGGCGCGCCCGCGACGCCGGGCGGATCCGCGACGGAGCGGGCATGGCCACCGGACTCGGCCTGGCCGCCGCCGGGATGGCCCTGGCCGCGTTCGTCCCCGGTGTCGGCGGGCTGCTCGGCGCGGCCGTGCTCATCGGCGTCGGCACCGGGATCGTGAGCCCGCTCGGGTTCGCCCACCTCGCCGGCACCACCCCGGCCGAACGACTCGGCCAGACCCTCGGCTCGGCCGAGGTCGGCCGCGAACTCGGCGACGCCGGTGGCCCGTTGCTCGTCGGCGCGATCGCCACCGCCGCGACCCTCGGCACCGGAATGCTCGGCCTGGCCGCGCTGCTCCTCGTCCTCGGTGCCGTCGTCGCCGCGGCCACGACACCGGACGCTCAAGGCGGTCCTTCGCGCCTCTCGCCGAAATGAGATGCGGCCGGCTCGGTCAGGCGTCGTGACGGCCGGCGCGGTTCCACGCGGCGGCGCGCAGCAAACGCAAGCCGTTGAGCCCGACGATGACGGTGGAGCCTTCGTGCCCGGCGACGCCGAGCGGCAGTGGCAGGGTGCCGATGAGGTCCCACAGCACGAGGCCGGTGATGAACGCGGCGGCGATGACCAGGTTGGCGGTCACGACCCGGCGTGCGCGGCGCGAGAGGGCGATGACGGCCGGGATGGTGGTGAGGTCGTCGCGGACGACGACCGCGTCGGCGGTCTGCAGCGCCAGGTCGGAGCCGGCGCCGCCCATCGCGATCCCGGCGTGCGCGGCGGCCAGCGCCGGGGCGTCGTTGATGCCGTCCCCGACCACGGTCACCCGCCCGTCGCCGGCTTGCAGCTCGCGCACGGCGGTGACCTTGTCCTCGGGCAGCAGCCCGGCGCGCACGTCGGTGATGCCGACCCGGGTGGCGAGCCGGGCCGCGGTGGCCTGGTTGTCGCCGGTGAGCAGCACGGGCTCAGTGCCGGTGAGCCGGGTGACGGCGGCGACCGTGGCGACGGCTTCGGCGCGGACCTGGTCGGCGATGCCCAGCACGCCGGCCGGGCGCCGCTCGCAGAGCACGACGACGGCAGTCAAACCGCGGTCCTGCAACGCTTCCGCCATCGCCACCGTGTCGGCGGTCTCGGCCGTGACCTCACTCGCGGCCAGCATCGCCGACAGTGAGCCGATCTGCAGGTGATGGCCTTCGACCAGGGCCGCGACGCCCCGCCCGGGCTGGGCGGAGAACTCGGCGGCGGGAGGCAGGACGAGGCCGCGGGCGCGGGCGGCGCGCACGATCGCGGCGGCCAGCGGGTGTTCGCTGGGGTGTTCGGCCGCGGCCGCGAGGCGCAGCAGGCCGTTCTCCGTGAACGGAGCTGCGGGCAGGGCGTGGATCTCGGCGAGTTCGGGCGCGCCGCGGGTGAGGGTGCCGGTCTTGTCGAACGCGACCTGGGTCGTGGTGCCGAGCTGTTCCATGACGACGGCGGATTTCACCAGCACGCCGTGCCGGCCGGCGTTGGCGATCGCCGCGAGCAGGGGCGGCATCGTGGCGAGCACGACCGCGCAGGGCGAGGCGACGATCATGAACGTCATCGCCCGCAGCAGCGAATCCTGCAGCGCCGCACCCCACAGCAGCGGGAGCACGAACACCGCGATCGTCACGACGACCATGCCGATCGAGTAGCGCTGCTCGACCTTCTCGACGAACAGCTGCGCTTTCGCCTTGGTCTGGCTCGCTTCCTCGACCAGCGTGGCGATCCGGGCGACGACCGAGTCGGCCGCGCGGCGGTCCACCCGGACCCGCAGGGACCCGGTGCCGTTGAGCGTCCCGGCGAACACCTCGTCCCCGGCGGTCTTGTCGGCCGGCAGCGGTTCGCCGGTGATGGTGGCCTGGTCGACCTCGCTCGCACCGGCCACGACGGCACCATCGGCGGCGATCCGCTCCCCGGGGCGGACCAGCACCACGTCACCGACCTCGAGGTCGACGGCCCGCACTGTCTCCTCGCCACCGTCGACGGAGAGCCGGGTCGCGGTGTCAGGGGCCAGGTCCAGCAGCCCGCGCACGGAGTCCTCGGTGCGGGCGGTGGCCAGCGCCTCCAGCGCGCCGGAGGTGGCGAAGATGACGATCAGCAGGCCACCGTCCATCACCTGCCCGATCGCCGCCGCGCCGATCGCCGCGACGACCATCAGCAGGTCGACGTCCAAAGTCTTGTCCCGCAACGCTTTCAGGCCCGCGAGCCCCGGCTCCCAGCCGCCGGTGACGTAGCCGGCGAGGTAGAGCGCCCACCACAGCCAGCCCGGGCCGCCGAGCAGCTGCGCGGCCAGCCCGGCCAGGAACAGCACCAGCGCCGCGGCCGCCCACCGCATCTCCGGCAACGCGAACAGCCGCGTCCGCCGCACCGGCACCCTGGTCTCGCGGACCGGGCTCGGGCGGGTGGGCGTGGCGGTGGACGAGACCACAGGGGCACCTCCGGGAAGGACGAGCAGACCCGTCCACCATAACAGCACACATGAAGATGTCTTCATGGTTACCGGGGTGAGCTAGACTCCACGGTCATGGGACATGGGGTGGAGGGCCGTGACCGCCCGGCCGGCCGACTGGACGCCGACGCCGCCGCGCACGTCGCGACCACGCTGCAGGCTTTGGCCACGCCGAGCCGCTTGCTGATCCTCACCGAGCTGCGCCAAGGCTCCCGCCCGGTGACCGAGCTGGCCGAGGCCGTCGGCATGGAACAGTCCGCGGTGTCACACCAATTGCGGCTGCTGCGCAACCTCGGCCTCGTGACCGGGACCCGGTCCGGGCGCAGCATCGTCTACAGCCTCTACGACAACCACGTCGCGCAGTTGCTGGACGAGGCCGTCTACCACAGCGAGCACCTTCGCCTCGGCCTCGCCGACCGGCCCGGCGCCGTCAGCTGAACCGGCGCCGCCTCATTCGCTGAGGCGGAAGAGGCCGGCCGGTCATCGCGTGCGGCGAGCGGGCTGGTGGACGTGCGGCGTCGCGGTCTTCGCGGGGATGTCCCGGTCGACGTGGTCGGCATGGAACAACGCCTGCGACAGCAGGCTGCGCACGTGGTCGTTGGCGGCCGAGTAGTACACGAAGGTGCCCTCGCGACGGCCCGTGACCAGCCCGGCCAGCCTCAGTTTCGCCAGGTGCTGGCTCACCGCGGCCGGCGCGGCGCCCGTGAGGTCGGCCAGGCAGGCGACCGAGGATTCCCCTTGCAGCAGGGCCCAGAGCACCTTGATGCGGGTGGGATCGGCCAGCATCCGGAACGACTCGGCCGCAAGATTGACCTGCTCGTCGGCCGGCATGTCGAACTCCGGCAGCTCGGTGTGCATGGCGGCCACCGTACCGCTTTGCCTGGCTGCCTGCGTATCTGCGTGTGTGCGCAGATACGCTGCTATGGTGGCGTCGCAGGCCTGCACGGGCTGCGCCACGCACGCGAGCACAAGGCGGATTCCGTCATGCCGGACCAGCACGACCACGATGAGCGCCATGGCCACGGGCATGCGCACGGCCACGGCCACCGAGGCCCGCGGGGCTCGCTGTGGAGCCGGGTCAAGCACGCGGTCACGCCGCACAGCCATGACAGCGCGGACCTCGTCGATTCCGCTCTCGAGGCCAGCGTGCGGGGCATGCGGGCGTTGTGGATCTCCTTCGCGGGCCTGATGGTCACCGCGTCGGCCCAGCTCGTGGTGGTGGTGATCAGCGGATCGGTGGCGTTGCTGGGCGACACGGTGCACAACTTCGCCGACGCGCTGACCGCCGTCCCGCTGGCCATCGCGTTCCTGCTCGGGCGGCGGGCGGCGACGCGGCGCTTCACCTACGGGCTCGGCCGCAGCGAAGACCTCGCGGGCCTGGTGATCCTGCTCGTCATGGCCGCCTCGGCGGTGCTGGCGGCGTGGACCGCGATCGACCGGATCCTCCACCCGCGGGACATGACCGAGATCGGCTGGGTCGCCGCCGCCGGGCTCGTCGGGTTCCTGGGCAACGAAATCGTCGCCCACTACCGCATCACCGTGGGCCGCCGGATCGGTTCGGCAGCGCTCGTCGCCGACGGGCTCCACGCCCGCACCGACGGATTCACCAGCCTCGCGGTCCTGCTCGCCGCCGGCGGCTCCCGGCTCGGCTGGCACTGGGCCGACCCGGTTGTCGGCCTGCTCATCACCCTCGCCATCCTGACCGTGCTCTGGGGCGCGGCTAAGGAAGTGTTCTCCCGCATGCTCGACGCGGTCGACCCGGCGCTGGTCGACACCGCCGAGCAAACCCTCGCCGCCACCCCCGGCGTCCGCGGGGTCGACACCATCCGGCTGCGCTGGATCGGGCACAGCCTCGTCGCCGAATCCGAACTCGACGTCGCCCCGGCCCTCACCCTGCGCCAAGCCCACACGATCGCGCACGACGCCGAACAACGGCTGATCAACGCACTGCCGAGGCTGACCGAAGCACTCATCCACGCCCACCCCGGCGGCGAGGACGGCGCCGAACACCACCGCGCCGCCTGAGGCGGGTTCACCGCACGAGTTCCGGAAACAGCAGCAAGCCCAGCCGGCGGACGGCGCGCATCTGCAGGCCGCGGACGGCCGGCTCGTTGCGGTTCATGATCTTCGCGACCTCGTGCACCGGCAGGCTTTCGTAGAACCGCAGGCGCAGGCATTCGCGCTGGTCGTCGGTCAGGTACGCCAGGCATTGCCGGACCTCCGCCGCCGAGACGGCGTCGTAGTGCTCGGGCAGGAAAGTCTCGTACCGGCGCCGGTACGACTTCGCGTCGTCGAGGATGAGGTTCCGGGCGATCGTCATCAGCCAGGCGCGGACCGAGACACCGCGGTAGGTCACCGACTCGAGCCGGCGGAACGCGCGCAGGAACGTCTGCTGGTGATCTCCTCGGTGAGCGCGCGGTCCCTGGTGCGGATCAGCACGAACCCGAAGGTGGTGCCAGCGTACCGCTCGTACACCACCGAGAACGCATCGGCGTCGCCCTCGCGGGCGCGCTCGACCAGCAGTTGCCGCGACTGGGCGGTTTTCAGCAGCACGACGAGCGGATCACCGCCGAACCCGCGCGCCTTGTCGTCAATCGCCTGCATCGCCGAGTGGCCTGAGGGCAGCAGCGACGACACCGAGGTGTCGAGCTGCAGCCGATCGGGCTACCGGAGCGACCGCTCCAGCCGCCTGAGCCACCGGGACGCTACGGAACCGTTGTGCCGCAAGGCCTTTCGCATCATCGCCGGCTCACCCCGGGTCCTTCATCATTCGGGAGTGCTGTCCTGAGAACGGCCCGGCACTGAACGCGCTGCCCGCTGAACAGCCTCTCCGAGACCGAGCACGAGAACCTGCTCGAAGTCTCGAAGTGCTGAACGGGACCTGCAGCAGCCCGGAACCCCGGTCGCCGCCCCGGCCGGGACGTAGCCGGGACTCGGTCAGGAGGTCGAATTCCTTGGGGCGCAAGGAAACCTCGTCACGAGGTCGCCGAGATCCACCTGACGGCCTTCGACTCCCGGCCGCTCCCCTGTGCCCGAGCCTGCCGGGCCGTCCCGGTCAGCCCTGCTTGTCGTCGGGGTTCAGCGCGCGGAAGGCGAACCCGGCGGCGGCGCCGGCGACCAGCTCGGCCACCAGGTAGACCCACAGCGAAGACCAGCCGAACAGGCCCAGCACGGCACCGCCGACGGCGACCGCGGGGTTGAACACGCCACCGGAGATCCCGCCCACCGCAACGGCTCCGGCGACGACGGTGAAGCCGATCGCCAAGCCGTAGAAGGAGTTATCCGGGTGGTGCTTGCTGGTGGCCACGTTGAGCACGACGTAGGCCAGCGCGAAGGTGAACAGCAGTTCGGCGGCCAGGCCGGTCACCAGCAGGCGCCCGGTCAGGGTCAGGGTCTTGGCCGGTGCGGCCGGCACGATCGCGCGGACCACCAGGGCGGCGAGCAGCCCGGCGGCCAGCTGGCTGAGCCAGTACTTGACCGCGTCCGCGACGCCGATCCGGCCGCGCACCAGCACGGCCAGAGTGACCGCGGGGTTGTAGTGGCCGCCGGAGATGTGGCCACCGGCGTAGACCATGACCATCAGGCTCGTGCCGATGGCGAGCGGCGCCAGCGGGCTGCCGCTGCGCACCGCCGCGCCGATGGTGAAAACCAGGAAAAACGTGCCGATCACCTCGACCGCGCACTTGCGCGCCGCGGCGGTCGTGGTGACTGCCTTCGCGGATTCATGACGTGCGATGACGTCCATCTCGGTCCCTCCGATGCTGTGGCCGCCGTGCGGCGGTTGCCCTGATGCGCGGATGGCAGTCGCTGCGGGAAGCCGTTCAGTTCCAGCCCGTGACCGTGGTGCTGGTCACAGCCGAGCACCGGCCGGATCAGGCCGCGATCCTGGCCGGGCCGGAATCGCCGGGCGGGTCGTCGGACGGCACCGTCGCGGGCTGGGCCTTCGCGGTGGCCGGGAACCGAACCGCCGTGGAGATACCGGCCGACAGCCTGCCGAAACCGCCGAACGGCCGGCGCCAACCGCCCGGCCGGCGCCAACCGCCCCACCAGCCACCTTCACGCACGTCGTCGGCGGCCCGGTCCGGCCCGTCCGGATCGCCGCGGTGCACGCGGGCCAGCAGGAACAGCAGCAACCAGCCGGCGACCGTGATCACGTGCGGCAGTTCGGCCGCCAGGGTGGTCTGGCCGTACGCGGTGTCGACGATCGAAAGCACGACCAGCGCCCCGGTGGCGACCCCGACCAGCGGGAGCATTCCCCGGGCGCGGGCCGGCCGCAGCGAGGCCGCGGCGAAGCCCACCGCGAGGGCGAGGTTGAACGCGCCCAGTTCGCGGGAAGCGTGCGGCGGCACGCCGGCTCCGGCGTCACCCAGGAACAAGGCCGGCAGGATGATGACGAACTGGGCCACCGCGGCGGCGGCCAGTCCGATCCGGGCCAGCCGCCGGTTCCGGTCCGGCCCGCGGTGCGCCGCCCGGTCGGCCAGCACGGCATCCAGGATCCGCGGGGTCAGGTCGGGCCCGGGCCGCGCCGGGGTCAGCCGGACGAGCCGGGTGAGCAGGTGCGCCGCGTCCTGCCAGTTCCGGCAGTCGGCGCAGCCGGACAGGTGCTCGGCGAGCCGGTCGGCCGCTGCCGGGGACAGCTCGCCGTCCAGCGCGGCCGAGAGCTCCTCCCGGACCCGGTCGCAGTTCATCGGACCGTCGTCTTCCGGTCCGCTGTCCCGATTTCTCACTGGTACCAACCCTTCCCCCGCCACCGCGTGGATGGCGACGGGCCCATCCCGGTCATTGCCTGCCGTCCGGTCGGATCCTCGACGCGGTTCGTGCGCTGTGCCTTCCGTCTGCGCCCGCTACCAGGCCGAGGGCTTCGATGAGATCCACGCGGGCCCTGGCCACCCGGGAGCGGATGGTGCCGACCGGGCACTCGCAGATCCGCGCGGCGTCCTCATAGGACAGCCCGAGCATCTGGGTGAGCACAAAAGCGTCCCGGCGGGCCGGCGGCAGGTGGCCGAGCACTTCCCGGACCTCGACCTGGTCGGTGTCCCGGGACCGGTCCGGCTCGGCGTCCGCGGGCCCGGCCACCAGTGTCTCCTGCCGGCGGCGGCGGGTCCGCAGCCGCAGCTCGTCCATGCACACGCGCCGCGCGATGGCCAGCAGCCAGGTGCGGGCGGAGGACTCCTGCCGGAAGGCCGGCAACGCGCGGAAGACCCGCAGATAGGTCTCCTGGGCCAGATCGTCCGCGGAGACCTCGTCCACCAGGTACGCGCACAACGATCGCACCTGCCGTTGCCCGGCCGCGATGAAGGCGCCCATCGCCTGCGGGTCGCCGTGGCGCGCGGCGACCGCGAGGCGGGTCAGCTCGTCCATGGCGCAGTTCTCATGCCGGCACCTTTCGCTGCGGTATCCGATGACCTTCCGGCCGACGTCGGTAGTCGCTGCGGAGCGGTCCCCGGTTCCGGACGTGAGGTGTGACCTCGGGCACGCCCCGGCCCGGCGCGGGCGCCGGACTTCCCAGGAAGTCCCAAGACTGCCCGGCGACACTGGGGTTCACCGGCCCCTGGCCGGCGGGATGGTGGCACCGGACAAGGGAGAAGTCGCCGTGAAACTGGAGCACTGGGCGGCCGGCACGCTCGCCGAGGCCACCGGCCGCGAACGCCGCGCCGACCCGGTTCTGCCCCGCACCGGCGGCCCGGCCGGCAACGCCCGGCTGACCGCGTGGACCGGCGTCCTCCTGCTCGCCCTGTTCCTCGCCGAACTGGCCAGCCTGCTCAACCTCGACGGGCTCATCGGCTGGCACATCGTCGTCGGCGCCCTGCTGGTTCCCCCGGCCCTGCTGAAAACCGCGACCACCGGCTGGCGCGTCATCGGGTACTACCGCAAGCGCCCGGCCTACCGGCGAGCCGGTCCCCCGCCGATGCCGCTGCGGCTGCTGGGACCGCTGGTCGTGCTGTTCACCCTCGCCGTCCTGGGGTCCGGGCTCGCGCTCGTCGCGCTCGGGCCGGTCCCGAGCCGGACCGCGCTGATCACCGTGTTCGGTCAGGACATCAGCGCGGTCAGCATCCACCAGGGCACCTTCCTCGTCTGGGCGGTCGTGACGGGGCTGCACCTGCCGGCCCGGCTGGTCCCCGCGATGCGCATCATCACCGCCCCGCGCGCCGGCGGCGAGCGGGTGCCGGGACGGCCGTCGCGGGCCGCGGTGGTGCTCACCACACTGGTCGCCGCCGCCGTCACCGGTGCGGTCCTGCTCGGCGGTTCCACGGCGTGGACGAACGGCGGCCTGCAGCACAACCACCACAGCTCACCACGGCACGCCACTGCCCGCACTTGAGACGACCCGCACCTGAGACGGCCCGCACCTGAGCGAAGCCCGCGGCCGCCGAGGTTCAGTCCGCGGGCCAGCCCGCGACGGTGCGCACCCGGCCGTCCACCGAGACCAGCCGGGCCGGCAGGCGGTGCTCGGTGAGCCAGTCGATCGCCTGGTGGCCGAGCACGATCGCCGCGGTGGTCGCGCTGTTGGCATCGACGCAGGTGGCCGCCGTGACACTGACGGTGCGCCACACCCGCTCGGGGATGTCTCCCGTGCGGGGATCGACGATGTGGTGCACCGCCCGGCCGGCTCGCTGCCAGGCGCGGCAGGTGGTGCTCGAGGTGGCGAGCCCGCCGCAGCTGATGGCGACAGCCGGATCACACTCGGGATCGGTGCGGGCGTGGTCATCGCCGACGGAGATTCCCCAGCCGTGCCTCGGGGATCGGCCCGCGACGGCGATATCCCCGCCGAGGCCGACCAGCACGCCGCAGCCGGTGGCGTCCGCGGCACGGGCCGCGGCACGGTCGGCCGCCCAGGCCTTGGCCGTGGCGCCGAGATCCAGCAGCACGCCGCGGGGCAGCACGACCTCGTGCCGTTCGGCGTCCAGCCGGATCCGCCACCAGCCCGGCACCGGCGCCGGGGGCACGGCCGGGGCCGTGCCGTCCCGGTCCAGCCGGTCGAAGTCCCGGTCATAACCGAGGTCCCGGACCGCCCGGCCGACCGTGGGGTCGACGAGGCCGCCGGTCAGGTCCGCGGCACGCAACGCCACGGACAGCGCCTCGGTCAGCAGCGGGCTGATCCCGGCCGCGGCACCGGCCCGCTCGTGGAGCCGCGAAATCTCCGAGTCGGCCCGGAACCGGCTGCAGGCCTCGTCGATCGCGCACAGTTCCTCGCGCAGGACGCGCTCGGCGATGTCCATTCGGGACGGATCGGTGACCACGATCTCGGCGGTCGTCCCGATCGCCCGGAACCTCCTGGACCCGGCACGGGGGTTCACGAGCCGCCGGACTTCGCGGCCCTCCGGCTGGTGGCGACGGGAGGCTGTACCGGTGGTTGCAGGGTCGGCGTCCGGGTCGGCGCCGCGGACGGTGTGGTGCTGGGGGAAGACGTCGCGGCCGAGTCCGATGTGGACTCCGGCGCGGCCGGCGGCCCGCTGGTCGCCGGTTGGGACGGCGTCGCGGGGCCGGGCTGGACCGGCGCGGTCGTGGCGGCGGCGTGCTGCGACAGCGTGACCCCGAAGACGACGGTCAAGGCGCTGCCGGCCGCCACCGTCCAGCGATGGGTGATGGCAGCGCGTCGACGCGCCTGATCGCGCAGGACGGCCCGGCGGCGGGGCGAACGGCTCATGGCGGAAATCCCTCCGTAGTCGGTCGGCGGTCGCCAGTCTGGCCGCGAGTTCTTGGGGATTCCTGGGAACAGTGCGGTTTTCCCGGCCAGTCAGGACGATCCGGAATCCGGGGACCTTTCCGGAGCCGCCGGCAGGCTCAGCCGGAACCGGGCGCCGTGGCCGGTGTTGGTGGCGGTGATGGACCCGCCGTGCCGGGCGGCGATCTCGCTGACCAGGGCGAGGCCGAGCCCGTACCGGCGGCGGACGCCGGTCTGGCGATCGGCCGGAGCGGTGGCGAAGCGGTCGAAGAGGCTGGGCAGGATGTCCGGGTCGATGCCGGGCCCGTCGTCGGAGATGTCGAGTTCCGCGCGGCGCCGGGTGGTGCTCACCGTGAGCACCACCTCGCTGCGCGCGTGGCGGACGGCGTTGTCCACCAGCGCGGTGACCGCCCGGCTCAGGCTGGTGCCGGAGCCGCGTACCTCGGTGGGGCCGCCCGAATGGACGGTGATCCGGATCCGGTGGGCCTGGGCTTCGGCGCTCGCGGCGTCCGTCACCCGAGCTGCGACGTCGGCCAGGTCGACAGGTTCGGGTGCGGCTTTCTCGCGTGGGTCGGCGGCGATGAGCAGGTCGTCGAGGATGGCGGCGAGGTGGTCGGCGTCCCGGACGAGTTTGTCCACGTCGTCGGTGACGTCGGTGCCGGTGCGCAGGGCTCGCTGGATCAGCTGGGCCCTGGTGCTCAGCAGGGTGACCGGGGTGCGCAGCTCGTGCCCGGCGTCGGCGACGAAACGGCGCTGGCGGACCAGCACGCCGGCCATCGGCACCACCGCCCGGCGGCCGAGCCAGACGCCGATGCCGGCGGCGGGCAGCAGGCCCGCCGCGCCGACGAGCATGAGGGCCTCGATGAGTTTGGTGCGCTGGACGTGGTCCCGGGTGAGATCCAGGACGACCTGGGCCGCGCCGCCGCCGGGGCGCGGATCCGTGCGCACGCGGTACTCGCGGCCTTTCACCGACCGGTCCTCGGTCACCGAGGTCCCGCCGGCGGCGCTCCGGCTGAGCTGCGGCTCGTCGGCTGCGCCCGGCGGCAGGCCCGGGCTCACCGTCACGCCGCCCTGGTGCAGGATCAGCAGCCAGGTCCCGGCCGGCGGATCGACGACGTCGTCGGCGTTGGCCAGCGCGGCGGAGATCGCGTCGTCGTCCACGGACTTCTGGCTGCGCAGCACCATCAGCACGGAGATGGCGCCGAGGACGAGCACGGTGATGGCGACAGCCAGGGTGGTCTGCGCGCCCACCCGGAAAGCGGTGCGGCGCAACGAGGTTTCGTCAGCGGACCTCACCTGGCGACGCCGAGCTGGTACCCGCGGCCGCGCACGGTCAGGACAACGCCGGAGCCGAGCTTGCGCCGCAGGTAGTGCACGTAGGTCTCGACCACTTCCGGACCGGCGTCGTCGAACACGAGCGCCTGCAGATCACTCCGGGTGAACACCTGGGCCGGCCGCGCGGCCAGGGTGGCCAGCAGCGCGCATTCCCGCTCGGACAAGGAGACCGGGCGGTCGTCGATGGTGGCCAGCCTGCTGTCGATGTCCAGGGAGCCGCCGGGCAGCGGCAGCACCCGGGCCGTGTCGAGGTGCCTGCGCCGCAGCGATCGCAGGCGCGCGAACAGCTCCTCGAGATGAAACGGCTTGGCGAGGTAGTCCTCCGCGCCCGCGTCGAGGCCCGCGACCCGGTCGGTGGGGTTGCCCAGCGCGGACAGCACCAGCACCGGGGCGGTCATCCCGCGGCTTCGCCACCGGGCGAGCAGGTCGAGGCCCTCGATGGCGGGCAGGCCGCGGTCGAGGACGACGACGTCGTAGGCGCGGGTGAGCCCGTAGTGCAGGCCGCGCTGCCCGTCCGCGGCGACGTCGACCACGTAGCCTTCGGCGGCCAGCAGTCTCGTGAGCATGTCGCTCAGCTCGCGTTCGTCCTCGACCAGCAGCAGCCTGGCCGGTACCGCGTCGCCGTCCATGCCCGCCATTGTCACTGCCCGGCCGGGTCCCTGCGCAGACGCATCGCCAGGGTCGGGCAGGCAGCGGCCGCGCGGCGCGCTTCGGCCACCAGAGACGGGGGCACCTCATCGCCGCGAAGCACGGGGTAGCCCCATTCGTCGAGGTGGATCAGCTCCGGCAGTCCCTCGGCGCACAACCCGTGGGCCCGGCACCCGATCGGGTCAATCCGCAGCAGCGTGCGTGACTTCGTCATCGGGAACCCCCGTAGTGCGCGGTGCACCGGCGCTCCCGCAGGTGCGCGGTGACGTCCTGGCCGAACACCCGCAACGCGCTGGCCGCGAGCCGGACCGCGCCGTCGGGATGGGCGCACGCGCCCCGGCCGGTGACCAACGGCAGCCGCCGCTCCAGGCGGCCGAGCGTGTGCCGGTCCCCGGCCACCAGGCCGGTGAGGTCCGCCGCGATGGCGGGCAGCCCGAACATGCACGGACCGCACTGGCGCGCGGATTCGTCGGCGAGATGGGTCAGCACTTTCGCGGTGAAGGCGAGCCCGCAGGCCGAGGCCGGCAGCACGTGCATCGAGGCGATCCCCGGCGCCGCGCCGACCGCGGGCCCCGCCGCGGTGGCGGCGGTCCACGGGAGCCACGTCCCGCCGTAGCCGCCCATCAGCACGGCCTGGACCGGCCGCGCCGGCCCGCCCGCGTAGCCGATCAGCTCGGCGGCGGTGGTCTCCGGCGGAACCTCGAGGACGCCGGCCTGGCGCACCGCCCCGTTGATCGTCACCAGGTCCATCCGGGTCCGGCGGTAGGTGCCGGCCCCCTGCCTGGCGATCAGCGCGAGCTGGGCCAGGGTGTCGACGTTGTCCACGAGCGTCGGCCGGCGGTCGACGCCGCGTTCGGCGGGCCGGGGCTCCTTGCCCGTGGGGCGGGCGTCGCCGGTGGTCAGGTAGTGCACGAGCGCGGACTCCTCGCTCGCGACGTAACGCGGCGGCACGTCGACGATCCGGACCGGCACCGGGTCCGCGCGGCGCTCCGCGAGCGCGCCCTCGACACTCGCCCGGGCGCGGCTGCCCTCGTGCAGGCACAAAACGGCCTCCGTGGCGGCGACCGCGTGCGCGGCCAGCTGGATGCCGTCGAGCACCAGGTGCGGGGCGAGCCCGAGCAGGGTCCGGTCCTTGCTGCTCAACGGATCGCCTTCACAGCCGTTGGCGACGACGATCGGCCTCCGGCCGCGCACGGCCGCCAGTTTGCGGGCGGTCGGGAAGCCGCCGCCGCCGCGTCCGCGCAGGCCGGCCGCGGTGACTTCGGCGATGAGCCGGCGGCGGCCCTCCCGGCCGTCGAACGCGGCCAGGGGCAGCACACCGTGGGCCTGTTCGTGACCGGCGAGGCCGAGCCGGCGGGCCGGCAGGGCGCGCGCCATCGGGGTGAACGTGGTCATCACATCACCTCTGGAGTGGGGAGAGTTTGCGGGCTTCGGTGTCGGGATGGCTGGTCATCACCCGCGCGCCGGCGGCGATGAGGACGGCCAGGACGCAGAGCACCTCGTAGGTCAGGATCCAGCCCCGGTTCGAGTCGGCCTGGGCCATGCCGATCCCGTGCACCAGCGCGACCGGCCAGCAGAGGTAGGCCAGCCAGTGCACCGCTTTCCAGGCCCGGAACGAGATCCGGGTGCGCAGCAGGCTGGTGACCACGATGGCGATCAGGAGGTCGACGGCCATCGCGCCGATCCCGACCCAGAACGGCTGGTACGACGACACGAACGGCAGCACCACGTCGATCCAGTGCAGCGACACGTAACTGTCGGCCACCGCGCTGACGATGTGGATCGCGATGAACACCACGCTGGTCAGTGCGAGGCTGCGGTGGAGCGCGGCCAGGGTCAGCCGGGACCAGCCGCGGCGTTCGAACCGGCCGGCCCCGAGGGCGCCCAGCACCATGACGATCGTGAACAAGCCCAGCGACACCAAGCCGGTCGCCCGGCTGAAGTACCACAACGCCGGTCCCATCACGCCACCGCCGGTTCGGCGGGCTCATCGCGCGGCCAGCCGGCGACCAGGGTCTCCGCGCCGTCGGACGCCACCAGCCGGGCGGGGAGCCGCCGGGCGGCCAGCCAGCCCGGCGCGGATTCGCCGAGCACGATCGCGGCCGTGGCGGCGGTGTTGGCGTCCACACAGGACAGTGCGGTGACGCTCACCGTCCGCCAGCGGCCGGCGGGGTTGCGGCCGGTGCGCGGGTCCACGATGTGATGCACCGTCTCCCCCGCTCGACGCCAGCGCCGCCGGGTCGTGCCCGACGTCGCCAGACCGCCGCCGTACAGCGTCACCGTGGTTTCGGGCCGGTCGGCGGCCGTGACGTGGTCGTCCCCGACGCCGACGCGCCAGCCGCCGATCGGCGCGGCGCCCGCGACGCTGAGGTCGCCACCGAGGTTGACCAGCGTGCCGCACCCCAGCGTCCGGTGGATCGCCCCCGCGGCCCGGTCCGCGGCCAGCGCCTTCGCCGTGGCCCCCAGATCGAGGTGGACCCGCCGCGGCAGGACCACGGTCGCCGTCGCGGGATCGAACATCACCCGGTGCCAGCCGGGCGCGGGCACGGCTTCGGACCGCGCACTGCCGGAATCCTCGGGCAGGGCGGCGAAGTCCCGGTCGTACCCCAGTTCCCGCACGGCCGCGCCGACCGTGGGGTCGACCAGGCCATCGGTCAGGCGCGCAGCGCGCAGGGCCGCCTCAAGCGCGTCCGCGAGCAGGGGGCCGACCACGACCGGCCGCCCGGCGGCGCGGTGCAGCCGCGAGATCTCCGAGTCAGGCCGAAACCGGCTGCAGGCGAGATCGACCTCGCCGAGTTCGCGGCGCAGCAGCTCGGCCGCCGCGTCGAGCACACCCGGGTCGGTCACGACGACCTGGGCGGTCGTGCCCAGCGCCGGGAAACTCGCGCACGCGGTCACGACGCACCCGAGCCGGTGTGCGACTGGGCACCGCTGCCCGATCCGGGGTTGGCCGCCGGCGCCTGCAGCTGGTCCTGTGACTGCGTGCCGGAATCGGTGGAGTAACCGGTGCTGCCGGTTGTCGTCCCGGTCGACGCCCCGCTCGTTCCGCCGGACAGCACCAGCCCGAATCCGCCGGCCGCGGCCACCCCGGCGACCGCGGCCACCGCGGTCAGCACCGCGACCTTGTGCCGTCCGTTCTCGCGCCGGGCCATCCGGTCCTGGGTCCTGGGGTCCATGGGAGCGTTCCTTTCGCCGTCTGAATCCCAGTGTGAACGGCCTTCCTTTGAAATTGCTGGGAACAGTTCCGGCGGCGTCGGTCGGCCGCAAGAAGAATTGCCGCTTGATTCTTACCGTGTTCTTACCCGAACGCTGATCCGCGCGATCAGCCTAGGCTCTCCTTGCCGGCGAACCCGTTGCCCCGTCCCCAATCTCCCGGTATGCCCGGAGAGCATCGCCTGACGGCCGAGCCCACCGGTCTACTCCACGGTCGAGCCGGCCAGCCACGACAGGCGGCCCAGCTTCGGCCGAAGCCGCCGGTCGAGACTCCACACCGATCCCGCGGCCGCGCAGAACAACGCGAGAGAAGCAAAAATGTACGCCACCGACGGACCGAGGTCAGTGATTCCCGGCGTGTTCCACGGCAGGTGGAAAGCCTCCGCGGTCGACCAGATCCCGAACGAGAACACCGCGCTGCCAAGGAAAACGAGATTGGAGAACACACCGAAGATCAGCCCGAGCGCGATCAGCGTCTCGACCACAGCCGTGCCGACCGCGAACAAACCGGGATTCACCCCAGCCACCGAATGCCACAGCTGAAGCCACTGGTGCAGCACCGGCACGTCGATCTTGCTCGCCTTGCCCAGCTCCTTGTCCAGCGTCTGACCATGGATGAACCCGGGAAGCCACTTGAAACTCGCATCGATCGCCCACACGACGCCGTAGCCGATCCGGACCGCAGCCGCCCCGCGCAGCCGCCGCCCATCCGTCCCGGACAGGGTTCCGGCAGCACCCGAGGTGGCCGTAGTGGTCACAGCACTCACGAATCTCTTCCTTTCCGAATATGTCGCCAAAAGTTCAGGCCTGGGACGCGGCCGCCGCCTGCTGGGCGGTCGCGCGCGAAGAGGAGAAAACCGAGCCCAGCGCGAACCGGCCCGGCCCGGTGAACGCGATCAGCAGGAACGCCCAGCAAAACAGCACCGACGCCTCGCCCCCGTTGGTGATCGGCCAGATCCCCTGGAGCACGTGCACGCTGAAATAGGCGAACGCCATGGACCCCGAACTGATCAACGCCGCGACCCGTGTGCCGACGCCCAGCAGCACCAGTGTGCCCCCGACCAGCTGGATGACCGCGGCCCACCAGCCAGGCCAGGCCCCGACCACCGCCGGCGCGTGCGCGCCCAGCAGCCCGAAGAGCGTCTTCACACCGTGACAGGCGAACAGAAAACCCAGGACGATACGGAACAGCCCGAGCGCATGGCCGCGGGCATGATCGAGCCGGTTCATTTTTCCTCCACAAAGGACTCACGGTCTGAATGGGGGACAACGGGCATAAACGGGCAGCGACGGCCGTCACCGAGAATGGGTTCGACGTCAATGCCGGAAGCGCACCACAACAACACCGGTGACAGTGCGCAGTTGGCCAATTACTTACACGATGTGGCGCAAACAGGTATACCGGAGCCGATCATCGGACGACACCCTCGAAGGTTCGTTTCTTACCCAGCTCTCACCGTCTTATCACCAGAACCGTCAGCTGGCTTTCCGGGACCACACCCGGGCCAGGCACGCCTACCCCCACACGCCCGGCCATCACCCGGTTCTGTCGACCGAGCGAAGACCATGCGGGCCGCCGGCATCCGAGTGTCTCATGTAGACGGTCGTGATCGTGGCGCACGGCAGGCCCGGACGCCAGGCCTCCATCGATCCCGTTGCAGCGCGCGCTCTCCGGGCGTCGATGGGGCGGGCGCGGTGATCCGGCGTCAGCCTTCGGCCGGGATCGGCGCGAGTCAGCGCATGAGGTGGTTCATCGTGTTCACCGCTCCTTCAGTCCGCCGATGCCGAGCGAACCGTCTTGCGGGGTGTCCTTGCCGGCCTTTTCCTCCTGCTTGGCGACGTAGCGCTCCGGGTCGACGTCGCCGGTGTCGATGCCGCGGCCGTCCTCGTGCTCGGCCTTGAACGCGAGGAACCTGCGGCCGAGCTCTTCGCGCAGCCCCGGGCCGGCGTGCCGGCGGAAGTCGGCGAGCGCGTCGTCCTCCTCTTCGGCCATGTGCTCGCTGTTGGCCGTGCGGGCCTGGCGTACCGCGGCCTGCCAGGCCGCGCTGCCGGCCGGGTGCCGCCTGGTTTCAGCGACCGCGTCGCGGATGTCGTTGTGGTCGCCGACGGCGTCGAGTGTCTCGTCCTCCGCGTCGGCGCCGCGCTGGATCAGCTCGGGGTAGAAGACGGCTTCCTCGGCCGCGGCGTGCAGGTCCAGCAGTGTCGCGAGGGGCGCCCACGCCCGCGCCAGCTCGTCCGGGGAGTCCAGGTCGTCCAGCTCGGCGAAGGCCCGGCGGAACCGATCGTGGTCGTCGAGGATCAGGCTGGTGATGTCGGTCATGGCCATCGAAGGTAGGCCGCCGGTCAGTGCTTCGCTTGTTGGGCCACCGTCGGGCGCTCGCCCGTTCCCGTGCGAAGACGGCACCGCCCGGGCATGATGACCTGGGTTGAGCAGCCAGCCCTGGACCTTTCCTGCCCACGGCGTGAGCCGGGCGGCCGAGCACGGGAACTGTGATGAGCGAGCTGACTGATCCTGCGACCGACCCACCGGGGACGCTCCGCATCGGACGGGCCGACCGGCCCCCGGCGGCCGTACTGGCGGTGAGCGGCGACGTCGACACGTGCACCGCCCCGCGCATGACGGCGGCAGTCGCCGAGGTCCTCACCGAGGCGCCCCCGGTGCTGGTGCTCGATCTGACCGCGGTGGAGTTCCTGGCCTCGCCGGGCTTGACCGCGCTACTGACCATCCGGCGGGGCATGCCGGCCGGCACCGAGCTGCGGATCGTCGCGTCCGGACGCGCGACCCTGCGCCCGATCCAGCTCACCGGGCTGGAGCCGGGCCTGCCGCTCTACCGCACGCTGGAGCAGGCCCTGGCCGCGCCGTGAATCACGGCCCGGCCGGGCGCAGGAGCACCACCAGCGCGACGTCGTCCGGCGAGGGCCGGGCGCCCACCATCGCGGCCATGACGCGCGAACAGGCCCGCTCCGGGTCCTCGACCCGGAGCAGCTCGGTGAGCTGCCGCATCCCCTCGTCGACCGGCCGGTCCCGGCGCTCGACGAGGCCGTCGGTGTAGAACGCAGCGACGGTGCCCGGCGCCAGCGGCACCATGGTGGTGCGCCGGCGGGGCGTCCCGAGGCTCAGGCCGATCGGCGGGTCGGCCGGAGCGGTCACGAGCCCGGCCGGGCGGCCCGCCGAGACCACGACCGGCGGCAGGTGCCCGGCCAGTGACAGCGCCAGCTGCTCGTGCCCGGCGTCGAGCACGCCGTAGGCCACCGTCGCCATCACGCCGTGTTCGAAATGATTGGCCTTGCGGTCCAGCTTGCCGAGCACCTCGGCCGGGTCGTCGCAGTCCAGGGCATAGGCGCGCAGGGCGCTGCGGAGGCGGCCCATGATCACCGCCGCGTCCAGGCCGTGGCCCGACACGTCGCCCATCACGATGCCGAGCCGGTCTCCGGGCAGCCGGAAGAGGTCGTACCAGTCCCCGCCCAGTCCCGCGCCGGCACCCGGTACGTAGCGGGCGGCCGCGCGGAGGCCGTCGATCTCGGGCAGCTTGCCCGGCAGCAGGCTGCGCTGCAGCGCGATGGTCGCTGCCTGGTTCTGCCGCAGGGTCTCGGATCGCAGGACGGCCGCCAGGTGGTCGGCGAGCAACCGGACGACCTCGATGTCGGTGGTGGTGAACCGGCGCTGGTCCACGGACCCGACGTGCAGGACACCGACCAGCTCGGCGCCGGCGAGCATCGGCACGCCGAGCATCGTGCGCAGGCCGCGTTCCCACAGCAGGGAGTTCACTACCGTCGTCTCGTCGACCCGGTCGATGACGACCGGCTCGCGGCGCGCGGCCACAGTGCCGGCGAACCCGGCGCCCACCGACACCCGCACACCCTGGTAGACCTCCTCCTCGAGACCGGCCGCGGCGATGGCGACCAGGTGCTGCGAGGGAGGTTCGTGCCGCAGCACCGTCGCCGTGTCGACCCCGAGAACCGCACACGCCCGGGCGAGCGTCTCCTCGATTCCGCCGGCCCGCCCGGCCGGCCCCTCGTAGCCGGTGATCTCGCTCAGCCGGGTGCGGAACTCCGGCTCCGGCACATCGTGCGTCATGGACAGACCGTAGCCGGGCTGCCCCGACCCGCGACGGAGCAGGTCGCCCGCCGTATGGCGTCTCCGCCGGGCTCGGCAGTACCGTCGGGCCGCCGGGCGGGAACCGGTTCCCGATGCGACGATCGGTCCCGGGGCGCCCGGGCCGGGATCTGCCGGCTCTCCCAGGTGTGTGGTCGGCCGATCCGGGTATGCGGAAGCATCCGTGCGGAGCCGGTGGAGAAAGGGGCCGAAGGTGGCAGCTCCCGGCCCAGGGGCGGACGAAGCGCCCTGGATCATGGACCTGCGGGGTACCGGGCCCGCGCACCTCGCCCGGATCCGCGGCTGGGCGAGATCATCGCTGACCCACCTGGCGCCCGACCACCTCGAGGACGTCCTGATGGTGACCGAAGAGCTCGCCACCAACGCCTACGTGCACACCGACGGACCCAGCTGGGTGCGCCTGACCGCCCTGTCACTGCCGTGCCTGGTGGTGGTCGAGGTCGACGATTCCGCGCGCCTGCGCCCCCAGGTCCGCCGGCCGGACGAGACGAGCCTGCGCGGCCGCGGCATGCAGCTCGTCGACAGCCTCTCCGACACCTGGGGCGTCCACGAAAACCAGGTCGGGAAGACAGTGTGGGCGCGGCTCGGCTGCGGCATCCCGGAGCGGCCCACCTGCGGCGCTCCACCGAATTCCTGAGGGCTTCGCGCCACCGGCGGTAAGGACTCGGTGTTTTCCACGCCGCCGGCGGGTACCCGGCCGACCATGGGCGCCGAGAAGCTGGTCGTGATCGGAAGCGGGGCGACCGGGAAGGGCTTCCTGCGCGGGGAGACGGCCTCGGGCCAGATCTGCCTGCTGGACGAGAAGACCCGCCGGCATCAAGACATCGGGCTCGGCCTCGGCCACCCCATGGTCGAGCTGAGCCCCGGACGTGTCCGGGCGGCCCCGGCCCGTTTCCCGTGACGGCAGCAAGTTCATCGTCTGGTACGAGCGCGGCCGGCGCGCTGACCCACGAGGCACTGACCTGATTCGCGAACGCTGTCCACTGCCGCGGCACACCGAGGAGGCCCCATGACCCTGCTGGCGGACACCCCACCGAAACCGTTGCCGCTGCCCCGCACCTCGGAGACGCTCGGCGCGGAGCTGCGGCGGATGCTCGTGGCCGGCGCGCTCGACCTGCCGCTGACCGGCCGGGGCGCGCTGCTGCGACGGTGGCGCGAGCTGGCCGGCTTCGGCCGCCGCGATCTGGCTCTCGCCCGGCTTGCCGAGGGTCACGCCGACGCGGTCGCGATCCTGGCCGAAGCCGGGCAGGCGCCCACATCCCTGTCCCTCTACGGTGTCTGGGCCTCGAAATCGGGCGGGACCGGCGCGGAAATCCATTATGGACAGTTGAGCGGGACCGTCCGGTTCTGTTCCGGCCTCACGGTCCTCGACCGCGCCCTCGTTGCGGCCGGCGACCAGCTGGCCGAGGTGGATCTGTCCGCGGCCGGGGTGGAGCGCCATCCGGACGCATGGCAAGCGGTCGGCATGGACGCCTCCGACAGCGGGGACGTGGTCTTCGACGACGTCCCCGTCGAACGGCTGGTCGGGCCGCCCGGCTGGTACCTCGCGCGGCGGGGGTTCGTCCTCGGCGGCACCGGGGTGGCCGCGGTCTGGCTCGGCGGCGCCGCCGGAGTGCTCGACTCGGTGGGCGAAACCCTGCGGGTCAAGGCGGACGGCCATCAGCTCGCGCACTTCGGCGCCCTCCACGCGGCGCTGCGCGGATCCGAAGCACTGCTGGCTTCCGCCGCCGCGACGATCGAGCAGGCCCCCAGCCCGGGCTTGCTGAACGACACCTGCCGGGCGAGCGTCGAACGGACCGCCCGCGACGTGGTCGACCTCGCGCCGCGCATCACCGGCGCCGGGCCGCTGTGCCGCGACCGGCGATTCGCTCAGCAGCTGGCCGATCTCCAGGTGTTCATCCGGCAGCACCACGGCGAGCGGGATCTCGCCGCGCTGGGCCGGGCCGTGCTCGGCGAGGCCGGCGCATGAGGCCGTTCGTCCCGGAGACCGAGTGGACGCGCACGTTTCCCGCCTGGCCGGAGCAGGAGTTCCGCCACGCGCTGATCGTCGCCGCGCATCCCGACGACGAGACGCTGGGCGCCAGTGGCCTGCTCCAGCACCTGCACGCGGCGGGCACCACGGTCTCGCTGGTGGTGGCGACGGACGGCGAGGCCGCGTTTCCCGATTCGGGCGCGGCCGAGCGCCGCGAGCTGGGTCGTGCCCGGCGCGAGGAGCTGGCCCGGTCCCTGGCCGCGCAGGGGCTGCCGGTGGAGCCGGTCTGGCTGGGCCTGCCCGATTCGGACCTGACCGCCCACAGCCACGAACTCGTGGACGCGCTCCGGGCCCACGCGGTGGGTGCCGATCTGTGCCTCATGCCCTGGCCCGAGGACCCGCACCCGGACCACCAGGCCGCCGGGCGGGCCGCGCTGGCCGTCGCCCCGGACTCAGCGCACTGCTGGTCCTACCCCATCTGGCTGTGGCACTGGCGCAGCCCCGACGCCGCCGGCATCCCGTGGCACCGCGGGCACTCCTACCGGCTCACCACCGGCGAACGGTCGGCGAAGGCCGCCGCGATCCGCGAATTCACCTCGCAGCTTCGCCCCGGGCCCCGAGGCGAAGCGCCGATCCTGCCCGCGGAGGCGCTGGCGCACTTCGCCCGTCCGGTGGAAACGTTCTTCCGGCAACCACCGGAACGCTCGGCGCCGGTCGCCCGGTTCGCCGAACTGTACGACGGCGCGGACGATCCGTGGCAGGTCGAATCCCGTTGGTATGAAAGACGAAAGCGCGCGTTGCTCCTGGCCTCGCTGCCCCGGGCGCGCTACGGCACGATCGTCGAACCCGGCTGCGGGACGGGAACACTGACCAGGCAGCTGGCCGGCCGGTGCGACCGCTTGGTCGCGTTCGACCCGGTGCCCGCGGCCGTGGCCCTGGCCCGTGCGGCCGCACCCGGAGCCGAGGTCCGCCACGGGCTGGTGCCGGAAGCGGTCCCGGCCGGCCCGGTCGACCTGTTCGTCTACAGCGAACTCCTGTACTACCTGGACGAGACGGACCTCGAGAAGACGATCGAGGCCTCGGTGGCCGCGCTGCGCCCCGGTGGCGACCTGGTAGCCGTGCACTGGTTGCCGTGGGCGCCGGAGGCCCCGCACGAGGGCGCCGCCGTGCACGAGCGGCTCGCCGCGCATCCCGCCCTCGACCCCCTGGTGACTCATCTCGACGAGCAGTTCCGCCTGGACGTGCTGAGGCGCCGGTGATCACCGCGGTCGCCGTCGTCCTGCCCGCACGCGACGAAGCCCCCTCGATTCCCGGCTGCCTGCACGCGATCCGGCGTTCGCTGCGGCGGCTGCCGGTGTCGGTCGAGCGGACCGTCGTCCTGGTCGCCGACCGGTGCACCGACGACACCGCCGACCGAGCCCGGTCCTCGGCCGAGGTGGTCGTCAGCCACGCGCCACTGACCATCGGCGAGCTCCGCGATCTGGGCTGCCGCACCGCGCTTTCACGCCTGACCGGGCATCGGGCATCGGAAGTGCTGCTGCTCAACACCGACGCGGACAGTGAAGTGGACCAGCACTGGGCAGCCCGGCACCTGGCCCGCGCCCAGCACGGCGGCCACGCCACGACCGGCCCGGCCCACCTCATCGGCCCGCCGCCAGGCGGCCCCGGCGCCGCTGCGCGCTACCGGAAACTGGTCGAAACAGCAGACCGCGAGGCCGGCAACGTCTACGGAGCCAACCTCGCCGTCCGCGCCGACGCCTACACCGCCGTCGGCGGATTCGGCCGCATCGCCACCGGCGAAGACCATTCCCTGTGGCGCCGGCTCGAAAACGCCGGATACCGGCTGGCACAGGAGCCCGGCGCCCTGGTCCGCACCAGCGCACGACTGGACGGGCGGGCGCCTGGCGGTTTGTCGGCGCTGCTGCGCACGCTCGCCGTCGGCAGTTCTCCGGCGATGGGCGGGCCTACGTGATCGAGTGCCGGTTGCAGCGGTGAAAAGGTGACGGTTTCAGCGGCCGCCGACCGGGCACCCACCCCCCGTGGAGCGCAAACGCCCGGGCCCTTTCCGGTGGCTGCAGTACGTCTACGGCGGTCGCCTTCCTCCTCGTTACCGTGAATGGGTACTGCACGACGCCACCGCGAAAACGTGGCGGCTGCGATTCACTCTGCGAATCCTCGCCGAAGCGCTGCCCTGGCTCGTCGCGGCGTTCCTCGTGCTCACGTTCTTCACCCCGATACCGGTGCCGATGGTGCTGGCGGCGCTCCTGCTGAGCCTCCTGCTCACCCTTTTCCTCACCGTGCCCAGTGCCGACGAGCTGGCCGAGGTCCGGCTCACCCGGCACGGTTTTCCCCCGGGCACCGGCAAGGCGGTCCGCAAGCGCCTTGGTCGTCCCGGCGCGTGGCCGTGACAGGACACGGCGGCGGCCGGGGGCTCCGGGAAAGTCGGGCATCGGTGACCTGAGCACGTCGCGCACAGCACTCTCGCGAGGGCCGCCGTGTTGCAGACCGCGCTGGGCGCGACCGGCTCCGTGCCCGCAATGAGCGCGTCGCGGCTCTCTCCTGCGCGACCGCTTCCAGCGATTGCCTTTCCGCAGCACCGGTGTAGTAGCCGACAACGACCGTTCGCTGCGGGTGCTGAACGTACTCAACACGTCCGTGGCCTCGTCCATGGGACGGCTCGGCGTGCCGGCGATCAAGCCCACCGCCTGACTGCATGGGCCCGGTCGTTCTGCGCGGCCAGGGCAGCGGAAGGTGTAGCGACAGGCGTCGGCAACCGGACCCTGGATGTACGTGTCCACTTGACAGCGCCGGCGTACTTGGTTCCGGCCACTGCCTTCCGTGTGCTCGCAGTCCAAGCTGGCCTCGTCCCGAATGACCACGTCAGCGAAGTCGTCGAAACGGCATTCGACGTGCTGCGGCGCCAGCGCGCTGGTGAGCTGAGAGACACCGGAATCTTTCCTCCGTCATTGGCTGCGGAGGCGCTCAAAGTCCTTGCAGCGCTGTCGATCCGGCTGACCACGGAGCAAGCTGAGCGGCTTCTCTACTACGTGAGGCGCCCGGTCTCACGGTCGGGCCAGGTGGTTGGCCAGTCCGTCGACGATGAGCTGGAGCCCGAACCGGAACTCGTCGGGCAGCGAGATCGGCAGGTACGGGGCCGCGGTCACAGTGGCGGGATAGCGCTCGGGATCAAGCGCGCCGCAGAACTCGCGGATGTCCTGGTTCTCCGCCTCGTCGGACATACCGCCGGCACGTAGCTGGACCGCGAAGCCGACGACGTAATGGCCGATAGCGGCGTACGCCCTGGCCGCCGCGGCGGCGGAAAACCCGCCGGCGAGCAGGATGCCGATCGCGGCCTCCCGGCCGGCCAGGGCACGGGGCCCGAGCGGAACCTGATCACCGAAGAGCGCCGCCACTTTCGGGTGGTCTTTCAGCGTGAAAAACAACGCCGTTGCGCTGGCGACGAGCCGTTCCTGCCACGTCGCGGTGGCCGCCAGGCGCGGGACGTGGCGGGGTATCTCGCCGAGTACGTGCTCCACGACGTGGACGAAGATCTCGTCCTTGCCGGCGAAGTGCCGGTACAGCGTGGCGGTGCTCGAGCCCAGCCGCTGCGCCAGCAGCCGCATGCTGAACTCCCCCGGTCCCACCTCGTCCACCAGGGCGACGGCCGCGGCGATGACCCGCTCGCGCGGCATCGAGGGGCGTCCCGGCCCCTGCTCCGCGCCCTTGTCCTGACGCGGGCGGTTCTGCCACCAGTGCGGGCTCCCCGGCCGGGGATCTCTCTCACTCACAGCCATCACCTTGCCTCACCCGTCGATCAGCCCGGTTGGCCAGCCCGGATAAATACGGCTACGCTGTCGCCGAAACGTTCTGGCTACATCGTAGCCGATATCCGGGGAGGGGAGCGCCGTGGACAATCTCACGGAAGGATCGACCTTCGTGTCGGTCGACGGGATGCGCGTGCGCGTCGTGCGGGAGGGCCAGGGGCCGCCGGTCCTGCTGCTGCACGGCTCGGGCTCCTCGCTGGACACGTTCGACGAGGTCGCTGCCCGGCTGAGCCCGGCCTGCGAGGTGATCCGGCTGGACCTGCCCGGGTTCGGGCTGAGTGATCCCCAGCCGGACCGCGACTACCGCATCGAGTCCTACGTCGCTTTCCTCGCCCGGTTCCTCGACGGGCAGGCCGTGCCGGAGTGCACCGTGGCCGGGAACTCGCTCGGCGGGAACATCGCGTGGAACTTCGCGCTCGCCTTTCCCGAGCGGGTACGGCGCCTGGTGCTGCTGAACGCGACCGGTTATCCCGGCAAGTCACTGCCTGCCGCGATCCGGCTCGCCCGCAACCCGCTCACCCGGCCACTCGTGCGCCGCGGCGGCTCCCGGAGCGTCGTCGCGCGCAACCTGCGCGGCGCGGTCGGCCCCGGGTTCACCGTGTCCGAGGGCATGATCGACCGGACCTTCACGTTGATGAGCCGTCCGGAAAACCGGGCCGCCTTCGTCGACTTCGCGAACACCACGCAGGCCGACAACTCGACGGAACTGCGCCGGCTGCGCGTGCCCACCCTGATCCTGCGCGGTGATCGGATCGACGGCCAGCACTTCGCCAGGGACATCCCGGACAGCCGGGAGATCGTGCTGCCCGATGTCGGCCACCTGATGCCGGAGGAAGCACCGGCCGCGGTCGCCGAAGCCACTCTCGAGTTCCTCGGCAGCGCACAATGATCCGCGTCTACGCCGCCAAGGGCGAAGATCGGATCCTGGACGACGACGCTCGGGCGGCGGCACGGGGATCGTTCGTCACGCTCTCCGGCGGGGTGACGCACTACGAACTCGCCGGGCCCGGCGACGGCCCGCTCGTGCTGCTGGTCCCCGGGATCACGATCCCGCTCGGCTACTGGGACGAGGTCGCCGCCGACCTGCACGCAGGAGGCCTGCGCACCCTGGCCTACAGCGCCTACGGCCGCGGGTGGTCCGACCGGGTCGAAGGCCCCTACGACCAGGCCCTGTTCCTCCGCCAGCTCGACGAACTCGTAGCCGCGGTCGGGGCGCCGGAGCCGCTCCACCTGGTGGGGACGTCGATGGGCGGTCTTCTCGCGATGGCTTACGCGACAAGGGATAGCGCCGTCACGCCCAGCTCGATGACCTTGATCGGCCCGGCGGGCCTGACCGAGCCGAGCCGGCTCGTCACTCGCCTGCTGTCCATCGATCCGCCGGCCCGGCTGCTGGGCACGTTCTTCGGGCGCCGCGCGCTGGGCAAGCACCTCGCGCACAACGTCCGGTCAAGCGACGACGCTGATCGGCTCGTTCGTCTCGTCGGCGAGCCGTACCGTTTCCACGGTTCGATCCACGCGCTCCTGTCCACGCTCAGGGACTTCCCGCTCGCCGCGCGGCACGAGCTCTACCGGCGGGCCGGCCGGTTGCCCATTCCCACGATGGTGTTGTGGGGCCGGCACGATCAAGTCACCCCGATCGAGCATCTCGGCACCGTCCGGGACCTTCTGCGTCCCGACGAGTGCCACGTGATCGCCGGCTGCGGGCACATGGTCCCGTTCGAGGACCCCCACGGCACAGCGCGCCTGCTCACCACCTTCGTCCAGCAAACCACCGGAGGTCGACTGACATGACTGAACCGCACGACCTCGACGTCCTGGTCGTCGGAGCCGGCCCGGTCGGCTCCACGCTCGCCGCCGATCTGCTGCGGCGAGGCCTTCGCGTCCGGCTGATCGACAAGGCGCCGCACGCGTTCGAAGGATCACGCGCCAAGGGAGTCCAGCCCCGCACCCAAGAGGTCTTCGAGGACCTCGGCGTGCTGGACGAGGCCCACGCGGAGGGCGGCACCTACCCGCTCATGGGCATCCACCTCGGGCCGATCACCGTGCCGTGGCGGATGCAGCGGCAGCACCGGCCGACGCCGGCCGTGCCGTACCCGAACATCCTGCTGCTGCCGCAGTCCCGCACCGACGCCATCCTGCACCGCCTGCTCGACCGCCTCGGCCTGCGCATCGAGTTCGGTGTCGGACTGGACGGCTTCGAGCAGGACGACGACGGCGTGACAGCCACGCTCTCCTCGGGCGAACGGGTGCGCAGCAAGTACCTCGTGGGCGCCGACGGCGGCGGGAGCACCGTCCGCAAAGCCGCCGGGCTCAAGTTCGCCGGGGACACCGACCAGTCCGACCGGACGCTCATCGTCGACGCCACGATCGACGGGCTCGCCCGCAACCGGTGGCACGTCTGGCCCGGCACCGGCGGCAAGTTCGTCGGGGCCTGCCCGCTCCCCCACTCCGACCAGTTCCAGCTGATGATCAAACTGAAGCCGGACGAGACCCCGGAGACCGGCGAAACCGCGGTGGCGGCCCGATTCCACGCGGCCACCGGCCGGCGGCTCCACGACGTCACCTGGACCTCGGTGTTCCGGCCGAACATCCGGATCGTCGAGCACTACCGGGCCGGCCGCGTCTTCGTGGCGGGCGACGCCGCCCACGTGCACACCCCGGCCGGCGCGCAAGGACTCAACACCGGTGTGCAGGACGCCTACAACCTCGGCTGGAAGCTCGGCCAGGTCCTCGCCGGCGCACCGGACTCCCTGCTCGACAGCTACGAAACCGAAAGGCAGCCGGTCGCCGCACGAGTGCTCGGCAAGTCCACCGAACTGTATGCCGGGCTCGAGAAACAACGCCTCTCCAGTCTGAAGCGCGGAGACGAGGAACGGCAGATCGGGCTCTCCTACCACGGCGGCCCGCTCGCCCCCGCCGACGGTGCGGCCACCAAGACACTGCGAGCAGGCGACCGGGCACCGGACGCGCCGTGCGCCGGGTCCGGGTTCCAGCGGCTGTTCGACGTCTACCAGGGACCGCAGTTCACCTTGCTGGCCTTCGGTCCCGACGCCATCAGCGCGCTCCCCGACCTGAAGTGGCCGGACGACGGCGCCGGGCTACGCCGCTACGCCGTCCACAAAGGACAGGGCGGCGACCTCGCCGACACCACCGGGCTGGTCGCCGAAACCTACGGCATCACCGGCGACACCCTGGTCCTGATCCGGCCGGACGGATACCTCGCCACCGTCATCACGGCCGACTGGATCGCGGCTTTCGACGCCGCGGCCAAAGCCTTCGCCGCCTGACCCACTCCGGAAACTGGAGCCACCGCATGTCCACCACCTCCCGATCCGGCAAGGCCTTGTGGGCCCTCACCGCCGTGGTCCTGCTCGGGCTGGTCCTTTCGGCCTTCGTTCCCGGCGTCAAGCTGCCCCTGATCGTGGTGCAGGTCGGGTTCGCGCTCGTGCACGGAGCACGGCGCTACGGCTGGCGCGCCGTCGGCGTCTTCGTGGCCGCGGGCCTCGTGATCAGCAACATCCTCGAAAACCTCAGCATCGGCACCGGTTTCCCGTTCGGCCACTACCACTACACCGGCGGCGGCAAGATCTTCCAGGTGCCGTGGTTCATCGGCCCGGCCTACCTGGCCACCGGCTACCTCGCGTGGATCGTGGCCACCGTGCTGCTCGGCGACGTGCGCCGCGGCACGCCCTGGTTGACCACCATCGGCACCCCGGTCATCGGCGCGTTCGCCATGACCGCCTGGGACCTGGCCCTCGACCCCGCCACCTCGACCATCCGCCAGACCTGGATCTGGGAGAACGGCGGCGGGTTCTTCGGCGTGCCGCTGGTCAACTTCCTCGGCTGGACCTTCACCGTTTACCTGTTCATGCAGGTCTTCGCCCTTTACCTGCGCCGCCGCGGCCCGCATCCGGCCGGCACCACCGGCAGTGACCTGCAAGCAGTACTGCCTTACGCGGCAACGACGCTCTCGTTCTTCACCAAGTTCCTCACCGGCGAGGACACCACCGTCACCGACGCCGCCGGCAAGACCTGGCACACCGGGGACATCTACGAAACATCGGCATTGCTCACCGTCTACGGGATGTTCTTCCTCGCACTGCTGGCCCTGCTGCGCATCGCCCAGCGCCACCACGACGAACCAGCCTGACCCACGGAAACGGAGCGACCCATGAGCACCGAACCCAACTGGCCCGCGCAACGCAGCAGGCGATCGACAGTGGCAGCCCAGTTTGGCGCGGACCGCGCGGACCTGATGGCCTGGGCGCTGACCACCGCCGATCCACTCGCCGACGCCGTCGTCGACGAAATCCACGAGCAGGGGCGAACGGTGCGGGTCGCCCTCGCGACCGGGATCGCGCGGCCCACACCCTGTGGACCGGGCTCCACGGCCTGGTCTCGGTCCAGCACAGCCTCGCGATCAAAACACCCGCGACGGTGATCACCGGCCTGGCCGACGGCCTCGTCGACATCCTCGTCCGCACCGATCGCACGGACGGCCCCGGCTACCCGCCGCCCACCGAAGTCGACCGTCTCATCGCCGAAACGGTCCGCGACGACTGAGGCAGCCCGCGGCCGGTGGCTACGCCCGCGCGGCGATCCACGCGGCCACCTGCGCCCGCGACTGGAAGGACAGCTTCGCCAGCACGTGCTCCACGTGCCCTTCCGCGGTGCGCTGGGAGATCACCAGCCGGGTGGCGATCTGCTTGTTCGTCAACCCTTCGGCGATCAGCTCGGCGACCTGCTTCTCCCGGCGGGTCAGCCGTGGTTCATCGTCCGGCGCCGGCCCGGCCTCATCGCAGGCGAACGACAGCACGTCCGCCACCGACATCTGCTCGCCCAGTTCGTGGCACTGACCGAACGCCTTGACCCCCAGTGCCGACTGCAGGCGCTCCAGGTACCCGTCGTGGATGTCCAGCAGCTCCACCGAGCCGAACAGCGGATGCCCGATCGAGGCCCACAAGGCTTTGGCCGCACCGAGCAGCTGGGCCGCCCGCCGGGAAGCGCCCGCCTCGCAGGCGGTCCACGCCAGCAGCTCCACACAGGCCGACATGCCGAGCCGGTCGTCCAGCGCGTGCTTGGCCCGCAGCGAATCGCCCAGCGCGACCGCCGCCGGTTCGAACCGGGCCAGCGTCCAGTACGCCAGGCCACGCACCCAGTGCGCCCAGGACAACGCCCAGAGCTCACCGTGCGCCTCACTCACCGCACAGCTTTCGTCGCAGAGCTCGAGCGCCCGGTCCGCCTTGCCGACCAGGCAGGACACGAATCCGAGCTGCGCCGTCGCGAGCACCGTCAGCGAGTTCACCACCCCGCGGTGGCGATGGGACCGGACCGCCTCCTCCAGCAGCACCTCGGCCTCTTCCAGGTTGCCCTTGAACTGCTCCGCCGAGCCACGGAACTGCTGGCAGTACGCGCGGGCCGTGGCGTCGTTCAGCTGGGCAGCCAGGGCGAGACAGTCCGCGAAGCTCGCCATCGCCGCCGTGTTGTCCCCTTGGGTCATGGCCACGTATCCGTTGACCCACAACGCTTTGACCCGTTCCGGCGACGGCTCGGCGGAGCCCTCCAGCACCCTGCCGAGCCAATAACGGCCATCCTTGAGATGACCACAGGCATTCCAGAAGAAGACGAGGGCGCCGCTCATCCGCAGACCGGTCGCGGACTCCCCCGGCGTCGCCAGGCAGAAGTCCAGCGCGGCCCAGAAATTGGCTTGCGCGTTCTGCAGCCGCACGCACCAGAGCACCTGGTCCCGGCCGAACCAGCCGTCCTCGCTGCGCTCCGCCAGTTCCAGGTAGTAGTCGCGGTGCCGGCGGCTCAGCGCGACGTCCTCACCCGCCGCCACGAGCCGTTCGTGGCCATACGCCTTGATGGTCTCCAGCAAGCGGTACCGGGAGTTCTCGTCCGCGCCCTCACAAAGCACGATCGACTTCTCGACCAGGCCCGACAGTATTTCGAAAACGTCCGCCCGCTCGATCTCTCCGCCGGCGCACACCTCCTCCGCGTCCGGCAGGGCGAAGGAGCCGGCGAACACCGACAGCCGCGACCACAGGCTGCGCTCCTTCTCGGAACACAGGTCGAAGCTCCAGTCCACTGCCGCGCGCAGGGTCTGGTGCCGGGCCGGCCCACCACGGTTTCCTGTACTCAGCAAGCGATACCGGTCCTCCAGGCGAGCGACGATCTGCTCCAGCGAGAGCGCCCGCAGGCGTACCGCGGCCAGCTCGATGGCCAAGGGCAGACCGTCGAGCCGCCGGCACAGCTGTGCGGCCACGGCCCGGGAAACCGGCCCGATGCTGAACTCGGGGCGTACCGTCCTGGCCCGTTCTTCCAGTAGCTCCAGCGCCTCGTAGCCATAAACGTAACCGCCACGGGCCGGGGCCACATTCGCCAGATCCGGCATCGACATCGGCGGTACCGGCCAGCTGTGCTCGCCGAGCACCCCGAGCGGCTCGCGGCTGGTGGCCAGTACGACAACCCCTCCGGCCGAACGCAGCAGGTCACTGACGAGCGCCGCGCACGCTTGCAGCAGGTGCTCGCAATTGTCCAGTATCAGCAGCAATTCCCGGTCGGCCAGGTACTCGGCGAGAGCGGCTTCGGGCGAGAGCGCGGACTGGTCCGGAACGCCGAGCGCTTCCGCGATCACATTCGCGACCAGTGCGGGCTCGGATGCTCTTGCCAGGTCGACGAACCACGCACCGTGCGCGAAGCCCTTGGCCAGTCCCTGCCCGACCCGCCGCGCGAGGCGGGTCTTGCCCACCCCGCCCACCCCGACGAGGGTGACCAGCCTCGTCGAGGAGAGCACGATCTTGAGTTCCGCGATCTCCTTGCGGCGCCCGATGAAACTGGTCAAGTCGTTGTCGAGAGTGGTACTTTGTGGACACACAGGCACTCACATCCCTTACCGGCGCACCGTTGCGCGGGCGTCAGAGATTCTAACCCATCGACCGCCCGCGCCGGAATTCCCCGGCGCGGGAAAGTCCGCGGACTTCAGCCCCCGACAAGCTCCGCGGCCTGGTGGCTCGCGCAGACCGTGCACGCGGTGAAGGCCTCGTCTTCGGCCTCCTCCAGCGTCAGCTGTTCCACACCCTTTCCGTCGATCAGCCGGCATCCGGCGGCGTGGAAGCGCATCCGGCCCGGTACCACGAAAACGACCTCGCCATCCTCGGCCGCGGACGCGACAACAACATCGCCTTCGTCGGCGGCAGACGCGACAACAACTTCACCTTCCTCGGCCGCCGCATCGTCCGGCTGCTCCACGATCCCGGAGTCCGTACCGTCACCATCCTCGATTTCGGCTTCCGCGTCGACCGCTTTCGCCGCCTTGGCGGCTTTCCAGCGTCGCACGGCCTGCACCAGCACGAGCACGAAGCCAGCCGCCGAAAGACCCAGCGCGACGTAGACCAGCACCACTTGTCCCAGCAGCCAGCCGAGCCCGAGGCAGACCCCGGCGGCCACGGCCAGAATGAGAGCCAGCATCATTCTCCTCCTTTTCCCCTACTGACCGTCCGCGGGCGGCGCGTCCGGGTCGGGCGGCAGGTAGTCGGGGGCGTACTCCACCTTCGCGGATTTGATCCTGGCGACCAGGAAGTCGTCCCACACCTTGAGTTTCGCGTCATTGTCCAATTTGGTCTTGACCGCGTCCTTGACCTGGTCGAAGGACATCGGGCTGCCCGGGTGGACGGCACCGACCCGCCCGACGTTCCAGCCCTGCTGGGTCTGCACCGGGCCGAACACGCTCCCCGGCGGCGCGGCGAAAGCGGCCTTGGCATACGCCGCGTCGAGCTGGCTCGCGGCCACCTTGCCGAGCGAACCACCGTTGCCCTTGGTACTGCCGTCGATCGAGTACTGCCCGGCCAGCCCCGGAAAATCGGCGCCCGAGCGGGCCTGCTGAGCCACCAGCTGCGCTTGGTCGGCCGACGACACGACGATGTTGGCGAGGTCGCGCTGCTCGGGCGAGACCATCTGCGCGCGGTTGGCGTCGTAGTAGTGCTGCGCGTCCGCGTCGGTGGTGGCCTTGACCCCGGCGGTCGCCTGCTGGAACAGCCGCGCGCCCGCCTGCTGCCGCTTGACCTCGTCCAGAACGTCCTTTTCGGACAGACCGTGGGCGCCCAGCTGCTGCACGAAGGTCTTGCGGTCGGTGCCGTTGTCGCTGACGATCTTGTCGAGCTGGTCGCTGGCCGCCTTGTCGGCGATGACGATGCCGGCGCCCCGCGCCGCGTCGTCGACGACCATGCTCACCGCGACGGCTTTGGCCACCGAGCGCCGGAACCGGTCCGTTCCGGCGGGGTCCGAAGGCTGCTGCACCCCGTAGAGGAGTTCCATGAGGTTCACCCGCTGCTGGAGCTGTTCCTGCGAAACGACGGTGTCGCCGGTGCGGAACACGGCGCCGGCCGGCAGCTCGTCGAGCGCGCGCACGACGAGGTTCCCGCCCGAGCCGCCCGCGATGGCGACCAGCACGGCCGCCAGCACACCCTGGGCCCGGAGCCCGGACGGCACCACCGTCCATCGCCGGAACAATCCGGGGACCTGGAGTTTCACTCCCTACACCTCCACCAATTCGGCTTTCGAAGGAGCCGCCGCCCGTGGGCCGGGCACCGGCCGGCGTCCCAGCGACACACACGCGAGGGCGGCCAGGTAGGACACCACCACGGTCGCGGCCATGGTGAGCCCGAACTCGCGCAGCAGGCCGATCCGGGACAACGCGAGCACCAGGTACCCGAGCACTGACGTCGCGCAGGCCCACCGCACGGCCCGTCTCGGGCGCGTGTCGTCGAGCAGCAGGATCGTGAACTCACCGGCGGTGACCGTGGCCAGCGAGCCCAGCGCCACGGTGAGCGGGCTGAGTGACTGGCCTGCCGCCCACAGCCCGGCGATCGTCCAGCCGGTGGCGAGCACCGCCGCGAGGATGGCGCGCACCGCGTCCCCGCGCCGGCGCAACCCGAACAGGAGCACGATCCCCGCGGCGCCGGCCCCCGCGAGATTCGCCGGATACCGGTCCCAGCGCACCAGGTCGTAGGCTCGGGCGGCCGCCACCGGCAGGCCCACCACGTCCGCGTGCGCGCCCGGCGGCGGGGGCGGCAAGGACGCGCGCACGTCGTCCAGCAGCTGCGCCTGCTGCCCGAGGTCCTGCAGCTTCAGCCCGAACGTGAGCAAGGCCTGTGTGCCGTCCGGTGACAGCACCGACGAGGTCAGGTACGGCGGCATCAGCTGCAGCCCCGCCGCGATCTCCCCCGCGGTGGGCGTTTCGCCGAGGAAGCCGAGCAGGTCCGGCGCCGTGATGATCGGGCGGACCCGGTCGCCGAAGCGCGCGATCACGACATCCTGGGCTTGGCTGAGCCAGTTCAGTGCCGCCGGGCTCTGCGCGTCGTTGCCTCGCAGCACCACACTGACCTCACCGGAGGAACCGAGCACCTGCTCGGCGTAGCGAGCTTCGTCCAGCGCCGAGAGCCCGCGCGCGACGTCCTCGGGACTCGCCCGGACGTCCAAGCGGGGCAACACGACCCAGCCGGCCGCGGCGACCGCCACCAGGCACCCGATCAGCGCCCACCGCCTGCCCCCGCCGATCGTGCGGACCCGGTCGCCGGGCGTCGGCGGGGACGGCGCGAACCGGCGGCCGAGCAGCAACGTCGCGCCGACGGTCAGCAGGACGCCCAGGCCCAGCGCGAAGCCGAGCTCACGAACGAACGGCAGCGGCGAGATCGCCAGCGACAGGAAGGCCGCCGCACTCGCCGCCGACATCACGAGCACCTTGCGCCGGTCCGCCACCATGCCCAGGTACAGCGGGAAGGAGCTGCCGATGCCCAGCAGCAGCGGCAGGAGCACGATGGCGCCGAAGGACATCGGCAGGCCCGCCCAGCCGAACGCCGCCAGGGTCAGCACACCCCCGATCAGCGCGGCCGCCAGCGGCCACAGCCGGCGCAGCAGCCGCTCCTTCCGGCCGGTCAGCAGGAACCGGCCGAGCAGCACCACGACGGCCAGCGCGCCGATCAACGGGATCTCGCCCACCGCCTCGTCGGTCACCGCCGAGGTGACCACGGGGACCCCGGTGACGGTGACCCGGCTGGTCGTCAGGCCGGCGTGGCCGACCGCGTCGCGGACCGCGGCCACCAGGCGCCGGGTGCCCGGCTCGTCCAGGCCCTCCCGCGGCCGCACCAGCACCGAGACCGCGGTCGGCGACGGCACGACGAAGTGCCAGCGGGGGCGCGGGTTCCCGGAGCTGTCATAGATCACGTTCCGCACGAAGGCCGGGTTGTTCGTGGTGGGCAGCCCGGCCGGCAGGCCGCGCACGAGCAGCGCCCCGTAGCGCCGGTCGAAGTCCGCGACCGCGGCGTCGCCGGCGGCCTTGACCGCGCTCGCGGGCAATCCCTTGCCCTGCGCCTCGCTCTCGGCCTTGGCGCGCAGCCCGTCCCGCGTCCCGCTCAGCCGCGCGAGCATGTCCTGCGAGGTGATGGCGAGCTGGTTCATGATCGTCGCCGGGCCGTAGACGGTCGCGACATCGGGCAGGTGGGCCAGTTCCCCCTCAAGCCGCATGAGAGCGGGCAACCGGCCGTCGCCGAGCAGAAGTCCTTGTGGCTGCCGGGATTCCAGCAGGACGACGATCGGGTCGCCGCCGAAGGTCCGGGCGTTGTCCCCCAGCGCCGTGACGGTGGAGTCCCCTGCCGGGAGGAAGGAGTCGACCGTCGTCTCCACCCGGAGCTTCAGCAGCCCGGTGGCCGCGACCGCGAGCGCGGCGAGGGCCAGGGCGGCGCCCACCACCCGGACGCCGATCTTCCTGCGGCCCATGGGTACCGACTCCTTCGCTGTGACGGCGGTCACCGTAACCGCGGTCGCTGTGGATAGTCAACAACTACTGGCACTCAGTTCCCGAGACTGTCCACGATCACCCGGGTGCGAGTGCGGCGGGCAGCAGCGAGCCGAGCCGGATCAGGGCCCGGTGCTGCAGCTGCCGGACCGCGATCTCGGTGCGGTTCATCAGCTTCGCCGTCTCGGCCACCGACCGGCCGTCGTGGAACCTCAGGTCGAGGCACCGGCGCTGCGCCTGGTTGAGCAGTTCGACGCATTTGCCGACCTCGGCGGCGATCCACTTCCGGGTCAGCTGGTCTTCGACCGGCTCGTGGTCCGCCGGCGCCTCGGGCACCTCGTCCAGCACCACCAGCCGCCGGAACCGGGCCGACTTCCGGTCGTCGAGGATGACGTTCTTCGCCACCCGGAACAGCCACGGCACCACGCTGTCCTGCCGCTGTTTCAACGTGATCACGTGCCGGGCCGCCCGGAGGAAGGTCTCGCTCACGAAGTCCTCGGCGGTGGCCGGGCTGACCGACCAGGCGCGGATGTAGTGGTACACGTCGCGATGGCAGCGGCGATACACGTCGGCGAGCCAGTCGGCATCGGTGATCACCTGCGTTGGCACACTCATCTCAGCCTCCAGCGGGTTCGAGCCGGGTGAACGAGCGCCCGTCGGGGGCCAGGCTCTGGCCCGGCGCCGGATACGGGTTGCGGTTGGTCAGGATCGCCGGCAGCGGCACCGGCACACCCTTGACGATGCTTTCGTTGCCCAGATCGGGCTCGAGGCGGAAGAAGTGGATCCCCGCCTCGTCCACGTAGTTGAGCATCGCCCCGAAGTTGGAGAAGAACGCGCCCAGCTCCGGCCCGTACGGGGCGAGGTAGCCCAGCATCGGGTTCAGGTGGCTCATCGTCGTCCGCAGCTGGGGAACCATCGCCGAAGCGTCGCCGGCCAGCGTCGGCACCCGGTCCAGTGTGGACGGTGCCTCGTGCAGCGTGGCGGTGAGGTCCGGGAGGAGCCCGCGCAGGTCCTGTGTGGTCGCGGGCAGCTGCTGCAGCGCCGTCGACAGCGCGGGCGCCGCCTGGTTCAGGTCCGCCGCGACCGGGCTCAGCGCGGACGACAGGTCGCGCAGGCGGCCGGTGGCGGTCTGCGTGCTCGCCAGCAGGGGCGGGAGCTTCCGCACGGTGTCGGACAGGTTCTGCTTCTGGCCGCTGGTGGCCGTCGTCAGCTTCTGCGCTTCCTGCACGAGGTCCCCGATCTGCCCCTCACCGGTGTTCAGCGCGTCGAGCACGACGTTGGTCTGCTGGGCGAGCGCGGTGAGGTCCTTGGACTGGGCCGCCACGGCGTCGATCGCGGTGTAGCCCTGGCGGCCGAGCGCGCCCAGTCCGGACAACGCGCTCGACACGTCGTCCTTGGTGCCCGCGGTCGCCGCGCCCGCCGTACGCAGCACGCTGCCCAGCGCGTCGCGGGTCTTGGGGTCGAGCGAGTTCACCACGTCGCGCAACTGCACCGCGGGTTTGACCGCCGAGGCCGCCAGCTTCGTGCCCGACGGCAGTTCCGCGCCCTTGCCGTCCTGGACGTCCACATAGGACTCACCGGCCAGCGACTTCGCGCCGACCCGCACCGTCACACCCTCGTGCAGCGGCCCCGCCTCCGGGTCCAGGCCGACGACGACCGTCGCTTTCCCGTCCCGGTTCGACACGTCCTGGACCCGGCCCACGCGGACCCCGGCGATGTCGACGTCGCCGACCGGGATCAGGTTGTCGACGTCGCCGGTCTCGAACGACATAGTGTAGGCCGCCGCCTGGAACGGGCCGGTGACGCCCGCCCGGTCGAACAGGTAGCCGAGATACACCAGGGACAGGACGAAAAACGTGCCCAGCACGGCGAGTTTCCCGGCCGTTCCGGTGAAGATCCGCATCATGGGTGGCTCCCGCCGGTGTTGCCGCCGTGGGTGCCGGGAAGCACGCCGGCGTCGGGCAGCGGGACCGCGACGTGGCCGCGGATGAAGCCGCCGTTGGCATCCGAAAGACTGAACGCGCCGTTGGTGTTGTAGATGAAGGCCTGGAGGTCGCCCAGGTAGGAGACCAGCAGGGCCGAGTCGGGGATCAGGTCCCGGGTGACCGGTTCGAGGTCCGCGAGCGAGCGGTGCACGTCGCCGACCAGCGGGCTGACGTCGCGGACCACCGGGCCGGCCGCGGAGACGACCGGCTTGGCCGCGGCCACGGTCGCGCCGAGGTTGTCCACCGTGCCGCCCAGTTTGCGCAGCGTGTCCGGGAGCTGGGCCGAGGCCTGGTCGAGGTGGTCGAGCACCGGGTTGAGCCGGTTCGTCAGGCCGCTCACGCCGTCCATCGCGCGGCGCAACTGGTCCGTGGTCCCGGGCAGTTCCGCCAGTGTCGCCTGGACATCCGCGTTGTGCTGGGCCAGCACGGAAAGCGTGGACTGGGTGGAGTCCAGCAGCTCGGCCAGCCGCGCGTCGTCGTGCCCGACCGCGCCGCTGATCCGGCTCAGCCCGGTCACCAGGTTCGCGATGTTGTCCCGCCGCGCCGCCAGCGCGTCCAGCACCGGTTTGACGGCCACCATCGTGCCGTCGGCCGCGCGAAGCCCGCCCGGCAGGGTGGCCGGGGCGTTGGCGAGCGCGACGTCGGAGGCCGACAACAGGTTCGTCAGCGCGGCCCGGCTGCGGTCGTCGAGGTGATCGAGCACCTCGTCCGGCTGGACCGGGCGCTCGGTCTGGCCGACCGGGATCACCCCGTTCGCCGGCAGCGGTGGCTGCGGCGGCCCGCCGGGGTCGACCTCCACGTACATCTCGTTCAGCGGGTTGGTGGGCCGCAGGACCAGGTGCGCGTTGCGGTAGATGGTGTTCCCGGGTTCGAGCGACATGGTCAGGCGGGCGGTGCCGGTGCCGGTCACCGCGCTGCCGGTGATCTGCCCGACCTCGACCCCGGCGATGCGGACCTTCGGCTGCTGGCCCGGATTGATGGCCGGTGCCTGGGCGAAGTCCGCGGAAAACACGTACCGGTCGGCCCAGGGCAGGATGAACCGCTGATTGCCGAGGATCACGGACGTGCTGATCACCCCGAGCGTGATCAGCACGATCACGGTGAGCACGTTGCGCCCGAGCCCGGGCACGGTGCGGACCCGTTCCCAGGTCCGGCGGAGCGAGAATTTCTTCTTCACCGCACAACTCCTAGTTCGATCGCAGGGGGATCGGCGGGAGGCCGGGCAGCAGCTGTCCCTGGCCGGGCGAGGTCGCCGGCTGCGGGCGGTAGGTGTCCCCGGAGTTGTCGGGCGGCGGCAGCAGCTGCACCCCACCGGGCAGCAAACCGAGTGATTGCAACAGCTTCGCCGTACCAGGGTCGTTGCCGCCGACACTCGAGACACCGGCGCCGAGGGCGAGGCCGAGCATGCGCCCGTTCTTGTCGCCGTACTGGGACAGGTTCGCCGTGTGGGCCGCGAGGTAGCCCACCTCCTGGTAGAACAGGTGACCGTTGCCGCCGTCGCCGGCGTACGCCCCGGTCCCGTTCCAGGGCGACAGCACGGTTTTCGCGATCGGCCCGTTGACGCGGTCCAGCACCGGGCCGCGAACGTTGTTCAGCGTCGAGGTCGCCCCCGTGGCGGTCGGCACCAGCTCGTCCACCACCGGACGGACCTGGGCGAGCAGCGGCCGCAGGTCCCGCACCAGCGGCAGGGCCTGCTGGACGACCGGGTTGGCCTTTTCCAGCAGTGGCGACAGTTCCTTGACCGCGGGCGCCGCCTTGCCCGCGACCGCGGTGACCCGGTCCAGGCTCCCGCTCAGCGCGTCGAGCCCGGTGCGGGTCGAGCCGAGTGTGGCGGGCAACTGGCCCACGGTGTCGGCGAGCGGCGCGCGCTGCGCGGCGAGGGTCGCGCTGACGTCTCGCAGCGAGTCGATCACGCCCGAGAGCTGTCCCTCCTTGCGCGTCATCGTCGCGGCGGCCGAGTCCAGGTCGGGCACGAGCTGGTAGAGGTCCTCCTGTGGACGGGTTCCCCGCACCGCGGACAGCACGTCGTTCGCGGGGGCGAGCGCGCCCGGGGCGTCCCGGACCAGATCACCCGCCGCGGCACCGGCCCCCGCTTTCAGCGCCTCGTCCGTCAGCCGCGTGCTGTCCTGAACGGATTCCCGGGCCCGGCCAGGCAAAGTCGCCAGCACCTGGTCCAGCTCGACCGGAACGGAGGTGCGCGCCAAGGGAATGGGCTGGGCGGTGTCGTACGCCTGCCGGGCGCCGCCGGACACCAGTTCCAGGTAGTAGTTGCCGCCGAGCAGCGTGGTCGGCCGGATGATCGCCGACGGCAGGCTGCCCAGCTTGGCCACGGTGCCGTCGTCCACCTTCATCGTCACCAGGGAGTGCCCCTGCGCGTCCTTGCCGACCTCGGTGACCTTGCCGACCACCACGCCCGCGACCTTCACGTCGGACTTGTCCGGCTGCAGCCGGTAGTCCCGGGCGAACTCCGCGTGGACGATGTCGCCCGAGGACAGCAGCGTGCCGATCCGCTCCTTCTGGTAGACCGCGAACAGCGCGCCGATGACCAGGATCAGCAGGACCGCGCCGAGCACCACGGGTTTGCGCAACCTCGATGCCATCAGTTGTTCCCTCCCGGCAGGATGTTCACCGGCGACCCGGTGTGCTCCCGGTCCGCCTGACCGGGAGCGGGGTAGGCGTCCTGGCCCTGCAGCGGATCCGGCAGCAGCCCGCCGGTGGCCGCGGAGAGCCCCTCGACCGCGACGCCCACCCGCGCCCCGTGCACCCCGGGTGAGACCTCCGTGGACACCATGCTTTCGATGCGCCGGAAGAATTCGACGACCTGAGTGCTGTACTGCGCCAGGGTGTTCACCGGTGAAGCCAGGTCCACGAGCCCGCGGGACAGCGCCGGGGCGAGCGGGCGCGCGTCGGCCAGCACCCCGGTCAGGTCCGCGAGCGCCGGCCCGGCCTTCTGCGCCACTCCCGGCACCGCGCCGAGCGGGGCCGGCGCCTCACGCAGCACCCCGCGCAGATCGGGAGTCGCCTGTCCCAGCGCCTGCGCGCCCGGCCGCACCGCGGCCAGCGTGCCGTGCAGATCGGCCAGCGGCCGGCTGAGCGAGTCGAGCGCGGCCTTGGCGTCGGTGAGCGTCCCAGGGAGCTTCCCGACGGTGTCCTGCAACGGTTTTCCGTTGTCCACGACCAGCGCGCCCGCCGTGTCGCCGGCCTGCTTGACCAGGTCGGCCAGCTGCTGCTGGTGGCCCTGGAACGAGCCGGCCAGCTGGTCGGCCCGCAGCAGCAAGGCGGGCAGGTCCGCGGCCGGCGCGGTCAGCGCCCCCGCCGTCGTCCCGATCCCGGTCAGCTCGGCGGGCGCGTGCTCCAGGAAGTCGTGCAGATCCTGGCTGTGCCCCGCCGCGCCGTCGCCGGCCTCCCGGACGGTGCCGGTCAGCGCGTCCCGGGTCGGGCCGTCGAGGACGTCGAGCACCTGGTCCAGGTCGGCCGAGTCCACGTTGCGGTCCGGCGGGATGACCCGGTCCCCCAGCGGCCCGGCGCCGGCGTGCCCGCGATCCAGCTCGACGAGCTTCTTCGCCAGTGCCGACTGATCCCAGACGGCGGCCCTGGCGTCGGCGTACACCGGCACTGTGCCGTCGAGTTCGAGGGTCACCACGGCCTGCCGGCCGTCGTAGCGCAGATCGGCCACGCGGCCGATGCGGGAGCTGTTCTCACGGACGTCGTCGCCGACCTTGAGCGGGGCGCCGACGTTGTGGAAAGCGGCCCGCACCACCGTTTTCGGCGCTCCGGGCACCCCGGAGCTGGCCGTCATGCCGAACAGGATGGTCACGGCGAGCACCGCGAGACCGACGAGCCCGATGCCGAACGAGCGGGTGGTGGCCGAGCGCATCACAGGCCTCCGAGCAGTTGGTCGAGCAGAGAGCTCTCCTGGTTCCCGGTCAGGCCGGTCGCGCTGCCCGGGTCACCCGCCGGCGGGCCGGCCGGTGCGGGCAGGTTCAGCAACGGCGGCTGCTGCTGAGGTTGCGGCTGGGGCTGTGGCTGGGCCGGCGGCGCGGCCGGCGGCGGTGACGACGCCGGGCCCAGCCCCACGCCGGGGATCTGCAACAGCGATTTCGGTGTGGTGACCACGAAAGCGCGGAAGTAGTTGCCCAGCGCGTCGCGGCCGTTGGTGCTCATCGCCCAGTACTTCACGAAATCCAGCGCGGTGCCCAGCGCGGGCGTCAGGTCGCCGACCAGCCGGTGGGCCGAGGCGCTCACACCGGGCAGCACTGCCCCGCCGGGCCCCAGGTCCCGCACCACCGGCGCGGCCTGGTCGAGCAGCGCCTTCGCGCGGTCGAGCACCGCCGGGAGCGAGGAAAGCGCCGGATCCGCACTGTCGGCGAAGGTGTTCAGCTCCGTGGTGATCGCACTGAGGTTGTCCGTCACCGGCCGGACGGAGTCCAGGGCCGGGATGCCCTGTTCGGCCACCCCGGCGGTCTCGGACAGCACCTGCCGGGCCGTGCGCAGCGTGCCGGGCAACTGGCCGAGCGCGTCCTGCATCGCCTGGCGCTGCGCCGCCACCGCGGTCAGCATCCGGTTGCCGGCGTCGACGGCCTGGTCGAGGTTCTGGCCGTTGCCGCCCGCCAGCGCCTGCGCGACCGGTGTGGCCCGGTCGACCAGCCGGCCGAGCACCGCGTTCTGCTGGTTCAGCACGTCCGCGAGCTGATTGGTGTTCTGCATGGCCGGGGCGAGCGCCTTGAGGGCCGCGTCGATGTCGGGACCCTGCCCCGCGGCCCCCTCGCCGAGGGTCGTCACCAGCGCGGCCAGCGCGGTGCCGGTGGGATCGTCGACCGAGTTGAGCACCTCGTCGAGGTCCACCGCCCGGCTCGTGTGGTTCGCCGCGATGACCCCCTGGGTCAGCACCGGCGCCTGCGGGGAACCCCGGTCCAAGTCGATGTAGCGCTCGCCGAGCAGCGTGACCGGACGGATCTTCGCGGTCGCGTCCTGGTGCAGCGGCAGCACCGCCGGGTCCAGCTGCATGCTCACGGCGGCCTGCCCGTTGCGCAGGGCGACCGAGTCGATCTCGCCGACCTGGATGCCGCCCATGCGGATGAGGTTGCCGGGAATCAGCGGGCTCGCGTCGGCGAACATCGCCGTCAGCTCGATCTTGTCCGAGCTCGGCCGCGACACCAGGTACCCCGCCACGGCTCCCGCCACGACCAGCACGACGGCGCCGATCCGGAGGCCTCGTTTGACCACAGTCTTCATCGCGGTGCGCTCCCATTCGCGTCGGCCCACGGCTGTCCGGAGGCCATGCCCGGGGCCGGGGTGGAACTCGGCCCGCCCTTCAAGCCCGCGTTCACCCCCGGGTTGTCGTCCAGGATGCTGGTGCTGACCTGCACCAGACCGTGGAAGTAGTGGCCCTGCGCGTCGTAGTTTGCGAAGGCCGCGCCCCAGTTGGCCAGCCAGCCCGTCAGGTCCGGTGTGTACGGCCGCAGGAACGCCACCGCGGGGTTGAGCTGGGTGATCGCCTGAGTGACTCCCGGCAGCACCCCGTGCGCGCTGTCGAGCAACGCCGGTGTCGTCTGCAGCAGAGTGGTCGCGGCTCGCAGCGTCGGCCGCAGATCGGCGATCGCCGGTCGCAGGTCGGTGAGCAGCGGGCTGAGGTTCTGTGCCAGGGAAGTCAGCTGTTTCGTCGCCGGCTGCGCGTCCTGCAGCAGCGGCACCGCGGCGTCCACCGCGCCCGGCACCCGGTCCACGGCCCGCTGCGCACTGTCCAAAGTGGAGGGAAGGGCGCCCAGTGCCTGCTGCAGCTGGGATTGCTCGGCCGCGAGCGTGTCCGTCGCACTGGTCAGGTTGCCGATCACCTGGCGCACCTGCTGCTGGCGCGCGACGACCGGGTCCATCAGCTTGCGCAGGTCGGTGATCAGGTTCTGGATCGCGGGGCCGTCCTGGCCGACCGCCTTGAGCACCGCGCCGAGTTCGTCCACGGCGGGACCGGCCGTGCTCAGCGTCGCCTTGATGTCGGCCGGATGGGCTTTGAGGCTCTGATCGAGCTGCTGCACCACCGAGTTCAGGTGCGTCCGGGTCTGCGGGTCCAGCGCGGCCAGCACCTGGTCGAGCTCCACCTGCTCCCCACCGGCGGGCAGCATCGCGCCCGACGGAATCGTGGGGTTGGCGGCCGGGCCGGGCGTCAGCGAAACGACCCGCTCCCCGAGCAGTCCGCGCCACTGCACCTGGGCTGTGCTGCCCGCGTGCAGCGGCGCGTGGGCGTCGTCGACCGACACGGTCACCAGCGCGCTGCCGTCGCGAGTGCCCAGCCCGGTGACCTGACCGACTTCGCTGCCGCCGATCTCGACCCGTGAACCGTCCAGCAGGTTGGCCGCGTTCGGCATCACCAGCTGGATCTCGTAGCCGTGCTGCTGCGTGGCCAGCAGGTAGCCGCCGCCGATGACGGCGACGGCCAGCACCGCCGCGCCGGCCAGCCACTTCGTGACCGCCATGTCAGTCCATCCCCAGTGGACCGACCGAATCGCCGGCCAGGAACTGGCGCACGAACGGGTCTTCCGAGGCGAACGCGTCGTCGGCCGCGCCGTAGTAGACCACCCGGCCCTGCCAGATCAGGCCGACGTAGTCGCTGACCTTGCGCGCCGTGCGGATGTCGTGCGTGACCACGACATAGGTGCCCTGGTCGTCCGCGTGCACCTTGAGGATCACGTCGTTGAGCAGGCTGGTGCGCACCGGGTCGAGGCCGGAGTCCGGCTCGTCGAACAGCACGATCTCCGGGTTGAGCACCAGCGCCCTGGCGAATCCGGCGCGCTTTTTCATGCCGCCGGAGATCTCGTTCGGTGCCTTCTTTTCCGCGGCCTCGAGGCCGACTTCCTTGAGCCGCTCCATCACGATCTCGCGGATCTCGGTCTCGGCCAGGTCGGTGTGCTTGCGCAGCGGGAAGGCGACGTTGTCGTAGACGTTCATCGAGCCGAACAGCGCCCCGTCCTGGAACAGCACGCCGAACCGCTTGCGCAGCTCGGCCCGCTCGCGCTCGCGCACCTTCCAGATGTCCTGGCCGAAGATCTCCACCGTGCCCGAGTCCGGTTCGAGCAGGCCCACCATGTGCTTGAGGAGCACGCTCTTCCCGGTGCCGGACGGGCCGAGGATCGTGGTGACGGCCCGCGGCTTGAACTCCAGCGTGAGCCCTCGCATGACCTGGAACGAGCCGAACGACTTGTACAGGTCCCGGACAGTGGCGACCGCCGCCGTGCCGTGACCGGCCGGGAGGACGTCGGTGCTGTGGCCACCGCGACTCTGCGGATCCATCGGAACTCCTCAACGCCACCGCGGGCGGACTAGTTGGCTATGGGGGTCTGGATGCTCGTGCCGAAGAACAGCTGATAGAGGATCGCCGCCGCGCCGGACACGATGATCATGTTGACCATCATCGATTTCGCGGTGTTGCGGCCGACGCCCACGGGGCCGCCGGAAGCGGTGTAGCCGTAGAAGCAGCCGACCAGGACCACCAGGGTGGACAGCAGCACCGCCCAGATCAGCGCGTACAACAGGTCCACCGGGGTCTGGAAGGACCAGAAGATGTTCGAGTAGCCGCCGGGGGAGGTCGTCTCCAGCATCGGCTGGACCACCGCCCAGGAACCGAGGTACTGGCAGCCCTCGCCCGCGATGAAGATGAACGGGGCCGCCAGCCACATCGCCCACAGCCGGGTGCCGGCGAGGTAGGCGCGGGAGTGGATGCCCATCACCTCGAGCGCGTCGATCTCGTCGCTGATCCGCATCGAGCCGATCTCGGCCACGTAGCCGCAGCCGACCTTGGCCGCCAGCACCCAGCCCCACATCGAGGTCGAGTCCGCCTTCAGATCGCCGATCGAGGTGAACACGCCCACGTAGCCGGACGCGCCGACCTGGTCGAGGATGTAATGGCCCTGCAGACCGGTTTCCGCGCCGATCGCGAACATCATGAACCAGATGATCAGGCCGCTGGACCGGATCAGGATGGCCGCCTGCCGCAGCACCTCGGAGAAGTAGAGCCCCAGTGCCAGCGGCATCTCCGCCAGCACCCGGAAGCCGAACCAGGCGATGTCGCCGACGGTTTCGGCGGCTCCGCGCAGCACGTTCGACCGGCGTGGGACCGGGGTCCGCAGGTCCGGGAGTTTCGCGGTCTGCTCGACTGTCGTCATCGTCGTCCGCCCTTCACCGCAGCATCAGCAGGTTCGGGTTGAGCCCCTGCGCGATCGCGTTGAAGAAGAAGTTGAACACCCAGACCATCGCGAAACAGATGACCACCGCCTGGTTGACCGCCCGGCCGACGCCTTCGGGGCCACCGCCGGCGTTGAGCCCCTTGTAACTGCAGATCACACCGATGAACAGACCGGTCAGGAGCGTCTTCAGCTCGGCTCCCCACACGTCGGCGGCGTACAGGTTGTGCGACATGCTGTCGATGTACGCGCCCGACGTGGTGTCGGCGAGCGCGCTCACCGCCACCAAGCCGAGCAGCACGCCGACAAACGACGTGAGGCAGTTGAGCAGAGCGCACATCACCGCCGTCGCGATCACCCGCGGGATCACCAGCATCCGCAGCACGTCCATGCCGAGCACCTTGAGCGCGTCCAGCTCCTCCCGGGCCCGGCGCGCACCGAGGTCCGAGGTGATCGAGGTGCCGATCACCCCGGCCACGACCATGCCGACCATGAACGCGGCGATCTCGCGGATGTCGGCCATCACCCAGAACGCGCCCATCCGGTTCGCCGCGCCGAGCAGGCCGAGCAGCCCGACGCCCATCACCGTGATCAGGAAGCCGAACCCGGCCATCGCGAAGGTCGCCGGCCAGAAACACAGGCGCAGCAACGCATACATCTCGTCGAGGGTGTCTTTCCAGTAGCCCCGCGGATGCCGGATCGCGCTGGCCAGGACCTGCCCCAGCAGCTGGCAGATCCGGCCCACCTCCAGCACCACCGTGCGCACCGGACCGGGCACCACGCCGATGACGCGTTCCGTTCCCCCGACGCGGCGACGCGGCGGCGCCGCACCGGGTTTCTCGACCGTGGTCACCTCAGTTCACCGCGTCGACCAGATCGGCCCGCCCGGCTTCGCGCAGGATGTTCTCGTAGGTGCCGAACAAGGGCTTGGTGATCGGGACCACCTTCATAACCGCGGAGACCTTGCCCTTGGTCTTGATCTGCCCCTTGGCCATCGCCAGCGCGACGTTGACCTTGCCGAGCCAGAACCGGTGCGCGGTGTCGGCCAGCATCTCCAGTTCGGCGTCGATCGGCCGCGTCACCTGGTCGCCGCCTTCGCGCCCCAGCTGCACCACGCCTTCGCCGAAGTCGATCACGATGGTCGATTCCGGGTCCGACTGGTTGAGCTTGAGCACGGAGCCGACTTTGCGCAGCTTCGGCCCCAGTTCGGGGTCCGCCAGGCTCACCTGGAAGATCTTGCCCAGGTAGCGGTAGACCTCGTCCTCGTCCTTGAAGACACCCACGAGAGCTCCTTTGCTCGAAACGTCATTCGTCGTGAAGGGAGATCGCCCGCTCCGGGCACGTCTCGACCGCTTCGGCCGCCGCGTCGCTCAGCTCGGGTGGAACGTTTTCGGTCAGTGCGAAGGACTTGCCCTGGTCGTCGTCGACGTCGAACAGCTCCGGCGCCCGGACCGCGCACCGCGCGTGGCCCTGGCACCGGTCCGCGTCGATCACGATCCTGGTCACGGCTCCGGCCATTCGTCGAACACCACCGGCACCGTCTTCACACCCCAGGTGTTCCCGGTGTGCCAGACGGCTTCCTTGCCGGGCGCGACCCGGTAGCGCGGGACGCGGTGCAGGAACTCCTTCAGCAGGGTCTTCAGCTCCAGCCGCGCCAGGTGCGAGCCGAGGCACCGGTGGATCCCGGAGCCGAACCCGAGGTGGCGGTTGGGCTGCCGGTCGAAGACCAGCTCGTCCGGGTCGGGGAATTCCTCCGGGTCCCGGTTGGCCGAGGGCCACAGCAGCAGGAGCCGGTCGCCCTCGTCCAGCCGCTGCCCGGCGAACTCACACGCCTCGGTCACGTTCCGCGCCACGCCGGGCTGGGGCGGCATGAACCGGATCAGCTCCTCGACAGCGAGGTCCAGCTTCTCCGGATCGTCGACGATCCGCTCGAGCCGGTCGCGCACCTCGGGCTTCTCGGCGAACATCAGCAGCAACCGGCTCAGCACGCTGGCGGTCGTGTCGAAGCCGGCGGGCACCAGCACCAGGCAGAAACCGTAGATCTCGTCGTCAGCGAGCCGTTCCCCGTCCAGCTCGGCCTGGTCGAGGTGGCTGATCAGGTCGTCGCCGTAACCGTTGGTACGCAAGTGATCGAGCATCTCGGCGAAGTACATGGTGCAGTTGAGGCCCGCCGCCATCGACCGTTCCAGGTTCTCCTCGTCGGTCGACTCGGGATCGGGCTGGAGCATGTACAGGAACTCGTCCTTGAGTTTTTCCCAGTCCTTTTCGGGCACCCCCAGGTACAGCTCGAGAATGCCGCGCAACGGCAGCGGGATCGCCACCTCCTTCGCCAGGTCGGCGTCCTTCTTGCCGACCAGGCCGTCGATGATCGTGCGGACCATCTCCCGCATGTGCGGCTCGAGCGCCTCCACCGATTTGGGGCTGAACCGGGCACCCACCAGGGTCCGGTACTTGCGGTGCATCGGCGGGTCGGACTCGATCGGGATCATCGGCGTCGGATTGCCGAACGGCGGGATGGTGACCGGGAACGAGGAGAACAGCTCGGGCTTGTGCGCCGCCTCGTAGACGTCGCGGTAGCGCGAAACCGCGTAGAACCCGCCGTGTTCGACGCTGTGCGCGACCGGGGACTCGGTGCGCATCTTCGTGAAGATCTCGTCCTGGTGCTTCTGGCAATCGCGGTCGTGCAGGCTGAAGTGCTCGACCAGCTTCGTGATGACACCGTCGTCGGCAGTCACGATGTTTCCTTTCCTTTGCCGCGTAGGTGAAACCGGCCGGCTCAGACCAGTCGCAGGACCGGTTTGACCGCCTTGCCCGACTCGGAATCCGCACAGGCCGCGTTGATGTCGGCGAAGTCGTAGCTCGTGATCAGCTTGTCGAACGGGAACCGGCCCTGGGCGTGCAGTTCCAGCAGCCGCGGGATGAACTCGTCGGGCCGGGCGTCGCCCTCGGTCACCCCGGTGATGGTGCGCCCGGTCATCAGCAGCTCCAGCATGTCGACCTGGACCTCGGTGCCGGCCTGGCCGAAACCGAGCACCGCGCAGGTGCCCTTGGGTGCCAGGGCGCTGACCGCCTGGCGGACGACGGCCGTGACGGCAGTGGTGTCGACCGTGAAGTCGGCGCCCCGTCCGGTGATCCGCTGGATCTCCTCCACCGGGTCCTTGGCGGAGGCATCAACGCTGTGGGTGGCGCCCAGTTCCTCGGCCAGCGCCAGCCGGTCCGGCACCAGGTCCACGGCGATCACCTTCGTGCACCCGGCCGCGCGGGCCGCCATGACCGCGGCGATGCCGACGGCGCCCGCGCCGAACACGGCGAGGCTGGACCCGGTCTCGGGGCGAAGCCGGTTGAGCACCGTGCCGGCGCCGGTCTGGATGCCGCAGCCCAGCGGGCCCACGATCGACAGGTCGGCGTCCGGGCCCAGCTTGACGACGTTGTTCTCGATGGCGATCGAGTGCGTCGCGAACGAGGACTGGCTGAAGAAGAAGCCGTGCACGTCGCCCTCGCCGTGCAGCGCGTTGGTGCCGTCCGGGCGGGAGCCCGCGACGTTGCCGACGACGAACTGCTCGCAGTAGGCCGGATCGCCCTGCAGGCACATCCGGCAGCGGTGGCAGGAGGCGAAGGTCAGCAGGACCTTGTCGCCCGGCCCGACCTTGGTGACGCCCGGGCCGACCGCCTCGACCACCCCGGCGCCCTCGTGGCCCAGCACCAGCGGCAGCGGCACCGGCAGCCACTGGTTGCGGACGCCGATGTCGGTGTGGCAGACACCGGTGGAATGGATCTTGACCAGGACCTCGCCGGCCCGGGGCTCGTCGAGCTCCAGCTCTTCGATCCGGAACGGCTGGCCGGCTTCACGCACGACTGCGGCCTTGACACGCATGGGAAATCTCCTTCAGGCAGGCAGGTAGATCGACTTGAGCTGGAGGTAGCCGGCCAAGGCTTCCGGGCCGAACTCGCGCCCGATGCCACTGGCCTTGACCCCGCCGAACGGCGCGTTGAGGTCGATCACGTACCCGTTCACGCCGACGGTGCCGGTCTGCACGCTGCGGGCGACCGACGTGGCCCGCTCGGAGTCGGCCGACCAGACGCTGCCGCCGAGGCCGTACTCGGAGTCGTTGGCGATGCGCACCGCGTCCTCGTCGCCGTCGTAGGCGATGACCGACAGCACCGGGCCGAAGATCTCCTGCCGCGCGATCGTGGACGCGTTGTCCACGTCGGCGAACAGGGTCGGCTGGACGAACCACCCCCGGTCGAGCCCGGCGGGACGGCCGCCGCCGAGTACCAGCCGGGCGCCTTCCGCACGGCCCTTGGCGATGAATCCCTCGACCCGCTCGCGATGCTCGGCCGAAGCCAGCGGGCCGACCTGCGTCGAGGGCTCCAGCGGGTCGCCGACCTGCAGGCCACCGAGCCAGCCGGCCAGCGATTCGACCACTTCGTCGTAGCGGCTGCGCGGCGCGAGGATCCGGGTGCACGCCATGCAGGTCTGTCCGTTGTTCGCCAGCGAGGCGAAGAACAGCCCCTCGGTCACCTTGTCCAGGTCGGCGTCGTCGAGGATGACCGCCGCCGATTTTCCGCCCAGCTCCAGCGAAACCGGCCGCAGCATCGCTCCGCAGCGTTCCCCGATCAGCCGTCCGGCCGCGGTGGAGCCGGTGAAGGCGACCTTGTCGACGCCGGGGTGCGAAACCAGGTACGCGCCGAGTTCCCGGCCGCCGGGCACCCAGTTCAGCACGCCCGGTGGCACGCCGGCCTCCTCGGCCGCTTCGGCCAGCAGGAAGCTGTCGAGCACCGTTCCCGGCGACGGCTTGATCACGACGGTGCAGCCCGCGGCCAGCGCCGGGGCGATCTTGGTGACGGCGAGGACCACCGGGTAGTTCCACGGCACGATCGCGCCGACCACGCCGACCGGGCTGCGCCGGATCAGGGTGTCGAAACCGAGTGGTGACGGCCGCCGTTCTTCGAATTCGGTCGAGGTGGCCAGCGCGGCGTAATAGCGCAGCAGCGCCACCGCGTAGCCGCCTTCGAACTGCTCGCTCAAGCTCAGCGGCATGCCGTTCTGGAGGCTGACCGCCCGGGTCAGCTGCTCGCCGCGCTTCTCCAGCGCGTCCGCGAACCGGTTGAGCACATCGCCCCGCTCGGCCGGGGACGCGGTGGCCCACGGGGAATCGTCGAACGCCTGCCGGGCGGCGGCGACCGCGCGGTCGACGTCCGGCTCGCCGGCTTCCGGAACGCTGCCGAGCGATTCCTCGGTCGTCGCGTTGACGACCTCGATCCGGCGGTCGGACGCGGGTGCAACCCAGCCCCCGCCGATGAACAAGTTGTCATACGCCATAACCATGTTCAGCTCCTTTGCTGTGGCCCTCGTGCACCGCGATTCCGCCGAATTACGCCGCTCGATAACTCAAGCTATGGCGCTGTGACCCGGGCAACAACACGTAGATATACGTGCTTTCCGCGATCCGCGTACCCCGGAAAAGCCGACGGCCGGCAGGCAGGCGGAACCCGCCTGCCTGCCGGCCGTTCGCGTTCAGCCGGCCGCGGTATCCGTGGAATGACCAGGGAAAACCGGCTGCCCGGGATCGAGGAAATGCGCCGCGTTGTTCACCGCGGTCGCGGCCTCGCCGAACCCGACGGCGATGAGCCGCACCTTTCCCGGGTAGTCGTTGATGTCGCCCGCGGCGAACACGCCGGGGACGTTGGTGGCCATCGACGAGTCGACCGGAATGTGCCGCCGGTTCCGGATGTCGATGCCCCACTCCAGCAACGGCCCGAGGTTCGCGGTGAACCCCAGCGCCGCGATGATCCGCTGGCAGGACCGGGTCCACGCTTCGTCGCCACGCGTGATCTCCACCCGCTCGATCGCCTCGCCCCCGAGCACCTTGGAGACCTCGGCGCCGGTGGTGATCTCGACCGGGCTCGCCCGCACCGCGGCGACCGTGGCCGGATGGGCCCGGAAGGTCTCGCGGCGGTGGACCACCGTGACCGACTTGGCCAGCGGGTGCAACGCTTCCGCCCAGTCGAACGCGGAGTCGCCACCGCCGACGATCACCACGTCGGTCCCCGCGTAGTCCTCCAGCCTGCGCACGAAATAGGCCAGCCCGGTCCCTTCGAACCGCTGCGCCGCGGGCAGCGGGCGCGGGGTGAACGTGCCGATCCCGCCGGTGATGATCACCGCCTTCGCCGCGATCCGCGCGCCGCGGTGGGTGGTGACCGCGAACCCGGGTTCGAGTCTTTCGGCCCGATGCCCCAGCAGGTACCGGGGCCGGAACGGGGCGGCCTGCTCCAGCAGCCGGTCGACCAGCTCCCGGCCCCGGATCGCGGGAAAGCCCGCGATGTCGGAGATCCGCTTTTCCGGGTACATCGCGTTGATCTGGCCGCCGGGCTCGGGCAGCGAATCCAGCACCGCCACCGAAAGCCCGCGGAAACCGGCGTAGTAGGCGGCGAACAGGCCGGCCGGCCCGGCCCCGACGATCAGGAGGTCGACCTCGTGGTTCATCCGGCGTCCCCGAACCCGGAGACCAGCTCGGTGTCCACCCCGATGGCACCGGTGATCCCCGCTCCCCCGGGCGCGCCGATGGCCTCCTCCCGGCCCGGCAACGGCTCCTCGAAGAACCTCGCGTTGTCCCCGACGAACTCGGCTTTGCCGCCGGGCACCTTTGTATCGAGGGCGATCGCGCTCACCGGGCAGGCGGGCTCGCAGGCCCCGCAGTCGATGCATTCGGCGGGGTTGATGTAGAGCTTGCGCTTCCCTTCGTAAATGCAGTCGACGGGGCATTCGTCCATGCAGGAACGGTCCATCACATCGATGCAGGCATCGGCGATCACATAAGGCACGGCAGATTCCTCTCGCTCGCGGAAAAGACGCGGCGCACATCGGAGGAATCGCGGAATCGCACAGAGGGTCCCGCCATGGTACCCGCAAGGCGCCTTCTAGGTCTACACCCTGCCGCACTCAGTTACGTGCCGTGTAGAATCTAGCTGGACCGGGAAGCCGTGCGACACGGAGACGAGGAGGCCTCATGCCGACCCCCGAGGCACTTGACGCGCCCTCGCCCGGAACCACGGAGGCGCCACTGGCCCACGGGAGCGCACGATCCCTGCTCATCACGATCCTCGGTGAGCTGGTGTGGCCGACCGGGCAGCCGGTGTGGACCTCGACGCTGGTGTACATCCTCAAGGGGCTCGGTTTCGAGGAGCAGACCGCCCGCCAGGCGATCGCCCGGGCCTCGGCGTCCGGCTGGCTCCAGCCGGAGCGCCAAGGCCGCGAGGTGTGCTGGACCCTGACCCCGAAGCTGATCCACATCTTCGAAACCGGCTCCCGCCGCGTCTACTCGCTCAGTGATCCGTTCAGCAGCTGGGACGGGACCTGGCTGGCGCTGTGGACGACGATCCCCCAGTCGATGCGGCGGGCCCGGCGCCCGCTCTACGCGGGCCTGACCTGGGCCGGCTTCGGGAACCCGCTCCCCGGGCTGTGGCTGACCCCGCACGTCGAGCGGGCGGCGGAGGTGCGGCAGCTGCTGGAGCAGCTCGAACTCGGGCAGCACACCTTCGCCTTCACCGGCAACGTCAGCGCCATCGGGATCTCCGCGGACGAGATCGTCGAACGCGGCTGGGACCTCGACGACCTGCGCACCCGGTACGAGCAGGCCTGGTCGGCGATGAACGGCGTGCGCCCGGAAGGGCCGGACGAAACCCTCTTCGCGCACATCCGGCTGGTGAGCGAGTGGCAGGAGTTCCCGCGGGTCGATCCGCAGCTGCCGGAAGCGCTGCTGCCGGACTGGGTGGGGCGGCGGGTCGCCCGCCGGATCGAGGCGTTCCGCGCGCAGTGGGCTCCGATCGTGCACCGGCGCTTCGCCGAACTCGACGTCACCACCTGACGGTCCCGATCCCCCGCCCCACACGATGTCCGTCACCGGGAGACCTACTTGGACACCACCACCTCGCCTCGGCCGCCGGCTTTCCTGCCCGGTGGGCCCGAGGCACTGTTCGCCGTCGACGGTCTCGCCTACGCCGACGGCGAAATCCGGGCGCGCATGCTCCTGGGGCCGTGGTCGGACGGACCGGGCGGCGCCGGTTCGATCGGGGTGCTCGCGGACAACATCCTCGGCTACGCGCTGATCTCGCAGGCCCCCGCGGGGCGCTGGTCGGTGAGCACCGAAATCTCGATCGACTTCCTCCGGCCCCTGCCGGGGAACGGAACGTGGCTGTCGGCACGAGGGCGGACGGTGCACCGGGGCGCGACGACCGGGCTGGCCGAAGGCTCCGTCTTCGGCGAAGACGGTCAGCTCATCGCCCGGAGCCGCCAATGGGGAAAGTTCGTCGGCCGCGGAGCCGCGCCCGACGCGCTCCCCGGAAGCCACCCCACCGCCGGTCTCCTCACCGGTCTTCGCCAGGAAATCGACGCGGCCGAAGGCCACGCCCGGCTTCACTTCGATGTCGCGGACGAGCTGGTGAACCCGCACGGCACCTTGCACGGCGGAGTGACCCTGTGGGCAGCCGGGCTCGTGGCCGGCGCGGCGCTGGCCACCCGCACCACGACCCTGCACCCGGCGTCGATCACCGTCAGCTACCTGCGGCCCTTTCCGCACCGGGACGTGGCCGAGTTCCAGGCCGAAGTCGTGAGCCTCGGCCGGAGCCTCGCCCTCACCCGCGTCACCGGCCGCAACCGGGCAGGCAAGCCGTGCATCGTGGCGGCTGTGCACCACCACAGCCTCGGCTGACACCGGCCGGGGGTGCCCCGATTACCGCGCGTAGGTCACGAAAATCGACTCACCGACCATCGCCGGCCGCTCCTGGCCCCTGATCTCGATCCGCAGGGCCACGCGGTACCGCACGCCGCCGTCGTCCCGCCTGGCCGCCGAGGAGATCACCCCGGCCAGCCGGATCTCGCTCCCCACCGGGACCGGCGAGGTGAACCGCACCTGGTCCAAACCGTAGTTCAGCCCGCGCGCGTGGTCCTTGATCACCAGGATCTCCTTGAACATGGCGGGCACGAGCGAAAGGGTGAGGTAGCCGTGCGCGATGGTGCCGCCGAACGGGCCACCGGCCGCGCGCTCGGGGTCGACGTGGATCCACTGGTGGTCGTCCGTCGCGTCGGCGAACGTGTCGACCCGGGCCTGCGCCACCCGGCGCCAGGCCGAGGCACCCAGGTCCAGGTCCCGGGCCTCGGCGAGTTCCGCCACCGTCAGTTCGAGCACAGGTTCCTCCACCGTCCAGGACGTCGACGCGTCATCGCCATTAAAGGTCTAACCTTTCAAACGGCCGCACGATAAGCAACACCCTCGGGCAACGCCGCGCCAGGACACCAGGTCCCGCTCCATGACGGCCCCAGCTTGTAAACGATCGTTATCACGGCTACAGTCGCAAATGGTCAGGCCGAAAAAACGTGCCTGCGTCGGCAACGGAGCGGAAGGCAGGTAGATGGACAACTTCACCGACATCAAGTACGAGGTCGAGCGTGGTCTTGCCTGGATCACCATCAACCGGCCGGATCGCTACAACGCGTTCCGCGCGCAGACCGTCGACGAGCTGATCCTGGCGTTCAAGCGGGCCTGGGCCAGCGACGAGGTCGGCGCCATCTGCCTGACCGGCGCGGGCCAGAAGGCGTTCTGCTCCGGCGGCGACCAGAAGCAGCGGATGGAGACCGGCGACTACGGCCCCTCGCAGAGCGGGCTGTTCGAGGTCGAGTCGCTGCACCGCGTGATGCGCGATGTGCCCAAGCCGGTGATCGCGGCGGTGAACGGCATCGCCATCGGCGGCGGCCACGTGCTGCACGTCCTCGCGGACCTGACGATCGCCGCCGACACCGCGACCTTCGGCCAGAACGGTCCCCGGGTCGGCTCGTTCGACGCCGGTCTCGGCTCCGGCTACCTGGCCCGTGTGGTCGGCGAGAAGCGCGCTCGCGAGATCTGGTTCATGCTGCGCCGGCTCTCCGCCGAAGAGGCGCTGGACTGGGGCTTGGTCAACAAGGTCGTGCCCGCGGACAAGCTCCACGACGAAGTGCGGGCGTGGGCCGACCAGATCCTGCAGTACTCGCCCACCGCGTTGAAGGTGCTGAAGCAGTCCTTCAACACCGACACCGAGCACATGGTCAGCATCGGCAACATGGCCTACACGACGCTCAAGCTCTTCGGCGAGACGGACGAGTCGAAAGAGGGCATCCGGGCGTTCAACGAGAAGCGCCAGCCGGACTTCTCCGCCTACCGCGGAAACTGACGGGCGCGAGGCGATGCAACCGACCGTGGAGCAGGCCGAATTCGCCCGGGCGATCCGGGACTTCTGCGCGCGCGAATGCGGGACACAGGCCCAGCGCGACGCTCTCACCGAGAACGGCACGCTGGCCAACAGCCCGCAGATCCTGGCGAAACTCGCCGCGCACGGCTGGCTCGGCGTGTCCCTGCCCGAAGAACTCGGCGGCGGCGGCGCCGGATTCGCCGACGAATGCGTTTTCCTCGAAGAGACCGCACGCGGGCTCGCGCCCATCACCGCGTACTCCAGCAGCCTCACCGCGGCCCAGACGTATCTGAAGTGGGGCAACGAGGAGCAGAAGAAGACCGTCGTCGGCAACCTCGTCGCCGGCCGGCTGGAGGCGATCGCCCTGAGTGAGCCGGAGGCCGGGTCGGATCTGGGCGGGGTCCGGGTCAAGGCGATCCGCGACGGCGGGGACTACGTCGTCAACGGCCAGAAGACCTGGATCTCCGCGGCGCACATCTCCGAGCACCTGCTGGTGCTCGGGCGGGAGGACGCCACCCGGGGCAAGCACCAGGGACTGACCTTGCTGATGGTGCCCTGCGCCACGCCGGGCATCGAAATGCGGGAAGTGCGCACGATGGAAGCCCGGACCTGCAACGACGTCTTCTTCACCGACGTCCGCGTGCCGGCGTCCGCCGTGGTGGGCACGGCGGGTGAGGGCTGGAAGCAGCTCATGCGCGGGCTGGGGGTCGAGCGGCTGATCATCGCCGCGATGAGCGTGGGCAGCGCCCAGCGCTCGCTGGACGACGCGATCGCCTTCGTCCGGGAGCGGGAGGCGTTCGGGCAGAAGGTCGCCACCTTCCAGGCGCTGCGGCACCGGATCGCGGACCTGGCGACCGACATCGCGTTCGCACGGTCCTTCCTCTACGACGTCGCCGCGCGCATCGACGCCGGGCAGGAGGACCAGCTGGCCCAGGAGAGCGCGATGGCGAAGATGCGATGCACCGAGATCGCGAAGAACACGGCGCTGGAAGCCATGCAGATGATGGGCGGCTACGGCTACGCCCGCGAGTACGGCATGGAGTTCCAGGTCCGCCGGGCGCTGGCACCGCCGATCTACGGCGGCACCAACGAAATCCAGCGGGAGATCATCGCCAAACGGCTGCTCTCCTGACCCGTTCGGCGGTCCCGTCACCCGGCCACGCCGAGGATCCAGGAAGGTGAGCCATCGCCATGCCGCACCCCACCGCCCGCTCGCCGTACCGGCCCGATCTCTTGGCGGGTAAGCAGTTCCTCATCACCGGCGGCGGAACCGGCCTCGGCCGTGCCCTCGCCGGGCAGCTCGTGGCCCACGGCGCGGACGTCCATCTCTGGGGGCGGCGGCGAGCCGTGCTGGAGGAGGCCGCCGAGCAGGCCGGCGCGGCCCGGCCCGGCAGCGTGCACGTCCAGACGGTGGACGTGCGGCAGTACGAAGCCGTCGACGAGGCGATGGCGGCGATCTGGGCCGGGCACGGACCGCTCAGCGGAGTGGTGAACAACGCCGCCGCCAACTTCATCGCCCAGAGCAAGGATCTGAGCCCGCGCGCGTTCGAAACGGTGACCGGGACGGTGATGAGCGGCTCGTTCCACACCACCCTGGCCGCGGGCAAGCGCTGGATCGCCGAGGGCTTGCCGGGCAGCGTGGTGTCCACCCTGACCACCTGGGTCTGGACCGGTTCGGCGTTTGTGGTGCCCTCGGCCATGGCGAAGGCCGCCGTGCACGCCATGACCATGTCGCTCGCCGTCGAGTGGGCCCGGTACGGCATCCGCCTCAACGCGGTCGCGCCCGGCCCGATCCCGACCGAGTACGCCTGGGCGATGCTCAATCCCACGGACCGCAGCGCCGTCGGCGCGACGCAGGCCGACCAGATTCCGGCCGGCCGCGCCGGCACGGTCGAAGAACTGGCCCACCTGACCGTGTTCCTGCTGTCGGACGCCTGCGACTACCTCACCGGCCAGACGATCGCCATGGACGGCGGCCAGATGCTGGCGGGCCCGGGCACCTTCGCCGGGCTCACCGCGCTTTCGGACGGCGACTGGGCCGAGATCAAGCGGAGCAGCATGGCCGCCACCGAGGCGAGCAAGAAGCAGCGGTCGGTCTGAACTCGCGCCCCACTCGTGAGTGTTCGTGACGGTTCTAACCGGCATGAACACTCACGAGTCAGGGGCAGCGCCAGCGCAAGGTGGGCCGGTAGCGGTACGACTCGCTGCGGGTGAGCGCGAACTCGAGGATTCCGGTCCCCTCCGTGCTGCCCCAACGGAAAGCGCACAGCCGGTCGGTCAGGGATGTGTCCAGGGTGCGCGGACTCACCGGCCCGTCGAGCCGGTAGACCTCGTGGTCCAGGTAGCCACGTCCACGCCTCACCCCGTGCCCGCCGCCGTAACCCGCCCCGGCCATGAACCCGCCGCCGGCCGACGCGTCGGCCTCGAGGTGGTAAACGCGCCCGGCGGCCGTCCTCACCGCCACCGTGCCGGCGATCAGGTCCAGGTCCGAGAATGCCAGCCGATGGCCCACGTCGACGACGTCGTCCACAGTGCCGTCCTCGTGCAGGACGGCCCCCTCGGCCAGCAGCCGCTCCCCCGCCCGGTCCTCCACCAGCAGGAAGCCGATCGACCGATCGGGGAACTGCGCCTGGCACCACAGGTGCAGGCCCTGCCCGCCACCCATGTTCCGCACCCCGCGCGAACGGTCCCGCTGCCCGTACCACCCGTCGACCCGATGCGTGGCACCGTCGAGAGTCAGGCTCCCGCGGTAGCGTCCTGATTGGACCAAGTGCTCGAACTTCGTCGGCGGCCCGGCGTTGTTGCCGAGTTCCACCTCGCGCAGCCAGTACGGGGTCCGCGCCGTCCAGACCACGTCGAAGGCGACGCCGGCCGGATTGTCCGCCACCCGGAGCCGCCAGCGGCGGTTCGGCTCGATGATCTCGAACGCCAGTGGCCCGGCGCCGGCGCCGCTGGTGGCGGAAAGCTCGGTGGAGAACCTGACATTGCGTTGCTCCGTGCCGGTGGTGACCACGACGAACCCGTCCACGACGTTCCTCGCCGGGTAGTGGCCGAGACCGGTGATGACCGACGGCGCCGTCGCGTCCGCGGGGTGCAGGTTGAGCATGAACCGGTCGAAGAACCGGTCGTGGTGTACCGCGTCCGGCCGCGGTACGAGGGCGTCGTCGAATTCAGTGCTCATGGGCTCCCTCGAAACGGGCGACGGCCTGGGCCTCGTGGAGGAACGACCGCACCAGCGATTCCTCCCGGTAATACGGGTCGCCGCCGCTGCGGCCGGCCCGCCGTCGCCCGTAGTCGTAAAGCACGGCCAGCTTCCACAGCGCGAAAACGCGGTGCCAGCCGAGTGCGGCCAGGTTCGCGCCGGTCCGGGCGGCGTACCGCTGCGCCAGCGCCTCGCGGCCGGGATAGCCCGGTTCGAGCAGGGCCGTCCCGAACTCCTCGGTGGGGGTGAGCGGGACGCCCGGCCGCGGGACCGAAGCCAGGAAATAGCCGAGGTCGAACAGCGGATCGCCGAGGGTGGCCAGCTCCCAGTCCAGCACCGCTTCGACGCGTCCTGGCTCCTTTGCCGACAGGACGACGTTGCCGATCCGGTAGTCGTTGTGGATCAGGGCCGCGCCGGATTCGGCGGGGATGTTCGCCATCAGCCAGGAATGGACCGGTGCGAACGGCGCGGGCAGCGCACCGTCCTCGCCCGCGACCAGACCGGTGATCCGCCGCAGGTGCCGCTCGTTGAACCCGGTCGGCCGCCCCAGGCCGGCCAGCCCGGCCGAGCGCCAGTCGACCGTGTGCAGTGCGGCCAGGGTGTCCACCAGTGCGTATCCGATCGCCCGGCGGGTCCCGGGCTGGTCGAGTGGCGGCGGCGTCCGGGTCGTGACCACCGGGCCCGCCGCGAAACTCATGACGTAACAAGGCACGTCGAGCAGCTGCCCCGCGTCCGCGGTGGCCAGCAGACGCGGCACGGGAACCTCGGTCTCGCGCAGCGCTCCGATCAGCCGGGCCTCGCGCGCCATATCGTGCGCACCCGGCGGCACCGGAGGCGGTGGCGGACGCCGGAGCACCACCTGCCGTTCGCCGTCCGACACCAGGTAGGTCAGGTTCGAGTGCCCGTCCCCGATCCGGCGGGTCGTGACCGGCCCCCGGGTGAGCCCGCGGGCCTCGAGGAATTCCGCCAGTTCCCGGCGGGCCGCCGGTGTCCACTCCCCAGTCACCGCTCACCGCCCGGTGAAGCGCGGTTGGCGCTTCTCGGTGAAGGCCGACAACGCTTCCGGCATGTCCGCGGTCCGCGTCAGCAGCGCCTGGCCGCGGTTCTCCAGCTCGAGCGCGGCGGCGTAGGACGTGATCTCCTGATTGCGCTGGATGGCCCGCTTGGACATCCGCACCCCGCCTGGGGAGTTCGCCGCGATCTGCTCCGCCATCGCGACGGCTTCGCCGAACAGCTGCTCGCCGGGCACCATCCGGTTCGCCAAGCCGATCGTGACGGCCTCCTCCGCCGCCACCAGCCGCCCGGTGTAGCCGATTTCCGCCGCGCGCCCCGGGCCGACGAGCCGGCTCAGTGTGTAGGAGGTGCCCAGCTCGCCGACCGAAAGGCCGACCTTCACGAAGGCCGCGCTGAACTTCGCCGACGGAGCGACCAGCCGGATGTCCGCGGCCAGCGCCAACGCCATGCCACCACCCGTCGCCGGCCCGTGCACCGCGGCGATCACCGGGAACGGCAAGTGCCGCAGCGCCGCGATCCCGCCCGTCGCGGTCTCCTGGAACTTCAGGAACTCCCGCACTCCCATGCGGGTGATCACGTCGATCTCGGCCAGGTCGAACCCGGCGCAGAACGCCCGGTCCCCGGTGGAGGTCAGGATCAGCGCGCGGAGCCCGGTGTCCCGCAGGGCCCGGGCCGCCAGGCCGTACTCGTGGAACATCCGCACGGTCTGGGCGTTCATCCGCTCCGGCCGGTTCAGCCGGAGCACGCCGATCCCACCGTCGAGCACTTCGAAGGTCAGGGTCTCGAATTCGGGAAATCGCATGACGACCTCGCTGTCGTGTCGTGGCGCGTCAGCAGCCGGTGAACAGGGGCTTGCGCTTCTCCTTGAACGCGGCCAGCGCCTCCGGCATGTCCGAGCCGCGCGTCAACAGCGCTTGGCCGCGGTTCTCCAATTCGAGTGCGGCGGCGTACGACGAGATCTCCATGTTGGCCTGCACCGCACGCTTCGACAGCTGCACCCCGCCGGGAGAGTTGGCGGCGATCGTCTCGGCGAGCGCCAGGGCCTCGGGCAGCAGCGCGTCAGGAGCGACCACACGGTTGACCAAGCCGATCCGCTCCGCCTCTTCGGCGAGCACCATGCGCCCGGTGAAACAGATCTCGCTCGTCTGAGCGGGGCCGATCAGCCGCGTCAGCAGCCAGGAAGCACCGAGATCCCCCGCGGACAGTCCTATCCGGACGAACGCGGCGTTGAACTTCGCCCCGGTGGCCGCGAGCCGGATATCGGCCGCCAGCGCGAGTGACATACCGCCGCCCGCCGCGGCCCCGTTGACCGCGGCGATCACCGGAACCCGCACGGAACGCACCGCGAGCAGGGCCCGCGCCGCCCGTTCCTGCCGATCCAGCATGCCCAGCGCACCGAGTCCGGGGAGGTCTTCCGCGTCGGCGAGGTCGTAGCCGGCGCAGAACGCCTGGCCCGCGCCGGTCAGCACCACTGCCCGGCAGCCGTCCTCGTCGTCGAGCGCGGTGAACGCCCGTTCCAGCTCGTCGAACATGGTGTCGGTCATCGCGTTGTACCGGCTGGGGCGGTTCAGCTCCACGAGCGCGACATCGGTGCCCGGCTCGCTGAGCCGCAGTGTTTTGTAGTCCTCGTCCGGAATCTTCACGACCGGCTCCTTCCGCTGCGGTTCTCGCCCGGGCCACGGATCAGGCGAAGTTCGGCGGTCGCTTCTCGATGAAGGCGGTGATGCCTTCGGCCGCGTCGCCGTCGGTGAACAGCGCCTGTTCCTGTGTGGCCTCGTAAGCCATCCCGTCGGCCAGGGGCAGCTCGAACGCGGCATCAACCGTGCGCACCACGGCCAGCTGCGCCGGCAGCGAGGACGGGACGATCTCGGCGGCCAGCGTCAGCGCGGCGTCCAGCACGTCACCTTCGGTGCGCCGGTCGACCAGTCCGATGGCGAGCGCCTCGTCCGCGCGCACCTGACGGGCGGTCAGCATGAGATCCAGTGCCCGGCCCCGGCCGACCAGCCGCGGGAGTCGTTGTGTCCCACCGGCTCCCGGGATCAGGCCGAGCTTGACCTCGGGCAGGCCGAACTTCGCCCGGGGACCGCACACCCGCAGCGTGCACGCCATCGCGAGCTCGAGACCGCCGCCGAGCGCGGCCCCGTCGACTGCCGCGATCGAGATCCACGGCGCGGCGGCCAGCCGGTCGTTGACCGACCGCATGCGGTTCCCGTACGCGAGGAACGTCTCGGCGTCGATGGTGGACATGTGCTTGATGTCCGCGCCGGCGGCGAAAAACCCGGGCAGGGCCGACTCGACGACCATCACCCTGACGTCACCGGCCTTCTCCGCGGCGTCGAACGCCGAGTGCAGCCCGTCGAGGATCGGCAGCCCGAGCGCGTTGGCCGGCGGGCGGTTCACCGTGACGACGGTGATTCCCGGCGACGCGCTGCGCCAGGTGACGGCTTCGGGTTCACTCATCGTGCCTCGCTTGATTCTTGGTCCGGGGTTCAGGTGGTCAGGCCCGCCGGGGAAACCGGCTGAAGTCGGGAGCGCGTTTTTCCTTGAACGCTTCGCGTCCCTCCTGGGCTTCGGCCGATCCGTAGAACAGCAGGTTGGCGTCGTGGGCCAGCTGCTGGATCCCGGCGAAGCCGTCCTCGGCCGCGTGGAAGCTGGCCTTCATCAGCCGCAGCGCGAACGGGGACAGCTCGAGCATCTCCCGGCACCAGCGCACGGTCTCCGCCTCGAGGTCGGCCAGCGGCACGACCGTGTTGACCAGGCCCATCGCCTCGGCCTTGGCCGCGTCGTAGCGCCGGCACAGGAACCAGATCTCCTTGGCCTTCTTCGGCCCGACGAGACTGGTCAGCAGGCTCGCCCCGAAGCCGCCGTCGAACGAGCCGACCCGGGGCCCGACCTGCCCGAAAACCGCGTTGTCGGCGGCGATCGTGAGATCGCAGACCAGGTGCAGCACGTGGCCGCCGCCGATCGCGTACCCGGCGACCATGGCGACGATCGGCTTGGGGCACCGCCGCATCTGGACGTGCAGGTCGGTGACGTGGAACCGGCCGGTGCTGTCGGCATCCGCCTGATACCCGCTGTCGCCCCGCACTCGTTGGTCACCGCCCGAGCAGAACGCCTTCTCGCCCGCGCCGGTCAGCACGACGACGCCGACCGACTCGTCCTCCCGGGCCACCGTGAGCGCCCGCGAGATCTCGATCAGGGTCTGTGGCCGGAAGGCGTTGTGCACCTCCGGGCGGTCGATGGTGATCTTGGCGATGCCGTCGGACGTGGTCTCGTAACGGATATCGGTGTAGTCGCCGGATTCCGCCCAGCCGACTTCGATGTCCCCCATCAGGACATCGTGAGGCCGCCGCTGACCGACAGCGTCTGGCCCGTGACGAACCCGGCCCCGTCGGAAGCGAAGAAGGCCACGGCCGGGCCGATGTCTTCCGGCGTCCCGAGGCGCTTCATCGGGACCGCGCGGGTCATCCCGCCGATCACCTTCTCGGCGTCGCCGGCGCCCTCGGCGAACTTCCGCAGCGCCGGGGTGTCGGTGGGGCCGGGGCAGACCGTGTTCGCCGTGACGCCCTTCGTCGCGACCTCGCGGGCGAGCGTTTTGGTGAAGGCGATGATGCCGCCCTTGGCACCGGAATACACGGCCTCCAGGGACGATCCGACGCGGCCCGCGTCGGAGCCGATGTTCACCACGCGCCCGAAACCGCGCTCCATCATCCCCGGCACGACCGTCCTGATGACCCGCAGCGCGCCCTTGAAGTTGATGTCGAGAATCCTGTCCCAGAACGCCTCGTCGGTCTTCACGAAGGGCATGAAGTCGTCCCAGCCGGCGTTGTTCACCACCACCTCGATGGGGCCGAACTCCTGCTCGACGGTCGCCACCGCGGCTTCCACCGATTCGGTGCTGGTGACGTCGATCCGCACGGCGAACGCGGTGCCGCCGGCCGCGGTGATCTCCTTCGCGGCCTGCTCCGCCGCCTCCTGGTTGAGGTCGGCGACAACGACCCGGAATCCCTGTGCTCCCAAGGTGGTGGCGATGCCCTTGCCGATTCCCTGGGCACTGCCGGTGACGAGGGCGACGCGGTTGCTCATGTGACTTACGCTCCTGTTTCGGTATCGGGGGCGGCCCAGCCGACCGGGCCGGCGACGATCGAGTGGCTGGTGAGTTTGCGGCCCAGCACGGTTTGCGCAGCCCGGGCCGCCTCGATCAGGGCGGGCAGGTCGGTCCCGGTGTCCACGCCCATTTCGTGGAACATGCTCACGAGGTCTTCGGTGGCGATATTGCCCGTCGAACCGGCGGGTACCGGGCACCCGCCCAGTTCGCCGAAGCTCGACTCGAAGCTGCGGCACCCCGCCTCGAACGCCGCGTACGCGTTGGCCAGCCCCTGTCCGCGGGTGTTGTGGAAATGGGCGGTGATCTCGATTCCCGGCAGGCGATCGAGCGCGGCCGCGAAGAACCGCGACGCGTACGCCGGGTTGCACATCCCGGTGGTGTCACCGAATCCGAGCTCCGTCGCGCCGGCTTCGGCGAACTGCTCGGCGAGGTCGAGCACCCGGTCCATCGGGACCTTGCCCTCGAACGGGCAACCGAACGACGTGGCGATCACCGCGCAGAAGCCGAGGTCTTCGGCGACGATGCGCTCGCCCATTTTCTTGACGTCGGCCATCGTCTCGGCCACCGGCCGGTTGATGTTGCGCTGGTTGTGCGTCTCCGACGCGCTCACGAACAGCGCGATCTCCTCGAAAAGGTCGCGCTGGGCCAGTGCGTTGTCGAGGCCGCGGCTGTTCGGGACCAGCACCAGGCGGTCGACGTCCTCGGGCAGGTCGATGCCCTCGAGGACGGCCACCCCGTCCGAGAGCTGGGGGATGACGTCCGGCCGGACGAAGCTGGCGACCTCGATGCGGGTGAGGCCGGCCCGGCCGAGCGCGTTGATCAGCCGGATCTTCTCGGCCGTGGGAATGGTTTCGGGCTCGTTCTGGAACCCGTCCCGGGGACCGACTTCCCGGATCTTGACGGTGCGGCTCTCGTCTTGCGCCGCGTTGGGCAGGGTCATGGCAACTCCCGGTCGGCAAGGCTGTTTTCCAAGGTGCTCCGGTGCCGCGGCGCGGCGACCCGGATGAGCCGCCGGGCTCGTTCGGCGACAGTGCATCCGGTCAGGAGCGCGACGCCGTGCTCGGTGACCACGGCGTCGACGTCGACCCGCGCGGTGGTGACGACGCCACCGCGCAGGGCCGGCGAGATCGTGGATTCACCGGCGGATTCGGAGCGCAGCGCGATGATCGAACGGGCACCGGTCAACGAGGCGGCCCGGCTGAAGTCGACCTGGCCGCCGACGGCGCCGATGTGCACGCCCCGGCGGATCTCCGCGCCCACTTGGCCCAGCAGGTCGACCTCGATCGCGGAGTTGATCGAGACCAGCGAGCGCAGCCGGGAAAGCACCGCCGGCGAGTGCGTGTAACTGGCCGGCCGGAACTCGACCGGGAACTCGCCGATCCGCTCGTAGAACTCCGCCGTGCCCAAGGCGGCACCGGTGACGATGATTCCCCGGTCGATTTCCTTCCGCGCCCCGGTCAGCACGCCCTTCTCGACCAGGGTCAGCACGCCGTCGGTGATCATGCCGCTGTGAAAGCCGAGTTCGCGGTGACCGGACAGCGAGTCGAGCACCGCGTTCGGCAGCGGCCCGACCCCCATCTGCAGGGTGTCGCCGTCTTCGATCAGCCCGGCGACGTGGTCGGCGATCGCCCGGTCCACCGCATCGGCGGGACGGGTGGACGCTTCGGCGAGCGGGCGGTCCGTCTCGACCACGGCGGCGAACCGCTCCAGCGGCAGCCGCGCGCTGCCGGTGGTGGGCGGCATCCGGTGGTTCACCTCCGCGACGAGCACCCGGCTGTGCGGGATGGCGTCCGCGGCGTACTCGACGCCGATGCCGAGCGACACCTCGCCGTTGCCGTCCGGCCGGGAAACCTGCACCAGCCCGACGTCGGCGGGCAGCTGGCCGCGCGCGAACATGCGCGGCAGCGCGGAGTAGTGGCACGGCACCACGTCGAGCCGGCCGTGCCGGCTCAGCCGGCGCAGCTCGCCCAGCCCGCCGTAGGAAAGCACGGTCAGCTCGTCGGGCAGATCCCCCGCCAGCCGCGGATTCCACGTCAGACCGCAGAACGCGCGGACCTCGCCGATCTCGCCGACCTGGTCGAGCAGGGCGTTCACCAGCGGTTCGGGTTCCGCGCCGCCCTGGCCCCACCACACGCCGTCGCCGGCGGAGACGAACGGCCGCAGGTCGATCATCAGCGGACCCGCTGAACGAGCGTGGCCGTCCCCAGGCCACCGCCACAGCACATGGTGACCAGCCCGAGCTCCACGTCCCGCCGCTCCATTTCGGACAGCAGCGTGCCGAACAGCCGCGCGCCCGAAGCGCCGACCGGGTGACCGAGCGCGATCGCCCCGCCGTTGACGTTCACCTTCGCCATGTCCGGCTTGAGTTCGCGCTCCCAGGCGAGCACGACCGAGCTGAACGCTTCGTTGATCTCGATCAGATCGAGGTCGTCGATCGTCAAACCGTTGCGCTCCAGCAGCTTCCGGGTCGCGGGGATGGGGCCGGTGAGCATGATGACGGGGTCCACGCCGACCGTGGTCTGGTCGAGCACCCGCGCCCGGGGCGTCCAGCCGTGGTGTTCGGCCGCCTCGCGAGAGGAGAGAAGCACGCCCGCCGCGCCGTCGCTGAGCGGTGAGGAGCTGCCGGCGGTGATCCGTCCGTCCTCGGGGCGGAACGCCGGTTTGAGAGCCGCCAGCCCCGCCATCGAAGTGCCCGGGCGGATGGCCTGGTCGCTGACGCGCTGCTCGCCGTCCAGCTCCATCGGGATCATCTCGCGGCGGAACCGGCCGGCCTCCACCGCCGCGGTGGCCAGCGCGTGCGAACGCACCGCGAATTCGTCCATCTCGGCCCGGGTGATCCCCCACCGGTCCGCGATCAGCTCGGCGCTTTCGCCCTGTGGCACGAAGCCGTACCGCGCGCGCAGCTCGTCGGGCCAGGGATCGCCGTACAGCTCGGAAATCTTCGCCGGGGCGTTCATCGGCACGTGCTGCATGTGCTCGACCCCGCCGGCGATGACCACCTCGTGCGTGCCGGACGCGACCAGCGCGGCGGCCATCTCGACCGCGGTCTGGGCCGAGCCGCACCGCCGGTCGAGCACCGTCGCGGGCACCTCGGGCGGATAACCGGCCTGCAGCCAGGCATTGCGGCCCACGTTGCGCGACTGCTCCCCGAACGGCGCGGTACAGCCGATCACCAGGTCCTCGACGACCTCCGGGGCGACCCCGGCCGACTCCAGCAACGCGGTGTAGACGACGCCGAGCAGCACGTTGGGGTGAGTGTCGCGGAACCATCCCTTGTCCGGGTGGGCCTTGCCCATCGGCGTGCGCAGCGCATCGACGATGAGCGCCTCACGGCCGTGGCGCGTCAAGGGGCTGGCGAAGCCGGGCATCAGATGACCGTCCCTCCGTCGACGGGCAGGACCTGCCCGGTGATGTATCCGGCCGCGTCCGAGGCGAAGAAGACGAACGCCCCGGCGATCTCGGCGGGTTCCGCCCAGCGCCGCAGTGGAATGCGTTCGAGCGTCAGCTTGGCCAGCTTCTCGTTGCCGCGGATGTTCTCCGTCATGGCGGTGGCCGCGAGCGGAGCCAGGGCGTTCACCGTGATGTGCTGCCGGGCCAGCTCGCGGGCGAGGGACTTGGTGAGGCCGACGATGCCGGCCTTGGCGGCGCCGTAGTTCGCCTGCCCGATCGTGCCGACGAGCCCGGCGGCGGAGGTGACGTTGATGACGCGGCCGCTGCCGTCCTGCGCGAGGTGCGGCAGCGCGGCCTGGCTGACCGTGAAGGTCCCGCCGACGTGCACGCCGAGCACGAACTGGAACTGCTCCGCCGTCATCTTCGGGAACATCGCCGGCGCGATGGCGCCCGCGTTGTTCACCAGGATGTTCAGTGTCCCGCCGCCCAGGCGCGCGGCCTGCTCGGCGACGTCGGCGGCCTGCCCGGCCTCGCGGACGTCCAGTGCCGCCGATTCGGCTCGCCCGCCGGCGGCGGTGATTTCGGCCGCGACCGCCGCGGCCGCGTCCTTGTCGAGGTCCGAGACGAGCACGGCGGCCCCGGCCGCGGCGTAGGCCTTGGCCACGGCGGCACCGATGCCGTTGCCCGCCCCGGTGACGAGGGCGGATCGGCCGGATAGTGAGAACATCAGTAGCTCCTGGGCAGTCCGAGCACGTGCTCACCGAGGAAGTTGAGGACCATTTCCTGGCTCAGCGGCGCGATCTTGGTCAAGCGGGCTTCCCGGAAGTACCGGGCCACGTGGTACTCCTCGGAGTAGCCCATGCCACCGTGGGTCTGCAGCGCGCGGTCGGCGGCCTCGAAACCGGCGTCCGCGCAGAGGTACTTGGCGGTGTTGGCCTCTCTGGCGCACTTCTTTCCGTTGTCGTACAACCAGGTTGCCTTGCGCAGCACGAGTTCGGCCGCGTCGAGCCGCGCCAGCGAGTCGGCCAGCGGGAACTGCAGGCCCTGGTTCATGCCGATGGGCCGGCCGAACACCTCCCGCTCGTTGGCGTACCGGACGCCCCGGCGCAGCGCGGCCCGGCCGATGCCCAGCGCCTCCGCGGCGACGAGCATCCGCTCCGGGTTGAGACCGTCCAAAATGTACTTGAACCCCTTGCCCTCCTCACCGACGCGGTGTTCCGCCGGGATCCGCAGATCGTCGATGAAGAGCTCGTTGGAGGTGACCGCGTTGCGGCCCATCTTCCTGATCGGCCGGATGTCGACGTGGTCGCGGTCGAGGTCGGTCAGGAAGAGCGTGAGCCCGTCGGTCTTCTTCGGCGAGTCCTCGAACTTCGCGGTGCGGGTGAGCAGCAGGACCTTTTCCGACTCCATCGCCTTGGAGATCCACACCTTGCGGCCGTTGACCACGTAGTCGGAGCCGTCTCGGCGGGCGAAGGTGGTGATCCGGGTCGTGTCGAGCCCGGCGCCCGGCTCGGTGACCCCGAAGCACACGTGCAGATCGCCGTTGACGATGCGCGGCAGGCACTCACGCTTCATCTCCTCGGAGCCGTGCACGATCACCGGGTGCATGCCGAAGATCGACAGGTGCAGCGAGCTGGCGCCGTTCATGCCCGCACCGGAGGCGGCGATTTCTTCGAGCAGCAGCGAAGCCTCGGTGATCCCGAAGCCGTGCCCGCCGTACTCCTCGGGGGTGGTGATGCCGAGCCAGCCGCCGTCGGCGAACGCCCGGTAGAACTCGTGCGGGAACTCGTGCGCCGCGTCCTTCTCCATCCAGTACTGGTCGTCGAACTTGGCCGCCAGCTCCGCGACCGCTCGGCGAATCGTGAGCTGGTCTTCGGTGAGCTCGAAATCCACGGTGTCCCCTCATCCGGTCGGCAGGCTGCGGCCTGATTCTAACAAAAGGACTGACCAAAAGACAGATCTGGTCGGACCAGTGCGTCACACCAGCTGCAGGCCGTCGGCGATCCGCTCGTTCCACTGCGCCGGGGTGCCGAACAGGTACTCGTCGAGCTTGGCGCGCTTCGAGAACAGGTGGAGATCGTGCTCCCAGGTGTAGCCGATCGCACCGTGCATCGTCAGCGCGCTGTCCGCCGCACGAGCGCTTACCGCGGTGATCTGCGCCTTGGCCGCGGCGGCGTGCAGCCCGCAGTCGAGTTCGCCGGCGTCCACCGTCGCCGCCGCGTAGTAGAGCACCGAGCGCCCGGATTCGGCCCCGACCAGGATGGTCGCCGCCGCGTGCTTGACCGCCTGGAACGACCCGATCGGCACCCCGAACTGCCGGCGCTGCTTGCTGTACTCGACCGCGAGGGCGAGCATCCGTTCCGTCGCGCCCAGCGCGTCGGCCGCGACCAGCACCGCGGCCCGGGCGGCGTAATCACGCAGGAACGCCTCCCCCGCCACCGGCAACGGCTCCGACGGAACCGATTCGAGGCGGATGTCGGCGACCGAGCGGCTGCGGTCGAGCAGCCGACGCGCGGACTTCCCGGCGTCCCCGGCCCGCACCAATCGCAACGTGCGATGGTCGCCTTGCCGCACCACAGCCACGAACGAGTCCACTCGGGACCCGGCCAGCACGCGGGGCACGCTCCCGCTGAGCCGGCCCTCGGCATCCATCGCCAGCACCGGCCCCGCATCCGGCATTTCGTCCGCGGGCACCAGCAGCGTGACCGGTTTCCCGGCGAGCGCCTGTTCAGCCGCCTCCGGCCGGCCCGCCAGCGCGGGCACCGCGAGCACGGTGGCCAGCCACGCCGAGGACGGGACGGCCGCGCGAGCCAGCTCCTCCGCGGTGAGCGCCAGCTCCACGAGGCCGCCGCCCTGACCGCCGGACTCCTCGGGAATCCCCACCCCGGCCCAGCCGCCACGGACGAACTGCGCTTCGAAAGTCTGCTCGTCGCCTTCGTCGAGCCAAGCGCGCACGGTGGCGGACGAAGCGGTGTCGGACAACCAACCGCGCAGCGCCTCCTGATAGGCGATCTGCTCGTCGGAGAGTTTCCACTCCATGAACAATCCTCTCCTCGCCCCGGCGGCTCCGGCGATCGGGGCGGAATCACTGGTACTTTAGGTACGACCAAATTCGTGGAACAGGACGTGAGATGGCAGAGCCAGCGAATACGCCGAACGGGACGATCCGGAATCCTGTGCGGCTGTCACCGATGCAGGTGCCCAAGGCCTCGGACGTACTCGCGAACGACCTGCGTGAACGCATCCTGCGCGGCGAGTTCGCCGAAGGCACCGCACTGCCGCCCGAACGCGAGCTGGTCACCCAGACGGGGATGAGCCGCACCACCGTCCGGGAAGCGCTCCGCATCCTGGAGGTGCAGGGCCTGGTGCGGGTCAAGACCGGCCGCGCCGGTGGCGCCTTCGTCGAGCACCCGGGCGAAGAGTCGGTCGCCCAGTCGGTCAACCTCATGATCCGCGGGCGCAAGATCCGCATCCCGGCGCTGCTCGAAACCCGCGAGGCGCTCGAACCCGCGTGCGCCCGCCTGGCCGCGAGCGCCCGCACCGAGGAGGACCTGGACCGCCTCGAGGTCGCGAACGACGACCTCGTCGCCGCCGGAGACCTGGATGCCTTCCTGCAGGCCAACATCGACTGGCACGTGGGTGTCGCGATGGCCAGCCACAACGAGCTGCTGACGGGATTCATGCTGGCCTTGTCGCGGGCCATCTACGCGTCCACCCGGAACACGCAGTTCGTGGACGCGGAGGTCCGGGCGACCACGGTCCGCGCCCACCGCTCGGTCACCGCGGCCATCCGCGCCCAGGATCCCAACGCCGCCGTGCGCCGGATGACCCGGCACGTGCACACGTACGCCGAGGCCGTGCTCAAGGTCGAGGAACGCACCGACGTCGACGTCCAGGAAGACTGACCCGGCCGCTTTCATGGCCGCCCCTTGAGCTGAGCGGCGATCTCCCCGACCGCCTGCGGGTTCTCGGCGCCGGAGAGGTCTCCGGGGTCCTGGTCCAGCACGGCGGCGCGGATCGCCCGGCGCATGATCTTCGCCGAGCGGGTCTTCGGCAGCTGCGCCACGCGGACGATCCGGCTGGGCGCGAAGGGTTTGCCGACTTCTTCCGCGACCCGGGCGCGGAGCCTTCGCGCGACCTCCTCGTCGTCGGTGTCCGCCCCCGGCTTGCCGACCCAGAAGACCCACACGGCCTCGCCCTTGGCCGGGTCCGGCACGCCGACCACCGCGGACTCCGCCACGGCGGGGTCCTGGCCGACGACGGACTCGATCTCCGCGGGCGCGACCCGTTTGCCGGCCACGTTCATCACGTCGTCGGACCGGCCGAGGATGAACCAGTCGCCCCGCTCGTCGACCAGCGCGTAGTCCCCGTGCCGCCACAGCCCCTCGAAGGTCGACCAATAGGCTTCCCGGTACTGCCGGTCGTCGTGCCAGATCCCGCGGGTCATCGCGGGCCACGGCTGCCGGCACACGAGTTCGCCCACCTGGCCGCGCAACGGCCGGGCTTCGTCGTCGACCACGTCGACGTCCATGCCGAGCGCCGGTCCCCCGAGCGAGCAGCTGGTGATCTCTTCGACCGGGTACGGGCACAGGAACGAGCCCCCGACTTCGGTCCCGCCGGAGAAGTTGATGATCGGCACGCGTGAGCCGAAGACGTCCCGCGCGAGCCATTCGTAGGATTCCGGATCCCACGGCTCGCCCGTCGAACCGAGGATGCGCACGGACGACAGATCCGCGCTGGGCGGCTCGTCCGCCGCGCGCAGTGCCCGGATCAGCGTCGGCGACACGCCGAGCATGCTCACGCCGTGCGTTTCGGCCAGCCGCCACAACCGCTGCGTATCCGGAACATCCGGCGAGCCCTCGTAGAGCAGCAGCGTGCCGCCGCAGGCGTGGGTGCCCAAAATGGACAGCGGGCCCATGATCCAGCCCATGTCGGTGATCCAGCAGAAAGTGCGTCCTGGCTTGATGTCGAAGGCGTAGGCGACTTCCATCGCGACCTTCGCGAGAAAGCCGGCGTGCGTGTGCACCGCCCCTTTCGGACGTCCCGTCGTCCCGGAGGTGTACGCGAGCAGCAGTATGTCCGAAGTGGACGTCGGCTCCACCTTGCGATCGGGCTCGGCGGCGAGCAGTTCCGACCACGCGATCTGGCCGCCGGAAAGCTCGAGGTCGGCGGCCACGTTCGGCACCACGATCACGTGCTCCACCCGCGGGCACGATTCCAGTGCGGCGACCAGCTGCGGCAGCATCCGGACGGTCCGGCCCCGGCGTACCGTCGCATCGGCCGTGATCACCGCGCGCACCTCGGCGTCCTGCAGCCGCGACGCGATCGCCGTCGTCGCGAACCCGCTGAACAACGGAACTGCCACGGCACCGATGCTCGCGACCGCGTACATCGCGACCACCGCCTCCGGGGTCATCGGCAGGTAGAGCGCGACCGTGTCCCCACGCCCGAGGCCCCGCGCACGCAGACCTGCGCGCACCGCGGCGACCTGGTCGTCCAGCTCGGCGAAGGTCAACCGGCGCACGGTGCCGTCCTCGGCCTCGTGCACCACGGCGGGCGCATCAGGGTTCTCCCGCGCCCAGCGCCCGAGGCAGGCCTCCGCGACGTTCAGCCCGCCGCCGACGAACCACTCCGGGTACGCGATGCCCCGGCTGGTGTCCACGACGGCCGAATACGGGGAGTGGAACGGCAGGCCGAGGTCGTCGACCACGGCCCGCCAGAACGTGGCGATGTCGGCGACCGACCGGGCGCGCAGCTCGTCCGCGGTCCTCACGCCGAAGGCTCGCATCAGCCGGGCGACATTGCTGTTTTCGAGGTAGTCCGCGCTCGGGTGCCAGACGTAGGGGTGTTCCGTGGTCATGTCGTCAGCTCCTGGGCAGGCCGAGGATGCGCTCGGCCACGATGTTGCGCTGGATGAAGGTCGACCCGCCCGCGATGGCGGTGCCGCGGGCCTGATTGGCCAGCCGGAGCCAGGCCCGCGTCTCGGCCAGCTCGTCGTCGAGCCCGAACTGGCCGCCCAGCGGCTCGAGCGACAGCCGGAAGTCCGCCAGGTCCTCGACCAGCGGACAGAAGTAGAGCTTGCCGATGGAGGTGACCGGGCCGGGCGGGCCGTCGGCGGCGGCACCGGTGACCACGCGCTGGCTGATCGTGCGGTGGACCAGCGCCCGCGACCACAGGTCGGCGACCTGCTGGCGCACCAGCGGATCGGCACCGAGGGGGCGACCCGTCGCATCCCGGCGCCCGCGGATGTCCTCGATGATGTCGCCGATCGCCTTGGTGGTGTTGACCCGGCCGGTCGCGATCGCCACGCGCTCGAAGCCGAGCGTGCCCATCGCGACCTTCCACCCGCCGTCGACCTCGCCGACCACCGCGGAATCGGGGACGAACACCTCGTCCAGGAAAACCTCGTTGAACTCGGCCTCGCCGAGCATGTGGGCCAGCGGGCGGACGGTGATGCCGGCACTGTCCATCGGCAGCAGGAAAAAGGTGATCCCGCGATGGCGCTCGCCGCCGCCGGTGCGGGCGAGCAGAATGGCGTGCGCGGCGATCTGGGCGCGGCTGGTCCAGATCTTCTGCCCCGTGATGCTCCAGCCCCCTTCGACCTTCGTCGCCCGGGTGCGCAGGGAAGCCAGGTCCGAGCCGGCCTCGGGCTCGGAGAACAACTGGCACCAGATCTCCTCGCCGGTGAGGATCGGACGCAGGTAGCGCGCCTTCTGCTCGTCGGTGCCGAAGTGCACGATGGTCGGCCCGCCGAAGTCCTCACCGATGATGTTGAGCCGGTCCGGAGCCCCGGCGCGATCGTTCTCCTCGCCGAAAACGGCGCGCAGCCGCTCGTCGAGGCCCTGGCCCCCGTACTCTTTCGGCCAGGTGAGCCCGGCGTAGCCCGCCTCGAAGACCATCCGCTGCCACTGCCGCCAGAACGGGACCCGGCCGACCAGGTCGTCCGGCTGCGGCCGGCCGAGCCGGGGCAGGCTCTCCTCGAGGAACTTCCGCGCCCCCGCCCGGAATCGAGCCTCCTCGGGAGTATCGCTCAGGTCCATCTCCCCGCCCTTCGCCGATCGCCGCGGCTTCGCCAGTGACACCACTCCGTCAAAGGCTACAATGGTCAGACCTAATCGACAACAGTGCCGTCGACCGAATACGAAACCTCCAGCTGGAACGCACACCGGTGAACGAACGTTCCGAACCTGGTAGGCTGCGCCGGGTGGACAGGGAGCGCAGGATCCTCGAAGCCGCCACCGAAGCCTTCTACGAGAAGGGTTTCCACGGCGTCGGGGTCGACGAGATCGGGAAACGGGCGGGGCTCAGCGGCCCTTCGCTGTACCGGCACTTCTCCGGCAAGGACGAGATCCTGGCGACCTTGCTGAACGAGGCGCTGGACGAACTCGTCAGCGCGACGATCCCCGTGCACGGGGATCCCGGACCGGATCTCGACCGCGCCGTCCGCCACCACATCACCTTCGCCGTCGAGCACCGCGAGCTGGTCAACCTCTACCAGCGGGACGTGCGCTCGCTCGCGGACCCGTGGCGCCGCCCGTTCGATCGCCGCCGGGCCCAGTACACGGCGCGCTGGGAAGAGCTGCTGGGACACCGCTACCCGGACGCCGGCCACCGGATTCCGGTGGCGGCCCAGGCCGTCCTCGGCATGATCTTCTCGGTCTCGAACTGGCCGCGGCGGACCGCGCAGTCCACGGACATCGAGGAAACCCTCCGCCTGCTCACCACCGCCGGGCTGCCCGGGCTGGAGGAGGGCGCCAGTTCTTCCGGCGACCGCGCCCGCACGAGCTGAGGCGGCTCCGGGGTACCCGGGCTCCCCCGGTCTCAGGCCGATGCCAGCTTCTTCCTGATGTCTTCCCGGAGTTCGTGCTTCTTCACCTTCCCCGTGGCCGTCATCGGCAGCTCGGACACCACCTCGAGCCGCTCCGGCAGCTTCTGCACGGCGACGTGCCGCGCGCGGAGGAAATCGGTGATCTCCCGCAGCGTCGGCCCGGCACCCGGCCCGGCCGGGGTGACGTAGGCGCACACCTTTTCACCGAGCCGCTCGTCCGGCATCCCGACGACCGCGACGCCGGCGATGCCGGGGTGGTCGGCGAGGTGGTCCTCGACCTCCCGCGCGCTGATGTTCATGCCGCCCCGGATCACGATGTCCTTGAGCCGGCCGGTGACCCGGACGTAGCCCTCGGCGTCCATCCGCCCGAGGTCTCCCGAGCGGGAGAAGCCGTCCGGGGTGAACAAGGCCTCGGTCTGGGCTTCGTCGCGGAAATACTCCAGCATGTGGCTCGGCCCCCGGTAGGCGATGTCCCCCTCCTCCCCGCGAGGGACCTCGCGGCCGTCCTGGTCGACGACCTCGACCTGTGCGCCCGCCACCGCGGCACCGTCCGAATGCGCCTCCTGCCCGGCCGGGTCGGCGGCGGTGCACATCGTGGTCAGCATGTTCTCCGACCGCCCGTAGAGGCTGAGCGTCCGGCAGCCCGGGAACAGCTCACCCGCCTTCGCGATGACCGCGCCCGGGATGGGCGAACCGGCGCACACCCAGAACCGCAGGCTGCTCGCGTCGTGCTTTTCCGGGTCGTAGGCCGACATCAGCATCTGCAGGAACGGGGTCGCGGTCACCGCCGCTGTGCAGCCGTACCGCTCGATCCACCGCAGCGCCGCCTCCGGCTCGAACACCTCCATCAGGCACGAGGTCGCGCCCTTCAGCAGCGGCAGCACCACACTGGTGACCAGTCCCGTGCTGTGGGTGATCGGCGAAGGTCCGAATTGGACGTCCCGCTCGCTGTACCGGAGCCCCTCGGCGATCGCCGCCGCACTTGCCCGCAGGGTGTTGAACGTGTGGAAACAGCCTTTGGGCCGCGAGGTCGTCCCCGACGTGTACACGATCAGGAACCCGTCATCCGGTGAGCTGTCGGGGCCCGCTTCCGCTTCCAGCGCCTCGATGCTGCCCTCGGCGACGAGATCCGACAGCGGCGTGGCGACCGCCGGGTCCAGCTCGCGGTCCGGGCGCGCGAGGTAGACCTGCCGCAGACCCGGAATCTCCTGCAGCAGTCCGGCGAACATCCCGAGATGATCGAACTTGCGGAACTCCCCGCAGGTCACGGCCGCGACCGCGCCCGAATGCCGCAGGACGTACGCCACCTCGTCTTCCCGGTAGATGGGCATGATCGGCACGAGGATCGCGCCGAGGCGCGAGAGAGCCGCGGCCAGCACCGGGAATTCGGTCCAGTTCGGCAGTTGCACCGCCACGCGGTCGCCGCGGCTGATGCCCGAGCGCCGGAGGCCGACCGCGAGCCGCAGTGCCCGGTCCCGGAACTCGGCGAAGGTCACCGAAGACGTCGAGTCGATCAGGAACGGCCGGTCGGGGCGGGCCGCGGCCTGCCGGGCCGCCAGCTCCGTGAAGCTCGCCGGCTCCCAGAGCCCCGCCTCGTAGTAGGCGGCGATCTCCGTGGCGCTGTAACGATCGTGGACCGTCGCGAGCTTCGCGTCCATGCGAACCTACCGCCCTCCAGCCAGCAATACTGGTACGACCATACAATGGTCTGACCGTTGAATCAACGAGGTCGGGCGGCCTGCTTCACCGCAACTTCCACACGGGCTCGCGCTTCTCCCGGAAAGCCGCCACCCCTTCGACGATGTCCTCGGTGGTGAACGCGAGGGCGAGCTGGGCCCGCAAGGCCTCCAGGGCGTCCGGCAGGCTCATGTCCCGGGTGGCGTTGATCGCGTCCTTGCCCAGCCGCATGAGCAACGGGGACTTGCCGGCGACCTTGCGCGCCCACGACCGGACCTCGTCGTCGAACCGGTCGGCCGGGACCACCGCGTTGACGAGGTTCAGCCGCCGGGCCTCCGCCGTGTCGATCGGCTCGCCGAGCATCATCAACTCGTTGGCCTTCAACCGATCGACGTTGCGGTAGATCAGGCTGGAGATCATGAACGGGAAAACACCCACGTTGATCTCGGGGCACCCGAACCGCACGCCCTCCTTGGCGATCACCAGGTCGCAGGCGAGGGCCACCCCGAACGCCCCGGCGAGCACGTCGCCGCCGGCGGCGCAGATGACCGGCTTCCCCAGGCCGCCGATGGCCTGGTAGAGACGGGGGAACCGGTCCAGGCCCTGGTACTTCACGACCGTGGAAGTGTTGCCGGCGAAGGATTTCAGGTCACCGCCGGCCGAGAACACCTTGTCGTGCGAGGAACCCAGGACGACCACGCGAACGCGCTCGTCCTGTCTCGCCGACTCGAGCGCGGCCAGCAGTTCGTCGAGCATCGCGTCGCTCAAGGCGTTGCGGGTGGCCGGGGAGTCCAGCGTCAGGTACGCCACGCCGTGGTCATCGAGTTCGTGGCGGACAAGAGGCTCGTTCATCACACGATCCCTTCCACGTCGGTACTGAGCACGGTCTTCCCGAATCCCCGGCCGCTTTCGAGGTACTCGTGCGCCTTCGCCGCCTGGGCCAACGGGAAGACGCGGTCGATGACCGGCGGCGGGACCGCATGCTCCGCGCGCAGCCGCAGCAGGCCTTCGAAATCGCGGGAGCTGCCCATCGTCGTGCCGAGCAGGTCGTACTGCCCGAAGTAGTACGGGCGGACGGCGAGCGTGGCCGACTCGGCCCGCGAAGCACCGAGCACCACCAGCCTCCCGCCCGGGCGCAGGGTGGCGAGCGCGTCGGCCCAGGAACCGACCGGGTCGAGGACGAGGTCGAACCCGCGCCGCCGCGGTGACCGCGCGACGGCCGCCTCCACCCATCCCGGCCGGTCGTAACGAACCCCGCCCACCGCGCCGAGTTCGCCGGCCGCGGCGATCTTGGCCTCGGCCGAGGAAGTCACCACGACGTGGGCACCGGCCGCCGAGGCGAGGGAGACCGCCATCGTCGCGACTCCGCCACCCGCACCGAGCACCAGCAACGACTCCCCCGCGCGAAGCCGTCCCCGGGTGAACAGCGCGCGATAGGCGGTCAGGCCCACGAGCGGCAGAGCGGCCGCTTCGGCCCACGTCAGACCGGGCGGCTTCGGAAACACACAGTCCCGTGGCACCCGGACCTTTTCCGCGTACGTGCCGTGCCGCCGGTCCCCGAGGATTTCCCAGTCCGGAGCCGGCGCCGACTCGTCGTCGCCCCACCGAAGAGCGGGGAGCACCAGCACCTCGGCGCCGGTCTCGACGTCGATGCCGGCCCCGTCGGCGCCCGGGACATGAGGTAAGGGAGAGCGGTACTGCCCGCGCCGGACGAGGACGTCATGCCAGTTCAGCGCGGCCGCCCGCAGCTCGATCACCGCATGGTCCCGGTCCGGGACGGGACCGGGCAGCTCGGCCGCCTCGAGCACATCCGGCCCGCCGTACCGTCGTTGAACCGCCGCGCGCATCGAGTTCAGCACCGCCCGTCCAGCAGGCCGCGGACCTCTCCGGCCATCTCGATCCCGTCGTGCACCGACTCCGCGGCGACCACCAGGGTCAAATGCCGCGCGCCCGCGTCGACGTACGGCTGCAACGCCGCGGCGACCGTGGCGGGCGTCCCGGCCGCGGTGAGATGCCGGAACTTCTCCGGGGGAAGGTTGTACAGCGCCTGCATCCGTTCGCCGAGCAGCCGCCGTGCCGTCGAGTCGTCACGCCCCAGGCCCACCCACATGCTGAGGCCGAACCAGGAGACCTCGCGGCCCCGTTCCGCCGCGGCCGCCCGGATCTTCCCGGCCGTGGCACCGAATCGCCTCGCCGAGCAGAAGATCCCCATCCAGCCGTCACCGTGTTCGGCGGTCCGCCGCACCGCCACGTCACCCGAGCCGCCGATCACCATCGGCACCCGCGGCACCGGCGCGGGAAGGATCCGGGCGTCCCGCAGGCGGAAGAACTCGCCCTCGTGCTCGATCGGCTCGCCGTCGGCGAGGCGCCGCAGCAGCCCCAGGCTCTCATCCAGCCGGCGGCCTCGCGTGGCCGGATCGATCCCCGCGTTCACGACCTCCAGGCGGTCCTCGCCGCCGGCGCCGGCCCCGAACACGAGCCGTCCGGGCGCGATCTGGGACAACGTGGCCATTTGCCGCGCAGCCACCATCGGATGGCGCAGAGCCAGCTGGTAGACGCCGATGACCGCGCGCAGCGAGTCGTGCCCGGCCAGGATCGAAGTCGCGGCGACCATCCCGTCGAACCCGGCACCACCGTGAAAGCTGATGTGGTCTCCGACCGTGACGTGGCCCAGCCCGGCTTCGGCGATGTGGTTCAGGATCTCGCGGCGCTTCGCCCCGTCAGCGATGAGCAGCTCGTCGTTCAGCGCCACGCCGACTTCGAGGCCCGGCTCGCCCCGGCTCGACCTCGTCGTCATGCCGTCACCCTTCTCAAATGGACTGACCAAACATACCATTAAGCTGTGAGGCTCCCGAGCCGCGCCGCCAGGGACTGCAGGATCTCGGCCGCCTCGGACGCCATCCGGGGGACGAACTCGGCGACGTCCACGAGGTCGTGGATCGCGGCCGCCACCTGCCCGGTCAGCACCAGGCTGTCCGTGACATCACCCTCGGTCTGCGCCCGCTGCATCGACTCGATCTTCCACCGGGTCAGCTCGACCTGATCCGGCTTTTCGCCGCCGTCATGGTGTGCGGCCGCCTCGGTCAGCCGCCGGGACGCCGCGTTCCGCAGGCCACGGCAAGGGCCGTACACACCGTCGAAGGCGACATCGTCACCCTCTTCCGCGTCCAGCAGCGCCTGGATGTATGCGGGATGCCAGTCGGAGTTGGCAGTACTGGTGATGAAGCGCGTCCCCATGGCGACCCCCTCGGCGCCGAGCGCGAGAGCGGCGGCGAGCCCACGGGCGTCCCGGGCCCCGCCGGTGAGCAGCACCGGCACGTCGACCGCCTCGGTGACGTTCGGAATGAGGACGAACGTGTGCACCGCCTTGCTCGGCGCGTGGCCGCCCATCTCGAACCCCGCCGCGATCACCACGTCCACGCCGGCCGCCGCGGCTTTCACCGCCTGCCGGGTCGAACCGACCTTGTGCTGGTGCACCAGGCCCGCGTCCTTGATCGCCGCGATGTAAGGACCGGGGAAGCCGGCCGAGGTGGTCAGCACGCGCAGCCTCCGCGCGATCGCCGGGTCGGCCTCCCTGGCCTCGAGCGCGGTCCGGATATACGCGTCAGTGAACGGGAGCACTTTCCCCGAGCTGTCGACTCCCACCGGGATGTTCACCGCGAACGGCCGGTCCGTGAGCGAGGCGCACTCTTCGATGTGGGCACGGAAGGTGCGTGCGCCTTGCGCGATGTCCTCGGGCATGCCCGGCATCGACACAGTGCCGAGCCCGCCCGCTTCGGACACTGCTGCGGCGAGCTTCGGCGTGCGGAACGGCCCCAGGCCCTCCTGGACGATCGGGTGCTCGATCCCGACGAGACGGGTGTAGCGGTTGACGATCGGCGACAAAACGGCCTCCTCGGACGATCCCGCAGACTCACTACGGTCATTGTGCCTCAGTTACACGCGGCGTAGAGTATCCGACGAAACCCAGGAGAGGAACCACACTCATGACCGACGCGCCTTCCGAGGCCATGGAACGACTGGTCGGCGTGGCCCGCGATCCGCGCGCCTACGTCGGGCGATGGCGGGCCGAACACCCCGGCGGCGCCGTGCTCGCGATCCTGCCGATGAACTTCCCGCGGGAGCTCGCGCACGCGGCCGGCGCGCTGCCGGTGATCGTGCAGGACGATCAGGAGCCGATCACCGAAGGCCGGGCGCTGCTGGCCGAGTTCTACTGCGGGTACACCCGCAACCTGGCCGACCAGGTGGCAACCGGCCGGTTCGACCTCTACGACGCCGTCTTCACCGCCGACCACTGCATCCAGCTGATCGGCGCCACCGAGATCGCCCGGACCCTCAAGCCGGACACCACCGTTTTCCTCGGCATGCTGAACTCGTCGATGAACGACTCGTGGGCGCCGGCCAAGGTCACGGAGACGATGGCGGAGATCCGGGCCGAAATCGAACGGTTCACCGGGAATCCGGTCGAGCAGGGCGCGCTCCGCCAGAGCATCGAAGCCTACAACCGCGACCGCCGTCTGATCCGGCAGCTGCTCGACGCCCGCAGCGCGGGTGAGGCCTCGCTCAGCCCGGTCGAGCTTCAGGACATCATCGTCTCGAGCATGGTCATGGACCCCGTCGAACACCACGCGCTGCTGTTCGAAGCGCTGGCCGGGATCCACCGCACCGAGCGCGACGACCGCGTCCGGGTGCATCTGTCCGGACACCTCTGCCACGCACCACGACGCGAGCTGCTCGAGGTGATCGAAGACAGCGGGGCGATCGTGGTCGACGACGATCTGTACCACGGAAGGCGTTACCTCTCCACGGATGTCGAGGAAGAGGGTGATCCGATCGCCGCATTGGCCGGGTGGTACGCGCGGCGCAACGTGACCATCCCGTGCCCGACCCGGGTGCAGCAGGATGCCGACTGGGACACCTACCTGCTCGAGGCCGTCCGGCACAGCGGCGCCGAAGCGGTCATCCACCTCATGCCGAAGTTCTGCGAACCGCACATGCTGTACTACCCGGAACTTCGCAAAGCCCTCGACGCGGCCGAAGTCCCCCAGCTCCAGCTCGAGACCGAGCACGAGGGAATGCCGCTGGAATCCTTCCGCACCCGGATCGAAGCACTGGTCGAGCGCGCCCTGCGCCGCCGGCCCGTCCACGTCTGAGCCAGCAACCACGGGAGACGACTGAAATGCTCGGAAGTATCGAAAAGCCCGTCGAAGACAAGAGCAACCGGCTCGGGATGACGCGCGTCGGCGGCCAGATGATCTCCGATTACTGGGACGACCTCTTCACCGCGCGTGAGCGGGGCAAGAAAATCGTCTGGTACAACGGCGGCGCGCTCAACCCGATGTTCCAGGCGGCCGGACTGGCCTGGTGCCACGGCGAGGCGTTCGCGGCCCGCCTCGCGGCCCAGCGGCTCGAAGGACCGGCTCAGCTGGCCGGCGCGGAATACGGCTACAACGCCGAGCTGTGCTCGTATTCCCGCACGCACCTCGGCTGCTCCGTACTCACCTTGCAGGGCACCGAAGGCGACCAGACCGGGGTGGTCGGCGTGCACGACCAGGAGGTGCTCGCGGCGAAACTGCCCGCGCCGGACTTCTTCGTCAACAACTACGCGGGCTGCAGCACGGGCCAGCAATGGGACGGGATCTCCTACCGCGTCTTCGGCAAGGAACTCCCGATCTTCAACATCTCGCACCCCTTCCTCTGGGGCAACAAGCCGGACTCCGGCTACCTCCGGGGCGAGGAGTGGGAAACAGCATCCCGGTTCGTCGCGGATCAGCTTCGGGAACTCATCGGATTCCTGGAAAACCAGACCGGGCGTCCGTTCGATTACGACGCGCTGAGCGAAAGCATGACCTACATCAAGCGCGCCGGCGAGCTGCGCCGGGAAGGCCTCGACCTGTGCAAGGCGAAGCCGGCCCCGGCGACGTTCTGGGACTGGATCGCCAGCGTCGCGCCGATCAACTTCCTGCCCGGGAACCAGGCACTCGTCGACTATTTCGCCGACGTGCGCGACGAGATCCAGGGCCGGATCGACAACGGCGTCTCGGCGGTCAAGGACGAGAAGTACCGCCTCTACTTCGACGGCATCATGAACTGGAACAAGCTCGGCTACCTGTCCCGCAAATTCGCCGAGCACGGCGTCGCGGTGCTGGCCGGCCGCTACATCCAGAACGCCTTCTGGCAGGAGCCGCACCTGATCGACACCAGCGACCCGATCCTGGGCATGGCCCAGCACTACCTCCTGTGCCCCACCAACCACGGCGCGAAAACGCTGGAGTACCTGACCCTGCGCGACTGCGAGGAGTACGGCCTCGACGGTCTCGTGTTCCACTCCACGCGCACGTGCCGGGCCTTCACCGGACCGCAGCGGCTCCTGGCCAAGTCGGCGCAGGACAAGCTCGGCATCCCGTCCATCTTCTTCGAGGGCGACGTCGCGGACGCTTCGTTCTACAAGGACGGCATCCTGGAGAGCCGCCTCGTGGCGATGCTGGAAGCGATCGACGTGCGCCGCGAGCGCGGATCGCTGCCCGACGGGTTCAGCGCGTTCGCATGACCGGCTACCACCTCGGCGTTGATCTGGGCTCGACCACCGCGAAGGCCGTGATCGTCGACGACCGCGGCGCGATGCTCGGCACGAGCGTCGTCCAGATGGGCGCGGTGAGCCGCCAGGGCATGCAGCGGGCCGTGGACCGGGCGCTGGCCCAGGCCGGGATCGGCGAAGCGGAGTTGTCGGGCACGGTGTCGACCGGGTACGGGCGCAAGCTCGTACCCGGCGTGCGCCGCACCTTCACCGAGATCACCTGTCACGCCCGGGGCACCGCGGCGATGTGCCCGGGCGTCAAGCTGATCATCGACATCGGCGGCCAGGACAGCAAAGCGATCACCGTCGACGAAAGCGGTCTGGTCAACGACTTCGCCATGAACGATCGCTGCGCGAGTGGCACCGGCCGCTTCTACGAGGTGCTCGCCCGCGCGCTCGAATGCGATATCAACGACCTCGGCGACCTGGCCCGGCAGGGCACCGCCGAGCTCGAGGTCAGCAGCATGTGCGCGACGTTCGCCGAGACCGAGATCGTCTCCATGCTGGCTCAAGGACTGCCCACCCCGGACATCGCGGCCTCGGTGCACCGCGCGATCGCCGGTCGGACGCTGGCGCTGGTGGCTCAGGTCGGACGGCACGCTCCCGTCGTCATGACCGGTGGCGTGGCCCGGAATCCCGCCGCAGTCGAGTTCCTCGCAAGCGCGCTCCGGCTGGAGGTCCGGGTGCCCGAGCACCCGCAGATCACCGGCGCGTACGGGGCGGCGTTGCTGGCCCTCGAGTCGGCGAGCCGGCCCGCCGGCCCGACGCCGCCGGAGCAGGACGCGGACACCGAAATCGCCTTGTTCCCGGATGCCCATTCCGCCGCCGGCCACTCCTGCGCCGGCTGCGACGGAACCGCGGGCGGGGCCGTGCACCTCGGAGCGTCGATCGCGATCCGCCGGACCTGAATCCCGGCTTCACCGCCAGACGGAAAAGCGGTGGCACCCGCGTCCTGGGTGCCACCGCTTTCCGGTCCGGTCAGTTCTTGGGCAGCAGCCCCAGAATCGGATCCGTGACCGCGCTCAGCGGAGGCGGCGAGATCGGGAAGGGCGGGACCAGCCGCGACAATTCCGGCAGGTTGTCGAAGATACCCGGGCCCTGGGTGGCGCAGACCGACCGATACCGAGCGGTGTTTTCACCGTGCACACCCATGGCCTGGTCCGCGAAGAATTCGACCTGCTGCTGGAACTGCCGGGCGTTCTGGTGCAGTGCCACATTGTGCGCGGCATCCGGGATGACCGCTCCCCGGAAACAGGACTGCGAGTTCATCGCGGTGGACTGCCAATCGGTGTACCGAGCGGACTTCTGCTCGATCGTGGCCGGATCGTCGGATTTTGTGGCCTGGGTCGAACATTCCTCCGCGTTGTTTCCGCAGGTCATGATGTCGTATTCGCCTTGAATCGAGAACGTCGGGATCTTGATGTTCTTGTGCGTGCCGTCGTATTCCCGGGGCACGAAGGTCGCGGCCTCGCCGACGGTCACCGTATTGGCCAGCCGCCGGTCCGTGTCCACCACGCCTTGATCCACGTTGGCACCGTAGTAGAGCTGCGGGAGTCCTCGCGCGGTGTCGAGCGGCTGCAGGTACCCGGGGTCGACCGCCCACGGCTGCGACTGCTGCAGCTTGGAGGCCAGCGCCGGGGTCGCCATGCCGATGAACGTTCCGGCCGTCACCGGGTTGACGCGGTCGCTGTAACCGGTTCCGATGTTGATGTCGGTGTCGTTGTACAAAGCCGATTCGATCCAGTTGATCACGGTCCCGTAGGAGTGCCCCACCAGCCCGACGTGATCGAACGCGACTCCGCCGAGCTGCCCGCCCTTCAGCTTCTGCACCAGCTGGTGCACGATCTCGGCCTGCGCGGGGGCGTTGACGAGGGGGCTCAGCGGGTGGTCGCTCCGCCCGTCGCCGACCCGGTCCAGGTTCAGCGTCGCGTAGCCATGGCCGACCAGGTCGTTGACCGTCGAATAGGTCCCCGGCTGGTAGGGGAAGTCCCAGTAGTAGGTGCCGTAGGTGATTCCGTGCACCAGCACGAGAATTGCGGGCGGATGCCCCTGCCGGGCGCCAGCCAGCGCCGCCTCGTTCATGCACAGTTCGCCGTACACGTGCGTCGCGACAGCCGGCTCGGCAAGGTCGAGGCCGGCCAGGCCGGGAATCGACGTGCCCACCGGCGAGGTCACCACCGGGAGCGAGACCGGGATTTTCCCGACAAACGGGCAGGTCTTTGCCGGCGCTTTCGTCGGGGTGCCGTAGTCACGCAACGGCCCATTCGGCAAGCCATCCGGAATCGACAGCAGATCGGCCGGTATCAGTGATCCGGCCGCATTTCCGGTGGTGGCCGAAGCACCGGGCGAGGCCGAGCCGACCAGCGCCACGAGTACGGCACTGGCCAGCACAAGCAGACAACGCATGCTCCGTTGCATACAAATCTCCGTATCTGATTCTTCGAAGGCAGAAGCTGCCGCGCGGAACTCCGCACCACGAACGTCATCCTCCCCAGGAGACTCGCCGGCGGGGTGCCCTCATTATGGTCTAACCATATACGGATGCAACCAAAGCTTGGCCATCTCGACGACTTCCCCCATTCGGGTGAGGCGAAGCGGCTAAACCTGTGCTCCCACGTTGTCGGCGCCCGCGGACCGCACGAAGTCGAAGCTGAGCGCACCCTCCTCCGCCTGCCGGCGCAGGACGAATTTCTGGATCTTGCCGCTCGGCGTGGTCGGCATCGCCGCCACGAAGGCCCAGTAGACCGGCGTCTTGTGCGGAGCGATCTCCGCCCTCAGGTACGCGGTGAGCGCTTCCACCGAAGGCTGTTCGGCGCCGTGCCTCAACTTGACGACGGCACCGATCTGCTCTCCCCACTTGTCGTCGGGCACACCGATGACCGCGGCGTACTCCACGGCGGGGTGATCGCCGAGCGCGGCTTCGATCTCGGCGGGGTAGATGTTCAGGCCACCCCGGATGATCATGTCCTTGATCCGGCCGCTGATCCGGATGAAACCACGCTCGTCCATCGAGCCGAGATCGCCGAGGTGGAGCCAGCCGTCCGCGTCGATCGCCGCGCTCGTCTCGGCCTCCATCCGGTAGTACCCGAGCATGTTCTGGTATCCGCGGCAGCAGATCTCCCCCGTTTCGCCCAGCGGCACGGGATCGCCGGTCTCCGCGTCCGCGATCTTCACTTCCAGCCGCGGGAGTGGCTGCCCCACCGTCTCCGCCTGATCCTCGGCGGAGTCGGTGACCCTGGTCTGGCTGACCACCCCGTGGGCCTCGGTCTGCCCGAACAGGATGCTGAACTGGCAGTCCAGCCGCTGCTGCGTTTTCCGCACCAGCGACGCCGGCACGGACGCGGCGCCGCTCAGGATGGTCTGAAGGCTCGCCAGATCCCGCCGGGCGCAGTCCGGGTGGTCGAGCATCGCGATCAGCATGGTCGGAACGACCAGGGTGTGCGTGCCCCGGTAGGTCTCGAACGCTTCGAGCAGGAGCGCGGGTTCGAAGCCGGGGAGGATCACGAAGGTGCCGCGCTTGGCCCACGCCCCGAAGGAAGTCACCGCGCCGCCGCCGATGTGGTACATCGGCATGGCGTTCACATAAACGCCGCCGTCGGCCATGCCCGCGCGCTCGGCCACGTGCCGGGCCTCGTTCAGGAGTCCTTTGTGGTGCAGCATGGCGCCCTTCGGGAATCCGGTGGTCCCCGAGGTGTACTGGATCTGGATGATGTCCTCCGGGCGCACCACCGGAAGCGGCTGATCCGGATCACCGCTCGTGGCGAAGGCCTCCCACTCGTCGAACGTGACGATCTCCCGGAGGTCCGGCGTCTCCGCCCGGATGCCTTCGAGCAGGCCCACCATGTCGAACTCCCGGTAGGTCCTCGGGCAGAACAGGCCGACCGCCCCGGACTGGTCGAGCACAAAGGTCACTTCCCTGGCCCGGTACGCCGGATTGAGGGCCACCAGCACCATTCCGGCCATGGCGATCCCCTGCTGGAGCACGATCCACCGGGCGCTGTTCGGCGCCCAGATGGCGATCCGGTCTCCCGGCGAGAACCGCTTCAGCAACGCCCGGGCGACCCGTTCCGCGTCCGCGACGAACTCGGCATAGGTCCAGGCATCCCTGGCCTCGCGGTCCGCCACGCAGTCGACCAGGGCCAAGCGGTCCGGCACCGTCTCCGCGGCGATGCGCAGTGTCTCGCAGACCGTGGCGTCGAGGACGTCCCCGGGCTCCGCGGGCCAATAGGACGTCTCCAGAACCGGCACGCCGACCATCCGCTACTCCCTTGTATCGAGGTGAGTCAGGCCGGTCGAGCGTACCTCTGCGGTCCAACTATGCCAATGGTCTGGCCGATATGGCACACTGGCCCGACGGTTCGGCCGACCAGGGTGGAAACTGAACCGCTCGGTACCCGACAGCCCCGGAGGTCTCTGTGCCCCTTGTTCGCGACTATCCCGAGTCCGCGGTGCTCATCGCGGGCGGGACCTCCGGTGTGGGGCTGGCCAGCGCCTTCGGGTTCCTGGCGGCCGGGGTCCGCCGCATCGCGCTCCTGGCCAGGAACACCGAGCGCGGGGACGCCGCCCGCCAGGCGCTCCGAGACCGGCACCCGGAGGCCGAGGTCGTGTTCGTGCCCACCGACGCCGGCGACCTCGACCAGGTGAACGCCGCGGTCGGCGAGGTGCGCTCGGCCCTCGGCGCGATCGACGTGCTGGTGAACTCGGTGACCGCGACCTACCGGCCCGAGCTCCTGCACCGGACGCCCCCGGCCGATCTCGCCAAGATCCTGACCGGGCAGGCACTGCCGCCGATGCACCTGACCCGCGCGGTGCTGCCGCTCATGCGGGAGCAGGGCGGCGGCAGCATCGTGAACATCGCCTCCGACGCCGCCAAGGTCCCGACGCCGGGCGAAGCGGTGCTGGGCGCCGCCATGGCGGCCATCGTGATGTTCTCGCGGGTCACCGCGATCGAGGCCAAGCGCGACGGGGTGCGGGTGAACGCCGTGACCCCGTCCTTGATCGCCGGCACCCCGACCGCCGAGAACGTGCTGCGGGACGGGTTCAGCAAGGCGCTGTTCGAAAAGGCCGCCGCCCAAGCACACCTGGGCGTCGCCGAGCCGGAAGACCTCGCGTCGCTGATCGTTTTCCTCGGCGGCCCGGGCGCGGCCAAGCTGACCGGCCAGGCCATCAGCGTCAACGGCGGCATCTCCGCGGGCTGACCCGCCCGGGTTCCGCACCACACAACGGAAAGGCCCGCCATGCACACCGAGCGCTTCACCTATCCGGGCGCGGACGGTCTCGCCATCACGGCCTACCGCTGGGACCCGGCCACACCGCCGGTGGGCGCGGTCCAGCTGACGCACGGCATGGGCGAGCACGTCCTGCGCTACGACGAGACTGCACTGGCGCTGGCCGCCGCCGGCTACGTGGTCTACGGCCAGGACCACCGCGGCCACGGAAACACCGCCACCTCCGAGGACGATCTCGGCAAGCTCGGTCCGGGCGGCTGGCACCACCTCGTCGAGGACATCGGCAGGCTCTCGAAGCTGATCCGCGCGGAACAACCCGGGCTCCCGCTCGCCCTGCTGGCGCACAGCATGGGCTCCTTCGCGGCCCAGCAGTACCTGCCCGGGCACAGCGATCGACTCGACGCCCTCGTACTCACCGGCACCGCGCTGCTCGACCTGCTCGAACCCGCACTGGATCTGGACCAGGAACTCGACCTGGCCATGTTCAACGCGCCGTTCCAGCCGGCGCGGACCGAGTTCGAGTGGCTGACCCGCGACGAGACGATCGTCGACGCTTACCTCAAGGACCCGCGCTGTGGTTTCGGCCTGGACCGGGAGTCGGTCAAAGCGATGTTCGCCGAGGCACGTCGCTTGGCCGAACCGGACACGCTCAAGGCGATACGCGCCGGCCTGCCGGTGTACCTCGCCGTCGGGGAACAGGATCCCGTGAACGGGCAGCTCGCGCTCGTCGAGCCGCTCGCGGGCCGCTACCGGGCGGCCGGTCTCACCGACGTCACCCTCGTGACCTATCCGGGCGCCCGGCACGAGATCCTCAACGAGACCAACCGCGCCGAGGTCGTCACCGAACTGCTGGCCTGGCTCGACCGGAAGATCACCGATCGGCGATCGTGACGGCGAAAACGGATCTACGGGGCACCGACGCGCCCTGGCACAGAGGAAACGGAAAGGAGTCCGGCCGGCCCGAACGCCGCGACGACCGGACAGTCGATCACCGCCTTGTTCGCCGAACATCGGCGGCACTCGCGTTCGCCCTTCGCTTGCAAGTCACTTCAGCGAAAAGGGCCACCTCAACGGAGGCTACGGGGCCTTGTGACAGCCCGCTCGCCCTCGATGGCGCCGTCGGTCGACCGGCGGCGTTCCGAGCTGATCCGGGCCGGCAGTTCGCGCTCCGCCCAAGAGGTACGGGGTCCGGCTGCGCAAGCCAAGTCGCCTGGTGCACACAGCAGTCCGTGACGCGGATCCTTGGTGCGCTGCGAGTGCCCGAAGTGGAGCGCGCGCGTGCCGGCCGAACGGGATCAGGTCGGGTTCGCGGTGTGCTGCGCACCCAGCTGTGAACGCAGCGTGCTCAGGTCGCAGTACGCCCGCGGTGGCAACCCGAACCGCCGGCGGAACTCGTTGATGAAGTGCGACGCGCTCGGGTAGCCGACGGCTCGGGACACCGACACCACGGTGCCGTCGCCGCGTACCAGCAGGTCCCGTGCCCTGGTCAGCCGCATCTCCTTGACGAACTGGTACGGCGACTTCCCGGTGGACTGCCGGAACAGCGCGGTCAGCGCCGACGGGCTCATCGCCACCTGCTCCGCCATGTCGGTGACAGTCAGCGGCTCGGCCAGGTTGTCCTGGATGAACGTGACGACCCGCGCGACCGGATCGTGGTTCTGCTGCGCCGCGGCGATTTCCAGCAGCCGCTCGTACTGCTCGGCCTGCAACACGCGGTAGACCATCTCCTGCAGGTACGCGGGCGCCAGGATCCGCCGGTCCGGCCCGGTGGACAGCGCCCGCAGGAACCGGACGACCGAACTCATCAGCCCGGAGTCCAGCGCCGAGACGAACGCCTTCGACGGGTCCGGCGGGCTGTCGACCAGCATTTCCGCGCGCCGCTGTTCCAGCATTTCCACCGACACCCGCCGCACCACCGCGGGGTCGATCTGGAGCACGAAGGAGAGGAACGGCTTCGTGACGGTGGCCTCGAGGATCTCGGCCTGGAAATGCAGGTGGCTGTTCAGGACCAGGTAGTTGAACGGGTCGTACCGGTAGGGCTGCCCGTCCACCGTCACGCACTTGCGGCCCTGGCTGACCACACACAGCGACAACGACTGGACCTCTTCCCAGCTCGGCGCGGTCGGCTCGTGGAAGCGGTAGATCGTCAGCCCCGGCCACAGGCCGGTGTTGCCGCCGACCTCCGGTGCGCGTCCCGCCAGCTCGGCGATCAGGTCGCCGGGTGTCATCCGGTCTTCCAGCGGCGGAACGGACCGCACCATGCCTGCCTCCGACGTCACGGAGCCGCCCCGACCGCAGCGGCGACTCTGCCGTTTGGACCTGGGAGTTTACGCCCCGCAGACGAGCGAAGCGAGGCGCCGGTCACCCGATGGTCTCGAACTCCCGCACACTCCGCTCGGCCAGGTTCGGGATCGCTTCGCCGAGCACGTGCTTCTGGAACGCGTCGGTGGCGCGGTGGTCGGCGTACCCGGAGGCGTCGACGTACTTCTCGTACAGCACAAAGGTGTCCGGGTCGTCCCGGCTGACGTGTGCCTGGAATTCCAGCATCTTCTCCTCCGCCCGGTTGCCGGGCGTGACCGTTTCCAGGATCTGCCGGATCTTCTCCGCCTGCCCCGGCTTCGCGACCCAGGTGGCGACGACGACGTAAGCCATGAACCCTCCGAAGTGCTCAGAATTGCCAGAACTGCTCAAAAGTTGCTGAACCCGATGGCGCGCAACTGTTCGCGGCCGTCGTCGCTGATGTCCGACGGCCGCCACGACGGGGACCAGACCCACACCACGCGGAAGTCCGCGACGATCCCGGAGTCCTCCAGCAGCGCCGTGCGGATCTGGTCCTCCATGATCCCGGTCAGCGGGCACGCGGGCGAGGTCAGCGTCATGGTCAGCGTGGCGACGTCGTGCTCGTCCACCGTCACGCCCCGCACGAATCCCAGATCGACGACGTTGACGCCCAGGTCCGGGTCGAGCACTTCGTAAAGCGCCTCTCGCACCGGAACCGAGCGCGCGTCCTCCGGCGCGCCGCCGACCACGGTTTCGTCCGCGGCGACGACGGGCGCCGGCACGGCAGCGGCTTCGTACGCACCGGCCGGTTGCAGCTCGACGCGCACGTCGGCCGTCTCGCTGCTGATCCAGTCGGCTTTGCCGTGCGCCTTCCGCCGTACCCGCACGATCGGCTCCGCGGGTGTGGCGGAACCGCCCACCACGACCAGCTGCCCGGCCGAAAGCCCGGCGCGGCCGGCGTTCGCCAGCGCCCGGTCGAGCACCCGGGCCACCGGCTCACACGTGCGGCAGGGCCCCAGCCGCAGCTTCGCGACCGCGTCCACCACGCTCAGCCCACGCACGCTCGCCAGCGCCGTCCGCGCGTCGGCGGCTGTCACCCGGGTCTGAGGCGCCACCGTTTCCAGCACCGCAAGGGTCGTCACGACAGTTCCTCCTCGGTGAGATTCAGCGGGCCCCGGCCCGGGGTGCCGCTTTGGTCCGCGGCAGCAGCCGTTTCAGCGGCAGCGATTCGTCGGCGAGCTGAGCGGCCGTCACCTCGTGTGGTGCGAACAGCATCCGGCGGACCGCGAGCACGTCACCGGGCCGGTTCAGCGAGATGACACCCTGGATCCGGCCGTCCACCAGTGAGAACGCCGAGAAGCTGCGTTCGGCCAGGCTGCCGCGGAGCACAGCCGAGCCGAAGTCGCCCATGCGGCCGGTCGACTGCAGGCTGTGCTCGTACTGGTCCGACCAGAACCAGTGCGCCTCTTCGAACGGCGTCGCCTCGCCGGTCAGGTTGGCGGCGACGTTCGCACCCTGGCGCACGGCGGTGTCGTGGTGCTCGACCCGGATCCGCGTGCCGTAACGCGGGTGGTGCTGGGCGGCGACGTCACCGGCCGCGTAGACGTGCGGCGCCGACGTCCGGCCGTACTCGTCGACCGCGATCCCGCCGTTCGCCACGGCGAGCCCGGCGTCCTGTCCCAGCTCGACGTTCGGCACCGAGCCGACGCCGACGACCACCAGATCGGCCTCCACGCGGTCACCGCGGCTGGTGGTCAGCACCAAACCGTGCCTGCCGCGTTCCACTGCCGTGACGTACTCGCCCGCGCGAATTTCCACGCCTCGCTCACGATGGATGTCCATCAGCACCGCGCCGATGGCCGGGCCGAGCACCCGCGCGAGCGGAGCCGGCTCGGGCTCGAACAGGGTGACCCGCGTGCCGAGCGTGATGGCGGAAGCGGCCACCTCGCAGCCGATGAACCCGGCGCCGAGGATCACGATCCGCCGCGCCGTCGCCAGCTCGGCGCGCAGCCGTCCGGAGTCGGCGGCCGTGCGCAGGTAGTGGATTCCCTCACCGTCGAAGCCCGGAAGACGCCGCGGCCGCGCACCCGTGGCCAGCACCAGGTCGTCGTAGCCCAGACGCTCCCCTGTGGACAGTCCGATGCTCCGCCCGGCCACGTCGAGGTCCACGGCGCGGACGCCGAGCCGCAACTCGACGCCGTTCGCCGCGTACCAGTCCGGCGCCAGCGGCTGCACCAGCTCCGGCGGCCCCGTCAGGAACTCCTTCGACAGCGGCGGTCGCTCATACGGCGCTACCACTTCCTCGCCGGCCAGCACCACCTCGCCGTCGAAACCCCGCTTACGCAGGTGGGCGGCGGCCGACGCGGCCGCGACACCGCCGCCCACGAGCACACAACGCCGGGTCTTCATCCGAGGTCCACCCGGATCGTGCCGTCCTCGTCCACCTTGCAGGGGAACGAGGCCAGCCGGCAGTTGTCCGGGTTCACGCCGGTGCCGCTGCGGGCGTCGAACACCCACAGGTGCCGGGCGCAGGTGAGGGTCTCGCCGTCGAAGTCACCCTCGTCGAGTGCCCAGGCCTGGTGCGGGCAGCGGTTCCGGTACGCCCGCACGTGACCGTCGACGTTCATCAGCAGGACCTTCTCCCCGCCGATCTCGACACCCGCCATCTCGCCTTCCCACAGCTCGTCGAGCTGCATGGCCTCCTGCCACTGCCCGGTCACCGCTCCGCTCACCGCGCCGCACGCATCCCTTCCGGTTCGAAGATCGGTTCGTGGAAGGCCTCACGGGCGGCCTTCGCGCCGGCGGCCACCTCGCTCGCCGGACGACCGTGCTCCGGCCGGGCCTCGAGCAGCTCGCCCAGCCCGGCCGCCGCCGCGTCCGCGATCGGCGACCAGCGGTCGATCCAGCGCCGCAGCACGCCGGCGTTGGACGGCCGCTGCTCCACGGCGAACCGCGCCAGCGCCGAACTCCACCGGTTGCGCCGGTTGTTGTCCTCCTGCAGGAACGACAACAGCAGCCAGGACTCTTCGTCGCGGTTCTCCCGCGAAACCTCCTTGAACTGCCGCACCAGCACGTCGTCGAAGGTCGGCGCGAGCACCAGGTTCAGCGCGACGAACGCCTCTCCCCAGTCGTAGCTGACGAGCGCCTTCTCCACCGCGCGCCGGGCGGGCTGCCAGGCGCCGAGGGTTTCCCAGACCTGCCGCTCGGCGGTGCCGGCCCCACTGTCCGGGTGCGCGATCTGCAGTTCGCGGGTCCGGTACGCGGTCAGCGTGACCCGGCGCAGGTAGTCGGCCGTGGCGAAACCCGCCGTGTTGGTCACGTACGAGGTCGGGGCCAGGTAACCGAGGTACGCCTGGATCTGCTGGCAGCCGTGCAGGAGGTAGCGCGACGGCGTGAACAGCGAGGTCAGCAGGGACAGCTGCCCGGGCGTCAGCGCGGCGTCCGAACCTGCGTACTCTTCGAGCACACCACCGGTTTTGGCCTCGGCTTCGGCCTGCACCGTGACGTAGGTCTTGTAGGTCAGCGCGTCGGGGTCGCGGAAGGCGTCCCAGTCGTCGACCTGCAACGGCGACTTGTCACGGTAGGTCAGGAACCACAGGTTGGCCGCCGAGGACGGGTTCTGCTCGAACGCGCCGGTGCGGTTCTTGCGCAGCGTCCAGTTCTGCGCGTGCGTGACGATCTCGTAGTCGCTCGGCATCCGGCGGATGTCACCGAACGCGCTGAACGTCTTACGTGGCCTTGTTTTCTTCGGCTGGGTCATGCCTTCACCCCTTCACCGGCCGACGCGGCCCGCCGCGCCGAGATCTTCTCCCAGACGATCGAGCCGCTCGTGGTGATCACTCGCCCGGCGAAGGACGACATCATGGTCTCGAGCGAGCGGATCTCGAACTCGCCGCCCAGGTAGCGGCGCAGCGTCTCCTCGGTCAGCACCACCCGGTCCTCACCCTGCACCCGGACGTACGCGCCCCGGTCGATGACTTCGATCTCCTGGTCCGGGTTGTCGTCCTCGATCGCCGCGATCACCTGCTCCACCTCGTCGCCCATGCGCAGGATCGGGCCCACTGGGTTCTTCACCGTGCTCCCTCCGGCAGGTCGTACTCGACACGGACGTGGTCGAGCGGCCCGATGCCCGCCTCGGCCACGGTCAGCTCCGGCGCCAGCCGCCGTCCTTTGTGGAACACGACCTTCTCGGCGTCGCGGGCCCGCACTCGCTTGCCCTCGACGTGGTGGGCGACCGCGGCCGCCACCTCCCGGATCGTGTCCGCGGTGGTGACCGGCACCAGGATCTGCACGAAGTCGTCCGCGAAGATCGCGTTGAGCGGCACCAGCTGCGGGGCCTGGTCCTCCGGCCCCAGCTCGACGGTTTCGGGCATGGCTCAGTCCTCCCCCGCGCCGGTGGCCAGTGCCAGGCCGGCCGCGGGGCGGCCGACGTAGTCCCTCGTCCACGCCTCGTAGTCCGGGTCGTCGCCCATCACCTCGGGCGTGAGCCCCATGTGGGCGAGAATGCCGCCGACGTCCATCGGCTGGATCTGCCCGGCGAGGAACCGGTCGATCAGCGTCTCGTGGTTGACGTTGTCGCGGTCCTTCCACCAGATCTGGCGGCAGGCGTTGGTGCAGAAATGATGCGTCTTGCCGTCGTAGTCCAGCTGGTAGCTCGGGATGCGCCAGCGGCCGGACCGGGTCTGCACGGCGTTGCAGCACGGCAGGTTACACATGCTGCACAGCCACGGCAGCGTCTCGGGCAGCGTGGCCTCGACGTTGTTGGCGTTGATGTTGTCGATGATCACGTCCCACTTGTCGCCGTAGACCCGCTCCCAGTTCGGGTACTTTTCACGCAGCCAATCGCGTTCGTCCTTGCTGACGGCGGCCTTCGGGCGCCACCACAGCGTCGGGCGCCAAGTCCACAGGCCCATGTGCAGACCGTGGTGCCAGGTGTCGAGGCCGCGCATGAACTCGTCCCAGAACCACGGCTTCTTCAGCCCGTAGTCCTCGATCGTGTGCACGAACTGGTCGACGATCCACTCCTCCATGAACTCCCGGTAGGACTGCTTCCGGTGTTCCAGCGGGGTGTAGTAGTCCATCGCCGGCCCGGTGAGCGCGGCGAACGCGCGGGCCGAGCCCCAGAAGTTCTTGTCGATGATCCACTGGGCGCGCACGGGGTCGTGCTCGACGAGGATCTCCATCGTCGGGCCGCCCTGCTGGGAGTGGCGGGCCTCGTCGGTCTGGATCGAGGAGATCATGTTGGCGAAGTTGACGTCGCCGGCCTCCAGCGCGTCGGACGCGAGCGCCACGAACTGGAGGTTGGTGAAGCCGGTCTCGAAGGTGAACGGCAGCGCGATCGCGAGGTCCACCACGTTCGGGGCGATCATCATGCCGTCGAACAGGTTCCGCAGCGAGATCGGCACCCAGTTGTCCATGTGGAACGTCTTCTGGGTCCAGTCGTACTGCGGGTCCTTCTTGATGAACTCGTGCCCGAAGAACGTGGTGATCTGCGCGTGCCGCAGCTCGTCCAGCTGGCCGAAGGCGGCCATGTTGCGCCAGGCCGCGTTGAGCCCGAACCGCGCCATTTTCAGCTCGCCGAGCACGGCCGCGTACTCGACCAGCGCGACGCCGCCGAAGTGCATCTTGGTCGAGGACTTCCAGCCCTCGTCGAGGTGGTCGAACGTGGTCGAACGCTGGAGCGCGGCCTTGACCGCGTACGCGGACTGCTCCTTGTCGCGCTGGGTCGCCACATAGTCGGGGTAGGTGACCTTGTAGTCCTCTTCCCAATCCAGCCAGGCCTCCCGCGGCACCTTGCCGGTGCCGCTGTGCCATTCGGGGAACACGGCCTCGTCGTCGACGTAGCTGTAGGTCCAGTCAACGTCGCGGACGAACCCCTGCCACTCTTCCCGTTTCAGCAGAGCCATCGGTGCTTCCCTTCTCAGTCGACTTCGAGGTGGCCGAGCTGGCGGTTGATGCCCGCCCCGTCCCAGTACGCGGAGATCCGGTCGATGAGCCCGTCGCCATCGACGTGGAAGATGAACAGGTGGGGCTCGCTGAACTTCCCTCCGCGAGGTTCGGCGGGGCCCCAGGCGAGCTGCTGCCCGCCGCCGATGTCGCAGGTGACCACCACGTCGCCGGCGTCGTTCGCGTCGACGGTGTGGACGTCGGTGAACAGGTCGGGGAAGGAGGCGATCAGCCCGACCCAGATGGTCTTGCCGACCGTCTTCACCTTGCCGTCGCCGCGCAGCACACGCTGCTTTCCCCAGACCTCGAACGGCACGTAGGAGAAGTCGGCGTTGTCGGCGCACAGGTCGGTCATCGCGTCGACGTCGTGGCGCCGGTAGGCGTCGAAGAAGGCGGTGACCTGGTCTGCCGCTTCCCGGCTGCGGCTCTGCAGTTCGGTTGTCGTCATCGGGTTCCCCTCACACGAGCGAGATCTGGTCGAGGCGCTTCACGGCGAGCCGCCGGTACAGCTGGTTCTGGCACCAGTACGCGTCGACTGCGGTGACCCGGTCACCGGAGACGGTGAACCGCCAGGCCTGGTCCACGTCGAGGTGCTTCTCCTGGTTGATCGCGCCGAGGTAAACCGCCGCCTGCGTGCCCTCCACCTTCAGTTCCGCGGTGACCACGGAGCCGGTCTCGATGAGGTTCTTCACCGTCACGAGCAGGTCCGGGAACGCCGTGGCGGTCTCGGTGAGAAAGGCCCGCAGCTCGGCCGAGCCGCCTTCGCGCAGTCCGGTCGGGTGGATGTCGACCCGCACGGAATCGTCCACAACGGACAGTGCGGCCTCGACGTCTCGCCGGCCGAACGCGGTCAGGAAGGCCGACACGGTCTCTGCGGGAGTCACCTCCGCTGCGCCGGCCCGGTCTTCGGCCTGGTCCTTGCGGGTGAAGAGTTTCATCGCTGTCCCACCGCCTTCAGCAGCGCGTCGGCCGTCGCCTCGGTGGAGGCGGGGTTCTGGCCGGTGATCAGGTTCCGGTCCACGACCACGTGCGAGACCCACGCCGACGGCCCGTCGTCGAACACCGCGCCCGCGTTCTTCAGCGCCGTGTCGACGTACCACGGCAGGCCGAGCTTGCCCGGCACCGTCTGGTCCTCCTCCTCGTCGGTGAAGCAGGTCAGGCGGTAGCCGTCGAAGAGCCACTGCCCGTCTTCGCGTTCGGGGGCCGACAGCAGCAGCGCGGGCCCGTGGCACAGTGCGGCGATCGGGGCCTGCCTGTCGTGCAGCGCCTTCAGCAGCCTCGCCACGTCGGGGTTGTCGGCGAGGTCGACCATCGGCCCGTGCCCGCCGGGGGCGAAAACGGCGTCGAACCCGGCGAGCTGCTCGTCGCTCAAGCCGGCCAGCGAGGTGGGCTGCCGGAAGCCGGGGATGGCGTCCAGCTTCGCCTTGCGGTCCGCGGCCAGCTGACGGCTGGCGGCGTCCAGTTCGGCGACGGCGGCGCGGATCTCCTCGGCGGGCAGGCCGCCGTCGAGCCCCTCGCCCACCATCACGTCGGCAAGCGGCCGGTCCTCGCGCCAGGCGATCTTGGCCGCCTTGCTGACCAGCGTGTGGGCCTCCGCGGGCGAGAACCCGCGGGCCTTCAGCCGTTCGGCGATCCGCCGCGCCGCGACCAGGCCCAGCTCGGTGTTCTGGTGCAGCGTGATCCGGATGTCGTCCGGGTCGTGGTGGAACGTGCGGGTCACGGCGGCGAAGAAGTCCTGATCCTCTTCGGGGTAGTGGAAAAAGGGCTCCAGCCCGTAGGGATCCGCGAACGGCGGCTCGCCGTCGGGCGTCAGCACCACCACCTCTGCCCCGGCGTCGACGAACCGGTCGTAGGGTTTGACGGCCTCTTCGGCGAAGTAGCCGGTGGGGTGCCGGCTGCCGTCGGCGAGTTCGATCTCCTTCGCACTCGAGACGAGGTAGGCGATGCGCGCCATGTGACCTCCAGGTGAACGTGCGGTTTCCGTGGGCGTGCCGAAACGCTAGCTCCGGGGTGATCCCGGCCGCATCGAAGATTCCTGCGGAAGATGTGCGGATTCCGCCGACCGGTGCGGGTTCCGGTCGAGGTCTGCAAGATTCGTGCACGAACCGGCTCGCACCACGGCCGGCGCGGTTACCTTCGGGACGGTCTTTCCGGCCGACGGCGCCGGAGTCACCCTTTTCGAGAGCGAGGTCCTTCCCATGACACGCGTACTGTTCGCGGTGTCCGGCTCGGCCCACTGGACGCTGGCCGACGGCACCCGGCACCCGTGCGGCTTCTGGCCCGAAGAGCTGGCGGTGCCGCACGAGATCTTCCGCGACCACGGTTTCGACCTCGTGATCGCCACCCCGGGCGCGGTGGTCCCCACCGCCGACGAAGCCGGTTTCAGTCCCGAGATGAACGGCGGCTCGGCCGAGCCGGGGCAACGGTTCCGCGCCTATCTCGACAGCATCGGCGGCGAACTCGGCGCGCCCGCCGACCTGAACGAGGCCGACCCGGCCGAGTTCGACTTCGTGTTCGTCCCGGGTGGACACGGGCCGATGGAGGATCTGGCCGCCAGCAAGGAGTTCGGCCGGCTGATCGCAGAGTTCGATGCCGCGGGCAAGCCCGTGGCCGCGGTCTGCCACGGGCCCGCGGCACTGCTGCCGGCGACCGGCGCCGATGGCCGGTGGCTGTTCGCGGGCCGCCGGGTGACCGGCTTCAGCAACGCCGAGGAGAGTCAGGTCGGTTTCGCCGACCAGGCACCGTGGCTGCTGGAAGACCGGCTCGTCGACAGTGGCGGACGGTTCGAAAAGAGCGCTGACGCCTGGAATCCGCACGTGGTGGTGGACGGAAACCTTTACACCGGGCAGAATCCGGCCTCATCGACCCCGCTGGCCGAGCGGCTCGCCGGCGCGGTGAAACCGGTCGGGACCGCCCACTGAGCCGGGACGGGGGTGCCCGCGGGCACCCCCGTCACCCGTTCCGGACGCCGAATTCCTCCCGCAGCGAGCGAAGATCGGAATACGCGCGCGGGGTCGCCCCGAATCGCGCGCGGAACTCGTTGATGAAATGCGACGCGCTCGCGTAACCGACCGCCTTCGAAACCTGGGTGACGCTCAGCCTGCCTTCGATCAGCAGGTCGCGCGCGCGGTTGAGCCGCATCTCCTTCACGAACTGGTACGGCGATTTCCCGGTCACCTCGCGAAAGAGGTGCGAAAACGCCGAGGGGCTGAGCGAAACCCGTTCCGCCAGGTCGCTCACCGTCAGCGGCTCGGACATGTTGTCCTGCACGTAGGAGATGACCTCGCTGACCGGGTTGCGCGCCACCTCCGACGCCGCGATCTCCAGCAGCCGCGAGTACTGCTCGGCCTGCAGGATCCGATACACCATCTCGGCCAGGTAGATGGGGGCCAGCACCCGGCGGTCCGCGCCGGTGGCCGTCGCGCGGAGGAACCGCACGGTGGCCGACATCAGCGTGCAATCCAGTGGCGTGACGAACGCCGGCTCGGGCTGGCTGTGGGCCACGCGGTCGAACGTGGTCGCCCGCCGGTCCACGACGTCGGCCGACACCCGCCGCACGAGCGCGGGGTCCACCTGCAGCACCAGCGACAGGAACGGCTTGGCCGGCGTGGCTTCGAGGATCTCCGCGGTGAAGTGCTGGCGATCGCTCAGCACCAGGTAGTTGAACGGGTCGTAGTCGTGCGCGCGCCCGTCGGCTACCACGCACTTGCGGCCCTGCGCGATGATGCACAGCGAGAGCGACCGCACCTCTTCCCACTGCGGGGCGACGGGCCGGGTGTAGCGGTAGAAGGTCAGGCCCGGCCAGCCGCCGGGATTGCCGCCGACGGCGGGCGCGCGGTCCGCGATTTCGGCGAGCAGGTCACCCGCCGTATGACGTTCTTCGAGCGGCCGGAGCACGTCCGTCACGTTCGTCGCCTCCCGTCCGCGGGCCCTCGTCGGCCCGGTACCCCACGGTAGGCCGCGGCCGGGCCCGCGGGACTGCGGATTCCGGGCGGCTTGGTGTGGATTCGCGTGCGGAGGACATCCGGCACGACTTCGTCCGTCCGTGCTGGCAGCGGGGAGCACGGCCACGGCTCCGGCCTGAGCGGACACCCGGCAGACGCATCGCCCCAGCGCTACCCGACTCAGGACAGTTCATCGGGTACGACAGCGCCGGATGGCGGCTGCAAAACGACCGGGGACACCGAATAACCCACGGGACCAACCCACCTACCCTCGCGCCGGGTCGCCCGCCACCATTCCAAGGTGCGGCCCTACGCGTGGTGTCTCCGTTCATAGAGCCCGTAAACACATCTCCGGGAGGAAAATGAGATCCCGCCGCCGGTAGCCATCGCCTGCGCCACCTGAGCCTGCCCCCGCGCCATCGTGTCCCTGCCGCCACTGACAGCCGGGCCACGCTGGCGTCCGTTCCTTACCTCCACGTCGACGAACAGGTATCCGGCGAGCCTTGTGACGGTGGCGGAGCGTTCGGCTACGCGTCGCCGGCGGCGGCCCGGCGAGCCAGCTCGGTGGTCAGCACGTGGATCTCTCGGGTGAGCTGGGTGTTGGTTTTGAGTTCGGTCTCCTGTTCGACGAAGTCGTGGTCGGCCTTGGCCTGCTGGAAGGCCGCCGCCCGGTTCTGGCCGATCATGACGAAGGTCGAGAGGAAAATCGCTTCGAGGGACACGACCAGCGTCAGGGTCGGCCAGGGGCTCTTCTCGATGAAGATCATCCAGATCGCGAAGACGACGATATGCAGATAGACGAACGCCATCGAGCCGGCGAACCTGGTGATCGCGTCGGCCACCCGCAGTTGCACATCGGCGGCGCGACGCTCCCGCATGTGGACGACGACAGGGTGTTCGGTCTTGACGTCACGACCAACAGTGGTCACAGGTGCTCCTCGAGTTGTGGGCTCAGCCGGTGTCGGCTGGTTGCGGGCTCGCGTGGCGAGTGTGTCCCATCCGGGTCGTGATCGTTTGCCGGCGGAGCCCCCGGGCAAACGCCGGGGCGGAGTTGGTCGATGACGAGGTGCATGACCACGGCGTTCGATCCGAGCCGGTCGGCGGACCATGACAGCGAGCCGTGTTCTCCTGCCTCAGTTGTCGCTTTCAGTCGGCTGAGCCGCGGAGGACGATCCGTGGGTCCGGTGTCCGGGATTCAGGTGCAGTGCCTGTATCGCGGTCACCAGTTCGGCGACGGTGCGCGGGTCGGTCAGCGACCGGCCGGTGAGCTCACGGATCCGGCGCAGCCGGTACCGGACGGTGTTCGCGTGGCAGTGCAGGACCTGTGCTGCGTGCTCGGAGGACCCGCCGTGGGAGAGATAGGCCTGCAGGGTTTCCAGCAGGATGTCGCGTTCCCCGGCCGGCTGGTCCAGGACCCCGCCGAGGACCTCCTCGGCCAGGCGCCGTCCCTCGTCCGGGTCATAGGCGAGGAACGCGGCGAGCGGGCTGGGGCTGAACGCGCGGACCTCCGGCTTGCCGGGCGGGAGCCCGGCGAGTGCCGTGCGCGCCAGGTGCAGGGCGCGTGGTGTGTCGACGAGCGACCGGTACAGGGGACTCACCCCCGCGCGGGCGACTGTCACGTCGCGCAGCACGGCCAGCATCGGCTCGCGCTGTTCGTACTGTGGACGGTGGACGCAGTGCCGTGCTCTACCGCAGGGGGTGTCGTGCGCGCCGTTCTCTCTCCCGACGACGAAACACGGTGCCGGTCGGCCGCAGCCGGCCTCCGAACCTGACCGGCGACGCCGCACGGTTTGACGAGTGGTGGCGGCAGATCGGCCCGTCATCCAGGCTGAGTGCCTGGTGCAGGTCCGGCCCCGCCCGTTCCGGGAGGATCACCCGCCGATACCGGCTCGAACAGGCTCGGCCCGCGCTGAGCCGCCTCGGCGAACTCACCCGCCGCCGGACGATCACTCTGCTCCCCGCCGACCGCCTCGGGGCCGGCCGGGTCACCGTCCTGGCCGACCTGGTGACGGCCCGCGTCGGGGCGTGACTTCCCCGGATTCGGTTCGGTCACCGGGGTTTGCGTGGCGGAGTCCGGCCGACGCCGCCCGAGCTCGGCGACCAGCATGTCGAAGATGGGCGTGGCCGAACTCATTCGCGGTCCTGTCGCACGGTGACACCGGCCGGGCAGCGGTGGTCCGGACTCCCCACCGGACCGCCGGCCACGACCGGCTCCTCCCGGTCTGTTCCGGCCTCCGCCTCGGCCTGGAGATACGCCTGCCGCAGGCCCTTGCGCGCACGGCACGCCAGCGCGGCGACCCCGTTCGGCGACACGCCCAGCACCGGGGCCAGCTCGGCCGGAGTGCGACCCTCGGCGACCATGCTCCACAGCACTGTCCGCCAGCGCACGGGCAGGCTGTGGAACGCCGATCTGACCAGCTGGTCGGCCGAGCGCCGCAGCACCCGCTCGTCGCCGATGTCAAGACCGTCATCGCGCGCCAGCTGACCCAGTTGTTCGAGTACTACCTGCCGATATTCGGCATGGACACACACATCGCCGAAACAATCGCGTTCGGCGTGGTGGGCCTGGTCGACTCGAGTGCCGCACAATGGCTCGAAAACCCGCACGGCGTCACGAAAGTCGAGCTGGCAGGTCTGCTCGCCCGCTGGATCTGGCGAATCCTGGACGACACGCTCCGCGCCGGAGGCATCGAACTCGACCCGCACCGCCCCCTGCCACCGCCCGCGCTCGGCCCCGCCTGAAAGCAACCCCCACCATGGGTGCCCACCGCCGGCACGACCGGATCACCCCGACCGAACGCTCCAGCGACTCAAGCTCGCCTGGCCCGAATGTTTCGCCGCAGTACGCGGTCAGTCGTTCTGGCGTGGCCTCCCCCGCCGGGACCGGGAACACGTGAACGACACGGCGAGACTCGCCAACCGTGCCGGGCAACGGGCGCCCGATGATCAGGCGAACGCTCGTCGGGCGCCTCGCCGGGCGTGGTGATCGGAGGGAACGGGCGTGGTCGGGGCGCCGTCCGTTCCCGCCGACGGCGTGGTCCGGCCGTCCTGCTCAGGAATGAGCGTTGAGGCGGGCGCGGCGGCAGAACACGGTCCTCGCGAGGTGCCTTGGCGCAGTCAGGACGTCGTCACAGAGTAGCTGTTCACGGTGAACCGCTGGGTGGCGCTGCCGGTTCCGGAGATTTCGAAGCCGAACTGGACCCTGCCCAGTTTCGTGCTGCTGGAGAAGTAGCCGTTGCTCCCGAGCCATTTCCAGATGGCCAGGATGTCCACCGTGGCCGAGTTCGTCGCCGCAGTGATGAGGAACGAGAATACGGCGTTCGATCCGTTGCTGCCCTTGTAGACGTCCCAGGTGTGCCCGCCGACGCTCGCGGTGGTCTGCTTGCTGCCGATCGGGCCGACGTTGCCGGTCTTGTTCACCCACAGCATGATCTCGTAGGCGTTGGCCGAATCCCAGATGTCGTAGGCCGTTTCGTAGTCACCGGTACCGGGGCGGCTGACGTTGAAGCTGCTTTTGACACTGTTCAACGAACCCGCGGCCTTGTTGATGCCGGCCTTCTCGGAATTGGGATAGGACTTCACCCCGCTGGTGGCGGGCTGGTTCGAATCGACCCAGAAGTTGCTGTAGGAGTTGGCGTAGATCGTCTGGGCGCCGGCCCCGCTGCCCCATTCGTCGTTGTAGACGGTGTAGCCGCCGTTGGACCACGACCCGTATTTATCCGACGACGACCAGGTCGCGGCGAACGCTGCCTGCGCCGTCAACGCCGCCGTGACCAGCACCGCCGCCGCGGCGACGACCACGCGTATCGAGTTTTTCATTTCCCATTCCTTTCCGTGTACCGCTACTGCGTCAACTGGAACGAGTGAATGTTCGCCGTGCCATCGGTCACCAGGTAGACGTCGTGTGTTCCGGTTACCTTGCCCGCTGCGGCGGAAAAATCGGCGTAGGCGTACCTGGTGCCGGTGCCGGAAACCGGGACGGTGCCGAGTATCCGGCCACTCGTGGGGTTGTCCAGCCGCACGGTGATGCCGGTGGTGCCGGTGTCCGCTTTGGACGCCGAAACCGTGATCTTGCTGCCACACTGGGACAAGTCGGCGTTCGAGAACTTCAGCCAGCTCCCGGCCGACACCGCTGCCGAGGTGCCGGAGGTCTTGCTCTGGTCGGTCAGCGTGACGCCCTGGTAGTCGTCGAAGTTCTCGGCCAGTGTCAGCTTGCTCAGGTCGCGCGGTCCGACCTCCCGGCCGGCCACGAACACCGGGCCGGCTGGCTTGAGGTCGGTCGCGGAGCTGCCGACGGAGAAGTCGTACAGCCCGGTCTCCACCACGTCCCTGGCCAGGCTGGGCTCGTAGTTCGCCAGATCCGCGGCGTTGACCTGCAGCGTGACGGTTTTCGTCTGGTGCGGGGCGAGGGTGACCTTCTGGAACGCGCGGAGTTCCTTGAGGGGCTGCTGCGCTCGGGACGTGCGCAAGCTCGAGTAGAGCTGCACGACGTCCGAGCCCGCCCGTGCGCCGGTATTGGTGACGGCCACGCTCACGGTCACCTTGCCGTCCGCGGTCACGGCCCGCCGGTCGACCCGGATGTCGTGGTAACCGAACGAGGTGTAGCTCAGGCCATAGCCGAACGGGTAGAGCGGTTTGCCCTGGTAGTACTGATAGGTCATGCCGGTCTTGGCGATGTCGTAGTCGTTGATGCTCGGCAGTTTCGAAGCGTCGGCGTACCAGGTCTGGGTCAGCCGTCCGCTGGGGTTGTAGTCGCCGAAGAGCACATCGGCGACGGCATGCCCGGTTTCCTGCCCGGCGTGGGTGGTCCAGAGGATGCCGGGCGCGGACTCCTTGTCCCAGCCGGAGGTCGGGTAGCTGTTCTCCACCACGACGATGGTGTGCTTGTTGACCTTCTGCACGGCCTCGACGAGTTCCTTTTGGGCGGCGGCGAGGTCGGTGTTCGTGCGGTCGTCGGCTTCGCGGCCGTTGATGAACGGCATGCTGCCGACCACGACGACCGCGGTGTCGGCGCCGGTGGCCGCGGCCACCGCGCTGTCGACGCCGCTGGTCCTGACCTCGCGGGCGAAGTGCGTCGCGTGGGCGGCGTCCGGGGAGGCGATGGACAGGTTGCCCGCCGCGTCGACCACGGCGAACTTGTCGGGGCCGAACCACGACTCGCTGACTTCGTTGCCCGCGAACTCCAGCACGTAGCTGCCGTCGGGCTGCTGGTCGAGCTTGAGCTGCTGGTCGACGTACCAGCCGTTGGGCTGCACGGCGTTGTTGCTCAGGTTCCGGCCGTCGAGGGAGAGGAACTTGCCGTTGGACTCGGTCTTGAGGGTGGAGATCCCGTTGCCCCAGTCGTAGTCGTCGAGGGTCTCGTTCCTGCCCGCGGTCGTGCCACCCTGCATGAGAGGGGCACCGGCCGCGGCGGTCGACGCCGTCAGGTACTTGCCGGTCGCGAGGTTCTTCAGCGCGATCTGGTCGACGCCCTCGGCCGACGCCACGGTTCCGTTGGAGCCGAGTCGCTGCTGGATGCCTTGCAGGGGGGTGACTCCGTAGGGCAGCGAGCCGCTGTACCAGTCGGTGTAGAGAGTGTTGGACAGCGGGCCGACGACGGCGACCTTCTTGTCCGTCGACGCGTCGAGCGGCAGCGCGTTGTTGTCGTTGCGCAGCAGCACGGCCTGCTCGTCGGCGGCTCGGCGCGCGAGTGCCTGATGGGCGGGCGAGTTGATCACCGCGGGGGTGATGTGCCCGTAGGGATTGCGGCCCGGCGGGTCGAACTCGCCGAGACGGAAGCGGAGCGAGAGCAAGTGCCCGACGGCCCTGTCGAGGGTGGCTTTCGTCAACAGCCCCTGATCGAGCGCGGCCTGCACGGCCGCGTTGGTGATCGAGCCGTCCGTGTTGTTGTCGGTGAAGCTGTCGACCCCGGCGTTGAGCTGGGCGGCGGCGGCCTGGGCGGCGGTCTGGTAGTAGGCCTCGGAACCGGTCAGGTTCGAGGGCGCGCCGGCGTCGGTCACGACGGCGATGTCCTGCGGGGCCCACTTGCGCACGACGGTGTTGAGGTCCGAACTGACGGTGTCGGGCCGGCCGTTGACCAGGTTGTACGAAGGCATGACGGCGTTCGCGGCGCCGGCCCGCAGCGCCGGTTCGAACGCCTGCTGGTCGTAGTCGTGCAGGATCTTCGGCGGGACCGAGGAGTTGCTGATCGTGCGGTCGGTCTCGTTGTTGTAGGCGAGGTAGTGCTTGAGGGTGGGGGCGGCCTGCAGGTAGTGCGGGTCGTCGCCCTGGATGCCTTTGCCGTAGGCGGTGGAGATCTGCCCGGTCAGGTACGGGTCCTCCGAGTAGCCCTCCTCGTTGCGGCCCCAGCGCGGGTCACGCAGCAGGTTGACCACCGGCGCCCAGAGGTTCAGGCCCCAGACGGCAGGGTTTTCGGCGTTGAACCCGCGGGCTTCCTGTCCGACGGCGGTGCCGACCTGCCTGATCAGCGCCGGGTCCCAGGTACTGCCCAGGCCGATGGCCTGCGGAAACACTGTGCCGTTGGCGTAATCGACGGCGCCCTGGTTGTTGTAGTCGGTCGACCAGGCGACGCCGTGCAGCGCTTCGGTGCCGGTTTTGAACATCGCGATGCCGAGCCGCGGGATGGCCGGTTCGTACTGGTGGGTCAGCGAAATCTCTTCGGGCAGGGTGAGCCGGGAGAGCAGGTCCGAGATCCGTTCGCTCAGCGGCAGGCTCGGGTCGCGAAACGGCAGCGGGGCGGCCGGCGCGGTGCCCGCCGCCACGGGCAGGGCCAGCAGCGCGGCCAGCGCGGCGATCACCCCGCGTGCGCACCGCGTTCGCCAGGCAGCAGATCTGCGCATGTGAACCGCCTCCAAGGATGTCGCGTTGTCGAAGCGCTTCGACGCCGTCGCCGATACCGCGGCAAGGACTATTGCAGCCGGATTACGAGCTGGTCAACCAGCAGATCACCGACCTTGATCGATAACGGACATCAGTCGGGTTCAAGCATCTGACCTGCGAACCTCTGCCGACAATAGCCCCTATCAGGCCATTCGATGAATTCGACAATCGGCGTTCGACGGCGAATTCGAATCGAATACGCGCAAGCAGGTTTTCGGTCTTGTGTTTCGCCGACATGTCACTTAGCTTCTCCATCATCGATGCGCTTCGACGCGAGCGAGGAGGCCCGCCGTGGTGACCATCACCGACGTCGCGAACGCCGCCGGCGTGGCCCCCAGCACCGTCTCGTACGTGATCAGCGGCAAACGGTCGATCTCCCCGGAGACCCGGCGCCTGGTCGAACAGAGCATCCGCAAGCTCGGCTACCACCCCCATGCCGGCGCCCGGGCGCTCGCCAGCAGCAAGACCAATGTCCTGGCGCTGGTCGTGCCGCTGCGCACCGACCTGAACGTCGCGGTCGTCATGCAGTTCGTGGCCTCGGTGGTCACCGCCGCCCGCGCCCACGACTACGACCTGCTCCTGCTGACCAAGGACGAGGGGCCGGCCGCGCTGCAACGGGTCGCGTCGTCCGCCATCGCCGACGCGCTCATCGTGATGGACGTCGAAGCCGACGATCCCCGGGTGCCGATGCTGCTCGCGCTGGACCGCCCAGTCGTCCTCATCGGCGCACCGGACGAGCCGGCCGGCCTCACGTGCGTCGACCTCGACTTCGCCGCCGCCGGCGCGCGATGCGTGAACCACCTCGCCGACCTCGGCCACCGGTCGATCGCGCTGGTCGGGCCTTCCCCCGCGGTCTATCAGCGCCGCACCAGCTACGCCGGCCGGTTCCTGCGCGGCTTCACCGAAGCGGCACAGGCGCGGCGAGTGAGCGCCACGTCGCACTCCTGCGCGCATTCCTACGAAGCGGTCAGCTCCTGCCTCGACGAGCTGTTCGCCGGAGACCCCGGCATCACCGGCCTCGTCGTGCACAACGAGGCCGTGCTCCCGGCGTTGCTCTCCGATCTGCGCCATCGCGGCCGCCGGGTGCCCGAAGACCTCTCGGTGGTCGCGATCTGTCCCGAGAGCATGGCCGAAAACCACGCCGTCTCCCTGACCACGGTCGCCATTCCCGCGGCCGAAGTCGGGGAGCTGGCGGTCGAGATGACCATCCGGCACCTGGGCGGCCAGGTCGCCGGGGAGGTCCGGCTGCTGTCCCCGCAGCTGACCCAGCGGTCCAGCAGCGCCGCGCCCCCGAACTGAGCTTCGCCCGAACACAGGAGGAAAGGCCATGTCCAAGAACAAGCGGCTCCCCCGCGCCCGCGGGCGGGTGATGACCGGGATCGGCGTGACCACCACGGTCCTGCTCGCGGCGGCGTGCTCCCCCAGTCCCGCGCCCGGCTCCGGCGGGACCGGTCCGGCCTCCGCCGCGACCTCGATCACGGAACTCGACTACTACGCGGACGCGCAGGGAACGGCGGCGTGGCAGAAGATCCTCGACACCTGCGCGCAGCAGACCGGCGTCAAAATCGCGCGCCAGAGCATCCCCACCGCGCAGATGCTGCCGAAGATCCTGCAGGGCGCCGGTTCCAAGACGCTGCCCGATCTGCTCTTCACCGACAACCCGACCCTGCAGCAGATCGCCGGCACCGGCGCGCTGACGCCGTTGACCGACTACGGCATCTCCACGGACGGCTACTACCCCGGCATCATCAAGGCCGGCACCTACCAGGACAAGGTGTACGGCCTGGCGCCCGGCGTCAACGGACTCGCCCTGATCTACAACAAGGACCTGCTGTCCGCGGCTGGGATCGAGCCGCCGAAGACCTGGGACGATCTCAAGGCCGCGGCCGCGAAGCTGAGCGCGAACGGCAAGTACGGCCTCGCGTTCTCGGCGATCCCGTCCGAGGAGGGCACCTGGCAGTTCCTGCCGTTCTTCTGGAGCAACGGCGGCGATCTGTCCCATGTGGACTCTCCACCGGCCGTCCAGGCACTGCAGTATGTCAGCGACCTCGTGTCGGGTGGAGCGGCGTCGAAGTCCGTGCTGAACTGGAGCCAGAACGACGTCGCGGACCAGTTCGTCGCCGGCAACGCGGCCATGATGATCAACGGTTCGTGGAACCTGGCCCGGCTCGACGCCGAGAAGTCGCTGCACTACGGCGTCGTCCCGATCCCCGCCCCACAGGCCGGCGGTAAGCCCACGGTCGCGCTCGGCGGCGAGGTCGGCGCCATCCCGGCCACCGGCGACGGCACGCAGAAGGCCGCCGGAAAGGTCCTGTCCTGCATCCTGTCCGACCCGACCATGCTCGAGTGGAGCAAGGCACACGCCTACGTCCCGTCCAAGGCGGCCGTCGCCGCCGAGTTCGGGAAGCAGGACCCGGAGATGCAGCCCTTCATCGACGAGGTCGGCACCGCGAAGTCCCGCACGGCCGACCTCGGGGAGAAGTACCCGAAGGTCTCCGAAGCGCTGGCGACCGCGATCCAATCCGCGATCACCGGCCAGAAGTCCCCGGCGCAGGCCCTGCAGACCGCCCAGCAGGCCGGCGGATCATGACGTTGACCGCGACCAGGCCGGCCGGCCGGCCCCCCGCCCCCGCCCGGCCGCGACGGAGCGCCCCGTCGCGGCTGACGGGCCTGGCCTTCCTGCTCCCCGCGCTGCTCTACGTGCTGGTGTTCTTCGGGTACCCGCTCATCAGCAACCTCGTGATGAGCACCCAGAACTACACCGTCCGCTCGTTCTACACCGGGCAGGCGCCGTTCGTCGGGCTGGACAACTACGCGGCCGTGTTCCGCAACCCGGTGTTCGGCACCGCGGTCCTGAACACCGTGCTGTTCACCGTCGGGTCCATCGTGTTCCAGTTCGCGATCGGGCTCGGGCTGGCGATGTTCTTCAACGGCCGTTTCCTCGGCAGCGCGACGCTGCGCTCACTGCTCCTGCTGCCGTGGCTGCTGCCCTTGGTGGTCAGCGGCGCGGTGTGGCGGTGGATGCTCGACCAGGACCACGGGATCATCAACGCCGCACTGCGCGCGGTACACCTGGCCAGCGGGCCGGCGCCGTGGCTCACCAGCACCGGCTGGGCGCTGCCCGCGGTCATCCTCACCAACATCTGGATCGGGGTGCCGTTCAACCTGGTGATCCTGCACGGCGGCCTGCGGGCCATCCCCGAAAACCTCTACGAGGCCGCGGCTCTCGACGGTGCGAACGCCTGGCAGCGCTTCCGGCACGTGACCTGGCCGCTGCTGCGGCCGGTGACCGGCATCGTGCTCATGCTCGGGCTGGTCTACACGATCAAGGTGTTCGACGTGATCATGGTCGTCACCGGCGGCGGGCCGGCCAACGCCACACAGACGCTCACCACGATGTCGTACGGGCTTTCGTTCCACGACTTCGCCTTCGGCCAGGGCGCCGCGGTCGGCAACATCCTGATCGTCCTCGCGACGGTCTTCGGCCTGGTCTACCTGCGCTCGGCGCGGGCCTCACTGGCGGAGACGGCCTCATGAGCACGCGCACCGGAAGCAGCCGGGCCCGCACCGCGATCGGCGTGGTGATCGTGGTGGTGCTGCTGTTCCCGCTGTACTGGATGGTCAACGCCTCACTACAGCCCAGCGGCGCACTGCTCAAACCCGCACCGGACCTGTTCCCGCTGCACGGCACCCTCGACGGCTACCGCACCGCGCTCACCACCCAGCTCGGCCACCTGGGGTCGAGCCTGATCGTGTCGCTCGGCACGGTCGTGGTGTCGCTCGCGATCGCGATGCCCGCGTCGTACGCCCTGGCGCAGCTCAGGGTCCGAGGCGGGCCGCTGATCCTGTTCGTGCTGCTGATCGTGCAGATGATTCCCGGCATCGTGATGGCCAACGCGCTCTACACGGTGTTCTCCAACCTCGGGCTCGTCGACAGCTACTTCGGGCTCGTCCTCGCGGACTCCACGGCCACGATCCCGTTCGCGATCCTGCTGCTGCGGGCGTTCATGATCTCGATCCCCCGGGATCTCTCCGAAGCGGCGCGAGTGGACGGTGCCGGCCACTGGCGGACGTTCGTGTCGATCATCGTGCCGGTCAGCCGGAACGCGATGGTCACCGCCGGTTTGTTCTCGTTCCTGTTCGCGTGGGCCGACTTCCTCTTCGCGATCACCCTGACCACCGGGCAGGGCTTCGCGCCGGTGACCGTCGGCATCTACCGGTTCCTCGGCAACCAGTCCGCGGACTGGAACGGGATCATGGCCACCGCCACTCTCGCGTCCGTTCCCGCGGCGATCCTCCTGGTCATCGCCCAGCGCTACGTCGTCGCGGGCCTCACCAGCGGTGCCGTCAAAGACTGATCCCCCACTGACATCCTGGAGCACAACAGATGATCACCCTCAGCGAGGACGGCCGCACCGTAGAGGTGACCGTTCGCCAGGAAGTACTGCGCATCGAGCCCTGGGGTCCGGACAGCCTCCGTGTCCGGGCCGGGCAGCACACCATCCTCGACGACGTGCCCGGGGCGCTGATCCCGCAGAAGCCCAGCCCGGCCGGAGCCGTCGTCAACGCCGACAGCGCGAGCGTCACCAACGGGTCCCTCACCGCGATGGTGGAGTTGCTGGAGACCGACACCGGCGTCGATCCGCTCGTCCGTTTCGTGCGCACCGACACCGGCGCCGAGCTCCTTTCCGAGCAGCGGGCCCATTTCTGGTGGCCGGGCGCGCGCCAGTTCGTCTCGGCCGGTAACGGCTACGGCCGGCTGGAGCAGCGATTCAGCGCCTACGAAGGCGAGCGGCTCTACGGCCTCGGTCAGCACACGCACGGACGGCTCGACCAGAAGGGCCTCGTGCTCGACCTCGTCCAGCGCAACGCCGAAGTGTCGATCCCGTTCCTGCTGTCCGACCGCGGCTACGGCTTCCTCTGGAACATCCCCGCGGTCGGCCGGGTCGAGCTGGCCGACAACGGCACCCGCTGGGTGGCTGACAGCGCGAGGCAGATCGACTACTGGATCACCACCGGCGAGAACCCCGCCGCGATCCTGTCGCACTACGCCGACGCCACCGGGCACGCCCCGATGCTGCCCGAATGGGCCACGGGCTTCTGGCAGTCCAAACTTCGCTACCGGAGTCAGGAAGAGCTCCTCGACGTCGCGCGCGAGTACCAGCGCCGCGGACTCCCCCTGTCGGTGATCGTCGCCGACTTCTTCCACTGGACCCACCTCGGCGACTGGCGGTTCGACCCGGCCGAATGGCCCGACCCCGAAGCGATGACCGCCGAACTCGCCGAACTCGGCGTCAAGCTCATGATCTCGGTCTGGCCCACGGTCAGCCCGTTGTCGGAGAACTACCCGAAGATGCTCGAAGACGGCCTGCTCGTCGGCACCGAACACGGCGTTCCCCACCACGCCCCTTGGCGCGACAAGGGATTCGACGTCGAAATGCCGGTCGCGTTCTACGACGCCACCGACCCCGAAGCCCGGAAGTTCATCTGGGACAAGGTAAAACAGAACTACTACGACAAGGGCGCCCGCGTCTGGTGGCTCGACGGCTGCGAGCCGGAGATCCAGCCCGGACACCCGCAGAACCTCCGCTTCCACCTCGGCGCGGGCGCCGAGGTCTTCAACATGTACCCGATGAAACACGCCCAGGCCTTCCACGAGGGCATGCTGGCCGCGGGCGACGACGAGATCGTCCTGCTGGCCCGGTCGGCCTGGGCCGGCAGCCAGCGCTACGGCGCCGCCCTGTGGTCGGGCGACATCTCGCCGACCTGGGAATCGCTGCGGGCGCAGGTCAAAGCGGGGCTGAACGTGGCCGTCTCCGGGATCCCCTGGTGGACCACCGACATCGGCGGGTTCCACGGCGGCGACCCCGAATCCCCGCAGTACCGGGAACTGATGGTTCGCTGGTTCCAGTACGGCGTGTTCTGCCCGCTGTTGCGGCTGCACGGCTTCCGCGACCGGCGGACGGCGTTCGGCCCGGAGATGACCGGCGGCCCGAACGAAGCGTGGTCCTACGGTGAGGCTGCCTTCGAGCTGATCGAGCAGTCACTCAGAATGCGCGAACGCCTGCGCCCCTACCTCCTACGGCAGATGCGGGTCGCCCACGAACAAGGCATCCCCCCGATGCGGCCGCTGTTCGTCGACTTCCCGGAAGACGACGCCGCCTGGGAAACCGACGACGAATTCCTCCTCGGCCCGGACGTCCTGGTCGCCCCCGTGCTCCACGCCGGCGTCACCAGCCGCGAGGTCTACCTGCCGCTCGGCTCGGCATGGGTCGACGTCGCCACCGGACAACGCCACGCCGGAGGCACCCGCTTACGAGCCGACACGCCCATCAGCACCATCCCGGTGTTCCTCCGCGAAGGAGCAGACGTCCCGCTACGCCTGTGACCGGCTATCGCGAGACGGGCCCGGCCGGCCTTACCCGGCGCTCTTTCGTCACTCGGTCGAGCATGAACTTCGAGGACTCGACGGCCCGCTCTTCCCAGGCGAAGACGCAGACGGTGGCTACGCCGTCGAACCCGGTATCGCGCAGGGTTCCGAAGAAGGCGTCCCAGTCGACTTCACCCTGGCCGATGTCGAGGTGCTGGTGAATGCGCGCCGGCGTCCCTGGCGGGTTCATGATGTAACGCAGGCCCGAAGAACCCTTATGGTTGAACGAATCCGCGATGTGCAGGTGCGCCAGTTCGGCGCCCGCGCTGCAGCGCCTCGCCGACCCGGCGGCGGGCCTCGTCGCGGCAACATCAATCCGCTCCCGCGATCCGACATCTTCCTCGCCTTCGACAGCGTCGACAACGCCTGCCAAACCCCGTTCGCGGCGCCCCCGTCCGGCCGGGCTACACCGCCGCCCGCGATCACACACCGGCAGGCAGGTAGCGGCGGAGGGCACGCGTCTTGCCGACAGGACAACTCCTGACTCGACTGTGAAACCGACCCGCCATGGCCGGCTGTGTACGGCGCGACGCGACCGCCACCGGCTCGCCACCCGGCACCGCGAGATCCGCGGTCTCGCCGCGGCCGTGGTCGACGACATCGCGCCTGCCGGCCAGGACTCCCAGCGCCGTGGGTCAGGCACCGGTGACGTCCCGGGCCAGCTCCCGGTCGAGCGCGACCCGCACGAGCGCGGCCGCGAGCAAGGCGGTGTCCTCATCCTCGACCAGCCGGGCGAGCTTGACGGCGTCCTGAGGAAGCCCCACCCGTTTCGCGCCGTCCAAAGCCTTCTTGTCCAGATACGGCCGCAACTCCGGCCAGACGACCTGAGCCTCCCGGCAGAAGATGTCGGCCCCGACCGGCCCGACCCGGGAGAATTTCCGCAGCCGCCTGCCGATCTCGTCCCGGTCTCGGCCGGCTTCCTCTCGGAGCTTGCGCAGGTCCCCGGAATATTGCTCCAACAGCATCTCCGCGCCGGAGCCCAGTGCCGTCGCCGTCTGCTCGTCATAGCGTTTGTAGTGCGCACGGCCCAGCGCGTCGACCCGGTCCTGCCAGCTCGCCTCCCCCATCGCCCGCGGTGTGGTCAGCTTGCCGGCCGCCAGCTCCTTCGCCGCAGTCACGGCGATGCCCGAACTGATCCGGGTCGAGAGCAGCGTCGAGAGCACGAGCAGCCGGTACAGAGGCGACGGCTTGTCGGCGAGCCTGATTCCAGCTTCGGCGGCGTAGGTCGGGCCGGCCCGCTCCAGCAAACGTCGGACGATCGTCTTCTCACCGGACATGCTCCGTGCCCCTTTCGCGCTGTGTATGGCTTCTCACTCCGGCTACCCGACGGGAGCGCCGACAAACAGGCTTCGCCCGGCGTCCCGGAGGTGACGCTGTCATGGTGAAGGGATGACTACCCGGATGATCGCCGTCGCGTTCGACTGTCGGCAACCCGACGCCCTTGCCGAATTCTGGCGGGAGTCGTTGGACTATCAGCAGACCGAACGCTGGACCGACAACCACGGCGTGACTTATGTCGAGGTGAAATCGCCCGGCCGGCCCTCGTTGCTGTTCCAGCCGGTACCGGAAGTCAAGCAGGTCAAGAACCGGCTCCACCTGGACATCGCGCCCACCTCGATCGAGCAGCGCGACGAAGTCGAGCGGCTCGTCACGCTCGGCGCGAAATTGGTCGACGAAGCCGAGGGAGACCGCTGGATCGTCCTCGCCGACCCGGAGGACAACGAATTCTGCGTACTCCCCCGCCGCTGACCAGGCGGCGCACTACCGTCCGGCGACGCCGAGCGCCCGCAGGCGTCCGAGTTGTGGCGCGACCACGTGCTTCGGGTCCTTGGCCGGCAGCCCGGCCGCCAAGTACGCCGCCCCCGCCGCTCGGTTACGGCGCGCTACCAGCGACAGCCCCGCACCCTCCGCCGTCCGAGCACGAGCCGCCTTGAGGAGCCTGCCTGCCCTGCCGGTGGTGGGACAGGGGCTCCGACTCAACGCCCAGCCCGGTCTCCACGTGATGCTTCGCGGCGAGTCCCATAGCCATGCCGATCAGGCCGAGTCAGTCAGCCTCGGATTCGACCTGGTGCGCGACACGGTGCGGCTCAGCGAACGCCAGCGCGCGGATAGTCAGGTTGCCCGCCGCACCGGCGACGGCGACGGCACGGGCGACGGTTCGCTCGCGGGCGTTCGGATCGGCGTGCCGGGCTGGGCTTTCAAGGCGGGCACCGGCGACTTGCTGGACGAGGACGACCTGCGCGTGGACCCGTTGGAAGCCGGTGTCGAACCGGCCGAACAGCTGAGCCCGGCGAGCCGATACGGCACAACGCCGGCCGAGTTGCGCGAAGGCGAGCCGGTCGAGCCCGTCGCCCCGCCGGAGAGCGTGCCGGACCGCCGAGCGAACCCGGATCCAGGCGAACAGGCCGACGAAGCGGGCGGCTCGGTCGCGGACGCCCTGCGCGACGGGTGACGGGACCGGCCCGAACGCCGTGTGACGGCACCCGGCACCGGGTACTCACCGGTCAGCGAAGGGAGTAGCGGGATGCGTCCGGTCTGGCAGGGATCTCTGGCCTTCGGCCTGGTCAGCGTGCCAGTGCGGTTGTACAAGGCCGTTGACGACCACACCGTGCACTTCACCCAGTTCCAGCAGGGCACGCAGGACCGCATCCGGTACCGCCGGGTCAATGAGCGGACTGGCGACGAGGTGCCCTACCAGGAGATCGTCAAAGGCTACGAGCTCGAAGACGGCGAGTACGTCCTGATCGAGCAGCAGGAACTCGACGAGGCGGCGCCCGGCCGGTCGCGTTCGCTCGAAGTCGAACGCTTCGTCGACCTGGCGGAAGTCGACCCGATCTACTTCGACCGCACGTATTGGCTCGCACCGGCCAAAGAGGACGCCGAGCGGCCGTACGTGCTGCTCGTCAAAGCCCTCGGCCAGCGGGACAAGGCCGCGGTCGCGAAATTCGCCCTGCACGGCCGTGAACACCTCGCGCTCGTCCGGTCCGGGAAGGGCGTCCTGGTGCTCAATACCCTGCATTTCGCGGCGGACGTGCGTGACCCGGCGAAGGAGGTCCCCCTGCTCCCCGCGGACGCCAAGACGAGCGGGAAGGAGATCGACATGGCTGTCCGGCTCATCGACGCGATGACCGAGCGGTGGCGGCCGCAGGAGTACCACGACACCTACAACGAACGGGTCCGCGACCTCATCGACGCCAAGAAGGCCGGTGGGACGGTGACGCCGGCAGCGGAACCGGAAGAGGACACGAAGGTCGTCGACCTGTTCGAAGCCTTGTCCAAGAGCTTGCGCGACCGGGACGGGCGGCGAGGCCGGTCCACGAAGCGCGGGACACCGGACCTCGCCGGGCTGTCCAAGGCCCAGCTGCAGAAGCTGGCCAAGGACCGTGACCTCAAGGGCCGCTCGAAGATGACGCGCGACGACCTGGAGGCAGCGTTGAAGGCCTCCTGAGTCACCGTCCGTGCGAAGCACCCCCGGCAGCGCGAACGCCGCCGCTCGCACAGTACCCACCCGACCAAGGAGCGATCGTGACACAGCAGCAACCACCGCAGCAGCAGGAGCCGCCCGGGACGACCGCGCGGATGGACCCCCGGCCGCGGGACACCATGGAGGACTACGAGGGCCGCGGGTTGCTCGAGGGGAAACGTGCGCTGATCACCGGCGGTGATTCCGGAATCGGGCGCGCGACCGCGATCGCCTTCGCCAAGGAGGGCGCGAACGTCGCCATCGCGTACCTCGACGAGCACGAGGACGCCGAGCACACCCGGGAAAAGGTGACGGCCGCGGGCGGGAAATGCGTGCTGCTGCCGGGTGATCTCGGCAAGCCGCGGCACTGCGCGGAGGTCGTCGCCGACGCGGTGCGGTACCTCGGCGGGCTGGACCTGCTGGTGAACAACGCGGCGACCCAGTGGCCGGTCGATCGGCCCGAGGATCTCAGTGAAGAGCAGTGGCTCCACACCTTCGACGTGAACATGCACAGCTACTTCCGGGTGACCCAGGCCGCGCTCCCCCACCTCGGCGAGGGCGCCGCGATCGTGAACACCGGTTCGGTGAACGGCTTGCGCGGCAACAAGACCCTGATCGACTACTCGGCGACCAAGGGCGCCATCCACGCCTGGACGTACGCCATGGCACAGGCACTGGCCGGCCGCGGGGTGCGGATCAACTGCGTGGCGCCGGGTCCGGTGTGGACACCGCTGATCCCCTCGACCTTCCCACCGGAGAAGGTGGAGAAGTTCGGCTCGCAAGCGCCCTTCGAACGAGCCGCGCATCCCGACGACCTGGCACCGTCCTATGTGTTCCTCGCCGCCAACCGGCTTTCTTCGTACTACAGCGGCGAGATCATCGCACCGCTCGGCGGCGAGACCCTGCCAGGCTAGGACGAAGGGGAGCGAACCCGGTGCGCCGGACAGGAGAAAGGAGTCTTCAGCCCGCCGCGCCACCGAGCTGCTCGACCGCCCGCCCGCCGAGCTGAACCTGCTGGTGGCCCACCTCTCCGGTGGCTGCTCGGTGACCGCGGTTGCGGGCGGGCGCAGCGTCGACACCTCCATGGGCTTCACCCCGCTGGAAGGCACGATGATGGCCAAGCGGTCCGGCACCGCCGACCCCGGGACGCTGCTGTGGCTGCTGCGCGAAGGCCACCTGGACGCCGCAGAGCTGGAAGACGGCCTCTACCACCGCTCCGGGCTGCTGGGCCTTTCCGGCACCTCGGACGACACCCGCGACCTCGTGCGCGACGACGGTGAACAGGCCCGCTTCGCCCTCGCGGTCTTCGAGCACCGCGCGCGCCGCGAACTCGCGGCCATGGCGGCGAGCCTCGACCGCGTGGACGCCCTCGTCTTCACCGGTGACATCGGCTGGGACCAGCCGGAAGTCGCCGAGGCCATCGCGGACGGCCTCGGCGTGCTCGGCATCCACGGCGGCCTGGCCACCGGCCGTGAGCACGACGCCGTGATCAGCCCCGCCGACGCGGCAGTCCCGGTACTGGCGATCGAATCCCGTGAGGAGCTGGCCCTGGCCCGAGCGGCGATCGAGGCTCACTGACCGTCGAGACGGGCGCGTTGCGGCACCACGACGTACTTCGGGTCGCGAGCCGACTCCACGCCGGCCTGGTACACGCCGAACCGGGTGCACAGCCCGGCCGCCAGGTACGCGGCCCCGCTCGCCACGGCAGCGGCCTTGCTCCGCCGGGCGGCCAGTGACAGCCCGGCAGCCGTGACGGTCAGCCCGCGGGCGGCCTTGAGGAGCTTGCCCGCGCGGCCGGTGCGGTAAGGCTCGGACACGAGGCCGAGGCTGTGCTCCAGCTGGTGCGCGGCCACGAGTTCCGCCGCCGCGCCGGCCAGCGCGGCCCGCACGACCGGCCCGGTCTCGGCTTTCGGCGCCGCGATCAGCGAGATCCCCGCGCCACTGGTCACCGCGCTGCCCGCGAACAGCACCGGCAGCAGGCGCCGGCCCTCGTGCCACGACGGCGTGGCGGTGTCGGCCAGCAGCACGGCGGTGTAGGTGCACATCGCCGGTCCGGCCACGCCCGCCGCGATTCCGGCGAGTGTGCCGATCGGCTTCAGCAGCCCGGTTTCGGCGGATCCCGCGGCCACCGACGCCAGGCCCGAGAACGGTGCGAGGATCCATGAGCCCACCGAGAGCGGCGAGGTCGGCTTCAGCACCCGCAGCATGTGCAGGAACCGCGTCGGCCGCCCCAGGTCGTGGATCAGCGCCACCACACTCGCCACCGCGCCGCCGGCCGCCGCCAGCCGCCCGACGCGCGCCAGCCCGGGGCGCCTGGTCAGGTCCGCCAGCACCGAGATCGACGCCGAAGAGCCGGCCATGCCGCCCAGGAACAGGTACAGCGGCACGTCGGGCTGCTTCCACGCCGGCTCCTTGAGAATCGGCCGGCCGTAGTAAGAGGTGAACTCGGCCGGCGCGACCATCGGCCGGTCTCCACGGGGGCTCATCGGCGCCCGCCCAGGAACGACACGGCCAGCGCGCCCGCGACGCCGAGGGCGGCGGCCGCCGCCCGCTTCCACATCTGCGGCAGGTCCCGGGTCGTCACCACCGGATCGGGCGGCAGGCCGTACACCTCGGGCTCGTCCAGCAGCAGGAAGAACGCGCCGTCGCCACCCACCCCGTCGTCCGGGTCGTGTCCGTACATCCGCGCCTCGGGCACTCCGGTGCCGTGCAGGTCTTCGACGCGGGCGGCGGCGCGCTCGCGCAGCTCGTCCAGCTCGCCGAACTGGATGGAGTCGGTGGGGCACGCCTTCGCGCACGCGGGCTCGAGGCCCGCGCCGAGCCGGTCGTAGCAGAGCGTGCACTTGAAGGCGCGCCCGTCGCTCTCACGCTTCTCGATCACGCCATAGGGGCACGCGGGCACGCAGTAGCCGCAGCCGTTGCAGATGTCCTCCTGCACCACCACGGTCCCGAACTCGGTACGGAACAGCGACCCGGTCGGGCACACGTCGAGGCAGGCGGCGTCCGTGCAGTGCTTGCACACGTCGCTCGACATCAGCCAGCGGACGCCGGAATCGCCGTTCTGCGCGGGCGCGCCCACCGTGGGCATCCCCAGCTCGACCGCCGGCACCGGCGGCGCCGCGACGGGCTGCTCGATGAACGCGACGTGCCGCCACGCGTTCGCGCCGAGGTCACCGGTGTTGTCGTAGGACATCCCGAGCAGGTCGAGGTCCCGCCCGGGCACCTCGTTCCACTCCTTGCAGGCGACCTCGCACGCCTTGCACCCGATGCACACGGAGGTGTCGGTGAAGAACCCCATCCGGGGCTGTGCGCCGTACTCAGCCATCCGCTCTCCTCCGGTAGTCCTCGACCAGGTCCAGCCGGCCACGGCCGCGGGGCCGGCGGCCCGCGACGATGTCGCAGGTCGCCGCCTTCGCTTCCTGGATGTGCACGTTCGGGTCCATCACGACCGAGAGCAGGTCGTTGGCCGGGTCGCCGCGCGAGAGCCCGTTGGAGCCCCAGTGATACGGCAGCCCGACCTGGTGGATGGTGCGGCCGCGCACCTTCAGCGGCTTCATCCGCGACGTCACCAGGACCCGGGCCTCGATCGCGGTGCGCGCCGAGACGATCGTGGCCCAGCCGAGGTTCTCCAGCCCGCGCTCGGCCGCCAGCTCGGGCGAGACCTCGCAGAAGAACTCGGGCTGCAGCTCCGACAGGTACGGCAGCGTGCGGCTCATCCCGCCCGCGGTGTGGTGCTCGGTGAGCCGGTAGGTGGTGAACACGTACGGGTACACCGCGCTCCGGGCCGGGTTGTACGGATTGCTCGGCGTCCGCAGGGTCTGCCGGGCCGGATTGTCGTGCTGACCGTAGAGGCCATTGTCCACAGGGGACTCGAACGGCTCGTAGTGCGTGGGCAGGGGCCCGTCGGCCAGCCCGGCCGGGACGTAGAGCCAGGCCCGGCCGTCGGTCTGCATGATGAACGGGTCCGCGCCGCCGAGCGCGTCCTGCGCCTTCGCCCCCTCGGGCGGCACGTAGTCCGGGCGCTTGGCCGGCTCGAAGTCGGGCACGTCGGGCCCGGTCCAGCGGCCGGACTCCTCGTCCCAGTAGACGTATTTCTTGCGTTCGCTCCACGGTTTCCCGTCGGGGTCCGCGGACGCGCGGTTGTAGAGGATGCGCCGGTTCGCGGGCCACGCCCACGCCCAGCCGGCCGCCACCCAGTCCTGCTCGGAACCCGGCTTCCGGTCCGCGGCGTGGTTGTGCCCGTCGGCGCGGACACCGCAGTAGATCCAGCAGCCGCAGGAGGTGGAGCCGTCGTCCTTCAGCTGCGTGTAGGCCGAGAGCGGGCCGTCGGGACCGTGGCCGTTGATCTCGGCGAGCACCGACTCCGCCGACGGATCCGCCGTCGGGCCTTCGGTCGGGTAGCTCCAGGTCAGCTCCTGCACGGGCAGATCGCGGGGCTCCGTGCTGTCCACCAGCCGTTCCCGGATCATCCGGCCGAGGTGGTAGTAGAACCACAGGTCGCTGCGGGCCTCGCCGGGCGGCTCGACGGCCTTGTGGTGCCACTGCAGCAACCGCTGGGTGTTGGTGAAGCTGCCGTCCTTCTCGGTGTGCGCGGCGGCCGGCAGGAAGAACACCTCGGTGCCGATCTCGGTGCTCGCCAGTTCCCCGGACTCGATCTCGGGGCCGTTCTCCCAGAACGTGGCGGATTCGATCAGCTGCAGGTCGCGCACCACGAGCCAGTCCAGGTTGGCCAGCCCGAGCCGCTGCATCTTGCCGTTCGCCGAGCCGACGGCCGGGTTCTCCCCCACCAGGAAGTAGCCCTTGCACTCGCCGTCGAGCTGCGCCTTGACCGTGGCGTAGGTGCCGTGGTCGCCGGTCAGGCGCGGCAGGTGCCCGAAGCGGAAGTCGTTGTGCGGCTGGGCAGCGTCGCCCCAGTAGGCCTTGAGCAGGCTCACCGTGTACGACCGCATGTTGCCCCAGAAGCCGGTGGCCCCGGCGTCGGTGGCCACGTACTCGTCCAGCCCGAAGTGCTGGTGCGCGTGCGGCATCGGCAGGTAGCCCGGCAGCAGGTTGAAAAGCGTCGGGATGTCCGTGGAGCCCTGGATGCTGGCGTGCCCGCGCAGCGCGAGGATCCCGCCGCCCGGGCGGCCGATGTTGCCCAGCAGCGTCTGCAGGATCGACGCGGTGCGGATGTACTGCGCGCCCACGGTGTGATGGGTCCAGCCGACCGAGTACACCCACGCGGTGGTGCGGTCCCGGCCCGAGTTGGCGGTCACGGCCTCGGCGATCTCCAGGAACTGCTTCTCCGGGACACCGCAGATGTCGGCGACCATCTCGGGCGTGTAGCGGGAGAAATGCCGTTTGAGGACCTGGTAGACGCAGCGGGGGTGCTGCAGGGTCTTGTCCTCTCGCGGCTTCCCGCCGATCGCGGCGCCGCCGCTGCCGTAGGACTCGGCGCGTGCCGACGACTGGTGGCCTTCGCCGCCATGGTGCTGTTCGCCCGGCAGCTCGGCCTCACCGCTGCCCGCCGCGGGCAGGGTGCCGACGCCCTCGTACGCCCAGGTGGACACGTCGTACTGCTTGCGCTCCGGGTCGTAGCCGGAGAACAGGCCGTCGAGGTCCTCGGTGTCCCGGAAGTCCTCGCGCAGGATCGCCGCGGCGTTGGTGTAGGCCAGCACGTAGTCGCGGAAGTCCAGCCCACGGTCGAGGACGTAGTGGATCAGCCCGCCCAGGAACGCGATGTCCGAGCCCGCGCGCAGGGCCGCGTGCGTGTGCGCGACCGCGCTGGTGCGGGTGAACCGCGGGTCGACGTGGATGATCTTCGCGCCGCGGGCCTTGGCCTCCATCACCCACTGGAACCCGACCGGATGGGCTTCGGCCATGTTCGAGCCCTGGATCACGATGCAGTCGGCGTTGGCGAGGTCCTGCTGGAACGTCGTGGCGCCCCCACGACCGAAGGAGGTCCCCAGACCGGGAACCGTGGCGGAGTGTCAAATACGGGCCTGGTTCTCGATCTGGATCGCGCCGAGCGCGGTGTAGAGCTTCTTCATCAGGTAGTTCTCTTCGTTGTCCAGCGTCGCGCCGCCCAGGCTGGCGAAGCCCAGGGTGCGGTTCAGCGGGACCCCGTTCCCGTCCGTGTCCTGCCACGTCTCGGCGCGGGTCTTCAGGACGCGGTCGGCGATCATCTCCATCGCCCGATCGAGCGGCAGCCGCTCCCATTCGGTGCCGTACGGGCGGCGGTAGAGGACTTCGGTCACCCGGCTCGGGCTGGTCACGAGCTGTTTGCTGGCCGAGCCCTTCGGGCAGAGCCGGCCGCGGGAGATCGGCGAATCCGGATCGCCCTCGATCTGCGTGACGCGGCCGCCCTTCACGTACACCTTCTGGCCGCAGCCGACGGCGCAATAGGGACAGACGGACTTCACGACCCGATCGGCGTCCTCGGTGCGGGCGTGCCACTCCCGCGAGCCGTCCGACTTGGCGGCGGCCCCGCGGGCGGTCCGGTCGGGACCGGTCAGCTGCCGGTACACCGGCCAGCCTTCGATCCACCGCCGGAAACTCATGTCTCGCACGCTAGTCCGGTACCCCGTGGTGCGCAGTTCAAACGGCGCGACGGCGCCCGTCGCCCAGCGGCTCGGTATGCCCGGCCGCGTCGAGCCGTTCGAGCAGCGGGACCATCACGCGGCGGGTGCTGTCCAGCGCCCTCCGTGCCGACGAGACGGTGAAGGGCTGCTCGACCCCGGCCAGCGCCGCGGCGGCGCGGGCCTCGGCGCCCGGACCCAGCACGACCCCTTCGGCGACGGCGGTGAGCCTGCCCAGCCGCACGGCCGCGGCCAGTTCTCGTCTGCCCAGCCCGAGTGCGCGCAGTTCGTCAGCCTCCGGCGCGCGGAACGGATGTTCCGAGAAGTGCTTGTCCAGCGCGGCGAGCGCGGCTTCGACCGGAGCTGTGAGCCCCGCGTCGCGCCGCCGTACCACGCCTCCGGCCACCGCCAGGTCACCGAGAACGGCGGGCAACAGCTCCGCGGCGGGCAGCCCGAGACGCCGCCGCAGCTCCTCGGTGGGCATCCCCGCCGCGACCGGGTGCTCCCGGCCCCACGCGGCCACCACCTCCGGCGCTTCCGCGCGGATCGCCGCGAGCCGGGCCGGATCGGCGAGCCAGCCCCCGACCCGCTCCCCGGTGGGCCGGAGACCGAGCGCCCGGAATTCCTGTTCCCGCGCGAACCCTTGGCGCCGCAGGCGGGCTTCGGCTTGGTCGGGCGCGGCCAGCTCCGCCGCGCGGGCCCGCGCGGCCCCCCGGCGGGTGAGCCCGGGCGGGTCGGCGTCGAGCACCGTGACGCCCGCCGCGATCCGGTGCTCACCCGGGTCCCGCAGCAGCCCGCGATCGCCGGCCCGCAGCGGCAACGGCCGGCGCAGGGTGAGGCGCGCGGTGTCCGTCCCCAATGGACGGACGCGGACCGCGACCGCCGCCGTGCCGAGGTGCAGCACGGCTTCGCGGTGCAGTTCTTCCGCGCCGCGCAGCCGGACGTCGGCCACCTCCGTCGCGCGCCACGCGTCCGGCGTGAGCAGTGCCGTACCCCGAGCCGCGGCTTCACGCGGTACGCCGCGCAGGTTCACCGCCACCCGGGCGACGCCGCTGACCCGTTCGCGGGCCGTGCCGAGGGCGTGCAGCCCGCGGACACCCACCGTGGTCCCGCCGAGGACCAGCTCGTCGCCGACCGCGATCGTGCCCGCCCCGAGGGTCCCCGTCACGACTGTGCCCGCTCCCCGGATGGTGAACGCGCGATCGAGCCACAGCCGCACGTCGCCGTCCGGATCGGGCACCGGGAGCGCCGTCGCCAGGCGCGTCAGGGCCGCGCGCAGCTCGTCGAGGCCGGCACCGGTCGTGCCGCTCACCGCGACGGCGGGCACCGTGCCGAGCGAGGTCCCGGCGAACTCCGCGAGCGCCGCACGGGTCGCGGGCGCCGGATCGGCGCGGTCAGCCTTGGTGACGACGAGCAGCGCGTGCGCCACCCCGAACGCGTCGAGCGCGGCCAGGTGCTCGGCCGACTGGGGCATCCAGCCCTCGTCGGCCGCCACCACGAACGCCACCGCGGGCACCGGCCCCGTGCCCGCGAGCATGGTGGGCACGAACCGCTCGTGCCCCGGCACGTCGACGAACGCGACCTCCTCGCCGCCGAGCTCCGTCCACGCGAACCCGAGATCGATGGTCAGGCCGCGGCGCCGCTCTTCCGCCCAGCGGTCGGGTTCCATCCCGGTCAGCCGGCGCACGAGCGTCGACTTGCCGTGATCGACGTGCCCCGCGGTCGCGATCACCCGCATCGGCGCACGGCGTCGGTCAGCAGCGGGTCCTGCCCGGGGGCGACGGTACGCAGGTCGAGCAGGCACCGGTCCCGCACGACCCGGCCCACGACCGCGGGCTCGCCCAGCCGCAGCGCCGCCGCGTACCGCGCGGGCAGGCTCACCGCGGCGCCGGCAAGCTCGACACCGGGCGCTCCCCCGCCGCCGACCGCGGCGACCGAGTCGACGGGTTCGGCTTCGACACCGGCTCGCCGCAACGCCTCGCAGATCGCCTCGGCCCGCTGTCGCAACGTCGCCGCATCGGCCTCCAGCGCCGTGCGGACCGGCGGGAGCGGCCCGCGCACGGTGGCTTCCAGCGCCGCCCAAGTCAGCTTGTCCACGCGCATCGCGCGGGCTGACGGATGCCGCCTGAGCCGGTCCACCAGCTCCGCTTTCCCGAGCAGCAGCCCGGCTTGGGGGCCGCCGAGGAGCTTGTCGCCGCTGGCGGTGACCAGGTCCGCGCCATCGCGCAGCACCGTCGCCGCATCCGGTTCGTCCGGCAGCAGCGGATGCGGGGAGAGCAGGCCGGAGCCGATGTCGACGACCAGCGGCACGTCCAGCCTCGCCAGCTCCGCGACCGACGCCTCGGCCGTGAACCCGGTGACCCGGTAGTTGGAGGGGTGCACCTTGAGCACGAACCCGGTTTCCGGCCCGATCGCCGCCGCGTAGTCGGCGAGCCGGGTGCGATTGGTGGTACCGACCTCCCGCAACCGGGCGCCGGCCGAGGCGAGCAGCTCCGGGATGCGGAACCCGTCGCCGATCTCCACCAGCTCCCCGCGGCTGACCACGATCTCCCGCCCCGGGGCCAAGGCGAGCGCGCACAGCAGCAGCGCGGCGGCGTTGTTGTTGACCACGTGCACTCCGCCGGCCGCGGGCACGGCGGCGGCGAGCGCTTCGAGTGCGCCCCGGCCCCGGCGCGCGCGGCTTCCATCGGTGAGGTCGAACTCGACGTCCGTGCTGCCGCCTGCGGCCACCACGGCGTCCAGCGCGGCCTGCGACAGCGGGGCCCGGCCGAGGTTCGTGTGGACGACCACGCCGGTCGCGTTCACCACCGGCCGTAGCGACGAGGCCCGGCCCGGCAGCTTCGCCACCACCTCGTCGAGAACCTGTGCCGGCGCGATTTCACCGGCACGGGCCCTTCGCTGGGCTTCGGAAACCACGCGCTTGACCAGCTCCCGGCCCAGTGTTTCCGCGGCCTTCGCCACCCGCGGGTCGGTCAGGAGCGCGTCGGTGCGCGGGATCGCGCGGCGCGGGTCGGTCACGGCCGGGCCCGGTGGCGGAGGCGGACGGGAATCGAACCCGCCAGCGGCAGTACCTGCCGCTCAACGGTTTTGAAGACCGCGCCGGCCACCAGGCCGGAGACGCCTCCCTGGGACATCCCGTCATCCTGCCAAGGTCGCGGCGTTCCCGCACCACGAGGAGAATGCGCGGATGACCCACCGCCTGACCCAGTACGCCCACGGCGGCGGCTGCGCCTGCAAGATCCCGCCGGGAGAGCTGGAAGAAGTGGTCCGCGGCCTCACCGGGCGCGCCCCGTCGAAGCCGGTGGGCGAGCTTCTCGTCGGGCTCGACCACGGCGACGACGCGGCCGCGGTGCGCCTCCCGAACGGCACTGCCCTCATCGCGACGACCGACTTCTTCACCCCGGTCGTCGACGAGGCCTACGACTGGGGCCGCATCGCCGCCGCGAACGCCCTCTCCGACGTCTACGCGATGGGCGGCACCCCCGTGGTCGCGGTCAACCTCCTCGGCTGGCCCCGCGACGTCCTCCCGTTCGAACTCGCCGCTGAAGTCCTGCGCGGTGGCCTGGACGTGTGCGCCGCGGCGGGCTGTCACCTGGCCGGCGGCCACAGCGTCGACGATCCCGAACCGAAGTACGGCCTGGCCATCACCGGTGTGGCCGACCCGGATCGTCTGCTGCGCAACGACACCGGCCGTCCCGGCGTGCCACTGACGCTGACCAAGCCGCTCGGCATCGGCGTGCTCAACTCTCGGCACAAAGCCACCGGCGAACGGTTCGAGAACGCCATCGAGACCATGACCACCCTGAACGCCGACGCTTCACGCGCCGCTTTGGCCGCCGGCGCCGTCTGCGCCACCGACGTGACCGGTTTCGGATTGCTGGGGCACCTCCACAAACTCGCCCGCGCCAGCGGAGTCACCGCCCGGGTGGACCCCGCGGCCGTGCCCTACCTCGACGGCGCCCGCGAGGCGCTGGCCGCCGGCCATGTGAGCGGCGGGACCCGCCGCAACCTCGACTGGGTCCGCCCGCACACCGACCTCACCCGCGTCACCGAAGACGAGGCCCTGCTCCTGGCCGACGCCCAGACCTCGGGTGGCCTGCTCGTCGCGGGCGAAGTGCCGGGGTACCCGGTGATCGGCGAGCTGCTCCCCCAGTCCCGGTACACCGTCGTGGTCAGCTGATCCCGTAGCGCGGCCGGCCAGGCACGGGTGATGGATGGAGTCGCGCACCGACGTGGAGCCACGTTTGCGGTCACCAGCACCTACACCCTGCAGGTCTTCAGCGTCGGCCCGGTGCTCAACATCATGCCCGTACTCGGGCTGCCGGCGTCCCGTGGTTACAACGGTGCGGCGATCTTCTCCTTCGCCGCCGTGTGGTTCGCCGGCGTCGCCGCCTACAGCATCCTGGTCCTGATCCTCGGCCCCGGAGATCGCCTCGACCTCGGCTGGGCCACGTCGGCCTGCGCCACGATGCCGGCCATGCGGTGCCCGTCGATCACCGGAAGACGCCGGACCCGGTGGCTCGGCATGGTGCGCACGACCTCCTCGGCGTCGTCCGCGCCAATCGTCACGGCCTCTCCCTGCGCCGGCTCGGAAGCGTGCAGCGCCCGCGGGTCCTTGCCCTCCGCGAGCACCTTCACCACGATGTCCCGGTCGGTGACCATCCCCTTGAGCCGCCCGTCCTCACCGCACACCGGCACGGCGCCCATCCGTTCCGACGCCATCAGCGTGGCCACGTCCAACACCGACGCGGACTCGGCGACGCAGCCGACACCCGTGCTCATGATTTCCCTGGCTGCCTGCACCTCCGCAGGCACCCGCAGGCCTTGCGGCAAGCGCACGAGCGGCACCTTCCCGGCGGTGCGGGTCGTGGTCCCGTTCAGGCTTCACCCGGCCCAGCGTGCTCATTTCCGCCCGGTCTCGTGTCGGTGTAGGTCCTCGGGTCAGGCACCGCGGGCCCTTCGCCTACCGCTTCGCGCGCGTCGGCGACTGCCGGGCACAGGCGCAGCACCCGGTCGAGGCCCAGCAGGCGGATCGGCCGTACGACCGCGCGCTGCCCGGCGGCGATCACGCACGGGACACCCGCTTCCCGCGCGCGGGAAGCGGCGGCCATCAGTACGGCCAGCCCCCCGGCACGAGCAGAAGCTGACCGGGGTCAAGTCGATGATCAGTGCCCGGGGCGCGAAGTCCAGCTCGGCGGCGAGCTGTTCGGACAGCCGGTCGGTGAAGCTGAGGTCGATCTCGCCGGCCACGGTCACGGTGGTGATCCCGTCCGCGCAGACCACCACCATGTCCGCGGCCGCGGCGAGTTCGACCGACATGGACTGGTTTTCGATCACGAGCATGCCTCCTGGAAACGCACGGGAGGCATCCGCAGTGGCGGCCACCTCCGAAACCGGGCGACCTGCGCCTCGGCCTTTCGAGGGACGGCTGTTGGCTGAACCGTGACCAAATGACCGTAGCGCGGGCGCTCCGGACGGGCAACCGTCGCGAGCCACGGTCGCCCGTGGCTACCACAAGGACGTCGATCGCGGCGATCCGGCCGACCGGCGCGGTCTCCTGGGGGCCGGGTATGACGGCCAGTGGCCCGATCCGGGACGGAGACCTGGTTCTCGCCGAAACTCCGGCGTGCCGTCGGCTTCCGCGGAGGGAGCGGGCACGCGGTAGGCGGCGGCCGTCGCCCGGTCGGCTGCCGGAGGCCGCAGGGTCACTTGTCCGGCCGTCCCGGCACGAACTCCTGGAGCTTGGTCTTCACTCCTTGCACGATCAGGTGCATGGCGTGGGGATCGCCCTTCAGCACGGCCTGGGCGGCCGACTTCATCTGCTCGAACGTCGCGTGCGGCGGGATCGGCGGCACCTCCGGATCACAGCGCACGTCCAGCAGCGCGGGGCCATCCGCGGCAAGCACCTCGTCCCACGCCGCGCCCAACTGCTCCGGCCGCTCCACCGTGACCGCGGTCAACCCGAGAGAACGGGCGAAACCGGCGTAGTCCACCTCGGGCAGGCGCTGCGATTCCTCGAACTTGGGCGCCCCGCCCATCGCCCGCAGCTCCCAGGTGACCTGGTTGAGGTCGTTGTTGTGGAAGACGCAGATCACGCACCGCGGGTCGCTCCACTGGTCCCGGTAGCGGGCGATGGTGATCAGCTCGGCCAGGCCGTTCATCTGCATCGCGCCGTCGCCGACCAGCGCGATCACCGGCCGATCCGGGTACGCGAACTTCGCCCCGATCGCGTAGGGCACCGCGGGACCCATGGTCGCCAAGGTCCCGGACAGCGTGCTCCGGATCTCGCCGCGGACCCGCAGATTCCTGGCATACCAGTTGGTCGAAGAGCCGGAATCCGCCGTCACGAGCGCGTTTTCCGGGATCCGGCGGGACAGCTCGGACACGACCGCCATCGGGTTGACCGGATCGGCGGCCACCGCGGCTTCCCGCTCGACCGTGTCCCACCACGAGGCGACGTTCTTCTCGATGGTGTCGCGCCACGAACGGTCTTCCTTGCGCCGCAGTTTCGGCAACAAGGCCCGCAACGTCGCCGCGCTGTCGCCGACCAGGTTGACCTCGGTCGGGTAACGCAGGCCGATGAACCGGCCGTCCAGGTCGATCTGCACCGCGCGGGCCTGGCCGAAATCGGGCAGGAACTGGCTGTACGGGAAATTGGAACCGACGATCAGCAGCGTGTCGCAATCGCGCATCAGCTCATAGCTCGGACGGGTGCCCAGCAGGCCGATCGCACCGGTCACATACGGCAGGTCGTCGCCGAGCACGTCCTTGCCCAGCAACGCCTTCGCCACGCCCGCGCCGGTGACGTCCGCGACTTCGCGGACCTCGGCCGCCGCGGCCCGGGCGCCCTGCCCGACCAGGATCGCCACCTTCGCCCCCGCGTTGAGCACATCCGCCGCCGCGTCGAGATCCGCCTCGGCCGCGACCGGTCGCGGCCACGCCGTCCCCGGCTTGCTGGAGGGCACCTGCTTGAACGCGTGCTGCGGCGGCGAATACTCCTGCTCCTGCAAGTCCGCCGGAATGATCAGCGCCACGGGCCCTCGTGTCGCCTGCGCGCTGCGGAAAGCCCGGTCGAGTGCGTTCGGCAGCTGCTCGGGCACGTTGACCTCGACCAGGTACTCCCCGGCGACATCCTTGTACAGCGCCTGCAGATCCACTTCCTGCTGGTAGCTGCCGCCCATCGCGCTGCGCGCGGTCTGCCCGACGATCGCCACCACCGGCACGTGGTCGAGCTTCGCGTCGTAAAGCCCGTTCAGCAGATGGATCGCGCCCGGTCCCGACGTGGCCAGGCACACCCCGACCGCACCGCTGAACTTCGCGTACCCGACCGCCTCGAACGCGGCCATCTCCTCGTGCCGGGCCTGCACGAACCGCGGATCGTTGCCCGCCCTCCCGAACGACGCGACGATGCCGTTGATCCCGTCCCCGGGATAGCCGAACACCTGAGCCACGCCCCACTCCCGCAAACGCCGGAGCAGGTAGTCGCCGACTGTCTCAGTCATGAAGCCTCCTTTGCCGCAGGGGTTACCCGCGCGAAGGACCGCTACACGGACCCCCGAGGAAGACCGGGCTCGCTGTGGGACCAGGTGGCCGAGCCGGCGAACCGATGACCCAGGCGAACGCCGGCGCGGACCAACTGGTGGCCGCACCCGCGAGGGCGACTTCGAGCAGGTCGCGCTGGTGCTCAGCGAACTGGCCTCGGGCACCGCGGCCACGCGCTCGTCGGTGTTGCGCGACCTCGTGCAACGCTGCGCCGTCCTGGTCTCCGAACGAGCGGGGCCGCAGCCCGGCGAGGTCGCATCACCGCCGTGGCGACGGATGGGTGCGCTCCGGTGGACATCGACGATCTCGACCCGCGAGTGCGGGCAGCGTTGGCGGAGCAGGGCGGCGATGACGACGGCCCCGAGCTGTCAGCCGGAACTGGCAGCTCGGGGCAGCGGGTCGGCGGCGATCGTGCGCTGTCTGTTGTGGACAGTCGAACTCGACGCCGGAGAGATGCGTCATCGCTCCGGCTCCGGGTCACCGCGGAGCGGCGGTGTACGCGGCACGTGCCTGGGCAGCAGACTTGCTGAGCGCTGCCAGCTCGCCCGGTGAGCCAACCGACCAGGCTTGCTCACGACGAACCAGGACGGCGCCCCGCCGGGCCGCGCGGTTGGACCCGGCGGGACTTTGAGCCGCGCGCCTGCATGCGGACCCGCGGCCCCACAGCGGTTTGCCCGTTATCGCGCAGGGCTAATCAGGACCGTCTTGCCGCGGCCGTGCCCGGAGTCGCGCAGCACCCGGACCGCCACGGTGCCGGCGGCGGCCGCGTTCACCGCGGCAGAGCCGTCGGCTTCCGAGAGAGCTGGCAAATGCACTGAATCCCCAGTGATGCGGGTGGTTTCGGAGGCGCTCGGCAATACCCCGCCGTGCGCCGGTCGTCCTATGTGGATCCTCGGGTGCCTGCTGCCTACCGCGGCGGGCGCACCATAACCGCGGCGCTGAAACGGGCGCGTGGCCTCGCCGACGCTCGGGCAGAGAAGCCTTCTGCCCGGCTGCTGAGCCGGCCTTGAGCGGCTGCGGTTTGGCCACCGGCGAAACGGGTACGCGAACGTAGGGAAAGGAGGCGCTGTGATCGAGGAAGTCAACCGGACACCGGCCGGCGGCCGGTGCGCCGGCGGCTGGGCCTGTTCGCCCCCACGGCTCATGGCGGGCCGGCCGTCCCTCACCGCCGGCCGGACTCACCACTTCCCGATCGGGCGCCGGCGATTCGAGGCCGGCGAGAAGTGCTGCCGGCGAGGGGCAGCGGCCGGAGGTCGTCCTCGTCAACGGTGACGAACTGAAGGTCGCACTGGCGGTGTGCGGCGAGTTCCGCCCATTCGGCGAGGGTCTCCACGCCGGCGTCGTGGAGCGTGGTGAGCTCGGTCAGGCCGAGTACGACCGGGCGGCCGGGCGTCAGGAGGACGAACGGCGTCAGGCAGAGGGCGACCGGGCTGCTGCCGTTTTCGTCGAGGGGAGCGGCGAGGCGGACGGCGACCTGATGGTCGTCCTCCGTCACCGAAATCGAGAACCCGGCACGCGCCGCCGTCATGGCACCGGCGCCCGTTCGGCCTCGCGGACCCGGCGCGCCGTACGCCGGGTCAGCAGCCGCAGGGCGGCGGCGCCCAGGAGCAGCACGACGACGGCTGCCCACGCGGTGTAGCCGGTCAACGGCGCACCGGAGAACACCGTCGGCCGGGTGAACACCGCCGCCGGTGGCACCGTCCACGGCAGGGTCGCGGTCGCCGGGGCCAAGCCGGGACGGTGTGCCGTGACGGTGATCGACCAGGGCCCGCTGTCCGCCAGGTCGTCGGTGGCCAGCAGGTAGGAGCCGGGGCCGGCCGGGATCGCCGTGCGGGTCACCGTGGCGCCGCCGGGTCCGTGCAGGACCACGGTGACGGCTTGGACCGGCGCGGGTGCGGGGCGCCGGGTGTCGAACAGGCTCACCGTGACGAAGTTGCGGCCCGGCAGGTTGGGCCGGACCTCGACGGTGCCGACGAGGTCGTCCGCGGTCAGCGAGTTCTGCGAGGCCACGGGGTCCGGCGGCCGCCACTGCACCCCGCTCGCCTGGTGGGTCGACACCAGTCCCGCGGTGACGACGAGGACTCCGGCCAGCACCGCCGTCTCGGCCCGGACGGCGGGCCGGGTCCGGCCCGGATCCTGCCTGCGCCCGTGCAGGCTGCGGGTCGTCACGAGACCGGCCAGTGCGGCGACGGCGACGAGCCCGGCCTTGAGCAGGAGGATCCGGCCGTAGGTCGACAGGAGGAGGGCGTCCAGGGAAGCCACCCGGTCCCCGGCCAGCAGCAGTCCGGTCGCCACCAGCAGGATCAGCGCGCCGGTCGCGACCAGGCCGAACCGGCGGAGGATCGCCCGGGCCTGCTCGCGCTGCCCCCGCAGACCGACCAGGACGACGCCCGCGACGACCACCGTTCCGGCCCAGGTCATGGTCGCGAGGATGTGCAGGACGTCGGCGAGCAGCAGCAGCGGCCCGGACCGGCCGAGGTGCCCGAGCAATGCCGTGGTGCTCGCCGCGGCCGCGGCGAGCACCAGCACCGCGACGGCCGCGGGCCGCCTCGGCAACGACCCCCGCCGCAGCGCGCTGACCGAGACGGCCGCCATGCCCAGCGCGACGACCTCGCGGACCACCCACGGTGGCCCGGCCGTCGTGCCGCTGACCAGCTGCCACGCCACCCGGGCGAGGTCGGGCCCGAACACGGCCGCCCGCACCAGCATCAGGGCGACGCCGCCGACGAACCCCACGACGGCCGCGACCGCCCCGGTGCGCAGCAACCGCGCGCGCACCGGACGGCTGGGTCCGTCCTGGGGCTTACGCAGGAACAGCAGCACCATCGACCCGATCCAGCCGCCGAACCCGACGTAGATCGCCGCCTGGGCGAGCACCTCGCCCAGGGCCGGGAGCGGATCGGCGGGCGCGCCCGCCGCGGCGGGCGCCACGGCGCGCCGCACGCCGAAGACCAGGGTGCCGGCGGTCGTGTGGAGGTCGTCGCTCGACACCGTCGTCCAGGACAGCCGGTAGGCGTCCGGGGCCAGCACCGGCAGCGGGATCCGCAGGGTGACCGGTTCCTCCGGTCCGGCCCCGGCGGTCCGCAGCAGCTCCGCGGGCGAAGTGGGCAGGGTGCGCCCGCCGCCGTCCACGAGGGAGACCTTCGTCGCGGCGGTCTCCACCGGCTCGCTCAACCGGATCTCGATCGACGGCGGCGAACTGTCCACAGTGGACCCGTCGGCGGGCACCGTGCCGATCGGCTCGGCGTGCGCCCAGGCCGGCGCCGCCGACAGGAGGGCGAACCCCGCCGCCGCGACCACCGACCCGGCGAGCACCGCCGCCCGCACCCGCATCCGTCCGGCCACCGGGTCACCGCACCGGGACGTGCTGCAGCTTGGCGCCGCCGGCTTCGACCTCGAGGGTCTCGCCGCTGCGGATCGCGTTGCCGTTGTTGAGGTAGAGGATGTAGTAGGTCTGGCCGGGCCGCAGCTCGTGGCCCTGCTTCATCAGCGCGGCCCGGTATACGTCGCCCTTGCGCCGCTCGCTGTGCAGGACCGGCGGGTGGTGGACGTCGTTTTGGAACTTCGACGCCTTCTGCCCGTCGAGCACCGTGTAGCGCAGCTCGACGATGCCGCCGTCGGCGACCACCGCCGCCTGCGCGATCCGGATCCCGAGGCTGCTTTCCAGCTGCCGGTCCTGCGGCACCTGATACGGCTTGCCGGCACCGGCGGTCGACTCGACCCGCCAGGTCAGCGCCGCCGCGAAGGTCAGCACCAGTATCGTCAGGACCGCGATCCGGACCGCGCCGCGCCGCCACCACTCGCCCAGTTTCCTCTGCAACATCGTCGTTCTCCTCGCGTCGGGCGGGTCAGGGCAGCGTGAACCGGGTGGAGAGGACCGCGTCGAACGACGCCGCCCCGGTGGTGGCGGCACCGCCGCCGGAAAGGCCGAGCCAGAGCGCGTCCAGCCGGACGGTGCCGGTGTTGACGCCGGTGAGCTGCTGGCTCGCGGTGCCGACGGTCAGCTTGTGCGTTGTCGACGTCCCCGCTGCCCAGTCGACCCGGATCGTCTGGACCCCGGTGCCCAGCGTCAGGTACGGCGTGTAGGCCACGACGCCGGTGCTGCGCCGCACGCCGAGCCGCACCTGGGCCGCGCCGGTGGACTTGCGGTACTGCACGACGAACAGCTGCTGACCGGTCGCCGACAGCCCGGCCGCCAGGTTCACCGTGCCGGTTCCGGTGGCCAGGGTGTCGGGCCGGAACTGGAACTGCAGGTGGTAGGCGGACTCGTTGAGCGGGGTGGGGTCGGTGAGGTACGCCGGCGCCGCTCCCCCGCCTGTGGCCTGCAGTCCCTGCGTTCCGCTGAGCGCGGAGCCGGGGAGCACGGCGACCGGGCCGGTCGCCGTCGCCCAGGCACCGGTGTTCCCGGACTCGAAGCCGTCGGAGAACACGATGTTGCTCAGAGCCGTGACGGTGAGGGTGACCGTCACGGTGGCACCCCAGTTGCCGGCGGCGTCACGAGCGCGGAGCGACAGGACGTGCGTGCCGACGGCGAACCCGCCCGGTCCGGCCACGACCCCGGCGTTCGCGGTCTTCGGTCCGGTGGCCGTGACCGTCATCGGGTGCCCGAGGCCCTTGCCCGGGTCGGCGCCGTCGAACCACTCCGCGGCGGTCACCGCGGTCTGGTTGTCGGTCGCCGTGGCGGCCAGGGTGACGCCGGTGGTGGTCCGGTTGACCGTGTTCGGGGTCGCGCTCGCGGCGCTGAGGACCGGACCACTGCGGTCGACCACCAGCGTCAGCGGGGCGTACGGGCCCCAGTTCCCGGCCGCGTCCTTGGCGTGGACGTAGACCTGGTGCGGGCCTTCGGTCATCCCGGTCAGCTGGCTGAGCGGGATGAGGCCGTACGCGCTTTCGGCCGTCGCGTTGAAAGAGCCGTCCGACGCGACGAACATGAGCCCGGTGCCCGGGACGCCGTTCGGGTTGTCCAGGAAGCCCTCGGCGGCGGTGATCGCGGTGCTGACACCGTTGGTCACCGGGTCGGCGAACGCGGCGGTGACCTTGATCGACGTCGGGTCGACCGGCGACCCGGCGGTGCCGTTGTTCGGGCTCGGTTCGACGATGCCGCTGGTCATCGCGGGCGGCGTCCGGTCGAGCGTGAACGGCAGCGCCTGGGCGGGTCCCCACAGCCCGAAGGAGTCGTGGCTGTGCGCGTACACCGTGACCGGGCCCTCGGGCAGGGCCGCGAGCGTGAGTGCCGGGATGGTCGCCGACTCCGCGACGACGGTGCCGGGGTTCAGCGCCAGCGGGCTGCCGGTGCCGTTCGCCCCCTGCGTGCCGAGGAAGTACTCGGCCTGGTCGACGGTGCCGCCGAGCAGGGAGTCGTCACCGGTGGCGGACACGACGACCGCGGCCGAGCCGTTCCCCGTCGCCGGGGTCAGGGACCCGCCGCTGGTGACCGGCCCGGAGCTGCTGACCGTCAGGACCACGGAGTTCACCACGCCCCAGTTGCCCTGGGAGTCGAGGGCGCGGACGTAGACGACGTGCTTGCCCGCCGCGAGTGCCGGGGTGAGGGTGGCCAGGTTCAGGGTCGCCTGGGCACCGGTCACCGTGGGCCCGCCGAACGTGCCGGTGAAGGGCGTTCCGGTGCCCACGGCGATCGCCGGGTCGTCGACGACGAACTCGGCGCGCGTGACGTTCGAGCCGCCGTTGGGCACGTCGGTGAAGTCGGCGGTGAGCGTCACCGTCTGCAGCGCGGTCGCCGTCGAGGGTGCCGCGGCGAGCTTCTGCGTGACCGGACCGGCCGTGTCGGTGCCGGACGGCGCCGCACCGGTGTCGAGGAACGTCATCATGCCGCCGAAGGCCACGGTCGTCGTGGTCCCGACGCGGTGGCCGGCGGTGTCGAGCCGCCCGGCCGTCTCGTACACCGCGAACTTCGGGCCGTCTTCGGGAGGGGGCACGGTGACGAGGGTGTCTTCGGTGCTCCCGGCCGCGATGCTGTCGGAGACCTTGAGGTACGGGGCCTCGCTCGGCCGGGCGTCCTTGGCCAGCACCGACTGTTCGGTGCCGAGCGTGCCCATCGCGTGGGCGGACAGGCCGGCGTTGACGTACCGGAGCAGGACGCGGCGCCCAGCGGCGGTCGCGATCGGGTCGGTCTCCGGGTAGGCCTTGCCGTTGATCAGGCGGTAGACCGGCTGGAACTTCCGCAGGTCGTAGCCCGCGGGGTCGGCGTTGAGCGCCGGGTCCACTTCGGACAGCACGAGCGCGGTCTCGTCGTCGAACGCTGTTCCGTACGCGGTTCCGGGACCGGTGGCGGGACGCACGATCATCGCGCCGGCGATGCCCATCGCGGTCTGCCGGGCGCCGTCGGGCGTGTGCCCGGCCTCGTACAGATAGGTACCGGCACGGTTCGCCGTGAACGTGTACGACTTGGTGGCTCCGGGCGCGGCGCCGGCCCGGTCGTCCGCGCCGCCGAGCAGGCCGGGGACCGCCAGGCTCAACGCGCCGGGAAGTCCGTTGTGGACGTTGACCGTCACGGTGGCGCCTTCGGTGACCACGAGCACCGGCCCCGGCGTGCCGGGCACGCCGGTGTCCGTCGAGGACAGTCCCCAGATGGGGATGGCGATGCTGGACACCGTGAGCGTGCCGGGCTTGGCGTACAGCTCGCAGGTCGCCGCGGTGCCGGCGGTGGTGCAGCCGGTCGTCGGCAGGGCGCCCTGCGGGGTCGCCGCGTGGGCGAGCGGGATCGCCGCCGGGGCGGTGACCGCGGCCGCGGCGGGATGCGGGACGACGACGGTCAGTCCGGCGGCCGCGAGGGCGAGTGCCGCTCTCCCGGCCGAGCGGCGGGTGCTGCTGCGCATGGTCCTGTCCTCTCGGCCCGGGGTCGTCATGACGGGCACCCGGCGGCCGGGTCGATGCGCACGAGGGTCATCATCCCGCCGAAGCTCGCGCCGTAGTTGGTGGCCTGCTCGAGTGCGTGGCTGTGGGCGACCATGTAGTACTCGCCGCACTGGTTGTTGCGGACGACGCCCGCGGGCACCTCGCCCGGCTGGCCGCCCAGGTACGGGTTCTCGCTGAACCACGTCTCCGTGCCCGGCCCGACGATCTGGTCCTGCAGCTGCGGCAGCGGGACCGGGATCGGGTTGGTCTCACCGTTCCAGTGCTCGGCGTCGACCCACTGGTCGAGGGTGTCGGCGCTCTGGCCGGGCCCGATGTCGATGAGGAACTTGTCGTAGGAGGCGTCGCTGCCGCCGGCGCCCTGCACCGGCTGGCCGTCCTCGGTGATCACGCGCTGGTCGTTGCCGTGCGGGTGGAACGGGTAGTTCACCGAACCGGCGTTGAGGTAGCGCACGAGCGCGGGCCTGCTGTTCGGGTCACCGGGCACGAAGGGCTTGAGGTGCACCAGCGAGCCGTAGGGCTGGTTGGGCAGCCAGGCCGCGCCGGTGGGCGCGATCGTGTCGGGCATGCTGCGGCCGTTGATGAAGAAGTACCGCGCCTTGGTCTTGGTGACGTCGAAGGCGCGCTTGCGCTCGACGGCGAGGTGCAGGTCGGGGTCCACTTCGGACAGCAGGTAGACGTACTCGCGGTTGAGGTCGAACGCCGAGTCGGCGCGGCCGTTGGCGTGGTCGGGCTGCCCGGGCGGGCGCACGACGAGCGCACCCGACAGGCCCATCTCACGCTGCTTGGCGACGTCGGTGCCGCTCTCGTAGAGGTAGGTGCCCGGCGAGCCGGCGGTGAAGGTGTAGGTCACCGAACCCGTGAGCGGCGCGGCCGCGTCGGTCAGCGAAGTCAGGCCGGTGCTGTCGGCCTGCGGCTGCGCGGGATGGCCGTCGGCCCGCTGGTGGTGCTGGCCGGGGAAGAGGATCGAGGTGGCCTCCGGCAGCGTGTTGTGCAGGACGACGGTGACCGTGACCCCCGAGTCCACGCAGAGCATCGGACCGGGCAGCTGGAACGCCTTCGTGCTCGAGGAGTAGCTCCACATGTAGATCGAGTTGCCGTCCGGTGTGGACACGTACCCGGCCTTGGCGTCGAGGGAGAACGTGTTGGCGGAGTTGGCTTCGCAGGGCAGTCCGTCGGTGGTCGCCGCGGCCGCCGAAGGCATCGGCATGGTGAGCGCGACGACGATGGCGACGGCCAGGACGACCGGGGCCGCGGTGGTGAAGCGGGGCGAGCGCGTCGGGTTCATGGTGTGTGTCCTGCTCAGGTGTTGGGGATGGTCTGCGGGCCGAGGGTGCCGGCGGGACTGACCCGGATCTCGGTCATCTGGCCGCCGTAACCGCCGCCTCCGCCGTTGTTCAAGAAGCCGTAGTCGCGGTCGTAGAGCAGGTAGGTGCCCGGCGACGGCGCGGTGAACAGCACGTCCCGGCTCTCCCCCGGGCCGACCTCGACGCTGTTGCCGGTCAGGTAGTGCTGGCTGCCGTCCCGGCCGACCAGCGGGGCGGCGTCCTTGGCGACGGTGGTCAGCGTGATCCCGTCGACGGTCAGCGAGTGGTTCTGGTAGCCGAGGTTGGCCAGGCGCAGCAGGACGCGGTCGCCTTCGTTGGCGGTGATCAGGGAGCTGTTCGGCTGGTACTGCAGACGTCCGGCCGCCGTCGTCAGGGGATTGCCGTTCGGGACCAGGGTGTCCGGGTAGCAGCGGCCGTTCATCGTCCAGAAGCTGGGCGAGAAGTCGGTCCAGTCGGTGGTCTGGATGTGGGCGTCGCGGTAGTGCGCCTCGGCCCAGATCTCGGTCAGCATGAAGGCGAACTCGCGCTGGTAGCGGGTGGAGCCGTCGCCGTCGTTGTAGGCGTACTTCGTGCCGAGCGGGTCGCCGCCGACCGGGGCCTTGTTCTGCGCGGGCCGGACGAACACCACCCCGGTCATGCCCATCTGCACGTGTTCGACGTCTTCGAAGTGGCAGTGGTACATGTACGTGCCGGCCTCGTGCGGGCGGTAGAAGTAGGTGAAGTCCCGGCCGATCGGCACGGAGATCGACAGCTCCGGCACGCCGTCGAACAGCGGGATGGCGTTCTGGAACCCGTGCCAGTGCACGGTGTGACCGTCGACGAGGTCGGGGCGCTGGGAGAGGCCGAGGTTGGTGAGAGTGAGCTTGATGTCGGTGCCCTGGTCGAAAGCCAGCAGGGGCGCGGAGATCTGGGCCTTGCCGCGTTGCGCCTTGACCGTGGCGTCGTCCAGCCCGGTCACGTCGCGGAAGCCGAACACGTAGAGGTCGAACGGGCTCGGGGCCAGCGAGTCGGGCCAGAAGGGCAGGATCTGGCGGGCGCCGGCCGGCATCGAGACCCAGCCGTCGGTCGCCGCGAAGTGCACCTCGGTCACCGGCGGGACGACCGCGGCGGCCGTCCGGACGGTGATCGGGCTCGGCGCGTCGAGGCGGGAGCCGAGCAGCCGCCCGCCCGCGACGGCCGCCACGGTCGCGGCGCCGCCGTAGAGCAAGGTGCGGCGGCTCATCGGCCTCGCCGGCCGCTGCTGGTTGTCGCTGGTCACGATGTCCTCCCGGCGAGCCGGTGCCGATGCTGGATGGGGGTGGAACCGGTCCGGCCGCACCCCCGGGGAGGTGAGTGCGGCCGGACCGGAATCCGGGGTGGGTCAGAACGCTTCGTCGGCGCCGATGTCCGGTGGGGTGGGCCGCCGCTGCCCGTCGTAGTCGATCGCGGGGGCCTGGACCGCGCCGCCCGGGTTGGGCTGCGAGCCCGTACCGCCGCCGTTCGCCGGTGGCACCGGTCCGCTCAGGTGGTAGTCGCCCTGCAGCTGCGGCGCCACGTTCTGGGCGACGATCACCGCTTCCCGGAAGGACGGGAACGTCCGCGACGTGAGGATCGTGGCCGAGACGTCGAACGGCGTCCGGACGTGCGGGTCGATCCCGATCTTGTTCGTCGGGTTCGGCGTCACGCCGGGGTCGTACTGCTGCAGCACCGAGTACGTCGGCGTCAGCGTGACACCCGCGTCCACCGAACCCAGGTCCCAATGCCGGACCGGGTCACCCGCCGGTGCCTGCGGTGAGGCGATGCCGGAGACGTAGAGCCCGTTCCAGTTGCCGGCCCGGTTGTCGTAGAAGATGTTGTTGAACAGCAAGGGTTTGCTGTACTTCGGCGCGGTCGCGGGCAGGGTCGCCTGCAGCTGCGCGCTGTTCAGCGCGGTCGACAACCCGGCCGGGGCCGCCTCGCCCGTGCTGGTGATCGCCGTGGCCGTGGTGACGTTCTTCATCACGGTGTTGTTGACGATCCGGACGTTCGTCGCGTCGTCGAGCGCCAGCCCGCCGCCCTCGTGCGTGGAGATGTTGTCGGTGATCATGTTGTTGACGATCGAGATCGGGAAGTTCCCGGCCTGCAGCAGCCGGATGCCGCCGCCGTCGTCGTTGGCGAGGTTGTCCTGCACGAGGTTCTCGTGCACGGTCACCGGTCCCGAGCCCGCCGAAGGCTGGTTCAGGTTGGTGCTCAGCTCACCGGCGATCATGATGCCGCCCGCCTCGTCGTAGGACTGGTTGAACCACAGCCGGTTGGTCCCGATGTCGCCGCCCGTGCCGCGGCCGTAGTGGCTGATCCCGCCGCCGTACTCGGCGGAGAAGTTGCCGCACAGGTCGTTGTGGTGCACGGAGTAGTTGTCGGTGCCGTCGAACAGCCCGATCCCGCCGGCCAGGTTGGTGCCGCCGTTGTCGCGGATCTGGTTGTGCTCGATGGTCAGGTTCCGGTTGTGGATCGTCGTGTCGTACGGCGTCCCGACACGCACGCCACCGCCGTACGAGCCGCCGTTGCCGACGATCACGTTGTCCGACACGCCGAGCCCGGTGACCCCGGCGTGGACGTACACGCCGCCGCCTTGGGTGATCGCCGCGCCCGGTGCCCCGGCGGGTGTCTTGGTGCCGCCGTAGACGTCGTTGAGGTTGGTCGCGAAGTCCGCCTGCGCGCCGCCGGTGATGGTGAACCCGTCGATCGCGGAGCCGGTGTTGCCGCCCGGTGGGGCCAGCACGGTGACGACCGCGGAGTCCGGGACGTTCGCCGGTCCCTGGTGGGCCAGCCCGCCGACGAGGGCGAACCACGCCGTCCCCGAGGGGTTGTCCGGGTTGAAGCCCAGGCCGTTGAGCACGGATCCCCGCACATAGCTGCTGTCCGGCCGGAAGCCGCCCGGGCCGACGCCCTGCAGGCGCACCTGCGAGTGGACCACGACGTTCTCGAAGTACGCGCCCTGCGGGTTGTCCTGCCCCTGCGGGCCCGGCCACACGACGACGACCTGCTGGCCGCTGCCCCGGGCCGCTGCCTCGAGCGCGGCTTGGACGGTGGTGAACCCCGTGCCGGCCGGGGCCGGCGTGGGCGGGTTGACCTGCAGGATCCGCGGGTTGTAGGCGAGCCCGAGGACCTGCAGTCCGACGCCGTTGACCGTCGTCTGCCCGTCGGACTTGCGGACGGAGATCTTCACCGGTCCGCCGGCGAGCGTGATCGGCACGGTGAACTTGATCTGCGTGTCGCTCCAGGCCGTGGTACCGAGGTTCACCGTCGAGCCGTCGGCGCGGGTGAGGACGACCTGCCCGGTGCCCTTCGTGGCGCCGAACCCGGCACCGTCGAGGGTGACCGTGCGGTTCAGGAGGTCGGTCAGCCGCAGGAAGGGCCGGTCGAGCGCGAAGATCTGGGGTGCGCCGGCCGGTGGGGTGCAGTTCACCGGGTTGACCTGGGTCGAGCCCGGTGCCGAGGCCACGACGCCCACCTGGGTCGGCGCGGTGTCGGTCACGGTGTAGAGCCCCGGCCAGGCCTGGAAGTTCGTCGCGATGGTCCGGAACCGCGGGTTGTAGTCGCGGTTGACGTGACCGGGCTGGCCCGGGTCGTTGCCGACGAACCGGTACATGCCGGGACACGGGCCCGCCGGCAGCGGGCAGTTGTACGTCGACGTCGACGGCTCCAGGGCCTCGTAATAGCCGTTGAAGTCGGTGGTGACGGTGTCGACGAGCCGGCCGCTCCAGTCGTAGACGCCCATCGGGACGTTCGGCAGCGGCTGCGCCTCGCCGTACTGGATGGACCGCTGGTCGTTGGACAGGCCGAGGTCGTTGATGGTCAGGCCGTAGAAGTGCGTCGGCAGCGGCACGGCGGTGAAGAGGTTGAAGTTCGGCGCCGTCGACTGTCCACCTCGGACGGTCACGAGCTTTTGGTCGCACAGCGGCTTCGCCTGGCCCTCGAAGGGGCTGCCGCCACCGTTGACGAACGCCTGGTTCGCTACGTGCACGGTGTGGTTCGCGCCCGCGCAGGGCGCCACGATGCCCGCACCACCCGACGGAGGCGCTCCGGGATCCGGCTGCGGCTGAGCCGGGTTGGGCGGGTCACTGGAGAGGTCTGGCGCCGGCGGGAAGTTCTCCTGCGGCAAGTAGCCGTCGCCGTTGAAGATGTTGACGTCTTCTTCCTTCGTCACCTGGTACATCGGCTTGCCGCCGACCGGGTTCTGCGGGATGTCGACCGACACGAGGTAGTCGTCGGGGACCAGGCGCTGGTCGTCGTAGTGGTTGTCGGCCAGGTTCGCGTAGAGCGGCAGGTCCTTGCCCGGTGCCGGGTTGTTCTCGTCACCCGGCGGGTACAGGTTGAGCTTCGAGGTGCCGAAGCCGTAGTTGCCGTTCACGGTCTGCGCGAAGTTGCCCGGCGTGGTGTCACTCGGCTGGACCTGGATCCCGCTCATCGGGGATTCCACACAGGACGGTGGGTCCTGCCCGGGGATCCCGACCGCTTGCTGACCGGTCAGGACATCACCGTTGTACAGGCGGGGCGTGCAGCCGGTCGGCTGCTGCCACGTCTCGGACGTGTAGGTGTCCGCCAGTTCCGGCCCCCGGGCGGTCGATCCGTCCGGGTTGAGCACGGGATCGCCGTTCGCGTCACGTTGCACGGCGTAGAGGTGCACCGGGACGTTCGGAATACCCGGCTGGTAGGACTCGGTCGCCGCGTAGCGCGGGTCGAGCTCGTTGCGCGTCGTATCGTAGGTGACGGTGCCGACGATCCCGCCGTTCTGCGCACCGGCGTAGGGCTGCACGCCCCAGTCGACCCGGCCCTTGAGCCCGATGATCGGCAGGATGGACACGTCCACCGCGGTACCGAGCATGGTGGTCGGCGTCGGCTGGTTGTCGGCCTGATAGGTGATCCCGGTCGTCTTGTAGCGGGTGTTGAACGCCTCCAGCACCAGGAACTTGCTCAGCGGGTAGACCTCGGGGATCGAGTAGTGGCCGCTGGCGTCGGTGGTGACCCCGGCGATGCCCTGGTCCATTGTGGAGTTGTCGCGTTCCTTCACCGACACCGGGAACTTCGGCACGCCCGCTTCCCCGGGGTCGCGCCGGCCGTTTCCGTTGGTGTCGATGAAGATCGTGCCCTCGATGGCGGCGTGCCAGCCGACGAGGCCCTTCTGCCCGACGTCGACCACACCGCCATTGCCGACCGTGACGTTGAAGCTGTCGAGGATCACCTCCTGCGGGTAGTCCCACAGCGTCAGCTGGTAGTCGCCGTCCGGGACGTTCTTGATGTCGAACTTCCCGTCGCTGCCCGCGCGGGCCATGTAGGCCACCTGGTCGTTGTTGCCCAGTGCGGAAAGCGCGACGTACGGCCGGTCGATCGGGCCGCGGACGTTCGCCCCGGCGACACCCGCGTTGGGCACGCCCACTCCCCCGGTCCCGCCGACGTAGGTGTCGATCTGCACGGCGACGCCCTTGACCTCGCCGGTCGGCCCCGCGGGCAGCGCCTTGGGCCGGACGAAACCGAAGTCGACCGCGGGCACCGGCTCGGCGCCGATGGTCTGCTCGGTGTCGAACCCGGTGGCGCCTTCCTGGGTCCAGATGTCCCAGTCGTGCGCGCCTTCCAGGGTCGTGGTCTGGGCCCAGTCGGTGCCGACCGGCGGGATGACGGTGGCGGCGTAGCGATCCGGTCCCATGTTGGGGATGAGGATGTCGCCCTGGGCGTCGCTGACGCACTTGCCCGTCGACGCCGGGTCGATCTCCGGCTTGCCCCCGGTGAAGGCGATCTGGCCGGCTCCGTTGTGGACGTACTTCGTGCACAACGGGTTTCCGTAGTAGTCGGTGGAAACCTCACCGAGCACATCGGACAGGTGCGCGGTGAACCCCGCCAAGCCGGACTCGGCGCCGACCTCGTAGGTCGCGTCGACCGGTGCGGAGTCGTTGAACACCCGGATGCGGACGTTGCCCAGAGGCAGCGGGTACGGCTGCATGGTGACGTTCACCCGCTGCGTGCCGCCGTCCACGGTGAAGTGCGCGCCGTCGATCTTGTAGCCGTCGGCGGTGACCGAGATCAGGTACTTGCCCGGCGGCAGGGCGTCGAGCGCCTTGGTGTCGTTGAGGTCGTTCTGGTCGCCCTGCGCGACGATCGGGACATTGCCCGGGGTGTACCGCGTCGACGGCCACTGGCACTTCGTCGCGAAATCCGTGGCACCGCCCGCACGGGCGGGCAGGCAGTTCTGCAGGCTGTCGCGGGGATTCCCGACGTCCTCCGCGGCGACCAGCCACTTGTACCCGGTGATCGCGTCACCCTTGCGGACCTGACCCGGTGCGGTTCCCACGGTGCGCGCGCTCTCCGCGTGCAAGGTGATCGAACCCGGTTGCGCGGCATGGGCTTGTGGCATGCCGTGCTGCAGCACCACCGGCAGCGCGAGCGCGATTCCGGTGAGCGCGGCGACGACGATGGCCGCGGAGCGGAGGGTCGGACGAGCCATGCCAGCCTCCAGTGGGGTGCTGCGAATGACCCGATCGTCGGATGCCCGGCGGGCTCCGCCGCCGAAGATGAAAGGTCCGTCATCTGGTTGTCACGGTTCCCCAATCGTTATCACTCGATGTAACGAATCGGGCGGGCCGGTCGACAACGTGCAGGGACGACAAGGCATCCCGAAGCGGACGTCAGCCGATCCTGCTCCACCGGTGAGTGAGGTGAAGTCGTTGAGCCGCCTGCTGGTTGTCGATGACGAAGAACGGATCCGGCGTCTGCTGCGGCGCGTGCTGCAAGCCGAGGGCTACGCCGTGGACCTGGCCGCGACCGGCGCCGAAGGGCTCACCGCCGCTACCGAGCGTAGCTACGACCTGATCGTCCTGGACCTCATGCTCCCCGACGTCCCTGGCGCCACTGTGCTCTCCGAGCTCCTCGACCGGCTCCCGGGGGCCAGGGTCGTCGTGCTCTCGGCGGTGCCCGAGATCGGGACGCGGGTCCAGGTGCTCGACGCCGGCGCGCTCGACTTCCTGCCGAAACCTTTTGTCACCGCGGAACTCCTGGCGCGCGTCCGGGTGCGGCTTCGTGAGCAGCAACCCGGAACCACCGCTGGTTCGCGATTTCTCCAGGTCGGCGATCTCCGGCTGGACACCCAGCGCCGGATCGTCTCCGTCGGCAACCAGCAGACCGCGTTGTCACAACGTGAGTTCGTCCTGCTGAGCCACCTCATGCAACGGGCCGACCAGGTGTGCAGCCGTGCGGAACTGCTCGCCGACGTCTGGGGCTACCAGTTCGACCCGGGCAGCAACGTCGTCGACGTCTACGTCCGGCGGCTTCGTTCGAAGCTCGACGGGCTCCGCCGGATCGAAACGGTGCGCAATGTGGGTTACTGCCTCTCCGCGGGCTAAGCGGACAGTCCTTTTCTGCTGGATCGCCTTCGCCCTGCTGAACCTCGTGGCGATGTGGCGGTTCCCCGCGGGCGAGACGATCCCGTTCCACTTCGTGTGGATCAGCATCGCGCTGGTCTTCGGCGTCAATTCGTGGCCACTGGCCGGGATGCTCACGGCGCTGGGCGCGGTCACCGCGTCGACCGGCCTGCTGATGCTCGACCAGGCCGCCCGCCGGGAGATCCGGTTCGAAGAGACCGCCGAAGTACCGCTGATGGCGGCCGTCTTCCTGGTCATGGTGTGGCACGTCCGGGGCCGCCAGCGCGCGCTGGAAGAGCTCCAGCGGGTGGCCGCGCTCGAGAAGCAACGCGCCGAGACCCAGGAGCTGTTCGTGCGCCTGGGCTCACACGAACTGCGGACCTCCATCACCGTCGCCCGTGGTTACGTCGAGCTGATCCGCTCGGCCCACGAGGACCAGCAGACCGACGAGGACGCCGGCATCGTGCTGGACGAGCTGGGCAAGCTGGATCGCATGACCGGCGGCCTGACCACGCTGATGCGCCTCGACTCACCGTTGAGCACCGCCGACACCGACCTCGACGCGTTCCTGGAACGGCTGGTGCGCCGGTGGACCCCGGTGGCCGACCGCCGCTGGTCGGTCGAAAGCGGGGTGGGCACGGTACTCGCCAACACCAAGCGGCTGCAGGCGGCCTTGGACAGCTTGCTCGAAAACGCCATCACCTTCACCCAGAACGGCGACCGGATCGCGGTGCGCGCGTGGCGCGCGCCCCCGGGATTCCACATCGAGGTCGCCGACACCGGCCGCGGCATCGCCGCCGAGGACCTGCCGCACATCTTCGAACAGTCATGGACCACGCGCTCCGGCGACACCCGCGGCGGCAGCGGCCTGGGCCTGGCGATCGTCCGCGCGGCCGTCGAGGCCCGCGGTGGCCGGGTCTCGGTCGTCAGCTCCCCCGGAGCCGGCGCGACCTTCACGTTGAGCGTTCCCGACGAGATCCGTGACTCCTCACGCCGCACGGGCGCAACGACCCCGAAGGCGAGACCGGGCACCGAATTCCATCCGGGACGAGCTGACCGGACGTAGTGAACGCCACGGCGGGCGCGAGGCCGGAGCTGGTGACGGTGCCGGAGTGCGGCGATCCCGTCGCGGTACTACGGGCGGCACTCTGATTCCTCCTGCGGTACCAAGTGGTTCCCTGACGCCGGGAGCGAACGGACCGGGTCGTCCGGTCCGGGATCCAGAGGATGAGCGATGATCGAGGCACACCGGCTGACGAAGCGGTACGGGGAAAAGACCTCCGTGGACACAGCGGACTTCACCGTCCACCCGGGCACGGTCACCGGATTCCTGGGACCCCACGACGCGGGCAAGTCCACCACGACGCGGTGATCGTCCTCACCGAGCCGATCCAGATTTCCGCCGCCGCGGCCGCGATCGGGCTGCCGGAGCGAAGCCTGCAACGGCTGACGTCGGCCACGATGGGCCTGTCTCCGATCGAGTTCGTCAACGACATCAGGATCGACCACGCCACGTTCCTGTTACGCACCACCAAACTCAGCGTCGACACCATCGCCGGCGAGGTCGGGTTCCGGAACGCCGGCACCCTGCGCAGCCTGGTCCGCCGCCGCCGTTCCACCACCATCGCCGCACTCCGCCGCTGAGCCCGCGTAACCGAGGTAGCAGGTCCGCCGGGTACAGCCAGCCAGGGGCTCCGGTGAGCGCGGCGAGGCCGTGGTGCTGTGCGGCGCCGGTGCCAATGCGGCAAGGGCGTCACCGCATCGCGGATGTGCCGCGATCCGGCAGGAACGCGGCACATCGCGACTGGCTCGAAACGGTGGGCGAAAGGCTCACATCTCCGCGGCGCGACCGGCGAACCGCTGACTGAAGCCGGCAGACTCCGTTGCGGTGATGATCACGTCGTAGTAGCCGTCCTCGGTCGGCCAGCTGACGGCTCGGCGCTTGCCGGCGGGCACCTCGACAGTCGTCTTCCCGCCGGCGAAGTCGTTCGCGGTCAGGGTGAAGGTCACCGGCCGGCGGCCCTCGGCGGACAGGGTGAACTCGAGGGTCGCGTCGCGCGACTTGCCCCGGCTGTCCGGCCGCGTGTGCCCCTTGACCAGCTCGACCTCAGCCCGCGGCCGGGCCGAGGTCTTGTCGTTCGCCGGGACGACGGTGCCGGCGAACGAGCGGATGAAGTGGTCGGGCCCGTAGAAGGTGAACGCGTACTTGCCGTTCGTCGCCTTGGTGTCCCAGGTGTACGAGGCCGACCGGTAGTTGCTCGCCGTGAGCGGCAGCGCGTCCTGGCCGATGCCGAGCGGCTCGGCGCCGGCCAGTGCAGGCACGTATTCATCGGCCAGCCCGATCATGTTGATCGCCTTGCCCTGGGGTCCGCCTTGGACGGTGAAAGTCGCGGTCGCGGTCCCGGTCGCGTGGTTCTCGACGAGGACGCCGTTGGGCTGGAACGACAGCGGACTCCGCTTCGCGGTGCCGGTGATCGGCTGGGTCGGCATGACCTGCGCGCCGATGGCGGGCTGGGGCACGGCCGGCAGGCTGCTGTCGGCGACGACCGACGCGAGCAGGTCGGCCGGCTTCGGCAGCTTCGGGAAGGACGCGTCGAAGTGGCTGAAGTCGATCGCCGAGAGCAGGTTGCCGGAGACGCCGCGCCGCCAGTCGTTGATGTTATTGCAGATGGCGGGCTTGCCTAGGCTCTTGGTCCACTCCTCGATCAGCTGGATCGTCGACGTGTGGTCGAAGACCTCGGAATTGACGAAGCCGCCACGGGTCCACGGCGAGACCAGCACGAACGGCACGCGACCACCGAAGCCGGGCTTGATTCCGGGCGCCCGCTCACCGGGGGTGCCGACCTCCGGGATCGGCGGGACGACGTGGTCGAAGAAGCCGCCTTCACCGATGCGGTTCGCGTGGTCGGGCTCGTCGTAGTTCAGGATGATCAGCGTCGACTCCCACAGTTCGGGGTTGTCGTGCACCGCTTCGATCACCCGGTCGGTGTAGACCGCGCCGTTGTTCGGAGCGTACGTCGGGTGTTCGCTCCACGCCGCGGGCGCGACGACCCAGGACACCTCGGGGATGGCGCCCGCCGCGCAGTCGGAGATGAAGTCCCGCAACACGTAGTCGATGTCCGAGGTGTCGTTCTTGATGCCGGCGGGCGGCGTGGTGTGGGTGTGCAGCACGTTGCCGCGGGCGAGCAGGCCCTTGCGGGGCTGGCTGTTGCCCGGGGTGGCGTTCGCCGGGTCGAACGCCGCGAACGAACGGACGGTGTTGTCGGAGTAGTCGCCGAGGAAATTGTCGTCGGTGTCGTTGTTGACGTAGATCTGCCAGCTGACGCCGGCGTCCTGCAGCGTTTCCGGATACGTCTTGAACTTGTAGGAGTAGCTGTAGTCCCCGTTGTTGTTGATCACCGGGCCACCCGACGTGCCGGCCGCGTCGTTGGTGCCGGCCCACATCATGATGCGGTTCGGGCTGGTGCTGGTGTCCAGCGAGCAGAAGTAGTGGTCGCCGACGGTGTACGCCTTGGCGATCGCGTGGTGCCACGGCACATCGGCTTCCTTGAAGTACCGGTTCCGCGCGCTGGTGTTCTGCGCGTTGTACTTCAGGCTGTCCGCGTGGTACGGCAGGAGGTAGCCTTCGGCGCGGCTGTTCGGGTCGTAATAGATCGTCCGGCCGTTCTGCCAGGTCAGCACCTGCTTGTCCCCGAAGCCGCGCGCGCCGGCCAGATCGAGGGTGCCGAAATAGTGATCGAACGACCGATTCTCCTGCATCACGATCACGATGTGCTTCAGGTCCTTGATCGTGCCGGTGCGATGCGGCTGATGCGCCGGCTTCGAGCCGGGGCCGGCCGGTGCGGCCACGGCAGGGGCGGCCGACAGCCCGCCGGCGGCGACCGCGGCGCTCGCCGCTCCCGCGGCCTGGATCAGCCGGCGCCGGGTGATCCGGTTGCGCCCCGTGGTCGCTCTGTTGCCGTCCGCGGGTGCCGAATCGTTGTCGGACATGGGTTTCGCACCTGGCCTCTCGTGGTGGGGGTCCCGCAAAGTCAACTGCCGCGGATCTTGACGCCGCGAGAATCAGGCCATGAACGTTCCGGGAAGTCTCGGGGCTTCCACAATCTCGACCTGCCTGGCCGGTCACCCGCTGTTCACCGGTGCGTCATCGGCATCACCGAATGCGTTCACGGCGGCCACCGAGGCTGGGCCCGGTGAGCAGCAGGACGGCCTCGGCGGCCGCACCAGCCCTGCCGTCGAGCCGGCCACAGCCCATCGTGCTGGTCGTCGGCTCGCCCCACGGCATCGACGACTGGCTCGGCGGACCGGCCGGCCGCTACGACTTCGTTTTCGTCAACAACGAGGGCGCCGGCGCGGAAATCTACCTGGAGGACCCCGCGACCGAGCGGATCTACGTCGAGGTCGAGCACTTCGGCCGCGGCGTCAGCCGCACGGTCACGGCGTCGGTGCCGCCCGGGACGTACCGCTGGGTCTGCATCACCGACTACACGATCAAGTACAGCCTGCCGGTCGTCGTCACCGGTGACCCGTTGCCCCACGAGGTGTACGGGATCATCCCCGTGACCGCGCTGGACCTGCGGATCCCGATCAACCGCTACGTCGGCTGGATCACCGGACAGCTGCCCGCGCTCACCCGGCAGGTCCGGCGGCTGCGCGGCGACCTGCAAGCCGGCGATGCGGCAGCCGCCAAACGCGACTGGCTGATCGCACACCTCACCTACGAGACGCTGGGCGGCGCCTACCGGGCGTATGACGAGACCGGTGACGACATCAACGCCGACCCGCCGCGCGGCGTCTCCCCTGCCCGCCTCGCGGACGCGGACTTCGCGGGTTTCCGCAAGATCGAGGCGATGTTGTGGGGTGACCGGCCGGTGGCGACGATCGTGCCGCACGTCGACGCGCTGCTCGAGGCGATCGGGCGGCTTGCCGACGAGCTGGCGCTGCCGAACGCGATCACGCCGATCGACATGGGCCGGCGGGCTCACGAGATCCTCGAGGATGCCTTGCAGCAGGACCTGAACGGGATCGGCGACGCCGGCAGCCGGACCGAGCTGGCGACCGTGGACGCGAACCTCACCGGGGTCTGGCAGGCGCTGGACCCGCTGCGGCCGATCCTGCGCGAGCAGGACCCGTACCTGGGCCAGACCGACCAGCAGCTGCGGCTCACCCAGCAGCTGGTTCGCAGCCACCACCACGCCGGCGGCTGGGCCGGACTGGCGGCACTGCCCGTTCGGCAGCGGGCCGCGGTCAACGCGGCAGTGCAGCACAGCGTCGAATTGCTCTCCCATGCGGCGGTCGTCGCCGACCCGCGCAACGCCACCCGCGACCGGGGCCCGATCACCCATGGCTGACCACAACACCGCCGGGCCGGCCGGCCGGCCGTTCGAAGGCGCCCACCAGGCCGGCATTCTCGAGCCCGCGCAGCGCGCGGCGGTTGTCGTCGCGTTCCTCGTGACCGCGGCCGACCGGCCGGCGCTGCGGCGGATGTTCCGGACGCTGACGACGACGATCCGCTATCTGGTCGCCGGGGGCGACGCACCGGCCGGGCGCGGCAGCGACGACGGGCTCGTGTCGACCCCGTACGAGAACGGCGTGCTCGGCCCGGGTGCGGTGCCCGACGGTCTCACCGTCACGGTCAGTGTCGGTGCGAGCCTGTTCGACGACCGGTTCGGTCTCGCGGGCGTCAGACCGGCCCGGCTACGCGCGATGGACGAGTTCCCGAACGACGCGCTCGACCCCGAGCACTGCGACGGCGACCTGCTGGTGCAGATCTGCGCCGATCACCCGGACACCGTGCTGCACGCGCTGCGGATCCTGATGCGCGCGACCCGGGCCGACCTGCAGGTGCTGTGGCAGATGGAGGGCTTCACCAGCCCTGCGCGGCCGAGCGGGACGCCCCGCAACCTGTTCGGCTTCAAGGACGGCACCGCCAACAAGGAGTTCCTCGACCGTGCCGACCTCGTCGATCAGCTGGTGTGGACCAAGGCAGGCGGCGGCGAACCGGACTGGGTGACCGGCGGTTCCTACCACGTGGTCCGCCTGATCCGGATGTTCGTGGAGTTCTGGGACCGGATCTCGATCAACGAGCAGCAGCGGATCTTCGGCCGGGCCCGGGACACCGGCGCGCCGCTGTCCGGCCGGCGCGAACGCGTCGCCGGCCCGGACGAGTTCCAGATCCCCAGCTACCACCGGGACGCGCACGGCAACACGGTGCCGTTGACAGCGCACATCCGGCTCGCCAACCCGCACGACGGCACGGCCGACGACCGGCGGATGCTGCGCCGCGGCTTCAACTACAGCGCCGGCATCCAGCCCAACGGGCAGCTCGACATGGGGATGATCTTCATCTGCTTCAACGCCGACCTCGACCGGCAGTTCGTCGCCGTCCAGACGCTGCTCATCGACGAACCGCTGGTCGACTACATCTCGCCCTTCGGCGGCGGCTACTTCTTCGCCCTGCCCGGCGTACAGGACGCCGACGACTGGCTGGGTCGCGGCATGCTCGGCTGAACGGGGCGCGTTCGGTCACGTCTACTTGCGACAGTGCCGATCGGTCAGCCCGCGCTCCTGGGACTGCCGAGGCCGGAAACCCGGCAATGATCGTTCCGGCGGCCACGGTCAGCCGGGAATGCCGCGGCTACGCCACTTCGGCCGCCGAGGTGTCAAGGTCCAGCCTGCGGCTCACCGGTTGCGGGTTCCACTGGCGCGTGTCTGAGAAAGCCGGTCTCGCGGCCACCGCGGCGCCACGAGGAAGGTCTCGACGTCGGTCACCCGCATACCCACTCCTTCGTTAGAGTATGATTTATCATACTCAAATGGGAGGCAAAGTGAACCCGCTGAGCGGACCGGGCGGCCTGCACGCCAGGGTGGTCGACGCGATCGGCAGCCGGATCGCCACGGGCGAGCTCGCCCCCGGCTCGGTGCTGTCCACGGAACGGATCGAGCAGGACCACGGGGTGTCCCGCTCGGTCGTGCGCGAGGTACTGCGCACGCTCACCGGGCTCGGCATGGTCCAGCCGAGGCACCGTGTCGGGACCACCGTGCTGCCCGTCGCGGCGTGGAACCTGCTCGACCCGCGCGTGATCACCTGGCGCGCGGGCGGGCCCGACTCCCGGCGCCAGCTGGGCGAGCTGCTCACCTTGCGCGAGGCCCTCGAACCGATGGCCGCGCGCAGTGCCGCGGCCGGCCGGGACGAGGAGACCGCGCGGACCCTGCGCGAAGCGCTGGCCGGGATGACGACCGCGTTCGAGGACGGGAAACCGCACGACTTCGCCACCGCGGACACCGCGTTCCACGAAGCCCTGCTGCGCGGGGTGCACAACGACGTGCTCAGCCAGCTCGTGCAGACCGTGCTGGCCACCCTGCGCGCCCGGTACGCGGGCCACCGTTCGTTCAGCGACGAGACCGCGGTGTCGCTCGACCGGCACCGCGAACTCGTCGACGCGGTGACCGCCGGCGACCAGGCCGCGGCCGAAGCGGCGTCCCGCGCACTTGTGCGCGAAGCCCGGGCCGAAGTTCTCGGTGCGGACGATGAGGAGATCTGACGTGACACCGTTCGACCTGACCGGCCGGCTCGCGCTGGTGACCGGCTCGCGGCGCGGCATCGGCCGTGCCATCGCCGAGGCCTACCTCGCCGCCGGCGCGCGGGTGGTGCTCAACAGCCCCGACGCCGCGCAGCTCGAAGCCGCGGCCGCCGAGCTGGGCGACGGCGCCCTCACCTGCGCGTTCGACGTCTCCGACAGCGACGCGGCGGAAGCGGCGCTCGAGCGGCTCGTGGCCGAGCGCGGTTGCCCGGACATCCTGGTGAACAACGCGGGGATCCAGGTCCGCGGCCCGCTCACCGACCTGCCGGTCGAGGACTGGCGCCACGTCCTCGACGTCGACCTCACAAGCGCGTTCGTCGTCGGCCGCACGCTGGCGCGCGGCATGATCGCGCGCGGCAGCGGGAAGATCGTCAACATCTGCTCGGTGCAGACGCAGCTGGTCCGGCCGACCACCGCGCCGTACGCCGCGGCGAAGACCGGGCTCGCCGGCCTCACCCGGTCGATGTGCGCGGAATGGGCGGGCCACGGGATCCAGGTCAACGGCCTGGCGCCGGGCTACCTCGACACCGAGCTCAACGCCTCCCTGGTGGCGGACCCGGAGTTCTCGGCGTGGATCACCCGGCGCACACCCGCCGGCCGGTGGGGGCGCCCGGAGGACGTCACCGGCCCGGCGGTGTGGCTCGCGTCGTCTGCGTCGGACTTCGTGAACGGACAGGTCGTGTACGTCGACGGCGGCCTCACGGCGGTGATCTGAGTGACTGTGATCCCGATGGGCCGGGCCGTGACGGTGCTCGGCGCCGGCCGGCTGGCGGTCCGCGAGTGGCCGGAGGTCTCCCCCGGGCCGGGCGACGCGGTGGTCGACGTCGCCTACGGCGGGGTGTGCGGCTCCGACGTCCACTACTGGCAGCGCGGCGAAGTCGGCGAATCCGTGCTGGCCGACCCGATGGTGCTGGGCCACGAAGTCGTCGGCACGGTCCGCACCGCGGCCGCCGACGGCTCGGGGCCGCAGGCCGGCACTCCCGTCGCCGTCCACCCGGCGCAGACGTGCGGGGAGTGCCCGCGCTGCCGTGAAGGCCGGGACAACCTGTGCCCGTCCCTGAGGTACCTCGGCAGCGCGGCCCGCCGCCCGCACACCCACGGCGGCTTCGCGGACCGGCTGCTGGTGCCCGGCCACCGCCTGGTCCCTGTGCCGGAAGAACTTTCGCTGCGCACAGCGGCGCTCGCCGAACCGGCGTCCGTGGCCCGGCACGCGCTGACCCGCATGGCCGCGCTGGCCGGCGGCGTGCGGGACCGTCGTGTCCTGGTCACCGGCGCCGGCCCGATCGGGCTGCTGGTGGTGGCCCTGGCACACCTGGACGGCGCCGCCGAGGTGACCGTCACCGACCTCCAAGCCCGCCCGCTGGAAGTGGCCCGGCAGGTCGGCGCGACCCGGACGCTGAGCGCCGGCGAGCCCTTGCCGCCGGTGGACGTCGCGTTCGAGTCGTCGGGTGCGCCCGCGGCCGTCGCCGCGGCGCTGACCGCGCTGCCTCCGGGCGGGACGCTGGTGCAGGTGGGCCAGCTCCCCGGCCACGGCGTCGCCGCCCCATGGCACCTGACGGTCCCCCGTGAGCTGACGTTCGCCGGATCGAGCCGGTTCGCGGGCGGGATGGCCGAGACCCTGGTGACGATCGCCGAGAACCCGGAGCTGTTCGCTCCCATCGTGTCCACGGAGTACACAGTGGACGAAGCGGGGGAAGCCCTGGCCGTGGCGAGCCATCCGGAGCGGTCGAGCAAGGTCCTGCTGCGGTTCGGTGCGCCCTGACCGGCGCCGGCCGTGTGCGGCCGGCAGTCCTTCACCGGCCCAGGCACGGTCCCACGCCGGCTGCCCGCCGGTTCCGGTCATCCGCCATGCGGACGACCAGGTGAGGTCAACGCTCCGTGAACCGGCCCGGCCAGTCCCCGCGTGGTTCACCGGCGGCGACAGCGACTGCCGTGGCTGCGGATACGGGAGCGATTTTGAAGCCAGTCCCGAAAAGCCGGTGGCGAAGACCGTGCGCAGGCGTCCCGGCGCGTTGCCCGGCATGGGAACGTGGTCCTCGGTGCACAGTCCGGGCAGGCGTCGGCGCGCACGATGTTCGGCTCCAGCCCCGGGAGGAACTCGCGCGCCCTAGGCGACGCAGTTCGGAATCCTGGCTCATCCTGCCGCCGTTGCGACGGGCTTCATCGTTCGCACAGTCTGGCAGTGCGGAGAATGGCAGGAAACTGCCGATCCCGAAACGGCTGCGTCGCCGTCCGGGAAACGTAGCCGGTCAAGAGGTTGAGAAGACTGCGGCCAGTTCGTCGATCGCAGGTTCGAGGGAGACGTGCTGCCTGCCGCGTTCGCGGGCCCAGGCGATGGCCAGCTCGCTGCCTTCCCAGCTGTCCTCGTCGATGGGGATCAGCTTGAACTCCGGCGAGGAGAACACGCGGCCGACAGAGGAGGTGGGCGCGTAGGCGATCATCGCGACCAGGTGCCGGGAGCGGACCTGTGCGGCCGTCTCGACTTCGCTGCCGCGGCCGGTCGGGCTGGCCAGGACCACCTTCGTGATCCCGCGGGCGGTGAGCCGGCGGGTCACGTTGGCCAGGATGAACGGGTTGGCGCCAGCGAAGTCCACGGCGACCTCGCGGTCGCGCAGGTCGTCGACCGTGACGAGGTCTTTCGCGGCCAGCGGGTCGTCACTGCGCACCGCGATGCCGCTGCGGTACCTGGCGATGACACGGTAGTCGATGCGTTCGTCGGTGGGCGGCAGGTGGATCAAGCCCAGGTCGAGGTGCCCCGCGACGAGGTGGGCGGCCACCTCGGCGGCGGAACCGGGGATGCTGAACACGGTTCGGGTCGAGGCCAGGTTCGCCACGGCGTCCTCGAACGCGTTGAGCAGCTCGGACGGGGCGTAGGCGGTGGCTCCGACGCGCAGCGGGGCAACCCGCTTGACGAGGGTGTCGGCGGTGTCCTTCAGCTCGGCCACCTGATCGAGGATCCGCCGGACCGGCTCCACCAGCTCTTCGCCGAGGGGCGTCAGCCGTACTTCGTGGTAGTCGCGTTCGAACAGCGCGCCGCCGAGTTCGCGTTCGAGCAGCTTGATCTGCTTGCTCAGCGGCGGCGGCGTGATGTGCAGCCGCTCGGCGGCGCGCTTGAAGTGCAGCTCGTCCGCGACCGCCAGGAAGTACTTGAGGCGGGTGAAGTCGATTTCCATCTGGCCGCCCAACGTATCCTCGATGACTCGCTGTTACCGATCATAGGTCGAGTCAGCCGGCGGTGGCCGTGGCTCCGCTTCGCGCAGGCGCGACTGGGGCGTCAACGGTCTCGAGCACGCCCCGCTCCACGAGGTCGGCGACTTCCGCGGCGTCGAGGCCCAGCAACTCCTGAGCGATCACGTACGTCTGCTCGCCGAGCAGCGGCGCGGGGCGGAGCGGCGGGTCCGCGATGCCCTCGGCGTGGATCTGTACATCCTCCAGCACGTAGGGCTCCGCGCTGCGCGGGTGCTGCTCATGCCGGAAGGACCGACGAGCGCGGTAGTACTCCCAGTCGGCCAGGTCGATTCCGCGCAGCATCGCACCGGCCGGGACGCCGGCGGCTTGCAGCGCGGACATCGCGTCGGCGGGAGAGTGCTGCGCGGTCCACCCCGCGACCGCCTCGTCGACGCGGGCGCGCTGCGCGTCCCGCCCGGCGGCGTCGGCGAGCGACGGGTCGGCGAGCAAGTCGGGCCGCTCGATCACCGAGCACAGCGCCGACCAGTCCGCGCTGTCACGAACCGTCACCGCCACCCAGTCGTCGTCGCCCGCGGCGGGGAACAGGCCCCACGGCCCGTCGTGCTCGGGCCGATCCGCTCGCTCCCCGGCGGCGATCTTCGCGGCGAAGTGGCTGAGCATCACCTCGGACTGGGCGACGCTGACCGACCCACCGCGTCCGGTGCGCTCGCGCCGGACCAGCAGCGCGAGCGCGGCGAAGGCACCGACGCGGGCGCAGACGTGATCCGGGTAGACGGTGACGGCGTCGCTGAAGCTGCCCGGCTCGCCGGGGAAGACCCACTGGTCGGTGCAGCCCGCGGCGGCCCGCACCAGCGGGCCGTAGCCGAGACGCTTGGCCCAGGGGCCGGTCGGGCCGAACGCCGAGCTGTCGACGACGACGATGCCGGGATTGACGTCCTGGAGCGAGGCGTAGTCGAGGCCGAGAGAGGTGATCACGCCCGGTTTGAAGTTCGTCAGGACGATGTCGGCGGCTCGGGCGAGTTCGCGCAGGAGCCGGTGGCCTTCGGGATCGCGCAGGTTGATGCCGATGCTGCGCTTGTTGCGGTGGCCGGCGGCGAACCCGGGAGCCATGCCGGTCGCCCCTTGCGCCGCGCGGGCGCCGTCGACGAAGGCGGAGTTTTCGACCTTGATGACGTCGGCGCCGAGGTCGCCGAGAATGCGGCCGGTGTCGCCGCCGACCACGATGACGCCGAGGTCGAGCACGCGCAGTCCCGAGAGCGGCAGCTCGCCGCGACGGTGAGCGGTGATCTTCGCCGCCGGCCTCGGCGCGGCGCCGTCGGGGACATCGTCGGCCCACGCGCGGGCGCCGTCGATCTCGACGACGCCGGCCGGGACCGGGCCGGTGACACCCGGCGCCAGCTCGACGTCGCGAAGGAACGCCCGTGCCTTGATCTGCTCGGTGTCCAGTGCCTCTTCCAGCGTCAGCACAGCAGCGGTGGGAACGCCGTGTTCCTGGCCCTGCTGTTCGAGCTCGGCACGGGTTTTGCCGGCGAAGTGGCGCGCGATCGCGGGCAGCAGTGTCGGCGAGCCGAACCGCACCATGAGGTTGTCGAACTTCGGGTCGGCGAACTCCTCGGGCCGGCCCATCCATTCGAACATGCCGCGCCACTGCCGCTTGGCCAGCACGCAGATGCGGGCGAACCCGTCCTGGCACGGGATGATCGGGTACTTGTACCGCTCGTCGGCCCGGCCGCGGGGTGCTTGGCTGAGCGGGACGCCGGCCGCGGCGCTGCCGGTCATGCCGTATGCCGGGTCGAGCGTCTGCATGGCGCCGTCGAGGATCGAGAAGTCGATCCGGTTGCCGGCTCCGGTGCGCAGCCGGTCGTGGTAGAGGCTCAGCAGCTGGAAGACGGCCTGGGCGGCCGCGACGTCGTAAGGCAGCTCGGCCGGCGGGATGAGCGGCGGCCGGCCCGGCAGGCCGGAGCGGGACAGTTCGCTCGTGAGCGCGTGGAAGACCGGCGAGGTGGCTTGCCAGGTGCTGAACTCGTTGCCACGGCCGAAATCGCTGATCGACAGGATCACCAGGGACGGGTGTGCCCGCCGGATCGCGTCGACGTCGAGTGCGGCTTCCGCGGCGCTTTCCGGGACGGTGTTCTCGACGAGCAGGTCGGTGTCCGCGAGCAGGTCGTGCCATTCCAGTCCGCAGGGCGCACCGTTCCTGCTGCTGTCCAAGATCGCCGACCTCCTGAACTTCCCGCCCGGTGCCGCGGTTCGCCTGCTTCCCGTGCCCAACCCGTTCGTCGCCCGCTTCATGCACACCGCGGTGCGCCGCGGGTACTCGATGGTGTGGCAACCGGACACGACCATCGGCGCCGAGGTGGCGCGGAACACGGCTGAATTGCCACTGTTCGGGCTGCACAGGCGGGTTTCCGTGCTTCCCTACGAGATGGCACGCCGACACGAACTGAGGGTCGTGCTCGGCTATTCCGTTCTCACCGATGCGGGCACGGTGCATTTCGAATACCGGGACCTGACTCTCCCGATGGACGACGCGGAGAGTTTCTTCGGTCACCTCGCGCCCGCCGTCGAGGACGCCATCGCCCGGCACGTCGACCAATGGTCGCAGCTGCGCTACTTCCCTGACGTATGAACACGCTCGATCCGCTGATCCAGACGGACCGGCGCGGAACAGCCACCGAAGGAGAATCGCCGATGCGTGAGCTCGACGACGTGTTGTGCTGGACCGAGGAAGCGCGGCCCGACCATGGCATCAGTTTTCTCGGCTCGGACGGATGGGAATTCTGGTCGTACCAACGCCTGGCGGAGAAAGCCGGCTTGATGGCGGGCGCGCTCGCCGAATCCGGCGTCGAGCCGGAAGACGTCGTCGTGTCCGTACTGCCGTCCGGACCGCAGTTCGTGGTGACGTTCTTCGGCGCGATGCTGGCCGGCGCGACGGTGTCACCCGTGGCGCCGGCGGCGGTGTGGCACCAGAGCAGTCAGTACAACACGCATCTGACTCGAGTCCTCGGCGTCGCCCGCCCGAAGAAGGTCGTGGCTGGTGCGAACAAGGCCGGCCAGTTCGCCGACGCGGTGGCTGCCGCGGGCAGCGAGCTAGTCAGCTACGAAGACCTGATGGCAAACGGCCGTCCGTTCCGGACCGCGCCGTCCGACCTGGCCCTGCTGCAGCTCACGTCCGGTTCCAGCGGAAACCCGCGGGGTGTCCGGGTGTCCAGGCTAGCGTTGGCGAATAACATGCGAGCGATTCACCGCTGGCTCGACCTCGCCGACCGCCCACGCTCGGCACATTGGATGCCGTTCCACCACGACATGGGCCTGATCGGTGGCTTGCTGATGCCGGCGGTCCACCAGAGTGACTGCTGGAGCCTGCGACCGGGTGACTTCGTGCGCGATCCCCTCACCTACTTACGCTGCTTCGGCGAGGCGGGTGGCGCGGAAATCGGGACCATGCCGAACTTCGGGCTCGAGCAGGTGATCAGGCGGGTCACGCCCGATCGCCTGGCCGGACTGGACTTTTCCGGTTGGCGGTCGGTCGTCGTGGGCGCAGAGCGACTCGACCCGGTGATCTTCGAGCAGTTCACCGACTTGCTGGCGCCGTTCGGCTTCCGGCGCTCCGCGTTGACGCCCGCGTACGGCCTGGCCGAGGCGACACTCGCAGTCAACGGCTTGTCCCGGCTGCGCGAGCCACGCTATGTCCGGCTGGACGAAGACGGCCGAGCCGTGGACACCAGCGACACCCACGGCGCGCTCATAGGCTGTGGCACGCCGCTCGACGGGGTCGACGTCCGCATCGTGGACGAGGGTGGCGACCCGGTGCCGGAAGGCATGGTCGGCGAGATCGTCGTGTCCAGTACCTCGCTGGCGGACGGCTACGTCTCGGGTGTGGCGGATTCGGCATCGTTGACGGCGTTCGCCGAATCGGAGCTGAAGACCGGTGATGCTGGGCTGGTGCTCGGCGGTGAGCTGTTCCCCGTCGGCCGGCTCGGCGACAGCATGAAGATCCGCGGGCGGGCCTTGTTCGCCGAGGACCTCGAAGTGGCACTGCGTGAACTGGGCCTGCCCGGGCACACGGTCGCGGTGCTGCTGGGCACCCGCCGGACCGAGCCGGTCGCGGTCGCCGTGCTGGAAGAGGTGCCCGAGAACATGGTGGCGCAGGTGACCAAGCTGCTGGCGCAACTGACTGCGGGCGTCGCGATCGACGTCGTCTGCGGGCCGTTCCGCACCATCGAACGCACCACGAGCGGCAAGCCGCGGCGCCGGACCATGTGGCAGCGCTACCTGGCCGGCGCGCTCAGCCCCCTCGACGCGGGGACGCCGGGATGACCACGCGGACCGGCTTCCAGGTACTCACCGAGGAACGGCTGGACTGGAACTCGCTGCCGCTTCGGCTGCTGGCGAAGGGAAACCGAAAGTTCTGGAACCCCGCCGACCTGGACTTCGAGCAGGACGCGGCAGACTGGACGCGGCTACCGGAGTCCTACCGGCGTGCGCTGACCTTCCAGGTCGCCATGTTCGTGGCGGGAGAGGAAGCGGTGGCGACTGACATCCAGCCCTTCGCCCGGGCGATATCCGCCGAAGGGCGGCTAGGTGACGCACTATACCTCAGCCAGTTCGCGTTCGAAGAAGCGCGGCACACCGAGGTGTTCTGCCGTTGGCTGAGCGCCGTCGGCCTGACCGAGGACCTGCACGGCTACGTCGCGGACAACCCCGGATACCGCGAGATCTTCTACCGGCGGTTGCCCGCGGCCCTGCACGCGCTGGACGAGGATCCTTCGCCGGCGAGCCAAGTGGCTGCCTCGGTGATCTACAACCACGTCGTCGAAGGCACACTGGCCCTCACCGGATACTTTTCGTTCGGGGTGTTCTGCCGCAGCCTCGGCATCCTGCCCGGAATGGCCGAGCTGATCCGGCTCATCGGCGAGGACGAGCGACGGCACATGGCCTGGGGAACCTACACGTGTCGCCGTCATGTCGCGGCCGACCGGGCAAACTGGGCCATCGCCGAGCAGACCTTCGCCGAACTGCGGCCGGTCGCGATGTCGGCGCTGGACTGGGTGTTCGACCAGATGGACGGCACGCCGTTCCGGTTCGGCAGGCGGCTCACCAAGCAGTTCGCACGCGCCTGCGCGTACCGCCGTCTTCGCGCGATCGAGAGCGCGGTGCGCGGCAACGACGCACCGGCGGAGCCCTCTTCTCTCTCGCCCGAAGAGCTGGAAGACCGGCATGCCGAGGAGGACGCCGAGGCCGCGGACCGGGCCGAGCGGTTGCTGGGCACGGCCACGGTGATGCCGAGGAAGTCCGGCGATGGCGGCTGAACGTCCGGGCCCGGCGCGCATCCGGTCCGCCCTTCCCGGTTACTGGCTGGTCATCCGGCTCAGCTTCCGGCACTGTCCGGTGGCCAGCGGCGCGCTGACGCTGTGTGCCGTACTCACCGCAGTGCTCCCCGCCGCCTTCATCATCCTGATGGCTGTGCTCACCGGCTTGGTGCCGGGAGTGGTGCGGGCCGGACTGGACTCTGCCGCGGCAACGCAGCTGTGGCATACGTTCGCCGTGGCCGCCGTGGTGTTGCTGGGTGCGATGGTCGTGGACGTGGCCCTCGACTCGATCGGCTCGGTGGTGGCTGTCCGGCTTACCTACTCGTTGCAGCGCAGGCTGGCTTCGGCCCTGAACCGGCTCCCCGATGTGAGCCACCTCGAGCATCCGGAAGTGACCACGGGACTGGCCATCGCCCAAGGTGCGTTGACCAACTTCGCGCCGGCCGAAGCTCCGCTGATGCTGTTGCGCATCATGAGCAACCGGCTCAGCGGCATCCTCGCCTGCATCATCGTGGCGACCTGGCACTGGTGGCTCGGCCTCCTCCTGCTCTGCGCATGGCAGGCCGTCCGGGTTCCGCTGCGCCGCATCATCGCGCGTCAGACCGTGGCCCTGCAGCAGGACGCCGCTCTGGTGCACCGCGCCCGCTACTTCGCCCGGGTCGCCACCAGCGCGGAGTTCGGGAAGGAGGTCCGGGTCTTCCGCTTGGCGAGCTGGCTGATCGACCGTTATCGCACGCTCTGGCTGGACGGGATGCGCGAAGTGTGGCGCGCTCGCACGGGTTTGACCCAGGTGGTCCTGCTCATCGGCGGCGTGATGACCGCGGTGTACCTGCTGGTGTGCTGGTTCCTCGCCGACGCCGCGCTGACCGGGGAACTGAGCCTGACCCGGATCGGGTTACTGGCGCCGTCGCTGTTGTTGACCTCGGCCGTCGGCGGGATCAGCTACCAGGACATCGCACTCGAGTGGATGTCCGACGGCCTGCAGCGACTGGAACGGCTCAACACGCGGCTGGACCGAGCCGCCTCGGCGCTGTCCGGCTCCCGGCCGGCACCGGCCGAGGTACGCACTGCGATCGAGTTCTCCGGGGTGCGGTTCAGCTACCCGAAGGCGGACCGGGCGGTGTTCGACGGCCTGTGCCTGACCATCCCCGCGGGCCGCTCGACCGCGATCGTTGGCAGCAACGGTGCCGGAAAGTCCACTTTGGTCAAGCTGCTCGCCCGGCTTTACGACCCGGTCGACGGACGCATCTTGGTGGACGGCGCCGACCTGAGCGAACTCGACGCGCGGCAATGGCAGCAGCGCATCGCGCTGATCACCCAAGACTTCCTGCACCTGCCACTGTCCGTGCGGGACAACATCGCCTTCGCAGCGGCTGACGAACCCGGGATCCGGGCAGCGCTGGCCAAGGTGGGTGCCGTCGCGTTCGTGGGCCAGCTGCCGGACGGCCTCGACTCCAGGCTCGCGCCCTCGTACTCCGACGGCGTCGGCCTCTCCGGCGGCCAGTGGCAGCGCATCGCCCTGGCCCGTGCCGTGTTCGCCCTCGACCACGGGGCCACGGTGCTCGTGCTCGACGAGCCGGCCGCTGCCCTCGACGTCCGGGCCGAGGCCGCCTTCTACCGGGACTTCCTCGATCTCACCCGCGGGGTGACCACAGTGCTGATCTCGCACCGCTTCGCGACCGTCCGGCTGGCCGACCACATCCATGTGCTCGGTGACACCGGCGTCACGGAGAGCGGCACGCACGACGAACTGGTCGCCGCCGAAGGCCAGTACGCGCAGATGTACCGGCTACAGGCCGAACGATTCGCCGTGGAGTCGCCGTGAGGCGGGCCCGGCGGAACTGGCGGCTGCTCGACGAGCTCGGCCGGGGTGTGGCGCCGCGCTGGATGTTGGCGGCCACGACGGTCAGTGTCGCCGGCGCCCTCAGCCTGTCGCTGTATCCGTTCGGGTTGCGGATGTTCACCGACGGGTTCGTCGGCGACGACCGATCGGCGGTGGTGATCGGCGCGGTGCTGATGGCCCTGCTCTATGTCACGGGCTGGGTGTGCGGTGGGCTGAGCGCCAACCTGGTCGCCGGGCTCACCGAGCGCGCCGGCATGCACCTGAGATGTCAGATCGCCGACCTGATCAACTCGGTGCCGGGCATCGGGCACTTCGAGCGGCCCGAATACCTGCGGCACCTGGAGTTGTTGCAGGAGCGGGTGAAGCTGCTCTCCGGCTACCCACGGCAGGCCATCGCGTTGCTGGGCGTGCTAGTGCGCCTGGTGGTGGTCGTCGTCCTGCTGGCCACGGTGTACCCGCCGCTGGCCACGCTCGCGTTCGCCGGTCTGATCCCCTACTTCGTCGACCGCGTCGCCGATCGGCCCAAGCATCGCCTCGACGCCACCTTGCGGGAGCAGCGGCGGCTCGCCGACGATCTGTTCACGGTGACCACCACTCCCGGATACGGGCCGGAGCTGCGCACCTACCGTGCTGCCGAAGACCTGCTGCGCAGGCAGGTCCGCCTGGCGACCCGGATCGCGCGCGCAACGGCCGTCGGCGCCGCCGCGTCAGGCCTGTTGCGCGCACTCGGCTGGATGGTCTTCGCCAGCTTGTTCCTCGCCGGGATCGCCTTAGTCATCGTGCGCACCGCCGAGGGTGAGACCAGCCTCGGGCAGCTGCTCATGACGGTCGTGCTGGTGCGCCGGGCCCAGGTCCAGTTCGCGCAGATCGGCGAGACGACCAGTCAGCTGGGCACCATCTCGGTCACGGTGCGCAGCCTGCATTGGCTGGAGGACTACGCGAAGCGGAGCGGTGTCCGGGCCGCCGACGCTGCGGGCAGGCTGCCGGGCTCGCTGCGCTCCGGCATCGAGCTGCGGTCCGTGACTTTCGGGTTCGACCCGGCCCGGCCGGTCCTGCACGAGGTCGATCTGCGCATTCCCGCGGGTACAACGGTCGCCATCGTGGGCGAGAACGGCGCGGGCAAGACCACGCTGGTCAAGCTCCTCGCCGGGCTGTACGCGGCAGACGAGGGCACCGTGCTCGTGGACGGCGTCGACCTGGCCACCGTGCCGGCCCCGGCCTGGCACGAACGCATCTCGGTGGCGTTCCAGGATTTCGCCCGCTACGAACTCACGGTGGGGCAGAACGTCGGCGTCGGCGACCTGCCCCGGCTCGACGACGAGGAGGCCATCCGTTCGGCACTGGCTCGGGTGGACGGGACCGGTCTCGTCGGGACGCACCCGGCCGGCCTCCACGAGCTCCTCTCCGGCGGGACCGGGCTCTCCGGCGGTCAGTGGCAGCAACTCGCCCTGGCCAGGGCGATGATGCGGGACGCCCCGATGTTGCTGATGCTCGACGAACCGACCGCCAGTCTCGCGCCGGCCGTCGAACAGGCGCTGTTCGAGAACTACACGGAGAGCGCGCGGCGGCTGGCCCGCGAGCACGGCACGGTCACCGTGCTGGTGTCTCACCGGTTCGCCACCGTTCGCACGGCGGACCTCATCGTGGTGCTCCGCGAAGGGCGGATCACCGAAACTGGCGGCCACGCGCAGCTGCTCGCCCGCGATGGCTACTACGCCGAGCTCTTCCGCATGCACGCGGCCATCCACGGCCGGCCGCTGCCCCCATCCACAGGTGCGCTGCCGGACGCGGCGCCGGCCGGACACGACGGAGGAAACTGATGCCCCAGAACGGTGCCGCGATCGATGCGGTCGTCTTCGACGTCGGGGAGACGATCCTCGACGAGACGTGGGAGTACGGCGCCTGGGCCGACTGGCTCGACGTGCCCCGGCACACCTTCTCCTCGGTGTTCGGGGCCGTGATCGCGACCGGCGGTGACTACCGGGACGCCTTCCAGCGATTCCGCCCAGGCTTCGACCTGCACGCGGAACGGGAGAAGAGGGCCGACGCCGGCGTTGCCGAGGTCTTCACCGCGGACGATCTGTACCAGGACGCGGTCGGCTGCTTGTCCGAGCTGTGCGCGCTCGGCATCCGCGTCGGCCTCGCCGGCAACCAGACGGCCCGCAACGAGCGCACGCTGCGCGGTCTCGACCTCCCGGTGGACTTCATCGGCACGTCCGAGAACTGGGGGGTGGAGAAGCCGGACGACTCGTTCTTCGAGAAAGTCGTCGAAGTCGCCGGCGTACCCCGCGAGCGAATCCTCTACGTCGGCGACCGGCTGGACAACGATGTCTGGCCGGCGCAGCGATGTGGTCTCGCCACGGCGTGGATCCGCCGCGGCCCGTGGGGGTACATCCTGCGCGACCAGGAGATCTCCCGGCACTGCCGGTTCGTGCTGGACACGCTCACCGGCCTGCCTGCCCTAGTCGCGAAGACGAACGCCAACGCGGACCGAGGCTAGGCCGTCGTGGCGACCACCGAGCACCCGACTTCGGCGACCGGCACGCACTCCCGGGCACTCGACGGCCTGCGTGCCGTGGCCGTGCTCGCCGTGATCCTGTTCCACCTCGGCCTGTTCCAGCCCGGCTGGCTCGGCGTGCCGGTGTTCTTCGTGCTCAGCGGACACTTCATCACCCGCACCCTGCTGCAGCATGCCGACGCGCCACGCGGCCAGAGGGCCAAGGACTTCTTCCGGAACCGGGCGTTACGGCTGGTTCCGCTCTACCTGGTGTTCTGCGCGGGGCTGACGGTGTTGGCCGCCTGCGGCGGAGGTGGCCGGTCACTGCCCGGCGACCTGCCCTACATCTGGACCTGGACCTACAACCTGCGCCCCCTGCTGCCCGGGTACACGCCGAACGGGCTGGTGCTCTACAACCACGTCTGGTCGCTCGGCCTCGAGGTGCAGGTCTACCTGGTGTGGGCCGCCCTGGTGCTGGGCCTGTCCCGGCGTTCGCTGGTGCGGACCATGCCTGCTCTGGTGCTGGCGGGCCCGGCGCTGCGGGTGCTGGCCTGGCTGCTCCTGACGGCGGCCGGCACGTCCGGCGCCGGCGCGGTCCAGGGTGTCTACCTGCTGCCGTTCTCCTACCTCGACGCCTTCGCAGTGGGGGCGTGCGTGGCCCTGCCGGAGATCAGGGCGAGGCTGCCCCGCCCGGCGGTCGTCGTTGCGGTCACCCTGGGTGCGGTGCTCGTGGTCTCGCTCGTCGCCGTGCTGACCGGGCTCGCCCGCACGCATCGGGTGCCGACGGACCTCGGCTGGCCGAACATGCTGGGCGCCGGCGCCGGGTGGATCTGGCAGTACTCGATGATCGCGCTCGCCGCGGGGGCGATCACCTACGCATTGAGCACACCCGGTCACGCCGCCCGCGCGTTCGGGAGCGCGCCCCTGGCCTGGATCGGCAAGGTCTCGTACGGCGTCTACCTCATCCACGTGCCGTTGATCGGGCTCTCCATCGCCTTGCTGAGCCGGCGCGGCAGCGGACGTGCCCCCAGTGCGGGGGCGCCCGGTCCGGTGTCGATCGTGGTGTTCCTCGTCGTCTTGTTCGGTCTCACCGCCATCTCCTACCGGTGGCTGGAGTTGCCGTGGTTGCGCCGCAAGCGCAACGCGCTGTCCCCGGTAACGTCGGTCGAGCCAGACCATGAAGGGGCCGCTTCATGACCGTGAACGGCTCGCGGATCCGGCAGTGGCAGAACTGGGCAGGCACCGAATCGTGCACACCTGGCCTGACCATGGCGGCCCGCCACGAGGACGACATCATCGCCGCGGTGCGGGCCGCGGCGGACCGGGACGACGAGATCCGGGTGACCGGATCGGGGCACTCGTTCAACGCGATCGCCTGTACCTCCGGTGTCCGGCTGGACCTCACTCGGCACCGCGGGATCGTCTCGCTCGACCGGGACGCCGGGGAGGTGACCGTCCGGGCCGGCACCACAATCGCCGCGATGAACACCGCTCTGCACCGAGCCGGGCTGGCCGTCGCCAACCTCGGGCACCTGGCCGGGCAGACCCTCGGCGGCGCCATCTCCACGGGCAACCACGGCAGCGGCCGAACCCACCCGCCACTGGCCGGGGAGGTCACCGCCGTCCGGCTCGTGCGGGGAGACGGCGACGTAGTGGACCTGACCTCCGCGGGTGGCGACCTGTTCCGCTGCGTCCGCACTGCACTCGGCGGGTTCGGGATACTCAGTGCGGTAACGCTGCGGGTTCGCCCGGCTTTCCGGCTCCGGGTGGCCGAACGGCCGGAACCACTCGCCGCGGTGCTAGAGCGGTTCGCGCACTGGCCGGAGGAGGCCGAGCACACCTACTTCTCGTTCCGGCCGGGCGACTGTCAAGTCCACATGCGACACATGTCGGAGGTGCCGGACGAGGCGTCGCCGCGAGCCGGCTTGAAACGGTTCGCCGGCACGGCGGCCCAGGTCCGCACCGCGGCAGGGTGGGGCGGGAGCATACCGTCCCGGGATTATGTGACCGACAGCTGGCGCGCGTTCACCGTCTGGGAACCGGCACGGTTCAGCGCCTGCGAATACGCCTTTCCACTGGCGGGCAGCCGAGAGGTGCTCGTCGCGGTGCGCGACGCCCTGGTCGGCCACGAACCGAGGTCGCCATACCCATTCACTGTGCGGGTGTCCGCGGCGGAGGACGCCGCGCTCAGCCTGGCGGCCGATCGACCGACGATGTACCTGAACTTCGCGACACCGAACAAAGCCGGGGACGTCGCGATGCTGCGACGGTTCGACGCGGCCTGCCGGGCACACGGAGGCTGCCCGCACTGGGGAAAACGGCATTTCGCCACCGCTGAGGACATCCGCGATCGCTACCCCGGCTGGGAGCTGTTCCAGCGGGTCCGGGCCGCTGTGGACCCGGACCGGCGATTCGTCAACGACCACCTGCGCCGCGTGCTCGGGATCACCGGAGGCGGCAGGACCGGGAGAAAGCGATGAACAAGGAAGCGGCGATCGCGGTCGCGACCGAACTGGCCCAGCAGGTCCTGGCTGCCTTTCCCGAGGTGTCCGCGGTGTGCCTCGGCGGCAGCATCGCCTACGCAGCCGAAGCCACCGATTCGTTTTCCGACCTCGACATCTTCGTGTACTGGCAGTCGAAACTGTGTGTGCCGGACGTGTTCGCCGCACGATGGTCGGCCGCGTTCGGCACCCGGACCTCGGTGCGGCGGCGCGAGTACTTCCTCGAACACCGCCACCTCGCTCGTGGGCTCGACATCGACCTCAAGCACATGACCGTGCACCGGGTCTGGCGCTTCGCGAACCAAGAGCCGAACTTGGACGAGCTCTACCTCGAGAAGATCCATTCGCTCTACCACTACCTGGTGCTGGCCGAGGTGCCCGGAAGCGCGGTCCGGAGGATCATCGACCGCACGCGTGCCCGGATGACCACCGATGCCATCGGGATGGCCGGATATGCGCTGGAGACCTACGGGAAACAGGTGTACTCGGCGATCAAACAGGGCGTTCTCCGGCAAGAGCCCATGGCCGCGGACGACTGCTTCGACACCGCGTTGCACACGCTGGTGCACATCGCGTATTTGCAGAACGGCCAGTGGCCGCCGCCGTACAAGTGGCGGTTGACAGCTTCACGGGCGGGCTGTCTCCCGGAATGGAACGCCATTCGCGACGCCGTCGCCGAACTGCGCCACGGGCACGACGAGCCGCTGGTGGAGCGGCTGATCACCCTGCGGAATGTCGAGCGGGCGGTAGCCGGCAGCTATCACTGTCACCCGTGGTCGGCGTTCACCGAAGACCACTGGTGGTGGGCCGGGTTGCGTCCCCTGCTCGGCAATCGAGTTTTCGTCTGATGCCCGCATCGAGAGGATGACCATGACCCAGTCAGGTACGCCGCGCCGGACGACCGGCCGTGACGCCATCGAGATCACCTTATGCGCTCTGTTCACCGGTTCCGCCGGCAGCGGACTGATGGGGCTGTACGACGATTACTTCGCCCGAGGGGGAACCAAGGACAAAGCCGTCAAGCTGACCGAGCGGATCAACGTCCACTTCGGAACCGACCTGCCGGTGGACCTCCTGGTTGAGCACCCCGCGGTGGACGACTACGCGAAGATCATCCGCGGGCGGACCCTCGACGGTGTCACCCCGTGCACGGTGCTGCTCAAGGACGGCGATCCGGACGTCCCACCGCTGTTCTGCATGCACCCCATGCCGGGCACAGTGTTCAAGTACATCTCGCTCGCTAATGCGTACCCGGGAGCGCGGCGGCTCTACGGGATGCAGTTCTACGGTCTGGAACCCCATCGCGAACCAGACCGGACCATCGAGCAGATGGCCGCCCGGTACGTCGCCGAGATACGCATCCTGAATCCCGACGGCCCCTACCACCTACTGGGCTACTCGCTGGGCGGAAAGATCACCTTCGAAATGGCCAAGCAGTTGCTGGCCTCGGAACTGCCGTTGGGTACGGTGGCCCTGGCGGATGCTTCGCTCGGCGTACCCCCCAGAGGCTTCGCCGCGGAAGGCGCGGACGGCCAGATGAGGCTGGGGAAGCTGCGGATCGGACTGGAGCTCAGCGAAGCGGACGAAGAAAATCTCCGCGGCGTCGAACCCGCCGCGCGCGTGGCCACCATCATGGCGATGGCAAAGGCCAAGGGCACGCTACCCGCCGATTACTCCGCACCTTCGATGAACCGGATGCTGGAGACGTACGACTACACGCTGGCGGCGGCGGCCGCCTACCATCCTGGTTGGCTGGACGCGGACGTCACGTTCTACCGCTGCTCCGAGCGTCCCGGCACAGTGGACTACGGCTGGGGAAACCACTTCCGGTTGTGCGGCGAGATAATGGTGCTGCCCGGCGATCACGAGCAGGTGTTCCGCGGCGACAACGGTCCCCGGGTGGCCCGCGATCTGGAACGTCACATTTCCGAGTGGCAGCCGGTTGCGTAATCGGAGTTCCGCATCGCTAGACTGCACGAGCCAGTCGATGAGGAGGAACAAACGGTGAAACTGCTGGTCACGGGTGGCGCGGGCTACATCGGGAGCGTGGTGACGCGGGCCCTTCTGGCGTCCGGGCACGAGGTCGAGGTGCTGGACGACCTGTCGACCGGTCACCGGAAGAGTGTCCCGGACAGCGTGGTGTTCCACCAGATATCCGTGCACGACGCAGCCCGGGTGCTGACTCCCGAAGCTGGCTTCGACGGAGTACTTCACTTCGCCGGACGGATCGAAGTCGGGGAATCCGTCGTCCGGCCGGACATCTACTGGGACGTCAACGTGCGTGGCTCCCTCGCCCTGTTGGAGGCGATCCGGGCGGCCGGGGTCCCCCGCATGATCTTCTCGTCGACGGGCTCGATGTACCGAGCCGACGGCAACGAAAAGCTCGCCGAGACCGCCCGGGTGGAACCGCGAAACCCCTACGCGGCCAGCAAGCTCATGGTCGACTTGATGCTGTCCGCGGAGGCCACGGCGTTCGGCCTCGGCGCGACGAGCCTGCGCTACTTCAACGCGGCAGGGGCCGTCGGCGAACTCGGCGAACGGCACGATCCGGAAAGTCACCTTATCCCCATCGTGTTGCAGGTCGCCGCGGGCAAGCGGGAACAGCTGCAGATGTACGGCACTGACTATCCGACCCCGGACGGCACCTGCGTACGTGATTACATCCATGTCGCCGACCTGGCCGCAGCGCACGTCCTGGCCCTGGAGGCGATCGAGCCCGGACGCCACGAGATCTACAACCTCGGCAACGGCAACGGTTACACCAACATGCAGGTGGTGGAAGCGGCTCGCGCGGTCACCGGTCACCCGATCCCGGTGGTGCTGGCCCCTCGGCGAGACGGCGACGCGGTGATCACCGTCGCGAGCAGCGAGAAGGCCCAGAAGGACCTTGGCTGGCAGCCGAGCAAGCCCGATCTGCGCGACATCGTCGCGGATGCTTGGGCGTTCCACACCAACCACCACTGAACTGCCGGCGTCCGGTCCTCACTCGGCATGACCGACGTTCAGCACACCCGCTTCGAACCTCCTAAGTGCGCGTTTCGTGGACGGTGACGGTCTTGCCGTCACCCGAAGCGGCGGCCGGCCGGGAGCGTCCCAGCCGGTCGAGAACGAGCTTGTTGTCGCGGAGGACGTCCCAGCCGCACCTGAGGCGGGCCGGACTTCGTCAACGCCCTGGACAACTCGCCCACCAGCCGTCGGCCGACACCTGGCGCCAGCACGCCTCGGCGACGACGCCGATATCCGCCGCTCGGTCTTCGGCGAAGGCGGCCATGACGTGGCCGACCACAGTTTTCTCGTCGAGCGCGAGCAGCACCAGCGGAGCGGACGTCATGGCCTTGATCAGGCCTGGAGTGATGCGCCGGATCGCAGAGAAGAACCTGTAGTAACAGCACGTCACGAACAAGTCGGTCAGAAAGGTGCCGACCGCGCCGTGATCCTCAGGCGGCCCCGGGCCGGACGACTACGCCAGAAGCTTCCATTGTGGACACCATCAGTCGGTCGACACGCAGAGTCCTAGTGTCTTCAGGGACTCAGCGCTCATCTCGACTTCGTCCACATCATTCCGCAGCTGATCGTGTCAGCCTTATCGCATAGTCGTTATACAACCTGCACCCGATCCGCTGCGCCGAACGGGTGAACGAACTCGAACACGCCGTCATGAGGCGACAGCCCCGGCAGCGGTCCAACGTGCATCGGCATCAACCCACACCCGGCTCAGTCCCCTCCGGCGAACGACGTCGTGGGAAGACTCGTCGTCTGCGAAAGCGCTGGATGGCGGCTGAAGTAGCTCGATTCGAACTGAGCTACGATCGCCTCAGCTTCAAGATCGCGTTTCGCGATCCGTGGGGTAATACTGTGTCCGAGGGGGGACTTGAACCCCCACGCGTGGGATATCTCCCCTATTGCGGGAGATCATGCGTTTTAGTGTACCGGTTTGCTCGCGAGCACGCCGAGGATCGATCCGCGTGCCTCATTCGTTGGCAAGGTGCCGACCGATGAACGTTGGCTCGTCCGAGTGAAGACTCCAGAGGTGGTTCGATGTACTCCGCTGGACGGTCTCCAGCTCAGCCAGAATCTTGTCCAGTGACTCCGGCGCGACCAGGATCAGCTCCGGCACGCAGGTATCCCAGGAGGCCGAGAGCAACGCCTTTGCGAGCAGGCTGACCTTCCGGTGAGCCCGCCAGGCCTGACGCCAGTCAAGCTCGTCGCAGGCGCTGGTTACGAGGGATAGCAGAGCGTCCTGTCCGGCCTGAACACACAAGTCGCCAAGTTGCGCAGGTGGGCCTCCAGATCGGCCCGTATCTGTTCACCACCGCGGTGTTCTACTACTTCGAGCCGAACCTCGACGGCTCCACCGTGGCGGTGACCGGGTTGGTGAAGTCCGCCGAGGTCAAGTCGGTGAGCATCTCGCGCCCGCAGTCCCCCTACGTCGTCGCGACCGTCGGCAACGGAACCTTTGCGCTGCCCGGCATCAACCTCAACGAGGCCCGCTCGAGGAGCGCGGCAAGAGCGTGGTCACCATGCACAGCGCGGCAGGGGTGGTGCTGGCGCAGCTGCCGATCCATGTCTAGGTCAGTGTCAACCCTCCGCGCCGCAGAGTTCCCGGACGAGCTGGTTCGCCGCGCGCCAGGCCAGGGCGACCATCGTGAGGGTTGGGTTCGCGGCGGTGGCGGTGGGGATGACGCCGTTGCCGCCGACGTAGAGGTGGTCGACCGCCCAGACCCGCAGGTACGGGTCGCAGACCGACTCGCCGTCGTCGTCGGCGCCCATGCGAACAGTGCCCTGGTAATGCAGAGAAGAACCGCCCGCGGCGAGGGTGGGTTCCTCCGCGAGCGTGCCGATCCGGGAAGCACTGCGGATGGAATTCGCGCGCATCGACTCGATGGTCGCGAGGTCTTTCGCAGTGTGCGAGTAGCGGATGGTCATCTTCGGCATCCCGTAGAAGTCGGTCTCGGTGTCGCTGAACTCGACCGCGTCGCCGAACTGGATATCCTTCGCCGCGTACCAGACGGAGACGCCGAGCCGGGAGGTCGGCAGGTCGTCGCCGACGGCGAGCTGGTAAGGGGAACCGGCCAGCGCCACGACCCCGCCCTACATCGGCCGGGCGTCGGAGAACGGGATGCGGACAGTGGCGAACTCGCCCGGAGGGTACCCGGCCGGATCGAACTCGTCGTCGAGCACCAGAAACGCGGTCATCTGGAAGTGCTCGTTGAGGTAGTGGCCGAGCGCGCGCGGGCGGATGCCGGAGGCGAACAGCACCTGCGGTGTGCGCAGCCCGTCCGCGCACACCACGACCCGCGCCGCCCGGACCCGGTAGACCGCCCCCTTGCGACGGTCCTGCAGCCGGCTCGGCCGAAGAGCTCGGCAGAAATCTGCACGCCCACCTCGGCAGGCACTTCTCATCACACCATTTTATGAAGGCCGGCGGCAGCGAGGGCGACCTCATGCTGCTCAACGGTTGGTCAACCGCACAGATGGCCAGGCGATACGGAGCCAGCGCGGCAACAGAACGCGCGCATGAATCGGCGCGACGAGTACGGGTCGGCGACATGCTGTGAACCATCAACGCAGATCAGGAGCCCGTGACCGGCGCAACCGGCGAAAAACCGATTGGTGGGGCGACCGCAAGCTAGCGCATGATCGCGGCGTGGACGGTTAGCGGCCGGCATGCACCACAGTCCCTAATCCCGCGGTCATCGCCAGGTGGGTTCGAGACGCTCCTGCCCCACCTCGCCGACACGCCAGCCGTCGACCAGTAGGTGTTGACCGGCCGCCGACCGCGGCGGCCGGTCTCCTACGAGGCATGAGAAATGTTCTGCGCAAACTCGGCATCCAGTCGCGCCGCGCCCCCAACTCGTCACTCTGAGCGTCTGGCTGAACGGCAGCCGCGACTTCTCCAGCTGGGGCCGCCGGGTGGTTCCATACCCGCGCATGGGCGCGGGCATGGTCGAGATGCTCGTGTCTATCCGAACAACTGCGCGGGCTTTGGCGAGAAGGTTCGCCGGGTACACAAGAATCCAGCGGTGGTGCGGCTGCGACTGGCCTACCAGGCGATGGTCAGCCAAGTGTTTGGGCGGGTGATGTGGGCGCCTGCTTGAAGTTGGTCGTCGCTGGTGGAGGAGGGGTAGGCGGTGATGGTGGGCTGCGCGGGCCGGTGCTGGTCCCAGTGGTGCAGCAGGTCGTTCAGCTGGGTGCTGACTTTGCCGGCGTCCGGTCCGTGGGCGGTGATGCCCAGCTCGTTGGTGTCGTCGTCGATGGGGCAGGTGGTGAGGTAGGCGATGGTGCCGCCGTTGTAGAGGGTGGCTCCGGCCCAGCGCAGGGCGGGGTCGGCGAGGCCGAGGTCGCGGGCCGCGGCGCCGACGGCCAGTTTGCCGAAGTTGAGGTCTTTTTGGATGGTGGCGAGCCAGAGGTCGAGGTGGGCGGCGGGTTCGTCGTGGCGGACGTGGAGGCCGGTCCAGTGGTGGTGTGCGGGGTGGTTGAGGGCGTTCGCGAGCGCGGTGTGGTCGGCGTGGTCGGCGGGGTCGATCTTGAGGATGACGTCGTCGGTGAGGCGGACGTGGATCTCTTCTTCTTCGGTGGCGCCGCGCATGGGCACGAAGCCGCATACCTCGGCGTCGGTGCTGACCATGCGGTTTTCCGCGGTGCGGACGAGGGCGATGGAGCGGGTGAGGCCGCTGCCGTGCAGGCGGATCGGGACGACGAGCCGTCCGGCGGGGGCGAGCTGGTGCCACCAGGCGGCCGGGATGTCCCAGGCGCCAGCGGTGACGATGATCCTGTCGAACGGGGCGTTGTCGGGGTCGCCGAGGGCGCCGTCCCGGCAGAGCACGGTGACGCGGTTGAAGCCGGCTGCGGCGAGGTTGGTGCGGGCGCCGTCGGCGAGGTCGTCGTCGAATTCGATGGTGACCACCGAGCCGGTCGGACGGGCCAGGAGTTCCAGGTATCCGGCGTTGAGACCGGTGGCCGCGCCGATCTCCAGGACACGGTTGCCGGGGCGGGCGTCGAGTTGTTCGAGTTGCGTGGCCACGATGCCGGGGCTGGAGGCGGAGGATAGGGCGGTGCCGTCGTCCGCACGTTTGGTCACCACGGCCTTGTACCCGTACGCCGTGGCCAGGTCGACGCCGGGCAGAAAAAGGGACCGGCGCAGCTGCCGGAAAACATCTTTCACTGCTGTGGTGCGGAAAATGCCGAGGTGATCGATCTTGGCGACGAGGGCCTCCCGCAGCTCCTGCTCCTGCAGTTCGAGCGCGGCGGTGTCGACGGTGTTCATGGTCACGGTCCTGACTGTAGGGGAATCAACGGGCGCGGTTTCGTTGCCTCGCGGGGTTCTTTCGGGTGTGGGTTCCCGGTGGAAGATCACGCGGCTGGCGGCAGTGGCGAGGGTTTTCTGGTGGGCTGCGGGGATCCCGAGCCGGTTGAAGGCGAACAGCAGCTGGTCGGCGAGGACGGCCCGTAGCCCTCGTGCGAGCTGTCCATGCTGGGCCAGCTCGGCGAGGGTGCGCCCGGCGTCTTCGAACGCCGTCGCCCAGCCAGGTGCCTGGGTGAGGGGGCTGTCGTCGGTGTCGGCCTGGGCCGTGATGAGCGTCTGCACCGCGGCGAGCGTGGCCGGGGACGGCGCGCTTCCGTCATCGGCTCGCTGCTCGGCGACCTGGGCCCAGACGTCGCCTTGTTCGTAGAAGTCTTGGCCGGCGGCGAGCATCATCCGGGTGGCCAGCCGCACGCCGATCTCGCTCCGGTGATCGTCGCCGCCGCGAGCGAGGTGAGCCAGGATATGGCGGCTGTCGGTGTGGAACAGCCGGTGGGCGGCCTGCATCGCGGCCGGGCCGCCGAAGCGGCGGGTCTCGGCTTCGTAGATTGCGCTCTCGGCGCGCCGGATCGCGGCGCGTTCGGTGAGCGTGGTCGTGAACTGCGTGAGAACTGTTGCGGCGTCACGGGTTTCGGTGGGCTGGATTCGTAGTCGCCATATGTCGCGTTTGCGGATGTACCACCACGCGGTGAGGTCTCCGTTTCCTTCGGCTTCGGTCAGGAGCGGCGCCAGGTGGTGGACGCCCATGCGTTCGGCGGCCTGCCAGCTGTCGCACCACAGGTTGACCTGCCGCCACAGGGTGGCCGGTTCGCGGTCGTTCATCGTCGGGTTCCCGTCGGGTTGTGGTGGTGCTCAAGTGAGAAGGAGGCAGGCGCTCCAGCCAGGGCTGATTCCGGTGGCCAGGGTGTGCAGGGTCAGGGCGATGCCGGCGGTGCCCTCGATCAGACCGGGCAGAGCCTCGGACGGGGTGTGGCGGGCGTCGTCGAGGAGCTGGTCGAGCAGGCGCGGGATGTGAATGGCCAGAGCGGGTGTGCTCGCGTCGGCGGCGGCGTGCCAGGTCGTTGCGAGGAGCCCGGCGCGGCCGTGGCACAGGGCCGGGTCGGTGAGGCTGCCCTGTTGGGCGGGGTCGCAGAGGCAGCGTGCGAAGGCGTCCTCTGCGGCCGCCTGGCGCACGGGATCGTTCAGGGCGAGGGCGGCGAGCTGCTGGGCGCGGGCGAGGCCGGGGGTGCCGTAGCACCAGGACGGCCGCAAAGGCCGGTCCTGCCGGGTCCGGTGGGCGTGGAGTTCGTGCACGGTGATCCGCTCGGGCCACCAGGGTCCTGCCGGGCCCTGCTGCCGCCAGTTCTCCAGCCACCGGCAGATCCGGTCGAGGGCAGCCTCCTGGCCGTCGACGACCACGCCGTGCCGAAGTGCCAGGGCCAGGAACGCGAGCGGGCCGGGAATGCCGTGTGCCACACCGAAATTGGCCTCCCCCTGGGCGAAGGCGGGATCGCGGTCGTGGGCCGAGCTGTCGCGGGTCCACCACCCCGGCGCCCCGGGCCCCGCCTCGTCGTCGGCGTCTACCGGCTCGGTCAGCCGCACCAGGTAGGCCACGACCCGGCGGACGAGATGGCCGCCGGGGTCCCGGTGCAGGAGGTAGGCGCCGAGACCGGTCAGGCCGCGGGTGAGGTCGAACTCGTACTGCGAGGGACGCTGCCCGGCGTCGATGCGGTCGTGGGCCGCGGCGAGACGGGTCTCGACGAGCTGGGCAACGCTGGCGTCGAGGGCGGCCATGTCGTGCGGGTAGGCGCCAGGGGCGGCGGTGTGGAGGGCGAAGGCCACGGCCGGGGCGCCGAACCACAGTCCGGCGCCGACCTGCCCGGCACTGGGCGGGCCGGCGCTCAGGTCGTCGCGGGCGGCGCTGGCCAGCCACGCGTGCACCGGTGCCGGGTCGGCCAGGCCGTGCTGGGCGCGCAGGCCGTGCAGGATCGCGACGCCCGCGGCTCCTTTGGAGAGCGATTGATCGTGCCAGCGGGGGCTGCGCGGGCTGTAGTCGTCGCCGTAGTCCACCGCCGGGGGCGTGATCAGGGCTGCGGAGAGCCGGTCGGCCGCCGCTGCGGCGGCAGCTCGCCGGCCGGTGTCCAGCGTGATCATGCGGCGTCCCCCTTCTCGGTCTGCTGGCGGGCGGCGTGGGCCAGAGCGACGGCCCGGGCCAGCTTGTGCGTGACCGCTTCGGTTTCCGCGTCGATGCCGAGGGCACGGTTGTGGTGCAGGTGCAGCAGCGAGGTGAGCGCCGAGGCGGGTGTCACGCGTGTTGCGGTACGGCGGAGGCCGGCGGCATATCGGGTGGCGGCCTGTGCCCGTGCCGCCCAGGCGCCGGCGATCGCCTCGCCGCCGGGCAGGCGGCACACGGCCTGCCGATCGGCGAGGCACAAGGTCTGCCGGCGGGTCTCGCGGTCCAGGGGCGGCGCGTCGGTGGCGAGTTCCGGATGGTCGATGAACCACCGCGTCCCGGCGCTCGCGCTGCCGGTCACCGCGGCGGCCAGATCCAGCAGGCTCGCAGCGGTCAGGGCGTGCGGATGCACGCCGCCCCCAGCGGACACGGCAGCGAGCTGGGCGAGGATCGCGGCGGAGTCGGCGGCGAACAGGTTCTCGGCCGCCGTCATGGCTGGACCGGTCCCGTACCGGCCGGTCTCGGGACGGTAGGTGCCGAAGCTGATCTCGCCGAGGAGACCGAGCATGCGGAGGTTTCCCGCCCAGGTGGCCACCCGGGCGGCGGCGCGGCCGTGGTCCGGGTCGTGAACACGCAGCCGCAGGTGCGGGGTGGGGTGGCGGTAGCGCACGAACCACCAGCGCGGCGGCCTGTCCCAACCGGCCAGCAGCCGCGGCAGGTGCTCAGTCAGGATCGTGTCGACGAGGTCGGGGTGCCCGTACAGCTTGGCGTACACCACCAGGTTGTCGGGCTCGCTCACGACCAGCGGTGCCCGTCCGCGCAGGAACGCCGGCGGCGGGTCGGGCGGGCCGGTCGCGGTCAGCGGGACGACGATCTCGTGGGCCCGGCCGGCGAACCAGCCGTAGTCGGCGGCGGCGGGCGCTTCCGCGACGGTGAGCGGGCCGTCGGCCGCGGTCAGGTGGGCGCGCAGCAGAGCCCGATCCATTGCCTGGCCCAGATTCAGCCGCAGCTGCCGATCACCGGTCCCCACCTCGATGCCCTCGGGCAACCGGCGACGCGCGCGAAGCGCCTGCAGAGCCGTGTTCCAGTCACGGGTCGATGCCGTCGAGCCGGGCAGGTCGGCCGGGTCGACACGCCACCGGGCGGGGGCGAGGATGGTGCGGCCGTACCGCAGCCGGGGCACGAACGGCAGGATCGCGGCGGCGCCCCAGTCGAACGAGGTGACCGCGGCGTGGGCGGAGCGGGGGATCTCGAGCAGCAGCCGGGCCAGCGGCGGCATCGTGTGCCAGGCCCCGGCATGCAGGAGCACCGGCTCCACCACCCGCCGCCTCGACAGCGACACCACGTACAGCCGGTGCTGGGCGGCGATGACCGCGAGGTCGGCCACCGGGATCCGGTGTGGGGATGGGTCGCCGTATTCGGCCAGGGTGATCGTGTCCGGCAGGACGGACGGGACACGTTGGACGTTCTCCTGCCGCACCTGCTGGGGCGGGAACGACAGCTGGGCGGCGACAGCTCCGCGCACGCTGGTGGGCAGGTTGGTGATCTGTTGCCGGTCGGGCTGGTCGAGCAGGTCGAGGAAGCGGCCGAGGTGAGCGGCCCGGCGGCCGAACCCGCACACGCCCAACGTGAAGTCGCCCTTGTCGAGCGCGACCGGCGTGGCGGCGCGGACATCGACCCACAGGTCCGCAGGCGACACCGGCCGCGTCCCCTGTCCGCCGGCCAGCTGGTCGAGTCCTCGCTCGTCGAGCACGACCTCGGTGACGTGTTCCAGCGCGGCCTGCTGGGCCAGGGCGAGCAGTACCCCGTCGCGCGACGGGACCTCCCGGACTGCGGGAGCAGCCGGTGCGAAGTGCGCGGGAAAGCCGACTCCGTCGGTGGGGTCCACGAGCTGGTCGACCGCGACTGGTGTTCCTGGGCCGTACTGGCCCAGGAACCGGCTGTGGTACTCGCGCCACGACGTGGTGCCCGCGGGTGCCGGGCTCAGCCGGATCAGTGCCTCGGCGGCGCGAGCGGCTTCACCCGCCACAGCCGTCGGCAGCACCAGACTGCAGCCCAGTCGCAGATCCACCGCCACGGGCTGAGCGATATCGCCGGCGAGCGCGCGCATCCGCTCGGCGGCGGCGCGCCGTGCCCGGCCTTCGACCCAGGACGTGGCGCGGTCGGCGTCCTGCAGCTGCCGGTGGATCGCCTGCAGCTCCCTGACCAACGGCCCTGTTTCCGGCAGATCCATCGCGTCCGCGGCAGTCAGCTGGTCCAGGAGATGGGCGAGAACGTCGGTGATGGTCGACGGGGGCCGCAGGCTGCTGATCAGAATCCCCCGGACTACCAGCTCGCCGACCATCGCCTCCAGCCCCGCGGCCGGGGCGCCCGGGTGCTCAGCGGCGAGCTGGACGATCAGATCGCCGACCCGCAGCGGCGAGCGCGCCCGCTGCATCACCGTCCGCACGACGGGGTTCAGCCGCACCGACACCTCGGCCTGCGCCCCGCCGGCTCCGGCATGCGGTGCCCAGGTCATGACGAGGCGTTCACCGCGTACCACCGTCTGGTCGTTGATCACGACGGTTAGCCGCCGCCGCAGACCGGAAGACGCTTCGAGCCGGGCGATCACCCGGGAGAGCCAGACCGCGTCCGGCCGGGTGCGGGCCTGGTGGCCCTCCGTCCATCGGGCGGACAGGTGCGGGCCGAAGCGGGCGCTGCTCACCCCGGCGCAGACCCCGAACGGGGTGGCCCGGCCGCGCAGCCGCACCCTATAACGCGCCAGTGCCAACGCCATACGCCGCACCTGCCCCGCCTCGGCTGTCCCTCCGGTGAGCACGGCCTCGATCCGCGCAGCGAGCACCGGACTGGCGATCGAGACCGCCTCGGCCACCGGCCGTTCCGCCCAGGCCGCGGCGAGCCATCCGACCCACCGCTCGCCGGCGGCGTCCTCCTCCGGCACGGGCCAGGGCGGCACGATCGTCTCGCCGGTAAGCACGCTCGCCCGCACCATCGGCGACCCCACCTGCCGGTAGTACGGCGCCAGCTCATCCCGCTTCACTGTCGTTCCTCCCGCCAGCCCTGTCCGTCGTGATGAGACCTATGCGCCGAAGGGGTGCCCTTAGCACGAACTCGTGCCGCGGACACCCCCGGCGATCACATCAGCAGTCGCCGTCTTTCTTGGTGTCACAGCCGTCGTCGGTGCTGCCCAGAAGCGCTGCCGCGGGAGGCCCGGCGGTGACGATGCGGACGTCCAGGGCGAGATCGACGGTGCCGTACTCCGCGATCAGTTCCTTCGTGCTGGTCTTCATAGCGATCCTCCTGCTGGTAGCGATGGTGTTTCTTCGTTGCGCCGGGCCACGCCACGTGGTCGCCGGCGTCCGCGTTGCCCAAGGAGGTCTCGGCCGGTGCCGCCTCCCCCTTGGCCTCCGCAGTCATGGCCCGGCTGCTGGACTGGGTCGTGGCTCGTGCCGGGTGCCCCCTCAACGGGGCTGGTTGTGGTGTCCCTGCCGGTCGGGGTCACGGCAGGGACACCACGGTCTAGGCGGCGGTGCGCGCCGGGAATCCGGCGGGGATGCGCCAGCCGGGCCGGGGTTCGACGTGTACTCGGCACATCACGCGGTCGCCGGTGAACGACCGGCGGCCGTGCAGCCATCGCCGGTTGTTCACCACATACCCGGCACCCGCGTCGAGCGGAAATGTCACCAGGTGCCGATCGATGGCCGCGCGCAGGACCGGCAGTGCGCGCTGGGCGCGCGGGGAGAACCGGGCCAGCTTGTCCAGCCGCAGCCTCAGGCTGATGTGGCCGTCCGGGTATGGCTCGAACACCTGCCCGACCAATCCCGCGGCGCCGCCGAAGTAGGCGCTGCGCGGGGCTGACAGGTCGGCCAGCGCGTCCGGCGCGGTGGCCGCGAGGTCGGCGTGTACCGCCTGGCCGTCGACCACCACACACTGCCCGCCGCGCCCGGGCCGCTCGCACACCAGCATCATCAGATGAGGAGGACGGTGCCGGTCGGAGCCGTCGGTGTGGGGCAGCAGCGGACGGTCGGTGAACCCTGCCCGGACGGGACCCGCCGCGCCGGCAGCCCGGTTGCTGATCACGGTCATCCCGTCCTGACCGCTGTCGCGGTGCGCCACGACCGCGCCGAGCCGGCCGGCCAGCTCCAGCAGCGTCCGCTCGTCGGGCACCCCGTCGAAGCGCGCCACGCCGTGGGCGGCAAGGCACGCGGCCAGCTCACCGACGTCATCAGAGGCCGCCACGTCGAGCCGGCACGCGGCCAGAACGTCTGCGGTGCCGGCACTGTCGAGCATTCCGCTGCCCTCCTGTTCATCACGGACCCGTTCGGTCCTGTGAGCACACCCGGTGCACGCGGTCGCTGTCCACTGACGGATTGTCAACCTCGCACGGCCGGGCCGCCGCGGCACGGACTGCTACCGTGCGGCGACAGCATTCCCCAGCCTCGGCGGAGGGTTCGACCATGGCGAAGCCCGCGTACCCGGTGTCGATCAAGGGCGTGCTGGTCCGCGACGGCCGGGTCCTGCTGGTGCGCAACGAACGCGAGGAGTGGGAGCTGCCCGGCGGCCGGATCGAGGACAACGAGACCCCGGAACAGACCGTGGCCCGCGAGATCGCCGAGGAAACCGGCCTGCCGGTGACGGTCGCCGAGATCCTGGACTCCTGGATGTACCACATCACCGTCGCGGACAAGGACGTGTTCATCGTGACCTACGGCTGCACAAGCAGCTCGACCGCCGAACCGGTCATCAGCCACGAGCACAACCGCATCGCCGAGTTCGCCGAACACGAGATCGCCGCACTGCCGATGCCTGAGGGCTACAAGCGCTCCATCGCCACCTGGTTCGACCGGCTCCGCACCCTCCACACCACCCGATAGGCGAACGCGATGGCCACCGGGTGCACACGCTGTGGAACGCCCCTCGGCCGCTTCGCACCGACTCCGGTGTGCCCCACCTGCCAGGCCAATACCGCAGCGCTGCCCGCGCCGCCGGCCCGGCTGGCGCCCGCGGTGTGGATGTGGTCCAACCCCGCCGCTGGCAAGGCACTGTCCACTCGCGACTTGCCCACGATCATGCGCGCCTACCGCCACGCCAACGACCTGTCCCAGGAAGCCCTCGCCGCGATCCTGGACTACGACAAGAGCTACATCGCGATGATCGAAACCCGCCGCCGCGACCCCGGCGACGTCGCGGTCCGCCGGCACATCGCCCGAGCGCTAGGCCTGCCCTCACACTTTCTCGGCGTCACCGAACCCGACGACGCCGACTTCGCCGCGCTGGTACAGTTCGGCGACTCCGTGATCCGCCTCGCCGAGATCGCCCGCCAATCCGGCCGGGCCGTCGAAGCAGTCAACGAGCTGTGGCCCCTCGTCGCCCGGCTGGAAGCCCGCGCCGCCGAAGGCCGCCTGGAACGCGACACCCTCCTCCTACTCGCCGCCGCCCGACTCGCCCTCGGCGTGTCCCTGGGCACCGTGCTACCGGAAGAACGCCTGTCCGCAGCCGCGGCCTGGACCGGCAAAGCCCTCATCCTCGCCCGGCACACCAACGACCAGCCGTTCCTCGCGCACGCCCTGCGGATGCACGGCAACGAACTCCGCAAAGCCGGCCGCCTCACGGCCGCAGTCACACGCCTCGACCACGCCCTGGCCATCTCGACCGACCCCACCGGCCAAGGCTCCGCGCTGGCGTTGGCAGCGCGCGCCGCCAGCGAAGCCGGGCTACCCGACCAATTCATCACGGCGATCAACCAGTGCCGCCGCCTACTGGACACCGGCGCAGAACACGGAATGCTGGTCAACCCCTTTACCCTGCGCGAAATCCACGCCCGCGGCCTGCTGGCCCTCGGCCAACCCACCCAGGCGCTACACGTGCTGACCACCGATAGCGCCGGCGAGCCCGCCGCCCCACAATGGCAAGTCATTGAACGCGTCACCACCGGCGAAATCCTCACCGCCAGCCGAGACAAGGACGGAGCCCAGGAATCCCTCCTGGCCGCCATCACCATCGCCGAACAACGACGACTACCCCACCAACTCCAACGCGCGATCCGCGCCGCCAACCGCGGCGGCCTCGCTGCCGTCGCCCACACCGGCCGAACCGCGCTGCAGCGCCTCCGCGGCCAGCTCGCCCCGACCAGCTGATCACAAGAGCACGGCAGACGAAGCGATCGCAACAGGCAAGGAGGCTCGGCTCGGACATTCACCTGCCGCAGCAAAAGAGCGACATGACCCTGAACAGCCGAACGTTCACCACTGGCCGGGACGTAGTACGCAACGGCTCACAGACCGAGCAGACACCGCCAAGCCCTACCTGTCCGGCCGAACGGAGCGAGAAGTGCCGGCTCGCCAGCTTGACGAGAAGCCCTGACTCATCCGCCCGAGGCAGAGTGCGCGTACTCGACCAACGAGTTGTCGATCACGATGCCGCCGATGAAGGCCGACAGTGACCCGGAGATGGTCGACGACTGAGTACGCACCTCCTTGGATCGAATCGCGGCGCAATCCCGCAGATTACTTTAGGCAGAACAGAAGCGTGTCATTTCATCCTCGTCCGGCAATGCCAGATCCACCGAGGTCTTCAGCGCGTCGCGTTCCGACCGCGCATTCAAAGAACTCCATGACTCAGTCTAAATCGCATCCCAAGTCCACGGGCGAGGCAGGTCGCCGCGTATACACGCAATTCGGTGCCGTACTTGGGTGGCGGCATCGCGGCGGACGCCAGCCTTGCTAAGCGCGAAACAGACCCAGCGAAGCTCTTGTATGTCTGCGAACGTGCGGTAGCCGGATACGGAAGTCAGGTCGTAACCGCCGTATTCGGACACGAACGAACGATACTCCCCGACTTCCAGTCGAGCGAAGTCAGTGTAGTCAACTGCTATTTGGATTAAGTCCCATTCAATATGGCCGATGGAGACCATCTCCAGGTCAAGCAAGATCGGCGGGCCGGAGTCGGGCACAGCCACGTTGCCCTGCCACGCGTCGCCGTGGATAATTTTCCGTGGCCCATCGAGCCCGAGCTGTCGATAGCGCAATCGCAGTTGAGTGAGGTGGCGCCGGAGCCAGGTGCGGTCGTCGTGGTCGATTTCGGATGCCTCGGTGATGCGCTGATCAAGGTTGGCGAATGGGTCATGAGTGGGAAGTCCCGAAATCTCCGGCGTCGACAGTGCATGGAAGGAACGCAAGACCGAGCCGAGCTCGGCGGGTGTAGCCGGCCGGTGCGCCGGCAGCAATGCCCACCAGGTGACCGGCCGGCCACTCACCACGACAGGCTGCTGCACATCAGCCAACGCTTGCACGACTGGCAGTCCAGCGCTGGTGAGCCACTCGGACACCAGCACCTCGCGGTGGGCGGCGACCTCCGAACCCGGTCGACCGATACGTGCAACCACGTCGCCGGCAAGCCGGTACATCACGTTGGAGCCGTCGCGGATCAATTCGGCCCCTCTGCTATCAAGGCCAGCGATCCGAGCGGCAGTCGAGAGCACGCCGTCCGCGGTCGTTAGGTTCGTTGTCACGCCGACGATCGTCTCAGCTCTCAGCTAGCGTCAGGGAGGTGATGTCGTGCCGCAACTCAGCAACGTCTCCGATCCGAGCGTAGCGCTCGGCCACCATCGCGAGGCTGGCCAATTCCTTCATAATCCGTCGAGACCGTAGTGGAGCGGCATCGGCGACCGCCTGCTGTCCGATGGAGGCTGCTTCGCGCGGGTCACCCACGGACATCATCAGCGCCGCGAGCCTAGTTCGGGAAAACGTACGCGATCTCGGATAGTTCGAGCCTTGCAATCGAATTGCCGTTTCCAACCGAGGTGCGGCCAATTCAATATTGCTTCTTTTTCGAGCAATCGGAATCAAGGCCTTTCCCGTACTTCCTAGATGTTCAGCTTCGTCGTAGTAGCACAGCCACGGCGGGTCAGCCGCAGCGTCACGGTCAGCAAAATATGCGTCCGCCCGGCCCACATCGGCAACCGCCTCGCCCAACCTATCAGTCAGGACTAGCAGTCGCGCTCGAATCGCCCACAGCATGGCACAAGCGGTCCGCGATACTCGATCCGAGCGAACTTGCGCGAACTCGATCTGCGTGAGCGCATCGCCGAGATTGCCGATATATGCAGACTTTCGCGACATTTCCGCCAGAGTGTTTGCACGCAGCGTCCAAGAGCCCGCTTGATCGGAACACCACAGCGCGAATTTGAAACAACGGTCGGCCGCCCCGTAGTTAGCAATATCGAAGGCAGAATATGCCACGACACCACTAAGATTTCCTACCGCCTCAAACATTGCCATACGTACATCATTATCAGCCCGCGCCTCGATCAATCGGACGGCCCAGCGTAATTGAGCGATAGCAGCCTCGCAGGACAGGCCACCGCCAAAGAGGTTCTCCGACGTCGCCACTGCGCGGGTAGTCGCGCGGACATGTTCGACGTCAGTCCAGCCGATCTGCCGAGGAATCGGTGTCTCCACCGACGTGCGTGCGAGAAACTCGGTCGGACTGACTCCAAGATCCGGCTGACCGCACAAGTCTGGGGTTGCAGCGGGCAGTGCAAGCGCGCTGCTGGCACTGTTGCTGCCCCGCGGCGTTGGCCGGAAACCCAATTCCGCGTCTGTCCTAACGTCCAGCACCGACCGCAGTGCCTCACGGTATGCCTCGTTGGGCCAGCCGACCTTGCCGCCCTCGTATCGTTTGATGGCGTCAGAGTCCAGGCTGTAACGCCGACGTCTCGTCTCCCAGAGGTACGCGTTCACCGCGTCAGCAAGCTCGGAACGGGTCATGGATTCGCCGGATTTGGCGCGCGAAGGTGTTGCTTCACGCTTCGCGCGCAAACTCGCGTTCGGTGTGGCCACTCTGTTCCCCTCGCTGGCGTACGTCGCTGAGTGTACCCCGGTGACCAGTGCAAATGGAGCTCAGATTGCCCCGGGGATGCCGGCCGATGCCCCCCAGAATGCCCTCTGCGGAATGCGGTACCTGATCGACGCTCTAACGATGACGACGACAACGGGGCTTGCGACTGTCGAACCGTCGGCGCAGCGAGCCCATCTGACATGGGTGACAGCTGCCTACATGCCCTGTGATCACGCTGTTACCGATGAGGCGATGGCAGCCGGGATGGCAGCAGGTGGGGTGTTCGAGGGGCTATGCCGGGCTCGGTTTCTGTCGGCATCGTTAGCGACGGCTCCAAGGGCGGCGTGTTCGCGATGCCGGTTGATGTTGAAGGCGTCGACCACGCGCTCGGCGGTGGAGGTGCGGTTGCGGGGAGCTCATCGGCATCGGCGACCGGGTCGAGTTGCGCGGTGGTTCTCGGCGTTATCTGGTTCCGAGCTTCTGGCCGTTTCGGTGGCGGTCGGCTCGCCGCCAGGCCCAGCAGCACGGAGCCACGCGCTCCCACGACTCCACACAGACCTGACGCCCAAGGCGCGTCCGGCTCCGAACGAGGAGGCGCGCGCGTGAGCGTCTTCGTCGCCGACACCTGAGGTTCCCCCTTCGGGCCGGACACTCTGAGCCCAGACAGTGGTCTGGGGAAGGATGTCCTGGTGCCACGTCCGTCGAAGTATCCCGAGCAGTTCCGCAAGGACGCAGTCGAGTTGGTCCGCAACTCTGATCGTCCGCTGCGCCAGGTCGCCCGCGACCTGGGCGTGAACCACGAGACCCTGCGCAACTGGGTCAAGACCGCCGAGAAGCAGGCCGGGCAACCGTCCGCTGTGTCGGGCGCCGATCAGGACGAGCTGCGGACACTGCGTAAGCGGGTGGCGGAACTGGAGGTGGAGAAGGAGATTCTGCGGAAAGCGGCCGCCTATTTCGCGAAGGAGATGGGTCGTTGACCTGCAGCTACCGGTTCATCTCCGAACACCGCGCCAGCTTCGCTGTCGCACTGCTGTGCCGGGTCCTGGGTGTCCGCCGCCCCGGGTTCTACGAATGGATCGCAGCCGCCCCTGTCAGGGCCGCGCACGCCGCGACCGAGGAGGAACTGGCCACCGAGATCGCCGAGGTCCACACCGAGCACCGTGGGCGCTACGGCTGCCCGCGGGTCACCGTCGAACTGCGCCGCCGGGGCCGGGTGGTCAACCACAAACGCGTTGAACGGATCATGCGCCAGCGCCGGATCGTCGGGCTGACCCGCCGGCGCCGCCGGTCCCTGACCAAGCAGGACACGACCGCCGCACCGGCACCAGACCTGATCAGCCGGGACTTCACCGCCGACGCTCCCGGCGAGCGGTTCGTCGGCGACATCACCTACCTGCCCACCCAGGAAGGATGGTTGTATCTGGCGACCGTGCTGGACCTGCATACCCGGGAAGCGGCCGGTCACGCGATGGCTGAGCACATGCGTGCCGAGTTGGTATGCGATGCGGTCGATCTCGCCGTGGGACGTGGTCTGACCAGTGCTGATGCGATCTTCCACTCCGATCGTGGTTCCCAGTACACCTCCTCGACCTTCCGCGCCGCACTCACGGCGGCGGGTATGCGGCCGTCGATGGGGCGGGTCGGGTCGTGCTACGACAACGCCGTCGCCGAGTCGTTCTTCGCGACCCTCAAAACCGAGATCGGGACCCAGGTCTGGGCCACCCGCGACGACGCCCGCCGGGCAGTGTTCGCCTACCTCAGCTACTACAACCACGACCGTCTACATTCGACACTCGGATACCGAACACCCCACGAAACCCGCATCAGCTATCGTCAACCTATCGCCCTCGCGGCATAAAACCCCGGTGTCCGGATCCCGGGGGGAACCTCAACCCGCAATCATGCTGTGGCGCGCCAGGCACCTGCCCGTTCTCTGCGCTTCACCTGCGTGTGGACGATCCGCAACGAACCGTCAGTCGGCACCTCCGCCATGCTTAGCCAGCCGGCACGAACCTGCCCTGAGGACATCAACGTCGCACCTGACGAATCATTCATCGAGGCCCATCTGCGTGGGCACGGTTTCTGCCACGACGGCAAGGATCCGGTGACGGCCGACGCAGTCACGGCCGCCGCTGGTCTCACGGGCGAGATACTCGACTTCGCGGGGACGCGGGCGGAATACCAGGAACCAAACCGATGACCGGCGCCAGAGACGACAGTACCGACCAGCCGGAACTCACGGTGGTCCCTGGCGGGCACAGCGGCGTCATCATCCCGATGGGGCGGAATGAGCTGGAGCTGCCGATCTCGATCATGCTCCGAGGCAGTCGTGAGGTCGACCTGTTCCGCGAGGCGATGGGTACAAAGACTTCCGCTGGCTCTGAGATGGCGCAGATCGACCGAGTGATCTTGGCGCTGCGTGTGGTCGCCTGTGCCCTCGTGGACGCCGCTGCCGACGAGACACCGCCGGAGGTCGTGGTCGATATCGACGAACACGGCGACTCGAAGCAGGGGCTGATCAGCGTGTTCGCGCGTAAACGACCTCCGGGTCTGCCCCGGCGCGGCTAGCTCACTCAGTGCACTGCCCCCGGACAAACCACATACGCATCCAAGAAACCCAGACTCTGACTCCGCCCAGCTTCCCCTAGCCCCTTCAGGGCGGGGCCGGACCGCTCTACAAGGACAGGAACTCATGGAGTACAAGGCAATCCGCCCGACGATGGCTGAGTTGGTAGCGACGGTCCAGCGCTGGGAATCCTTCGAGGGGCGCAGAGGTCTGCGCGGAGAAGTCGGCGAAGCACTGGACGGAGACCGCGTGTGGATCACCCGGGTACCCAACGCGAACCGCAACAGCGGCTACATCGTCACCGTGTTCAGCCGTGCTGCCTGGCGAGCGTTCCGCCCGGCGATCCGAATCACCCGCGAGGTGCCCGCTCATGCCTGACGAACCCGCGGACGTCCTAGCCGCCGTCCTGGTCCCTGACTTCGACCAGCTCGCCCAACGAGTCTCCAACGGCGACATCGCCGTCTTCGGCTGGGAATGGAGCGAAGAAGGTCCGGAGACGTTCGAGGCGCTCTTCGAGGACGTCGCCGAGAAAGTCGGATTCGTCGCCGTCTTCGAACGCATCGCCGCCAAACGAATCACCATCGCCTCGCGAGAGGGATCACCACCCGCACCGCAACGCGTCCAGCAGGCCATAGCAGCCCTCGAAAAACATCGAGATCATCAGTAGCGCGATCACGATCGTCGTCGCCAGGTTCCTCAGGGCCAGCAATTGTCGCCTCAGCTCCGAGCGCGCAACGACTCGGCGACGAAAACCACGCCGGTGACGAAGGATCGCACTCTCGCTGCTTCTGGAGCGGCTTGGGTCGTTCCTGCGATTCGACGCCAATTCCGGTGCCTACGCCTTGCCACGCCGCTTTCGATGGTCGCGGCATCGAACCGATTCTCGCTGGCCGCCGGAACACTGGTCATGGCCCAGCGGAACTCCGAGGAAATTTGCGATGAGAGCCCATCCTCTCCAACCCCAGTTGAGCACCAGTGACGCTCGCGGGTCACATCTATCAGAAGTCGTCTCGTAGAGGAAGGTTCGTATGCCACGCCGACAATCATCACGCCGCGCCGCGGCCTGCACGACGTTCAAAGGGCGCGACTGCGCACCGGAGTTCGCCGTCGCAGCAGGGCGACTGGCCGGCCCGGTACAGGCCAAGGTGCAGGTGTGGGGCGCCGATCTCGGCCAGCCTCTCGGCGTCGATCACGAATCCGACGACGCCGACATCTATCTCGAGGCGTTTTACGAGCGCTCCGACGGCGAAGCCCACAACACAGCGGGGCAACCCGGATGACCTTGGTGACAGTCTCAGACCGGGTCGTGGCGCGGATAGCGCTGTTCGGGGCACTCGCCAGCATGTTTCACGGGCTGCACCTTTGGGCGGACCATTGGCTTCAGCGGCCGAAAGACGCTGTCCTCAAAGGACTGCACGGCGACGAGCTGGTGTATCCCAGTGATGGCACGCCTGTGGCCAGGGTCGACGGCCTGCGTGAGGACGAGGCTCCGGTGCCGGCCCGCGTCGTCGGGCGCCGTGCGGCCACGGGCCACGTGCTGACCTACGCCGCCGGGCAACTCGTCGTCACCGAGGCCGTCGCGCTCACCCTCGGCATGCGGATACCGTGGCGTGCCCGGCTTGTCGGTGCGGCGATCAATTTCGGGACGCACTGGATCATCGACCGCCGCCGCCCGCTGCTGTGGCTGGCGAAGCAGGTCAACCGCAAGGACATTTACATCGCGTTCGCCACCGTGGTGCGCAAGCCCGGCAACCCACCGGATGAGTCCGGGCCTGGCACCGCGCTCTACGACCTCGACCAGGGACTCCACAAACTTCTGAGTGTCATCGCTGCCGCGGTGACGGCCCGCCTCGCCGTCCCCGCGCGCCGACGACGGCAAGGTGCCTCGTGCTGACCACTGACGTGGCCCACAGGGTCGGCCCGCTCGACCGCCCCGACACGGCGCACGTCCGGCGAAACGGCACATTGCGGCCGGATAACGAAACCGTAATCGGCCGGAACATCGTGCGCCTCATTCCCGAACACACCGACGAGGTCTCCGCGTTGTCGCTCGTAACCACAGCCGGACGGGCCCCCAGCTGTAGCGCCGCCGATGGTCGGGCGGACGCATGGTGATCAACGACAGCCGCTCTAATCATGAGCCCAATCCTCCTTGCCAGCCTCGCAGCTGCCGCGCTCTTGGCCGGCACAGCGTTGGCGCTACGAGCCCGAGTTCGCAATCGGCGTCGGCGGTGGAGTCAGCGCCCAGATTCGGTGGCCGCGATCACCGCCCGCGTCGAAGCCGAGCGGAAACGGCCACCATCCCCGGCCTGGCCGTTGTACGACCGCGACCTCCGGGACACCGTTTCGGAACACGATCAGAGGACGCTACGCCTGCCCCGAGTTCACGCGCCACGAGCGCGGCTGCGGACACGGCCCTATCTGCGACACGCTTCTCGTCCCCTTCCGCTCAAAGACGTAGACCTGACCGGGGTGGAAGCAAGCCCGCATCTCCCAGGCCGCGGTCCACAACCGGTGGGTGGCGAGAAGGATGCGGCCGCGGAGACACCGCGGCGACATCCTGCCGAACGATCAGCACGCTCCGATCCACACAGCCGTGGCAACGACTTCGACCAGGAGCAGTGACTGCCTATTTTGCTGCCGCGCAACGGAACCACGCGCCGGCCTGTCCGACTCATCTCGGGCGGAAGCGCTGTGCCGTCACGAAGACTCCCCCGGTGTCAGCCGTGGGAAACCCGAAAACCACTATCAGGAAAGAGAACCGTTGAGATCGACAGCAGGAAGCCTCATCGCCGCCAGCGCACTTGCCGTGCCCGCACTGCTGGGTGGCGGCGTCGCCTCGGCCGAGGTAGCACCGCAGATCGTCGGCGGCACCGCAGCCACCGGTAACACCGGCTGGATGGCGTCCCTCCAGTACAATGCACCCAAACACGGCCGTTTCGCACAGCACACTTGCGGAGGAACGCTTGTGTTCCGACCGTGGGTCGTCACCAACGCCCACTGCGTCGACGACCAGCCCGGCAACACCACGAGCATCCCGGTCGCGGACAAGCAGTTCTTCGTCCGTGTCGGCTCGAAAGACCGCACCCGGGGCGGGGAAACCGCGAAGGTCATCAAGATCGTCGTCCACCCCGGCTGGAACTGGAACCAGGACCCCAGCCAGCCGGCTGACGCTCATCGTGGATATCGCCGAGGAGTGCGGGCTCTCTCTCAGTTGGGCCGGACGCGTCCTCCGCCGGGCGGGCACTCAGCTGCCCGAGGTTCCCCGAGGGGGCAAACGCGTGGACCTCCACGCTGACCGGATCGCCCACGAGTACCGCGCCGGCGCCAGCATCCACGGCCTCACCGACGAGGACTACACCGCCTACGGCACCGTTCGCCAGGCGCTGCAGCAAGTCGGAGTTCCCCTGCGTGCGCATGGCAGCCAGAACCGGAAACCGACCAAACCTCCCGGGAACCACGCCGTGACCGCGGCCGGCCCCCGGGGCCGGGGCAACCAGCGCCGCTACTACGCCGAGGACGAGTGGGGCATCAACCCGTTACACCTGTTTGCTGACTGGCTCGCCCGCACCCCGGGCTTCGCACGCCCGGCCCCACCCCAGCCGCAGGGGCGGGTGCGGTTCACTGAGGTTCCCCCCGAACAGTGGACAGGTCTTCAAGCAGCTTTCGCTGCGCCTGTCAGGGACTGTTCGTAGCACACAGGATTGAGCATCCCGATAGCCGAGTGACGCCTCTCATTGTTGTACCGACCGATCCACTTGTCAACTGCAGCAACAAGTTCTGCCTTGACTGTGAACGTGTGGCGGTAAAAGTACTCGTGCTTGAACGTTGACCAGAACGATTCCGCGGGGCTGTTGTCCCAGCAGATACCGGTCTCACCCATCGACCGTTTCAACCCGTACCGGTCGCAGGCTCGCGCCGTCAACCCGGCCGTGAATTCCCCACCGCGATCGGAATGCAGCACTGTGCCGGCGACACCGCGGCTGCGGCAGGCCACCGCCGCGTCGATGGCCTCACAGACCATGTCAGCACCGATATGGTCGGCGACGATGTGCCCGAGCACGCGGCGGGAATGCCCGTCGCGGATCGCGCACAAGTACAGATCACCCTCACCGCAGGTGAGGTAGGTGATGTCGGTCAGCCAGACCGCGTCGAGCTTGCCCTGGTCGAAGTTGCGTCGCACCAGATCCGGCGGAAACGACGCCGCCGGGTCAACCACCGTGGTGCGGACTTTGAAGGTGCGGGGACTGATGCCCTCGATCCCGATTCCGGCCATGATTGCCGCGACGGTTTTCTCGTTCACTGTTTCACCGCGTGCCCGTAGTTCGGCGGTGATCCGCGGGGACCCGTAGGTACCGTCGGACTCGGTGTGTACGTCGAGGATCTTCACCGCCAGATCAGCGCGGCGCTGCCGCCGGGGCGTCAACATCGTTGCTGCGGAACGTTTCATGTACGCGTAGTAGCCGGACGTCGAGACACCGAGCAGCCGCGCCATGCGCAGGACAGAGAACCGTGTGCCCTCGGGTGGTGTGGAGCCGGCGGGCTCGTCGGGGCCGGCGTACTTCGCCATCAGATCGAACCTCGCGGGTTCTTCTGCATCGCGGCAAAGTACGCCGACGCTTTTACCAAGAACGCGTTGTCCTTCTCCAGCTCGGCCACCTGCCTGCGCAATCGCAGCAGTTCGGCTTGCTCTGCAGCTTCCAGGGGTTTCTCGCCGTGGACCCCGGCGGCGGCGATCCTCCGCCGTTCGTCTTTGACCCAGACACTGAACATCCCCGGATCGATCCCCAGCTCACGGGCAACCTCGGCGATCGTGCGGTCGGAGTCGATCACACGATGCGCAGCCTCAATCTTGTACTCGGCCGTGTACGACCGACGCTTACGAGGAGGCATAACGGACATCCTTCCAGCAGGACCGCAGTCCTGCTAGCTCGGTGTCCACCGCCCAGGGGGAACCTCACACCTGCGCCGCGGGCCACACGGAAGTGCCACCGACTGCAAGCCGCTGCCCCTGCGGCGTGCTCTTCTACTCCCCCCATTCCGGATGACCACGATCGGCGCGGCGTCAGGGATCCGCCACCAACCGAGGACGAGACGTTGACGGAACCGGCACTGCACCACACAGCGACGAGTGATCCACCGATCGCCGGCGGGCTTGAGATCGATCACGACATCATCACCGAACTGGTCCAGCGGTACAGCGACGGCGAAACCATGGAGAGCCTGGCCGAGCAGTACCCGCTCAGCTATCGGAAAGTCCGTGAACTGCTCCACCGCGCCGGTGTCACCATCCGTCCACAAAAGATTCTCCTACCGCAGACCCCGCCAGGACTGGTCAACGCCTACCACCACGGCGGCACTATCCAGCAATTGGCCGACACCCACGGCATGAGCTACAACCAAACCCGCCGAATCCTGCTCGCCGAAGGTGTCCGGCTACGGCGCCGCGGTCCACGTTAAGCGCCAGGATCCACCCCGCTCACGGCGTTTCAGGGTTCTGACTTCTCCCGCGTTTTCGACCAAGAACGGCCGATGCAACGGGATCTGGCGTAGCGAACGCCTGGCGACGAAGCCGATGCCCAACGCATCAGCGAGCCGACAATCACGCCGGCTGGGCATGATTCAGGTGGATGCACCGCCGGTCTTCGGGGTCACGTCGCGTATGGTCCCGGCTGCGGCCCACTTCGCGAGCGTCTCCGCCGACATGATCGCTGCCTGCGGCCGGGGCTGAGCCTGCGGTGGCGGTGGTGGGTGCGGCTGGAACCACACCTGATCAGGCAGGACGTACCAGGTGCCGTGGGCGACGCTGTCCTCGACGTAGACCTTCGTAGCCAACCTCAGGTCTGGTTCCTCTGCCACATGCCACCTCACTCTTTCAGACCAATGTGACCGCGCACACGTTGCGGTTCCCCGCACGTCAAGCGCACTGTCGTACACACGTTCGATCAACGAACGTACTTTAGTTCGCCGTCTTTCCCACGGCGCGACGACATGCCGTGGGAGTTCGTGATGGCGTTTGAGAACCCGGTGCGCCGATGGTCGGAGCTCGAGCGGATCGCCTCCGGCCGGCCACCCGCGGGCAGCCCGGACGAGCCGGCGACGGCGGAGGCGCCGCAGTCGCGCAAGCGTGAGGGATACCGGCCGCCGCAGGATCTGCGGGTCCGCGCCGAGAGCGAGGAACCCGAGCCGCGGGTGCCCTACGCCGAGCTGCATTTGCACTCCTACCACTCGTTCCTGGATGGCGTGTCCTCGCCGGAAGCACTCGTCGAGGAAGCGGTCCGGTTGGACTTGGACGCCGTGATCCTGAGTGATCACGACGGGATGTACGGCGCGGTGCGGTTCGCCGAGGCTGCCCGGGAGGTCGGGATCCGCGCCGGTCACGGCGCCGAACTGTCCCTCGGGCTGCCCGGCCCGCGAGGTGGGATCCCCGACCCGCTCGGGGAGCACCTGCTCGCGGTGGCGCGGGATCTGGAGGGCTACCGCCGGCTGTGCCGGGTGATCTCCCACGCCCAGCTCGCCGGCGGCGAGAAGGGGCGCCCGGTCTACGACCCGGGCATGGTCGTCGAGGAACTGCGCGGACACGTCTTGGTCCTGACCGGCTGCCGCAAGGGCGCCGTCCGCCGTGCCCTGGTCGAGGCCGGCCCGGCCGCGGCTGCCATGGCGCTGCGCGAGCTGGTGGATCGGTTCGGGCGGGAGCACGTTGTGGTCGAGCTGATCCACCACATGCAGCCCCTCGACGGCCGCCACAACGACGCATTGGCCGGCATGGCCGCCGACCTTGGGGTCCCGACCGTGGCGAGCAACAACGTTCACTACGCCACCCCCGCCCAGCGGCACCACGCCCACGCGGTCGCGGCGGTCCGGGCCCGTCGGTCGATCGCGGACCTGCAGGGCTGGCTGCCCGGCGGCGGGCCGGCGTTCCTGCGCAGTGGCGCCGAACAAGCCCAGCTGTTCGCCCGCCACCCCGGCGCCGTGCAGCGCGCAGCGTTGCTCGGCGTCGAGTGCGCGTTCGACCTCGCCCTCGTCGCACCCCGGCTGCCGCCATTCCCGACCCCGCCCGGGTTCGCCGACGAAGCCGCCTACCTGCGTCACCTCGTCGAGCTCGGCGCCACCGACCGCTACGGGCCCCGCGCGGCCAACCCCACTGCGTATGCCCAGCTCGACCACGAGCTGCGGATCATCGAGGAACTCGACTTCCCGGGGTACTTCCTGGTCGTGTGGGACATCGTGAAGTACTGCCGGGACAACAACATCTACGCCCAAGGCCGCGGCTCGGCAGCGAACTCCGCGGTCTGCTACGCCCTATACATCTGTCACGCCGACCCCGTCCGCTGGAACCTGCTGTTCGAGCGCTTCTTCTCCCCCGAGCGGGACGGCCCGCCCGACATCGACGTCGACATCGAATCCGACCGCCGCGAGGAGGTCATCCAGTACGTCTACGCCACGCACGGCCGGTTTCACGCCGCGCAGGTGGCGAACGTGATCACCTACCGCGGCCGCTCCGCCGTCCGCGACGCCGCCAAAGCCCTCGGCTACACCCCGGGCCAGCAGGACGCTTTCGGGAAACAAGTCGACCATTGGGGCTCGGTCGTCGGCGCCGCCGAGTCCGACCACACCATTCCCGGGCCGGTACTGGACCTCGCCGCGCAGCTGGAGGACACGCCCCGGCACCTCGGTGTCCACTCGGGCGGCATGGTCATCGCTCACTCCCCGGTCTCGGAGATCGTGCCGGTCGAGTGGGCCACCGCGAAGGACCGGTCGGTGTTGCAGTGGGACAAGGACGACTGCGCCTCCATCGGCCTGGTCAAATTCGATCTCCTCGGACTCGGGATGCTGTCCGCGCTGCACTACATGACCGACCTCGTCGCCGAGCACCACGGCATCGACGTCGACATGGGACAGCTCGACCTCGCCGACCCGGCCGTGTACGACATGCTCTGCGAGGCCGACGCCGTCGGCGTCTTCCAGGTCGAGTCGCGCGCGCAGCTGGCGACCCTGCCGCGGCTGCGGCCACGCGAGTTCTACGACCTCGTCGTCGAAGTCGCGCTCATCCGGCCCGGCCCGATCCAGGGCGGCTCGGTCCACCCCTACATCCGCCGGCGCCGCGGAGAAGAAGCCTGGGAGCACGCACATCCGCTCCTCGCGCCTGCACTCGAGAGGACCTTGGGGGTGCCCTTGTTCCAGGAGCAGGTGATGCAACTCGCCCGCGACGTCGCGTCCTTCACGGCGGCGGAGGCCGATCAGCTGCGGCGAGCGATGGGCGCAAAACGCTCCACCGCGAAAATGGCGCGACTGGCCGGCCGGTTCTTCGAAGGGGCCAGCGCCAACGGCATCGCCGGCGGCCTTGCCGACACGATCTACGAACAGATCCGCGCGTTCTCCGGCTACGGTTTTCCCGAGAGCCACAGCATGTCGTTCGCATTACTGGTTTATGCGAGCGCCTATTTCAAAAAATACTATCCGGCCGCGTTTTGCGCCGGGCTGCTGCGCGCGCAGCCGATGGGGTTCTACAGCCCGCAATCCCTTGTCCAGGATGCCCGCCGACACGGGGTTACCGCCCGCCGCCCCGACATCAACGCCAGCCTCCCCCATGCCACCCTCGAGCCCGACCCCGCCAGCCGCGGCGGCCAGGCGATCCGCCTCGGTCTCGCCGCCATCGCCACCGTCGGCCAGGACGTCGCCGAGCAGATCGTCACCGAACGCCAGGCCCGAGGCGCGTTCACCGGAGTCTCCGACCTCACCGACCGGGTCGAGCTCACCACCCCCGTCGCCGAAGCCCTCGCCAGCGCCGGCGCCTTCGATGTGTTCGGGCTCGACCGCCGTCAAGCGCTCTGGGCCGCCGGCGCCGCGGTCCGCACCCGGACCGGGCACCTGCCCGGCACCGCCGTCGGGCAGCAAGCGCCACCGCTACCGTCGATGAGCGCGCTCGAACTGACCGTCTCCGATCGCAACGCCACCGGCATCACCACCGACGTCCACCCCGTCGCCTACGTCCGCAGCGTATTCGACACCTATGGCGCCACCACCACCCGCGACCTGCTCACCCTCACCGAGAACACCCGCGTTCACGTCGGCGGCACCATCACCCACCGTCAACGCCCTGGCACTGCCGGCGGCATCACCTTCCTGAACCTCGAAGACGAGACCGGCATGGTCAACATCGTCTGCGCCAAAGGCTTCTACCGCCGCTACGAGAAACTGCTGCGCCACGCCCGCATTGTGATCATCCGCGGCCTGGCCCGAATCGGCGAAGGCACCGTGTCCATCGACGCCGACAAGATCATCCCCATCGACCTCACGGCCCTGGCCGCACCGTCACGCGACTTCCGCTGACCCGACCGCGCTGCGCACCGGTCTTGTAGGGTCTCAAAACCAACTGAAGCGGCGTTTGACGTTCACCTGCACCGATGGCTCGATACTCCACCGTGCTGCAACTTCCGAAGTCTAGTCCTTCTATGCGGTTGGCGAAGGATCACCTCCGTTATTACCGGATAATCGAAGGCGCAGACGTGCGACGTCCACTGGTGCATAGGAGAATACGCCCGCCGAGTCAAGATCCGTCGCGGCCTCAACCAAAAATTCTGACGGCACTTTCGCGCCAAACTGAACCGCAACACTACCGGCTGCCCCTAGATACTCAACGGTCCTGTCGTCATTCAGAGTGTCGTCGACACAGACTAACGCAACGCAGGCGAGCAGAAGGGCCGTACGATTCGGGTCGTCAGGCGCGACTCGTGCGACACCCCACATCGCGTGATGGCGCCACGTATCAGAGTGGCCGCCGTCCGCTTCCACCGCGGCCAGGATGGATCGGAGATCACTCCACGGGTTGACGGCCATATGCCACCAACCCTGCCGGCCGATTGTAACGAGGGCGACCTGTTCATTCCAGGCTTCTGCCCTGCCTTGACTGATGACAACGTCGCGATCGGTTGGGAGGTCAACGATGCGTGCAGCTAGGGCATCTATGACCTCTTGCCGTCGAGCCTCAAGAGCTTCTTGGAACTGGACGTCGTCTACCTCTTCGCCGTTAAGGCGATCTTCGGCGCGAAGTTGCTGAAGCGTCGTTGTCCCGAAAGCTTCTACGCCCAGCGTTCTGGCAAGTCGCCTCTGCGCGAGGTCGTCTGACCAGAGTGGTATACCTCGCTGTTTCGCGAGACCAATCGGCCCGAGCCAAGGGGCTGATCGAGGAATCACAAGATAATCAAGGGGGACGTCCGCGACTGTCTGAGTTGCCGCGAGAGCGCTGTCGATTTTCGAGAAGCGCGCGAGTGCACCGAGGTGATCTTCAACATTCAGTTCTACGGCGGCGATTTTGTCGGTTGCCGCGTTGTACCTGATGGATCCACTGCTGGATGACTCACCATCCAATGTGGCGCGGCCTGCGTGCACGTCCATGCGTGACGCGGACGGAATGAGTAGACTTCTAAAATTGCCGCGGAAGCTGTCAAACTCACCAAGCTCGCAAGCGACGAGAAGGGCAGAAAGATCGACGACCACGTCGCAGTTCGGCGAAGCCTTGGCTGCTCGCTCGTCGGCAATATCATCCTCTTCAAAGGCCGCCGCGGAAATGAAGTAACCGAAAGGTCTCATTGCGAGGGTTGACGAGTACGGCCGTCTCACGGCGGACGTCAACATGCCTAGGGGCGCGCTAGCTTGACGGATCATTTCAGAGAGTTCGATGAGTGGGCGGTCATCGCGCCGGGTAAGTTCGGTCATCTTGGCGATGAGGCCTTCTGGCGTGGGAGCTTCAACGAACTTGATCGGGCTCTGATCGCCGTGCCTCTGCACGTGGGCTTGGAGAGCGGCGAAAGCTGCGGCCCGACGATCGCCATCAAGTACCGCCCGCTGATCAGCAGGGGTAGCAGGCTCATCCTCAGTGTTACGCGTACGCCCTATTACTGTGGTCAGGAGTGCGGCGCTCAACTCGACGTCATCAGCAAAGGTATCTGCTAGTTCCAACATACGTGCATATGTCTGCGCGGTCAGCGTAGGTTGCATTGCCATGATGGACATCCACAGATGAGCTTCGTCTGGCGTGGTAACTGTTGGCTCATACCGCTTGATCGTCACGAAGGCGTCAGCTTCTTCCCTTAGCCGCATTTGAGCGCCTGCGAGTTGCCAAACGTCTTGGTCTTCGGCTACTAACTCGTCGGAATTGACGCATTCGATCAACTGGCGTTCGACGCGTCGCCAGACTCGCATGTCCGATGGCGTCTGCATGGCTTCCTGCAAGAGCAGGCGGACGAGTAGTTTATGCGCTTTGCGGCGCTGGATTGAATCGAGAGACGACGTGGCAAGGGCCTCAGTAGCTACGTCATGTGCATCGGATTTACGATCAAGGCGCAAGAGTAATTCTGCGCGACGCACTGCGAAATCTGAGTTTGCGAATCTGAGGTAGGCCGCCTCCGATGCGACTTGGGCATCGTCGAGCCTTCCGGCGTTTGCCAGATAGTCAACGAGTCTAGCTGCACCGAATGCGTCACGTTCTGCCAAGAGTCGCAACTGTGGAAGTGCCGCATCGAGATCAACTTGCGCCTTCGCGCCAACGGCAGCTAGATCCCGGATCTCAGGCGCGATGATGTTGTCGTCGATCAGTGAGGTGAGACGCGCCGACACGTCGACTCCGAGATCACTCAGACGCATAACCACCTGCACTAAAGCGTCGGGCTGGCTCGCATCCAGTCGCGCGAGCAGGTCAGTCCATGCTGCACGCTGGTCATCGACATCGCCCGAAATGCCCCCCAGTCGAAGACGAGCAAAGTCCTGGCTCACGCCCGAAGGCAGAGAGTCGATCAAGCGCAGCGCGAGGTCACGGCGTCCGAGCATCGTGGCGGCGGTTGCGGCCGACGTGCGGACGTCGACCCTCTGCGACTCGTCGGAGGTCGCTCGACCATCGGGCGCCGGCAGACTTCGGTCGAGAACTTTCGAGAACTGGCCGCTCACGGTCAGGCCCTGCAGGAGCGTCTTCAAGGCCGATTCGGTCGGACCGGACCAGTTGTGCAGCTGATCGACTGCGCCTGAAGAGAGTTGGACGGCTCGTTGCTCGTCGAAGGGCTGCATCCTTCCCGCGCGCGCCCTGCGAAGGAGCGAGGCGGCAAGGGTATCCATGAGCCCAGCCGAGTCGGGAACAAGTGCGAGCGCCTGCTCGAACAAATCGATTGCGTGATCAAGATCGCCGGCACGCTCGCTTCGTTGCGCCCGAAATGCGAGCACTAGCTCATCGTCGGCGATGGCATCGAGCTGCGCCATGACCTCATCCGAGATCACAATGGGTGCTGCCGAACCTTCAGGGTGCGCAAGTACAGCATGGCCGATGGCGATGCGTGCGTCGCCCGAGGCAATGGGCGTTGTCGCAGCTATGGCGAGAAGGTCGCGGGCGCGAGCGCGGTCGGATTCGAGCAAGATGAGGGCTGCATCCCGAGTGTGCTTGTACTTCGTTTCGGGTGCTCGGCCGGCGGCGAGGAGCAACACATCGGCTGCTAGCCCGGGGAGATAGTGGGCGTGCGCGTAGCTGGCCAGCGCGATGAGACCGATATTCCCACCGTCGGGTGACAACCAGGTTGGGTCACTGTCCTTGAGGGTGCGGACGACGACCTCTGGGGCTCCTCGACCTCGAGCAAGGTGGGCTGCCAACAGCGCCGCGGCGGTTACGTTCGCCGTTGCGAAGGTAGCTAGAGCCCTGACTGCCGAGGGAGGCAGACGCGAGAGGTTGTCGGAGTAGTCAGAAAGTGCCGTCTCCGCGAACTTCTCGGCAGCGATCTCCCAGACCGCGCCTGCAGTCTCGAGCGTTTGAATCCTGGGGACCGTGACAAAGACACCGCCGCGTGGGCCGGTCTCCAGAGTTCTCTCGGACAACTCCTGCCAGTAGATGGTTCCATTGGTCTTATCAACGAGCAGCACGTACATCGGCAAGGAGTGACTCAGCCAGTACGGAATATGCTTCTTTTCGGGGCGGAATTTCCAACCAATCTCAGTTTTTTCTTCGAACCACGAGTTGCCGCCTTTTATCTGCAGGCCGACAAGTCGTCCAGTAGCTTTTCCGTCGCGTTTAATTTCGACGTGCGCATCGACGCCAAAGTCCGATGTCGTTTGCTCGCGAAATGTATGGCCAAGCAACTCATTGACCTGAAATTCACCGAGAGCGACCGAGGCCCGATCGATCTTGTTCGTGTCGACGCTGATCGGACCGCCTCCCTGCTGCCTGCTCTGTCGGGTGCCAGGATAGCGCTCCACCGGAGAGTTCGCATTAACCAGGCGATGCGCAAAAACTTCCGCCCAACATTGCAGTGCGTGAGAGATTTTCACCTTTCGAACAGGTGAGGCACGCACCTTCAACTAATGCGGCTCATGCGGGCTCGATCCAGTAACTGACAGCTGTTCGGGTATTAGTCGTCATCGTGGCCATGGGCAGCGACAACCTCGACGCGAAACGGGGCACGGACCTGGGGGCTGATCCGGCTCATGGACCGGGCAGTCGTCTCAGAGTACTGGGTCAGTTGCCTCACTGCGCCGAATCTCGAGTGAAACATCCAGACTGCCCGCGCGATCCGAGGCCGCGCCGGTGGCCTGTGCAGGTGGACATGTCCTCCATTTGACAAAGGTGTCGCCGGGGCCGAACGGAGCCGCCGCGGGCGAAGCCGGCGGACTCGGACGAGCCGGTGTCCGAACGCACCGCGACTGCCGGGCCCGGTCGCACCGAACGGTCGGACACCGAGGAAATGCCACGAGTTTGACTGATCTTGATGACATTGCGATGAGATAAGCCGAGAAACGGCAGGTCGCGCAAGATCGACATGTCACGACCGGCGAGACCTTACAGGTCTTGTCGGTCCTCAAGATTGGCGTCGTAATCTCACTGTTCGTGCCATGGACGTTCTGATCGGCGCACTAGGACAGTTTTTTCCAGCTTTTCTTCACCGAGATTATGAAGTACACAAGCAGTGCCAAGGGAAAAGCGCCGACGATTAAGGACGTGGGCTGACGCCACAGCGATGCGAGCACGATCATAGTAATGAGCAAGACTCCGGAGACGGTGACAAAAGCTATACTTACCGACTTGCTCATTTGGTGATTTTACTCTTCTTGCGCAGGATTCCCGGCCCCGGCACGCTTACCAGGTCATTTCTTTTCGATTTTACGCGCCTTGAAATACGCCCACCACGTATACAACATGGCCAGCAGTGCGAGAATTGCCCGTATGTTGACGACGAGAGTATTAAGGTAGAAGAATGAAAATATAAAGAACCCAATTGTTACAATAGATGCGATCAACGACCCCAAGAGCTTTCCGTCGATGATCTTCATCCTCTCGGTATAATTTAACTGCATGCGTAGATTGTGCCAGCAGGGCTCATGCGGTTGCGTACCTGCCTGAATGACAACGGGCGCGAGAACGCCCCCGGTACCCCCAGCCGCTGCGATCCAGGCGGCAAATCCGAGCAAGGTGAAGATCGTTGCAATTCCGGCTGCGTTGCAACTCTTGCCACCCTTGGCTCCCGTGGGTCGCTGTGGCTGATGGGGTCGTCCTGTGCGTAGGCGTAGTGGCAGGCCTCCTGTCCGGTCGGGTCGGGTGTGGTGAAGCGGCCCCAGCCGGGGAAGTACCAGCGGTAGCCGAGCAGCATGTCGACGCCGTATTGGTATTGGCCGAGGTAGTGGAACGGGTTGTCCCCGGCCGACGGCCCGGTGGCGGTGCTGCCGCCGTAGGGGTCGTACTTGTAGGTGGCGGCCAGGGCGCCGGTGGTGGAGACGAGGGCGATGACGCTGCCCTGGTAGTCGGTGACCAGGTTGTAGCGGCGCACCAGCTGCGCGCCACCTCGAACACCAGCTACACCCCGGCCTCACGCCGCAGCGACCACACCCAAGCTGCGGAGCTCCTCGACGGCCGTTCCTGCTCGACGAGGACCCCGCGGTGGGCGGGCGACACAGGGGCTGAACGGTGCTGGAGGCTGGACACGACTGGTGCACGCCGCCTTGAAGTATATAGGTAATACTGTGGTTGGAACGCTGATTTCTGCAGCATTCCAACCACAGCATCAAAAGTCTACTTTTCCCTCCTCTTTCGACTACTTCGAACTATTGCAATCAGCGACAGAAGTATTGCAATGACCAGAACTATGATTCCAACAGTTGATAACGTCGTCATCAGCACGCCGAACTGTCAATTGTCAAACCACCTGCACCTGCGCCTGCTAATCCTACAAGAGACAAACCAACTCCTAGTGTATCTTCAGCAATGAACGCTGCGGCCAGTCCGACGACTCCGCCAGTGAGCGCTGCCCCAAGAAGTACCACACCTAGTATCGCGCCAGAGCACGCATTCAGCGCGGCGGATGCGCCGGTGGGGTCACTCCGGTTGATGGGGTCGTCTTTGGCGTAGGCGTAGTGGTTGGCCTCTTGTCCGGTGGGGTCGGGGGTGGTGAAGCGGCCCCAGCCGGGGAAGTACCAGCGGTAGCCGAGCAGCATGTCGACGCCGTATTGGTATTGGCCGAGGTAGTGGAACGGGTTGTCCCCGGCCGACGGCCCGGTGGCGGTGCTGCCGCCGTAGGGGTCGTACTTGTAGGTGGCGGCCAGGGCGCCGGTGGTGGAGACGAGGGCGATGACGCTGCCCTGGTAGTCGGTGACCAGGTTGTAGCGGCTGGTTCCGGCCTTTTCGGTGACGAGAGTGCCCTTGGGGTCCCGGGTGAGGCTGGTCCGGGCACCGTTGTGGATGGCTTGGGTCATGCCGAGGGCGGTGGTGGTGAACTGGTCAGTGGTGGTGCCGCCGCTGGTGGTGTAGGTGAGTGTGTGGGGTTGGGTCTGGTCGAGGGTGTCGTAGCTGGCGGTGAAGCTGTCGCCGGCGGCGTCGGTGCCCGAGGCGTACTGGCTGGTGTCGCTGTAGAAGTTGGTCTCGGTGGGGTTGTCGGCGCCGGTGAGGTTGCCGGCCGTGTCGTAGGTGCGGGTGCGGCCGTCGTTGACGAGTTCGTCGGCGGCGTTGAAGGTGAACGTGGTGCCGCCGAGTTTCTTCATGTTCGACGCGTTGTCGTAGTCGAACCCGGTGGTACCGGCGGTCTTCAGCCGTTGCAGGCTGTCGTAGCCGTAGGCGGTGGTGCCGGAGGCGTCGGTTTTGGACTGCATCTGATCGGAGTCCTTGCCGTCACTGCGGGTGAAGCTGTAGGTGGTCTGCAACAGCTGCGTGCCGCCGCTGTTCTTCACCGTGAGGCTGGTCTGGCGGCCGGAGTTGTCGTAGCCGTTGGTCTGGCTGCCCGCGCCGGGCCAGGTGACGGTGGTGCGGCGGTCGGCGTTGTCGTAGCCGAAGCCGGTGGTCTGCCCGAACGGGTCCTTGACCGAGGTGAGCCGGTTCGCGTTGTCGTAGCCGTAGATCGTCTGGCCGCCCGGGTCGGTGAGGCTGGTCAGGTTGGTCGCGGGGTCATAGCCGTAGGTGATGTTCTCTGTCGGGCTCGTGCCGTCGGTGCGGGTGTCGGTGAGGACCAGGCCGCCGGTGTCGTAGGTGAAGGTGTGGACCGCGGTGGCGGTTTCTCGGCGTTTGAGGCTGCCGTTGTTGTCATACGCCGAGGTTTGCAGGACCGTGTCCGGGCCGCTGGTGTGGTGGCGGGTCACCGAGACGACGCGGTCGAGTTTGTCGTAGCCGTAGTCCAGCTCGATGCCGCGGCCGTCGGTGACCGTGGCGACGCGGGAGAGCGAGTCGTAGGTGTAGGTCGTCGGTCCCAGCGGGGTCGGGGGCGTGACCTTCTTGAGGTTGCCGGCGTTGTCGTAGTCGTAGGTGGTCGGATGGCCGTTGCCGTCGACACTGGTCCGGACCAATCCGAGCGGCTGCCAGTAAGTCAACGTCTGCAGGTCGGCGTTGAGCCCGTCGGAGTGGATCGTCTTCACGTTCCCGGCGTCGTCGTAGGTGCGGGAGACCTGGTCCCCGGCCGGGTCCGTGACCGTGGTGGGCAGATGCGGGTGCGCGGCGTCCGTATAGCCCACCCCGGTCTTCGCGCCGGTCGGCAGATCGGTCCCGATCAGGTTGTTCAACGGGTCGTAGTGGTTGGTGGTGGAGTTGTTCAATCCGTCCATAGTGGTCTGGACGTCGCTGTTGGCGGTCCAGCTCTGCTGCCGCTGATGGCCGAGTGCGTCCACGGCCGAGGTCTGCCGGCCCTGGGCGTCGTAGTAGTAGGTCACCGAATGCGAGTTCGGGTCGGTCTCGGTGGTCTGCCCGCTGCTGTAGCCGAACAACGTCGTCGCGTCGCCGGCCTGCCGGGGCACCGTCACCTGCGTGACGCGGTGGGATCCGTCGTAGCTGAAGCCGTAGGTCTTGCCGTCCGGGTCCTGGATCGTGGCCAGGTCACCGGAGGGGAACCAGGTCAGGTGCATCGACGTGCCAGACCGGTCGGTGAAGTCCTGCAACTGCCCGGCGGTGTTGTAGCCGTAGGTCGCCGCGACGGTGCCGGTCGGGTCGGTGATCGTCGAGACCAGGCCATTCTGGTAGCCGAACGTCGTCACCCGGGTCTGCGAATCGGTGATCGAGGCGGTGGTGCCGTCCGGGTTGTAGCGAGCGGTGTTGCTGTTGCCGTTGCGATCGGCCTGTGACAGCAGCCAGCCCGCCGGGCTGAACGTCCACCGCTCGTTCGAACTGTCGAAGATCAGTGTGTACTTGCCGTCCGAACCCTTGGCCAGCTCCGCATGCATACCTGGCGCCTCGACGTAGCTGCCGTCGGCATTGTGCTTGTACGTCGCGCAATAACCGGAGTCGCCGTGCACGACGACGTCGCTGCCTGAGAACGTGAGGCCGATGTCCTGGCCGTGACTCAGCGTCCAGCCGGTACCGAAACTGCCGTTGCCCGGACGCTGGTTGTTGTAGACCTGGCTCAGCGACAGGTTCTCCCCGGTCCCCTGGACCGTCAGCTGCCGCTGGGTGATCGTCAGGTTCCCGTCATGGGTGTTGACCAGCGCCTCCATTCGATCCGAAATCGGGAACCGCTCCAGCGGATACTGTGGCAGCAAACCGGTCTCGTTCGCCCCGCACGACGACACCGCCGCAGGGGCGAGGCCCGGCTTCCACCCGGGTGCCCAGTTCGCGGACGGCGGCAGGCCGCCGGTCGGGGTGTGATTCACCGTCGCAGGCGGCGTCCACACCGTCGACGGCGGCGCCACCGTATGCGGCTCGGCGGACGCGGTATGCGGTACAGCAACCACCAGCGCCCCCCACGTCACAGCGGCCACCGCCGCAGCAGATCTATGCCTCATCAGTCTTCCCCTCGACACGCATGAGTGCAGCATGAAACCGCGCCAGAAAACCTGGACCAGGCACAAAAAAACCCGAAGAAGGCCCCTCGCACGGCAGAACATCGTGCAGAAGGGTTGATCGTGCGCAGCTGTTACTTCGTCACAACAACAAGTCTGCTTTGACTGATTTATCCTTATTATCATGCTAATGGAGCAAAGACGTTACCGAACGAGGCTCAGTTGGTGATTCACAGCCGGAGTGGTTCGGAAATCTGGATTTACTCGATCACCTCGGCATGCTGGCGTTCACCGTTGCGCAGGCCGACCGGAGGTCCACGATTCGAGGGGCCGGCACAGGGTGATCAACAATGGCAGGAACTACGCGAAGATCGCGCGAGGTATGCCAAACAGATCGCCTACTAACAAGCAGAACTCACTACCGCCGTGACCGTTCTCTCACTCCGATGACTTACCGGACGGCTCCTCGGCGACCAGGGAGCACGCGACAATTGATTCCGCAAAGTCACTTCACCTTCCGGGCACCGTCGGCTTTCAGCTGGAGAGGTTACAGGCGGAGATGGAGGTGATGAAAGCGGCTGGTGGTCCGTCACAGGGCGACGCGATGGCGTTGGGAGAGAAGCACTTCGGCGACATCACGGACACAACCACCGACCAGGTCGACGGTGGCTAGGCGCCGGTACGGCACACGGTCCGGTGTCTTGCGTGCGCGCGGCAGTAAGTGGGGCGTGCCGGCAGGCCGAGGGGGAGGGTCCTGCCGGCACGCCCTGCCAGCATCTCATTGTTGGCCAGCGGGCGCCGTGTCGTCGTCAGCCGGGACATCGACCGCACCGGACACGCGAGCAACCGCGACGAGACATCGCCCCCGGCCCCGTCCTCGGCAGGCTGATGAACACATTTACCCGCGCACTCGACAAGGAAGCCGCCTACGCCGCCGAGTACAGGCACCACGTCGAGACCCAGCAACCCGACGAAGAGTGACCGGGCCGGCCATCCACGATGCCGACAGCCAGCTCTCGAATGTCTTCCTCCGATGCGGCGATCGACGCAGCAGCGCCTCCCAGCCGCGGCCACCCCGCGATGACCGCCCACCCTCCTCCTCGGCCGAGCCCTCGACGCCGAGTAGCCGGCGATGCCGTTCCGCGGGGCGCACGCACCGCTCCGACGATGCCGTCCACGTAGCCTCGGGGAAGCTCCCGCCGCGAGGATCATGCTGTCGGCCTTCTGACCTGAGGAGATGATGATGACCACAGCGTCGAGCAGCCCGGGCGCCGAGCGATTCCCGTGCCCCGGCAGTGCAGTGGTGCTGCTCGGGCCGAAGGCCGAGGGCGACGGGATCGCGATCTGGCAGGTCAGCGTCGAAGGGAACCCGACCGGCGCGAACGCGCCATCCCTCAACGACGCCCGTACGCCGGAACTGGCCCGACGCCTGCTGGGTGTCCTCGAGCGCCGCGCCGTGGTGACGATGTCCGCGGATGCGGTCGCACAGCCCCTGCGCCTGCTGACCGACGCCGCCGGCATCGACGACGCCGACTGGTGGGTGAACCAGCTCGTCGACCCGCGCGAGATTCTCGCCGAGATCATCGAGCATCGTGGGCAGTACCAGGAAACCGACTCCGCCCTGGAGTGGCAACGCGACCTTCCGGATGCAGATGCCGCGCCCCGGACACTCGACGACTTCCGAGACCTCGCCGGAATTGCGCCCGTGCCCGGTGAACCCGTCGTCGCTGAAGCTCTGGCACTCGTTCGGGTCCTGCAATGGCTGACTCGCATGTGGACAGAGACCGAGCGCGCGAAAAACCGCGCCAGCGTGAAAGCCACGCACGGTGAACCCTTAGCGCTTCCTCCTGTCTGGCAAACGGGAATGGTCCATGCCGCGCAGACGAGGCTGCCGCTGGGCGCCAGTCACTAGCACCGCGCCCGGCTTGCAGAGTGTCACGTCGTCAGCCGGGCGCCGCGGTGCCTCCAGGAGGTGCGCCGGGATCAGCCGAGGACTGATTCGGCGGTGGTCCAACCGGTACGCATGGCGTGCTGTGCCGCCGCGAGAGCGGTCCGGCCGTCGCAGCCAGCCTTCTTCAGCGCGTTCTCCGCCGAGTCCGAGCTGTAGGAGCTCTTATCACCGCTGTACAACTCGGGCCAGAAGCCCTTCGGGTCCCGCGACGATCCGCCGAGTTCCAACGGCAGGAAATGGTCCTCCTCGTATGAGCTGGAGCTGGTGCCCTGTGTAGCCGCAATCCGCGATCCCGAACCTTCAACGGGTTCGTTTACGAAGTCGGCGGCCGCACGGTCGCCGTCCAGCCCGGCACGCAGATCGTCGAGTCGATAGTGGACTGGGTGACATCTGGGTTGGCAGCCCTGGCGTGCAGGCGGGATCCGGCAGCGGCTGGAACGGCTGTGAGCACGACGCCACCGTCTCGGCCGCTATGCCCTACAGCGTCGGCTGTTCATGAAATCGGGAACACCGATTTCCGGGACGCGGCAGAATCCTTCCGATTGCGCTCATCGGGTGGCGGTCGAGGATGGGACCGGCCCAGATGCGGCTGCGTCCAGGCCGGCCGGTGTCAGGAGAACATCCTGACAACCCCGTCCACCGTCTGCGCGACGGCGAGTACGACCTGCGCGATGGTGATGACGCGCCGGGCCTTCTGAGCCCGGCGCTCTTCATCGGTGAGAGACTCACCGGCTTCCGGCGCGGGTTTCGCCCGGGGATGCCGATCCGCCTCCTCGCCCGGCGGGACAGTGTCCTGCGGGCTCGGGTCGTCACCTTCGTTGATCACCTGGGTCACGGGAAGGAACTCCTATCCCGAGTGGTTCGATCGACCACCCGGCCGGCGTGGTCGGCAACACGGGAAGAGCCGTCCTGCAACACCACCTCGCAAAAGCGAGAACTTCAGACTGCGGCGGCAGCGTAATTCAACCGCGGGCTTTCTGGGGTCAGAGGTTCATGAGGGGTGTCGGAAGGAACGTTTCGAGGCGATTGCGCAGGTGAGGGCCATCAAGCAGGCATGCCGCAGCGACAATTCCACCTATCTTCAGACTTTATAGTAGCAACTGTGGAATTTCAGGACGCTTCAGTTGTATTCGCAGACTGTCACCAAGATCGCGCGCTGCCCAGCCCCGGGCCACGTCCCGTACTCCAGCTGCGGGGTGCTTAGCCCAAGACGACGGGCACGGCGAGGCGGTGCCGCTCGGGCCGCCTCGCCGACGTCATCGACGCTCCACCTCTCGGAGCGCGGGGTGAACGCCTCGTGTCGGCCACTCGTCCGCACACAGCCTTGAGCACACTGTGACCTTGCGACTACTTTCTGGCGCCCCTGTGGCTGACTGATGGGGCACTGGCGTCGGCTAGGGCGGGGACTGGTAGTGGGGCATTCGGATCTCGACAGGCATCAAGAGCCATCGACAGGCGCACCCGCTGGACGGCAACGGCCCGGCGGGGTCTGGCGGGATGGCGTCCCGGACAGGGATGGTGTCCTCCGGAGGCAGTGGGGGTCGGTCGGTGTCGGCGAGGGCCCGGATCGACGTGCGGGGCTAGGGACAGCTGCCCCTCGTGGCGCGGGAAGCCCTCGGCGTCGTCAGCCAGTCGGCCACCGTGATCGTTCGTATCGATCCCGACAGCCCCGGTTCCGTCACGCTCGAAACCCCGCTGCGCGCAATCCAGCGGCTACGCACACAGCTGTGCTCCGCCGCGCAATCCGCCGCACGGCAGGATTTCGATCGCGACAGCGAGTACGAGGTAGTGAGCGCCGCCGGTATCGAATCGGCAGCCGTGGTCGACGCAAGGATCCTAGTCCGGTTGCTCACCACCTACGACGACAACGCCGTAGCCCAGCTCGCTGGGACGATCACCCGGCACGGCGCATACGTCGCGGAGTTCTCCCTGCTCGAGTTCGTCGACGCCGTCCTCGATCGATGGCGCGGCGACCTCACCCGGCTCGAAGCCCGCGCCGGCCCCTGCGTGGGCGCCCTCGTCGACCACATCCTGGACGAGCTCGTGCGCATCGGGATCAAACGAGTGCTGCCCTATCAAGCGCAGCTCGCCGTGCAGCCCGCCGTCAATGCCGTCGCCGCCGAACACGGCCTGTCCTCCGGACAGGCCCACACCCTCGTGCTGGCCGCCTCGCTCGGGGTGCCCGCACTCCTCGCGGCCGGCATTTCCGACCTTGCCGCGCTGGATCACCTGGGGGTTACCGTCATCGCAGACCCCCAGCCTCGGCACACCGCACGGCCGGCGACAGAGCAGGCCACCCGGCATGCGGACGTCCACCAAGTCTCGTCATGCGAACCCGCACGTGAAACACCTGCGGACAGAAGAATCAGGGCGCGGATGTCCGGGACACGCCAGCCCTGGTCGAAGTGCTCGTGGCAACGGCCATCGCGTTCTGGCACCAACCGCAGACCCCGTGGACCTCAGTGAAGGACGCCGCGAACAGACGTGGCTTCCGCATCTCCACCACACGCAGCCAACTCGACCAAACGCTCGGACACCTACTCGGCGAGGACGCACCCGCCGCGACGAAAACCAGCCGCGCGTGGAGTTACGCCACCACCGGCCTGTGGGCGGCAGCCACCGCCGCCTGCCACAACACCGGAATCCCCGCCGCGCACAACAACGAGCACCACGAATTCCGGGAGTTCACCACTCTAATCGCGCAGGCCCTGCCGATCATCGATGCCCTGCCCGGCACACCGACTCGCGCCGACTTCACCAAGGCAATGCGCGCAGCCAGCCACAGCGTGCCGGCGAAATCCTTACGCCAGCTCTGGTGGCTCCTCCAGAACCGGCGCGACGACGCACGGGAATGGACAGGGCCGCCCACATCCTCTTGACACGGACCGGGACGCTCGCTATCCATGGGCCGCATCTGAATGCCAGCAGGCGGCGCCTAATTTTCTTGTTGCTTGGAAAGGGTTATCGGCTCGTTCAGCTCGCCGATGTCCTCGACGATGTCCTCGCCGATGCCGAAACGGAAGAGTTCCCAGTCGCTGCGGTGTTGTTCGAACAGCAGCTGGTGCGTATTCCCGCGTCGGTGCTGCGCCTGGAGGTAGTGGCGGGTGAAGGGGATGCCGAGGTAGGCCAGACCGTCTGCGCCCCAAGTGGGATCCTCAACGGTGCCATCGCGGCGGGCGCACCAGGCATGTTGCAAGACCGGGCCGGCCTCGGGGAGGGCGAACCCCTCCACATACGCCAGATCGTGGCGGGCGGCGTGCCGGGTTGCGTTGGCGAAGCATCTTCCCGGCGATCCGAGGGTCCGACCGACCGGCAACGGAGCCGGCCGGAACCAGCGGCCATGGCCGAGAACCAAGGCCTGGGCACTGTTGTGGCACCAGTCGGGTTTCGACGGGAACATCGCCGCAACATCGGCGAGCTGCGTAACAAGATGGCTCCGCAGTTGTTGGGCCAGGTGCTCGCCGACGGTCATGGCGACCATCTTGCCCGACCTTGCCAGCCCGCGGCTTCTCAGGTTCCGTGCAAAGGTGGGGCCGACGCACGAGGCGGATCGCGCGCGGGTGATCAGCGCCTACGACGACACGAACCTCACCGCCGAGGACGCCGCGGTCTGCATCCGCATCCGCGGCCCCTTCGCCTCCTCCATCCACGACCTACCCGACGGAGCCCAGGTACAGCTCATGCCCGACACACCCAGCCAGCCTCCCGCACCGATCGCGCACGCCGAACTCGACGTGCTCGCGGACTACGGCAGCTTCTTCGTCCAGGACGACACCGCACGCCCGGACACCGACCGCGCCTTCATCACCAGCGTGATGACCGACCTCATCGCCGCGGCCGAAGGCGCCATCGGCGTCGGCACCGCGCGCCGGCTCCTCCTCCCGGTCACCCTCGACGTCCGCGCCGACGCTCCCGACGACAACCTCGAGGACTGGGACCACGTCACCGAAGCCGGCCTCCGCATCACCAGCGGCCGCATCGTCGTGTCCAAATTCGACTACCGGCCGACCGTCCCCCGCACCGCCGTCCCGCCCGGCGACTACACCGCCCGCGTCTACGCGAAGGGATTCGACACCATCAGCGAGGACCGGGTCCACGGCGCCGACACCTACCACGTCGTCCTCTGGCCCGGCCCCATCCTCGAGCCCCGCGTCCTCAAACGCCACCCGCATCTGCCTTTCCCCGGCTGAGCCGGGCACACTGCGCGTTCGGACGACGCTCAGCGGTACACGCCTTCGAGTATCCACTGTGGACCGGACAGTTCGCCGTGCAGCAGCAGGACAGCCGTGTCCCCGCGTCCGGGTTGCGTCTCGCCGAGCAGTAGCTGGATTCGAGTTTGGTCACCGGTGTTTCCGGGGCGCCAGTCGGCTGTCTGGGCACGCCATGGCCCAGCCCATCCGAGCACCGGCGACGGTGGCCTGCCCTCGACCTCGGCCACGGCGGGCACGCCGGTCAGCCCCTGCCGCTCGGTCGGGACCACCTCGTGTCCGTCCACATCCCGGACGACGACCGGTGTCTTCGAATGAGGAACGATTGCGGGCGCCGGCGCGGGCAGCCGCCCCGGCCACGGCGCGGCGTCGTCGGCGTCGCGGGGCTCGCCCCAGGGCACGAACCGGACGCGATCGCTCGGGCCACGCCCGCCGACCAGCTGCGCCGTGACGACCGCGTCCGGGCCGAGGAGGGCCTGGACGCGGGTGAACGCCCGCCCTGCACGCTCGTCGGCGTCAGCGTGCTCGGCGCGGCCGGTCAGCTGCAGCTGCAGCGCCGCCCCGGCCACCGTCTCCTCCGGCTCCAGCACCAACCGCACCATCCCCGCCGTCGGGCGGCCGCTGGGCGGGCGGGTGAGCCAGCTGTCGCACTGCCACCGTGCCCGATCCGCGATGCCTTGCGCGGTCAGCGGTTCCGCGCACCGCCACACCCGCGCGAACTGCTCGTCCGCCTCGGTCACCGCCCGCACGGCCAGTCGCGTACAGGCCAGCCCTCGCGCCGCCAGCACACCGTGCAGCCGCTCACCCAGGGCCTTCGCAACGAATGCGGCCGCGTCGACCCGCTCCAACGGCGGGTCGAACGACTCCTGCACCGCCAGCTCTGGCGGCGGCCGCCGTCGTGCAGGTGGCCGCTCCGACAGCCCGCGCGCCAGCCGATGTGCCTGAGCCCCGTCGGCGCCGAAACGGCCGGCGACGTCCCGTTCTGCCAGCTCGGCGAACGCGCCCAAGGTGCGCAACCCGAGTTGCCGCAGCGACGCGACTAACGTCGCGCGGGGTGCCTCCGGCTGGTCGAGATCGCCGATGGCCCGTGGGGCAAGGAACTGCGCGCTCGCGCCTGGGGCGACGAGCTGGCCGGTGCGGGCGGCGAGCGTCGCCGCGAACAGTCCGTCCGCCACCCCGACCTCGCACTCCACTCCCGCCCGGGCGGCGACCTCGTCGACTACCCGCTCCCCCAGCTGTTCCTCTCCGCCGAAATAGCCGGCCGCTCCCGCCACCGGAACCGCCACCACCCCAGGCCGGACGACCTCCACGCCGACCGCCAGGCGCTCCACCGCGGCAGCGACTGGCTCGAACAGACGCGCGTCCCGATCCGCGTCCTGGTCGAACCGTGCCACGTACTCGCACAGCGACTCCGCCGCCCGGCGCGCCATACCGCGCCGAACTCCACACGCACGCGCCGCGGCCGAGCACGCGACTACCCGGTTGCCGGAGTAGACAGCTGCCGGCCGGGTCACCGGGATTCCGGCCGCGGCGGTGGCCGCGACCACAGGCCAGTCCGGGCAATACACGACCATGAGCCGGACCGCGCTCATCTCGCGCTCTCCAGCGCCGCGACCTGCTCGGCACTGCGGTCCCGCCGCACCGGGACCGCAGTGATCTCACCTCCGGGGTGCGGCAGCGCGACCGTGAAGCGCGCCGGACGAGCCGCCGCGCCCCGCCCGTGGCGGTACACCACGGCTATCTGCCCGGTCAGGTAGCCGGTCGGACCATCCTCCAGCCCGCTCCACAAGCCCGGCTCGGCACGCAGTTCCAGCTCCGCGCCCGGCCACGGCCCCGCCGCGACCAAGACCGCGCCGCGGTGCCGGGCCCTCGCGGACAACCGCCGGGCCACCGGCCCGGACACGGCCGCGACCGCGACCGCGGGCGAGCCGAGCACCACCAGATCGACCCCGTCCAGCAACGCCGTCGCGACCGCGATCACCTCAGCGACCGGGGACGCAACCAACGCGAACCGACCGAGGTCCACACCGAGCTCCGCCGCCGCGACCAACCCCAGCTCAGGCATCCCGACCACGGCGGCCCACCCGCCTGCACCGGTGACACCAGCCACCAAGCCAAGCAACAGCGACACCGAGCCGCTGACCGCGACCGTGTCGCCACGCTCCAGCCCCGTGCCTGGCAACAACCGCGTCAAACCAGGCAGCACAGGCAGCACCTCACTGGACGCCGCCGCTCCAGCAACCTGTTCGGCAACCTCGGCGGCCGTGCGGACACCGGGAATCGCGACAAGCCGTGCAATCCGCTCGTCCACCACAGCCGCCTCCAACCCGCGTCACGCCGGAGAGCCATCCGCTGGAACACGCGTGGACAGCCTCAGCGCACCGCGGGGAGACGGCACCTTAATCGAACTTACGTTTGATTAAGGTCTGTGCGGCGTCGCCTGTCAAGCCGAGACCGAGCAGAGTTGCATCGGCCACAACACGCAATTGGAAAGTATATGCGCAGCTCAGAGACGTTCAGCGTGCGATGCTGCTCGTCGTAGTCGATCGGCTTCGAGAGGTCGGTACCGTGCTCGTCGAAGGCGGATCGCGAGGTCGTGGCAGAGTCCGTAGGAAAGCGTTGTCAGGGCGCTCCTGTCAGCGAGCGCGGCGCCACAATGTTGAGTTTGGTGCAACTGAGGTTCCCCCCGGGATCCGGACACCGGGGTTTTATGCCGCGAGGGCGATAGGTTGACGATAGCTGATGCGGGTTTCGTGGGGTGTTCGGTATCCGAGTGTCGAATGTAGACGGTCGTGGTTGTAGTAGCTGAGGTAGGCGAACACTGCCCGGCGGGCGTCGTCGCGGGTGGCCCAGACCTGGGTCCCGATCTCGGTTTTGAGGGTCGCGAAGAACGACTCGGCGACGGCGTTGTCGTAGCACGACCCGACCCGCCCCATCGACGGCCGCATACCCGCCGCCGTGAGTGCGGCGCGGAAGGTCGAGGAGGTGTACTGGGAACCACGATCGGAGTGGAAGATCGCATCAGCACTGGTCAGACCACGTCCCACGGCGAGATCGACCGCATCGCATACCAACTCGGCACGCATGTGCTCAGCCATCGCGTGACCGGCCGCTTCCCGGGTATGCAGGTCCAGCACGGTCGCCAGATACAACCATCCTTCCTGGGTGGGCAGGTAGGTGATGTCGCCGACGAACCGCTCGCCGGGAGCGTCGGCGGTGAAGTCCCGGCTGATCAGGTCTGGTGCCGGTGCGGCGGTCGTGTCCTGCTTGGTCAGGGACCGGCGGCGCCGGCGGGTCAGCCCGACGATCCGGCGCTGGCGCATGATCCGTTCAACGCGTTTGTGGTTGACCACCCGGCCCCGGCGGCGCAGTTCGACGGTGACCCGCGGGCAGCCGTAGCGCCCACGGTGCTCGGTGTGGACCTCGGCGATCTCGGTGGCCAGTTCCTCCTCGGTCGCGGCGTGCGCGGCCCTGACAGGGGCGGCTGCGATCCATTCGTAGAACCCGGGGCGGCGGACACCCAGGACCCGGCACAGCAGTGCGACAGCGAAGCTGGCGCGGTGTTCGGAGATGAACCGGTAGCTGCAGGTCAACGACCCATCTCCTTCGCGAAATAGGCGGCCGCTTTCCGCAGAATCTCCTTCTCCACCTCCAGTTCCGCCACCCGCTTACGCAGTGTCCGCAGCTCGTCCTGATCGGCGCCCGACACAGCGGACGGTTGCCCGGCCTGCTTCTCGGCGGTCTTGACCCAGTTGCGCAGGGTCTCGTGGTTCACGCCCAGGTCGCGGGCGACCTGGCGCAGCGGACGATCAGAGTTGCGGACCAACTCGACTGCGTCCTTGCGGAACTGCTCGGGATACTTCGACGGACGTGGCACCAGGACATCCTTCCCCAGACCACTGTCTGGGCTCAGAGTGTCCGGCCCGAAGGGGGAACCTCAGTGGCGGGCGATGGCCTCGGTCAGAACGGCGGCCGTCGTGTCCGGATAGCGGTGGATCGAACGTGCGGATTCCTGCACTGCCGCGGCCGCTACCGACAGCGGGCCGCCGGCCAGTTCGTTGGTCGAGAGCGTCACCGTGTCGACGCGCCCCGGAACGTAGGCCAGGACCTCCCGCGTCGTCACCATGACATCCTGCCCTGCGCCACGGCCTGCTTGACCCGGTCGAGGTGTTCAGCCTGCAAGGTCTGAACCTGCGCCGCGGCCACCGGGTCGAGATCGGGCAGGAGTTCGACGTCGCGGTTGGCATGCGGGTCGGTCCGGACCTCCAGGGCGACGACTATCGCATTCCGGGAGAGGTTCAGGGCCGCGTGCGGAATGCCCGCCGGGATCACGACCTGGTCGCCGGCGCCGTGCGGGATCGGCTCCATCTCCTCGCCCCACAGCGTCGCGGCCCATCCGCGCAGGATCTGCACGAGGACGTCGCTGTGGCGGTGGACGTGGGCGAGGCTCAGATGACCGGGCGGCATCGCGACGATGTAGCTCGAAAGCCTTGTGCCGGGCGCGGTTCCCGAGTGCACGATCGGCGTCAGCGCTTGCCCTTGAACGGATGATCCGCGGGCGGTGTGATCAATCCGGACGCACGTCGGCTTCCGTGCCGTGTCGGTCGACATGAGGACTCCCGTTCATTCACGGGGAGGACGACTGGGTAAGGCAGCACGGGCCGATCGGCCGCCGTCGATTCCTCGACGGCGGCCGATCGACCTGCTCTTTCCAAGGCCGGCGACACAGTGCGCCCCTCGGACCCGAGGGGCGAGCAGAGAGAGGATTCCGAGGGTGGCTCGCCCCTCAGGTGTTCACGGGCACGCGAGGCGTACTCAAGGGGCCAGCGTTAAGAGCCGGCGACGTGCGCGTCTGGCTGACCGGACATGTAGCTGTCCACAGTGGTCAGTGCTGTGCCGTCACTGCGATCGCCCGCCGAACCGTACGGGGATACGCCGAACCCGCCGATGCGTGTTCCGTACGGAGTGACTGCGGCCGGAGCCGACAGGGCGCCCCCGCCCGACGACGCGCCGGTCTCCGTGCCTCCGCCGGTGGTTGCCGGGGCGGCGTTCGCCGGCGCGGCAAACGCGATCGACGCCGCAACGCCCAAAGCACCGACGGCAAGCGAGGTCCAGATCGACCGGCTCCGGCGCGACGGCGCGGACAGGTCGGATGTGGTGGTCATGGTGACATTCCCTTCGTCGTCCGCGGCGCACAGATTCCGGCCGGTTCACGCCGGACTGGGCCGAGGAACAGCGGGAGGGCGGCCACGAACGTGACGATCACGCGCGGGTAGAACGCCGAACGACAGCCCGCGCGAACGCGGGCCGGCGTCCGGGAGACGGCGCCCTCCCCGACAACCGTCTCCCGGACCGGACCGCAGCTTCCCGCGAGGGGGTTGTTGCGGGGCCGCTGCCCGGAAGGACCGGGTGCGATCACTCCCGTCTGGATCACGCCCGGGTTCCTTCTGGGGCCCACCCTGCCCGAAAAACGAGGCAACGTCAACACGGTGATACATCTTCTCTTCCTTCATGGAGGATGTATCTCCGCGTTGTCGACGGCCTGAGTGGTCCTTCCTCTGCCGGGTCGCAGGCCGATCAGCCAAGCAGGCCCGCCTCCGTGCGCAAGCCCGCTGCTCGTGGCCGGTGCGCCACGCCGCAACGGCGGGCTTGCACACGGAGCCGGCGGGCATGCCCGGGCGGAGGCCGTCCACGCCCCGGCTCAGGAAGGCACTCCGATGGCCAACCCGCATCCTCGCCGTGCACGATGGCGCACCACATTCCGGCTCCCGGCAGTCGGTCGCCGCAGCAACGAGATCATGATCGGCGGGCGACGCCTCCGCGTCGAGCACGCCTCTGTCCTCGGCAAGCGAAAGCGCCTGATTCGCTTGCCTGACAACATGTCCACCGAAGAGCTGCACGTCGTCAAGACGATGCTGGTCGCCGTGGGCGGCCGGTGGAGTTCGTGGCGGAAAGGTTTCGTGTTCGACAACGACCCCACTGCCGCCATCCTCCAGGCCATGGTTGGCGCCCTGCCGGTATCGCCTCACGCACGCGGCTGCCAAGACCACCTGGCTCTGGCCGCTGTTGCCGGCTACAGCAGCATTCCGGTGACGGAGGGACCGTTGCGGGTTCTGATGGCGGAGATCGACGACGGCGCCCTGGTGCGCGCCGCGCTCGACCTCGGCGGCGAGCACATCAGGGTGACCACAACGGCACCGAAGCACCGGCCCCGGTCCGCGATGCCCGCTGATCCCCGGTTGCGCGTGTTTCCGGGCACGCTCACGGCGTTGCTCGGAACGCGTCCTGCCCCCTTCGACGAAGCCCTCGCACTGGTGAAGCACGGCGTGTCATCGACCGACCTGGTGCGGCAGCTGTGGGAGCACGTGGTTCCCGGAGGACGGGTCATCATGCTCGTGCTCGACGTGGCCGACGCGGAACGCCGCGAGTTGTACGCGATGGCCGCGCGCTACGGCGCGCACCGGGCCTTGCGGTCAAAAGGAAATTCGACCTCGCTTCGCGCAGTTGTCGTCTGGATGGTTCGCCCCGGAGGGCGCGCCAGGCACACAGCGAGCGGCCGCAAGGGGAATCGCGGATGAAGAAGCCCCGCGCTCTCACGCCCCGCGAACTCGAGATCTTGGTTGAAGTCGCCCGGGGCATGTCAAACCCCGAAATTGCCGTGAAGATGTTCGTCTCGATCGAGACCGTACGCACGCACCTGCACCACATCTCGAAGAAGCTCGGCGCCCGCAACCGTGCGCACGCGGTCGCAATCGCTTACCACACCGGCATCTTCCAGCCGGGGCACAAACCGCGGGGCCTGCCGACAGGCTATCGGGAGGCGTCCCCGCGCGGCGGCAAGCGGCGCTCAGGTTAGCCCACTCCGGGGCAGCCGGTCCCTCGGATCGGGTGCGGCTGCCGGCTGCCCCGGAGCGGGCTCCTCCGTGCGCGCCTGCCGCCGCGGCAGGAACGCACGATCCGACAGGAGCCCCTCGTGAACACACCCCGCACGCTCGACCATGCCTGGGCCTACCTGCTGCGCGCTTGTCGGCCGCCCGCGCCGAACACCGTCCGCCTGGCCGCCGAAGTCGGTCCGATCGAGGTGATCCACCGCCACGGCAACGGAACCCTGCCCGACGACGTCCTCGCTGAATTCCACGACACCTGCGGTGACTGGGAGGCCGTCGCCTACGACGTAGCCCGTGCGGCCGAACTGGGTGCGCGGCTCGTCAGGCCAGGGCACGATGAGTGGCCGTATCCCGAGCAGGCCGCCACGGGTGTAGAAGACGCGACGGCGACCAGCGCGGTCGCACCCCTGGCACTGTGGGTCCGCGGCACTGGCCGACTCGACACCCTCGCCTCTGGGGCGATCGCCGTCCTCGGCGCACGCGCTGCGACGGCCTACGGGGAACACAACGCGGCCGACCTCGGACACGAACTCGCCGCGAGAGGCTGGGCTATCTGGAACGGTGGCTCGCTCGGCGTCGCCGGCGCAGCTCAGCGAGGCGCCCTCGCCCAACCCGATGCACGCACGGTCGCCGTGCTCGGGCACGGTCTCGACCACACCCATCCCGTACAGCACGAGAACCTGTTCGAACGGATCGCCGAAAACGGTGTCCTCGTCAGCGAGTTCGGATTCTCCACCCCGCCCAGCAAGCGCGGCACCGAGGCCCGCGACCGGTTGATCGTCGCATCGACCTCCGCCGTGGTGATCGTCGAAGCGGTCCCCCGCACCGCCGTCATCAGTACGGCTCGCTTGGCGCACAAGATCGGGCGTCCTGTCATGGCCATGCCCGGGCCGGTGACGTCGGGCCGATCCAACGGGTGCCACCACCTGATCGTCGACGGCACGGCAACGCTCGTCATCAATGCCGCCGACGTCGAGCAGAACATCGAGCGCAGCTCCGGCCGAACGGACCGCTGATCCTTCGCGCCGGCCCCATGGCTCTCGGAGAGCCCGTGCAGCGTATCGCCCCCACGAAGTGAGACGCCGCAGCCCGCATCCCCTATCACGTAAGGAATCCAGAATGTCCTCACCGAGCCAGCCTCCGTTGCCCGTATGGCTTGCGCATCTGCCCGTGAGTGGCGGGATGGCGGTCCCCTGGATCACGCCGCGCACAGCCAACGGCCGGCACCTGTTCGGCACCGTGGACCGCGACCGCATGAACAGCGCACTCACCCGCCGCCGCTGCGGCGTCTGCGGAAAGCCTCTCGATGGCCGGATTGTGTTGCTGCTACGGCAGTCCGACCTGCCGCGACGCTGCACCAGCGAGCCGGGCCTGCATCCGCAGTGCGCCGCCTACACCATGAAGGCCTGCCCCATGGTGGTGGGAAGGATGGATCACTACCGAGCCTCACCGCGGCCGCTCGAACCCGGTCAGGTATCAGGGCCGGACGCTGCCGCACGGCAAGGCGCGCCTGCGGAGCCGTGGTTCGCGGTATGGGTGGCCGGCTACGACGTGATTGTCGATCACGGCAACCTCGCCGCGTCGTATGCGCAGTGCGCTCCGCTCCGGGTTCGCTCCATCAGCTGGAGTCTCCCCGGCATCTGGTGACCGCTCCCGTTTCGCCGGGCAGCCATCCGTTGCCGGTGTCCACCCGGCGCAAACGGGGACGTCCCGCAGACCATCGGCAATCGCCACCACAGAATCCCTTCTCCCTCATCTGGACACCTTCCGACAAGAAAGGTCAAGCCATGCCGGCAAAGTACGTACGACGCGATCCCGACAGCCCGGCACAAGTGTGGGACGAGCGCACCCGCGAGGAGATGGGCGCCGCCTTACGGGACCCCGCGGGCCTTCCCCACGTGGGTCCCGTGGTGCGGGTCGACCAGAAGACCGTCCGCCTGCGGGACGCCAGCGCGAGAGGTGTGTACCGGCTCGAGTTCGATCTGTATGAAGGGTGGTACGAAGCCGGCCACTCGGCCGCGCCGCCCTCGGCTGTAGTCGCGGCGACGTGGCTGGGCTGCTCGCTCCTCGAGTACCTGGCCGCTCCCGAATCAGCTCAAAACCAGGCTCAGATCATGGCCGACGCAGAACGCGAGACCGTTCTCCTCGTCGCCGAGCCGCTGCTGTCCGCGATCCGCGAAATCTACGCCACCATGACGACGACCGGTCTCTCGCCGTACTCGCAGCGCTGGTATGGCCAGCGGTACGAGCAAGTCGAGCAGATCCTGCTGGACGTCCTCGCCAGGCACCCCGGCGGCTCTCCCGCGCGCACCCAGTCCGTCCTCCACCGCGCCCTCGCCACCAACTCGAAGACAGGCGCCATTCTGTCCCATATGGACCATGAATGGTTCCATACCGATCACGTAATACAGACCGGGCCCGCCTTTGACATTGACCTGTACCAGGTCAAGCGCATTCTCCGCGACCAAGGAGTCCGCGCCGACACAATCTTCACCGGAAGCGGAAACGTATCACTCTACGCCGGCGGGGAACCCGAAGACGAGAGCTACGTGCTCGTCGTGGGCCCCGGCATGGTGCGCGACGACAGTCCCCGCGCGATCGCAAAGACCTCCGAGCTGTGGATCAGTCTCGACCGTGAAGGCGGCGACGACGACGGCGGGCCGCTTGCGCCGGAAGGCGCAACTACCGCGGCCGAAGTCGCCGGGGTCATCATCCGATGGATCCACAAGCAGCAGTCCAGGGACAGCGAATCCGGTTGATCGACGGCGATACGGCGCACTCAACCGTCGTCCATAGTGGACGTAGCCCCAGTCTTCATGAGATCGACCGCCGTCTCCGAGCGGTCACCGTGAGCATGGCTCGCTCGGTGGCTGTGCACCCCGGCCAACTGCCGCCGGCCGCACAGCCGCCGAGCGAGCGAGGACCACCGCATCCCGCTCAGCCGACGGGACGGAGTTACTCAGGAGGTGGCATCGATCGTGACGCACCGGATTCTCATCACCGGATCACGGCTCTGGGACGATCCCGCAGTTATCCGCGCGGCACTGGCTGACGTGTGGGCGCCGGGCCGGATTCTGGTCTCGGGCGCCAGCCCCCGTGGTGCGGACATGATGTGCGAGGCGTGCTGGACGCACTGGGGCGGCCGTGTGGAACGGCATCCTGCACTGTGGGCCACCCGCGGTAAGAGGGCCGGGTTCCTCCGTAACAAGGTGATGGTCGACCGAGGCGCCGACGTCTGCCTCGCGTTCATCCGCAACGGCTCTGCCGGCGCCAGCCACACCGTCGACCTGGCGCGACAGGCCGGCATTCCGACCCGGGTGTTCCGGGCTGATGACAAGCATCCGGCCGGCGCCGAGGACGGGTTGCGGTCCCGGGGGGGGGACGACGCACGCTAGCGGAGCCGGGGGCACCCGGGCCAACCGCGGTGACCCCGTGCCAGCTCGGGTGAACCGCCGCCACCCGGGAGGCCGGTCCGCCCGAGGGCGTTCCGGCCGCCCGGCGGCGGTCCACGCCGGCTGGCCGAGGCCACCGTCGGGCCCGGGCACCCGCGGCCCCGCTGGGGCGAGTGCGTCCCGCCCGGGACACCGCGCCTCGCCCCGCCTCCGGATCGGAACGGTCACGGACGTGGCGGACGCGGGTTTCCCACTCTGTGGAGGCATTCGATGACCGTCACGGTCGAGTCCACTCACCCGCAGCACGAACACACCGCGCCCGTCGAGGTCGATCCCGCTGCCGCCGACCACGATCCGGCGATCATTCCGGAACAGGCCGACGCTCCGGCCGACGCTCAGCCCATCAGCGCCGAAGAACGGGCCGCCGAGATCGACACCATCGTCCACGCCGATCCCAACGACGTCGTCATCCAGAACAACGTCCGCACCCACGGTCTGGAACTGGACAAGAAGACCGTCGCGAACTACCAGAATCGCGGAATCCGCTCCGCGATCAACGGGTTCCGCCGCGAGGACGGAGTCATCGTCGTCACCGAGGGACAGCTCCGGGTGCTGCACGCACGCGAGGCCGGCACCACCGTCCCGGTGTGGATGAAGCACCCGCCCTCTGAGGACGACCAGGCCGCGGAGATCAAGCGCGTCTTCGACCAGCTCGACGAGAACGACCACCGGCGGAACCTGACTCACCGGGACGTCGCCGACGCCCACCAGTACCTACTGGACCTCGGCGTGTCCCCGGCCAAGATCGCCAGGGAGCGCGGAAAGTCCCGCCGCGAGATCCAGGCGTCGGTGGAGCTGGCCGCCTCCGAACTGACGGTGAAGGCTGCCGACCGCTATGGCCTGGATCTGCTGCAGGCAGCGGAAATCGCCTGGTTCGAACAGCAGGGCCTGCTGGAGAACGTCAAGGAACTGATCCTCACCGCGGTCGAGCACCCGAACAACTTCAAGGCGCTCGCCCAGCGCCGTCGCAACGACCACGCCGAGGACCTCGCGACGCGCGAGCTCACTGAGGCGGTCACCACGGAACTGACCGCGGCCGGCGTGCCCATCCTCGACCAGTCGACCAGGAAGTACGAGGGCGATGCCCGCCCCCTCGATCTCCTGCGGCCGACCCCGGAGGCCGATCGCGGTACGGAACTCACCGCTGATTCACACAACGGTTGTCCTGGTCATGCGGCGTGGATCGTCAAGGAGGACGTGGACGACGGACCCGCGGACGGTCCTGGTTTCATGGTGACAGCGCGCTATGCCTGCACCGACTTCCGAAAGCACGGACACGCGCTCTGGGACGCTCCTGCGGGGAAGGTCGAGCACTCTGGCAGCTCTTCGCCGAACAACAAGGGCCAGTCCCCAGCTGATCAGCAGGCGCGCGAGGCCGCGCGGATGATCCGGAAATGGGTCAGGGAGAACAACAAGGACTGGGACGCCGCCGCCGAGACACGTCGCGAGTGGTTGAAAGAATTCGTCAATCGTCGTCGCGCACCCGAGGGCGCGCAGACCTGGCTGGCCGTGCAGAAGGCCCGCGGGGACCGTGCGCTCCGTTCCTCGATGGAACGTGGACACCGCCTTGCCGCCGAGCTTCTGGGGCAGGCAAACCTGGCGGACTATGCGGCAAAACTCTCGGGCGCCAAAGCAACCATTTTCGACATCTTCCTGACCCTGACGGCGTACGAGAGTCGGCTCCGCCGCGAAGCCTGGCGGACGCCGGACAGCACGGAATCCGACTACATGCAGACCGTGATCCGGTGGGGGCACAAAGCGCACGACGTCGAGCTCAAAGTGATCACCCCGGAACGCGAGGAAGACGTGGTGCACGTCGGCCGGTCAGGTCACCTCGGCGATGGTTCTGCGCCGAAGTCGGCCGACGAAACGACCGGCGATTCGGCTGACCACGAGGATGCCACCGACGAGAACGATCCCTCGTCGGCCGAGCCTGATCTCGACGACGAGCCGGTCAGCGCCGGAATGGCCGACTGACTCAGTTCCCGCCTGCTTGCCCACGCGCGGGCGGTGGCCATCACCATCTCGATCGCCGCCCGCGCGCTGGACCGGGCGACAGCACTTTCCCCAGCCGCACTCCTCGGCTCATTCGCATCAGGATCCCAGGACTGATCTTTGACGTTCAGGCCGGGGATTGTGTCTGCCACGCAACAGATGCGCCTCGAACTCCTCGACCGCGAGGCGCCGGCCTGCGCTTCCGCGGGATCTCCGGCAACAGCACGTTGGCGAGATCCTGCGCCCGCAGCGCGCGGGTCTGAGCCAGCGCCGAACGGTCGAACCGACAAGGTCCGGCGGTGCGCCGAATAACCTGACCTGGAAGGAATCCTGTCATGTTCGACACGACGACCCAGTCGTTGCAAGAGCTGCTCGACGACACCAACAACGCCGTCGGCGGCATTCTGGCGTGCCTGGAATGGGCCGAGGACGAGATTCAGGCTGCAATGCGACGCCACCCCGACGCCGAGGACACGCTCTGGCACTCCAACATACTGTTGTGTCCCACCGACCATCTCCGCCTCACCACCGAGTGGGTGTTCCGTTCCCACTGCCGCGAGTTGCTTGAACGGGTCGCCAGCGGCGACGACACCCGGCCGGCCACCGACGCCGAGATCTGCTGCGCGACTCTCGTAATCGCCACTCGCATCCCGATCCGCAGCGCCGCATTCGGGATGCAAATGCGCTTGTGGCACAGGGCTTTTCCCGGAAAAGAGGTCATGCAGGCTGATAAAATCGCCCACTACGAGGCACTCTTCGGCAACGAAATGCTCGACCTCGAACGGGAGGCTCGCGCAAAGCTGGCCGTCCAGAACCGGTCTCTCGGGGCAGTCACCTGCGCCGGCGTGCACCACGGCGTCAAGGTCGACTGCACTTACGCACTCCTGCCAACCGTTGGCCGTTCGGACACGGCAACGCAGACGGGGTGAAGGCCGGCCGGCGCGGCGGGGCTGTCGGTCTGCTCGGTGGGGCGCTCGCACCGAGCGGGGCCGGCACCACCCGCTGATTCCTCCTGGGACGCCTTGCCCGAGAACGCCAGCCAGTGGCGCCGGGGCCGGCTCCTAGTTTCCTACCTGCCTATCACGGCCCGGCGGTCTTGCGCTCACTTCGGGCAGCCCGTCGAGTCGTCCGGACCCCTAGGAGGGCTCATGCCCTACGACCTCGACGCCGGCAACCAACTCCATGCCCTTGAACCGTCGAACCGCTACCGGGTGGACCGCCGACTCGTCCGTCCCGAGGGAAGGTGCAGCTGATGACCCTCTCGACGATCTGGGAAAACGCGGACCACACGACCGTAGCTGTCGATCTGTATACCGCCGATGAGGCGCTGGACCAGCTCGGCGGTGAGCCTGAAATCGACGGAGAGATCGTTCTGGCGATCGGTGGAGACTCGGGCGGCTACTTCGGCTTGGAGGGCAAATCCGCGAACATCCGGCTGATCCTCCTGCGGGCACTCGATCTGCTTGCCTTCTATGACGAAAACGGGGTGACACCGTGACGAACCAGAATGGGGCGCAGGACGAGAACCAGAAGGACGTCGTGCCACATCACGCGAGCCCGACATCGGCTGGCACCGACGAGACGCATACCGAGTTCATCACCATCCGCGAGTTCACTCCCTACTTTATCAAGCGCGGGCTCACCCTCATCGAAGCCGTGGCGCTCTGGGATGAGCTAGAGGGAGGCGATATCACCGCCTGCGGGGCAGCACGGCCGGTCATCCGTGTCCACTGCGGCGTGACCTACGAACTCATATTCGAGCGAAGCCCCACCAGCAACGATGAGGCAGTGGTTGCCATAACTGTCCGGAACGCCGACGACCGGCCCCGGTGACGCTCTGGCCCCAAAACGAGCATCGCAGCGGTCCACACAGGACTGATCTTGTGTGCGACGTCAGCCGCCACTCGCACCAGCAATGCTACGACGCCGGAGATCTCCTACCCGGGCGACCGGCAAATTACCCTGGATGAACGGGGAGATGACCATGACCACATCACACCTCGCCGACATCGCGCACCGACACAGCGCAAGCAGCCGCGCTTGGCGACACCGGCCCGCGCCGAACCTGATGGGTGTCGCCCTTTCCGCTGCCCGGCAAGGAATGCACGTACTGCCGCTCTGGCCACGCTCGAAGGTGCCGTGCCTGCACGGCGAGCACTCCTGCGGGCGCACTGACGCATGCGCCGAAGGCCATCGCGGCTGGGAGCAGCGCGCCACGATCGACCCCGACCTGATCCGCTACTGGTGGGGCGCCATCCCGACCTGCAACGTCGGCATCGCCTGCGGGCCCAGCAATCTCTACGTCATCGACCTCGACACGGGCCATGGCGAGGATCCGCCGGAGGAGTGGCCCGGGGCGCGGCACGGCCGGGACGTTCTGTCCCGTCTGGCCGAGCGGGCCGGCCAGCCCTGCCCTGTCAACACCTACACCGTCCGCACTCCCGGCCCGGGCACGCACCTGTACTACTACGTGAGCAGCGACAGCACGTTGCGGAACACCGTCGCCCGCGCCGGATGGTGCATCGACAGCCGCGGCCGCGGCGGGTTCATCGTGGCGGCCGGCTCGGTGTGCCGCGGCGGCACGTACACGGTCGCCCACCGTGCGCCGATCGCGCCGCTGCCGCAATGGATGGTGCCGCTCTTCACCTCGCCCGAGCCACCGCGCGAGCCTGCCACATTCGGCGATGTCCGGCCGCTCTCGGATGCCCGCCGACAGCGCTACCTCGACACCGTGGCCGCCACCGTCGCCAACGCCGCCCCGAAAACCGCGCACAACACTCTCGTCAGCGCTGCGTACACCCTCGGGCGACTGGTCGGCGGCGGCGCTTTCACCGACGACGAAGCCCGGGCCAGCTTGCACATCGCCGCTCAGCAGCGGCGCATCCCGATGCGCGAGGCCGACGACGCCATTACGTCCGGCTTGGCCAAAGGGAGCATGAGCCAGCGCACGCTGCCCGACCGCACCATCTGAACGGCCGCAGGCACGCACCACGCAAAACCGGCATCTACACAGAGGTTGCGCGCACGGCGCCGCCCTTGGTCGCTGGGCCGCAACACTCTGCATCGCCGATCGGGTGGATATCCAGCAAAAAGCGCTGGACATCCACCCGCCGGCGATGACGAGCGCACCTCACCGACCAGGGCCGGCACCACGCGTTCAGACACGCGGACGCGGGCCCGCCCGGGTCGGTCACACCACAACCCCATCCTGAATGGAGAGAGCTGGATATGTTCGACGGCAACGAAAACATGTTCACCACGACCGCCGCCCAGGAAGGTTCCGCACTGTCCGCCGATGAGCTGCGAGACAAGCTCGCAGCCCTCCAAGCAGCGCACGAGGCATTCCGGAAGCAGGTGCGCGACCGCGCCATCCAGGGTCATCACGATGGCGAATGGGACATGGACAGCCTCAACACCACGCTGGAGCACCTCGACCTCGCCACGTACGAGCCGAAGCGCCTGGTACGTAGCCAGCTCCGTCTCGAGGTCGTGCTCGAAGCCGACACCGACGACGCGGACCACGCCTGGAGGGTCCTCCAGGACCTGGAAGACCTGAGCGCTCGGCAGGCTTTCCAGGAAGTCATCGCCAACGTCGTTCAGGCCCACCTCACCGGAGACCTGGCCGTCACGTCATCAGGGGGCGCGCTCAGTGCGATCGTCGGATACCCGCGCGTAGAGGTCGCTTGAGATGACGTCGACGCCCCAGGAACTGCGCGAGCGGGCCACGAGCTGCCGTGTTCGGGCCCAAGACGCAAGCCCGGCACGTGCCCAGCAATTGCGTGAATGCGCCCGGATCTTTCTGCAGCAAGCTCGACGGCTAGCGCTATTCGAGCACAGCAAGGAGATCGGCCGCATGAACGTGACCACGGCCAGCTTCCGTGAATACCTGCGTACTCAACGCCACTGAGATTCCCAAGCAACGCGTATCCCGAGAATGAGAGAGGACGTCACGATGACCACCGAGATCCAGCGCCTGCAGAACGAGATCGCCGCGGCCGAGACCGAGCACAACGCCTACCGGGACCAGGTCCGCACCGAAGTTCTCACGCAGCACTTCGAGGGCACCTGGTGCCTGCCTGGAACCCAGGACGTACTGGCGGACTTGAACCTCCGGCCTATCACGATGGCCTACCAAGGATACGCATCCCTGCGAGTCGTGATCACCAACGTCGCCGACGCGGCCAGTGTGGAGGAAGCCGAGGCGCGGGTCGCCGAAGCGCTCGACATCGTCAACTCCGACCCGTCGGTCACGATCACCTTCGACGGCGTAGATCCCCAACTGGACAAGAAGCAACACGACGACCGCTGATCCGGAAGCGCGTTGCATTACACCTCACCTCCACCGTCCGGAAAGGACTCAGCATGCCGGTCATCATCTCCAGCACCAGCGAACTGATCGCCTCCATCCCCGCCCTGTTCAAATTCGTACCGCGCGACTCACTGGTGCTGGTCTCGATCGTGGCCCAGCTCGATGCCCCGCCCGCGCCCAGCCCGGCGATGCGCGTTGATCTTGCCGCAGCCGAGCAGGACCCTGCCTCCAGTATCAACCCTTGGTTGACCCAACTGTCCGATCTTCCCGTCCTCGCGGTTACCGGGATCGTGGTCTGCCACCGCACGGAAGAGCAGGATTCCTTGCCCGTACGTAGCACAGTGGACACCATCCTCGAGATCCTGCGCCAGCACGGCGTGCCCTCGCTGGAGGTCGTCCACCTACCGGAATTCGCCGCGGGCGCTCGCTGGCGCTCTTATGTCGACGTCGATCGCACGGGCATCCTGCCCGATCCCACCACGACCGTCGCCGCGGCCACGAACACGTTCGCGGGGTTCACCGTGGCCGCGAGCCGTGAAGACCTCGCCGCGCGCTACACCTCCGCCAGCGACGCTGACCGCGACCGGCTCCGTCCGCTGATCGCCGCAGCAATCCGCCAATCCGAGCAGGACCAGTCACAGCCGGCGGCCGCGCAGGACCGCATCGCCCGAGCCGACGCTGCCGTCCGCGCATCGGAGCGCGGGGTTCTGCCCGACGACGACTTGGTCATCGCTGATCTGGCGGCCACTTTCACCACCCTTGAGTTCCGTGACGCGATGCTCGTCGAGGCGGAGAACGAACCCAGCGCCGGCGCCGAGCGCCTGGCTCTGCACCTCTGGCGGCTGACGCCAGAACCTGCTGCCAGCCACTTGATCGCGATCATCGCCGTGCACACCTACCGCCACGGCGACGGTGCGGGTGCACGCATCGCGCTCGAGGCTGCTCGGACAGGGACGCCTCTGGTTCGCTTGCTCAGCGCGTGTTTCGCCCGGGGCATTGACCCTGTCTTGTTCAGCCAGTTTATGCACGAAACGAGCCAGGAGGCTCGCGAGCACCTCACCACCGGTGCACGGCGTTCTGACGCCTAGCAGCAGTTGCGCGTCCCGTGGCGGTGCTGCCTGGGGGATCCTGCCAACCCGCGCGCAAGAACGACAGGAAGTCGCGCGGGAATTCGGGGATCTGTCCGCCTAGCTCAGGAGGCCCGATGTCCTTTACAACACCGACGTCATCTACCGCCAGTGACCAGTACGAGCGTGCGGCCGGCCTCGTCCGCACCATGCTCGGCGGCGTCGAACTCAGCTCACCGCCGGAACGACAGGTTGAGCCGTCCGCGCGCCCGGCGAGCGCAGGTCCATCTCGAACTCAGCCAGATCCTCATGTCCGCCCACGAGTGCGTCGTTCGAACCGGCTGACCGCCCCGTCCAGCTCACGAACAGATTGAAAGGGGAAAACAATGCACAACCCCAACCAGCCGACGAACGAGCATCTGTTCGCTGCCCTGCCCGCGTTCATCGGCTACTACCCTTCGGAAGCGTTGGTCCTCGTCGCCGTGACAGCCGCCGACGATGACAAATACCTGATCGGGAACGTCATGGTGCAGGATCTGACGACCATGGCCGCTGAGCCGACCAGCTCGGCTCACGCATTCCTCCAGGCATTCGGAAACGAGCCCATCCTGAAGGTCATCGGCATCATCGTCACAGATCGCCCGCACGATCTGGCGGACCTTCCGTTGCGCCTACAGGTCAACGACTTCACCAGTGCCTGCCGCACAGCAAGCCGCCAGAGCATCGAATTCGCCTATCTGCCACGGTTCTCCGCCGGCGCCACGTGGATCGGCTATTGCCACGCGGAGTGCCGCGGCACCCTCTCTGACCCGGCGACGTCCGCTTCTGCCCTCTCTCTGGCACTCGAGGGCTATCAGATCCACGAGAACCGCGACGCGCTGGCGGCGTTGTTCGCGCGCGCTCCGGAATCCGAGCGCGCCGGGATCGAGCGGCTCGTCGCGGCGGCCGCCACCGCCGTCCGCGCTGAAGACCGGGCTGGTGACGTCATCGCGCTGCGAACACGTCTGGGACGCCTCGATTCCGCAATCAGCAATGCGCGTGAAGGAGCCCTGCCCCACTCCGATGAGCACCTCGCCGATCTCATCAGCGCGTTCGCCAGTTATCACATCTCCATGGCGCTGATCACGGTCGCCGACCAGACCAACTACGCAGCCCCGGCCGGGAACCTGTTGCTGCACCTGCTCCGGCTGGCACCCACCGCAGAAGGCCGGCAGATCGCCGCCGTGCTGGCCGCCGTGTCGTACGTCCGCGGAGACGGAACCTGGGCCCGGCTCGCCGCGGAGGCGATCAACCCTCCTGCCAACCTCAGCTCCCTGATCATGGAGGGTCTGCACGCCGGCGCGCCACACGCCGAGACGGCAAGCGTGCTTCTCGACCACGCGCACAACGCACGCCGAACGCTCATGAACAGTGCTCAGACCTAACCGACTATGCGGGCCTAGCCGACCGATCGCGTCGGCTAGGCCCGCCGAACCGTTGGCAGGCCTAGGTTCCGTCGCACCGGCCACGATCCTGCGGCTTCAGATTCCACGAGACGTGTCACGCTGACACCGCTGTTCGACGGCAGCGTCGCAGCCCTTCACAACTCCGCAAAGTCCATACAGGACTGTCCAGTTTCACCCGATGTCACGGAGCGGGTGATCGACCCGGACAGCGCGGGCGGTGCCGCGATCATCGACCTGCTCGCCCGCGTCAAGGAGGTGGAGGACAGCGGCGGCGAATGGGGCGCTGACTGTCTCCAGCAGCTCTACGCGTGGCTCACTGGCGTCAGCATCAACCCCGTGGGGACGTTCGACGACGCGGTGCGCGCGATGAGAGCGACTGCCGAGTCGCACGGCGCCATGCGCTTGCCCGGGTTCGTCGTCCGCGTTGCGTCCGGGCAACCAGATGCCGCCGCGGTCCTCACCACCGCGCTCACCGTGCTGGCCCGGCAGCTCGGTGACCACGCCACCGCCGTCCTGGCCACCCGCGACGGCGACGTGCTGGCCCGGTTCGGCCCGCTCGACAGTCCGGACCGCACCGACGCGGGAACCTGACCCAGGTCGTCGCCGGTCCACCGCCGGCGGTGACGGGTTCCTCGGCGGCCCCCGCGGGCCGTGGCGCGTGGATCGCCCAGAGGTAAGCACACCCCGCCCGGGCCCCCAGCGGCCCCGGAGCCCCGGCCGCATCCGGCGCGGGTGAACCGGCCCTGCGGTTGCGCGCGTCGCTGCCCGTCGGGCGCGAGCCGGTTCACGCCGGCCGGACGAGCCGGTCCGGGGCTCGCGGGCCCGGACGGGGCGTGCTGAGGCTGCGCCGCGTTCCACACACCACCAGCCCACAAGGGAGGCCACCATGGCCGGAGAGCCCAACGTCACCATCGTCGGCAACCTCACCGCGGACCCGGAACTGAGGTTCACCCAGAACGGACACGCGGTCGCGAACTTCACCGTCGCGTGCAACCCGCGCACCCTCGATCGCCAGTCGGGTGAGTGGAAGGACGGCGAGACGCTGTTCATGCGCTGCAACATCTGGCGTCAGCCCGCGGAAAACATGGTCGAGTCGCTCCGGCGGGGCCAGCGCGTGATTGTCCAGGGTCGACTGGGGATGCGGTCCTTCGAGACCAGGGAAGGCGAGAAGCGCACGGTCGTCGAACTCGAGGTCGACGAGATCGGCCCTTCGCTCCGCTACGCCACCGCGACGGTCACCAAGGCGGTACGCGACTCGGTCCCGCAGCAGCAGCAGCCGGCCGCGAGTCCCGATGGCGACCTGTGGGGCCCCGCTCCCGCCGCTACGGGTGATCTCGTCACCGCCGGTGGAGGCGGCGACAACCCGCCGTTCTGATCCACCGAACCCGGTGTCCGGTCGGCACTTCCCCGCCGACCGGGCACCGCCCCGGGGCCGGTGGGTTCGGCGACAGGCCCCGTCGCCGAACCCACCAGCCTTCTTCGTGCTGCCGTGCGCCGAGCCCGCACCTGGCCCTGCGCCCACGCCGGAAGGAGCCTGGCCGTGCCACGCTCGCACCCCGACCTCGTATCGGTCCTGTCCCACGTCCGCCGCGTCGACCGCGCCAACAACCGCCTCGGGCTCACCTCGTTCCACGAGATGAGCGACGGAAGCGCCCGAACCCTCGCCCGCCGCCGGCACCGCAGCACGTCCCGCGACGTCGACACGCTCCTCGACGAAGGTGCTGTGTTCTACGACCCGTCGGGACGGCGCTGGCCCGCGCTGCTGCCCGCGTCCTACGCCACCCTCGACGCGGCCGAGCGGCTGCTCGCCGACTACCTCGGGACCTACCTGCTCCACCACGCCCGCCGCGGCGCCGTACCGGAGTGGCTCCACCTCCCCGTCGACGAACTCCCGTCCGACCGCTACGCCGCTGAACGGTGGTATGCGGTCACCGAATCCGGCGTGCCCTACGTCGTGCCCGACCGCGGTAACAGCGGAACCGGCCCGGTCTCCATCTGGCACGACGGGCATCTGGTGTCCGTGCGCACACGACACCGGCTCGACACCGACACCTGCCCATCGTGTGCCGACCCAGCTCGTCGCCGGACCTACCTCCCGCCCGCGCTGTGGCGGACGCCCGACGTCACCGGCCGACCCCGACTCGCCCCGCTGGACCCGCGCCGCGGCCGGTTCCACGCCATCTTCTCCGGCGGCCCGGATCACCCCAGCCGCCGAATGACCGCGGAGGTCTCCCGTCTCAGCGCGTCGAACATGTGGACGCCCTACGAGCGCGTGGCCTTCGCCGCCACCGGCGACTGGCTCGGCGCCTTCGACCGGTGGCGCACCGACGCCACCGGCTACCGCCGCCCGATCACCGGCACGCCGCGATGACCCAGACGACCCCTTCCAGAACACGCCCACGCCACCGCCACCGACCTCGGCCTGCACAGCAGTCCCGCGCCCCGGACGGCTCGCACCGGCAGCGGCGCGACCCGACCCGCGGCGGCCGCGGGCGCGGGCGCCGCCGCGGGGAAAAATCACCCTTTGTGGGGCTGCTCTCCCTCTACGCTGGAATCATGCCCAGGAACCCGTACCGCATCACTGCGGCCGGCCTGATCGGGTCAGCCGCCCTCGGCGTCTACCTGTCCACGGTGCCGCTCGGCCTGGTCGCGATGATCGGGGTCGCGGCCCTCAACCCGTCGATGCTGCTCACCATCCCCTTCTACGCCGGGGCCGGTGCTCTCTCCGGCGTGATCGTCGCCTGGCTCACCCGACCCCCACGGACGACCGGGCCGAGCCTGCGCCGTCGCCGGTTCGCCATCGCGGGCGCCCTCACGTTGCCGTTCGCGATCTTCGTCGGCCAGCTCGACGTCATCATCCGCGACTCGGCCGCGGGACCGCGCCTCGGTGGATTGATCTTCTTCTGCGGCGCCGCCGGCGTCGTGACCTACTACCTGCTCCGTCGTAGCAATACGTTGCGGGAACTGCGGCGACGGGCCGATGCCGCGCAGTCCTCGCCGCCGGCCCGCGTCACCACCCGCGGCTGACAGCCGTACCGATCGAGAGGGGTGGGTGAGCGCTGCGCGCTCACCCACCCCTCTCGTCATGCTGGTCACGCCATGCCAGTGCCGTCCGGAGGCCACCCAGGCGCCACATCCGCTCTGGACCCCGGCACGTCGTCGGACACGCTGCCCGCGTCCCGCGCCGCGGGCTCGCCATCTCCACCATCACGTGGCGGCGAACTGTCCGGTGGTGACTCCGGCGGGCGCAGCCGGGCCAGGGCGTTCACCTCGCGTGCAGAGATCCCGAGCAGCTCCGCAGTGCCGTCCAGTTCGACGCCGGCATCCCTGATCGTGCGGACCGCCTCGCCCATCATCGCGCGCCACTCCTCCACCTCGGCCGCCGAGGACGCGGCGGCTTCCGCCCGGGCGCCCTCCGCCTCAACCAGTGCCGCCGCGCGCGCCCGGTCGAGTTCTTCCAGGCGGCGCACCAGCCGCTCGTCCACCTTCGCGTGCCGCTCCGCCCGGTGTTCGTGCGCCGCCTCCACGCCCGCTGCCGCTGCCGCGAACGGGCCCAGCGCCTCTTTGACACGACGCTCGTTATCCCGCGCCTGGGCCAGCCGCTCCACGTGCGCCTGACGCAGCGCCTCCAGCTTCGCGACTTCCGCGCTCGAGCGCCTCCGCCGCCTGCGACCCGCGCCTCCTCCAGCTGACGCCATGACTACCTCCCGCACACCAGGGAGGGCTGTGTTCGTCCGCGAGGCTACCGGCTCGTCCAGATCATCGCGCGCAGCGCGACAGCCGGGGTGTGGCCGGCCGCGGACAAGCCGGGCCGGCCACACCAGCTCCGCCACTGTGAAGGCCCCACGCGCGAAGGCGTGAAGCGCATCGCCGCCGAAGCAGCGGCCCGCCAAAGCCACGGTGGCGTCACCGCCGCGCGCCGAAGGTCAACGAAACCCATCACGCGACGGTACGTATCAGCGTAGCCGGGCGGCAGCGCGGCCGTCCGCCGCTGCTCGGGGCCTGGTTTTCCAGCGCACCCGCGGAGGGCACCCCAGGTTGCCAGGTCGCGTCCGCGGCGGAGGAGGGGCCCCGAAATTGTATCGGCCGATGCCCCAAATACAAGGCCACCCCAATATTCTTTTGACTAAAAGCGTGTCAAAACAATATTAAGGCCCCGACCTTGTATTCGGGTCCCCTTTTCGGCCTTGGTCAGGCATTAGGGGCAGGCCGGGGGCCTGCCCCGGGAGCTTCGGGGCCCCTCCTCCGCCACTCAGCACGCGGTCACCCCTACAGCACAAAACCGCAGCTCAGGACGCTGGTCAACCTTCCAGTCCCGGAAAATCACCCAGTCGAACGCTCGAAATACCACTCGAAATTATGACCGAAAAAGTCATGACGAATACCGCGAATTGATTGAATTAGCCTTTGTAGCTTACTAGTATTGATCACGTAAGGCAGGCGGGGCGCCAACCCCAAAAGCCTCATCCGAAATCAACGAAGAGGAATACTTCCAATGAAGAAAACCTTCGACGACGTAGTGGCAGCATTGCAGGCCGGACGCGAGCGGACGGCGCTCACCGCGCTGCGCTCGATGGTCGAGCACCAGAGCGACGCACCACAGCGGCTCCTGATGACCTGCGCGCACCTGCTCAGGGCCAGCGACCCCACCAGCGGTGACACCGTGGTTCGCGTCCGTGCGATCCAGGCCGAAGTGGACAAGCTCAGCGACGACGAACGTCGCCTCTTCCACGCGTGCGTCTACTCGACCGAGACCCGTGCCGACCTCGTGACCGACCCGAACGAGCTGGCCGCACTGCTCCGCGGCCAACCCGCACCCATCGGCAAGGCGCGTCGGTCCGTGCGCTGGCTCACCGCACGGACCGACAGCTACGAACGCGAAGCCGTCAAGATCTGCGAAACGCTGCTCACCAACCCGTCCGCGACGCACCCTCTGATCGTGGACGCCATCCAGCAGTCCTACCAGATCTGGCCGAACCTCGATGGCCCGTACCGAGCGCTGGTCATGTCCTGTGTCTACGTCAGCCGCGAGCGCGCCGAAATCGCGAACCAGCGCCGCGCGGCGCGAACCCGGCAGAACGAAGCCGAGACCGGCGACATCCACCGATGCGGCAATTGCGACGGCAATCTCTCCATGGCACCCGACATGCCGTTCTGCTCCAGCACGTGCCGACACGAAGCCGCGACGTTCGAAGGCCCGCAGCCGACCAACCAACCGGCACCCCCGCCAGCCGCGCCGGTCGCGCACTACCACGAGCCCGCCGAGCAGCGCGCGCGCCGGTCGGTCGTGCGCCGCCCCATCGAAATTCAGTATGACGAGCGGCGCCACGAAATCGTCCCGGACATCCCGATGACCGGCCGCGCCCGAAAAGACGACGCCGTCGCCGACCGCTACGACGAGAACCCCGGAGTGGCGCAAGAGATCAAGGAAACCCCCGACAAGACGTGGCTGAAGGAAGAGTACGAATTCGAAGCCCGCACCATGCGCCCGCTCGCGACGCCTGACGCCCTGTGCATCTCGTGCAACCTCGAACGCACACCCGCCGAGTACCGCGCCGAACCGACCGGCCGGTGCGACATGTGCGCCGAAGTCGGCGCGGCGTCGCTCAACCCGGAGTGGCGCTCCGAGCTGATCGCAGCCTGACCACGCGGTGGGCTCGCGCTTCGGCGCGGACCCATCTTCCGCCCCGCACACTCCGTTAGAGGAACTCCCGTGATCACGTAGAGCACGACCGCAGCGAAAAGGCGGCCGCCGGTCCTTCGACCGGCGGCCGCCTTTTGTCGTGTCCAGGGCCCTGACCGCCTCCCCCACCCGCCTCCCCATCCAGCGCGGTGCCGGTCCCATGGTCACGCGTCGCCCGGGCATGCCGGCCGCGTGGGCTGGCGCGCGCCGACGCCGGTCATCGTGCTCGCGCGGTGCCGGCGCGTGCCGCGCCGGCACCGCGCGGGCGCAAGCCGCCGACACCTCACCCCGCACACGCCTCCCACCTCCACACCATCCCGCCTCCACAGCCCGCGCCCTCACCACCCTGCCCCGCTCACCCCGCCGCCACCCTCACCCCCTCCACCCTCACCTCTGCCCAGCCCACCATCCACACAGGACGTCTTGCAGAGCGTCTGAACCAGGTGGGCGGAACTCGTTTTCCGGCGTAGCCTGAACCGGTAGTGATGGGCTTGCGGAAGCTGAGCCCTGGTGGTCATGAGTACCTCACGAACGCGGTCGCGTGTCACGACCGCCGGCTCGAACCCGGCGAGCTGCTGAGTGACTACTACCTCTCCCATGGGTACCCGGCAGGCGAATGGTACGGCGCCGGTGCGCAGGATTTAGGACTCACCGGCGAGATCACCCCTGCGCAGATGCAGGCCCTGTTCGGCGAAGGCCGGCACCCCGACGCCGACGCCATCGAGGCCGAGATGATCGCCGACGGCGCCACCCCGGCCGAGGCGTTGAAGGCAACGCGCCTCGGCCGGAGCTTCCCGAAGTACAGCGCGCTCGATCACCTGCGCAGCCAGACCGCGCAGGCGTACAAGGACTACAACCTCGAGCACGGCCGCCCGATCGGTGCGCCCATCGACGCCGAGGTCCGCCGGACACTGCGGCGGGCGGTGCAGGAGAAGGCTTGCCGCGAGGACACCAAGGCGAAAGGGCCGCTCAATGAGAAGGCCTTCGCCACGTGGCTGGCCGCCCAGGAACGGACCCTCAAGTCCGCGGTGTCCGGCTACGAGATGGTCTTCGCACCGGACAAGTCAGTGTCGGTCGCGTGGGCGATGGCTGCCCCCGCCGAGCGGGAACTGATCGCGAACCTCGTCCGCCAGGCCACACGCGACACCCTGTCCTATGTGGAACGCAACCTCGCCTACACCCGGCGCGGGAACATGGGCGAGGCCCAAGTCGACGTCGACGGGATCACCGCCGCGCTGTTCGAGCACTGGGACTCCCGCGCCGGCGACCCGCACTTCCACATCCACGCCCTCATCGCCGCGAAGGCCCGCCGCTCCGACGACAAGGAATGGACCACGCTCGACGGGCGCACCATCCTCGCCGGCGGTGTCACCGCGTCGCAGTATTTCGACTCCCGCACCCGTGACCTGTTCCGTGAACACGGAGCCCGCTGGTCGCAACGGGCGTCCGAAGGGATCGACCACACCCGCAAGATCTGGCAGCTCGCCGATGTTCCCCTCACCCTGGTGAAGGGCTTCTCCCAACGGACACGGCAGTTCGAGACCGCCCGCGCCCGCCGGATCGTGGAGTTCCGGACGCTGCACGGGAAAGAGCCCACGCCGAAGGAGATCTTCGCGATCGACCGAGCCGCGAAGCTCGACGGCCGACCCGGGAAACAGCCTCCCAAGTCCCTCGCTGAGCACACCGCTGTCTGGCGGTCATTCGCCGAAACCCTCGTCCCCGCGGGACTCCTGGGCACCCTCGGCCGCCGAACCTTCACCGCTTCCCCGGCTCTGGATGCAGAAGACCAGCAGGCCGACCTCGCGGTACTGGCCGCCTCGACCCTGGCAGTGGTGTCGGAGAAATACGCGCACTTCTCCCGCTGGAACCTCGAATCCGAGGCACACGCCCAGACCGCGCACCTCACCATCCCCGCCGCGGCCCGTGAGAAGTTCGTCGCCGACGTCGTCGACACCATCCTCGCCTCACGCGACACCCTCGCGCTCCAGGGCATGACCCTGGTCGCGGAGCCACCCTTCACGCGCCGCCGCAGCGGCGAATCGGTGTTCCACGAACACCACTCCACTCGCTACACCACTGTCCGCACGCTGGCCGAAGAGGGCGATCTGGTCGCCTGGGCGCACCGCCGTGGCGGCCACCAGATCAGCGAACGCGGCGTCCGCAAGGCCTTGCGCGGCGCGAAACTCAATACCGGCCAGCAGCGGATGGTCACCCAGTTCGCCCGCTCCGGGCGTCGGCTGCAACTGGCCCTGGCCCCGGCGGGGACGGGAAAGACCGCGGCGATGGCCGTGTTCGCCACGGCCTGGCGCTCCTCCGGGGGCCGGGTGTACGCGTTCGGGCCGTCCGCGCGCGCCGCGCAGGAACTCGGCGCCTCAATCGACGCGCGACCACACACCCTGCACCAGTTGCCCACCGCGATCCAGCTCGGGTTCGCCGAGCGCATGTTCCCGATGCAGCAAGGCGATCTCCTCATTGTTGACGAAGCCGCGATGGCCGGCACCCACACCCTCCACGCCGCCGTCAAGTACGCGCTCGACCACGGTGCCGACGTCCGCCTGATCGGCGATGACCGGCAACTCGCCGCCGTCGAGGCGGGCGGCGCGATCCGGCTCATCGCCCACGACGTCGGCGCCATCCGGTTCCACCAAGTCGTCCGTTTCAAGGGCCCCGACCGCTACAAACAGGCCAACGCCTCGCTGAAGATCCGTGAGGGCGACCCCCGCGGCCTCACCTACTACCTCGAGAACGGCTTGGTCCGCGGCGGGTCGATCGACACTATGCGCGACGCCGCCTTGCACGCGTGGCGGGCCGACCTGCGCGAGGGCACGGAGTCACTGCTGATCGTGCCCACCAACGTCGACACCGTGGCGCTCAACCTCGAAGCCCGGGAGTTACGCCTTCGCCGCCGTAGCACGCCTCGTGGCCACGAGGCCGAGCTGCACGACGGTACGGCCGCGAGCATCGGAGATCTCGTGGTGACCCGGCATAACCGCCGTCGGCTCACCCTGTTCGGGGGAAAAGACTTCGTCAAGAACGGCGACACCTGGCGGGTGGTCAAGGTCAGCCCTGCCGGCCAACTGACCGTGCACCATGAGAACCACGGCGGCCGGATCACACTGCCGCCGCGCTACGCCCGTACCTACGTCGAGCTCGCCTACGCCACGACCATCAACAGGGTCCAGGGCATGACCAGCAAGGGAAACGCGCACCTCCTCGTGCCCCCGACCATGACGCGGGAGCAGTTCTACCCGGGCGTCACCCGCGCGATGTGGCGGAACTTCATCTACGTCGTCACCCACCACCACGTCATCGACCTGCATCAGGAAACACCCGAACCAGCGAAGCCGAAGGACGTTCTGACCGGAGTTCTCCAGCACTCCGAAGCCGAAGTCTCCGCCACCGAGACGCTGCGCGACAACCTGAGCAAGGAGGAGAACCTCGGCACACTGGTTCTGCGCTACAACTACACCGCGACCTATCGTGACGACGACACCTACCGTGCCGCGCTCCAGCGCCACGCACCCGAAACCCTCGACCACGACAGCGAAGCCGCCCTCATCCAAACCCTGCGCAACGCCAACGACCTGGGCTGGCAGGCCGACACCCTCATCCCCGCCGCCCGCGGGAAGAACCCCATCATCAAGGCCAAAGACCCCGGCGCCGTCCTGCACCAGCGCATCACCGACCACATCAAGCAGCACGACCTGCCCCTCGTCGCCGGCGACCCGGCAGCGTCCGACGTCACCCGGTGGCGCGGGATCTTCGACGCGATCGCCCCCGACGCGGCTGTCGAAGACCGCCGTTGGAACCGCGTGTGGACGCGAGCCAGTGGCGCCATGGCCCTCGGATTCGACGCCGACTTGATCATCACCCGTGTCGCCCACCAGCTCGCGGCCCGCCACAAGGAACGACCACCAGACCCGATGCCCGACCACCGCTGGACCGAAGCCGCCCTCGTCCATGAAATCGGGCTACGCGCCGACCGCGGTGAAGCTCACACTCGTGCCCTGCCCTGGCAGGCCCGTCCGAACTTCCGCACCGCCCGCGAGCACGACGGCGCCGTGCCCTACCTCCACCACATGAACGAGGCCATCCGTGACCGGATCGAGAACCTCCGAGCCGACGCCATCCGCACCCCACCCGAGTGGGCAAGTAGCCTCGGCCCGCGCCCCGACAATCCCATTGCCGCACAGGAATGGGACGAGCTTGTCGGGCTCGCCGCCGCCTACCGCGAAACCTTCCGCGTCCGAGGCTCGGATCCGGGTCTCCCGATCGGCCCCGACCCGGAAAGCCACGGCGCCCGCGCGCATGCCTGGGGCGACATCTCCTGCCGCTGGAACGCGCTCGTTTCGGGACGGAAACCACCAGACGGCAAGCCATACTCGAGCTCCAGGAGCGGAACCCAGTCCCGCACGAGCACCAGCAAACGCGACCAGGTCTTGGACTACCTCGACACGACCGACCACGCCGGGGTCGACCCGCTGCGCACCCTTGTCGCCCAGTACAACGCGATCGCCCGAGCCGGCGACACCGAGCGGTTCCTCGACCTGATTGCCCGATACGTTCCCGCAGCCGTAAACCGCGGCGCCGAACAGTCCTTGCTGTTCGCACTCGCTGACGCTCAAGACCAGGGCTGGCAGGCCGATCGCCTCCTCCGAGCGGTCACCCGCGGGAACACCTTCACCTGGGCCCACGACCCCGACGTCGCACTGATCAGCGCATTGCGGAACTACCGTGCGGACCGTCGGCCGCCCGCGCGGACTGCCACCCCGGCCACCGCAGACGTCGCTTCGTGGCGGGTCATCGTGGGCCATCATCTCCCCGACGCTCCGATCGACACCGACGCATGGAACGTGGTTTGGCGGCACGCCGCGGCCGCAGCAGCCCTGCGCATCGACGTCGACCCTGCGCTCGACCACGCTGCAAGCGCTCTCGCCCAATCGCGCGATCCCGGCACGGATGTCGCCGTGCGGGCCGCGCACCTTTTGGTAGCTGAGCTAACACGCCGGCATCGGACCGGTGAAGGCCACCACCGGGCACTTCCCTGGCTCGCGGCTGCTGACATCGGCGCCCCTGGTGATCACCAACAACGCATGGACAAGCTCACCAGCATCAACGACAAGATCCACAGCCGGTTGGCCGATCTCCGCGAAAGCACCATCGCCACCCTGCCGTCTTGGGCGGCGGCCGCAGGCCCAGCCCCCGACGACCCGGTCCTCGCCGCCCGCTGGACCGACTTGATCGGCGACGCGGCGGCATACCGTGAGACCTATCGGATCCACACCAACGACCCCGCAGCCCCACTCGGCGACCGGCCCCCAGGAAACGGAGCCAAAGCCTCGGCATGGCACCAGATCACCGACCGATGGACAACGCACGTCGCAGGCCCGGCTGCGCCGCCAGTCTCGCCCACGGACCAACCTGATCTGAATCGTCGGCTGGACGCGGAGATGGCCAACGGGGCGAAGGCTGTCCGGCTCGATGGTCGTCAGGAGCGAACTCGCACCGACGAGACAAGAACCCTCCGCGAGGCCCAGCCGCTCGATGCCGAGTACAGCACCGAGCGACCGGACGACGACGAGCATCTGCACTCCGGGCACGGATACTGACCCCATCAAGGCGATCGTCAATGGGTTGCCGCCGCCGACACAGACCAGAAGTACTCCGCCGAGATACGTCGCGCGAGCACGCTCCGCTCTGCGCCCAATCGCCGCACCGCGCGCAGCTCAGTCGAAAGAAGGCCGCGGAGCTCCGCCGAAGTGGCAGAGCTCCGCAGGCAGCGGTACCTCGGTGGGAGTCAGGCCTTGGCCACGGCCTTCCTTCGGGGAGCGCGCTTGCGGGCTGCGGCAGTCGTCTTCACCGCGACCACGGGCTCGCGCTGAGCCTCGTCGTAGGCCTTTTCCACCTCAGCCGGCAGCCTGCCACGGTCGGCGACGGCGAACCCGTTCTCCTGCGCCCACCGGCGGATCTCCCTGTTCTTCTCCCTCTCAGCCGCCGTCGGAGCCTTGCGCTCTGCGGCCGACTCGCCCACCGCGAGCCTCACCCTGCGGCCCCCTACCCGGCGTGCGTACGAGACAAACCGCGCCAACGCGTCCCGGAGTTCGGCCGCGTTCTCGTCCGACAGGTCAATCTCGTACTCCACACCGTCCAGTCCGAACGGGACAGTCTGAGTAGCGTCTCCACCATCGAGGTCGTCGACCATCTCGACCAGTACTTTTTGCGCCATGTGCAATGACCTCCGGAAGTCAGAAGCCAGACGACTAGAGCGTGTCTGCTAAAGATCGGTAGGTTGGTGCGGGATGCTCTGTAGGTGTTGCGCGCGGACGAGATTTCTGACGGGTTGTGGGCGTTGATCGCGCCGGTGTTGCCGGCGGGCGGGCATCAGGGACGCCCGTGGAATGACCATCGGTTGACGCTGGAAGGGATCGTCTGGCGCTATCGCACGGGATCTCCGTGGCGGGACGTCCCCGATCATTTCGGGGCGTGGCAGTCGGTCTGGGAGCGGCATCGCCGCTGGTCTGACGATGGAACGTATGTGCGGATGTTCGCCGCGGTGCGGGCGGCTGCTCCCGAGCGTGATGAACAGTTACGCAATCTGCTGTCGATCGATTCCACCATCGCCCGTGCGCATCAGCATTCGGCTGGCGCGCTGCACGATGCCCACGCAGGGGGCTCGATCGAATGACACGAATCTGGCCCGCGAACCAGCCGACCACGCGCTGGGCCGTTCCCGCGGTGGGATGAGCACCAAGATTCACGCACTGACCGACCGGTTCTGCTGTCCGTTGACGGTATTGCTCTCGCCCGGCCAGGCCGGTGACAACCCGTATCTCAAGCCGCTGCTGGCGGCGCATCGGCGAGGTGACACCGAGGCGTTCCGGTTGCTGGCGGACAAGGCGTACTCCCATCCCAGCACCCGCGCTTACTTGCGGGCAAAGAAGATCGCCCACACGATCCCGGAGCGAACCGACCAGGAGAAACGCCGCAAGGCAAAGGGATCAGCCGGTGGACGACCACCCGCGTTCGACGCCGAGACCTACAAGGACCGCAACACCGTCGAACGCGGCTTCGGCCGACTCAAACAGTGGCGCGCTATCGCTACCCGCTACGACAAGTACGCCACCACCTACCTCGGCGGCGTCCTGCTCGCATGCACGCTCATCCACCACCGCGTCCGCAATTAGCAGACACGCTCTAGTCCAGCTGGCTACACGATACCGGATCACGTTGGGGTAGGAACAACGGAATGACGGCAGGAGCTACGGACAACGCCCGAATACCCCACGGCGGGCGAGAGCGTTGACGAGTGATTTCGGCCGTTCCGGTCAGTCTGTCAACTCTGAGCTGAGAACGTCGACGGGTATTTCATGGACTTCGCTGCTACGGCACCCACCGAGGTCCGTTAGCATAGGCAAGATCAAACTCGCCCGAGCGGCCCGACGTTGTTCGGAATCCGAGTGTCACACCCGTTGCGCTAGTGCCTCTGGTTTCACAATACTGGGGCAGGTGTCGACTTCTTACCGACGAGGCAGAACTACTGTCCACTACCCGCACCTCGGGTTACGGCGGCCCGGCTGGGGCTCACGAAACCTCCAGTTTCTCCGGCGACACCACACCGGCGTCACTGTTTTAATGGCAGGCATCGTGCCAACGGTATCCACACTCGCCGCCGTCGCCGAGCACGATCCGATCTTCGCCATCTGCTTGGCAATTGTCACGTTCCCTCTTGCCATCACATTGAACGCCAGGCTACTCGCCGACTTGTTCAGCCTGCCAGCCCAGGTGAACACCCACATCGGACTTCTTGTCCGAAAAGTCGCTGTGACCTGCGCCATCGGTTTCGTTCTCGCGGTGCTGCAAGTCGTCACTGGCGCTGCGAACATCCTGTCGTCCAACGCCTTGAGCCTGACCATTGCCGTACTCGCCGGAGTTGGTGCCTGGCCACACGCGATCGAAGCCCACTACACCGTGCGGCAAAAGCTTCTCCGGCGTACACAACGCCAGGCCACCCGTGGACGAAGCGCAACGCCTCGCAGCATGGTCCAGCTCAACCGTCCCGCGCCACGCTGCGCCGCCCACACAGTGCGACGACGAGTCGCCCGGCCAAGCGCCCCGATGCCCGCATCGGCGTCCTTTCCGCCTGGACGCGTGGATGTTGGTGAACGAAGACTGAGCAACATCCTCAGCAACCTCGACCGCTGACAGGCTCCAACGTCCTTCGATCGCGCCAGCCGTTCCTGCCCCGTTCGTCGCACAAGGGATCTGAGCCGGACGTTAGAGGTGCCTGCTGAGCTTCCCCCTGTAGCCCGGACACCTTGGCGTTGCCCCGTTACGCATCTGCGGATGCCGCAAGATTCCAGGACGGTCGCTGCGCGCCTGGGCCCTCACTGTTCGATGGTGTAGCGGTCCTTCAGACCGCTGGTGCCAACTGGTTTGTGAATGTCGGTGAGGCAGTGGGGGTGTGTCCATTCGGTTGCGAGACGGTCGGCGAAGGCGGGCCGCCAGCGGTCGTGCCAATGCTGGGCGTCGCGGGGGTTGGCGTGTTTGCCGAGGTGTGCTGCGCGCCAGGTGTAGGTGAGGGTGGCGATCTCGGCGAGCAGGCCGGGGTGGTCGAGCCAGCAGTCGGGGATGGCGTGGGCGCGGCTTCCGGGGCGTCCGGTGTAGACCTCGTTGTAGTAGTGGACGAAGTGCGCGATCGTGAACAGGGGCGTTTCGCCCTCGTGCTCGGGATCTTCCGCTGCCGGAGGTGGTGGGAAGGCGAGCCAACGGGCCAGACGCTCGGTGTCGCCGTCTTCGCGGGCTTCGAGCCGGCTGACGCGTTCATGCATCGCCTCGAGCCGTCCTTGGTGCGCTTGAGCGGCAGACCACAGGCGCTCAACCATCGCGTCGATCTCCGCGCGGGAACGCCGAATTCCCGCGTCGTCGTCGAGATCGTCGGCGCCGGATTCGTCGGGCACCGGAACGTCATGCTGGTCGTCGGTCATGCCGCGGCCCGACCAGAGCTGACGGCGGCGAGTTGCTGGTGGGCTGTGCCGGCGCGGATGGCGGCGACGTCGGCTTCCAGCTGGGGCCAGTCGCGGCGTTTCGAGATGTCGCGAGTGCGGCCGAGGATGGGCTTGAGGTTCCCGTGCAGGATGAGGACGCGGCCGCGGTCGAGAGTACGGATGTCCCCGGGCCGGTAGGTGGGGACGGATTCGGTGCCGACCGATCCCCGGCCGGCGGCGAGGAGCCCGTCGCTCTGGTGCTGGTAGGTGCGGCGACGATGCTGGGCGGAAATGGTGGACAGCCATTCCAGCGTCTTGTCGTCCTTCAGACCGGGAAAGACAGACAGCGCAAGGGTATTGTCGATCAGCGTTTGGCGACCGTGCTCGCCATAGAGGTCGTCAAGCTGGGCCCGGGATTGAGCGGACCAGTGGATCACGGCTCCGCGGCCGGCGGAGTCGGAGATCAACCCTGGAAGCCGCGGAATCGGCGTGCCCTCGTAGAGCTCGTCGAGGATCGCGGTCATCGGCGGCACGAGGCGCCGGTGCTCGCTGTGCAGGGCACGATCCTGGGCGGTGGTCAGGATCTGCTCGGCGAACGCGGTCAGGACGGGCCTCGCCTGGGGTGCCTGGTGCTGGCCGGCGATGACGAACACACTGCTGCCGTCCTCGAGGAACGCGTCGATGTCGAACGCCTCGTCCGCGCTGGGCGTGCACAGGTCGCGGATGTCGGGGTTCATGAACGGTTCGATGGCGCGGCGGACGCTCATCCAGACGGCGTCGGAGGTCTCGGCGACCATGCCGATCTCCGAGCGGAGATTGAACGCCAGCTGCGGGAACTCCCGCTGCAGCAGCTGGACGGGTTCCAAGTCGGCAGGCTTCGTGATCGACCAGTTGACGAGGTCGTCGACACTGCGGTGGTGTCGCGCGGCGGCGAGCAGGTAAGCCTGCAGCACGATGGTGGCGCGGCCGCGGAATACCTTGTCGTTGCCGCCCACTCCTTCCAATCCCATCGACGAGGTCTCGATCAGGGTTTCGCCGCGGCGCAACGCGACGGCAGGTGACTCGCACCCGGTGATCGGGCTCCAGCGCACACGGCGCGGCCAGTCGACGCTGCCGGTCATATCGAGCAGCCATGCCGGGCCGCCGTGGGGGCGGCGGGAGCGGGCGAGCAGGCCCCATTCGGCGAGGTCGTCCTTCGTGGTGGAGGCGAAGAGCGCGGCCGGCGCGGCGAGCATCTTGTGCGCCAGGTCGGTGCGGGACTTACCCGAGCGGGTCGGGGCGATCGTCCCGGTCGGTGTTTCCAGCGAGGTGACGAGGCGTTCCCGATGTGGGCCGAGGTGCAGCGGGACCGCGATCTCTTCGATCGGGGCACGCCTTCGCTCGGCTTTGGTGAGGTCGGGCCGGGTCCAGGCGGCGGACTTCCGCGCGGCGGCGGTGGACAGGTTGGTGCGGATCTGGCGGTGGGTGGCGTGGCCGGGTTCGGTGGGGCCGAGGCGCCGCCACGCGGGGATCGAGACGCCGCTGGTGAGACCGGCGGCGACCAGGACGATGGCGGAGAAGTTGACGTAGAAGGCAAGTTCGTGTCCGGACACCCCGTCGGCCCAGGGCTGCGGAAGTGCATGGGCTGGCCGTGCGGGGTCGAGGACGATGTGGCCGGCCACGGGTAGCCAGCCGTGCGTGGGTGGCCATGCCCAGGTGCCGGTGGTCAGGCCGGTGGTGAGGGCCGTCGCGGCGACGAGCGCGGCGGCGAGGCCGACGAGGATGGCGACCGCGCCGACGGCAAGGGCCATGAGGACGACGTCGCGGTCCGTGCCCGCGGCGTCGGTGCGAGTGCGGGACACGGTGGTCCGCTCCCTCCCGGACGAGGAGGAAACGGCGCCAGCCACCGAATGGTGATCGTCATGGCGGGCTCCCTCCAGGTGACGGGGAGGGCGTGCTGGGGTCGGCGATCCGCCGGATCGCCACGATGTGGCCGCTCCAGCCGGCTAAGGGCTCGAGGATGATCCCGTGCTTCTCGTCGTAGGCGTCGACGATCACATCGTGGCCGGCGTACATGCCGACGTGCCGCGGAACGGCCGCGGTGCCGAGCGCTCCGGCGGTGAATAACAGATCTCCCGGCTGGGCGTGCGCAACGTCGGGGACGGCGTGCCCGGCGTGGATCTGGCTCACGGTGCCGGCGGGAATGGCGACGCCCGCCGCCGCCCAGGCGGCGAGCATCAGCCCGGAGCAGTCATAGGAGTGCGGGCCTTTCCCGCCCCACACGTAGGGCTTTCCCAGCTGCGCCAACGCGAACGACACTGCGGTGGCCTGGCGCGGGTCCGCCGGGAGCGTGAACCCGGGCGGGAGCTGGTGCGGGTCGAACCCGCCGGGCGGCAGGGGGAGGTCGGAGGCGCCGTGGTCCGGGCAGCTCGGGGTCGCCGCGACCGGCTCGGTACCACCTGCCGGTGGCGGCGTCGGGTTGTCGGGACCGGTCCAGAACTTCGTGACGATGTCGGCGGCTTGTTGTTCGCGAGGTGCGTAGCGTTCGGGAAAGCCGCTGCGCTGCACGGCTTGTTCGGCGGCACCGGGTCGCATCGTGGCCCAGCCGGGGATCACGATGAGGTGGTCGAGGAAGCTGTTCGTAGCGTGGACCGGGTCGAGGATCTGCGCGCGGGTCCCCCAGCCCTGGGACGGGCGTTGCTGGAATACGCCGAGGGAGTCCCGGTCGCCGTAGTCGAGGTTGCGCAGCCCGGACTCGACCAGCCCGGTCGCGACGGCCAGGACCGCGGCCCGCCGCGGCAGGACCCGTTGGCGGACCACGTCGACGATGGTGCGGGCGATGTCCATCGCGTCCGCGTCCAGCACGCTCCGGTCGATCTGCTGGGTGCCGCCGCCGGGGCCGCCGTCGGAGCAGCCGAGCAGCAGCGTCCCGGTGGTGGCTTGCGATGCGGCGACGGCCGCCGCGCCGAGCACGCCCGCCGGCGGGCCTACCAAGGCGACGGCGGCCGCGGCGATGGCGACCAGGTTGGTGCTGGGGCGGGACACGGTTCAGGTCCCCAGTCCTAAGTGGATCCCGTTCTCGTCGGCGGGCGGGTCCTCGGTCCACCAGCTGTCCGACTCATTGCCGGCTCCTTGGCCAGCTGTCAGCGTTTCTTCGTGATCGGAGGAAAGCTCGTCGTCCAGGCCCTCGATGCGTTCGTCACGATCGGAAGTCAGGCCGTGCGAATCCGGGCCGCTCTCGGTCAGGGCCCTGTCAAGATCGAGCTGGGAGCTCACGCTGTGGGGGCGGCCGTCGATGCGGATCGGGCTCAGCAGATGTTCGGGGTAGGGCTCGCCGGGCGAGCCCCAGGGCAGGACGAGTTCCTGATCGGCGCGGCGGTACGTCTCGATGTGGCCCCGCTCTGCTATGTGGACGTGGCTGGCGGTCCAGCCGTACTCGGCGAGGACGGGGTCGACGTCGTCCTGGGTCAGGGTCGTGATGAATCCGAAGGGGGTGTAGAGAGCTCCCCGGGTCTGCTCAGTGCGCCGCCGACCTTCGTCCATCTGGGTCTCGGTGCGCAAATCGGTGCCCATAGCGGTGTTCGCGACACGGCTGATGGTCAGCAGCTCGCCCAGATCGTCGGGAATCTCGGCATAAGGCCGAACAGCGCCGATGACGGAGCTGGGTTGGGTGATCTCGGCGATGTCGCCGCCGAGGTCAACAGTTCGACGTTCTTCACCGTCGTCGTCGTTTCCGTCGATGACGTGGGCGTAGTAGGTGTGCAGGACGTTGTCCCAGCCGACGTAGATCTCGCGGGCGGGGAACATGGTCGAGTTGTGGGGTTGCAGGCGGAACCGGCTGTCAGCCATGGCTGTGGTCCTCTCCGTCGCGGGTGTGCCGGGCCGCCGGTGGACGCCGGAGTTGGGCGTTGGTGGCGAACGGGAGCTTTCCGCACGGCGGGTTCATCCCGCGCGCCGTCGTGTTCGGGTCGGCATTGTCAGTACCCGAGGATCTGGCCGTGATCCTCGGCCTCGGCTAGACGATCGTCTTCGGCTCGCTGTTCTTCCTCGATGCGCTGCTCGCGTTCGCGGTCCTCGAGTTCTCTTCGCACCTCGCCTCCGCGCTCATCTGCTGCCTCTTGTCGAATCGACTGTTCTTCCTCGTAGTAGTCCATCGCTAATCTCCCTCGCATCGGTCGGCGGATTCCCGCCGTACCGCTAGGTCCCGAGTCCTGAGTGGAAAACCTGGTCGTCAGCGGGCGGGTCTTCGAACCACGTTTCGTCCGCCGTAGTGTCCACATCGTTGCCTAACAATTCGGCGTTTTCCTGTGTCTGGTCGGCGGCGTGGGTGAGTCCGGCGCCCCTGCCTTCAGGTCCGTACAACCGGTTCAGCTCAGACTCGAGAGAGCGTTCACGTTGATATATTCGGGCATCTGGCCGCAAGTCCGTGTAGGTCTGCGTCGTCGAGACGCGGCTGACGTTGAGCAATTCGCCAAGTTCGTCCGGAATCTGGGCGTACGGCCGAACTGCGGCGATGACTCCTCCGGGGTTGGTGACTTCGCCGATCGCATTGCCGACGTCGACAGTCAGGCGGTCCTCCCCGTGTTCGTCCGTTCCGTTGAAAACCTGGGCGAAGTAGGTTTGCAACGGCTCGTCCCAGCCGACATACACCTCCTGTTCGAGGTGCCAGAAGGTGGACAGCGGTTGCAAGCGGATACGGCTGCTAGCCATGACGTCCCTCACGTGTTCCAGTAACATTCCTCGGGCGGAGTTGTGCGTTGGTGTCGAAGAGCCGTTTTTCGAAGCTGGACAGCACGGTTTGAACGACGTGGGCTGGATGGTTCTCGGTTTTCCAGAGCGCACGTCCGCGGCGTTCGTTGACCGATCCGGCGAGGCGCTGCTGCTCCGGCACGGTCAGGGCGAGGGCGGCGGCAAGTTCGTCGGCGACCCGGGTCGACTGTCCGAACAGGACGCGAGTCGAGCAGAGGGCGATGAGGTCCTTGGCGATCGCGACGGCCTGGGAACCGGTGGCGCCGACCGACAGGAGGTCGGAAAGCTTGTGCAGGACCAGGATTTGGATGGTTTGCTCCAGCCGGGAGAGGCGGAGCTCGGCGTCGATGGTGGCGACCGCGCGGGTTCCGAGGCGCAGCTGGCGCCACACTTCGTCGCGGACGACGATACGAATCTGCCCGTCACTGCGCAGATCCGTAGCCAGTGACGACCATGCGCCCAGGCACGTGAGGGCGACGGCGACGGCGGTGTCACCGCGGGACCGCAACCGAGACAGATCCATGCTCTGCACGGGGGCGTTCCAGTCGAGGGCGACGTTGGTCGCGGCGTCGAAGAGTCCGGCCAACGGTCCCGAGATCAGGTTGGCGAGCGCGTCGGTGATCGCGCGCAGCTGGTCAAGGAACTGGCGACGGTCGGCGTAACGCAGGCCTCGCCACAGCTGCTCGTCCGGGTCGGCAAGCCCACGATGCACGTCGGGGATGGTGATCGGCCGCAGCCGGCTCGCGCCGTCGGTGGCTCCGACCAGGCGGTGCAGGACCGCGGCGATAGCAGCTTCGTCGGTAACGGTCGGGGCGTAGCCCTGGGACTCGGCCAGCGCGGCGAGCAGTTGTCCCCACCGGCCGAGAACACCGTCGAGTTCCGCGCGCTGCCGGGCAGCAGCCCAGGAGTTCCAGTGCGCGGTCAGGGGACCGAGGTCGAGGGCATTGATACGGGCGCTGAAGCCGGCGCCGAGCATGATCGGTGTCACGCCGAGCTGCCGGACGACCGGGGTGTATTCGCCTTTCACATCGCCGCTGATCAAGGTGCGAACGCCGAACCTCAGCATGCGAAACAGGAACGCGACGACAGTCGAGGACTTTCCGCGGCCGGGCTCTCCAAAGAGGACGATGTTGGGGTTGGTCGCGTAGCCGCCACCCAGGACCCATTCGACCGGGTGGCAGTAGAACGCGCCACCAGAGCTGACGTCGTAGCCCATCCGGGCGCCGGCGGCCGGGAGCGGGCTGGCGGTCAGCAGCGGGAACAGACCGCCGATCTCGTGGGTGCTGGCCTGGTAGACCGCCAGGGGCGCCCGCACCGGAGACCAGCCCTGCCCGGGCCTGGCGCGCCCGCGGGGAGGAGCGACCGGACGGTTGATCCGCTCTCGCCGTCGCGGCACGAGGTCCGTGGCCGGGGCGTCGAGACGTGGTGTGGCGCCGAAGGTACGCAGCAGTTCCGCGGCGTCGCGCTCGTGAGGTCGGGGGCTCACAGTCCGGCTCCGCGCAGTTTCGGCAGGCCGATCCCGACCGGCAGCACGGCGGTCACGAACCCGGAGTCCTGGGCCAGGTCCATGCGCAGCAGCTGGAACCGTCCGGCGATGTCGTTCTCCATCCGCGCCGCGTGGTCCTCGACCGCCCACTCCGCCGGCACCGACACCGCCGCAGCGACGGCGAACCGCACCAGGCCGTGCCCGGCGGCGACCGCGTTTTCCTGCGCGCGGGCGCCGGAGGCAGAACGGGTGTCCGCGGCGGTGCCATTGAATCCCTTGGAGCGTTTGACATCCCGCACGACTCCGACGCGGAAACGGCCTGCGCGTACAACACGTCGGGCACGGCGCGGTGACAGGGTTTCGTAGTGGATCGCCAGGGATCGTCGTTCGCCGGCGGTGCGTACGGCGAGCAGTCCACCGAGCGAGCCGAACAGGGTTCCGGCCTCGGGCATCAGGACCGCGTAGGACACGGTGGCGAACCCGTCGTGCTGGTACACCCGCGCGGTCGGTGACGGCGCCCGGCCCGGACCGGCCGCAGCCCACGGAACACCGGCGCGCCGGGCCGCGAGGCTGGCAGCGGTCGCCGGGTTGAACCCGGTCCGGATCGCTTCGGCCAGGCCGCCACCGGAGAGCCACGTGATGCGCTGCGCGCCCAGTGCACGGAGTTTGTCCTCGAGCCCGTCCAGGACGCGGTACAGCACCACGGCCCGTCCGTCGACGCCGCCGCCGGCTGCCGCGGCCGGGCGGCGCAGGGCGTCCTCGGGACCGGTGAAGGTGACGAATACTTCGTGCCGCACCGATACCGCCCCGACGGTGCGGTCCAGTTCCCGGGCCGCGCGGCGGACAGCCGCGGGTACGTCCGGGGCTTCATGGGACGCGCACCAGGCGGCGTACTCGACGCCGGTGTCCGGGACCGTGCGGACCACCAGCGACATGCGGTCGATGACCTCACTGTGTGCCAGCGTCGCGAGCAGGTTCCCCAACCGGTTCGCCAGCTGCTGGCATTGGGCCTCCGACAGCATCCCGACCCCGGAGTGCACGAGTTTCGCGGTGGCTCCCCAGCGGCCCTCGGCGGTGTCGTGGATCAGGCAGATCCGGCCGAGGTCGCGCATCGGTGGTCCTTCGGGGAACCGCAGCCGTGTCAGGGTGCCGGGCAGGTCCGGCTGTGCCGGGTCGACGGCGTGGCCTGCGGAGGCCTTTGACTGCCAGCGGGACCAGCCCAGCGCGATCCCGACCTGGAACAGCAGCAGGTGCGCCAGCCAGCGGGCCGCGGGACGCCCGCGTACGGGCACGACGACCAGTGCGATAGCGGGTCCGCACCCGGCCGCGGCCGCGAGAGCGCCGGTGAAGTCGCCGGCGGAGAGGATGGCGACGACCGGCAGCGCGAGCAGGACGCAGGCGGCAGCCTGCCCGGGCTGCACACCCAGCAGCCAGCCGGCGTGCTCACGGCGCGCGAGGCCGGTATACACGCGGGGACCGGTACTCACGGGACCACCGCCGTCTCCACGGCCGGGCCCGAGTCGTCGTCACCCTCGGGTCCGGGCGGGCTGCCTGGGCCGGGCCCGGGATCCGCGGACGGTGGCCGGGTGTCGTCGTCGGGGGGTTCGGGTAGCGGCGGCGTGTCGTCGGGTGGGTCTTCACCGGCCGCGGGCCCGGCGGGGTCCTCGGCTGCGGGGTCCTGCCCTGGCGCGTCATCGGGCTCTGGCGCCGCGGGCTCCGGCTCGCCGAAGTCGTCGGGGATGTCGGTGTCGTCATCGGGGGCGTCGTCGCTGAACCGATCGAGGTTGGCCTGCTCCTGATCGTCGTTGGCACCGGCGTCGTCGTCTCCGTCCTCACCGCCACCCGTGAGCTTCTTCTTGATGCGGTCCTTGACGCTGTCCAGCGCGTTTCCCCCGACTTCGCCCGGAACGCTGTCCGAGCCGTAACCGTGGGCGCCCACATCGGCCAGCGAGTCGCGCAGCGCGCCACCGGCCTCCGTGCGGGGATCGACGAACGCGAACAGCTTGAACAGCACAAACGGCGTCCACAGCGAGATCAGCAGGATCATGACGCCCGAAAGCAGCCCGAAGAAGCCCTGGGCGCCGCCTTCGACCGCGACGCCGATGACGATCACCAGCGCGATCCCGGGTTTGGTGAAAACCAGCGCCAGGATGATCCGGCTGCCCTTCCAGAACCAGCCCGCGGTCGCACCGGCGAGCAGCCCAGCCGCCAGCAGCGGCACCGTGGCGACCACGACGTAGATGGACGCCTGCCGCAGCACCATCTCGAACCCGAGACCGAACGCGGCCGGGAACGCACCGGTGATACCGAACAGCCCGAGCACGATCGCTTTGATCGTGTCCGAGACGCCGTCGGGGAAATTCAGTCCGTGCAGAGCGTCGGCGAATTTGTCCGAGTGCAGCCCGTATTGTAGGACCGCGGTCGTCACCCCGTCCGCGGCGGCCAGGAAGGCCGCGACGATCCCGACCGTCACCGACAGCGCCACGCCGTACTGGATCGGACCGGAAATCAGCCGGACGAAACCACGCCCACCACGCAGGACCGTGACGATCAGCTGCCAGAAGAACAGCCCCATCGCCAGTGCGCCGCTGATCCACACCATCAACGGCCACAGCACCGAGACCGGGCCGTCCGTCGTCGACACCGTGAACACCGACATCCAGTCGATGAACTCCAGCACGTTGCGCAGCACGAACAAGGCGCCGGTCCAGATGCCGAGCATGATGGAGTCGAAGACGCTCTGCGTCGCCACCGTCAGCCCCTGTTTGGCAGCCTCACCCGCGCTGTCGCCGAGCTGGCCGAGCAGCTTCAGCCAATCGAGCGGGTTCACCGAGGACTCCCGGAAAGGGCGCGGTAGCCGGCGCTGACCGCCTCCGTGGTTCCCGGCCACGCCGAGGAGGCGTACGCCGCGCGGGGTCCGTCGCTGATCCGCCAGCCCCCGGCGGTCCACCGCATGGCTTGGCAGTCGCCGATCCCCAGCGTCGTGCCGTAGCCATGGACGTCGGTCGAGAGCTGCCCCAGCACGCACACCACCGCGAAGCCGCCGTCGTCCGTCGTGCCCTTGACCAGTCCGTGCGTGACCTCGTAGCGCACCGACAGCCCCGCGGTGGCCTCGCCGGCGGCGACCCCGGTCGCCCGCCGGAAGCGGGACAGCACCGTGTACAGCCCGGAACCTGCAACGTCCGGGGCACCCGGCAGCGCGAGATCGGCGTAGGCGCGGCCGTAGGTGTCCGGATCACCGCCCGCGACACCGGTCTGGTCGAGCGCGGCGAGTTGCGCGAGCGCACCCTCAGGGCTTTGAGGAAACGCCGTCGGTATCCACTGTCCGGCCTGTGTGGACGGTGCGGGGACGGTGATCGCCGGCCCTGCCTCGCGGGTGGTCAAGTCATGCGGCTGAGCCGCCTCGGCCGGCAGCCACAGCATCAGCCGGGTCGCCAGCGCGCGCTCTGCCGCGGCATCCCCGCTCGCCTGGGGCGCCGGAGCCGGGTCCGGCACGGAGGGCGTCGTTGGCGGCGTCGTGCGGTAGTGCCCGACGATCACGGCGGCGACGAGACCGGCCACACCGAGCAGCACCAGTGCGGCCGTGGACAGCCGGGCCCGGGCGCGGCGGGCGCGGCGGTCTGGCGCGGCCGTCACTGCGGGGCCGCCGCGAAGCCGTTGATGATGGTCCACCCCAGCCCGTAGAGCAGGGCACCGCCGATGGAGCACAGCATCATGACCAGGCCGACCTTCCCGGCCCGGTGGTGATCAACCCACCGCCCGCCGGCCCACACGATCAACCCGATGAAAAACCCGATGATCAACGCGATACCGGCGCCCCACTTCGCGTTCCCGACCAGTCCGAGAATCCGATCGGCTCCCGGCGGCGCCGAAGGCGGCACATCCGGAATCACGGGGGCCGGGGCCTGAGCCAGCCATTCCCCTAGCATGTGCGCGAGCATCGCGACTCCCCTGGCCACGCCTGGCCCGAGCCAGGCAGCGAAGCGGGGAAGGCTTCAAGCACTACGTCCACAAAGGACTACGATTGGCGTCGGTGGAACCGTTCAGCTCGGCGTGGGCTCGCCAGCGTCGAGCCTGGCTCGCCGGATCCGCCATCGCGATCGATCACGCGTCTCAGTGGTCTCGACCGGTCCGCCGGGCGACGGTCCCAGAATCTGATCAAGCAGACCCTTCAGCGGATCACGCAGGCCTGGCGGAGTGACCGAGGCAGTCACGCCCTCGACGGCCAGTCCGGAGTCGTGCGGCAGGAAGACCGTGGTCGGTATCAGCGCCTGCACCCGCGCCCCGGCACTGGCCGCGACCTGAGCCGGCCACTTCCGGACCCCGACAACGACGAGCCGACACGGCAGGGCGACGCTCCCCCGGCGTCCCCAATACTCGAGCCGGGCGAGGATCTGTTCTGCATGGATCACACCCGGCAGGCTCGGGCGAACGACCACAATCGGGTGTGTGCCCCCGCCGACCGGGGCCAGCCACGCCCCCGCGCCGGCCGCCGGGTTCGTGGCGATACTCCACGGATCGGACGCCAGATCCACGACAGTCGCCCGGACCCGATGCCCCGGCGGCAACCAGTACGGCGGCGGCGGGAGATCCGCGGCGTTCAACGTCGCCGACGTGGTCTCGGCCCGGGCCAGCAACGCCTGAGCCCGCCACGAATAGCGCATCCGACTACCAGGACGAGGCCCCGGCCGCGCAGGTCCCTCCGTCCGGGCAGCCCGGGCCAGACCAGAGCGGGCGCCGTCGGCGGTGTCGACCAGCAGCACCGCGCAGCCGCGGATCTGGGCCGCGTCCGCGAGCGCCGCGGCAACCGTCGTCGCTCCGGCACCCGGCGACGCAGCGAGCACCGGGACGACGATGCCGAGATTGCCCGACTGCATCAACGGCATCCGCACGGCACGTTCACCAGCGGAGACCCGCTCGCCGCGATCATTCACGCCGTCCACCTCCCCGAGCGCGATCCCCTCTCCGAGGGATCATTCGCGTCAAGACGTTGCCGGGGAAGGCAGTCAATGCCAGACTTGTATCATCACGTTGACATCTGTTCGTCAGGGTAGACGTCACAGCGGGTTTGTCAACCAGACCCGGGCAGCACGCAGACCGCGCAACACAAGGGGGCATCGGCGATGGCAGGGAAACCGGCGACACCTGCTCAGATCGACCAGGACACGCCCATCCCCCTCCGGTACGGCCGCGACCAGAAGGTCCTGACCGAGACGCTGCTCGCGCTCCCCACCTTCCCCGAACGACTGACCTATCTACTCGACGAACAATCCGATTTCTTCACCGTCAACGGCAACATCGTCGTGGACCCGGCCATGATCGACACACAGACCGAAGGGCTCACCCGCCACAGCGCCTCGGCCGCGTTCATCGCCGAGTGGGTACAGCACCACAGCAAGGCGACTTTCTCTCGCGCAGCGATCTCACAGCTCAAGAAGGGCCTGCGCCCGCCACCCCGCACGGCGATCGCGAACGCACTGGCCGAGTTCTGGCGCATCGACCCCCGGCTTCTCGACCCAGCCGTCCCCGCGGAACGCTTCGCCGACGCACCCGCCTCCGACGACACCGACATCCCACCCAGCGAACTCACCGGCGTCAGCGGCCGGATGTGGGAACTGATGAACCAGATCGGCCTCGAAAGCGTCCGACCCCGGGAAATCTCCAAACTCCTCGGCGCCACGACAGCAGAACACCAGATCGACTTCCTCGACGTCCTCGAGGCAATCCACAAGTACCAGCGCGACACACGCCCGACCAACAGCTGATCATCAATCGCCGGCGCCTCGAATCCGTCACTGCACGCGAACCGGCCTGCACCCGCGCCCCCACCCCGCCGACCTTCAGCGACTGCGAGCCAGACGGTCATCGCTACTCCGTTCCGCCGAAAAGCCAGCTGTGACGCCGTCCGCCGTAACTGAAGCACCAGGACTTCCGGGAGAGCTGCCCAGCTGGCAGTACCTACGCCTCTCGGCCCACCTGTTCGACGGATTCTGACCGCGCAGACTGATCATTGCTATGATCAATAGCCGTTCCGACTGCACCGGGGCCTTCTTCGCGGTCGAACCTGGCCGCACCTCCAGGCCGTTTCGCCCGTTGTTCCGAATACCTGAACCGCATCTTATCGTCGTCTTCAACAGACGAAGCACCGCCAACCCAGGAGGCGCTGGACAAGGCCCGATCGAGAACAAGCCCTGACTTCGGGGTTCTGTCGAGGCAAAATCAACCAGACATAGCTAAGAGCGCTGCCGGCACCATGGGAGCCCGTTGTAGTCGGCCACCCGTATCATGATCACTGCTCAATTGCAGCGCCGAATTAATCTATCAGATTGTCCCACGACACCCGACGCCCTACCTATCTAGCGACGTTTCGGAGCGCCTCGAAATCGTCGCGAGGTTCGCACGCACTTGGTGCAACACCCTGAGGTCCCTGCGGCCAAGCCCCTGAGGGTCATGGAAACTGTGGGCAGGAGGGCCAACCTCGGGTTCAGCATGACCGGAGTCTGTTCAATTGGAAACGTGCCGACCTCAAACCCCGTATCTTCGCCGACATACTCGGCGTCACGATCCATCCTGAAACCACCCAAGTGATAAAAGGTAACCGTAGGGTACTGCGCGGTCGCGGCGAAGCGCTAAGGGATCAGCGGTGAGCTTCAATATCGTCGAGGTGGGCCAGCCGCTCGGCGTTGCGCTCGCGAGCTGGATACGGGCTAGCTGGGAGCGAGCCCGTATCCAGTTCCAGTGTACTGTGTCGCGGTTTTGTCTAGATACAGCAGCGAGAGTCGTGATTAACTGGACGTCATGACCGTGGGCGCGGACGAATCCAATCGACGTATCGACCGGGCGCTCGCGGGAGGTGAGACCACTCTCGACCTGAGCGACCTCCACCTCGGTGAGATTCCCCCGCGCGTAGCGGACCTGAGCGACCTCGCCAAGCTCGATCTGGGCGGCAACTACCTGCGGGAACTGCCTGACTGGCTGGCCAGTCTGCCCTTGACCGAACTCAAGCTTGAGCGGAACAGGCTGCGTCACTTACCTGACTCGATGAAGGGCCTCACTCGCCTCCATACGCTTGAAGTCGACCGGAACCGCTTGACCGACCTGCCGCGGTGGCTCGCCGATCTGGACGTTCGCGAGCTTTTCGTCGACGCGAACCCCCTGGCTGCCCTCCCCGAATGGCTGGGCACGATGTCCGGACTGACTGCGCTCGGCATCGGGTCCTGCCGGCTTCCCGCCGTGCCGCGCTGGGTGGCCGGCCTGAGGCACCTGAAGCGGATCGACCTCGACGGCAACCAGCTGGCAGAAATGCCCGGCTGGTTCGCCGATCTCACCGAAATCACCGAACTGCGTCTACACAGCAACCGCCTGACGTACCTTCCGCCGTGGCTAGGCGATCTCCAGCTCGCCGTGCTGTACATCGACGAAAACCGCCTCGACGTGCTGCCTCAATGGCTCGGTGCCATCACAACGTTGACGGAGCTGGGACTTGGAACTTCACGATTGACCGAGGTACCGGAGTGGATCTCCGGTCTGTCCGACCTTACCGAGCTCGAGCTCGACGGCAATCATCTCACGGAACTGCCGACCTGGATCGCTGACTTCACCCTGCTGACGTCTTTGAACATCGATGGGAACCGCCTGACAGAGCTGCCGATTCTACCGGCCAACCTGACCACCTTGCGTCTCGATGGCAACCGGATCACCACCTTGCCCGACCGGATCGGTGCGATGACCGCGCTGACCACGCTTGATATCGGCAACTGCGGACTGACCAGCGTGCCCGAATGGATACGCAACCTGACCAGGCTCGAGGCCCTGTACCTGCATAGAAACTGGCTGGAAAGCTTACCAGACTGGCTAGGCGAACTCGGCAGGCTAGAAATCCTCTGGCTCCAAGGAAACCGCCTGGCTGCGCTGCCCGCAGGCCTCCGTGAGATGACGGATCTCACTAGCCTCCACGTCAGCGGCAACTTCCTGCACGAGCTGCCAGACTGGCTCGGGGAGATGACCTCGCTGGTCTTCCTCGGCATCGGCGACTGCCACCTGACCGAGCTCCCGTCGTGGCTGGAGAACCTCACCGGGATCGAGCAGCTGTGGGTAGACAACAACCGGATTCGTGCGCTTCCCGTCGAGTTTTCCGGCCTACCGAACCTCACCAGGTTGCGCCTCGACAATAACGAGCTGACGGAGCTCCCTCGATGGGTGGGTACGCTGCCAGACCTGCTTACCCTCGACCTCGACGGCAATCCACTCAATGAAGTACCTGCGTGTATCCGAGGCCTCGGCGAACTGACTTCACTGGGATTGTCCAACTGTCAGCTGAAGACTATCCCGGAGTGGCTGGGTGATCTCCGGCGACTGCAGGCCCTTCATCTATTTTCTAACGAACTTTCCGAGTTGCCAGTGTCCATCGGAAACCTAGTCGATTTGCAAGAAGCGCTGCTGAGCAGCAACCGGTTCACCACCGTACCTCCCCAACTCGCGAACGCCAACGGCATCGAGGAGCTGTGGCTCAACAACAATAGGATCTCCAGCCTGCCTGACTGGATGGCTTCTCGTGCCGAGCTTCGCCGGCTGCACGTCGGTGGCAACCAGTTGTCGGAACTACCCGGCTGGCTGGGCGACCTCAGGTGGATGACTCACCTGAGCCTGCAAGGCTGCGGGCTCACTGAGCTACCCGACTGGGTCCGACGGCTCCGACGGCTTACAAGTTTGGATGTCAGCTCCAACCAGATCGCCGAGATGCCGGACTGGCTTGCCGAACTCACGGATCTCACGACCCTGCAGTTTAATGACAACAAGGTAAGCGCTCTGCCCCCCTGGATCGCCGACCTGCCTCGCCTGGCCGATCTCTGGGTGCGCAACAACGAGTTGACCGAACTGCCCGCACAGTTGGGCGCGAGCGCGAGTCTATCGGACCTGTCAATCAGCGGGAACCGGCTCGGCTGCCTGCCGGCATGGCTGGAAGACCTGACCGGACTCACGATCCTCGAGTGCGACAACATCGATTTGACCGAGCTGCCGGCATGGCTGTCCAAGCTCACGGACCTGACCTACTTCTCCGCGGCGAAGAACAAGATTAATTCAATCGCCCTGAATTTCGACAAACTGACACGACTGAAAACATTGGACCTCAGCGAATGCGAACTTTCCAAGGTTCCCGGAGGCATAGATGAGATCGGATTCCTGCGTTTTCTCTGCCTCAACGACAACAATCTCGCGGAAATACCTGGCAGCTTCACACAGTTGAGTCATCTCAGACATCTGCACCTGTCAAACAACGAACTAACATCCTTGCCGCAAACGGTTGGCCGCATGCGGGACCTTATGCTTTTGTCTTTGCAGCGCAACCGCCTTACCGAGCTGCCAGCGAGCATCGGGGACCTTACCGACCTCGCGACGCTCCAGGTGTCCGACAACCGGCTCCGCGAGCTAACGCCCGAGATCGGACGCCTAACCAACCTCACTAACCTCGTCCTCGCCGACAACACGCTAACGACTCTCCCGGACACGATCGGGGAGATGCGCCGGCTCAAGACTCTGAACGTCACAGGAAACAAGATCGAAGCACTGCCCGGCAGCCTCGGCGAACTCGATCAGCTGGCCACCCTTCAGATGGCGGATAACCGGCTGCAGATCCTGCCCGACTACTTGGTCGACATGCCCCGGCTGGATAACCTGGCGGTCGCCGGTAATCCGCTGGTCAGCCCGCCGCCGGAGATCACCACAGGCAGCTCCCAGTCGATCTTGGACTTCCTCCGGGAACGCGCTCGGGGCAGTTCGGCCCAGTGGCTGTCGAAGCTGCTCGTCGTCGGCGAGGGCGGCGTCGGGAAGACCTCCCTGGTCAAGGCGCTCGCCGAGGACGCACACAATCCGGACGAGCCGTCCACCCACGGCTTGCTGATCCGAAACCTGACCCTGGACCATCCCGACCGCGACGGCGTCCGGATGCAGCTGAGCACCTGGGACTTCGGCGGACAGCAGATCTACCACGCCACCCACCAGTTCTTCCTCACCAACCGCTCACTGTTCGTCCTGCTGTGGAACTCCAGGCTCGGCTGGGAACAAGGGAAACTGCACTACTGGCTGGACATCATCACCGCCCGCGCGCCGGAATCGCCGATCGTGCTGGTGGCCACCCACATCCACGACCGGCCGGTGGACCTACCCTTGGCCGAGTTGCGTTCGAAGTACCCGCGGATCGTGGCCAGCCTGCAGGTCGACAACGCAACCCGACAGGGTTTCGCCGACCTTCGCGGGCTACTCGCCGAACAGGCAGCCCAGCTCCCGCTGATGGGGTCGGAGTGGCCGACAACCTGGCTCACAGCCGCGGACGCAGTGCGGGCCATCCCGGACAACCACATCACGCCAGGCCGCATGTGGGACGTGATGACCACCGCCGGCGTGAACGACGCCCAGCGTCACAGCTTCATCGCCCGGGCACTGCACGAACTCGGCGACATCCTGTACTACTCCGACGATCCCGAGCTCAGCGAGATCGTCGTGCTGCGCCCGGCCTGGGTCAACGACTACATCAGCCGGGTCCTCGACAGCGGGGAGGTCGCCGACCTCCACGGCCTGTTGACCCGCCAGCACCTCAACGAGCTGTGGAAGGACTTGGACAGGGGCGTCCGCGACCACTTCCTGAGCATGATGGACAAGTACGACCTCTCCTACCGCGTCGACGCGTCCCGGACCGGCGACGTCAGCCTGGTCGTCGAGCGGTTGCAGTGGGACCCACCGGCCTACGAGCCCGAGTGGGAAGCGGCCCGGCACCAGACCGGCTGCCACGAGATCAAGGTCATCTACCAGCTGAACACCACCCCGCCCGGCATTCCCACGTGGTTCATCGCGCGGTCGCACCGTTTCAGTCGCAACACCCATTGGCGGACCGGGGCCCTGCTCGCTCACAGCGACGGCCGGCACCTCGCATTGATCAGCGCGGACCGGCAGCGCAACCGCGTCGAGCTGACAGTTCGGGGGCCATCGCCGGTCAGCTTCTTCATGGTCCTGGACGACGGACTGAACCTGACGCTGGAACGCTTTCCCGGCCTCCACATCACCCGCCAGGTACCGTGCCGCTGTTCCGAAGACTGTCCCGAACTGTTCGACTACGACAACCTCCACGCCCGGCTTGCGCGCACACCGCCGCGGTACGAAATCGAGTGTCACCGCTCCGGCGAACCGGTTTCAGTGCCGGAGCTCCTGCTCGGCCTGGCCCCGTCCGAGAACGACGCGACCGGGACCAGCATCGAGCGGCTGGCCAAGACCCTGGAACGGCTCGGTGGCCGGCTGGAGGAGCACAGCGACTTCTCCCAGCGCATGTTCCTGCGTCTGCAGCGCCTCGCCCAGCAGCAGCAGGAGGCCCGGTGTCCGAGTGTGTTCGCGGTGGTGCCGGCCGGGCGGGGGCGGATCACCGGAGGCACGTACGAAATCCACCTGTACTGCGAGGAACCCGGGTCCTGGCACCGGCTGCCTGAACCTCACGGTGTGTACCCGATCTCGCAGCCGCGGGAGTGGTTCATCAAGCTGGGCCCCTACCTCGGGCACCTCGTCCGAGTGCTCAAGCATGCGGCGCCACTGGCCGGTCCGATACTCGGCATCGCCGTGGATGTCCTGAGCCAGCAGGCGAAGGCAGACTGCGACCTGATGAAGGAACTGATCGTCCAGTTGCCGAAGGATATCGACCACGACCGATCTCTCCCCGGCGGTACACCAGTCAACAGTCGGCCGGAGCTGCATGCGACGACGGACGCCGATTTCCGCGCCCTGAAAGCGATGCTGGTCAAGCTGGATCCCGACGAAGCCTGGGGCGGCCTATCCCGGTTCGACACGCCTGAGGGACTGACCCTCTACCTCTGCGAAGAACACCTCGCGCAATACCGGACTACGAGCAAAGCTTGACAAGACAGGGAGCAGCTGGTCGTGCCACCTTGCGGCACGACCAGCTGTCCGTCCATAGTCCCCTGACGCGGAAGAGGTTACTAGACCTACTTTTCCGTTGGCACGCCGGACTTGTCGGCCTGCGCAGACGGCCACCACCGACGACTTGGCCTGGACGCTCATGATCCCTGTTCCCGAACTTCTCGCGGCGGGCGCGAGCCCGGTCCGCGGTGCGGCCGGTCATCACGTCCGGCTCCGGGAACGGAGGGTCCTCCGCACAGGTTCAACGGAACACTCGGCGAGCTCCAAGTGTATCCGCGGCCGGCTCCACTCCGAGCGTGCCATTCGGAGGGGCATGTCTCCAGCATCCCGGGCGCCAAGCTAATAAGTGCATGACCAGCCCAGCGGCGTCCGCGAATCAATCCGTGCTCGGCGCAGGAACATGCCATGTCCACCGGAGCCTGCGCACCGCACCCCGCAGGATCGCATCCCGTCCGGATAAAGCGCAGCGAGACCCGCCGACTCGCCCCGGCTCGCCGGGAGCCACACGTACATCTCGGGCCGAACCTCGCGGGCATCAGGGCAGTGCCTCCGCGTCTCGGCGCCGCGTCGGCGAGACCAACGGTCGCGACCATACTATGAGCTGCTTGATCGCGCGGCGCGGCATGGATGGATTCCTCACGCATCTTGTATCACGGTGTTGACATCCTACGGTTCGACGTTACGGTGAGACGTACTTGGTCATCTGGTGTCGTCGCGTCAGGGAGGGTGCGGCGTTCGGGCCCAGTGACCGCAGGAGCGGGGAGAACAGATGGACTCGGCTGTCACCTGGGCATGCTCGTCGCGGCGGCTGCAATTGCGGGCGGACGATCACGTACACCGGGTTCCCCGTGACATCGCCGCCGATTTGTTCGTGTTTTTTCGCACGGGTCTCACTGAGCATGCCGGCGCCGATCTCGTGGAACTCGAACGGCATTACCGGCTGATCGCGCTGAACGGCGAGCTCTATTGGCAAGTTGCCCGCTCCGCGACCGCGGCCGATCCACGCGCACCGGATCGCCGTTCGCTTTGGCGGCAGAGTAAGAGCGCCGACGCTCGCCTACGGCAGTTGCGGCGCCAGGCGGACGCGCTCCACGAGGCACGCCGGAAGATCCTGCGCCTGCGCAGGTTTGTCCTGAGCCTCGATGTGACGGGTGGCGCTCTCGGAGCTGCGAGCCGCGGCTGGGCACGGGCATCGGACCGTCCCGTCTCGGTGTCGTCGGTGTGGACGGACGCTGCGGCGTTCGTCCGGCACGATCCGCGCCGAGGTCTGGCCGGGTCGGCCGTCGCCGGGGCGGTTGGTGCCGTCCCGTTGGGTTTCCGATGGAGACGCGACGGCGACGACGATCCTAGCGTGCAGGATGTTGGCTTCGGCGGAACCTGGGCGGTGGGCTATGTGCAGGCGACGCGGGAGTTGTACGCGCATCGGACCTCGCCGCATCGTTCCGAAGAAGTCTGGTTGCTGGCCGCGAACGTGCCGTCGATCTACATCCCGCGAGTGCGTCAGCTGCATCGGCGGGCAGCCGAACCCAACTCCCTGATCAGGCTCGCTCGGGCCGCCGAGGTTGCCGTCGCGGGGATTGGCGGCACCGGAGCCGGTGGCTACGTCGCGATGACCACCTGCGCACGCCCCAGGCTGGAAACACCTGCGCGAGGGCCGCCTCGATTCTCTCGAGCACCACCTAACCCGGCAGTTTTCTACTCGACATCCGTAGTCGGTCACCATCGAACGACACGGAATTAGTTTCGCGAGATATTTCGCGGCAATCATCCATCGTTGCGCGCTACTCCCATGCCTGAAGCACGCCGTATTGCGGCGTCTATTCGACCTGCCCAGAAATAGATTCGAAAGGATTCTCATGCCTTTGTCATCCACGGCCACGGCGCTGATGTCCGCGCTGGCGTTCGCGGCGGGTGCCGCCGCGGTGCCCGCGGGCGTCCAGGCCGCCGGTCCCGCTGACGGCGATCGGACCGTCGTCGCCGGCAACACGCCGGCGTGGGCTACTCCTGCGGCCAAGGTCGGCGGTACCGACGCCGCCGCAGTCCGGCACATCCAGATCGCGCTCGCGCTGCGCGACGAGGCAGGGGCGGCCCGGCTCGCCGCGGCTGTGTCCGCGCCGGGGAACGCGGGGAAGGGGAAGTTCCTGACCTCGCAGCAGTTCACCGACCGTTTCGGTCCTACCGATGACGCGGTGGCGCAGGTCCGGGATTGGCTGACGCGGGAGGGCGTGACCGTCACCGGGGTCAGCGGCAACCGGCACTTCATCGACGCCCAGGCCCCGACCGGGGACCTCGAGCGGGTGTTCGGTGCGACGCTCTCCACGTTCCGCTCCCACGTGGGCGGCCGGACCGAGACGCTCGTCGCCCCGGACTCGCCGATCACCATTCCCCGGTCGCTGCGCACGACGGTGACCGCGGTGCTCGGTCTGGACGACAGTGCGAAAACGGTCCGGCCGCAGCACACCGCTCCGGCTGCGGCGGACGCGCAGGACTGCGCCCGCTGGTGGGGTGAGCAGAACAACGCGGACGTTCCGCAGAAGTATCCCGCGGGCGCGCAGTCGAACGCGCTGTGCGGCTACACCGGAACGTCCGTGCGCGCCATGTACGGGCTCGGGGCAGGCAATAGCGGCGCCGGTACGACGGTCGGCGTCGTCGGGGCGTACAACTCCGAGACGGTCGTCGACGACACCAACCGCGCCGCGCCGCAGCTCGGAGTCCCAGCCTTGGCGGCCGGGCAGTACTCCGCGGTACTGCCGGAAGGTGGATTCACCGACCAGCAGCAGTGCAACCCCGACAGCTGGGCCGGGGAGCAGACCCTGGACGTCCAGGCCGCGCACACTGTCGCGCCGAGCGCGAAAATCCGGTATTACGCGGCCAAGTCCTGCATTGGTGGCCTCTACGACTCGGTCAACCAGGCCGTCTCCGACAACGCGGTCGACGTGCTCAGTCTCTCTTGGGGAAACGCCGACGGCGAGCGCAGCATGACCCCGGCCGCGCGGGACCAGTTCAACTCCATGGCGCTGCAGGCCGCGATCCAGGGCCAGTCGATCACGGTGTCCAGTGGCGACGCCGGCACGAACGAAACCCTGGCCGGGCAGCCGACGGCCAGCTTCCCGGCGAGCAGCCCCTGGGTGACCGCGGTCGGCGGCACCAGCGTCGGTCTCGACTCCGCGAACAAGCCGGTCATGGTGACGGGCTGGGAGAACAGCGGCAACACCCTCACCGGCGGCCAATGGGTCCCGCAGTCCGATGCCGACGGGCCTTTCGCCGGTGGCGCGGGCGGTGGCGCGTCGGCGCTCTATGACACCCCGGACTGGCAAACCGGTGTCGTGCCGGCGTCCGCGTCGCACGGGCATCGAGCGGTGCCGGACATCGCCGCGCTCGCGGACTCCTACACCGGGATGCTGGTCGGGCAGACCGTGAACGGCCAGTTCGGCATCGGTTCCTACGGCGGCACCTCGCTCGCGTCGCCGTTGATCGCCGGTCTTGCCGCCGACGCGCAGCAGGCACGTGGCGGCCGCGGCGGGCTGCTCACGCCGGCGCTCTACGGGATGCACGGCGGTATCGCCGATGTGACGCCGCAGAAGGCCGGCGTGTGGACCTCGGTGATGCACGCGCTTCCCGGCACCACTGTGCCCGGGAGCCGGGGTAGTTACCTCGTCGACTTCGACGCGCGGCCGCAGCCGCAGAAGGAGCCCCTGCAGAGTGCTCCTGGCTGGGACAACGTGACCGGTGTCGGCACCCCCGACTCCGGGTTCGTCGCCGCTCTTGCCGCTCAGTGACCACCGGTGCGGGCCCGCCGAGAGGGCGGGTCCGCACCCCGACCACAGGCTTCGTGCCGCCCGGTGGAGGTCCACGATGTCACGCCGTCGCAATGAATTTCGCGACCCGATCGATCCAGGCTGGCCAGTGCAGATCATCGTCTCGGTGGTCACGTGCGCTGTCGCATTCGTGAGCGTCCTGCTGCTGTCCGAGCACATCGAGGCTCGCGACGACAGCTCGGCCGCCGTCACACCAACGGCACCGTCGAACGCGCAGGCACAGATCATCGCGGCGCGCACGGTGCCAAATCTGGGCGCCCTGCCCGAGGCCACGACCTACGCGACAACTCCAGGCGCCCCAACGGATGTGAACGTGCAGGAGATTCCGGCTGGAACAGTGGTGCACCCCCGTGACCGGGTTCCGGTCTTCGCCGCGCCAGGTGGTCCGGCGATCGCGGCACTGCCGCCGCAGGAGATCTCCTCGGACACGTGGGTCCCGGTGATCGCCGCAGAGCGCGGCTGGGTGCAGGTTCTCCTGCCCAGCAGGCCGAATGGCTCCACCGGGTGGCTGTCCACACAGGACAACAGTCTCGACACCGCTCACACGCCCTTCCGGATCGAAGTGGACCGGGCCACGTTCCGACTGCACCTGTTCCGGGACGGAAACGAGATCGGGACGTGGACAGTGGGCGTCGGAAAGTCCTCCGCCCCAACACCGGCCGGACGGACCTTCGTGATGGCGTCTATTCAGGACAGTCATCAGACCTACAGTCCGGTGATCCTTCCGCTCGGGATCCACTCGACCAGCCACGAGACCTTCGGCGGCGGGCCGGGCACCACCGGCATCCACACCTGGCCCGCCGCGAACGTTTTCGGCACCCCATCCAGCGACGGCTGCATCCGCGTTCCCGCGGACGCATTGCGCGTCCTGGCCACCACGGTGCCGCTCGGCACCCCCGTCTTCATCCGCTGACCCGCACCATCAAGGGAGAAAAGGGAAAACCATGTCGACACCTCGACCCGAGACCCGCCGCCTGCTGACCACCAGCCTCGGCCTGAGCAGTATCGCCGTCGGCGCGCTGGTCGCCGGCACGCTCACCCACGCCTTTCTGTTCACTGAGCAGTCGCCCCAGGCGCAAGCGGCCACGACCGCATCGTCGGCCAGCGGCATCACCGTCAACGACGGCGAGCACTTCGGTCCAGCCCCGTCGGTCAGCAGCAGCGGGGAGATCCGGACCGGCGGCGGGTCCGTCTCGTCCCCGTCCGGCGCCGTCGTCGCGAGCGGCATCTCACTGCGCGCCGGCGCCGGACTCGCCGAAGCGACGGTCGCGAGCGTGCGGGTCGGCGGGACCAGCGTCGGGCCGTTCTCGGCGAAGTGCCACAACGGAGTCACCACCGTCAGCGCCGCCGCGCACAGCAGCGGAAACCTCACGGTGACGCCGGGTGCCTCCGGTGGCGCCAGCGGCACCGCGGCGACCATCACCGTCACCACGCCCGGCGCGAAGAAGGCGATCACCGTGCGGGTCGCCGCCGTCGCCTGTGGAACCGGCACCCCGCCCACCTCGCCGCCCACCAGCAACCCGACCCCGCCCGGCCGGCCCACCAGCCCGGCCCACCGGCCCAACCCGACCGAGCGGCCCGGGCACCCGTCCGACCGCGACCAGCAGCACACCGACACCGGACAGCGGCCGGCTCCGACCGCGACACCCAAGCCGGGTCACCTCCCGGTGACCGGCTGACCGGTCCCGAATCCCTCCGGCCAGACCGTGGCCCGTCCCCGCGCATTGTCCGGGGGCGGGTCACGCGCCCCTCTTTCCCGCGGCCGCACGGCGTCCCCTCCCCTCGCCGCAGCCGAGCCTCAACCCATCCACCCCAGGGGAGACCATGTCGACCACCACACCACACCACCTCGAGAACGACCCCGCACTGGACGCGCCCGGCCGCGCCGTGCACTTCGTCGGATCACTGCCCCAGCAGCTGCATCCGGACGACCGCACGGCAATGCAGTGGATCCTCGACCACACCGACAAGGCCGGGCTGACGACCCTGCCCTGCGACCGCGACCCGGACTGGGTCGTCCGCTGGCTCCACCAACTCGCCGACCGGGACGCCCTCACCCCGATCCGCCGCGGCAACGCCACCGGCTACCACGACTACCCCCGCTACCGCATCACCCCCGGCCAGCGCCTCGCCCCGGAAGACGTGGCCCTGCGCCGCGCCAGCGACACCACCGCCGTCATGGCCGCCCGCCGCGCCCTCGACACCACCCGCACGCTGCCGCCGATGCAAGTATCGGTCCCGAATCCACTCGATCTCGCGTACCTCTGCTTCGGCGCCCCGCTCCACCTGCTCACCCACCTCGGCGTGTTCCGCCAGGCCCTCATCGACGACGTCGAGGAAATACACCAGCACTGGGGCGAGGAGGTCGTGTTCCAACTGGAAACCCCCGCCTCCCTGATCGCATTCGACACGGCGCCCACTGCGCTCGCACCGCTGATGGCCAGATTCCTCGCCGGCCAGATCACCCGGCTGATCACCGACACCCCACGCGAAGCCCGGTGGATCCTGCACCTCTGCCACGGCGACCTCAAGCACGTACCCCTCGTCACCCCGGACAGCCTCGGCCCCGCAGTCCGGCTGATCCGGGCCCTGCATCACCGGCTGCGGACGCTCGGCGAAACGATGCCGCCGGTGCACATCCCCATGTGCACCGGCACCACCGGCCCACCGACCGACGCCGCCTTCTACCGAGCCCTCGGCCGCCTGCCCGACGACATCGAGGTGATCGCCGGACTCGTCGACGAGGTCAACCCACAGGATTCCCGCCGTGCGCTCGAACTCGCCGAGAACGCCCTGGGTCGGCCGGTGACCGCGGTCGCCGCAGCGTGCGGCCACGGCCGCCGCACACCTGCCGCGACCGCCGACAACACCGCGCTCGCCCGCAGTCTCGCCGGCACTCCCTATCGACCCTTCGCCAGCCACCACAAGTCCCGAGGAAAGCAGCGGTGACCGGCCGGATCGACGGGGGCGTGCACCGACGGCCCAGCGGTGCTGACACCCGCACCGTGCCCGGCGGCACCCTGGTCACCTCCATCCTCTACGCCCCCGCTGTCCCCACCGAACAGCTCTCCGCCGGACGGCTGCTCATCCCGGGCAACAGGCAGTTGCCCACCCACCGCGACCGCGCCGCCGAGACCGCGCTCATCCTGCTCAGCGGCTACGCCGCCGTCCTCGCCGGCGAATCCCTGCGCCCCGTGCTGCCGGCCCCCGGCGACCTGATCTACATCCGCCGGGCACTGCCGTACGCGGTCGTCAACCTCAGCCGCAACGCCGCCGTGCTGATGCTCGCCGTCACCACCGACCCCCGTTTCGGCTCCGCCCTCGAACCGGCGCCCGACCTCGACCCCGCCGTGACCATCCGCGCCGAAAACCTGCGCGCCGAACATCTCGAGCGGATCACCCGACGGCGCGTCAGTTCCAGCCGAAGGCCCCGATGACGCCCCCACCCCGCCGCGCACTCCGGGCCGGCGCGTCCGGCCGGAGGCGTCACCCCGGACGGCGCGTGTTCGCGGCAGCTCGGCGCCACCGCCCCGCCCCTCAGGCTCACCACACGGAGAACGCCATGCGCACGCGCATCCTCGACGCGGCCCGCGACCTCTACGCCGCGGGTCATGCCGTCGAGCGCAGGCCGACGCTCGACGAGATCGCCGCCACCGCCGGAATCACCACGCGGCAGTTGCGCGCCTACTACACCTCGGTCACCGCGATCGAGCGCGACCTTGCCCCACCGCCACCTCCGGCGACGGAGGCGTGACATGCGATGGAACAAGTTGCACGTCCGCGGCGTCGGCGCCGCCCTCGGCGACCTGGTCCCCGTCCCCATCGGCTCCAGCTTGGACCCCCGCGCCGGCCAACGATCAGTGTCCGTCGCCCGCGACAGCACCGGCATGGACCTCGCCGTCCGCGCCGGCCACAACGCCCTGGCCAGCCTCGCCCAGATCACCGACGGGCCTCTCCCAGTCCCCGAAGCCCACTTCCACGCCGCGATCTGGCGCGGCAGCCGCGGAATCGACTTCTGGTCCCGCGCCAGCTACGTCCGCTCCCGCCTCGGCATGCCCGCCGGACCCGGCATCGCCACCGAAATCAACGCCATGAGCAACAGCCTCGTCGGCGGCATCGACCTCTCCGCGCGCATCCTCGCCGGCAGCCCCGACACCGACCACATCCTGCTGACCGGCGGCGAAACCTTCGGCCCGCCCGCCTTCGACCACCTCACCACCGACCACGGCATCGCCTACGGCGACGGCGGCTCCGCCCTCATCCTCAGCCGCCACCCCGGCCTCGCCCAAATTCTCGCCACCGCCTCCTACACCGACCCCACCCTCGAACAACTCCACCGCGGCCACAGCCGCTTCCTCCCCGCCGGCACCACCGAAACCGGCATCGAACACGTCCACCAACGCAAAACCCAATACCTGAAGACCGTCGGCACGAAGTCCGTCCGCACCCGCAACACCCGCGGCATCCGTGACGTCATGAACCGCGTACTCACCGACACCAAGCTCACCACCAGCGATCTTGCCTGGGTGCTGCTGCCCCACTACGGGCACCACCACCTCGAAACCCAATGCCTGCAACCACTGAACATCCCCGCCGCTGTCACCCTCAAGCACGCCGGCGATCAGTGGGGCCACATCGGCCCCAACGACCAGATCATCGGCCTCACCCACCTCCTCGCCCGCCATGCCGTCGCCCCCGGCGACCACGTCGCCCTCATCGGCGTCGGAGTCGGCATGAGCTGGACCGCCGCCATCCTCCGCATCAACCGCGTCCCCGCAGCGCTGCGCCACCTCACGCCACCGCTGCGCTGGCCGTGGCGGCGGCCGACCGAACCCGCGGCACTGCCGCGCTGACCTGCCCCATCACCAGCGTCGCGCGGTATTGCTCCTGAGCGCGGCGCACCGAGGATTCCCATGCGCAGCCCAACCCACCACCAGCTCGCACCCCAACCGAGTGCCCCGGATCCATTGGCCCTGGATCGCGCGCTGTTCACCGCGCCGTTCGTCCTCATCGCCGAGGACAACACAGCTCACCTCGTCACGAACAACATCAGCACAGCCACGGCGCTCCTGCACGAAGCCCCTGCAGCGCGATCCATCGTCGGAACGCTGCGACCGCCGTTCGTCGCCGTCGACATCGACCCCAGCGACTCCGGACGCACCGAGGAAGCCGGCCACGCACTCGCCGATGACCTGGTTGCCTGGGCCGAAAAGCTCGGGCTGCCGTGGCTACGCCGGGCCTCCGGCCGGCCCGGGCACGTCCACCTCATCGTGAAAGCTCCGTCCGGCCTCGACGACGATCTTCGTACCATCACCCGACACGCGTCCGCGCTCCACGGCGTATCAGCCACGGTCCGCCACTCGCTCCGGCTCACCTCCGCGCCACACCGCCTCCGCCTCAACAGCCCGATACTCGACGGCACCCTCATTCCAGCCGACGCACCGCCTTACGGACACCCCGAGAGCCAGATATCCCCATCGCCACAAGGAAATTCTCTCCGCCGTCGTCCACACAAGACCGTCGGGAGCCGGTCTGAGCGCGAGTACGGCGACGCCCTCGCCCTCGCACGCGCCGACGTGGATGCCGCATCTGCGTGGAACTGGGCCAACCGACCACGATCCAAAGCACGGCAGATCGGAAGACAGGCGTGGCAGCGATGGTTCTGGGCGCCCGCCACCACCATCGCCGCCGCCGAACAGCACCTGACCGAACACCAGGCCTGGCAACGATTCATCGACGCCTCACCGCGACAAGCCAAGCGCCTCGGACGCCGGCTATGGCTCCGGCAGCGGTGGCTCCCCGCGCTCGCCGAAGCTACCCTCGACCGCCCCCGACGCCGACGTCTTCCGCAATACCCGCAACAGACCGCGCTCCACCTTCCGGTCTCCGCGGAGCACGGTCGGAACCCCCGGCTCGACGCCATCCGATGCGCGCTTCGTGACGCTGTCGGTCGTCTAGGCGTGCCAGCCCTGGGTATCCGCGCTCGGAGCCTTCACGCTGCCCTCGACACACTGGCCGAAGCCATCGTGCGAACCCACGGATCGATCTCCGTGCGAACCTGGGCCGAGCGAGCGCACCTCGACCCCAAGACCGTCCGCCGCGCCCGCGACATCTCCGCCCAACTCGGCCTCATCCGGCAAGCCCACCGCTACCGGGGCGGCTCAACAGACTGCGATGCCTGGCGGCTCAGCGAATCGCTCGAAACCGACGCCCAGAGACACCTCAACGCTACTTCCTCCACTCCGTACACCCCCACGCGAGGACGCGCGAACCCTCAGACCCTCCGCGCCCGCAATGCCGTCGAGCGCTCAATCTGGCGCAGGCTCCAGGCCGAGCGGCGGTGGACCGCCCGCCCGAGACCCAGCCTGAGCGCACGATCCAGCCCACCAAGCGCCGACCTCAGGACGCAGAAATTCCCCGCCGACCGAACGGATCAGGCACCTCAGCACAGCCAGCCTCAAGCGGCTGCGCGACATACTGAGCCGAGTCAACGAGTGCGTTCTGCACCAAGGCAGCCTCCTCCATCAGGTCGATGGCCTTCGCCAGGATCGAGATACGCCCCCGCGTGCGAATGGCTGGGAACTCGCCGGCGTCGATCGCCCGGTAGATCGTCATCGCCGAGACGCCCAGTAGCTCGGCCGCCTGACTGACCGTGAGAAAACGCCGCCGGTCCAACGCGTGCGGCCTGCACGGTGTTCGTAATGCCTCGGACAATACGGCGCTGCGCGACCCGGTTCACCCGATCCGCACGCGTCGTCCGGTCACGAACTGCCTGCGAACACAGGTTCACCGGAACTGCACGGTCAGTGCCAGACGCCGCTCGGACTTGCCGTTCTTGCACGCCGGCTCGATCCGGCAGGGGGAGTACCAGTACCAGCCGCGAATCCGACCAGACCTTCGCCACACCCACCGTTATTTCGGACGCACGCGGATCGCTTTGACGAACGCCTGCGTATGCTCAGCGAGCAGCTTGTCGAATCGGTCACCTATGTCGATACAAAGTCGATTCGCAGCCGCGTCCATATGAGTTGACGTTTCCGTTGCAGGGCCCCAAGAACCTGCGCGTGGTTCACAGGCTAGGCTGATGGGCGGTGTCACTCATCAAGTGGTCCGGTCGCCTCCCGATCACTCGGGGAACGGGATCGGCGAGCAGCGTCATCCTCCAACAGGGAGAACCACAAATGAGTGAATGCCGCGAAGGTGAGGACGATGGCTCCGGCGAAACGTTGCCGGGGAATACCGCCTGTCGGGACCGCTACCACGGTCCCGACAGGCGGAAGTCCTTCATCCGGCTGCTCCAGCTAGCAATCCCGCTGGTGCAGCTAGCAGTACCGCTGGCTGCATTGACCCACGAGCTACTCAAGACCCCGGGTCGCAGTTAGGCACGAGGCGGCGTCCGTCGAAGACGGACGCCGCCTTCATTTCTGCTGCTTTGCCACCTTGCTGCTTTAACAGCGAAGTGGCAAAGCAGATACTAGCGCCCTAACGGTGTGCACCGTTAGGGCGCCCAGCTACTGCAGGTAGAACTGCAAAGCGCTCTAGCGGTGGTACCACTGCTAGATGTATGAGGCCATGAGGTTGGTGACGCCGGTGTGGAGCCGGGATGCTGGCGGCTGGTTTCCGGCGGCAGTGTGGGGTCGATGGTAGTTGTAGTGGATGTTCCAGACCGCCAAAGCCTCGGTGCGGTGGGCTTCGCTGGTCCAGACGTGGGCGTAGAGGAACTCTTCGGCCAGGATCCGGTTGTAACGCTCGACTTTCCCGTTGTGGCGCGGGGTGTAGGGCGTGATCCGCTGATGGCGGGCGCCGCGCAGGACGGTGGCGAAGTCGTTCGCGCGGTAGCAGGCGCCGTTGTCGGTGACGAGGCGGTGGATGTGGGTGATGCCGTGGGCGGCGAAGAACGCGCGGGCGCGGTGGACGAACCCGATCGCGGTGGAGGCTTTCTCGTCGGGCAGGGCTTCGGTATAGGCCAGGCGGGAGTAGCCGTCGACGGCCGAGTGCAGGTAGGTGTAGCGGGCCCGTTGACCTCGGGTTTTGCTTCGGGCGACCAGTCGGTCCTGGTCGCTGCCTTTGCCGTGGACGCGCCAGCCGCCGCCGTCGGGGATCTGGCCGGTCTTCTTCACATCGAGGTGGACCATGTGCCCGGGCCAGCGGGCGATGATCCGCCGCGGTTGCCGGTTGTTCTGGCCGGTGGGGTCGAGGAACCGTCGTCGGTTCAGGCCGAGGTGCAGCAAGTGGCGGCCGACGGTGCGCACCGAGATCGTGATGCCGTCGGCGGCCAGCTCGGTGGCGATCCGGCGAGCGGAGTACTTCCGCTGCCGGCGCAACTGCTCGATCCGGACCACCACCTCGGCGGGGGCAGCCGTCGGCTGGCGGTGCGGGACGCTGGGCCGGTCGAGCAGGCCGGCCTCGCCGTGGCGCCGCCAGCGGTTGACCCACTTGGATGCGCATTGCCGCGAGATACCCATCTCGGCCGCGACGTGGGCGATCGGGCGGGCCTGGCAACGCGCGACGAGCCGACGGCGGCCTTCGAGGGACAGTGGGGCATTACGGTGGTGCATGGACGGGTCTTTCTGCTCGGCGGACGAGTTGGTCGCACTTCTCATCCTGCCGCTGAAAGACCCGTCCCTTGAGGTTCCCCCCGAACAGTGGACAGGTCTTCAAGCAGCTTTCGCTGCGCCTGTCAGGGACTGTTCGTAGCACACAGGATTGAGCATCCCGATAGCCGAGTGACGCCTCTCATTGTTGTACCGACCGATCCACTTGTCAACTGCAGCAACAAGTTCTGCCTTGACTGTGAACGTGTGGCGGTAAAAGTACTCGTGCTTGAACGTTGACCAGAACGATTCCGCGGGGCTGTTGTCCCAGCAGATACCGGTCTCACCCATCGACCGTTTCAACCCGTACCGGTCGCAGGCTCGCGCCGTCAACCCGGCCGTGAATTCCCCACCGCGATCGGAATGCAGCACTGTGCCGGCGACACCGCGGCTGCGGCAGGCCACCGCCGCGTCGATGGCCTCACAGACCATGTCAGCACCGATATGGTCGGCGACGATGTGCCCGAGCACGCGGCGGGAATGCCCGTCGCGGATCGCGCACAAGTACAGATCACCCTCACCGCAGGTGAGGTAGGTGATGTCGGTCAGCCAGACCGCGTCGAGCTTGCCCTGGTCGAAGTTGCGTCGCACCAGATCCGGCGGAAACGACGCCGCCGGGTCAACCACCGTGGTGCGGACTTTGAAGGTGCGGGGACTGATGCCCTCGATCCCGATTCCGGCCATGATTGCCGCGACGGTTTTCTCGTTCACTGTTTCACCGCGTGCCCGTAGTTCGGCGGTGATCCGCGGGGACCCGTAGGTACCGTCGGACTCGGTGTGTACGTCGAGGATCTTCACCGCCAGATCAGCGCGGCGCTGCCGCCGGGGCGTCAACATCGTTGCTGCGGAACGTTTCATGTACGCGTAGTAGCCGGACGTCGAGACACCGAGCAGCCGCGCCATGCGCAGGACAGAGAACCGTGTGCCCTCGGGTGGTGTGGAGCCGGCGGGCTCGTCGGGGCCGGCGTACTTCGCCATCAGATCGAACCTCGCGGGTTCTTCTGCATCGCGGCAAAGTACGCCGACGCTTTTACCAAGAACGCGTTGTCCTTCTCCAGCTCGGCCACCTGCCTGCGCAATCGCAGCAGTTCGGCTTGCTCTGCAGCTTCCAGGGGTTTCTCGCCGTGGACCCCGGCGGCGGCGATCCTCCGCCGTTCGTCTTTGACCCAGACACTGAACATCCCCGGATCGATCCCCAGCTCACGGGCAACCTCGGCGATCGTGCGGTCGGAGTCGATCACACGATGCGCAGCCTCAATCTTGTACTCGGCCGTGTACGACCGACGCTTACGAGGAGGCATAACGGACATCCTTCCAGCAGGACCGCAGTCCTGCTAGCTCGGTGTCCACCGCCCAGGGGGAACCTCACCTCAGCTCAGGCCCTCACCCACGTCACCAACGTCATGACCCGCAACAGCTAGAGCTCAGATCGAGCCTGGGCCGCCTGCCCCGTCCCGTCGCCTTGGGCGGCAGTGGCCTTCTTCTGAGCCGCTCCACGCCGCTTGGCTACGGCTGCCGTCTGGCGCTTGCGTGGAGGCATTCTGTTCAACCTTCTCCGTGTCGTCGCGTTCCGGCATCGCGATGCCAAGCAGTCCCGCGAGCGCCGTCGTCATCGAGGTACTTGTCCCCCAGATGACGACGGGGCCGGCGGCAGCCAAGGAAGGCGTTCTTGTCCTCCTGACTCAGGGTCCGAGTCCGCCAGAGGAGCCGACACCTCCCATCGATCGCCGACGACACGCCCGAAGGTCCACACGAATTTCGCGTGACACCGGACGTGACACGAACCGGCGGCGAACGGCGTGGTTCACGGGGCCGCGGACGTCACTAGAGATGGCAAAGTCGCAGGTAGAGGCCATAGTCACCGCCGTGCCCATCCCTCCGGAGTCAGTCGTCAGAAGCTCGAATCCCGGCGCAGAACGTTGCCGACCTTGAGTTCGTGCGGCATGCTCGGCAAAAGCTGACCAAGTCACTCTTGGCCGACGCCCTCCCACGCCGAGAACACGTGGACGCAGGATGTCGAGAACATGGAGTACCGCCAGGGCCGAGGCGCCTGAATGCCCGGCAGCATCTGAACCGCCGATTGGCGACCTCTCAGTTGGTGTTGTGTCGAGGTCAGCGGATCGAATCGTCGCAGCACTCGCTCTACCCGCGCGTCAGCGAAGCCGGGGCACTGTCGTTCCGATGCCCGTAGCAGATCTCGGGCCCTTGGTGGACGCCGGGTCGGTCTTTTTCAGTGTGGTCCGAGTCGGTGGAAACGGCGTGGTGGCCGCGCGGGTGACTCTGGAACAGCTGGGCTGGGTCGCCGGCTCGGCGATTCAGCTTGAGGTGTCTTCGGGTCTGCTCGTCGTGGCACCATGCGAGGAACGAGGGCAGGCGTCCGTGCCGCCGAGGATGTGCGTGACCCTGCCGGCCCGGCTACGTCGACAGTGTCGGATACGCCCTGGTGATCAGGTGTTGCTCGCGGCGCTGGTGGAGCACGACCTGCTGGTTGTCTACCCGCAGCACGTGCTCCACGAGATGGTCATCGCGTACCACGCGAGCGCTCCACATCGGACAGCAGCCGAATAAAGGCGGGCGCGGCGTGCCGCCGCGCCCGCCAAAGTCACTCCGCCTCAGCCCGCGCAGTTCTGGCGGGGGCAAGGGGGTGCGGCTCACCAGTCAGAGCTGCCAGGGCCTCGGCGACCTCGCCGATATCGGCCTTCACGTAGCTGGTGGTCGTCATATCGCTGCCGGACTCGGCATGCCCGGCATAAGCACGGGCGACGCCCATGCCGAAGTGGCGCTCCACCCAGGTCAAGGTGGTGTGGCGCAGCCAGTGAGCGCTGACTTGCAGTGTCCTGGCCCAGTCGAGTTCGTTCTGAACTCTGCCGAAGAGGTAGTCGTAGCGGCGGTCGGTGATCGGCTTGCCGCTCGCGTAGCGCAAGAGCTGACCTTCCGGGTCGCCACTGCCACGTTCCTCGGCGTGAGCGATGAGGTGACGCATGAGGGTGGGTGAAACGGGCTGCCAGCGCTCGGTCTCGCCTTTCTCCCGCAGCAGGATCGCGCACTGCTGGCGGTCCAGGTCACGAGGCCGAAGGGTGAGGGCACCGCCCCGGCGGCAGGCGGTCTCTTCGTGCAGGCGGCAGATGAGGGAGTCGAGTTCCGGGTCGTCGCCGGTGCTGGCGACAACGTCGTTGAGTTCGGTCAATCGGTTGCCGGCCAGGGCGCGGCGGGTGGAGGGGTTGCGGCGTGGTTTGGTCACCCGTATGGCGGGATTGTGGCGTTCGTCGAGGCGCCCGTCGTTGACCAGGTGCTTGTAGAGGCAGCGCATGGCCGCGACGAAGTTCTCCACCGCGTTGCGCCCACCGCGGGAATTGCGCCGGACGCGGGCGCTGCTGCGCACCGTCTCGGCCATGGTTTTGATTTCGCTGGCCGTGATGGTGTTCATGCGCCGGTCGCCCCATTTGGCCTCCGCCTTGTTCCAGTACGAGCCGTACGAAGCGGCCGTGCTCGGAGAGACCAGCGCGGCCACGACCGGGATCCACTCGCGAATCGTCGGCATCGGCCGCTGATCGGGCGCGCCCTCGACCGTGCCGGCGCCGGAGACGAGGTCCGCGGGATCGACGCCGAGACGTGAGAGCAGCAACCGGGCCGCTTCGAGGTCCTGCGGGGTCACGGGTGCGTTCATGATGCCTCCTCAGGGGCGGCCAGCGAGGTGTGGAAGGTGCGGAGCATCGCCTGCACGGCGGCTTCGGGATGGACGATGAGGACCTCGTGGACGGGGTCGGCGACCAGCAGCAGCCGGCTGCCCGCCATGGCGCCACAGCCTTTGCGAACCGGGGCAGGGAGGGCGACGTAGGGCTTGCGGGGCATGACGAACACCCCGTCGGGGCGTCGGCGGATCACGATCGATGTCCGGACGAGGGTGATCAGCAGACGGTCGCCAGGGCTCCAGCCGAGCGCGGCGACGGCGCCGCGGTCCTGCAGCCGTCCCCCGCCGTCCATGAGCGCGATCGACAAGCGCGGACCGTCCGCACCGCTGAGGTCGCGTAGCTGCGGGAGGCCCATCGGGACGGGTGGACACGACGGCCCAGCCGGAGACGGAGTGGCAATCCGGTCAGGCAGCACCAGCGGTGAGACGAACCCACTCACGACGCACCTCCCCTGCACACTGCGCAAAGGGAGGACACGTTCAAGATCAGGCTAGTCGAAGCCGACAGGAGCTGAACGCCAGAAAGACCCGCCGTAGCGGGCCTGTTACTCTGTGGTTTGGGAGATCTCCCACATATTTGTGTCCGAGGACGATCTTGCTCACTATCTACACGACTGTTCCTTGGTTGATCTGTGCTGGTACCGGGGCTTCGCCAAGCTCCCGTCATGGGGCAATGATGTGGCCGAATGCCTTCCGTTGCACAGCCGTGGGCGCTTGACGTATCCCGAGTGCCCAGCAGCACCGAACCCCGCTGTGGTCTCATGACGTCGTGAGCCGGTCTCCGCGTAGTCCGTAGGCAAGTCCCGAACTTATCCACCATGATGAAGGTCCCTGAACGGAACGAGTCACCTCACGACTCGTTGCCCACCCATCGGCTAACCTTTCGTGACCAAGGCTTACACGGAGGGAACGCCCCGGCAATGACGACGATCCCGATCAAGTCTCTGCACCAAGGCAACCTTGACACACAACGTAGTGGCCTGGACGAATCGCGGATTCAGTACTTCCTCAACCACCCCGCTGAGATCGAGGGCATCCTCGTCTATGAGGCACCGAGCGACGGGGAGCGAGTCACGGTCAACGGGCATCACCGTGTCGAAGCCGCTCGACGCCTTGGTTGGACCGTCATCGAGGCCGAACTTCGTCCGGGAACGCGAACAGACGCGCTGGCGTACATGGACATGGAGCGCAAGCCTTGGTCAGAAATCGAGGCGGCAAACCGCGAACATTGACGCGATCTCGTGCCCGTGGGCGCACCGACCAGCTGCCATGGGGCAATGATGTGTCCGAGACGATCTTGCTCACTATCTACACGCCTGCAATTGCCCAATTGATGAAGTTCCGGGGCAGCCGACGCCAAACAGGCGTCGCATCAAGTCGCTCGACCCCCGCGAAGCGTCCGCCGATTGCACAGATCGACAAGGGACCTCTTCAGTCAAACAACCCAGATGGGGACATCTACAGATCAAACCGGTAACCACCCGAGCAATACCATGAACTTTCAGCCAAAGACTCATACATTGCAACCATCCAATAATTTTGATCAACTTTCATCGAGCTTACCGCCATATCCGCCAAATAGGAAGAAACTCCCGCCGAACCACTCCCCTGAGATATTTTCTCGAGATAAAGCTCAATGGCGCGTAGTTGAGTAGCCGCCTGAGCACCATACAAGCGCGCCAATCTGAACGCAGCGAAATGAGTCTTAACCCTCTCCGCCAATACCGCACTCCAACTTGTCGGAGAATCTACATAGAATAACACCGCAGGTGGGCTTTCCTCGACAACAGACCCTCTCAACCACCGCAAATCCTGCAAGTCATCGAAATATGGGTGCAGCGTTTCCTCCTCCGCGATGTCTGCGATACGGTCAAGCTTCACTTTGTTGCACTCAATGCACGCCGGAACAAGATTCGACGGCGTGACCGATAAGTATGGGAATCCAACTTTCGGTAGATGATGGTCAAGCGTGGAGACCTCCCGATGACCACACAGCGGACAGCAGTCCGTCGCCAGGAAGATCTGGTCATAAATGACTCGACTTGCCGTACCCCTTCGAACCATTCTTTGCGTATAAAGCTTTCGAACCTCCTTGTTTACCGTTTCATCTAGTTCATCGTTTCCACTTGGACCAAATCGGAAGTCGTCACCAGATAGACAATGCACAGATGTTTGCTTTACCGCTTCCTCAAATTTAGCAGATGCGTGCATAACGGCAGGCGTCAGGCTGCCGAGAAACCCCTTCCACTCCGCATTCGCTACACCGCCCACGCAAGTGGCGTAGCTTTCCATCGTCGAGACTGCGGGAATCGGCAAAGATCTCATCGAATCAATCACCCATCATCCGCTCAGCAAGGAGCGCGCGAATTAGACTCTTAGCCTCTCCTCCTAATTGACCTTGAAACTTTTGCAAGATCTCAGCGTAATTCATACCCTCACCCACGGAGTCTTCAAGCATTCTATGAAAACCGGATCTTGTGATCTCGAGACCGAATACCTCTCGGGTAAGAACACCTACATTCTCGCCAAAAGTCTCGATTGCGAGCCTAGCAGCTTTGATACTTTGACCCGATCTCCTTAGCTTCCAAACACACGACCTCGGCATTTCTTGGAGTACCACGGGCGAATGTGTCGCGACAAGTGCAACACCGTTCTGTTCCACAAGAAGACCAGATAGCGCCCTCATAAACGACGAAAGAAGCGGGGGATGAAGATGAGTTTCCGGCTCGTCCGCCAGAATCAATGTTCGTTCTGCCACAAGCTTGGCAAGATGAGTTAGCGCAAGAAGGACAATCTTGTGACCTGAACTCAAGGAGGAGAAGATCGGCAACATATCCCCTTGCCCAACCCTTGCGCCGGCCACACTATTAAGAATCGGGGCCAACGCTTCTTCAAGAATTGGGTCTGTTGCCGCAACAGTTAACACATCTTTCCACCGATCGAGCTGCCTCGGAGTCAGCCCTGCAGCAGCTTCGGCAAACTCTTCGCTAAGATGCTGAGCACTTTTCGGAACATAGGTCTGAGACCCATCCTCCGCTTGACGGTAAATACTTACATGCCGATGCGTTATACTCCTACTAGACTCGACAAACTGTGCTTCATCAAACGAGCTAAACGATACTGATATTAAATTAACGAAAGGCTTGATGGAATTACCCTGCTCGTCTACAATTTGACCCCGACTATCCGGCAGGATCGCCCTAGGCTCAAGGACAGCCGTCGCAATATCCCTCAATAAGGTCGTCTTGCCTGCGCCGTTGCTACCAATGATGGCATGGACATTCGTAGGCGGTGATGAATCGGGGAGAACTTCTACGTCTATCAGTGGGGCCCTGTTGTCACCGAATACGCCAGGCCCGCGATACGCAAAGAAGATTCTTTCCAGAGTCCTACCACCGTGCGCAATCCTTCGAAACTGAGTCTCCACCGTCCGAGCATCAACGCTTCGGAGAAGTGATTCCTGAGTGACCAGTTCATTTCTACATGCATTGAAGATGGACTCGTCGAAGGCCGTGTCACGCAAAGCACCGAGTATCGTCACTCGTACGTCGTCACCAAGATTCCTTATTCTTTCATAGAAGACCGCATCTTGGCCGAGCGAGAAAAACTCGCCCCCAAGCAGCTGAAATCTGGGTGGAATGTCCGGGGAACCACTCCGCATTCCGAAGCGGCCGAACTTTACTTCCCCAATACTCTTAGCCTCGAAGGTGTCGACGTACCACAAGTGATACATCGTAACAAATCCATAATCATTCCATCGGTCTTCCTCTAGGTAGACACCTTTGCCTCCAGGTCGCGGCCGCGTGCGAGGCGGTACCACACTGAAATCCACGTTACTCCAAATTCAAGCCATTCACGAGTGACAGTTATATCCAGTATAGCTTAAGCCCGAGGAGGTGGAACTGCTACAAAGGCTCAGAAGGATCGTCGAGGCGCCGGCGGCAGCTCAGTCGGAAGGATCACCCGGTGGGCGAAGGTAGTTTGAAAAGTTCTTGTCGTCGCTCATTCGAAAGCTACCAAACTTGCGAAAGTCCTGTACAAATATATCCGCTTTTTTCTTAGCCTCACTTCTATTGGCCCCCATAGATCGAAACTGTCCAGCAACTGTAGCGGGATACATCTTGTTCCAATGCGACTCGAAAGCCTCGCTCGGAATTTCAGCAAGGATCCGACCAGCATTAAATACGTCAAATAATCCCTCCCCAACGTGCCCAGACATTAGATATGCGCCGTTCACTGCCACAATCTGATCGACTAAAGCAGCATGGAATGGCAGCCGAAATACCACCCCAAAGAGAATCTCCAGTGGCCTCTCGAAACGCATTTCAAGTAATACTTGTTGCTTTTCTCGCAGAGAGGTCGGCACAGATGTAGCCCACTGAGTAACAACATCCCCTGGAGCCGAATTCTTATGCAATCTGATAAGTCTATCCACCTCCGGATACGGGTCAGTGTCGATACCTAAGACCGGTATCAGACGACCGTTTCCCACGTCTCTGGCAGCAAACATCCCGTCTGAAACAACTTCGAGATGCGGGTAATTCAATTTACGTAACCGACTCTTCACTGACGCCGCCCTCCGGAGATTCAGGTAGCATAACGCGGTGCATAAGGTTGACAACTACATCCGACTTCACGCCTTTAGCGTCCTCAATCGAGAGAGCATAGCTATCGATCTCAGACCATGTTACATCTTCGTCATGAACGAGAAAAGTTGTCCAGCCATGCACGGTCGCACCCGCCTCAAGCTTGAATGGCGCCACAAGATGATTTCGGCCGCCGGCTAAGGAAATTGGGACAACTCCTTCGCCTTCACATCTAACCCTTACCATGTGTCGTAGGTTGCGCTCATGGCACTTGATCCACAGTTCGATTCGTGCTATCGAGTTCGCAACTTCCGCAGGATTTGAAACCTCTAGAGAAAATCCGTATCGCTGATACTCACCTTTCTTTGATTGAATTATGGAATCCACTAAGTAGACCTTTAAGGGCAGTAGACGTCGCATCTCCTGCAGTCGCGCTATACGGTACGCCTTTCGCGAAACAAACAGACTCCCAGCGCTCAATAACAATGCGACCATGGCGACACCGACTGAAACTGCGGGCGCAACCTTTGATACTTCAGTTAACCAAGTTCCCATCGTGACCCACCCATTGCCTAGCCGTCCGCTGGACGCGCCAGCGGGCTGCGGGCGCCTCTCAATACTAAGCACCTACAGGCCACCCTGTCCTAGTCGACACGCTGGCGGTCGACTACGACGAAAGCTGAGCGGCAGCGCAAGCGCCCGACCGGCGAGATATGCGATGATAGACTAATGACAGCAGAGAAAAAGATTGGGATTCGCTTCTTGAAGTCAACCGGAAAGTTGCACCTCGACGACCAAAGAGCAAGAGACGAGTTCGACGGATTTGGTCTCGACCGCCTGTCTGGTACGAGCTTCTTTGCTCCATATCCCGAGATTCGATCACTACGCCTCTCCTCTCTACGTGCCGCTCTAATCGCGGCCAACAAGGCCGAAGCGACAGGCGGCGGTTTCTGCAATCATATCTACCTCCCAAAGGTTGCATCATTAATCGTATCAATGACGGAGTACTTCGATGGCAAACACTCTCCCGTTCACCACCATTGGTTTGATCTCGACAATCAAGAAAGACTATTACTCTGCCTTCAGATCGATTTCAACAGAGAAGAGTGGGACAGCAGCCTAATTGAGCAGACTATTTCCCCAATGCTTGAAACAGTTGGCGGGAACTACGTGGACGCCGACCAATTTGGCGATGGCCCATTTGTCGGAAATTCATGGCTTTGGAACTTGCGTTTTCAGCCGCCGGCACGCTCTACCGTAAGCTCGGCTTTGAAGCTTGCCGCGACAATCGAAAAGCTTCTTAAGGTAGTTGACGAAGGAAAGCCCGACAGCTCAACGACATGGAATCTGATCTGCGCCGGACACGCGCAAGTGCTCTACGGTCAACCTGAGTCGGAATGGCTAGAAGTAAAGGTACACGACTGGGACCTATCCACAGAAGGCGGAAAGATCGAGCTGTCGCAGGATATTGCTCGATTCGCCAACGGAGACAACGAGGGTATCTTAATCGTCGGATTGGGCACGAAATACATAGACGGTGTCGAGTGGGTAATCCGGGGGCCGATTCAGCAATTTACCCAACGAGACGCCACGCGGCACCACAAAGTACTTGATCAGCGCATCTATCCCCCTATAGACGGCCTTCGAGTAAATGCGGTCGACAGCGGCAACGGTGGCACTCTGCTCGCCTTCAAGATACCTAAGCAAGCAGCAGAACTAAAACCCTTTCTCGTGCATGGTGTGATCGTCGAATCAAAGACTGAAGGTGCCTTTTTTAGCGTCGTCCGTCGCCGCGGGGAACACTCGATCCCGGTTACAGCTCAAGCACTGCACGCACAAATAGCCGCAGGTCGAGCATTCTTGCGCCTAGGCACCGGAAGTGCAGAAGAAAAAGCGCCATCAACGGCCGAGGACACTTCGTAGTTGACGAGATGGATGTGCTAGGCTCGCCGAAATTTGCGGTGGCCCACCGTTAAAGGTCAGCTGACTGTATCCGCTTTCCACGATCCAGACGTTAAACGGATTTGAGTGTCGGCATGCAGCTACAGGTCAATCAGCCGCTTCCGTACCTCTGCCGTGCGGATGCCGCCGTTGAGCAGCAGGCCGACGAGTGCGTCTTGGCGCGTGCGCCACGGTCCACCGGTCACGGTGAGCGTCGTTGCGGCGGTTCGGGCTTCCCAGCGGCGATGCCGGTCGCGACCGAGGTAGCCGAGCAAGATCGAATCGCCGGCCAGCACGCGGTAGGTGCCTGAGATCTCGAAGTCCTTGCCGCGCTCGACTCGGACCGTGTCCACATCGATCACGTCTTCGCGTGTCACTGGGCGCGTCTCCGGCGCCGGAGATTCCGTGACAGATTCCGTGATGATCAGTTTCGTGGCGTCCGCGGGCGGGCGTTCCATGTCGACGCGAGATGTGGTGGCAACGTTTGTCGCCTGAGCGGCTTGCGCCAACTCTGCTACGGCGGCCAGCTCGGCGAGCGCGGCGTGGGCATCCTCGCCGGATGTCACCGCGCGGCGCGCGCCGGCAACCGCGCGCCCGGCCCGGTCGAGCAAGGCCAGCAGATCCGCACGGGTGGGATCGGCGGTGAGCCGGGCGCGGCGGGCGCGTTGGCGGCAGGCAGGGCCGTGGTACGTCGCTGGGCGCCCCCGCCCCCTTGGACGAGGCAACATCTCGCCGCAGCCCGCGCAGACCGGTTCGGTCATGCTGCTCTCCCGGGATTCCGTGACATCTTTCGTGACATCGATGCGATGAGGCTACCTCTTGTCACGGATACTGTCACGAAAATAGCCGTCACAACCCGTCGCGCGAGGCGTTCCGCCGTCACTCGGCCCGTGACGGCAAGAAATATCGCCCGACCTGCGAAAACATCAGCTATGACAGCTGTGACGGGTCAGCCGAAACCCGTCACAGCCGTCACCAACAGCCCTCGCGGGAGAGTGCTTGAGTCGTCGTGGGCGCCCGTCACAGCAACGTCGGATACGCCGGAGCGCAGCGCGGTCACGAGTTCCGCGGCCGTGTTGTGGGCGCGCGCGGCGGAGCTACACGAGGGCAGGCGCAGCCCAGGCGCGCCACAGTTGGTCATGGCTGGCCGCGTCGGCGGAGTTCGACACCCTCGGCGAGCAGGATGTTGCGCGTCTGGCTGTACGACATGCCGTGGGTGGTCGCAAGCTGACGGATCGACCGCCCGTTGAGATAGGCGTTGACCAACCCGGGTGGCGTCGGCGGCAGCAGGATTCTTGGTGGACGCAGGGTGACGCCGGCGTCGATCAGGGCTGTGCGGATCTTGCGGTAGCTGTAGGGGTAGCGCGCGACCAGGATTTCCAGAGTGTCCCCTGCGGCGTAGTGGTCCGAAAGCTCGTGCACGATGTCGACGGAGATCTCAGTAGGGAAGAGATCCGCCGGACGCGCATCGCTGTGATCGTCAGTCACCAGGTCACCGCCTCCCTGACCAGCTGATCCGTGGCCGTGGGGCCGCAGCGGACATCGCTCGCGCGCGTGTCACGGGTCGGCTTCCAGCCAACGGCGAAACACGCTCGCGCCGGCACCGAGTACAGCCACCGGAGCGAGGACGGCCACAACGGCTACCGCGACACTCACGGCTCCGGACGCTTTGGCGGCAGAAGATCGGCGCGCTGTGCGGCGACGAGTTCGGCAGCCGTGCGCGCGACCGTCTGGAGGGCAGTCACGTGCTCAGCCAGCCGGTCAAGCCCGAGCGCGGTGAGGCGGAGTTTGGTCCGGCGTCCTTCGACACGAGTCACCAGGTACCCGGCCGCGCGCAGACTCTCGACGTGCTGCGCGAAGCTCCGCTCACCAAGGCGCAACGCGCCCCGAACGGCGACGTCCTCGCACCAGCACATGTCTGCCAGCAAACATGCGACGAACAGCCGCACAGGCAGGAGAAGCAGCGGGTCAAGGTCCCGCTGAAAGGCAGGCACACTAGGTCGCTCGCCGGGCGTCATCGCTCCCCCGCCGGCAGTTCGGCGGTACCAGGACCAGGCGAACGGCGGAGGCAGGTCACGCAGGGCATCCCGACCGGGCGGTCCAACAATTCGAGTTCGCCGGGGCCGAACGTCTCGCCGCAGTACGCGGTCAGGCGCTCCGGCGCGGTCTCCTCCGGCGACAGCGGGAAGACGTGCACGACGCGGCGGGTTTCGCCCACTGTGCCGGGCAGCGGGCGCGCGATGATCAGGCGGGCCGTCATCGGGCGCCTCGCCGGGCGTGGTGATCGGCGGGAACGGGCGCGGTCGGGGCGCCGCCCGTTCCCGCCGACGTGGTGGTCCGGCCGCCCTGCGCGGGAATGAGCCGCACGCGTGGAGGCGGGCGCGGCGGCAGGACGGCCGGAGTCCGGAGGCTGCCGAAGAGGCGGCGCCACCGGGACGGCTCCCGATGGCGCGCAGGCGTGGGATCGGCTGGGCGGTTGCGGAGGCGGATCAACGCGAAGCAAGCAACACACGGACGACCAGGTGGGACCAGGCACGAGTCGATGAAGACTTCGTGCCCGCAGAGCGCGTGGTAGCGACCCTCGTGGAGGGCGACGCCGTGCGCGAACGCCTCGTCCGTGACGGCGTGGTCCAGGTCGTCGGCGACGCAGCGGTACCAGGTCACGTAAAGACGCGGCGGTCGTGAGCCATGCTCGCCGCTCGTCACGGTCACCCCTTCGGTTGTCGGATGTGTTGAAATCATCCAATCCGGAGCACCCGGCAGAGCCCAGAGCGCAAACGTCGGGGTTTCGTGGCACAGATGTGGCAGTCGACGCCTTCACCTGCTGATATGTCTGTTAGGCTGCGATCATCGTCAGCCAGAGCGAGGTGTTCGAGTGGTCAGCGTTCGTCGGCGCGAGGAGCTTGTTTCAGCTCGCAAGGCGGCCGGGCTGACTCAAGAGCAGCTCGCTGAAGTGATGCGCGTCGACCGATCAACGGTTATCAGGTGGGAGGCCGGCGACTACGCGCCACAGCCGTACCAGTGGCCGAAGCTCGCCAGGGTGCTCGGCCGCTCCGCCGACGAGCTGCGCGAGTTGATCGGCGTGCGCCCGGTCGCAGGTACGCCGCTGCTCGGATCGGCGCTTGAGCCTGCGTTCAGCTGGCTGGATCGGCAGGTCGGCTGGAGCCCGGGGACGACACGCGAGCGAGTGGAAGCACGGACACCAGCAGGTCGGCGCGTCCGGACACCGGTCGGTCGAAGTCAGCTCGCCGACGCCTTGGCGGGCTACTACGGTGATTCGCCTGCCGGGCATTCGACATACCAGGTCCGCTGCGGCGGGGTCCAGACACAAACCAGCATCCTGACCCGTCCAGGGTGGACGGAGTTGGCGTGTCCTCTGACGTTTCAGACCGACCGGCTCACATTGCTGTCAGACGTCGCGCGGCCGCGTCGTGGCATCGAAGAGAATGCGGCAGTTCGGCGGCTCGTGGAAGCTGCGGCGGATGATGTGCGGATAGCGGACGTACCGATCTACCGGCTCTCGGCGATCGAGTCTCTGCGGGACGCCATCGTGGGCAAGGTCGGGTTGGCCCCCTTCGTCGAGTACGCCTTGAGCGTGGATCTGCTTGAGCGCGAGTTGACCGACAGTTTGGAGGCCGGGAAGCACGTGCGGCCGGGGGATGCACCGTTGCGGGACAAGTACTTGCCCGACTTCGCGGCGGTGCTCGGTCTGGACGGGCGACTGTGCGCGGGCGGGGTACTCGCGTTGACCGCGATCGCGCGACCGGCCGACCCGCATCGCGGCGGACCGGACTACTTGCTGCTCGTCCAGGAGCGATCGGGGCGGGTGCTGAACGCGGCCGGCCGGTTGGCGGTCATCCCCAAGGCGTTCCACCGGCCGTTAGCGGACCACCGGGCGGACGCCCGGATTGGGGTGACGCTGCGACGCGAGCTGGAGAAGGAACTGTTCGGGCGCACCGACGTCGACAACACGGCGGGAGCGCAGCGCGCGGCCGACCCAATGCACCCGAGCAGGTTGTCGGCGCCGATGCGCTGGCTTACCGAGCTGGGGCGGATGCGGTTGGAGTGCACCGGGTTCGGTTTCAACCTGGTCAGCGGGAACTACGAGTTCGCCAGCCTGGTCGTGATCGAGGATGAGGAGTTCTGGCCGCGGTTCGGCGGTGACGTCGAAGCGAACTGGGAGGCTGCCGGGCTGCGGCAGTACTCGACACTCGATGGCGACTTGATCACCGAACTGATCAGCGACGAAACCTGGAGCAACGAAGGACTGTTCGCGTTCCTCCAGGGATTGCGTCGTCTCGCCGAGATCGACGGCGATCGAGTGCGGATTCCAGCAGTCGAATTAGGTGGCTGAGGGCCAACGGACGGTCAGGACGACCGAATCCGCCAGCGCTTCCCAAGAATGGTCGATTCCTGGACCCCACATCACGTAGTCACCTGGGCGGGTCATGGTCTTGCTGCCGCCGGTAACCTCCACATGAAACTCGCCGGAGACGAGCATCACCAACGTGGTCCGCTGGTCGTCAGACGTCCACTCGGGACGCTTGTCACCCGCAGGATGGTTGGCCCACTTCACTTCTACGTCCTTCGAGGCGCGGACACCCTGCGACGGGTCGATGAAGTGGCCGACCAGCCAGCCGCGGGTGTCGGCCGCGTCCTCGTTGGCGTTGCCGGCGGTCCAACCGTCGCTCACTGGCTGATCTCCCATTCGATCTCGGGCAGTTTCACACGCTCTCCGCCGATTTCAGCAAGGCGTCGGAGTCCTTGCGTCATGGCGAACAATCCTTCGTTGCTCCACGCTACATCACCCAACAACTCGGTGACGAGTTCCGCGTCGGTAGTCGAATACTGACGAAGAGTCGCGGATTCCCAGTTCGCTTCGACCACTCCCCCGTAGCGTGCCCAGAATTCTTCGTCGTCAACGACGATCAGGCTGGCGAACTCGTAGTTCCCGCTGACCAGGTTCAGGCCGAACCCGGTGCACTCCATCAGCAGGCGGCCGGGCTGTGCCATGAGCCAGCTCATCGGCTCGCTGAGCCTGGTCGGGTGCAGCGGGTCGGCCGACAAGATGTCGCCCAGTGTGTTGTCGATGTCCGGGCGGCCGAACAGCTCTTCTTCCATCTCGCGGCGGAGCGTGATGCCGACCTGCGCGTCTCGACGAACGTCGGTGAGCGGCTGGTGGAAGCCCTTTGGGATCACCGCGAGCCGGCGCGCGGCGTTGAGCACGTGGCCGGATCGCTCTTGGACCAGCAGGAGGTAGTCCGCTTCGCCACGGTACGGATCGGCGGGCCGGGCGATCGCCGTCAGTGCGAGGACGCCGCCCGCACACAGGCGCTCGCCGACGTCGAGCACCGAGCGGAGATCCGGCAGGTAGCGATCTCGAAGAGGCATGGTGGTCGAGCTGGTGGCTACGGCGTCCACCAGCTCGCCTTCGAGCAAGTCGACGGTCAGCGCGTAGTGCACGAACTGGGACATGCCGAATGTGCCGCCGAGCTGGTGTTCACGGATGTCCGTGCTCAGCAGACGGTAGATCGGGCTGTCGATCAGCCGGGTGTTCATGGATAGGGTCTCGGCGAGCCGCTGAACGGCGCGGCCGGCGGCGTGGTCGTCCAGGTCCAAGTCGGCTTCCGGCTGCGCGCTCGGAACCCGGAGCCGGTCATACGGCGGGCGCAGTTCGCAGTCCAGGTCCAGCCAGTCTTCGCAGGTCAGGACGCTGGTGTTCATGGCCAGATCGCCGCACCGCGCGGTGTACAGGCCGTGGTCGTCGAGTCGACTGCCGTAGTAGGTGGCCAGAGCTGCCGCTACGTCGCGCTGGCTGACCCACCCCCGCCGGGTGCCGCGGTCGTGGAGGTCTTGGACGTCGACGCTCGCGACTCGCTCGGCGACGGCGCGGCGTGCGGTGCCGGGCGTCCAGTGGGCGTGCCGGTCGAGCCATTCGAGTGCTGCGCCGATGTGGGGGTCCGCGGCGAGCCGCCGGTCAGCTTCCGTCGTGTCCGGCGTCGTCTCGGCGGCCGGAGCTTCGCCGATCAGCTCGGCGAAGCGGGCGCGCTCGGCGTCCGACGCCCGTTCATGCGCGGTGTCCAGGACCTGTTGCATCTCCGACTGTGGCCGCAGGTCCGGTTTCTTGTGCCAGGACGCGACCGTGCGCGCGCTGATTCCGAGGTGCTCGGCGAATCGCTCCTGGCTGAGCCGCAATGCCGACTGCAACGCGACCGCTGCGCGCCCCGTCCATCCCCCGGCCGGACTCATTGCTCTCCCAAATGTCGGCGATCTGCAGTGTTTGTGCAGTGGTGCTGCGGTGCTTGTACATGGGTTGCGGCGCCGTTCCGGCCTTGAATTAGAGGCATGGAAAACACCACGCTCACCAAGTCGCTAACGCTTCGGCCGGACGTGCTCAACGACCGTCGCAAGGCTCGATTGGACGTCCTCCAGCCGGTCGGTGATCTCCGCCAGGCGCTGTTCGAGCGCATCCAGCCGCGACCACAGTTCGTGGCCGTCGTCGGCCGGCTCGTCCGGGTGCGGCGGCGTGCGGTTTTGCAGCACCGCAAGCAGATGCTGCGGATGCCAGCCCAACGTCGTCGACAGCGCTTCGAGCGTGCGCGCGCTCCGGCGGCGCTCCACCGTGTGGTGCTGGAGCTCGCGCACGATCGCCTGCGACACGTGCGACCGCTCGGCCAGCTCGCGTTGTCGCCAGCCGAGTTCGTTCACGCGCATGTTGATCGCCTTGGCGACCGCCGCCCAGTCCTCCGTCACGTATTCCTCCGCGCTCCGCCTCAGCGCCGAGATTAGCGGTTCTTCAAGCCTTCACCACGTCGCCTAGCACTTCGTCGGCGGCGCGTCGGACAAACGCGCCCGTCGAAGAGCTGAAATCAACAACATAGTCTTGAAATCATCAGATTGGCCTTTCTCATGAACTCGCAAATCACCTTTCACACCATTCGAGAAGCAGCCTGGCTGCTCGGCGCGTCCCGCGCTGCGGTGAGCCGAGCGATCCGGACCCGCGAGGTGCGCGCCACCCGCTGCCGTTCCGGGCTCCGCGTGTCGTCGACCGAGTTGGCCCGACTGCTCGGCTCGCGTCAGGCCGGAGGTGCCGCATGAGCGCCGACGACCTGCACCTGATCGGGATCGCGTGGCGGCTGGACCGGCTGCGCTGGGTGCCGACCGATGTCCTGACCGACGTCGTGACCAGCGAGGGAGCCTGCATGTGGCCCCCGCCGGACGACGGACCACCCGACGCAAGCAGTGACACCGAGCTGGCTGAGCGGCTGTGCGGCGGGTGCCCCGTCCGGGACGAGTGCCTGGAGCTGGAATTACGGACGGCCGGCGTCGACACGGTCGGCGTCTGGGGCGGGACGACCGACGACGACCGACGCGCGCTGCACCCGCTCTGGCTGCGGCGCGGCGAGCGGACCGATCGGGGTGCGCGATGAACGGACTCACCGTGACGCCCACGCAGATCCTCGCCGGTGTCGGCGTGCTGCTCGTGTTGTTCTGGGTCTGGCGGGCCGGTTCCCGCCGGGCGAAGGCTGCCGCCGAAGCCGCTCGGAGCGGGGCGCGGCTCGTGTCGCTGGTCGGGCGAGTGCTGTTCAACGCCGGGTTGATCGTGGCCGTCCAGTGGGTGGTGATCGCTCACCCCGGTAGCCCGTGGCTGCTGTTCGCCGTGCTCGGGCTGCCGGCGCTGTTCGCCTCCTACGCGCTGACCCGTGCCATGACCGTGACCACGGTCGACACCTCGAAGCGGGGTGGTCGACGATGAACCGAGCGCAACGGCTCGCACAGGACGCTGCCGAAGCCGCGGAGGTGCGCGCATACCAAACCGATCCGGACGTCGTGGCGCTGCGGATCGAGCGTGTCCGGCGGCAGGTCGACTGGATGTGCTGGTCCGGGATCGTGCTCGGGCTCGCGTTCACGATGACCAACGTCCAGGGCTTCGCGTCGACCGGGACACGGCCAGGCTCGCTGCCATGGCTCGCGGCGTGGGTGCTGGACCCGACCGTCTCACTCGTTCTGCTGGCGATCCTGCGGGCCGAGCAGGTCACCGCGCGGTACCAGGTCCAAACGGGCGTCTGGGTGCGGCGGGCGAAGTGGTTCACGCTCGCGGCCACCTACGTCATGAACACCTGGACGTCGTTCGCGGCCGGGGAGGCTGCGGCGATCGTGCTTCACTCTGTGCCGCCGCTGGTCGTGTTCGTCGCTGTCGAAGCGATCACCGACCTGCGGGACAAGCTCACCGACGCTGTCCTGGTGGCGGCTGAACGGCAAGCCGTTCAGCCGGAGCCAGCGAAAGCTAGTCGGCGCGTGCTGTTCGCCGATTACCTTGCGATCGCTCGGGAGAGCTGGACGCCGGACGTCGAGATCACGCCGGCATGGGTGCGGCGGGCTACCGGCTGCTCACGCGGTTTGTCGCCCCGGCTGGCGCGGGCGTTGCGGTCGGAGGTCGGCAATGGCTGACTCGCTGCCGATCAAGGCCGACCCCGTGCTGGACGGCGAACTGGTCGACGACACGTTGCCTCAACCGCGTCGGCGAGAGCCGAAGACGAACCGCTTCGTCCGGTGGTGGCGGCATTCGCCGCGTGTGCCGTTGTGGCTGAAGAGCAAGCCGCAGGCCGTCCAGGCGGGCAAAGACGCCGTCGTCGGGCTGGTGAAGTCACCGTGGCGGTACGTCGGCGCGGTCGTTCGCGGCCTGGTCGTCGGGGCGCGGTGGTGGCGCGGCTGGGTCACCGTCCGGGACTACCGGACGGCGGCCGAAGAGTCGGAGAAGCTGGCCGACAAATTTACGGAGATTCGGGCGCTCACGTTGTTCCGTTGGAAAGTCACCGGTGCCATCGTGGTCGTTGCCGTCCTCGCGGTGGCTGTCGTGAACCTCGTGTACGGCACCGATCCTCTGTGGATCGGCGGCGCTGCGGCCTCCGTGGCGCTCGCGACCCTCGGACGTAGGAAGGACGGCAGCCCCGGTCGCAAGCCGGCGCTCGCGGGGCCGCGAACTCTCACGTGGACGATGGACCCGCAGGTCCTGGTGGACGCGTTCCGGGACGCGAAGCTGATCGGCAAGGACGAGGCGCTGCGGCTCGTCGAACGCGCGACGCGCGTCGGCGACGGTTGGGCGATCACCGTCGACCTTCCGGCCACCCGTAAGGCGGCCGACGTGGTGAAGAACCGGGATGCACTCGCGTCGGCGCTCGCCGTCGATGAGGTCCAGCTGATCGTCGAACGGGTTCGCGGCAACGGTGGGCACGCCGGGCGTGTGTCGATGTGGGTGGCTGATGAGGACCCGTACGCCTCACCGCCGTTGCGGACGCCGCTGCTCGGCGTGGCGCAGTGGGACGCGTGGCGGCCGATCCCGTTTGGCCGGGATGCGCGGGACCGGCGGATTGACCTGCCGCTGGTGTGGACGTCCCTGCTGGTCGGCGCCATTCCCCGGCAGGGCAAGACGTTTGCCGCGCGGCTCGCGGCGGCCGGGCTCATCTTGGACGCGTGGGTGCGGCTGTATGTGGCGGACTTCAAAGCCGGGAAAGACTGGGACGCGGCCGGCCTGGTGGCACACCGGTTCATATCCGGCGACGAACCCGAGCACGTTCTAGCGCTCGTGGACTGGCTGATTGAGCTGGTCGGCGAGGTTCAGACGCGGTTCCGGCGGATGCGCGACCTGGACGACCTCACGTGTCCGGAATCGAAGGTCACGCCGGAGATGTCACGCGACAAGGCACTGAACATGCCCATCACGGCCATCTTCATCGATGAGGTCCAGGTTCCGTTGGAGGACCGTACGCCCGTTGACGTGCAAGGAAAGAAGCTCACCGCGGGCGAGTACATCGGCGAGTTGCTGACGTGGCTCGCGAAGAAGGGACCGGCCGCCGGGATCGTGCTCGTGCTGGCGACACAGCGGCCGGACTCGAAGACGATCCCGTCCGGGTTGCGGGCGGTGCTCGGGTCGCGGTTCGCGCTGCGGGTGATGGACTGGCGCGACTCGAACATCGTGCTCGGCGAGCAGATGAACACGCGCGGGTTCGACTCGTCCCGGCTGCTGCCCTCACACAAGGGAGTCGGCATCCTGCGGCCGGACGGCGACACGTCCGCTGGCGCCGATGTGCTGGCCATGACGGTTCGGACGTACTACATGCCGAACGAGGACTGGCGGACCATCTGCGAGCAGGGCCGGACGCTGCGCGAGGCGGCGGGGACGCTCACCGGGCACGCGGCCGGGCAAGACAGCCTGCCGCAGCTCGACCACGCGGCCGCGGTCAAGGCAATCGGTGCAGGTCACATGGTTGACGCGGTTCAGTCGCCTGAAGAGCTGCCTGAAGTGCTTGCGTCGCTCGTCGAGTACCTGGGCGATGACCTGGGCCCAGACGGCAGGGACTTCGTACCAACGGCCGAGTTGCTGGACGCCCTGGAGATCGACCGGAAGACGTTCGCGCAGGAGATGACCGATCTCGGATGCCGGCCGACGCGAGACCGCGTGACCAGCGAAGACGGCGAGATCCGGCAGGTACGCGGATACCTCACGGCTGAAATCAGGAGCGCTATGAGCCGCGCGACCACTGGCACCGGGGCGGCAGACGAGGACGGCGAGCGATGAGCGCCGCTCGTTCCGAAGAGCCGCCGATCCGGGTTATCCTACCTGCTGGATTGCCTGAGCTGACGCCCGCTGTCGCGCGTGCACTGCTGGCCGTTCTGATCGAGGTTACTGAGGTGCCGGTGCTGGACGTGCCGGGAGAGGAGGTGAACCGTGGCAGCTGAAATCATCAGCGACCCGTGGTCGACTCTGGACGACATTTTGGGTCTTGAGGTCGCCGACGTGGTGGACGACGGGATCGGCGCAATGGCGGCCTACGGGCGTTGCTCAACCGAGGACAACCAGGACCCGGAGACCTCTCGCGGTTGGCAATTCGGGAACGCGCGCAAGTTCGTCGAGCCGCTCGGCGGGCAGATCGTGTCGGAGTTCTTCGACATAGGACAGTCGCGTTCCGTCCCATGGGAACGGAGGACGGAGGGCGCGCGACTGCTCGCGGCACTGAAGGACCCGCGACGCGGGTGGGACGCGATCGTGGTCGGCGAGGGCACGCGTTGTTGGTTCGGTAACCAGTTCTCCCTGATCGCGCCAAAGTTCGCGGCGTACGGCGTGGATCTGTGGGTGCCGGAGCTGGGTGGGAAGTACGACGCGCGAAACCCGTCGCACAAGATGCTGATGAGCGTGCTCGGCGGGATGAGCGAGTCCGAGCGCCAGCACGTTCAGGCGCGCGTCCGGGCAGCGATGGACGCGCAGGTGATCAACGAAGGACGGCATCAGGGCGGCCGGGCGCCGTACGGGTACATCGTCGTCGACAGTGGACCCCATCCGAATCCGCGGAAGGCAGCCGAGGGGTTCAAGTTGCGTGCTTTGGCGCTCGACGAGACGACGGTGGACGTGGTGCGCCGGATCTTTGCCGAGTACCTGGACGGCAACGGTGATCGGGCGATCGCCAACATCCTCAACCGCGACGGCATTCCCTGTCCCTCCGCGCATCGGCGGGAACAGAACCGGCACCGGCTTGCCGACGGCTGGCAAGGCAGCTCGGTGCGGGCGATCTTGGACAACCCGCGATACACCGGCTACGCGATCTTCGGGCGCTGGACGAAGCATGAGACGTTGCTCGACCCTGAGGACGTCGCTGCGGGCCACGTAGTGCGGTTCAAGCGCGCCGCTCCCGACCGGATCGTACGGTCGCGCCTGCAGGCACATCCGGCGATCGTGTCCGTGGAGACGTTCACGCAAGCTCAGCTTCTCCGCCGCTCGAAGTCGGCGGGTGGGTTGAAGACGGCGCGCAAGGCCGAGCGCGGCGGCCGGAAGACTGCGCGGGCGTATCTCCTGCGCGGTCTGCTCCGATGCGGGGTGTGCGGCCGGAAGATGCAAGGCGCCACGATCAGGAAGGGCTCCTACTACCGCTGCACCTCACGGACCATGGCGCCCGGCTCACCGAAACTGGCGGACCACCCGACGACGGTCAATCTGCGCGAGGGCGTGGTCGTCGAGGCGATCAACGGATGGCTTCACGAGTTGTTCCACCCGGACAACCGCGACCGAACAGCGACCGCGCTACTCGGCTCGGACGGCAGTCAGGCCAACGGTGGTCCGCTCGAAGCGGCGCGAAACCGGCTGACGGACGCGGAGGCGAGGCTTCAGCGGTATCAGGCCGCCATCGCGGCCGGCGTCGAGCCCGAAGCACTCGTCGACCCGATCAACCAGGCACAGGCAGAACGAGCGGCCGCGAAAGCGCAGATCGAGAGCGTTCCAGCCGACTCGACGGTAGGCCGTGCGGAGATCTACGCGAGGATCGATGCACTCGGCGACGTCTGCGGGACACTGGCCGACGCGACGACGGCAGGCATGAGCCGCCTGTACCGGGCGCTGAACCTGGAGCTACGCTACGAACCAAAAGAGCTGGCCGTCTATGCGACGGCCAGCCCGGGTGTAGATAGTGCGTGTGTCCGAGGGGGGACTTGAACCCCCACGCCCATTAAGGGCACTAGCACCTCAAGCTAGCGCGTCTGCCATTCCGCCACTCGGACCTGCTGACGAAGAGACTATACGACGCTCCGGGCTCCGGTTTCAGGGGGGTCCGGCATCCTGGGCCGGGCGGGGTGGCTATTTTTCCCTGTTGATCATCAACAGGGGCGGGATCGGGGTCGTGGAGGGGGCGGACGGCGCGGGGGCATCGCCGGGACGATGCGGTTGAGCGGCGATGAGTCCGCCGGCCACTGCTCAGCGGCTCGACACAACGGGGGCTTTGGGCGTCGGGGCCACGTGCACGCGCCGATTTCGTCTGCAACTCCTAGGGCGGCACCATCGCGCTCAACCTCGCCGCGAAGTACCCGGAGCGGGTGCGGTCGCTGGTCGTCACCGGGAGCATGCCGGTGTTCTACGGCCCGCTCGCCCCGTTGCCCGAGGGCGGACGGCGCGGCCGCAACGCCTACTACGGCGGCGAAGGCCCGACGCGCGAGAAGATGCGTCACGTCATCCCCAGTCTCGAATGGTACGACGGCGACCAGCTCCCCGAAGCGACGCTCGACCTGCGTTACGAGCAGAGCCTCGACCCCGGCGAGCGCGAGCTGGCCGGGATGTCGGCCTCGCCCCGCGGCGACTCGCGGCTGGAGCTGTTCGAGGAGTGCGGGCACTGGCCGCAGCACGAGCAGGCCGCCCGCTACAACCCGCTGAGCCTGGAGTTCCTGCGCAAGGCCGCCGTATGAGGGCCGCGCGGTTCCGCAGCTGGGGCTCCGCGCCCGTCGTGAACGAGGTCGCCGAGCCGACGCGGGCGGCGGGCGAGGTGCTCGTCGACGTGCAGGCGGCGGCGCACCTGGACACCACCGTCGCGAATGGGACTCTCGACCTCAAGCCGGCCCTGCCGTACACCGGCGGGGTCGAGGGCGCGGGCATCGTCGCCGAGTGCGACGCGGGCTCCGGCCTGGAGCCGGAGGACCAGGTGATGCTGCGCGGCGGCGGCCTCGGCCTGCGGCGCGACGGCACCTGGACCGAGCGGGTGAGCGTCCCGACCAAGGCGGTGACCCGGCTGGAGGCCCCGCTCGCCCCCGAGGTCGCGGCGGCCTTCTTCGTCCCGGCGACGACCGCGTTCGTGGTGCTGCACGACGTGGCGCGCCTCGGCGAGGGCGAAGAGGTGATCGTGGTCGGCGCGGCCGGGTCGATGGTCGCGCAGCAAGCCCGGCTCGCCGGGGCGGAGGTGACCGGCGTCGTCGGCCGCGCGGAGCAGCTAGCCGCTCTGCCCGACGGGGTCACCGGCGTCTGCCTCGACTCGACCGAAGACCTCGATCGCCTGGCCGCGGACCGCCCGGCGCCCCTGCTGGTCGACACGCTCGGCGGCGACGGGCTGGTGGCCCGCACCCGCTGGGTCCGCCCGGGCGGGCGCGCGGCGGTGATCGGCTACGTGACCGGCACCGAGATTCGGGTGGACCTGCCGTCCTGGCTCCTCGACGACGTCGCGCTGCTGCCGGTCAACATGATCCGGCAGGAGCGGCGGGCCCGCGAAGCCGCCGGTGACCTGGTGAAACGCCTGTCCGCGGGCGAACTCCGGGTGGCGGTGCAGAAGTACGCCCTCGCCGACGCGGCCCTGGCCCTCGAAGACCTGCGGGCCGGGCGGTCCTGGTCCCGTAGCCGGTCCGGTGAGCGGGCCTGGCCCCATGCCTGGTGACCCGATGACGGCGAACAGCGTGCTCGGCAAGGTCCAGCTCATCCTCGAGGCCTTCGGGCCCGAGGACGAGCACCTGAGCCTGACCGAACTGGCCCGGCGCTCGGGCGTCGCGAAGGCGCCGGTCCACCGCCTGGCGCAGGAGCTGCTGAGCTGGGGCGTGCTGGAACACGGCGCGGCAGCGACTACTGGCTCGGCATCCGGCTGTTCGAGACCACCCAGCGGGTCCCGCGGCAGCGCATCCTGCGCACCGCCGCCCGCCCGTACATGGAAGACCTCTGCCAGGCCACGAACGAGACGATCCACCTCACCGTCCCGGGTGGCCGGCCGCATGCCGATGCACTGCACGGCCACCGGCAAGGTCCAGCTCGCCCACGGCCCCCGCGCCCTGGTCGACGAGGTGCTCGCGTCCCCGCTGGAACGGCTCACCCCGCACACCGTGAGCACTCCCGGCCTCATGCTGCACGAACTGACCCGCGCCCGCGCGAACGGCTACGCGGTCGAGTACGAGCAGACCCGCGTGGGCTTCGTGAGCGTGGCGATCCCGCTGACCGGCGCGACCGGCCTGACGACTGGCGCGCTTGCCGCCCGGTGACCAAGCCGGGTCGTACAGCGCCGGCGGGCCGGCCGCGGAGGCTTGACTGTCCACATCGGATTCCGAGGTCCGGGTGACGCCTTGTCCTGCCGCGAATAGCCGTCACTCCAGGAGAAGAGCGGGGGCGGAACGGCGATAGCGTGGTCAGCGCCGGGTCAGCGAACGGGGAGTGGCTGTGCGCGTTCTGTTAACCACCGTCGGCTTGGCGGGCCACCTGTTCCCCTTGGTCCCGCTCGCCTGGGCGTTACGCGTTCGCGGGCACGAGGTTTTGGTCGCCACGACCGGGGATTTCCTGCCCACGGTCCTGCGCGCGGGGTTGCCGGCCCGCGCGTGGAGCAGCTCCGGTCCGGTCGCGGACCTCGTCGCGGCCGGTCGGCTGCCGGGTGAGGAACAGCGGTTCGCGCATGGGCTCGCGTTCGCCGGGGTCGCGCGGCGGAGCCTGCCCGGGGCGGAGGAACTCGTCCGGGAGTGGCGCCCGGACCTGGTCGTCAGCGAACGCGCGGAGCTGGCGGGTCCCCTGGTCGCCGCCCGGCACGGGCTGCCCCGCGTCGAACTGCACTGGGGGGCCGGACGGCTGACGGAGTACCGGTCCGCGTGGGAAACCGAGTCGGCCGCGCACACGCTCGGCGCCCCCGACGTCGTGCTCAACCCCTGGCCGCCGAGTCTGCGCGCCGCCTACGCCGAAAACCACCAGAGCATCCGCCACGTGCCGTACAACGGCGACGCGGCCGTGCCGCGCTGGGTCACCGGCCGGCGGCGCTCCCCCCGGGTCTGCTTGACGTTCGGCACGCTGCTCCCCCACCTCGGCGGGCGCGACCTCGGCGAATTCGCGGTACCGCTGCTCCGGCGGCTCGGCTCGCTCGAGGTCGAGCTCCTGGTCGCGATCGACGACCGGGTCGCCGCCGGCTGGCCGGCCCTGCCCGACCGGGTGCGCTACGCGGGCAGGCTGCCGCTCGCCGAGGTGCTGCGCACCTGCGCCGTCTCGGTCAACCACGCCGGCCAGGGCACTTCGCTCACCGCGCTCGGCGCCGCGTGCCCGCAGGTGATGATCCCCCAGTTCGACGACCAGTTCGACAACGCGGCGGCGACGGCCAAGGCCGGAGCCGGACTCATGCTCCTGCCCGAGGAAACGACCGCCGACACGGTCCACCGGGCCTGCGAGGCGGTGTTGCGGTCGGCCGGGCACCGGACCGCCGCCGGGCAGATCGCGGCGGAGATCGCCGCGCAGCCCAGCCCGGCCGAGGTCGCCGCCGGGCTGGAGAAGCGGTTCTGAACCGGAAACGGACCCGCCCGGGCGACCGGGCGGGTCCGTGGCATTGTCTCGGGCCGGGCACGCGCAGCACGAAAGCGTCCGAGTGGACCGGAACTCGCCAAAGCATCCGGGCCGAACCGGGAACGCACCCGCCCGGACGGGTCCGCGGCACGGCCTCGGACCGGGCACGCGCAGCACCAAAGCGTCAATGCGGACCGGAATTCACCGCTTGGCACCGAGCTGCCGCTCGAGGACCGCGGCCCTGGCGTATTCGGGCAACCGGCCCGCTGCCCGCGCCTCGGCCAGCGTCGGGGCATCCCGGTCCCGGGCCGAGAGGACCGGGCCGTGCTCGAAGTCCGGCAGCGGGAGCCCCAGCGCCGGGTCGAGCGGCGAGATCGCCAGTTCGTCCGCCGGGCGGTACTCGGCCGAGAGCAGGTAGCTGATCACGGTGTCGTCGGCCAGTACGGCGAACATGTGCGCCACCCCGACCGGCAGGTACACCCCGTAGTGCTCCGCCGCGCTGAACCGCACCGAATCCCACTGCCCGAACGTGGGCGACCCGGCCCGGATGTCCAGCACGATGTCCAGCGCCTCGCCGGCGGGCGAGTACACGTACTTCGCGGTGCCGGGCGGGGTCGCCGTGTAGTGGAGTCCCCGCACGACACCGCGGCGCGACGTGCTGTAGCTGTGCTGCCGCATCGTGAACAGCGGGTGCCCCGTGAAGCTCTCGAACACCGATTCGCCGTACGGCGAGAGAAACGCCCCGCGGTCGTCCTCGTGCGGAACGATCTCGAACTTGAACGCGCCTTCGACGCTGAGCGGCCATGCCCGCACTCGTGCGCTCCTTCGCTGCTCAGACTGCTCGGACTGCTCGGACGATTGCTCAGACGACCCGGACGTCCGGGACGTAGAGGATCCACCGGCCGCCGGCCCGCCGGAACTCCTGCTCTCGCGCCATGATCTCGTCGGCGTGGTTCCAGGCGAACAGCACCGCGTAGTCGGGGTAGCCGGCCGAGAACCCCTCGGCGGGCTCGACCGGGATGTGCGCGCCCGGCGTCAGCAGGCCCTGCTTGGCCGGCGTCGAGTCGTACACCCGCGAGATCAGCTCCGGCCCGATCCCGCAGAAGTTGGTCACCGTGGCGCTCTTCGCGGTCGCCCCGTACGCGGCGACCCGCTTGCCCTGCCGCCGCAGGCCGGTCAGCAGCCCGACCAGATCGTCGCGGACCTCGCCGACCCGGTCGGCGAACCCCCGCAGGGTGGCCGGGTCGGCCAGTGCCTGCGCGCGTTCGGCCGCGATCAGCTCCCCGACGGCGGCTGCGGGCGGGCGGGCGCCGGTACGCGCGAACGTGTACCTGACCTCCCCGCCGTGCACGGGCAGCCGGCGCACATCCACCAGGTCGAAGCCGAACCGGCCGCCCGCCCGCCGGAGCGAGTCCGCGGTGAAGAAGTAGAAGTGCTCGTCGTAGATCTGGTCGAACGAGGTCTTCCGCACGATGTCGCCGAGGTACGGGTCCTCGAACACGAAGACGCCGTCGTCGGCCAGCAAGGCGTCCACCCCGCGGAAGACCGAATCCAGGTACGGGATGTGGCAGATGGTGTTGGCCGCGAAAATCACGTTCGCCGGACCGTGCTCGCGCCTGGTCTCGGCCGCGGTGCGCTCCTCGAAGAAGTCGGCGCGCACCTCGATCCCCTTGCCCCGGGCCACCTCGGCGACCCCGCCGGACGGTTCGAAGCCGAGATGCCGGACGCCCGCGTCGCTCACCGTCCGCAGCAGGACACCGTCGTTGCACCCGATCTCCACCGCGAACGCGTCCGGCCGGGCCAGCTCGGTCTCGAGGAAATATTGGGCGGTGGCGGCGAAGTGCTTGCGCATCACCTCGGAACCCGAGGAGTAGTAGGGATAGCCGAAGTGGAACATCCGCTCGCGCGGCACTTCCTCCATCAGCTGGACCATCGTGCACCCGGAGCACCGGCCGACCGCGAGCCGGAAGAAGAACTCCCGGTCCGCGTCCGCCCCGTGCAGGAAGGCGTCCGACAGCGGCTGCCGGCCGAGGTCGAGGAATTCGGCGACGGCACCACCGCACACCCGGCATCGGCCGGTGCCCGGTCCCGATTCGGCTCCACTGGTCACAACACACCTCTCTCCGGTCCGGCGGCGCCGTCCCTCAGACCTCGTTCAGCACCGCGATCAGTTCTTCGATCACCTGGTCCTGCACGTGCCCGGGCAGGGACGGGTACATCGGCAGGGAGAAGATCTCCCCGGCCAGCCGCTCGGTGACCGGCAGGGACCCCTTAGCGCAGTCCAGGTGGGCGAAGCCCGCCATCGTGTGCACGGGCCAGGGGTAACTGATGTTGAGCCGGATCCCCCGCGCCCGCAGCCGCTCGAGGATCCGGTCGCGCTCGGGGTGGCGCACGACGTAGACGTAGTAGACGTGGTCGTTGCCCGGTGCCGGGCGCGGAAGCAGGAGACCGCCCTCGCCGGTCACGGCGGCGAGGCCTTCGGCGTAACGCCGGGCGACCCGGCGCCGGCCCGCGATGTACTCGTCGAGCCGGCCGAGCTTGCGGCGCAGGATCTCGGCCTGGACTTCGTCGAGTCTGGAGTTGAACCCCGGGGTCTGCTCGACGTAGTACACCTCCCCCATGCCGTAGTAGCGGAGCCGTCGCACCGCCGCGTCGACTTCGCTGCTACGGGTGAGGACAGCGCCGCCGTCGCCGTAGCCGCCGAGCACTTTGGTCGGGTAGAAGGAAAACGCCGCGGCATCGCCGACGCTGCCCGCGATCCGGCCGCGCCCGCGCGCCCCGTGCGCCTGGGCGCAGTCCTCCAGCAGGACCAGGCCGTGGTCCGCGGCCAGGCGCTCCAGGGGCGCCAGGTCGACGCACTGGCCGTACAGGTGCACCGCGACGATCGCCTTGGTGCGCGGCGTGATCGCCGCCGCCACCTGCTCGGTGTCCATCAGGAAGTCCGCGGCCCGGACGTCGACGAACCTGGTGACCGCGCCGATCCCGTCGATCGCCACCACCGTCGGCGCGGCGGTGTTGGACACGGTGATCACCTCGTCCCCGGCGCCCACGCCCAGCGCGAGCAGCGCCAGCCGGATCGCGTTCGTCCCGTTGTCGACGCTCGCGCAGTACGGCATCCCGTGGTAGCCGGCGAATTCCTGTTCGAAACCGGCCACGCTCTTGCCGAGCACGAGCTGCCCCGACTCGAACACGGTCTCCACCGCGTCCAGGATGTCGGCGCGCTCGTTCCGGTACTCCGGCAGGTAATCCCAGACCTGGACGGCCATGTGCCTCAGTCCCCGGCCCGGCTCAGATGTACTGGGTGTTGGGCTCGAGGCCGCACGCGACCCGGCCGTACAGCTCGGCGTTCGTGTCCGGGTGCATGATGGCGTGAAGCCCGATCGTCTTGATGTCCCGCTCGATCCGCTGGATCGGCACGTCGTGGTAGACCGACGAACCGCCGCTCGCCACGGCGAGGATGTCGACGGCCTCCTTCGCGCGCTGGGTCGTCATCCCCATCTCCAGGCGGATCCGGGCCCGCTGCTCGACCTTCCACGGCTGCTCGTCCGCCGCCGAGCGGTCGATCATCGCGGCGGCGTGGCCGGCGTGGAACTCCGCCTCGTTCACCTTGGTCAGCGCCTCGGCGACCTGCAGGTGCGTCAGCGGGGCCTCCTGCTGGCTCGTGTACTCGGTGTAGGTGATCTTGCGGCCGGGAAGGCGCTCGAAGAACGCTTCCTTCGCCGCGTACGCCAGGCCCAGCGGGGTGCCCGTGATGGTCGCGCACGCCGTCGGCATGAACGGGGCGCGGAAGACCGGCGAATCGGCGTTCAGCGTCGAGGACGCGTTGCCCTGCAAGACCGGTTCGAGCAAGAGCATGCGGTCCTGGGGCACGAAGACCTCCTCCGCGATGGTGGTGATGCTGCCCGAGCCGCGCAGGCCGACGGTGTGCCAGTCGTCGACCACCGTGAGGTCGGCCATCGGGACCAGGATCATGACCGGCTCGAACCGGCCGTCCGGGTGCGCGATCACCGCGGCGTTCGAGTTCCACGTGCTGTGCCGCGCGCCGCTGTTGAACGACCACTTCCCGTTCACCGTCAGGCCGCCGTCGACGGGCGTCGCGACGGCGGTCGGGCTCAGTGCCCCGCAGATCCGCACGTCGGGCGAGGTGAACACCTCGTCCTGCGCGCTGTCCGGGAAATGCGCCGCCATCCAGCTGCTCAGCGCCCACACGGTCGAGACCCACGACGTGGACCCGCACCCGCGGGCCAGCTCGGCGAGGACCTCGACCACGGTGCCCATGTCGGACTCGTAGCCGCCGTACCTCTTGGGGACCCGCATCCGCAGGATGCCCGCCGCCGTGACGGCGTCGATCACCTCGTCCGGGAGCCGCCGGTTCTCGTCGACCCACCGGGCGTTCTCCTTCAGCAGCGGAACCAGGTCGGCTGCCCTCTTCGTGAGCTCGGTTCGCGACGGTGCGCCAGTCATAGTCCTCGATCCTCCTCGTCAGGCCGCCGCGCGGTTACGGCAACAACGGACCAGAAACCCTCTGGGAGTCCCGTTCATGGTGCGCCGCGGCGAGCGCTTTCCTCACCCTCTGGATTGCGGAGCCGGAAAGTGCTCGCACAGCAGGGAAAAAGTGCCGCGGCCGGGTCAGGACCCGGCCGCGGCACCATGCTGTACGGGTCGGCTCAGCGACGGTTCGCTTCCGACGCTGCGCCGGTTTCGACGCCGTCGGGCGCGGCCGCCGGTGGGGCGGTCTCCTCAGCGCTGGACGGAATGTGGCGCAGCTTCGCGACCGCGAGCGCGGCGATCCCGGCGGCGACGGCCGCGGCGACGACCGCACCGGCGTGGAGCCCGTCGGCGAACGCGTCGCGCGCGGCCGAGAGCAGGCCGTCGCCGGCAGCACCCGGCAGCTGTGTGGCCGCGGTGACGGCCCCTTCCAGGCTTTCCCGCGCCGATCCCGCGGCCACGGCCGGGGTTCCGGGCGGCAGACTGTCCACTATAGACGCACGGTACACGGCGGTGGCGAGGCTGCCGATCACCCCGATGCCCAGCGCGATGCCGAGGTCACCGGTGGTCTGCGCGATCGCCGAGGCGGACCCGGCCTTCTCCGGTTTCGCCGAGCCCATGATCAGGCCGTTGCCCAGCGCGGTGATCGGCCCGGTGCCGAAGCCGATCAGGATGTTGCCGGCCACCACGACGGCGAGATCGCCCCCGCCGCCGGCCAGGGTGAGCAGCAGGTACCCGGCAGCGCCCGCGACCAGGCCGCCCGCGATGACGAACGCCGGGCGGATGCGCTTGACCAGCAAGGGAGTCGCCATCGAACCGGCCACGATCGCGACCGAGCCCGGGATCAGCCACAGCCCGGCCTGCAACGGGGACAGGCCGACCACGAGCTGGAAGTACAGGTTGATCAGCAGCGCGGTGCCCGCCATGATCATGCCGTTGAGCGTCAGCCCGATCGCGCTCGTGCGGAACGCGCTGCTGCCGAACAGCATCAGGTCCAGCAACGGCTCCGCGAGCCGGCGCTGCCGCCGCACGAACGCCCAGCCCACCGCCAGGCCGGCCCCCACACACACCAGGTACCACGGGCTCCAACCCTCGACCGCGAGCCCCTTGAACCCGTAGACGAACGGCAGGATCGCGGCCAGCGACAGCGCGACGCTGACCAGGTCGAGCCGGCCCGCGGTCGGGTCGCGGAATTCCGGCAGCAGGATCGGGCCCGCGATGAGCAGCAGCACCATGATCGGCACGCCCATCAGGAACACCGAGCCCCACCAGAAATTCTCCAGCAGGACCCCGCCGATGATCGGGCCGATGGCCGTGCCGCCGGTGAAGCAGCTGACGAAGACCGCGATCGCGACCCCGCGCTGCTTCGGGTCGCGGAACATGTTGTTGATCAGCGAAAGCGTGGACGGCATCAGCGTCGACCCGGCGATCCCCAGCAGGGCGCGCATCGCGATCAGCATTTCGGGGCTCGTCGAGAACGCGGCGCCGGCCGAGGCGGCGCCGAACAGCGCCGCGCCGATGAGCAGGAGCTTGCGCCGGCCGATCCGGTCGCCGAGCGTCCCCATCGTCACCAGCAGGCTCGACACCATGAAGCCGTAGATGTCGGTGATCCACAGCTGCTGGACGCCGCTCGCGCCGAGACCCGCGCTCAGGTGCGGCAGCGCCACGTACAGCACGCTGAAATCGAGTGCGAACAACAGGACCGGCAGTGCGAGCACGGCGAGACCGATCCACTCGCGCCGGCCTGCCCGCAGGGGGACGTTGTGCTCCATCGGCTCATCCTCCAGTCGTCCTCCGGGCCGCACCAGTGCACAACGCACCTCGGCGGCCATGCGTTCTTAACGGGTGGCCGCGCCCGGCCGCCCGACGTCGACGGCCCCGCTGGTCAGCACCGAAAGCAGGGTGCGGGCCTGCACGTTGACGTAGTTGCCGTGCTTGACCAGCGCGCTCAGCTGGCCCGGCGTCACCCACTGGTAGCCGGGCGGGGCCGCCGCGGGAGCCTGCGCCTCGTCCGCCTCGACGATCAGGTACCGGGTCTCCGCGCGGAAGAAGCGCCCGCCTTCCTCCGAGTGGACGGCGTCGTAGCGGACCCGGTCGCCGGTCGCCGACAGCACCAGGTCGACGAACTTCAGCCGGTCCGAGCCGTCCTCGTGGAACTCGGGTGTGCACTGCACGGTCGGGCCCAGCTCGACGGTGTTCTGGAAACCGCCCTCGATCCGCGCATCGGCCAGCACGTGCGGCACCCCCTGCAGGCGGCGGACGACAAACGCGGCCACCCCGGTGCCGATCGGCTCGAACAGCGGCTGGGTCCAGCCGCCGACCTCGCGGTTCCGCGCGGTCACCGAGACCGCGACCACCCGGAAGAACCGGTTGAGCTCGTGCTCGATCGCGGTCGCGCCGCGCCGCCAGTTCGCCACCGCGGCCAGCGGGATCCGCCGGGACCACAGGTCGTGCCGGGCGCGCTCGGCGGTGAACCACGACCGCAGCTCGGTGTCCGAGCGCAGTGCCCGCTGCTCCTGCGGCAGGCTCGGCGCGCAGGCCAGCACCGTGCGCGAGTCCATGTTCACCAGGTTCGGGTGGTGCAGCAGCTCGCCGATCTGGCCGAGGGAGAGCCAGCGGTAGTCGTCGTCCACCGGAACGTCGTCGAACACCTCGACGATCATGTTCCGGTTCGCCTTCCGGAAGAACCAGGCGCCGTGCTCCGACTGCAGGACGTCGACCAGCACCCGGCCCCGGCCCGGGTCGAGGAACCGGTCCAGGTGCTTCACCGCGTGGCCCCGGTGCACCTTCGTGTAGTTGCTCCGGGTGGCCTGCACGGTCGGCGACAGCTGGAACAGCCCGGGGTTGCCCGGCTCCATCTTCACCTGCATGAGGAAGTGCAGCACCCCGCCGAACTCCTTGGCGAGCAAGCCGAGCATGCCGATCTCGGGCTGCACGATGATGGGCTGCTGCCATTCGCCGGTCGCCCCGTCGTCCACGGTGACGTGCAGTCCCTCGACGCTGAAGAACTTCCCGCTGTCGTGCACGAGGTTCCCGGTGTCCCGCTGGAAGCTCCAGCCGGCCAGTCCGGCGAACGGGATCCGGCTGACCCGGCACGGGTTCGCCAGCGCGCGCTTGGCGACCCAGTCGAGGCATTCGCCCGTCGCCAGGTCGACGCCGACGCCGGTGGTCGCGGCGGACGCGGCGAACCGGGCGGCGAGGTCGTCGTCCTCGCGCGCCCGCAGCACCCGCGGGAGGGCGCTCTGGCGCCCGGTAACGCTTCGCGGATTCACAGTGTCCTGAGTGGACAAACCGTCCCTGGTCAGAGCCGACCTCCTTCCGGCGAGGACGACGCCGTCGCCCGGCCATCGGCGGGCCACCACCGTATCGCCGGGCGCGACCGCGGATCCTCTCCGTGAGTGCGGCGCTCTTTGTTGGCGGCACAGCACTTTCCGAGAATCCGGCGCTGCCGCGAAGCCCTACCATTCAGCCCTGGGCGCCCTGGGTCTCGCGGTGGCCTCGCCACGGATTGTTCGCACCGAAGGGAAAAGCAGATGTCACAAGTGCTGCCGGACTCCCCGGCGGGGAACCGGCCCCCGGCGCCGAAGACCGCCAAGCCGTGGTGGCGCCGCCCCTGGTTCATCCCGCTGGTGCTCGGCGCGTTCCTCGTGTGGAAGCTCCCGGGCTGGCTCAACTTCGACCCGGACCACACCCCCGTTCCGATGGACCCGGGGTTCCCCCAGAACTACGCCACGATCGTCGCGCACATCGCGTTCGGCACCGTCACGTTCGTCACGGCGTGCCTGCAGCTCTGGCCATGGCTGCGCCGGCGTAGCCCGCGCGCGCACCGGATCAGCGGACGGCTCTACGTCTTCGCCGGCTTCCTGCCCTCGGTGCTGCTGGCCATCCCGCTGGTCGCGATCAGCGCGCTGGACCTGTTCGGGAAGCTCGGCAGCGACATCTGGATCGGGCTTTCGCTGGGCACCACGGTCATGGGCTACGTGCGGGCCCGGCAGCGGCGCTACGCGGCCCACCGCACCTGGATGGTGCTCAGCTTCGCGCTGGCGGCCAACGTCATCACCAGCCGGGTGTTCACCTACGGGGTGTTCAGCATCCCGGGCATCGGCCCGCACATCGTCAGCTTCACCAACGCGGAGCTCGAAAGCGCCTGGCTCAGCTGGATGATCAACCTCGGCATCGCGCTCTGGTGGCTGCGCCGGCCTGCCCGCCTGCGCCGCAAGCGCCTCGCCGCCGCGCAGCGGAGCACCCCGGCCGGCCTCGCCGGGAACGCTCCCTCGGCCGGGGGCTGACCGTGGCGAACGGGGTCCTGGCGCCCGCCGCCGCGCCGCCCCGGACGGCAGTGGTGCTGGCCGGGTTCGCCGCCTACGGGGCGCTGTGGGGGCCCTACCTCGCCGCGATGCCGCAGATCCGCGCGGCCACCGGTGCCGACAGCGGCCAGCTGGGCCTGGCCCTGCTGGCCGGGGCGATCGCGGCCATCCTGCCGATGGCGGTGGTGGGCAGGCTGCTCGACCGGTTCGGCCGGGCGGCGGCGGTCCCGGCCCTGGCTTCGTTCGGCGTCGTCGCCGTGCTGCCGCTGCTGGCGGGCTCCCTGCCCGCCTTGGTCGTCTCGCTAGCGCTCTTCGGCATCGGGTCCGGCGCGTACAACGTGGCGATCGTGGCGCTCGCGTCCACTGTGGAGAGTGACGGCCGGACGAAGGTGCTGGCCAAGGCCCACGGGTTGTTCAGTGTCGGCGTCCTGCTGGTCAGCACCGGGACCGGGCTCGCCGGGACGGTCGGCGTTTCACCGGTGGCCGTCTCGGGCACGCTGTCGGCCGCGGTGGTGGTGTGGGCCTTCGCGGTGCGCCGGGCGGTGCCCCGGCGCGCCGCAGCGCCACCGCGGCCGGGGCGCCGGCGGGTCCGGCCGTCCCTGCTGCTGTGCCTGCTCGCCGGGCTGGCGATGGTGGTCGAAAGCGGGGTCCAGCAGTGGAGCGCCATCGCCTTGCGCGACCTCACGGCCACCTCGCTGGCGATCGCGGCCGCGGCACCGGGCGTCTTCGCCGCCGCCATGGCCGGTGGCCGGCTGAGCGGTCACCGGCTCACCACACGGTTCCGGGAGCGGACCGTGCTGCTCGCCGCCGGCGCCTGCGCGGGCACCGGCGTCCTGCTCGTGGCCACCGCCGGTTCGCCGCCGGCCGCGCTGGCCGGCGTGGCCGTCACGGGCGCCGGGATCTCGCTCGTGACGCCCGTCTCGTACGGGCTTGCCGGACGCGGCGCGCCGCCGGGCACCCGGGGCGCCGTGCTCGGGGCCACCGCCTCGCTGGCGAACGTCGGCCTGCTGCTCGGCCCGGCGCTGGTCGGCCAGCTCAGCGGCGTCGCCGGCCTCCGCACGGCACTGCTCGGGCTGATCCCGATCAGCGCGGTGGTCTGCGTGCTCGCCACGCGGATCGGGCCCGTGCCGCACCGGGAAAGGACCACGACGTGACGGATGCGGCCACCACCGCGCACGGTCGCGGCGGCGCGAGCTTCGTGGACGGCGTGGGCGCCCGGCACCTCGTGGGGCAGCCGATCGAGAGCTACCAGCTCGCCCGCGAGTTCTTGTGGGACAACAGGTTCAGCCGGGCCGACCCGTTCCGCGGGCCCACGCCGCACAACGAAAGGACCCCGACGTGACGGATGCGGCCACCACCGCGCACGGTCGCGGCGGCGCGAGCTTCGTCGACGGAGTGACCGCCCGGCACCTCGTAGGGCGGCCGATCGAGGCGTATTCCAACGGCGTCACGGTGGCCCACCAGCACGGAGGCACCACAACCTGGCTCGTCTCCGGCTACCAGCTCGCCCGGGAATTCCTGCGGGACAACCGGTTCAGCCGGGCCGAAGCCTCCCAGGCCGGCCCGTTCCGCGGGCCCGCGCTCCGGATGTCCATCACCGAGATGGACCGGCCGCTGCACACCCGGATCCGCACGCTGATCGGCGGGGCGTTCGCGGCCCGGCACGTCGAGCAGCTGCGCCCACGCATCGAGCGGCTCGCGGAAACGGTGCTGCGGCAGGCGGTCGCCCGCGGACCGGGCGGCGACCTCGTCGCCGACGTCTGCGCTCCGCTGACCTTCGCGGCGCACTGCGAGGTGCTCGGCGTGCCCCCGGCTCGCCGCGAGGCGATCCGGCGCACCTCGCTGGCCCGGCTCGGACAGCCCGGCGCGGCGTGCCCGGAACAGACTTACCGCGCCGAACTGGCCCTGCACGAAGAGGTCACGGACCTGCTCGCCGATCCGGCGCTCCCCGCCGGGCTGCTCGCGGACCTGGTCCGGGCGCACCGGGAAGACGGCCTGCTCTCCCCCGCCGAGCTGACCGGGCTGGCCTCGTCGTTGTTCTTCGACGGTCACGCGCTGGCGGCCGCCCAGATCGCCACCACCGTCCTGTGCCTGCTGCGGCGGCCCGGGCTGTTCGCGGCGGTGCGCGAGAACACCGCTCTGCTCGGCCCGGTGATCGAGGAAGCCCTGCGCTACAGCCCGTCGGTCACCCTCAGCATGACCAGGATCGCCGGCGTCGACCTCACCTTCGGCGGCGCGGCCATCCGGGCGGGTGACGAGGTGGTGGCCGCGATCCCGATCGCCAACCGGGACGAGGCGGTGTTCGACCGCGCGGACGTCTTCCTCCCGGACCGCGGGCGCACGCGGCACCTCGCGTTCGGGCACGGAACCCACCACTGCATCGGCGCGCACCTCGCACGGCTCGAGATCAACGCGGCGCTGCGCGCGCTGGTGCAGCACACACCGCGAATGCGCCTAGCGGTCCCGGAGGAAGAACTGGACTGGTTCGCCGCGCCGAACATGCGAAGCCTGGTCGCGGTGCCGGTCCGCTGGCACGAGCCTGAGCCGCCCCCGGGGAGCTGAAGCCGGGCGGCGCCGAAACCACCCCGAACCACGACAGGAGCACTCCATGGACGAGTTCCGCATCGACGTGCCCCAGCACGAGCTGGACGAGCTGGACCGGAGGATCGCCGGCACGCGCTGGTCGGCCGATCCCCCGGGCACCGGCTGGGAGCGCGGGGTGCCCCAGGACTACCTGCAGCGGCTGGCCGAGTACTGGCGCACCGAGTTCGACTGGCGCGCCGCGGAAGCGGAGCTCAACCGCTGTCCCCAGTTCCGCACGGAGATCGACGGCGAGCGGGTGCACTTCCTCCACGTGCGCTCACCCGAGCCGGCCGCGACACCGCTGCTGCTGACCCACGGCTGGCCCAGCTCGGCCGCCGAGTTCCTGGACGTCATCGGCCCGCTGACCGACCCGGTGGCGCACGGGGGCCGCGCGAGCGAGGCGTTCCACCTGGTCATCCCGTCCATCCCCGGCTACGGGTTCTCCGGTCCGCTGCGCCACCACGGCTGGAACATCCCCCGCACCGCGCGGGCCTGGGCCGCGCTGATGAGCGAGCTCGGCTACGAGCGGTACCTCGCCCAGGGCGGCGACTTCGGCTCGTTCGTCTCGCTGGAACTGGGCCGGATCGACCCGGAGCACGTCCTCGGGGTGCACACCAGCCTGCTGCTCACGGTCCCCTCGGGCACGCCCGGCGAGCTGGACGGCCTCAGCGAGCAGGACCTGGGAAGGCTGGCGCAGCTGGGGAAGTTCGAGGCGGACGGGTCCGCCTACATGAAGGTGATGATGACCCGGCCGCGGACCTCGGCCCACGCGTTCACCGACTCGCCGGTGGGCCTGCTCGCGTGGATCGTCGAACGGTACCGGGAGTGGACCTCGCCCGCCTCGGACCTGGACCAGGCGATCGACATCGACCGCCTGCTCACCACCGTGAGCACCTACTGGTTCACCGGCACCGTCGCCTCGTCGGCCCAGTTCTACTACGAGGACGTGCAGCTGAAGCGGCAGGCCCCGGCCGTGGACGGGCCGATCACCGTGCCGGTCGCCGTCGCGGTGTTCCCCGACGACTGCTTCGCCCCGATCCGGCGGCTCGCCGACCGGGACATCCCGACCATCACGCAGTGGAGCGAGTTCGACCGCGGCGGGCACTTCCCCGCGTTGGAGGTCCCCCACCACTACCTCGCCGACGTGCGCGCGTTCGCGAAATCCCTGCGCCCCGTGGCAAACGACTAGGGAGCGGGCCGAAGCCGCCGGAGCCACAGGGCGCCGGCGGCTTCGGGACGGTGGCTGCTCAGCCCGGGCGTCGGTGCTGCGTGGTCAATGCCTCGAGGACCGGCACGAGATCGTTCGGCGTCGGCATCGCCTCGAGTCCCACGCTCAGCCGGCGCGCGTTGTCCGCGAACGAGGGCTCCTCCAGGACCGCGCGAAGGTCCTTCCGCAGGCCGTCGGCCGTCATCTGGTCGGCGTCGCCGACGTAGCGGCCGGCACCCTGCTCCTCGACCCCGTTCGCCATCGAGATCGGGCCCCACCACTTCTCGGCGAAGTAGCAGTTCGGCACGATCAGCTGCGGCACCGCGTGGCGCACCGCCGCGGCGAACGTGCCGGCCCCTCCACTGTGGACGATCGCCGAGCAGGTGGGCAGGAGGGCCTCCAGCGGGACGAAGCCCGCCACCCGGACGTTGTCCGGGTGGCGGGACACCCGCTCGATCTGCCGGGCGTCGAGCGTGGCGATCACTTCCACGTCCAGGTCCGCGACGGCGTCGAACAGGTCGGTGGCCGGGGCCTCGATCCCGATGTTGTTCTCGCGGTGGGAAAGGCCCATGGTGACGCAGACCCGGGGCCGCTCGGGCGGCTCGGACAACCACCCCGGCACCGGGGCCGTCCCGTGGTACGGGAGGTGCCGCACGGGCACGTACTGCACCCCGCCGGGCCGCCAGATCCACGAGGGCATCGGGAAGATCGTCCAGTCGCCGAGCACCGTCCGCTCGGTGAAGCCGGCGCCGTGTCCACTCAGGACCGGGCCGAGCCACTCCCGCAGCGGGTCGGCGCCCTCCCCCGGCCACCCGGCGGAGCGGGCACGGCAGGCGGACCGCAGCTGCGCGTGGCCGTCGGCGCCGAACAGGATCCTCGCGCTGGCCGCCCCCGTGACCTCGGCGGCCACCGCGCCGGCGTAGTTGAACGTGTCCCAGACGACCAGGTCCGGCCGCCAGGCCCGGGCGAGCTCCACGACGTCGGTGAACGCCGAGTCCGGGGTGAACAGCCAGCGGCAGCCCGCGATGCTCGAGGCGAGCTCGGCGGCGGGGTCGTCCCCGCCGTAGTCGCGCTGGACGCCCCGCGGCCGCCGCGGATCCCGGCTCTGCACGGACAGCTCTGCCTCCGCGAGGCTCAGCTGGCTGCGGAGGTCGACTTCCTCGCCGATGGGCACCGGGGTCAGCCCGGTGCCCGCGATGGCGCCCTGCAGGCCGGGCGATCCCGCCACCCGGACCTCGTGGCCCGCGGTGCGCAGGGCCCACGCGATCGGCACCTGGACGTACAGGTGCGAGGCGAACGGTGCCGCGACGAAGAGGACGCGCATGGCTCCCGCGCCTATCGCGTCTCGGAGCCGGTCAGCGCCCGGCGCCGCAGTTTCGGCTGCAGCCGCAGTTCGACGTAGATCTGGACGATGATCAGGTTGACCATCCAGCCCGCCCAGCGCGCGATTTCGAAGATGTAGTGGACGTCGAACTTGAACGGCGTCAGGGTGTAGAAGTCGACGGTGCCCCGGCCCCAGATGATCCCCAGGAGCAGCGCCACGCTGTACAGCATCCAGCGCTGGTGCTCGATCCACCGCCGCCGGCGGGCCATCCGGTATCCGACCAGCGAGGTGGTGAACCACAGCGACGCGTGCGCGACCGTCCCGAAGTCGGCAGCCCACCCCTTCTCCAGCGAAGTGAGCACCACCGCCAGCACCGCGGTGGGCAGCGCGCCGGCGAAGACGTAGACGGTCCCGGAGACGCGGTGCACCGCCGGGTGCGCGCGCCGCAGCCACGGCCAGATCTGCAGGCACATCGTCAGGAAGGCGATCGTGCCGCACGTGATGTGCAGCAGCAGCAGCGGGTAGTGGAGCGGGACGTCCGGCCGGATCTCGGCCCGGGACTGCGCCGGGTCCAGGGTCAGGTAGGGCGGCAGCACGTCCGCCAGGTAGATCAGCGAGATGGTCGCGATCAGCACCGTCCACGACCGCATCCGGCCGCCGGGGCGGCGGCGCGCGGCGGGACCCGGGTCGTCGGCGGGGGCGGGATCGGCTGTCGTTGTGCTCTGGGACAAGGGTTCCTCCCGCTCGACACCGGCCGGGCACGGGCGTGCCGGACAACGTCGTAGATCGTCCCTCCGGCAGCGCGGGCCGGCGTCTTCCTGCGTGCGGGGCGCTCCGCAAGCACGAGGATGCGGGCGGGCCGGGCGGTTCCGTAGTTTTCCGGCAAAGACCGGCAGGAGGATCCCATGGGCGAGCACACGCCGATCGTCATCGACCGGACCGGCGAGGACATCCACGCCGAAGCCGCGCGCATCCGCGCCGAGGGGCAGGTCGCGAGGATCGAGCTGCCCGGCGGCACGGCGGCCTGGTCGATCGCCGGCTACGAGGCGGGGGTGCAGGCGCTGTCGGACCAGCGGTTCTCCAAGGACCCGCGCAAGCACTGGCCCGCTTACGCCAACGGCGAGATCGGGGACGACTTCCCGTTCATCGGCTGGATCCTGATGGAGAACCTGACGACCAGCCACGGCCGCGACCACTCCCGGCTCCGCAAGCTCACCGCGAGCGCCTTCACCCCGAGGCGGGTGGACGCGATGCGGCCCAGTGTGGAGAAGACCGCCACCGGGCTGCTCGACGAGCTGGCCCTGCGCGGGTCCGCCGGCGCGGTCGACCTGCGGGCCGGGTTCACGCACCCGCTGCCCGCGCGGGTGATCTGCGAGCTGTTCGGCGTGCCGGAGGAATCGCGGGACGCCATGCTCCGCGGCGGCGAGGTCAACGCGGACACCACGATCAGCCCGGAGGAATCGGCGGCGAACTTCCTGGAGTGGGACCGCCTGATGCGGGAGTTCGCCGAGTCGAAGCGCCGCGAGCCGGGCGACGACCTCACCTCGGACCTGCTGCGGGCCCGCGAAGACGGCTCCCGGCTGACCGAGGGCGAGCTGCTGGGCACGCTTCACCTGCTGCTCGCCACCGGCACCACGCCGGCGATGAACCTGATCACGAACGCCGTCGCCGCCCTGCTCGCCCATCCCGGCCAGCACGAGCTGGTCCGCACCGGCCGGGCCACCTGGCGCGACGTGATCGAGGAGACCCTCCGCTACGACGCGCCGGTCGCGCACCTGCCCTTCCGGTTCACCGTCGAGGACGTGGACATCGCGGGCGTCACCATCCCGCGCGGGTCCCCGGTCCTGATGGCGTTCGCCGCGATCGGCCGTGATCCGGCGATCCACGGCGAGAGCGCCGGGACGTTCGAGCTGAACCGCGAAGACAAGCGGCACCTGTCGTTCGGGCACGGGATCTACCGCTGCATCGGCCGGCCGCTGGCGCTGCTCGAGGCCGAAGTCGCGCTCTCGATGCTGTTCGAGCGCTTCCCCGACCTCTCGCTGGCGGTGCCGCCGGGCGAGCTGCGGCCGGAGGCGACGTTCATCATGAACGGCAAGCAGGAGCTCCCGGTGCTGCTCGGCGGCCCGCGCAAGTGAACCTCCCCGGTGCCCGCTCGGCCGCGCCACTGGTCACCGTGCTCGGCGCCTCGGGCTTCCTCGGCTCGGCGGTCGTCGCGGAGCTGGCCCGCCGCCCGATCCGGCTGCGGGCGGTCTCGCGCCGTCCCCCGGCCGTTCCCACCGGCGCCCGCGCGGCGGTCGAGACGCGCACCGCGGACGTCACCGTGCGCACCGAGCTGCGGTCCGCGCTCGCCGGGTCGGACGCGGTGGTCGACCTGCTTCTCCCGTCGGACGGCTGGCGCGGTGGCCGCGGCGGCGAGGGCGAGCGCGTCATCGTCGGCGTGGTGCGCGAGCTGCTCGACCACTTCGCGGCCGCCGGCTCGCGGCCCGCCGTCGTGCTCGCCGGTTCGACCTCGCAGGTCGGCGTGCCGGCCCGGCTGCCGGTCGACGGCACCGGAACCGACCGCCCCGCCAGCGATTACGACCGGCACAAACTCGCCGCCGAGCGGCTGCTCACGGCCGCGGCCCGGGAGAACGTGGTGCGGGGCACCACCCTCCGTCTGTCCACAGTGTACGGCTGCGGCCCGCCGGGCGGGGCGCCCGACCGCGGTGTGCTCGCGGCGATGACGCGGCGCGCGCTCGAGGGCCGGCCGCTGACCGTCTGGCAGGCCGGTCCGATCCTGCGGGACTTCCTGCACGTCACGGACGCGGCGGCCGCGTTCGCCTGCGCGGTGGACCGGGCCGGGGACCTGAGCCCGGGGCACTGGGTGGTCGGCAGCGGCGAGGCGGCCTCGCTGCACGAGGTGTTCCAGGCGATCGCCCGGACCGTGGCGGAGCTGACCGGCGATCCCCCGGTGGCGGTCCGATCCGTGCCGCCGCCGCCCGAGGCCGCCCCGACCGACCTGGCGAGCATGGTGGTCGACGCCTCGGCGTTCCGGTCGGTCACCGGGTGGCGGCCGCGGGTCCCCCGGCCGGCCGGGCTGTCGCGCCTGGCGGCGGAGCTGGTGTCCGGCGGCAAGTCAGCAACGGGAAAGTGGTTGCCCGGCAACGCTTCTGATTAGTGTGCAGCAGTGCTGACACAACCGATCACCGGCAAGCGCCGCTGGGCACCGGCAGCGGCGGGGTGCGTCGTCGTCGCGGCCCTCCTCGCGCTGCGGTTATGGCTCTCCGGGCTGATCCCCGGCGCGTGGATGGCCGACTTCTCGGTGTACTACGCCGGCGGCCGGGCCGTGCTCGAAGGAACTCCGCTCTACGACCTGAACTTCGGCACCGCGGAGATCCCGTTCCCGTTCACCTACTCCCCGTTCGCCGCGCTCGTGTTCGTCCCGCTCACCTCGCTGGGCCCGGCCGGCGCCTCCGTCGCCTGGACGGTGGTGAACTTCGCCAGCCTGGCCGCGGTGGTGTGGCTGACGCTGGGCCTGCTGCGGGTCCGCCGGCGCGGCCTGCTGACCGCGGGCTGGACGGTCGCGGTCCTGGTGCTCGACCCGGTGGTGCTCAACCTCGCGGTCGGCCAGATCAACATCATCGTCGCCGCCCTGGTGCTGCTCGATTTCTCCCGCGTGCTCCCGGAACGATGGCGGGGAATCGCCCTCGGCATCGCGGCGGGCGTGAAGCTGATCCCGCTGATCTTCATCGTGTACCTGGCGTGCACCGGCCGCGGGAAGACGGCATTGCGCGCGGGGCTGAGCTTCGCGGGCACCATCGCGTTCGGTTTTCTGCTGCTGCCCTCAGATTCGGTGCGGTACTGGGTGCACGGCGTCGTCTTCCAATCGGGCCGGACCCTGCACTCCATCGCGGTCAACCAGTCCCTGCCGGGGTTCTTCGCCCGGCTCGCCGGCACCGACGTGGCCCCCGGCTGGACCTGGCCGGTGACCGTGCTGGCCGGCGTGCTCGGCCTGGCGCTGGGCGTCCGGGCGCATCGCCGCGGCCAGGAACTGGTGGGCCTGCTGGTGGTCGCGTTCACGAGCCTGGTCGTCTCCCCGATCGTCTGGGCCATGCACGCCATCTGGATCGTGCCGGGGCTGCTCTGGCTCTGCCACGCCCGGTGGCAGCGCGGCCGCGTCCTGCTGCCCAGGGTCGTGTTCGCGGTCACTGTGGTGCTCTACCTGGTGCCGCTGTACGAACTGGTGCAGGGCGTGGACCGGTACCAGAACACCGTGCCGGGCAACCTGATCGCCACTTTCGGCGGAGTGCTGGCCAAGACGCTGCTGATGCTGGCGTCGGTGCCGTTCTGGTTGCCGCGGCTGCGCGCGGAGAGCTCACCCGAGCCTGTGCCGGAGCCCCCTGGCACGGGGTGAAGTCCTGACAGCGCAACGAAAAGCCGGGCCGGGACACCAAGTCCCGGCCCGGCTTTTCGCCGGGCTGCGCTCACCCGGCCGGCGACTCCGCGCGAGCAGCCGCCTCGTCCGGCGCCTTGCGCTTGGCCGGGCGGGCGAACCGCCGGTACACCGGCTGTTCGACCAGGTTGTGCAGCAGCCAGGCCGAAAGGACGGCCACCCCGCCGGCCAGGGCGATCAGCGCGACCGAGCCGGAGGTGGTCCAGCCCGGGTCCACGCCGAACAGGAAAGCGAGGTGCTCGAGGACCATCAGGTGCAGCAAGTAGAACGCGAAGGCGAGGTTCCCGAGCCACACCATCGGCCGCCGCGCGGTCAGGCTGGGGCGGCCGTCGATGTCCCGCTGGGCGACCGCCGGGATCAGCAGCGCGATCGGTACCAGCATCACCGCGACCCGGCCGTACAGGCTGCCCTGCGTGAACACCGCCACGGTGTACCCGGCCGCCGCCGTCAGCCACGCGCCCCACAGCGGCAAGCGGATCCACCGCCGCTCCTGCACGATGCGCGCCAGCAGGATGCCGAGCACGAACTCCGCCATGCGGGTTAGGGGAAGGCGCTCCACGAACCAGACCGCCGCTTCGGACACCGGGGGCCCGAACGGCATCGCCGGCTGGGCCGGGAACAGGCTCGCGATGAGCGGGAAGGCGAAGACCGCGAGCACGGTGACACCCGCCCAAAGCCACAACCGGCCCGGCCGGATCTTCTTGACCAGCCAGAGCAGCAGCGGGAAACAGAAGTAGAAGACGACCTCGCAGGACAGCGTCCAGCTGACCCCGTTGAGCCCGATCGCCGCCATGAAGTCCGGCGACCAGGCCTGGACCAGCAGCAGGGTCTGCACGACGTGGTGCAGGTCCCGGGTGTTCGCCGTCCACAGCATCAGGGCCAGCACCAGCAGGCAGCACACCCAGTGGTTGGGCACGATGCGGAAGAAGCGCCGCCGCCAGAACGACCGCGCGGCCTCGGGCCGGCGCGCCGACCAGGTGAGCACGAAACCGCTCAGGACGAAGAAGAACGAGACGCCGACCGCGCCGCCCGGGCCGAGGACGAGCGGCACGACGCTGCCGAACACCCCGGGCGGGAAGAGCCCCGGCACGCTGAACGCGTGGTAGAGGAACACGCTGAGGGCGGCCCACCAGCGGAGCCCGGTCAGCGCGGGAATGCGCTCACCGGCCCCCGCTGCCGTCCGGGCCGCCGCGAGATCTGGGGAAGACACTGCATCCGCCTCCGGTCGGGGTCTGCGCCGGAGGCGGGGGTGTGCCGCCGGGAACCACCGGATGCTCCGGTGCCCCTGGCCGGCAGGACCGCGGACGTGTCGGATCACGTCACACCGGCTGGCTGGGCGCCCGGGCGCCGCGCCGCACCGGCGTCCGCCCGGACGAGGGGAATTCTCGCCGGGCGGGCGGGGCCGGGCACCTCACTGGTTGCGGTGTCCGCGCCCGGTCAGGAATCCCGGTTCTGGGTAAGCGAAATCGTGTTGCCCGACGGGTCGGTGAACCAGGCCGCGTCGTGCCCCGGCGCGTGCAGGATGCCCTCGTCGTCGAGCTCGAGCCCGTCCGGGCGCTCCAGCTTGACGCCCTTGCCGGCCAGCTCCGCCACGACCGCGCGGAGGTCCTCGACGTGGAAGGTCAGCAGGGTGAAGGCGGCCGGGGTGTGGTCCTGCTTGGCGTAGACCAGGACCTGCATCCCCCCGGCGAGGTGCAGCTGCAGGATGGCGCCGCCGTACGCCTCGGTGACCCGCAGCCCGAGCACGTCGCCGTAGAACTCCTTGGCGGCGGCGAGGTCGCGGACCGCGAAGGTGGCGGACGCGGTGGTGGTCGCGAGCATGGATTGCCTCCGGTCGACAGGTGGTGGCCCCGATCCCGGAGGCCGTTGCCGCCCATGATTCCCGTTCGTGGCAAGGGGTCTACTTCCATCGTGCGCCATCGGCGGGGGTTCCCCCGTGTGGTGGGCGTGTCCGGCGGCGGGGCCGTGGCGGCTTTGGCATGCTGGGCCGGCAGGCACCGGCAGGTGGCGGGCAAGCGACGAGGACAGTGATGAGTGAGCTCCAGCAGAAGATCCAGCGCCACCTCGACGAGCTGGTCGGCACGGGCGCGGAGACCGGGCTGCAGGTCGCCGTCTTCCGGGACGGGGACCCGGTCGTCGACGCCGTGGCCGGCACCGCCGACCCGGCCACCGGGCGGCCGGTGACCTCCGGGACGCCGATCTTCAGCTTCTCCACCGGCAAGAACATCACCGCCGTGCTCACGAACCTGCTCGTGGCCCGCGGTTTCGCCGGCTACGACAGCCTGATCACCGATTTCTGGCCGGAGTTCGGCGCGCACGGCAAGGACAAGGCGACCCTGCGCCACGTGCTGACCCACACCGTGGGCCTGCCCGCGCTGCCGCGCGAGATCACCCCGCGCGAGCTGCCCGACTGGTCCAGGGTGTGCGCCGCGCTGGCCGCGGCGGAACCGCGCTGGGAACCGGGTACCGCCATGGGCTACCACTCCTACACCTTCGGCTACCTCGCCGGCGAGGTGGCCCGGCGGGCGACCGGGCGGCCGGTGTCCGAACTGCTTCGCGAGTGGGTCACCGAGCCGCTCGGCATCGAGGGGCAGCTCTGCTTCGGGGCGCCGGAGGAGGCGTTGCCACGGCTGGCGCACCTGGAGCAGCGAGCCCGGGAGTGGCCCACGCAAACGCCGGACGACGACGCCGTGTTCGCGCCGTGGGAAGGCGGGCCGAGCGCCGATTTCGGCAACGACCGCACACTCCTGCGCGCCGACGTGCCTTCGGTCGCCACCGCCACCGCGCACGGCCTCGCCGCCATGTTCGACGGGCTCCTGCACAAACTCGTGGACCCCGCGCAGCTGGCCGAGCTGTCCGCGCTCGCCTTCGAGGGCACGGACCAGGTCGTGGGCAACCCGGCCCGGATGGCGCTGGGCTTCCCGATCGGCCGGATGGGCGCGCCCGAGGAGGAGCACTCGGCGGCCTTCGGCTGGCCCGGCGGGGGCGGAAGCTACGCCTACGCGGATCCCGCGCGCGGGATTTCCTTCGCGCTCACGAAGAACCGGCTCGTGCCGAGCTTCGACACCGCGCTGTCCGTCAGCGGGATTCTGGCCGAGCACCTCGCCGGGGACCGCTGAGCTCCCCCGCCGGGCCGGCGGCGGGAGAATCCACGCCGATCACGAGGAGACGATCATGTCCGCTCAGCAGGCCGCGCCGCACACCAGCCTCGGCCCGTTCTCGTCGCCGGGCGCCACTGCGACGCCGTGGGAGGCGACGGAGTGGGCCCTGCGGCGGATCCAGAAGTACCACCTGTGCACGGTGCGCCGGGACGGCCGGCCCCACGTGACGCCGCTGCTGGCGATCTGGGCGCTCGGCGCGATGTGGTTCACCACCGGCGACAACGAGCAGAAAGCCAAGAACCTCAGTGCCAACCAGCGCTGCATTTTGACCACCGGGACCGACACGCTCACCGGCATGGACTACATCATCGAGGGCACCGCGAGCCTGGTCGCCGACCCGGCCACCCGGGAAGCCGCCGCGACCGCGTTCGAAGAGGCCTACGGCTGGCAGCTCACCCGGGAGGACGGCACCTGGTACCAGCTGGGCGACGCCGTCCGGACCGGCAACGTGCAGCTCTACCGGGTCCAGCCGGACAAGGGCTTCGCCTTCGCCACCGGTAGCGAGTCCTCCCAGACCCGCTACCGGTGGAGCTGACGGCCGCGGCGCCTCAGGCCGCTTCGGACAGGCCGGTCGGCTCGGGGATGGCCGGCTCGACCCCGGGCGGAACCTGGTACACGTAGGGTTCCCGGCTCCTCGCGGACGGCCCGAACAGCGACTTCCACAGCACCTTGAGCACGAACCCGGGCCGCTTGAGCGAATCGGGCGAGGCGATCAGGCCCGCCGCGGTGAAGTACTTGGCGGTGATGGAGCCGTCGTGGGTCGCGGCGATCTGGACCCGCTTGAGGAACCAGTTGCCGAACCGCACGCTGAACGGCCGCTCCCCCTGGACCCCGGGGAAGCTCAGGTCGACCGTGTTGGTCATGTCCCACGGCGCGTCGATCGCGTCACGGGCGAGGTCGCGGAAGTAGTCCTGCGGCACCGGGGCGGCCCCGCTGTGCAGGTGGTCCCGCATGGTCAGCGCGCACAGCGCCGCCACGGTCATCCCGCCGGCGTAGACCGGGTTGAAGCAGGTGACCGCGTCCCCGGTGACCAGCAGGCCGCCGGGGAACCGCGCCAGCTGCTCGTAGTGCCGGCGCAGCGTGGTCGGGAACCGGAACGCGACGGCCTCGTCGACCGGGTCGGCGTACCGGAGCGTGTTGTAGACATCCTTGGCCCCGAACGACTTCAGCCACTCGTAGAGGCCGTCCTGGTCGGTCGGCGGGTGATCGCCGAGCATGCCGTAGGTCGTCATCTCGAGCAGGCCGCGGTCGGTCTTGAAGAAGACGTGCCCGCGGGGCTGCGCCGGGAACGGGATCTGGTTGATGGCCACGTCGCCCGCGAACGGATCGGCCCCCTCGCGCAGCTTGAAATGCTGCGTGACGTACACCAAGTCGAGCTTCTTGCGCTCCTCCGCCGGCTTCTCGTACCCGAGTTCGGCGAGCCACACCGGGGTGCGCGACCCGCGGCCGGTCGCGTCGACCACGAGGTCGGCTTCGAGCACCCGCTCCTCCGGCGCACCGTGGGCCTGCACCCGGGCGCCGGTGACCCGGCTGCGGTCCGCCGTGGTCGCCAGGCCGAGGATGTCGTGCTGCTCGACGAACTCCACGTTCGGCAGCTGCTGGACGCGCTCCCGGATCTGGTACTCCATCTCCGGGCGCAGCACGCCCAGCGTGGTCAGGCCGCCGACCTGCTGCGCGAGGCGGTTGCCCTGGGCGTACCACCGGCACGTGCCGGACAGGTCGCCGCGGTGCGCGCCCTGGCGGACCAGCTCGTCCACGATCCCCGGGAAGAGCTCCTCCAGGATCTGCACCCCCCGGGCGAGCAGGCCGTTGGCCTGGTAGGTCTGCGGGCAGTGCTTCCGCGGGCCCCGCGTGCCCACCAGCACGTCGCGGTCCACGATCCGCACCTCGTCGTACGCCTCGGCGAGCACCCTCGCCGCGAACAGCCCGGCGATGCTGCCGCCGAGCACCACTGCGCGGGTCCCAACCTCTTCACTCATCTGTCGGTCACGTCCTCTGCACCTGGTAGGGATTTCACGGTCCGGCGGGCGCCGCCATCGGGATGGAGCTGGTCAGCCCGCCGTCGACGCCGAGGTCCTGGCCGGTGATGTACGCCGCGGCCGGGGAGAGCAAGAACGCCACCGCCGCGGCGACCTCCTCCGGGCGCCCGAGCCGGTCCAGCGGCACCATCGCCCGGATGCCGGCCTTAGCCTGCTCGGTCGGCGCGATCTCGTCGAGCATGTCCGTCCGGATGAAACCGGGGCTGACGGAGTTCACCCGGATCCCGCGCGGAGCGAGCTCGGAAGCGAGCGAGCGGGCCAGGTTGGTCGCGGCGGCCTTCGTCGCGGCGTACACCGAGGCGAAGCCCATTCCGCGGTGGGTGAGGCAGGTGCCGTTGAGCACGATGGACCCGCCGTCGTCGAACAGCGAAACGGCCTGTTGGACGGTGAAGAAGGCGCCTTTGACGTTGACCCCGAATACGCGGTCGAAATCGTCCTCGCGCACGTCCGAGCTCAACGCGGAAAAAGCAATTCCGGCGTTGACGAACGCACCGTCGAGCCGGCCGAACCGATTCCTGATCGCGGCCGTCAGCTCCTCGACGTCCTCGGTGCGGGAAACGTCCGCCGCCACGGCGAGCACCCGTTCACCCGCCGGGTCCAGTTCCTTGGCCGCGGCGTCCACGCGGTCGGCTCGCCGGCCGGCGAGCACGACGGACGCCCCGGACCCGACGAGCACGCGGGCGGTGGCCAAGCCGATCCCGCTGCCGCCGCCGGTGATGAGCACGGTCTTGCCCTCGAATTCAGCCATGGCGCCAGTTTCACGCAGGACCGCACCGCCTGACGTCTTCCGCGTTGCCGACCCCGGGCGGAGCACGGACCGCCGTTCACGCCGCCTGCGTGCCGCCGGCGCCGGCGAGCTCCTGCTCGGTGAGGACGTCGAAATAGTCGCCGATCCACATGCCCTTCCCGGCGTCGACGCTGCGCAGGCCGGTCTCCTCGTACTCCGAGAGCCGGATGCAGCGGAAGTCGAAGCTCACCCGGCAGGCCCCGGTTTCGTTGATCTTGTTGCCGTGGCTCCAGTTCACCGCGTCGAACACGATCATCTCCCCTGGGGCGAGCGAAACCGGCGCGTAGTCGTGCTGCCCGAGCTCCTGCTCGATCCAGACCGAATTCGAGCCCCAGGTGGGGGTGACCGGCACCCAGAAGTTCACCTCCCGCTGCTTGTGGTTGTAGTCGCCGTCCGTGTGGAACTCGCCGACGGCGAGGTTGCCCGGGAGGTGGACCCGCACGGTCGGGACGCGCTGGAAGCAGAACTCGCCGGTGCCCAGGACCTTCGGGGCGACCGCCGCCACGAACCCGCGGTAGCGGCTCCGGATGTGCTCGTCGAACGCGGCGTAGAACTGCCGGTGGAACACCGTCGCCTGGTCGGTCTGCCAGGTCAGCACCTCCATCGGGGAATCGGCGTGCAGGGTCGAAAGATCGTCGACCCGGTATATTTCGCGAAACGCGGCGGCGAAATCGAACTTGCCCTGGTCGTACTGGTGCACAGTCGGTCGCATGGATTCCTCCATGGTTCGGGGCACAACGGATGTGCCCCGACGATAACCCGGTCCCGGCGGCGGGGATCGGGAAAACGGCAATTCCGCACCCGGCGAGAAGGGCCGGCCGAGCGCAGTTTTCGAGACGCGCGGCGGCGCCTGCGGCCACTACCGTGGGCTCGCCCACCCCGGGCCGGAGTCCGCTGTCGGGAAGAATCGCGTGGGAGTGCCATGAATGCGAAGTACGGCCGAAGCCCGTTGTGGGAGGCCAACAACCGGACGAACGTCGTCGAGCACGTCCCCGGGGACCTCGCGGCCTTCAAGTCCGGCGCGGTCAACTACAAGCTGGCGCTGTGGGATCCGCGCACGAACGGCGTGCGGTATCTCAAGGCGCTGATCTACCACCTCGCGTCCGGGCTCGGCGAGCGCGATCTGGCCCGGCTGCGCGCGATCCGCAACCGCGACGTCGGCGACCCCATCTCGGTCCGCTGCCACGGCGAAACCGTGTGCATGGACTACCTGCAGGCGGTGTTCGAACTCGGCTTCCTCGACCGCCACCTCGACCTGGGCGCGGCGGCGGTGCTGGAGATCGGCGCCGGCTACGGCCGCACCTGCCACGCGGTGCTGGCCAACCACGACGTCGCCTCCTACACCATCGTGGACCTGCCGAACTCGCTCGCGCTCGCCGAGGACTACCTGCGGACGGTGCTCGAGGACCGGCAGTTCGCCAAGATCCGCTTCGTGCTCGCCGGCGCGGTGGAGGACCGGCTCGCCGGGCAGCGGTTCGACCTCTGCGTCAACATCGACTCCTTCGCCGAGATGGACGCGGCGACGGTGCGGGCCTATCTCGGGCTGGTCGCCCGGCACTGCCGGCACCTGTACGTGAACAACCCGGTCGGCAAGTACCTCGACAAGAGCCTGGACGACCACGCGCAGGGCGACGAGATCGTGCGGCTGGCGCTCGGGACCGGGCCGCTGCGGACGATCATCGACGTGCACGACAGCGAGGCGATCGCCGGCCAGCTCGCCGCGTTCGTCGAGGCCTATCGGCCCGACGAGGGCTGGGAACTCGTGGCCGAGGCACCGGCGGTGCCGTGGAGCTACTACCGGCAGGCACTGTACCGAGCCGGGTGAGGCCCGCCGGGGGCGCGCCGCCCGGCGCGCCCCCGGGGTTCACCAGGTGACCGGAAGCGCGTGCACGCCGTAGATCAGCATGTCCGTGCGGAGCGGGACCTGCTCGTCGGGCACCGCGAGGCGGAGGTCCGGGAAGCGCTCGACCAGCCGGGTGAAGCCGATCTGCAGCTCCACCCGGGCCAGCTGCTGGCCGAGGCACTGGTGGATGCCGTACCCGAACGCGAGGTGGTGCGTGCGCGGCCGGGTCACGTCGAACGACCCGGGGTTCTCCGCCAGCGCCGGATCCCGGTTCACCGTGGGCAGCGCGACGAGCACCGTCTGCCCGGCGCGGATGTGCGCCCCGCCGAGGCGCAGGTCCACCTTCGCGACCCGTGGCAGGCCGCTCGAACCGCCGACGATCGTCAGGTACCGCATCAGCTCCTCGACCGCTTGCGGCATCAGGCCGGGATCGTTCCGCAGCGCCTCCCACTGGTCGCGGTGGCGCAGCAGCGCGAAGGTGCCGAGGCCGAACATGTTGGCCGTCGTCTCGTGGCCGGCGATCAGCAGCAGGTTCGCGATGGTGACCAGCTCGGCGTCGGCCAGCTCGCTGTTCGCGATCAGCCCGGAGACCAAGTCGTCCCCGGGCGCGGCCCGCTTGGCGGCGACCAGCCGGCCCACGAATTCGCGCAGCTTCCCGTGCCCCGCGGCGACCTCCTGCGGGTCGGTGTCGAAGTGCAGGATCGCCTGGGCGACGTCCTGGAACTCGCCGCGATCGGCCTCCGGCACACCGAGCAGTTCGCAGATCGCCGTGGAGGAGACCGGAATCGCGAACTCGCGGACCAGGTCGCTGCCCGGCCCCGCCGCGGCGAGGGCGTCCAGGCGAGTGTCGACCAGTTCGCGGATCCGCGGCTCCAGCACCTTCATCCGCCGCACGGTGAACTGCCCGGTGAGCAGTTTCCGGTAGCGGGTGTGCTCCGGCGGGTCGGTGTTCACGAAGTCGCCCGGCGCCGAGACGACCTGCTTGAACTGCTCGTCCAGCCGCGGGTCCGCCATGGTGACGTTTCGGAGCTCCGAGCTCATCGCGTCGCCCGACAGCAGTTCCTTGGCGAGGGCGTGGCCGGTGACCAGCCACCCGGTCACGCCGCCGGCCAGCCGCAGCGGGCTGATCGGGGGAACACCGGCCAGCTCGTGCGGCGGGTCGAACAGGTTCTCCCGATGAGTGGGCAGGGTCAGCGGGTGCGGCACGACGGTCATCGAGGGCTCCCCAGAAAGCGGTTTCTTGATCGGATCCCGCCACCGTAAGCCGGACGGCCGTACTCGTTTCTCCCAAACGCACATCTTTCGGCGGCGTAGCCCGGGCGGGATCCATTGCGCACTCAGGAGGATGTGCCGCCCCGGCGGCGATCGGCATAGTTCGGTGCGGCGTCGGGCCCACTGTCCACCGAGGAATCGGAGCGCACCATGGCGAGCAGAACCCCGCGGCCGGTTCCCGCCGGGCTGCTCCGCTCGCCCGCCACCGCGGCCGGTCGGCGGCTGCTGGGCCTGCTCGACCGCCACCTGCCGCGGATCGCCGACACCGCAAGGGAAAACGATCGCACCGGCCGGTTCCCGACGGACATCTTCGAGGCCTTCGCCGAGGACGGCGTCCTCGGCGCCACCGCGCCGGCCGAGCTCGGCGGGCTCGGCGTCGACCGGCTCCACGACGTCGCGCTGGCGCTGGCCACGGTGGCCGCCGTGGACGCGTCCACCGCGCTGGCGCTGCACGTGCAGTTCAGCCGGGGCCTGACCCTGACCCACGACTGGCGGCACGGCGCGACCGCCACCGGCCGCGCGCTGGCGCGGAAGCTGTTGTCCGGCATGGGTGAAGGGACTTCGCTGATCTGCGGGACCGTCAAGGACCACCACTCCACTGTCACCACGCTGACTCCGGACGAGGCGGGCGGCTGGGTGCTGAACGGCCGCAAGACACTCGTCACCATGGCGACGGTGGCCACCGATTTCGTGGTCCACGCGCTCTGGCGGCGCGCCGACGGCGGCATCACGCTCACCACGCCGGTGGTGTCCAAGCACACGCCGGGGGTCAAGGTGCTCGAAACCGTTGCCGGCGTGGGGATGTGTGCCTCGGGCACCGTCGACGTGCTGTTCGAGGACTGCCCGGTCCCGGACGAGGACGTCATCGTGCGCGGGCAGGCGGGCGAGGGCACGGACGCGGCGCTCGCGGGCCAGACGGTCAGCTCCATCACCATGCTCGGGATCTACGCCGGGATCGCCGGCGCGGCGCGCGACCTCGCGGTCGGCCGGTACGCGGGCCACGCCGAGCCGCCCGCCGCGGTGCGCACGCTGATCGCCGGGATCGAAACCGATCTCTTCACGCTGCGGGCCGCGGTCACCGCGGCGCTCGCGGAGGCGGACGCGCGGACGACGGACCTCACCGGCGACCAGGAGGAGCGCGGCCGGGCCATGATGCTCCCGTTCCAGTGCGCGAAGGCCACGGTCAACCAGCTCGGCCCCAAGATCGTCAACGACAGCCTCATCGCGGTCGGCGGCATGTCCTATTCGGCCGCCCACCCCCTCTCCCGGCTCTACCGGGACGTGCGGGCCGGCGCGTTCATGCAGCCCTACACCCACCTCGACGCGGTCGAGTTCCTCAGCGCCCAGGCGCTGGGCCTGCGCCGGGACAACGACTACATCAGCGTGCGCGCCGGCCGGGACGGCGGCGCGCGGTGAACCGCCACCCGACGGAGGGAAAGCCGTTGACTACCAACGAGAACCGGGCGGCCCGGTCGGAGTGGGGGGCCGCGCTGTCCGGCTGCTCCGCCGGGGACCGGGTGGTCATCCGCCACCCCGGCGGTGAGCCGCTGGCCGCCCTGCTGATCGCGTGCCTGGAAGCGAATCTGGTGGCCGTGCCGGTCCACCCCCGCACCGACGACGACGAGCTCGCCGCGATCGCCGAGCGGGTCTCGGCCTCGCTCATCGTGGACGGCGAGTCCGGGACCACCGAACTCGCCGGCCGCCCGTCCCCCGAGGCGACCGGCCTGGCGCTGATCATCTTCACCTCAGGCTCCACCGGGCGGCCGAAGGGCGTGAAGCTCAGCCGCGACGCGGTACTCGGCAACGCGCGCAAAACCGCGCAGCTGCACCGGATCACCCCGGAGCGCCCGCACGGGACGTGCCTCCCGCTCTTCCACGTCAACGCGCTGGTGATGTCGTTGTACGGCACCTACCTCACCGGCAGCAGCCTCGTGCTCGACCAGTGGCGGACCCCGGAGGGCTACTTCGCCCTCCTGGACGCGAAGGGCGCGCGCACGGCCTCGATCGTGCCCGCCCTGCTCACCGAGCTGGTCGAGGCCGCCCCGCCGTGGCCGGGATCCCTCGACTACCTGATCAGCGCGGCCGCCCCGATCACCAGTGACCTCGCCGCGCGGTTCCACGAGCTGTACGGACCGCGGCTGCGCCAGGGTTTCGGCCTCACCGAGACGATCAACTTCAGCACCCTGATGCCGCTGCTCGACGACGCCGGGTTCGTGAAGCAGTACGTCGAGGCCAAGCCGCCCGCCGGGCTTCCCGTGCCGGGCACCGAACTGCGCATCGAGGACGGTGAGGTGTGGATCCGCTCGCCGGAGATGATGAGCGGGTACTGGGAAGACCCGGAAACCACCGCGAAGACGCTCGGCGCGGACGGCTGGCTGCGCTCCGGGGACCTCGGCGAGCTGCGGGACGGGTACCTCGTCCTGCACGGACGGCGGACCGAGCTGATCAACCGGGGCGGCGAGAAGTACTACCCGCTCGCGCTCGAAGGCCGCTGGCGCCGCGCCGGCCTCTCCGGCACGTTCGCCGCGGTGCCGGTCCCGGAACCCTCGCTGGGCACCGAGATCGGCCTCGTCCTGGACGGGCAGCCGGTCACCGCGGCCAAGGAGCTGGTGCTCGGCCGGGGCCCGCGGCCCGCGGCCGTCCAGTCCGGGGACTTCCTCGCCACCTCGACCGGCAAACCGCAGCGGACCCGGATGGGCAAACGGCTCGCGGTGAAGCGGGACAACGCGCAGCGGTACCCCGAACTGCTCGACTACGCCGCGAGCGCGGCCAGGGCCGTGCTGGCCGGCGCCCGGCCGGGAGGCGGCCGGGCCGCGGTCATCCACGACCAGGCCCGGGCGCTGGCCGGCGCGCGCCAGGGCGCGCCGGGCGGCCAGTCGTTCCCGCGCACCGCCGCGCACGACTGCCTCGACCTGCTGGTGGAGTCGTGGCCGGCGATCGCCGCCGGCTCGGCCACCGGGGACGATCTGATGCACGGGCACCGGGGCCTCTGGAAGCGGCTGATGACCGAGTGGCCGATGGTCAGCTACGCGGACGCCATGGTCGACGTGCTGCGGGCCGGGGACTTCCTGCGGGGCCGGGTGCTCGAACTCGGCTCCGGCGTGGGCAACACCTCCGTGCGCGTGGCCGGGCTGGTGGACGGCGAGTTCGTGTTCTCCGACCGGGTGGCCGGGCTCGTCGAGCGCGGCGGCTGGCCGGGACGCGGCGTGGTCTACGACCTCGACGACGCCGAGCCGCCCGCCGGCCTCGGCCGCTTCGACACCATCCTCGCCACCAACGTCCTGCACTGCGTCGCCGACAAGCGCAAGACGCTCGCGGCGCTGCGCTCGTCGCTGTCCGAGGGCGGCCGCCTCGTGCTGGCGGAAGGGGCCGGCACGACGGATCCGGCGGGCACGCCGTGGGCGCTGGACTTCCTGTTCTCGCTCTGGGACGGCTGGTGGGACCGGGGCGGGTTCGCCGACCGATGGGAGTGGTTGGCCTTGCTGGACTCCGCCGGCCTGCGCGAGCCCGGCTTTTCCGTGCTGCGGGCCGGAGAACATGACCTGGGGGGCGTCGTCTGGGCACGCGGCTGAAAGCCGGTCCGCCTGCCCCCGCCGTGAGAACGATCGATCAGGAGCGAAGGACCATGTCGGAAAAGATGAAGGTTTCGGCCGACCACGAAGACGAGTGGCGGCGGGTGGAAGAGCACGTCGACGGCGATTACAACCGGATGACCCCGGTCGTGCAGTTCCCGCCGGAGATCGCGCTCGCGATCGTCGAGGCGCTCACCGGCGTGGTGCGGGAGGGCCACCGCCAGGAGGCGCTGAGCCCGACCCCGGACGGGCAGATCCGGCGCGCCCAGCAGTTCGAAGAGGGCGACGTGTACATGCTGGAGGCGCCGTTCGAGGGCTACTTCGCCGACCGCTACCTGATGGACTTCTACGACGTCAAGGCGCGGGACATCTGCTCCCGCATGCACATGCACACCGGCCTGCGCTTCGTCCGGATGATGACCGGTCCCGGCACGACGATCCGGGTCTCCAGCCTGTCCCCCATCGAGGTGCTGGGCACGCCCAGCTGGACGGGCAAGCCGCTTCGGACGTTCGTGGACGAGCTCGCGTCCGCCGACGATCCCGCCGCGGAGCCGCAGGTGCGGCACAACGCCATCGTCCCGCCCAACTCCTGGGTCGATCTCCAGGTCCCGCGCGGGGTGTCCCACCAGTTCAACGCGGTCGGCCCGAACGCCGTGATCGACTCGGTGCACCCCGAGGAGTCGATCGAGACGCTGCGTGAGGGCATGTCGGGCTACAAGATGATGGCGCAGACCATCTTCCTGGCGAAGACCAAGAGCCCCGCGGAAACCTGCCTGAGCACCCCGGGGGACACCGACCCGGACGTCCGGGCAAGCTGACGGCCCCCCATGTCGCGATCCCAGACCGTCACGCTGAACACCACCCTGACGCGGGCCCGGCTGCCGTCGCTGGCCGGGCTGCGCTGGGTGGCCGCGGTCGGCGTCTTCATGTACCACGCCACCGGCCCGTTCATGTTCCCCACCACCGTGTTCCCCGAGGCCGTCCCGTTCGCACTGCGCAACGTGGGCGGGTCCGGGCTGTCGTTCTTCTTCATCCTCACCGGTTTCCTGCTGACCTGGTCCGCGCGGCCGAAGGACACCAAGGGCCGGTTCTGGCTGCGGCGGTTCGTCCGGCTCTACCCCAACCACCTGATCACGCTGGCGATCATGGTGGTGCTGCTGGACTTCACGCACCTGCTGCCGTACCGGGCCCAGGCAACCGGGGTCTGGCAGTCGGTCCTGCTGGTGCACGCCTGGTCGCCGGACCCCTTCGTGATGATCGGCGCCAACGCGGTCAGCTGGTCGCTGTCGGTCGACGCGTTCTTCCTGCTGTTGTTCCCCTTCTGGCTGAAGCTGCTCAACCGGATCCGCCCGGACCGGCTGTGGTACTACGCGGCGGGCGTGTTCGGGCTGATGCTGCTCGTGCCGTTCATCGCCGCCCAGCTGCCGAGCCAGCCGATGCTGCCGGACGCGCTCATCGGGAGGCCGACCTCGGCGTGGCAGTGGTGGCTCGTCTACGACAGCCCGCTCACCCGGTGCCTCGAGTGCTTCCTGGGCAGCCTGGCCGCGCGGCTCCTGCTGCACGGCAAGCTCCCGGCCCTGCGGTTGCGGTACGTGCTGCCGGTGGTCGCCGGGGTGTACGCGTTCAGCATCTTCTTCCTGCCGATCAACTTCTACGGCATCGTCCTGGTGCTCGCCCCGCCGATGCTGCTGCTGACGGTCGCGCTGACCCAGGCGGACATCCGCGGGCAGCGCACGGTGCTGAACCACCCGGTGCTGGTGTGGCTGGGCGGCGTCTCCTACGCCTTCTACCTGTTGCACCGCATCGTGCTGGAGGTGTTCATCTCCGGGTTCGGGGCCAAGGTGCCCTGGACGATCCCGACCGCCATCGCCGCTCTGGTGGCCTTGCTGGGACTCACCACCGGGCTGGCCTACCTGCTGTACATCCTGGTGGAGCGGCCGATGCTGCGCCGGTTCTCCCCGCCCGACCCGACCGGGCGGCCGGACACCAAGGGGCAGTTCATCCCGGTGTCGGTCGACTACTCCCTCCGCCGGGCCGGCCCCGAGCACGTGCGCCGGCGCGACGCCTTGGGCGGAAAGGAGAATCCCGCCGCCTAGCCCGGTTGCCCGCGCAGACGTGACGGGCGGGGGCGCCGGTCGACCCCGCGCCCCCGCCCGTCCTTCCGCCGGGCGCACGACCACCCCCGACCGTTCCCCAGCCCGGCCTGTCCGGGCGATCCCACCCGTGGAGTGCCGATGACCACCGCGCACCGGACCTGTCCCATCTGCGACTCCGTCTGCGGCCTGAAGATCGACCTCGACCCGGCCGGCCGCGTCACGGGCGTGCGCGGTGACGCCGAGGACCCGTTCACCGCCGGCTACCTCTGCCCGAAGGGCGCCAGCCTCGGCGCCCTCGACGAGGACCCGGACCGGCTGCGCCACCCGATGGTCCGCGAAGGCGACGAGTGGCGCGAAGTCTCGTGGGACGAGGCGTTCGAAGCCGTCGAGCGCGGGATCACCGGCGTCCTCGAAAAGCACGGCCGGGACGCGGTCGCGGTCTACTTCGGCAACCCGACCTACCACACGATGGCCGGGTTCCTGTACCGCGTCCCGCTGATCCAGGCGCTGGCGTCGAAGAACGTGTACTCGTCCGGCACCATCGACCACATGCCCAAGCACGTCGCTTGCGCGCACCTCTACGGCGACCCGTTCGCCATCGCGGTGCCGGACGTCGACCGGACCGACTACCTGCTCATCCTCGGCGCGAACCCCATGGAATCGCACGGTTCCCTGTTCTGCGCGCCCGATATGCCCGCCCGGCTACGGGCTTTGCGCGAGCGCGGCGGCAAACTGGTGGTCGTCGACCCGCGCCGCACGCGCACGGCGAAGCACAGCGACGAGCACTTCTTCGTCCGGCCGGGCACGGATTCGGTGCTGCTGCTGGGAATCGTCCACACCCTGCTGCACGAAGACCTCGCCACGGTGACCCTCGACGTCGCCGGGCTCGACGAGCTCCGCGCGCTGGTCGAGGAGTTCTCGCCCGAGGCGGCGGAGCGGGTGTGCGGGGTGCCCGCCCGGGACATCGCCCGCCTCGCCCGCGAGCTGGCCGCGGCGCCGACCGCCGTCGTGTACTCCCGCATGGGCGGTTCGGTGGTGGAGTTCGGGACGATCACGCAGTGGCTGGTCGACGTGGTCAACGTCCTGACCGGCAACCTGGACCGCCCCGGTGGCCCCATGTTCGCGCGGACCGCCGCGCTCGAGGTGTTCCGCACCGGGCAGCCGTTCGAGTGGGACCGCTGGCGCAGCCGCGTCAAGGGCTTCCCCGAGGTGCTCGGCGAACTGCCGACGGCCGCGCTGCCCGACGAGATCGAGACACCCGGTGAGGGACGGGTCCGGGCGCTGCTCAACATCGGCGCCAACCAGGTGCTGGCGGCGCCCAACGGACCGCGGTTCGGCCGGGCGTTCGACGCCCTCGACTTCATGGTGTGCGTCGACCCGTACCTCAACGAGACCACCGAGCACGCCGACGTGATCCTGCCGCCGCCCCGCATCCTGCAGACGCCGCACTACGACTTCCTCATGCAGATCGTCATGGTGCGCAACTACGCCCGCTACTCCCCCGCGGCCCTGCCGCTCGAGCCGGACCAGCGGTCGGAGGCGGAGATCCTGGCGCGGCTGACGCTGATCGCGGCGGGCGCGGGCGCGGCCGCCCCTCCCGCCGGGGTGGACGAGACGGTCATCGGCCAGCTGCTCACCGGCGCCACGCAGATGCCCGGCTCCCCGGTGGAGGGGATGGACGTCGCCGTGCTGCGCGGCATGATCGAGGGCGAAGACGGTCCGGAGCGGATTCTGGACACCCTGCTGAAGTTCGGCCCCCACGGCCTCTCCCTGGCGAAGCTGAAGGAGCAGCCGCACGGCATCGACCTCGGCCCGCTCGAACCGCGCCTCGCCGAACTGCTGCGCACCCCGTCCGGCAAGGTCGAGCTCGCCCCGGCCCCGATCGTCGCCGACTTCGAACGGCTGCGCGCCCGGCTCGCCGCCCCGGTCCCGGAGGTGCTGCTGATCGGGCGGCGCCAGCTGCGGTCCAACAACAGCTGGCTGCACAACGTTTCCTCGCTCCGGGGCGGCAGCAACCGGTGCACGCTGCACGTCAACCCGTCGGACGTCAGCAGGCTGGGCCTGGGCGAGCGCGCGGTGGTGCGTTCGTCGGCCGGCGAGGTGATCGTGGACGTCGAGCCGACCGAGACGATCATGCCGGGCGTCGTGAGCCTCCCGCACGGCTGGGGCCACACCGGCCGAAGCCAGCGCGTCGCGGCTCGCGACCCGGGAGTCAGCGCGAACGTGCTGACCGACGAGCTCGTGGTGGACGTGCCGTCGGGCAACGCGGTCTTCAACGGCGTGCCCGTCACCGTGAGCCCGGCCGCCGCGTAACGAAAGCAGCCGACCGGTCCGTCCTGATAGGACACTCCGGGCCGCGCTGCGCCCGCGGAGCCCGGCCCCGCCTCCGCACCACGGGAGACGTGGCCGGGCGCCGGCCGGTGCGACCGTGGGATGAGCCGGTGCGGACCACCCCCGCACCCGCCCGCTGTTCCCACCCGAGCGCCATCCCCTCGTTCGCGCCGAAAGGATGCACCATGACCACCGGAGAGTCGCCCGCCGACCAGGCGGCCGTCGCAGCCGTCCCGCAGCAGCTGCTCGAGGCCTGGGCCCGCCACGACGCCGCGCCGATCGCCGACCTGTTCACCGAGGACGGCACGCTGATCCTGCCCGGGGTCTTCCGGCAGGGCCGTCAGGACATCAAGGACTACTTCAGCGAGGCGTTCGACGGCGACTACGCCGGCACCCAGGTCGTCGGAACGCCGATCGGGCTGCGGTTCCTCGGCCCCGACACCGCGTTGCTGCTCTCCTCGGGCGGTGTGCTGGCGGCCGGCGAGACCGAGGTGTCCGGCGCCCAGGCCATCCGGGCCTCCTGGCTCGTCGTCCGCGCCGAGGGCCGGTGGCGGCTCGCGGCCTACCAGAACACGCCCGCCGGGCAGACCCTGCCGAAGCCCGGCACGACCACGCCGGCACCGTGACCGGCGCCGTCCGCCGCGTGCCGCCGGGACCGCCGCGCCGGGCGGCCCCCGGGATCCTCCACAAGCTGCGCACGGACCGGCTCGGGCTGATGACCGAGGCGGTCCGCGAGTACGGCGACGCGGTGCGCGTGGCGATCGGGCCGAAGACGCTCTACATCTTCAACCACCCCGACCACGCCAAGCACGTGCTCGCCGACAACGCGGCCAACTACCACAAGGGCATCGGCTACACCGAGGCCAAGCGGGCGCTGGGCGACGGCCTGCTGACGTCGGAAGGCGCGTTGTGGAAGGAGCAGCGGCGCACCATCCAGCCGGTGTTCCAGCACAAGCGGATCGCCGCACGGGCCGGCGTGATCGTCGCCGAGGCGCTCGGCCTGGTCGAGCGCCTCGGCGCGCACCGCGACACCGGACGGCCGGTGGACGTGCTGTCCGAGGTCACCGCGCTCACCCTCGGCGTGCTCGGCAGCACGCTGCTGGACTCCGACCTCGACGCGTTCGACGGGGTCGAGCACTCGTTCCAGGCGGTCCAGGACCAGGCCATGTTCGAGATGGAGACCCTCGGCCTGGTGCCCCGGTGGCTGCCGCTGCCGGGCCAGCGGGCGTTCCGCTCGGCCCGCGACCACCTCGAGCGCGTGGTGGGCGTCCTGGTGGAGAACCGGAAGGCCCGCCCGTCCGCGACCGGCGACGACGTCCTCACCCGGCTCATCGCCTCGACCGCCGGGGAGGCCGACGAACGGGCCGCCGCGCGCCGCATGCGCGACGAGCTGGTGACCCTGCTGCTGGCCGGGCACGAGACGACGGCCAGCACCGTCGGCTGGACACTGCACCTGGTGAGCAGGCACCCGGACGTCCAGGACCGGCTGCACGAGGAGGCGGTCGCGGTCTACGGCGGGAACCGTCCCGGCTACGCGGATCTGAACCGGTTGCGCTACACGCACATGGTGCTGCAGGAGGCCATGCGGCTGTACCCGCCGGTGTGGATCCTGCCGCGCCGCGCGATCGCCGACGACGAGGTCGGCGGGTACCACGTGCCGGCCGGCGCGGAGGTGCTGATCTGCCCGTTCACCCTGCACCGGCACCCGCGCTACTGGCCGGAGCCCGACCGGTTCGACCCGGGCCGGTTCGACCCGGACGCGCCGGCGGACCGGCCGCGGTACGCGCACATCCCGTTCGGCGCCGGTCCCCGGTTCTGCGTGGGCAACCACCTCGGGATGATGGAGGCCGCCTTCGTCATCTCGGCCCTGCTGCGGGACCTCCGGTTCGACACCGTGCCCGGCGCCGAGGTCACCCCCGAGCCGATGATGTCGCTGCGCCTCGGCGGCGGGCTCCCCCTCACCGTCCGCTCTTTCCCGGACGCCGGCCGGTTCGCGGCCTGAGCGCCCGACGTCTGAAAGCGAGTGCACACCATGAGCGAGCCGACGCAGGACGCCTGCCTCGAGCCGGAGCAGCACCCGAAGGCGGCGGAATTCGAGCGCCTTCGGGCCGCCATCGCCGACGAGCGGGTCCGCGCGCACTTCCCGTTCCGGTTCCTCGCGGCCAACGAGGCGTTCGCCCGCCTCGTGGACGCGGCCGCCTACGGGATCCTTTCCGCGGTCGGCGCGCTGCCGGGCCCGGGCGGGACCTCCGTCCGGCAGGCCAAGCAGGACCTGTCGATCCCTTGGCGCAAAACGGTTCCCCTGCACTTCTGCTACGAGAAGCTCGCGGACGCCGGGGTGCTCGCGCGGGAGAACGGCGGCTACGTCCCCGGCGCGGCGCCGGTCGCGGAGTTCGACGACGTCGCGGCCGAGCTCGCCGCCCGGGAACCGGGCGCCGCGGTCGCCGCCGACATCCTCCGGACGCTGGTGGACGAGGCGAAGCGGTTCTTCTCCGGCGAAGCGACCGGCGACGAGATCCTCTTCGCGCCCGACAAGCTGCCGTTGTGGCTGGAGTACTTCTCCAACGGAAACCTGTTGTACGCCATCAACAACAAGGTCGGGGCCGAGGCACTGGCCCGCCTGCTGCCACCGGCGGGCGGGGCGTTCGAGGTGCTCGAAATCGGCGGCGGCTGCGGCAGCGGCGCGGAAGAGGCGCTCCGCACGCTCGGCTCCGGCATCACCCGCTACCGGTTCACCGAGGTGGCGGAGACGTTCGCCCGGCACGGGGAGCGCGCGGCCGCCGCGGCCGCGGCCCCGGAGACGACCGTCGAGCCGGCTCGCCTCGACATGACGCTGCCGTGGGCGTCGCAGGGCGTCGAGCCGGGCACGTTCGACGCGGTGTACGCGGTCAACTGCTTCCACGTGGCGCCGGACCTCGACTTCGTCGTCGCGGAAGCGGTCAAGGCGCTGAAGCCGGGCGGGGCGGTCGTCGTGTCCGAGTGCGTGCGCCCGACGAAGCTCGCCCGGCCCATCCACGCCGAGATCATCTTCGACTTCCTCGACAGCTTCACCGACGTCATCACCGACCCCGTGAAGCGGCCGACCCACGGCTTCCTCACGCCGGCCGCGTGGCGCGCCACGTTCGAAGCGGCCGGCCTCACCGATGTGACCATCCTCCCCGACGTGGACGCCATCGCCGAGGAATACCCGGACTTCGTGGTGGGCGCCGTGATCGCCCGCGCGGACACGACCCGATAGGAGCCGCGCGTGGTCGCCGGTCTGGTCCGTTTCGCCGTGCGCAGGTCGCTGCGGGACACCCTGCACGTCCGGGTCGTGCCGCCGGGCCGGGCCCATGGCCTGGTCGCCGAGGTCTACCGGCAGGTCGAGCGGGACTTCGGCATGCTCGCCCCGCCGGTCGCGCTGCACTCGGCGGCGCCGGAGACGATGGCCGCGGCGTGGCTGGTGCTGCGGGAAACCCTGCTGGCGCAAGGACTCGCCGCCCGGGCGGCCAAGGAGGCGGTGGCCACCGGGGTCTCCGCGGCCAACAGCTGCCCGTACTGCGTCGACGTGCACGGGATGACCCTGGCCGCGATCGACGGCGACGGCTGGGAGCCGCTCGAGGCGTGGGCGCGCGCGTCGGCGAGCGGGGTGCCCGCGCCCGCGCCGCCGTTCCTGCCGGCGCAGGCGCCCGAGCTGATCGGCGTCGCGGTGGCGTTCCAGTACTACAACCGCGTGGTCAACGTGTTCCTGCCCGATTCGCCGTTCCCGGCGCACGTGCCGGAGTCCGCCAAACCGAGGGCCCGCCGTGTGCTCGGCAATGTACTGCGGCCCTCGGCGGCGGGCCCGCGGCCGGGCGCGTCGCTCGGACTGCTGCCGTCCGTCCCGGTGCCGGAAGACCTGGGCTGGGCGCGGGCGAACCCGGTCGTGGCCGACGCGTTCGCCCGCGCCTGCGCCGTGACCGAAGCCGCGGGTGCCCGGTCGGTGCCGCGGTCCGTCCGCGACCTCACGCACGGCCGGCTGGCCGCGTGGACGGGGCAGGCCCCGGGACTCAGCCGCGGCTGGCTCGACCAGGCGGTGGCCGGGCTCGCCCCGGCCGACCGCCCGGCGGGCCGGCTCGCCCTCGCGATCGCCTTGGCGTCCTACCAGGTCGACGACGGGCTGGTGAACGCCTTCCGCGCCACCGCCCCGGGCGACGACACGCTGATCGAGCTCGCGAGCTGGGCGAGCATGGCGGCCGCACGGAAGATCGGCAGCCGGCTGGCGGGGCGCGGCGCGGACCACCCGTGAGGCCGGGCGCGCACGAGCGCCCGCCCCGGACCGCCGGAACTCACCGCGGCATCGCAGACCGCCGCCAAGCGCCGGGGGTGCGGTCCCACAGCTCGCCGGCCCAGGGCGAACGCGCCGGACGCGGGGATCCCCGGGGCCGTGCGGCCGGGCACCGCGCCAGCACTGCCACCAGTGCGGCCAGGCCCGCGTCGTCCGGATTCCCCCGCAGCACCACCAGCGCGGCCAGGCCCACGTCGTCCGGACTTCCCCGCAGCACCACCAGTTCACCGGTCGCGACCACTGCTGGCGAGCTGGGCCAGCATGGCCGCCGCCCGGAACATCGGCAGCCGGCTGGCGGGGCGCGGCGTGGACCACCCGTGACGCCGGGCGCCCGGCCGCGATCGCCGGAACTCACCGCGGCATCGCAGACCGCCGCCAGGCGCCGGGGACACGACCCCACGGCTCGCCAGCCCATGCCGAACACGCCGACCGCGGGAATCCCCCGTGCCGCGCGGCCCGGCACCGCGCCAGCACCGCCACCAGCGCGGCCAGGCCCACGTCGTCCGGATTTCCCCGCAGCACCACCAGTTCACCGGTCTCGACCACTGTGGACCCTCCGCGGCCGGGGCGTCAGAGGGGCAGGTTGCCGTGCTTGCGGGCGGGCCCGGGCTTGCGCTTGTCCTGCAGCACGGCCAGCCCGCGGGCGATGGCGGCCCGGGTGTCGGCCGGGTCGATGACGTCGTCGACCAGGCCCCGCTCGGCCGCGTACTGCGGGTCGAGGTACTCCCGCGCGTACTGCGCGACGAGCCGGGCGCGCACCGCGTCCGGGTCCGCCGCGGCGGCGAGCTCACGGCGGTGCAGCACGTTCACCGCCCCCTCGGCGCCCATCACCGCGATCTCGTTCGTCGGCCAGGCCAGCGACAGGTCGCACCCGATGGACCGCGAGTCCATGACGATGTAGGCGCCGCCGTAGGCCTTGCGCACGATCACCTGGATCCGCGGCACCGTCGCCTCGCAGTAGGCGTGCAGCAGCTGCGCGCCGCTGCGGATGATGCCGGCCAGCTCCTGGTCGGCTCCGGGCAGGAAGCCGGGCACGTCGACCAGGCTGACCAGCGGGATGCCGAACGCGTCGCAGAACCGGACGAACCGCGCGGCCTTCTGGGCGGCGGGCCCGTCGAGCACCCCGGCCAGCACCGACGGCTGGTTGCCGACCAGCCCGACCACGCGGCCGTCCACGCGCGCCAGCGCGCACAGCACGTTGGCCGCCCAGCCCGCGTGCAGCTCGAAGAACTCCCCGTCGTCGGCGATCTCGGCGAACACCTCGCGCATGTCGTAGGGCCGGTTCGGCTCCGCCGGGACGAGGTCCGCCAGCCGCGGGCGGTGGTCGCGCGCGGCCCCGGTCGGCGCCGTCGCCGGCGGTGGGTCGAGGTAGTTCGACGGCAGCAGGGAGACCAGGTAGCGGACGTCGGCGAGGCAGTCCTGCTCGTCGTCGTGCACGACCGTGGCGACGCCTGAGCGCGTGCCGTGGACCTCGGCGCCGCCGAGCTCCTCGTGGCCGACCCGGCTGCCGGTCACCGCCTCGACCACGTCGGGGCCGGTCAGGTACATGCGCGCGGTACCGCGGACCATGAACGTGAAATCCGCCAGCGCCGGCGAGTACGCCGCGCCGCCCGCGCACGGCCCGAGGACCACGCTGATCTGGGGGACCACGCCGGAGGCGCCGACCTGGCGGCGGAAGATGCCGCCGTAGCCGTCCAGCGCGAGCACACCCTCCTGGATGCGCGCGCCGCCGCCGTCGTTCAGGCCGATCACCGGCGCGCCGTTCTCGACCGCGAGGTCGAGCACCTGGTGGATCTTCGCCGCGTGGGCCTCCCCCAGTGAGCCGCCGAAGAGCGTGAAGTCCTGTGCGTAGACGAAAACGCGCCGCCCGTCGATGGTGCCGGAGCCGGTGACGACGCCGTCGGTGTGCGGCCGGTCCCCGGCCAGTCCGGGCGTGGCCGGCCGGTGCCGCCGGTACGGCCCGAGCTCGACGAAGGACCCTCGGTCGAGCAGCAGCGCCAGCCGCTCGCGGGCGGTGAGCTTGTCGCGGGAGTGCTGGCGCCGCACCGCGTCGAGGTCCCCGTCGACGACGCGCTCGCGCAGTTCGCGCAACCGCTGCCGCAGCACCGGCATGCCCGCCGGCGGTGCGGGCACCCGGTCGGTCGCGCCGGCGAGCGCGATCACGCGGGCCTCTCCACCGTCGTCCGGCCGGGCGGGCCGGCGGCGCCCGGCGCGGGCCTCCGGCGGCACGGGCACCACGTCCGCGCCGTCGGCGCGCTGGGCACCGCGGCCCGGGGAACTGCTCACGCGGCGCCCCGCATCCGCTCCTGCAGGTCACGCTCGATCTCGGCCACGACCTCGGACCAGACCACACCGTGGTCGAGCCGCGGAACGGAGCGCGGGGGGATCCCGGTGGGAACGAGCCGCACGCGTCCCGCGCCGTCGTCGGGACGTTCTGCTTCACGGGAAGTCAAGGGTTGTCCTCCTCCGTCATCACGGGCCCAGGCTCGCCTGGGCGTCCGTCGTGCTTCCGGTCAAGCCGCCCGGGCCCGGCCCCGCACGTGGTGGTAGCCGCCGTCGTAGAAGACGAGGGCGCCCTCGCCGGCTTCCCGGGCGGCCGCGACCACGCGGCCCAGGAAGATGGAGTGGTCGCCGCCGTCGAGCACCTCGGCGACCTCGCACTCGAGCCAGGCCAGCGCGCCGGTGATCAGCGGCGCGCCGGTGCGCGCCCCCACCGTGCAGCCCACCGGTTCGAACTGGGCCATTCCGTCCGGCCGCCGCCAGTCGGTGAAGTACCGCGACAGGTGCTGCTGGCCGGACGCCAGGATGTTCGCCGCGAAGGAGCCCGCGGCGACGATCGACGAGTGCATCCGGGCCGCCCTGGACACGCAGCACAGCACCAGCGGCGGGTCCAGCGAAACCGACGTGAACGCGTTCGCCGTCATGCCGTGGGCGCCTTCGCCGCCGACGGTGAGGATCGTGACGCCGGTCGCGAACTGCGCCATCACCTGCCGCAGGGCCGGCTCCGGCGACGGGTCCCGGCGAGCCGGCGCGGACCGCCTCAGCGGTGTCCGCTCGGCGGGGCTCCCTCCTGCCTGGACCACTTCACGCCCCCTTGCCGTCGAGCACGGAGGCGGCCGAGTACGGCGCCAGCGCCTCCAGCAGCGCCTCGGGCACCCGTTCCGGCACGGTGGCGGAATTGGGCCCGCGCATGCACGCGATCCGCTGCCGCCCGCGCGCCACCGGCCGCTCACCGTCCGGGTGCAGGTGCACGTAGTCGAAGGTGAACTGCAGCTGGGTCTGGGTCAGCTCTTCCAGGCGCATCCGGATGGACAGCTCGTCGAAACCGGTGATCTCCGCGAAGAACTCGCACTCGACCTTCAGCGTGTAGAGCTTGAGGTCGCCGCGGATGTCCTCCAGCACCGCCGGAGCCCGCTCCACGAGGAACATCTCGCGGCAGCGCCCCTGCCATCGCACGTAGTTGACGTAGTAGACGTTGCCCACCATGTTGGTCTCTTCGAAGCCGACCGTGTGGCGGAGCTCGTAGTAGTCCGTCATCTCACTCCCCCTCCGCCTGCAGCACCGCGAAGACCACCGGGTCCCGGCGGTCGTTGACCGTGGTCCGCCACGTCGCGATCAGGGCCTCGCCACTGGCGAGCAGCGCCCAGCCGCCGGGTTCGACCCGGCGGACGGTGAGCGCTTGGGTCAGCCCGCCGGTCTTGCGCACGCACTCCAGCGCGCACCAGACCCGGGTGTTGGCCACCGCGGCCGGCTCCCCGGTCTCCGCGACCAGCAGCCTGCCGACGGCGACGAGCTCCTCGCCCAGCAGCCCGGCCCAGTCCTCGCCGCTGCGCTCGGCCACGCTCTCCATGTCGCACGCGAGCTGCCCGGCGCCGGTCACAGCCAGCGTCAGCCCCGCGGTGTGCGACGCGGTCACCGCGAGCCCGTCCGCCTCCGGTCTGCCGTCGGGCCGGTAGCGGATCCGGAGCGGCCGGTCGACGGTGCGGCTCGCCGCGAGCGCGGTCTGGGCCCGCCGCCCGGCGGTGCCCTCGGCCGGGTGGCCGACCGGATCCGGCTCGACCACCACCGACCGCGTCCCGCCGAGCATCCGCTCGCACGCCCGCTCCAGGTGGGAGCCGAGCATCGACGGGACCCACGGCCCGGCACCGTCGCGCTCGCGCACGGCCCGCAGCTTCAGGCCCTCCCAGCGTTCGACGAGGGTGCCGTCGGGGTTGCGCACGTCGAGGTCGTAGACGTAGCTGTCGCCGTCCTGGGCCCGTTCGCGGGCGTCGAGCAGCACGTACTCGTCGTGCTGGGCGCCCGGCTCGGCCAGGTGGAGCTTCTCGATGCCCTGGGGCAGCAGGGTCGCGTTCGGCACGCAGCACTGGATCGCGTGCATCATCGCGTCCCGCGTCCCGGGGTCGGCGAGCAGCAGCTCCTGCGGCAGGAACGGCGCGAACCACGCGACGTTCGCGGTGGTCGCGATCTCCGCGACGGCGTGCCGGGCGACGGCCCTGCGGTAGCCGACGACGCGCTGGAACCGCTTGCCCTGGAACAAAACCGTGCCGTACAGCTCCCGGATCGGCTCCACCGGGACCGCCGGCAGCCCGGTCTCCCGCACCACCGCTTCGCCGAGCACCGGCGGGCGGGCGAAGTTCAGCCGCGCCCGGAAGTGGTCCGCGCCGAACCCGGTCTCCTCGCTGCGGATCACCACGTCCACGGTGTCGGCGTCCCGCACGAGCGCGGCCAGCCGGATCGTGGTCGAGCGGCCCGGCGGGACGACGACGGGCCGGAGGAACTCGACGTCCTCGAGGGTGGGGGCGGTGCTCCGGCCGAGCGTCGCCGACGCGACCTGCATCATCGCTTCCATGCCCAGCACGGCCGGGAACAGCAGCTGGCCGTCGAGCCGGTGGTCGGCCAGGTACGGGTCGCTGCCCGCGGACAGCTCCGCTTCGGTGATCAGCTCGACCCCGGGGAAGTGCACGACCACGCGGTCGATGAACCGGGTCAGCGGGAGCTCGCGGCGCTGGATCGGCAGCGTGGGCAGGCCCGCCATCCGGCCGCAGATCACCAGCACCGGCGGGACTCCGGGGCCGGAGACCAGCCGGCGCAGCAGTGGGATGCCCGCCTCGGTCGGGATCGGCGTGATGCCGTCTCGCCGGAGCGCGCTGACCACCCCCAGCCGCTCCCCCATGCCGGTGCCGGACCAGACCGACCACTCCAGCGCGATCGCCCGCGCTCGCGGGTGCTCGCGGCCGAACCGCACGGTCGCCTCGGTCATCCAGTCGTTCGCCGTGGAGTAGTGCGCCTCGCCGCGGAGGCCGGCGCGCCCGATGATGCTGCCGAACGTGACCAGCAGCTTGACGCGGTCCTGGTCGACCGCGTCGAGCACCGCGCGGAGCCCGTCGACCTTCGGCGCCAGCGTCCGGCGGAAGGCGTCCTCGGTCAGGGTGGACAACGCCGCCGGCTCGTTGCGGCCCGCACCGTGCAGGACCGCCGTGACCGGGCCGAGGTCGGCTTCGATCCGGGCGACGACGCGGGCCACCTGCTCGGCGTCGGTGACGTCGGCGCGCTCGTAGCGGTAGCGGATGCCCGCCGCCGCCATGCGGCCGAGGTTCTCCGCCAGCTCGGTGTCCTGCTCCGGATCGCTGCGCCCGACGAGGGCGAGGTTCGCGCCGGAGTCCTTCGCCAGCGCCAGCGCGCTCTCCGCGGTGATGCCCTTGCCGCCGCCGGTGACCAGCAGGACGTCGGTCCGGCCGAGGGCCTCCGGGACCGGCCCGGCCGGAGCGGCGGGCAGCGCGGCCAGCCGCGGCACCGTGCGGCGGCCCTCGGCGTCGTAGTGCGCTTCGGCGAAGTCCGTGGTCGCGGCGACCTCGGCGGCCACGGTCGCCGCCGCCTCGATCGCCGCCGGGCCGGCCGGGGCCGGGTCGGCCAGGTCGACGATCGTGGTCTTCGCCGACGGGGCCTCCAGCCGCAGCGTCTTCGCCAGGCCGGACGCGCCGTACCCGTGGTGGACGACGGCGAACCGGGTGCCCTCCGGTGCGGACAGCAGCGCCCGGGCCGCGTCCAGGAACAGCCCCACGTGGCCGGGTTCGCAGTCGGCGGGCAGGCAGAGCACCACGCCGTCCCCCGCGCCCGAACGGGCGAGCGCGGCCCGCAGCGGCTCGGCGAGCGGGTGCCCCGGCGTCGAGAACACCTGCCATTCGGAGGGCTCCGGCCGTTCGGGGAGGTCCGCGGCGGGCCGTGGGGACGGCACCTGCTCGACCGAGAACGGCCGGACCCAGGGGCCGACCCCCGGCACGGCGCCCTTGGCCGCGGAGTGGCCCGGCCCTTCCGTCTGCGCCAGCTCGTCGATCATCCCGGCGAGCTCGCCGAGCCGGACCGTGGCGAAGTTCGGCATGCCCTCCAGGGCCGGCCGGCCCAGCGCCCGGGTGACGTCGTTGACCAGCTGCCCCACCGTGATCGACGACAGGTGCAGGTCGTCGAGCGGGTGGGTGTCGGCGGTGACCGCCTCCAGCGGCAGCTCGACGCGCTCGGTGGCGAGCTTGCGGAGCAGGTCGAGCGTGGTGCCGCTGCCGGCCTCGCCGGAGTCCTCGACGCCGGTGGGCTGCGCCGCCCCGGCCGACGGCTCCGCGGCGAGGCCGGCGTCGATCGAAGGCGCCGCCTCGCAGGGGCTGGCCAGGAACCGGTACACGCCGTCGGCGGGCAGGCCGCGGACGGCCCGGCCCTCGAACAGCCGCGTGGGGTCGACCGGCGCGCCCAGGGTGAACGCCGCGCCGAGCACCCGCAGGAGACCGGCGAGGGAGCCGCTGTCGGTGTCGAACGCCAGCACCGGCACACCCGGCGCGATCTGTTCGAACAGCCCGGTGAGCACCCGGCCGGGGCCGACCTCGACCACCAGGTCGCTGCGCTCGGCGAGCTTCGCCGCCGCCTCGCGGAACCGGACCGGCAGCACGATCTGATCGCGCAGCAGCTCCGGCAGGTTCTCCGCGGCGTGCAGGACGTCACCGGTCACTGTGGACACCACAGGCCGTTCGAGCCGGGCGAAGGCGAACTCGCCGAGCCGCTCGATCATCGCGACCGAGGCGGGTTCGAGCGCCGGGGAGTGGAACGCGTGCGACACCTTGACCCGGGTCGCGTCGAGGCCCGCCGCCTTCGCCGCGGCGATCACCCGGTCGACGGCGGCGACCGGCCCGGAGACCACGGTCTGGCGGGGGGTGTTGTAGCCGGCGATGACGACGTCCCGGCCCAGCCCGAGCGCTTCGGTCCGGGTGGGCGACGCCGCGATGCCCGCCATCGCCCCGGTTCCCGGCGCGACCTCGGTCGCCATCACCCGGCCCCGGATCTTGGCGAGCTTCAGCACGTCGCGCTCGCCGATCGCGCCGGCCCAGTGCAGGGCGGTCAGCTCACCGAGGCTGTGCCCGGCCGCGGTGGCCGCCGCCACGCCGAACGCTCGCAGCACGCGCAACCCGGCGAGGGAGCCGGTGACGATCCGCGGCTGCGCCACCTCGGTCGTGGCCTGGTCGCCCGCCCGCGGCAGCGCCGCGGCGTCGTGGATCTCGCCGGCCGAGGTGAACCGCCGGCGCAGCGCGTTGTCTCCCCCGCGCCCGGAACCCTGGCCGGGGAACAGGAATCCGATCCTCGGCGCGGGCTTGCGCGAGCTCGCGAAGATCCCGTCCGCCTCCTCGAACACCGAGTCGCCGTCTTCGAGCAGGGCGAGCAGCCGGGTCAGTTTCCGCTCGGCCTGCTCGGGGTCCGCCGCGACGACCGCGGCCCGCACCGGCTTGCCCGACAGCTCGCCCGCCAGCGCGCCCGCCAGGTCGGTCAGCTCGGCGAACGACAGCTTCGGCGCCACTTCCAGGAGCGCGGCGAGCTTGGCGCGCAGGGCGGTGACGTCGTCGGCGTCGAAGACCAGCAGCTCGGCGTCCTGCCGTCCGGCGACGAGCGCGCGCGAGCGCTCGTCGACCTCTCGGCGGCGCGGCGCGTCCGGCGCCTCCGCGACCGCGACGTGCGAGTTGATCCCGCCGAATCCCATCGCGGACACCCCGGCGCGCACCGGCCGGTCCGCCGGCCACAGCCCGGCCTCGAGCGGCACGTACATCCGGGCGGAGTCACCGGTCAGCGACTCGTGCGGGTCGTAGTGCCCGGTGGCGGGCGGGATCAGCTGGTGGTGGACGGCGAGGGTCGCCTTGATCAGCCCGGCGACCCCCGCCGCGGCCTTGGTGTGCCCGATGTTGCCCTTGATCGTGGACAGCGCGGCCGGCGCGGCCAGCGGGTCCGCGTCGCGGCGGGCGCCCGAGAGCGCGGCGATCTCCGTGGCGTCGCCGAGCGCGGTGCCGGTGCCGTGGCCCTCGAAGTAGGACACGGTCTCCACGCCGTAGCCCGCGCGGGCGTACGCCCGCTCGAGCGCGAGCCGGTGCCCCGCCGCCTCGGGCCGCGTGATGCCGCCCTTGCCGTCCGACGAGACACCCCAGCCGGCCACGTTCGCGTAGATCCGCTTGCCCTGCTCGATCGCGTCGGCCTCGCGCATCAGCACGAGCATGCCCGAGCCCTCGCCGGGCCAGAACCCGTTCGAATCGGCGTCGTAGACCTTCATCTCGCGCTTCGCCAGCGCGCCGGTCTTCGCGAACCCGATCACCTCGAACGGGTCGATCGAGAGGTCGACGCCGCCGGCCACGGCGAGGTCGAGGTCGCCCTGCACGAGCGAGTTGGCGGCACTGACCACCGACAGCAGCGAGGACGAGCAGGCACCGTCCACTGTGAACCCGCCGCCGGCGAAGTCGAAGTGGTTGCAGACCCGCCCGGCGATGGTGTTCGCCAGCCCGCCGGCGAGGGAGTCCTCGTTGATCTCCGGGAACGGCGCCTTGTACTGGACTTCCAGCTCGCGCAGGAAGTCCGCGGTCTCGTCCTCGCCCCAGTCGCGCCGGCCCAGCGCGGCCGCGACCGTGCGCCGGACGTACGGCCAGCGCAGCCGCAGCGCGTTCGCCCGGGAGAACTCGCCGGTCAGGCTGTTCCCGATGACCACACCGGCGGCCGTCTTCGGCGCGCCCTCGCCGCCGGGGAACCCGGCGTCGGCGAGGGCCTGCGCGGCGACCTCGAGCGCGAGCCAGTGCGTGGTGTCGGTGGCCCGGAAGGTGCTGCCCGCCACCTTGAAGGCGACCCGGTCGAACTCGTAGTCCCGCAGCACGGCGGCCTTCTGCGCGTAGAAGCGGTCCGGCGCGCCGGGGTCGGCCGAGTAGTAGTCCGCCCGGTTCATCCGCTCGTCGGGCAGCCGGCGGAACGCCCGGCGGCCGGCCAGCACGTTCTCCCAGAGCTCGTCGGGGGAACCCGCGTCCGGGTACCGAAGCCCGATACCCACGATCGAAATCCGCTCACCACTCATGCCACCGCACTCCCACTGGCTTCTCGTGCCCGGTGACCGGCCTGGCCCGCCGGTCGCGTATTCATTCCCGTACCCGCGCCCGGGCCGGCCGCGCGCGGCGGCGGGTCCCCCGGTCCAAGGTGGACGGACGTCGTTCAGCCGGCGAACTGCCCCGGCCGCCGGCCCTCGCCGGCCGGGCCGCGGTAGGCCTGCGCGAGGTCGAGCCACCGGTCGGCCAGCCCGCCCTCGGCCCGCACGTCGAGGTCGTCGCGGTGCCGCCGCCGGGTGACCAGCAGGCAGAAGTCCTCGGCGCTGCCGGTGATCCGCTCCGACGAGTCCGGCGGCCCGAACGTCCAGCGGGCGCCCGAGGGCCCGGTGATCTCGAACCGGAACTCGGCCTCCGGCGGCGTGAGGTTCCGGGACTGGTAACCGAAGTCCCGGACCCGGACGGCGAACCCGACGAGGTGGGCCAGCCGGTCGGTGCGGACCGGCCGCACCCCGAGCGCGTCGGCCACGTCCTGGCCGTGCGCGAACAGCTCCATCATCCCGGCGCACGCGAGCACGTACGGCGGCAGCGGGGCCACCAGCCACGGCACGAGCCGGTCGCCCGGCACCGCGGCGAGCGCCTTGATCGAGGCGTCCCGCTCGGCCCGCCACTTCGTGAGCAGCACCTCGGCCGGGTCGTGCTCGAACTCCCCGAGCGCCGCGTTGACGGCCGCGTCGAGCCCGCCGGTGAGCGACCCCGTCATCGCGACGAAGGCCTCCGGCTGCGCCGCGGCCAGCCCGGCGATGCGGAAGATGAAGGCGAGGTGGGCGATCTGGTCCCGCACGCGCCAGCCCGGCGCGGGGCTCGGGGTCTCCCACCCGTCCTCCGCGAGACCGGCCACCAGCGCGTCGACCTCGGCGGCCTCGGCGGTCAGATCGGCGATCACGCCTGTCGTGTCAGTCACCCTGTGCCGTCCTCTCGCGTGGTTCGCTTTCCTTGTGGTGCACCGGCTTGTGGTGCCCCGGCGGCCGCCGCACGCGGTGCAAGGGGGGTACGGCGTGCGGCGGCCGGGGGCAGGCGGACCGCGGCGAGCCGGCCCGCCCGGCCGTCCGGAGCTGCAGTGCTCCGGCGTCCGGTCCGCCTCTGCCGAGCATGGCCGACCGGGACGGGCCGGGTCTTCTCTTCACGGGCGCACCGGGAGCCGGCCGCTCGCCACTATGTCCAATTTGGACACTGACCGGCGGCCCGTGACGGAGCCGTCCGGCGCCGGGGCGCCGTACTTGACCTCGACCCCGCGGTCCTGCAACGCGCGGACGATGCCGGGCACCGCCCGTTCGGCCAGTGCCGCGATCGTCATGGCCGGGTTGACCGTCAGCGCACCGGGCACCGAAGCGCTGTCGGTGACGAAGATGCCGGCGTGGCCGCGCAGCTCGTGGTCGGGCCGCAGCGCGGAAGTCGCCGCGTCGTCACCGATGCGGCAGGAAGCCAATGGGTGCACGGTGTACGCGCCGACGACGTCGTTGGTCCAGGGCGCGACCTTCGCCAGGCCGTCCTTCTCGATGATGGCTTTGCAGTCCGCGTCCGCCAGCGCCCAGCCGTGCCGGGTGTTCGCCGTCGGCTCGTAGCGCAGGGGCCCGCGGCCCAGCATCTGCTGCGAGATGCGGTACGCGTTGCCGGTGGGCGGCGGAGCCCCGAAGACGCCTTCGTTGTCGTCCTCGGTCATCAGGAAGATCGTCAGCCAGTTCGACCACTGCTTGAGGATCTCCTTCTTCTGGGCGCCGAACCATCGCGGCTCCTCGCCGCCGGGGACCTGCGCCAGGATCGTGCCGAGCCCGGGCGGGAAGTACAGCTGCTCCAGGGAATACCGTTCGTACTCCGGCAGCGAGCCGTCGAGCTTGTCCCAGTTCGCCACCGTCGGGCCCTTGCCGATGTGGTTGGCGCCGTAGACCGCGCCGTCCGCGCCGGAGAGCCCGAGCACCTCGCGCACCCGGTCCTCGTCGATGATCGCGGTGTTGAGCCGCTCGCCGTTGCCGGAGAAGTACCGGCCGACGCCGTGCGGCATGGTGCCCAGCGAGGATTCCGAGCGCTGCAGGATCACCGGGGTCGCCCCGGCGCCGGCGGCGATGATGACGATCTTCGCCTCGATCACGCCGCTGCCGGTGTGCACCCGGTAGTCCACTTCGTCGATCAGGTCGAAGTGGACCCGGTAGCCACCGTCCTCGGTGCGCTCCAGCCGCTCGACCTCGTGCAGCGGCCGGATCTGCGCGCCGTGCGCCAGCGCGGCGGGCAGGTAGTTCGTCAACATCGACCGCTTCGCGTCGAACCGGCAGCCGGCCATCATGAAGTTGCAGTTGACGCAGGTGTGGTTGTCCACCGCCACCGGCGCCGGGTTCGCCGTGCGGCCCGAGTGGTGGCAGGCCGCGGCCCACAGCCCGCCCGCGTAGGAGACGTCATTCCAGTCCTGTGTGGACACCGGGATCGACTCCTCCACCCGGTCGTACCACGGTTCCAGGGAGTCCCGGCTGATCTCCGCCGGCCACATCCGCCGGCCGATGCCGCCCCGGCGGTCGAAGACGAACTTCGGCGCCCGCGGCATCGCCGCGAAGTACACCACGCTGCCGCCGCCCACGCAGTTGCCCCCGAGCACGCTCATCCCGTCGCCCGCGACGAAGTCGAACACGCGGGTGTAGGAGGACCCGAGCAGGTAGTCGTGCTCGAACTCGGCCGCGGCCAGCCACGGCCCGCGCTCGAGCACGACCACCTTCGCGCCGCCCGCCGCGAGGTGGTAGGCGGGGATGGAGCCGCCGAAACCGCTGCCGACGATGACGACGTCGGTCTTCTCGATCGCGTTCATGCGGGGCTCCCGGACGGCGTCGTGCCGGGGTGGAGCTCGGCCAGCTTGCGGCCGTAGGAGAACTTCGGGAACCGCCAGAGCCCGTCCGGGTCCGGCGCCCGGTAGCCCAGCGCCAGCAGGCCCGGGTGCCCGTCCCTGATCGCGTCGGCGGTGTGCAGGTGCGCGGCGCTGTCGAAGGCCATGTTGCAGAACAGCGCCAGGCTGACCCACCCCTCCTTCTCCGGGTGGCCGGGCCCGGTCAGCCGCTGCACCAGGGCCCGCCGGTGCTCGTACGGCAGCGCCACGAACGGCGGCACGTCACCGTCGAGCTCCAGCCCGCACTCGCCGGCGTAGGACTTCGCGTGGTCGTTCAGCGACTGCACCAGGTACGGCAGGCCGGCGGTGATGCCGGTGGCCTCGTACCCGACCAGGTCCAGCGCACCGGCCGCCACCGCTCCCGGCCCCGGCGAGACGCCGGCCACCGCGCGATCGCCCGGGAACCGCTTCTCCCCCGGGATGATCGTGTCGGCGTACGCCTCCAGGGTCTCCACCTTGACCTCTTCTTCGCCGTTCACCGGCCTGCCTCCTCAGTCTGTCCGAAGTGGAACTGTCCCCGCCCGCGGTCACGCCGCGAGGGGCTTGCCGTCCTCGGCCGGAGCCGGCTGTGCCTCGGGTTCCCGCACCCGCGCCGCGGCCCGCCCGGCCTCGAACTTGATCCGCGCCTTGTTCGAGAAGTGCAGGCTCCACAGGAACATCCCGCGGATCAGGCAGACGCTCGCCGTGGCGAAGAACAGCCCGTAGGCGATGTGCGCGGCCACGAAGAACCCGTACATCAGCGCGACCCCGGCCCCGAAGGCGAACTGCGGGACCGGCTTCGAGGGCGACGTGCCGGGGTCGGTCACCATGTAGTTCGTGTAGAGCACGAACGCGATCCCGGTGCCCATCGCCAGCGCCCCGGGGATGGCCGTGCCGAACAGCACCCCGCGCAGGACCGCCTGGACCACGAAGAACGACAGCCAGCCCGCGATCAGCCACATCCGGCCGGTCAGCAGCGAGTTGAGCACCGTGCCCGACACCATGATGATCCCCACGATCAGCCAGCCGCCCCAGGTGTCGATGTTCTCCGAGAAGTGGTACGGCGGCGTCATGTTGACCCACGGGAACACCAGCAGCATGACCGTGATCCCGAAGTTGGACGGGTTCATGTAGTGCCGCATCCGGCCGTACACCGGCGCTTGCAGGACCCACTTCGCGCCGACCGCGACGACGACCCCGAAGACCATCGCCCAGACGTGGTCGTTGACGTAGGTCAGCATGTTCAGCGCCAGGGCGGTGATGTGGGCGGGCAGCAGGAACTCCGCCAGGCCCTTGAACCCGTTGCCGCGGAACCGGACCTCCCGGCCGGTCACCCGGGCGTTGATGGTCTCCAGCAGGAGCTCCGTGGCGTACGCCGTCGCCAGCGCGATGAACGGGTACAGCCACGGCTGCTCGAACCCGAGGAAGGTGTAGCCGGCGATGTTGAAAATCGTGATGGAGATGGCGAAGCGGCGTAGGGCCGTGGTGACCTTGTTGGTCCGCTTCGGCGGTGCAGTGTCCGCTGTCGTCGCTATGGGCGTCGCCATGACCTCACATCTCTTCCTTCGCCTGGGAACCGAGCCGGAACGCGTGGCAGCCCGGCGCGAGCTTCAAGTCCTGGCTGCGCAGCTGCCCGGTGCGGTCCCGCCATTGCAGGTGCACCGCGAGCGGGCCGGCGACGTCCGGGCCGAGCCCGATCTGCACGTCGAAGCTGCGGCGGCCGGAGTGGCCGCTGCTGCCGTCGACCCGGCCCAGGTACTTCTTGCCGTCCGCCGTGGTGACGGTGGCCTCGGCGCCGATCGCCGGCGAGCCGGCCGAGGGCAGCGGGCCGGGCGCCACGGGGGCGTCGGTGGTCAGCTTCAGCTGCAGGAACTTGCCGGTCTTGGGACTGTCGTTGTGGTAGAAGACCGGCTCCGCCCACTGCCGCGCGACGGCGAACTCGGGCAGGCCGTCGCCGTCCGCGTCCCCGACGCCGATGCCGCGGGTGGGCACCGGGACGGCCAGGCCGAGCTTCGGCGCGAGGTCGACGTAGGTGCCGTCCGAGCGCTTCACGAAGAAGTGCAGCGCCTGGTCGCCGGCGAGGTCGTCCCCGGGCTGGGCGTTGGGCCACCAGAACGGGTTCGACGTCACGCCGTCGTTGGCCACCGCCAGCTCCTGCAGCTGGGGCCACCGGTTGACCTGGCCTTTGATGAACCCGGTCGCCTGGGCGATCTGGACGTCACCGCTGTTGTCGAAGTCCTCGATCTTCGGGTCCCAGCCCCAGCCCGACCACGCCGTCCCCGTGTCCCCGCTCTCGTCGTGGAACGGGGCCACGCCCTGCCGCAGCCGGCCGCGCAGGTCCGCGATGTCCTTCGCGGTGTTCACGAACTGGAGGTTCGACTCCTCGACGCCCCACGAGGTCGTGATGTTGCTGACGAACAGGTCGTAGAGCCCGTCGTGGTTGAAGTCCCCGAAGTCCACGCCCATGCCCTTGAACGAGTCGTTGCCGAGCACTTTGGACTTCGGCTCGGACGGCCCGCGGACCCCGGTGACCTCGCCGAATTCCAGGTGGCCCGGCCGGGACTTGTTGTAGAGCAGGTGGTCGTGCCCGAAGTCGTTGGCGATGTAGAGCTCGGGCAGGCCGTCGGCGTCGATGTCGGTGGCGCTGGCGCCCAGCGACCACCCGGTGCGGTCGCCCTCGGGAATGGCGTTCGAAGCGTCCGCGAACGACACGGTCGGCTTCGTCCCCGCGGTGGCGCCGGTCCAGCGGTAGAGGTACTTGCCGCCGCCGTTCGTCGCGTGCGACATCGACTGGTTCATCGTGATGCCGCCGTCGGCGTTCGGGTCGAGCACCTTGCTGTCCGGGAAGTAGTTGCCGATGAAGACGTCCACGTGCCCGTCCCCGTCGAAGTCGCCGATGGTCGCGGCGTTGCTGTTCCACAGTGGACCGTTGTACTTGCCGTCCGGGCCGCGCTTGTTCCCCGGCACCAGCTCGACCGGCTCGTAGGCCGCGGGCGAGAGCCCGGTGGCGCCGGCCTTCTGCAGGAACACGACCGGCGTGCGGCCCCAGTAGTAGACCAGGATGTCCATCCGGCCGTCCTCGTTGAAGTCGCCGGGGACGCAGCCCATCGGGGCCATGTAGTCCCACGTCGGCAGCGGCGCCGGGTCGAGCGCGAACGGCGGGTAGCGATGGTCGCCCGGTCCCGGCGTGGGAGTCACGACGACCTGGTCGCTGCGCGGGTCCACCAGGCAGAGGTCGTTCGCCTTCCCGTCGCCGTCGAGGTCGTTCATCGCGATCGCGGCACCGGTCGACGACATCCAGGCGGAGATGTGCTGGTACTGCTTGTTCAGCGTCCGGACGTACTGCGACTTCGCCGCCGCGGGGAGCGCGATCGTCATCGGCGTGAAGCGGAACCGGTCCGCCATCCGGTCCTGTTCGGCGGCCGAGACGCCCGGCAGCCGGGCGACGAAGAACAGCGTCAGCATCAGCGCGATCGCCACTATGCCCGCCAGCTGCCGGCGCAGCCGGTGTGAGGTCCTGCTCATGTGTTCGCACCTCCGTGGGTCAGCACCGCGCCGGCGATCCGCTGCCGCCAGACTTCGAATGCCGGGAGCTCGCCGTCGGCGGACACGGCCGGGCGCACCTCCCGGGTGATCGCCGCCGCGCGTTCGGCGGACAGGCCGCACAGCGCGCGGGTGGCGACGTCGGTCTCGGGCAGCAGCAGGCCGGCGCGAACCCGGGCGTCGGCCGCGAAAGCGCTGCCCTGGGCCAGTTGCCCGCGGTGCTCGCCCGCACGCCGGGCGAGTTCGCCCAGTTCCTCCTCGCTCGCCCCGCAGGCATACGTCGCCGCCAGGCCGATCCCGGCGTAGAGGTCACCGTGGCGGGCCGGGTCGAAGCCGGCGACCGTCCTGGTCACCAGTCCGACGTCGGTGCCGCAGACGAACCACAGCGCGCGGCCGATGCCCTGGTCGATCGCCCGCAGCGCGTAATCGCCGTGCCTGCGCGACGGCCACGGGAAGCCCGGCTCCCGGTACTGCTGCCGGACGTACTTCCCGGTCTTGAAGTACGCCTGGTGGAAGCCGTAGCCGTCGAGCACCAGCCAGCGCAGCAGCGGGTCGAACCGGTCCGCGGCAGGCCAGGCGAAGCGCGGCAGGCGCGCCATTGCCCAGCCGGCGCCGACCAGGACGATGTACTGCTGCAGTTCGCCACCGGGACGGGCCAGGAAGCCGCCGACGTGCTCGCGTCCGCCGAAAGGCAGGCCGTCGAGCATCGCGTAGCCCATTCCCGCGCCCTCGTACGCGAACCCTCGGAACTGCACCGGAATGCGCCCCAGCCACTCCTCGCACTGTTCGGGGGTGCGCGCCTCCATAGCGTGCGCATAACCGAGCAAGAATTTCTTTCCCACTGTTTCCAGCAACTCCCGGGACTGCGGGCTCTTCACGTGGAACCCACGTTTTTCCAGCGAAGTCTCGGAATCATCAGGGGTGAGTATCCGGCGCCTCAACCCGCGCCAACCGTCGCCCAACGCACTTCCCCCTCACGGGTTGCCATTTGTTTTTCGAGGTCCGTTCCACGATCACAGGTGGCGCGGGCCGCGGTCTACTCCACGTTTGCCGCCGGCGGCGGAACGGCGAAATCAGCCTGCGGCCCGGCGCGCGGCGGGCCGGAATTCCGCCCGGATCCCCTCGCGCCAGAGCTCGTAGCGCGGCAGCGGGCCGCCCTCGTCCTCGCCTCGCGCCTCGGCCCGGTCGGAGACCTCCTGCAGCGCCGGCACCGAACGCCCGGTGAGCACCTCGGCGGCGAGCCGGGTGTGGGCGGGCACATGCCCGGCGTAGGTCCGGGCCTTGACCGCGAACACCACCCCCAGGGCGAGTTCGTCGTAGTGTTCCCCGGCCGCCCGCGGCAGCTGCCCGAGATCGGCCCGGCCGGCCCCGCCGGCGAACGTCGCGGCGAGCCCGACCCCGCTCCACAGGTCCGGCCGCCGGCGCCCGGCGAACCGGCCGACCGCCTCGGCCACGGCCGCGGGCCGGCCGCCGTGGATGAACCACAGCGCCCGCCCGACGCCCTGGTCGAACGCGCGGCCGAAGTACTCCGGGCACCCGGCCCACGGGTACGGCTCGGGTTCGGCCTGCTCGCCGACCCACCGCCGGGTGTCGAAGTACGCGCGGTCGAAGCCGTAGCCGTCGACGGCGAGCCAGCTCATCACCGGGTGGTAGGGCACCCCGGAGAGCTCGGGCAGGACGTTCTTCCACAGCGGCCGCGGAAGCCGCGCCATGGCGAAGCCGATCCCGATGTAGGTCAGGAAGATGTGCGGGCGGGCCGGCCCTTCGAGCAGCTCACGGGTACGGTCGCGACCGCCGCCGGGCATGGAGTCGAGGATGGTGAAAGCCATCGTCGCGCCTTCGTAGGCGAAGCCGCGCTGCTCCGGTTCGATCAGGGCGAGGCGGCGCTCGACCTCCCACAGCGAAGCCCCTTCGACGGCCCATTCGAAACCGCAGACGACCGCTTGGGGCACCGCCTCCAACCGGGCCGTCGCGTCGGTGCGGGCGACCGGGAAGCCGCGTCCGGCGAAACCGACCGCGGCGAAGGTGGGCGAGAGGAATCGCTTGCGCAGCACGCCGATCAGGGTGGACATCGTCGAGGCCGTCCTTTCTCGTCGGGGGGATCAGGCGGCCGCGCGCGGATACGGCACGCGCGCGACGGGCATGCGCTGGGTGAACGGCGGCCGCGTCGCCGCCAGCGTGATCGCGATCGGCGTGTCGGTCGGGGCCGGTGCGCGCAACGCCACCCGGGCGGCGGACCGGCCGTGCGGCGGCACGTGCACGGCGGAATACCCGATGGAGAGCCAGGTATCGCCCGGTCCGGTCCGGTGCTGGGCGAACGCGATCGCCGTCCACCGCCCGGCCGGCGCGCCCTCGATGACCAGCTCGCCCGAGCCCAGGCCGGCCGCCCCGCCGAAGGCGACCGGGCCGCGCTGGGGCACCGCGTCGGGGAACAAGCCGACCAGGGTGTCCGCGGGCCCCGAGCCGCGCGGCAGGTCCAGCCGCAGCGAAAGCGTGCCCGCACCGCGGTCCGGCGGGACGCCGTCTCGGCCGGCCCCCGGCAGCGTCCGCAGCGGCGGAAGCCGTTGGAACGTCGGCGAAACCGCCACCAGCAGCTCGGCGACCCGGGGGTCCCGGTACTCGGTCGGGGTCATCCCGACCGCCCGGGAGAACCGGCTCGTGAACGTGCCGACGCTGCTGTAGCCGACGCTGCACACGATGTCGGACACGTTCAGCGACGTCGTCAGCAGCAGCCGTTTCGCCTCGAACAGGCGCACGGCGGTGAGGAACCGGCCGGGGGTCACCCCGGTCGCCTCGGCGAAGATCCGCGAGAAGTGGAACCGGCTGACGAAAACCTCCGACGAGAGGTCGGCGAGCGTGATCGGCTCGAAATACCGCTGCTGGATCGAAGAAATCGCCTGCAGCACCGCGGGCCGGACCGGTTTCGCCACCCGCTCGATCGCCGGTTCGCGGGCCAGGCCGTCGAAATCGCTGTCGTTGCCGACAGCCACAAGGGAGCGCACCATGATCAGTTGAACCTCGGATTCCGCAGAGGGCAGGTGTCGTGGTGCCAGGGAAGACGCCACTCCTTGTGGGGCGATGGACGAGCGATTGAGGAATCCGGAGCGTGCCCGGGGCCGCCCGTGCGCAGGTCCGGGGCGGGCCGTGCGGAACGCATCCCCCGCCCGTGCGGAACGCACCGCGCCGGGGTGCGGCCCGCCCGCCTGCGTGAGCGGGGGTGTCCCCGCCGCACTCCCGCCTGGTCCGTTCCGGGGACCCCGGCACAGCCCCGGTGACCGGCCGCGCCGGAGGGGCGGCCGGGCGAACGGCACTCGCCTTCCCTGCGGAACGCACCCGGGCCGGGGGCGAACGCACGGCGGGTCCGGTGGGCTGCTCACTGGCCGCGGACACGGCGCTCTGTCACATTCGAGGAGAAGCCCGGAGTTCGGCTTCCACCCGATCGGCGAGGCGTGCGCTGGGGATCGTCAGGACATTCACGATGCAGGAGGCCAGGAATGCGCTCCGGACAACGAGAAGCGGAGGGCACCCCGGGCGAGGACGTGCGGTTCAGGGTCCTCGGCCCGCTGGAGGTCCGGCGCCACGGCGTCGACCGCGCACCCAGCACGCCCAAGGTGCTGCAGCTGCTCGCGGTACTGCTGATGCGTCCTGGCCGGATGGTGCACATCGACACCCTGATCCGGGAGCTGTGGTCGGACAACCCGCCGCGGACCGTCCGCGCGACCCTGCACACCTACGTCCACCACCTCCGCCGCTGCCTCGACGCGAAGCAGCCCGCCAAGGACCCGGACGAAATGCTGATCACGCGCCAGTCCGGGTACGCCCTGCAGATCGACCCCGCCTGGGTGGACGTGCACGACTTCGGGGTCCTGCAGCATGTCGGCGACGACCGGCGGGCGCGCGGGGACCACGCCGGCGCCGCCGACAGCTACCGCGCCGCGCTCGACCTGTGGTCGGGCGCGCCGCTGGCCAACCTGTACTGCGGCCCGATCCTCTCGGCCTACCGGACCGAGCTCGCCGAACTGCGGCGGAATGTGCTCCACCTGCGGATCGAGGCCGAGATCGCGGGCGGCCACCACCGGGAGCTCATCGGCGAGCTCCACGGCCTGGCCACGGACAGCCCCCTCGACGAAGCCCTGCACGGGCAGCTGATGCGCGCGCTCGGCCGGAGCGGCAGGCGCTCCGACGCGATGACGGTCTACCGGGGCCTGCGTTCCCGCCTGGCCGGCGAACTCGGCGTCGAGCCCTGCGACGAGATCCAGCTCCTGCACCGCGCGCTGATCACCGAAGGCAGCCACCACTGAGCGGACCGCGCCCACCGTGCGGGCCGCGAACCGACGTGTGCGGCGGGCGGCGGCCGCACACCTCCGGCCCGGCGGCCTGATCGACGATCCTCGCGCGCTGCAAGACATTCCGGCTGGTTCGGCTTCGAGCTGACCGCCCCGGTGCGCCGGGCCTCGCTGAGCGCCGCCGGTCACGATGCACGGAGCGGCTGAGTCCGAGGCGCCGACCCGGGCCGCCCGACAGCGCCGGGTCGCCGGGCCGGTAGGGGTCACCCCACCCCTACCGGCCCGAACCAGCCTGCGCGGACCGGGGGGTGAGCTACGCTCATGCTGCCCCACGACCATTACCGTCGGGCCCGGCCGGCTCCCGACGAGTCCGCCCGGCGGCGGTGGACCCGCCGAAGGAAGGCTTCGTGATCTCCTGGGGTTCGGCGGACGCCTCCGCAACGGAACGGAGCTCGGCTCCGGCACCACCCGGCACCCGCGCCTTCGACCGGCGCCCTCGCCTGGCGCAGCGCCTGGCCACGACCATCGTGGCGATCGTGTTCGTCGGCGGCGCCCTCAACCTCGTCGTCACGCTGCTGGAGTCCTCGATCGGGCCGGTCGCGGCGGCCTACGGGGTGGTCTGCGCTCTCGCGCTCGTCGCGATCCAGGTGCTGCACTTCGGCAGGCAGACGAGCAGGCTCGACTCGAGGGCCAGCCATTTCCTGCTGGCCGGCCAGGCGGCGCTGGCCTACGTGCCGGTCCTGACTTTCGGGGACGCCTGGATCGGCCAGATCAGTTTCTTCCTGGGCAGCGTCCTGCTGGTCCTGCGGCCGCGGATCGCCTGGCCGGTCTTCGGCGCCGGCGTCGCGAGTGTCGTCGTGATCATGTCCTTCGTGCCCGGCGCCAGTGTGCTCGACACCGTCTACAGCAGCCTGAACATCCCCTATTACGGGCTCGTGGTGTACCTGCTGAGCCGGCTGGCCCGGACCGTGGCGGACCTGTACCGCGCCCGGGACGAGCTGGCCCGCCGCGCCGTCGCCGAGCAGCGGCTGTCCTTCGCCAAGGACCTGCACGACCTGCTCGGCCTGAGCCTCTCGGCGATCGCGCTCAAGGGCGAGCTCGTCCACCGGCAGCTCCGCAAGTCCGCCGAAAGCGCCCAGGGCACCCTCGGCGAGATCAGCGAAATCGCGCAGCGCGCGCTGTCGAACGTCCGGGCCGTCGCCCACGGCTACCGCGAGCTGACGCTCGAACGGGAGTCGCGCACCGCCGAGTCCCTGCTGAACGCGTCGGACATCGCCGTCCGGATCCACCTCGACCAGGGCGACCTCCCGGTGCGGACGCGGACCACGCTGGCGAAGGTGCTGCGCGAGGGAGTCACCGACGTCCTGCGCCACAGCGACGTCGAACAGTGCGAAATCACCGTCCGCCAGGAAGACGGCCGGGTGTCCCTCGACATCGTCAACGACGGTGCCGCCCAGGAGGAGAGGCCGCCGCCCGGCGCCGGCATGGCCTCGCTCGTCGAGGAGGTGCGGGAGCTCGGCGGCGCGGTCACCGCGGGGCCCGGCCCGGACGGCCGGTTCCGGTTGCACCTGGACCTCCCGCTCGCCGCGCCCCCGGAGGCGGCGCTGGCCGAGGGGCTGCCGTCCGCGCCGCCGAGCGGGGCGCCGGGCCTCCGCTCGACGCTCAACGCCTTGTTCTGCCTGCTCGCCGCGCAGCCGGTCGTGCTGGTGATCGCGGGGACGACCGAGTTCTGGAAGCTCGCCCTCGCCGTCGGGGACCTCGCCGCGCTGCTGGTGATCCAGCTGGCCTACTTCACCCGGCCGGCCACGAAGCTGCGCTCGCCCCAGAGCTACGGCGTGCTGGCCGTCCAGGCCTGCCTCGTCTACCTGCCCGCGATCCCGCTGCAGCAGAACTGGGCCACCGCGCCCGGGCTGGTCGCCGGGTGCGCCCTGCTGGTCCTGCCCCCGGTCGCCGGCTGGGCGGTGTTCGCGCTCAACACGGCCGCCTACGTCGCCATCCAGGTCGGCCTCGGCACCCCGCCCGGGCTGGTCGTCTTCTTCAGCACCGGCGCGGTCTTGTCCAGTCTCGTGGTGTTCGGCCTGATCTGGCAGGTCCGGCTGGTCGCCGAGGTCGACTCCACCCAGCGGCGGCTGGCCGGGATGGCCGTCGCCGAGGAGCGGCTGCGGTTCGCCCGCGACCTGCACGACCTGCTCGGCATGACGCTGTCGGCGATCGCGCTCAAGAGCGAGCTCACCAGGCGCGTCCTGGCCGTCGACGAGGACCGCGCCCGGGCGGAGCTGGAGGAGGTGCTCGGGCTCACCCGCCTGGCGCTGGCGGACGTGCGCTCGGTGGCCAGCGGGAACCGCGAGCTGTCGCTGGAGAGCGAGTCCCGTTCGGCGCGCTCCGTGCTCGCGGCGGCGGACGTCCGCGTGCGGGTCGAGATGCTCGAGGAGGACCTGCCGGGGCCGGTGCGCACGGTGCTGGCGGTCGTGCTGCGCGAGGGCGTGACGAACGTGCTGCGGCACAGCAACGTGGACAGCTGCGAGATCGCGGTCGAGCGGACCAGCGGCGGGGTGGCCCTCGACATCGTCAACGACGGCGTGACCGGACGCCCGGAGGCTTCGGGACCGCCGGGGGCCAAGGTCCTGCGGCAGGATCCCTCGGGCAGCGGCATCGACAACATGGCCCACCGGGTCGCCATCCTCGGCGGCAAGCTGACCGCGGGGGTGGAGGCCGACGGCCGCTTCCGCCTGCGCGCGGAAGTCCCGGTCTGAGCTGCTCCCCCGCGCGGGCCCCGGATCCCCGGAACCGCGACCGGCCCGCGATCAGAGCCAGCCGGTCTCCTTCGCGATGCGGATCGCGTCGACCCGAGCCGCCCTCCAAACCCCGGCCAGCCCCCGATCACAGCCAGCCGATCTCCGCCTGCGCGCGGAAGTCCCGGTCTGAGCCGCTCCCCCGCGCGGGCCCCGGATCCCCGGAACCGCGACCGGCCCGCGATCAGAGCCAGCCGGTCTCCTTCGCGATGCGGATCGCGTCGACCCGGTTGCGGGCGTTGAGCTTCGTGACGGTGTTCGTGAGGTAGTTGCGGACCGTGCCCGCCGAGAGGTACAGCCGAGCCGCGACCTCGACCGTGCTGCTGCCCTCCGCGGTGAGCCGCAGCACCTCGAGCTCCCGCGCCGTCAGCGGGCACTCCTCGATGTCCCATGCGGCCAGCGCGAGCTCGCCGTCGACTATCCGGCGCCCGGCGACCACCCCGCGCACGGCGCTGGCCAGCTTGTTCGGCGGGGCGTCCTTCAGCAGGAACCCGCTCACCTTGGCCGCCAGCGCCCGGCGAAGCGTGCCGGGCCGGCCCAGGCTGGTCAGGATCAGGGTCCGGCAGCCCGGCACCTCGGTGTGCAGCTCACCGGCGGCCGTCAGGCCATCCTTTCCGGGCAGGTCGATGTCGATGACCGCGACCTCGGCGCCCAGCGCCCGCACCGCCGGGACGATTTCGTCACCGGTGGCCACTTCGCCGACGACGTCGATATCGGGTTCGAGCCGCAGCAGCGCAACCAGAGCGCCGCGAACGATGTGCATGTCCTCGGCAATCAGCACCTTGATCACGAGGTGTGCCCCCTCACATCTGCACCAGCCCCCGACCTTCAGTTAAACACCCCGGGGAGCCACGGCATTGCCCCATTCGGGGCACCTGACCGACGGCCGGCGGATAAGCGGGCCGATGTGGAGAAAAAATGCCGGATGCGGAGCCGTCCGGCTACTTTGTGTCATTTCGATGAGCCGGAAACGCAGTCCATACGACGAAGGCTGTTCCGGGCCACTGCCCGGAACAGCCTTCGACATACCGGCTCGGCGCGCCGCTCACGCCAACGGGCCGAAGCCCGGACTCAGGCCGAGTGGTGGTCCCGGGCGGGGGCCGCGCCGCAAATGCAGGAAAGCCCCCTGCCGACGTGGCGGTCGTTGCCCCACTGGTCGAAGCGGTCGATGACGAGGTCGACCGGCACCTCCGCGTCAATCAGGTCGACACCCACGCCGGCAAAGAGCACCGCGGCTTTTTCCGAAATTTTCATGCTCATTCGAATTCTCCCAGTGGCGAATCAGTTCGGTTCACTTTCCGCCATCGTCCACCGCGGCACTCATCCGGAGCCAGTGCCCAGCTCATCGGGTACTGCTGATTTCCCCATAGGCCGACCAGCGGTGCGCACTGGTGCGTTCGGTGCAGGAAATGCCCGCCTGCTTCGGTCGCCGCCGCGGTTCGGCACCGCGCTTTCCGGATGATCACCCCCCGGCCCGGCCCGGCGCTCCCGCGGGAACGGGCCGGCCCGGCGACATGCGAAACGCACTTCCGCCGGCTGCGAAAACCACGCCTGTTCGTGCTCTGAGCACTTAAGAGGTAGCCCTTGGGGCTTCTACGGTTTTCGCGACGGGATCCGCCCGTTCGGCGCAGGAAGGGGCCGACCATGGAGGAGAGCATCCGGCACGCGGTCACGCGGGCCATCGTCGCCATGCAGGAAAACCTCGGTGAGCACCTGACCATCGACGACCTGGCCCGCTCGGCGATGTTCAGCAAGTTCCACTTCACCCGCGTCTTCCAGCGGGCGACCGGCCTTTCCCCGGGCCGGTTCCTGGCCGCGCTCCGCCTGGCCGAGGCCAAGCGGCTGCTGGTAACCACGCCGATCTCCGTGGCCGACATCAGCCACCAGGTCGGCTACAACAGCGTGGGCACGTTCAGCACCCGCTTCCGGGGCAGCGTCGGGTTCTCCCCGGCGCACTACCGCAGCCTCGGCGGGCGGCCGCGGCGCGTTCCCGGGCGGCCGGCGCGGACCGGCCCCGGCACGACCGTGCGGGGACAGCTGAACTGCCCGCCCGGAGTCGAGTTCGGGCCCGCCTTCGTCGGGTTGTTCCCCACCCGGATCCTCGAAGGCCTGCCGGTCCGCTCCCTGATCCTGCCCGCACCGGGCCCCTACTCGCTGCCGAACGTCCCCACGGGACGCTGGCACGTCATCGTGCACACCTTCGGGACCGGGCCGCACGAGCAGGATCCCTGTGCCCACACCGGAATCGGCGGCCCGCTCACCGCGGGCCCCGGCATCACCGCGAGCATCGGCGACGTCCAGGTGCACCCGCGGCGCCGGCTCGACCCGCCGCGATTGCTGGCCCTGCCGGACCTCCGCGCGGTGCCGGTGCGCCGGCGGGCCGCGGTCTGAGCCGCTCCGGGCCCCGGCCGGGAGGCTAGGATCGGGACGGAAACCGCACACTGGGGGACCGGAGTGAGTACGTGATCAAGGTACTTCTGGCCGAGGACATGCACATGGTCCGCGGTGCGCTCGTCGCTTTGCTGAACCTCGAGGCGGACATCGAAGTCGTGGCGGAAGTCGCGGCGGGCGACCGGATCCTGCCCGCGGCCCGATCGGCCCGCCCCGACGTCGCGGTCATCGACATCGACCTGCCGGGCATGGACGGCCTGACCGCCGCGAAGGAGATCCACGAGCACCTCCCTTCGTGCCGCACGCTGATCCTGACCTCCCTGGGCCGGCCCGGCACCGTCCGCCGCGCGCTCGACGCCAAGGTCGGAGGGTTCCTGCTGAAGGACGCGCCGGCGGGCAAGCTCGCCGACGCCGTCCGCTCCGTTTCGGTGGGCAGGCGCTACATCGACAGCGAACTCGCGCTGGCCGCCTGGGAAACCGACGACTGCCCGCTCACCCCGCGCGAGATCGAGATCCTCTCGCTGGCCGCCGGCGGGCGCAACGTCTCCGACATCGCGGCGGAGCTGTTCCTGTCCGCGGGCACCGTGCGCAACTACCTCGCCGCCGTCGTCACGAAACTCAACGCCACCAACCGGGTGCACGCCATCCGGATCGCCTCGGACGCGGAATGGCTGTGACCGGCCCGGCCGGCTGAAGAGTCCGAAAAGGACACTCCCGGCCGGGCGCGGCGGGCTAGTCCGGGAAATCGAGCGCGCACTCGCCGACCCCGACCTCGGCGGGCCACTCCAGCTTCAGCGCGCGGTCCACCCGGTCGGCGGCGTCCACGGGCAGCGCGTGCGCGTCGAGGCCCATGGCCCTGGCGTTGAGGTACAGGGTCTGCTGCAGCGCGCCGACGTGCATCAACGTGGTCGCGTAAGCGGCGGAGCCGAGCACCCACCCCGTGCGGGCCACCCGGGCGGTCACGTTCAGCAGCGCCGACGGCCTGTGCCGGCCGCCGCCCGCGATCATCGCCATGTCGAGCATCTGCGCCACGTCCTCCTCGTCGTCGTTGACGAGCGTCAGCGCATGGTCCAGCGGGTCGTAGTGGTGGATCCCCCGGACCAGGCCGGAACAGCGGTTGACCGTCAGGTAGATCTCCAGCTCGTAGAGGCCGGCCACGCTGAAGTACGGCCGTTGCGACGCTTCGTGGCTCAGTCCCCCCGGCAGGTGCCCGGGGCCGACTGACCGGACCCGGGCGCTGCGGAACAGGAACTCCCCGATCTGCTCGCCGGTGAGGGTGCGCCCGGAGAACGCCGGGCAGTGGTGATCGGCCTCCTGCAGCGCGGCCAGCGCCGGGCCGCCCGCGGTCAGCTCCGCGACGTCGGGGCGGGCCAGCGGCACGACCGGGCCGCCGGACCCGCGCTTGACGATCGGCGGCCCGCCACTGGCCGGGTCACGACCGGTGGCGGGCGGCTCCCCGGTCCGCTGCCAGGTCCGGCTGCGCGTGTGGAACATCAGGTCGTCGTGGCACCAGGCCGCCAGTTCGGGGTCATGGTCCTCGGCGAACTCCGCCTCCGCGTCGGCCACGAGGACCACGCCGGCGGCGACCAGGTAGGCCAGGACGTCCGCGGTGATGTGTGGTGGCACGCCGGTCGCCGCCGCCACCCCGCGGGGCGTGGTGGCCGCGGCGAGCGCGGTCGCGACCCGGACCGAGGAGACGTCCGTCAGGAGCACCCGGTAGCCCGCCAGCGGCGACTCGAGCACCAGGGTGCCGTCCGCCGAGCGGAACGCCGCGAAGCGCGAAAGCTTGACGGGCCGGTCCATGCCCAGCTCCGCGACCCGGAACCGCGGGGCCTGCCGGGCCGGGACCGCCGAGACGATCGGGCCGCGGCCGTCGGTGAGCGCGAGCGAGTGCACCACCGCGCCGGTCAGCCGGTCGAGCACCTCGTCCAGTCCCGGCGGGCCGCTGCCCGCGGCGGCGGCCAGGTTCGCCATCGAGACCGGTCCCAGCGCCATCCGGTGGAGCGAGTCGCGGACGGCGCCGGGCACGTGGTGCAGGTCGTGCTCCCGCCACCACGTGACGATCACGAGTGAGTCGTCGTCGCCGGTCTCGACGGCAGTCTCCTCGGTGAGGGACCACAGCCGCACCGTCTCGGCCGAGCCGTCCGGGTTCTGCGCCTTCACCTGACTCGCTCCAGTACGGTTCGTCCCCTCAAAGGAACATCGGAAACGGGTTCAGCTGGTCGTAGGGTGTCGGTCCGGCCAACCGGCCCAGGCGCACCGGCACGGTGAACAGGCGCCCCGGGGCGAACCGCGCCCAGAACGGCCGCAGCCCCGGGACCACCACCTTGACCACCGGCAGCCCGATGTCCGGCCGGGTCTGGTCCAGCACGAGCATCTCCAGTCCCTGAGCGCCCAGCATCTTCCGCAGTGCGGTGATGTCGTCGCGGATGTCGGCGCGGTGGACGTACCCGAAGTCGGCGGCCACACTGGCGCGCACGCCCGGCCGCGGCCGCAGGTACGGCTGATTGGCGACGGTCGCGTGCTCCAGCCAGCGGCGGGCATCCGGGTCGTCGAGCTCGTGGCCGCATTCGAGCACCATCGGCAGCAGCTGGTTCAGCTCCGTGGCCGCGCGCCGCGCGGCGATCCGCGGATCGAAGTGGGCGCCGAAACCGAACACGATGTGCTCGGGCGGACCGTCGACGCGGCGCGAAAGCGCGGCCATCACGGGAATGCCGAAGTCCGAGGTCAGGTCGAGCAGCCACAGCTCGCGGCCGATGCTCGCGTACTGGCCGAGCAGCTCCACGAGCCACGGGTCCTCGAGCGACAGCACGTCCACCCCCGGCAGCGGCGTGCGGTTGTACCACCACAGCGCCACCGCGTCGCGCTCGATCAGCTCCAGTGTCGCCTGCAGGATCGCGTCCTCCCTGCTGCTGCCCGCGGCGTTGCCGTTGGAGTCCGCGCACACGACCGGTCCGCCCTCCGCCGGCGCGCCGAAGTACAGCAGCCCGGTCGGCAGGTGGCGCTTCTCCCCGCTCAACGTCCACAGTGGAGTCCAGTCGAGCTCGGCCAGCACGTCGAACGGATCGCAGACTTGCTGGAAGGCGGCGTGCCGGCGGTTCCAGCCGGCCCGCTCGGCATACTGGCGATCGGCGAAGAGCATGCACTCGTTGGGGTGCACGGCCTCCGCGCCGAGCTCGGCGTACGACGCGCGGACCCGGCGTTCGTCGCCCTGGTAGTTGCCGGAGAAGCGCTCGACCCCTTCGCACAGCGCGCCGACCTCCGCGTCGAGCGGTGTCGTGCCCTTCCCGCCGTTCTCGTAGCGCATGCCCGCCTTGAACGCCTCCATCCCGGTGATCCCGTGGGCGACGTTGAAGCCGGAGCGGAACGCGTTGACGAACGGGGGCGCCGCCGGATCGGGCTCGATCGCCTTGATGATGCCGGTGACGGGGCTGACCAGGTGGCGGTGGCCCGCGAGCACCTCGGCCGGGGTCGCGGTGCGGTGCCCGCCGCCGCCGGAAGCAGCCTTCGGGGCCGGGGAGAGCACGACCGGCCGGTCGGCCAGCGCGGCCACCAGCCCGCTGTCGCCACACGCCGCGCATTGCGGGCGGCGGCGCAACTCGTGCAACCTGCCGTGCAGGTCCAGGGTGTCGAGGGTCCACACGGACTGCTGGCCGCGGTACCGGTACCCGGCCAGCCACTTGCACACCTCGAGGCTGATCAGGTGCGCGGCGGCCGAGGTCAGCGGCGGCAGCGCGGACACCGGACGCCGGGCCGGGCCCGAGTGGCCGAGCAGCTCCTGCACGCACGCCTCCGCGTGCCGGTGACCCCACAGCCGGTGCGCCAGGCAATGCCAGCAGGCACCGTCCGGCCGGAACACCGGGCCGATCCACACCTGCGCGCCGAACGGCCGGGCGAGCAGCCACGGCCGCCGGTCGCGGCGGTGCTCGGCGTCGATCTCGGCCAGCCGTGGGTCGAGGTAGTCGGCGCACAGGACGACGGAAAGGTCCGCGGCCGCGCCGGCCAGCCCCAGCCGGGCGTCCGCGAGCGCCCGCTCGACGGGTTCCGCGTCGACCTCGTCCCCCACCACCAGCAGCCGCACGGCCGCGGTCCGGCCCCGTTCGGCCACCGCCTCGCCGTCGATGCCGCAGGCGTCCCAGTAGGCCAGCGCCTGCTCGTCCACCTCGCGCTCCCCCTGTTCCCGGATCGCCACGAGACCGGCGTCGACCAGCTGCGCGAGCACCGCCGCGAGCTGCCCGGGCGGCATCCCTCCCGGCCGCTCGCGCACCAGGTCCGCCAGCTCGCGCGAGCCGTCGAGCACCGCCGCCAGCGACTCGACGTGCGAGCCGCGCAGGGCGATGACCCCTCGTTCGGAGAACAGGTACGCGCCCCGGCCCGCCTTCACCTCGGCACGCAGGTGGCGCCGGAAGCCCAGCGCGCGCCCCGGCGGTCCGGGAGTCATGCGCGCACCGCCCGGTGCCCGCCGGGGACTTCCGCCTCAGTCTTGCGCATGCGCTCTCCTGCCCTCGGAAACCGGACGAGCCTTCGATCCTGCTCCCCGCGGAATCACAGGTGCCAGTGCCGCGCACACGCACGAACCATGCGAATTTCACGGTCGTGGCGCGAAAGGGGCCGACCGGGCGCGCCGGAGAGCGCAGGCGCGTCGCCGGTCTCGTCCGACCGCCGCCCGCCACCGCGCGAGCCGCCGGGGCGGGCAGCGTCCGAGGTGGCGGAGCGATCCCGTCAGAGCTGATCCGCCGCCAGCCGCGTGCCCTCGACCCGCGCCGCGATCTTGGCGAACGCGAGGTCTCGCGAGGTGGACGTGTCGTCGGCGAACGGCGAGTATCCACAGTCGTCGCAGGTGCCGAGCCGGTCGGCGGGCAGGTGCTTCGCCGCGGTCAGGACCCGGTCGCGCACCTCCTCGGGCGTCTCCACGCGCGGGTCGATCGGGTCGATGACGCCGACGAAGACCCGCTGGTCCGCCTTCAGGTGCGCGGCGATGATCCGCAGCACCCGCTCCGGCTCGGGTTCGCTGGCGAGCTGGACGAAGAACTTCCCCGCGGTGAGCTCGAACAGTGCCGGCAGCAGGTCCGCGTAGTCGACGTCGGCGCTGTGCACCGAGTCCTGGTCGCCCCCCGGGCACGTGTGCACGCCGATCTTCGCGCGGTCCTCGGCGGTGAACCGGTCGAGGACGGCGTTGTTGAGGTCGACGAACTGCCGCAGCAGCCCGCCGGAGGGGTCGAGCTTGAGCGAGAGCCGCCCCTCGGTGAAGTCGATCTGGACGCTGTCCGCCCCGGCGTCGAGGCTGCGGCGGATGTCGGCCTCCGCCCCGTCCACCAGGTCGGCGAGGAACTGCTCCCGCGGATACCCGTCGATGCCGCCGGCCGGGTAGATCAGCGACAGCGCGGACGCGGCGATCACGGCCTGCTTGACCGGCCGGTCCGTGAGCGCCTTCGCCCGCGTCAGGTAGGAGTCCGCGTGCGTGGCGTACCGGAACGGGCCCGCGGTCAGCCGCGGCAGCTGCCGGGTGTGCCCGTCGGCGAACGGGATGACGGCGCCGTCGGGTGCCAGCGCGCTCAGCCCGGCCAGCGGGTAGGTCGCGAAGCTCGGCTTGCCCTGCTCGCCGTCGGAGAGAATCGGCGAACCGGTCTCTTCGAACCGGCTGAGCGTGTCGGCCAGCGCCCGGCTCTCCAGCTCGGCGAGCGCGGCGCCGTCGATCCGGCCCGCGTCGAACGCACCGAGGCCGTCGAGGAGGTAGGCCGGGCGCGGAATGCTGCCGATCGGCTCGGTGGGCAGGGTCATCAGTCCTCCGATTGCGGGCAGGGTGCCGACGTCAACCAGCACAACAAGGAAAAGGGATATTTCCCCGCAGAGTAGAGCGAAAAGCGACCGGAGACACGCCTCTCACGAAAAGACCGCACGATGAAATAACCATCGCCGAAGCCGCCTTCTCCCAACGTGCCGGTGCGAAGACGGGGTATTGCCCTGGCGAGGCCGGTGCCGGTATCTGTGTCCTGTACCAGCCATCACCGGCGGGGCAGCCGGGCACCGAAGGCGGAAACACATGGCGATGAACCCGGCCACGCCCCCGGACCTCGGACGCGTGGCGATCACCGTGGGCAGCGCACTGACCGTGCTCTGCGCGGCGATCGGATTCATCCGGCCATTCACGATGACCGGCATGGCCATGCCGGGAATGACCGCCATGAACGGGCGGACGCTGCACGGCATGCCGCTTTCGGACATGCCGGAAATGTTCCTCGCGGGCGCGGGACTTCTGATCACGCTGGCGGGCGCGCTGGTTTCGCGCAGCCGGATCACGCCCGCTCGCGAGCGGGCGTCCGAACTCGCCCATCGGCCACGCGGCCGGTGGGTGATCGCGGCCGTCGCGACCGCCGCGCTCACCATCGACATCAGCAAGACCTCGACGCTGGGCTTCGTCATTCCCGGGATGCGCGCCGAGTACGGCCTCACCGCGTCGACGGCGTCCCTGCTCGCCGTGGCGGGCCTCAGCGGAACGGCGGCCGGCGCGCTGGTGTTCTCCAGGATGGCCGACCACCTCGGCCGCCGGGCCTCCTACCTGGTCGCCACCCTGGGGTTCACCGCGACCAGCATGTGCGGCACCATGCCGGGCTTCGGCGGCAACGTGACGATGTGCTTCCTGATGGGCATCACGGTCGGCGGCCTGGCACCGCTGCTGATCACGATCCTCGCCGACCTGTTCCCCGGCCGGGCGCGCGGGCCGATGGTGACCGGCCTGTCCGTGGTCGCGACCGCGATCGGCTACCTCGTCGCGTCCGGTTCGGCGCTGTGGCTGGAGCCGGTCTTCGGCTGGCGGGTGCTCTGGCTCATCGGTGCCCCGACCGGCCTGGCACTGGCCGCGGCGACCTTTCTGGTCCCCGAACGCTTTTCCGGAACCGAAGCCATACCCGAGCCCGCGGCCGATCCGGTGGCGGACAGGCAGCACCGGGAGTCGCGGACGACACTCACCGCGGGGGTGCAACGGGTGCAGGCGATCGTGATCGGCCTGCTGACCTTCGGGCTGACCACCTGGGTGCCGACCCTGTCCCGCGCCGGCGGGCTTTCCCTGACCACGGCCAACACCATGCTGACCGCCGTCGCGATGGCCATGGTCCCGTGCGCGGTCCTGATGATGGTGCTCTACCGCCGGACCGGGCCGGTCCGGCTCTCGGCGGGCCTGGCCGTCTGCGCGGGCGTGCTGCTGCTGGCGCTGGCGGCGTCCGGCCTGGCCGGCAGCGTGGTCTGGCTGACCGCGGCCGCGCTCACCGCGACCCTGTTCACCGTCAACACCATGGCGGCGACCTTCCTGCCCATCGCCGCCGATCTCACCGAAACCCCGCACCGGGGCCGGTTCACCGGAACGGTGTCCTTCTTCAACCGCCTGGGCGGCCTCACCGGGCCGCTCCTGATCTCCCTGATCGTGTCCTCGGTGACCGACGTGCTGGTCGCCGTCGCCGTTCTCGCCTTACTCTGCGGCACGCTGGCCTTGTACACCGGCCGCCGCCACCACCGGCTGGCAACCGCACCGGCACGCTCGGCCGAGCCGGCTGATCATCTGCGGGGCTAACTGCCGTGTTCTCCGGTGAGCGCCCGATAAACCGGCCGAAGCAGCTCGGCCACGTCCTCGCCGCCCACGGTGATCGCGAACGGCGGGGCCTGGTCCAGTAGCGCGTCGAAAGGCGTTCGGGGCGCGTGCAACAGTGCCGCGCCGTCCAAGCCCGGGGCCGGGCCGGAGGCGAAGAAGGCGTCCATGACGTCGGTCAGGGGCGGAGAGCTGTCGTCAGGATCAAGCGGTTCGGCCGAGATGAGCCGGTTTTTCAGTTCCTCCAGCAGCATTTCGCGGTTCCGGCCGCGCAGCGCGAGAATGGTGAACGGATCGTCGGCGACTCGCGCGACCAGTGCGGAGAACACGGCGTTCAAGTGGCCGCACGGCACCTCGGCGGCCGGGCAGGTGCAGTCCAGCGATACTTCCCGCGCCGAGGACGGGAACAAGGGCAGCCGGACCGCTTTGAAGATCTGTTCGACGTCACGAGGCAGGTCACCGCTGAGCAGCAGCACCGTGGCCGACGCTTTTGCCGCCAGGGCATGGGTGATCGCCGCCCAGTCCGTTTTCCCGAACGCCGTCAGGCCGATTCGGACCTGGTGTGAGCGCTCGTCCTGGACCTCGGCGTCGACCCGCCCGGCGCCGACCTCCAACGACACCACGCGCCCCTGGCCGGGCGCGGGCAGGAGGATGCCGATCGCCGTCAGCGCGCGGATGAAGCGGACCGGCCACCACGGCAGTGGCTCAGTCATCGATCGCCTCCTCCCCCAGCGCGAGCACCCCGCGCAACGAGTCCGTCGACAGTTCGGTCAGCCAGCTTTCGCCCTCGCCGACAACCCGTCCGGCCAGCGCGCGTTTCCTGGTGATCACCGCGTCGATGCGCTCTTCGATGGTGCCCGGGCAGACGAACTTCCGGACCTGCACGTTCCTTCCCTGCCCGATCCGGAACGCCCGGTCGGTGGCCTGGTTCTCCACCGCCGGGTTCCACCAGCGGTCCAGGTGCAGCACCTGGCTGGCGGCGGTCAGCGTGAGCCCGGAGCCGCCGGCTTTGAGCGACAGCAAGAGGATCCGCGGCCCGTCGCCGGCCTGGAAGCGTTCCACGATCGCGTCCCGCGCGCCTTTTGCCAGGCCCCCGTGCAAAAACGCGACCTCGGTGCCGAGCCGGTCCGAAAGGTGCGGCACCAGCATGTGGCCGAATTCGGTGTACTGCGTGAAACACAGCACCCGATCGCCCGACGCCAGGATTTCCGCCAGGATCTCTTCGAGGCGGATCACCTTGCCGGAGCGGTGGCCGATCGGGGAGCCGTCGTGCAGCAGGTGCGCGGGGTGGTTGCAGACCTGCTTGAGCTTCGTGATCGCGGCGAGGATGTTGCCGCGGCGCTTGATGCCCTGGCTGTTCTCGATCTTCTTCATCATCTCGTCGACGATCGCGCTGTACAGCGTGCCCTGCTCGCGGGTCAGCCGGTATTCCTGCCGGATTTCCAGCTTTTCCGGCAGCTCCGGCACGATCGCGGGATCCGTCTTCACCCGGCGCAGCAGGTACGGCTGCGTGAGCCGGCGCAGGTCGGCCGCCGTCGCGGTGTCGTCCCGCCGCTCGATCGGGACCGCGAACCGCTGCCGGAACTCGAACCGGCTGCCGAGCAGCCCGGGGTTGAGCAGGTCCAGCACCGACCACAGGTCCGCCAGCCGGTTTTCCACCGGGGTGCCGGTGAGCGCGAGCCGGTGCCCGGAGGAGAAGCGCCGCACCGCCTTGGCCGTTGCTGTGTCAGCGTTCTTGATCGCGTGCGCTTCGTCGAGCACCAGGCGCTGCCACTCGAACGTCGCGAGTTCGTCGGCGTCACGGGCGGCGGTGGCGTAGGTCGTGACGACGAGGTCGGCCGCGGCGATCTGCTCGGCGAGCGCGTCCCCGTGCGCGCGGGCGCTGCCGTGGTGGGCGTGGACCCGGAGGGCCGGGGCGAAGTTCGCCGCCTCCCGTTGCCACATGCCGACCAGCGACATCGGGCACAGCACCAGCGTCGGCCTGCGCTCGTGGTCCGCCCGTTCGACGGCTTCGAGCGCCAACGCCTGGACGGTTTTGCCGAGGCCCATGTCGTCGGCCAGGCACGCGCCGAGCCCCAGCGCCGACATGAAAGCCAGCCAGGCGACCCCGCGCTCCTGGTACGGGCGCAGCGTGGCCCGGAACGTCGGCGGCACCTCGACCGGTTGCAGCGTCTGGTGGACGCGCCCGGCCAGGACGTCCCCGACCCAGCCGTCGGCGCTGACGTCGGTGACCGGGAGCGGCGCCTCCCCCGCGAGGTGGACGAGCTCCAGCAGCTCGCCCGCGGTGGGGCGCCGGTGCCGGTTGCGGCGCAGGAACTCGAGGCCGGCGAGCAGGCGCTCGGCGTCCACGCTGATCCACCGGCCGCGCAGCCGCACCAGCCGGGTCTTCGCCGCGACGAGCCTGGCCAGCTCGTCCTCGCCGATTTCCGTGTCGCCCACCGCGATCGTCCAGCGGAACCCGGCCAGCTCGTCGCGGCCGACCCGGCTGCGCGCGACGACCTGCTCCGACGGCGTGCTGTGGACCGAAAGCCGCAGCCCGAGCCGGCGCCGGCCGTCCCAGGTGGCCGGCAGCTGCGCCTCGAACCCGGCCTCGATCAGCCGGGTCGCGCCCGAAGTCAGGAACTGCTCGGTTTCCTCGACGGACAGGTCGTACTCGGACGGCTGGGTACGGCGCAGCGCCGGCGCCAGCATCGGCTCCACCAGCGCGGCCCGGCCCAGTTCGGCGACGAGCAGCCCCCGCGGATCCCGGAGCAGCCCGTTCGCCTCGCCCGACCAGATCTGCTCCGCCGACAGCAGCAGGCTCGGATCGGCGGTGGCGCGCAGGAGGAACTGCAGCTGCCACTGGGAGCCGTCGCCGGTCTGGTCGTCGGGATCGTCCGCGTCCGGTGGGCGCAGGGTGCGGACTTCGGCCAGCCGGAAACACGCCCGCCCATCGACGATGTCGGTGTCGGCGACCTCGTCCCACTTCGCGACGGCGTCGGCCACCACACCCAGCTCCCCCAGCGGCAGCTCGACGCCGGGAATGCCGCCCTGCAACGCGGCCAGCCACACTCCGGCCGCGCCCCGGCCCCCGCGCAGGTCGACGGGAGGATCCGCCCGCGCCAGCCGGTCCCGGACCGCCGCGTCGACCATGGTGTGCAGGGCATCGGTGACGAGCGCACGCGGCGAGGCCCCGGTCAGCGGCGCGATCTGCTCGGCCCGCCCGACCGGCGGCATGGCCGCGACCAGCGCGTCGAACGCGACGAAGTCCACACCCTGCAACACCGGACGCCATCGTGCCTCCGCCGCGTCGCCGCGGCGGACCAGCGTCGGCAGGACCCGCCCGCGCCGCACCAGATCCGCGGCCAGCCGGCCCACGGCCCGCAGGTAGGTGACCGAGGCGCCGTACGAGGCCGAATCGTCGAGATCGTCCAGCTCGGTCGCGTCCACGATCAACGCCGGCACCGACCACGGCCGCAACGACGGCGCCGGGCCACGCCGCTTGCCTGTCTGCTCGGAGGAGGCGAGCGGCCGGCTTGCCCGAGAAGGCAGCAGCAACGTCACCGACGTGGGCTTGCCGGGATGCAATTCGGTCAGCTTCGCGCTGGAGACCGCGAACGGATGCGGCAGCGCGATCTGCGCCGATCGGCTCGACGTGCCGGCCGGGGCCTTCTGCTCCGCCCAGAGCAGCAGGCCGCGGCCCGGAGACCACACCGCGTGCACCAAGGGCAAGGTCTGGCCTCCTTCGTCCGATCGGGCCAGGTGGAGCCTACTGACGGCGCCGGGCCGCACTGGCCGGCGGCCGTAAGCTCCGTCGTCACGATGGCGGGCCTCGCACCGCGGCCGGGCGAAGTCCGCGCGAAGGCCGTGGAATCCACGTCCACAACGCACCGGCCGCGGCGAAACCGACCAGCCCGCTGACGACGATCCCCAGCCCGAGCCCGGCGAGCGCGGTCACGCCGGCGAGCAGCAGCGGGCCCAGGCCGGAGCCGATGTCGCCCAGTTCGTTCCAGATGCCGAGGTGCGTCGGGCGGCCGACGGACGGGGAGACGTCGGCGCCGAGGGTCATCACGATGCCCGAGCCGATGCCGTTGCCGAACCCCATCACCATGGCCACGACGGCGAGCAGCACCGCGCCGTGCGTGAGCGGCATCAGGACGAAGGAAGCGCCGAGCACGAACGCGGACGGCACCGCGACCCACCGGCGCCCGTGCCGGTCCATCACCTTGCCCGCCGGGTAGAACACGAGCGCGTCGATCGCGCCGGCGAAGCCGTAGATCAGCGAACTGACCGTGGGCGAAAGGCCGAGGTGCGCGGCCCACAGCGGGACCACGGTCTGGCGCGTCTGCCGGATCCCGGAAAGCAGCAGCACGCCGACGCCCAAAGTGGCGTACACGCGCCACTTCTGCTTGATCATCCCCCAGGTCGTGATCGCCGCGACGGCCGCGCGGTGTTCCGCGGTCGTCTCCAGATCCGGCACCCGGTACGCGACGGCGCCGGCGGCGAGCACCGCGACCAGGCTCAGGTAGTACGCGCCGGCCGTGCCCCAGAACTGCATCACCGCGGCCCCGGCGAACGGCCCGAGGAACAGCCCGACGCGCATCGTCCCGCCGAGCGTCGACAACGCCCGCGCCCGCATGTGCAGCGGCACGGATTCGGTCAGGTACGACTGCCGCGCGAGGCTGTAGACCGCGCTCGCGGCGCCGATCAGCAGGACGCCGGCGCCGTAGAGCACCAGCGCGCCCTGCCCCGTGCCGATGTTCACCAGGCACAGCACCAGCCCGACGGCCGAAACCGCCGCGGCGAGGACCATCGACTTCCGCTCGCCGACCCGCGTCGCGAGGATGCCCGCCGGGATGTTCGTGACCAGCGCCCCGATCCCCAGCAACGCCCCGATCAGCGCCGCGACGGGAGTCGTGGCGCCGCGGTCGATCGCGCTCAGTGCCACGACCGGCAGCATCGACCCCTCGGCGAGCCCGAACAACGCGGCCGGCCCGTACACCGCGACGGCCACCGAGCGCAGCCGGAACTCCTCAGCCACGCGCGGCCACCGCCCCGCTGCCGTTCGCGCGGGGAGCCCGGCCTGGCTTCCCGGCGCTGAGGAGTTCCGTGCCCACGATTCGATCTTCGCAAGCCCCGGCCGCTCACCGGGCCGCTCGTGTCCGGCGCCACACCCTCGCCGGCGGACTTCGGCACGTCTGTCCGGAAAGAGCTTTTCGCCCCCCGCAAGGGAGTCCTACGCGGTGCAGCTGCGCCGGAAGGTCGCCACGGTGTCGCCGATCGTGGTCGCGATGACGCCGTCGTCGGTGAGCACCGGCCGGCCGAAGCCGCCGGAGTCCGGGCTGGTGACGAGGGTGTCGGCGAGGACGCCGCTTTCCCAGACCCCGAGCGCGTAGCCGCGGTCGGCGGTCCGGTCTGCTCCCCGAACACCCGGCCGAGGTCTTCGGCCACCCCGTTGTGCCAGCGGATCGCGGTGGAGCACCCGTTCCCGGCTTGGGTCCACGTGTATCCGGCGGCAGTGGACGTAGCACGCTCCGCGAAACTGCCGGGTTTCCTGGGACTGAGGTGAATGTCCGTTATCGAACGTTCGCAGGTACAAGGTCATCATCGTTTCGGGATAGCCTCGCGCGGCTTTCTTCCCCTGGTAAGGAGATGTGATGGCGCTTCGCGGGGTACGTGGTGGGGTTCTGGCCGCGGTGGTCGCGGCCGCGGTTTGTTCGGGTACGGCGCAAGCGGCGCCGGCGAGTCTGCCGAGCTACGCGCAGTGGCAGTCCGACGTGAAGCAGGTGATCGATCCGGCGATCCCGTGGCTGCAGGACCACCTCGACGAGGGCGGCCAGAAGCCGGCGATCGTGCTGGACATCGACAACACGGCGCTGGAGACGGGGTACCACCCGGGAAAGCCGAACAAGCCGGTCCTCGCGGTCGCTCAATGGGCCGGCGACCACGGGGTGTCCGTGCTCTTCGCGACGGCACGCAGCGCGGGCTCCGCGTCGGAGACCACCGATCAGCTCACCAGCGCCGGTTACGCGGTCGATGGCTTGTGCACCAAGGAATCCGGCGACTCGAGCCAGGGCGCCACCAAGCAGCGCTGCCGCCAGGAATACACCGACGACGGTTACGTGATCCTGGAGAACATCGGCAACCACGACCACGACCTGGCGGGCGGCAACTACCTGAAGGGTTACCAGCTCCCGGACTACGACGGTCAGCTGTCCTGACGCCTCCGAACGCACCCGGCCGATCAGTCCAGGAATCGTGGCCCGGGCTCAGTTCTGGTTCCCGTAGGACTGTTCGCAGGGGTAGCCGTCGCGGTCCGCGTCCCAGCTCAGGGGGTAGCCCGCTTTCGCCCACTCGTCGTAGGCGTAGCTGTACGAGTAACCGTCGGCGAACAGCCGCTGGCACGGGGTCAACGCCGGGACAGCCGTCGGCCGGGTCACGGTTGCCTGCGGCTGGACCACCACGACCGGCGGCGCGGTCACTGTCACGGGGGCGGGCGCGGTCTGCTGCGTACCCGCTTTCGATGCGGGAGCCACGGGTGCGGGCACAGCGGTGCCGGGCACCGTGACGCCGCACCCGACGAGTCCCGCCCCCGCGAGCATCAGTGCCGGTACCGCCCAGCCCATCCTGTTCATGCCGTCGCCTCCGCTTAGCCGGTGTTCCTGCACCCCCAGTCGGCGGATTCACCCGGGATGCAACAGGAAACGGCGGCCGCGGGCCCGATGGTCCCGTTCCGTTACCCCGGCCCGCTGCCACCGACGGACTGCACCTGAACGGGACCTCCGTGCTGGTCGATCAGTTCGCGACCACACTGACCCGGGTCGGGTAATCCCACTGGCAGAGGAGAAGTTCCCGAAATGACCCCAGCCCCACAGGACTCCCCCACCTCCGGCGCCGCGGCGCTCGGCGTGCGGACCCCGCTCGAATTCACCCGCCAGCTCGAGCAGACCCCCGGCGGCCTCTCGCGGCCGCTGGCGCCCGGGCAGACCTGTCGCGTCACCGTGTTCGACGTGGCCTCCCGCTCGAGCACGGTCGTCGCCGAGTTCGACGACCTGCTGCTCGAAGCGCCGAACTGGTCGAACGACGGCAAGACCCTCTATTTGAACGGGGAGGGCGCGCTGTGGGCGCTCCCGCTCGGTTCCGCCGGCCGGCCCCGCCGGATCGAGTACGAGGACCTGCCGTACCTCAACAACGACCACGTGCTCGATCCCGGCGGCGCCTCGATCTTCATGTCGGCGATGGACGGGCAGATCTACCACGGTTCCCTCGACGGCGGCCCTGTCCGCCGGGTCACCGGCGACGACGCGGTGTGGCATTTCCTGCACGGCGTCTCGCCCGACGGGAAAACGCTCGGCTTCGTGCTGATCGACATGGCGGGCAGCCCGGCGAGGCTCGCCCTGATCCCCGCCGAGGGCGGCCCTGTCACGGTGTGCGACACCGGGCCCAGCACCGTCGACGGGATCGAGTGGTCCCCCGACGGCGAATGGCTCTACTTCAACACCGAGCAGTGGGCCGGCCGCCCCGGCCACTCCCAGCTGGCCAGGGTGCCCAGTGCGGATCCCGCGCCGGAGCGGGTCGAGCGGCTCGCCACCACCGACACCGTCGACTGGTTCCCGCACCTCTCCCCCGACGGGCGGCTCGCGGTCTACCTCCAGTTCCCGGTGGGCACCGAGGGCCATCCGGAGAACCTGCCGGTGGAACTCGTCGTCGTCGAGGTCTCGGACTGGTCCGCGCCGCTAGCCCGCGTGCCGCTGTTCGGCGGCCAGGGCACCATCAACGTCAACAGCTGGAGCCCGGACTCGGCCCGCTTCGCTTACGTCTCCTACCCGCTGGCCTCCGACGCTCCGAGGTGATTACGGCGCGAGGACCCGTCGCCAGTAACCGGTGACACTGCGGCGCAGCTGCTCGACGTCGACACCACGCGGGTCCAGCAGCCGTTGCAGGGCGATCCCGCGCAGCTGTCCGACGATGGCGATCGCGACGTCTTCGGGCTTGAGGCCGGGGGCGACGGCACCGTCCGCGATCCCGGCCACGACGTCGTCGCGCAGGTCGGCGCGGAAGGCCTCGTCGCGCTCGCGGAAGATCGGGGCCAGGTCGGGTTGGGTGGCGGCCTCGGCCCACAGCAGCAGGAAGGCCTGGTTGAACACGCCGATGCGGGCCAGTTCGCCGAGGTAACCGTCGACCAGGCGCAGGAGGCGGTCCGGCCCGGGCGGCACCTCGTCGAGGCCCGGCACGAACGCGGTCTGCGTCGCCCGGGCCAGCCGTTCCACCAGTGCCTGCTTGCCGCCGAAATGGTGGGTGACGATGCCGCGGCTGTACCCGGCGCGTTCCCCCACACGGGCCAGGGTCAGCGACCTGACCCCCTGCTCGACGACCAGCTCGGCGGCGGCCGTCAGCAGCGCGGCCTCGGCCTGGTCACGGCGTTCCTGCTGGGTGCGGCGGGTGGTCGTCATGCCCGGAGCCTAGCAAAGAAACTTGCGTGTCACCCAACAAGTATGTGTAGGGTGGGCGGCGTACTCGATACCGGCTCCAGGAGGCTTCCGATGATCGAAATCGACGAACGCGCACTCGACGCCCTGGTCACCGACGACCCGGGCGGCCCGGTCGTGATGCTCAACCTGTTGCGCTTCCGCCCGGACGGCGGCCGCGAGAGCTACCAGCGCTACGCCGAGGCGCTCGCCCCGTCCATCAACGCCCGCTACGGCCTGAGCGTGGTGTACCTGGGCGACGGCGGCCGGGCCCTGGTCGCCGAGGACGGCCAGGCCTGGGACATGGTGGTCCTGGTCCGCTACCCGGACCGCCAGGCGTTCGCCGCCATGATCCGCGACCCCGAATACCAGGCCGTCGCCCACCTGCGCAGCGAGGCGCTGGTGGAATCGGTGCTGCAGCCGACCACACCGTTCGCCGCCTGATGCCCGCGGTCTTCGTCCACGGGAACCCGGAGACGACGGCGGTCTGGGCACCACTGCTGGCCGAGCTCGCCGACGCCCGGTCTGACCTGATCTGCCTGTCCCCGCCCGGTTTCGGCGCGCCGCTGCCCGCCGGGTTCGGCGCTACCCAGACGGACTACCGGGACTGGCTCGTCGAGGAGCTGACGGCGCTGGGCGAGCCGGTGGACCTGGTGGGTCATGACTGGGGTGGCGCCCACGTGGTGAACGTGGTGCTGAGCCGCCCGGACCTCGTCCGCAGCTGGGCGTGCGACGTGCTCGGGATCTACGACCCCGAATACCAGTGGCACGAGTTCGCTCGCCGGTGGCAGACACCGGATGTCGGTGAAGCTGATGTCCTGGCGCGGTTCGGCGGCACGGCCGAGGAGCGTACGGAAGCGTTGGCGGAGCGGGGAATGAGCCGGCAAGTCGCGGCTCGCGTCGCGGAGGGGCAGGACGCGGCGATGGGCCGAGCGGTCCTCGCGCTGTACCGCTCGGCCGCCGATCCGGGCACGCTCGGTCTCGGGCTGGACTTGGCGCGCGCGGCGGCGCGTCCGGGTCTGGCGATCCTGGCCACCGCGGACCAGGCCGTCGGCACCGAAGCACAACGCCGTCGAGCCGCCGGCCGGGCCGGTGCCCGAGTGGCGGTGCTCGAAGGCCTGGGCCACTGGTGGATGACCGAAGACCCGGCCCGGGGCGCCGCGGTCCTGACCGACTTCCGGGCCACGATCCGCTGAGGGCTTTCGCCTGCGCGCAGATCAGCCCACGGCGAAGAACTCCAAGTACGCCTCGGCCAAGGCGGCCGGGTTCTCCCAGGCGATGTTGTGCCCGGCCGCCGGAATCACCACGCCGCGGACGTCGCGAGCCACCTGCGTGAGCTGCTGCGCCACCGCATCCCCGAGGTAGTCCGCCGCGCCGACGGCCAGGACCGGGCAGCCGATCGGGTCGCCGTACTGCGGGCGGTTCTGTTCGGCGCCGGTGTCGCGGGCGCGGTACATCTCCAACCACAAGAACCCCGTGCTCGGCCCCAACACCGAGGCCCGCGTCGCCAACGTGCCGGTCAGCTGCATCAGGATTCTCCGAGCCGGGACGGTGGTCCGGCGGACGTGAGACCATCGCTGCCATGGGGAATCTGCTGGGGGAAGACACTCTCTGCCCGGTCCGGACCAGATGACCGGACACCAAGCGCGGCGGATCGACGCCGGGCGCCTGCCCGAGGACGTGCTGGCGCTCGTCGGCACGCTCCGGCCGGGCGAAGAGCTGCACATCGTCAGCGACGGCACCACGATCGCCACGATTTCCGGTGCGGCCGGTGCCTTCCACGGCGGAAACAGTGGAATCCCCGCCGGCGAGAAGGTGACCCTCGTGGCCACCGCGATGAAGCTGTCGGAGTCGGCGCGGACAACGCTGTCCGCCCAGCTCGGCCCCGATTACCTGGTGGTCGACCTGCACTCGGCCCCCGAAACCGTCGACGTGCTGCTGATCCCACCCGTCAGCCCCCAGCTGATCGGGAGCCTGCGGGCGAGGTTCCCGAAGGCCAAGGTGGTCATCGCCGAGATCGAGGACCGGGAACTCGGCGTCAGCTACGAGGGTCCGCTCCGCCGTCTTCTCGACGCGGGCGCCGACACCTACCTCCCCGTCGGCACCATCCCGCAGATGGCCAGGCAATTGGACCGCAGCCTGACTCACCTCAACCAGATCACCAGCGCCACCCCGCTGACCATCGAATCGCCGCAGGACCGCTAGCTACTCAAGGGAAACGGTCGCCGTGAGCGTGGCGCCGTCGGGCAGCGTGACCGGGGCGGCGAGGCCGACGGTGATCAGGTCTCCGGTCACGGTGACCTGCGGCGACGGCAGTTCCCGGCCGTCGAGCTGGAGCTGGACTCGCGGTCCGCGGGCGGGCGCGGACGGCAGCTGCAACTCGAGTTCGGCCAGCCGGACCTCGCCGTAGCGGACCTCGATCGAGGAAACCTGGTGCCGGGCCGTGCGCTGCTGGCGGAGCAGGCCCCAGCCGCCGGCCGAGGTGAACGCGGCGGCGAAGTCCTCCGGGCCGATCCTCGGCGCGAAGGCGAGCTTGCCCTGCGGCCCATGGCAGGAAAACCCGCAAGCAGCGAGGAAAACGCTGTACCCGGCCATCGCCCTCGCGTAATGCCCGCTGCACTCGATCTCGTTGTACGGATTGCGTTTCGCCGGCGAATACCGGTTGTGCACCGCGCGGGTGACGATCAGGCCCTCGTCCACCATTCCCTCGTAGATCATCTGCGCAGCGAGCTGGTACTCCTGGCCGGTCCAGGATTCGTTGAAGTACATGGCGACCCCGGCCGGCGGGTTGCCGTTGGCCTCCCCCGCGCCGCCGTGCGGGAAGGTGGTCATGATCATCGCGGGCTCCCCGGCCATGGCGAACCAGCGCCCGCCCGGGATCGCGGTGTTCGCCGCCCGGTACGCGGCCGGATCGAGCACGAAGTTGTACCGGTAGATGCTGGCCAGCGCCGTGTTCGCCTGCACCGGGTCGAAGACCCGCGGCAAGCCGAGCTGCCAGGCGGCGTTCTGGCCGAGCATCTGGTCGATGTGGCAGCCGGCGTTGGAATTCGGCGCGTCCGGCGCGGCCGGGTCGATCAGCTGGACGAAGTACTCACCGTTCCACAGCTCGGTGGCGATCGACGCGATGCCGGACTTCGCCAGCTCGGTGCAGGCCGACGCGAACGCGGTGTCGCCCATCTCGGCCGCCATCGCGGCGCCGGCGAGCAGCGCGGCGTCGTACATCCCGGTCAGCCAGGCGATTTCGCCGTACCAGACCGCGTCGAGGGTGTTGGGCTGCGCGCCGGTCAACGTCCCGTTGTGCTTGGCGTCCTTGCTGATCACCCAGCCGATCGCCTGCTTGATCCGCGGCCAGTTGGCCTGCAGGAACCCGCTGTCCGGGGCCAGCTGGTGCTCCCGGTAGATCCGCAGGATGGTGCCGCACTGGCCGTCGGTCGCCCAGACCCGGTCGGCCTCGGCGCGGTTGCCGATCTCGCCGGTGTCCGGGTGGAAGCCGATGCCGAGGTCGACCCGCTGCCGGGTGTCGCGCTCCAGCGACGGGAACAGGCGGGCGATGCTGTGCGCGTAACTCCAGACGTGTTCGCAGGTGCCCGGCGCGCAGTTGACGCCCTCCCAGGCGTAGAACCGGCCGTCGGACAGGCGCAGCGCGACGTTGGTGGCCAGCGTCGCCGAGGTGAGCAGGGTCCGTTCCAGCAGCCAGTGCGGCAGTGTGGAGTCTTCGTACCAGGTGCGCACCCACCGCCGGGTCGCCGTCTCCAGGCGGGCCAGGTTCGCGGCCAGATAAGCGGTCACAGCCTGCGCCGAGGCGAACGAGTTCGCGTAATGCCGTTGCAGGGAGCCGATATCAGTGAGGAAGGACAGCGCGTTCCGGTCCGGGACCGGAAAATACCACGCGAGCACGAACCGGACGGTGCGGCTCTCCCCCGGCGCCAACGCGAACCGCGCGGTGACCGCGCCGGTGATGGTGCCGAGCGCGCCGTCGATGCTCGCCGGTCCCGGGCCTGACGTGGCGATCGCGGTGGGGCTGCTCCAGTCCGCGATCGACGGCCGGACGGTGAGGTCGCCGAGCCCCGCGGACGTGGCGCCGGGCAGCCCGTCGCCGAGCACCGCCGAGATGCTCTGCGTGCCGCCGTCCGGCAGGGTGCCGATCGGCGGCACGCTCGCCGGCACGTCGGTGAAGCTGATGTTACTGACGTTGAGGTGCCCCCAGCCGCTGGTGGCTGAGTCAGCGATGCTGATCTGCGCGGACTTTCCTTGGTAACGAAGGAGATCGAGGTACTCCAGGTGCATCGGCTCGGTGTCGTCCCCGGTGAGCGCGCCGACCACCTGGCCGTCCACCACGACCCGCAACGCGGTCGTGGCGGGATCGTTGCCGCCGCCGACCCAGGCCGCGACGTAACGTCTGGAGATCGTGAACGCGGCGCTGGTCAGGGTGCCGGCGTAACTGTCGGCCAGAGTCGCGTCGCCGGCCGCGGCGATGAAGTTGTGCGAAGTGACGAACTGCGGGCCCTGCGCGTTCAGGTCGCCGAAGCGCAGCATGTAGCTGGGCACCTCGCTGACTTGCACCGGACCGGAGCCGAAGGCGGTGCCGGTGACCGTCCAGCCGGTGTAGTCCGGGTCTTCCCAGCTCTCGAAGAGAATGTCCGGACGGGTGCTGGTCACCGGTTCGTTCGCGGCGGTGAACTGCACACCGCGATAACCGGCCCCGTCGATCGGCTCGGCGGACAACGTGATCGGCGTTCTGGTCCGCGACCGCAAGGCCACCGGATTCTCCGCCCAGCCGGTCAGTTCCGCGACGACCCGGGAATCGGAGGTATTGGTCAGGGTGTATGCGGCCACGGTGACCGGTAGTGTGGAATCGTCCGCTTCACCCGGGATGAACGGGGCGAAGGCGTCCAGGTGAATGGCGACCGGACAGCCGCTGTCACGATAGTCCACTTGGCCCATCGGGTACTGCCCGGTGAAAGTCACGTCGGCGAATCCGGTCGCGTCGACGGCCCGCGCCATGCTGGTTCCGTGCCCGGATGTATGCACCACGAAACCGTTGCCGAATGGCGAAAACTGGAGGTTCGGCTCGGCGTACTGCGGCCCGCCGCAGTTGTCCCACGGCGCGGCCGGCGCGTTCGATACGTCCCAGTACCAGAGCTTGCCGTCGCCGCCCAGGTACACCTGGCCGCAGGCGCCGCCGCCGATCGGCATCCCGATATAACGCAATTCCTCGCCGGTGCGGGCGGTCGGGGCGCCGCGCCGGTAGAGCGCGGCCGCGCTGATCTGCTCTCCGGGCGGGGCGGGAAACTGTTCATCGCCGAGATGGCCGGAGCCGTGCGCCGCCATAACGCCTCCCGAGAAACAATTTCCCGCCACGATTTCTCCAGAAGCTTGAATCGCGGGACTCGGGTTGTCAACGACCGACCAGGTAGCCCTGGAGCCCGTGGGGAAATGCCACCCGATCAGCCGAAAGCGCCCTATCGCCCCTGAATTACCGGGTTCGCCAAAGTTCCCACCCCGCTGATCTCGACAGCGACCTCGTCGCCCGGTTTCAGCGGGCCGACGCCGGACGGGCTGCCGGTGAGCAGCACGTCGCCCGGGCGCAGCGTGAACCACCGGGTGACATCCGCGACGAGGGCCCCGACGCCGAAGACCAGCTCGCTCGTCGAGGCGTCCTGGACCGTCACGCCGTTGACCCGGGTCCGCAACCGGAGCGCCCCCGGGTCGGGGACCTCGGTCTCGATCCACGGGCCGAGCGGGCAGAAGGTGTCCGAGCTCTTGGCCCGGGCCCATTGCCCGTCGGCCCGCCAGTCGGCCGCGGTCACGTCGTTGGCGCAGGTGTAACCCAGCACGTAGGCGCCATAGGACGATTCGGGAACGTTGCGCGCCGTGCGGCCGATGACGACCGCCAGCTCGCCCTCGTACTCCAGCCGCGTCACCTCCGCGGGGCACACGATCGCCGCTCGCGGCCCGGCCACGGCGTTCGGTGCCTTGAGGAACAGGGCGGGCCGGCTCGGCCAGGTCCGGCCCTTCTCCCGGATCTGGCTGCCGTAGTTGCTGCCCGCGCAGACGATCGTCCGCGGCTCGCAGGGCGCGAGCAGGCTCACCTCGCCGAGCGGCGCGATCCGCCGTCCCGGCCGGCGGTCCGGCCCGGCGAGGAGTTCGTGGACGTACTCGCCGACCATCACTCCGGCCGCCGGCCGTTGTCCCCGCCGGTACCTGACGATGCGCACGACTCCCCCGCGCCTACTGCCGCGGTTCCGGGGCCCGGGCCATCGCCTCCCGGATCAGCTGCACGGGATGCCAGGCGTCACGCCGGGCGCCGTGGAGGATCTGCTGCCGGCACGAGACCCCGGACGCGACGACCACCGTCGAATCTGGCTCCGCGGCAACGGCGGGGAAGAGCCGGTCGCTGCCCACGGTCATGGACACCGCGTAGTGCTCGGACTCGAAACCGAACGACCCCGCCATCCCGCAGCAGCCGGCGTCGACCTCCTCCACCTCGACGCCGGGGATGAGCTGGAGCAGGGCCACGGTCGCGGCGGTGCCCACTTCGGCCTTCTGATGACAATGCCCGTGGTACAGCAGCCGGCGGCCCGCCGGCCACGAGTCCTCGCGCAGTCTCAGCCTTCCTTCTTTGACCGCCGTAGCCAGGAGTTCTTCGACCTGGTGCACCCGTCCGGAAATGTCGGTCACCTTCGGATCGCCCGGGACCAGCGACCGATGCTCGTCGCGCAACGTCATGAGGCAGGACGGTTCACAGCCGACGATCGGCGAATCCGGCTCCGTGCTGGCGGACAGGGCGTGCGCCAGCTCGCGGGCACTCGACTTCGCCTTGTCCACCAGGCCTTTGGACAACGCGGACCGGCCGCAGCAGCCGGCCGCGTTCAGGCGGACCTGCCAGCCCGCCTGTTCGAGGAGTTCGATCGCGGCCTGGCCGATGCCCGGCTCGGTGTAGGTCGTGAAGCAGTCGGCGAGGAAGGTCAGCTGTCCCAAGGGAGCCGGCACCGGCGCGGCGTCACGGCGGCGGAACCACCGACGGAGGTTACGTCGTTCGAACCGCGGCAACGGCCGGTCCGGCGCGATGCCCAGCAGCCGGTCCGCCAGGCGCCGCAACGGTTTCAGCCGTCCGGGCACATTGGACAGCGGCGCCGTGGCCGAGCCCAGTTTGTTGAGCACCCCGATGGCGCCGAAGATCCGGGAGCGCAGCGGTACCCCGTGCCGGTCGTTGTAGTGCGAGAGCGTTTCGCTCTTGAGGGTGGCGATGTCCACCCCCAGCGGGCATTCGCTCTTGCACGCCTTGCACATCAGGCACAGGTCCAGCACCTCGTGCAGCCGCTCGTCCCCGAGCGCCGCCGCGGGGTCCGGTTCCGACAGCGCCTTGACCAGGGCGTTGGCGCGCCCCCGGGTCGAATCCTCCTCCCGCCGCGTCGCCATGTAGGACGGGCACATGGCCCCGGAGCCGGTTTTGCGGCAGACGCCGATGTTCATGCACCGGTCCGCGGCGCCGCGCATGCCGCCGACGACCTCGAAGTCCAGCCGGGTGCGCAACGGCGGGGCCGGGGGCAGCGTCGCGTCCCTCAGGTTGTCGGTCATCGGCTGGGCGTCCACGATCTTGCCGGGGTTCAGCCGGTTGCCGGGATCGAACAGGTGCTTGACCTGCCGCATGGCCTCGTACAGTCCGTCCCCGAACAGCTCCCGGTTGAACTCGCTGCGGGCCAGCCCGTCGCCGTGCTCGCTCGAGTTGACACCGCCGTATTCCCGGACCAGGTCCTTGATCTCCTCGGCCACCGCCCGCATCGTCGTGACCTGCGCCGGATCGGCGAGGTCCACGAAGGGCCGGATGTGCAGGCAGCCGACCGAGCAGTGGCCGTAGAAGCCGGCGGTGAGTTCGTGGCGCTCCAGCACTTCCCCGAAGCGCCGGGTGTATTCGGGCAGGTGCACGGGATCCACGGCGGTGTCCTCGACGAACGCCAGCGGGCGCCGGGTGCCCTCGCTCGCCGCCATCAGCAGGCCGAGGCTCGACTTGCGCACCTTCATCAACGCGCCCTGCTGATCCGGGGTGACGGCCCGGAGCGTGTGGTAGCCGTGGCCGTGCTCCGCCCACAACGCGGTGAGCCGGTCCAGCTGGGCGAGCAGCGCGGACTCGTCGTCGCCGGAGAAGGTCACGAACAGCAGGGCCCCGGGGTCCCCGGCGAGGATCCGGCCGAGCGAGGCGTACTCGATCTTCTGGCGGGACAGGTCCAGGATGGTCCGGTCCATCAGCTCGACCGCCGCCGGGTCGCAGGCCATCGCGTCCCCGGTGGCCGCGATCGCGGTGGCGGTCGAGGTGAAGTGCCCGACGGCGATCACCGTCCGGCGGGGTTTGGGGACGAGGTCGACCAGCGCGCGGGTGACCACCACGAGGGTGCCTTCCGAGCCGACGACGAACTTGGCCAGGTCCGGCCGGCCCGGCCCGGCGGCGCGGTCCAGCCGGTAGCCGCCGGCCCGGCGCCAGAACTGCGGGAATCCCCCGGCGATGGCGGCGGAATTCGCGCGGACGAGGTCCGGGAGCCCCCGGCAGATCGCGCCCTCCAGGGTGGGCAGGGCGGCGCGGCGCGTCCATTCGGCCTCGTCCCACGGCGCCAGGCGGGTCCGCTCGCCGTCGGCCAGCACCACGTCGAGCTCCCGGACGTGATCGATCGTCATGCCGTACCGGATCGAGCCGCTGCCCGCCGAGTTGTTCCCGATCATGCCGCCGATCGTGGCGCGGTTGCTCGTCGAGGTGTCGGGGCCGAACATCAGGTTCGACGGGGCCGCGGCCCGGTTCAGCTGATCCTGCACGACGCCGGCTTCGACCAGCGCCGTCCGCGCGTCCGGATCGATTTCGACGATGCGGTTCAGGTGGCGCGAGAGGTCCATGACCAGCCCCGGCCCCACGGTCTGCCCGGCCAGGCTCGTCGCCGCGCCGCGCGGGACCAGCGAAACCCCTTGCTCGGCGGCAATCTTCACCGCGGCGGCCACGTCTTCGGCGTGCCGGGGGAAGACCACGCCGACCGGAGTGATGGAGTACATGCTGGCATCACGGGAAAACAGGTGCCGCGAGTAGTCGTCGAAAGCGACTTCGCCGTCGAGGTCGCGCCTCAGGCTGCGTTCCAGGTCCGGGTGCGCGAGGGCGTCTTCGGACTGGCGCTCGGTGTGCACACTCATTGTCGGTTCTCCTTACCGCGAGCGGAAAGAACGAGGCGGATCACGCGGGCCGCAGCACGTCCAGCGCGGCGTTGAGCCCGGCCGGGTTCACGGGCACGCCCGCCAGCGCGAGCCCCATCTGCACCCCCGCGAGGGTGCCGGCCAGGGCCAGGTCGTTGAAGTGGCCGAGGTGCCCGATGCGGAAGATCCGGCCGGCGAGCTTTCCCAGCCCGGCGCCCAGGGACATGTCGAACCGGTCCAGGATGATCGCGCGGACCTCGTCGGCGTCGTGGTCCACCGGCATCAGCACCGCCGTGAGCGAGCCGGAGAACTCCCGTTCGTCGGCGCACAGCACTTCCAGCCCCCAGGCGCGGACGGCGGCCCGGGTCGCCCGCGCATGGCGGGCATGGCGGGCGAATACCTGCGGGAGGCCCTCTTCCCGCAGCATCTCCAGCGCTTCGGCGAGCCCGTAAAGCAGGTTCGTGGCCGGGGTGTAAGGAAAGAAACCGCGCTGGTTGGCCTCGATCATCGGTCCCCAGGCCCAGAAGGACTTGGCGCCGGAGGTCGCCGCCGAAGCCTCGATCGCCTTCGCGCTGACGGCGTTGAAGCTCAACCCCGGCGGCAGCATCAGTCCCTTCTGGGACCCGGCCACCGTCACGTCGACTCCCCACTCGTCGTGGCGGTAGTCGATGGAGCCGAGCGAGGAGATCGTGTCGACCAGCAGCAGCGCCGGATGGCCGGCCGCGTCGATCGCCTGCCGGATTTCGGCGATACGGCTGGTGACACCGGTCGACGTCTCGTTGTGGACGACGCAGACGGCCTTGATCGAGTGGGCGGCGTCGGCGGCCAGCTTCTCTTCGACCGCACCGGGATCGGCCCCGTGCCGCCAGTCGCCGGGGACGAAGTCGACGGTGAAACCCAGTCCACGGGCCATTTCCTGCCACAGCGTGGCGAAATGACCGGTCTCGAAGCACAGCACCCGGGCGCCCGGGTCCAGGGTGTTCACCAGCGCCGCCTCCCAGGCGCCGGTGCCGGAGGCGGGGTAGATCACGACCGGCCCGGTCGTCCCGAACACGGGCCGCACCGCCGCCAGGACGTGCCGCGCGAGGGCCGAAAACTCGGGCCCGCGGTGGTCGATCGTCGGCGCCGACATCGCGCGCAGCACGCGATCGGGGACGTTGGTCGGTCCGGGAATCTGCAGGAAGTGGCGACCGGCGTGAGTGGTCATGGGTTTCGGATTCCTCCAGTTGTGCCGTATGATGGCACGCGTACCGTATGGCGACACAGCGGACCATAACCCCCGGCCGGAGAGGGAGTCAACGGATGCAGAGCGTCCTGAATGCGCTGCGCGTGCTCGAGGAGGTCGCCACCCGCCAGCCGATCGGCGTCGCGGATCTGGCGCGGGCACTGGACATTCCCAAGAGCTCGGCGCAGCGCGCACTGATCACCCTGCAGACCGCCGGCTGGCTCCGGCAGGTCGGTGGCGGGTCGACGGACTGGGTGGTCACCACCAAGGCCCTGCACGTCGGCCGGCACGCGAGCGGCGAGCTGAGCCTGCGCGACGTCGCCGTGCCGGCCATGGAGGAGCTCCGCCGCCGCACCGACGAGACGATTCACCTGACCGTGCCCGAAAACCTCGACCACATGGTCCTGATCGAACGGCTCGAGACGTCCAAGCCGGTCCGGATCTTCATGCAGCTCGGCATGCATCTGCCACTGCACGCTTCCGCCAACGGCAAGGCGGTGCTGGCCGCCAGCCCCGAATCCGCCGTCGAGGAGTACCTCGCGGCGGGCCTGCCGCGTTTCACCGGCACGACCATCGACGACCCGGACCGGCTGCGCGCCGAATTGGACACGATCAGGACCCGTGGTTACGCGGCCAACAGCGGCGAGTGGCGGTCCGACGTCTCCGCCGTCGCGGCCGCCGTGCTCGGCGACGCCGGGCTGCCCGTGGCGAGCATCAGCGTCAACATGCCGACGAGCCGGATGACCGGCGAGCTCGCCGCCGAGTACGGCGTGCTCGTGCGCGCCACCGCGGCACAAGTCGGCGCCACCCTGATTGCCTCTTGACGACAGGCCCGAAGCGCGCCCATATTTGACCGGTCAATGGAATGACTCTTCCACATCACGGAATTACAGAGCCGCTTGTCCTTACCAGGATCAAGCGTTCTTGCCCCACGGTCATCGTCGACCGAGAAAGCGAGACTCCTCCGTGTACCGTCAAATACCGGACCCACTGGGAAATCCGGCGCTCACCGCCCTGGTCGCCGCACTTCCGCTCATCGTCCTGCTCGTCCTTCTCGGTGTCCTGCGGGTGAAATCGCATTGGGCCGCCCTCATCGGCCTCGCCGCCGCGCTGCTCATCGCGGTCACCGTCTACCGCATGCCGGCGGGACAAGCGGCGGACAGTGCCTTGGAGGGCGCGGCTTTCGGCCTGTTCCCCATCGTCTGGATCGTGCTCAACGCGGTGTGGATCAACAAACTCCAGCGCGCCAGCGGGCATTTCGACATCATCGGACGCACCTTTGCCTCACTGTCCGGGGACAAGCGAATCCAGGCCATTCTCATCGCCTACTGTTTCGGCGCGATGCTCGAATCGCTGTCCGGATTCGGCACCCCCATCGCCATCACCTCGCTGATCCTGCTCACCCTGGGACTGAAACCGCTCAAGGCGGCGGTGGTCGCCACGTTCGCCAACACCGCGCCCGCGGCGTTCGGCTCGGTGGGCAACCCCATCCAGGCGCTCGCCAAGGCGACGGCACTGCCCGAACACGACCTCGGCATGATGGTCGGCCGCCAGTCCGCGATCATCGCCGCCCTGGTCCCGCTCGTGCTGCTGCTGATCCTCGACGGGCGCCGCGGCCTGCGCGAGGTCTGGCCCGCCGCGCTGGCCGCCGGGCTGGGTTTCGGGGCCGGCCAGTACCTCTGTTCCAACTTCTTCGCCTACCAGCTCACCGATCTCGTCGGCGCGGTGGTGTCGACCGCCGCCGTGGTGGTGCTGCTGCGATTCTGGTCGCCGAACCGGCAGAGCGCACCGGCCGGGCACACCGCGGTGGCCGTCTCCGAGCGGGCCTCACTGGCGATGGCCTATGACGGCGGAACCACCACAACCACAGGCGGCACCGGCGAACCCGAGGAGCCGCCTCCCCCGCACTCCCGACTCGAGGTCCTCAAGGCGTTCTCCCCCTATGCGCTGCTCACCGTCCTTTTCGGACTGGTCTCCGTCCACGGCCCGGTCCAGCGATTCGTCCAGGGGCAGGCGGTCTCCTTCCCCTGGCCCGGTCTGCACGTCGCCACCGCGGCCGGGCAGCCGGTCAGCGCGGCGACCTACGACCTGGGGTGGCTGGGCGCCGCGGGCACCATGCTGCTGCTGACCGGAATGCTCACCGCGCTCATCCTCCGGGTACCCCTGCCGCAGGCCGTGCGCTGCTTCGGCCAGGCGTTCGGCCAGATCCGCTGGGCCATCCTCACCATCGCTTGCGTGCTGGCGCTGTCCTACGTCATGAACCTCTCCGGCATGGCCGTCTCCCTGGGGACCTGGCTGGCCGGCATCGGCAGCGCTTTCGCCCTGCTGTCCGGTTTCCTCGGCTGGTTCGGCGTCGCCCTCACCGGCTCCGACACCTCGTCCAACGCCTTGTTCGGCGCCATGCAGACCGCGGCCGCGCACCGGATCGGCATCTCGCCGCTGCTCATGGCCGCCGGCAACAGCACCGGTGGCGTCCAGGGGAAGGCGGACGCCATGCAGAATCTCGCGATCGCGGCCGGCGCCGTCGGTCTCTCCGGAAAGGAAGGCGACATCCTGCGCAAGGTGGTCGGCTGGAGCCTCGGGCTGCTCGTGCTGTGCTGCCTCCTGGTCTGGCTCCAGACCTCGGTCCTGTCCTGGATGGTGCCCTGACCCGGGCTACGGGCGGGTCCCGTTCGTGTGGTGCAGTCCCAGGCGCGCCGAGCTGCGGGAGTGGCCGTTCGCCCGCGGCGGGAGCACGTAGATTCGCGCTTGCGGCACCGGCGTGGCTCCGGCGATGCCCCAAGCCCCGCAGAAGCCGCGCAGCAGTTCCCGCGCGCCGGAGGAGTTCGCGCCGAGATAACGGCGGACCCGGGCGAGGTTCTCGAACGCGCCGAGACCCCGGCGCAGCCCGTCGGCCATCCGGGCCTCGCCCAGCCGCCCGTCGAAGATGTCCTGGACCACGGCGAGATACTCGACCATCGCGACGACGTCGAGCCGAATCGCGGCGAGCACCTCGGGATCGGCCCGGTCGTGCCCGGCGTCCGCCACCCTCGCGGCGTAGGCCCGCAGGATCCGGCTGGTCAGGTCGCCGACCGGGCGCTCGTCGAGCAACGGGATGAGGGCCGCGCCGGCGCGGCGGTCGGGCGAGCGGCTGACCCGGTCCATCGCGGCGCGGGTGGTGCGGTCGAGCTGGCGCTGCACGAGGTGCTCGGTGACCGCGGCCAGGTCCTGCTCGGAGTCGCAGTCGCCCGCGATGGTCTCCGCGGTCCGGGCCAGCTCCCGGGCGAGCCCGCCGGAGAAGACGTACGCCAGCGCGGCGAACTGCTCGGGCAGGTCCCGGATCCGCCGGTTGAGCAGCGTTCTGGCCTGCTCGAAAGAAAAGTAGTCGACCCGCACGATCGTGTCGAAGGCGCTGTCGAGCGCCGTCCGCATGCCCATCGCCGCGAGTTCGAACTCCGCGAGCGCGTCCTCCGAAACCGACACCAGGAAGTAGCAGTGGGGCACGTTGAAGACCGCCTTCAGCTCGTTCAGGAAGCGTTGCGCCCCTTCGCCGTCGCTGATCCGGTCCAGCTCGTCGATCCCGATCAGCACCTTGGAGCCGCGCTCCGCGACCAGTGCCGCGGTCTGGCCGAGGAAGTCGCGGAACCGGCCGACCAGCTCGGGGTGGTTGAGCGGCACGTCGTCCCGGCGCACGGTGCCCTTGGCCCTGTACCCGATGCTCGCGCCCGTCATCGGCGTGAGCCCCAGCGAGAACTCCCCTTCCTTGGTGTGGCTCTGCAGAAAGCGGATATTCTCCCGCTCTTCCTTCGCCCGGGAAGTCAGGTCGGCGGGCCGGACGCCGCCGTCGCGGCGGCCCACGCTCGTCAGCAGGGCCAGCCGCGGCGCGGCCGGCTGGCCCGGCCGGTTCTCCGAGCGTTCCAGGGTGGGGACGTACTCCTCGACGGCGTCACACAGCTTGCCGAACAAGTGGATCAGGAATTCCTTCGACTGGTAGCCGACCGGGGCGTCCACCTTGATGGTGAGGTCACGGCGCACCCGTGGCCCCGTCTCGTCGTCACGCAGGAACTGCCCCGCGCACCACCGGTCGAGCAAGGTCGACTTGCCCACCCCGCGCGGGCCCGCCAGCGCGAAACTCCCTTTGCTGCGCCGGAGCAGTTGCCGCAGCTCGGCCGAAGCCGGTGTGTCGATCTCCACCGGCGCATCGGAAGACGTCTTGTCCAGCACCGGCAGGTAGGTCCGGTAGATGCGCTTGAGGCTGGCCCGCGCCCCGATAGCCAACGGCAGCAACCCGTTGCCGTAGATGCTGTCCAGCCACCGGTCGAATGCCCGCTGCGGAGCGCGCGCACTCGGTTTCGCGAACCGGTCACGAAGCCGGCGGCCGCCCAGCACCGTCCCGATGACCACCAGCGTCACCCCGAGACCGGCCAGGATGCCGAACCCGGGACCGAGCCGCAGGATGCCCAGCCAGACCGAAGCGGCCAGCACCGCGAGACCACCCAGGATCGCAAGAACGAGGTCGAGGTCGACGGGAAGCTTGCGAATCCGGTTCGGCACGGCGATCGCGAGGAACAGCACCGGCAGACCGGCCGCCAAACCCGGCTGCCAGCCGGAGAACGGCGCACCGGCCAGCCAGCCGAGCAAGGCGATCGCGAGCGCCGCGAACAGCAGCGCGGACTCGAACAGCGTCACGCCGAGCAGCCACCACACGATCCCCTTCCGGGCTCGTTCCGCTCTGGCCACGAACCGGTCCCGGGCGTACAGGTACTCCTGTTCCTCTTCGAACGCGCGCTGCAGCAACACCTTGCCGTCCTCCGCGACGCGCTCACGCAACCGGCTCGCAACCGGCCGCGCCAGCCCGAGTTTCACGCACACCGCGTTCGTGAGCAGGTCCAGTACCTGTTCCGGATCGTCTTTCTTGCTCGCCCACGGCCGGTCGATGTTCATTTCGATGGTGCGCGGCTCGGGCAGCTCCCACGGTTTCCGCAGCCACATCGCGGCCGCGTCGACCTGCCGATTGCCTGGCAGCTCCCGGCGCAGATCGGCGACGATCTCCCTGGCCTCGTCGGTCCGGCGCAGGCTGACCAGGGCGCGCACCGTGGCGATCCGGGCGCTGAGGTCGCGCGGATCCCGCTCCAGTACGTGCTGGTAGGTGCTGAGCCGCGCCAGCGGTGGTTCGCCCGCGGCGGCCATGATCTCCGCGCGGCTCAGGTGCAACTGCGGACTGGTCGGCTCCCGGGCGATCGCGGCGTCGACGACTTCCAGCGCCTCCTCGAACCGGCTGCGGCCCAACAGGATCAGCGTCTGCCCGTTGACCACGCCCGGCAGGAGGGGCCCGGTTTGCTCGGCGCGGGCGAACACCTCGACGGCCCGCTCCCGCAACCCGTGGTCGTTGGTCGCCTCCGCCCGCTCGAGCAGCGCCCAGCCGTGGAGTTCGAGGACGACGGCCGCCGGGCCGGGCCGCCGGTTCACCAGCGCTTCGGTCCGGGCGACGAGGTTTTCGGTATCGTCGTCGGCCTGCCGGGCTACCTCGATCCGGAGCAATTCCGCTTGCAGGCACCCGGGATCGTCCTCGATGGCCAGCTCGACGTCGGCCTCCGCGCCCGCCCGGTCGTCCCGTTCCAGCTTGCCCATCGCACTTTCCACCAGCACCGGCGCCGAGGACCGCAGACTCGGCCGCGCGTCCCGCAGGACTTCCTCGGCCTTCCCGAGCTGCCCGGACATCCGATAGGCCGCAGCAAGCCCGGCCAGCGCTTCGCCGGACGACTCGTCCAGCTCGACCGCGCTCCGGAAGGCCTCGACGGCCGCGTCGTCGTCTCGTCCGGCAGATCCGCAGTCGACCGAGAGGTACGACGGATCGTCCGGCTGCCCCAGCGCGACCAGCCCGCGCGCGAGAGCGACCTGGGCGTCGTTCCGATTGTCGAGTGCCGCGAGCTGGCTGCGGGCCTCGTCCCAGCGCCGGAGCATCCACAACGCCCGCACCCGCCCGGCCGACGCACGGACGTCTTTGGGGTTTTTCCTGAGCGCTTGGTCGAATTTCACCAAAGCGGCGGCACCGTCGAAGCAGCGCAAGTCGGTTTCGGCATCCTCAAGTCGGGTGCTCATCGCGCACCTCCCCACTCATCCTTAGGAGTAGAGCGGGGCGGTCGCGCTGTTACGGCTTGGGCTGCCTCAGTGACCGGGTCGTGTCCGAATTGTGCCGTGAGGGCTGTGCGCGCTGACTGGATACCCGAGTACGAGGGCCATCACACCGTGCTTGCCGGTTGCGGTGGCGCGCCGAATCGCGCCAGGTTCGCCCAGTCGTCAACCGCGGCGGTCAGGATCTTCTTGACCCGGTCCTTCGTCTCGTTCAAAGCAAGATCGATGAAACAGGGGCAGTGCGTGAGATCTCTGCCGCCGTATACGCACACCAGAATTCCCGTCAGCTGAACACCTCGGGCCACTGCAGCGAACTTCGCGTCCACCGGCAGCGGCAGACTCGCGGTCAGGTCCCGGGCCACTGCCTGCGCTGCGCCGCCACCGCCAAGACGAGCGATCAACCACGCTGCGACCGCTCCCATAGCGCTGTGCAGCTTCTTCTTGTACGCAAGGGTTTCCGCGGCCATCTGCGCTAGCGCTCGGCACAGACGCGAACCCCTCGGCGTAAACACCTGCTTCCAGGTGCGGGTTGTGATGTAGTCGGTGGCGCGGCCGGCGACTGTCTTCTGCCATCCATCGGTAACCACTTCCCGGCAGATCTTGGCCGCCGCCTCCACCCGCTTCTGCTTTCGTGCCGCTTCGGCAGCCGACGACGAGGCACGACTGCCGGCCCGCGGCTTCGCTGACGCCCCGTTCGGCCGCGACGCGCCCGCCGACCGGGCACGTCCCGACGACGGCTTGGTCGTACGCCGCTTAGCCGACTTCCGGTGCACCGGACCAGCCTCAGGCATTCCCCGATGTCGGTGACAACGATCTCCTTCACACTTGACTCGGTTCCGGCACAACTTGTTCTCTTCGGTACGAGCACGACACCGCGGCATTGATCGAGAGTCGCCCGACAGTCCTGCCTTGCGCTACGTCCATACAGGTTGCAATACGTGTCGCAAACTTAACTGTGAGTGATTGTTACAGTCAGTGCTGCAGAGTCATCGCGTAGATCTCCAGGTCGCTGTTCCGCTGCCAATCAAGCCCACCCGATCCCGGTGCCACCCAAGCCGGGACGGACGGGGTCGTCAAGGACAAAGAACTGACCTGCTTCCCCGAATCCAACGGAACAGTCGTCTCGTACAGCGACGCCTTCGTGCCGGTCTTTCCGGTTCCGGCTTTGAGCTGATACGCGGTCGCCACCGCCACCGTGTTGCCGAAGTCCGGAGACTTGTTGGTCCACCCCGTGAGTTCAAGCGGAACAGTCGCGGTGGTGCCGTCGGTATAGGTGACGACGGCGGTGGCCGACGCGGCGCCCGTACTGCCGTTGTCCGAAGCGCCGATGAGGTGGAGGCTGCCGTAGTGCCCGGACGGCAGAGCAAGCGCCTGCCCGGTGGACTTCACGAAGTTCCGGCTGCTACCAGACGTCGACGGCGCTTCGTACGTGACGCCGCCCAGCGTCACCGGGCCCGGCGCAGGCAGCTGGTCAGCCGCGTAGCTCACCCCAGTGCCGTCAAAGTCGCCCTCACCGGGGGCGGCCAAGGTGGCGACGCCGTCGGTGTTGTACGCGGTGTTCAGGTCGACCGCGCACGAAGCGTCCGTCTGGATCGCGCACCGCGCGGGCGGCTGGACGACAACGGTCACGGTCTTACGAACCGCCGCAGCACCGGGCAGCGAAGCGGTGACGGACACCGGGTAGGTGCCCGCCGTCATCCCAGGCGGCGCTGTGATCCGCACCTTCAGGTTCGCCTGAGCCGGTAGGCCGTTCGAAGTCACGGTGGTCGTCTGAGCAGACGGGGCAGCCGACCATCCCGCAGGCGCCGCAGCGGTCACCGAAATCCGTGCTGTGCGCGGGGCCGTCGCCAGCAGCGTCAGATCGACCTGCGACTGCCGCCCGGTCATGACGACCTGGTCCGGGCCGACGTCGGCACTCAGCTGATGCTGCGGGTTCGGCACCGTGTCGATCGACGGCGGTGCGTCCTTAGCGGACGTCGCCCAGGCGGTGGGCTTGGCGCTCAGCGCGTAATCGATCCGGCCGCCGTGCGCGATGTCGGACTGGCCGACCCACGCCTTGCCCCAAGCCCGGCCGTTCACCGCAGCCGAAGCGACGTAACGGTTGCTCATGCTGGTGCCCGGCGCGGAGATCGTCAGGGTCCCGCCCTGCGTCCACCCGTAATCACCGATCTGCACCCGGGCGGCCGGGAACTGCGGAGTGGTCAGGACGTCGAAGTTCGCCCCGCTAGCCGTGGGGTAGAGGCCCAGCGACGACATCACGTACCAGGACGACATCTCCCCCATGTCGTCGTTGCCGGGGATCCCGCCGGGCGTGTTCGTGAACACCGTCTCCTGCGCCTTCACCACGGTCGCGGTGTTGCCGGGCTGCCCGGTCCACGCGTAGAGGTACGGCGCGACGAGGTTCGGCTCGTTGTTCGGGTTGTACTTGGTGGAGTCGTAGTAGTTGTACGGATCGCTGACCCAGGTCTTGCGAGCGGTGCCCACCGGATCGGTGAGAAGATCGTTGTAGGCGAAGAAATCGTTCAGCCGGGCGGTGGTCTTGTCGCTGCCGCCCAGCAGGCCGACCAGCCCGGCCGGGTCCTGCGGCACCAGCCACTGGTACTGGCTCGCGTTCTGCTCGTGGAACGCGTGGTCGCTGGTGACCGGGTCGTACGGCGTCAGCCAGGTGCCGTCGGACGCGGTCCGGGGCCGGAACTGCTGAGTCTGCGTGTCGAAGATGTTCTGGTACGACTGGCCGCGCTTGGCGAACATCGCGGCGTCGGACGCGTGGCCGAGGCCCTTCGCCATCAGCGCCAGCGAAGCGTCGGCGGCCGCATACTCCAATGTGGACGATGTGCCGTAGTAACAGTCGTTGTCGTTGCTCTTGGTCGGGCAGCAGTTTCCGCCGGTCCCGCCCGAGCAATCGGCGTTCGGCTTGATGTTGAGGCCGTACGGGATGTACCCGCGCTCGGCGTAATACGCGACGCCGGCGCGCCCGTTCTCGCGGACGCTCGCGGGCGGCACCTCGGTCGCGTTCGCCCGGAGGTACCGGTACGCCTCCTGGGCGTCCGCCCCGGTGAGCAGCCCCTTCGACCAGCCCTCGACCAGGAACGGGGTGACCGGGTCGCCGGTCATGATGTTGCCCTCCTGGTCCTCCAGGTACCAGCGCGGCAGCGCGCCCCCCTCCCGGGCGATCGCGAGCAGCGACAGGTCGATGTCGTGCGCGACCTTCGGCACGAGCATTTCGAGCAGCTGGTTCTGCGTCCGGAAGGTGTCCCACAACGAGAAGTTGCTGTACGGCGTGTAATCGCGGGCCGTGTGGAGCTTCTTGTCGGCGCCGACGTAACGGCCGTCGACGTCACCGATCAGGTTCGGATCGAGCATCGAGTGGTACAGCGCCGTGTAGTACGCGACCTGCTGGTCGTGCGACCCGCCGCCGATCGCGGCCTTGTGCAGCATCGTGTTCCACTGATCGGTCAACGCTTGGTGCGCGGCGTCGAAGTCGAACCCGAGTTTTCCCGTCTCCGCGGCGAGGTTCTTCTGGGCGCCGTCGAGCCCGGTGAAGGAGAGCCCCACCTTCGCGACAACGGGAGCGTCGTTCTGAGTTGTGTCGAACGTGAGCCAGGCCCCGTTGGCGCCCTTGGCCGCCGAGTCCCGGGACCCCGGCGTCCGATCGGCGCCCTTCCAGGTGCCGTACGACGCGAACGGCCGGCTCAGCTGCGCGACGAAATAGGTCTTCTTCGAATCCTCGACCCAGCCCTCCACGGTCCGGTCGCCGACGACGTGGATCTCGGAATCGGTGACGCCGGCGCCGGCGTTGAACAGCACGTTCGCCTGGCTCGTCCGCGGGAAGGTGTACTGCTGCCAGCCGGTCCGCGCGGTCGCTGTCAGCCCGACGCTCACGCCGTACTTGTCGAGTTCCGTCCGGTAGTAGTCCGGGCCGGCCGTTTCGTTGGCATGGCTGAAGGCCGAGGCGTACTGCGCCGGGTCGGTCGAGGTCACCGCGCCGGTGGTGGGCATCATCGGCAGGTAGTTGAAGCGGCAGCCGTTGATCGTCGTCTGGCTGAAACCCATGACGGTGCCGGCGGACTCCGTGTCACACCCGGTGCCCCCGGACGTTTTCATCAGCGGGCTCTCCTGCACCAGGCCGAACGGCGCGCCCGCGGCCGGGAAGTCCAGCCCCTCGTTCTCGGTCCCGATGAACGGATTGACCAGTTTCGTCAGATCGGTGCCCGGCCCCGGCAGCGAGGCGGACGGCGTGGCCGCGCTCGCGCTCGCCGCACCGGCGACGGATCCCGCGACGCTGAGGGCGACGCAAAGCGCGACTGTCCCCCAACGACTTCTGCTGCTGCGCCGGGCTGCTGAGTACCGCGCTGACCGCATGCCACCTCGCCGTGTTCCCATGCCTGACACCGTTGTCATGAGCTGCCGGGGACGTTAGACCGCCGCTTCCGGCTCACACAAGGGTCCGCACCGCCCGGCACCGGCCGGAATGGCCTGTCACCGGGGCGTTGTCTCGGGGAGACAGGTTTTGAAGGTGATGCTTGTGAGTGTTCATGACGGTTAGAACCGTCATGAACACTCACAAGCCAGGTGGGCCCGGGGGCTGGACGCGATGATCGCCCGCGGTGTAGAGAAGTGACCGGACGCGCAACGTTCTGGGGAGAGGCTCACATGGCTGGGTTGAATCGGCGGGGATTCCTGACCACTGCGGCGGGCGCGGTGGCCGTTTCGGGCGTGGCACTCACCGAAACGCCCACCGCCGAAGCCACAACCGCCGTTCCGGTGGAATCCGGCGGAACGACCGTAACCCTGAGCCAGGGCACCGGAATGACCGCGCGGCTTTCCCCGGACGGCACGAAAATCGCGATCGACGTCGCCGGGGTGCTGTGGGTGCTGCCGTCCACCGGCGGGCCGGCCCGGCGGCTCACCGGAGACCTGTTCGACATCGCGCTGCCGGACTGGTCACCGGACGGTTCGGCGCTGGTGTTCCAGTCCTACCGCGACGGCAATTTCCACCTCTGGACGGTCCGGGCGGCCGGCGGCGCGGACCCGCGGCGGCTGACCAGCGGGCCGTTCGACCACCGCGAACCGCGCTACTCCCCTGATGGCAAGCGAATCCTGTTCTCCTCCGACGCCGCGGGCGGCAGCTACGGGATCTTCACCCTCGACGTCGGCAGCGGCGTCATTTCGCCGCTGACCGACACGGCCGCCGAGGAATACGAAGCCACCTGGTCTCCGGACGGCACGAAGGTGGCCTTTGTCGTCGGTGGCTCGCGGATCGACGTCGTCACCGTGGCCGACGGCAGCCGCACCACCGCCGTCACCGTGCCGGCCGGGCAGGTCGTGCACAGCCCGGAGTGGACGCCGGACGGCGCCGACCTCGTCTACTACCGCTTGTCCCCCAACGGCGACACCCACCTGGTGCGCGCCAGGACGCCGCTGTTCACCGGCGAGGAGATCGCCCCGTTCCCGGTGTCCTGGCATGGCGCGTGCGAGTACGTCTACGTCGCGGACGGCACGATCCGGCGGCGTTCGCTCGACAGTTCCGCGGCCGCCGACATCCCTTTCACCGCAACGGTCGACGTCGTCCGTCCGCGCTATCGCAAGCGCCAGCGGGACTTCGACTCCGGCACCGCGAAACCGGTGGTCGGCATCGGCAGCCCGGTGCTTTCGCCGGACGGCGGCCAGGTCGCCTTCCGCGCGCTCAACGACATCTACCTGATGAAGATCGGCTCGGCCCCGCGCCCGCTCACCCGCGACCAGTGGTGGAAAAGCGATCCCGCGTGGTCCCCGGACGGGAAGTACCTGTCCTACTCCACCGACCGCGCCGGCAAGCTCGACATCTGGCTGCGCGACCTCGCCGCGGGCACCGACCGGCAGCTGACCAACCTGCCCGGCGCGGCCGCGGTGTCCGGCTCGTGGTCCGCCGACGGGACCCAGCTGGCGTTCCTGGACCAGACCGGCGCGCTGTACACCGCCGAGGTCGCCACCGGGGCCGTGCGGAAGGTGTTCACCGCGACCTTCGAGCCGGGCCGGCCGAGCTGGTCCGCCGACGGCAAGACGATTGCGCTGGCCGCGATCAAACCGTACTCGGCCCGGTTCCGCGAGGGGCTGAGCGAAATCCTGCTGGTCGACCGCGCGACTGGGGCGGGCACCTACGTTCCGGCGCTGCCGGGCCGTTCCCTCCAGACCCGCGGCGACGACGGGCCGCTGTTCTCCCCCGACGGCAAGCGAATGGCGTTTGTCGTCGGCAGCGTCTTGTGGGTGGTCGACGTCCATCCGGACGGCACCCCCGCCGGCTCACCCCGTCAGATCACCACCGAGGTCACCGACGCCCCCAGCTGGCACGGGAACTCGCGCCAACTGCTCTACCTGAGCAACGGCGTCCTGCGGCTGGTCGGCGTCGAGGGCGGCGCGCCGCGCACCGTCCGAACCGGACTGACCTGGACCAACTTCCGCAACCGCGGGCGGACGGTCGTGCGCGCGGGCAAGCTCTGGGACGGCGTCTCCCACACCCTGCGGTCCACTGTGGACGTCGTGGTCGACGGGCACCGGATCGCCGCCGTCGGACCGGATCACGACAGCTGGGACGCCGAGGTCGTGGACGCCCGCGACGGGGTGGTCATCCCCGGCCTGATCGACATGCACAACCACCGCGAGATGCAGGGCTACTCCTACGGCGACCGGCAGGGCCGGCTGTGGCTTTCGCTCGGCTTCACCACCACCCGGTCGCCCGGCAGCCCGGCGTACCACATGGTCGAAGACCGCGAATCCGTCCAGTCCGGCGCCCGGATCGCGCCGCGCTACTTCGCCACCGGTGAAGCGATCGACGGTTCCCGCATCTTCTACAACTTCATGCGCCCGACCTACGACGACCACCAGCTCGCCCTCGAACTGCAGCGCGCCGAAGCACTCGACTACGACCTGATGAAGTGTTACGTCCGGCTGCCCCCGGTGTGGCAGCAGCAGGTCGTGGCGTGGGCGCATCAGCACCACATCCCGGCGACTTCGCACTACTGCTACCCGTCGTTCGGCTTCGGCAGCGACGGGATGGAGCACATCGGCGCCACCAGCCGGCTCGGCTATTCGCGCACGGTGACCGCGCTGGGCACCGGGTACCGGGACGTGATCGACCTGTTCAACGCCTCCGGCGCCGCCCGTACGCCGACGCTGTTCGTCTCCGCGACGATGTTCGCCGACGACACCAGCCTGGTCGAGGACCACCGCGTCCGTACGCTGTACCCGTCGTGGGAATACGCGTCGCTGCAGGCCGCGGTCGCCACCGCGAAGACCACCGACCAGACCGCGAGCCGGCGCAACCTCGCGCACCAGGTCCAGCAGATCGCCGCCATGGTCCGGCGCGGCGGGCTGATCGTCACCGGCACGGACTCGCCGATCGACCACACCGCGGTCAGCACGCACATGAACCTGCGCGCGATGGTGGCCTACGGGCTGACCCCGCACGAAGCGCTGGTCACCGCGACCAGCGCCGCGGGCCGGTTCCTGGGCGAGCCGCTCGGGCAGATCGCCCCGGGCATGTACGCGGACCTGACCGTCCTCGGCGGCAACCCGCTGAACGACATCACCCAGGCCGCGAACGTCCGATCCGTCTTCGCGTCCGGGCGTCAGCACACAGTCAGCGAACTGCTCCGGCCGTTCGAAACCCCGGCCACGCCCGGCATCGCGCCGAACCGCACGCTCGCCCCGGTGGTCGCGCCCGCGGCCAACGACCGTTTCTGGTGGCACGACCCGCATTACGTCGAGGAGAGCCGCAACTCCTGCTGCGCGACCCACTGACCAGACTCGTGAGTGTTCATGACGGTTAGAACCGTCATGAACACTCACGAGGCCCGAGCTGCCGCCGAGCCGCGCGCCGGTCATCGCGGCGCGCGGCTCAGTGCAGTTCGGTGCTGCTCAGCTCCCGGCGATCAGGCCCTCCGGGAAGGTCCCCACGAGGGAGTCCGTCAGGTTCCCGACCGTGGCCAGGGCCGCGGACATGCCCGGGATCGGATCCTGGTTGTCCCCGAGGCCGGGCACCACGTTGCTCGCCTTCTGCACCAGGGCGATGGCGGGCACGGCCGCCTGCACGACCAGCGCGTTGACGGCCTTCGCGGCCAGGCTGGGCGCGGGGTTCGGCGGCGTGGGCACGGGTGCCGCCGCTCCGGGCGCGGTGTCCTTCATGGCGTCACCGGCTCCGACGTACTTGTCGGCGAAGTCGAGCATCGTCGCGTTGCTCTCCGGCGCGCTCTTCTCCAGCTGCAGATCGTGGGCGGTGTTGGGCACGACGTCCGCGACCACCGTCGCATTCGGACCGTAGAAGGGCCGCTCGAAGTTCGCCAGCGTCTGGGAGTCGGAGCAGCTCGGGCCGAGCAGCCCGCAGATGAACGGGTCGTGCTGCCCGACCACGGCGAGCACCGGGATGTTGAGGCTCCGGTCCACGTTGAGCACGTTGTAGGCGGCCAGTGTGGCCAGCTCGACGAGGTTGCCGGTCTCCTTCAGCTGCTCGTCCTTCGCGATCGCGCCCGGGTCGGTCGAGGTCGCGTTGCCGAGGTAGAATCCGCCGCGGGTGCCGGGATAACTGGTCAGGTAGGCGGGATCGAGGCCGGCGGCGGTGAACTTCGGGTCGAGGGCCGAGGGGTAGTCGTCGGCGATGATCTTGGACAGCACGTTGACGTAGTTGAGCGAGTGCGCGATGCCGGTCGGCATGATCGCGTCCACGTCCTTGTACAGGCCCGCCTCGGTCATCGTGACGATGCCGCCCAGGCTGTGGCCGACCTCGATCACCTTGCCGAAGGACGTGCCGAGCCGGCCGTCGCGCAGCGCCGTGATGACCTGGTGGACGGTGCTGACGTCGGCGTAGAAGTTGTCGAACGCGCTGAGCGGGTGGGTGGACTGGCCGTCGCCGAGCCGGTCGATGCTCAGTGTCGCGTAGCCGCGCTTGTTCGCCGCGCGCACGTACGAGTAGGTGTCCGGCTCGTAGGGCAGGTCCCAGTAATACCGCGCGTAGGACCAGCCGTGAACGAGGATTTGCACGGTGCTCGCCCCGGGCGGCGTGCACAGCGTGCCGGTGATGGTGGCCGCCTGGCCGGCCGCGGTCACCGGCACCGCCACGTTTTTACAGGCAGTGGCCGGAGTTCCCGCCGCGGCGGCCGGAGCCACCGCACTGCCCGCGACGAGGAGCAGGCCGGCCAGCAGCGTGACCGCACGCCGCGAGCGGGGTCGCCTGAGTGAACGATTGTTCTTTACTACAGTCATTGTGACCTCATTGTCATCCCGAAACAAGGACAGCTTCAGCAAACCCCGCCTGCTCAGCGGAGTTCGGGGGCGACGGGCACTTTCGCCACTAGTGAACTGTCGTTCACTCGCCAGCGGACAATACCACGGCAATGCGGGTCACAGCCTCACTTGATCGGGGTATTTTTCGGCCGTCAGAACGGTCTCAGCGCGGCGAGTTCCCGGCACGCGGCGGTCCGGGGCGCCCGGCCGCGGGGTATCATCGGGCCCGCAACCCGTCGAAGGAGGTACCGGTGAAGGAGGCGCAGCGGCCTCGTCGCGATCCCGCGCGCAAGGACCGCATCCTGGCTGCCGCGGCGGAGCTGATCTCCAAGAACGGCTACCACGCGGTGGGCATGGCCGACATCGGCCAGGCCTCGGGTATCGTGGGATCCGGGATATACCGGCACTTCGGCGGCAAGTCCGCGATTCTCGCCGAGCTGCTCGAGCAGGTCATGGACCAGCTCTCGGCCGCGGCCTCGTCGATCGTCGACCAGGCCGGCGACGACCGGAACGCGGTCAGCGAACTGGTCCGCAACCACGTGCGAGTGGCCATTCACGACCGCCGGATCCTGCAGGTCTACCACCGCGAAGCCCGCAACCTCCCGGAGAACGACCTCCGCCGCCTGCGCCGCGCCCAGCGCCACTACATCGAGGAGTGGGTCGCCGCGGTGGCGCCGCTACGCCCGGATCTGGCCGACGGCGAGATCCGCGTCCTGGTCCACGCGGCGATCGGCAGCATCCAGTCGATTCTGTTCTTCAACTCGGGCTTGCCGGTGCCGCAGCTGGCGAATCTGCTGACCGGCGCAGCCCACGCGTGCCTCGGCGTCGACTCGGCGCCGTCCATGTCGGTGGTCGACTCGGATGCAGAGTGGACAGACGAACAGGGCGCCTGACTCCCGTTCAGCGCCCGGACTTGCGGATGCCGCAGCTGGCCAACCTGCTGACCGGCACGGCCCACGCGCGCCTCGGCGTCGCCCGTGCCTGCCGTCGACTCCGGTGCGAAGTGGACGAACGAACAGGGCGCCTGACCCCTTCAGCGCGCGCCTGCCGAGGCGTTAACTCCGGTGCAGAGTGGACAGACGAACAGGGCGCCTGATTCCCCTTCAGCGCCCGGAAAAGCGCGAGCGGTCCCGGAAGGCGCTCAAGCCCGCTCGAAGGTCCGGCGAGCCGACATAACCAGCGAAGGCGTCGAATTCCAAAGCCAGTGCCTCGGCAGTCGGCAGGTCCCGAGCAGCGTTCGCCACCCGTTTGAGCTCCGACAGCCCGCGCGCACTCCCCGAAGCGATCCGTCGCGCAAGGGCCAGCGCCGAATCAAGCAACCGCTCGGCGGGCACCACCTCCTCGATCAAACCCCACTCGCGGAACCGTTCCGCCGGCTCGAGCTCACCGGTCAGCAGCAGGCGGCGGGCGACGTTGGCCGGGAGCTTGCGCTCGATCCGCACTGCCCCACCGCCGCCCGGGAGTACGCCGTAGCGGACGTGCCCGTCGCCGAGCAGGGCGCCCTCCGCCGCGACCACGAGGTCGGCGGCGAGCACCAGTTCGAAGCCGCCCGCGACGGCGGTCCCGTTCACCGCGGCGATCACCGGCAGCGGCGAGACTTCGAGCCGGCTGAACAAGACCCCGGCCCGCCGCACGAACGCCAGGATCTGCTCCTGCCCCGAATCCAGCCGGTCGAGCAGCTGGCCCAGGTCCGCGCCGGCGCAGAACGCGCGACCCGTCCCGGTGACGACGATCCCGCGGCAGTCCGAAGCGTCAACTCGATCGAGCGCGTTCTCGAAGTCGCGCAGCAGCTCGTCGGACAGCGCGTTGAGCCGGTCCGCCCGGTCGAGCCGCACGAGGGCGATCGAGTCCCGGACGGTCAGGTCGACCAGCGACGCCGTCACCGGTTCCCGCGCAGCACCGGGCGCAGGGTGTCGAGCACGCTCGTATCCTCGATGGTCGAGGGCACCGGCTCGTCCCGGCCGTCGGCGATCCCCCGCATGGTCTTGCGCAGGATCTTGCCCGAGCGGGTCTTCGGCAGGGCCGGCACGACGGCGACCTCCTTCAGCGACGCCACCGCGCCGACCTGCTCCCGCACCAGCTGCACCAGCTCCGCGCGCAACCGCTCGGCATAACCCTCCGCGGCACTGTCGACCCCGGCCTTCAGCACCACGAACCCGCGCGGGACCTGCCCTTTCAGCTCGTCCGCGACGCCGATCACCGCGCATTCCGCGACATCCGGGTGCGCGGCCAGCACCTCCTCCATCCCGCCGGTGGACAGGCGGTGGCCGGCGACGTTGATCACGTCGTCGGTGCGCCCCATGACAAACACGTAGCCGTCCTCGTCGATCCGGCCCCCGTCGCCGGTGAGGTAGTAGCCGTCGAACGCCGACAGGTAGGACTCGACGAAGCGCTTGTCGTCGTTCCACAGGGTCAGGAAAGCGCCCGGTGGCAACGGAAGCTTGGCCACGATCGCGCCGTCCACCCCGGCCGGCACCGGGCGGCCCGAAGCGTCCAGGACCTGGATGTCCCAGCCCGGCAAGGGTTTCGTCGGGGAGCCGCGCTTGATCGGCAGCAGTTCGATCCCGGCCGGGTTGGCCACGATCGGCCAGCCGGTCTCCGTCTGCCACCAATGGTCGACGACCGGAATGCCGAGCAGCTCGGACGCCCAGTGGTAGGTCTCCGGATCGAGCCGCTCACCGGCCAGGAACAGGTACCGCAGCCCGGACAGGTCGTAGTCCCGGGTGTACTCGCCGTCCGGGTCCTCCTTCTTCAACGCCCGGAACGCGGTCGGCGCGGTGAACAACGCCCGCACGCCGTGCTCGGCGCAGACCCGCCAGAACTGCCCGGCGTCCGGGCTGCCGACCGGCTTGCCCTCGTACAGGACCGTGGTCGCCCCGGCCAGCAGCGGCGCGTACACGATGTACGAGTGCCCCACGACCCAGCCGACGTCGGAGGCGGTGAACATGACCTGCCCGGGTCCGACGTCGTAAACGTGGGGCATCGACCACGCCAGCGCGGTCGCGTACCCGCCGCAGTCGCGGACCACGCCCTTGGGCTTGCCGGTGGTCCCGGACGTGTACAAAACATAGAGCGGGTCGGTGCTCTTCACCGGCACGGGATCGGCGGGCACCGCGGACGACACGGCTTCGGCCCAGTCGACGTCGCCGGGCCCAAGAACGGCTTCCGCTTGCGGCCGTTGCAGGATCACGCACCGGTCGGGCCGGTGGGCGGAGAGTTCGAGCGCACGGTCGAGCAACGGCTTGTACTCGATGACCCGTTTGCCTTCGATGCCGCAGGAAGCCGAGACGACGACCTTCGGCGTCGCGTCGTCGATGCGCACGGCCAGCTCGTGGGCGGCGAACCCACCGAAGACCACGGAGTGCACCGCGCCGAGCCGGGCGCACGCCAGCATGGCGATCGCGGCCTCAGGAACCATCGGGAGGTACACCACGACCCGGTCCCCCACACCCACGCCGAGGCCGCTGAGTACCCCGGCGAAGCGGGCGACCTCGTCGGTCAGCTGCGCGTACGTGTAAGTGCGCCGGGTCCCGGTCACGGGTGAGTCGTAGATCAACGCCGCCTGCTCACCCCGGCCCGCGGCGACGTGCCGGTCCAGGGCGTTGTACGCGACGTTCAGCTCGCCGTCGGGGAACCACCGGTAGAACGGCGGATCCGTGTCGTCGAGCGCCCGGGCCGGGGCGCGGTGCCAGTCCAGGGACTGGGCCGCCTCGAGCCAGAAGGCCTCGCGGTCCGCCACGCTCGCCGTGAAGACCTTGTCGTAGCCAGGCAAATCGGGATCCTCCTCAGGGCTGGGCGCGGAACAGCTCCGCGTGGTGCTGCCGGAGCTTGTACTTGAGGGTCTTGCCGCCGACCGTCTCCGGCAGGGCGTCCACGAACACCACCGCTTTCGGCGTCTCGTAGCCGCCGAGCGACGCGCGGCAGTGCGCGATGATCGACGCTTCGTCCGCCTCGGCGCCGGGCCGGAGCACCACAACGGCCGTCACGGCCTCACCCCAGTGCTGGTGTGGGAGGCCGATCACGGCGGCCTTCTCGACCGCGGGATGGCCGTGCAGCACCGCCTCCACCCGCAGGCTGGACACGTTCTCCCCGCCCGATTTCACGATGTCCTTGAAACGGTCGACCATCACCCGCAGGCCGTCGGCGTCCACCACGGCACTGTCGCCGGAGTGGAACCAGCCGCCGCGGAACGCCTCCCGCGTCGCCTCCTCGTTGAGGTAGTAGCCGGCGGTGACGATCGGGCTGCGGTAGACCGCCTCCCCCGGCGTCTGGGGTTTGCCCAGCAGGGATTCCCCGGCTTCGTCGACGACGTCCGAAGCCAGGAGCGGACTGGGCACCCCGACGTAGTTCAACGCGGGCGCGGTGCGCTCGTAGACCTCCGGCCACTTCGCCGGCCAGAACCGGTGACACGCGATCGCCTCGGTCTGCCCGAAGATGCCCAGCGCCACCAGTCCGGGCGCTTTCCGTTGCAGGGTCTCGTAAACCGCCGGGGTGAGCGCGCCCCAGCCGTAGACGAGCACGGTCAGGCTCGACAGGTCCCGGCCGTCCTTCTCCGCCGCGGCGGTCATCGCCGCGACGAACTGCGGCGAGCCGGCCCACAGCGCGGTCGGGCGCTCCTGCTCGATCGCGGTGGCGACGTCGCCGGGCACCGGGCGGCGGCCCAGGACCAGCGAGCCCCCGGCCAGGAACGCGGACAGCGTGAAGATCTGGTCGCCGACGTGGTAGATCATCGGCAGGTAGGTCATCACTTTCAGCTCGGTTTCCACCCGCAGCCCACGGGTGAGCGAGACGCTGAAGTTCAGCGCCGCCAGGTGGCTGGCGGAGTGCGAGGTCATGACGCCCTTCGGCAGCGCCGTGGTGCCCGAGGTGTAGAGCAGCTGCCAGATGTCGTCGCCGTGGATCTCGACGTCCGGCTCGGTGTCCGGCTGCGGGGCGAGCAGTTCGCCGAAGCTCGGGCTCCCGGCGACCGGCCCGCCGCCGACGGTGATGGTCGCCGCGATCGGCAGCCCGGTCTTGGTGAACGCCGCTTCCGCGCGCGGCCACAGCTCCGCGTCGACGATCGCCGCGCCCGGCTCCGCTTGCCCGATCAGATGCTCCAGCACGTCCGCGGCCAGCGCGGGGTTGACGGGCATGGCGACCATCCCGGCCTTCGCGATGCCGATCTTGGCCAGGTACGCCTCGACGGAGTTCTCGCAGAACAGCACCACCCGGGCGCCGGGCTCGAGGCCGCGGGCGGCCAGCGCGTGCGCGAGCCGGTTGGCGATCCGGTCGGCCTGCCGGTAGGTGACCGCGGCGAACTGCGGCTCACCGTAGGCGCCCGGCCGCCCGGTGATGGCGACCTGATCCGGGTAGCTCCACGTCAGCCGTTCGAACACGTCGCCGACGGAAGTGCGTTCCCAGCGGTTGACCGCGCGGCGGCCGCGCAGCGTCGTGACGTCGATCTTCCCGTTCAGGTCCACATCAGCCTCCTTGCTGTATGCCTGATGCCCGACAGCATCCAACTTGACGGGCCCCGTGGCAAGACCAAAGTCACTGGCCATTCACATCTTTACTCACTTAATACCTATTTGCAGGCGACAATCAGTGAACCGTGATGCACTCACGAGGGATGGAGCCCCACCCGGCAGCCCGGTTCGGCGGCGGCCGCCACCCCGAGACAGGCGTGGGCCGCACCGCAGAGCAGCGCGGTCAGCCGGTCCTGGGCGAGCCCGGAATGGTGGAACAGCACGGATTGCACCCCGCCGATCGCCGCGTGGACCAGGGCCCTGGCCTGGGCGTCGGTGAGGCCGGGCCGCAGCGGTGTCACCACCGCGACCCACTCCTCGACGTAGTCGCGCTGGGCCCGGCGCAGCCGTTGCTGGTCCTCGGCGGGCAGGCAGCGCGCCTCGAAGTGGTAGACCTGCAGGATTCGGCGGTCTTCGATCGCGACCCGGACGTGGTGGCGGACCAGCTCGGTGACCGCGGCCCGGTCGTCGGGCGCGGTCGCCACGATCTCGCCCGCGGCCGTGCCCAGCAGGTCCATCACCTGGTGCAGGAGCGCCGCCAGGATCGCCGACTTGCTCGGGAAGTGCCGGTAGACGCCGGTGCTCACGATCCCGGCCGCGGTGCCGATCTCCGTCAGGCCCACTGCGTGGTAGCCGTGCCGCGAGATCAGCTCCGCCGACGCGGCCAGGATCCGCGCCTTGCGGGCGGGGTCTCGTCGCGGCGCGCGTGCCTGCTCCATGACGGCATTCAGCTCCGCAGCAGGCTTTCCGGGAGGTCCGCGAGCCGGCTGCGCAGGTATTCGCCCAGTCCCTTGGCCTGGGGGTCGGGGCGCGTCGCGGAGGCGACCCCCGCGCCCAGGATGCCCACGACCACCAGGTTCACCGCGCGCAGGTTCGGCAGCTCGTAGCGCCGGATCTCCAGCCCGGCCGTCTCCGGGATCAGCTCACGGACGCGCGCTGCGGTGAGATAACCGCGCAGCCAGGCGTACTCCTCGTCGGTGCGGGTCCACACGCCGATGTTCGCGTTGCCGCCCTTGTCGCCGGACCGCGCGCCGGCGATCGTGCCGAGCGGCAACCGTCGCGTCGGCCCGACGGCGGGCACGGGCGTTCCCGGCGGCGGCACGTACTCCGGCACCGCGGCCGTGACCGGATCGTGCGGGATGGTCCGCACGGTGCCGTCCGGCAGCGTGACGCGGTGCTCGACCTCGGCGGCCGGGACCAGCGTCGGCCAGTAGACGCCGTAAGCACTTTCCGCCGACGGCGGCGTGGTGGTGTGGAAGCCGGGGTAACCGCCGAGCGCGAGTTCCATGGTGGTGTTGGAGAAGGCCCGCCCGACCTTGCGCCGGTCCGGGTCCTTGACCGTGACGCGCAGGTGCGCGGTCGCCTCGGCGTTCGTGGCCGCGTCCGGGTGGTCGAACCGCAGCAGCCGCACGTCGAACTCGGCGAACCGGTCCCGCCCGCCGAGCAGCTCGGCCAGCTGCTGTTCGGCCCAGGCCGCCTTCTCCTCGATCCGCGTGCCGGTGAGCACCAGGGTCATCGTGTTGCGGTAGCCGCCCTCGTAGTTGAGCGCGACCTTCAGCTGGTCGGTCGGGGCGCTGCCGCGGGCACCCCTGATGCGAACGCGGTTTTCGCCGTCGGAAGCCAGCTCCAGGGTGTCGAACCGGGCGACGGCGTCGGGCCCGAGGTAGGCCGGCTCAGCGATCTCGTAGAGCAGCTGCGCGGTCACGGTGCCGATCGAGACCAGGCCGCCGGTGTTCTGGTGCTTGGTGATCACGCTCGACCCGTCGGCCTCGACCTCGGCGATCGGGAAACCCGGGTACCGGCGGTCGGTGACCTCCTCGAAAAACGCGTAGTTCCCGCCGGTGGCCTGGGGACCGCACTCGATCACGTGCCCGGCCGCCATCGCGCCGGCGATCTTGTCGTGGATGTCGTCGGAGTCCCACTGCCAGCCGTGCCACCACGCCGCCGGGCCGACCACCACCGAGGCGTCGGTGACGCGCCCGGTGACCACGAGGTCGGCGTCCGCCCGCAGGGCCTCGGTGATGCCCCACGCGCCGAGGTAAGCGTTGGCGGACACCGGGTGCACGCCGGCGTCGGCGAGCTTGCGGCCGGTGTCGAGGTGGGCCAGCGCGTGGCCGGCTTCTTGCAGATCCTCGAGCCGGCCGACGAGATCGTCACCGTCCACATAGGCGATCCGCGGGTGCAGGCCGAGCCGCCCGGCCAGGGCGCCGAGTTCCGTGGCGAGCCCGGCGGGGTTGAGCCCGCCGGCGTTGGAGACGATCCGGATGCCGCGGTCGAGGCAGGTGCCCAGCACGTGCTCGACCTGGGTGAGGAAGGTCTTCGCATAACCCGCGGACGGGTCCTTTTGCCTGGCTTTCCACAGGATCAGCATGGTCAGCTCGGCCAGGTAGTCGCCGGTGAGCACGTCGATCGGGCCACCCTCGACCATCTCCCGGGCGGCCTCGAGCCGGTCGCCGTAGAAGCCCGAGCAGTTGCCGATCCGCACGGCCCGGCCGCCGATGGTCGTGGTCACGATCGTCCTCCTCGGTGGCTTGGCCCGCGTCCGGTCCCCGGGGCGCCGGCGAAGGCCTGGGCGATCGACAGCCACTCGCGGGCGACCGGCCCGTCGGCTCTCAGAGCGGTGTCGTCGAGGTGACGGCGCTGAGTCACCACCAGGCAGAAGTCGAGCGCGGTCCCGCTCACCCGGTCCGCGGCGCCTTCCGGACCCCAGGTCCAGCGGGCCCCGGACGGCGCCGTGAGGTCGACCCGGATCGGCCCGTCCGGCACCGGTTTTCCGTTCAGGGAGAAGGAGAACGCGGTGGTCCGCACGCCGAGGTGGGCGATGTGGCGCAGCCGGTCGGTCGGTTCGCGGGGCCGGCCGAGGGCGTCGGCGACGTCCTGGCCGTGCGCCCAGGTCTCCATCAGGCGGGCGGTGGCCGAGGACAGCGCGCTCATGTCCGGCCCGTACCAAGGAAGGCGCGCCTTCGGATCGATCCCGCGGAAGACAGCGACGAACTCCCGGCGCGCGCGGACGAGCCAGTCCCGGACGTCGGCCGCGGGCAGTTCGGCGTGCTCGGCGGCGATCCGGTCGGGGAAATCCTCGCCGCCGGCCATCAGGGCCTCGGCAGCGCGCCGGAACGCTGGGGGGTTGACCGCGGCCAGCGTGGCCGTTTCGTCGAAGTACGCGAGGTGGGTGAGCTGGTCGCGGATGCTCCAGCCCGCCGCCGGGGTGGCGGCGGCGATCCCCGGGTCGCCGAGGTCGGCCACCAGCTCGTACAGCACCCGGGTTTCGGCCTCGAGGTCGTCGAGCACCTGGTCCATCGTGACGCCCATGTCAGCGGCTCTGCCAGACCGGCGCGCGCTTTTCCCGGAAGGCCAGCGGCCCCTCCTGCGCGTCCTGCGAGCGGTAGACCGGCGCCCAGATCTCCTCGGCCCGGTCGTACGCCTCCGCCCGGTCGTGCTCGGCGGAAAGGTAGGCAGTGCGTTTGGCGGCGAGCACCGAAAGCGGGGCGTTGGCGGCGATCCGTTCGGCGAGCTGCTGCGCGCGCTCGTGCAGCGCGGCCGCCGGGACGACGTCGTTGACCAACCCGTATTGCTGCGCCCGCGCGGCGCTGATCGGGTCGCCGGTCAGCAGGATCTCCAGCGCGACGCGCGGCGGCACGAGCCACGAAAGCGGGGCGGCCCACGGCGAACCGCGGCCGACCTTCACCTCCGAGACGGCGAACCGGGCGTGCTCGGCGGCCACGACCAGGTCGCACTGCTGGGCGAGCAGGAACCCGCCCCCGTAAGCGATCCCGTTGACCGCGGCGATGGTCGGCTTCGGCACGTCGATGTTGCGGCCCAGCTGCGGCAGGAAGTCCGGGGGCGGCACGGTCAGCGCGGCCTCGTTCATCTCCTTGAGGTCACCGCCCGCGCAGAACGCCTTCTCCCCCGCGCCGGTCAGCACGAGCACCTTCGCCGTGTCGTCGGCGTTGAACCGGTGCACCCCGTCGAACAGTCCTTTTCGGACGGCTTCGCTCAGCGCGTTGTGCGCCTCGGGGCGATTGATGGTGAGCCAGGCGACGCCGTTGGCCACCTCGTAGCTGACCGGGGCCATCAGGCCTCCTCCTCGGTGATGACGGCGACGGTCTCGCCCGCTTCGACGTTCTGCCCGACCCGAACCGACAGCTCGGCGACCAGGCCCGCCACCGGGGCGCGGACGGCGTGCTCCATCTTCATGGCCTCGAACACCGCGATCACCGCGCCCGCTTCGACCAGCTGCCCCTGCTCCGCCGCGACCCGGATCACGGTGCCGGGCATGGGCGCCAGCAGCGATCCGGGTGCCGCGTCCGTCCCGGGCTCGGGCAGCCGCGGCCGCTCGACCAGCGTGGTGGCGGCGAGCACGCTGTCGCAGTAAACGGTGTCGCCGACCTGGTGGACCTCGACCGTGCGCCGGATCCCGCCCACCCGGAGGTCGACCCGGTCCGGACGCGCGTCGAGCACCGCGAGGCCGTCCAGCGGCACGCCGTCGACCTGTGCCCCCAGACCGTGCCGGGTGAAGCGGTAGGTGAGGTCGACGTCGGTTTCGCCGATGCGGTACTCGGCGTGCTGCGGAGCACTCGCGACATTGCGCCATCCGGTGGGCACCGGGCGTTGCACCCGCGCCTGCGCACGGCGTTCCGCCTGTCCCGCCACCGCGGCGGCCAGTGCGTGCACGGCCACCGCGTCCTTGCCGGGCAGACCGACCAGCGCGGCGGGATCGTGACGCGTGAGATAACCGGTGTCAATGGCGCCGGCGGCGAACTCGGGCTCACGCAGGATCGCGACCAGCAGGTCGCGATTGGTGACCGGACCGTGGATCCGGGCTTCCGAAAGGGCTCTGGCCAGTTTTCGCACGGCTTCGGCGCGAGTCCGGCCGTGCGCGATGACCTTGGCGAGCATCGGGTCGTAGTTCGTGCCGACGACCGAACCGTCCCGCACGCCGGTGTCGACGCGCACCCCGGGCAGGTCCGGGACGCGGAAGCGGTGCAGGGGCCCGCTGCCCGGCCGGTAGTCGGCGGCGGGATCCTCGGCGTACAGCCGGGCTTCCACGGCGTGCCCGGTGATCGTCGGCTCGCGCGCCTCGATCGGCAGCGGCTCGCCCTCGGCGACCCGGAGCTGGAGGGCGACCAGGTCGAGCCCGGTGATCTCCTCGGTGACCGGGTGCTCGACCTGCAGCCGGGTGTTGACCTCCAGGAAGAAGAACTCGCCGCTGGGCGCCATGACGAATTCGACGGTTCCCGCGCCGGTGTAGCCGATCGCCGCGCCCGCCGCGACGGCCGCGTCACCGAGCTGCGCGCGCAAAGCCTCGTCCACCGCCGGTGACGGCGCCTCCTCGATGATCTTCTGGTACCGCCGCTGGATCGAGCACTCGCGCTCGAACAGGTGCACCACGGTGCCCTGGGTGTCGCCGAAGATCTGCACCTCGACGTGCCGCGGGTTTTCCACGTACCGCTCGAGGAACACCGTCCCGTTTCCGAACGCCGACGCCGCCTCACGCCGCGCGCCCGTCACGGCCTCGACGACGTCGCCGGCCGCCCGGACGATCCGCATTCCCCGCCCGCCGCCACCAAAGGCAGCCTTGACCAGCAGGGGATAGCCGATGTCGTCTGCCATCGCGGTGACGGCCGCGGCGTCGACATCCTCCGCGTCGTCGATCGTGGCGCCCGGCAGCACCGGGACGCCGGCCTTCGCCATCAGCTCCTTCGCGGCGATCTTCGAGCCCATCGCCTCGATCGCCTCGACCGGCGGCCCGACGAAGATCAGCCCGGCCTGCGCGCACCGGCGCGCGAACTCCGCGTTCTCGGACAGGAACCCGTAACCCGGGTGGATCGCGTCCGCGCCCGTCGCCAGTGCCGCCTCGACGATGAGGTCGGCGCGCAGGTACGTGTCGGCGGCCGCCGCGCCGGGCAGCAGCACGGCCTCGTCCGCGGCCTCGACGAACAGCGCGTCGGCGTCCGGGTCGGAGTGCACGGCGACCGTGGCGATGTCCAGAGCGCGCGCGGAGCGGATGACCCGTTCGGCGATCTCGCCGCGGTTGGCCACGAGCAGCTTCCGGATCGGGCCCGGGGTGGTCCGGCTGGTCATCAGGGTGGTCCTCACATCCGGAAGACGCCGTAGCCACGCTGGCCGGCGATGGTGTTGGAGTGCGCGGCGGACAGCGCGATGCCGAGCACGGTGCGGGTGTCACGGGGGTCGATCAGGCCGTCGTCGTAGAGCCGCGCGGTGACGAAGAAGGAATGCGACTCCTGGTCGATCTGCGCCTCGATCGCCGCGCGGTTGCGCTCGTCGGCCTCGGCGTCGAACTCCCGCCCGGACGAGGCCGCCGACTGCTTCGCCACGATCGACATGACCCCGGCCAGCTGCGCGGCGCCCATCACCGCGAGCCGGGATCCGGCCCAGGCGAACATCAGCCGCGGGTCGTAGGCCCGGCCGGACATGCCGTAGTTGCCCGCGCCGAACGACGCGGCCAGGTTCAGGGTGATGTGCGGGACCTTGCTGTTGGCCACCGAGTTGATCATCTTGGCGCCGTCCTTGATGATCCCGCCCTGCTCGTACTCCTTGCCGACCATGTAGCCGGTGGTGTTCTGCAGGAACAGCAGCGGGGTGTCGGTCTGGTTCGCGAGCTGGATGAACTCGCTGGCCTTCTTGGCCTCCTCGCTGAACAGCACGCCGCGCGCGTTGGCCAGGATCCCCACCGGGTAGCCGTGCACGGACGCCCAGCCGGTGACCAGGCTGGTGCCCCACAAGGGTTTGTACTCACCGAACCGGGAGCCGTCGACGACCCGGGCGATCACCTCGCGCGGGTCGAACGGGACCTTGATGTCCGACGGCGCGAGGCCGAGCAGCTCGGCGGGGTCGTACAGCGGCTCGTCGGCGGGCAGCGTCGGGCCGGGGCCGAGCTTGCGCCAGTTGAGCTCCGAGACGATCTGCCGCCCGATGCGGATGCAGTCCCGCTCGTCCGTGGCGAAGTAGTCGCACAGCCCGGAAACCTTGGCGTGCATGGCCGCGCCGCCGAGCTCCTCGTCGTCCGCGTCCTCGCCGGTCGCCATCTTCACCAGCGGCGGGCCGCCGAGGAAGACCTTCGCCTGCCGGTCGACCATCACCGCGTAGTCGCACATGCCGGGCACGTACGCGCCGCCGGCGGTCGAGTTCCCGAACACGAGGGCGATCGTCGGGATCGCCAGCGAAGACAGTTCGGTGAGGTCGTGGAAGATCTTCCCGGCGTGCACGAACAGCTCGGACTGGGTGGGCAGGTCCGCACCGCCGGACTCGACCAGGTTGATCACCGGCAGCCGGTTGATCCGCGCGATCTCCAGTGCCCGCAACGTCTTCTTCAGCGAGTACGGGTTCATCGCGCCACCGCGCACGGTCGGGTCGTGCGCGATGAACATGCACTCGACGCCGGAGACCACCCCGATGCCGGTCACCACCGAGGCGCCGACGAGGAACTGCGTGCCCCACGCCGCGAGCGACGACAGCTCCAGGAACGAGGCGTCCCGGTCCAGCAGCAGCTCGATCCGCTCCCGGACCAGCAGCCGCCCCCGGTCCCGGTGCCGTTGCTGGTACCGCGGCCCGCCGCCGGCGATGGCGGCCTGGATCTGCTCGTCCAGCTCGGCCAGCACCTGCTCCTGGTGCCGGACGTTGGCCTGGAAGGTCTCGTCCGCGGTGTTCACCGCGGAACGCAGGACGGTCGTCATGACGCGAGGGTCCGTTCTGTGTGATCAGGTTCTGGGCGATCAGGTCTGGGGGTCAGTACGAGCGGGGCAGCCCGAGGCTGTGCTGGGCGACGAAGTTGAGCACCATCTCCCGGCTCACCGGGGCGATCCGGAGCAGGCGCGAGATGCCCCAGTACGGCAGCAGGCCGTACTCCGTGGCGAGGCCGTTGCCGCCGTGGGCCTGGATGGCCGCCTCGGCCGCGGCGCCCGCCGCCTCCGCCGCCGCGTACTTGGCCACGTTGGCCGCTTCGCCGGCCGGCAGGTCGTTATCGTGCAGCCACGCCGCCTTCGCCGTCATCAGCGCGGCCAGATCGGTCTCGATCCAGGCCTTCGCGAGCGGGTGCGCGACGCCCTGGTGCGCGCCGATCGGCGTGTCCCAGACCGTTCTCGTCGACGCGTAGTCCGCGGCCTTGGCCAGCACGTGCCGGGCGATGCCGACGCACAGGGCCGCGCCGGTGATCCGTTCCGGGTTCAGCCCGTGGAACACCTGCTGGAAGCCGTTTCCTTCCTCGCCCACGAGCCACTCGGCGGGGGCGCGCAGATCGTCGAAGTGCAGGACGAACTGCTTTTCCGGCAGCTTCACCGACACCGGCAGGGGCGTTTTCACCAGGCCGGGCGTGTCCGTGGGCACGAGGAACAGCGACAGCCGGCCCCGCCCGGTGGCCTCGTCCCGCCCCGAGCGGGCCACGAGCAGGACCGCCTCGGCCTCGTCGACCCCGGAGATGTAGTGCTTGGTCCCGTTGATCACGAAATCGCCGCCGTCCCGCTCGGCGACGGTGGACAGCCGGTGGGTGTTCGACCCCGCGTCCGGCTCGGTGATACCGAAGACCACCTTCGCCGCGCCCGAGGCCATCCGCGGCAGCCAGTACCGCTTCTGCTCCTCCGTGCCGAAGTCGGAGATCATCTCGCCGGAGATCGCCGCCGAGACCAGCAGCAGGAGCAGCGGGCAGCCCGCCGCCGCGGTCTCCTCGCAGACCATCGCCAGCTCGGCCAGCCCGGCGCCGCCCCCGCCGTACTCCTCGGGCAGGTTGATCCCCAGGAAGCCGTTCCGGCCCAGCTCCGCCCACAGCTCGGGCGTCGCCTCCCCGGCCTCGGCCCGCGGGACGAAGTACTCCGGGCCGAACTTCGCGGTGATCGCCCGCACCGTGTCCCGGAGGTCCCTGTGCTCCGACGTCTCCCGAAAGTCCACACCGACTCCTTCACCGCGCCACCGAGGTCTCTAGTGCATGATGGTTCACTAGTACCGGGTTTGGCAAGCCGCCGGAGTGTGAGCCGGGTGACCGCTGGATCACCCGGTAATCGTGTGGAAGACAAGGTTCCGTCGCCACCACTAGGGCGCCGAGGTCCACCACAGGCCGGTTGTCGTCACTTCTAGTTGTGAATCTTCGATAACTCGCGGCCGATCCCCGTTCGGCGCTCCGAAACCGTCCACCCGGTTGCCCGAATCCGGACATTCGGGCCACGACCACCTTGATCAACGGTTGCGGTAACTCGGATCCGCAGGTCAGAGTGGTGGTGTTCCGAAGGGGAGTAGCCCTCAAGTCCACTGTCGACACACTGAGAACCCGTTCTCCGGCAGCGGCACCCGCCCTCGGCGGGTGGGCGAGACTTTCGGCCGGTTGACCTGCGGGCCGAGACCCCTGGACGTCGCGGCAAGGCCTGCACGCGTCCAGGGAGGAACCCCCACCCATGATGGCCACCAAGTTGCTGCGCCCGATCGGGCTGTGCGTCGCGCTCGTCGTGCCGGCCCTCGTCCTGCGCTTCAGCGGCGCCGAGCCCGCCCCGCTGATCGGGCTGGTGCTGTTCGGGATGGCGGTGGTCGCCGCGTCCTTCGTGCTGGCCTGGGCCGCCGAGGCCGCGCAGGTCGACATCTCCGGCGGGCTGGCGATCGCGATCCTCGCGGTCATCGCCGTGCTCCCCGAGTACGCGGTCGACCTGTACTTCGCCTACACCGCCGGTTCGAACCCGGACTACGTCGCGTACGCCGCGGCGAACATGACCGGCTCCAACCGGCTCCTGCTCGGCCTCGGCTGGTCCCTGGTCGTGCTCATCGGCCTCGCCATCGCGAAGAAACGCACCGGGAAGCCCGTGCCCGAACTGACCCTGGACTCGCCCTACCGGGTCGAGCTGGGGTTCCTCGCCATCGCGTCGGTCGTCGCGTTCGTCATTCCGGTCACCGGGCAGATCTCACTCCTGCTCGGCTTCGCGCTGCTCGGGTTCTTCGTGTTCTACCTGTGGAAGGCTTCCCGCGCCGAAGCCGGGGAGCCGGACCTGGCCGGCCCGGCCGCGACGATCGGCGCGCTGCCCCGCCGCCCCCGCCGGATCCTGGTGGTGGCGTTGTTCGCCTTCGTCGCCGCGGTCATCCTCGCCTGCGCCGAACCGTTCGCGCACAACCTGATCGCCGCCGGCACCCAGCTCGGCATCGACCGGTTCCTGCTCGTGCAGTGGCTCGCCCCGCTGGCCTCGGAGGCACCCGAGTTCATCGTCGCGATCCTGTTCGCGGTCCGGGGAAACGGCGGCGCCGCGATCGGCACCCTGATCTCCAGCAAGGTCAACCAGTGGACCCTGCTGGTCGGCAGCCTCCCGATCGCCTACCTGCTCGGCGGCGGGGGCGGCGCCCTGCACCTGGACGCCCGCCAGGTCGAGGAGTTCCTGCTGACCGCGACGCAAACCCTCCTCGGCGTCACGGCGCTGCTGGCCCTGCGGTTCCCGCGCTGGGCGGCCTGGACGCTGCTCGGACTGTTCGCCGCGCAGTTCGCGCTGCCCGGCCAGACCGCGCGCTACGTCCTGTGCGCGATCTACGCGGCCATCGCGCTCGCCGCGCTGATCCGCAACCGCCGGCACATCCTGCCCACGCTCGCCGCGCCGTTCCGCCGCGCGCCCGAGCACGATCCGGCAGTCACAGTCACGGCTGGTCGCTGAGCCGCGCGCGAGCTGGGGCCGCCCCGGACAGGGCGGCCCCAAACCGGCTCGTCGGATCAGATCGGGATCGTGGTGCAGGCCGGGGTGCCCCATTCCTTGGACTGACCGGCGATGACCTCGAAGTAGCGGATGCAGATCAGCCCGCGGAGCGGGAAGGACTTGCGGATCGGGAAGCGCTGGGTGTTCACCGTGGTCCGGGTGCCGGTCAGCAGGTAGCCGTTCGGGCCGAACACCTGGAAGTAGCCGTACTTGCCGTCGAGCTGGGTGCCTTTCATGGCATCCACGTACTGGACGTACGTGGTCACGCCGGTCGTCCAGTTGCAGAAGTAGCTGCCGCTGCAGACCTTCGACACGTCCGCCGAAGCGGAGCCGGTCAGCACGGTGGTGGAGGCTGCGGCGGCCAGAGCGCCGACTACGCCCAGCCGCTTGAGGTTTTCTTTCACGCGCATTTGTTGGTCCCCTTCGCACGGAAGCAATGACCCGGCGAATCTGGCAGGTGCCGCTGGGCAGCCGCTAAGCGTCGGCCGCCCGAATCCTTAAGCGCCCAGGTCAGGCCAGTGCGTCGAGCAATTGCGCGCACGCCGCCGCGCTGCTCCGGTTCCCCGCGCTGGTGAAGTGCGAAGACGCGTCGATCAGTGCCCGGGCCGCGGCCTGGCGCTCGCCCAGGGTCGTGTAGGTGCGGCCGAGGTCGAGGCGGACCTGGGCGGCGCAGAGCTCGTCCGACATCGATTCCAGCAGTTCCAGCGCGCGCCGCAGGCAGGACATCGCGCGCTCGGGATCGCGGCGCCGCAGCTGGAGCTGGCCCTGACGGCGCAGCACCAGCGCCATCCGGTGCGGGTCGTCGAGTTCGACGCACAGCCGCCAGGCCTTGTCCAGCGACATTTCCGCCTCGTCGAACCGTCCCAAGTGGATACTCGCGACGGCGTGGGAGGTCTGCAGGTGGGCCATGCCGAGGACGTCCCCGATGCCGGTGAAGACCTCGAGCGCCCGCGCGGCCAGCGTGCGCGATTCCTCCGGCCGCCCGGTCGAGCGGGACACCACACACAGGCCGGTCAGCGCCCGGGCCATCCCGCCGGGGTCGCCGATCCGCTCGCTGATCCGGTACGACTCCCCGAGCGTCCGCGCCGCCTCGGGGTAGTCGTCCCAGTAGAGGTGGATCTGGCCGATTCCGCGCAGCAGCGCCGCTTCGCCGCGTTCACAGCCGTCCGCCCTGGCCGCGCCGAGGGCGCGCTGGTGGCACCGCCACCATTCGGAATACAGGCCGCTGTGGTCGAAATAAGACGAAGTGACGACAGCGAGTTCCCAGGCCAGCTCCCCCAGCCCCGCGTCCGCCGCGCGTGAGACAGCGGCTTCGAGTGCGGGAAGCTCGGTGTGGAACCACGACATCGGCTCGGCCGTCAGCGCGTCCGCCTCGTCGAAGGGTCTTCGACGGCTCGCATTGCCGGGCGGGGGCCGCAAAACACTGCGGGGCATGCGGTTCGCGGCTTCCTCGGCCAGCCAGAGCCAGCCGCTGAGAGCGCTTTCCGTCGCGGCGGCGCGTTCGTTTTCCGGCTCCGCCGCGACCTCTTCGATCGCGAACGACCGCAGCAGATCGTGCACCCGGTAACGGGGCATCCGCCCGGCGCGCCCGGCGGGCTGGACCATGTGCCGGACGCGCAGGTCTTCCAGCGCCGCCTCGGCCGGGCCGGGTTCGCCGCCGGTGACGGCCGCGGCCGCCCAGGCGGGAAAGTCCGCGGCGGGCAGCAGCCCGAGCCGCCGGAACAGCCGCCGGCTCTCCGGCGCGAGCTGGCGGTAGCCGAGGGCGACGCTGCTGCGGACCGCGAGGTCCCCGGTCCGCAGCCAGTCAAGCCGCCTGCGTTCGACGGAAAGCTCGGCGGCGACGTCGGCGAGCTGCCAGCCGGAGCGGTCGCCGATCCGGCTGCCGACGATCCGCAACGCCAGCGGAAGGCCGCCGCAGTAGTCCAGAACCTGTTGCGCCGCAGCGGAAGTGACGTCGCCGTGCGGGGCGAGCAGGGCCGCGGCGTCGGCGTCGGACAGCACGTCGACTGGCACTCGGCGGCCCTGTTCCAGGCCGGGGAGGGCGAACCGGCTCGTCACGATCACCGCGCACCCCGCGCCCGCGGGCAGCAACGGCCGCAGCTGGGCCTCGCCGGCCGCGTCGTCGAGGACGATCAGCACCCGGCGCCCGTGCACCAGGCTGCGGAACAGGCCCGCGCTCTCGTCGAGGTCGGCCGGGATCGCGTCCGACGCCACCCCGAACGCGCGCAGGAAACCGCCCAGCACGGCGTCGGCCGAGCGCGGTTCACTCGTGGTCCCGCGCAGGAACGCGAAGAGCGCGCCGTCCGGATACCCGTCCGCGACCTGGTGCGCGAGCCGGACGGCCAGCGAGGTCTTGCCGATGCCCCCGGCGCCGGTCAGCAGGAGGACGGGCGGAGCCTCCCGCGCGGGGTCCGGCGCGAGTTCGGCCAGCAGCTCGGCGACCAGCTCGTCGCGGCCGACGAAATCTCCGATGCCGGGCGGCAGCTGGCTCGGGACCGGGTTCCCTTGGCGGACCGGGTAATCCCGGGCCGCCATCCCGGCCCCGTCACGCAGGATTTCCTCGTGGAGCGCGCGGATCGCGGACGACGGGTCGATGCCGAGTTCGTCGACCAGGCGGTCGCGCCAGCTCCGGTAGACCTCCAGCGCCTCGGCGATCCGGCCGGCCCGGGCGAGCGCCGTCATCAGCTGCCCGCAGGTGCGTTCGCGATACGGGGCGGCGCCGAGCAGGTCACGCAGCTCCGGCACCAGCCGATCGTGCTCGCCGCACCCGAGGTCGGCTTCGATCCGGTCCTCGACCGCCGCCAGCCGCAGATCACCCCAGTAGGCAGCGACTTCCGGCGCCGCCGGGACACCCGCCAGCACCGGTCCGCGCCACAACGCGAGCGCCTCCCGGAGCCGTTCGGCCGCCTCCGGGAACCGATGCGCGGCCAGCAGCCCCCGGCCTTGCGCGCTGAGTTCGGTGAACCGCCCGGTGTCCGTCTGCTCCGGCCGCGCGTCCAGGAAGTACGACGCTCCCCTGGTCACGATCGGCTGCTCCCCGGAAAGGGCGCGCAGTGCCCGGCGCAGCCCCGAGATCAGCCCCTGGACCTGAACCCGGGCCGACACGGGCGGATTGTCGCCCCACAGCTCGTCGACGATCCGGTCGCGCGAGACCGGACGCGGGGCCTCGAGCAACAGCAATGCGAAGACCCGGCGGGCCTGGGGCGGTCCGATCGACAGCTCCCGGCCCGCGCGTTCGGCCACCGGCTCGCCCAGCAACCGGTAGAAGATCATGTCGCCCCCTAAGTTGACACTTAGGCATAGAGTGTCACACTTCGACCGGGCCGCCTGCGCCCATTTGGGGGAAATGCCCCACCTCACCGTGCGGCCGGGCTTAGCGAATCCATAGCGCCCCGCGACAGGCTCCGAGCCCTGGATCCGGCCACGGGAGGAAAGCATCCTGATGAGAGCTTGGAAGAAATACGCCATCGCGGGCCTGGCCTCGGCCGCCGCGGCCCTCGGTCTCGCGGTACCCGCCGAGGCCGCCGAGCCGGCGTTCCAGCTGCCGTTCCCGTGCGGGCAGACCTGGCACGGCAACAACCCGGACAGCAGCGCGCACGTGACGCCCTGGGAGATCGACTTCAACCGCGGCGACGACCTCGGCAGCCCGGTCCTCGCGTCCGCCGCCGGCACCGTCGCCACCGCCGCGAACCAGGGCAGCGCCAACGGCTACGGGAACCTGGTGAAGATCAGCCACGGCAGCAGTGGCTATTTCAGCTACTACGCGCACCTGCGGGACATGACCGTCAGCGCCGGAGACACCGTCACGCAGGGGCAGCTGATCGGGCACGTCGGGAACACGAGCAAGCCGGGCAACGCCATTCAGCCGCACCTGCACTACGAGGTGCGGTACGGGAGCCCGTACCCGGACAACATCCAGCCCGCCGTGTTCGCCGGCGTCCGATTCCCTTACCCCGCCGGTGATGTGACCTCGAAGAACTGCGGCGGCGGCCAGCACAGCGCGGCGAAGAGCATCAACGGGGACGCTTACGACGACGCGGTCGGCGTGGACGCGGACGGCGTCGCCACGATGTACCCGGGCACCTCCGGCGGCGGTTTCGGCACCGGCATCCGGATGGGCGCGGGCTGGAGCGGCTTCACCCGGATCGGCGTCGCCGATTCCAACGCCGACGGCTGGGCCGACCTGTTCGCCATCAAGGCCGGCACGCTCTACTACTGGAACAACCACGGTGACGGGACGTTCACCTCGGCCGTCGAGGTGGGACCCGGCTGGTCTGGCTTCGAGTGGGTCTTGTACGCCGATGTCAACGGTGACGGCAAGGCCGACATCCTCGCCCGCGACGGCGGCAACATGTACCTCTACCCCGGCCTCGGCGGGGGAACGTTCGCCGCGCGCAGTCTCGTGAGCGCGGGCTGGGCGTCGCTGCTGCGGCAGACCGCGGCCGACGCGGACGGCGACGGAGACGCGGACATCTGGGCCACCAACGCCGCCGGCGAACTCTACTTCTGGAAGCGGAGCCCGAGCGGTTACGCCACCGCCGTCCAGGTCGGCACCGGCTGGAACGCCTACCGGCAACTGGTTTCCCTGGACATCAATGGTGACGGCAAGGCCGACCTCGTCGCAATCAAGACCTCCGACAACACCCTCTGGCAATGGCTGGGCACCGGAACCGGCACCTTCGGCCAATCCACGCCGATCGGCACCGGCTGGGCCGGCCACACCCTCGCGGACAGCTGAGCAAGGAGAGCCTCGATGAAACGAAGATTCAGCGTTTTCCTGCGGGTCGCCATGACCGGCGCCGTCCTGACCGCCGGGGTCACGTTCGCGACGCCCGCGCACGCGGCCGGTGACATCGACCTCTGCGTCACCGTCGGCCGGGCCGCCGGGTTCACCGGCGACAACTTCGTCAAGGCCGTCGCGGTCGCGATGGCCGAGTCCGGCTGCAATCCGCTCGCCCGCGGCGTCAACTCCGGTTCGATCGACCGCGGCCTCTGGCAGATCAACGACTTCTACCACAGCGAAGTCACCGACGCCTGTGCCTACGACGCGCAGTGCAACGCCAATGCCGCCTACCGCATCTCCGACCACGGCAGCGACTGGACGCCGTGGTCGACGTACAACTCGGGTGCCTACCTGCAGTACCTGAAGGCGGCCAGCACGGCGATCGGGGTGCAGCCCCCGTCCGTCGGGGCGGCGAAGAGCATCAACGGCGACAAGTACGACGACGCGTTCGGCGTCGACAGTGCCGGCGTCGGCTCGTTCTACCCCGGCACGGCCGGTGGTGGTTTCGGGACGGCCGTGCGGCTCGGGGCGGGCTGGGGCGGCTACAGCGCCATCTCCGTCAGCGACTCCAACGCCGACGGCTGGGCTGATCTCTTCGCGATCAAGGCCGGCACCCTCTATTACTGGAACAACCGCGGCAACGCCTCGTTCAGCGCCGGGGTAGCCGTGGGGCCCGGCTGGGCCGGGATGGAATGGGTCTCGTTCGCCGACGTCAACGGTGACGGCAAGGCCGACATCCTTGCCCGCGACGGCGGCAACATGTACCTCTACCCCGGCAAGGGCAACGGCTCCTTCGCCGAACGAAGCCTCGTCAGCTCCGGCTGGGCGTCCTTGTTACGCCACACCGCCGCCGACGCGGACGGCGACGGAGACGCCGAGATCTGGGCCACCAACGCCGCCGGCGAACTCTACTTCTGGAAGCGGAGCCCCAGCGGCTACGCCACCGCAGTCCAGGTCGGCACCGGCTGGAACGCCTTCGGCCAAATGGTTTCCATGGACGTCAACGGCGACGGCAAAGCCGACCTCGTCGCCGTCAAATCCTCCGACAACACCCTCTGGCAGTGGCTCGGCACCGGAACCGGCACCTTCGGCCAGCCCACACCCATCGGCAACGGCTGGGCGAACCACACCCTCGCCGTCAACTGAGTCGTGCGGGCCGGCTCGATGTAGCGGATGACGCTTTCACTGCACTCAGCGCAGGGGAAGCGTCATCCGCTACCCGCGGCAACCGGTCGCCCGGGGCGTTCAGTCCTTCACCGGTGTGAGGACAAAGCCCTCTTCCTCGTCCTCCACCGGCGCACGGCGTCGGCGAGGCGGCGCAGGGTCCGGCGGCGGTGGTGTGTCCGAAGTTTGCGCGGCCGGTTCTTCCTCCAGGGCCAGCACTTCCCCCACCGCGGCGGTCACCGCGGGAGTGCAGCCGGCCTTCACCGCGCGCAAACCCTCGTGCAGAGCCCGGTTTCCGGCTTCCGTGCTGAGCCGGGAGATCTCCGCGGCCAGCACGGCCGGGCCGAGTTCCAGCGCGGCCTCGCCGATGTCCAGCGCCACCAGCATGCCGTGCACATCGACCGTCACGGACAGGCCTTCGCGCTCGGCCGTGGCCCGGATCTCGGCCAGGCCGTCCGAAAGGCCCAGCCGCTCCGGGATCTCGTCGGCGAGTTCGATCAGCTCGTCGACCCCGCGGTCGTCGTCCGCCATCACGCCCTCCACGTCTCCGGAGTGGTCTCCTCGGCCCGTTCCGCCAGGTCCGCCTCACGGCCGAGGCCGAGCCGGGTCAGCTCGGCGTCGTCCAGCGGGCCGAGTTCGGCGGTCACCGCGTTCCGGGCGCGTTCGTTCGCCTGCGCGGCGGCCTCGCGGACCGCGCGCAGGATCTTGCCGGACAACGCGGAACCGCCGCCCCGCAACGCCTCCGCCGTGAGTTCGAGCCCGCGCAACGCTCCCCCGGGCGCGACCTCGGCCGTCACCCCGCCGCCGCGGGCGGTCCCGGTGATGCTCATTTCGGGTGCACCCCGCCGTAGAACCGGTGCAGATCGCGCGGCAGGATGTAGGTGTTGCGCTCGACCTGGTCGTTCGCGTTGCCCTCGATCGTGGTGATCTTGTTGCCCTCGACCTTTTCGATGATCCCGATGTGCTCGCTGCCCGCCCACGACGGCCCGGTGCCGAACAGGATGGTGTCCCCCGGCTTGGCCTGGTGGGCGATCGCGCCGCGGTCGTAGGCCAGGTGGTTGCGCTCGCCCCACTTGTAGACGTCGCCGGTGAACCCGTACTTCGGGATGTTCACCCCGGCCGAACGCCACATCGACGTGGCGAAGTAGGAGCACCACGGCTGCCCGGTCGGGCCCCACTTGTTCCGGTTGTTCGGGCCCTCGTGGTACCCGAGGTTGGACCGCGCGTGGTCCAGGATCTCCTGGACCTTCTTGCTGCTGCTGGGTTTCGTGCCGGGGTGGTGCTGGGTGGTGTGGTGCTGGACGTGCTTCTGGTGCTGCACGTGCTTGACGTGCTGCTGGTGCTGGCCGGGCTTGACGACCGGCTTGGGGTGCGCCACCCCCGCGTCCCCGACCCCGTCGTGGGCCAGCTCCGTCTGCAGCGCGCGCAGTTTGCGGGCCGCCTCGGTCATTTCCGTCCGCGCGTCCTTGAGGTGCGTGGACGACTCCTTGAGGTACTTGCCGGCGAGATCGGCCACGTCGCCGACGGCGAGCAGCAGCGCGGCCGGGCTGCCGTTGCGGGCCAGCAGGTACCCGGCGTCGATCAGCTTCCGGGCCTTCGCGACGAACTCGTCGATCAGCCGGCCGGTCGCCTGGTGCCGGCCCGCCAGCGCGTCGGTGACCTCGCCGACGACCTGCGCGCCACTCCGGCTGGCCTTCGCCGTGACGGTCAGGTCGGTGCCGAACTTCGCCGAATCCTTCTCGAAGGTCGGCGCGGCCTTGCTCTGCCAGCCTTCCAGCAGCGAGTGCGCGGCCTTGCGCTGCACGTCGTGCTGCTCGGTGATCGTGTTCGCCGCCTGCTGCAGCGCCTGCTGCGCGGCCTGCGAGTCCGCGGCCTTGCCCTGGAGCTTGCCGTGGTGGGCTTTCATCTCGTCCGCGAACAGCGTCGCGACTCCTGCGGTGTCCACTTCGAATCCCCCTCGTCAGCCCAGGCTGCCCTGGATGTCCTTGGTGGTCAGCGCGCCCGCGGCGTCGGTGTCCATGCCGGCGTAGTTCTCGCGCGCCCGGAACACCGAGGCGCCCAGCGTGCGCGCGTGCGCACCGGTGACCCCGACCTGCTTCTCCAGCGAACGGCTGAAGTCCCCCAGCGCGTCGGCGAACCCTGTCTCTTCGCCGACCTGCCCGAAGCTGTCCTTGGCGATGCCGGTGACCCGGTGCACGGTCTTCTTCCCGGTCGCCACCAGCTCGTCGGCGATGTGCTGGGTCTTCTTTTCGTACGCGACGAACTGCTCCAGCTCGGCGCGGAACCCGCCGTTTCCCTTGCTGTGCACCGGCTTCTTCGGCGGCTCGGGCTTCTTGTGCGGCGCGGGCTTGTGCGTGGTCTTGCCGTGGTGGCGGGTGACGTCCTCGGCGGCCTTGCGCGCGGCGGCGAGGTGGCTCTTGTACGCGCCGTTGGTGTAGGTCGACCACGGCTGGAAGCTCTTGCCGTGGCCGGAGATGTCCCACGCGGCCTTGGCGTTCTGGTCCGGGTTGAACAGCTGGTCGTTGGAGTGCAGGTGGAATTCCTGCCGCCGGGCCGGGCCCAGCGAGCCGAGCATGTTGACCTGCCACAGCCCGTAGGAGTTGTCCGGCGGGGTCGCGTTGTGCGCGTGGTCGTTGCCGCCCGACTCCGCGAGCGCCACCGCCACCGCGGTGGTCAACGCGTTCCCGCGGAACCCCGCGCGGTACGCGTGCTGGGCTATCTCCTCCGCCGACAACCTGCTCATGGGCCTGCCCCCTTCAAGGCGCTCCACTGCTACCTCAGGTCGGACGCGCCTGGCCGGGTCCTCGGTTCCCGATTGCCCCGACCGGAAACGACGCTTTCCAGTGCCTGGGCGATCCGGTCGCGCAGCCAGGCGCCGTCCGCGGGCGTGACGGTGACCCAGCGGGTGCCCGCGCTCTCCTGAACCACCGCGCCGTACCGGCCGGCTTCGGTGTCGTACCAGGCCACGGCCGGGGAACGGCCGCCCGGACCGTTCGCGGCCAGCTGGCCGTACGCGATCCGCGGAGTCGTGACGAGGGTGGACAGCGCCCGCAGGTCACGGCCGGTGAGCTGCGCCCCGGCCAGCACCCGCTCGAACGCGTCGTGCCCGCGCTCGGCGAACGCGGTCATCGCCTCGGAGAACGTCTCGCGCGGCAGCCGGACCGAGCGGCCCGGCCCCGGGTCCGCCTCGCCGACGATGCCCGCGGCCAGCTCCGGCAGCTCGTCCGGCAGGCACGGCCGCAGGGCCAGCTCGCCGGCGTCGACGATGGCCAGGGCCCCGAGCCGCCGGTCGGCCGCGACCAGCGCCCGCATCGGCGGATCGCGGAACACCAGCAGGTCCACCGAAACCACCGGCTCGGCCAGCACGCCGAACAGCTCGGCCAGCCTCGGGTGCGGCTCGTCGCCGTCGTCGAGCAGGCCCGCCTCGGTCAGGCTTTCCGCGACCTGCGTGCCCAGCGCGTCACGCTCGTCCATGGTGGCGCCGTGGGAACGCACCTCGAGCGGGTACGGGCTGGGGCCGAGGTCGAGGTCTTCCCACAGCAGGTCGAATTCCAGGTGGGAGAGCACGACGCCGTCCCCACCGTTCAGTTGTCTGGCCACGCGCCGTCACTCACCCAGCACAGGCGGATAGGCGTCGGGCAGGTCCTCCAGGAAGTCGAAGGCGCCGTCCTTGGCGTAGCGGTTCTCGTGCTCGGCGTCGCCCTGGCCGCGCTGGCCCCCGCCCATCGGCGACATGAAGCCGCCGCCCATGCCGCCGCGGCCACCGGCGGCCGCGCTCTGCGCCGCACCGGCGAGTCCCGTGCCGCCGAGTGCTCCGCCGGGCACGGCGTCACCGGTGCTCGCGCCTCCGGCAAGTCCACTGCCAAGGCCGCTGCCGAGTCCGCTGCCCGCCGAGCCGCCGTACCCGGAGCCCGCGCCGAACGAGCCGACCATCCCGCCCGGCGACGCACCGGCACCGGCCATCCCGCCCAGCGCGCCGGGATCCAAGGCCGACGCCGCGGTGGTGCTGTCGCCGCCCGGATCGATCCGCGTGGGGCCGGGGTTCTGGACCGGGCCGTCGACTCCCGACCGGGTGCTCAGCGGCGCGTCGGAGAAATGCGGCAGCTGGTCGTGCACACCCTTGCTGGCCGACTCGTAGGTCTCCATCACCCGCACTGCCTCGGTCTTGGCGCGGTTGGCGTTCTGCCGGGCCGGCAGGTGGTCGTCGAGCAGCTGGTCGATCATGACCGCGCCGCTGGGGCCGCTGGCCGCGCTCACGTCGTACCCGTCGCGGAACTGGTTCTCCGCGGAGTAGAACACCGGCTCGGGCATCTTGTTGCGCGCGGTGGTGACCGCGGTCGTGTAGTGGTCGAGCTTGTCCCCGACCTCGCGCATGGTCTCGCTCGCGCCGCTGCCCCACGAAGTCAGCTTCGACGCCGACTGCGCGGCGCCCCCGGCCGCGCCGCCACGCCAGGACAGCAGCAGCTTCTGCACCGTCTGGTGCACCGCCGAGGTGGCCGAATCGACGTTGTACGCCAGCTGCGCCCAGCTGTGCGCGGCCGAGCCCATCCCGGCCGGGTCCGCGGTCATGATCATGTCATAGAGCTGGGTGTGCTCGTAGGCCGCCCAGTTGATCTTGCCGAACGACTTGTCCTGCCGGTTCACCGTCTGGATCTGGCGGGCCCGGCGGACCCGGCGCTGCTGCGCCGCGGTGAGCGGGTGGTCCTGGCTGTAGTACTTGTGCTTGCGGTGCTTCTCGTACGGCAGCCGCTCGTAGGCCGGTTCCCTGCTCATGCCGTTCCCCCGTCGTCCAGGCGGCTGTGCAGGGTGCCCAGCGCCTCGTGCGCGCTGTCCTCCTGCTGCACCAGGCCGGCGCTCGCCGCGTGGATCGCGTCCCGCAGCGCCGACAGCTCGTCGAGGTACTGCTGCAGGGTCGCCTGCACGCCGCCGTCCGCCGAGCCCCGCACCTCGAACGCCTTGCGCAGGTGCTCGGCGACCGGGCTGCTGCCGTCCTTCAGCGGGCTGGCCAGCTGACCGGCCTGCCGCAGGTACCCGGCCAGCTCGTCCTGCCGCTGCGCCAGCTCGGCGTCGGCCGCAGCGATCTCGGCCGGGTCCAGCTCGATCGTGCCGCTGTCGTCGGCGACCAGCGCGGCGTTGCCCGCGCCGGTCGGATCGTCCACCGAAGCCGCGCCCGGCACGTGCCGCACGGGCTTGGGCTCCGACTTCGCGAACTGCTTGTGCAATGAGCGGGCATCGTCCCAGTCCGAGACCCGGTGTGAACTCACCCCAGTCCACCTCCTCGTGTGCACCCTCCCCGGGCGCGCGCACCAGTATGTCAGCCGCCCGGGCCCGCCGCACCCGGATCGGGTAAGTCCGGCATTCCGACGCGGCGGGTCTGCCCGCGGTTCCCTGGTGGTGACAAGCTCGTGAGTGTTTAGGACGGTTCTAACCGTCCTAAACACTCACGAGCCCTTACTGCGGCGTTCAGCGTGCCGCCGTCCCGGAGGTGCACCAGGGTCTCGACGACAACGATGTCACCGGTCGCGTGAACGTGTTTCACTGACAGCGCGCGATGAGGAGCGTGTTCGTCCACTTGCGCTTGATACGCACGCAGCGCCTCGCGGCCGTTGAATTTCCAGCACCCCGCCGTAGACGACCCGGCATTCCGCAGCGTACTGAGTGTCGAACAGCAGGTTCCGGCAGGTGTTGCAGAGGTGCTCCCATTCCCGGACGACAGCCAGATTGCGGTCCATGCGGTTTCCTTCCTAGACCACCGTGAGTGCGGCTTGCGCGTCCCTGAGCGCGAACTTCCGGCCGGAGCGCTGCATCATGCGTTTGCGTCGCAGAGCGCGGAAACCGTTGGCTGGCACGAAGATCTGCCTCTTCGCCCGGCCGGCCCGCTGGCCCTCGCGAACGAACGGGCGCATCGACGTCTCCCACGGCCGCGTCGCCGACCAGCACGACCCGGTCGGTGTGCCAGGACGGCAGGTCGACCTGGTGCACCGAGTCGAACGACAGCTCCGGGGCGCGGTGCTCAGCGCGGCCGGCCGGCCGGCGAGACGCAGCACGCTGTGCAGGCGGCTCCGGCCCGCGCCGGAAGCACTACGAGACCCGGCAGCGACGAGCCGTTCTCGGTGCACTCGCGCGGGCGCCCGGATTAGTCAGCGCCAGGCAAATGTCGCCCACGGCCAGCGCGGCGGACAGACTCAACGCCCGGCAGGGACGAGTCTCACCCGGACCGCGGTGCCGGCCGGGGCGGCCAGCAGGCCGAGCAGCAGCGCACCGACCGCCTGATTCGCTTCGGCCGCACAGGCGCCGACCTGAGCGAGGAACCCCCGCCCCAGCAACCGCACCGGCGGCCCGCGGGCCGCGGCGACCGCCGGGTCCAGCGTGGCGAACAGCAGTGGCCGGGCGATCAGCAGCGTCAGGAAGCACAGGCCGGCGCCGATGACCGCGGCGACGACGGCGTTGCCGGAGCTGATCCCGAAGATCGATCCGAACAGGACGTTCACCCCGGCCGCACCGTTGGCGGTACTACGATGGGTCGTGTAGACGGTGAGGACAGCCCTCGGTACGAGTACGCCGATCGGGTGGACGCCTCGGACGCTAGATGAATGTTATTGTCACTTCAAGGTGTGTCCTGACGCGAATGAAAACCGTTCCCGGTTCGTGACCGGACGCCGTCTTGATCTTCCGGCCCGATCGTTTTCGCATTCCCCCGACGCCCTCAAAGTGGACTATCGACTCTTTTCCATGCAAAACGGAAAACATCGGGACGTCACGGACGCGGGACCCGACGAAAGTATGATCGGGAATTTTTCATATTCGTCCTGTTTGCCGCTGATCGTCAGGGAATGGCCGATTGATTCGTGCTCCATTCGGCCGCTTCCCCCCGGCGAGAATCACGGCACCGTCCGAAGGTCGCTATCCGCGCGGAATCGCGCCAGGTAGACAGTGGGCTCCCGTTCGCATGCATCTCTCTGGGAGGGATCGTGTTCCGTTCACCCCGAAGAATCCTCGCCATCGCCGGCCTTGCGGCGATGGCACTGATCACACCCGCCGTAGCGACACCGGCGATCGCCGCGCCCGCCGCCGTCCATCCGACCGCGCGGGTCTGCGCCCAGCCCGCGAAGCCCGGCATGGCAACGTGTTTCGCGGAACGTCAAACCGACACCATGCGCGCGCTGCTCGCACCGAACGCGCTGCCGAGCGGCTTCGGCCCGTCCGGTCTGCGCAGCGCCTACAACCTGACCGCGAGCGGCAGCGCGTCGGCGACAGTGGCCATTGTGGACGCCTACGACGACCCGAACGCCGAGTCCGATCTGGCCGGCTACCGATCCACCTACAGCCTGCCGGCCTGCACCACCGCCAACGGCTGCTTCAAGAAGGTCAACGAGAACGGCGCGACGAGCCCCCTGCCGACCGCGGACAGCGGCTGGGCCGGCGAGATCTCGCTCGACGTCGACATGGTCTCCGCCATCTGCCCGAACTGCCACATCCTGCTCGTCGAAGCGAGCCAGCCGAGCATGCAAGACCTCGGCACCGCCGTGAACACGGCCGTCTCGCTGGGAGCCAAGTACGTCTCCAACAGCTACGGCGGCAGTGAGGACGGCAGCGAACCCTCATCCGACTCCAGCTACTTCCACCATCCGGGCGTCGCGATCACCGCGAGCACCGGCGACAACGGCTACGGCATCAGCTACCCCGCGTCGTCGCAGTACGTCACCGCGGTCGGCGGTACCTCGCTGACCCAGGGCGGCGGGACCCGCGGCTGGACCGAAACAGCATGGAGCGGCGCCGGCAGCGGCTGCTCGGGCTCGGTGACGAAGCCGTCGTTCCAGAACGTCACCACCGGGTGCAGCAAGCGAGCGGTCGCCGACGTCTCCGCGGTAGCCGACCCGCAGACCGGAGTCGCGGTCTACCAGACCTACGGCGGCAGCGGCTGGGCCGTCTACGGCGGCACCAGCGCGTCCTCACCGATCATCGCCTCGGTCTACGCCCTGGCCGGGACCCCCGGCTCGTCCGACACGCCCGGCGCGTACCCCTACTCCCACACCGGCAACCTCTATGACGTGACCTCCGGCAGCAACGGCAGCTGCTCGGTCGCGGTGCAGTGCAAAGCCGGCGCGGGCTGGGACGGCCCGACCGGGCTGGGCACTCCCAACGGCACCGCGGCGTTCACCGCCGGTGGCTCCGGCCCCGGCCCGGTCGCCGCGAACAACCCCGGCAGCCAGACCGGCACCGTCGGCACCGCGGCCAGCCTGCAGCTGTCCGCCTCCGGCGGCAGCGGCGGCTACACCTGGACCGCCACCGGCCTCCCCGCCGGGCTCTCCATCAGCTCGTCGGGCCTCATCTCCGGCACCCCGACCACCGCAGCCACCTACTCGGTGACCGCGACCGCGAAGGACTCGAGCGGCGCCACCGGCAGCACCACCTTCAGCTGGACGATCAACCCCACCGGCGGCGGTGGCTGTTCCGGCCAGAAGCTGGGCAACCCCGGCTTCGAAACCGGCACCAGCCCCTGGACCGCGTCCACCGGCATCATCACCACCTCCGCCGACGGCGAAGCCACGCACGCCGGCACCTACCTCGCCTACCTCGACGGCTACGGCAGCACGCACACTGACACGCTTTCGCAGTCGGTGAGCATCCCCGCCGGTTGCCACGCGACCCTCACCTACTACCTGCACATCGACACCGCCGAAACGACCACCTCGACCGCCTACGACAAGCTGACCGTCAAGGCCGGTTCGACGACGCTCGCGTCCTATTCGAACCTGAACCAGGCGACCGGCTACCAGCTGCGCACCGTCGACGTCTCGGCCTTCGCCGGGCAGACCGTGACGCTGAGCTTCACCGGCACCGAAGACTCGTCCCTGCAAACCTCGTTCTGCCTCGACGACACCGCACTGACCCTGAGCTGACCAGGTCGCGGGTAGGTCACCTCGAGCCTCTCGAGGTGACCTACCCGCGACTTCTCGGTATTCGCAGGGATGAAAGCCGGTATGGCGAGGCCGGGAACAGCAGCGGGGTGCTGACCGCCACCGGCGCGACGGTCTCGGCCGACGCGGCCTGCTCGTTCAAGGTTTTTCCCCAGCGCGGGCCGGTCGTGCGTGCGAAACAGGGTCAGAACACTGTTCCCCACTCACTGCCCGCAGCGGCCCGCACATCCTCACCGTGCCGGGCAATCGCGTCCAGGAGCGCGGCCACATGCTCGTTGCGAAGTGGGTAGAACACCGTACATCCAACTCACTCATCCAGTTTCCGCCCCTTCTCATTTCGCAATCTCTGCAGAATTCTCCCAGCGCCACCGTTGAACCGCCAGCATTCCCAGCTCGGTCGCGGCCGGCAACCTGAACGGCGTCATTCGCTCGTAGACCACCAGGTCGGACCACCGCCCCGCAACGGCCGACACCGTCTCCGTTCGCCACCCAGTCGGCGAAGGCCCCGAACTGCACACCCTCATGATCTTCGAAGCACACGCCGGCCACATCGGCGGACTTCCCGCCCACCAACCGGAACCTTTCACCAAGGAGCTCTGCCACTGCGAATCTCCGGGCGACGGCAGCCAGGTTCCTGGCTACGCTGAGCCGAGTGCCCGGCGCAGGTCCGCCGGATGCCGGACCCACAGGTCAACCGCCGTCCCGTCGGAACGGTTCAGTGTCAGGCATCCCTGGCTACCCGGCCCCCAGAGCGACACAACCTCCGGCGTCCACGACCGGTCCCAGACGACCGGCCCCACCCCCCGGTTCCGGTCACCTTCCCTCGGCTCCCAACGCAACCCGCCCTCCGCCAACGACAGCCGGCCGAGCAGCTCACCGACCACCTGCTGCCGCGAATGCCGCCCAGGCGCCTTCGCCCCCAACTCCAGGGCGGCCGCGACCGGCAACTGCGCGGTCCACGACGGCGCGGCACCGGACGCCCGCCGCCGCGCCTCTGCCCGACTGTCGCGCCACACGACGAACGTGAACAGGACATACACCAAAACCAGAAACCCGACCGGCACGGCCACCGCAGGAACCCAGCCCACCTTGAACGCGAGCGACACGGACAGAGCGGCCAAGAAGAACAACCCGACGAGCGCGCTGGTCCGACGGCGTCGCTCACGATCCCTGCCGTATTCGGTCATCACGATCCCATTCGCTCCGGCGTCAGCAGACGATCGCCGCCCCGTCACACGGAGAATACGTGCGCAGTGCGGGCGCTGCCGTTCCCCCGCCGCCACCGCCCTCGTTCAACCCCCAGACTGTGCCGGCGATTCCGGAGGTCAACGAGTTCACGTTGGGGTACATACCCCACGAACCCGGCGCGAAGCCCCAGTCGGCCCACGTGCCGAACGCGCCGATCCCGGCCGACAGGATGCCGACGCCGTAAGCGATGCTGATCAAGTTTTGCGCGCACGTGACCGCGGTACTCACGACACCCAGAGTGGTAGCGGTGACCTCGGCGACGACGCCCACAGTGACCGCACCGCCGATCAAGACGTCACCGACACCGAAGGAGGCCAGGCCGATTCCGACCGCACCGACAGCGAGGCCCGCGTAGCCGGCATAAGTGCCGATCGTCGACCACGTGTCCTTGGACCAACAGAACGGATTCCACCAGCTCAACCCGGCGATATCGGTGAGTCTGTGCGGATTGTCCGACGTGTACGCATACGGTGTGCGGGTTTCGCCGACCTTGGGATCGACGGTCAGGAACAGGCCGGTGGCCGGGTCGCAGTAGCGGGCGCGCAGGTAGACCAACCCGGACTCGGCGCCGGTGAACTGACCGGTGAACTGCAGTGGTGTGACCGCTGCGCCGGCATGGATCATCGCCTGAAGCAGACCCGGGCCGCCCTCGCCCACCCAATCAACAGCAGCGGTCCAACGGCGTCGAACGCGGCCTTTCCGTACTCCCCCGCGACGAGCGGACCCGCAACGTTCAACGCCAGCGTGACCGCACAGGCAAAGATCAACAGCCGCCGGAATCGGCGGAGCACGGAAGTTTTCCTAAAGCACTGCTTCGAGACGGGGCCGCAATACTTCGACCCACGCCTGGTAGCCGTTTCCGTTGAGATGCAGGCCGTCGTCGGTAAAGGACTTCCGCAGAGCCTTTCCGTCGGCGAGGGCCGGCCAGAGATCGAGGTACGCATCACCGGCGATCTCCGCATAGCTGCGGTTGAGTTCGTGGATCCGGCGCGCGAAGCGGCGGGCCCGCGGCATCACGCTGTTGACGATCAGCGGGGCGTCCGGCGCCAGCGCGCGGAGCTCGGCCACCAGGTCCGCGAACTGCGCCGCGATGCCGGCCACCTGGGCTGTCCGGCCCTGCCCGTTGAGGTCGTTGGTGCCGATCAGCAGCGAAATGGCCGCGGGTCGGTGGATCGCGGTCGCGAGCCGGGCGCGGACGCCTTCGAGCGTGTCCCCGCTGATGCCGCGGTTGAGCACGGGGTACCGCGGGAACCACTCGCTCCAGCTCCCGGCCTCGGTGATGCTGTCGCCGAGGAACACCACGTTCGCCGCGGGCAGCGGCACCCCCGCGAACCGGTCCGGGGGCGGGTCGCCGTGACGGCGCAGCAACCGAGCGAGCATGAGGGAGTTCTCCTTCCGTTCAGCCTCGAGCCTGCCAGGCCCGGACCTCGATGTCCGCGGGATCGACGTCGTCCGGCAGGCCGGTGACCTCGATCGTGGCGGTCTCGCCGGCCCGCAGGTCGAGGTAGTTGTTGTGGAAGCGAGCCCCGGGCAACGACGTCGAGTTCGGGCTTGCCGAACGGGATGTCCTTGATCTCGGCGAAGAACAGCCGGTTCTACGGGAAATCGCCCTCGACCCAGGCGTACCGATCCGCGGTCAGCTCCAGGCTGTCGCCCGTCCACACCACCCGGGAGTCACCTGGCGCGACGGTCGCGGTGACGTCCTCGCGGAGGTGTTCCGCGCCGTCGAAGCCACCGATGGTGACGGTCGCGGTAGTCGTGACTTCGGTACGGCCGCTGCTGCTCAGCCACCGCTCGAGGTGGTCGCCGTCCGGGCGGAAACTCGCCACCACCGGCGCTCCGCCCACGCCGACGCCGACTTGACCGTTACCTGGACGCGGCATTGCGCGCTTTGGCGGCCGGGTTCGCGGACACTACACTGACGGCTGAGCCCGACCCGTCGGCGGTCCGAAGCTGACCGCGGTGACGACGTACGCCACCGTCGTGGCGTCACCCCGATGGGATTCCGCCGACCTGCCAACCCCTGCGCAGCCTCATGTGCGGGGCGCGCCGGCCCCCGAAGCTCTGAAGCAACCGACGCCGCGTTCACCGATGACGGGCGGCCCGGCATCGGTGACGTCGCCGAAGCTTCGAAGGTGCGAACAATGAAAGGCCGCCGCCGTGCCTGGATCCGGCCCGGCGGCGTGCCGTGGAGGTCCGCCTGGTTCAGGGCGTGATCGTCACCGGACCGTGGTTCGTGTCGCCGGTGATCTTCATGGCTGCGAGCGACGTGGCGCCCGTGGTGGTTCCCGGCATCACGATGTGGTTCAGCGAGACGCCGTTGATCGGCCCGGTCGGTGACCCGTTGATCCGCGCCGGAGTCGTGCCGGCGTCCCGGACGCGCACGTTCTTCACCGTGACCCCGTCGATCGGGAGGCTGCCCGCCGGGTCCTGGAGCCAGAGCGCCAACCAGGTCCTGTTGTTGTCGTTGGTGTAAGGCAATTGCTCGACGTCGATGTTGCTGAAGGTGATGTTCGACGCCGTCGCGGTCCCGTATTTATGGTGCACGCCGATGCCGACCGCCGCCTGGTAAACCGTCGCGTTGGCGAAGGTCACGTTCTTCTGCGGCTGCAGGAAACCCTGACCGGCCTTGAGCCCGTAGCAGTAGGTCCAGGACAGCAGACCGTCGAACGTCACGCCGTCCAGTGGGCGCGGGTCGCCGGGGACGTTGCGGAAGAGGTCCGTCGCGGCATCCCAGGTCTTCGTGCTGAACGGGTCGTCCAGACCGATCCCGACGGCATTGCCGACCGAAACCCCGGTCGACTCCATCACGTCGATCCCGTCGTTCTCCCCCATGTCGAACTGGTTGAAGATCTTCATGTTGGTGAACTGCATGTCCGACGAACGGGTCGGCATGATCGCCCACGAACTTGATTCACGGAAAGTGATCCCGTCGAGCCGGAAATGGGAGGTGTAAATCGGGGTCAGCAGGTTCACGCCCAGGTTAGAAGGCAGCAGTGAGGCCTTGCCGTTGCCGTCGATCGTGCCACGTCCGTAAATGGTGATATTGGACGAGCTGTACCGGGTCGAAAGGAACCAGGTGATGTCGCGGTTCTGGGAATCCTTGTGCCAGTGGCGATCGTAATGCCCGTCCTCGCCGGTGTACCGCAGGACCGCGCCCGGCGCGAGGTACAGCGCGAGATTGCTGCGCAGATACAGCGTGCCGACCGTCCACACCCCGGGCGGCACGTACACGGTGCCCTGCCCGCCGTTCGCGCTGCCCCAGGCCGCGGCGTCGTTGAGGGCGTTCTGGAACGGAGTCGTCGCGTAGGCGGTCGTGCTCGGCTGCGCGCCGTCCGGGGCCGCGGTGACGTTGAAGATCCCGGTGCCCGACGTCGCCGGCGCGTTGGTCTCCAGCGGGTCCACGGTCAGCACCAGCTGCGGCCGGCCGTCGATCTTGATGATCAGGTAACGCGGCTGGCTGAGCGAAAAACTCAGGGTCGGACCGCTGACGGTGCCCGCGATGCCGAGCGCGACCGGCGTGATCGAGTACGCGCCGATCGCGGTGTTGTTGACCTTGCGCACGGTCACCGACGCCGTCCCGCTGCCCATGGCCAGCTGCGCGGTCTCGTAACCACGCGTGTGCGTGACGGGCACGTTCTGGCCGTTGACGGTGAGCGCGAATTCGGACGAGGCCGGGTAGATCGATTGCACCGGGTAGATCTGCAACGGCGCGTCGGCCGCCTGGGCCGGCGCGGCGCCCGCGCTCAGTCCCGCCACCGCCAGCATGGTGGCGGTCACGGCGGCGAATACCGCCCGTGCTCTATTCGGCACTGAATAGCTCCTCGGTTCGGTGCAAAAAAGGAAAGACAGACCGGGGGCATCCACAGTCGACGCCCCCGGCCGGCCGGGAAGGATCAGGAAAGCGACCCCAGCGTCATCGACGCGCTCTGCGGGTTGCCGTCGTTCACCAGCGATTCGAAGTTGCCGACATCGTCGAAGGCGAAGGCGTAGGCCTTGCCGTCGGCCATCTGCGCGTGCACCTCGCGCGCGTACTGGTTGGTGACGGTGTCCTGGTAGAAGTCCGCGGCGTTGTTGTCCGGCTGGCTCGCCGAGGTGAGCAGGGTCGAGCGGTTGAACCCGGCGCACAGGGTGCGCGAGATCGGGCCGCGGACCAGGTCGTTCGGCGCGTCGAGCAGCTTGTAGCAGCCGAAGATGCTGTCCGCGTCCGGCTTCTGGAACGAGGTGACGGTGGCCCCGGCCGAGTTGGTGAAGTTCATGACGTTGCCCGACACCCGGCCGAAGTACTGGGTGGACGGCTGGTCCGCGAACGGTGTGACGGTCAGCGTCGAGGAACTGTACTTGCTCCACACCCGGTTGACGTAGTCGTCCATCACCGAGGCCGGCAGCGCGCCGGACTCGATCCCGTGCCCGGCCGAAAGGGCGCGCAGCACATTCCCGCTGCCGTCGGTCTGGATCAGGTTCGCCCAGCCGCCGGGCTGGCCGCGCAGCGCGTTCATGAAATTGCTGAACCCGTTCGGCTTCAGCGCGCCGGTGGTTTTCACCCCGCCGCCGGACGGGGTGATGGCGACCGAATCCGGCGCCGTGAACATGTCGACCTGGGTGCTGTTGAGCCACAGCCCCGAATCGTTGAGGGTGTACTCCGACCAATTGAACAGGATGTTGTGGTTCGGGTCGGACGGGTTCTGCACCGCGGGCTGCACCAGGCCGCCGGTGGCCAGGAAGAATTTGAGCTTCTGGCCGTACGAGAAGTAGAGCCGGCCGGAGAACTTCGGGATCCGAATGGTCACCGACTGGCCGTTGGCCGGGCCGGGGATCGAGGCGTCGGGGGCCGGGACCGGCGGCACGCTGCCGCCCGGCCAGGCGTGCAAGTTCCCGCCGGAATCGGCCCAGCCCTGCTGTCCGGTGCTGAGCAGGGTGCCGAGATCGTAGAGGTAAACCGGATCGGAGCGGCCGGAATTGTTCGTCACCGTGAGCGGGATCGTCGCGGGCACGGCGGCGTCGGCCGCGGGCACGATGGCCACCGCCGAAAGGGCCGAGGCGAGCGCGGCCAGTATCACCGCGCCGGTCCGAATGCGTCTTCTGGGCATGGTTCTCTCCTTGGGGGCCGTCTGGTCACGCCGGTGAAAGTCCCGAGCGAAGATCGAATCGGCGGTGCCGTACCGAATTCGGAGATGGTGGTGCCGTCCCGTGCGGCCGGTCCCGGGCCGGGCCGTGGGGGCGGTAATCAGGTTGAGCCCGGAACCGGAGGATGTCAACGGTTCACCGAATATTGGTCCAGACAAGTCCTGTTTCACCAGGCGGGCACCGGCGGCGGCGACATCGGCCGGATTTTGAACGTTTCATCGTCGATGAGCACACCAAGGCCTGAGCCGAGGACGCCAACATCGCGCTCAGCTGGCCACACCCGCGGCAGCCGGTCGAGCGGGTGCTGTTCGACGACGTGGCCGCCTGGACACACTGCGCCGGTCTCCGGCGTGCGAATCAGGCATGTGAACATCCGTCATCAAGGCGGGATGAGACCGCTGCTCGCGGCCGGCAACGGCGACGGCGCCATCACCGGCGTCGTGCTGAGCGACGTCGTCATCGAGGGACGCCGCTGCGGACGTTCGACCAACTCGGTGTCGTTCTCGGCCCGGACGTCGAGGAGCTCAAGATCGAATGATTGATGTTTGACAGGACCAGACACAACTAAACAAAACCCTTGACGAACAAAACAGGAATAGCGTTATTTGGATGCTGTGAAACCGAGACAGCTGGGTCTGACTGCCATAGCGCTCGCGTTGCTCGGAGGCGTCGTCGCCGCCCCCTCCGCCGCGGCCGCACCGACCAAAGCCACCGCCTGGACCGTCCGAAGTCCGGGCAACACAAGCATTACCGCGACACTGGGACTGGACAACGCCGGCGGGCTGAACCTCGCGGTGGCCAGCGGCGGGTCCCAGGTATTGGCGCCGGGCAAGCTCGGAATCACCACCAGCGCCCACGAGTTCGACTCCGGGCTGTCGTTCGCCGGCCGCCGGGACAAGCTCGTGCGCGAGTCCTACGACATGGTCACCGGCAAGCAGCTCGACCGTTCGGCGACGATGAACGAATCGACGTTCACCTTCCGGACCGCCGATCACGCGTCCTTCGACGTGGTGGTCCGCGCGGCGCGCGACGGGGTGGCGTACCGCTACGTCGTCGGCGGTTCCGGGCCGGTGACCGTGCAGAAGGAAGCCTCCACCTTCGAACTTCCCGCCGACGCCGAGGCCTGGGTGCAGCCGTACCAGAGCGCGTACGAGACGGAGCGGACGCAGACCACCGCGGCCACGGCGAACACCGCCGAGCCCAAGACCTGCACCGGCAGCACCTGCTCGTTCGGCTACCCGACGCTGTTCAAGGTGGGCGGCGCGTATGCCTTGCTCACCGAGTCCGATGTGGACGGACGATACTCCGGCACGCACCTGGACCACGCCGACGGCAGCACCGCGTACACCGTCGCGCTGGCCGACAACAAGCCCGTGACCGCGCCCGGCCCGCTCGCCACTCCCTGGCGCACCGCGATCGTCGGCAGCCTGGACACCGTGGTGCGCTCCACCCTGGTCGACGACCTCGCCCCGCCCTCGAAGGTGGCGGACACCTCGTGGATCAAGCCGGGGGTCGCGGACTGGTCCTGGCTGACCGGCGGCGTCGACGCCAGCGCCAGCGCCGCCACCCAGCGCTCCTTCATCGACTACGCGGCCGCGCACGGATTGTCGTACACCCTGGTCGATTACGGCTGGCAGGAAAGCGAAATCCCGGACCTGGTCCGCTACGCCCGGGCGCGCGGGGTGAACGTGGTGCTGTGGTTCGCCTGGACCGACCTCGCGACCCAGCAGCAGCGCGACAGCTGGCTGCCGAAGATCAAGTCCTGGGGCGTCGCCGGGGTCAAGGTCGACTACATGGACTCCGATGCCCAATCGCAGTTCCAGTGGTACGGCGCGATCCTCGCCGACACCGCGCGGCTGCACCTGATGATCGACTTCCACGGCGCGACCATCCCCCGCGGGCTGCAGCGCACGTGGCCGCAGGTGATGAGCGTCGAGGGCGTGCGCGGCGAGGAGAACGGGCAGAACGCCGACCGCGACATCTTCCTGGCCTTCACCCGCAACATCGTCGGCTCGATGGACTACACGCCGACCTGGTTCTCCCGGCCCAACCGGCAGGACTCCGTCGGTCACGAACTCGCGCAGGCGGTCGTCTTCGAATCCGGCTGGACGCATCTCGGCGACGATCCGGCGGGGTTCGCCACGCAGCCCGTCGCCGAGCGCTACCTCGAGCAGCTGCCGACGACCTGGGACGAGACCCGGCTCGCCGCCGGCTCCCCCGAGCAGGACGCGGCCGGCAACCGCCAGGTCGTGATGGCCCGGCGCAACGGCGACCGCTGGTTCGTCGGCGGCCTCCTGGCCGGCCCGGGCGGGACGATGACCACTCCGCTGGGCTTCCTCGGCCGCGGCCGATGGCTGGTCGAGACCACCAGCGACAGCAACGGCACCCTGACCCGGACCACCAGCACGCACACGGCCGCGGACACGCTCTCGGTCACGTCGCCGGCCAACGGCGGCTTCGCGGCCATCGCCTGCCCGGCCACCCCCGGGCGCACCTCGTGCGACAAGCCGGTCGTGCCCGCCCCGACGACGTCGTTGACCCTCACCCCTTCGACCGCGGTGGTCAACCCTGGTTCGAGCCTGCCGGTCGGCGCGAGTTTCACGCTGCCCCAAGGCCCGGCCCTGCACGACGTCCGGCTGGGCGTGGACGCCGCCCGGCTGCCCGCGGGCTGGAAGTCGGCCGGCCGTACGGTCTCGGCGGGCACCCTGCCGGCCGGGACTGCCCTGAGTGGACAGTGGACGGTCACCGTGCCCGCCGCCCAGCAGGGCGCGGTGGTGGAGGTCCCGGTCGTGGCGACCTACGCCCGTCCTGGGGCCGACCCGATCCACGTCGAGCAGGTCGTCTCGGTCAAGGTGCCCCCGCACGGGACGGTCGGGGTGAGCGCGCTGCCGTTCGAGTCCGCGACCAACGGCTGGGGCCCGGTGGAACGCGACCAGTCCAATGGCGAGACCGGCTCCGGCGACGGCAAGCCGATCACCCTGCACGGCACCGTGTACCCGCGGGGCCTCGGCGCGAACGCGACCAGCGACGTCAAGATCTTCCTCGGCGGCCGGTGCACGGCGTTCACCTCGACCGTCGGCATCGACGACGAGGTCGCGTCTTCGCCGAAGGGCTCGGTGACGTTCAGCGTGCTCGGGGACGGCAAGACCCTCGCCACCACCCCGGTGCTCACCTCCGCGGGCGGGCCGACGCAAATCGCTGCGGACGTCACCGGTGCCCAGGAACTCGACCTGGCCCTGGGCGACGGCGGCGACGGAACCGCGTTCGACCACGGTGACTGGGCCATGCCCGAACTGACCTGCCAAGGCTGAGGACCGTCCGCACGCCGTCAAGGCCTCCTTACCCGCGTCCAACGCGGGTAAGGAGGCCTTGACGGACTCTCCGGCGCCCGCACCGACCCTCAGTGTCGCGGATGACGCTTCCCCTGCACTCAGTGCAGCGGAAGCGTCATCCGCGACCCGGCGGGAACCTAGCCCAGCCGTCCCGAAGCGATGATCCGGGACAGGAACTGCCGCGTGCGCTCGTGCTCCGGTTCGGTGAAGATCCGCTCCGGCGGCCCGGATTCGATCAGGACGCCGGCGTCGAGGAAGCAGACCCGGTCGGCGATCTGGCGGGCGAAGCCCATCTCGTGCGTGGCCATCAGGAGGGTGCGGCCCTGGCCGGCCAGCTCGCGCACGAGCGTCAGCACCTCGCCGACGAGTTCGGGGCCCAGCGCGCTGGTGATCTCGTCCAGGAGCAGCAGCCGCGGTTCGTAGGCCAGCGCGCGGACGATCGCCACCCGCTGCTGCTGCCCGCCGGACATCCGGTCCGGGTACGCGCTCGCCTTTTCTTCCAGCCCCACCCGCCCCAGCAGCGCGAGCGCCGCGGTCTCCGCTTCCTCGCGGCCGCGGCCGTGCACGACGCGCGGCGCCAGCGTCACGTTGTCCAGCACGGACAGGTGCGGGAACAGGTTGAACGCCTGGAACACCACGCCCATCCGGCGCCGCGCCACGTCCGGGTCGGTCCGCGGGTCGGACACGTCCTGCCCGTCCAGCAGGATCTGCCCGTCGTCGATCTCCTCCTGGAGGTTCACGCAGCGCAGCAGCGTCGACTTCCCCGAGCCGGAGGCGCCGATCAGCACGACCACCTCGTGCTCGGCGACGAAGCGCCGAGTGCACGTCGAAGAACGAGTCCCGCACCCGCGGCCAGCCCGGCGCCGAGGTGATGGTGAACCACGCCACGGCGGCGAAGACGAGTGTCGAGCAGAGTGCGACCACTGTGGACCGTCGGGCGCGGGAACGCTTGTACGCCAGGCGTTCCCGTTGGAGGCTGCTCGTCATTTCAACTCGCGCGCGCTTCCCGCGCGGGTCAGCCACTGGTCGGTCAGCTTCGCCAGCGTGCCGTCGGCCCGCAGCGCCTCGACCGCGGCCGAGACGCACCCGGTGAGCGGGCTGCCCTTGTCCAGCACGGCGCCGAACTGCTCCGCCGCGCCCGCCGGCGGGACCTGGCCGACGATCACCGAGTCCGGCACCTCCCCGCCCCCGGTGATCTCGAACGCGGTCGGCAGGTCCACGACCAGTCCCTGGATCTGCCCGGTGGCCAGCGCCTGCTTCGCGTCGTCGTTGTTGTTGTACACGGAAATCTGCGCCGCCGGGGCGATCACCTTCTCCGCGGCGTCGTAACTGGTGGTCCCAACCTGCGCGCCCAGCTTGGCCCCGCGCAACGCGGCCAACGTGGTGGCCCCGGCGATCGGCGAGGCTTTGGTGGTGACCACGGCCTGCGTCACGTCGTAGTAGGGCGCGGAGAAGTCGACGGCCTTGCGCCGCTCGTCGGTGATCGAGAACTCGTTGAGGTCGGCGTCGTAGGTCTTGACCCCGGGCTGGATCGCGGCGCTGAACGGCACCCGCACCCAGGTGACGCCGTCGGGTCGGTAACCGAGCTTGCCGGCCACCGCGTACGCCACGGCCGCCTCGAACCCCTTGCCGTTGGCCGGATCGTCGTCGGAGAACCACGGCGGGTACGCCGGCTGGTCGGTGCCGAAGGTGAAGGACCCCGGCTTCAGCGTTTTCAGCTGCGCCGGAGCGCAGGCCCCCTGCCCGGGAGTGACCGGGCCGCCCGGCGCGGACCCGGCACCGCTGCCTTGGTCGACGGGCGCGCATGCGACGGCCCCCAACGGGCAGCTCACAGCCACGGCCACGACGAACGCGGCCCGGCGGAATCGAAGCGACATGCAGGCATCATGCCGGGCCGGGAGCCGCCGGGCCGATGCCCAGGATGCGGGACAGGCTCGCGGCGTCCTGCCCGCGCAGCTGGTCCGGGCAGGACCCGGTTCTAGGCGCTCCGGCCAGGCCCTTGGCCTCAGCGGTCCGGGCAGGTCCCTGCCCTCAGCGGCCCGGTCCTCGGCCCCAGTGGTACGAGCAGGCTCCTGTCCTCACCGCTCCGGCCGGGCCCTTGCTCTCGGTGGTCCGGCCGGGGTCCCTGTCCTCAGCGCTCCGGCCCGGCCCTTGGCCTCAGGCGAAACACGCAGGCCGGACGGCTGCTGCGGCCATGGCGGCGGCCTCAGGTCACCGGCGTTCCCGGCAGTCCACCCGTTCGGCGGCGCTGCCCTCGGCTCGTCCAGCCGCGCACTAGGGTTTTCCTTGGCCCGTTCTGGTTTCCTGAGTCCAGAGGCCCCACTCCCAGGTGGGCTTCTTGTTCCCCGGTGACGGGGAATCGCCGGGCCCGCGCGCGCCTGTCCCCCAGCGGGCCGCGCGCGGGCCACCCCGGGTTCACCGGCCCCATACCGCGCCCGGCCACGAACGGCAACGGGTGGTTCCACCTAAAGTGCGCTTGTCACGCCGATATCGGGTTTCGGTTTGCCGGTCTTCGGGCGGTTGCCGACACTCAGGCGATGGAGAACATGGTTTCCGAAGCCGAGACAGCGCCGGAGTCCGATATCCGGTTCCCCGTCGTCCTGCGCGGGTACGACCGCCGGCAGGTGGACGAGTACGTGCGGGTCGCGGAGAAGCGGCTGGATCGGCACGAGAAGGCCCGCCGGATGGCTGAGCGCAAGCTGGCCAAGGCCCAGGTTCCCACGCCCCGATCGGGCGAAACCGACCCGGCCCACGGGCTGGGGAAACGGATCGAGAAAATCCTCGAGGTCGCCAAATCCGAGGCCGAGGCGATCAAGGACCAGGCCCGCGAAGAGAGCGCGAAAATCCTGGCGGCAGCGGAGAAAACGGCCACGGACGCGGACGACGCCCGCGCAGAGACCGAACTCGCCGCAGCAACGGAAGCCCGGCTCATCATCTCCCGGGCCGAAGAGGAAGCCACCATCATCCGGTCCACCCACCAGGCCGCACTCACCGAACTCGGCCAGATCGCCGCCATCCTGACCGAGTTGCGCAGGCGCTACGCGGGCGAGCCCGAGGCGGAAACGAACCCCGAGTCAGAAGCCGACAGCACAGCCAACGCGGAAGCCTCGATAGAGCCCGAAAGCGCGGCCGAGAGCACGGCCAAGACGGACACCGAGGGCACGACCGAGGCGAAAGCCGACAGCCCGTCCGAGGACGAAAGCACAGCCGGGTCGGAAGCCAACCACACGATCGAGGCCGAAAACGCAGGCGAGACGGAAGCCGAGCGCACGATCGAGGCAGAGCCCACGCCTGCGAGCCCACCCAAGGCGAAACCCCAGCCCCCCAAGGCGAAACCCGCACCCCCCAAGCCTTCGCTGGCCGGTTCGACCCGGTCACGGTGAATTCCACCGCGACCGGCACCAACCGAACCTGGATGGCACTTGACCGTCTACTGTGGATCCACGCGCTGCCGCAACGATCCCGCCGGGGTCGCGGGCACCGATCACCACCACCCTGCCGAGACCATCACCCGCGGCACCCAGACCTAGTCGGTCACCGTGGATCCGCACCCCGCCGCAGCGAGCCCGTCGGGGTGGCGGCCACCGATCGCCACCCCGGCGAGACCACACCCGCGACGCCTAATCGGTCACCGTGAGGTCGCCGTGGAGGCCCGGGCGTTGTGGCAGTACCCCTTGCGCGGGCAGGACGGGCTGCCCGGGCGCCGTCCAGCCGGCCCAGTCGCGGGTTCCGCCGTCGTAGCAGGAGACCGAGATCCGGCTGCCGATCGGCGCCGAAGAGCCGGCGGTCACCGTCGCGGTCGCGATGGCCAGGGGGCCGCTCGCGTCCAAGTCGGTGACGGTGGCCTGCAGGGTGCCGGTCGGCTGGGTCAGGGTGATCGTGCCGGTGGCGGCGGTCGCCCCGGCGGCGGCGGAAGCGTCCACGGTGAGCACACTCCCGCCCAGGTCGAGGGTGCCGCTCACCCGGCGTCCGGGCAGTCCGGCGCGACTGCCGGGAAGGCCACCGCGCGGGCCGGGCACCGCAGTGCGGACGCTCAGCGTGCTCTCGTCGAGCGCGAAGAACGGCACGTGCGCCTGGCCCGCGGCGACCGGCTCGCCGAAGAATCCCCAGACGAAGCCGACACGGTCGCTATCGGGACGGTCGGCGACGCTCAGCGCCACCGGCGTGCCGACCATCGGCAGGCCCGGGTTGGCCGGGTTGTCCTTCCAGGTGATCACGCCGTTCAGCATGGCGAGCGAACCCGCCGCGGAGAGCGTGGTGATGGTGCCGCCGAACGCGGCGTACAAACTGCCGTCGGGACGGGTGTGCACGGCCTGCCAGGTTCCCGTGGCATGCGACGGGTCCCCCGGCGACGGCGCGGCGTGGGCGTCCAGGCTGAGCGTGACGGGGTCACCGCCCCACGACGGGAACCGGTCGCCGGGCAGCACCCCGTGCGCGGAACCGGTGACGCTCGCCGGCGCGGTATCCGCCGTCGCCACAGCGGAACCGCAGGCCAGCAACGAAATCGTGACGAGCGCGAGGGCTCCGAGGCGTGCTCGAGAAGTGCTCATGATGTTCCTCCCAGGATCGAAGACTCACATAACATCGTTATACGATGAGCTCCTTGAGAGTTTCCGCGGTTCTTCTCAGCGAGCGAAGGCGCTCAGTCCTGGTGCGCGGTGGCGACCGACTTCTCGCGCCACGGCTCCACGTCGTCGGCCAGGTGCTCCACCTTCACCTGCCAACGGTCGATCGCGTCGCCGCCGAGCAGCAGGTGGCTGGGCAGCTTGTCCTCGCTCGTCACCTCGTGGATCAGCGCCGCGCCCTTCACCGGGTCGCCCAGCTGGGTGTGGTTGGCGTCGCCGACCCAGTCCAATGTGGAGTGCGCCGGGGTGCCGTCGTACGCGGCGATGCGGCCGGCCGGCAGTGAAAGCGAGCTCTGGTCGAGGAAATCGGTGCGGAACACCCCGGGCTCGACGACCATGCTCTGGATCCCGAACGGCTCGAGTTCCACCGAAAGCGCCTCGCTGATACCGGCGACCGCGAACTTCGACGCGCTGTACATGCTCACGCCGGGCTCGCCTTCGAAGCCGGAGCGCGAACCGATGTTGACGATCTTGCCGCCACCGGCCGCACGCATGTGCGGCAGCACCGCGCGGGTCACGTTGATCAGGCCGAACACGTTGAGGTCGAACAGCGACCGCGCCTCGGCGTCGCTGACCTCTTCCAGCGCGCCGAGCAAACCGCGCCCGGCGTTGTTGACCAGCACGTCGATTCCGCCGAACCGCGCCACCACCGCGGCGACGGCCGGGCCGATGGCGGCGGTGTCGGTCACGTCCAGCGCGACCGGGAGCACCCGCTCGTCCGCCTTGAGGTCGGCGGGCAGGCGGTCCAGCGGCCTGGCGGTCTCCCCGCTCGGCGGCCCGCCCTCCTTCGAGCGCGACGTCACCGCCCGCTACACCGGCACCACCACCCCCACCGGCCGCCTCGGCGACCTCGCGAGCCTGGCCGCGACCGGCGCTCTGCGCGTCGAAATCGGTGCGGAGTATGCCTTTTCCGACGCCCGTCAAGCGCTGACCGACTTCACGAACCAGCACATCCGGGGCAAGGTCGTGGTCGTCTTCTGAGCCGTGGGGGGACCATGTTGTCCCCCGATAGACATGCCCCTTTTCGACCCCCTTTTCTCCTGGCTGGGCTGGTTTTCTCGAAGGCACAGCAAGCCCACCACGGGAAACAGGGAGCACCCTATGTCGAAGGTCATCACCACCACCCCGCTCGCCGGTCGCGTCGCCGTTGTCACCGGGGCCAGCAGCGGCATCGGCGCGGCCACTGCCGAGCGGCTCGCCGAGCTGGGCGCCAAGGTCGCCGTCGCTGCTCGGCGGAAGGACAGCCTCGACGCGCTGGCCGAGCGCATCACCGAAGCCGGCGGCACCGCGCTGGCCCTGCCGCTGGACGTCACCGATCGCGAGGCCGTGGTTGCCGCGGCGCAGGAGGTCGAGCGGCGGCTCGGGCGGGCCGACCTCGTGGTGAACAACGCCGGTGTGCAGCTGATCTCGCCGATCGAAGACCTGAAGGTCGACGAGTGGCAGCGCCAGATCGACCTGAACGTGACCGGCGTGATGAACGTGCTCGGCGCGTTCGTCCCCCAGCTGATCGCCGCCGCGGCCGAAGGCGGGCCCGCCGACCTCGTCACCACGTCCTCCATCGCGGCCACGCGCATCCTGGAGAAGTTCTCCGTCTACTCCGGAACCAAGGCCTACCTGAGCCACTTCTCGCGGCTCGCCCGCGTCGAGCTGGGCCGGAAGATGGTGCGGGTCTCGGCGATCGAGCCCGGCATGGTCGACACCGAGCTGCCCGACCACGTCACCGACCCCGACGCCAGCCGCCTGATGGCCGACCTGATCCGCGACATCGAGGTCCTCAGCCCGGCCGACGTCGCGGAGACCATCGCGTTCATCGCCTCGGTCCCCCGCCACGTCAACCTCACCGAGATCACCATCCTGCCGACGGCCCAGGCGGTCTGACCGGACCGGGTGAAGGGTTCCTGACCACCTGGCCGCCGGCAGTACAGTCCAGGAGCCAGGGTGACGGAAACCGGGGAGGCCTTGCCCATGACTGCCCGATGGTCCACTGAAGACCTCCGCCTGACGGAGGCGGCCAGGGAGCTGGAGATCGCCGTCCGGCGCGCCGACGGCGAGTTGCGGAAATGGGTGCCGATCTGGGTGGTCGTGGCCGGGGAGCAGGTCTACGTGCGGACCTGGCACCGGCGGGACACCGGCTGGTACGGCCAGGCCCTGCGCGCACGGCGGGCCCGCGTCCGCGTGCCGGGAATGGAAGCCGACGTCACCATCGAGGACATCGGCGACGCGCCGGTCACCGCCGACGTCGACGCCGCGTACCGCGCCAAGTACGGCCAGGGCGCGGGCTCCATGGTGTCCGACACGGCCACGGCTTCCACCCTGCGGCTCGACCCGGAGCAGTAGAAGCTCAGTACCAACCGTCCACAACGGACACCGAGGCCGTCACCAGCGCACCGGCAACTCTCGCAGCCCGCCCACGGCCAGCCCTTCGATCCGCCGCAGCTCGGCCGCCGGGACGGCGAGTTCCAGCGCGGGCAGCTTGCGCAGCAGCACCTCCAGGACCACTTGCAGCTCGGTGCGGGCCAGCGGCTGCCCGAGGCAGGCGTGGGCGCCGGCGCCGAACGCGAGGTGCGGGTTCGGGCTGCGGCCCAGGTCCATTCCGGACGGATCCGTGAACGCGCGCTCGTCGCGGTTGGCCGCGGCCATGCTGCACATCGCGCTGGTCCCGGCCGGCAGCACGGTTCCGCCGACCTCGAAGTCCTCGCTGAGGTACCGCATCATGCCGACGCCGGCGTTGGCGTCCGCGCGCAGCGACTCCTCGACCGCCGTGCGCACCAGCGACGGGTCGGCCAGCAGCCGCTCCCACCGGCTCCGGTCCGCGAGCAGCATCGCGACCATCTTGGCGATCATGTTGGCGGTGGTCTCGTGCCCGGCGATCAGCAGGCCGATGCCGGTGGCGGACAGCAGCGCGTCGGACCACAGCTCGCCGTCGTTGCCGGTGTCGACGATCAGCGCGCTGAGGATGTCCTCGCCCGGATCCGCCCGCTTCGCCGCGATGTGCCCGCCCATGTACCGGCCGAACTCCTGCTGCGCCGCGTCGAACTCCGCCTGGGTGTAGCGCGTCATGCTGAGCATCACGTCCGACCAGTGGGCGAACCGGTCGCGATCGGTGTCCGGCACGCCGAGCATGTCGCAGATGACCCAGACCGGCAGCGGGAAGGCGACGCCGGACTTGAGGTCGCCGGGCGCGCCCTTGGCCACCAGCTCGTCGATCAGCTGCTCGGCCATCGCCGCCATGCCGGGGCGCAGCGCGTTCATCCGCTTGGCGGTGAACCACTTGCCGACCCGCCGCCGCCACTTCAGGTGCGGCGCGCCGAACTGGGGCATCACCGAGGCCATCTCACTGTTGAACACCCCGCCCGACTCGGTGTCGGCGACCCGCGCCGCGTTGTCGCCGGGGCCCGGCCGGGTGAACCGCGGGTCGGACAGCAGGCTCTTGACGTCGTCGTAGCGGGTGAGCAGCGCGGCCTCGTCGCCGCTGGCGAGCGTCACCGGCGTCACCGGGCGCTCGGCGCGCAGCTCGGCCCACTCGGCGGGCGGCTCCAGCGCAGCGTCCGAGATGAACGGGAACCGGGGCAACTGGCCGGTGTTGCTCTGCGCCATCACGAACTCCTTGTCGGTGAATGTCTGCTGCCGCCCAGCATGGCCGGGAACCCCTGTTAAGTCAATCACTTGCTTTACTCGCCGGCCATGGGCTTGCCCGGCGATGCGCGGGTTGTCCTCAGCGCGCGACGCGCTCCACCCGGGAGCGCCGCCACTCCCGGTGGCTGGGGCTGCTGTCGGTCTCGAACCGGTACGCGGCGTCGGCCGCCTCGATCAGCGCGCCCGGGTCGCCGCCGAAGACGCCGCCGGCCCGCCACGCGATCAGGTACCGCATCCACAGTGGATCCCCGGCGAGCGGCCGGATCGCGATCTCCGGGGTGACGGGGAAGGTGACCTGGCACGGCGAGATCGCCCGGCCGGCCGCGATCAGCCGTTGCAGGGCCCGGAGTTCAGTGCTGCGGTGCGCGACCTGCGGCCGGAATCCGGCTGACGCACAGGCTTCCTCGAAGCATTCCGGCCAGCCGGCGCCGTCCGAGGGGCCGAGCACCCACCGTTCGCCGTCGAGCCGGGCCAGGTCGATCTCCGCGTCGGCGGCCGCCGGATGATCGGCAGCGAGCGCGACGAACACCGGCTGGACGCCCAGCGGCCGCAGCGAAACCTCCGGCGCCGGGCGCAGTTCGTGGCCGGGGTAGTCGGCCACCACCGCGGCGTCGAGTTCCCCGGCGGCCAGCCGGTCGAGCAGCCGCCGGGGCGAGAACTCCGTGGTCACCGAGACCGCCGGGCCGTGCGAGGGGTGCCCGATCCGGTCGGCCAGCTCGACCACCAGGGAGGAGCCGATGCCGCCGAGCGCGACCGGCCGCTCGGCGCCGTCCACCAGCCACCGCGACGCGTCCCGGTGCATCGTGTCCGCCGCGGACAGCACGGTCCGCGCGCGGGAAAGCACGCATTCGCCGAATTCGGTCGGCACCACCCCGCGGAGGCTGCGGACGAACAGCTTTCCGCCGAAAACGCGCTCGATTCGCTGCACCGAGGCGGTCAAGGCCGGCTGGCTGCTGCCGATTCCGGCCGCGGCGCGGGAAATGCTGCCCGCTTCGGCCACCGCGCACAGGAGCCGCAGGTGCCGTAGCTCGACCTCCATAACCCCGACCTTATGGCCGCTTGGGATGTCCCGGAAGCCGCCGAAAGTCGGGATCGTGGAAGGGCTCCCCCACGTCCCCGCAAGGAGTCCCCCATGCGACGAGCCTGTCTCGCGGTCGCGCTGAGCGGCGCGCTGGCACTCGGTTTCGCCCCCGCCGTCACGGCGGCTTCCGGCTTCACCACGTCGATGGAGGTCTTCGAACCCGGCGGCAGCATCCACCGGGTCACGGTGACCCGGCCCGCCTCGGACCGCGCCGCCGCCCGGATCGCCCGCCCGGCCGACGTGGTCCCGATCGAGCAGAACGGCCCCAGCGACACCACTTTCGACCTCGTCGTGGTCGGCGACGGCTACACCGCCGACGAGATGTCCACCTACTCCGAGAACGTCAAGTCCAGCATCGACGCGCTGTTCTCGATCGAGCCGTACAAGAGCTACCGCAAGCAGTTCAACATCTGGCAGGTCAATGTCGTGTCCCAGGATTCGGGCGTCAGCAACGATCCGGACCAGGGCATCCAGCGCAACACCGCGATGGGCTCGTACTTCTGGTGCGGCAACACCGAACGGCTGCTCTGCGTCGACGAAACCAAGGCGAAGCAGTACGCAGCGGCCGCGCCGGACGTGGACCAGATCCTGGTACTGGCCAACAGCACCAAGTACGGCGGCTCCGGCGGCGAGGTCGCCACCTCCTCGGGCGGCAACGGCGCCTCGAGCCAGATCGTCCAGCACGAGCTGGGCCATTCCATCGGCGGGCTGGCCGATGAATACGACTACGGCGACTGCGACCCGAGCGAGCCGGCCGAGCCGAACGCGACCTCGCTGACCGAGGACCAGATGCGCGCCCAGCAGGCGAAGTGGTACCAGTACCTCGGCCAGCCTTCACCGGACGGCGGGACCGTCGGGGCCTACGAGGGCTCCCGCTACTGCCAGACCGGGATGTACCGGCCCAGCGAGAACTCGATCATGCGCACGCTCGGCCAGCCGTTCAACCCGCCCAGCACGGACGCGATGATCGCCGGGTTCTACCGCGAGGCGCCCAGCCTGGCGCCGCACCGCCACGCCGCCTGAGCAAAAAGCTCGTGAGTGTTTATGACGGTTAGAACCGCGTCATAAGCACTCACGAGTCCTTGCTCACAAACCGACGGTTGAGCGGCCGGGATCTGTGCTACCTCTTTTCCTCACGTCCAGGGCAAGCACCGAGGCTTCACCTGCCGAGAGGACTTCGATGAGCACCTCCGTGGCCGCGCTGGAAATGGTCGACACCGGCCGCTACCCGCTCACCGAGCCGGACAGCCCGGCCTGGCGCGAGACCGTCGGGCGCACCCGGGCGGAGCTGGCCGAAGCCGGCTGCAGCGTGCTGGAGCACTTCATCCGGCCCGAGCTGCACGAGGTGCTGCGCGCCGAGTGCGCCGCGCTCGAACCCCACGCGTACACGAAGATCGAGAAGGTCAACGCCTACAACACCGCGATCGACGAGCCGCTGCCCGAAGACCACCCGGGCCGGACGATCATGGAGCGCGGCAACGCCTTCGTGGCGCGGGACCACGTCCCGGCCTCGTCGCTGATCAGCCGGCTCTACACCAGCCCGCTGTTCCAGCGGTTCGTCGCCGACTGCTTCGGCCGGCCGCGGCTGCACGAGCTCGCCGACCCGCTGTCCGGGCTGACGCTCAACGTCATCGCGCCCGGCCGCGCGCACCCGTGGCACTTCGACACCAACACCCACACGGTCAGCCTGCTCACCCAGGCCGCCGCCGAGGGCGGGACCTTCGAGTACTGCCCGAACATCCGGTCCGCGGCCGACGAGAACTTCCCGGCGGTCCGCGCGGTGATCCGCGAAGACGGCACTTACCCGGTGCGCCACCTAAAGCTCCGGCCGGGCGATCTGCAGCTGTTCAAAGGACGCTTCGCCTTGCACCGGATCAGCACGGTGGAAGGCGCCGTCGCGCGCCACTCCGCTATCTTCGCCTACAGCGAGCGCCCAGGGGTCGTCGGCAGCGCGGAACGGACCCGGCAGCTGTTCGGCCGGGTCCTGCCCGCCCACCTCGGCGGGCGCACCGACCGGGGCGACGAGCTGCTGGATTAGCGTCCGGTGCCCCGGCCGGCTTGCGCCCCAATGTGGCGTTCGGTGCGTCCAGCGCACCGAACGCCACATTGGGTGCTCCAGCCCTGCCCCACCACCACCCTCAACGGAGGCGCTCCGCGCCCAGCCCTGATTCCACGCAACCAACGCCACATTGGGGCGCTCCCGGCCCTGGTGGCTCCGACAGGCACCGACAGACAAGGAAAACCGTGAGCAGTCCGGAATGGTCCACCCGCACCTTCGGCAACGACGACCGGCTCCCCCGGGTCCCCGTGCCCACGCTGGAGGCCAGCGGCCGCCGCTTCCTCGAGTGGTGCGCGCCGCTGCTGACCGCGCAGGAGCTGACCGAGACCGAAGCCGCGGTCGCGGAGTTCCTCGCGCCGGACAGCCCGGCGCACGGACTGCAGGCGGCGCTGGAGGAGTACGACCGGTCCCCCGGCGTGCGCAGCTGGCTCGACACCTTCTGGCCGTACCGCTATCTCGGCCGCCGCGACCGGATCGCGCTCAACGCCAACTTCTTCTTCCTGTTCCGGGAGTCCCCGCTGGGCCAGGTGGAGCGCGCGGCCGAGCTGGCCGCTTCCGCCGTCGACTACAAGCTGCGCGTGGACGACGAGCTGGTGCCGCCGGTGCTCGTGCGGGGCGCGCCGCAGTCCATGGTGCAGCACAAGTTCCTGTTCTCGGCAACGCGGATCCCCGGCGTCGAGCTGGACACCGTGCGCACCCCGTACCGCGAGGGCTGGGAGGGACCATCGCGCGAGCGGCACATCGTGGTGTTCCACCAGAACACCCCGTACCGGCTGGACGTGCTCGACGAGGACGGCCGCCCGTACTCCCCCGGGCAGCTCGCCGACGGCCTGCGCGCGATTCTCAAGGACGACAACGTCACCGACGTCGCCGCCGGGCACTTCACCACGATGGCCCGCGCGGAGTGGGCGGCTTCGCGCGCGGCCCTGCTCGAAGCGGGGAACGGCGCAGCGCTGGAAACCATCGAGACCGCGCTGTTCTGCCTGTGCCTGGACGACTTCACGCCGTCGACCGCGCTCGAAGCCGGGGACCGGCTGCTGCACGGGGACAGCGGCAACCGCTGGTTCGACAAGGCCGTGTCGTTCATCGTGTTCGCGGACGGCACCGCGGGGATCAACGTCGAGCACTGCGAACTCGACGGCACCACCATCCTCGGCTTCACCGACGCCGTGCTGAACGGTTCACGGGCCGAGCGGGAGCCGGCTTCCGGCGTTCCCGGGCACGAGGTCGTCGAGTTCAAGCTGACCGACGCCCTCCGCGAAGACGCGCAAGCGGCCGGGGCGGCCTTCAAGGCGTACGCCGATGCGACGGCGACGCAGACGTTGTCCTTCGACTTCGGTGCGAACCGGGCGAAAGAACTGAAGATGTCGCCGGACGCGTTCGCGCAAATGGCGTACCAGTTGGCCCACCGCCGGGCGAAGGGCCTGACCGGCGCGACGTACGAATCGATCGCCACCCGGCAGTTCCAGAACGGCCGCACCGAGGCGATGCGGGTGGTGACGCCCGAGGTCGTGCGCTTCGCCGACCTCATGACCGACGAGCAGGCCTCCCCCGACGAGAAGCGTGAGGCTTTCCGCGCAGCCGCCGCGAAGCACGTCGCCCGCGCCAAGGAGTGCCAGGCCGGGGACGCGCCGGAACAGCACCTGTGGGAGCTGCAGCTGATCGGGAAACGCCGTGGTGACACCGAAACGCCGGCGCTGTACTCCTCGCCGGGCTGGCTGAAGTCGCGCGACGACTACCTGAGCACCAGCTCCGCGCCCTCGGTCAGCATCCAGTACTTCGGCTTCGGCTCGACCAGCCCGCAGTGCATCGGCGTGGCGTACGTGCTGCTGCCGGACCGCTGGAACATCTACCTCAGCACCCCGAAACACGTTTCGGCGGAGATGCACCGCTTCGCCGACGAGCTGTCCCGCGCGGTCCTCGAACTGCAGGAACTGCTGGCCTGACAAGGAAATCGTCAGCCGGACGGCCACCGCGGCGGCCGTCCGGCTGACGAGCGTCAGATCGCCGCGGTGCTGCGGCTGACCGAAGTCCCCGCGGGGATCCAGAAACTGGTGTACGTGAGGTCCGTGCGCTGCCCGGCGGCGTTGGCGCTCCACAGCCGGACCCAAAGCGTGTACTGCGTCCGGTCCGCCGGCACCGTGAACTCGAACGTCCCCGTGCCGTCGGCTGCCGGCTGGACGGTCACCTCGGTACCGGGCCCGCCGTATTCACCCACGATGTACCCGTAGGAGGCCAGGCCGGGCTGCACCGGGGTGGCCGTGCAGTGGATCACCTGGCCGGGCTGGGCGTTACCGCTCGCACCCGCGTCACAGGACAGCGGCGGGGCCGCCGAGCGGGGCGAGAACGAGTAGTACCCGGCTTCCGACACCGTGCCGTCGGCGAACGTGGTGGTGGCGTTCAGGTACTGCGAGTCGACGGTGAGCGGGGTCAGGACCACACTTGCCGTCCCGTCCGGGCCGGCCGGCACGGTGACCGGGTCCCCGTCGCGGTAGCGGTAGGTGTAGCTCACCGCGCCCGGGATCGGCGAGGAGACGGTGAACGTGCCCGGCGTGGTGACGTAGTTCCCGACCGACCACTTCGGGAACTCCACGCTCGCGATCGTCGGCCCGTTCGTGTCGGCCACGACGTTGACCCCGCTCGTCCCCGACACCAGTCCGGCCGCGGTCGTCGTGTGGACGTCCAGCCAGTGCTGGCCCACCTGCGCCGGGACGATGGTGACCTGGGCCGTGCCGTCCGGTCCCACGGGGATCGTCACCGGGTCGCCGTAGTCCCAGTCGTAGGTGAAGGACACCGAATTCGGCAGCGTGGCGTGCAGGGTGAAGACGGCGGGGTGCGCGGTCATGACGCCGTCGGGCACGTCGACCACGGGCAGGCCGCGGTCGATCGGGATCTCGTTGAAGCTGGTGCTGGACAGGTTCCCGTTGGCCATCCGTGCCCGCACAGTGACGTCGTAGCGCTTCGCGGCGTCCGTCGGCGTGACCGTGATCGTGGCGGTGCCGTCCGGGCCGGCGGGCAGGGTGGTCTCGGGCCCGCCGTCGATCCGGTAGAGGTACTCGGTGGCGCCGTTGTCGCCGTGCGGGCTGAACTTGCACTGCCGCGTCTCGCCGAGGAACGCCTGCGCCGGCGTGCAGGCCATCGAAGGACCGTTGTCGGGCACGAAGAACCGGTATTCGCCTTCCGGTCCGCGGTTCCCGGCGGTGTCCACCCCGGCCGCGTACATGCTCATCGGCCCGCCGGTGGGCGGGGCGAACCGGACCGTGGCCTGGCCGCCGGGGCGGTCGGCCGCGACGTAGGCGCTCTCCCGGTCGCCGACGTTCCACTCGAAGCCGGTGATCTGGGTGTCCCCGCCGGCGTCGAGCTTGAAGTCGCCGGGGATTCCGGTGCCGCCCTTGCCCGGCCCCTCGTAGCCATAGTCGGCCGAGGTGATCACCGGTGCCGTGGCCGGTGCGGTGAAGTCGGTGGTGAACCGGCAGGTCTCGCTCCACGCGCTGCTGGCCAGCGGGTCGTACGCGCGGACCTGCCAGGCGTAGGTGACGCCGTCCGCAAGCTGCGCATCGGGGTCGAAGGACGTGGTGGTGCTGTAGACGCCGCGCGTGCCGGTGGCCCGCTGGTCCGGGTGATCGACCGGCCACCAGGCGAACTCGGCCGAGAAGCTCTGGTCGTCCGGGTCGCTGACGGTCGCCGACATCGTGGACTCACCGTGGCTCACGACCGGGGCTTCGGCGCAGGCGTGCGTCCCGGTCTTCAGCGCGGTGGGCGTTGCCGGAGGCACGTTCTTCTGCATGCTGACGTACAGCAGCGGCCGGTAGGTGCGGCCGAAACGCGGGTTGTACTGCTGGTCGTCCGGCAGGCGCAGGACCATGGTCAGCGAGGTGCGGCCGGCGTCGATCGCCTGCTGCAGGGTGGGTGCGGCGTCCCAGCCGAGGTAGTCCGACGGGCAGGCGTCGAGGCTGCCGGGGCCGGGCAGCTTGCTCAGCTCCTTGGGCTGCTCCTCCCAGGTCGGCGTCTTCTTCGGCGGGGCCGTCACCCACAGCTCGGTGCCGCGCGGCGCCGAGCAGTCGGCGACCGCGGTCTCCTTTCCGGACAGCTCCGCGGAAATCACCTTGGCGCCGCGCAGCCCGGACAGGTCGAAGGTGAAGTAGGACTTCGACACGTGCTTCTTGTGGTCGGCCGTGACTTTCGCGCCGATCGGCGCGTCGCCGGCCGGGTTGACGAAGCTCTTCTTCGGCTGGGCCGAGTCGGTGTAGGACCACGACGTCGACTGGATCGACGTGATGATGCTCGCCTGGGCCGGCGCCGCGAGCAGCGCGGTCCCGGTCGTGAGCAAGGCCGCGGTGACGGCGAGGACGCCCGCTCTCGCGGGCCGGGCCGATCTTGTTGAGCCCAAAGGGCTCACCCCCCTGTGTGCCGGCGGCCGCCCCCTGCGGCCGATCCGATACCGACACGCGCGAAGGAGGCGGACGGTTGCCCGCAAACCGGACCGGGCGGACGAATCTCTTCGACCGTCCCGGGCTCCGGTTGGTTACTTACCACTCAGGCGGCGCACTCGCGTCCACATCGGACAGTGCTCGGCCGCGGACGCGCTTCGGCCCGGGTGCGGCGTTCAGGCGTGGACGTCGGCTTGCGGGATGGCGTCGAGCATGCTCGCCCACTCCGGGTACCGCGCCAGTTTCGCCTGGTGCAGCGCGGCGATCTCCGTCCCGATCGCGGGGTCGCCGTCGTCGGTGAACCGCACCGCCGACAGCCGGGCCAGGCGCGGCAGGATCTCGTGGTCGCCGGCCAGGTGCACCGGGTCGTGCAGGTACCGCTCCAGGGCCTCGAGGTCTTCGATGCCGACGCAGTACGCGTGGGTGTAGCCCTCGGCCGGATCGCCGAGGTCCCGGCCGACCGTGCCGAAGGCGGCCGATGCCACGCCGGCCGTGCGTCGCATGGCGGCCAGCACGGCTTCGCGATCGGCCGATCCGACGTCTTCGCGGAAGCTGAACCGCAGCAGGTTGACGATCATGGTTTTCCTCCAGAATGAACGCGTGAGTTCAATTTAGCGAACTCATGAGTCCGTTGTAAACTGCCCCGGTGACCAACGCGACCGGGGCCCGCGGCCGGATCGACAAGCGCGAGGCGATCCTCACCGCCGCCTTCGCCGTCTTCGCCCGGCTCGGTTACGACCTGGCCGGCGTGCAGGAGATCGCCGCCGAGGCCGGGGTCGCCAAACCCACCGTCTACAACCACTTCCAGGACAAGGGAACGCTCTTCCGGGCCGCGCTGGCGGCCGCCGCGGAGCAGGTGGCAGCGGCGAATCTCGCGATCGTCGAAGGGATCACGGCGGACGGCGACCCGCGCCGAACCCTCGGCCGGGCGGCCCGCGCCCTGGCCCGCCGGTGCTGCGACGAGCAGTCCCGCGCCCTGCGCGGCCTGACCCACGTCCAGCTGGGCCGGTTCCCGGAGCTGCTCACCGACGTCCACGCGGTCACGGCGGGACGGCTTGGCGACGCGCTCGCGGATCGCCTGGCCCGGCTCGTCGTCGCCGGGCACCTTCGCCACTGCGATCCGGCGCAGGCCGCCGAGCAGTTCCTCGCGTTGCTCACCGGCCCCCTGGAACGGCGCTCGCGCCTGGGCACCCGCCCGCTGCCGGCCGCCGAGGTCGACGAAGTCGCGGACCACGCGGCCGACACGTTCCTCCGGGCGTTCGCGGCCTGAACCGCCCGTTCGGACACCTCGGAACGTCGCGATCCCGGCGTGGTTCGCTGCCCACGCCGGGATCCGCAACGGGTTCTGCGCTCAGCCGCCGACCTGGTTGGCGGCGGTCTGCGCGCGGGACATGTACTGCTGGTAGGCGCCGTTGAGGTAGGTCGTCCACGGCTGCCAGTTGCTGCCGCCCGAGGAGATGTTGTACGCGGCCTGCGCGCAGCCGGCGGGGTCGAACGCCTGACCGTCGGACACCTCGGGGTGCCAGCGGTTGCTGATCTGCCAGACGCCGCGGTCGTGGCTGCAGTCGGTGTTGATCAGCACGGCCTGGGTCCAGCCCTGGCTTTCGGCCAGTGCGACCGCGATGGAGATGACCAGGCCGTTGCCGTGCAGGTTCGCATTGCGCGCGTACTGGGCGATCTGCACGTCGCTCAGGTGGTTACCGGCCAGGATGCTCTGCTGCGTGCAGTCCAGCGGCTGCACGATCCGGGCCGGCTCGGTGCCGGCCGTGGCCAGCGGGGCGGTGATCAGCGCACCGGCCAGGACGAGCCCGGACAGCACGGAAACGCGGCGGAAGTACGTCATGCCAACCTCACAGTCATGGAAGCGGGGATGCGACGCGCCGGCCCGGCGGCAGACGTCATCCCGCCACCGGCCCGGTGAAAACCGAACGGTCGAGAACTGACCAGTTGGCGGATTGGTCTGGACAAATTTTACTCCGCGGCGGACCGGGGCACAAGCACCGGTGAGCACACGGGGTCCGTTACCTGCTAACCATGCTGCCGTTCCCGTCAATTCCCCGGCCTGGCAGCTGGCGGCCTTCGCTTCGCGCGCCGGCTCAAGTCGGCACAACGGGCAAAACGACGCGAGACGGCCGCAGCTCGTCGTGGAAGACCGACTGTTCGGCGATCCGGATCCGCGTCGCCAGGTCGAGCGGGTCGCCGGTGTTCGGATTGCGGTCCCAGCGGGGGAAGTTGCTTGAGGTGACCTGCAGGCGGAGCCGATGGCCCGCGGCGACCACGTGGCTGACGTTGCCCAGCGGCACCCGCAGCTCATAAGCCACGCCCGGACGCATCGGCTGCGGATCGTCGAAGGAGTCGCGGAAGCGGCCGCGCACGATGCCCTCCGTCAGGTTCTGCACAAAACCATCAGGGTGAACGTCGCACAGGACGGCGACGAAATCCGTGTCGACGCCGTCGGTGGCGGCGTGCAGGTACAGCTCGACCGGGCCGGTGATCTCGAGGGCCGAACCCTGCGGCGGGGCGGTGTAGACCAGGACATCAGACCGCGCCTGGTTCTTCGCCTGGTCCTCGACGCCGCCGCCCACGTAGCGCCCACCGGCCGTCGGAACGGGATTGTCTGGGTCGTAGCGGTAGTGGTCGGGCTCTTCCGGGCCCGGCGCGGCCGCGGTCAGCGTCCCGTCGCCGGCCGCGGTGTTGGCCGATCCCCCGCTGTGCAGATACAGCGCGGTGAACCTCGTCCACTCCGGCGGCCACTGCGCCTCGTCACGCCAGCGATTCTCGCCCATCACGAAAATACGGACCGGCGCCCGCGGGAGATCCTGCCCGTCACCCTTGAGGTAGTGCTCGAACCACGCGAGTTGCACAGCCAGCAGCGACGTCGCGGCCTCCGGGCCGAAGTCGATGTCACCCGTGCCCTTCGAGGTCGGCTGGCTGTACGGCAGCAGGTGCGCCCACGGGCCCATGATCATCGCCTGGTTCTCGCGCGCACGTGCGGACATCGCCTGCGAACGCAGCCCGTGGAAGTACTGCGGCGTGTCCCAGTTCGCGATGTCGTACCACGAGCCCAGATGGAGCATCGGCACGTCGATGTTGTGCAGCTGGCGGCGCAGGTCGACGGCCCACCAGTAGGCGCCGTCGGCCGAGTGGTGCAGCACGTCCTTCAGGAACGGCGCGGTGTCACCGAAAGTCTCGATCCAGTCGGACAGCGGCAGGTGCCGCAACGCTTCGTCCTTCAGCGGCGAGAACCGCATCGAGGGGTCGGCTCGCAGCGCTTCGAGTCGCGCCGCTGCCCCGCTTTTATTCAACGCACCGAGCGCCATGTTCAGGAAATAGCTCAACGTCCAGTTCAATTCGAGCGCGCCCCGCTGATACCAATAGTTCTCGAAAGCGGCCAGCGGAGCCGAAACGGGAATACACGTAACGAGGTGCTCCGGACGCTGAGCGGCCGCCAGGTATTGCACCAGCGCCCCGTAAGACTGGCCGAAAGTCCCGACTCGGCCGTTCGAGCCGGGCAGCCGCGCGGCCCACTCGACCGCGTCGTACCCGTCGTTCGCCTCGTAGACGAACGGGTACCAGACGCCTTCCGAACCGAAGCGGCCCCGCGTGTTCTGCACAACCGTGAGGTAGCCGTGCGAGGCGTAGAAATCGGCTTCGGTGAACTTGTCGGCAAGGTCGTTGTTCCGGTTGCCGTACGGAGTACGCCGCAGGAGAACCGGTGCGGATTCGACACCGGACGGCCGATAAATGTCCGAAACAAGCCGTTTTCCATCGCGCGTCACCATGATCACGTCGCGCTCACGCGATACCTCGAACGGCCCGCGTTGGTCACTCAGGCTCATCACGTACTCCTTATCGGAAGGGAGCCGACAAACCGCGAAAGCGTGTCCACGACCCGCTCCGGCTGCTCGACCTGGGGCCAATGCCCGCTGGACGGAATCGTCACCAAAGTGGCCCCGGGGAAACGAGCCATGATCAGATTGTCGAGCAGCTCACCGCGAATGACCGGATCGCTGCCGCCCACAACAATCTCGACCGGCGCGACGGCCCGGGTCGGCGCTGAGCCCTCCGGATGCCCGCCGCTCCAGGCTTCGAACGTCGCGGTCACGTGGGCGGGGGTGAGCCGCAGGCCCGAATCGAGCAGCCTCGCCATCTTGTCCTCGGGCAGGTTCGCCGAGAGCTGCGTCCGGATCCCGCGTTGCACTTCCGGCTGTCCCCCGCAACTGCGGAGCGCGGCCGTCATCTCGGCGGGCAGGCTCATTCCCCCGAGCGGCACCGGAGCCAGCAAGGCCAGCCCCACCACGCGTTCCGGACGGCGCACGCTCACCAGCTCCGCCACCTGGCAGCCCATGCTCTGGCCGACGAGAACGACGTCACCGGTCACCTCGTCGTCCACCAAAGCGGTGACCTGGTCGGCGAAAGCATCCAGATTGGGCGACGGTACCTCGCCGAGTTCCACCTGCGCGCTCGGCCAAGGCAGCCCCCCTGCCACCTCGTCCCAGGTATGCCCGTCGTCGAGAAAACCGTGGATGAAAACAATGGTCGGTTGTTCCCCATTACCGGTCGACGCTGACTGGTTCATGAATTCTCCCGCTGGATCAAGACCCTCGTTGGGCGACGGCGTAAAAGCGCTCCAGCTCGCCGGCGATATCCGGTCCGGCGGGTTGGTAAATGATCTCGGTGACGCCCTGCTCGGCGTAACGGGCAAGCTGTTCGGCGATCTGCGAAGGCGACCCGGTCACCGTCGTCGAGGGCACCGCCCGCCAGCCGCCGGCGGCCCACGCGGCCTCGTCCGCCTCGTTGAGCCCGATCAGGTGCTGGTCGTGGACGGCCAGGTGGCGTTCCCGTTCGGGCTCGGCCGTGATCACCTTCAGCCACTGGTCACCGCCGGGAAGCTGGGTGACGTCACCGCCGAATTCGTGCGTCACGTGGTACGCCAGCGCGTGCCCGGCACCGGCCGCGGCGCGCACCCGCGGCGAGTCCAGCGGCTCCTCGTCCGCGAGCACGGTGCCGTGGACGCCGAGAGCGGCCCAAGAGAACTCGTGCGAATGCTCGGTCTCGTTGTTCACGGTGAGCAAGCCATCGGCCAGTTCACTCGCGACGGCCAGCCCCTTGGGGCCGAGCGCCGAGATCAGCACCGGGATGTCGACCGGACGGGGCGGCGCGTATCCATCGGGGTGCAGCATCCTCAGTGGACTGCCGTCCCACTCCACGGTTTCGCCCCGCAGCAGCCCGCGGAACGCCTGGACGTACCGCGAGAGGTACGCCCAGCTCGCTGGCCGGGCGCCGAGCGCGCGGGCCCCGTTGAATCCCGTCCCGAACGCGACCGCGACCCGGCCCGGAGCGAGCGCCGCCAGCATCGCCGCGCCCGACGCGTTGACCATCGGGTGCCGCAGGCTGGGCACGAGAACGCCGGGGCCCAGCCCGATCCGCCCGGTCTCCTGGACGGCGAGCGCGAGCATCGCCCAGACGTCCGGGCTCTGCGCGGGCGTGTCGAACAGCCACGCCCGGCGATAGCCCAGCGCCTCCGCCAACGCGATGTGCTCGGGCGACTTCAACGAGGTCGCGAATTGGCAGGAGATGTCCATGGCGAGTCAGCGTCCTTCGAAGTCGATCAGCGGACGCGGCTTGCCCGCCCGATAGGCGGCGATCCCGTTCTTGAGTCCCTTTTTCCAGTCGTCCGATTTCAGCAGCGGCAGGTACACGTCCGCGACGATATTGTCGGCCGCCGCGACGCCACTGATCGCCGACGTGCGCACCAGAATCTTGTGCGCTGCGTGGGCCAGAGTCGGGCCGTGGGCGAGTTTTTCCGCGAAGGCCAGGGCTTCCGGGAGCAGGTCCGCATCTTCGACCACCCGATTCACGCCGCCGTGCCGAAGCATGACTTCGGCGGGGACCTCCTCGGAGGTCAGCGACCATTCGTAGGCCAGCAGCGGCCCCACTCGCTCCGCCGAGCGGTAAACCCCGCCGAGCGCCGTGACCAGGCCCAGCGTCTGCTCGGAATGGCTGAATCGCGCGGACTTCGCCGCGAAAATGAGGTCGGCGCGCAGGACGAGTTCGAACGCGCCGCCATTGCACAGGCCCTGGACCGCGGCGATCACCGGGATGGGCAGGTGCTCGAGCCGGTTGAACACGTAGGCGAACCGTTCCAGCTGGGCCGCCCACTCCCCCGGCTCCAGCGTCTCCCAGGGCACGATGTCGCCGCCGTGGCAGAAATCCGGCCCGTCGCCGGCCAGCACCAGCGCGCGGGCCTTGCGGCTGACGACCTCGTCGAGGGCGCTGTCGAATTCGTCGACCATGGGCTTGTGGAAGCGGTTGTCCGGCGGCCGCCGGAGGGTGACCGTGGCGACTCCCGATTCGATTTCCAGACCGATGTTGTCCATTGTCTCACCTTCCGTGGTGGTCATATCTGCGCCCGGCCGCCGTCGACGAACAGCTCGATGCCCGTGACGAAACTCGAGTCTTCGGAAGCCAGGAAAAGCGCCGCCTTCGCCACTTCCTCGGGCTCGCCCATGCGGCCCACCGGAATGGTCGACGCGATCCGCGCGATGGTTTCGGGCGGCTGCGAATCCGTCAGCGGCGTCACGACCGGCCCTGGACTCAGGACGTTGGACCGGATCCGGCGGTCCTTCAGCTCGACCGTCCAGCCCCGGACGAAGTTCCGGACGGCCGCCTTGCTCGCGCCGTAGACGGTGAATCCCTGGGTTCCCTTGGAGCCGGCGACGGAGCCGATCAGGATGATGGACCCGCCGTCGTTCAGCAGCGGCAGCGCCTTCTGCACGGTGAAGAGCGCGCCCTTCACGTTGATGTTGAAGATCTTTTCGAAGTGCTCTTCGGTGATTTCGTCCAGTGGCACGAATTCGCCGAGGCCCGCGTTGGCCAGGACGATGTCGATCCGCCCGTTCGCCTCGACGGCCCGGTAGAGGCGGTCGAGGTCGACCAGGTTGGCGACGTCGCCCTGAACGCCGGTGACGTTGTCGCCGATCTCCTTCACCGCGTCGTCGAGTTCCTTCTCCCGGCGGCCCGTGATGAACACATAGGCGCCTTCGGCGACAAAAAGCTTCGCCACCGCGAGCCCGATCCCGGCCGTGCCGCCGGTGATCACCGCTACTTTTCCCTGCAACTTGCCCATGATCGTCACTCCCACTGGTGCCGCGATCACAATGTCGCTCGACATTGTTCTACTCCGGCCGGCGCGCCGACGTCAAGGTCGACCGACATTGAGATCTTCGGCCCTGCCCGCTACGCTCGATCTGAGACACAGGTTCTGGAGGGTCGATGGGCATCACGAAGCAGCAGACAGCAGCGAACAAGGACGCGATCGTCGCCGCGGCGGACGGGCTGTTCCGTGAGCGCGGCGTCGACGCGGTCGGCCTGAACGAGCTGATGGGCGCGGCCGGGCTGACCCGCGGCGGCTTCTACAACCACTTCGCCTCCAAGGACGCGCTCGTTGATTCCGTGCTGGCCAAGGCAATGGCGGACGGGACCGGCAATCTCGAGCGCGCCATCGCGGCCGCCCAGGCCCGCGGCGCCGATCCGCTGGCCGAGCGCGTCGACTGGTATCTCTCGTCCGAGCACCGGGCCAACATCGAGTCGGGCTGTCCCAACGCGAGCTTCGCCGGTGACGCCCGGCGGCTGGACCCGGCCGCCCGCAACCTCTACGCCGAAGGCCTCGGGGACAGCCTCGACCGTCTCACCCAGACAGTCGACGCCGCGGACCTGGACGAGGACCAGCGGCGCGCGCGGGCCATCGCCCTGTTCAGCGAAATGGTCGGCGCCCTGATCCTGTCCCGCGCGGTCGCCGACGCCGACCCGGCCCTGTCCGACGAGATCCTCGACAGCGCCCGTACCGACCTGCACCACCGCATCGACTCGGCCAAGGCATGACCGCGAACGACGGCGCGGCAGTGTGGCGGGCGGCGCTGGCCGACCGTTCCGGCGCGCAATTCGGCATGGTGGTGACGCCGCGGGTGCGGTTGGAAGGATCCGTTTTCGCCACCCCGGTCGACGGGCGGGAGCAGGTCTGGACCTGTCTGCGCGCGGCGGGCGGCATCACCGACAAGCTGACCTTCACCCACGAGTCGGCCACCGCGGATCGCGCCTATCTCGAATGGGAGCTGGAAGCCCTGGGCCGGCGGTTCGACGGCGTCACCGTCCTCACGCTCAACGGTTCCGGCCTGATCGAGAACATCGCCCTCCATCACCGGCCGCTCGGCGCCGTCCTCGCCATCTCGGCGGAAATGGGCCGCCGGCTCGGGAATTCGGTCGGGCCGGACGTCTTCTACCGCGCCGACGCCCTGAGCTGAGCCAGCCGGATTCCCCGGCCCCGTCTCACTCGTCCAGCTTGATCAGGACCTTGCCGAGGTTCTGGCCGCGCAACATCCGCAGGAAAGCCTCAGGAGCCTGCGCCAAACCCTCGGTGACGTCCTCCCGGTACCTGATCCGCCCGTCCGCGATCCCGCCGGACACCACCCGCAGAAACTCCGCGAAATGCTCCTCGACGAACTCGGAGTTGAAAAACCCGCGCAACGTCATGTTCTTGGTCAGCACCACGCGCATCGTCTCCGCCAAATCACCGTCCGCCCGCCCGGACTCGTTGTACTGCGCGATCAAGCCACACAACGGCACCCGCGCGAACTTGGTGAACAACGGCAGCACCGCCTGCCACACCGGCCCGCCGACGTTCTCGAAATACACGTCGACGCCGCCCGGGCACGCGGCGGCCAGCCGTTCGGCGAAGTCCGGCGCGCGGTGGTCCACCGCTGCGTCGAAGCCCAGATCTTCCAGCACGTAACGGCATTTCTCCGGGCCACCGGCGATTCCCACCGCCCGGCACCCGGCCATCTTCGCGAGCTGGCCGACCACCGAGCCGACCGGCCCGCTCGCGGAGGCCACTACCACGGTCTCGCCAGGCTTCGGCGCGCCGATCACCATCAGGCCGCTGTACGCGGTGAATCCGGGCATGCCGAGCACGCCCAGGCTCGCGGTCACCGGCTCCGGCACCGGGTCCAGTTTGCGCAGGCCCGTGCCATCGGAGACCGCGTGCGTGGCCCAGCCGGTCGGGGCGAGAACCGTGTCCCCCTCGGCATAATCCGGGTGTTCGGACCGCAAGACCTCGGCCACCGCCTGGCCGTGCATCGTCTCGCCGAGACCGACCGAACCCGCGTACGCGCTGTGCTCGTCCATCCGCATCCGCATGTACGGATCAATCGAGAGATACCGCGCCCGCAGCAAAAGACCACCCGCCGGGATGGGCGGCAGCGTGAACGGCTCCAGCCGGAAGTCGTCCAGCGCCGGCCAGCCGGATGGGCGCGCGGCCAGCACGATCCGGCGTGCAGTGATCCCGTTCATGGGTACGACCCTCATCTCAAGTCCGGAGAACCTCATCCTGGTCCCACCGGCCCTGAAATGTCAATGTCGATCGACATTGACAGCAAGAAGAGCTTGCCCACCAACGAAAGCCGGCCGATGGGACGCAATGCCCACCGGCCGGCTTCCGGTCACCAGGAGACCGGCAGCTCGTGGATGCCGTAGACCGCGCCGTCCACCTTGAACGGGATCTCCTCGACCGGGATGCCCAGCTTCAGCCCGGGAATCCGGCGGAACAGCGTGCCGAAGACGATCTCCAGCTCCTGCCGGGCCAGGTTCTGGCCGAGGCACTGGTGCGGCCCGTAACCGAAGGCCACGTGGGAACGATTGCCCCGCCCGACATCAAGCGAGGCCGGATCGGCGACCGCGCCGGGATCGAAGTTGGCGGCGTAACCGGAGGCGATGATGCCGTCGCCCGCCTTGATGGTCACCCCGCCGACCTCGACGTCCTCGGTGGCCACCCGCGGAATGGGGTCCGCGATCGAGAAGTACCGCAGGGACTCCTCGACGGCCATCGGGATCTTGGCCGGGTCGGCCCGGATCGCGGCCAGCTGCGCCGGGTTCTCCAGCAGACCGACCACGCTCACGGAGATCATGTTCGCGGTCGTCTCGTGCCCGGCGATCAGCAGCAGCAGGGCGACGCCGATCATGTACTCGTGGTCGAGGGCGCCTTCCGCCCGCTGCTTCTCGATCTGCCGGCTGAGCAGGTCGTCGCCGGGCTCGGTCTCCTTGAGCGTCAGCAGCCGGTCGAAGTAGCCGCGCAGGTCGTCCACGGCCCCTTGCCGCTCGGCGGCCGAAATGGTGCGGCTGAGCACCTTCGCACTGCGCTCCTGGAAGAAGTCGTGATCGGCGTACGGCACGCCGAGCACCTCGCAGATCACCAGCGACGGCACCGGCAGCGACAACGCCGCCACCAGGTCGGCCGTCCGCGATTCGGTGGCCAGCATCTCGTCGACGAAGCGGTCCACGATCTCCTGGACCCTCGGCCGCAGCCCGGCCAGCCGCTTCACGGTGAACTCCCCGATCACCGCCCGCCGCGCCGCCGCGTGCTCGGCGCCGTCCATGCTGATCATCATCGGCGGCTGGTTCCGGTTCTGCTCACGCACCTCGGGATCGCGCAGCATCAACGGAAATCCCGGGTTGCGCCGGTTGGAGCTGAACCGGGGATCGGCCAGGATCGCCTTGACATCACCGCGGCCGGTGGCCCACCAGGTGACCCCGCCGTCGATCGTGGGCACCTTGGTGATGGTCCCCCGCTCCCGCAGGCGCTCGTACTCCGCCTGCCCGCCGAACCGGTGCCGCTTCGGCGGAAACGTTGTGCTTTCCGGCATGGTGTCCTCCCTTGACCGCGGTTTCAGGACTGGGCGGAGCGAGACGTGGTTTCCCACTCCTGCCACGTTTTCACCCGCTGCTGGTACAGGCCCTGCGCGATGTCGTAGGCCCCGCCGGACAGCAGCAGGCGCAGCGGCGGGTTCTCGGCGTCGACGACCTTCAGCACGGCCTCGGTGGTGGCGTCCGGCCCGGGCGACTGGTTTCCCTGACGGCGCGCGGCCATGGCGTCGCGGACGGCCTGGTACACCGGATTGGGTTCGGAATGGACAGACGAGGAGCCGGACCAGTCGGTGGCGTAGCCGCCCGGCTCGATCAGCGTGACCTTGATGCCGAAGGGCGCGACTTCGTACGACAGGGCTTCGGAAAACCCTTCGAGCGCCCACTTCGACGCGTGGTACAGCCCGAGGCCGGGGAACGCGCCCACGCCGCCGATGCTGGAGATCTGCAGGAAGTGGCCGGAACCCTGCTCCCGCATCAGCGGGATCGCCGCCTGGGTGACCCAGAGCGCGCCGAACACGTTCGTCTCGAGCTGGGCGCGGGCCTCGTCCTCGGTCACCTCTTCCAGGAACCCGAAGTGCCCGTAGCCGGCGTTGTTCACCACCACGTCGAGGCGGCCGAAGTGGGCGTGTGCCTGGCCGACCGCGGCGACGGCCGCGGCGTGGTCGGTCACGTCGAGCGCGATCGGCAGGATCGCGTCGCCGAATTCGTCGGCGAGGTCTTTCAGGGTGCCGAGGTCACGGGCGGTCGCGGCCACCTTGTCGCCACGGCGCAGGGCCGCCTCGGTCCAGCTGCGGCCGAAGCCGCGCGAGGCGCCGGTGATGAACCAGGTCTTGCTCATGGACGTGTTCCTTCCGCACCGCGGCGGAACCGCGGTGCTGCTCGGTGAAAAAGGGGGTCCGCCGGGCTCAGTCCCGGGCCGGGCCCAATCCGTGGGTGGTCTGGGCGAAGTTGTCCCGGGCGAGTTCGACGAGACGGTCGAAGCCGTCGTCGGGCGACCACATCGTGTAGGCCGTGGTCATCACCGCCGCGGCGACGTTGAGCAGCAGCGTGCTCCTGGTCTCCTGCCCGGCCGGGGTGCGGGACGCGACCCACTCGCGCAGGTCGGCGATGAACCGTTCACTGTGGTCGCGGGCCGACCCGGCCAGGGCCGGAGACGCCGCCTTGAGCCGTTTCTGCACCACGATCCGATCGGAGAACGTGGCGACGTAGCCGAGGAAGACCTCCCGCAACGACGACCACAGCGGCTCGTCAGCCGGGCGGTCGTACATCAGGGAGCGCCAGATCTGGACCTGCTGCGGGTCCGGGTCGAAGACGATGGCTTCCTTGGACGCGAAATAGTTGAACAACGTGCTGCGCGAGACATTCGCGGCCGCGGCGATCTCGTCGACGCTCACCGCTTCGTACCCGCGCTCCTCGATCAGCCGCAGCCCGGCCGCCCGGATGGACCGCCAGGACTCGAGCTTCTTGCGCTCCCGCAAGCCGAGGACCTCTTCGTGCGCCACTCCCTCACTGTACGAAAATCATGGACGCAGTGCAACGTTGGATGGAGTTCACCATTCTTCCTGGGTGTGGAAGCGCCCGGACCTGCCTACGCTGGGCTGATGCCGGACAGGAAGAGCCGCCGCGCCAAGGTCGAGGACGTCCACGAACTCGCGCTGGCCATGCCGCACACCACGGTCGAGCGCGGCAGCGGGGACAACCCGGTCTACCAGGTCGGCGGGAAGTCGTTCGTCTTCTTCCGCAACCCGCGGCCGGACGCGGTCGACCCGGACACCGGCGAGCGCTACCCGGACGTGATCGTCTTCTGGGTCGGGTCCGAGGCGGACAAGCAGGCGATGGTCCAGGACGAGGGGTCGCCGTTCTTCACCACCCCGCACTTCAACGGGCACCCGTCCGTGCTGCTGCGCGCCGCCCGGGTCGGGGAGCTGAGCCGGCAGGAGCTGGCGGAAGTGGTTCAGGAAGCGTGGCTGTCCCGCGCTTCGGCGCGCCGCGCGGCGACGTGGCTCAAGGAGCACTCGCTGGACTGACCGGCCCGGCCACCGAGGCCAGTGCCGGGGATCATGGTCGCGGCGATCTTCTCGGTCCTGCAAGGATGGCACGACGTGTTGTCCAGCTCCGTGATGACCTCGCCGTCCAGCCGCGGTGGCGCTGTCGGTGCTCGTTTTCCAGCGCTACCCGGCCGGTGGCCTGACCGCAGGAGGAACCAAATGACCGCGTGGCTGTTGTCCGGCTTCGGCGACGAGATCGACGCGGACCCGGTGGTGCAGCTTTCGGTGCTGGAGGCGCTCGGCGCCCGGCACCTGGAACTGCGCGGCGCCTGGGGAACCGGCGTGCTCGCCTTCGACGACCAGCGGCGGGCCGCGTTGCGGAAGCTGCTCGACGAACGCGGGTTCGGGGTCTCCGCCCTGGCCTCTCCCTTGGGCAAGGTCTCGCTCGAGCTCCCGGTCGAGGCCGAGGTGACCCGGCTGGGCACCGCGATCGAGCTGGCGCGGTTCTTCTCGACCCGGTACATCCGGATGTTCTCCTTCTATCAGGAGGGACGCGATCCGGCCGGGATGCGGGACGAGGTGCTGGTGCGGTTGCGCGCGATGGCCGACCTGGCCGAGCGCGAGGACATCGTGCTGCTGCACGAAAACGAGAAGGACATCTACGGCGACACCCCGGACCGGGTCGTGGACCTGATCGAGTCGGTCGGCTCGGACCACCTGCGGGTGGCGTGGGACGCCGCGAACTTCGTGCAGGTCGGGGCCCGCCCGTTCACCGACGCCTACGCCCGGCTGCGGCCGTACCTGGACTACCTGCAGATCAAGGACGCGCTCGCGGCGGACGGCCGGGTCGTCGCCGCGGGTGAGGGTGACGGCGAGGTGGTGGAGACCCTGACCGCGCTGCGGGACGACGGCTACGAGGGCTTCATCTCGCTCGAACCGCACCTGTCCGCGGCCCACGCCACGGGCGGGTTCTCCGGGCCGGCCGCGTTCGGCCGCGCGGCCCGGGCGCTGCGCGGGATCACCGACCAGCTCGGGGTGGGGCTGGCATGACCGAGTCGATCCGGGTCGCCCTCGTCGGCTGCGGGGTCATCGGCCGCAACCACGCCCGCGTCATCGGCGAGCATGCTGCGTTCACTTTGGTTGCCGCCGTTGACCCGGTGACGGAGAACGCCGCGCGGCTGATCGCCGAGCATCCGTCCACAGTGGCCTATGCCGAACTGGCGGAGGCGTTGTGGGACCAGGATCCCGATCTGGTGGTGATCTGCACGCCCAGCGGCACCCACCTCGACCTCGCGCGGGCGGCGATCGAGGCCGGGACGCATGTGGTGATCGAGAAGCCGCTGGACGTCAGCGTCGGGCGGGCCGCGGAATTCGCGGCGCTGGCGGAACAAGCGGCAGCCACGGGCCGGATGATCAGCGTGATCAGCCAGCACCGGTTCGATCCCGCGAGCGTCGCGGTGGCGCGGGCCGCCCACGACGGCCGGTTCGGCAAGCTGACCTCCGCGGTCGCGTCGGTCGCCTGGTGGCGTGACCAGAGCTACTACGACGGCGGCGCCTGGCGCGGCACCTGGTCACTCGACGGCGGCGGCGCGCTGATGAACCAGGGCGTGCACACCGCCGACCTGCTGCTGTGGTTCCTCGGCCGCCCCATCGAGGTCCAGGCCACGGCCGGACTGCTCGCCCACGAGCGGGTGGAGGTCGAGGACGCCGTGGCCGCGACCGTGCGGTTCAAGTCCGGGGCCATCGCCGTCTTGTTCGCCACCACCGCCGCGTACCCGGGGCTGACCACGCGGATCCAGGTGCACGGCACCGAGGGGTCCGCGGTGATCGACAACGACCGGCTCGAGTACTTCCACACCCGCTCGGGCGCGACGACCGGTGGTCCGGGCGGTGCGGGCAGTGTGACCGGCGGTGCCCTCACCGGGAACCAGGCCGAGGTCGAAGTCGGCTTCGACGACACCCCCGCCGGACCGCGTCGCGACGACGACTTCGTGCTGGGCCACCGGCGCCAGTACGACGACATCGCGCGGGCCGTCACCACCGGCGCCGAACCCGGCGTCACGGTGCCGGATGCCTTGCGGTCACTGGCTTTCGTGCGGTCGGTCTACGTCTCCGCGGCCCTCGGGCAGCCGATCGCGGTGGCGGATGTGCTGGCCGGTAAATACTCCGACGTTCACCTGGATGTGCGCCCGGCATGAACCGCTTCACGCTCACCACTGCCGCTGGACCCGCACACGCCCCGGCCGGACGTTCCGGCCAGGGGCTCGACCCCTCCCCCGTCTGGGAGTACCGGATCACCGGGGCCGAGTCGGTTTTCGTCGCCGAACTGCCGCTGGAGCACTCGCTTGTCGAGGCGACGGACGTGCTCGAGTACGCGGTCTTCCCGGTGCTGGACCGCTCGCGGGAGGACATCCGCGACAGTTATGGGGCGACCGCGGTGATCGTCGACCTCGTGTTCGGCGACGGGACCCGGCTGAGCGATCTGGCGGTGTCCGACCAGCATGGGGTCCAGCACGATCCGCAGGCGCAGTACGCGTCGAAAACCGTTGCGGCCGACCAGTGGACGTTCAAACGGGTGAGCCTCGCCGCGGCCGCCGGGCGCCGGGTCGTCCGCGCCGAGGTGCGGATCGCGGCCCCGCCCGGGGACTCGGGCGAGCTGACCGGCTACGTGAACGCGGTCGCCGTGCGCCCGGCCCCCGCGCCACCGTTCGATCTGGTCGACCGGGTCCGCACGACCCGCGGCAGCCACTCGACGTTCGAGTACTCTCGTGGCAACACCGTGCCGCTGGTCGCGGTGCCGCACGGCGCGGTGTTCGGCGCGCCGATGACCGACGCGGCTTCGGTCGAGTGGACCTACACGTACGCCTCGCACAACCGTGACGACGGGCGTCCCGCGCTGCAGGCGTTCGCCACGTCGCACATCCCCAGCCCGTGGATCCGCGACCGCGGCGTCTTCCAGGTGTTCCCCGCGCTCGGGGCGGCCCCGGCGCTGGACCGGTCGGCGCGGGCGCTGGGGTTCGACCGCGCGAGCGAGTCGGACCGGCCGCACCGGTACGCCGTGACACTCGACGGCGGCATCCACGCCGAGCTCACCGCGGCCCGGTTCTCCCTCGTCCTGCGTTTCCGCTTCCCGGAGGAGCGCGGCTCGCTGATCTTCGACCAGGCGGACGGGACCGGCGGCCTCACCCTGCCCGAGCCGGGACCGGCCGGCGCGGTGGTGCGCGCGTTCACGGACGGGACCGACGACAGCCCGCGGATGTTCGTGCACGCCACTATCGACCGTCCGGTGCTCGCGGCGCACGCCGACGGCCCGCGCGGGTCCGTCCACCTCGACCTCGGGCCGGACCGCACGGTCACGGTCCGCGTCGGAACCTCGTTCCTGGGCATCGCGCAGGCCGAGGCGAACCTGTCCACAGATGACTTCGACACCGTCGCCGCGCTGGCACACGAGGCGTGGGCGGAGCGGCTCGGGCAGGTCCGGGTCGAGGGTGCCTCCGAGGATCAGCTGACCACTCTGTACTCCAATCTGTACCGGCTTTTCCTCTATCCCAACGAAGCCCAGGAAGGGCCGCGTTATGCCAGCCCGTTCCCGCCGTTGGCAAAGTCCCACACCGCAACGGAAACCGGCTGCCGGATCGAGTCCGGGCGGCTGACCGCCAACCACGGGTTCTGGGACACCTACCGGACCGTCTGGCCGGCGCTCGCGCTGCTGCGGCCCGAGGACGCCGGGCCGCTGCTCGACGGTTTCCTCCAGCACTACCGCGACGGCGGCTGGACCAGCCGGTGGAGTGCGCCCGGCCCGATCGACAACATGACCGGCACCACCACCGACGTCATCTTCGCCGGCGCGCTGGCCGCCGGGCTGCCCGGCCTGGACCCGCTGGACGCCTACGATTCCGCGCTGCGCAACGCCACCGTGGTCGCGCCGACCCCGCTCGTCGGGCGTAAAGGCGTGCGTTCGCAGACGTTCCGCGGGTTCACCGACACCACGGTGTCCGAGGGCATGTCGTGGACGATCGACGCGGCCATCAACGACTGCGGGATCGCGAAAATGGCCCAGCTGCTGGCTTCCCGGCTCCCCGCCGACCATCCCCGCCAAGCGGAACTGGCCGCCGACGCCGAGTACTACACCGCCCGGGCCGCGCGCTACGCCACGGTGTTCGACCGTCGAATCGGGTTCTTCCAAGGCCGCAACCCGGACGGCGGCTGGCGGGTCCCCGTCGCGGACGACTACGACCCGCGAGTGTGGGGCGACGACTACACCGAGACCAACGGGTGGGGCACGGCGTTCACCGTGCCGCACGATGGCGCCGGCCTGACCACCCTGTACGGCGGCCCGGACGCGCTGGAGCGGGCGCTCGACGAGTTCTTCGCCACGCCCGAAACCGGCCGCGCGGAGTTCAAGGGCAGTTACGCCATCACCATCCACGAGATGGCCGAGGCCCGGGACGTGCGGATGGGCATGCTCGGCCTGTCCAACCAGCCCGCGCACCACATCCCGTTCATGTACGCGTTCACCGGCGCGCACCACAAAACGCAGCGGATCGTGCGGGAGGCGCTGCGCCGGCTGTTCCTCGGCTCGGAGATCGGCCAGGGTTATCCCGGCGACGAGGACAACGGCGAGATGTCGGCCTGGTACCTCTTCGCCGCGCTGGGCCTGTACCCGCTGGTGCCCGCGAGCGACGAGTTCGTCCTGACCACGCCGTTGTTCGCGCGCGCGGACGTTGGGCTCCCTGGTGGGGCGACGCTGACCGTCCGCACAGTTGGCGACCCGGCTTGGGACTACATCGCGGGTGTCGCGATCGACGGCGAGCCGTGGCACGAGATCTCGGTCCCGCGCCGACTCCTCAGCGACGGGGCCGAGATCGTCGTCACGCTCTCGCCGGAGCCGACGAATTGGGCTGCCGCAAGCATTCCGTCCTCAATGACGCCTGCCGGTGAAGCCCCCCGGATCCGGCTGGACCTGACCCGTCCCGGGACCCACCCGGCCTTCGACGACCTCGGTGAGACGACCACCCGGCTCGGTCCCGGTGACGAGATCGGCTACACCTTTGATGCGGCCGAGGCCACCACGCTGTACACCGTGACCGTCGCCTCGCCCGGCACCTTCGCGTGGCGTCTGGACGGCCGCGGCGACGACGGCGAGTGGCGGCCGCTCGACTCTCGGCCCGCGGAGGAGTTCCGCTGGGGTGGGCAGACTCGGCCGTTCCTGCTGGGCTCGACGGCTTCGTGTCTGGCGTACCGTCTTGTGGCTGATAGGGATTTGCCGCTGGTGCAGCTGGAATTGCTCGCTCAGCAGTGAGGGTCGTTTGTCCTCGGTGGACTCTACGACGGAAAGCCGCGCGGACCCGGCCGGTGCCGATCACCCGGGCTCCGCTCTCGCCGGCGAGTTGCGCCGCGATCGAACCCACGCCGCCCGCGGCGCCGTGGATCAGCGCGCTTTGGCCGGCGCGGTGCCGGCGGCGGTGAAGTCCAGGTCCGCGGGCAGCGGCGCGAGGCTGCTGGGACTCCCGCGACGCACTCGGCGAGCGTGCCATTGCGGGTCCAGTCGGGCAGGCCGCGCTCGCCATCGGCGCCGCGCTCGCCTTCATGGTCATCGCGATCCTGGTCGTGGACGACCCGGCCCGGACCCCGGCGTTCAAACCGCAGATCATCTGATCCGGCCGCGCGGCAGTAGACCGCTGGAGTCTCCGTCACGGCAGGGTGGGCACGACCGCCTGCCACTCGTCGAGTTCGCGGCGGAGTTCTTCGTCCTCGATCTGCGACGACAGGGCGAGCGCGGGGACCACCATGATGCGGACGCGGCGCAGCTTCCGCATCACCGGGACGTCCTCGGCCCGCAGCGACCAGGTCGTCGCGGCGGCCTCGGCCGGGGTGAGCCCGGCCAGGTCGAGGCAGCGCCGGGCCACCCGGTCCGGCCGGAGGCTCTCCGGGCGGTGACCGGCGGGCAGCGCGAGGGACAGCCCGGCCTCCCGGGTCGCCACCTCGCGCTCGTCCAGCCCACCGGTTTCGAGCGCGGTTTCCAGCGTCGTCACGGCCAGCTCTGCCCACGCGCGCCGCTCCTCGTCGGGCGTGTCGGGGCCGGTCGCCCGGAGCGTCACGTGCTGGACCACGCCGAGCCACCAGTTCGTGTCGGCGTGGTCCAGGGGCCGCAGCGCCAGCAAGCCGGTCCGCCGGGCCGCCGGGTCCTCGAACCGGAGCGCGCCGAGTTCGTCAGCCTCCACCGACGGTGCTCCTTTCCCAGATGTCCGGCACACCGTAGCGGCCGAACGCGTCCACGCCCTCCTGGACCACCGCGTCCCCGTTGTGCGCCACGCCATGGAAGTAGTGCCCGCTGTGATTGTCGATGTCGAGCCCGAAGTAACCGCCGGAGCTGCCCGCGACGTTCGCCTGGCCGGCCGCCCGGACGCGGCTGCCGTCCGCGATGGCGGCGTGGCTGATCTCGTCGCCGTTCACGGTGTGCGGGGCGACGCGCCGCTCCCGGCCGACCGCCCTTCACACCCGCCCCCTCGGACGTCACGAGCAAACCACCGGGTTCCCGGCGGCCGGCCGAAAGCGGCGCGAAGCACTCAGATGGCCTAAATCGGGTGTCCGGTTTTCCCCGAACATCCGGGTGTCCGGGCAGGCTTCCTGCCCGAAAACGGGGCCTGGCCGGGCACTTCCGGACACAGAGTGGTGACTGACGTCGCTTCCGTCTTGACGGATCACCGGCGGCAGGCGAAGCGTCGTGCCCAACAGGGCGGCCGCTGGTGCCGGCCGCACGAGGTACGAAGAGGATTTCATGAACCGCTCGGTGAGAGGCTGGTACCGCAGCGGGCTGGCGCGCGCGCTGACACTGGTCGGCGCGCTGCTGGTCACCGCGATCGGCGTCACGGCCGCCGCCGCTCCTCGTGCCCAGGGCTCCGACGAGCCCGGAACCGTCTGGCTGTGCCACCCCGGCCAGCCGCACGACCCCTGCGTGATGGGGCTCGACGCGACCGCGGTGGCGGCGAACGGCGCCAAAACCCTCGTGGCCGCCAAGCCCGCGGCCGCCTCGCCGTTCGACTGCTTTTACGTGTACCCGACGGTCAGCGGCGAGCCGTCGATGAACGCCGACCTCCGGATCCAGCCGGCCGAGATCGGCGCGGCCCGGTTCCAGGCGTCGCGGTTCTCCCAGGTCTGCAAGGTCTGGGCGCCGATGTACCGGCAGACCACGCGCGCGACGATCGCCGCGTACCCGGACCTGAACCTGCCCGCCGAGTCGATCAGCACCGCGTACGCCAGTCTGAAGGCCGGCTTCGAGGACTACCTCGAGCACTACAACCACGGCCGGCCGATCGTGTTCCTCGGCCACTCCCAGGGCGCGGCGATGCTGATCAAGCTGCTGTCCGGGGTCGTCGAGCACGACGCGAAGCTGCGTGATCGCGTCGCCCTCGCCGTCGTCCTCGGCGCGGACGTGGAGGTCAAGCCGAAGTCGGCCACCGGGGGCAGCTTCCGGCACCTGCCGGTCTGCACCCGCACCGGCCAGGCCGGCTGCGTGATCGCCTATTCCAGCTTCCCCGGCACACCACCGGCTTCGGCCCTGTTCGGCCGCCCGGGCCGGGGCGTCGCCCTGCAATCCGGGCAGACCGCCACCACCGGCGTTCAGGTCGCCTGCGTCAACCCGGCGGCGCAGCATGGCGGAAAGGCCGCCCTCGAACCGTTTTTCCTCGCCACCCGGGCGAACGCGGTCAGCACCCCGTGGGTCACGTACCCGGGGCTCTACTCCGCCCGCTGCAAGACCGGCGCGAAGGGCTCGGCCTGGCTCGAGGTGACGAAGTCCGCCGGCTCCCGGGACAAGCGCCGGACCGCCCCCATCTGGCCCGACGCCGATTACGGGTATCACCTCAACGACGCGAACCTCGCCCTCGGCAACCTGGTCACCGACGTCGCCGCGGCCGAAGCGACCTGGACGGCCACCCACCGCTGACCCCGGGCACAAGGAAGCTGGTACGGCCCCCGCGCCGTACCAGCTTCCCCGGGCGCTACTCGGTCCGCATCGAAGCGAGCCGGGCCGCGCCGCGCAGTGACGGGAGCGTCACCATGGTCACCAGCAGCACCAGGACCGCCGCGGCCGCGCTCAGCACCCCGACCGCCAGCCAGTCGACGGTCACGGTCGCGCGGGTCAGGCGCGCGCCGAGCGCCCCCACGCCGATCCCGGCCACCACCGCGGTCACGATGCCGAGCAGCAGCGGGATCGCGTTCTGCCACACCACCGACCGGGCCAGCACCCGCACCGGGACCCCGGTCGCGGCGAGCATGGCGATGGTGCGCCGCCGTTCCCGCAGCTGTTCGAGGCCGAGCACCAGCAGGCTGACCCCGGCCAGCAGCAGCGTGAACACCGAAGCCGCGAGCAGCCCGGCCCGGATCGCCAGGTACGCGCGCTGGCTGCTGCTCAGCTCGACCGGGTCCGGCACGTACAGCGAGGCGTGCCAGGCGAACGGCGCGAGCGCGTTGCGGGCGGCCTCGGCGTAGTCCGGATCGGACGAGTCGGCCTTGACGTTGCCGGTCGCCCAGACCTGGCTCAGGTCGAGCCCGGCCACCGCGCCCGGGGTGACCATCACCTCGGACGCGCCGGCGTGCCGGGCGTTGTCCGGCACGGTCACCGGGATCAGCTCCGGCACCGTCCAGGTGCCGAGCGGGCGCCGGGACTGCTCGTAGTAGCTGACCGCATAGGACTGTCCGGAGTGGACGGAATCCGTGGCCTGCCGGTCCTGGTAGACGGCGCCGTCCCGGCAGTCCTGCAGCGCGGCCAGCTCCCGCCAGGTGGCGCAGTCGGCCACCTGGACCCCGTACGACTTCGTCGGGTCCGGCCCCTGCAACTCCACCGATTGCGCCAGGTTCAAGGGACTCACGCCCGGCAGCTTCGCCAGCGCGGCCGTCACCGCCGCACTCGTCGAGGGGTCGGTGTCCACCGACATCTGCGTGTCGTCGCGCTGCGGCAGCGGGCCGGGGTCGAACGCGTGGGCCTGCCCGGCCAGCAACGACTGCAGCGCGATCGCCCCGGCGAGCACCACCGCGAGCCCGGCGACCACCCGGGCCGGGGTGCCGCTGTCCAGCTGCAGCCGGCGGACCGCGAGCTGGAACGGCGGCCGTCCGCCGGACAGGCGCGCGACCGCGCGCTCCAGCAGCCACGGCAGCAGCGCGGGGACGCCGACGAGCAGGCAAGCCACCCCGCCGACGACGGCGATGGTCGTCAGCCTGGAGCTGTCGCGCACCGTCAGCGTGCAGAGCACGGCCACGCCGGCGAGGATCGGGATCAGCCGCCACCACAGCCGCCGCTTGATCGGCTTGGTGCGCCGGACGACGCCCAGCGGCTCGATCGCCGTGCCCCGCAACGCGGCCAGCGTGCTGAGCACCGACAGCGCGGGCACCGCCAGCAGGATCAAGACCACCAGCGGCCACGGCGGCGCGACGTCCTCGACGAACAGGCCGCCCTGGCGCACCTGCACCGACGGCGCCAGCTGCCGCAGGGCGAGGAACGCCCCGGCGCCGAGCAGCAGCCCGGCCGCCGCGGTGACCAGAGATTCGGCCGCGGCGATGCGGCGTACCTGCGGCAGGTCCGAACCGACCAGCCGGAGCGCGGCGAGCCGCCGGTCCCGCTCGGCCCCGGCGATGCGCGCGGACGTCGCCACGAACACGAACACCGGCGCCAGCAGCGAGACGATGCCGATGATCAGCAGGGCCAGCAATCCGGGGTCGAGCCCGTCCGACCCGCTGGGCGCGCCGAAGGAGTAGACCTGCTTGCCCAGCAGCGAAGCGTCGGTGCCGACGTACGCGCGCAGGTCGTCCGGATTGGCCAGGCCCGGCCGGCCGAGGGTGCCGGTCACCGGCCCTGGGAACCTCGGCCGCAGCAGCGTTCCGGCGTCCGACTGCAGCAGTTCGGCGAGCGCCGGGGAAAGGATCGTCTCGCCGGGCGCGGGAACCCGCGCCAGGCCCGGCGGCAGCGGCGACGTGGGACCGTTCGCGTGGACGTAGCGGACCGAGATGTACTGGCCCCGGAAGTACGTCTGGTCGTCGCGCAGGGACAACGGCGTCACCCCGGCCACCGGGGCGCCGGACGCCACATTGGCGAGCTGGCGGCTGTCGCGCTGGGCGATCGCGTGGTTGGCCGAGGCCGCGAACAGCAGCACGGTGACCGCGACCCCGACGCCGATCGTGCCGAGGACCAGCCGGGCGATCGCGGTCCCCGAGGTCCGGCCGCCCCCGACGGCCAGCCGGATCCCCAGGGCCAGGTCGCCGGTCCAGGCGGCGAACCGCCCCCGGCGCCGGGTCGTAGCGCTCATCGCGGCACCCGGACCGATTCGGCGGCAAACCCGACCTGCCGCGATTTCCCGTCCCGCACCACGATTTCGCGGTCGGAGTAGGCGGCCACCCGCGCCTCGTGGGTGACCAGCAGCACGGCCGCGCCGGTCTCCTTGGCCGCGGCGACCAGGAGCCGCATCACGCGCTCGCCGTTGAGCGAGTCGAGCGCGCCGGTCGGCTCGTCCGCGAACACCACCCGCGGCTCGGTCACCAGCGCCCGCGCGACGGCGGCCCGCTGGCCCTGGCCGCCGGACACCTCGCCCGGCCGCTTGTCCGCGATGTCGCCGACCTCCAGCCGGTCCAGCCATTCGCGGGCGAGCTTCTCGGCCGGCCCGCGCCGCACGCCGTCGAGCCGCATCGGTAGCGCGACGTTCTCCAGGCAGGTCAGCTCGGGCACGAGCTGCCCGAACTGGAAGACGAAGCCGAAATCGGTGCGCCGCAAGGCACTGCGCTCGCGGTCCAGCATCGACGAGAGCACCCGGCCTGCGTAGCGGACCTCGCCGCCGTCCGGCTGGACGATCCCGGCCAGGCAGTGCAGCAGCGTCGACTTCCCCGAGCCCGACGGGCCCATCACGGCGACGACCTCACCGGCGTACAGGTCCATCCCGGCGCCGTCGAGCGCCTGGGTGGGTCCGAACGATTTGCGCAGATCGACGGCGCTGAGCAGCGCGCCCCCGGTCGGTTCCATGAGATTCCCCTGATCGGTGGTGGTGTTCACGGCTTCAGCTGTCCCGCCAGCTCGTCCAGCCGGGCCGCGGTGAGCTCCAGCCAGCGCAGGTCCGCTTCGAGGTGGAACAGGGCGTGGTCGCAGATGAGCTGGTCAGCGAGGTCACCGTCGGTCTTGCGGGTGGTCAGCCGCCGCATCGCGCGCAGGTGCTCGGCACGCTGCGCGTCCAGCACCTCGGTGGCGCTCCGCCCGGACAGCAGCGCGAGGACGACCTTGGTGTACAAGGTGTTCTGCAGGTACAGCGACGGGTTCTCCGGGGTGCCGAGCCACTCCGCGACGTTGGTCACGCCGGCGTCGGTGATGGCGTACCGCTTCCGGTCCGGGCCGTCCCCCGGCTCGATCCCCTTCTCCTCGACGAGCCCGTTGCGCAGCAGCCGCGACAGCGTCGAGTACACCTGCCCGTAGTGCAGGGGGCGGTCTTGGCGGAAGCTCTCGTCGTAGAGCCGCTTGAGGTCGTAGCCGTACTTCGGCCCGCTCTCCAGCAAGCCGAGCAACGTGTTCGCAATGGACATGCGGAGCAGACTACACGGGGTGTACACCTCGGGTCTATACACCCCGTTTATAGAATATTTTACGAGGTCAGGAGCGTCCGGGCGTTGTTCGTGGTCTGCGTCCGCCAGTCCTCCGGCTCCAGGGCGTCGAGCTGTGCGAGGGTGCCGAGGACGACGTCGCGCGGGGTCCAGGCGTAGTCGCTGCCGTAGAGCAGGCGCTCGGGCGCCGCGATGGAACGCAGCGCGGCCAGCTGCGTGGCATTCGGCGCCCCGGCGAGGTCGTAGTACAGGCGCTTGAGGCTCTCGAACACGCTCACGCCGCCGGTGCCGGCTCCGGTGACCGCGCTGATCAGCTCGACCCGGTCGGCGAGCAGGGGCAGCACGCCGCCCATGTGCGGAACGATCACCCGGAGGTCGGGAAAGCGCTGCGCGGCACCGGAAAGCACGAAGTCGACGATGGTGCGCGCGGTGTCGAAGAGGAACTCGAGCATCGGCCGCGGGCGCCCGCAGTCGACGTGCTCGTGCCCCTCGGTCGAGGTGGGGTGCAGGAACAGCACGGCGCGGCGGCGGTTCAGCTCGGCCAGCAGCGGGGCCAGCCGGTCGTCGCCAAGGTAGGCGCCGCGGCTGTTGGACATCAGGATCACGCCCGCGGCGCCGAGTTCGTCGAGCGCGCGGGCGGCCTCGGCCAGCGCGCCGTCGGTGTCCGGCGCCGGCAGGCTGGCGAACAGGCCGAACCGGCCGGGGTTTGCCCGCACGATCTCCGCGCCTGCGTCGTTGACCTCGCGGGCCAGGTCGCGGGCCGCCGCGGCGTCGCCGAAATGCACCCCGGGCGAGGAGATCGACAGCACCGCGGTCGCGATGCCGGCGCGGTCCATCAGGTCGAGGTGCTCCCCCGCGTTCCACCGGGGCCAGTAGTCCGCGGGCATGCCGTCCGGCTCGCGATGCCCGGCCGCGCTGGCGGCCTCGATGTAGTGATCGGTGGTGAAGTGCGCGTGCACGTCGACGAGACCGTCCGCGAACTCGGTGTGGTCAACCATGATCCGGCTCCTTTCGGCGGGTTCAGGCGGGGGTGACAGCGGCCAGGTCCAGGCGGACGCCACCTCGCCAGACTGCCCGCAAGGACAGCGTGGCGCCGATGTTCGCCGTCGGGTCGCCGTCGACCAGGATGAGGTCCGCTCGGGCGCCGGGACGGATTCTGCCCCGGTCGGCCAGCCCGAACCGGGCCGCGGGCACCGAGGTCGCCGCGTTGAGGGCGGCCGCCGGGGTGAATCCGGCCAGGACGAGCAGGCGCAGCTCGCCGTGCAGGCTCGCGCCGTGCGCCATCCCGTAGGCGCCAAGGTGGGACGCGTCGGTGCCGGCGAGCACGTCGACACCCGCAGCGTGCAGCGCGGCCACCGTGTCCAGCGCGTAGCGGAACTGCTCCGGCTGCTGGAAAGCCCAGCTCCGCGAGAGGTTGTCGAGCCATTCCGGCGACAGCTTCGGACGGACGCGGGCGTCGGCGGCGAGGTCCGCCCCGTCGCTCCGGCCGGTGATCGACGCCAGCGTGCTCAGCGTCGGGATGACGAACATCCCGGAGTCGGCGATGCGCTCGATCAGCTGGGGCGTGTGCGGCTGGTCCACGAACAGGTGCGTGAGGCCGTCGGCCCCGGCGTCCAGCGCGATCTCGGTGGCGGCGACGGTCAGCGCGTGCGCGAGCACCATCTTCCCGCGCTCGTGGCCGGCGCGGACGACCGCGTCGACCAGGTCCGGGGCGAGGGCGGGCAGGGAGGTGCCCAGGGTGTGGCCGTCCTCGATCAGGACCTTGATGTAGTCCGCGCCCTCGGCGATGCGGCCGTCGACGAACGCCTGGGCCTCGCCGGGCTCGGTGACCGTCGGCCAGTCCGGGTCGTTCTGCCCGCCGCGGAGCTGGTGCGGGTGCCCGTGGGGCGTGGTGAGCCCGAACGAGGAGCTGCGCACGTCGGCGAGGTCGGCCGCGGTCGCGACCTCGGCGCGGAGCGGGATCATGGTGTCGGGCATGGAAGCCAGGTCGAATTCGATGGTGACGCCGAACGTCAGCGCCTGCCGGAGCGCTGCTTCGTCGGCGTGGGTGTGCGCGTCGATCAGCCCGGGGAGCAGTGTCGCGCCTGCTCCGTCGACGACCTCGGCGTCGTGCGCCTGCCCGCCTCCGATGCTGCCGATAACCCCGCCCTCGACCACGACGTCGACCGGTTCCGTGAGGCGGCTTCCGTCGAACACCCGGACGTCGGCCAGCACCTGCTTGCCCATGACGGCTCCTCGTGTACGTATCCATATATACTGGTTCGTAGTCACGTTAGCAGAGCGGTGCGCTGGTCGCCAATCGCCGGCGTCAGGCCATGGAGCCAAGGCCACACTCGAACAGCGGAAGACTTCAGCATGCCGACAACAAACCGTCCACAATGGACCGGCCGAGCGCGCGCCGCCGTGCCGTCGATCCCCTCGCCCGGCGTCCGCTTCGGACCCGCGGCCCACGTCGTGGTGGACAGCCTATCCGCCACTTGCTACAGTTTTGTCGGATAGGTTATCCGTCAACGTGCGGTGAAGGAGCCGGCCGTGTCCGTCCTGATCAATGGTGTCGCGACCGAGCTCCCGCCCGACCCGCGCGTCTCGCTGCTGGACTTCCTCCGCGAGCGTCTGGCGCTGACCGGCACCAAGAAGGGCTGCAACCAGGGTGGCTGCGGCGCCTGCACGGTGCTGGCCGACGGCGTGCGCATCCTCTCCTGCCTCGCGCTCGCGGCGCAGTACGACGGGCGCCGGATCACCACGGTCGAGGGCCTTGCCGACGGCGACCGGCTCCACCCGCTCCAACGGGCGTTCATCGAGCACGACGGCTTTCAGTGCGGCTACTGCACTTCCGGCCAGCTCTGCTCGGCAATCGGCATGGTGGCGGAGGCGGAACGCGGGGTGCCCTCGCACGTCACTGCCGACGTCACGGACGGAAAGGTCGTGCTCACCGCCGACGAGATCCGCGAGCGGATGAGCGGCAACCTGTGCCGCTGCGGCTCGCACAACGGCATCATCGGCGCCATCGCGGCGACCTACGCGCAGGAGTCTTCGTGAACCCCTTCACGTACACCCGGGCCGCCCACGCTGACGACGCGATTCGGCTGGCCGGTGAGGGAAACGCGCGTTACCTCGGCGGCGGCACCAACCTCGTCGACCTCATGCGGGAGACGATCGAACGCCCGGCGGCGCTGGTCGACGTGACCGGCCTGTCCGGCACGATCGAGGAGACCGCGGACGGCGGGCTGCTGATCGGCGCGGCGGCGCGCAACACCGCCGTCGCCGAGCATCGTGTGGTACGGACCCGATTCCCCGCGCTGAGCCGGGCGATCGTGGCCGGGGCGTCGGCGCAGATCCGCAACATGGCGACCGTCGGGGGCAACATCCTGCAGCGCACCCGCTGCTCCTACTTCTACGACGAGAGCGGCTCCCGCTGCAACAAGCGCCAACCAGGACAGGGCTGCGACGCCATCGGCGGCTTCAACCGGATGCACGCCATCCTCGGCGCCTCGCCGGACTGCGCCGCCACCCATCCCTCGGACCTGTGCGTCGCACTGGCGGCCTTCGACGCGAAGGTGCACCTCCGGAGCGCGGACGGCGAACGGACGCTCCCGCTCACCGAACTGCACCGCCTTCCGGGCAACCAGCCCGAAAAGGACACCGTGCTGAGGCCCGGCGAACTCATCACCGCCGTCGAGGTGCCCGCTCTCACCGCGGCCTCGACCTACCGGAAGGTCCGCGACCGGTCCAGTTACGCGTTCGCGCTCGTCTCGGTCGCGGCGGCGCTCCGAGTGGAAGGCGGGGTGGTGAGCGACGTGCGGATCGCCCTCGGCGGGGTGGCCCCCAAACCCTGGCGCGCCTGGACGGCCGAAGCCGCGCTCCGCGGTGGTCCGGCCACGGCGAGGCAGTTCCACACGGCTGCCGAGGCGGAACTGGCGGACGCGGTTCCGCTGCGGGACAACGCTTTCAAGATCGAACTCGCCCGGCGGACCATCACGGCTGTCCTGACCGGGCTCCTGGGAGACCCCCGATGACGGCACTGGGGCTGGCCCCCGACAGCTGGGGACCGGAAAGCACACCGGACCCGTTGATCCAGCATCGGTCTCGGCTGCTCGGCAACGCGGTGTCCCGAGTGGACGGACCGCTGAAAGTACGCGGTGAGGCCACCTTCGCGGCCGATTTCCGGTTCCCCGGCATGGTCTACGCCGCATTGACCTTTGGCACCATTGCCAAGGGGCGCGTCACGGAACTCGACACCGCCGCGGCCGAGGCGGCGCCCGGCGTGGTCCTGGTGATGACCCACCGCAACGCGCCGAAGATCACGCCGCTGCCCGAGTGGTACACCGAGGGCAAGGCCGTGGCCGGGGACACCCTGCCAGTCATGCAGGACAACCGGATCCACTGGAACGGCCAGCCCATCGCCCTGGTCCTCGCCGAGACCCCGGAGCAGGCCGACCACGCCGCTTCCCTGATCCGCGCCGCTTACGCGACCGAACCGTCGGTCACCTCCTTCGAGCAGGCCAAGGCCGCCGGCCTCTCTCCCGCGTTCCACTATGGACAGCCACTCACGACCGAGATCGGGGACGCCGAGGCGGCGCTCGCGGCCGCGCCCGTCCAGGTTGACGAGACCTACCGCACGCCGCTCCAGAACCACAACGCGATCGAGCCGCACGCGGTCACCCTCACCTGGGACGGCGACGAGCTGATCGTCCACGACGCCAGTCAGGCGGTCGTCCACACCGCCTGGTCGCTCGCGCACGCGTTCGGGCTGCGGCCGGAGCAGGTGCACGTCAGCTCGCCCCACGTCGGCGGCGGGTTCGGGGCCAAATGCGTGTGGTCGCACCACATCCTCGCGGCTGCGGCGGCGAAGCTTTCCGGACGGCCGGTCCGGCTCTCCCTGTCCCGTGAGGGGGTCTACCGCTTGGTGGGCGGGCGCGCGAACACCGAGCAGCGCGTGGCGATCGGCGCTCAGCCGGACGGTGGGTTCGACGCCATCGTCCACACCGGAGTCATCGCCATGACCCACCACAGCCCCGTTCCCGAGGGTTTCATCGCCTCGACGCGGCACCTCTACGCCGCCGGGAGTTTCAAGCTGGCGGTCGAGGCGGCCCACCTGGACATGCTCGCGCCCACTTTCATGCGGGCGCCCGGTGCGGCCGTCGGCTCGTTCGCGCTCGAGTGCGCGGTCGACGAGCTGGCCGAGCGCCTCGAACTGGACCCGATCGAACTCCGCATCCGGAACGAACCGGAGCGAAATCCGACCTCCGGCGTGCCCTTCTCGTCCCGGCACCTGGTGGAGGCCTTCCACGCCGGGGCCGAGCGATTCGGGTGGGACCGGCGAAACCCGCGGCCGGGCACGCGGCGCGAGGGCGAATGGCTGCTCGGCCTCGGGGTGGCCGCCGCGTGTCACCCGTACGTCCGGCTGCCGGGCGGGTCGGCGCGGATCACCCTGACCGCGGACGGTCACGCGACCGTCGACGTGGCCGCGCACGAGATGGGCATGGGCACCGAGACCACCACCGCGATGGTCGCCGCCGAACGGCTCGGCCTCGGCCTGGACCAGGTCCGGGTCCGCTACGGCGATTCGCGGCTGCCCGGGTCCATTATGGCCGGTGGGGCCCAGCAGACGGCCGTGATCGGCGCGTCCATCGGCGCTGCCCAGCGCGAGCTGGCGGCCGAACTGCTCAAACTGGTAGGCCACGACTCCCCGCTCGCGGGATTGACACCCGACGAGGTCGGCAGCTTCGACGGCGGGCTCTGCCGCCTCGACGAACCGAGCCGGTCCGAGAGCTACGCGTCCATTTTGGACAAGGCCGGGATCCCCCAGGTCGCAGCGGAGGCGACCGGCGCACCGTCGCTCGAGCTCGCGCACTGGTCCATGCACTCGTACGGCGCGGTGTTCTGCGAAGCACGGGTCAACGCCGTCACAGGCGAGCCCCGGGTCAGCCGGCTCCTCGGCTCGTTCGACTGCGGCCGGATCCTGAACGCCAAGACCGCCGCGAGCCAGTTCCGCGGCGGCATGATCATGGGCCTCGGGCTCGCGCTGACCGAGCGGACGCAGTTCGACGAGCGCACCGGCCGGATCATGAACCCGAGCCTGTCCGAGTACCACGTGCCGGTCCACGCGGACGTCCCGGAAATCGAAGTCCTGTGGAGCGAGCTTCCCGACCCGCACGCCCCGATGGGCGCGCACGGCGTCGGCGAGATCGGCATCACCGGGGTCGGCGCGGCAGTAACCAATGCCGTCTACAACGCGGCGGGAAAGCGCATTCGCGATTTGCCGATCACCCTGGACAAGCTCTGGTGACTCCCGTAATCTGAGCCTACCGCCGTCCGACAATCCCGATATTTTTGACGGACAAGGCGGTCTCAGTGAATGCTTCGAAGATATCGACGAAAACCGGCCTGCGCGCACTGGCGGGCAGACGACTGCTGCGTGGAGGATTGCTGCGCGGCGGGCTGATCACACTCGCGGTAGCGGGGCTCGCGGTTACCGGGGCGACTGCCTCGGCCGCGGCACCAGGTGCTATGACCCCAGCCCAGGAAAGCGCGCCGGGTGCCACCTTCAACGTGCGTGACTACGGGGCCAAGGGCAACGGCTCGACCGACGATTCCGCGGCCTTCGACAAGGCCGTCACCGCCGCGTCCGCAGCGGGCGGCGGCATCGTGGAGGTCCCCTCCGGCACCTACAAATCCGCGCACACAGTGCACCTCAAGAGCCACGTGACGATCCAGCTGGACGCCGGCTCGACCATCACCGGCGCCAGCGGGAACTCCTACGACCAGGCCGAAGCCAACCCGTACGACCAGTACCAGGACTACGGCCACAGCCACTTCCACGACGCCATGTTCTCCGGCGACGGCCTCACCGGCATCGGGTTCACCGGCTCCGGCACCATCGACGGCGGCGGGCACCTCATCACCGGCAACCCGAAGTCCGGGCAGGCCGACAAGATCATCTCGCTCACCCGCTGCTCCGGGCTCACGCTGTCCGGCATCACCCTCAAGCGGGGCGGGCACTTCGCCGCGCTGATCAACGGCTGCACCGGCGTGACCTCGGACAATCTCACCATCGCGACCTCGGGCGACCGCGACGGCTGGAACATCATCAGCACCACCGGCGTCACCATCACCAACCCGCACATCAGCTCCAACGACGACGCGCTCGTGTTCAAGAGCGATTATGCGCTGGGCAGGAAGCTGCCGAACGGCAACGTCAAAGTGACCGGCGGTCAGCTCCAGGCCAATTGCTGCAACGCGCTGATGTTCGGTTCCGAAACCTGTGGTGATTTCACCGGCTATTCCTTCGACGGCATCACCATCACCGGCGCGCACAAATCCGGCATCGGCATCGTCTCGATGGACGGGGCGAAGATCTCCGACGTGCATTACCGGAACATCGCCATGTCCGGCACCTATTCCCCGGTGATGATGAAAATCGGCAGCCGGAAACGCTGTGGCGGAAACCCGGGCGTCGGCTCGATCAGTGGCATCACCTTCGACCACGTCACCGGCAGCTACACCGGCAGCGGCTCGTTCTCCCCGACCCTCTGGGGTGCCGACGCCACCCACGAGGTGCACAACGTGACCTTCACGGACGTCAACCTCACCGTCCCCGGCGGCAACGGCACCATGTCCACCGACGTGCCGGGCAACAAAGCCACCGACTACAACCCGAACAGCATCGGCACCCGCCCGTCGTACGGCTGGTACCTGCGCTACGCCGACGGCATCACGTTCGCCGGCAGCTCCCTGAAGTTCGGCAAGGACGACGGCCGCCCGGCCGCGATCGTCAACCACAGCTCGGACATCACGTTCCGGGACCTGACCGTCCAAAAAGGCGCGAAGAGCCCGTTCGACGTCGGCTTCCAGTCGGTGCAGGGCTACTGCCTCTCGGGCAAGACCAGCACCGGCGGCGACCTCCGGGTGAACGCGACGGACTCGTCCGCCACCTGCTGACCCCGCACAGAGAAGCGGGCCCCTTCCCGTGGTGGGAAGGGGCCCGCTTCAGTGCAGTAGCTCAAGTGGTGAACTGCTCGTTCATGATGAGGAACGCACCGAGGCCGTGGAAGTCGTTGGTGAGCCGTTTGCGGCCGTAGTAGAAATCGAGGTCGCCGACGTTGGTGCCCTCGCAGATGTCGGCGAGCACGGTGAGCCCGTCCGAGCCGACCGAGACCTTCTGCAGCACCCCCGCGTAGCCACGCTGGGCGACCGCGCCGTAGGACGCGGGCAGGTAACCGCGCTGGACCCCCCGGGAAAGCGTGAAGGCGTACATCGACGACGCCGAGGTCTCCAGCCAGTTCTTGCTGTCCCCGCCGCGGTCCACGACCTGGTACCAGCGGCCGGTGGCCTGGTCCTGGTAACGCTGGTAGCCCTCGGCCAGGAAGCGGACGATGCCGATCAGGTCGGCGCGGCGCGGGTGCCCGGCCGGCAGCACCTCGAGGATGTCGATCGCGGCCATGCCGAACCAGCCGATCGCCCGCGCCCAGTGGTAGGACGAGTGCTTGCCCGGCCCGGTGGCCCACGGCTGGGTGCCGCTCTCGTCGTAGGCGTGGTAGATCAGGCCCTTCGCCGGCTCCTTCAGGTGGGAGAAGTAGACGTCCAGGTTCTTCGCCGACTCCTCGAAGCTGTACTGCGGATCGTGGAAGACCTTGCCGTACAGCGCGAGGAACGGCTGTGCCATGTAGACGCCGTCGCCCCACAGTTGGTGCTCGCGGCTGAGCGCGTGCCACATGCCGCCGTCGCTCGTGCGAGGGTAGCTTTCGAAGCGCTTGCGCAGCTGGCCGGCCGCCTTCTGGTACTTGGCGCGGCCGGTTTCGGTGTACAGCAGCGGGAGCAGCTGGCACGCGCGCATCGAGTCCAGGCTGGTGAAGCTGTTGGAGATGCCGTCCTCGGTGATGAAGCGGTCGTACCAGGCGATGATGTAGTCGAGGTACTTGCGCTCCCGGGTGCGCTGGTAGCACAGGTACTGCCCGTAGAAGTACAGGCCGAGCGGATAACTCCAGCCGCCGATCGACGCCGGGGTGTAGCGCTTCATCGTGGAGTCGATGACCGCGCGCGACCAGTCCTTCGGCGCGGCCGCCGACCCGCTGGCCGCCCAGGCCGCGGCGCCGGGCAGGGCGAGGGCGCCCACCGCCCCCGCCGCCCCGGCCAGTACCGCTCGCCGGGACACGGCCCCGGGAAATTCGGGCATAGGGTTGTCCTTTCCTGGTGGGTGAACGAGAAAAGGCGGCCGGGATGCCGATCCGCCGTCCGTCGGCATCCCGGCCGGATCAGGGGCGCCCGCGCCGGGAGCGGGCCGCTGGGAGAGTGGTTCGCCCTCCACCGAGAGGTCTACTCCCCCGTGGAACAGGCCGTCAAGAGTGATCGGATGTCTTGTCTCATATATTAGATACTTTCCCCGGCAGCTCTGACGCCCGGTGTAACGATCCAGAGAGCGCCCCCCTGATCCGCCATCGGAAGGAATCTTTACGAACTCGGCGGGAAATCCCCGCCGAAGGCTGGCGAACGGCGGCCGCGGGCTTTTAAGGTGGCCCGGTTCGACCCGGGATCGAATGCCCCGCTGAATGGTGCATCACCGGCAAGGTTAGTGAGGTTCCCGCATGAACGAGCCCGTCGAGCAGTGGACCGCGCCCGACTTCGTCGAGTACGAGACCCCGATGGAGGTCACCGCCTACGCGGCGCGGATGGAGTGACCCGCCGGAACGGGGCCCGGCGAGCCGCGGCCCCGTTCCCCCCGGGAAACCGTACCGCTCAGCGAGAACCGGAGGCCGTGAATGTCCACTGTGCACCCGACTGCGATGTACCCGGCGATGCACCCGACGATGAGCCCGGCGGAGTTCACCGCCGCGTTACGCGGTCTTTCGCATCGCTATTGGGGGACCCATCCGTTCCACCAGCGGATGCACGCGGGTGAGCTGACCGAGCACGAGCTGAAACTGTGGGCCGCCAACCGCTGGTACTACCAGTGCCTGCTGCCGCAAAAGGACGCGGCCATCATCAGCAACTGCCCGGTGCCGGAGGTCCGGCGGCAGTGGCTCGACCGGATCGTCTATCACGACGGGTCCGCCGAAGGGGAAGGCGGCATCGAGCGTTGGCTGCGTTTGTGCGCCGCGGTCGGGCTCACCCGCGAGGAGGTCGTCGACGAGCGGCACGTCGCCCCGGGCGTGCGGTTCGCCGTGGACGCGTACGTCGCCTTCGCCCGCACCAAGCCGTGGGTGGAGGCGATCGCCTCCGGGCTCACCGAGATGTTCGCCGGGCACCTGATGCAGCGCCGGGTGACGGACGTGCTGGCCGGTTACCCGTGGATCGCCCGCGACGACCTGGCCTACTTCACCAACCGGATCGACAAGGTCTCCGGCGAGGGCCAGGACACGTTGGACCTCGTCGTGCGCCACTGCGTGACCCGGGAGCAGCAGGAGAAAGCGGTTTCCGCGCTGTCGTTCAAATGCGACGTCCTGTGGTCGATGCTGGACGCCATCGAGCGCGCCGCGGCGAAGGAGTGACAGGTGGACACCCTCACCGCCGCGTCCGTGCCGCGCCTGCGCACCGGCGTGCGGCTGACTTTCGACGAAGTACGCGGTATCCACGTGCTGCTGTTCCCCGAAGGCGTGCTGGTGCCGAACGCGACCGCGACCGCGGTGCTGGAACTGTGCGACGGCACCAGCCCGGTCGCGGAGATCGTGGCGAAGCTGGGAAAGCGCTTCCTCGGCGTACGCGAGGCGGACGTCGTAAACATCTTGGGCCGGTTCGGACAGAGGCGGGTAGTGGCATGGGCGTGACGGCTCCCTTGGGATTGCTGGCCGAATTGACGCACCGGTGCCCGTTGCACTGCGCGTACTGCTCGAATCCGTTGGAGTTGACGGCCCGGGACGAGGAGATGTCCACAGCGGAGTGGCTGGACGCGCTTTCGCAGGCGCGGGCGCTCGGCGTGCTGCAAGTCCACCTGTCCGGCGGCGAACCGCTCGCCCGGCCGGATCTGCCGCAGCTGGTCGGGCACGCGAACGGCCTCGGCTGTTACGTCAACCTGGTCACCTCCGGGCTCGGGCTGACCGAGGCGCGCCTCGCCGAGCTGGCCGCGCGCGGGCTGGCGCACGTGCAGCTGTCGGCCCAGGCCGCGACCCGCGACCGGGCGAACCGGCTGGCCGGGGCGAAGGCGTTCGACCGGAAGCTGGCCGCGGCCGCGCTGGTGAAGGCGGCCGGGCTGCCGCTGACCGTGAACGTGGTGCTGCACCGGCACAATCACGACGAACTCGCCGGCATCATCGAGCTGGCCGAAGCCCTCGGCGCGGACCGGCTCGAACTGGCCAACACCCAGTACTACGGCTGGGCGCTGCGCAACCGCGAAGCCCTGATGCCCACGCGCGAACAGCTCAACGCGGCCGAGCCCGTGGTGCGCGCGGCGATCGAACGGCTTCGCGGCACGATGGAGGTGATCTACGTCGTCGCCGACTACTACGAGCCGTTCCCGAAGCCCTGCATGCACGGCTGGGGCGCGCGTCAGCTGACCATCTCCCCCGACGGCACCGTGCTGCCGTGCCCCGCGGCCACCGCCATCACCACTCTCGACCTCGAAAACGTCCGCGACACCCCGCTGGCCGACATCTGGTACCGCTCCTCGTCGTTCAACGCTTACCGTGGCGAGGATTGGATGAGCGAAACCTGCCGCAGCTGCGACCGTCGCGGCACCGACTTCGGCGGCTGCCGATGCCAGGCGTTCCAGCTCACCGGCGACGCGGCGAGCACCGACCCGGTCTGCTCCCGCTCGCCTCAGCGCGGGCTCGTCGACCTCATCCTCGACGCCCCGGCGGCGCCGGAACTTCTCATGCGGGGTCCCGTCCGATGAAGGTGATCCTGCTCGGCACCGCGGCCGGCGGCGGCTTCCCGCAATGGAACTGCGCCTGCCGCCATTGCACCTCGACGGCCCCGGCCCGGACCCAGGACAGCGTCGCCTTCAGCGCGGACGGGCACGCCTGGCACCTGCTGAACGCCTCCCCCGACATCCGCGCGCAAATCCTGGCCACCCCCGTCTTGCGCGCCGGCCCCGGGCCGCGGGACACGCCGTTGCGCAGCGTCCTGCTCACCGACGCCGAACTCGACCACACCCTCGGCCTGCTCATGCTCCGGGAAGCGGACGACCTCACCGTGCACGCGCCCGAAGCCGCGCTGCACGCGCTGACCGACCACTTCCCCGCCCGGACGATCATCAACGGCTACCGCACCTGGAACTGGTTGCCCGCCAACGAGATCACGCTCGACGGGCTCGAAGTCAGTGTTCTCCCGGTCAGCCGCAAACAGCCGAAGTACGCCCGGAGCTCCGCCCATCCCGGCCCCTGGGTCATCGCCTACCGCATCCGCGACCCGGCGACCGGCGGCACCCTCGTCTACGCGCCGTGCCTGCGCACCTGGCCGCTCGGCTTCGACGCCTTCACCCAGGACGCCACCCTCGTGCTGCTCGACGGCACCTTCCACAGCCCCGCCGAGTTCGCCCAGGCCACCGCGCATCCGGATCAGGCCGCGCAACGGTCGATGGGGCACCTCCCGATCACCACCACGCTGCCGGCCATCGCCGAACCAGGCCCACGCTGGGCGTACACCCACCTCAACAACACCAACCCCGCCCTCGACCCGTCCGGCCCGGAACACAAGGCGATCCTCGACGCCGGGGCCGAATTGCCGTTGGACGGCACCGAATTCACTCTCTGACCCGGTCGCATCCGCCCCAATGTGGCGTTGGTTGCGTGGAATCAGGGCTGGGCGCGGAGCGCCTCCGTTGAGGGTGGTGGTGGGGCAGGGCTGGAGCAACCAACGCCACATTGGGGTTGTTTCGGGCCGCGGCGTTCAGTGCTCGTAGAGGGCGACGGTGACGTTGTCCGCCGGGTAGACCGCGGCCAGGTGCAGGCCGCGGCCGGCCAGCGGGCCGGGCAGATTCTTGCCGCCCGTCTCGATCAGCCACACCCGGCGCGCGCCTTCGATCCGGCGATCGAGCGTGGCCTGGTCGGTCGTCGTGCCGCGCAGGGTGCCCGACGCGCTGGGCGACTCGGCCAGGGCGAGGTCGTCGAGCGGGGCGAAGGCGGCCGGGTAGGCGAAGGCGAATTCCCTGGGCATGTCCGGATAGTGGCAGTTCAGGCAGTGGTACAGCACGCCGTCGCCGGGCTGCTCGTGCTGGGTGAGCACGGCCGCGACGGCGCGGGCGTTGTCGCCGTGGCCGTCCGGCTGGCGTTGCGCGAACTGGGTCGGCAGGCCGAGGACGGCGATGAGCACGAGCGCGATCACCCGCGGCGCGAAGGTGATCCCGGCCAGCCCGACCCCGACCGGCAGCGCCAGCGCGGGCAGGCAGTAGGCGACGTAACGCGGCACGTACACCGGCAGGGCGACCGCGGCTGCGGACAGCAGCAGCGCCGGCGGCACGATCAGCCAAGTCAGCGTGAGCCAGGCCGTCGCCGAGCCGGCCCGCGACCGCAGCCCGAGCCCGATCAGGAGACTCACCAGCACCAGCGAGCCGATCGACCCCGCCAGCCACAGGGCGAGGTCACCCGGGGCGGACGCGCCCGGAGCGCTCAGCCAGCCGAGCTGGTCGCGCTCCCGCCAGGCCAGCCCGACCACCGGCAGCGCGGGCAGGCAGCCGAGCCCGGCCGTGATCAGCCAGCGGCGCAGCAACGGGCGGTGGCGGGCCAGCAGGAAAACCGCGTGCCCGGCGAGCAGCAGCAGGCCGAACACGTTGAGCACACCCAGCATGGCGACCGCGCCGCCGTAACGGAGCCAGAATCGGCGCCGTGACTCGTCGGTCGCGCGCACCAGCAGGTAGCTCGCGAGCACCGCGAAGGCGAGCACCAACGCGTACGAGCGGCCCTCCTGCCCGTACCGGCTGACCTGCGGTAAGACCGCGAACACGAGCCCGGCGAGCAGCCCGGCGCGCGGCGAATGCAGCCGCCGCCCCAGCGCGGCGACTCCCGCCGCCGCGGCCGCCATGGCCAGCGCCGACGGCAGCCGCACCACGACCTCGCCGATCCCGAACGTGTGCACGATCGGCCACATGAGCAGGTAGTAGGCGCCGTGCACGGCGTCGACGTTGGTCAGCAGGCGCAGCAGCGCCGGGATCGAGCGCGCGTCCGCGTCGAGGGTGGCCGCTTCGTCGCCGTAGTAGGAGGGCGTGGCCAGGTCCCAGACCGCGCTCAGCAGGGTGACCAGGGCGGGGACGAGGAGTACGGGGTCCAGCCTGGGTCTCAGCGCGGCTTTCGCTTCGGGAGCGGATACCGCCGGGGCAGTCGGCGCTGGTGCGGACACAGCGCCAGCCTGTCGACCGGACTTCAGAACTCCGCGCGAGAATCGTGTGAATCCCGTGTGAGTGCCACCGGCAGGCTCAGCCGCACCCACAGCCCGTGCGGCTCGTTCGCCCCCGCCGTCACCGATCCATTGTGGACGGTGGCGATCTGGGTCACGATGGCCAGGCCGAGGCCGGAGCCCCGGCTGCGCGCGGCGGTGTCCGCGCGGTAGAACCGATCGAAGATGCGCGGCAGGTGTTCAGGCGGCACGCCGGGGCCGTTGTCGGCGACCTCGATCTCGACCGTCTCGCCGTGTTCGCTGTCGCCGTGGTCGCGCAGCGCGACCGTGGCCGAGGTGCCGTCCGGCGTGTGGGCGCGGACGTTCGCCAGCAGGTTGTCCACCGAGCGGCGCAGCAGTTCCTCGTCACCGGTCACGACCACGCCGTCGGCGATCTCGGTGTGCCACTCGTGCCCGGGCGCGGCCACCCGCGCCTCCTCGACGCGGGCGGTCACCAGCTCGCTCAGGTCCACCGGCTCGCGCTGCTGGTCCGGGTGCTGGTCCAGGCGGGCCAGCCGGAGCATGTCGTCCACCAGGCCGCTCATCCGCCGGGACTCCAGCGCGATGCGGCCCATCACCTCGTCGACCTGGGCGCGTTCGGGCAGGGCGCCCTGCTGGTACAGCTCGGCGTTCGCGCGCAGGGAGGCCAGCGGGGTGCGCAGCTCGTGGCTGGCGTCGGCGAAGAACCGGCGCATCAGCTCCTGCCCGGCCTCCCGCTCCTGCACCGACGCCTCGATGCGCGCCAGCATCCCGTTCAGCGCCGCGCCGAGCCGGCCCACCTCGCCGCTCGGGTCCTGCGGGGTGACACGGTCGGTGAGGTCGCCGGCGGTGATCCGGTCGGCCTGCGCGGCCATCGTTTCGATCGGGCGAAACCCGCGCCGCAGCAACCAGAACACGGCCAGGCCGATGAGCAACACGGCGGCGGCCGAACCCAGGGCCACGATCAGCCGCATCCGGTCGACGATCCGGTCCGCGTCGAGCAGGCTGGTGCTGATCACCAGAGTCCCGTTCGGTCCGCGCAGGGCGATCGAACGCAGCGGGTCGCCGAGGGCCGAAACGGTGTCCTGCGTCCGCTCGTTCACGACCAGGTCGGACAGGTTCACCGGCACGTTGGGCGCGTGGTCGTCGACGACCGGGGTCGGCGGGCCGTCCTCGTTGGCGACCGCGCCGCGGAAGTCCGGGACGCCGTTGATCAGCGGGATGTAGAGCATGCTGTACATCCCCACCAGGAAGTGGTGGGTGTCGATCCACCGGCCGATCGCGTCCGGGTGGTGCATCACGTCCGCGCCGGGCGGCAGCTCCGGCCCGGGCGGCAGCTGGTCGAGCTGGGGCCGCACGGCCTGCGCGGCGGTGGCCAGCGAGGTGTCGGTCTGGGACATCAGGTAGCTGCGCAGCGCGGTGACCGCGGCGACGTCGAACGCGACCAGCGCCACCAGCGTCACCGACACCACCGGGACGAGCACTCGCAGCCGAAGCCGGCCGCGCACCAGCCGCTTAAGACTCATCAGTCGCCGCCGCGTCGCCGGGGCGGGGCGTCCGCAGGCTGTAGCCGACGCCGCGCTGCGTGTGGATCAGGTCGGTGCCGAACTGCGCCAGCTTGCGCCGCAGGTACGCGATATAGGTGGACACCACCGTGCTGGTGCCGCCGAAGTCGTAGTCCCACACGTGGTCCAGCAGCTGGGCGCGGGTCAGCACCCGGCCCGGGTTGAGCATCAGGTAGCGCAGCAGCCGGAACTCCGTCGGCGAGAGGTCCAGCTGGTGGCCGGCGCGGCGCACCTCGTAGGTGTCCTGGTCCAGCTCCAGGTCGGCGAACGTGAGCAGCGGCCCGGTCTCGGGCGGGCGCGAGCGGCGCAGCACCGAGCGGATGCGCGCGGCCAGCTCCTCCAGCCCGAACGGCTTGGTCAGGTAGTCGTCGCCGCCGAGGGTCAGCCCGGTGACCTTGTCGGCCTGGGTGTCCTTGGCGGTCAGGAAGATCACCGGCACCCGGTGCCCGTCCCGGCGCAGCCGGCGGACGACCTCGAAACCGTCGGTGTCCGGCAGCATGACGTCCAGCACCACCAGGTCGAACGGCCGGTCCCGGATCAGGCTGAGCGCCTGGGCGCCGGTCTCCCCGGTGGTCACGTCGAAGCCGAGGAACCGCAGCGAGGCGGCGACCGCGTCCCGCAGGAACGGCTCGTCGTCGATCACCAGCAGCCGGGCCTCGCCTGCCTCGTCGCTCATCGTCCGCACCTCCTCGTCCCCGCCATCCGACCACATCCGGCGGGTCGGGCGCACCGGGAGCCATAATGCCGCCATGGCTGCCGAAGTCCCGCTCGAGAAGCTGCGCGCGTGGTGGTTCCGCCGCCAGGCCCTGGACGGCTCGCTGACCGGCCCCGCGGAGGTGCTGACCCGTACCGGCTGGGCCCGTTCGGTCGGCGGCTCGAACCCGCATCTTGGCTTCTTCGCCCGCGCCGGTCTCGACCGTGAAACGGTCGACCGGGCGGTCGCGGACCAGGAGGTGCACGAACTGCCGTCGGCCCGCGGCTGCACGTACGTCCTGCCGAAAGCGGACTTCGCGCTCGGGCTGGCCGTGGGATCCGGGGCGCCGGAAGGCGAACTGGCGGCGGCGGTCAAGCACCTCGGCGTGACGACCGGGGAAATCGACCGCTTGAACGACGCCGTCCTGGCCTCACTCGGAGCCGCGCCACTCGACGTCGCCGCGCTCAAGACCGCCGTGGGCGACGCCGTCCGCCATCTCGGCGACGAGGGCCGTAAACGCGGACAGACGACCACTCTCCCGCTCGCCCTCGGCCTCCTCCAGGCCCGGGGCCAAATCCGCCGGGTCCCGGTGCACGGCCGGCTCGACGAGCAGCGGTTCGGCTACGTCCTCTGGTCGCCGTCGCCGCTCGCCCACGGCGGGCCCGATCCGGACACGGCGCGCACGGAACTCGCGAAACGGTACTTCGACTGGGCGGCGCCGGCTTCGCTGAAGCACTTCCGATGGTTCTCCGGGCTGACCGCGGCGGCCGCGAAGAAGGCGGTCAAGCCCCTCGGCCTGCTCGCGGTCGGCGAAACCGGGCTACTGCTGCCACCCGACCTGGCCGACGCCTTCGAGGACTTCACCGTACCGCGCGAACCCGCGTACGCGCTGGTCGCCGGAATCGACGGAATCCACCTGCTGCACCGTGAGCTGAGCCGTCTCCTCGACCCGTCGGACGCGGGTCGGCCCTCCCCCGGCAGCAAGAGCCGCACCCTCGCCGACGAGCCCGACCCGCCTTGCCCGGTCATCGTCGACCGGGGCCGGATCGCCGGGCTGTGGGAGTACGACCCGGAGGCGGGCGAGATCGCCTGGCTGGCTTTCGGCCGTGTGGACGCGGCTCTCAAGGAGGCGGTCTCCCGCGCCGAAACCTTTGTCCAGGAACAACTCGGTGATGTCCGGATGTCCAGTTTGGACTCACCTCGCAGCCGGGCGCCGCGCATCGACGACCTGCGCAGCGCCCGGTGACAGTCAGGACACCTTCGGCGTCGCCCGGACGCCGTAATGCACGTACGGCTCACCAGTCGGCAAGGTGTAGAACACGACCGGCGTCCAGTTCGCCGCACCCGGCGAGCGAAAGACAAACAGTGTGTCCGTAACCGGCACCAGGTCGAATTCCTGGGTCTTCTCCGGCATCAGCTCCGCCAAGGGCCCGGTAACCGTGTTCCTCAGCCGCAGCCCGCTCTCCCCTGCCAGCACCTCGGTCACCGAGCCGGCCCGTTCGTAAACACCGAGGTGACGCGTCGCGTCGACAGTGACCGGGACCGACGGCGGCGAGAGCGGCGACGGCATGGTCACCCCCGCCAGTTCGGCGAAGATCTCCCGGTACAGCTCCACATACAGGTCGTGCGCGTTGCCGCCGTTGGTGAGCAGGGTGACCGCGAGTCCCTGGTCCGGCAGCAGCCGCAGGAACGCCGACTGGCCGATCGTGTTGCCGTCGTGGCCGATGATCCGGCGGCCGTTCCAGTCGTCGCGGATCCAGCCGAGGCCCCACGAGTCGCCGATCGTGTGGCGGTCGGGCAGGTCGACCTGCTTCTCGGTCATCGCGGCGGCGGATTCCGCCGTGAGGATCCGGTCGCCGTCCACGGTCAGGCCGCCGGACAGGTGCAGGCGCGCGAACGCGAGCACGTCCGCGGCCCGGGCCGAGATCAGCCCGGCCGGGCCCATCGACCGCGGCAGCTGCCAGGTCGGCACCGGCTCCGGCTCGGCGTCGCCCACTGCGGCGTGCCCGACGGCCGCCCGGAACAGCAGGGCCTCCTCCGGGAGCGTGACGGTGTGCGTCAGCCCGAGCGGGGCGAACAGCTTCGCCCGCATCGCGGCGTCCCAGCTCAGCCCGGTGAGCTTCTCGACCACCCGGCCCATCAGCACGAAACCCGCGTTGCAGTACGAGAAAGTCGCACCGAGCGGGTGGTTCTGCGCGGTCTCGCCGAGCAGCTCGACGTAACGCTCGACGCAGTCGTCACCGCGGCCGGTGTCGGTGAAGACGTCGCCGTCGATCCCGCTGGTGTGGGTCAGCAGGTGCCGCATGGTCACCTGCTTGGCCACGTCCGGGTCGCCCAGCCGCAGCTCCGGCAGCACGTCGGCGATCGGCGCGTCCAGCTCCAGCAGCCCCTCGTCGACCAGCCGCAGCACCACGGTCGAGGTCCACAACTTGGAGATCGAGCCGATCTGGAACAGCGAGTCCTCGGTGACCTCGACGCCGGTCGCCTTGTTCAGCACCCCGTGGCTCGCGTGCACCTCCTCGCCGGTGCCGACCCGCAGAATCCCCAGCACCGCACCGGGAACGCGGTACTTGCGCGACAGCTCCGCCAGGCGGCGGCGCCAGTGCGCGGCCTCGATCGGCACCCGCGAAACGCCGTCCGCCGCGGGCGCGTACTGCTCCACCCACTCGACGACGCGCCGGTTGTAGTCGGCGCGGTGCGAGGGCGGGCCGTCGAGGATGAACAGGTGCGCGCCGCCGGGGTACAGCACCAGCCGGGACGGCACGCCGCGCTCGCGCAGGGCGGTGAACCACTGCTCGGCCTGCCCGACCGGGCAGCGCTCGTCGGCCCCGCCGTGCACGATCAGCGTCGGCGTCCGCACCTTCGAAACCTCGGTCAACGGCGAGAACTGCGCGTACTCGTGCTCCCACGGGTGCGTGCCCACCTCCTGGACACCGAGGTAGTGCCCGGCGTCCGAGGTGCCCGCCATGCTCGTCAGGTCGCTGACCACCCCACCGGCGACGGCGGCGGCGAACCGGTCGTCCCGGCTGGTCAGGTAGCAGGTCATGAACCCGCCGTAGCTGTACCCCGTGACGGCGAGCCGGTCCGGATCGGCCAGGCCCTCGGCCACCAGCTGGTCGAGCGGCTCGAGGAAGTCGGCGGCGTCGGCCACGCCCCAGGAGCCGACCGCGGCGGTGTAGAACGCCTCGCCGTAGCCGTCGCTGCCCCTCGGGTTGAGGATCAGCACCGCCCAGCCGCGCGCCGCCAGCACCTGGTGGTACAGGTGCGCGGAGTCGGCCGCGCCGTTCCAGGCGTTGTGCGGGCCGCCGTGGATGTCGAGCAGCAACGGCAGCGAACCGGTCCGCTCGGGGTCGCGCACCAGCCAGCCGGACACGACCGTGCCGTCGCCGATGGTGAATTCCCGCTCCTCGCGGACGAATAGGTCCACTTCGGACAGTGCCGCGCCGTGGCTGGTGCGCACGTCGACCGGGCCGCCCTCCGGGTCAAGCACCACGACCTCGCCGAACGACGTGTCCGTGGCCAGCACAGCGGCGATCGTGCCGCCCGCGATGTCCATTCCGGACACCACGTGACCGTCGCCCGTCAACACCGCACGCGGAGCGCCACCGGTAAGGTCCACTTTGTACAGATGAGTGCAGCCACGGTCACGGATGGCGAACACCACGGTGTCACCGGCCAGCTGCGGGAGCGCGCCCGGGTAGCCGGGGCCGCCGGACATCACGTTGCGGTCGAGGGAAGCGGCCAGGTCGACCGCTTCGCCGCCGTCCAGTGGCACCCGTAGCAGCCCGAGGTGGCCGACCGCGGTGTCGGTCCGGCCGACGACCAGCAGCGCCTCGCCGTCCGCGGTCCAGCCGACCGGGCCGGCCATCCCCTCACCGGAACCGACCAGCCGCGGCTCGGCGATCCGCGCGGTCACGTCGAGAACGTAAGCCCCCGAACGGAAAGTGAGGTCGGAGTCGTGGTCCCGGGCCGCGGAGAACGCCAGCTGGGTGCCGTCGGGCGACCAGGCGGGGTCGCCCGCGTGCCAGTCGCCGAAGGTGACCTGACGGACCTCACCGGTTTCGACGTCCAGGACGTGCAGGTGCTTGCGCACGGTCTTGAGCAGCCCGGCCCCGTCGGCCTTGAAGTCCAGCCGGTCGGCCACCACCGGGGCCTCCGTCGCGGGCGCGCCGTCCTCGGCGGTCAGGTCGACCGCCGCCGCGAACGCGATCTTGCTCCCGTCCGGGCTCCACACCGGGGCGCCCGCGCCGAGCGGGAGCTTCGTGACCGGCTCGGCCTCGCCGCCGGCGGCCGGCAGGAGCCACACCTGCGGCGGCGCGTCTTCGGCGCGCAGGAAGGCGATCCGGGTGCCGTCCGGCGCCCAGGCCGGCGCCGCGTCCGCGGTCCCCCGCGTGAGCTGCCGGGCCTCGCCGGAGCGGGAGCCGACCTCCCACAGTGTGTCGGTGTTCCGGTCGCCCTCGCGGTCGGCGGTCCGCAGCACGTAGACGATCCGGCTGCCGTCCGGCGACAACGCGGGCTGGCTGGGGACGGCGAGGTCGTACAGGTCTTCGATGCCCAGACGTCGGGTCATGCGCTGGCTCCTCGGGAGATCGCGGTCGGGTGGGACTGATCCTCGCTGAAGTGGCAGGCCGCGGAGTGCGGCCGGTGGGCCGCGTCCTCGGCCGGGTCCGCCCGGAGGCAGAGCTGGCGGTCGTCCCGCACGAGCGGGCCGACCGGGCAACGGGTGTGGTAACGGCAGCCGCCGGGCGGGTGGTGCGGGTCGGCGGGCTCCGCGTCGGCGATCTCGCCCGGCTCGTCCGCGCCGACGTCGAACAGGGACCGGTGGGCCGACGGCGCCGCGGCGAGCAGATCGCGGGTGTAGGGATGCCGCGGCTCGGTGAGCACCTGCTCCGCGGGCCCGGCCTCGACGATACGGCCCAGGTACATCACGGCGACCAGGTCGCTGACGTAGCGCACCACGGCGAGGTTGTGCGAGATGAACAGCATCGACAGGCCGAGCTGCCGCTGCACGGACCGCACCAGGTTGAGCACCGCGCCCTGCACCGAGACGTCGAGGGCGGAGGTGATCTCGTCCGCGATCAGCACCTCCGGCCGCCCCGCCAGCGCCCGGGCCAGGGCCACGCGCTGACGCTGCCCGCCGGAGAGCTGCCCGGGCCGCTGCCCGGCCCGGTCCGGGTCGAGGTTGACCAGTTCCAGCAGCCGCGCCACCTCGGCCCGCCGCGCGGCCCGGCCGGTCAGCACGTCCCGGCCGATCGCCTCGGCAATCGACTCGCCGACGCTCATCCGCGGGTCCAAAGAGGAATACGGATCCTGGAACACCATCTGCAACGGCCGCCGCCGCGGCAGCCGCCGCACGTCCACCCCGCCGAGCCGCACCTGGCCTGAACTGACCGGGGCCAGCCCGACCGCCGCGCGAGCGAGCGTCGACTTCCCCGAGCCCGATTCCCCGACCAGGCCGACGACCTGTCCGGACGGGACGGTGAGGCTGGTCTGGTCGACCGCGGTCAGGCCGCGCCGGCCGCCGTACCGCACGCTCACGGCGTCGAAGACGAGCTCGGTCATTCCGCACCTCCGGCGGTCACGGTTTGCTTCACCGGCGGGGAAACCGGCGAGCCATCCGGATACCAGCAAGCCACCCGATGCGCCGGGCTCACCCGCTCCAACACCGGGTCCTCAGTACGACACCGCTCACTCACCGCAGGGCAGCGAGCAGCGAACGCACAGCCCGACGGCATGCGACCCGGTTCCGGTGGGCGACCGGGGATCACCGGGAGCGCCTCGGCGGTGTCGGTCTCGAGGTCCAGCGTCGTGGCCAGCAGGGCGCGGGTGTACGGATGGCGCGGGGTCACGCCGGTGCCGGACGGCAGGTCTTCCACCACCCGTCCGCCGTACATGACCAGGATCCGTTCGCAGGTCTGGGAAACGACCGCGATGTCGTGGCTGATCAGCACGATCGCGGTGCCCCGTTCGGCCCGGGTCCGCGCCAGGAGGCGCAGCAGCTGCCGCTGCACGGTGACGTCCAGGGCCGTGGTGGGCTCGTCGGCGATGATCAGCCGCGGGTCGCCCATCAGGCCCATGCCGATCATCGCGCGCTGGCGCATCCCGCCGGAGAACTCGTGCGGGTACTGCCGGGCCCGCCGCCGCGCCGCCGGGATCCGCACCGCGCGCAACCGGTCGACGGCCCGGGCGAACGCGTCGGCGCGCGAAAGCCCTTGGTGCTGTTCGGAAACCTCCGCGAGCTGACGGCCGATCCGCCGGGCCGGGTTGAACGAGGTCATCGGGTCCTGGAACACCATGGCCAGCGACGTGCCGAGCAGTCCGCGCAGCTCGCGCTCCGGCGTCGTCAGCACCGGGCGGCCGGCGAACTCCAGCCGGTCCGCCGTGACCACGCCGGGGGCCTCGATCAGCCGGGCCACCGCGAGCCCCGTCAGGCTCTTGCCCGAACCGGACTCCCCGACGACGCCGACCGCCTCACCCGCGCCGACGCTGAAGCTCACGCCCCGCACCGGCACCGTCCACCCGGCCGGGCCGGGGAACGCGACCTGCAGGTTTTCCACCACCAGCACGGCGTCTTCGTGCTCCGCCGGGGTGTCCTCGCGCCGCACGACCACCGGCGCCGGCCTGAGCCGACGGGCGCGGGTCCGCACGCCGACCACCCCGGCGACCGTCTCGCCGGCCAGGTTGAACGCGAGGCCGGCCAGCACCACGGCGACGCCGGGCGCGAGCGCCGCCACCGGGTTGAGGTAGATCCCGTTGAGCCCCTCGCCGAGCAGCCGGCCCCAGTCGTAGTCGGGCGCCTGCACGCCGATCCCGAGGAACGACAGCCCGGAGAACGCGAGCAGCGCGCTCCCGGCGCCGATGGTGGCGTTGACCACCAGCGGCTCCGCGATGTTGGGCAGGATATGCCGGAACAGCAACCGGATCCGGCCGGCCCCGGCGACCCGCGCGGCGGCCACGAAATCACGGCCGGCGACCGAAGCGGCCATCGTCTGCGCCAGCCGCGCGAACGCCGGCGCCAGCGCGAAACCGACCGCCAGCACCGCGCCCCGCGTGCCCACCCCGAAGATGACCGAGAAGAACAACACCAGCAGCAGCCCCGGGAACGCGACCGCGATGTTCACCGCGGCGATCAACAGCCGGCCGAGCGGGCGGGGCAGCACCGAGGGCAGCGTGCCGAGCACCAGCCCGGCCACCACGCCGAGCACCATCGCGAGCAGGGCCAGCACGATCGACAGCCGCGTCGCCACGAGGACGCGGTAGAGGATGTCGCGGCCGAGTTCGTCGGTGCCGGCCCAGTGCGCCGCCGACGGGCCCTGGCTGATCGCGTTCGTGTCCACCGCGGACGCGTCGCCGGACCACAGGACCGGGGCCAGCACCGCGAGCACGAGCACCAAAACCAGCAGGGCGGCCGAAAACGCGCCCAGCGGGGTGCGCAGGGCCGCGAGCCAGTTGCCGATCCGGCCGGAAGCAGGCGGACGCGGGGCCTGCTCGCCGCCACCCGTTTCGCCGAGGATGGCCGTCGGATCGGTGACGGCTGGCACCGTCGCGCGCCGGTTCATCAGCCCTCCCGGATCGTCGAACGCGGGTCGAGCACGGCCAGCAGCACGTCGACCAGCAGGTTCACCAGCAGCACGCCGACGCCGTAGATCAGCACGATGCCCTGCACCAGCGGGTAGTCCTTCTGCAGGATCGACTGCGCGATCGTCGAGCCGAGCCCCGGCCAGGCGAACACGTTCTCCACCAGCACGGTGCCCGCGACCATCCCGGTCAGCATCATCCCGCCGAGGGTCAGCGTCGCGGTCAGCGCGTTCGGCAGCGCGTGCCGCGCGTAGATCAGCCGGGCGGGCAGCCGCTTCGCCCGGGCGGTGCGGATGAAGTCGTTGCCCAGCACGGAAAGCGTCTCCACCCGCACGATGCGCGAGAGGACCGACGCCGGGCCGAGCGCGAGCGCGATCACCGGCAGCACCAGCGAGCCCGTCCCCTCGCTCCCGGCCACCGGGAACCAGCCGAGCCGGACCGCGAAAAACGCCACCAGCGCCACCGCGACCAGGAACTCCGGGATGGCGGCGAACAGCACCGTGGTCGAGGTGAACGCCAATTCGCTGCCGCGGCGCCGGCCGCCGCGGGTCAGCATCGCGAACAGCAGCCCGAGCGGGATCGCCACGACGACGACCACCACGAACGCGGGCACCGCCAGTTCCAGCGTCGCGGGCAGCCGGTCGCCGATCACCTGCGCCACCGGCACCCCGCTCAGCATCGACGTGCCGAAGTCGCCCCGCACCAGCCCGCCGAGGTAATCGAGGTACTGCATCCACAACGGGTGGTCGAGGCCGAGCGCGGCGCGGCGCGCGTTCACCAGCTCGACCGGGGCGGTCAGGCCGAGCGCCGCGCGGACCGGGTCGCCCGGGATCAGCTGGATCATCAGGAACGCCATGGTGACCAGCACCCACACCGAGACGGCGAACCGGCCCAGGCGGCGCAGCCCGAACGACAGCCAGGGCCCGGCCCGCGGCCCGGAAACCGCCGTGGCGACGGCAGTTTCGGTCATCAGGAGTACATCCGGATCGTCGAGGGCTGGATGGCGCCCTGGTTCATCGCGAACCGCGCGTTGGCACCGAAGGTCGGCACCACCGTGTTCGCGAACGGCACCACGTCCAGTTGAGCGAAGAGCGCGGATTCGGCCGACAGCCAGCTCGGGCAGCCGGCGTCCCCGGCTGCCGAAGCCGCCTTGGCGACGAGGGATTCGTACTGCGCGTTCTGGACGTGCGCGAAGTTGGTGCCTCCCGGGGGCAGCGGGCCGGTCACGAACGGCACCAGCTGGCTGGGCAGCGTGAGCCCCAGCGGGGCCAGCGAAAGGTCCCAGTCCCCGGTGTCGAACAGCAGCCGGCTCAGCCCGGGGCTGTCGACCGCCTTGAGCGTGACGTCGGCGCCGATGCCCTTCAAGGACTGCTGGACCAGCTCGGCGGCCGGGGCCATGGTCGGGCCGATCTGCGTGCCGTAGGCGGCGGTGAGCGCGAGCCGCTTGCCGTCCTTGACCCGCACGCCGTCCGCGCCGGGCCGCCAGCCCGCGGCGTCGAGCGCGGTCTTGGCGGCGGCCGCGTCGAAGCCGGGCAGCTTCCCGCTGACCGAATCGCCGGGGCAGGCCAGCGGCTCCCCGGTGACCAGGCCCTTGACGGGCACGCCGGCGCCGCTGTTCAGCACCTTGGCGATCTGGCCGAGGTCGAGCGCCTGCACCAAGGCCCGGCGCACGGCCGGGTCGACGCCGGGCCGGCCGGGCGCCTGGTTGAAGAACAGCTCGCCGATCATGTTGGTGGTGTCGGCGTGGAACAGCCGCTGCGCGCTCAGCCGCCGGATGTCCTGCCCGGTGATCGAACCGGCGTTGACTTCCCCGGACAGCAACAGGTTCGAGGTGGTGGTCATGTTCTGGATGACCCGGGCGACCACCTTGTCGGGCAGCCCGGGCTGGCTGGCCGGCCACTGGCCGGGACCCCAGGTGTAGTCCTTGCGCCGGGTGAGCGTGTAGTGGTCGTTCGGCACGATTTCGGTGACGGTGAACATGCCGGTGCCCTGCTGCCCCTTGGCCAGGGTGGACCGGTCGGCCAGCCCCTTGGCGCAGACGATCGGCACACTGCCGACGTTGCGGAGCAGGAACGAGTCCGGCGAACCGCTGGTGACCGTGACCGTCCCGGCACCGTCGTCGCCGACCGCCTTCGTGCCCGGCTTGACCGTGACCCCCGCGATCGGTGACTTGTTCGCCGGGTCGCCCACGAAGTTGATGTTCGCGGCCACGTCGCGCGCGGTCAGCGGGGTGCCGTCGGCGCAGGTGACGCCGCGGCGCAGGGTGAAGGACGCCGTGGTCGTGGTGGCCTCCCACTTCTGCGCGAGGCCCGCGACCGGCTTGCCGGTGGTGTCGATCGTGACCAGTCCGTCGTAGAGGAACTGGTCGAGCTGGCGGGTGACCGAAAGGACGGTCATGGCCGGGTCCAGCGACCCCGGGTCCGAAGGCAGCGCGAGGGTGAACGTCTTGCCGTCGGCCAGTTTCTGGTTCGCGGTCCGGTCCGGCCCGGACGAGCCGGCCGTCCCGCAGGCGCTCACGGCCAGAACCACCACACCCGCCATCGCGACGGTGAGCCGAGCTGTTCTCATGGATCCTCCTACGGGTGCACGGGCAGCGCGCGAAGGTGGTCGACGGCCAGGCGCGCGGCTTGGCCGATGGACCGGTCGACCGCGGGCAGGCGGTCTTCGAGTGATTCGGCGCGGGTGAACACGGCGACGGCGAACCGGCGGCCGTCCACATGGGTCAGCACGCCCGCCTCGTTGCGGATCGCCGGCAGGGTCCCGGTTTTCGCCGCGATCGTCACGCCGGAGCCGAACCCGGACGAGATCCGGTGCGGCCAGATCTGCTGCGCCATGATCGCGCGCACCTTCTCGCACGCGGCCGGATCGCCCGCCCGGTCGGTCCAGACGGCGTCGAGCAGCGTGGTGATCTCACGCGGGGTCGACGACGTGGTGCGCTCCGGGTCGAGCGCCGAGAGCTTCCACAGCTGCTCCGGGGTGGCCGCGGCGAGGATCTCGTCGACCTCGCCGGAAACTCCGAGATCATCGGCGACGGAGGCGAACAAGTCCTCGCAGCAGCCGATCAGCCGGGTCCGGGCCAGCCCGAGATCGCTGAGCACGCGGTCCACCGCCGCCTGGCCGACCCGGTGGAAAATCACGTCGGTCGCCGCGTTGTCGCTCATGATCAGCATGAAGCGCGCCAGGTCCCGCCAGCTCATCTCGACGTCGTCGGCGCTGCCCGCGGTGCCGATGCCGCCGATCCGGTACCGCGCGGTCACCCGGGTGCGCTCGGTCTCGTCGAGCCGGCCGGCGACGACCTCCCGGGCGTAGGCAACCGCGACCGGGATCTTGAACACCGAAGCGAGGACCACCGGGTCGTCCGCGCCGACCGCGACCTCGGGCCCGTCCGGCACGCCGACTTCCCGCGCGTGCACGAAACCTTGCGCCCCAGCGTCCGCGAAAACCGCTTCGATCTCGTCGGCGATCGCGCTCATCGGCTGACCCGGCGGTCGGCCCGGCCGGTGTGGAGGTACAGCGCGCGCCCGTCGCCGTCGTCACCGACGAAGGCGTGCGCCAGGTACACCCCCGGGAGCTGCTGGTGGGTGGCGACCAGCGTGTCGCCCTTCCAGCCCAGCAGCTCGGTCTTGTCCGGCGTGCCGCCGCCGGCCTCGGCCATGATCCCCTTGGGCGTGTGCTCGATCCACAGCCGCCCGTCGGTGTCCTGGCTGACCACGGTGTCCGCCACCGCCGAGGAGTACTCGCCGACGTAACGCGTGCCGTCGGCCGGGGTCTCGGCGGGGTTCGGCTGCGGCAGCGCCGGCATCCGCACGCCGGCCAGCTCGTCCAGCACCTTCCGGAAGACTTCCAGGTACACCTGCGTCGGCGAGCCGCCGTTGGTCAGCAGGGCGACCGCGACGTCGGGACCCGGGACCACCCGCAGGAACGCGGACTGGCCGATGGTGCCGCCGTCGTGGCCGATCACGGGGCCGCCGGGCCAGTCGAAGAGCATCCAGCCGAGGCCCCAGGCGTCGCCCAGCATGCCGAGGTCGGGCAGCACGACCTGCTGCTCCCGCATCGCGGCCACGGACTCCGGCGTCAGCACCTGGGTGCCGTCGTCGGCGCGGCCGCCGTTGAGGTGCATCCGGACGAAGGTCAGCAGGTCCCGCGGGCGCATGGCGAGCGTGGAGCCGGCCGGGGCGTTGGACCGGGCCAGCGCCCAGACCGGCGCGGGCTGTGGCGCCTCCTCCGGCGTCGGCTGCACGTGGCCGATCGCGGCGCGGTACCGGATCGCGTCGTACGGGCCGGCGGCCGCGTGGGTCAGGCCCAGCGGGACGAAGAGGTGGTCGCGCACGCATTCGTCGTAGGACTTGCCGCGCAGCACTTCGATCACCCGGCCGAGCACGCAGTAGCCGGCGTTGTTGTAGGAGAACATCTCCCCCGGCGCGAACAGCTGCGGCACTTCGGAGAGCGTCGCCACGAGCTTCGCCACGCAGTCGTCGCCCGTGCCCGTGTCGGTGAAGATGTCGCCCTCGAACCCGGCGGTGTGGCAGGTCAGCTGCCGGACGGTGATCCGTGCCGCGGCGGCCTGGTCGGCGAGCGCGAACTCCGGCAGGTAGTCCCGGACCGGCCGGTCGAGCTCGAGCCGGCCCTCGTCGACGAGCTGCATGGCCAGCGTGGTGGTCCAGAGCTTGGTGATCGAGCCGATCTGGAACACAGAGTCCACTGTGGACTCGACGCCGGTGCCGGTGTTCAGCAGGCCCGCCGCGTGGTCGATCACCTCCCCGCCGGCCAGGACCGCGATCGCCGCCCCGGGCACCCGGTGCTCGGCCAGCAGCGCGGCCAGGTTGTCCTCGAGCCAGGCGTCGATTTCCGAAAGTTTCGACATGTGCACCTCATCGTCGGTGTCCGGGAAGGGGTGTCCGGGAAACGGCAGGGCCGGGAAGGGTGGTCCGGCATCCCCGGAATGCTAGGTCGGTGACCGGCGTCACTTGTTCGTCGGAACCGAGGAGAGCGCCGGGAAAATTCGTCCGGGCCGACGAATCAGGCGGGCGCGGCGGTCCTCAGCCAGCCGACGGCCTCGGCCGCGGCGAAGCCGATGAAGGCGTCCCGCTCCGGCGCTTTCGAGCGAGTGTCCTCGGCCCGCGTGAAAACCCCGACGGCGTAACGACGTCCGTCCGGGTACTCGACCACGCCCACCTCATTGCGCACCGACGGCAGGGTGCCGGTTTTGCCGCTCACGCGGACCCCGTCGTCCGGGAAGCCGGCCCGCAGCCGGTGCGGCCACACCTGGAGTCCCAGCCAGCGCCGGACCTCGGCGCAGGCGGCGGGCGGCGCCGCCTCGTCGCGCCAGATCAGCCCGAGCAGCCGGGTGATCTCGGCGGCCGTCGTCCGGCAGGTGTGCTCCGGCCGCAGTGCGCGCAACGCGGACACCTGCTCGTACGGCAGTCCGGCCAGCAGCCCCTCATCGTCCTCATAGGACAGTCCGAGGTCCTCGCCGATGCTGTCCAGCACCTCCCGGCAGTCCTGCGGGACGGCGGTGTCCTCGAAGCCGAGGCGCCGCAAGGACGCGTTCACCGCTTCCTTGCCCACTTCGGCGAGGATCAGGTCGGTGGCGACGTTGTCGCTGATGCCGATCATCAAGGTCGCGAGATCGTGCCAGGACAGCACCACCTCGTGCCGGAAGGTCGCCAGGCCGTACGGGCTGGGGGTGGGGTGTCCCGGCGCGACGGTGACCCGGCCGGCCAGGTCGAAGGCGCCCTCGGCGGCCTGCCGGGCCAGCTCCAGCGCGACCGGGACCTTGAACACCGAGGCCGTGACCACCGGTTCGTCCTCGCCGATGCCGATCCGGCGCGGGCCGCCGATCTCGGCCGCGTGGAGCCGGACCCGGACGCCCACCTCCTTGGCGCGGCGGTTGATCGTGGCGATCGTTTCGGCGGCAGTCCTCATGCCACTCCCGCCGGCTTGGCGCCGGCGAAGGCGAACTGCGCGGGCGTCTGCGGCACCCAGAAGGCGAACACCACGGTGAGCAGCGTGCTGCCGATCAGGAAGCCGAACGCGGCGGTGTACGAGAAGGTGTCGGCCAGCCAGCCCATCGCGAGCGGGGCGACCGCGCCGGCCACCTGGCCGCCGAAGTTCATCACGCCCATGCCGATCCCGGTCAGGGCCGTGGGGAGCACTCGCAGCGGCAGGCCGAAAACGCCCATCGTGGCCAGGCCGAACACCCCGACGGCCAGCGTCTCGTAGACGGTGAACTCCACCGTGCTGCCCGCGTTCACCATCAGCACCAGCAGGACCACGGTCACCAGCGCGACCGAGCCGAGGTACCAGCGGCCGTGGTCGTGGAAGTACCGGTCGAACAGCCAGCCGCCGAGGATGGTGGTGCCGATGCTGACCAGCATCGGGATCGCGGCCGCCACGCCGGTCTGGGTCAGCGACAGGCCGCGCGCCTCCACCAGGTAGCTCGGCACCCAGGTGATCAGGCCGTAGCTGAGCATGTTGGTGGTGCAGAACAACAACGTGAACTTCCAGACCACCGGCGACTTCAGCAGCTGCTTGCGCGAGACCTCCGGGTCCTTCGACGCCGTGCGGGACAGGCTGCTGAGCCGTTCCGGCAGCGCCTTGGGCAGGATCGCCCAGACCGCGACGCCGATGACCACCCCGGCGCCCGCCATCCAGAAGAACGTGTGCCGCCAGCCGACCGCCATCAGCAGCGGGCCGACGATCAGCGGCGCCACCCCGCTGCCGATCCCGCTGGCGGACAGCATCACCCCGGCGCTGGTCGCGCGGTTGGCCGGAGTCGTGCGCTCCGCGACCGCCTTGAACGAGGCCGCCGGGAAAAGCCCTTGGCACACGCCGAAAAGCCCGCGCACCACCAGCAGCATGCCGAACGTGCCGGCCATCCCGGTCAGCGCGGTGAACGCCGACCAGAGCACCAGTGTGACCAGCATCGGCCCGCGGGCGCCGAACCGGTCGGCCAGGAACCCGGCCGGGATCTGGCAGACCATGTAGACCAGGGCGAACACCGTCACCAGCCAGCCCTGCTCGGTCTTGCCGAGGCCGAACTCCCGGCCGATCAGCGGCAGCGCCATGCCGATCGAGAACCGGTCGATGTAGTCGACCGACCAGGCGAACACCATCACCACCATGGTGATCAGCGCCGTCCGGTTGACCCGCCGCGCGGTCCAGGTGTCTTCGTCGGCCACTGCCGTCATGGCGCCTCCACGGGAGCGTGAGAGAAGGAGAGCGGCACGGGCCAGCGCGCCGGTCCCTCATTCTGATCAGCGCTTTCCGCCCGGAGTTCGTGCGTTCACACGAACATCCGAGGCCGTTTCGGGCCGGGGCGACGAATTCCGCAGCAGTCTTTCAGCCCGCGGTGGTTTCCGCCCGGGCGTCGGACGGCCCGGTCGCCGCCGGCCCGGGCGGCAGCAGCCGCAGCTGGAGCATGGCGGCGAACCGGTCCCCGGGGTCGCCGAGGTCGATCTCGCCGACCTCCGCGAGCCGCCGCAGCCGGTACCGGAAGGTGCTCGGGTGGACGAAGGCGGCAGCGGACGCGGCGGTGATGTCCCCGAACGCGTCCAGCCAGCACCGCAGGGTGTGCACGAGCTGGGACTGGTGCCGCGCGTCGTAGTCCAGCAGCCGCGCGAGCGGGCCGGTCGCGCCGTCCCCGCGGGCCGCGGCGAGATCGGCCAGCTCCAGCATCAACGCGTCGACGTGGGCGTCCTCGGCGGTGATCACCCGCTTGGCGCCGCTGCCGGTGAGCAGCACGCGCAACGCCCGGTCCGCGCCGTCCCGCGAGGCGCGCAGGCCCGAGCCGTCGAGCGCGATCCGGCCGATGCCGATCGCCGCGGCGGCCCGCCGGCCGGTGCGCTCCAGGAACGTCGACGCGACCCGCACCGCGCGCCCCGGGCAGTCGGCGGGGCGGCCGGGCATCGGGACGATCCCGTACGCGACATCGCCGATCAAGGCGACGGCCGCCCGCGGCTGGACCGCGCTCAGGTGCATGGCCAGCGCGTCGGCGACCCGCTGGCGTTCCGCGGCCAGGCGCAGGCCGTCGTCGGAGTCCGGCGCGCCGAGCAGCCCCATGGCGAGCACCACCGAGGGCTGGCCCAGCAAGCCGAGGCGGGCGATGGCCTCCGGGGCCCCGGCGCCGCCTTCGAGCGCGGTGCTCACCAGGTCCGCGCGCAGCCGCCGTTCCACGTCCGCGCCCGCCCGCAGCCGGAGCAGGTGGAGCGCGACGAGTTTGGCCGCGTCGACGAGCGCCTGCGTCCGCTCCTCGCTCAACGGCTCGTGCACCGCCGCCCAGATCGACCCCAGCACCTCGTCACCCGCCCAGACGGCGACGGCCACGCGGGGCACGTTGATCCCTTCGTGCTCGTAGCGCAGCGGGTCGACGTACACCGGAGCGCGGTCCCGATACAGCCGCTCGAAGACGCCGTCGTGTTCGAGGTCGCGGGTGAACCGCTCGGGCACCTGACGGCCCAGGATGGTCTCGGCGCGGGAGGAGTCCGCCTCGTCCTGGCGGCCGGAGAACGCGAGGACCCGCGAGTTGCGGTCCTCGATCGTCACCGGCGCGTCCAGCAGCGAGGCCACCGCGTTGGCGAGCGCGAACAGGTCGCCCGAGGGCAGCCCACCGAGCGTCTGCGGCGATACGTCGCCGATGTCGCCTTCGGACAGGAGCGTCCGCAGCATCGCGGCGAGCTGGGTCCAGGACGCGCCGGACGCGAGCCCGAGCAGCGCGACGCCGGACGAGTCCGCGGCCTGCCGCAGCGCCGGCGACGCGACGACCGGGGACCGGACGACCAGCGCCGCCGCGCCCCGCCGGCCGGCCTCGTGCATCAGCCGGACGACCTCGTCCGGCTCCCGCACCCCGACGCCGAGCACCACGGCGTGCCGCGGGAACTCGGCGTCGTCGTGCGGATCGTGGATCACCACCCCGCCGAGCTGCCGGCGGGTGAGCCGGGCGACCGCGACCGGCTCCAGGAGCACTTCCCCGAGGTCGTCCAGGACACGCCCGAGGGTGGTGTGAGAGGGGCCCGGTGTCACCATCACCCGAAGCTAGCCCTCCATCGCCCCCAGCCGAATAGTCCGGGGCGACCAAATTCGCCCCGGAATTCGTCGGCAGCTACGAAGCGATCCAGCGCTTGGCCGTGGTGACCTCCTCGAGCCGGTCCGGGATCGGTGCCACCCCGAGCCCCGGCCCGGCCGGCACGGGCAGGTGCCCGGCGTCCAGCACGAACGGCTCGGTGATGTCGGTGCGGTAGAACCGGTCCGAGCCCGAGGTGTCGCCGGGCAGGGTGAACCCGGGCAGCGAGGCGAGCGCGACGTTGGCCGCGCGGCCCAGCCCGGTCTCGATCATCCCGCCGCACCACACCGGCACCCCGTGCGCCGCGCAGACGTCGTGCACCCGGCGGGCCTCGAGGTAACCGCCGACGCGGCCCGGCTTGATGTTCACGATCTGGCAGGCCCCGAGCTTGATGGCGTCGGCGGCGGCCCGGGCCGAGACGATCGTCTCGTCGAGGCAGACCGGCGTCCGGATGCGCCGGGCCAGCTCCGCGTGGCCGAGCACGTCCTCCTCCTCCAGCGGCTGCTCGATCAGGAGCAGGCCGAACGGGTCGAGCCGGGCCAGCAACGGCGCGTCGCCCAGCGTGTACGCGGTGTTCGCGTCGACCTGCAGCAGCACGTCGTCACCGAAGCGCTCGCGCACCGCGCGCACCGGCTCGATGTCCCAGCCGGGCTCGATCTTCAGCTTGATCCGCAGGTAGCCCTCGTCGAGGTAACCGGCGACGACGTCGAGCAGCTGCGGGATCGAGTCCATGATCCCGACCGAGACGCCGCAGGGCACCGAGTCGCGAGTGGACCCCAGCTCGGCGGCGAACGAGCGGTCGGCGGCGCGGAGCTCGGCGTCCAGGACCGCCATCTCCAGCGCCCCCTTCGCCATCCGGTGCCCCTTGAACTTCGCCAGGCTCGGCGCCACCTTGTTCGCGGTGACGTCGCCGGAGTGCAGCAGCGCCGGGATGAGGTGGTTCACCAGCACGTGCTCGGCGCCGTCGTTGTACTCCGACGAGTAGAGCGGGCCGGCCATCGTGACGCACTCGCCCCAGCCCTCGCCGCTCGGCGTCACCGCGCGCAGGAGCAGCAGCTCCCGCTCGGTCTGGGTACCGAACGAGGTCCGGAACGGGGCCACCAGCGGCATCCGTACCCGGCGCAGTTCCACACCACTGAGTTTCACGAATCCTCCTTGGAGAGCACGTACCAGCCGGACCGATCGAAACCGGTGACCCGGGCGCCGTCCGCCATCAGGCCGCCGAGCACCTCGCGCAGCGCCGAGCGCCACGCGGCGGCGCGACCGGGATCTTGGTGGCGAAGGCGTTCTATGTCGGACGGGACGGCGACGAGCACTGTCGGCGAACTCGCCGATCCCATGACCGGCCCGCCGTCGGCACCGGCCGAGAGGGCCGTCGAGGCGCCCCGCTCCCGCCAGGCGCGCGCATCGGCCCGCACCGGTTCGCCGAGCGACGCGGCCCGCACGGCCGGGCTGGTCAGGTCCCAGCCCACCATCAGCCGGTCGGTCTCGCCCGAGCCGTTGATGCGGTCGGCCATCGGCCCGTAGAAGTCGGGCAGGTACCGCAGCGGGAGCGCGCCGAGCTTGCCGAGGTTGAAGTAGGCGTTGCGGCGCACCAGCGGGTCGAACGTCCAGGTGATCACCGAGACGTCCTGCGCCAGCGCCCAGGCGCGCTGGTGCAGTTTCAGCGCCTGCCCGATCCCCCGGCCGGCGCCGGACGCGGTCACCCCGGCGATGTGGCTGTGCAGGCCGCCTTTCCCGGGGTGCCCGAAAAAGCCGAAACAGGCGCCGAGCAGTTCACCGTGCCCGAACGCGCCGGCCACGTAGTTCCCGGCGCTGGACATCGCCCGCAGCAGTTCCGTGGTCAGCGGCCGGGCCCCGGGCGCGGACCGCCAGATCGACTCGAACAGGTCGCCGGCCGCGGCCAGCTCCGCGACCTCGGTCAACTCACGGATTTCGACGCCCGCGGCCCCGGCCGCCGCCCGCGCGACCGCGACCGCTTCGTCGCGCGCCGCCGGGGCGGGCTGGCTTTCCGCATTCGTCGTCAGATTCGTCACGGGACGATCCCCTTTCCCGGCTCCCCCGCCAGAGTCACTTCGGCCCGCGTTTCGCGAGCACGTTTTCGACGAGCGCGGTGAGCAGTTCGGTGCGGCGCGGCAATTCCGCGACCAGCACGTGTTCGTGGTCGGCGTGCGCGCCACCGCCGACGGCGCCGAGTCCGTCGAGCGTCGGCACACCCATTCCGGCCGTGTAATTGCCGTCCGAGGCACCGCCGACCGAAGCCGCGCTCAGCTCGCCGAGCCCGAGGTCCGCCGCCAGTTCCCGGGCCAGCCGGAACAATCCCGCCGAGGACGAGGTCTCCAGCGGCGGCCGATTGATGCCGCCGTGGACCTGCACCCGCGCGTTTTCCAGCACCGGGCGCAGTTCCCGCATCTCGCGGTCGACGCGCAGCTGCTCGGATTCGTCCGGCACCCGCACGTCGACCTGCACTCCGGCCGTCGCGGGCACGGTGTTCACCGTCGTGCCCGCCGAGATGACCGTGGGCACCACGCTCGTGCCCAGCTCGGGATCGGCGAGCGCCGCCACGGCGAGCACCTGGTGCGAGACCTCGATCCCGGCGTTGATCCCCCGCTCCGGCTCGAGCCCGGCGTGCGCGGCCCGGCCGGTCACCTCGATCCGGTAGTGGGAAACGCCTTTGCGGCCGGTTTTCAGTGCGCCGCCGTCGGCCGAGGCTTCGAGCACAAACGCCGCGCCGCAGCCCCGTGCCTCTTCTTCGATCAGCCCGCGGGACGAGGGCGAGCCGAGCTCCTCGTCGCCGGTGACCAAAATGGACAGTCCATTGCGGTCGGGCAGGGCCGCGGCGGCGTGCAGCGCCATCACGACGCCGGCCTTCATATCGAAGCAACCGGGGCCGCGAAGGACACCGTCAATCACCGAAAACGGGTGGGCGGCCAGCGATCCCAGCGGCCACACCGTGTCGTGGTGGCCCAGGATCAGCACCCGCGGCGGGCCGTCGCCGAACCGCCAGCGCAGGTGCGTGCACCCGTCCAGGACGATCCGCTCGGGCTCCGCGCCCAGCAGCGCCCGGCCCACCCCGGCCAGCACCTCGGCGCTGCGGGCCACGGCCGCGTGATCGGACGACGGGGATTCGCAGCACACCAGGGTTTTGATGTCCGCGAGCAGGGCACGCAGGTCGGGCGCGGTCATCGCGGCTCGCCCCGCAGCGGGCGGCCGGGGAAGGCGTCGGTGCGCAATTCCCCGTCGCTGACCACCGGGACACCCGAAACGAACAGGTGCCGGACGCCGACCGAGGGCCGCGTCGAATCGAAGTAGGTGGCCGCGTCCGTGATCGCTTCGGGGTCGAGGACGACGATGTCGGCGTCCGCTCCCACACCGAGCCGGCCCTTCGCCCGCGCGGCGGGAGCGACGTCGTCGAGCACTCGCGCCGGCAGGTAGGAGCAGCGCCGGAACGCCTCCAGCCAGGTCCACGCCCCGCTCTCGCGCACCATCAGGCGCAGCGTCTTGGCGTACGTCCCGGCGGTGCGCGGATGGGTCGTGCCGCCCGGCGGCAGCGGCCATTCGGCCGACTCGTTGACCCCGTCCTTCCAGTACACGGGCATCGCGTCGCTGGCGACGATCGAATCGGGGAAGGCGAGCGCGCGATGCAGCAGCGCGCGGTCGGCCGGGTCCTGCTCGTCGAGGAACTCCAGGATGCACGGCGCGCCCGGGTCCTCGGCGCGGACCTGGAGCAGGCGGGCCTCGTCGGAGAACCGCTCCCCCGTCTCCAGCATCAGCACGTTCGACGGGCGCAGGCCCTTCATCTTCAACCGCTCGGGCGAAAGGAAAGCCGCGCCGATCGCGGTGCTGCCCGCGCCGTACGGGTACGCCTCGACCGTCACCCGGGACCCGGCGGAGCGCCCGGCCTCCAGCGCGGCGAGCACCCGGTCGACGTGCCGGCCGGAGGTGCTGTTGACGTGGCAGTGGTGCATCGCGGCGCCGGTCTCGGCCGCGACGATCGCGATCTCCCCGGACCCGTCCGCGGGAGTGGCCGGATCGACCTCGACCAGCTCGCGCACGTGGGTGTACGTGGGCACGCCGGCCGCCTTGGCCAGCCGGGCCACGGCCAGGAACTCGGCCGGGTCGGTGGCCGGCGCGTAACCGAGCAGCACCCCGATGCCCAGCGCGCCCGCGGCCAGCTCACCGTCCACAAGGGACAGCCAGGCGGCCAGCTCGGCCGGTGACGAGGACCGTTGCCAGGCGGTGTTCCCGAGCACGGCGAGGCCGCTGCCGATGTTCGCGTCGGGCTCGATCCCGGCCAGCACCTGGGCCCGGGCACTGCCCCAGGAGGCGGAAAAGCCGTAGTGCAGCGGGCGTCCCGCCGCGGCGGCCTCGGCGTACGCCCGCTCGATCGGCATCAGCCCGGCTTCCAGGTCGAGCGCCGTGGTCACCCCGTCCATCGCCTGCAGCCGCTGGCCGGCGATGGTGTGCACGTGGCTGTGCAGGTCGATGAACCCGGGCCCGACGATCAGCCCGGACACGTCGATCTCGGAGTCGGCCGGGCCGGGTTCGGTGATCACCCCGTCGGCCACCAGGACGTCGGCGATCCCGTCGAATCCCGTCGCCGGATCGATGACGCGGCCGCCGCGCAAGAGTGTCCGCATTGCTCCGTCTCCTCGCCTCGTGTCACCTCGCTTCCGGCGACACTAGGAGGTTTCGTGAGCCGTCCGTTCGTAGCGCGGGACGAATCCGGGGCGGCAGATCCATCCAGCCGGACGAACCCGCTTCAGCGGCGGATCAGGCCGAGCTGGGTCGCGGCCGCGACGGCGGCGGTGCGTGAATCGACGCCGAGTTTGCTGTACACCCGGGCCAAATGGGATTTGACGGTGCCCTCGGTCAGGTGCAGCCGACGGGCGAGGGCGTGGTTGGACAGCCCGTCGGCGACCAGCGTGAGCACTTCGATCTCCCGCCGGGTCAACGCGGCGCCCGGCGTCCGCAACCGGTTCATCAGGCGATCGGCGACGCTGGGCGCCAGCGTCGTCCGCCCGGCGGCCGCGGTGCGCGCCGCGGCGGCGAGGTCCTCGGGCAGGGCGTCCTTGAGCAGGTACCCGGTGGCGCCGGCCTCGATGGCGGGCAGGGTGTCGGCGTCGGTGTCGTAGGTGGTGACGACCAGGACCCGCGGGCCACCGGGCCGGGCGGTGATCGCGGCGGTGGCCTCGGCGCCGTTCATGCCCGCGCCGAACTGCAGGTCCATCAGGACGACGTCGATGTCGCCCTCGGCCGCGCGGGCCACCGCCTCTTGCGCGGTCGCCGCCTCGGCGACGACCACGAGGTCGGGCTCGGTTTCCAGCACGGCCCGGAGCCCGGCGCGGACGACGGGGTGATCGTCGGCCAGCAGGAGGCGGATCGGGGCGGCGGTCATGGGCGGGCCTCGGGTCCGGCGGTCGTGAGAAGCGGCAACCGGGCCGCCAGCGCGGTGCCGTGACCGGTGCCGGATTCGATGGTGACCGTGCCGCCGAGCGCCTGCGTCCGGGTCCGCATCGCGGCCAGCCCGAAGCCGCTCCCGGCATCCGGGGCAACCAGCCGGGCGGGGTCGAACCCGATGCCGTCGTCGACGACGTCCAGCGAAACCCCGTCGCCAAGGTAGCTCAGTGTCACCTCCGCGGTGGTGGCCTGGGCATGCCGGACAGTGTTCGCCAGCGCGGCCTGCGCGATACGCAGCAAGGCGACCTCGTGCGCGGTCGGCAGCGGGACGACGTCACCGGTCAGGTGGAAGCGCGCCGTGATCGGGTGGCGGGCGCTGGTGGTGGCGCACATGCGTTCCAGCGCGCCGGCGAGTGTCGTGTCGTCCAGGGCGGGCGGGGTGAGGGCGGCGACGAAACGGCGGGCTTCGGCGAGGTTGTCCGCCGCGGCCTGGCGGGCCTGCTCGACGTAACGGGCGGCGTTCGCCGAGGGCAGGTCACGCGCGGCGGCACGCAGCAGCAGCTGAATGCTGGACAGCCCCTGGGCCAGGGTGTCGTGGATCTCGCGGGCCAGCCGCTCGCGTTCGGCCAGCACGCCGGCTTCGTGCTGGGCCTCGGCCAGGTCGGCGCGGGTCGCGGTCAGCTCCTCGATCAGCCGGCGGCGGTGATCGCTTTCCCGGTACAGCGCCTGGTAGCCCCACACCACCGCGACCGCCACCGCGGCACCCAGCGCCGGGCCGATCACGATGGCCGGGCTGAAACCCCGGTGCGCCGCGAAGGCGCCCACCGCGGCGAGCGCCGTCACGGCCACCGCGAACAGCCCGGCCCGGCGCGAAAGCAGGTGCAGCTCCAGGAAGTACAGCGGGAAGGCGACCCACACCCCGTCGGCGGTCAGCACCAGCAACGCCAGCCACACGACGCCCACCACGGCCAGCCACCCGGCGGCGGCACGGCGGGAAGTGCGGACGCGCGGCAGCAGCGGCCCAGCCGCGTACACCAGCCCGCACGCCGCCGCCACGGCCACGACCGCTCCGGCCTGCGGCAGGCGGTCGGCCACCGCCCGGGCGCCGGCCAGCACGAGCAGGCCCGCGAACAGCAGGTGCAGGCACCAGGACAGGGTGCGGCTGGTCGGGGTCAGCGAGGGGGCGGCGGCGTTCACAGTAAGCCCAGGTTACGGAGCCGGGCCGCGGGCCGCCTCCATCAAAAGGTAGAACCGGCGAGCCTCCTTCCGGTGCGCGAAGTGCGGTCCCCGGCCAGATGCGTCCACAGGGGACTCGCGGGGACCGTTGAAGGCACTCGATCCCCGCCGTCAGAAAGAGAATCCGTGTTCCTCGCCTGGAGAGACCTGAAGTTCGCCAAAGGGCGCTTCGCCCTGATGGGCACCGTTGTCGTGCTGATCACCCTGCTGGTCGGCCTGCTGTCCGGGCTGACCGCCGGGCTGGGCCGGCAGAACATCTCCGCCATCACCGGCCTGCCCGCCGACGAGATCGTCTTCGCCGCGCCCAGCGGCGGCCAGAGCCTTTCGTACGCCAACTCCACGCTCACCTCGAAGCAGTGGCAGCAATGGGCCGACGCGCCCGGGGTCCGCAGCGCCGAACCGCTGGGCATCACCACCACCAAGGCCGTCGCCGGTGAACGCAGCGCCGCCGTCTCGGCGTTCGGCGTCCGGCCCGGCTCCGCGCTCGCCCCGGACAGCGGCCGGCTCACCGGGCCGTCGGTGGTGCTGTCCACCACGGCGGCCGACGACCTCGGCGTCACGACCGGAGGCACCGTCACCGTGGCCGGGCAGCGACTGAGCGTGGCCGCGGTCTCGGGAGGCGCCTCGTTCAGCCACACCCCGGTGATCTGGACCAGCCTCGATGTCTGGCAGCGGACCGCTCCCCCGAGCGCCGCCGACCGCCCCGCCGCGACCGTGCTCGCGCTGACCACCGCCGGCGCCGACCTGGCCGCCGTCGACCGGATCGCAGGCACCCGGACCGTCAGCAAGGACGACTCGCTGTCCGCGATCGGCTCCTACACCTCGGAAAACGGCTCCCTGCAACTGATGCGCGGCTTCCTGTTCGCCATCTCGGCGTTGGTGATCGGTGCTTTCTTCACCGTCTGGACCATCCAGCGCAGCGGCGACATCGCCGTTCTCAAGGCGCTGGGCGCGACCACCGCCGGGCTGCTGAAGGACGCCCTGGGCCAAGCCTTCGTCCTGCTCGCCGGCGGCACGCTCGTCGGCTCCGGCCTGGCCGCCGCACTGGGCGCCGTCGTCTCGGGCTCGGCTGTGCCGTTCGCGCTGACCCCCGCCACCATCCTGTTCCCGGCCGCCGTGATGATCCTGCTCGGTGTGCTCGGGGCCGCCCTGTCCGTCCGCCGCATCACCGCGGTCGACCCGCTGACCGCACTGGGGAGCGCCCGATGAGCCTGAACCTGACCGACGTCACCCTCACCTATCCCGACGGCGACACCCGCCTGACCGCCCTGGACCAGGTCACCCTGGACGTTCCCCGCGGCAGCCTGACCGTCGTGGCGGGCCCGTCCGGCTCCGGCAAGTCGAGCCTGCTGGCCGTCGCCGCCACCCTCATCACACCCGACGCCGGCACCGTCACCATCGACGGCACCCCCACCGCCGGCCTGAGCCGCGCCGAGCTGACCGACCTGCGCCGGCACAAGATCGGCCTCGTCTTCCAGCAGCCCAACCTGCTGCCCTCCCTGACCGCCGCCGAACAGCTCCAGGTGATGGCCCGGATCGACGGCCGTTCCGCCGCCAAGGCCCGCGGCCGCGCGATGGACCTGCTCGACGCCGTCGGCCTCGCCGCCCAGTCCGGCCGCCGCCCGCACCAGCTCTCCGGCGGGCAGCGCCAGCGTGTCAGCATCGCCCGCGCCCTGATGAACGTGCCCACCGTCCTGCTGGTCGACGAGCCCACCAGCGCTCTGGACCACCAGCGCGGCGCCGCCGTGATCGACCTCATCACCCGGCTCACCCACCAGCAAGCCACCGCTACGGTGCTGGTCACTCACGATCGCGCTCACTTGACCGCGGCTGACCAGGTCACGGAAGTCCACGACGGACGGCTCACCGTCAACGCGTCATCTGCTGCATGCAGCGGATGACGCTTCCCCTGCGCTGAGTGCAGGGAGAGCGTCATCCGCCACGCCGAGCCGGCAACGAGCCGTCGGGTTCATCGTGGCGTGACGGAGTCGGCGATCTGCCGGGCGGCCTGCGCGGGCGTGAGGCGCGAGGTGTCGACGACCTCGGCCTCGCGATGCAGCCACGTGCGGGCCGCCGCGGCGTACGGCTCGAGGTACTGCAGCCGGAACGGCGACGGCACGGGGCTGGCCCCCGCGATGCGCCGGCGAAGGGTGTCCTGGTCGGCGTGGAGGACGAAGTGCCGGACCGGGATGCCATGGCCGGCGAGGCCCGCGCTGATCTCGCGCCAGTACGGCTCGACCAGGACCGTCATGGGCATCACCAGGGTGCCGCCGGTGTAGTCGAGCACGCGGCGTGCGGTCTCGACCACCAGCGGGCGCCACGGCGGCCAGTGCTGGAAGTTGCCGGTCGCGGGCAGGCCCGGGGTGATGTCCATCAGGGTCTCGCCGACCTTCTCGGCGTCGAACACCCGTGCGTCCGGGATCAGCTGCTGCACCAGGGCGCTGGTCGTGGTCTTGCCGGCGCCGTGGGTGCCGTTGAGCCATACGATCACCGGCCCGAGGTTAGCCGTGTCCGGCCGAATCTCCGTCCGGGTGGCCGGGCGGCGGCTGACCGCAGCGGATGACGCTTCCGCTGCACTCAGTGCAGGAAAGGTGGCGTTCGCTGCGCCAAGTGCGGCCGCTGCCCTCCCGGCGAATAGCACGGTAATCGCAGCGGATGACGCTTCCGCTGCGCTGAGTGCAGGGAAAGCGTCATCCGCTACCGCCGCGCGGGCCTCGGGAACGGGCAGCCTGGGAGTGTCGGGCCCTGGAGCTACGCTGGATCGCGTGATCGAAGCATTGCCGCAGGCATCGTTACGGTGCCGTGCGTTCCTGGACGACCGCAGTCCCCCGACGCCGTGCCTCGTCGTCGACCTCGACGTGGTGCGGGAAAGCCATGCGCGCCTTCGGGAAACGCTGTCCGAGGCGCGGATGTACTACGCGGTGAAGGCAAACCCGGCGCCGGAGGTCGTCCGGCTGCTCGCTCGCGCGGGGGCGGGCTTCGACGTGGCCGGGCGCGAGGAGATCGAACTCTGCCTGGCCCAGGGCGTCCGGCCGGAGCTGATCTCGTACGGCAACACGGTGAAGAAGGCGCGGGACATCGCGTTCGCCCACCGGGCCGGGGTTCGCCGGTTCACCTTCGACAGCCTCCCGGACCTCGAGAACATCGCCGAGCACGCGCCCGGGTCGACGGTGTCGTGCCGGATTCTGGTGGACAGCCCCGGTTCGCAGACGCCGTTCGGCCAGAAGTTCGGCTGTAGCAAGGAAATGGCGATCGACCTGCTCACGCGCGCCGCCGCCCTGGGGCTGGACGCGGAAGGCGTCGCGTTTCACGTCGGCTCCCAGCACCTCGACCCGCAGGCATGGGACGCCGGCATCGCCGCTGCCGCCGCGGTCACCCGCGCGGTCGCTTCACGGGGCGTTTCGTTGCGCGGCTTGAACATCGGCGGCGGGCTGCCCGGCCGTTACGCGACCGAGCCGCCACCGCTCGCCGAGTACGCGGCCGCCATCCGCGCGTCGGTCGGGCGGCATTTCCCCGTCGCGCCGGAGCTGGCGTTCGAGCCGGGACGGGCGGTGGTCGCCGGCGCCGGGCTGATCCGCAGCGAGGTCGTGCTGGTGTCCCGCAAGTCCTCGGCGGACGAGAAACGCTGGGTGTACCTGGACATCGGGCGGTACGGCGGGATGGCCGAGACGGAGAACGAGGCCATCGCGTACCGCTTCGAGACCGCCCACGACGGCACCCCGGACGGCCCGGTCGTGATCGCCGGCCCCACCTGCGACGGCGACGACGTGCTGTACCAGCACACCCCGTACCGGCTGCCGCTGGCGTTGCGGGCCGGCGACTACGTGGACATCCTGGACACCGGCGCGTACACGCAGAGCTACTCTTCGGTGTCGTTCAACGGCTTTCCCCCGTTGCGGACGTACTTCATCGGCGGCGAACCGAGCGAAGTCGGCGAGTTCGCCGGCCGGCACGTGCTCGCGGAGTTCTCGGGGGTCGCGCCCGAGCTGCTCGACGACGCCGGTTTCCTGTGCGACAGCCTACAACGCGCATTGGAGAAGGCCGGGGCGACCGTCTGCGAGCTGACGTTCAAGCGGTTCGAGCCGCAGGGCATCACCGTGCTCGCGCTGCTGTCCGAGTCGCACGCGTCGATCCACTCCTACCCCGAGCGCGGTTCGGTGTTCGTCGACGTGTTCACCTGCGGCCGCCGCGCGGACCCGGAGCTGGCCGTGCACCTGCTGCAGGAGCTGCTCGGCGCGGGCGCGGCCGTGACCCAGACCATCCACAGAGGACAGGAAGACGGTTGACCATCGAGGAGCCGGCCGGCGCCGGCCTGACCCGCGTCTGGCAGATCTCGGACGTACTCGCCGACATCCGCACCGATTACCAGCACCTGGTGATCGGCAAGACCGCGCAGGGCATCTCCCTGTTCTGCGACAACGAGCGCCAGAGCACCGAGCTGAGCCAGCTCGTCTACCACGAGGCCCTGCTGGTGCCCGCGCTGCTGCTGGCCGCGCGCGTGGACCGGGTGCTGGTGGTCGGTTCTAGTGAGGGCGTGGTGTGCCAGATCGCGGTGGCGGCGGGCGCTTCGGTCGTCGACCACGTCGACATCGACAGCCAAGCCGTCCGGCTCTGCGCCGAGCACCTCCCGTACGGCTACTCCCCCGCCGACCTGTCCAACGCAGAACGCGGCGACGGCCGGATCCGCATGCACTATGCCGACGGCTGGCAGTTCGTCCGCGAGTGTCAGGACAAGTACGACATCGTCCTGGTCGATCTCCCGGACGAGCAGGACGGCACGGACGCGCAGCACAACCGCTTGTACGGCAAGGAATTCCTGTGCCTGTGTCAGGGCTTGCTCGCGCCCGGCGGGGTGGTCGCTTACCAGGGCGGTTGTCCGACGCTGTGGCGCAACTCGACGTTGGTGAAGTGCTGGGGCCGGTTCACCGAGACGTTCGGGTCGCCGGTCTATTTCGGTTCCGACGAGCACGAGTGGGCTTTCTTCTTCGGGACCGACGTGGACAGTCCCGAAGAGACAATGGTCGCCCGCCTGGCAACACTCCCCTACCACCCGGAGACGATCGACGCACTGACACTCCGAGGCTCGACAGTGCCACCGATCAGCCTCCGCCGGGGTAAAAGCTCGTGAGTGTTCATGACGGTTGGAACCGGCATAGACACTCACGAGTCCTTGAGCCGGACTCCCGTTCATGCTGTCTGGCTGCTCGCGTAGCTGGGCGGCCGGTTGGAGCCGATCAGCAGCCGGGTCAGCCATGGCGGCATGATCGGTTCGAGGCGGCGCAGGAGCGCGTACACGATGGCCAGCACGATCGGGACCATCACCTGGTTGCCCAGGCCGCCCAGCCAACCGGTCATCGAAGCGGGCAAGCCGAAGGACACCAGCCAGGCCACCAAGGTCGCCCAGAGTCCGGGGACCACGGTGCGCAGCCAGGAGGTCAGCTGGTTGCCGAGCGGCCCCGCCGGTGCTCCCGTGACCGGCGGGGCAGTGGTCGGAGCAGCCGGCGCCGCAGGGACGGTCGAATCGGTGGCCAGCTCGGACTGCGGAGCCGAGCCGGCCGGGACGGCGGCAGGCGTGCTCTGCGGAGCGCCGTCAGTCGGAGCGGTAGCAGGCGTGGTCTGCGGAGCTGCGTCCACCGGGGCGGTGGGAGCGGTCGGTCGGGATGGCATCAAATCCTCCTGCCCTGGAACGGAATCGGAGCCGGCAGGCTGCGCGGGCGAGCCGTTCTGACGTGGGACTGGACTGGGTGTGGCCGGGCGCGGCGTCGAAGGCCCGTCTTGCCCAGCAGTGGGGACAACAGGTTGCGGTTCCGGAGGGTTGTCCAGCACCTGAACGCTGACGGACGGCTGCGGATTCGATTGCCGCAGCGGCGAGATTGGCCTCGAGAACGCCATCTGCGGCACCGGTGGCCCCTCGGTCACGGCCGCACTTCGCATAGCCGCAGGGGCGGCGGCGAACGTCTGCACGGGCATGGCCGACCCGCCCGGCGAAGAGCCCATGGACGCACCCTCAGACCCAGCCGATCCACCGGCAGCCAGAGGTCCCGTGAACAACGTCCCCGACGCGGCGGTTCCGCCAGGCACCGAAGCTCCCATGGCCCCATCGCCCGGCACGGCCGACGCCGCAGATCCAGCGGACGCACCGTGAGGCACGGCAGAACCACCAGCCGCAGGTCCCGCAGACGCACCGTGGGGCACGGCCGAGCCGCCAGTCAGGGGTCCTGCATGCCCGGTCGAGCCGCCAGCCGGAGATGCCCCCGGCGCAGCCGAACCACCGGCAGTAGCCGATCCACCAGCCGGAGATCCCGCAGGCGAATTCCCTGACGCGGACGAACCACCGGCAGCGGCAGAACCACCAGCCGCAGACTCACCCCCCGCAACACCCCGATTCGCTGGGTCGGGGAAGAGTGGCTCGAACGAGATCGGACGGTCGGTCACCTGGCCATCCGCGCCGATGATCCCCAGCACCGCATAGTGGTAACCGACCCCATGCGGCACCACCGCATGCGGGCCACCAGCGTCCTGCGGCCATTCCACATCACCGGTAATCGTGCGGGCGGGGATCTGCCAGTAGTCGCCGCGGCGATAGCTGCCGCCAGAGTCGGCCGACGACGCCGCCGACGACGCCGACGGGCGCGGCGGAGCCGTGAAGAACACCTGGACCCCATCCTCCAGATCGATCCAAGTGTCCTCCACCAGCGGCAACGCCCGGTCCGCCGCGACGTCCCGGCCACCGCTCTCGTAAGTGGCCGACGCACGGTGGTCCCAACGACGCAGCAGCGGATGCAGCTCCGGGTCCGTACCCGGCCCGCAGCGATCGTCCACATCGGAGTCCAAGGTCACCACCCGATCGGCCGGGTCGATCCCCACGACGGTCAGCAGTTTCGGAGACGGGTTCGGGCGCTGAAGCGCCGGGACGTCGTCCGCGACGCGGCTGGCGGTGGCGTCGTCGACCAGTTCGACGTGGTCGCCGACGTCCAGGTCCAGTTTGCCGTCGCGGCCTAGCGTCGCGAGGGTGACCGTCGCGCCCGAGACGGACACGACCGGGAACACCACCGACGCGTTCTCCCTCGACCACTTGAACGTGGCCCCGGGCAGCGCGGGCACGAACTCCGCGCGACGCGACCGGTTCGGCACGTCCGAGAGGTCCTGCCAGGCCAGCCCGCCGGTGTGCACCTCCACCCGGTACAGCTGGTTCTCCGGACCGCGGAACCGCGCCTCCGGTGGCAGCCGGCAGACGTCCTCGTCCGCGTCGTCCGGCCGCTTCGCGCGGGCGGCGAGCCGGCCGCGCGCCGGGTCCACCGACTGCAGGAAGTCCTGGAAGTCACCCGTGCTTTCCCCGGCGCACCAGGCCACCTGCCAGACGGTCTTCGCCCGGGCCGCGGTGTCCGGACCGGGATCGCCGAGCGCGACCTCGCGGATCGCCGGGTCCTGTAGGGCCGTGATCAGCCGCTCCCACACCCGCAGGTACACCACGAACGGACCGGTCTCCGGCAGCGCATCGGTTCCGGGTCCAGGTGGCCGTCGGGCTGGTTCCAATACGTCATGCCCCGCCGGTGGTTCTCGACCAAGCGCCCGTCGACGTAGAACCGGCCGGGGGCGATCGTCAGGTCCAGCACCTTGTTCGTGCGGCTGTCCAGGACCGGGTCAACCTCGAACCCGGCGGGCGGGCCGGCCACCGCCGCGGCCGGGCCGACCAGGTCGGCCACCACGGTGCGCAGCTGGTGCAGCAGGATCGCGCCCTGCTCGTTGGCGTCGGCGTCGAGCTGGACGCGGCCCTGCTGCGACAGGACCGCGGAGAAGTGTTTCAGCGGGTCGAACGTGCGACGCGAGAAGTCGGCTTGCATGGCGGTCTCCTAGGTGGCGAACAGGATGCCGGCGTCGCTGCCGGCCGGGGTGTACTCGTCGAGGCGCAGCCGGAGGTCGTCCTCGCGCTGCGGCTGGAACAAGTCGTGGAAGGCGCCCATTTCGGAGCTGTCGTCGGCGCCGCGGCGGATCTCGCCGGGACAGCTCAACGCGAGCTGCGCGTAACCCGGCGTGCCGTAGCGAGCCGAGGTGAACCGCGGCACCACGCGGGCCGGATCGCCGGAATGCTCCGGCTCGCAATGGAACCGGGGCGGTGTGCGCGAGCCCTCCGGCAGCCAGCAGAAGCGCACACATCCGTTCTGCCGACGGGCGATCCGCACCACACCGTCCACAATGGAGTTCTCGATCAGCCCGGCCGCGTGCGCGAGCACCGAGCCGAACACGGTCGTGCGCCGGGCGTTGAACTCCGCGTACGCCGGGGTGTCGTCGGGCCCGCACACGGCGGCGAGGCCCGCTCCGGCGGCGTCGAGAATGCTGTCCGACAGCCAGATCCGGTTGGGCTCGTGGTGTGCCTCCTCGGCGTTGACCAGGATCGTGCCGAGGATGCTGTGCTCCACCTCCAGGCAGACCGGGGTGTCCACCAGCTCGATCCCGGCCTCCTCCTCGTGGCACGGGCAGCAGTCCTCGTCGAGGTCCCAGCCCGGCACCAGCGTGCAGTGCCGCACCACGAACTGCCCGACCGGCCCGTCCACCCGCACGCTCCGCCCGGTGATCAGCAGCCCGTCGAACACCACCCGCGGCAACGGATCGGTCGCCGCGCCCTGACCGGTTCCGTGGAGCCGCAACGCGTCCGGACGGTTGCTCGACCAGTCCAGCAGCCGCAGCACCGGCCGCGTGCCCTGCGCCGCGCGCAGGGTCAGCCGGTCACCGCGGTCCAGCGGGATTTCGAGCTGCTCCTGATACGCCCCGCTGTCGGTGATCTCGATGACCCCCTCACGCAGTCCAGCGTCGGTTTCCTTGTCGTGACGCCATTCCTCGACCGCCTCGGTGATCAGCCGATGGTGGCCGGGCCCGACGTAGTAGACCTTCTTCGGCGACGCCGGGTCCACCGGCCTCGGGTACTCGCCGCCGCCCATATCCGCGGAAAACCCGTAGTGGCAGGAAACCCACACCCCGTCGTCCGGAGCTTCGCGGGCCGGGAAGGAGATCCGGCCGAGCACCGGGTCCACCGCCACCTGGCCGCGGCCCGGCCGGTAGCGCCAGCCGGACAGGTCCGCAGGCACGATCGCGCCCAGCGGCACCGGTTTCCCGTCCCCGAGGTGGATCGACAGGCTCTTGCCCGGCCCGTAATAAGCCGCGGTCCGCTCGGCAAAAGCGTGCCGCCGGATGAACGCGGGCACGTTCGTCTCGTCCGCGATGTGCGCCGGCGAGGGCTCCCGCTCCGGCTTGGTGATCAGCGGGGTGTTGTTGCCCAGAACGCTGAACGTGAAGTGGGTGCGGGCCCGGTCCTCGCAGTACGCGGGCGCGTCGGTGATCGAATAGGGCTTGAGCCGCCAGACGTGCAGCCCGATTTCCGGGATGTCGTACCGGCCGGTGCCGCGCGGCGAGGTGATGCTCCGGACCTCGGCGGTGTGGGCCAGCTCGTCGAACGGCCCGCCGAGCCGGTCGAGCGCGTCGGCGCGGCGCAGGTCGGTGAGCCGGCCGCGGGTCAGCCGCCGCCGGTCGGCCCGCGGGTCGCGGCCGTGCAGCCGGACCGCCTGCGTGACCCCGAGCAGCTGCCGGTATTCGACGGCGCGGGCCGGCCAGTCCGCGACGTCCGCCGCGAGCTGCTCCAGCAGGGCCAGCGTGCCCTTCCGGCGCCGGTTGCCGACGGTGTGCGCGACGTCGCGGCGGGAGGCCAGCGCGGCCAGCAACCGTTGGGCCGCTTCGGATCCCGTGGCCAGGGTCTCGTCCGCGCCGGGCAGGATCCGGTACCCGACCAGGTCACCGAGGTACGGCGCGACCCAGTCCTCGCAGGTTTCGACGAACCAGTCCTCGTACCGCGCGTCGAGGTCGGCGCCGATCAGGTCGGCCTGCTCGGTGATCACCCCGAGCAGCGCCTTGAGCGGGCCCGCGTTCTCCTCGTCGCGCCGGCGGTAGACCGAGGGCAGCAGCTCGTAGAGCCGGTCGGCGTTATGGGTCATGGGATCCTCACCAGAGTCAATGCTTCCGGCACGCTGTCCGGCAGGACGGCGAGCTGGGCGGGGCGGAGGCCGCGGAACACGGTAAGCCGGTCACCCCGGCGCAGCGCGCCCGGCTCCAGCCGCGGGTTGAGCCGGGCCAGCTCGTCCAGGGTCAGCCCGTGCCGCAGCGCGATCGTGGAAAGCGTGTCCCAGCCGTAGCCGTTGACGAAGGCCACCTCGTCGAAGACCTCGTCGAACCGCGCGCCGGCCGCGGGCACACACGGTTTCGCCTCGATGAGCCCGTCGACGATCGTGGCCAGGTCGATCGGCGTGACGTCGCCGGGGATCCCGTCGAACATGTCGACGTCGGCGTAGTCCACCCCCGGCACGGCCTGGATCGCGGCGAACACCTCGCTGAGGTACGCCGGTTCGCCGAGATTACGCCCGGCAAAGGAAAACCGGGCCAGCAGCGCCGCGCGGACGGCGGGCTCCACCAGGTCCCACGAGTAGTCGGGCAGCACCTTGATCCCGGCCCGCAGCACCAGCAGCACCTGGGCCCGGACCGCGACCCGGATGCCGACGCCGGGGTCGCCGTACGCGGCCAGCGCGGATTCCAGCGTGGTGAACAGGCCGGACGACGGGTCGATCCGTGCGTCGCCGGTCGCCGCGATGGTCACGTGCACGACCCGCTGCCCGCCGTCGGACAGCTTCACCGCCGCGGCCTTGCCGATCCCGGCCCGCGCGCGGGTGAAGTCCTCGTAGTCGCGGACCGACAGCAGCCGGTCGAGGGCCAGCATCCGCAGCGGGATGGTCCCGCGCGCGTCCGCCGGCCCGTCGCCATCGGCTCCCCCGCCGGACGCGATCGGATTGGTCACCGACCGGACGCCGAGCGCTCGGGCGGACAGCTGGGTGATCTGGCCCGCGTCCACGTTGCCGCTGTGCCCGGCGCCGATCCGGTAGTTCGCGGTGACGTTCTCCACCCCGGCCGGCACGCGGGAGCCGTGCACCCCGTCGCCGAACCGGACTGAACGGGAGCCGTCGGTGCCGACGCCGTCCTCGTAGTCGTGATCGGTCGGGCCCGAAAGAATGAGCCCGTCCGTCTCGTGCCAGCGCACGCCGGAAACGCGGGTGGTGAGCGTGCTGTCCGCGCCGGTCGGATTGGCCGAAGGCTGGAAGGTCAACGGGTTGTCCGCCGTGACCTGCCGCAACGGGAAGGTCTGGCCGGCCGTCCCCGGGTCGCCGCTGCCGAGCACCTCGGCGCGGGTCTCGCCCTGATCGGCCGCGACCACGTTGCCGTACAACGTGACCGTGGCCCGGCTGTACCGATAGGACAGAGTGGTGGCCAGGGCCAGGAACGTCCGCACGCTCGCGCCCGGGCGGGACGGCTCGACCCGCTGGCGGATGCCGGCCACCATGGTCAGCTCGGTCGCGAGGACGCCGCTGGTGTGCGGGACGTCGGTGCGCTCGCCGGACACCATCAGCCACCGGCCCGGGCGCAGGCCGTCGTAGAGCCGGCCCAGCTCGATCTCGTCGCCGAAGACGTCGCCGGTGATCGGGTCGCCGAGCGCGGTGAGCGCTTCGCCCTGGGCCCAGACGACGGCGCCCGCCGCGGGCGCGGGCTCGCTCGTCCGCAGGGTCAGCACGGTGACCTGCCGGGTGCCGACGGTCCTCGCCGCGCCGGGCGGGTTCGGCACGGTCACGTCCACGCTCGTCTGGGCGGCCGCCAGCACCGTCACGACGAGCTGGACCGCCGGGTTCCCCGCGGTCGCGGCGGATTCCAGCACCACCCAGCTGCCGCGGGCGATGCCGTCGTACACGTTGTCCAGGTAGACGGTGACGCTGCCGTCCGGGTCCGCCGGCGCCCCCGCCGGCCGGGCGGTGGTCAGCGCCCGGGTCCGGAACACCTGCAGGCCGGACAGCTCGGGCGGCGGCGCGATCCGCTGGTTCGCCCAGGCCTGGCGCAGGTTCGGCGCCAGCCGGGGGTCGGCCGCGACGAGCAGCTTTGGATGCGTGTCGGAGTCGGCGCGGAACAGGTCGTCCACCGTGGACTGAAGCTCGATCGCGTGCCGCGGCGGCCGCGACGGCTCCCGGCGCAGCCACGGCAGCACCGGGGTGAGCGCGACCAGCGCGGCGGCCCGGCCGCAATCCTCACCGCAGTTGGAACAGCCGCCATCGGCGCCGTCCATGGCCAGCAGCTGCGGCGAATTCGGGCAGACCAGGCCCTGGGCCAGCCGGTTCAGATAGTCCGCCTCGGGGTCGGTCTCGCGCAGGGCCTCCAGGCAGAGCTTCAGCAACGCCGTGTTCGCGTCGGCGACCGGCTGGACGTGCTGCTCGAACCAGTCCTGCACCGTGCAGCCCGCGTGCGCCCGCGCGAGGGCCGCCTGCTCGGGCAGCCCCGTGTTCAGCGCCGTGACGGTGCGGATCAGGTCATACGGCACGTCGGCCACGTCCGGCGAAGTGCCGAGGCTGGTGAGGTAGGCCCGGGCCGTGGTCAGCGCCTCGATCGTCGCCGCGGTCCACGGCGAGATCGGCGGCTTCGGGTCCCAGGACTGCGGGTCGGGCGGCGGCACCACCTTGGTGATCGCCATGAGCAGGTCGGAAATCGCCTGGTTCAGCTCATCGAGACCGCCGTCCGGGACGGTGAGGGTGACCGTGGTCCGGCCGGCCGCGAAGTCCGCGGCCGCCTGCTCGACGGTCCGGACCACCGGGGACGCCGTGCCGAAGAGCAGCAGCAGCCGGTCGCCGGTCTTGAGGTTGGCCGTCGTGCCTTCGACGCCCAGCTCACGCATCTGCTGGGCGTGGAAGGCGTCGAGGTCCACCGGCGCGGTCGTGGCGACCTGCAGGGTGTTCCACTCCTCGCGGGCCACCAGCTCGTCGGTGGTCTCGAAGGTCTGCGGCAGCTGGTTCTGCCCCGGCACGCTCTTGGCGCCCGAACCGGCCGGGATCACCGCCTTCGCACCCGGGTCGAGGCTGAACGCGAGGTGGGTCGTGGCGGCGAGCGCGGGCCGCGGGGTGTAGCCGACCAGCTTTCCCAGGTGTATCAAGGATTCCGGCTCGATCGCGGTGCGCAGGTAGCCCTCGTTCGCGAGCCGCTCCTGGTAGAAGGTCAGCACGTCGCCGACGACGGCCCAGCAGTCCAGCAGCGCGATCGCCGGGTCGTCCGGCTCCCGCGTGGTCAGCTCGGCCAGCGCGGGCCGGCTCGCGATCCGGGCCAGCATCGTCTCCCGGAACTGGCTGAACGTGCCGATCCGGGCGGACAGCGCGGGCAGGCCCGGCCGGTTGTAAGTCGAAGCGGGGGTCGTCTCGGCGGGGCCCCCGCCGCAGCCGCACGAACAGCTCATCGCCCACCAACCAGGTCGAGGGTCAGCCGCCCGTTCTCGGGCCGGCTCGGATCGTCGTCGAGCTGCGCCACTTCCAGCGGCCCGATCGGCAGCACGCCGGTGCCGAGCGCGGTGCCGGGCGGGCCGAACAGCCGGCCCAGCCGGGTCACCTCGGCGTGGCGGACGCCGGGCACCGCCGCGATGGCGGCGACCACCTGGCTGACCCGGACCGGGGTGCCGAAGGTGAGGTTGTCCGGGGCGAAGAACCGGCCGAGCACCCGGCGCAGCGCTGCCTGGACGTGCCCGGTCAGGTACTCGCTCAGCACCTCCACGTGCACGGCCAGGTCGAGCGGCACCATCGTCGCGGTCGACACCGCCAAGTCGTGGCCGATCCGCCGGTACGGGTACAGCCCGGAGCGGACCTCGTCGAGCAGCCAGTCCGGCGCGACCTCCGCGCCGAGCGGGTCGAGCGCGACCTGGGCCTCGTACCAGCTGCCGGTCCAGCGCAGATCGGCCGCGGCCCGTTGCACGGCGGGGTTCTGCCCGGCCAGCGTCGCGTAGTCGTCCGCGGTGACCGCGCGCAGCAGACGGTGCCGGACCTCCTGCGGCGCCCGCAGCCGGACCTCGGACACCGGCTCGGGACCAACCCCGCCGGTGGCGGGCAGCGGATTGCGGACCTCGCGGATGCCGCCTGCCGAAACCCGGCAGAAGACGATCCGGTTCACCGCCTCGCGGCCGACGTTGCCCGCCAGACCGGTGCCGACCCGCAAGGAAGCCGTAAGAGTGCCGTCCAGAGGGAACTTCGCGCCGTTACGGCCATCGCCGAAGCGCAGCGCCACCGCGCCGGTGTCGTTGAGCTCACCGACGAACACCCGGTCGGCCGGCCCGCTGTCCAGCAGATCTCGTTGCGGCAGCCAGGTTTCGCCGTTCCGGTCGGTCACGGTGACCGCGGGCAGCGCGGCGCGCGGGTCCGGCTGAGTGGCCGGGCCCGCCGGGCCGCGGAACGCCGCACTGTTCTCGTCCAGCGCGGCGCCTTCCGCGGCGCCCCAGCTCTGGCCGATCTCCCAGCCCTCGTTCGCCTCGGTGAGCACGTATCCCGCGCGGGCACGGTGGATCAGCTGCCGCAGCCGTTCCAGTTTGGTCTCGAGCAGGTCGTCGAACCGCGCGAGCAGGTACCGCAGCGCCCGGCGGGGATGCTCCCTCAGTTCGAGCCTGGCGACCAGCCGGGCGCCGAACAGCGCCGTCACAAAAGCAATGTCCTCATCGGACAGTTCGTGGCCCGAGCAGCTGTGCCACAACGCGGTCAGCCGGGCGCGCACGCGCTCGGGCAAGCCGATCAGCCACCGCGCCTGGGCGGCCGCGATGTCCACGGGTGAGGGGAACGGCGCGCTCTGCGTGACCGGCTGATGCGTCAGCTCCGGGGAGAACCGCACCGGCAACGGCGGGTAACCCGGTCGTTGCCCGGGCACGGACTCGTCGGGACAGCCGAAGTCCGGCGGGTCCGGGCAGCCCGGCTCCGTCGCTTCGGGCGGCGGCACGGCGTGACTTTCCGGCGCTCCGCCGCACCAGTCGATCCGCGCGCCGTGCTCGACCAGAACCACGTTGCCGCGGGCCACGCCGACCTCGAAGTCGATGCAGTCCGCGCCGCCACGGGCGTTGACACACAAGGGAAAGGTCAGCGCGTCCACCCGGTCCCAGGCCACTTCCAGCAGCGGCTGGTGGTACAGCTCGTCGGTGGTCTTGGTGACCGACGTCAGCCGGACCGCCTGCCGGTGGGTGTGGTCGGCGTCGGCGGGCAAGCCGCTCTTGGCACCGACCAGCTCCTCGAAGACCAGCACAGAACCGGGCTCGAGCTGCAGGACCCGGGCGCCGTCCGGCTCGCCGTCGGCCAGCGTGGCCGACGTGGCGCCGGCGGGCGGTGTCCGGCCGCCGCCCGCTGGCCCGGGCGAGCCCGACCGCGGCCGGCACGTTCCCGCGTTCGGCCTCCAGCAGCGCCTGCAGGTGCCGCCACGCGCGCAGCCGCTCGGCGTCCTGGCCCCGGCGCTCGCCAAGCGTGACCGCGGCGTCCAGCAGCGCGGCGGCCTCGCCGAGCCGGCCCCGCCCCTGCTCCACCCGCGCGAGGTCGACGAGCAACGCCGGCACCGCCTCGGGACGCGCACCCCGGGCCCGGCGCAGGGCCGCGGTGAGGTAGTCACCGGCCTCGTCGAGATCGCCCACGGTCAACGCCCGCCGCCCGGCGTCGCTGAACACTTCGACCGCGCGGGCCGCAGGAACGCTGTCGCCGCCGGCCGCGTAATGCGGCGCGGAGGCCACCGTGCTCCCGCCGCCACTGGCATCCAGCGCGACTCCGACGGCGACGTGCAGCGAGCGTCGTTCGGCGACGCCGAGTTCCCCGTAAACCGCTTCGGCGTACAGCGGGTGCGCGATCTGGTAATGCGGCTCGGCCCCGGACCGATGCTCGACGACCAGCCGAGTGCCGACCAGGCGGCGCAAAGCCGCGTGCAGCACCGGCGAGTCCAGCCCCGCGACCGTGCCCAGCACCGGCGCGCGGCCGTGCACCCCGGCCACCGCGACCACTTCGAGCAGCCGGCGCTCGGTCTCGCCGAGCAGGTTCACCTGTTCCAGCACCACATCCCGGATCACCGCGGGCAACGGGCCGGACGTGCGCCCGGTGGCCAGGTGCCGGGTCAGCGCCACCGCGAACAGCGCGATCCCGGACGCCCGCGAGGTCACCACCCGCAGCAGCGCGGGCGAGGGCGGCGCGTCGAGCAGGTGCCCGACCAGTTCGGTCACCGCGCGGTCGGTCAGCGGGGCCAGCTCCAGCAGCCGGCCGGACGGATCGCGGCGGGCCGCCGCCGTCATCGCGGTGATCGCCTCGTTGGCCACACCCGAGCGGAAGCACGCGACCACCACCACCGGCAGGTCCCCGGCATTGCGGCCGATGTAATAAAGCAGCTCGATCGTCCCCCGGTCCGCGCAGTGCACGTCGTCGAGGAACAGCAGGACCGGGTGCTCGGCCGCGAGCCGCCGGGTCGCCGCCAGCACGGACTCGTACATCCGGGTGCGCTGCAAGGCCGGGTCCCCCGTGGCCGGCGCCTCCGGCCGCAGCCCGGGGAACAGCACGCCGAGATCCGGGGTCCCGGCGCTGGACGGCCCACTCAGGTGATCACGGAACGCCTGCACGATCGGCGCGTACGCCAGCCCGGACAGCAAGGGGTCGGCCCGCCCCTCGACGATGGTGAACCCCTTGCCCCGCGCCAGCTCGACCGCCTCCGCGGCCAGCCGCGACTTGCCGATCCCGGGCTGCCCGCACACCAGCACCCCGCCGCCGCGGCCCGATTCCGCGGCCGCGATCGCCTCGGCCAGCACGGCGAACTCGGTCTCCCGGCCGACCAGCGGGGTACTCGACGCCGGCCCGCGAGGCACCGCGCGGAGCGGACTGTCCTGGGGCGGATCCACCCGCCCGGCCACTACCGTCTCCATGTCCCAGCCTCCCGGGGAGCAGACGAACGGATCATACTGTTCGCCCTCAGCCAGCCGGAGGGAATTTTCCCCCCGGGTAAGAGAGGCCCAAACCGCCCGGCTGATACATCCGTGTGAAAGCCGGGCGGAGTTTCCGTCTTTTGCCGCAAGAAGGGTCACGCACGGTGCGAAAAGCGGCGTTATCGGAGCTTTTGGCCACTGTCGCGGGTATTCCGCCCAGCCCGCCGGCGCCACCTGGCGAGCCACAGTTCACCCGCTTGGCCGAGTGAGCCACGGCCGTCCGCGCGGCAAACTCACCCGTACGGCCGCAGCACGGGGACGGAAGGCACCCGCTGCCTTTCCCCGACCGGCAGCGGCCGTCTTTTTGGTATGCCAACCGTGCCGGGCCCGCGGAATTGTCGTCCACAGTGGACCCCAAATACCCCGGCCGCGAATAACGCGCCGCCGATGGCACCGAGGGCCCTAGATAGTCCGGCTCCGGACCGTCCGCAGCGCGTGCCACCACAGCCGGTGGGCCGCGAGTTCGAGTTCGCGGTCGGTGCCCAGCAAACGGTTGACTTGCATGTGCGCGACGCCGCCGACGACGGTGTGCTCCGCCGTGGTCAAAGTGCCCGCCGCCGCTCTCACCAGCGCCCCGGCTTCCGCGAGCGAAGCCGCCTGAGCGTCAAACACTTCGGCCAGTTCCGCCCGCACCTTTTCGGCCGGTGAGCCGGGCCGGGCCTCGGGGGCGAGCAGGTCGGCGAGCAGGCGACGGTGCGGCCGCGCCGGGTCGTTCTCCGTGCCGGGCCGGGGAACCGCGGTCGCGCGGGCCAGGCGCTGGTCGAGGTCAAGGCCCCAGTTCCGGTACACGTTGTCGAGCAGGTAACCGGCCACGACCAGCCGGGGCAGCTCGTCCGGGCCGGGCTCGGCGAGGAACCGCGCGGTGGCCGCGCTGCTCGCGCAGAACACCCGCTCGACGGCAGCCATGGTGTCCGGGCCGCCGTAGCGGATCAGCTCCGGTGAATAGGTGCCGATCACGAAGTCCGCGGCCAGCCCTTCGCCGACGAGTTCGCGGGCCCACGCCGTCCAGCCGGCGAACAGCGCGGCCGCGTCGTCCAGCCCGGCGCGCACCCGGATGCGCAGATGCGGCGCGGGATCGGCGTACCGCAGGTAGAACCACTGCTCGCCCGGGCAGACCGGTGGTTTGGACCACATCCGGCCGAGCACCGGGTCCATCGCCGCCTCGGCCGTGTACAGCTTCAGCGACAGCCACTCCCCGCCCGGGAAATGCCGCCGCGGACGCCGGCACGCAATCAGCGCCGCCTGCGGGACCACGGGCGCGGCCGGCCGGGGCGCCGACTGCGTGCTCAGCGGGATCACCACCTCGCTGACGTGCCGTCGGCCGCCTGCCCCGGAAACCCACAGCTCGTCGAAGCCCGGGTACATCTCCTGCACCGGCAGCCAAGTGAGGCCGCGCTCCGCCGCGCGGGCCAGCTCGGTCCGAAGCTCCATTATGGACGGTTCGTGGTCCAGGTCGAGCAGCAGCCGGCGGTCCTGGTCGGTCACGTACACCCACCGCGGGACCTGCCAGCGCGAACGCCAGGTGCGCACCGCGGCGGCCAGCGCCTCGTCGCTTTCCAGCGCTTCCCGGCCGAACGTAGCGGAAACCTCGATGTTCCACTGAGCGAGCCGCAGCACGATCCGGCCGCGCCGGACCCGCGGCAGGAACGGCGCCGTCTCCAGGCTCCCCCAGTCGAAGCCGGCCGGGGCCCACTCCCCGTCCTGCGCGCTTTCCAGCAGGAACCGGCACACGTCCGGGGCGGCCTGCGGGTTGAGCATGTGCCCCTGGTGGATCCGGATCCGGCGGCCGAGCCGGGCGGAGTACACCGCGAACCGGTCGCCGTCGAGGCCGATCACGATGTCCCGCAACGGGATCACCCGGTCCGCCGGGACCGAGGGCGTGACGTTGACCGGGATCTCGTGGCTCCGCATCAGCGGGTGCACCGTGACGTTCGCGGCCCGGCCCTGCACCGGCAGGTAACTCAGCTCCGCGTGCACGACGCCGGGCTCGGCGGTGGCGTCCTGGGCCAGGAGGTGTTCACGCACCTGGTCCTCGGCCGGCCCGGGCAGCAGGTGGACGAACCGGCCCACCATGCGGCCGGAGAGGGCGAACGAGCCCGCCGGCAGCACCGCGCTCCACTCGCCGCGCAGGATCGCGTCCGGGGAAGCGGCCGCGATCTGCACCGTGACGTCCAGCCCGGGCGCCGGCGGACGGCGGTCGTCACTGGGCCGCTCGGGCATCAGCGCGGCGAAAACCGGGTCCGCCACATCGATTTCCCGTTGACCGGTACGCAGGGCCTCGGCGAACAGCGGCACCGCGTACGGCCGGTCCCGCGCGGGCACGGGCGGGATCGCGGCCGCGAACATCTGCGCCCCACCGGGATTGAGATAGCCCGACGGGCTGCCCAGGCCGTGCTCGGGGCTCAGCAGGTCGGCCAGCGGGACCAGCCCCTCCGGGCCGTACCGCTCGGTGAAGGCCATCCGGTAGTCCGTCAGGTGCGGGAACCGCGGCGCCGGCCCGATCGCCCGGCCGAGCCAGGCCACCGCGTCGGCCACCTCGAGCGCCACTTGCGCGGGCACGGTGGCGCCGTCGACACTCAGCGCGGCGTCGACCTGGCAGGTGCGGCCGGTCCTGTCCGGGAGCAGTTCCCGTTGCGCCGAAAGCAATTCCCGCATCGGCTCCCGCATTGACACCGGTGGCGAAAGCGGTTTCTCGTCACACCGGGCCATCAGCGTGCTCACCCGCTGCAGCGCCTGGTGGGCCGCGCGGGCCGGGGGCACCCGGGCGAGGACGTCGAGGACGTGCTGCTCCGGTCGGGGCTGGTTCAGCGGCGGGCGCAGGTCCGTGATGAGGAAGCGCAGCTCGTGCAGCCGTCCGACCAATGCCTCGACGCGATTGCCCGGCACACCGGGGAATTCGGCGTCGACCCGCTCGAGGAGTTCCCGGTACGGCACCGGCGTGACGGCCTCGTCGAGCAGGTATCGGACCACTTCGGTGGCGCGCAGGGAAACGCCGCGCAGATCGTCCTTCCCGTAGACGTCCGCGGGCCGCAGCACCAGCCGCTCCCCCACCGGGTAGGCGAGCGGATTCGCGGTCAGGCGCAGGAACGGCAGCACGGCCGGGTCCGCTTCGACGGCCTCGACGACGTCCAGCAGCCAGCCGAGGTCCGCCCTGGTGTGCCGCCTGGGCGGACCGTCGATCACGGCCGCGCACTGCGCACCGAATTCACCCCAGGAGACAGCTGCGAAGAGGCCGAATGGCGTAGCCCGGGTGGACATCCGGGTCAGATAACGCAGCAGCCCGGACCGGAGCCGGCGCTGCCGGGTCGCGGCGACCTCGCCGCGGGCGTTGCGGTCGAGCGCGTCCACGAGGTCGGCGGAGGCGACGGTGAGCGCGGACCGGACCAGTGGGTCGCCCACCTGGTCCCACAATCGCGCGTCTTCGCCCTCGCCGGAGAGCAGCCGGCGGGCGGTGTCCGCGGGCAGTACCGGGGCGCGAAGCAGGAAAAATCCCGCGGGCCGATAGGAAAGCGGGGGCAGAGGTCCGCCGGCGGCCGCAACGGGAGCGGACGCCGACGGAACCACTGTCATGTCCGTCAGCGGCGCTGGCGGCCGGCTTCGTCGGCCGGCGGCGGCACGGCCGCCGGAATGGTCAGATCGAAGATAGTCAAATCAGTGGTGAGTGAACCGCCGCTGAAACTCGGCCGCCGCCGCGTCGGCTCGTCGATTCGCACGTCCAGATTGAACCAGCTGTCTGCTTCATGCATGGTTTCTCCCCTGAATCTGCCGGTGACGCGGGCGAGCCTAGCAGGCCACCACCACCGGTTCACCCCGTTTCGAAACGGTTACGGCACACGGTCCACCGACGACGGTAAAGTCGGCTTCGGAATGCGCGGAAGTGGGGAAGGAGCTCGGCTTGGAGTTCGGGCTGCTCGGTTCCCTGCAGGTGCGCGGCACACTCGGGGGAATTTCCCCGCGGCCGTCCCGGCAGGCGGTCCTGCTGCTGACCCTGCTGTCCCGCGCCAACTCCCCGGTCTCCATCGGGGAACTGGTCGAGGCGGCGTGGGGCGAGCACCCGCCGGCCGCGGAGAACGCCGCCGTGCACACCACGATCAGCCGGTTGCGGCAGATGCTGTCGGTTTCCGTCGATCCGGCCGGCTACGACCGGATCGTCACCGACACCATGGGTTATTCGATCCGGGTCCTGGACGGCGAACTCGACGCTTCGGTCTTCCGCGGCCTGGTCGCCGAAGGCCGGGCCTCGCTGGAAAACGGCCGTGGCGCCGAGGCCGTGGTCACCCTGGAACGCGCGCTGGACCTGTGGCGGGGCAGCACCGCGGCCAGCGGGATGTCGGGCTGGTTCGTCGAATCGCTGCGAGCGCCGCTCGACGACCTGCGCCTGTCCGCCACCGAGGACCTGGCGCGGGCGCGGCTGATGATCGGGCAGGCCGGCGCCGTCGCCGAGGAGCTGCGGGGGCTGGTCACGCGGCACCCGTTCCGGGAACGGCTGTGGGAGCACCTGATGCTCGCGCTTTACCGCACCGGCCGGCAATCCGAGGCGCTGGACGCCTTCCACGAGGCGCGCCGCACGCTGGTCGACCAGCTCGGCATCGAGCCCGGGCCGGAGCTGTGCGGGCTCTACCGGCGCATCCTGGACAACGACGCGGCGCTGCTGGACGTCTCGACCGCCGATCCCGGGGCGGCCGTGATCACCCGTGCCGTGCCGCGCCAGCTGCCGGCCGACGTGGTGAACTTCGTCGGGCGGGAACGGGAACTGGACCGGCTCGACGCACTGGCCGCGGCGGACGGCGGCGGCCCGATGGCGTTTGTGGTCGACGGCGGGGCGGGCATGGGCAAGACCGCGCTCGCGGTCCGCTGGGCGCACCGGGCCCGCGGCCGCTTCGAGGACGGCGACCTGTACGTCAACCTGCACGGGTTCGACGCGACCGGTGCCCCGACCGACCCCTTCGAGGCGCTCGACCAGCTGCTCCGGGCCCTGCACATCAGCCCGCAGGAGATCCCCCGCGGCCTGGAGGAGCGGGCGGCGCTGTACCGGACGGCGCTGGCCGACCGCCGCATGATCGTCGTGCTGGACAACGCGGCCGACGCCGAGCAGGTTCGCCCGCTGCTGCCGGGATCCTCCTCGTGCGCGGTCATCGTGACGAGCCGCAAGCGCCTGTCCGGACTGGTGGCGCGGGAGGGCGCGGTCCGGCTCACCCTCGGCGAGCTGGGCTCGGACGACGCGGCCGCGCTGGTCCGCCGGATCAGCGGGCCGGCCCGCTCGGACGTTTCCGGCGAGCCGCTGGACACACTGATCGGACTGTGCTGCCGGATCCCGCTGGCGCTGCGCGTCGCCGCGGAACGGCTGACCCTGCGCCGGCACGGCACCCTCGCCGACCTGGTCGACGAGATCGGGAGCCGGCAGAGCGCCCTGTCCACGCTCACGTTGCCGGAGGACGCGACCAGCTCGGTCCGCACGGTCTTCTCGTGGTCGTACTCCATGCTGGGCCCGGCTTCGCGCCGGATGTTCCGGCTGCTGGGACTGTTCCCCGGCGGGCACACCGGCGTCCCGGCCGCGGCGGCGCTGGCCGGGGTGAGCGTGGGCGAGGCGCTGGACCTGCTGGAGTCGCTGGTCAGCGTGCACCTGCTGGAGGAGGTCGCGGACCGCCGGTACCGGCTGCACGATCTGCTGCGCGATTACGCGCGGGAGCAGGCCGAGCTGGAGCCCGCGGACACCGAACCGGACCGGGCGCTCACCCGCCTGGCCGGCTGGTACCTCAGCACCGCACGCAATGCCGTCCTGCGCCTCCTGCCACCGTCACGGCCGCGAAAGGCGGTGCCGGTGCGGCAGGAGCCCGGGATCGAACCGGTGACCTTCGGCAGTTACCGGCAGGCGCTGGACTGGTGCGAGACGGAGCGGGTCACGCTGATCGCCGTCGCCGACCACTGCGCGCGGCACGAGGTGCACGACCTGGCGTCCCAGCTGCCGGCCGCACTGTGGGGGTTCTTCCAGGTGCGCGGCTACACCGGCGACTGGATCACCACGCACCAGCGCGCACTGGGCTCGGCCAGGGCGATGGGCCCGGCGGTGGAGGCACCGACCCTGTGCAACCTGGGCACGGCTTATCTGGAGGCATACCAGTTGGATCGGGCCGCCGAGTACCACCGGCGTGCGCTCGCGCTCGGCACCGAGCTGGGGGACGTCTGGGTGGTGGGCGTGTCCACCGCCAACCTCGGCGAGGGCTCCCGGCGGGCCGGCCGGTACGAGCTCGCCCGGACCTACTTCGAACAGGCGCTGGCGCTCGGCGAAGAGAACGGGAACCCCTGGCTGTACGCGTTTTCGCTGGCCAGCCTCGCCACCGTGGCCAGCGCGATGGGCGAGCACGACGAGGCGATCGAGATGTACCACCGGACCCTGGTCCTGCACCGGGAGCACGGGGACCACTACCAGGAGGCGCGGTGCCTCCAGGGCCTCGGCGACGCGTACCGCAGCGCGGCGAACCCCCGCGAGGCCAAGGACTCCTACCTGCGCGCGCTCGTGCTGTGCCAGGAGATGGGCAACGGGCTGGACACCGCCCGGATCACCTACAGCCTGGCCGAAATCGAGCTGGAGCTGGGGCAGGACGCCGAGGCCGAAGCGCACTTCAAGGCCGCGGACGAGATCGCCGGCCAGCTGGAGGACTCGCACCGGGCGTTGCTGCGGGACCGGTTCCGCGAGCGCCGGGACCAGCCGGGCCCTGCGAACTCTGCGGGCTCTGGGGACTCCGTGGCCTCTGCGGCCTCCGCGGACTCTGGGACCTCCGCGGACTCCGCGGACTCCGGGGGCTCGGCGGACTCCCGGGACCCGCAGGACTTGCCGGGCTGAAACCCGCCCCGGGTGCCGCACTGTCAGGCAACTGTAAGCGGCCGTCGATAACGTTCACCGGGTCCGGCCGGCGAGCCCGGCCGAGCCGAAACGATTGCAGGCGCTTCCTCCCGCCGTTCGCCTGCGGATCAGCGGCGGTGTCGTCGGGCGGGTGCCCATTCACTGGGGGTGGCACCCGCTCGACGGCCTTCCCGCCGGGCCCGGCTCAGAGCGCGCCGGCGCGCTGGTAGAGCGCGCGCACGGCGTCGCTCAGTTCCGCGCCGGACAGGTTCTCGGTGACGCCGTCGACGTCCATCGAGCCCCGGCTGGTGACCGCGTAGATGGTGCCCTTGCCGGTCGCGGGGTCGAAGTTCCGCAGCCACGGGCCGCCGCTCGACCCGCCCGCGAGGTCGCAGTCGGTCGTCCAGTCGGCGGCGGCCGAGTTGGTCTCCAGCGTGGCCGGCCGGGTGCACGAGACCAGCGCCTCGCCGTGGGCCAGCTGGGACACCGGGTAGCCGAGCATGGTCGTGTCCACCGGCCCAGTCACCTTGTCGAACGAGATGTCCTGGGTGCCCACGACCTCGGCGACGTGCTTGCCGCCGACCGGGTCCACGGCGATCACCCCGTCGTCGTCGAGCGCGCTGGAGGGCCCCTGGTAGGTGTCCGACCAGCCGAACGCGCGGGCCGCGAACATCCCGTGCGGCTGCTTGCCGTGGTCGTAGCCGGGCACGAACACCATGTTCGTCATCGTGATCGGCTGGTCGTTGCGGTCGGTGCCGCCGTCGAGGCAGTGGCCCGCGGTGAACAACACGTCCTGGCTGGGGCTGGGCACCACGGTCGCCGTGCAGGACTCGTCGCCACCGGGCACCGCGGTGAAGAACAGCCGCCCGACGCCCGCGGGCACCGGGCCCGGCCACAGCTTGCCGATCTTCTCGGCCGGGGGCAGCCCGTCGAACTCGCCCTGCTGCTTGATCCGCTCCGGCGTCCAGTAGGACAGGGCCGCCGCCCGGTCCCCCGCGGCGATCGTGGTCACGACCTGCCCGTCGGCGGCTCTCGCCGCGGCGGCCGGGGCGACGGTGACCGCCAGGGCGACACCGAGGACGGTCAACACCGCGCGCGGGCGCATCAGGGCCCGTGACATCTCGCTCATACCGGGTGGACGCGACCGGCCCGGCCAGGTTGCGCGGTCCCGGACTTCCTGCCCCATAAGGACTGCCGCCATGGCATCCTGGGCCCTCGGCCGACACGACGCAGGGGGCAGCGCATGACCGGAAGCCGGTTCGCCGGGCTCGACCTCGACGGCACCCTCCACACCGGACTCGCCGAGACGGCCTACGCCGCGGCGGACTTCGGCGGGATCGTCTCCCATGTCCCGGCCGCCGTGCTCCGCGCCGGCTCAGTCGAGGACATCAGCGCGGTGCTCAGTGTGGCCGCGGAGCACGGAATCCCCGTGGTGGCACGAGGACGCGGCCATACCAGCTACGGGCAGGCCCAGGTCCGCGACGGCCTCGTCCTCGACCTCGGCGACCTCGCCACCGTCCACCGCATCGAAAAAGACCACGTGGTCGTGGACGCGGGCATCACCTGGGACGCGCTGCTGGCCAAGACCCTGGAACACGGCCTCACCCCGCGCGTGCTCACCGACTACCTGGGCACGTCCGTCGGCGGCACGCTTTCGGCCGGCGGCATCGGCGGCACCAGCCACCGCTACGGCGTCCAGACCGACAACGTGCTCTCCCTCGACGTCGTCACCGGCGACGGCGTCCTGCGCACCTGCTCCCCCACCGAATCGCCGGACCTCTTCCACGCGGTGCTCGCCGGCTTCGGCCGGTGCGGGGTGATCGTGCGCGCCACCCTCCCGCTCATCCCCGCGCCCGGCCGCGTCCGGCGGGTCAAGGCCTACTACCCCACTGCCGCCGAATTGCTGACGCGCCAACGGGAACTCCTCGCCGACGGCCGCTTCGACTTCCTCCAGGGCGAGATCCTCCCGGGCCCCGAAGGCTGGCTGTACCTGCTCGACGCCGCCGTCTACTACACCGCGGCCGAACCCGACGACCGCACTCTGGTCGAGCGAATCGGCTACGACGCCGGCCGGGACACGATCGAAGACCTCGGCTACCGGGAGTTCGCCACCCGGCTCGACGACACCGTCACCTACCTCGAAAGCATCGGCGACTGGCAGGCACCGCACCCGTGGGTCGACCTGTTCCTGCCCGACCGCGCCACGGACACCTTCGTCGACGGCATCATGTCCGGCCTGACCCAGGCGGACCTCGGCGCGTCCGGGCTCATCCTGGTCTACCCCGTCCCGTCCGCCGTGCTGAACACCCGCCTGTTCCGCATTCCGGGCGGGGACACCATTTTCCTCGTCGCCGCGCTCCGCACCGCCGGATCGCTCGAAATCGCCCGCGAAATGGTCGAGAGCAACGCGCGCTGGTACGCCACCGCCCTCGATCTCGGCGGCACCCGGTACCCCATCGGCGCCCTCCCCTTCACCGGCGCCGACTGGAGAAATCACCTCGGCGAGACCTACCAGCCCCTGTTCGACGCCAAAGCCCGCTACGACCCCGGAAACCTGTTTCCCGCGTAACGGCTACGGTTCCCGCGCCGCGGATTGCGCCACCGAGAGCCGCGGAATCGTGTCGAGCAGTTCCCGCGTGTAGGCGTGCGCGGGCTCGGCGAACACCGACGCGGTCGGCCCGGCCTCGACCACCTCGCCGGCCCGCATGATCATCACGCGCTCGCAGACGTCGGCGACCACGCCGAGGTCGTGCGTGATGAACAGCAGCGCCACGCCGGTTTCCGCGCGCAGCCGGGCGAGCAGCTCCAGCACCTGGGCCTGGACCGAGACGTCCAGCGCCGAAACGGGCTCGTCGCAGACCAGGACCCGCGGCTCGGTGGCCAGTGCCCGGGCGATCGCCACGCGCTGCCGCTGGCCGCCGGAAAGCTGGTGCGCGCGCCGGGCCGCCAGCTCGGGGCTCAGCCCGACCTGGTCGAGCAGTTCGCCGACCCGGGCGCGGCGGGCGGACCGCGGCGCGGCCACCGCCTCGCCGACGATCCGGCCCACTGTCCATCGTGGATCGAACGCGGCCGTCGGGTTCTGCTGGACGAACTGGATTCCGCGCCGCCGCGCCCTTCGCCGCCGTTCCGGCTCGGCCGACCAGGCCCGCCCGTCGAGCAGCACCGTACCGGAGTCCGGCCGGATCAGCCCCAGCGCCACCCGCGCCAAGGTGCTCTTGCCGGAGCCGGATTCGCCCACCACGCCCAGTGCCTCACCCGCGCCGAGGCGGAACGACACGTCGTGCAGCGCCACCCGGCCCCCGCGGTAGGTCTTCCCCAGCCCGGTCGCGGTGAGCACCGGGGCCGCCGGCTCGGGCGCGGGGCGCGGCTGTCCCTTCGGGATCGCCTCGATCAGCTGCCGGGTGTACGGGTGCTCCGGCCGTCCCAGCACCTGGCCGACCGGCCCGGACTCGACGAGCCGGCCCGCGCGCATCACCAGCACGCGGTCGGCCAGCCGGGCCACCACCGCGAGGTCGTGGCTGATCAGCAGCACTCCCCAGCCCTGGTCCCGGTAGTGGCCGAGCAGCTCGAGGATCCGCTCCTGCACCACGACGTCGAGCGCGGTCGTGGGCTCGTCGGCGATCAGCAGCCGCGGGCCGGCGGCGAGCGCCGAGGCGATCAGCGCGCGCTGGCGCAGCCCGCCGGAGAGCTCGTGCGGGTACTGCTCCGCCCGCGCCGCCGGATCGTCGATTCCGGCCTGCCCCAACAGGTCCAGCACGGTCCGGGACCGCGCCGCGGCGGTCTGCCCCGGCTGGTGTACCACCAGCGGCTCGGCGACCTCGGACCGCACCCGGCGCAACGGGTCGAGGCTGCTCAGCGCGTCCTGCGAGACCATGCCGATCCGCGAGCCGCGGACCTTCCGCCAGTCCGCCTCGTCGAAGGCGAGCGCGTCACGGCCTTCCACCTCCAGCCGTTCGGCCCGCACGCGCGCGTTCTTCCCGGCGAGGCCGAGCAGGGTGCGGGCGGTGACGCTCTTGCCCGAGCCCGACTCGCCGACCAGCGCGACGCACTCCCCCGCCGCCACCGCGAGGTCGACGCCGTCGACGGCAGGCTCGTGGTGGCCGTCGAACCGGACGCTCAGTCCCGTCACCTCGGCCAGGTACCCGGTGTCAGCAGTCATCGTTGCGCCCGCACCCTCAGTGTCCGGCCCAGCACCGTGCAGGTGACGACCACGAGCACCACGCTCAGCCCGGGGAACACGGTCAGCCACCACGCGATGCCGAGGAAGTCCTTGCCGTCGGCGATCATCAGGCCCCACTCCGGGGCGGGCGGCGCCGGCCCGAGGCCGAGCAGGCTCAGCCCGGCCGCGGAGATGATCGTCGTCCCGGTGCCCAGGGTGGCCAGCACCACGAGCGGGCCGGCGATGTTGGGCACCACGTGCCGGACCAGCGCGACCGAACGGCGCGCGCCCACCACCCGCGCCGCCTCCACGTACTCGGCGAGCACGACCAGCCGGGCCTGGGAGTACACCAGCCGCGCGTAGTTCGGCACCGCGGCCATGCCGATCGCGATCGCGACCCCGCCCGCGTCGCCGCCGATCACCGCGACCACCAGCAGCGCCAGCACGATCTCCGGGAACGCGAGCAGGACGTCGACCAGCCGCATCAGCGGGCCGGCCGCGAACCGCCCGCCCGCCACCGCGAGCGCCCCGATCACCAGTCCGCCCAGCACGCCGATCACCGTCGCGCTCATCGCGATCTTCAGCGACGCGCCGGCCCCGTAAACCACCCGCGCGTAGACGTCGCGGCCGAGCTGGTCGGTGCCGAAGACGTGCGAAAAGCTCGGGCCTTCGAAGGTGTGCAAGAAGTCCGTCGCCGAAGGCGATTGCGCGGTGAACATCCCCGGGAACAGCACGACCAGCACCAGCACGCCGAGGATGGCCAGGCAGACGGCGACCGGCAGGTTCACGGACTTCGCGCGCGTCGCGAGGGGGACGGCCGTCACCGGTCCGCCTCCGCTCGCAGGCGCGGGTCGACAACCGGCAGCACCAGGTCGACCACCAGGTTGATCGCCACGAACGCGGTCGCTGAGAGCAGCACGACCGCGGTCACCACCGGCAGGTCGCGCCCCGCCGCCGCGGCGACCAGCACGCGGCCGAGGCCCGGGCGCGCGAACACGTTCTCGATCAGCACCGCGCCGCCGATCAGCATGCCGAGGATCCACCCGGTCAGGGTCAGCGCGGGCAGCAGGGAGTGGCGCAGGGTGTGGTTCAGCCGCAGCCGCCGGTCGGTCGCCCCCCGCGCCCGCACGGTCAGCGCGAACGGCATCGACTCCGCGGTGCGCACCTCCTGCGCCATCACCTGGGTCAGCGCCCCGGCGATCGGGAACGCCAGGGTGAGCGAGGGCAGCACGAGTCCGGCCGGGCCGGTGTCGCCGATCGCGGGGAACAGCGGCAGGGCGAAGGAGAACACCCCGAGCAGCAGCGCGCCGACCCAGAACGTCGGCACCGAGACCGAAAGCACGCTGAGCCCGGTGAGTACGGTGTCGGCCGCGCGGCCCCGTCCGGTCAGGAAAGCCGTTACCAGCACGGCGATCCCGGCGCCCAGCACCGCCGCGGTGACCGCGAGCTGGAGCGTCGGGCCGACCTGGGACGCCAGCAGGTGCGTCACCGGCTCGTCGCGCTGGTAGGACCAGCCGAGGTCACCCGAGAGCAGCGAGCGGAGCCAGTGCAGGTACCGGGTCCACAGTGGATCGTCCAGACCATACTCGGCGACGATCCTGGCCCGCAGCTCGGGCGTCGGCGGAGGGCCGGCGCCCAGGATCGCGGACACCGTGTCGCCGCGCAGCGAAAGCACCAGGAAGCACAGCGTCGCCGCGCCCCAGAGCACGAACACCCCCGAGGCCAGCCTGCTCACGACGTGGCGCGCGAATCCCCGGCTCACGAGTCGGCCAGCCACAGCTCGGCGAGCGCGGGGGTGCCGGAAACCTCGTACCGCACCCCGCGGACGCGTTCCGCGAGCGCCAGCGACCGGGGCGCGGTGTACGCCGGGATGGCGTACGCCTGCTCGATCACCCGGTGCTGGACCTGGCCGTACAGCCGGCTTTGCTCGTGCGGGTCGAGGGTGGCGCGGGCGGCGTCCAGCCACGCGTCGAGCTGCGGATCCCGCACCCGTCCCTGATTGCTGCCGCCTTCGGCCAGGAATCGCTTGGAGTGGAACAGCTCCCGCAGCACCGCCGGATCGGCCGAGGCCCAGGCGACCGACTTCACGTCGTACTCCCCCGCGATCACCCGGCTGGCGAACTCCGCGCTGTCGACCGCGGTCAGCACCACCTCGATGCCGGCCTTGCGCAGGGAATCCTGCAACGCCACATCGAACGTGCGCCGGTCCGCGGTGCTGTAATCGGCGGCGAACGGGAACTCGGCCCGCAGCCGCACCCCGCCGCGGACGCGGTAGCCGTCGCCGTCACGCTGGGAGTACCCGGCGCCGTCGAGCAGCCGCGCGGCCGTTTCCGGGGAATAGCCCCAGGTTCCGGCCAGATCGGCGGCGTAGCCCGGGGTCTTCGGGGTCAGCACCGACCAGGCGCGCTGGTACTCGCCGCGGAACACGCCCTTGACGATGGCGTCCAGATCGATCGAGGCCTGCACCGCGCGCCGCACCGCCGGATCGTTGAACGGCGGCCGGGAGACGTTGAGGTAATAACTGTACGGCGAGCCCGGGACCGGGTTCTGCTCGATCCGCATGCCGGCCTGCTTGCGCAGCGTGGACAGCCGGGCCGAGGGCATCTCGTCGGCCACGTCGACCTGGCCCGAGCCGACCGCGCCGACCCGGGTCTGGTCCTCCGGCAGGAACGACACCCGGTAGCCATCCACATAGGACTCACCCGGGTTGGGGCTGCCCGGCGCCGGCCAGCGGTAGCCCGGGCGGCGCCGGAACACCGCCTCCTGGTTGGGCACCACCGATTCCAGCGTGAACGGCCCGGTGCCGGCGAGGAACCGGCCCGACGCCAGCTCCTTCCCGTGCTCACGCAGCGACCGCGGGGAGATGAAGCCCAGGTAGGTGGTGCTCAGCGCGTACAGCAGCGAGGAGTACGGCTCGCTCATCCGGAGCACCACGGTGTGCTCGCCGGTGACGTCGACCTTCGCGAGCGGGCCGAGCAACGCCAGCGGGAAGCCGGATTTCGTGGCCGGGTCGAGGATGTGCGCGAGGTTGTCCCGCACAGCGGCGGCATTGAACGGCTCGCCGTCGGAGAACGTCACGTCCCCGCGAAGCCGGAAGGTGTAGGCCAGCCCATCCGGGCTCACCGTCCAGCCGGTGGCCAGCCAGGGCCGGAAGGTGCCGTCGGCGCCGTAGGAGACCAGGGAGTCGAAGACCGGGCGGAGCAGCACCGCGGTGATGTCGGTGGCGGCCACGTGCGGGTCCCAGGAGTCGGCCTGGGTGGCGACGGCGAACCGGAGCGTGCCGCCTTTCCGGGGCGGGCCCGAGGTGTTCAGCCGCTGCACCCCGCCGCAGCCGGCCAGCCCCAGCAGGGTGGCGCCGGACAGCGCGAGGAAGCTCCGGCGGGAGTGGGGGCTCATCGGCCGCGCAGGGCGGAGATGACCGGGGTGAAGCCGGCGACCATGGCCTGGTGCATGGAAAGCCGGCCGAAGCCGAGGTCACGCGCGTCGGCCCGGATCTGCCCGGCGATCTCTTCCACCGAGCCGAAAAGCGCGTGCGGCAGGTCCAGCAGCTCCTTCTCGGTGAGCGACGGCGCGGCCTGCGGGCGCAAGCCGGCCGCGGCCGCCGCCCGGTCGTCCGTGACCACCAGCTGCTTGACGCCGAGGTCGACCTCCATGGGCCGCCCGGCCAGCTCCCGCACCCGGCCGATCTGCTCGGCGATCCGGGCCCGGCTGTGCAGGTGCAGCCCGCCGCCGGCCACGATGTCCGCGCCGACAATCGACACGACGTCGGCCCGTTCCGCGGCCAGCGGGATGTCCTCGTCGGAGAACACCGCGAGCAGCACCCGCGGCCGGCGTTCGGGTTCGATGCGCGCCTCGACGGCGTCCAGCGCGGCGGCCACCGCCGCGGGACCGGCCTGCGGACCGGACGGCTGCGGCACGCCCAGCCCCAGCTCGAACCGGCCGCCGCTGAGGGTGATCGCGGTGTCGACCTCTCGGGCCAGCAGCTCGGGCGGCCATCGCGACGGGTCGACGAGGTAGGTCCCGGTGGCCGCGCCCGCGCCGGCCGCGACCGCGAGGGTCTGGAACGGCGAGCCCATGCCGGGGTGGTCGCTGGTCACGACGGTGTCGTAGCCCGCGTCGAGCGCGGTCTTGGTCGCGGACGCCCACTCGGCCGGCGGGGTGAGCAAGAGACTCGCGGCGAACCGGAGGTCCGTGGGCACCTGGCGTCCTCCACAACGGGCATTTCAGGGTTTCGCGGGGTCGGGCTCCATTCTCCGAAGCAGCGCCAAAGATCCGCTAAAGCCGCGCCAAGGACCGATTCCGCGCGCCGGTTTCCGTTCTTAGAGTGCGGACCATGACCAGCCTGAACCCGGCACCGCCGCGGGAGACCGGACTGCCCGAGTTCCCGATGCAGCGCACGTGCCCCTTCCAGCCCCCGCCGGGATACGCCCAGCTGCGGGCGGACGGCCCGCTCACCAAGGTCGCGCTGCTCGACGGGCGCGAAGCGTGGGTGGTGACCTCGCACGCGCTGGCCCGCGCGCTGCTCACCGACGCGCGGATCAGCTCGGACTGGGGTAATCCGGCGTTCCCGGTGCTGAGTCCGGTGCGCGGGGTGATCCAGAAGCAGACCGTGATGATCGGGATGGACGCGCCTGAGCACCCGCGCTACCGGCGGATGGTGATCCCGGCGTTCACCGCGCGGCGGATCAACGGCCTGCGCGAGACGCTCGACCGGATCGTCGACGAGCGGCTGACGGAGCTGCTCGCCGGGCCGAAGCCGGCCGACCTGGTGGACTTCGCGGTGTCCGTGCCGTCCATCGCGATCTGCGGGCTGCTCGGCATTCCCTACGACGACCACGAATTCTTCGAAACCGAGACGCGCAAGCTCGTGCTGCGCAGTTCCGCCGAAGAGGCCGGCGCGGCGCTGGGCAGCCTGCAGCGCTTCCTCGACGAGCTGATCGGCCGCAAGCTGGACGACCCGGGCGAGGGCCTGATCGACGACCTGATCGGCGGCCCGTTCGCCGAGGGCCGGATCGACCGGCCGACCATGGTGCAGATGTGCACGCTGATGCTGATGGCCGGGCACGAGACCACCGCCAACGTCATCCTGCTCGGCCTGCTGACGCTGCTGGAGAACCCGGCGGAGTTCGCCGCGCTGCGCGCCGAGCCCGACCTGGTGCCGGGCGCGGTCGAGGAGCTGATGCGCTACCTGTCGGTCGCCGAGACCATCCCGCGGGTGGCCACCGCCGACGTCGAGGTCGAGGGCGTGCTGATCCGGGCGGGCGAGCCGGTGCTGCTGGCCAACTCCGCGATCAACCGCGACTCCGACGCGTTCCCCGGGCCCGACCGGTTCGACGTGCGGCGCGCCCCGCGGGCGCACACCGGCTTCGGCTTCGGCGCGCACCAGTGCGTGGGCGGCAACCTGGCGCGGGCCGAGCTGGACATCGTGTTCCGCGCGCTGGCGGCCCGGCTGCCCGAGACCGTCCGGCTCGCCGTGCCCGCCGACGAAATCCGGCCGAAGGGGCCCGCCGGGCCGCAGGGGATCTTCAGCCTGCCGATCACCTGGTGACAAGTTCCCGTCCGTACCCGATAATGGGCGGCGGACGGTTTCCCCGCGCCCGGGACGAACGGCATTCGGCTCCCCGGGCGCGGCACTGGTGGTCCCGGCGGTGTGCTCCCGGAAAACCCTGTTGTACGAACGAGATTGGGAAACCACAACCATGTCCGCTTCTCCCGTCCTGAGCGTGCTGGACACGCACCCGGTCTTCGAGGGCATCCCCGCGCAGACCTCCATCCGCAACGGCCTCGAGCTGGCTTTGGCGGCCGAAAAGCTGGGCTACCACCGGTACTGGGTCGCCGAGCACCACAACACCCCGGGCCTCGCCTCGTCCGCGCCGACGGTGCTGATCGGGCGGGTGGCCGCGGCCACCGAGCGGATCCGGGTCGGCTCGGGCGGGGTGATGCTGCCCAACCACCCGCCGCTGGTCGTGGCCGAGCAGTTCGCCACGCTGGAGGTGTTCCACCCGGGCCGGATCGACCTGGGCGTCGGCCGTGCGCCGGGCACCGACCCGCTCACCGCGGGCGCGCTGCGCCGCTCGTCGGACCCGTTGTCCGCGCAGGACTTTCCCGAGCAGGTCAAGGAACTCGAGTACTACCTGGACGGCGGGAAGAGCCCGCGCGGGCCGGGGATGGAGATCCGCGCGGTGCCGGAGATCCCGGCCCGGCCGCCGGTGTGGATGCTCGGGTCGAGCCCGTCCAGCGGCCTGCTGGCCGCCGGGCGCGGCATGCCGTACGCCTACGCCAACCACCTGCGGCCCGACGCCGCCGAGGCCGCCACCCGCGCGTACCGCGAGAACTTCCGGCCGAGCGAGGCCTTCCCCGAGCCGTACGTGATCGTCACCGCGTTCCTGGTCGCCGCGGACACCGATGAAGCGGCCGCGCACCAGTCGGGTTCGCTCGCGCACGCGCTGGTTTCCGGGCGCAGCAACCCGTTCGCCCTGTTCCCGTTGCCCGACGACGCCGCCCGCCGCCCGCTTTCCGGCGCGGACCTGCAGATCGTGCAGTCGTCCTTCGCCGGTCAGCTGATCGGCTCCCCGGAGACGGTCAAGGCCCAGCTGGCGAACCTGGTGGACCGCACCGGCGCCGACGAGGTGATGGCCGTCGCCCCGATCGCCGACCACGAGGCGCGGGTGCACGCGTACGAGATCCTCGCCCGCTGAGCGGGGATCCACCGAGCGGCGGGGCTTGCGCCCCAATGCGGCGTTGGTTGCGTTGAGCGCACCCAATGTGGCGTTCGGTGCGCTGGACGCACCGAACGCCACATTGGGGCGCTTCGGACCAGGCCGGGCCAGAAGACGCTAAGCGGTGGCGACCAGCGGCAGCAGCACGTCGTCCACTATGGACTCCAGTTCGGCCGCCGTGAGCATCGGGCGGCCCAGCGTGCAGTCGTACATCACCATCGCCGGGGCCACCGAGGCGATCCGTCCGTTACGGGAGCCTCGGTCGGCGCCGCAGCGCTTCATGAGTTCCAGCAAGCGTTCCTGGCACGGGTCGAGCACGCGCTCGCGGAACAGCTCGCGCAGCATCGAGGTGTCGTCGCCGCTGTGGGCGGCGACCGCCTGGAACGCGGCGCGCTTGGAGTCGAACAGCGCGGCGTTCAGATAGGACACCAGCTCGATCATGCCCGCGCGCAGGGTGGCGTCCTCGGCCACTTCCGGCGGCGGCGGCAGCATGTCGCCCAGGGTGTCGCGGACCAGCTCGTCCAGGGTGCTCCACCGCCGGTACAGGGCCGCCTTGCCGGTGCCCGCCGCCGCGGCGATGCCCTCCATGCTCAGCCGGGCGTAGCCCACCGAGCAGAGCTGCTCCACGGTCGCGGTGTAGACGGCGTGCACGAGGTCTTCGCCCCGGCGCCGGGTCTTCCGTGGCGCGGCCGCCTCCGTCATGGTCTCTCCTCCGCGTTCCACCGGGTGCGTCCACGGGGTCACCATTGCCCACGCCGCGACCGGCTTGTATAGTGTACGGTGCCGTTCACTACACCGCTCGACCACGCCGTCCCGGCGGGCCGCATACCCGCCGTAACCGTTCGCCGCACTGCCTTTGCCGGAGCGCTGCCCTTCCCGGCCGCGTTCAGCCCCACCGTACCCGAGGAGAATCCATGTCGAGTTCGCCGCAGCCGCCCGCCGGGCAGGGAGCGGGGGTGAGTCCCGCCCGCGTCACCGGGCTCACCCTGGCGATCATCGTCTCCTGCGAGCTCATGCTGATGCTCGACAGCACCATCATGAACGTCGCGCTGCCGATGATCGGCCACGGCCTCGGGTTCAGCCCGAGCGGACTGTCCTGGGTGACCAACTCGTTCCTGCTCGCCTTCGGCGGCCTGCTCCTGCTGGGCGGGCGCGCCGGGGACATCCTCGGCCGCCGCCGGGCGTTCCTGATCGGCGTCGCGGTGTTCACCGCGGCTTCGCTGCTGGCCGGGGTCGCGCAGAACCCCGCGTGGCTGATCGCCGCCCGCGCGCTGCAGGGCGCGGGCGCGGCGCTCGCCGGGCCGAGCACGCTGGCCCTGCTCACCACCAACTTCACCGGTGACCGGCAGGGCAAGGCGCTGAGCGTGTACTCGTCGGTGACCGCCTCTGCGATGACACTGGGGCTGATCCTCGGCGGGATCATCACCACGCTGGCCGACTGGCGCTGGGTGCTGCTGATCAACGTGCCGATCGGACTGCTCGTGCTGGTGCTGGCGCCGAAGCACGTGGCCGAGTCGCCACGCCACAGCGGCCGGTTCGACCTGGCCGGCGCGCTGACGTCCGCGATCGGCGTGCTGGCCGTGGTTTTCGCGCTGGTGCGCACCGCCGACCACGGCTGGGGCGACCCGGTCACGCTGGTGATCCTGGCAGCCGGCGTGGTGCTGCTGGCGGCTTTCGTGGTCATCGAGCGCCGGGCCGCGCAGCCGATCATGCCGCTGGGCCTGTTCGCCAACCGGGCCCGCGCGGCCGGGTTCACGAACATGCTGCTGGTGCCGATGGTGACGATGAGCTTCCAGTTCCTGATCATCCAGTTCCTGCAGCTGGTGCTCGGCTTCACGCCGCTGCAGGCAGGCTTGGCCTTCCTGCCGATGGCGATCGGCCTGCTGATCACCTCGCGCACCGCCATCAAGGTCCTCGGCCGTTACGGCGGCAAGCCCACCGCGGCCGCCGGCCTGGTCCTGCTGGCCGCCGGCGCCGGCTGGCTCGTCACGATCACCGCGTCGACCACCTACTTCGGCGGCATCTTCGGCCCGATGCTGCTGGTCGGCCTGGCCCTGGGCCTGATCATCGTGCCGATCAACATGGCCATCATGTCCACTGTGGACCCGTCCGACGCCGGCGCCGCCTCGGGCGTGCTCCAGACCACCATGATGACCGGCTCGGCCCTGGGCATCGCCGTCCTGTCCGCGATCTACGCGAGCACCGCGGACTCCCAGTCGGCAGTGGAGATCAGCCACGACGCCATCGCGCTCGGCATGCGGCACGGGTTCATCGCCAGCACCGTGTTCGCCGTGCTGGCGCTGCTGATCACGCTGGTGATCCTCAAGACATCGGCTCCGGCCGCTGCTGCCGTGGAGGAGGCGGCTCCCGCCACGGAGCCGTCCAGTTCAGCTTCCTGACCCGCCCCCGGAAAAAAGACTCGTGAGTGGCTGTGACGGTTAGAACCGTCATAGCCACTCACGAGTCTTTGGTGCGGGTCAGCAGCAGCTGTTGCCGAAACAGGAACGCAAGGCGTCGCCGACTCGGTAGGGTTCTGTGCCGTCCGGGTCGACCGCCGCGACGCGGCCGTCGGGGCGGATGAGCAGGCGGGTGCCCGGGGAGTCCAGATCGGACACCTGGACCAGTGCCAGCCCGCAGACGGCGTCCGTGGCGCCGACGGCGTCGAGCCATTCCGGTTCGGTGTACGTCAGGGCGCCGCGGCCTTGGCGCAGCGCTTCCGCCACCTCGCCGCCGCCGAGGGTTTTCAGGCGGGCCGGGCTGAGCAGGGTGCCGACGACGCTGTCCGGGTCGGTGCCGTCCGGCTCCGGGTACCGGGCGTCCAGGCCGGTGACCAGGTCCACCAGGTAGTCGTTCACCTGAGGCAGCCCGACCAGCGTGGCGAACAGCTCCCGCAGCTGCGCCACGCCGGGAGCGGGCGCGCCGAGCGCCAGCTGCGCCGCGGTGCTGTCCGCCGCGGCCACCGCGACCGGCTGCCGCTCCTGCTGGTAAGTGTCCAAAATGGTCTCCGGCAGGGTGCCGCGCAGCACCGCGGACAGCTTCCAGCCCAGGTTCACCGCGTCCTCGACGCCGGTGTTGATCCGGGCGCCGCCGAGTGCGGGGAACACGTGCGCCGCGTCGCCCGCGAGGAAGACCCGGCCCTCGCGGTAACGCTCGGCGAGCCTGGTGCGCTGCCGGTATCGCTGTGCCCACACCACTTCGGCGGCCGACGGCAGCTCGGCGCCGGTGACCCGGCGCAGGCCCGCGACCAGCTCCGCGGTCTCCAGCGGGCCCGAGGCGTCCGCGCGGGCGCCGAACTCGGCCGTCATGAAACGCAGCAGGCCGTTGCCCGCCGGGGCGCCGGTGTAGAAGCCGCCGTTGCCGGGGTGCCGGTGGACGCCGAACAGCTCCGCCGGCAGCTTGGCGAAGTCCGCGCGCAGGTCGCCGACGAGGCCGTACGACGGGATTTCCGTTTCGGTGGCACCGATCCCGGCCAGCGGGCCGACCGGGCCGTCCGGTCCGTCGGCGCCGACCAGGTAGCGCGCCCGCAGGTCGTACGCGCCGTCCGGGCCGCGCAGCCGCGCCGTCACCCCGTCCGCGTCCTGGGTCAGGTCGACCAGCTCGGTGCCGCGGCGCAGGACCGCGCCCAGCGAGACGGCGCGCTCCGCCAGCACCCGTTCGACCGCGCTCTGCGGTACCAGGTAGGCGTTTTCCCGCTCCGCCGCGCGCACCGTCGGGTCGAGGCCGACCAGCGCGAAGTGCGCCGCGGGCAGCACCGTGCCGACCGCCCGGATCGGGTCGAGCCAGTCGCGCTGGGCCAGCAGCTCGGCGGTGCCGATGTTGATCGCGATGCCCGGGGCGGCCGGCCGCGGGCCGGGACTCTTGTCGACCAGCACGGTCGGGATCCCGACCAGCCCGAGCTCGCAGGCCAACATCAAGCCGGTCGGCCCGCCGCCGACGATCAGGACACTCGGGTCCGGAAGGGCCTGTACCACTACTCTCACCTCACTGTGCAAAGGACTGCGGACATCGTTGTTCGCTTCACCGGGGCGCGAGGCCCTTGGTCAGCTCGGCGTGCAAATACCGGACCAGGTCGTGCGGGGTCGGGTTCTCGAACACGACCACCGCGGGCAGCAGCAGCCCGGTCGACGCGCAGAGCCGGTTGCGCAGCTCCAGCGCGGTGAACGAGGTGAAACCCGCGTCGGTGAACGGGGTGCGCGCGTCGACCGCGTCCATCGAGCTGTGCCCGAGCACCTCCGCGGCCTGGCTGCGCGCCAGGTCCAGCAGCAACTGGACCTGCCCTTCGGGGTCGGCCTCGGCGAGCAGCCGGAGCAGCTCGTCGGATTCGTCGCTCACCTCGGCGACGGCCATCGGCTCGGGTTCGGGGGCGCGCCAGGTGGCCAGCGCGGGCAGGACCATGGTGAGCGCGTCCCGCTGCTCCGGCGTCAGCGTCAGCCGCGCGGCGAGGGCTTCGACGTCGGCATCGTCCACAGCGGACCAGAACGCCGCGTCGCCGCGTCCGCCGGCCGCCGGTCCGGTGAGCCAGTAGTCGTTGTGCTGGAACGGATACTTCGGCAGCTCGACGTGCGCGGCCGGGGTGTCCCCGAAGAGCCGGGACCACTCGACGTCGACGCCGTGCACGGAAGCCTGGGCCAGCGCCGTCATCAGCGAAACCTCCGCGTGGCGCTTGCGCCGCAGCAGGGGCACCGCCGTCACGTCCTGGTCGGCCAGCGTGGTCTGGGCCAGCGCGCTGAGCACGCCGTCCGGCCCGGCTTCGAGCAGCAGGTTCGCCCCGCCGTCGTGCATGGCCTGCACCGCGTCGGCGAAGCGGACCGGCGAACGCACCTGGCGCACCCAGTACCCGGGGTCCCGCAGCTCCTCGCCGGCGGGCGCGCCGGTCAGCGTGGAGTAGAACGGGATCCGCGTCTCCCGGAACGTCAGTCCGCTCAGGACTCGTTCGAACTCGTCGAGCATCGGCTCCATCAGCGAGGAGTGGAACGCGTGGCTCACCCGCAGCCGCACGCATTTGACGCCGCGGCCGCGCAGCACCGCTTCCACCGCGGCCACGCCCTCCTCGGTGCCCGACAACGTCAGCGCCTTGGGCGCGTTCACCGCGGCGACGCCGACCGAACCGGTCAGCGCGGGATCGATTTCGCCGAGCGCGGCCAGCACGTCGGCCTCCGTGGTGGCGGCCGAGATCATCGAGCCGCCGGGCGGCAGCGCGCCCATCAGCGTGGCCCGCGCGGCCACCAGGCGCGCCCCGTCCTCGAGGTCCAGCACCCCCGCGGTGACCGCCGCCGCGATCTCCCCCACCGAGTGCCCGCAGACGTGCGCGGGCACAACCCCCAGCGAACGGCAGACCTCGACCAGCGACACCTGCAAGGCGAACAACGCGGTCTGGGCGTAGACGGTGTGGTCGATCAGCCCGCCCTGGCCGCCATAGACCACTTCGGTGAGCGGCTTCGGCAGCGCCGGGTCGACCACGGCGGTGACCCGGGCGAAGGTCTCGGCGTAGATGCCGCCGAACACGCCGCCCGGGGCATGCAGCTCGGCGCCCATCGCGTCGCGCTGGCTGCCCTGTCCGGTGAACAGGAAGCCCAGCGCGCCAGAGGTTTCGGCCGATCCGGTCGCGGTCCCGCGGGCGGTCCGGCCGGCCGCGATCGAGCTGAGGCCGTGCCGCAGGTCGTTGCGGTCGGCGCCGATCACCACGGCGCGCACCGGGTGGCCGGCCCGCGTGGTGGCCAGCGCGCGGCCGGCCGCCCACGGGTCCACGGCCGGGTCCGCGGCGAGTTCGGCCAGCCGGGCGGCCTGCGCCCGCAGCGCCCCGGCGGACCGGGCGGAGAACACCCACGGCACCGGGCCCTCGGCCGGGGACGGCGCCGGCTCGGCCGGTTCCACCGCCGGGGCCGACTCGATGATCAGGTGCGCGTTGGTCCCGCTGATGCCGAACGAGGAGACCGCGCCACGGCGGACCTGCCCGCGCTCCGGCCACGGCGTCGCCGAGGTGGCGAGCCGCACGCCGCCGCCTTCCCAGTCGACGCGCGAAGACGGGGTGCCGGCGTGCAGCGAAGCCGGCACAAGCTGGTGCCGCAATGCCTCGACCATCTTGATCACCCCGCCGACCCCGGCGGCGGCCTGGGTGTGGCCGAGGTTCGACTTGAGCGAGCCGAGCAGCACCTCGTCTCCCCCGGCGCGGCCCTGGCCGTACACGGCCTGCAGCGCGGTGATCTCGATCGGGTCGCCCAGCGTGGTGCCGGTCCCGTGGCCCTCGACCACGTCGACGGCCTCCGGGCCGAGGCCCGCGTCGTCGAGCGCGGCGCGGATGACGCGTTGCTGGGCCAGGCCGTTCGGCGCGGTGAGGCCGTTGGACTGCCCGTCCTGGTTGACCGCGGACCCGGCGAGCACGGCCAGCACCCGGTCGCCGTCACGGCGCGCGTCGGACAGCCGCTTGAGCACCACGAGACCGACGCCCTCGCCGAACCCGGTGCCGTCGGCGTCGTCGGCGTACGAGCGGCACCGGCCGTCCGGCGAGAGCCCTCGCTGGCGGCTGAACTCGATGAACGGCCCCGGATTCGACATCACCGTCGCCCCGCCGGCCAGCGCCAGCGAGCACTCCCCCGCGCGCAGCGACTTCATCGCCAGGTGCAGCGAAACCAGCGAAGACGAGCACGCCGTGTCGACGGTGATCGCGGGCCCGTGGAAGCCGAAGGTGTAAGCGATCCGGCCGGACGCCACGCTCGGCGAGCTGCCCTGGCCGAGGAACGCCTCCAGCTCCGGCGGCGCGGACCCGAGCCGGGTGCCGTAATCGCTGTACATCAGGCCGACGAACACACCGGTGTCGCTGCCCCGCAAGGCGTTCGCGTCGAGCCCGGCGTCTTCGATGCCCTCCCAGCCGACCTCGAGCAGCAGCCGCTGCTGCGGGTCCATCGCCAGCGCCTCACGCGGCGCGATCCCGAAGAACCCGGCGTCGAAGCCCGCGGCCTCGGCCAGGAACCCGCCGGACCCGGTCACCGAATGCCCGGTGCTGGCCGGATCGGGGTCGACCAGGGTGTCCAGCGCCCAGCCCCGGTCGCCCGGGAAGCCGGAGATCGCGTCCACCCCCTCGGTGACCAGCCGCCACAGCGCGGCCGCCGAATCGGCGCCGCCGGGGTACCGGCAGGCGGTGCCGATCACCGCGATCGGCTCCCGGCTCGCCGCTTCGGCCGCGCGCAGCCTGCGCTTGGTCGCCTGCAGGTCGATCGTGACCTTCCGCAGGTACTCCACCAGCTCCTGCTCGCTGGGCATGGGATCTCCTCCACCGATGACGGGACGGGTTCGGCTCAGCCGTCGACTGCGCTGTCGATGCTGTCGATGAATCGGAGCAACGCGTCGGCGTCGCCTTCGAGCAGGTCGGGCTCTTCGGCGCCGCCATCCGGCTCCCCGGCCGGGGTCAGCCGGCCGATCAGCCGGTGCAGCCGGCCGGCCAGCCGCTCCCGGGTGGCGTTGTCCACTGTGGACGCTTGCAGGACCCGTTCCAGCCGGTCCACTTCGGCCAGCGGGTCGGCGGCCGGGGCGGCGGGCCCGGCCGAGGCGAGGGACACCAGTTCCAGCAGGTGCGCCGCGAGCGCGGACACCGTCGGGTAGTCGAACACCACCGTGGTCGCCAGCCGGACGTCCGCGGCGCGGGCGAGCCGGTTGCGCAGCTCCACCGCGCTCAGCGAGGTGAACCCGAGTTCGGTGAACGGCTGGTCCAGCGGGACCGCCGACGCCTCGCCAGGACCCAGCACCGCGGCGACGTGGTCGCGGGCGAAGGCCGTGACGATCGCCGCCCGCTCCTGCGGTTCGGCCGACGCGAGCCGCGCCGCCAGACCGGCCGGCCGCGCCGCCACCGGCCCGGCGGGCGCGGTGAGGCCGGCCAGCAGCGGGTGCGGGCTGCCGCCGCGGGCCCGCAGGCCCGCGAGGTCCAGCCGGATCGGCACGGTGACCGGCTCGCCGGCGGCCAGCGCCGCGTCGAACAGGTCGCGGCCGAGCGCGTCGGTGATCGGCTGGATGCCCGCGGCGGCCAGCCGGGCGAGGTCGTCCGCGCCCAGCTCGCCGGTCATGCCGCTGGCCGTCGCCCAGAGGCCCCAGGCCAGTGCGGCACCCGGCAGGCCGAGCGCGTGACGGTGCCGGGCCAGGGCGTCGAGGTAGGCGTTCGCCGCCGCGTAGCCGGCCTGCCCGCCGCTGCCGAATGTCCCGGCAGCGGCGGAAAACAGCACCAGTTGCGCGTCGGGCGCCAGCTCGTGCAGGTGCCAGGCGCCGAGCACCTTCGGCCGCAGCACCGCGGCCAGCCGCTCGGGGGTGAACGTGTCGACCAGGCCGTCGTCCAGCACCCCGGCGGCGTGCACCACCAGGCTGATCGGACGACCGGCGAGCGCCGCGGCCACCGAGTCCCGGTCCCCGACCTCACACGCCACCGTCTCGACGCTCGCGCCGAGCCCGGCCAGTTCCTCGGCGAATTCCGTGGCTCCGGGGGCGTCGCCGCCTCGACGGCTGAGCAACAGCAGCTCGCGGACGCCGTGCCGGGTCACCAGGTGCCGGGCGATGGTCCGGGCGAGCGTGCCCGAACCGCCGGTGACGACCGCGGTGCCCTCGCCCGCGCCCCAGCCCTGGCCGGCCGGCGCGCTCAGCGGCACCAGCCTCGGCACGAAGACCTCCGCCGGGGTCACCGACAGCTGCGGATGGCCGGTGCGCAACGCGGCCAGCACCATCGCCCCGTCCTGCGCGGCGGTTTCGTCCGCGAGGTCGAGCAGCACGATCCGGTCCGGGTGCTCGCTTTGCGCCGTGCGCAGCAGTCCCCAAGCGGTGGCCGCCGCCGGGTCGGGCACCGCGGCGGTCGCCCCGGTGGTGACCACGACGAGCCGGGCTTCCGGGGCGTCTTCCCGCCAGCGGTGCACCAGGCTCAGCGCGGCGTTCGCGGCGGCCTCCGCGGCCTCGGCGTCGGTGCCGGACGCCGGGAGCACGGCGAGCACCGTTTCCCCCGTCACGGCAAGGAAATCCGGGACGACGCAGACGCCGCCGCCCGCCGCGATCAGCTCGGCGGCCAGGCGCTCGGCCGGACCGGCGAGCACGGCCATCTCGTCCGGCCATCCTGCCGGATCCGCTGTACCGGAGGCCAGGGCAACCGCAGGAATCCAGCGGGGCACGAACAACGCGTCGTCGACCACCGCCGCGGCGGCGAGGACGTCCGAGGGCACCGCGCGCAGCGAGAGCGAGTCGATGCTCAGCAGCACCCGGCCGGTGCTGTCGGCCAGCACCACCGCCAGCTCGTCGTCGCCCCGCGGTTCGATCCGGGCTCGCAGGGCTCCCGCGGCCGGATCACCCGCGCCATACCGGCGCACCCCGGACCAGGCGAACGGCAGCCGGATGTGCCCGGCGGGCAGGTCGACGGCCGGGAGGAGGCCGATCGCGTGCAGAGCAGCGTCCACAGTGGCCGGATGGACGTGATAACCGTTGGCCACCAAGGGTTCCACCTCGACGTACCGGGTTTCCCCGGAGCGCCACGCGGCTCGCAGGCCACGCAACGCGGGACCGTACTGATAGCCCTGCGCCGCCAGGTCCGCGTAAAGCCCGTCCACGGCGATCGGCTCCGCGCCGGCCGGGGGCCAGTCCTCGAGGGTCTCGGTCACCGGCGGCACCTCGGGGACCAGCGCGGCGGTGGCGTTCTGCGTCCACTCCGGCGTGCTGGTGCGCGAGTGCACCAGCACCGCGCGCCGTCCGTCCGCGTCCGGCGCCTCGACCGTGACGCGCAGCTCGGCTCCCCCGTCCCGCGGCAGCACCAGCGGGGCGACCACGGCGAGTTCGGCCAGGCCGGACTCGGTCCGCAGCACCTGCGCGACGTGCAGGGCCAGGTCGGCCAGCGCGGTGGCGGGCACCAGCGTGCTGCCGAACACCGCGTGGTCGGCGACCCACGGATCGGCCGCGACCGAGATCCGCCCGGTGAACACCGTGCTGCCGTCGGGCAGCTCCATCCCGGCGCCGAGCACCGGGTGCCCGGCCGCCACCAGCCCCAGCGCCGTGGGGTCCGCGGTGCCGCGCGCCGGCTCGGGCCAGAAGTACCGGCCCTGGAACGGGTACGTCGGCAGCTGCGCCATCGGGCCCGGGGTCAGCGCCGGCGTCCAGTCGACCGGCACCCCGGCCGTGGCCAGCTCGGCCACCGCCGCCAGCCAGCGCCGCCGCCCGCCCCGTTCGCGGACCAGCGTGCCGGCGACCACGGAGCCCGCCCCGCCCGTCGCCGCTTCCACGGTCTCCTCGACCGCCAGCCGCAACGTCGGGTGCGGGCTCGGCTCCAGGAACACCCGGTAGCCCTGCGCGGCCAGCCCGCTCACCGCCTCCTGCAGGCGCACGGTCTGGCGCAGGTTGGTGTACCAGTACTCGGCGTCCATTGTGGAGGGATCGATGGCGGAGCCGGTCACGGTGGACTGGATGAGCACCGTCGTCGGCTGGGGCCGGATGCCGGCCAGGTCGCGGGCCAGCCGCTCCCGCAGCCGCTCGACCTGCCGGGTGTGCGAGGCGTAGTCCACCGGGATACGGCGGGCGGTCACCCCGGCCTCGGCGCATTCGGCCATCAGCTCGTCCAGCGCGCCCGGCTCGCCCGCGACGACGGTCGCGGTCGGCCCGTTGACCGCGGCGATGTCGATCCGGCCGTCCCAGCGTTCGATCCGGGCGGTCGCCTCGGCGGTCGTCGCGACCATCGAAACCATGCCGCCCATCCCGGCCAGCTCGCCGATCGCGATGCTGCGCCGGGCCACGACCAGCGCGGCGTCCTGCAGGGTCAGGGCGCCCGCCACGCAGGCGGCCGCGATCTCCCCCTGCGAGTGCCCGATCACCGCGTCCGGGTGCACCCCGTACGACTGCCACAGCCGCGCCAGCGAGACCATCACCGCGAACAGCATCGGCTGCACCACGTCGACCCGGTCGAGCCCCGGCGCGCCCGGCTCGGCCCGCAGCACCGCGAGCGGCGACCAGTCGACGTGCTCGGCCAGCGCCTCGGCGCATTCGGTGAACGCGTCGGCGAACGTGTCGCTGCTGTCGAACAGCTCCGCCGCCATCCCGGCCCACTGCGAGCCCTGGCCGGGGAAGACGAACGCGACCGGCCCGTCCGCGCCGCGCACGACCCGCCCGCTGACCACGGTGTCGGCGGGTGGCTCGCCCGTCTCCCGCAGTGCCGCGCGCAGGCCCTCGGCGTCCTCGGCGAGGACCACGGTCCGGTGCTCGAAGGTGTCCCGGTGCCGGGCCAGCGTCCGAGCCACCGCGGCGACGTCGTGGTTGTCTTCCAGCGAGAGCCGGGTGGTGAGTTCGCGCAGCGCGTCCTCGGACCGGGCGGAGAGCACGAACGGGAGAACCTGCCGCTGCTCGTCCACTGTGGACATCTCAGGGGCTTCGGCCTGTTCCAGGATCACGTGTGCGTTCGTCCCGCTGATCCCGAACGAAGACACCGCCGCGCGCCGCGGCCGGTCCACCTCGGGCCAGGGCGCGGTTTCGGTCACCAGCGCGACGCCGCCGCCGGTCCAGTCCACCTTGCCGCTGGGCGCGTCCACGTGCAGGGTCGCGGGCAGCAGTCCGTGCCGCAGCGCCTCCACTGCCTTGATCACCCCGGCGACGCCCGCGGCGGCCTGGGTGTGGCCGATGTTGGACTTCACCGAGCCGAGCCACAGTGGACGGTCGGCGGGCCGCCCCTGGCCGTAGGTCGCCAGCAGCGCACTGGCCTCGATCGGGTCGCCGAGGCGGGTGCCGGTGCCGTGCGCCTCCAGCAGATCCACGTCCGCGGTGGTGAGCCCGGCGCCGGCCAGGGTCTCGCGGATCAGCCGCTCCTGCGCGGCCCCGTTCGGCGCGGACAGGCCGTTGCTGGCGCCGTCCTGGTTCAGGCCGTGGCCACGCAGGACGGCCAGCACGGGGTGGCCGTTGCGGCGCGCGTCGGACAGGCGTTCCAGCAGGACGAGCCCGGCGCCCTCGCCCCAGCCGGTGCCGTCGGCGGCGTCGGCGAACGCCTTGCAGCGCCCGTCCGGGGCGAGTGCCCGCTGCCGGCTGAACTCGACGAACAGGCTGGGCTTGGACAGCACCGTGACCCCGCCGGCGAGCGCCAGCGTGCACTCGCCGGCGCGCAGGGCCTTGGCGGCCAGGTGCATCGACACCAGCGAGGACGAGCAAGCGGTGTCCACGCTGACCGCCGGGCCCTGCAGGCCGAAGGTGTAGGCGAGCCGTCCGGAAAGGACACTGCTCGCGGTGCCGGTGACCACAAAGCCTTCGGTGGCCGCGGAACCGGCGTCCGCCATCAGCAGCGACGAGTACTCCTGGCCGTTGGTCCCGACGAACACCCCGGTCGAGGTCCCGCGTACGTCGCCGGCCCGCAGCCCGGCGCGTTCGAACAGCTCCCAGGCGATCTGGAGCAGCACCCGCTGCTGCGGGTCCATCGACAGCGCCTCCCGCGGCGAGATGCCGAAGAACGCCGCGTCGAAGTTCGTCGCGTCGTGCAGGAACCCGCCGGTGCGCACGGTGGACTTGCCCGCCGCCTCCGGATCGGGGTCGTAGAGCGCCTCCGGGTCCCAGCCGCGGTCGGCCGGGAACTCGCCGACGGCGTCGGTGCCCTCGACGACCAACCGCCACAGGTCTTCCGGAGTCTGCACGCCGCCGGGGAACCGGCAGCTCATCGAAACGACCGCAATCGGGTCGTCGTCGGTTTCGGCGCCGACCTGCGGGCCCTCCTCCGCGGTGTCTTCGCCGAGCAGGCCGAGCAGGTGGGTGGCGAGCGCGTCCGGGGTCGGCTGGTCGAACACCACCGTCGTGGGCAGCGTCAGGCCGGTGGCCGCGACGATCCGGTCCCGGAACTCGACCGCGGTCAGCGAGTCGATGCCCAGCTCGGTGAACGGGCGGGCCGGGTCCAGCGCGGCCGGGTCCCGGTGCCCGAGCACCGCGGCGACCTGGTCGCGGACCAGCTCCCGGAGCGCGTGTTCCCGTTGCCGGGCCGGGATTCCGGCCAGTCCGGTGTGTCCGGTGAGCGCGGCGAGTCCGGCCGCCGGGGCCGGTTCCGCCGGCGCGAGCACGCCGTCGAAGAAGCGCGTCGGACGGGCCGAGGTGATCGCCTTGACGAACACCGGCCAGTCGATGTCCGCGATCACCGCGGTGGTGGCGTCGCCGGCCAGCACGTCGGCCAGCGCGACGACGGCCCGTTCCGGGTCCAGCCCGCGCAGGCCGCGCTTGCGCAGGTACTCGGCGGCCTCCGCGTCGACCATGCCTTCGCCGGCCCACCGGCCCCACGCGACGGAAACGGCCTTCTGCTTCCGGCCCCGCCGGGTGGCGGCGACCGCGTCGAGCGCGGCGTTCGCGGCGGCGTACAGGGCCTGCCCGCCCGCGCCCCAGGTCCCGGAAACCGAGGAGTACAGCACAAAAGCGTCAAGATCGGTGTCGGCGAAGATCACGTCGAGGGCCTTGGCGCCCTCGACCTTGGCGCCGAGCACGTCCGCCACCTCAGCCGGCGTGATCGAGTCCGTTTCGCCGAGCCACAACGCGCCCGCGGTGTGCACCACAGTGCGGTACGGCGCCTTCGGGTCCTTCGCCGACGCGACGACCGAAGCCAGCTCCCCGGCATCGGTCACGTCACAGGCGAGGATCTCCACCTCGGCCCCGAGCCCGGTCAGCTCGGCACGCAAGGCCTCGTCGCCGTCCGCGGCCGGGCCACGCCGGCTGAGCAGGACGAGCCGGGTCGCGCCGCGTTCGACGAGCAGCCGGGCGACGTGCCCGCCCAGCGCGCCGGTGCCGCCGGTGATCAGCGCCGTGCCGCTGGTGCGCCACGCCCCGCCGCGGTCCTCGGCCCGGACCAGCCGCGGCACGAACGCGCCCGCCTGCCGGACCGCGTACTGGTCTTCGGCCCCGGGCTCACCGAGCACGGCGCGCAGCCGCGCGGACGTCCGCCGGTCCAGGGTGGCGGGCAGGTCCAGCAGGCCGCCGCGGCGTCCCGGGCGCTCCAGCGAAATCGTGCGCAGGAGTCCCCACACCGCGGCCTGCCCCGGCCGCGTGGCGCGACGGCTGTCGCTCGGCACCGCGGCGACGGCGTCCCGGGTGACGACCCAGACCGGGGCTTCGATCCCGGCGGCCGCGGTGAGCGCGGTGAGGGTGGTGGTGATCGGCTCTTCGTCCGCGACGGCGATCACCACCCCCGCGATCTCGTCATCTTGGTGGCCGGTAAGGGTTTCCGCCGTCACCGAGCGCACGTCGGCACCGCCTTCGCCGAGCGCGGCGACCAGGTCGGCCGGACCGTCGACGACCAGCCAGGTGCCGCCGGGCATCGTGTCGCCGGTCGGCACGGCGGACCAGCGGACGTGCAGCCGCAGTTCGGCCGCGGCGGCCCGTTCGGCCTGCCCGCGCCGCCACTTCGCCAGCGCGGGGACGAGTTCGCCCAGCGCGGCCCGGCCGGATTCGGGCAGTTCCAGTGTGTCGCCCAGGGCCGTGACGTCGTCGGCCTCCACGGCCGCCCAGAAGTCCGCGCTCGCACCGGCTTCCCCGGTCGGCGGCGCGGCCGGGGTGAGCCACAGGTCGCTCCGCTGGAACGGGTACGTCGGCAGGCTGGTCCGCGCGGCGCCGGTCCAGTCGAACACCGAGACCCGGTCCGGCGAAGCGGTCCGCAGCTGCGCTGTCACCACCGCGCCGAGCAGGGTCTCCGCCGCGTCGCGCTTCTCCTTCGCCGCGGAGGCGAACACCACCTCGTCCGTGCTTTCCCGGCCCAGCGCGCTCAACGCGCCGTCCGGCCCGATCTCCACGGCCGTGCGGATCCCGAGCCCGGCGAGCGTGCGCACGCCGTCGGCGAACCGGACCGCCTGGCGGATGTGCCGCGCCCAGTACTCCGGGGACCGGGCCTCGTCGGCGGTCAGCAGCCGGCCGGTCAGGTTGGAGACCACCGGCACCGACGGCTCGCGGAAGGTCAGCCCGGCCGCGACCGCGGTGAACTCCTCGAGCGCCCCGGCCATGTGCGGGGAGTGGAACGCGTGGCTGACGCGCAGCCGGGTCACCTTGCGCCCGGCCGCGGTCCAGTGCGCGGCCAGCTCCTCGACCGCGTCCCGGTCGCCGGACACCACTGTCGCTTGTGGACCGTTGACCGCGGCGATCTCGGCCCGGTCCCGGTAGTCCCCCAGCGTCTCGCGGACCTCGTCCTCGCCCGCGCGGATCGCCGCCATCGCCCCGCCGGCCGGGGCGGCCGCCATCAGCCGGCCGCGGGCGCCGACCAGCACCACCGCGTCGGCCAGCGACAGCACCCCCGCGGCGTGCGCGGCGGCCAGCTCGCCGATGGAGTGGCCGAGCAGCGCGTCCGGGCGCAGGCCCCAGGCGTGCAGCTGGCGGTGGAGCGCGACCTCCACGGCGAACAGCGCGGGCTGGGTGAATTCGGTCTGGTTGAGCCGATCCGCGTCCGGGGTGCCCGGCTCGGCCCACATCACCGGCCGCAACGGCGCGGGCAGCAGCGGGTCGAAGCTGTCGGTGATCTCGTCCAAAGCCTCGGCGAACACCGGGAACGCCGCGTGCAGCTCCCGGCCCATGCCCGGGCGCTGGCTGCCCTGCCCGGCGAACAGGAAGGCCAGTCCGCCGGTGACGGTGCTCGGCGCGACCCGGCCGTCGGCGATCTCGGCCAGCGCGGTGAGCAGGCCGTCGCGGTCGGCGGCGACCACACCCGCGCGGTGCTCGAACAACGACCGGCCCGCAGCCACCGAATAGGCCACGTCCAGCGGGCGCGGCGCCGGGTCCGCGCGCAGCACGGTGTCCAGGCGCCGGGCCTGGTCCCGCAGCGCGTCCGCGGACCGGGCGGACAGCACGAGCGGCACCGCGGGCAGCGTCACCGGGGTGTCGGCGGGCTCGAACGCCTCGTCGGCCTGCTCGACGATCACGTGCGCGTTGGTCCCGCTGATCCCGAACGACGACACCGCCGCGCGACGCGGGCGGTCGGTCTCCGGCCACGGCGTCGCATCGGTGAGCAGCCGCACCGCGCCTTCGGCCCAGTCGACCTCGGCGCTGGGCTCCCCCACGTGCAGGGTCGGCGGCAGTTGCCCGGCCCGCAACGCCATGATCATCTTGATCAGCCCGGCCGCCCCGGCCGCGGCCTGCGTGTGCCCGATGTTGGACTTGACCGAGCCAAGCCACAATGGACGGTCGGCGGGCCGGGACCGGCCGTAGACCTCCAGCAGCGCCCGGGCTTCGATCGGGTCGCCGAGCACGGTGCCCGTGCCGTGCGCCTCGACGGTGTCCACGTCTTCGGCGCGGAGCCCGGCGGCGGCCAGTGCCGAGGCGATGACCCGGGCCTGCGCCGGGCCGCTCGGGGCAGTCAGCCCGTTGCTCGCGCCGTCCTGGTTGACCGCGCTGCCCCGGATCACGGCGAGCACCGGGTGGCCGTTGGTGCGGGCTTCGGAGAGCCGTTCGAGCAGCAGCAGTCCGGCGCCCTCACCGAGGCCGGTCCCGTTGGCGTCGCCGGAGAACGACCGGCACCGCCCGTCCGGGGACAGCCCGCCCTGCCGGGAGAACTCGACGAACACCTCGGGGGTGGCGATCACCGTGGCCCCGCCGGCCAGCGCCAGCGAGCACTCCCCCTGCCGCAGCGACTGCACGGCGAGGTGCGTCGCCACGAGCGAGGACGAGCAGGCGGTGTCGAGTGTGATGGCCGGGCCGCGGAACCCGAGCTGGAAGGCCACCCGCCCGGACGCGACGCTGTTCTGCGTGCCGGTCATCCGGTAGCCCTCGACGCCGGGATCTTCGTTGCCCGCGCTGTAGTCCTGGCCGATCACGCCGGCGAACACCCCGGTGTCGCTGCCCCGCAGCGTGGCCGCGTCGATCCCGGCGCGTTCGATGGCCTCCCAGGCGGTTTCCAGCAGCAACCGCTGCTGCGGGTCGGCGGCGATCGCCTCGCGGGGGCTCATCTCGAAGAACGCCGGGTCGAACCCGCCCGCCCCGGTCAGGAACCCGCCGCTGCGCGCCTCCTCGGCGCCCAGCCCGCTGTCGGACGGCAGCCCGGCCAGGTCCCAGCCGCGGTCGCCGGGGAACGGGGTGATCGCGTCGGTCCCGGTCCGCACCAGCTCCCACAGGTCCTCGGGCGCGCTGACCCCGCCGGGGAACCGGCAGCCGATGCCGATCACCGCGATCGGCTCGTTCGCCCGCGCCTCGTGCTCGCGCAGCCGGTGCCGCGCGGACTTCAGGTCGGCGGTGGCCCGGCGCAGGTAATCGCGGAGCCGGTCCTCGGTCGAGCCGGCGCTGCCCTGCCGGTCGGTCACGGTCATCACACCTTCGCAGTCTGTGGGTGGTTTCAGTGGCGCGGACGCCTCAATCGCCGAATTCCTCGTCCAGCGCGGCGAACAGCTCGTCGTCGCCGGCCTCGGCGTAGGCGGAGGCCTCCACCGCGCCCAGCAGTTCACGCAGGACCCGGCCGACCGCCTCGCGCTCGGCCTCGGGCACCCCGGCCACGGCGTCACGCAGCCGTTCCAGCTCGGGCAGCACCTCCGGGGCCGAGCGCGCCGGTTCGATCCGGCTGCCCAGGTACCCGGCCAGCTCGGCCGGCGTCGGGTGGTCGAACACCAGGGTCGCGCCCAGCGGCAGGCCGGTGGCGGCCTTGAGCCGGTTGCGGAACTCGACCGCGGACAGCGAGTCGAAGCCCAGCTGCTTGAACGACCTGGTGTGCTCGACCGGATCGGCCCCGCTGTGCCCGAGCACCGCGGCCGCGGTCGTGCGGACCAGGTCCAGCAGGTACCGCTCACGTTCCACTGTGGACAGACCGGCGAGCCGTCCGGTGAACGACTCCGCGGTCTGCGCGGCGGCCGCGGCGGCCAGCCGGACCGGGCGCGGGCCCGTCGTCCGCAGCAGCGGGTGGGCGGAGCCGGAACGGGCCACCGCCGCCCGGTCGACCGGCACCGCCACGACCACCGCGGGCCCGGCGGTCAGCGAGCGGTCCAGCAGGCGCAGCCCGAGCGCGTCGGACACCGCGCCGAACCCGGCGCGGGCCAGCCGGTCCCGGTCCGCGTCCGCCAGGTGGCCGGTCATCGCGCTGGCGCGGGACCACAGCCCCCACGCGACGGACACCGCGGGCAGCCCCTGCGCCTGCCGGTGCTCGGCCAATGCGTCGAGGTAGGCGTTCGCCGCGGCATAAGCCGCCTGGCCCGGGTTGCCCATCACCGCGGCCGCGGACGAGAACAGCACGAAGGCCGCCGGCTCGTGGTCGAGGGTCAGCTCGTGCAGGTGCCACGCGGCGTCGATCTTGGGCCGCAGCACGGCATCCAGGCGTTCGGGCGTCAACGACAGGACGGTCCCGTCGTCGATCACGCCCGCCGCGTGCACAACCGCGGTGAGCGGATGCGTCAGGCCGTCCACGACCTTCGCCAGGTCCGCGCGATCGGCCGCGTCACAAGCGACGACCGAGACCTGCGCGCCGAGCTCGGTCAGCCGGGCGGTCAGGTCCGCGGCCCCGGCGGAGTCCGGGCCACGGCGGCTGGTCAGCACCAGCCGGCGGGCGCCGTGCTCGCGGACCAGGTGCTCGGCGGTCAGCGCGCCGAGTGCGCCCGTGCCGCCGGTGATCAACACGGTGCCGTCCGGGTCCAGCGGGGCGGGCAGCGTGAGGACCATCTTGCCGACATGCCGGGCCTGGCTCAGGTACCGCAAGGCTTCCGGCGCGCGGGGGGCGGTCCACGCCGTCACCGGCAGCGGGCCGAGAGTGCCGTCGCGGAACAGCGGCAGCAGCCCGGCCAGCATCTCCCGGGTCCGGTCGTGGCTCGGATCCCGGACGTCGTAAGCGATGTAGGTGACGTCCCCGTGCTCGGCGGCCACCTTCTCCGGGTCGCGGATGTCCTGCTTGCCCATCTCCAGGAACCGGCCGCCGGGCGCGGTCAGCCGCAGCGAGGCGTCGACGAACTCCTCGGTCAGCGAGTTCAGCACCAGGTCGACCCCGCGCCCGCCGGTCGCGGCGCGGAACTTGTCCTCGAATTCGAGGTCGCGTGAGCTGGCGATCCGCTCCTCGGGCACGCCGCGCTCCCGCAGCAGCGGCCACTTGGCCGGGCTGGCGGTGGCGTACACGGTGAGGCCCCAGTGCTCGGCGAGTTGCAGCGTGGCCAGACCGACGCCGCCGGTGGCCGCGTGCAGCAGCAGCGACTCGCCCGCCCGCGCGCCGCCCAGCTCGGCCAGGCCGTAGTACGCGGTCAGGTACGCCACGCACACCGTCGCCGCGTCCGGGAACGACCAGTCGTCCGGGAAGGTGGTGAGCAGCCGGCGGTCGGTGACCGCGAACGGGCCGGTGGCGCCGCGTTCGAACAGGCCGAGCACGCGGTCGCCGATCTTCAGGTCCGGCACGTCCGGCCCGGTCGCGACGACCACGCCGGCCGCCTCCGCGCCGACCGACGCGTCGCCCGGGTACATGCCGAGGCTGATGATCACGTCGCGGAAGTTCAGCCCGACCGCGCGGACGGCGACCTTCACCTGGCCCGCCGCCAGTTCCTCGTCCACGTGCGGCGCGGGCGCCAGGGTGAGCTGGTCGAGCGAGCCGTGCCCGGTCAGGCCCAGCAGCCACGGGCCGTCCGGCGGGGTGAGCACGTCGGCGTCGGTGGCGACCGGCGTCAGCGCGGGCCGCAGCACGATGCCCTCCCGGATCGCCAGCCGCGGCGCGTCGGCGACCGCGAGCGCGGCCGGCAGCACGTCGAGCGAACGCGGGTCGCCGTCCACGTCGATCAGCCGGAACCGGTCCGGGTGCTCGGCCTGCGCCGAGCGCAGGAAGCCGTCCGCGGCCGCCGCCGCGAGGGCGGGAGTCTCGCCGGGCCGCGCGGACACCGCGGCCGAGGTGACGATCGTGAGGTTCGCGTCGTCGCCGGTCAGCCACTCCCGCACCAGGTTCAGCGCGCGATGCGCGGCTTCCGTCGCGGACGGCGCGGACGAGCCGTCCGCCTCGAAGCGGACGATCGCGTTCCCGGTCTTCCCGATGGCCTGGACGCCTTCCGCGGGCAGATCCAGCGGCTCGCCGGTCAGTCCGGTGGTGTCGACCGGGTGCCACCGCAGCAGGTGCAGGGCATCCGCAGTGTCGTCGGCGCCGTTGGTCAGCTCCCGCAACGACATCGGCCGGGTCGCGAGCGTTTCCAGCTCAGCCACCGGAGCGCCCTGCGGGTCGAACAGCCGCACGGTGTGCCCGCCGTCGACCGGCTCGATCACCACCCGGACCGTCGTCGCGCCCGCGGCAAAGATCTCCACTGCGCCGACCGCGAACGGCAGCGCGACGGTGGTCCCGGCGGTCTCCGCGGTGGCGATGGCCAGCGGGTGCAGCGCGGCGTCCAGCAACGCCGGGTGCAGGGTGAAGCCGTCCTCGGCCAGCTCGACCTCGGCGTAGTGGGTGTCGCCGGACCGCCAGGCCTTGCGCAGGCCACGGAACGCCCCGGTGTAGTGGTATCCCGCCTCGGCCAGCTGGTCGTAGCGGGCGTCCAGCTCGATCTCCTCACCCGCGGGCGGCCAAGCGCCGGAGTACGCGGGCGGCGGCCCGGATTCGGCGGGCATCGCGGTGACGTGCCGGGTCCACGAGCTCCAGCCGTCGCCGTCCGGCGTGCTGGAATGGATCTCCAGCAGGCGGGTGGCACTGTCCACAATCACCTGAATCCGGACCGGGACTTCGTTCAGCACCAACGGCTTGTGGAAGGTCACGTCGGACAGCCGGGGGAACCCGGCCGCCGCGGCGGCGTGCCACGCGAGTTCGACGAACGCCGTCGCGGGCAGCAGCACGCTCGAACCGACCTGGTGCCCGGCCAGCCACGGCTGCTCCTCGGTGGAGATCCGGCCGGTGAACACGGTCTGGTCGCCGCCGGCCACCGTGGTGACCGCGCCGAGCAGCGGGTGGGCGGCGCGGTCGAGCCCCAGTCCCGACGGCTCCCCTGCGGAGCGGGCGGAATCGAGCAGCCAGTAGTCGGAATGGTCGAACGCGTAGGTGGGCAAGGAGATCGCGGTCGCGGCCGGGTGCGCGGTGAGCGGGGCCCAGTCCACCGGCGCGCCCCGCGTGTACGCGGCGCCGAACGAGGTCAGCAGGCGAGACCAGCCGCCCTCCTCGCGGCGCAGGGTGCCGACGAACGCGGCCGGGGCGCCGGCCTGCTCGATGGTGTCGCCGAGCCCGGCCGCCAGCACCGGGTGCGGGCTGCACTCGATGAACAACGTGTGCCCGTCGCGCAAGGCCGCGGTGGCCGACTGTTCGAAAAGGACAGTCTGGCGGAGGTTGCGGTACCAGTACGCCGGGGTCATCTCGGTGGTGTCCAGGACGTCGCCGGTGACCGTCGAATAGACCGGCACCTCGGCCGCGCGCGGGCTGATCCCGGCCAGGTCGACCGGCAGCCGCTGTTCGATCCGGGTCACGTGGGCCGAGTGCGACGCGTAGTCCACCGGCACCCGGCGCGCGTCGAACCACTGCGACTCCTCAGCAGTGGCAAGGAGTTCGTCGAGGGCGTCGGCGTCACCGGAGACGACGATCGAGCCGGGGCCGTTGACCGCGGCGATGCCGATCCGGCCGTCCCACCCGGAGATCCGAGCCTCGACGTCCGCGCGGGCCGCCGCGATCGAGACCATGCCGCCGAGGCCGCTGATCTCCGTGATGGCGGCGCTGCGCAAGGCCACGACCTTGGCGCCGTCGGCCAGCGACAGCGCGCCGGCGACCACCGCCGCGGCGATCTCGCCCTGCGAGTGCCCGATGACCGCGCTGGGCTCCACCCCGTGGGCCCGCCACAACGCTGCCAGCGAAACCATCACCGCGAACAGCGCGGGCTGCAGGACGTCGACCCGGTCGAGCGAGGGCGCGCCGGGCTCGGCCGCGAGCGCGTCGAGCAGGTCCCAGCCGGTGTGCGGCGCCAGCGCCTGCGCGCATTCGGCCATCCGCTCGGCGAAAACCGGGGCCGTCGCGAGCAGTTCGTCGGCCATGCCGAGCCACTGCGAACCTTGCCCGGGGAAGACGAACGCCGTGGCCGGCGCCGGGGCGGCCGGGTCGATCTCGACCGGCTCCGCGGCGAAGTTCCCCTCGGCGACGGCGGTCAGCCCGGCCGCCAGCTCCGCCTGCGTCGAACCGACGACCACCGTCCGCAGCGGGTGGGCGCTGCGCGTGGCCAGCACGGAATGGGCCAGGTCCACCGGACGCGCGTCGACCTCCGCCAAGCGGGCGGCCTGGGCCCGCAACGCGTTGCCACTGCGGGCAGACAGCACCAGCGGCACCGGCCCCGACGGCGCCGGCTCTTCGACCGCCGGGGTCTCGGCGACCGGCGGCGCCTCCACGATCACGTGCGCGTTGGTCCCGCTGATCCCGAAGGCGGAGACGGCGGCCCGGCGCGTGCCGGACCGCTCCGGCCACTCCCGTTCCGCGGTAAGGATTTCCACGCCGCCGCCGGCCCAGTCGACCTTGGTGGACAGCTCGTCGGCGTGCAGGCTGCGCGGCAGCCGGCCGTGGCGGATCGCCTCGACCATCTTGATCACCCCGCCGACGCCGGCCGCCGCCTGCGTGTGCCCGATGTTGGCCTTGAGCGAGCCCACGAACAACGGGTCGTCGCCGGCCCGCTCACGGCCGTAAACCGCTTGCAGCGCGGAGATTTCGATCGGGTCGCCCAGCGGCGTGCCGGTGCCGTGCCCCTCGACGGCGTCGACCGCGTCCGGGCCGATGCCCGCGTCCAGCAGCGCGGCCCGGATCACCCGCTGCTGCGCGACGCCGTTGGGCGCGGTGAGCCGGCTGCTCGCCCCGTCCGAGTTCACCGCGGTGCCGGAAATGACGGCCAGCACCGGGTTCCCGTCGCGCACGGCGTCGGAAAGCTTGCGCAGCGCCAGAACGCCGACGCCCTCGCCCCAGCCGGTGCCGTCCGCGCTCTCGGCGTACGCCTTGCAGCGGCCGTCCGGTGACAGCCCGCGCTGGCGGCTGAACTCGATGAAGGTCTGCGGCGACGACATCACCGTGGCCCCACCGGCGAGTGCGAGCGAGCACTCCCCCGCCCGCAGCGCCCGCGCCGCCAGGTGGATCGCCACCAGCGAAGACGAGCACGCGGTGTCCAAAGTCAGCGTCGGCCCCTGGAAGCCGAAGGTGTAGGACACCCGGCCCGAAGCGATGCTGCCCAGGCTGCCGTTGGCCAGATGTCCCTCGAAGCCGTCCGGGACGGTGGCGAACCGGGAGGCGTAGTCGTGGTACATCACCCCGGCGAACACCCCGGTGTCGCTGCCCCGCAGGGAGACCGGGTCGATCCGGGCGGATTCCAGGCTCTCCCAGGTGACCTCGAGCAGCAGCCGCTGCTGCGGGTCCATCGCCAGCGCCTCACGCGGCGCGATGCCGAAGAACCCGGCGTCGAACCCGGCCGCGTCGTAGAGGAACCCGCCGGAGCGGGTGACCGAGTGCCCGGCCCGGTCCGGGTCCGGGTCGTAGAGCGCGTGCCAGCCGCGGTCCGCCGGGAAGCCGGAGACCGCGTCCACACCGCCGTCGACCAGGTCCCACAACGCCGCCGGGCCGGTCACCCCGCCCGGGTACCGGCAGGCCGCGCCGACCACGGCGATCGGCTCGCGGGCCGCGGACTCGGCCTCGCGCAGCCGGCGCCGGGTGGTCTGCAGGTCGGCGGTGACCTTGCGCAGGTACTCGCGGAGCTTGTCTTCGGTGCTGCTCGGCCCTGAACTGCCAGGAGCTGAACTGGTCATCCGGCTGGGTCCTCTCTCCGCCGAGCGATGGCGACGGCGCGAATGTGCGGCCTTCCTACCTTCCCCGGCCGCGCCAAGGACTGACTTCGATCGCGCTAAAGCCCGGCCAGCGTCTGCTCCAGCCGCGCCACCACGGGCTCGTACCCGCCGAGCAGGCGCAGCACCGAAAGCACACACCAGGTGCGCGACGCGGCGACGTGCGCCGGCGAGCCGTGCACGTCGTCGTGGGTCAGCAGTTCGAGGTCTTTCACTTGCGCGCGAAGCACTTCCGCCTCCGCGGGCGGCACGATCTCGTCCCGGGAGCTGACGATGTAGCGCACCGGGATCGCCGGCGCGGACAGCTCCTCGTCGGACAACTCCCAGCCGTCGGTGCGCCCGGCCAGCTCGCCGGGCGCGCAGCCCAGGAGATGGGCGAGGGTGTCCCGCGTGATCCGCGGAATCGCCGCGCCACCGCCTTCCCGCAGGGCCTGGAAGAACTCGCGGATCGGCGCGCCCGCGGTGACCACGCCGCGGATGCGGTCGTCGTGCGCGGCGGCCCGCAACGCGAGGTGGCCGCTGAAGCTCAGCGCCACCACGTGCGTCCGGTCCACCTGCGCCCGGTCGGCAAGAGCGTCCAGCACGGCCGGGAACAGCTGCCAGCTGTCCTGGTCGTACCGCCAGGTGTTCTCGCCGACGCCGGGCAGCTCCGCGACCACGCCCGCCAGCCCCAGCTGATCAAGCTGCAGCAGCACCGGCGCGTACTGCTCCTTGGTCGCGACGATCCCGCCCAGCAGCACCACCAGCGGCCGTGGGTCCGAAGTGGACAGACCGGCGGTCCACAGCCGGACCGTGCCCTGATCGGACTCGAGCCGCAGGTCCTGCAACGGGCCCGACGCGGCCCACTGCGTGAACGCGTCGATGCCCACCCGGGCGGCGGCAGCCCGCGCCGGGCCGTCGGCAAACGGGAACCGGGCCAGCGCGGCCATCGCCCCGGCAGCGGTGAGTTCCCCGCGGGCACTCGCTTCCTGCGCTTCACGGGTCCACTGCACGGCCCAGGAAGCCGGGTCGCCTTCGAGGTCGTTGCCGATCCCGGCGAGCACCCGCTCCAGCACGGCCGGCTCGATGTTCTGGTTCGCCGCGTGCACGCCGATGAACTGGCGCAGCTCGGCGATGTCGTTGGTCATCGGACTGCGGTCTCCTCGATCGCGCGCGCCTTCGCGGCCACGGGCTCGTCCTTGCCGTAGTGAGTGAGGCCCTCGACGAGGTCGGCCAGCACGTCGGCGGCCTCGGCCCCGTCGATCACCCGGTGGTCGAACGCCAGGCTGAGCCGGAACGTCGGCACCACGGCGACCTCGCCGTCGACCACGACCGCGCGCTCGGCGATGCGGCCCACGCCGAGGGTGATGGTGGTGCCGCCGACCGAGTGGAACCCGTCGACCGGGCGGTGGCCCAGCGAGGTCACCGAGAACGTGCCGAGCACCCGGGCCCGCCCGGCCAGCGGCCGGACCACCTTCCGGTACGCCACGCGCCCGATCAGCGCCGGCAGGCTGTGCAGCTTCCGCGCCCCGGCGAATTCCGGCATGGTGTCCGGGTCACCGTCGCGGTAGTGCTCCACCTGATTCTGGATGGCGTCCAGCCCGGCGTGCTCGAGCCCGGGCAGCACCGCGGCCAGCACCACGCGCTTGCCGCCGATCCGGCGGTCGAGCGCCAGTTTCCCGGCCACGGAAGGAAATCGGGCCACCTTGGGCCAGAGGCCGCCGGTCATCGCCGCGTTGGCCTCCGGGTGCGCGGCCAGCACCCGGCCGCCGACCTGCAGCAGGTAGCTGACGATCGAATACCGCCGCCCGTCCTGCGCCGCCGAAGCGCGGTGGGCCAGCAGCGCCCGCGCGTCGACCTCGGTGTCCAGGAAGACCGGGGAGATGGACCGGAACTCGCGCAGGAAGAACAGCGTGTGCCGGCGCTGCGCCGCGACCGGGGTGATCTCGGGGTTGTTCACACTGCCTCCAAAGCCAGGCCGCCCTTGAGCCACTTGCTGGATTCGACCGCCACGGCCAGCGCGCGGTCACCGGGGGCGATCCGGTCCCGCAGCCGGTCCAGTTGCAGCAGCGGCAACGCGTTCCCGCAGTTGCCGACCTCGTCGACGCAGGACACCTCCTCCGCGCCGGGCAGGCCGAGGCCGGCGACGATGCGCTCGGTCATCCGGCCGGACAGCTGCGGCGGCAGCAGGAAGTCGACCTCGCCGGCCGCCCAGTCCACGTCTTCGAGCAGCTCGGTGACGATCTCCCCGGCCAGCGCGGGCACCGACTCCTCCACCGCCTTGAAGTCCTCGGCCACGGCCGGGCGCGAGTCCTCCCGGTCGGCCGGGCCGAACCAGTCCAGCTCGTGGCCCGGCGGGCGGCCGCCGCCGACCAGCCGGGTGAGGATGCGGCGGATGGCGATCGAGTCCGGCTCGGGCTCCGCGGACAGCACCACCGCGCCCGCGCCGTCGCCGAACAGCACGCAGTTGATCAGCTGGGTCGGCGGCAGCGCGCGGAAGTCCATGCCCAGGTCGAAATGCTTGGTGCAGCTGTCGCCGGCCAGCACGAGCACCCGCCGGGTGCCCGGGTCGGCGGCCAGCTTGGCGCCGAGCGAAAGAGCCTGGACCGCGCCGGTGCAGCCGGACTGCAGCTGGTAGGTCGGCACGCCGTCGATGCCCAGCCGGTCCGCGATGATGTTCACCGTGGCGGGCATCAGCATGTCCGGCGTGGCGGTGCCGAACACCACCGCGTCGATCTCGCCCGGGGCGATGCCGCCGGACTCGAGCGCGGCCCGCCCGGCCTGCTCGCCGAGGTCGGCCAGGGTGCCCAGCGGCTTGCCGGTGTCGAGGTCGAACGACAGGTGCCGGCCGAGCGTGCCGACGAACGTGGCGACCCACTGCTCCCACAGCCGGTCCATGCCGAGCCGTTCGCCCAGCGTCGCGTTGTCGATGGGTTCGCCGGGCAGCGCCGACCCGGTGGAGACGATGTGGGCCAGCGGCGGGCTTTCGGTGGCGGCCATGGGATTCCCTCCAGAGGACGTGCGGGCACCGCCCGGCGGCAGCAGCCGGCCGGGCGGCGGAGACGGAAAAGTGGTGCGGCGCTTCAGACCGCGATGGGCCGGGCGCGCAGGTCGATGTCGGCGGCCAGGATCTCCTGGTGCAGCAGCTGGAGCGGCCGGCCGGGCTCGAGCCCGAGGTCGTCGGTGATCCGGGCGCGGGCCTTGCGGTAGACGGTCAGCGCCTCGGCCCGCCGGTCACAGCGGTACAGCGCCGTCATGAGCTGCCGGTAGTAGACCTCGTGCAGCGGGTTCTCCGCGATCATCGCGTACAGCGAGCTGACCAGCTCCCGCTCGCAGCCCATCGCCAGCCCGGCCTCGATCAGCATCTCCTGGCCTTCCTGGCGCAGCTCCTCCAGCCAGACGGTGAACCCGGTGAGGATCGGGCCGCTGCCCGCCTCGGCGAGCGCCGGGCCGCGCCACAGTGCGCGGGCCTGGCTCAACGCGGCGGAGGCTTCGGCGTACCGGCCCGCCTGCAGGTGCGTGCGCCCGGCCCGGGTCAGCGTGCGGAACTCGTCGATGTCGCAGCCGCCGGGATCGACGGTGAGGCAGTAGCTGCGCCCCTGGGTGGTGATCGGATTGACCCCGCCGACCGCCAGGTAGCGGCGCAGCTGGGAGACGTAGACGTGCAGCGTGGCCATCGCGCGCCGTGGCGGGTGTTCCCCCCACAGCTCCGTGATCAGCTGGTCCGCGGAGACCACCTGGTTGGCGCGCACGAGCAGCACCGCGAGCAGATTCGCGACCTTCCTCGGCAACACGGTCAATGCGGTGGGAACGCCGTTGTTCACCTCGACCACCCGAAGAGGACCCAGGAGCTCGAATCGCATCAGATTTCTGACCTCCTACCCCATACCCCAGAAAGTCCGCGAGGTGTCCCCCGGCGGACCCGAACAGGGAAGAGTCTTTCAGAGGCGCTTCGGCGGCCACATCTGCAAAATTACGTAATCAAGGGGTACGTAACCGGGTACGCGGCGGTACCGAACATGATGCAACCACATTCCCGAAATGTAAACAACACCACTGGATCCGCGAAACTTCGACTATAGACGCGCTTTTCCTGGTAGTGTCCCCGGACGGCGAATGAACCGGGTGTAAACGGGCAGCAAAAAGACCGGCCGCAGCCGGTGTGCGAGGGAAGTCCGCGACACTGCGGAAAGGCCCGCCCGTGGTCAGGACGCTTCGGCCACGATCCTGGCCAGCTCGGCCCGGGACTCGATGTTCAGCTTGCGATAGATGCGCCCGAGGTGGACGTCGACCGTGCGCGGGCTCAGCGAAAGCTGCGCGGCGATCTCCTTGGTGCGCTTGCCCTGCCCGGCGATCCCGGCGATCTCCCGCTCCCGGTCGGTCAGGGCGCCCAGCGTGGTCTCCCCCGCGGTTTCCTCATCGGCCGACGGCGCGTCGAGGTCCCGCAGCTGCGCGTCCAGCCGCAGGTACACCTTGCCGGCGCCGCATTGCCGGGCCATCGCCTTGGCCAGCACCAGCAGCGAACGCGCGTAGTCCACCTGTCCCGCCTCGCGGGCGCACTCGGCGGCGTGGCTGAACGCGCGGGCCTGCGCGCCGATCATCGCCGCGGACCCGAACAGCCCGCCGGCCCGGCGGTACAGCTCCGCGGCGGCCTCGGGGTCGCCCTGTGCCCGGGTCAGGTGAGCGCGGGCGAGCAGCGCGTACGCCCGCTGGCAGGCCAGGTCGAGCGCCGCGGCGGCCTGGTGGGCGCGGTCGGCCCAGTCCTCGGCGACCGAGTGCGGCTCGTTGTGCACCAGCGCTTCCAGGGTCAGCACCTCGTAACAGCGCGGCCGCAGGATCGCGGGCAGGTCCGGCAGGTCCCGGCCGCCGCCGTTGTGGATGATCAGCGCGACCGAGCGCCGCAGGTCGCTGTCCAGCTCCCCGGCCGAGGCCAGGAAAGTCGCCGCGTTGACGCCCAGCCAGCCGCGGCCCATCGGCAGTGTGGAGATCGCGCCGACGGCCGTGCCGCCCTCCTGGTGCGCGCCGCACTGCAGCTCCAGCGCCTTGGCGATCTCGGCGAGCGGCGCGGCGTCCAGCTCCACCGCGATCCGGTGCGCGGTCGCCGCGGCCTCGCTGCCTTCGGCGTACATGCCGCGGCGCTGCAACAGCACGCTGAGGCAGATGTTCACCAAGGGCGCCAACGGTCGCGGGCCGCGGCTGTCGACCACCGCGGCCGCCCGGCGCAGGTGCCGCTCGGCCGGGCCCGGCCGGCTGACCAGCAGCTCGGACCAGCCGAGCAGGACCAGCGCGCCGGGGTCGGCGTCGGCGGTCCGGTCGAGCGCCGCCGCGGGCGGGTCGTACAGCGTGTGGTCGGCGACGCCCTCGGCGTCGGCACCGGTGCATTCGACCGCGCCGCGGTAGGCCCGCAACACCAATGCCACCGCCAGCGACGCGCCGCTGCCGTGCCGCCGCGCCAGCCGGAACGCGGTGTCCACGTCGGCGGCCGCGACGGAGTGCCCGAAGGTCAACGCGATCAGCCCGCGCGCGAGCAGCAGCTCGGCGACCGCGGCCGGCGGGTCCTCGGGCAGCTCGGCGAGTTCGGACGCGATCATCCCGTCGGCCTCGGTGGCCCGGCCGGACAGCGCGTCGAGCGTGGCGCACAGCGCGACCGCCTGGGCCCGGGTGGCGACCGTGGTCCCGGCGCGCTCGCCGAGCAACGGCACCAGCACGTCCCGCGCTTCGGCCGGCCGCGTGCCGGCAAGTGCCTTGGCCAGCAACAGGATCAGCTCGCCGCGCCGGGCCGGCTGGTTCCGCCCGCGCAGCGCGGCCTCCAGGAACCGCGCGGCCGTGTCGGGTTCGCCCGCCATCAGCTCACGCGCGGCGGCGACCAGCACCTGCACGTCTTCCGGACGACGGCGGTGCGCCAGCCGCTCCAGGTGGACCGCGCGCTGCACCACCCCGGCGTCCTGCTCCTCCAGCACTTCGAGCGCGGCGCGGTGCACCTGGGCCCGCGCGTCCACGTCCAGATCCACGTACACGACCTGGCGCAGCAACCGGTGCCGGAAGGCGAAAACCGTCTGGCGCTCGGTCTCGCGCAGCACATCGCGGCGGACCAGCTCGGTGACCGACGCCAGCGCCTCGTCGTGCGCCAGCCCGGCCACGTCGGTGGCGGCGTCGAGTTCGAACCGGTCGCCCAGCACCGCGCCCGCGCGCAGCAGGGTGGCTTCGGCGGGGCCGAGCGTGGCCAGCTCGCCGGAGATCAGCGCGGCCACCTGGCGCGGGATCTGCGCGCCGAACGGATCGGGCTCGGTGGTGGACCGGGCCAGATAGGTGTACGCCAGCGCGAGCAGGTACAGCGGCACCCCGGCGCTCTCGCGGTGCAGCGTGTCCAGCCAGTCGTCGTCGCTGCTCAGCCCGACCAGGTCGGCGGCCTGCGCCAGGGTGAACGGCGGCAGCTCGATCCGTTCCACCTTCTCGTTTTCCACCCCGAGGGCGAGCAGGGTGCGCAGCTGGCGCGGGCTCTGCCGGGGCCGGTGGGTGAGCACCACGAGCACGTCGCCGTCACGCGGGTCGTCCTGCTCGTCGGCCAGTCCCTCGAGCAAATCCAGGGTGTGCTGGTCCGCGTAGTGCGCGTCGTCGATCAGCAGCACCCGCTTGCCGCCGGACGACGGGCCGCCGGCCGGGGCCTCCTCGGGCACCGCGGCGCAGCCGGTCGCCGCCGCCCACAGCTGATTGGCCGAATCGGCGCGGGAAAGCACGCGGGCGACACGAAAAGCCTGTTTCGCCGGGTTGAAGCGCAGGCACCGGACCGGCAGCCCCATCTCGCGCGCCGCCCGGTCCACATCGACGATGATCCGCGATTTCCCCATTCCGGGCTCGGCCGCGATCTCGACGAAGCCACCGCCGAGCCGGTAAAGTGCCGCGAAAACCCGGCTCCGCTCGAATGTGTCCACCAGCCGCGGATGACGCCCCCGATCCACGGACCCCCCAATGGTCACGTGCCGGCCACCACCCCAGCGCCGGCGAATCGCTACTTCCGGTGAGTCTAGGACCACGGGTGCTCAATTGCCAACAAACTTCCGTTGGGGCAAGTCGGTACCGTCAATCGGCCGGCCGCGAACCTGTTGCCAGGCAAGGGATTCCTCTCGCGGCGAACGCACGGCGGCCGGCGGGCGCGGCGTGACGCAGGCCACGCCGGCCACGCTGAAATCGTTTTCAGCACAGCCGGCGCCCGCCGGGAAGCCCCTCCCCCGCCCCGTTTTAAGCGGCTCCTAAGCGTGAGTTCAGCGGGACTCGTCAGCATCGGCAGCATGGATTCGACGAGCGCGCCCGCGTCGGCGGTCGACTGGCTGCGCCAGCGGCTGGCCGACGGCGACCTGCCCGACCGCCACCCGGAGCTGGCCCCCCGGCTCGGCACCGCCGGCCCGGCCGAAGTCCGCCAGGCCGGCACGCTGCTGCAGCGGGTCGCGCCCGAGCGCGTCCTGGCCGCGCACCCGGACACACCGGTGGTGCGCGTCGCGGTGACCGGGCATTCGACGCTGGACGCCGTCCGTGCCCCGCTCACCGGGGAACTCGCCCGGCACGGCCTGCTGCTCAAGGCCACCATGACCGACTTCGACAGCTACCTGTTCGCCCTGTCCGACCCCGAGAGCGAGCTGTACCAGGCCGAGCCCGACCTCGCGTTGTGCGTGCTCGACCCGTGGCTGGTGTTCGACGAAGTGCCGACGCCGTGGCGGGTCGAAGACGTCGAGGCGGTGCTCAAGGCCAAGCTGGCCCTCCTCGACGGGCTCGCCCGCACCTTCTCCGCGGCCGGTCGCGGAGTGCTGGTGTACAACACCATCCCGCTGCCCGCGCAGTTCGCCGACCAGCTGATCGACCTGCGCTCGCGGGCCCGGCTGGGCGCGGTGTGGCGGGAGGCTAACGCGGCGCTGCTGCGGCTGGCCGACGACCACCCGGCCGTCGTGGTGCTCGACCTGGACCCCGTGCTGGCCGAGGGCGTGCCGCTGTCGGACGCGCGGATGAGCGTGTACGCCAAGGCGCACCTTTCGGCGGAGCTGCTGGCCCGGTACGCCCACCGGGTGGCGCACCTGGCGCGGGTGCTCACCGGCCGCACCAAGAAGGTGCTCGCGCTGGACCTGGACAACACGCTCTGGGGCGGGATCCTCGGTGACGACGGCATCGAGGGCATCGAGATCGGTGACGGGCACCGGGGCGAGGCGTTCGCCGCGTTCCAGCGGGTCGCCAAGCAGCTCGGCGGACAGGGGGTGCTGCTGGCCGCGGTCAGCAAGAACGACCCCGGCCCGGTCGGCGAGGCACTGCGCGAACACCCCGGAATGGTGTTGCGCGAGGAGGATTTCGTGCGGGTCTCGGCCGACTGGCAGCCCAAGCACCTCCGTCTCACCGGGCTCGCCACCGATCTCGGTCTCGGCGTCGACAGCGTGGTCTTCGTCGACGACAGCGCGTACGAATGCGGTCTGGTGCGCGAAAAACTGCCCCAGGTGGCGGTGGTCGAGGTCGACGCGGAGCCGGCCCGGCACCTCGGCGCGCTGCTGGCCGACGGCTGGTTCGACGCCCGCGAGCTGACCGCCGACGACCGGCACCGACCCATGCGCTACCGCGAAGAGCTGGTGCGCAAGGACTTCCTCGAATCGTTCGACTCGGTCCGCGACTACCTCGCCGAACTCGGCGTGCGGATCCGGCTCGCCCCGCCCACCGCCGCCGAGCTGGCGCGCGTCTCCCAGCTCACCTTGCGCACCAACCAGTTCAACCTGACCACCCAACGGCTCCAGCCGGACCGCGTGCACGAGCTGGCCGGCGACGCGAACGCGCTGCTGCTCGCCGTGCACGCCTCGGACCGGTTCGGCGACAACGGGCTGGTCGGCGCCGTGCTGGGGCACCGCGCCGGAGACGCGGTGGAGATCGACAACTTCCTGCTCAGCTGCCGGGTGTTCTCCCGCGGGATCGAGCAGGCCGCGCTGAGCACCGTGCTGGCGCACGCGAAAGCGACCGGCGCGCGGGAGGTCCGCGCGTCCTACCGGCGGACGGCCAAGAACGAAAAGGTGGCGAAGTTCTATCCCAGGAACGGGTTCACCGTCGTCGCCGAGGACGAGACCAGTGCCGCCTTCCGGCACGACCTGGCCGACATCGCCGCCGTGCCGGAGCACATCGAGCTGACCGCCGACTTCGAGGAGCCGAAGCAGTGACCACGATCGACGACTTCATCGGCCTGCTCAACACCGAGCTGGGCATGGCGTGGACGGCCGACGACCTCGACGTCCACCTCGACCAGCTGCCGGAGTGGAACTCGCTGCACCTGCTGAGCGTGCTGACCCGGCTGGAGCAGTACACCGGGCACGAGGTGTCGCTGCCGGACGCGCTGGTGGCCGGCTCGCTGCGGGACCTCTACGGCGTGGCGACGGCCCGATGACCGCAGCCGATTCCCCTGGCGCCGTGACATCGCCGCTCGCCGTCGACCCGCCGCCCGCGCCGGGCACCGCGCCCCGGGTGTTCTGCTTCCACCACGCCGGCGGCACCGCGTCGGTGTTCACGGGCTGGCAGCGCGAGGCGGGCCGGGCGGTCTCGGTGCACCCGGTGCAGCTGCCCGGCCGCGAACGGCGGCTGCACGACGAATACCCCGACGACATGGCGGCGCTGGTCGCCGACCTCGACGCGGAGCTGTCGCCCTGGCTCGAAGCGCCGCACGTGTTCTACGGGCACAGCATGGGCGCGCTCGTCGCGTTCGCGCTGACCCGCCACCGGCTCTCCCGCGGCGCGCGGCTGCCGGAGGCGCTGGTGACCGGCGCGTTCGGCGATCCCGCGGCGCCGCCGCCGCTGGAGGCCGTGCCGTCGATGTCCGACGACGATCTGCTCGACCTGCTGATCGGCCTGGGCGGGATGTCGGACGTGGTCCGGCGCTACCCGCGGTGGGCCGGGCCCGCGCTCGCGCTGATCCGCGCGGATCTGGCGCTGTGCACCAGTTTCCAGGCCGGGCCGGGCGTCCCGATGCCGGTGCCGCTGCACGCCTTTGCCGGCGCCGAAGACCCGTTGTTGGACAGCACTTCGATCGAGGCCTGGGGCGCGCACACTTCCGCGGGATTCACCGCGGAAGTGGTGCCCGGCGGGCATTTCTTCCTCGCCGGCCCGGTGGCTCGCGCCCGCGTGCTGGCCGCGGTGACCGCCCCGCTCACCGCGGCGGCCGGGGCGCGCTGACTTTAGCCGGTGTGAAGCGGACCTTTACCCGGCGCGAACACGATGGCACAGCGGTCTTCTGACACAGCGGTTTTGTGGCTCAGTGGTTTTCCCTTTTCCGGACGGCCTTCGGCGTGCCCTCGAACGGGCGCGCCCTCGGCGTGGACTACAGGTGGTGAAGCACGGCGATGGTGGCAAACGACACCGACCGGGTTACAGGTGCGGGCGAGCCGGTCGCCTGGCCGATGTCGGCCGATTCCGCGGAGGCGCTGACCGGGCTGGCCGAAGCCTTGCGCGCGCACGTGCTCGCGCAGCCAGGCCTCGCCGCGGAGTCCATCGCGGCGTCGCTCGGCGCGCGGACGCATCTCGCGCACCGGGCCGTCGTGGTGGGCCGCGACCGGGCCGAGCTGGTGGCCGGTCTCGACGCGCTGGTCGCCGGTGAGGCCTCCCCCTCGGTCGTGCGCGCGAACGCGCTCCCCGCGGCCCAGCCCGTGCTGGTGTTCCCGGGACAGGGATCGCAGTGGGCCGGCATGGGCGTGGAACTGCTGGATTCGACGCCGGCCTTCGCCGCGGCGATGGAGTCCTGCGACGCCGCGCTCGCCGAGCACACCGGGTGGTCGGTGATCGACGTGCTGCGCGGAGCCGACGGCGTGCCCGAGCTGGACGGGGTCGCTGTGGTGCAGCCGGTCCTGTTCGCGGTGATGGTCTCGCTCGCCCGGTTCTGGGAGTCGGCCGGACTGCGCCCCGGCGCGGTGATCGGTGCCTCGCAGGGTGAAATCGCCGCCGCGCACCTCGCCGGTGCCCTGTCGCTCGCCGACGCCGCCCGCGTGGTGACCCTGCGGGCACAGGCGCTGGCCACGGTCGCGGGCGACACCGGAATGCTGTCCGTGCCGTTGCCGCCGGAGACCGTGGAACGGGACCTGGCCGAGCATCCCGGACTCACCATCGCCGCGTACAACGGCCCTTCCGCCACCGTCGTCGCCGGTCCGTCGGCGCTGCTCACCGAACTGCGGGAGAGTTACGCCGCCCAAGACGTGCGCGCCCGGGCCGTGAACATCGACTACGCCTCGCACAGCGCGCACGTGGAACCGATCCGTGAGCGCCTGCTGGCCGATCTCGCGGACATCGCGCCGCACGCCGCCGAAGTGCCGTTTTTCTCCACGGTCACCGGAACTTCGGTGGCCGGCGACCGGCTCGACGCCGGGTACTGGTTCCGCAACGAACGCTCCCCGATCCGGTTCGACGCCGCGTTCACCGCCGCCCTCGACGCCGGGTTTCGGCTGTTCCTCGAGGTCAGCCCGCACCCGGTGCTGACCGTCGGCGCGCAGCAGCTGCTCGGCGGGCGCGAGGACGCCGCGGTGATCCCCACCCTTCGCCGCGATCAGGGCACCACGCGGCTGCTCACCTCCGTCGCGACCGCCCACGCCCACGGTGCCGCCGTCGACTGGACGGCCGTGCTGACCCCGGCCCCGGCGGTGGACCTGCCCACCGGAACCGTCACCCGGCCGGCCGAACGGGATCCCCTCACCGTGGTGCTGTCTGCGGTGGCCACGGTGCTGGGCAAGCCCGCCGCCGACCCGGCGTCGACCTTCCGCGAGCTGGGCTTCGACTCGCTGGCCGGCGTCGAGTTCGGCGAGCAGCTGGCCGCCGTGACCGGCCGCCGGGTCCCGGCCACGCTCGTTTTCGACCACCCCACGCCGGCCGCCGTCGCGGCGTGGCTGGCCGGCGGCCCGCCCTCGGCCACCGCGCGCGTCTCACGGCGGGACGACGACGAGATCGTCATCGTCGGCATGGGCTGCCGTTATCCCGGCGGCGTGCGCGGCCCGGAAAGCCTGTGGCAGCTGGTGGCCGACGGGACCGACGCGATCTCCGAGTTCCCCACCGGGCGCGGCTGGGACCTCGACGCGCTGTACGACCCCGATCCCGAGCACATCGGCACCTCCTATACCCGCCACGGCGGATTCCTGCCCGACGCCGGCGCGTTCGACGCCGGATTCTTCGGCATGAGCCCGCGCGAGGCGCTGGCCACCGATCCGCAGCAGCGGCTCATGCTCACCACCGCGTGGGAGACCTTCGAGCACGCCGGGATCGACCCGCGCAGCCTCGGGCAATCGCGGACCGGGGTGTTCACCGGCGTGATGTACCACGACTACGGCGCGCGGCTCGACCCCGCGCCCGCCGGTTTCGAGGGATTCCTGTTGGCGGGCAACACCGCCGGGGTGGTGTCCGGGCGGATCGCCTACGCGCTCGGGCTGGAAGGCCCGGCGATCACCGTCGACACCGCTTGCTCGTCTTCGCTGGTGGCGCTGCACCTCGCGGCGCGGTCGCTGCAGGACGGCGAGAGCGATCTCGCGCTCGCCGGCGGCGTGACCGTGCTGGCCACTTCGCACATCTTCCGTGAGTTCAGCCGGCAGGGCGGGCTCTCCCCCGACGGCCGCTGCAAGTCGTTCTCCGATGCCGCCGACGGGACCGGCTGGGCCGAGGGCGCCGGGCTGGTGCTGCTTGAACGGCGGTCCGACGCGATCCGCCACGGCCACCGGATCCTGGCCGTGGTCAAGGGATCCGCGGTCAACTCCGACGGCGCGAGCAATGGGCTGACCGCGCCGAACGGGCCTTCGCAGGCCCGGGTGATCACCGACGCGCTGGCCGCCGCGGGCCTGGCCGGGTCCGAAGTGGACGTGGTCGAGGCGCACGGCACGGGCACCACGCTCGGCGACCCGATCGAGGCGCAGGCCCTGCTCGCCACGTACGGCCAGGACCGGGAAACGCCGCTGCTGCTGGGTTCGCTGAAGTCCAACCTCGGCCACACCCAGGCCGCCGCCGGGGTCGGCGGGGTGATCAAGATGGTGCAGGCCATGCGTTACGGCGTGGTGCCGAAGACCCTGCACGCCGAGACTCCGAGCAGCAAGATCGACTGGTCGGCGGGCGCGGTCGAGCTGGCGGCCGAGGCCCGGCCCTGGCCGGCCGGCGACCGGGCCCGGCGCGCGGCGGTGTCGTCGTTCGGCATCAGCGGCACCAACGCGCATGTGATCCTCGAGGCGCCGACACCGTCGGAAACCTTTCCCTCCCAACCGGTTCCCGCCGTCGTGCCGTGGGTGCTGTCCGCGCGCACCCCGGAGGCGCTCGCCGAGCAGGCCGCGCGCCTGCGCCCGGCCGCTGCGCTTGACCCGGTGGCCGTCGGGCGGACGCTGGCTACTGGCCGGACCCGCTTCGACCAGCGCGCCGTCGTGCTCGGCACCACCGCCGAGGAGTTCACCGCCGGGCTGACCGCGCTGGCCGAAGGACAGGCCTCGTCCGACGTCGTCACCGGGACGGCGACCGGCGGCAAGGTCGCCTTCCTGTTCAGCGGGCAGGGCAGCCAGCGCGCGGGCATGGGCCGGGACCTCGCCGCGCGCGAGCCGGTGTTCGCCGAGGCGCTGCACCAGGTCTGCGCCGCGGTCGACGAGCACCTGGGCCGCCCGCTGCTGCCGATCATCCTCGCCGAGGACAGCTCCGAGCTGGACCGCACCGAGTTCACGCAGCCCGCGCTGTTCGCCGTCGAGGTGGCGTTGTACCGGCTGGCCGGTTCCGCGGGCCTGGTCCCGGACCTGCTGCTCGGCCACTCCATCGGCGAGCTCGCGGCCGCGCACGTGGCCAGGATGCTGTCGCTGGAGGACGCGGCGAAGCTCGCGGTGGCCCGCGGCCGGCTGATGCAGGCCGCGCCCGAGGGCGGCGCGATGATCGCGGTCGAAGCGACCGAGGCGGAGCTGTCCGCGGCCATCGCCGGACTCGGTGGCGGCGTGGACATCGCGGCGCTCAACGGCCCGGCCTCGGCGGTGCTCGCGGGCGACCCGGAGCGGGCCGAAGCGGTGGCGCAGCTGCTCGCCGGGCAAGGCCGACGGACCAAACGGCTGCGCGTCAGCCACGCGTTCCACTCCGCGCACATGGACGGCGTGCTCGCCGAGTTCGAGCGGGTCGCGTCCGAAGTGGACTGGCGGGAGCCGCGGATCCCGGTGATCTCCTCGGTGACCGGCGCCCCGGGCGACCTGACTTCCCCGGCCTACTGGGCCCGGCAGATCCGCTCGACCGTGCGCTTCGCCGACGGTGTGCGCGCCCTTGCCGAAGCCGGGGCCTCGGTGTTCGTCGAGATCGGCCCTTCGGCGGCCGTGACTCCGGCGGTGGCCGAGACCCTCGACACGACCGCGATCGCCTTGGTCCGTGGCCCGGAAACCGAAACCGCGGACTGGATCCGGGCGCTGAGCGCGGCCCACGCGGCCGGCGCCGAAGTCGACTTCTCGGCGGTGCTCCCCGAGGCCCCGCCGGTCGCGCTGCCGACTTACCCGTTCGAGGAGACGACGTACTGGCTGGCCCCGGTCGCGTCCACCGGATCGGCCGCGCTCGGGCTCGACCCGGCCGCGCATCCGCTGCTGGGCGCGGACGTGCGGCTGGCCGCCGCGGGCGGCGCGGTTTTCACCGGCCTGCTGTCGCGGGGGTCCGCGCCGTTCCTGGCCGACCACACCGTGGCCGGGGCCGTGCTCGTGCCCGGCATGGCCTGGGTGGAGCTGGCCGCCTTCACCGGAGCGCAGCTGGGCACTCCGGTGGTCGAGGAGCTGACGCTGCGGGCACCGCTGGTGCTGCCGGAAACCGGCGCGTTCCGGCTCCAGGTCTCGATCTCCGGTGAGCAGGACGGCCGTCGCGAGATCGAGGTGCACTCCCGGCCGGCGACCGAGCCGGACGCCGAATGGACCCTCCACGCGAGCGGTTCGCTGAACGCCGAGCCCACGCCCGCGGCCCCGCCGTTCTCCTGGCCGCCTTCCGGGGCGACCCGGCTGTCCGACTTCTACCCGACGCTGGCCGAACTCGGCTACGACTACGGCCCGGCGTTCCAGGGCGTCGTCGAGGCGTGGCGCGACGGCGACGACCTCTACGCCGAGGCGCGGCTCCCCGAAGGCGTCGACCCGGGAGCGTTCACCATCCACCCCGCGCTGCTGGACGCCGCCCTGCACGTGGTCGTGCTCGGCTCGCCGGATCCGGCGAAACCGTTGGTGCCCTTCGCTTTCAGCGACGTTCACCTGTCCGGCGGAGCGACCGCGATCCGCGTGTGCGCCCGGCCGACCGGCGAACCGGACCAGGTCTCTTTGACGGTGACCGACCAGAGCGGCGCCGAGGTGGCGCAGATCCGGGCGATGACCCTGCGTCCGACCGCCGCGGAAGCGTTGCGGACGCCCGCTCAATCATTGCTCGAGGTGCGCTGGTCGCCGATCACCGCCCCGGCCGCCGACCTCACCGGCTCGGTCGCGCTGCTCGGCGAGCTGCCGGCCGGCTGGCCGGAGTTCCCCGAACTGACCACAGTGGACGGTGACGCTCCGGCCGTGATCGTGGCGCCGCTGGCCGTCCCGCACGCCAAGAAGGCCATCGCGGCGGCCTTGGCGCTGGTGCAGGACTGGCTGGCCGACGAGCGGTTCACGACGTCCCGGCTGGTCGTGGTCACGCCGGAGACCACCGACCTCGCCACGGCCGCGGTCTGGGGCTTGATCCGGTCCGCGCAGACCGAGAACCCGGACCGGATCACGCTGATCGCCCGCGCCGAAGACGCTTCGGCCGACGCCTTCCAGCGCGCCATCGCCTCCGGCGAGCCACAAGCGGCCGTGCGCGGCGACGTGGTCACCGTGCCGAGGCTGGCCACCGCCGCCCCGGCACCGGATCCGTCCACTCCGGACTGGACCGGCGGCACGGTGCTGGTCACCGGCGGCACCGGCTCGCTCGGCCGGCTCGTCGCCCGGCACCTGGTCACCCGCCACGGGGCCCGGAACCTGGTGCTCACCAACCGGTCCGGCCGCGGTGAGGAGGTCATCGCCGAACTCGCCGAGCTGGGCGCCGACGTCCGGGTGGCGGCCTGCGACGCCGCCGACCGGACCGCGCTGGACGAACTGCTCGCGAGCATCCCGGCCGACCGGCCGCTGACCGCGGTCGTGCACACTGCCGGGATCCTCGACGACGGGGCGTTCCCCGCGCTCACCCGGGAACGCAACGAGGCCGTCTTCCGCCCCAAGGCCGTCGGCGCCTGGCATCTGCACGAGGCCACCGCGGGCCTCCACCTCAGCGCGTTCGTGTTGTTCTCCTCGATCGCCGGCACGGTCGGCACCGCCGGCCAGGCCGGTTACGCCGCGGCGAACGCCTTCCTGGACGCCCTCGCCCACCACCGGCACGCCGCCGGGCTCCCCGCGACCGCGTTGGCGTGGGGCCTGTGGGACACCGACAGCGGCACCGGCGGCATGGGTGGCACGCTCGACCACGCCGACCGTGTCCGGCTGGCCCGCACCGGCGTCGCCGCGATCTCCGCCGAAGAGGGCCTGGCCATGCTCGACGCCGCGCTGGCGCACCCCGCGCCGGCGCTGGTCACCGCGCGCGTCGACCGGGCCAAGCTCACCGACGGCCCGGAGCTGCCCGCGGTGCTGCGGTCGCTGGCCAAGCCGCGCCGCCGGACCCAGGCCGCGCCCGGCGCGCAGTTCGCCGCCCGGCTGCGGGGCCTGCCCGCCGGCCAGCGCGCGGCCGCGGTGCTGGAGCTGGTCCGCGGGCACGCCGCCGAAGTCCTCGGCTACGCGGGCTCCGGCCCGGTCGAGGAGGACCGCGCCTTCCGCGAGCTGGGCTTCGACTCGCTGACCTCGGTCGACCTGCGCAACCGGCTCGGCGCGGCCACCGGGACCCGGCTGCCGACCACCGTCACCTTCAATCACCCCACGGTGCGCTCGCTCGCCAAGTTCGTCCTGGACGAAGTTCTCGGCGCGAGCGAGGACGTGGCCTCCTCGGCGGCCAAGTCCACTTCGGACACCGACGACCACCTGATCGCCATCGTCGGCATGGGCCTGCGCTACCCCGGCGTCTCGTCGCCGGAAGACCTGTGGCGGCTGGTCACCGAAGAGGTCGACGCCACCTCCGAGCTGCCGTCCGACCGCGGCTGGCCGCAGGACCTGTACCAGCCGGAGTCGGACGTGCCGGGCACGTCGATCGCCAACCGCGGCGGATTCCTGCACCAGGCGGGCGAGTTCGACCCGGCGTTCTTCGGGATGAGCCCGCGGGAGGCGCTGACCACGGACCCGCAGCAGCGCCTGCTGCTGGAGACGGCGTGGGAGGCGGTCGAGCACGCCGCGATCGACCCGGAGAAGCTGCGCGGCTCGCGCACCGGCGTCTTCGCGGGCGTGATGTACGACGACTACGGCGGCCGGCTCCAGGGCCGCGGCGCGGCGCCGAACTACGAGGGCTATCTCGTTTCCGGCAGCACCGGCAGTGTGGCGTCCGGCCGCGTCTCCTACACCATGGGCCTGGAGGGGCCCGCGGTCACGGTCGACACCGCGTGCTCCTCGTCGCTGGTCGCGCTTCACCTTGCGGCGCAAGCACTCCGTAACCGCGAGTGCGATCTCGCGCTGGCCGGCGGCGTGACCGTGATGGCGACCCCGGCGACACTGCTGGAGTTCAGCCGCCAGCGCGCGATGTCGCCGGACGGCCGCTGCAAGGCGTTCGCCGACTCGGCGGACGGCACCGGCTGGGGCGAGGGCGCGGGCATGCTGCTCGTCGAACGGCTTTCCGACGCCCGCCGCAACGGTCACCGGGTGCTGGCGGTGGTCCGCGGCTCGGCGATCAACCAGGACGGCGCGTCGAACGGCCTCACCGCGCCCAACGGCCTCGCCCAGGAGCGCGTGGTCCGCCAGGCGCTGGCGAGTGCCCGGCTGACCGGCGCCGACGTGGACGCGGTCGAGGCGCACGGCACCGGGACCCGGCTCGGCGACCCGATCGAGGCGCAGGCCCTGGTCGCCACCTACGGCCGGGACCACTCCGCGGACCGGCCGCTGCTGCTGGGCTCGGTGAAGTCGAACCTCGGCCACACCCAGGCCGCCGCCGGCGTCGCGGGCGTGGCCAAGATGGTGCTGGCGATGCGGCACGGCGTGCTGCCGCGCTCGCTGCACCTGGGTGAGCCGAGCCGGCACGTCGACTGGTCGGCGGGCTCGATCCGGCTGCTGGCCGGCGCCGAGTCCTGGCCGGAGGTGGACCGGCCGCGACGCGCGGCGGTGTCCTCGTACGGCATCAGCGGCACCAACGCCCACGTCATCCTGGAGGAGCCGGTGCCGGCCGCGGAACCGGCCGTCGCCCCGGCTCCCCCGGCGCTGCCCTGGATCGTGTCCGGCCGGACCCCGGAGGCGCTGCGGGCACAGGCCGCCCGCTTGCACGCGCATCTGACCACAGTGGACGCTGATCCCCTCTCGGTGGCTGCCACCCTCGCCGTCGGCCGGTCGCGGTTCGAGCACCGCGCCGCGGTGGTCGGGACCGGCACGCCGGAGCTGCTGGCCGGGCTCGCCGAAATCGCCGACGGGAGCACTGCGGGAGTCACCGCGCTGGCCGGGCGGACCGCGTTCCTGTTCACCGGGCAGGGCAGCCAGCGTCCCGGCATGGGGCTGGAACTCGCCGCGGCGAGCCCGGAGTACGCCGCCGCGTTCGAGGAGGTGTGCGCGGCTATCGACCCGGCGCTGGGCCGTTCGCTGCGGGCGCTCATCGCCGACCCCGACGGCGCGGAAACCTTGTCCCGCACCGAGTTCGCGCAGCCGGCGCTGTTCGCCGTCGAGGTGGCGCTGTTCCGGATGCTCGAACACGCGGGGTTGCGCCCGGACCTGCTGGCGGGCCACTCCATCGGCGAGATCGCCGCGGCCCACGTGTCGGGCGTGCTCTCGCTGGCGGACGCCGCGACGCTCGTCTGCGCACGCGGCCGGCTGATGCAGGCGCTGCCCGAAGGCGGGGCGATGGTGTCCGTCGCGGCCACCGAGGACGAGGTGCTGGAACTGCTGGCCGGGCACGAGGACACGGCCGGCATCGGCGCGCTGAACGGTCCGGACTCGACTGTCCTTTCCGGAGCCGAGGACGTTGTCACCGCCCTCGCCGCGTTGCTCGCCGAACGGGGCCGCAAGACCAAGCGGCTGCGCGTGAGCCACGCGTTCCACTCGCCGTTGATGGACCCGATGCTCGCCGAGTTCGAGGCGGTGGTGTCCGGCCTGACCTTCCACCCGGCCCGCATCCCGCTGGTGTCCACGCTGACCGGAGCCGCGGCCTCGGACGCGGAACTGGCCGGCCCGGCGCACTGGGTGCGGCACGTCCGCCGTCCGGTGCGGCTGCTGGACGCCGTCCGGGCGCTGCACGACCAGGGCGTCACCCGGTTCCTGGAGCTGGGGCCGGACGCGGTGCTGACCGGCGCGGTCGCCGGCTGCCTGCCGGACGACGCCGTGGTGCACGCCGCCGCGCTGCTGCGCCGCGACCGGCCGGAACCGGTCACCGCGACCACGGCCGTCGTGTCGGCGCACCTGCGTGGCGCGGAGGTCGGCTGGGCCGGGTTCCTCGGCCGCGGGGCCGGGGCGGAGCTGCCGACCTACGCGTTCCAGCGCGAGCGCTTCTGGATCGACAGCCAGGTGGTGCCGGCCGACGCGGCCGGGCTGGGCCTGGGCACCGTCGACCATCCGCTGCTGGGCGCGGCGCTGGAGCTGCCGGACGACGGCGGCACGGTCTTCACCGGGGAGCTTTCACTCGAGAAGTACCCGTGGCTGGCGGATCACGCGGTCGGCGGCTCGGTGCTGGTGCCGGGCGCGGCGATGGCCGATCTCGCGGCGTGGGCCGCGGCCCGGCTGGGCGCGGCATCGGTGACCGAGCTGATCCTGTCGGCTCCGTTGCTGCTGCCGGAAACCGGCGGCGTCCCGATCCGGCTGACCGTGGCCGGGCCCGACGAGCACGGCTCGCGCGCCGTCACCGTCCACTCCGGACAGCCGGACCCGGTGAGCGGCGAGACCGGGTGGACCCGGCACCTGACCGGGGCGCTGGGCGAGGACGACCTCCCGGCGGAGTCCCTCACCGAGTGGCCGCCGCCGACCGCGACCGCCGTGGACCTCGACGGGATGTACGCCGGGCTCGCCGACCACGGCTACGGTTACGGCCCCGCGTTCCAGGGGCTCACCGCGTTGTGGGCCGACGGCGACGACCTGCTCGCCGAGGTCGCGGTCCCCGAGGAGGCCCCCGCCGCGGCCGACGGTTTTGTGCTGCACCCCGCGCTGCTGGACTCGGCGCTGCACCCGCTGGCCCGGGCGGCCACCGAGGCCGGGACCGTCCGGCTTCCGTTCTCCTGGTCGGGAATCCGGGTCTTCGCCGAGGGCGCGACCTCGATGCGCGTGCGCCTGCGGCCGACCGGGACGGACACGTTCCAGCTGCACCTGGCCGACCGCGGCGGCTCGCCGGTCGCGGTGATCGACGCGCTCACCGTGCGGGAGCCGGACGCCGCCGCGATGAACGCTTCGGTCCCGGGCCTGCTCGGCCTGGACTGGGTGCCACAGCCGCTGCCCGAGTCACCGGCGGCGCCGCTTGTGGCCGTCGGCCCCGGGGCGGCGGTCTTCGCCGCGGCGGCCACCGCCATCGGCTGGGAAGTGGCCACGCACGTGGACGTCACCGAGGCACTGGCCACCGAGCCGAGCCGGTCCGGGGACCTGCTTTACGTTGCGGCGCCGGCGGAATCCGATGTCGTCGACGCGACCCGGGCCGGGACACACGCGTTGCTGGCCGCGGCGCAGACGTGGCTCGCGGCCGGTCCCGGCACCGGACGGCTGGTCGTGCTGACCGGCGGTGACCTGGCCGGTTCGGCGCTGTGGGGCCTGATCCGCAGTGCGGAAACGGAAAACCCGGGCAACTTCGGTCTGGTCGACCTGGACGGCACCACCGAGTCGTTGCGGGCGTTGCCCGGATTGCTCGACGCACAGGTCTTCCAGGCGAGGCTGCGCGAGGGCGCGGCAGCCACGCCGAGGCTGACCCGCCTGCGCGTGCCCCAAGGCGAACTCGACCTGTCCGCGGGCACCGTGCTGATCACCGGCGCGGGTGGCGCGCTCGGCCGGTTGACCGCCCGGCACCTGATCACCGCACACGGCGCCCGGCACCTGCTGCTCACCGGCCGGCGCGGCCCGGACTCCCCGGCGGCCGTCGAGCTGGTGCGAGAGCTGACCGAGCTCGGGGCCGAAGCCACGTGGAAGGCCTGTGACGCAGCCGATCGGGACGCCGTGCGCGCGCTGCTCGACGGTGTGCCCGCGGAACGGCCGCTGCTCGGCGTCCTGCACGTCGCGGGCGTGCTCGACGACGGCACGATCGGCGCACTCACCCCGGAGCGGTTCGACCGCGTGACCCGCGCGAAGGTCGACGCCGCCTGGCATCTGCACGAACTCACCCGGGATCTCGGCCTGCGGGTGTTCGCGCTGTTCTCCTCGGTGGCGGGGGTGCTGGGCACCGGCGGCCAGGCCAATTACGCGGCCGCGAACACGTTCCTCGACGAGCTGGCCCGGCACCGCGCCGGCCTCGGCTTGCCCGCGGTCTCCCTGGCGTGGGGCCTGTGGGACGGCGACGGCATGGGCGACGCGCTCTCGGCGGCCGACCTCGCGCGGCTGGGCTCGCTGGGCCTGACCGCCATCGAGCCCGGCCACGGCCTGAAGCTGCTCGACGCCGCGCTCACCGGCGGGCATCCGGTGGTGGTGCCCGCGCCGGTGGATTCCGCGCTGCTGCGGGAAAAGGCCGGCTCCGGGACGTTGCCGCCGATGTTCGCCGGCCTGGTCAAGGCTCCGGCGAAACGCGCGCAGGCAGCCGGCGGCCCGTCGTTCGCCGAGTCGGTCGCCGCGGCCGCCGAGCCCGAACGGCTGCCGCTGGTGCTCGACAAGGTCCGCTCGATCGTCGCGAAGGTGCTCGGCCACCAGGACGCCACCCGGATCGGCGCCGAGACGGGCCTGCTGGACCTGGGCCTGGACTCGCTGACCGCGGTGGAACTGCGCAACGAGCTGGGCTCGGTCTTCGGCCTGCGCCTGCCGACAACCGTCGCGTTCGACTACCCGACCCCGGCCGCCCTGGCCGGCTCACTGGCCGCGGCGCTGACGCCCGAAACCTCGGCACCGCTGTCGCTGTCGCTGGAAACCCTGCTGGCGGCGCTCGACGAAACCCTCGGCACCGCCGACGAAGCCGGACGAGCCGAGCTGAAGTCGAGGCTCCAGCGCGTGATGTCCACACTGGACGAAGCCGACACCACGGCGTTGGACACAGCCACCGCATCCGACGACGAAATGTTCGCCTTCATCGACAACGAACTCTCCCACTGAGGAGACTCAACGCGGGCGCAGACCATCCACAATCACCGCCACCACGGTCTGCGCCCGCGCATCCCACTCCGCCTCAGGAATCCGCGACAACGCGCCCAGCAGCAGGATGACGTCTGTGGCATCGACGTCCGCACGCACCTCGCCGGCGTCCTTTCCGCGGTCGAGCATCGTTTCGAGCGCTTCGTCGAGACGGTGATGGTGGTCGGAGTACAGGTCGTGCCAGGCCGAGGCCTCGATCGCCGCCATGACGCCGCGTTTCACGCGCGCGTATTCGACCAGCCGGTCGAACCAGCCGGTCAGCGCCCGGAGCGGGGGGAACTCCGCGAGCAGCGGCGGTACGGCGTCGACGAGCTGGGTCAGCTCGTAGCGGTACACCTCGGCCAGCAGGTGCTCGCGGGTCGGGAAGTGGCGGTAGAGCGTGCCCTGGCCGACCCCCGCCGATTTGGCGACCCGGTGCAGTTTCAGCTCGGCCGCCGCGCCGTTGGACTCGCTCAGTTCCGCCCGCGCGGCCTCCACGATCCGGTCCCGGTTGGCGACCGCGTCCGACCTGCGCTCACGGCTCGTCACCACGCCGCCTCCCCTCCTGCGTAGCCAAACGGACAAGTGTCCGGTACCGTGGAAACGGCAAGCGGACACTTGTCAGTTTAGAACAGGAGAGCTAGCGATGAGCACACTGGACAGCAAAGTCGTCGCCATCACCGGCGCCAGCAGCGGGATCGGCGCGGCCACCGCCCTCGAGCTGGCCGGCCGGGGCGCGGCCGTCGTGCTGGGCGCCCGCCGGACCGACCGGCTCGACTCACTCGTGGCGCAGATCCGGGACCACGGCGGCCGCGCCGAGATGCTGGCCGCCGACGTCACCCGGCGCGCCGATCTGGAGCAGCTGGTGGCGCTGGCCGTCGAACGGTTCGGACGCCTCGACGTCCTGGTGGCCAACGCCGGCGTCGCCCGGATCGCGCCCATGGCCGACCTCGACGTCGAGGCCTGGGACACGATGATCGACATCAACCTGCGCGGCGTCCTCCACGGCATCGCCGCCGCCCTGCCCGTGTTCCGCGAGCAAGGCCACGGGCACTTCGTCACCACCGTCTCGACGTCCGGCCTCAAGATCGTCCCGACCCAAGCCGTGTACGCGGGCACCAAGAACGCCGTGCGCACCCTGCTCGAAGCCCTGCGCCAGGAGTCCACCGACGGCGCCCTCCGCACCACGTCGGTCTCCCCCGGATTCGTCCGCACCGAACTCGTCGACTACCTCGGCGACGCCACGGAGCGCGAGCAGGCCCAGAAGACCATGGCAGCGCTCGGAATCAGCCCCGACGCCGTCGCGCGCGCCATCGCCTTCGCCATCGAGCAGCCCGACGACGTGGAGATCGGCGACATCACCATCCGCCCCACCCGCCAGGGCTGAGTGGTCACCAGGTGACGGGCAGCTCGTTGACCCCCTGGATCGTCGTGCCCGGCCGCAATTTCAGGTCCTCCACCGGAACGGCGAGGCGCAGCGTCGGGATCCGGTCGAACAGCGCGGTGATGATCACTTCCAGTTCCAGCCGGGCCAGGTTCTGGCCGAGGCACTGGTGCACGCCGTAGCCGAACGCGATGTGGTGCCGGGCCTTGCGGTGGATGTCGAACTTGTCCGGGTCCTCGAAGACCGAGCCGTCGCGGTTGGCGATGGAGTTGGGCACGATGACCCCCTCGCCGGCCCGGATGAGCTGTCCGTCGACCTCGATGTCGGCGGTGGCGATGCGGCTGCCCGCGAGGTCGGCGATGGCCAGGTAGCGCAACAACTCCTCGACCGCGCCCGGCACCAGACTCGGGTCGGCGCGCAGGGCGGCCAGCTGGTCCGGGTGGTCCAGCAGGGTGATCACGCTCAGCGAGGTCATGGACGCCGTGGTCTCGTGCCCGGCGACGAGGAGCAGGAGCGCGGACGCGACCAGCTCCTGGCGGTCGATCTCCCCGCGCGCCAGCTGCCCGGACACCAGACTGCCGAGCAGGCCCGGCCCCGGCTCGGCCTGCAGCCGGGTGATCAGCCCGTCCAGGTAGCCGGCGAGGTCCTTGCGCGCGGCGATGAGCCCCTCGGCGTCCGTCGACTGCACGAGCCGCCGGCTGGCGTCCTGGAAGAACTCGTGGTCGGCGTAGGGCACGCCGAGCATCTGGCAGATCACCATCGACGGGACGGCCAGGGCGAACCGGCTGACCAGGTCGGCGTTCGGCCCGGCCGCGAGCAGGTCGTCGATGAAGCCGTGGACGATCCGCTCGATGTCCCCGCGCATCCCCTTGACGTGCTTCACGGTGAAGTCGCCGAGCACCATCCGCCGCCGCGGCCCGTGCTCCGGCGGGTCCATGCTGATGAACGCCTTCGGTGCCGCGCGGAACCCCTTGAACCGTGGCGAAGCCGCCGGGAAGTCCTCGCGGGTGCGATCCGAGGACAAGCGGGGATCGCCCAGCAGCTTGCGCGCGGGTCCGTGCTTGGTCACCACCCACGCCTCGCGGCCGTCGAAGAGCTTGATCTTGCGCAGCGCGCCTTCCTCGTCGCGCAGCCGGAGATAACCCTGGGGCAGCTGGTAAGGGCAGGTGCGGTCGTCCGGAAAGGCCGGGGCGTCTTCGGTCCGCGGTGTCAGAGCAGTCTCGGTCATCGATCCCCTCGAGTCTCCAGCCAGCGAAGAGCTGGGCGATTAAAGAACTGTCAGTACTCTAACCCTGGACTAGGGTACGCTCCAGAGAACGCACCGAACTCTCAGTAAACTCTCAGGAGTCGATCTGTCACAGAACGTCGAGACCCTCGATTCGCCGGTCGACCACCGCAAAGGGCCACGGCGGCGCGGCGAGGAGCTGGAGCACGCCATCCTGAAGGCGGCGCTCGACGAACTCACCGAGGCCGGTTACCCCTCGTTGACCATGGACCGGATCGCCACCCGGGCCCGCACCAGCAAGGCCGCGCTCTACCGCCGGTGGCCCAGCCGCGCCGAACTGGTCATCGACGCCTGCAAGGCGCACGGCATCACCAAGCTGGAGGCGCCCGACAACGGGGAGCTCCGCGCGGACGTGCTCGCCCTGCTGCGGCAGATCGCGGCGAAGATGGACAGCCCGCTCGGCGGCATCCTGCGCGGCCTGCTCGCCGAGCTGACCCGCGACGAGGAGTTCGCCCGGCTGGTGCGGGAGCGGATCCACACCGCGGGCCCCACCGCGATCAGCGTGGTGCTGGCGCGCGCCGTCGAACGCGGCGAGGTCGACCCGGCGATCCTCGGCTCCCGGCGCGCCATGGTGGCCACCGACCTGATCCGCAACCAGTTCCTGCTCTACGGCGCGCCGATCGACGAGGAGGTCATCATCGAGATCGTCGACGAGGTGTACCTGCCGCTGGTCCGGATCGGCGGCTGAGCCCTAGCCGACGCGGGCGGAAACCTCGTCCAGCACGGCGGTTTCCGCCGCGGTGAGGACCAGTTCCGCGCCGGCCAGCAGGGCCGGGAGCTGTTCGACCGTGCGGGCGCTCGCCAGTGGCGCGGTCACCTCCGGCCGGCCGCGCAGCCAGGCGATCGCCACCGCGGCCATGTCCACGCCGCGGGCGGACGCGATCTGCTCGACCGCGTCGACCACCGCGAGCCCGGCCGCGCTGAAATACCGCGAGGCGAGGATCTCGCGCGGGCCCCGGCCGAATTCCTGCTTTTTCGTGCGGTGCTTGCCGGTCAGCAGCCCGCCGACCACCGAGAGGTACGGCTTGACCTTGCTGGACAGGCCGATCTTGCGGTAGCTGCCGACCAGGAACCCGCTGGCCAGCGCGAGGTACGGCACCGAGCCGATGCCCGCTTCGACGAGGACGGGCGCGATCTCACGCTCGTACGGCCGGCGCGCCACGAGGTTGTAGTGCGGCTGGACAACGGCCGGCAGCTCGAATCCCTCACGACGGCAGACCTGAAGCCATTCGGTGATCCGGGCGCCGGTGTAGTTCGACAGGCCCACCGCGCGGATCTTGCCGGCCTTGAGCTGCGTGTTGAACGCCTCGGCGGTTTCGGCGAGCGGGGTCTTGGGGTCGTCGAAATGCGCGTAGTACACATCGACGTAATCGGTGCCCAGCCGCTTGAGCGAGGCGTCGAGCGCCGCCGCGACGTTGGCCGGGGCCAGCCCCTTGAACTGCGGGTGCGTGCTCACCTTGGTGCCGATCACCACGGAATCGCGGTTCTTGCGGGCGGCCAGCCACGAAGCGATGATCGCCTCCGACTCGCCACCGGAATTGCCCGGCACAAAAGCGGAATACCCGTCCGCGGTGTCGATGAAGTTGCCGCCGCCCGCCGTGAACGCGTCCAGCACCCGGTGCGAGGTCGCCTCGTCGCTGGTCCAGCCGAACGTGTTCCCGCCGAGCGCCAGCGGGAAGACATCGATTCCGGAATGGCCGAGCTGGGTCATCGACGGTCCTTTCACTGGCGCCGGGGAGAATCCCCAGCGCCATGATTACCACAAGCCGCGGCCGGGCCGCCGCTACTCGCGGGCCCGATCCGGGGCGTCCAGTACGACCAGGACGCCGCCGACCCGCAGCCGGGCCTGCCAGGACTGCGCGCTGGGCACCGGTTCGACCGGGAAATCCGGCTCCCGCAGGGTAAGCAGCGTCGTGGCGACCGCGTCGGCGGTGGCGCCGCCGAGCCAGCTCAGCCACACCCGGCCGTCCGCGCGGACCTGTGGGCGCACCACGACGTCGTCCGGAAACCCGGCGCTGGCCATGACCCAGCCGAGTACTTCCTGGCCGCGTTCCGCCGGGTCCTGAGTGTCCATATCGGTCACCCTAAACCGCCGGGCCGTCTTGACGGGCTTGACCGATCATGGAGGTCCCGCACTTGATATCCCCCGGGTCCCGGTGCATGCTACTCGCCAGTAGGTGACGACGACGTCTCTCTCTGGGGGAACCCGATGAAGGTCAAACCGCGCGGTGTCATCCAACGGCGCAGCGTCCTGGCTGCCGTGATCACGCTGATCCTGGCCTCACTGGCCGGAAACCCGGCGGCGAGCGCGGCGACGGCCGGGAGCGATCCGTTCTACTCCTATTCGGGCAGTGCCCCGTTGTCCTCGTTCGCGCCGGGCACAGTGCTCAAGACGCGCACCGTGCCGTACCACGTCATCGGGATCCCGCTGCCGCTGCAAGTCGTGCAGCTGCTCTACCGCTCCACCGGCCCGCTCGGCCAGCCGACCGCGAACGTCACCTCGGTGGTGAAGCCGCCCGTCGCCCCGGCCACGCCCAAAGCCGTGAGCTACCAATCGTTCTACGACTCGCTGAACCCGGAAGACGGGCCGTCGCGCGCCATCGCCGGCGACGTCCGGATCCCCGGGCTGATCGCCAACTTCGAGAGCGTTTTCCTCGTGCCGTGGCTGACGCAGGGCTACACCGTGTTGTTCCCCGACACCGAGGGCCAGACCGCGGACTTCGCCGCCGGGCCGGAGTACGGGATGAACACGCTCGACTCGATCCGGGCCGCGGACCGGTCGCCGGCCACCGGGCTCACCCAGGACACGAAAGTCGGCGCGATCGGCTACTCCGGCGGCGCCATCGCCACCGGCTGGGCCGCGCAGCTGGCCCCGTCCTACGCCCCGGACGTCAACCGCAACCTGGTCGGCGCGGCCGAGGGCGGGGTGCTGGCCAACCCGCGCAAGAACCTCGACTACGTCAGCGGGACCCCGGTCTGGGCCGGCGCGCTCATCATGGCCGTGATCGGCGCCGGGCGCGCGTACGACATCGACCTCACGCCGTACCTCAACAGCCAGGGCTTGGCGCTGTACGACAAACTCCAGCACTCCTCGATCATCGACGCGCTGCCGCAGAGCTCGGGGCTGACCTGGCAGAAACTCGTCAAACCCCAATACGCCTCCAGCCCGGAGAGCATCCCGGTGTTCGTCGACACGATCAAGAAGATCACCATGCTGGGCGCCGCCTCCCCCACCGTGCCGATGCTCATCGGCCAGGGCGCGAACGGCGTCCTCGAAGGCACTCCGGGGAAAAAGCCCGGCATCGGCGCCGGTGACGGGGTCATGGTCACCGCGGACGTGCGGGCGCTGGCCCGGCAGTTCTGCGCCGACGGGACCGCGGTGCAGTACAACCAGTACGACCTGCTTTCGCACGTGGGCACCGCCGCCGCCTGGTTCCCGCTGGCACTGAGCTGGCTGGACGGCCGGTTCGCCGGGAAGACCGCGCCGGACAACTGCGGCCAGATCCCCAGCTGACCGATATTCGCGCCGAAACGCCCCTCGTCCGCACCTGGACGAGGGGCGTTTCGGCGTTCAGGAGCAACCGCGTGAGAAAGCGCTTCCGCTGACGGGGAAGGCCGATTGACACCCCACCGTGGCCGGTGCTGTAATCACCCTCGCTATTAGGAAAGTTTCTTTACTTGGGTCCGCCGTCCCCATGCCCACGCCCGAACCCCGAGTCGTCTGGGAGGAAGCAGTGACCCGCTTCAAACGATGGTGCGCGGCCTACAGCGGCGCCGCGGCACTGGTCATGGTGATGGCGCTGATCGCGCCGCCGTCGCTGGCCCAGCCCGCCGCCGATACCCTGCTGTCGAAGGGAAAACCCGCCACCGCCTCGTCCACGGAGAGCTCCGCCTACGCCGCGGGTGACGCGGTCGACGGCAAGACCACCACCCGCTGGGCCAGCAAGGAGGGCGCCGACCCGCAGTGGCTCAGCGTCGACCTCGGCGCGACCGCTCAGATCAGCCAGGTGGTGCTGAGCTGGGAGGCCGCGTACGCGAAGTCGTACGAAATCCAGGTTTCGGCGGACAACACCACCTGGAACACCGTGTACTCCACCAAGAACGGCAAGGGCGGCACCGAAACGGCGACCACCACCGGCGCGACCGGCCGTTACGTCCGCTTCTACGGCACCGCCCGCGGCACGTCGTACGGCTACTCGCTGTGGGAGTTCCAGGTCTCCGGCCACCTGACCACGGGGACGACCCCGGCCGCGCCGGCCAACCTGCGCACCACCGCGGTCACCGACACCGCGGTGTCGCTGGCCTGGGACGCCGCGGCCGCGGGCAGCGGCGGCGCCGTCACCAAGTACAACGTGTTCCAGCACGGTTCGCAGATCGGCACCGTGGACGGGAAGACCTTGTCGTACCAGGCAACCGGGCTGACGCCGAACACCCAGTACTACTTCACCATCTTCGCCGAGGACGGTGCCGGCGGCATTTCCCCGCCGTCGGCCGAGCTGCCGGTCAAGACCGCCGCGTCCAGCGACACCGAGCCGCCGACCGCGCCGGCCGACCCGCACACGACCGCCGTCACGGCCAACACCGTTTCGCTGGCGTGGAGCGCGTCCACGGACAACGTCGGCGTGGTCGGCTACGACGTCTACAACGGCACCACCAAGGCCGGCACCTTCGCGGGCACCTCGGGCACTATCGACGGCCTGGCCCCGGCGACCGCGTACACCTTCACCGTGCGGGCGAAGGACGCGGCCGGCAACGCCTCCGATCCCAGCAAGGCCGTGACCGCGAAGACCGCCGGCGGCAACGGCGGCGGTGGCACGAACCCCGGCGAGGTCACCCAGATCACCACCGACTCCGACGTCCCGTGGGGGCTGGCCTTCCTGCCCGACGGCTCGGCCCTGGTCTCCGAGCGGGACACCTTCCGGCTGGTCCGGATCACCCCGGCGGGCAAGCAGACCGTGGTCGGCAAGGTGCCCGGCGTCGACACGACCGGCGGCGAGGGCGGCCTGCTCGGCCTGGCCGTGTCGAAGGACTTCGCCACCGACCACTGGCTGTACGTGTTCCACACCAGCTCGTCGGACAACCGGATCGTGCGCTTCCAGTACGTCAACGACAAGATCAGCGGCGAGCAGGTCCTGCTCACCGGGATCGCCCGCAACCGCTACCACAACGGCGGGCGGCTGGCGTTCGGCCCGGACGGCAAGCTCTACGCCACCACCGGCGACGCCCAGAACGGCGACAACGCGCAGAACCTGAACTCCCTCAACGGAAAGATCCTCCGGCTGAACCCGGACGGCAGCGTGCCCGCGGACAATCCCCAGTCCGGCAAGTATTTCTGGAGCTACGGGCACCGCAACGTCCAGGGGCTGGCGTGGGACTCGAAGGGCCGGCTGTGGGAGTCCGAGCTGGGCGACTCGAAGCAGGACGAGGTCAACCTGATCGTCAAGGGCGGCAACTACGGCTGGCCCGCCTGCGAGGGCACCTCGGGCAGCTGCGACAACCCGGGTTTCATCGCGCCCAAACGAACGTTCTCGCCGACCGCCAAACACTCCCCCAGCGGCCTGGCCATCGTCGGCGACGTGCTGTTCATGTCCGAGCTGACCGGCCAGGAGGTGCAGCGAATGCCCATCTCCGGTGACTCGCTGCCGTCGGCGAAGACGTACTTCACCGGCGCGTACGGGCGGCTACGGACGATCGTCGCGGCTCCCGACGGGAGTCTCTGGCTGACCACCACCAACGGGGACAAGAGCGGGACACCCGGCAAGCTGGACAACAAGATCCTGCGGATCGCACTGACCGGCGGCTGATCGTTCGGTTCGCCCCGGCCAGGCCGTGCATCGGGCCGTCCACTTCGGACGGCCCGATGTCACGTCAGCCCCGTGGCTGGATGTGCAAGAGCCGCGAAGCATGCGGGGCCAGCGAGGCACTGAACGCAGTGCGCACAACCCCGAGATCACGATGACTCCACAAATCCCGCACCGCCGCCGCCCCGTGGAACCCCAGGTCGCCGAAGTTCGCCGTGACCGTCGCAGGAGCCGCGCCGAGGTTGAACAGCGCGACGGTGTAGCCGCCGTGGGCGTCCTTGCTCACCCAGACCTGCTGTGGCGTCGCCTGGGACAGGGGGTGGGCGGGGCGGCCCGCCTGGTCCACCGCCAGCACCTCGCGGTTGGTCAGCAGCGCCAGGTCCGCTGGCTCGAGCTTGGTCAGGTCGGTGCCAAGCAGGAGCGGTGCTGCCGAGGCGGCCCACAGCGTGATCATGCTCTGACGCTCATCCGGGGAAATACCGTCGGCGTCGCCGTTGCCGACCTCGATCGAATCGAGGTCGTTCCAGTGGCCGGGGCCGGCGAACGGAATCCACTTCGGCACGTCGGCGAACCGCTGCTTCACCCGCACGTCCCAGTTGGTGAGGCCGACGCAGTGGCTGTAACACTCGATGTCGCCCTCGATCCGCCAGCCGTTGCTGTACCGCTGCCAGGTGTCGGCGTCCGGGAAGCTCAGCGAGTTGGACAGCTCCAGGTGGATCGGCCGCCCGGTCGCGCGCAGTGCCGCCTGCCAGTGCTGGATGTCGCCGCGATTGTCGGCCGGGACGCGGCCGCCGCCGGGGCCGACGAAGTCCATCTTGATGTAGTCGACGCCCCACGACGCGAGCAGCTCGGCCTGCGAGCGCACGTACGCGTCCGCGCCGGGCTTGGCGAAGTCGATCAGCGCGGAGCCGTCGTCCGCGGTGTTGCCCTTCGCGCCCGGGACGAGGATATCGCTGACGTGGTAAGGAGTTCCCTTGATCGCCGAGTTGGCCTTGACGGCCGCTGCCGGGATGCCCGGCACCAGGTAGATGCCGAACTTGAGGCCGAGCCCGTGCACGTATCGGGCCACTGCCGCGATGCCGTGCGGGAACTTGGTGGCGTTCTCCGCGTTACGGCCATAGGCGTCGACGTGGTCCGACCAGCCCGCGTCGATGTTGAGGTAACGGTAGCCGTAGCGGGCCAGCGAGTCGTGCATCGCCTTCGCCTGCGCCTCGATCACCTGCTCGTTGATGTTGCCGCGCAAGGAACTCCAGCTGCTCCACCCCATCGGGGGCGTCGCGGCCACCACCGAATGGCCCTCCGGCGATGGCGCCGCCGCCGCTGTCGCCGGCACCGCGGCGGCCAACGCCGCCAATGCCGTGAACGCGGCTCCCAGGTATCTCTTCCCGCGTGCTCTGGTCATGCCGGACCGCCCTCTCACCACCCCGGGCGGCCCCACTGCCGCACCGGTGGAAACCGTTGCCTTTGTACGCTCGCGGCTCACCGGCCGTCAACGAGTCATCGGATGAATACTCCGACCAGACAAGGAATCCACGCAGACGACAGGGCTACTTAACCGATGCGACCACCGAATTCCCGGTTGCCGGGACGAATATCCCCTGTTCAGCCCGCTGAACAACTAAGTAAGGAATCCTTCCTTGCTATCGACAACTCCGGCAATAGATCCTATGTTTACCCCTGCCCGGCTCGCGCGGAGTCGACCGGCGATCACTGGGGATCACACGGAGGTCGGTATGCCCACACCATCCAGACGGACCGGACACCGGCGAGCCCTCGCGCTCGGCGGCGCGGTGTTCCTGGCGACGGCGTTGCTGGGGACCGGCAGCGCCGCCGCGTACCAGCAAGGCGGATCCCGCCAGGACGTCTACGTGACGCCGCACGGTTCCGACAGCGCGCCGGGCACGCAGGCGCGGCCGGTCCGCACCGTCGAACGGGCGCAGGAGCTGGTCCGCCAACGCGCCCCCCGGTTGACCACCGACCTCACCGTGCACCTGGCCCCCGGCGTTTTCCGCCTCACCAAGCCCCTGACGCTCGACGCGCGCGACTCCGGCGCGAACGGGCATCGGATCATCTGGCAGGGCTCGGGCCAGACCGTGCTCAGCGGCGGCCGCCAGGTCACCGGATGGCGCCCGGTCCCGGGCCGCCCCGGCCTCTACTCGGCCCCCGCACCGGCCGGTTTGGACAACACCCGGCAGCTGTACGTCAACGGCGTGCGGGAACAGCGCGCCCAAGGCCCGCTTCCGGTCTCGCTCAAGGCCACCTCGACCGGCTACACGGCGTCCGCCGACACGCTCGCCCACTGGCGGAACCCGGGCGACATCGAAATGGTCTACACCGCCGGTGAAGCACTGTGGAACGTGGAGCGGGCCGGGCTGGGCCAGTGGACCGAGCCGCGCTGCCCGATCGGCTCGGTCTCCGGGACCACGGTGACGATGGCGCAGCCGTGCTGGGACAACTCCACCCGGCGGGTCGTCTTCCCGGACATCCCCGGGCGCACGGTGAACATGGTCGGCCCCGGCGACCTGACCAACGGCCGTCAGCCGTCCTATGTGGACAACGCGTTCGAGCTCCTCGACTCCCCCGGCGAGTGGTACCTCGACCGCGGCGCCCACACGGTCTACTACCAGCCGCGCCCGGGCGAAGACCTTCGCCACGCTGACGTCGAGATGCCCGCGCTGGAGAAGCTCGTCGACGGCCAGGGCACCGCCGCCGCGCCGATCCACGACGTCGCCTTCCGCGGCATCCAGTTCTCCTACGCCACCTGGCTGACGCCGTCGTCACCCGAGGGCTTCTCCGAGATCCAGGCCGGCTACACGATCACCGGCCCGAAGGGTTACGCCACCCAGGGCCTGTGCCAGTTCGTGGCCGGCGGGACCTGCCCGTACGCCGACTGGACGAAGGAGCCGGGCAACGTTTCCATCGCCCACGGCCAGCGGCTCGAGTTCAGCGGCGACGTGTTCACCCACCTCGGGGCCGCGGGCCTCGAACTCGGTGACGGCGCCAAGGACACCACGGTGGCCGGTGACGTGTTCACCGACATCTCCGGCAACGGCGTCGAGGTCGGCGGGGTAGAGCAGCCCGACGGCGGCGACGTGACCAGCGGCGTGCAGGTCGTGGACAACCACCTCTACGGGCTGCCGCGCGAGTTCCACGGCGGCGTGCCGATCGTGAACGGCTACAGCCAGCACGACACCATCTCCCACAACGAGATCGACCACGTGGCCTACTCCGGGATCTCGGTCGGCTGGGGCGGCTGGCCGGACAAGATCAAGAAGCCGGCGACGCCCAACATCTCGCACGACAACGTGGTCTCGGACAACCTGATCCACGACTACATGCTGTCGCTGGACGACGGCGGCGGCATCTACACCCAGGGCATCACCGGCACCTCGCTCGCCGACGGCGAGAAGGTCACCGGCAACGTGATCCACGACCAGTGGGGCCTGGGCAAGTCCGTGTACACCGACAACGGCAACACCTACGAAACGGTGTCCGGCAACGTGCTTTACCACGCCGCGTACGCCAATGTCGCCAGCACGCACGTGGACTACCGCGACGGCCTCGGCAACAACGACCCCACCCTGATCCAGGGCAACTACTGGGAGCAGGGTGATCGCGACGGCAACAACAAGGGCGTGGTGACCACCGGCAACCACCTGCTGACCAGCCCGTCCGCGGCGCCGTCGGCGATCGTCGCCGCGGCCGGCGTCGAACCGGGGTACCTCTGGGTGCTGCACCGCCCGGTCGACGGCCGGTCGGCGCCCGAGGCTCCCTCGCGCGTGGGCACCTTCGCCGTGGCCGGAAAGCTTTACGCCACTTGGAATCCGACAGTCGCGGAGAACGGCTCCCCGCTGACGGAGTACGTGCTCACCGCGACCGGCGGCGGGCACCAGGTCACCGCCACCATCCCGGCCGCGCAGTTCCAGCGGACCGGCTACGCGGAGGTGCCCGGGCTGACCGACGGCACGGCGTACACCGTGACAGTGGCCGCCCGCAGCGCGCTGGGCACGGGCCTGTCGTCACTGCCGTCGGCCGCGGTGACCGTGGGTTCGCCGGGCACCCGCACCGCCGACGCCCCGACCGGCGCGAAGGCCCTCCCGACCGCTGATGCCGTGAGCCTGCACTGGACCCCGCCCACGGCCACGGGCGACACCCCGGTGATCGGCTACCAGATCACGGTCTCCGACGGCCGCACGATCCCGGTCACCGGCCGCGACGCGTTGGTGGGCCAGCCGACCGCGAAGGGCATGACCCGCGTGGTCGCCGGACTCAAGTCCGGTACCAGCTACACCTTCACCATCGCGGCAGTGACCGGGGTCGGCGTGGGTGCACCGGTGTCGGTCACGACAACGACGGCCTGAAGTCCGCCAAGGCCTCCTTACCGGCGTCCAGCGCGGGTAAGGAGGCCTTGACGGCGGTGGTCCGGTCCGCTTTGGACAGACGACGGGACGTCGCCGTCGGGCCGGCGGACCAGGCGCAGCACCAGCGGGCACGGACGGTAGCGCGGCGCCGGGGCGTGGATCCACGCAGTGTCGGCACCGTCGATGACCTCGACGGCCGGGGTGGTCCGCGCGGCTTGCCGGGCGTCGCGAAAAAAGCTGGACGCGCACGTCAGACCCGATTCACCGCGCACCTAGTACTTTCGGCCGATGCCCGCACGGTGAGAACCCTCCGAAAGACGTGAGCCATCCCGGGGTTCTTGTCCCGGCCCCGGTTTCCGGCCCGGGCGCCGCCCTAATGTGGCGGTTCTTCGTGATCTTGAACCGGACTCGGAATGAGGGGAACCACCTTGCACAACCGGACCAGATTCCTCGGCAGAACGCTCGCGGCGGCGGGCACGGTCGCGGCGCTCGGGCTGGCGCTGGCCGTGCCGGCGTCCGCGGACACGCCCTCGACCGTCGAGCAGGACATCGCGCAGCTGACCCAGGACGTCAACGACCTGTACTCCGGGCTGCCCGCGAGCGCGCTGAAGAACGTCGACCCGCTGATCGAGTCGCCGATCCCGCAGGTCGGCCGCCAGAGCCGCGCCGCGCAGGGGCCGATCCCGGGCTGCACCGAGGGCGCGCTGCTGACGTACGCGAACAATCTCGCGGCGAAGCTGACCCCGCTCGAGAACGAGGCCATGGGCGTGCTTTCCGGGCTCAGCTCGCTGTACACCCAGGGCGTCGCGAACGACAAGACGCCGCAGGTCTTCGGCACCGACGGCCAGTACACCCCGCGCGCCACCGCGACGATCAACAAGCTGCGCGGGTTCTGGGACATCGAGAGCTGGAACGTCCAGCTGGTCGCCTGGAAGGGCACCGACCTGGGCAGCCAGGCGAAGATGGCCCAGACCTTCAGCCTCGGCCTCGCGCCGGCGCGGGTGCAGGCCGCCGCCGCGCTCGCCACCAAGGTGCTCTACGAAGTCCCGGCACTGCAGGGCGGCCGCAACCCGCTGCTCACCCTGAACGCGTTCTCCGCCCCGGCCGAAAGCCTCGGCGGCAAGCGCGTGGCGCTCGGTGACGGCCTGCTCGACGTGGTCAACACCCTCGGCTTCGACGACGTCTCGGTCGAGTCCGTGGTCGGCCACGAATACGGCCACCAGGTCGACTTCGCGCACGACAACTACCCGCGCAACGAGTCGTCCGAGATGGGCCCGGACGCGTACGGCGGCTACTTCGTCGCCCACGCCAAGGGCGACGCCTGGGACGCCCGCGCCCAGCAGGAGGTCACCTACCTCGACGCCTCCATCGGTGACTGCTTCCACAGCCATGGCACCCCCGACCAGCGCAAGGCCGCGGGCGCGTGGGGCGAGAAGCAGGCGACGAGCCAGGGCAACCCGAACCGGATCGTCCCGTCCGCCACGATGATCGCGAACTTCCAGAAGGAGTACCCGAAGCTGATGCCGCCGGCCGGCAACCCGGCCGCGCTGGCCTCGGCCCGAGGCTGACTCCTGGCGTGGGCCGTCTTCCCGCGGGGAGGCGGCTCACGCTCGGCCCTCCGTCCTCAATGGACATAACTGTGGCTCGTTCCGCCCGAGGTCCCTTGACAAAGGGATCCGGCCCCGCCGATCATTGATCTCACAGGCAGGCTGACAACGATGTCATCGGGAGCGACGTGACCCAGTTGAACCGCAGGCGTTTCCTCTCCAGCGGGATCGCCATCGCCGGTGGCGGCGCTCTCGGCGTCTTCGCCCTGTCCGGCACCGCGAACGCCCAAGGCACGCCGGCGGGCAGTCAGGCGCTGCACACCGACGGCCACGAGATCACGCACGGCTGGACCTACACGGCGGCCGAGGGCACGACGTTGTCCGGGAACCAGCTGGCCGGCGCGCAAGCTGTCGCCGGGCTGAAGCCGGCCGTCGTACCGGGCACGCCGCTCACCAGCATGATCGCCGGCGGCGAGTACCCCGACCCGCTGTACGGCCACATCGTCACCGACACCGTGCCGGACACCCTGAAGGACACGGACTACTGGTACCGAGTCTCGTTTCCGGTCCCCCGGCTGATTCCCGGCCAGCGCTTCTGGCTGGAGTTCGCGGGCATCAACTACCTGGCCACCATCTGGCTCAACGGCAAGGAAATCGGCACCATCGAGGGCGCGTTCAAACGCGGTGTCTTCGATGTGACGGACCTCGTCGCGAAGGGCGGCACCGCTTATCTGGCGGTGCGGATCGGCAAGCTGGACTACGCCGAAGGCCCGCTGAAGCCGAGTTACACCAGCGGCGTGACGCGCGGCGGGCGCAACGGCGGCCCGACCGGGATCACGCTCGAGAACGGGCCGACGTTCTTCTGCACGGCCGGCTGGGACTGGCTCCCCACCATCCCCGACCGGGACCTCGGCATCTGGCAGCCGGTGACCTGGTCCACCACCGGCCCGGTCCGGCTGGCCGACGTGCGCGTCGACCCGGTGCTGTCCGCGGATCTGGGCACGGCCGACGTCACGGTCGACCTCACGCTCGACAGCGCGACGCGCAAGTCCATTGTGGTCAGAGGCGCCCTCGACGGCCGCGCGTTCACCAAGACCGTCACGGTGCCGGCCGGGGCGTCCTCGGTCACGCTGACCTCGAAGGACCTCCCCGCCCTGCGGCTGAACCGGCCGAAACTGTGGTGGCCCAACGGTTACGGCGACCCGAACCGCTACCGGCTCACGATCGGCGTCGAGTCCGGCGGGCAGGTCAGCGACGAGCGCGCGGTGGACTTCGGCGTCCGGCGGATCGAGTACCGCAAGCCGTTCACGGACCCGTCCGGCAACGCGGTGAACGGCCTGGCGATCACCGTGAACAACCAGCCGATCCTGGTGATGGGTGGCAACTGGGGCCTGGACGAGGCGCTCAAGCGGAACGCGCCCGAACGGCTGCGCGAGCAGGTGCGGATGCACCGCGACGCCAATCTCAACCTGATCCGGAACTGGAACGGCCAGAGCAGCAGCGAGGACTTCTACCAGGCCTGCGACGAAAACGGCATCCTGGTCTGGCAGGACTTCTTCAGCTCGACCGAAGGCCCCGGGCCGGCGAACGTCGCCCGCGACCTGGACGACATCCGCGACTGCATCCTGCGGTTCCGCAACCACCCGTCGATCCTGCTCTGGTGCGGCGGAAACGAAGGCCCGCCGCCGCAGCCGATCATCGACGGCCTGGACGCGCTGGTCGCCGAGCTGGACCCGCAGCGCGCGGTGCTGACCAGCTCCGCCGGCGACACCGGCAAGGACCCCATCAACGGCTACACCTCGGGCGGGCCGTACCACTGGGTCACCCCGGCCACCCACTTCACCACCAACGACGGCACGCACTGGCCGCCGTTCCACAACGAGGTCGGCTCGTACTCGATCCCGACGCTGGAATTCGTCCGGAAGATGCTGCCCGAGTCTTCGTGGGAGCACCCGGACGACTTCTGGGCCGACCGGGACGTGAACGGCAACGGGGGCAACGGCGGCGGCGCCGGCTATCTCAAGCTGACCGCCCAGCGGTACGGCGATGTGCAGAACCTGGCCGACTTCGCGCGCAAGTCCCAGCTGATGAACTACGAGTGCATCAAGTCGATCTTCGAGTCACACGCCGCAAGCATGACCAGCACCGCGCCAGGCAAGCCGTACCCCCGCACCGGCGTGATCATGTGGATGACCAATCCCGCGCAGCCCAGCTTCGTCTGGCAGATGTACAGCCATGATCTGGAAGCGCATTCGTCGTTCTACGCGGTCCAGCACGCGTGCCGGCGGGTCAACGTGATCCTCGACAGCAAGACGTTCGACGTGGTCGTGGCCAACCACACCCGGGCGGCGCTGCAGGGCACCGTCGCCGTGACGCTGTACGGCCTCGACGGGGCGGCTTTCGCCAGCACTTCCTTACGCGTCAACGGAGCGGGCGCGTCCGGCCACACGGTGATCGGCAACGTCGCCGCACAGCTGAACACCGCGCCCGGCGACGTCGCGTTCGCCCGGCTCTCGTTCACGGATCCGCACGGCACGGAGCTGGTCCGCAACTTCTACTGGACCGAGAACCCGGCCCAGGCCAAGGGATTCACCAGCCTGGACGACATGCCCCCGGCCGCGGTGTCGGTCACGGCCACCGCGCAGCACGGACGGGACGGCCTCGAACTGGCGGTGGCGGTCGAGAACGTCGGCCATGCTTTGGCGCTGATGGTGCACCTCCAGGTGTACAACACCCGCACCGGCGAACGCATCCTGCCCGCGACGTTCAGCGACAATTACCTGAACCTGGCGGGCGGCGAGGCGGGCACCGCCACCGTCCGGCTGGGCAATCCACCGCGGGCGGACGAAATCGGGGTCCGGGTGGACGGCTGGAAGATCGACCAGCGCGGCTCGCGGCTGCGTGGGCGCGGGGTGGCCGTCACCTTCAACCAGGACGCGCTGTCGACTCAGCCGGCGAAGAAGACCTTCTCGGCATAACTCCTCTGGTGCGGCCGGGCGCTAGACGTACTGGTTGCCCTCCGCCCGGAGCTGCCGGCGCAGCACCTTGCTGTTCCCGTTGCGGGGCAACGCGTCCAGCCACGCCACGTCGTGCGGGACCTTGTACCAGGACAGGCGGGTCCGGGCCAGCTCGATCAGCTCGGCGCCCAGCTCGTCGAGGTCGCCGGCCCCGGAGACGGCGACCGCGTAGGCGCGCAGGCTGGTCTCCCCGCTCGGGCGGCGCACGGCGCTGACGGCCGCTTCGAGTACCCGCGGGTGGCTCTCCAGCAACCGCTCGACCTCGGACGGGACCACGTTCTGCCCGCCGATCACCTCGACGTCGTCGAGCCGGCCGTGGACGTGAATGACCTCGTCCGCGTCGATCGAGGCCAGGTCCCCGGTCGGCCACCAGGTGTCGGTCAGCTGGTCCGGCTCGAGGCTGCCCCTGGCCACGCCGCGGGTGGCGAACGGGACGTGGATGTGCAGCTCGCCGCGCTCGCCCTGGGGCAGCGCCCGCCCCTCGGCGTCGACGATCCGCACCGCCCGCCCGTCCCAGGCCGGCCCGACTGCCGACGGCGTGTCGTACGCCGCGGGCCGTCCCGCGGCGATCCCGCCGATCTCGGTGGCGCCGTACACATTGAGCAGCCGGTCGCCGAGGATCGGCACGAGCTGTTCGCGCAGCCGCGCCGAAAGCACCTCCCCGGCACACGTCACCTGCGTCAGCGACGCGAGCACCTCGGCGTGACCGGGCTCGAGCAGCAGCCGCGCCAGGAAACTGGGCTGCGCGAACAAAGTCTTGACCTGGTAGCGGCGGATGAACCCGAGCGCCGCGGCCGGGGTCGCCCGCGGCCGCGAGAGCACGGACGTGCGCCCGCCTTGCAGCGCGCCGAACAGGGAAACGCCCAAACCGCCGAAGAAATACAGCCGGGACACCGAAAGCCCGACCACTCCCGGCTCGGCGAGGACCGGCCCGCGCCCGCCGCCACCGCCGAGATCGCGGTGGCGGAAGAAACACAGCTTCGGCGCGCCCGTGGTGCCGGAGGTGAACATGGCCAGCGCCGGGGTCGCCCCGTCCCCGTCGAACCCCGGATCCGGTGCGGCCGCGGCCAGTTCCTCCGCCCGGGCGGTCGGCACCAGCGCGGCGTCGTCGAGCCAGCCCGCGGTCTCCGGGTCGACCACGGCCAGCGCGGGCTCGGCTGTGGCCACGTCCCGGGTCAGGTCTTCGCGGCTCATCTGGACGTTCACCGGCACCGCGGCCAGGCCGGCCTGCCAGGCTCCGAGCAGGCACCAGACCAGCTCGATGCTGTCGGGCAGGGCGAGCAGGACGCGGTCGCCCTGGCTCAGCCCCGCGGCCCGGTAGCCGCCCGCCACCCGCGCCGCCCCGGCGAAGACCTCGGCGAACGTCCAGGCCCGGTCGTCGGCCAGGAAGGCGACGTGCTCGTCCCATCCCTCGGCACGGGCGTGCTCGGCCAGCCGTTGGGTCAGATTCTCAGGCATAGCGGCGAAAATCCCTCTCCCGAGCCACGATGATCATGTTCTGGCCAGGATTGCAGAACGACATGCCGCCCCGCCGCCGATGATCACCGGGACTGCCCGAAAAGCCTCCGTTCCGTGCCGCTCGGGAACGGATCAGCTCTCACCGGCCGGCGGGGGTTGCGCGTTGACCTTGCCGAGCAGTACTTCGAGGTCGGCCTGCTCGGCTGCGGTCAGCGGGGCGAAAACCGCTTTGTCGACCTCGGTCAGGGCGGCTTCGAATCCGGCGATGAGCTGAAGGCCCGACGAGGTGGCATAAACCCGTTTGCTGCGCTCGTTTCCGTTTTCGGTGCGGCGCTCGACGAGTCCGCGGCGCTCGAGTCCTTTGAGCAGGAGCGAGACGTTGGACGCGGTCGTGTGGCTCATCGCCGCGATGTCGCGCTGGATGGCGCCCGGCTGCCGTTCCAGGAAGCCGAGCACCATGGCCTGTTCGAAGGTGAGGTCGCGGGCGCGGGCCTGCTCCTCGGCGGCCTTGCGCTGGGTCGCCAGGATCGAGCGGAACAGTTCGAGGCTGCGCGCGGTTTTCGGTTCGCCTGCCGCCTCAACAGTTTGGTACTTCACTGTCTGGTAGTTCTGCAGGACCGGCCAGAACAGCTCGTCGACGATCGAGCGGATGCGGGCGCGCTTGAGCGGCTTGAGGTCCATCAGCAGGTCGTGCCGCACCAGGTCGAACGGCAGGGCGAGCACGGACTGCGGAATAGGCCCGAGGTCGATCTCCCCGCGGTCGTGGGCGCGCTGGTAGAGGACCCGGACGTCCGGGAGCGACGGGGCGTCCATCACCTGGTCGCGAGCCTGCCCGAGAGTGAGGCCGGTCTCGGCCAGCAGCCCTGAGAAGACGGCGGCCGCGGCGATGGCGAAGAAGCCGGCGAGCGCTTCGCTCACCGCCGTCAGGTAGGCGATCAGGTCGCCGTGCAGGCTGCCGGTGTCGGGCGTGGCGATCGGATTGCGGTCCCGGTGGTGCTGGATCGCGGCGAGCACCAGCTCGTCTTTGTTGGCCCAGCGGCGGTACAGCACCGCGCTCCCGGTGCGGGCGCGCGCGGCGACGGACTCCATCGTCAGGCGGGCGTAACCGGTCTCGGCCAGCTCATCCCATCCCGCGGCGAGCAGTTCGGCCTCGAGCTGCTCGCCGTGCCGGCGCCGTCGGACTGGTTCGGTGGCCACCCATCCCACGATAGAGAGACTTGCCTTTCTTAGCAAGCGCGCCTAGCCTCGATAGAAAGGAATCACTTTCTTGAATCGGAACGAGGGGACGATGACCGAGAGGAAAAGCCCGAAGCAGCCGTCACCAGAGGTGCTGATCATCGGCGCCGGCCCGACCGGGCTGACGCTGGCCTGCGAACTCGCCCGCAGCGGCGTCTCCTTCCGCCTGGTCGAGGCCGCCCCCGGCCCGCAGCCCGGCTCGCGCGGCAAGGGCATCCAGCCGCGCACCCTCGAGGTGTTCGACGACCTCGGCCTCGTCGACCGGGTGCTGGCGAACGGCCGGATCTCCATGCCGCTCCACTCGATCACGCCGGACGGCCAGGAGACCCTGGACGCCGCCCAGCCACTGCGTGATCGCCCCGACATCCCTTACCCCGCAAGTCTTCTCACCCCCGAATGGCGGATCGAGGAGGCACTGCGGCTGCGGTTGGCGGAACTCGGCGGCGCGCCTGGAATTCGGCACGACGCTGGAAAGCTTCGAGCAGTCGGACGAGTCGGTGTCGGCCGTGGTCGTCAAGGACGGCGTGGCCGAAAAGATCACCGCGCGCTGGCTGGTCGGCTGCGACGGCGGGCATAGCGTGGTCCGCAAGCAGACCGGGATCGCGTTCGAGGGCGAGACCCGCGAAGAGGTGCGGATGATCGTCGCCGATGTCGCGGTCGACGGCCTCGATCGCGACGCCTGGCACATGTGGCGGCATGACGAGGGCTTCTTCAGCCTCTGCCCGCTGCCTTCCACCGACGTCTTCCAGTACCAGGCCGTCATCGAGCCCGGCCAGGATCCCGGCCTCGGCCTCGCGAACCTGCAGGCGATCCTGGACCTGCGCACCGGCCGTACCGACCTCCGCCTCCACGAGCCGGTGTGGCTTTCGTTGTGGCGCGCCAACATCCGCCTCGCCGACCGCTACCGCGAGGGCCGCGTGTTCCTGGCCGGCGACGCCGCGCACATCCACTCCCCCGCCGGCGGGCAGGGCATGAACACCGGCATCCAGGACGCGCACAACCTCGGCTGGAAGCTGGCGGCGGTAGTGCACGGCGCGTCGCCAACGCTGCTTGACACCTACGGCGCCGAGCGGCGACCGGTGGCGGCGGGCGTGCTCGCCCTCTCGAACGCACGCCTCAAGCAGACCATCGAGGAGAAAGGCATCCCCACCCGCCGCGACACGAGCACCCTGCAACTCGACATCGGCTATCGCGACTCCACCCTGTCACACGACGACCGCGACGAAACCGCCCAGCTCCGTGCCGGTGACCGCGCCCCCGACGCGCCCAAGTTGACCACTGTGGACGGTGAGCGTCGCCTGTTCGACCTGACGCGCGGCGAGCACTTCACGTTACTGGATTTCGGTGCCACACCGGCGATCGAGACCCTGCCGTCCGGTCTCCGGACGTTCCGGATCGTCGAGCAGCCGACCGGACCTGACGACGTGGCCGACACCGAAGGCCACCTGGCCGATGCCTACGGCGCGGGCGAACATACCCTCGTACTGATCCGCCCTGACGGATACATCGCACTGATCTCCGACGCGGGCGATTTCTCGGCGGTGTCGGACTATCTCAGCAGTTCGCTCGGCGAAGCCGTTCAGCCACTTGCGCTTTGAGCGCATCGCCGGTCGCCGGGTGGGCTCCGTGCAGGGCTTCCCATCGGGCGTTGTGCGCCGCGACCCACAGGCTGGCCGCCCACGCGACCTCCAGCTCCACGGCCGTGAACCGTCGGCCCCGAGCGTCCTCATAGGACAGAAGGAACGCCTCAGAACTGTCGATCGGCGCCAGTGTGGGCGGTCCGGCGTTCGCGAACGTCCCGCTCGCCGCTCCCACCAACGCCGCCTCCGGCTGCCACGCCAGGCTGTCCCAATCGTGCACCGCCCAGACCTCCCGGCCGTGCCAGCGGAGGTTCTGCGCCTCGAAGTCCGCGTGTCCCAGCACGCTCGGCAGGCGCGCGGCCAGCATCCGCCCGCGGACCCGGGCGGCCGTGTCCACGACGTACGCCGGCACGGCGCCCTGGTCCCGTTCGTCCAGGAAGCCGATCGACGGCCACACCCCGGGATCCGCGTGGTCCCACCGGATCCAGCGGGGATGAGGCAGCGGTGGCGCGACGTCGAAGTCAGCCAGTCCGGCCATCAGCCGGGCGAAAACCCCGGCGTAGCAGGCGGCCACCGCCGGGGAGTCCCCTGGTAACACCTCGCCACCGGACCGTAACTCATCGGCGTGCACGGCCAGGGAGCCGACCGCGACCACCGGCGTCAACGGCCGTGGGCACGGAAACCCGCGTTCGGCCAGCCAGCCCTGCGCCGCGACACACGAGGCGGCCCGGCCGTCGCCGGCGCGTGCCTTGACCACGACCTCCTGGCCGCCCGCCAGCCGGAGGCCGAAGACCGTCGACAGCCGGTGCACGCGGAACAGCACGTCCGCGGGTTCGCCGCCCAGCTGGTCCAGACACCAGGCAGGCAGCCAGTCCGGCAGGTCGTCCCGTGGCACAATCGGAACTATGCCAGCCGGTGCTGGGCTGTTCGAGTGAAATCCGGTGTTCGGCCGCGGCGGCGCCGGGCCGGGTGCTTTTCTGGACCGAGGGCAAAGGGTCGCCGGAAGCCAGGGACGGTGGGAATGACGGAGTCGTTGCCCGGTGGGGGTGCCGCGGCGCAGATCGACGAGTGGGTCGCGGCCGCCAAGGCGAAAGCCGAGCGCTACCAAGCGATGCAGGCCGCCACCAGTCGGGTCTCCGTGTCCGAATCATCCTCGGATGGGATGATTTCCGTGACGGTGGATTCCGCCGGGAATGTCACCGACCTGCGCATCACCGACGCCGTCCGCGAATCGACCGGGGCGAAAGTGGCGGCCGCCGTGCTGAGCACCCTGCGCCGCGCCCAGGCCCGCCTGCCGGAACGGCTCGGCGAGGTGATGGCCGAGACCATCGGCGACGACCAGCCCACGATGGACACCATCGTCGGCCGCTACCGCGCGAAGTTCCCCGAGCCGGAGCCGGAGCCCGAGCAGCCGGCCGAGCAGCGCGTGCGCGACATCGGCGGAATCGCCGACGCCCCACCGGAAGCACCAGCACCACCGCCGCCGAAAGCACCAGCCCCGCCGCCGCCGTCACCGCCCCGGCCACCACGGCACCGGCCGGATGACGACGACGAGGACGGCGGTTTCGACGGCGGTTCGATCATGATCCGAGGCTGACGAGGGGGACGTGATGACGGCAGCAGCGGGGGGCTCGGGTTTCGAGGTCCAGCCCGAGGAATTGCGCAAGCACGCGGCCGCGGTGCAGCGGGTCGCGGGGAGCCTGGGGCAGGCGTTGTCGGCCGCCGAGCAGGTCACCATGGGGGTCCAGGCGTACGGGCTGATCTGCGGGCCGCTGTTCGTGCCGATCGTGCTGGCGGTGTCCGCGCCGGGCCTGGTGACGTTGCAGCTTTCGCAGTCCGCGCTGCAGTCGATCGCCCCGACCGTCGAGCAGGCCGCCGCCAGCTACGAGAAAGCCGACCAGGAACACGCGACGACGATGAGCAAGGTCGGATCGAAGCTTTCCTGAGCACCCCGCCGGCCACCGACGACGCGGCGAGCGTCTGCAGCGCCGTGCAGTCCGAATCGCGAGTCGCTTAGAGCCCCGTCAGCCGGTGAGCCTCGCGCGGGCGTCTTCGGTGATCGGGGCGAAGAAGTTCACCAGGTGACCGTCGGGATCGCGGAACAGCAGGGACCGGTTCCCCCACGGCATGGTGGTCGGCTCCTGCACGATCTCGGGGACGACAGCGAGGCCCATCAACCGCCGGTACTCCCGGTCGACGTCGTCGACGAGGAACTCCAGGATCGCAGTGCAGTCCACTCCGGACAGAGTCTGGGTACCGCCGATCGCCAGTTTGCCTGAAGCACCGGTGAATTCGGCGAACTGCTCGGCCGGCCGCCGGGCCTCGAGACCGGTCGCCTGCTCGTAGAAGTCGGCGAGGCGGGTCACGTCGCTGCTGATGACACGCACGGAGACGAACTGCACGGCGGATTTCCTTTCGGCACGGGAGGGCGGCTGACCCGTCCTCCCCGGGACACCGGCCACGTTACGAGCAATAGCGGACAGAACCCGCCCGGTATCGAAAAGACCCGCACTCCTGTCCTCTTAGGACACGCCGGTTCCGCCCCAAGACTGCCGCTCCTGCGCATCAAGCAGCTCGTCCCAGTGCTCCGCCGCCCAGGCATAGGCGGCCGCCAGCGGCTCCAGCACGCTGCGGCCGAGCGGTGTCAGGGCGTAGTGCACCCCCAGTTTCGGATCGGCGTGCGCGGTGCGGGACACGAGCCCGGTGCGCTCCAGTCCGCGCAGCGACTGGGTGAGCACCTTCGGGGTGACCCGGCGCAACGGCACCTGGATCTCCGAGAATCGGCGCGGCCCGTCCGCCAGGCAGTGGATGACCAGCGCGGCCCACTTGTCGCCGAAGCGGAACGGCACCAGCGAGGACGGGCACAGCTCGTCGAACAGATCGGGTGGCAGCGGCTGCCGATGCGTCACGGTGATCTCCTGCCTCACGGCCGGTACGCGGTCTCGGTATCCAGGAGGTAACCGCCCTTCCGGATACCTTTCCGAGCATCGACTCACCAGGAGGTATTCCCCAGATGAGCAGGATCGTCATTTTCGGGGCGGGCGGCCGGGCCGGCCGGCAGGCCGTCGCCGAAGCGCGCCGGCGCGGGCACGAGGTCACGGCAGTGGTGCGCGACCCGTCGCGCTACGGCGGCTTGCCCGACGACGGTGTGCGGATTGCCGCCGGCGATGTCACCAAGGAGACGGACGTCGCCGCCCTCGCCGCCGGGCACGATGCCGCGATCAACGCCACCGCTGTGTACGGCGAGGGCACCGACCCGGACGCGTTTTTCACCGCCGCCGCGCACGCCCTCGTCACCGGCTTGCGACAGGCCGGAGTGGACAGGCTGATCACGGTCGGGCTGTCGGCGCTGCTGCCCGGGCCCGACGGGATCCGGCTGCTGGACACGCTTCTCAACGAGTTCCGGCCGTTCTGCCTGGCCCACGCCGCCGGTCTCGAGGTGCTGCGGGCCGAAGGCGGCGCGCTGGACTGGGTTTGGGTCAGCCCGGCCGGCGACTTCGACCACGACGGCGAGCGGACCGGGCGCTACGACGTCCGCGAGCACGGGGACGTCGCGGCCCGCATCTCCTACGCCGATTTCGCCCTCGCCCTGCTCGACGAGGCGCAGGCCCCGCACCACCACCACCATCGTCAGCTGGCCGTGTCCTGACGCCGGCTTCTGGCCGAAAAGTCCGGTTTTCGACCATGGGCGGTTGCCGCCGGACGGTGAACTACTCATGCTGTGCTTCTGCTCGGCGAGAGTAGGGGATGCCAGATGCACCAGCAGCACTACGCCCAGGACAGCGCGGTCCGGCCGAGGGCGGTGCCGGCCGCGGTGCGATTCGGGCCGTTTCATCGAGCGCTTTCCGAGGCCGTCGGCCATCGCGGGCTTTCGCTGTCCCGCTTGCGCGCGCACCTGGCCATGCGCGGGGTGTCGGTGGCCGAGTCGACGCTGAGCTACTGGCAGCGCGGGCTCCGGCACCCCTCGGCCACCCGCTCGCTCGACGTGGTGCGTGCGCTGGAATCGGTGCTGGGCTTGCCTTCCGACAGTCTGGTCGTGCTGATCGGCCCCCACCGGTCGCCGGGGGAAAACGACCGCCGGCCGTCGTTGCCGGAGTTGCAGCAGAGCTGGACCGAGACCTGCGCCCTGCTGGAAGAGCTGAGCGGCCTGCCCCGCGCCGAGGAGAACGCGGACCTCGACGTGGTCACCGTCGTCGACGTGCTGACCCTGACCGCGCAGGGCCAGACCGAGGAGATCACCTCGACCATGGTGGTCCGGGCCCGGCGCTCCGGCGCGGACAGCTTCCTGGTCACCCACCAGGACGAGGACGGCACCGACGTCACGGCGACCTCGGTCGTCGCGGTGGACGGCTGCCGGATGGGCCGGGTGCGCCGCAGCGTCCCATCGTCGGGCATGGTCTTCGAGCTGCTCTTCGACCGCGGACTGGCCGAGGGCGAGACGCACACCTTCGCCTTCACCCTGCGGCTGGACGCGTCGGTCCGGTCGAGCTGTTTCCACCGGATCGTCCGGGCCCCGATGTCGGCCTACCTGCTCCGGCTGCGCTTCGACGCGGCCAAACTGCCCGCCCGGTGCCTCAAGACGATCCGGCCCCGCGAAGACCTCGACCCGCTGGTCAGCGAACCGTTGTTCTGCGGGCCGGGCAACACCGTGAGCGCCTACTTCGAAGACCTCGGCGTCGGCATCGCGGGCGTCGACCTGATCTGGGACTAGCTTTTCGTACGGCGCCTGCGACGCAGCACCACCGCCACGACGACCAGCGCGGCGGCGGCCAGCACCACCAGCCCGGCCACGATCGGCACCGACGAGCCGGTGTCGGTGTGAACGGCCGTCTGCGTGAAGCCGATTCCGCCCCGGTGCTGGTAATCCGAGCCCGGCAGCTTGTCCGCGTACCGGTCGTGCACCGCGCGCTGATAGTCCGGCAGCGGGACGAACCGGCCCACCGGCGACTGCGGCAGGCTCGCCTGCAGCAGCACGACGCCGGCCGGGCTCAGGTCGTACCAGCCGTTGATCTGGGGTTCGTTGAGCAGCACCGAACCGGGCTGGAGCTTGGCGCTCAGCGCCTCCTCGTCGTTGCCGGACAACACATTCGCCACGACCCAGCCGCCCGGCGCCGCGCTGTCCCGGCTCGCCCGGAGGGTGGCCTTCGCGCCGGAGTCCGCGGTGGCCGTCACCGCGATGGCCCCCAGCACCCCTGCCGGGGCGCCGGCCGTGCCCGCGACGAAGCCGGGATTGAGGGTGTAGACCGGAATCCCCTTCCCGGCGAGCGTGATCCGCGCGGGCTCGGCGTGGCCGACCTGCCGGAAGTTCGATCTCGCGAAACTAACCGCGCGCGGCTGATCGGCGGCCTTGACGGCGGCCGCCAGGTCAGCGGCCGAGGGCGGGCTGACCCACTCTCCGGCCGACGCCGTGCCCGGGACCAGGGCCACGGCCGCCAAAGCCGCGAGAGCCGCAAGACTGCAGATGAACTTCCGGCAGATCTCACCCATGACCGCGGATCAGCCCTTCCGGATGTTGACGACGGTGTCGTTCCAGGTGAACTGGGCGTTGCGCTGGTACTGGCTGTAGTCCCAGGTCTGGTACCGCTGGTAGGACGGCCACGGGTCGCCGAGCATGATGGACTGGTTCGAGCTGTCGTAGCCGTAGATCACCTCGGCGTGGCCGCCGCCGGAGGTCCAGTAGATGCCGGTCAGGTTCAGGATCCCGCCGTCGACCTGCTGCTCGATCGAGTTGTAGCTGATCGGCCCGCCCGCGTCCTGCGCGGAGAACCCGGTGCCCTGGAACCCTTGCACGATCTCGGAGATCTGCGCCGCCTCGTTCGGGCAGTTCCCGACCTGGGCCCCCTTGCCCGCCGCGCAGAACTCCTCCTGGGAGGCGCTGCCGCCCTGCGACTGCTCGATGCTGGAGCCGTCCGCGGCCCAGCACCACTCGTCGTTCTGCTGGACCTGCTGGCTGTAGTCCAGCTGCTTCGACGCCGGGACCGCATGGGCGGCGGCACCGAGCGGGGTGATCGTCCGGACCTGCGTGTGGGTGCCGGTCTTCTCCAGTCCGTTGGGCCGGTTCGTGTCGCCGCCGGACTGCGCGAACGCGGTAGCGGGCAGCAGGGCCAACGCGAGGGCGGTCGCCCCGGTCGCCACGACGGCCCGGACCGCCCGTCGAGTGGATCGGTAGTCCATCGAATCTCCTAGACAGGGATGTGGGGAAAGGGAGTTCGGGCTGGAGACCGGGATGAGTCGCCCAGCCGCGGACCACTGTGTGCGCCGCCGCCGCGGCCGGGCAACAGCCGGACCCGGCCGCGGCGCGGCGTTGTGAGCGTTCACAGCGGCCCGCGGCCGAGGTAGGAACTGCAACGGCCGAGTTCACCGCCGGTGCGAGCGCACCGGATTCGCAATATTCACTTCGCGTTCACAGCGGATGAATCCAGCGTGCGGTCCAGCAGCGAGAGCAGACGGTCCCAGTGGCGCCGCACCCCGGACGGGCTGAAGGCCGCGGTGTCCGACATGGTGAAGCCGTGCACGGTGCCGGGGTAGATCTCGGTGCTGTGCCGGACGCCCGCGCTTTCCAGGGCCTGGTCGAGTTCCCGGATCGCCTCGGGTGTCAGGTCGCCTTCCGCGAGGCCGAGGTGGACCTCGGCGGTGAGCCGGGAAAGGAGCCGGTGCGGGCTGTCGGGCGCGCCGGTGACCACGAAGCCGGGGTGGAATCCGGCGACCGCGGCGACCCGGCCGGGATGGGCCGCCCCGGTGCGCATCGCCAGGGCGGCACCGATGCAGTACCCGATCACGGCCGCCGGGCCGGCGCTGACTTCGGGCTGGGCGGCGAGGAAATCGAGGTACGCGGCGGCGTCGCGCTGGATCCGGTCGACGGAGTGCGCCTCGATGAAGGGCATCAGCCGGCCGATGATCGCCGGCCGGACTTCCTCCCCGATGTGCTCGGGCAGCTCGACCACCGGGGCCGGGCCGTGGCGGTAGTACAGATTCGGGACGAGCACGTAATACCCGTGCCCGGCCAGTTCACGGGCGCGCGCCTCGAGTTCGGGCCGCACGCCGAAAGCGTCCGAGTACAGCAGCACCCCTGGGTGCCGCCCGCGGTCCGGGAAAGCGGCGAACGCGTCGGCCCGGCCGTCCGGGGCAGGAATGAACAAGGTCTTGCTGGGCATGATTTCCTCCGGTCGTGGTTGATGGTTTACCGATCAACACGACGGAGGCGGCGCCCGCGCGGCGCTCAGAAGGGCACCGGGTCACCAATCCGTGCGTGGCTCGAGGCCGTCCCGGTGGTCATGCCGCCGACCCTAGCCGATCGGGGCGGCGCGGCGCCAGTACCACCGGAGTCGTTACGGGGCAGCAGATCCGCGCGAGACCCGGCCGGGCGGCGTGAGCATCGGGCAACTGCTCGGGGAAGAGGCAAAAGACTGCAAAAAGCCAACCGGCCCTCCGCCGGAAACTTCCTGAACGTCTCCGCGGAGTTCGGCCGGTTCCGCTACGCCGAGGAGCAATTCCCGGCACCGGAGCCTCACTTACCGCTCCACTGTGGATCAATGTATAGTGTGATAAGAATCCGCAGGGATCTGCACAGGTAAAGTCTTCCGAGGAGGAATCACCCCCATGGCGCAAAAAGTTCTGGTCCAGATGGTCGATGACATCGACGGTGGCGAGGCCAGCCAGACGGTCCCGTTCGGCATCGACGGCATCCAGTACGAAATCGACTTGTCCGATGACAACGCGACCGGGCTGCGTGAGGAGCTGGCCCGTTACATCGCCGCTTCCCGCCGGACCGGCGGCCGCAAGATCCGCTCGGTCGCCGGCACCACGACCACCACTTCCGCCGACCGCGAGCGGTCGCGGGAGATTCGCGCGTGGGCGCTGGCGAACGGCTGGGACGTCTCCGAGCGCGGCCGCATCCCGGCCACGGTCATCGCCGCTTTCGACGAGCGCAACCAGGCTCCGGCCAAGGCCACGCGCAAGCGCAGTGGCGCAAAAAAGGCGTAAGGAATAAATCGAGGGCACCTGCCCGCCGCGCGCCCGGAGGTGACTCCTCTCTCCGGCGCCGCGGCGGCCCCCGGCCGGGTATTTCGGGCACGAGCACGAGCCGCCTCCGATGATCTTTGAGTAGGGTTCGGCTCATGGAGCAGCGGTTACTGGGCAGGACCGGAATCGAGATCACCGCGTTCGTCTACGGCGCGGGGTCGATCGGCGGCATCGGCGGCTCGCCGGAGACCCGTGGCCTGGGCCTCGACGCCGAGCAGGGGTTCGGCCGTCTGAGCGAAGCCCACGCGCTGGGCATCCGCGTGGTCGACACCGCGGACAGTTACGGCGGCGGCGAAAGCGAGCGCACGGTCGGGCGCTGGCTGGCCGGGCAACAGCCCGAAGACGTGCTGGTCGAGACCAAAGTGGGCGGTACCCCCCAGGGCATCAATCTGTCCGGCCCGCACATCGAACGGCAATTGGCGCAGAGCATCGAACGGCTGGGCCGGGTCGACCTCTACCTGTCGCACGCACCGGACCCGACCACCCCGCTCGAGGAAACCCTCACCGCCTTCGCGGCCGCGCAGGAAGCCGGCCAGATCAGGGCGTACGGCGTCTGCAATGTCGACGCGCGCCTGCTCGAATCCCTCCTGGCCACGGCGGCGAACGCCGGGCTGCCGCGTCCCGAGTGGATTCAGAACGGCTTCAACCTGCTCGACCGGCGGGACGAGCCGGAACTGCTGCCCCTGGTCAAAGCCGAGGGCCTCGGGTACATGGCCTTTTCCCCGCTCGCCGGCGGCGTGCTTTCCGAGCGTTACCTCGACGGCGCCCAGCCGGCCGCGGGCAGCCGCATCGCGGTGGCCGGTGAGAAGTACTACGCCGGCATGTACTCCGCGGACAACCTGGTCCGGGTCGCCCGGCTCCGGGATCTCGCGCGGGACAAGGGAATCAGCGTGGCCGGGCTGGCGCTGGCCTGGCTGCGGGCCCATCCGGTGGTCACCGCGCCGGTCATCTCGCCCAGCACCGCCACCCAGTGGCAGGCCGTGCACGAAGCCCTCGAAAACGACCTCGACGAGGAAGCCTTCACCGCCGTTTCGAAGATCTTCAGCTGACGCTCGATCCGGCCAGCCGGTCCCGGCGCGCGGGCCGGCGGCGGAGCAGGAATTCGACGACCATCAGGTTGAGGATCCAGCCCGCGGTCTGGCCGACCGGAATCAACGACGAAGCCAGCGAACCGATCGCAGCCGGGTCCGCGCCGTTGAAGGGAATCTGCGCCAGCAGGATCATGGGAACGAGAATGCGCGAGGTGACGGCGAGGAACGTCAGAGCGTAATTGCGCATCATCCAGGCCCGGTGGGCGGTGAAGTCACGCCGCCGGGCCGCCCGATAGGCGAGGACGCCGGTGATCAGCCACAAAACGGCAGCGACGCTCAGGCCGATCTGCGTGAGCAGCTGCCCGGACCACATCGCGACCGGGATCGTCGCCACCGCCGAAGGCAGTACCCCGGCGAAGAGGTAAACGCGGCCGAGCGTCCGGTGAATCCGCTTTCGCGCCCGTATTTTCGGCAGGAACTGCAACGGGCCGAGCACCAGCGCCACCGTCGCGGTGAAAATGTGCGTCACCAGTACGGCGTACTGCAGGTTGTTGCGTACGTCGATCCGGCTGCTGGCCGGGTCGAGGCCCGCGTACGGATACACGAGCACCACCGCGAAAACGATCGCGACGATCGATAACAGCCAGGCCGCCGGTCTCCGCATTTCCCCGCCCTCCACTCGCTCGAAGGCAGGATCTCGCAGCGAGGATGGTGCGGTCGTCCGTCACAGAGCGGCAGTGGCCGTACGTAATCCGGCGTACGTTTCACTCGTCGTCGGCGCCGCGCAATTCCCAGCTGCCGCGACGGCGCAGGACAAGCAGGTAATAAGCGCCGGCGACGGCGGCGATGCCGACCGTGACGTACAGGCTCGGGCGGCCGACCTTCGGGTCCGTCGCGTTCTCGTACACCACGTAGCCGAGGGCGATCAGCGCCAGGACCGGGGCCACCGGGAAGAGGGGCATGCGGTAACGGGCGTGCGCGGTCGAGCCGTTGCGCCGGCCGTTCACCGCGGCCAGGCACAGCAGGACGTACACGACGACGATCGTGGTCGCCGTGGTGACGACCAGGAACTGCTCGTCGGCGAAGCACAGCGCCGTGCCGACGAGCCCGACCGCGACCGTCGCGACCCACGGCGTGGCGAAGCGCGGGTGGACGGTGGCCAGCGCCCGGCTGACCGCGCCCGGCCAGGCCGCGTCCCGGCCGGTGCTGAACACCATCCGGGCGGTGATCAGGATGATCGCCAGCACCGCGTTGAGGATCGCCAGCGCCACGGCGAGGCTGATCGCGGTGTTCAGCCCGGGCCCGCCGACGGACGTGAGGAAGTAGGACATCATGTTCGGCGCCGCGAACAGCTCGTTCAGCGACGGCGCCCCCAGCAGGACGGCGGTCACCGGGGCCAGCTCGGCGATCACGGTGATGCCGAGCGCCCACAGCACGGCACGCGCGATGCCGCGGTGGGCGTCCTGCGTCTCCTCGCCGAAGTACACCGCCGAGCCGTATCCGTTGTAGGAGAAGATCGCCACCGCCGTCGCCGCGCCGATGAGCCCGAAGCCGGCCGGCATCAACGTCCCGCCCGAACCGGCCGCCACCGGATGCAGCAGCAGGTCGGTGAACGGCCGGGCCGGGTGGGCGACGCCGAGCACGGTGAGCACCACCAGCGCGGCCATCTCGATGGCCAGGAAGACCCCGGTGACCCAGGCGTTCAGCTTGATGTCGAACACGGCCAGCCCGGTCGCCACGACCGTGGTCACCGCGGCGACCACCGGGCCGTCCAGGCTCGGGAACACCACCGACAGGTAGGTGCCGACGCCGAGCGCGATCACCGCGATGATCAGCACCTGGGTGATCACCAGCAGCCCGAGGGTGACAAAACCGGGCAGCTTGCCCAGCGTGCGGCCGACGATCGCGTACTCGCCGCCGCTGAGCGGGTATGCGGACGCGAGTTCGGCGTAGACGAACGCCATGAAGACGCCGACCACGCCGGCCAGCAGGAAGCTCCAGAAGGCGCCGCTGCCGGCCTGCGCCACCACCCCGGGGGAAATGATGAACACCGAGGACGCGGGCGTGGTCGCGGACAGCGTGATGAGCAGCGTGCCGAGGACGCGGAGGCCGCGGCGCAGCACTGGCGGAGAACCGGTCGGGTCTGAAGCCATGTCGCCGTCTCCTCTGCGGAGCAGTTATTTGAAGAGGCATCAAAGAACCACGCCGGGGTTGCTGTCAATAGGCATATGGGTAGGTCTTGTGTTCTTTGACCGTCATGTGAAGAATCGAGGTCATGCCACGTCCGAGCAGGGCCGCCGAGCGGCGGGCCGAACTCCTCGTCGCTGCCCGGGAGGCGATCCTCGAGCACGGGGTGATCGGCCTGCGCCTGCGGGACATCGCGGACCGGGCGGACATCTCGACCGGTTCGCTGCTCTACTACTTCCCGAACCTCACCGAGCTGCTGTACGAGGTGCAGCGCGCCGCGGTGGAGCGGTTCTGCTCGAACCGGGAGGAGACGGCCGCGGCCGAGCCCGATCCCCGGCGCCGGCTCGCCGGCCTCATCCGGGCCGGGCTGCCGACCGGGCGCGAGGACGAACTCTGTTTCCTGATCTACGAACTCGGCGCGTACGCCCGCATCGACGCGGCCTACGCCGCCCAGCACATCCAGCTCTACGAACGTCAGGTCGCGCTGTACTCCGCCGTGCTGGCGGCCGGCGCGGCAAGCGGGGCGTTCACGCTGACCCGGGACGCCACCACGATCGCCCGCACCCTGGTGGCGCTGGAGGACGGCCTCGGCCTGCACCTCACCCAGGCCGTGCCGACCTTCACCGCGGCAGTGGCAGAGCAGCTGTTATTGGCCTATGCCACCGATTCCACCGGGTGCGCCCTCGACAAACTGCCCCAGCCGGAAGGAGCCTGACATGCGCGCGCGTGCGCTCGGCCTGCCGTTGACCGGCCGGACCGGCCCGCTCAACACGATCACCGACGTGCCGGGCGTCGCCGTCGGCTACACCACGCTGATCGAGGGCACTGACGTCCGCACCGGCGTCACCGCGATCCTGCCCCGGCCGGCCGGGGAGGCCGACGTGCCGTGCGCGGCGGGCTGGTATTCGCTCAACGGCAACGGCGAGATGACCGGCACGAGCTGGCTGACCGAGACCGGCGCGCTGCGGCTGCCGGTGCTGATCACCAACACACACGCGATCGGGCCGGTGCACCGCGGCGTCGTGGACTGGGCGCTGCGGGAGCGGCCGCGGCTCGCGGACCAGTGGCTGCTGCCGGTCGTCGCCGAGACCTGGGACGGCTACCTCAACGACATCAACGGCCCGCACGTGCGCGCCGAGCACGCGATCGCCGCCATCGACGCGGCGCGGCCGGGCCCGGTCGAGGAGGGCTCCGTCGGCGGCGGTACCGGGATGAACTGCTACGCCTTCAAGGGCGGCAGCGGCACGGCGTCGCGCGTGGTCTCCTACGGCGAAGGTGCTTACACCGTCGGGGTTTTCGTGCAGGCGAACTTCGGCTCCCGGCGCGAGCTGACCGTCTGCGGGGTGCCAGTGGGCGACCGGCTGAGCGCCGACAACCCGATGGAGCAGACCGACTGGCGGACGCCGCCCGGGGCCGGTTCGGTGATCGTCGTCGTCGCCACCGATGCCCCGCTGCTGCCCGGACAGTGCACCGCGCTGGCCCGTCGTGTGCCGCTCGGCCTGGCCCGCACCGGGACCACCGGCTCGCACTTCTCCGGCGACATCTTCCTGGCCTTCTCCACCGCGAACGCCGGCGCGCTGACGATCGGCCCGCCCGAGGGCGCCCCCGGCTACGAGCAGCTCCGCTTCGTGCCGTGGAACCGGATGGACGCGTTCTACGCGGCCGTGGCGCCCGCCGTGGAGGAGGCCGTGCTGAACGCACTGGTCGCCGGCCGCACCATGACCGGCCGCCGCGGCCACCGCTCCCCCGGGCTGCCGGTGACCGAGCTGCTCGACGTGCTGAGCTGATTGTTTGGTTAGCCTAAGCTTGCCAATCCGGCTCGGGGTGGGGTCCAATGGCGGACATGGATCTCCTCCCGATCAGCGAGGTGGCGGCCGGTTTCCGGCTGCCCATCTCGACGCTGCACTACTGGGAGCGCCGCGGCCTGCTCAGCCCGCACCGCCGGTCCGGCCGCCGCTGCTACGACCGCGACCAGCTCTACCGGATCGCGTTGCTGAAGGTCTGGCGCGAAACCGGCAACCTGAGCCTCGACGACATCGCCGCAGCCCTGGGCGTGCGCGACACCGACCGCGGCTGGCGTGACACGGTCTCCGCCCGCATCGAAGCGATCGAGGCAGAAACCCGGCGGCTCGAAACCGCCCGGTCCTACCTGACCTACCTGCTCACCTGCCGCCACCACGGCGCGCCGGACGAGTGCCCGTATTTCCGTGAGGGGGTGCAACTGCCCGCGGTCAGCGGTTCGATGCCTTGAGCCGGTCTCGTTGGGCTTCGCCATGGCCGCCGAGCACGTCGGCGCGTTGATCGACCAGTTCGAATCCGAGCAGCGGGACCCAGGCCTGCGCCGCTGGCTGCTGGAGCTGATCGCGGCGGCCGAATCCCGCGTCGCCTTGCCGATCTTCATGCCCAGCGCACCCAGGCCGACGGCACGATCGCCTAGTCGCAACTTCTTGGCCAGTCGCCGATCACACGGTGAGCACGAGCTTCCCCTGAAGGTGACCGCCGTCGAGCACGCGGTGTGCGTCGGCGATGCGCTCGAACGGGAACGTCTCCTGCACGTGGACCCGCAGCTTCCCCCGTTCGACAAGGTCGACGAGCCCCTGCAAGGCAACCGGATCCGGGTCGACCGCGATGCCGCTGAAGTGCAGGCCCGCGGCCTCGAACTTGGCGGCCAGTTCGGAATCCTCCTCGGCGACCGCGGTCACCAGATGCCCGCCCGGGCGGAGCACACCCAGAGACCGCTCGACGGTGTCGCCGCCCAGGGTGTCGAGCACGACGTCGACGTCGCGGACCACCTCGGCGAAATCGACCTTCGTGTAGTCGATCACCTCGTCGGCGCCGAAGGCCTCGACGAACTCCCGCTTACCACCGCTGGCCGTCGTGATCACGTGCGCTCCCAACGCTTTCGCGATCTGGATCGCGACGTGGCCGACCCCGCCGCCACCGCCGTGGACCAGGACGCGGTCGCCCGCGGTCACGCCGGCGAGGTCGACCAGGCCCTGCCACGCCGTCAGCCCGACAATCGGCAACGCCGCGGCCTCGACGTGCGAGAGCGACGCTGGCTTGCGCGCCAAATGCAGGGCCGGAGCGGCCACGAACTCGGCATACGCGTTGGCCACCCGGGGAAACAGCGGCATGCCGAACACCTCCTCGCCGGGCCGGAACCGCCAGGTCTGCGGCGAGTCTGCGACCACGCCGCTCACATCCCAGCCGAGCACGAACGGCGGCTGCCCCAGCATCGGGAACTCGCCGGCCCGCAGCCGCGCCTCCAACGGGTTCAGCCCGATCGCCTTGACCCGCACCAGGACCTCGGTCGGCAGCGGCCGGGGCTCGGATGCGTCCACAATGGTGAGCACCTCGGGACCGCCGAGCTGCTGCTGGGTGATGACTCGCATGACTCTCCTGCCTGAAGGGAACAAAACCCAGGCTAGATTTCCGATAGGCACCCGCGAGTACCTTGGTTGCCATGAGCGACTACGGCCCCGGCGACCTCTTCCTCGCCGACTGCCCGGCCCGGCTCGCGGTCGACCTGATCGCCGACAAGTGGACGGTGGTCGTGCTCTCCGGCCTCAGCAAAGGCCCGGTGCGCCACGGCGACCTGATCGACCTGATCGGCGGCATCTCCCGCAAAATGCTCACCCAGACGCTCCGGCGACTGGAGGTGCACGGGCTCGTCCGCCGCCACGCGTACGCCGAAGTGCCGCACCGCGTCGAGTACGAACTCACCCCGCTCGGCGCGACGCTGATCGAGCCGATCCACGTGCTGACCGAGTGGGCGAGGGCGAACGGCGACGCGGTCCTCGACGCACTCGACGCCAATTCCGGCCCCGTCGCCCAGCACGGTTAGGACACCTCGTGAGTGTTTATGCCGGTTAGAACCGTCATGAACACTCACGAGACCTGGGCTACTCCGGAACCTCGTCGGCGTAGAACCTGATCGCGCTGACGCTCAGCCCGGTGCGGTCGGCGACGTCGCCGATGGAGTAGAGGTCGTTCACCTCGCCACTATCGGAGCTCAAGCCACTTGAGAGTCAAGCACCTCGACTTGACACGAACGGTATTCGTGTATAGAACAGTGTTCGTACACCGCCTCGAAGACAGGACGACTCATGAAGGCAGCCCAGTTCAGCCGGTTCGGCGGGCCGGAGGTGGTCGAGCTCGTGGACCGGCCGGACCCGCGTCCCGGTCCCGGCGAGGTCCGGATCGCCGTGCGCGCCGCCGGCGTCAACGCGAGCGACTGGAAGAAACGCCAGGGCCTGATGGACCAGGAACTCCCGCAGACGCTGGGGTACGAGGTGGCGGGCATCGTCGACGAGCTCGGCGAAGGTGTCACCGACGTCGCCATCGGAGACCGCGTCTTCGGGTTCTGCGCCGACGCCGCCGCGCAGGCCGAGCTGGCGGTGCTGGCCCACTACGCGCCCATCCCGGCGTCGCTCGATTTCGCTGCGGCTGCGGCACTTCCGGTCGCCATCGAGACGGCCGCGCGGGCACTCGACCAGCTCGGCGTCCAGAGTGGCGAGACGCTGCTCGTCAACGGCGCCTCCGGAGTCATCGGCCGGGCCGCCGTCCAGCTCGCGGTGGCCCGGGGCGCGCGCGTGATCGGGACGGGCAGCCCCGGCTCGCACGAGATGCTCCGCTCGCTCGGCGCCGAACCCGTGGCTTACGGGGACGGCATGGCGGAGCGGGTCGGCGCACTGTCGGCCGGTGGCGTCGACCGGGCGCTCGACATCGCCGGGAGCGGCGTCCTGGCCGAACTCGTCCAGCTCGCGGGCAGCCCGCAGCACGTCGTCACGGTCGCCGATTTCGCCGGCGCGCAGGAGCACGGCGTGCGGTTCAGCCGGGGCGACAGCGGCCGCGCCCTCTACACCCTCGGCCAGATCGGCGGCCTGATCGAGGCCGGGCAGTTCTCGATCCCGGTCGGGAAGACGTTCCCGCTGAACGCCATCGCGGAAGCCCACCGGGCCGGCGAAACCGGTGCGGTACGCGGAAAAATCGTCCTGCTGGTCGGCTGACGCCACCGACGATCCCGCCCCACGAGGAGAGACATGACCCACCGCCTCGCCCTGCCCGACGACCGCGTCACGATCCTCGGCGCGCTCGACCTGGAACGAACTCCGCGCGGGGTCCGGCCCCGCCGCCTGCCGGCCTGGACCCGGCCGCGCTTGAGCGACGGCTTGATGGACCTGGTCGTCTCGCAGACGGCCGGGGTCCGCCTGCGCCTGCGCACGTCCGCGCGCTCGCTGGCGCTGGGGGTGCACGTCACCGTGCCGGTGCTGCCCGAAGGCCTGCTGCCCGCGTCGTTCGACCTCGCCGTCGGCGGGACGGTGCTCGCCCGCGTGCCGGCCAAGGCGGGGGACGTCCTGCACCTCGCCGAATCCCGCCTGGTTCCCGGCCCCGCCGAGACCGTGCGGTTCGACGATCTGCCGGCCGGCGAGAAGGACGTCGAGATCTGGCTGCCACACAGCGCGACGGTCGAGCTGCGCACGCTCGACGCCGATGCGCCGCTCCTCCTGCCGACTCCGCCGCCAGGTGCGGCCTGGGTGCACTACGGCTCGTCGATCAGCCACGGTCTGGAGGCGCCCGCTCCGACCCTGGTCTGGCCGGCCGTCGCCGCGCTGGCGACCGGCGCGGCGCTGACCAACCTCGGCTTCGCCGGCAGCGCGATGCTCGACCCGGAAGTCGCCCGCGCGATCCGGGACGCGCCGGCCGACCTGGTCACGCTCAAGGCCGGGATCAACCTCGTCGGCGAGGCGTCGATGCGCGAGCGCACCTTCGTCCCGGCCGTACACGGCTTCCTGGACACGATCCGCGAAGGCCACCCGCGCACGCCGATCGTGCTCGTCTCGCCGACGTCCTTTGCCGAGCTGGAAACAACTTCCGGGCCCGTCACGCTCGACCCGGAGACCGGACGCAAACGCGTGCTCGGCTCCGCGGGCACGGGAGCGCTGACGCTCAGCGGCGTCCGCACGCTGCTCGCCAAAATCGTCGACCTTCGCGAAGACCCGGCGCTGCACTACCTCGACGGGCGCGAGCTGCTCGGCCCGGACGAGGCCGCGGCCCTGCCCGACGGCCTGCACCCCGACCCCGCCGCGCACCTGCGAATGGGCGAACGGGCTGCCCGGCTGCTGGTGGCTCCCCGGCTCTGACCGCCCCGACTCAGGCGCCGAAGCCGTTGGTCAGCCGCTGCGCCGCTTCGTCCAAATGCTCCAGCATCAGCTCAGCCGCGGCCTCGCCGTCGCCCGCGCCAATCGCGTCGGCGATCCGGCGATGCGCGCGGAGTTCTTCGGGCGACAACACGTGAACGGGCTGAAGGTAGTGCAGCCGCTGCACCTCCTCCACCAGCGTCTCGAGAATCGAGGACAGCCGCTGATTCCCGGCGATCTCGGCCAGGCTCAAGTGGAACGACTTCGCCGCGTCCAGCGCGCGGCCGAAGTCCAACCCGGACTCCTTGTCCACCAGCTTGGCCAGGTCCGCGACCGCTTCCGGCGAAGCGGTCTCGGCCGCCGTGCGCGCCAGGGCGGGCTCGACCAAACGCCGGATCGCGAACAGCTCCAGCACGTCGCCGAGTTCGACCGGGCGGACCAGGTAGCCCCGGCGGGGCAGCACGCGGATCCAGCCGGTCCGCGCCAGCAGGCCCAGCGCCTCGCGGACCGGGGTCTTGGACACCCCGAACCCGGTGGCGAGGTCGCCTTCGTTGACCACCGCCCCCGGCGCCAGCTCGAGCCGCACGATCTGGGCCTTGAGCTGTTCGTACACGTCCTCGGTCAAGGACAGCGCGCCCACCTCCTCGCCACACCCGGGCCGCACGATCTGACCTGGATCAGCACGATACCGGGTCGGCTAGGGTTTCCGGGTGCTGAGCCACCAGCCACCGGGCAGCGTGATCCTGCTCAACGGGACCTCCAGCGCCGGCAAGACCTCGCTGGCGCGCGCCATTCAGGACCACAGCGGGATTCCCTTTGTCTACTGGGGAATCGACACCCTCTTCGACCTCGTCCCGGCGAACTGGGGCGGCGGGCGCGACGGCCCGCTGAGCCGGCACGGCTTCTGGTACGACCGACCCGGGCCGGACGACGACGGGCGCCCGGTCACCGTCATCCGCTACGGCGAGGTCGGCCGGCGGATGCTGGAGTCGGGCTGCCGGGCGGCCGCCGCGTTCGCCCGGGGCGGTGATCACCTGGTGATCGACGAGATGCTGCTGACCCCCGACCTGATGCCGGTGTGGTCGGACGCCTTGGCGGGCCTGCGCGTCACCCTCGTCGGCGTGTTGTGCCCGCTCGATGTCCTGGAAAAACGGGAATCCACAAGGAAAACCGAAGCCGGACTGGCCCGCGGCCATCTCCGCACGGTGCACGAGCACGGCCGGCCCTACGACCTGACCGTCGACACCAGCGAGACCGCGCCCGGCGACCTGGCCGATCTCGTGCTGCGCGCGCACCCGGTCACAGCAGGTTGAGTTCGCGGGCCCGCGCCACCGCTTCGGTGCGGTTGCGGGCCTGCAGCCGACCGAAGATCTGGTTGAGGTGCCATTTCGTGGTGCCGACGGTGATGAACAGCTTGTCCGCCACCTGCTGGTTCGACATGCCGGTGGCGATCAGCCCGAGGATCCGCCGCTGGGTTTCGGTGAGCGTCTCGACCACGCCGACACCCTCGACGGTCCGCAGCGCGGATCCGCGGGCGGCCGGCGCCGGGGCCCCGCGGGAGCGCGAAAGCAGGTCGGCGACAAACGCGGGGGCGGTCGCGCGGATGTCCTTCAGCAGCGGCACCAACGGGGCGCCCTCGTCGAGGAAGGTCCGGCGGTAACCGTCCGGCGCGGCGATTTCCACCGCGCGCGCCAGCAGATCCCGCGACGGGAGTCCCAGCGCGTGCCGCGCCAGCGTGGTGACGGCGAGAATCGCCACGAGGCTGCCGTCCCGGCCTTCGGAGCGGGCCCGGTCCTCGATCGGGCCGAGCACGTCCAGCGCGCGGTCCGGGGCGCCGCGGGCGATCAGCAACCGGGCCCGGGTCAGCTGTTCATAGTCCGAAGAGGACGGTTGATCGCCGGTGATTTCTTCCAGCGCCTGCTCGGCCGCGGCCAGGCTGCCCGAGCGCAGGTGCAGCTCCGCGATCGTCGCCACCACCAGCCGGGCGCGGCGGTAGTCCTCGGCGGCGTCCGCCTGACGACGCGCGGCCAGCAGGGCCTCGAACCCCTCGTCGGGCCGGCCGGACGCGTGGTGCAGCCGCGCCAGCGTCCGCAGGCCGAGCAGGGTGTACGACGTCGTGCCGAGTTGTTCGCACCGCGCGATTCCGTCGACGAGATGCTTGCGTGCCTCGAGCAGCTCGTCGCGTTCGTAGAGCAGGGTGCCGAGCGGTACCTCGGCCAGCCCCGCCATCGGCGCGTCCGCGTGTCCCAGCAGAGCGCCGCGGCAGAGCACCACGGCCTCGCGCAGCCGGCCCTGCACGTACAGCAGCGGCGCGAGATACCCGGTGGCTTCCAGTGCGCTCAACGGGTTTCCACTGCGCTCCCCCAGCCGCACGGCCTCGCGCAGCACCTCGATCCCGCCGCGCCGGTCGCCGGTCAGCCGGCGCGCCTGGCCGAGCACACCCATCGCGGCGGCGCGGAAGAAAGAGGAGCTGTCGCCCAGCAAATCGAGCGCGGCGGTCGCGAGGGTGGCGGCGTCCGCGGGACGGCCGTGGGTCAGCGCCAGGTAGGCCTGGAACGTCCGCAGCATCGCCCGGTCGACGGCCGGGGCGTCCGGCCCCATGCCCGCGTCCGCGATCGCCGCGTACGTCTCGGCCTCGTCGGCGCGCCCGGCGAGGTAGAGCAGCCAGCCCTTGAAACCGGCCAGGTCGGCGTGCGCCCGCACCTGCTCCTCGGGCAGCCGGTTCAACCAGGACAGCAGCGTGGCCAGCTCACCGCGGCGGACCTGGTCCTCGGCATGCTCGCGGACGGTCGCGACCGCCAGTTCCAGCTCGTCCCCGGGCACGGCGTGCCGGATCGTCTCGGCGGGCATGCCGTGCGCGGCGAACCACCGCGCGGCCCGGCTGTGACACTCGCGTGCCGTCGCCGGGTCCAGTTCGCCGCGCAGGTAATCGGCGAACAGGCCGTGGTAGCGGTGCCACTCCCCCGCGTCGTCGAGGGGGGTCAGGAAGAGGTTGGCGTGTTCGAGGTCGCGGATCACCCGCTCGCTGTCGGACCGCCCGGTGACCGCGTCGCACAAGGACGGGGTCAGCGTTTCCAGGACGCTCGTGCGGAACAGGAAATCCCGGACGTCGGCGGGCTGGCCGGCCAAGACCTCCTCGGCGAGGTAGTCGAGCACGTACCGGTTGCCCGGCCGGAACCGCACCGACGGCGCCGCGGCGGCCCCGTCGCGCAGGCCGATCCCGAGCATCTGGAGCGCCGCGGCCCAGCCCTCGGCGCGGCGGTTCAGCTCGTCGACGGTGCCCGCGTCGACCTCGCGCCCGGTGACCGCGCCGAGCAGCCCGGCCGCCTCCTCCGGCGAGAACCGCAGCTGCGCCGCGCCGATCTCGGCCAGCAGGCCGCGCCCGCGCCACCGCGCCAGCGGCAGGTCGGGCTCGGTCCGGCCGAGCAGCACCAGGTGCAGGCCCGGCGGGCAGTGCTCGACCAGGAACGTCAGCGCGTCCAGGATCTCCGGCTCGGCCAGCACGTGGACGTCGTCGAGCACCAGCACGCGGTCTTCGCCGACCAGCTCGTTGACCAGCTCGGTCATCACCGCCGGGGTCGACGCGGTGCCGGAGTCCAGCAGCGTGCGGCCGGTGCCCAGCGCGGTGACCAGGTAGTCGAGGAAGCGGCCGGGCACGTCGTCGTCCTCGTCGAGCGAGAGCCACGCGGTCCGCCCCGGGACCTCCCGCAGCCAGGTGCTGACCAGGGTGCTCTTGCCGAACCCGGCGGGCGCGACGACCAGCGTGACCGGGTGCGCCGCGGCGGCGGCGAGCAGGCGCAGCAGCCGGGGCCGCGGCACGGCGCCCGGCCGGGTCGGCGGGATGAGCAGCTTCGTCGCCACCACCTGCATAACCTCGAAGCCTAACTTTGGACAGGGCCCCCGGCCAGCGCCCGAACCTACCGTCATCCACATGGACACCACGGACTTCTACGCACTGGCCGACGATCTGCCGGAGCCGGACCTCGCACTGCTCGCCCGGCTGGACGAATTCCTCGACGCCGAGGTCGCGCCGGTGGCGAACTGGCACTGGGCCCGGGAGCGGTTCCCGCACCACCTGCTCGGCCCGCTGGGCAAGCTCGACGTCGGCGGGCTGTCCTACACCGGCTACGGCCTGCCCGGCCGGACCAGCCTGCTCGACGGTTTCGTCACCCTGGCGCTGGCCCGCACCGACCCGTCGTTCGCGACGTTCTTCGGGGTGCACACCGGCCTCGCGATGGGCTCGATCTACCTGTGCGGTTCCGAAGAGCAGAAGCAGGCGTGGCTGCCGCCGATGCACCGGTTCGAGAAGATCGGCGCGTTCGGGCTGACCGAGCCGGACGTCGGCTCCGCCGCCTCGCGCGGCCTCAAGACCACTGCCCGCCGCGAAGGCGACGAGTGGGTCCTGGACGGCGAGAAGAAGTGGATCGGCAACGCGACCTTCGCCGACGTCGTGGTGATCTGGGCCAAGGACGTCGAGGACGGCCAGGTCAAGGGCTTCCTCGTCGAAAAGGGAGCGCCCGGGTTCACCCCGACCAAGATCGAGGGCAAGATCGCGCTCCGCACCGTGCAGAACGCGCACATCCGGCTCGAGGGCTGCCGCGTCCCCGAAGCGAGCCGCCTGCCGGGCGCGAACACGTTCGCCGACACCGCCGCCGTGCTGCGGATGACCCGGACCTCGGTGGCCTGGCAGGCCGTCGGCTGCTCGATCGGCGCCTACCAGCGCGCGCTGGCCTACGCCAAGCAGCGCGAGCAGTTCGGCCGCCCGATCGGCGACTTCCAGCTCGTGCAGGACCTGCTGGTGAAGATGCTCGGCAACATCACCGCGTCGCTCTGCCTGGTCGCCCAGCTCTCCCGCCTGCAGGACGCGGAGAAGATGACCGAGGAACAGGCTTCACTGGCGAAAGCCTTCTGCACCACCAAGATGCGCGAGACCGTCGGCATGGCCCGCGAGCTGATGGGCGGCAACGGGATCCTGCTGGAGTACGACGTCGGCCGGTTCGTCGCCGACGCCGAGGCCATCCACTCCTACGAGGGCACGCGCGAGATGAACACCCTCATCGTCGGCCGGGCCATCACCGGCCTGTCCGCTTTTGTCTGAGCCACCCCGAAACCCTGCTGGAAGGAGAACTCCCATGTCCACTCCCGAGATCGCCGCCGACGCCATCGGCGGCCCGAACCCGATCGTCGGCTTCCGCCGCAAGGACCTGCTCGACTCGCTGCGCACGGTGGTCGGCGAGGCCGTCAAGCACCCCCGCAACACCACGGCGAGCCTGCGCCACCTGGCCAGGACCGCGGTCGCCGCCGCCCGCGGTCGCGGCGAGCTGGCGCCCGGCGCCCGTGACCGCCGTTTCACCGACTCCGCCTGGGCGCAGAACTTCCTCTACCGCCGGCTGCTCGGCGTCTACCTCGCCGCCGACGCCGAGCTGGACGCCTGGCTCGGCAGCACTGAACTGTCCGATGTGGACCGTGAGCGGGCGAGGTTCGTGCTGTCGCTGGCGCTCGACGCGCTGGCCCCGAGCAATCTGCCGCTGAACCCGGCGGCGGTCAAGCAGTTCATCACCACCGGCGGCGAGAGCGCCGTGGAGGGCGCGCGCCACTTCGCCGGCGACGTACGGCACAACGGCGGCTTCCCCAGCCAGGTCGACACCGAGAAGTTCACCGTCGGCGGGAACCTGGCCACCACCGAGGGCTCCGTGGTGTTCCGCAACGAGGTGCTGGAGCTGATCCAGTACGCCCCGCGCACCGAGCAGGTGCACGCCCGGCCGCTGCTGATCGCGCCGCCGCAGATCAACAAGTTCTACGTCTTCGACCTGTCGCCGGAGAAGAGCCTGGTGCGTTACGCGCTGGACCACGGCTTCGGAGTCTTCATGGTCAGCTGGCGCAACCCGACCGCCGAGCACCGCGGCTGGGAGCTGGCCACCTACCTGACCGCCATGGAAGAGGCGATCGACGCGGTCCGCGAGATCACCGGCAGCCCGGATTTGAACCTGGCCGGCGCCTGCTCCGGCGGGATCAGCTCGGTCTCGCTGGCCGCCTACCTCGCCGCGCGGGGCAAGCCGGTGATCAACGCGCTGACCCTGTTCGTGAGCGTGTTCGACATGGCCGACGACAAGACCCTGCTGGGCGTGTTCGCCAGCGAGGAGACCCTCGCCGCGGCCAAGCGCCACTCGCACGTGCAAGGCGTCCTGGACGGGCGAGAGCTGGCGCGGGTGTTCAACCTGCTGCGCCCCAACGACCTGATCTGGAGCTACTGGGTGAACAACTACCTGCTGGGCAAGCGCCCGCCGGCGTTCGACATCCTGTACTGGAACAACGACACCACCCGGCTGCCCGCCGCTTTCCACGGCCAGCTGATCGACATCTACCGCGACAACGCGCTGGCCCACCCGGGCGAGGTGGTCGTCGACGGCACGCCGCTGGACCTGGGCAAGGTCACCGCGGACGCGTTCGTGATGGCCGGGACCACCGACCACATCACGCCGTGGGAGGCCTGCTACCGCTCGTCGCGGCGGCTCGGCGGCAAGGTCGAGTTCGTGCTCAGCAGCTCCGGCCACATCCAGAGCATCCTCAACCCGCCGGGCAACCCGAAGTCGAGCTACTACACCAACTCCGACAACGCCGAATCGGCGCAGGAGTGGAAGGCCGGGGCGACCAAGGTGGCCGCCAGCTGGTGGCCGCGCTGGATGGAGTGGCTGGGCGAGCGCTCCGGGGAAAAGGTCGCCGCACCGTCCGCTGTGGGCAGTGTGGAGCACGCGCCGCTCGAGGCGTCGCCCGGCAGTTACGTGCGCGCATGACCACCACGGTCCGGGCCAACGGGATCGGCCTGCACATCGACCACCGGCCCGGCGAAGGCACGCCCTTGCTGCTGTGCAACGGGATCGGCGCCAACCTGGAGCTGCTCGAGCCGTTCGTCGAGCGGCTGGCCGCGCAGCCCGGACGCCGGGTGCCGGTGATCCGGTTCGACATGCCGGGCACCGGCGGCTCCCCGGTCACCCGGCTGCCCCGCCGGATGCCGCAGCTGGCCCGGATGCTGGCCGACCTGGTCACCGGGCTGGGCTACGACGAGGTCGACGTGCTCGGCATCTCCTGGGGCGGCGCGCTGGCCCAGGAGTTCGCCCACCAGTACCCGCGCCGGTGCCGCCGGGTCGTGCTCTGCGCGACCAGCATGGGCATGGTGATGGTGCCGGCCAAGCCGTCGGTGCTGCTCACCCTGACCAGCCCGCTGCGGTACTTCGGGCCGGGCCGGATGCGGGAGACCGCCGCCCGGCTCTACGGCGGCGGGTTCGGCGACGACCCCGAGCTGGCCGCGCACTTCGCCGCGTCCACCCGGGCGCCGGACCCGCTGGGCTACTACTGGCAGATCGTCGCCGGGACCGGCTGGACCAGCGCGCACTACCTGCACTGCCTGCGCCAGCCGGTGCTGCTGCTGGCCGGCGACGACGACCCGATCATCCCCACCGCCAACGCGCGGCTGATGGCCCGCCTGCTGCGGCACGGCACCGTCCACATCGTCCCCGGTGGCGGCCACCTCGCGCTGCTCACCCACGCCGGCGAGCTCGTCCCGCTCATCCACCGCTTCCTGTCCTGAAGGAGACACTCCGATGCTGAACCTCGCCATGATGCTCGAAGAGAGCGCCGCCACCCGGCCGGGCCGCGACGCGCTGGTCGCCGGGGAGTCCCGGCTCACCTACCAGGAAGTGAATTCGGCGGCCAATCAGGTGGCGAACCTGTTGCGCGCCAACGGGATCGGCCGCGGGGACAAGGTCGCGCTCGCGTCGGTCAACATCCCGGCGTTCCCGATCGCCTACTACGGCATCCTCAAGGCCGGCGCCGCCGTGGTGCCGTTCAACGTGCTGCTCAAGTCGCGCGAGATCGCCTACCACCTGCGTGATTCCGGGGCGAAGGCGTTCTTCTGCTTCGCGGGCGGCCCCGGCCTGCCGCTCGGCGAGGAGGGCCGCGCCGGATTCGAGGCGACGCCGTCGTGCGAGCAGTTCTTCCTGATCGATGAGTCCTTTATGGACACGCTGACCGGGCAGCCCTCGGAGTTCGAGACGGTGGCGACCGAGCCGGGCGACACCGCCGTCGTGCTGTACACCAGCGGCACCACCGGCACCCCGAAGGGCGCCGAGCTGACCCACGCGAACATGGTGCTCAACGCGCTGACCTGCCAGCGGGTCTTCGGCACCGCCGAGCACGACGTGCACCTGGTGACCCTGCCGCTGTTCCACTCGTTCGGCCAGAGCGTGCAGCTCAACGCCGGGTTCGGCGCCGCCGCGACGATGGTCCTGCTGCCGCGGTTCGAGCCGAAGGCCGCGCTGGAGCTGATGGAGCGCGAGCAGGTGACGTTCTTCGCCGGGGTCCCGACGATGTACTGGGGCCTGGTCGCCGCGGACCCGGGCGAGGCCGACCTCGAGGCCATCGCGGGCTCGCTGCGGATCGCCGTCTCCGGCGGGGCCGCCCTGCCGGTGGAGATCCTCGAGCAGGTGCACAAGATCTACGGCGTGCAGATCCGGGAGGGCTACGGCCTTTCCGAGACCAGTCCGGTCGCCACCTTCAACCACCCCGGCCGGGTGGCCAAGCCCGGCTCGATCGGCCAGCCCGTCTGGGGCGTCGAGCTGCGGCTGGTCGGCAAGGACGGCGAGCAGGTCCCCGACGGCGAGGCCGGCGAGATCGCCATCCGCGGCCACAACGTGATGAAGGGCTACCTCGGCCGCCCCGAGGCCACTGCCGAAGCGATCCACGACGGCTGGTTCCGCACCGGCGACATCGCCACCCGCGACGCCGACGGCTACTACTTCATCGTCGACCGCGCGAAGGACATGATCGTGCGCGGCGGCTTCAACGTGTACCCGCGCGAACTCGAGGAAGTGATCATGACGCACCCGGCGGTCAGCCTGGTCGCCGTGGTCGGCGTCGCGCACCCGAGCCACGGCGAGGAGGTCAAGGCGTTTGTCATCCGCCGCCCCGGCGCCGAGCTGACGGAGGCGGAGCTGGTCGCCTGGTGCAAGGAGAACATGGCGGGTTACAAGTACCCGCGGCTGGTCGAGTTCCGCGAGGAGTTCCCGATGACGTCCACCGGCAAGGTGCTCAAGCGCAACCTGCGCTGAGTGCTCGGTAAGGTGATCCGGTGAACGCTGAGGACCGCGAGGCGATAACCCGCGTCATCAACCGGCACGGCTTCCTGATCGACAGCGGCTTGCTCGACGGCCTGGACGAGGTCTTCACCGCCGACGTCGTGTACGACGTGCGCGATTTCGGCGGCGGCGAAGTCGTCGGTCTGCCGGCGATGCGGGCATGGGTGCTGGGGCTCGGCGACCGGAATCCGGTGGCCCACCACGTCACCAACATCGTGCTGGACGAGATCGGCGACGGCGTCGTGCACAGTCTCTCGAAAGGGATCGGCATCGGTGCCGACGGGACCGCGCGCAGCGTCACCTTCGACGATCAGCTGGAACGATCCGAGGCCGGGTGGCGGATCAGCCGCCGCACGGTCAAGGCCCGGCGAACGCCTTTGCAGCCCTGAGGCCCTGACCAAAGTGAACCCCGGCGCTGTCCATCGGCAGATGTGCCGCGGGCGCCCGGTGATCCAGGGTTTCGGCCATGAGCCGAACGAATCCGCTGCTCCTCGTCCGCCGGTGGCGGGCACCCGCACCGGTCCACCGGAACGCCTGGTTCCCGGGCCGGGTGATCGGGGGCGCCGCGCTGGTGGCCGGTCCCCTGCTGTGGTGGACGGGGCTGCTGTTGCGGTATCTCGGGCTGCATTCGGGCGCGTTCTCCGCTGAGCAGCTGGCGGAGTTCTCCAGGCAGCCGTTCGCCGCGCCGTCGCAGCTGGCGGCGTACCTGGAGAATCCCACGCTGGTGACGGCCGGGTACGCCTGCTTCGCCGCCGGGGCGCTGCTGCTGTGCCCGGCCTTCGCCACCCTCGCCCGCATCGTCGCGCCGCGGGCGCCGGCGCTCGCCTGCTGGGGTGGCACGCTGGTCATCCTGGGTCTGTTCGCCCGGCTCTACCACGCCGGGGTCGATCAGGCCGCCTTCCAGCTCGCCGCGGCACAGGGCCTCGACCGGGTCACCGAGTTCGTCTTGGGCAACTACGCGAGCATTTCCTACGGCCCTTGGCGCGTCGGCGTCGTGGCGTCCGCCTGTCAGTACCTCGGGATGCTGCTGCTGGCCATCGGCGCGTTCCGGTCGGGCACCTTCGGCACCGGCCGCTGCCTGATCCTGCTCTGGTCGGGCACGCTGTGGGGCGGCGTCCTCAAGGCGGCGCGCCTTCCGGACCTCTTCGAATACGGCGCCCTGGCCCTGGTCCTTGTGCCACTCGGGGTTCTGGTGCTGCGGGACCGCGTCCCCGACGCCCGGCCGTTGCGGATTCTGAGCTGGTGAGAAAGTCCTCACCGCACGGACTTGATCGGCAGCACGGCCAGCCCGGCGCCCTGCCCGACGCCGACACGCTGTTCGCCACCCGCAGGCCGTCGTGGGCCGGAAGCTATTTCTGAGGAAAGGTGTCACCCATGAGCCTTGCTGAACTCAGGTGGCTGGACGCCACGGCCCAGGCCGATCTCGTCCGCCAGGGCCAAGTCACCCCGCTGGAACTCCTCGACGGGGCGATAGCCCGGATCGAAGAGCACAACGGCGACCTGAACGCCGTCGTCAGCACGCGTTTCGAGCAGGCGCGCAGCGAGGCGGCTTCGACTGCCGAGGGGCCGTTCCGGGGAGTTCCGATGCTGCTGAAGGACTTCCTCGCCCACTGGGCCGGTGATCCGGTGCACGGCGGCATGCGCCTGCTGCGCGAGCGCGACTGGCGGGCGACGGAGAACTCGCATCTGGCCACCCGCCTGCGTGCCGCGGGATTCGTGTTCTGCGGCCGGACGAACACCCCCGAGCTGGCGACGAGCCTGACCACCGAGCCGCTGTCCCGCGGCGCGACGCACAACCCGTGGGACCGGACGCGTTCGCCCGGCGGTTCCAGCGGAGGCTCGGCCGCCGCCGTGGCCGCGGGGCTGGTCTCGGTGGCTCACGGCAACGACATGGCGGGCTCGATCCGCGTCCCGGCGAGTGCCTGCGGGGTGGTCGGGCTCAAGCCCAGCCGCGGGCGGAACAGCCTCGGGCCGCAGTACGGCGACTACTGGGGTTCGGTCACGCATGAGCACGTGCTGACCCGGTCGGTGCGGGACACCGCGGCGGTGCTCGACGCCACCGCCGGGGCGGCGGCCGGAGACCCGTACAGCGCGCCGCCGCCGGCCCGTCCCTTCCGTCTCGAAGCCGAAACCGATCCGAAGCCGCTGCGCATCGGGTTCCGGACCGCGGTGCCGAGCCTCGGCGAGACGGCCCACCCGGACTGCGTCACCGCGGTCGAGAACACCGCCCGCCTGCTCGAATCGCTCGGCCACCACGTCGCCCCGGCCGCGGCCCCCGCGCTGGACGCCCCCGGCCTGTTCGACGCCATGCCGCCGGTGCTCGCCGCGGCGGTCGCGTGGGAGCTGGACAGCTGGTCGCAGCGCCTGGGCGAGGAGCTGCCCCCGTCGGTGCTGGAGCCGATGAACGCGATGCTCTGCGAAGCCGGCCGGCAGGTCACCGCCGTCCAGTACCTGAACGCGATCACCGCCTCCCAGCGCTGGGCCCGCGGCGTGGCCGCCCTGTGGGAGGACGAGCTGGACATCATGCTGACCCCGACCCTGCCCGCCCCGCCCGGCAAGCTCGGCGAGCTGGCCCCCGAGGCCGCCCCGCCGGAGCAGCTGGCCGCCGGGATCAGCCTGCTCGGCGGCTTCACCGCCCCGTTCAACATCACCGGCCAGCCGGCGATTTCCCTGCCGCTGCACTGGAATGCCGACGGCCTGCCCATCGGCCTGCAGTTCGTCGCCGCCCAGAACCGGGAGGACCTGCTGATCCGGCTGGCCGGCCAGCTCGAACGCGCCGCCTCCTGGTCCGGCCGCCGCCCGCCCGCGTGAGCCGGCCCTTGACCTCGACCAAACTGGAGATGTTCTGCTGGGGACCATGAAGCCACGCGGAGCACGAAAGTCAGCAGCCCGATTCCTGGTCGGACTGGTCGGCGCGACCACGGCCGCGGGCGCGTTCACGGCGGACTTCCTCGTGCCGAAAACAGCGCGCCAGCACCTGCGGAACCCCCGCTGGCCCGGGCACGCCAAATTCCACGACGCCCAGTACATCGTGATGACCCAGCTGCTCGGCGGCGCCGGGCTGGCGCTGCTGGCGTCCAAGAAGGGCGACCCGGACCGCAATCTGCGGACCGCGGCCGCGATCGTGTCCACCCCGTGGCTCGGCATGTACGGCGCCACCCTGTTCCCGGGCACCACCCTGGTCGACGAGGAGTTCAAGGCGCAGTCTCCGAAGGTGCTCGGGCTGGACGCCAACCTCTTCATCGCGACCGCCTGCCTGGCAGCGCTGGCCGCGGCCACCGGGCTGGCCGGACGGCCGGGCCGCTCCTGAGATCGGGAGCCACGCCGTGTCCGATATGGACAGTGACCGGATGGACACGGAGCGCCCGCATCCGTAGCGGCTGAGGGGGTGATCCGGCGGCGCCGCAGGACATGGACTGGACAACCTGCGGCGCCGGCGGTCCTGGTAAGGCAGCCGACCCATGGCCGTCATCTTCCGTTGGCCTCGTGGTGGCCGTTCATGCTTAGCGTCGGGGCGACTCAGCATCCTCCCCGGCACCCCTGGACGGAACCCATCATGCGTGTGAGCCAAGGCAGCGGCGACTCCTCTCCCACCCCGGAAGGGCCGAGCCGCCGGTCCTTCCTCCGCAACGCGGGACTGGCCGGGGTCGGGGCCACGGCGCTGGGCGCGCTCGGCGCGTCACCCGCGTCCGCCGACACTGCTGTCGATGCTGCCGATGCCGCGGGCAGACGGCCCGGCGGGATCGGCCGGTGGAGCCCGGACGCCGAGAGCCTCCAGTTCACCCTCGCCGTCATGCCGGACACCCAATACCTGTACTGGGGCAGCCAGAACAGCCTGGCCCCGGAGCCGCAGGAGGCGTCGTTCCGCTACGTGATCAACCAGAGCGGGAACCCGGACAACAACATCGTCTTCATGGCGCACCTCGGCGACCTGACGCAGGACGCCGACCCGACGTCGTTCCAGGCGGTCGGCAAGGCGTTCGAGGTGATGGACTCGCACAACGTCGCGTACAGCGTGCTGGCCGGCAACCACGACGTGTCCGGCGACGACACCCGCGGCTCCACGCCGTACCTCCAGACCATGGGGCCGCAGCGGTTCCGGCGGTCGAAGTCGTTCCTCGGCGCGGACGCGAGCGGGTACAACACCGCGCACACCTTCCGCGCCGCGGGCCGCGACTGGCTGCTGCTGGCGATGGACTGGCGAACCTCGGAGGCCGGCTTCGCGTGGGCCGACCAGGTGGTCAAGGCCCACCCGAAGATGCCGGTGATCCTCACCGCGCACGAGATCGTCGGCTCGACCTACGACGACAACGTCTACCCGTACGAGTCCGGCGACCCCGAGAACAACGCGGTGATCACCGACTACGGGCAGCAGGTCTGGGAGCGGCTGATCAAGGACAACGACCAGGTCTTCCTGACGCTGAACGGGCACTACTGGCCGTCCGGGCGCGTGGTCAAGAAGAACGCGGCGGGCCACGACGTCCACCTGCACATCACGAACTACCAGAACCGTTACTTCGGCGGCGGCGGCATGCTGCGGCTGTACCACTTCGACCTGGAGCGCAACACGATCGACGTCGAGACGATCTCGCCGTGGATCCTGGCCCAGCCCCCGGCCGAGCGGAACCGCATGGCGGTGTTGGAATCGCGCCTCACCACGCCGGTCGACTACTTCTCCATCCCGTTCGACTTCGACCAGCGGTTCGCCGGCTTCCTGCCGGTGCCGGTCCGCCCCGCGCGGCCGGCGAACAAGATGCTGGTGCCGGGCACCCTGGCGTACTGGCGATTCGACAACGGCGGCGGCGACGGCAGCCAGGTCACCGCGGGCCAGCCGGTGCGCGACCTCTCCGGGCACGGCAACGACCTGAGCCTGGCCACCGTGGCCGGCAGCGCCGCCGACGCGCTCACCTGGTCCACCGAGCACCACCCCGACCAGCCGGGCCACGCCAGCCTCCGGTTCGCCGGCGGCCGGAACCCGCTGCACGGCGCGTACCTGACCACCGGCGCGCGGGCGCCGCTGAACGCCGAGACGTTCCAGCGCGGCTACACCATCGAAGCGTTCATCAAGATCCCGCTGGACTGGGACGCGAACAACAACGGCTTCATGGCGCTGCTCAGCCGCTGGGGCGCGGCCGGGGCCGCCGGCAAGCACGGCCGCAACACCGACCCGAAGGAGCCGGTGGCGCAGCTGTGCATCTCCAACAACGGCCGTGAGCCGCAGTTCAACTGCTATCCGCTGAACCAGAGCTCCCCGACCACCAACTGGGGTCACGGCCTGCCCGAGGACACCTGGTGGCACCTGGCCGTGGTGAACGACGGGCACCACACCCGGATGTACGTGGAAAGCTCGCCGGTCGCGGACAACCCGTCCACCGACTCGGTCGGGATCGCCTCGCTCGGGCTGGCCTGGATGCTCGGCGGCCACTCCTACGACGGCGCCGTCGACCAGGTCTTCCACGGCTGGGTCGGCGACGTCCGGATCGTCGGCCGCCCGCTGCGCCTGGACGAGTTCATGACCAAGTAGCCCGCTGGGGTCCCCGGGGAGGTGTTTCCGGGGACCCTTTCGGCTCAGCTGCCGATGACCTTCCGGATCCAGGCCAGCTGCTGGGAAACCTCGCCCGCGCCCGCCACGCTCTCGCGGTCGGAGGTGTCGAACACGCCGACCAGCGTGTCCGCCGCGGCGCCGGTGCCCATGATCGGGCCGCCGGAGTCGCCGCCCGCCGGGATCCCGGAAATGCTGGTGAGGCAGAAGTCCGTGCCGCCGCCGAAGCCCTCGCACCGCGGGTCCTCGGACTTGGTGACCCGCAGGTCCGACTGCTTCAGCACGTCCGACTGGCAGGAGTTCTCGTCACCCTGGCAGGTGGCGCCCCAGCCGTACTGCCGGACGGTCTGACCGGGCCGCACCGGCTCGGCGCCGGGCAGCTTCGCCGGCGTGACGGTCATCGGCGGCACCTTGATCAGCATCATGTCGGCGACCGGGCTGCCCTGCCGGCTGCCGGGCACCGGGTGGACCGCCGTGCCCCGGCGCTGGTCCAGGCTGCCCACCCGGAACTCGATCCGGGCGTCCGCGATGTCCTGGGCCTGCTCGAAAAAGCAGTGCGAGGCGCCGATGATCCACTCCCGGCTGAGCGCGGTCCCGGTGCACTCCCCCTTGCCGTCCACCAGCATCCGCACCGCCCACGGCCCCCGGGTGCTGACCGACCCGCCGATCACGGCGGACGCGGCGGGCGCCGGGACCAGCGTGGCCAGGGCGACCAGCGGCAGCAGGAACGTCAGGCGAGGCAGCTTCACGGATCGGTCCTTTCTCGGCTTCTGGGCTTCTGGGCCTCTGGGCTTCTCGGCGGGAATCGGGGCTGGGCCCACCTCGGCGATGATGATCTTCGCGGCCGTCCGGTGCAACTTCGGGCGTGACGAAGCCGCCCGCGCTAGGCCGGGCGGCGGACCACCGTCAGGAACACCAAAGTGCTGGCCAGGAACGGGCCCGCGGCGATCTCGGCCAGCCAGCGCGTGCCGGTTTCCCGGTCCAGCTGGTCTGCCCGAATGGCCCGTTCGGTGTTGCGGCTCAGTCCCAGGATCCGGTCGGCCAGGGCGAAGTCGCGGAACACCGGCGCGGACGTGATCACGTCGAGCACTTCCAGGCCGGCCTGCTGCGCCAGCCTCGCCGCCTGCCGACCGACGGTGGCGTTGCGGACCATCGTGGCGCAGACAAAGCGGTTGAACGCCCGGTTGGTTTCGAGGTCGCCCGGGTCGACCACCAGGCTGTCCCAGTCCGGCTCCGCCACACACGCCACACCGCCGGGCCGCAGCACCCGCCGGAATTCGGCGAACACCGCCGCCGGATCGGCGACGTGCTGGACCATCCGGTCGGCGCGGGCGCGATCGACGCTCTGCGGGGGCACCGGCAACGCGTGCGCGTCGCCCTCGCGTACCTCGACCCACGGCCGGTCCGCCACCCGGCGGCGCGCCTGCCCGACCATCGACGGCTCGAGATCCACCCCGATCACCACGCCGGACGCGGTCACGGCGTCGGCCATGCCGGGCAGGTCGGTACCCGGGCCGCACCCCACGTCCAGCACCGTCTGCCCGGGCCGCAGATCCAGCGCTTCCAGCACTTGACGCTTGTACCCCCGGCCCGCGTCGGAGGCCGCCACCTGGGCGTAATAGGTCACTTTGTCCGGCCCCTGCACCCCATACGACTCAGCCATGACCCGAGTGAAGCACGCCGTGCTTCACGGCGGAGGCATTGCCCGGAGCGGAACTATTCCGTGCCGATTCGTGCATGGCGGCCATGATCCACCGCGGCGAAGCTGGAAGCGTCCCCCTGACAGAGGAGAGGTCCGTGCCGAGTGTACTGATTTCCGGAGCCAGTGTGACCGGCCTGACGCTGGCCTATTGGTTGCGGCACCGGGGTTTCCAGCCGACCATCGTCGAGCGCTCCCCCGGCCCGCGCGGCGGCGGGCAGGCCATCGACGTCCGCGGTGCCGCGCTCCAGGTCGTCGAGCGGATGGGGCTGCTGGAGCCGATCCGGGCGGCCAAGACCGATCTGCGCGGAATGTCGTTTGTGGACAGCCAGGGCAAGGAACTCTCCCGGTCCACCGAGGCCACGCTCACCGGCGGCCTGATCGACAACGACGACGTCGAGATCATGCGCGACGACCTGACCACCCTGCTGTCCGACGCCGCCGACCCCGAGTGCCTGTTCGGCGACGTCATCACTTCCCTTACCCAGCACGGAAACGACGTCGAAGGCACCTTCCGGCGCAGTCCGCCGCGCCGCTTCGACCTGGTGCTCGGCGCGGACGGCCTGCACTCCGGCGTGCGGCGGCTGGTGTTCGGCCCGGAGGCGGATTTCGTCCGGTTCCTGGGCAGCTACATGACGATCTTCACGGTGGACAACTTCCTCGGCCTCGACCGCTGGCAGACGTTCCACGCCCCCGAAAACGGGCTGGTCGGCGTCTACAGCGCCCGGCACAACACCGAGGCCCGGGCGATGCTGCGGTTCGCCTCTCCGGAGCTCGACTTCGACTACCACGATGTCAAGCAGCAGAAGGACATTCTCGCCGAGCACTTCGCCGGGGTCGGGTGGGAAACGCCCCGGCTGCTGGACCGTATGTGGGAGGCGCCGGACTTCTTCTTCGACTCCACCAGCCAAGTCCGCCTCGACCGCTGGTCGGCCGGCCGGATCGCCCTCGTCGGCGACGCGGCGTACTGCGCTTCGCCCCGAGCTGGTCAGGGCACGAGCATGGCGCTGGTCGGTGCGTACGTGCTCGCCGGTGAACTCGCGAAGGACCCCGCCGACCACGCAGCCGCGTTCGCTCGCTACCAGCAGGTGATGCAGGGCTACGTCGGCCGGAACCAGCAGATGGCGCGCGACGCCGCCGCAGGCCGCCCCGTCAGCGAGGCCGACCGCGCCGACGCCGCATGCGCCATCACCCTCGAGGACTATTCCGCCTGATCTCGAAACGCCGATGCCGACGGCCGAGGACGCAGGCGCACCACCGGTTGCGGCACCACCCCGAGGCCGGGGCGACCGCGCGGGGCGGCGCCGCCCCACAGGTTGCGGCGCCACCGCGAACCGGGGCGACCGCGCGGGCTGCGCCACCCCACGAGTTGCGGCGCCACCACGAAACCGCGGCCACCGCGCGGGGCAGCGCCACCCCACAGATTGCGACGCCACCACGAAACCGCGGCGCCCGCGCGGGCCGCCCGCGCAGTCCGCGAACTGCCCGCCACCGGGCAGCGCCCGGACCGCACGAGCCCGCGTGAGCTGCGGGCTTGATCGTCGGCAAAGCCGTCACGGCCAAGGAAGTCGCCGCCTGTGCACGATCAACACCCGCATCCTGTTGCGCGGACGAGCGTCAGTTGGCCGGGAGCCAGTCCACGAACCGGGTCTCCGCCAGCTCGACACCCGGGCCGGGCAGCAGGCCGTCCTTGCCTGGTTTGGCGCCGAAGTAGCGGGCCTCGTCGTCGGTCACGACCTCGCGGGGGTCGCCGCGGAAGGCCAGGCCGGTGCGGACCCATTCGTCCATGGTGAGCACGTCCGGGCCGGCGATCTCGGCCGTGCCGCCGAGGGGCTCGCCGGCCGCGGTCCGCGCGACCACCGCGGCGACGTCCGCGGCCGCGATCGGCTGCACGCCCGCGGCGGGGAGCCGGACCGTGGTGCCCTGGGTGGCCGAGTCGGCGATCCCGCCGACGAACTCGAAGAACTGCGTGGCGCGCACCAGCGAAAACGGGATGCCGGACTGCTTGATCAGGTCTTCCTGCACCACCTTCGCCCGCAGGTAACCGGCCTCGGGCAGCCGGTCGCTCCCGACCACCGACAGCGCGACGTAGTGCCCGACGCCCGCCGCCCCGGCCGCCTCGACCAGGTTTCCGGTGGCAGTGCGGAAGAACGCCAGCACGTCTTCGTCGGCGAACGACGGTGAGTTCGACACGTCGACGACCACCTGCGCGTCCTGCAGCACCTCCTTGAGGCCTTCCCCGGTGATCGTGTTCACGCCCGACCCCGGTGACGCCGCCACGGCCTCGTGGCCGTGCCCGGTCAGCGTCCGGACCACCTGCGAGCCGATCAGGCCGGTACCGCCGATGACGACGATCTTCATGCTGAACCCCTTCGGTGAATGCCCCCGCCGATGCGGCGGCTACCAGCTGAGACCGGACAGCACGGCGATCTGTGACAACCGCGGGGAAATTCGCGTTCAGGGCCTGGTGATCGCGGCGAGTTTGGCGGGGTTCATCACCCAGAGCAGCTGCTCGATCCCGTCGGCCGAGGCGGTGACGGTGACCATGGCGATGGCCTCGCCGTCGCGGCGGAGCAGCGCGCCGGGCCCGCCGTTCGCCTCCACCCACGAGACGTCGACGCCGGCCCAGAACCGGCTCGCGAACGCCCGCAGGTACTTCGCCACCGTCTGCGCGCCGTGGACGGGAATCCGCGAAGCGCGCACGACGCCGCCACCGTCGGAGTAGCTCACGACGTCCGCCGCGAACAGCTCTTCCAGCGCCGAAAGGTCCCCGGCCCGCGCGGCGGCCACGAACGCGGACAGCAGCCGCCGCTGCTCGGGCGCACTCACCGGCGCCCGCCGCTCGGCCGCCAGCCGCTTGCGACCGCGGCTGACCAGCTGGCGCGCGGAGGCCTCGGTGGTCCGCACGATCTCGGCGATCTGGGGGTACGGGTAGTCGAAGGCCTCCCGCAGCACGTACGCCGCCCGCTCGGTCGGCGAGAGCTTCTCCAGCAGGAGCAGCACGGCGAACTCCAGCGCCGCGCCCCGTTCCGCGCCGAGCTGCGGGTCCGCGGAAGTATCAACCGGCTCGGGCAGCCACGGCCCGACGTAGGCCTCGTGCCGCGCGCGGGCGCTCTGCCCGGCGTTGATCGCCAGCCGCGTGATCGCCGTCGCGAGGTACGCACCCGGATCGGCGACGGCGGCCCGGTCGCAGTTCTGCCAGCGCAGCCAGGTCTCCTGCACCAGGTCCTCGGCGTCCACCGCACTGCCCGTCATCCGGTACCCGATGCCGAACAGCCGCGCCCGCACCCCGGCGAAGACTGCGGCCGCGCTCTCGAGATCTGCGGTCTCCTGCATGGGCCCAGTGTGCGCGCCGGCGTTCAACTCCGGAGGTCGGCCTGCAGGAGTTGCGGGGACACCGCGAAGCCCTGGCGCGCGTACGCCGAAGTGGCCCGCACGCTCGAATGGACCGTCACGCGCTCCAGGCCCAGCGTGCGGGCCAGCTCCAGCACCGCGTCGATGAGCTGCCCGCCCGCACCCGCGCTGCGCTCGTCCGGCACGACATACACACACTGCACATCACCCGACCGGCGCTCGAGGCTCCGCGACGTCGGCACCCGTGCGGTGATCGCCAGCCACGCCATCCCGATCACGGTCTCGCCGCGGGCCATGACGAGGCAGCGGTGAGACGGCGCGTGGGCGCGCGCCCAGTCCTGGAAATCCCGCACGAACTCGTCCTGCGTGACGGCCGGGGTCGCGCCGTTCTCCATGACCCACCGCCACCGGAGTCCGGCCACCGCACCGAATTCGTGGTCCTGGGCCGGGCGGATGTGAAGAGAGTCCATACCGCCAGCATGCACCACTTGACGGTTCGCACGGTGGCCGTCAAGACCACCGCACGAACCGCCAACCCGCCTTACAACGCGCAGTACGCGTTCAGCGCCGCGGTCCCGACATCCTTCTGACCGGGGGTGCCCTCGATCATGTGGAACTCGTTGACCGCGTACACCATCTGCTTGCTGCCGTCGTCGCTGGTGATCCACTGGCTCAGGTAGCCGAGCACGGCGCCGGTGTGGGTCCACACCGGACCGCACGGGGTCTGAGCGTGGCCGATGCCCAGGCCGTAGCCGTTGCCGGAGGTGGCGTCCATCGGCACGGTGGTCTTCAGCTCCTGCTCCTGCGCCGGCTGGAGCAGCTTGCCGGTCATCAGGGCCCGCTCGAAGGTGGCCAGGTCGTCCAAAGTGGACACGATGGCACCGGCCGAGCCGAACGCCTGCACCTGCGACGCCGTGACGTCCCGGTACACGCCGAGCGCGATGAAGTAGCCGTTCAGCGAGTTCGCCGGCATGGCCGGGTCCGAGGTCGGGAACGTGGTGTCGTGCAGGCCGAGCGGTTCGATGATCCGGTGCTGGATCTCGACCGCCGGGTCGTTGCCGGTGACCGCCTTGATCACCATGCCGGCCAGCACGTAGTTGGTGTTGGAGTACGAGTACTTCGCCCCCGGCGCGGCGACGGGCTTGCTCGCCGTGCCGAGGTTGACCAGGGTCTGCGGCGCCCACTGCAGGCTGGGGTTGAGATTGCCCACATAGTTCAGGTCGAACTGGGTGTTGGCCGCGTAGTCCGGGATCCCCGAGGTGTGGGTGAGCAGCTGCCGGAGGGTGATCTTGGTGCCGTCGTTGCCGTTCGCGTTCACCGCGCCGGGCAGCCAGTGGTCCACGGTGTCGTCGAGCGAAAGCTTGTGCTCGGCCTCCAGCTGCAACAGCACGGTGGCGGTGAACGCCTTGGTGTTGCTGCCGATCCGGAACTTCATCTTCGGGTCGGCCGGCGTGCCCTTGACCCGGTCGGCGGCACCGGCCTGGATGTACTGGGTGTTGTCGCCGTCGCGGACCATCCCGATCACGGCGGGATACCCGTCCTTCAGCCCGGCCTGGGCCCCGGCCTGCAGGATCTCGGCCGGCGTCTGCGCCGGCGCCGCGTTCGCCGCACCAGCGAGGCCGGCCATCAGCGGCACCGCCGCCGCCAGGGCCAGGATCCTCTTGGCAGTCACGAACATTCGTCCCCCTGTTCAGTTGGGTGATACAGCGTTGCAGGGGGACGCTAGCGAGGCGTGATGAAACTCCGATGAAATCGGCGAACCGGCCTCAGAGGAAGATCCGGGCGTTTTCCAGCCAGGTCTGCGCGTCCTCGCCGACCGCCGTCAGGTCGGTCGCGGCCAGGGGGCGGCGCTGGGCGGCCCGAAGGCAGAAGTCGAGGGCACTGCCCTGGACCCGCTGGGCGGCGTCTTCCGGCCCCCAGGCCCAGTTCTGGCCGCCGGGACCGGTCAGCTCGACCCGGAACGGCTCCGCCGGAAGCGGCAATTGCGCCGCGTAGAACGACAATTCCCGGCCGAGCACGCCCAGCGCGGCCACGTGCTGGAGCCGGCTGGTCGGACGCCGGGTGGCCCCCACCGCGTCGAAGACGTCCTGGCCGTGCGCCCACGTTTCCATCAGCCGCAACGGGACCATGAGCGCTGCCGTCAACTGCGAGCCGTACCACGGAAACCCGTGGTCCAGCGGGAGGTCACGGAGCGCCGCCGCCACCTCGGCGCGGCCGGAGCGCCATTCTTCGAGCAGTTCCGCTCGCGGTTTGGCAGCGCCCTCGGCGGCCTCGATGTCGGCCCGCGCGGGACCCGCGGCCTCCGCCTGCTTCAGCACGAGGTCGAACGCCTCCGGAGTACGGATGGCGATCAGGACATTCGCGTCGGCCGCGGCGAGGTGCGCGATCTGGTGGGCGATGGTCCAGCCCGCGGCGGGCGTGGGCACGGACCAGTCGGCCTGGGCAGCCACCAGCACGTCCAGCTCGGCCCCTTCGGCCACCAGGTCGGGCAGCGCGAGATCACGCTCCACACCGGACAGGTCGAGGCCGTAGTCCAGCATCGAAACCACCTTCACACGCGTTGACTGAGGCTGCCAGGCTACCGGAATTCCGAAGCGATCCCGGCGATCTGCCCGAAGGGCTCCCTCAGGCCTCGGTGTGCCCCAGCAACGGTCCCGGGACGAACCGGGCCACCGGGTCGAGCAGCACGTCCAGCTCCAGCACCACGAGTTCGTTCGCGCCCGCGCGCACGACCGGGCCCGGCACGTACAACGTCCGCTGCGGCCCGCGCCGCCAGTACCGGCCGAGCAGGAAACCGTTGAGCCACACCAGGCCCTTGCCCCACTCCCCCGTGTCCAGGAACAGGTCGGCGGGCTCGTCGACGTCGACCTCGGCCCGCAGCAGCACCGGCCCGGCCACCGGCTCGCCGGGTCGAACGGCCGAGCCGGCCGCAGGACGCAGCCCGGGCACCGCGTCCAAGTCGATCGGCAGCACCTCCCACCCGGTCAGCGGTTCGCCATGCACCGACGCGCCGCCGACGATGCCTTTCGCCTCGCCGATCCGCGGGCCGTAGTCGACCCGGCCCTGGTCCTCGACCAGCACAAGCAGCTCGCCGCGCGCCGCCGGGAGCGCCAGGGCGCGGTCGTGGTGCTCACGCAGCAGCGTGCCGACCGGCGCGCCGTCGAAGAACACCGTGGCCCGGTCACGGACTTCGCCGAAGGTCAGCACCCCGGTCCGGTCGCCGTCGACCCGGGTGCGCAGCAGCGCCAGCCGCGGCATCGGACTGAGGTCGTCGAACACCGGCAGGTCGTGGTGCGCCTGCCAGGTGCCCCAGCGGTCCGGGTCGTCGAGCAGCCGGACGGGGTCGCGCAGCGCCGCGGTCAGGGCAGGCGCGGGCCCGGCCGGGGGTGGGACGGGCCCGGGCACCGGGTGGTAACGCGCGATCACCTCCCGGAACGCGTGGTACTTCGGCGTCGGGTGGCCGGCCTCGTCCAGCGGCGCGTCGTAGTCATACGACGTGACCAGCGGCTGGTAGACGCCCTTGTCGTTGGCGCCGCTGGTCAGGCCGAAGTTGGTGCCGCCGTGGAACATGTACAGGTTCACCGACGCGCCGGCGGCCAGCAGGGCGTCCAGCTCGGCCGCCGCCTCCCCGGCGGACGTGGTGTGGTGGTGGGCGCCCCAGTGGTCGAACCAGCCGTTCCAGAACTCGCCGCACATCAGCGGCCCGGTCGGCTGGTGGGCGCGCAGGATCGCCAGCCGCGATTCGGCGCCGGAGCCGAACGACGCGGTCCGGTGCAGCCCGTCGAGCCCGCCCGCCGCCAGCATCCCCGGCACCGGCTGGTCCACTGTGGTCAGTGGCACGGTGATGCCCGCTTCACGCGTGTATTCGGCCAGCGCCTTGAGGTACCGCGAGTCGCTGCCGAACGCGCCGTACTCGTTCTCGACCTGGACCAGCAGCACCGGCCCGCCGCGGTCGACCTGGTGCGGCACGACCACCCGCAGCGCCTGAGCCAGGTACTCGCGCACCGCCGCGAGGTAGCGCGGCTCGAACCGGCGGACACCGACCTCCGGATCGCGGAACAGCCACGCCGGCAGGCCGCCGTTGTCCCACTCCGCGCAGATGTACGGGCCGGGCCGGACGATCGCGTACATCCCGGCGTCGGCGATCAGCTGCAGGAACCGCCCGAGGTCGAGGCCGCCGGAGAGGTCGAACGTGCCGGGCTCGGGCGCGTGGGCGTTCCACGGCACGTACGTCTCGATGGTGTTGAGCCCCATCCGCCGGGCCTTGTCGATCCGGTCGGCCCACTGGCCGGGGTGCACGCGGAAGTAGTGCAGGCCCCCGGACAGGATGCGGAACGGGCGGCCGTCGAGCAGGAAGTCGGACTCGCCGATGCTGAACTCAGGCATGCGGGCCCGCCTCGGGGCGCAGCCGGAGCACGGTCCAGGACAGGGGCGGCAGGGTCGCGGTGATGACGGTTCCTCTCGCGTCGGCCGTCGCGGCCGGGCCGGGCAGCGCCACCGGCCGGACGGGCTCGGACTCGGCGGTGTTGACGGTGTGCCGCGTCCCGCCCTCGGGCACGGTGAGCGTCTCGGCGTCGTGCACGGCGAAGCGCTCGCCCTGCAGCCGGAGCCGGATTTCGGTGGGCGACAACGGATCGCGGTTGGTGAGGAACACCGCGCCGTGGCCGGATTCGTCGAGTGTGGCGGCCGCGTCGACGACGTCGACCTCGCCGTGCTGCGCGGTCCGGACCCGCCCGCCGGTCACGGCCAGCCGCAGGCTCACCCCGCGGGCCAGCCCGGCGACCAGCCGGAACGGGTGGAACGTGGCCTGCCGCCAGGCTGGGCCACCGGGCTCGGTGCGGATCGGCGCGATCGCGTTCACCAGCTGGGCCTGATTGGCCATGCTGACGCGATCGACGTTGCGCAGCAAGGAACTCAGCAGCGAGCCGACCACCACCGCGTCGGTGACGGTGTAGGTGTCCTCCAGCAGCCGCGGGTGCTCCCGCCAGCCGCCCGCGACGAGCCGTGGCTGGTCGGTCTCGTTCCAGCGGCGCTGGTCCCAGACGTTCCACTCGTCGACGCTGATCCCGATCCGGCGGTCCAGCCCGAGCTCGGCCACGGTCTTGTCGATGATGCCCGCGCAGTCGCGGATGTAGGCGTCCAGCGCGACCGCGCTCGCGAGGTAGCTCCCGGTGTCGTCGTCGAGCTCCTGGTAATAAGCGTGCAGCGAAATGTGGTCGACGAGCGCGGCAGTGTGCCGCAGCACCGTGCGCTCCCAGGAGCCGAACGTCGGCATCTCGGCGTTCGAGCTGCCCGCGACAATCAGCTCGACGTCCGGGTCGATCATCCGCAGCACCCGAGCGGTCTCCGCGGCGAGGCGGCCGTACTCGTCCGCGGTCTTGTGCCCGACCTGCCACGGCCCGTCCATCTCGTTGCCCAGGCACCACAACCGGAAGCCGAACGGGCGGTCGGCGCCGTTCGCGCGCCGCCGCTCGCTCAGCTCCGTGCCGCCGGGGTGGTTGCAGTACTCGAGCACGTCGGCGGCCTCCTGGATCCCGCGGGTGCCCAGGTTGACCGCATACATCACCTCGACGCCGGCAGCCTCGGCCCACGCGGCGAACTCGTGCAGCCCGAACCGGTTGGACTCGACGCTGTGCCACGCCGGGTCGAGCCGGACCCGACGCTGCCCGACACCGTCCTCCCACCGATGCGCGGACACGAAGTTGCCGCCGGGATAACGGACCACGGTCGGCCCCAGCTCGCGCACCAGCTCCAGCACGTCGCCGCGGAACCCACGACTGTCCGAAGTGGAGTGTCCGGGTTCGTGGATCCCGGTGTACACCGCGCGCCCCAGGTGCTCGACGAACGAGCCGAACAGCCGGCGCGGGACCGGGCCGACGACGTCGCCGACGCCGGCCTCGATCTGGACGAGCACCGCCTCAGCCCGCGTTCACGGTGAAGCCCTGCTGGTTGCCGTAGTCGACCAGCGCCTGCTGCCACGCGCCCAGCGCCGGGTCGAGCGCGGTGCCGTTCAGGTAGGCCTTGCCGACGGTGTCGCTGAAGATGCTGTTGGCGTACGCCTGATACGGCAGGTAACTCCAGCCTTTCGCGACGTTCTTCGACGCCCCGACGAGCACCTGGTTGATCTTCTGCCCGCCGAAGTACGGCACGGACTGGTCGAGGAACGCGGGCGAGTTCAGGTCGGCCGTGGTGGCCGGGAAGCCGCCGCTGGCGATGAACCCCTTGATGCCGTTGCCGTGGTTGAGCCAGCGCACGAACGCCGCGGCCAGCGCCGGGTTGGCGCTCTGCTTGAGCACGGACTGGGTGCTGCCGCCGTTCTCCGCGGTGACCGGCTGCCCGCCGTCGTAGGTCGGCATCGGCGCCACCGCCCACTTCCAGGCGCCGCCGGGGATCGAGGACTCGAAGTTGCCGGGCATCCAGGCGCCGGTGGGCAGGGACGCGATGGTGCCGTCGCCGAGCGCGCGGAACCAGTCGTCGGTCCACTCCTTGATCGGGGCGATCAGCTTGCCTTCGATCAGCTGGTTCCACACCGCGGTCCACTTCTTGCTGCCCGCGTCGGCCAGGTTGATCTTCACGTTCTTGCCGTCGGTGGTGTACGGATGCCCGCCGGCCTGCCAGATCATGCTGCTGACGGCCCCGGGGTCACCGGTGTCGGAGAGCAGGTACTTGGCCGGGTCGGCGGCGTGCAGCTTCTTCGCCGCCGCGACGTATTCGTCCCAGGTCTTCGGCACGGCGATGCCGTATTTCGTGAAGACTTCCTTGTTGTAGAACAACGCCATCGGCCCGGAGTCCTGGGGCAGGCCGTACAGCCCGTTGCCGCTCTTCACGCTGGCCCAGGTCGAGGCGGTGTAGTCCTTTTCGAACCCGCCGAAGCCGTACTGGCCGAGGTCGACCAGCGACTGGGTGAGCGCGAACTGCGGCAGCGCGTAGTACTCGAGCTGAACCACGTCCAGCCCGCCGGTGCCGGCCTTGATCGCGTTCTGCAGCTTGGTGTACTCGTCCTTGTTCGTGCCCGCGTTCACGTAGTTCACGTGGACGTTCGGGTACTCCTTCTCGAACGCGGCGACCTGGTCCTTGGCCGAGGGCGTCCAGCTCCAGTAGGTGATCGTGCCGCCGGCTTTCAGTGCGGCGTCGACGGAGTCCTGGGTGCCGGTCGCGCCGGCCGGCCCGGACGAACCGCCGGAGGAGCAGCCGGCCGCCAGCGCGGCGGCCAGCACCACGGCGGCGAACACCTTGGCGCGGGTGCGGATTCGTGACATCGAGTGTCCTTTCACGACATTGTGGCGGCGGATCTCTATCGACACGGCTACTGTTTGACGCTGCCCGCGCTGAGCCCCGACTGCCAGAACCGCTGCATCAGCAGGAAGGCGATCACCAGCGGGACGATGGTGAGCACCGAGCCGGTGAGCACCAGGTTGTAGATCGGCTTGGCGCCGGCGCCGTTCGCCTGCGCGCTCCACTGGCTCAGCCCGACGGTCAGCGGGTACCACTTCGGGTCGCTGAGCATGATCAGCGGCAGGAAGTAGTTGTTCCAGGTGGACACCATGGTGAACAGCGCGACGGTGACGATCCCGGGCACCAGCTGGCGCACCGTCACGGTGAGGAAGATCCGGATCTCCCCCGCGCCGTCGATCCGCGCCGCTTCCAGCAGCTCGTCGGGCACCGCTTCGGCGGCGTACACCCAGATCAGGTAGAGGCCGAACGGGCTGATCAGCGACGGGATGATGATGGCCAGCGGGGTGTCGGTCAGCCCGAGCTTGCTGAACAGCAGGAAGGTCGGCACGGCGAGCGCGGTGCCGGGCACGGCGACCGCCCCGAGCACCACCGCGAAAACCGCCTTGCGGCCGGGAAAACGGTACTTGGCCAGCCCGTAGCCCGCCGCGGTGGCCAGCAGCGTCGCCCCGCCGGCGCCGACGACCACGTACAACAGCGTGTTCCCCAGCCAGCGCAGGAAGATCCCGTTGTCGTAGGTGAACGTCTGGGCGATGTTGCCGAACAGCGCGAACGGGCCGCCGAACGCCAGGCCGGACGTGGTGAACAGCGCGGACTGGGTCTTGGTCGCGTTGATGATCAGCCACACCAGCGGGATCAGCGTGTACACCAGGTACACCGCCATCACCGTGGTGAGCACCCGCGACTTGCGCGGCCGCGAGAACGAAACCGGCCGGTCCATCACATCCCCTTCCGGGCGCCGCGCAGCTGCACGGCGTAGGCGATGACGGCGGTGATCGCGCCCATCACGATCGCGACCGTGGCGGAGTAGTTGTACTGCTGGCCGCCGAAGGAAAGGTTGTAGGCGTACATGTTCGGCGTGTAGAAGGTGCCGATCACGTTGGGCTTGAGCGTGTACAGGATGTTCGGCTCGTTGAACAGCTGGAAGCTGCCGATGATCGAGAAGATCGTGGCGATCACGATCGCGCCCCGCAGTGCCGGGAGCTTGATGCTCCCGATGGTGCGCAGCGGGCCCGCGCCGTCGATCGCCGCCGCCTCGAACAGCTCGTGCGGGATCACCTTCAGCGCGGAGTAGAAGATCAGCATGTTGTAGCCGACGAACTCCCAGGTGACGATGTTGCCGATCGACGCGAGCATCCAGCCGCTCGACAACGGCTCCACCACGTCGCGCCCGAGCAGGTGGTTCAGGTCCGCTGCCAGGCCGAACCGGTCGCCGTAGATGAAGCCCCACATCAGCGTGGCCACCACGGCGGGCACGGCGTAGGGCAGGAAGACCACGATCCGGAAGAACCCGGCCGCGTGCAGCCGCGCGCTGTCGATCGCCAGCGCGGCGACCAGCGCGAGCAGCAGCATCACCGGCACCTGCACCGCGAGGAACACCAGCACCCTCAGGAACGACTCCCAGAACTTGGCGTCGCCGAGCACCTGCGCGTAGTTGTCGAGGCCGACGAACGTCGTGCCGCCGAAAAACGCCTGGTCACGGAAGAGGCTCAGGCCCAGCGCGTAGCCGATCGGCGCCAGGAACGTCAGCGCGAAGACGATCATGAACGGGGCGACGAAGAGCCACCCGCGCCACTGCCTCCGCGTGCGGCGCGCCGACGGCCTGGCGCGCTTCGCGGTCCGGGCGGGCGGGGCCGTTATGGACGTCATCGTCCCTCCGTACTGGCGGCCGGATCAGGTGACCCACCGGATGTTTACGTTAACATCGAGGAGTCGGAGAGTAGCCTGTTGACGTAAACATGTCCAGCAAGCCCGAGGAGCCACCGGTGCCGCGACCGAGCCCGACCCCGTCCACCCCCTCCGGCGCCGCGGCGCGCGGCGGCGGCCGGGGCCCGTCGATGGCCGACGTCGCCAAGGAGGCGGGCGTCTCGGGCCAGACGGTCTCGCGGGTCGCGAACGGACGGTCCAATGTGGACGAGGCCACGCGCGAGCGGGTGCTCACCGCGATGCGCCGCGTCGGCTACCGGCCCAACAGCGCCGCCCGCGCCCTGCGCAACGGCCGCTTCCACAGCATCGGCGTGATCATCTCGGCCCTGCCGACGTTCGGGAACAGCCGCACGCTGGACGCCATCGCGGCCGCGGTCGTCGCCGAGGGCTTCTCGATCATCCTGCTGCCGGTGACGCGGCCGACCCAGGGCGAGGTCACCGGCGCGTTCAGCAAGCTCAACGAGCAGGCCGTCGACGGCGTGGTGATCCTGATCGAGCAGCACCAGCTCGACGAGAGCGAGATCGAGCTGCCGCACGGGCTCCCGGTGGTGGTGATCGACTCCAGCGCCCGCCACGACTACCCGGTGGTCGACACCGACCAGGCCCACGGCGCGGCCGCGGCCACCCGGCACCTGCTCGACCTCGGCCACGACACGGTGTGGCACATCGCGGGCCCGCCCCAGTCCTACGCCGCCGAGCGCCGCCGCAGGGCCTGGCAGTCCACCCTGGACCAGGCCGGCCGCGCGGTGCCGCCGCCGCTGACCGGCGACTGGTCCCCGGAATCGGGCTACCAGGCCGGAAAGCGGCTCGCCGCCGACCCGTCCGTGACCGCGGTGTTCGCGGCGAACGACCAGATGGCGCTGGGCGTGCTGCGCGCGCTGCACGAGGCCGGCCGGAGCGTGCCGGGCGAGGTGAGCGTGGTCGGGTTCGACGACATGGACGAGTCGGCCTGCTTCTGGCCCCCGCTCACGACGATCCGCCAGTCGTTCGAAGCGGTCGGCCGCCACGCCGTGACGGCCCTGCTCTCGGAGATCACCGCCGGCGAGCAGGGCGGCGAGCCGGTGATGGTGCCGACGGAGCTGGTGGTCCGCGCCAGCACCGCGCCGCCGCCGGGCGCGTGTCATCAGGATGTCATCGCCCCCGGCTAGCGTCCGCTTCCGCTGACACAGGTGGATCCGGAAGGCGTTTCATGGCCCGGCTGTTCGTTGTCCTCACCGCGCTCGCCGTGGTGTTCTCGGTGCTCGCCTTCCAGAACGGCAACGTGCCGATCGGGATCTTGTTCGCCCTGGTGGCGGCCGGGCCGCTGGTGTTCTTGATCTCCGTCGCGGTCCGGGCCCGGAAGGTGCCCGCGCGGACCGCCGCGGCCGGGTCGGAGCCGGGGCCGCTGTCCAACCGGAACCGCAAGCTGGCGGTGCGGCTGATCGCCGTGGCCGTGGTGGCGGCGGTCGGCTACGGCGGCTACTGGGTGCTGTTCGCGCCGAAGGCCAGCAATGCGGCCGTTTCCCGGGTGTCCGACCTGGAGGACGGCTGCGCGGGCGTGCGCAAGTACTTCCCGGAGAACGACGCGTACACCGGCCCCGGCCCGCACCCGATCGGGGTGTTCACCACCAGCGACTCGGACTCGCTGGACCTCGCGTCGATGGGCGCCGACGTCCCGCCTCAGTGGGACGACACCCGGCTCAACCCGCGCCAGGTCCAGGTCATCGCCTGCCTCGACGCGCCCGGCGACGGCCAGTACCTGACCGACTGCAAGTTCACTTCGGACACGCTGAAGCTCTACCAGGGCACCTACGACGTCACCCTGTACGAGGCCAAGACCGGTGCGGAAATCGGCTCCACGCAGCTGCTCGGCAGCACCGAGCCCAGCTGCCCGTCATTGACGCTGACCAAGAGCGGCGCCGACAGCATCCACACCGAGCCGGACTTCGCCGCTTACCGCGCGGCGCTGGGCAAGTACGTCGACAACTGAGTCACCTCGACCCGTCGGACAGTGACCGCCCGGCGCCTGTCCGGGGCCGCGGGGACCCCCGGTACCATGACTGCCGATGATCATCGACGCTCCCCGCCCGCGGACGGCCCCGGTGCGGGTCGAAAGCCGGCCCGGCCGGACGGTGCGGTTGCGCGACATCCGCCCCGGGGACCGTCGCGGCCTGATCGGGTTCGACCGGGATCCGGCCGGCTCCTCGGACACGCCGGGCGGCTACCGGCACTGGGCCACCCACCGCGCCGACGTGGCCGGCTCCGGCGACGACCGTCACCTGGCGATCGAGACCCTGCACGGCACCCTGGTCGGCTCGATCTGGCTCCAGGCCGACCCCGCTTCGGGCCGCTTCAGCTACGGCATCGGGATCGGCGCGCAGCACCGCCGCTGCGGCTACGCGGGCGACGCCATCACCACCCTGCTCGCGTTCATGTTCGAACAGCGCGGCTACCGCGAGTGCGAGGTCAGCGTGCACGGCCGCAATTTCGCCTCGCTGGCCCTGCACGCCCGGCTCGGCTTCCACGAGGAGGGCCGTCCGCGCGACACCGAGCTGCTGCGCGGGCAGGTCCGGTACCCCGTGCTGATGGCGATCACCGCCGGTCACTTCGCCGCGCACCACCCGGGCTTCATCGCCGCTCACGGCCCGGCGCGGCCGTGGCGAGGACGGCACTGGCGCACGCCGCGGCGCGGGCGTCACTGGCGCGCCGGCCACCACTCCTGACGGCGCTGCTGCTGTCACCGGAACTCAGGCCAGGAAAGTGCAGCTGTGCTCGTCGAAAGTGTTGTTCGTCGAGCAGTTCGTCAAGATCGCGGCGGTGCCGCATTGCTCGTCTGGCTACCCCTGCGCCCGACCCGGACCCGCGCTGCCGTCCTGCGCACCGAGTTCAATACCCAGGACGGGCCGGGCGCGACTTCTCCACCATCACCAGCTTCACCGGCCGACCTCATCGCCGGCCGCTCGGCAGTCGCTTGTCCGTCGCCGGCCGGCCTCGTTGCCGACGGGCGCCTGGCGTGGCGCGGGCCAGCCTGGGTCTTCCCGGCGACAAGGAGGTCGGTATATGACATCCCGGCGCGCGGCCCAGTTACTCTCCCGAGCCGGCGAGTTCAGCGCGGTCGCGCTGCGCACCGTCCAGCAGGAGTTCCCCAACGACATCCGCAGCACCATGCGGTTCCCCGGCGATTTCCCGAACCGTCCCACCGATCTGCACCCGGCCTTCTACGGTTGCCTGGACTGGCATTCCTGCGTGCAGATGCACTGGCTGCTGATCCGGCTGCTGCGCACCGTGCCGGCCGCGATCCCCGCCGACGACATCCGGGCCGTTCTGCGCCGGCACCTCACCGCCTCGGCGCTGGCCACCGAGGCGGAGACGTTCCGGACCAGACCACCGAGGACCCGCCCCTACGGCTGGGGCTGGGCCCTCACCCTGCATCACGAAATCATGACCTGGGACGACCCCGACGCACACCAGTGGTCGGCGAACCTCGCCCCGCTGTCCGCAGCGGTCTCCGAGGCGTTTCTGCGCTGGCTGCCGAAGCAGACCTACCCGGTTCGCAGCGGTGTGCATGACAACAGCGCTTTCGGACTGTCTCGGGCACTGCCTTACGCACGGACTCTTGCTGGCGCCGACTCTGACAACAGCGCACTGCTGTCAGCGATCGAAAACGCGGCGCACCGCTGGTTCAGCACCGACTCGAACTACCCGGCCGCCTGGGAACCCTCCGGCGCGGACTTCCTCTCCCCCGCCCTCACCGAAGCCGAACTCCAGGCCGGTTTGCTGGCCCCACAAGAGTTCCCAAGGTGGTTCGCCCGCTTCCTGCCCGACCTCGCCACCGCCCGGCCCGCCACCTTGTTCACCCCAGCCACCGCCTCGGACGACACCGACGGCCAGCTCGCCCACCTGCGAGGCCTCAACCTCAGCCGGGCGTGGTGCTGGCTGCGCCTGGCCGCCCAGCTCCCACCCGACGACCCCAGAGCTTCCCTGATGCGCTCCGCCGCCGAGCGACACGCCGAACCGGAACTGGCCCACGTCAGCGGCGGCGACTACATGGTCGAGCACTGGCTCGCTTGTTACGCCGTGTTGTACCTGACGGCTTGAGATCCGGTCCCACGTCGGTATTTCCGGTGTTCTACTGCCGTTGAAGGGTTTCTGCTTGCGGCAGCGAGTCGGCACTTGTACCTGTTCGAGTGATGCATCGAACAGACGTTCGAGCTACCGTCTTGTTATGGAAAGAACGGAGCAGGTGCCGGTGTGGCAGCTTTCCGGCGAGGAGCTGACAACTGAACTTTTCGCCGCAGAGCAGACGTTGTGCCGCGGGTACGCGCGGATGCTGGAGGTGGTCGGCGAGGTCGACCACCGCGGTGTGGCTGTGGACAAGGGTTTCCGCAGCACCGCGGTCATGCTCGTGCGGGCCTTACGGGTCTCACAAAAGGAAGCCCGAGCCCGCGTCACCCAAGCAACCACAGCGCTACCAGCGCTACGGACCGCCCTCACCGCCGGTGACCTCAACCGCGAACACGCCGCCGAGATCACACACGCCCTCACCCAAGCCCCCGACTCGGTCACCTCCGATGACCTGGCCGACACTGAGATCGCCCTGGTGGCGTTGGCCCGCCAGGCCCCGCCCTTCACCGTCCGGAAAGTAGCCCAGCGGATCCAGTCCTATTGGGACTTCGATGGCGTCGACCCCGACAAACGCGAACAAGACCTGGCCCGCCCCCGCCGCGAGTTCCGCTACACCCGCACCCGGGATGGCCGCATGAGGTACAGCGGTGAACTCGACGCCGAAATGGCGGACCTGACCGAACAGCTCTTCACCGTCCTGGCCAAACCCGCCCCTGCTGACCCGTTCGGCAACCCCGACCCCCGCACCCGCTCCCAGCGCCAGGGCGACGCTATCGCCGCCGTGCTGGATCTCGCCGCCCGTGCTCCTGATGTGCCGGTGAAGGCCGGTGAACGAGCCGTCGCCACCATCACCGTCAGCTTGGACGATCTCGAACGCCGCGCCGGAACTGTCATCCCCGACGGTCACACCCCGATGACCGTGTCCCAGCTACGCCGCCTGTGCTGCGATGCGAAGGTCCTGCCGGCTGTTCTCAACGGTGCCGGTGAGGTGCTGGATCTGGGCCGCGCGGTCCGCACCGCCACCCCCGCCCAGCGACGAGCGTTGGCTGTGCGAGATAAGGGCTGCACCGCACCGTGGTGCACGAAGGGGCCAAAGTGGACGACCCCGCATCACATCGAGTTCTGGACCAATCTCCGCGGTGGCCCTGGCGGCCGGACCGATATCGGGAATCTGGCGTTGATGTGTGAAACCGACCATCACGTCGTTCACCACGGAGGCTGGGACATCCGACTCCGCAACGGAATCGTCGAATGGATCCCGCCCGCCTGGCTCGACCCGCAACGAAGACCCCTCCACAACACCGCCCACGCCCCACCCAGCGCTCAGGCCGCGTGATGGTGTGTCGAGTGCGCCAAGCCGGCATGTGTCCCATGTGGATCGTGCGACCGATGGTGCCCGGGTCATGCGTTGTCGCGGATCGGCGATGATGCCATCGCCCGGGTCGCCGGCAGCCGACACTGGATGCACAGTGGCCGACCGCCAGACGACATCGCCCCGGACCAAGGTTACTCGGGTGAACCTTCCGGCCGTTCCGGCGCGGGTTCCGCCGCAAGTTCCGGCTCGGCCGCAGATTCTCGCTCGGCCGTGGCTTCCTGGGCGGTCTGGGACGCCAGGTCGGTCGGGGGTTCCGGCGCGGCTTCCGCCGCCACCGGAGGTTCCGGGTCGGTCACGGGTCCCGGCGCAGCTTCCGAGGCCACCGAAGGGTCCCGGCGGAAGTCCTGGACCGCGGCCCACACCGCCAGGACCAGCCCGGCCAGCATCGCCGTCGACAGGATCCAGAAGTCGACCAGGACGGTGCCCGTGGTCATGCCGCCGTTGGCGCCGCCGGGTGGGCGGAACTGCTGGCCGGACTGGCCGGACTGGGGAGCGCCGGTGTTGCGCTGGAGGAGGTGGCCCGGGTCGTTCACACCGGGCGGTTCCGTGGTGCCGCCCGCGCCGGTACCACCCGGACCGGTGCCCACCGCACCGGTGCCGCCCGGACGGGTGCCGCCCGCGCCAGTGCCGCCGGGGAAGGAGCCACGGCGGCCGCCAGTGCCCCCGGGGAAGCCTGGGAAGCCGGAACCACGCCGTCCGCCAGGGCCGCCGGGAAAACCACCACCAGGCCCGCCCTGGCGGGAGTTCAAAAGGTAAGGCGCATAAGCAAATCCCGAAGCGAACTGCTCCAGAATCGGGAACGCCCACAGCCGCCTAGGCAGGTAGAAGGCGGCGATCACGCTCAAGGCGTCGGCCGGGTAGAAGTAGCGTTCGTGCATGGCGGGCAGGAAGTACGGCACCAGGGTGACCGAGATGGCGCTCACCAGGACGATGCGGGCCGGCGTCAGCTCGGACTTGCGGACCACCACCGGGATCATCAGCGCCAGCAGGATCAGGCCGGTGACCACGATCCCGCCGAGCCGCAGCGCCGACGAGCTGGTGACCGAGCCGAAGTACTGGTAGACGTTCGGCGCGTTCAAGGTCAGCTGGTCATAGGTGTCGGACTGGCTCAGGTAGATCTTCAGCAGGTCGCCGAAGTTCGCGCCGACGATCAGGGCCGGCACGTCCAGGACCAGGTAGACCGCCGGGATCAGCAGCAGCGCCGGCCACGGCACCCGCTTGCGCAGCACGAACAGCAGCAGCGCCGGGAAGAAGAACACCGCCTGCAGCTTGAAGGCGAACGCCAGGCCGAAGAACACACACGCCAGCCACGGACGCTTGCGGAGCACGAAATAAACGCCGCCCACGCCGAACGCCGAGTAGGCCGAGTCCACCTGTGCCCAGGCCGCGCTGTTCAGCACCACCGTCGGCAGGTACAGCACGATCGCGCCGGCCAGCAGCGGCCACCAGGTGCCCGGGTACCGCAGCGCGACGATGCGGTAGGTGAAAAACGCCAGCACCAAATCGAACAGCACCGAGATCGCCTTGACGCCGTACAGCGTGGGCACCGGGATGTGCGTCAGGATCGCCAGCAGATACAGGTACGGCGTGTTGTAGTTGGCGAAGTTGTACTTGAGGGCGCTGAACCCCCCGTTCTGCTTGATGAACTCGTACCACTGGCTGACAAACGCCCGGTAGTCGCCCGAGGCGTAGGAGAAGAACGCCGTGCGCACGGCGAGCCCGCCCAGCACGACAACAGCGGCCACGGCGATCAGGAGGGCGCGCCGGGGTTTCGGCCGCGCCGCCACGTCGTTGTCGATCAAGGGACTCCTTGTCTCGGGGATTTCGGGGAGCAGGTCAGGCGGTACCGAGCACGACGCGGAAAGTCGCGCCGCCGCCCGGGGTGGTCAGCAGCACGACGGAACCGCCGTGGGCACCGATGATGGCCGCCGCGATCGCGAGGCCCAGGCCGGAGCCGCCGGCTTTGGCCCGGGCGTGGCCGGCGCGGTAGAACCGGTCGAAAATGCGGGAAGCGTTGTCCGGCGCCACCCCTGGGCCGTTGTCGCGCACCTCGAGCACCGCGCAATCCCGTCCGGCGGGCGGCGGGTCGCCGGTGCCGACGACGACCGGCCACGAACTGGTGTCCGCCGCCGGCCACACCGAGACGGTGATCTCGGCTTCCGGCGGGGTGTGCACCAGCGCGTTGGTGACGAGGTTCGCCGCGACCTGGCGCAGGCGGTGGATGTCGCCGAGCACGCGGACCGGTTCGGCGGGGCCGGCGAAGCCGATCGTCCGCGCGGGTTCGCGGGCCCGCGCGTCGTGCACGACGTCCGAGGCCAGCGCGGACAGGTCCACCTCGGTCAGGTCGAGCACGCGCTCCTGGTCCAGCCGCGCCAGCAGCAGCAGGTCGTCCACCAGCAGCCCCATCTGGATCGCGCCGTTCTCGATCCGGCTCATGATCCGGCCGACGTCCACTTCGGACGATTCGCCGCTCTTGCGGTACAGCTCGGCGAAGCCGCGGATCGACGTCAGTGGGGTGCGCAGCTCGTGCGAGGCGTCGGCGACGAAGCGGCGCAGCCGGTCCTCCGACTGTTCACGCTTCTTGAGCGCCGATGCGACCTCGCCGAGCATCACGTTGAACGCCGAGCCCAGCCGGCCGGCCTCGGTCCGCGGGTCCAGGTCCGGCACCCGGCGGTCGAAGTCGCCGCCCGCGATCGCCTGCGCCGTGTGCTCGATCCGGGTCAGCGGCCGGAGCCCGAGCCGGATCAGCCAGGTCGCGATCACCCCGAGCAGCACCACGAGCACAAAACCGAACACGACCTCGATCGTCTTCAGCCGGTTCGCGGTGGCGATGCCCGAGTCCAGCGACTCCGCGACCGCCACCGTGCCGCTCACCGGCTGCGCGGGCGTCGGCGCCTGGACCGCGGTCCGGACCCGCCAGGTCGTGTCGCCGTTCTCGTCGCCGACGGTGAACGCCGCGGTGCCGCGGGCGTGCACCGAAGCGACGTCCATCGGCGGCACGACCGGCATCAGGGTCTCCCCCTTCGCCTGGCCGACGCGCTCGGTGAGCCGGCCGGTGCTGTCGTAGAACAGCACGCGGTAGTCGGTCGGCAGCCGGTCGCGGACGTTGATCTGCGCCGGCGGCCGCGGCGGCGGCCGATCCGGGTCGGACATCATGGTGACGACGCCGTTCAGCTGATCGTCGACGTTGTCGACCAGCGAGCTCTGCAGCGTCGTCACGCTGACGAAGCCGAACGCGGTCAGCCCGGTGGCCAGCAGCACCAGCAACGCCAGCGTGAGCCGCGCGCGCAACGTCCAGGGACGACGGCGTTTCCCGGCGCTACCGACAACACCGGTGCCGCTCAAGACGACGGCCGCTCGTCGGTGGCCCTGGGCAGCCGGAGGCTGTAGCCGACGCCGCGGATCGTGTGGATCAGCGGCGGGCCCACCGAGTCGATCTTCCGGCGCAGGTAGCTGATGTAGGAGTCGATCACCCGCGTCTCGCCGACGAAGTCCGAGTTCCACACCCGGTCGAAGATCTGCGACTTGCTGACCACGCTGCCCGAGTTCACCAGCAGGTAGCGCAGCAGCTTGAACTCGGTGGGGGACAACGGGATCGTCCGCCCGCCGCGCCGGGCCTCGTGGGCGGCCTCGTCCAGTTCGAGTTCGGCGTAACGCAGCAGCTCGCCGTCGCCGGGCGAGGCGGTCCGGCGCAGGATGGCCCGGATCCGCATCACCACCTCGTCGAAGCTGAACGGCTTGCTCACGTAGTCGTCCCCGCCCGCGCCGAGCCCGGCGAGCCGGTCCTCGAGCGCGTCCCGCGCGGACAGGAACAGCACCGGCACCTCGTTGCCCTCGGCCCGCAGCAGCTGGGCGACGGTGAACCCGTCGTAGACCGGCAGCATCACGTCCAGCACCAGGATGTCCGGCGCCACCCGGGCGGTCAGCTCCAGCGCCTCGGCCCCGGTGGCCGCGGAGAACACGGTGAACCCGCTCAGCTCCAGCGCGGCCGTGAGCAGGTCCAGGATGTCGACCTCGTCGTCGACGACCAGGACCGTGGCCGGCCGCGAAGCAGGGAAACCATTCATCGTGACAGCTTGAGCCCCGTTCCGGTGTGCCGCTCGGCCGCGATCATGAGCTGACGCAGTCGTACAGGGTCTGGGTTTCGGTGCCGCCGTACGCGCTCGCCGGGACCGCCTGGCAGTTCGCCTTGACCCACGTGGTCCGCTCCGTGGACGCGCCGCCCCGGCCGAAACCGCCGCCGCCACCGCCGCGCCCCGTGTCGGATTCCAGGACGAAGCCCAGCTTCCCGGTGGCCTTCCAGCTCTTCAGCAGGTCGACGCTGGGGGCGTTGTCGGTGCCGGAGAAACCACCCATTCCGATGACGGTGGCGTCGCTGTTGATGATGTAGCCGGACGAGGCCATCGAGCCGCCCTCGACCGCCATCACGATCTGCGCGTTGTGGGCGTTCTTCACCGCGTAGTCCAGGATCTTCTGCTCCTCGGCGGTCAGGGAGCCGTCCTCGTTCCCGCGCCGGCCGCGCATCATCTCGGCGATCTCGGCCTCGGCCGAACCGGCCGCGCCGGGAGCACCGGTCGCGCCAGGAGCCCCGGGCGCACCGGTGGCGCCAGGACCGCCGAAACCACCGAAACCACCCCGGCCACCGGCACCAGGGCGCCCGCCGCCGAACCCGCCGAACCCGGCGCTGCTGGGCCCGGCCATCGGGATCGTCGCGCCCATCCCGCCGCCGCCACCGGCGAACGCGGTGGCGCCGGACCAGACCAGCGGCGTGAGCAGCACGGCCACCAGCCCGACCACGCCGACCGCCCGCACGCCGGCCGCGGGCAGGGCGCCGGAGAACCGGACGAGGACCAGGCCGCCGATCGCGAGCAGCGCCGCGATCACCACGGCGTACCGCAGCCAGCCGTTCCACGAGGTGTCCCGCGAGATCACCACCCACGCCCAGACCGCGGTGAGCGCGATGCCCAGCGGCAGCAGCGTCCAGGCGACCCGGGATTCGCGGTAGCGCCACAGCAGCGCGAGCCCGCCCGCCGCCAGCGCGGCGACCGCGGGAGCGAGCTGAGTCGTGTAGTACGGGTGGAAGATGCCGCTCTGGAAGCTGAACACCAGCGCGATGATCACCAGCCAGGAGCCCCAGAGCACCCAGCCCGCGCGGACGGTGTGCTGCGCCGGCGCCTTCGCCCGCCAGGCCCGGAACCCGAGTACGGCGACCACGACCAGCACAAGCAGGCAAAGCGGCAGCAACCAGCTGATCTGGCCGCCCGCGGACTCACCGAACATCCGGAACAACCCGGACTGACCGCCGAACGCCGCCCCGCCAGGGCCGCCGCCACCGGGACCGCCGCCACCGGGAGGACCGCCCGCGCCGGGGAATCCGCCCGCGGCCAGGTCACCGCCGGCGGCGCCACCACGCCCGGCCCCGCTGCCCGGTCCGGAGCCTTCGCCGAAGACGCGCCCCAGGCCGTTGTAGCCGACGATCAGGTCCCACGCGGAGCCGTCCGTGCTGCCGCCGATGTACGGCTTCTGCCCCGGCCACCACGCCGTGAGCGCGACCCACCACAGCGAGGAGACCAGCAGGACCACGGCGGCCCCGAGCAGGTCGAGCAGCCGGCGGCCCCAGGAGGCGTTGCGCCCGACCAGGTACGCGAGCACCAGCGCCGGGATGATCATCCAGCCGGCCAGCATCTTGGTGACGAACCCGCAGCCGACCCAGAAAGCGGCCTGCAGCAACCATTTCGTCGCGCTGCGGGAGCTGATCCCGGACTCCACCGAGCGGGTCAGCGCGTACGCGGCGGCGACGCACAGCAGCGTCAACGCCGCGTCCGGGTTGACGCTGCGGTCGATCGCGACGGTGACCGGCGTGATCGCGAGGATCAGTGCCGCCAGCAGCGCGACGTTCTCCCCCGCCCACCGGCGGACCGTGCGGTGCAGCAGGAAGACCGCCGCGGCGCCCTCGATGATCTCCGGCAGCAGCAGCGCCCAGCCGTGGTAGCCGAAGATCCAGCTCGAGACCACCTGCGGCCAGAACGCCATCGGCGGCTTGTCGACGGTGACCACGCCGGCCGGGTCGAACGAGCCGAACAGGAAGTTCGTCGCGTTCTCCGACATCGACTTGACCGCGGCCGAGTAGAACGTGTTCGACCAGCCTTCGGCGGCGATTCCCCAGCTGTAGAGCACGATCGAGAGCAGCACGATCGCGCCGAGGGCCAGTGGCTGCCAGCCGATGCGCGGCGTGGACAGGGCCCGGGGCTGGACGGCCGTGGCCGTCATGCGGCCACCTTTTCTTCGAGGTTCTTCTCACCGGCCGGGGCGGCCGGTGACTTGTCGTGGCGGAACACCCAGATGCGCAGCAGGACGAACCGGCCGGCCGTGCCGACCAGGGAGGCCGCCAGCAGCACCACGAGTTCGAGCGCGGCGGTGTGCCGCGGCTCCAGCGCGTCCAGGAGGAACAGCGCGCCGGAGGTGAACGCGTAGTAGAGCGCGAACACCACCAGCCCTTGCAGGTGCACGCGCCCGCTCGGGCGTTTTCGCCCGATGAACGTGAGCCTGCGGTTGGCCTCGGTGTTGAGCAGGGTGGTGATGGTCAGCGCGACGAAGTTCGCCACCCAGTACGGCCACCAGGTGCGGAATCCGGCGTACAGCAACAGGGTCGCGACCGTGGACGCCGCGCCGATCAGGCCGAAGCAGAGCACCTGCCACAGCAGCCCGGTCTCCCGGCGCTGCGCCACCACCGCGTCCGGGTGGATCGGCGCGGGCTCGGGCCGGCGCGGCAGGTCGTCGACCTTGGCCGATCCGCTGGCCTTGTTGCGGGCCACCCGGACCAGCCCGCGGATGTCGTCCATCGCGGTCGAGGCCACGTGCACCCGGGTGTCGGTGTCCTCGACCCAGTCGACCGGGACCTCGTGCACCCGCAGGCCGTTGTGCTCGGCCAGCAGCAGCAGCTCGGTGTCGAAGAACCAGGAGTCGTCCTCGATGCGCTGCAGCAGCGGGCGGATCACCTCGGCCCGCGCCGCCTTGAACCCGCACTGCGCGTCGGAGAACCGGGCGCCATGGGAAAGCCGGATCAACGCGTTGTAACAGCGGGAGATCACCTCGCGCTTGGGCCCGCGGACGGTGCGCGCGCCGGGCGCCAGCCGGGACCCGATGGCGATGTCGGAGTGCCCGTTGCTCAGCGGCGCCACGAGCGGCAGCAGCGCGTCGAGGCCGGTGGACAGGTCGACGTCCATGTAGACCACGATGTCGGCGTCGCTGAACCCCCACGCGGTGCGCAGGGCCAGCCCGCGGCCCTTGCGCTCCAGACGGAGCACACGCACGTTGTCCGTGGTCTCGGCGAGCTGGTTGGCGACGCGCTCGGTGCCGTCGGTGCTCGCGTTGTCGACCACGGTGATGGTCCACTCGAACGGGAACCCGTTGCTGAGGTAGTCGTGCAGCACCCGGATGCAGCCGGGCAGCGACCGCTCCTCGTTGTACACCGGGATCACGACGTCGACCGTCGGATGACGCTGCTGGTCACCGAGCTCGGCCTCGTCGCGCGGTTCGGGGACGTGCTCACTTTGTCGGGCAGAGATCACACCAGGCAATTTCGACCACCTACGGGAGAACGGACCTCGGGATCCGGGGCGGAGCCACTCCGATAGGTATGGCGGGCGAGTGTGTGAGAAACGTTGGCGCAAGTTGTACGTAAGCTGTGAATGGCCACCGACGGGTGATCAAGATCCAGATTCGCGGGCGATATTCACCCGGATGTCCGAATGGCACACCGAGGATTTCGCCTGTGACCTGCGCTACACGGAGCGCCTCGGCAGGCTCAGCTCCACGGTCCAGCCGCCGTCGGGCGCCGGGCCGGTGTGCAGGGTGGCGCCGAGCTGGGTGGCGCGCTCGCGCATGCCGACGAGGCCGACGCCGGGGGCGGCCGCCGTCCCGCCGCCGCGAATCTCGCCGGCGGGTCCGTTGTGGACAGTCAGGATGATCCGGTCAGCGGTACACGACAGGCTCATCGCGCGTGTCGCACCCGGGGCGTGTTTCGCCGCGTTGGTCAGTGCTTCCTGCGCCACCCGGAAGACCGCGTGCGTCGCCTCGGCACTGGGGGAAACGGGCTCGCCGGTGATCGTGAAGCCGACCGCGTTGCGCTCGGCCAGCCGGCGGAGCACATCCGGGAGCGGCAGGGTGTCCTCCCGCAACGCCTGCACGGCGCGCCGGGTTTCGCCGATGCTGTCCACCGCGAGGGCGCGGGCCCGGCGGACGGCCGCGACCGACTCCTCGTCGCGGCCACTGCTTCGCAACGCGTCGGCCAGGTCCAGCTGCAGCGCGATCCCGGACAGCGAATGGCCGAGCACGTCGTGGACCTCGCGGCCGATGCGGGCGCGTTCGAGCAGCGCGGCCTCACGGGCCTCCGACTCGGCGGCGCGCTCGGCCGCCTCGGCCGCGCGGCGCGCGCTGAGCAGCACGTTCTGCCGGTCCCGGAAGGAAATGCCCATGTACACGGGCAGGGCGACGGTCAGCGGCGCCCACCACGGCCACTGCGGCGCGTCCGGCACCAGCTGCCCGACAGCCACGCTCGCCGCGGTCGCGAGCAGAGCACCGCCGACGGCGATCCCGACGGCCGCCTTCCGGGAAGCGAGCTTCACGCCCGCCGCGGATGCCGCGATGAACGGGAAGATGCCGGCGGCCTGCGTCTGGTGCGCCAGCGGCAGCAGCAACGCGCCGAGCGCCATGTACCCGCTGATCGCGGCGATCTGCGTCCGCGGGCCCAGTCGCGTCCACGGGAACAGCGTGCCGATCCCGGCCAGCGCGGTGAGCACGAACAGCGTGAGCGCCAGCGGCGGGAACACGGTGTCGGCGGCGGACCACTGGACCGCGCCCACCGCGGTCACACCGAGCACGAGGAGCGGCTGGACCAGCTGATCCCGGAAGTCCCCGGAACGCGGCCCGCTCGTGGTCATGGTCTTCCGATCCTCTGGCGTGTCCACCGGCCCGAGTCTTCCATCCCGGGCACCGGGCACCGCCGGGTGGAGACAGGTCTCCACCCGGACTACAACTCCGGCCTCACGACGCCCGGGCCCGGCGACCGTAACGTCGGCGACGGTTCCTGCCGAACCCGTTACGCAGTGCCGAGAAGGACTGTGCCGAGAAGGAGTTGTCATGCGTGTGGTCGTGGACCTGAACCGCTGCCAGAGCTACGGGCAGTGTGTGTTCGCGGCGCCGGAGGTCTTCCGGTTCCGGGGTGCCGAGTCGCTGGAGTACGACCATCAGCCGGACGCGGGGTCCGACCGGGCCGTGCACCGGGCCGCGCTGGCCTGCCCGGTGCAGGCGATCACGCTCGGCGGGCCGGCTGTTCCCGAAGCCGCCGTTACTGGTGCCAGTGCCGTTGTCGGGGAGACACGATGACGCCGCGCCGGATCGTCATCACCGGCGCCTCGCTCGCGGGCCTGCGCACGGCGGATTCCTTACGGGCCAACGGGTTCACCGGCGAACTCGTGCTGATCGGCGACGAGCCACACGAGCCCTACGACCGTCCTCCGCTGTCCAAGGCGGTGCTGGCCGGGCGGTCCGGCACCGACCGGCTGGCCCTGCCGAGCACCCGGGACCTGGACGCGCGCTGGCTGCTCGGCGTCGCCGCGACCGGGCTGGACCTCGATGCCCGCGCGGTGCGGCTGGCCGACGGCCGCGACGTCGGGTTCGACGGGCTGGTCATCGCGACCGGTTCGCGATCGCGCCCGTGGCCCGTCCCCGAGGAGGCTGCGTTGCGCGGCGTGCACCTGCTGCGCGGACGCGACGACGCCGACCGGATCCGCGCCGGCCTCGCCGCGGGACCGCGCCGGGTTCTGGTCATCGGGGGCGGTTTCACCGGTTCCGAAGTCGCTTCGAGCTGCCGTGACCTGGGACTTCCGGTCACCGTCGTGCTTCGCGGCGGAGCGCCGATGGCCGGCGCCCTCGGCGAAGTCGTCGGGGCGGCGATCGGGGCGCGGCAGCGGGCGCACGGGATCGACCTGCGCACCCGTACGACCGTCACCGCGCTGCACGGCGACGCCGAAGGCCGGCTGCGGCGGGCGTGGCTCTCCGACGGGGACGAACTCGACGTGGACCTCGCGGTGGTCGCTCTGGGCTCGGTTGGCAACACCGAGTGGCTGGCCGGGAGCGGGCTCGTCGCCGACCCACGCGGGGTCGAGTGCGACGCCGCCGGGCGAGCCCTGGACGTCGACGGCGCCGTGGTGCCGGACGTCTATGTCGCGGGTGACGTCGCCCGCTGGCGGCACCCGCATTTCGACGCGGAACCCCAGGCACTGCAACACTGGGGCAACGCCGTCGAGCAGGCCGAGGTCGCCGCGCACAACCTCACCCACCGGCACCGGCGGACGGCCGCCGCGCTGCCCGCGTTCTGGTCCGACCAGTTCGGCCTGAACATCAAGTCCGCCGGCCTGCCGCAGCTGGCCGACCAGGTCGTGCTCACGCAGGGCTCGTTCGAGCAAGGCCCGTTCGCCGCCGCGTACGGCCGGGGCGGGGTCACCGTCGGCGCGGTCGCGGTCGACTCGCCGCGGGTCATGGACGGTTACGCCGCCCTCATCACCGAACGGGCGCCGTTCCCGCCCGCCGTCAACGCGACCGACTCGCCCGCCACCGCCGTTCTCGGCGCGGGCTTCGGCAGCACCGAACTCAGCGGCCCCGATCTCACTGCAGTCCACGGAGGACAGTCATGACCAGCACCCAGTCCTACCCCGCGGCGGCCGTGTACAGCCGGCTGCCGACCAGGCCAACCGGCACGACCCGTATCCGCACTTCGCCGAGCTGGCCCGGGAGCCGATCCAGCGGCTCGACGAGAACAGCTGGCTGGTCTCCCGGCACGCCGACATCAGCGCGCTGCTGCGCGATCCCCGGCTGTCCGCGGAGGACGGCGTCGACATCGAAGGGCCGCTGGGCTCGGACGGGAGGCCGTTCCGCGGCCCGTTCCTCGTGGTGGACCCGCCGCACCACAACACGTTGCGAGACCAAACGATGCACCAGTTCATGCCGCGGGTGATGGGCATGGGCCCGCAGATCGAGGCGATCGTGGCCCGGCTGCTCGACCGGCACGCCGGCACCGGGCCCGGCGAACTCGACATCGTCAACGCCGTGGCCTATCCCCTGCCGGTCGGCGTCATCTGCGAGCTCCTCGGCGTACCGGCGGAGGAGGAGCCGGTGTTCCACTCGTTCGCCGCACGGCTCACCCGCGCGCTCGACCCGGTGGAAACCCTGACCGCGCAAGAGATCGCGGACCTGCAGGTGACCCGCGCGGACTGGCGCGAGTACCTGATGCCGATGATCGCGCGGCGCCGCGACCGGCCGGGCACCGACCTGGTGTCCGGGCTGCTCACCGACGGCGACCCGGCGTCCCGGATGAACACCCTGGAACTCGCCACCACGCTCGGCCTGCTGCTCATCGCCGGCCACGAGACGACCGTCAACCTCATCACCAACGGCACGCTCGCCCTGCTCCGCAACCCCGACGTGCTCGACCGGCTGCGCGCCGACCCGGACCTGGCCCCCGCCGTCGTCGAGGAGGCGCTGCGCTTCGACCCGCCGGTGCAGCAGACCAGCCGAAGGGCCACCGCTGACGTCCTCATCGCGGGCGAGGTCGTGCCCGCCGGCTCCCGCGTGGTCTTCCTGCTCGGCGCGGCCAACCGCGACCCGCGGCGGTTCGCCGACCCGGACCGGTTCTGGCCGGAGCGGCCGGGCAACGCGCACCTCGCGTTCGGCGGCGGCGTGCACTACTGCTTCGGCGCCGCGCTGGCCCGGATGGAGGGCCAGGCCGCGCTGAGCGCGATCGCCACCCGGCTGACCGGCCCGCGCCTGGTCGCCGACCCGCCGCCGTACCGGGCGAACATGCTGCTGCGCGGGCCGGCGGAACTGCGGGTCGCCTACGACGCCGTCACGAGCTGAAGGCCGACGCTGGAGGAACTCCAGGTTTACGATCACCAGCATGCGATTCGCCATCAAGACCTCACCCCAGGACACCGTCTGGGCCGACATGCTCGCCGTGTGGCAGGCCGCCGACGAGATCGAACTGTTCGAATCCGGCTGGACCTTCGACCACTTCTACCCGATCTTCTCCGACTCGACCGGGCCGTGCATGGAAGGCTGGGTGACGCTCACCGCGCTGGCGCAGGCCACCAAGCGGCTGCGGCTGGGCACGCTGGTGAGCGGCATGCACTACCGCCACCCCGCGCTGCTCGCGAACATGGCCGCCACGCTGGACATCGTCTCCGGCGGCCGGCTGGAGATCGGCATCGGCGCCGGCTGGAACGAAGAGGAGTCCGGCGCGTACGGCATGGAGCTGGGCTCGATCAAGGACCGCAGCGACCGGTTCGAGGAGGGCTGCGAGGTCCTGCTCGGCCTGCTGACCCAGGAGACCACCACCTTCCAGGGCCGGCACTACCAGCTGACCGACGCCCGCTGCGAGCCGAAGGGCGTGCAGACGCCGCACCCGCCGTTCTGCATCGGCGGCAGCGGCGAGAAGCGCACCCTGCGCACGGCCGCGAAGTACGCCCAGCACTGGAACTTCGTCGGCGGCACGCCGGAAGAGTTCGCGCACAAGCGCGAGGTGCTGCACCGCCACTGCGCGGACATCGGCCGCGACCCGGCCGAGATCACCCTGTCCTCGCACGTGCGCCTCGGCCCGGACCAGGACTACGCCAAGGTCGCCGCCGAAGTGGAGGCGCTCGGCGAAGCGGGCCTCGACCTCGCGATCGTGTACCTGCCCCCGCCGCACACGCCGGCCGTGCTGGAGCCGCTGGCGAAGGCGCTCGAGCCGCTGGCCTGACGATCCGGGCTGTTCACGGGCGACCGGCCGTCGTCCGTGAACAGCCCCGGTCTTGGTGCCCGGCAACGGATCGCCGCGGTTTCTGGCCGGTCCGGTCCGTTGACAGCGCCGCTCACGCGGATCAAGACTGAATCGCGTTGCCAACGTTGTCACCGGGCTGCGCTCCGGAAAAGCAGTGCCGCCGAAAAGCGGCGCCTGGAAAGGATGCCGACCACGCGCCGGACTCCCCTGCCGGCGGTGTGCGCCGCCGTCACCGCGTGGCTGCCGACCGTCCACTCAGGATCGCCGGCGCGCGGGCCGACACCGCGCTCACCCAGCGCTGACAGGACTTCGGGCGCCGTCCCGGCGGCGGCCGACGCCGGGCGACAGCCTGCCGCCGTCGGCGCCGTTCACGCACAACTCCGCAGTACTGTCCACATCGGACGCCGGGCACCGGGAACGGGCGCTACACCTACAACGTCGCGGCGCACCCCGAGATCAGCCGGCCCGGCGAGCTGGTGCTGTCCTCCAACACCAGCAGCGAACAGCTGTCGGACCGCTACGCCGGCATCGACCACAACCGGCCCCGGTTCGTCGATCTGAAGCTCTCCCGCTGACGGCGTGACGCGCGTCATGCGCGGTCGCAGAACCGCGCTGTCACAAACCGCGGCGCCACGGTGTCCTATGGCCGAACCCCTGAACTTGAGGAGACGCCATGAGCGAGGAGACCAAGGTTGTCGTGATCGGCGGCGGGTATGCCGGCGTGACGGCAGCCAACCGCCTGACCCAGCGGGCCGATGTGGCCGTCACGCTGGTCAACGCGCGGCCGGACTTCGTCGAGCGGATCCGGCTGCACCAGCTGGCCGGCGGGTCTGACGACGCGGTGGTCGGGTACCGGGAGGTGCTGGCCGAGCGGATCCGGCTGGTGGTCGGCACCGTGACGCGGATCGACGCGGGCGCGCGCGTCGTGCGGCTGGCGAACGGCGACACGCTCGGCTACGACTATCTGATCTACGCGGTGGGCAGCCGCAGCGAAGTCCCCGACGTGCCGGGCGCGGCCGAATTCGCTTACCCGCTCGGCCATCTGGAGCAGGCGAAGCGGTTGCGCGCCGCCCTCGACGCCGCGCCGGCCGGCGCCCCGGTGACGGTGGTCGGCGCCGGACCGAGCGGCATCGAGACCGCCGCCGAACTGGCGGAGGCCGGCCACAGCGTGACGCTGGCCTGCGGCGGGTCGCTCGGCCCGTACCTGCATCCCCGCGGCCGCCAGGCGGTGGCCAAGCGGCTGGCCAAGCTCGGCGTGACCGTGCTGGACGGGCCCGGCTCGAAGGTCACGGCGGTGACGCGCGAGACCGTCGAACTCAGTGGCGGCCGGGAGATCCCGAGCGAGGTGACCGTCTGGACCGCCGGGTTCGGGGTGCCGGACCTGGCCGCGAGCAGCGGGCTGAGCACCGACGCGCTCGGCCGCCTGCGCACAGACGAGACGCTGACCAGCGTGGACGACCCCCGCGTCGTCGCGGCCGGGGACTCGGCGGGCCCGTCGGACCGGCCGTTCCGGATGAGCTGCCAGGCCGCGGGGCCGCTCGGCGGGCACGCCGCCGACACGGTGCTCCACCGGATCGCCGGCGAGCCGGCCACGCCGATCGAGCTGGGCTTCGTCGGGCAATGCCTCAGCCTGGGCCGCCAGGGCGGCCTCTTCCAGTTCTCCCACCGCAACGACGTCGCGACGGCGTTCCACATCGGCGGCCGCCTCGGCGCGAAGCTCAAGGAGATCGTCTGCTCGGGCACGGTCAAGCAGCTGGCCCGCGAGGCGGCGAAGCCCGGTTCGGCGAGCTGGACCTGGTCCAAGGACAACGAGCGCCGGAAAGCGGTGCAGGCCAAGGAAACTGCGGTCAAACCGCCCAAGCGCACCGAGCCGGCGGCATAATCGTCCCGATGAACGGCACCGACCCGGCGACCGAAGCGTTCCTCGCCCACCGCAACCTGCTCTTCACCGTCGCCTACGAGATGCTCGGCTCGGCGGCCGACGCCGAAGACGTGCTCCAGGAGACCTGGTTGCGGTGGGCCGAGGTCGACCTCGGCACCGTTCGGGAGCCGCGGGCGTACCTGGTCCGGATCACCACCCGGCAGGCGCTGAACCGCCTGCGGACCCTCAAGCGCCGCAAGGAGTCGTACGTCGGCCCGTGGCTGCCCGAGCCGCTGCTCACCACGCCGGACGTGGCCGAGGACGTCGAACTCGCCGAGAGCGTGTCGATGGCGCTCATGCTGGTGCTGGAGACCCTTTCGCCGACCGAGCGCGCCGTTTTCGTGCTGCGTGAGGTCTTCGCGATCGGCTACGACGAGATCGCCGAAGCCGTCGGCAAAAGCCCGGCGGCCGTCCGGCAGATCGCGCTGCGCGCCCGCCGGCACGTGGATGCCCGCCGTCCTCGCGCGGTGGTCACGGCGGGCGAGACCCGGGCGGCGCTGGAATCGTTCCAGCGCGCGCTCGAAACCAACGACCTGCAAGGCCTGCTCGACCTGCTCGCCCCCGACGTGGTCCTGGTCAGCGACGGCGGCGGCGTCAAGCAGGCCGCGCTGAGGCCGATCGCCGGCTCCGACAAGGTGGCCCGCTACATCAACGGCGGAGTCGGCAGGTTCGGGGCCACGCTCGGCGTCGCCCCCGCGGTGGTCAACGGCAGCCCGGCCCTGGTGCTGAGCCTGGACGGCGCGGTCGACGGCGTGCTGGCGATCCGGATCGAGGACGGCCGGATCAGCGGCATGTACTACGTCCGCAATCCGGCGAAGCTGTCCCGCGTCGACGCCGAAATCCCGCTATCCCGGCAGTGATCAGCGCGACCGGCCGGTGGCGAGCAGCCAGGCCAGGTAGGCCCCGCCCAGCGCGCCGGTGACCAGGCCGACCGGGATCTGGAACGGCGTGAGCAGGCGTTGCGCCCCCAGGTCGGCGGCGGCGAGCAGGGCCGCGCCCGTGACCGCGGAGGTCAGGGGCGCGGCTTCGGAGGAACGCAGCAGCGGCCGTGCCAGCTGGGGCGCGGCGAGCGCGAGGAACCCGACCGGCCCCGCCACCGCGACCGCCGCGCCGGTCAGCAGGACGCCGACGAGCAGCGCCTGCCACCGCACACGGGCGGTCCGGACGCCGAGCGCCGTCGCGAAGTCGTCGCCCATTTCCAGCAGCCGCAACGGCCGGCCGAGCGGGACGGCGAACGGCAGCAGCACCGCCAGCGCGACCCCGGCCGGGACGACCTGTGGCCAGGAGATGGCGTTGAGGCTGCCGAAGAGCCAGGACTTCGCGGTCTCGGCGGCGTCGAGGTCGGCGCGGGTGAGCAGGTAGTCGTTGACCGACGCGAGCATCGCGCCGACCGCGATGCCGACCAGCACCAGCTGCTGCCGTCCGCCGGCCCCGCGGACGGAGCTGATCGCGTACACCGCCCCAGCCGTGACGAGGCCGCCGATCAGCGCGCCCACACCGACGCCGGTGCCCGAGCCCGGCGCCGGGCCGAGAACGAGCAGCGACAGCAGGGCCCCGGTCGCCGAGCCGGTGGTGAAGCCGATGACGTCCGGGCTGCCGAGCGGATTGCGCGAAACGCTCTGGAACAGCGAGCCCGCGCAGCCGAGCCCGGCGCCGACCAGCAGCGCGGCCACCGCCCGCGGCAACCGCTGCTGCAGCACAAAAAACCGGTCGGTCGCGGTGCCGCCGCCGACGAACGTGCCCAGTGCGTCGCCGGGCGAAAGGCGATAGCTGCCGGTGAGCACGGCGTACCCGGACACCGCGACGGCGACCACGGCCAGCAGCCCGATGACCACGGCCGCGCGCGGGCGCACCCGCAGCACGATCCCGCCGGGCAACGTCACCGCGCGCGTCGTCATGCCGACCGTCCCGCGCGCCGGGTGACCAGCCAGAGCAGCACCGGAGCGCCGGCGAACGCCGTCACGATCCCCACTTCCAGCTCGCCGGGCCGCGCGACCACGCGGCCGGCGATGTCCGCGGCCAGCACCAGGATCGGGCCCGCCACCACGGAATAGGCCAGCAGCCAGCGCACGTCGTGGCCGAGCACCAGCCGCAGCGCGTGCGGCACCAGCAGCCCGACGAACGAGATCGGGCCTGCCGCCGCAGTTGCCGCCCCGCCGAGCAGCGTGATCGCCACCAGCCCGCCGAGCCGCACCCGTCCCGGGCGCACTCCCAGGCTGATGCCGACGTCCTCGCCCAGCGCGAGCGCGTTGAGCCGCGGACCGAGCGCCAGCGCCACGAGCGCGCCGGCGACGATAAACGGCAGCACGTGGCCGAGCACCGCGGTGTCGCGGTTCGCCAGCGAGCCGACCACCCAGAACCGATAGGAGTCGAAGGTGTTCGTGTCGAACATCGTCACGGTCCCGGTGACCGCGCCGAAACAGGCCGTCAGCGCGGCGCCGGCCAGCACCAGCCGGACGCGGCTCTGGGCGCCGTCGCCGGGCCCGGCCGTCCGCACGCCGAGGCCGTAGACCAGCGCGGTGGCCAGCACCGCGCCGCCGAGGGCGAACCACACGTAGTCCCCCGCGTCCGAGACGCCCAGCACCGAGATCGCCAGCACGACCGAGAGCGCCGCACCGGCGTTGACGCCGAGGATTCCCGGCTCGGCCAGCGGATTGCGCGAAACCGCCTGCATCACCACGCCGGCGATGGCCAGCGCGGCCCCGACGACAATCCCCAGGAGCGTCCGCGGCATCCGCAGCTGCCACACGATGATCGACTCGCGGCTGCCGTCGCCGGGATTCAGCAGCGCGGTCCAGACCGAGCCGAGCGGGATGCCCCGGGTGCCGACGGCCAGGCTCAGCGACAGCAGCAGCGCGAGCACCAGCACACCCGCCCCCAGACCGGCCGCGCGCACGGCCGTCCGCCGGCGCAGGGCCGTGTCGAGGGTGATCACGAGTGTGACCTGATCGAGCCGGGCAACCGTTCAGGATTCACGTTAGGTAAGGCTACCCTCTAGTCCATGCGCGTGAACCATGGCCCGGTCCTGAAGGTCGTCCCGGCGGTGCTGGCGGCCGTTGTCCTGCTGCTGGCCGGCTGCTCGAGCGGCAGCCCGGACGCGGCGCCGGCGGCCGGGGCGGCCCGGGCGTGGACCGCCCCGCGGACGATGCCGGCGGGCATGGGCAGCGGCGCCGCGGACGGCGTCTTTCCCCGCACGGTCAAGCACTTCTCCGGCAGCACGACCCTGCCTGCGGCGCCGAAGCGCGTGGTCGTGATCTCCACCGGCCAGGCCGACGCCCTGCTCACCCTGGGCGTGGTGCCGGTCGGCACGACCCGCGGCGACGGCGCCGAGCTGGTCCCCCGTTACCTGCTCGCCGCCTACCCCCAGGCCGCGAAGGTCGCGGACGTGGGCAGCCGCACCGCCCCGGACCTGGAGACCATCGGCAACCTCAAGCCGGACCTGGTCGTGATGAACACCGCGGGCAAGAACGCCGCCGCGCTGTACGCCTCGCTCAGCGCCATCGCGCCGGCCGTGGCGACGCAGGGCACCGGCCTGTACTGGAAGCAGGACTTCCTGCTGCTGGCCGACGCGCTCGGCAAAACCCAGCAGGCGCAACACATTCTGGACAGTTACCACGCGGACGCCGCGGCGCTCGGCGCATCCCTGCACCCCGAGCCCACCGTCTCGTTCCTGCGCCGGAACGCCGACCGGCTGCGGATCTTCGGCGTGCCGTCGTTCACCGGCTCGATCGCCGAGGACGCCGGCCTGGCCCGGCCGTCCGATCAGCAGTTCGGCCAGACCTCGCAGGACATCAGCAACGAGGAGCTCGACCGCGCGGACGGCGACTGGATCTTCTACGGCGTGCAGGGCGGCCCGGCGAAGGCGGCGGCCCTGACCTCGGCGCCGCTGTGGCCCACGCTGGGCGCCGTCGCCGCCAAGACCGCGATCCCGGTGGACGACGACGTCTTCTACCTCAACACCGGCCCGACCGCGGCCCGCGAGGTGCTCGAAGCGCTGCAACACGCCCTTCGCCGCTGACCGGCGGTAATTCGGTTGATCCGGCCGCGGCCGGACGCTGGACTGTGGCGGGGCACCACGAGCCGTGGTGCCGGTATCGCGGGGAGCCGGCGCAGCCATGAAGATCCGTTCCACCACCGACGCGGACCTCGACGTCTACATCGGCACCCTCCACGCCGCGTTCGGCCGCTTCCCGGAAACCCCGGTCGACGGCGGCGGGCTCTGGTGGTCGGCACTCGAGATGGACCGTGCCCTGCTCGCCACGGCCGACGACGGACGGCCCATCGGCACCGCCGCCGCGCACTCGTTCGAGCTGACCCTGCCCGGCAACGTGCTCGCCCCGGCCGCCGGGGTGACCGCCGTCGGCGTCCTGCCGACGCACCGGCGCCAGGGCGTGCTCAGCGCGATGATGCGGCATCAGTTCGCCGAACTGCGCGCGCGAGGGGACTTCCTCGCGGTGCTGCTGTGCACCGACGCCGCGATCTACGGCCGGTTCGGCTACGGCCCGGCGACCTACACGCACCGGCTGACGGTGCCGCGCAACCGAGCCGATTTCGCTGTCCCCCGGGCTGATTCGACGCCCGGCGGTTCGATCGAATTGCTGCGACGGGCCGAGTGCGGCGAGATCCTGGAGGAGGTCTACGACCGCTACCGCCGCGTCCAGCCCGGCGCGCTGTCCCGGCCGCGCCGTTGGTGGGCGTTGGGCGCGGGGCAGCCGCCGATCACGCCGGCGCCGCGCTACATCGCCGTCCACCGTGACGCCGGCGGCGACCCGGACGGTTACGCCAGCTACTCGCTCGGCGATTCCGGCACCTTGACCGTCGACGAGACCATCACCACCGACGACGCCGTTTTCACCGCCCTGGCCCGGTTCCTGCTCGGGCACGACCTGGTCACCCGGATCGTGTTCAAGAACCTCCCGCCGGAAAACCCGCTGCGCTGGCAACTGGCGGACTTCCGCGCCGCCGAGGTAGGCGACGACGGCGACTGGCTCTGGGTACGGCTACTCGACATCCCGCGCGCCCTGACCACCCGCCGCTGGCCCACCGACGGCACCCTGGTCCTCGACATCGACGACCCGTTCCTCGGCGAGCACCACCGCTACCAGCTGACCACCCGCGACGGCCACGCGGAGTGCACCCCGACCGACCGTGCCCCCGACCTGTCCCTCGACGTGCGCGACCTGGGCTCGATCTACCTCGGTGGCACCGCCCCGAGCACCCTGGTGCGGGCCGGGCACATCCAGGCCCACTACCCGGGTGCTGACGCCCTCGCCGACGCACTGTTCCGTAGCGAGCGTTCTCCACACTGCTTGCACTGGTTCTGAGGCGGTATAAGGGAAAACGGCCCCGAGCTCAGGTCTTCTTCGCGAAGCCGGGCCGGGCCGGCCCGGCCGCAGTCTCGGTCAGGTGCCGAACCAGCAACTCGGCCGCAGCGTCGGCGTCACGGGCCCGCCCCGCCCCCGCCTGCCAACCTGACCAAGCTTCGGTCACCCCAGAAGTCTCTCGCACCCACAGTCGGCGGCGGCGCGAAAACCGTCCCCGCGAGCCCGTTTATCCACAATCGACCACCCCTGTGGACAACTCCGGCTGAGCGGCCGGAACCATCCGATCCCGCGGCTAGAATCGATCTCATGAGCGCCAGCAACCCCTTGGCCCGCCTCCCCGAAGCGGCCACCTTCACCGTCACCAGTACCACCATCACCAACGGCGCCACTTTGCCGCTGTCGGAAGGCAAAGACGTCTCCCCGCAGCTCTCCTGGAGCGGCGCCCCGGAAGGCACGAAGAGCTACGCAGTCACCGTCTACGACCCGGACGCCCCCACCGGCTCCGGGTTCTGGCACTGGGCGGTCGCGGACATTCCGGCCACTGTCACCGAACTGGCCGAGGGCGCGAGCCTGCCCGAGGGCGCGTTCGCGCTGCCCAACGACGCCCGCGTCACCCATTACCTCGGCGCCGCCCCGCCCGCCGGCCACGGCCCGCACCGGTACTTCTTCGTGGTGCACGCCCTGGACGTCGAGACCCTCGGGGTCCCGGCCGACGCCACCCCGGCGTTCCTCGGCTTCACCATGTCCTCCCACATCCTCGGCCGCGCGATCCTGATCGCCACCGCGGAAAACCCGGGCGACGGTCCGAAAAGGACGGAGCGGATCGAGGTCTCCCGCCTCATCCCCGCACCTGCCGAAGCCGTCTTCGCGGTCCTGTCCGACCCGAAGGGCCACGTGGACATCGACGCGTCGGGCATGCTGCTCGACGCCGACGGCGACCCGGTCCGCCAGGCCGGCGACCGGTTCGTGGTGCACATGGACCGGGAGGCGCTCGGCGACCGGCCGCTCGGCAAGTACGACGTCGAGGTGCTCATCACCGAGTTCGCGCCGGACAAGGAGATCGCCTGGACCGTCGAGGCCGGGAAGGGGCCGCACCTCCGCCACGTCTACGGTTACCGGCTGGAGCCCGCGGACGGCGGCACCCTCGTCACGTCCTATTACGACTGGTCCGAGATCGCCCCGGAGTGGAAGGGGCGCCTCGTTTTCCCGGTGGTACCCGAGTCCGCCCTCAAGTCCACGCTGGGCATCCTGGAACGCACCGTCCGCCGCCGAGCCGCCTGAACCGTCCCCCATGGACAGTCCCGGAAGCGGGTCGCGGCTCACCGCGACCCGCTTCGGCTCACTGGCAGGCTTCGCAGTCGGGGTCGTCGATGCGGCAGGCGGCCCCGTCGGTGAGCGGGAAGTCGAAGTCGTCCCGTGCGGGCACGACCGGCACGGTCGGCGTCTCTTCCGGCGTGGTGGTGGCGGACATGGAACTCCCTTGGGTGCGAACGATTCCTACTTCGTGTGTAGCGCGGAAGATCGACAGGCATTCCGTGACCCCGGCCACACGCCCGCGGCCGCGGGACCTTGGACGGCCACCGGCGGGATGCTAGTTTCCAGGCATGCGCGCACGGCCGGTCGCCATCACCAAGACGCTCGTGACGTTGGCCTCCGTGCTGGCGTTTTCCCTGGTCGGACCGGCGGCGGTCGCCGGCGCGGCCGGTCCGCGGCCACCCCGCGACGAGTGCGCGACCCCGTCGATCGACCGGCTGCAGCAGTGGCTGGCCAGCGGCGAGGGCACCACCGTCCCGGCCACCGGGAGCCTGCTTGTGCCGGCGGGCCACCGGTATGCGGCCAAGGTGAGCTTTCTCAACGCGGAATGGCACGTCGCCGTCGTCTGGCTCGGCAACCGGTTCGAGGCCCAGGAAGACCTCACCCGGTCACACGGGTTCTGGCTGACCTACAGCGCGGCGGACGACCTGTACGTCCAGCTGCGCCCCGCCTCGCACTGGAGCGGCGGCGACAAATGGCTCACCCTCGTGCCCAAGACCGGCGGGAAGCCCGTCACGAAGTTCTTCAGTTTTTCGCCGGACGCCTGGACTTCGCTGCCCGAGCTGGGCACCCCGCCGTACTCGTTCGCCTCGGCCCTGACCGAGGCCCGCGGCCTGGTTTTCGTCGGCAAGACCCCGAACCAGCTGGAATTCCGCGGCCTGCGCATCGACGGCTACCGGCCGCCCTGCCTCTGATCCGCGCTTGCGGTTTTCGCCGGCAGCCCACGACTACACAGGCGTGTAGTATCCCGTCCATGAGTGCAGTAAGCCGTACGCATGGATAGTGCGGAGCCCGACCGTGGGGACCTGACCGCGCGGGCCCGGATCAGGGACGCCGCGATGGCCCACTTCGGCGAGCACGGATTCGACGGCGCCACGATCCGCGGCATCGCCGAGACCGCGGGGGTGTCCTCCGGCTTGGTGCGCCATCATTTCGGCTCCAAACAAGGATTGCGGGACGCCTGCGACGCGCACCTGGCCAAGGTGCTCCGCCGGCTCAACGACCGGGTCCTGGCCGACCGGACGCCCGAGGACGTCAACTACGTCGCCGCGGCGAGGGCCGCGGTGGGCCCGTACCAGGGTTACCTCGCGCGTGCCCTGACCGAGGGCGGGGCCGCGCCGCTGTTCGACGAGATGGTCGAACTCGGCCGGCAGTGGCTGGTCGACACCGACCGCGAACGCTCTGACCCGCCGGACGTCGACCCGAAGGTCCGGGCGGCCGTGGGCACCGCGATGGCGCTGTCCATCACCGTGCTGCACGAGCACGTCTCGCGGGCCATGGGCGTCGACGTGTTCAGCCCCGAGGGCGACGAGCTGCTCGCGCGCGCCCTGATCGACATCCACTCCCATCCGCAGCTCAACCTCGAAGACGCCGCGGCCGCCCGCGCCGCGCTCGACCACATCCGGCAAACCCGGCCGACCCGTTGAGGAACCCGCCATGCCGCACGCCACCACTCCCCGCATCCTCCCGCTCCCCCTCGACGAATTGGACAAGGAACACCGGCAGCTGGCCAAAATCGGTGCCGACACGATCATCCAGGTGCTGGCGCACCACCCGGCCCTGATGGACGCCTCCTCCCAGCTCGGCGGATTCCTGCTGGGCAAGGGAAAACTGGACGCGCGCATCCGCGAGCTAGCGATCCTCCGAGTCGCACTGCGCTGCGAAGCGCCCTTCGAATGGGCGAACCACGTCCCCGCGGCCTTGGGCGCCGGCGCCACCCCAGCCGAAATCGACGCCCTCTCCGACGCCACCGCCCCCTGGCCTCCGCTCGAAGACGCGGTCCTACGTGCCGTCGACGAGGTCTGCCAGAACGTCTTCGTCTCCGACCAGACGTGGGCCGACTTAGCGGCGACCCGCGACGACGCGGAAATCCTGGAGTTGCTGTTCCTGATCGGGTACTACCGGATGATGGCGGGTGTCCTGAATTCCGTTGGCGTGGAAGTGAAAGCCGGCCTGCCCGCACTCGGCCAGTCCGCGGTCCCGACTGTGACTGCGGGTGCGCCGCTGGACCAGTCCGCAGCCGCGTCCCAGCCGCCCACCCTCCGTGTCAGCAGCGGCAAAACCGGCCCGGACGGCGCGTGGAACATCACCTTCACCCACCCCGCGGGCAGCAAGGACCTGCTCCTCACCCTGGACACCACCGGTGAAACCATCGCCGGCTCCATTGTGGACGACCAGCTGGAGATCACCGTCCCCATCACCACCGGCACTGTGGAGGCCAACCACCTGACCTTCACCGCCAGCCTGGCCGACCCGTTCCCCTTCGACCTCACCGTCGAGGGCACCATCAACGCCGACGTCTTCACCGGCTCGGTCACCGTCGCCGGCAGCGGAACGTTCCCCTTCTCCGGCACCCGCGCCGGCTGAGAAGATTCACCACATGGCTACGGAATCCGCGGACGTCACGTTGATGCGGGCGTTTGTCGAGCAGGTGCATGAGGGCGGCCGAGTAGAGCTGATCGAGGAGTTCGTCGACGCCGATTTCCGCAATCGGTCGGCGAAAGAGGGCCGGTCGGACGGGCGGGATGGGGTGGTCGAGGTCGTGCGGGCGCTGCATGCGGCGTTTGCGGGGCTGAAGGTCGAGATCCTGCACTGCGTCGAAACCGGTGGTGTTGTCGCCACCCACAAGATCTACCGGGGGCGCCACGTCGGGCCGTGGCTGGGCGCGCCGCCGTCCGGGCTCGAGGTCGAGTTCCGGGTGATGGACTTCGTGCGGGTGCGCGACGGGCGGTTCGTCGAGCATTGGTCGGTGCTCGAACCGCCGCGGGGGCGATGACGGGCGGCAGCGGGAATTCAGCGGGACAGCAAGCGTTCTACCTCGTCGGCGAACAGCAGGGCCGGGTCGAAGTCCATGCCGGTGAATTGGCCGGCCAGTTCGAGGGACAGGACGCCGTGGACGCGCGTCCAGAAGCTCAGCGCCCGGCTCAGTGCCGCGGACGGGGCCGGGCTCTCGCCGGCCCAGTCGCGGTGGCGGTCCAGTTCGGCTTCGAACGGGGTGGATGGGCCGCTCGAAGTCAGCTGCGCGGCGCTGACGTCGATCAGCACCGCCATGATCTCCCTCGAGATCTGCGCGGTGTCGTCCGGCGCGTGGTAGCCGGGCACGGGTGTGCCGTAGATCAGGAAATACCGGTGGGGATCGGCCAGCGCCCAGTCACGGAAGGCGTTGGCCAGCCCGGCCAGGTCCGCGCCGGCCGCGCCCGCCGCCTGGATCGTGTCGGCGAGGCTGCGGTAGGCGTCCCGGATGAGGTCGGTGAGCAGGTCGTCGCGGCTGGCGTAGTAGCGGTACAGCGCGGGGCCGCTCATTCCCAGCTGCTTGGCGATCGCGTTCAGGGACAGCGCGGCGACGCCCGTCGTGGCCAGCTGCTCCCACGCGTGCTGCTTGATCTCCGCGCGCACCTGCGCCCGGTAGCGCTCCCGCGGGGTCGTCCCGGTCATCAAGTCCACCCTTCGCCCGGCGACACCGCCTAGTTAGAGCCTATCACTATATCTAGCGATGCTCACGACAGGCCGGGCGAGGCCGGAAACGCCAGTGGCGCCGGGGTCGGAAACCCCGGCGCCACCACTAAAGCGTCTATCAGCTCAGGCGTTGTTCCGTTCGACGGTGCCGACCCGCAGCTGCTTCGCGTCGACCTCCGCACCGGCCTGCTTCTTGAACGGCTCCGCCTCCGCCTCGTCACCCTCACGGTAAGTCTTGGCAGCAGTGCGGACATTGTCCGCCGTCGTCTTCACACCGTCGCCCGCCGAACTCACCGCCTCTTTCGCCTTCTCACCGGTCGGGTTGACGATCAGCGGCAGGAACGCGCACAGCAATCCGTACGCATCCGTCGACAAGGCGGTGTCCGCCGCCTGCACTGCCGTGTGCAGACGGTCGACGAGCCCGTCCAGATGGCTGGCGTGCGCGACCAGATCGTCCGGCTCTACCTGAAAAGCGCTCGTCATCAACCGCTCACTTCCAGTCCGTGTTCTTCCAGTCGCCGATCACCGGCGGCGCCACCACCTCGTCCGGGGAGAAGAACAACGGATCGTCCGACTCCACGAAGTCAGCGATCTTGTGCTCCTTGTCCTCCGGGCCCTTGCCGCCCTTGCCGCCGGCGCCCATGCCGCCCATCCCGGGCGATCCAGCCGCGCCTTTGCCGCCGGCCCCGGCGGCGCCGCCGCGCGCGGCCAGCTCCTCCGGGGTCAGGCTGCCGGCTCCGGTCGCGCTGCCCGGCCCGCCGAGCGAGCCGCCCTTGCCGCCGCCGAGCCCGCCGATGCCACCGGCACCGCCGCCGCCGAGACGGCTGCTGATGCTTTCACCGTTGACGCCGCCGCCGAGGCCGATCGACGGGATCTTGCCGCCGCCACTGCCCGAGCCGCCGCCCGGGCCGCCGAGCGAGATGCCGCCCGGGATGCTGGGCGGGGTGAAGCTGGGGCCGCCGCCCGGCGGGAGGTTGACATCCGGGATCTTCGGGATGCCGCCGGGGTTGATCCCGTTCGGCCCGCCGCCCGGGGGCAGGTTGACGTCCGGGATCGACGGCGGGTTGTACCCCTGGATCTGCGTGCCCTCTTTGCCCTTGTCGTCCTTGGGGAGGTTGAGCGGCGGCATGTTCAGCGACGGGGGGTTGAACGACGGCGGGTTGCCGCCGCCCGGGATGCTGCCGCCCGGCGAGCCCGGCCCCGGCCCGCCGCCCGGCGGGAGGTTGAGGTCGGGGATCTTCGGCGGGTTGTACCCCTGAGCGTGCGTGCTGTCGCCCGGGTTCGGCAGGTTCAGCTGCGGCACGCCACCCGGTCCCAGCGGCTTGCCGTCGGGGCCGAGGGGCTGGCCATTCGGGCCCAGCGGGAGTCCGTTCGGTCCCAGCGGCTGGCCGTTCGGGCCGAGAGGCTGACCGTTCGGACCCAGCGGGAGACCGTTCGGACCGAGAGGCTGACCGTTCGGACCCAGCGGCTGGCCATTCGGGCCAAGAGGCTGGCCATTGGGTCCCAGCGGCTGACCGTTCGGACCGAGGGGCTGGCCGTTCGGGCCCAGCAGCGGCTTGCCGTCCGGGCCCATCGGCTGGCCGTTCGGGCCCACCGGAATCCCGTTCGGGCCGAGGATCGGCTTGCCGTCCGGACCGAGCGGTCCGCCGTTCGGGCCCACCGGTTTGCCGTCCGGGCCGAGGCGCGGGCTGCCCTGCAGCCTCGGCGAGACCGACGCGGGGCTCGCGCTGCCGCTGGCCAGCTTCGGCGGCGCCGGGAAGTGCGGCGTGCTGACAGCGCCGGCGATGGTCTTGTCGTACTGCGTCATGGTCTGCGCGGCCTGCTCGCGCGCGGCCTGCTGCTCGCGGTACTTGTTGACGATCAGGCCCGCCGTGGCGCCGTACGCCACCGGGTCCTTGACCTGCTGCAGCTGCGCCATGGACTGCGCCACGTTGAACTCGACCGGCGGGTTGGCCTTCATCGCGATCTGCGTCTGGTTGAGCGCCTGCGAGTGGATCTCCTGCTGCCGCCCGGACAGGACCGAGCCCTGCGCGGTCTCGCCGAGCCACTTGCCGACGTTCGCGAGGTGCTCGCGCGCCGCGTCGCCGCCGCCGCCCTGCCAGTCGGAGGTACTGGCGCTGATCGCGTCGCCGAGGCTCTTCTGGTGCCCGGTCAGGTCGTTGCCGACGCTGACCCACTCCTCCGAGGACTCGGCGACGGTGGCCGGGTCCGCGCTGGTCGTGATCGCCTGCTGCATCTGCTCGTGCGTGGCGTTGCCCCAGTCGGTGGTCGGCGGGGTGCCCGGGTCACGCATCTTCAGCCCGTCGGCCAGCCCCTTCTTGCTGTCCTCCAGGTTCTTCTCGTAGATGTCCTGGATCAGCTGGTTCTTGACCTCCGGGGACAGCGCGGGGCCGAGCCAGGTGCCCATCAGGTCGACCTGGAGCGTCGAGACGTTGCGCAGGTCGTCGCCGGAGCTCGTGTTGTCGGTGATCGGGCCCACGTAGTACTTCGAGGACGAGTCCATCGTCTGCTCGTAGTACGGGCTGTGCGGGTCGTAGTCCGGCGACTTCGGGTCGGAGACCGACGCCGTCTTGTCGTCTTTGTCGGTGGCAGATGACACGGGACGTTCCCTCAGCTCTCGTCGCCGGCGGTGGGGAGGTGGGTGAGCGTGCTCTTCGTGCCGGACTCGCGATCGGCGTAGTTCTTCTTGGCCAGCTTGATCGCCTCGATGTAGGTCGGGAACTCGTCCCGGGCCGCCTGCAGCTGCGTGAGCAGGCCCTGCGCGTCGTTCGCCGTGGCGCTCATGTGCTGGGCCACCCACTGGCCGGTGGCGGTGGACGACATCGCGGGCGTCTCGCCCACCTTCTGCAGCGCGCTCCAGCGCTGCTGCAGCGTGTCCACGACGGCCTCGAGCGCCTTGATCATCTTCTCGCCGGTCGTGTCGTCGACCGCGAAGCTGCCGGTGCGGGCCATGTCCATCATCTTCTTGCCGGACAGCATCGGCTGAAACGCCTCGACCCGCTCCCCCTGGACCGGCGCGGTCGTCTTCTGCGCTTCCATCAGCCGGGGTGTCTCGTCCGCCATCGCTTTCTCTTCCTTCTCGTCACTCATGACTGCCCGGGCCCTCCCCGCGTGCCGAGGAGATCGCCCGCCCGGGCCATGACATCGATCTGGGCCGGGTTGAAAAGATCCTTGATCGCCGCGTCCATCATGTCGGCGGCGAACTGCGGGCCGCGGGGCGCGTCCGCCGTCGCGTCCTTCAGCTCCGGGCAGCCGGCGGCCAGCGCGCCGATGGCCGGTGCCAGCCGCTCGGCGAGCCGGCGCCGGGTGTCCTCGTCGGCGTCGGCGGGCAGGCGGTCGAGCTCCGCCATCGCCGGGTCGTCGTGCCACCGGCTGAGGATCTTCTCGTAGGCCCGCAGGCCGTTGGGACCCAGCACCCGGCTCAGGACCACGAAGAAGGCGCGGCCGGCGTCGGACAGGTCCGCCCAGGCCGCCGCCGACGCCAGGTCACGCGCGGTGGTCAGCTCGGTCGGCGCGCCCTGGCTCAGGATCAGCTCCAGCTCGACGCGGGTGCGCCGCAGCCGCTCGACGGTGGCGGCCAGCTCCTCGTCGAGCGAGCGCAGCGCCTCTTCGAAGTGCTCGTCGGCCTCGCCCATGGCGGCGATCTGGGGCAGGGAGAACCCGAGCGTGGTCAGCCGCTTGATCCGCAGCACGCGGAGCAGGTGGGACGTGCCGTAGTGCTTGTAGCCGTTGGCGCCGCGCTCCGGCTCCTTGAGCAAGCCGATCTCGTGGTAATGCCGCACCGCGCGCACGCTGGCACCGGCGAGGTCCGCGACCTCGCGAGTGCTCCACGCCATGGCTCCCCTCCAGGACTTCGTACCGCGGCCCCGGCGTGCCGCCCAGGCCCATTCAAACCCATGCCGGAGCGGCACGGTCAAGCATTGCTGCCCGTAATACCCGTGCCGCCGCCGGCCTCGCCGCCCGTCCACATTACTGCCGTTTACCGGGCCCGGTCCGGTGGGCTCGGCCGCTCGTCCGCATCCGATTTCCCCTCCCGGCCCGGCGCGGGCGCGCCGTCAGGTACCAGTGGACACGGTGCCGGCGCGGCATGGCGAAGAACCGGCCCGATCTTCACCCTTTCTGACCGCTTTACCTGCCCCCATGTCCACCCACAGTGACGAGCGAACGGCACCCCCTTACACCGGCAAGCCCCACGGCTCGGCAGGACCCGCCGAGTCGACCGGGCCGAGTTCGAAGTCCGGCCGGTCCCCTTTCCGGTACACGAACGCCTCCTCGCCCCGTCCCAGCCGCACCTCGATGTCCCCGTTCGCCTGCCGGCGCCAGTCCCGCTCCCGGCCCCGCGCATCGCGGACGGTCAGCTCGCCCTCGATTCCCGGCCGCAGCACGCAGGGCGCGCCGGCTTCGCTGCGTACCCGGAGCCAGCGGGTGCGGCCGTCCTGGCGTGAGGCGCTGATCAGGAACGCGCCCTGGGCCCGGAAATCCCGCATCGCGATGTCCGGCCACGAAGACGGCACCGCCGGGAAGAGCCGCACCACCCCGCCCCAGCTCTGGCAGAGCATGTCGTGCATCGACTGCGCCGCGGACAACGGCGTTTCGATGACCGGGCCGGACTCCTTGTACATCGTGTTCGGCCGGACGAAGCGAGCCAGCAGCTGGCCCAGGTAGTCCGCGGAGTCGTTGCCACGCAGCATCTGCGCGGAGATCGAAGCGGCGCCCGTGAAGCTGTAGCCCTCCAGCGCGCCCTCGAACCCGATCCAGTGCGCCAGCGACTTCTCGATCAGCGCTCGGTGCTCCGGCTGCTCCCAGTTCACCTGGTAGAGCGGGTAGACCTGCAACAGGTGCGAGTAATGCCGGTGCGACTTCGCGAACGGCACTCCCGCGCCGATCATGTAACCGTTCTCGTCCACGGGGTACGGGGCGAGCGAGGCCAGCACGGTGCGCCACTTCGGCGCGAGCGGGTCGTCGATCCGCAGCAGCCGGGCGGAGTCCAGCAGGGTCGTGCAGCCCCACCGGATCAGCGCGAGGTCGTAGTTGCAGTCCGGGGCCAGCTCGCCGTACTCGGGCGAGAAGGTCTTCGGCAGGTGCAGCCGGCCGTCCGGGCCGGGGGCGAGGAACTGCAGGTAGTAGTTGATCGCCCCGCGCAGCAAGGGGAACAGCACGTCGCGCAGGATCGCCTCGTCCATCGTGTGCCGGTAGCTGAGCCACACGTTGTTCAGCGCGAACGCGAGGTTGCCGACCTCGGGCGTCGGCGTCTCCTGGCCCGGGATCCCCACGGCGTAGCCGCTGTTGCCGTCACTGGTGCCGTTGAGCAGGGTCATGTCCGTGGTGCGCGGGATGCCGTACGAGTCCGCCCGGTGGTCCTCGGCGAGCTGATCGCGCAGCCGCTGCCGGTACCGGCCCAGGGTCGGCGTGACCGCGTCCAGCTCGAGGTGGTTGGAGCCGTGGATGAGCCAGTACTCCAGCTGCACGTTGAGGTTCCACCAGACCGCGGGCCACGGGGTCGGCTCGAGCCACGGCCCGGTGGTCGCCATCACCGGGGCGTGCTGGCGGGTGGCGGACGCGACCTTGTACAGCTGGATCCAGTAGAACGATTGCAGCCGGGTGTCCGGAATGGACGCCGAAGCTCTGCCGGTAGTAGCGGTGCCACCAGCTCCGGTGGTCGGCGACGAGCCAGTCCAGCGGGCGGGCGGCGGCGCGGACCGTGCGCAGGGCCTCGGGCGCCGCGGTCCGGCGCGGGTGCGACCAGGCCACGGCGGTGTAGAGCGTCCGCCTCGTCCCGGCTGTGACTTCGCGCCAGGCGGTGACGTGCTCGCCGCCGACCAGCAGCGGCTGCACGGCGAGCTGGTCCGGGCCGCTGGTTTCGAGGCTCGCCGGCGGGTTCGCGGCGTACCCGGCGGGCGGCGGCTTGTGGAGCTGCGGCGCGGTCCGCGGGCTGACCGCCTCGCTCGGGTGGAAGACCCAGCGGAACTTCCGCTCTCCCTCGGTCGGGCGCACCTCGACCGCGAGCACGGACCGCTCGCTGGGCACCGCGGCGCGCAGGGCCAGACTGCCCGCGGTGGTGACGATCGTGCCGGTCAGCTCGGCGTTCCACAGGTCCAGCCGCCAGTCGACGCCGGTGATCGCGCCGGCGGGCTCCAGCGTGAAGTACCCGATCGGCAGCCGGGCCAGGCCGAACAGCGAGCCGAATTCCGGACGGTGGTCCTGCACCTGCGTGTGCTGGACGGTGAAGCGGATCGCGTTCGCACCCGGCTCGGCGTAGACCCCGGTGCCGAGGAAGCCGTTGCCGAGGAACGGCCCTTCGTCCCAGGCCTTCGGCAGCCGCCGCCAGCGCAGGTCGGCGCCGGCCAGGAAATCGGCCCAGCCGCGGTCGCCCAGGTCGCCCTCGCTCCCCAGCCAGCCGCCTCCGCCGGGCCAGGTCCCCGCTGGCCGGGTTCCCGCGGAGGCGGTCCCCGGCAGGGCCATCGCCGCCCCGGCCCCCGCCATGATCCCCAGCACCGCACGCCGGTTGATCTCGTTCGCGTCCAGCTCCGTTCCGGGCCGCCGTGGCGGGCCCAAGCCGTGATCGTGACCGGCACGAGCGGTGCTGCCCGGCGTGAGGCACCAGCGCCAGTCGTTCCCGGCGGGAGCGTACTCATCGGATGTATTGCCCCACAAGGGCGGAAAGTTCTCGCCTGATTTCTGGCTCCTTCTGAATCGGTCCCTGCTTTTCGTGGTGATACGTCTGATCTATGCTGTCGCTGGATCCCGGGAATCAAACGCGCTCGCCGGACGCTGAGGAGTGCGTGAAGAAGATTGGATTCCTCTCGTTCGGCCACTGGTCGGCGAGCCCGCACTCCGAGACGCGGTCCGCCGCCGACTTCCTGCACCAGTCCATCGACCTGGCGGTGGCGGCCGAGGAGCTGGGCGCGGACGGCGCGTACTTCCGCGTGCACCACTACGCGCGCCAGGCGGCGAGCCCGTTCCCGCTGCTTTCGGCGATCGGCGCCCGCACGTCGAGGATCGAGATCGGCACGGGCGTGATCGACATGCGCTACGAGAACCCGCTGTACATGGCCGAGGACGCCGGCGCCGCCGACCTCATCTCCGACGGGCGGCTGCAGCTCGGCGTCAGCCGTGGCTCCCCCGAGCAGGTCATCGACGGCTGGCGCTACTTCGGTTTTGTGCCCCGCGACGGCGAGACCGAGGCGGACATGGCCCGACGGCACACCGAGGAGTTCCTCGAGGTGATCGAGGGCGAGGGCTTCGCACAGCCGAACCCGCGGCCGATGTTCGCCAACCCGCCCGGGCTGCTGCGCGTCGAGCCGCATTCCGAGGGGCTGCGCGAGCGCATCTGGTGGGGCTCGAGCTCGAACAGCACCGGCGTCTGGGCCGCGAAGCTGGGCATGAACCTGCAGAGCTCCACGCTCAAGACCGACGAGAGCGGTGAGCCGCTGCATGTCCAGCAGCGCAAGCAGATCGAGGCCTACCGGGAGGCGTGGCGCGAGGCGGGTCACACGCGTGAGCCGCGGGTTTCGGTCAGCCGCAGCATCTTCGCGCTGACCAACGACGTGGACCGCGCGTACTTCGGCCGCGACCGCAACTCCCGGGACCAGATCGGCATGATCGACGAGACGACCCGGGCGATCTTCGGCCGCTCGTACGCCGCCGAGCCGGACGAACTGGTGCGGCAGCTCAAGGAGGACGAGGCCATCCAGGCCGCGGACACGCTGCTGCTGACCGTGCCGAACCAGCTCGGCGTCGACTACAACGCGCACGTGCTGGAGAGCATCCTCACCCACGTGGCCCCGGAGCTAAGCTGGCGCTGAGGGCTCGTGAGTGGCCATGACGGTTCTAACCGGCATGAACACTCACGAGCTTCTAAACCCGGTGCGCCCGCCGCGGCGACGCCGGTACCGTGCCGACCATGCCCTCACCGGAAGCATTGGTCTCCGCGCTGGCCGATCCCGCGCGGCTGCGGCTGTTCGGCCGCATCTGCGCGGCGCCCGACGGGCTGCCGGCATCCGGCGACGCGCGCACCACGAAACTCGCGCGTCGCCTGATGGCCGCCGGGCTCGTTTCCCTTGCACAGGAACATTATCGCGCCGTCCCGGAGGCTTTCCGGGACGCGCTGGCCAAGCCGTCGGCCGACCCGGTCGAGGGTCTGTTCAGCCGCGGCCGGCTCGTCGCGATGCCGCGGCCGGGACAGCTCCGTCAAGCCGTTTTCGAGCGCCTGGCCGAGGAATTCGCACCCGGACGGCGCTACACCGAGCGAAACGTCCGGGACCGGCTCTCCGCGATCCACGACGACCACGCGACGCTCCGCCGTCACCTCGTGGACGAAGGCCTACTCCGGCGCAGCGACGACGGCAGCGCGTACTGGCGCGCCGGGTAGTCGCCCGGCTAGCGGCCCGCTTCTCACGCTCGACGCCGCGCGGTCCGATGTAGACGGTGTGGCCCCGCTCGTCCGGTCTTCCTAGGACTGCCGGTACCAGGCAGCGCCGCGGCCGGGCGGGCACACTGGCGGTATGGCGACGGCGGAGTTCGGGCAGGCGGTGCGACGCTGGCGTGACCGCGTCACGCCCGAGGCGGCCGGGCTGCCCGTCGGCGGGCGCCGGCGGGCGAGCGGGCTGCGCCGGGAGGAATTGGCCCAGCTGGCCGGAATCTCCGTCGACTATGTGACCCGGCTGGAGCAGGGCCGGGCTACCAGTCCTTCGGCGCAGGTGGTCGAAGCGCTGGCCCGTGCGCTGCGGCTGTCCGCGATCGAGCGCGCCCACCTGTTCCGGCTGGCCGGGCTGAACCCGCCGGGCCCGGAGACGGTGCCGACGTTCATCAACCCGAGCGTCCACCGGCTGCTGGACCGGCTGACCGGCACACCGGTCGCGGTCTTCGACGCGACGTGGACGCTGCTGCTGGCCAACCCGCCGTACGCCGCGCTGATGGGTGACCCGTCGGGCTGGCGGGGTTTCGAGCGCAACTCCGTGTGGCGGCAGTTCGCCGGCCCGGGCTCGCGGGCCCAGCACACCCCGGAATCGCTGGCCCAGTTCCGCACCGGCCTGGTCGCCGACCTGCGCGCCACCGCCGAACGCTACCCGGCCGACCCGCAGCTACGGCGGATGGTCACGGAGCTGCGGGCCACCAGTGCGCAGTTCGCGGAGCTGTGGGATTCCGGCGCGTCGGCCTCGCAGGAAGCCGGCCTGAAGACGATCCTCCACCCGGAGGTCGGCCCCCTGAAACTCGACTGCGACGTCCTGGCCGTGGTGGGCAACGACCTGCGGATCATGGTCTACACGGCGGAACCGGGCACCGAGGACGCTGAGCGGCTGGCGTTGATCACTGTGCTCGGGACTCAGGCTTTGAGCGGCTGAACACTCACCGCTCACTCGGATCCCGCAGCCGGGTGACCACGGGATCGCGTGGGGCGGTGCCGGAATCGGCGTAATCCTCGGCTGCGTGCAGGACCGCGGCGCGGACGGCGGCCACCGCCGCTTCCACCGCGGGCACCGGACCCGGACGGCCCTGGCGCCGCACCATCCGCAGCACGAAGGAGCCCGGCACGTCGAACTCGCACACCACCACCCCCGGCGTGCGAACCGCGGTGAACTGCGGCAGCACCGCCGCGCCGAGACCCGCCGCAAGCATCGCCCGGGTGGTCCACGGCTGGGCTGCCACGTGGGTGCGCGCGGGCGTGAGGCCATGCGCCGAGATGAACCGGGCGAACGCGCGGCCGTGCGCTGACTCGACCGGCCCGACGATCCACGGCTGATGGTCCAGGTCTGCCACCGGGTCGGGCGTCCCCGGCTGATGGTCCGGCCCTACCGCTGCGGCCGGGTCGGTGATCGGCTGTCGCCGGTCCAGCCTCGCCGCCGCAGCCGGGCCGGTGATCGGCCGCCGATGGTCCAGTCCGGTCGCCGACGTCCAGCCTGCAGGCACCACCACCCGGTACTCGTCCTCAACCAGCACCGTGGCGACCGTTCGCGGTGGCAGGACGGTCGCGGTGTCGCGGTCGTCGCCCAGCAGGAGGGCGTCTACTCGGCCGGACCGCAAAGGAGCGACGCCCTCGGCGGCGTCGACCTCCACCACCACCGGCTCGACCTCCGGGTACCGCTCGGCCAGCTCGGGCAGCGCAGACCCGACCACCGCCGCGATCGCGCTCGGGGGCACGCCCAGCACCACCCGGCCCGCAGCCGCGCCGGTCCAGGCGCCCAGGGCGCCCGCTGCGTCGGCGAGTACCCGGTCGACTCGGCGGCCGTGTTCGGCGAGGAGGTGACCGGCCTCGGTGAGCGACGCGTGCGGGCCGGAGCGGTCCACGAGCGGCACGCCCGCCTCCCGCTCCAGGCGGCTGAGCTGCTGCGACACCGCACTCGGCGTGTGCCCCAGCGCGCGGGCGGCCGGGCCGACCCCGCCCTCATCGGCGACGGCGGCGAGCACGACCAGTCTTCGTGGATCCACGCGGCCAGTCTTCCCTACAGCAATGCTGAACACCTCCATCAGTCCTGCTTGATACCGACCGCGCCGGTCCGCGCCGCAGAATGACCGCCGTGTCCGGAATTCACCTGTCGCGCCCCGCGCTCGCCGTCGTTGCCCTACTCACCACCGCTGCCCTCGTCGCATGCGGACCGGGAACCACGCCAGGCCGACCCATCACCGAGCAGGCCGCCGCCACCCCGACGTACGTGCTCGCCCCGCCCGCCACCGTGCACGGCGACCCGATCGTGCCGAACCCGACCAGCGCCGCAGCCGCGCAGATGACCAAAGCCCTCACCCAAGCGACCTCCGACGCGGGCGTGTCCGGCACCCCGGTCCACGCCCTCTACGACGACAGCGCCGACGACGCCTGGCTCGTCGTGCTCGGCGTCAACGGCCGGGGCTTCGACCCGCACAAGATGCTCGCGATTTACGGCGCCGCACCGCAAACCCGCGTCGACGGCACCGGCGACCGGCTCACCGTGACCGGCGTGCCCGGCACCGCCGGAGCCCACGGCGGGTCCGCCGTCTGCCAGGAAACCGTGGCCCAGGGCGGCCCGCTCGCCGTCGAGGCCAGCGTCTGCTATTGGCTGACGCCCACCACCTTCGGCCTGGTCACCCTCTACCCCAAACACGACGGCAAGGAATGGGGTTTCGGCTGGCCCGCAACGAAAATCGACGCCCTGATGACCGAAGTCCGGCCCGAAGTCGAACGACAGGCCTGAACCCGCAGCTAAGAAGCCAGCCGACGCCCCCGCCGCCACACCGCACGGGTATTCAACGTCGCGGAAAGCCGCGTAGTCGGGTCACCGTCCACCAGCACCAAGTCCGCCGCGGCGCCGGGCTCGATCCAGCCGCGGTCGGTGAGGCCGAAGCGGTCCGCGGGCCGGCGAGGCGAGGGCCTCGAGCGGGGTCAGCCCGCCGGCCTCCAGCAGGCGCAGCTCGTCGTGCAGGCTGGCGCCGTGGGCCAGGCCCGGGGCGCCGAGGTGGGCCGCGTCGGTGCCGGCCAGCAGCTCGACGCCGGCGGCGCGGAGCCGGCCGACCGAGCGCAAAGCGTTGGCCAGGCCGGCCGACCTCACCATGGCCGCGATCCAGGGCGGCCTCCTGCTGGCCCAGATCCGCCGCAAGCCGGATCAGCTGCGGCTGGCCCTGCGGGGCGCGCGGGCGGCGCTGGAGGACGCGCTCGCTCAGACCGTCCACTCAGGACGGCCGGACGGGAACCGGCGGCGCGACGGCGAAAGCGGCTGATGACCGGCTGTCCGAGCACCAGCCCGGCCAGCACCAGCGCGATGCCGCCGAGCTGTTGCCCGGTCAGCGTGTCACCGGCCAGCAGCGTGCCCAGCAGCACCCCGGTGACGGGATTGAGCAGCCCGATCAGGCCGACGGACGCGGCGGGCAGGTGCTTCAGCCCGGTGAACCAGGCGGCGAACGCGAGCGCGGTGGCCACCACGGTGACGTAGCCGAACCCGAGCAGCATGTCCCCGGTCAGCGCCGGCGGCGCGCCCTCCACCACGACCGCCGGCGGGATCAGCAGCAGGCTGCCCGCGATGAGCTGCCAGGAGGTCGACGCGATCACGTCCACCTCGCCCGACCACCGTTTCGCCAGGATGTACCCGACCGAGGACAGCGTCATCGCGCCCACCGACGCGGCGACGCCGAGCGCGTCGACCCGCACCGCCGCGGTCAGCAGCATCAGGCAGGCCCCGGCGATGCCGATCACCGCCCCGGCCAGCGCGAGCACCGTCGGCCGCTCGGCCACCAGCAGCCAGGCCAGCAGCATCAGCACCACCGGGGAGGTGGCCATGATCATGGACGCCAGGCTGGTCGGGAGCGCCTGCGCGGAAACGTAGATGAGCGTGAAGAACGCGCTGGTGTTCAACGCGCCCAGCACCAGCGACTTCCACCACCACGACCCGTGCGGCCGCCGCCGGCGCACCGCGAGCAGGAGCAGTCCGGCCGGCAGTGCCCGCAGGACCGCGCCATACAGCGGCAGCCCGGGCGGCAGGAGCTCGTGGGTGACGAAGTAGTTGGTGCCCCAGGCGATCGGCGCGACGGCGGTGACCAGGCTCCACCGCAAGGTAGCTTCCATGGAAGCTACAATACCTTCCCGGGAAGCTACCATGGGGCGGGTGACCGAACCGCTGCTCGACCACGTCGCCCGCATCCAGGCCGAATGGGCACGCGAACGCCCCGACCTCGACGTCAGCCCGCAGGGGGTGATCGGCCGGCTGCACCGCGTCGCCTCACTGCTGACCGCCCAGCTCTGCGTCGTGTACAGCCGTTACGGGCTCAGCGAAGGCGAGTTCGACGTGCTGGCCGCGCTCCGCCGCGCCGGGGACCCGTTCGAGCGCGCGCCCGGCGAGCTGGCCGCGTTCACCATGGTCACCACCGGCGCCATGACGAAGCGGATCGACCGGCTCGAACGCGCCGGCCTGGTCACCCGCCGCCCCAGCACCGCCGACGGGCGCGGCCGGGTGGTCGCGCTGACCCCAGCCGGCCGCGAGCTGATCGACACCGCCTTCACCGCCCACATGCACAACGAGCGCCGCCTCGTCGACGACCTCGCCCCGGGCGACGCCGGGCAGCTGGAGCAGGTGCTCACCACCTGGCTCGCCCAGCTCGAAGCTCCCCAAGCCCCGCCACGGAAGCACGGCTGATCAAGCAGGACACAGCCGTTGCGCGGGCTGACCGGGCTGCTCAGCCGAAACACAACCGCCGGGCAGGCCGTCGAACGCGGTGCTGCCGAAGTTCGCCGTGACGACCAGCGCGTGCTCGCCGAAGGTGGTCTGCTGCACGCGCCCGTCACCGGACAGCGTGCGGAAGCCCGTCATCGCCTTCGTGCCCGCCGCCGCCTGGATACCGGCGAAGAAACGTTGCAGTGAAGCCAATTCCGAACCTTCCTCAGTCAGCGCCTGACGGTCCAGCGCGAGGTTGAGCGGGGTGTTGTAGAGCATCGCGAGCAGGATCCGGGTGGCGCGCTGCGCGGGCAGCTTGTCCAGCGGCAGCTCCCAGCGGTCGAGGCTGATCACCGAATCGTGCAGCACCGTCTCGTACAGGGGCACGCGGTAGCGCGGGTCGAACATCGCCTTCGCGAGATCGGCGGAGATCGTGGCCGGCTTGAAGAAGAAGCCGGGACGCGCGGGCGGCCAGTAGGTGCCCCAAGCGTCCTTGTCGCGCTCCGCGGCCCACAGCCCGTCCGCGACCGGGGTGCTGGAGCCATGGCTGAAGGCCAGCACCTGGTTCGCCCAGGCGCCGGCGCTTTCCGAGCCCAGCACGAACTGCCCGCTCAGCTTCGCCATGCGGGACAAGCGGTTCGCCCGGTCCTGCGCCTCGGTCATCGAGTGGTCGGCGCTGTAATCGCGGAACAGCTCGCCGGTGGCGTCGACGTCGAGGAAGTAGCTGTCCGCCCCGTTCGCGGCCGTCGCGGCGACGCGGCCGGCGAGGTAGTGGTGCGCGGGTTCGGCGCCGGCGAGGGCCTGGGAGCTGACGTAACAGCCACGGCCGCCGAACCCGGTTTCCGGCTTCCCTTGGGCGTTTTCGACGCAGGCCTGCGGCCAGACCGGCGACGGCCAGCGCGCGGCCGGGGTGTCGGCGGTCGCCGGGTCCTGCGCGTTGTCCCAGCTGTCGTAGGGGCCCACCAGGTAGCCGGCGTCCTTGGCGGCGCGGACGGCGTCGGCGGGCATCGGGCTGTCGTCGGAGTCGTAGCCCAGCCACATCCGGCCGAGGCCGAGCTGCTGCATCTGCCGCACGGCGTCGGCGCTGCGGCCGTCACCCCAGAGATAGGCGTGGAACGCGCCGATCAGCTTGCCCACGGCCGGATTCGCCTTGATCTTCCGGTCCAGGCTGCCGAGCTGCCCGTGGCTCACCAGCCACCGCCGGTAGTCCAGCGCGGGTGCGACCGGGGAGCCGTCCGTAATGCTGAACGCCACGGTGTAGCCGTCCGTGCCATCGGCGGCGGCGAAGTGGTGAGACGTGGCCGTGTGCAGGCGGCCCGCAGTGGAGACGAAGCGCAGGCTCGTGCCGAGGTCGGTCGGCACCACGTACCCGGCGCCGACCTTGCCGAGGGTGTAACCCCAGAACGGCATGCTGAGGTCCTGCAGGCGCACCGGGTCGGTGCCGCCGAGCTGACCGTTCCACCACGGGTCGGCGACCGGCACGGAAAGCCCTTCCCCACGGGGGAACTGCACGGCGCTCGCGGCGCGGTCCGTGCCGGTGACGGGCCAGCTCAGGTCGCCGTCGGCGCTCGCGTGCAGGTCGACGACCAGACGGCCGTCGCGCGCCGAGGCCGAAACGGTCAGCCCCCGGTCCGGATAGGACCAGCTGTAGGTTCCATTGTGGACAGATACCGGACCCGGTGACCCCAGCGGTTCCTGGGCCCCTTCGGAGAGCACCAGCGGCCCGGCGGCGGTCCGCGCGTCGACCCGCAGGGTGGCGGGGTCCAGCAGTGCGACGCCACCCGAGACGGGGATCGCCAGCGCGCCGTGGCCGAGGCGCGTCCCAGCGTCCGCCGGGGCCGCAGTCGTCAAGATCAAGCCCACCGCCACCGCGACGGCCGTTTTCGTTCGTACGCTCATGGACGTCCACCGTGGACGGCGGAGATGAGCGGCAGATGAGATCAGCCGGCCGACGGGAACCACACGGTGAACTCGGCTCCCCCGCCCGGCGGCGACCCGACCTCGATCCGGGCCCGGTGCGCCCGCACGACCTGGGCGACGATCGCCAGCCCGAGCCCGGAGCCGGGCACGTCACGGGCCGTGGGCGAGCGGTAGAACCGGTCGAACACCCGTGGCCGGTCCGCCTCGGCGATCCCGGGGCCTTCGTCGCGGACGCTCAGCCGTCCGTCGGCGAGGTCCACGGTCACGGTGCTGCCCGACGGGGCGAACTTCGCCGCGTTGTCCAGCAGGTTCGCCACCGCGCGGGCGAGCCGTTCCGCGCTGCCGGCGACCAGGACCGGCGCCAGCCGCGCGGTGAAGGTGATCTCCGGCCAGTGCCGCCGGGCCAGCTCGACCCGCTCCCCCACGACCTGCTCCAGGGCGACGTCCTCGGCCTCCGGCGGCGGTTCGTCGCCGCGGGCCAGCTCGATCAGGTCGTTGACCAGCTGGGTCAGCTCCTCGAACTGGTCGCCGATCCGGCGCAGCACCTGCCTTCGCCGCTCGTCACCGAGCCGGCCGTCGAGGGCGAGCAGGTCGATGTCCGAGCGCAGGGCGGTCAACGGCGTCCTCAGCTCGTGTGAGGCGTCGGCGACGAGCTGCCGCTGGGCCGCCAGGGACTCCTCCAGCGCGGCCAGCATGGTGTTGAAGTGCCGGGTCAGCTCGGCCAGCTCGTCCCGGCCGCGCACGGGGATCCGGTGCGCCGGGTCGCGCGTCCGGGCAATGTGCCGGCTGGCGGCGGTGATCCGGGCCAGCGGGCGCAGCCCGGCCCGCGCCACCAGGTAACCGAAGGCACACGCCAGCACCACCCCGCCCGCGCCGGCCAGCAGCAGCACCCGCCGGATCCGGTCGAGGCTCTGCGTCACCTGGTCCGAGCGCACGGCGACCTGCAGGGCCTCGCCGGGGCGCACCGGCACGGTTTTCACCCGCAGGGCCAGGCCGCCGGACAGCACGTCTCCGGTGAATTCCGCCCGGCTGCCCGCGGCGACCGCACGGGCCTCCGGCGTGACCGGGAACAGCGTGCGGCCGGCCGGCTCGGGCGTGACGAGCTGCGCGCAGGCCGGCGCCGCCAGCCACTCGCAGCTGAGGTCGTCCGGCTGGTACCAATCGCCCTGCTTGATCTGCAGCTGGATCCGGTTCGCCTCGCGGGTCAGGCTGACGTCGAGCTGGCGGCCGAGCTCGCGGTCGAAGAAGAAGTACGCGGCGAACGCCATCGCGGCCACCGCGACCGCGACCGACAGCGCGGCCAGCACGGCCAGCCGGGTGCGCAGGTTCACGGTTCCCTCAGCTGATAACCCACGCCGCGCACGGTGTGCACCAGCCGCGGCTCGCCCTCGGCCTCGAGTTTCCGCCGCAGGTAACGGATGTAGACCTCGACCGGGTTGCTGGCCGGGCCGAAGTCGTAGCCCCACACGCGTTCGGTGATCACCTCGCGGGTCAGCACCAGGCCGCGGTTGCGCAGCAGCAGCTCGAACAACGCGAACTCGGTCTCGGTGAACTGGATGGTCCGCTCGCCGCGGCGCCCCTGCCGTGACGCCGGGTCCAGCACCAGGTCCGCGATCCGCGGCGGCGCGTCGGCCGGTTCGGCCCCGGGTTCGGCACCGCTGCGCCGCAGCAGGGCGCGCACGCGGGCCAGCAGCTCCCCGAGGTGGTACGGCTTCACGACGTAATCGTCGGCGCCCGCGTCCAGGCCGCTGACCCGGTCTTCGGCGGCGGCGCGGGCGGTCAGCACCAGGATCGGCACCCGGCGGCCCGCGGCGCGCAACGCCCGGCAGACGCCGAGGCCGTCGAGCCCGGGCATCAGCACGTCGAGCACGACCAGGTCCGGCTCGTGCTCGGCCACCGCGTGCAGGGCGCCGGGCCCGTCCACGGCCGTGATCACGCGGTAGGAGTGCACTTCGAGGGCGTCGGCGACGGCCGCCCGCACCGCGGGCTCGTCGTCGGCGACGAGGACCAGCGGGGCGGCGGGAGGTTCGTCCATGACCCGGCCCAGGGTAGCCGAGGCGGTTTCAGAAACCTCTCATCAACGGAGTCCACTGTGGTCGCATGGTCTTCCGCCGACGCCTCCGCACCGTGCTGCCCGCAGCGTTCGCGGTCGCCCTCGCGGCGCTGCTGCTCGGCCACCGGCTGGTGCCCGACGTCGCGGGCGCGGGCACCCTCGTGGACAGTTTCCTGCCCTGGCTCGGCCTCGCGGTGCTGCCGCTCGGCGGGCTGGCCTTCGCCCTGCGTTCGCGGCCCGCGCAGATCGCCTTGCTGGCGCCCGTACTCGCGTGGGCCGCGCTTTTCGTGCCGCCGATGCTGCCTGCCAACGCCGACGGGCCGAGCGGACTCCGCGTGGTGACGCAGAACATCGGCGCGGGCAACACCGAAGCCGGGACGGCGGCCAAGGCATTGGCCGCCACGGACGCCGACCTCGTCGCGGTCCAGGAGCGGACCGGGCGCACCGGCCCCTCTCTCGACGCGGCGCTGCGCCCGACGCATCCGTACCAGGCGTTCGTCGGCACCGTCGGGCTGTGGAGCCGATACCCGGTCAGCGCGGTGGAACGGCTGGACCTGGCGCAGGGCTGGGCCCGGGCGCTGCGGACGCAAGTCCGGCTGCCGTCCGGGCCGGTGACGGTCTACGTGGCGCACCTCGCCTCCATCCGGCTCGGCGAGACCGCGGCCCGCGACCGGGCGCTGGACGAGCTGGCCGGGCTGCTCCAGGCCGACCGTTCGCCGCGGATCCTGGTGCTCGGCGACCTCAACACCGCGTCCACCGACCGCCGGTTCGACGCGCTGGCGGCCGCGGTCCCCGAGGTCAAGACCGGGTTCGGGTTCACCTGGCCGGCCGTCTTCCCGCTCACCCGCCCCGACCACGTGCTGGCCCGCGGGCTCACCACGACCGGCGACGCGGTGCTCCCGGCCAACGGCAGCGACCACCGCGCGGTGCGTGCGGACTTCCGCGCGTGACCGGCCACTATGGACTGATTGATCACCTCTTCGGATGCCGGGACGGCCACCCTCGCGCACGATGATCGTGGAGCGTCAGCCGAGTCGGGAGGTCCACGGTCCATGAGTGGTGTCAGGTTCGGTGCCGGAAAGCCCCGGCGGGTGGTGCTCGCGCTGCTGGCGATCGTGCTGCTCGCGCTCGGCGTGGCGGTGCCTGGCGCGGCGTCCCCCGCGGCCGCGGCCGGGACGCAGAGCTGCGGATTCGCCACGGCGGGCACCGGCACCTACGCGCGGACGCTGTGCTGGTTCGACCTGTCCGGCTACAGCGCCTCGGAGGCCACGTCGGCGGCCGGCCAGCGGCTGACGTTCGCGCTGCCCGGCGGTTACCGGCTCGCGGTCACGCTCAAGGTGTCCGGCGGGCCGGTCGCGCCGAACTCGCTGCCCACGTATTCCGCCGCCTATCTGGGCAACTCCGGGCACTACACCGGCGTGCCGGGCAAGCCGGCGCTGTACCAGACGGCCAACGGGACGACCACCGTCGCGGCGCTGACCGGCATCGTCGCCACCGACTCGACCGGCGCCGTGGTCAAGGGATACGGCCTGGTCGGCGCGGACGCCGAGTCGACCGACCCGAGCGAATCGATCGAGTGGACCTCGTCCTCCCCGATCGAGTCGCTGACCGCGGACAGCTCCGGTCCGGGCATCGGCAACGCGTGCGGCGGCGGCTACACCGGCGTCGGCACCACGACCGTCCGCTGTGCCGGCCGCACCAACGCCAACAAAACGGGCACCGCGATCCTGTCCGCCGAGGACCCGACCTCGTTCACCCAGCGCATGGTGGGCGGCGGGCGTCAGGCGGTCGGGTTCGGTGTGCTGGTCTCGAGCCTCCAGCTGTCCAAAAAGGTCGTGAACGGCTTCGCCGGCGACTCGTTCGGCGTCTCGGTCACGGCCGCGGGCGGGGCCGTGCTCGGCTCGGCCGACACCAAGGGCGGCGCCTCGGCGACCACCGGCGAGGTCACCGTGCTGGCCGGGGCCCGCGGCGCCGACTACACCATGAACGAGAAGGCCACCTCGGGGCTGGAGTCCAATTACGACAGAGCCTGGGCCTGCACCCGCAACGGCACCGCGGACAGCCAGCTGCCCACCGGCGACGCGGGCGGCTCGACCCAGGTGCACGTCGGCATCGGCGACTTCGTCTCCTGCACGGTCACCAACACCGCCAAGGCGGCCACGCTGAAGCTGGAGAAACACGCCGCCGCTCCGGTGGACGTGAACGGCAACGGGATCACCGACGCCGGTGACACGATCGGGTACACCTTCACCGTCACCAACACCGGCGCGCTGGCCCTGAACGACATCACTGTGGCCGACGCCAAGGCCGGCGCGGTCACCTGCCCCCGGCCGTCGCTCGCCCCGGGTGAATCGCAGACCTGCACCGCCCAGCGGCCGTACGTGATCACCGTGGCGGACCAGGCGAACGGCGCCGCGGTCAACACCGCCACCGCGTCCGGGCTGCCGCCGGGCGTGAGCACCCGGGTGACCTCGAACCCGTCGTCCACCCGCACCCCCACCCAGACGCCGAAACCGGCGCTGAGCCTGAAGAAGTCCGCCTCCCCCGACAACCCGGACGCCTACACCGTCGGACAGCGGATCACCTACTCGTTCCTGGTCACCAACACCGGCAACGTGCCGCTGAACGAGATCGGGGTCGACGAGACCGCGTTCTCCGGCAGCGGCGCCATGACCCCGACGCTCTGCCCGGCCACCACGCTCGCGCCCGGTGCCAGCACCACGTGCACGGCGACGTACGTGCTGACGCAGGACGACGTCGACTCGAGCCGGCTGGACAACACCGCCACGGCGCACGGCAAGCAGCCCGGCTCGTCCGACCCGACCACCTCGAACCCGTCCAGTGTGTCCATCCCGACGCCCGCGCACCCGGCGATCACGCTGGCCAAGACCGCCGACCCGACCACCGTCCAGCGGGCCGGCCAGTCCGTGACCTACCGGTTCGTGGTGACCAACACCGGTGACGTGACGCTTCGCGGCGTCGGGGTGAGCGAGACGCAGTTCACCGGCTCCGGGCCGGCCCCCGAGATCAACTGCCCGAACGCGGTGCTCGCGCCGGGCGCTTCCCAGACCTGCCTGGCGATCTACCCGGTGACGCAGGCGGACATCAACGCGGGCTCGATCGAGAACACCGCCGTCGCGCACGGCACCGCGCCGCGCGCGACCGAGCCGACCACTTCGGCGCCTTCGTCGGCGAAGGTGACCGCCGCCCGTTCCGCCGCGCTCACGCTGGCCAAATCCGCCTCGCCGACCACTGTGGACAGTGCGGGCGCGCCGGTCCGCTACTCGTTCACCGTGACCAACGCCGGCAACGTGACGCTGACCGACGTGACCGTGTCCGAAGGGGACTTCAGCGGCAGCGGGACCCTGTCGGCGATCTCCTGCCCGGCGGGCGGCGTGGTGGTGCCGACGCTGGAGCCCGGCCAGACCGTCACCTGCACCGCAGACTACACCGTGACCCAGGCCGACCTCGACGCCGGCCGGATCACCAACAGCGCGACCGCGACCGGCACCCCGCCCGGGGACCTGCCACCAGTCACCACCCCGCCCGCGACCGCGGTCGTCACGGCCGGCGGCGGGGCAGCGCTGACGCTGGCCAAGTCGGTCGAACCGACCACAGTGGACGGTTCCGGGCATGTCGTCGCCTACCGATTCGTGGTGACCAACACCGGCAACCGCACGCTGACTTCGGTGGCCGTGCGGGAAACCGCGTTCACCGGCACCGGGACGATGTCGGTCATCGGGTGCCCGTCGCGCACGCTGGCGCCCGGCCAGTCCGTCACCTGCACCGCCACGTACACCCTGACCCAGGCCGACGCGGACGCCGGCTCGGTGACCAACACCGCCGAGGCGACCGGCACCCCGCCCCAGGGCGACCCGGTCACCTCGGGCCCGTCGCAGGCGAAGGTGACCGTGCCGGCCAAACCGGGGCTTTCGCTGGTGAAGTCGGCGGACCCGGCCGACGAGGGGCACTTCCACGCGGGGCAGACTGTCACCTATTCGTTCGTGGTGACCAACACGGGCAACCAGACGCTCACCGACGTGACCGTGCGGGAGACGGCGTTCTCCGGCACCGGGCAGCTCTCGCCGCTGTCCTGCCCGGGCGGCAGGGCGACGGTGGCCAGCCTGGCGCCGGGCGCGCAGGCGGTCTGCACGGCGACGTACGTACTCACCCAGTCCGATGTGGACTCCGGGCGCGTGACGAACACGGCCGTCGCCACCGGAAACCCGCCCAAAGGGGAGCCGCCGACCTCGGATCCGTCCACAGTGGTCGTGCCGACTCCGCCGGACGCCGCGTTGACGCTGACCAAGACGGCGTCGCCGGAGACCGTCTCCGCCGCCGGCCAGGACGTCACGTATTCCTTTGTGGTCACCAACACCGGCAACGTCACGCTCAGCTCGGTGACGGTCCGCGAAACCCGGTTCACCGGCAGCGGCGCAGCCCCGGCGCCGGTCTGCCCGACGGCCTCGCTGGCGCCCGGGCAGCACGTCACCTGCACCGCGACGTACCGCGTGACCCAGTCCGATGTGGACGCCGGGTCGATCGACAACACCGCGGTGGCGTCCGGAACTCCGCCGGAAGGCGCCCCGGTGGACTCGAAGCCCGCCAGCGCCACGGTGCGCTCCACCGCGTCGGGCGCGCTCGCGATCATGAAGTCGGCCCACCCGGCCGATCTGAACGGCGACGGGCGCATCGGCGCCGGGGACCGGATCACTTGGACGATCACCGTCACGAACACCGGTGAGGCCACCGTCCGCGAGATCACGGTGGACGACCCGGCGGCCGGCCCGGTGACCTGCCCGGGCACCGTGCTCGCGCCGGGCCAGGCGATGGTCTGCACGGTCGCGCCGCACACCGTCACCGCGGCGGACGTGGCGGCGGGCCGGGTCCGCAACGTCGCCACCACCACCGGCACCGGCCCCGACGGCAAGCCAGTCCCGGGCGGCGAGGCGAGCGTCAGCGTCCCGGTCTTCCCGGCCGAGCCGCCGACGCCCGGCCCCGGCCCTGCGATGGGCCCCGGCGAGCCTCCGCAGCGGCTGCCGAACACCGGTGTGGACGTGTCCTGGCCGCTGTCGCTGGCGGGGCTGCTGCTGATCGCCGGGCTGGCCCTTTACCTGACCGGACGGCGGCGGCTGAGGTGACGGTTCTGCGGTAGTGGCTCCGCCGCCGCGGTCCTGCCGTCGCGGTCCTGCCGCAGCGCCTCCGCCGTCGCGGTTCCGCGGTAGCAGTTCTGCTGCAGGGCCGCTGCGGTAGCGGCTCCGCGGCAGCGGTCCTGCCGCAGCAGTTCAGCAGCACCGGCTCTGCAGTAGCGGTTCTGCCGCAGAGCCGCTGCGGTAGCGGCTCCGGCGCAGCAGTTCCGCCGCAGCGGCTTCGCGGTAGCGGTCCTGCAATAGCGGCTCTGCAGTAGCGGTCCTGCGGCAGCACTTCTGCGGCAGCGATACCGCAGTGACGGCTCCGCCTTAGCGGTACTGCCAGAGCGGTACTGCGGCAGTGGGCGGGTCCCAGGCCCGGCTGGAAGCTTCCCGGTTCGCGCCGGGCTTCCGGCCGGGCCGCCGTTCTGTCGTGAGCCTGTGCCGCTGCCGCGGCGGTACCGGAAGTCCGGCCGTTAGCGCCGGGGCAGGCGGGTGCGACGGGGCCAGACCGCGCACACGCCGACCACACTCGCGAAGGCGACGAACGTGCCGAGGGACGCGGCGATCCGGGGGTTGGTCGTCGTCACCACTGCGGCCATCGCGCAGGCGCCGGCGGCGAGCAGCAGGGCGACGCGGAGTGCGGCGGCCCAGCGCGAGAGCCGGGCGGCCACCCGGCACAGCAGGCCGTCGCGGGTGTCGGGCTTGCGGTGCCGGCCATGGCCGCGGCCGGCGAGCACCTTCGCCGCCGCGGCGATCATCTCTTCCGGGGTCGCGACGCGCGGGCGCGGGTCCTCGACGACGAAGCATTCGGCGACATCGACCCGTTGGGGCGCGCCGATCCCTGGTTCACGGGGTCTGTCCAGCTGTACAGTCACCAGGTCCTGTTCCTTGTCTTCACGGGCTGGTTAACGGACACCGCGGGGCCCCCTGTTCGCGCAAGGGGCCCCGCCCCATTTCTCCGGTGTTCTCCCTCCCCCGGCTCTGCTGATTCCACCGCTGTTGATCTCATACTGGCGAAGACTCACGGTCACCTCACGTCCTACTGGGAGTGTCGCGCCGAGCGGTGTTCCGGAGTCGCCCAGCGGTTCGAGTGACCTCGTCGACTACTCTTCGCTACCCCGCGGAGCCACCGCGCGATCCCGCCGTATTTCCGACTGCCGACGGTCTATCACGGCGCCGCCGCACACCCCCAGACCAGCGCGACCATTGGAATATGCACGTCTATCTGCGTGAGCTGCCGAACCGGCGATCGCGCAGCCCAGCCCCGTCGCGGCCGTCACGAAGGCCGCAAACACGCCTTGAATGCACGGGGCGTAGCCGAACAGCGAGGTCGTCACGGTACCTGCATAACCCATTCGAGTGATACAGACAGTGATCGCCACGGACGGCGCACCAAGGAACGTTCGCCGCGTCAGAACCGGTACTTGCGGACTGGAATATTCGACACCAGCTCGACACTCCGCGGAATATTCGAAAACACCCGAATGCCGCACGTGTCAACATCCGGAAACAATGTGCGACAACGGTGCTCACGGTGCGCGATCGCGTGCAGGTACGAGGCAATTTTACCGATGGTCAACAACTGCGCGAGCGCCCGCCGACCGGGTCGATTTCCGACGCCACGACGGCCTTTCGGGCTGTACCGAGACCCCCACTCTCTGTTTCCCCGACCTGATCACGGGGATACACTGCACGGACAGATGCACGTGCAGCGGCATGAGCGAGCCGGGGGGCCGAACTCAACGACGCTGCTCGCGAGCAGCGCATACCCACCTGAACGCCGGCCACCGGCAGCCCACCTTGGGAGGCACTGACAGGTTCGAACGCCAGTAACGGCGGACTGCTCCACCATCCGCCACCATGCATTTCCCTGCTCAGACCGGCCCGAGTGAAACGCGCACGGCAAAACGCCCTGCGGAATGCGAAAAAAGCGCGACTCCCTGGCCAGAGGGAGCCGCGCCGACGCTGCACAACACTTTCCGACTCACCAAAATCGATAAGGATGGCAACGAGGCCATGGTATACGTAGCCAACTGCAACCAGCCAGGGGAAAACGGGCGACACCCGTCTCGTCGCTCCATCCGGCCGACCGGCGCAGCCGAGTCATCGCCGACCGCCCGCGAAGACCGGCTCGTGGTCTACCGGCAAGTCCGCTGGATCCCAGCCACAAGCGGCCGAGCCCGCCACCGCAAGGCGACGGCCCCGTCATGGCCGGACCTGCTCGGAGCGATCTTCAGCGATTGGGGCTGGACGCTACGAGCGGCCTTCATCACCGGCGAGATCCTGTGCGCCGGACTCGGCGGGCTGGCGCTGGCCACCCGTTGTGTGGCCGCGGGCACCGGCGTCTTCGGCACCGGGGCCGCCGCGCTCATCGTGGCCACCGTCGCCCGGCGGCGGAACGCGAAGTGAGTCTGCGCGCGATCAACCGTCCACCGCAGGCAGGGCGACGCGGACACCAGGCCACCCGCTGCCTCGCTACCGGCACCGACGTCTACGACACCGAGGCCGCCACTCATCATCGCCGGGCGACGGAACGCGAGATGAGCACGCCCGCGATCAGCCGGCCGCCACGGGAAGGACGACGCGAACGCACAGCCCGCCCTCGGGGCGCGGGCACGAGTGTCTTTGGCACCGGTGCGGGCGCCATCGTCCGGCGACGGAACGCGAAGTGAGCACGCCCGCAATCAACCATCCGCCACGGGAAGGGTGAACCGGACACACAGACCACCCTCGGGGCACCGCGGGCACCGGCGTGATCGAAACCAGGGCCGTCGCCGTCATCCGGCGGCGCGATGCGACCTGAGTCTGCGCGATCAACCGCCCGCCACAGGCAGGGCGACACGGACACACAGGCCACCCTCGGGCCGGGCAGCCAGGGTCAGGGTGCCGTGGTGGGCGCTAGTCACAGAGTCCACGATGGACAGTCCGAGGCCGCAGCCGTCGGCGGCGGAATGGGTGCGGCCGGCGCCGCGGCGGAAGGGCTCGGTCAGTTGTGCCACTGTTTCCGGGGCCACCAGCAGGCCGGTGTTCCGCACTTCCAGCAGTCCGCCGGGGGTGGTGCGGACCCAGACCGTGCCGCCCTCGGTGTTGTAGCGCACCGCGTTGGTGATCAGGTTGCCCACCAGGTGGGTCAGCAGCAGGGCGTCGCCGCGGATCGGGGCCGGGTGGAGTTCGGTCTCGAAGGTCGGGTCCGGGCCGGGGCGTTGCCGGGTCAGCACGTCCTCGACCACTTCGTCCAGGCGGACCGGTTCCGGGGCCAGCAGACCCTGATCGCTGCGGGCCAGGAGCAGCAGGCCCTCAATCAGCCGCTCGCTGCGGCGGTTGTCGGCCAGGAGCCGGTCCCGGATCAGCGCCACCTCCTTCGAGATGGGATCGGCCAGGCCGACCTGCAACGCCGTCCGCTGCACCGCGAGCGGGGTGCGCAGCTCGTGAGAGGCGTTGGCGATGAACCGGCGCTGGCTGGTGAAAGCCGCCTCGAGCCGGTCGAGCATCTCGTCGATGGTGGCCGCCAAGTCGGTCAGCTCGTCTTTCGGGCCGGTCAGCGCGATCCGCTCGCGCAGGTTCTGCGAGGACAGCCGCCGCGCGGTCGCCGTCATGCGGCGCAACGGCCGCAGCGCCCGCCCGGACACCCACCACCCGACCGCGACCGCGGCCACTCCCAGCAGCACCAGCGAAAGCACCGACCACAGCACGTACTGCCCGAGCGCCGCGGACAGGAACGGCTCGGCCCGGCCGCCGACCGCGGCCACCTCAGCGGCCCCGTCGGGGCGCAGCCGCACCGCGACGGCGTCGAACCGGCTGGGCAGATTGGCGCTGAGCAGCAGGTAGACCGCGGCCAGCAGCACCACCGAAGACACCACCATCAGCGTCCCGCACAACAGCCCCAGCCGGGCACGGACCGGAAGCGTCATGGCGCGATGCGGTAGCCGGCCCCGGAACCGGTCTCGATCACCGGTGGGTCGCCGAGCTTCGCCCGCAGCTTGGACATGGTCACCCGCACCGCGTTCGTGAACGGGTCGGCGTGCTCGTCCCACGCCCGGACCAGCAGCTCCTCGGCGCTGACGAAGGCCCCGGCCTCCGTCATGAGCACTTCCAGCACGGCGAACTCCTTGGGGGCCAAGGCAATCGGCCTGCCGTTCCGGGTCACTTGGCGGGCCGCCGTGTCAAGTTCCACAGTGGACTGTCGCAGGACCGGCGGTGAGGCCCGAGTGACGCGACGGGCCAAAGCCCGCACCCTGGCCACCAGTTCGGGGAACTCGAACGGCTTGGCGAGGTAGTCGTCGGCGCCCAGGCCCAGGCCGTCCACCCGGTCGTCCAGCGAGCCGGCGGCGGTGAGCATCAGCACCTTGGTCCGGGAGCCGGAGCCGATCAGCTCGCGGCAGATCTCATCGCCGGGCACGCCGGGCAGGTCGCGGTCCAGCACCACCACGTCGTAGTCGTGCACCCCGAGCCGGTACTGGGCGGCGGTCCCGTCGTAGGCGACGTCCACCGCCATCGTCTCCCGGCGCAGGCCGGTGGCCACCAGGTCGGCCAGCATGGTCTGGTCCTCGACCACCAATACGCGCATGACAACCCCGTTCCGGTCGGCCCGGCCAGCCTAGCGGCCACGGGGTTTCGAAAAGATCTCCACTGCCGCCAGGGCGGGGCAAGGCGGTGGAAACCTTTTGGAAACGGGGTTTCCCGTTGACTGACGGCGTTCCATCAGCACTCACCGTCAAGGAGCAAGCATGTCTGCTGACACCCGCCGACGCATCGCCGTCGGTATCGCCGGTCTGGCCGCCATCGGCGGCATCGCCTTCAGCGCCGCGCCCGCGTTCGCCGACACCGGGGCGCCCGGCCCGTCCGGCACGGCGCAGCCCGGTGACCCCCAGGGCAAGCCCGGCTGCATCGAAATCCGGAAGAACCCGGACGGCAGCATCAGCGTCGTCAAGTGCGACCGGCCGCCCGCCGGCGTCCACCGGACCCCGGCCACCCCGGCCCGGTAAGTCCCCGGTCAGAGGCCTGCGGCAACGTCACCGCAGGCCTCTGACCACCGCCGATTACCGAAAAGCACCCATACCGGGCCGAATGGGTGAACATGTCACCCACCAGCCCAAGATCACCGCTCGCCTCTTGCGCGTGGAATATTCCAGCACGACTCTGGATGGACGGAATAATCCAATTACCCGCGAACATCTTGACGAGGGGCGATCATGGAAAGCTACGACCCGAAGACCGCGGCGCTCTCACTGGACGACACCGCGTGGCAGCGGCCGATTCCCTGCGGGGACAACTCCGGCAACTGCGTCGAGGTCAATCTGGGCCGGCCCGGACTGGTCGCGGTCCGGGACTCCAAGCTCGGCGAATCACCGGTACTGCTCTTCACGCCCGAAGAATGGGCGGCTTTTGTCACGTCCGTTCGCGCCGGGCAGTTCGACTGCTGACCCTGCGTCGGGCTTGTTGCCGCATTGTCGACGCTGATGGCCGATTGACCCGACCCGTCCGGGGCCGGAAATGGCGACCCGCGACCGGGTAACGCTGCACCTGTGTGCCTCCGTGTCTTACTATGGGGAGTCCTGAATCCCCTGATTGGACGGCACAATCCGGTGACCTTGCCCTCCGTCGCGGCCCAGCAGCGAGAGCTGGGCACGATGATCTCCGCGGCACGCAAGAAGCTGGGCCTGACCCAAGCCGAGTTCGGCAAGCTGGTGGGCTACACGCAGGCCAACATCAGCAAGCTCGAGCACGCGCACCTCGGCATGCAGCCGGACCAGCTGGAGAAGTTCATCGCGGCGCTGAAGATCACCGACGCCGACGCGGCGGTCATGCGGGGGCTCAACACGACGGCGAGCGTGGCCGGCGTCTGGTCCGGACGCCGGTTCGTCGCCACCCCCGCGTGGTTCCGCGACATCCTCGGCGCCGAGCAGGAAGCGGCCGTCGTGCGGAGCTGGACCGGTGAGCGGATCAGCGGCCAGCTGCAATGCGAAAGCTACATGCTCACTTTGTTCAGCACGGCCGGCCGCAGCAATATCGACGACGCGGTTTACGAACGCGGGCAACGCGCCCGCGTTTTCGAGCGCTATCCGGACCGGGAGTACGAATTCCTGCTCAGCGAAAGCGCGCTGGTGCAACTCACCCGCACCCGGAAGCTCGGCCCGTACGTCGTGCTCGACCAGGTCAAGCACATGCTGAACCTGATCGCGAAACATCCCGGCGTGACGATCCGGTTCGTGCCGTTCGGCGAATTGCCGTACCTGCCGCTGGACCTGACCGTTTTCCGGTTCACCAACGGTGCCAAGGATTTCGCCTACGGCGAGACGCCCCAGGGAATCCAGCGGTCGGAGGACGACAACTTCCAGGCGTCGTACCTCGACCGCTGGGCGTCGCTGAGCAGCGCGGCACTGAGCCGGGAGGAATCCCGGGAACTGCTCGAGCACGCCGAACGGGAAATCAACGCCGCCCGAATGGCAACGGCTGTCCCCTGATGCAAACGACTACTCTGAACCCCGCCCAACAAGAAGGAGTTGCACTGTGACCGGGCTCGACGAGAACCGCTTTCCCCCGCCGGGCATCGATCTCAGTCATCCCAGCGCCGCCCGTATGTACGACTACTACCTCGGCGGCACCACGAATTGGGAGATCGACCGCCAGTTCGCCGACCGATACCTCAGCCGGTACCCCATCATCCGGCCCATCTGCCGGGCGAACCGGATGTTCCTGCACCGCGTCGTGCGGTACCTGGTCAAGCAAGGCGTCCGGCAGTTCGTCGACATCGGCTCCGGTGTGCCCACCATGGGCCACGCGCACGAGGTGGCCGAACACCTCGCACCGGGCGAGGTCCGGGTCGTCTACATCGACCACGAACCGGTGGCCGTCGCGCATTCGCGCAGCCTGCTCCGGGAGCACGGCGATCCTGAGCGGCACACCGTGATCCAGGGCGACATGCGTGATCCGGACGGGCTGTGGGCGCAGATCCGGGACACCGGGATCATCGACCTGGACCAACCGGTCGCGTTGCTGCTGATCGCGGTCCTGCACTTCCAGCAGCCGCCGTCCCCCGATTCGGGCAGCGACGAAGACCTCGGGCCGAGCCTCGTCGCGCGCTACCGCGATCTGCTCGCGCCCGGCTCGTACCTGGCCCTGTCCCACGGCACCGAGGACGGCGTCCCCCCGGAGATCAAGAAACTGCTGACCGAACTGAAGGCGGCCTACGACGCCTCGTCCAGCCCCGTCATCTACCGCGACCGGGAAGAAGTCGCCCAGCTCTTCGGCGACTTCAAGCTCGTTGACCCCGGCGTGACCTGGACCGTGGACTGGCACCCCGAACAAGCCGGCGACCACGAGGTGAAGGTGGACTTCAAGTCCGCCAACGAATCCACGGTTCTGGCCGGCGCCGCTCGGAAATGACCGGTGGTATGGAGTCGCTTCCGTTGGTCCTGCCCTCACCTGGCCCATCGTTCGGGGACGTGCGGCTCCGGGGCTTCGCGGAGCGTGACGTCGACATGCTCCGGGATCTCGCGACCGATTCGTACGTGCCGACAATCGGCTCGCTGCCGAGCCACGCCGACCAGGAGGACGCTCTGTCCTTTATGGAGCGACAGGCCGCCCGGCTCGACACCGGCGCCGGGTATTCCTGGTGTGTGGCGCATCGCGAGACCGATGCGGCGCTCGGGACGGCAGGGCTGCACCTCGCGCCCACCGCGGCGGGGCGCGCGACCGCGGGGTACGCCGTGGCGCCCCGCAGCCGCGCGCGAGGGGTGGCGGGCCAGGCGCTCACGGCGTTGACGCGGTTCGCCTGGTCTCTTCCGGAGCTCCACCGGATCGAGCTGTACATCGAGCCCTGGAACGTCGCGTCCCAGCGCGCCGCGGAGCACGCGGGGTACGAACGTGAAGGCCTGCTGCGAAGCCATCAGGAGATCAACGGCCAACGGGTCGATATGTTCCTGTACGCCGCGATCAGGCCTGAATCGGGCGCATAGAACAAAGCCGGGTCAGAAGATGGCGATCGGGTTCACTGGCACGCCGGTCAGCCCGAGGATGCGCGGCGGGGCGACGCTGAGCAGGAAGCTGTACCGGCCGAGTTCGGCGCAAAGCACAGCGAGGTCCTCCACCTGCGCCGCGTCGAGCAGCGGCATGCCCATGCGCGCCAAGGCAACCGTGTGCAGCGGGGACGGCGCGCCCGGGACCTGCGGTGGGTGCGCGTCGCCGATGTCGCCGACGTACAGGGAGACACCGCGAGCGTGCATCCAGCGGACGCTGTCCACCGACAGGCCCGGAATCGGCTGGTTGAGCCGGAGCAGCCGGCCGCCGCGGATGACCAGGGCGTCGCCGGATTCAAGGTGGACGCCTTCGCGCTCTTCGGCTGCTTCCAGGTCTTGCGGGGACACGACGTGGTCGGTGGGCAGCGGGCCGTCGACGGCGAGGTCCAGCAGGACGCCGCGGGTGACGATGCCGGACGCGAAGCCGGCCGTGGAGCCGAACCGCACGCCGACCGGGGTCACGCACTCCGCCATCGGGCGGCCCGGGTAGGCCTTGCCCTCGAAAGTCTGGTGCGACAACGCGTCCAGGTGCGTGGAGCGCGGGTGGTGGTTGGTCACCAGCATCAGATCGGCGGACACCTGCGCGGTGCCGGTGTGCGAGAGCATCTGGAAGACCGGCGAGCCGTCGGTCGTCTCCGGCGAGAACGGGCGGCCGAGCAGCGTCACCGGTTCGATCGGCTGCGCCAATGACACGGACTGTCCGGTTCGGACCTCCGCGGCGGCCCGCGCGCGGACCTCGTCGGTGATCAGGTTGAGTGTGCCGCGTTCGTCATCCTCGCCCCAGCGGCCCCAGTTGCTGGGCAGCTCACTGGGCACGGAGGCCTCTTCTTGTCCCATGATCCCAACCTACCGCCGTCGGCGATTCGACGACGCGGCGCTCAGAACTCGTAGTCCCAGTCGACTTCCCAGAGCAGCACCGAACCGTCCGACATGCCGGAGAGCACGTGGTGGCCGCTCGGGGTCATCGCGGCTGACGCGACGTAGGTCTCCTTCACCTGGTGCAGGCAGCGGCCCTCGGCCAGGTCCCACCAGCGCATCGTCGTGTCCTCGCCGCCGGACAGCGCGTGGCGGCCGTCCGCGGTGATCGCGACCGAGTTGAGCTGGGCGGCGTGCCGCCCCGGCAGTTCCCGCCCCTCGCCGCTGGCCAGGTCCCAGGCGAAGACCGCGCCGGTGGTGCTGCCGGACACGGCGTGCCGGCCGTCCGGGGTCACCGCGACCGCGCTCACGCCGCCACTATCCGGAGTGGACGTACGGAGGCACTCCCCGGTGGTCAGATCCCAGTACCGGAGGGTGTGGTCGGCGCTGCCGGACAGTGCGCGGCGGCCATCGGCGGTGACGGCTACGGTGTTGAGGTGGGCTTCGTGGCCGGCCAGGGTGCGCAGGCAGCGGCCGCCGGCCAGGTCCCACCAGCGCAGGACCCGGTCCGTGCCCGCGGAAACGGCGCGGCGGCCGTCGGGCGTGATGGCCACCGCGAAGGTCATTCCCCCATCGGTGCCGAGCGGCAGCGCGGCCCGGCGTTTGCCGCTGTTGAGATCCCACCAGTGCACCTTCCGGTCACCGACGGAGACCGCGTGCCGGCCGTCGGGGGTGACCGCGGCGGTGAACGCGAAGCCGTCGCCGGCGTCGAGGGTGTGCAGGCAGTCGCCGGTGGTCAGGTCCCACCAGCGGAGCAGAGTGTCCGCGGTCGAGCTCAACGCGCGCCGGCCATTGGCGGTGATGCCCACCGCCTTGGTGAGATGGGCGGGCGTCTCCAGACGGCGGGTCCGGCGGCTGCCGATGATGGCGGTGCGCCGTCCACTGTGGCCGGCCCGGCGCCACAACGAGCCCAGCTCCGCGTCGTTCTCGAACCCGACGACCGCCCGTGCCGCCCGCAGCTCCTGCGCCGCGTCGGGCGCGTCACCCCGGTCCAGCAACGCCCGCGCGGCGCCGATCCGGCCGTGGAACCGCTCGGCCTGCGTGCTGAGGTCCACTGTGGACCGTGGACGGCTGTAGCTCCACGGCGCCGGGCGGCCGGGCGCGAGGTCCCACCAGCGCACGGTCTGGTCGAACCCGCCGGACAGCGCGGTCCGGCCGTCGGCGGCGACCATCAGCGAGTTGAGCGTGCCGCCGACGTCGACGGTCCACACGCAGCGTCCCGTACTCAGGTCCCACCAGGTCAGCTCGCCTTCCTTGTTGCCGACGATCGCGGTGCGCCCGTCCGGGGTGGCGGCGACCGCGAAGATCGTCGTGGTGAGCACGTCGAGCACCCGGTGGGGATAGCTGAGCACGCGCAGGCAACGGCCGGTGGCCAGCTCCCACAACCGCACCGCGCCGTCGTGCCCGGCCGAGAGGAACCGGGTGCCGCCGGGCAGCGGGGTGAGCACGTACACGGCGCCGCGGTGCCCGGTGAACGTGCGCACCTGCTCGCCCGTGGTGAGGTCCCACTGCCGCACGGTGCCGTCTTCACCCGCCGACAGGGCGTGGCCGTCGGACAGCCCGACCACGCAGTCGACCCCGCCCTCGTGCCCGCTCAGCTTCCGCAGGCACTGGCCGGTGGTGAGGTCCCACCACCACAGCGCGCCCTGCGCGTCGCCGGCGAGGGCGTTCCGTCCGTCTCCGGACAGGGCGACGCAGAAGAACGGCACGCCGTCGCTGCCGGTGAAGGTGCGCAGGCCGGTCCCCTCGACCAGGTCCCACCAGCGCACCGTGCCATCCATGGCACCGGAAAGGGCGAACCGGCCGTCCTCGGCCAACGCCACCCCGCAGACCAGGTCGGTGTGGCCGGTCAGGATCCGCAGGCACCGGCCGGTCGCCAGGTCCCACCACCGGACGGTCCGGTCCTCGCCGCCGGAAACGGCGTACCGGCCGGTGGGCGCGATGGCCAGCGGACAGGTCTTGCCCTCCTGCTCGGGCAGCTCCAGCGTCCGCAGCCGGACGGGCTCGGCGCGGTCGACAGCGTCGAGGGCGGCTGCGACATCGGGGTCGCCGGACACCGCTTCGCCGAGTTGAGCCTTGGCTGCCGCGAGGTCACGGCGTTCCAGGTGCACCACGCCGAGCGCGTACGCCAGGCGAGCCCGGCCGGGGTCGGATTCGGGCAGGGAGAAGCGAAACCGCTCCAGGTGCGCGATCAGCTGGAGGTCGGTCAGCTCGCCTTCGCGCCACTGGCCGAGCTTGCTGTTGAACGTCGCGTCCAGGTGCCGCGGGTCGGCTTCCAGGGCCTGGCCCCAGAACTGCCTCGCCTGCCCGGTCCGGCCGAGGTCCAGCATGGACAGTGCCTTGTTGTTGAACCCGTCGGCGCGCACGGCCATCGGGCTGGTGGCCGTCCGCGGGTACGGCCGCCCGACGTGGGTGGCGTACGCGGTGACCAGGCGGTCCGCCAGCGCACTGAGGTCGGCCGGGCGCGCGGCCGCGTCGACGGTGAAGCACTCCTTGAGCAGGGCCGCGACTTCGCCCGGCATGACCGGCCGGCCCGGCGCGGCCCCGCGGGCGCGGTACTCGTCCAGCGCCGCGCCGGCGAACGCGCCGAGCGTCCAGGTCACCTCGCCGGTGAACAGCTCCAGCACGGTGACCGCCCACGACCACACGTCACCGGGCCGTCCGGCGCGCTGTCCGCGGGACTGCTCCGGCGACGCGTACGCGGGCGTCAGGCCGCGGTGGGTGACCAGGATCGACTCCGGTTCTGCCACGCTGTCGGCGCCTTCGGACCGCTGCTGTGCCCGGGCCAGTCCGAAGTCGGTGATCTTCACCAGCCCGTCGGCGCTCCGCAAAGCGTTGCTGGGCTTGACATCCTGGTGCACCACGCCGGCCTCGTGCGCGGCCCGCAGCCCCCACGCCAGCTGGATCGCGACGTCGAGGATGCCGTCGAGGTCCCGCAGCCGCCCGGCTTCCAGCGCCTCCGCGACCGTGCCGCCCTCGACGAACTCGGCGAAGATCCTCGGCACCCCGCCGAGCACCCGCACGTAGTGGCAGGTGCACACGTTCGGATGCGGCGGCAGGCCGACCCACACCTCGGCCTCGTCGACGAACGCCTGCACGCCGGACAGCCACATCCGCGGCAGCGGGCTCTTCACCGCGAGGTCCAGCCCCCAGTCCAGGTGCCGCACCCGGTGGACCACGCCCATGCCGCCGGCGCCGAGCTTCGCCTCGATCCGGTACGTGCCGAGCACGGTTTCGCCGACGCCCCAAGAGATCGGGCCGGATTCGCCGGACGGCCGCTCCTCGGGCCCGGTCAGGGTCGGGTCAGCCCGCACGCCGTCGCGCTGTGAAGCCGGGCTGTTCTTCCGCTGCCAGGGCAGGCGCATCCTCGCGTCACCTCACTCGCGGGGTTCGTGGTTCCAGTCGAGGGCCCAGGCGAGCACCGTGCCGTCCCGGCTGCCGGTGACCGCGGACCAGCCGTCCGCGGCGATCGCGACCGCGAAAACCTCGTCGTCGTGCCCGGTCACCACCCGCAGGTTCCGGCCGGACCGCAGCTCCCGCACGCGCAGGTCGCGGTCCGCGCCGACGGTGAGGACGTGCGCCCCGTCGGCGGTGACGGCGAGGCCGAGCATCGCGCCCTGGTGCCCGGTCAGCGAGGAGATCCCCTGCCCCTTCGGCAGCTCCCACCGGGAGAGGTTCCCGCAGTCCTCGCCGGACACCACGAGGCTCCCGTCCGGGGTCACCCCGACTGCCCGTGAGCCGCATTTGTGGCTGCGCAAGGTTTTGCGGCACTCACCGGTGCCGAGGTCCCACCACTGCACGGTGGCATCAGCGCCCCCAGACGCGGCGTGACGGCCGTCCGGGGTGAGCGCGAGGGAGCTGACCGGGCCGGTGTGTCCGGAAAGGACTCGCAGGCACTCCCCCGTGCGCGGGTCCCACCAGCGCAGCGTGTGGTCGGCGCTCCCCGACAGCACGTGTCCCGATGCGGCCACGGCGACCGCGGTCACCTCGTCGGCGTGCCCGGACAGCACCTTCAGGCAGACACCCGTGTTCAGGTCCCAGACTCGCAGGGTGTGCTCGGCGCTCGCCGACACGGCCGTGCTCCCGTCCGGCGCGAAGGCGATCGAGGTGACCGAGTCCTGGTGGCCGGTGAGTTCTTTCCGGCACTCCCCCGTTTCGAGGTCCCACAGGCGAAGTGTGTAGTCCCAGCCCGCGGCCAGCGCCCGCCGGCCGTCCGGGGCGAGCGCGAGCGCGGTGAGGCCAGCCGGGTTTTCGATCGTGCGGACGCGGCGGATGTCCATGAACGCGGTGCGCCGCCGGGTCCGGCCCGCCGCGCGCCACAGCTCCAGCACCTCGGGGTGCCGCGCGTAGCCGGGCAGGTCCATCACTTTCAGCAGCCGCTCGGTCGCGGCCGGGACCGCCGCGTTCGCCAGCAGGTACCGGATCTGGCTCACCTCGGACCGGAATTCCCGTCCCCACGACTTGAGTTCGCGCGCGCTGCCGGTGGTGCCGTAACTCCACGGCGCGATCACGGCGGCGGGCTGGTCCCAGACCCGCAGCTTGCGGTCGGTGGCGGTGGAGACCACACGCCCGCCGTCGGCGGACATGCCCACGCCGAGGACGAGGTAATCGTGTTCGATCGTGCGCAGGCAACGGCCGGTGGCCAGGTCCCAGCGGCGCACCGTGCGGTCCATGCTCCCGCTGACGCCCAGCCGTCCGTCGGCCGAGATGGCCACCGCCGCGACCGTGGCGAGGTGTCCGGTGATCGTCCGCAGGCACTCGCCGGTGCGCAGATTCCACCAGCGCACCTCCCGCTCTCCGTCCGAGGAGAGCGCGTACTGGCCGTCGGGGGTGACGGCGACCGCGTAGACGTCGTCGCTGTGGCCGGCGAGTTCGTGCAGGAGACGGCCGGTCCGGACCTCCCGCCACTGCAGCGAGCCGTGGTTGCCGGCCACCGCGACGTACTGGCTGTCCGGGGTCATCGCGACCGCGATCAGGCCGATCTTCCCCTCGGTGATCGTGCCCGTCTCCTTGCCACTGGCCAGATCCCAGCGCAGGACGCGGCCGTCCTCCGCGCAGGAGACACCGAACCGGCCGTCCGGGCTGATCGCAACGCCGCGTACCCGCTGCCGGTGTCCTTTGAGGGCTCGCAGGCAGCGTCGGGTGGTCAAGTCCCAGTAGCGCAACGTGTTGTCGGCGGCGCCGGACAAGGCGAACCGGCCGTCCGGGGTCACCGCGACCGCCCAGACCCCTTCGGTGTGCCCGGTGAGCTTGACGATCTCGCCGCCGTCGAAGTTCCACCAGAGGACCACGCCGTCCTCCGCGCCCCAGACGGCGTGCCGTCCGTCCGGAGTGAGCGCCACGGCGTACAGCCAGCCGGCCTTGCACCGGGCCGTCAGGGGCGGGTCCTCGCCGTCCTCTTCGGACCAGGGCCGGCCGCGCTCGCCGTCGGCCAGCCCGGCCAGCCGCACCACGCGGTTGTGCGGCTGGTGCGCACTGGCCTGCCCGGCCGCTTCCAGCCGGCGCATCAGCTCGTCGTCGGTGATGCGGGCGGTGCGCCACAAGGAAAGCCCGAGGTTGAACGTCGCGTCCGGGTGCCGCGGGTCCTCGCGCAGGGCCTGCTCCCAGTACTGCTCGGCCTCGGTGTGCTCGCCCGCCAGTGCCAGCGATGCGGCGCGGTTGTTCCACTCGTTCGCCGACTGCGCCACGGGCTGCGGGGCCTCGCGGGGATACGGGCTGCCGGTCAGCTCGGGGTAGAGCGCGATGAGCCGGTCCGCGAACTCGCGGGCGGTCGGCGGCGATTCACGCAGCAGGGCCGCGACGGCTTCGGGCATGACCAGCCCGTCGAACAGCTCTGTGACGACGGCAGCCAGCGCACGCAGGTCTCCACCGTCCTTTGTGGAGGAGAGCGAGCCGAATCCGGTGAGCTGCACGACGCCGTCCTCGGCGAGCACGGCAGTGGCCGTCCGGACGTCGCCGTGGGACAGACCGGCTTCGTGCACCGCCTGGAGTCCCCAGGCGAGCTGGACGGCCGCGTCGACGATCTCACCCGGGGTGCCGAGCCGCCCAGCGTGCGCCGCTGTCGCGAGGTCGTCGCCGGTGACGTCCTCGGCGGTGATCTGCGGGTGACCGTCTTCCACTCGGAGGTAGTAGGCGGCACGCAGGTTCGGGTGCGGCGGCAGGTCCAGCCAGGCGCGGGTCTGCGTCAGCAACGCGGCGGCCTCGGCTTCCGTGGCCGCCGCTTGAGCTGCGTCGACTTCCGCAGGCGGGGCCACGGCGTTCGCCGGAGAACTGCCGGTTCCCGCGCTTTCGTCCGGATTCCGCGCCGGGCCCCGGCTCTTGCGCCCGAACAGCCGCCACTCCCTGGACACCCAGGTCCTCCTCACGCTCGCCGGCCGGCGCGGCTACGCTCCGCCGCGCGCCCGTCGTCAGACTGCCACGCCGGGCCAGGAGAGGTCCCGGCCCGGCTGGGACCAGACGCAACCAGCCGTCACCGCGGCGCGTCTACCGATTGGCAGTTTCCGGACGAGAGGAAGTACATGGGCGTCATCGCTTGGATCGTGCTGGGCCTGGTGGCCGGCGTCATCGCCAAGGCCCTCCTGCCGGGCAAGGACCCCGGCGGCTGCATCATCACCATCCTGCTGGGGATCGGCGGCGCGTTCGTCGGCGGCTGGGTCGGCAAGACCCTGTTCCACGTGCAGCTCGGCACCTTCTTCGACCTTCGGACGTGGGGCCTGGCCGTGCTCGGCGCGCTGATCATCCTGGTCGTCTACCGGCTGCTGTTCCACCGGGACCGCCACCACTGAGCCGACCCCAGCCGACCCGGCGCCGGGCCCGGCCGAGCGGTCAAACTTCCGTTCACCTCGGGGCTCCGGCTCTTGACCATGCCGCGAGGGCACGGTCTTCACTGGGGTCCGCGGGCGCGATCGCGCCCGCGGACCCCAGTTTCGGGAAGAGGTGGCCGGGCGTGGCCTGGAGTACCCGCGAGATCGCCGAGCTCGCCGGCACGACCGTTCGGGCCGTGCGGCATTACCACCAGGTCGGCCTCCTCGACGAGCCGGTCCGGCGCGCCAACGGCTACAAGCAGTACGGCGTCGCCCACCTGGTGCGGGTCCTGCGGATCAAGCGCCTGATCGACCTCGGGTTCTCGCTGGCCCAGATCTCCGCGATGGGCGACGCGGCCGAGCATCCCGAACAGGCGTTGCGCACCCTGGACGCCGAACTCGCCGGCACCATCGATCGGCTGGAGCGGGTCCGGCTCGAGCTGGCGCTGATCATGAACCGGACCGCGCCCGCCGACCTGCCGTCCCGCCCCGGCCCGGCCACCGGGCGGACCGGACTGTCCGGCACGGACCGCTCCCTCGTCGTCGTGCTGGCCCAGGTCCTCGGGCCGCGCGGCCTCCAGGCCTACTCGGACCTGCTGCACTCGTACCAGTCGACGCCCGAGGCGGCCGAATTCGACCGGCTGCCCGCCGACGCCGGCGAGCAGATCCGCGACGAACTGGCCCGGCGCCTGCACCCCCACGTCCAGGACCTGCTGGTCGAGCACCCCGGGATCCTGGACCTCGACGTTCCGGCCGGCGCGCAGCGCACCGTCGGCGTGGCCGTGCTGGACCTCTACAACCCCGCCCAGATCGACGTGATGCGCCGCGTCGCCCTGCTGGGTGCGGCGCCGGACCGCGCCTGAACCACCGCAAGGTCCGTCAAGGCCTCCTTGCCCGCGTCGGACGCGGGCAAGGAGGCCTTGACGGCTTTCGGCACAGGTGACTTGCCATTTTTGCTCGACTGAGCTAATTTTTGCTCATGCGAGCAAAGACCTTCACCGAGTCCGGCCGCCGGGCCCAGATCGTGACGGCGGCGATCGAGGTGATCGCCGAGGCCGGGTACGCCAAGGCGTCGTTCAGCCGGATCGCGAAGCACGCCGGGCTGTCCAGCACCGGCATGATCAGCTACCACTTCGCCGGCAAGGACGATCTGCTCGCGGCCTGCGTGGCCGAGATCGAGCAGGTGGCCGGCGCGTTCATGAACCCGCGCGTCGACGCCGCGGTCGGGCACGTCGCGCAGCTGCGGGCCTTCGTCGAGGCGAACGTCGCGCTGGTCGGCGAGCACCCGGCCGCCGTGCGGGCGCTGATCGACCTGGTGAAAAACGCCGGCTCGCAGAGTGAGTCCGTCAACGGGCGGCTCGCGCTGTTCGAGGAGCACTTCCGCACCGGGCAGGCGGCGGGCGTCTTCGGCCCGTTCGACGCGCGGACCGCGGCGATCGCCCTCACCACCGGCCTCGACGCCGTCGTCGCCACCGCGACCGCGAACGTTCCCGAACCCGCCGAACTCACTCGCATCGGCCGTGAACTGGCCGACCTGTACGTGCGGGCGACCGCACCCGTTCCTGAGGGGGAAACCACATGATGATCGACGAAAAGCCGGTGGCCGACGCCGGTCTGCGCCGCGTGGTCCGGGCCAACGTGCTGGCCGTGGTGTTCGAAGTGGTCGTGCCGATGGTGCTGTTCTACGGCCTGCGAGCCGGGGGCGTGAGCCAGTGGTGGGCGATGATGGCCGGCGTGCTGGTGGCCGCGCCGTACGTGGCCTGGACGGTCGTGCGCAATCGCCGGGTCGACCTCGTCGCACTGGTCACGATGAGCGTCATCGTACTGTCGGTGGTGCTCGGCCTGCTCTCGGACGACCCGCGCACGCTGGCGATCCGGGAGGGCTGGACCGCCGCGCTCGGCGGCCTGTTCGGCGCGTGGATGCTGGTCACGGTGTTCGTCGGCCGGCCGGCCCAGCTGACCCTCGGCCGCACGATCGCCGAGATCAAGCGCGGGGCCGAGGGCGCGGCCGCGTGGGCGGGCCGCTGGGACACCGACGCCCGGTTCCGCCGCGGCCTGCGCATCAACACCGCTGCCTGGGGCGGGGTGCTGCTGGCCGGCGCGGTGGTGCACGTGGTGCTCGTCTACGCACTGCCGATCGACCTGATCTCCGTGGTCACCACCGTGGTCTGGTTCGCCTCGCTGGCCGGGCTGATCGTGTGGCACGTCTGGTATCTCAAGAAGGAGAACCTCGATGCCTGACGTGCTGGTCGCGGGCGGCGGCCCGACCGGGCTGCTGACGGCGTTCGAGCTTGAGCGCGCCGGGCTCGATGTGCTGGTGCTGGAACGCGACGCCCGGCCCGCCACGCAGTCGAAGGCGCTCGGCCTGCAGCCGCGGTCAGTCGAGGTGCTGGCCGACCGCGGCCTGCTCGCCGCGATCGAGCCGCACGTCGAGGCGCGGCTGCCCGGCGGGCACTTCTCCGGCATCCCGATCGACTACTCCGACCTGCCGACGCCGTTTCCGTACCAGCTCGGCGTCGAGCAGGCGTACGTCGCGGCGGCGATCGAGGCGCGGTTGCGGACGCCGGTGCAGCGCGACGCGGCCGTCACCGTTGTCGAGCAGGACGCCGAGGGGGTCACCGTCACCGCGGGCGGGCGTGATTATCGCGCGGGCTGGCTCGTCGCGGCCGACGGTGGGCACAGCACGGTCCGGACGTTGCTGGGCGGGGCGTTTCCCGGTACGCCGGCCCGGTTTTCGCTGGTCGTCGCCGACCTCGTCCTGGCCGGAAACCCAGCGGGCTGGGCGAAGACTGGCACCTGCCATCCGGCGGATCGGGGTTCCTGCTACCGCTTTCGGGCGGGCGGCACCGGGTGGTCGTCGCCGGTGAAGAGCAGCAGCGGCTCGGCCGGGACGCGCCCGTCACGGCCGAGGAACTACAGCGGGGGCTGACCGCCGCGCACGGGCCGGGGATCGAGGTGGGCGAGGTGCTCTGGGCTTCGCGATTCGGCGACGCGGCACGGCAACTGGAGCGGTACCGCCACGGCCGCGTCCTGTTCGCGGGCGACGCCGCGCACATCCACCTCCCGATCGGCGGCCAGGGCCTCAACCTGGGGCTTCAGGACGCGGCGAACCTCGGCTGGAAGCTGGCCCGGACGGTCCACGGGCACGGCGGACTGCTCGACAGTTACCACGACGAACGGCACCCGGTCGCCGCGCGAGTGCTGCTCAGCACCCGCGCGCAGGGGGTGCTCGGCGTGCCCGACCCGGACGCCATGGCCGTCCGCGAAATCATCACCGGGCTGCTCGCCACTCCCGATGCCCGCCGTGCCACCGCGTTGGAGCTGTCCGGCATCGGGATCGGCTACCCGGCCACTTTCGGCCGCGCCACTGACGTTCCGGCCTCGCCCGACGGCCGTGCCGTGCTGGTCGGCGCACCGCTGCCCGAGGGCTGGGCCGACCGCGTCGAGACCCGCGACGGCCCGCAGCCACGGCTCGTCCGCCCGGACGGCTACGTCGCCTGGGCCGGTGGACCCGGTCTGGACGCGGCGCTGCGGCAGTGGTTCGGGCCGCCAGTCGAGTCCTTAGTGGACAGTTCCGCGGGCCGGATGACAATGAGACCGGACAATGGACAGAAACCGGGTTATCCATTGACGCGGTAAATGGTCCAGTCCAGCATCGGGGCAGCAATCGGGCCCCCCGGCTGGAATGGAGCATCGAGCATGCGCAGACGGGGATCCAGCTTACGGAAAGCCCGCCGTCACGGCATGGTTATCGCGTTGGCCGCCGGTGTTTCCTGTGCACTGGCGGCACCGGCGGGCGCGGAAAGCTTTTCGGCCACCGCGTTTACTGACAGCGCTCCGGCCGCGCAGCAGGTCACGCTGATCACCGGTGACCAGGTCACGGTTTTCCCTGGGCCGAATGGCGGTACGAATTACCCACTGTCGCCGTCGCCGAACCTCCGTGCGGCGCAATCGTTCCAGGCCGACGGCGGGGACCGGTACATCATTCCGGCCGATGCCGCGCCCTATCTCGGGCAGCTGGACCGGTCGTTGTTCGACGTCACGGCGCTGGCGAAGGCCGGGGTCGGAAAGACCGGGGAAATCCCGCTCGAACTGTCGTTCCCCGATGGCACAGCCCCCGCCGGGATCACCCTGACCTCCACCACTCCCGGCCACGCGACCGGATACCTGACCCGGGAATCCGCGAGCGCGTTCGGGGCCGAGCTGCACCGGCGGATCGCCGACGACGTCGCGGCCGGGCGCCCGGCGGGCAGCACTCCCCTGCCTGCCACGATCAAGCTGGCCGGAGCGTCAGCGGAGAACCCGGCAGCGCAGCCGAAATACCCGCTGCACTTCCTGGAGATCGCCCTCACCGATCTGGCCGGACGTCCGGTCAACGGCAGCGTGAGCCTGGTCAACACGGACTCGGCCGCCAAGCTGGACCGCGACGTCGAGGTCGACGGCCCCACCCGGATCGCTGTGCCCGCCGGTCACTACGCGGCGTACTCGACGTTCGTCGACCGCGACGCCGGCGGAACCGTGACCGCCACGAGAACCGCTGCGGTGGAAGGCTTTGTCGTCCCCGAAGCCCCGGTGACCAGCACTCTCACCGTCGACGAGCGGACCGCGACGTCGCTGGTCGAGGTGACCTCGCCGAAGCCCGTCACCGAGGACCTGATCCAGGTGAGCGTCTACCGCGAGGACCCGGCGGGCCGTGGATTCGCCTTCACCATCGCGGGCTACCGCCTCCCCCAGTACGTGACGCCGGTGCCGAAGCCGTCCACCGGCCGGCTGCACTACGTCGTGCAATGGGGTGGCGCGGCGCCGAAGCCCGAGGACCGCTACCGCGTCGACCTGTCGTTCGCCTCCGAGGGCATCGCGGCCGACCAGTCCTTCTCCACCAAGGAAAACGAGCTGGCCACGGTCCGCGACGTGCTGCACTCCGATCCGGCCGACACGATGCCCGTCGCGATCGACAACGGCCCGCTGGACCCGGTGATCCTGGCGCACGGCCTCGGCGGCGCAGGCTTTTACGTCCCGGCGCCCGGTGTGCTCACCGACTACCTGGGCACCAGCCACACCACCGAATGGGCGCAGTTCGAGCAGAAAGGCTCGTCGTACCAGCTCATGACGGCCGACCCGCGGACCTACCACCCGGGCACCACCACGACCACCGACTGGTCGCGCGGCCCGCTGTCGGCCGGGCTCGGGCAGTGGACCGCCCAGCAGCTCTGCGACGCGTGTTTCGCCGGCGGCACGGTCTCGCTGGCCATCCCGGCGGTGCGGGACAGCGTGCCGGACCACACCGCGATCCCGCTGTTTTTCGTTCCCCGGACGCACTATTCGCTCTACCAGGACGGCAAGCAGGTCTTCGACCAGGACGGCGTCTACGGCGCCGTGGTCCAGGTGCCCACCACCCCGGCCACCTTCCGGGGTGTGCTCGACGTCGACCGGACCGCGATCCCCGGCGTCGGACAAGCGAGCAAGCTGCGGACCGAGCTGACCGTGAAGTACGACCCGGGCGCGAAGAACACCCCGCTGCCCGGGCCGCACTCCTGCACGGCCGCCGATCCCGCCCAGGCCTGCCGGATCCTCGGTGCGCTCACCGTCGACTACGACCTGGACGCCGACCTCACCACCACCTCGGACGCACCGGTCCAGGTGCTCGGCCTGCACGTCGGCCACGTGGCCTACAGCGGGGCCGGCTCGCGCTCGCCGATCAGCGCCGTGACCGTCTCGGTGTCCTTCGACAACGGCGTCACCTGGAAGCCGGCGCAAGTCGCCGGCGCGCTGGGCGAATATGCCGCCGTGTGGCGGAATCCGGCCACGGCGGCGGGGACCTCGCCGTCGCTGAAGGTGACCGCGCAGGACCGCGCGGGCAACGCGATCAGCCAGACGATCACCAGCGCCTACACCGTCGCGAAGGCCGGAAAATGACCGCGGGGAGCCAAAGCCGCCGGTCCGCCCTGCTGGCCGCCGCCCTCGTCACGATCACCGCGCTCGTCCCAGCCGAGCCCGCCAACGCTGAGCCACGAGAGGTCTGCGGCCCCGCCGCCGAGGGGACCGCACGGTGTTTCGCGCAAGTGGACCACCGGCCGTCCGGCGGGCGCGGGGTGCGAGGCCAGGCGGGCACGGCGTTGCCCTCGGGGTACGGCCCGGCCGACCTGCGTTCCGCCTACCGTTTGCCGGATACCGGCGGGACGGGCGAGACCATCGCCATCGTCGACGCCGGGGACTCCCCCACCGCCGAAGCGGATCTGGCCGTATACCGGCAAACCTACGGGCTTCCGCCGTGCACCACGGAGAACGGCTGCTTCCGCAAGGTCAACCAGCACGGCGGGACCGCGCCGCTGCCCCCGGTGGACGGCACCTGGCCGGTGGAGATCGCGCTCGACCTCGACCTGGCCTCCGCGGCCTGCGGGCAGTGCCGGATCCTGCTGGTCGTGGGCGACGACGCGTCGTTCGACTCGCTCGGCACCGCCGTGGACACCGCGGCGGCACTCGGCGCCACCGTGGTACAACAGTTACGGCGCCCCCGAAAGCCGGGTGAGCGGTGATTTCGCCGCCCACTACAACCATCCCGGCGTGGCCATGGTCGCCTCGAGCGGCGACGAGGGGTTCACCGTGCCGAACGCGCCCGCGGTCTACGGGAACGTCGTCGCGGTCGGCGGCACCTCGCTGACCAGGTCCGGAAACCCGCGCGGCTGGGCCGAATCGGCCTGGCAGAAGGCGACCAGCGGCTGCTCGGCCTGGGTGGCCAAACCGGCCTGGCAGGCCGACCCGAACTGCCCCGGCCGCACCGTCGCCGACGTGTCCGCGGTGGCCGACCCGAAAACCGGCCCGGCCGTCTACGAGACGACGATCGAGGCCGGCTGGGCGGTGATCGGCGGGACGAGCGCGTCCTCGCCGTTCATCGCCGGGGTGATCGCGCTGGCCGGGCACCACGGCCAGTACCCGGACGCCTCGCGCCTGTACACGAATGCCGCGCAGCTCAACGACACCGTCGGCGGCAGCAACGTCCAGGGCGAGGACTGCGGCGGCGATTACCTCTGCACCGCCGTCCCCGGTTACGACGCGCCCACCGGCAACGGCACCCCGAACGGATTGGCCGCCTTTTGACCCTCGCCGAGGGGGTGGTGACCGCCATCCCCGGTCACCACCCCCTCGGCGGGGCTCACTTCACGAAGTCCGCGAACATCCCCGCCTCGTAGGAACCGGCCGGGGTGCGCGCGATGACGTTCATCCGGTTGGCCGCGTTGATCAACGCGACCAGGGAGACCAGCGCGGCGAGCTGGTCGTCGTCGTAGTGCTTGCGGGCCTGGGCCCAGGTCTCGTCCGAAACGCCGTGGTGGGCGTCGGCGATCCGGGTCCCCTCCTCGGTCAGCGCCAGCGCGGCGCGCTCGGCCTCGGTGAACACGGTGGCCTCACGCCAGACGGCGACCAGGTGCAGGCGCGTCGCGGTTTCGCCCGCGGCCGTGGCGTCCTTGGTGTGCATGTCGGTGCAGAAGCCGCAGCCGTTGATCTGGCTCGCCCGGATCTTGACCAGCTCCTGGGTGCCCTTCGGCAGCGCCGACTGGTCGAGCAGCAGCGCGACGCCGGCGAACCGCTTGCCGAACTTCATGCCGAACTCGTTGGTGGACAGGGGGAATCGGGCTTCCATGGGATTGTCCTCACTCGTTTTCAAGGTGTGCTTGATGGCCATGAGATGCCGCTGCCCCGCCGCTTGTGACAACCCCGGGTCGTGACCCACGCCACAGACCGCGGCTGTCACAAAGCGGCACCTGCCGGTGTCCGATGGGCGACCCAGCCGTGCGCAGGAAGGAGCCACCATGACCGAGCCCGCCCAGAGCCCGGACGCCGCCACCGAGGCCTTCCTCGCCCACCGCAACCTGCTGTTCACGGTGGCCTACGAGATGCTCGGCTCGGCCGCGGACGCGGAGGACGTGCTGCAGGAAACCTGGCTGCGCTGGGCGTCGGTGGACCTCGCCGAGGTCGAGCACCAGCGGGCGTACCTGGTCCGGATCACCACCCGCCAGGCACTCGGCCGGCTGCGGACCCTCGGCCGTCGCAAGGAGTCCTACGTCGGCCCGTGGCTGCCGGAACCGCTGCTGACCACGGCCGATGTGGCCGAGGACGTCGAACTGGCGGACAGCGTCTCGATGGCGATGCTGCTGGTGCTCGAGACGCTCACCCCGACCGAGCGCGCGGTGTTCGTGCTGCGCGAGGTGTTCGACCTGGGTTACGAGGAGATCGCGGACGCCGTGGGCAAGAACCCGGCCGCGGTCCGGCAGATCGCGCACCGGGCCCGGTCGCACGTCGCCGCGCGCCGGCCGCGCGGCCCGGTCTCCCGGGACGAAACCCGCGACGCGCTCACGGCGTTCCAGCGCGCGGTCGAAACCGGTGACCTCCAAGGCCTGCTGGACATCCTGGCCCCGGACGTCGTCCTGCTCGGCGACGGCGGCGGGATCGTGCAGGCGGTGCTGAAGCCGCTGGTGGGCGCCGACCGGGTGGCGCGGGTGCTGACCCGCGTCCAGTCCGAGGCCTCGCTGGAATTGGCCCAGGTCAACGGGCACCCGGCGTTGGTCCTGCGGCGCGGCGGCGAGCTCGACACCGTGCTGGCCGCGCGCATCGACGACGGGCTGATCACCGGGCTGTACGCGGTGCGCAACCCCGAGAAGCTGTCACGGATGGCGCAGGAGACCGCGCTGCGCCGCTGAAACCGTTGCCGCATCGCGAAACACCGAGCACGCCGGCCGCGGGAAATCAAGGTCCGATCGGACGTGGACAACCCTGTTAGGGTGCGTTTCACCACTGCGCGCTCCAGTTCGTTCACCGTTCACGCCGCGCTCACGCCGGGGAAGGCGGCCGTTCGGTCCGGGCCGGGAATGTCGGGTGGCTGACCCGATCCCTGCCCGACCGACCCCAGGACGGAACCCCGTGCCCGAAACCCGCCGGTGGCCAAGCCGCCTCCGCCGCTGCCTCGTTGTCGTCACCGGACCCGCGCTGGTCTTCGGCGCCGTGGCCGCCCCGTCAGCCCTCGCCGCCCCGGCCGACGACGTCCGCATCAACGAGGTGGTGACCACCGGAGACGTCAACGACTCCGTCGAGCTGTACAACAAGAGCAGCGCCGCCGTCGACGTGTCGGGCTGGATCCTCAAGGACGACAAGGACAGCTCGAAGTACCAGATCGCCGCCGGGACGAAGCTGGCGCCCGGCGGGTTCAAGGCCTTCGACGTGCACGGCGCGTTCGGCCTCGGCTCCGCGGACCAGGCGCGCCTCTACCTCGCGGACGGCAGCACCCTGGTCGACAGCTACAGCTGGACCACGCACTCCGCCCCGTCGTGGTCGCGCTGCCCCGACGGCACCGGCAGCTTCACCCAGACCTCGCTGACCTTGGGCGCGGCCAACAACTGCGGCGGCAAGACGGACCCGTCCCCGGCGAAGTGGCCCGGCGGCAGCTCCGTCGCGACCGCCGACGGCTCGAACGTGTTCGGTGAGGACCTCAGCGGCCTCTACCAGGAGGGCGGGGTGATGTGGGCAGCGCAGAACTCCGGGAAGATCTGGCGGCTGGTCCCCGACGGCTCCGGCGGCTGGAAGCCCGACACCGCCGGCGGCTGGGGCACCGGCAAGAAGGTCCACTACCCGGACGGCTCCGGCACGCCCGACGACGAGGGCGTCACGCTGACCGGCGCCGGTTCTTCGGGCGGGGTCTACACCTCGAACGAGCGCGACGGCGACAACTCCGGTACCAGCCGCCTTTCCGTGCTGCGCTACGACGTCAGCGGCTCGGGCACCAGCCTGTCCGCGACGAAGGAATGGGACCTGACCGGCGATCTGCCCGCGGTCGACGCCAACTCCGGCCTCGAGGGCGTCACCTGGGTCCCCGACGCGAGCCTCACTTCCGCCGGCTTCAAGGACTCCTCGACCGGCGCGGCCTACGACCCGAGCCGGTACTCCGCGCACACGGGCGGCGTGTTCTTCGTCGGCGTCGAAGGCACCGGCACGGTTTACGGCTACGTGCTTCAGGATTCGGGCGCCTTCACCCGCGTCGCGTCGATCAGCAGCGGGATGTCCGGCGTGATGGAGCTCCAGTGGGAGCCGCAGGCCTCGCGCCTGTGGGTGGTCTGCGACAACACCTGCGACGGGCAGCACCGGACCATGCAGGTCAACGCGTCCGGCGCGTTCGCCACCACCGCGGTCTACCAGCGCCCGAGCGGGATGCCCAACTACAACAACGAGGGCTTCTCCCTGGCCGCGGCCGGCGAGTGCACCGGCGGCAGCAAGCCCGTGTACTGGTCCGACGACAGCAACGACGGCGGTCACGCGCTGCGCAAGGGCAGCATCAGCTGCTGAGGAACGGCGGGGCCCTGGCCGGTAGCGGCCAGGGCGGCCCGTCCGGCCCCGGTTCCTGTGCGATGCTCGGCCGATGCCAGTGGTGTGGGTGACCGGTAGCTCTGGCACCGGAAAATCGACGGTGTGCGCGCTGCTGAAGGACCGGGGCGAGCCGGCGTTCGACGCCAACTGGGACGGCTACAACCACTGGGTGGACCGGATCAGCGGACAGCCCGTGGCCGACCCGCCCGACCCGGTGCCGGCCGGCTGGCTCGGCCGCTTCGCCTGGCGGATCAGCCGCCCGAAGGTCGAGGCGCTCGCCGCCGGGATGGGCGAGCAGACCGCGTTCCTTTGTGGATTGGCCGAGAACGAGGCGGACGTGCGGGATCTCTTCGACCTCGTGGTCTGCCTGACGCTGGACAACCGGACCCTGCAAGACCGGCTGCTGGCCCGCACGACGAACTCCTTCGGCAAGCACCCGGAGGAACTGGCGGCGGCCCTCGACTACAACAACCGCGCGGAGTCCACCTACCGCCGCCTCGGCGCGACGCTCATCGACGGCGGACAGCCTCCGGCCGAAGTGGCCGACGCGGTCCTGGCTGCGGTTTCCCGCTAGATTCTGGCGACCCGGCCTGTGTTGCGCCCCAATGTGGCGTTCGGTGCGTTCAACGCAACCAACGCCACATTGGGGCGCTTTGAGCCAGGCGCGTGACCGCAAGCTGCCGAACGCGCGGCGGACCGTCTCACCGGAAGTCCTTTGTGGACATACCCGTCCGGCCATGGCCCGTTCGCCGCGCCCGGGCCGACTCAGCAATCGGTGTCACCGCCGTCACACCCGCCACCCCTTGCCCTGCCTCTTTTTACCCGCCCCGTTGCCCTCGGCGTTTCCACCATTCGGCCTAGTGATCCACTCGGTGATCCACCACCGGCCGCCGCCCCGCAGGCCCAGCCCCCCATGACGCCCTGGTTCATGGTAAAAAACTGACCCGACCAGACTGACAGTGGAGGCAAGAGCTGGTGACTCCCGCACTTGTCTCGGCCGTCCGTGGCTCCTTCTTCCCCTGCCGGGTAACTGTTGTTCGCCGTCTGTCCCTCAGGAGCTTGTGAACCCCGTGTCGAAAAAAGACGACAAAGACGAGTCCGACAGGCCGTACGACAAGTCGATCCGCAAGCGGCTGACCAGGACCGTCCTGATCCCCAGCGTGACCCTGCTGGTGCTCTGGATCGCGGTGTCCTCGTACTTCTTCGTCAACGGCGTGTACGTGCGCCTGGTCGCCGTCTCGGTTCGCGACGTGTCGATCCCCGCGGTCACCGCGCTGTCCGCGCTGCAGCAGGAACGCCAGGCCGCGCTGCAGTTCCTCGACAGCCCGGGCACCGGGGCCGACCAGCTGCAACAGCAGCGCCAGAGCACGGACGAGAAGCTCAAGGGCCTGCAGGACGCCTTCGCGTCCACGATCTCCAGCGCGCCCGACGCGATCGCGGCCAAGGTCACCGCGCTGAAGGGCCAGCTCGACCAGCTGCCGGTGCTGCGCTCGCAGGTCGGCTTCCGCAGCATCGACCGCGCGCAGGTCAACCGGTACTACAACGGCGTGCTCGACTCGGCGGCGGACCTGTTCGACACCCAGGCCCGCATCGTCCCCGACGCGACGGCCGTGCAGGGCGCGATCGGCGCGACCTCGCTGTTCCGCGCGAGCGACCTGATGTCGCGGGAAACCTCGCTGGTGTCCACGGCGCTGACCAGCGGCTCCTTCAACGCGGACGAATTCGTGCAGTTCACGCGGCTGTCCGGCTTCTACCGCACGCAGCTCACCCAGATCGCGCCGTTCCTCGAGCCGCAGGTGCGCGACAACTTCCAGGCGCTGGCCGCGAGCCCGGCCTGGAAGCAGCTGACCGACACCGAAACCGCGATCGTCAAGCACGGTCCGTGGAACTCGGACCAGCTGGAAACCGTGCCGGTCTCCGCGGCCGACTGGCGCACCCTCACCGGCCAGGTGTCCAACGGCCTCAACGCACTGACGATCGCGCAGGCGGACAAGGTTTCCGCGGCCGCGATCGACTCGGGTGACGCCCAGCTGCGCAACGCGATCATCGGCAGCATCGTCGCGCTGCTCGCTTCGCTGGCGGCGATCATCGTGGCGGTGCGGGTGTCCCGCTCGCTCGTCGACCGCGCGCTGATGACCCGCCTGGCGCGGCTGCGCGACGACTCGCTCGACCTCGCGCGCAACCGCCTGCCGGGCATCGTCTCCCGGCTCAAGAACGGCGATCCGGTCAACGTGGCCGAGGAACTGCCCCGGCTCGACCACGGCCGGGACGAGATCGGGCAGGTGGCCGAGGCGTTCAACCTCTCGCAGCTGACCGCGGTCAACGCCGCGGCGAGCGAGGCGAAGGCCCGCAGCGGCGTGCACAACGTGTTCCTCGGCATCGCGCACCGCAACCAGGTGCTGGTCCACCAGCAGCTGCAGATCCTCGACGAGCTGGAGCGCCGCGAGGAGAACTCGACCCAGCTGGCGTCGCTGTTCCAGCTCGACCACCTGGCCGCCCGCGCCCGCCGCACCACCGAGAACCTGATCATCCTCGGCGGCAAGCAGCCCGGCCGCCGCTGGCGCAAGCCGGTGCCGCTGCTGGAAGTCCTGCGTGCCGCGGTCTCGGAGACCGAGCAGTACGCGCGGGTCCAGGTCGAGCAGGTGGCCGACGTGTCGATCACCGGCGCCGCCGTGGCCGACACCGTCCACCTGGTCGCCGAGCTGGTCGACAACGCGACTTCCTTCTCCCCGCCCGGCTCCCCGGTCGAGGTCACCAGCCGCACGGTCGCGCGCGGCGTGGTGGTCGACGTGTCGGACCAGGGGCTCGGCATGAAGGAGGGCGTCCGGCAGTGGGCGAACGGGATGATGGCCGAGGCGCCGGAATTCGACGCCATGGCCCTGCGCGCGGACTCCAGCCTCGGCCTGTTCGTGGTCGCGCGGCTGGCGGCCAAGCTCGGCATCACCGTCACCTTCGACCCGTCCCGCTACGGCGGCCTGCGCGCCACCGTGCTCATCCCGGCCCAGCACCTCGCCGGTGAGCCGCGGCCGGGCGAGGCCGACGACGGGTCTGTCCCGCCCGAGGACACCGCGGTCTTCGCACCGGTGGGCGCGCCCCCGGTTCAGGCACAGGAGAGCGCGCGGCCCGCGGGCCAGGCGCCCAGCTCGTTCACCGGTCAGATCCCGATGAGGCGGGAGGCCCAGATCCCGATGCACCGCGAGGTGGAGCCGAGGCCGTACGCGGCCCGTTCCCTGGCCCAGCTCGACCCGGCGCCCGCGGCCGAGCCCGACCCGGCAGCGGCCGCCGGACCCGTCGTGCCGGCGGTGCCCGCCGTGCCGGTCGCGGAGCCGCAGGCCGAGCCGCCGCGGGCGGACGACCGGCCGCGGCTGCCGCGCCGGGAGCCGCAGCAGAACCTCGTCACGCAGCTGGAAGACGAGCCGGAGGACGACGCCGCGCGCGAAGTGGCCCCGGGTGAAGGCACCGCGCGCACGCTCGCTGCCTTCCACAAGGGCACCCGCCGGGCCCGCGACGGGGCCGACGATGCCTGACCCGCGACCACATCCCGCACAGTCCACACAGGAAAGTCAGGGTTTCAGGAGCATGAACGAGTACGGGAACGCGAAACCCGATCTCAACTGGCTGCTCGACGACGTGGTGCACCGCGTCGTCGGCGCGCAGAACGCCATCGTGCTGTCCGCCGACGGCCTGCTGCTGGGCAAGTCGGCCGGCATGAGCAAGGACGACTCGGACCAGCTCTCGGCCATCGCGTCGAGCCTGCAGAGCCTCGCGAAGGGGGTCAGCAGGCAGTTCCACCGCGGGCAGGTGCTGCAGAACATGATCGAGATGGAACGCGGCTACCTGTTCGTCTCGGCCGCGGGCCAGGGCGCCTGCCTCGCCGTGCTGGCCGCGGACAGCGTGGACGTCGAGATGATCGCCTACGAGATGAACCGGCTGGTCAACCGCGTCGGTGACTACCTCGCGTCCGCGCCGCGCGACGCCGCACGCCTGTTACGGGAGGCCACATGAGCGGGGACGACAGCTGGTACGACGAAGCCGCGGGGCCGCTCGTGCGGCCCTACACGATCACCAGCGGCCGCACGCCCGGCGAGGCCGCGCGGCTCGACCTGGCCACGCAGGTGATGACCCTGCGGACCGAGCAGGAGCCCACCGGGCTGGGCCCGGAGCACCTGGCGATCGTGCAGCTGTGCCGCCGCCCGGTGTCCGTGGCCGAGATCGCGGTCTACGTCAAGGTTCCGCTCGGGGTGGTGCGGGTGCTGTGCGGCGACCTGATCGAGCGCGGCCTCGTGATCACCCGCTCCCCCAACCCTTCTCCGGCGAGCGCGCCGGACCTCGAAACTCTCCAGGCGGTTCTCGATGGCCTTCTCAAGTACTGACGGATCCGCGGTGGACCTGGTCCCGGCCCCGGTCAAGATCATCGTCGCCGGCGGGTTCGGCGCCGGGAAGACCACGCTGGTCGGCTCGGTCAGCGAGATCCCGCCGCTGACCACCGAGGAGGTGCTGACCGAGGCCAGCACCGACGTGGACGACCTGTCCGGCGTGGAGCGGAAGAAGACCACCACGGTCGCGCTCGACTTCGGCCGGATCACGCTCTCGCCGCGGCACGTGCTGTACCTGTTCGGCACCCCGGGGCAGGCGCGCTTCTGGTTCATGTGGAACGACCTGGCCCGCGGCGCGATCGGGACCGTCGTGCTCGTCGACACCCGCCGCCTCGAGACCAGCTTCGCCGCGGTCGACTTCTTCGAGCGCCGCAAGATCCCGTTCATCGTCGCGGTGAACTGCTTCGACGACGCGCCGCGGTACAACGCCGCGGAGATCCGCGAAGCACTGGTCGTCCCGGACCGCGTGCCGATCGTCATGTGCGACGCCCGCGACCGCGAGTCGAGCAAACTGGCCCTGATCAGGCTGGTCAAGCACGCGATGAGCATGGCGCCGGCACCCGCGTGAGGTCCTGCGGCGCGGCCCGGTGACCGGCCGGTGACTGTCCGGTGTGGACGGACGGGGTCAGGACACCGGGGCCATCTTCAGGTTGAAGTGGCGCAGCATCTTCGGCGCGTCGACGATGCGGTAGCCCGGCACCCGGTCCGGGTTCTTCGCGATGTCGCCCAGCACCTCGGCCACGTAGTCGTAGTGGCCCTGGGTGTACACCCGGCGCGGCAGGGCGATGCGGACGAGTTCGAACGGCGCGGGGGTCACCAGCTCGTTGTTCTCGTCGAGCGTGCCGAGGTAGAGCGAACCCAGCTCCACACAACGGATCCCGCCCTCGAGGTACAGCTCGCAGGCGAGCGAGTGGCCCGGGAAGCGGCTCGCCGGCAGGTGCGGCAGCAGGCGCCCGGCGTTGAGGTAGAGAGCGTGGATCCCCGGCGGCTGCACGATGTCGACGCCGGCGTCGTTCGCGGCCTGCGCCAGCCTGGCGGCCTCGTCGGCGCGCGCCTCGAGGTAGTGCGGGTCCAGCACCTCGTGCAGGCCCCTCGCCACGCGGTCGAGGTCGTGGGCGCCGAGGCCGCCGTAGGTCCGGAAGCCCTCGGTGGCGATCAGGTTCGTCTCGCACCGCTGGGCGAGCTCCGGGTCGGTCAGGCCGATGAACGCGCCCATCGGCGAGATGCCGTCCTTCTTCAGGCTCGCCACGGAACCGTCGACGAGACCGAACGCCTCCTCGGCCACCTCGCGGGGGGTCTTGCCCGCGTAGCCCTCCTCGCGCTGCACCACGAGCCAGGCGTTCTCCGCGAACCGCGCGGCGTCGAGGAAGATCGGCACCCCGTGGGCCCGCGCCAGCCGGCTCGCGGCGGCCAGGTTGGCCATCGACACCGGCTGGCCCCCGCCGCCGTTGTTGGTGATCGTGACCAGGACCATGCCCACCCGGCCGGCCTCCGGCCCGGTGAGCAGCTGCTCCAGCCGGTCGAGGTCGATGTTGCCCTTGAACGGCTCCAGGCTGTCGAGGTCGCCGAACTCCGCGCACGGCAGGTCGCGGGCCTCGGCGCCGAGCAGTTCGACGTTGGCGCGGGTGGTGTCGAAGTGGGTGTTGCTCACCGAGATCTGCCCGGCCCGCAGCACATTGGTGAACAGCACCCGCTCAGCCGCGCGGCCCTGGTGCACCGGCAGGATGTACGGGTAGTGGGTGAGCTCGCTCACCGCGTCGCGGAACCGGAAGAACGAGTCGGAGCCCGCGTAGGAGCGGTCCGCCGCGGCGGCGGCCGCCTCCTGCGCCGTGGAGACCGCACCGGTGCCCGAGTCCGTGAGCAGGTCGATCGTCACCATGTTGGCCGGCAGGTTGAACGCGTTGTATCCCGCGGCCGCGAGCGCCCGCTCGCGTTCGGCGCGGGTGGTCACCGGGATCTCGGCGACGACCTGGGCCCGGTACGGTGGGAAGCTCCGCATCTGTTTCCTCCACTGTCAAAGATTCCGGCAAAGGTGCCGGCAAAAAATTACTGAAGTCACGAAACGAGGCCGAGCACCGGTCGTTTCTGGGGCGGCATGACCCGATAAGCTTCGGAGGACAGGTACACGGTGATTCCGGAGCCGAATTCACCCATTCTCAGCGCGACGTGCGAGATCAGCCCGACACCCTCGCGCAGCGGCCGCCGCGACACCGCTGCCAGGGCTTTGTCCATTCTTGTCCGGTCGAACCCGTACTGCGCGAGAACGGCTTGAACGCGGGCGCGAGCCACTTCGTCATCGGGCACGTAGCTGCGAATGGGAAGATAGACGCTGTAATTGGCCGGGCGTTCCCCGGAGCCTTCCACGAACGAATAACTGGAGACCAGCGGCCGGCCGTCGAACGGGCCTTTCCGGCCGCCCAGCACGGCGAGGAATTCGCTGATCAGCAGCGGGTCGGTGCCGGGCACCAGCTCCGCCGCGCGTTCGGCGTCGGCCGAGTCCGCGGCCTCGTGCGACACGTACACCTTCACCCGCGAGAGCGGGTCGTCGTCGAGGTCGAGCGCGAAGAACGAGAAGTTGTCCCGCTCCCCGCGGCGCAGCGCGTGCTCGATCATCGGGTCGAACGCTCCCGCGATGTTCAACCGGCGCAGCCCCTCGCTGACCAGGGAATCGGCCATCGTCGGGCCACTGATCTGCGGGTTGAGGTACACCTTGATCTTCGGTTCGCGGCCCGGCCGGAAGATCAGCGAGTACCACATCGTGAACGGGCCCTGCCGCTCCTCGTGCGGCAGGAACAGCCCGGCGACGGCGTCGAGCCGGTCCGTGGCCAGGCCGTACTCGCCGGCCACCCGGTCGAGGAACTCCCTCGGGGACCCCGCCCCGACCGTCTCCCCGAGAACCCGCACCACGCATTCACCCGTGGCGTCGAATGCCACCGAGAACTCAATGGGAGATGTGTCATCCGCCACATTGCACGGGAAAGGCGATCCCGCGGAAATGCTCTTATCCCCGTGCGAGCCCAGTAAGCCCCGGAGAAGATCCAAGTGACGGCCCCGGGCATCATCGAAACCGACTATCCGGCAAAGCCGGTCGAGTTGTCCGCTGACGTGGGTGAACATCGACAAATCAGCCATCGACACACTCACTCCGACCATGGCGCAGTATTCACCGTTCATTCGTGCGTTCGGCCCAACGGTGCCCCCCTTTGGCGGGCGGACAAGTGGACCGTCGAACACGATAGCCGGACAAATGCTGCAACGCTAGCTCTGACGAGTGATCCGGACTACTCGAGCAGTACCTGAATGGGCCCGTGGTTCGGAGAGTTCACCTGAACATCGTCTCGACACAGCGGGACACTCCTGATAGCGACGACTCTACGTCCCGCTGTCCTGACAAGGAAGCAGCGGTGCCCTCCACACGTGTGGAGGGCACCGCTGCTTCTCAGGGACGGTGAATCAGCCGACAGCCGCCGCGAACACGTGCATCGCGGAGTTCGTCGGCAGGGTGAACGCGGTGACCTCCTTGCCGGGCGTCAGCGGGACCGTCGCGGCGAAGACGCGGTACGGCACCGTCGGGTAGGCCGGGCCGGTCGGGGTGTTCTTACCCAGCACGCTCGCCACGATGGTCGCGCTGCCGGCGTCGGCGCAGCACCAGTTCGGGAAGGACACGTCGGCCTGCCCGGTGCTGCCGTCGGCGTAGTGGACGACCACCGTGCCCTTCGCGGTGCCCGTGCCGGTCCCGGCCAGCACCAGCTTGCTCCCGCTGCCCGTGGCGGCGATCGTCTGGCCGGCCGCGACCACGTTGTCCGGCTTGCCGGTGCCCGCGTCCGGCCAGGTGAGCGCCACGCCGGCCGCGGTGAACTTCGCCCCGGGGCTCAGGCCGGCCTGCGCCAGCCCCTCGGCGCGGAAGCTGCCCCCGCCGCCGTCCAGGTCGCCGGCGGCCAGATGCGCGGCGTCGGTGACGCCGACGTTCCCTGAAGCCTCAACCACTGAGGCGTGCGGCACCGTCACCGTCGCGGAATCCGTTGCCTGATGCGGAATCAGCCGTGCGCGGTAGCCCGCCGACGCGGTGAGCTGGTAGTCGTCCGGTTTCAGCCCGGCCGACGGCGTCAGCGTCACCGGCACCGTGACCGTCTGACCTGGCCACACCAGCCCGCCGGGCACCCGTCCGACGTCGGCCCGCAGCCCGGCCGGAGCCTGCACCGAAAGCGAGACGTCACTGACCGGCAGCGGGGTGCCGTTGGTGAAGCTCACCGACGCCGGCGCGGGCGTGCCCGGGGCGACGAACCCGGGCGCGGTCAGCGCGACCACCCCGTTCTGGTCCGCGGGGAAGACCCCGCCGACCGCGCTCGTCCCGAACAGCCGCACGTCTTGCCGGTCACCGGCCGCGATCGGCGCGGTCTTCACCCGCACCACCGAACCGTCGTAGAACCAGCCGGTGGTCGCCTTGTCCAGCTCGGCGCGGCTGCCGTACTGGCGCAGCAACCCGTTCCCGGCCTGGACGAGGGCCGGCTTTGATCCCGTGTGGACGGTCAGCTGGTACTTGCGCGAGGCCGGCTTCCCGTCGTACGAGCCGGTGCTCGCCCCGATCCCGACGGTCACCGTGCCCGGGCCCGACTTCGGCGCGTCCACGGTGAACCGCTGGGTGGCCTGCGCCCCCTGCTGGTTCGCCCGCGTGACCCCGTCGTCCTCGGTCAGGGTGAACCCGCCCTGGCTCTGCGGGTAGACGTCAAGATCCAGTTCGGACTTGTCCCGTGTCTGCCACGAAGTCGTGCCCTCGGGCCACATCGGCACGACGGCACCGCCCCGGACGAACAACGGCAGTTTGTTCAGTGGCGCGTCGTAATTGTCCACAGTGGTCGGACCGGTGTAAGTCTTCCCACTCCAGTAGTCAACCCAGGTGCCCTTCGGCAGGTAGATCCCGTTGCGCACGTTCGAGTTCTCGTACACCGGCGCGACCAGGAAGTCGGTGCCGGACAGGAACTCGTACTTCGCCTTGTCCGTCCACACGTTCGGGTCGTTCGGATACTCCAGCGCGAGCGGGCGCACCTGGCCGACGCCGGTCTTGCTGGCCTGCACCGAATAGCTGTAGGTGTAGGGCAGCAGCCGCTCCTTGAGCAGCAGGTACTGGCGGTTGATCGAGGTGTACGGCTCGCCCTGCCGCCAAGGCTGCTTGTCCGACGAGGCCCAGCCGTCCATGGTCATCGCGACCGGCAGGAAGGTCTTCCACTGCAGGTCGCGGACGTAGGTCTGCGGGCTGCCGCCGAAGATGCCGTCGATGTCGCCGGTGCTGTAGGCGATGCCGGACGTCGTCGCGCCCGCGTACGTCGGGATCTGCCACTTGATGTAGTCGTAGGACCCGGACTGGTCGCCGCTCCACAGCACACCGCAGCGCTGTGCCCCGGCCCAGCTGACCGGCTGCCAGACGAAGCCGCGCGCGTCGCTGTTGGCCTCGATGCCCTGGTGCGCGGTGTCGCACGCGTCCAGCGCGAACTGGTAACCGGGGCCGACCCAGGCGACGTCGAGCTTGCGCACCCGCACGCCCGCCTTGACCTCGTCGCCCTGGTTCGGCAGGCCGTTCTCGGTCCACAGGCCCAGCTGCATGTTGTCCTTGCGCAGGCCTTCACCGGTCTGCGGCAGGTTCTCGTACCCGCAGCCGTAGCCGTCGTTGACGAGCATCCAGCCGTTCGGCATGCCGTGCTGGGCATAGCCGTCGGCGACCTTCAGCGCGTCGAGCGTGTGCCGCTCGCCGCGGTTGGCGTTGTGCAGGTAGCAGTCGGAGTCACCGGTCTCGAGGCCGTAAATCGGTGGCACGAAAGGCTTCCCGACGAGGTCGGTGTAGCCGGAGATGACGTCCTTGAGGCTATCCCCCACCACGTACGTGGCGTCGAAGCGGCGCTCCTCCTGCGTGGTCTCCACCGGGTCGGTGAACGAGTACGAGCCCGGCGAGAAGGTGTTGCGCAGCACGCCGTAACCCGCGGTGGAGGCGTAGAACGGCTGGGAGTTCGGGGCGCCGCCGTCGTTCCAGTTGTCGTCGGCGAAGATCTTGATGGTCTGGTCGCGGTGGCTGAACCGGCCGTTCTGCTCCCCGCCGCCGACGAACTGCTCGGTCGCGCCGCGCACGAGCGTCTGCGTGGTCGTGGTCCCGGTCCACGAAAGCGGCGCCGCCTCTTCCCAGCGGCGCTGGGTGTCCGTGCCGTCGTAGAGGGCGAAACGCAGCGGGCTCTTGTAGGCGCGCAAGGTCGCCTTCGGCGTGGAAATGGCCCAGTAGGCCCCTTTGTCGACCTCGCGCGGCGTGACGCCGGGCCCGCGCGGCAGGACGATCTTGCTGCCCGCCGGATCGGCGAAGGTGCCGTCCGGGGCCAGCCAGACGCGGACCGCCGCCGCGTCCGGGAAGCTCACGCGCACGGCGGCGGCCCCCGAATTCAGCGTGACCACCGGCCCGTCCGCGGAGATCCCGGTGAGGGCGCCCAGTTGCCCGGACGGCGGGGACGGGTCGGCGGACGCGGCCGCCGGCGCCAGCCCCAGCACGGCGACTGCAACCAGCACACCTAGCTTCTGCGCAACTCTGCTCATTATCGGCACCTTTCACGCATGAACGCGCATGATGTGCTCTGTATAGCCGACGGCACCGCGCTTGTCAGCGTCCGTACCGGTTAATCCCTACTTCCGTCGCATCGCCGCGCACACGGCAAAAACCGTCAAGGCCTCCTTACCCGCGTGGCACGCGGGTAAGGAGGCCTTGACGGACTTCAGGCGAGCTGGGTTCCGGCCGGCGTCAGACCGCGCGGACCTCGACGCCGGCGGCCTCAAAAGCCTTGAGCGCGGCCGGATCCGCGTCGACGTCGGTGACCAGCAGGTCGACCTCGCCGACCTGGCAGATCCGGGCGAACGCGCGGCGGCCGAGCTTCGAGCCGTCGGCCACCGCCACCACCCGCTCGGCGCGCTCGACCATCAGCCGGTTGATGCTCGCTTCGCCTTCGTGGTGGGCGAAAGCGCCCGCCTCCGGGTCGAACGCGTCGACGCCGAGGAACAGCAGGTCGATGGTCAGCTCGCTGAGCACCCGCGTGGCGAGTGGCCCGCTCAGCTCGAACGACTGCGGGCGCGCGACCCCGCCGGTCACCACGATCTTGACGTTCGGCCGCACCGCCAGCTCGTGCGCGATGTTCAACGCGTTCGTCACCACGGTCAGACCCGAAGCGTCACCGCGCCCGGACAGGTCCGAGCGGATCGCCAACGCGCGTGCGACGCCCGCGGTGGTGGTGCCGCCGTTGAGGCCCACCGCCATCCCACGTTCGGCGAGCGCCGCCGCGGCCGCGCTGATCCGCTGTTTCTCCGGCACGTGCCGGGCGGTCTTGTAGCGCAACGGCAGGTCGTACGCGAGGTCGTTCGCCACCGCGCCGCCGCGGGTGCGGGTGAGCAGCTGCTGCTCGGCCAGGTGGTCCAGATCGCGCCGGATCGTGGCGGCCGAGACGTCCAGCTCCTCGGCCACGTCCTCGACGTCGATCTTCTCCCGCTGGCCGAGCATGTCCAGCAGGGTGCTCAACCGTTCGTGCCGGGCCATCGGCGGTACTCCCTAGCTGCTCGCGGGACCGGTGCCACGCCCACTTCGCTCAAGTGGATGCGCTCAACACCCCTGATTCGAGCATTATGCTGCATCCAGCCACACCTCGCGCACGCGACATGCCCGAGCGACGCTCCGCCCAGTGCAGCGGATGACGCCTTCACCTCGCTCAGTGAGGGGAAAGCGTCATCCGCTGCACCGCGGCTCATGAGGGTGTCATACGGAAGTCGTACGCGGCGGGTAGCGGGGTGGCGGCGAGGGCGGCCCAGGTGTCCGAAAGGGACGTCTCGCCTTCACGGATGTTGGGCACCTCGAAGCCCGCCTCGAAGATCGCCCGAGCGCCCGCCGTGTCACCCAAGGCCAGGCGGGTGCGCGCGGTGAGGAGGAGCAAGCGTCCGGAAAGCTCGCCCTGCCACGCTTCCAGCAACGCCGCGGCGCGCTCCGGCAGGTCCGCGTCCAACTGGGCGGTGATCGCCTCGACGGCCAGCGGCAGCAGGCCCGGTGCCAGCCGCAACGCGCGTTCGGACAACTCCGCAGCTTCAGGCCGGTCCGCCGACGCCACGGCCAGATTCCGCAGGGCCCACGGGTTTTCCGCCGCCGCCAATGAGGATTGCCAGGCCGACCGGGCGCCGTCGTGGTCGCCAGCCGCCCAGCGGGCCACGCCGCGGTGGTACCAGGTCAGCCAGTTCTCCGGTGTGTGCTCCAGCAGATCCGCCCAGGCCGCGCCGACGAGCGTCGGCGGGGGTACTTCCGAAGGCGAGCCGGACGGCGGCAGGCCGTCCAGCAAGGCGCGCCACGGTTCCTGTTCCGGGCCCATCGCGGCCGCCGGGAACGGCGTGCCCGGCAGGACCGCCATCGTGCGGTGCACCTCGAGCGCGCCCCACCCGGAACCCTGGTGCAGCAAGGACTCCGGTGGCAGATCGGCCACCTTCAGCCACTCTTGGTACTGCTCGTCGAGCATCGGCGTGGAGGCCTGGACCGAGCCGGTGGCCGCGGCCCAATCAGACCCGTGCACCACGGCGGGGTCGGCCGACACCGGGCCGTACGCCTCCAGCCAGTCCCACGACTCCCCGGCATCGAGGCGCAGGTGCTCCAGCTGCGTCCGCGCGAGCCCGGCCTGGATCTCCAGGTATCCCGGCGTGCCCGGCGCCAGCCAGTCCTGCCAGCGCCGCCCGCCCGCGGATTCGCCCCAGACGAACAGCTTCCGTCCGCGCAGCCGCCGGGTCGAGGCCTGGAGGAGCCCGTCCCCGCGCCCGTCGACCGCGGCGATCCAGCGCGGGGTTTCGTCCGTCAGCTCGAAGAAGTAGTCCGCCGCTGCCTCCGCGCGGGCCGGGTAGGTCAGCTCGCCAGGCACCGCGACGCGGTCGAGCCGCCCGCCGTAGCCGTAATGCCAGGCCTCGGTCGCGGGGGCGAGCACCCGCGTTTCCGGCTCTCGCGTCACGGCGATGTTCGACCACCAGTACACCGGCACCGCGTGCGCGTGCGGATTGCGCACGCGCACGCCGACCAGCAGGAAGTCCGAGCCCTCGGGCAGCGAGAAGTCCAGCTGGTAGGGCAGGTCCCGGGTGCGCTCCCACTCCCACAGCCGCAGCACCGGCGTGCCGTCCGGGCCCTCGACCCGGGCGGCGAACATCGGCGCGCAGGTCTGCGCGGTGTGCCCGGTGCTGCCCGGGTTCCACTCGACTCCCCCGGCGAACCACGCGTCGCGCAGCGCCAGGTTCGCGGGCTGGAACACCGGGTTCCGGTAGAGCAGATCACGACCGGAACTCTTGTGCCACAAGGAATACAGCCGTCCGCCGAGCGAAGGCAGCACGGTCGCGCGCAGCCGGTCGTTCTCCAGCACCAGCGCGGGCAGCTCGGTCTCCGTGCGCGAGCGGGTGTAGCCGTCCTGGAGCCGGTACGGCAGCACCGTGTCGAGCTGTCCGTAACCGAGCCCCTCGGCCAGGTCCGGCGGCAGCTCGGCGAGGTTCGCCACCTGCTGCACCGGCGCGGGTTTCACCAGCGGCGGCAACGGGTTCTCCGGGCCCAGCGCCGCCGCGGGCAGGACCAGCGTGGTCACGCTCAGGCTGGTCATGCGTCGGGCAGCCGGTCGCCGGTGGCCTCGTCGAACAGGTGCACCGCACCCGGCTTCGGCGTCAGGCCGATCTTCTCCCCGCGTTGCCACGGCGCCATCCCGGGCGTGCGGACGGTCAGCACGCCGGCGGTCTCGCTGCGGCAGTACAGGTACTGGTCGCTGCCCAGCTCCTCGACCACCTCGACCACGGCGGCCAGCCCGTCCGCACCGGTCTCCCAGCCCTCCGGCCGGATGCCGACGACGATCCCGGGCCCGGTCAGCGCCGAGCGCTGCGCCGGGGTCAGCGGCAGCCGGGTGCCGCCGACCAGCGCGCCCTCGCCGTCCACCGTGGTGGTGAGCAGGTTCATCGCGGGCGAGCCGATGAACCCGGCGACGAACACGTTGACCGGCCGCGAAAACAGCCCGACCGGCGTGTCGCACTGCTGCAGCAAGCCGTCCTTGAGCACCGCCACCCGGTCACCCATGGTCATCGCCTCGACCTGGTCGTGGGTGACGTACAGCGTGGTGATGCCGAGGCGCCCCTGCAGCGAGGCGATCTGCGTGCGCGTCTGCACCCGCAGCTTCGCGTCCAGATTGGACAGTGGCTCGTCCATCAGGAACACACTCGGCTCGCGGACGATGGCGCGGCCCATCGCCACCCGCTGGCGCTGCCCGCCGGACAGCTTCGCCGGCTTGCGGTCCAGGTACTCGGTGAGGTCGAGCAACTCGGCCGCCTCACGCACGCGGCGGTCCCGCTCGGCCTTCGCCATCTTGGCGATCTTCAGGTGGAAGCCGATGTTGTCGCCCACGCTCATGTGCGGGTAGAGCGCGTAGTTCTGGAACACCATCGCGATGTCCCGATCCTTCGGCGGCAGGTCGGTGACGTCGCGCTCGCCGATGTGGATCGAGCCGTCGTCGACGCCTTCGAGCCCGGCCAGCATCCGCAGGGTGGTCGACTTGCCGCAGCCCGACGGCCCGACCAGCACGAGGAACTCGCCGTCGGCGATCTCCAGGTCGAGGCCGTCGACGGCGGGCCGCTCGACCCCCGCGTAATAGCGCGTGGTGTCGGTGAAGCTCACGGTGGCCATGGGGTCCTACTTTCCGGCGCCGAGGGTGAGTCCGGTGATGATCCGGCGGGCGAGCACGAGGTAGAGCACGAGCATGGGCAGCACCACGATGGCGACGCCGGCGATCAGGCCGCCGTACTCCGACTGGTAGCTGGCCGCGCCGTAGAAGGTGAACAGCGCGCGGGAAAGCGTGAAGTGCGCCTGGTCCTTGAGGAACACGATCGCGAGCAGCGTCTCGTTCCACAGCCCGATCGCGTTCAGCGTCAGCGCGGTGATCAGCCCGCCGCGCGCCAGCGGCAGCATCACCGAGAAGAACGTGCGCAGCGGGGACGCGCCGTCGATCGCCGCGGCCTCCTCCAGCTCGTCCGGCAGCGAGCGGAAGAACCCGGTCAGCAGGAACACGGTGAACGGGATGGACAGCGCCACGTAGACCAGGAAGAGGCCGTACTCGTTGTCCAGGTGGATTTTGCTCATCACCACGAACAGCGGGATGATCACGGTCTGGAACGGCACGCCCATGCCGATCGCGACCACGTTGGTCAGCGGGCCGGAGCCGCGGACGCCGAGCCGGGTCAGCGCGTACGCCGCCGGCGCGGACACCGCGACCGTGACCACGGTGGCCAGCCCGACCAGCACCACGGTGGTCACCACGGCGTTGCCGAACCCGGCGTTGTTCCAGGCGTAGACGAAGTTCCGGAACGGCTTGCCGAGGTGGAACCACTGGTACGGCAGGGCGAACGGCTTGGTGAAGATCTCCACCGGCGTCTTGAACGAGGCCGACAGCAGCCAGTACAGCACCAGCACGTTGCCGGCGGTGAACAGCCAGACGATCGCCGAGCCGAGCAGCCGCAGCGGGCTCAGGCGCCGGGAGCCGGGCGCGGGTTTGGGCCGGCGCGGCGGCTTGCGCGCCGGCTTCGCCGCCCGGGCGGCGGGCGCGGGCGCGTCCGTGACGGACATGGTCTCCCCCTCAGAACTGGATGGCGTCACGGCGCATCAACCGGCGCAGCAGGACCACGAGCACCGACACCAGCGCGATCATCGCGACCGCGCAGGCACAGGCGGCGCCGAAGTCCGGGGTGCCGTTGGAGCCGAAGGTCCGGTCGAACACGTAGATGCCGAGCGTCCACGCCTGGTTCGGCGGCGCGTAGGTGCCCGGCCCGGCCAGCACGAAGACCAGCTCGAAGATCTTCAGCGCGTTGATCGTCCACAGCACCCCGGCGACCCCGACCACGTCCCAGGTCATCGGCAGCGTGATGTTGCGGAACTTCTGCCAGGGCGAGGCCCCGGCCAGGTCCGAGTCCTCGTACAGGTACGGCGGGATCCGGTCGACCGCGGCCATCAGGATGGTGATGTAGAAGCCCGAGCTGGCCCAGATCAGCGAAGCGGTCACCACCCCGGTCACGTTCGCCGGGGCGAGGAACTTCGCCGCGTCCGCGCCGACGTGCTCGAGCACGTAGTTCGCCAGGCCCTGCTTGCCCGGCTGGTACTTGAACACGAAGCCGAGGAACATGCCCAGCGCCACCGGCGCGACGATGTTCGGGAAGAACAGGATCGCCCGGATCACCTTGCCGCCGCGCATGTCCCGCAGCACCATGGTGAACAGGAACGCGATGGCGAACGTGCCGATGCCGCCGAGGAACACGTACACCAGCGTGTTGCGGAAGGCGTACTGGAACGAGTCGCTCTGCCACATCTGCACGTAGTTGGTCACGCCGTCGGGCTCGGGGGTGTCGCCGGCCCCGGCCCAGTGGGTGAAGCTCAGCACCACCGTGGCGATCGTCGGCAGCACCAGGAAAGCCAGGTACAGCACCAGAGCCGGGACCGCGAACGGCCAGAACAGCCGGCGCTTGCGGCCGAGGTGCGCCCCGCGGGTGGCGCGGGCGGCCGGGGCCCGCACCACCCGAGTCGCGGCCGTCATCAGCCCTGGGTCTTCCAGAACGCGGCGCTCTTGGCCGAAAGCTGCGCGACGAACTGCTGCGGGTTCAGCTGGCCCTTGAGCAGCGCCAGGTCCGCCGGGTCGAACACGTCGGTCTGCCACTTGCCGCCGGCGATGCCGTCGATCCCGTCGTACTGCAGCACGTGCTCCTTCTTCGGGTCGTCCATCGCGGACTTGACCTGCTTGAGGTCGTCCGGCACGGCGAGGTCGGCGCGGGGCACCAGGTTGTCCGCCACCGCCGGGATGCCGGACAGGATGTCCTTGTTCAGGAAGTAGGCGATGAACGCCTTGGCGGCCTCGGCGTTCTTGGCCTTCTTCGGCACCGCGAAGCCGATCGACATCTGCTCGACGGTGTCGTGCGTGGCGCCCGGCGGCATCGGGAACTGGAAGGAGCCGTACGCGATCTTCGTGCCGGCGCCCTCCTTGTCCAGGTACTCGCGGGTCTCGCTCGGCGCCCAGGTGCCGACGTAGAGGAACCGCGAGTCGCCGTCCGCCCAGCGCTGCTGCACCTGCGGGAACTTCGCCGCGTCCCAGCCGTCGATGAAGTACTTCGGGAGCTTCGCGGTCTCGGTGGCCGCCTTGAGGAAACCGGGGTCGGACGTCCAGGCCGCGCCGGTCGGGTCGGTGGCCGCCTTGTACAGCCCGCCGGAGCCGACGTAGCGCTCGGCGAGCTGGGTGAAGAAGTACATGTTGTAGAACGGGATGTCCCCGTCCAGGCTGATCGCCGCCTTGCCGTCGGCCTTCGCCTTGTCGAACAGGGCGGTCAGCTCGTCCATCGTCTTCGGCTGGGCCACGGCGCCGGCGGTGTCCTTGTTGAACCACCAGGCGCTCGACTGGACGGTGTACGGGACCATGAAGTTGTGGCCCTCGTGGTCCTTGTTCTGCGGGAAGTCGTACGAGCTGGGCGAAAGCACGTCCTTCACCGTCTTGTCGCCCTCACCGACCTTCATCCCGTAGACGTCGTCGAGGCTCTGCGTGCCGCCCGGGGTCATGATCGCCGCGCCGACCTTGCTCACGTCCTGGTCGAACAGGTCCGGCACGGTGTCGGTGTTCAGCGCGGGCACCAGGTTCTGCGTGTAGGCCTTGCGGCCCAGCCACTGGACGTCGACGTGCACGCCCGTCTTGTCCTGGAAACACTTGAACGCCTTCTGCAGCACCTTGCCCTGCGGCTCGTCGGCGGTCCACATCGACCAGTAGGTGACCGTCTTGCCCGTGGCGGGCTTGACGCCGGGCTCCGGGCACGGCGCGTTGAGGTACTGGTCGACGCCGGGCAGCGCGTTCTCGCCCGTGCCGCCCGCGTCGGCGGCCCCGCCGCCGCAGCCGGCGAGCAGCAGCGCGGCCCCGGCGGTGAGGGCCACCGCCAGCTTCGTCCGTGAGGTCCCGGCGGACCGCAACCCGGGCCCCTCGGAACGCTTGCCTCGTGCTCCTCGCATCGCCACCACAGCCACCACCTGATCTAGGAAATAACGCCGGTTTCTGCGCATTAGCGCGCAGTTTTCTGCGACTTCACGCATCTGTCAACAAGTTCAGTCGGTAAATCTGCACAATCGTCACCTGGCGGCTTCCGCGTGTCCCAGCATGAGCACACCGAGCAACCGCCGCACCTCGACCGCCACCGCGGCCCGCCCCGCGCCGAGGTACCGGCGGGGGTCCACGCGGTCGGGGTGCTCGCGCCAGTCGTCCGCCGCGGCCGCGGTGAACACCTTGTTGAGCTGGGTGGCGATATTGATCTTCGTCATCCCCGCGGCCACCGCGCCGGCCAGGCCCGCGTCGGGCACGCCCGAAGAACCGTGCAGCACCAACGGCACCGGCACGGCCGCGTGCAGCGCGGCGATCAGCTCGAAGTCGAGCGCGGCGTCGCGCGTCAGCATCGCGTGGGAGCTGCCGACCGCCACGGCCAGCGCGTCCACGCCGGTGTTCGCGACGAACTCCGCGGCCTCGCCCGGGTCGGTGCGGGCGCCGGGCGCGTGCACGCCGTCCTTCCCGCCGACCTCCCCCAGCTCGGCCTCGACCCAGACGCCGTGGTCGTGGCAGTACTTCGCCACCTCGCGCGTCGCCCGGACGTTGGCCTCGTAGTCCAATGTGGACCCGTCGAACATCACCGAGCCGAAGCCGAGGTCCACGGCCTCGCGCACCAGCTCGCGCGATTCGGCGTGGTCCAGGTGCACGGCCACCGGCACGCCCGCTGCCCGCGCCTCGGCGAGCGCGGCGCCGCCGATCGGGGCGAGCGCGCCGTGGTAGCGCACCGCGTTCTGGCTCAGCTGCACGATCACCGGCGCGTCGGCGGCCTCGGCCCCGTCCACGATCGCGGTCAGGTGCTCCAGCTGGATGGCGTTGAACGCCCCGCAGCCCCGGCGCCGCGCCACCGCGCCGCCGACGATGTCCCCGGTGGACACCAATGGCATGTGGCCCTCCTCAGCTCGCCCGGGCGCGCACGGCGACCCGGGGGTGTTCTCGGTGGTAGTGCGGGAGGTCGACGTCGCCGGCCAGCGGCCCGAGCACGGCCGCGCCGGACAGCGCGACGGCCCGGCGCAGCAGCTGCGGCCACGGCTCGTGGCGGCAGATCCCGAGCGCGATCCCGGCGACGGCCGCGTCACCGGCCCCGGTGGCGTTCCCGCTCAGCTCCGCGGGCGGCGCCGCGTGCCAGGTGCCGGCCGCGGTGACGGCGAGCAGGCCGTCCCGGCCGAGCGACACGACCACCGCGCCCGCGCCCGCCTTCCGCAGTTCGGCCGCGGCCGTCTCGACGTCGCGGATTCCGGTGACCTCGAACAGTTCCCGGGCGTTCGGCTTGACCACGGCCGGCCGTCCGGCCAGCCCGGCCAGCAACGCGTCGCCGGAGGTGTCGAGCACCGTCGGGACACCGAACGCGGCGAGCTGGGCGTACCCGTCCGGCGGCGCGCCGGGCGGCAGGCTGCCGGAGCAGACCAGTACTTCCGGCCGGTGCCGGGCGGCCGCGGCGGCCAGCGCCGCCCACTCCCCCGCCGTGATCACCGGGCCCGGCTCGTTGAACAGCGTGACCGCGTGGTCGTCCGCCGAGAGCACGGTCGTGGTCCGGCGAGTCTCCCCCGCGATCGGGACCAGCTCGGCGGGCACGCCCGAAGCCGCCAGCTCCTGCGCGACGGAACTGCCGGCGGCGCCGCCGGCCAGCGCGACCGCCCGGGTGTCGGCGCCCAGCGCGTACAGCACGCGGGCGACGTTGATCCCCTTGCCGCCGGCGCGCTGCCGCACGGCCGAGACCCGGTGCACCTGGTCCGGCACCAGACTGTCCACTGTGTACGTCACGTCGAGCGCGGTGTTGGGGGTGACGGTGAGGATCACGGCGCCACCGCCGGTTCCAGCAGCTCGGCCGCGAGCAGGCCCGCGCCCAGGCAGCCGGCCTCGTCACCCAGCTCCGCCCGGCGCAGCACCGGCCGCCGCTGGAAAATGAGCGATTCGGCCAGCCTCTGGTCGACGCGCTCAAGCAGGCCGCCCGCTTCGAACAGCCCGCCGCCGAGCACCACCACTTCCGGGGCGATCAGCGTGACCAGCAGCCGGAGCCCGGCGGCCAGCGCCGTCACGGCTTCCTCGACGACCTCGTGTGCCACGTCGTCGTCCGCCTCGAGCACTTCGCGCGCACCGGCGACGGCCCGGCCCGAGCGTTCCGTGTAATGGCGGGCGATCGCGCCCGCGGACGCGACCGCCTCCAGGCAGCCGGTGGCGCCGCACCCGCAGCGGTGGCTGTGGCCGACGTCGACGTGGCCCAGCTCCCCCGCATGGCCGGCCGCGCGGTGCGGACGGCCGCCGAGCAGCAGCGCCGCCGCGATCCCGGTGCCGACCGGGACGAACGCGGCGTCGGCGAACCCGCGGGCGGCCCCGAAGCGGTGCTCGGCCAGCCCGCCCGTCGTGACGTCGTGCCCGAAGGCGACCGGCATCGGCAGGCGTTCGGCCAGCAGGTCCCGCACCGGCGCGTCCCGCCAGCCGAGGTTCGCCGCGAACCGCGCGATCCCCGCGGCCTCGTCGACCACCCCGGGCACCACCACCCCGGCCGCGGCGATCGGCCCGGCCTGTTCCAGCTGCGCGATCAGGGTTCCGACCTGGTCCGCGACGGCTTTCGCGGGATCCGCGCCCCGGGCGGTGGGACGCCGCAGCTCGGCCCGCTTCGTCCAGCGGCCCGGCTCGTACACCGCGGCCTTGACCGTGGTGCCGCCGACGTCGACCGCCGCGAGGAGCGTCATGCTCAGCTCAGCACGACGGAGCGCGTGAGGCTCCGCGGGTTGTCCGGGTCCAGTCCCTTGCGCTCCGCGATCGCCCCGGCCACGCGCTGGGCGCGCACCAGGTCGGCCATCGGATCCAGCCCGGTTTCGACGAACACGCCCCCGGCCCGGCGGACGTCCTCGGCCAGCCCGTCCGGCGCGGCGCCGAACATCCAGGTGACGCGGCCGGGCTCGCTGATGCTGATCGGCCCGTGCCGGTAGTCCCAGGCCGGGTACGACTCCGTCCACAGGAGACAGGCCTCGCGGAACTTCAGCGCCGCCTCGTTGGCCAGGCCCACCGACCAGCCGGTGCCGAGGAAGCTGAACTGCCCCGCCTCGACCAGCTCGGCCGGCAGCGGCTCGGCCAGCACCCGCTCGGCCTGCGCGATCACCGGGGCGAGGTCCTCGCCGAGGTGCGCGCGGAGCATGGCCAGCGCCGAGGTGGCGAACCGGGTCTGGACGACCGAGCGTTCGTCCACAGAGGACAGGTCGACCACGGTGCCCGCGGCGCCGGCGATCTCGGCCGGGACCCCGGTGATGGCCGTGGTGGGCGTGGTTTCGCGCAGCCGGGCCAGCAGGGTGTGCACCTCGGTGGTGGTGCCCGACCGGGTCAGCGCCACGACCTGGTCGTAGGCCCGCCCGAGTGGGAACTCCGAGGCGGCGAACGCGTCGGTCTCCCCGAGCCCGGCCGTCTCGCGCAACACGGCGTACGCCTGCGCGATGAACCACGAGGTCCCGCAGCCGACCACCGCGACCCGGGCGCCCGGCGCCGGCAGCAGCCGCGCGTTGGCCGCGGCCAGGTTCGCCGCGTCCCGCCAGCACTCCGGCTGGCTCGCGATCTCCGCCGCCATGAAAGTCCCGCTCATCGACTCCCCATCCGTGCCAGGTGTGAGCAACAGCTGTCACCGTAGATGCAGGTTTGTGCATCGTCAATGCTCTCTTTTTGCATCTTCGAGCAGTCGTGGCGCAGCCAAGTGCGCAGAACCGTGCAGATGACCGGGGTATAGGGCGTTAAACGACTGGCGTCCGTTGACAGTGAAATACCCCGGAGGGCATCATCACTGCACACCAAATGTGATCGATCTTGTTTGTTCTGGCTGGTTTTCCGACATCAATGCTCATCCAAGTCCCCGCAGCCGCCTCGGCCGGCGTCCGGAAGGAATGAGGAGCCCATGCCCGTCTCGTATCCCAGGTCCCGTGGAACCGGCCGGAGAGCCGCCGTCGCGCTCACCGGGGTGGCGTTGTGCGTCGGCGGGCTGGTCCCGGCTTCGGCGTCGGCGGCACCGTCCGGCGGCTACACCGTGACGGTGAACGGCACCGGCACCTACGCCTACCCGACCGACACCCCGGCGAGCGGTTATATCGACAAGGACGGCACCTACTACTTCCAGCAGTCCGCCGCCGACTACGGCGCGGACGCCCCGCGGGAGTGGGAGTTCTACTCCGGCCAGGACTTCGACTCCGCGACGAAGTCGAGCGAGCTGAGCAACGCGGTGAACCCCGCCGAGCCGCGCGACAAGAACAACGACACGACCTGGCGGTGCAACACCAGCCCCACCGGCCGCGAGGCCACCGACCCGCCGGCCGGCTCCGGCTACTCGCAGAAGAACTTCTGCGACCTGTCCGGCGTGTGGGTCGACCCGGACACCGGCGACTGGTACGGCTTGGTGCACAACGAGTTCACCCCGCAGCCCTTCGGCGACGGCCTGCACTACGACGCCATCGACTACGCGGTTTCGACCGACGGCGGGCACACCTGGGCCATCAAGGCACACGTGATCACAACGCCGTACAGCTCCAAACGCGGCGACACCGCCACCTTCCCGCAGCAGACGTACTACTACGGCGACGGCGACCAGCGGCTGCTGGTGGACACCGCCTCGGGCTACTTCTACCTGTACTACGGCTCGCGCGTGGTGGACAAGAACGGCGGCTGGAAGGCGTTCTACGAGCACGTCGCCCGGGCGCCGATCGCCGGCAAGATGGCGTCAGGCAGCTGGCAGAAGTGGTACGACGGCAAGTGGTCCGAGCCCGGCGTCGGCGGGCGCGAGAGCAACATGGTGCCGGTCGACGGCGCGAGCAGCACCGGCTACACGCCCGCGTCGAAGGAGTACAACCCGGCGAACACCGGGACCACCACCGAGCAGGTCGCGGCGGGCAAGACCCCGCCGACGTCACCGCTGTTCGTCATGGACGTCGCCTACAACGCGTACCTCGGGCTGTACATCGGCGAACCGCAGGCGGTCGACCAGAGCGGCAAGGCGCCGCAGCAGTTCTACGTGACCGACAACCTGGCCACGCAGAAGTGGCGGCTGGCCGGCGACACCGGCACCCACACCGACGCGTCGTGGTACCGCTGGTTCCTCGACGGGGCCAGCAAAACCAGCTCGTCGATCGTCGGGAAGAACTTCCGGTCCTACTGCGCGTTCGGCTGCCCGGGCGACGCCTCCGGCACGTACTTCGACCTGACCGTCGAGGGCCCCCACCCCGCCGCGCCGCTGTTCGACCAGTCCAGGGCGTACCGCATCGCCAGCGGTGACGGCCGGGTCCTCGCCCAGGTCCCGGGCCGCTCCGCCACCACTTCGCAGTTCACCCGGGCGGGCGCCACGGCGTGGTCCTTCAAGGCCAACGGCGACGGCTCGTACCGGATCGTGAACCGCGCGAGCGGCGGGCTGCTCGGCGTCGGCACCTCGTCCCCGGCAACGCGGGCGTGGGGTACCGCGCCGACGGTCACCCCGGCCGGATCCGGCGGCCCGAGCGTCGGCCAGCAGTGGTTCGTCCTGCGCTCCGGGAACGGCTTCCGGCTGGTCAACCGCTACAGCGGACTAGTGCTGGGCCTCTCCGGCCGCGCCGCGGAGACCACCCCGGCCCGGTACTGGACCGACCGGACGGGCAGCCCGGTCGGCGGCGGGCGCACCGCGTCCCAGCAGACGCTGGTGATCACCGCGGTTTCGTAGGCGCGGGAACTGGAGGCTCCGGGCTGGCAGGCGCATTCGCCAGCTCGGCCTCCAGGATCCGCTCGGCGCGGGGCACCGCGAGGCCGCGGCCCGCCGCGAACCACACGACGATCAGGACCACCAGCGGAAGCTGCGAGGTGAGCGACGATTCGACGACCGCTCCCGCCGGCTGGCTGTAGATGATCACCACCCGCACCACGGCGTCGATGATCAGCACGCTGCCCAGCCCGGCCGTCATGGCCCGGTAGAGCGCGCGGAACCTCTGCGAGTTCGCCCAGGCCCGTTCGAACGCCGCCTCGCGCGCGGGTTGTCCTTTCGCCGCAACGGGTTTGAGCGCAGTGCGCATCAACGGACGCTCGGCCCACGCGGACGCCAGGATCACCAGCCCGCCGACGGTCAGGTACAGCGAAACCCGCGCCAGGACGAACCGCGCGTCGCCGCTGATCGAGGTGAGCACCACGCCCGCCAGCACCTCGGCCAGCACGACCAGAGCGAACACGTCGACCCGGCCCTCGGCGCGGTCCCGGCGACGCCCGAGCAGGACGTCGGCGAGCACGATCACCCCCAGCACGATCGCGCCCGCCACCATGCTCGCCACGTCGCCGAGGCCCGCCGCGTGACAGCCGAGGATCGCCGCCGTGGGCACCAGCCCCGCGAGCAGCGCGAGCCGCCAGCGGAACCGGCCGGACCCGGCCTGGCCGCCGATGGCCTTGCCCCCCACCAGAGTTCCGCCGATGGACAGCAGCACCGCGGCGGACAACCCGGTCGGCGCGAGGGCGACCAGCACCACCGTCGGCAGCAGCAGGTCGACCGCGGCGTTCATGATCATCAAGCCCACCCACGCCGCTTTGCGGCCCGCGCTCACCTCAGGCATCAGGCACCTCCACCACGGTCGCCATCGCGCTCCCCCAATCCCTGCATTCGTCATTATTTCGTCTACTAAGAGAGTGCAAGGGTAAGGTAGCATCGGCCCATGACGCAAGCCGACCCCTCCGACCAGGCAGCGAACGCCCAGTTGCTGGGCCGCGAGTTCGCCACGGCGATCGTCGTGTTCCACGAGGCCGTCGGCCGGCTGCTGGGGCTGAGCGCGGTCGAGCGCAAGTGCCTGGACCTGTTGCAGCGCCTCGGCCCGGTGACGGCCGGCGCGGTCGGCGAGCACACCGGGCTCACCACCGGCGCGGTCACGCGAATGCTCGACCGGCTGGCCAAGGCCGGTTACGTGCGGCGCGCCCCCGATCCGCACGACCGCCGCAAGGTCGTGGTGCACCTGCTGCCGAACGAGCGGATGAACGCGCTGATGGCCACCGCGTTCGGCCCGTTCATCGAGGATCTGGGCACGATCATGACGCGCTACAACGAAACCGAGACCCGCGCGATCCTCGACTGGGCGAGCCGGACCACCGGCGCGCTCATCGCCAGCACCCGGCGGATCTCCGGCATCGACCCCTGACGCACTCCCCCGGGTCCGTCAAGGACTCCTTACCCGCGTGGGACGCAGGCAAGGAGTCCTTGACGGACTAAAGGGAGCGGTCGCGCCCACCGGCTTTCATGATCGGGACCGGTCCCCGGCACCCCGCCTTACCGTCCGGACTGAAGCACATCCGTCCGAGACGAAAGGCAAACCCATGATCAAGACCCGCACGCTCGCCACCCCGCTCGCCGGTCTCGCCGTGGCCGCATTGGCCGGCCTGGGTCTGGCCGGAACCGCGTCGGCCGCGACCAACGCCGCCGCACCGTCCTGCATCGAGGTCGCTTCGCAGGGCGGCTCGGTCGGCACCACGCTGTTCGTCACGGTCGCGAACAACTGCTCGCGCGAGTACCGGGTCACCGTGGTGATCAACCGCGCCCCGGACAGCAGCTGCTTCAGCATCGCCCCCGGCGACCGCCAGGGCCTGAAGTTCGTCGGCGCCGAGCCGACCGTCGCGTCCGTCGACCTCTGCTGACCCCGTTTCAGGCGGTGCCGCTCCGCACCGCGGTGGCGGCCAACGTCGTGTACGGCATGGTGAAGCCGCCGCCAAGTTCGTCGAGGGCGGCGCCGACCTCGTGCAGCACCTCGGCCAGCTGGTCGGGCGGGAGGCGGGTGAGGACGCCGGTGGTGGGCAGGTGATCGAGCCACTCGTCGCGGGTGTAGGTCTGCTGCCAGTCGAACCGCCACTGCTCCGGTTCGCCGAAGCCGCCGGCCTCGCGGATTCCTTCGGCGGCGCGGGCGAACATCGCCTGGTAGGTCTCCAGCGGCGTCCGGGACGGCGCGGAGTTCAACGGCGAGTCCGGCACCAGCCGCCGGAAGACCTCAGAAAAAGCCGACTGGACCTCGGGCGGGGCGGCGAACACGTGGCCGAACACCGCGAGCCGGCCGCCGGGGCGCAGGATCCGCGCCGCCTTCGCCGCGCCCGCGACCGGGTTTACCCAGTGCCAGGCCTGCCCGGCGACCACCGCGTCGAACTCCCGCCCGGCCGGCTCCCACGCTTCGAACGTCGCCAGCTCGACCTCGACCCCGGTCCCCCGCGCGAATTCCGCCATCCGCGCATCCGGGTCGACGCCCAGCACCACACAACCCGCCGCCTGGAACTGGCGGGCATCGATGCCGGTGCCGCAGCCGACGTCGAGCACGGCACGGCCGGGGCTGCCGCCGACGATCCGCTGCACCAGCGCGTCCGGATAACGGGGCCGCGCCCGGTCGTACCGCGCGGGATCCACGCCGAACGACTCGGCCATGGCCCGGTGCTCATGGGACTGGACGGGCGGCGAGGACGGCTCCGGTAGAGTGGGCATGCGCCCACCATAGTGGGCACGCGCCCACTCAAACAAGGCGGAGGCCAGACCAGTGCCGACCGGGATCCACATCCGCGACGCTCGCCAGCAGCTTTTCGTTGCCGCGGAACGGGTTCTGCTGCGTGACGGGCCGGGCGCGCTGACCAGCCGGGCGGTGACGGCCGAGGCCGGCGTCGCCAAGGGGGTCCTGCACCGGCACTTCCCCGACTTCGACGCCTTCCTCGCCGAACTCGTGCGCGATCGCGTCGCCCGGGTCGGCGACCAGGCCGCGCTCCTGCGCGCGGCGGCCGGGATCGGCAGCGTCGCCGGCAATGTCACCAGCGCGTTGACCGAGCTGTTCGACCCGCTCGTGCTGGCCATCGTCAGCCTCGTCGTCTTCCGCGACGAGCTGCGCGCCCGGCTGCGCGAAACCGGCCCGGCCCACGGCATCCCGGTCCTGACCGAGGCGAGCGCCATGCTCGCCGCGTACCTCACCGGCGAGCGCGAGCTGGGCCGCATCGCCGCCGACGCCGACGCCGAGTCACTGGCCCTCTCGCTGATCGGCGCCGGGCACCTGTTGTACGCCGGCGGAGACCGGCTCGACAGCGCCGAGCCGGAAGACGTCGGCAAGGTGGTGAACGCAGTCCTCGCCGACGTCCTCCAACGAACAGGCTCGTGAGTGTTGAGGACGGTTCTAACCGTCCTCAACACTCACGAGTCCTTCTGCAGCGCGGCGTTAGTAGGTCACCGTCACCGGCGCATGGACGTCACGCCGAGGCAGCTCCACCGTCAGCTTGTGCCCCGCGGCATCCCAGTGCCACGCCGTCGACGGCAGCTTCCGCCCGTCCGCGGTCACCTGCGCCGGTGCCGTGGCGCCCAGGATCGAGACCGTCCACACGCGACTCCTGGGCTGTCCCGCGAACGATCCCCTGGCCCCGTCGATCCGGACGCTGTGCCCGCTCGCGTGGACCGCCGTGGTCGAGTTCTGCTTCGCGTTCGTGCCGTTGTCCTCGTACAGCGAGAACGAGCCGGGCGCGCCGGCCGCCACGGTCAGGGTGACGCGGTCGAGCGGGTTCTGGACGTCGTTGGCGACGTGGTTGGTCCGCGTCGCCACGATCCCGCCCGCGCGGACGAACACCGGCATCGAGCCGAGGTCGGTGGTCACGTTCTGCGTGGTGCCGCCGGCGTAGGCCTGCCCGGTGAAGTAATTCGTCCACTGCCCGGGCGGGAACCAGACCGAGGTGGTCGCGGTCGAGCCCGGCGTGGTCACCGGCGCGACCAGCATGTCCGAGCCGTACATGTACTCGCTGCCCGCGGTGGCGTACGCGTTCTCCTCCTCCGGGTACTGGAGATAGGTCGGGCGGACCACCGGAACGCCGGTCGTGGCGGCCTGCTGCGCCTGCGTGTAGGTGTACGGCACCAGGTCTTCGCGCAGCGTCAGGAACTTCTCCGCGGACGCCTTCGCCTCGGCCCCGTACTGCCAGGGCAGCCGGTCGCTGTGGTTGCTGTGCAGGCGGTCCACCGGCTGGAACGTGCCGAGCTGCACCCAGCGCGCGTACATGTCGTCGGGCAGTTTGGCGGTCTGGTGCGTCTGCCCGCCGCTGACGTAGGTCTCCGACCCCGTCAGGCCGGTGGTGTCGTTGTGGCCGCCGATGTCGTGGCTGATCGCGGACATCCCGGTGGCCACCGCCTCACCCGGCGTGTAGCCGACCTCGGCTTTCAGCGTGCCCCAGGTCGAGGAGGTGTCCCCGGTGAAGTGGATGGTGGAGCGTTTGTCCGCCCACGGCCCGGTGGGCAGGGCGCCCGGGCTGCCGTAGCCGCCGGCCTGCAGCGAGCCGTACGCCCGGGAGATGACGAACCCGCGGCCGACGGTCTTGTCGGCGTCGGTGGCGTACTGCTGGTTGATCCACGCGTCCGGGGTCACGCCGTCCAAAGAGGACTGCGAGTTGTCACAGCACCAGTCCAGCCACCAGAAGTCGTTGCCCTGGGTCTCCATCTCCTGGTGCAGGTCCAGGTACGCCTTGAGCTGGTCCGGGTCGCCCCAGTCGAAGGTGTAGCAGTCGCCTCCACAGCTGGCCAGCTTGCCCTTCGCGGTGGCCTGCGCCTGCGCGAACTTCGGGTCGGAGCTCTTGATGCTGGGGTGGATGTTCAGCGTGTTGTGCAGCCCCTGCGACGCCGACCAGTCGAAGAAACCCTTGGGGTCGGGGAACTTCGTCCGGTCCATCGACCAGCCGTCCCAGGTGTCGGGCGCCTTGAAGTCGGTGTCGGTGACCAGCACGTCGAGCGGCACGTTCTCGGAGCGGAAGCGCGGCAGGATGGTGTCGCGGTAGTCCGCGGCAGTGCGGTCGAAGTACTCGGAGTACCAGACGCCGTACGCCCAGCGCGGCAGCAGCTCCGGCGGGCCGGTGAGGGTGGCCAGGTCGCCGAGGCCCTGCTGGTAGTCGTGCCCGTAGCCGAACAGGTAACCGTCCTGATAGGACTGTCCGCCGTGCCCGGGGCGCGGGGTGACCTGGCGGGTGGCCGGGTCGTACAGCGCGGAGGTGGTGTCGTCCAGCAGGTACCAGCCGTCACGGTTCAGCAGGCCCGGCGTGGTGTCCGGGGCGCCGTTGTCGCCGTTGAACCCGTCGAGCCCACGGCGGTAGCCGCCGAGCGCCAGGTGCGGCGCCGGGGTGGGCGCGCCGGCCGCCGTCACGGCCACAGTGTCGAGGTTGACGTGGCAGGACACGGCGTCCGGGCAGCCGAACACGAGGGCGTTCGCGCCGGCCTTGAGCGGGACGTTGACCGAAGCGGTGCCCCAGGTGTCCCAGTCCTTCGTGACGGGCAGGGTCAGCTGCCGCGCCGCGCCGCCGGCCGAGACGGTCGCGGTCCGGTCCTGGTGGAGGCCGTCGCCGCCGACACCGTTGGCGTAGCGGACTTGCACCGCGTACGTGCCGTCCACGGGCACGTTCACCACCGGCTCGGTCAGGCCCGCGCCCTGGTTCAGCTCGGCGAGGAAACCGTTGCCGGAGTAGCCCTGGTGGTTGGTCGCCCGGATGGCCGACCCGGCCGGGCGCCCCACCTCGGCCTCACAGGTTGTCCCGAAAGGACAGTCGACGACCGCGCGCGTGGCGGCGGACGGGTACGGCGAGTCCGGGGCCACCAGCGCGACGCTGTCGACGTTCACGTTGCCGGAGTCGGCGGCCGTGCGGGTCAGCGTGATCGTGTGACGGCCCGCGCCCAGCGACAGCTTCGGACCGGCGAGCGCCCAGGTGTCCCAGGTGTCGGTGGGCGGCAGGCTCACCGTCTGGTTCGCCCCGCCGTCGACCGACAGCGAGAGCGTGCGCGTGATGTGCTGGCCGTCCCCGGCGACGGCGTTCGCGTACCGCAGGTCGAACTGGTACGAGCCCGCGGTAGCGACGTCGACGTCCGCCGAGACCCGGCTCCCCTGGCCCTGGAACCCGGCCAGGAATCCGCTGCCGCCGTAGCCGGAGTGGTCGTTCGCGGTGCTCACCCCGCCGTACGCCAGGTCCTCCGCCTCGCACAGCGCGCCGGCCGCGCAGATCAGGTGCTGCCACGGCGCGGCGGTCACCGGCTGGGTGCCGGCTTTCAGCTGCACGCTGAGGTTCTTCGCGGAGAACGGCCCGGAGCCCTTCTCGTAAGTCAGTGTCATCGCGCTGGTGGTGACGGTGAGCAGGTCACCGGAAACGCGCGCGCTGTAAGGCGTCGGCCGGAAAGCGGTGCGGCCGATGGCGTTGAACGTCGCCTGGTCGGTGAACTTGCCGTCGCCGGCGTACTCGGTCCGGATCAGCGTCGGCGAGAGGACGACGAACCGCGCGTCCCCGGCCAGCACGGTCGCCGCCGCGAGCTGCGCCGCGGCCGGGTCAGCCAGGGCAGCGGCCGGCGCAGCGGTCGCGGCGACCCCCACCGCGGCGAGGACCGCGACCTTTCTTCGAGCGGACCGGACCAGCCGGCGCACGGTGCGCGTTTTCACCGTCGACTCCATCCCTGGGGCAGCACCGCCCCACGTTTTTACAACGTTGGAAATCTGCGCACCAGGATCGCAGCGGATGACAGCCACTGTCCAGCGCCGCCGGTGAAGCTGTCCGCAGTCTGTCCGCAGCCTTTTCCACGGTCCGGCAAACGATCAGGAATCGAGAAGCACCTTCCCCGAAGCCCGCCTAGCGTTGGCGACCACAGACCGAACCACGAATTCAGGAGCCACTCATGAACGCCACTCCCGGCATCAAGACCGTGCTGCACCCCGTTTCCGACCTGGAGAAGGCCAAGGCCGTGTACACCGTGCTGCTGGGTGTCGAGCCGAGCGCCGACTCCCCGTACTACGTCGGGTTCGAGGCCGGCGGCCAGCACATCGGGCTCGTGCCCAAGGGCGGGCCGCAGGCGATGACCTCGCCGGTGGCCTACTGGGAGGTGGCCGACATCGAGGCGAAGCTGGCCGAGCTGACCGCCGCGGGCGCCACCGTGCAGGACGCCGCGCGCGAGGTCGGCCCCGGCCGCCGCGTGGCCACCGTGACCGACCTCGACGGCAACGTGCTCGGGCTGCTCCAGGACAGCTGAGCACCCCCGCCCGGCCGGGGGAAACCTGGCCGGGCGCAGCGCTCGGACCTGGTTAGATCCCCCTAGGAGCGACGCCGTTTGCGGACCGCGCCCGCCCGAGGACAGAGACGGAGACACCGATGAGCAAGACCGCGAAGCCGGGCCCGCAGCCGCCTGCGCCGCACGAGGCCGACCGCCACGACCTGATCCGCGTGCACGGCGCCCGGGTGAACAACCTGAAGGACGTCAGCGTGGTGCTGCCGAAGCGGCGGCTGACGGTGTTCACCGGCGTCTCCGGCTCGGGCAAGAGCTCACTGGTGTTCAGCACGATCGCCGCGGAGTCGCAGCGGATGATCAACGAGACCTACAGCGCGTTCGTGCAGGGGTTCATGCCGAACCTGGCGCGGCCCGACGTCGACGTCCTCGAAGGGCTGACCACGGCGATCATCGTCGACCAGCAGCGGATGGGCGCCGACCCGCGCTCCACCGTCGGCACCGCCACCGACGCGAACGCGATGCTGCGCATCCTGTTCAGCCGGCTCGGCACCCCGCACATCGGCTCGTCGCAGGCGTTCTCGTTCAACGTCGCGTCGATCAGCGGGGCGGGCGCGGTCACCATCGAGCGCGCCGGGCGGAGCACGAAAGAGCGCCGCAGCTTCAGCATCGTCGGCGGCATGTGCCCGCGCTGCGAGGGCCGCGGCTCGGTCAACGACATCGACCTCACCCAGATCTACGACGAGAGCAAGTCGCTCAGCGAGGGCGCGCTCAGCATCCCCGGTTACAGCATGGACGGCTGGTACGGCCGGATCTTCGGCGGCTCCGGCTTCTTCGACATGGACAAGCCGATCCGCAAGTTCACCAAGCGGGAGTTGCAGGACCTGCTGTACAAGGAGCCGACCAAGATCAAGGTCGACGGGATCAACCTGACCTACGAGGGCCTGATCCCGAAACTGCAGAAGTCGATGCTGTCCAAGGACGTCGACTCCCTGCAGCCGCACATCCGCGCGTTCGTGGAGCGGGCGGTCACGTTCACCGTCTGCCCCGACTGCGACGGCACCCGCCTGAGCGAGCTGGCCCGCTCGTCGAAGATCAACGGCACCAGCATCGCCGACGCGTGCGCGATGCAGATCAGCGATCTGGCCGAGTGGGTGCGCAAGCTGGACGAGCCGTCGGTCGCGCCGCTGCTGGGCTCGCTGCGCCACACCCTGGACTCGTTCACCGAGATCGGCCTGGGCTACCTCAGCCTCGACCGCCCGGCGGGCACGCTCTCGGGCGGCGAAGCCCAGCGCACCAAGATGATCCGCCACCTCGGGTCCTCGCTCACCGACGTCACCTACGTGTTCGACGAGCCGACGATCGGGCTGCACCCGCACGACATCGAGCGGATGAACGCGCTGCTGCTCCAGCTGCGGGACAAGGGCAACACCGTGCTGGTCGTCGAGCACAAGCCGGAGGCCATCGCGATCGCCGACCACGTCGTCGACCTCGGCCCGGGCGCGGGCGCGGGCGGTGGCGAGGTGGTGTTCGAGGGCACCGTCGAGGGACTGCGGGCCAGCGGGACGCGGACCGGCCGGCACCTGGACGACCGGGCCTCGCTCAAGCCGTCGGTGCGGAAGCCGACCGGGGCGCTGGAGGTCCGCGGCGCCGACACCCACAACCTGCAGAAAGTGGACGTCGACCTGCCGCTCGGCGTGCTGACCGTGATCACCGGCGTGGCCGGTTCGGGCAAGAGCTCGCTGATCCACGGCTCGGTCTCGCAAGGCGACGGGGTGGTGGCCGTCGACCAGACCCCCATCCGCGGCTCGCGGCGCAGCAACCCGGCGACCTACACCGGGCTGCTCGAGCCGATCCGCAAGGCGTTCGCCAAGGCCAACGGCGTGAAGCCGGCCCTGTTCAGCGCCAACTCCGAGGGCGCCTGCCCGGCCTGCAACGGCGCCGGCGTGATCTACACCGACCTGGCGATGATGGCCGGCGTCGCCACCCCCTGCGAGGTGTGCGAGGGCAAGCGGTTCATGGCCGAGGTGCTCGAATACACCTTCGGCGGCAAGGACATCAGCCAGGTGCTCGCCATGCCGGTGGCCGAGGCGGTCGAATTCTTCGCCGAGGGCGAGGCGAAGATCCCGGCGGCGCACAAGATCCTCACCCACCTGGCCGACGTCGGGCTCGGCTACCTCAGCCTCGGCCAGCCGCTCACCACCCTGTCCGGCGGCGAGCGGCAGCGGCTGAAGCTGGCCACCCACATGACCGACAAGGCCGGCGTCTACATCCTCGACGAGCCGACCACCGGCCTCCACCTGGCCGACGTCGAGCAGTTGCTCGCCCTCCTCGACCGGCTGGTCGACGCGGGCAAGTCGGTGCTCGTGATCGAGCACCACCAGGCCGTGATGGCGCACGCCGACTGGATCATCGACCTCGGCCCCGGCGCCGGCCACGACGGCGGCCGGATCGTCTTCGAGGGCACGCCCGCCGAGCTGGTGGCCGACCGCTCCACCCTCACCGGCGAGCACCTGGCCGCGTACGTCGGCGGCTGATGATCACCGGAGGCGGCGGTCGGTAAGGTGGGCGGGAAAACGGCTGGTCGAGGGGAGAACGGCGGATGGTCACCCGCGCCGAGCGGAACGCGACGGACCCCGATCTGGGCGTGCTGGCGGGCCGGCTGCTGTTCGCGGTGCAGCGGGAGCTGTTCACCGAGCTGGCCGCGCGGGGCTTCGACGACCTGAACCACCGGCACGGCGCCGTGCTCGCCTACCTCGATCCGGACGGCGTCCGCGCCACCGAGCTGGCCCGGCTTTCGGGGCAGCACAAGCAGATCATCGGCACCCTGGTCGACGAGCTGGAGGCGCTCGGCTACGTCCGGCGGCGCCCGGACCCGCGCGACCGCCGCGCGAAACTCGTCTGCCCCACCGACCGCGGCCTGGCCCAGTCACAGGCCGCGGACGCCATCATGGCGAACATCCAGCAGCGCCACGCCCGGCGGCTCGGGCGCGCGGAGTACGACCGGTTCAAGCGCCTGTTCACCGACATCACCGAAAACCAGCGGCGGCACACCGGAACCTGATTCCCCGGTACCGTCGGGCGGATGAAACGAGCGATGGGTGACTCGCGGATTCCGGACCAGAGCGGGCGCACGGTGGTGGTCACCGGCGCCAACAGCGGCCTCGGCTACGAGACCTGCCGGGTCCTGGCGGCCCGCGGCGCGCACGTAGTCATGGCCTCGCGTGACGAAGGCCGTGGCCAGTCCGCGCTCGGACGGCTGCGCGCCGAAGCCACCGGGGAGCTGGAAATGCTGCGCCTCGACCTCGCGGACCTCGCGTCGGTCCGCGAATTCGCCGCCACGCTCGGCGCGCGCGACCGGCCGATCGACCTGCTGGTCAACAACGCGGGCATCGGGATGCCGGCGCGTTCGCTGACCGCGCAGGGCTTCGAGTCGCAGTTCGGCGTCAACCACCTCGGGCACTTCGCGTTGACCGGGCTGCTGCTGCCCCTGCTGCGGCGGGGCAAGGGCGCCCGCGTCGTCACGGTCAGCTCGGAGGCCTACCGCGACGGGTCCATCGACTTCGACGACCTCCAGGGCGAGCGGGCGTACCGGCCGGTGCAGGCGTACCGGCAGTCCAAGTTCGCGAACGTCCTCTTCGGACTCGAGCTGGACCGGCGGCTGCGCGCGGCCGCGCTGCCGGTGGCGAGCGTGCTGGCGCACCCGGGGTTCACCTCGACGAACCTGCCGTCCTCGGGCGCGCGCGGGTTCGCCGGGCTGGTGTTGCGCGTGGGCAACGCGCTGGTGGCGCAGCCGGTGGAGCGCGGCGCCGCGAGCCAGCTGCGCGCCGCGACCGCGCCGGAGGTCGAGGGCGGCCAGTTCTTCGGACCGGGCGGCCGCAGCGGGATGTACGGTCCCCCGGTCGTCCTGCGGCCCGGCCCGCGGGCCACCGACCCGGACACCGCCGCGAGGCTGTGGGAGATCTCCACCGAGCTCACCGGCGTCCGGTACTCGTTCAGCTGACCCCCGGCCGCGATCACGGTTGCGTGACTGCCTGCACGGGACTGCTCGGCTCGCTTTCCACGGCGGGTTTCTGCCGGCTTTCCACGGCCGAGTTCAGGCGCTGCAGTTCGTGCAGCGCCTCGGCCGGTGCGCGCAGGAGCGCGGGATTGCGTTCGAGATGCAGGAGTTCGAGCTGGGTCAGGTTCCGCACGGTGACCTCGCCGTCGATCTTCATCAGCAGTACCGAGCCGATCTGGATCATCGCGGTCGGCGTCGAGCCGAGCGCGGTGATCAGCTTGGCGACAGCGTCACCCTGCGCGGCGTCGACCTCCGCCTGAACCTTGTGCAGCGCCTGCAATTCCACCGCGCGCTCGATCTTCGCGAGCCGGGTCCGGAACTCGGGCGAGCGCATACTCGTGCGCGTGCGAGCCAGGAAGGAGCGGAACGAAGAGCCGCGGATCTCCGGCCACAGATCGCGCACTTCGATGTCGAAAACCTTGAGAACCTCCATCAGGGCGCCTTGCACCTCGAGCTTGTCCTCGTCGTTCTCCAGGTAGAGCGAGACCGGCAGGGCCCGGCGGAAACCGCTCGAAGGCACGGCCAGCGGCAGGGTGGGCGAGACGTCCGCGGGACCGACCGTCAGCGTCGACGGCTCGCCGGTCAGCAAGGCCTGGCGCCGGGTGAGCAAGCGCGCCACCACCTCCGCCTCGTCGGCTTCCAGCTTCTGCGGCGACACCTGCGACAACGGCGGCTGCCGCGAAACCGGCCGCCGCGACGCCGTCGGCGCCGGCGGCGGTGAGACCGGCGGCTCCTCATGGCTCTGGTTCGGGCCCTCGTCCGGGCTTCGGTCTGTCGGACCTTTCACCGTGGGGTCGTCCGACGTCGTCGACCCGGTCCCGGAGTCGGGCACCGGTTCCTGGACCGGTCCCCAGCCGACATCGGGCGGCGGCACGTAGCCGATCGACGCCGGATTCGATCCCTGATCACCTTCGGACATGTTCACCGCTCCTCGACGCCGTCCGTGGCTGCTGCCCTGGCCATGATGACCGAGGCCGTGGTCCCCTCGGTCCGGTTCACCCGACGATGACTCGATCAGCCCAATGCGGCGACCACCCGCTCCAGGACGGCGCTCGGGCTGGGCTGGGCGGCCATCTCGGCCCGGACCTGCGCGGCCGCGGTGCGGAAGGCGTCCTCCTCCAGCAGCCGGCCGACCAGGGCGCGGACGGTGGCGACGTCCACAGTGGCCGGATCGTGGGTCAGGCCCACGCCGCGGTCGGCGACGCGCTGGGCCGACATCGGGTTGTCCGCGAACGCCGGCAGCACCAGTTGCGGGACCCCGTAGAACAGCGGGGTCGCGGTGGTGCCCGAGCCGCCGTGGTGCACGATCGCCGCGCAGGTCGGCAGGAACGCCGAAAGCGGCAGGAAGCCGACGGAGTCCACATTGGACGGCAGCTCGCCGAGATCGGTCAGGTCGGCCGTGCCGGCGGCGAGCACCACGTCGACGTCCATCCCGCCGAGCGCCTCGATCACCACGCGCAGGCTGCTGACGCCGGACATCGCCGGCACCACCGTGCCGAGCGTGACCGCGACCCTCGGCCGCTCCGGACGGTGCAGCGCCCACTCCGGGACCACGGTGCCGCCGTTGTACGGCACGAACTGCATCGGCCACCACGGCACGCCGTCGCGCTCGTCGGCGTGCTCCGCGGCCGCGTCCAGCCCGCCCATGCTGGGCGCCCGCGGGTCGATCCGCGCGACGACTTTCGGCTTCGCGTCACCGATCCCGAGCTTCTCCCGCATGATGACGCTGACCTCGTCCTCGCCGAACGGGTGATGCCCGGCGTCGCGCCAGTCGACGTCGCGCATCGACCAGGAGACGCGGTTGCCGACCTCCAGCGCGGGCACGTCGAGCGCGGCGGCGGCCAGCGCCCCGGCGGCGTGGTCGGAGGTGTAGACGACCAGCTCCGCGCCGAACGCGCGGCCGGTCTTGATCGTGCCCTCGGTCATGGTCACCACGAACAGCCCGAACGGGTTGCCGGCCTCGCGCGCCAGCCGGTACTCCTCCGGCAGGTCGTCGTGCGGCCCGGCCCCCGGCCCGATCGAAGGCATCAGGTCGTGCCACACGTCGCGCTGCGGGAAGACGTCGCAGACCGGCAGCCCGGCGCGGGCGCCCGCCTCGGTCATCTCGGACGTGGTGGCCAGCAGCACCTCGTGACCCGCGGCGCGCGCGGCCCAGATCAACGGGATCAGCGGCAAGGTCAGCCCGTAGCCGGGCGCGGAGCAGAACAGGATCTTCACCCACCCGAGCTTGCCAGAACCGGGCCGCCCGCGGAGACCTTCGCGCAGCCACGCCGTTCCGCGCCGAGTAGCGGCCACACTTTGTCCGCTTTCCCTGCCAGAATCGCGGCGACTCGATCACCACCGAAGGAAGCCACCACCGCATGACTGTGCTGGACACCCGGGCGCTCAACCGCGCGACGCTCGCCCGGCAGCTCCTGCTCGACCGCGCCGACCTGCCGGTGCTCGACGCCGTGACGCACCTCGGCGGACTGCAAGCGCAAGAGCCGCAGGCGCCGTTCACCGGGCTCTGGTCGCGGCTGCGCGCGTTCGAACCGGCTTCGCTGGACGAGCTGCTGACCACACGGAAGGTGGTGCGGACACATCTGATGCGCCGCACTGTCCACCTCGTGGCCGCCGATGACGCACTGGCCTGGCGCGCGCGGCACGACGCCATGCTGCGGCAACGCGTGCTCGGCACCTACCGCCGTGAGCTGGCCGGGGTGGACCTCGACCACCTCGCGGCGGCCGGCCGCGAGGTGCTGGCCGAGGGCGAACCGCGCACCATGGGCGAACTCGCACGGGCCATCGCCGATCGCTGGCCGGAACCGGGCCCGCGGGCACTGGGCGAAATGCTGATCGCGGCCCTCATCCCGGCGGTGCAGCTGCCGCCGCGCGGGCTGTGGCGCACGAAGGCGGGCGCCCGGTACGTGCCGATGGCCGACTGGCTCGGCCGCGAAGTCGAGCCCCTGCCGTCCGACGACGGCTCGACCGGAAACGCCTACCCGGCAAGGAAATCCGGGGACGCCGACTCGGCCGGGAAAGCGTTGGCCCGCCGGTATCTGGCCGCGTACGGCCCGGCCGCGACGGCCGACCTGCGCGGCTGGAGCGGGCTTGCCGGGCTGCCGGGCGCGGTGGCCGCGATCCGCGACGAGCTGGTGTCCTTTCGCGACGAACGCGGCCGGGAACTCCTGGACCTGCCCGGCTCGCCGCGGCCCGGCCCCGATACCCCCGCCCCGGTCCGGTTCCTGCCCGCGTTCGACAACGCGGTCCTCGGTTACGCCGACCGCGGCCGCATCATCGACGACGCCCACCGCGGCCTGTCCGTCGCCGGCGAGCGCCTGGTCCTGGTCGACGGCCGCGTCTCCGCGACCTGGACCGACGAGGCGGGCACGGTGACCGTCCACCCGCTGCGCCGTCTCTCCCGGGCCGACCGAGCCGCCGTCACCGAGGAGGGACAGCGGCTGTCCGCGTTCCTCTCCGACAGTGCCGAGGAAAAATTGCTGGTCACAGACGATTGCTAGCATGCTAGTATCGAATTGTGGGCGAAGAGGAAGTCAAGCAGTTCAACGTGTACCTGCCGGTCGGCTTGATCAAGCAGGTGAAGTTCCGCGCCATCGAGACGGGCTCGTCCCTCTCGGCCCTGGTCGCGGACGCGCTGCGGGCCTACCTCGACGAGCCCCGCGAACAGCCACCAACACGGAAGGAGCGAACATGACCACCCAAGGGATCGAAGCCGTGTTCCTGGAGACCCACAACTGGGGCAAGGCGGCGAAGTTCCTGCAGTCACTGGGTTTCGAGCTGGATTTCGAAACCGACCACAACTCGGGGCAGCTGCGCAACGGCGACGGGCCGCGGGTGTTCGTCGCCGAGGTCCCCGAAGGCCAGGACACCCGGTCGCGGCTAGTGCTGACAGTGCCCGACGCCGACACGTTCGAGCCGGACCCCTCCCTCGAGGTCGTCGCCCCGTTCGAGGAAACCCATTACGGCACCAGGGAAATGGCCGTCCGCGATCCCGACGGGCGGATCTGGATCCTGCAAGCGCCCGGGCCGAAATGAGCACAGTGGACACTGCGTCAGCGGACACTGTGCCGGATCACACTGCCGTGCGCGTCGCCCTTTGGCGGGCCCTGCACCTGGAAGTCGACGCCCCACCGCACGTCTTCGAGGACGATTTCGCCTTACGGCTCGCCGATCCCGGGGAAGACTGGCGTCAGCGGCCCGACATGGACCCGGACGGCACCCGGCCGTTCCGGGCGGGCGTGGTGTCCCGCGCGCGGTTCGTCGAAGACCTGGTCACCGAGCAGGCCGGGCGGGGCGTCGGCCAGTACGTCCTGCTGGGCGCGGGCCTGGACACCTTCGTCCAGCGCCGGCCGGAACTCACCGCGCGGCTGCGGGTGTTCGAGATCGACCAGCCCGGCACCCAGGCGTGGAAACGGCGGCGGCTGCTCGAACTCGGCCACCCGGTGCCCGAGGCGCTGCGGCTGGTGCCGGTCGACTTCGAGGCCGGGCAGTCCTGGTGGGACCAGCTGGTCGCGGCGGGCTTCGACCCGGCCGAGCCCGCGGTCGTGGCCTCGACCGGCGTCAGCATGTACCTCGCGAAAGAGACCACCAGGGCCACGCTGCGCCGGCTGGCCGGGCTCGCCGCGGGGTCCACTGTGGCCATGACGTTCCTGCTGCCGCCCGAGCTGCTCGACGAGGCCGACCGCCCGGGGCTCACCAAGGTCCGCACCGGCGCGAAGGCCTCCGGCACGCCCTTCGTCAGCCTGTATTCACCGCAGGAAATGCTGGAAATGGCCAAAGAAACGGGCTTTACGGACATCCAGCACGTTCCGGGAACCGCACTGTCCGAACGCTACTTTGCCGGCCGCCCCGACGGCCTGCGCCCGTCCAGCGGTGAAGACTTCCTGGTCGCCACCACCTGAACCGCCGCGGAGGTGAACACCGGCTGACGCACGGCGATGCCCGCGCGCCCGGGACGGCCGGGCCGGGCAGACTGACCCGGTGAGCTCAGAGCAGAACGAAGCGAAGCCGTCCACCCACGGCGCCGGCCATCCGCAACGGTCCGCGGGCGCGGCACTGGCACTGGGCGCGCTCGGGGTGGTGTTCGGGGACATCGGCACCAGCCCGCTGTACGCGATGCAGACCGTGTTCTCGATCGACAACGGCGCGGTGAAGCCGGTGCCCGACGACGTCTACGGCGTGCTGTCGCTGGTCTTCTGGTCGATCCTGATCGTCGTCTCGGTGAAGTACGTGATCTTCGTGATGCGCGCCGACAACGACGGCGAGGGCGGCATCCTGGCGCTGGCCGCGCTCATCCGGCGGCAGATCTCGGACCGCAAGCGGCTGGTCGCGGTGGCCACGATGCTGGGGGTGATCGGGGCCTCGCTCTTCTTCGGCGACAGCGTGATCACCCCGGCGATCTCGGTGCTGTCCGCGGTCGAGGGCATCGACGTGGTCGCCCCCAGCATCAGCGGGTCCATCCTGCCGATCGGCGCGGTCATCCTGATCGTGCTGTTCCTGGCGCAGCGGTTCGGCACCCACCGGGTGGGCCGGCTGTTCGGGCCGGTGATGCTGCTCTGGTTCCTGGCGCTGGCGGTGCTCGGCCTGCCGCACATCGTCGAGCGCCCGGGGATCCTGCGGAGCCTCTCCCCCACGTACTCGATCGGCTTCGTCCTGGATCACCCGTACATCGCCTTCATCGCGATGGGCGCGGTGGTCCTGTCGATCACCGGCGCCGAAGCGCTGTACGCCGACATGGGCCACTTCGGCCGGCCGCCGATCCGCCGGGCCTGGTTCGCCGTCGTGTTCCCCGCGCTGATCCTGAACTACCTCGGCCAGGGCGCGCTGATCCTCGGCGAGCCCAGCTCGGTGAAGAACCCGTTCTACCTGCTGGTGCCGAACTGGGCGCAGATCCCGATGGTCGTGCTGGCCACCTTCGCCACGGTGATCGCGTCCCAGGCGGTCATCTCCGGCGCGTTCTCGGTGACCCGGCAGGCGATCCGGCTGGGCTTCCTGCCGCACCTGACCGTCCGGCACACCTCGAAGGAGGAGAGCGGCCAGATCTACGTGCCCGGGGTGAACTGGATCCTGATGGGCGCCGTGCTGGTCCTGATGGCGACGTTCGGCTCGTCGGCTTCGCTGGCCACCGCCTACGGGGTGGCCGTGACCGGCACGCTGCTGCTGACCACCGCGCTGTTCCTGATCCTGGCCGCTTCGGTGTGGCACTGGCCGTGGTGGCAGCTGACTCTGGTGGCCGTCGTCTTCGGCGGGGTCGAGCTGACCTTCTTCGCGGCCAACCTGACCAAGATCGTGCACGGCGGCTGGCTGCCGCTGCTGCTGGGCGGGATGGCCGTCACGATCATGCTGGTCTGGCAGCGCGGGCGCCGCCTGATCACCGACCGGCGCACCGAAACCGAGGGCAAGCTGTCGGACTTCGTCGACCAGCTGCGCGAGGACCCGCCGACGCGCGTGCCGGGCACGGCGGTGTTCCCGCACCCGACGAAGGAGACGGTGCCGCTGGCGTTGCGCGCGAACGTCGAGTTCAACGGTGCTGTCCACGAGCACGTCGTGATCGTCTCGGTGATCTTCGAGAGCGTGCCGCACGTTCCCCGCAACGAACGCCTGGCCGTCGACTCCCTCTCCCACTCCGACGACGGCATCGTCCACCTGTCGGTCCGCTTCGGCTTCTCCGACGACGCCGACATCCCCGCCGCCCTGCGCGACGCGTTCATGCTCACCAGCGAGCTGGAAACCGACCTGGAGAACGCGTTCTACTTCCTCTCCAGGGTCACCATCGAGCCCGGCCCGCCCGGCGGCATGCCGACTTGGCAGAAGCGGCTGTTCATAGGGCTCGCCCACAACGCTGCTTCGCAGGCCGCCTCGTTCCGGCTACCGGTCGACCGAACGGTGGTGATGGGGACCCGGATCGAGCTGTAGGAAACCGGTTGCCGCCACAGCTCGTGGATGATCGGGTGAGCAGACCCGTCCGAGAGGAACCGCTTCCGTGAGTGAATGGCAGCTGCCCGAGACCTTTCCCAGCAGCGCCGGCGAAGTCCGGTGGGCCGAGCTGGGGCCGCGGGGGCAGGATCCGGTTGTCCTGCTGCACGGGACGCCGTTTTCGTCCTATGTCTGGCGAGCGGTGGCGCGGTCGCTCGCCCGGCGGCACCACGTGTTCGTCTGGGACATGCCCGGGTACGGGGCTTCGGAACAGGCCGAGGGCCAGGACGTCTCGCTCGCGGCCCAGGGCCGGGTCTTCACCGAACTGCTGGCGCATTGGGGGCTCGACCGGCCGCTGGTCGTCGCGCATGACTTCGGCGGGGCCGTGTCCCTGCGAGCGCATCTGTTGCACGGCAACGATTACCGTGCGCTCGCGCTGGTCGACCCGGTCGCGCTCGCGCCGTGGGGCTCGCCGTTCTTCCGGCTCGTCGGGCAGCACGCCGAGGTCTTCGAGCAGCTTCCGCCCGCGCTGCACGGCGCGCTGGCGCGCGAGTACGTCGGCTCCGCGAGCAGCGCCGGCCTTCATCCGGCGGCGCTCGAACGGCTCGTGGAACCCTGGCTCGGCGAAACCGGCCAGCCCGCTTTCTATCGGCAGATCGCCCAAGCCGACCAGCGTTTCACCGATGAAATACAGGACCGGTACGGAGAAATCGCGATCCCGGTGCTCGTCTGCTGGGGCCAGGACGACGCCTGGATTCCCCCGGCGAAGGGGCCCGAGCTGGTCGCCCGCATCCCCGGCGCACGGCTGGAGCCCATCGCCGGCGCGGGCCACCTCGTGCAGGAGGACGCGCCCGCCGAGCTGACCGCGGCGCTGCTCGCCTTCCTCGCCGAGGCCCCCCACTGACCAAAAAGGACCGTGCCGTCCGAACCGGCCAGCACGGCCCTTTTTGTTACGTCAGTGGCTCCGGATACCCGGGTCGGTGAGGCTCAGCGACCCGCATTCCACGTGCCCCGCCAGCCGGCGGATGGTGGACCCGGCCGTGACGGTCACGTCGTACCAGCCCGCGGTGGCGCCGGTGCGGACCGTGTGCTCCGTCCGGGCACCGGGGCGGAGGTAGTGCGTCGCGGGCCCGGCGTAGCCGTACCCGGCGGCGGCGCGGACCGCGACGGTGACCGCGGCCGTGCCCTTGTTGGCCAGGACCAGCGTGAGACCCCCGCCGCGGCGCGCGTTGGCCGCGGTGACCTCGACGCCGGCGCCCGGCCCGGTGAACTGGCGGAAGAAGCCGTTCGGGCCGTGCACGGTGTAGTCGTAGTTCCCGGAAACCGCCCAGCTGCCGGAGGTCTGCTGCCCGGCGCCGACCGTGTAGCTCCACGGGCCGTTCTTGTCCGTGGACGAGGTGACGTAGAAGACCGCCCCGGCCGCGCCGTGACTGGCGAACTTCACCGTCAGCTTGCCCTGGTCGACCGTCCCGTCGGCGGCCAAGTCGTACGGCAGCGGCAGCGCGGGCCGCTGGCCGGGCTCCTGCTTCGGCAGGGCCGGGTTGCCCGGCGGCACCGGCTTGTAGTCCGGGTGCCGGTCGTGGTCCGGCGGGACGTACGCGGCGGTCGAGGGCAGGCTCGGCACCTTGGTGTCGGTGCCGGAGAAGTCGAACGCCGAGGTGAGGTCACCGGTGATCGCGCGGCGCCAGGTCGAAATGTTGGTCTCCCGCACACCGAACCGGCGCTCCAGGAACCGCAGGATCGAGGTGTGGTCGAAGACCTCCGAGCACACCCGCCCGCCCTTGCTCCACGGCGACACCACGAGCATCGGCACGCGCTGGCCCAGCCCGTACGGCAGCGAGTCGTTGATCTCGTACTTCGTGTCGACCGTCGAGCCGCCCTGCGCGGCGGTGGCCGGCGGGTACGGCGGCACGACGTGGTCGAAGAATCCGTCGTTCTCGTCGTAGGTGATGAACAGGGCGGTCTTGCTCCACACCTCGGGCGAGGCGGTGAGCGCGTCGAGCACCTGCGAGACGTACCAGGCGCCGTAGTTGGCGGGCCAGTTCGGGTGCTCGGTGAACGCCTCGGGCGCGACCACCCACGAGACGCTCGGCAGCTTCCCGGCCTTGACGTCGGCCTTGAACACGTCGAAGAAGCCGTCGCCGTTCTTCACGTTCGTCCCGGTCCGCGCCTTGTCGTACAGCGGGTCGCCGGCCTTGGCGTTGCGGTACTGGTTGAAGTACAGCAACGAGTTGTCGCCGTAGTTGCCGCGGTAGGCGTCGGGGATCCAGCCCCACGAGCCGGCGGCGTCGAGGCCGTCGCCGATGTCCTGGTAGATCTTCCACGACACCCCGGCCTGCTCCAGCCGCTCGGGGTAGGTCGTCCAGCCGTAGCCCTTTTCGTCGTTGCCCAGGACCGGGCCGCCGCCGACGCCGTCGTTGCCGGTGTAGCCGGTCCACATGTAGTACCGGTTCGGGTCGGTGGACCCCATCATCGAGCAGTGGTAGGCGTCGCAGATGGTGAACGCGTCGGCCAGCGCGTAGTGGAACGGGATGTCGTCGCGGGTCATGTGGGCCATCGTGGTGGTGCCCTTGGCGGGCACCCAGTTGTCGTACTTCCCGCCGTTCCACGCGGAGTGGGTGTCACTCCAGCCGTGCGGCAGGTCCTGCACGAACTGCAGCCCGAGGTTGCTCACCTCGGGCCGGAACGGCAGCACGTCCTTGGCCCCGTCCGGCTGATTCCACACCGGCTTGCCGCTGGGCAGCGTGACCGGGCGCGGGTCGCCGAAGCCGCGGACCCCGCGCAGGGTGCCGAAGTAGTGGTCGAACGAGCGGTTCTCCTGCATCAGCACGACAACGTGCTCGACATCCTGCAGGCTGCGGGTGCGGTGATTCGCCGGGATGGCGGCGGCTCGGGCGATGCTGCCGGACATCATGGACGCGGCGGCGGTACCGCCGGCCACCTGGAGGAACCGGCGGCGGTTCAGGTCGGTCATGCGCCCAGTCTCATCACAGCCGGGGGCGGGCACACAACCTACTGGAGAAGGTTGGGCGAACTCCTCCTTCACCGGGTCACCGCTCCGGCACCCCGTGCTACGTATATGCCCTGAAGGCCACCTTCAGGGCATATACGTCTCTGAAGGTGGCCTTCAGGGCATCAACGTCTCTCATGGTGGCCTTCAGGGCCGGGCCGCCGGGTAAACGAAGTGCGGATCACCGGCCCGCTCGGCAGACTCCGATCATGACCTCTCCACCCGCCCCCGGCTCCCCCGCGACGAGCTGGATCACCACCCCCATCACCGCGGACCTGGTGCGCGGCGCGCTCGAGCTGGAGCCCACCGAGCACGGCCTGGCGCCGCACCGGCTGCCGGCCTGGGCCCGCGCGCAGTGGTCCGACGGGCAGCTGGCCATGGCCGAGGCCCAGCCCGCCGGGGTCCGGCTGGTGTTCCGGACCGCCGCCACCGCACTCGAGCTGGACACGCTGCGCACCCGAGTCGGCTACCGCGACATCCCGCCGCGCCCGGACGGCGTTTACGACCTGCTCGTCGACGGCGAGCCCGCCGGCCAGGCCAGCACCACCGGCGGCAAGGTCCTCTTGCTGGACATGGCCACCGGCACCGCCGAGACCCAGGACGGGCCGGTCGGCACGGTCCGGTTCGACGGCCTGCCGGGCCGGGTCAAGGACGTCGAGATCTGGCTGCCGCACACCGAAATCACCGAGCTGGCCGAGTTGCGCACGGACGCCCCGGTCGAGGCCGTGCCCCGCGGTGACCGCCGCGTCTGGCTGCACCACGGCAGCTCGATCAGCCACGGCTCCAACGCCGCGAGCCCGGCCACCACCTGGACCGCGCTGGCCGCGTCGCTCGGCGGGGTGGACCTGGTCAACCTCGGCTTCGGCGGCAGCGCGATGCTCGACCCGTTCACCGCGCGGACCCTGAGGGACACCCCGGCGGACCTGATCAGCGTCAAGATCGGCATCAACCTGGTGAACGCCGACGTGATGCGGCTGCGCGCGTTCGGCCCGGCCGTGCACGGCTTCCTCGACACCATCCGCGAGGGCCACCCGGACACGCCGCTGCTGGTCGTCTCCCCGATCCTCTGCCCGATCCACGAGGACACCCCCGGGCCGGGCGCGGTCGACTTCAGCTCCGGCGTGCTCCAGTTCGCCGCCACCGGGGACCCGGCCGAGCGCGCGGCCGGGAAGCTGACCCTCAAGGTGATCCGCGAGGAGCTGGCCCGGATCGTCGCGCAGCGCGCCGCGGACGATCCCGCGCTGTACTACCTCGAAGGTCTTGACCTCTACGGCGAGGCGGACGCCGCCGAGCTGCCGCTGCCCGACCGTCTCCACCCGGACACCGCGGCCCACCGCCGTATCGGCGAGCGCTTCGCCGCGCACGCGTTCGGCAACGACGGGCCGTTCGCCTGAGCCCGCCGGTGCGCGGAACCGGCCCGGTTCCGCGCACCGCGCGTCACTCCTCGGGCAGCAGGTCCTCGATCATGATCGGGATGTGCCGGACCCGGATGCCGGTCGCGTTGGCGATCGCGTTCGCCACCGCCGCCGCCACGCCCACGGTGCCGATCTCGCCGAGGCCCCGGGCGCCGACCGCGTTGTGCAGCGTGTCCGGGTATTCGACGAAGTGGACGCCGACCTCGGGGATGTCCGCGTTCACCGGCAGCAGGTAGCCGGCGAAATCGCCGTTGGCCAGCCGGCCGTTCGCCTCGATCTCCAGCCCCTCGTGGAGCGCGGCCGAAACGCCCCAGATCATGCCGCCCAGGATCTGGCTGCGCGCGGCCTGCCCGTTGATGATCCGGCCGCCGTCGAACACGCCGAGCATCCGGGACACCCGGGCCTCACGCGTCCACTTGTGCACCCGGACCTCGCAGAACTGCGCGCCGAACGAGCTGAACGAGTGCTTGGTCAGCTCCTCGCCCGGCGCCGAGGAACCCGTCACGTGCAAGGACGGGAGGTCCAGGGCCCGCAGCAGCTCGCCGAAGGTCATCGACCGGCCGCCGGCCAGCACCCGCCCGTCCGCGTACAGGGCGTCCTGCCCGTCGAACGGCGCGCCCGGGGCCGAGGCCAGGGCCAGCAGTTCGTCGATCGCCTGGGCCGCGGCGATCATGATCGCCGTCCCCACGCTCGCGGTGGCCGTCGAGCCACCGGACAGCCCGCCCGGCGGCAGCCGGGAATCACCGAGCAGCGGGACGATCCGCTCCGCCGCGATGTCCAGGGATTCCGCGCCCACCAAGGAAAGCACGGTCAGCAGGCCGGTCCCCGGGTCCGCGCCGCTGGTCGCGACCTCGGCCGTGTCGTCGTCCCGCAGCGTGATCCCGACCGTGGCCGGGAAGCGCAGGGCGGGGAACATCGCGGTGGCCGCGCCCATGCCGACCAGCCAGTCGCCCTCGGTGCGCCCGCCCGGCCGCCGGTGCGTCCAGCCGAACTGCGCCGCGCCGACGCGGAAGCACTCGTCCAGGTGCTTGCTCGACCACTGCAGGTCCTTGCCGGGCGGCGCGGTCGAACTGTTGCGCTGCCGCAGCTCGATCGGGTCCATCTCCAGCGCGACGGCCAGCTCGTCGATCGCGCTCTCCAGCGCGAACGAGCCGGGCGCCTCGCCCGGCGCGCGCATGAACGTGGTCGGCGGGATGTTCAGCGGCACCATCTTCTGGCTGATGGCCAGGTTCCGCGTGGCGTACCACTCGCGCGAGGTGCCGTGCGAGGTCGGCTCGACGAACGACCGCTGCGCGTCGGTGCTGCACCACGAGTCGTGGCGCAGCGCGATCAGCGTGCCGTCCCGCTCCGCGCCGAGGGCGATCTTCTGCACCGTCGCCGCGCGGCCGGCGGTCGCGGTGAAGACCTGTTCCCGGGTGAGCGCGGCCTTGACCGGACGGCCGAGCGCCCGCGCCGCGGCCGCCGCCAGGAACGCCGGCGAGGCCGTCCGCCCCTTGCCGCCGAAGGCCCCGCCCACGAACGGGTTCACCGAGTGGACCGCGGACGGCTCCAGCTCCAGCGCGCTGGCCAGCTCCATCGCGTGCAGGTGGGAGGCCTGGTTCCCGCTGTACACCGTCATGACGCCGTCTTCCCACACCGCGACCGCGGAGTGCGGCTCCATCGCGGCGTGGTTCTGGGTCGCGGTGGAGTACGTCGCCTCGACGACCACCGGGCTCGCGGCCAGTGCGTCCTCAATGGACTCGACGTCCGGCGCGAGCACGGCCAGCGACGAGGGCACCCCACGCGACTCCGGCGCGTCCTCGGCCGTGGCCAGGCCCTCGGCCAGTGAGGTCAGTGCCGGCAGCGGACGGTACGAGACGCGGACCAGCATCGCCGCGTCGCGGGCCTGCTCGAAACTCTCCGCCACGACAAAGCCGATCGGCTGGCCGTAGTAGGTGACTTCCTTGTCCTGCAACGGAACCCAGGTCTCGCCGAACATCGGCGAGCTGGCGGTGCGCAGCGCCAGCGGGTCGAACGGCGAGTACACGCCGACCACCCCGGGCGCGCTCTTGGCCGCGGTCACGTCCATGGACTCGATCTCGCCGTGGGCGATCGTGCTGACCACGACGTAGCCGTAGACCATGCCGGGCAAGGTGCGATCCAGCCCGTAGCCGGCCCGGCCGGTGACCTTCAGCGGCCCGTCCACCCGAGCGAGCATCAGCGGTTCCCCTCGGTCAGTTCGAGCAGCGCGCGGACGATCGTCCGGCGCAGCAGTGGCAGTTTGAAACCGTTGGCGGACAACGGACGCGCGCCCTCGGCGGCCACCGCGGCGGCGGCTTCGAAGGACTCCTGGGTGACCGGCGCGCCCCGCAGGGCAGCCTCCACCCGGGGCAGCCGCCACGGCACGGTCCCGACCCCGCCGGCCGCCACGCGGGCGTCGGCGATCCGGCCGTCCTGCACGTCCAGCGCGACCGCGATGGAGCACAGCGCGAACTCGTACGACTGCCGGTCCCGCACCTTGACGTAGGTCGAGTTCCCGGCCCAGTCCAGCCGCGGCACCCGGACCTCGGTGATCAGCTCGCCGGGGCGCAGGTCGTTCTCCACCTCGGGGGTCTCGCCGGGTTCCCGGTAGAAGTCGGCCAGCTTCACCACGCGGGTGCCGTCCCCGGCGGCGAGCACGAGCTCGGCGTCGAGCGCGACCAGCGCGACGGCCACGTCACTGGCGTGGGTGGCCACGCAGGCGTCGCTGGTGCCGAGCACGGCGTGCATCCGGTTGGCGCCGGAGATCGCCGGGCAGCCGCTGCCGGGCTCCCGCTTGTTGCACGGCATGGCGACGTCGCGGAAGTACGAGCAGCGGGTGCGCTGCAACAGGTTCCCGCCGATGCTGGCCATGTTCCGGATCTGCTGCGAAGCACTCAGCAGCAGCGCCCGGGAGATCATCGGGTACACGCCGGGGTGCGCGGCGATGTCGGCCATCCGCTCCAGCGCGCCGAACCGCAGCCCGTCGCCGGTTTCGATGCCCAGCAACGGGACCTGGTTGATGTCCAGTACGTGCTGCGGGGTCAGCACGTTCAGCTTCATCAGGTCGACCAGCGTGGTGCCGCCGGCCAGGAAGGTGCCGCTCCCGGCGAGCGCGTCTTCGACGGTGGTGGGGGCAGTCAGCTCAAACGGACGCATCGGCCCGCCTCGCCTGCTCGATCGCCGCGACGATGTTCGGGTACGCCGAGCAGCGGCAGAGGTTGCCGGACATGAACTCCCGCACGTCTTCGACGTCCTGCTCCACCGCGGCCACGGCCGACATCAGCTGGCCCGAGGTGCAGAACCCGCACTGCAGTGCGTCCTGGTCGAGGAAGGCCTGCTGGACCGGGTGCAGCTCGTCCTCTGTGGACAGTGCTTCGACCGTGGTCACCGGCTCCCGGACCGAGGCGGCGAGGGTGAGGCAGGCCAGCACCGGGCGGCCGCCGACGTGCACCGTGCAGGCCCCGCACTGGCCGCGGTCGCAGCCCTTCTTCGGGCCGGTGACCGACAGCCGCTCCCGCAGCGCGTCCAGCAGGGTGACTCCCGGATCGACGTTGAGGCGCTCCGTCGCGCCATTGACTTCGAGTACGATGTCCACTACATCTCTTTCCCGCAGAACGTCCGGGCAGATCGCCCCTCGCAGATCGGATATTTATCCGGTCGACCCCTCGACGCGAGGTTAGCGGATCCGAATCCGCTTCGCAATGAACCTTCTCACCCTCGAGTTGCTCCAGGTCAAGTGCTTGCGTGGACTAACATCTCACCGGAGCGGAGATCAACGGGAGGGACGATGACAACCGGATCGGTCAGCCCGCGGCGCGCGGACACCCGGCGCAACCACGAGCGCATCCTCACCGTGGCGGCGGACTCGCTGGCCCGGTCGGAAGAGGTCTCGTTCAACGCCATCGCGAAGCGGGCCGAGGTGGGCGTCGGCACCGTGTACCGGCACTTCCCCACCCCGGAGGCGCTGATCCTGGCGGTCTACCGGCGCGAGGTGCAGCAGATCGTGGACATCGTGCCGCGGCTGCTCGAACAGCACCCGCCGGAGCAGGCGTTCCGGCTCTGGGCCACCGACCACGTGGCGCACTACATGATGACCAAGCGCGGCCTGGCCAACGCCCTGCGCACCGCGACCGCGTCCCGCGGCGAGCTGCCGATGGACCCGTACCTGGCCATGGTCGACGCGGTCGGCACGCTGCTGGCGGCGAACGTCGAGGCGGGCACCGTCCGCCCGGGCCTGGCCCCGGAGACGGTGCTGCGCGGGCTGGTCGGGATGCTGTTCCTCAACCCGGAAAGCGAATGGCGCAGCCTCGCGGCCGATCTGGCCGACCTGCTGTGGCGCGGCATGTGCGCGCGCCCTTGCTGCGACGACCGCTGATCCGCCGTCAAGGACTCCTTGCCGGCGTGGGACGCGGCTAAGGAGTCCTTGACGGTTTGGCTTACCCCGCAGGCAGAATCCGCCCGCGGACCTCGCCGAAGCCGATGCGGCCGCCGTTCACGCCGGGGGCGGTGCCGGTGATGACGACCTCGTCGCCGTCGAGCAGGAAGCTGCGCTCCTCGCCCTTGACCGTGACCGGTTCCTTGCCGCCCCAGGTCAGCTCGAGGAAGGCGCCGCGCTGATTCTTGGCCGGCCCGGAAATCGTGCCGGAGCCGTAGAGGTCGCCGGTGCGCGACGAAGCGCCGTTCACCGTCATGTGCGCCAGCATCTGCGCGGGCGACCAGTACATCTCGCGGTACGGCGGGCGGCTGACCTCCTCGCCGTTCCACTCGACGGCCAGGTCGATGTCGAGCCCCCACGGGCGGCTTTCCCGCAGGTACGGCAACGGCTCCGGGTCGGTCTGGCCGGGCAGCGGCACGCGCGCGGCCTCCAGCGCCAGGATCGGCACCACCCACGGCGAGATCGACGTGGCGAAGCTCTTGCCGAGGTTCGGGCCGAGCGGCACGTACTCCCAGGCCTGGATGTCGCGGGCGGACCAGTCGTTGAGCAGGACCGCGCCGAACACGTGCCGGGCGAACTCGTCGACCGGGACCGGGGTGTTCAGCGGGGTGCCGGTGCCGACGACGAATCCCAGCTCCGCCTCGATGTCCAGCCGGATGCTGGGCCCGAACGACGGCAGCGCGTCACCGGGCGCCTTGCGCTGCCCGCTCGGGCGCACGATGTCCGTGCCGGACACCAGTACGGTGCCGGCCCGCCCGTGGTAGCCGACCGGCAGGTGCTTCCAGTTCGGCAGCAGCGGCTCGGCGTCCGGCCGGAACAGCCGTCCGACGTTCGACGCGTGGTGCTCGGAAGCGTAGAAGTCCACGTAGTCGGCGACCTCGAACGGCAGGTGCAGCCGCACGCTGTCGACCGGGTGGACGGCGCGGTCCGGGACGTCCCCGGCGATGAGTGCGGTGACCTGCTCGCGGACCGCCACCCAGCGCTCGTAACCCTGCGCCATGAACGGGTTCAGCGTCGGCGCGGCGAACACCTCGTCACCGAGCGCCACGGCCAGGTCGACCACCGAATCGCCCACGCGCACCCCGACACGCGGGCTGTCCCCGCCGACGGAAAAGACGCCGTAGGGCAGGTTTTCCGGCCCGAACAGCGAGCCGGCGGGAAGGTCGAGCGCGGTCATGCGGCTCCTCCGGGTTCGGTGAGCAGGCCGAGTCCGGCCAGCTCGGTCAGCGGGTCGGTGACACTACAGGTGCCGAACGAGGTGAACCGGGCGCGCGCCGCGGCGGTCCGCTCCGGCCCCAGCTCCCGCACCCGCCCCGCGACGACGGCGCCGTCCCGCTCGGCGAGCAGGTCCCGGATGGTTTCGACGGCGCCGGTGCGATCGGCGGCGGCTTGGGCGGCAGCAGCCTCACCGGCACCAGCAGCGCTGGCTCGGTCGGCACCCGCTTGGTCGGCCGCTTGGGCGGCCGCGGTCTCACCGGCAACGCCACTGCGATCGGCGGCAGCCTCCTCGGTGGCGCGGCCGGCGGCGTCGGCGGCGAGCAGGAGGTTGAGGAATCCGTGTTGCTCGAAGCCGGTTTCCGGGTCGGTGTTGCGCAGGGCGTGGTGCAGCCCGGCGGTCGCCTTGAACGGCACTCCGGCCTCGACGGCCACGAGGACGGCGGCGGCCAGCTCGGCTTCGTCGGGGTAGAGCTCCGCCCGTACCCCGCCGGTCCGGAACTTCGCCCGGTACCGGGTGCCCGCGAGCGCGGCGAGCAACGGATCCCGCCGCGCGTCACGGGGAATCTCGACGAAGACCTCGAGCCCCGCGGCTTCGGCCGCCTCAGGTATCGCAGTGTCAAGCGCCGCAAGCAGTTCACCCGGCTCCATCCCCTCCGGGACGGCGATTTCCAGCGCCGCCAAGGAAACCGGCAGCGCCGCACAAGCCTCCAGCGCCTCGGCGACCCGCGCTGGCCCGCCGGGGAAGGTCAGTGCGAGCCGCAACTGGCCGCCGGCCGCAGAGCCTCCGGCCGCCGAAACCGCAGCAGCACCGCCCGCCACCGAAGCCTCAACGGCAGCGCCTCCAGCAGCCGAAACCGCAGCAGCAGCACCGCCCGCCGCCGAACCCTCAGCCCCAGAGCCTCCGGCAGCCGAGTCCCCATCGCCGGAGCCGCGGGCCGGACCACCCGCGGCACCATCCGCACGCAGCACCTCAGCCAGCTCGCCCAGTGCGGAACCCGCAATCACCAACGGCCCCACCAGTCCGCCGTACCAAGCGGCCTCGTGCCCACGGTGCGCCACCACCGCGTCCGGCAGCGGGGCCAGCCCGGGCGGGAACACCGCGGCGTCGTCGAGCATCCCGCGGGCGAACAGCGGGAGCGGCCCGGTCATGCGGGGCCCCGGCCGGCCCAGGTCCAGGCGTACCCGGGGTCCTCGCTCGCCAGGCCGCCCTCGCCGAGGTCCAGCGGGCGGAAGGTGTCGACCATGACGGCCAGCTCGTCGAAGAACTCGGCGCCCAGGGAGCGTTCCATCGCGCCCGGCTGCGGGCCGTGGCTGTGCCCGCCCGGGTGCAGGCTGATCGAGCCCTGGCCGATGCCGGATCCCCTGCGCGCCTCGTAGTTCCCGCCGCAGTAGAACATCACCTCGTCGGAGTCCACATTGGAATGGTAGTACGGCACGGGCACGGCCAGCGGGTGGTAGTCGACCTTGCGCGGCACGAAGTTGCAGATCACGAAGTTGTTGCCCTCGAACACCTGGTGCACGGGCGGCGGCTGGTGGACCCGCCCGGTGATCGGCTCGAAATCGGCCACGTTGAAGGTGTACGGGTAGAGGCAGCCGTCCCAGCCGACCACGTCGAACGGGTGCGTCGGGTAGACGTAGCGAGTGCCGGTGATGCCGCGGGTGCTGCGGTGCTTCACCAGCACCTCGACGTCACCGCCGTCCTCGGCCACCAGCGGCTCGGACGGGCCGTGCATGTCCCGCTCGCAGTACGGCGAGTGCTCCAGCAGCTGGCCGTAGCGCGAGAGGTAGCGCTTGGGCGGCGCGATGTGCGAGTTCGCCTCGATCGCATAGGCGCGCAACGGTTCCGTCCCGGTCGGCACCCAGCGGTGGGTGGTCGCGCGGGGCAGGATCACGTAGTCGCCGGGCCGCGCGGTGAGCACGCCGAACACCGTCTCGACGCGCGCCTCGCCGGACTCGACGTACACGCACTCGTCGCCGATCGCGTTGCGGTAGAGCGGCGAGGACTCCCCGGCGGCGACGTAGGAGATCCGCACGTCCCCGTTGCCCAGCACCAGCCGGCGGCCGGTCACCGCGTCGGTGCTTTTCCAGTCCTCGCCGGGGAACAGCGTGTGCAGCTTCAGGTGGCGCGGGACCAGCGGGCGGTTCTCGGTGAGCGTCTGGTCCGGCAGCTCCCACGGCGTCGCGTCGACGATCGCCGACGGCACCCCGCAGTGGTACAGCAGCGACGAGTCCGAGGAGAAGCCCTCCTCCCCCATCAGCTCCTCGCGGTAGAGCCCACCCTCGGGCGTGCGGTGCTGGGTGTGGCGCTTCGGCGGGATGCTGCCCGCACTGCGGTAGTAGGCCATGGCCGCCTTTCCACTGTAGTAAAAACCAACTGATCAAAGTATTAACTACCCCGAACCCAGGCTAGCCCCGCGCGGCTCCTACCGAAAGGGCCGAGCCGGCCCGAGTGCAGCGGATGACGCTTTCGCCGCACTCAGCGCAGGGAAAGCGTCATCCGCTGCACAGGGCGTCCGCGCTAGCTGCGGCTGCGGGCGTCGAACTCCGCGCGGCTGGTGATCAGCTTGTCCAGCAGCATCACCAGCACACGCTGCTCGGCTTCGGTCAGCGCGTTCGTCCAGCTGAACTCGCGCTCGTTGTGCTCACGGAACACCTCGACCATCTCGGTGTGCCCGGCCTCAGTCAGGGAAAGCCGCACGGAGCGCCCGTCGTGCTCGGCCGGGGTCCGGTCCAGCAGGCCGTCCGCGACGAGCGTTTTCACCAGGTTCGACACGGCGGCGCGGCTCATTCCGGTCAGCCGGGCCGCTTCCTTGGGCTCGAGCGGGCCGGCCAGCCAGACCACGAACAGCAGCCGGAAGCCCGACCAAGACCGCCCGCGGGGCCGGTGCACCGCCGCCTCGAGGTCGTAGGTGACCAGGTCCGAGGCCCGGTTCAGGGTCAGCAGCACCTCGGTGGCCAGCTGGTGGCGGAAGCCGTACTCCTCGTGCAGCCGCCGGTTGGCGAGCGCGACGAACGACCAGAAGTCCAGCTCGGCGGGCGACTCGGGCATGGGCGAACCCTAACCCGGACCGGCCCCGCGAGAAAGTCAAGGTCTGAATTACTTTCGCTCGCCCCGGGTCCCGGTCTCCCGCGGCACCTTGAGGAAGGCGAGCATGATCGCCGACAGCACCAGGCAGCCGATCGGGAAGTACAGCCCGACCGTGACGTCGGTGTCGGTCGCGGCCAGCCCGATCGCGTAGGGCCCGAAGAACCCGCCCAGCGCGGCGATCGAGTTGATCGCCGCCAGTCCGACCGCCGTGTGCTCCTTCGACAGCACCTTCGACGCCATCGCCCAGTACGGCGCGAGGTAGCCGAGCACGCCGATCGCCGCGAGCGAAAGGCTGACCAGCGACAGCACCGGCACGGACTTGAACTGGATGGCGCCGAAGAACCCGACCGCGGCGACGAGCACCAGCGCGATCACGTGGCCCTTGCGCTCGCCTGTCCGGTCGGAGTTGCGGGCCAGCAGCAGCATGCCCACCGCCCCCACCACGTACGGGATCGCGCCCAGCAGGCCGATGTTGGTCGACGCGTACTTCGGGTCGAGCTGTTTGACGATCAGCGGCAGGAAAAACGTCAGCCCGTACAGGCCGCAGGCGATGAACAGGTTCGAGAACGCCAGGTGCAGCACCTTGCCGTCGCGGATCGCGCGCAGCTGGCCGAGGAAGGTCTCCTTCTCCTCCGGCACGTACTCCTTGTCGATCTCGGCCTGCAGCCAAGTGCTTTCTTCCTTGGTCAGGAACCGCGCGCCGGCGGGCCGGTCCGGCAGGTAGAAGAACGTGACCACGCCGATCAGCACCGCGGGCACGCCCTGCAGCACGAACACCCACTGCCAGCTGCTCAGGTTCAGCCAGTGCACGTGGTCGAGGATCCAGCCGCCGGTGAGGCTGCCCAGGATCAGCGCGATCGGCTGGGCCAGCGCGAGCGCGGCGATGGCGCGGCCGCGCTCCTTGCCGCGGAACCACAGGGTCAGGTACAGCAGCAGCCCCGGGAACAGCCCGGCCTCGGCGACGCCGAGCAGGATCCGCGCGATGACCAGGTGCGTCACGCTCGCGACGAACCCGGTCAGCACGGTCACGATGCCCCAGCTGACCGCGATGCGGCTCAGCCACAGCCGCGCGCCGACCTTCTTCATCACCATGTTGCTGGGGATCTCGAACACGACGTAGGCCAGGAAGAAGATCGCCGACGCGGCGCCGAACGTCGCGGCGGTGATGGTCAGCTCCTTGGCCATGCCGAGCTGGGCGTAGCCGATGTTGGCCCGGTCCATGTAGTTGAAGACGTAGAGCAGGCCGATGATCGGCATGATCCGCACCGCGACCTTGCGGACGGTGCGCCTCCCCAGCTCGCTGTCGGCCGGGGCGGGGCCGGTGTGCACGGACATGTGGTTTCTCCTCGACGGTGAGTGAAAACTCTGGGTGGCGCTCAAGTTCCCGAAGCAGTTCCCGAAGCGGCGCGGCCGGCGATCCGGCCCATGGTGATGGCGTTGGCGACGGCGTTGCCGCCCCCGACGTACCGCGGGCCGAGCACCCCGGCGCCCGCCTCCCCCGCGGCGAACAGCCCGGGGACCCGGTTCCCCCGCTCGTCGAGGACTTCGGCACCGGCGTTGATCTCCAGGCCCGCGTGGGTGCAGACCAGCTCGGCGGGCAACGTGCGCGCCGCGTGGAACGGCGGCTGCCCGATCGGCTCCGGCGGCCGGGTCACGCCCTTGGCCGCCAAGGTGCGGTGCCGCAGGAACTCCGGGTCCTCGCCGCCGGCCGGGAGCTGGGTGTTCCAGCGCTCGACGGTCGCGCGCAGGGCGTCCGCGGGCACGCCCATCTTCCCGGCCAGCTCCTCGAGGGTGTCCGCGCGCAAGGTGCGCCCGGCGTCGGCTTCGGCGAGCACGTGCGCGGCGTCCCAGTGCGCGTACCCCGGGGGCAGACCGGCCCGCGCGCGCTCGTCGAAGACCGTCCACACGGGACCGTTCTGGGCGGTGATGATGCCGCTGGACACCGCGTACGAGGCGTCCTCGTCCATGAAGCGGCGGCCGCGGGAGTTGACCAGGACCCGGGACAGCGGCGGGAATCCGGACTGCCAGTGGTGCAGCCGCTGGAAGTAGGCCGTGGGCAGCAGCAGGCCCCAGTCCTCACCCGTGACGGACGCGCCGACCTGCTCGCCGAACCCGAAGTGGTCGCCGCGCGAACCCGGGGCCGCGACGACGAACAGGTCTTCCCCCGCCGCCTCGGCGTCCGGGTAGTACCGGGCGCGCAGCGCGGGATCCTGGGCGAACCCGCCGGTGGTCACGACCACCGCGCCGGCCCGCACGTCGATCCCGTCCGCGACCACGCCGGTGACCCGGCCGCGGTCGACCAGCAACCGTTCGACGCGGGTGTTCAGCACCGCCTCGACGCCGAGCCGCCGCCGCGCCCGGTCGAGCACCTGGACCAGCCCGTACCCCTGGTCCTTCGGCACGTGCCCGCGCCAGACGTCCTCCACGCCCGCCCGGGTCAGCCCCGGCGTGTGCGCGTCGTGCGACACCTTCGCGGGAATCTCGACGCCGAGCCCGAGCAGCCATTCGACCGAAGGCCCGGCGTGCTCGCAGAACGCGCGCACCAGGCCGGGTTTCAGCAGCCACTGGTTGAGGTCCTGGTAGTGCTGGAAGAACTTCTCCGCGCTGTCCTCGACGCCGAGCCCGGCCTGCACGCTGGTGCCGGCCGCGGTCAGCATGCCCGCGGACAGCTGCGTCGAACCGCCCAGCTCGCGCTCGGCTTCGAACAGCAGCACGGACGCGCCGTGCTCGGCCGCGGAGACGGCGGCGGCGAGCCCCGCCCCGCCGCCCCCGATCACCACGACGTCGACCTGGTTCTCGCTCATCCGAGGTCACCTCCGGCTCCCGCGAGGATGCGGTGGTAGAGACCGTTGGAGACCAGGCCGCCGTCGACCGTGACCTCGCTCCCGGTCAGGTAGGTGGAGCGGTCCGAGAGCAGGAAGAGCACCGCGTCGGTGATCTCCTCCGGCGTGCCCATCCGGCCCGCGGGGATACTGTCCACAGCGGACTCGACGAACGCCTCCGCTGTGGCCAGCAGGGCGGTGCCGACCAGGCCGGGGTGCACCGAGTTGACCCGGATGCCCCAGCTGGCCAGGTTTCCGGCCGCGGATTTCGACAACCCGGTCAGGCCCCACTTGCTCGAGGAGTACGCGGGCGAGAAGTAGCCGATCTGCCCGGAGATCGACGAGATGTTGACGATCGAGCCGCCGCCGGAGTCGCGGATCAGCGGCGCCGCGGCCCGTATTCCGTGGAACGGGCCGGACAGGTTGACCGCCAGCACCCGGTCCCAGACCTCGGTGGTGGTGTCCATGAACTCCAGCCGCCGGGAGATGCCGGCGTTGTTGACCAGCCCGCCGAGCGAGCCGTGGTCGACGCGGATCTCGTCGACCAGCGCCGCCCACCGCGCGGGATCGGTGACGTCGAGCGAGTGCGCCGACGCCGAGCCGCCCGCGGCGGTGATCTCCCCGACGACCCCGGACGCGTCGGCCACGTCCGCGGCGCACACGTGCACCCCGCGGGCGCCGAGCGCGCGGGCGTGGCCGGCGCCCATCCCGTTCGCCGCGCCGGTGACCAGCACGACGTCCGGGTAACGCACCGCTTCGCGGGCCTCAGACATGCCGGGAGCCGCCGTCGACCGCGATGCTGTGCCCGGTGACGTACCGCGCGCTGTCCGAAAGCAGGAACAGCAGCACCCCGAAGACCTCCTCCGGTGAGCCGATCCGGTGCAGCGGCACGGCTTCGAGCGCCTTCGCCAGCGCCGGGGCGTCGTCCTGGATCCACCGCGTCATCTCGGTGTCGATGTAGCCGGGCGCGATCGCGTTGACGCGGATCCCCTGGTCCCCCAGCTCGACCGCGAGCGATTCGGTCAGGTGCGCGACCGCGGCCTTGGAGCTGCAATAGGCGCCGCGGCCCCGGCGCACGCGGACGGCGGACACCGAGGACATGTTCACGATCGCGCCGCCGGGCGGTAGGTGCGCGGCCGCCGCCTGGGCGCCGAACAGCACGCCCTCGACGTTCACCGACAGGGTCGCGCGGATCTGCTCGGCGGAGATGTCCGCGACCTCCGCGAACGGGAAGATCCCGGCGTTGTTGACCCAGAAGTCGATGCGGCCGAACTCCTCGACCGCCCGTTGCGCCAGCGCGAGGTGGTCCCCGGGCTTCGTGACGTCCACAGTGGACGCGACGATCCGGCCGGGCTTGTCCTCCAGCGAATCGGTAGCCGCGTTGAGTTCTTCCGCGGTGGCGGTCATGGCTTCGCCGTTGATATCGCCCGCGACGACGTCGACGCCCTGCGTCGCGAGTCCGGCCGCGAACCGGGCGCCCATCCCGCGGGCCGCGCCGGTGATCACCGCGACCTTGCCCGGCAGCTCCGGGTAGCGGGCGGTCACCGGCTGGTGCAGCACCCGCCCGGGGCCGGTGGGCTCGTAGCTCGTCATGGCTCTTGTTCTCCTTTTTCTTTGGTACTGCGGCTGTTCAAGCGTCGCGGTGGACGGTGCGACGCCGGATCCGCCAGCCGTCGGCGGTGCGGCGCAGTTCGTCGGCGACCACGGTCAGCCGGTGCAGCCGCGACGGGGACCCGCCGATGATCTGCAGGTACCCGCGGGCGGACAGCTCGTCCTCTGTGGAGCCCGGGCGGACGTCGACGGTGCTGATCACATGCCGCAGCGTCTCGCCCGAAGCCAGGCAACCGGCGTGGAACCGCTCAGCGAACGCGACCAGCTCCGCCGTTCCGACCGACGGCGCCGGGTAACTGGGCGAGACGAACTCGCCGTCCGGGGTGAAGGTCGCGGCCCACTCGTGCGCGCGGCCCGAGTCGATCGCGTGGCTCTGGCGGCCGTAGAGCTGGTGCACCGCAAGCACGTCCGCGGCTGCGACTTCTTCTGTCATGCGGAACCTCCGTTGTCCCGTCGCCGGCGAACGTGCTATATTCGCACGCAGTGTGCGAATATGATGGAGACAGTAGGTCGCGCCATCGGCGGTAGTCAAGGGAGTCGTGTGTCCATTCCGGATCCGGGCGGGGCCTTGGACGCTCCGGCGTCGGGCACGTCCAAAACGCTGCACCACGGGCTGCAGGTGCTGGAGCTGCTGGTCACGCACCCGCAGGGGCTGTCGCTGACCGAGATCGCCGAGGGCATCGGGGTGCACCGGACGGTCGCGCACCGGCTGGTCCGCACGCTCGAGGCGCACCACCTCTGCCGCCGGGACCGGTTCAAGCGAATCTCGCTGGGCACCGGCCTGGTGCGCCTGGCCGAGCCGGTCGAGCAGGACCTGCGGACGCTCGCCCGCCCCGTGCTGGAGGAGCTGACGGACGCGGCCGAGGCCTCGGCGCACCTGGTCGTGCGCGAGAACGCGGACCAGGTCCGGATGCTGATGATCGTCGAGCCGCGCCAGGCGCGAATGCACGTCGCCTTCCGCTCCGGCCAGCTGGACCCGATCGGCCGCGGCTCGGCCGGGCTGGCCATGCTCGCGGCCCACCCCGCGCTCCCGGACGAGCGCGAAGAGGTGGCGCGGGCGCGTGAACGCGGTTACGCCGTGTCGACCGGGGAGATAGCGCCGGGCATCACCGGGATCTCCGCCGTGGTCCCGACCGGCCGCGACACGGCCGAGACCAGCATCGGGCTCTCGCTGTTCGAGGCCCCGGACCCGGACCGGCTGGGGCGATTGGTCGTCGCCGCGGCCCAGCGGCTGGGGGCGCAGCTGAAGTAAAGCTCGTGAGTGTTCAGGACGGTTCTAACCGTCCTGAACACTCACGAGCTCTTGGTGCGCCGCGAAACCGGCAACCGCACCGCCGGCGGAAGCGCGGCCACCACCGGTTCCGCCTGGAAGGACTGGATCATCAGCGCAGCGAACCGCCGCGAAGCCGCCACTCTGGCCTGCGGCGACTCGGCGCGGATGCCCTCGTTCGCCATCAGGGCCAGGCTGATGTCCTCCAGCACGAAGTCCGCGCGCAGGGCGCCCGTTTCCTTGGCGCGCCGCACCAGTTCGAGCAGCAGGCGCAGCGTCCGGTTGCGGTCCTCGGCGAATTCGGCCGGGGCCGGGAACCGCGCCGTGAACACACGCGCGAGGCCCCGGTCGAGGGCGTGGACCTCCATCAGCCGCTCGATCACCAGGCTGAACCCGCGCCACGGGTCGGCCGCGGCGAGGCCCTCCTCGACGATCGCCGAGCACGGCGTCAGCTCGTCGGCGAAAGCTTGGGCCAGCAGGGCTTCCTTGGTCTCGAAGTGCCGGTAGACGGTCGCGACGCCGACCCCGGCACGGCGGGCGATCTCGCGGATCGGCACCGCGAAGCCCTCCGCGGCGAAGGCGGCGCGGGCAGCGGCGAGGATGCGCCCGCGGTTGTCGCGGGCGTCCGAGCGGAGCCGCGTTCCCACTTGAGCCGTCACCACTCTCACTTTAGCCAACCGGGCGGAGTGCCCTGGTTACGTTCGATTCATGAGAGCCATCGAATTCACCGGTTACGGTCCGGCCACCCAAGTAATACGCGTCGCCGAAGTGGCGGAGCCGCACGCCGGACCGGGTGAAATCCGCATCGCCGTACGGGCCTCCGGGCTTTCGGCCGGCGAGGTCCGTATCCGCTCCGGGGCGATGCGGGACGCGGTGACGCCGGAGTTCCCCTACCGGACCGGGTTCGACGCCGCGGGAGTCGTGGACGAGGTCGGCGAAGGCGTCACCGGCGTGGCCATCGGCGACGAGGTGTTCGGCTGGACCACGATGACCGCGCGCGGCGCCAACGCCGACTTCGCCGCCCTGTCCGCCTGGGCCCCCAAACCGTCCGCGTGGAGCTGGGCAGAAGCGGGCGGCGCCGCGGGAGCCGTCGAGTCGGCCACCCGGGTATTGGACCGGCTGGGAGTCGGCGCCGGGCACACCGTGCTGGTGCAGGGCGCGGCCGGCGGGGTCGGCACGGTCGCCGTCCAGCTCGCGGTCGCCCGCGGGGCCACCGTCATCGGCACGGCGAGCGAACGCAACCACGAGTTCCTCCGTTCCCTCGGCGCGGTGCCGACGACCTATGGAACCGGTCTGCAGCAACGAATCCACGCGCTGGCACCGTCCGGAGTGGACGCGGTGTTCGACTGCGCCGGCGGTTCTCTGCCCGACCTCGTCGCCATCGCGGGCGCCGCGCGGGTCGTGACGATCGCCGACACCACCGCGGCGGCCCACGGCGTGCACCTGTCGCACGGCGCGCCGTCCGACGAAACCGGCAAGACCATGGGCAACGCCGATCCCCTCGCCGTGCACGCGCTGGCGCTGGCAGTGAAACTCGCCGACGAGGGACGGCTGCGGATCCCGGTCGCCGCGGCGTTCCCGCTCACCGAAGCCGCGGCCGCGCACGAACTGAGCGAAAGCCGGCACGCGCGCGGGAAGATCGTGCTGGTGCACTGAAACCCCGCCCCTGCCCCGGTAGCCTCGGCTCATGCCCGAGCTGATCGCGCCCACCGCCCGGCTGCACGCGGCCTGGCTGGAGGCGCACCACGAGTGGGGCCCCGGCACGCACGAGGACGGGTTCGGGCTGGACCCCGACGACGAAGTCGAGTCGCCGTCCGGATTCGCGGCCTGGGTGGCGTCGCTCGCCGACGAGCCGGACCCGGCCCGCGCGCGCTGCACGTTCCGGTGGATCGTCGAGGACGGCCGGGTGCTCGGCGGGATCGCGCTGCGGCACCGCGACGACGACTTCACCCGCCGGGCCGGCCACATCGGCTACGGCATCCGCCCGTCCGCGCGCCGCCGCGGCCTGGCCTCGTGGGCGCTGGGCCGCATGCTCGGCCTCGCGCGCGCCGCGGGCCTGCGCCGGGTCCTGCTGGTCTGCGAGGCGGGAAACCTGGCCTCCGCCAAGACGATCGAGCTCAACGGCGGGGTGCTCGAAACCGCCCGCCCGGTGCGCCGTTACTGGATCGACCTCGCGCCGGCCGACCGGGCCTGACCCGGCCGTTTCACTGGGGTTGGCCGTTTTTTCATTCCCGCTGAGCGGGCCTGGCCTGGACAGGACCGCCGCCGGACCGGGAGAAAGGACCCAGGTAAAACGGCGTCGAGGCAAGGAAACAGACATGACGAAGCTATCGGCCAGGCGCGTGCGCTCCCGGATCGGGACGGTGCTCGGCCTCACCGCACTGGCGGTGCTGGTCCCCGTGTCGGCGGCGTACGCCGACCCGCCGCACAACCTGCCGCAGAACGCGAACGGCTACGAGGCCTCGTTCTCCCCGGCCTACGACTACGACGGCGACGGCTGTTACGCCACCCCCGCCATCGGGCCGGACGGCACCCTCGCGCCGGGGCTGAACACCACCGGCGCGGTCAACGGCAACTGCCACGACCAGTCCGACCTGGACAACTCGCAGACCTACGCCCGGTCGAAGTGCAACCAGGGCTGGTGCGCGGTGATCTACGCCAGCTACTTCGAGAAGGACCAGGCCGTCGACGGCAGCGGCCTCGGCGGCCACCGGCACGACTGGGAGCACGTGATCTCCTGGATCAACCAGTCGACCAACCAGGTCGAGTACGTGAGCACCACCCAGCACAGCAGCCAGGTCACCTACCCGCGCTCGCAGGTGCTCTTCGACGGCACGCACCCCAAGGCCGTCTACCACAAGGACGGCATCGGCACGCACTTCTTCCGCCTGGCCAACGGGAACGACGAGCCGCCGGAGAACTACTACCACACCTGGCGCCAGCCCCCGATCGTCGGCTGGGACGGCTGGCCCAGCACCGCGCTGCGGGACAAGCTGATGAGCGCGGACTTCGGCGCCGCCACCATCAAGATCAGCGACGGCCGGTTCGAGGACCTGCTCACCGCGGCCAAGCCCAGCGGCATCCCGTTCGACCCGCGCGCCTGACCGACCGGCCACCGCCGGAAAATCGCTAAGCTCGACGGTGTGGAACAGGACCAAGGCGAAACAGGCCCGGGTGGGCCGCCCGGCTCGGAACCGGGGACGATGACCGACGAGGAACTCATCGTCGAGCTCGCCCTGACCCGGCTGGACCACCCGGGCCTGGAGCTGGAGGAACTGGCCGCGGTGCTGGTCCGGCGGCTGGGTCCGGACCACATGCTGGACTTCGCCGCCCGGAACCTGGCCACCCGCGGCGAGCTGCGCGCCGCGGTGTTCCCGGCCGCCGTCGAGCACGTGCTCCGGGTGATGCTGACCCTGCGCGGGCCTTCCGACTGAGCCGGCCGCGCCGCATTGCTTGAGTCGTCTGGTCCGGCCGCTCGCCGGACATCACGGCCGAAAGCTCGCGAATCCACGCCCGTATGTCACCCGAACGACTCGCGCATCGGCCGCTGAACTTGATTGACTCCAGAAAATGCGGCAGACTTCGGCCGTGCCCACGGCTTCGGACTTCGAGCGGATGCTGCGCGGGGTCTCCCTGCGCGTGACCCGCCCACGCCTGGCAGTGCTGTCCGCGGTCCACGACCACCCGCACGCCGACACCGATTCGATCATCGGCGTCGTGCGGGACGACCTCGGCGGGGTCTCCCACCAGGCCGTCTACGACGTGCTGCGGGCACTGACCACCGCGGGCCTGCTGCGGCGGATCGAACCGCCGGGCTCCGTCGCGCGGTACGAGGCGCGCGTCGGGGACAACCATCACCACGTCGTGTGCCGCTCGTGCGGGGTGGTGGCCGACGTCGACTGCGCCGTGGGTCCCGCGCCCTGCTTGACTGCCTCCGATGATCACGGGTTCACGATCGACGAAGCCGAGGTCATCTTCTGGGGCCTGTGTCCCGACTGCACCGCGCTCACATCCTGAGCACCACCACCGAAACCGGAAGGATTTCTGTGTCTGACAGCCCTGACGCCGTCGTCGGCGAGATGAACGAGGAGAGCGCGGGCGGCTGCCCGGTCTCGGCCGGGCGCTTCGGCCACCCCACCGAGGGCGGCAGCAACCGTGAGTGGTGGCCCAACCAGCTCAACCTGAAGATCCTGCGGAAGCACCCGGCCGTGGCCGACCCGATGGACAGCGACTTCGACTACGCGGCCGAGTTCCAGACCGTCGACCTCGACGCGCTGGCCGCCGACGTCGACGCCGTGCTGACCACCTCGCAGGACTGGTGGCCCGCCGACTTCGGCCACTACGGCCCGCTGATGATCCGGATGGCGTGGCACAGCGCGGGCACCTACCGCATCGACGACGGCCGCGGCGGGGCCGGCGCCGGCATGCAGCGCTTCGCGCCGCTGAACAGCTGGCCGGACAACGGCAACCTGGACAAGGCGCGCCGGCTGCTGTGGCCGGTCAAGAAGAAGTACGGCCGCAAGATCTCGTGGGCCGACCTGATGATCTTCACCGGCAACCGCGCCCTGGAGACCATGGGCTTCAAGACCTTCGGCTTCGCCGGCGGCCGCGCGGACGTGTGGGAGCCCGACGAGGACGTGTACTGGGGCCCGGAGCGCACCTGGCTCGGCGACGAGCGCTACACCGGCGACCGCGAGCTGGAGAACCCGCTGGCCGCCGTCCAGATGGGCCTGATCTACGTCAACCCCGAGGGCCCCAACGGGAACCCGGACCCGCTCGCCTCGGCGCGCGACATCCGCGAGACCTTCGGCCGCATGGCGATGAACGACGAGGAGACCGTCGCGCTGATCGCCGGCGGGCACACCTTCGGCAAGACCCACGGCGCGGCCGACGCGGACGAGCACGTCGGCGCGGAGCCCGAGGGCGCCCCGCTCGAGGAGCAGGGCCTCGGCTGGAAGAACTCCTTCGGCAGCGGCAAGGGCCGCGACGCGATCACCAGCGGCCTCGAGGTCACCTGGACCACCACGCCGACGCGCTGGAGCAACCAGTTCTTCGACAACCTGTTCGGCTACGAGTGGGAGCTGACGAAGAGCCCGGCCGGCGCCAACCAGTGGGTGGCGAAGGACGGCGCCGGGGCGAACACCATCCCGGACCCCGAGACCGGTGAGCTCGTGCGCCCGCCGATGATGCTGACCACCGACCTGGCGCTGCGCGTCGACCCGGTGTACGAGCAGATCTCCCGGCGGTTCCACGAGAACCCGGACCAGTTCGCCGACGCGTTCGCCCGCGCCTGGTTCAAGCTCACCCACCGCGACATGGGCCCGATCCAGCGTTACCTCGGCCCGCTCGTCCCGCAGGAGGAGCTGATCTGGCAGGACCGCGTCCCGGCCGTCGACCACGAGCTGGTCGGCGACGCCGAGATCGCGGACCTCAAGGCCCAGATCCTCGGCTCGGGCCTGACCGTCGCGCAGCTCGTCTCGACCGCGTGGGCTTCGGCCTCGACGTTCCGCGGCAGTGACAAGCGCGGTGGCGCCAACGGCGCGCGCATCCGCCTCGAGCCGCAGCGCGGCTGGGAGGTCAACGAGCCCGAGACCCTGACCCAGGTGCTCAGCACGCTCGAGGGCATCCAGGAGTCGTTCAACAGCGCGCAGACCGGCGGGAAGAAGATCTCGCTGGCCGACCTCATCGTGCTGGGCGGCGTCGCCGCGGTCGAGAAGGCCGCGAAGGACGCCGGCTTCGAGGTGCCGGTGCCGTTCACCCCGGGCCGCACCGACGCGTCGCAGGAGCAGACCGACGCCGAGTCGTTCGCGCCGCTGGAGCCGTCGGCCGACGGTTTCCGCAACTACCGCGGCAAGGGCAACCGGCTGCCGTCGGAGTACCTGCTGGTCGACCGCGCCAACCTGCTGAACCTGAGCGCCCCGGAGATGACCGTGCTCGTCGGCGGCCTGCGGGTGCTGGGCGCGAACCACCAGCAGTCCAAGGCGGGCGTGTTCACCTCGGCCCCGGGCACGCTGACCAACGACTTCTTCGCCAACCTGCTCGACCTGGGCACGGAGTGGAAGCCCGCGGAAGACGGCCCGCACCCGGAAAGCTTCGAAGCCCGCGACGCCTCCGGTGCGGTCAAGTGGACCGGCAGCCGCGTCGACCTGCTGTTCGGCTCCAACTCGGAACTGCGCGCCCTCGCCGAGGTCTACGCCAGCGACGACGCCAAGGAAAAGTTCGCGCGCGACTTCGTGGCCGCGTGGGACAAGGTGATGAGCAACGACCGCTTCGACCTCGGCTGAGTTTGAGTTCTGCGGTTGGTGGTCTTGAGGCTCTTGAAGTTCTGAGGCTTTGAGGTTCTGAGGCCCGGTCCGGGCCGGTCGGCACTGCGCCGGCCGGCCCGGGCTTTTTTTGTTGACACGCAAGGCATTCGGGACGCGGCCCAGTTCCGCACCGCCCCCCGCCCGATCCCGCCAACACGCGCCCGATCCCGCCACGGCGGTCCGAACCGCCACCCCCCAGGCCTGTCCCGCCGCAGCTGCCGCAGGCCAGTCCCCACCGCCACGGGCCGGTTCAGCCACCCCGGGCCAGTCCCGCTCCCGCCGCCGCAGGCCGATCCCGCACCGCAGGCTGATCCCGCCGCCGGAGGGCGGTTCCGCCAACGCAGGCCGATCCGGCCGCTGCGGGCGGTCCGCGCAGCCGTCATCCGGCGGCGGAGACCCTGGCGATGGTTGCGGCGAGGCCGTCGAGGATCAGGTCCAGGCCGAATTCGAACTCCCGGCCCCCCGGGTCTGTGTCTCCAGCCGCGGCACCGGGCGCTTCGAACAGGGTGGAGGCGAAGAGCTCCGCCGCGTCCGGGAAGCGGTTGTGGTCTACCAGGTGGATCAGTGACCGGCCGTAGTCCTGTTCGATCTCGGCCTGTTCGCGGCCGGAGTCTCGGCGGCCCTCGGCCAACTGCTGCGTCACCAGGGCGGACTGGCGGACGTAGCCGCCGAGCAGGTTCAGCACGCTCACCTTTGTCGCCCAGTCGAGGCCGGTGCCGCGCAGCACGCGCAGCAGGGTGTCCATCCAGCCGATCGCGTGGGGACCACCGGGCGGGCCCGAAACGGGCAGGTGCACCATCCACGGCCGTCGCCGGTAGATGTCGCGGTGGGCGCGCGCCCACTGGCGGGCCTCCTCGCGCCAGTCCGGGGCGTCGATCTCCGGGGGCGCGCCGGTGGCGAAGTCCGCCATCAGCCCGAACAGCTCGCCCTTCGAGCCGACGTGCCGGTACAGGGACATCTTCGTGACACCCAGTTCCTGCGCGACCTTCAGCAGCGTGACGCCGTCCAGCCCGTCGCGGTCGGCCAGGTCCACCGCCGCGCGCACGACCCGGTCCACGTCCAGCTCGGCGGGACGGCCGAGCCGCGGCCCGGCCGGCAGCCGCCACAGGCGCGCCAGCACCGCGGGCACCTTCCCTGTCTCCGTCACGGTCCGCTTCCTCCGGTGAATCGACGACCTCTGCCGGCCATCATTGCGCACGACTTAGTATCCATGGGATAGTATCCGACGTACACTAATGACTATCGGGGGAAACCATGGCTACTGAGACCCATCCCGCCGCGCCGAGAGCCGTCCGCGGCCCGGTGCGCCCGGGCGAACGCGCTCTGGCGCCCGACCTGGCGCGTGGGGCGATGCTGCTGATCATCGCGCTGGCCAACAGCGCTTCGGTCTTCTTCGCGACCGGGCCAGGGCTGGACAAGACACCCGACGGCGCGGAGGGCGTCTACACGGTGTTCCTGTTCCTGTTCGTGCACTCCAGGGGAATCCCGCTGTTCGCGATCATGTTCGGCTACGCGCTGGTCCAGCTCGCGCGACGGCAGGAGGCGGCGGGGAGCGCGCCGGCCGCGGTGCGCCGCGTGCTGGTCCGGCGCAACGCGTGGCTGTTCGTTTTCGGGCTGGTGCACGGGATCCTGCTGTTCGCCGGGGACATCCTCGGCGCGTACGGACTGGTCGGGATCGTGTTCACCCTGCTCCTGCTGCGCCGCGGGGACCGGCTCTACCGGGTGCCGCTCTGGTATCTCGGCTTCGCCGCCTGCGCCGTCGTCGTGCTGGCTGTGGTCGTGGTGACCGGACTGGCGACCGGCACGTCCGGGCTGTCCACGGCCCCCACCCAGGACTCTCCCTCGATGGCGGCCGGCAGCTTCGGCACGGCGGTGGCGGACCGGCTCACGGAATGGCCGGGGACCGTGCTCAGCATGCTGCCGTTCATCCTGTTCGTATGGGTCGGCGCCTGGGCCGCACGACGGCGCGTGCTGGAGGAGCCCGCGAAGCACCTGCGCGGGCTGCGCCTCGGGGCGGTTTTCGGCCTCGGTGTCGCCGTGCTGGGCGGGCTGCCGATGGGCCTGCTCGGCGGCGGGTTCCTGACCGTCGACCCGGCCATCGGCCCGGCGATCAAGCTGCTCTACGAAGGTTCCGGCTTCTTCGGTGGCATCGGCTACCTCTGCCTGTTCGGACTGCTCGCGCACCGGCTGTCGAAGACCATGGCGGCACCGCGCGACAACTTGGTGATCGGCGCCGTCGCGGCACTGGGCCAGCGCTCGCTCAGCGGCTACCTCTTCCAGACGGTGGCGTGGCTGGTCCTGGCTTCACCGTTCCTGCTCGCCCTCGGCGACGGCCGGGGCAGCACAACGTTCATCGCCGCCGGCTGCGGACTGGGCGTGTGGGTGTTGTCCGTGGTGGGCGCGTATCTCATGCAACGCCGCTCCTGCCGCGGCCCAGCCGAGATCCTGTTGCGGCGCCTCACTTACGGTCGCCAACGCTAGGTACGGTGGCCAGGCAAGGCCGCCAAAAGTGGTAGGCCTCGGCGACGGCAGTCGTGCTCGTTGCCGAGGCTCGCCACTCAGGACTGTTTCACTTTCGCCCCCCAACTCCGGCTCGCGCTCGGGCTCTGAAGTGCCGCGCGCCGGAGATTCTGTTGCGGCGCATCAAGTACGGCCACCGCGGTCAGGTACGGCCGCTAAATACGGCGGCTAGGCAAAGCCGCTAAGGGCAGTGGCCCTCGGCAACGGCGACGATGACCGTCGCCGAGGCTCACCGCTCAGAACTGTTTCGCCTCCAGCTCCGGCTCAGGCACAGGCTCCGAGGCGCCACGCGGCCAAGATTCTGTTGCGGCGCATCAGGTATGGCCACCGCGGCCAGATACGGCCGCTAAGGACGGTGGCTAGGCAAGGCCGCTAAGGGCAGTGGGCCTCGGCAGCGGCGGCAGTGGCCGTTGCCGGGCCTCACCACTCAGGACTGCTCCGGCGTAGGCGTAGGCCCCGACGTGCCGCGCGGCCGAGAATTCTGTTGCGGCGCATCAGGTACGGCCGCCGTAGCCGGGTACGGCCGCTGGGCAGGGCGGCTAGGCAGGGCCGCAAAAGACGGCGTGCCTCGGTCTCGGCAACAGTGGCCGTTACCGAGCGGGCACACCGCTCGAGACGGGGTGCCCAGCAACGGCGGCGGGGGCCGTTGCCGAGGCAGGCGCACCACTCAGGACTGTTTCGCCTCCAGTTCCGGCTCAGGCTCGGGTGCGGGCTCCGAGGTGCCGCCGGTGGAGCGCACCAGCCAGGACATGCCGAAGGCCGCGACGCCGATGCAGCCGGCCACGATGAACGACGCGTGCAGGCCTGAGGAGTCCGGGCTGGCCGCGGAGCCGTTCGCGCTCGCGAGGGTGGCGACGGTGACGAAAACGGTGGTGCCGAGGGCGCCGGCGACCTGCTGCAGGGTCGAGAGGATCGCGCTGCCGTGGGAGTACAGGTGGTCGGGCAGGACGCCGAGGGACTCGGTCATCAGCGGGGTCATCATCAGGCCCAGCCCGGCCATCAGCAGCACGTGGATGGCGATCACCGCGATCAGCGGCGAGCCCGGGCCGAGCGTGGTGAACAGCCACAGCGCGACCGCCATGGCCGCCGAGCCCGGGATGACCAGCGGGCGGGAGCCGACCTTGTCGAACCAGGCGCCGACCGGGCGGCCGAGCAGGCCGAGGACCAGGCCGCCGGGCAGCACGGCCAGGCCGCTCACCAGGGTCGAGGTGTGCAGCACGGTCTGCAGGTACAGCGGCAGCAGGATCGCGCCCGCGCCGATCAGGCACATGAACAGCAGCGCGGTCAGCACCAGCGCCACCACGAACCCGCGGTGCGTGAACGGCCGCAGGTCCAGCAGCGCCCGGTCACGGCGCTGCAGCCGGAGCTGGCGCCAGGTGAACACCACCAGCGAGACCACCCCGACCACGATGGCCACCCACGGCGGCACAAACGGCTTCGCGCCAGCGGATTCACCGGCCGTCGACAGCCCGTACAGCACCCCGCCGAACCCGATCGCGGACAGCAGCACCGACACCAGGTCGAGCGGCACCGCGCGGGTCTCGCTGCTGATCCGCAGCCGCACCGCGCCGATCACCAGCGCGGCGAGCGAGAGCGGCAGCACGATCCAGAACATCCAGCGCCAGCCCAGCGAGGACAGCACCGCGCCGCCGATGGTCGGCCCGATCGCCGGCGCGACGGCGATGACGATGCTGATCGTGCCCATCATCGCGCCCCGGCGGTGCACCGGCACCAGCCGCATCACCGTGGTCATCAGCAGCGGCAGCATCACCGCTGTGCCGCAGGCCTGCACGATCCGGCCGACCAGCAGCAGCCCGAACCCGGGCGCCACGCCGCACAGCAGCGTGCCGAGGCTGAACGCCGAGATCGAGAAGAGGAACACGCTGCGCGGGCTGAACCGTTCGAGCAGGAAGCCCGTGGTCGGGATGACCACCGCCATGGTGAGCAGGAATCCGCTGGTCAGCCACTGGATCGTGGTGGTGGGCACGCCGAGGTCGGCGGTGAGGTCGCGCAGCGCGACGCTGAGGATCGTCTCGTTGAGGATCATCACGAAGGCCGATCCGACCAGCACCGCGATCAACAGCCCGGGCGCGGACGGTGCGCGCTCTCTGGCCGGTGAGGAGGCGTTCGTGGTGTGCGTCATGCGTGGGGCTCCTGCAGATCCGCGCCGTGGGGCGCTCACGGGAAGAATGGGGGGCGCAGGCGGGGATCGAACCCGTCGACTGCTCACCGGATCAGGATACGGGTCACCACCGACAAAAACGGCGCGTCACCGTGAGCAGGCACACAGTCACGCCAGAGTCACTCGGGACACGCCGCCACGGTCGCAGACCCGGCCGCCCGTTCACTGTCCGATAGGGACGGACAGCGCCGGGTTCAGTGCTCGTCGCACTTGCGGGCGTACAGGGTGATCACTGCTTGCTTCCCGACCTTGGCGCCCGGCTTGGGGTCCTGGCCGGTCTGGCACCAGTTGCGGTCGAGGATCATCGCCCGGTGCTTGCCGGTGGAATCGACCTCGCGGAGGTTGTAGAGGCCCGCGGCCTGCATCTTGTTCTGCGCGTCCTGGTGGTTCATGCCGGAGACGTCCGGCACCACGATGTCCCCCTCCGCCGACGGCACCGGGGCCGCGGAGGGACCGGCCGTTTCGGTGACGGTCTGCGTGACGGTCGTCTGGCTGGACCCAGACCCCGGCGGCTGCCCGCACGCCCCGGCCAAAGACCCGAGCATCACAACAACCAGCCCGACCTGCACGAACCTGCCCACGCGCTCCCCCATCCCCGGCCGCAGCCGAGCGACCCTGTCGCGCTCCGTGCCGCTGCCGTCACACCGAGCAGCACCCAGTGTCCCAGAAAACCGGCCAGTCCGAAAAGGACGGTCAGAGCGGGGCGAGGAAGCTGTTCGCGCCGCGCATGCGCTCGTGCAGCTGCTGCATCCGGGTGTCCAGCTGCGCGGCCACCACCGCGGTGCTGGCCAGCTCGCCGGCGAAGTCCTCGGGCAGCCGGTCGGTGTACTTGTAGTTCAGCTTGTGCTCGAGGGTGGCCCAGAAGTCCATCGCGATGGTGCGCAGCTGCACCTCGACCTTGACCTTCTCCACCCGGTCGGACAGGAACACCGGGATCCGCACGATCAGGTGCAGGCTGCGGTAGCCGTTGTCCTTCGGGTTCGCCACGTAGTCCTTGCTGCGCACCAGCTCCACGTCGTCCTGGCCGGTCAGCATCCGCGCGACGTGGTAGACGTCGGACAGGAACGGGCAGACCACGCGCACGCCGGCGATGTCGTCGAGCTGCTCGGTGATGGTCGCGGGGTCGGTGCCCAGGCCGCGCCGGCGCAGCTTCTGCCCGATGGCCGCGGGCCGCTTGACCCGGCTGCTGATGTGCTCGATCGGGTCGTGCCGGTGGGCGAAGTCGAACTCCTCGCTGAGGATGCGCAGCTTCGTCATCAGCTCCTCGATGGCGAACTTGTACACCATCAGGAACCCGGCGGGCACCGTGAACCCGTCCGCGTCGCCGTCCACCGCGGAGCCGGACTCCCTCGTCGTCGCCATCCCCTGCACTTCGTCCTTCACTCCGGTGTCTTGATCACTGCTTTTCCAACGCGCACGACCCTAGCGCGGTTCCCGCCAGCAGGTCCGCCAGCGCCCGCCGGATCGCGCCGAGGTCGACGTCTGCGGCGATCGACCCCTCGTCAGGCCGCTCGTCCAGCGGCGGCTCGACGCCGAGCAGGGCCCGGAAGAGCCGCGGGTAGACCGTGCGCCCGAGCAGTTCGCGGGCCAGATTCGCGGCCGCGTCCGGGCCGAGGTCGAACGACTCCCCGGCGAAGGCCGCGAGGCGCTCCTGCGGCGTGGCGAAGATCGCGTCGTAGTAGCGGGCCGCCGCCTCCGGCAGGCGCTCGGCCTCGGTCATGCTCAGCCGGCAGGTGCGGAGCGCGGAGCGCCACAGCAGCAGTTGCAGGAAACGGCCGCAGAACAGCACGGTCGCCTCGGTCGCGTCCGCGGCGTAGTCACGCGGGGTCTTGAGCTGCTCGAAGTACAGCTCGCGCACCAGGTCGAGCACGGCGAGGAACAGTTTGTCCTTGCTCTCGAAGTGCGCGTACAGCGAGCGCTTCGACGTCTCGGCCCGCGCGGCCACGACGTCCATCGACGCGCGTTCGAAGCCGGTCTCGATGAAGACGTCCTTCGCCGCCCACAGGATGTGCTCCCGCAGCGCGTCACCGCGTCGTGCCATGCGCCTTGTCCTCCTGGAAACCCGCCGGTACGGGCGAGTTTACGGCGGCCCCGGTCAGGGCAGCGCCGCGAGGAACACGAACGCCGCCAGCAGCACCAGGTGCACGCCGCCCTGCAGCCGGGTGGCGCGGCCGGGCACGACCGTCAGCACCCCCACCACCACGGTGATCACCAGCAGCACGATCTGGGTCGGGTCCAGGCCGAGCTCCAACGGCCCGGACAGCCAGATCGACGCCATCGCGATCGCCGGGATGGTCAGCCCGATGCTGGCCATCGCCGAGCCCAGCGCCAGGTTGAGGCTCACCTGGACGCGGCCACGGCGGGCGGCGTTGGCCGCGGCGATCGTCTCGGGCAGCAGCACGAGCAGCGCGATCACCACGCCGACGAACGACTGCGGGAACCCCAGCGCGGCCACCGCGGACTCGATCGCCGGCGACTCCACCTTCGCCAGCCCGACCACCGCGACCAGCGCCACCAGCAGCAGCCCGAGGCTGGTCAGGGCGGCTTTCGTGGTCGGCGGGGCGACGTGCTCGTCGTCCTCCAGCACCGCGCCCTCGGCGTCGACGGGCAGGAAGAAGTCGCGGTGCCGCACCGTCTGGGTGAGCACGAACATGCCGTACAGGATCAGCGAGGCGATCGCGGCGAAGCCCAGCTGCGTCGGCGAGAACTCCGGCCCCGGCCGGGCGGAGGTGAAACTGGGCAGCACCAGGCAGAGCGTCGCCAGCGCCGCGACGGTGCCGAGCGCGGAGCCCGAGCCCTCAGCGTTGAACACGGTCACCGGATTGCGCCACGCGCCCACCAGGAGCGACAGCCCGAGGATCCCGTTGCAGGTGATCATGACGGCGGCGAACACGGTGTCCCGCGCCAGCGAGCCGGTTTTCGGGCCGCCGGAGATCATCAGCGTGATGATCAGCGCCACCTCGATCACCGTCACCGCGACCGCCAGCACCAGTGACCCGAACGGCTCCCCCACCCGGTGCGCCACCACCTCCGCGTGGTGCACCGCCGCCAGCACGGCGGCCGCGAGCACCACCGCGACCACGACCACCGGCAGGGTCCCGAGCGTGCGGCCCCAGGTCAGCAGCAGCGCGACCACCGCGATCACCGGCGCCAGCGTGGTCCAGCTGAGCCACGGGGAAGACTTCCGAGAGGTCATGGCCGCAGCTTCGCAGATCTCCGGGCCGCTCGCCTCCGCACGCGGACCCGCCCCAATGCGGCGTTCGGTGCGCTGGACGCACCCAATGTGGCGTTCGGTGCGCTGGACGCAACCAACGCCACGTTGGGGCGCTTCGGCCGGGCGCCGCCCGGGGTCAGTCCTGGCGCCGGTACCCGCCCGGCTCGGCGGTGTTCAGGGCGTAGCGGACGGCGTCGGCGCGGGAGTGGAAGCCCGCTTTGGCGAAGAGGTTGTTGATGTGGGTCTTGACGGTGGCCTCGCTGATGAACAGCCGTCCCGCGATCTCCGGGTTGCGCAGGCCCTCGCCGATCAGGCCCAGGATCTCGGTTTCCCGTGCGGTGAAGCCGAATTCCGGCTCCTCGGCGGGCCGGGACCGGCGCGTGGCCAGGGAAAGCAGACGGCGCTGCACCTCCGGGGCCAGCACGACCTGGCCGGCGCCCGCGCTGCGCACCGCCTGCTCGATCTTCGCGCGGTCGGCCTCCTTGGTCAGGTAGCCGCTGGCACCGGCCTCGAGCGCGGCCAGGATGGACTCGTCGTCGTCGAAGGTGGTCAGCACGACCACCTGCACCGACGGCCGGGCGGCCTTGATCCGCCCGGTCGCCTCGACGCCGTCCATCACGGGCATGTGCAGGTCCATCAGCACCACGTCCGGCTGGTGCCGCTCGACGGCCTCCACCGCCTCACCCCCGTGGGTGGCGGTCGCGACCACGCTGATGCCGTCCGCGAGGTCCAGCATCACCGCCAGCGCCTCCCGCACCGAGGCCTGGTCGTCCACCACGACAAGGGAAAGAGTCACTTCGGTATCTCCAGTTCGACGATCCAGCCCGCCCCGTCCGCGCCCGGACCGGCTTTCAATGTGCCGCCCAGCAGCGCGATCCGCTCCCGCATGCCGACCAGCCCCATGCCGCCGCCGGCCGCGGGGCCCGGGCGGGGCTCACGCGCCGCGGGACCGTTCGCGACGGTCAGGCCGACCGTGCCGGGGGTGTACCGGAGCGTCATCGACCGGTCCGCGCCGGGCGCGTGTTTCGCGGCGTTGACCAGTGCTTCCTGAGCGGCCCGGATCACCGCGTGCGCGATCTCGGTCGGCACCGGCCACTGCTCCCCCGTCACCGCCAGCGGGACGGAGTCGCCGAGCGCCATCAGCTCCAGCGTCCGGCTCAACGGCAGGGAGTCCTCACGCAGGGCCTCGATCGCGTGCCGGGTCTCGGCGATGCTGTCGACGGCCAGCGCGCGGGCCCGCCGGACGGCCAGGTTCGCCTCACCGTCACGGCCCTTGCCGTGCAACGCATCGGCCAGGTCCAGCTGCAGCGAGATGCCCGAGAGCGAGTGCCCCAGCACGTCGTGGATCTCGCGGGCGATCCGGCCACGCTCCAGCAGCGCCACTTCGCGGGCCTCCGAGCGGTACGCCCGTTCCGCGTTCCGCACCGCGTCACGGTGGTTCTGGCGGGAGATGCCGAGGTAGACCGGCGCGGCCACGGCGAGGCCGAGCCACCACGGCCAGCCCGAGTCCACCGGGTCGATGTCCTCGACCAGCCAGACGGCGACGGCCGTGGTGACGGCGCCGACGGCGGCGACCACGGCCGCCGCGCGGCGGGAGGCGAGCTTCTCGCCCGCGACCACCGACGCGATGAACGCGAAGCCCGGCGCGATCGTCGACTGCGCCAGTGGCAGCAGGATCGCGGAAAGGATCGAGGTGGTCAGCGCGAGGGCGACCTGGCCGGCCACCGGGATCCGGGTCCAGGGAAGGAAAGCGGCGGCCAGCAGCAGCACGACGACCGCGAGCAGCGTGGCCGCGAGCGCCGGGGAAACGACCTGGCGGGTGGCGAACTGGACCGAGGTGATCACGACCAGCGCGGCGAGGACGAACGGCCGGAGCAGGTCCTCGGCGCTCCGGCCCGGCCGCGTCCGCGGCGTCCGCACCTGCTCCATGGCCGTCCTCGATGTCGTCTCGGTCGTTTCACAGCCTACTGTGCTGTTCATTGCCAATCCGACTACAGCCACGGCGGAAACAGGTCCCTGCGAGCAGATCGGCGGCGGATGCGTATCCGCCTGCTTCCGGTCGGATTGGCAACGGCTGGGCGCCGCCCCGCCGGGCGGGCTCGTCAGTCGCGGCCGCGGCGGGCGAACTGCCGCTGGAGGTCGTCGAGCCAGGGCGAGGTCTGGTGCGGCGCGCCGTCCCGGCCCTGGGCCCAGATGACCTGCTCGCCGCTGCGCAGCGCCCGGCCCAGCACCACCACGCCCTCCAGCAGCATGCCGACGCCGAGGGTCAGGAGCACCGTGTTGCCCAGGGCCGCCGCGTCGCTCTTGTCGATCGCGCCGAGCAGCAGGTTCCCGCCGAACTTCACCGCGATGTTGGCGACCCAGAGCACGACGGTCACCCAGGTGTAGCGCATGAAAACGATGCCGTTCCGCCGCGAAAGCCGGATGCTGGCGCCGCGCAGGGCGCCGAGGACCACGCTGATCAGCAGCGTCCCGACGAGGAACAGGACCGCCGTGCCGGAGTGGCTCAGGCCGTCGAGGTTGGTGATGCCGATGACGGTCAGGATCGCCGGCAGGATCAGCATCCGCTTGGCTTCGGCCGGCTCCCCGGCCAGCCGCCGGATCAGCATGTAGGCGATCGCCGCGACGATCAGCACCACTTGCAGGGTTCCGCTCATTTCTTCGTTCCCGTCTTCCTGAGTGGGTGGGGCCGGGTCAGCGCGCGGCCGGGACGGCGATCGGCCGCTTCGCCGAGCGGACGGTCCAGAACAGCAGCGCGGCGATGACGCCGATCTGCAGCACCTGTGAGAGGTCGGCCGCGACGTCCAGCGGCAGCACGTAGATGCCCAGGATCCGGACGGCGGACTCGGCGAGCAGCCCGAAGCCCCAGACCAGGCAGATGCGGAGCCAGCGCTGCCGCATCGGCGGCGTCTGCGCGGTCGCGGCGAACTCCGCCTGCCGCCCGGACGACACGGCCATCCGCTTGGCCGCGTAGTAGACGAGGGGGCGGCCGATCACGCAGCTGCCCAGCAGGATCAGCCCGGAGACGGCCGAGGTGGCCGAGTCCTTGGCCAGCATGAAGCGGACGTCGCCGGTCACGAAGGTCAGCAGCAGGCCCACGCCGAACATGATCAGCAGGAACAGGGCGAACGGGTCGAGCTGCCGCTGCCGGGCCGCGACCCAGAGCACCCGCGCCCCCGACACGACCGTGCCGGCCAGCAGGGCGACGTAGGTGCTCGCCCCGAACAGCTGCGCGAGGAAGTACACGATCACCGGCGGGCCGAAGTCCCAGAAGAAGGTCTTCAGCATGGTCTTGGTCGCCGGGTTCCGGAGCGACCGGCCCGCCGTGCCCTCGGTGCGCCCCACTGCCGTGTCGGTTGTCTCAACCACGGGAATTCCCCTTCGCTCGGTGGTTTCCACGGGCCCGCACCCCGGCGACTGTCCTTTTCGGATGGTCGCGATCCTTGGTGTCCCCGTCATGCGGACAACGCTAGGGATCCGGGCCGCGCGAGTCGTGCGCCCGAGGCCGTATCCCGGGTGGAGAACCGTCTCCACCCGGCGGGCCGAGGGGTGGAGAACAGCCCCGTGGTCACCCTCAGTACGGCCGATCGGTAACGAATCACCGTTATGGGCGATACTCGATCGGGTCCCGGGGGAGTACCTGGGCTTTCACGAATGGATTTCCGCACATGATCCGTCTACGCCCGGGCGCGCTCGCCGCCGCCGGAGCCATCGCCGTCCTCTGCACGGCCTGCGCCGGCTCGCCCACCAACGGGACGCCGTCCGCCGCCCCGGCCGCCGCCTCGTCGTCCGCCGCCCCGGCCGTGCTGGCCGCCTCGAAGGTCGGCACCGCGGTGAGCGACGCCGCGAAGCAGGCCTCCTCGGTGCACGTCTCGGGCACCGTCTCGGACGCGGGCACCGTGAAGCTCGACCTGAAGCTCAGCAAGGACGGCGCGAGCGGCACGGTCGACAAGGACGGCGTCGCGGTGCCGGTCCTGCGCATCAAGGACAAGTACTACTTCCGGTTCACCGACTCGCTGATCAAGGAGGCCGGGATCCCGGCCGGGTCCAGCGTGGTGGCGCAGCTGAAGGACAAGTGGGTCCCGTCGACCTCCCAGATCGGCGCGGGCATCGGCGACGCCTTCAAGGAGTTCCTGGACTACAGCACCTTCATCAACGGCACCGTCGGCTCCCTCGGCACGACGACCTTCAGCGGCGGCGAGAAGAGCACCGTCAACGGCGCCTCGGTGCTGAAGTACAACAGCTCGGAGGGCACCGCGTACGTCGCCGCCGACGAGCCGCACTACCTGCTGCTCCTGCAGCAGGCGGGCAAGGGCACGATGAACTTCAGCGACTGGGACAAGCCGGTCACCGTGACGGACCCGCCGCAGAGCGAGATCTACTCCGGTCCCGGAGCCTGAGTTTCCGGCTGGGTTGTCCGGGCGAGCCGCGCTGTGCGGCTCGCCCGGTCTTGTTTCCGGGCCCCGGCTTGGCGTCTAAACCCCGTCCGGCTAGGGCTTCACCTGGTAGCGCAGGTGAAGCACCCGGTTCCCCTGAACCACGTCAGGATCCTCCAGCAGGTGCTGCGCCTCGACCGACCCGAAGTAGCGCTTGCCGGAGCCGAACACGACGGGCACGACGTCCATCCGCACCTCGTCGACCAGGCCCGCGGCCAGCACCTGGCCACCGACGTCGCCGGCGGCGACCTCGACGATGCGGTCCCCCGCAAGCTCCTGCGCCTTGGCCACGGCTGCCTCGACGCCGTCGACGAAGTGGAACGGCGCCCCGGGGTCCCAGCCCTCGGGCGCCGGCCGGTGGGTCACGACGACCACGTGGTCGATCCCGCTCGGCGGCTTCCCGTCCCAGCCGTCCGTCAGGTCGAAGACGTGGCGGCCGACGATGGTCGTCCCGATCTGGTCCCAGTACGGCCGGGTGTAGTCGTAGGAGGTCTGCGACACCTTCACGTAGCCGCTCTCGTCCAGCGGGATGTCACCGCCGGACAGCCAGTCGAACAGCGGCCCGGGCTGGTCGTGCTCGTCCGCGACGAAGCCGTCCACCGACACCGAGCTGTACATGACGACCTTGCCCACGGGGCTCTCCTCTGTTTCGGGTGCCCCAAACTAGCGCGTCGCGAGCTGCCGCTCTTGTAAGAATTCAATCGACCGGCAGCGGCCAGCTGTCCAGCACGTGGCCGGGATGTTCGAGCAGGAACCGGCGCCGGACTTCGAGGTACCGGGTCGGCGTGAGCCCGGTGAACGCGCGGAACTCGTGGCCGAAGTGGGCCTGGTCGAAGTAGCCCGCGCCACCGGCGAGGGCGCCCCAGTCGATCGGCCCGGCGGGGTCGATCGCGAACACGGTGGCGGCGAAGCGGTGGGTGCGGGCCAGCCGCTTCGGCGTGACACCGATGAGTTCCTTGAACCGCTGCGCCAGATGAGTGGTGCTGACCCCGGCCGCGACGCTCAGGTCGCCGATCGCCACCGCCCCGCTGGTCGTCGCGATGACGCTGCTCGCGTGGCGGACCAGCCCCAGGCCGTCGGTCTCGCGCAGCCGTCGCATCAGCTCTTCCTCGAGCAGGGTCAGCATCTCCTGCGGTCCGTCCGCCGTGGCCAGCCGGTCGCGCAGCTCGGTGGTGGCGGGCCGGCCCCAGACCTGCTCCAAGGTCACCGGCCGGTCGCACAGCTCGGCCGCGGGCATCGGCAGGAACGGCGCCGGCCCCCAGGGCTTGAAGTGCACGCCGATGGACCGCGTCCGGAGCGGGTAGCCGAATTCCAACGCGCGGGTGGGCGTGGTGACCACGCAGCCGTCGGCGTACTCGGCCGTCTCGAGGTCGGTGCCGGCGCGGATGCGGAACGGAGCCCCGAGGTTGACGATGAGGAACGCCGACGGCATCGGCGGCAAGGTCAGCCGCGCGTACGGGGGTGCGCCGTCGAGGTAGTAGAGGTCGTCGATCAGCCCGTCCAGCGGCGGTCGCGGCACTCTCGACACGTACTCCACACACACAGCATCGCCGACGTCCCATCAGGCATCACGCGCGGGGATGCGGGTTCGGCCCGCGGATTCAGCCGGGGGCGCCGAACCGCAGCAGCGCGTGGGGGAAGCCGGGCAGTGCCACAGCGCGCGGCCGTGGGCCGGTGATCACCTCGGCGCGGAAGCCGGACGCGGCGGCCGAAAGCCGTGCCCGGTGCACCGCGGCCCCGGCCAGGACGTGGTGGCAGCGGGCGTTGCCGTTCGTGAGCACCAGGATCGCGGACCCGGGCGTGAATGGCCATTGTGGACGGTCCGGGTCCGGCCAGGCGCTGTCGTCCACGATCTCCAGCGCAGTTTCCGGCCACGCGCCGTCGTCGATGATCGCCTGCACTGCGGCCGGCGGTGCGGGTGTCAGGACGGCGTCTGGCGTGGTTAGGTCCCTGATCGCCGCGTAGCGCCGCCAATCCTGGGCGGCCGGTGAGCTGCGGCCGATCACGCGCAGGACGGCGAGCTGTCCCGGCTCCTGGGGGAATTCGGCGACGAGGTCGTGGCCGAGGACTCGCAGGACCGTCCACGCTGCTGCCAGCGCGGCACCACAGCGATACAAAGCCGCGCTGTCGAGGGCTTGCCCGCCGGATGGCTCGCGGAACACGACTTCCTGGTCGCCGAGGTCGACGGGCCACGGTTGCGGCGTGGCCCGGGCCAGAGCGTCGTGGAGTACTGCGCGGCTGCTGTCGCTCCAGGCCAAGGGTCTCGCGGTCGCCCAGGCTTCGAGTTCGGTCACCGTCAGCCGCCGCTGGTGAGGAATCGCCGGGGGTCGCTGCCGGCGCGGGCGCCGCTGTCGAGCCAGCGGGCGAAGCCGAGACTGTCACGGCGTTCCAGCTCGTCGAGGTACTCCTGCCGCTGCACGACGACCCGCTGCCGCGTCGGCTCGTCGACGGCCCGCAGCAACTCCAGGTAACTCCGGCGCCAGGCGACGCACAGTTCGTCGGTGGCAAGGTCCGCGGCCACGAGCGGCGGCGGGACCACCGAGAAGCGCACGGGCGGCACCTCGGCCCGAGGTGTCTTCGCCGGCGTGGAACGCCACCCGGCCCAGGCCGCGACGGCCAGGAGCAGCAACGTCGAACTCACGGCCGTGGCAGCGCCGGCCACCGCGACCAGACCGGTGACCGCCAGGCAGAAGGTCAAGCACAACGCCGCCGCTGCGACGCCGGCCCACCAGGCCGGCCGCCGGGGCCGCGCCACGAACCGATTCTCCGGCAGATGCCCGACCCCCTGCCAGACGATCAGGCCCACTGCCCCGGCCAGCAGCACCCACCCGGCCAGCGCGCCGGGCGGGATCGCCACCAGCCCCACCGCCCCGAACGCGACCGCCAGCACGACCAGAACGGTGACGACGGTTCGAGTGAGCATGGCGCACCTCAACGTTCGGATCGGGCCGGAATCGGCGGAGCGGGAAGGGAGGCTGGGATCGGCTGGCGACGATCGACGGGCGGGACGGTCAGACGGAATCGGTTGGGGTGGACCGGGCTAGGGCCGTGGCCGGGCGGCGTCGGCGGCGCGCAAGGGGGCGCCGACCTCGTGCAGGTGACGCAGGATCTGCCGGTAGGAGGCCAGCAGTCCGCCCTGGCTGTAGCTGATGCCGTGCGCGGCGCAGAACTCGCGGACGAGCGGCTGGGCCCGGCGCAGCGTCGACATCGGCATGCTCGGGAACAGGTGGTGCTCGATCTGGTAGTTCAGGCCGCCGAGGGCGACGACCACCCAGCGGCCGCCGTTGACGTTGTGGGAGGTCAGCACCTGGCGGCGCAGGAAGTCCAGCTGGTGGCCTTCCTCCAGGTGCGGCATGGCCTTGTGGTTGGGCGCGAAGGAGCATCCCATGTAGACACCCCACAGGGCCTGGTGCACCGCGATGAACACCAAAGCCTGGCCGAGCGGCAGGACCAGGAACACCGCGGCCAGGTACCCTCCGATGTGGACGGTCAGCAGTGCCGCCTCGAGCCGCCGGGCTCGCAGTCCCCCGTTCCAGACCGCTTTGATGCCGGACCAGTGCAGGTCGAGGCCTTCCAGCAGGAGCAGCGGGAAGAACAGGAACGCCTGGTATTTCGCCATCCAGCGCAGGAACCCCGTCCGGCCCTGGCCCTGCGGGGCGCTGAACGCGAGCGCGGGCATGTCGATGTCCGGGTCGGCGCCCTCGACGTTCGGGTTCGCGTGATGGCGGTTGTGCTTGCCGACCCACCAGCCGTAGCTGAGGCCGACCAGTCCGGCCAGTCCCGAGCCGACCGCGTCGTTGGCGCGGCGGCCGCGGAAGATCTGCTTGTGCCCGGCATCGTGGCCGAGGAACGACAGCTGCGTGTACGCCACGGCCAGCAGCACCGCCGTGCCCATCTGCCACCAGGTGCCGCCCAGCAACGCGAACAGCACCCAGGCGCCGGCGAACACCAGCAGGGTCACCCCGCCCCGCAGCGCGTAGTAGTACGGACGGCGGCGCAGCAGCCCGGCTTCCTTCACCAGTTCGGACAGCTCGGCGTAATCGCTGCCCCGGGTCCGGCCCGGCTCCGGGCGGGCGGCGGGTATGACGTAGTCCATTGTGGACCTCCGAGTAGAACGGGTGCCGGAAGCCGGCGACGGCCGGGCACCGCGAGGGGTGCGGTGGATGCGGTGGTCGGTCCGGGGTGTCAGGGGGAGATCACGTGCGGCGCCGGGGGTGGGTGCCCGGTGCGGGGCTCGTGGCCGAGGCCGGCCGGTCTCGGCCGGAGCGCCTGTGGCGTGCCGGAAATGGGGCGCCGGTTGGCGCGGCGGATCTTGGCCACAACGCGAACGGCGCCCGGTCGCGCAGGCGCGAAGGTCCCGCCGGTGTCGCGGCGAATCCTCGGCGCAGCAGAACGGATATCCGGCCAGACGAGCGCGAGGGTCCCGCCAGTGTCGCCGCGGATCTTGGCCACGGCGCGAACGGCGCCCGGCCAGACGACGACCGGGCCCTCATCGGTATCACCGCGGATCCTGGCGCGAGCGGCATCCAGCCAAACGAGCGCGTCGCGAACAAAGACCCGTCCACCCGCAACAGCCACCCCGCGCGAGTGCGACCGCCCAGTCACCAATGCCCGGCTCATGGTCCGGCAGGGCTCGGCCAACGTGGGTTTCTCCCCAAGGTCCGGCCCTCCTCGGTCGTCGGCTGCCGCGGGGCGGCCGATCGGTGGTACCGAGGTCTGGGGTCTTGGCCGAAGCCTACGCCTGCCGCGCGCGGGCGCGCGATCTCATCGTGGATCGCCGGTGGGGCTGTGGCGGATGGAGTCGCCGCCTTTGCGGTGGTCGGTGCGGCCGTATTTGGTCTCGAGCAGGCTTTCGAGTTTGCGCACCGCGCCGCCGAGGGCCTCGTCGACCGAGCCGGCGTGGTGGGTGACCGCGACGGGCGGGCGGCCGGCGGGGCGGGCTTCGATCACGCATCGGCGGTCCACGCCTTCGGCGCCGGAAGCGATTTCGTCACCCAGGTGGACTTCGAGCCGGGTCAGGTGGTCGCTGAACCTCGACAGCGCCGACCGCAGCTCGGCTTCGACGTACTGGTTCAGCTCGTCCCCGCCGTGCACGTTGTTGTCGGTGCTGATCTGGACTTCCATGATGTTCCCTTCGAAGGCCCGATCCCGCCTCAGCGCTCGCGCGCCGCCGAACGGGTCAGCAAGACCCTCGGATCGAGTGTCCGGTCGGCGAGGGCGCGGGCGACCTCGCTCAGCCGGGAGTTGGTGCTGCGGGAGTAGTCGCGCAGGACGCTGAACGCGTCGTCCATGGCCAGCCCGCCGACCACCGAGAGCACGCCCTTGGCCTGCTCGATGATCACCCGGCTGTTCAACGCGGTCTGCAGCTGCTCGGACAGGATCTCCCCGCGCCGGATGGCCCGCTCCTGCAGGATGCCGATGGTCGCCGTGTCGGCCAGGCCCTGCGCCAGCCCGAGATCGTCGGCCCCGAGCTCGCCCGGACGGTGGCCGAACAGGTTCAGCGCGCCGATGGTCTGCTTCCGCAGCCGCAGCGGCAGCGCGTGCACCGAGGCGAACCCGTCGCGGGCCGCCTCGGCCGCGAACCGTGGCCAGCGTGCGGACTGGGCGGCGATGTCGGCGACCAGCACCGGCACCTGGCCGGTGAAGCAGTCGACACACGGGCCCTCGTCGATGTTGAGCTGGAACAGCTCGATCAGCCGGGCCTGCTCGGTGGAGGAGGCCAGCACCTGCAGGCTGCCGCGCTCGTCGGCCAGCGTCAGCCCGGCCGCGGCGACGTCGAGCAGCGCCACGCACTGCCCGACCAGCGTGTGCAGCAGATCGGCGATGTCGTAGTCGTCGACCAGTGTGTCGGCCAGCGCGACGAACGCCCGGGTCACCTGTCGTTCACGATCGGCCATGCCTGCCATCACCTGGATTCCTGCTCGCTGCCTTCATAGTGGTCCCTGCCCCGGGTCGGCGTCCAACTCCAGCCGCCCGGCGACGATGTCGGCGGCGACCTCGGCCAGCGGACGGCCGTGGCCGAACGCATAGGCCCGCATCCGCGCCAGCGCGCCGGCGGCCGAAACGTCCAGCTGCGCGATCAGCATGCCGGTGGCCTGGTGCACCTCCCGGTGCCGCATGACCGACGCCGCGAGCCACGGCCCGTCGCCGTCCAGCCAGCCCGTGCCGTCGGCCTGCAGCCCGGACAAGGCGAGCGCGGCCACGTCGGCCACCCGCAGTGCCGTGGCGAGCTCCGCCGGGGTGAGCGGACCGGGCGTCGCGCGGTAGGTGTCCAGGGTCGCCACCCGGACCGCGCCGATCTGCAGCGGGAAGGTGAACAGCGCCCCCACCGGGTGCCCCGCCGCCTCGGCGGCAAACATCGGCCAGCCGGACACCAGCCCGGCCGCGAGGTCGGGCACCAGCACCGGGCCGCCGGTGCGGTGGGCCTCGAAACACGGGCCCTCGCCGAGGGAGAACTGCAGCTCGGCCAATGCGGTGCTCACCTCGTCGCTGGCGTAGACCAGCTCCCGCCGTCCGGCGTCGGCCATCACCGACACCGCGGCCCCGTCCACCGGCAACAGCCGGACGCAGGCGCGGCACACCCGTCCGACGGTGTCGACCCCGCGACCGGCCCCGCCCTCGCCGAGCGCGGCCAGCACACTCGCCCGCAGCACCTCGACCTCGGTCACCGGGCACCGGGAACTTCCGCTGCACGCCCGGTCAGGGTCTCGCGAGGCACGCCCGGCAGGCCATACGACGGCACGGCAGTGCTCGGCATCGGCGCGATCCCCTTCGGCAATCCGGTGGTAGCGGCGTCGGCGTCCCCGCCGCGGTCCGGAGCCGGCGCCGTGGGGGCGCCATGGGAACGTTGGACCTCCAGTGTGTCACGGCACCAGCGCGGTCACCAGCGCTGGGAGGCAAGACCACTGAGATCCCGGCCAGCGCGTGCTCAATGGTGCCGTCGATCCGTTGCCGCCGAACGGGTTCAGGGAACCGGGACCGTCCACACGAGACGGGTCCCGCCGGACTCGCGGCGCTCCAGCCGGAAGCTGCCGCCCGCCTCGGCCGCCCGCTGTTCGAGGTAGCGCAGCCCGCTGCGCACGACGGCCGGCGGCAGGCCGGACCCGGTGTCGGAGACGTCGATGACGAGGTTGTCGTCCAGCGACACGGTGATGGCCAGCTCGGCCGCGTTCGCGTGCCGCAGCACGTTGCTGACCGCCTCCCGGACCACCGCCTCGGCGTGCTCGGCCAGCCCGGCGGGCACGCGGTCGAGCGCACCGGAAATCCGCACTGTGGTCCGGATGTCCGCATCGCCGGTCGTGTCGCTGACGGCGTGCTGCAGGCTCGCGCGCAGGCCCTGCTTGCGGCCCGGCGCGGCGTGCAGGTCGAAGATCGCGCTGCGGATCTCCTCGATGACCTCCTGGAGCTGCCCGATGTGCTGGGTCAGCCGCTCGGCCACGACCGGCGAGTCCGTGCGCCGGTGGGTCCCTTGCATCGACAGGCCGACCGCGAACAGCCGCTGCACCACGTGGTCGTGCAGGTCGCGGGCGATCCGGTCGCGGTCCACCACCAGCGCCAGCTCCCGGCGCGCGGACTGGCTCTCCGCGTCCCGCAGCGCCAGCGCCGCCTGGTCGGCGAAAGCGGAGACGATCTGCAGCTGGTGCTCGTCGAACCTCGCCGCGCCGGGCGCGCGGACGGCCAGCAGCACGCCGGCGGTCGACTCCCCCGACCGCAGCCGGACCGCCAGCGCGGGGCCCAGGCCCGCGGCGCCGGTCAGGTCGAACTCCAGGCGGGGCACGTTGCGCGGCGCGTGATCGCGCAGCACCGCGCCGGAGGTGGACCCCTCCAGCGGGATCCGGCGGCCGGTCAGCGCGTCGGCGTGCGGGCCGGCGCACACCGTCACGACGAGGGCGCCGGACGGCTCGACCGGCAGCGCGATCAACGCGTCGTCGGCGCCGGTGAGCTCGACCGCGCGGCTGGCGACCAGGCGCAGCACCTCGACCACGTCGGTGCCGCTCAGCAACGCCGAGGAGATCTCGCCGGTCGCCTCCAGCCACCGCTGCCGGTCGCGGGCCTCCGCGTGCAGCCGCGCGTTGTCCACCGCGATCGAGGCCGCGCCCGCGAGCGCGACGATCGCGCGCTCGTCGTCCTCGGTGAATCCCGGCCCGGATCGCTTGCCCGCCAAGTAAAGCCGGCCGAGCAGGACGCCGCGGGCCCGTAACGGAGCGCCGAGGAAAGTCCGCACCGGCGGATGGCCCGCGGGCAGCTCGAGCGGACCGAGGTCGTCCACGCGCAGCGGGCCGTCGGCGATCTCGGCGAGCACCCCGTGCCCGGACGGCGGCGGCCCGACGCGGTCGCGGGCCTCGTCGTCCAGGCCCGCGACGGCGAACTCGGTGGTCGTCCCGTCCTCGTCGAGCACGGCCAGCGCGCCGTACCGGGCGCCGACCAGGTCCACGGCCGTGGCCACGATCCGGTCGGCGGTGTGCTCCAGCTCCGGGCGCGCGGAGAACGCCAGCACGGCCGAAAGCAGCGCGTCCATCCGGGCGCGCACCGACGAGGCCTCGCCCCGGTCGAAGGGCGGCCCGGCCGGCCGGAAATCGGCGTCGGCCATGGGCCCACCCTCGCACACCGGAGCGGGCCCGACCGGAAACCGGCGACCTTCGCCGCGCGACGCGGGACGTTCGGCACTGGGCCCCCGGCGCCGCCGTGGCGGATGGTCAGCCCGAACTTCACACGATCCAGGGAGCAGTGGATGAAAACCGGCGTGATGCCCGTGGGGCACCTGAGCACCGAGCAGGTACGGCAGATCCTCGTCATGGCGACCACCCCGCCGCCGTTGCGGGGCGCCCGGCCCTGGCGGTTCCAGTGCACGCCGGGGGCGATCGAGCTGTACGCGGACATCGACGACGGCCCGCAGCGGCGTGAGCAGCTCCTGAGCTGCGGGGTGGCGCTGCTGAACCTCCGGGCGGCGATCAAGGCCCACGGCAGCCACCCCGACGTGCGGCTGCTGCCGATGGCGGGACGCCCGGACCTGCTGGCGGTCGTGTGCCCCCGCGGGCACGAGCCGGTCTCGCCGGTGGACCGCCGGCTGGCCGAGGCGATCCCGGTCCGCCGCGGCAACCGGCCCCCGTTCACCTCCGCGGCCGTCCCGCCGGAGGTCCAGCGGGAACTGCGCCGGGCCGCGGAGATCGAGCGGTCGTGGCTCGCCACCGTCGAGCCCGGGCAAATCCCGCTGCTGCGCGAAATCATGGACCGCGCGGCGCCGGAAACCGGCGACCGGACGGACTTCGACGTGCAGCCGGACCGCCTGCTCGTGGTCGTGGGTTCCTTGCACGACACCAATCTCGCGCTGCTTCAGGCGGGCCAGGCCATGCAGCGCGTCCTGCTGACCGCGACGGCTTCGGGCCTGTCTTCGGTGCTGTGGTCCACCGTGATGGCCCAGCCCGGGCCGCGGCGCGAGCTACGGCAACTGCTCGGCGGCGGCCTGTGGCCCCAGGTCATGTTGCGGCTCGGGCACGGCGCGCCGGTCGAGCCGTTCACCCCGGTCCGGCTGGAGGACGTCGTGACCAGTGACGAGCACCCGTTCTCCGCGGGCCTGCGGTGATCAGCCGCCCGGGCGGCGCTGCTCGTCGTGGATCCCGGTGACGAGCACCGCGGCCTGGGTCCGCCGTTCCATGCCCAGCTTGGCCAGCAGCCGCGAAACGTAGTTCTTCACGGTCTTTTCGGCCAGGAACATCCGCTCGGCGATCTCGCGGTTGGTCAGGCTCTCGCCGATCAGGTCGAGCAGCACCCGCTCCTGCGCGGTCAGCCCGGCCAGCGGGCCCGGCTCCCCCGCGCCCTGACGCAGCTTCGCCACCAGCGCCGCCACCGCGCGCTCGTCGAGCAGGCTCCCACCCGCGCCGACCCGGCGGATGGCCTCGACCAGCTGGAGTCCCTTGACGTCCTTGATCACGTACCCGTCGGCGCCCGCGAGCACCGCGTCGACCATCGACTGCTCGTCGGTGAACGAGGTGAGCATCAGGCAGCGCAGCCCGGGCAGTTTGGCCCGCAGCTCGCGGCACAGCTCGACGCCGTCGCCGTCGGGCAGCCGGACGTCCAGCACCGCGACGTCCGGGCGGAGCGCGGGCACCCGGGCCAGCGCCTCGGCGGCCGAAGAGGCCTGGCCGGCCACCGTCAGGTCGTCCTCGTCGTCGATCAGCTCGGCGACGCCACGGCGCACCAGCTCGTGGTCGTCGACCAGGAACACCGTGATCACGCGCGGGTCGGCCACCCCGCCAGGTTACGCCCGGCGCGCCGAAGGGCCCTGCAAGAAAGGCCCAGCGGCCCTACGCCGCGGGAGCGGGCGAGGCCACCGTGAAGGAATGACCCAGACCCAGCACCGGCCCGACCACCAGCTCCGGACCGACGTCAACGAGGAGCTCGCCTGGACTCCGAGTGTGAACGCCGAGGAGATCGGCGTGGCCGTCACCGACGGCGAGGCGACGCTGTCGGGGCACGTGGGGACCTATCCGGAGAAGGAAGAGGCACTGCGCGCCGCGACCCGGGTCCACGGCGTGACCGTGACCGCGGACAAGATCGTGGTGCGCCACGGCCACGACGTCCCCGACGACGCGGACCTCACCCGCGAGGCCATGATCATCTTCGACCGCCGTTCCGTGGTGGTGCCGAAGAACTCCGTGCAGGTCGAGGTCCGCGACCACGTGCTCACCCTGCGCGGCGCCGTGCCGTGGCAGTTCCAGCGCGAAGCCGCCCGCAACGCCGTGGCCGGCCTGCCCGGCATCAGCGGCGTGCGGAACCTGATCTCGCTGCGGCCCGCGGCCACCGCCGCGCCCGCCGAGATGCAGGCGAAGATCACCGCCGCGCTGACCCGGCACATGCCCGAGATGTCCCAGCACGTCGAGGTCGGCGTGGACGGCACCCAGGTCACCCTGACCGGCGACGTGCCCACCGCCGCCGAACGGCGCTCGGCCGAGCAGACCGCCTGGTTCGCCCCCGGCGTGACCGCCGTCGACAACCGGATGACCATCACCGACTGACGCCATTTCGTAAGGAGCGCCATGAACATCGTCATCATCGTCGTCATCGTCGTGGTGCTGCTGATCCTGCTGGCCGCCACGGTGCGGGTGATCAAGCAGTACGAGCGCGGGGTGCTGTTCCGGCTCGGCCGGGTGCAGGGCGTGCGCGAGCCCGGGCTGCGGCTGATCATCCCCGTGGTCGACGTGCTGCGCCGGGTCCCGCTGCGGATCATCACCATGCCGATCCAGTCGCAGGGCATCATCACCCGCGACAACGTCAGCGTCGACGTCTCGGCCGTCGCGTACTTCCGGGTCACCGACGCGGTGAAGTCCGTGGTCGCGATCGAGAACGTCTACGCCGCGATCGACCAGATCGCCCAGACCACCCTGCGCAAGGTCGTCGGCCGGCACACGCTGGACGAGACGCTGTCCGAGACCGACAGCATCAACTCCGGCATTCGCGAGATCCTCGACGTCACCACGCTCGACTGGGGCGTGGAGGTCACGCTCGTGGAGCTGAAGGACATCCAGCTGCCCGACACCATGAAACGCGCGATGGCCCGGCAGGCCGAGGCCGAGCGCGAGAAGCGCGCCAAGATCATCAGCGCCGAGGGCGAGTCGCTGGCCGCGGCCGCGCTGGGCGACGCGTCGGACACCATGATGGCGCACCCGCTCGCCTTGCAGCTGCGCAATCTGCAGAGCCTGGTGGAGATCGGCGTGGACAAGAACACCACCGTCGTGTTCCCCGCGCCGCTGATGAGCACCATCGGGGAGCTGGGCTCGTTCCTGGCCCGCGAGACGGCCGCGGCGAACCCTGCTGCGCTGAACCCTGCTGCACCGAATCCCGCTGTACCGAATCCTGCTGTACCGAAGCCCGCGGAGACCGGTGCGATCGTCCCGCTGGCGGCGTCCGGCAACGGAAGCTCCGGCCGCGAAGGACAGTGAACCCACCATGAAGCCGGATCCCTGCACCGAAACACCGGTGCCCGAGTCGCCCCGCCACCAGGTCCGCCTGCGCCTCAAGCCGAAAGCGCCCCGGACCGGGTACGTGGACGGCGCGTGGTGGCCCCGTTCCCGCGACCTGGCCGCCGAGCTGCCGTCCCTGCTGACGGTGCTGGCCGTGCGGCTGGAACAGGTCGAACGCGTGACCTTCAACCTCGCCGCCTGGCCAAGGACACCGCGCCGTCTCCGCATCGAGGACGCCGACGTCCGTCTGGAGGGCTTCCGGTCGCAGCCCGCCGCCACGGTGACCGTGATCGGCGCGTGGGAGCGGCACCGCTTGACCCTGCTCGTCGTGCCGCCGGAGACAGATCCTGTTGTCGCGCATGGCATCCTGATGACCGCAGCCCACCGCGACGACCACCGCAGTCCCGAAGCACTGCTCGAGGGCGACCCGGGTCCGGAGCTGCTCACCGCGGGCGAGAAAGCCTTGCAGAATTGGGAAGTCGACGGCGGCCGCCTCCGCGAGCCGATCGACGCGTAGCCACCCCGCCGCGACAGCCAAACCCCGTGTCCCGTCAGTCCTGACAACGGATTGACCGGTCACGGGGTTTGCAAATGCCCCTCGAGATGTAAAGCTGCTCTCCGTTCGCGAACCCGGCACCGGGTTCGGTTTTGACAACGATGTCATCGCTTCTGGGAGGTGCGGCCCCATGAGGACGCAGAGCAGACGGGCGGCCGCGCTCGCGGTCGCGGGCCTGGTGTTCGCCGCGCTGGCGCCCGCCACGGCCGGGGCGCAACCCGCCCCGGCCGCCGATCCGGTGGCGCAGGTGAACCCGTTCGTCGGCACGGAGAACTTCGGCAACACCTTCCCCGGGGCCAGCGCGCCGTTCGGGATGGTGCAGGTCAGCCCCGACACCGGCGGCCAGGGCGGCTACGACTACCAGCAGAACGCCATCTACGGCTTCAGCCAGACGCACCTGTCCGGCGTCGGCTGCGGGGTGATGGGCGAGCTGCCGATCATGCCGACCACCGGCGCCGTCGACAGCGTCGACAAGGACGTCTACAAGTCCGATTACACGCACGACGACGAGCACGCCGAGCCCGGTTATTACCGCGTGGGCCTCAAAAAGTACGACATCAACGCCGAGCTGACCGCCACCGCGCGCACCGGCTGGCAGCGCTACACCTTCCCCTCGACCGGCGCCGCGAACGTCCTGTTCAACACCGGCCAGGCCAATCAGTCGGTCAAGGACTCCGAGATCCACGTGGTCGGCGACCGGACGCTGGAGGGCCGCGTGCGCGCGGGCGGGTTCTGCGCCGGGCACGACGAGCACACGGTGTACTTCACCGCGACGTTCGACCGGCCGTTCAGCTCCTTCGGCACCTGGCGCGGCTCGACGCGCACGCCGGGCAGCCGGGACGCGGCGGGCACCGGCGGCAACGGCGCGTGGGCGAGCTTCGACGCGACGACCGACCGCGACGTCACGGTCAAGGTCGGCCTGTCCTACACCGGCCCCGAGGGCGCGCGGAAGAACCTCACCGCGGAAACCGGTGACTCGTACGACTTCGACGCCACCCGCACGGCGCTGCACCAGGCCTGGGCCGACCGGCTCGGCGCGGTCAAGATCTCCGGCGGCACCGCGGACCGGCAGACGGCGTTCTACACCGCTCTCTACCACTCGCAGCTGCACCCGAACCTGGCCGGCGACACCGACGGCGCGTACACGGGCTTCGACGGCAAGGTGCACACCGCGAGCGGTTACACGCCGTACCAGAACTTCTCGCTCTGGGACACCTATCGGCCGCAGAACCAATTGCTGGAGATGCTCGAACCTCAAGTGGCGAAAGACGTCGCGCTGTCCGTGGTGGCGATCGGGCGTGACGGCGGCTGGCTGCCGCGCTGGGCGCTGGCCGGCAGCGAGACCAACATCATGACCGGTGACCCGGTGACGCCGTTCCTCGTCGAGGCTTGGTCCAAGGGCCTGCTCGCCGGGCATGAGGAAGAGGCGTACGCGCTGCTCAAGAAGAACGCCACGAGCACGCCGCCCGCCGATTCGCCGTACAACGGGCGCTCCGGCGTGAACTACTACAACGACCGCGGTTACATCCCCAGCGGCCTGACCCTCGGCACGGACTGCGCGGCCAAGGGCGGCGACAACGACTGCAACCACCCGGCCTCGGCGACGATGGAGTACTCCGCGGCCGACGCGGCCCTCGCGCTGATGGCCAAGGGCCTCGGCCACACCGCCGACGCGCGGATGTTCGCCGACCGCGGCCAGTGGTACAAGAACCTCTGGGACTCCTCGACGCAGGCGTTCCGCCCGCGCACCACCGAAGGCACCTGGCTGACGCCGTACAACCCGGTCGACGCCGACCAGCAGTTCCACGAGGGCGGCGCCTACCAGTACCAGTGGCTCGTGCCGCAGGACCCGGCCGGGCTGGTGTCGCTGATGGGCGGGCGCGCGACGACGCAGAAGCGGCTGGACTCCTTCTTCGCCTACGACAAGCTGCTCGCCGACCCGGCGGGCACCGCGCGCAACGACTGGATCGCCAGCCCGTACGACTACTACGGCAAGCCCACCTACAACCCGAACAACGAGCCGGACCTGCTGGCGCCGTACATGTACAACTGGGTCGGCGCGCCGGCCAAGACCGCGACCGTGGTCCGGGCGGCGATGACGCTGTTCACCACCGGCCCGGACGGCATGACCGGCAACGACGACCTCGGCACCATGTCGGCCTGGTACGTGTTCTCCTCGCTCGGGCTGTACCCGACGATGAGCGGCTCGAACTTCCTCGCGGTGTCCAGCCCGCAGTTCGATTCGGCGACCGTCCGGATCGGACAGTACGGCAGCTCGCAGGGCGGCACGCTCACGGTTTCCGCGCCGGGCGCGAGCGACACGAACCGGTACGTGCAGAGCGTTTCGCTGAACGGCCGTGACGTCCGGCAGACCTGGCTGGACTGGTCCGCGATCTCCCACGGCGGCACGCTGACGCACAAAGTCGGCGCCATCCCGTCGAAGTGGGGCACGTCGGCGAACGCCGAGCCGCCTTCGGTGAACAACGCGGTCGGTGATCTGCGCAGCCACGTCGACGCTTCGCTGGGCCAAAGCTCGGTCGTGATCCCCGCGTCGGACCAGGCGCAGCAGGTGAACCTGAACCTGGACGTGCTGACGCAAAGCCCGCTGGTGCAGCCGGTCACGGTGACCACCACCGCGCCGCAGGGCTGGAAGGTGACCACGAAGCCACGGAACCCGCTGCTCCAGTGGTCGGGCCGATTGCCGGTGCAGCAACCGGTTTCGCTGGCCGTGACGGTGCCGGCGGGGACCCCATTGGGCAGCTATCCGTTGCAGGTCAAGGCTTCCGGGCTGGGCGCGAACACCGTCACACGGCCGGTGAGCGTCGAAGTGCGGGCGCCTGCGGTCTGCGCGGCGACGTCCGGCACGGCGTGCGCGGTCGACCTGAGCCGGGACCGCAACCACGACGGCACGGCCACAGTCGCCGCGTCCACCGAGGGCAACTTCGACGGCTCCGGCTGGAGTTACGACGCGGACCTGCTGCCGCCGGCCGGACCGGTCGTGTGGGACGGCGTCACCTACGCCGCCCCGGACGCGAGCGGCACCGCGGCGAACTTCGTCGAGGCCCGCGGCCAGTCGCTGCTGGTCCCGGCGGGCAGCCACGGGTCGCTGCGGATCGTCGGCTCCTCGCACAGCGGCCCGGTGACGACCACGCTGACCGCGCACTACACCGACGGCAGCAGCGCGGCCCTCGGCGTGACGCTCGGCGACTGGGCGGGCTCGACGCCGGCGGGCAGCACCGTCGTGCTCGACCTGCCGCACCGGATCAAGGCGGGCAGCGGGGTGGACGGCCCGCCGGTCCGGCTCTTCGGGGTCCAGGCCGCCCTGGACCCGGGCAAGACGCTCCAGTCGCTGACGCTGCCGAACGACCCCAGGGCCGAGCTGTACGCGATCACCCTCGCCTGACGGTGGTCCCCGGCCCGGTGCGTCCACTGTGGACGTACCGGGCCGGGCTCAGCGCGTGACCGGCGCCAGCGCCAGCCCGGTGATGCCGTCGATCAGGCCCGTCGCGGCGTCCGCCCAGGTCGCTCGCGGAGTAGGCGTGCCCTCGGCGAGGGCGCGCTCGCGTTCGGCGGTCACGTGGATCATCAGCTGGCGGATCATGTCCGCGCGCTCGGCGCGGACCTCCGGCGGCAGCTGGGGCAGGCAGCGGTTCAGCCCGTCGACCGCGTGGGCCAGCACCGGCGAGGAAAGCGACTCCGTGACCATGATCTCGCGCAGCGCGGGGTCGGTCATGATCTGCGCGCCGAACCGGGCGAACCAGCTCGGCACGCCGAGCTCGTCGAGGTAGGTGGTGGTCGGCCGGACCAGGCAGGCCACCCACTCGCGCAGGCCGGGGCCAGCGGGCATCGCGTCGACCATCTCCGTGCGCAGCACCTCGATCCGCGCGGTGTGCTTGCGCATGATCGCGCGGACCAGGTCCACTTTGGTGCCGAAGTGGTAGTTCACCGCGGCGTTGTTGCCCTGGCCCGCGGCCTCGCTGATGTGCCGGTTGGACACCGCGTGCACCCCGTGCTCGGCGAACAGCTGTTCCGCCGTGCCGAGGATCGCCTCCCGCGTCGCGCCGGCCCGGTCCATCCGGACGGTTCTCTCGGTCATAAACCACCACCTTTTCGCCGGGGAAGATCCTACGTGCGCGCCCGCAGCCACGTTCGGGCCGCGGCCAGATACGCCCGGGCCAGGTCGGTGCCGGGCGCCCAGGCCTCGAACCCGTGCGGCGCGCCGGGCACGAGGTGGAACCGCGTCTCGACCCCGTCCTCGAGCAGTTGTTCGGCGTACGCGTGGTCTTCGTCGTGGAACAGGTCGATGTCGCCGACGCCGATCCAGGCGGGCGGCAGTCCACTGAGGTCGCCGCGCCGCGCGGGCACGGCGTAACGCGGCACCTTCGACACCCCGGGCTCGGCGGCGAGGTAGGACTGCCAGCCGAAGTGGTTCAGCCGGTTGTCCCACACCAGGTGCCCGACGCGGTCGAGGTCCCGGCGGGCGGCGGTGCGGTCGTCGAGCATCGGGCAGAACAGCCACTGCGCGAGCGGTTGCGGGCCGCCCTCGTCGTGCAGCCGTTGCACCAGCGCCGCGGCCAGTCCGCCACCGGCACTCTGCCCGCCGACCACCACCCGGGCCGGGTCGACGCCGAGGGACCCGGCCTGCTTCTGCAGCCACGTCCACGCGGCATGGCAGTCGTCGATCGCCGCTGGGCACGGGTTTTCGGGCGCCAGCCGGTATTCCGCCGACACGACGGTGATCCCCAGCTCACGGGCGGTCTCGCCGCAGAACCGGTCGTCCGACACCGCGCTTCCGGCCACCAGTCCCCCGCCGTGGATCCACAGCAGCGCCGCGTCCGAGCGGACGTCGTCCGGGCGGTAGACCCGGACCCCGTCCGCCGTCTCGAGGCGCACGCCGGGCACCTCCACCGCACGCATCCGCCTGGTCAGCGCCCGGCCCAGCCGGCGCACCCACGGGCGCCGCATCGAGACGCGCGGCATCCAGCGCGCCCGGGACCGCAGCTCCGGCGCCACTTGTTCGAGCTTCATCGCTACTGCACCGCCCATCCGCCGTCGGAGGGCAGCACGGCACCGTTGACGTTGACCCCGTCGTCGCTGAGCAGGAACGTGATCGAGGCCGCGAGCTGCTCGGCCTGCGCGATGGACGGGATCAGCGGGAGGAAGTCTCGGATCCGCCGCTGCCCGAACTCCGACGGCGTGCCGATCCGCGCGATCCCGGTGGCGACCGCGCCCGGGGCGACGGCGTTGACCCGCAGGCCCTGCGGCCCGTACATGAACGCGCAGCTGCGGGTGATGCCCACGACCGCGTGTTTCGAGGCGGTGTAAGCGATCCCGGCAGTGGAGCCGCGCAGCGCCGCTTCGGACGCGACGTTCACGATCGAGCCGGCGCCGGCGTCCAGCATCGAGGGCACGACCGCGCGGATGAGGCGGAACGTGCCGTCCACGTTGACCGCGAAGACCCGCTGCCAGACCTCGTCGCTGATCTCGTGGGCCGGCGAGTCGTCGTCGACGATGCCGGCGACGTTGGCCAGCCCGTCGATCCGGGGCCCGGCCGCGGTCACGATCCGCTCGACGCCGGCCGCGTCGGTGATGTCCGCGGCCACGGTGACGAGCGCGGCGGACCCGGCTTCCGTGGCGAACTCCGTGGTGAACGCGTCCAGGCGGTCGCCGGAAACGTCGGCCGCGATCACCCGGCCGCCCTCGCGCAGGATCCGTGAGGCGGTCGCCCGGCCGATGCCGGAACCGGCCCCGGTGACGATCACCGTCCGGCCGTCGAACCGGCCCGGGGTGATCCGTTCCCGCCACCCGGTTCCCCTCTCCGCCGCGGTGTCGTTCGGAGTGTCGTCCATGGGCGGGAAGCCTACCGCGAGTTTAAATCACCTGCTTGACTAACACCGCGTTAGTGGGTTACCTGGAATTCAGCGGAGATCACCGACCCCGGAGGGCCACCCCATGTCCAGCACCCCCTCGGCGCCGTCCGGCCCGGGCTTCGACCCGGACGCGCTGCGCGCCAAGTACCGTGCCGAGCGCGACCGGCGGCTGCGCCCCGACGGCAGCGCCCAGTACCAGCGGGCCGAAGGCGACTTCGGCTACTACGCCGAGGACCCGTACACCGCCGCCGATTTCACCCGTGAGCCGTTGCAGGACGAGGTCGACGCGGTGGTCGTCGGCGGCGGCTTCGGCGGGCTGCTCGCCGCGGCGCGGCTGCGCGAGGCCGGCCTGTCCCGCGTCCGGGTGATCGAGAAGGGCGGGGACTTCGGCGGCACCTGGTACTGGAACCGCTACCCCGGCATCCACTGCGACGTCGAGTCCTACATCTACCTGCCACTGCTGGAAGAACTCGGCTACCTCCCCGAGTGGAAGTACGCGCCCGGCGCCGAGATCCTGCGGCACTGCCAGGCGATCGGCCGGCACTTCGACCTCTACCGCGACGCCTGCTTCCAGACCGCCGTCGAAGGGCTGAGCTGGGACGAGGACTCGGTGCAGTGGACCGTCCGCACCGACCGCGGGGACGTCATCCGGGCGCAGTACGCGGTCGTCACCAGCGGCGTGCTCGACCGGCCCAAGCTCCCCCGCATCCCGGGTATCGAGACGTTCGAGGGGCACACCTTCCACACCAGCCGCTGGGACTACGGCTACACCGGCGGCACCGCCGACGGCGGCCTCACCGGGCTGGCCGACAAGCGCGTCGCGCTCATCGGCACCGGCGCCACCGGGATCCAGGTCGTGCCGCACCTGGGACGCGATGCCAAGCACCTGTACGTCTTCCAGCGCACGCCGTCCACTGTGGACGTGCGCGGCAACCGCCGCACCGACCCGGAGTGGGCGCGCTCGCTCGCGCCGGGCTGGCAGCAGGCCCGCCGGGACAACTTCCTCACGATCATCACCGGCGGGCAGGTCGAACAGGACCTGATCGCCGACGGCTGGACCGGCAGCGCCCGGCTGCTCGAGAAGATCATCCCCACCGACGCGTACGCCCATCTGCCCGAGGAGGAACGCGACCGCGTCGGCGAACTCGTCGACTTCCAGAAGATGAACGAGCTGCGCGACCGGGTCGAAGCCGTGGTCCGGGACCCGGCGACGGCGGAGGCGCTCAAGCCCTGGTACAGCTACATGTGCAAGCGGCCGACGTTCAGCGACCACTACCTCCAGACGTTCAACCGCCCCAACGTGACCCTGGTCGACACCGCGGACACCGGCGGCGTCGAGCGGATCACCGGCAAGACCGTGGTGGCCGGCGGCCAGGAGCACGAGGTCGACTGCATCATCTTCGCGACCGGCTTCGAGCTCGGCGCGACGGACATGATGACCGGCCGCCTCCCGGTCGTCGGCCGCGACGGCGTCGCGTTGCTGGAGCACTGGCGGAACGGCATCCGGACACTGCACGGCTTCTCCAGCCACGGCTTCCCGAACCTGTTCCACGTCGGGCAGCTCCAGACTGCCAGCACGATCAACTTCGTGCACGGCCTCGACCAGCAGGCCACGCACATCCGCGAAATCGTGGCCGAGGCCCGCAAGCGCGGCGTGGACCGGGTCGAGCCGACCGCCGAGGCGGAGGACGCGTGGATCGAGCTGATCCGCGGAAAAGCCAAGGACCGTACCGAGTTCCTGCTCGCCTGCACGCCCGGCTACTACAACAACGAAGGCCGGCCGGGCGCACGCGGCGGGTCCTACGGCTTCGGCGACGGGCCGCTGGCGCTGCAGGAACTGCTGCGGAAATGGCGCGCGGACGGCGGGATGGACCAGGTGATGGCCGTCGCGCAGTAACACTTCAGACGATGAGCTCCGCGGCGACCTTAGCGCCGTCCGTGCGCACCTCGGCGGCGAACGACCGGGCCCGACTCTCCACATCGGACTGAAGGACCTGCTTCAACGCCGCGGCCAGGGAATCGGCGGTCGGCTCGGCGCCCGCGTGCGCAGTGCCGATGCCGAGATCCTGGACGCGGCGGGCGAAGTAGTCCTGGTCGTAGTGGTGCGGCACCACGACCTGCGGCGCGCCGCCGCGGCTGGCGGTGGTCGTGGTGCCCGCGCCGCCGTGGTGCACAACGGCGGCGACGCGCGGGAACAGCGCCTGCAGGTTCAGCTCCGTGACGGCCAGGCAGTCCGGCCCGTCGTCCGGCAAGGCCAGCCCGGCCCAGCCGCGCAGCACGATCGTGCGACGCCCGAGCGCCCGGGCCGCCTCGACCGCCGCCCGGCCCAGGGCCCGCGGCGAGCGCATGCTGCCGAAGCCGAAGTAGACCGGCGGTTCGCCGTCCGCGAGGAAGTTCGTCACCTCGGCAGGCAGCGGCCGCCGGTCGGGCAGGATCCAGGCACCGGTCTGCACGACGTCCACATCGGACGGTCGCAACCATGGCGCCAGCGCCGGATCGGCGGCCAGCAGGGGCCGGTCGGTCAGGATGTGGCCGAGGACGTCGTCGACCGGGCCGAGCCCGACTGCCGCGCGTTGCTCGTTGAGCGCGGTGCGCCAGGTGGCGTTGCGGCGTTCGATCTCCTGGGCCCACAGCGTGCGGTCGTCGGCGTCCGGGTCGGCCGGTGGGCGCCCGGGCAACGGCGGCGGCGCGTGATGCGGCGAGGGCAGGCTGACCGGGCTGTAGTCGGCGAAGAAGTACCGGATGCCCCGCAGCTCGGCCACCGACCGAGCGGCGACCTGGAGCTGGTTGCAGCCCACGATCACGTCGCAGCCCTCGGCCGCCTCCCCCACCGTCTCGAACTGACCGGCGACGGTGGCCGGCACCAGCGCCCGCAGCTCGTCGATCGTGAGCTTCTTCGGTGCCTGGTTCGCGGTTTCGCCGGGCTGTAACTCGGGACCCAGCGGCACGAACGGCAGGCCGTGCTCCTCGGCCAGCCCTCGGAAGTCCGGCGGCGCGCACAGCCGCGCCTCGTGCCCGAGTTCGCGCAGCTGCACCCCGAGCGCCAGCAACGGCTGGAAGTCGCCCCGCGAACCGATCGTCGACAGCAGTGCCCGCATCAGGAATCCCCTCGTTCATCGACCCGCGAACCGCCCGCGCGGCTCGCGGAGCAGCGATTATGCGCCGTCCGACGGGCCTTGCGGCAAGCCCCGGGGTGCGCTATACCGTTAAGTGGGAAGAGAAATCCCCCTCTTGAGCAGGTCACCGTCCACTTCGGACGCTTTCGTCAACGGACCACTCACCGCGCTTGCGGCGTCACTCACAGCACCCGTTTTAATGTTGACATTCGGACATCGGCTCCGGCACGATCATGAAGCCGCCGGATCCGAGGAGCCGCCCCGATGCCCCGCCCCCTCCCGTCACCGCGCGATGAGGCGAGCCGGGCCGCCGCACGCGCTCGGACAGTCGACGGCCGTCGCGCGCGTGATCGTTGTGACCTCGGTCGCGCCGGGGCCCGTGATCGCCAGGCAGCCGGCGGGGAAACCGGCCGAAAATGGCTTAACCCTGGGGAAATAGCGCCCGCTGGCGCGGGTCGGCACCTCCGGGGAGGCCGCCGTCGCCGTGCTCTACTTGGCTTCGGCCACCTGCGCGATCCTCGACCCCGCCGCGTCGTTCGGAAGGACCACCGATGACCCAGACCGCACTGGCCGTCCGCCACGTCGCCTTCGAGGACCTCGGCCTGATCGAGCCGGTGCTGAACCGCCTCGGGTACGACGTGCTGTACCTCGACGCCGGGGTCCACGAGATCAGCGCCGAGACCGCGGCGGAGGCCGACCTGCTCGTGGTGCTCGGCGGGCCGATCGGGGCCGCCGACGCCGGGCGCTACCCGTTCCTCACCGCCGAGGTCGAGGCCATCCGGGAGCGGGTCCGCCGCGGCGGGCGCACGCTGGGCATCTGCCTGGGCGCGCAACTGCTCGCCCGCGCGCTGGGCGCCGCGGTCAAGGCCGCCGGGCACAGCGAAATCGGCTACACGCCGTTGACCCTGACCGACGAAGGGCTCCGCTCGCCGTTGCGGCACCTCGCGGACGTCCCGGTGCTGCACTGGCACCAGGAGCGGTTCGACATCCCGGCTGGCGCGGTCCGGCTCGCCTCGACGCCGGCGTGCCCGAACCAGGCGTTCGCCGTCGGCGCGCACGTGCTCGGCCTCCAGTTCCACCTCGAAGCCGACCCGCGTGTGCTGGAACGGTGGCTGATCGGCCACGCCCAGTCCCTCACCGCGCTCGGCCTGCACCCCCAGCCACTGCGCGACGCCGCGGCCGGGGCCGGCACCGCCCTCACGACCGCCGCCACCCGCGTGCTCACCGAATGGCTGCTGCCGGCACCCGGCCCGGCCGCGGAAGCCGCCGGCGCCGTCGGGTGTTCCGCCGGGTAAACCCGCAGAAACCCGGCCGGCCGCGACGATGTTCCGGGCCCCGAATTGCACGATGATGCATCGTCGTGCATAATCATTCGCGTGTCCAAGATGCTCACTTCCCTCCCTATCGGCGAGCGCGTCGGGATCGCCTTCTCCGGCGGCCTCGACACGTCTGTGGCGGTCGCGTGGATGCGCGACAAAGGCGCGGTGCCCTGCACCTACACCGCGGACATCGGCCAGTACGACGAGCCCGACATCGCGTCGGTGCCCGGGCGCGCCCACGCCTACGGCGCGGAGATCGCGCGGCTGGTCGACTGCCGTGAGGCCCTCGTGGAAGAGGGGCTCGCGGCGCTGACCTGCGGAGCGTTCCACATCCGCTCCGGCGGCCGCCCGTACTTCAACACCACCCCGCTCGGCCGCGCGGTCACCGGCACGCTGCTGGTGCGCGCGATGCTGGAGGACAACGTCCAGATCTGGGGCGACGGGTCCACCTTCAAGGGCAACGACATCGAGCGGTTCTACCGCTACGGCCTGCTCGCCAACCCCTCCCTGCGGATCTACAAGCCGTGGCTGGACGCCGACTTCGTCACCGAGCTGGGCGGCCGCAAGGAGATGTCCGAGTGGCTCGTCGCGCACGACCTGCCCTATCGCGACAGCACCGAGAAGGCCTACTCCACCGACGCGAACATCTGGGGCGCGACGCACGAGGCCAAGTCGCTCGAGCACCTCGACACCAGTGTCGAGATCGTCGAGCCGATCATGGGCGTGCGGTTCTGGGACGCCGCCGTCGAGATCGCGCCCGAGGACGTCACGATCGGCTTCGAGCTGGGCCGCCCGGTCACGATCAACGGCCGGAAGTTCGACACCGCCGTCGACCTGGTGCTGGAGGCCAACGCGATCGGCGGACGGCACGGGCTGGGCATGTCCGACCAGATCGAGAACCGCATCATCGAGGCGAAGAGCCGCGGTATTTACGAGGCCCCGGGCATGGCGCTGCTGCACGCGGCCTACGAGCGGCTGGTGAACGCGGTGCACAACGAGGACACCGTCGCCAGCTACCACAACGAAGGCCGCCGCCTCGGCCGGCTGATGTACGAAGGCCGCTGGCTGGACCCGCAGGCGATGATGCTGCGCGAGTCGCTGCAGCGCTGGGTCGGCACCGCCATCACCGGCGAGGTGACGCTGCGCCTGCGCCGCGGCGAGGACTACTCGATCCTCGACACGTCGGGCCCGGCGTTCAGCTACCACCCGGACAAGCTGTCGATGGAGCGCACCGAGGACTCGGCGTTCGGCCCTGTGGACCGGATCGGCCAGCTGACCATGCGCAACCTCGACATCGCCGACTCCCGCGCGAAACTGGAGCAGTACGCCAGCCTCGGCATGGTCGGCAGCACCTCCCACCCGGCCCTCATCGGGGCCGCCCAAGCCGCCTCGACGGGCCTCATCGGCGCCATGCCCCAAGGCGGCGCCGAAGCCATCGCCTCCCGAGGCCGCGTCTCCGGCGACGACGAGTTGCTTGACCACGCAGCGATGGAGTCGGGCACCGACTGACCCTGCCTGACACAAGGATCACCGCGGGCCGGAACTCCCGGCTCAGGCCTCGTCCAGGTCCTCGTCTGGTTCGCGGGCTGCGGTGTTCTCCCAGAGGTCCGGGAGGGGACGGCGGGGTTCGCGGACGCCGGCTGGGTCGCCGGCGTCGGTGACCCAGACTGTCACCGGGTCCCAGCGGGAAAGGCGGGCGCCCGCGGCGGGCAGCTGCGCCACCACGACCCCGTTCAACACCGCGTGGGGACTGTCGGGATCGGGGCCCTGCAACAACAATCCCGCGTCGTGGCCGGAAAGCCACGCGTCGAGGGCCTGCCGCCCCCGGAAGTTCGGCACCTCTACCGACCCGTCGTCAGGCCGATGCTCGTCCTTCAATGACGCTCACCCGCAAGCCAGAATACCCCGCCACCGGCCGCAGGCGAGGACGTCAGCGCGGGTACAGGCCACCGTTGACGTCCCAGCAGGCGCCGGTCACGAAGCCGGCGTGCTCCGCCGCGAGCAGCGCCACCATGTCGGCCACGAACAGCGGCGAGCCCAGCGTGCCGACGGGAATCGAGCGTTTGATCTCCGCGAGCCGGTCCGCGGGCACGGACTCGTGCACCACCGGCAGGTCGAGCGGGCCGGGCGACACGGCGTTCACCGTGACCCCGCGGCCGGCCAGCTCGCGCGCGAACACCTTGGTCAGCGTGGCCACTCCGCCTTTGGCCGCGGCGTAGTGCGCGCCGGTGGCGGTCCCGCCGTTCTGCCCGGCCAGCGAGGCGACGTTGACGATGCGGCCGGCACCCCGTTCGGCGAAATAGGCGCCGAAGACCTGGCTGCCGAGGAACGCCCCGTCGAGGTTGGCCGACACCACCGCGGAGAAGCTCTCCGGGCTGATCTCCATCAGTGGCTCCACTGTGGACATTCCCGCGTTGTTGACCAGCACGTCGATCCGGCCCCAGCGACGGTCCGCCTCATCCCGGGCACGCTCGAACGCCGCCTTGTCGCGCACGTCGAGCGGGAGTGCCAGCGCGGTCGTGCCGTCGGGGTCGAGCTCGTTCGCGGCCTCGCGCACCGCCTCTTCCGCCCGGTCGGTCAGCACGACGCGGTAGCCCTGCTCGTGCAGCCGCCCGGCGATCACGCGGCCGAGCCCGCGCGCGGCGCCCGTCACGACCGCGACCCGCGACGCCGTCACCGGTCACCCGCCGCGGCGTCCGGCAGGGTGACGGCGGCCGGGATGGTCAGCTCGCGGCCCATCCGCGCCTCGATCCGCATGTACCGCCAGAGCGCGTGCTCGCCGACCGGGGTGGTGCGGAACAGGTTGCACGCCCGCACGACGGCCGGCTGGTCGGCGACGTCGGCCAGCACGTAACAGGTCCACGGCCAGGCCGCGGACGGGCCGACCATGTGCTGGTCGTCGTCGATCGTGCCGAGCACCGTGACCCCGTCCAGCGCGGCGAGGTCGCGCAGCATGGCGGAGAAGGCCTGCCACACGACGCCGATCCCGTCGGTGGGCAGGTCGAAGAAGTTCTGGTTGACCCCGATGCAGAACAGCACGCGCAGCGGGACGGCGGGTTCGGTCACGTTTCCCGGTCCTCCTCAAGATCGACTCGTTCGGTCCGCATGACCGTAGCGGAGGGGTCCGACAAAAGGAGACACGCCGGTGCCGGCGCCGGAAAAACCGGCGCCGGCACTGGAAAAAGTGACTCAGACGCCCGCGACGGAGGAGATCCAGTCGCGGTAGAGCGTGACGTTGATGTAGGCGGTGTAGGACTGGCGGTCGCTCGTCGAGGCGACGCCGACCTGCTTTCCGTTGGCGTACATGGGACCGCCGGAGTCACCGCCGGCGGTGATGCCGTCGCCGCGGTTCGCGCAGACCGAGGTGCCGGCCGCGCCGTCGGGGCAGTCGATGGAGGTGACGTTCACCTTGGCCACCTTCAGCTGCTGCGACTGGCACTCGATCTCCGGCTTGTCCGTGCAGGTCGCGCCCCAGCCGTAGACCTGGGCCTCGTCGCCGACCTTGACGTCGCCCTCGCTGCCCAGCGGCGCGTAGTCGGTCTGCACCTGCTGGTCGATCTTCACCAGCGAGATGTCCGCGTCGGTCGACTCGTGCACCTCGGTCGCGTTCACCGAGGTGCCCTGGGTCTGGTCGAGGCTGCCGATGTGGAAGCTGATCTGCTGGCCGCCGGCGCCCTGGGTGCAGTGGCGCGCGGTGAGGATCCAGTCCGGCGCGATGATCGTCGCCGAGCAGAGTTCCTGGCCACCGGCGAACATCCGGGCGGCACCGTGCAGCGAGTCGGCGTTGCCGCCGTCGATGATGCGCGGCTGGGCGGCGGCCGAGGTCCCGGCCGCGGCCAGCGAGAACAGGGCCACTCCGGACAGAACCGCGGCGACACGGGCTTTACGCACTGGGATCTACCTCCAACCGCGGGCCAGGCCACGCGGCGACGGGGACAGTGAAGGACGCGCCCACTTTCACGGCTGTGAGTGATTACCCGGTACCCGACGATGGTCGGTAAAGGAAGAACGCGACTTCCGTCGTAAGCCGATGGGGGCTGTGGTTTTCGTGGTGGCTCGGCTGAACGGCGGTACCGTCCACAGTGTCAGGACACCCTGTTGGGTTCGCGGTGATGCTCTGAAGGCCACCTTCAGAGACGCAGATGCCCTCAAGGTGGCCTTCAGAGCATCCGAGACTCGGGCGGTGAGGTTCCCCCCGAACAGTGGACAGGTCTTCAAGCAGCTTTCGCTGCGCCTGTCAGGGACTGTTCGTAGCACACAGGATTGAGCATCCCGATAGCCGAGTGACGCCTCTCATTGTTGTACCGACCGATCCACTTGTCAACTGCAGCAACAAGTTCTGCCTTGACTGTGAACGTGTGGCGGTAAAAGTACTCGTGCTTGAACGTTGACCAGAACGATTCCGCGGGGCTGTTGTCCCAGCAGATACCGGTCTCACCCATCGACCGTTTCAACCCGTACCGGTCGCAGGCTCGCGCCGTCAACCCGGCCGTGAATTCCCCACCGCGATCGGAATGCAGCACTGTGCCGGCGACACCGCGGCTGCGGCAGGCCACCGCCGCGTCGATGGCCTCACAGACCATGTCAGCACCGATATGGTCGGCGACGATGTGCCCGAGCACGCGGCGGGAATGCCCGTCGCGGATCGCGCACAAGTACAGATCACCCTCACCGCAGGTGAGGTAGGTGATGTCGGTCAGCCAGACCGCGTCGAGCTTGCCCTGGTCGAAGTTGCGTCGCACCAGATCCGGCGGAAACGACGCCGCCGGGTCAACCACCGTGGTGCGGACTTTGAAGGTGCGGGGACTGATGCCCTCGATCCCGATTCCGGCCATGATTGCCGCGACGGTTTTCTCGTTCACTGTTTCACCGCGTGCCCGTAGTTCGGCGGTGATCCGCGGGGACCCGTAGGTACCGTCGGACTCGGTGTGTACGTCGAGGATCTTCACCGCCAGATCAGCGCGGCGCTGCCGCCGGGGCGTCAACATCGTTGCTGCGGAACGTTTCATGTACGCGTAGTAGCCGGACGTCGAGACACCGAGCAGCCGCGCCATGCGCAGGACAGAGAACCGTGTGCCCTCGGGTGGTGTGGAGCCGGCGGGCTCGTCGGGGCCGGCGTACTTCGCCATCAGATCGAACCTCGCGGGTTCTTCTGCATCGCGGCAAAGTACGCCGACGCTTTTACCAAGAACGCGTTGTCCTTCTCCAGCTCGGCCACCTGCCTGCGCAATCGCAGCAGTTCGGCTTGCTCTGCAGCTTCCAGGGGTTTCTCGCCGTGGACCCCGGCGGCGGCGATCCTCCGCCGTTCGTCTTTGACCCAGACACTGAACATCCCCGGATCGATCCCCAGCTCACGGGCAACCTCGGCGATCGTGCGGTCGGAGTCGATCACACGATGCGCAGCCTCAATCTTGTACTCGGCCGTGTACGACCGACGCTTACGAGGAGGCATAACGGACATCCTTCCAGCAGGACCGCAGTCCTGCTAGCTCGGTGTCCACCGCCCAGGGGGAACCTCACGTTGGGCCCGGCGGGAGCGGCCGGGTGGTCAGGCAGGCCGGGCCAGGGTGGTGTCCAGGAAGGCCTGGGTCGCCGCGGTGATCGGGCCGGAGCGGTGCACGAGCCACTGCGGCAGCCGTTCCGGCGGGGAGAAACGGTGGACCTCGGCGCCTGCCCGGCGGGCCAGGTCCGCCCAGCCGTCCGGCATCAGGCCGGCGCCGATGCCGCGCAGGACCATCGGCAGGACCACACTGCGGTCCCCCACCTCGGCAGCGATGGACACTTCGCTGACACTCGCGGCCAGGCGGTCGAACAACGCGCGTACCGCGGTGGCCGGTTTGGTCACCACGAACCGCATGCCCTCGAGATCTTGCCACCCCACAGTGCCATCCGAGGCACCTCCGCCGAGGCTCGTCCCCGGCGGCGCGACCAGCAGAAACTCCTCATCCCGCAAATGGTGCGCCACCAGCCCCTGCCCAGAAGGCCGCTCAGCACTCCCGCAAACCCCAGCCTCACACCGGCCCTGCAGCACCATCGCCACCACCTCCGCCGCGGACAGCGCCGAAGACGTGCTCACCAGTACCCCCGGATGGCGTTCGCGCAGTTCGGCGATGATGCTGATCACTGGTTCCAGTGCCGAGGACGAGGTGGCGGCGACGTCGACGCGGCCGACCAGGCCGTCGCCGACTGCGCGGGCCGCGGCGCGCATCGCGTCGAGGTCGCGTAGGACCAGGCGGGCCCGGTCGGCCATGAGCTGGCCGGCGCTGGAGAGCACCGCGTTGCGGCCGACCCGGTGAAACAGCTCGACGTCCAGTTCGTGCTCCAGCTTGGCGATTGCGCGCGACAAGGAGGGTTGCGCCACCCGCAATGCCTTCGCGGCGTGGGTGAAGCCGCCGTGCTCGACGATCGCGACGAAGTACTCCAGCTGGCGGCGTTCCATAGCATGACGCTATCGGAATGGTGTCCCACATGTCTTGGACGTACACCCACCTCGCGCGCGAGGATGCAGGCATGTTCCAGACGCGTCCCACCCTGCAGGGCACCTTCGGCATGGTCTCGTCCACCCACTGGCTCGCCTCCGCCGCCGCGATGGCGGTCCTCGAGGACGGCGGCAACGCCTACGACGCGGCCACCGCCGCCGCCTTCGTGCTGCACGTGGTCGAGCCGCACCTGAACGGGCCGGGCGGCGACGTGCCGATGATCGTCGCCCCCGCGGGCGGCGCGCCGAAGGTCCTCTGTGGACAGGGGCCCGCGCCCGCCGGGGCGACCATCGAGCACTACACCTCGCTCGGGCTGGACCTGGTCCCCGGCACCGGCCCGCTGGCCGCCGCGATCCCGGGCGCGTTCGACGCCTGGCTGCTCCTGCTGCGCGACCACGGCACCAAGCCCCTGCGCACCGTCCTCGGCTACGCGATCGGGTACGCCGCGAACGGGCATCCCGCGGTCGACCGCGTCGGCGCCACCGTCGAGACCGTGCGCGAGCTGTTCGAGACCGAGTGGACCAGCTCGGCCGAGGTCTACCTGCGCGACGGCAAGGCGCCGGCGGCGGGCGCGCTGCTCAAGAACCCCGCGCTCGCCGGCACCTGGCGCCGGGTGCTCGCCGAGGCCGAGGCCGCAGGCCCGGGCCGCGAGACGCAGATCGACGCCGCGCGCAAGGTCTGGCGCGAGGGCTTCATCGGCGAGGCCATCGCCGAGTTCTCCGCGCGGCCCACCATGGACACCTCCGGCGAGCGGCACGCCGGCACCCTCACCGGCCAGGACCTGGCCACCTACGAGGCGGTGTACGAGGACCCGGTCACGCACACCTGGAACGGCTGGACCATCGCGAAAGCGGGCCTGTGGAGCCAAGGTCCCGTGCTCCTGCAACAGCTCGCGCTCCTGCCCGAAGAGCTGGACTACGCCACGCCGGACTACTACCACACGCTCATCGAGGGCACGAAGCTCGTGATGGCCGACCGCGAAGCGTGGTACGGCGACAGCTCGGACGTCTCGCTGGAGACCCTGCTTTCCCCGCAGTACAACGAAATCCGCCGCCGGCTGATCGGCGACCAGGCCTCGCACGAGCTGCGCCCGGGACGTCCGGACGGCCGGGAGCCGCGGCTGGCCCGGCACGTCGAGTACGTCGGGGCCGGCGGCGCGGTCGTGACGCCGGTGGGCGCGGGCGAGCCGACCGTCGCCAAGGACGGCGCGACGCGCGGTGACACCTGCCACGTCGACGTGGTCGACCGGTGGGGCAACATGATCGCGGCGACGCCCAGTGGCGGCTGGCTGCAGTCCAACCCGGTGATCCCGGGCCTCGGCTTCCCGCTCGGCACCCGGCTGCAGATGGCCTGGCTCGACCCGGGCCTGCCCAACTCGCTCGCCCCCGGAAAGCGCCCGCGCACCACGCTGACGCCTTCACTGGCCCTTCGCGACGGCGTCCCGGTAATGGCGTTCGGCACCCCCGGCGGCGATCAGCAGGACCAGTGGAGCACGCATTTCCTGCTCGCCGTCGCCCTGCGCGAAAATGTGCGCGGCGGACTCGACCTGCAAGGCGCGATCGACGCGCCGAACTGGCACACCGACAGCTTCCCGAGTTCGTTCTACCCGCGCACGATGGAACCCGGCAGCGTGACCGTGGAATCGCGGTTCGGCGCCGACGTGATCGCCTCCCTGGAGCACCGCGGACACGTGGTCACCGTGGGAGAACCCTGGTCCGAAGGCCGGTTGTGCGCCGTCGCGCGCGACCCGGAGACCGGCGTGCTCTCGGGCGCGGCGAACCCCCGCGGAATGCAGGGATACGCCGCTGGGAGATAATGACCGAACCGCCGGAAAACAGCGGGCCGAAATCGCCGGTCCGCTGTTTTTCCTGCCATTTTAATGCATAACGATATTAACACGGATTAACACCAGGGAAACGACGTCGGGGAAAAACCGCCGTAGTTTGTTCGCCATGTCCCCCCGGTCCCTTTACGCGGCCCTCGCCGTGCTGGCGGCGGCGACGCTGACGGCCTGTGTGCCGGTGCAGCACGTGAGCGGTCGCAGCGAGCACCACAACGACTTCGGCACCCCGATCGGCGATCAGCGGGTGACGAACGGGGGCGAGCTGGTGATGGGCCTGTCCGCGGAGCCCGACCGCCTCGACCCGACCACGTCCAGCTCGCTCTACACGCGCTACGTGATGAGCACGATCTGCGAGAAGCTCTACGACCTGAACTCGGCCGGCGACGTGGTCCCGCAGCTGGCGACCACCTTGCCGACGGTCTCCCCCGACGGCCTCACCGTCACCATCGGCGTCCGCACCGGCATCGTGTTCGCCGACGGCACGCCGTTCGACGCGAAGGCGGTCGCGACCAGCCTGCAGCGGCACTTCTCGCTCAAGACCTCCCAGCGCACCAGCGAAATGGGGCCGGTCAAGAGCATCCAGGCGACCGACGTGAGCCACGTGGTGCTGCACTACAAACGCCCGTTCGCGCCGATCACCGCCGCGCTCGCCGACCGCGCCGGCATGATCATGTCGCCCGCCGCGCTGGCGAAAGAGGGCGACGGCTTCGGCGACCACCCGGTCTGCGTCGGGCCGTTCAAGTTCGCCGGGCGCGTGCCGCAGACCTCGATCACCGTGACCCGAGACCCGCTTTACTACGACGCCAAAGACGTCCACCTGGACAAGATCACCTACCGGATCATGGCCGACGCCAACATCCGCGCCGCGAACCTGCGCTCCGGCGACATCCAGGTCGCCGACACCATCTCGCCGCAGGACGTCGACGCGCTCGCCAAGGACCCGAATCTGAAGGTGCTGCAGGCGCCGTCGCTGGGCTACCAGGGCGTCACGCTCAACACCGGAAACGTCGACGGCGTCGGCAAGCCCACCAAGCCGATCTACACACCGCTGGCCAAGGACCCCCGCGTACGCCAGGCGTTCTCCCTCGCGATCGACCGGCAGACGCTGGTGGACACGGTCTTCAACAACTGGTTCGACCCCGCCTGCTCGCCGATCGCGCCGGCGACGCCGTACGCCTCGGCCGCCAGCAACGCCTGTCCCGCCTTCGATCCCGCGAAGGCCCGCCAGCTCCTGCACGAGGCTGGGGTACCCATCCCCTACCCCGTCTCGATGCAGGTCTCCAACACCCAGGACCAGCTCCGGTACGCGCAGGCATTGCAAGCCAGCGTCGCCGAGGGCGGGTTCGACCTGAAGATCGTGCCGGTCGAGTACTCGACGCTGCTGGACGTGCAGAAGCGCGGCACGTTCGAGGCGCTGATGCTCGGCTGGTCCGGCCGCGTCGATCCGGACGCGAACACCGCCCGGTTCCTCTCCACCGGCGCCGGCGGCAACTACGGCGGGTTCAACTCGTCCACATTGGACAACCTGCTCGGCGCCGCCTCCCGCAGCATCGACGTCAAGGAGCGCGCCGCGCTGTACGGGCAGGCGGTGCAGCTGATCCAGCAGCAGAACCCGATCGTCTACACCTACCGCCTGCGCAACCTGACCGTGCGGTCCACCCGGATCGCGGGCGTCGAGGTGTACTCCGACGGCGTGGTGCGGCTCGGCAAGGCCGCGTACCTGCAGAACCAGGAGGGCTGAGCCGTGCTGCGCCACCTGCTCCACCGCCTCTGGCAGTCCGCGCTGACGCTGGTGCTCGCGTCGGTCGTGGTGTTCATCGGGGTGCGGGCGCTGCCCGGCGACCCGGCGACGGCGATGGCCGGCGAGCAGGCCGACCCCGCGGCGATCGCGGCGGTGCGCGCCCAGCTCGGCCTGGACGACCCGCTTCCTGTGCAGTACTTCAAGTTCGTCGGCCACGCGCTGACCGGCGACTTCGGCAAGTCGGTCCGGACCGGGACGCCGGTGCGCGAGATGATCGGCGCGACACTGCCGGTGACCGTGCAGCTGGCGGTGTTCGCGATGGTCATCGCGGTGCTCGCGGGCATGGCCGGCGGCGTGGTCGCGGCGGTTTCACGCGGCCGCTGGCCGGAGTGGGCCGCGAACGGCTTCTCGCTGCTGGCCCTGTCGATCCCGACGTTCTGGCTCGGCATCCTCGCCGTGCTCTACCTGTCCGTGCAGCTGGGCTGGTTCCCCGCCTCCGGTTACGTCTCGCCGTTCGAACAACCGTTACGCGGGCTCTACTACCTCACGTTGCCCGCGGTGATCCTCGGCCTCGCGCACGCCGCCGTGGTGCAGCGCCAGACGCGCTCGTCGATGGTGGAGACGCTGACCGCCGACTTCGTCCGCACCGCACGGGCGAAGGGCCTCGGCCGCGGCGCGGTGGTCTTCCGCTACGCCCTGCGCAACAGCCTGATCGTGGTCACCACCATCGTCGGGCTCCAGCTCGGCGGGCTGATCGCGGGCGCGGTGGTGACCGAGCGGATCTTCAGCCTGCCCGGCATCGGCAAGCTCACCCTCGACTCGGTGTTCACCCGCGACTACCCGGTGATCCAGGCCGTGGTCCTGGTGATCACCAGCGCCTACATCGTGATCAACCTGCTGGTCGACTTCCTCTACACCGTCATCGACCCACGTATGCGCGTCTCCGGGAGGACCCGATGACCATCGACGCCGGCACCCCCATCCCCCTGGCCCGGGTCCGCGGGCGCACGCTGGGACGGCTGGTGCGGAACCCGATGGGCGTGGCCGGCGGGGTGCTGCTGCTGATCGTCCTGGTCGCCGGGGTGTTCGCGCCGCTGCTCGCGCCGTACGCACCGGCCGAGGTGCACTTCTCGACGCCGTTCCAGCAGCCCGGCACGGTCGGCTTCGGGCTCGGCACCGACGACCTCGGCCGCGACATCCTGTCCCGCGTGCTCTACGGCACCCGCGCATCACTGGAGGTCGGCGCGCTGTCGGTGCTGCTCGCGGTGGTCCTCGGCGTGCCGCTGGGGCTGCTTTCCGGGTACTGGCGCTGGCTGGACGCGCTCGTCTCCCGGCTGGCGGACCTGATGCTGGCGTTCCCGTTCCTGATCCTCGCCGTCGGGCTGGCCGCGATCAACGGCGGTGGGCTGGCCAACGCCGCGGTCGCGCTGGGCATCGCGCAGATCCCGACCATGGTCCGCGTGGTGCGGGCGGAAACGCTGCGGCTCAAGGAAACCGACTTCGTGCTGGCCGCGCACACCATGCACGCCGGGCCGTGGCGGATCCTCGGCCAGCACGTGCTGCCCAACGCGCTGCCGGTGATCATCGTGCAGGCCACCGTGATCATGCCCGCGGCGGTGCTGGGCGAGGCGATCCTGTCGTTCCTCGGCCTGGGCATCCAGCCGCCCGACCCGAGCCTGGGCATCATGCTGTCGGACGCCCAGCAGTACCTGTTCCGCACGCCGTGGCCCGGCATCTTCCCCGGCATCGCGCTGGCCGTGATCTGCCTGGGCTTCAACCTGTTCGGCGACGCCCTGCGCGACGCGCTCGACCCGAAGACCAGCCGGTGAAGGGGACCGTCATGACCGAGCCGCTGCTGGAGATCACCGGCCTCGAAGTGTCCTTTGGGGACAGTCCCGCGGTGCGGGGCGTGAGCCTGAGCGTGGCGCCCGGTGAACGCGTCGCCGTCGTCGGCCAGTCCGGCTCCGGGAAGTCGACCACCGCGCACGCCGTGATGGGCCTGCTGCCCGGGTCCGGCCACGTCACCGGCGGCACCATCCGCTGGCGCGGCGAGGACATCACACACTCGGGCGAGAAGCGGCTCCGGCAGTTGCGCGGACGCGAGGTCGGCCTGGTGCCGCAAGACCCGATGTCGAACCTCAACCCGGTTTCGCGGGTCGGCCGCCAGGTCGCGGAAACCCTGCTGGCGCACCGGATCTGCGGACGCCGGGAGGCCTGGGCCCGGGCAGTGGAGCTGCTGGGGCAGGCCGGGCTGAGCGAGCCGGCCCGGCGGGCGCGGCAGTACCCGCACGAGTTCTCCGGCGGCATGCGCCAGCGGGTGCTGATCGCGATCGGCCTGGCCTGCCGGCCGGACCTGCTGATCGCCGACGAGCCGACCTCCGCGCTCGACGTCACCGTGCAGCGGCAGATCCTCGACCACCTGGACGGGCTGACCCGCGAGCTGGGCACGGCGCTGCTGCTGGTCACCCACGACCTGGGGCTGGCGGCGGAGCGGGCCGACCGGGTCGTGGTGATGTCCGAGGGCGAGATCGTCGAAACCGGTGCGGCGAAACAGGTTCTGACCGCGCCGCGCGAGGAGTACACCCAGCGGCTGGTGGCCGCGGCGCCGTCGCTCAAGACTCCCCGACGACGGCCGGTGTCCGCTTCGGACGTGGTCCTCGAGGTCGAGCACGTGTCCAAGGAGTACCCACTCCCTAGAAGGCACAGTCGAGGACAAGGCGGCGTGCTGCGCGCGGTGGACGACGTTTCGTTCACCGTCGAGCGCGGGCGCACCACCGCGATCGTCGGCGAGTCCGGCTCGGGCAAGACCACCACCGCGCGGATGGTGCTGGGCCTGGTGCCCGCGACCGACGGCCGGATCCGGCTCGACGGCGAGGAGCTGGCCGGGCTGCGCGGCGCGCGGCTGCGGGCGGCGCGGCAGACCATGCAGCCGGTGTTCCAGGACCCGTACGCCTCGCTGGATCCGATGTGGACGGTCGAGCGGATCGTCACCGAGCCGTTGCGCACCTTCGGCGTCGGCGACCGGGCCTCGCGGCGGGTGAAGGTGGCGGAGCTGCTGGACCAGGTCGCGCTGCCGGCCGCGCTCGCCCAGCGCTACCCGAACGAGCTGTCCGGCGGCCAGCGCCAGCGGGTCGCGATCGCCCGCGCGCTGGCGCTGGACCCGCGGCTGGTCGTCTGCGACGAGGCGGTGTCCGCACTGGACGTCCTGGTGCAGGACCAGATCCTCGGCCTGCTCGCCGAGCTGCAGCGCGAGCTGGGGCTGAGCTACCTGTTCATCTCGCACGACCTCGCCGTGGTCCGCGCGCTCGCCCACCACGTGCTGGTGATGAAGGACGGCCATGTGGTCGAGCAGGGGCCGGTGGACGAGGTCCTCACCGCGCCTTCGGACCCCTACACCCGGCAGCTGCTGGACGCGGTGCCCGGCGCCACGGCGTTCGCCGGCTGAACGGCTCGTTGCCGTCAAGGCCTCCTTACCCGCGTCCTACGCGGTGAAGGGGGCCTTGACGGCGTTGGAGCCGGGCACTCTCGGGTTGACAGTTCTGGAACGGTGCTCCACGATGGTTCTGGAACGACATTCCATAACCCGAAGGAGCCCACCATGAAAACCCCGGTCACGATCATCGGCGCCGGCCTCGGCGGCCTGGTCCTCGCCCGCGTCCTGCACGTCCACGACATCCCGGTCACGGTCTACGAAGCCGAAGCCTCCCCGAAAGCCCGCGCGCAGGGCGGAATGCTCGACATCCACGAGCACACCGGCCAGGCGGCCCTGGCGGCGGCCGGCCTGACCGGCGAATTCCGCAGCCTGATCCTGGAGGGCCGCCAGGCGACGCGGGTACTCAGCCCGGACGGCACTGTCCTGCACGAAGAACCCGACGACGACAGCGGCGGACGACCCGAAGTCCAACGGGGCGAGCTGCGGCAGGCGCTACTCGACTCGCTCCCGGCCGGGACTGTCCACTGGGGACACAAGGTCAACGGCGTGCGGGCCCTCGGCGAGGGCCGTCACGAGGTGACCTTCGACAACGGCGCCACCGTCACCACGAGCCTGCTGGTCGGCGCGGACGGCGCGTGGTCCCGCGTCCGGCCGCTGCTGTCGGACGCCACGCCCGAGTACAGCGGCATGTCCTACGTCGAGACCTACCTGTTCGAGGCCGACACCCGGCATCCCGCCGCGGCGAAAGCGGTCGGCGGCGGGAGCCTGATGACGCTCGCGCCGGGCACCGGGATCATGGCCCACCGCGAGCGCGGTGACACCCTGCACGCGTACGTGGCGCTCAGCCAGCCGCTGGACTGGTTCGCCGCCATCGACTTCGGCGACGCGGCCGCCACCCCCCGGATCGCACGGGAATTCGACGGCTGGGACCCGGAAGTCACCGCGTTGATCACCGAAAGCGACGTCGCGCCCGTCCTGCGCCCGCTCTACACGCTGCCGGTCGGGCACCGATGGGAACGAGTAAAAGGGGTGACGCTGCTCGGCGACGCCGCGCACCTCGCGCCGCCGAACGGCGAGGGCGCCAACCTGGCCATGCTCGACGGCGCCGAACTCGGCCAGGCCCTGGCCGCGCACCCGGACGACCCCGAGGCCGCCCTCGCCGAGTACGAGCCGGCCATGTTCCCCCGCTCCGGCGCGGCCACCGCGGACGGCGCCGAACTCCACGAACTCATGTTCGGCGCCGGCTCACCCCACCGTCTGATGTCCCTGTTCAGCGGAGGCGCAGCGGCTCAAGCCAGCTTCGCCGACACGTTGTAGGCCTCCACCCGCAGCCGGGGGTGGTCGACCGCGCGGTGCGGCTCGACCGTGATCGGGCGGCTTTCCCCTGGCAGCAGCCAGAAGTAGTTGTCGCCGTAGAGGGTCGGCAGCACCCGGTCGGTGCCGTTGCGCTCGCGCAGCGACAGCCGGACCATCGCGGCGGCCGTCCGTCCGGTGTTGCGCACGGTCGCCGTGTAGCCGCCGCGGCCGGTTGCCTTGAGATCGGCCGAAAGCTGGGTCCGGGCGAGCTGGTTGAGGCCCTGCATCGCGGTGTCGGTGCGATAGCGCCAGTACGTGTTCTCCGAGATCACCGTGCCGTCGGCGCCGGTCAGCCGCAGCCGCAGCAGGTGCAGCGCGGGCTGGTCGGCGGCGAACGGCACGGTGAACGCCGGCGCCGTCGAAATCGCTGCCACGTCGACCTTCTGCACCGAGGGCGCGCCCAGGGCCTGCCCGTCGAGGCCGTACAGCTGCGCGGTGACCGTCGCGCCGGTCAGCGCGGCCGGCGTGTGGTTGACCGCGATCACCTGCCAGGTCGAGAGGTCGGCCTGCACGTGGCGCGCCTCGCAGCCCTTGCGCGAGCCGTAGTAGCTGCCGTTGACGTCGAGGTCGTAGTCGTAGGTCTGCCAGACCGTGCTGTGCCACGCGGGATGCGACATCCACAGCAGCACGCCGGTGGCGTCGTTCCACAGCTTGGCGTTCCACGCCTCGAAGATCGCGCGCATGCTCTCGTAGTTGACGAACTGCGCCTTGCGCGAGAACTCCTCGAGGCTGGTCGACGGCGCGAGCCGGGCGTCGATCGCCGCCAGGTAGGTCTGCGGCGACTGGTTCCCGTTCGACGACCAGTCGTGCAGGAACCACGGGGCGCCGATCGGCCAGCCCGGGTCGTCCTTCCCGACCAGGTTGCGCATGCTCTCGGCCACCGACACCGTCGGCAGGCCGATCTCGCTCCAGAAGCCGGACTTCCCGCCGGTCGCTTCACCGGTGAAGTACTGCTTCGGGTCGAGCCAGTGGTACGGGCCGTCGCCGGTGATCACGCCGCCCGCGGAGTTGCTCTGGTACAGCAGGTCCGTGTTCTGCGTGACGATCGCGCGCAGCGCCTGGTCGATCACCGTCGGCGGGTTGCCCTCGTTGCAGCCGAACCAGACCGTGGCGCAGGCGTGGTGGCGGTAGCGCAGCACGGTGTCCTCGGCCTGCGCCAGGTAGATGTCGTGGTTGGCCGGGTCGGTGGACCAGCCGTCCCAGAACTCGTTCCACAGCAGGATGCCGTACTTGTCGCAGGCGGCGAACAGCTCCTCGCGGTAGGACGAGCCGACCCAGTTGCGGATCAGGGTGAAGTTCATGTCGCGGTGCATCGCCACCACCGCGTCCATCCGCTCGGCCGGCATCCGGCGCAGCAGCTCGTCCCAGCCCCAGCTGCCACCGCGGATGAAGATCTTGACCCCGTTGACCAGGATGGTCAGCGGCTTGGCCGAGTTGTCCACCGAAGCGGCGTCGGTCCAGGTGGTCCCGTCCTGGGAGACCTGGATCTTGAACGTCGCGGCGTAGGCGGTCTCCCAGGTGAGCACCACCTGGTCGAACGCGGTGGCGGCGCCGAGGTCGACCTGGATCCACTCGCCGTCCTGGTACGCCGAGGTCCAGCGGGTCTGCGGGTCGCCGTCCACGGCGTTGGCGGGCGGGTTCCCGTCGGCCACCGAGGACGAGGTCGCCGTCTTGTGCAGCGCCAGGTCGGTGCCCGGCGTCTTGCTGTCCACAACGGACAGTGTCCACAGCGAGAAGCCCCAGCCGGTGGCGCGTTTGCCGCCCTGCATCCGGACGTACCGGGCGTTCTGCGCGCCGAGTGCGACCTTCTGGTCGGCCCGGCCGTCGACGATGACGATCGGCTGGTCGTACTGGTAGTCGATCTTGCGGAGGCCGAACTGCACCTTCTTGCGGTCGCTGACCGTCTGGCCGAGCGCCGCGGTCAGGGTGAGGTCGTGCAGGGCGGCGTCGCCGTATCCGTTGGGCCACCACAGTTTCGGGTTCTTCAGCCGCAGCTGCGGGAATGCGGCCGGGGCGAACACGGCGGCGGTCTCCTGGCCGGGCGCGACGGTGACGGTGGTGCTCACGCGGACGCTGTCGAACTCGGCGGTGACCTGCACACGCTGGGCGACGGCGCCGGAGTTGCGTACCGGCACCGAGATCGTCACCTCGGCGGTGCCGGTGTCCGGCAGGTTCGGCAGCACGGTGTCCACGCGGGCGTCGCCGAGCACCGCGTCGCCGGTGGAGCGCAGGCGGACGTGGTTCCAGATGCCCGAGACGCGGTCACGGACGGCGGGCATCCAGTCCCAGCCGGACACCGCGAGGTAGGTCGGCGAGCTGGCGAACATCGTGGTTCCCGCGTCCACGAAGGACTGTCCGGCCGGGCCCTTGTCGCCGGGGCTGCCCGGCAGCGGAATCGGCGCGATCTTCACGGCCAATGCCTGGTCGCCGGTGCGGTGCAGCGCCGCGGTGACGTCCAGCGCCGCTCGGCCGAACGGGTGCGCCAGGCTCCCGACGCGGGCGCCGTTGAGCCAGATGTCCGCCTCGTGGTTGACGCCGTCGAACTCCAGCCAGACGTGGCGTCCCGCGCCGGTGTCGAGGCCGCGCGGCACGGTAAAGCGGCGCCGGTACCACCAGTCGTGCCGGGACAGCGCCTCCGGCACGTGCATGTTGTTCATGCCCGCCACCGGGTCCGGCAGCTGGCCCTGCTCGACCAGCGAGGCGAGCACCGTGCCCGGGACCGTCGCGGGCAGCCAGCCGCGAGTGTCGACGCCGGGTCCCGACAGCACCGCGCCATCGGTGCTGGGCGCCCAGTCCTGCATGGTCAGCACCCAGCCGGATTCGAGCGGCACGGAGCCGTCGGCGGCCACGTTCAGCGCGGGCGGGTCGTCGTGCTCGCGCACCGGCCAGCTGGTCCAGCCGTGCACCGGCGGACGGGCCTCGCGGCTGGTGCCGTAGACCTGGAAACCGTTGATTCCCAACGGGTTCGTCGTGGAGAGGCGGGACGCCGAGAGGCGCACCCAGCGAGCGCTGACGGCCGGGGCGAGCGGGATCGTTTGCACTCCCCCGGTGCCGGAATCGGTGTGGTGAACGGTGCGCCAGGACTTCCCGTCGGCGGAGACGTCGAGGTCGAGCGCGACCGCGTAACTCGACTGGATCTCGTTGCCCTTGGTGTTGGTCCGGGAGCCGCTGCCGTCGAAGGCCGGGTCGCCGGGGCGGGCCTCGAAGGTCAGCACCACCGAGCTGATCTGGCACTGCCCCTGCAGGTCGACGACGATCCACGGCCCGTCGCCCGGCGCGGCCCGCCAGCCCGAGCCCGCCACGCCGACCTGGGCGAGGCCGTCCACCGCGAACTCGGCCGGGGTGGCGGCGTAGTCGGTCGAGGACACCTGGACTGGGCGGAACAGGGCGAGGTCGGTCGCGCCGTGGCCGCCGGCGGCCTGCCCGGCTGCGGTCTCCGTGGCGGTGACCGCTGAGGCGACCCCGGGCAGCACGGCCGCCAGCCCGAACCCGGCCAGCAGACCGGTCCCGGCGGCCAGGACGCGCCGCCGGGAGAGCGCCTGCTCCTGGTCCGTTCCGTCACCGTGGTCGTGCGCCATGAGGGCTCCGTTCGCTCAGCGGCAGCCGCCTGCCCGCGCCCCCTGGCGAGGCGTCGGCACCGACGACTGACAACGTTGCCAGGAAGCTTCCGCCGCGACTCGCGAGCAGGTCAAGACGACAAGGGAGACAAGAATCGGCCATGCTGACATCGATGTCGCGTGGGGTGGATTCGCTCAGCGGGCGGGCCGGGCCGCGACTCATTCAGCGGGACTGGCCGGGTTGTCAGACACCACCTCAGCCGATCGGGTCCGGGGCCAAGGTGCCGGTCCGCATGCGTTCGGCGTCGCGGCCGGGGGTGAGGCCGAAGGCGCGGCGGTATTCGCGCGTGAACTGCGAATGGCTGTCGTAGCCGACGAGGTGGCCGACTTCGGCCATGCTGCGGGGGCGGGCCGCGAGGCGGGCGCGGGCCTCCTGCAGGCGGATCTGCTTCTGGAACTGGATCGGCGTCATCGAGGTGGTGGCGCGGAAGTGCCGGTGGAACGTCGAGGGGCTCATGCCCGCGAGGCGCGCGAGGTCGGCGACGTGCACGGGCTCGTCGTAGTGCTCGCGCAGCCAGCGGATGGCGCGGGTCAGGTGCGCGAGGCTGCCGTCGGCGAGGCCGATCCGGCGCACCAGCCCGCCCTGCTCACCGGTGAGCAGGCGCCAGTGGATCTCCCGCACCAGCCCGGGCCCGAGCACCCGCAGGTCGTCGGGATGGCCGGCGGCGCGCAGCAGCCGGACGACCGGGTCCAGCAGGTCCGTGGTCGCGTCGCTGATCACCAGGCCGCCGAACGCGGGCGCGGGCGGGGCTTCACCCGTCTCGAGCAGCAGGGACGCGATGAGCGCGGGCCGCAGCGTCAAGCTGAACACGAGCAGCGGCTCGGCCGGGCTCGCCGCCAGCGCCTGGCCGATCACCGGCAGGTCGACCGGGACGACAACGTATTGGCCCGCGCGGTAGTCGTACGGCGTGCCGTTCAGCGCCGTGCGCTTGACGCCCTGCCCCACCACCGCAAGCGAGGGCTCCGACATCACCGCGATCGGCTCGGTGCGTTCGCTGGCGAAGGTGACCGACGCGTCTTCGGTGATCCGCCGCTTGCGCAGCGTGCCGCGCCCGGTGTGCCGCGTGATCAGCTCGTTCAGCTCGTCGCGGAGATCCACACGATGAGCCAAGCACGGAACGGGGCGCCGCGGCAATCCCGGCCAGGTCGCGAGGATCGTGCCAAACGGCGCCACGATGTGCCTACCGTCCCGGGGCCCCCGCTGCTGTGATCAAGAAACCCTGATCACAGCGAAAGCGAGCGTCAACCAGATGGAGTACCGGAACCTGGGCACGACCGGCGTCAAGGTCAGCCCCCTGTGCCTGGGCACGATGATGTTCGGCGCCTGGGGCAACCCCGATCACGAGGACACCACCCGGATCCTGCACACCGCCCTCGACGCGGGGATCAACTTCGTGGACACCGCCGACGTCTACTCGAACGGCGAGTCGGAGCGGATCGTCGGCAAGGCGCTGGCCGGGCACCGTGACTCCGTGGTGCTGGCCACCAAGGTGAACTCGCCGATGGGCGCGGATCCCAACGAGCGCGGCAGTTCCCGGCGCTGGATCATGCGCGCCTGCGAGGACAGCCTGCGCCGGCTGGGCACCGACCACCTCGACCTCTACCAGGTCCACCGGCCCGATCCCGGCACCGCGATCGACGAGACGCTCGGCGCGCTGACCGACCTGGTGCGCCAGGGAAAGGTCCGTTACCTCGGCTCGTCGACGTTCCCGCCCGCCTCGATCGTGCAAGCGCAGTGGGCCGCCGAGCGCCGGAACCGGGAGCGGTTCGTGTGCGAGCAGCCGCCGTACTCGCTGCTGACGCGCAGCGTGGAAAACGAGGTCCTGCCCACCTGCGCCGAGTACGGCCTGGGCGTGCTGGCCTGGAGTCCACTGGCCGGCGGGTGGCTTTCGGGCCGGTGGCGCGCCGGGTCCGGCGAGCTGACCAGCCGCCGCACGGAGAAGATGCCGCACCCGACCACTCACGCGCACTACGACCTGTCCGTCGAAGGCAACCGCGCCAAGCTCGACGCCGCCACCGCGCTGGCCGAGCTGGCCGACGAGGCCGGGCTGCCGCTGATCCACCTGGCGCTGGCGTTTGTGGTGCGGCACCCGGCCGTCACCGCCGCCGTGATCGGGCCGCGCACCCTGGCGCACCTGGAAAGCCAGCTGGGCGCGGCCGAGGTGACGCTGGACGAGGCCGTGCTCGACCGCATCGACGAGATCGTGGCCCCGGGCACCGACCTCAACCCGGCCGACACCGGCTACCGCTCCCCCGCGCTGGCCGACGCCCGGCTCCGGCGCCGTCCTGTCTACAGTGGACAGTGAGCGCCGGTGATCTGACCAATGCCGGTCCCCGGCGCTGATCGTCACCCGTCTGCCGCAGTGGTCACCCCTCGGATAAAACCTGACCAGCGAACGGAATCGATCCACCGATCGGCATCCGGGCGACGCTCGCGGGTCTCATCCGCTCAGGTCTAGACATCCGACGGATTCCCGACCTAGTGTGCGAAAGATTCACCAGGCACGGGGCTGCGGGGACCGTCAGGAGGGGCCGATGCCGATCTCGACGCGCCGGGGGACGCTGGTTTTGAGCGTGCTGGCGCTGGCCGCGCTCGGGCTGAGCAGCCCACCGGCCGAAGCCGTCGACAACACAGCTGGTTGCACCGGCCCGATCCGGCCCGCCGCGATCATTCCGGTGCAACCCTGCGACGGGATGGACCGGATCGTGGCCAAGGCGGCTGCCGTCGTGCCGCGCGCCGGGCAGCTGGCCTGGCAGCAACGGCCGGTCACCGGGTTCACGCACTTCGGCATGAACACCTTCACCGACCGGGAGTGGGGCTCGGGCGCCGAGCGGGAGTCGACGTTCTCGCCGCAGCGGGCCGACACGGACCAGTGGATGCGTTCGATGAAGGCGGCCGGCATCACGCAGGTGATGCTGACCGTCAAGCACCACGACGGTTTTGTGCTCTACCCGACCCGTTATTCGAACCATTCGGTGATCGCCAGCCCGTGGTGGATCCAGGGCTGCACCGGGGAAAACCCGGCCCGCGACGGCGCGCAGCAAGCCCGCGCGCAGGACCCGTCGGCCTTCTGGCAGGTCCGCGCCGCCGGCTGCGCCAACCCGCGCGGCGACCTCCTGCGCGACTACGTCAATTCCGCCCGCGCGGCCGGGCTGAAGGTCGGCGTTTACCTCTCCCCCGCGGACGGCGCCGAGCTGCCCGCGTCGTTCTTCGCCAAGGAAGTCCAGCGGATCGAGGCCAAGGTCGCCGCCGGGCAGCCACTGTCGATCGAGGAGCAGGCGACGTACGAGGACCGCGCCTTCGCGCCGTCGGGACAGGGCCGGTACGGCTCGGGCAGCGCGGTCACCCAGCGCACCATCCCGAGCCTGGTGCCCGGCGACGACCGCGCGGGCGCGCTCGCGAGCGGGAAGCTGCCCCGCTTCACCGTCCGCGAGGACGACTACAACAGCTATTACCTCAACCAGCTGTACGAGCTGTTCACCCAGTACGGCCCGATCGACGAGCTGTGGCTCGACGGCGCGAACCCCTGGCGGGACAACGGAATCAGCGAGGACTACGACTTCACCACCTGGTTCCGGATGATCCACGCGCTGTCGCCGGACACGGTCACCTTCGCCGGCCCCGCGGGCGTGCGCTGGGTCGGCAACGAGTCGGGCCAGGCGCGGGAGACGGAGTGGAGCCCGCTGCCGACGTCCGGCGATCCGGAGACCGCGCACAACGAGGAGCTGTTCATCGGCGGGGCGACCGCGGACGATCTCGGCTCACGCGCAGTGCTCGCCGACCCTTCCGTGCGGTACCTGCAATGGGCGCCCGCGGAGTCCGACGTCTCGCTGCGGCCGGGCTGGTTCTTCCACGCGAGCGAACAGCCGAAGACCGCGGCGCAGCTGGTCGACATCTACCGGCGGACGGTCGGACGCAACTCGTCCTTGCTGCTGAATGTGCCGCCCAGCAAGGACGGAATCGTGCCGCCCAAGGACAGCGCCGCGCTCGCGGGCTTCGGCGCGTCGGTGGCGGCGACCCAGGCCGTTAACCTCGCAAAACCCGGGCCGGGCGCCCCGCCGCCGGTCGCCGCCGTGACCGACGATTCGCTCACCACCTCGTGGTCCCCGCCCCACGGCGCGCGGGAGGGCACGCTCGACCTGCCATTGCCGCGGCCCACGACGTTCGACCAGATCCGCCTCGGCGAGGACATCAGCCGCGGCCAACACGTCGAAGGCGCCACCGTGCAGGCGAAGGTCGACGGGGCCTGGCAGACGGTCGCCACCGTGACCACCGTCGGCTACACCCGCCTGGTCACGCTGCCGGCGCCGGTGACCGCGGACCGCGTGCGGGTGATCGTCACCCAGGCGCGAGCCACCCCGTACCTGGCCACCTTCGCGCTCTACCGCACCGCTCCCCCGCCCGGCTGAGAGTTGAGGATCCCCCATGCCTGTCCCCACCAGGATGCGTCTCCACCTGCTCGCCGCCGTTGTCGTGGCCGGTGCCACCACCTCGTCGCTGGCTATCGGCGCGCCCCCGGCCGCCGCGGCGGCGACCATCGCGCTGCCCCCGATCGCGCCGACACCACAGTCCGTGACCCGGGGTTCCGCGGACGTGCGGGTGCCCAGCTCCGCCGTGCTCGTCACCGACAGCGCCACAGACCCGGCAGCGAAGGACCTGCTCACGACGTTGCTCCAGCAGCACGGCGTTCGCTCGGTGACGACGGTCCCGCCCGGGCAGCCCACCGGTCACGGCCGGCTGGTGATCCGCCTCGGCGCGGCAGAACGGCCGGACATCGTCACGGCACTGGGCTCGCTGACCGTGCCGAGCCAGCCCGAGGGGTACGCGCTGCGCTCGCCGAAGCCCGCCGAACTGGCCGTCGGCGGCCGGAACGGGGCCGGGCAGTACTACGGCGTGCAGACGCTGCGCCAGCTGTTCGTGCGGTCCGGCGGCGGCTGGGCGGTGAGCGGCGCCGCCGTGCGGGACTGGCCGAACATGGCGTTGCGCGGCTCGATCGAAGGGTTCTACGGCCCGCCGTGGACCGCCGAGGACCGGCTGCGTCAGATCAGCTTCCTCAGTGAGGTCAAGGCGAATTCCTATGTCTACAGCGCGAAGGACGACGCGTACCTGCGCTCGCGCTGGCGCGACCCGTACCCCGCCGACGAACTGGCGACGCTCGGCCAGCTCGTGCAAGCCGCCGAATCGCAGCACGTCGACTTCACGTACGCGCTTTCGCCCGGCGTCTCGATCTGCTTCTCCTCGCCCGCCGATTTCACCGCGCTGACCGCGAAACTCCAGTCGGTCTACGACCTCGGCGTCCGGTCGTTCTCCATGCCCTTCGACGACATCTCGTACACGAAGTGGAACTGCGACGCCGACCAGACCGCCTACGGTGCCCCCGGCCAGGCCGCCGCGGGCAAGGCGCAGGTGACGCTGCTCAACACCGTCACCTCGCAGTTCATCAAGACCCACGACGGCGCGCGGCCCTTGCAGACGGTGCCGACCGAGTACAGCGACCTCGCGGACTCGCCGTACAAGACCGAGCTGCGCGAGCACCTGGACCCGACCGTGGTGGTGCAGTGGACCGGCACCGCGGTGGTGCCGTCCAGCATCACCAACGCGCAGGCCCAGCAGGTGTCCACTTTGTACGGACGCAAGGTCTTCCTCTGGGACAACTACCCGGTGAACGACTACGAGGAGTCCGCCGGGCGGCTGCTGCTCGCGCCGTACGGGCACCGCGAGGCCGGCCTTTCCCAGTACCTCAACGGGATCGTGTCGAACCCGATGAACCAGGAGGCGGCCAGCGAGATCGCCGAGTTCGGCGCCACGGACTTCGCCTGGAACGACGCGGCCTACTCGCCGGAGCGCTCGTGGCCGCTGGCCCTGCGCCGGATGGCGGGCGGCGATCCCCGGGCCGGCGCGGCCATGCAGGTGTTCGCCGACCTGGAGCACCTGGCGCCGTCGTCGGATCCCACCCCGTGGCAGCCGCAAGCCCCGGCGCTCGCGGCGAAAACAGCGTCGTTCTGGCAGCGCTGGAACGCCGGTGACCACGACGGCGCGGCGCGCGAGCTGCGGCCTTACGCCCAGCGGATCAAGGATGCCCCGGCGGTCATCCGCGGCGGCCAGGTCATCCCCGCGTTCGTCGACGAGGCGAAGCCCTGGCTGGACGCCACCGTGCTGTGGGGCAGCGCCATGGCCGACCAGCTCGACGCCCTCGTCGCCTCGGCCCACGGCGACACGGCCACGGCTCAGCGGCTCACCGCGTCGGCGGATTCCCTTACCACGCAAGCGAAAGCGGTCCGAACCGGCAACACCAACCCGTGGGGCGTCCGGCAGGCCCTGGTCGGCGACGGGGTGCTGGACGCGTTCATCGCCCAGGCCCGCGCCGCTACCGTCGGCTGACTGGTGTGCGCTAGACGGTCTTGATCAGCGGCGCGTCCCGGGTCAGCTCCCGGAACCCGAGGCTCCGGTACAGCCCCCAGGCCTTGGGATGCCCCGAACCGCCCAGGCAGGCGACCGTCATGTGCGTGGCCCCGGCGTCCCGCACCCGGCGCATCCCGTGCAGCATCATCGCGCGGCCCAGCCCCAGCCGCCGGTAGTCCGGGTGCGTTCCGACAGGCTCGAACTCGGCGGTTTTGTTCACCTCGTCGAACCACATGATCGTCGAGGAGGCCATCGTCCCGTCCGGCGCCTCGACCAGGAGGTGCAGGTCGCCGCGGTACCCCGGGGTCTGCTGGACGCCCGCGTAGCTTTCGGCCGAGTACGCCGACGGCGCCCAGGCGTCCACATGGGCCTGGACGGCGGCCTCAGGTCCGGCTTCCCCCGCGTCGCGGAACCGGAATCCGGGCGGCAGCACCGGTTCGGCCACCTCGATGAGGTCCCGTTCGGTGTACAGGTGCCACGACCCGTTGTCGGCGAGCGCGGCCTGGTCGGGCTGATAACCGTGCGCCGCCCAGCGCTCCAGGGCGAACTTGTCGACGGCGCTCGGCGACACCGTGCGCTCGACGCCCGCCGCCACGCCGTCGAACCAGTCGATGACCTCGTCGATCAGCCCCGCGTGGCCGGGATCGACCTGGTACACCAGATTCGCCCCGGTGACGTCCTTCACCGAGCCGTCGCCGCGCGTCACCCGGTGCGGCAGATAGGCCCAGCCCCACGCCACCAGGTCCCCGCCGTCGAACCACAGCCGGCGCGGCCAGGTGCTGCCGCGCCGGGCGTGCCCCATTCCCCAGTTCCAGGCCAGTTCGCCGAACGTCGCCTCACTGTTCACCAGGTCCAGCCGGCCGGCGGTGATCCGCTGCGCCAGGCCCTGCATGAGCCGCACGTCCGCGGCGGTCACCAACTCGGCACCAGTCATAGTGCGCCACTGTGACAGGCCCGCGCCGCGCCGTCGAACGGTTTTGCGCGAACACCGTCTACACAGGACTCAGACGGTCTGCGAAGCCGCGGCCGGCCGAGCCCCGGCGGTCGTGCGGGGCCGGATGCCGAGCCGGAAGCCCTCCGGCTTCAGTGTCAGGGATTCGGCGATCTTCAGCCGGTACGCCGGGTCCGGGGTGAAGTCGTACCGCTGCAGCACCATGCCCAGCGCCAGCACGGCTTCGTGCAGCGCGAACTGGCGGCCGATGCACGCCCGCTCCCCCGTGCCGAACGGCTTGTACGCCTGGGCCGGGCGCTTCTTCACCGCCGCGGGCTCGAAGCGGTCCGGGTCGAAGGACTCCGCGTCCGGGCCCCACGCGCTCGGGTCGCGGTGCAGCAACGGCAGCGGCACGAGTACCCAATCACCCTTGCGCATCCGGTACCGCCCGCCCAGCACCGTGTCCTCACGCGCCTCACGGGCGTACCCGGGGGCGGTGGGCCACAGGCGCATCGACTCGTCGAGCACGCGGCGGACGTAACGGAGCTTCATCACGTCGGCGAACGCCGGCTCGCGGTCGCCCCACACCGCGTCCACCTCGGCGCGCGCCCGCTCGAGCAGTTCCGGGTGCCGGGTCAGGTAGTACAACGCGAACGACAGCGCGCCCGACGTCGTCTCGTGGCCGGCGACGACGAAGGTGATCGCCTGGTTGCGGACGTTCACCGGGTCCAGCTTCGCGCCGGTCTCCGGGTGGCTCTGACTGAGCATCAGCCCCAGGATGTCGCGGCCCGGCTCGTCGTCGTGGCGGCGGGCGTCGATCACCTCGTCGACCACGTTGGTCATCAGCGCGATGTCGGCCTGGTTCTGCTGCACCGAGCCCGCCAGCGCGCGGCGGACGAACGGCAGCTTGATCCCCTGCATCTGGGCGAAGCGCAACGCGCGGGTCATCGCCGTGACGAATGGGTGCGGCTCCTCGCGTTCGAAGGACCCGAAGCTGTAGCCGAAACCGGCGCGGCCGATGGTCTCGAGCGTCAGCCGGGTCATGTCCGCGGAGACGTCGGCCGAGTCCTTGGCGTCCCAGGAGGCGACCAGCTCCCGCGCGACGTCGACCATGATCGGGTGGTAGCCGCGCATCGCCTCGCCGGTGAACGCGGGCATCAGGATGTCGTGCGCGAACCGCCAGTTGGGCTCGGTGCCGTACGCGGTGAACAGCCCGTCGCCGGCCACCGCGCGGAGGTTCCGGACGCCGAGGCCGACGTGCTTGGTGAACCGCTTCTCGTCGTTCAGTTCGGTCACCAGGTCGATCCCGGAGGCGAAGACCAGCTCGAGGCCGACCAGCCGCCGGGTGAAGATCGGACCCAGCTGCCGGCCGAGCCGCACGGTGTCCTGCAGCGGCGTGCGCGGGTTCGACCCGATCAGGTCACCGAGCACGGGCAGCCGGCCCGGTCGGTGCGGGATGCCGGTGGTGTCCACGAACGCCTCCTATTGAACCCAGATCCAATAACGTCACGATCCCGCCGTACTGAACCCATGTCAAGTAAGCTGGCCCGATGCGGACCAGGCTGAGCACCGGGGAACGGCGGGAGCAGCTCCTGGCCATCGGGGCCGGGCTGTTCTCGAAACGGCAGTACGACGAGGTCTGGATCGAAGAGGTCGCCGAGATCGCGGAGGTCTCACGCGGCCTGCTGTACCACTACTTCCCGACGAAAAAGGACTTCTTCGCGGAGGTCGTGCGCACCCAGCGGGACCAGCTGCTGGCGATGAGCGAGCCGGACCCCGCGCTGCCGGTCGCCGAACAGCTGCGCGCGGGTCTCGACGTCTACCTGGAGTTCGCCCGCACCCACCCGGACGGCTACCGGATCGTGCACCGCGCCGCCGGCGGGACCGACCGCGAGATCCAGGAGATCCGCGAAGTCGCCACCGCCACCAACGCCGAGCGGATCCTGACCGCGCTCGGCGAGCTGACCACCGTCACCGAAGCCACGCGCCTGGCCGTGCGCGGCTGGCTGATGTTCGTCAGCGAGGCGATCCTGCACTGGCTCGACCACCAGACGGTGACCCAGGACGAACTGCGGGACCTGTGCGCCCGCACGCTGTTCGCCGCGGCCGATGTCCAGCTCTGACGGCTTCAGAGCGCCGCAGTCACCTCGATGGCGGGCAACGCGCTGAGCTGCTCCGCGGACATTTCCTCAACCCCGGCAAAGACCTTCTTCTGGTGCGCCTTGATGCGCTCGTCCAGCAGGCGGCTCAGCTCGAAGGCCAGCCGGCCGGTCTGGCGGACCGTCACCTCGTCGACCAGCGGGTGCGGCACCGACGTGATGACGATGCCCTCGGGCCGTCCGCTCGACGCCTGCGAAACGCCGACTGAATAAGCCTCGCGCGGGTTGACCGCGCCCTCGAGGGAGAAGTCGCGGATCCGGCCGAGCAGGCCGTGCCACTCGACGACCTCGCCCTGCACGCCCGTCGCCTCGAGGTCTTTTTCGGTCAGGCCCATGCCGCGCTCGCCGGGGCGGAAGCACCGCGCGTACGAGTTCAGCGCCGAGACCCACAGCGACTCGACCAGCACGGCGTCGAGGCCGTCGCGTTCCAGCTCGGTGAGCAGGCGCTCGCAGCAGCGCAAGGTGAACTGGAGGTCGTCGAAGATCGCGGCCAGGTCGGCCAGCGCCAGCGCCGAGGGGGTCCGCAGCTGCCGCGCGCTCGACGGGGGTGCCACTTCGTGGGTCTGCTGGGACATCCGTGGACGCTCCTGTCGTGGCGGGGGCGGGACGTTCACCACACCGCATCCGGGGCAACTCGCCGGTCTCAATTTGCGACAGTGCACATCAAACGACACCGGACCGCCCTGTCACCGATTGACCTGGTCCGCGCTTATCCGAAAATTGGTTCACATGGAGCAGTGACATTCCACATATCGGTGTAACAGAATCAAGGCCGCGCGGCCCTGCAAAGCCGCGCTTCGCGAGGGCACTCGAAGGGAAACATCCATGTCATCAGCAAGATGGGGGTGGCGCCGCCTGCTCGGCGCCGCGCTCGCCGTTTCGGCCGCCGTGACGGTCGTGACCGCGGGCGGCGCACAGGCTGCCAGCACCAAGGCCGTCGACACGTCCGACAACCACGAGATGGGCGCCGCGATCCGGGCGCACGACGGCGTGCCGTCGCCCGGCGCCGTTCCGTCCAGTGTGGACGCCAGCGTGCCGGGCATCGACGTCAGCTCCTACCAGGGCAACGTCAACTGGGCCTCCTACTGGAGCGCCGGCAAGAAGTTCGCGTACGTCAAGGCCACCGAGGGCACCGGCTACACCAACGCGTACTTCACCCAGCAGTACAACGGCTCGTACAACGTCGGCATGATCCGCGGGGCCTACCACTACGGCCGCCCGGACCTCAGCGGCGGCGCCGCGCAGGCGGACTACTTCGTCGCGCACGGCGGCGGCTGGTCCAAGGACGGCAAGACCCTGCCCGGCACCCTGGACATCGAGTGGGGCCCGAACTCGGCCTGCTACGGGCTGGGCACCTCGGCGATGGTCGCCTGGATCAAGGCGTTCAGCGACGAGTACCACAAGAAGACCACGCGCTGGCCGGTCATCTACACCGCCACCAGCTGGTGGAGCCAGTGCACCGGCAACGGCGGCGACTTCAGCTCCACCAACCCGCTCTGGGTCGCGCGCTACGCCTCCTCGGCGGGCACGCTGCCGTACAAGTGGGGCTTCTACACCTTCTGGCAGTACAGCTCCACCCCGATCGACCAGGACAGCTTCAGCGCGGACATCTCCCGCCTGAAGGTCCTCGCGACCGGCTGAGTCCCCCGCACGGCGGGAGCCGCCCACCGGGGCCTCCCGCCGTGCGGCCATCCGGGCCTGAGCCCGGGCGACAAGCGGACAAGACCGGACAGAACCGTTGCCCGCCGGCCGAATGCGCCCCTAGCATCGTGAACGTCCCACTTGACAACGATTTCACAGCGGATGTCACCGAGCGGGGAGTGCGATGACCGGCAGCGACGACGAAGTCAAGGTCGGCCGAAGGGGCTTCCTCGCCCTGGCCGGGGCCGCGGGGGTCGGAGCCGCCGGGCTCGGCGCGTCACCCGCGTCTGCTGGCGAAGAAACCCATCCGCCCGGCCAGGCATCGCAGCTGCGGGTGGACTACACGTTGCCGTCGCTGGTCTTCGCCGAGCCCACGACCCGCGATCTGCTGGGCGCGCTCCACGAATCCGCGCTCACCGACCTGGTCGGCATCAACACCGCGTACGCCGATCCCCCGACGTACAACCATTCGGGCCGGTTGAGTTACCCGCCCGGCACGTTCATCCGCGCGGGCGGCGGTTACCCGTCACCGCAGCGCTGGACGCGCGACGCGGCGGTGAACGCGTGGAACGCCGGCAGCCTGCTCAGCGCGGCGGTCGGCCGGAACACACTGCTGTCCGTTGTGGACAAACGCGCCGACGGCAGCCTGATCGTGCAGCAGGACAACCAGTGGTGGGACCAGATCGTCTGGGTGCTCGGCGCCTGGCACCACTACCTGGTCACCGGGGACGCGGAATTCCTGGCCGACGCGTACGGGATCGGCGTGAACACCGTCGCCGCGCGCAAAGCCGCGAACTTCAACGCCGCCGCCGGGCTGTTCGAGGGGCCCAGCTTCATGAACGACGGCATCGCGGGCTACCCGGCGCCGCCGTGGCAGCCGGGCATCCGCTCGTCGTTCGTGCTCGACTACCCGGACGCGGCCAAGCTCCTGTGCCTGTCCACGAATTGCCTTTACCACGGCGCTTTTCTCGCGCTGGCGGGAATGGCGCGAGTGCTGGGCAAGCCTGACGCCGCGCACCGGGCCGACGCGGCGCAGCTGCGGACGGCGATCAACACCCGTCTGTGGCAGGGCGACGCCTTCGGCTACTTCGTGCACGGGACCTGCCCGCTGGCCGGGCAGCTGGACGTCTCACAGGAGGGCGCCGGGCTCGCGTTCGCCGTGCTGCTGGGCGTGACCGACGCCGGCCGGACGCGGCAGGTGCTGGCGAACGCCCAGTGGGAGCCGCACGGGATCGCCAACAGCCGGCCGCACTTCCCGATGTTCAGCGACGAGAAACCGGGGCGGCACAACACCGTCGTCTGGCCGATGGTGCACTCGTTCTTCGGGCACGCCGCCGCGGCGGGCGGCCGGGCGGACCTGTTCGGCCGCGCCGTCACCGACCTGGCCACGCTGGTTTCGGGCACCGGCGGCAACTTCTACGAGATCTACGACGCGCGCACCGGCGCCGTGCAGGGCGGCTGGCAGACCGGCGGCAGCGGTGAGCTCGAGCAGTTCACCTCCCAGCCGGACCAGGCCTGGTCGGCCAGCGGGTTCCTGCGGCTGCTCTATTCCGGCCTGTGCGGGCTGGACTTCACCGAGGACGGCCTGCGGTTCGCGCCGTGCCTGCCCGAGGGTTGGGGGCGGGTCAGCCTGCTGGGCCTGCGCTACCGCGAAGCCACCGTGGACCTCGTCCTCGACGGCGCCGGCACCCGGGTCGTTTCGTGCACTGTGGACGGACGCCCCGGCCGCCCGCTGCTGCCCGCCGGCGCCACCGGCCACCACACCGTGCACCTCGCTCTCGCCCTCTGAGAGGACAAGCCATGGGACTCAGCGGAAAAACGATCACCCTGGCCGCGGCGGCCGCTCTGGCGCTCACCACGTTGTTCGGCTCCTCCACCGCAGCCGAGGGCGCCGCCCAGACGTGGTTCACCTCGTGGGCCGAGTCGCAGCAGGACCTGGCCGGCGTCACGCTGAACCACCAGTCGCTGCGCATGATCACGCACCTGAGCCAGGGCGGCGACGCGATCCGGGTGCGCGTGCAGAACACCTTCGGCACCGCGCCGCTGACCGTCGACCAGGCCACGGCAGGGATCAGCGCGGGCGCGTCGGCGGTCACCGCGCCGGCGCCGGTCACCTTCGGCGGCAGCCCGTCCGTCACGGTGCCCGCGGGCGGCGAGGTCTGGAGCGACGACACTCCCCTGGCCACCTCGCCGGACCGGGACGTGGCGATCAGCCTGTACGTCGCGGGCACCGCCGTGCCGGGTGAGCACTCGTCGGCGTTGCGGGACAACTACCTCACGCCGTCCGGCTCCGGCTCGCACGTCGCGGACGCCGACGGCGCCGCGTACACGCAGAAGACCGGCGCGACTTACCTGGTCAGTGCCGTGGACGTGCACAACCCCCGGCTGACGGGCACGATCGTGCCGTTCGGCAGCTCGGTGGTCGACGGCACCGGCAGCACCAACTGCGGGCCGGGCTGCACCGAAACCGGCACCAACCGCCGCTGGGCCGACGACCTGGCGCGGCGCATCGTCGCTTCGCTCCCTGCCACCGGTCAGCTGGCCGTGGCCAACGCCGGCATCGGCGGCACCACCAGCGCGGCGAATTGCCCGGGCATGCCCGAGGGCGTCAAGGGCCTGGACGCCCTGAGCCGGCTCGACCGCGACGTGCTCGCGCTGCACGGCGTCACCGCGGTGATCTACTACTACGGCACCAACGACCTCGCGGACAGCTGCACGTCCGCCCCCATCCTGGACAGCTACCACCAGGTCTTCCAGCGCCTGCGCGATGCCGGGATCAAGGTCTACGTCACCCCGATCACGCCCCGGCCGGGTTATTCCGACCAGAACAACCGCGACCGGCACACCGTCGGCCTGTTCGTGAAGCAGGGCAACAACTGCTCCGGCACCTGCACCGCCACCATCGACTTCGACCAGGTGCTCGCCGACCCGATCTCGCCGAACCGGATCGACCCGTCGTATGACAACGGCGACGGCATCCACGCCAACATCGCGGGCCAGCAGGCCCTGGCCGACTTCGTGGCGCTGCCGATGCTGGCCGGGAACCCGGCGCCCGGGCGGCATTGACCCCGGCCCGGGCGCCGCGCCGGGAAAACGGGAGGCACCGCGGGCGGGCCGGTCCGTAGACTCCGCGTCCATGGGTCATCTCGAGGCGGCGCACGTCGACTATTACCTGCCGGACGGTCGGCCGCTGCTCGGCGACGTCTCGTTCCGGGTCGGGGACGGGGCCGTGGTCGCGCTGGTCGGCCCGAACGGCGCGGGCAAAACGACGTTGCTGCGCCTGCTGGCCGGTGACCTGCAGCCGCATCAGGGCACGGTGGCGTCCTCGGGCGGGCTGGGCGTGATGGCGCAGTTCGTCGGGTCGGTACGGGACGAGCGGACGGTGCGGGACCTGCTGGTCTCGGTCGCGCCGCCGCGTATCCGCGAGGCCGCGGCGGCCGTGGACGCAGCCGAAGAGCTGATCATGACCGTCGACGACGAGGCCGCGCAGATGAAGTACGCGCAGGCGCTGAGCGACTGGGCGGAGGCCCAGGGCTACGAGGCCGAGACGATCTGGGACGTCTGCACGGTGGCGGCGCTCGGTGTCCCGTACGAGAAAGCGCAGTGGCGCCAGGTGCGCACGCTCAGCGGCGGCGAGCAGAAACGCCTGGTGCTCGAAGCGCTGCTGCGCGGCCCGGACGAGGTGCTGCTCCTGGACGAGCCCGACAACTACCTCGACGTGCCCGGCAAGCGCTGGCTGGAAGAACGGCTGCACGAGACCAGGAAGACCGTCCTGTTCGTCTCGCACGACCGGGAGCTGCTCGCGCGGGCGGCGGAGAAGATCGTCAGCGTCGAGCCCGGCCCGGCCGGCTCCGACGCGTGGGTGCACGGCGGCGGGTTCGCCACCTACCACGAGGCGCGGCAGGAGCGGTTCGCCCGTTACGACGAGCTGAAGCGGCGCTGGGAGGAGAAGCACGCGCAGCTGCGGAAGCTCGTCCTGGACATGCAGCAGTACGCCGCCCGCAGCGACGAGATGGCGTCCCGTTACAAGGCCGCCAAGACCCGGCTGCGCAAGTACGAGGAGGCCGGCCCGCCCCCGGAGCCGCCGCGGCGCCAGGACATCCGCATGCGCCTGCGCGGCGGCCGCACCGGCGTCCGCGCGGTCACCTGCGAGAACCTGGAGCTGACCGGGCTGATGAAGCCGTTCTCGCTGGAGGTCTTCTTCGGCGAGCGGGTCGCGGTGCTGGGGTCCAACGGCTCGGGCAAGTCGCATTTCCTGCGCCTGCTGGCGGGCGGGGACGTCGCGCACACCGGGCTGTGGAAGACCGGCGCGCGGGTCGTGCCGGGCCACTTCGCGCAAACGCACGCGCACCCGGAGCTGACCGGCCGTCCCCTGGTCGACATCCTGTGGACAGCTCACGCGAAGGACCGCGGCTCCGCCATGGCCGTGCTCCGCCGCTACGAACTGGAACGCCACGGCGACCAGCCCTTCGACAAGCTGTCCGGCGGCCAGCAGGCGCGGTTCCAGATCCTGCTGCTGGAACTGGCCGGCACCACCGCCCTCCTGCTGGACGAGCCGACGGACAACCTGGACCTCGAATCCGCCGAAGCCCTGCAGGACGGCCTCGAGGCCTACGAAGGCACCGTGCTCGCCGTGACCCACGACCGCTGGTTCGCCAAGTCCTTCGACCGCTACCTGGTCTTCGGCTCGGACGGCGTGGTCCGCGAAACCCCGGAACCCGTCTGGGACGAACGCCGGGTGGTCCGCAGCCGCTGAGGCTGGGGACCACGCTCCAGGTACGGGAACCGTTGCTGGGAAAGGCAAAGGGTGGACTGTGGCGGCAGGACCGAAACCACCGTGAACTCGCGGACCTGCTCGCGGCGACGGCAGGACGCGGGCCATGGGGCTGTGATCGTTGTGGATCTGTGGCTGAGGAATCCGGCGGGAGCGCGCATGGGCACGACGTCGTCGTCCGAGGGCGGGAAGCGGATCTTGGCGAATCGCTGTTCGGAGGTTTCGGGGCGGCTCATTCTCAAGGGCAGGTCCCTGCGGCCGCACTGGGCTTTGGTCTGTCCTCCATCCTGAAGAATCGATGTCGGTGGTGTCTGATGTGGACCGGAGGCCACGTGATGGTTGTATCGCGGATGGGCCCATCATCAGGCGGCCTGGGCGTGGGGTGGGTCGTGGGCGGTGTTGTGGAGGGGTCTTCGTTGCGGATCTATCCAGGCTGGTGGGATCCATTCGACGGTTCCGTTGCGGAGCCGGATGTCCCAGCCTTCGTGGTGGACGATGTGGTGGTCGGTTTCGCAGATCGACGCCAGGTTCCCGATGTCAGTCCGTCCGCCAGGGCCGCCGTTGAGGTTGGTCCAATACTCGATGTGATGCGGTGTTGTCCACTTCGGACCTTTCGTGCACCACGGTGCGGTGCAGCCCTGGTCCCGCACCGCCAACGCTCGTCGCTGGGCGGGAGTGGCGGTACGGACGGCGCGACCCAAATCCAACACCTCACCGGCGCCGTTGAGAACAGCGGGCAGGACCTTCGCGTCACAGCACAAGCGGCGAAGCTGGGACACGGTCATCGGGGTGTGACCGTCGGAGACGACGGTACCGGCGCGGCGTTCGAGATCGTCCAGGGTGACGGTCACGGTCGCGACGGCACGTTCCCCGGCCTTGACCGGAACATCAGGCGCACGGGCAGCAAGATCCAACACGGCAGCGATCGCGTCGCCTTGACGCTGGGATCGGGTGCGGGGGTCGGGGTTGCCGAACGGATCCGCAGGAGCGGGTTTGGCGAGCACGGTGAAGAGTTGTTCGGTGAGGTCCGCCATCTCGGCATCAAGCTCACCGCTGTACCTCATTCGCCCGTCCCGGGTACGGGTGTAACGGAACTCCCGCCGCGGACGGGCCAAGTCCTGCTCACGCTTGTCGGGGTCGGCACCATCGAAGTCCCAGTAGGACCGGATCCGCTGGGCTACTTTCCGCACCGTGAAGGGCGGGGCTTGACGAGCCAGCGCGACCAAGGTGGTTTCGCTGTCGGCCAGGTCATCCGGAGTCACCGAGTCGGGAGCTTGAGCCAGGACAGAAGCGATCTCGGCCGCATGTTCACGGTTGAGATCACCAGCAGCCAGAGCGATCCGCAGCACAGGCAGTGCCGTGGTTGCCTGGGCGACACGCGCTCGCGCTTCCCTCTGCGAGACCCGTAAAGCGCGCACCAGCATCACCGCGGTGCTACGGAAACCCCTGTCCACAGCCACACCACGGTGGTCGACCTCGCCGACCAAGTCCAGCATCCGCGCGTACTCGCGGCACAACGCCTGCTCGGCGGCGAAGAGCTCAGTGGTCAGCTCCCCGTCGGAAAGCTGCCACGCCGGTACCTGCTCCGTTCTTTCCATGACACCATCTTAAATCGAACATTCGTTCGATGCATCACACGAAGGTGTACAGCTCAAAACCACCTACCGCAAGCAGAAACCCTTTAACAGCAACAAACCTCCAGGATCAGACCAGCAAGAACCTCAACCCAGCCCCACCGCGAACACATGCAGATCCGCCTCAACCGGCAAAGTCACCGAAGCCAGCTGCTTTCCCGCCGGCACCACAAACGGTGACGTAGCGTAGATCGAAGCCGGACCGCCCGGACCCCCAGGCTGGTTCCGGTACGCGGCACGCGCGACCAAAGTGTTGCCGTAGACCGGATCCGTACCCCCACCAGGCAGCACCCAGTCACCGAACGACAGGTCCGTCTGGGCAGTGGTGCCGTCGGTGAACGTCACAGTGGCGGTCCCCCGGTGGTCGCCATTTGTTGCTGTGCCAATGAAAGACAACCGGGCGGCAGGCGCGAGAGTGACCACCTGCCCGGCAGGCACGACGTTGTCCGGACGGCCCGCGGGCGCCGCGGGCCAGGTGAAGGTCGTGCCCACGGCCTGTGCCGTCTTGCCGCCGGCCAGGCCCGCCGCCGCCAGTGCCTGCCTCGACAAACTGTTGCCCGCGGTGTCGAAGTTCGCCGAGCCGGCGTCGCCGTCGTCGGAGATACCGAGGTTGGTGTACGCGGCGGTGAGACTGCCCTTCGGGGCGACCAGCACGATCACCGAAGTCGTCACCGTGCGGCCGCTGCCGCGGACGGTCACCGGCACCGGGTAGTAGCCCTCGGGCGTTCCGGCGGGCACGGAAACCGTCAGCTTCACACTCCCGCCGCCCGTGCGATCGTCCAGCCGGAGTTGCCGCGGCGCAGTGGCGGTCAGGCCCGCGGGCGACTGGACGGTGACGTCGAGAGCGGGGTCGTGGCCGCCGAGCCGCTGGCCGGTGATCGTGGCCTGGCCCGTCGAGCCCGGCGCGGCCGTCAGCTGGTTGTCCGCCGACGCCAGGAACGGCTGTTCACTGTCCCGATAGGACGGTGGCTGGCTGCCCGCGGCCCAGCCCTTGTCCGGCTGCGCGGCCAGCGCGAAGTCCAGCCGGGCGCCGTCGTGCGCGGTGCCGGCGGGCAGCGACGTGCGGTTCCACGCCGCGCCGTTCAGCCGGAGATCCTGGACGTACGGCGTGGTCGCCGACGCCTTCGGCGCGCGGATGTCGATAGTGCGCCCGGTGGGCAGCGTGAGCACCGCGCGCTCGAACAACGGGCTGTGCACAACGAGATCCGAAGTGCCCGGCGTGCCGGGATAGATGCCGAGCGCGGCCCAGACGTACCAGGACGACTGCGCGCCGAGGTCGTCGTTGCCGGGCTCGCCGTCCGGGGTGGCGCTGAACTGCGAGGTCGCGATCTGCCGCACCACCTGCTGTGTCTTCCACGGCTGCCCGACGTGGTTGTACAGCCACGGCACCCCGAAGTCCGGCTCGTTGCCGGCCCACATGTACGGCTCGTTCGGGCCGACGTTCAGCTGCTGGAAGAACGTGTCCAGCCGCGCCGCGGTCTTCGCCGGGCCGCCCATCGCGGTGACCAGGCCGGCCGGGTCCTGCGGGACCAGCCAGGTGTACTGCGCCGCGTTGCCCTCGTCGAAGCCGTCCTGGCCGAATTCACCCGGCGGCGGGGGCTGGTAGGCCGGGCCGTCCGGGAAGCGGCCGTCCTCACCGCGCGGCTGCAGGTAGCCGGTGGCCGGGTTGAAGATGTTCTGCCAGTTCTGGCCGCGCTGGGTGAACTCACGCGCGACGTCGCGGTCGCCGATGCCCTGCGCGAACTGCGCGATCGCGAAGTCGTCGATCGCCCACTCCAGGGTGATCGACGCGCCGACGCGCGCGTGGTCGCCGCGCGAGGCGTCGTTGTTCGGCATGTAACCGCGGGCCACGTAGTCCGCGACGCCCCGGCGCTCCTGGTACGCGCCGGGCGTCTCGTCCACCGAGGTCGCGCCCTTGACCAGGTACTTCAGCGCCGTCTTGACGTCGAAGTCCCGCGCGCCGAACGCGTACAGGCTCGAAATCAGCGCCACCGAGCTGTCCCCGGTCATCTGGCCGGTGTAGTCGTTCGCCATCGGCCAGCGCGGCCACCAGCCGCCCTGCACCGCGTCGTTCGTGAGCGACTGCGCCATATCGCTGGCCTGTTTGGGGAACAGCATGGCCTGCAACGGCGCGAGCGTGCGGTAGGTGTCCCAATCGGAGAAGTTGGCGTACTGCGTGTGCCCGGCGGGCAGCGTCCGGACCTTGTCGTCGAAGCCGATGTAACGGCCGTCGACGTCGTTGAAAGTGTTGGGGTGCATCAGCGAGTGGTACAGGAAGGTGTAGAAGGTCCTGAGCTCCGCGGGGTCCTTGCCCGCCACCTTGATCTTGCCGAGCGTGGCCGACCAGGCGTCCCTTGTGGACTGACGCACCGCGCCGAGGTCCCAGCCCGGGATCTCCGCCGCCATGTTGGCCTTCGCGCCGTCGACGCTCACGTACGACATCGAAACCTTGGCGTGCACCACTTTCTGCGAGCCGAAGGTCAGGTACGCGCCGGCCTTCGGCGAGTCGACCGCGTCCGTGCCCGGCTTCACCGACGTGCCGTCCCACGTGCCGTGCGCGGTGAACGGCTGGTCGAACGTGACGTCGTAGTAAACGGTGTACTTGTTGCCCTTGCCGCAGAAGTTGCCGGTGGTCGCCGAGCCGCTGACCTCGCGGTCGCCGGTGACCTTCAGGTCCGCGTGGGAGTCGCCGGCCAGGCTGGCGCCGCCCTTGACCAGCACCTGCGCGTTCGCGCCGGCCGGGAAGGTGAACGCGGCCAGGCCGGTGCGCGTGGTGGCGGTGAGCTCCGCGCGGACCTTCGAATCGGCGAGCGTCACGGCGTAGTAGCCGGGCGCGGCCTGTTCGTCGTCGTGGGTGAAGTGCTCGACGCGGTCCCATGGCGCCGCGCCGACGTCGCCGGTCACCGGCAGGATCGGCACGTCACCGAACGCGGTGCAGCCGACCGAGGCGTGATCGAGGCTGAAACCTCGGATCTGATCGCTGTGATATTGGTAGCCGGCGTACGAGCCTTGGGTGTCTGGGGAGAACTGCATCATCCCGAACGGCGTCGCCGGGCCCGGGAAGTTGTTGATCTCGCCGACCGAACCGCCGCCGCTGCCGGTGCCGATCAGCGGGTCGACGTACGACGCCGGGTCGCTGACCAGCTGCGCTTCGGCAGGCGCCCCCGCCGGGGCCGCCGCGGCGACACTCGGCGCGCCGAGCACCGCCGTCGCCAGGACCGCCGCCATGAACCTGTACCGCACCGGGTGCCTCCCACGGCAGAAACCGACCAACCTGGACCTGACATCCGACCTTTCCGCGCGTCCGGCCCTCGGTCAATACTTTGACAAAGACCTGGCTCGTCAACGCACGGCAACCGCGCCGCGGCGATAGGCGACGGCGACCTCACTCAGGAACGCGGTGTCGCTGTCGAGGTCTTCGCCGCCGGGCCCGATGCTTTCCGCGGCGCCCGGCACCACGCCGTCCGCCCGCGCGCTCAAGGCGGCGGCAACCGCGGCGGCCTCGACCGCCGCGTCCAGCCGACGTCCGCGCAGCCCGTCCCGGATCCCGCTTTCCCGCGCGGCGACGGCGACGGCCGGGTCCCGGTAGGGCTGGAGCGCGAGCAGCCCGTCGCGGATCTCGATCACCCGCCGGTAGAGGCGCATCCGCAGGCCCCACGGCACCAGCCGGCGCGGGTCCAGCGCGATCGCCGGGTCGGCCCGGTACAGCGCCGTCCACAGTGGACGAAGGCGGCGGTACCGCAGCCAGCGGCCCAGCCAGGCCACGGCCCCGGGCAGCGTGACGCCGACGAGCACCAGCAGGTGCGCGGCGGCGGGCAGTGCTTTGGACATCAGGAACGCGTGCCCGAGCGGGTACTCGAAACCCCAGCGCGGCGCGGCGGCCAGCACCGTCTTGTTCACCAGGTACCCGATCCCGGCGGCGGTACCCGCGACGGCCAGGTAGAGACCGGTGCGCAAGGACGCCAGGCGCGTGTACCGCAGGCCCAGCCGAATCACGCCGACAAAGGCCGGAATTTGCGCCGCGGCGTAAGCGAAGCAGTACTCCATCACCCACGGAGACTGAGGTTTCAGGTCGGGCATGAGCGCGAAGAGCACGCACATTACGGCGAACATGCCGCCGATCCACCAGCCCTGCGCGCGCGGCGGGCGGATCCCGTTCAGGTGGGCGAGGAGCCGCTGGGCCGACCACGCGGCGTAGAGCATGCCCGCGTGCCCGACCAGGCGTGGGAGGTCCGGGGCGCCGGTGACCGCGCGGATCACCGCGTGCCCGGCGGGGGTCAGGGCGGTCAGGGAGACGGCGAGGCCGAGGAACACCTGGCGGACGGCGCGACGGCCGGGGTCGCCGCCGCGGCGGGTGGTGAAGAGGAGCCAGGCCAGGAGGGTTGGGGCGTAGTGGAGAAGCCATTCAGGCATCGGGGTCTCCTGGCATTACCGGGCTGTGCTGCAGCTGCTCCCCCGGCCTGGCCTGGTGGTGCCGGAGCAGCCACTTCCCCTGCATCACCGGGCCGTCCCGTTGCAGCCACCTCCCTGGCACGACCGGGCCGTCCCGCAACAACCGCTCCGCCAGCACCACCGGGCTGTCCCACAAGAACCACTCCCCCGGCATCACCTGGCGGTATCGCAGCAGCCGCACCGTCAGCATCACCCGGCGGCGCCGGAGCAGCCATTCAGGCATCGGCGCCCCCTAGCGCCGAGCGGAGCCGGTCGGCGGGGGTGCCGCCTGTGCGGGCCTGCTGCCGGATGAGGGATGCCAGCAGTTCGGCCTCGCGCTCCTCCTCGGTCGAGTAGCCGGCGCGGGCGAGGACGCGCCGGACCATCGCGGGGTCGAGGCTCGGCAGCAGCGAGGCGGCGCCTTCCGGCAGGGACGAGGGGTAGTGGTCGCACAGGACGTGGGCCAGCTCGTGCAGGATGATGTGGTCCTGATGCGGTGGGCTGGTCGCTGCCTCATAACAGATCAAGTCTGCTTCATCGGTGGCCAGCCACAGCCCGCAGACGCCGGTCAGCCCGGCCATCGGCACCAGCCGGATCGGGCGGCCGCGGTGCCGCGCCACCTGATCGCAGAGCACCCGCACGTCGAACGGCACCGGCATCGGCAGGTCGCGCAGCCGGGCGGCACACCGCTTGCGGAGCCGACGGTCACCGCGCCCGGTCACGGCCCCGAGCCGGTCGCCGAGCCCGGTCACCGCCCGAGCCGACGGTCGCCGGATTCGGCTGCCGCCTTGGGCCGCCAGTCGCCAGAGCAGCACGCTGCGCCGAGCCGACGGTCGCCGTACCCGGCCACCGCCCCAAACCTAGGGTCGCCGGATCCGGCCACTGTCCCGAGCCGCCGATCACCGGATTCGGTCGCCGCCTCGAACCGCCGGGCGACGCGCCCGGTCACGGCCCCGAGCCGGTCACCGAGCCCGATCACGAGCCGACGGTCGCCGGATTTTGCTGCTGCTCTGGGCCGACGGTCGCCGGGCCAGCTCGCTCCGCCGGTCCGCCGATCACAGGATTCGGCAACCGGCCCGAGCCGGTCGCCGCAACCGGTCACTGGTCCGCGTCCGGGTCGGGCAGGCCTTCCAGTTGGCGGACCCGGTCGACCATGTCGGCGATTGCCTCGAGGCTCTTCGGGGATAAACCATTGGCGCGCAAGGCGATTTGCCGGACCGGGGCGTCACGCAGGGCGCTGAGCAAAGTCAGCTCCGCGTTGATCCGCTCGGCCTCCGCGTCGTCGAAGAAGTAGGCAGGTGGCACGCCGAAGAAGCCCGCGAGGGCCTCCAGGTGCCGCTTCGTCGGGTTGTCGCGCAGGCCTTTTCGCAGTTGCCAGAGGTAGGTCGCGGAGATCGTGGGGCCGCCTTTGGCTCGGATGCCCTCGGCGACCTCTTCGAACGAGTACTCGTTTCCCTCACGCGGCCGCACGGTGCTGAACAGGTGATCCACCTTGGCGGCGAGCGTGTCGGGCATGGCCGCACCCTACCGGGCGTCAGCTGGGGTGAAGGCGATCTTCGGCAAACCGGACATCGTGGTTGACGATGCTCTTCAGCGCAGTTTATGCTCGATCGCCGCTTCGTCAGCTGACGTGAAGTGACCATGGCTTCGAGGGGGACTCGTGGAGCTGGCAGGTCAGCGCGAGACCCGTGTGGCCGCTTCGCCCGGAAGCGGCCACACGACGGCAGTCTTCAGCAATCCACGATTGTCACTCGTCGACGGTCAGTACTCGACGATGTGATAACCGCCCAGTGAGGCCGGGGAGAAGAGCCCGCCCTCGCATTTGGCGACCGAAGGACCGAAATCGTAGGGCACGTAAGTCCCCAGGGAGTACCAGAAGTTCTCACCACTCGAGCAATGGGCGACGACCCGGTATCCGGGCCCCTCGCCGAAACCGCAGTTCACCGCGATGCCCACACCGAATGCGACCGAGTAGGTCTCGGAAAAGCACCCGGGCCGGTCTTGGCCGGGGCCTGCCGCGGAAGCCGGGGCGGCGACCAGGCAGACCAGGGCGATAATCGACGCAGCCAGACCGGCTATTTTCCGTTTCATGGCACTCCTCGACTTCAGCGGAAACGACGATTCCGACCGTGTCCCGAGAACGCGCGAAACACAATGACGGCCCCGCGGATTAATCTCACGGAAAGCTATCATCCGTCGCCCGATGGAGTGAGCGAGCCAGATTAACGACTGCGGCATCCGGGTGGTTCCAGGACTCCCGAATTTCGATTGTGCCGACGATCGCCGGAAATCTGCTGCTCCACTACGGGGAGCGTCGCGCCGATCCGGCATCAGAGAGTGAAAGAATCGGCGACCACTCGACCGGGTGCTATCCGCGCATGAGCACCGCGGTCGCGCGCGCGACCACCGTTTCCCCCGACGTCACGCGGCACGAGGTGAAAACGGTACGGCGCCCGATGCGGTCCACCGTGAGGTCGGCCTCCAGCCAGCTGCCGACGCCCGCCGTGGCCAGGAAGTCGACGTTGGTGCTGACCGTGCGGACCACCGAGCCGGCGCCGATGGCCCGCCGCGCGCCCTGACCGGCGGCGATGTCGACCACCGTCATCAGGAAACCGCCGTGGACCGAGCCCATCGTGTTGGTGTGCGCCGGGCGGACGCGGACCCCGAGCCGGCCTTCGCCGTTGCGGTAGATCGGCCCCACCTGCTCGACGAACGGCGAGGACTCCAGCAGGACGAACCCCGGGGGCGGCGAGTCGGGCGGCACGGGGCCGATCCTAAGCCTCCGCCACAGGGACTTCTTCAACAGGCGGGGTCCCGTGGGTGTGGAACGACTCGATCGTCTTCAGCCCCCAGGCCTGCCCCTTCGCGCGCTCGGCCTGCGTCCAGGTGATCGGCCGCCAGTCCGGCGCCAGGATCAGCCGGGTCAGCGGGTTGCACAGCTCGACGCGGTTGCCGCCCGGCTCGTACACGTAGAGGAAAAACGTCTGCTGGATGGCGTGTTTGTGCGGGCCGGTCTCGATGAACACGTCGTGGTCGAGGCAGATGTCGGCCGCGCGCAGGATGTCCTCGCGGGTGTCGGCGGCGAACGCGAGGTGGTGCAGGCGGCCGTTGCTGCCGGTCCAATCGCCGGTGTACACGAGGTCGTAGGACTTGTTGGTGAAGGTCAGCCACTGCGCGGCGACGGACCCGTCGTCGTTCACGATCTGCTCGGTCACGCGCCCGCCCAGCACGTCCTGGACGAACTCGCCGTTCGGACCGGGCTCGGCGGCAAGGAAGTTGACGTGGTCGAGCCGCCGCACGCCCACGCCGCGGCCGGGGTACGCCTGCGCCTGGTTCTTCAGCGACGGCCGCAGCCCCTCGGGTGCCTGGTACCACTCGGTTTCCCAGTACAGCCGGATTTCGTGGCCGTCCGGGTCGGTGCACAGGTAGCTCGGGCCGAGCCCGGCCGACGGCCCCAGCCAGCGCCCGCCCCGCCCCGCCGCCTCGGCCGCGGCGACCAGTTCGTCCAGCTCACGCTGTCCCGTGGTGCGCAACGCGGTGCGGCGCAGCCCGGACGTCTCGTGCGCGGTGAGCACCAGGCTGTACAGCTCGTAGTCGTCCCAGGTGCGGAGGAAAACCGAGTCGCCGTCGCGGCTGTGCTCGGTCAGGCCCAGGATCTCGGTGAAGAACCAGAGGCTGCGTTCGGGTTCCGGGGTGAGCAGCTCGACGTGCCCGAGGTGGGCGATCCGGGATGGTATGGCCACTTCCGTGCTCCGTTCTCGCGAAGACACCCGGCACCGTACACCATATTGTCAACGATTTCGTCTGTGACTCTTGTGACGATCTCGTGGACAAGTTACCTTTTCGGGCACCTGCCGGATCAGCGCCGATCGAGGGAGCACCGATGTCCAGTGCGGCACCACGGACCGGGCCGGAGCACGAACCCGCGGCCGAGATCGTCGCCCGGCTCGAACGGCTGCCGCGCCGCGCGCTCGCCGGCGCCGCCACCGGCGTGGTCGGGCTGGCGATGTTCGTGATCTTCTACGGCAACTTCGACATCAACGTCTCGTTCATCCAGACCTGCGTCGCCGTCCGGCCGGGCTGCACTCCCGGTACCGCACAAGGATTCCTGACCCTGCCGGTGTGCGTGTACCTCGCCGGGTACCTGCTCGGCGGGCTGTTCGTCGCCCCGCTGTCCGACCGGTTCGGGCGGCGCAACGCGCTGCTGGTCGCGCTCTCGTTCTCGGTGGCCGGCTCACTGGTGACCGCACTGGCCGGTGATTACGGGGTCTTCGTGGCCGGGCGCGCGATCACCGGCGTCGCCATGGGGGCGACGCTCGCGATCGGCAACACCTACGTCGGCGAGCTGGCCCCGGCGGCGGCCCGGGCGCGCTACACCGCGATCACGTTTGTGCTGTGCACACTCGGCGCGATGGTCGGCATCGGGCTCGGCCTGGTGCTCACGACCGAGCCCGCGCCGTTCCCGGCCGGGCTGCCGATCGCCGTGGCCGGGCCGGGGTTCGAGCAGGGCTGGCGCTGGATCTACTGGCTCGCGTTCGCCTTGGCCGCGCTCGCGGTGCTGGCGATGCTGCGGCTGCCGGAATCGCCGCGCTGGCTGGTCGAGCACGGCCGGCTCGCCGAGGCCGACGCCGTGGTCACCCGCGCCGAAGCCCGGGCGCTGCGCCGCGGTCCACTGACCGACCCGGCCCCCGCGACCGCGCCTCCAGCCCGGCCCGTCGGCACCGCCCGCGCGTACCGGGATCTGTTGCGGGACAGTCGTTACCGGCGCCGCGCTCTGCTGCTGGTGGCCATGTGGTTCTTCGGTTACGCCACGGTTTTCGGCTACTCCACCGGGTCGACCGTCGTGCTGACCACGCTGCACTTCACCGCGCCGGTCGCGGGCATGATCTCGGCCGTCGGCGGGATCGGGTTCTTCGTGCAGGGCCTGTTCTCGGCGCGGTTCTCCGAGGCACTGGAACGCCGTTACTGGCTGCCGGTCGGGGCGGCGCTGACGGTGCTGGGCGCCGTGGTCATCGCCACGCTCGGCTCGTCGATCGGCTGGGCGTTCGCCGGCTCGTTCCTGGTGTTCTTCGGGTTCAACGTCTGGGTGCCGCCGACCTTCGCGCTGTCCGCCGAAAGCTTCCCGACGCGGATCCGGTCCGCGGGATTCGGGCTCGTCGACGGCCTCGGCGTGCTCGGCGGCGCGATGGGCGTGCTGGTCATCGCGCCGCTGGTGCCGAAGCTCGCCCCGCTGCCCGCGTTGCTGCTCGTCTCCGGGTTCCTGGTCGTCGCCGCGGCGCTCGCGCAGTTCACCCCGCGGGCGCGGAACCGGGCGCTGGAAGAGCTTTCGCCCTGACCGGGCACCGGGTGAGCGGCGGGCATTGTCCCGCTCACCGGCAGTCCTGTCGCTACGGTCGCACCGAAGGATCGGCGGGCGGACCGGACAGAAAGTTGTCTGAACCAGTTTCCCCGGTTTTCGTTGACACAGCGGCAATCCGCGAGTCACGCTGAATCGAACCCACCGCCGGGCCCGTGCGGTCTTCTCGCTGCCTCCCCTGTTCCGGGAGGCCGCTCTCGTGTCCCCACGAGGAGGACCGTCATGCCCGCTGCCCGGTTCAGACCCGCCTCCGTGCGCATCCTCATGACCGCCACCGCATTGGCCGCCCAGCTCCTCGTGGCCGCGCATCCGCCCGTCACTCCCCCGGCGCCCACTCCCCCGACCAGCAGCACTCCCCCGGCACACGCGCCCGGGCCGCACCAGCCCGCGCCCACTTCCACGCCGCCGAAGACCCCCGCTGTGCAGGCCGCGATCTGCAACAAACGCTGCGACGCCGCCGATCCCGCGCTGTCCCCCGGCGACCGGACCCCGCTTTCGGTCACCCTGTTCTCCCGGTCGATCGTGCTGCACTTCGACGACACCGACGCGATGGGCTGGGCCTCGATCGGCACCGGCAACCCGGGCGACGAGGTGTGGCTGGACCGCTCCTTCGACGGCGGCCAGAGCTGGGCCTCGGGCAGCAAGCTGGGCGACACCGTCACCCCGGCCGGGCAGACCGGCTGGCGCACGCTGATGTACAACGTCGACGACTGGAACAACCTCGGCGTCGGCGCGCTGCGGGCCTGCGGCAAAGCCGGCGACCGCGCGGACATCGCGTGCACCTCGTGGGCGCGCACCCCGTGGAACGCCGGCGAGCGGCGCACCGCGGCGGCCACCGCGCAGATGATGTTCTACAACCTCCAGACCGGCCTGTTCTCGACCACCGGCTGGTGGAACTCGGCGAACGCGCTGACCGCGGTCATCGGCAACATCAAGGTGACCGGGATGAACAGTTACAACTACGCGATCGGGCGCACCTACGACCTGAACGTCAACAGCGGTCTGGGCCAGTTCCGCAACGACTACATCGACGACACCGGCTGGTGGGGCCTGGCCTGGGTGGCCGCGTACGACCTGACCGGCGACAGCCGCTACCTGTCCACCGCCCGGTCGGACGCGGACTACATGGCGTCCTATTGGGACAACACCTGCGGCGGCGGGGTCTGGTGGAGCACCGCCAAGACGTACAAGAACGCCATCGCGAACTCGCTCTACATCCAGCTGAACGCCGCGTTGCACAACCGGGTCTCCGGCGACAGCACCTACCTCGGCCGCGCGCGCAGCGGCTGGAGCTGGTTCCAGGGCACCGGCATGGTCAACGGCTCGAACCTGGTGAACGACGGCACGGACCTGAACACCTGCAAGAACAACGGAAGCACGGTGTGGTCGTACAACCAGGGCGTGCTGATCAACGCGCTGACGGAGCTGAACCGCGCCACCGGCGACAGCTCCCTGCTGACCACCGCGCGCCAGCTCGGCGACGCGAACACCACGTCCGGCTCGCTCAACACCTCCGACGGGATCCTCCGCGACCCCTGTGAGACCGGCGATTGCGGCGGGGACGGGCCGTCGTTCAAGGGCGCCGACGCGCGCGGGCTGGCCGCGCTGAACGCGGCGCTGTCCGACCATCCGTACACCGCTTACCTGAAACGCCAGGCCGACCGGGCGTACGGCTCGGACCGCAATTCCCTTGACCAGTACGGCCTGCGCTGGTCCGGGCCACTGGACAAGATCGACGCCGCGCGTCAGCAGAGCGCGCTCGACGTCATGAACGCGGCGTCCTGAGATGCGCCGCCTGCTGACGCTCGCCGCCGTCGTGCTGGCCGGGCTCGCCGCGGTGGTCGTCCCGGCCGGCGCGGCGGCGCTCGCGCCCGTCGTCCGGGTCATGCCGCTGGGCGACTCGATCACCTGGGGCGTGGGGAGTGCGACGAATTCGTCGTACCGCGCTCCACTGTGGACGATGATCGGCGGGCAGTCGCGCTACGCCGCGCGGTTCGTCGGGAGCCAGGCGTCCGGCAGCCTGGTCGCGCCCGCGAACGAGGGGCACAGCGGTTACACGATCGACGAGATCGCCGCCGGGATCGACGGCTGGGTGGCCGACGCCCGGCCCGACGTCGTGCTGCTGCACCTCGGGATCAATGACCTCAACCGGGGCATCGACCTGCCCGGCGCGCCGGACCGCCTGCGGGCGCTGCTCGACCGGATCTTCACCGACCATCCTGGCGTCGCGGTGCTCGTGCTGGGGCTGATCCCGACCACGCCGGGGCTGCAGGGCCAGGTCGCGGCGTTCAACAGCCGGGTCAAGGGGTTCCAGGCGGCCGAACAGCAGGCGGGCCACCAGATGCGGTACGTCGACCCGCCCGCGCTGACCTCGGCCGAGATGGCCGACGGGCTGCACCCGGACGACGCCGGTTACCTGCGGATGGCGCAGAGCCTCTACGGCGCGCTGGACCAGGCCTGGACCGACGGTGTGGTCACCGGCCGTCCCCCGCTGGCGGCGGGCACCGAGGCGGGCGGCTCGGGCAAGGTGCGCTGGGCGGACTTCGACGGTGACGGCCGCGCCGACTACCTCACCGTCGCCAGCAACGGCGAGGTTTCGGCCTACCTCAACCGCGGCGGCGACGGGCACGGCGGCTGGGACGTGCTCGGCCCGGTCACGTCCGGGACCACCACGGACCCGTCGCGGGTGCGGTTCGCCGATTTCGACGGAGATGGCCGAGTTGACTACGTGACGATTGCCGACAACGGCGCCGTCTCGGTGCGGCTGAACCGCGGCGGCGACGGTCATGGCGGCTGGACCGATCTCGGCCAAGTCGCCACCGGGACCACCACGGACGTTTCCCGGGTGCGGTTCGCCGACTTCGACGGCGACGGCCGCACCGACTACCTGACGATCGCCGACAACGGCGCCGTCTCCGTGTACCTCAACCGCGGCGGCGACGGTCACGGCGGCTGGATCGGGCTCGGCCAGGTGGCCACCGGCACCACCACCGACCCGTCCCGCGTGCGGTTCGCCGATCTCGACGGCGACGGCCGCGCCGATTACCTGACGATCGCCGACAACGGCGCCGTCACCCTGTACCTGAACCGCGGCGGCGACGGCCACGGCGCCTGGATCCCCTACGGCCAGGTCGCAACCGGCCTCACCACGACCGCCGACCGCGTAAGCCTGGCCGACGCGACCGGCGACGGCAGCGCGGACTACGTCTTCGGCGACCCCGACACCAACGCGGCGACCCTGTATTCCTGGTCCGGCGGCGACGGCCACGGCGGCTGGATCGACCAGGGCAGGATCGCGAGTGGGGTGCCGATCGGCTGAACCTGCCGTGGCAACGGCAGCGCCGACTGCCTCATCGGCGACCCCGACACAGCCACCTTGTACTCCTGGCACGGCGGCGACAGCCACCGCGGCTGGAACGACCAGGGCCGCATCGTCAGCGGGATGGCGATCGGCTGAATCTCCCGCCACGGCACAGCCCGGCTACCAGCGCTGGCGCGGTGAGGCCGTAGGCTGGTTTCCTCGGCCGCCGTTCCGGCCCAGGAGGCCGTCACGATGGAGAGCACCGAACCCCCGCTGTTGCGCCTTTCCGGCGAACGGCTCGGCACCACCTGGCTGGTGCACGCCGTCGGCGAGGTCGACGTGTCCACGGCGCCGCTGCTGCGGGCGGAGGCCGCGCCCGACGGGCCCGCCCCGGCGTTGCTGATCCTCGAGTTCACCGGCGTGACGTTCCTGGACTCCGCCGGGCTGACCGTGCTCGTCCAGCTCGAGGAGTGGTGCCGCGAGCGGGCGGCCGCGTTCAAGATCGTCACCCAGAACCGTGCGGTGCTGCGCGTCCTGCAGATCTCCGCGCTCGACCGGGTACTCACCATCGTCGCCACCCTCGACGACGCGCTGCCGGCCGGGCGACACGGCTGAACTGTCCGATGTGGACTATGTAGTCCGGCTTAACGGTGGTGAAGCAGTTCGCGCTTGTCGCCGTCGTCCGGCGCGGGCAGGGTTTTTCTCATGACACAAGGAAAACGGGCCTGGGCGGTGGCCCGGGTGGCGGTGCTGGCCCTGGTGTGGGGGTCGACGTTCCTCTGGATCGAGCTGGCGCTGGCCGCGTTCTCGCCGGCGCAGGTGACCTTCCTGCGGTGCGCGCTGGGTGCGGTGACGCTGATCGTCGCGTCCGCGGTCGGGCGGCGACGGCTGCCGCGCGGGTGGCGGATCTGGGGGCACCTGGTCGTGGCCGCGTTCTTCTGCAACGCGCTGCCCTTTTTCCTGTTCAGCGTGGGCCAGGAGACCGTCGGCTCGGGCGTGGCCGGCGTGCTCAGCGCGACGACGCCGCTGTGGTCCCTGCTGATCGGCCTGTTCCTGGGCTCGGAACGCCGCCTGCGCCCGGCGCGCTTGACCGGGCTGCTGCTCGGCTTCGCCGGGACGGTCCTGATCTTCGCCCCGTGGGCATCAGCCGGGACGGCCGGCTGGGGCTGGCTGGCCCTGTGCGCCGCGGCCACCAGTTACGCGGTCGGCTTCGCTTACATGGGACGGCATCTGGTCGGCCGGGGCGTGCCGACGCTGTCCCTGTCGTCAGCCCAGCTCACCGCCGCGACGGGTTTGTCCGCACTGGCCTTGCCGACTGGCTTCACGCCGATCCGGCTCACGGTGGTGGGTTTGGTCGCCATCGTCGCGCTGGGGGTGTTCGCCACGGGGCTCACTTTTCACCTCACGTACCGCATCATCGCGGACGAAGGCGCCACCAACGCCGCGACGGTTGGTTATCTGCTGCCGGTGGTGTCCGTGGCGCTGGGCGCGATCGTGCTTCATGAGGCGATCGGGTTGCGGGCTGGGGTCGGGATGGCGGTGGTGCTGGCCGGGGTCGCGTTGACTCGGTTGCGTCGGGAGGTGGCTGCGGTTTCGGCGGACTCGGTTGTCGCGGCGGGCTCTCCGGACCCGATGGACTCGGCGGCCACGGCAACAGTGCACCGCGACGGAGCAGTGAAATCCGGTTGCGCGGCGACCGGCGACGGTGAGTACCGTGGGCGCCATGTCGAGCCCTGAGGCGGACACGGTGGGGGCTTTCGGTCACGCCGTCAGCCCCCTGAACCACTGACAGTCCCCTGCCGGGGAGTGCACGCCGCTCCCCCGCCACGGGACCGATAACTGCGCCCTGAACCACTGACACCCCTTGGCGGGTTCGGTGCGAGCGCTCAGGGGTGCTGACCGCGGTGACGAGACGCCTGGTCGTTCTCTCTCACCTCGGAGCCTTTGATGCCATTTTCCCTCTACCTCCTCGCTGTAGCCGTCTTCGCGATGGGCACTTCGGAATTCATGCTCGCCGGATTGGTGCCGGACATCGCCAACGGGCTTGGTGTGCCGATCGGCACTGCCGGGCTGCTGACCTCGGCTTTTGCGATCGGCATGGCCGTCGGTGCGCCGTTGACGGCCGCACTCGCGCGACGGTGGCCCGCCCGTGCCTCGCTGCTCGGTTTCGTCCTGGTGTTCGCCGCGGCTCATCTCGCGGGCGCTGTCACGACGAGCTTTCCGGCGCTGCTGGTCACCCGCGTCGTCGCCGCGCTGGCGAACGCCGGTTTCCTGGCGGCGGCCCTGACTGCCGCGGCCGCACTGGTCGCCCCGGACCGGAAGGGACGGGCATTGGCGATCCTGCTCGCCGGGACAACAGTGGCCACCATCGCGGGCGTCCCCGGCGGCGCGGTCCTCGGCACTTTGCTCGGCTGGCGGGCCACCTTCTGGGCGATCGCGATCCTGTGCCTGCCCGCGGCTTTCGGTGTGGTGAAAGGGTTTCCTGCCAACGCAGCCCCAGAACTGGGAGCCGGCCACATTCAACCGCCGAAACCCCAGTCACCAGAACAAAAACCAGCACCCTCGCTACGAGCCGAGATCCGCCAGCTGGCCAACCCCCGCCTGGCCCTCACCATGGTCCTCGGCGCGCTCGTCAACGCAGCCACCTTCGCGACGTTCACCTTCCTGGCCCCGATCGTCACCGGCACGGCCGGGCTGGCCGAACCCTGGGTGCCGGTCGCGCTGGTGCTCTTCGGGCTCGGGTCGTTCGCCGGGGTCACCGGGGCGGGGCGGTTGTCCGATCGGCGGCCCGGCCTGGTGATCGCGGTGGGTGGGCCGTTGCTGTTGCTCGGCTGGCTCACCATGGCCGCGCTGGCCGCCGGCCCGGTTGCCTTGCTGGCCCTGGTGTTCGTCCAAGGAGCGCTGTCGTTCGCGTTGGGCAGCACGCTGATCGCCAGAGTGCTGTACGAATCCGCGGGCGCGCCGACCATGGCCGGCTCATACGCCACCGCGGCGCTCAACGTCGGCGCGGCGGGCGGGCCGGCCATCGCGGCGGGCGTGCTCGGAGCCGGGAGTGGTGATCTCGGTCCGGTTTGGACCAGCGCTGCTCTGGTCGCGGTCGCGCTGCTCGTCGCCGTGGCGCTCCGGCGAAGCGACCGCTGAAGGCCACCGCAAGCGCGGTGGCCTTCAGAAAATCAGCGCTCGATCGCGGGCTTGCTCTGATCCGAAGCGGCGTGGTTGTCCGCCGGGGCCGACGGCTCCGCGTCGCCCGAAGACGGGCGGCCGATGCCGGCCTTGACCGAGTCCAGGATCGCCATGCCCTGGCTGACCAGTCCGGCGGCGATCTCGCCGAGGCCGTCCGCTCCATTGAGGACAGTCACCTGCGCGCCGCTGAGGCCGCGCGCCGCCTCCTTGACGATCTCCGGCAGCTGCTCGATCACCAGGCGGTCGAGCGCGACGCGGTTGTGCGACGCGGCGGCCGCGGCCTTGATCTCCATCGCTTCGGCGTCCGCGCGGGCCATCACGCGCACCTGCTCCGCCTGCGCCTCGGCCGGGCGGACGACCTCGGTCACCAGCTGTTGCTGACGCAGCAGGGCTTCGCGCTGGGCGAGTTCGGTACGGGCGTTGATCACCTCGCGCTGCGCGGTCGCCTCGGCCAGCGGGCCGGCCTGGGCGGCCTCGGCCTGCGCCTTGTCCACCTCGGCCTTGTACTGCGCCTGCACGACGGCGGTCTTGCGCGAGTACTCCGCCTGCCGCCGGTGCGACTCCTGCGCCGCCTCGGCCGCGGCCTGGTCGGCGCGCGCCTGGGCGATCTGCGCCTCGCGCTGGATGGCGGCGTTGTGCGGCGCGGCCATCGCGGCGATGTAGCCGAGCTTCATGTCGTCGATCGACTGGATCTGCAGCGAGTCGATGGTGAGGCCGATCTTCGCCATCTCCGCGGCCGAGCCGTCGAGCACCTCGGTGGCCAGCTTCTGCCGCTCGGTGACGATCTCCTCCACCGTCATCGACCCGACGATCGAGCGCAGGTGCCCGGCGAAGATCCGCCCGGTCAGCACCGACATCTGCCCCTGGTCCGAAAGGAACCGCTGGCCGGCGTTGACGATGCTCTCGGTGTCGTTGCCGACCTTGAACGCGATGACCGCGCGGACGTTCAGCGTGATCGCCTGCTTGGTCACGCAGGTCTCCGACACCTCCGCCTCGGCCATGCTCAACGTCAGGAACCGGACCTTGCGGAAGAACGGCATGATGAACGCGCCGTGCCCGGTGACCACGCGGAACGGCCCCTCACCCGAACTCCCGCGCTTGCCGCCGGAGATCAGCATCGCCTCGTCGGGCGCGGGCACTCGGTATCCGAACATCTTCGTTCTCTCCTAGCTACGGGGTGAAGGGTTCCGTCCAAGCCACGACGTCGACGGCGCGGTGCGGGCGCTGCTCGACGACCAGCACGGTCGTCCCCTTCGGGAGTGGTACTTCGGAGTAGGCCCGGTAGGTTTCGGTGCCGCCGCGGATCTTGAGCAGCACTTCACCGGGACCGTCTCCGCCGCGGGTACCCACGAGCAGGACGCCGGTCCGCCCCTCCGGCGACGCCCCCTCCGGGGTGTCCGGCCAGCTCACCGACGCCCCCGGATTCCGGCAAACCCACCCAGATCGGCCCGTCCGGCCGACGTGTCCCTCATGACCACCCCTCGGCATGGTCGCCGACGGCGACTACCCCGTTCAGCATCGTCCTGGTGCCCCGCCGGGGCAAGTCACGAAACCGGCCCGGCGCGGACGGCTTACACTTGATTTCCGTCACCATGACCCCAGTCCCTGGCCGTGACCGCTCCAGCCAGGAGGTCCCGATGACCGTCGTGCACCACAGACCGGTGAATCGCAGATCGTCAACCCACGAAACAGTGCCCTCGAAGGTCGCCCCGCCGCCCGAGCCCGGGCACGCCGAGCGGGTCGCGACCGTGGCCACCAGGATCAGCCCGGGGACGGTGACCGTCACGGTGGCGGGCCGGCTCGACGAGGCCGGTGACGCCGCTGTGGCCGAACAACTCGCCGAAGCGCGAAAACTCTGCTGGAGCCTGCTAGTGGTCGACCTGACCGCCTGCGAAGGCCTCGGCGAGGCGTCGCTGGCCGCGCTGCGTGAGGCCGGGGAAAACGCCGCGGCCGAGGGTTTCCGGTTGTCCGTCGCGGCGGTCGAACCCGGGATCCGCGCGGCGCTCGGCGCGTTGCCCCTCCGGGACAAACCGGCTGGAACGCCCGGGGTGGCCGTCCACGTCTCCGTCAGCCGGGAGCACGAAAGCCGTGGTGACCCTGCCCACCCGAGGCACAGTTACCCGTTTGCCGAGCCCGGCCGGCCGGGGCAGCGGCTACCCTCGGCGGTCTGAGCGTCCGCGGACCCGCCGACGACGTCCCGCGCCGCGCGCGACATTGAAGCCCCTTTTTCCGGCAACGCCGCCCGGGGATCCGCCCTTTCCCTTCCGCCGTGCTGCCACGGCGTGCCCACCTCGCTCCACCCGAGGAGACGCTTATGACGATGACCACCGCCCAGCTCGGCCCCTCGCTCATCGACGAGATGGGCGAGGAACTCGACGCGCTGCGCCAGCGGGTCGTCGACGACCTCGGCGCCGTCGACGCCGACTACATCCGCAAGGTGATCGCGGTGCAGCGGCTGTGCGAGGTGTCCGGCCGCGTCCTGCTGTTCGCCGGCTGGTTCCCGCCCGCGTGGCTCGGCGGGGTCGCCGCCCTGTCGGTGTCGAAGATCCTCGACAACATGGAGATCGGCCACAACGTCCTGCACGGCCAGTACGACTGGATGAAGGACCCCGCGCTCAACTCGCAGACCTTCGAATGGGACATGGTCTGCCCGAGCGGCCAGTGGCGCCGCTCGCACAACTTCATGCACCACACGTACACCAACATCCTCGACAAGGACCGCGACGTCGGCTACGGCATCCTCCGCATCACCGAGGACCAGCCGTGGCACCCGTACTACCTCGGCAACCCGGTCTACGCCGCGGCGCAGGCGCTGTTCTTCGAGTACGGCATCATGCTGCACGACCTGGAAGCCGACCGGATCGTGCAAGGCGAGCGGGGCTGGTCCGACGTCCGGCCGCTGCTCGGGCCGATGCTGCGCAAGGTGGCCGGCCAGGCGGGCAAGGACTACCTGCTCTACCCGGCCCTGACCGGGCCGCTGGCGCCGCTCACGCTGGCGGCGAACGTCAGCGCGAACCTGGTGCGCAACCTGTGGGCGTTCTCGATCATCTTCTGCGGCCACTTCCCCGACGGCGCCGAGGTGTTCACCGAGGAGCAGGCCGAGGACGAGAGCCGCGGCGGCTGGTACCTGCGCCAGATGGTCGGCTCGGCCAACATCAGCGGCAGCCCGCTTTTCCACCTGCTGTCGGGAAATCTCAGCCACCAGATCGAGCACCACCTGTTCCCGGACATCCCGTCGCGGCGCTACCCGCAGATCGCCGGCGAGGTCCGCGCGATCTGCGAGAAGTACGGGCTGCCGTACAACACCGGCTCGCTGTCGAAGCAGCTCGGTTCGGTGGTGCGCAAGATCTTCCGGCTCGCGCTGCCGGGCAAGAACTCCTGAGCCCTCAGGGCAGGTTCTCCACCTCGACCGGCTCGATGACCTCTCCCGCGGGCAGCGGGAAACCGAAGATCTGGCTGTAGAAGCTGAGTTCCGCGTCGAGCGAGCGGTGCAGGGTCTCCGCCCGGCGGAAGCCGTGCTGCTCGCCTTCGAACAGCAGGTACGCGACCGGGACCTTCCGCGCGCGCAGGGCGTCGACGATCAGCTCGGACTGGTTCGGCGGCACCACCGGGTCGTCGGCGCCCTGCAGCACCAGCAGCGGCCGGGCGAACGCGTCGACCCGGTGGATCGGCGAGCGGTCCACGTACACCTCGCGGGCCTCGGGGTACGGGCCGATCAGCCGGTCCAGGTAGCGGCTTTCGAACTTGTGCGTGTCGGCGGCCAGCGCCTCGAGGTCGGCGATGCCGAACATGTCGGTGCCGGCGGCGAACGGCGTGTCCTCGCGCACCAGCGCGGCCAGCACGGTGTACCCGCCCGCGGAGCCGCCGCGGATCAGCAGCTTCTCCCCGTCGACGCGCCCCTCGGCCGCGAGCCAGCGGGCGGCCGCCAGGCAGTCGGCCACGTCGAGCACGCCCCAGGTGCCGCGCAGCTCGTCGCGGTACGCGCGGCCGAACCCGGTCGAGCCCGCGTAGTTGACGTCCACCACGGCGAACCCGCGGCTGGTCCAGTACTGCACGCCGAGCGACAGCACGGGGGCCGCGCTCGCCGTCGGTCCACCGTGGACGATCACGATCAGCGGCGGCCGGCTGCCCTCGGGCCCGGCGTGGGCCGGGTTCGCCGGCGGGTAGAACAGCGCGTGCGAAACCCTTTCGCCGGAAGGGAAATCGATCGCCTCGGGCACGGACAGGTAGCCCGGGTCGATGCCCGTGTCACGGGGTTCGCGCAGGGTCCGGACCGCTCCCTCCGCCGTGACGGCGTAGACCCCCGGCTCCGTGGTCGGCGAGCCGGCGAGCACCACGACCTCGCCGGTCCCGGTGGCCCGGACCGCGCGGATCACGGTGAACGGCAGGCCGAGCTCGGTCACGGTGCCGTCGGCGGCCGCGACCGCGAGGCCGTCCAGGCCGCCGCTCCAGCGGGCGAAAACCGTGCGGCCGTCCGGCAGCGTGGCGTACCGGGCCGGGCCCAGCGCCGAGCCCGCGACGCCGATCTCGGCGTCCAGCACCACGGCCGGCTCCACCCCGCCGCCGGGCGTCCAGCGGTACAGGTTCCACCAGCCGGTGCGGTCGGAGATGAACTGCAGCGTGCCGTCAGGCAGCCAGCGGGGCTCCGTGACGGACTCGCCGGGGCCGCCCGCGACCACCGTGTCCTCGCCGGTGCCGAGGTCCCGCACGGTCAGCACGGTGTCGTCCCACGGCATGGCCGGGTGATCCCACGAAATCCAGGCGAGCCGGCGCCCGTCCGGGGAAAACCGCGGCGCGGCAACGAAATCGGGGCCGCTCACCAGGACGCCCGACGACCCGTCCGGGTGAAGTTCGACCAGTTCGTTGCGGACGTCGGCGGCTCCCCCGCCGCCGGCCGGATGCCGTTCGCGGACCACGACCAGGCGGGTGCCGTCCGGGCTGAAGCCGCCGTCGGCGTACCGGTCGCCGCGCGGCACCTGGGGCTCGGGGGTCAGCGCTTCGGGCTCGCCGCCGTCGAGGCGGTACAGGCGCTGGTCGCGCCAGTTCGCGAACCAGACGACGCCGTCGCGGACCCACCAGTCGCCGCCGCCGTACTCGTGCACGGACGTGCGCGCGTCGAAGCCCTCGGGCAGCAGCTCGGTGAGGGTCCCGTCGGCGGCGCGGCGGACCAGCTGGACCCGGCCGCCCTCTTCGGGACGCGCCTCCGACCAGACGACCGCGTCGCCGTCGGCCCGCACATCCGTCACGCGCGCCGCCGACCGGGTGATCAGCTCCGCCGTGATCGGCGTGGCCCAGGAACCGAACTCAGAGATCTCCACCGCCCCACGCTATCGGGCCGGACGCGCGGATGTCGGCCGCGGGGGCCCGGCCCGGCGACGCTCGTCGGGTACGCCCGGCCGCCCGTACGGCCAGAATGGACGGCAGGACGACTTCAAGGAGGAAGCCCGATGGCCTACGCACTCGACCCGGAGCTCGCCGCGGCGATTCCGATGATCCCCGAGCAGGACTTCTCCGACCTGCCCGCGGCCCGCCTGCGCATGAAGGAGCTGCTCGCGTCGATGGGCGGCGAGATCGACGCCACCGGCGTCACCGTGCGCGAGGAGCAGGTACCCGGACCGGACGGCGCGCCGGACGTGCGCGTGCTCGTCTACACCCCGGACCGGATCACGACCCCGTCCCTGCTCTTCGACGTGCACGGCGGCGGCTTCATCGTCGGCGACGCGGAAATGGGCAATGAGGGCAACATCGGGCTGGCGCGCGACCTCGGTGTCGTCGTGGTTTCGGTGGACTACCGCCTCGCGCCCGAAGCGCCTTACCCGTCCGGGCTCGAAGACTGTTACGCGGCGCTGGTGTGGGCCGCCAAGAACGCCGGTGACCTGGGGATCGACCCGGAGCGCATCGTCATCCACGGCGTCAGCGCCGGTGGTGGGCTGTGTGCCGCGCTGGCCCTGCTGGCGCGCGACCGCGGCGGCCCGGCGATCGCGTTCCAGTTCCTGGGTGTGCCGGAGATCGACGACCGGCTGGAGACGCCGAGCATGCGCAAGTTCGTCGACACCCCGCTGTGGAACCGGCCGCGCGCGGAATTCAGCTGGGACTCCTACCTCGGCCCGGGCGTCCGCGGCACCGAAGGCGTCCCGGTGCACGCTGCGCCGGGCCGCGCGACGGACCTGACCGGGCTGCCGCCGGCCTACATTTCGGTGATGGAATTCGACCCGCTGCGGGATGAGGGCATCGCGTACGCGCAGGGTCTGCTGGCCGCCGGGGTCACCACTGAGCTGCACCTGTTCCCGGGCACCTTCCACGGCTCGGGCCTGATGAAACACGCGACGATCTCGCGTCGTGAAGCCGCCGAAGCGAAGGCCGTGCTGGCCCGGGCTTTGGGCGCCGAGCTGGTCTAGCGGCCGTTAAGGACTCCTTGCCTGCCTTGAGGGGAGGAGTCCTCAACGGCTTTTCGGCGGGTCAGCCGCGGGCGGCCAGACGGCGGGCGAGCAAGGCCAGCCGGGCGCGGAAGCGGTCGCCGGGGTCATCGAGGCGCAACCCCAGGGCGTCCTCCACGTGGGCGAGCCGGCCGGCGACCGAGCTGTGGTGGCGGTGCAGCGCGAGGGCCGCTTGGCGCAGGGATCCCGTGCGGCAGAAGGCTTCCAGCGTGGCGACGTCGGCGGCGCCGGCCGGGGTGGCGGCCAGGTCGTCGAGGGCGCGGACGTCGGATTGGGCGCGCAGGCGCTCCGGCGGGAGTTCGGCCAGCAGGGTCAGGGAGCCGAGTTCGTCGTGGACGATCACCGGTTCCGCGCCGGGGACGGCGAAGCGCTCGGCCAGTCGTGCTTGCAGCCAGGAGCGGCGGGCTTCGAGGCCGTCGACGGGGTCGCCGACGCCGACGCGGACCGAGCCCGTCGCGCTGCGTTCGCGCGCTCGTTCGGCCAGCGCGGCTCGCAGTGACGTGACGACGGCGCCCGCGCCTTCACGCGGTTGGAGCAGGACGGCCGCGACGTCGCCGACCACCGCCACCCGAGCTGTCGGGAGGGCTCCGCCGCGGGCCATCAGCGCGACGGCCGCCGCGCCTGGGTCGCCGCCGTCTTCGGTGCCGACGGCGACTACGCGCAGCGCTTTGCCCGCGGCCAGGCCGAGCAGCACCAGCGCCCGTGCGCGGTCCTCGTCTGCGGCCTGCTCGCCCAGCACGAGCTCGACCAGCGCGGGATCGGCCAGGTGGGGCGCGGCCGCCGCGGGGCCGGGACGGGCGAGCAGCCGCGCGGCGATCGCGAACCGCTCCAGGACGAGGTCGTCGAGGGGGCCGGGCGCCGGGCGCTCCAACCAGACGCGGCCGCCGGGTTCCACCGCCGAGGACACCGCGGTCGGCGGCTCCGGTTCGGCCGGGACCGTGCCGTCCGGGCCGAAGCGCAGGTCGGACCCGTTTTCGTGACGCAGCCCGGCCGGGCACTCCGCCAGCGCCGCCGCCGAACGCACCAGGTCCGGCAGGCTCGCCCGGTGCGCGACCAGCTCGTCGAAGTACGCGATCACCCGCACTGCGGCCTCCGCATCGGCATCGACGGCGGACAGTCGCAGGAGCAGCCCCTTCATAGCCTCCAGCCTAGCCGCGCCGGCGCGGTTCGTCCGGTGCCGGCCGCGATCAGTCCACAGTAGAGCGTCAGTAGACCGCGGAAATCGCCTGCTGCACCGCACGGGCCACGCCCGCGCGGCCGGCCGGTACGTAGTTCGCGCTCAGTTCGCCGGAGTGGCCGGTGGTGGTGTGGACGAGGTAGCGGCCGTCCTCGGTGTCCAGCCAGCTCATCGGGTCGCCGGTGCGAAGCTCGCCGAAACGGCCTCGGCCGGTGGTCAGGATGTGGCCGCCGCCCAGGCGGGGGGCGGCCAGCACCTGCTGCAGCACGTCGCCGCCGGGTTGCTCGCCCTGTCGGGCCCGGGCCCGGCCGGAGCGGGTCTTGACGATGCGGAGGCTGCCGAACGCGTCGGTCTCGTCCTTGTCCTCGGCGGCCTCGGCGCGGCGCCGCGCCGTCATCGCCGACACCTCCTGCGGGGCCTCCCGGTGCACCGTCTGCGCGGGGGTGGTCGCCGCGCGGGCCGCGGGCAGCACGCCGGTGATGACCTCCACCAGGTCCTCGTCCGGGAACAGCGAGAAGGTCAGCTCGTCCGAACGCGGGTCCTGCGTGATGCCGAGTGCCTGGCGCCCGTCGGTCAGCGCGAGCACCGACAGGTCGGAGCCGAGGCCGTCGACCCCGGTCACCGCCACCGCCACGCGCGATTCGGCGAGCAGCCCGAACGCGGTGCGCACGGCCGGGTGCAGCTCGCCCTGCACGGACAGCCGCCGCTCCTCCATGCTCCGGTAGACCTGCGTCGCGACGCGCACGAACCGCACCGGGTCCGCGGGCACCGTGCCGATCCGCAACGGGAACTGCCGGATGTCGCCGCCGGTCGCCTGGCCGACCACCAGCGCCTCGACCACGTCGAGCGTGAACTCGAACCTGTCCGCCATGTCCGCCTAGCACCCTTCCCGAGCCGGATCCCCAGCACCAACATGCCATCGCCGGACACGGTTGGGGAGCGCCGCGCCGTTTCATGTCCGAAAGGCCCGTCCCCGCTTCCCGGTCGCGCTCGCCCGGGCGCCCGCCCGCCGATCCGGGGATGATGGCGGGCGCCCACCCGCATCGAGCAGACGAGGAAGGCCCATGACCGACCACTGGCACCAGCCGCTGCGGCACATCCGCGGCGCCGACCTGACCGGCGACACCACCCAGACCAGCGGGATGCGCCGGCTCGAGGCGATCTCGGGCAAGTCCGTCGGCTCTCGGAAGGTGTGGATGGGAGAGACCCACGTCGCGCCCGGCACCAACTCCGGCGACCACCACCACGGCGAGGCCGAGACCGCGATCTACGTCAAGTCCGGCCACCCGGTCTTCGTCTTCGCCGACGGCGACGAGGAGATCCGGCTGGAGACCGGGCCCGGCGACTACGTGTTCGTGCCGCCGTACGTCCCGCACCGCGAGGAGAACCCGACCGGCGAGCCCGCTGTGGTGGTCATCGCCCGCAGCAGCCAGGAGGGCGTGGTGGTGAACCTGCCCAGCCTGTGGGCCCCGGTCGACGTCCCGGAGGAGTAGCCCGGCCTACAGTCCACTGTGGACAGCAGTTGGCTGCCCCCGGTACCCGAGCCGTCCCTTGGTCGAGATCAGCAGCACGGCGGCGACCACACTGGCGGTGATCAGCTGGATGTGGGCCGCGCCGCGCGCGTCGACCGTCGGGAAGATCTCCGCCCAGGCGACCGAGAAGAAGTTGTTGACGCTGGTGTGCAGCAGCATGGCCAGCGGCAGGCTCTCCCCGGTGCGGTTGAACACCCAGGTCATGACCAGGCTGAACACCATGGCGGTGGCGATGAACTCGACCGGCTGCACCCAGTCGACGTGCGGCCAGCCGCCCCATTCGCTCAGGAACAGCGGCAGGTGCCAGGCGCCCCACAGCGGGCCGAGGATCAGGGTGCCGCGCAGCGCGCCGAACCGCGGCTGCAGGTGGGGCAGCGCGAAATCGCGCCAGCCCGGCTCTTCGGCGAGGCCCGTCGTGATCATCTGGAAGACCAGTGCGGGCACGTAGGCGATCAGCACCGCCGCCGCCGGCAGGTGGACGTTCGCCAGGCCGCCCGCGAACGGAATGCTCACCACGGTCAGCGAAAGCGGCACGCCGAGCAGGACCCCCACGTACCAGCGCCAGTTCACCCGCCACTTCAGCAGCCGGCCGGCCCACCGCCGGATCCCGGCCGGGCCCTCGGCGACCCGGGTGACGATGAACGCCGCCAGGATCGGGCCGAGGTAGGCGCCGGGCAGCACGCCGAAGACCTGCGTCGTGCCGAGCACGACCGGGAACCGGAACGGCAGCACGCCCAGCCCGTTGCCGGACAGCACGTACGGGGTCCAGGCGAGCCAGCTCAACCCGAACGCCAGCACGAAGAAACTCGTCAGCCGGCGCCGGCCGATGAGGCCGCGCAGACCGGTCGGCGCGAGGCGGGCTTCGGCGCCCACTTGGCCGGGAACCATCATCACAGCGTCCTTTCCAGGGAACTCGTCTGTCTACAGAGGACTGTCATTCGCCGGTGCGCAGGGCGGCCATCGGGGCCGGGCGCAGGGCGAAGCGGGTCGGGATGGCGATCGACGCCCAGCCGAGCAGCGCGGCCACACCGGCGATCGCGAGGTAGACCAGGGGCGGCACGGTGGGCATCGGGGACCCGGTCAGGCTGACGCTGACCCCGAGCAGTGGCGGGAGCGCGGCGAGGGAGCCGAGCACCACCGAAGCCACGACCACAACCCCCGCTTCACGGCGCATCATCGCCCGCACCTGGCGGGGTTTCGCGCCGACCAGGCGCAGCAGCGCGAACTCGCGGACCCGCGCCGCCGTGGCCAGCACCAGGATGTTGACCACCGCGATCGCGATGAACCCGAGCAGTACCAGGTTGAGCAGCAGCACGACGGTCGACTGCCCGTTCGCCGCGGTGTCCTGGCCGCCGGCGAACGCGTCGCGGCCCGAAACGCGGACTTCGGGGTGCGCCGCGAGCGCCGAATGCAGGCCGGTGTCCAGTGCGGCGTCGGCGGTGCCGGGCGTCTTCGCGACCAGGATTTCCGTGTCCAGCCGGGAAGTGGTGTGCGCGACGACCAGGTCGTGCGGCAGTGCCAGGTCGCCGAAGCCGAGCCCGCTGCCGTAGACCGCGACCACCCGCGCGGGGTGCGGGGTGCCGTCGCCGAGGCGCAGGTCGAGGGTCCCGCCGACGTCGACGCCGTAGGTGTCGGCCGCGAACTGGCTCACCGCCACCGTGTCGCCGGTCAGCCCGGCCAGGTCACCGCGGCGGACGTCCAGGTTCAGCACGTCGCGCAGGCCGTCCGGGGTGACGCCCAGCGCGCTCGCGGGCTCGATCGTCTCGTCCCCGAACTGCCGGTAGGTCACCTGCACGCCGGTCCGCGCCACCGGGACCGCCGCCGCGACGCCGGCCGCGGTCCGCACAGCACCGGCGACGGCGGGCGAGACGCCGTTCTCGGCGACGAGCACCCGGTCCGCGACCAGGCCGGTTTCGGCCTGGTGCTGGGCGGCGCCCGCCGTGGTGGTCGAGGTGAAGATCTGCACCGCGGCCAGCGCCACGCCCATGATCAACGGTGTGGTCGCCGAGCCGAGCCGGCGGGCGTGGGCCCGGGTGTTGGCGCCGGCCAGGTAACCCGCGGCGCCGCGGCCGAGGCCCACTCCGCGGAACAGCCCGGCGGTCGCGGTCAGCAGCCGCGGGCCGAGCAGCGCCACCGCGATCACCAGCAGCAGCACCGAGCCCGCCGCGCCGCCGGTCGCGGCCGGACCGGCCAGCACCAGCGGCAAGACCCCGCCGGCCAGCACGCCCGCGACGACCAGCAGCCAGCCGGCGATCAGCCGTCCCCGGCCGAGCCGCGGCGGTTCCACGGCCGCCTCGCCCAGCGCCGCGATGGGACTGATCCGCGCCGCCCGGCGGGCCGCGACCAGCCCGGCGCCCAGCGCGGTGAGCACACAGGCGGCGACCGCGGCCAGGATCGGCAGCGGGCCGTAGGCGAACCGGAACCCGGCCGGGACCACGCCCAGGTCCGCCAGCTCGTTGCGCAGCACCAGGCTCAGCCCGAGGCCGAACGGCGCGCCGAGCACCGACGCCACGGCCGAAACCAGCACCGCTTCGGCGCCGATCAGGCGGCGCAGCTGGCGCGGGGTCGCCGCGATCGCCCGCAGCAGGGCGAACTGGCGGCGCCGCTGCTGCACGGCCAGCCCGAGCGTGCCGGCCACCACCAGCAGCACGATCATCAGCATGGTGCCGCCGAACGAGGCGGCGATCAGGACCAGGAACGAGCGCGCCGCGCCCACGTCCAGGAATTCGGCGTCCGCGCGGTCGTTCCCGACGGCGGCGACCACCCCGGGCACGGCCGCCTGGATCCGCGTGGCGAGCTCGTCCGCGTCGACGCCCGGCTGGGCGAGCACGCCGACGGCGTCCACCTGGTCCGGGCGGCCGGCGAGCCGCCGCGCCCGTTCGTCGGTGAGGAACGCCGTTCCCGAACCCGCGGCGGTGGTGCCGACGACCCGGAACCGGGTGGCGACCGAGCCGACCTCGATGTCGACGGTGTCGCCGGTGCGCACCGAGGCCGCGGCGTCGAGCACCACTTCGTCCGCAGCGGCGGGAGCGCGCCCGTCGGCCAAGGCAATCGGCCCGAACCCGGTGGCGGACCAGCCGTGCACGCTCAACGGCGTGGTGCCGCTCGCCGTGCGCAACCCGGCCCGCACGCTGACGTCCCCGATCGCCGAGCGGACCCCGGGCACCTTCCCGATCACTTCGGCGTCCGACGCCGGGAGCGGGACCCGCTCGGAAAACCGTTGCGCCATCCCGTCTTTGTCGGTCACCGACTGCGGCGCGGTGACTACCACCGGGACCGCGGCGTAACGCTCGGGCGCGATGCCGGCGCGCTGGCCCGAATCGATCAGCACCCCGCACACCGTGATCAGGGCCGAGCCGAAGAACACCGCGACGAACGCCGCCGCGAAGCCCGCGCGGTGCGCGCGGATCATCTGCCAGGACAAGGGGAACAGAGCGAACACGTCCGTCACCACTCCCCGAGGTGCGTCATGCGCTCGGCGATCTGCTCGGGCGAACACCGCTCCAGCTCGCCCACGAGCTGCCCGTCCGCGAGGAACACGACCTTGTCGGCGAACGAGGCCGCCACCGGGTCGTGCGTGACCATCAGCGCGGTCTGCCCCCACCGGTCCACGGCGTGGCGCAGCGCCAGCAGCACCTGCCGGGCCGTGCGGGTGTCGAGCGCGCCGGTCGGCTCGTCCAGGAGCATCACGTCCGGCCGGGTGATCAGCGCGCGGGCGATCGCGACACGCTGCTGCTGGCCGCCCGAGAGCTTGCCGGGCCGCCGGTCCAGCGGCACGTCGAGCCCGACCGAGCGCACCACCTCGGCCAGGAACTCCGGCTCGAACGGCCGGTTCGCCAGCCGCAGCGGCAACAGGATGTTCTGCTCGACGGTGAGCGCGTCCAGCAGGTTGTAGGCCTGGAACACGAACCCGATCCGCTGCCGGCGCAGCTCGGTCAGCTCGGCCTCGCGGCGGCCGGTCAGCTCGGTGTCCCCGAGCAGGACCCGGCCCGCGGTCGGCCGGTCGAGGCCGGCCGCGCAGTGCAGGAAGGTGCTCTTGCCCGAGCCGGACGGGCCCATCACGGCGGTGAAACTCCCGCGCCGCAAGGCAATCGACACCCCGTTCAGCGCGTGCACGGCGGTGTCGCCGCTGCCGTAGGTCTTGCGCACGGATTCCATCCGCACCGCGATGGTGAGGGAGTCCCCCAGTGTCCTGCTCATCTTCGTTTTCCTTCCCCGTCAGCCGGTGATTCCGACGCTAAGAGGGGAAGGGTTGGCGCACAGCGGCTCCTGCACCCCGAACGGTGGTGTAGCCAGCTACACCCCCGCCGGGGTGCCCGGTAGAGTCCGCCCCCGTCACCGCACGTCAAGCGGGCACCCGGGGAGCGAGATGAGAACTGCGATCAAGCGCAGCGCAGACGCGACGAGGGTGCTCTTCGGCGGCCTGGGGACCGCCGTGCCCGCGATCCTCGGCCTCGCCTTCACCCCGCTGCTCCTGCTGGCCATTGTGGTCTACCCCGGCGCGCTGGCCCCGGTGCGATGGCTGGCCGAGGCCGAGCGCAAGCGGGTCCGGCCGCTGCTGGGCCACGACGTGCCCCGGCCGTACCGGCAGCTCGACGGCGGCCACTGGCGGCGGGTCCGGACCGCGTTGACCGATCCGGCCGCCTGGCGCGATCTGGCCTGGCTGTTCGGGCACAGCATCGCCGGCCTGTTCGTCGGGGTGACCGCGGTCGCGCTCTGGCCCTCGATCCCGTACAGCTTCACCATGCCGCTGTGGTGGCAGCTGCTGCCGCCGGGCACGGTCACCGCGGTCATCGAGGTGCGGACCTGGCCGGAGGCGCTGACCTGGCCGTTCGTGCAGACCGCGGGGTACGTGGCCCTGCTCTGGTGGCTCATCCCGCTCGCCGCCCGCGGCCAGGTCCGGTTCGCCGGGACGCTGCTGCGCCCGACCGAGCGGGCCCGGCTGGAGCAGCAGGTCGAGCGGCTGACCGAAACCCGCACCGAGGCGCTGGAATCGCACGGCGCGGAGCTGCGCCGCATCGAACGCGATCTGCACGACGGCGTCCAGGCCCAATTGGTGTCGGTCGCCGTGCGGCTGGGCCTCGCCGAGCGCGCGCTGCGGGCCGAGCCGACGGCCGCGTTGTCGTTGCTGCAGGACGCGCGCAGCGGGATCGAGGACTCGCTCGGGCACCTGCGAGGCGTCATCCGTGGCATCTACCCGCCGATCCTCGCCGACCGGGGGCTGGGCGGCGCCGTGCACGCGCTCGCGGGCGGGCAGCGGATCCCGGTGTCGGTGTCCATTCCGGACGATCTGCCGCGCCCGCCGGCGCCGGTGGAGGCCGCGGCGTACTTCGTCGTCGCCGAGTCGCTGACGAACGTGACCAAGCACAGCACCGCCGGGCACGCCGAGGTGACTGTGGACGGTGACGGGGCGCAGCTGCGCATCGTCGTGCGCGACGACGGGCAGGGCGGCGCGGACCCGGATTCGGGCTCGGGCCTGGTCGGCATCCGGCGCCGCGTCGCCGCGCTGGACGGCAGCGCGCACATCACCAGCCCGGCCGACGGGGGAACCACGATCGAGGTGCGGCTGCCATGCGGATAGTGATCGCCGAGGACAACACGTTGCTGCGCGAGGGAATCGTGCTCCTGGTCAAGAGCGCCGGGCACGAGGTCGCCGGGGTGGCCGGCAGCGGGCCGGAGATCGTGCCCGCGCTGCTGAAGCACCGGCCCGACATCGCCGTGCTGGACGTCCGGATGCCCCCGTCCTTCCGCGACGAGGGCCTGCGCGCCGCCGTCGAGGCCCGCAAGCAGCTGCCCGGGTTGCCGGTCCTGGTGCTCTCGCAGTACGTCGAGCAGGCGTACGCCACCGAGCTGCTGGCGACCGGCGCCAACGGGACCGGCTACCTGCTCAAGGACCGGATCGGCCGCGTCGAGGAATTCCTGGACGCACTGGAGCGCGTGGCCGCGGGCGGCACGGCGCTCGACCCGGAGGTCGTCACCCAGCTGATGAACCGCCACGACCCGCTGGACTCGCTGACCGCGCGCGAACACGAAGTGCTGCAGCTGATGGCGGAGGGGCACGAAAACCTCGCCATCGCCCGGCGCCTGGTCGTGACCGAGCGCGCGGTGACCAAGCACATCGGGAACATCTTCCGCAAACTCGGCCTGCCCGCCGGCGACAGCGGCCACCGGCGGGTGCTGGCTGTGCTGGCGTACGTGAATTCCTGAGCGCTCACTGCCAGTGGACGCGGGCGGTGTAGATCACGTTGGAATCGGTCCAGGTGACCAGGATCGTGGCGCCGGAGGGGTCGTACTCCGGGTGCGGCGCGATGGCGTAACGGAGTCCGCAGCTGCCGCCCGGGCAGGTGGACGCGATCGTGACCGGGGTGGTCCACGGGCCTTCGAGGTTGGGCGCGGTCGACACCATGATGTCGCTGTAGCCCACATTCGCGCCGGCCACGTACATCCAGGTGTTGTAGTGATTGCTCCAGAACGCGTTGGACTGGCCGATTTCGCCGTTCGGGAAGATGGCCAACGCGTCCGACAGCACCACGGTGCCGAACGCGCCGCTGAGACTGAACCGCCGCGGTGTCCACACCTTCGCGGACTGGTCCCAGTATTCGTAGGCGGACACGTCGGTCGCGTTCGCCGCGGTGGCGCGGGCCAAGTACACGTTGTTGGAGAACGGCGCAGGCCCGTGGCCGTAGACGTAGACCTTGCCGTCGAGCGGGTTGTAGGTGACCCCGTTGTCGCCCCACCACGGTTCGGTCGGGCCCCACATCGTGTCACTCGTGCGGGTTGCGATCGGGCCGTACGGGCCGATGCCGACCGTCGCCACGCCTGCGCCGACGATGCCCTGCCCGTTCGAACCGCGGTCGTTCTTCAGGTACCAGACCAGCCCCTGGCCGGGCGCGTACTCGATCACGTTCGTGCCGCCCATGCCGTAGCGGCCCAGGCCGCCGTTGGCGTTTTCCGCGTCGTTGAGCGGGATCCACTCGGTCGGCCCGGACGAGTCGGCCCGGTCGTACACCCGCAGCGGGTTCGCCGAGTCGCCGAGCCCGACGCTGTCGGAGGCCACCAGCGCGTAACCGCCGTTGCCGTCCGGGAGCAGGGTGTCGCCGAACGTCCACACAGACTGTCCATTCAGGACGCCGGAGAAGCCGAGATCCCGGGCCACCTCGGTGCCGTAGTCCTGTCGCCCCAGGTATTCCACGCTGGCGGGTTTCGCCGGTAGGACGCCAGGGCCGGTCGTCTGCCCGGGCACCGGGTAGACGAACCCGCCGGTGTCCGCCGGGGCCGGTCCGCCCGGCGCGGCCGCGGCCAGGCCGAGGGGCGAAACCACTGCTCCGGCCGTGGCTCCCGCGGCCAAGGCCACGAAACGGCGGCGAGGCATCTTGTCCATGCGCTTTTCCCTCCGGCGTCAGGAACCGCTGTGCAGGGTGAACTGCTGGTTGGCGCCACCGGTGCAGGTCCAGATCTCGAGCTGCGTGCCGTTGGCCGTGTTGCCGCCCGGATCGTCCAGGCAGAGACCGGACCGCGGGTTGAGCAGCGAGCCGTCCGGCTGCGGCTGCCACTCCTGGTTGCCGCCGCCGGTGCAGTCCCACAGCTCGACGAGCGCGCCGGAAGCCGTGCTGTTGCCGGTGATGTCGAGGCAGCGGCCGATGGTGCTCAGCGAGCCGTTCGGCTGGTGCGTCCAGTACTGGTCCTCCGCGTAGCTCTGGCAGTTCCACAGCTGGACGGCGGTCCCGTTGACGCCGGTGTCGTCACCGGCCGCGTCGACGCACTGCCCGCCCGGGCCGGAGATGGTCCCCTGCGGGCCGTTGGGGACGTTCGTCTGACCGGAGTAGCCGACCGAGGCGACGTTCGCCGCCACCGCGTTCTCCGTGGCGTCGCCCGGGAAGCCGGCGACCATCACGCCCTCGAAGAAGGTGCCCATGTTCCAGTTGCTGTTGTCCCCGCCGATGCCCAGGATGATGCCGCCCTCCTGCTGCATCGGCCGGTAGCCGCCGCGGTTCGGCAACGCGCCGTTCCACCAGGTCGACAGGCCGCCGGACTGGGAATCGCCGCCCTGGAGGGAATAGGTGGTCTGGCCGTCGTTCCGGAGCATGGCGGTGACGTACGGGCTGCTGTTGCCGGTGTTCGCGGTATTGGAGCCGTCGGCGCCTTGAAACATGCCGTTCTCCATGTCGGCCTCGACCCACGGGCCGGCGCCGCTGCACGGCTGGAAGTAACAGGTGGTCGCGATGCTGACCGCGTCCATGTGCCCGTTGCCGTTGTCGGCGGGGCTGCTCTCGGCGTTGCCGTAGTCGAAGCAGCAGTTGCTGCCGACATGGGTGCCGCTGGCCACCATGTACGCGCCTTCGGGCGCGCCGTTGGTCGCGACGCCCTTCGCGACGCCGTTGTACCGGTAGCCGACGCCGGGTGAGGTCCAGACGCCGTAGACCTTGTTACCGCCCGCCGTCACCGCCAGCTCGCTCGCGTCGGCGCCGCGGTCCGCCGCGTTGTTCGCCGTGCCGCCCGGCGCCGGGGTGAGGTCGCTGTGGTTGGCGGTCTGGTCGTAGATCTTGGTGATCTGACAGGTGGTGCCGGCGCAGAACGCATCCTGGGCCGCCGCGTCGGCGTACCCGCCGGCCGACAGGAGCCCGATGTCCTGCGCCGCCCCGTCCGAGGCCCGCGTGACCTGATAAAGCGGCCCGTTGTAGGCGGCGAACACGGCCCTCGTCGTGCTGTGCGCCGCCACGCACGGCGTGCCCGCCGACGCGTAGATGTCACACGGCAGCGTCGAATCGGCCGGAGCCGCGACGGCGGCCGGTCCTGCTCCCCCGACGGAGAAGGCGGCGCACAGCAAGATCGCGCCGAGTACGGACAGGTACTTTCGTGCACCAACACGACCCGAACGAACAGTCACGCCGACCTCTCCCTCGTTGGCTCACCCAGCCGGAAACGCACGCGCGCAGGATTCAGCGCTATCAGAATCGTCGAATAAAAGCCCGGGAATACCCGCGATTCCCGCTTTTTCCGGTCAGGATATCTGCACCAGATAGAGGTCGGCTTCGCCGGTTCCCTCACCCCCGGCGACATTCACCAGATGACCGCCGGCGGTCAACGGCGTGGCCGCGGTGTGATTGGTGGTGCCGGCCGGGCCACCCGCGGAGCCGAGCCCCACTCCGTCGATCAGCGTGTCGTAGTAGACGATGCCCTTGGTCACGTCGTACTCGATCGCGTAGTTGCCCGCGACCGGCGCGCTGGCCTCGAAATACCCGCTGGCGATGACATGGCCGATCAGCTGCCGGAACTGCGGCTTCGCGGCGACCGAGCTGTGCGCTCCAGTCACTTGCGGGGCTGCCGAGGCCGACCCGGCCGACACGCCCAATGCAGCCGACACCGCGACTCCGCAGATAACCGCGACCGCCGTTTTTCTGCCGATTTTTCGCGCGTTCACAATAGCCCCTCTCCGAATGCCCAAGAAATGACCGCGAGCACGCCTGGAGCCGCACCGCAGGGTCAGGAAGAAAAGGTCGCCGGCCGTTCCGGGACGATGGCGCTCAGTGTGATCTCGGCCCGGTATTCGTGTCAAGCACCCATAACACGGCGACGGTAAGTAAATCGGCACCGGCGGTTTCCGATCCCGGCGGCCGGGGCGTGACGGTTCCGACTGGTCTGTACCAGCACCGACGGCCTCTCAGTCGGGCCGCGAACCCACATCAACCGCCCAGCCGGGGGATGTTTGTCTATGTTTGACCTGTGGGGGTTCTTGACCGTCAAACACACACAACTGCACACTGTTCACCATCCCTCAAGTGGAGGTGGGCCACCGGTGTCCCGTTCACGCAGACTTGCCCCGTTGTGGATCATGGCGCTGCTCGCCGGCGCCCTCTCCTCGACCGCGGCCCCCGTACAGGCCGATCCGGCGAAGGCCGCCGCCACCGAAACGTCCGTGACCGTGGACGGCGGCCAGGGCGGGCGGACGTTCGACGGCATCGGCGCGATCAGCGGCGGTGGCGGGAATTCCCGGCTGCTGACCGAGTATCCGGCCGCCCAGCAGGCGCAGATCCTCGACTACCTGTTCAAGCCTGACTACGGCGCGAACCTGCAGATCCTCAAGGCGGAGATCGGCGGCGACGCCAACTCCACGGACGGCTCCGAGCCGTCGGTCGAGCACGTCAAGGGCCAGGTCAACTGCACCGCCGGCTACGAGTTCTGGCTGATGAAGCAGGCGAAGGCGCGCAACCCGGGCATCAAGCTCTCCGCGCTCGCCTGGGCGGCGCCGGGCTGGATCAACGGCGGGTTCTGGTCGAGCGACACCATCGACTACCTGATCACCTGGCTGGGCTGCGCCAAGCAGAACGGGCTGACCATCGACTACCTCGGCGGCTGGAACGAGCGCGGGCACGACGTGAACTGGTACATCCAGCTGCGCTCGGCCCTGAACAACGCCGGGTACTCGAGCGTGCAGATCGTCGGCGACGACAGCGGCTGGGGCGTCGCCGACGACATGGCGTCCAACCAGGCGTTCAACAACGCGGTGTCCATCATCGGCGCACACTATCCCTGCGAGGGCGGCGACGGCGGCAGCGCGAACAGCTGCTCCAGCACCGATGCCGCGAAGAACAACGGAAAACCCTTGTGGGCCAGTGAAAACGGCTCGATCGACATGAACGCGGGCGCACCGGCGCTGATCCGCTCGATCACCCGCGGCTACGTCGACGCCGACATGACCGCGTACCTGAACTGGCCGCTGCTCGCCGCGATCTACCCCAATCTTCCTTACGCGACAGTGGGTCTGTCCACGGCGAACTCCCCGTGGTCCGGGCACTACAGCGTCGGCGAGAACACCTGGGCCACCGCGCAGGTGACCCAGTTCGCCCAGCCGGGCTGGAAGTTCATCGACTCCGCGTCCGGCCACCTCGGCGGCGCCGAGTCCAACGGCAGCTACGTGACGCTGAAGTCTCCCAACGGCACGGACTACTCGACCGTGCTGGAGACCACCACGGCCACGGCGGCGCAGACCGCGAACTTCACCGTCAAGGGCGGCCTGTCCACCGGCCCGGTGCACGTGTGGGCCACGAACGTGAACCACCCCAGCGCGTCGACGGACTTCATCCACACCCAGGACCTCATGCCGAGCAACGGCTCGTACTCGCTGACCATGCAGCCGGGTTACGCCTACACCGTCACCACGACGACGGGCCAGGGCAAGGGCGCCGCGACCGCGCCCGCCGACCACGCGCTCGCCCTGCCGTACAGCGACAATTTCGACAACGACGCCACGAACACCGAAGCGAAGTACCTGTCCGACATGCAGGGCTCGTACGAGGTGCGGCCCTGCGCGGCCGGGCGGTCCGGCCAGTGCGTGCAGCAGGTCACGCCGGTCAAGCCGATCGAATGGCAGGATGATTCGGACGCCTTCACCCTGGCCGGGGATCCGAGCTGGGCCGACTACACGGTGAGCGCGGACGTCGACCTCCAGCAGGCCGGCACCGCGGAACTGCTCGGGCGGGCCAACACCCAGACCCGGCCGCAGAGCCATCAGGCGGCGTACGAGCTGCGGATCGGCGACAACGGGGCGTGGTCCATCACCAAGAACACCAGCTCCGGAAACCTCACCACGCTGCTCTCGGGCACTCACGCGGCGCCGGGGCTGAACAGCTGGCACAACCTGTCGCTCGGCTTCTCCGGTGACGAGATCACCGCCAAGCTCGACGGCGCCACGCTCGGCACCGTCCACGACAACTCCTATCCCACCGGCCAGGTCGGCCTCGGCGTGGTCGGCTACCAGACCGACCAGTTCGACAACCTGTCGGTGACGCCGAACGCCGCGGGCTCGGTCAGCGGCTTCCTCAAGGACCAGAACTCCGGCCTGTGCGCGGACGTCCCGGCGCTGAGCCAGGCCAACGGCACCGTCGTCGACCTGTGGGACTGCAACGGCGGCGGCAACCAGATCTGGACGTCCACCCCGGCCAAGCAGCTGATGGTCTACGGCACCAAATGCCTCGACACTGCCGGCGGCGCCACCGTCAACGGCACCCAGGCCGTGATCGAGGACTGCTCCGGCAGCGGCAGCCAGCAGTGGACGGTCAAACCGGACGGCTCGGTGGTCAACGCCGCCTCCGGCACCTGCCTGGACGCGACCGGCCAGTCCTACGCGAACGGCACCCCGCTGGAGCTGTGGACCTGCACGGGCGGCGCGAACCAGAAGTGGGCCCGCCGAGATGCCGCGGGCCCACTCAAGGGACAGGATTCGGGCCGGTGCGTGGACGTGCCCGCGGCCAGCCGGGACGACGGCGCCCAGCCCGCGCTGTGGGACTGCTACGGCTCGGACAACCAGACCTGGACGTCCAACCACTCCAACCAGCTGACCGTCTACGACACCAAGTGCCTCGGCCTGATCGGCGGCGCGACCGCGGACGGCACCGGCGTGGAGATCCGGACCTGCGGGACCAGCAACACCCAGCAGTGGCGGGTGCACAGCGACGGGACGGTCGTCAACGTCGCGTCCGGCACCTGCCTGGACGCCAAGAACGCCGGCACGGCCGACAACACGCCGCTGGAGATCTGGACCTGCTCGGGCAACGGCAACCAGAAGTGGGGCCGCGGCTGACCACGATCCGCGGGTAGCCTCCGGTCAGGACAAACGACTGGGGTGGCCACTGTGGACGTGCTGATTTCGGTGGACCTGGAAGGCGTCGCGGGCATCGCCACGCGCCAGCAGATCGGGCCCGGCGGCCGGGACTACCCGGCGGCGCGGGAGCTGATGACCGCCGAGGCCAACGCCGCGGTGGCCGGGGCGTTCGACGGCGGCGCGACGTCCGTGGTGGTCAACGACAGCCACGGCCCGGCGGACAACCTGCTCGGCGAGCGGCTCGACCGGCGCGCCGAGTACGTGATCGGCGAGCCCACGCCGCTCGGCATGATGCAGGAGCTGCCGTCCGGCCGTGGTGTCGTGCTGCTGGTGGGCTACCACGCCGGGGCCGCCGATCCGGCCGGCGTGCTCGCGCACACCTTCAGCGGCAGTGGATTCGCCGACGTCCGGCTCGGCGGGGTGTCCATCGGCGAAGCGGATCTGAACGCGCTGATCGCCGCGGAGCACGGCGTGCCGGTCGGTCTCGTCACCGGCGACGACGTGGTCTGCGCGCACGCGGAGCGCGTCTTCCCCGGCGTGGTGACCGTCCCGGTGAAAACCGCACTCGGCCGCACCGCCGCGCGCAGCCGTCACCCCGCGGTCGCCCGCGAGGCCATCACCGACGGGGCCGCGCGGGCGGTCCGGAACGCCCTGTCCGGCGCCGTCCGGCCGCTGTCCATTCCGGACGAACTTCTCGTCGAGGCCGAATTGCGGCCCAACGGCGCGGCGGACCTGGCTGCCCGCGTCCCCGGCACCGAGCGGCTCGACGGGCGCACCGTCCGCTTCGCCGCCGCGAGCCCACGGCAGGCGCTCGACGTGCTCGAGGTCTGGGCCGCCCTCGCCGCCCATTACCCCCATCGCTGACGCGGACCGGAAACAAGTCTTTCCTCTCGGGCCGGAAAAAGGTAATACTGTATTTCCCCGAAAGAAAAGGCGATTACCAGTGATGACAAAGAAGACATTGCTGTGCGCGATGGCGGTAATTCTGGGAATAATGGGCAGCACGAATAATGCCACCGCGGCGGCTCATCCGAATGGACCGTGGATTTCTTCCTGGTCCCCGAGCATGACCATCGGCGGGCCGAACTTCACCGATCAGACACTGCGGATGGTGGCCCACCCGAGCGTCGGCGGCGCGGGCCTACGCCTGCACCTGTCGAATCTGCGCGGCACCACCCCCCTGGCCGTCGGCGCGGTGAGCGTGGGCCTGCAGGCGGACCGGGCGACGGCGGTCGCGGGGTCGCAGCGGGCGGTCACGTTCTCGCACGCGCGGACGCTGACCATCCCGGCCGGCCAGGAGGTGGTCAGCGATCCGATCCCGATGCCCGTGCGCGCCGAGCAGAACGTGCTGGTGAGTCTCTACCTGCCGCAGGCCACCAGCTCGGCGACCTGGCACTCGGACGCGTTCGACGTCTCCTACCTGTCCAAGCCCGGCAACCACGCGGCCGAGGACGAGGACGGGAACTACGTCACCGCAACGACTTCCTGGTACTACCTGGCCGGGCTCGACGTGCTCTCCCCCGCCGCCACCGGGACCGTCGTCGCGTTCGGCGACTCCATCACCGACGGCTACAACACGCCCGCGAGCGTGTACCACCGCTGGCCCGACGACCTGGCCCGCCGGCTCGCCGGCCCGCGCCCGACCGCCGTGGTCGACGCCGGGCTCGGCGGCAACCGGGTGCTCACCGACGTGCCGAACATCTGGCAGGGCGTCAGCGCGCTGAAGCGGTTCGGCCACGACGCGCTGGCCCAGCCCGGCGTCCGCACGGTGATCCTGATGGAGGGCATCAACGACATCGGCAACAACGCCGGCCCGGACGGCGCGCCGCTCACCGCGCAGGACCTGATCAACGGCTACCGCGCGCTGATCGACCAGGCGCACCGCGCCGGCGTGCGGATCATCGGCGGCACCATGCTGCCGGACAAGGGCGCGGACTACTACAGCCCGCCCGCCGAGGCGATCCGCCAGGCGGCGAACGCCTGGATCCGCACCAGCGGGGCGTTCGACGGCGTCGTGGACTTCGACCAGGCGATGCAAGACCCCTCCGATCCGGCGGCGCTGCGGCCGGCCTTCAACTCGGGTGACCACCTGCACCCGAACGAGGCCGGCATGCAGGCCATGGCCGACGCGATCGACCTGCGGCTGCTGACCCGCTGAGCTGCTGAAGTCCGTCAAGGCCTCCTTACCCGCGTCCGACGCAGGCAAGGAGGCCTTGACGGCAGGCTCAGGAAATACGGAACCCGTCCACCAGGAAATAGGTTCCGCTCGCTTTCGAAACGGTCAGCGTGTGCTGTCCGGCAGCGAGCCCGGTCACCGAATAAACGGGGACCTGAGCTTGCCGCTGGGCAGTGTTCGCGCTGACCGTTCCTTTCGAAACCCCGTCGAGGGTGACGGCGATATCGCCCTCGTCGGAATTGGTCTCGGTGAGGAAGCTGATCCCGGTGCCGGTGAACGTGATGGCCGCGGAATCGCCGTTCTGCTGGCTGTAGTGCACGCCGTTTTCGAGGTCCCCGTCGTTGCGCGAGCCGCTGGAGGACCAGGTGCCGAGGTAGGCGATCCGGAGGTCGTCGTCGTCGATCACCGGGCCGGGCGGGGTGCCGGGGCCGGCGGCGTCGATGATCGCCTGCGCCGCCGCGGGCCAGCGCCCGTCCGGGACCACTGTGGACTGTTCGAGGGTGATATTGGTGCCGTTGTTCTGGTACTGGGCGGTGTCGGAGTAGTTGCCGTAGATGTGGTCGTCGTGGATGGTCGGCGTCCACAGGTGCAGCCACGGGGAGCCGTTGCTCATCCGCACCACGTTGCCGTGCGTGTCCCAGAGCGAGCTGCCCTCGTCGTGGTAGATCTCGTTGCAGCCGTTGACGCACTCGCCCAGCACGTTGCCGGTGAAGTCCGAGCCGGACGACTGGCCGCCGAGGGTGTAGACCGGGCCGCCGTCGTTCAGCACGCCCATCACGCTGTGCACGTGGTTGGCGGTCACGTGGTTGCCGCCGGTGTAGGTGGTGCCATGTTTGCACGGGTCGGGCAGGCCCTGTTTCGCCTGCAGCGCGCAGCTCGACGCCCAGCCCCAGCCCCAGCCGATCGAGACGCCGGAGTACGGCGTGTAGCCGATGTCGTTGTGCGCCAGCGTGGTCCCGCGGCTGGTGCCCACCCAGACGCCGACCGCGTCCTGGTACTCCTGCCCGGGGTGCTGGATGACGTTGCCGGACACGGTGTTGCCGCTGGTCATCAGCGCGGGCTGGGTCTGGTAGTAGTCGTCGACCTCGCCGACGGCGACCCCGCCGCCCGAGGTGTCGGTGATGGAGCTGCCCGACAGTGTGGAGTCCTGCGTCTGGTCGGCGAAGTCGATGCCCGCGGTCCCGGTGTGCTGGACGGTGACGCCGGTGAACGCGATCCGCGCGCCCCGGTGCACCCGCACGGCGGCCGGGATGCGGATCGGCGCGTGCGTTGCCGGGTCCCACAGCACGCCGGCCTGGTTGTCGACGTAACCGGCGGTGGTCGGCGTGTTCCAGGCGGTGCCGGCGAAAGTCAAGCCACTGAAGGAGATGTCGTGTACGGGCGCGATCACGTCGGGGATCACGGTGAAGCCGTCGATGAGCAGGTAGTCACCGCTCGTTTTGACCACGCGCACGGTGTGTTTCCCTTGCGGCAGCCCGGTGACCGAGACGATGGCCTGCTGCGCGAGCCGCTCGGCGCTCTTGGCCGAAGCCGTGGAGACCTTGGCGCCGTCGACGTAGACGTCCAGGTCGCCCTCGTCGGAGTTGGTCTCGGTGAGGATCTGGAGCCCGGTGCCGGTGAAGGCGTACGAGACGGCGTCGCCGTTCTGCTGCGTGTAGTGGACGTCGCCGCCCAGGTCGCCGGTCGGCCGTCCCGAGGAGTAGCTCCAGGTGCCGGTGTAGGTGGCGCGCCAGTCCGAGTCGTTCAGCGGCGCGAGGTGCCCGGGCGTGCCGGACAGGTCGAGCAGCTCGGACGCGACGGGCAGCTCGACGTCGGCCTTCGCCAGGTCTTCGCCGGGGCGCGGCACGTAGTAGAGGTAGCCGGCGGCGCTGTCGAGGTAGAACTGCCCGGGGGTGCCGAGCAGCTGGTAGGCGTTTTCGAGCCAGGTGACGCGGTCGAGCGTGGGCAGGCCCGCGCCGTTGAACGGGAAGCCCGGGTTCGGGACCGCGCTGTGGTTGTTGTTCCAGCAGCCGGGGTCGACGGTCAGCGCGGAGCCGCCGGACGCGCCTGGGGTGATCGAGGCCAGCGGGCAGCGCAGCTGTTTCCACGCGTTGTTCGCGACGACCTCGACCTGGCTCGCGTTGGTCCACGAGGTGTAGGCCGGGTCGGCGGTCGCGAACCCGGTGGCCGTCGCCGAGAACCCGCCGGGGTCCTGCGCCGAGCGGGCCCGCTGCGCGCGAACGCCGTCGACGAACAGGTTCCGGCTCGCGGTCCCCTTCGGCACCGTCGCGCGGTAGATGTTCTTGGCTGCGTCGGTCTTCTGGAAGCCGGTCACCTGGATCGCACCGCTGAGCACCGGTTTCTGCCCGGGCGCGGCGCGGTAGACGACCTGGTGGCCGGGAGTGCCGGAGTCCTGCACGCCCAGCCGCAACGGCGCGGTCAGCCGGTAGGTCCCGCCACTCAGCTGGACCACGACGTCGCCCTGCGCATGCGGGATCAGCCCGCGAACGTGGTCGCGCGCGGTGGCCAGATCGCACGGAGCGGTGGCGCTACAGGACGAGCCGTGCCCGGACGGCGCGGCGTAAAGCAGATCGGGCGCTCTCCCCGGGACGGCGCCGACGGCCGCGACGGTGGCTACAGCGGTGACCAGGTGCGCGGCAACGGTGACGATTCGCATCAGGCTCTCCGACAGGTCAGCGGATAGACATCAGATGAATATAGTCACACCTGGGTCGTCCGTAACTACCTTCGCGAGGCTGGATCCTGGTCATTCTTGGGGCGCGATGGGGTTTTCCGGACAATACGGGACAGGTTCGGGCCGGGTTTTTGCCGCCCTACCGTGAGTAGAGTTCCTACCTTTACCGTTGATCCATTCGTGAACCACCCGGCTGGCCGAGCCATGCGGCCGTCACGGCGCCTACTCTGGAACACCGCCCCGGACCTCGGCGACCCGAAACGCGTCCCGAGCAGAGCGGAGCGAGCAGGTGCTCTTGGCGGATAACAGCCCACGCGATCCTTCCGATCCTTCCCAGCCCCTTCCCCGCTGGCCAGGTCGCCGGACGAGCCGAAGAGCCGACCATGACTGAGGCAGCGGATTCGGGGCGGCCGAGTGCGGTGGCCGCGGGGCGGCCGGACACCGTTGCTCCCGGGGAGCGGGCCTGGCCCACCCGGCATGGTGGCGGTTACCCGCCGGGCTGGCAGGTCCGTTATCGCTGCCGCATCCATCGCAGCTACCGTGCCGCCTCTGGCAGCTATGGCTCCAGCGCCCGTGGCAGTGCCGCGAAGGTCCCGGCGCCGGGTTGGCAGGAGCGTGGCGGGACGGTCGCGGGCCGCAGTCTTCGGGATGAGCACACGGGGACCACTTGGGTGCCCGTCCGGCCGTACGAAGCCGCCGCGGACTCCCCCGCCGATCTGGTGCGCGCCACCGACATCCTGGACGCCCGCCCGCCGGACACGCCCCGGAGCGAACGGTGAAGCCGGCCCGGCACGCGTCGAAGTGGCCGCCGTCCGAGCCGGTGCCGCTGCCGGACCCGTTCGGCCTCACGCCGGAGCAACGTCACCGCTGCGCCCGCACAGTCGCGTCAAGATCCACCGACGCCGAGGACTGCGCCCTGCTCCTGGAAGTCCTCGGCCTCAAACCGGCCGACGGCCTCGTCAGCGACCGATCCGGCCACTGACCGCCCACTGACCGCCCGCGCTGTCCGATGTGGACTCGATCCGCGCCGACCGGATCGGGGCGGGCCCGGGAAGCGCTGACCGGGCAACGTCGTCCAGCAGGCATGGCCCGGGCAGCCCAGCCCCGGGCAAGCGTCGACCGGTCAGCGCGGTCCGGTCGCCGTGAACCCAGCTAGCGCCAATCGTTTGCCGGACCCACCAGACCCGGGTATAGCGTGGCCCGGTGACGCCGATCTTCCAGCTCTCCGACGACCATGTGACCGCCGAAGCCGCACTGGACCCGGTGATGGCGACGATGCGCGGGATCGCTGCCGATCCGGCCGCGCTCACCGATTACGGCCCCGAAGGCGTCGAAGCGAGGGCCGAGCTGGCCCGCCGCACGCTCGCCGCGCTGGGTGCGCTCACACCGGAGTCGGAGCAGGACCGGATCGCGGGCGCGCATCTGCGGGAACGGCTCGAGGCGCAGCTCGCGTGGCACGATCTGGGCGAGCCGCTGCGCACGGTCAAGGCGCATTTCGGGATCCTGACCTCGGTGCGCGATTCCGTCGACATGCTGCCGCGCACCGGCGACGAAGACTGGCACGTCATCGCCCTGCGGCTGGCCGGGGTGGAGCCCATGCTGGCCGGCTGGCGTTCGGCGCTGGGCGAGGGCCTCGACCGGGGCCTGCCCGCCGCGCGGCGCCAGGCGCTGGAGGCAGCCGCGCAGGCCGACCGTTACGCCGGAGTGCACGAGACCCTCCTGGACGGTTACGGCGACGGCCCCTTGACCACCGAGTTGCGCGCCGCAGCCGACGCCGCCTACCGCGGGTACGCCGGTCTGGCCACCTACTTGCGTGACGAGTACGCGCCCCGCGCGAGCGAGGTGGACGGCGTCGGCGCTGAGCGTTACGCGGCGGGCGCGCGGCTGAGCCTGGGCGCGGACGTCGACCTGGCCGAGGCCTACGAGTGGGGCTGGGCCGAGCTGGCACGGATCGAGAGCGAGCTGGCGACGGAGGCCGCGCGGGTGCGCCCGGGCGCGAGTGTCGCGCAGGCGCAGGAAATCCTGGACGCCGCGTACAGCGTCACAGGCGAAGAGTCCTATGTGGACTGGCTCCGCGCGGCCCACGAGCACGCCCTGGGAGCAGCGGCGGAGCACTTCGACATCCCGGAACCCCTGCGGACGCTGGACGTGACGATCGCGCGGGGCTCGGCGTCCGGCGCCCCGTATTACACCGGCCCCAGTGAGGACGGCGGCCGTCCGGGCCGCACGTGGTGGCCGTTGGGCGGGCGGGAGCGGTTCACCGTCTGGCGTGAGCTGACCACGGTGTTCCACGAGGGCGTGCCGGGCCACCATCTGCAGGTCGGCACCGCGAAGCTGGCCGCCGACCGGGTCAGCCGCTTCGCGCGGGTCTACTCGGTCAGCGGTCACGCCGAGGGCTGGGCGCTGTACGCGGAGCGCCTGGCGGACGAACTCGGCTGGTACGCCGAACCCGGCACCCGCCTGGGCATGCTGTCGGGCTCGGCCATGCGCGCCGCCCGCGTGGTCATCGACATCGGCGCCCACCTGGACCTGCCCCTACCGGACGGCTCCCGCTGGGACTTCGACACCGCCTGCCACATCCTGCGCGAACGCGGACTGGCCGCCCCGCACCAGGTCCACGCCGAGGTGGTGCGTTACCTGGGCTGGCCGGGCCAGGCCATCGCGTACAAACTCGGCGAACGCGCGTGGCTCCAGGCCCGTGAGGAAGCGTCGTCCCGCCCGGGCTTCACGCTCCGCGACTGGCACCACGACGCGCTCGCGGTCGGGCCGGTCGGTTTGGCCGCCCTGCAAGACGCCCTGCGCCCGGCCCCCTGAACCAGAGCAGGGCCGGGCGCAAAGCCGCGACGAGCTACAGCACGATTTCGGCGAGGGCTTCGATATCGGCCGGGTTGTCGGTGGCCGGGTTGAAGATCAGTTCGTCCGCGCCGAGGTCCGCGAAGTCCGAAACCGCCTTGCGGAGGTCGTCGGCCGTGCTTCGGATGCCGCTGGCGATCATGTCGGCGAAATCGCCGAAGTTGCTGTAGTAGTCGTGCACCTTGCTGCGGCCCTGCTCTGGGTCCGCGAGCGCGAAGTAGGCGATCGCCACCAGCCGGGGCGATCCCTCGCGGCCCGCTTCCTTCCACGCCGCGCGGGCCTGGTCGAACGAACCGGCCACCATCTCCGGCGGCATGGAACCGCCGACGTACCCCTCGCCCCACCGCGCCATCCGGGCGAACGAAGCCGGTGCCCCGCCGCCGAACAGGAGCGGCACCCGGCGCGTGCCCGGCGGGACCGCGGGGTTGACCCCGCCGCCGATGGGCTCCGCGTCCCAGACGCTCCGGTAGGTCTCGAGGTCGGCGTCGATCCGCTTGCCGAGGCCCTTCGGGCCCAGCCCGTCCACGACGAAGTCGTCCTCGCGGGCGCCGATGCCGAGGCCGAGCGTCAGGCGGTGCCCGGAGACGCCGTCGATGCCGGCGAGTTCCTTCGCCAGCAGCACCGGCGGCCACACCGGCGCGAGCATCACGTTGCTGAGCAGCCCGATCCGCTCGGTCGCGCCCGCGGCCGCGGCCAGCGCGACAGTGTCCATCACGCCGGGGTACGCCGTGCGCCCCACCGTGCCCAACGTCGAGAACCCCGCCTCCTCAGCCCGCCGCGCCCATCCGGGCAGGACCCGGGGGTCCATGTCCCGCACCTGGTTCGGCAGGCCGATCCCGATCTTCATGCGCACTCCTGTTCGCCGATCTTGCTGACGTCGCCAGCCTACCGGCGCCAAGATCCCCGCCAGCGGCCGGAAATCGCCGTGGACAAGGACATTCCGGCCAACCCCGGCGCCACCGTGACAAGCTCGGCAGCGGCCACAGAGGACTCGGCCGGCACCTAAGCTGTCCGGGACAGCCATCCGAGCCGAGAAGATCGAGGTAGGGCATGAAGAGCTTCCGCGAAGCCGTCGAGGCACGCGATCCGGACGCGATCGCCGCGGCGCTGGCGGAGAACGTCGTGTTCACCAGCCCGGTGGCGTTCCGGCCGTACCCGGGCAAGGCGATCACGGCCGCGATCCTGCGCGGGGTGCTGCGGGTGTTCGAGGACTTCCGTTACGTGCGCGAGCTGAGCGGCGAAGACGGCCGCGCCCACGCGCTGGTCTTCGAAGCCCGGATCGGCGACACCCGGGTCGAGGGCGCCGACTTCCTCCACCTCGACGAGAACGGCCTGGTCGACGAGCTGACGGTGATGGTCCGCCCGCTGTCCGCCGCCCAGGCCCTGTCCGCCGCGATGGGCGCGCAGTTCGAGCAGATCCAGCGCGAGGCCGCCGGCGCCTGACCCGGCGCAGCGCCCCAATGCCACATTGGGTGCGCTCAACGCACCGAACGCCACATTCGTTGCGCCCAACGCACCCAACGCCACATTGGGGCGCATCACCTCAGCAGCACAGGCACCATGGAGGTATGCGGAACCCCTGGCGCGCCCTGAGCCCCCGCCGCCGTCTGCTGCTCGGCGGCGTGGCGCTGGTGGCCGTTGCCGGGGTGGTCGCCGCGGTGCTGACCACGGCCGGATCCAGCGCCGCGCCCGAGTCCGGCAGTCCCGCCCAGGACCGGCCCGGCCCGGTGCTGATGGTGCCCGGTTACGGCGGCGGGCGCGGCGGGCTGCTGCAGCTCGCCGACCGGATCCACCGGGCGACCGGCCGCGACGCGCAGGTGCTCACCCTGGTCGGCGACGGGACCGGTGACCTCGAGCAGCAGGTCGGCGTCCTCGCCGACGCGGTGGAGCGCGCGTACGTGAACGGCGCCCCGTCCGTCGACGTGATCGGCTATTCGGCCGGCGGGGTGGTGGCGCGGCTCTGGGTGGCGCGGGACGGCGGCGAGCACCAGGCCCGCCGCGTCGTCACGCTCGGCGCGCCGATGCACGGCACCGGCCTCGCCGCGGCGGGCGGCGGGCTGGTCCCCGGCGCGTGCCCGACCGCGTGTCAGCAGCTGATCCCCGGCAGTCCCCTGCTCAGCCGGCTGCCGCCGCTCCCGTCCGGCCTGCCGTGGCTTTCGGTGTGGACGGAGCGCGACGAGACCGTCACCCCGCCCGAGTCGGCCCGGCTCGACGGCGCGGTGAACGTTGCCCTGCAAGGGATCTGCCCCGCCGACACCGCCGCGCACGGCGACCTGCCCACCGACCCGGCCGTCACCGCGCTGGTCCTGCAGGTGCTCGGCACGGCACCGCTCAAAGCACCGGACCGATGCCTCAGCTCGTGACGTCCTTGGTCGCGAAATTCGCCCACGCCGCACCGAAGAAGACCACGATGTAACCCGCTTGCAGCAGCAGCCCGTGGTCGATGTTGCGCCACAGCACGGGATCCCGGAAGAAGTCGATCCACGAGAGCCAGTAGTGCGTCGGCAGGTACGGCTTCACCGGCGCGGCCGCGTCGAGCGTCTCCAGCACCGAGCTGGTGATCAGCACGGCCAGCCCGCCGAGCGCGGCGCCCAGCGCCGAATCCGTCAGGGTGGACAGGAACATCGTGATCGCGGCGAAGCCGAGCATCGACAGCACCACGTACGCGACCGCGCCGAGCAGCCGCAGCCCGAGCCCCGAAGAAGTGAGCGACGAGCCCGAAAGCGAGACCGCGGCGGCCGTCTGCCCTCCCGGGCCCACCGCCTGCCCGCCGGTGCCGAACAGGATCACCCCGACCACTAGCGAAGTCAGCACCACGATGACGATCGCGCCGGTCACGTACACCGCGAGCGCCACCAGTTTCGCCGCGAGCAGCCGCGTCCGCCCCGACGGCCGGACCAGCAGGTACCGCAGCGTCCCGCCGGCCGCCTCGCCCGCCACCGAATCGCCCGCCACCACGGCGACGGCGATCGGCAGGAACAGCGGCAGCACCAAGGCGAGCGCGGCCGCCGGGAACAGCGAGCCGTCGCTGACCACCGCGGACAGGAACGCGCCGCCCTGCCCCGGCGGCGGCGCGAAGTCCGCCGTGGCCAGGAAAACGCCGACGATCGCGGGCAGCAGGCAGAGCAGCAGCACGCTCACCCAGACTCGCGGCCGCAGCACCAGCTTGCGCAGTTCGACGCCGATCATCGGCGGTCCCCGAACCGGTCGGAGCCGTCACCGGTCACGTCCAGCACCACTTGTTCCAACGTCCGCCGCTCGGCCTGCAGCGAGGTGACGGGCACACCCTCGGCGACGAGCAGCGCGTTCAGCTCCGCGGGATTTCCGTGGCGCACCAGCAACTTGTCGCCGTCACGGTGCTCGACGCGCCCGTCCAGCACCGCGACGGCCGCCGCCGCGTCCGGCGTGCCGAGCAGCACCCGCCCGGTTTCCGCCCGCAACGCCGCGAGATCGTCCTCCAGCACCAGCCGGCCGCGGTCGACCACGCCGACGCGGGTGCACAGCTGCTCGATCTCGGCCAGCAGGTGGCTGGACAGGAACACCGTGGTGCCGTTGTGGTTCAGCTCGACCAGCAGCTCGCGGATCTCCCGGATGCCCTGCGGGTCGAGGCCGTTGGTGGGCTCGTCGAGCACCAGCAGCCGGGGCCGGTTGAGCAGCGCGCCCGCCAGCCCGAGCCGCTGGCGCATGCCGAGCGAGTACGCCTTCACCGGCCGCCGGTCGACCCCGGCCAGCCCGACGCGTTCCAGCGCCTCCTCGATCCGGCGGCGGCGCGTCCGCCGTCCCCCGCCGCGCCCCGAAGCGTCCAGCAGAGCGAGGTTGCGCCGTCCGGAGAGATGCGCGTACGCGCCGGGTCCCTCGACGAGCGCGCCGACCTCCGGCAGCACCTCCGAGACCCGCTTCGGCACGGGGCGGCCGAGCAGCTCGATCTCGCCGCTGGTGGCGTAAACGAGTCCGAGCAGCATCCGGACCAGCGTGGTCTTGCCGGAGCCGTTCGGGCCGAGGAAGCCGTAGCGGTCGCCTTCGCGCACCTCCAGGTCGACGGCGTCGACCGCCAGCGTGCGTCCGTAGCGCTTGGTCAACGCGCGCGTGACGATCATCGGCCGCTCCGGCGCAGCCGGGCCAGATCGTCGCCGGCGGACGTCAGCACCGGCGTCGACACCGGGCCCGCCAGCAGGTACGACCGGCGCGTGCCGGGCGGGCGGACGATGGCCAGCGAAAGCGGCGTGATCGACAGCAGCACCGTGTCTCCTGATTTGGTACCGCCCGCTTTCGACGCGGCATCGGCCGCCGCGTCCGCGACGTTGCGGGGCACACCGACGACAGCGAAGGTCGAGAGCCCCGAGCCGTACAGCGCCGCGCCCTCGACGCCGCCGAATTCCGCTTGGCGCACCGGCTTTCCCGCGAGAGTGCCGGGCAGCCGCACCCGTCCGAGCGAGCCGAGCGCCTTGGAGATGTCCGGCGCGTTGGTCACGGTGAAGCCGCTGCCGGGCGCCGCGTGCGGAGTGTCGACCACCTGCGGTCGCTGCTCGACGTCGTCGAAACTCGTGACCAGCACGGGATTCTCTTGACCGCGCGCGGTCACCTCGACGCGCACGGGCAGGCCGCTCACCGGGTCGGCCCAGAGATCCACTCGCCCGATCGTGGTGTCCGGGTCGGCGGGCACCAGCCGCAGCCCGGACGCGTCGATCCCGGCGACGCGGCGCGCGGGCAGTGTGCTGACAGCCTCGCCCGGCGCCGAGCGCAGGATCCAGCGCGCCAGCTCGGGCGGCAGGAGATCACTCGCGCGCGGCAGCCGGACGGCGGGCTGACCGGCCAGCTCGGTCAGCATGTTCGCGCCGTAATCCCAGGTGTACTCGCCCTGCGGCAGCCGGTAGACGTCGCGCTCGCCCGCGGTGGTCAGCGTGGCGACGCGGTACCGGTCCGGCCCCGCGTACCAGGCGCGCATCGTCGTGGTCCCGGCGAACAGCGCCGAAACGTCGGCGAGGTTCGGCAGCTGCGGCAACGCGAGCGAGCCGGTGCTCTGCGCATCGCCTTCGTACATCACCGAATCCGACCGTTGCACCAGGTCCCGCAGCCGCCCGGCGTCCACCGAGGGCCCGGACGGCCCCACGGCCCCGGCGACCAGCGGCGCGGCGACCAGCAGCACCGCCACCACGGCCACCACCGCCCATCGCCACTGCCGTTCACGCCGTACGACGGACACGGGCATCACCTCTGCGTCCCTTTGTACGCCACGCGAAGCGCCGGAACCGCTTGCCGAGTTCTTACGGATTCCCCTGAATGGTGACATGGGCCACAAAGATCAAGTCGGGCATTTCGCTCACCGTGCGCACCCGATCGATTGCACAGTGCCATGCTGGGTGCCGAAATCCGGGCGGAGAGAGGGGCACCGATGACCGAAACGCACGAGCAATGGGGCATCACCAGCGGTGTGGGGCTGACCGCGCTGGCCGTCGCTTCGGCGCGGGCGATCGCGACCGGCTCCGAGGGCGGGCTGGTCGACGACCCGTTCGCGGCCGCGTTCGTGCGCGCGGCGAACCCGCCGCGGCCGATGCCCACCGGACCGGACGACGCCGGCGACGACGAGATGTGGGCCGCGATGGCCACGTACATGGGCCTGCGCTCGCGCTTTTTCGACGACCTCATCGCCGGCCGCGACGCGCCGCAGGTCGTCATCGTCGCGGCCGGGCTGGATGCGCGTGCCTACCGCCTGGACCTGACCGGACGGGACGTCTACGAGGTGGACCAGCCGCGCGTGCTGGAGTTCAAGCAGCAGGTGCTCGACGACCTGGGCGCCCGCCCGCAGTGCCGCCGTCACCCGGTCGCCGCGGACCTGCGCGACAACTGGCCCGCCGCGTTGGAAGAAGCCGGCTTCGACCGGTCACGCCCGACCGTCTGGCTCGCCGAGGGCCTGCTGCCGTACCTGCCCCCGCAGGCCGAAGAAGACCTGTTCGACGTGATCAACACGCGGTCCGCGCCGGGCAGCCGGATCGGCATCGAACAGGTCCCCGGCGGCGACCTCGAGGCGATGAACCGGATGATGCGGCAGCTGAAGGCCGACGAGCGCGTCGGCGTCGAGATGGACGGCCTGCTCAACACCGCCCCGCGCCGCGACCCCGCCACCTGGCTGCGCGAGCAGGGCTGGTCGGTGCGGATCGAGGCCGCCGACGAGGTCGCCGCCGGCCACGGGCTGGTCTTCCCCGCCTACTTCGACAACACCATGGCCAAGGCCGAGCTGACCACGGCCGACCTGCCCGGCTAACGGGCCGGCTCGGTGCAGCGGATGACGCTTTCACCGCACTCAGTGCAGGGAAAGCGTCATCCGCTACCCGCAGCACCGGCGCTCCACCCGGCGTAGCCGGGCTGGACCGGCGGGCTCACAGCACCGCGAGCCGGTCCAGTAACCGTTCCGCCTGACCGATTTCGGCGCTCAGAGGGTGGTCCTCCCCGATGTACGGCAGGCTGCCCACGGCCAGCCGGAAGGCCTCGCGCAACGGCGTGTCCGGCAGTTCCGTCCCCGCCATCCGCAGCGCCCGGACCGCGGCGAGCAGTTCGCAGGCGAGCACCGTCCGGTACGCGGCGGTGGCGGCGACGGTGCTGCGCACGGCGTGCGTCGAGAAGCTGGCGTGGTCCTCGAGGCCGCGGGAGATCACGGCGGTGCCGAGCGTGACCGGCGAGGCCGCGTGGCGCAGCGTGCCCAGCGCGTCGTGGGCGACGTACTCGAGGATCATGATCCCCGAGCTGCCCGCCGGCCCCTCGCTCAGGAACGGCGGCAGGCCGCTGAGGTCCGGCTCGACCAGGTCGCCGAGGCGCGCGGTGGACAGCTCCGCGACGTGGTGCAGCGCCGCGCGGAGGTGGTCGAACGCGAGCGCGACATAGGCCGTGGAGAACTGGCCGTGGTGATACGCCTGCTCGGTTTCGATGTCGATCAGCGGGTTTTCCGCGGCCGCGTTGAGGTCGATGCCCAGCACCCGCTCGACGGCGGCCGCGGCGTCCAGCGCCGGTCCCTGAACCTGCGGGAAAGCCCGCAGCCCGAACGGATCCTGCAGCCGCCGCCCGTCGGGCAGGTCGCCGGCGGCGGTCAGCAGGCGGCGCAGTTCGGCGGCGCACCGCACCGCGCCGGGATGCGGGCGGGCGGCGTGCACGCGTTCCGAGTAGGCCTCCGCCGAACCGCCGAGCGCGCAGAACGTCAGCGCGGTCACCACGTGGCTCGCCGCCAGCAGACGGGTCAGGTCGTGCCACGCGAGCACGGCTTCGGCCAGAGTGGCGGCATTGCTGGAGATGAACGCGAGCGCGTCGCCCGGGCTGATCGCCAGCGGGTCGAGGTTTCCCGCCGCCCACGGCAGTTCGCCCGCCAGCGTCAGCGCGATCTCCGCGAGCGCGGTCAGGTCGCCGGTGCCGATGGCGCCGCGTGAGTGCACGAGCGGCAGCGCGCCGACCCGCAACGCCGTCGCCAGCGCCTCCAGCAGCCGCGGGTGCACCCCGCTGCCGCCGGCGGCGAGCTGGTTGAGGCGGATCGCCATCACCGCGCGCACCGCGTCGTCGGGCAGCGGCTCGCCGGTGCCGCTCGCGTGGCTGCGCAGCAGGCGCAGGCCGTGGTGGTCGGCGGACTCCGGGTCGACCACGGTGTGCCGGTTCGCGCCGACGCCGGTCGTGCGGCCGTACACCGCGCGCTTGGCGCCGAGCTCGACGGCCAGCTCGTACCCCTGCCCCGCCCGGGCCAGTGCGTCCGGGGCCAGCTCCGTCCACGCGCTGCGCCGCGCCACACGGACCACGTCGGCGCACCGGAGCCCGGCCCCGCTGATCTCGATCCGGCTGGTGTCGGTCATCGCCATCCCTCTTGACAAGTTTTCATTCATTCCTATTGTGACATGAAACTATTCATTCGCCACGATGGCAAGGACGGAGGCCCGGGTGTCCCGGTCGCTGCACGAACTGCTCACCGCTCACCGGCTGACCCCGGCGCAGCGGCGCATCGCCAGCTACCTGGCCGACCACGCGGCCGACGCCGCGGCGCTCACCAGCGCCGAGCTCGCCGAGTACGCGCAGGTCAGCCAGCCGTCGGTGACCCGGTTCGTCGCGCTGCTCGGGTTCGACGGGTATGCCGGCTTCCGCCGCTACCTGCGCGACGCCGCGGCCCTGCCCCAGCCCGAGGCCGGCGGCACCAAGTTCCAGGACGCCATCGACGCCGACCTGCGCAACCTCACCGCGCTGCGGGCGCAGCTGGCCGACGACACGCGGCTGCGCACCATCGCCGCGGGGCTGATGGAATCCCGTCCGCTGGTCGTGGCCGGCTACCGGGTCTCGGCCGCGCAGGCCGCGTCTTTCGCTTACCTGGCCACCAAAATCCACCCGGACGTGCGGTTGCTCACCGACTCCGGCAGCGTCTTCGGCGACTCCCTGCGCCACGCCGACCGGTGTGGCGCGCGGACCCTGGTCGTGGTCGCGCTCCCCCGCTACCCGCGGGAGAGCGCCGCCGCCCTCGAGCAGGCCCGTTCCCTGGGCCTGCGCACCCTCTTGATCACGGACCGGCCCGTCTCGGCGCTCACCCCGTACGCCGACGACGTGCTCAGCGCGGCCGTCGCGTCCGAGTTCGTGTTCGACTCCCACGCCGCGGTCGTCTCGCTGACCGTGGCGCTGGTCGAGGCGATGGCCGACGCGGCCGGCGCCCTGGCCCGGCAACGACTGGAAGGCTTCGAAGACTATGCCGCAGAGCAAGACCTCTTCCTCCCCGAATAAAGAGGAAGGAGAGGCCGCAGCGTCAGACTCCCCAGTGTTCGACGACGTCCCGCTCAATCGCTTCCACGTCCGCATCACCGCGCTGACCTTCTGCGCCAACTACTCCGACGGCTACGAGCTGGGCATCATCAGCATCGCCCTGCCGGTGATCGCCGCCCAGCTCGGCTTCGGCACGGTGTGGGAGGGGCTGCTCGGCGCGTCCGCGCTGATCGGGATCTTCCTGGGCAGCATCGTGGTGGGCTGGGCGGCCGACAAGGTCGGACGGCAGCGGCTGTACACAGTGGACTTCCTGCTGATCGCCGTCGCGTCCGCCGCCGAGTTCTTCGTGCACGACCCGGTGCAGCTGTTCGTGCTGAGACTGCTCATCGGTATCGGCATCGGCGCGGATTACGCGCTGGGGCCGACGCTGGTGGCGGAGTTCGTGCCGCGCAAGTACCGCGGCGGGCTGCTGGCCTCGTTGACCGTGCTGTGGACCGTGGGTTACGTGGCGGCGTTTTTCCTCGGCAACTACGTGGTCTCCCTCGGCGGCGACTCGTGGCGCTGGCTGCTGGCGTCGAGCAGCCTGCCCGCGATCGCGGTGGTGCTGCTGCGGATCGGTGTGCCGGAATCGCCCCGGTGGCTGCTCACGCAGGGACGGGTCGAGCAGGCGCGAGCCGTGGTGCGCCGGCTGGGCGGCGACGACGGCGCGTTCGAGTCGCTGGTCCGCACGTACCGCGCGGCGCGGCGAGTGTCCTATCGGGAGCTGTTCGGCCCGAAGTACCGGCGCAACACGGCTTTCGGCGCGATCTTCTACAACGCCCAGGTGGTGCCGTATTTCGCCATCTACACCTTCCTGCCGCTGGTGCTGCTCAAGATGGGCGTCGGCGAGGAGGACACGACCAGCGACGGCCTGCTGAACCTGTTCCTGCTCGCGGGCAGCCTCGGCGGCCTGTGGCTGGTCGCCAAGTCGAGCCGGCGCGGGCTGACCATCTGGTCGTTCGTGGTGCTGATCGTGTCCATGGCGCCGATGGCGATCTGGCCGGACGCGCCGACCGCGCTGCTGTTCCCGCTGTTCCTGGTCTTCACCTTCACCATGTCGGCGGCGGTGAACCTGGACCAGGTCTACCCGCCGGAGCTGTTCCCGACCGACCTGCGCAGCTCGGGCGTCGGCCTGCTCAACGGCCTCAGCCGGATCGGCTCGGCGATCGGCACCTTCCTGCTGCCGCTGAGCCTGGACGGGATCGGCTTCTCGCCCACCATGCTGATCCTGACCGTGGTGCTGGTGATCGGGCTGGTCGTTTCGGTGCTGTGGGCGCCCGAGACGAAGAACTCGGCGCTCGACTGACCGGACGCCAAGAAAATTCGGCGCTTCAGGCTTCCCGCGCGGTGATCCGCCAGCCGCGGGTGCGCTCGTGCTCATGCCAGCGACGGGCTTAACGGCCGCCTGCCGCCAGAAGCTGGCTGGCGCACGTGCCGGACACCGTCGCCGTCCGCGTCTACCTCGAAGACGGCCACAAGGACCATCCGGCCCTGCCACTGGACTCGCGCGCCTGGGCGGCCGGCGAGCGCACGCTGGTCAAGGCGCTGCGCCCGGTGTTCCGCGAGCACCTCGGCCTCGACCGGTCCTGCAGCTTCACCCAGTCGTACTGGATCGCGGGCCGGTCGGCGGGCTGAGCGGGCTCAGGCGTGCCGGAACTCCGGCGTCCGCTTCTCCGCGAACGCGGCCATGCCCTCTTTCTGGTCGTGGGTGGCGAACGTCGAGTGGAAGACCCGGCGTTCGAACAGCAGCCCCTCGGCCAGCCCGGTTTCGAAGGCGCGGTTGACGACTTCCTTGGCCATCATCGTCGCGGGCGCGGACATGCTCGCGATCTTCGCGGCGACGGCCACCGCCTCGGTGAGCAGGTCCGCGGCCGGCACGATCCGCGACACCAGCCCGGCGCGCTCGGCCTCCTCGGCGTCCATCATTCGGCCGGTCAGGCACAGGTCCATCGCCTTCGCCTTGCCGACCGCGCGGGTCAGCCGCTGCGAGCCGCCCATGCCCGGGATGACGCCGAGGGTGATCTCGGGCTGCCCGAACTTCGCGGTGTCGGCCGCGATCAGCAGGTCGCACATCATCGCCAGCTCGCAGCCGCCGCCGAGCGCGTACCCGGCGACCGCCGCGACCAGCGGCTTGCGCACGCGGGCGAGCGCGTCCCAGCCCGCGAACCAGTCGGCCGCGTAGGCCTCGGCGAACGAGAGCGGCGCCATCTCCTTGATGTCGGCCCCGGCCGCGAACGCCCGGTCCGAGCCGGTGAGCACGATCGCGCCGACGTCCGGGTCCCGGTCCAGCTCGGCCGCCGCCGCGGTGATCTCCCCCATGGCCCGCAGGTTCAGCGCGTTCAGCGCCTTCGGCCGGTCCAGCGTGATCAGCGCGACCCGCGGCTCCGGCCGCCCGACGGTGATGGTCTCGTAGCTCATGGGGTGCAAGCCTCTCGCCGAACACTAGGACGTCCGACTATAGCTAGTCCGACTGACTGAACCGGCGGACTGTGGTCACAACGACAATTGACGCCCTCACACACCGCGACGTACTGTCGTGCGGCGCGGCGGTTTCCCGAAGCCGGTGAGATTCCGGCACGGTCGCGCCACTGTGTGCCCGCAGCTGTCTCCGTGCAGCCGCAGGCGAGTCAGGTCGAGGAACCGCCGGGCAGCTCCAGCCGATGTGGGACGCGTTATCCCCTGAAGGAGGCCCCATGACCGCCATTCCGGCCGAATCCTCGACCCCGGTCGTCCTGCCCGTGACCAAGGCGGTGCTCTGGCTCGCCGGAGCAACTTTCCTGGCCCTCGCCCTGTATTACTTCATCGGCATCGACCAGGGCGCGACCTCGGTGTTCGGCAGCGACATGCACATCCACGAGTTCGTGCACGACTCCCGGCACTTCCTCGGCTTCCCCTGTCACTGAGCCCGTCTGAGCCACACCAAGAAACGGGACCACCGACATGGAGAAGAAACTCCTCCTGCGCGGCGCGCTGACCGGCGCCTTCGCGGGACTGCTGGCGTTCGTCTTCGCCCGCGTTTTCGCCGAACCTCAGATCCAGGCGGCGATCGACTACGAGAGCGGCCGGGACGCGGCGCAGGCCGCGCTGGACCAGGCCGCCGGGCAGCCCGCCGCGGAGGAAGGCCCTGAGCTGTTCAGCCGCGCCGTGCAGGCCAACGTCGGCATCGGCGCCGGGATGATCCTGTTCGGCCTGGCCATGGGCCTGCTGTTCACGGTCGTCTACACCGTCTGCCTCGGCCGCGTCGGCAAGGTGCGGCCGCGCACGCTGGCGCTGCTGGTGGCCGGCGGCGGGTTCCTCGGGCTGTACCTGGTGCCGTTCCTGAAGTACCCGGCCAACCCGCCGTCCATCGGGCACCCGGACACCATCGGCGACCGCGGCGCGCTGTACCTGGTCATGGTCGTCGGCTCGCTGGTGTTCCTCGCCGCCGCGGTCTGGCTCGGCCGGCGGCTGGCCCCACGACTGGGGAATTGGAACGCCTCGCTGATCGCGGCCGCGGCGTTCGTGGTCGTGATCGGGATCCTGATGGCCGTGCTGCCGCCGCTCGGGCACCTCGCGGCGAACGTCGCCCAGTACGGCGTCCAGCCCACGGAAACCCCGCTGCCACTGAAGAATCCGGCCGGCGCGATCGTCTACCCGGGCTTCCCGGCCGACACGCTCTTCGACTTCCGCTTCAACTCGGTCATCGCGCAGGTGATCCTGTGGGGCGTGCTCGGGCTGTCGTTCGGCCCGCTCGCCGAACGGCTGATCGGCCGCGAGCGCCGGGCCACCGCCACGCAGGCCGCGTGACGGACGATTTCACCGGGCTCGGCCCGTTTTTCGCGGTACACACGCACGTCACGGGCGCCACGGCCACACCGCCGTGGCGCCCGCTCGACGAGCTGCTGACCGACGAGAGCATGCTCGGCGCCCGCATCGCCGGCGTCCGGACCGCCCTGGCCGGCGGCCGCCCGGACGACGCCGTCGAGTGGCGGGTCGCGGCGTCCGTGACCCACCTCGGCCTGGTGGCGCGGCTCCTGTCCCCCACGCTCGCGTTCGCCGTGCGCGACGGGACGGTGCTCGACCTCGCCGGGACCTGGTGGGAGCCGGTGCCGGGCGGCGCGGTCCCGCTGTCGGTGCGGCCGCCGTCCGGGCCGCCCCCGGACGGCGCGCTCGCCGACGCGCTGGCCGAGTCGGTCCTCGACGGCCCGATCCGGCGGATCACCGGGCTGTTCCCGTTGTCCGGCCAGGTGTTGTGGGGCAACGTGGCCTCCGCCGTGAACGGCGCCGCCACCATGCTGGCCGCTGACCGTCCTGAGTGGACGGACCGGGTGCAGACCCTGGCCACGGCGTTGCTCGACCAGGCGCCGCTGAGCGGTACCAGCACCCGCGCCGACGGCCGGTTCCGCCGGCGCAGCTGCTGTCTGATCTACCGCGTCGCTCCCTCTGGCACCGGCGGCGTCTGCGGCGACTGTGTGCTCACCCGATCTTGAACGGTGCCGATTTCCGTGAGCCCGCTCAGAGCCGGCGGCAACGGGCCCTGGTGCAGGACGCCGAGGCGCTGGGTCGCGCGGGTCAGCGCGACGTACAGCTCGGCCGCGCCGCGCGGACCGTCGGCGAGGATCCGGTCCGGGTCCACCACCAGGACGGCGTCGAACTCCAGCCCCTTGGTCTCCGATGCCGGGATCGTGCCCGGCACCCCCGGCGGCCCGATCACCACACTGGTGCCCTCGCGGCCGGCCTCGTCCCGGACGAACTCGTCGATGGCCTCGGCCAGCTCGTCCCCGGTGACCTGCCGGGACCACGGCTGGACGCCGCACGCGCGGACCGACTCCGGCGGCTCGGCCCCGGGCGCGAACTCGGCCAGCAGCGTGGCCGCGACGGCCATGATCTCCGCCGGGGTCCGGTAGTTCACCGACAGCGACCGGTAGACCCAGCGATCCGGCACGTACCGCTCGAGCATCGCGCCCCAGGAGGTGGCCCCGGCCGCCGACCGGCGCTGGGCCAGGTCGCCCACCACCGTGAAGGATCGGCTGGGGCAGCGCCGCATCAGCGCCCGCCAGTCCATTTCGGACAGTTCCTGGGCCTCGTCGACCACCACGTGCCGGTAGGTCCAGTCCCGGTCCGCGCTCGCCCGTTCGACCAGGGTGCGGGTGTCGGCCTCGACGAAGCGCTCCGCCAAGTCCCCGGCGTCGAGCAGGTCGGTGGCGACCAGCCCGATGTCCTCGTCCAGCTCCTCGCGGTCCAGTTTGAGGATCTCCATCGCGCCGGCGGCGTACTCGGCCTCGGCCCTCCGCTCGCGCGCGGCGGCCCGTTCGGCGGCCTGTTCCGCCGACTTGTCGTGGCCCAGCAGGTCGACCAGCTCGTCGAGCAGCGGCGCGTCCGACACCGTCCAGGCCGCCCCGTCGGCGCGGTGCAGGGCTGGGTCTGCGCCCGCCGCGCGCAGCCGCTCGGGTGACGCGTACAGCTGGGACAGCAGGGCTTCCGGGGTCAGCCGGGGCCAGAGCTGGTCGAGCGCGGCGGTGAACTCGGCGTCGTCGGCCAGCTCCTTGATCAGGTCGGCCCGCATGCTCTCCCACTCTTCGCGGTCGTCGCGGGTCAGCCAGCCCTTGCCGATCCGCCCGATCGCCCGCTCGGTGAGCACGTACGTGACGATCTCGGCGAACACCGCGCGCGCCTCGTTGTGCGGCTGCCCGCTCGCGCGTGCCTCGTCGCGGGCCCACTCGGCGGTCTCCGCGTCGATCCGCACCGTGACGTCCTTGAGCCGGATCGGGATCGGCTCCGCCGGCAGCTTCTGGCGGTCCGCGACCGCCGCCTTCAGCACGTCCAGGATCTTGAGCGAACCCTTGTGCCGCGCGGCTTCCGGCCCGTCCTCGGCGGTCACGCGCAGGCCCGGCACGAGGTCGCCGGCGGTCATGAACACCACGTCGGACTCGCCCAGAGAGGGCAGCACGCGGCCGATGTGGTCCAGGAACGCCGGATTCGGCCCGACCACGAGCACGCCGTGCCGTTCCATCCGCTCCCGCTGCGTGTACAGCAGGTACGCGACGCGGTGCAGCGCCACCACGGTCTTCCCGGTGCCCGGCCCGCCCTCGATGACCAGCACGCCGGGATGGTCGAGCCGGATGATCCGGTCCTGCTCCGCCTGGATCGTCGCGACGATGTCGCGCATGCCCTCCCCGCGCGGCGCGTTGACCGCCGCGAGCAGCGCCGCGTCCCCGTGCTCCCCCGCCCCGGGACGGCCGAGCACCTCGTCGGTGAAATCGACCACCCGCCGCCCGCGCGTGTGGAACTGCCGCCGCCGCCGCACATTCTCCGGACTGGCCCCCGTGGCCACGTAAAACGCCCGCGACGCCGGCGCCCGCCAGTCGAGCAGCACCGGCTCGTACGCCTCGTCTTCGTCGAACAACCCGATCCGGCCGATGTAGGCTCGTTCCCCGGAAAGCGCGTCCAACCGCCCGAAGCACAACCCGTCGTCGGCCACGTCCAGCCGCCGCATCTCCCGAGCCCGCGCCCGCACCTCGACGTCCCGCTCCATCGGCGTCCCGCCGTTACCCCCCAGCGCCGTCGTGTATTCCCCCTCCACCCGCGCCCGCTCCGCGTCGAGCCTCGCGTAGAGTCCGGCCACGTAGCCTCGCTCGGACTGCAATTCCTCTTCGTACCCCTGAGTTGACACAAACCCCTCACAGCGGCTATTCTGATGTTATCGACGGCGGGTATTCCACGGGTCTTTGAGGAAACTGTGGAAGACACGCCGATTTTTTATTGTCCACCCTTTGTCAAGCCCTGGTGGCGGGTGCTTGTTTCCGGGCCCGGTTGCGTCGGTGCGGAATGGGTGGGGCTTTGGTGCTGATGCGAGTCGGCGATCCTGCGGAATCCGGCTGGTTTGGTTCACTCGGACACAGGCAGTTCCTTCCGGCCGGCCTCACACTCGCCAGGTTCGCCTGGGCGCAGCCACTTCCTCCCAGCTGACCGCGCGCACGCCGAGGCACGCGCGCCCCTCTCCGCAGACCCGTACTCGCCGGGTCCACGCGCTCCCCCAGCCGAACCAGCGCCTGCCGAATCCGCCGGGGCACAAGCACTTCCCCCGGCCGACCCCACGCCCGCCCGGGCACGCGCAACTCCTCGGCCGACCCGCACCCGCCAGGGTCACCCAGGCACGTGCGCACCGTCCCGGTTGACCATCGCGACCAGTAGCTCCGCAGCCACCGCCGCCCCGTCGGTCCCGGTGGTAGCCGCCACGGCAGCAGCCCGGACCCGGATCTCCGGCGCCAGAGCCGTCCGGAGCGCCGCGGACAGGGACTCAAACGTCAGTGCCGGGCCGTCGTGGGCTACGCCGATGCCCAGGTCCGCGACCCGGCGCGCCCAGTACGGCTGGTCGGCCAGTTGGGGGACCACGACCTGGGGCGTGCCGGACCGGGTGGCGGTCGAGGTGGTGCCCGCGCCGCCGTGGTGGACGACGGCGGCCACGCGCGGGAACAGGGCCTGGTGGTTGGCCTCGCCGAGGACAAAACAGTCGTCCGTGTCCAGGGCCAGGTCGGCCCAGCCTCGCGAGGCGATCGCGCGGCGGCCTTGGGCACGGACCGCCTCGACGACCACCTTGGCCAGGTTTTCCGTGCCCTGCATGGGCATACTGCCGAAGCCCACGTACACCGGCGGCGCGCCGTCGGCCAGGAAAGCCTCCAGGTCGGCCGGGAGCCGGCGGTCGTCGCGCTGGAACCAGGCGCCGGTCTGCACGACAGCCACGTCCGAGCCCGCCGACCACGGGTCCAGCACCGGATCCGCCGCCAGCCATGGCCGCGCACCGATCACGTAATCCCGCACCTGCCCCACCGGCGCCAGCCCGTTCCTCACCCGGCATCCGTTCAACGCCTCCCCGAACAAGGCGTTGACGCTCAAGGCATCCAGCTCCCACAGCTCCCGGTTGTCCCGCACGCCCGGCGGGAACGGCCGCCCCGGGTACGCCATCGGCGGGTGGTCCGGGGAGGGCAGCACCAGCTTCTGGAAACTCACGTACACCGACGGAATGCCCACCTTCTCGGCCACCGACAGCGCACCCGCCGCGGCCGGCAGCATGCCCGTCGCCACCAGGACGTCACAGTCCGCGGCCGCGGGGGTGATCGCCTCGAACTGCGCGGCGATCACCTGGGCCGCGCGCTCGGGCAGGGACGACGGCGCCGCCACCTGCTTCATCAGCGAACGCGCCGAAGGGCCCACCGGCACCAAAATCACCCCGGCGTCAGCCAAGAGCGCAGAGAAGTCCGGCGGCGCGCACACCCGCACGTCCGCGCCCCGCGCCCGCAGCTGGGCGGTCAGCGCCAGCAGCGGTTCGACGTCTCCGCGCGACCCGTACGTCGACAACAGCACTCGCACTCGTTGTTCCCCTTTTCACCGAATTCCGGCTGAGGACGACGATTCTGCGGTACCACCCGGGTCTTGCGGCAAGCCCCCCGGTGCGCTATACCTTGGAAAGGGAAAGAGGTGAACGCTCCCCTTTCGCTACTCCTCCACCAGCTCGTCGATCGCCGCGACCAGTTCGCGCAGTGCGGGCAACGATGCGGTGAGCAGGTGCTGCCAGGCCGGGTGCAGCCGTTCCGTCGCCGCGTGGAGGATTTCCGCGTTGTGGGCCTGCCACTGCCGCACGGCGTCCTCGCCCGCGGGGGTCAGCGAGAGCGCGACGGTCCGCCGGTCCTCGCCCCCGCCGGTTCGCGTGACCAGTTCACGGGCGCGCAGGCCGTTGGCCATGGTGGTGACGGAGTTGGGCGCCAGCTTCAGCAGCTGCGCGAGCCGGCTCGGCCGCGCGCCCGGGTTCTCCCCGATGCAGGACAACAGTTCCAGCTGCGCGACCGAAAGCGGGTTGTCCGGGTCCGCACCGCGCGCCGCGCGCCGCATGGCCCGCCGGAGCCGGGCGACGACCTCGGCCAGCGCCGTCTCGTCGGTCACCGCGCGGTCCCCCGGACCAGCGCGCCCGTGACGCCGGCGAGCACCCCCGCCGCGGCGAGCACGCCCAGGGCCAGGGCCGAACCTCCATTCGTCAAAGGGCTCCAGTGGAGACACAACGTCACCAGTGCGACACCCAGCGCGGTGCCCAGCCCACGGGCCATGTTCACCAGTCCTCCTCCGGTCGCCGACATCCTGTCCGGGACCGCGCCCATGATGGACGCGTTGTTGGCCGGGATGAACAGTCCCAGACCCAGCCCCGCGACGAACAGCGACACCCCGGTCCACGGCCCGCTCGCGCCCAGCAGCGCGAGACAGCCCGCGACGGCGACCGCCGCGCCGACCACCGAGCGGGCACGGGTGGTGAACGCCGCCGGCAGCACGCGGTCGGCGGCCAGCGCGGCGACGGCGAACCCGGCCGGCAGCGCGGTCAGCACCAGTCCGGTCGAGCCGCGCGCGCCGCCGATCTGCGGCAGCAACGTCAGCGGCCCGAACAGCACGAGGTACCCGCACATCGCGCCCACCAGCCCGAGCGACACCGCCCGCGGCCGCAGCACCGAAAGCCGCACCACCGGGCTGCTCGCGCGCGCCTCCCGCCAGACGAACCCGGCCGCGGCGAGCACCGCGACGGCCACCAGCAGCGGCACCGGCAGCGGCAGGCCGGAAAGCCCGGACAGCGCCAGGAGAACCGCGGTCGTCGACGTCGCCAGCAGCGCGACCCCGGCGCCGTCGAACCGGCCCAGCGGCGTGCGCTCACGGGTGCGCGGCAGCAGCAGCCGCCCGGCGACCAGGCCGAGCACCCCGACCGGCACGTTGACCAGGAAGACCCAGCGCCACCCGGCCGTGTTCACCAGCAGCCCGCCGACCGCCGGCCCCAGCGCGAGGCCGAGCGCTTGCGCGGCCGCCTGCACGCCGAGGGCCGCGCGGCGCCGCGCCGCCGGGACGCTGGTGACGACGAGCGCGACGCTGTTGGCCTGCAGCATCGCCGCGCCGACCGCCTGCAGCACCCGGAACGCGATCAGCCAGCCCAGCCCGGGCGCCAGCCCGCAGGCGATCGACGCCGCGGTGAACACCCCGAAGCCGTAGACGTAGGTGAGCTTGCGCCCGGCCGCGTCCGCGATCCGCCCGACCGCCGCGAGCAGCCCGACCAGGCTCAGCAGGTACGACAGCGACACCCACTGCACCGCGGCCAGCGGCGCGGAGAACTCGGACTGCAGCGCCGGAAAGGTCAGCGTGACGATGCTGGCGTCGAGCTGCCCCATGAACGCGCCGAAGCACACCGCGCCCACCGCGAACCAGCCCGCGTTCCGGTGCTCCCGCACCACCCGCGGCCGAGGCCGCTCCTCCAGCAGCACGCCGGACACCTCCGAGTTCGTTCTTCAACAGAACTACATCTTCACCATAAACCCTAGATAACCGCGAAAGATAGTTCGGTGACCGAGTGAACAACTCAGATGGTGCCGGTGAGCGCCTGCAGCCCGAGGCTGCTCAGCGCCACCGCGACCCAGAGCAGCGCGCCGAGCAGCAACGGCCGGCTCCCGGCGCGGCGCATGTCCGCGAGCCGCAGCGACAGCCCGATACCGGCCAGCGCCGTGGTGATCAGGAACGTGCCCAGCGCCGACAGCGCGGGATGCCAGGACTGCGGGATCACGCCGAGGCTGTCAAGCGTCGCGGCGGCGATGAAGCCGATCAGGAACAGCGGCACGATCTTGCGCCACGGCATGGCGCGCAGGCTGAAACCGGCGCTCGCCTCACCGCGTTCCGCCGCCGCGAGACGGGCGTCGCGGCGCGCCGTGCGGACCGCCAGGAAGATCACGATCGGGATCAGCATCAGCGTGCGGGTGAGCTTCACGACGAGGCCGTACGAGCCCGCGTCGCCGCCGTACGCGAAGGACGCGGCCACGACCGAGGAGGTGTCGTTGATCGCGGTGCCCGCCCAGAGACCGAACGCGTGCGGGCTCATCCCGAGCAGGTGCCCGATCGGCGGGAACAGCAGCACCGCCGCGATGTTGAAGGTGAAGATCGTCCCGATGGCGTAAGCGACCTGCGCCTGCTTGGCCTTGATCACGGCCGTGGTGGCGGCGATCGCCGACGCGCCGCAGATGCCCGTGCCGACGCCGATCAGGATCTGCGTGTCGCCGCGCACGCCGAGCCACCGGCCGAGCAGCCAGGCCCCGCCGAGCGCGACGGCGAGCGTGCCCAGCATGACCGGCAGCGACTGGCCACCGACGCGAACTACCTGCTGCAGCGAAAGCCCGGTGCCCAAGACCACAATGGACAGTTGCAGCACCGGCTTGGCCGCCACCGCGTAGCCGGGCTCGAACCGCGGCGCGCGCAGGGCCGGCACGACGGCCGCGGCGAGCGCGCCGAGCAGGATCCCGAACACCGGCCCGCCGACGATCGGTACCAGCGTGCCCAGCGCCGTCGCGACCCCGGCGACGAGCAGCGCGACCACGAGCCCGGTGACACGCCGGACCGGCGGCCGCTCCGGAGCCGGCGCCGGTCGGGTCTCCTGGGTCGCCGTCATCGCGCTCTCCCTGCCTCAGTAAATGTACGTACATTTACGTTAGCGCATGTCCGGACATACGACCAGCGGTAGAGTCACCGGGAGACAACGCAGCGGAGCCGGGAGGGTGGCATGGCCGCACGCACGCTCGACCGGGTCGGCCCGGACCCGCTCTGGCGTCAGCTCCAGCAGGAGCTCCTGACCAGGCTGGATGCCGGCGAGTTCGCCGGCGGCTTCCCCGGCGAGCTGGCGCTGGTCGAGGAGTACGGCGTGAGCAGGCACACGGTGCGCCAGGCCCTGCGCCAGCTGCGCGCCGACGGGGTGATCGTCGCCGAGCGCGGCCGCCAGCCCCGGGTCGCGCCGCCGCCGGAGATCACCGTGCCGATGGGCGCGCTGTACAGCCTCTTCGCGTCCGTCGAGGCCGCCGGGCTCACCCAGCACAGCGTGGTGCGCGCCTTCGACACCCGCGCCGACGCCCTGGTCGCCGAGCGCCTCGAGCTCGAGGCCTCCACCCCGCTCGTCTACCTCGAGCGGCTGCGGCTGGCCGGCGACGAGCCGCTGGCGCTGGACCGCGTCTGGCTGCCCGCCGACCTCGCCGCCCCCCTGCTCGAAGCCGACTTCACCCACACCGGCCTGTACGCCGAGCTTTCGCGGCGCACCGGCATCCGGATGGACCACGGCCGCGAGGACGTGCACGCGGTCATCCCCACCGCCGCCGAGCGCAACCAGCTGCACTGCGCCCACGACGTCGCCGCGTTCTCCATCAACCGGCTCAGCCACACCAAGGGGCGTCCCGTCGAATGGCGGCACACCCTGGTCCGCGGCGACCGGTACGCGCTCACCGCCGAGTTCTCCGCGAACGCCGGCTACCGGCTGCTCGCCCCGGCCACCTCGGCCTGACCCACCCCTGCCGCGCCCGAATAAGGGTCACGACACCCGGTCCGGGCCTTATGTTTCGTCGAAGTATCGGCAATTCACCAGTCGAGACGGGACTTTCGCAGGTATCGAGCCGCCGTACCCGACCGGTATATCTGAGTGCTCCCACCACAACCGCGTCCGTTCAGCGCTGACCGGACCACTGGTCTGGACCACTTGACCACCGTCGCCCGACCGGCGGCACGTCCCACTGGCCGGTACCCCGTTCACTGTCCTTTGTGGAGGAAAAATGCACCGGCTGGACGCGACCCGCGAGCACGCGATCGGGCTCTTCCGCATCGTCATCGGCTTCCTCTTCGCCTGCCACGGCGTGAAAACCATCTTCGGCGTGCTCGGCGCGCACGGGGCCGCCACGGTGGGCACCTGGCCCGGCTGGTGGGCGGCGCTGATCCAGCTGGTCGGCGGCACCCTGGTCTGCCTCGGCATCGGAACACGGGCCGCGGCCCTGATCGGCTCCGGCTCGATGGCCTTCGCCTACTTCACCGTGCACGTGGCCAACGGCCCGTTCCCGATCCAGAACGGCGGCGAGGCCGCCGCCCTGTTCAGCTGGACGCTGCTGGTCCTGGTCTTCACCGGCCCCGGCCGCTTCGCCCTCGGCCGGGTCCTGTCCGGGCTGCTGACCACCACCCGGACCGCCCCGACCGCGGTCAGCTCCTGACCCGCCTCCGGGGAGCGCCGTCGGGGCGCTCCCCGGAGGCGCAGTTCTCCCCAGCGCCTGATTTCTCCCGCGCCTGATCTCGCCAGCGCTCCACCACACCGTCACTTCACGCCGTCCACAGTGGACAGAACCCCGCTGCGCCGAGCTTGATCACGAGGTCGTAATCTCGTGCTCTTCAGCTGAACACGGCATGGCCACCCGGCGAACAGACGGTGAAGGAGAGCTGAATGACGACTGCGTGGAGTCACGCGTCGAGTTCCGGCAGCGGATTGTACGACGCTATCACCAGCCTCGGCGTCCACAGCCCCGGCTTCGTCCAGGGGCTGCTGCTGGCCTACACGAAGTACGGGCTGCTGCTGGTCGTCCCGCTGGTGGCGCTGCTGTGGTGGCGGGCGCGCGCGAGCGGCTCGGCCGAGCGGATGGCGCTGGCCCTGCTCGTCCCGGCCGGGACGCTGGCCGCGTACCTGTTCAGCGAGGTCCTCAAGACCATGGTCCACGAGGAACGGCCGTGCCGTGGGCTGCCCGTGGACTCCTACATCGGCGAGTGCCCGGCCCCCGGGGACTGGTCGTTCCCGAGCAACCACTCCGTGATCGCCGCGTCCGCTGCCCTCGGCGCCGTGTACGCGTGGCGACGGGCGATGCCCTGGCTGCTCTCGCTGGCCGCGCTGATGGCGTTCTCGCGGGTGTTCGTCGGGGCGCACTTCCCGCACGACGTGCTGGGCGGGCTCTTCTTCGGCGCGGCCTTCGCGTGGCTGGCACACCGGTTCGCGCTCGATCGCGCGACGGGGCTGGTCGAGCGCTTCGCCGGCCGCGTGCCGTGGCGGCTGCTGGGCACTCCCCCGGAGCCCGCCGAGCCGTACTCAGCCGACGACGACCGCACCGAGCTGATCGACCGCGTGCCCGCCGGGCGGCCGTCGGGCGACGGACGCGGTAATCCCGTTGCCGGGCGCCGGAATCCCACTGCCGACCGACGGACGCGTCCGCTGCCGGAGCCCCGCCTGTCGCAGCCGGACCAGCACCTGCGCCAGCCCGATCCGCAACGCCGGTCGCAGCCGCAACCGCCGCGCCAGCCGCAGAGCCAGCCTCGACCGCAGGCCCAGCCGCCTCGCCGGGCTCTCGCTCAGCAGCAGCCGGTGGACCGGCCGGTCCGTCCGCGCCCCGACCAGCCGCCGCTCCCCCGCCAGCGACCGCAGCAACAGCCGCCGCGGCCACGCTGAGCCGGAAGCCGGACGTCAGTCGGGCAGGTCGCCCGTCGCGGCGAAGTCCAGGCGCTTGGCGACCGAGACGGTCTGGTCGGCGAACCGCTCGTAGAACCGGGTCACCAGCGTCAGCCCGACGGCCGTGCGCTGGTCGTGCTCCCAGCCTTCGGCGGTGATGGTGGCCAGGACCCGCGCGTGCAGGGCGTCGACGGTCTCGTCCGCGTGGCTCAGCTCGGCGTGGCCGCCCTTGGCACCGGTCCGCACCAGCTCGGCGATCCGGTCGGCCATGTGCGACGTGGCCTCGCCCAGCTCCCGGAACACCGGCTCGAGCTCGGCGGGCACCACGTGGTCCGGGTGGGTGCGGCGGGCCATGCTGGCGACGTGCGCGGCGAGGTCGCCCATCCGCTCGATCTTCTCCGCGCAGTAGACCACCGCGAGCACCAGGCGCAGGTCACCCGCCACCGGAGCCTGCAAGGCGAGCAGCGAGTACGCCTCCTCCTCGCAGGAAGAGCGCAGGTCGTCGAGCTCGCTGTCCGCGCTGATCACTTGTTCGGCGAGCCGCAGGTCGGCGGCCAGCAGCGCCCGGGTCGCCCCGCGCATCGCCTCCGCCGCGCCCTCGGACATCGCGGCCAGCCGGCCGTGGAGCCGGCCGAGGTCGTCCTGGAAGCCTTCACGCATGTGAGGCAACGTTACCGGCGGCCCCCGCGCCACCCGGCGTCGGCCACGACCTGGTCCGCCGCTTCACCGTCCGGGCGGACGGCGAAGTCGAACGAGTGCCCGCCCTCATGCCCGGCGGGCACCCGGCAGCGTTCGCCCCCGTCGGCCGCGATCGCGCAGGCCGCGCGGCTCTCCAGCACCCGGCGGCCCGGCCACCAGCGCAGCCACCACCCGTCCTCGACGGACGCCGCGTGCTCGTGGCCGTGCCCGGCCTCCAGCTCACAGGTCAGCGACGATCCCGAGCCACGGGCGGCGACGCTCCGCAGCACGGACCGCTCCCGCCCGGAAAGCTCCACCGGCTCCAGGCACAGCGCACGATCGGCCATGGCCGACACCCTAGGCGCCGCCGCCGCGGCCTGCGCCCCGAACCCGGTTTTCCGGGGAAAACCGCAGGTCGCCCGGCGCCGCGCGGGGATCAGGTGTACCAGGTCGGCTCCGGCAGCTCGCCGAGCAGCGTGTACGCGCCGACCTCGCGGCGTTTGTAGGCCACCGGATCGTGCAGGGAATGCGTGCGCAGGTTGCGCCAGAAGCGATCCAGCCCGATCTTCGACGCGCTGGCCCGCGCGCCGGTGACCTCGAAGACCTTGGTGCCGATCTCCAGCCCGGTGTCGATCACCCGCTGCTTGGCGGCGGCGATGAGCACCGCGATTTCCCCGCGCGCCTGCGGGGTCACCTCCTCGCGCGGGGCGTGCAGCACGCGGGAGATCGCCGCGCCCGCCTTGTCCACCAACGCTTCCGCGGCCCAGAGTTTCGCTTGCAGGTCACCGTAAGCGTCGAGGACGTACCACTCCTCGGCGGCCGATTCCTTCTTGTCGCCGCCGTACGGCCAGGCCCGGGTGTGGCCGCGGGTGTAGGCCGCCGCCGTTTCCAGGGCGCCCTGGGCGATGCCGAGGTAGAAGTTCGCGAAGACGAGCTGGATGGCCGGCACGTTCAGCGTGTTGTAGGTGAGCGGCCGGAATTCCTTGTCCACGTACCCGGCGGCGCTCGCCCACGGCACGCGCACGCCGGTGATCGACACGCTGCCGGATTCGGTGAGCCGCTGGCCGATGTTGTCCCAGTCGTCGTGGAAGACGATGCCCTCCTGCGCCGAGGGCACGATCGCGAAGATGTGGTCTTCGGTGCCGGTGAGCACGCCTTCGAGCACGGTCAGGTCCGAGACCTTGCTGCCGGTGGAGAACGATTTTCGTCCATTGTAGACGATCTCGTCACCTTCGTCGGTGATCGTCAGATCCCCGTCACGCGGGTTGACCGCGCCGCCGAAGAGGTAGTTTTCGCTGGTGTACAGCTCTTCCACGGCCGCGATCTGCGCCTCGGTCGCGACCAGCCGCGCCGCCCACGCCCACAGGTAGTGGTAGCCGAGCAGCTGCCCGATCGAGCCGTCGCCGCGCGCGACCTCCCGGATGACGCGGTACGCGGTGTCCCAGCTCTGCCCGCCGCCACCGTGCTCCCGCGGCCCGAGCAGGGTGACCAGCCCGGCCTCCTTGAGCAGCCGGACCTCCGCTTGCGGCGTCTCGTTCGCCCGGTCGCGCTCGACCGCGTCGACCGCCAGCTTGTCCGCGACGTCCTTCGCCACGGCCAGCCATTCCGCGGCACCCTTCTCCGTACTGACCACAATGGACTCCGTTCCGATCGGGGGTGAGACCCCGATGGTTTCCGCGGTTCTCCCGGCGCGTCAACGGATTCCGGGCGCTGGGAAAGCGGGGTTTGTTCGCAGGCACAATGGCACAAAGACACCAAGCCGCGATCACGGCTAGGCTGGCCCGGTGACTGAAACCGAGGTGGACGCCTTCGATTCGGTGCTCGACGCGATCGGGGGCACGCCGTTGATCCGCCTGGCGCGCGTCGCGCCCGAAGGCGGAGCGCCGGTGTACGTGAAAGCCGAGTTCCTGAACCCGGGCGGCAGCGTGAAGGACCGGGCCGCGCTGTCGATGGTGCTCGCCGCGGAGCGCAGCGGGGAGCTGAAGCCGGGCGGGCACATCGTCGAGGGGACGTCCGGCAACACCGGCATCGGCCTCGCGATCGTCGCCGCGCAGCGCGGCTACCGGCTGACCGTTGTGGTGCCGGACAAGAGCAGCCGCGAGAAAACCTTGATCCTCCAAGCGTACGGCGCCGAGGTCGTGGTCACGCCCGGCGCGGTGCCGCGGGAGGACCCCGCGCACGTCTCCCAGCTGGCGCGGCGGATCGCCGAAGAGAGCGGCGGCTGGCTGGCGAACCAGTACGACAACCCGGCCAACCCCGCGGCGCACCACGAGGGCACCGGCCCGGAGATCTGGCGGCAGACCCGCGGGCGCGTCACTCATTTCGTCGCGGGCATCGGCACCGGCGGCACCATCAGCGGCGCCGGTGCCTACCTGAAAGAGGCCAGTGCGGGGCGCGTCCGGGTGATCGGCGCCGACCCGGACCACTCCGTGTACTCCGGCGGCGACGGCAGCCCGTACTTCGTCGAGAGCATCGGGCACTACCTGCACCCGGACACCGCCGAGGACCTCTGGCCCGAGTCCTACCACCGCGACGTGCTCGACGTGGTCGAGCCGATCGGCGACCGCGAGTCGATCCTCACCGCCCGGCGGCTGGCTCGCGAGGAGGGGCTGCTGCTCGGGGCGTCCGCGGGCACCGCCGTCGCCGCGGCGCTGCGGCTGGCCGCCACGCTCTCGCCGGACGACCTCGTGGTGGTCGTCGTGCCCGACTCCGGGCGCTCGTACCTGTCCAAGTACTACGACGACGAATGGTTGCGCGGCTTCGGTTTCCTCGAGGACGTGCACGACGAGCCGACCGTCGCCGAAGCCGCTGGCCCGTGTTCGTGGCTGCCCTCGACGGCCTCGGTCGGCGAAGCCCTCGACCATCCTGGCCCGGGCGAGCTGTGGGCGGTGACGGTGCCGCGGCCGGGCGTCACGGGCGCACCGGCGGCCGCGGAGGTGACCGGCACCCTCGACGTCCGCCGCCTGCGCGCGGCCGAAGCGGCCGGCCTGGTCCGGCGCGAGGACCCGATCACCGGCCAGGTCACGGAGCCGCTGCCGGCGGTCGGCCTCGGCGAGAGCCGGCGGGCGGCCACGGCCAGGATCGGCGCGCACGACGCCGCGTGGGTGCTGACCGACGGCCGGGTCACCGGTCTGCTGCTCGGCGCCGGGAAGCCGGATCCGACCGGCTGACCAGGCTTTCCGGGCTGCTTTCCCGGGCTGCCTTTCCGGCTCAGTCCAGCCGGATCCCGGCCAGCTGCGTGGACTGCACGACCAGCCGGCCCGTCCGGTCCCAGACGAAACACGACTCGTCGACGCGCCCGTCGGCGATGAGCTGCGCGCGGTGCAGCACCCGGACCGGGCCGGGCACCGGGCGCGCGCGGACGTAGGCGGTCAGCTCGAAGGTCGGGACCCAGCCGCTGACGGCGATGTCGAAGGTCGCGGGCGGAAAGGAGTCCACGGCGAACAGCAGCGAAACCGGGTCGAACGGCTCGTCGCCCGGCAGGCTGAGCCAGCCGCGCAGTTCGCCGAGGCCGCGCGGGCCCTCGAGGAACGTCCGGCCGCTCTCCGGGTCCAGCCGGGCCGCGATCTCGTCGAAGATCGCGGCGGTGATCCCGGTCGGGGTCCTGCCCGGCACGCGGATGCCGCCGGCCGGGTCGGTCAGCTGCGGGTCGGGCACGCCGCCGGCCCAGCGCACCTGGCTTTCCGCCGGCAAGGTCCCGAGGGTCAGCAGCGCCTCGACGCACGGCACGCCGTCCTTCACCAGCCGGGCGCGCACCTGGCTCGCGCTGCGGCCGGCGCGCAGTGGCTCGATCTCCACCTCGGCGGGGCCGGCCTCGGGCGAGCGCAGGTAGTGCGCGCTGGCGGCGAGGACGTCGTGATGCGGGCCGACGGCGCCCGCGGCCCGCCCGATCGCCGCCAGCAGGTAACCGCCGTTGAGCCGGCCGCCGATCGTCCACTGCGAGCTGAGGTCGACGTCGAAGACGTGCTCGGACCGCTGCTTCACGGCGGACACCGCGGCGAACGTGGTCGTGCTCACGAGGCCTCCCGATTGGAGTGGGTTGCACCACGCAACTTAGCCGCCCCGACCTGACCTGTCCCGGGAAGTGAGACGGAGGCCACCGGCGGCCCCTTTCCCGGCGAACCCGGCAAGGACTCCTTACCGGCGCAGGACGCAGGCAAGGAGTCCTTGCCTGTCTTCGGGGCAGGACGCGGGCAAGGAGTCCTTGCCGTACTTCGGCGCCGGATCAGAGCACGCCCGGGTACGCCCCGCCGTCGATCAGCAGGCTCTGCCCGGTGATGAACCCCGCGCGGTCCGAGCACAGGAACGCGCACGCGGCGCCGAATTCCGCCGGGTCGCCGAACCGGCCGGCCGGGATGCCGGCCCGAGCCTGGTCCGCGGCCTCGTCCATCGAAAGCCCCTGCGCCTCCGCGGCCGCCGCCTGGCCCGCGCGCAGCCGCCGGGTGTCGAACGAGCCGGGCAGCAGGAAGTTGATCGTCACGTTCGCGTGGGCCACCGACCGCGCCACGCCGGCGAGGAAGCCGGTCAGCCCGGCCCGCGCGCCGCTGGACAGGTCGAGCCCGGCCAGCGGCATCTTCACCGAGCCCGAGGTGATGTTGACGATCCGGCCGAAGCGGCGCTCGACCATGCCGTCCACCACCTGCTGGACCAGGCGGATCGGCGTGGCCATGTTCGCCTTGACCCCGGCGAGCAGCGCCTCCTCGTCGACCTCGCGGAAGTCGCGGAACGGCGGCCCGGCGTTGTTGTTCACCAGGATGTCGACCGGGCCGGCGGCGGCGAGCAGCGCGTCCTGCCCAGCGCGGGTGTCCAGGTCGGCCGCGACGGCGACCACCGGTGCCCCGGCCGAGGCCGCGATCTCCTCGGCCGCCTGTGTGGTCGAGGACTCCGTCCGCCCGTTCACCACCACCGTGCAGCCGGCCCGCGCCAGTTCGACGGCGCACGCGCGCCCGAGCCCCTGCGTCGACGCGCACACCACGGCGGTCCGGCCCGCCAGCCCGAGATCCATGTCGGCGATCCTAGTGCTGAGAAAGGGCTTGTGAGTGTTCATGACGGTTAGAACCGTCATGAACACTCACGAGCCCTAGCCCGCTGCGCGGTAGGCGACGCCCGTTTCGTTCGGCGTGGTGCCGGTGTACAGCCCGGTCGGGCTGGTCGTGGTGGACAGGGAGAACCAGGCGTAACGCTCCACATAGGACAGACCCTGGAGCATCGCCGCGGACTGGGCAGCGAAGTCGGCCTGCTCGGCCGAAGACGGGTACCGCGGCGGCGACACGGAGAAGTCGGTCAGCGCGTACTCGGTGACCCAGATCGGGAGCTGGTAACGGTTGTGCACGGCCTCGATGTACGACTGGAGCTCCCCCGTGGCCGCGCTGGAGAAGTCCCCGCCGTACCAATGCAGCGGGATGAAGTCGACGCGGTAGCCGCGCGCCCGCGCCCCGCTCATGAACTGGTCGAGCCAGCCGCCCGCCACGTCGCCGCCGAACGCCACGGCGGGCGCGCCGAGCCGCAGCCCGGTGCCTTCCAGCTGGGGCCACAGGCTCAGGGCGGTGTCGACGGACATCTTCGCCTGGCCGTCGAGGTCCGGCTCGTTGAACCCGAGCAGCGTGGTGCCGTTGGCCTTGGCCGCGTCGAGCTGGGCCTGGGTCACCGAGCCCTGGCCCCAGATCATCGGGACGAACTCCGCGCCGGGCGGCGCGCTGATGCCCTGCGGGTCCGACGCCCAGGTGTAGAACCAGCCCGCCCGCACGTCCGAGAGCGCCGCGGTCACGCCGTCGAAATTCGCCGCGCTGACACCCTTTTTCACCCCGTCCGCGCCGGCCGGGCCGGTCGCCGAGCCGAGGGCCACGAGCACAGCCGCGACCACTGCGAGCAGCTTCTTCGCCGAGCGCATGAGCGACGTCCTTTCGCCGGGGACCCCAGCGTTTCAGCCGCGCGGCGCGGTGTCTTCGTGGTCGGCCCGAAGGGTTTCGCCACCAAGACGCAGGACGGTCAGCCGCGCGCCAGCGTCTGCTGGGTCACGGCCTCGACCAGCGAGCGCAGCTCCGGCATCTCGGCGGCCTCCTCCAGCGCCTCGCGCAGCGCCGTGTCGTGCGTCGGCCGGGCTTCGGCCAGCAGCGCGCGGCCGGCGTCGGTGACCTCGGTGTAGATGCCGCGGCGGTCGTCCTCGCACAGGTAGCGGGCGAGGTAGCCCTGCTTCTCCAGCCGGGCGACCAGGCGGGTGGTCGCGCTCTGGCTGAGCACCACGGCGCGCGCGAGCTGCTGCATCCGCATGTGCCAGCCGTCCTGGCGGCTGAGCAGGTCGAGCACGCTGTACTCGCTCACGCCCAGCTTGTGCCCCGCCTGCAGGCCGCGCTCGATCCGGCTCTCCAGCCGGGCGTGCAGCGCGGCGAGCGTGCGCCAGCCCTGGGCGCGGGCTTCCTCGGCGTCGTCGGACAACGACATGGCCTGACCTCCTTCGGCGCCGGCACCACGGTCCGGCCGCCGCCGAGTTTAACCGATCACACCTGTAGTCAGCTCTGGCATATATCAGGCGTGTGCAACTATTGTAAGCGACGGTAGTTCTCACGCACACAGTCACAGGAGGAAGCACCATGCCGCTCGCTCTGCTCGCGCTGGCCATCGGCGCGTTCGGCATCGGCACCACGGAGTTCGTGATCGCCGGGCTGCTGCCCGAGGTCGCCGCCGACTTCGGCGTGTCCATTCCGGCGGCGGGCTGGCTGATCACCGGTTACGCGCTGAGCGTGGCGGCCGGCGCGCTGCCGATGACGGCGCTCGGCACCCGCATCCGCCGCAAGCACCTGCTCCTGCTGCTGATGGCCCTGTTCATCGCCGGCAACGTGCTGTCCGCGCTGGCCCCGAGCTTCGGCGCGCTGATGGCCGGCCGGATCGTCGCGGCGCTCACCCACGGCGCGTTCTTCGGCGTCGGCGCCGTGGTGGCCGCCGACCTGGTCAAGCCCGAGAAGAAGGCCAGCGCCATCGCGCTGATGTTCACCGGGCTGACGCTGGCCAACGTGCTCGGCGTGCCGATGGGCACGTTCATCGGCCAGGGCCTGGGCTGGCGCGCGACGTTCTGGGTCGTCGCCGGGCTCGGGGTGCTCGGCCTGATCGGCGTGGCCGCGCTCGTGCCGGACACCGCGCTGCCGGTGAACGCCCGCATCGGCGCCGAGTTCGCGGTGTTCCGCCACCCGCGGGTGTGGCTGGCGATCGGGACGACGGTGCTCGGCTTCGGCGGCGTGTTCGCCTCTTTCACTTACATTGCCCCGATGATGACCGAGGTCGCCGGGCTGCCGCAGGGCGCGGTCAGCTGGCTGCTGGTGCTCTTCGGCGTCGGGCTGGTGCTGGGCAATCTGCTCGGCGGCCGGTTCGCCGACCGCGCGCTGATGCCGACGCTGTACACGGCGCTGGCCACGCTCGCCGTGGTGCTGGCCGTGTTCGCGTTCACCGCGCACGCCGCCGTGCCCGCCATCGTGACGCTGTTCCTGTTGGGCGGCTTCGGTTTCGCGACCGTGCCCCCGCTGCAGATGCGGATGCTGGCCAGTGCCGAGGCGGCCCCGACCGTCGCTTCGGCGGTGAACATCGGCGCGTTCAACCTCGGCAACGCGCTCGCCGCGTGGCTGGGCGGCGTGGTGATCACGGCCGGTTACGGCTACGCGTCGACCAACTGGGTCGGCGCCGTGATGACGGTGCTCGCGCTCGGCCTGGCGCTGCTGTCCGGCCGGTCCGACCGCCGCGCGGTCGCCCGGGAGGACCGGCTCGTCACCGCTTGAGTCGGTCCGGCGCGACCACGGTTTCCAGCGCGCGCCGGACTTCGCTGCGGAGCCACGCGTGGGCCGGGTCGCTGTCGTGCCGGTGGTGCCAGGCGAGCACCACCGGCACCGGCGGCAGGGTGAACGGCAGCGGCCGGACCACCAGGCCCCGCTTCGTCCACAAAGGACGGCACACGCGCTCGGTGACGACCGCCACCAGGTCGCTGCCTGCCGCCAGGTCCAGCGCGGCCGCGCTGGTGGGCAGCGACGCGATCACCCGGCGGCTTAGCCCGAGCTCGGTCAGCGCCTCGTCGATGGCGCCGTGCCGACGGCCGCGGCGCGAGACCGACACGTGCGCGGCGGCGGCGAACCGCTCCGGCGTGAGGTCGCCTTCGGCGAGCGGGTGACCGCGCCGCATCGCCGCCACCACCCGGTCCGCCCCGATCGTCTCGGCCGCGATCTCGGGCCGTCCCGGCCGGGTCGCGCCGACCTCCAGGTCGACGTGGCCGCGCGCGAGATCGGTGCTGTCGGCCGAGGTTTCGGCCAGCAGCCTCAGCCCGGCCCGCGGGGCCGCCTCGGCGAGCGCGCCGACCAGCAGCGGCGCCAGCGCGTCGACCAGCGCGTCGTGCCCGCGGACGGTGAACACGCGCTCGAGGCCGTCCAGGTCCAGCTCCCGCGTGGGCGTGAGCACGGCGGCGGCGCGGCGGACCAGCTCGTGCGCCTCGTCGCGCAGTTCGAGCGCGCGCGGCGTCGGGCTCATCGTGCGGCCGGTGCGGACCAGGATGTCGTCGCCGGTCGCCCGCCGGATCCGGGCCAGGGTGCGGCTCATCGCCGGGGCGGAGAGCCGGAGCCGGTCGGCGGCCGCGGCGACGCTGTTTTCTTCGAGCAGGGCGTCGAGGGCGACGAGCAGGTTGAGATCCACCTGCACGAGGGTAACTGTTGAGTTGCCGAGATTGCACTGGAAGTCATGACTGGACGGCCATAGCGTCGGGGGCAGGAGATCACCGAAACCCCCGGAGGCACCTCATGAACCTGCACACCGCCGTCGCTGAAGCCGCCAAGAAGGCCGGCGCACGACTGCTCGCCATCCACTCCCCCGACGCACGCCCGGCCGACCGCGCCGCGATGGCCGCGACGGTCCGGCACAACGACGCCGTGGCCCTCGACGGCCTGCGCGCCGACCTGACGGCCGCCCGGCCCGGCGCCGGCTGGGTCGAAGAAGAACACGAGACGACCGGGCTGCCACCCGGCGAGTGGTGGGCGGTCGACGCGGTGGAGGGCAACGTCAACCACGTGCACGGCTTGGCCGAGTGGGCCGTGACCGTCACCCTGCTGCGAGACGGGGAGCCGGTGCTCGCCGTCGTGCACCAGCCGGTCGGCGACCTCACCTACACCGCCGCGCGCGGCGAGGGCGCCTGGCTCAACGCGGCGCCGCTGCGCGTTTCGGCGAAGCGCGACCTCGACGCGGCGATCGCCACCACCGGGCAGGCCGAGCCCGGGCAGGAGCGCACGTACCGCCGGATCGGCGATTCGGTGACGGCCATGCTCGGACGTGCGCTGCTGGTGCGGGTGGCCGTGCCGTCGACGTTCCCGCTGCTGCTGCTCGCGAACGGCCAGAACGACGTGTTCTGGCAGTACGAGCCGGTGCTGTCCGGGATCGCCGCCGGGGTCCTGCTGGCCACCGAGGCCGGGGCGGCGGTGACCCGGATCGACGGCTCGCCCTGGCGTCCCGGCAGCCCGGACCTGCTCGTCGCGGCGCCCGCGCTGCACGAGGCCGCGGTCACCGTCCTGTCTGCAGTGGACTGATCACCATGGAGCTGACGATCCTCGCCGCCTCGGGCGGCACCGGGCTGGAGCTGACCCGCCAGGCGCTGGCCCGCGGGCACACCGTAACCGCCATCGCCCGGCGACCCGAACGCATCGACATCGGAGCAGCCGGGGCTGCCAGAACTACCGGAGCCGCACGAGCTACCGGGGTCGCCGGGGCTACCGGGGCTGCCGGGGCTGCCGGGGCTGCCGGGGCTGCCGAAGCCACTGTGAACTCGGCGAACTCGGGGCGGCTGCGCCGGGTGGCCGCCGACGTCCACGATCCGGAGTCCGTCGCCCGGGCCCTGCGGGGCGCCGAGGTGGTGCTGTCCGGCCTCGGCGCCGCCGCCGGCGGCCCGTCCGGCACACTGACCGCGGGCGCGCAAGCAGTGCTGGCCGCCCGCCCCGGCCGGGTGCTGTGGCTGGGCGCCTTCGGCACCGGCGCGTCGGGCGCCGCCGCGGGCCCGGTGACCCGGGCGTTGCTGAAATTGTTCCTGCGCAAGGAAATCCCCGACAAGGTCGGCGCCGACACCGCGATCCTGGCCGCGGGCGGCACCGTGTTCCACGCCGGTCCGCTCTCGGCCGGTCCGGTGAGCAGCACCCGCCGCACCCTCGGTCTCGGCGACGTCCCGAAGCGGCTCTTCCCCGCACGGATCAGCCGCGCGACCGTCGCCGCGGCCATGCTCGACGAGGCGGAATCACCCCGCTTCACCGGCATGACCGCGGTCCCACTGGAACACTGAACACACCGGATCAGGCGGGAGCAGTCCGCGCCGGAGCCAGAAGATGCTGCCGCAGAAAGAAAACCTCGGCGTCGACGACGTGCTCGTGCTCGTCGAGGAACGGCGCGTAGTGGCCGCCGGGCACCCGCACCAGCTCACCCCGGGGCGCGCGGCCGACGGCCACGACGGCCGGCTCCGCGAGGGCCGACCGGTCCTGGTCGGCGACGACCACGAGCAGCGGGCAGGACACGCGCGGCGCCGCGCGGCCGGGGCGGTACAGCGTCATCCGCAGCGCCGAGCGGGCGGCCGCGGTCTGCTCCCAGTCCGGGTACCGTTCGGCGCGCAGCGCGCGCTCGCCGTCAAGCGAGTCCGGCGTGGTCAGCAGCGCCACGGTGCCGGGCGGCCCGGCCAGCGCTACCAGCCGCGGGCGGAGCCCGATCAGGCTGCCGAGCGCGTCGAGGATCCCGCGTCCGGTGAACCGCAGCATGGTCCACGGTTTCTGGTACCGCGCGGCATTGCGGGCGGTGGCCGGGCCGTCCGCGTTCGGCGTCTGCGCGATCGCGGCCGCCAGCCGCGGATCCTGGGCGGCCACCAGGAAAACGTGGCCGCCGGACGCGGAGAACCCCCAGATCCCCACGCGCTCCGGGTCGACCCCCGGCAACGTCCGCGCGAACCCGACCGCGGCGTGCCAGTCGGCCAGCTGCTCCCCCACCCGCGTGACCTGGCGCGGCTGTCCGCCGCTCTCGCCCTGGTGGCGGTAGTCGAAGGCCAGCACGCCGAATCCCGCCTCCTGGAACCGGTTCGCGAACAGGTCCGTGCCGGGCTCCTTGGTCACGCCGAAGCCGCCCGCCATGACCAGGCACGCGCCGTTCGTGCCCGGGTAGTGCCAGGCGACGCACTCCGTCCCGTTGCTGTCGAACCTGACTTTTTCGCGCTGCATGACTGCCTCCCGGACTTGTCTCGCCGAGAGAAGTGAACCACGTGGTTCGCAAACTGTCCATGGTCCCGCCGGCTCAGGCCTCCTCGTGGTCCAGCGCGCGCACGAGCGCCGCGAAGCCGGCCGCGGCGCCTTCGGGATCGCCGCCGATGGCGCGGTGCACGATGAAGCCGCGCAGGGTCGCGAGGACCATCTGCGCCACCTCCAGCTTGCGTGACTCGGTCCACTGCTCGGGGCAGTACGAAACGAGCAGCGGCAGGTACTGGCCCGAAGCGCCGTGGCCGAGGTCGCCGTACCGCGCGGGGTCGTACATGGCCAGCCCGATGGCCTGGTCGAGCACCCGCCGAAGCCCGGGCTCCTCGTCGCGCAGGGTGTGCCACGCGACGCGCACCCGCTCGGCCAGCGTGCGCCGCTCGGCCCCCTCGGCCATGGCCGCCATCGCGTTGCCGATCCGCCGCTCGCGCAGCGTGAAGACGGCCCGGCCGAGCAGGTCCTCCGCACTGTCGAAGTGGTAGAGCAGCACCTTGTGCGTGGCGCCCGCGGCGCGCGCGGCGCGCCGCAGCGAGAAGTCGACGAGCCCGTTGACGGCCAGGTCGTCCGTCACCCGCTCCAGCAGCTCGCGCCGGCGCGCCTCCCCGCGCGCCGACCCGGCCGATCGCCGGTAGCCCGCCGCCGGGCTCTCTTGCCGTTCCGGGGTTTCACTGCTCACCCCACCAGCTTCCCCGATCCCGCGGCCCGGCGCGGGAGCGGCACGCTACTTCGCGAACGCCGTCAGGAACCGGTCCCGGAAGGCGTCCATGTGCCAGACCGGCGCGGCCGGGCTCGGGCGGAGGCCGTCCTGCCAGTGCCAGGAGCTGATGCGGTCCAGCACGGCCGGGTCCTTCGCCACGATGGTGATCGGCACCTGGTGCGAGACGCCCGGCGGCGTGACCACCGGGGGCTGGTGGTCACCGAGGAAGATCAGCACGGTGTTCTCCGTGCCGTAGGTCTTCAGGTACGAGACCAGGGTGTCGAGCGAATACTGGATCGCCGCGCCGTACGCCGCGCGAATGGCGTTCGGGTCGCGCCAGACCGATTCCGGGGCCTGTCCCGCGGCGGGCATCGGGTCGAAGACCGAGCCGTCGCCGACCTTGTTCCAGTCCACAAGGGACGGACGCGGCGACCACGGCGCGTGGCTCGACACCAGGTCGATCTCGGCCATCACCGGACGGCGGTCCTTGGCGGCCAGCTCGTTGCGCTGCAACGCGGAAAACGTGTACTGGTCGGGCATCGTGGCGTAGGCGAAGCCCGGGCCCTGGTAGCCGACGCCGTGCGCGTCGTAGTACTGCTCGAAGCCGTAGTACTTGCCTTCCGGCCACGGCTGGGTGTGCGCGGGCACGTCCTGCACCGTCTTCCAGCCCGCCCGGCCGAACGCGCGGGTCAGCGAAAGCCGGTCGCTCGCCAGGAGGTTGTTGTACCGCTGCTGGTTGTCGACCCAGGTGCCGGACTGCACGGTGGAGTGCGCGAGCCAGCTGCCACCGCCGAAAGTGGACGAATCGAGGAACGCGCTGCGCGCGGAGAACCCGGCGTCACGCAGGGTGGCGGTGCCGGCGTCCAGCTGCTTGTCGATCGCCGGGGCGAGGTCGGAGCCCTGGATCGCGAACTGGCCGTAGCTCTCCACGAAGGTGAGCAGCACGTCCTTGCCGCGCAGGCCGTTCAGCAGCTGGTTTCCCGGAGTGGCGCCGAACGGGTCGGCGGCCATCTGCGCCGCGAACTGCTGGCTGTCGTTCAGATCCGTGCCCACCTGCCGCAGGTCGGCGTACGCGAAGTTGGCGGCGCTGCGCGAAGCGACGGGCTGCCCGGGCGCCAGCTCGACGCCGGTCACCGCGCAGGCGATCCAGGCCACGCCGAGCACGGCGATCACGCGGGTGGAGCCGGTGCGCCGCCCGGCCGCGAGCCGCGTCAGGCGCAACACGGCGAGCGTGGTGCCCACGACCACCGCGAGGATCACCAGCACGACTCCCGCCGCGGCCGCGATCGAGCCCGGCCCGCCCAGCTCACCGGCCAGGAAGTCCAGGCCGGCGCTGACGAAGCTCCAGTCCAGGATCGGGTCGAACGGCCGGCTCAGCACCTCGTCGAAGCCCAGGTCGATCACCTTCAGCACGGTCAGCACCCCCAGCACGGCGCCGACCACCACCGCCAGCACCTTCCGCCAGCGCGGCGGCAGCACCAGCGCGAGCGCGGCGACCACCAGCGCTTCCACCGGCAGCCGCAGGAACGCGGCGGGTGTCAGGGCGGCCAGGGTGATCGGGGCCAGCAGGCTGAACAGCACCAGCAACGCGGCCACGACGGTCAGCACTACCGCTGCCACCCGCCGGGTCCGCGTGCGCGTGGGCGGCTCCTCGTCGGGAAGCTCCTCGTCAGGCAGCTCGGCGTCGGGCGACTCGGCGGACGGCCCGGGAGCGGGGCGCGACCGGAAACGGGTGAAGGGGGACACGAGAATCCTTTCCCTCGGAGCAGTTCTCCCTACACGAGGGCGCGCGCCGTCCGGTTCACCGCTCAGCGGAATTCCTTCATCACCCCGGTCAGCCGGCCGAGCAGCGTGACCAGCTGGCGGCGCTCCGCCGGGCTGAACTCGGCGAACGCGCGGGCCTGGCGCTCGCGCCGCCGGGCCAGGAGCCGGGTCAGCCGGGTGCCGCCGTCGGCGGTGAGGCCGACCAGGACCTTCCGCTCGTCGTCCGGGTGGCGGCGCCGGGTGACCATGCCGGCGCCCTCCAGCTGTTGCAGCATGCGGGTGGCGGTGGGGATGGTGACGTCGGCGGCGGCCGCGAGGCGGCCCACGGGCAGCTCGGCCTCGACCGCCAGCGGCTCCAGCAGGGTGAGCTGCGGCAACGACAGGCCGCCGTCCTGGTCCGCGCCCGCCGAACGCGCCTTGCGCATGGCGAAGAACAGGTCGTCGGCGGCTTGGGCGATCTCGTCCGCCTCGGCATCGGACAGCGCGGTGGGCTTCACGAGTGGTACCTTAGCAGCACAATAGTTAGCAACCTATCTATTAGGAGCCTAGCGACTATGAGCGGAAAGATCGACGTCCACCAGCACCTGCTCCCGCCCGCGTACCGGCGCGCGTTCGAGGAGCGCGGACAGACCCCGGGCGGCTGGCCGATCCCGGACTGGGACCCCGCCGCCGCGCTCGCGATGATGGACGAGGCCGGGATCGCCACCGGCGTGCTGTCGATCAGCGCCCCGGGCGTCCACTTCGGCGACGACGCCGAGGCGCGCGAGCTGGCCCGGGCGACCAACGACTACCACGCCGAACTCGTCAAGGACCGGCCCGGCCGCTTCGGGCAGTTCGCCGTGCTGCCGCTGCCCGACGTCGAGGGCGCGACCGCCGAAGCGGTGCGCGCGCTGGACGAACTGCACGCGGACGGCGTCGTGGTGCTGTCCAACGCGCACGGGCGCTACCTGGGCGACCCGTCGTACGAGCCACTGTGGACAGAGCTGGACGCGCGCTCGGCGGTGGTGTTCGTGCACCCCGCGGAACCGCCGATGCCCCGGCTCGAGGGCCTGCCGAGCCCGGTGCTGGACTTCCCGTTCGACACCACGCGCAGCGCGCTGCACCTGGTGGCCAACGGCGTCTTCGACCGGCACCCGAGGCTGCGCGTGATCCTTTCGCACGCCGGTGGGTTCCTGCCCTACGCCGCGCACCGCTTCACCTTCGCGTCGATGTTCAACCCGGGCACCACCGAGGAAAGCATCTTCGAAGGCCTGCGCCGCTTCTACTTCGACACGGCCCTGTCCTCCACGCCGACGTCCCTGCCGTCGCTGCTCGTCTTCGCCGCCCCGGGCCACGTCCTGTACGGCAGCGACTTCCCCTTCAACCCCGCCCCGTCACGCCGGAAGTTCGACAACTGGCTGGACACGTACGAGGACCTGCCGGCGGACGGGCTGGCCGCCGTGCACCGCACTTCGGCGGAGGCGCTGTTCCCCCGGCTGGCCCAGTAGGCCCGAGGTAGGACGTGGGATGATAACGGCGAGGTCTCCGTAAGGGAAACTCCTTCCGTTGGTACAAAGGGGTTTCCGGCGCAGTTGTACGGGGCGTGTACGGCGGCGCCGCAGCCTGGGAAGCACTTTCACTTCCCAGGACGGAGACCGACAGTGAAGATCAGACGTGCCGTGCGGGCGCTGCTCGCGGGCCTCGCCGGGGCCGCCGCGCTGGCCGCGGTCCCGGGTGCGGTCCCCGCCGCCTCGGCCGACCCGGCCAGCACCGTGGTGTACCAGGCGGGCACGAACGGCTACTCGTGCTTCCGCATCCCGGCGATCGTCAAGGCGAACAACGGCGATCTGCTCGCCTTCGCCGAGGGCCGCAAGAACAGCTGCGCCGACGCGGGCGACATCGACACCGTCGTGAAGCGCTCCAAGGACAACGGCAAGACCTGGTCCGCCCCGCAGATCGTCATCCAGGGCTTCGGCGACACCAAGGGAAACCCGACGCCGGTAGTCCTCCCGCCCACCGCGGACGAGCCGGACGGCCGCGTCGTGCTGCTCTCGGTGATGCAGTGCATCGCGCCGCACGCCTCGTGCGGGCGGACGCCGCGCGTCAGCATCAGCAAGGACAACGGCACCACGTGGGCCGCGCCGCAGGTGCTCACCACGCAGCTGGGCTTCACCACCGCGCCGGGCTGGCTCGCGACCGGGCCGTCGCACGCCTCGGTGCTGACCCGCGGTGCCCACAAAGGACGGATCGTCGCCGGGATGAGCTACCAGCTCAGCACCACCTCCCCGGGCACCGGCTCGATCGTCTACAGCGACGACCGGGGCGCCACCTGGCACCGCGGCGCCACCGACGCGAGCACCACGCTCAACCCGCAGGAGATCAGCCTCACCGAGCTGCCGGACGGCCGCATTTACGCGTCCGCGCGCAACAACTCGGGCACCATGTGCTCCACAGTGGAGCGTGCGTACGCGATCAGCTCGGACGGCGGGCAGACGTTCAGCCAGAAGTTCGTCACCGAGCCCGGCCTGGCCAAGACCCCGGACGTGCAGGGCTCGACCGTCGCGATGAGCACCCCCGACACCGGCGGCCAGTACACGAGGCTGCTGTTCGCGGGCCCGTCGGTCTGCGATGACCGGCACGCGCTGCGCATCCGCTCTTCGTTCGACGAGGGCGGCAGCTGGACCGGCGACACCGACGGATTCCTGGTGTGGAGCCAGGACACGGCCTACTCCGACCTCATCTCGCTCGGCACCACGGCCACCGCCAGCACCGCGGGCGTCCTGTTCGAGGCCGGCTCGACCAGCCCGTACTCCTCGATCCGCTGGGCCACCTTCACCGACGCCCAGCTCGGCGCCCGGCCTGCGGCGCGGGCTACAGCGTGATCGACAAGGGCTCGCTGGGCACCGAGGGCACGGTCTACCTGTCCTACAACGCGGCCAACGGGAAGAACTGCGTGAGCACCATGAAGGCGGCCGCCGCGGGCACCGCCACGGCGACCACCGCGTACCTCCAGGTGGCCGGCAGCACCCGCCAGACCGACTCCGGCTCGTACTCCTGGTTCGCCGGCCCGGTCACCGCCTCGGCGGCCGGCCAGTGCGTCACCTGGGGCGGCTCGATCGGCACCACGAAGTTCGACGCCCCCTCCGGCCACTGCGGCTGACCCCGGACCGGGAGGCGGGGCCGTCCTGGGGGCGGTCCCGCCTTCCTTCTGTCTACAGTGGACGATCGGCCGCTCGGCATGGCGCCCGCCGTGCAGGCCGCCCCGGTCCGTAGCGTGGGGCCGGTGGACGACGTCGTGGAGCCGATCAGTGTGACGAGCCCTCGGCGGGTGGGCCGGGGGGTGCTGGCGCAGTGGTGGCGGGACCTGACGTTCGTGCACTGGGCGGTGGAGCCGGCGGCGGTAGCGGGGCTGCTTCCGGCGGGGACGCGGCCGGACGTGCTGGGCGGGGTCACCTACGTCGGGCTCGTGCCGTTTCGGATGGACCGCGTGCGGCCGTTCGGCGGGCCGGCGGTGCCGTACTTCGGGAGCTTCTGCGAGACGAACGTGCGGCTCTACTCGGTGGACGCCGCCGGTCGGCGCGGGGTGGTGTTCCGGTCGCTGGACGCGGCGCGGCTTGTTCCGGCGCTGGCCGGGCGGCTGGGGTTCTCACTGCCGTATCGGTGGTCGTCGATGCGCCTTCGCCGGGACGGCGACGTGTTCACTTACCGCCGCCGGACGCGGTGGCGGGGCACGGAAAGCACGCTGACGGTGCGAACTGGGCCGACGATCCAGGAGCCCACAGAGCTGGAGCAGTTCCTGACCGCGCGCTGGGGCCTGCACGTCAGCTGGCACGGCCGCACGTTGTACGTGCCCAACGACCATCCGCAGTGGCCCCTGCACCGCGCGACGCTGCTGCACCTTTCCGACGAATTGGTGGCCGCCGCGGGTGTACCGGTGAGCGGGGAACCGGTGAGTGTGTTGTTCTCCCCCGGCGTTCCGGCTCGGTTCGGGGCGCCGCGAAGGGCGCGCTGACGCCGGGGGTCAGGCGACTCCGGCGCGTTCCACCGGGACGGATTCCGGGCGGCGGGGCGCGGGGATGACCGGCGCCTGGCGGCTCAGGCACGGCTCGCATTGCTCCGCCATCGGCACGCCGGAGTCCTCAGCGGGCGGGAGGACGGGGCGGGTCCGGGGCAGCACGTCGGCGACCGCGCGCAGTTCGTCGGCCGACAGTGGCGGGCGGGCGGTGCCCCAGCGGCGCCGGTGCAGCAGAAAGGCCAGGTAGGCGGGCGCGCCGGCCAGCGGCAGACCACCGACGACCAGCGTGTACTGGACCATCACGGACCCCAGGTGATGTCGGCGGCAGGAGCGGCACGATCGACCACGGACCGGCCGGGCATCGGCGCGTTCCCGGAACCCGGCGCGACGGCATCCAGGCTAGCCGTCTTTGCCAGGTTGCCAACAGGCTTGCCACTCGACCGTGGTGACACTTGTCGAGCAAAGTGTCACTCTACGGTCAAAGACAGAAACGTCGCGATCTTGTCGAACCAGCCAACCCGCGCGGTTCGGGTACCGGTGAGTGCACTTTTGCTGAAGGTGTCACGACTTCTACAGAACATCAAACTTTCGGCTAGAAAACAAAGTACGTCCACTCACTCTAATGGGTGAGCGTGCTAGCGTCCCGATCATCAAGGGGACGAAGCGAACGCCGTGGCCACGGCGGCACACACCGGACCGGAAGGCGGGCGCCATGACCGAGCCAGCTCCGTTCGACGTCGAGGCCGGCCTCCGGGAACTGATCTCCCGCGGTTACCAGTTCGTGCACCCGGCCGACGCACAGGGCGAGGTGCTCGCCGTCGTCGGCGTGCGGGCCCACGGTTCGGTGGTGGACGTGATCCGGCTCAACGCCGAGGACGACGTCACCGCCGCGCGCCTGCCCGGCACCGAGGAGCAGGTGCTCACCCCGCGGACCTGGCTGTGGCGCACGACCGGCACCGCCGCCGAGGTGTTCCCCCAGCTGCTCGCCCTGCCCGACGACGAGCAGGCCGACGCCCCGTCCGGCGGCTGCTGGGTGCAGGGCCCCGGTGCACGCGCGAAGTGGCTCGCCGCCAGCTGATTCGTCCACTGAGGACTAGATCCACGACAGTCCACTACAGACGATCGACGCACCGTTTCACAGCCCAGCCAACACTTCCGCTTCCTCTGCCGAAGACAACCCCGAGCGCCGTTCGCGATCGAGGCCAAGCGCCCGTTCCGTGTCGAGCGCACCCGCCACAGCGTCGGCGAGTGGCCGGATCCGCAGGCCCGCCGCGAGCGACGGCGCCGGATCGTGCGAAGCGAGACCCGCGTGGTCACCCGGCAACCACAGCGGCAGCGAACGCGGCCCGCTCCACGGATTGACGTCCGCGGCCGTCAGCTGTTCGTCCATAGCAGGCACCAACTCGGCGCCACCGCCGACCGCCGCGGCGATGTCCGCCAGCAGCTCGCCGAGCCGCAGAACCGGCCCGACGCCGTCGAAAGTGCCACCCAGCCTGGTTTCCGCGGCGGTGACGATCCACTCGGCGAGGTCACGCACGTCGAGGTACTGCACGGGCCGGTCCGACGCCGGCACCAGCACGCGCCCGCCGCGGGCGAAACGGCCGGGCCAGTAGCCGAACCGGTCGCTGCCGTCGCCGGGGCCGGTGATCAGGCCGGGCCGCACCACGAACGCGCGCTCCCCCAGCGCCGCGCGCACCGCGTTCTCGGACGCCACCTTGATCGCGCCATACAGCTCGGCGCCGCCCTCGGCGCGCAGCTGCTCGACCGTGGCGTGCTGTTCAAGCGGCTCGTGCAGCGCCCCGGTGGCCGGGGTCTGCCCGCGGGTCTCCGTGTCGGTGTAGACGCTCACCGTGGAGACGAATGTCCAGTGCCCGGCGCGTTCCGCGAGCGCGCTCAGCGCCCGCGTCACCCACGGGAACGAAAGCGGCGCGACGTCCACGACCGCGTCGAACTCCTCGCCCTCGAGCGGCGCGAGCCCGTCCTCGGCGTCCCGGTCGACGCGCACCAGCTTGGCGCCGTCGGGCACCGTGCCGGACTCCCCGCGCGCCGCGCACACCACCTCGTGGCCGCGCCGCAGCGCCTCCGCCGCCACCGTCCGCCCGACGAAAACCGTTCCGCCCAACACAAGAAGCCTCATGCCCCCACCCTGACGCCCGCCCGGCCCGGCCGCCACCGCTCTCGCCTAAGGCGAACAGCCGCGAGGCGCTGGTCCAGACGGACCGGGTGATCTAGCGTGCCGGGCATGACGACGAAACAGGAAGCGGCCGACGCGGTGCTCGCGGCCAAGACCCGGCTCGGCCTGACCTGGGCGCAACTGGCCGAAACGCTCGACGCGCCGCTGGCGTGGACCACCTCGGCGCTGCTCGGGCAGCACCCGGTGCCCGCCGAGACGGCCGCGAAAGCCGCCCAGGTGCTGGAACTCGGTGAGGACGTCGAGGCGGCCCTGCGGCTCCAGCCGACCCGCGGCGCACTGGCCGACCCGGTGCCGACCGACCCGACGATCTACCGCTTCTACGAGGTCCTGCAGGTCTACGGGCCGACCATCAAGGAGCTCATCCACGAGCAGTTCGGCGACGGCATCATGAGCGCCATCAACTTCAAGATCGACGTCGGCCGCCGCGAGGACCCGGGCGGCGAGCGCGTGGTCGTCACCATGGACGGGAAGTTCCTCAAGTACCAGTGGGGCTGAGCACCGCCGGGCACCTGCCGGGTGCCGGCGCGGCCCTTCCGCTCGCGCGTCCGGCCGGGTCCCGTCGTTCCGCCCCAAACGGCGGGTGCGGCTCAGGCCGAGCGCTGCGGACGCCGGTCCGCGGCCGTGGCGATCATCGTCGCGAGGTCGGCCACCAATGCCGGGTCGTCGGGGAGCTGCCCGATCGCCACGCGGATGTGCGGCGCGGGCGGCTGACGGGCGAAGCAGCGGGTGCCGGGGCCGGCCGAGACGCCGTTCGCCGCCAGGGTGACGAGCGTGCGGGTCTCGTCCGGCACCGGGACCCACAGCGCCAGCCCGTCGGCCCGGGAGACCCGGATCCCGTTGTCCTCCAACGCATTCGCCAGTGTGGCCCGGCGCTCGGCGTAACGCTGGCGCGCGCGGCGCAGGAGCACACCAGTGGCCGGGTCGGTGAGCAGGAACGCCTGCGCGTCCTGGAGGATGCGGCTCGACCAGACCAGGCCGAACGTCCGAAGTTCCCGCACCCGCTCCACCAACGGAGCCGCGCCCGCGAGCACGCAGCTGCGCAGCTCCAGGCCGAACGCCGTGCAGTACGAGCGAACCAGCAGAACCCGGTCCGGCAGGTGCGTGCCGACGCTGGCGGCGGGCGCGGACGCCAGCGGCCCGAGGTCGTCGTACTCGATCACGATCGGCCCGGCGCGGCCCGCGGCCACCACGCCGGCCAGCGCGGCGACGCGGCCGGCGGGCACCGAATGGCCCAGCGGCACATGGGCCCGCGGCTGATAGACGAACGCGACCGGCCGGTGCGCCAGCGCGGCCGCGAGCGATTCCGGCCGCGGGCCGTCCTCGTCGCAGGCCACCGGGACGACGTGGATCCGGGACCGGCGCAGCATTTCCAGCAGCCACGGCGCGGTCGGCTCCTCCACCGCGATCACGTCGCCGGGACGCGCGACGGACTGGCAGGCCAGCGTGATGCCCTCGTGCCCGCCCGCCGCGACCGTCCAGGCGTCGGCGGGGAACGGCCACGTCGGCTTCACCGCCGCGCGCAGCCGCGGGGTGATGAAGTCCTTGGAGGAGCTGTTCAACCGTTCCGTGCGCACCCCCGCGGCGACGGCGTCCTCCAGCGGCGGCAGCAGCGCCGCGTCGGGCAGGCCGTGCTCGAGGTCGACGGTGCGCCAGCCTTCGAACGACCGCGTCGCCGCCGGGCCGGCCGGCGGCGCCAGCACGGTCGTGCCCCGCCGCCGTCCCGTGCCGATCAGCCCGGCCGTGCGGAGTTGCGCCCACGCTTCGGCGATCGTGGTGGGGCTGACGGACAGCTCCGCGGCCAGCGCGCGCACGGTCGGAAGACGGGCGCCAGGCAGCATTTCACCGTCGCGGATCAGCCCGGAGACGGCGCTCGCGATGCCGCGGGCCGTCCGTTCGCCGATCCGGGTGACGAGCCAGCCGAGGCCGACCGGTGCCATCGCCGTGATCTCGCCCGTCGCCACGCCCCGGCTCCCCTCGTCGCGCTGCGGCGGGCAGGATCCGCCGCGCACCGAAAGTTAAGCCGGAAACCGGTGGGGGCCAACCGGTTTCACATCCTGGTCGGTTCGGACAATTCCCGGGAAATGTCGGTCCAATTTGTACGGACATTTCCCGACTGCCGCGACGCCGGGCCGGAATCCCATTCGTGCCAAGGGAAATCGGCGCTACAGCGAGCCAGCCCGGCTCACCGCGAGCAGCGCGACGTCGTCCTCAGCCGCCGTGGTCCCGACCAGTGCCGACATCACCCGTGCGCACACCGCTTCCGGGGCGCCCGTGGTGACGGCGCCGACCAGCCGCCGTAATCCCTCGTCGAAGATCTCGCCGCGGCGCTCGACCAAACCGTCGGTGTACAGGGCGAGCAGGCTCCCCGGCGGCAACCCGATCACGGTGTCGCGACGGCCGGAGGTGGCCAGCCCGAGCCCGACCGGGACGTCCGGCGGCACGTCCACCAGTCGCGCCGGGCAGCCCGGCTCCGCGAGCACCGGCGGCGGATGCCCGGCGAGCGAGAGCACCAGCCGGTCGTGGCCCGGCCCGACGATGCCGTACGCGACGGTGGCCATCACGCCGTGCTCGAAGTGGTTCGCCTTGCGGCTGAGCTTCGACAGCACCTCGGCCGGGCTGTCGGACTCCAGCGCGTACGCCCGCAGCGCGCTGCGAAGCCGTCCCATCACCACGGCCGCACCGAGACCGTGACCGGCGACGTCGCCCATCACCACGCCCAGCCGGTCGTCGGGCAGCGGGAACAGGTCGTACCAGTCGCCGCCGACCGCGGTGCCCGAACCGGGCACGTACCGCGCGGCGAACTCCAGCCCGGGCACGGCCGGCAGCCGTGTCGGGAGCAGGCTGCGCTGCAACGCCGAGGCGGCGGCCCGGTCCGCGCTCGCCACCTCCACGCGCATCGCCAGTGCCAGCCGCGAAGCCGCCAGCCGCAGCAGGTCGATGTCGTCGGGGCCGAAGACCCGGGCCTCGGCCGAGCCGACGTGCAGCACCCCGACCAGCTCGTCGCCCACCAGCATCGGGACGCCGAGGATGGTCACCAGGCCGCGCTCCCACAGCAGGGTGTTGACCACCGGCGACCCGTCACCGCGGCGGATCACCACCGGCTCCCGGGACGCGGCGACCCGCCCCGCGAACCCCGCCCCCATCGGCACCCGCACGCCTTGGAAGACCTCTTCCTCGATGCCCGCGGCCGCGATGGCCGTCAGCTGCCGCGCTTCGTCGTCGTACGCGAGCACGGTGGCGGTATCGGCACCGAGCAGCTCCCGGACGCGCTCGAGCATCGTGTGCAAGAGCTTCCCCAGCTCCAGATGCCCGAGTGCGGCATCTGTGAGGGCCTCGAGCCTGCTCAGGCGGGCTCGGGCCCGCGGATCCGGTGACACCGCCCAAGGCTAGCCGGGCCCCGGCGGGCCGGGGCGAACGGCCGGGTTACGCCGAACCGGCGCCTTTCGCGAAGATGACCAGGCGCGCGGGCGCCGCGCTTGGCACTATTGGCGGATGGCTGACTCTGGGCCGGAACCGCTCGGCCGGGCGGAGACCCCCGCGGGCTCGGTGGTGCTGGCCGGCGACGGCGACGCGACGGTCCTGCAGGTGAGCGGCGCGCTGGACCTCGCCCTCGCGCCCAAGCTGCAGCGGCTGCTGGACCGCGCGGCCCGGTCCGGTCCGCGGCTGCTGGTGATCGACCTGAGCGCGGTGGACTTCCTGGCGTCGGCGGGCATGGCCGTGCTGGTGCGGGCGCACCGGCACGCGGCGCCCTCGGCCGTGCGGGTCGTCGCGAGCGGGCGGCTCACGCTGCGGCCGCTGGAAATGACGCGGCTGACCGACGAGCTGGCCGTCTTCCCGACCCTGGCCGCCGCGTTGGCGGAGAGATGACCGCCGGTGGGCTCGGCCCGATCGCAGACGCGGTGCTGAAGTCGCTCGTGGACAGTGCCGGCGATGCCGTTGCCGTGTCGGTCCAGCCGCTGACGGACGACCAGGCCGCGCGGTTCCGCGGTGAGGACGCCGTGGTGGTCCCCGACGAGACAGCGTTGGCCGCGCTCGTCCCGGACCCGCACTCCGTCACCGGCGCCGTGGTGCTGGCCGACGAGTCCGTCCTGCTGGTCAGCCGCGCCCCCGGCGGGCAGGCACTCGCCCCGTTGGCGGCCGGGATCACCGCAGCGACGACCGGGCTGGCCCGCACCGTCCGGCAGCTGCGGGCCGAGGCCGGGCTCCTCGACGCGCTGCACGCGATCGGGCGGCGGCTCACCGCGCAGCTCGACATCGACCGCCTGGTGCAGGACGCCACCGACGCCGCCACTACGGCCACCAGCGGGCACTTCGGCGCGTTCTTCTACAACCTCGTTGACGCGGAGGGCGAGTCCTACACGCTGTACACGCTCTCCGGGGTGCCGCGCGAGGCGTTCTCCCGCTTCCCGATGCCGCGCAACACCGCCGTGTTCGCCCCGACTTTCGACGGCGACGGCACCGTCCGCAGCGACGACATCACCGCCGACCCGCGGTTCGGCCACAACGCGCCGTACCACGGGATGCCCGAGGGCCACCTGCCCGTGCGCAGCTACCTCGCGGTGCCGGTGGTGAGCCCGACCAGCGGCGAGGTGCTCGGCGGGTTCTTCTTCGGGCACCCGGCGACCGGGCGGTTCACCGAGCGGCACGAGTACCTGGCCGAGGGCATCGCCGGCTACGCGGCCATCGCGATGGACAACGCGCGGCTGTACGACCGCGAGCGGCACCTGGCCACCGAGCTGTCCCGCAGCATGCTGTCCGCCACGCCGGAGATCCCGGGCCTGGACCTGGTCACCCGCTACCTGCCCGCGGCCACCGGCGTGAAGGTCGGCGGCGACTGGTTCGACGTGATCCGGCTGGCCTCGGGCGGCACCGCGTTCGTGATCGGCGACGTGGTCGGCCACGGCGTCACCGCGGCCGCCGTGATGGGCCAGGTCCGCACCGCGATCCGCTCGTACGCGCTGCTGGAGCTGGCGCCGTCGGAGCTGCTGGGTCACGTCTCCCAGCTCACTGGCATCCTGACCGACGCCGGTTTCGTCACCTGCTTCTACGCCGTACACGACCCTGAGGCCGGCACGCTCACCTACGCCAACGCCGGGCACCTGCCGGCGATCCTGCTGCACCCCGGCCGCCCACCGGAGCAGATCGGCGAGGCGCTGGCGCAGCCGCTCGGCGTCGGCCGGGAATTCCCGCAGCGGCAAGCGGAATTCCCGCCCGGCACCGGCCTGGTGCTCTACACCGACGGACTGGTCGAGGGCCGCACCCGCGACCTCACGCTGGGCATCGAGCGGCTGCTGACCGCGCTCGGCGGGCTGCGTGCGGGCCCGGGCGCCGAGGCGGCGTGGGACCGGCTGGTCCACGACCTCACCGGCGGCCGCCACGACGACGACATCGCCCTGATCCACGTGCACCACCGGTCCGGCGGCGCGGCGTGAGCGGCCCCGTCGCGGACGGGCGCCCCACTCCCCCGCCGGAGTTCCGCCGCCGCGTCGCCGCCGCCGCGGAGCCGCTGATCGAGCTGCGCCGAGCGCTGGCCCACTGGGTGTCCGGGCTCGGCCTCGGCGTCGAGCTGCAGGAGGACGTGGTCATGGCCAGCTACGAGGCGATGGCCAACACCGCCGAACACGCCTACCGGGGCCGCCCGGACAGCGTCCTCGACGTGCTCGCGACGATCCGGGACGGCGAGATCACCGTGGTGGTCACCGACTACGGCACCTGGAAGGTGCCCGAGGACACCCACGGCCTGCGCGGCCGGGGCCTGGTGCTGATCCGCAGCCTCGCCGACACCAGCGAATACACGCAGCGACCGGACGGCACCACGGTGACCATGCACTGGAACACGGCGCGTGACCGGTGACCGGAACCCGGCGGCGTAAGCTGCCCGCCATGCAGCTGCCGGGCCGGCCCGGGATCCCCCGCGAGAAGCACGTTCAGTGCCCGCGTGGCCGCGCCCTGCCCGCCAAGCCTTCGGTCCGGCCGGCGGGACACCGCGCGTGACGGCCCTGCCCGAGGCACGCCGGGCGCACAGCGACCACCAGGCTTTCTGCCATTCGTCCGACGAAGAGTTCCTGGCCATCGCCGTGCCGTTCCTGCAAGCCGGGCTGAAGGCCGGCGAACCGGCGCTGGTGTCGCTGGAGCCGCGGCGCGCCGAGCTGGTGTACGAGGCCATGACGGACCCGGCCGGGCTCACCTTCGTCGCCGCCGGGGACCTGTACGCGCGCCCGGCTTCGGTGCTCAAGGCGTACCGGAAGCGGATGGCGGACTACGTCGCCGCCGGCGCCTCGGACATCCGCATCGTCGGCGAGCTGCCGCCGGTCGCGTTCGGCTATTCCTGGGACTGGTGGGCGCGGTACGAGTCCGCGGTGAACCACGCGTACGCCGAATTCCCGGTGCGCACGCTCTGCGCCTACGACACCCGGGTGGCGCCGCCGCACGTGCTCGACGACGTCCGGCGCACGCACCCGGTCGTCACCGGCCCCGACGGAGTGTCCACAGAGGACTACATCGAGCCGCGGGCGTTCCTCACCGCGCCGTGGCCGGTGCCGCCGCACCCGGTCCAGCTCCGGCCGCCGCAGCTGGACCTGGCCGACCCGGAGCCCGCGGTCGCGCGGCGCGCGGTGACCGACGCGAACCGGGCGGCGCTGTCCCCGGACGCGCTGGACGACCTGGTGCTGTCGGTCAGCGAGGTGGTGACGAACGCGCACCGCCACGGCCGCGGCCCGGTCCGGATGCGGCTGTGGTCCGACGACAGCCACGCCGTGGTCACCGTGCACGACACCGGCTCCGGCCCGGCCGACCCGTTCGCCGGGCTGCTGCCCGCGGCCGACCGCACCGACGGCGGGCTCGGGCTGTGGCTGGCGCACCAGCTGTGCGAGCACGTCGCGATGGTGCGCGACGACGACGGGTTTACCGTCCGGCTCACCGCCGGGCGGCTGCCCCGCTGAGCGCGCGGCGGGCGGAGAAGCCCAGCAGCACCAGCTCGGCCACCGAAAAACCGAGCAGCGCCACCGAACTCGGCACCCACACCACGGCGAGCCCGACGGACAGCACCGGCACCACGAGCCCCGCGTACGCCGCGAGGAACAGCGCGGCCAGCACCTCGCCGCGGGCCAGCGGGTCGGCCAGCGCGGCGACAGTCCCGACCGAAGCGCGGAACCCCAGCCCGACCCCGGTCCCGGCGAGGATGCTGCCGGCGAAGAACAGCCAGAGCGTCGGCAGGAACACCGAAACCGGCAGCACCACCAGGCCCGCGACCATCGACGCGTAACCGATCCGCAGCTGGAGCCCGGTCGCCATCGGCGCGAACAGCAGCTGCGCGAGCGCGGCCGAGCCGAGCATCGAGAACGCGGCGACCCCGGCCAGCAGCCGGCCCGACTCGTGCAGGCCCTGGGCCAGCAGCGTCGGCGCGAGCGCCATGAACAGCCCGGTGATCGCGAACGCGGCGAAGACGCCGATGGCCGCGCCGAAGAACGCGGGCCGGGCCGCGGGCGGCAGTGAGACCCGCTGCGGCCGGTACGCCGGGCGTTCCTCGCGCCGCTCCACGGTCTCGGGCACCAGGCTCACCGCGAGCGCGCTGACCAGCAGCAGCACCAGGTACACCAGGAACGGAGTGGTCAGCGGCCCCGTCGCGAACTGGGCGAAGAAGCCGCCGACCAGCGGGCCGAGCGCGAGGCCGCCCATGTTGACCACGGTGGCGACCAGGCCCGCCCGGCCCGGGTCCTCCTGCGGCCGCGCGACCGCGCGCAGCTCCGAAAGGTGCGCGGTGGCGGTCGCGGTCAGCGCGCCGATCCCGGCGCCGCACACCAGCCGGGCGAGGATGAGGCCGGGAACTTCGGGCCACACCAGGAAAATCACCGCTGAGAGCGCTTCGGCGAGTGTCGCGGCGAGGATCACGCGGCGCCGGCCGAGCCAGTCGCTGACGTGCCCGGCGAGGTACAGGCTCGCCATCACGCCGACCGCGTACGCGGCGAAGACGACGGTGACCACGAAGGTCGGGAAGCCGTCTCGCTGTTGGTAGAACGCGTACAGCGGTGTCGGCAACGTCGAGAACGAGAGGGACACGGCGAACGCGAAGGCGATCACGCGGAATCCCCCGCCGTGGCTGACGCGCCGGAGCGGGGACAGGGCGCGCGGTGCGATGTCGAGCATGGTGGCCTTCCGGGAGAAGCTGGTGCCTTCCACGATGCCGGAGCCGACTCATCCGGTCCAACGAAAAATAGTGGTCAGAGTTATCGCCAGGGGCGATAATCGAGGCCGTGGAGACCCGTCAGCTGGAGTACTTCGTCGCGGTCGCCGAGGAGCTGAGCTTCACGCGCGCCGCCCAGCGGCTGTTCACCGTGCAGTCGACCGTGTCCGCGACGATCCGGACGCTCGAGACCGAGCTGGGCGCGACCCTGTTCGACCGGTCGACGCGCCGGGTCGCGCTGTCCACGGCCGGGCTCGCGTTCCTGCCCGAGGCCAAGGCCGCGCTCGAAGCCGTCGACCGGGCGCGCTCGGTGGTGCAGGAGGCCTCCGCCGGGCTGCGCGGGAGCCTGCGAATCGGGACCATGAGCAGCATCGGCGCGCTGGACCTGCCCGCGCTGCTGGGCGCCTTCCACACCCAGCACCCGCTGGTGGACCTGCACGTCACGGTGTCCACCACCGGCTCCACCGGCCTGGCCGAGGACATCCGCCACGGCCGCCTCGACGTGGCGCTGCTGGGCCTGCCCGAAGCCGAGCTGGCCGGGCTGGCCGTGCGGGAGCTGCTCGCCGTGCCGTACCACGCGCTGGTCCCCTCGGACCACGAGCTGGCCGGCCGGACGGCGATCGGGCTGGCCGACCTGGCCGGCGAGCGGTTCGTCGACACCCCGCGCGGGTTCGGCAACCGGATCGCCGTCGACCGGGCCTTCGCCGCGCTGGGCTCGCCGCGGCGCGTCACCGTCGAGGTGGCGGACCTGCGCACGGTGCCCAGCTTCGTCGCCGCCGGCCTCGGCGTCGCGGTGGCCCCCGACGTGGTGCCGCTGTCCGTGCCCGGCACCACCGTGGTGCCGCTCACCGACGTGGGCTTCACCTGGCCGCTCACCGCCGTGTCCCACGCCGGGCGGCCGCCGAGCCGCGCGCTGCGCACCCTGCTCGACCTCCTGGACGAGGGCGTGCTGGGCGGCGACCGGCGGCAGACCTTACGAAACTCCGACAGCGGCGGCCATCGGGCGGCGGCGGAATAGAAAACCGCCGTACGTTGTCTTTGTGACTGCACGTCCAGGTGCGTTTCACCTGGTTCCCCAGCCCGCGCCGAGAGGCCGTGAAGGGAGAGCTGTGTCCCACGAACAGACGTCCCAGGAGCAGGCGCAGTACCGCCGGAACCCGGAAGCCGTCGCCGGCCTTTCCGCCGAGCAGTACCGCGTGACCCAGCAGGACGGGACCGAGCGGCCGTTCGACAACGTCTACTGGGACAACAAGGAGCCCGGGATCTACGTCGACCTGGTCTCCGGCGAGCCGCTGTTCGCCTCGGTGGACAAGTACGACAGCCGGTCCGGCTGGCCGAGCTTCACCAAGCCGATCGAGCAGGCGAACGTGGTGGAGAAGAAGGACTTCAGCCTCGGGATGATCCGCGCCGAGGTCCGGTCGATGCACGGCAACAGCCACCTCGGGCACGTCTTCGAGGACGGCCCGGCCGACCGCGGCGGTCTGCGATACTGCATCAATTCCGCGTCGTTGCGCTTCATCCACCTCGACGACCTGGAAAAGGAGGGCTACGGCGCGTACCGGACCCTCTTCACCACCGCCGAGAGCGAGTAAGGAGATACCCATGGCTACGAAAAAGGCGATTCTCGCCGGCGGCTGCTTCTGGGGCATGGAAGAGCTGTTCCGCCACCAGCCCGGTGTCGTGACCACCCGGGTCGGCTACAGCGGCGGCGACGTGCCCAACGCCACCTACCGGCACCACGGCAACCACGCCGAGTCCATCGAGGTCGGCTACGACCCCGAGCGGACCGACTTCCGGAACCTGCTGGAGTTCTTCTTCCAGGTGCACGACCCGACCACCAAGGACCGCCAGGGCAACGACCTCGGCGCCAGCTACCGCTCGGCGATCTTCTACACCGACGACGAGCAGAAACAGGTCGCCGTGGACACCATCGCCGACGTCGAGGCTTCCGGCCTCTGGCCCGGCAAGGTCGTCACCGAGGTGACCCCGGCCGGCGACTTCTGGGAAGCCGAGCCCGAGCACCAGGACTACCTGCAGAAGTACCCGAACGGCTACACCTGCCACTTCCCCCGCCCCGGCTGGAAGCTGCCGAAGCGGGCCACGGCCTGACCCGCCGTCAAGGCCTCCTTGCCAGCGCCCGACGCGGGTAAGGAGGCCTTGACGGCCATCAACGGCGGCGCGCGGACCCCCTCTGGTTCGCGCGCCGTTCGCGTTTGCCGAGCGTCCCGACTTCCAAGGAGCAGCCGTGCCCGGTTACCCGGCGATGATCACCGAGACCGACCATGTGGAGCCGGTGCCCCGCCGTATCCGCGCCACCCTGGGCGGCCAGGTGGTGCTGGACACCACGCGCGCGCTGTACGTGTGGGAATGGCCGCCGTACCCGCAGTTCTACATCCCGGTCGCGGACGTCAAGCCCGGCCTGCTCGTCGACGAGGACCACCCGCAACGGCTCAAGCGCGGCACCGCCCGTCGTCACGCCCTGCGCGTCGGCGAAGTCGTGAAGCCCGCGGCGGCCCGCGTCTACGGCGAAGACGCCGTCGCCGGCCTGGCGGGCTACGTGCGTTTCGAGTGGGAAGCGCTCGACTCGTGGTTCGAGGAGGACGAAGAGGTCTTCGTGCACCCGCGCAACCCGTACACGCGAGTGGACGCGCTGCGTTCGACCCGCCACGTCCGCGTCGCGCTGGAAGGCGTGACGCTCGCGGAGTCGTCTTCGCCGGTGCTGTTGTTCGAGACGGGCCTGCCGACGCGCTACTACTTCAACCGCACCGAGGTCGGCTTCACCCACCTCGTGCCGACCACCACGGTCACGGCCTGCCCGTACAAGGGGCGCACGACTGGCTACTGGTCTGTGCGCATTGGCGACACTCTGCACCAGGATTTGGCCTGGGCGTACGACTTCCCGACGGTGGCGATGACTCCGATTGCCGGGCTGGTGTCTTTTTACAACGAGAAGCTGGACATTTTCGTTGACGGTGAAGAGGTTCCCCGGCCGTCGACGCACTTCTTCAAGGACTCGTGAGTGTTTATGACGGTTCTAACCGTCATGAACACTCACGAGCTTGGAGGTCCGCGAAGGCCTCGGTGACCCCGGCAGCCAGGCGGTCGCCGCGGGCGGCGTGCGCGGCAGGAACCGTGACACAGACGGTGAACCGGTCCGCCCAAGTCATCACGCCGACCGCGACCGGGACACCCGGCGCGAGCGACAGCACCGGGTAGACCGTCCGCATCAGCGAACCGTTCAGCGACACCGGCGAGCGCGCCCCGGGCAGTACCGAGGCGATCATGCTGAACCACGTGCCGCGGTAGACCAGGCGGGCCAGCCGGCGGTGCAGCCACGGCGGCAGCACGCCGAGCACCCGGACCACGGCGTTGCCCGCGCGCGGGGCGCCCCGGCCGACCTGGTTCCGTAGCGAATCGCGGGTCTCGGTCACCCGTTGCGGCAACGGCATCGGGCCGGCGGGCAGGTCCACCGACGCCGCGCCGGTGTGGTTGCCCAATTGCCGGAACGTGCCGGTGTCGCGAATGGACATCGGGATCAGCACCCGCACGCGTTCCGGCGCGCCCGCCCCGAGTTCCCGGTGCAGCGCCTCCGCCAGGAGCGCCAGCACCAGGTGCGTGGTCGGCACGCCGAGCCGCCGCGCCGCCGCCCGCACCTCCGGCGCCGACAGGTGCGCGCGGGCGAAATGCCGCTCCGGGCCGTCGATCCCGGTCTCCCAGCGCACGCGCGGCGCGGTGCCGGCCCGGGCCAGCGCCCAGACCCCGCTTGCCAGCCGCGCCGCTTCGGACTTCGCCGCCGAACGAGGCCGCGTGATTGCTTTCAGCCGGTGCGCCACGGTTGTACGCCCGGGCGGCGCCACGATCAGAGGAGCCTTGCCCCGCGCCTGGCCGACCAGCGCGCCGATCACCGCGATCCCGTCGCTCGCCGCGTGGTGCAACGCGATCAGCAACGCGCCCTGGCCGCCGGCCAGCCCGGTGACCAGCCGTGCGCGGCACGGGTGCTCCGGCGGGACCCCGATGGAGAAGAAGGCGTCCATCTCCGCCGTCAGCGCCGTCTCGAAGTCCGCGCCGGGTTCGGCCTCGGCTTCGGTGAGGATGTCTTCGACATCGCGGGCCGGGTCCTCCTGCCACTTCGCGCGCCAGAGGCCACCGCCGGGCAGCAATCGGGCGCGCAGGCCGGGCAGCGCGGCGAGCAGGTGGGCCGCGTCGGCGCGGGTGGCCGGGGTGCCGTCGGCCTTCGGGTCGAGCATCAGGACTGCCCCGACCTGTTGCGGCACTTGAGGAGTGGCCACGTGGAGGAACAACGCGTCCTCCGCGCGCAGCCGCTGCGGCGCCGGGTTTCGCGGGCCTTCCGCCAACGATTCGAGCACCGTCGTCAGCGGGGTCGCCGACTCGCAGTGCCGCGTCGCGGCCTCGGCCATCGACTTGAGCCGGTCCGGCTCGGCCAGCAGCACCTGGACGGTCGCTGCCAGCTCACCGTCCTTTTCGGACACCAGGGCCAGCCCGGCCTCGGCCATCAGCCGGGCGTTCGCCTTGCCGTGCGCGGCGATCGGGCGGTGCATCAGCACGGGACGCCCGCACGCGAGCGCCTCCAGCCCGGTCGCGCCCCCGGCGTTCATCACCACCACGTCGGCGGCGATCGTGTAGCGGGCCATCTCCTCGGTCCAGCCGAGCACGCGCAGCCGCGGGTCGCCGATCTGCCGCAGCTTCCGCACGAGCGCCTCGTTACGGCCGCAGACGGCGACCGGCAGCACGTCCGGATGCGCGCCGAGCAGCTCCAGCACCGTCTTGCGGAGATCACCGAAACCCAGTGAGCCACAGGAAACCAGCACCACGAACGCATCCGGCGGCAGGTCGAGCTGCTGGCGGGCGCCCGCGCGGTCGCCGGGACGGAATTCGGCGCGCACCGGCGGGGCGGACACGGCCACCGCGGCGGACAGCGAGCAGCGCCGCGCCGGGCCCACCGCGACGTCGTGCATCACCAGCGTGAGGTCCGCCGAGCCGTAGACCCAGAACGGGTGCGGCGCGAAATCCGGGACCCAGGCGCCGATCCGCGCGTCCAGCCGTCCCCGGCGGCGCAGCCAGGCCAGCCCGGCCGTGGCCATCGGGTACGTCGAGAGCACCACGTCCGGGGCGAAGCGGGCGACCGGCCGGGCGAGCCGGCGGCCGGACCACGCGCCGACCAGGCGCCGGGTCACGGCGGCGAACCAGGCGATCCGCCAGATCGCGGTGTAGAAGAACTCGTACAGCCAGGGGGTGCTCTCCACGTTCGCCACGTACGTGCGGCGAAGCAGCGGCCCGAAGCCGGGCCCGAGCACGTCGAGGGTGTCGAGCCACTGCACGGTGGCCCCGGGCCAGCGCTCCCGCACGGCGCCCTCCAGCGCGCGCCCGGTGGCGTTGTGCCCCTCCCCGATGTTCGCCGAGACGATCAGCACGCGCTCCAACGCGCCCCCTTCGCCGGTGCGGTGCGGCGGTCGGCCACCGCGGGACTAACAGGTGGATCCGGCCAGACCGTACCCGTCTTCGGGGTCCGATCCGGTCCCTGAAGACTCCGAAGAATCGGTGGCCTCGGCGGGCTCCGGCGCGGCGGACAGATGCGAGGCGCGGGTGGCCAGCAGCGCGATGCCGACCACGATCACCAGCCCCGCGGCCGCCTCGCCGGCCAGCGCGAGCGGGCTGCCGTTGGCCGACTCGCCCATCCAGGACAGCCCGATCGCGACGCCCACCAGCGGGTCGAGCGCGGTGATCACGGCCAGCGCCGGGGTGAGGAACCGGCCCTGCTGGAACGTGTTCTGGCTGAGCAGGAAGCCGAACGGGCCGATCACGCAGACGATGTACAGGGTCCAGTGCCGGAACGGCTCGTCGAAGCCGACCCGGAACTGGCCGGCGACCACCTTCATCAGCCCGGCGGTCAGGCCGTAGAGCACCCCGGTGGCCACGGCCAGGCCGAGCGTGCGCAGCGAGCCCGAGCCGGTGAACGCGGCGAGCACCATGCCCGCCGCGGTGACCGCGGCCAGCGCGATGCCCAGCGGCAGCAAGGCCGGCCCGGTCACCAGCACGTCGCCGTTGCCGCTGGGCCGGGCGACCAGGATGAACGCCGCGAGCCCGACCACGCACAGCACCGAGCCGCCGACCATCACCTGGTCCGGCAGGCGCTTCTCGAACCGCGCCGAGGCCAGCCCGGCGAAAATCAGTGAAGTGATCAGCAACGGCTGCACGAGCAGCAGCGGCCCGAACGCCAGCGCCGCGAGCTGCAGGCCGAGGCCGAGCACGGTCGCCGCGATGCCGATCAGCCACAGCGGCCGGCCGACCAGCCGGCGGAAGAGGGTGAGGTCCAGCGGCTTGCCGGTCTCCACCTCTTTGGTGGCCCTGGCCTGCGCGGCGCTGGCCAGGCCGATGCAGACCGCGCCGGCCACCGCGGCCGGAACGGCCACGAACAGCGACACCCCGGTCGCGCTCACGGAGCAGTCACCTCACACCATCCCCATCCGGCGTGCCTATGCTGTGTAAACTCCCGGCCGCCTGAGTTTCCCGGCTCCCGGGTGCCCAAGGCCAGGCGTTCAGTGACACCCGGGCTTTCCGTGACACCGAGGGGACGGCTGCCCCGTACCGGAGGTACTTCAGCTGCATGCGACACTCCATGACGATCGACCTCCCCTCGCTCGGCAACCTCGTGTTCGGCGGGGGACGGCATCTGCTGGAGTCGACGCTGATCCCGGCCGGGCTGTTCTACCTCCTCCTCACGCTGGTGAGCTTCGACAGCGGGGTCCTCGCGGCGCTCTGCTGGTCGGCCACCGTGCTGATCGCCCGGCTGGTCCTGCGCAAACGCATACCCGCGGTCCTGCTGCTCACCACCGCGCTGCTGATCGCCAGGACCGTACTCGGCCTGGCCACCGGCAGCACCTTTCTTTACTTCCTGCAGCCGACATTACAGAACTTCGTGGTAGCCAGCCTGTTCTTGGTGTCCGCGCCGTTCAACCGGCCGCTGCTCGCGCGGCTGGCCGGTGACTTCTGCGCGTTCCCGGACACGCTGTCCGGCCACCCCGGCATGCGCCGCTTCTTCCAGCGCGTCTCGCTGCTCTGGGCCCTGGTCTTCGCGGTCAACGGCGCGGGCACGCTGCTGATGCTGGCCAAGGCCACCGTCGGCAACTTCCTGATGGTCAGCACCGCCGGTTCTTACACGTTGGTGGGTATCACGATCGCCGCCTCGCTGTGGTGGTTCCGGCGGTCGCTGCGCTCCGAGGGCATCGTGCTGCGGATGGGGGCGCGCCCGGCCGCGGTGCCGGGGCTCTGATGCCCGGTCCCGCCGGCGGGACGGTGCTGGTCACCGGCGCGTCCTCGGGCATCGGCGAGGCCGCGGCCCGGCGGTTCGCCGCCGCGGGTGCGCACGTCCTGCTACATGGCCGTGACCGTGCGCGTCTGGCCGCGCTGGCCACCGAAACCGGAGGCACCGCGCTCGACACCGACCTGGCCGAGCCGGGCGCCGCGGCGGGGCTCGCGGAGCGCGCGCTGGCGGTCACCGGGCAGGTGGACGTGCTCGTCAACAACGCCGGCCTCGGCTGGGCCGGGCCGCTGCCGGGCCTCTCCGACGCCGAGCTGGAACGCCTGATCGCGGTGAACCTGACCGCGCCGTTGGAGCTGACCCGCGCGCTGCTGCCCGGCCTGCTCGCGCGCGGCCACGGCCGGATCGTGTTCGTGACGTCGATCGCGGGCCGCACCGGCGTCGCGGGCGAAGCGGTGTACGCGGCCACGAAGTCCGGCCTCGACGCCTTCGCCGACAGCCTGCGTTACGAACTGCACGGCACCGGCGTCGACGTCGGGGTGGTCGTGCCCGGAGTGGTCCGGACGGCGTTCTTCGAGCGCCGCGGCACGCCCTACTCCCGCACGACCCCGCGGCCGGTGCCCGCCGACCGGGTCGCCGCCGCGGTGGTGCGCGCAGCGGCCCGCCCCGGTGACTACTACGTGCCCCGCTGGCTGCGCCTGCCCGTCGCGCTGCGCGGCGCGGTCCCCGGCGTTTACCGCACCCTGGCAACCAAGTTCGGCGCCTCCAGCTGACGCCCGGCTCGGACTCGTGAGTGTTTATGACGGTTCTAACCGTCATAAACACTCACGAGTCCGAGCCGGGCGGGCCCCACGCCAGGGCCAGCATCAGCGTCGCGCGGGTGGCCGGGTCGTCCAGCTGGGGGCCGAACAGCGTGTGCAGCCGGCCGAGCCGGTAGGACACCGTCTGCGGGTGGATGTGCAGGTCTTCGGCCACGGCCTTGCGGTCGCCCAGGTGCAGCAGCCAGGAGGTGAGCGTGGTCGAAAGCCGTTCGCGGGAGGAGTCGTTCAGCTCGTCGAGCGGGGCCAGGCAGCGGCGGCGCAGCACGTCGAGCAGCCGGTCGTCGCGGTGCACGATGATGGCGTCGAGGTGCTCGTCGGCGAACACCGGGTCGTCGCTGAGCAGGTGGTCGCGGCGCAGCCGGGCGGTCACCTCGGCGACGCGCAGGCTGGCCGGCAGCCGGTCCACCGGCACCGACGCGCCGACCACCGCGCCCGCCCCGCGCAGCGCCCTGGCCAGCCACGCGCGCCGCCCCGGGCCGGCCGGATCCGGCACGATCGTGACCAACAGTCCCGGGCGCCGCAGCCGCAGGCAGGTGTCGTCGAGCCGGGACACCAGCTCCCGGCCCAGCTCGTTGTCGCCCTCGACCAGCACGACGGCCGCGGACTTCGGGATCCGCCAGTCGGCCCGCACCGCGGCCGAGCGGACCGCGGCCTGGTCGGCGCGGTCGGACAGCAGCAGCTCGCTCAGCTCGTCGCGCAGGCTCTCCCGCGCCCGCACGGCGTCCGACTGCTCCTGCAGGTAGCCGTGGAGCGAGGACTCGGACAGCTGGTCCACCAGCGCGAACACCGTGGTGGCGAGCGAGGCGAACAGCTCGGCCGGCACGTCCAGCTCCAGCGCCGCCTCGGACACGTGCCGCCACGCGACGCGGGCGCCGACCCGGTACGCGGCGAGCAGGCTGGTCACCCGGCGGCCCTGGCGGTACTGCGTTCGCCCGATCTCCTCGAACACCACCTGCTCGACGCCGGAGCCCAGCTCGGGCAGCTTGTCCTCAGGGGACTCGGCGACGCTGATCAGCCGGCTCACGAAACCCGCGCTGGCCGTGACGACCTCCGCCAGCTCCTCGGTGAGGAACGCCGCGTAGTCGGGGTGCTGCTCCACGAGCAGGTCCCGCACCTCGTTCAGGATGGCAGGCAGCCGCCTGCTCACCTTGGTTTCGAGTTCACCCAATAGGGCCACCTGGTCTGATCCCATGCGCGCAGCTCGCCCTTCCCCAGTGATAGCAGGTCAACGGGTTCGGTCGGCCTTATCCTCGCCCCATTTTGTCCGTTCGTGCCAAGTCGAAGCCGGGAAAATTCTCCTCCCGGCCGCAGAAGCCGCCCATCCGAGCGAGCGAGACTGAGGCGGATGAGTCCCACTGCACCTGGACGTCACCAACCCGAAGGCCGTGAAGTCGCCGGTCTGCGGGCCAAGCGGCAGGCCGAGAACTTCCCGGTCGCCCTGCGTGTGCTGCCCCGGGAACTGCGCGCCGACCTCACCGCGGTTTACGCGGTTGCGCGCACGATCGACGACCTCGGTGACGAAGCCGAGGGCGACCGGGTGGCCCAGCTGAAGGCCTTCGGCGAGGAACTGGCCGGTGCTTGGGACGACGACGAGCCCACGCACCCGGTGATCCGCGGCCTGCTGCCGGCGATCCACGGCGGACGGGTCGACGCCGAGCCGTTCAGCCGGCTGGTCGAGGCGAATCTGCAGGACCAGCACGTGACGCGGTATCCGGCGTACGAGGACTTGCTGGCGTACTGCCGGCTCTCGGCCGATCCGGTGGGACGGATCGTGCTGCGGCTGTTCGACGTGCGCGACGAGCGGGCCGCGGAACTGTCCGATCGGGTCTGCACCGCGCTGCAGCTGGTGGAGCACTGGCAGGACGTCGCCGAGGACTTCGCCGACGACCGGGTCTACCTGCCGCAGGAAGACCTGGCCGCGTTCGGGGTCACGGAGGCGGAGCTGGGCGCGGCGCCCGGCTCCCGGGAGTTCAGAGAGCTGATGCGCTTCGAGATCGACCGCGCCGCCGCCCTCCTGGGCAGCGGCGCTCCGCTGGTGGGGCAGCTCCACGGCTGGGCGCGGCTCGCGGTCGGCGGGTTCGTGGCCGGCGGGCTGGCGACGGTCGACGCCCTGCGCGCGACCGGCGGCGACGTGCTGGGCACCCAGGCGCGGCCGTCGAAGGCCGGGGTCCTGGGCTGGCTGATGTGGCTGGGAATCGGCAAATCACAGCGCGAACCGAAGGCGGGGAGGCGGTCCGGATGACCACGACGATCGAAGACGCGTACGCGTACTGCACGCAGGTCACCAAGGAGCAAGCGCGCAACTTCCATTACGGGATCCGGCTCCTGCCACCGGACAAGCGCGCCGCCCTCTGCGCGGTGTACGCGCTGGCCCGGATCGTCGACGACATCGGCGACGGCGACCTGCCGACCGAGGAGAAGCTGTCCGGTCTGGCCGGCGTCCGCAAGTCGCTCGGCGACCTCGGGGCCAGCACCGAGCCGGTGTACGTCGCGGTCGCGGACGCCGCGCGCCGGTACCCGATCCCGCTGGGCGCGTTCGAGGAGCTGCTCGACGGCGTCGAGATGGACGTGACCGGCCGGCATTACGTGCGGTTCGAAGACCTGGTGGAGTACTGCCGGTGTGTGGCCGGCTCGGTCGGCCGGCTGTGCCTCGGCGTGTTCGGCAGCTTGCCCGAGCCCGAGGCCGCGACGTACGCCGACCAGCTGGGCATCGCGTTGCAGCAGACCAACATCCTGCGTGACATCCGCGAAGACCTGCTCAACGGCCGCGTCTACCTGCCGAAGGAAGACCTCGACCGGTTCGGCGTCGAGCTGGCCGTCGGCGAGGACGGCCGGCTCCAGGACCCTGAAGGCGGCTTGACCGCGCTGGTCCACGACGCCGCCGCTCGGGCGCGCGGCTGGTACGGCGACGGCCTGCGCCTGGTCCCGTCGCTCGACCGGCGCAGCGCGGCCTGCTGCACGGCGATGTCCGGCATCTACCGCACCCTGCTCGACCGGATCGACGAGCAGCCCTCACGCGTGTTCGACCGCCGGCTTTCCTTGTCGGGGCGGGAAAAGGCCGTGGTCGCCGTGCGCGCGCTGCTGGGGAGCCCGCGGTGAATGACCCCGCCGAGGCGGCAACAGGCACCGTCGCGGTGATCGGGGGCGGTCTCGCCGGGATCGCCACGGCGTTGCGCTGCGTGGACGCGGGGCGGTCCGTGACGCTGTACGAAGGGCGTCCGCACCTGGGCGGGCTGACGCACTCGTTCACCCGCGGCGAGTTGCATGTGGACAATGGGCAGCACGTGTTCCTGCGTTGCTGCACGGTTTATCTCGCGTTGCTGGACCGGCTCGGCGTCGCCGACCGGGTGGCGCTCCAGCCACGCCTCGCGATCCCGATCCGCACCCCGGGCTCGGCCGCGACGACCTGGCTGCGCCGCGGCGACCTGCCCGCTCCCCTGCACCTGGCCGCTTCACTGCTGCGGTACGAACATCTGCGCCCGCTGGACCGCGCGCGGTTCGCGCTGGCGGCGCTGGCGCTCAAGCGCGTCGACCCGGCCGACGACCGCACGGACCGCCAGTCGTTCGGCGAATGGCTGCGCCGGCACGGGCAGAGCGCCGCCGCGATCGAGGTGCTGTGGGACCTCGTCGGCGTCGCGACGCTGAACGCCACGGCGGACGAAGCGTCGCTCAGCCTGGCCGCCACCGTGTTCCAGGAGGGCCTGCTCACCGATCCCGCCGCCGCCGACATCGGCTGGTCGCTGGTGCCGTTGAGCGAACTGCACGGCGGCCCGGCGCTGGCGCGGCTGACCGAGGCCGGCGCGGAGGTCCGCACCGGCGTCAAAGTCCGGTCGATCGAACGGTGCGGGCGCGGCTGGCGCGTGCGCACCGACAGCGGCGAGGACCGGTTCGGGCAGGTGGTGCTGGCCACCCCGCCGCCGGTGACCGAGCAGCTGGCCCCGGACGGCGCCATACAGCTGCCGCCCGGCTGGTCCGGCGGGCTCGGCAGCTCCCCGATCGTCAACGTGCACGTGGTGCTCGACCGCCGGGTGCTGGACGAGCCGTTCGCGGCCGGGGTCCGCACGCCCGTGCAGTGGGTGTTCGACCGCACCCGGCAGTCCGGTTTGGACAGCGGCCAGTACCTGGCGATGTCGCTCTCGGCCGCCGACGGCCTGATCGACCTGCCGGCCGCGGCGCTGCGCGAGCGGCTGCTGCCCGAGCTGACCGGCCTGCTGCCCGAAACCGGTCGGGCCGAGGTGCTCGACTTCTTCGTCACCCGTGAACGGCACGCGACCTTCCGGCCCAGCCCCGGAACCGCGTCGCTGCGGCCGCCCGCCGCGACCGCCGAGCGCGGCCTGTTCCTCGCCGGGGCGTGGACCGCCACCGGCTGGCCCGCGACCATGGAGGGCGCCGCGCGCAGCGGTGCGGCCGCCGCGACCGCCCTCCTCGAAGAGCACACCCATGACGTGAAGGAGGGAGTCGGAGCATGACCGCCACCATGCGACCCACTGCCGCGCCCGCGGCCCCGGGCTCACTGGCCCGGTGCCGCGACACGGTCACACCCGCCCTGCGCGCGGCCGTCGAGCGGCTGGACGAGAGCAGCCGCTCGATCAGCGCGTACCACCTCGGCTGGACCGACGCGAACGGCGTACCGGTGCAGGGAAACGGCGGCAAGGCCGTCCGCCCCGCGCTCGCCGTGCTGTCCGCGCAGGCCGCCGGCGCGTCCCCGGAAACGGGGGTGCCCGGCGCGGTCGCCGTCGAGCTGGTGCACAACTTCTCGCTGGTGCACGACGACCTGATGGACGGTGACACCGAGCGCCGCCATCGCCCGACCGTCTGGTCGCTCTACGGCGCGGCCAGCGCCATCCTGACCGGCGACGCGATGCTCGCGCTGGCCCAGGAAGTGGTGCTGGACAGCGGTTCCCCGCACGCGATCGCCGCCGGGCGGCTGCTGGCCGGGACCACCCGGCGGCTGATCCACGGGCAGTTCCTGGACGTCGGATTCGAGCAGCGCGACGACGTCACCCTGCCGGAGTGCGTGACCATGGCCGGCGGCAAGACCGGCGCCCTGCTCTCGGCCAGCGCGGCCATCGGCGCCGTGCTCGCCGGCGCGCCCGCCGCTGTGATCGCCGCGCTGACGGAGTACGGCGAGGAGATCGGCCTCGCGTTCCAGCTGGTGGACGACGTGCTCGGCATCTGGGGCAACCCGGCGGTCACCGGCAAGCCGGTGTTCTCGGACCTGCGGGCGCACAAGAAATCCCTGCCGATCACGTACGCGACCGGGCACGGCGGGGCCACCGCGCGTGAGCTGGCCGGCTGGCTGGCCGGGACCGAAACCGGCGACGACACGGAGCTGGCGCGCGTCGCCGGCCTGGTCGAGTCCGCGGGCGGACGGGAATGGGCGATGGCTGAAGCCGCCCGCCGCGTGGCCTCCGCCGAAGCCGCGATCGCCGGGCTGCCCGCCGGACCGCGCGCCGAGCTGATCGAAATCGCCAGGTTCATCGTCGGCCGGGAGGCGTGATGACCCAGACCGTACCGGAATCGTCCACTTCGGACTCCGCGCCCAAGCGATCCGCCGAAGACGCCGTGGCCGCCGGCATCGGCTTCCTGCGCGGGGAGCAGGAAGCCGCGGGCTGGTGGAAGGGCGAGCTGGCCACCAACGTCACGATGGACGCGGAAGACCTGCTGCTGCGCCATTTCCTCGGCATCCTGACCCCGCGGGTGGCCGAGGAGTCGGCGCGGTGGATCCGCTCGCAGCAGCGCGCCGACGGCACCTGGGCCACCTTCCCCGGCGGCCCGGCCGACCTGTCGACCACGGTCGAGGCGTGGGTCGCGCTGCGGCTGGCGGGCGACCCGGCCGACGCGCCGTGGCTGATGCCCGCGGCGGAGTTCATCCGGGGGCACGGCGGCCTCGAGGGCACGCGGGTGTTCACCCGGATCTGGCTGGCGCTGTTCGGCCTGTGGTCGTGGGACGAGCTGCCGAACCTGCCGCCGGAGCTGATCTTCCTGCCGTCGTGGTTCCCGCTCAACGTCTACGACTTCGCCTGCTGGGCCCGGCAGACGATCGTGCCCCTCACCGTCGTCGCGACGCTGAAGCCGGTGCGGCAGCTGCCGTTCGGCGTGGACGAGCTGCGGGCCGGGAAGCAGCCGCGCAAGACCGCGCCGCCGTGGACCTGGGACGGGGTGTTCCAGCACCTCGACACCGCGCTGCACGCGTACGCCAAACTGCCGTTCAACCCGGTCCGCAAGGTCGCGCTGCGCCAGGCCGCGGAGTGGATCCTGGCGCGGCAGGAGGCCGACGGGTCCTGGGGCGGCATCCAGCCGCCGTGGGTGTACTCGATCCTCGCGCTGCACCTGCTCGGCTACCCGCTGGACCACCCGGCGCTCAAGGCCGGGCTCGAAGGCCTCGACGGGTTCACCATCCACGAGGAGACCGCCACCGGCCGGGTCCGGCGGCTGGAGGCCTGCCAGTCCCCGGTGTGGGACACCGCGCTGGCCATGACCGCACTGCTCGACGCGGGCGTCTCCCCCGGAGACGAATCGCTGGTCAAGGCCGGGGAATGGCTGCTGGGCGAGGAGATCCGGGTGCCCGGCGACTGGACGGTGCGCCGCCCGTCGGTCCAGCCCGGCGGGTTCGCCTTCGAATTCGCCAACGACGGCTACCCGGACACCGACGACACCGCCGAGGTCGTGCTCGCGCTGCGGCGCCTCGGCAAACCGGACCACCTGCGGCTGCGCGGCGCGATCGACCGCAGCGTCGAGTGGCTGGAGGGCATGGTGTCCCGCGACGGCGGCTGGGGCGCGTTCGACGCCGACAACACCCAGGTGCTCGCGACGAAACTGCCGTTCTGCGACTTCGGCGCGGTGATCGACCCGCCGTCCGCGGACGTGACCGCGCACGTCGTCGAAATGCTGGCGGCGGAAGGGAAAACCGGCAGCCGCGAGTGCCGTCGCGGGGTGCGCTGGCTGCTGGACCATCAGGAGCCGGACGGCTCGTGGTTCGGCCGCTGGGGCGCGAACTACGTGTACGGCACCGGCGCCGCCGTGCCCGCGCTGGTCGCCGCCGGAATGCCCGGCTCGGACCCGCGGATCCGCCGCGCCGTCACCTGGCTGGCCGAGCACCAGAACACCGACGGCGGCTGGGGTGAAGACCTGCGCTCCTACCGCGATCCGGCGTGGGCCGGGCGGGGCGAGTCGACGCCGTCGCAGACCGCGTGGGCCCTGCTGGCCCTGCTCGCGGCCGGCGAACGGGACGCCGAGACGACCGAGCGCGGCGTGCACTGGCTGGTCGAACGCCAGCGCGCGGACGGCGGCTGGGACGAGGAGCAGCACACCGGCACCGGCTTCCCCGGCGACTTCTACCTGTCGTATCACCTTTACCGCGTGGTGTTCCCGCTGTCCGCGCTGGGCCGATACGTGCGGAGCGGCTCGTGAGTGGCTATGACGGTTCTAACCGTCATGAACACTCACGAGTCCTGCTCTGCGCGCCGTTGCGGATCGAGCAGGCCGCTCTCCGCGCGGCCCGGCGCGAGCTGCCCACCGTCCACACCGGACTCGGCCCGCGCCGGGCGGCGACCACGGCGTCCCGGCTCCCGGCCGGTCCACGGATCGTCGCCGGGATCGGCGGCGGGCTCGTCCCGCATGTGCGGCCCGGCGACCTCGTGGTGGCCGACGAGGTCCGCGGCCCGGACGGGACCATGCCCGTGCCGTCCGCTCCCCTGCTGTCCGGTGCACTGCGAAGACTCGGCCTCACCGTACACATCGGACCCATACTGGGCACCGACCACGTCGTCACCGAGCGGGAACGCGCGGAACTGGGCGGAACCGGGGCGCTCGCCGTCGACATGGAGTCACATCGGCTGGCGGCGGAGGGTGAGCCGTTCGCCGTCGTCCGGTCCATCGTGGACACCGTGGGCGCACCCTTGTTACGGCCCGCCACACTCGGAAACGGCCTGGCCGGTTTGCGCAGCCTGCGCGCGGCGGTCCCCGCGCTCACCGCGTGGGCCTCGGCCACCGGCGGCCGTCACGTGCTGCTGGCCGGGCCGCGTTCGTTCTGCGCCGGGGTGGAGCGGGCGATCGACATCGTCGAGCGTGCGCTGGACCGTCACGGCGCGCCGGTGTACGTGCGGCGCCAGATCGTCCACAACACCCACGTGGTCCGGCGGCTTCAGGAGCGCGGCGCGGTGTTCGTCGACGAGGTGGCCGAGGTGCCGGAAGGCGCGACGCTGGTGCTCGCCGCGCACGGCGTGACGCCCGCGGTCCGCCATGACGCCGCCGGCCGCGGGCTCGCGGTGATCGACGCGACCTGCCCGCTGGTGACCAAGGTGCACAACGAAGTCCGCCGGTACAGCGGGCGCGGCGACACCGTGTTCCTCATCGGGCACGCGGAGCACGAGGAGGTAGAAGGCACCGTCGGGGAGGCGCCGGAAGACGTGGTGGTGGTCGGCGACGTGGCGGCCGCGCGCGCCGTCACCGCGCGGGACCCCGCGCGCGTCGCGTACACCATGCAGACCACGCTGGCGCTGGACGAGGCCGAGGAGATCGCGTCCGTGCTGCGCGAGCGGTTCCCCGGGCTTTCCGCGCCCCGTAAGGACGACATCTGTTACGCCACCACGAACCGGCAGCAGGCGTTGCGCGCGATCGCCCGCGAAACGGACCTGGTGCTGGTGGTCGGCTCCGGCACCTCATCGAACTCGCGCCGCCTGGTGGAGGTGGCCGAGCGCGAGGGCACCCCGGCCGTGCTCGTGGACGGCGCCGCCGACCTGGACCTGCGCCGCCTCGCCGGCGTCCGCACGATCGGCCTCACCGCGGGCGCTTCGGCCCCGCCGCACCTCGTGGACGAGGTCGTGGCGGCGCTGGGCGGGCTGGGGCCGGTGACCGTCGCCGAACGCCGGCTGACGGAGGAGCAAATCACTTTCACTCTACCTCGGGAGGTGCTCTGAGCGATGGCCATGCCGTTGCGTCAGTCCGTCCGGCTGGGCGGCTACCTGATGAAGCAGAAGGTCCTGCGGAAGGAGAAGTTCCCGCTGCTGGTCGAGCTGGAGCCGCTGTTCGCCTGCAACCTCAAATGCGCGGGCTGCGGCAAGATCGAGCAGCCGCACACGCTGCTCAAGCAGCGGATGCCGGTGGAGCAGGCGGTCGGCGCCATCGAGGAGAGCGGCGCGCCGATGGTGTCGATCGCGGGCGGTGAGCCGCTGATGCACCCGAAGATCGACGAGATCGTGCAGCAGCTGCTGGACCGCCGCAAGATTGTCTTCCTCTGCACGAACGCCCTGCTGCTGCCCAAGCACATCCACAAGTTCAAGCCGCACCACAACTTCGCCTGGATGGTGCACATCGACGGGCTGGAGAAGCGCCACGACGAGTCGGTGCGCAAGGCCGGCGGTTTCCAGGCCGCGGTCGACGCGATCAAGCTCGCCAAGGAGAAGGGGTTCCGGGTGATGACGAACACGACCTTCTTCGACGGCGACTCCGCCGAGGACGTGGTCGGCGTGCTCGATTACCTGAACGAGCTGGGCGTGGACAACATGCAGATCTCCCCCGCGTACGCCTACGAGAAGGCGCCGGACCAGGACCACTGGCTCGGCGTGCAGGCGACGCGGGAGCTGTTCGCCAAGGCGTTCGGCGGCGGCAACCGGAAACGCTGGCGCCTCAACCACTCCCCCGTGTTCCTCGACTTCCTCGAGGGCAAGCGGGAGCTGGAGTGCACGCCGTGGGGCATCCCGTCCTACTCGCTGCTCGGCTGGCAGCGCCCGTGTTACCTGCTCGACGACGGCTACGCGAAGACCTACAAGGAGCTGATCGAGGAAACCGACTGGGACAAGTTCGGCCGCGGCAAGGATCCCCGCTGCGACAACTGCATGGCCCACTGCGGCTACGAGCCGACCGCGGTGATCGCCACGCTGGGCTCGCTGAAGGAGACCGTGCGCGCCGCTGTCGGGCACTGATCGGCCAGGCTGTTTGCTAGCACGACCATGGTCGCTACGACCATGGTCGTGCGGCGAACTCGATCCGACTCCGTTCACCGACCGGCAAATAACCATTCAACTTGAGCGAGACGTCGTAGTGACAGGTACCGACAAACTCGGGCCGGGTGTCACGCTATGCGGCCCCGGGATCCGTCGGCCCAAACGCTAGTCAGCCATCACATCGCGGATTGCGTCGGCGACCACCGCGGCGCCAGCGTGGGTCATGATCGTCGCCGCGTGGTCTGTGCCTGCTATCCGCCGGGGCTCGCGGAGGGTCGGCAGCTGAGAGCGGAACCCGGCCAAAGCCCCATCCGGATAAGCAGGCGGAGTATCCGGCCCAACACTCCACTCAGCACACACCAGCTCAACCGGCCCAGCCAAGCCCAACCACGAGGACTCGCCAAAAAAGACATCCTCAGCATCCGACAGCACAGCTTCAGAACTCAGCCGCACTCGCCCGCCAACCAAATCGTGAGCAAGATTATCCCGCAGCAGCGGATCAGCAGGATCAAGCAGCGGACTATTCCGCGTGAAGTACGCCAAATACTCGTCAACACCCTCAAACGACCGAGCAAGCCGCCCCAGCTGGGGCGCGAACGCAGCAGGTAACATCTCCGGAGTAAGCCCCGCAGGCGCCGACATCGGCAGCCCACCGTCCACCAAAACCAGCCCGCGCACCCGGTCCGGCCACTCCGTCGCCAGCTCGACGGCCACGAAACCGCCCATCGACATACCGCAGACGGCCACCGCGTCCAAGCCCAACGCGTCCAGCACCCGCACCATGTCCTCCGCGTGTTGCCGCAGCGAAGAACGGCCACGCACGCCGAAACTCCCCGCCCGGCCGCGCAAGTCCGGCATCACCAGTGACAAGTCCGGAGCCGAGGCGCGCAGCCAGTTCCACAGGCGGCAGTTGCTCGTCACGCCGTGGATCGCCAGCACGGGCACGGAATCGGACTCCGCCACCTCGACGGCGAGGGAGCCACCGTCCACCGGCACCGTCTTGAAGTCGCTGCGCATAAGGGTCACGTCCATTCCGTGTGATGATCCAGCCACCACTGTGCAATATCCAGCCGCCGCATGAAGCGGACGCCCTCCTTCTCCGCCGCGTACACGATGAAGTCACGGATTGCCGCCGCGCGGTTGGCCTGGCCGCTCCAGCGGGGGTGCAGGCCGACGGTCATCATGCGGGCGCCGACGCCGTCGTCGGCCTCCTCGCACAAGTAGTCCAGGCCCAGGCGGAGGCTCTCGAAGAACTGCGCGGGCGAGCCGTAAGTCGGGCTCAGCAGGTAGCGGGTGTCGTTGTACACCTTGGAATACGGCACGATCAGCAGCTCACGGCCGGCCGCCTCGGTGAAGTACGGCAGCTCGTCGTTGCACGGGTCGGAGTCGTACAGGAAGCCGCCCGCCTCCACCAGCAGGTCCAGCGTCCGCTCGCTCGGGAACGACCGCACGTACCAGCCCCGCGGACGCTGGCCCATCGTGCGCTCCAGCGAATCGATCGCGCGGCGCAGGTGGTCGCGTTCGTCCGGAAGGGACATCCGGGAATAGTCCAGCCAGCGCCAGCCATGGCCGACGACGTCGTGGCCGCGCTCGCGGATCCACTCCGCCACGGCCGGGTTCCGCTCCAGCGCCACCGCGCACGCGCCGACGCTCACCGGAACGTCATAACGGTCGAAAATCCGCGCCAGCCGCCAGATCCCGACCCGGCTGCCGAACTCGTAGTGCGTCTCGGTGCCGAGGTCGCGGACCTCCGGGCTGACCTCGTACGCGTACTCGCCCCAGCCGTCGTTGCGGCCGTCACCGTCGGGGATCGAGTATTCGGCGCCCTCCTCGTAGTTGACGACCACGTTCACCACGACCTTCGCGCCGCCGGGCCACCGCACCTGCGGCGGGTACCGGCCATAACCGACGAAGTCACGCGGACGCAGCCCGGTCACAGCAGCCGGGCCATCGGGAGCCGGGTCATCAGGAGCGGTCACCGGCCCAGGATGACACGGAAAGACTGGCGAAAACCATAACCGGTCAGAACGGTTGTTGCGCGCCGATTCACCCCCTGCCAACCTGAATCGATGGAGCACGCCTTCCCCTGCGAGAACCCGGCGCTGGACTTCGTCGGCACGCTGCGCGCCCGGCGCAACCCGGACCCGCTGGAGAAACTGTGCTCACCAAGCAGCCTGGACGCCTGGTTCGTCGAATCCGGCACGGCGGACTTCCGCCCGGATTCGACGAGCCGGGACCTCGCGGCGGCGTTGCGCCTGCGCGAGGCGATCTACGCGCTGGTCGCCGCCCGGCTCCGACATCAGTCCTATGTGGACGAGGCGCTCACGGTGGTCAACCGCGCGGCGAGCCGGCCGCCGGTGGTCCCCCGGCTCACCCACCAGGGCCGCCGGGTCGCGGCCACCACCGAGCAGGCGCTGTCCGCGATCGCGCGCGCCGGCGTCGAAATCCTCGGCGGCTCCGACGCCGGCCTGCTCAAGGAATGCGGCCGCCCCGAGTGCACCCAGGTCTACCTCGACCGCTCCCGCGGGTTCCGCCGCGAGTGGTGCAGCATGATCACCTGCGGCAACAAGATGAAGGCCGCCGCCTACCGCGCCCGCCGGCGCGCGAACCAGCCCTAACCGCTCAAGACTTCTCCCGCAGCAGCAGCTTCGTGATCTTCCCCGTCGGCCCCTTCGGCAGCTCGTCGATGATCCGCACCCGGCGCGGATACTTGTACGCCGCGATACGTTCCTTCGCCCAGGCCACGATCTCGTCGGGTTCGGCGACGGCGCCGGGCTTCAGCGAGACGACCGCGACGACCTCCTCGCCCAGCCGGTCGTCGGGCTCGCCGAGCACGGCGGCCTCCGCGACGGCCGGGTGCGTGTAGAGCAGCTCCTCGACCTCACGCGGGTAGACGTTGTAACCGCCGCGGATCACCAGGTCCTTCTTGCGGTCCACGACGAACGCGAACCCGTCCTCGTCGACGTAGCCGAGGTCGCCGGTGTGGAACCAGCCGCCGCGGAACGCCTTCGCCGTCTCCTCCGGGCGCTTGTAGTAACCCTTGGTGATGTTGTGCCCGCGCAGCACGATCTCGCCGACGTGCTCCGCGCCGGGCGGCAGCGGGCGGTCGTCCTCGTCGACGATCCGCAGCTGCACGCCCCAGATCGGCTTGCCGATGGACAGCAGCTTGCGCCGGTCCGCGCCCGGGTTGACGGTCGCGGTCGACGAGGACTCCGAAAGCCCGTAGCCCTCCAGCACCGGGATGCCGAACTTCGCCTCGAACGAGCGCAGCACCTGCTCCGGGATCGCCGCCCCGCCGGAGCTGCCGATGCGCAGGCTGGACGTGTCGTAACCGGAGCTGTCGGCCGCGGCCAGCGCGTGGTACATCGTGGGCACGCCGGCCATGATCGTCACGCGGTCGCGCTCGATCGCCGCCAGCACCGCCTTCGGTTCGAACCTCGGCACGACGGAGATGGTCCGGCCGTGCCGCGCGGCGCCGTTGAGGATGCTGGACAGGCCGTAGACGTGGAAGAACGGCAGCACGGCGAGCACCACGTCATCGGGCTCGGTGCCGAACGTCTGGCCTCCGATGGTGCACGTCATGTACAGCGAGAAATGGGACAGCTCGGCGCCTTTCGGACGTCCGGTGGTCCCGCTGGTGTAGAGCAGCACCGCGGTGTCGTCGGCCGCGCCGGGGTGGATCTCGTCGTCGCCCTCGGCGGCGAGCAGCTCGGCGAACGCGCCGGTGCCGTCCGGCCAGCCGGTCGCGTCGACCTCGCCGACGAGCACCGCGGCCACCCCCGGCACCTCGGCGAGCGCGGTCCGGGCCTCTTCGGCGGAAAACGCGCCGGTGATCAGCAGCCGGGCGTCCGAATCCGCCAGGTGGTAGGCGATCTCCCCGGCCTTGAGCAGCGGGTTCAGCGGGACCAGCACCAGCCCGGCCTTGAGGATGCCGAAGTAGGCGGACACGAATTCCGGGATGTTCGGCAGCTGCAGCGCCACCTTGTCCCCCGGCCGGTAGCCGCGCGCCCGCAGCGCCGCCGCGACACGGCCGGACACCTCGTCGACCTCGGCGTAGCTGAGCGCGCCGGTCGGGAACCGCAGGAAGTCCTTGCCCGGCTCGGCGAGCGCCGACTCCCGCAGCATGGTGGCCAGGTTGAAGCTCATCGCCCGTACTACCTCCGAACCTCGTTCTGCCACACGGCAACACCGCCGCGCGCACGCCAGGCTACCGAATTCGATTCGGTTTCACCCTCCCGGAAAACTTGTTCGACGATCGAACCATCCTGGGGTACCGTCGAGGGCATGACGATCACCCCGCCCTCCGGGACCAAGGCCGTGCAGGCCGTGCGGGCGCTGGCCCGCGCCTCGCGCGTGCTGGAGCGCTCGTCCGCCGAGCTGAACCTGGCGCACTACCGCGTGCTGTCCGCCATCGCCTCGGGAGACGAGCGTGCTTCCCGTGTGGCGCAACGGCTCGCACTCGGGCGCCCGGCGATCAGCTCCGCTGTGGAGGCGCTGACGAAACGCGGCCTCCTGGTGCGCGGCGACGTCGACGGCGACCAGCGGGCGACCGCGCTGTCACTCACCCCGGCAGGCGAGGAGCTGCTCGCGCGGACCGAGGCCGAGATGGTCGAGCGCGTCACCGGCCTGGCCGCGCGCACCCCGGACGGAGACCGGCTGCTGGAGGCGCTGGGGTGGCTCGGCTCGGCGATCGACGAAGTCATGGCAGAGAAAGCAGGGACCACACCGATGACCCAGCCCCGGTGAGCACCGACACCGAAACCTCCCAGATCACCGCGAAAGCGGACACCCCGGCGGAAAAGTCGCGCTGGCTGCGCCGGCTCGGCGGCTACGTGCTGCGGCACCGGCGCGAGCTGGTGATCGCGCTCGGCGCCGCCGTGCTCGGCAGCGCGTGCCAGACCGTGGTGCCACTGCTGGAGCGCCAGATCGTCGACGGGGTGATCCTGAGCGACAACGCCGAGCTGTGGCCGTGGCTGGTCGCGCTGCTCGTGGTCGCCGCGGCCGCCTTTATGTTCGCGTACCAGCGGCGCTACCGCGGCGGGCGGGTGGCGCTGGCTGTGCAGTACGACCTGCGCAACGAGATGCACGCCCACCTGCAGCGCATGGACTTCGCGAACCTCGACCGGATGCCGACCGGGCAGCTGGTGGCGCGGGCGACGTCGGACTCCGCACTGGTGCAGGGCCTGCTCGGGCTGCTGCCGATCCTGAGCGGGAACATCCTGCTGCTCCTGCTTTCCCTCGGCGTGATGCTGGTCCTGTCCCCGCTGCTCGCGCTGGTCAGCCTGGTGGTCGTGCCGCTGCTGCTGGTCGTCTCGTACCGGATGCGGCGGCGAATCTTCCCCGCGACCTGGGCCGCGCAGCAGCGTGAGGGCGACCTGGTGCAGATCGTCGACGAGGACGTGAACGGCGTCCGCGTGGTCAAGGCGTTCGGCCAGGAAGACCGTGAGCTGAAGCGCGTCGCGGACACCGCGGGCGATCTCTACGGCACGCAGCTGCGCGCGGTCCGGCTGCAGGCGCGGTTTCAGCCGCTGCTGCAAGCGATCCCGTCGCTCGGGCAGGTGGCGATCCTGGTGTTCGGCGGCTGGCTGGCGCTGCGCCACGAGCTGAGCCTCGGCACGTTCCTGGCCTTCTCCACCTACGTCGGGCAGATGATGGCGCCCGCGCGGCAGCTCGCCGCGGTGCTGTCGATCGGGCAGCAGGCCCGGGCCGGCGTCGAGCGGATCTTCCAGCTGCTCGACCTGCCGCCCGCCATCGCCGACCCGCCGGACGCGGTGGAGCTGCCGCCGGCCCGCGGCGAGATCCGCTTCGACAACGTCCACTTCGGATACTCCGGTGACGCGGAAGTGCTGCGCGGCTTCGATCTCCACATCGGCGCCGGCGAGCGCGTCGCGCTGATCGGCCCGAGCGGCAGCGGCAAGACCACCGCGACCATGCTCGTCTCCCGCTTCCACGACCCGGTTTCCGGCGCGGTCCTGGTGGACGGCCACGACGTCCGTTCGCTGAAGCTCCAGTCGCTGCGTTCACAGGTCGGCGTGGTGTTCGAGGAGAGTTTCCTGTTCTCCGACAGCATCCGCGCCAACATCGCCTACGGCCGCCCCGGCGCCACCGACGAGGAGGTCATCGCCGCGGCGGAAGTGGCCGAGGCCCACGGTTTCGTGTCCGCCCTCGCCCAGGGTTACGACACGGTGGTCGGCGAACGCGGGCTCTCGCTGTCCGGCGGGCAACGGCAGCGGATCGCGCTGGCCCGCGCGATCCTCACCGACCCGCGGATCCTGGTGCTGGACGACGCCACGAGCGCCGTCGACGCGAACACCGAGGAGTCCATCAACTCCTCGCTCCGCACCGTGCTGGCCGGGCGCACCACGCTGCTCGTCGCGCACCGCCGCTCGACGCTGCACCTGGCCGACCGCGTGGTCGTGCTGGACGGCGGCGTGGTCGCCGACCAGGGCAGCCACGAGGAGCTGGTGGCCCGCAGCGCGCTCTACCGCAGCCTGCTGACCGGGCTGGACGAGGCGGCCGCGGAGAAGGTCGGCGACCGCATCGAAGTGCTGAGCACGATCACCGAGTCCGCGTGGCAAAGCCCGGCGGCACAAGGGAACGGCGGGCGCCTGGCCACCGCGAACACCCGCGCGCCGAGCCTCGGCAGCGGGCTGGGCGGCTCGGCGGGCGGCAGCTGGCGCAGTGCGCTGCCGCCGACGCCGGACCTGCTCGCCCGCGTCGAAGAGCTGAAGCCGATCCGCGACTTCGCCGACGTCGATCTGGCCGAGGAATCCCAGCAGCAGCGCGGGTTCTCGCTCGGCTCGATCCTGCGGCAGTTCCGCCTGCCGCTGCTGCTCGGCCTGCTGCTGGTGGTCGTCGACGCCGTCGCTTCCGTGATCGGTCCGGTGTTCGTGAAGACCGGCATCGACGACGGCGTGCTGCAGGGCTCGCAGGTGGTGCTGTTCACCGCGTCCGGGCTGTTCCTGGTGATCACGCTCGCCGCGCTGCTGGACGAGGTCGCCGAGACCTTCGTGACCGGCCGGACCGCGCAGCGGGTGATGCTGTCGCTGCGGATCCGGATCTGGGCGCAGCTGCAACGCCTTTCGCTCGACTACTACGAGCGCGAGATGGCCGGCCGGATCATGACCCGGATGACCACCGACGTCGACCAGTTCGAGTCGCTGATCGAAAACGGGCTGCTCTCGGCGCTGGTCGCGCTGGTCACCTTCGGCGGGGTCGGGGTCACGCTCGTGGTGGTGAACCCGGAGCTGGGCCTGTGCACGCTGGCCGTGGTGATCCCGCTGGCGATCGCGACGGTGATCTTCCGCCGCCGCGCGGCCCGGCTGTACGACGTGGCCCGCGACCGCGTCGCGATCGTCAACGCGGACTTCCAGGAAAGCCTTTCCGGTGTCCGCGAATCGCAGGCCTTCGCGCACGAAGACGAGACGGTGCGCCGGTTCCGCCGGCTCGGCCGCGACTACCTCGACTCGCGGTTCTCCGCCCAGCGGCTCGCCGCGACGTACTTCCCGTTCGTGCAGTTCCTCTCCGCGGGCGCCGACGCGATCGTGCTCGGCGTCGGCGCCGGGATGATCCACTCCGGACACTTGACGGCGGGCGCGCTGATCGCGTTCATCCTCTACATCGACCTGTTCTTCTCCCCCATCCAGCAGCTCTCGCAGGTGTTCGACTCCTGGCTGCAGACGCGGATCTCGGTCAACCGCATCGCCGAGCTGATGCGATTGGAGACACTCACTCCGCCGCCCGCCGACCCGGTCGACCCGGGCCGGTTGCACGGGCAGATCACCTTCAGCGACGTTCGGTTCTCCTACCCGACCGCCCCCGCGCGGACCACCGGGGAACGCCGGGGCCCGGCCGACCCGCGGCTGATGGCGGGCTCGCTCGCCCCCGGGGCCAAGCCGCCGGAGGCGTTGCGCGAGATCGATCTGACCATCGCCGCGGGCGAGACGGTGGCGCTGGTCGGCGAGACCGGCGCGGGCAAGTCCACCGTGATCAAGCTGCTTTCGCGGTTCTACGACCCGGATGCCGGCGTCGTCCGGGTCGACGGGCACGACCTGCGTTCACTCGACCTCGCCGGCTACCGCGGCCAGCTGGGTTACGTTCCGCAGGAGGCGTTCCTGTTCACCGGCACCGTCCGCGACAACATCGCGTACGGCCGGGCCGAGGCCACTGACGCGGAGGTGGAGGCGGCCGCCCGCACGGTCGGCGCGCACGATTTCGTCGCGTCGCTGTCCGGCGGCTACCGGCACGAGATCGCCGAACGCGGCCGGTCGCTTTCCGCCGGGCAGCGACAGTTGCTCGCGCTGGCCCGCGCCCAGCTCGTCGACCCGGCGATCCTGCTGCTGGACGAGGCGACGTCCAACCTCGACCTCGCCGCGGAGGCCCGCGTGGCCGCGGCCATGCAGACCCTCGCGCACGGCCGCACCACCATCGTCATCGCGCACCGCCTGCAGACCGCCCGCACCGCCGACCGGATCGTGGTGCTCGACCGCGGCCGCGTCGCCGAAACCGGCAGCCACGACGAGCTGCTCGCCCGCGAAGGCCGGTACGCCGGGATGTGGCAGGCGTTCGAGCTGCTTTCGGGGCGGGCGTGAGCTTTCACCGCTCGTTTCCGGCGCAGAGCCAGGCGATGTACTCGGCGGCCGCGGCGGCGGTGCCGTACCGGGGCTCGAATCCGGTGTCCTCGCGCAGCCGCGTGATGTCGAGCCAGTTCACCGGGCGCGGCCCGGCCGAGGGCAACTCGAAGTGGAAGCCGGGCTCGACGGACTCGATCGCGGTGAGCACGTCGGTATTGCTGGTGGCACGGCCGGAAGCGATGTTGTACGTCGAGTGGCGCAGCTCGCCGGCGAGTTGCAGGAGCGCCAGCGCGCGGCCGGTGTCCTTGACGTAGAGCAGGTCGAGCGAGTCCTCGGCGTGCGGCGGCACGAGGAGCCCGGACAGATCGGGCGCGGTTCGCCGGGCGGCGGCCAGCGCCAGCGCCGAGGCGGCGAAGAACGGGTCGGGCAGGTGTCCCCCGGGCCCCCAGGTGCCGGAGATCCGGGCGTTGACGATCTCGACGTCGGTCACGTGCGAGAGGTGGCCGGCGAGCAGCTCGGTGATCTTCTTGAACGTCGGGATCACGTGGAGGTAGTCGAAGGAGAGGGGCTGGTCCTCGGTGAGCGCCCCCTCGGCCGCGCCGTGGTAGACGCCGATGGTGCTCGCGGTGACGATGCGCCGCACGCCCAGGGTCTGCGCGGCGCGGACGATGTTGAGGAACGCCTCGAGCGCCCGGCCGGTGTCGGTGATCGGGTCCGCCTCCGTGGTTTTCCACGGCAGCGCGGTGGCGAGGTGGACGATCCCGGTGATCGGGTACTGCTTGCCGGCGGCGAGCAACGCGTCGAGGTCGGCGACGTCGCCCTGGACGACGTGCACCGGCAAATCGGCCAGGTGCGGCGGGAGCTGCGGGCCGCGGCGCTGGAGCAGGACGCACTCCTGCCCGGCCTCGGCGAGCGCGCGGACGGTGTGGGAGCCGATGAAACCGAGGCCCCCGGTAACGAGGATCATGTCGTGCCTTTCCGGGTTGTCGCCGATCTGGTTTTAGCGCTGATCATCAGCACTACTGACGATCAGCTTAAGCGTAAAGTGACGCCCGTGTCCACCGAAGCGAGCCCCGGCGCCGACCCGCACGACGTGCTGGGCTACCTCCTCAAGCACGTCAACCTGAAGTTCACGGCGCTGACGGACACCGCGCTCGCCCCGTTCGGCATCGACGGCAAAGACCTCGGGACGCTGCGGGTACTGGCCCACCGGGAGCCGGCGTCCCAGCTGCAGGTGGCGCAGACGCTCGGCATCGACCGCACGACGATGGTCGCGCTGCTGGACGCGCTCGAGGACAAGGGCATCGTCCGGCGGCAACCGGATCCGGCCGACCGGCGCCGGAACGTCGTCGAGCTCACCGAACAAGGGCTGACGACCTACGACGCCGCGACGGTCGCCTACCGGAAAGCCGAGAAGACGTTCCTCGCGGCGCTCAGCCCCAGCGCGGCCGGCCAGTTCCGCCGGGCGCTGCGGACCCTGCTGGAGGACTGACCCGGGCACCGGTTGGCTTCTTACCAACGAGTGGGGGTATTTTGCCAGCTGTTGACCTTTGCCGGTCGTACGGCGTATGGTCTAGACCACAAATTCCCCTTCGCTCGAGCACCTTCCCGCCCCGGCACTCCACCGAACCGGCCCGGTGCCGTTGTCTGTCCTGCCGAAACGCCGTGCCACAACGCCGTGGCGGGGAGCGAGCCTTCCCCGAAGGAGCTGGTATGAAAGCGAACCGGAAACTTCTCCCCGCACTAGCGGGCGCCGTGCTCGCACCGGTGCTCGTCCTGGTCAGTCCGGCCGGGATCGCGAGTGCGCACGGGTACGTCAACTCCCCCGCCAGCCGGCAGGCGCAGTGCGCGCAGCACACGGTCTCGTGCGGTCAGATCACCTACGAGCCCCAGAGCGTCGAAGGCCCCAAGGGCCTGCACAGCTGCAACGGCGGCCTGGCCCAGTTCGCCGACCTCAACGACGACAGCAAGGGCTGGCAGGCCACCCCGGTGGGCACCACGGCGACGTTCACCTGGACGTTCACCGCCCGGCACAGCACCGCCAGCTACGAGTACTACGTCGGCAACGACCTGGTGGCCAGCTTCGACGGCCACAACCAGCAGCCGCCGGAGACCGTCTCGCACCAGGTGGACCTCAGCGGCCACACCGGACGGCAGACCGTGCTGGCCGTGTGGAACATCGCCGACACGGCCAACGCGTTCTACTCCTGCATCGACCTGCAGGTCGGCTGAAGCCGGCGCGCCCCAAGCCAGAGCGCCCCAATGTGGCGTTGGTTGCGTTGAACGCACCCAATGTGGCGTTCGGTGCGTCCAGCGCACCGAACGCCACATTGGGGCGCAAAGCACTAGCCGGCGCGTGAGGCCAGCCAGGTGACCGTCGTCGCGATCACTTCCGGGCCGTGGCCGCGAAAACCGTGTCCAGCACCGGGAACCGACCGCCACTCGGTCCCGGGGCGGGCAGCCGCAGTGGCGCGCGCGATTTCATGTGAGACGTGCTCGTCCGCGTCGCCGTGAATCACCAGCGCGGGCTGGGCGGCAGCCAGGAAAGCGGCCCGCGGGTCCAACCGGGTGAACTCCTCGAACAGTGGCGCACCCAGCTCGAACCGGCCCTCGATGTCGAGGAAACCCTTCTCCCGTAACGAAGAACGGTCCGAGTACAGCTTGATCCCGCGCGGAAGCTCCGGCTCCAGGAACGTCCGCCGCAGGTCCAGCACCGGCTGCCACAGCACCACCGACCGCACCGGCAGCGTGGCGAGCGAGAGCGTGGTGCTCACCGCGCCGAAACTCGACGCGACCACCGACACCGGACCGCCAGCGACCCCAGCAGCCGAAACAGCGGCGCGCAAGTCCAGCAACTCCCCCGCCACGGTCATGTCACGAGGCCGTCCCGCACTCGCCCCGTGCCCGCGAAACGAGAACCGCAGCACCGAAAACCCCGCCGCCACAAGCTTTTCCGCCAGGGTCACGAACAAACCCTGCTCGGTCAGATCGCCGGTGATGCCGTGCGCCAGCACCACCGCGGACGGCCCGCCCGGGTGCCACGCCGACTCGAGCCGCACCCCGTCGGACGCGGTGCTCACAGGTACAGCACTCACAAGTACAGCACCGCTGTGAGCACCATCCCGCCGAGCGCGACGACCCAGGTGTAGGGCAGCGTCGAGATCATCGCCTTCTCCGGGCGGACGCCGGAGTACTGCGCGGCCCACACGGTCTGCGTGCTGGTCGGGTCGGACACGCTGAACACCTGGTTGTACGAGGCCATCAGCCCGACCACCGCGGACAGCGGGTAGATCCCGCCGGTCACCAGCACGCCCGCGACCCCGGCGCCGAGCCCGAACACGTTGAGCGGGCCGCGGAACAGGCACAGCGGCACCAGCACCACGAACACCACCACGAACCACACGGCCGACGCCGGGCTGATCGCGGACACGATCGGCGTCAGCGCGCTCTTCGCGCCCGGCAGCTTCACCGCGGCGAGCAGCATGCCGATCGCGATGAACAGCACGATCGGCGGTGCGGCGACATGGAACGCCTTGTACAACGAGCGCAGCGCGCGGCCGTTCAGCTCGCCCCACTTGGTGGTGGTCACCAGCGCGTAAACGATCCCGACCAGCAGCGACGGCACGATCGGCACCGCGAAGCCCAGCGCCAGCACGATCGGCACCAGCGGCGTGATCAGCGCGTACCACGGCGCGTCGCCCCGGCGGACCCGCGCCTTCGGCCGGTCCAGGCGGACCGCCCAGGCGTGCCGGGTGCCGCGGCGGCGGGTCTCGATGAGCACGTACGCGATGCCGACGACCAGCGCCATCGGGAACAGCTTCACCATGATCGCCTTGACGTCGCCGACCGGGGCGCCGAGCGCGTCGGAGAGGAACTGCCACACCGGCAGCTCCAGCGGCGAGCCCGCGGAGATGCCCATCAGCACCGTGCCGCCCGCGACCACCGGCGTGACGCCGACGGCGATCATCGCCGGGATGCCGACCACTCCGGCCAGCATCGCGGCCGGCGCGGAGCCGGTGATACTGCCGCACAGGATCGACACCGCGAACACACCCAGAGCCACGATCGAAGGCCGCTCGCCGCCGAACTCGACGATCTTGCGCACCAGTGTGGCGGCGATGCCCGTCTCGTCCATCAGCGTGCCGAGCCACGAGCCCAGCAGCACCGCGATCATCGTCGAGGCCAGCGCGGCGGAGCCGGTCTGCAGCACGCTGGTGAGGATGTCGTTCTTGCCGCCGGACAGCGGCGCCCCGGCCAGCAGCGCGATTCCGAGCGCCAGCAGCACCAGCGCGAACGCGGTGGGCAGCACCCGGGTCAGCATCAGCACCACCCCGACGGCCATCAGGGCCAGGATCGCGATACCCATCAGCGGTTCCCTTCGGCGAGCGCGGCGGTGAGCCGCAGCGGGCTGACGCCCAGGCCGCTGCGTAAGTGAGCGAAACGGTGCGCGACGATCTCGTCCGCGCCGGCCACATGACCCCGGACGCGGAACGGGCCGAGCCGCGCGGCGGTGTGCCCGAGCCGGCGGTTCAGCTCCCGCACGTCGAGCCGGTGGTGCGCCAGCTCGTGCGCCACGGCGGCCTTGCGCAGGCACTCGGGCGTCACGTCCCAGCCCTTGCGCGCGGCCAGCTTTTCCATACGGGACAACGCATCCCGGTACAGCGTGACGGTGGCGCGGCGGTACTCGGCGAGCAGCAGCTCACCGTCGCGGACACCGCCGTCGCGCTCGACGATCCGGACGTCTTCGTCGCCGGGCATAGCGGCCAGCTCGTCGCCGTACGCCAGTGCGATCGAAGCCCAACCACGCAACTGCGCCTCGGACCGGTTCTCGTGGGTCGGCGTCGCGCGCAGCAGGGCGACGGCCAGGTCCAGGTCGGTCGTGAGTGGCAATGACGGTTCTAACCGGTCTGAACACTCACGAGTCTTCGGGGTGTTCATCGCCGGTCCTCCAGAATCGCGACGACCGGCTCGTCCGCCGCCCGGGTCTTCAGCTCGGCGCCGATCAGCGCCACGAGCTGGTCGCGGTCGAGCACCCCGGACAGGTCGGCGATCTTCGGCCCGACCAGCAGCCACACCGCGGGCGCGCGCGAACCGCCGTCGCCGTACCGAGTGTGTTTGTCGACAAGCGTGGCGAGGCGGGCCGGCGCGGCGCCGACGTCGGTCTTCTCGACCAGCGCCCCGGCACTGTGCAGCCGCACGACCCCCTCGGCGTCGACCACCCGCACGTGCTCCACCGGCGCGGCGAACCGCCCGAGCCAGCCCGGACGCCGGGAGCGGGCGCCGAACACGCGATGCTGCGCCGTCGTGGCCAGCTCCGCCACCTCGCCGAGCGGCACGCCGAGGCTGCGCGCCACCCCGTCCCGCATCGCCTTTTCGTCCACAGTGGACGCACGATCCTTGGTGCGCAGCTCCGTGGCCCCGGTGGCGACCGCGCGGATCAGGTTGCGGGTCGGGTCCACCGTCACGTCCACCTCGACGCCGGCCGGGTCCGCGCCCTGCGCGACCACCGCCGCCTCGGCCTCGGCGCGGGCGGCCAGTATGTCCGCATTGGACGGACCCGGTACGATCCGCTCGACCGACTCGCGCACCAGCGCCAGCGCCGCGCCGAGTGGGCTGATCACCTCGCTGTGCGCCGCGATCCGCCAGTCGTGTCCGGTCTCCTCGCCGAGGAACGGCGTCACCGCCGCCGCGCCGCCGCCCCCGCCGACCAGCGACGGGTGGTCGAGGCGGTACTCGCGGACCAGCATCTCGACGACCGCGCGCACCGGTTTCACGGCCTGGCGCAAGACAATCCGCGCGGCCTCCGCCACGGGCAACCCCAGCGCTTCGGCCAGCGGCTGCACCGCGAGACGCGAGGCTTCCGGCTCGGCGCGGGCGTAGGAACCGGCGGGCACGACGCCGAGTGCGTTGGCCGCGCAGGTGAGCGTGAGCGCGTACCGGCGGCCGTCCGCTGCTTCGAGCGCGACGTAGTCGTCCGGGTCGTCCGGACGCGGTGAGACCGTCACCAGCTTCGCGCCGGTAAGCGCTGAAGCGGGCGCGAAGCAGGCGTACGGCAACCCCGCGATGTGCGCGCTGCGCGGGCCGACTTCGGTGACGGCGCGGCCGGAGAACCGGACGAGCGAGCCGCCGCCGATGCCGACCGTGCGGACGTCCAGCGCGGGCAGGTAGGTCTCCCGCCCGCCGAGCTGAGCGTGCCGCACCGGCACGCGGCCGCGGCGGATCACGCTGATGTCGGTGGAAGTCCCGCCGGTTTCCAGGAAAACGCCCTCGCTGAGCTTCTCCCCCATCAGCGCGCCCGCCACGCCCGCGGCCGGCCCGGACAGCGCCGTCAGCAGCGGACGGCGGCGCATCTCCGGCAGCGACATCACGCCACCGTCGCCGCGGACCACCATCAGCGGAGCGGTGATGCCCGCCCGCTGCACGCTGGCCTCGACCAGATCGGCGGTCGACACCATGCGCGGCATGATGCCCGCGTTCAGCACCGCCGTCCGGGCCCGTTTGGTCAGGCCGTACAGGCTGGTGATCTCGTGCGTCGCGGTCGCGAGCAGCCCGCGCTCCCGGGCCGCGGCGACCACCGCGCGCTCGCCCTCGGGATCGTCGACGCTGAACGGCTCGACGGCCACCACCACCTCGGCCCCCTGCTCGACCAGCGAAGTGACGGCCGCGTCGGCGTCGCCGAGGTCTCGCACGGCCGCGTACCGCAGGGGCAGCCGACGGCCGGGCGCCAGCTCCATCTTGCCGAGCGCCTCGAGCCGACGGGTGGCGAAGCCGTCGAAGCCCGCGCCGATGCCCGCGATGCCGACGGTCGCGACGTCGCCTTCCAGCAGCGCGTTGGTCGCCTGCGTGGTGCCGTGCGCGAGGAACGACACGTCCCCGGCGCCGATCCCGGCCTCGGCCTGCAGTTTCTCCAGCGCCTCCAGGATGCCGTGGGCGACGCCGTCGGCGTGGTCGTGGCTGGTCGGCACCTTCACCTGGCCGAGCAGCTCGAACGAGTGCGCGTCCACGGCGACCGCGTCGGTGAACGTGCCACCCACGTCGATGCCGATCCGCACGGGACCGGGATGGACCGTCATTGTCCATACCTCCTGGGGAATGGGGCCTTCAGTAGCCGCGGACTTCGGGCCAGCGCCGCTCGACGCCGGCCTGGTCGAGCAGGCGGGCGAACTCGTCGAACAGCTTCGGGTCTTCACGAACCTGGTGGGGTTCGCCGCCGCGCCGCAGCGCGAAGCCCGCGAGGTGGCCGGCGACCTCGCCGACGTTCCACTCCACCGGGTGCAGCCGGTGGCAGCCGTTGGTGATGTGCGTGGTGCCGATGTTCTTGCCCGCGGGCAGCAGGTTCCGCATCCGCCGCGGCAGCAGCGCGCCGAGCGGGATCTCGAACGGCACACTCGGCACGTCGACGTAGTTGTCACCGGCGGTCGAGGGGTGCAGGTCGAGCCGGTAGCTGCCGACGCCGACCGAGTCCACATGGGACTTGCGCCCGGTCGCGCCGAGCAGGTCGAGCGACACGTCCTGCTCGACCACCGTGGTGACCGCGCGGATGCGCCGGCCCTCGCGGACGTACGCGGACTTCGCGAGGCCGTCCTTCGTGCCGACGACGTCCGGGCGCAGTTTGAGGCCGGGGAAGCCGGTGCCGCCGTCGAGCCGCGGGGCCTCGGTCTGCAGCCAGTACAGCACCGAAAGCGACAGCTGTTTGGCTTCGTAGTGGGCGCGCGTGACGTCCTCGGCCGTGCTGACGCCGTCGATCTCCAGGCCGGGCCGCAGCCAGTAGTCGTTGAGCGGCCAGTTGACCAGCGTCAGATCGGAGTCGAACGCCCCGGGCCGGTGCAGCCCGCGGGCCAGGATGCGGCGGAAGCCCCACAGCTCCTTGTCCCCCGCGTCGGCGCTCTGGTCGGCGCTGATGGCCAGCGGATCGGTGTCCGGATTCGGGTCGAAGGTGCGCGGCACCGGCTCCAGCGAGCGCGGGTCGGGCGCCAGGAAGCCGAGCAGCGGGCCAGGCCAGAACTCCGGCCGGTAGTCGCGCCAGAAGCCGTACATCGACGGCCGGTCGATCACGTGGTCCTGGCCGGTGTGGTGGGAAACCGCGAAGCAGTAAGTGAAACCCTGCAAGTTCCCCGGGTCGGCCCGCTCCGGCGCGTGCGGTTCGCCGTGCTCGTCGCGCGACTCGGCGCCGACGGCGAACTCGACGCCCGCGAGCGGCAGCAGGTCGCCGTTTTCGGTCGCGTCCAGCACATAATCGGCCCGCACCGTGGTGTGCTCTCCGTCCGGGCCTTCGAACGTGACGGCGTCGACCCGGTCGCCGGTCACGTCGGCCGAGACCGGCCGGTGCCCGGTGAGCACGGTGATCCGCCCGGCCGAACGGTGCGGCGCCAGCAGGGATTCGAGCACCGCGAGCGCGACCCGCGGCTCGTGGCAGAGCTTGCTGACGCGTCCCGCGCCGGGGTTGAGGTCCGCCAGCCGCGCGGCCTCGGCCCGCAGCGGGTAGTGCCGCCGGTAGTAGTCGCGGATCCCTTCGCGGAAGCCCCGATACGAGGCTGTGCCGCCGAAGCGCTCGATCCACGGGTTCTCGTCCGGTGGCACCGCCTGGGCGGTGAACTGGCCGCCGACCCAGTCGGTCTCCTCGGTCAGCACGACCCGATGCCCCGCTCCGGCGGCGGCCAGCGCCGCGGCCACGCCACCGGTGCCACCGCCTGCCACGAGGATCTCGGTGCCGAGTTCAGCCATGCTCCGTCCTAACGGGATCGTGGTGCGCCGACGGAGTCGCCGGCCACCGGTGGGCACCACAGCAGCTGCTGCGGCGTCGTGTCCTGCTCGGTGACGAGGTCGACGAGCAGGCGCACCGCGCACCGGCCCATCTCCCGCATCGGCACCGCGAACCCGCTCACCCCGGGCGGGCCGCCGAGCACGGCCAGTGAGAGATCGTCCGGAGTGGACAGTCCGGCGGCCTTGACGGCAGTGCGCACCGCGGCGTGCGCGGCCCCGGTGTCGGTGCCCTCGACCACCACGGCGGTGACGCCGTCGCGGACCCAGCCCCGCACCGTGTCCGGGTGCACCTCCGGCCCGCCGACCCGCACGATCTCCGTGCGCGGCGCCGCTTCGAGCACCCCGCGCTGCCGGTCGCTGGACGAGGGGGCCTCGTCCAGTTCGCGGACGTACCGGATCTCGCGGTGCCCCAGCGCGGTCAGCCGCCGCAGCACCTCCGCCGACGCGGTGACGTAATCGGCCCCGACGTACGGGATCCGCCCGCCCAGCTCCGGCCGCCGTCCGATGTAGACGAACGGGAAGCCGGAGTCGACCAGCCGCGCCACCGGCTCCTCCGGCACGTGCCGGCCGAAGAACAGGCAGCCGTCGGCCATCCGGGTGCGGCGGATCGCGGCCTCGCGCAGCGCGCCGGACCCGGCGGTGCCGGTGAACAGGATCAGGTCCTGCCCCAGCGCGGCGGCTTCCTCCTCGACCCCGGCCAGGATCGGGTGGTACGAGTCGGCGGTGTCGGTCGGGAACGTGGTGCGGAAGGTGTAGAGCCCCAGCATGTTCGACCGCGCCGACGCCAGCCGCGTCGCGACCGGGTGCGGCACGTAACCGAGCCGTTCGGCGACCTCCAGCACCCGGTGCCGGGTGGCCTCGGCCATCCGCACGCCGCGGTTGCCGGCCAGGACGACGGACACCGTCGCCTGGGAGACCCCGGCGATCCGGGCGATGTCCGCCTGCCGCGGCGTCCTGCCTCGCGCTGCCACCTGCGCGCACCTCCTCGTCGCTAATGCGGATTAGCGAAGGCTCTGCGACGCGACCGTCTCCGTCAACCTCGGCGGCGGATTCTGTCCGATTCTGGGTGATGGCGGGACTAATACGTATTAGCACCTTGACAGCGGCTCCACCTGCCGCTGCCCGCGCCGTCAAGGACTCCTTACCGGCGCGGGACGCGGGCAAGGAGTCCTTGACGGCTCACCCAGGTGGTCCAGACCTTGCGGGCCGGTTCGCGGGACTACCGACTTCCGTCCGTAATTCACTGACAAAAAGGGTCAAGCCCGCGGTTATTCGTTGACCTTCGCTTCCACGCGTGGCTACGGTGCCCGGCACTGAACCGATCAACAGCGCTATCCCTGGAGGCGGTTTCCTTGATTTCCCGGCGAGCTTTTCTCGGCGCGTCCGCGGCCGCGGCCACCTTTCCGTTGTGGGGCAACGGCCTTGCGTCGGCGGCCCTGAACCGCACCGCGGCCACCCCGGACACCTTCAAGCTGGCGTTCGACGATCAGACCGGCGCGGGCGCCACCTACGCCTACGTCACCGGCACGACGCCCGACAACAAGCTGGTGGTGCTGAAGGCCGACGGCTCGCCGTACTACCCGCCGTCGCCGTCGGCGGAGCAGACGCCGCTCGGCGAGGACTGCGCGATCCCGATCAAGACGCTCTCGCAGGTGAACGTGCCGAAGATGGCCGGCGCGCGGGTCTACTTCGTCACCGACGACAAGCTCGACTTCTTCGTCAACCCCGGCCCCGCGCTCGTGCACCCGAGCTTCCTCAACAGCGGCGACGCGAACTACAACCGCAACTGGTCGTTCTGCGAGTTCACCTTCAACGACGCGGTGCTGTTCGCCAACATCAGCTACGTCGACTTCGTCGCCATCCCGCTCGGCCTGCACCTGACCACCGCCGGCTCCGGCGACCAGACCGTGCCGGGCCTGCCGGCCAAATCGCTGGACCCGATCGCCGACGCGCTCAAGACCCAGGGCGGCGCCTGGAGCTCGCTGATCGAGGCCGGCTCGGACGGCAGGCCGGTGCGGGCGCTGAGCGCGCACTACCGCGCGGACCAGTTCAGCGGGTACCTCGACGGCTACATCGACCAGGCGTGGCAGAAGTACACCGGCACGGACCTGACCGTCGACACGCAGGTGCCCGGCCTCGGCGTGTTCACCGGCCGCGTCGGCTCCGACGGCGTGCTGACGTTCAACAACGGCGAGGCCTTCACCAAACCGGTGACGGCCGACGTGTGGAGCTGCGACAGCGGCCCGTTCGCGATCAAGGCCGGCGACAGCGACGCCCGCAAGGCGATCATCCCGCGCCTGGCCGCCGCGCTGAACCGCACCACCCTGCTGGACAACGCGAACCAGCCGACCGGCGAGGACCCGGCGAAGTTCTACCAGGCCGCCGAGACCAACCACTACGCCCGCATCGTGCACAGCAAACTGCCGGACAACCGGGGTTACGCGTTCCCGTACGACGACGTCTCCCCCGGCCCGGACTTCAGCGGCGCCGTCCAGGCTGGTGACCCCGATACGCTGACCGTGACGGTGAACGCGTTGCGCTGACACAGATCGGCCGGTCGTGAGTGTCCCTTGTGGATACTCACGCCCGGCGCCGTGTCCCGGGGCACATCTTGGCTCAGGCAGCGCGACCAGGGTGAGGACGCATGACACTCCCCGTGGCCGACCGCCTGGCCGACGCGATCAACCGGCACGACCTCGACGCGCTGACCGCGTGTTTCGCGCCGGTGTACGAGAGCACCTTCCCGGCACACCCGTCCCGTTCGTTCACCGGCCGGGACCAGGTGCGGCGCAACTGGGAGACGCTCCTCGCGACCTTCCGGACATCCAGGCCACGGTGACCGGCCGCGCCCACGCCGGGGACGAGGCCTGGGCGGAGTGGGAGTTCGACGGCACCGGTCCGGACGGCGCCCGGTTCCACCAGCGGGGCGTGATCGTCATGGTGGTCGAAGACGGGCTGATCACCCGGACGCGCTTCTACATGGAGCCGGTGGACGCGCCGCTCGAATGATGGCGGGACGGGGCGGGGGCGCACAGTTTTGCCACGGTCACCGAGCGGCTGGCGGCAATCCGGCGAGTGTTCCTCCCAGCGACCGCCGTTTCCCGCGGCGACCACCGTTCCCCGGGCGCCTGCGTGAAGCGTCCGCCCGGCATCCTATGATCCACAGCACTGGGCTGATCCCTTGAAAATACTTCGCGTCGGCAATTATTGTCGAAGCCGGTAGAGCGCTGTCGCGGCTAGCGGCTGCGCACCCAGCACACTTCGCGGAGCCGCCCGTATGAGCACGCTGTTCGAGCCGTACACCCTCCGGTCGCTGACCTTCCCGAACCGGGTCTGGATGGCGCCGATGTGCCAGTACAGCGCGGCGCCCGCCGGGGAGCTCGCCGGAGTCCCGACCGATTGGCACTTCGCCCACCTCGCCTCCCGCGCGGCCGGCGGGACCGGGCTCATCCTCACGGAGGCCACCGCCGTCAGCCCCGAGGGCCGGATCAGCCCGTACGATCTCGGCATCTGGGACGACACCCAGGTCGCCGCGTTCCGGCGGATCACCGATTTCCTGCGCACGCAGGGCACGGTGCCGGGCATCCAGCTCGCACACGCGGGCCGCAAGGCCTCCACCGAGCGCACCTGGGTCGACCGCGGCGCGCCGATCCCGGCCGACGCCGAGCACGGCTGGACGCCGGTGAGCGCCAGCCCCGTGCCGTTCGCCGAAGCCTCCACGACGCCGGAAGAGCTGACCACGGAACAAATCGCGGAGATCGTCGGCCAGTTCGGCGAAGCCGCCAAACGGGCTCGCGCCGCCGGGTTCGACGTCGCCGAAATCCATGGGGCGCACGGTTACCTGATCCACCAGTTCCTTTCGCCGTTCACCAACCGGCGCACCGATGGCTACGGCGGCTCGTTCGAGGGCCGCATCCGCTTCGCGCTGGAGGTCGTCGACGCGGTGCGCGCCGTGTGGCCCGAGGACCTGCCGGTGTTCTTCCGCGTCTCCGCGACGGACTGGCTGAGCGAGAACGCCGACGACCCCCGCGAGGGCTGGACCGCCGACGAAACCGTGCGGCTGGCCAAAGAACTGCTGACCCGCGGCGTCGACCTGCTCGACGTGTCCACCGGCGGCAACGCGCCGGACGCGAAGATCGAGGCCGCGCCGGGCTTCCAGGTGCCGTTCGCCGAGCGCGTGCGCACCGAAACCGGCCTGCCGGTCGCCGCCGTCGGGATGATCACCGAGCCGCGGCAGGCCGCCGAGATCGTGGCGGACGGCCGCGCCGACGCCGTCCTGCTGGGCCGGGCACTGCTGCGCGACCCGTACTGGGCTCGCCACGCCGCGGCCGAGCTGGGCGGCGAAGTGGCCACCCCGGCCCAGTACCACCGCGCCTGACCCATCGCCGGTGCGTCCACAAAGGAGCACCGCATGATCACCTTTCCGACAACGGTTCCCACTGCAAGTCGGCAATAATTCGTGCCACACCAGGGAAATCCGGTTAGGACTGTCCGTTTTATACGGTTTCTATCCAACGGCTGGTCTCGCCGCCACTCCCTACTTTCGGCCCTGATTACCGGCCGCGCCGTTATCGAAACTGCCCGCAGCGGGTCACTCGGGATGACCCACTACGCGGAAGGTGATCCATGTCCTCAAAACGGCTGGCTGTCCTGACGACGGCCCTGGCCACGTCGTCACTCCTGGTGGCGGCGGGTGGCGCGGCCACCGCGGCCACCCAGCAGACCGACCAGGTGAGCACCGACTCGCAGGGCCACGTCATCGCCGTCCGCCCGGCGGCGCCGCTGGCCGCCGCGCAGGCCCAGGCCGGGAACGTCGCCGCGGCGGCCGGTTCCCACATCGCGGGACTGGCGAAGCAGTTCGGCCTCGGCGTCGGTGACCTGAAGCTGGCGGGCGTGCAGGCGCTGCCGGGCGGCAACGTCGCGCGGCTGCAGCAGACCATCGGCGGCGTGCCGGTGTACGGCGCGCAGATCGTGCAGGACCTCGACTCCCGCGGCGCGCTGCTCGCCGCCCTCGGCAAGACCACCCAGCACAGCGAAGGCGCCTTCCCCGCCGACGCGCGCGGGGCGCAGGCACGGGCCTCGAAGGCGGCGCTGGACGCCGTCACGAAGAAGGCCGGCAAGGTCGCTGGCCTCAAGGCCGGCGCCGAGCAGGCGTACTGGTACGACGCGAGCCTCGGCGGCGACAGCAAGGACGCCACCGCCGTGCCCACCTACTTCGTGCCCGTCAACGGGATCGACCCCGAGGACAAGTGGACCGCGGTGGTCGGCGCGGGCAGCGGCCAGGTGCTGACCGTGTGGGGCGAGACGAAGCACGCGGGCGTGAACCGCGAGGTCTGCGACGCCAACCGCAAAGTCGTCGACCTGGACACCGCCACGCTGGAGGACATCCGCTGCGGCGCCGGCCAGGCGTTCAAGATCACCCGCACCGAGGGCCAGGCGCCGGTCGCGACCGAGGACGTCAACCACGTCTACGACTTCTTCGGCGCGGCACAGGACTTCTACACCAGCGCCGCCTCGTACGACCTGACCGCCAACATCGGCGCCGACTACGGCGACGGCAAGGGCAAGGCGCTGCGCGGCACCGTCCGCATGTGCGAGACCCAGAACGGCCAGCAGCAGTGCCCGTGGGCCAACGCCTTCTGGGACGGCGAGCAGATGGCCTTCGGCGAGGGCGTGACCACGATGGACATCACCGGTCACGAGCTCACCCACGGCGTCACCCAGCACACCTCGCAGCTCGGCAGCGGCTACGCGGGCGCGCTGAACGAGGGCATGTCCGACGTGATGGGCCAGTTCATCGCGTTCAAGGCCAAGGACGCCAACGTGCAGGGCGCCAACCGCTGGATGATGGGCGCGGGCTCGTCCATCGGCCAGGTGCGTGACATGAAGAACCCCGCCAACTCGGGCGAGGGCCCCGGGCCGGACCGCGTCAACGGCCAGTACTGGACCGACGAGAACGGCGACCCGCACATCGACGCGGGTGTCGTCGACAAGGTCGACTACCTGATCACCGACGGCGACAGCTTCAACGGCCAGACCGTCACCGGCCTCGGCGAGGACAAGGCGATCGCGCTCTGGTGGAAGGTGGAGAACCTGCTCCGCCCGACGTCCACCTTCAAGGACCTGGGCACGGCGCTGAACTCCGCGTGCAGCACCAACGCCCAGACCGGCGTCGCCGGCACCACCACCGCCGACTGCACCCAGGTCGGCAACGCGGTGAAGGCCACCCAGCTGGACCAGGCGCCGTAACCCCGGCTCCCCCAGCTCCGTCCACAGTGCACTGACGAGAAAACACGGAAGCGCCGCCGGTCCGCACGGGCCGGCGGCGCTTCCGTCGTTTCGAGACTCGGGGTCTTACGGCACTGAGTGCACTTGTCCCGGATCGGCGCCGGCGCTGCGCAGGGCCGCGCCGACCCGCGCGACGACCTCGTGCAGCGGCGTCGCGGTGCTCATCACGGCGACCACGGTGGCGCTCCCGCCGGCGGTCCCGTCGGCCTCGCTCCCCGGCCCGCCCGCAGTTCCGGGCTGACGGAAGGCGGCCGCGACGAGCCCGAACGCGTGCGCCGCGCTGGCCGCGATGTCGTCCTCGCCGCCGCTGCGCAGCCAGCTGCGCAGCACGTGGTTGTTGGCCGCGGCGATCGCGGCGGCGGCGACGGCCGCGCGCAGGTCCGCGGAGTCGTCGCCCTGCTCGGCGAACCGCCGCCGGAGGTAGCGCGCGAGCACGCGCTGGTACCGGTCCACGGTCGCGACCTCCTTGTCCCGCAAGGAAGGCACGGTGCGGGTGAGCGCGAACCGCTTGACCGAGACGTCGAGGTCCGCGGCGTAGTAGTCGAGCACCAGGCCGACCGTCGCGCAGGCCACCTCGACCGGGTCGCCGCCCGGGCCGGCGGTGTCGAACACCCGCTCCATCTCCGCCACGATCTCGTCGTGGTTGGCGAAGATGACGTCGTCCTTGGCGTCGAAGTAACGGAAGAACGTGCGCCGCCCGACACCCGCCGCGGCGGCGATCTCGTCGACGGTCGTCGCCTCGTAGCCCTGGGCCACGAACAGGTCGATCGCGGCCGCCGCCAGCGCCCGGCGCAGCTCCCGGCGGCCGGCGGCGGTGGCCCCGACCCGCGTGGCCGGCGAGCGGCGCGGCGTTTCCGTCATGGTCCGGAACGGTAGCAGCCCGTCTTGCTAGTGGCACTGAGTGCCGTTAGACTGGGCGACGGGTACCGGGAGCCAGGCCGCCCGAGCCCTCCCCACCGAGTGGAAGGCGTCGACGATGACCCTCGACCAGCAGCTCCAGCCGACCGGCGCCACGCGGCCGGAGTCCGAGCGTTTCGACGCGTATTACGGGCGGCTGTTCGGCTGGTCGGTCCAGTGGCGCGGGCAGGGGCTGTTCCTGGTGCTGGAAAACGGGCTCTGCGCGGTCACCCTGCCGAAGCTGACCGCGACCCCGGTGCTGCAGCGGCTGGCCGCGACGGGCTGCCAGGGCCCGGCCCTGACCCTGCCCACCCAGCACGGCGCGCGGGCCGCGCTGCTCGCCGAGACCGACGGCCTGGTCCCCCCGCGCGGCACCCTGCCCAAGGACGTGGAACTGCTCGACTGCGGCGCCCTGGTCCCCCTGCCGATCGGCCCGCGCCCCACCGGCGTCGCCGTGGAATGGCTCACCGCCCCCGACCCGCGCCAGCGCTGGCTGCCGAGCCTGGGCGCGGTGCTGGCGGCGTTGCGCCCGCGCCGCTGACCGCTGCCGCCCCAGCTGATCCCCGCCGATCCGCCGCCGATCGACTTGGCCCGATGCGCCCCAATGTGGCGTTCGGTGCGTGGAATCAAGGCTGGGCGTGGAGCGCCTCCGTTGAGGGTGGTGGTGGGGCAGGGCCGGAGCACCGAACGCCATATTGGGGCGCAAACAGGCGAAGCCGCCGGGAGTCCGGGCCGCCGCAGACACGCAGCTCAGTAGTGGCTCAGCTGAGCCAGAATCTGCGGGTACGACCCGTCACGCTCGGCGTAGCGCAGTGGTTTCACCGTCTCGACCAGAAGCTCGCCGTCCTCCTGGGTGGTGAGCAGGTCCATCGTCTCGCTGAGGAACGGCTCCAGCGGCATCGCGTTCTCGTCGTTCTCCTGGTTCATCAGCGCGGTCTGCACGGCGGGCGGGGCCAGCTCGAAGACCCGCACCGGCGTGTCCGCCAGCTGGACGCGCAGTGACTCGGTGTACGAGTGGATCGCGGCCTTCGTGGCGGCGTAGGTCGGCGTCAACGGCAGCGGCACGAACGCCAGACCCGAGCTGACCGTGATCACCGCGGCCTCCGGCTGCTCGGCGAGGAACGGCAGGAACGCCGACAGGACCCGGATCGTGCCGAGCAGGTTGGTCTCCACCGTCGCCTCGGCGGTCGCCAGGTGCGCGGGGTCCAGCAGACGCTCCGGCAGCATGATCCCGGCGACGGTGGCCACCACGTTCAGCTCCGGGTGGGCGCGGGTGACCTCGTCGGCCACCTCCGCGATCCGCGCGGGGTCGGCGACGTCGAGGGTGACGGTCTCGATCCCCGGGTGCTCGGCGGCGATCCGGTCGAGCAGGTCCTTGCGGCGCCCGCTGATGATCACCTTGTTGCCGAGGTCGTGCAGCCGCAGCGCCAGCCCGAGCCCGATGCCCGAGGTCGCCCCGGTCAGGAAAACCGTATTCGGAGTCTGCTTCATCTTCGTAGTCCTTCCCTTCGGTTCTCCCCCAGCGTGGCGGGATCCGAAGGGCGCAACCATGGTCTGCTGATCCATGGCTGCGGAGAACCTCTTTCAGTCCTGGGGCGGGAACGGCGAGTCGACGGCCAGCGTCAGGATCGCGACCATCGCGTCGAGCGGCAGCTGGGAAGCGCTGGCCTGGTCGAGGAACGCCAGAATGCGGACGCCCTCGGGAGTGAGCACACCGGCCTCGTCGCTCACCTCGGCGCTCGCCGCCTCCAGCGTGCCGATGCCGGCGTTGTGGTGGGCGTCGCGCACCGCGTTGCGGAGCACGGCCAGCTCGGCTTTCGACGGCCCGCGCTTCTCGGCGCGAAGCCGTTCCACGATCCGCACGACCTGGGGCGAGCGGGCGGCGACGGACTGGCGACCGGCGAAGCTGGCGACCATCCGCGGCGTGGACCGCACCTCGGGCGGCGCGAGCGGGACCACGGCGTCACGCGCGGGCTCCACCCCCGGGACTTTGAGGCTCTCCAACGCCTCCGCCCGCCGCCGTTCGCTCTCGCGCAGCCGGGCGATCGGGTCGCGCCGGCGCGACGCAGCGAACTCACGCGCTTCCTCACGGGCCTTGGTGCCGGACTCGGACAGCTGCGGACGCCGCCGGTAGCTGCCCTCCTCGAGCGCCCGCCGACGGCTCGCGGCGAACCAGGCTTCGAACGTCTGGCCCTGCCGGGGCGGCTCCAGCACGTCGGTCATCGACGCCTGGGCCTCGTCGCGGAACCAGCCGTTCAGCCGCGAGCGCAGGAAGTCCCCCGGCCGCTCCGACGCCCCGCGCGGCCGTTGCCGGGTGCCGTCCGGCAGGGCGCCCAGCGCGACGAGCAGCGCGTCCGGGCAGTAGCCGTTGCCGTACCAGAAGTCGAGCTGGCGGTCGACGTCCTCGCGCTCGTCGCGGGTGAGCCGCTCGGTCACCCAGCCCATGCGGCGGAACAGCAGGCCGGTGGCCTGGGCGCGCTCGTGCTCGTCGCTCGGCACCACCGTCGACGGCCACGCCCGGTCCGAAATCCGAACCACCAGCACCTCCTCGGGACCCACCCGACGGTACGGCCCCACCCGGGGCGGCCCGCAGGGGACACGCCCATGGCCGGATCGGTGGGATACCCGTCATTGCTGCCACCGCCGCCCGGTGCGACGCTGGTGAGGTGCGAGAACACCTGGTCCTGATCCCCGTCTTCGACGGCGTGCAGGTGCTCGACGTCACCGGGCCCCACGAAGTGCTGGCGTACGCCACCCGGCGGCTCGGCGACGCCCCGGGTTACGCCGTGCGGCTGGTCGCCGCCACGCCGGAGCCGGTGACCACGGACGGCGGGTTGAAGCTCGTCCCGGACGGCCCGCTGCCGTCGTCCGGCGAGATCGGCACCCTGCTCGTGCCCGGCGGGACCGGCGCGCGGGACCTGCCCCCGGACGACGAGCTGGTCGGCTGGCTGCGCAGTGCGGCCGACCGGTCCGCGCGGGTCGTCTCGGTGTGCACCGGCGCGTTCCCGCTCGCCGCCGCCGGGGTGCTCGACGGCCACGCCGCCGCCACCCACTGGATGTACGCCGGGCAGCTCGGCGCCGCCTACCCCGAAGTCGACGTGCGGCCCGACCCGCTCTTCGTGCGCGACGGCCGGGTCTGGACGTCCGCGGGCGTCACCGCGGGCATCGACCTCGCGCTCGCGCTCGTCGAGGCCGACCACGGCGTGGACGTCGCGCAGCAGGTCGCGCGCTCGCTGGTCGTGTCCCTGCGCCGGCCGGGAGGGCAGAGCCAGTACGCCGGTCCAGTGTGGACGGAGCCGGCCCGCAAGCCCGGCATCCGCGAGGCGCAGGACCTGATCCACGGCCATCCGGACACCGACCTGCGGGTGCCCGCCCTCGCCGCGCACGCGGGCATGAGCGAGCGCCACTTCAGCCGCGAGTTCGCCCGCGAACTCGGCTGCCCGCCCGGCGATTACGTGGAGCAGGTGCGTGTGGACGCCGCCCGCCGGCTCCTGGAGTCCGGGCCCGCGCCGGTGACCGTGGTCGCCGTCCGCACCGGCTTCGGCACCGCCGAGACCATGCGCCGGGCGTTCGTGCGACGCCTCGGCGTGCCGCCCGCCCACTACCGGCGGCACTTCGCCGCCGGACCGTCCTGAAAGGACTGCCCATGCAGGTCGCGATCGCCGCTTTCCCCCGGATGACCGCGCTCGACGCCATCGGCCCGTACGAGGTGCTGCAGCGGATCCCGTCGCTGGACCTGGTGTTCGTCGGCGAGCGGCGCGGTGAAATCCGCACGGAGAACGGCTTCCTCGGGCTCACCGTCGACGCCACCTACGACGAGGTGCCCTCCCCCGACGTGGTCGTCGTGCCGGGCGGCGTCGGCACCCGGTCGCTGCTCGACGGCGGCCCGCTCGTCGACTGGGCCCGCGACACCTACGTCGGCGCCCGCTTCACCACGTCCGTCTGCACCGGCTCCCTGATCCTCGCCGCCGCGGGCCTGCTGGACGGGCTCGAGGCGACCACACACTGGGGCGCCATGGACAAACTGGCCGAGCTGGGCGCGAAACCCGTGCACCGGCGCGTGATCGAGCACCTGGACCAGCGCCTGCTCATCGCCGCGGGTGTCTCCTCCGGCATCGACATGGCGCTGCGGCTGGTGGAGCTGCTCGTGGACACCACCGCGGCGAAGGCCAGCCAGACCCTGATCGAGTACGACCCCGAGCCGCCGTTCGACGCGGGCCACCCCAGCAAGGTGGACGCGACGGTGGTGGCCCGGGTCGACGAGTACCGAGCACTCCGGGCCTGAGCTCGTGAGTGTTCATGACGGTTAGAACCGTCATAGCCACTCACGAGTCCTAGCCGCGGAACCGCACGTCCGCGGCCGTGGCCGTGCCGGCGGTCCGGCCGGGCGCGGACTGGTGCGTCCAGTACAGGTTCGTGTGCGCGATGACCAGCTCCGGCGACGGCGCGCCCCAGGCGGTGCGGTCGTTGGTCGTGTGGGCGTCGGAGACCAGCTGCGCGTCGTAGCCGCGGGCGAAGGCGCCGTGCAGGGTCGAGCGGATGCACGCGTCGGTCTCCGCGCCGGTGACGATCAGCTGCCCGGCGCCGAGGTCCGCCAGCACGGTCTCGAGTGTGGTGTCCTCGAAGGCATCGCCGTACAGCTTCCCGACGACCGGCTCGGCCTCACGCGGCTCCAGTTCGGGGACGATCCGCCAGCCGTCGCTGCCGGGCGTGAGCTCCTCGTCGGAGTGCTGCACCCATACAACGGGCACCCCGTCCTCCCGCGCCCGCTCGACCAGCCCGGCGATGTTCGCGACGGCTTTGTCCCGCTCGTACGCCTCGGCCACCACGTCCACCTGCACGTCGATGACCAGCAACGCGGTGTTCGGCCGGTTCTCGAGTGTCGTCACGGTTCCCCCTCAGGACGGTGTTTCGGCTCAGGCTACTGCTAGAGCGTCAACTCCCCGTCGCGCGCGACGATCTCGCCGCCAGCCATCACCAAGGCCCGGCGCGGGACCCGGACCAGGGCGTCGGGGACGTTCTGCGCGTCGAGCAGGACCACGTCGGCGCGGGCGCCGGGCTCGATGCCGTGGCGGGCGCGGTGGACGAAACCGGCAGCGCGGACGGTGGCGAGTTCGACCGCGTAGCTGAGATCTTCGTCGGTGCGCAGGCCGTGGAGCCGGGCGAAGCCGAGCGCGATGCGGAGCAGGTCGCCGTCGCCGAACGGGGACCACAGGTCGCGGATGCCGTCGGTGCCCAGGCCGATCGGGATGCCGCGCTCGGCCATGCCGCGCCACGGCAGCGGGGCGGTGCGGACGGGCGCGACCGTCGCCCACGAGATGCCGGCTTCGGCCAGCCGGTCGAGCAACGCGGACTGGCGCGGCTCCGGCAGCTCGCCCAGCGCGAAGCCGTGCGAGACCGTGACGCGGCCTTGCAGCCCGGTCTGCAGGGTCCGGTCGATGATCAGCTCGTACTGGAACGCGCCCAGCTCGCCGCTGTCGTGCAGGTGGATGTCGAGGCCGACGCCGCGCCGTTCGGCGATCCGGAACAGCCCGTCCAGCTGCGCCACCGGATCACGGTCGATCGAAGCCGGGTCGAGCCCGCCGATGCCGGCCGCCCCGGCGGCAGCCGCCCGGTCCAGCAGGTCGAGAACCCCGGGACGGCGCTGCACCCCGTCCTGCGGGAAGGCGACGACCTCCACCTCGACCGCGCCGCCGAGGACCGCGGCCGCCTCAGCGACCGCTTCGATGCCGGTCAGCCCGACGCCGAGGTCAACGTCCACATGGGACCGGGTGGCCGTGGTGCCGTGCCGCAGGAACTCCCGCAGCACCGCCACCACCCCGTCGACGCTCGGGATGCCGTGCTGGTCCCGCTCGGCCCGCTCGTGCGCGATCCGGCCCTGGGTGGTCGGCTCGCCGCCGTAGGACACCCAGTCCTGGCCCCACCAGCTCTTGTCCACGTGGGCGTGCGCGTTGACGAACCCGGGCAGCGCGAGCCGGCCACCGCCGTCGACCCGGGTTCCCGGCGCCTGCCCCTGCCCCGCCGGGACGACCTCGGCGATCACCCCGTCCCGGACCAGCACGTCGCGAGCCTCGCCGCCCCAGGGGCGGACATTCGCCAGAATCAGTTCCGCCACAGACGTATGGTATCCCAAACGCAGCGGGTCTTCGGGCCGCGTGGTTCCCATATGACTGTATGATCTCCGTCATGCCACGAGTAGTCGATCACGACCAGCGGCGGGCGCAGATCGCGCGGGCGTTCCAGCGGTTACTGGCCGCCGAAGGGTTCGGCGCGGTGTCGTTCTCTCGCGTCGCCGGTGAGGCCGGGGTGTCCGTCGGGCTCATCCAGCACTACTTCGCGGGCAAGGACGCGCTGCTGCGTTTCGCCTACGAGGACGCCGTGGCCCGGATGAGCGAGCGGGTGCGGGTCCGCGTGCGGGGCGGCGAGGCGGCCGGGAGCCCGGTCTCGGAGGTCCTGCTCGACACCCTCGTCGAACTGCTGCCCCTCGACGCGGAGCGGGACCTCGAATACCGCGTACGGCAAGGATTACAGGCTCAGGCACACCACGATCCCGGCCTCGCCACCGTCGCCCGGCGGTCCGGTGGCGGGCTGCTCGAGTACGTCATGTCGGTGATCGAAAGCGGCAAGGAGAGCGGCGAAGTCGAGTCCACTGTCGACTCCGCGCTCGCCGCCCGCCTGATCCTCGCCACCACCCAGGGCCTGGCCGATCAGGTCGCGCTCTCGGGCGCGGACGCGTTCCCGGCCCGCGAGGTGCTGGACAAGGCCATCGGCACGGTGTTCACCACGCGCCGGCGGAAACCCCCGCGACAGCACTGAGCTCGTGCGGCTAAGGTAGCAATATGATCGTATTGTCACCGACGGAGCGCACCCGATGACCGAGCCCGTGACCGTCCAGTTGACCGACGGCACCGTCCGCGGCCTCCGGCGCGACGACCACCACTCCTTCCAGGGCATCCCGTACGCCGCGGCGCCCGTCGGCGAACGGCGGTGGCGCGCGCCCGCGCCGGTCGAGCCCTGGTCCGGAGTCCGCGACGCGACCGAGCCCGGAGCGCCCGCGCCGCAAACAGCGCAGGCGTTCGACGCCGCCGCCTCGCTCGACGAGGACTGCCTGACGCTGAACGTCACCGTGCCCGCCGCCCCGCGCGCCGGACGCCCGGTGCTGGTCTGGCTGCACGGCGGCGGCGGGACGAACGGGACCGCGGCCGGCTACGACCCCCGGCGGCTCGCCGTCACCGGCGACGTCGTGGTCGTGGCGCCGAACTTCCGGCTCGGCGCGCTCGGCTGGTTCGGGCACCCCGGCCTCGACGAGAGCGGCACGTTCGGCCTGCAGGACCAGCAGGCCGCGCTGCGCTGGGTGCAGCGGGAAATCCCGCGGTTCGGCGGAGACCCGGCGAACGTGACGCTGGTCGGCGAGTCCCACGGGGCGCTCACCGTCGCGGCGCACCTCACCGCGCCCGGCTCGGCCGGGCTGTTCCACCGCGCGGTTCTGCAGAGCGTGTTCGGGGCGCTGGGCCCGACGCCCGCGCACCTGTTCATGCCCGGTCTCCCGGCGCTGCCGCCGATGTGGTCGCCGGTGGCGGAGCTGGAGCAGCTCGGCGCCGCCGTGGCGATCGAGCACGGCTGGGTCGAGCCGGGCAGTGACGCCGAATCGGCGCTGGCGCAGCTCCGCCAGGTTCCGGTGGCGGACCTGCTCCCGGTGTCGGGCGCGTTCATCCGGCCCGCGTTCGGCGGCGGTGTCCTGCCCGAATCGCCCGCTGACGCGTTGGCCGCCGGCCGGTTCCAGCGGATGCCGCTGATGCTGGGCACCACCCGGGACGAAGCGCGCTTTTTCGCCGGGCTGGCCGGTAATCCCGTGACCGCGGAGAGCTACCCGCAGCTGCTGGCCGGGGCCTTCGGCGACGCCGCGGACGAGGTCGCCGCGCGTTATCCCGTCGGCAGTTTCGCCACCCCGAGCCTCGCCTGGGCGCGGGTCAGCACCGACCGCGCCTGGGCCGGGCCGGTCTGGGAACTGAGCCGCATCCTCGCCGCGCACACCGAAACCTGGCTGTACGAGTTCGCCGACGAGGACGCGCCCGTGCTGTTCCCCGGCTTTCCTTCCGGCGCCCAGCACGGCAGCGAACTGGCGTACCAGTTCGATCTCCCCGGCGGCCCGGCGTTGCCGGCGGCGCAACAGGAACTGGCGGAGCAGATGAACCGGTACTGGACGGCTTTCGCCCGCCATGGCGACCCGGCCTTGCTGGGCCTGCCGGACTGGCCCCGCGCCGGGCACGTCCAAGCGCTGGCGCCCGGGCGGATCGGCGGCGTCGACTACGTCACAGCGCACAGCCTGGACTTCTGGGCACGAATGCCCTGATGCGGCCCCCTGCGCACGGCAGGAACGGGCAGGCCCGGCCGGTCGGCGTCGACAGCCGTCACGCCCGCTGGCAGGGTCGTCTCATGCAGCAAGACGATCGGACCCCGCCCCGCCCCGAGGAGGCGACGGCGTTCATCGCCTTCGACGCGTCCGAGCTCAGCCTGCCCGGCGGCGCGCACTGGCCGACGCGGGACCTCGACGTGCCCCGCTCCTACACGGAGATCGCGGTGCAGGTCGCGGTCCCGCAGGCGCCGCCGTCGCCGATCGGGCCGGCCGGCTCGGTGGCCCAGTCCAGCAGCCGGCTGGCGGTCGCCGCGCTGGTCAGCCGGATCACCGGGTTCGGCTGGAAGATCGCGCTGGCGCTGATCATCGGCACCGGGGTGGTCAACGACTCGTTCAACATCGCCAACACCCTGCCGAACATGGTGTTCGAGCTGCTGCTGGGCGGGGTGCTGTCCAGTGTGGTGATCCCGTTGCTGGTCCGCTCGCACGACGACCCCGACGGCGGCGAGGCGTACGCGCAGCGGCTGATCACCATGGCGCTGGTGCTGCTCGCGCTGGGCACGGCCTGCGCCGTCGCCGCCGCGCCGTTGTTCACCCTGCTCTATGTGGACAGCTCCTCCCCCGACACCAGCCCGGCGCTGACCACCGCGCTGGGCTACCTGGTGCTGCCGCAGATCTTCTTCTACGGCCTGTTCGCGCTGTTCGCCGCGATCCTGAACGCCAAGAACGTCTTCGGCCCGCCGGCCTGGGCGCCGGTGCTCAACAACCTCGTTGTGCTCGTCACGCTCGGCGTGTTCTACCTGGTGCCCGGCGAGATCTCGCTGAGCCCGGTCCGGATGGGCGACCCGAAGCTGCTGGTGCTCGGGCTCGGGGTGACGCTCGGCATCGTCTGCCAGGCCGTGGTGCTGATCCCGCCGTTGCTGCGCAGTGGTTTCCGGTTCCGCTGGCGCTGGGGCATCGACCCGCGGCTGAAGGAGTTCGGCGGGCTGGCCGCGTGGATCCTGGGCTACGTCGGGGTGAGCCAGATCGGGCTGGTGGTCAACACCAACGTGCTGACCAGCGGCACCAGCGGCGGCGTCACCGCGTACACTTACGCGTGGCTGCTGTTCCAGCTTCCGTACGGCGTCATCGGCGTCTCGCTGCTGACCGCGTTCATGCCGCGGATGAGCCGGGCCGCCGCGGACGGCGACACCCCGCGCCTGGTGGGCGATCTTTCTTACGCCGCCCGGCTTTCCACCGTGCTGCTGCTGCCGTGCACCGCCGTGCTCGCGGTGATCGGCACGCCGATCGGGATCGCGATCTTCACCTGGGGCCGGGGCACGCTCGCCGACGCCGACCGGCTCGGCCAGACCCTGGCCATCTCCGCACTCGGCTTGCTGCCGTACGCGATGGTCCTGTTGCAGCTGCGGGTTTTCTACGCGATGAAGGACGCCCGCACGCCGACCCTGATCATGATCGTGATGACCGCGGTGAAGATCCCGATGCTGTTCCTCTGCCAGGGCGTGCTCGACCGTGAGCACATCGTGCTCGGCGCGATGCTGGTCAACGGCGCGACGTACGTGATCGGCGCGGTCGTCGGGCAGGTGTGGCTGTGGGTGCGCCTGGGCCACCTGCGCAGCCGGCGCGCGCTGCGCGTCATCCTGGTCACCACCGCGGTCAGCGCGCTCGGCGCCGGCGCGGCGTACCTGGCCGGGCTCGGGGTGCCCGCCTCGCTCGGCCCCAGCTGGCAGGCCATCGTCCGGCTGCCGCTGGAGGGGCTGGTCGGCGCCGGGGTGTCGTTCGGGCTGCTGGCCGCGCTGAAGGTCAGCGAGTTCGACCCGATCTCCCGCCGGATCGCCGGGCTGCGGCGGGCCCGGGCCTGAAAGTTCACTTTCGCCGCGGTTCGGTCCCTCTATCATCGGCCGCGAAACCCCGGTGGCGAACCGGGTCTGGGCGGAACGGGTTTCGGAGATGGGCCTGATCAGCCTGCTGCTCCTCATCGGCGGCGGAGTGATGATGTACTTCGGCTTCGACGCGAACCTCGGGCTGTGGATCGGCGGCCAGGCCGTGGTCATCGCCGGGCTCGTCGTGCTGGTCGTGCGCGGGGTGGTCCGGAGTTCGCGCCGGCGCAAGCGGCTGCTGCGGGCCGGGGTGCCCGGCACCGCGACCGTCACCGCGTTCCGCGACACGGGCATCACCACGAACGACAACCCGAAGGTCGAGTTCACCCTCCAGGTCACCCCGTCCGACGGCACTCCCGCCTTCACCGCGACGACCCGCCACACCGTCTCGCGGCTGGAGCTTCCCTTTGTCGGGCAACAGTTCCTCGTGCGCTTCGATGCGGTGGACCGCACGGATCTCACCATCGCGGGCCCAGCCTGATCACTCGCCGCGGAGGAGCCGTTCCAGCTCGGTTTCGGCTTCGCTGCTGCCGGCGTCGGAGAGTCGTTGGAGCTCACGCAGCTCCCGGCTCGCGACGGCGCGGCGGGTGAGCAGGCGGCCGGCGTGCTCGCTGCCTTCGTCGAGGAGTTCGGAGAGCTGGTCGAGGTCGCCGCGGGCGTCGGCGAGGTCGGCCAGCCGGTCGAGCGCGGTTTCGTTGCCCTCGTCCGCGAGTGCGCGGAGGGTGTTTTCGTCGAAGTCGGGTGCGGTCACCTGAGCCAGTGTGAGACCTTGCCCGGCAGCGCACCACACGCGGAAACCGGCTGCATCCGTGGGCGGGCCACCGACCCGTCCGGCCCCAGCAGCGCGCCGCCCGCGGAAACGGGCCATCATGGACCAGTGGAATCGACCCGAGTGGACCGGTGGCTGTGGGCGGTGCGGCTGACCAAGACGCGCGCGGATGCCGCCGCGGCGTGCCGGGGCGGGCATGTCCGGGTGAATGACCGTCCCGCCAAGCCCGCCACCTCCGTGGTGGCCGGCGACGAGGTGCGGCTGCGCAACGGGCAGCACACCCGGATCGTCGAGGTCGCGCGGGTGATCCAGAAACGCGTCGGCGCCCCGGACGCCGCCACCTGCCTGATCGACCGGACCCCGGCCCCGCCGCCGGAAGCCTCGATCCCCGTCGCCCGCCGGGAACGCGGCGCCGGCCGCCCCACCAAGCGCGAACGTCGTGAACTGGACGAATTCCGGGCCCGCCAGGGCCGCCTCGGCTGAGCCTGAACCGCCCCAATGTGGCGTTCGGTGCGTTGGACGCAACCAACGCCACATTGGGTGCGTGAGCCCGGGTCCTGAGACGCCGCGCTGGTCCGCCCCGATGAGGACGGCCGGTCCGCCTTTCTGATGACGCCAGGCCGCGTCCGCGCGGCTACCGTTCGTGGTATCGGCGACGGGAGGCCAGCAGTGATCAGGCGGACGCGATGGCCGGTGGTCCTCGGCCTGACTGCGGCACTGGTGGTGAGCGGAGGCGTGACGGCCGCAACGTCGGCCGGTGCGGACGGCGGCCTGATCACGCAAACCGCACCGGTCTCGCTGCCTGGCGACCTGATCAAGCGCACCGCCGTCGGCCCAGCATCCGACGACCCGGTCGTACGCACCGGCACCGGACCAGTACCCGGCAACCTGGCCGTCCACACCGCCGCCGGTTCCCAGGCGTGCTGTAAGCCCGACGACGGACGGTGGTGAAGGCGCAGACTCGGATGCATTGCGCAAACACGGTGCGAGGAAAGGAAAAGCGATCCCGGCACCTTGAGGCGGCCGGCTGTGGTGCGGTTCAGGCCCGCGTCTGCCCGGCGATTTCGTGGGTCCGTTCTTCGCGCAGGGTGCGCAGGTGGACCGAGGCCCAGGTGCGGAACGGCCGCCAGGCGCCGGACACCTCGGCCAGCGTGTGGCCGGGGCCGTACTGCTGGACGATCTCGTTGTCGAGCCGGTGCTCATGGTGCGGGATCAGGTCCGGGGCGTTGGCGCCGCGGAGGACGACCAGTTCGGCGGCGAATGGCCCAAGGCCCTTCACCTCCTGCACGCGGCGGACCGCGTCGTCGGGATTCATCGCCCGGAGCTGGTCGCCGTCGAGGTGTCCGTCCAAGGCTGCCTCGGCGACGGCGTGCAGGTATTCGCTCTTGCGGCCGGGCAGGTCGAGATCGAGGCCGCGCACCGCTCCGGGGGTGGGAAAGGCGCCGCCCTGGCCGTGGTCGCGGATGAGGTTCTCGCGTAGCCGGGCCGCTTGGCCGATCCGGATCCGCTGGGACAGCACGGCCCACGCCGCGGCCTCGTAGGGGGAATGGAAACCGCAGGGCCGCAGGCCGGGCAGCCGCTCCTGCGCGTGGGCGATGACCCGGTCGCGGCGCGCCACCTCGGGCCAGCCGCGGGCGTCGACGTCCAGGGACAGGAACCGGCAAACCTGCCGGACTGCGGCGTCGAGGTCGCCGTCGCCGGTCACCGTGATCCGGGCGGAGCCGCCGTGCTGGGCGACCCGCGCCTCCGCGCGGCTCCAGTCGCCCTCGACGCAGAACACCGTCCACAGCTCGGCCGGAGCGTGCTGGGCTGCCAGCGCGGCGGGGGCGAAGCCCTCCCAGAACCGCTTGCACGTTTCGAGCGACCAAGGTCCGAGTACGTCGACGTTCACCGTGTGGCCGGTCATGGTTCGCTCCCTCCGCCGTCAGGCCTCGCCGTGCAGTGCTTGCGTGTCATCGCAGCACAGCCACGGCAGGATCCCGGCTCCCGGGCGCGGGGACGCGGCGTCCAGGCGGACCTGCGGGGCGAGGAAATCGGGTCCGGTCACGTTCATGCTGCCCTCCGCGATGGGTGTCAATGTGCTGACATAGGTCACTGTATGTCATCATGTTGACATGAGTCAAGCCGAGCCGGACGGTCCACTGGACGAGGTCGTGGGTTATGTGCTGAAACGGGCGGCCGCCGCGCTGCGCACGCGCATGGACGCGGAACTGCGTCCGCTGGGCCTGACCGTGCCGCAGTACGCGTGCCTCGAAGTGCTCGCACGGCAACCGGGACTGTCCAACGCGGAGCTGGCGCGTGCCGTGTTCGTCTCGCGCCAGTCGATGAACCTGGTGCTGCGCGGGCTACAGGACCGTGGACTGGTCGCCCGGCCGGCGAGCACCCCGCACGGCAGGGCCTTGCCCAGCCGGCTCACCCCGCCGGGCCGGGAGCAGCTTCGGGCAGCCAGCACCCTCGTGAAGTCGGTCGAACAGCGGATGCTCACGCCGCTCTCCACCGCGGCGCAGGACCGCCTGCGCCGCGATCTCACCGTCTGCGCCGACGCACTGGCCGAACCGCGTTCGGCCGGCGAGAGCTGAAGCAACGAGCGCAAAAGCGGGCCCGGGCCTCCCTTGGCGGAAGGCCCGGGCCCGTTCCAGTGCCCGAACTCAGGAATCAGTGCCCGAGATTTCAGTGCCCGATGTGCAGGTCGCCCAGCGCGCTCTCGACGCCGTGGTGCAGGTCGAGGCCGGCGGTCAGGTCGTGCGCGTGGTTCTCCACGTTGCTGACCAGGTCGCCGGTGTGCGAGGTGCTGGTGAGGTCGCTGGTCGGCGCGTCGCTGCGGATGCCCGTGTCAGCGTGCTCGCCGGCCGCGGCCAGCGCGTGGTTCACCGCGTCGCCGGCGATCGGCAGGTGCGCGGTGGCACCGGCGAGGGTGTGGGTGACCGAGCCGACGGTGGACGAGACGTCCGGCGTGCCCGGGATGGCCGGCAGAGCCGGAACCGCGGGCAGCGCGGGGACGCCGGGCACCGCCGGGACACCCGGGACCGAGGCACCCGGGACCGCCGGCAGGGCCGGGACCGCGGGCAGCGCCGGAAGGCCGACCGGCAGCGCCGAGACGGCGTGGTCCAGCGAGCCGGACAGGTCGCCGGCGGCACCGAAGTCGCCGTGCGGCTGGATGTTCTCGGCGTTGACGCCGACCGGCGTGGAGCCGATGACCCCGTTGACCTGGCCGAGCAGGCTACTGCCGCCGACGCGGACGTCCTCGACCACGCCGCTCAGCGGACCGCCGACGGCAGGCACCTGGGCGACGGTGGTGACCGCGGCCTTCCACAGCAGGGCGTCGCCGAGGTGGTTGGTGGTGGCGTCGACCACGCTGCCGACCAGCTTGCCGTCGAAGAGGTGATCGCCCACCGCGCCGACGGTGTGCTGCAGGTCGATGGCGCCGGCGTCGACCAGCGGGCCGACCAGCGGCACGCCGCTGGTGGCGCCGGCGACGCTGTCCACGATGCCGGAGACGTCGCCGAGCGCGCCGTGCGTGGCGGTGTTGAGGCCGGTCTGGTCGGCGATGTCGCTGACCGCGCCGAAGACCCCGGTCAGAACGCCGGACTCGCCGCCGAGGGCGCCCGTGGCGCTGTGGACGGCTTCCGCCGCCTGGGGCGCGGACGCGGTGACGTGGTCCAGCGTGCCGGTGACGTCACCGGTCGCGAACCCGGCCGGCGAGCCGGCGGCCGGCAGCGGCGCGGTGTCCATGACCAGCGGCATGATGTCGTGGACGTCCGCCGCGCTCAGGTCCCCCAGACCGGCGCCGTTCAGCACAGCCTGCGGGTTGGCGTTGTACTCCGCCAGTGCCTGCGGGTCGCTGAGAAGATTCAACGCGAATTCGTGCAGCGTCTGCACCGGGCCCATAGTTCAATTCTCCTGATAATGACAACAGATCGGCAGTGGTAATGATCGGCACCGTGGTCAGCACCGCCGGACATGCCGACGAGCCGGTGGCTCCGGGACGAACTTAGGGCGGCGCCATCCGGGGGCCAACGGGGGCCACCCCGGGTTTTGCGGAGCACCACTAGGGGGCTTCGGCACCCGGCCGATTAGGGGCACTAGGGATTTGCCGCCGGACCTGCGGATACCCGGTGGTCACAGGCTCGCTTTGACCGACAGTGACCGAAAGTCACTACGAGGTGCCACGTTCACTCACTGAAAGTGTCCACCGAAATCACTCTTTAGAGCAAACGTGACAAGGCCTCCAAGGCGTACACGGGGCGGGCTAATGGACCTTCGGAGTCGCGCGGCCGCCGAAGTGGAGGTACTCCTCGCCGGTGGCCAAGGCGTAGAAGGTGACCGGGAGCCAGCCCCGGCCCACCGTGGACCGGACCACGAACAAACCCGATTCGACCGCCACCAGCGCGTATTCCTGCACCTTTTCCGGCAGCATTTCGGCAAGCGCGCCGGTGACCGTGTGGCGCAGCCGCGCCCCGTCCTCGCCGCGGAACACCGCCACCAGCGCACCGGCCCGCTCGTACGTGCCCAGAAACGGTTCGAAGTCAACGGTCACCGGCTCCGCGGGCGGCGTGAGCGGCAACGGCATTTCGACGTCCGCCAGTTCGGCGAAGACCTCGCAGTAGAGGTCCTGGTAAAGGTCGCGGGGGCTGCCGCCGTTGGTGAGCAGCGCGACGGCGAGGCCCTGCTCCGGCAGCAGCCGCAGGAACGCCGACTGGCCGATGGTGTTGCCGTCGTGCCCGATCAGCCGGTGGCCGGCCCAGTCGTACCGGATCCAGCCGAGGCCCCACGAATCGCCCAGCGCGTGTTTGTCGGGCAGGTCGGCCTGGAACGCGGCCATCGCCGCGGCGCTCCCCTCGCTCAGCAGGCGGGTGCCGTCCGGGGCCGGCCCGCCGGTCAGGGCGGCCGTTGGCTCACGGGCTGAGCAGCGAATTTGCGGCGCGGTCAGGGTTTTGCGCTCATCGGCCGAGGACTGCCAGCTGGCCCAGCGCCAGGAGTTCCAGGGCCAGCAGGACCACCAGCCGCCAGTGGGCCGGGATCCGCGGCACCCGGCGGCGCCGGGCCGGAGCGGGACCGTCGTCCGGGGCGTAGTTGAGGACCCAGAGGTCCTTGATCTCGGTGCCCCGGATGATCACCACGCTCCACCCGTCCGGCGCCAGCGACGACCAGGGTTCACCGACCGGCTTGGTGATCAGATTCGGCTGGCTCAGAGTCAGCTCCCGGTCGTCGAGGCCGAGGCCGTTGTCGTAGGCGGCGAGGCGCCCGCGGTAGAGCACGCCGCTGGCCATGCGCACCTGCAGGTAGGTGAATTCGGGCGGTGGCAAGCCTTTCTCGTGCGCGTCCTGCCGCGGTATCCGGTCGAAGTAGGAGACCCAGAGGCTTTCCTGCCGGATCTCCGCGTGCGCGTTCCGCCCGGGCGTGGTGTACAGCCACACGGCGGGGATCGTCATGGCGAGGACCAGGAAGCAGGCCAACGTCCAGGTCAGGAGGCCGAGGTGCCCGGCCAGATACCCCGGCTGGGACAGCAGCGCCTGCGGGTCGGCGAGCAGCCGCGGGTCGATGGTGCGGAAGCCGCCGAGCAGGATCAGCACGGTCAGGCTCACGAGCACCCCCGCCAGCAGGATGCGGGAAACCTCCACGAAGGTGGAATCCCCTCGCCCCGGGCGGGAGCGCTGGCGGATCAGCTCGTACCAGATCCCCGGCGCCAGCACCAGCAGGAGCCCGACCAGGCCACCGGAGGTCGAGGGCACCATGGTTACGCGCCGCTCGTCTCCGGCTTCGGCTCCGGATTCGCGGCCGGGGCCGCGGGCTCCGGTTCAGTGGGATCGGGCACCGTCCCGGTGCGGATGACCGGGACGCCGGGGTTGTAGGTCGTGCCCTGGTTGAGGGTCTCGTCCAGGTTCAGCGGCGCCGTCTCGTAGTTCGCTGACTGCTCGTTGTCCGCCATCGTTCGACTCCCGCCGGATCGGCTGTGCCAAGCCCTTTGCCGACGCGGTCGCTCGCCGGTCCCCCGGCGTTACGAAACAGCTCAGACGCGCGCCCACTTCTGGCTCGCTGATCCGGTGCAGCCGGAAACCACCAGCGGGGTGCTGTCCGCGGTGCCGCCGCCCGCGGCGTCCAGGCATTGGCCCGACGCGACGTTCACCACGGCGCCGTCCGAGCGGACCCGCCACTGCTGGGCCGCGCTGCCGGTGCACTCGCTGATCTGCAGCGGGGTGCCGTCGGCCGTGCCGCCGCCGACCACGTCGAGGCACCGGTTTTCGAACACGGTCAGCTGGTTGGTCGCGGTGGACGTCCATTCCTGGTTGCTGCCGTTGTGGCAGTCCCACAATGTCGGGCGGGTGCCGGGGGTCGAGTCGCCCGCGGGCACGTCCGCGCAGCGGCCGGACGCCTGGCCCTGGAGCATGCTCGGCGCCGGGCTGCGGGACCAGCCCTGGTTCGGGGCGCCGGTGCACGACGCCGTGCCCAGGCCGTCGGCCGGCGCGGTGCCGGACGCGGTCAGGCACTGGCCCGAGCCGCCGTTCACCACGGTGCCGTCGGCTTTCAGGTCCCACTTCTGCGCGGCCGCGCCGGTGCAGTCCTGGATCTGGGCGGCCGCGGGGTCGGTCCCGTCGAGGCATTTGGTGCCGTACACCATCAGCTGCCCGGCCGGGGTGGCCGTCCACTGCTGGTTCACGCCGCCGTTGCAGTCCCACAGCGCGATCGCGGTGCCGTTCTGGTCGCTCACCTTCGGCACGTCCGCGCAGATCCCGGACTCCAGTCCTTTGAGGACACCACTGTGGTTGCCGGGCGGGGCCGCGGCCAGCGACAGGTTGTCGAACAGGTCGGTCTGGTAACCGACGACGCCGAACCCGGCCTGGCCCGCGGGGAACGAGCTGTCCGCGGCGGTGCCGAGCGTGGCGCCGTCGAGCGTCGCGGTGATGTCGTCGCCGGAAAAACTGAGGCCGACGCGGTGCCACGAGTTCAGCCCCGGCGCGGCGGCCGTGCCCGAAGCCAGGGTGGTCAGCTGGCCGTTGCTGTCGTTCTTCGCGATCGACCAGGCGCCCCGCTCGTCCAGGCGCAGCTGGTAGGCGGCCTGACGGCTCTGCGGCCGGTTCTGGGTGTTCGCCCGGCCCAGCAGGGTGACGGTGCCGGACTGCCGCAGGTCCACGTCGACCGCGACGCTGTAGTCCCGCCAGTTCAGATCGCCGATCAGGCCGTACGCGTCGCTGTCGCCCTGCCATTCGATCGGCTTGACCGGCGCGACCTGCTGCAGGCACTGCCCGCTGCGGCCGTCGACGCAGGGGCGGGATTCGAAGGCGCCCTGCATGTCGGAGAAGTACTTCGCCTCGGTGCCGGTGGGGTAGCCGTCGAAATTGTCGGCGTACGGCAGGGGCAGGCCGTGCACGGGCGGCGCGGTCGCGGTGCCCTTGCCCTGCCCGGTCGTGGTGGTGACCGAGTAGACCCGGCCGGGCTGCAGCGTCAGCGAGTACGAGCCGTTCTGCGGGGTCACGTCGGCCTGCTTGACGAAGTAGTCCGCCTGGTTGCTCGAACCGAGGTCGCTCGACCACACGTGCACTGCGCCGGTGCCCAGCCCGCCGGAGACCTTGACGTTCACGGTCTGCGCGCTGGTGGCGCTGGTCGTCTCGTAGATCGTCGAGTAATCCGTGCCGTTGCCCGGCTTCAGGCTGATGTAGCTGCCGTTCGCGCGGTCGCCGCCGAGGTAGCCGCTCGCGGAGCCGGTGAGGAACTTCCAGCCGGGCTGGGTGAACTGCGTGACCTGCGCGGTGGCCCACAGGTTCTTGCCCAGCTGGTAGGAGCCCGACCACGGCGAGTTCGCCGTCGCCAGGCCGACGGTGTCGAACGGCAGGTTCGGGTACAGCGACGCGATGATCGGCCAGTTCATGAAGCCGGTCATCTGCCCGTCGAGGTAGCCGCGGGTGACGCTGCGGATCAGCGGCTGCGCGCCGGAGTCCTGGTCCTGGGAGCCGAACTCGCTGGCCCACAGCGGTTTCCCGGTCGCGACCGCGTTCGCGCTGGACGCGCACGAGGTCGCGTCGGACAGGTAGCCGCACGGGTAGTGCGCGCCGACCACGCCGACCGCCTTGCCGAAGGCCGGGTCGGACAGCATGTCGTCGGCGGTCCCCCAGTCGGTGTCGTCGCCGACGATCTGCACCGAGCCGTAGCCGTTGGCGTCGAGCGAGGTGCGCAAATCCTTGTACCAGGCGGTGTTGTGGCCCTTTTCGTTCCAGCCGCCGAGGTAGCTGATGGTCAGCCCGTGCTGCTTGGCGCAGCCGAGCCAGGAGATGTCGTAGTCGATCATGTCCTGGGACCAGAAGTTCCCGCCGCCGATCCAGCCGGGCGCGGCCCACGGCAGCGCGACCAGCTTGATCCCCGGGTTGCGCGCGACCGCCTGCTCCCCCAGCCAGAACTCGTAGCCGGCGTCGCAGTTCACCTGGCCGCGCACGTGCTCGTGGCTGGGCTCGGCGCCGTCGGTGGAGTTCGCGTCGCCGCCGATCTCCAGCTTCAGCAGCTGCACCGCGGCGCCGTAACCAGGCTTGAACAGGTAATCGAGCAGCTGCGCCTGCTGCTCCGGCGGGTAGTCGCGCAGCAGCCGGGAATTGCCGCCGCCCCCGCTGATCGCGCCGAGGCCGTCGAAGGTCCGGCCGGTCGCCGTCCCGTTCACCGAGACATCGGTGGCGGTGACGGCCGTGGCCGTCGCGGCCGGGACGATCAGCGCCGCGAGGGCCAGCAAGAGGACCGCGGACAGTCGGGCGATCCGGGCCAGGACCATGGTGGGCTCCTCCAGCCGAAGCGAGGCGCCCCGCGACCAGGGCACCACGAACAGGGAAGCGGCCCGCGGCCGGGGAAGTCAATGAAAACGGCGCCCCCATCGATATATCAGTCCCGTTTTCTGTCCGGTTCTTTTCCCCGGCGGGCGGTTGACCGTTTCGGCGAATCCCGCCGAAGATCACCGCAGTACCCCGGCAAAGGAGCTGGTTCCCCTTGGCGACCCGTACCGTTTTCCGTTTACTGTGCACCATTCTCGTCGCCGTCGGCCTGCTTCAGGCGCCGGTGGCGGCCTCGGCCGCGACCCGCGCCGACCTCTCCCGCGCCGTCGCGGATTCGACGATCGGCGCGCATCCCGCCGCCTCGCTGGGACTGGGCTACACCGACGCCCTGTTCCTGCTCGGCCTGTACCGCGTTTACCAGCGCACCCACGACTCCCGCTACGTGGACTACATCGAGGACTGGGGCGCCGCGAAGGTCAAGCCGGACGGCAGCACCGGCAACGCCTACAACGATCTCGACAGCATGCTCGCCGGCAACGTCTTCCTGATCCTCGCGCAGCAGACCGGCGACCCGCGTTATTCGCTGGCCGCGCAGCGCATCCGCACGCGACTGGACAGCTACCCGAAGACCTCGGACGGCGGGTTCATCCACAACACCGGCCTGACCGGGCAGCTCTGGGCCGACGGCGCGTTCATGCTCACCCCATTCCTCGCGCACTACGGCGCGGACACCGGCGATTCCTTCGGCACCACGCAAGCGGCAAAGCAACTGCTTACCTACTTCAGTCACTTGCGTAATCCCGGCGGCCTGCTGTATCACGCCTACGACGAAACGCATAAAGCGAGCTGGTCCGATCCGGCCACGGGCAACTCCCCCGAAGTGTGGTGCCGGGCGGTCGGCTGGTTCGGCGCGGCGACCGTCGATGTACTCGACGCGCTCCCCCAGACCGCGCCGGACCGCGGCGCGCTGGCCGGCATCGTGCGTTACCTCGCCGACGGTTTCCGCAAGTGGCAGGACCCCGCGACCGGCCGGTGGTTTCAGCTGCCGGTCAAGCCGACTCTGGCCGGCAACTGGACCGAGACCTCGTGCTCGAGCCTGTTCACCTACACGCTTTCCCGCGGGATCCAGCGCGGCTACCTCGGCAAGGACTACCAGCCGGTAGTGGACGCCGGGTACGCCGGCGTGCGCGACCGCGTCTCGATCGCCGACGGCGGCGCCACGCAGATCACCCAGATCGGCGTCGGCACGAACGTCGGCGACGCGCCGTTCTACCTCGCGCGGCCCCGGGCCACCAACGACTTCCACGGCATCGGCACGTTCCTCTACCTGAACGAGCAGATCACCGGCGCGGCCTGAGTAGACTCGTGAGTGTTTATGACGGCTAGAACCGTCATAAACACTCACGAGCCCTTGAACGGGAGCCGCGCACGGCTGGCCCACCCCGCGACACCGGGCACCCACTCCTACCGCGCCGCCATCCGCTGACGCCGCTGGGCCGGGCCCCGCTGTTTCCGCCCGCATAGCCCGCGGCGGGCGGCGGGCGGCGGCCGGCGGGCCGGCGGGCCGGGTCAGGGCAGGGTGATCACGGTGCTGAGCGTGCCGCCGTGCGGGACGCGCAGCACGTGGATACGGCGGCCGCCGGTGGAGAGGATGTTGACCGCGGTCGCCGTGACCGAGGCGGCGAGGGCGGTCCCCCAGCTGATGGTGATCGCCTGGCTGCCGCGGTGGATGGTCAGGCCGGTCGCGGTCGCGGCGGAGTTCCGGCCGTAGCCGATCGGGGTTCCGTCCGAAAAGGACACCGTGTCGGCCGGCTTGAGCACCAGCGGGACCTGCTCGGTGAGCGCGCTGGTCCCCTGCACCGCGCGGGTGACGGTGTTCGGCGTGACGGTCAGCGTGGTGTGGATCCGGCCGTCCGGCAGGGCGTAGTCCACCACCACCGGCGCGCTGCCGGGCACGATCCGCTGCCCGTCCCAGGCCCGGCCGCCGACCTGGTAGGTGGCGTCGAGGTTGCTGCGCGCGTCCGGATTCCCGTTGGGCAGCAGGCTCGCCCAGCACTGCGTGTCGTCCTGCTGGCTCTGCACGAGCGTGCCCGCGGCCGGGTGCCAGAGCAGCCCGGCCGAGCCGCGCACCTCCGAAGACGGACGGGTGCCCAAGAACGCGGCGAGGTACAGCGCCGGCCGCCGGATGAAGGTGTAGGCCTGGTTCGTCAGGTCGTCCCGGCGCTGCACCGCGAAGTCCGTGCTCGCCAGGTAGGGCAGTTGGGCGATCGCCGCCTGTTTGGCCGCCTTGGAGGGCAACGACTCCCCGTACGGCGCGTGCGCGAGAATGCGCGGCGAAGTGTCCTGTTTGGCCAGTCCCGGCGCCGGGCCGGACGCGGCCGCCCACTCCGCCCTCGTCGCGGCGCGGTCCTCGGCCGAGGTGAAGAACGGGGCCAGCGCGGGGACCTCCGGGACGAAAAACGAGCCGAGGTTGGTCCGGTCCGGGTCGGGGATCACGTTGTCGTAGCCGGTCACCGTGGTGCGCGCGGACATGCCGACGTAGGTCAGCGAACCGGTGCCGTCCGGCTCGCGCACGACGTTGTAGCCGAACCAGCTCGCGAACTTCGAAGCCATCGAGAGCACGGTCTTGTCCCCGGTGAGCACGTAGATCTCGGCCAGCTCCGGGATCATCACCTCGAAGTTGTAGTTGATGTCCATCCCGGTCGGCTCGTAGAAGAACCCGGCCGGGCTCTGCCCGTGCGCCGCGAGATAGGCGATGCGGCCGGCCAGTTTCGCCTGCATCGCCGCGTCCGGGTTCAGCTGCAACGCGCGGGTGGAACTGGCGAGGCCGGACGTGTTCTGGTTGGCGTAGTGGATCGGCGATTCCCAGATCGGGTTGGCCGGGTCGAGGAACCAGGTCATGCCCTGGTGCAGCGCGGTGCCGATCTGACCGCGGCGCGTCGGCAGCGCGTTCGCCTGGCGCAGGTTGGCCAGCGTCTTGGCGAGGTAACCGAGGCCGAACCCGGTGGCGGCCTTGGACTGCTCGGTCACGCTGTACTCGGGCCACGACCCGTCGGCGTGCTGCAGGTTCAGGTAATGCGCGATGGCCGCGTCAAGCCGTTTCAGCAACGCCGCGTTGCCGGAGTACGGGTTCCATGAGCGCGCGTTCGCGTGGAACCAGCTCAGCGTGAACACGTGCTCCTGCACCCGCGCGTTCGTCGGCACGCTCGGTGTGCGCCACCAGCCGCCGCCCATATAGCCGAGCGTCGCGGGGTCGGTCACCTCGATGTCGTTCACCATGCCGGGCAGAATCGCCAGGTACGGCCCGAAACGCTGCTCCAGCGGGCTGAACAGCTTGCGCACCGGGGCCCCGGCGGGCAGCGGCGGCAGAGCCGGGAACGGCCCGGCCGGCGGAGCGACGGAAGCGGCGGCGACCCCGCCAGGCAGCGTCAACCCGAGCCCCAGCGTGGCGCCCAGCCCCACGGTCCCGAACAGCATCCCGCGTCGCGACAAGACCATCGGTGAACTCCTTCGTCCGGCGTGGCCACGACGTTAGGCAGCCACGCGAGACAAAGGCAAGACGCTAATACGTATTACCAAAAAGACCGGAAGTAAGCCGACCGGCAACGGCGACAGACCTGCCCCAGGTGCTTACTTCCGGTCGGTTTGGTATCTACCGGCACAGTAGCTTTTCCCAGCACGAAAGTAGGGCTGAACGGACACATTTCCCCGTTGTTCAGTCCCTTTCGGCGGAAGCCAGCACCCGCAGCCAGATCTGGGCGCAGGTCTCGGTCGCCGCGCGGAGGTCGCGCGGACGGGCCGAGGCCCAGTAGAACGTTCGCTCGGTCATCCAGCAGAGGCCGCGCGCCAACGCGGCCGCGCCTTCGGGGCCTTTCTCGTCCGGAACTCCGCCACGCACCATGACGCGAGCCATCGCCTCGGCGTAGGAGGCGACCGTGCCCTGCCACAGCTCGGCGATTTCCGGAACCGCGGCGGAAAAGTCCACCGCCGCGCGCATCACCAAACCGTGCTCACGCCACTGTTTCGCGGTGCGCCGCACGGCTTCGCGGACCGTCTCTTCCGGACTGGAGACGGTGTCGCCGGCCGCGCCGAGCGCGTCTTCACGCAGCACGGCAACCGTGCGCGCCACCAACGCCGCGAGCACCTCGTGCTTGGAGCCGAAGTAGAAATACAGGGAGGCACGCGAAATCCCGGCCCCCTTGGCGATCGTCTCCACCGTCATCAGCTCGACGCTCTCGTACTCCAGCAGCGCCTCGGCCGCGTCGAGGATCGCCTGCTCCCGGCGGTCCCCCTTGGTCGGTGTCGAGCGCCGTTTCCCCGGCCCGGTCACGGCCGGTTCGACGCGATCTCGTGGCCGTCCGGGAAGTCCGTCGAGCGCGAAAGGCCCTCCCAATCCCGCAAATCGGCTTCGACGGCCGAGCGGCCGGCCGCGACCAGGCGCAGCGCGTCCGAACCCAGCACCAGGTGCACCGGCGGCTGCTCCGACTCGATCACCTGCAGCACCGCCTCGGCGGCCTTCGCCGGATCGCCCAGCTGGTGGCCGCTCGCGGCCTGCCGGGCCGCGCGGATGGGCTCGAAGAGCTCGTCGTAATCCACAATGGACCGTTCACTGCGGACCATGGAGCGGCCCGCCCAGTCGGTGCGGAACGAGCCGGGCTCGAGGATCGTGACGTGCACGCCGAACCCGGCCACCTCCTTGGCGACGGTTTCCAGCATGCCCTCGACCGCGTACTTGCTGCCGCAGTAGTAGGCCAGCCCCGGCACGGTCATCAGCCCGCCCATGGAGCTGACCGCGAAGATGTGCCCCGAGCGCCGTTTCCGCATGGACGGCAGCACCGCCTGCACGGTCGAGGCGACGCCGAACACGTTGGCGTCGAACTGCGCGCGCAGTTCGGAGATCGGCGACTCCTCGAACACGCCTTCGTGGCCGTACCCGGCGTTCGCGATCAGCACGTCGATCGGCCCGACGGTCCGCTCGACCTCGCCCACCACGGCCGGCACCGCGTGGTCGTCGGTGACGTCGAGCTGCCGCGCGTGGGCCCGGCCCGGGGCGAGCGCCTCGAAGGCCGCGAGGTCGGCCTCCTTGCGGACGGTGCCGACCACGGTGTGCCCGGCCTCCAGCGCCCCCTGCGCGAAGGCCCGGCCGAGGCCGCTGCTGACACCGGTGATCAGGAAGGTTCGAGTGGTCATGTTCCCGACTCTACGTCACGTCGGGTTAAATCAACACTGTGTCGATTATGACACCGCCGGCGCTCGTCTCGCGGCCACCACCGAGTTGGCCGCCACGATCACCGCGGTCGCCACCCACGCGGCCAAATCGAGCTGCTGGTGGAGCACGACCAGACCGACCAGCGCCGCCAGCACCGGGTTGACGCTCATGAACACCCCGAAAAACGCGGCGGGCACCCGGCGCAGCGCCAGCAGGTCGACCAGGAGCGGGACGGCCGAGGAAAGCACCCCCGCGACAAGTGCCTGTCCGAGCGCGGCCGCCGTCGGCGGGTGGTGCGCGAAGACGAGCAAGCCCACAGGGATATAGACCACTGCGGACGCGCCGGCCGCGGCCGCGGTGCCCTGGACGCCGGGCAGGCGGCGGCCGACGGTCCGGTTCAGCAGGATGTAGCCGGCCCAGCAGGCCGCGGCCAGCAACGCCAGGCCGATGCCGACGTAATCCGTGGTGGGCTGCGGCCGGGCCAGCACCACCACCGCCCCGGCGGCAGCGAGCGCGCAGATCAGGTCCGGCTTCCGGCGCGAGCCGGCCAGCGCCACCGCGAGCGGGCCGAGGAACTCCAGCGTCACCGCCAGCCCCAGGCCGATGCGGTCGATCGCCGAGTACAGCGTGAGGTTCATCGTGCCGAACACCGCCGCCAGCGCCAGGACCGGGCGCCACTGCCGCGCGGTGAACGAGCGCAGCCGCGGCCGTCCGACGGCCAGCAGCAGGGCGCCGGCCACCCACTGCCGCACCGCCACCACGCCGACGGGGCCGACCACCGGGAACGCCAGGGCCCCGGCCGCCGCACCGGTCTGGTTGGCCAGCGCGCTGCCCAGCATCAGCGCCACCCCGGCGGCGCGGCGCTCCTGCGGCGGCGTCGCGGGCGCGCGTTCGGTTGTCGTCATGGCTCGAGCGTGCGCCCCGGCCGTCCATGCGCAAAATGCATGAAACGACGCACCTATACGCTGAACGCATGGATCTGGAGTTGCGCCACCTGCGGTGCCTGGCCGCGATCGTGGACACCGGCACGTTCACCGACGCGGCGGTCGAGCTGGGGGTGTCGCAGGCCGCGGTGTCGCGGACGCTGCTCGCACTGGAGCGGGTGCTCGGCGTGCGGGTGCTGCACCGCACGAGCCGCAGCGTCGTCCCGACCACCGCGGGCGTTCAGGTCCTCGCGCGCGCCCGGCACCTGCTCGCCGAAGCCGACGAACTGGTCCGCGAGGCCAGCACCGGCCACACCCGGCTGCGGGTCGGGCACGCCTGGTCGGCGCTGGGCCGCCACACCGCCGAGTTCCAGCGGCGCTGGGCCGCGCGGCACCCGGACGTCGAGCTCCTCGTGGTCCGCACCAACACCCCGACCAGCGGCCTGGCCGAGGGCCTGTGCGACGTCGGCGTGCTGCGCACCGCGGTCGATCCGCGCCACTACGCCCACCGCACCGTCGGCTACGAAGCCCGTTACTGCGCCATGGCGGCCGACGACCCGTGGGCGCGCCGCCGCACGGTCACGCTCGCCGAGATCGCCGGGCGCGAGCTGGTGATCGACCGCCGCACCGGCACCACCACGGTCGACCTGTGGCCCGAGGAGGCGCGCCCGCGGGTCGAGCAAACCCACGATGTGGACGACTGGCTCGCCGCCATCGCGACCGGCCGGTGCGTCGGGATCACCCCGCACGCCACTGTCACGCAGTACCGCCGGGACGGCATCGTCTACCGCCGCGTCCGCGACGCCGCGCCCGTGCCGGTGCACCTGGCCTGGCCCCGCCGCGACCCGCACCCGGCCATCCCCGAGGCCGTCGCGCTGCTGACCGAGCTGTACGGCCGCTGACGACGGAATCCCTTGCCCGGCAAGAAATCAAGCGACTTCGACCGGCAGCGCACACAGCTCGGCCGCCGTCGCCCACAGCTCTTCCTCGCGGGCCTGGTCGTAGGACTCGGCCGAGGACGGGACGACGGCGTCACGGTCGATGTACGCACCCGTCTCGCCCGGGCGGGGCCCGGCGACGGCCTCCGCGAGCAGGGCGCCGGACGTGACGGGTGAGTGTGCGAACGGCGTGGCGGTGAAGCCCTGCATCAGCGTTCGCGAGAGAAAGCGGACGACGGGGCCGGCTTCGCGGAACAAGCCGGTGGCCGGCACGTAACCGGGGTTGAAGCTGTACACGTCGACGCCGTCCGGCAGCCGGCGCGCCAGCGCGTGCACCAGGTAGGCCACCGCCAGTTTGCTGGTCGAGTAGGCGGCCCGGCCCTCGCGCGCGGTGTCCGCCTTCGCCCCCTCGCGCGGCGTGGCCAGCTCGCGGACGCTCTCCCAGCGTGGGGCGGGCACCAGCCCCAGGTTGTGCCGCAGGTCGCCGAAGTGCGTGTCGCTGCCGGTCACGACGATCCGGCCCGGCACGGTGAACCGGTCCCACAGCAGCCGGACGAACAGGTAGTTCGCCAGCACGTTGACCGCGAACGTCGGCTCGATCCCGTCCCCGGTCGCCCGGGTGCGGGTGGTCAGCTGCATGCCCGCATTGCCGGCGAAACCGCTCAGCGGCGGCAGATCACCGGCATCGAGCCGGGCGCCGGCCTCCGCGGCCGCACGCTGGATCGACGCCATCGACGCCAGATCGCAGGACAACCCCGAGACGTTCGGATTGCCCGTGGCCTCGGCCAATGCGGCGGCGAGCGCCGGGCCCCCGTCGCCTCGGGCCGTCACCAGCAGGTGCAGGTCCGGCCGCGCGCGCAGGATGCGCTCGGCGGCGACCCGCCCGATCCCCCGGCCCGCTCCCGTCATCAGGACGGTGCTCGTGTCCACGGCGACCTCTGGCACTGAGAACTAATTGGTACTCAGTACCGTACAGGATCCAGGACCGGATCGGCTAGCCTGGGCGGATGCCACCGCTGCCCCCGCTCCGTGAGCGCAAACGCCGGCGAGCTCAGGAGGCCATCGTCGACGCGGCTTTCGCGCTGTTCTCCGAGCGCGGTTTCGCCGACGTGACGGTCACGGAGATCGCCGAACGCGCGGAGGTCGGCCGCACCACGTTCTTCCGCTACTTCGGCGACAAGCAGGAGGTGCTGTTCGCCGATGAGCGGGAGATGACCGACTGGCTGCTCAGCCTCCGAGCCGAGCCCGCCGAAACCCCGCCCACCTTGCGCGAGGCGCTGGACCAGTCGAGGGCCGCCGTCCGCGCGATCTGCGAGGCGATCACTGCCGACGCGAAGCGCTACCGCCTGCACATGCAGCTCGTCAGCGACAACCCGGAGCTGCACGACCGCAGCGAACGCAAGCTGCTGAACCTGGCCGACGCGATGGTCAGCACGCTGCGGGCCCAGGGCATGCCCGAACTGGAGGCGACGGTGGCCGCCCACCTCGCGCTGGCGTGTGTCCGCTCGGGCCGCGCCGTCGCCGGGCCGGACCCGGAGGCGCTGGCGCCTGCCGTCGAGGACGCGTTCGCACTGCTCCTGTCCACGGTGCCGCGCTGACGCCGGAGATGTCCACAATGGATGCCAACGGCCCCGCCTGAGCGCCTGACCTGGCAACCGCAACGTTATCGGCGTTGACGGGCCGGTCCGGCGTCGGTCATGATGACCACGTCCGCGAACGAGGAGTCCCCGATGCCCGGCAAGGCCATGCACCAGGCGCGCAGCCGCACGCGCGCCTTCGTGTGCGACGAGCTTTGCCCGTTGTGTGCCCTAGCGAACCCAGGCTCCCCGCCGTGACGTGCCCAGCGCGTCGCACGCAGGGAGCCGCCCGTCGGGAAACCGAGCCGGGCGGCTTTTTTCGTTTTCACCCGCCCGAGTCCCGCTCGCCCGAATCCCGAAGGGAGGTGCCCGTCGCCATGGGAGTACTGGTCCTCAATGCCGGCTACGAGCCCCTGCACACCGTGTCCGTCGCCCACGCGATACGCATGCTGGTGCGCGACGTGGCGGTGGTCCACGAGACCGACGGCACCGATTTCGGCGGGCTGTTCCCGCGCCCGAAGGTCGTCCGGCTGGTGCGCTACGTGGTGATGAAGTGGCGCTACTCCGGCCCGCCGCGCTGGTCGCGCCGGGGCGTGCTGCAGCGGGACGGCCACGAGTGCGCCTACTGCGGCCGCCGCGCCACCACGGTCGACCACGTGCTGCCGCTGTCCCGCGGCGGCGAGCGCACCAGCTGGCTCAACACGGTCGCGGCGTGCGGCGGCACGGCGCGCAGCTGCAACGCCCGCAAGGGCGACCGGACCCCAGCCGAGGCCGGGCTGTCACTGCGTTTCGCCCCGCGCGTGCCTTCCTGGGACGAGCTGCACCGGCCGATCCGCGCCTGATGCCGTCCACTGTCCACTATTCACAGTGGACAGTGGACAGTGGACCGCCTCAGGCGAGCACTTCACGCACCCTCGCGCGCAAGGCGGGCACGACGTCGGCCTCGAACCACGGATTCTTCTTCTGCCACCGGAAGTTCAGCGGTGACGGGTGCACCAGCGGCAGCTTCGACGGCAGGTAATCCCGGTACGCGCGGACGGTCTCGGTCAGGTTCGTCCCGGCCGAGGCCCCCAGGTAGAACTTCTGCGCGTACCCGCCGACCGGCAGCGTCAACGCGATGTCCGGCAGCCGGCCGAGCAGCCGCGGGTGCCAGCGGGGCGCGAAGTCCTTGCGCGGCAGATCGCCGGAGGCGCCCTTGCCGGGGAAGTAGAAGTCCATGGGCAGGATGGCGAACAGCGCGGGGTCGTAGAACTGCTCGTCGGTCACGCCGAGCCACTCACGCAGCTTACTGTGCAGTTCGTTGCCAATCCGACTACAGCCACGGCGGAAACGGTTCCGGCAAGCCGATCGGCTGCAGCCCGTGTCCGCCTGCTTCCGGTCGAATTGGCAACAGCGCTCGCGTCGTCCCACGGCACGCCGCTCTCCTGCGCCTTGCGGCCGGGGGCCTGCCCGATCAGCGCGATCCGCGCGCCCGGCGCCGCCGCGAACACCGGCTCGTAGCCCAGCTCCCGCGCCCAGGCGTTGTCCGGGTCGGCTGCCAGTTCCGCGCGGATCAGCTCCAGTTCGGCGGGCATCGCTCCCCTTTTCTCGTGACCGGTCGCCGCTGATGCTACTGGTCACGGCCGCCCGCACCACGGCCTGGCGGACGGTCCGGCGCGAGACTGTCCACAATGCACCGGGCCGGAACCAGTACGCCCGCTCCGTGCACAACGGACGGGAAGCCGAAGTCTTTCCGGACGCCCGGCCTGCCCGGTCTGGCCGGCTGGAGCACTCAACGCCACACCGGGGCCGGGATCACGCGACGCCGGCGGAACGCGCTGGGTGCCGCCGGACGCGCGGGCGCCGCCCCTGCTGGAGCAGGCTGGTCCACTTCACCATCTTGCGGGGGCTGTCGCGGCCGATCACCCCGAGCAGCCCGCGGTCGTCGCGATAGCCCAGCACCCCGCTGCGCCGCACCGGGTCGCCGCCCAGCGGGATGGTGTGGTCACCGAGGCCGGGCATGCCGGCGGACTGGAAGCGAATGCCGTAGAGCTCGGACCAGAACCGCGGCACCGGGCAGTACGGGGCCGCGGACGCCGGCCCCGCGAGCAGGCCGTCGGCCGCGGCGCGGCCCATCTCGACCGCGTTGAGCCAGTGCTCGATCCGGCGCGGCACTTCGTCGAACCGCAGGTTCGGCCAGCGCGCGACGTCACCGGCCACCACGACGTCCTCGGCACCGTCGACGTGACAGGCCGGTCCCGCGAGCACCCCGTCGGTCACGTCCAGGCCCGAGCCGCGCAGGAACCCGGTCGCGGGCACGCTGCCGTTCGCGATCACCACCGCGCCCGCGACGACCAGCCTTCCGGTGGACAGGTGGGCGCCGACTCCCCAGTCCCGCAGCAGCCAGTTGGACACCTGGGTGCCGAGCTCCAGCTGGACCCCGCGGGACTCGTGGAGCCGGCCCACCGCGGCGCCGAGCTCGTCGCCGAAGGCCGGGCCCATCAGCACCGGGGACCGGGAGACCAAAACCACGTCGCGGCCCGAGCCGCGCAGGGCCGCCGCCAGTTCGCTCGCGATGAACCCGCCCCCGAGGACGAGGACCGGGAGGTCGCTCGCGCGCAGCGCACGCTGCAGGGCCAGCGCGTCTTCGAGCGTCCGGAAGGCCCGGACCCGCGGATCGTGCAGCGGCAGGCCCGGCGGGTGCCGGGCCTGCACTCCGGTGGCGATGACCAGCCCGTCGTAGGTCATCGGCTCGCCGCCCGGCAGTTCGAGGGTCCGCCGCCGGGGGTCCAGCCCCTCGACCCGCGCACCGAGCCGCCAGACGGCGTCGAGCTCCTCGTAGCTGCGCAGGTCCAGCTCGCGCGCCGTGAGCTCGCCGAGCAGGAACTCCTTCGACAGCGCGGGCCGGCGGTACGGGCGGTGCGGCTCGTCGCCGATCATCACCAGCTCGCCCTCGAAACCGAGCTCCCGCAACCGTTCGGCGGCCCGCAGGCCCGCCAGCCCGGCCCCGGCGACGACGATCCGCTCGCGGCTCACGCGTCCCGCTCCTCGATCGTGATGGCCTGCATCGGGCAGCAGCGCGCCGCCATCAGGACCGGCGCCCGCTCGCTGTCCACCGGACGGCGCTGGTACCGCAGGCGCCCGTCTTGGCCGATCTCGAACACAGCGGGCGCTTCGGTCTGGCACAGCCCGTAGCGGTGGCACCGGTGGTTGTCGACGCTGACCCGTACGCGGCCCGTCACCGTCGCGCCTCCAGCAGCCCGAGCCCGGCGAGCACGCCGGGCGAGAGGAACCGGAGGACGGCGGTCAGCGCCGCGGGCACGGCGAACAGCAGCCCGGCCAGCCACAACCCGGCCAGGTGGCCGTCGACCCAGGCTCCGACGAACGCGTGCGCCACGCAGAGCGCGACCGCCGGGTAGGCCAGCCGGTGCACCGCGAGCCATCGCCGGTAGCGCAGGAACCGCTGCAGCCCGGTGGACACCAGGACGGCCAGCATCAGCTCCAGCCCGGCGACCCCGGCGGCCTCGCCCCAGCCGCCGAACCACATCGGGATGGTCAGCGCGGCGAGCGAGAACGGCCGGTCCCACATCAGCAGGAAGGCCAGCGCGTGCAGCATCCCGAAGGCGAGCGCCGTGGTCACCAGCACCTGGTGACTACTGCGAGTGGCCTGCCGACCGGTCAGCCGCTCCAGCCAGCCGGTACTGGTGAACACGCCCCAGGACAGGCCGAGGCAAAGGAACGCAAAGGACAACCGGGCCGAAAGCGCGGCGACCTCGTGCACACCGAGATCATGTGGCGAGTCCGCGAGGACGCTGAGTGAAAGATCAGTAAACACACAAGACTCCACGCGACACAGCAGATCACTAACGGGTTACGGGCAGCCAAGTTACACCACAAAACCCGTGCTTAGGAAGGTTTCCGTCCCGACTTCATAGACTCCGGAGCGTTATTCGGAGGTCACGGTAAATATTCTTACCGGAAGCAATGTGATCATTCCGTTATCCGTGTTAGCGTCCTTCGCCGGGTGAGGGACTTCCCCAATCCGCAGAAAGGCAGCACGGTGCCGAAACACTATCCTGATCATCGAAAAGCACGCTTGCTCGGCCAGGTCACGCCGATCCGGCTGGGCGCGACAGTCGCCGCCTTGTCACTGGCCGTGATCGGCGTTGCGGTGGCCGCACCCAGGACGCCCTCGCCGGCGACGGTGGCCGTGCCGAACCCGGCGTGCACCGTTTCCGTACCCGCGAACCCGCTTTCGGCGAACGGCCTGGCGACGCCGTACCGGCTCAGCGCGACCAACCCCGCCGACGGGCCCTGCACCGAGGCGAACCCGCTGCAGTCGGCGTTCGTCGAGGCCACGGTCCTCGATCCGGCCACGGGCGCGCTGTCGGTCTACCGGCCGCTGGTGATCGACGACGGGACCGCCCCCGCCGCCCCGCCCGTGGTCCCGGTCCTGCCCGCGGGCGCCGTGGTCGGGCTGTGGTTCGGCAGCAACGGCGGGACGCTGACCCTCGGTGGCACCGGCGGCTCCCTGCGCAGCGGCCAGTGCGTGAACGGCGTCGCGGGCTCCCCCTTCGGTCAGTTCGCGCAGTGCGGGGCGGCCCGGTTCTTCGCCGCCACCGGCGCGGCCGAGCGCGCGGGCAAGCTGACCGTGCCCGCGCTCGGGGTCGCCCGCGACGGGCACCCCTGCCCGACCACGCGGGACTTCTCCCTCGTCGACCAGGACCAGAGCGACAACGTGACGACCACCTACGTGGCCACCCAGGACGGGCGGACCGCGCAGGACGGCACCGCGGGCTCCGCCCAGCTCGGCCCGGTGACGACACTGGCCAACGGCAGCGACAACCGGCTGCTGGACGCGTTCGTCGATCCGGCTTTCGGCTGCACACCGTTCACCGCGAAGGACCTCACCACCGGAACCGGCAGCACGACCTCACTCGCGCTGAACGAGCTGCAGGCCGCGGCGCACCAGCCCGCGCCGGTCGCGCTGGTGCCGCCGGGGGACCCGATGACCCTCGTCAACGGGGTCCCGAACGTGCGCAAGACGAACCTGTACCGGGCCGGGGTCGACCAGCCCGCGCTGAACCCCCGCACCGACACCACCCGGGCCTACTGCCGCGATCTGCGCACCGTCGGGCTGCCCCGGCTGACGGCCGACCGGACCCTGCTGCGCAACGCCCCGTCCCCCGACTCCGCGACCGGCGTCGGCCTGCTGCGTTTCCTGACGCTGCGGTTGCGGGCGTCGCTGCAGCTGCTGGGCTGCACGCAGCACACCCTCGCGCAACCGGATCCGGCCGACGAAGCCGCGGCGAAGAGCGCGGTCCAGACGCTGACCACCATGAGTGCCGGCGCCTGACCTCTCGTGCGCTCGTGCTGCCTCCGTCCGATGTGGACGGAGGCAGCCGAGCACCGCATGGGCGCGCGTGAACAACACCGCGCAGGAGGCAGGCTCACGCCGAAACAGGCGGGTCTTCACGCATCCGCAGAGTGCAGCCGCGCTTCGGCCGCGGCCCAGTCCCCGCCCGTAGGCAGGTACCGGCGCAGCGGCTGTGTCCGACGGATCAACTCGCGCATCGCGTCCAGATCCGGCAGATCGGCGCCCAGCGTACGGGCCTGCACCAGCACGTTGCCCAGCGCGGCTGCCTCGACCGGCCCGGCCAGCACCGGGGCCTCGCACGCGTCGGCGGTCAGCTGGCACAGCAGGGTGTTGCGGGCGCCGCCGCCGACGACATGGACCACGTCGACCGTCCGGCCCGCCAGGCGCGCGGCCTGCCGGACCGTGCGGCGGTAGGCCAGCGCGAGACTGTCCACAATGCACCGGACGACCTCGCCGCGCGTTTCCGGCGGCCGCTGCCCGGTCTCCCGGCAGGCGGCGGCGATGCGCGCCGGCATGTCCCCGGGCGGCAGGAACGCGGGCGCGTCCACATCCACCACGGCGGCGAGCGGCGGCGCGGCGGCGGCTTCGGCGAGCACCTCGGCCAGCTCGGCCCGCTCGCCCCGGGCGGCCCACGTCCGCAGGGTCTCGGTGAGCACCCACAGGCCCATCACGTTGCGCAGGAACCGGATCGTGCCGTCGACGCCGCCCTCGTTGGTGAAGTTCGCGGCCAGCGCGGCGTCGCCCAGCTCCGGCCGGTCCAGCTCCAGCCCGGCCAGCGACCAGGTGCCCGACGAGATGTACGCGAAATTCGCGCCGGGCTCGGCCGGCACCGCGACCACGGCCGACGCGGTGTCATGCGAGCCGACCGCGACCACCGGCAGCTCCGGCAGCGCCAGCTCGGCGGCCAGGTCCGGCAGCAGCGTGCCGATCCGCTCCCCCGGCTCGCGCAACGGCGGCAGCAGCCGGGCCGGAATGCCGACGCGCTCGGCCAGCTCGACCGCCCAGGCCCGCGCTCGCACGTCGTAGAGCTGTGTGGTGGAGGCGTTGGTGTGCTCGGCCCCGGCCTGCCCGGTGAGCCAGTAGGCCAGCAGGTCCGGGATCAGCAGCAGGGTGGACGCGGTGTTCAGCCGGTCGGCTTCGGACACCAGCTGGTACAGCGTGTTGAAGGGCAGCTGCTGCAGCCCGGTGACGTCGAACAGCTCCCGCTCCGGCACCGTCCGCACGACGCGCTCCAGCACGCCTTCGGTGCGCGCGTCGCGGTAGTGCACGGGGTTGCCGAGCAGGTTCCCGTGCGCGTCGAGCAGCCCGTAGTCCACCGCCCACGAGTCGATGCCGATGCCGTCCAGCGGTCCGGCGCGGTGCGCCTCGCCGAGGCCGGCGAGGATTTCGCGGTGCAGGCCGAGCACGTCCCAGTACAGCGTCCCGGCCGCGCGCACGGCGCCGTTCGGGAAGCGCCGCACCTCCTCGATCGCCAGGTGCCCCGGCCCGACCGAGCCGGCCATCACGCGCCCGCTGGACGCGCCCAGGTCGACCGCGGCCAGCCGTTTCACACCCGCACCACGGTCAGGTCCAGCCCCAGCAGGTCGGCCACCGCGGTCAGCTCACCGACCCGGTGCCCGGTGCCCAGCGCCCAGTGGTGCGCGATGCCGCTGGCCGACCACGCGTCGGTCCACTCCCCCGGGTCGCAGCCGAAGTCGACGCGCGAGGTGGTGTTGCCGATCTCCAGCAGCGGGCCGGGCACCACCTCGCCCTCCGACGCGACGATCGAGAACGTGCCGTCGCGCCCCTGCGCGAGGCCGCACAACGTCACCGGCCCGTGCTTCACGTCGAACTCGACGGACACACCCCAGCCGCGTTTGCCGTGGTACACCCCGAGCCCGCGCAGCAGCGGCCGGCTCGCGCTGATCGCCAGGTGCGCGGGGCCGTCGTGGCCCATCTCCACCACGTTGTCGCGGAAGTTGAGCGCCTGCAGCTCGGTGAACGAGCCGCCCGCGCCGAGGCGGTCCATCAGGAGCATCGCCAGCGAGGTGCGCAGCTCGTACTCCCCGACGGCCGGGATGCCGCGCGCAGTGAGCAGCGAGGCGCCGAGGATGAAGCCAGCGCCGACGCGCTCGTGCGTCTCGCCGTCGAGGCCGCGGTGGTAGTAGGCCAGCGAGTCCAGGCCGAAGTCGGCCACCAGCCGGTCGAGCGCGACGGAAACCTGGGCGCCCCAGGCGAAGTCTTCGTCCGCTACGGAATCATCCACAGTGAACACTTTGCGCGCGAGCGCCATCCGCTCGCTCGTCTCGGCCTCGGTGACCTGCTCCACGCGCACGCGCAGGTCGTCGACCTCCAGGATCTCGACGTGCCCGCCGAGCTGCGCCGAGACGAGCGTGGGATCTGTGGAGACGTCCATCATGCCCGGGTACAGGTGGCCCAGCAGGCCGTGGCGGCCGTGCCGGAACGCCGCCCGCACGCCCGCCGCCTTGATCCACCGCCCGATCCGCGTCCAGGCCCGCTCGTCCTCCAGGTACCCCGACACCGAGCGGAACTCGACGCCGACGCGCCGGAAGGTGTTCGCCATCTCCGGCAACGGGCAGGCGCCGCAGTATGCCAGCCATGCGCCGGTGTCGAAGCTCGCGTGGTCCATCGCCTCGGTCGGCTGCAGGTTCAGCAGCAGCACGGGCGAGCCGCTGCGCTGCGCGATCGGGGCCAGCATGCTGGAGGTCAGGTACGTGGTGAGGAACCCGATGATCAGGTCGCAATCGGCCACTCGCAGCTTCTCCGCGGCCGCCGCGCCTTCCTGGGCGTCGGAGACGAAGCCGGCGTCGATCACCTCACAGTCCATATCGGACAGTCGTGCGGACACCCGCCGCGCCGAGGCCTGCAACTGCGGCAGCAGCTCCGGGAACTGCGGCCAGTACGCGCCGAGCCCGCCGGCCACCAGGCCGACGCGGGTGCGGCGCGGGGTGATCCGGCCGATCCCGTCGAGTGTGTCGGTCATGGTGCCCTCTCTCCTGTCGTGTCTTGTTGCAGCGGATGACGCTTTCCCTGCGCCGAGTGCAGCGAAAGCGTCATCCGCTGCGTTCCGGTGGTGCGAGCCTCCCGCGGGCGGAGCCTCAGCGGGCGGAGTCTCCGCGGTGCGAGCCTCAGCGAAGGAACGCGGCGGCCACGCCGGCGTCCACCGGCACGTGCAGCCCGGTGGTGTGGGTCAGGTCGCCGCCGGTGAGCGCGAAGACCGCGGCGGCCACGTGCTCGGGCAGCACCTCGCGCTTGAGGATGGTGCGCTGGGCGTAGAACTCGCCGAGCTTCTCCTCCGGCACGCCGTACACCGCGGCCCGCTGCGCGCCCCAGCCGCCGGCGAAGATGCCGGAGCCGCGGACGACGCCGTCGGGGTTCACGCCGTTGACCCGGATGCCGTGCCCGCCCAGCTCGGCCGCCAGCAGCCGGACCTGGTGCGCCTGGTCGGCCTTCGCCGCGCCGTACGCGACGTTGTTGGGCCCGGCGAACACCGAGTTCTTCGACGAGATGTACACGATGTCGCCGCCGATGCCCTGCGCGACCATCGCCTTCGCCGCGGCCTGCGAGACCAGGAACGAGCCCTTGGCCATCACGTCGTGCTGGAGGTCCCAATCGCGTTCGGTGGTCTCCAGCAACGGCTTCGAGATGGACAGCCCGGCGTTGTTCACCACCAGGTCGATCCCGCCGAATGCCAGCACGGTCGCGTCCACCGCGGCCTGCACGGCGCCGGCATCGGTGACGTCCGCGGTCACCGCGACGGCCTTGTCCGGCCCGCCGATGCCTTGCGCCACTTCGGCCGCCGCGTCCGCGTTCAGGTCCGCGATCGCGACACACGCGCCCTCGGCCGCGAGGCGCTCGGCGATCGCCTTCCCGATCCCCGAACCAGCCCCGGTGACCAACGCGATCCGCCCGGCCAGCGGTTTCGGCTTCGGCAGCCGCTTCAGCTTGGCCTCTTCCAGCGCCCAGTACTCGATGCGGAACTTCTCGCTCTCCGCGATCGGCGCGTACGTGGACACCGCCTCGGCGCCGCGCATCACGTTGATGGCGTTGACGTAGAACTCCCCCGCCACCCGCGCGGTCTGCTTGTCCTTGCCGAAGGAGAACATCCCGACCCCCGGCACCAGCACGATCGCCGGGTCGGCACCGCGCATCGCCGGGCTGTCCGGCGTCGCGTGCCGCTCGTAGTAGGCGCGGTACTCGGTGCGGTACTCGGCGTGCAATTCCTTCAGCCGCGCGACGACGTCCTCCAGCGGCGCGGTGGCCGGCAGGTCGACCACCAGCGGGCGGACCTTGGTGCGCAGGAAGTGGTCCGGGCACGAGGTGCCGAGCGCGGCCAGCGGCGCGAGCTTCTCCCGTGCCAGGAACTCCAGCACCACCTCGCTCCCGGTGTAGTGCGCGACCTGGCGTTGATCGGTCGACGCCAGCCCGCGGACCACCGGCGCCAGCGCGGCCGCCCGGGCCAGGCGGTCCTTTTCGGACAGTGCTTCGAAGCCGGGCACGACGGCGCCGAACGGCTCGGCCTGGCCCCGCTCGGCGAGGAACTTCTCCGCGGTGTGGATGATCTCCAGCGAGTTCCGCCGGCACTCTTCGGAAGTGGCGCCCCAGGCGGTGACGCCGTGGCCGCCGAGGATCACGCCGATCGCCTGCGGGTTGGCCGCCTTGACCGCCGCGATGTCCAGCCCGAGCTGGAACCCGGGCCGCCGCCAGTCCACCCACGCGACGCGGTCGCCGAAGCACTCCTTGGTCAGGGCGGCGCCGTCGGCCGCGGTGGCCAGCGCGATGCCCGAGTCCGGGTGCAGGTGGTCCACGTGCGGCGCGTCGACCAGCCCGTGCATCGCGGTGTCGATCGACGGGACCGCGCCGCCCCGGCCGTGCAGGCAGTAGTCGAACGCGGCGACCATCTCGTCCTCGCGCTCGACGCCGGGATAGACCTCGACGAGCGCGCGCAGCCGGTCCAGCCGCAGCACGGCGAGCCCGGCCTCGGTCAGCGTGCCGAGGTCTCCCCCGGAGCCCTTGACCCACAGCAGTTCCGTGGGCCCGCCGGTGACCGGGTCCACTGTGGACCCCTTGGCCGAGGTGTTGCCCCCGGCGTAGTTGGTGTTGCGCGGATCGGCGCCGAGCGCGTTGCTGCGCGCCACCAGCTCTTCGGGCACGGTCACCCTCACGCCCCCCATCCGGCCTGCTGGCCATCGGCTCGTTCCGCGACGATCTTCTCCTGGTACCCGCTGCGGTGGTAGGCCGCGATCGGGTCCGGGTCCAGGCCGGCCTCGGTGCGCAGCTCGGCCAGGATCGGGCGGACGTCGGTGTTGTACGCGTCCATCAGGATCGCGTTGGACTCCAGCACTTTCCCCTCGCGCTGGGCCGTGCGCAGGGCGTCGCGGTCGACCAGCAGCGCCTTGGCGGTGGCCTCCTGCACGTTCATCACCGAGCGGATGATCGCCGGGATCTTCGCCTCGATGTTGTGGCACTGGTCGAGCATGAACTTGATGCCGTAGGCCGGGTCGAGCGCGCCGCCGCGGACGATCTCGTACATGATCCGGAACAGCTGGAACGGGTCGGCGGCGCCGGCCATCAGGTCGTCGTCGGCGTAGAAGCGCGAGTTGAAGTCGAACGCGCCGAGCTTGCCCGCCCGCAGCAGGAACGCGACGATGAACTCGATGTTCGTGCCCGGCGCGTGGTGCCCGGTGTCGATGCACACCGTCGCCCGCTCGCCCAGCTCCAGGCAATGCGCGTACGCCGTGCCCCAGTCCGGGATGTCGGTGGCGTAGAACGCGGGCTCGAACAGCTTGTACTCCAGCAGGATCCGCTGATCCTCGCCGAGCCGGGTGTAGGCCTCGCGCAACGCTTCGGCCAGCCGGTCCTGCCGGTCGCGGATGTCGTCCTGCCCGGGGTAGTTGATGCCGTCGGAGAACCACAGCTTCAGGTCACGCGAGCCGGTGGCGTCCATGATGGAGATCGCCTCGAGCAGATGATCGGTGGCCTTTCGGCGCACCCCGGGGTCCGGGTTGGTCACCGAGCCGAGCTTGTAGTCCTCGTCCTGGAAGACGTTGGTGTTGATGGCGCCGACCTCGACCCCGAGGTCCTGGGCGTACCGGGTCAGCGCGCCGAAATCGTCCACCCGGTCCCACGGGATGTGCAGCGCGACGCTCGGGGCCGCGCCGGTGAACCGGTGCACCGTCGCCGCGTCCGCGATCTTCTCCTCGGGCGTGCGCGGCACCCCGGCCTGCGGGAACACCTTGAACCGGGTGCCGGAGTTGGCGAACGCCCAGGAGGGCGTCTCGATCCGCTGCGCCCGCAGAGCGGATTTCACGGCCGTCAGGTCGGACAAGTCGATCACGTCTTTCCTCGTCTGGCGCTTACGCGCTGGATTGCTGGGCGCTGCTTTCCTCAAGCGCTGTTTTGTCAAGCAGAGTGGAAGACCTCGGTCAGCAGCCACGGGTCCTCATCCGGCCCCCGCCCGCCGAGCCCGGTGAAGAACCCGGCCATCTCCGCCTGCCAGCGGGCGTTCACCTCGGTGCGGGCCATCGTGGCCTGCGCCTCGGCCAGGTCCTCGGCCTCGACGTAGCCGATCAGCAGGCCGTCCTCACGCAGGAACAGCGAATAGTTGTGCCAGCCGCTTTCCGACAGCGCGGCCCGCATCTCCGGCCAGACCGAGCGGTGCCGTCCGGCGTACTCGGCCATCCGCTCGGGCTTCACCTGGAGGCAGAAGCAGTAACGCGCCATTTCAGTCCTTTGTGGACCCCAGCCGGGCCGGAGCCCGGCCGGGGCACCGCGTCAGAAGTTGAACTTGTCGATGTTGCTCGCGTCGAACACGGTCGGCGGGCCGAGGACGATCTCACCGTTGGCCCCGACGGTGTACTCGCCGAGCTTGCCTGCCTTGAACTTCTGCCCCGGCGCCCCGGTGATCTGGCCGGAGCTGAGCGCGACGCCGGCGTACGCGGCGAGGTAGCCGATGTCCGCCGGGTTCCACAGCGCGAACTGCTTCACGGTGCCGTCCTTGACGAACGCGCGCATCTGGTTCGGCGTGCCGAGCCCGGTCACCGCGACCTTGCCCTTGTAGCTCGAGCTGCTGACGTAACGCGCGGCGGCGGCGATGCCCACGGTGGTCGGCGAGACGATCACCTTCAGTTTCGGGAACGACTGCAGCAGGCCCTGGGCCTCCTGGAACGACTTCTGGTCGTCGTCGTTGCCGTAGGCGATCTTGTCCAGCTTCAGGTTCGCGTACTCCGGCTTGGCCAGCTGCTGCTGGAGCACCTGGATCCAGGCGTTCTGGTTGGTGGCGTTGGGGGTCGCGGACAGCACCGCGATCTCGCCCGAACCGCCGGAGAGGTCCTTGGCCTGCTTCGCCAGCTGCTCGCCGATGCCCTGCGTGGAGGCCTGGTTGATGAACAGGTCGCGGCAGTCCTTCGCCGAGTCGGAGTCGAACGTGACGACCTTGATGCCGGCGCTGCGGGCCTGGTTCAGCGACGGGCAGACCGCGTTCGGGTCGTTCGCCGCGATGCCGATCACGTCCTGCTGCTGCTGGATCAGCGTGTTGATGTAGCTGACCTGGGACGAGGCGCTGGCGTCGTTGGGCCCGACCAGCTTGTACGCGCCCTTGAGCTCGTCGAGCGCGGCCTTGCCGCCGCCCACCTCGATGTCGGAGTACGGGTTGTTCAGCTGCTTGGGCAGGAACGCCATCTTGACGCCCTGCTTCGTCGCGGCATTGGGGTTCGCGGCCGCGGTGGACTGCGCGGGCCCCGAGCCGGAGTTGTCGTTCTTGGTCGTGCCACCGCAGGCGGTCAGGCTGAGCACCAGCCCGGCCGCGGTGGCCGCCGAGAGCGCGCCGGTGAGAAATCGACGGGACATCTTCGTCACCTTTCTGATCACTGCTCGATCCCGGCGAGCGCTCCGGGGTCCGGGGACGGGGATCGCCTTCGCCGGCGCCGCAGGGCCGCGCGGGCGGAGGAGACGATGTTGGGCAGCAGCACCGAGACGATCAGCAGCACCCCGGTGACGATGTTGAGCGCCTCGTTCGAGACGTCCTGCAGCCGCAGCGCGTTCTGCAGCCCGGCCAGCAGCACCACGCCGGCCAGCACCCCCGGCAGCGTGCCCTTGCCGCCGAAGATCGACACGCCGCCGAGCAGCACCGCGGCGACCACGGCGAGCTCCATGCCGAAGCCGTTGTCCGCGCGGGCGCTGGAATAGCGCAGCGTCCACAGCACCCCGGCGAGCCCGGACATCGCGCCGCACACCACGTACAGCCAGAACTTGAGCCGCCCGGTGCGGACGCCGGCGAACCGCGCGGCCTGCTCGCTCGCGCCGGCCGCGAACACCGCGCGCCCGATCGGCGTGGCGTGCAGGACCACGCCGAAGACCACGGCCAGCACCGCCAGCGGCACCAGCACGTTCGGGATCGGGCCGCCGCCGAGGGTCCCGGTGACCCACGAGGTGTAGGCGCGCGGGAAGTCGGCCACCGCGCCGTCGCCGAGCACCACGAAGGCCAGGCCGCGGTACAGCGCCATGGTGCCGATGGTGACGGCGAGCGAGGGCAGTTTGAGCATCGTGACGAAGAAGCCGTTGACCGCGCCCAGAATCGCGCCGAGCACGATGCTGATCGGGATGATCGACTCGATCGTCAGCCCGGCGTTCCACAGCGAGCCCATCACCGCGGAGGTGAGCCCGAGCGTGCTCGCCACCGAGAGGTCGATCTCGCCGGTGACGATGATGAACGTCATCGGCAGCGCGATCAGCGCGATCGGCAGCAGGTCCAGCAGCAGGAAGGTGTAGTTGCGGCCGGTGCCGAAGTTGTCGACCACGCCGGAGGCGACCAGCAGCACCACGATCGTGACCAGGATGACCGCGGCGTCCCAGCTCGCCAGGCGCGAGAGCCAGGCCGGCCGGCCACGGGGCACTACGGCGTCAGACATGGGAATCCTTCTTCTTCAGTGCTTGCGCGACGCGGACCGCGACCAGCCGGTCCGCCCCGATCGCCAGCAGGATCAGCGCGCCGACGATCGCCTGCTGCCAGAACTGGTTGATGTCCAGCACGGCCAGCGCGCTGCCGATCACGGTCAGCAGCAGCGCGCCGAGGCTCGCGCCCCACACCGAGCCGCTGCCGCCGAACACCGCGACCCCGCCGACCACCGCGGCGGCGACCACGTTCAGCTCGTACCCGGTGCCCGCGGCCGCGTCGACGGTGCCGAACCGCGCCGCGAACAGCACCCCCGCCAGGCCCGCGAGCGCGCCGCTGACCAGGAACGCGACGGTGGTGTTGCGGCCGACCTTGATGCCCGCCAGCCGGGCCGCCTGCGGGCTCGAGCCCATCGCGTACAGCTCGCGGCCGCCGCGGTAGTTCCGCAGCACCACGCCGGCCACCACCATCACCACCACCGCGATCAAAACCAGCCACGGCACGCCGAGCACCGCGGAGTCGCCGAAGCCGAGGAACGAGCCCGGCAGCTGGTCGGCGTTGATCTGCTGGCCGCCGGCCCAGAAGTAGCTGACGCCGCGGAACGCGTACAGCGTGCCGAGCGTGACCACCAGCGCGGGCACCTGGCCGAACCGGACCACCGCGCCGTTGACCAGTCCGCAGACCGCGCCGACCGCGAGCCCGGCCAGCAGCGCCACGACCACCGGCAGGCCCGGGTTCCCGCGCAGCAGCGTGCCGACGGCGAACGCCGAGAGCCCCAGCACCGACCCGACGGACAGGTCGATGTTGCGGGTGATCATCACCACCGCCTGCCCGACCGCCAGCACCGCCAGGATCGCCGTGCCCAGCAGGATGTCGCGGATGCTCTGCCCGGACAGGAACCTCGGGTTCTGCGTCGCGGTGAACGCCACCAGCACCACGAGCGCGAGCACGATGCCCGACTCGCGTGCCCGGAAAAGGCCGCCCAGCAAGGATTTCCGGGTGGGCGCCAGCTCGCGGGGCACCGCCATCTCGCCCGTCGGGTCCGTCTTGGTCGTGCTCACGCTGCTGCTTCCTGTCCCATGGCCGCGAACATCACCGAGCTTTCGGTCGCCGCGGCCCGCGCGATCTCGGCCACGATCCGGCCCTCGCGCATGACCAGCACCCGGTCGGCCATGCCGAGCACCTCCGGCAGCTCCGAGGACACCATCACCACGGCGACGCCCTCGGCCGCGAGCGCGGACATCAGCCGGTGCACCTCGGCCTTGGTACCGACGTCGATGCCGCGCGTCGGCTCGTCCACGATGAGCACCTTCGGCGCCATCGCGAGCCACTTGGCCAGCACCACCTTCTGCTGGTTGCCGCCCGAAAGCGTGCCGACGGGATCGCCGAGGCGCCGGTACTTCGTGCGCAGCCGCTCGGTCCAGCGCAACGCTTCCCGCCGTTCACCGGGGCCCAGCAGCAGGCCGAGTTTCGAGAGCGCGCGCGAACGCGGCAGCGTCACGTTCCGCTCGATCGACAGGTCCATCACCAGGCCCTGCTGCCGCCGGTCCTCCGGCACCAGCGCCATTCCCGCGGACATCGCGGCGCGCGGCGAGCCGGCGCGCAGCTTCTTCCCGTTCAGCCGCACCACTCCGGCGTCGCGTTCGTCCACTCCGAACACCGCCTGCACGACCTCCGAGCGGCCCGAGCCGACCAGCCCGGCGAATGCGACGATCTCGCCCGCCCGCACCGAGAACGAGATGTCGCGGAAAACCCCTTCGCGCGCCAGGCCTTCCACCTCGAGGACCACCGCGCCGGGCTCGACGTCCTGCTTGGGGAACAGCTTGTCCAGCTCGCGCCCGACCATGCGGCGCACCATCTCCTCGACAGTGACCTCGTCGACCAGGTCGGTCGAGACGTGCTTGCCGTCGCGCATGATCGTCACGCGCTGGCACAGCTCGGTGATCTCCTCGAACCGGTGCGAGATGAACATGATCGCCGCGCCCTCGTCCCGCAGGGCGCGCGCCACGGAGAACAGCCGCTCGACCTCGACCAGGCTCAGCGCCGCGGTGGGCTCGTCCATCACCAGCACCCGCGCGTCCGCGCTGAGGGCCTTGGCGATCTCGACGATCTGCTGGTCGGCGATCGACAGCCCGCGCGCCGGGCGGGCCGGGTCGATCCGCACGCCCAGCCGCGCGAACAGCCGCTCGGCCTCGGCGCGGACGGCGGCGCGGTCGATCATCCCGAGCGCCTTGCGCGGATGCCGGCCCATCACGATGTTCTCCGCCACCGAAAGGTCCGGGAACAGGGTGGGCTCCTGGTAGATCACCGCGATGCCGGCCGCTTTGGCCGCGGCGGGCGAGGAAAACGCGACCGGCTCACCATCCAGCAGCAGCGTGCCCTCGTCGGGCCGGTGCACCCCGGCGAGCATCTTGACGATGGTCGACTTGCCCGCGCCGTTCTCCCCGACCAGCGCGTGGGCCTCGCCGGCGTACAGCGGGAACGACACCCCGGCCACCGCCGCGACCGCGCCGAACGACTTGGTCACGCCGCGGACCTCCAACAGGGGCTCGCGGCCCGGCTCCTGCCGCGTCATCGCGGACCTCCGGATTGAAAGGTTTCACAAACCTGGCGCGGTGACGCTACTATGCGTCAGAAGGTGAAGTCAATGACGCGAGAAAACCGTAAATGAAACGATTTTTCAGTCGGCCCCGGGCGAATTCTCCCGGTTTGACTTCCCGCTCACCGGCACGCCCGGCAGCGGGCCGCGGCCGGCAGGCAAGACACGAAGGGCCGCGATGACGGTGCAAGACCCCCACGAGCCCGGGCCCGCCGAGGCCCGCGCCGCCGGCATCAAGGACGTCGCGGCCGCGGCCGGGGTCTCCCTCGGCACGGTCTCCAACGTGCTCAACCGGCCGGACCGGGTCAGCCCCGGCACCCGCGCGAAGGTCGAGGCCGCGATGGCCGAGCTTCGGTTCGTGCGCAACGAATCGGCGCGGCAGCTGCGCGTCGGGCACAGCCGCGTGCTCGCGTACGTGATGCTCGACGGCCGCAACCCGTTCTTCACCGACGTCGCCGCGGGCATGGAGGACACGGCCGACGAGGAAGACCTCTCGCTGTTCCTGTGCAACAGCGCCAATCTGGCCACACGCGAGGCTTCCTACCTCGGCCGGCTGGAACAGCAGCGGGTGCAGGGCATCCTGATCACGCCCGTCGACCCCCGCTCGCCCCAGCTCGACGAGATCGCCCGGCGCGGCACGCCGCTGGTGATCGTCGACCGCACCCGGCCCACGGCCAGCCACTGCTCGGTGGCCGTGGACGACGTGGTGGGCGGCGAGATCGCGGTGCGGCACCTGGTGGAGCAGGGACACGAGCGGATCGGGTTCGTGGGCGGGCTGCTGGGCATCGGCCAGGTGCGCGACCGCCGCGAGGGCGCGCTGCGGGCGTTGCGCGCGGCCGGCCTCGGCCCGGACCACCTGGTCGACCTGACCACGTCGCAGATGGGCGTGGCCGACGGGGGCAACGCGGGCCAGCGCCTGGCCGGCCTGCCCGCCTCGTCCCGCCCGACCGCGGCGTTCTGCGCGAACGACCTGCTGGCGCTGGGTTTACTGCAGGCGTGCGCGGCACTGCGCCTGCGGGTCCCGGACGACCTCGCCATCGTCGGCTACGACGACATCGAGTTCGCCGCGGCCGCCACCGTGCCGCTGACCTCGGTCCGCCAGCCGCGGCGCCGGCTCGGCCGGACGGCCGCGGAGCTGCTGATGCAGGAGACCGCCGACCCCGGCCACGAGCACCAGCAGGTGACGTTCACCCCGGAGCTGGTGGTGCGCGCGTCGACTTACCGCTCGTGAGTGTTCATGACGGTTAGAACCGGCATAGGCACTCACGAGCCTTCAAGGGTGAGCAGCGTGAGCTTCGCGGCCTCTCCACCGCGGTAACGCCCGGAGGTGCCGTTCGAGCGGACCACCCGGTGGCACGGGACGACCAGCGGCAGCGGGTTCGTCGCACAGGCCGTGCCGACCGCGCGCACCGCCTTCGGGCTGCCCGAAGCGGCAGCGACCTGGGAGTAGCTTTCCGTGGTGCCGTAAGGGATTTCGGCCAGGTGCGTGAGCACCGAGCGGCGGAAGCCCTTGGACAGCCGGAAGTCCAGCGGCAGGTCGAAGGCGCGCCGCCGCCCGGCGAAGTACTCGTCCAGCTCACGGGCGACCGGGTCCAGCCGCGCGGGCGCGGCCAGGATGCGCGGGCTGACCGCGCCGGCCAGCTCCGCCAGCACGTCGTCATGGCCCTCGACGCTGAACGCCACGCGCACCAGGCCTTCCTCGGTCGCGGCGAGCAGCAGCGGGCCGACCGGCGAGTCGACAGTGCGGTAGGCGACGTCGAGCAGGCCGTCCCGCTGGGCCAGCCCGGCGAGCCGGGCGCGCAGCCTCGCTGTGGTGTCCTCGTCCGGACCCGGCACGCTGTCGAGCAGCTTGGCCGTGAACAGCTCGGCGTCGGGCAGCTCGGCCTTGGACGACGCGGTCTGAAAATACTCAGTCATGGGCGTGCTCCTTCCGGCTCCGCCGCGCTCAAGTCCTTCAGCCGCAACGCTTTGATGCCGTCCGCGGCGGCGCGGCGGGCGGCGTCGGCGGTGCCGCCGGTGATCGCGGCGACCTCGCGGTAGGGGAAGCCGGCCAGGTAGTGGTAGGCGACCGCGACCCGCTGCTTGTCCGGCAGCTGGGCGAGCGCGTGCCACAGGTCGCCGTCCCAGTCCTCCGGGCGGCCGGTGCGGCTCGGCTCCTCCGGCAGCGCGTCCACCGGGACCGGGCGCCGCGCCCGCGCGCGCAGCACGTCGATCGCCTTGCGGTGGGCGATCGTGACCAGCCAGGCCTCGACGTTCGCGTCCGCGGGCAGCTCGGGGTACGCCTTCAGCGCGGACAGGAACGTCTCGGACCAGGCGTCCTCGGCGTCGGCCGGGCCGACCACCGCGCGGCAGACGCGCAGCACCATCGGCCCGTGCTCGTCCACCACCCGCTCGAACGGCCGCGCGCTCACCGGCGCGCCCCGTCGTCGACCTGCACGGGGTAGCCCGCGCGTAGAACGGCCACTGTGGACGGTGGCGTGACCACCGTCGCCGTGCCCGCCTTCGGCCGCGGCCGGCGGGCGCCGTAGCCCTCGCGGGTCCACTCGGCCAGGTGCCCGCCGAGCACCAGCGCGGGAACTCCGTCGCGCAGCACGAAGACACCGTCGGGCAGCCCGGCCCACGGCAGCTCGTGGAAGCGCCGCCGGTGCGTCCCGCGGAAGAGGCGTTCGCTGTGCAACTGCCGGTTCATCTCCTTCGCCGAGGGCGGCGCCACGCGCAGCTCCTCGGCCCAAGCGTCGCGGTAGGCCCGGTAATCCTGGTGCCGGCACTCGCCGCACGGCCGGTGCCCGGCGGCGAACGCCACCGCCTCGTCGTGGAAGTACAGCGGCGTCCAGCGGTTCGGCAGCCACTGCTCACGCCACCGGCCGCGGAACTCCAGCGCGCAGGTGATCCAGAGGTCGCTCGCGTGGAACCGGACGATCTCGCGGTCACGGTGGAGGATGCCGCGGTTGCCCGTCCACGCGCCGCGCAGCGCGAACTCCTCGATCTCCCCGGTCGGCGTCACCCGGTTGCGGCCCGTCATCGCTCCCCTCCCCCGCGTTCATTGCTGCTCAAGGTCAGAACAGCCTGCCGTCCTCGTCCGCCGGCGGCTCCTCCAGGCCGAGGAGAAAGCGTTTGCGGTCGACGCCGCCCGCGTAGCCGGTGAGCCCGCCGCTCGCGCCGATCACCCGGTGGCACGGCACGACGATGCTGATCGGGTTCCAGCCGTTGGCGTTCCCGACCGCCTGCGCGGCGCCGGGGTCGCCCAGCTCCGCCGCGAGCTGCCCATACGTGCGCGTCTCGCCGAACGGGATCTTCGTCAGCAGTGCCCAGACCTTCAGCTCGAACTCCGAGCCACGCGGCGCGAGCGGCAGGTCGAACTCGGTCCGCTCGCCCGCGAAGTACTCACGCAGCTGCCGCGTGGCATCGCCGAACCCGCGGTCGTCCCGCGGCCCGAGCCCGTCCAGCCGCGGCTTGCGCTGATGCCCGTCGAAGTAGAGGCCGATGAGCGCGTCGCCGTCCGCGACCAGCGTCAGCTCGCCCACCGGCGAGTCCACGACCGTGTGCCGGACACTCATGTCCCTCGTCCCTTCGCTCCCGGTGGTCGCCTTGCGCTCCCTCCACCGTGAAGACGTCCAGACTGCCGGAAACGTGAGGCCCGGGCTTCGGCGGCCCGGCCGGAGACGCGAAACGGCCCGGCCAGGTGCGCCCGGCCGGGCCGTTCGGTGCCGCTCAGTCAGATCTGGCCGAAGATCTTCGAGTACGCGTAGCCGACCTTCTTGTCGTAGGAGTCGACCTCCCAGAACGACAGCAGCGACACGCCCTTGGACGCCGCGAACGACTCCAGCGTCTTGGCGTTGGCCTGGGTGAAGTTCTCGTTGTCGTCGTTCTTGCCGGCGATCGGGGTCAGCCCGAGCTGCGCCCACGCCGCCGACAAGGACTCGCCGTACAGGCTGGCGAGCTGCTTCGCGGTGGCGTTCGCCCCGGACTCGGCGTCGTTGAGCGCGTTCTCGCCGTCGCCGAAGTCCATGGTCATGATGTTGACCGTGCTGACCTTCACGCCCTTGCTCTTGGCGTCCTTGAGCAGGGAGAGCGCGTTGCCCTCCAGCCCGCTCGGGTCGACCGGCAGCGTGTAGTCGACCTGCACCGAGGGGTCGGCCTTCTGCAGCGCCGCCAGCGCGGTGTCCCGGCGCTGGATCGACGCGGTGTCGTCCAGCGGGCCGCCCTCGATGTCGAAGTCCAGCCGGTGCACGTTGTTGGTCTTCACCACGTTCGCGTACGCGGCCTGCAGGCTGCTCGCGGACTTGCAGGTCTGCGCCAGCTCACCGCCCTGGGCTCCGCCGAACGAGATGATCACGTCACCGCCGGACGACTGCAGCGAGCTGATCTGCGACTTGAAGTTGCCGACCGGGTAATCGCCGTTCTCCCACTTGGCGGTGCAGCCGCTCTGCGGGATCAGGAACGCCAGCGTGAAGTGGCTGACGCCGGACGCGCTCTTGTCGGCGGCCATGTCGCCGACCGTCCCGCTGCTGAGTTCGAGGTAGGGCGCGGCGAACTTCGCCGGGAACGACTGGGGTGCCGCCTGGGCGACACCGCCGGCCGCGAGTGCCACCGCGGGCAGCAGCGCCGCCGCGGCGATCGTCAGGGCTCGGCGCACGGAACTAACCATGGGTCATCCTTCCGGGGACAACGGGGAAACCGAGGCGGCGGTGCCCGGCAGGAGCCCATTGGTTAGGAAAGATTCCTACCGAAGTGACTCAGACGGTAGGACCCGGCACACAGCGAAGTCAAGACCCCGCCGCGTGCCCCGTCGTCCGTCAAGGCCTCCTTACCCGCGTCGGACGCTGGCAAGGAGGCCTTGACGGACTACGCCAGAGTCACAGCAGCAGGTCCAGACCTTTCAGATCGGCCGCGTACTTCCGGATCAGCTCCGCCGAAACGTGCGGAATGTCCTTGTCCGCGCCCACTTTCGCGGTCTGGACGGCCGTGCGGAAGCGCTCGGTCGGGATGTCGCCGGCCCCGTCGACCGGCTCGGCCGGCCGGGCGAACGCGTGCAGCAGCGGCAGCAGCGAGTGCTGCTTCTGCAGCTCCGGCAGGCCGCGGAGGGCGCTGTCGAACCGGGTGAACCACTCGGCGTAGTCGTCGATCCGCCGGATCCGGTAGCCGGCCTCGTTCAGCCAGTCCACGTAGACGTCGAGCGAGATGCCGTCCTCGTGCGGGTTCATCACGTTGTACGTCCGGTAGCCCTCGGCCTCGGCCAGCCCGACCGTCGTGATGGCCTCGGCGGTGAAGTCGACCGGGAGCCCGTCGTAGTGCGCGGGCCGGTCACTGGCGTAGAACGAGCGCGGCGCGATGCCGGTGACGATGAGGCTGAGCAGCAGCCGGGTGAACATGTCCGGCACGTTCAGCTGCCCCGCGTACCGGCTGTGCGCCAGGATCATGTCGGAGCGGAACGTCGCGACGGGCAGCTGCGCCAGGTCGTGCGCCTCGCGCAGCAGGACCTCGCCGGCCCACTTGCTCGTGCCGTACCCGCTGGCGTACTCCTCGTTGATCGCGCGCACCGGGCAGGTGACGCGGATGTCGGAGTACTCGTCGGTGCCCGCGGCCTCCTCGGTGAACACGCCCACCGTGGACAGGTAGGTGACCGGCTTGATCCGCGTGGTCAGCGCCAGCCGGATCAGCTCCGCGGTGCCGACCACGTTCGGCCCGAACAGCTGGTCGTACGGCAGCACGTGGTTGACCAGCGCGGCCGGGTGCACGATCAGGTCGACCGTGTCGGCCAGCCGTCGCCAGGTCGGCTCGTCGAGGCCGAGGTCCGCGTCGCCGATGTCGCCCGCGAGCACTTCCAGGTGCTCGGCGGCCAGCTCCCGGAAGTGCCGCAGCAGCTCCGCGTCACCGCTGTCGAACGCGTCCTCGAGCCGCTTGCGCGCCGCCTCGGCCGTGCTGCCGCGGACGATGCAGATCAGCTTGCCGCCGGTTTCGTCCAGCCGCTCCAGCCACTCCAGGCACAGGAACCGGCCGAGGTAGCCGTTCGAACCGGTCAGCAGCACGGTCTTCGGCTGACCGGTCGGGTGCGGCAGACCCTTCGCCGCGGCAAGGGTTTCCGCGTCGATGAACTTGTCCAGGGTGAGGTCCGCGGCCCGGGCCTCGGTGCTGCCTTCGCCGTGCACGCTGGCGAACGTCGGCCGCTGCGTGCCGGACTCGCGCGCCGCCTCGATGTACGCGGCCAGGTGCCGCAGGTCGTTGGCCGGGCTGATCACCACGCCGACCGGGACCTCGACGTCGAAGATCTCCTTGAGCAGCGTGGAAAACGACAGCGCGGACAGCGAATCGCCGCCCAGGTCCATGAAGTGCACGTCCGGCGCCAGCTCGCCGGCCGAGGAGCTGAGCACGGCCAGCGCGGCGCGGACCACGGTGTCGAACACCGGCTCGTCGCGGCCGGTGCGGCGCAGCGCGCGCAGCTCGTTCGCCTCGCGGTCGGCCAGCTCCTGGTAGAACTGCTCCAGCCGCTCGCCGTAGACCTCCTTCAACTTGGGGCGCAACAGCTTCCGGATCCCGGACAGCAGGCCGTTCTCCGGGGTGAACGGCTCGGTCTCGAGCAGGAAGTCCCGTGGGATCTCGTACGAGTTGAGGTCCGCCTCCTTCGCGATCCGCTGCAGCGACTCGGCCACCGCCGCCTTCAGGTCGCCGCCACGCTCGAGCGCGGCGGCCGTCGGCACGACCACCGCGAGCAGGTACGCGCGCTCGCTGCTGCCGTAGACGTAGATCTGCCGCACCAGCGGGCTGGTCGCGAACACCGCCTCCAGCCGGGAGACCGCGACGAACTCGCCCTGCGACAGCTTGAGCACGTTCTTGCTACGGTCGAGGTAGACCAGCTCCTCCGGCCCGACCTCGGCCATGATGTCGCCGGTGCGGTAGAAGCCGTCTTCGTCGAACACCTCGGCCGTGGCGTCCGGCCGCTTGAAGTACCCCGGCACGAGCATCGACGACTTGACCAGCAGCTCGCCCCGGGGGTGCGGCGAGTCCGTGGTGAAGTAGCCCAGCTCGGGCACGTCCACGAGCTTGTAGTCGGTGACGCGCGGCCGGCCGATGATGTGGTCCAGCAGGACCGCGCCGGCCTCCGTCGAGCCGTAGCCGTCGTGCAGCGGGAGCCCGATGCAGGACTCGACGAACTCCGTCATCTCGGCCGAAAGCGGCGCGGACCCGGAGCCCACCCAGATCAGCCGGCCGCCGAGGACCTTCTCGCGCAGCTGGGCTTTCACCTCGTCCTCGGTGCCGGAGCTGGTGTCCAGCATGCTCTGGTAACGCTGGAACAGCATGTCGCAGATCCGCGGCACCATCATCAACTCGGTGGGGCGCACCAGCTCGATGTCCTCGAACAGCGTGGACACGTCGCTCTTCGCGACGAAGTACGAGGTGCCGCCGTCGGCCATCGCGCCGAGCAGCAGCGCGCGGCCCGCGATGTGGCTCATCGGCATGTAGTTGACGCTCAGCACCGCGCGGCCGGTCTTCACCGGCCAGAAGCCGAACCACAGCCCGCACACCAGCCGGTCGGTGTACATGGCGCCCTTGGGCGTGCCGGTGCTGCCGGAGGTGTAGATGAGCAGGGCGAGCCGGTCGCCGGCCGGGCCCGGGTCGAACTCCGGCGCCGGCGGCAGCTTGCGCCCGCGCGCGATCACGTCGGCCAGCGTGTCGAGCACAACCGCGCTGCCGGACTCCGCGAGCCGTTGCCGCGCGGCCTCGAACTGCTCGCGCTGCTCGTCGACTTCGGCGTGGTAGTCGAACACCAGCAGCCGCCGCACCGACTCGCTTTCCGCGATCGCTTCGACGGCGACGTCCAGGTTTTCCAGGCTGGCCGCGAGAATCCGCGGCCCGGTCTCGGCGATGATCGGCTTCAGGTGCCCCGCGGTCGCGCCGGCCTGCAGCGGCACGCAGACCGCGCCGATCCGTGTGCAGGCCAGGTCGATGGTCGCGTAGTCGGTGCTGGTGAACCCGAGGACGGCGACGAATTCGTCGGCCGCCAGCGGGTTTTGCGCGTCGTGGTGCCATTCGGCGACAACGGCGCCGACGCGGTCCCACAGCTCGCCGTACGTGATCGTCTCGAACCGCGGCAGCAGTTCCAGCGTGGTGCGGCCGGTCGCCGGGTCGGTGACGAGCTCCATCGCCCGCTCCCCCAGCGCCGGCCGGTCCGCGTACCCCTCCATGACCGTGGCGACGACCCGCTGCAGCGACAGCCCGGGCCGCCGGATCGCCGCGGTGACCGAGTCCAGCGGTGCGGCCTCGCGAACCTGCTGGTCACCGGCGTACAGCGCCGCGGCGCGCTCCTCCTGCCGCTCGTCGGTGGCCGTGCTTGCGGTCGTCATGGGTCAGCCCTCCCGTGGCTTTCGATTACGCGCGTGTGGGAGCGGCAGTGATCCCCGGCGTAGATGTAGTACGACAACTAAATTTACCTTCGGTGATCCTTTGTCTTACAGGGCTGACGCCTGTGAGATATCGCTCCTTGTGTCGCCTCGATCACCAGTGGTAGTGATCTTAGCCTGAACGGCCTAGTCTTTACCTCGTGCTGAACTGACCTTTGTGGACAGTTCGGCGGCCGGCCGGGCGCTACGATCACCGGCGTGATCACCACGGAGGGATACCTGTACTTCGTCGACCGCGCGCTGGACGGGATGGCCGCCGTCCTCATCGGACTCGGCGACGAGCGGGCGAACCGCAGCCCGGACCTGCCCGGCGGCAACTCGCCGTACGCGATCGTCACGCACTGCCTCGGCGTCGTCTCCTTCTGGGGCGGACACGTCGTCGCGGGCCGCGCCGTGCCCCGCGACCGCGCGGCGGAGTTCACCGCTTCCGGCCCGGTCGACGAGCTCGTGGCGCGGCTGCGCCTGGTGCGCGAGCAGTTCGCGGCGGACGTCGCCGCGGCGGTCCCGGCCGATCCCTGCCGCGGCGAGGTCCCGCCGAAGTACCGCGGCACCCCGATCGGCGAGAGCCAGGGCATGGCGTTGCAGCACATCTATGAGGAGCTGGCGCAACACCGCGGCCACCTCGAGCTGACCCGCGACCTGCTGGCCGACCGGGGCTAGCCGGGTCCTATGTGGACGAACTCCCGGCCAGCGCCCGCAGCCCGGTGACGAGCGCGTCCACCGGAATCCCGCCCAGGACGTGGTGCGCGACGAGCAGCCCGGGCAACAGCGTGGCGAGCGCCAGCCCGATCGCGTCCGGGTCGGCGCCGGGCGGCAGCTCGCCGCTCTCCTGCCAGCGGCGGACGAGCCGGCCCAGCTGCCCGCGCAGCTCGAGGTGGAACGCCCGCGCGTTGGTGTTCACCGCCGGGTTGCGCAGCGCCTCGGCCCAGGCCTGGATGGCGATCCGCGACAGGTCGGAGTTCGGCCCGCGGCCCAGTTCCGCGGCCAGCGCGGCGACCAGCTCCGCCGGGCGCGGCGGCTCGTCGGCCGCCAGCAGCCGCTCGAACACGGTCCGGAACATCGCCGCCGCTTCGAGCCCGGCCGCCTCGATCAGCTCGTCTTTTCCGCTGATGTAACGGTAAACGCCACTGGCGGACATCCCGGTCTCGGCGATCACGTCGTCCATGGACGTCACGTGGAACCCGTCCCGCGCGAAGCACCGCCAGGCGCACACCAGCACGTGCCGACGGCGTTCCTCCCGATGCGCCTCGCTGATCCTGGGCATGCCCGCCAGCGTACCCGCGCCGGTCTCCCCCACGCGCGGTCGAGCAGCGAGATCCGTCCACAGTGGACGCTCAGGCAACCCGGGCCGCTCAGTCGCCGCCGCGGCGCAGGCGCATCAGCTCGAAGACGAGGATCCAGGTCAGCAGCCCCACCAGCAGGCTGCCGGCCAGCCAGGTCCACCACACCGCCGCCGCCCACCACAGGCTCGAAACCAGGAAACCCAGCCCGGCCACCAGACCGAGGCTCGCCATCTGGACCGTCCGGCGAGCGGTCCTACGGTCGTCCATGGCGCGAAGGCTACTGCCACCCGGAGTAGAGCGACGCCGCCGAACGAAGGACAACCGGAGCCGCCCGTAACCCGTTCGAGTGTCACCCTTCGTGATCTCTCCCGCGTACCGGCACTCACGGTGTCCAATAGAGACGAGCGGGAGGACCGGCCTCCGGAAGGGGGAGGCCGGCCCTCCCGCTCGTATCGCCCACGGGGCTTACTTGGTGAAGTACCACTCCTCCGGGCTGCGGGCCGTCTGCACGGCGGGGAACGCCACGCCGCCGAGCTTCTTGTCCACCACCTCGATGTACGTGCGCAGCGGCATGTTGATCTGCCCCGGCAAGGTCTTCACCGCGTAGTCCTCGTACGCGGCGAAGGCGTTCTTGTCGTCGCTGTGCAGGGTGGCCTGGATCAGCTTGTCGAGCTGCGGGTCGTCGTAGTTGCCGATGTTGCCGGTCGAGCCGGGCAGCAGCAGCTGGTCGCCCGTCGGCACCGCGTTGTACTGCTGGTAGCCGAAGAAGCCCATCTGCCACTCACAGGTCGGGCCCGAGCCGTGGCAGCTGCTGATGTCGTTGATCAGGGCATTGAACTCCTGGCCCTTGAGGTCGAACACGATGCCCGCCTCGGCGGCGTCCGACTTCCACTGCTGCATGATCCGGCCGTACGCCGGGTTGCCGGTGGAGTACTGCAGCGAGAACTCCAGCCGCGTGCCGGCCGTGACGCCCGCACCGCACTGGTTCGGCGCGGTGCCGGCGCTGGTGCAGGTCATCGCGCCGTTCTGCAGGGTCCAGCCGTGGCTGGTGAGCAGGCCCTTGGCCTTCGTCTTGTCGAACGGGTACGGGCCGGCGCCGCGCTCGGCCGCGGTCACGTACTCGTTGTCCGGGTTGACCGGCACCGGCCCCGTGGTCGGCGCGCCGTAACCGCGGAACGCGACGTTCACGTCGGTCTCCTGGTCCAGCGTCTGCTGCATGGCCTGCCGGACGTACAGCTGCTTGAACGCCGCGCCGAACGTCGGGTTGTCCATGTTCAGCAGCGTCGTGCTCCAGCCCCAGCCGTACGCGGGCACCAGATTGTAGTTGGCCTGCAACGGATTCGTGGCCGGCAGCTTCTCCGACGCCTTCTTCTGTGGCAGGTCCGCGCCCTGCACCCCGCCGACGTTCACGGTCTTGCCGCTGCGCAGCGCGTTGAACTCCGCGCTGGTGCTGGTGAACGGCTGCATCTTGTAGTGCGCCAGGTGCGGCTTGTCCGGGCCGCTGTACTTCGGGTTCGGGTCGTAGCTGATGTTGCCCTCGGCGTCGAACGCGGTGAGGTGCCACGGCCCGTCCACGACCTGCCACAGCGGGTCGGTGGCGTAGGTGGAGAGGTCCTTGCTCTTGTTGTACAGGTACTTGTAGACGGCGTCGCACTTCGCGCGGTCGTCCGCGCAGCCGCCGCTGCCCGCCGCCGCGGCGTCCGAGGTCTTGTCCCACGCCATCGGCAGCGGCGCGACCTGCGCCAGCTCCTGGCCGGTGAACCAGGTCGGCGAGTACGAGTCGGTGAGCTGCAGCGTCACCTGCTGCGGCCCGGTGGCGGTGGCGGACTTGACGTTGTCCGGGAACTGGCCGGGCACGTAGCCGTACCAGTTCGACTTCTCCGCGAACATCATGTTCATCCAGAACACGACGTCCTTGGCGTTCACCGTCTCGCCGTTGGACCACTTGTACGGCTTGACGTTGATGACGACCTTCGAGTTGTTGTCGCTGAACACCGGCGGGTCGGCGAGGCTCTTGGTGGTGTTCACGCCGGTGCTGCCGCTCGCGTCGCCGAACCAGTACAGCTCGCGGTACATCAGCTGCTCGAGGTCGCCGGTGGCGTAGCCGCTGTTGTGCGCCGAGTCGACGAACGGGAAGATCCAGTTCGGCTGGGTGCCGGGCGCCTCGGCGAACACCGCGGTGCCGCCCTCGGTCGGGGTGCCGCCGCCGGAGCCGCCACTGCTGCCGCTGCACGCCGTCGCCAAGCCGGCCAACAGCACCAAGGGAAGCACGAGTGCCTTGGTGATTCTCATCCGTTCTCTCCTTGGTAGACGGTCGTTTCCGCGTGTTCCAGCGGGTCGTCTTCTAGGGGGCTGTGTTCAAGAGGACTGTGCTCGAGTGGACTGTTCCCGAGAGGGAAGTGACAAGCGGCCTGGTGCCCGTCGCCGAAGGTCCGCAGCACGGGCTCCTCGGCGGCGCAGACGTCCTGCGCGAACGGGCAGCGGGTGCGGAACCGGCAGCCCGAAGGCGGGTCGAGCGCCGAGGGCAGTTCACCGGTGACCCCGCCTTCGCGCCCTTCGGCCCACGGGTCGGCCACCGGCACGGTGTCGATCAGGCCGCGGGTGTACGGGTGCCGTGGCCGCCCGTGCACCTCGGCGGCCGGGCCCACTTCGACCAGCTTGCCGAGGTACATCACGCCGATCCGCTGTGCGAGGTAGCGCACCACGGACAGGTCGTGCGAGATGAACACGTACGTCAGGCCGTGCCGTGAGCGCAGGTCGTTCATCAGGTTCAGGATCTGCGCCTGGATGGACACGTCGAGCGCCGACACCGGCTCGTCGGCCACGATCAGCTTCGGCTCCAGCGCCAGCGCTCGGGCCAGGCCGATGCGCTGGCGCTGGCCGCCGGAGAACTCGTGCGGGTAGCGGTCGGCCGCGCCGGCGGGCAGGCCGACCTCGGCGAGCAGCTCGCGGGCCTGCCGGGCCCGCGTTGCGCGGGTGCCGACGCCGTGGATCTCCAGCGGCTCGGCCAGCACGGCGCCGACGCGCATCCGCGGGTCGAGTGAGGCGTACGGGTCCTGGAAGACCAGGTGCGTCTCCCGCCGTCGCCGCTGGAGTTCCTTGCCCCGCAACGAGGTCAGCTCGGTCCCGGCGATCCGGATCCGCCCGGACGTCGGCTCCTCCAGCCCGACGACCGACCGTCCGACGGTGGTCTTCCCGCAGCCGGACTCGCCGACCAGCCCGAAGGTCTCCCCCGCCGCCACCGTGAAGCTCACGTCCGCGACCGCGGACACCGTGCCGGCCTTCCGCCGCAGCACCGCGCCGCGTGTCACGGCGAAGTCCTTGACCAGGTGCTCGACTTCCAGCAGCGGCGCGGACTCGACCCCGCTGCCGTCGTCCGCCGGAGCCCCGCCGCGCTCGTGCACCCGGACCACCCGCGACGGCTCGGTCAAGCCGGGTTCGCCAACCGGGTGGAAACACGCGTATTCGTGGCCTTTGACTTCGCCGTCCAGCGGCGGTTCGGTCGCGACGCACTCTGCGGTGGCGTACCGGCAGCGCGGTGCGAAACGGCAGCCGGCCGGCGGGTCGCTCAGGTCCGGCGGCAGCCCCGGGATGCTGTACAGCTTCTCCCCCGACTCAGCCGCGTTCTCCGGCAGCGCCTCGAAAAGCGCCTCGGTGTACGGGTGGCGAGGGTTGCCGAACAGCGAGCGCGTGCCGGTCAGCTCCGCGATGCGGCCCGCGTACATCACGGCGACCCGGTCGGCGCGGCCCGCGACCACGCCGAGGTCGTGCGTCACCAGGATCACGGCCATGCCCAGGCGCCGCCGCAGGTCGTCGATCAGCTCCAGGATCTGGTGCTGCACGGTGACGTCCAACGCCGTGGTCGGCTCGTCGGCGATCAGCAGCTCCGGCTCGCAGACCAGGGCGCGGGCGATCATCACGCGCTGGCGCATGCCGCCCGAGAGCTGGTGCGGGTAGTCGTCGACGCGGCGCCGCGCGTCCGGCAGCCCGACCAGCTCGAGCATCTCGACGGCCCGCTCCCGCAGCCTCGCCCGCGACACCCGCTCGTGCAGCTCCAGCGGCTCGGTGACCTGCTTGCCGATCGGGATAGTCGGGTTGAGCGAGGTCATCGGGTCCTGGAACACCATGCCGATCCGCTTGCCGCGCACCGCGCGCAGCTCCGGCCCGGTCATCGCCGCCAGGTCGTCGTCGCCGAGCAGGATCCGGCCCGACTCCACCCGCCCGCCCGGGGGCAGCAGGCGCATGATCGACAGCGCGGTCATCGTCTTGCCGCAGCCGGACTCGCCGACCAGGCCGAGCAGCTCGCCGCGTCCGACCTCGAGCGTGACGCCGTCGACCGGGCGCACCACGCCGTCCCGCACGTCGATGGTGGTGCGCAGGTCTTCCAGCCTGAGTACCGGGCTCACAGTCACCGCCTCCGCAGCCGCACTTCGAGCGCGTCGCGCAGGGCGTCGCCGAGCAGGTTGAACGCGACCACCACGAGCATGATCGCGATGCCCGGCGGCAGGATCATCCACCAGTAGCCGTTCTGCACGAACTCCGTGCCGTTGGAGAGCATGTTGCCCCAGTCCGCGTGCGGCGGGGCGATGCCCAGGCCGAGGTAGCTCAGCGACGCGACGAGCAGGATCGCGTCGGCCACCTGGAAGGTCGCGTTGACCACGATGGTGCCGATGGCGTTGGGCATGATGTGCCGCAGCACCACCCGGCGCCGGCCGCCGCCCATCATCCGCACCGCCTGCACGTACTCGCGGGTGCGCAGGGAAAGCGTCTCGCCGCGCACGAGCCGCGCCGGGCTGAGCCACGCGCCGAACGACACCACCAGGATCAGCAGGCTGACCGTCGGGGTGAAGATGGCCGCCAGGATCAGCAGCAGGAACAGGGTCGGGATGGCCAGGAAGGTGTCGACCACCCGCATCATCACCGCGTCCACGAACCCGCCGACGTAACCGGCGATCGCGCCCCACAGCGTGCCGAACACCGTCGCGATCACGGCCGCGGCCACGCCGATCTCCAGCGAGGACCGGCCGCCCTCCATCAGCCGGCCGAGCTCGTCGTAACCGACGTCGTCGGTGCCCAGCGGGTGGCCCGCGCCCGGCGGCTGGTTGGCGCCGGACAGGTTCGTGGCCACCTGCTCGGTGTGGTAGATCAGCGGGCCGACGAAGCAGAAGAGCAGGAACAGGACGATCAGCACCAGCCCGGCCACCGCGAGCCGGTTCTCGCGGAACGCCCGGAGCGTCATCCGGGCCGCGGAGCGCGGCGGGTCCTTCAGGTCGGGCACCTCGGTTGTCATCAGTACTTCACCCTCGGGTCGAGCACGGCGTAGCCGATGTCCGCCAGCAGTGAGCCCGCCACGGTCGCGAGCGCGACCACGAGCCCGATGCCCAGCAGCAGCGGGTAGTCGTGCACCTGCGCGCCCTGGATGAACGTGAAGCCCATGCCCGGGTAGTTGAACACCTGCTCGGTGATCAGCGCGCCGGCGAACAGCTGCGGCAGCGACAGCCCGAGCAGCGTGACGATCGGGATCAGCGAGTTGCGCAGCACGTGGCGGGTCAGCACCTTGCCGTCGCTCGCGCCGCCGGCCAGCGCCGTGCGGACGTAGTCCTGGCTCAGGTTCTCCATCACCGACGAGCGCGCGTACCGGCTGAACGAGGCGACCGTGATCAGCGCCAGCGTGAGCACCGGCAGCACCAGCGCGGGCGCCTGCGTGAGGATCTCGCCGATCGAGTCCCCGCTCGGCCCCAGCGGCGAGAACCACTGCAGCTGCACGGCGAACAGCAGCACCAGGATCTCGCCGAGGAAGAAGCTCGGCATCGAGTAGAACGCGAACGACAGGCCCGTCACCACGTAGTCACCCGGGGTGTTGCGCTTGCGCGCCTGGTACACCCCGAGCGGCACCGCGACCACCAAAGCGACCAAAGTGGACAGCGTCATGAGCAGGATCGTCTTGGGCAGGTGATCGGCGATCACGGCGGTGACCGGCTGGTTGAGCTTGTAGGAGTAGCCGAGGTCGCCGGTCAGCACGTGGCCGGCCCAGGTCAGGAACTGCGCGGGCAGCGGCCGGTCGTAGCCGTTGTCGTGCAGGAAGGTGCTGATCTGCAGCGGCGTCGCCTTCGGCCCCAGGATCGCGCGCGCCGGCCCGCCGGGCAGGAGCTGCAACAGGACGAACGTGACGACTGCGACGAGCACGACCACCACGATCGACTGCAGGATGCGGCGCACCAGGTACCCCGCCATCACCAGCCCCCAGTTTTCTTTCCGAACCCGACGTGCCCACAACTACACCGGCGACGGCTCACCTGTCCATGAGGTCCACGGAAACTGGCCCTCCGCTGTCCCGGTTCGTGATCTTCGGCCCGGCCAGGTCCCTACCTTCGGCGCTACCGGCTTCCGGACCGTCCGATGTATACGGGGACAAGCCGCTGCTTTACGGGCAAATCGTGTTTTCTTGATTCTATCGGACATTGCCGTACATGGTCCCGGGACGACGTTGTACGGATCGTGTACGGCTGCCGCAGAGGCTTCACCACATTCGCGTCGAACGAGTGAATGGAGAACGGTCGTGGTCGGGAATGTGATGGTCCGCCGCGCGGTCGCGGCACTGCTGGCCGCCGGGGCGGTCACGGCCGGGAGCACGGCGTTCGCGGTGCCCGCCGGCGCCACCGGAGGCGCCCCCGCCTGGCGCGCCGACCTGTCCAAGGTGGACAGTGACGACGTCAACGTGCAGGATTCGGGCGGGGCACTCACGCTGAGTGATTCCGCTTGGCACAGAACGGACCTGATGACGGCGGGCAGCGAGGGGTTTCTGATCTCGGCCGAGCAGCCGCTGGCCTCCGCGGTCAACCGCGTCACCGCGAAGGTGACCGCGGACCTGCCCAAGGGCACGGAGGTCGAGGTCGATGTCCGTGGCCGCTCTGGTTCGGACTCCGACGCCTGGACTGAGTGGATCCCCGCCGCTGCCCAACCCGCCACGTTCAGCCACGCGGTGACCGTGGTCCAGACGCGAATCTCGTTGTCCAGCAAGACCGACGGCGTCCGTCCGACCGTGCGCGAGGTCGACCTGAGCGGCAGCCTGGTCCCGCAGGCGGACGCGCTGGCCGCGACCACGCCGCTGACCTACACGATCTACGCCACCCGCGAAGGCCTCGTCGGCCACACCACCGCGAACGGGCACGTGATCACCAGCAACGACCACTTCGTCGCCCTGCCCTCGGGCAAGGCGACCTCGGCCAAGGGCACCGGCACCTACAGCGTGAAGGTGTGCCGGACCGACGGCAGCCGCTGCGAGTACGCGCCGGTGTGGGACGTCGGCCCGTGGAACACCAAGGACGACTACTGGAACCCGGCCTCGGTGCGCTCGGAGTACAAGGACCTGCCGCAGGGCCAGCCTGAGGCGTACGCCGCGTACCACAACGGCTACAACAACAAGAAGGACGACCTCGGCTACACCGTCGGCAACCCCGCAGGCATCGACCTGGCCGACGGCACCTTCGGCACCGGCCTGGGACTGGGCGACAACGGGAACGTGAAGGTCACCTACCTCTGGACGGGCACCTCGGCCGCCTCCGGCACCGTCAGTACCGCCGGCGACCCGGTGAACGTCCGGGCCAGCGCCACCACCTCCGGCGCGATCAAGGGCCTCGCCGCGAACTACGCCAAGGTCCCCATCGAGTGCTACGTCAACGGCGACTCGGTCACCGGCAAACTCGGCACCAGCACGATCTGGGACCGCATCGGCACCGGGGAGTACATCTCGGACACGTACGTGCAGACCGGATCTGACAACCCGGTTGCGCCGCTCTGCTCCTAGGTTCTCTTGGCTGGCGTTTGTTCGCTGAGGCTTGTTCGGTGGTTGTGTGCTCCGGTTGCGGTGGTCTGGTCTGACCGCTGCAACCGGAGTGCCGCGTTTCGGGGGTTGTCCCGTGCGTGGCGGGCAGCGGGTCTGCGGCCGGTCAGGCGGCGACGGTGGCGACGGTGGCGATGGGCGGTCGGAGCGATGGCTCGTTCGAAAGTCCGGCGTCGTTTGAGGATTTCGGGGTGGATTTGGTTCTTTGCAAGCGTTGCGGATCCTGAGGTCGCGGGTGTGAGTGCATCGGGAACGGTGGCATCGCCGGTCCGGCGGCAGCACGCAGCGCTTCCGGCCATCGGCCATAGCGCGTCGAGCGCGTGGGCACCGGGTTCCGGGTTCCGGGGCAACGGAATCGGAGCCGTCCACGCCGAGACATGGCTGAGCGCTGTCGGTCGCGCGGTCCACATGGGACAGATACTGGGCTGGGATCGCTCGGTGCGTCATCAGGCGGCTTGGGCGTGGGGTGGGTGGTGGGTGGTGTTGTGGAGGGGTCTTCGTTGGGGGTCGAGCCAGGCTGGTGGGAGCCATTCGACGGTGCCGTTGCGGAGTCGGATGGTCCAGCCTTCGTGGTGGGCGATGCGGTGGTCGGCTTCGCAGATCGAGGCCAGGTTGGTGATGTCGGTTCGTCCGCCGGGGCCACCCTGGAGATTGGCCCAGAACTCGATGTGGTGCGGGGTGGTCCATTTGGGGCCTTTGGTGCACCAGGGGGCGGTGCAGCCTTTGTCGCGCACGGCTAGGGCTCGTCGTTGGGCGGGGGTGGCGGTGCGGACGGCACGACCCAGGTCCAGGACTTCGCCGGCGCCGTTGAGGACGGCGGGCAGGACCTTCGCGTCACAGCACAAGCGGCGTAGCTGGGAGACGGTCATGGGGGTGTGGCCGTCGGGGGTGACGGTGCCGGCGCGGCGTTGCAGGTCAGCCAGGGGGATGGTGACGGTGGCGACGACGCGTTCACCGGCCTTGACCGGCACCTCGGGGGCGCGGGCGGCGAGGTCCAGGATGGCGGCGATCGCGTCGCCCTGGCGCTGGGAGCGGGTGCGGGGGTCGGGGTTGCCGAACGGGTCAACGGGAGCGGGTTTGGCCAGGACGGTGAAGAGTTGTTCGGTCAGGTCCGCCATTTCGGCGTCGAGTTCACCGGAGTACCGCATACGGCCATCCCGGGTGCGGGTAAAGCGGAACTCGCGACGGGGCCGGGCCAAGTCCTGCTCGCGTTTGCCGGGATCGACACCGTCGAAGTCCCAGTAGGTACGGATGCGCTGGGCCGTTTTCCGCACAGTGAAGGGCGGGGCTTGACGGGCCAGGGTAACCAGGGTGGATTCGGTGTCAGCCAAGTCGTCGAAGGTGACCGTGTCGGGGGCGTGAGTCAGCACGGAAGCGATCTCGGCGGCGTGCTCGCGGTTGAGGTCACCAGCAGCCAGGGCGGCCCGCATCACCGGCAGCGCAGTGGTTGCTTGGGTGACGCGAGCGCGAGCTTCCTTCTGCGACACCCGTAGCGCACGCACGAGCATGACCGCGGTGCTGCGGAAACCCTTGCCCACAGCCACACCACGCCGGTCTACCTCACCGACCACCTCCAGCATCCGCGCGTAGCCGCGGCACAACATCCGTTCCACAGCCAAGAGTTCCGTGGTCAGCTCCTCCTCGGAAAGCTGCCACACCGGCACCTGCTCCGTTCTTTCCATACCACCACAGTATCTCGAACGCCTGTTCGAGTCATCACTCGAACAGGTACACCAGAAACCAGCCACCCTAAGCAGAAACCCTTTAACAGCAACAGAAACACCTGGTCAGAGCGAGCCTGGATGAGACTGCGGCTGTCGTTCGGCGGCACGGGTTCCGGAGCGTCGGTTCGTCGAGCGGGTCGATGCCGGGCGGCGACAGCTGCGTCGCGCGCTGGGCCCGACTTCCACCCGTTCCAGGGACATCGCGAGGATCGTTTGTCGACTAAGGTGTTGTCATCCTTTTCGTTCTATTGAGGAGTTTCGCCTGATGTCCAAGAAGTCGGCCAGAGTGCTCACCGGCACGGTGCTCGCCGCGGCGACAGCGGTGGTCGGGCCGGTCGCACCAGCCGGCGCGGTCGTCGGCGGGGAGAAGGCTTCGCTGGCCGAATACCCGTACGCCGTGTACCTCGAGGACGATCACGGCACTCAGTACTGCGGTGGCACGATCATCAGCAGGTCGGCGATCGTGACCGCCGCGCACTGTGCCACGGCGGTGGACGCGGCGAAGGTGCGCGTGGTCGCCGGGCGGGAGGACCGACGGGACGACACCGGGATTTCCCTTGCGGTATCAAGGGTTTGGCAGCATCCCCGGTTCACCGCGGTGGGGAAGGGCGACGACGTCGCGGTGATGACCGTGCGCGGGCGTCTGCCGGGGAGTGCGGCGGACCTCGGCCGCGACGAGGGGCTGTACGCCGCCGGAACCAAGGCCACGGTGCTGGGCTGGGGCCGGGTCGCCGACGGCGGCGAGCGTTCGGATTACCTGCGCCGCGCCGTGGTTCCGGTGATGGGTGACGCTGGCTGCCGCACCGGTTACCCGGAACACAGCCCGTCGAGCATGCTGTGCGCCGGGTACCCCGAGGGCGGCATCGACGCGTGCAAGGGTGACTCCGGCGGGCCGCTGGTCGTTGACGGCAGGCTGATCGGCATCGTCTCCTACGGCGATGGATGCGCGAAACCCGGGAAGCCCGGGGTGTACACGCGGGTCTCGGCCTACGCCGACGACATCGCGGCACAGGCCGGACTTCGCTGACGGCGCAACACGAACAGCTCAGGCAGCGGCGGGAGATGGCACGGCAGCGGGACGGCTGCGACCGGGTTGAACGCCTGGGGGGGTGGGCGCCGGTGACAGGCAACTCGGTGCGGGTCGGAATCCCCGGTCGACGTCGCGGATCGACGTCGCGGGGCGGCGCCGCGGGGCGGCGCCGCGGGTCGCTATCGCCGGACGCCGGCGTGAGGCGGCGGTGCGGTTCGCTGTCGAGAGTCGTCATCGCGGATCCCTATCGCCGGACGCTGCCGCGAATCGCTGTCGCGGGTCGGCATCGAGAGTCGCCGTCGCGGATCGGCGTCGCAGGGCGGCAGCGCGGCGCGAATCGACAGCGCGGGGCAAGCAGTGTCGTGGGTCTGCACCGCGGGTCACGCCGGCATCGGTCGGCGTCGCGGATTGGCATCGTGATCCCCGGCCAAGTCCCGGCGACACCGACGTCATCCACCGGTCACCCCAGCAAGCAGTCCAAGCAAGATTCCCGGCAAAACAAAGAGAAAACGCCGGCGAGGTCCAAGACCCCGCCGGCGCCATCACCAACCAGACTCAGCGCTGCCCGCGAATAGTCGACCGAGCAGCGTAACGCGCCTCGGTCCCCAGCTCCTCCTCAATACGGATCAGCTGGTTGTACTTGGCCGTGCGGTCCGAACGCGACAGCGAGCCGGTCTTGATCTGGCCGCAGTTGGTGGCCACGGCGAGGTCGGCGATGGTCGTGTCCTCGGTTTCGCCGGAGCGGTGGGAGAGGACCGCCGAGTAGCCCGCCTTGTGCGCGGTCTCGACCGCGTCGAGGGTCTCGGTCAGGGTGCCGATCTGGTTGACCTTGATCAGGATCGAGTTGGCGATGCCGCGTTCGATGCCGTCCTTCAGGATGTCCACGTTGGTGCAGAACAGGTCGTCGCCGACGAGCTGGACTCGGTCGCCGATGCCGTCGGTGAGCTGCTTCCAGCCGGTGAAGTCGTCCTGGGCCAGGCCGTCCTCGATGGAGATGATCGGGAAGCGGGTGGTCAGCTCGGTGAGGTAGGCGACGTGCTCCTCGATGCTGCGCTTGCGGCCCTCGCCGGTGTAGTCGTAGACCTCGCCGGTGTAGAACTCCGACGCCGCCGGGTCCAGCAGCAGCGCGATGTCCTCGCCCGGGGTGTAGCCGGTCTGCTCGATGGCGCGCACGACGAACTCGAGCGCCTCGTCGGCCGAGCCCAGCTGGGGCGCGAAACCGCCCTCGTCGCCGACGTTGGTGTTGTGGCCCGCCTCGTGCAGCGACTTGCGCAGGGTGTGGAAGACCTCGGAGCCCATGCGCACGGCGTCGGCGAACGTCTCGGCGCCGACCGGGCCGATCATGAACTCCTGGAAGTCGATCGGGTTGTCGGCGTGCGCGCCGCCGTTGATGATGTTCATCATCGGCATCGGCAGCAGGTGCGCGAAAACGCCGCCGACGTAGCGGTACAGCGGCAGGGTGTTGGCGGCCGCGGCGGCCTTCACCACGGCGAGCGAGACGCCGAGCGTCGCGTTCGCGCCGAGGCGGGCCTTGTTGGCGGTGCCGTCGAGCGCGATCAGGGCGCGGTCGACGTCGGCCTGCGCCTCGGCGTCCATGCCCACGACGGCTTCGGCGATCTCGGTGTTCACGGCGTCGACGGCCTTGCGCACGCCCTTGCCGTGGAACCGCTTCTTGTCGCCGTCACGCAGTTCGACGGCCTCTCGGGTACCGGTGGAGGCGCCCGAAGGCACCGCCGCCCGGCCGACGGACCCGTCGGCCAGCACCACGTCCACCTCGACGGTCGGGTTCCCGCGGCTGTCCAGCACCTCACGGCCCTTGACCCGGACGATGGCAGTCATTTCGCTCCTCGGAAAGTCGGCGCCGGAGCGCCTTCGACACAACCGTGGGCACTGCGGCAACAGGCGGCACCACGGTGAGCCGCGAATCACGGCGAGGCTAGCAGAGATCCACTGAATCGATCCCGACCTCCGGGCCTCGAATCCGGCCGGGACGCCAGCCGCGCACACTCACCCGGCGCCACGTCGAGCGCGGCACAGGCGGCGAGGTACCTGTCCGGCGCCGGTTTGGGCGCGGCGACCTCGTCGGCGGCGACGCTGACTTCAACAGTGAAGCCACCACGGGCCAGCGCTGTATCGAGGAGAGCGCGCGGGGAATTGCTGGCCACGGCGAACGGAACCCGCTCCGCGACCAGGTCCACCAGCTCACGCGCGCCGGGCAACGCCTCGGCCCGAACGGCAGGCCGCGGCGGGCGAACAGTTCGGTCTCGGCCACCGTCCAGCACGGCTCGGTGTCCATCACCAGGCCGTCGCAGTCGAACACCACCGCGCGGGGAGTCCGCATGCTCAGAACGCCGAATTCGAACGGACGTGCTCGAACAAAGCCATATCCCCCAACACTTCCACCTCTGACACGGGACGGCGGCCATACAGCACCAGCATCAGGTCGGACGCCGGGGCCTGGACGGTGACGTCGGCGGGGCCGGTGGTGTCGGTGACGGCGAGGCCGTCCGGGGTGCGGGTGAGCCGCCAGTCGCCGGTGACGTCGGTGGCGTGCAGCTGGAGGGTCTCGCCGTTGCCGGCCAGGTTCCGCAGAGCCGGGGACTGGTTGCCGCGCAGCCGGGCGGGGATCAGCTCGAAGAACTCCGTGACGCCGTCGGCGGCGAGGGCGGGCTCGACGTCGTAGGGCGCGTCCAGCGCGGCGGCCGCGTCGGCGCGGTGCACCACCAGCTCGTGGGTCATGCGGCGCAGCCAGAAGCCCGCGCGCTGCTCCTCGACCCAGGTCCACGCGGGATTGCCGGCCCCGTTCGCGGCGACGGCCGACACCAGCAGCGCGGCGGCCGAGCGCACCCACGGCACGGGCGCATCGGGCAGCGCCGCCTCCGGCACGAGGTCGAACGGCACGAAGGTGCGCTGCGCGGTCACCGCCGCCGCCCAGCGCAGGCCGCGCCCGACGTGGGCCACCAGGTCCTCGAGTGTCCATTCCGGACACGTCGGCACCGGCCGGGTCGGGTCGGCGCCGGTGACGAGTGCGGCGAAGCTCTCGGCCTGCGCGAGCAGCTCGGCGGCGAAGCGGTCGTTCCCCAGGTTCATGCCACCGATCCAAGCACGGCACGCGACAACCAATGACAAATGGCAGTGCGGCAGGCACCGGTCACCGGGACAGCACTCCTCCGGTCGGGTGAAGGCAAGGGACGCGCGGTGTTCCCCCGCCCGTAACCACGGTGTCGCCCCGGCTGCATCGGCCGGAACAACCCTCAGGGCATCCGACGACACCGCCCGCAGCGGGCGGGAAGGAGAGTCCCCGATGCCCCGTCTCCCCCGGCGAACGGCCGCGGCCGTTCGTCGGCGTGGCCGCCGCCTTCTTCCGGGCCGCCTGATCGGCAGCCTGACCGGGCTGGAGAACGTCTGCGCCGGTCGGACGACGCCGCCAAAGACCCGCACGGCCCGGTGCTCAACCGGCCGAGGCGCTCGCCTCGTACGACCGGCTCGTAACACGGGTGACAAATTCCGTTATGCCCGAATAGTTCCGAGCGTGAGTGTCCAGATTGGACCGTCCGGCCCAGCGGCGCGGCGGACTTCACGCGGGCGACAGTTCGCGTTCACCGCCGCGTCGGGCAACGCGCTTACGTTCGCTTCGCGCCGAAGCCGAGGAGGCCCCCTTTGTCCGAGAGCAGCAAACACACCGTCACCCGCCGTGGTGCGCTCGGCCTGCTGGGGGCCGGAGCGGCCGCCCCGCTGCTCGGCACCGGCATCGCCAATGCCGCTCCGCAGAGCGCTGCGTTCGTGCCGTCGATCGGCACCGGCGCGACGCCCGTGCAGGGCCTGCACCTGACCTTCGGCCGTGACCCGGCGCGTCAGATGGTGGTCTCGTGGATCACCGACGGCTCGGTGGCCCGGCCGCGGGTGCTCTACGGCACGCTCGACGGCGGCTTCGGCGCGATCACGCCGGCGGACACCCGCACCTACGTCGACGGCACGTCCGGGCGGACGGTCTGGGTGCACCACGCCGAGCTGGACCGGCTGCGCCCCGGCACCGAGTACATCTACGCCGCCCAGCACGACGGCGCGACGCCGGACGCGGGCACGTTCCGCACCGCGCCGTCGGGCCGCTCGGCCTTCACCTTCACCAGCTTCGGCGACCAGTCCGCGCCGCAGGTGACCTGGAACGCCGCGGGCGGCGTCGGCCTGGACGCGAACTCGACCCCGGCGACCAAGGACATCGTCACCGGCATCGAGACCGTCGCGCCGCTGTTCCACCTGCTCAACGGCGACCTCTGCTACGCGAACCTCGACCTCGACCGGGTGCGCACCTGGAACAACTTCTTCACCAACAACACCCGCTCGGCGCGGTACCGGCCGTGGATGCCCGCCGCGGGCAACCACGAGATCGAGAAGCAGAACGGCGCCATCGGCCTCGGCGCGTACCAGGCCTACTTCGAGCTGCCCTCCACCGAGACCGACGCCGAGCTGGCCGGGCTCTGGTACGGCTTCACCGTCGGCGCGGTGCGCGTGATCGTGCTGCAGAACGACGACAACTGCCTGCAGGACGGCGGCGACGTCTACGTCAACGGCTACTCCGGCGGCCGTCAGCTCGCCTGGCTGAAGAAGGAGCTGGCCGCGGCCCGCGCGTCCCGCGACATCGACTGGATCGTGGTCGCGATGCACCAGGTGATGATCAGCACCTCCGACGCCAACGGCGCCGACCTCGGCCTGCGCGAGAAGTACGGGCCGCTGTTCGACGAGTACGGCGTGGACCTGGTGCTGTGCGGGCACGAGCACGACTACGAGCGGTCCCTCGCCGTGCGCGGCGTGGTTTCCGGCAGCGAGACGCTCACGCCGAACCCGGTCTCGACGGCCACCGACAACATCGACGCCACGCACGGCACCGTGCACATGATCCTCGGCGGCGGCGGGGTCTCGGGCACCACGAACGGCAGCTTCTTCAAGGACGGCACCGGAAAGGTCCTCACCGCCGTCTCCGCGAAGGCCGGCCCGACCGGCAAGCGGGTGCCGACCTACGTCCGGGAGCAGGCGGTGTGGAGCGCGGTGCGGGACCTGGATCACCCGTACGGCTTCGCGGCGTTCACCGTCGACCCTGGTCGCCACCGCGGTGACACGACCACCATGCACGTCACGTACTACAACGTGAACAAGCCGAGCGGGGAGCTTTCGGTGTTCGAGCGGTTTTCCCTGCACCGGCGGCGCGCCGACGGCTGAACAGGCCCCTGGGGCCGTCAACCCCTTTCCCCGTTCTTGATCTTCCACCCCTGCAAGCGCGGGGGCGATGCGGTGCGCGCGTTACAGTTCTGGTCGGATCTCACCGGCGTCCCCCTCTGTCCATTGTGGACACGCCGGTGGCCGGTCAGGAGAGCCGCCGATGCAGCACACCGCCCCGCCCTTCGTCCTCGACGCGACCGCGCGCGACGTCCACGGCGAAGGGGCCCGCCTCCGCGCCCGCGGCCCGGTCACGCAGGTCGAGCTGCCCGGCGGGGTGCTCGCCTGGGCCGTCACGGACCAGCAGGCGCTGAGGAAGCTGCTCAGCGACCCGCGGGTGTCGAAGGACGCGCGGCGGCACTGGCCGCCCTACCGCGCCGGCGAGATCTCCGACGACTGGCCGTTGCACATCTGGGTTTCGGTGCAGAACATGTTCACCGCCTACGGCACCGAGCACCGGCGGCTGCGTTCCCTGGTGCAGAGGGCGTTCACCCCGGCGCGGATCGAGGGTCTGCGCCCGTGGATCGCCGAGATCGCCGCGGGCCTGCTCGACGGGCTGGCCGCCGGCCCCGCCGCGACCGACCTGCGCGAGCGCTACTGCTATCCGTTGCCGATCGAGGTGATCTGCCAGCTGGTGGGCGTGCCGGACGCGGTGCGGCCGGGGCTGCGCGCGGCGGTCCGGGGCATGTTCGACACTTCGGCGTCCGCGGCGGAGGCGACCGCCAACGTCGAAGGAATGTACGCGCTGCTGGGCGATTTCGTGGCCGCCCGGCGCGCCGACCCGGGCGACGACCTGGCCACGGTCCTCATCTCGGCCCGCGACGAGGACGGCTCCCGGCTGACCGAGACCGAGCTGGTCGACACGCTGATCCTGATGATCACGGCCGGCCACGAGACCACCGTGAACCTGCTCGACCACTCCGTCGCCGCGCTGCTCGGCCATCCCGAGCAGCTCCGCCTGGTGCTCGACGGCGAACGCCCGTGGAGCGACGTCGTGGACGAGGTGCTGCGCTGGCAGTCCCCGGTTTCCCACCTGCCGCTGCGGTTCGCGGTCGCCGACCTGGAACTGGCGGGCACCACGATCCACGAGGGCGACGCGATCCTGGCCTCCCTGGGCATCGCCGGCCGCGACGAGCACCGGCACGGCCCGGACGCCGACCGCTTCGACATCACCCGCGAGGACAAGGCGTCACTGGCCTTCGGCCACGGCGTGCACTATTGCCTGGCCGCGCAACTGGCCCGGATGGAAGCGGAACTCGCCTTGCCCGCGCTGTTCTCCCGCTTCCCGCGGCTGACGCTGGACGTGGCGCCGGACGAGTTGGTGCCAGTGGCGTCGTTCATCGCCAACGGGCACCAGGCTTTGCCGGTGCGGCTGTACGGGTAGGCGTTTTTTCGCGCGGGCCTCAGCCCATCTTGCCGATCTTGTCGGCTTCGATGCGCAGCAGGAGGCGGACCTGGCCGGGGCCGCCGTACGAGGCGTAGGGCTTGCCGGTGTAGCGGTGGGCGAGCTTCTCGATGTGCTCGGCGGCGCCGTCGGTGGTGATGTCCAGTACCCGGCCGCGGATGCGGTAGTAGCGGAACGGGTTCGCGGCGTCCACGATGTTGAGCGCCACCCGCGGATCGCGCCGGACGTTGTGCACTTTCTGGTGCCCCTGAACGGTATTGACCAGCACGTGCTCGCCATCGGTGTCGACCCAGGTCTGGGTCAGCTGCGGCGAGCCGTCGGGCATCGTGGTGGCGAGGAAGCACAGGCTGGGCTGCTCCAGCAGCGCGCGGAGGCCGTCGGGAAGGTCCATGCGCATCACGTTAGCCCGCCGCGCTAGCTGGACCGGAGCGGGCTCAGACGCCCCAATCAGCCAGCACCGCTTCCGTGTCCGCGCCCGGTTTCGCCGGCGGGGTGGGCAGATCCGGTGCGGTGCGGGAAAAACGGGGGGCCGGGGCGGGCTGGAGGATGCCGTCGAGTTCGATCAGGCCGTTGCGGGCAGCGATGTGCGGGTGTGCGGCGGCCTCGTCCGGGGTGAGGACCGGGGTGACGCAGGAGTCGACGTCGCCGAAGACCTCGGTCCACTCGTCGCGGGTGCGGGCCAGGAAGGCTTTTGTGAAGGTCGCGCGCAGGGTCGGCCAGCCCGCGCGGTCCAGTTGTGGCGGCAGCGAAGCCGGGTCCAGCTCGAGGCCGGCGAGCAGCGCCGCGTAGAACTGCGGCTCCAGCGAGCCGACCGCGACGTACCTGCCGTCCGCGCAGACGTACGTGTCGTAGAAGGGCGCGCCGCCGTCGAGGAGGTTGGTGCCGCGCTCGTCGGACCACGAGCCGAGGCCGCGCAGCGCCCACATCATCTGCGAGAGCACGCCGGCGCCGTCGACCATCGCGGCGTCGACGACCTGGCCGAGACCGGTGCACTCCCGCTCCCACAGCGCCGAAAGCACGCCGACGAGCAGGAACATCGAGCCGCCGCCGAAGTCGCCGACCAGGTTCAGCGGCGGCACCGGCCGCTCGCCTTCGCGGCCGATCGCGTGCAGCACGCCGATCAGCCCGATGTAGTTGATGTCGTGCCCGGCCCGCTTCGCGAGCGGACCTTCCTGTCCCCAGCCGGTCATCCGGCCGTAAACCAGCCGCGGGTTGTGGGCGAAACAGTCATCCGGCCCGACGCCAAGGCGCTCGGTGACGCCCGGGCGCAGGCCCTCCACCAGCACGTCCGCCTTCTCCGCCAGCCGCAGCACCAACTCGCGCCCCTCGGCCGTCTTCAGGTCCGCGGCGACGGACCGGCGCCCGCGCAGCAAGGGGTCGGGCTTGCCCCCGCTGAAGTCGAGCGAGCCCGCCGGCCGCTCCACCCGCACGACGTCCGCGCCGAGGTCCGCCAGCACCATGCACGCGTGCGGCCCCGGCCCGATTCCGGCCAGCTCCACGACCTTCAGCCCGCTCAGCGGTCCCGCCACGTGCCCTCCTCGGCTCGGCTACCCGACCGGGCGACGATACCCAGAAGAGCACGGAGGCCGTCGAGCCCAGCCCGCCTACACCGTGGGAACGATGCCCCCGTCGACGCGGAATTGGGCGCCCGTCAGCCATTTCGCGCGGGCCGAGGCCAGGAACGCAATCAGCTCGGCGGCGTCTTCGGGCTCGCCCGGGCGGCCCATCGGCAGGTTCAGGTGCTCGACGACCTGCTGGGTCTGCTCCTCGATGGTGATCCCCTGCCGGTCCGCGAACTGCTGGAGGTGCGACAGCGCGCCCTCCGTCGCGATGAATCCGGGCAGGACGCACACCACGCGTACGCCGTGGGGGCCGACTTCGGCGGCCAGGGTACGGCTGTACGCGTTGAGCGCGGCCTTCGCCGCCGCGTACGAGACCTCCTGGTTCTGCGGCAGCCGGCTCGCGATCGAGGACACGTGCACGACCACCCCGGTGCCGCGCTCGACCATGCCGGGCACCAGCTCGCGGTCGAGGCGGACCGCGCTGAGCAGGTTCGCGTCGAGGTCGGCCAGCCAGGACTCGTCGGTACGGTCCAGAGTCGCGACCGGGCCGGTGGCCGCCGCCGCGTTGTCGACCAGGATGTCGATGCCGCCGACCTCGTCGAGCACCCGCCGGGCCAGTGCCGCGGCCCCGGCCGCGGTGCCGAGGTCGCCGGGGATGAAAGTGGCGGGCAACGGCTCGGCCGGCGCGTTCCGGGCGGCGGCCAGCACGGTCGCCCCCGATTCCGCGAACCGCCGGACGGTCGCCGCCCCCAGGCCGCGGCTCCCGCCGGTCACCAGTACCCGCTTGCCTGCCAGTCCCTCGTCCATGACTGTCGCCTTCCGCTAAAGTGAACCTGCCTCCGGAAATATACGGAGGGTGGTTCACCTTTGGTGCCGGGAGGGATTTATGTCACGTCCGCTGCGGGCCGACGCCCGCCGCAACCGGGAGGCGCTGATCACCGTCGCCCGGGACGCTTTCGCGGCCGGCGAGGCCGACATCCGCGTCGAGGAGATCGCCAAGCGCGCCGGGGTCTCGGTCGGCACTCTCTACCGGCACTTCGACACACGCGACGCGGTCGTCGAGGAGGTCTACCGGCAGGAGGTCACCGAGGTCTGCGACAGCGCGCAGCAGCTGCTCGACGAGCTGGAACCACGCGCCGCGCTCGCGGCGTACCTCCGGCGGGTGGTCGAGCACGCCGCGGTCAGCAAGGGCATGGCGGCCGCGCTCGAGAGCATCATGGCGACCGACTCCCCCGTGTTCACCGGCGGCCGCGAACAGCTCAGCGACGCACTCGACCTGCTACTCGAACGGGGGGCGGAAACCGGGGTGGTCCGCGGCGACATCACCGGGCAGACCGTGCTGCGCGCGCTGGGCGGGATCTGCGGCGCCCGCACCTATCCCGGCTGGCACGAGGAGGCTTTCCGCATCACCGATCTGCTCGTCGACGGCCTCACCACCGTGTCCCGCCCCGTCTCACCCGATCCGGCGAACCCCGGGCCGGGCCCGCTTCCGGTGGGTACCCGGAAAGAGTCCACGCAGGATTCCGGTACGACGAAAGGAGCGGAACATGGACGGCATGTTCGACAAGGCGAAGGAAAAGATCCAGGAGTTCGCCGGCAACAACCCCGACAAGGCCGGGCAGGGCGTTGACAAGGCCGCGCAGTTCGCCGACGAGAAGACCGGCGGCAAGCACAGCGACCAGATCAACCAGGGCGCCGACAAGCTCAAGGAGCGCTTCAACGGCGGCGGCGACCAGCAGCAGTAAGCCGTCCCGCGGCGAAGGCCCCCGCACCGTCCAAAGTGGTGCGGGGGCCTTCGCGGGGTAGCCGGACTGATCAGGCTTTCCGCGCGGTGATCAGGTCCGCCGCGACCGGCCGCCCGGTACCGCTGCCGATGTCGAGCACCCGCGCGTGCTCCGCCAGCACCGCCAGCAGCTCGCGCACCGCCGCGTCGACCACCGGCGGACGGCCGAACGCCGCCTCGTAGCCGGCGCCGATCTCGTGGAACAGCTCCGCCGCGGTGACCGCCCGGTCCTCTCCCATCACGTGCTCCCCTCGCCGGCCGGTGAACCCGGCCCACCCAACCCACACCGGAGCGCTCAGCGGGCCCAGATGCCGCGCACGTGCCGGATGTGGCGGTTCATCAGTGCCTCGGCGCCGTCGGCGTCGCGGGCCTCGATGAGGTCCAGCAGCTCGGCGTGCTCGGCCGAGGAGGGGATCAGCTCGTCGCGCTCGGCGAGGCTGCGCAGGCCGTAGATGCGGGACCGGGCGCGCAGCGCGCGCACCGTCTCGACCAGGTGCGGGTTGCCCGCCTGCTCCAGCAGCCGGAGGTGGAACTGCATGTCCGTGGCCACGTGCGCGATGAGGTCGTGCTCGGCGGCCGCGCGCTCGATGCCCAGCGCCAGCGGGCGCAGCTCGGCGATCACCGCCGGGTCGACGCCGGTCTCGGCGAGGCGGCGGACCGTGGGCACCTCGATCAGCGCGCGGAGCTCGGACAGGTCGTCGAGGTCCTTTTCGGACGGTTCGGTGACCCGGAACCCCTTGTTGCGCACCGTGTCGATCAGGCCTTCCTTGACCAGATCGAGCATCGCCTCGCGGACCGGGGTGGCCGAGACGCCGAATTGCGCGGCCAGGCTCGGCGCGGAATGCACCTCGCCGGCGCGCAGCTCGCCGGAGATCACCGCCGCGCGCAGGGTCTGCGTGATCTTCTCGCGCAGGTTCCGCTGGACGCCGAACGAGGGCAGCGCGAGCGACTGGTGGCCGTCCATCGTCATCGTCGGTCTCCCCTGGCGGTTTCGTGCCGCGTCGCGGCGACCACCAGATCCTCCCACGCCATGCCGACACTCTTGAACAGCCGGGGCCGCCCCGCGGGCACGTCGGCCTTCCCCCGCACGAGGTCCGACAGCGTGTGCAGCGCATCTGGTCCGATCGCACCCGATTGCACGGCCAGCACGACGTCGCCGGCCTCGCGCAGTGCGGCCGCCCGCGCTTCCACGACCACAGTGGAGCGCCGCACCGTCACGTCGTCGACCTCCCGCGCGTCGGGCTCGTGCGAGCCGACCGCAACCACAGTCGTGTGGTCCGACAGCAGCGAGCCGTCGAAGAGCGGGGTGCGGGCGGTGGTGCAGCAGGCGACGAGGTCGGCCCCCGCGACGTCCGCGGCCGTGCCCGCCCGGGCGGCCAGCTCCGGGTAGCCCGCCACGAACTCCGCGGTACGGCCGGGGTCGCGGGCGACCACGATCAGCTCCCGCACCGGCCGGACCGCGCGCAGGGCCTCGACGTGGCTGTGCGCCTGCGGCCCGGTGCCGAACACGACGAGCCGCGCGGCGTCCGGCTCCGCCAGCGCGTCCGCCGCGACCGCCGACACCGCCGCGGTGCGGACCGAGGTCAGCGCGACCGCGTCCAGCAGCACGAGCGGGCTGAGCGTCGGCCCGTCCAGCAACAGGTAGCCGCCCTGGATCCGCGGCAGGCCCAGCGCCGGGTTGCCGGGTGCGACGGAGGCGACCTTGACGCCGGCGTACCGGCCCCAGAACGCGGGCATCAGCAGCAGCTGCCCGTGCGGCCCCTCGGCCACCGACCGCGGCGGGTCCTGCTCTGGGTCGAGCCCGTCGAGCAGGGCGGCGCGCAGGGCGTCGATCGCGTCCCGCATCGGCGGCGCCCCGGCCACGGAGCCGATCACAGCTGGAATCCCGCCGGGAACGGGTCGTCCGGGTCGAGAAAGTACTGCGCCGTGCCGGTCAGCCAGGCCCGGCCGGTGATCTTCGGGACCACCGCGGGGATGCCGCCGACCGTGGTCTCTTCGACGAGCCGGCCGAGGAAGTGCGTGCCGATGAACGACTCGTTGCGGAACTCGGTGTCCAGCGGCAGCTCGCCACGCGCGTGCAGCTGCGCCATCCGCGCGCTGGTTCCGGTGCCGCACGGCGAACGGTCGAACCAGCCGGGGTGGATGGCCATCGCGTGCCGCGAGTGCCGGGCCGTCGAGCCCGGCGCGGCGAGGTAAACGTGGTGGCAGCCGGAGATCTCCGCGTTCACCGGGTGGGCCGGCCGGTCCTGCTCGGTGACAGCGTCCATGATGGACAGTCCGGCGTCGAGCAGCCGCTGCTTTTCCTGCCGCTCGAACGGGATGCCCAGCTCGGCCAGCTGGACGATGGCGTAGAAGTTGCCGCCGAAGGCCAGGTCGTACCGCACCCGGCCGAGCCCCGGCACGTCCACCTCGCGGTCCAGCCCGACGGAGAACGACGGCACGTTCCGGATCGTCACCGCCCGCGCGGCCCCGTCGGCGACCTCGACCTCGGCGACCACCAGCCCGGCCGGGGTGTCCAGCCGGATCGTGGTGACCGGCTCGGTCACCTCCACCATGCCGGTCTCGACCAGCACCGTGGCCACGCCGATGGTGCCGTGCCCGCACATCGGCAGGCAGCCGGAGACCTCGATGAACAGCACGCCCCAATCGGCGTCCGGCCGGGTCGGCGGCTGCAGGATGGCGCCGCTCATGGCCGAATGGCCGCGCGGCTCGTACATCAGCAGCTGCCGGATGTGGTCGAGGTGCTCGACGAAGTACTGGCGCCGCTCGGACATCGTGGCCCCCGGCACGACGCCGACGCCGCCGGTGATCACCCGCGTCGGCATGCCCTCGGTGTGGGAGTCGACGGCGTGGAACAGCCGCTTCGCGCGCATGGTCTAGGAAAGCCCTTCCTCGAGTGCCCGTTCGGTCGCCTGGCGGACGGCCTTCTCCTGCTCGGGTGTCAGCGGCACGCGCGGCTGTCGGCACGGGCCGCCGTACCGCCCGGCGATGTCCATGCTCAGCTTGATCGCCTGGACGAACTCGGTCCGCGAATCCCAGCGCAGCAACGGGTGCAGCAGCCGGTACAGCGGCACCGCCTTCGCCAGGTCGCCGGCCGAGGCCGCGGCCCACAGCTCGGTGGTGGCCTTCGGGAACGCGTTGGGGTAACCCGCGACCCAGCCGGGCGCACCGGCCACGGCCAGCTCCAGCAGCACGTCGTCGGCACCGCACAGCACGTCCAGGCCCGGCGCCAGCTCGGCGATCCGGTACGGGCGGCGCACGTCGCCGGAGAACTCCTTGACCCCCTGGATCAGGCCCTCGGCGTACAGCTCGGCCAGCAGCTCGGGGACCAGGTCGACCTTGGTGTCGAACGGGTTGTTGTAGGCCACGATCGGCAGCCCGGCCTTGGCCACCTCGCGGTAGTGCGCGAGCACCGCGCGCTCGTCGGCGCGGTAGGAGTTGGGCGGCAGCAGCATCACCGCGGGGCAGCCCAGCTCGGCCGCGTTTTCGGCCCAGCGCCGCGCCTCGGCCGCGCCGTACGCGGCGACCCCCGGCATCACGGTGAACCCCTCGGGCGCGGCGTCGACCGCGGTGCGCACGACCTGCGTCCGCTCCTCGACGCTCAGGGTCTGGTACTCCCCCAGCGAGCCGTTCGGCGTCACGCCGTCACAGCCGTTCGCCGCCAGCCACGCGATGTGCTCGGCGTAGGCGTCGAAGTCCGCGGTCAGCGCGCCCGACTCCGGGCCGCGCAGCGGAAGGGCCGTCGCGACCAGCACCCCGTGCCACGGCTTTTCGCGCCCCGTCATGAGACCTCCAGGTTTTCGATGTTACCCAGCGTTGACGAACCAGGCCTTGATGAGCAAAGTTCATCGTGTCATGTGCCATGTGACATTGTACAGTGGCCTGACCTCGTTCACGCCGATGGAGGCACCATGACCGAGACGACCGGCGCGACCCCGAAGCTGACCTCGCACCTGATGGCGGCCCGGCTCGAACGCCTGCCCGTTTCCCGATTCCACTACAAGCTGCTGTTCGCCGGCGGCCTCGGCTACACCTTCGACGCGATGGACGGCGCCATCGTCGCGTTCATCCTCCCCTCGGTCACCAAGGAGTGGGGCCTGTCCAGCGGGGCCACCGGGATCCTGGGCAGCAGCCTGCTGATCGGGTTCCTGTTCGGCGCGCTCGGCGCCGGCATCCTGGGCGACAAGATCGGCCGGCGCGCGGTGATGGTCAGCGCGCTGGTCATCTACGCCGCCGCCAGCCTGGTCGCGGCGGCCGCGCCGAACTTCGCAGTGCTGTTCATCGCCCGTGTCGTGGCGGGCATGGGGACCGGCGCGGAGAGCGCGATCATCGCGCCGTACCTCTCGGAGTTCGTGCCCTCACGCGTGCGCGGGCGCTACATCGGCTCCCTGGCCGGGTTCTTCGCCTTCGGATACGTCTTCGCGAGCCTGCTCGGCTACTTCGTGGTGAGCGACGTGCCGCACGGCTGGCGCTGGGTGCAGGTGCTCACCGCCGTGCCGATCGTGATGTTGCTGTGGTGGCGCCGATCGCTGCCGGAGTCGCCGCGGTTCCTGCACGTCCACGGCCGGGTCGACGAGGCCGAGCGCGTGGTGGCCGACATCGAACGACAGGTCAGCGCCCGCGTCGGGCCGCTGCCGGCGCCGCAGCCGTCCGCCCAGGTCGAGGAGGTACACGTCTCGTCCGGGCGCGTGGTGGACAACCTCAAGGCCCTGCTGTCGAGCGGGCTGCGCAAGACCACGATCACCTCGTGGGTCTACTGGTTCGTCGCGATCTTCACCTACTACGGCTTCTTCACCTGGATCCCGTCGCTACTGGTGAAGCAGGGCTTCGACATTTCGAAGAGCTTCCTGTTCTCCATCCTCATCTACCTGGCCCAGATCCCCGGCTACTACTCGGCGGCGTTCGTCAGCGAGCGGATCGAGCGCAAGTGGACGATCGTGATCTACCTGGCCGGCGGCGCGGTCGGGGCGCTGGGCCTGGCTTTTTCCGGCACCAGCACGCAGATCCTGGTCTGGGGCATCGTGCTGTCGTTCTTCATGAACGGCAACGCGGCGCTCGAATACTCCTACACCTCGGAGATCTACCCGACGATGATCCGGACCACCGGGCTCGGCGTCGCCTCGGCCGTCGGCCGGATCGGCGGCATCACCGCGCCCATCGTGATCGGCTTCTCGTACAGCAACGTCGGTTTCGGCGGGGTGTTCACCATGCTGCTGATCCTGCTGGTGCTCGGGGCGGTGGTGGTGGCGGTGTTCGGCCAGCGCACCACCGGCCGCTCGCTGGAGACCATCGGGCAGGAGACGATCAAGTCCCGCACCCCTGGAGGTAACGCATGACTGCCGACCTCGTGCTCCGGCACGCGACCGTCGTCGACCCGATAAGCGAAACGGCGTCGGCCGACCAGGCCATCCGGATCACCGCCGGGCGGATCACCTCGGTGTCGGCCGACCCCGGCGGCCCGGCCGGCGCGGACGAGCTCGACGCGACCGGGCTGTTCGCCGTGCCGGGCCTGATCGACTGCCACGTGCACGTGACCGCGGTGAGCGCGGACCTCGGCTCGGTCGCCGACCGGTCCCCCGCGTACGTGACGGCTCAGGCGTCGCACCTGCTCGAGGACATGCTCGCGCGCGGCTTCACGAGCGTGCGCGACGTCGGCGGCGCGGACTTCGGGCTGGCCGCCGCCGTTGAGCAGGGCCTGTTCGCCGGGCCGCGGATCTTCTTCGGTGGCAAGGCGCTTTCGCAGACCGGCGGTCACGGCGACCTGCGCCCCGCGGGCCGCGACGTCCACGACCAGCATTACGCGGTGCCCGGGCTGGGCCGCGTGTGCGACGGCGTCGACGAGGTCCGCCGCGCCGCCCGCGACGAGATCCGCCGCGGCGCGCACCACCTCAAGCTCATGCTCTCCGGCGGCTGCGCCAGCCACACCGACCGCGTCGACTCACTGCAGTTCTCCGACGAGGAAGTGCGCGCGATCGTCGAGGAGGCCGCCGCCGCGAAGCTCTACACGGCCGGCCACGCGTACACCACCGAGGCCGTCAACCGCGGCCTGGAGCTCGGCGTCCGCACCATCGAGCACGGCAACCTGCTGGACGCGACGTCGATCGAATTGTTCTTGCGGCACAACGCTTATTACGTGCCGACGCTGGTGACCTACCAGGCGTTGCTGGAGCAGAGCCGCGCACTTGGGTTCACCGAGGAGCAGTACGCGAAGGTCCTGCAGGTCAGCGAGAACGGGTTCCAGGCCCTGCGGCTCGCCGACGAGGCGGGCGTCCGGATCGCGTACGGCAGCGATCTGCTGGGCGCCATGCAGTCGCGGCAGTCGGAGGAGTTTTCGTTACGCGGCAAGGTCCAGGCGCCCGGCGCGGTGCTGCGCTCGGCCACGACGGTCGCGGCGGAGCTGCTGCGTCAGGAGGGTTCGCTGGGCGTGCTGGCACCGGGCGCCCTTGGCGACGTCGTGCTGACCCGGGGGAATCCGCTGGAGGATCTGGACGTGCTCGCCGAGCCCGCCGCCGGGGTGACGACCGTCATCCAGGCGGGAATCGTGCGGCTTCAGCGGTGATCGTGGCTCGCTCCGGCCCGGCCTCGACGGTCACCGGGCCGGGGCGGGCGCACAGCCGTCCGTAGTCCTCTGCGGACAGTACGACGATCGGCAGCCGATGCCCGTACAGCTCCGCGGCGACCCAGGCGCCGAGCATCAGGATCGCGTCGGGCTCGGTGAGGACCAGCGCCGCGGGGCCGGTGCCGCTGCGGATCTGCTCGGCCAGCACCGACGAAGACGAGCTGGACCCGCGCGCTTTCGGCAGCACGAGCACCCGCCCGGTGACCACGGCGCCCCGCTGTGGGTGATGCTCGTCGACGATGCGCCCGGTCAGGTCGGTGCCGCCCCAGAAAGACAGCGGCGCGTCGAGAACCAGCGGAATGCCTGTTGCCTCACCGGGGAAAACGGTCCGGCCGGTCAGCTCGCCCACAGTTCCTCGTCCCGGATGAGGTGGCCGGCGCGGGCCGAGGCGACGCATTCGGCCATCGAGCCGAGCGTGACGGCCACGCCGATGTTGCCGGGTGCGTACCAGGCCCACTTGCCGGAGTTCGTCATCGCGGTGCGGACTTCCTCGTCGAGGACGGGGGTGAGGTAACTGCAGGTGTCCACCACGATCCGGGCGCCGGCCGCGCGCGTGGTTTCCGCGTAACCGAGCCGTTCGGCCTCCGCGAGGACCGCGCGGCTGGTCGTCACCCACGCTCGCACGCCGGGGTGGAACGGCGGGCCGTCGCCGAGCAGGGCGGCCAGCCGTGCGAACTCGGTGACCGAAAAGTGGGGCGTGCCAAGGCAAAGCGCGTCGATCCCGGCGCCGCTGGCGGTGGTCAGCTCGTCGCGGATCGCACGCAGGTCCGCGGCGGCGACCTCGCGGACCGGGATGCCCGCTGGGGCCACCGCGGAAAGTGACGGCGCTTCCGGGGTCACGCCGACGACGTGGAACAGGCCCACTCCCCCGCTGGAAGCGGTCGCGGCGCCGAACGCCTTCAGCTGGTCCTCGGTCACGCCGTCCGGCACCCCGGTGAGCACCGGCACGCCACTGCCCGCGACGCGTCCGGCGAGGTGGCCGAGCACTCCCCACGCGGCATCCTCGACGAGCAGCCGACGTGACAGGCCGGCGCAGTCGAGCCGGACCGTGGCGCGCCGGTTGACGTCCTGGTGCAGCCCGGCGTCCGGCGCGCGGCCGGTGATGGCCGCGCCGATGTCGAGGAAGTCGCCGTACCGGTCGGTGCGGGCGCCGAGCACGGAGTTGGCGAACACGATCGCGTTGGACTCCGCCCAGGCCACATGCGTGCCGAACGACGGCCGGTGCGTGAGCTGGTACGGCGCGCAGGTCCAGGTCGGGGTGCAGCCCAGCGCGGTGTAGCCGGCCATCAGGCGGCGCGCGTTCGCGGTCGTCTCGGCGTCGGCGTGGACCAGGTCGGGATGACGGAGGTCGAGCGAGCCGACGTTGAGCGTGGTCGGCACCGCGACCCGGCCGCCCAGCTCTGCGAGCCGTTCGACGAAGTCCAGCCCGGCCTGCCCGTGGTAAAGGCACCCGTCGACGTGCGCCGACGCGACACTCAGCAGCCGGGGCGCGCCGCGCACCCGCGCGAGCGCGACGACCATCCGCAGGCACAGCTGCGCCGCGGGACCGTTCGCGCCGTCGAGCATCGCTTCGTCCTCTTCGGACAGTGCCAGGTCAGCCATCCGCGAGGTCCCCGAGCCGCACCGGTTGCGCGATGGGCCGTGTGGCCAGCCCGGCGAGCAGCGTGGTGGTTGCCGCGGATGACGCTTTTGCTGCGCTCAGCGTGGGGCAAGCGTCACCCGCTACCTCCGGTAATCGCAGACCCACCGGCCGCAGTGCCAGGTCAGCCATCTGCCAGATCCCCGAGCCGCACCGGTTGCGCGATCGGCCGCGCGGCCAGTCCGGCGAGGTCGGCCGCCGTGGGCTCGCGCCCCTGCTCGGCGGCGGTGAGGCAGGCGGTGGCGTAACCGCAGACCCGGCCCTGGCACAGGCCCATTCCCGGGCGTGCCAGCAGTTTGACGGTGCGGGCGTCCGTCGCGCCGAGGTCCGCGATGGTGTCGCGGACGGTCCCGACGCTCACCTCCTCGCACCGGCAGAGCAGCGTCGGTGCGTCGAGCCAGCTCAGCCAGCCGGGACGGACCGGGTGCGCCGCGTGCATCGCCCCGGCGAAGGCGCGGGCCGACGCGCGGCGGTTCAGCAACCGCGTGAGCACGGTCCGGTCCGGCTCGGCGCCGGCCGTGGTGAGCGCGGCGTGCAAGCCGGCCAGCTCACCCTCCACAAGGGACAGCTCGGCCCCGCCGACGCCGCACACCTCCCCGGCCAGGTACACGCCGGGAACGGTGGCGCGCTGCTGGTGGTCGGCCACCGCGATCAGGCTGCCGTCGGCGCCGAGCCGGGTTTCGCAGCCGAGTTGCAGGGGAATCTCCAGCTGCGGCGTGAAGCCGTACCCCACCGCGACGGTGTCACACGCGATCTCGCGCTCGCTGCCCGCCACGATCCGCCAGTCTCGATCGAGCGCTGCGACGGTCACCGAACGGACTTCTTCGTCACCATGCGCGGCTACGACCGCCGTACGCGTCCGGTACGGAATCCTTTTCCGCGCCAAGGTTTTCAGGTACCCGACGCCCTCGGCGAGCTTGCCGAGACTGCCGAGCACAGCCAGCGGCGATCGGGCGAACCCAGCCGGGGACCCGGCCTCGAACACCCCCGCCACCTCCGCCCCGGCCCGCGCCAGCCCCGCGGCGACCGGCAGCAGGAACGGCCCGGTCCCGGCCACCACGACCCGCCTCCCGGCCCGTACACCGTGGCCTTTGAGCAACGCCTGCGCGCCACCGGCCGTGAAGACGCCCGGCAGGGTCCAGCCGGGGAACGGCAGCTGGCGGTCGTACGCACCGGTCGCGATGACGAAGGTGCGGGCGTGGACCTCGCCGCGGTTGGTGTGGAGGGTGAAGCCGCCGCCGGACCGCTCGACGTGCCAGACCGCGTGCCGGGCCAGGAAGTCCAGCTGGGGCAAGGAATCCCGCAGGCGAACCAGGGTCTGCCAGTGGTGGTGGCCCGCACCGTCGTCGCCTTCGCGGTGACGCCAGTACTGACCGCCGACGCGATCCCCCGCGTCGACCAGCGCGACCCGGGCACCGGCCCGCGCGGCGGTGACAGCGGCCGCCAGACCGGCCGGGCCCGCGCCCAGCACTGCCAGGTCGTAAGCAGACTCAACAGGTGAGGTCACCGCGACCCGCTCCTTCCTGGGACCGCACGTCGTCGCCGGGGCGGGCCTCGGTGAGGCAAGCGCGCTCGTTCGGCCGGCCGTTGACGACCACCAGGCAGTCGAAGCACACGCCGATGCCGCAGAACACCCCGCGCGGCGCGGCGCCGTGCCGCGTCGTCCGCCACGAGCGGTAGCCCGCGGCGATCAGGGCAGCGCCGACGCTCTGCCCTGGTTCGGCCGCGATTTCCTTGCCGTCGAAGGTAAAGCTCACGCCACCTCCTGTGCTCTGCGGGACACCCGCACCCGGGTCGGTGGCGCGAGCGGCGTTCGCGATTGTGTGCTCACGCCACCTCCTCGGTGAAACGATCAGCGCGGAACGGCGTCAAGTCCAGGTCCGGCGTCGCTCCGGTCAGCTGCTGGGCGATGAGGTGGCCGGTCGCCGCGGCCAGGCCGATGCCCGCGCCCTCGTGCCCGCAGGCGTGCACCAGCCCGGGCCGGCGCGGGTCGGCGCCGATCACCGGGAGGTGGTCCGAGCAGTACGGCCGGAAGCCGAGGTAACTGCGCAGCAAGGCGACGTCGGCCAGGAACGGGAACACGCCCAGCGCCTGCGCGGCCAGCTTGCGCACGATCGGCAGCGAGAACTCCCGGTCGAAGCCGACGCGCTCGCGGCTGGCGCCGATCAGCACCGTGCCGGCGCGCGTGCCCTCGACCACCACGGACGTCTCGAGCCCGGCGTCGCCGCTCACCACGTTCGCGACGTAGTCCGCGGTGTAGACCTTGTGCCGGATCACCCGCGGCAACGGCTCGGTGACCAGCACGAACCCGCGCCGCGGCAGCACCGGGATCGGCGCCCCGGCCAGTTCGGAAACCGGGCCGCCCCAGGTCCCGGCCGCATTGACGACCCACCGCGCCGAGAACTCACCGCGGTTGGTGACCACCCCGTCCCGTTTCCGGAACGCGAGCACCTCGGTGCCGGTGTGCAATGTGGCGCCAAGTGCCCGCGCCGCACGCAACAACTCAGCCGCAGCCAGCATCGGCTGCACCTGCATGTCCTGCGGATAAAAAGCACCCGCGCTCACCTCGGGCGTCAGATTCGGCTCGAGTTCGGCCAGTTCCGCCGCGGAAACATCAACCGCCTCGACGCCCAACCCGCGCTGCTCCGCCGTCAGCGTGGCCAGCCCGCGAGCAGCTTCCGGTGATTGCGCGACGACGACCCCGCCCTTGTGCTCCAGCTCGAACGCGCCGGGCCCGAACCGCTCGCCCAGCTCACCCCAGAGCCGCACCGACAGCAGCGCCAGGTCCAGCTCCGGGCTCGGCGATTTGTCGGACACCAGGATGTTGCCCTCGCCGCCGCTGGTGGTCCCGCCGGCGACGCCCCCGCGCTCCAGCACGGCGACCCGCAGCCCCGCCGCCGCGCAGTAGTACGCGCACGCGGCCCCGACCACCCCGGCCCCGACGACCAGCACGTCCGGGTGTTCTCGCACTGTCACGGCAGTAGTATGTCACATTGCACAAGCCGTGGGCACGCTCTCCGCCCCCTCGGCAGTTCCTCCTGCCGAGGGGGCGGCGTCACCGGAGCAACAGGGTCACGCAGGCGGGAACTGGTAGTCCCGCTCGATCCGGCCGGCGGAGGTCAGCAGCAGGACAATCGTTCCGCTCCACTGGGGACTCCCGCCGCCGACCGGCACCAGATGAGTGGTGAAGATCAGCGCACCATGGTGGCTGCGGACGTCGTCGCCGGCGACAAAGATGCTCTCGCCCGGCGAGACGAACTGCTCGTACGCGGCAGCCACCCGCTTCTCCAGTTCGTCGTGGCCACGGTAGGTGTCCTCGGTGGTGTACTCGATCGCGTCCTCGTCCCAGAGGCGGACGACGGCGGCGCGGCGCAGTTCGGCGTCCGGCTCGTTCCAGACGGCGGCGAAATCGTTCACGATGGCGTTGATATCGGTCATGACGGCGACGCTAAGCCGGGTCCGCTGACTTCCTGTGTCAGTGAACCCGGTCTCCCATCATAGATACAAGCTGAGATGCATGTTAGCGTCCCTGATCATGACCCCCGCGAAGACCGCCGCCGCCGACCGGGCCTACCAGCTGACCAAGGAACTGGTGCTCACCGGCGAACTGCCGGGCGGGCACCTGTTCAGCGAAGGCGAGATCGCGGAACGCCTCGGCGTCAGCCGGACGCCCGTGAGGGAAGCGTTTCTGCGCCTCCAGGTCGAGGGATTGCTGAACCTGATCCCGAAACGCGGCGCCGTCGTGGTCCCCGTGCCGCCGGGCGAGGCCGAAGACGTGCTCGACGCGCGGGAGGCCGTCGAGGCCGCGGCCGTGCGGCGGCTCGCGCGCCGGCCCGACCTGATCCCCGACGCGCTGGAGCAGCTGCACACCGTGCTCGACACGCAGCGCGCGCACGCCGACGCCGGCGACCTGCCCGCGTTCGCCGAGGCCGACGAACTGTTCCACCGCACCATCGTCGCCGCCGGGGGCAACACGCTGCTGCTCGACTTCTACGCCACGCTCGCCGACCGCCAGCGCCGGATGAACGTGCACGCGCTGCGCCCGATCCCGGCCCGGCTGCCCGAGGTGGTCGAGGAGCACACCGCGCTGATCGCGATCATCGAGGCCGCCGACGCCGACGCGTTCGCCCCCGCCCTGCGCGCGCACCTGGACGGGGTCCACCGCCGATGACGACCACCGCCGCCCGGGCTGCCGACAGCGCCACCACGGCCACCCGCCCGGCCTGGTTTCCCGCCGCCGCAGCGGTTTTCGCCTGCGGCTGGGGCGGCAACCAGTTCACCCCGTTGCTGGTGATGTACAAGGACGCGGGCTACTCCACCTTCACGGTCGACGCGCTGCTCGGCGCGTACGTGATCGGGCTCGTCCCCGGACTGCTGCTGTCCGGCCGTCTGTCCAATCGGTACGGACGCCGTCCGGTGATGCTGGCCGGCACGGTGCTTTCCCTCGTCGCCAGCACGCTGATCGCGCTCGGCCCGCTCGGCGTCGCCTGGATCGCCGCCGGGCGGTTCGCCACCGGGGTGGCCGTCGCGGTGGCGATGGCCGTCGGCTCGACCTGGATCAAGGAGCTGTCCGACGCCGTCCCGGGCGGCGCCCCCGACCTCGGCACCCGCCGCGCCGCGCTGTGCCTCACGCTCGGCCTCGGCATCGGGCCCGGCGCGGCCGGAGTGCTCGCGCAATGGGCGCCGTGGCCGATGGTGCTGCCGTTCGCCGTCCACATCGGACTCGCCGTGGTGGCGCTGGGATTCGCCTTGCGCGGCCGGGAAACGCTGGGCCAAGCAACCGCCCGCGTCCGGCCGGTCACCACCCGGCATCCCCGCTTCCGCCGGGTGATCCTGCCGATGGCGCCGTGGATCTTCGGCTCGTGCGGCGTGGCGTACGCGATCATGCCGCAGCTGGTCGACGATCAGCTGGGCTCGTGGTCCCTCGCCTACTCGACGCTGCTGACGGTGTGCGCGGTCGGCGCGGGTGTCGGCATCCAGCCGATCGCGAAACGCGTGGACCGCGCCACCAGCGCCCGCGCGGTGCTCACCGGCATGACCGTGCTGTGCGCCGGGCTCGCGCTCAGCGCGGTCGCGGCCGCCGTGCGCTCGCCGTGGCTGGCGCTCGCCACCGCGCTGGTGCTCGGCACGGCGTACGGCATCGCGGTCGTGTCCGGGCTGCTTGAACTGCAACGCCTGGCACGGCCGGACGAGATCGCCGAGCTGACCGGTATTTACTACGCGCTGGCATATATCGGTTTTCTGCTGCCTTCGTTACTCGCGGCGCTCAGCGGGGTGGCCGGTTACCCAGTATTGCTCGGCTGTCTCGTCGTCGTGGCGCTCGCGGGCACCCTCGTGATCGCGCGGAACTCCCGCAGTCACCTTCCCGTGACCTGAATATAATTCTCGAAAACAGCGCATAAAAACCAAAAGGGACTCGCGGGGCGATCCGGGGCGGAATTCGGTCATTTTGTCGGAATTCTTCACCACTATTGTCGCTTGTGGATCGACGAGGGGTCCGAAATAGTTCTCCCACAGGGAAATCAGGCGGGCACAACCGCGCCCGATTTCGTCGGGGCCAGTAACTTTCAAACCCTCCGAGTAGGAAGTGGGAGCTGCACATGCGGCGTTCCTCGCGATCCGTTCGCGCCCTCGTCATAGCCGCGACGGGCGGTTTGGCCTTGGCCAGCTTGACTCAGCTGGGCACTGGCCAGGCCGCCGTCGCCGCGCCGAGCCCCACCGCGGCCGAGGCCGCACCGCAGTCGGTGATCGTGGTCCTCAACAACCAGCTCCCCGACGCGCCGCCCACCAAGGCGGCTTCGGGCACCCGGCGCACCGAGGCCACCCAGCAGCAGGAGTCGGTGCTCGCCAAGCTCACCGGCGCGGCCCCGGCCAAGGTGAAGCACTTCGCGCTGGGCAACGCGTTCTCCGCCACCGTGACCTCGGCCCAGGCCGCGCAGCTGGCGCAGGACCCGGCCGTCGCCCAGGTGCTGCCGGACAGCAAGGTGACGCTGCCCGACGCGACGCCCGCGCCCGGCGCGGACAGCAAGGCCCCGAAGGCGCAGGACAAGGCGAACCCCCAGGCGCCCGGCACGATCTGCCCGGCCGACCCGGCCAAGCCGCTGCTGGAGCCCGAGGCGCTGACCTCGATCCACGCCTACAGCACCGACGGCTCGAAGAGCGCCTCGGACCTGGCGAACGGCTCGGGCGTGAAGGTCGCCTTCCTCGCGGACAACATGGACCCGAACTACGCGGACTTCATCCGCCCCGACGGCTCCCACGTGTTCTCCGACTACCAGGACTTCTCCGGTGACGGCCCGGCCACCACCGACTCCGGCGCGGAGGCTTTCGGCGACGCCTCGTCGATCGCCGCGCAGGGCACGGTCGTGCACGACCTGTCGAAGTTCGTGAACGAGAACCACCCGCTGCCCGCGGGCTGCAACATCGTGGTCAAGGGCGTCTCCCCCGGCGCGAGCCTGGTGGGCCTGAACGTCTTCGGCTCCACCGCCACGAACTCCGCGGTGCTGCAGGCGATCGACTACGCGGTGACCGTCGACCACGTCGACGTGATCAACGAGTCGCTGGGCCTGAACCAGTACCCGGATGCCAGCTCCCGCAACCTGTTCCAGGTGTTCAACGACCAGGCCGTCGCCGCGGGCGTCACCGTCACCGCCTCCAGCGGCGACGCGGGCATCACCTCGACGATCGGCAGCCCGGCCACCGACCCGCTGGTGATCTCGGCCGGCGCGACCACCGACAACCGGCTGTACGCGCAGACCACCTACGCCGCTTTCCCGTTCTCCAACGGCAAGTGGGTCAGCGACAACATCTCCGCGCTGTCGTCCTCGGGCATCACGCAGAACGGCCGCACGATCGACCTGGTCGCGCCCGGTGAGGGCAACTGGGCCGACTGCGCGCCCGCGTACGCCGAGTGCCGGAACTTCAAGACCGTGCCGCAGCCGACGGACCTCGAATCCTTCGGCGGCACCAGTGAATCCGCCCCGCTGACGGCCGGCGTCGCCGCGCTGGTCATCCAGGGCTACCGCGGCACGCACCACGGCGCTTCGCCGACGCCCGCGCAGGTGAAGCAGTTCATCACCGGCACGGCGCACGACCTCGGCCTGCCCGCCGACGAGCAGGGCTCCGGCCTGCTCGACGCCCGCGCGGCCGTCGAAGCGGCGCTGACCTCGCCCGGCACCACCGGTGCCCCGGCGGGCGCCGCGTCGAACATCGCCCTCTCCACCGACCAGCTCACCCTGGAAGGCGCGCCGGGCAGCACGCAGGACGCCACGGTGAAGGTGACCAACGTCGGCAGCAAGCCGCTGACGGTGAGCGCCGGCACCCGCACCTTCGCGCCGCAGTCCTCGCAGACGCAGACCACCGCGTTCGACTCGGCCAAGCTGCCGACTTTCCCTTACTACAACGGCAAGGACTGGGCGTACAAGAAGATCACCTTCAGCGTGCCCGCGGGGGCTCAGCGCCTGCTTTCGCGGATGGCGTGGCAGGGCAGCCCGAAGACGGTCAACGGCCAGTCCGTCACCCCCGTGGTGCGGCTGACGCTGATCGCGCCGGACGGCACCTTCGTGGCCAACAGCCGTCCGCAGGGTGGCGCGGCCACGGCGAACTACGCGAACGTGGACGTCACCCGCCCGGTCGCCGGCACCTGGACCGCGGTGCTCTACTCCGCGTCCGGCCCGACCGGCTACACCGGTGACATCCAGCTGAGCAACGACACGCAGCGGGCCGTCCCGTACGGCCAGGTCTCGCCGCAGGTGCTGAGCCTGAACCCGGGCCAGACCAAGCCGGTCAAGGTCTCGCTGACCACCCCGGCCACGGGCGGCGACGCGGACTACTCGGTGACCTTCGGCAGCTCCGACGGCCACCAGACCACGCTGTCCGCGGTGCTGCGCTCGCTGATCCCGACCAAAAACGGCTCGGGCGGCTTCGGCGGCACGATCACCGGCGGCAACGCGCGGGCGGTTTCGCCGGCGCAGACCTTCAGCTACGAGTTCGACGTGCCCAAGGGCAAGAAGGACCTGGACGTCGCGCTGAAGCTGCAGGACCCGGGCACGCTCGTCGACGGCGTGCTGGTCGACCCGAACGGCGAGCTGGCGGACGTGAACAGCAACGCGTTCCTCAGCGCGCCGAACAAGCTGTCGCAGGGCACCGGGCTCCAGCTGACCGACGCGAACCCGCTGCCGGGCCGCTGGCACTTCGTGGTCGTGGTGCAGAACCCGGTGACCGGCAAGCAGATCAACCAGCCGTTCACCGGCACGGTGGGCTTCGACCAGGTGTCGGTCAGCGCCCCGGCGCTGCCGAACTCGGCGTCGAAGAAGCTGGCCGCGGGCCAGGCCGTGACCGTCCCGGTGACGGTGCGCAACAACGGGATCGAGCCGGTCGCCATCGGCGTCGACGCCCGCACCAACAGCCGTCAGACGCTGCAGCCGCAGCCGATCGGCGGCTCGACCGAGGTGGACCTGCCGGAGCTGAACGTCAACGCCCCGGTGTACTCGATTCCGCCGGACACCAGCAAGTTCACCGTCGCCACCTCGTCGACGGTGCCGGCCCAGGTGGAGATCCAGGGCTCGGCCGCGGGCATCGACGTGCTCGGCGACCTGAAGTCCGCGCAGGCGGGCAGCACGGTCTCCGTCGCGACGATCGGCGAGAAGCAGGGCTACGTCACGAAGGGCGTCTGGTTCGCCGACGTCCAGGAGATCGGGCCGTTCGGCCCGTCGGGCGCGCCGGCCGGGCACTCCTCGTACACGGCGTCGATCCAGACCGCGGGCTTCGACGCGGCCGTGACGTCGTCCACCGGTGACCCGTACGACCAGTCCGTGAACCCCAACGGCACGGGCGGCACCCCGACGATCGTGAAGCCGGGCCAGACGGTCACCGTTTCGGTGACCATCACGCCGTCGGGCAAGCACGGCGCCGCGGTGACGGGCCACCTGAACCTGGTGACCGTGCCCACCCTGCCGACCGGCGTGACCGGCCTGCCGCAGGAAGGCACCGGCGAGGTTCTTGCGACCCTGCCGTACAGCTACCAGATCGGCTGAGGTTGTAGTTCCGTTTGACGGCCGGGCCGTCGGTCCTTTGTGGACCGGCGGCCCGGTCTCGTTACCGGGGTCAGCCAGGCCGGACCGCGCCGGTCGCCACGGCGTGACAGGCGCCGAAACCCTCTGCCCGCAACACAATCCGCCCGCCCCGGACGCGCACGGCAGGCCCGGCGACCATCACGCCGTGCGGCAAGAACGGCGCCGCGATGGCAGGCGTTCCCGGGCTCAGCCCGGCTGGTCCGTCGCTCCCCTGTGCCCCGGTCTCGCTTGCGGGCTCAGACAGGCCGGACCGTCGGTCCCTTGTGGACCGGCAGCCCGGTCTCGTTACCGGGGTCAGCCAGGGCGGACCGCGCCGGTCGCCACGGCGTGACAGGCGCCGAAACCCTCTGCCCGCAACACAATCCGCCCGCCCCGGACGCGCACGGCCGTCTCGGTCGCGTCGCTCACCGCCGTCACGCCGGCCGCCGCCGCGAGCACCCCGGCGTCGTCTCGGACAACCTGGGCCCGTGGCCACGTCGAGGCCGGGAACGCCTGCTTCAGATGACCACGCAGCTCCGCAAAGGCCAGCTGCGTCAACGGCGACAGCTCCGCGGGCTCGCCCGTCACGACAGCGATCGTGACCGCATCCCCAGCCGGAGCCGCGCGGATCGCTTCCTCCGCCGCGGAAAGCCGGTGCAAACCCAGCACCGCCACCACGCCGTCGCCGTCCAATGCCGCAGCCGAATTCCGCAGTGAGTCGACGGCCGACAGCGGCGTCCATTGCTCGTCCACCGAGCGGGCCTGCGCCACGATCGGCGGCTCCGACGGCCATTCGTCCGGCAAACCCAGGCCCGGCAAGGACTCGCACACCCGCACGACGTTGAACGGCTCGCCGAAGCCCGGCGCGACGGCCGCGAGCCGGCTCGCTCCGTGCAGCGTGGTCAGCGCCGCCTCCGCGACGCGCACGAGCCGCCCGTCCCGGGATGCCAGCCGTTCCAGCGCCAGCCCGAGCACGATCGCTTCGAAGCGCATCAGCTGCGCGTACGGACGGCGGGTCAGCTCGTCGGCCAGGATTTCCGGCATCAGGTCGGCGCCCAACCTCGCCCCCGGGTCGGTGGCCAGCGGCAACCGGGCGACCCACGCGCCGGCCAGGGCGCCGAGCGCTTCGGCGGCGCTGAGCCCAGGCTCCTGGCTCCGCGGTTCGGCCGATTCCCGCTCCGCCGCCGCGGCCAGCACCGCGAAGTACAACGCCCGTTTGCCGGGGAAATTCGAGTAGACGGCACCCCGCGTCAGCTCCGCGCGCTCGGCGATGACGTCGATCTTGGCGTCACGGAAGCCCCGCTCGGCGAACTCGTCACGGGCGGCTTCGAGCACCTTCGCGCGGTTGCGTTCCTGGGTCTCCGCCCTGGTCAGCCGGGCCATCGTCCTCCTCGCCTCGGAATGTCCCGGGAACACCCGGAAAGTCTTGCCCAAGATACCGCCACCATGCATATGATGAGACCATCTGATTTGAACATCTGAAATGGAGACCCGATGCCCCCCGTCCAGCAAGTGCCCGACATCGACCTGACCGACCCGGCTGTGCAGCGGGACCCGTTCGCCGCGTACGGCGCCGCCCGCGAGCGCAGACCGGTCGCGCGGCTGACCGGCTTCGGACCGATGTGGGTGGTGACGCGGCACGAAGAGGCCCGCGCGATGCTCACCGACCCGCGGCTCGCGCTCGGCGCCGGCAGCTACCAGCGGCCCGAAGTGCCCGAGCACTACGTGCCGTACCTGCGCACCATGCAGGAGATGGAAGGCGAGGAACACGGCCGCCTGCGCCGGCTCGTCTCCCCCGCGTTCAGCGCGCGCCGGGCGCTGGAGTTCCGGCCGCGGATCGAGCGGATCGTCGAACGGCTGCTGGCCGCTCTGCCCGCCGACGGACCGGTGGACCTGTTGCGGGACTTCGCCCAGCCGTTGCCGATGGAGGTCATCTGCGAGCTGGTCGGGGTCCCCGAGGACGACCGGCCGCGCTGGCACGAGTACGGCCGGACCGTCCTCGCGGGCGCGGGCCTGGGGTTCGCCGCCGCGGTGCCGGGCATCATCGACGGCGCGCGCGAGATCGTCGCGGGGCCCGGCCGCGATCTGGTCGCCCTGCTCAAAACCGTGGACGGGCTCGCGGAGCAGGAGCTGGTCACGCTCGTCTGGCAGCTCGTGCTGGCCGGGCAGACGCCGGCGAACCTGATCGCCAACGCGATCGAGGCGCTGCTGGCCCACCCGGGTGAGCTGGCTGCCCTGCGCGCGGACCCGGCGCTGCTGACCGGCGCCGTCGACGAGCTGATCCGCTGGTGCGGCCCCGCGCTGCTGACGATTCCGCGGCAGGCGACGGAAGATCTCGAACTGCACGGCGTGCCGGTCCGCGCGGGCGAGCCCGTCACCGCGTCGATCGCGGCGGTCAACCGCGACCCGCGCGTCTTCGACGACCCCGACCGGCTCGACGTCCGCCGCGCCCCCGCCGGGCACCTCGGCTTCGCGTACGGCCCGCATTTCTGCCTCGGCGCCTCGCTCGCGCGCGTCCAGACGGAGGTCGCGCTCGGCGCCGTGCTGCGGCGGTTCCCCGCGCTCGCCATCGCCGAGCCCGGCGCGCACCGGGCCCCCGACCCCGGCACCTGGCGCCTGACCGCACTGCCGGTGACCGGCTGACGTCCATTTCGGACACCTATCGGGTGAACAGCGGAGCCGTGCTTCGGACCCCGGGCGCTGCTAGCGTTTTCGCAGGTCTTCGTCCTCATCCCGGGAGCCGCACATGTCCGCGTTCATGGCCGAATCCGCCCTCGACCCCCGCCGGGCCTGGCCGCTGGTCGCGGTCCGCGGGGCGTTCGCCGTGCTGTTCGGGATCCTCACCCTGGTCTGGCCCGGCGTCACCGTGCTGGCGCTGGCGATCGTCTTCGGCGTGTACGCGCTTTTCGACGGCATCAGCGCGATCGTGCAGGCGTTCCGGCCCGGAGACGGCGCGCAACGGGCCGCGTACGGGCTGCTCGGCGCGCTCGGCGTGATCGCGGGCGTGATCGCGCTGGTCTGGCCGGGCACGACCGTGCTCGTGCTGGCGACGCTGGTCGGCGCGTGGGCGGTGGTGACCGGCGTCGCGGAGATCATCGCGGCGGTGCGGCTGCGCAAGCAGATCACCGGCGAGGCGTTCCTCATCGTCGCCGGCGCGCTGAGCGTGATCGCCGGGATCCTGGTGCTCGTGCACCCCATCGCCGGCGTGCTCGGAATCGCCGTGCTGATCGGGGTTTACGCGGTGCTGTACGGGGTCATGCTGATCGTGCTGGCGTTCCGCCTGCGCGGCCTGCCCGGGCCCGTGGCCGCGGAGCAAGCGCCCGAGGCCGGATAGCGGGACAATAGCCCGGTACGGCTCGCGCAACGGAGGGATCCGTGATGATGGCCCAGTACCCGCAGAACGGCGGTTACGACCGCGACGTCCGGACGGGGGTGGACGCGGCCCGGCTCTGGGCGGGCGGCGTCGCGACGGCGGTGGTGGCCGCGCTCGTGGCCATCGTCGGCCTGCTGATCGCCCGCGGCATCTTCGCGGTCCCGGTGCTCGCGCCGAAGGGCGAGGGCATCTGGGGGAACGCGAGCACCACCACGTACGCGATCGCCGCCGCGATCGCCGCGCTGCTCGCCACCGGGCTGATGCACCTGCTGAGCGTCGCGACGCCCGCGCCGGGGCAGTTCTTCGGCTGGATCATGGTGCTGGTGACGCTCATCGCGGTCGTGCTGCCGCTGACCCTGACGGTCGAGCCGAGCGCGAAGATCGCGACCGCCGTGATCAACCTGGTGATCGGGCTGGTGATCGCGATCGTGGTGAACAGCATGGCCGCGAACGCCCGCACGCTGCACCACCGCAAGCGCCGCGAGACCCGCTCGCCCGACGCCCCGACCCGCCAGTGGAACGAGCCGCCGCAGCCGCCGTCGTCCTATTACGACCGCTGAGGCAACCGGATGGACGCAGCGGATGACGCTTTCGCTGCGCTCAGTGCGGGGAAAGCGTCATCCGCTGCACCGCTCGTCCTTTGAGGACTACGCCGGTCGAGGAAACCGGTTCCGGTCACCAGGCCGGGTCGAAGCGCACGCCCTTGCCGTACCAGTCCTCGTCCGCGACCGGTCCGGGCTCGGGAGGCGCCGGAGCCACGTCGGCCGAGCGGTCGCGCAGGTATTCGCCGGGGACAGCGGGCTTCGGCCGGGAATCTTCCGGACTCTCGGCGGCGGCCTCGTTTTCGGGAATCTCCGGGGAAAACCCGGCCCGCCACCGCAGGCGGTCCATCAGGTAACCCGTGGTGCCCAGCGGCGCCAGCAGCTCCCCCGTGCGGCGGGCCGAAATGCGCTGCGCCTCGGCGTAGGTCCGGAGCACCAGCTCCGCGATCTCGTGCGGGGCCATCTCGCGCACCGCGTCCGACAGGTGCAGCGCGGTCAGCACGCCGTCGGTGTTCACCGAGACGCCCGCCGCGCCGTCGGGCGACGTGACATCGGCCGACAGCGCGGACAGGGCGGTCACCAGCGAATCGCGGTCCGGGGGCGGGGGCGGCGGTGGAGCCATCAGCCGAGCTTGCCCGGGGTCATCGGGCGGGACAGGCCGCCGTCCGGGGCGATGTCGACGTTCTCGCGGCGGACGTTGTCCTCCGTGCCCTTCGGGGTGTTCGAGGTCTCGAAGTTGCTGGGATCGAAGGATTCTCCGGGGCTCACGTCCGGCGGGGCCGGGATCTTCGGCAGCTGGTCGCCGTGCGCGCGGATGTTCGCGGCCAGCCGGCCGGAGGAGTCCTGCATCCCGGTCCGGATCTTGTCGACGTGCTCCAAGAAGCTCTCGTAGATCTCCTTGGAGCTGTCCCCTTCGACGGCGGTGCCCTGCTCGGCGGTCAGCTCGTTCAGCCCCGCGCCGGCGCCCGCGGCCGCGGCCTGGATGCCCTTGGCGGCCAGCGTCACCTCGACCCCGACCGCGGCGGGCGCGGCCGCGACGACCAGCATCGTCGTCAGCGTCGTGACGAAGGCCGCGGCCAGCACGCGCGACCACGAGATCTCGCCCTGCTTCGACTTCTCCTCCGCCCACTTCTGGGCCGTGTCCTTGAACGTGGCGGCGAGGCTGTTCAGGTCCGAGCGGGCGCCCCACACGGCGTCGCGCGCGGCGATGACTCCGCTCTCCAGCACCGAGATCTCGGTCGCCATCCGGTCGTAGGTCGCGTGCAGCTCGTCGAGGTAGGTCTTGACGTTCTCGGCGGCGGCGCCGCGCCACGAGTCCATCTGCTGGCGCGCCCGGGTGAGGTCGGTCAGCGGCTCGTTGCCGAACGTCTTCCACACCTGCTCATAGCTGTTGATCATGGACTGGAGGCCGTCCGCCGAGCCTGGCTCGATGTCGGCCTGGGAGAACTCGCGGAAGACGTCCGCGATCGCCTCCTGCTGCTGTTCGTAGAGCCCGCCCATCAGGTTGTACGTCGCCCAGTCGCCGTATTTCAGGGCCAGCAGGCCGTCAAGCGCATCGTTGGCGCCGTCGAGCAGGTCGTCGCTGACGCCCTCGAGCAAGGCCGTGCGGTCGTCGTCGCCGGAGGAGGACTGGATGCCGAAGTAGTCGTCGCCCACGTCAGTTCCCCTCCAGCTGCGCGGCGGCGCGGTTCACGCGGTTCTTCGCGTCCGCGTCCGCCTCCTCGTACAGGTCCGCGACCTCGAGCAGCGCCCGGCTCGACTGCTGGGTGGTGAACGCCAGCTTCGCCAGCGCCTCCTCCACCTTCTGCCGGTGGTACTCGTACGCCGACTTCACGTCGCCCATCCCGAGCGAGCGGCCGAACGCGCTCGGCGCGCCGCCGCCGAACGGCATCAGCGAACCGATCAGGTCCGCGGGCCCCGAAGGACCCGGGACGTCCAGCTTCTTGACGCCTTCGCGCGCGGTCGCCGCGCCGTCGGCCGCCTTGCCGACAAGCCCCGACGCGCCGCGCAGGTCGCCGAGGTCGGTCTCGAAACCGATCATGAGTCAAACCCCCAGTTCGTGATGGATTCCGCCCCCCTGCCGGAAATCACCGGTATGACGGCGAAAACCCGAGTCTGGTTCACCTCTTCCGGGCCGATGTGCGCCAGATCACCCGCGCGGTCCGATCGCGGCCCCGCGCCCGCCGGTGGAGGATGGGGACGCCGGACTCCCGATCACGAAAGGACCCGTCATGATCTTCATCGTCGTCAAGTTCCCTGTGCTGCCGGAGAAGAGCGACGACTGGCTCTCGATCGTCGCGGACTTCACGGCCGGCGTCCGCGCGGAGCCGGGCAACCTCTTCTTCGACTGGTCCCGCAGCGCCGACGACCCGAACGAGTGGGTCGTGGTCGAGGGCTACCGCGACCAGGAGGCGGCCGTCGCGCACGTCAGCTCGGAGCACTTCAAGACCGCCATGGCCATGCTGCCGGACGCGATCTCGGCGACCCCACGGATCATCAACACCCAGGTGCCTGGTGAAGACTTCGGTGACATGGCGGAACTGAAGCCCCGCAACGCCTGAGCCCTGCAACACCCGAGCGGCTTCAGGCCGCCGCTCTTCAGGCCTCGACGGCAGCCCGCCGCGGCCACCACGGCACGATCGGCGACGTCCGGTGCTGGTAGTCGGCGTACTCCGGGTAGCGGCTGCGCGTGATGCTCTCGGTGAACACGGTCGAGCCGACGAACAGCAGGGTCAGCAGGACCGCGCCGGCGATCGTCCAGGTGATCGCCGCGGCCGCGACGACGCCGAAGAAGAACACCATCCACCACTGCGCCTGCTCGAAGAAGAAGTTCGGGTGGCGCGAGAAGCGGAACAGGCCGCGCTGCAGGAAGCGCGGGTCGGGCGTCCGGCCCGCCTTCTGCTCGCGCGCCTTCCACTGGTGGAAGTCCCACTGCTGCTGGTCCGCCACCGTCTCGCCGACCAGGAACGCCAGGCCGATCACCGCGACCACGACGTCCCAGACGCCGAAGGGCGAGCGGTTCTCCAGCGCCGTCCAGGCGGGCAGGGTGATCAGCAGCAGGATCGCGTTCTGGTAGATCGTGATGAAGAACAGGTTGAACAGCTGGAACTGCCAGGGCCGCATCTTCGCGCGCAGTACCGCCCACCGGTAATCCTCGCCGCCGCGCGCGTAGCCGCCCTTGCGCGCGAAGTTGAACGTCAGCCGCGCGCCCCACAGCGCCACGAGCACGAACATCACGTCCAGCCGCGGGTCGGCGAACCCGGCGGCGCCGGCGAAGATCGCGACGTAGACCACCGGCACCAGCGACCAGATCCGGTCCACCCACGAGTACTCCCGCGTGAGCACCGACAACAGCCAGCAGACGGCGCAGACCCCCGCGAACACCCAGAGGCAGACCAGAAACGCGTTCATGCGGGCACTCTACTGGCGCGCCGCCCGGGAGGCCCGGCTCCGGCTGCCTAGAATCCGCCCATGACCGCCCCCGCGAACCTGCCGCTGAACGCGCGCCGGGTCGACATCTTCTTCGCGGTCCTGTTCGCCGCGTTCACCGTGACGTCGCTGATCAGCGACCTGCTGCCGACCGTCGGCGTGGACTTCTCGCAGCCGTCCGGCAACTTCTTCGTGCAGTCCAACTACTGGTACGCCCACGACGCCGACGTGCTGTTCATGCACCCGCCGGACTGGATGCGGATCGTCACCGGCCTCTCGGCGTTCGTCTACATGCCGTTCTACGTGCTGCTCGTCTACTGCCTGCTGACCGGGCGGAACTGGATCCAGCTGTTCGCGGTGATCTACGCGACGATGATCGTCACGCTCACCGGCGTGGTGGTGTTCGGCGTGGAGTTCTTCGGCGACCCGGCGATGCGCACCGGGAACCCGGGCAAGTTCCTCGCCTTCAACCTGCCGTACGTGCTGGTGCCGTTGCTGCTGCTGATCCGGATGCGCAAGCCGCTGCCGTTCACGCGCCGGTTCTGAGCGACTGTCCACAAAGGATCACACCACCCATTCCCCCGTGCGGACGCGCGGACGGCCGTCCGCCGGCGCCCCGGCCCCCGGGTACGGCAGCCGCGGCGGCGGGCAGAGGTGGTACTCGAAGTGCCACCACTCGTTGTCGTAGCGGCGGTGCAGGTGGTGGACCCCGCCGTGGCGCTCCAGCCAGGCGGCGCCCTCGGTCGGGCGCACGTCGAGGGCGATGCCACTGACGTGGGTCGACTCCGCGGGCGGCAGCACCAGGCGGCAGGCCTCGCGGACCGAGCCGGTTCGGCGGACCTCGTCGGTGAACAGGCGGTGCTGCTCGGCCGCGTCGCGATGGCCGGAGGTGAGGCCGATCAGCTGGTCGTCACGCCAGAACGCCTCGGTGCGCGCCGCCGTGAACGCCTCGCGGACCGCGGGCACCAGGCCGCTCAGGTCCTCCGCCGGGAACCGCAGGCCGAGCGCCCACTGGCAGGCCAGGTAGCGGGCCCGCCCGGGCGAGCGCAGGCAGGCGAACGGGAGCAGCAGGACGGCCAGCAGCCGCGTCATCACCGCGTAGAGCCGGGCTCGGGAGAAGATCATGCGGTTCATGCTCGGCGGCCAATATGCGCGGGCGGCCCGTGCTCCGTCCGCATCCGTCGACAGCTTGGTAACAGCCGCGTAAGCATCGCCTCTTGTTACCGAACGATGACACTCCGCTGACCGGGTCGTAGGCGCCGCTGCAATAGTGGAGCCCATGCCCCGGGTGTTGCTGATCGAAGACGACCAGGCCGTGCGAGACGGCCTGCAGCTCGCGCTGACCTACCAAGGTCACACGGTGGAAGCCGTGGAGACGGGGGAACTGGGCCTCGAGCGCCTGACCGCCGACGTCGCCGACGTGGTGGTGCTCGACCTGATGCTGCCCGGCATGGACGGCTTCGAGGTGTGCCGCCGGATCCGCGCGGGCGGCGACCTGCCGATCATCATGCTGACCGCGCGCAACGACGACATCGACGTGGTCGCCGGGCTCGAGGCCGGCGCCGACGACTACGTGGTGAAGCCCGCGCAGGCCCGCGTGCTGGAGGCCCGCATCCGCGCCGTGCTCCGTCGGACCGCGAGCGAGCCGCGGCCGGCCGAGGCGAAAGCGGAAGCCGAACGGCACGGGGCGCTGACCATCGACCGGGCCGGGCTCGTCGTCGCCAAGAACGGCGAGCCGGTCGGCCTCGCGCCCACGGAGATGCGGCTGCTGCTGGAGCTGTCCGCGGCGCCCGGGCGGGTGCTGAGCCGCCAGCAGCTGCTGGAATCGGTGTGGGACCAGGGTTATCTCGGCGACTCGCGGCTCGTCGACGCCTGCGTGCAGCGGCTGCGCTCGAAGATCGAGGACGATCCGGCGGCGCCGGTGTACGTGCAGACGCTGCGGGGCTTCGGCTACCGGTTCGGCCCCCTGTGAAGGGATGGTCCGACTGGGGCTTGCAGACGCGGCTGCTGTCCGCGTTCGCGTTGCTGAGTGTGGTCACCGCGGCCGCCGTCGCCGGTTTCGGGTACGTGCAGGCCCGCACCACGATCCTGCAGAGCGCGCAGGACAAGGCCGTGATCGAGGTGACGAACCGGATCGAGCAGCTGTACCCGCTGCCGACGCTCACGCCGACCCGCGCGGAGCTGGAGCAGCTGGCCGGTCACGTCTCGGGCCGGGGCGACTCGGCCGTGGCGGAGAGCGGCGGGCAGTCCGCCGGCGGCCTGGACCCCGCCCTGGTCAGCACGGAACTGCACACGCGAGTGCGCACCGGCATCGTGGCCTGGCAGCGGATCGTGTACGCCGGTCATCCGGGGCTGGTGATCGGCACCCAGCTGCTGGTCAAGGATTCTTCGGCGCCGGGCGGCACGCGGGCGTCCGGGATCGAGGTGTACGTGGTGCGCAGCCTGGAGCCCGAAGCCGTGAACATCGCGGACCTGGCGCGCAGCGCGTGGTTCACCGGCGGCGGCGCGCTGGTGCTCGCGATGCTGCTGGCGCTGCTGGCCGCGCGCAGTGTGCTGCGGCCGGTGCAGGAGCTGCGCCGGGCCGCGCACCGGCTGGGCGAGGGCGAGCTGGCGACCCGGCTGGAGGTGCGCGGGTCCGACGAGCTGGCCGGCGTGGCCCGCACGTTCAACACCACCGCCGAATCACTCCAGCGCCACGTCGGCGAGCTGGAGCGGATGGAGGCGGACGCGCGGCGGTTCGTCGCCGACGTCTCGCACGAGCTGCGCACGCCGCTGACCGCGATGATCGCCGTCACCGACCTGCTCGACGCCGAGGCCGCGGCCCTGCCCGGGCCCGCCGGTCAGGCGGCGCGGCTGGTCAGCCAGGAGACGCACAACCTCACCCGGCTGGTGAACGACCTGATCGAGGTGACCCGGTTCGACGCCGGCTCGGCCGCGCTGGCGCTGGACGACGTCGACGTCGCCGAGGCCGTCGGCGCCACCCTGCGCGCCCGCGGCTGGGCGGCGGAGGTGGCCACCGAGCTGCCGTCCGGCGTCCGAGCGCGGCTGGACCCGCGGCGGCTCGACGTGATCGTCGCGAACCTCGTCGGCAACGCGCTGCGCCACGGCGCCCCACCCGTCACGGTGCGGCTTTCGGCCGAGCCGGACCAGCTGACGATCGAGGTCACCGACGCGGGCCCCGGCCTCGATCCCGACGTCCTGCCCCACGTGTTCGACCGCTTCTACAAGGCCGACACGGCGCGTTCGCGGTCCGAGGGCAGCGGCCTGGGCCTCGCGATCGCCTGGGAGAACGCCAAACTGCACGGCGGCACGCTCACCGCGGCCAACCGGCCCGAGGGCGGCGCCGCTTTCACCGTCCGGCTCCCCCACGACTCAGGAGGTGCTTGATGCGCAACGGAAAGCGCGCTGTGTCCGGCCCGGGAATCGCGCCGCAGCGCGATGCAGCGGATGACGCTTCCACCGCACTGAGCGCAGTGGAAGCGTCATCCGCTGCCTGCGGCAACCGCGCTGCCCGGCTGATCGGGATGTCGGCCGTGGCGGTCGTGGTGCTGGCCGGCTGCGGGGTGCGGCCCAGCGCGGTGATCCCCGGCGGCCCGGCGCCGAGCGGGGCGGTCGTCTCGGGCCCGCCGGGCGGCGAGGCGCTCTACTTCGTGCTGGCGGGCCAGCCGACCGCGGCGCGACGGGATGTGGCGCCGACGGATCCGGCCGGCTTGCTCAGGCTGCTGGCCGCGGGGCCGGACGACGCCGAGCGGGCGGCGGGCCTGACCACCGAGGTGCCCGGGAACGCGGCGCCGCTGTCGGTCGCGGTGGATGCCTCGGGGGTCACGGTGGCGCTGGGCCTCGACGTCCTGGCACTGTCCACAATGGCCACTCAGCAGATCGCCTGCACCGTCCGGCACCTGGACTCCGCCCTGCCCCCGGTCACCCTGACCGGAGGCGGCCATTATCGGAAGCTGCTGGGCTGCCCCGAAGCGCCGTGAACCCGGGTCAGCTCACTTCGGCCGGCTCGCGGTCGCGGCGCTGAGTCAGCACCGGGGCGAACACCACGGCCAGCACACAGAGCACAAACGGCACGGCGAACGCGACGTTCAGCGGCATCCACCGGGTCAGGCCGCCGATCAGGGCCGGGCCGGCCAGCAGGCCGACGTAGCCGAGGCCGACCACCTTCGCCATCAGCGCGCCGGAATTGCGGGTGTCGAGGTTGCCCGCCGCGGTGAACAGCTGCGGCACCCCGCCGGACAGGCCGAGGCCGAACAGCGCCCAGCCCACCAGCGCGAGCGGCACCCACGGCGAGAGCGAGGCGACGGCGAGCCCGAAAGCGGCCAGCGCCGAGCCGTACCGGACGATCGCGGCCGGGCCGACCAGCGCGGCCACCCGGTCGGTGGCGAACCGGCCCACGGTCATCGCGACGGCGAACGAGCCGTAGCCCAGCGCGGCGGTGGCCGCGGAGGTGCCCAGCACGTCCTGCAGGTGCAGCGCCGCCCAGTCGTTCGCGACGCCCTCGGACAGCATCAGCGCGAACGCCAGCGCGCCGAGCAGCCACACCAGGCGCATCGGCGGCCGGACCCGCTCGGCAGGCGCCTTCTCCGTCTCCGCCGGCTCGGACTTCGCCGGTTCCGCGTTGAGCAGGAACCGCCCGGCCACCAAGGAAAGGACCACACACAGCGCGCCGGTGCCGCCCAGCGCGGCGGCCGTCGGTATCCCGGCCTTCAGCACCGCCGCGCCGACAAACGCGGCGATCGCCCCGCCGATCGACCACATGGCGTGGAACGAGGCCATGATCGGCCGCGGGTAGGCGCGCTCGACGACCACGGCGTGGGAGTTCATCGCGACGTCGATCGAGCCGTTGAAAAACCCGAACGCCACCAGCGTCAGGCCGAGCGACCACCAACTGCCCGCGAGCCCCGGCCCGATCAGCGCGATGCCGAGCAGCACGCCGGCCACCGGCAGGACCAGCCGCTGGCCGAACCGGTCGGCGAGCGGGCCCACCACCTGCATCCCGGCGAACGCGGCCGCGCCGAGCACCAGCAGCAGCACACCGAGCGTGCTGTGCGAGATGCCGGTGGAGCGCTCGACCACGGGGATGTGCACCACCCACATGCCGACCGCGAACCCGTTCAGGGCGAAGAAGGTCCAGGTCGCGACGCGCGCCGCGCGCGGCAGCCCGGTGCGCTGGGGGCGATCGTTCATGATGGGCGGTTCCTCCTGGGATGTGGTCCTGTCGATGATGCCACGGAACCCGGTAGTTCGTACAACCTAATTGTTCGAACAATCACTGTGATTGTTCGTTTTAGGTCTGCGGCATGATGGTCGGGTGCACGCCGCCGAACCGATCGACACCCCGTGAGCGGGGGCTACCTCAAGGGCCGGATCCGCCGCGAGGACATCATTTCCGCGGCCGCCACCGTGTACGGCGAAGCCGGCTACCACGGTTCGTCGCTGCGGGAGATCGCCAAGCGCGTCGGCATCAGCCACGCCGGCCTGCTGTACTACTTCCCCACCAAGGAGGCGCTGCTCGCCGCCGTGCTGGTGCGGCGGGACGCCGAGGACTCCGAGCGCGAGCAGCTGAACGTGCCCCCGGGCCTGGAGGTGCTGCGCCACTTCGTCGCGCTGGCCGGGCACAACGTGCGCCACCCCGGCATCGTCGACCTGTACTCGCGGCTGGCCGCCGAGGCGGTGGCGCCCGATCACCCGGCGCACAGCTACTTCGAGCGCCACTACGAGCAGGCCCGCGAGAGCGTCGTCGAATCGTTCCGCGTGCTGTCCGCGAGCGGCGAACTGCGCGAGGGCACCGACCCCGAGTACGCGGCGCTGACGTTCATCGCGCTGATGGACGGGCTCCAGGTCCAATGGCTCACCGCCCCCGACCGCGTCGACCTCGTCGGCTCCCTGCGCTTCTACTTGCAGAGCCTGCTGACCGTGCCACTCGGCTGAGACGTCCCGGCGCGATGCGCCCCAATGTGGCGTTCGGTGCGCTCAACGCACCCAACGCCACATTGGGGCGCTTCCGGCCACCCCGGCTACAGCGTGGCGGCGTACGGGTCCCAGCCGTCCGGCAGGGCGGGCGGCACCTCGACCGTGCTGGCCACCTCGACCGTCTGGCCGCGGGTGATCGACTCGTCGATGGCGAGCATCGCGTCGAGCACGTGGTAGGCCAGCTCGCCGGACGCGCGCTCCGGCACGCCGGCCCGGATCGCGCGGGCCAGCTCGAGCGCGCCCGTGCCACGCGAGGCCGCATGTCCTTGCGCGGCAAGCTCTTCCGGCTCCTCGGCGCCGAGCAGGTGCAGCTGGGTGACACCGTCGAACCGGTTCGGGTCGGGCAGCACGGCGGTGCCGAGCGTGCCGGACACCTCGACGAAACCCGTGCGCGCCAGCGCCGAGTCGAAGCTGAGCACCACCTGCGCGCTGCCGCCCCGGGTGAACTCGACGAGCGCGGTCACCGTGGTCGGCACGGTCACCGGGAACTCGGTGCCCGCGCGCGGGCCGGACCCGATCACGCGGGTCGCCCGCGCCTGTCCCCCGGCCCCGGTGACCCGGTGGATCGGGCCGAGGAGCTGGACCAGCTCGGTCAGGTAGTACGGGCCCATGTCGAGCAGCGGCCCGCCGCCGGCCTGGAACAGGAACTCCGGCGCCGGGTGCCAGCTCTCCGGCCCGGGCGTCTGGAACAGGGCCAACGCCGTGCGCGGCTCGCCGATGCGGCCGGCGTCCACCGCGCGCCGGGCCGTCTGCAGCCCGGCGCCGAGCACGGTGTCCGGCGCGCTCGCGACGCGTAGCCCCTTCTCCCGCGCGCGATCCAGCAGCTTGCGTCCGGTCTGCCGGTCGAGCGCCAGCGGCTTCTCCGCCCAGACGCTCTTGCCCGCATCCAGAATGGACAGTCCGACCTCGACGTGCGCGGCCGGGATCGTGAGGTTCACGACCAGCTCGATCTCCGGGTGCGCGAGCAGCTCGGCGACCGTTGTCCCTTGCGGCACACCGTGTTTCGCCGCCTGCGCCGCCGCCCGTCCGACCTCGAGATCCGCAACGGCGAGCACGCGCAGGTCGGGGAAGGCGGTGAGGTTCTCCAGGTACGTGTCACTGATGACGCCGGCGCCGATCACGCCGACGCCGACCGGCCCGGTGCTCACTTCTCGGCGTCGGCGAGGAAGGCGAAGCTGCCCGCGACGGCTTCGAAGATGTCGCCTTCGTAGCGGTCGAACTCCACCACGCGCAGCGCGTCCGGCGCCGCGGCGAGGATCTCCTCGAGCGGCAGGGCGCCCTGGCCCGCCGGGACCTGGCCGGACGCGTCGGTGGCCAGCGCCCCGTCCTTGACGTGGATGGCGCGCACGCGGTCGCCGAGCCGGCTGAGCAGCCCGGCCGCGTCCTCGCCGCCCGCGGTGGCCCAGTAGGCGTCGACCTCGAGCGCGACCACCGGGTCGAGCTGGTCGGCGAACACCTCGAACGCGCTGCGCCCGTCGATCCGGGACTCCAGCTCCCACCAGTGGTTGTGGTAGCCGACCGTGATCCCGTGCTCCGCGGCGGCCTTCGCGGCCGCGTTCAGCGCGGCGGCGGTGGCGGCGATGTCGGCCGGGTCCTGCCACTTCTCCGGCTTGACCAGCGGGTCGATCACCACCTCGATGCCGAGCGACTTCGCGGCGGTGAACACGGCCTCCTGGTCGACGCCGAGCAGCTGCGCGTGCGCGGTCGGCGCGGTGAGCCCGTTGGCCGGCAGCCCGGCGGCGAGCGCCTCGACGTTTTCGACCACGCCGTACGGCTCGACCTGGGTGAACCCGATGGCGGCCAGCCGCCGCAGAACGTCCGCCGGATCGGTCGCGAACACGTCGCGGACCGAGTACAGCTGCACGGAGACCTTGCCCATTCCTGCTCCCTTGCCTCGCGGGGTTCGACAGCCGCGAAGGACGGCGTCGCAAGATTTCTACCACCTGGTCAAAATTCACACCAGACGCTGACGCGAGCGGGCTGGCACAACCGCACGTTCGGCAGAGCGGCTCGGGCCGAGGGGAGGCCGGTGCGCGCCATGGTGCAGCGGGAGGACCAGCGGGCCGAAGAACTGCGCGCGCTCGGCGCCGAGGTGGTCGTCGGCGACCGCCCCCGGCCGCTCGAGGTGGCCCGCGCCCTCGACGGCGCCGGCTCTCGGACCGGCTGCCGGCCTGGTCCGGGCTGCCGGTGGTGCACGTCCGGCCGACCACGTTCCTCGACAACCCGCTGTTCACCACGCTCGCCGCGGCGGGCCTGTCACCCTGCGCACGCAAGCAGTTCTACCTGGGCTGAACCCGCTTCAGGCCAGGAGATCCTTGCGGTACACCAGGAAATCGCACGGCGTCGCCAGCAGCGGGGCCAAATGCGGGTAAGCCTGTTCGATGGTCGAGGTCGCCACCACGCGGTAGCCGAGGCGGCCGTACCAGCCGGCCAGGAACTCCTTCGACGGGTGGGTCCAGCCGCGTGGGACCAGCAGCTCCAGCTGCATCTCGGCGCACTTCCCGGAGCGGCAGAACTGCTCCGCGAACTGCACCAGCGCCCGCCCGATGCCCGCGCCCTGCACCTCCGGCGAGGCGGCCAGCAGGCCGAACTCGCCGGCGCCGTCGTCCAGCCGGTGGATGCGCACGCTGCCGACGAGCAGGCCGTCGATCCGCGCGACGGCGATCTCCCCGGCGCGCACCAGACCGGCCACCTCGGCGGCCGTCGTCCGGTCCGCCGGCCCGGCCCACAGGCCCTTCTCGGCGACCGCGTAGACCTGGTTCACCAGCGCAGTGACCGCGCCGACAAGGTCTTCCTCCGCAGCTGCTGACGGCGGCAGCAGCTCGATCTCCGGCGTCACGCCGAGTCCGCGGGCACCGGGCGGGCCTCGCCGAAGCCGCCGTAACGGCCGGCCTTCGCGCGTTTGCGGACCTCGTCGAAGTGCCGGTGGACGGCCTCCGCGGCAGCGTCGGCGTCGCCGCTGACCAGCGCGTCGACGATCGCCTGGTGCCGTTTGGCGGTGCCGGCGGCCGAGGTCGGCGGCCCGCCCAGCTCGGACTCCGCGGCCCGGTAGACGTCCCAGAACAGGCCGGTCAGCTCGCGAGCCAGGTCGAAGCCCGCCTCGGCGCAGATGAGGTCGTGGAACTCGCGGTCGGCGACCGCCGAGTCGGGGCCTTTCCGCCGCATCCGGGCGACGCGGGCCTGCAGTTCACCGATCAGCTCGGGCCGGTGGTCCAGCGCGACGCGGCTGGTCAGCTCGGTCTCGATCATCTCGCGGACCTCCAGCAGGTCGCGCAGCCGGCCGGCGTCGCTCGCGCCGCGGGTGCGCGTGCGGAACAGCAGCCAGGTCTGGAGCGCCTCGGAGCCCGCGGAGCCGACGAACGTGCCGTAGCCGTGCCGGATCTCGACGATGCCCAGCGCCTGCAGCGCCTTGATTGCCTCCCGGATCGAATTGCGGCTGACCCCGATGTCGTCCATCAGGCTCAGCTCCGTGGGCATCGGCGCGCCCGGCGGGAGGTCCCGCTCGATGATCAGGTCGATGATCCGCTTGGTGATCTCTTCACTGCGTTGAGGGCGCGCCAAAACATCTCTCCCCGGCTGTCCTTCGGTCGCTGGCCCGTCGCCATCGCCAGGACATCCTACGTCATGCCCGGCTTGTTTCCCCGCGGTGACGCCCGGGTTGCGAAAGTGCTTCGGTCCCCTTGACCGGTACCCCCGCGGGTTCTAGGGTTCGGCCAAGTCATAGGACGTCCCATGTCCTACTTCTGGGAAAGCTTACTGGTGGGCGAACCAACATCGAGTCAGGAGACGCTATGTCCCGAACCGCCATGGGGACCGGCCCTTCGTTCAACCGGCGCGCGCTGCTGCGCTACACCGGCATGGCAGGCGCCGCGGCGGCGTTCTCGTCGACGCTGGCCGCGTGCGGCGGGCCCGCCTCGACCAACAAGACCGGCAGCTCCACCGGCCTGGTCACCGCGGTGGTCGGCTACGGCAACAACCAGTCCTGGGACCCGCTGCAGACCGCGTCGGCCTTCTCCATGGCCGCCTTCCTGCACGTCTACGAGTCCCTGGTGGAGGGTGACCCGATCACCCGCGACCCGTTCCCCGGCCTGGCCAAGGCGCTGCCCGCCGACGTGAGCGGCACCAGCATCAAGTTCGAGCTGCGCGACGGCGCCCAATGGCACGACGGGCAGCCGGTCACCGCCGACGACGTGGTGTTCACCTACGCCCGCACCCTCGACGAGAAGGAGAACGTGCTCATCCACAGCTTCTTCTCCCAGTGGCTGAAGGAGGTGAAGAAGGTCGACGACCGGAGCGTCGAGTTCGTGCTGAGGTTCCCCTTCCCGTACGCGCTCAAGCGCATCCAGTCGTGCAAGATCCTCCCCCGCCACGTCTACGAGGGCAAATGGGCCGACGCCGCGGCCGGCAAGGTGGTCGGCTCCGGCCCGTACAAGATCACCGAGCAGGCGCCGCTGAGCCACACCTCGTTCGAGAAGTTCGCGGGCTACAACGGCAGCCGGCCGGCCGCGTACGACAAGATGCTGTGGAAGTCCATCGTGGACTCCGCACCGCGGGTGGCCGCGATCTCCGGCGCGAAGCCGGACGCGCAGGTCGTGGAGAACATCCCGGCCGCCAACGCCGGCCAGCTGCGCCAGGCCGGGCGCACGGTCGAGTTCGCCGACGGCGGCAACAACCTGTACCTGATGTTCAACACCGCGCACGCGCCGTTCGGCGACCAGCGCGTGCGCCAGGCACTGCACTACGCGATCGACAAGAAGAAGATGATCGACATCGGCCTGCGCGGCACCGGCACGCCGGGCACGTCGTTCATCAACCCGAAGCTGCCGGAGTCGCAGCCGGCCGCGCTGGACTTCGCCTACGACCCGGCGAAGGCCAAGCAGCTGCTGGCCGAGGCCGGCGTCACCGGGCTGAAGATCTCCTTGTCCACCACCAACACCTCATTGGTGCTCGACTGCGTGAAGGTGATCAAGGAGGGCTGGGACGCGGTCGGCGTGCAGACCACATTGGACTCCCAGGACACCAAGGCGCTGTTCTCCAAGCTGGACAACGGCGGCGACTTCCAGGTCGTGTCCACCACGAACAACCCGATGCAGTTCGGCAACGACCCGGACCTGCTCATCCGCTACTACTACGACGCGCAGTCGCTGATGATGACCAAGTACGCGCGCTGGACGAACGCCGACGCCCAGGCCCTGCTGGCGCTGCAGGACCAGGCGGCGCAGCAGACCGACGAGGCCAAGCGCAACGGGCTGTACAAGCAGCTGCTCGACCGGATCTCCGAGCAGGCGGTGATCTACCCGATCGTCTTCACCCAGCTGGGCACGGCGTGGGACCCGAAGGCCATCACCGGGGTGCGCGCGCAGGGCTACCCCGGCCTCTACCTGAACCAGGCCAAGCCGGTCTGAGCGCCCGGCTCGTGAGTGTTCATGACGGTTAGAACCGGCATAGGCACTCACGAGCCCTCTCCCCGGTCCGAGTTAGGAGACCCCCGTGACCGTTGTCGTGCGGATGCTGGCCGGCCGCATCCTCGCCCTGATCCCGCTGCTGCTCGGCGTGATCCTGTTCGTGTTCATCGTGATGCGCTTCTCCCCCGTCGACCCGGCGCTGGCTGCGTTCAACGGGGCGAACGCGACCGCCGCGCAGCTGCAGCAGTTCCGGGCCGACAACGGCCTGCTCGACCCGCTGCCGCTGCAGTACGTGCACTTCGTCTGGCACCTGCTGCAAGGCGACTTCGGCACCAGCGTGATCACCAAGGAGCCGGTCGGGCAGACCATCGCCACCGCGCTGCCGCTCACCGTGCAGCTGACCCTGCTCGGCCTGCTGATCGCGCTGGTCCTGTCGATCGTGCTCGGCGTGACCTCGGCGCTGTTCCGCGACCGCTGGCCGGATCACCTGATCCGGGTGGTCACGCTCGCCGGTCTCGCGGCGCCGGCGTTCTGGATCGCCCTGCTGCTCGTGCAGTGGCTCGCGGTGGGCCAGGGCCTGTTCCCCACCAGTGGTTACGTCAGCCCGGCCGACTCGTTCTCCGGCTGGCTGAACTCGCTGGCGCTGCCCGCGATCTCCCTGTCGCTGCCGGTGGCCGCGCAGCTGACGCGCGTGATCCGCACGTCGATGGTGGAGGAGCTGGACAAGGACTACGTGCGCACCGCGCGCGGCGGCGGCCTGCCGCCGGTGGTCGTGGTGGGCCGCAACGTGCTGCGGAACGCGCTCGTGAACCCGTTGACCGTGCTGGGTTTGCGCGTGGGCTACCTGCTCGGCGGGGCCGTGGTGATCGAGACGATGTTCGCGCTGCCCGGCATGGGGCAGAACATGATCCAGGCCGTGCAGGACGGCGACACCGCCAAGGTGCAGGGCTTCGTCATCACGATCGCCCTGGGCTTCGTGCTGGTGAACCTGATCGTCGACGTCCTGTACCTGATCGCCAACCCGCGGCTGAGGAGCCACTCGTGATGCGCCCGGTGATCCGACCCAACCTGACCGAGCGCCTGTCCCGCCCGGGCATCCGGTTTCGCAGGCTCCCGGCCACCTCGTGGGTCGCGCTCGGCGTGCTGGCGCTGCTGGTGCTCGTCGCGATCCTCGGGACGGTGGTGGCCACGCACAACCCGGACGCGCTCAGCACCGACACCGGCGGCCCGAGCGCCGCGCACTGGTTCGGCACCGACCAGTCCGGCCGGGACGTCTTCTCCCGCCTGGTGGCCGGCACCCGCTGGTCGCTCGCGATCGGGCTCGGCGCCACGCTGCTCGCGCTCCTGACCGGCGTGGTGATCGGCTCGTTCGCGGCGACCTCGGGGCGCCGGACCGACGCCGTGGTGATGCGCGTGCTGGACGTGATCATGGCGTTCCCCGGCATCGCTCTGGCCGCGGTGCTGGTCGCCGTGTTCGGCCACGGCATCCTGGTGCTGATCCTGGCGATCGGCTTCCTGAACATGCCGTCGGTGGCCCGGGTGGTGCGGGCGAACGTGCTCGCGCAGTACGGCGAAGACTACGTGGCCGCCGAGCGCGTGATCGGCGCCAAGCGGCTCTTCATCCTCACCCGGCACATCGCGGTCAACACCGCCGCGCCGATCCTGGTGTACTGCACGGTGACGGTGGCCGACGCGATCGTGTTCGAGGCCTCGCTTTCGTTCATCGGCGCGGGCATCCAGCCGCCGGACCCGTCGTGGGGCTCGGTGCTGGCCGACGGCAAGGACCTGGTGCTGACCGGCGGCTGGTGGGCCACGCTGTTCCCCGGCCTGCTGATCCTGATCACCGTGCTGGCGCTGAACGTGCTGTCCGAGGGCATCTCCGACGCGTGGGCGGCGCCCTCGGGCCGCGGCGCCAAGGCGGGCGCGGTCGCGCAGGAGATCGAGAAAGCCATAGCGGGCACCGAAAACCCCGCCCCCGTGCTGCCGATCGCGGGCCTGCTGGAGGCCGGCGAACGGCTGGCGGCCAAGGCGCGCGACCTGACCGGGCGGCCGGCGGTGCTGGAGGTGAAGAACCTCGCCATCGCGTTCCCCGGACGGCACAACGGGGTGAACGTGGTGGACGACGTGTCCTTCACCGTCCGGGCCGGCGAGGTGCTCGGGCTGATCGGCGAGTCCGGCTGCGGCAAGTCGCTCACCGCGCTGTCCGTCATGGGGCTCCAGCCGGGCACCGCGCGGCTTTCCGGCGAGATCCGGTTCGACGGCGAGGACCTGCTCACCATGAAGCCGGGCACCCGCCGCCGGCACCTCGGCCACGACATCTCGATGGTCTACCAGGACGCGCTCAGCTCGCTGAACCCGGCGATGACGATCCGCGCGCAGCTCAAGCAGTTCACCCGCCGCGGCGGCACGCGCACCCCGGAAGAGCTGCTGGAGCTGGTGAACCTCGACCCCGGACGCACGCTGCGGGCGTACCCGCACGAGTTGTCCGGCGGCCAGCGCCAGCGCGTGCTGATCGCGATGGCGCTCTCCCGCAGCCCGCAGCTGATCGTGGCCGACGAGCCGACCACCGCGCTCGACGTGACCGTGCAGGCGCAGATCATCGCGCTGCTGCTGCGCTTGCAGGAGGAGCTGGGCTTCGCGCTGATCCTGGTCTCGCACGACCTCGCGCTGGTCTCGGACATCGCCGACCGCGTGGTGGTGATGTACGGCGGGCAGGTGGCCGAGACCGGGGCCACCGCGCAGGTGATCGGCTCGCCGCGGCACCACTACACCCGCGGCCTGCTCGGCGCGGTGCTGTCGCTGGAGGAGCACGAGGCCACGCTCACCCAGATCAAGGGCGTGGTCCCGGCGCCCGCGGACTTCCCGCCCGGCTGCCGGTTCGCCGCCCGCTGCCCGGCCGCGCGCGGGCACTGCTTCGAGGTGGCCCCGGAACGGGCCGGGGACAGCGCCGAGCACGTCGTCGCCTGCCATTACCCGGCCGAGCGCACCACACCGGCGATCGCGGAAGGAGCACAGGTATGAGCGCCGGTGTGAGCTTGGTCGAAGTCGACGGTGTGCATGTGGTGCACCGAATCCGCGGAGCCGGCCTGTTCGGGCGCGACAGCGTGTACGCGCTCACCGACGCCAACCTGACCATCTCGGCGGGCGAGACCGTGGGCGTGGTCGGCGAATCCGGCTGCGGCAAGTCCACGCTCGCCAAGGTGCTGGTCGGGCTGCAACGCCCGACCTCGGGAACCGTGCGCTACCAGGGAAAGCCGCTCGCGGAATTGCGCGCGGCCGACGTCGGGCGCCGGGTCGGGATGATCTTCCAGGACCCGGCCACGGCGCTGAACCGGCGGCTGCCGGTGGCGAAGATCCTGCGCGACCCGCTCGACGTGCACCACGTCGGCTCACCCGCCGAGCGGGAGGAACGCGTGCGCGAGCTGATGGGCCTGGTCGGGCTGCCCTCCAGCGTGGCCGACGCCGTGCCCTCGCAGCTGTCCGGCGGGCAGCGCCAGCGCGTCGCGATCGCCCGGGCCCTCGCGCTGGGCCCGGACCTGCTGGTGGCGGACGAGCCGACGTCCGCGCTGGACGTCTCGGTCCGCGCGCAGATCCTGAACCTGCTGATCGACCTGCGCGAGCGGCTCGGGCTGGCGATGGTCTTCGTCTCGCACGACATTCAGACCGTGCGACGGATGAGCGACCGGATCGTCACGATGTACCTCGGCCGCGTCGTCGAGACCGCGCCGGCCGCCGATCTTCCTGACGGCGCAAGGCATCCGTACACCCGGGCGTTGTTCTCGGCCACGCCGAGCCTGCTGCACCCGGTCGAGCCGATCGTCCTGGGTGGACCCGTCCCGTCCGCCACGGCACCGCCGCCGGGCTGCCCGTTCCACACCCGGTGCCCGAAGGCCACCGGCGAGTGCGCGGCAGCGCTGCCGCCGCTCGCCGAAGCCGGCGGGCACGCCTACCGCTGCATCCACCCAGAGACCCTCACCGGAGTGAACGCCTCATGACCGCGAAGAAGTTCGCCGGCATCATCCCGCCCCTGTGCACGCCCTTCAACGACGATTTCACCGTCGACACCGAATCGCTGCGCCGGCACATCGAATTCCAGCTCGACGCGGGCGTGCACGGTGTCTTCGTGCTCGGCTCCTCCGGCGAGGTCGCGTTCATCCCCGACGCCCAGCGCCGCGTGGTCATCGAGACGGCCGTGGACCAGGTCGCCGGCCGCGTGCCGGTGCTGGCGGGCTGTATCGACATGACGACCCAGCGCGTCGCCGAGCACGTGAAGACTGCCGAGGCTGCCGGCGCCGACGCGGTCGTGATCACCGCGCCGTACTACACCCGCACGCACGTGGCCGAGGTCGACCGGCACTTCCGGCTGCTGCACGAGCAGACCGCGCTGCCGATCTTCGCCTACGACATCCCGGTCGCCGTGCACACCAAGCTCGACCGGAATCTGGTGCTCGACCTGGCCGAAGCCGGGGTGCTGGCCGGGCTGAAGGATTCCAGCGGCGACGAGGCGGGCTTCCGCTTCGTGCTCAAGGGCCGTCGTGAGCGCGGGCTCGACCGGTTCTCCGTGTTCACCGGCTCGGAGCTGCTCGTGGACGCGGCGCTCACCCTGGGCGCGGACGGCGCCGTGCCCGGGCTCGGCAACGTCGACCCCGTCGGCTTCGTGCTGATCTACGACCACTGCCGCTCCGGCAACCCGCTCGCCGCGCGCCGTGAGCAGGAACGCCTGCTCACGCTGTTCGGCATCGTGGACGTGGCGCCGCCGAGCCGGATGGGGCGCGGCTCGGCGGCGCTCGGCGCGTTCAAGGCGGCGATGAAGATGCGCGGATTCATCGACAACGCTGTCACGGCGCCGCCACAGCTGCCGCTGAACGACGACGAACTGTTGCGCATCAAGGAGAAGCTCGCGGAAACGGGGTTGCTCTAGATGGTCCCCTTCGACCGGATCCACTACGGGGGCGACTACAACCCCGAGCACTGGTCCTCCGAGGTGTGGGACCAGGACATGAAGCTGATGGCCGAGGCCGGCGTCTCCATGGTGACCCTGGGGATCTACTCCTGGGCGCAGGTGGAGCCGCGGCCCGGCGAGTTCGACTTCGGCTGGTTCGACACCGTGATGGGCAAGCTCGCGGACCACGGCGTCGCGGTCTGCCTGGCGACCATGACCGGGTCGCCGCCGCCGTGGCTGTCGCACCAGTACCCGGAGATCCTGCCGGTCCGCGCGGACGGCACCCGGCTCTCGGCGGGCGCGCGGCAGCAGTTCTGCCCGTCCAGCCAGGTGTTCCGCGAGCACGCGGCCCGGCTCGTCGACCGGCTGGCCACGCGGTACGCCGGGCATCCGGCGCTGGCCCTGTGGCACATCGGCAACGAGTTCGGCTGCCACATCCGCGCCTGTTACTGCGAGGCGTCGGCCGAGCACTTCCGGCACTGGCTCCAGTGCCGGTACTCCACAATGGACTCGTTGAACGCGGCGTGGAGCACCACGTTCTGGTCGCAGCGGTACGAGGACTGGTCGGAGATCGAGCCGCCGCGCGTCGCCCCGACGTTCCCGAACCCCGCGCAGCAGCTGGACTACCACCGGTTCTCCTCCGACGCCTCCCTCGGCTGCTACCTGACCGAGCGCGAGGTGCTCGGCCGCCTGACCCCGGACGTGCCGGTGACCACGAACTTCGTCGGCCTGGTGCAGAAGGCGCTCGACTGGCACACCTGGACGCCGCACGAGGACATCGTCAGCCTCGACTCGTATCCCGATCCGCACGAACCGCGCAGCCATGTCGAGGCGGCGTTCGCGTACGACCTCGTCCGATCCACCAAGGACGGTCAGCCGTGGATGCTGTTGGAGCAGGCGCCGAGCGCGGTGAACTGGCGCCCCCGCAACGGTCCCAAGCCACCGGGGGCCATGCGCCTGGGCAGCTGGCAGGCCGTGGCGCGCGGCGCGGACGCCGTCCTGTTCTTCCAGTGGCGCCAGACCTCCGGCGGCGCCGAGAAGTTCCACTCGGCGATGGTGCCGCACGGCGGCCGCGAGACCCGCACGTTCCGCGAGGTGGCGGACCTGGGCCACGAGCTGGCCGCGCTGCCCGGGCTGGCGGGCAGCCGGGTGCAGGCCGACGTCGCGATCCTGCACGACTGGCCCAGCTGGTGGGCGCTGGAACTGGACTCCCACCCGTCCGACGACCTGCGCCAGCTCGACACCCACCTCGCGCACTACGCGCCGCTGTTCGACGCCGGCATCACCTGCGACGTCGTGCGGCCGACGCGGGAGCTGTCCGGCTACCGGCTCGTGGTGGTACCGAACCTGTACCTGCTGGACGCCGGGGTCGCGGAGAACCTGCGGTCCTATGTGGCCGGAGGCGGGCACCTGGTGGTGTCCTTCTTCTCCGGCATCGTGGACGAGAACGACCGCGCGTACCTCGGCGGCTACCCGGCCCCGTTGCGCGAAGTGCTGGGGCTGCGCGTGGACGAGTTCTGGCCGTTGCCCGAAGGCGGCTCGACAAGCCTTGACACGGCAGGGAAAACGGCGACCGGCACGATCTGGTCCGAGTGGGTGGAGCCCGAGGGCGCCTCGGTGGTCACGACGTTCGGCGACGGCTCGTTGGCGCGCCGCGCCGCGGTGACCCGGCACGAGTTCGGCGACGGCGTCGCCTGGTACCTCGCGACGCGGCCGGACCCGGTGGCCATGCGGGCGCTGTTCGACCGCGTCACCACCGAAGCCGGGGTCACGCCGGTGCTGCCGGGGCTGCCCGACGGCGTGCAGGCGACCGTCCGGGAAACGCCCGGGGGAAGCGCTTACTTGTTCCTGCTCAACCACGGCGCGGAGGCGGTCACCGTGCCACTGCCCGAGCCCGCCCGTGACCTGCTCACCGATCCCGGCCGTCCGCTCGAAGCGGTGCCGCTGGCGCCGCGCGGGGTGGCCGTCCTGACCCGAGGTGAAGGGAAAACCGTCTGATGAGAGTGATAGCCCGCTGGGGGCTGGCCTTCGTCGTGCTGCTGTCCGGGCTGCTGGTGCCCGGCGCGGCGACGGCCGGCGCGCCAGTCACTGCTCCGGTCCCGCAATTCGATCAGCAAGTCCTGTTCAACCCCCACCAGGAAACCGGGTACGCCTGCTTCCGGATCCCGGCGATCGTCCGCAGCACGCACGGCACCCTGCTCGCATTCGCCGAGGGTCGCGTCGACAACTGCGGCGACACCGGCGACATCAACCTGGTGCTCAAGCGCTCGGCCGACGGCGGCAAGACCTGGTCCCCGCTCCAGGTGGTCAACCCCGGCGGCGGCGACACCCACGGCAACCCGGTGCCCATTGTGGACAGCCGCACCGGCCGGATCGTCTTGATCACCACGTACAACAAGGGCCGCGACGACGACAGGGCCTGTGACGTCCCGTGCCCGCGGACCCCGCACTCGCAGTACAGCGACGACGACGGCAAGACCTGGTCCGCGCCCGTCGACATCAGCGCGCAGGCGAAGCTGCCGGCGTGGGATTCGTGGTACGCCTCGGGCCCGGTGCACGGCATCCAGCTGACCAAGGGCCGTCACGCGGGCCGGCTCGTGTTCGGCGTCAACGCCGAGCGCAGTGACGGGACCAACTCGATCGAGAACTACGCCGCTCTGATCTACAGCGACGACCACGGCACCAGCTGGCACGTCGGCGCCGTCGACAGTTATCCGCACCCGGTGGGCGGAACGTACACGCAGAAGCCGTCCGAAGTCAGCGTGGTGGAGCTGCCCGACGGCACGATCTACGCCGGTGGCCGGGAGCAGGGCGGCACCGACGTCGGCAATCGTGACTACGCGTTGAGCCGGGACGGCGGCGAGACGTTCAGCCGGCAGTTCACCACCATCCCCGACCTGGTCACGCCGATGGTGCAGGGCTCACTGCTGCGGCTGCAGCGCCCGGGCGGGGAGCGGATCCTCTTCGCGTCGCCGTCGGACACCGACCGCCGGCGGTGGATGATGATCCGCTCGTCCTACGACAACGGCCGCACCTGGGAGGACGCCGAGCAGGGCACGCGGGTGACCACGGACTGGTCGGGCTATTCCGACCTGGTGCAGCTCAGCGATCAGCGCGACCCGGACGCGAAGATCGGCCTGATGTACGAAGGCGGCGCTGTGGACGCCCGTGACGAGATCCGTTTCGCGCGCTTCGACGAGGCTTACCTCGGGCGTCACCCGGCCGGGCCCAGCACGCCCGACGTCTCCGCGACGCACGCCGACGCGCGGGTCCTCGGCGGCGCCACGGTGACGTCGGGCCGCTTCGGCGGGGCGCTGAAGCTGGACGGGGTCGACGATTTCGTCCGCGTGCCGTACTCGCCGTCGCAGCTGCCGGGCTCGGGTGACTTCACGTTCACCACCTGGTTCCGGTACGGCGCGGTGAAGGATCCGCAGGTGCTGTTCTGGCTGGGCGGCATGGGCACGACGGCGCCGCAGCTGTGGCTGCGCGGCGAACCCGCGTCGCACCGGCTGATCGCCACCATGACCACGGCGGCGGGCACGAAGTCCGTGACGACCGCACAGGCCTACGACGACCAGGCCTGGCACCACGTGGCCCTAGAGCGCACCGGGGGGCGGCTGACGATCCTGGTCGACGGGGTGCAGGTGGCCGACGGGCCGGACTCCCCCGGCTCGGTCAGCCAGACGGTCTCGTTCCAGCTCTGGCTGGGCGCGCGGCTCGACGGCGCTTATCACCTGAATGGCGCGCTGGACGACACGCGGCTCTACCGGCGGGCGCTGACACCGTCCGAAGTGGACTTGGTTCGCCGCGGGGCTGACGTCCGGCCGGGGCCGGTGCTGCAGCTGCCTTTCGACCGGGTTCGGTCGTGAGTGCCTATGACGGTTCTAACCGGGTGGATTCGACCGGTCGTTGCAACGTGCTCTGTTTAGGACAGTAGTGCATTGAGTCGTTCGGCTGATGTGTCGAAGCCGAGTGCCTTGCGGGGGCGGTCGTTGAGTTCGGCGGCCACTTCCGCGAGGTGCTCGGGGCTGTGGATCGAGAGGTTGGTGCCTTTGGGGAAGTACTGGCGGAGCAGCCCGTTGGTGTTCTCGTTGGTGCCGCGTTGCCAGGGTGAGTGCGGGTCGCAGAAGTAGATGTCGAGGTCGGTGGCCAGGGTGATCTCGGCGTGGCGGGCCAGCTCGGTGCCGTGAGCGTGTAGTAGCGGCGCGGCGGCCTGCCGCCGGCCTCATCGACCGACTCCCAACCATCCTCCAGCCAGCCCTCGTCCAACATCTGAGTCAAGCGGGGGTACATCGCGCCGGAGCGAACCCCGGACGCTCTCGACAGCTGGTAGCCCCAGTGCCGATCATCAGGCGTGGCCATGAGCGCGGCGGCGGGACGTCGGCTGTGCTCACTACTAAGCGCGAGAGTCGCCACCGACCACGTGCAGCCACGTGACTTCGCCGGAGTCCGGTAGTTCGCCGAGAGCGCGGGTCTCACGCGCGATCCGCTGCAGGATCTCGTCCCTCGTCCCGCCCCAAGGGACAAAGTCCGGATAGCCTTCGACGAGGTCGCCTGGGACCGCGCCCCGGTCCATGAGATCTCCGATCAACGTCAGCAACGCTGATATCTGCTGCTCCAAGGCTGCACCCTTTCCCGCCATCGCAGACGCCACCGCGGACACCGGCGACATTCCCACCCAGTCCTCCCCGGCATACTCGACCAGGTACTCTACGTCGTCCGCGAACTCGACTGGCGTATTCACTACTTTCCCTCGCTCTCGACGTGATACCGCTTGACATTATTCAAGCCCTCCACGCGGTTGATATCGAGCGTGTCGCCGCCCGAGCCACTGTAGGTCCGGAATGTCACCGACGCTCGCGGATCATCGCTGATAGTCCAGGTTTCCACCGTCCCCTTGGGCGTGTGCGCAACCTTGTCCGGCGGACCCAGCCTTGCGCGGGCAGTGTCCATCATCTTGGCCAGCTCGGACTGGTTGACCACCTTGACACCCCTGTTCTTCCCCCGGTCGCCGCGGATTGAGCCATTGTCATCGGTAACGATGTCGCGGACTGCGGCGGTTCGCTCTTCACGCGTCTTCGCGACTTTCGTCTCGGGCACATGCTCGCCGCCAGCATGTTCTCCTTTGCCGAGCAGGTCCTTGGCGGCTTTACCTGCGCCAAACAGGAGCACACCGCCGACCATCTTCCCGAGGGCGCGATCGCCGTGCCCGTTCGCCCAGTCGTCCCAGGCGACGATGTTCTTGAACGTCTCTACGGGATGCGCGATGTTGTCCGCCATCGCCACGACGGTCTCGGCAGGATCGGAAACCAGCGTCCACAGCCCCTCGCCCGCCCCGGAGAGGGTGTCCCAGATGCCGCCGAAAAAGTTACTGTCTGATTTCTTTTGCGAGTCCTGCGGAGCAAGGGACGCTTCGAGACGAAGTGTCTCCGCGCAGCCGTTTCCTGCGTCCTGAAGCTGCTGCCGTGCCCTTCCGAGCATCTCCCGCGCTTCCTGTCGCTGGGCCTCGCCGGGGTCGGCGAACGCCGGCGGCTGGACCACTGTCGGGTCCCCGTGCTGCTGGTTCGCGCGCGTCTTGGTCCCGGCGTCGGCGACGGCCCGATCATGGGCCGCCTTCGCCTGGGCTGTCGCGGCGTCGCCTTGCTGCCACTTGGCAATCGCCTCCGAAGCCTGGCCTTGAGCCCACGACAAGGTGTTGGCGAAATCTTCGAGCGCCTGGGCAGCGTCCTGGAAGGAATCCGAACCCTCCAGCCAACGCGGCACCTCGGTCTGGTGGTCTTCGTGGAACTTGTCTGACGCCGACCCCGTCCAGCTGCCAGTGTCGATACGTTGCAGCGCCTCTCCGACCGATGTGACGGTGTTCGCGCGCCCCTTCAGCACCCGGACGTTCTCGAAGACCGCGGCGGGGTCGCCGGGGATCAACGCTTTCGGATCCGAGGTCTGGCCGAGTTCGCTCATCAGTAACCAGCCGTCGGTGGATCAGGCGTGACGGCATCCGTGCCCGGATCCACCTTCAACGCGGTCGTATTCGTGTGCTCGACGGCTCGATACGCCTGCGCGGCCTTGCCCAGCAAGTCGCTGAGATCATTTGCGCGGTCACACAAAGCATCCATCCCCACGCTCCATTGCCCGCAGAAATCGGCCAGCGCGTCGTGCACCCCGCCGTGACCGTAAAGCTCCGGCTCGCCGCACAGACCGCGCAACTCGAACTCGTCCTGGCTGTGCCAGAGGTCCTGCATGTTCTTCGACGCGGTTTCCAGGACCTCGATGTCGACATGGAATCCAGGACCGTCCATATGTCTCCCCTCCCCGTCCCGGCCGGATCGGAATCAGGCCGAAACCATCACCCGTTCTACCGGCGTCGTACTCCCGCAAACTCTGCCCACGCGCCGGCGATATCATTAGGCGAAGCCACCCGAGCCAGAACAGGGAACCGGTGCTCGTCGTCCGGATCGAGCATCAAGCCGATCCCCGGCGGCACCAGGCTCAAAAGTTCTGCACCCGTCGCGGAGAAGAAGTAGCCGTCGCCTACGTGTGCGGCAAGCCGATCGGGCGTCGAGAACACCGGCATCCAGAGCCCTCGCGAACCCGTGTCGGTCACGAGCAAACCCGGCTGCTCGCTCCGCCGAGCCCACACCACAGCACTGGCGAAGCCGTCCATGAAATCACCCGGGCCGCGATACCCCTGCCACACCTCCCAGGCAAGGACCGCCAGCGCCGCGTCTGCCTCCCTCTCACTCACAGTTGCCACTATAGGTGACCGCGCGGCTGCAAGATGCGAGATTGGAAGCTGCACAGCGCAACGCTAGATGAGCAGCGCGCTACCGAGAAGCCGAGACAAGGCCCGCCCCTGGGCCGACATCCAAGCCGCATGCCACCGCCGACACACGGCGCTTCTCAGATCCGCGCGGGCGTCTGCAACCGGAAGAACGGATCGGCCACACCCTCAGCGACGCACTGCGGACACCCGTACTCCCGCCAGTCGATCTGCCATGTCTTCATGCTCTCGTCCAGCGGATGCCCCAGCCGACTCGGCGCCGGAGTCACGAACCTGCGCAGCTCGTCATCCCATACGGCATCGCCGTCCATCGGCGGACGCGGACGGCCGAAACCTGCCGACGCTCAAGGCCCCGCTCGCCCCGCCGCCAGGCGCCCCACGTGCAATCCCCGCCACGACCGGCGCGCAGCCATCACCAGCCCAGGCTCGTGGAATCGCTAAATTCTTCCAGGCAAATCATGTAAGATCACGATTCCAGATCATCCATCAGTCGATTCACCAGATGAGCAAAGAATCGTAGCGAAGTTCGATGGTCGCACCATGCGGCCAAGAACCCGGCTGATAGTCGTTCTGCCATTCCGCATTTAAAATGCGGCAGTCATGGCTGTCTCTCACGTCGGCGTCGTGACCACGATCGCAGAGGGCCCCAGCGACTTGCCGGCGGACCGGAGTCCCCGCTGACTGGATCGAGGCGATGCCAGGGTGGAGGAAATGGGAACACAAGACATCGCTGTCCGGCAGATCACAGGCCCGGCAAATCACCCTCGATGTGGGGGCGGCTCTCCTTCCCGAGATCGCGTACACCGCCGTCGTGTCCCCCTGGCCAGGGGTCATGCAGAACCAACGCCAGGGTTACGCCACCCATTCTGACCTGCGTAAACCTTCCACCTGGGGGCTAGCGGCGCGGACACCGGGTTCCGCCACCCGCGCCCGTCCCCCGGTTTACCCAATGAGGTGAGCCCCGGTCCCGGCCCGATCCCGGGCGGCCGTCCGGGAAGCGCGTGCGTTACCCGGACGGGCGGCGTCAAACCTCCACTTTCCGGGGTCACCCTCCGGCGCACCGGAGAGTTGCCATGATCATCCACGCGTCCGACGGTGGTGGTGCTCGACGACGAGCACGCGCACCACCGATCGAGAAAGGACGCGAGAGACATGGCCGGCACCATGCACCCCCAGCAGCTGATGGACACCGCCGTAGTCGATCCCGAGGGACACAAGATCGGCAAGGTGGGGAACGTCTATCTCGCCGACGCGACACGCGAGCCCGAGTGGATCACGGTCAAGACCGGGCTGTTCGGCAGCAAGGAGAGCTTCGTGCCGCTGTCGGGCGCGAACCTGGATGACGACGGCGTCCACGTGAACGTCGCGAAGGACCAGGTCTCCGAGGCACCCCGCATCGACGCCGACGGTCACCTCTCCTCCAGCGAGAGCGCCGAACTCTACCGCCACTACGGCCTGCCGATGCCCCGCACCGCCCCCGACGCGAACGGCGGCCGCGGCACCACCGGCCCGGGCGGCAAGTCCGGCCGCAGCGGCCGCGACGACCGCACGGCCGAGACCGGGATGGCCGCGGCGGGCGGCATGGCCGGCGGAAGGGCGGGAACCGGCATGGACGGCGGCAACCGGATGGCGTCGGACCGCATGGCCGGTGGCCGGGCCCAGTCCGGCCAGGCAGCCCAGTCCGGCCGCTCCGGCGAGCGGGACAAGGCCGCGAAGAGCGGCAAGAACACCGGTGACAACGAGATGATCCGTTCGGAGGAGCGGCTGAACATCGGCACCGAGCAGGTCGAGGCCGGGCACGTCCACCTCCGCAAGTACGTGGTCACCGAGGAGCAGCAGGTCACCGTCCCGGTCAGCCACGAAGAGGTCCGCATCGAGCGCGAGCCGATCACCGACGGCCGCGCCCGCCCGGACGGCCAGCTCGGCGAACAGGAGCAGGACCTCACCTTGCACGCCGAGAAGGCCGTGGTGCACAAGGAAACCGTGCCGGTCGAACGGGTCCGCATGAGCACCGAGACGGTCACCGAAGACCAGACCGTCACCGGCGAGGTGCGCAAGGAACAGTTCGACATCCAGGACGACAGCACGAAGAAGCACCGCAAGTAAGCCCGAAGGCCGACGCGGGGGCCGTGCCCGGTCCAGTGAGGACGGGCGCGGCCCCGCCGCCGTGTCCGAAAACCAGGCCTACAGCGCCCGTTCTCCCTTACCCAGCACCACAATCCCACCAGGACTCACGTGGTAGTGCTCCCGGTCCCGGGTCAGATCAACGCCGATGTGGGCGCCCGGCGGCACGACGACGTTCTTGTCCAGGATCGCGCGGCGGACCACAGCCCCGCGGCCGACCCGGACGCCGTCGAGCAACACCGAACCCTGCACGACAGCACCGTTTTCCACCAGCACGTCCGGCGACAGCACCGAATCGACCACCTGGGCGCCGGAGATGATGCAGCCGTTGCTGATGATCGACTGGTTGGCCGTGCCGCCCTCGACGAACTTCGCCGCGGCGCGCTGGCCCGGGTGGGCCAGGATCGGCCATTTCCGGTTGTACAGGTTGAAGATCGGGTACGTCGAGATCAGGTCGGTGTGGGCGTCGTAGTAGCTGTCGATGGTTCCGACGTCACGCCAGTAGCCGTGGTCGCGCTCGGTCTCGCCGGGGACCTCGTTGCCGTTGAAGTCGTAGACGGCCGCGTCGCCCTTCTCCACCAGTGCCGGGATGATGTCGCGGCCCATGTCGTGTTTGGAGCCGACGTTCTTCGAGTCTTCCTTCAGCGCGTCGATCATCACCTGCGTGGTGAACACGTAGTTGCCCATCGACACGTACGACTCGTCGGGCGAGCCCGGCAGGCCCGGCGGGTCCTGCGGCTTCTCCAGGAACGCGTCGATCTTCGTGCCGTCCTCGGTGTGGATCACGCCGAACGCGCTCGCCTCGGCCCGCGGCACGCGGATGCCGGCCACGGTGACGCCCGCGCCCGAGGCGATGTGCGCGTCCATCATCTGCCGCGGGTCCATCCGGTAGATGTTGTCGGCACCGAACACCGCGATGTAGGCGGGCTGCTCGTCGTAGACCAGGTTCAGGCTCTGGTGGATGGCGTCGGCGCTGCCCTGGAACCAGCGCGGGCCCAGCCGCTGCTGCGCGGGCACCGGCGTCACGTACTCGCCGGTCAGCGACGAGAGCCGCCAAGTAGTGCTGATGTGCCGGTCGAGCGAGTGCGATTTGTACTGGGTGAGCACGCAGATCCGCCGGATGCCGCCGTGCACCAGGCTGGAGAGCACGAAGTCGATCAGGCGGTGCACCCCGCCGAAGGGCACCGCGGGCTTGGCGCGGTCGGCGGTCAGTGGCATCAGCCGCTTGCCTTCGCCGCCCGCCAGGACGATGCCCAGCACGTCGGATCCGTCGATCACGAAACCCTCCCGCACGCCTCGTAGATCGCGACCGTCCGAGCGGCGATCGCGGCCCAGCCGAACTCTCCCACGGCCCTCGCCCGCCCGGCCAGGCCCATCCCGGTGGCACGGGCGGGGTCGGCGACGAGTTCGTTGACCCGCCGGGCCAGTTCCGCCTCGAAGACCGCCGGGTCCGCCTCGTCGTAGTGCACGAGCAGCCCGGTGACCCCGTCGTCGACGACCTCGGGGATGCCTCCGACGTCGCTCGCCACGACGGCCGTGCCGCAGGCCATGGCCTCGAGGTTCACGATGCCGAGCGGCTCGTACACCGACGGGCAGACGAACACCGTCGCGTGCGTGAGCAGCTGGACGACCTCCGGGCGCGGCAGCATCTCCGGGATCCAGTGCACGCCGGTGCGGGTGCGCTGCAGCTCCGCGACGAGCCCGCGGAACTCGGCGTCCAGCTCGGGGGTGTCGGCGCCGCCGGCGCACAGCACCAGCTGCACGTCCTCGGCCAGGTCGAACCCGGCGCGCACCAGGTGCGGCACGCCCTTCTGCCGGGTGATCCGGCCGACGAACAGCGCGTACGGCCGGTCCGGGTCGATGCCGTGCTTGCGCAGCACGTCCTGGCCCGGATCGGGTTGGTAGAGCGAGGTGTCGATGCCGTTGTGCACCACGTGGACGCGCTCCGGGTCCACCGCCGGGTACGCGCGGAGCACGTCCTCGCGCATGCCGCCGCTGACGGCGATGATCGCGTCCGCGGCCTCGTAGGCGTCGCGCTCGATCCAGGACGAAACGCGGTAGCCACCGCCGAGTTGTTCGGCTTTCCACGGCCGCAACGGCTCCAGCGAGTGCGCGGTGATCACGTGCGGGATGCCGTGGGTGAGCTTCGCGAGGTGGCCGCCGAGGTTGGCGTACCAGGTGTGGCTGTGCGCGAGGTCGTGGCCCTGCAGCGCTTCGGCCATCGAGACGGCGATGTCGATCGTCGCGAACGCGGGCTGGCTGTACTCGTGCGGGTCCCGGTGCCCGTGCGCGCCGTCGGGACGGTCCGGGCCCCAGCAGTGGACGTCGAGGTCGACCAGCGACCGCAGTTCCCGGGCGAGGAACTCGACGTGCACCCCCGCTCCCCCGTAGACGTCCGGTGGGTACTCCCGGGTGAGCAGGCCGACCAACATGACCCGACCCTAAACGGCGCGGCACCTTGAGTGCAGTGCGAGGACAAGACGAATCCGTGTCGTGATCGACAACGCCACGAATGCCAGTCAGCGCAACCCGTGCCGTCGCAGCTCCCAGCCCGCGAGGCGGTCGATCACGGCGGGGTCGTGCTTGCGCCAGCCGGCGGTCAGCTCACCCGCCTTCGCCACTCGCGGCAGCGGGCGCGTGACGAGAGCGCGCAACGCGAGCAGGTCGAGACCGTCTTCGCCCTGACTGCGCAGGCGGGCGGCCGCGGTCGCGCCGCGGGTGAACCGCCAGCGCAGCGGCAGCCACGAGACCAGCAGGAACACCACCGGCAGCGCCACCACGAACACCGCCATCCACCACGCGAGGTCGGTGACGGCGTCGATCTGCCAGTGCCCGGCGTCGGCGAGCTTGGTGCCGGCGGCGGAGCCGGTGTGCAGCGCCCCGGCCAGCGCGTCGCCGATCAGCGGGATGCCGCCGGCTTTCCCGGCGGCCGAGTCGAACGTGCTGCGCAGGCCCGAACCCGCGTCGACGAGGCCGTCGCCGGGCGCGCGCATCCGCAGTACCTCGGTGTGCACCTGCACGGCGAGCCACACCGCGGCGGTGGTGAGGCCGAGGGCGAAGAGATCGGCGAGGAGCTGGGCGGCGCGGCGGGCCGGGCGGTCGGCGTAAACCTTCATCGAGGTCCCTTCTCTCGCGAGCCCCGGCGACATACCCGCGCGCGCCCTCGGCGAACCGCCGGTGGAGGGATTACTCCTTGTGCAGCAACGGGTTGACCCGCCGCCCGACGACCACGGTGGCCCCCAGCTCCTCGGACTCCTCGACTCGTGCGCTCAGCCCCGCGCGTTCGACGTCGGCCACCGCTCGGGCCGCCTGGGCCTCGCTCGTCTCGAACAGCACGTGGCCGCCGGGCGCGAGCCAGCCCGGGGCCTGCGTGACCACGCGGCGCAGGACGTCAAGCCCGTCGCCGCCGCCGTCGAGGGCCACCCGCGGCTCGTGCTCGCGCGCCTCGGGCGGAAGCAGGGCGATCTCGCCGGTGGGCACGTACGGGACGTTGGAGATCAGCACCTCCACGCGTCCGCGCAGCTCACTCGGCAACGGCGCGTAGAGGTCGCCCTGGTAGACGTGGCCTGCGACGTTGCGGCGAGCGCACCGGACCGCCGCGGGCTCGATGTCGGTGGCGTGCAGCTCGACCGGCACGGCCGCGGCGACCACCGCGCCGAGCGCCCCGGACCCGCAGCACAGGTCGACGACCACGGCGCCGGGCCGCGCGAACCCGGTGGCCAGCCGCGCGAGCAGCTCGGTCCGGTGCCGCGGGACGAACACCCCCGGCTCCACCACGAACCGCCGCCCGGCGAACTCCGCCCAGCCGAGCACGTGCTCCAGCGGCAGGCCGTCGACGCGGCGCTTGACCATGGCGTTCAGCTCATCGGCCGTGGCGGCGGCCTCGACGAGCAGCTGCGCCTCTTCCTCGGCGAACACGCACCCGGCGGCGCGCAGCTGGAGGACAACGGACTCGGGATCCGGCAAGGGAAAGCCTCTCGGTGACCAGGGAGCACCGCGCTCCCCGCGCCCACCGTCGCACGGACCTGTCACGCGGCGCGCACCTGCCCGGCTCCACCCGACTGTGATTGCGGGGACGCCAGCAGACGCTCTCACTACCCTTCCCAGGTAGTCGCTGGTACTCTGGTACCAGAGAAGGTCACTCGCATCACCCAAGGAGAGTTCGGTCATGGCTGCCGCTACCTCGCCTATCAAGGTAGATGTCGCGACCGATGAACTTGTGTCCCACGCGGCTCACTTCCTGTCGCGCTCGAAGAAGGACATCGTCGATGCTGCTGTGCGCGAATACGTCGACGCTCACCGGGACGAGATCAACGCCGGGATCAAAACCGCGCTCGGCCAACTCAACGGCTCCGATACTGCTGCCATCTCCCTGATGACCGGATTCGACGCTGATGAGCTCGACAACCTCGGCGGCCTGCCGAAATAGCTCAGCACATGGCGGTTGATCATGCCGCCAGAACGTTCTCTAGCATTTCGAATATGACTCAGGCCCCAGTCGATGTACGCCCGACCAAAAGATGCCTTGCCGATCTCGGCCTGCCTTTGCCGGACCTCAGCCATCCCCTCGACGAGATTGACAGCCCGGTCGTCGTCACCGCACAGGCGGTCCCGGCGAAGCGGGACGCAGGCGGAGCCCGGCGGATCTTGTCACTGAGCGATCGTGTGTGGTTCAAGGCCAAGACCGGCGATCAGCGAGCCATCGTCACCCAACTGCATGGTAACGACCTGCCGAACGGGCTTCCGCCGGGTACCGGTGCGTGGTGGATCGGCGCGGCCGGGCACCGTCAGGCGGACAGCCCACAACGTGACTTCTACGAATCGATCCGGCGCGAATGCACCGTTGGCAAGACTGTCTCGACCGTTTGCCTCCTCCCTGGCGACTGGGACTGGAAGCGTGTCACAGCCGAGCAAGCCCTCACCTGGCGACGTGAAATGAAGCGAATGGTGATTCGTCTCATCGCCATGCCTCTCACAACCGGACGTCTCGCCGTAGCCGAGTTCCGGCACCATCGCGTCAAGGCTTATGTCCATGTCAACGACGGACACGAGGCATACTTGGCGATTCTTGCCGAAGGCAGCCCCGACCCGGCCATCTTCGCCCTGCTCCTCGACTGTGTTCCCGGCATCGCGACCGACGCCTGGCAGCCTGAGCCGTCTCCGCTTGCGGCAATGGAGCCCTCACCTGGCGAGATCATCTGGTCGACGCTGTTCCCATCCGAGGTAGCGAGCGCGATTCTCGAGCTCGACGCCGACATCGCTCACTGACCGGCGCGCACCTGAGTCACAATCGCGGGCCCGCGCGCGTCAGAGTGGGGAGAGCACCCGGACCGGAGGAGCACAGTGGACGAGTGGGACCTGGCGGCGCAGCAGTTCGAGACCCACCGCGCGCACCTCAGGGCGGTGGCCTACCGGATGCTGGGCTCGCTGGCCGAGGCGGACGACGCCGTGCAGGAGGCCTGGCTGCGGTTCAGCCGCGCCGGCACCGAGGACGTCGCGAACCTCGGCGGCTGGCTGACCACCGTGGTCAGCCGCGTGTGCCTCGACGTGCTGCGCTCGCGGGCGTCGCGGCGCGAGGAGCCGGCCGGGGACGAGCTGCCGGACCAGGCGGGCGGCACCGATCCCGAGGACGAGGCCGTTTTGGCCGATTCGGTCGGGCTCGCGCTGCTCGTCGTGCTCGACACCCTGACCCCGGCCGAGCGGCTGGCCTTTGTGCTGCACGACATCTTCGCGCTGCCGTTCGAGGAGATCGCGCCGATCGTGGACCGCGCCCCGGCCGCCGCGCGTCAGCTCGCGAGCCGCGCGCGCCGCCGGGTCCGCGGCGGCACCACCGCTTCCGACGCCGGCCTCGACCGACGGCGCCGGGTCGTCAAGGCCTTCCTCGCCGCCGCGCGCGAAGGTGACTTCACCGCACTCGTCGCGGTGCTCGACCCCGACGTCGTGCTGCGCGTGGACGGCGACGACTCCACGATCGTCCACGGCGCCGAGCAGGTGGCGAACGGCGCGCGGCGGTTCTCCGACCGCGCCGCCTTCGCGCGCGCGGCCCTGGTCGACGGCAAGCCCGGCCTCGTCGTCGCCCCGCGGGGCCGGCTGCTGGCGTCGATGGCGTTCACCATCGACGGCGACCGGATCACCGGCATCGAGATCGTCACCGAGCCCGGGCGGCTGGCCGGACTGGTGGTGGCCGTCCTCTGAGGACTCAGCACACGCGGTCCGCGCCGATGGCCACGCCGGCGATCGTGCAGGGCTCGGTGCCGTGGTTGTGCCAGGCGTGCCGGGTGCCGTTCTGCACGACCACGTCACCGGCCCGCAGCACCGTCTGCTCGCCGTCGTCGAGTTCGAGCGTGACCTCGCCCGAGAGGACCAGGACGTAGTCGAGGCTGTCGGTGCGGTGCATCCCCGGGGCGCCGGACTCCATCGCGGCCGTCGCGCCCGGCATCAGCCGCTCCAGCTCGGCCAGGGCGGCGGCCCGGTCGAGCCCGGGCGCCGGCACCGGCTCGCCCGGCTCGACGGTGTTGATCATGAAGCGCGATCCGTTCCGGGGCGGGTAGTACGCCTCGGTGCGGTGCGGCGAGCCGTCGTCCGGAAACGCAGGCCGCTCGTCGCCACCCCACAACCGGTAGACGGCGGCGCCGGGCATCAGCTCGGACGTGATGGGCTCGACCGCGCTGTCGTCGACCACCCGGGCCCGGCCCGCGGAGTCGTGGCCGGTGACCACCCGGCGAATTCTGGTGTGCTCCATCGGATAGCTCCTGACACGTGGATACGGTGGCGTATGGATACGCCACCGTATCCGGCGTCCGCGGACCGGTCAATACGCCCGCGTATCCTCCTGCCCATGGTGAGCAAGCCGCCCCGGCTGTCCGCCCAGGACTGGGCACGGGCCGCACTGCAGGCGATCGCGGACGGCGGGCTGGCCGCGGTCGGGGTCGAGCCGCTGGCCCGGACGCTCGGCGTGACCAAGGGCAGTTTCTACGCGCACTACCGGAACCGGGACGAGCTGATCGCGGCCGCGCTCGCCGAATGGGGGCGGAGCCACGGCGAAGAGAGCCTCGCCGCGTTCGCCGCGATCACCGATCCGGCACAGCGGTTGCGCGACCTGCTCACCGCGGTCGTGCAGGCCGTCCAGCCGCTGGCGCCGTCGGTGCACCTGAGCCTGCTCGGCGACCGGAACGACGCCCGGGTCCAGGACGTGGTCCGACGGGTGAACCGGGCCCGGCTGGAACTGCTGGCCCGGACTTACCGCGAGCTCGGCCTGTCACCGGCCCGGGCGGAGTCCCGGGCGCGGGTCGCCTACGCGGCCATCCTCGGGCTGACGCACCTGGCCCAGACCGATCCGGACGCCCCGCGCGCCGCCGTGCTCGCCGACGAGGCCGCCGCGGTCTTCCTGCCGTGACTTTCCCGCCGCGGCTTTCCCGCCGTGACAACGGGCCGGGGATTGTCCCGGAACCGGGCGTCCGGGCCGGGCCGGAGCGGTAACCTGGCCGGACGCCCGTCCCCGTCTCGTCGGAAGGCGGTGATCCGCTCGTGGCGGCTATCCGGCCCACTGTGACCCGCCGGCGCGAGCTGGCGCACACCAGTGCCCGGTCGCTGCTGATGACGGTGCTCGGCGAGTACGTGCTGCCGCGCCAGGACGCGGTCTGGACCTCCACGCTGGTCGACGTGCTGGCCCTGTTCAAGGTCGAGGAGAAGTCGGCGCGGCAGGCGCTGGCCCGGGCTTCGGGCGAGGGCTGGCTGCAGTCCGAGCGGGCCGGACGGCGCGTGCGCTGGTCGCTGACCCCGCCGGGGCGGCGGCTGCTGACCGAAGGCGCCGAGCGGATCTACAGCTTCGGCCGCGGCCGCGAGGAATGGGACCGCCGCTGGCTCGTGCTGCTGGTGTCCGTGCCGGAGACCCAGCGCGACCTGCGCCACCGCATGCGCACGCGGCTGAGCTGGGCGGGCTTCGGCTCGCCCGCGCCGGGGGTGTGGATCAGCCCGGACACCTCCGCGCAGGCCGAGGCCGCGCGGCTGGTCGGGGACCTGACCGACAGCGGCCAGGCGATGTCGTTCGTCGCCGGCTACGCGGACATCGGCGACGAGCACCAGATGGCCGCGCGCGCCTGGGACCTCAGCGAGCTGGACCGCCACTACGAGCGGTTCATCGACGAGTTCACCGGCCTCGCACCCCGCTCGGGCGAGGCCGTGCTGCTGGCGCAAACCCGCCTGATCCACGAATGGCGCCGCTTCCCGTTCCTCGACCCCGGCCTCCCGCCCGACCTGCTGCCCGAACGCTGGAGCGGCGCCCAGGCAGCAGACCTGTTCCACCGCCGTTACGCCGAATGGCGCACCGAAGCCCAGCGCCACTGGGACACGATCGTCGACGGCGGCGAGGACTGACCCCTGCTAGCTGCGGCTGGGAGTGGTCCCAGATCTTCACCCGCGCCTGAGTCCCAGGCCCGGGTTACCCGCCGTGGTAGCCCGGGCCCGGCTCCGGGGTCACGTTCCCCGTGGTGACCTCCTCGCCGCAGTGGCGGCAGGCCAGATACGGCGAAACCGGTTCACCGCAAGGGTTGTGGCGCAGGACCAACGGCGGGCCGTCCGGAGCCGGGAGGTGGTCGTCGCCCCAGCGCATCAGGATGACCAGGGCCGGGAAGATCGCCTTGCCGGCCGGGGTGAGGCGGTATTCGAAGCGGTCCGGGTCCGTCGCGTACACCACGCGGTCCAGGACTTCCAGCTCCACCAGGCTTTTCAGGCGCGCGGACAGGGTCGGGCGCGGGATGCCGAGGTTGCGCGCGAACTGCGCGTACCGCCGCACGCCGAAAAACGCCTCGCGCAGGATCAGCAGGGTCCAGCGCTCGCCCAGCACCTCCAGCGACCGGCCGACGGATTCGGCGGTGAAGCGGTGGCGCAGCTCGTGTTCCGCGGCCATCACGGCGCCAGCTCACGCAGCAGCGCCCGGCCGGCCGGGTCTTCCGCCGTCGCCGGGACCAGGCCGACGTGGTCCGCGCCGGCCGCGTGGTACTCGGCGATCCGCGCGCGAACCTGCGAGACGTCACCGATCGCGCCGACGGCCGCGGCCAGCTCCGGCGGGACGGCGGCCGCCAGCTCGGCACGCGACGCACCGGACCGCGCCGAAGCCACCAGCGAGCCGTAACCCAGCGACGCGAACATTTCGCCGTAACCCGTCGGGCTCAGGTAGACACTGAGCTGCGCGGCCAGCTGACGTCGCGTGGCCGCGCCAGGGTCGAGCGCCACCGGGATCCACACCGCCAGCCGCGGCGGTGTCCGCCCGGCGGCAGCGGCGTGCGCGTCCACGACCTTCCGCGCCGCCGCGACCCGCGCGGGCGGCACCAGGTTGAGCACGACCTCGTCCGCCACCTCCGCGGCCACCCGGGTCATCGCCGGGCCGAACGCCGCCACCGTGATCGGCAGCTCCGGCACCGGCTGGCGCAGGCGGAACCCGCCGCTGCGGATGTGTTCCCCGGCAACGGAAAGCCGTTGTCCACTCAGGACCGAACGCAGCGCCCCGACCGTCTCGCGCATCCGGCCCGCGGCGTGCTCCCACGGCCGGTCGTGCCAGCGGCCGACGATCACCGGGCTCGAGCCGCCGAGCGCGAGCCCAACCGGCCGCCGCGTCAGCCCCGCCACCGACGAGACGCCGAGCGCCATCGAAACCGGGGTGCGGACGCCGATCGGCAACGGGCCGACGCGCACGCCGATCCGTTCCGTCCGCAGCCCGACGGCCGTCGCCAGCGCGAACGCGTCGAACGTCGCCATCTCGCCGATCCACAGCTCGCCGAAGCCGTTGCGGTCGGCCTCCACGGCGATCTCGACCGCCTCGGCGTCCGGCCGGTCGAGCCAGAACGGCGTCACCACCCCGATTCCGCTCACAGCTGCGCCGTGTCCGCCGGGAGGCCGAGCAGGACCCGGCCGGCCAGCTCGTAGGTGGCGGGGTTGACCTGGAAGTGCGCGGTGGCCGTGTGCGCGTCGCGGAACCGGCGCTGCAACGGCGAAGTCTCGTAGATCGCCGAGCCGCCGCCGAGGTCGTACATCGTCCGCGCGACCTCCGCCGACGTCCGGACGGCATGGGTGCAAGCCAGCCGCAACGCCAGTCGCAGCTCTTCGGCGATCACCGCGGACCCGGCAGCGGCGGCCTGCCAGGCGTCGCCGATGGCGCGGTAGTAGAACTCACGGGCCGCGCGCAGCGAGGCCTCGGCCCCGGCGACGGCGCCCTGCGTGGCCGAGCGCTCGGCGAGCGTGCGCCGCGAACCGCTCGGGTTCTTCGCCCCGGCCAGCTCGACGAGTTCGGTGATGGCGCCGCGGGCGTTGCCGAGCGCCGCCGCGGCGATCGACGCGGCGAAGAACCCGAAGAGCGGGAACCGGTGCAGCGTACCGGCGTTCGCGGGTGGTCCGTCCACAACGGACAGCAGGCGGTGCGCGGGCACGAAGACCTCGTCCGCGCTGGTGTCGTGGCTGCCGGTGCCGCGCAGGCCGGAGGTGTGCCAGGTGTCGTGGACCGTCAGCTCGGCGGTCGGGATCGCGGCGACGACCAGCCGGCCGCCGTCCCCCTCCGGCCGGATGCAGCCGAGGAAGGCCCAGTCCGCGTGCGGCACCCCGCTGCAGAACGACCAGCGCCCGGAAACCGTGACGCCGCCACCGGCCGGGATCGCTTTCCCGCGCGGAGCCCACACCCCGGCGGCGATCGAAGCCGGGTCACCGAAGACCTCTTGGCCGCCTTGCGCGGGCAGGTACGCGCCGAGCAGGCTGCTGGTCGCGGCGATCGAGAGGCACCAGCCGGTCGACGCGTCGCTCTCGGCCACCTTCTCCGCGGCCCGCAGCACCGCCGCCGCGGACGGCTCGGCTCCCCCGAGCGACCTGGGCAGCCCCGTGCGGAACAGGCCCGAAGTCCGGGCCGCCTCGACCACTGCGGGGGCCAGCGCCCGCCGCTGCTCGGTCTCCGCGGCGTGTTCCCCGGCCAGCGCGCCGAGCTTCGCCGCCGCACCCGACAGCTCGTCCTGTGGATCCATGCGACGCCCCCAAACGGTTCAAATTTCTTACCGGTTCATTATTCTTACCGCACCTCGGGCGGCTGTCAACGCCGCCGGTTCAGCCGGGAAAACTCAGGGCACGACGACCACGGGCCACTGCGCGGCGCGGACCAGCCGGTTGGCCACCGAGCCGACCAGCCGGTGGCCGGCCTGCTCGGAAGCGCCCACCACGACCATGTCCGCGCTCTCGTCGATGGCCGCCTGCTGCAGTTCGGGGAAGGCCTCGCCGCGGCGGACCATGAAGGTGATCGGCACGCCCAGCTCGTGGGCCCGGTTGCGCAGTTCCGTGCGCAGCTCCTCGATCTCCTCCTCGAAGGTCTGCTGCTGCATGTCGGCCACGGCGGCCGCGGCCAGCCCGGCCCACACCGACGGCGCCGCGACGTACACGATCACCAGCCGCGCCTTCTGGCGGCGGGCCAGGCCGCCCGCGTACGACGCCGCGCGCAGGCCCGTCTGGGACGTGTCCACGCCGACCAGGATCACCCGCGGGCCGTCGGTTCCCCGCTCGTACGGCCCGGGCTCCCAGCGGGGGCCGTACTCCTCGACCAATTGCTCCACCCGGACATTATGGGACCCGCGGGTGAACCCGTCCGGGCAGCACACTCTGCCCAGGCCCGCAGCGTGATCATGGCCTGCTGAGGGAAAATTCCCACCCAGCGGATCCGGGGTCGTTCGGAGTACCAGAGCTGCCCCATTTGCTGATAGCGTGCCCCGGACCTGAACGCGTGTCCGGTGGGAACCGGGGAGCAGAACGCGCACGGCGACTGAGGCGGATCGCATGCGAGACGATGTAGTCGAGGCGAGCGCGATGGCCGGGCATCCGCCCGACCAGGTGTGGCAGATCATCGGGTCGCCCGAGCTGTACCCGAGGTTCGTGCCGGCGATCAGCTGGTGCGAAGTAACCGAACCGGCCGCGCGCGGCCGCGGCCCACGATGCCTGATCCGGCTGGCCCCGGACCGCGAGACGCTGGTGGAGGGCACCATCCACGCGGTGGTGTACCGGCCGAACGAGCACGTGGTCTGGTGCGGGCTGCCCGACGAGCGCAACTGGGTCTCGTTCGAGCTGCGCGCGATCGAAGGCGGCCGCACGGAGATCGTGCTGCGCCTGATGCTTCCTTCCTTACCGCCGGAGCGCCGGGACTTCTTCTCCCGCTCCGCGGTCAAGAGCCTGCTCAAGGACCTGACGCGGCGGATCGACCAGCAGCTCGCGGGCGAGGCCGCCGACCCGCCCCCGCAGGACCGCGCGACCGCGCTGCGCACGGCGAACGTCCTGGTCCGCGCGGGCGTGATCGCCGCGGGACGGCCGGACAAGGTCGTCCGCCAGCTGAACTCGCTCTCGCAGTGGGGCGCCACCGTCGCCGGCGGTTACCTGGCCGCCACCGCGCGCGGCGCCGACGAGGTCGCGGTGCACGACGAGCGCAACACCCGCACCTTCCGCGAGATCGACGAGCGCAGCAACCGGCTGGCCAACGCGCTGGCCAAGCTCGGCGTCCGGGGCGGCCAGCGGGTGGCGCTGATGTGCCGCAACCACGCGGCGATGATCGAGGCGTTCGTCGGCTGCAGCAAGCTCGGCACCGACGTCATCCTGCTCAACACCGGCCTGTCCCCCAGCGCCGTGGAAGACGTGCTGGCCGACCACCGCCCCGCCGCGGTGCTGGCCGACGACGAGTTCGCGCGGACCATCTCCGACGTGCGCGGCGACTTCCCGCGCGTGAGCACCTGGGACGACGCGGATCAGGGCTACCGCACCGTCGAGGAGCTGATCCACGACACCCCGTCCACCAGACCGAAGCCGAGCGAGCGGCCCGGCCAGATCGTCGTGCTCACCTCCGGCACCACCGGGGCGCCGAAGGGCGCGCGCCGCCCCACGCCCAAGGGCCTCGGCACCGCCGCGACCATCCTGGCCCGGATCCCGTTGCGCGCCAGGGACAAGATCGCCGTCGCGGCGCCGATGTTCCACAGCTGGGGCCTGGCCGCGATGCAGGTCGGCATGGCGCTGCGCGCGGAGCTTTCGCTGATCCGCCGGTTCGACGCGGAGCAGACGCTGCGGATGATCGCCGAGCACCGGTGCGACGCGCTGTTCGCCGTGCCGATCATGCTGCAGCGCATCCAGGACCTCCCCGAGCGCGTGCGCAGCCGGTACGACCTGTCGTCACTGCGGATCGTGGCCAGCAGCGGCTCGGCGATGTCGGGCACCTTCGTGACCACGTTCATGGACACCTTCGGCGACATCCTCTACAACTTCTACGGCTCCACCGAGGTCTCCTGGGCGAGCATCGCCGACCCCGCCGACCTGCGCGCCGCGCCGACCACCGCGGGCCGCTGCCCGCCGGGCACCCGGATCGCCGTGCTGGACGAGGACCGCAAGCTCGTGCCGCCCGGCGACGAGGGCCAGATCTTCGTCGGCAACGACATGCTCTTCGACGGCTACACCAACGGTTCCAGCGTGCCGCGCGCGCAGGACCTGATGGCCACCGGCGACATCGGCTACACCGACGCCGGCGGACGGCTGTTCATCACCGGCCGCGCCGACGAGATGATCGTCTCCGGCGGCGAAAACGTGTTCCCGCGGCCGGTCGAGGAAGCGCTCGTCTCGCTGCCCGGGGTCTCCGACGCCGCGGTGGTGGGCGTGCCCGACGACGAGTACGGCCAGCGGCTCGCCGCGTACGTGGTGCTCCGCGACGGCGCGCGGATGCACGCCGAGGACGTGCAGCACTACATCCACCAGAAGCTCGCGCGCTTCGCCGTGCCGCGGGACGTGTTCTTCGTGACCGAGCTGCCGCGCAACGCGACCGGCAAGATCCTCAAGCGGCTGCTGAACGACGACATGTGGCCGGTTTCGCCCCAAACCTGATCACAGCTGTCCCGCGATCATCGTGACGCCGAGCGCGGCCATGGTGACGGCGATCAGCGCGTCCAAAACCCGCCACGCGCCCGGTCGCGCGAACACGCCCGCGAGCCGGCGCGCGCCGAAACCCAGTGCGCAGAACCAGAACGCGCTCGCCAGCACCGCGCCGACGCCGAACAGCCAGCGGCCGTCGCCGTGCCCCGCGGCCACCGAACCGAGCAGCAGCACGGTGTCCAGGTACACGTGCGGGTTCAGCCAGGTCAGCGCGAGGCAAGTGAACACGGTGCGGCGCAAGGACTTCACCTCGGTCGAGCCGGTGGTCAGCGCGCCCGGCCGGACCGCTCGGCGCGCGGCGAGGAAGCCGTACGCCAGCAGGAACAGCCCGCCGGCCACGCCGATCACGCCGACGGCGGCCGGCCAGCGGCCCAGCACGGCGCCGATCCCGCCGACCCCCGCGGCGATCAGCACCGCGTCCGACAGCGCGCAGACCAGCACGACCGGCACCACGGCGGCACCGCGCAGGCCTTGCTGGAGCACAAAGGTGTTCTGCGCGCCGATGGCGACGATCAGGGACAGGCTGGTGCCGAAACCGGCGGCGAGGACAGGAAGCACGCCGTCGAACGTAAGCGCGCCGCCCTTCATGAGGCCAGCTAAAGATTCTTACGTAGTATTAGCGATCGTGATGTCAGATCTGCCGCTCGACCAGGTCCGGACGCTGCTCGCCGTCGTCGACGAGGGCTCCTTCGACGCGGCTGCCGCGGCGCTGCACGTGACGCCGTCGGCGGTCAGCCAGCGGGTGAAAGCCCTGGAGCAGCGCACCGGGCGGGTGCTGGTCCAGCGGTCGAAACCGGTGCGGCTCACCGAGTCCGGCGCGGTGCTGGTGCGGTTCGCCCGCCAGCTCACGCGTCTGGAGGCCGACACCCGGGCGGAGCTGGGCCTGGCGGAGGCGGGCGCGCCGACGACGCTGCCGATCGCGGTCAACGCCGACTCGCTGGCCACCTGGTTCCTGCCCGCGCTCGCCGACCTGCCCGGCGACTTGCGGGTGTGCTTCGACCTGCGCAGCGACGACCAGGACCACACCGCCGCGCTGTTGCGGGAGGGACTGGTGATGGCGGCGGTGACGTCCGCGCCCCACCCGGTGCAGGGCTGCACGGCCACGCGGCTGGGCCGGATGCGGTACCGCGCCGTGGCGTCGCCGGAGTTCGCCGAACGCTGGCTCGGCGACGGCCCGCGCGCGCTCGTCGACGCGCCCGCCGTGCTGTTCGACCGCAAGGACGACCTTCAGGACCGCTTCCTGCGCGGCCTCACCCGCCGTCCCACCTCGGGTGGAACGCGGCATTACGTGCCCGCTTCGGAGTCGTTCGCCGAGGCAGTGGCCGCGGGGCTCGGCTGGGGCATGGTGCCCGAGGCCCAGCTGGCGCGCCGCGGCCCGCTGGTGGACCTGGCGCCGGACCGGCCGGTGGACGTGCCGCTGTACTGGCAGCAGTGGAAGCTGGACTCGCCGGCGCTGGCCGCGGTGGCCGCGGCCGTCACCCGCGCGGCGGCCCGGGCGCTGGCCCGCTGACCGACGTCCTCAGTGGACACTCCACCCCCGCGGACGGGCCTGCGGCGCGGGGTGGTTGGATCGCGCGGTGGAGAAGACGAGGTCCCCCGAACGGCTGGTGTTCTTCACCGATGCCGTCGCCGCCATCGCCCTGACCCTGCTGGTGCTGCCGCTTTCGGAGCTGGTGCCGGAGCTGAGCGCCGAGCACGCCGAGGCGATCCAGGTCTTCACTGACAACCAGTGGAAGATCTACACCTTCCTGCTGAGCTTCGCGGTCATCGCGCGCCTGTGGTACGCCCACCACCAGATCTTCGAGCACGTCCAGGCCTACAACACGGCACTGGTCTACCTGAACTTCGGCTGGATCTTCACGGTCGCCCTGCTGCCCTTCCCGACGCAGATCGTCGGCGGCTTCCAGACCAGCCGGTTCGCCGTGCTGTTCTACATCGGCACCATCCTGGTGAACAGCCTCTGCTACACCGCGATGGTGCTGGTCATCCGCCGCAGCCCCGAAGTCCGCGGCGACGCCCCGCCCGTCGACGACCAGGGGCTGATCAACTCCGTGCTGACCAGCTCGGCGTTCCTGGTGTCCTTCATCGTGGGCGCGATCTGGCCCCACCTCGGTTATTGGGCGCTGCTGTTGGTCGCGGCCGCGCAGTGGATCGCCCGCTGGATCAAGCCACGCTCAGCTGTGGCGAACGGGTCCTGACGGGTCGCTGCGTCCGGCTAACGGGTCCTGACGGGGTTCGGCGGTCCGGTTCCGGCAAACGGGTCCCCGCGGTCCGGTTCTGCCACCGGTCCGGCACTTCCGGTAATAAGTTGGCCTGTGCGGATGAGGCGAAGACCGACTGCACCAGGAGGATCCGTGGGCACCGTCGTGGAAATGCCGCTGGAAGACGGCAGCACCGTGCTGGTCGAGGTGGCCGAGGACGAGCAGCGCCTGCAGCGGGTCGGCCGGGCCGGCTCGGTGGTGCGCGACTCCGCCGAGACGCTCGAGGAGGCGTTGCGGCGGGTGAAACCGGCTGTCGCCACGGTGCTGCACCAGATCCGTGACCTGGCCACCCCGCCGGACACGGTGAAGATCGAGTTCGGCGTGAAGCTCACCGCCGAGGCCGGGGTGGTCATCGCGAAAGCGGCCACGGAGGCGAACTTCAAGCTGTCGCTGGAATGGTCCGCGGGCAAACGGCAGCCGGCCGAGCCAGCCGATCCGGCGCCACCCGCTCCACCCGCCTGAGCGCCCCACCGGACATCCGGGAATCACCGGCCGCGCTGGTCGCGGCCAAGGCGTTCGCCGCCGGGGTGCGCGCGCTCGTGCAGGCGCTGATGGTGCTGATCCTGTCCGCGATCCTCGGCCTCGGGCCGACCGCGGACCCGCTGCGGCTGCTGGCCATGGCAGGCCATCACCATGCCGTTGTCCTTCGGCTCCAACGCCCTCTATCCGGTGAACCTGATGCCCGGCCGGCTCAAGGTGCTCAGCCACGCCAACCCGCTGAGCTATCAGGTGGATGCCCTGCGCGGGTTGCTTATCGGCACACCGGCCAACCTCGGGCTGGACTTCGGCGTCTTAGTAGGTGCCTCTGCTATTGCGATCGGCGTAGCGTCGGCTCTGCTGGGAAGGTTGGCCCGATGAAAGAAACGTCTCACCCCACGCTCTTCTCACCCGGGCGGTTCTAGCGTGGCATCCGTGGCTCGCAGCAGGGGGATCGCCCCGTTTCTCGGATTGTGTGTGCTGGCCGGGATCCTGGTCGCCGGCACCATGGCGCCGGTCGCGATCGGCGCCGGTGTTCTGTCCAATCAGGTCAGCGATTCGGTCGACACCATTTCGGCCGATCTCGCGCACGCGGATCCGCCATTGGTGACAACGGTGACGGACCGGAATGGCGGCGCGATCGCGACTTTGTACTCGCAATACCGCGTTCCGGTCACCGCGGCACAGATCGCCACCACGATGAAGGCCGCGATCGTCGACATCGAAGACCGCCGCTTCTACACCGAGGGCGGCGTCGACCCGCAGGGCATGCTGCGCGCGGCGGTCAACAACAGCTCGGGCGGCAACGTCCAGGGCGCGTCGACGATCACCCAGCAGTACGTGAAGAACTACCTGATCAACGTGGTCGACCGCGGGAACAAGAACGCGCAGGCGCAGGACCGCGAGGACTCGCTGGCGCGCAAGCTGCGCGAGGCGAAGATGGCCGTGCAGGTGAGCCAGACCGTGTCGAAGGACGACGTGCTCGCCGATTACCTGAACGTGGTCGAGTTCAGCGGCACCGTCTACGGCATCGGCGCCGCCGCGCAAGCGTATTTCGGGACCACAGCGGACAAATTGACCGTGCCGCAGGCCGCGCTGCTCGCCGGGATGGTGAACAACCCGAGCGTCTACAACCCGTACAGCCATCCGGACCAGGCGCTCAAACGCCGCAACGTGGTCATCGACTCCATGGTGACCGCGCACTCGCTGCCCGCGGCCTACGCGGCCACGGCGAAGGCGACCCCGCTGGGCGTGGTCGGCACCCAACCGCAGACGCCGCCGAGCACCTGCATGGGCGCGGCGCCGGACGCCGGGTTCTTCTGCACGTACGCGGTGAACTACCTGGAGAAGGCCGGCCTCACCGCCGACCAGATCGACACCGGCGGCTACGTCATCAAGACCTCGATGGACCCGCACGTGAGCCAGGTGGTGAAGGACGCGGTCGACGCGAACGTGCCGACCACGCAGGACGGCGTCGCCAACACCTTCGCCGTGATCCAGCCGGGCAGCAGCCAGCACCAGGTGCTCGCGATGGTGGCGAACCGCAACTACGGCACGGACCCGGCGCAGGGCGAGACCTCCACCGACATCGTGGCCGACGCCAGCAACAAGTTCGGCGCGGGCTCCTCGTTCAAGATCTTCACCACGGCCGCCGCGATGGTGGCGGGCAAGGCCGGGCTGAACACCCCGCTGCCCAACCCGATGAGCAACTGCTTCACCCCGCCGAACGCGAACCAGTACACCCACTGCTACCCGGTCAGCAACGACGGCACCAACTACCCGGACCCGATCTCGGTCGCGAACGGGCTGGCCACCTCGCCGAACGTCGCGTTCGTCGGCCTGGAGAGCCAGGTCGGCATGCCCGCGGTGCTGGACATGGCGCGGAAACTGGGGCTGCGCAACACCCTGGCGACCAACGACGCGGGCAACCCGCCGATCACCGACCCCGGCAACGCGCTGTCGAAGAACCCGCAGTACAACCAGCCGCAGTCGTCGTACTTCCAGAACCTGCTGTCGTTCACGCTCGGCAACAGCCCGGTCAGCCCGCTGGAGATGGCGAACGTGTCGGCCACGCTGATGAGCGGCGGCACCTGGTGCACGCCGGACCCGATCCTGTCGGTGACCGACCGGAACGGGCAGCCGGTGCCGGTCCAGCAGCCGGCCTGCGAGCAGGTGATCCCGCAGGGCGTCGCGGCCACGCTGGAGTCCGGGCTCAGCCAGGACACCACCATCGGCACCTCGGCCAGCGCGGCGCGCAACGCCGGCTGGACCCGGCCCGACATCGGCAAGACCGGGACCACGCAGCAGAGCGAGTCGGTCGCGTTCGTCGGCGGGGTGGACAACTACGCGGTGTCCTCGATGGTCTTCGCCGACGGCCCGCACCCGGCGGAGATCTGCCCGGGCACCCCGGTGCACCTCGGCAACTGCGGGCACGGCGCGTTCGGTGGCACGGTCGCCGCGCCGCCGTACTTCAGCTCGATGAGCAACCTGCTGGCCGGCCAGCCCGACATCCCGATCCCGCCGCCGGACCCGGCCTACCTCGACGCCCGCTCCTGAGCCCGGCCCGCCACTCCCCTCGCCGCCCGGCGGCGGGAGTGGCGGCGCTCCCCCGGAACCCGCTGGTCACGCTTGCATCCCGGTCGATCCGCGTGGTTGACGAGGTTTCGGCCATCGTGTGACCATCGGGTATCCGATGGCCGATTTCTGGGGGAGTGAGGCCATGAACAACTTCCTGGCGCGCCGGCGAAGACTGCCGGCCGAACCGTCGTCCGCGGAGCTCGACGCCGGGCGCAGGTGGCTGCGCCGGCACGGGGTCGAGGTGGACCGGCCGACGCGGCTGCTGTCCATCCGGATCGCGGCCCACCTCGCGCCCGGCACGTGGCTCCGCACATTTCCGGTGTACGCGGTACTCGCCGTCGTGGGCACCCTGGCGTATCTGAGCCTGGAGTGGCTGCCGGGCGTGCGCAGGGAGGAGATGACCGAGAGCGTCCCGATGTTCTTCATCTACGCCGCCATCCAGGTCGGGCTGTGGCGGGCCCGCCGGCTCCGCGAGCGCAATCTCGTCGAGCTGGTGCCCCATCCCCTCACCGGTGTCGCCCGGCCGACGGGAGTGGTCGACGGCTGGTACGTCGCGACGGCGGCCGTCACCTTCGCCGGCGGGGCCGCGCTGGCGGTGTCGATGTTCGCCGCCGGGGCGCGGACGTACGCGTGGAGCTGGCTCGGCCTGCTCGCGGTGGGCGCGATCTGCACCGGCGTAGTGCTGCGCAGCACGCTGCGCCAGCCGGTGCTCGCCGAAGACGACGGCTCCCTCGCCGCGGACGGACTGCTGCGCCGCGAGGCGATCCTGGCCAGCACACCCGCGATCTACTCGGTGCCGGTGATCTTCGACGTCATCAACGAAGGCCGCCAGCCGCACGCCTTCACCGGGCTGATCGTCGGCTACGTGGCACTGTGCCTCGCGCTCCAGGCCGCGGTGATCATCGCGCAACAGCGGCGGAAGCTGCCACCAGGCCATTACGGCACAACGGAAACCGCACCCGTCCCGGTCACCACAACGGGCGACAACGTGTGGAAACCACCCGCCACGGACTGAGCGTTGTTGCGTCTTCCTGACGATCGTAAACTGTATTACAGTGGCGTTCTGGTGCCGGACTGCACCGGAAGCGAGGTTTACCGTGCCGCTCTCGCCCAGTGCCCACGTGGACACCTTCTGCCGGGACAACCTGCCGCCCGCCGGACAGTGGCCGGAGCTGGTCTTCGACCTGCCCGAGCTGGCCTACCCCGCACGTCTCAATGCCGCGACCCGGCTGCTGGACGGCGCCGGCGCGCGCTGGGGCGCCGAGCGTCGCGCGGTGTTGTCCGCGGACACCACGTGGACGTACGGCGAGCTGCTGGCCCACGCGAACCAGGTGGCCGGGACGCTGGCCGGGCTGGGCGTGGTGCCCGGCAACCGGGTGCTGCTGCGCGGGCCGAACACCCCGTGGCTGGCCGCGTGCTGGCTGGGCGTGCTGAAGGCGGGCGCGGTCGCCGTCACGACCATGCCGATGCTGCGCGCGCACGAGCTGACGAAGATCATCGAGGCCGCCTCGCCGGCGCTCGCGCTGTCCGATCACCGCTATACCGGGGAATTGCAGACGTTCGACCTGCCCGTGCTCGCGTACGGCGGTGACTCGCCCGAGGACCTCGCCGCCCGCTGTGCCGGGCAGCCGCCGACGTTCGACGACGTGGCCACGGCCGCCGACGACGTGGCGATCCTGGCGTTCACCTCGGGCACCACCGGCCGCCCGAAGGCGACCATGCACTTCCACCGCGACCTGATCGCCATCGCGGACACCTTCTCGCGGCACGTGGTGAAGCCGGAGCCGGACGACCTGTTCACCGGCACCCCGCCGCTGGCGTTCACCTTCGGGCTCGGCGGCCTGCTGGTGTTCCCGCTGCACGCGGGCGCGGCCACGCTGCTGGTCGAGCGGGCCACTCCCCTGGAGCTGGCCGAGCTGGCGGCCGCGCACGGCGTCACGGTGCTGTTCACCGCGCCCACCGCGTACCGCGCGATCCTGGCTTCCGATCGAAAGCCGTTGCTGCGCGGGCTGCGGCGCGCGGTGTCGGCGGGCGAGGCGCTGCCGGCCGCGGTGGCCACCGACTTCCACGAAGCGACCGGGCATTGGCTGATCGACGGCATCGGCAGCACCGAGATGCTGCACGTCTTCATCTCCGCCGCCGACGGCGACGCGCGCCCGGGCTCCACCGGCCGCGTCGTGCCGGGCTACCGCGCCCGCATCGTCGACGAGGACGGCCACCCGGTCCCGGACGGCACCGCGGGCCGGCTCGCGGTGCAGGGCCCCACCGGCTGCCGCTACCTCGCCGACGACCGCCAGTCCGTGTTCGTGCAGGACGGCTGGAACCTCACCGGCGACACCTACACCCGCGACGAGGACGGCTACTTCCACTACCGCGCCCGCAGCGACGACATGATCGTGTCCTCGGGCTACAACATCGCCGGCCCCGAAGTCGAGGAAGTACTGCTGCGCCACCCGGACGTCATGGAGTGCGCGGTGGTCGCCGCCCCGGACGAGGCCCGCGGCTCGGTGGTGGCCGCGTACGTCGTGCTGCGCGAGGGTGTCACGCCATCGCCCGCCAAGGCCACGGAACTGCAGGACTTCGCGAAATCCCTTGCCGCGCCGTACAAATACCCGCGGCGGCTGGAGTTCGTCGAGGCCCTGCCCCGGAATCCGACCGGCAAGGTGCAGCGCTACCTGCTGCGCCGCCGCGCGGCCGGGGTGCCGAGCCCGTCAGTGTGACGACGGGACCGGCAGGTTCCAGCCCAGGGTCACCACAGTGCCGTCCGCGCCGGGGGTGATCTCCGCGGCGTCCGCGCTCGCGCGCAGCAGCATCAACCCGCGCCCGCGCAAGGACACCCGGGCCGAGTCGGCCACCGGCGGGCGCCACTGGCCGTGGTCGGTGATCACGACCTCGACGCGGCCGCCGTCCAGCGAGGCCTCCAGGTCCACCAGGCCGCCGTGGTTGTTCTGGTACGCGTGGTCCGCGACGTTCGCCAGCGCCTCGTATCCGGCCAGCGCGATGTCCTGGGCCAGGTCCGGCTCGATGCCGGCCGCCAGCGCCCACGCCGTGAGCCGGTGGCGCAGAGTGCGCAGGGCGCGGGGCTCGGCCGGCACGCCGTCGCAGCGCAAGGGCGCGACCGGCAAGGCGCCGTCGTCGGTCACCGGCACGCTCACTCCCCCGTTCCCGGGGTGGCGGCCAGCGCCTCGTCGACCGAGCCGAACAGCCCGATCCAGGTGTCCAGGCCGGTGCTGGTGAACGGCCTCGACGTGACGGTCGAGGTGGTGACCGCCCGCAGGCCGCGCTCGCCGAGCCGCCGGTGGGCGCCCGCGAGCACCTGCAGGCCGGCCGAGCTGAGGAACGAGACCGCGCACAGGTCGACCACCAGCACCGCCGGGCCCTGGTCCACGACGCCGGCCACGACCTCGTCGAATTCCGGCGCGGTGACCAGGTCGATCTCACCCGCCACGGCCACCACCGCCGCGTCACCGCGCCAGCGCACGGTGACCTGGAGCTCGCCGCTGTCCGGGCGGGCGGCGGGAATATCCCGGGAAGACATCACGAATGTCAATCGTGCAGCAACAACCGCGCGCACGCCACCGGCTCAGCGGGGCAACTTGACGACGGTGACCCAGAAATCGTCGATCTGGCGGACGACCTCGACAAACCGGTCGAAGTCCACCGGCTTGGTCACGTACGCGTTGGCGTGCAGGTCGTAGCTGCGCAGGATGTCCTCCTCGGCCTCGGAGGTGGTCAGCACCACCACCGGGATGCAGCGCAGCTCGGGCGCGGCCTTGACCTCGGCCAGCACCTCGCGCCCGTCCTTGCGGGGCAGGTTCAGGTCCAGCAGGACCAGCCCGGGCCGCGGCGCGTCGGCGTACGGGTCCTCCTGGCGCAGGAACTGCAGCGCCTCGACGCCGTCGGACACCACGTACAGCGGGTTGCGGATCTTGTGGTGCTCGAACGCCTCCCGCGTCATCAGCACGTCGCCGGGATCGTCCTCGACGAGCAGGATGTCGATCGGGCCGAAGCTCTCGGTCATGCGTCCTCTTTCCGGCTCCCGGGCAATGAGTCCACTGTGGACTTCTGGGCCACCACGGGCAGGGTGAAGCGGAAGCGGCTGCCCCCGGTGTACGCGGTGTCCAGCCAGATCCGCCCGCCGTGGTGCTCGACGATCCTGCGGCACATGGCCAGCCCGATGCCGGTCCCGGCGTAGGCGGTCTTGCTGTGCAGCCGCTGGAAGATCACGAAGATGCGGTCGGCGTACTGCTCTTCGATGCCGATTCCGTTGTCAGTGACGGAAAACAGCCACACGGCACCGTCGCGCTCGGCTTCGACGCGGACCACGGGCGGCTCGTCGTCGTGGAACTTCAGCGCGTTGTTCACCAGGTTCTGCAGCACCGCGGTGAGGAGCGACTCCTCGCCGCGCACCTCGGGCAGCTCGCCGCGCTCGACCCGGGCGCCGGCCTCCTCGAGCACCGCCGCGAGGTTGGCGAGCGCCTGGTCGAGCAGCCGGCCCGAGTCGAGGACCACCGGCTCGCCGGTGCGCCGGCCGACGCGGGAGAACGAGAGCAGGTCGTTGATCAGGCTCTGCATCCGCTTCGCGCCGTCGACGGCGAAGGCGATGTACTGCTCGCCACGCTCGTCCAGCTGCCTTTTGTACCGGCGTTCCAGCAGTTGGCAGAAGCTCGCCACCTTGCGCAGCGGCTCCTGCAAGTCGTGTGAGGCGACGTACGCGAACTGCTCCAGGTCGGAGTTGGATCGCTCCAGCGCCTGGGTCCGGACGTCGAGCAGGGCGTGTGCGCGCTCCAGTGCACTGACCTCGTCGACGATCCGCTGCCGCATCGCCTCGACGTCCGCGCCCAGCTTCACCAGCTCACGCGGCCCGCTGCCGAGCACGGGGTGGTGCAGGTCGTCGTCCGAGACCACGCGCACCTCCTCGGCCAGCCGCGTGATCGGCCGGGTGATGGTGCGGCGCAGCCACAGGTAGAGCAGCACGAACAGGAGCACCACCAGCACGGTGATCACGGCCAGCGCCACGGTGAGCACCTGGGACGCGCCGTTCAGCGCGTCACGGCCGGTGTCGCGGGCGGCCGACAGGTGCGCGTTCAGCGTCGCCAGGCTCGCGCGGACCTGGTCGAACAGCGTCTTGCCGCGGTCCGCCTGCGAGGGTGACGGCCGGTCGGAGCCGACCAGGCCGGGCGCGGCGGCCACGTCCTGCCAGGCTTTCGCCGCCCGGAGCACGCCTTCGAGGTCGTTGCCGGTCTCCGTGCCCGGTGTCGCGCCGAGGCCGCGCATCGCCTCCGCCGCGTCGGTCTGGGCCTGCCGGCCGTCGATGTAGGGCTGGAGGAAATCGCGCTGCCCGGTCAGCAGGTACCCGCGGATGCCGGTCTCCTGGTTGAGCAGCGACTGCGCCAAAGCGTTGGCCTGCAACAGTTGTGGCCCGGTCTCGTCCAGCAGCCGGGTGCGGGCGCCGTTCAGGTTGGTGAGCGCGACCCCGCCGCCGGCGAGCGCCGCGAGCAGCAGCACGGCCTCGGTCATGGCGATCAGCGTGACCCAGCGGCGGATCGGCCACGACGATTCCGCGCCCCCGTTCATCCGCCCGCCTCCGGAACGTGCGTGAGCATGGCGAGGGCGACGTCGTCGTCGAGGGCGCCCGCGTTCAGCTCCTCGACGCGGGTGATCAGCCGGTCCAGCACCACGCCGCGGTCGGCATCCGGACCGGCCTCGCGCAGCAGCCGCAGGAGCAGCTCCGCCATCTTCTCGTGGCCCAGGCGCGCCGGGCCCTCGCCGACCCGGCCCTCGAAGACCCCGTCGGTGTAGAGCAGCAGCGACCAGCCCGGCTCCAGCGCCACGTCGAGGGGATCCCACCGCGCGTCCGGGATCAGGCCGAGCGGCACGCCCAGCTTCTCCCCTGGCAGCAGGTGCCCGCCGCCGTCGCGCGTGGCGACCAGCGGCGGCGGGTGCCCGGCCAGGCTCATCCGGAGCGAATCGCGGCCGGGCGCGACCTCGACCATGCACAGCGTCGCGAACAGCGGCCGGATCCGCTCGTGGACCAGCACCCGCTCGACGGTGGCCAGCACCTCGGCCGTCGGCAGCCCGGCCAGCACCAGCGCGCGCCAGGCGATGCGCAACGCGACGCCCAGCGCCGCCTCGTCCGGGCCGTGGCCGCAGACGTCGCCGATCACCAGCTGCACCCGGCCGTCGGGCAGCTCGATGGCGTCGTAGAAATCCCCGCCGAGCAGCGAGCCGTTGCGGCCGGGCCGGTACTTCGCGGCCAGGCTCAGGTGGCGGTCGGCGAGCAACGGCGTCGGCAGCAGCCCGCGCTCCAGGCGCGCGTTCTCACTGGCCAGCAGCTGCTGCTGGAGCAGTTGCTGCTCCGCCAATTCGGCGCGCTTGCGCTCCCAGGCGTAGCGCAGCGCCTTGCCCAGCAACGGCCCGTCGACCTGGCCCTTGCCCAGGTAGTCCTGGGCGCCGGCGGCGACCGCCGCGACCCCGGTGGCCTCGTCGTCCTGGCCGGTCAGCACCACCACGGCGGTGCCGGGCGTGTGCCGTAGCAGCCGGGTCAGCCCGGTCAGCCCCATCGCGTCCGGCAGCTGCAGGTCCAGCAGCACGCAGTCGACGGCGACCGGCCCGGCCAGCGCCCCGGCCAGCGTCCGCACCCGCGCGAGCGTGGTGGCGAGCTTCGCGTCGGCGAGCATCTCCTCGACCAGGAGCGCGTCGCCGTCGTCGTCCTCGATCAGCAGCACCCGCAGCCGGAAGCCCGGGGCGCCCAGACGGTCGGCGGACATCATCGGCGTGGTATCCCGCTCTACTGTGTTCCACAGAGCATCGTTCGACAGAACATCCAGCCTTTCCGGACCATGCCCTGTCCCGTCAACCTCAGCTCAGCCTAGCCCCGGGACCACGATCGGCCTATGCCCCGAATCCGGACCGATACACCGGAGCGCGTTACACGGTGAACCGGTCCGGGTCGGCCGCCTTCCAGTCCCCGGCCCAGTCCTGCGGCGGCTCGGCCAGCAGCTGGCCGGGCTCGAGCCAGTCGTAAAGCTCCCCGTACGAGCGGACGGTGTGCGGGTCGAGCCGGCGGCGCAGCATGTGCGGAGAAAGCCCGGCCGGGTCCGAGACGCCCATCGCGGCCATGATCCGGACGGCGCCTTCGACGGTCGAGGCCTGGTAACGCCGCACCCGCTCGGACTTGTCGCCGACTTCGAGCGCGCGGCCGCGGCGCGGGTCCTGGGTGGCGACGCCGACCGGGCACTTGTTCGTGTGGCAGCGCTGCGACTGGATGCAGCCGACGGCGAACATCATCGCCCGCGCCGCGTTGGTGTAGTCGGCGCCCTGCAGCAGCCGTTTGACGATGTCCGCCCCGGTCGCCACCTTGCCGCTGGCGCCCAAGCGGATCCGGTCGCGCAGACCCGTCCCGACGAGTGCATTGTGGACGGTGATCAGGCCCTCGGTCAGCGGCGTGCCGAGGTGGTCGGCGAACTCCAGCGGCGCCGCCCCGGTGCCGCCCTCGGACCCGTCGACGATGATGAAGTCCGGCGTCACGCCCTCGTCCGCCATCGCCTTGCACAGCGCCAGCACCTGCCGCCGCGAGCCGACGCACAGCTTGAACCCGGTCGGCTTGCCGCCCGCCAGCTCCCGCATCCGCGCCACGAACCGCACCAGCTCGCGCGGCGTCGAGAAGACCCGGTGGTACGGCGGGGAAATCACCGTCTGCCCCACCGGCACCTCACGGACCCGGGCGATCTCGGCGTTGACCTTGCTGCCGGGCAGCACCCCGCCGATGCCGGGCTTCGCGCCCTGCGAGAGCTTGAGCGAGACGCACTTGACCGCGTCCTGGGCGGCCTTGTCCGCGAACGCGCCCGGGTCGAAGTCCCCGTCGGCGGTGCGGCAGCCGAAGTAGCCGGTGCCGACCTCCCAGATCAGGTCGCCGCCGCCGCGCAGGTGGTACTCGCTGAGCCCGCCCTCGCCGGTGTCGTGGGCGAACCCGCCGAGCGCCGCGCCGCGGTTGAGCGCCAGGATCGCGTTGGCGGACAAGGCCCCGAAGCTCATCGCCGAGACATTCAGCAACGACATGTCGTACGGCTTCGTGCAATCCGGCCCGCCGACGCGCACCCGAGGCGGCGTCTCCGGCTCCTTGACCGGCGCCATCGAGTGCACCAGGAACTCGTAGCCGTCGGCGTACACGTCGCGCTCGGTGCCGAACGGCTCCTCCGCGTCCGTGCCCTTCGCGCGCTGGTAGACGATGCTGCGGACATCGCGGTCGTACGGCCGCCCGTCGAAGTTGCGCTCCACGAAGTACTGCTGCAGCTCCGGCCGGATGCCCTCCAGCAGGAACCGGGCGTGCCCGAGCACCGGGTAGTTCCGCAGCACCGAGTGCCGGCGCTGGGCCAGGTCGTAAACCCCGGTCAGCGCGAGCACCAGCAGCGGCCCGGCGAGGAACCACCACCAGGGCGAGACCGCCACCACCAGCGCGACGCCGCCGAGGGCCACGAGCCCGAGCAGCGCCACCGCGCCGAACCTCACCGCGCTGATTCCGACCACGGGGAGAAACTAGCCGCCGTCCCGCTGCCGCGCAGGTCGTGAGTGTTCATGCCGGTTAGAACCGTCATAAACACTCACGAGCATTTCCCGGGAACCGCCGCGCAGCGCGGGACGTCTCTGTGACACTGTCCACCGGACTGTTTCGAGTACAGGAGCGCACGATGGTGATCTGGGGTTACCGGACGAGGATGTTCCAGCTGGTGCTGGCGACCTTCCTCTGTGGCCGGTGCGGCAATCCGGCCGCGCACGCGGTGCTCAAGCGCGTCACGAAGTTCACGCTGTTCTTCATCCCGCTCTTCCCGATCAGCGTCAAGTACCTCACGCAGTGCACCTTCTGCGGCGGCCAGAACCGGATCACCCGCGAGCAGGCCGACCAGATCGTGGCGCAGCAGCAGGGCGGGCTGGAACAGCAGGGCCAGGGCCAGCCGGGCCAGTACCCGCAGCAGCCGCAGTCCGGGCCGTACCCGCAGCCGCAGTACCCCCAGGGCCAGCAGCCGGGCCAGTACCCGCAGGGTCAGCAGCAGCTGCCGCCGGGCGGCCAGTACCCGCAGCAGCACCAGGGTCAGTAAGCACGAGCGAAGGGGGCTCTCACCACGAGAGCCCCCTTCGCCGTGAAGGGCCTCAGTAGGCCAGGTTCGGCCGCAGCCAGCGCTCGATCTCGTCGAGGTCCAGGCCGCGCCGCCGGGCGTAGTCCTCGACCTGGTCGCGGCCGAGGCGCCCGACCGTGAAGTACCGCGAGTCCGGGTGGGCGAAGATCAGCCCGCTCACCGCGGCGGCCGGCATCATCGCGTACGACTCGGTGAGCCGGATGCCGAGGTTTTCCGCGTCCAGCAGGGTGAACAGGTCCTGTTTCTCGCTGTGGTCCGGGCTGGCCGGGTAGCCCAGCGCCGGGCGGATGCCGCGGAAGCGCTCCGCGTGCAGGTCGGCCAGGTCCGGCTGGACGTCCGGCTCGAACCAGCGCCGCCGGGCCTCCAGGTGGATGTACTCGGCGAACGCCTCGGCCAGCCGGTCGGCCAGCGCCTTGACCATGATCGCGCGGTAGTCGTCGTGCTCGGCCTCGTAGTGCGCGGCCAGCTCGTCGGCGCCGTGGATGGCGACCGCGAAGCCGCCGAGGTGGTCGCCCTCGGGCGCGATGTAGTCGGCCAGGCAGCGGTTCGCTCGGCCGTCGGGCTTCTTGGTCTGCTGACGCAGCATGGGGAAGCTGAAGTCCGCGTACTCGCCTTCGAGCAGGATGTCGTCGCCCTCGGCGTGCGCGGGCCAGAAGCCGTATGTGCCGCGCGCGGTGAACGAGCCGTCCGCGATGATCTCGTCCAGCATCGTGTTCGCGTCGTCGAACAGCTCCCGCGCGACGGGCTGGTCCAGGATCGCCGGGTACTTGCCCTTCAGCTCCCAGGCCAGGAACAGGAACTGCCAGTCGACCATCTCGCGCAGCTCGGCGATCGAGGGCTCCAGCACGCGGATGCCGGTGAAGTCGGGCACCGGGATCTCGTCGAACGAGACCGCCTCCGGGTTCGCCCGGGCCTGCTCGACGGTCAGCAGCGGCGTGCTGTGCCGGTTCTCGTGCTGCTCGCGCAACCGCTGCTGATCGGCGCGGTTCGCGGTGGCGAGCGCGTCCGCGCGGTCGGTGTCGAGCAGGTCGGAGACCACGCCGACGACCCGTGACGCGTCGAGCACGTGCACCGTGGTGTGGTCGTAGGCCGGCGCGATCTTCACCGCGGTGTGCTGCTTGGACGTGGTCGCGCCGCCGATCAGCAACGGCAGCTTCAGGCCGCGGCGCTGCATCTCGGTCGCGACGCTGACCATCTCGTCGAGCGAGGGGGTGATCAGCCCGGACAGCCCGACCGCGTCGGCGCTCTCGGCCACCGCGGTGTCCAGGATCTTGGCCGCGGGCACCATCACGCCGAGGTCGATCACCTCGTAGTTGTTGCAGCCCAGCACCACGCCGACGATGTTCTTGCCGATGTCGTGCACGTCGCCCTTGACCGTGGCGAGCACGACCTTGCCCTGGCCGCGGGAGGTGTCGATGCGGCCCTCGAGGCGCATCTTCTCCTTCTCCGCCTCCATGTACGGCTCCAAGTACGCCACCGAGCGCTTCATCACGCGCGCGCTCTTCACCACCTGCGGCAGGAACATCTTCCCGGAGCCGAACAGGTCGCCGACGATCTTCATGCCGTCCATCAGCGGGCCCTCGATCACCTGGAGGGGCCGCTCGAACGACTGCCGCGCCTCCTCCGTGTCGTCCTCGATGAAGTCGACGATGCCGTGCACAAGCGCGTGGGAAAGGCGTTGCGCCACCGGGGCTTCGCGCCAGGACAGGTCGACGACGCGCTTGGTGCCGCTGCCCTTCACCGTCTCGGCGAACTCGACCAGCCGGTCGGTCGCGTCCTCGCGGCGGTCGAAGAGCACGTCCTCGACCAGCTCCAGCAGGTCCTTCGGGATGTCCTCGTAGACGGCGAGCTGGCCGGCGTTCACGATGCCCATGTCCAGGCCCGCGCGCACGGCGTGCAGCAGGAACGCCGAGTGCATCGCCTCGCGCACGACATTGTTGCCCCGGAAGGAGAACGACAGGTTCGAGATGCCGCCCGAGGTGTGCGCGCCCGGACAGCGCGCCTTGATCCGCGGCAGCGCCTCGAGGAACGCCTTCGCGTAGCCGTTGTGCTCGCTGATGCCGGTGGCCACGGCCAGCACGTTGGGGTCGAAGATGATGTCCTCGCCCGCGAACCCGGCCTTCTGGGTGAGCAGGTCGTACGCGCGGCCGCAGATGCTGACCTTGCGGTCGGCGGTGTCGGCCTGGCCCTGTTCGTCGAACGCCATCACCACGACGCCCGCGCCGTAGTCGCGGATGCGGCGGGCCTGCTCCAGGAACGGGCCCTCGCCCTCCTTGAGGCTGATCGAGTTGACCACGCCCTTGCCCTGCAGGCAGCGCAGCCCGGCTTCGAGCACGCGCCAGCGGGAGCTGTCGACCATCACCGGGATGCGCGCGACCTCGGGCTCGGTGGCGATCAGGTTGAGGAAGGTGGTCATCGCCTCCTCGGACTCGAGCAGGTCCGCGTCCATGTTCACGTCCAGCAGGTTCGCGCCGCCGCGCACCTGCTCCAGCGCGACGTCGACGGCGGCCTGGTGGTCGCCGCCCTCGATCAGCCGGCGGAACTTCGCCGAGCCGGTCACGTTGGTGCGCTCGCCGATCATCACGAACCCGGTGTCGGCGCTGATCTTGAACGGCTCGAGCCCGCTGAACCGCGTCTGGTGCCCGGTGCTGGGCACCTCGCGCGGCGCCAGCCCCTTGACCGCCTCGGCGATCTTCGCGATGTGCGCGGGCGTGGTGCCGCAGCAGCCGCCGACGATGTTGACCATGCCGGCGCCGGCGAACTCGCCGAGCATGCCGCCGGTCTCCTCCGGCGTCTGGTCGTAGCCGCCGAACGCGTTGGGCAGGCCCGCGTTCGGGTGGCACGCGGTGTAGGTGCCCGCGATCTTCGCCAGTTCCTCGACGTGCGGGCGCATCTCCTGGGCCCCGAGCGAGCAGTTCACGCCGACGACCAGCGGCTCGGCGTGCGCGATGGAGCTCCAGAACGCCTCCACCGTCTGGCCCGAGAGCGTGCGGCCGGACAGGTCGACGATCGTCACCGAGATCCACAGCGGCAGCTCCGGCGCGACCTCGCGGGCGGCGGTGATCGCGGCCTTGGCGTTGAGGGTGTCGAAGATCGTCTCGATCAGCAGCAGGTCGACCCCGCCGTCGGCGAGCGCCTTGATCTGCTCGGCGTACGAGGCCTTCACCTGCTCGTACGTAACCGCGCGGTACGCCGGGTCCTCGACGCGCGGCGAGAGCGAGAGCGTGACGTTCAGCGGGCCGATGGAGCCGGCCACGAACCGGCCGCCGAACTCGTCGGCGGCCTCGCGGGCCAGCGCCACGGCGCGCAGGTTCATCTCGCGCACGTGGTCCTGCAGGCCGTAGTCGGCCTGGCCGATGCTGGTGGCGGTGAAGGTGTTGGTGGTGGTCACGTCCGCGCCCGCGGCCAGGTACTGGCGGTGCACGTCGAGGATCACGTCGGGGCGGGTCAGGTTGAGCAGGTCCGGGTCGCCGGTGACGTCCTTCTCGTGGCCGTCCAGCCACTCGGCGCGGTAGTCGGCCGGGGTGAGCCCGGCCCCCTGCAGCATCGTGCCCCAAGCGCCGTCGAGGACGACGATTCGCTCGTCGAGCAGGTCCCGCAGGCTCTGCGTCATACCGGCCACCTCCGTATCGGTCACGGAGGCGCCCTTTCACGAACGGAGCGGCCGAGCGTGGCGGACCGCCTGGTCCGTTGCAGCGCCTCTCGACCTGGCTGTCAAGACTACCGGATGTGACCGTGGCGGGGCAGCCGCGTTCACCCTGCGAGACGGCCGGTCACTCACCGAGCGGGGCGCCGCGCCGCTCGTCCTTCACCCGACGAGGCGGCCGGTCACTCGTCGAAGGGGGCGCCCCGCCGCCCGTCCTTCACCCGACGAGGCGGCCGGTCACTCGCCGAAGGGGGCGCCGCGCCGCTCGTCTTCACCCGACGAGGCGGCCGGTCACTCATCGAAGGGGGCGCCGCGCCATTTCCAGCCGGTACGCCGTGGCCGTCCCGGCAGCTCGATCCGGCCCGCACACCAGCGCAGCGCCTGCCAGGCGTCGCCTTCGACGTGCTGTTCCGGGAACAACCGCGTGAGCACGCGGGCGCACACGTCGCGCGGCGGGTCGATCCGCTCCGGCACGCCGAGGCCGGTGGCGATGTCCTCACCGTGCATCAGCAGCTCGACGCAGCCCATGGCGGCGAAGCCCGCGGCGTCCGCTAGGCCGGTCGGGTGAAAGGCGCGGACCTCCGGGCCGGTCGTCCGCACGGCCGCGGCAAGCAGCCGCCCGCCGGTGAGCGCCACGTCGAGCACGTCGGCGTTCGAGGCGCCGTCCTCCACGGTGGCGAGCATCGGCACGTATCCCTTGACCGGCGCGGTGACCAGCTGGGCGGCGTAGGAGAGCAGGCAGTCGCCGACGTGCTCGGCGGTGTGCCGGCAGTCCCACTCGACGTCCCCGGCCTGGCGAGTCCAGTCCCGGTCGACGACCCGCCGGAGCGCCTGGTCGAAACAGCCGAGGACGACGTCGAGATCCGCTGCGGTCACCGTCATGGCGGACATCCTGCCGGAACCGGGTCAGCGCCGGGGGAAGCCGCTCCAGAACGCGCAGCGGTGATCCGTGGCGAAGGAGTTCGTCACGCCGACGCCGTCCGCGCGGAACGTCTGCACGGCGCCGGACCGCGGCCAGTCCGGCGGGGCGCCCGAGCGCACGAACCCGGTCCACTTGGTGATCATCTGGTCCGAAAGCCGTTGCTGCGCCGGGGAGAGCGGGCCTGTCTGGCCGTCGAACCGGAAGAGGTACGGCAGCTCGAACGTGTGCGAAGCGCCGAGCGGGAACGGCGCGTGGATCGTGGCGGCGGCCGGTGACGTCGGGTCGTTGAACTCGTACGCCCACACCGGTGCCCGCGCGGCCAGCGCCGTCGCCATGTCCTGCGCGGCGCAGGAGAAGCCGCTGTCGGTGACAGCCGCTGCGTACGCGCGCGAAGCGTCACCGCCGAACAACGCGAGCGGGTAGTGCGAAGCCACCGAAGCGCCGTCGCCGAAGACGGTGGTCAGGGCCGCGACGTAACCGTCCGGTGTCAGGGGTTTCTTCGTGGCCGCGACCTGCTCCGCGAGGAAGTACGTGAACTCGTCGTGCGTCGTACCCACCACCACCGGCACGGGCACGGCCGCGCCGCGGCGGAACCCGTCGAGCGGCGCCACCGGCAGCACCGAGCCGCCGACCACCGGGCCGGGCATGCCGATCCCGGCGACCGCGAAGAACTGTGGCGCGTCCAGCAGGTCCGCCACCGGCAGCGCGCGCAGGCAGGCCGCCGCGGTCGCCCGGTCCGTGCAGCCGTGGCGGCTGGTGTAGTCCACACTGGACTTGACCGCGCCGGCGAGCGTCGCCTGCGCCTGGCAGGGTCCACTTTGGATCATCGCGGCGCGGAACAGCCCGCGTGAGCCCGGCGCCACCAGGTGGTCGCAGACCGACATGCCGCCCGCGGACTGGCCGGCGATGGTCACCGCCCCGGGGTCGCCGCCGAAGGCCTCGATGTTGTCGCGCACCCAGCGCAGGGCCTGCTGCTGGTCCTGCAGCCCGTAGTTGCCGGCTTCGCCCGAGGGCGCCAGCGCGGGGTCGGCCAGGAAGCCGAGGGCGCCGAGCCGGTAGTTGACGGTGACCACGACCTCGTCGCCGCGGGTGGCCAGGTCCCGCGCGTCGTAACGGTCGCCGCCGCCGTTCACGAACGCGCCCCCGTGAATCCACACGAGCACGGGGCTCCGGCCGGCGTTCTTCGGCGTCCAGACGTTCAGCGACAGGCAGTTCTCACTCGTCGCCGCCCCGTCGACGGGCTTGTCCTGCGGACACCGCGGCCCGGGCTTGGTCGCGTCCAGCTCACCGGACCACGGCACGGGCACCGCAGGCGGCTGCCACCGCCGCTCCCCCACCGGCGGCGCGGCATACGGAATGCCCTGGAACAGCCGGTAATCCTCGGTGACAGTGCCGCGCACCTGCCCCGCCGTCGTCCGCACGACGGCTCCCCCGCCCACGGCCGCATCGGACGAAGCGCAGGCCGAGGCGGCCAGCAGGAGGAAGACGACCACCACGAACCGCACGGGAGCACGGTAGAGCGCCGGTGTTGATCCACTCGGGCCGGGGCCGATCAGAGCTCGTGAGTGTTCATGACGGTTAGAACCGGCATAGACACTCACGAGCGGTTACCTGCCGAACCGCCTGCACCGACGTCCGGCGCAGGCTGCCGAGCCAGTGGCCGAGCAGCAGCACGCCGCCGGGCAGGCTGGAGACCAGGCCGAGCACGCCGTAGACCACGGCCACAGTCAGGCCCAGCTGCGCGCCGAGCCCGGCCGCCGCGAATGCCAGCGCCGCAACGCCTTCTCGCGGTCCGAAGCCGCCGACATTCACCGGCAGGCCCATCGCCAGCAGCGCGAGCACGAGCAGCGGCAGCACGGTCGTGAGCGAGGCCGTCACGCCGGCAGCCCGCGCGGCGACGACGAACAACGTCAGGTGCCCGGCGAGCGCGAGCAGCGAAAGCGCCGTCACCCGGGGCCAGGCGCCCAGGCCGAGCAGCCCGGCGCGCACGTCGGCCATCGAGACGGCGAACGCGCGCCGCCACCGTGACGGGCTCTCCAGCCACCGCGGCCCACTGGCGAACGCCACCGCCAGCACCACCACGGCGATCGTGAGCACCGCCGCGCCGGACACCACGAGCACGTCGTGCGCCACCGGTGGCACCACCGCCGGCCGTAAGACCAGCACGGCCACCCCGGCGAGGACGACCGCCACCTGCCCGGCCGTCCGTTCCAGCACCACCGCCCGCACGCCACGGCCGACGTCACCGGATTTGCGCCCGTGCTGCACGGCGCGGTGGACGTCACCGAGCACGCCGGCCGGCAGCACGCCGTTGAGGAATTGCGCGCGGTAGTAGTCGCCCACCGCGTCACGCAGCGGAAGCCGCAGCCCGAGCCGCGACGCCACGAGCCGCCAGCGCCAGGCGCTCGCCACCGTGGTCAGCAGGCCCAGCACGAGCGCGGCGAGCAGCGGCCACGGGCCGATCACCCGCAACCCCTCCAGGAACGCGCCGGTGCCCAGCCGCCAGGCCAGCCCGCCGAGGATGGCGAAGCCGCCGAGGATGCGGAACCACACCCAGAACGTGCGCATTTCTCAGGCCACCTCGATCGGGTTGGAGGGGTCGTGGACACACCATCGCGACAGCGTGTTCATGACCCCGGCCGGGTGCGGGTGTCCCGCACGGACACAGAACGGAAATGGGTGAGGACTTCGGTGAGCCGGCGGGCGGCGCCGTCCCAGTCCTCGAGGGTGCCGGCGCGCTCCTGCGCGGCGGCGCGAAGACGGTCGCGCAGATCGGCGTCGTCGGCCCAGCGGCGCAGGGCGCTCGCCAGCGCGTCCACGTCACCGGGCGGCACGAGCAGGCCGGGCACGGTGCCGCCGGGCGAGGTGCCGAGCGCGTCGCGGACCCCGCCGACGTCGGTGGCCAGCACCGGGATGCCGCGGGCGAGCGCCTCGGTGACGACCATGCCGTAGGTCTCGGCGTGGGACGGGAGCACGAGCAGGTCCGCGGTGTCGTACGCGGCGTCGAGAGCGGCGCCGGACCTGGGGCCGGTCAGCTGCACGCGCCCGTCGAGGCCGAGCCGCTTGACGTTCCAGCGCAGTTCATCGGCGTAGTCCGGCTCCCGGGTGAGGGAACCGACGCACTCGGCCGTGAGATCGTCCACTTGGGACAGTGCCTCCACGAGCAGGTCCTGCGCCTTGCGCGGCGTCACCGCGGCGACGCACAGCAGGCGGGAAACGCCGTCGGACCCGGACGCCAGCGGCGCGCGGTCGGTGCCGGGCGCCACGACCTGCACGCGGGACGGGTCCAGCTCGTGCCGCCGGACCAGGTCCCGCCCCGCAGCCGGACTGGTCGCCACGACGAGCCCGGCCAGCCGCAGCGTCTCGCGCTCAAGACCCTCCAGCTCGGCGGCGCGCTCCGGGTCAAGCCCGGTTTCGTCGGCCAGTGGCAGGTGGACGAGCACGCCGAGCCGCAACCGTCGCGCGTGCGGGGCGAGGATCTCGGGCACCCCGCAGGCGACCAGCCCGTCGAGCAGCACGGTGGCCCGGTCCGGCAGGTCGGCGAGCGCCCCGGCCAGCCGTGCCCGCGCCGTCGGCCCCGGCTCGGGCCAGCACCCGGGCACGGCCAGCTCCAGCACGGCCGTCCCGGCGCCCGGCAGGCTCCCGCACATCCGGCGGTCGTAGGTGTTGCCGCCGCTGGGCTCGGTGAGGTCGTCGACGTTGCCCGGCAGCACCAACACCACCGGCCCGTCCTGGTGGAACCGCATCCTGGCCTCCCTGCCCCGTTCGCCGTCATCCCATCACACGGATGATCGGGCCCGCCGGTTCAACGACACCTTTCCGAGCGCTTGACCAGCATGTTTAGCCCCCGGCAGCCCGGGGGTACCCGCCGGGTCGAGGAAAGGAGCGCCATGCCGCAGCAAGCTTGGAACGCCAAACGTGAACGTCAGTACGAGCACATCAAGGACTCCCAACGCGAGCGCGGCGCCAGTACCGGCCGCGCCGAGGAGATCGCCGCCCGCACGGTGAACAAGAACCGCGCCCGATCCGGCGAATCCCGCGAAGCCAGCCGCACCTCCACCCAGGATGTCAGCCCCCAGCACCGCGGCGGCAAACGCTCGGGCAACCGCCAGGGCCCCGGCGGCCCGACCAAGGACCAGCTCTACAACGAGGCCAAACAGCGCAACATCCACGGCCGTTCGACGATGTCGAAGCAGGAACTGAAGAAGGCTTTGGGCAGGTAGCCGCCCGGCCGACGCCACCGGGTGGCCGCCTGACCACTGGCAGCCGCCCGGCCACTGGTGGCAGCCCGGACTACCGGTAGCGGCCGATCGCCGAGAGAACGCCTTTCCCGCCTCGACACGCCCAGCAGCCGCCGCTACCGGTGGCCGCCTGACCATCGGCAGCCACCCCGGCTACCGGTGGCGGCCGATCGGAGGGGAACACCTTTCCCGCTCGGCACCGCCCCGCCGCCGCTACCGGTGGTGCCTGACCACCGGCAGCCGCCCGGCCGCAGGTGGCGGCCGGGTGCCGAGGGAAGACCTTCCCGCCTCGATGCCCGGCCGCCACTGCCCGGACTCCACGGCCACGCCGCTTTGCGGTCACACCCGCGACTTCCCGGGCTCGGGAAGCCCGTTCGCGCAGCACAGCCACGTGCCTCGCCGCGAGCCTGTTCCTCGCCCTACAACCACACAGCCGCTCCCGCCGCAAACCCCTCACCGGCGTCCAGCTCAGGAAACCCACCCCGGCCGTTTCTTCCCCCGCAACCCCCGCCAAGCCCGCGCAAAGCCGGCCCGATGCCCCATCGCGAGCCCGTCCCCCTGCCCGAGCAGCACGCCGAACGTGAACGTGTTCTCCCCGTCCCCGAATCCCGCGATCCCCAGGCGGTACAGCACTTCCCGGCTCATCACCACGTCCTGGTGCTGCCCCAGCTCCCGCAGCACGCTCTTCACGCGCTTGCGCCAGCCGCCCACCTTCTCCACCGGCCGCACCACGTCCAGCGCATAACGGACCCGCTTGGCCTTCTTCCGCACGCCGTGCAGCGCGACCTCCCGCGCCTTCCCGGAAAGCCCGCGCGACGCCTTCTCCGCCCGTTCCATCTTCCGCACGGCCTCGCGCACCGGCTTCCGCAGCCCCTTGCGCGCGGGCTTCCCCGCGACAGCAGTCAACGGCGGTTCCGACAGCACCGCGTCGAGCGACCGCAGCAGCCTCAGGTACCGCTTGCCGTCCACCGTTTCCACGACCCGTTCGCGCGCCACGGTCTGCTCCCGCGCGAAATACCGCGTCACGTACTGGCGCACCGGGCCCACCACCAGCTCCGGCGGCAGCCGGTCCAGGCCCGCAGCCACCAGGTCCGCGGAGACCTCCAGATCCCTCGCCGGCCCGAGCCGCTGTCCCAGCCACTTCAGCTCGGCCCTCAGCTCCGCCGTCGCCGAACCATCCACAATGGACTCGAACGTCCGCAGCGCGCTCCGCAGTTTCCGCACGGCCACGCGCATCTGGTGCACGGAATCGTCGGCATCCCGCCGCACGCCCACGTCAGCCTGGCGCAACCGGGCGGCCTGCTCCTGCAGGTACCCGACCACAACCGTGCCCGCGTCGGGGCGTTTGGCGGGCTTCTTCCGCGCGGGCACCCGGTCCCCGATCAGCCGTCGCAGCTTCGAGGGCCATGGTGACGCCTTGGCGCCCGCGCCGGTCAACGCGCGTTCCAGCTTGTCGAGGACGTCCGGCGCGACCTCGGGAGCCAGCTCGATCTCCAGCTCCCGCCACCGGTCCAGCCGCGCGGACTCACCGCCGGCCTCGCCCGTGACGTGGTCGTCGGTGAGCGTCGCGACGGGGTGCCCCTCGCCGTCGGTGAGCTGGTGCGCGAAGCGGTCGGTCTTGAGGTGCGCGATCGGCACCAGCTTATGGCCCAGCGTGTACGCGCGCACCAGCCGCGACAGTTCCTTCGGCACCTTCAGCTCGTCGGCGCCGAGCGGGACGGCCAGCTCCTCACGCGTGTCCGGGCCGATCGGCAGCTTCAGGTGCCACCCCGCGTCCTCGCCACCGGTCCGCCGTCGCAGCGTGATTCCCTTCTGCGCCAACGCGAAACCGATGGTGTCGTAGTAGGTGGCGTCCAGGAAGTGCTCGGCGGGCGCCGCCTGGCTGCGGACCGGGCCGGTGCCCACCAGCGCCGGGATCCCGGTCGTCTCGCCGATCTCGTACTTGCGCTCGCGCTCGATCCCCGCGATCGGACCTCTCATGCTGTGACTCCTCGTCTCCGTCGGCGGCTGCTCCTCCAGGGGTACCCACGATCAGGTGAGCCGCACACCGACGATTCGCCTTTCCGCAACCGGGTACCCCGATCGCATGAGCAGCACCGACCTGACCGACCTCCTCGTCGAGGACCACCGGATCCTGGACCGGCTCTGCACCGAGCTGGACCTCGGGCAGGGCAGCCCCGAGAACCGCAAGGACCTGACCGACCACCTGCTGGCCACGCTCGCGCGGCACACCGTCGCCGAGCAGCGGCACCTGCCCGGCGCGGCGGGCAGCAGGCAGCTCGCCGAGGCCGACGACCTGATGCGGCGGCTGGAAACGGCCGGCCCGCAGGAACCGCAGTTCGAACGCCTGGTGAGCGCCCTTATCCGCGCCGTCCGGCGGCACATCCGCGAAGACGAGCGCGGCGTCGTGGAAAGCCTGCGCGCGGCCCACAGCGCCGACGAACTGCGCGAGCTGGGCGAACAGACCACCCAGGCCCGCCGCGCCGCCCCGACCTCACCCCACCCCGCCACCTCGGACCGGCAGCCCGGCAGCCAGGTGCTGATGTCCGGCCCGGGCTTCGTCGACGAGATCCGCTCCGCCGTGAACCCCGACTGACCATTTTCCTTACCGCACAAGGAAAAGGCCCGGACACCCACGACGGTATCCGGACCTTCTCCTTTCAGGCTAGGGAGTGGAGTACGGCCTAGGGAGTGGAGTACGGCGCGCGGTGCTCCAGCGACGGGCTCACGTCGGGGTAGCTCCCCTCCTGGCCCGGCACCGGGGTGACGACGGCGCCGCGCTGCTCGGCCTCGCTGCGGGACATCCGCCGGTTCACCACGGCCTCGCCGACCTGCTCGCCGCGAATGCGGCTCAGCACGCCGAGCGTGATGGCGTGGATGATCGCCAGCACCAGCAGCAGCGCGCCGAGCCGGCCCACCACCCCCGGAAGATCGCTGTCCCCCAAGGGAATCGTGGACAGCAGGGCCAGCAGCCCCAGCGCCACCAAATGGAACAGCACGGTCACCAGCCGGGTCATCGACGCGCCGGCCCCCGCGTCGCCGTACGAACTCTCCAAGTAGCCCCGGCCACTGCGGTAGATGACCTGCCCGTCGATGAGGACGAGCACGATCCCGATGGCGAGGAAAGACAGGTACGCATTGGTGTTCATCCGGGCGCTCCTTCCTAGCTCGTTCCCACTGGGGGTACCCGCCCGGCCGCGGACGGAAACCGGCACGCTATCCGCGGAAGGTGTCCGGGTCGAAGCCGGTGCGGTGGCCGTCGTCGAGCTTGCCGATCGCCTCCATGTCGTCGCCGGACAGCTCGAAGTCGAACACGTCGATGTTCTCGCGGACGCGTTCGGGCGTTTTCGACTTGGGGAACACGATGTTCCCGAGCTGCAGGTGCCAGCGCAGTACCACCTGCGCGGCGGTCTTCCCGTGTTTCCCGGCCAGGTCGGTGAGCACCGGGTCCTGCAGCAGCTCGCCCTGCGCGAGCGGGCTCCACGCCTCCGTGGCGATGCCGTGCGCTCGGTGGTACGCGCGCAATTCCGTCTGCTGCAACGCGGGATGCAGCTCGATCTGGTTCACCGCGGGCACCGTCGCGGTCTCCGCGGCCAGCCGTTCGAGGTGCGCGACCTGGAAGTTCGACACGCCGATCGCGCGCGCCTTCCCGGCCCGCAGCAGGTCTTCGAAACCCTGCCAGGTGGCCACGTACTTGTCCTGGTGCGGCAGCGGCCAGTGGATCAGGTAGAGGTCGACGTGATCGAGCCCGAGCCGTTGCAGGCTGCCTTCCAGCGCGGTGATGGCGTTGTCGTGGCCGTGCGCGTCGTTGGCGAGCTTGGTGGTGACGAACACTTCCTCGCGCGGCACACCCGACTCGCGGAGGCCGTCGCCGACCCCCTGCTCGTTCTCGTACAGCTGCGCGGTGTCGAAATGGCGGTAGCCCGCTTCGAGCGCGGTCCGCACCGCCGCGGCGGTGTCCTCCGGCGGGATCTGGAAGACCCCGAACCCGAACTGCGGGATGCCGACGCCGTTGTTCAGCACGATTTCCGGGACGTTTTCGGTCTTGGCGGTCATGATCCCGGCCTACCCGGGACCACCGGCGGCGAAACGCCGTGACCCGATCAGGTGGCCGATTCCCCGTCCCGGACAGGGGAAATCGCCTCGGCCAGCGTCTCGTGGATCGCCAGGTGGAGGGCGGCGTCGGTGATCTCCAGGCAGCGCCGCACGCCGTGCGCGGTGCCGGACACCACCGTGAGCGAGTCGGCGCGCTCGGCGGCCTCGCAGAGCACGCGAATCCCGGCGCAGCCGAGGAATTCGACCCGGGAAAGGTCGACGATCACCGGCACGCCACCGGCCAGCGCGGTGACCAGCGCCTCGCCGAGCGCGGGAACGCTGGCGGCATCGACGTCACCGACCGTGGTCAGCACCAGCACGCCATCGCGCGCGGTGACGGTGACCGTCAGCTCGGTGGGGGCGGAGAACACGGAAAACCGGGCAGTCATGGTGCGCTCCTTCCGCAGGGTTCTGCCGGAGGCGCTGACCGGAGCACAGGTTTTGAACAACAGCCAACCGCTACGACCGTACGCCGCTGAGGTCACAGGTCAACCCGGGCCACTCGCAGGGGCGAATGCCCGCGGCAGGAGGGGTGCGCTGCGAAAAGCGCGCCGGAGCGGCTTCGGGGTAGCGGGAAAGTCGTTTTACCACAAGGGAATCGACGTTTCGGTGCTGGTTCCACGGGACTGGGCGCGTCGCGGCTGTACGCGGTTTCTGCGGTATTCAACGAGTTCTGACGCGGCTTCCGCCATCCGGTCGATGCAGGGTTAGAGAATCACACGGTCGCCCGTACTCCGGCCGAGGTAGCCGGGATTCCGGCGTGGGTGACATTCGAGGGCCGGCGGGTCCACTCGCGGACCGTCCGATCTCCGGCCACGGTCGAATGGATCCAGTCGCCGCACCGAACGGATCCCGCCGCGGACCGAGCAGATCCGGCACCGACGCGAGCGGGCCGGTCACGAAGCGAGCGGGACAGTCACCAGGCCGGCGGGCTGGTTGTGAAGCGAGCGGGCCGGTCACACAGCGGGCGGGCCATGAAGCGGGCGGCCATACCCGGCCGCGGACGGCAGGTCGATCGCACCCGCCCCGTACGGCGGGCCACTCGCGCCCACCGTGCAGGGAGGTCAGTCGTGCATCGCGAGCTTGGTCAGCTCGTGGTCGAAGTCGAACCAGCGGGCCTCGTCGCCGGCCGGGATCTCGTCGTAGGTGCGGTCGAGGAAGTCGGCGAGCTCGCTGGCCGGGGCTTCCAGCACGGCGGAGCCGTCGGGGGCGTTCAGCTCGACGATCACGCGCGCGGGGTCGGCGGCCGGGCGGACGCGGACGTCACCGTCACCCGCGGGGGCGATCAGGCCGTCGGCCAGCAGGTCGCGGCCGAAGAGCCAGCGGACCACACCCGGACCGGCGTGATAGCCCACGGCGATCGCGTACGGGTCCGACGGGTCGTACTCGAGGTCGGCGCGCACCGGCAGCGGGACGGCCCCGAACGTGCGCAGTCCGAAGATGACCGTCGCGCGGACGGCGGGGCTCTCGGTGCCCATGGCGGTACCTCCTTGATTCGTTCTCGGGGTCTAACGTGAATGTTCCTCTATGAGTAACGCGCCGTAAGACTACGAGCTGCCCGACAGTCGATCTTTCACCCCTTTGGTGGAGACCTATGTCTCATACGCTCACTCATCGGCATTAGTGACCACTCGAAAGGGAGTCTCGGCGGCGGCCGCATCGGGCCACCCGCACTTCAGCCATGGTGAGCCCCGCCCCCGGCCCGGCCAAGCGATCGCGACGAGGGCCACAGGACCCGCCCCCGGAAAAACCCCTCCCGCCCGCGCGCGTCGCGCGACCTGGCCGCAGCGAATGACCCGGCAAGACGCGCCGCACGCACGGCAGAGCAAGACGCGGCGCCCACGGCCGACGAGACGTGCCGGTCGGTGCTGGAGCAGGCCGCGCCCCACCGACTGCCCGGGCACCGGGGCCTGGAGGCCGGGGCCGGTAACAACCCCACGGGCTAGATGGCGCTCGCTGGTGGGACAGCCAGCGCCACACCGACCGCCCGGATGCCGGGGCCGGGCCCGGGCAACAGTTCCACGGCTAGATGCCGCAGGCCAGGGCGCCATGGCCACGGGCCGGCTGCTGTGGGCCGGGCTGCGGACGCCGCGTGCCGAATGCCAGGTGGAGCCAGGCATCCGGCGCGTCGAGGTCGGCGGCAGGCCCTCGTGGCCACGATCGCCGCCAGCCTGCCTCTACGGAGGTCCAGACCCATTCGCGCGCCGGTCTCGGCAAGCCGGCCCTGGTGCGCCAGCCCAGCGTGCAGGCATCAGCGAGCCAGCCCAGCGGGCTCGTCTCGGCGAGCCGGTCCCAGCAGCCTGGGCTCGGGTTGGCCGTGGTCCAGACCTCATCCGGCCCGGTCGCCGACCGCCTGCGCGATCAGGCCGTGCGATCAGGCCGTGCGGCCAGACCGTGTGGTCAGGCAGCAACGTCAGGCCGTGCGGCTCCACTCCTCGACCCGTACCCCCATCAACTCCGCCGCCGCCCGCAGCTCGGCACGGATGTCGCCGGGGACGGCGTGCACGTGGTTGGCGCCGAAGCCCGACAGGAAGGTCGGGGCGGGCACGTCGAGGCGGGCGAAGGCGTGGGGCCATTCCGGGGTCGAGGAGGCGGCCAGGGCGGCGTTGGTCGCGTCGTCGTAGGACTCGAAGTCGCCCTGGAAGAGCTGGAGGCGGTAGGCGCCCGAGAGGCGGGTCAGGCGGGCCAGGGTCATCGCGCCCGGGGCGGCGATGTGCTGCACCGAGGCGCCGCCCGCGGGGAAGAAGAACACCTCCGGGTACAGGTGCACCTTCGCCAGGTTCACCGCCGGGTCCGAGCTGCGCGCCGCGAACCAGGTCGCGTGCTGGCCCGAATTGCACAGGTCCCAGATGTCGCGGTCGGCGTGGTAGTGGCGGACGTCCGCGAACAGCACCGGCGTGCCCGTGATCCGGTGCATCAGCTGCATGGTCAACGCGCCGTCCATGTCCGCCTCGGTGGCGGTGACGTGCACGGCCTTGGGCCCGTTCCAGTCGTACGGGTCGTTCAGGAACGCCTCCGTGACGTCCATCGTCGCGAAGTTCTCCGTCAGCTCCGGCTGGCCCTTGATGCCGGAGAAGTCGATGCCGCGCTCCGCCACGATGTCGCGCACCGCCAGGTACGACCGGATCTGCCGCTCCAGCAGCTCGGGCGTGAGCTTCTCGCCGTCGTAGTGCACGGTGGCCAGGCGCTCCAGCCACTCGCGCGCGCCGGCGGCCTCCGCGGCGTCGGCCCGTTCGGCGCGCAGCACCAGCTCGTACTGGTCGATCTCCTCGACGTCCACGCCGAACTGCCGCATCCACTGGTCGGTGTTCGCGACGGCCGTGTTCATCCCCATCGGCCGCCCGCCGAACCGCCCGAACGTCGAACCGCGCAGCGACGCCACCGCCGAAGCGGCCCGCGCCCGCACGCCGATCTCCGCGATCAGCGACGCGTCGTCCGGCGCGCCCCACAGACGCGTGTGCGCCCGGCCGATCTGGTCCAGCGCGCCCCCGGCCGCGAGCATGCCGACCAGCCCCGGCTCGGCCGGGTCGGTGCTGGCGACCAGCAGCAACGGGCTCGTGGTCGCGTCCGCGGCGAGCATGGTGAAGTGCGGGAAGCTCCACACCGCGTAGTAGAAGACCGTGACGTCCACGCCCGCGGCCGCGACCTCCCGCGCCGCCGCCGTGGCGACGGTGTTGGTGGCCACCAGGTCCCCGACGACCACCTCGTGCCCCGCCGCCTCCAGCGCCGCGGTGAAACTGTCCCGTTTGGACCGGATGAACCCGGTGTTGCGGCGGTGCACGTGGTCGCGCCCGTCGGAGATGGCCAGGACGCCGATTCGAGCCATGTCTTCCCCTCTGCTCAGCCGCAGTTGTCCCTACCCAGCCCAATCAGCCGCGGTTGTACTCCTCGTAAACAGCAGCCGCGTTGTCCTTGGTCACCAGCCGGGTGCCGAGGGTCTGCGTCTTGGCCACCGGCTGGCAGTCGATGAGCAGTTTCTTCGCCGCGGCAACGGCTTCCGCGCCACCCGTCGGGTAGACGAACGTCGCCGACAGCCGGCCGGCCTCCACCGCCTTGATGCCGCCCTCGGGCACGGGCAGCCCGTCGATGCCGACGATCGGCAGGTCCGCCTTGCCCGCGTTCTGTGCGGCCAGCCGGGCGCCTTCGGCCATCGGGTCGTTCTCGGAGAAGATCGCCTGCGCGTCCGGGTGGGCCTTGAGCAGGGCCTCGGCCTGCTGCTGGCCCTTGTCCCGCAACCAGTCCGCGTCCGCCGTCGCGATCACGCTCACGTTCTTGCCCGCGATGCCCTTGTCGAAGCCGTCACTGCGCTCCTTGGCGGGCGTCGAGCCGGCGAGACCCTTCAGCTCGACCACCTTTCCGCCCTGCGGCAACAGCTTCTCGGCGAAGAACTGCCCCGCCTGACGCCCGATGTCCACGTTGTCCGCGCCGATGAACGAGGTGTACGCGTCGCCGTCCACCTTGCGGTCCAGCACCAGTACCGGGATGCCCTGGTCGTAGGCCTGCTTGACGACGCCGGTGAGCGGCGTCGCCTCGTTCGGGCTGATGATCAGCAGGTCGATCTTCTGCGTCAGGAACGTGTTGACCTGCTCCACCTGCTTGGAATTGTCCTGCGCGGCATCGGAGTAGTGGACGGTGAACTGCGGCACGCTCGCCGCCGCCTTGCGGATGTCGTCGTCCATCCGCACGCGGTACGGCTCGGCCAGGTTCGCCTGGCTCATGCCGATGGTGAACTTGCCGCTGGGCCCCTTGCAGGCCTTCGGCGCCGGCGCGGTGCCGGACGACGCGCCGGGCGCATTCTCGTGGGTGGTGCCGCAGGCCGCCAGCGCCATCCCGGCGGCCACCAGAACCGCCAGGCGGCGGGTGTTCTTGGACATCAGCTCCCCTTCCCTGCCTGAACATCTGCTTGAGAGTCCGCCGGCGGCTCGGGAACGGCAGCCGGAGGTGGGGCACCGGCCGCGCCGAGCGAGGCCGGCCGCAGCCGCTGCAGCCCGGCGGCGAACACGATCACCACACCGACCACGATCAGCTGTACGTTGGAGTCGACATCGTTGAGCTGCAGGATGTTGTCCAGCACGCCGACCAGCAGCGCGCCCGCCACGGTGCCGAGCACCGACCCGCGCCCGCCGGAAAGGCTGGTCCCGCCGATCACCACGGCGGCGATCGCGTTCAGCTCGTAGCCGACGCCGTCGTTGGGGCCGCCGAAGTTCAGCTGTCCCGCGTGGACGATCCCGGCCAGCGCCGCGAGCAGCCCGCAGATGCCGAACACGAGCACCTTCACCCGGGCCACCGGCACGCCGGACAGGCGCGCGGCCCGCTCGTTGCCGCCGATCGCGTAGACGTGCCGGGAGAACGCGCTGACCCGCAGCAGCACCACGGCCAGCACGGCGACCACCACGAAGATCAGCGCCGGGATCGGTACCACGCCACCGAAAGTCCGCTCGCCCAGCAGCGAGAACGGCACCGGCGCTTGACCCGGGCCGTTGCCGTAGGTGATCGAGACGCCCTCGCCGCCGGACCACATCCGGGCCAGCCCGCGCGCGATCTGCATGCCGGCGAGCGTGACGATGAACGCCTGGATCCGGAACCGCGCGCTCGCGATCCCTTGCAGCAGGCCGAAAACCAGGCCCATCGCGAGGATCAGCAACACCGCGGGGACGAGCCCCCAGTCGTCGGCGGTGAGCAGCTCCGCGATGCCGACGCTGGCCAGCCCGACCACCGAGCCGACGGACAGGTCGATCCCGCCGACCAGGATCACCAGGGTCATGCCGACCGCGATCACGCCGATCTCGGAGATCGCGCGCACCACGCTGAACAGGTTGTCGGCGCCCAGGAAGACCAGGCTCCCGCCGTACGACGGGGAAAACGCCACGGCCGCGGCGAACACGATGACCAGCCCGAACACGCTCTGGAACCGGAAGAGCACCGCGACGGCCTTCACTGCACATCTCCCATCGACGCCGCGAGCAGCTCCGCCTCGCCGGCCAGCGCGGTGTCCAGCTCGTCCACACTGCGCCCGCCGCGCAGCACCACCACGCGATCGCACACGCCGACCAGCTCCGCGGGTTCGGACGAGGCCAGCAGCACGCCGACGCCGGTCCGCGCGATCTCGCCGAGGATCCGGTAGATCTCGGCCTTGGCGCCGACGTCGACGCCGCGGGTCGGCTCGTCGAGCAGCAGCAGGGCCGGCTCGGTCAGCAGCGCCCGGCCCAGCACCACCTTCTGCTGGTTGCCGCCGGACAGCGCGCCGACCGGGTCGGCCAGCGAGGTGAGCTTCACGCCGAGGCGCCCCGCGGCCTCCCGGGCCTTGCCGCGTTCGCGGGCGGCGGGCACCAGGCCGAACCGCGCCAGCTTGTCCACAATAGACAGCACGGTGTTGGCCAGCACCGAATGCTCCAGCGCGAGCCCGGAAACGCGCCGGTCCTCCGGCACGTACGCGACGCCGGCCCGCAGCGCCGCGCGCGGCGACCGTGGCCGGAAGTCCTTGCCCCGCAGGCGAACAGTGCCGCTCAGCACGCCCTTCGGCCCGGCGCCGTACAGCGCCTCCAGCAGCTCTGTGCGGCCGGAGCCCAGCAGCCCGGCGACGCCGACGATCTCGCCCGCCCCGACGCGCAGGCTGATCCCGGCGGGCTCGCGCCGACCGGCCCGCGGCCGGACCACCAGGTCGGCCACCTCGAGCACGTCCTCGGTCACCGTCGCGCGGGTCTCGGCATGGAACATCAGGTGCACCGGGCGGCCGACCATCGCCTCGGCGGCCTGCGCCGCCGTCAGCTCGCGCGCGTCGAACTCGGCCACCACCTCGCCGTTGCGCAGCACCGTCGCGCGGTCGGCGACGCGGCCGATCTCCTCCATCCGGTGCGAGATGTAGACCACGGCCACGCCGTCGCGGCGGAGCTGGTCGATCACCGCGAACAGCCGCGTCACCTCGTGCGGGGACAACGCCGAAGTCGGCTCGTCCATGATCAGGATCCGCGCGTCGAGCGAGAGGGCCTTGGCGATGGTGACCAGCTGCCGCTCGCCGGTGCGCAGCAGCTCCACCGGCGTGGCCGCGTCGAAGCCGACGCCGGTGCGCGCGAGCAGCTGCCGGGTTTCGGCCAGCATCCGGCGGCGGTCGAGCACCCCGCGTGCGTGCGGCTCACGGCCGAGAAAAACGTTCTCCGCCACCGAAAGCGCGGGCACGAGGTCCAATTCCTGGTGGATCATCGCGACGCCGGCCCGCTGCGCGTCGGCCGGCCGGGCGAACCGGACCGCCTCCCCTGCGATCCGGATCGTCCCCTGCTCGGCGGCCACTTCCCCGGAGAGCACCTTCATCAGGGTGGACTTGCCCGCCCCGTTCTCCCCGAGCAGCGCGTGCACCTCCCCCGCCCGCACGGTGAAATCCACACCGCGCACTGCACGCACCCCGCCGTAGGCCTTGCTGACGCCGGCCAGCTCGACCAGCGCGACGTCCTCGTCGCCCATTCCCGCCCTCGCCCCTCGCCCGCCCGCGCCCGTCCCGGCGCGAGCGGCCCTCGTCGAGAAATCGATTACCGGTGAACGTAGGTCCACCCGGGTGGGTGTGTCAAGGGTCACCTCCCGAAGGACCCAGGGCCACGGAAAACGGCAGGCCCCGCGGAAATCGCCCGCCGAGATCCACAGCCGCCGCCTCACACGTTCGTGAAGTCGGGCAGCCGGGGCAAGGTGAAAAAGCGGGCGCCGGGCTGAACGGCGGGTGGCCGCCACCCAGCGTGGCGGCGAAGACCCCCTGTCCGCCCCTTAGTCACGGGGTTTCCCCACCCGGGCCGCGCTAACTTGTTCGATGTGATTTGTGGCGAACCTCGCGCGATCGGCGACCGGACCCGTGTGGCCCAGGCCGCTTTTTGGCTGGTTCCCACAATCCAGGTGCTCCGGCATGCGCCATGCACGACATTGGTGTACCGGCCGGTAAGGGAGCAGGGTGTAAGCAAGTGCAGGCGACGATCCGGGGGCCGGACGTCGCCTGCTGCGCGTGGGTACATGGGAGGCTCAGTCGGTGTTCAGTCGTGTCGCCATCGTGAACCGCGGGGAGGCCGCGATGCGGCTGATCCACGCAGTCCGGGACCTTTCCGCGGAAACCGGGGCGCGGATCGAGACGGTCGCCCTCTACACCGATGCGGACCGGTCCTCGACGTTCGTCCGTGAGGCCGATCTGGCCTACCCGCTGGGCCCGGCTTCCGCGCGCCCGTACCTCGACCTGGCCGTGCTGGAGAAGGCGCTGGTCGAGACCAAGGCCGACGCCGCGTGGGTCGGCTGGGGCTTCGTGGCCGAGGACCCGGCGTTCGCCGAGCTGTGCGAGAAGGTCGGCGTCACGTTCGTCGGCCCGAGCGCCGAGGCGATGCGCAAGCTCGGGGACAAGATCGGCGCGAAGCTGATCGCCGAGGAGGTCGGGGTCCCGGTCGCGCCGTGGAGCCGCGGCGAGGTCGCGAGCCTGGACGCCGCCCTGCGCGCCGGCGACGAGATCGGCTACCCGCTGATGCTCAAGGCCACCGCGGGCGGCGGCGGGCGCGGCATCCGCATGGTCGCCTCGGCCGAAGACCTCACCGAGGCCTACGAGCGCACCAGCCAGGAGGCGCTGCGCGCGTTCGGCTCCGGCATCGTGTTCCTGGAGCGCCTGGTCACCGGCGCGCGGCACGTCGAGGTCCAGGTGATCTCCGACGGCGAGACAGCGTGGGCGCTCGGCGTCCGCGACTGCTCCGTGCAGCGGCGCAACCAGAAGATCATCGAAGAGTCGGCCTCGCCGGTGCTCTCGCCCGAGCAGACCGCCGAGCTGAAGACGTCGGCCGAACGGCTCGCCGTGGCGGTGGACTACCGCGGCGCCTGCACCGTCGAATTCCTTTACCACCCCGGGGAAAAGCTGTTCGCCTTCCTCGAGGTGAACACCCGGCTCCAGGTCGAGCACCCGATCACCGAGATCACCACCGGCACCGACCTGGTGCAGCTGCAGCTGCACGTCGCGGGCGGCGGCAAGCTCGAGGGCCCGCAGCCGGCCGAGTCCGGCCACGCGGTCGAGGCGCGGCTGAACGCCGAGGACCCGGACCGCGACTTCGCCCCCTCCCCCGGCCACATCGCGCGGCTGCTGCTGCCCGCGGGCCCGGGCATCCGCGTCGACACCGGCGTGAGCGAGGGCGACACCATCCCGGCCGACTTCGACTCGATGATCGCCAAGATCATCGCCTACGGCCGCGACCGCGACCAGGCGCTGGCCCGGCTGCGCCGCGCGCTCGGCGAGACCACCGTGATCATCGAGGGCGGCGCCACCAACAAGAGCTTCGTGCTCGACCTGCTCGACCAGCCCGAGGTGATCGACGCCACCGCCGACACCGGCTGGATCGACCGGGTCCGCGGCGAGGGCCGGCTGGTCACCAGCAAGCACTCCGCGATCGCGCTCGCCGCGGCCGCCATCGAGGCGTACGAGGACGAGGAAGAGATCGCCCGCCAGCGCCTGCTGGCCACCGCGCACGGCGGCCGCCCGCAGGTGCAGCACGAGAGCGGCCGCCCGCTGGACCTCAAGCTCCGCGGCGTCGGCTACCGGGTTTCCGTGGCCCGCGTGGGCCAGAAGCGCTTCCGCGTCGGCATCAGCGGCGGCGGCGAGGTCAGCCCGGCCGACGTCGAGATCGACCGCTTCGACGCCCACACCGGCCAGATCACCGTGAACGGCAGGCGGTTCCGCCTGGTCACCGGCACCCACGGCCCGGTCCACCTGGTCGAGGTGGACGGCGTCACGCACCGCGTCAGCCGCGACGAGGGCGGTGTGGTCCGCTCGCCCGCGCCCGCGCTGGTGGTCGCGACCCCGGTCTCCGTCGGCGACGAGGTGGACGGCGGCGCGCCGATCCTGGTGCTGGAGAGCATGAAGATGGAAACGGTGCTGCGCGCGCCGTTCCGGGCCCGCGTGCGGGAGCTGCCGGTGTCGATCGGCAGCCAGGTGGAGACGGGCGCGGCGCTGCTGCGCCTGGAGCCGCTGGCCGACGAGGAGGACGCCGGCGACACCGCCGCGGCCGCCGACGAGGTCGTCGAGATCGAGCTGCCCGCCGAGCCCGCCGCCGCTTCGGCCGCCGACCGCGCCGAGCGTGGCCTGCAGGACCTGCGCAGCCTGTTGCTCGGCTTCGACGTGGACCCGCACGACCAGCGCCGCGTGCTGACCGGCTACCTGGCCGCACGCGAAGAGCTGGGCGAGCCCGGCCGCGCGCTGACCGCCGAGGTCGGGCTGCTGGGCACGTTCGCCGACCTGTCCGAGCTGACCCGCAACAAGCCGGCCGGCGAGGACATCAGCGCCGAGCGGCCGGTGCACAGCGCCCGCGAGTACTTCCACAGCTACCTGCAGAGCCTCGACGTGGAGCGCGCCGGGCTGCCGGACGCGTTCCAGGACCGGCTGCGCCGCGTGCTCGGCCACTACGGCGTCACGGACCTCGAGCGCACGCCGGAGCTGGAGGAAGCGGTCTTCCGGATTTTCCTGGCCCAGCAACGGGCTTCGTCCGACGTCGCGATCGTCTCGGCGCTGCTGCGCCAGTGGCTCACCGAGGCACCGCCCGTCGAGTCGCTGCGCGAGGAGGCCGGCCTGGCGCTGGAGCACCTCGTGGCCGCCACGCAGGTGCGGTACCCCGCGGTCAGCGACCTCGCCCGCGGCGTGGTGTTCCGCTGGTTCGCCCAGCCGCTGCTGCGCCGGGCCCGCGCGGAGGTCTACGCCGGGGTGCGGCAGAGCCTGCGCCACCTCGACCGGCAGCCGGACGCACCGGACCGCGCCGAGCGCATCGCCGCCATGGTGGCCGGCTCCGAGCCGCTGGTGCGGCTGCTCGGCCAGCGCATCGGCCGGCCGGGCACCGACCCGGCGCCGCTGCTGGAAGTGCTGACCCGCCGGTACTACGGCAACAAGGGCCTGTCCGGCATCCGCTCGCGCGACGTCGCGGGCTGCACGTTCGTCACCGCCGAGCACGTGGAGCCGGCGCGGGTGGTCACCACCGCCGTCGACTTCGCGCAGCTGCCCGACGCCGTGCGCGCGGCCGGCGAGCTGGCCGGGGACGCCGCAGCCGGCGCGCACGTGGTCGCCGACCTCTACGTGCGCTGGGCCGACCAGCCCGACGCGGACGCGATGGCCGAGCGCCTCGGCGCGGCGATCTCGGCGCACCCGCTGCCCGAGCACCTCGACCGGATCACCACCACCGTCGCCGGGGGCGGCGGCGCGGTGTTCCACCACCACTTCACCTTCCGTCGCGGTAGCGAGGGCTTCGCGGAGGACCGACTGATCCGCGGGCTGCACCCGCGCGTGGCCGAGCGCATGCAGCTGCAGCGGCTCCAGGAGTTCGACCTCACCCGGCTGCCCTCCTCGGACGAGGAGGTGTACCTGTTCAAGTGCGTGGCCAAGGCCAACCCGGCCGACGAGCGGCTGGTCGCGATGGCGCAGGTCCGCGACCTCACCCCGCTGCGCGAGGCCGACGGGCGGCTCGTTTCGCTGCCCGCCGCCGAGGACACCCTCGCCGGCTGCCTCGACGCCATCCGCAACATCCAGGCGCAGCGGCCGGCCAAGAAGCGCTTCGACACCAACCGGATCGTGCTGTACGTGTGGCCGCCGACCGAGCTGACCATGGACGAGCTGAACCACCTCGCCCGGCGCGTCCTGCCGAGCACGGCGGGCGCGGGCCTGGAGGAGATCCTCTTCCTGGCCCGGCGGCGCGACTCGGCGACCGGCGAGCTGGCCGAGGTGGCCGTCACGATCCGCAACGACGTCGGCTCCGGCGTGCGGCTCGCGGTCGGCCAGCCCTCGACCGAGCCGGTGCAGCCGCTCGACGGCTACCGGCAGAAGGTGCTGCGCGCGGCGCGTCGCGACACCGTCTACCCGTACGAGCTGACCGGGATGCTGGCCGGCGAAGGCAGCTTCGTCGAGCACGACCTCGACGACGCCGGCGCGCTGGTCCCGGTGGACCGGCCGCGGGGCGGGAACAAGGCCGCGATCGTCGCGGGGGTCGTGCGCACGCCGTCGAAGCTGGTGCCCGAGGGCGTCGAGCGGGTGGTGCTGCTGGGCGACCCGACGAAGGCGCTGGGCGCGCTGTCCGAGCCCGAGTGCGCCCGCGTGATCGCCGCGCTGGACCTGGCCGAGCGCAAGCAGGTGCCGCTGGAGTGGTTCTCGCTGTCCTCGGGCGCGCGGATCTCGATGGACTCCGGCACCGAGAACATGGACTGGGTGGCGGCCGCGCTCAAGCGGATCGTCGAGTTCACCCAGGGCGGCGGCGAGATCAACATCGTGGTCGCCGGCATCAACGTGGGCGCGCAGCCGTACTGGAACGCCGAAGCCACGATGCTCATGCACACCAAGGGAATCCTGGTGATGACGCCGGACTCGGCGATGGTCCTGACCGGCAAGGACGCGCTGGACTTCTCCGGCGGCGTCTCGGCCGAGGACAACTTCGGCATCGGCGGCTACGACCGCGTGATGGGCCCGAACGGGCAGGCGCAGTACTGGGCGCCGAACCTGGCCGGGGCGCGTGACGTGCTGATGGCGCACTACGAGCACACGTACGTGGTGCCGGGCGAGTCCTCGCCACGCCAGGCCGTGACGACCGACCCCGCGGGCCGTGACGTCTCGGACTACCCGCACGCGATCGTCGGCAGCGACTTCACCACCGTGGGCCAGATCTTCTCGGCCGAGCACAACCCGGACCGGAAGAAGCCGTTCGACATCCGCACGGTGATGCGCGCACTGTCCGATCAGGACCACCCGGTGCTGGAGCGCTGGGCCGGCATGGCGGACGCGGACACCGCCGCGGTGCAGGACGTGCACATCGGCGGCCGCCCGGTCTGCCTGCTCGGCATCGAGTCCCGCTCGGTGCCGCGCCGCGGCTTCCCTCCCACCGACGGCCCGGACACCTACACCGCGGGCACGCTTTTCCCGCGCTCGTCGAAGAAGGCCGCGCGCGCGATCAACTCGGCCAGCGGCAACCGCCCGCTCGTGGTGCTGGCGAACCTGTCCGGCTTCGACGGCTCCCCGGAGTCGATGCGCAAGCTGCAGCTGGAGTACGGCGCCGAGATCGGCCGGGCCATCGTCAACTTCGACGGCCCGATCGTGTTCACCGTGATCTCCCGCTACCACGGCGGCGCGTTCGTGGTGTTCTCCAAGGCGCTGAACCCGAAGATGACGGTGCTGGCGCTGGAGGGCTCGTTCGCCTCCGTGCTCGGCGGGGCGCCCGCCGCGGCGGTGGTGTTCGCCGGCGAGGTGAACACCCGCACGGCGAACGACCCCCGCGTGGCCTCGCTGCAGGCCCGCCTGACCGAGGTCAGCGGCGCCGAGCGCGCGGCGCTGACCGCGGAGCTGGCCGAGGTCCAGTCCGGCGTGCGCGCCGAGAAGCTGGGCCAGGTGGCGGCGGAGTTCGACCGGGTGCACAGCATCCAGCGCGCGGTCGAGGTCGGCTCGGTGGACGCGATCATCAGCGCGGCCGAGCTGCGGCCGCGGATCATCGAGGCGATCGAGCACGGCCTGAAGAGCTGACGCGGCGGGGCTTGCTTGTCGCCCCTCGCCCGCCCGAAGCCCGTCAAGGCCTCCTTACCCGCGTCGCACGCTGGTAAGGAGGCCTTAGCGGAGCCTGGTCAGTCCCGGATCCGCCAGTGGGCAACGGCCTGCTCGTCCAGTTCGAAACCGAGCCCAGGCTGTGACGGCACCGCCAGCTCGCCGGCGGCGGTGACCGTCACGGGCTCGGCCAGCATGAAGTCGCGGCGTCGCGGCGTCCAGCCCGGCGGGTCGAACGGGAACTCGAAGTACGGCCCGCCGCCGATCCCGGCCGCGACGGCCAGGTTCGCCAGCACGCCGATGCCGTTGGTCCAGCTGTGCGGGGTGAACGCGCGGTGCTTGAGCTGGGCCAGCTCCCCCAGCGTCCGCGCGCGGTGCATCCCGACGGCCAGCACGACGTCCATCTGGTAGACGTCGAGCACGTCCTGCTCCAGACAGCGCAGCAGTTCCGGCACCGAGTGGTGCATCTCCCCGGCCGCGAGCCGGACGCCCGGGTTGTCCGCGCGCAGGGTGCGGAAGCCGTCGAGATCGTGATACGGCAACGGTTCCTCGACCCAGAACACGTCCAGTTCGGACAGTCCGCGGACCAGCTTCCGGGTCGCGGCCAGGTCCGTGGCGGGCGCGGTGTCGCCCGCCATCCGCCAGGACTGGTTGAGGTCGACCATGATCTCGAAGTCCGGCCCGAGCGCGTCCCGCACGGCGGCGACCGTCGCCACGCCCTCGGCGGCGCGGTCCCGGTCGATGCGGATCTTCATCGCGCGGAACCCGGCCTCGCGTGCCTGGAACGCGGATTCAACGCGTTCGGCCGGCGGCTTGAGCTCCGCCGTGGACGCGTACACGGGCACCGACCGCGCGGCGTTGCCGAAGAGCGTCGCGACCCGCAGCCCGGCGACTTTGCCGATGAGATCCCACAATGCGACTTCCAGCGGCCAGTAGCTGCCGCCGTGGAAGTTGGCCGTCTCGATGGCCTTGACGTGGCGGACGATGTCCAGCGGGTCCTGGCCGACGAACAGGTGCTTGACGGCCTCGAAGCCCGCCATGGTGTCGCCGGAGCCGATGCCGGTGACGCCGTCGCCGGTGTGCACCCGCACGATCGTGGCGTCGAAATGGCGGCGCGGCTCCGGGTCCCACGCCGCGCGCAACGGCGGGTCCAGCCGCAGCCGCAAGCGGTCGAGGGTGATGTCGGTGATCTTCATGGTGTCCCTTCGCTTCCCTGCCGAAGCTACGAGCGGCCCGCTCGCCACGGCAAGCCACGCGGGGAGATCGCAATGCGCGTTGCGCTCAGGCCAACTCGCTTACGCTGCTGCCCATGGACCGTCATCCCGGCCACGGCCTGCGCCGCGACCTCGACCTGCTCGAAGCGCTGGCGTCGGAGGAGGGGCAGCGCGCGGGCGGGCTCGGCGTCGTCCGGCTGGCGCAGCTGACCGGCCGGGAGAAGAGCCAGGTCTCGCGCGCGCTCAAGGCGCTGGCCGAAGAGGGCGTGGTCGAGCGCGACCCGGACACGTTGGAGTACCGCATGGGGCGACGGCTGTTCTCGCTCGTCGCGAGGACGGTGGAGGACCGGCTGACGCGGGCCGCGGAGCCGGTGATGCGCGCGCTTTCGGCCGAACTGGAGGAGACCGTGCACCTGTGTGTGCTGCGGGATCAGGAAGTGCTGACGCTGCTTTCGGTCTCGGGCCACTCGTTCCGCGTCCGCGGCTGGGAGGGCCGCGGCGTCCCGGCCGACCGCACGTCGGCCGGGCGCGTCCTATTGCTGGACGCGACGCCGGACGAACTGTCCGTGCGCTTCCCGTCGCTGACCGATTTGCCGGCTCTGTGGACGAAGATCCAGGAAGCCAGGGCGCTCGGTTTTGCCCGGGTGGAAGAGGAATTCGAGCTCGGGCTCTCCGGCGTCTCCGCCCCGATCCGCGACTTCCGGGGCCGGGTGGCGGCGGCGCTGAACGTGTCAGCGCCGCACGTCCAGGTGGCTCCCCGCCTGACCGCCGCGGGCCACGCCACGGCGACCGCCGCGGTGACGGTCTCGGACCACTTGGGTTGGGCGGCGGGGCCGTCACCTACGCGGTTGACTTGATCAGGGCTGGAGCTTGAGCAGCCGTTCGGCGTTACCGTGCGCGATCTTGTGCCGGTCGGCGTCGCTGAGCGGAGCTGTGGCAAACGCGGTGGTGGCCGCTTCCGTGTACTCGTACGGATAATCGATCGCGAACATGATCGCGTCGGCGCCGATGGCCAGCACCGCGCCGGCCAGTGCGGCCGGGGACTGGACGCCGCTGATGGTGATCAGGATGTTCGTGCCGACGTACGCCGACGGGGCGCGGTCCAGGGTGCGCCCGGGGTCGAGGGTGGCGTAGCGGGAGTCGAGGCGCGACAGCATGAACGGCAGGTACTCGCCCATGTGCCCGAGGATCAGGTGCGCGCGGGGGTGCCGGTCGAAGACGCCGGAGTACAGCAGGCGCAGGGCGTGCCCGCCGGTCTCCGCGCCCCAGGTGAAGGTCGGCCCGATCAGCTCGGCGGCGCCGTCGGTGACCTTCCACCGTTCGGCGGCGGGTGCGCCCGGGTGGAGGTAGAGCGGGACGTCCAGGTCTTCGAGGGTGGTCCAGAACGGTTCGTAGACGGGGTCGTCGAGGTAGCGGCCGCCGGTGTGGTCGTTGACCAGGGCCCCGCGAAACCCGAGTTCCCCGACGGCGCGGCGCAGTTCGGCAGTCGCGGCTTTGGGGTCCTGCATGGGCAGCGCCGCGAAACCGGCGAACCGGGTCGGGTGCGCGGCCACGATTTTCGCCAGGTAGTCGTTGGCGAACCTGGCCGCGTCGACCGCTTCTTCGGCTGTCAGGTCGGCCTGGATGCCCGGGGCGGTGTGCGACAGGACCTGCGTGTCCACGCCGTAACGGTCCATTTCGGGCAGCCGCAACTCGGTGAAGTCGGGCAGCCGTCGAGCGACGTGCCGGCCGAACTCGCGGCTGACCGGGATGGGCCCGAGGTCGGTCAGCCCGGGGTGGCGGGCGGTGAGCCGGGGAATCGAGAACGCTTCCTCCAGTGCGATCAGGCGCATCTGCTGCTCCTTTGTGGATGGTCGTGGGGGCCGGCCCGTCCATCGTCGATCGGGAGTGCCGGGCGCGTCCAACGAACGATTCCGCTGCTTCCATCGGCGTCGGCGATACTGGCCTGTATGGAGCTTCAGCAGCTGGTCTACTTCATCGCGGTCGCCGACGAGGGCAGTTTCACCCGCGGCGCCCAGCGTGAACACGTGGTCCAGTCGACGATGTCAGCCGCGGTCGGGCGCCTGGAACACGAACTCGGGCAGTCGTTGTTCCGCCGGATCGGCCACCGCATCGAACTCACCGCCGCGGGCGGGCTCCTGCTGGAGCGGGCCCGCGCCATCGTGACCGCGGCCCGCGACGTCCGCCGCGAACTCGACTCCCTCGACGGTGGCCTGCACGGCACCGTCACCCTCGGCACAGTGCTGTCCACCGGCACGTTCCCGCTGGCCGAGGTGCTCGGCGCGATCCGCCGTGCGCACCCGGGCATCGCCTTGCGCGTCCAGTCCTCGCCGCTGGCTTTCGACCGTCACCTGGACCGCATCGCCGACGGCACGTTCGACCTGGCGCTGATTCCCTCACCGGACACGACCGTCGCGTCGATCAGGGTGAGTCCGGTCGGCACGTTGGACCTCGTACTGGCCGCGGCTTTGGACACTCCCCTGCCGGACCGGCCGTTGCAGTGCGCGGACCTCGCGGCTTTCCCGTTCATCGACTTCCCGGTCGGCTGGGCCAACCGGACTCGCACGGATCAGCTCTTCGCGGAGGCCGGTGTGGAGCGCGACGTCGCCATCGAGGTCGCTGACCCGGCTATGGCTCTGGATTTGGTCCGTGGTGGCCTGGGGATCGCTTTTGTCCCGCGTCGTCTGACGGAGGGCCGTCACGACATCCGGACTGTGGTGGTGGAGGCGCCTGCGCTGAGCCGGGTGCTGGTGCTCGCGCGGCTTGAGCGGAAACAGAGTCCGGCGGTTGAGACTGTGTATCGGGCGTTGGTGGAACGGGCAGCCAGTGTCGTTTGAGGACACTGGCTGGATTCGGCCGCCGGCGCAGTTCGGCTGCGGTTCGGCCAGCCCGCTGGGCCGCATATGGACACCGACACAGTCGGCCGTTGGCGCATAAAGAAAGAGGACGGCGAGTCCATCGTGGACTCGCCGCCCTGTGCTGCCGGGTCAGTCTACGGTGTCCTCGGCCAGCACACCGTAGATCCGGCGGCGGGCCTCGTTGAGGACCTTGCGGACCTCGGCGAACTGCGCGTCGGTCCCGGTGTAGGCGACCTGGCCTGCTGCGCCGGAGAGGTCGCCGAGTTGCTTGTAGAGGGCGTGGACCCGGTCGACGCTGGGGTCGTCGTCGGTGGCGCGGGACTCCCACAACCCCGCGAACTCCTCTTCCCGCCCGGCGACGTGCTCCCGTCCGGCCTCGGTCAGCTGCGCGACGCGGCGCCCGCCCGACTCGTCGGTGCGGACCAGGCCCTCGTCTTCGAGCTGCTGCAGGATCGGGTAGATCGAGCCGGGGCTGGGCCGCCATTCTTCGTCGGTGCGGCGGCGGATCTCCTGCATGATCTGGTATCCGTGCATGGGTTCCTCGGCCAGCAACGCGAGCACCGCGGGCCGCACCGGCCGGGCCGGGCCGCGAGCCCCGCGACCCCACGGCGCCCCTCCCCCGCCGAACATCCCCCGCGGTCCACCCGGACCACCCGGCCCACCGGGAAATCCCGGAAACCCGGGGAAACCGGGAAACCCGGGCCCACCCGGCGGCGGCGGGGGCGGAGGCGGCGGCGGAAACCCGCCCGGCCCCCGTGCCGCGTCGTACCCGAATGGGAAGCCTTCGGGCCTTACGAACTCCTCGTGCTCCCCGTCCTCGACCGGGAACCCACCCGGCCCTCCCTCGCCACCCGGCCCGAACGGAAACCCGCCCGGCCCATGGTGACCGCCATGGCCGAAGGGAGCGCCGCCAGGACCGTGATGCCCAGGCCCGAACGGGAACTCGCCGGCGCCGTGGTGCTCGCGGCTGAAGGGGACTTCGCCAGGACTGTGGTGCTCGGAGCCAAAGGGGAACCCACCTGATCGGGGATCCCGGCCCGGTCCGAACGGGAATCCACCCGGGCCATGGTGCCCGCTGTGGTCGTGGGGCTCGCCGTGGTCGGGTGGGGGGCTGCCGGGGCCGCGCCGGGCGCCGAACGGCCCGGACGGGTGGCCCATGGTGAAACCGAAACCGTGCTGGTGGCCGAAGCCGAACCGGTGGTCAGGACCCGGTCGGGCGCCGGGAGCGGGGTGGCTGTAGGCGCCGCGCTCGTCGTGAGAGCTGTGGTGGCGAGGGGGGTGGTGGTCGTCGGGGCCGTGTCGGTCTTCGGGGCCGAAGCCGTCGAAGATGTGGGCGCCGCCTGCTGTGCTGGTCATGAGGTCCTCCTGAAGGGTTGTTCTATCGCCGACACTTCGACGATATATCGTCGCCATGTCGGCACGCAACCCTGCAGGTCAGAGGTGTTCGGCAGGTTATTCAGAGGGGCGGGCAGCGCTCACGGTCACTGCCGCACCGACACCGACACAGCCACAGCGAGGCGAAACGCCTACCCCACCGCCAGGAACCAGCAGGAACCACCAAGAACCCCATCACCGGCAAAACCAAATACCCAAAAAGCCACCAGGGGCCCCGGCAACCATGCCGGGACCCCTGAGCGACACAACAACGCAAAAACCCAGCCGCCTACTTATCCGGGAAATACTGCCCGTTGAACCACTGCCCCACGCCATTGTCCGAGTACACATCGACGTTGAAATTGTAGTTTTCCGTGTGCTTGTGCTGCGCGTATCCGATCCACCCCGAAGCCGCGGCCTCGTCACAGATGATGTCGTCCGTACACAGCGAAACAGTCGGAATGTTGCCGAAGAAGCTGTCGACTCCAACTAGCGGGTAGCCGACGATCGGGCCGAAGATCACCGACGGCGCCTGGCCCGCGAGGCCGGGGCCGCCGAGGCCGTGCGGGTCGCGTTTGGGGTCGGCGATCAGGACGGCGTTGACGTTGTCGAAGGTCTTCCAGTTTTCCGTCACCCAGATGTGCACGACCGCCGCGCCCTCGGAGAACCCGACCGCCTTCGCGTGCTGGCCGGGGCAGGCCGCGCGCTGGTTGCGGATCAGCCGGTTCAACTCGTCCACACCCTGACGGGCGCTCTGGCTGTTGAGTTCGGCCGAGTAGCCGACGCGCTGGCTGATGCCGGCGCCGGTGAAGATCGTCGAGTCGCGGTCGGTGAAGCCGCCTACCACGATCGTGTAAGTGCCGTCGCACGAAGCCGCGGACGCCGAAGGCGCGCCCACCAGCACGATTCCCGCCGACATCAGCAGACCGGCCAGTACGGCCGCGAGCTTTCTCATGTTCACTCCCCGAATAGCGCACAGTCCGAATAACACACGACGGCCGAAAGGCCAAGCGTGCTGAACGGTTTCCGATGTTAGCGGTTTTCGCGCAACCGCACCAGACCGGAAAAACCGTACCGAAGAGCTTTAATTCGAAAGAGATTCGGTTTCATCAGGATTTCATCGGGCTACTCTATTGTGCCGAGATTTGCCGACAACCCATTATCAACCACCACTCACCGGTGCCGTCGTAGCCGCATCGCCGCCGAAGCGGATCGACTTGGCCTCCTTGCCGAACGAGGTCAGCACCGCGACCAGCACCAGCGCCGGGATGACCGTCCACAGCAGCGCGGCGGTGTAGCCCTGCGACTCGGCGATGCTCTGCTGGATCGGCAGGTTCAGCGCGGCCAGCAGGTTGCCCAGCTGGTACGTGACGCCGGGGTAGAACCCGCGCACCGCGTCCGGCGACATCTCGGTCAGGTGCGCCGGGATGACGCCCCACGCGCCCTGCACCATGATCTGCATCAGGAACGAGCCCAGCGCGAGCATGCCCGCACCGTGGTCGAACGCGAAGATCGGGATGATCGGCAGCCCCAGCACCGCCGCGGTGACGATGGTGCGCCGCCGGCCGAGCTTCTCCGACAGCGCGCCGAAGGTCAGCCCGCCGATGATCGCGCCGATGTTGTAGATCACCGCGATCCACGTGCTCGTCGCCGCGGTCAGGCCGGCGCCGCCGTGCTCGGTGGCCTTGAGGAACGACGGGTAGACGTCCTGGGTGCCGTGGCTCATCCAGTTGAACGCGGTCATCAGCAGGATCAGGTAGATGAACCGGCGGATCACCTTGCGGTTGAGCAGCACGTCCTTCACCGACGTCTTGGTGACGCGCATCTTCTCCTGCGCGGCCTCCCAGACCTCCGACTCCTTCACCCGCGACCGGATCAGCAGGCTGATCAGCGCCGGGAAGATGCTCAGCGCGAAGATCCACCGCCAGTCCAGTCCCAGCGCGGTGTGGAACAGCAGGTACGCCAGCGCCGCGACCAGGTAGCCGGCCGAGTACCCGGCCTGCAGCACCCCGGAGAAGAACCCGCGCCGCTCCACCGGGATCTTCTCCATGGCCAGCGCCGCGCCCAGGCCCCACTCGCCGCCCATGCCGATGCCGTAGATGAACCGCAGGATCAGCAGCACGGTGAAGTTCGGCGCCACCGCGCACAGCACGCCCGCCACCGAGTACAGGATCACGTCGACCATCAGCGGCACCCGCCGCCCGACGCGGTCCGCCCACAGGCCGAAGACCAGCGCCCCGACCGGCCGCATCACCAGCGTCGCGGTGGTGATGAACGCCAGCTGCGTCGCGGTCGCGCCGAAGGACTTGTCCTTGGCGATGTCGGCGATCACGAACACGACCAGGAAGTAGTCGAACGCGTCCATGCTCCAGCCGAGCGACGCGGCGATGAAGGAGTTCCTCTGGTCGGAGGTCAGTTTCTGCTTACCCGGCTTCGCCACCACGCTGTCCGCGCTGTCCGACACACGAGCCCCCGTCGTTCTCTTTCGGAATCGGCCTCCGCTTGGTTTACACCCGGCCCAGCACGTCGGCAACACTCGGAATCAGAACGGGAAAACCAGTCACACCAAGCAAAAGCGACACAGACGTCACAACAGGACGCGGGTGCGGACCCGGCGGCCGACGTCGCGGGCCCAGGCCCGGATCAGGTCCCAGTCGCGGAAGTCGCCCGCCCGGTGGCCCGACGCCATGAATCGCGCGACCAGCCCTCTCGCGCGGGCGGGGTCGAGCCGTCCGCCGAAGGTCGCGGTCCGCTCCGCGTCGATCTGCGCGGCGAGGAAGGCGACCTTCGCCGGCAGGCTGACCTGGACCATCGCCGCGCCGGGGCCGCACGGGCCGCTGTGGAACAGCCAGACCGGCCGTTCCCGCAGGTCCTCGACGTGCCGCTCCAGCAGCCGCACCGCCTCCGGCCGCCAGCGCGAGTAGTACAGCGCGCTGCCGAGCACCACCGCCGCGTACTCGGTGACCCCGGCGACGTCGGCCGCGTCCCGCACGTCCACCCGCAGTTCCTGCGCGCGCAGCTCGTCGGCGATCACCTCGGCGATTTCCCGGGTGCCGCCGTTCTTGCCCGCGTGGACGACGAGGACTGCGGTCATGACCCCATTCTCCGCCCGCTGCGGACCGGCGGCTCCCCCGGTCTTCCACGATCCGCCGAACGGGCGTTCCCGTTCAGCCGGGCGGTAGGAAGGCCGGCCGCGCCGCCGGGTCCGGCTCGTCGTAGTAGCGGTGGAAAACGGCGGTCTGCGCGCCCGAGAGCGGCGGCACGATCCAGCTCCAGTCCGCCGGGCACGAACGGCCCGCTCGCTCCTCTCGTTCGAGGTGGTCGAGGAACCGCCGCGACTCCGAGTGGTGGTCGGCGACGGTGACCCCGGCCTGGTCGAACGAGTGCTGCACGGCCAGGGTCAGCTCGACCAGCGCGCGGTCGCGCCACAGCGTGCGGTCGTCGCCGGTGGCCAGGCCCATCAGGTCGGCGACCACCGGCAGCAGGTCGTACCGGCCGGGGTCGGCGAGGTTGCGCGCGCCGATCTCGCTGGCCATGTACCAGCCGTTGAACGGCGCCGCCGGGTACCGCACGCCGCCGATCTCCAGCGGCATGTCGCTGATCGCGGGCACCGCGTGCCAGCGCAGCCCGAGGCCGGCGAACCAGCGGTGGTCCGGGTGCGTCAGCGGCACCTCCAGCACCGCATCGGCGGGCAGGCCGAACAGCCGCCGCTCGCCCGGGCGGGCCTCGACCAGCAGTGGCAGCACGTCGAACGAGCCGCGGCGCTCCGGGCCCCGCCAGCCCAGCTCCCGCACGCTCCGGGTGAAGTCGACCTGCCGCGGGTCGCCGAGCACGGAGCCGTCGTCCAGCCGGTAACCGGCGTAGCGGACCAGCTGGGCGTTGTGGATGCGCGGGCCCGGCCCGGCCGGGGTGTCCGGCGCGAACACGGTGATGGTCGGACGGATGCGCCCGCCGCGCGTCGCCTCCCGCAGGTGCGCCACGCACTCCCCGGCGAGGCCGGCGGCGTCGCGCACGTGCCGCCGGTCGCGGACCCGCAGGCTGCGCCAGTAGAGCCGGCCGATGCACCGGGCCGAGTTGCGCCACGCCACCCGCGCGCCGTACGCCAGCTCGGCGGGGGTGTGCCGATAGGTGCCGGTCTCGGCGATTTCGTCGGCTATCCGCGCCAGCCGCTCGCCGAGGCGCTGCCCCGGCGGCACCGCCTCCTCGGCGTGGCAGAGCCGCACGAATTCCTCGGCCTCCGCGAGCTGAACACCGTGCATCACCTGCGTGGACACCATGGTCACCGGGCTACTCCACTCTCCGAGAACACAACCCGCCAAACGCCGGAAAAGTACACCGCTCCTCCGCTGTCATGATCAGAAACCCTGTAGCCCCAAGGGATCCGGTCAGACGGCGTAGATTACCCGACCACGCTGCGGAAACAACCACTGAATGGTGACTCACCGGGCGGCGCGCTGTTTCCGGCGGACCCATGCGTCTTTTCGAACGTATTCGGCGAACGGTCTTCTTTCCGCGGGTCTGGCGGTGTATTCGCGGGCCCGGAAGGTAAGGTCCCGGCGACGGCAGGGAGGGGTGCGGGTGGCCAGGCAGCGGATCCCGGTGGTCCTCGTCGCGGGCTTCCTGGGCTCGGGCAAGACCACGATGCTCAACCACCTGCTGGCCAACCGCCAGGGCGCCCGGGTCGGCGTGGTGGTCAACGACTTCGGCCGGGTGAACATCGACGCGCTCGCCGTCTCCGGCCAGGTGGACACCATGGTCTCGCTCGGCAACGGCTGCCTGTGCTGCGCCGTGGACGCCAGCGGCCTCGACGCCATGCTCGGCAAGCTCGCCGACGCCGAAGCGGGCATCGACGTGATCGTCGTCGAGGCCAGTGGCATCGCCGAGCCGCGTGACCTGGTGCGGCTGATGATCGCCAGCGACAACCCCGGCATCCGCTACGGCGGGCTCGCGGAAGTCGTCGACGCCGCCGAGTTCGCGGCCACCCGCGAACGCCACCCCGAGCTCGCCGACCACCTGCGCGTCGCCGACCTGGTGGTGCTCAACAAGGCCGACCGCGTGACGGCCGGGGAGCTGGCCAAGACGCGCGGCACTGTCGAGGAGCTGGCGCCGGGCGTCCCGCTGCTGGTCACCGACCACGGCCGCGTCGACCCGGAGCTGTTCTTCGACCCGCGGCCGCGCGAGCGCTTCGGCCAGCTCTCGTTCGACGATCTGCGGGAGCCCGACGACCACTCCCAGCACCTGCACGCGGCTTACGAGAGCGTCACGTTCACCGCGGAGCAGCCGCTTTCGCCGCGGCGGTTCCTGGACTTCCTGGAGCAGCGCCCCGCCGGGCTGTACCGCGTGAAAGGCCACCTCGACCTGGGCCCGAACGGCGTCCGGTCGCGGTTCGGGCTGCACACCGTCGGCGGGTTCGTCGCGTTCGACCGGTCCGCCTGGCCCGCGGGACGGCCGCGGCGCACCGAGCTGGTGCTGATCGGCGCGGGGTTCGACGCCGCCGATCTCACCCGCCGGCTCGAGGCCTGTCTGTCCGACGACAGCACGCCGGACGAGCGCGGCATGCTGCGGATCCTGCGTTACCTCGACGAGCCGGACGGCTGAGCGCGCCACGCCGAACGAGCGCAAACGCACGGATTCACGTGCATGCGGACGGACACTGGCCGTGGTGTAAGGAAAGCTGCTGAACCGCCCTCCCCAGGAGGAACAGTTCCATGGCGAATCCGTCCACGCTCCTCGGCGCGACGCGCTGGTACCTCGTCGGCGCGCTGCCGGACGACTCCCCCGTCGCCCATTTGATGACCCGCTCCGGCGACCTGCGCTACCGCGCCTCGGCCTGCGGCGACCGCGAATCCCGCACCTGGACGCCGATCGACCTCAGCGCCCGCGACGACGTCGCCCCGTGCCCGGCCTGCGCCGCCGCCCTGTCCGGCTCGACCGCCGCACTGGATCGGACCGAGCAGCTGGCGTTCGACCTGCCGTTGTCGTGAGTGTCTATGCCGGTTCTAACCGGCATGAACACTCACGAGCTTTTCTTGGCCCGGCTGGGCGCCACCCGCGGCGGCTCGTTCGGCATCTTCGGGTAGACCGGCGGCCATGGCGCGTCCATCAGCCCGCTCGCCAGGTCCTCGCGGGACAGCTCCAGCAGCGGTTCGATCGACTGCGGCCGGTCGTTCGCGCCGGCCCACGGGTCGCCGGCGGCCGCCACGCGGGCCGGGACGGTGGACAGTGTGAGGGTGTCCGGTTCGATCGTCGGGAGCTCGTCCCACGAGATCGGCGTGGAGACCTGGCCGCCGACGCGCGGGCGCACGCACCAGGCGCCGAACACCGTTTTGTGCGGCGCGTTCTGGTTGAAGTCGACGAACACGCGAGAGCCGCGCTCTTCCTTCCACCACTGGGCGGTGATCAGGTCCGGGTGCCGCCGTTCCAGCGCCCGCGCGAGCGCGACCGCCGCGGCGCGGACCTGGTAGCCGTCCCAGCGCGGCTCGAGGATCGCGTACAGGTGCAGACCGCGGGAGCCGGACGTCTTCACGTACGCCTCGATACCCAGCTCGCCGAGGAACGCGCGTACGAGCACGGCAGCGTCACGCAACTGCGGGAAACCGATGCCGGGTGACGGGTCGAGGTCGATCCGCAGTTCGTCGGCGATATCCAGCGCAGCAGCGCGGTTGGGCCAGACGTGGAAGCCGAGGCAGCCTTGGTTGACCGCCCACAGCACGTGCGCGAGGTCGGCGGCCACGAGCGCGTCGCTGGTCGTGCCGTTCGGAGTGGAGACGACGGTGGTGGTGAGCCAGTCCGGCGCGTTCTTCGGTACCCGCTTCTGGAACCACGACTTGCCGCCCGCGCCGTCCGGGTAGCGCTCCAGCAGCAGCGGACGGCCGCCGAGCCGGTCGAGCAGCGGCCCGGCGACGGCCTGGTAGTAGCGGACGAGGTCGAGCTTCGTCTCGCCGTGCTCGGGGAAGTAGACCTTGTCCGGGCTGGACACGGTCAGCTCGACCCCGTCGACGTCGAGGATCATCTCGCCTCCCGGAACAACGCGGCCAGTTCGGCCGGCGGCGCCTCTTCGAGCTGGGCGTACGTGCAGGACGCGGGTTCGCGGTCGGGCCGGAAGCGCACCAGCCGCCCGCCGTGCCGCAGCCGGCCGCCCTGCAGGTGCTCGTACTGGATCTCGGCGACCCACTCGGGCCGCACCGGCTCCCAGCTCAGGTCCTTCTGCGGCGCCCAGCGGCTGTTCGCGCCCGGCCGCCTCCCGGTCTCCTCATCGGCGGTCTGGTACTCGGCCCAGGTCCGCCAGGGATGCCCGTCGAGCGCGTTTTCGGTCAGCGGCTTGAGTTCGTCCACCAGCTCCCGCCGCCGCTTCGCGGTGAAACTGCTGGCGACGCCGACGTGGTGCAGCTCGCCGCGCTCGTCGAACAGCCCGAGCAGCAGCGACCCGATCCCGGCGCCGTCCTTGTGCCACCGGAACCCGGCGACGACGCAGTCCGCCGTGCGCTCGTGCTTGACCTTCCACATCACGCGCTTGTCCTGCTCGTACGGCTGATCGGCGGGTTTGGCCATCACCCCGTCGAAACCCGCGCCCTCGAAGCGGGTGAACCAGTCCTGCGCCGTGTCCGGGTCGGTGGACAGCGGCGTGAGGTGGACGCGTTGCAGTGCGCCGGTCGGATCGCCGCCGAGCGCGTCTTCGAGCAGCCGCCGCCGCTCGCTGAACGGCTCCCCGGTGAGATCCCGGTCGTCCAGCGCCAACAGGTCGAACGCGATGAAGCTGGCCGGCGTCTCCTCAGCCAGTTTCGCCACGCGCGAGGCCGCGGGATGCAGCCGCAGCTGAAGCGCCCCGAAGTCCAGCCCCCGCGGCGTCACCAGCACGATCTCCCCGTCGACGACACACCGCGGCGGCAGGGCGTCCTTGAGCAGCTGCACCAGCTCGGGGAAGTACCGCGTCAACGGCCGGTCGTTGCGCGAGCCCAGCTCCACCTCGTCCTGATCGCGGAACACGACACAGCGGAACCCGTCCCACTTGGGCTCGAACCACAGTCCCCCGGCGCGCGGCACCTCGTGCACGGCCTTGGCCAGCATCGGCCGCACGGGCGGCATCACGGGCAGCTTCACGAGTGGATCCTAGGCCGCGGGAGCGTTGACCTGCAGGATTTCGCGTCTTGACTCGAAAGAGGCAACCGGCCACGATGTGAGGCTTCTCGGCTACGACGGGTGATCGGTGCGAGGAGGCCTCATGCGGCAGGGGACCAGGCGCGGGCGGGCCCTCGCGGGGGCGGCGATCGTGGCGGGGGCGCTGGTGGCCGGGTGTTCGGCCGAAAGCGGGACCACGATCAACCTCTACCTCTCCCCCGAAGACCACATGCAGACGCTCGTCGACAAATGCACCCAGGAAGCGGCCGGGCGGTACCGGATCGTCTACAACAAGCTGCCGCGCGCGGCCGACGGGCAGCGGGAGCAGATGGTGCGGCGGCTGGCCGCGGGGGACGACTCCATGGACGTGCTCGGGCTGGACGTCACCTGGATCCCCGAGTTCGCCGAGGCCGGCTGGATCGACCCGTGGACCGGGGCGGACCGCGCCGCCGCTACCAAAGACGTGCTGCCGGGGCCGCTCGCCACCGCCCAGTGGAACGGGAAGCTGTACGGCGCCACCAAGAACACCAACATCCAGCTGCTCTGGTACGACGACCGTCTCACCCCGGCGCCGCCGCGGACGTTCGACGAGATGATGGCGCAGGCCCGGCGGCTCAAGGCCGCCGGCAAGCCGTACCAGGTGGTGTTCACCGGCGCGCAGTACGAGGGGCTGGTCGTCTTCTACAACACCCTCGTCGCCTCCGAGGGCGGGCACATCCTGTCCGGCGACAGCAAGTCCGTCGTGATGGACGACGGGGCCGTCCAGGCGCTGCAGCTGCTGAAAACCCTGGCCAGCACCGGAATCACCGACCCCTCGCTGACCAACCAGAAGGAGGACGAGGTCCGCCAGGCCTTCCAGCGCGGGCAGGCGGCGTTCCAGCTGAACTGGCCGTTCGTCTACGCGGCCTACGCGCAGGAGAAGCCGCAGGACGTCAGCCACATCAAGTGGGCGCCGTACCCGGCGGCCGTGCCCGGACGCGAGGCGCACGGGACGATCGGCGGTTACAACCTCGCCGTCAGCACCTATTCGCCGCACAAACGCGAGGCGTTCGAGGCCGCGCTCTGCCTCCGCAACGAGGAAAGCCAGAAGTACCAAGCGCTTCTCGACGGCGAGCCGCCGAGCCTCTCCTCGATCTACAGTGACACCAAGCCGCTGGACCCGGCCAAACCCGCCGACGCGACCGCGAATCCCACGATGGCGCAACAGTTCCCGATGAAGGACGACATCCGCACCGCGCTCGGCGACGCCGCCGTCCGCCCGCTCACCCCCGCGTACCAGAACCTGTCGACGGTGATCTCGAAAGTCCTTTCCCCGCCCGCCGAAATCGACCCGCAGGCCACCGCCCAGGAGCTGCGCGAGCGCCTGGCCGACGCGCTCGAGTCACGCGGCATCATCCCCTGAGCGGCCGCCGTCAGATCTCCGCCAGCACCAGCCCGCCCAGGGGTTTCGGGGTGAAGTAGGTGGCCTTGCGCGGCAGGCGCCGGCCCGCCGCGTGGACCTTCAGCACCGTCTCGAACGGCACGGGCGCGAGCTGGACCAGCGCGCCCGGCGGCACCGGGCGGCCCTCCGGCAGCGGCCGCACCGCGGGCCCGTCCGGGTCCACGCCCAGCGCCTGCCCGAACAGCACCCGCTCGACCGCCTCGTGGTCGATCATCAGGGAGCCGGCCACGGGCAGGGTGACGCGCAGGGCCTCGTCGCCGGCCAGGACCACCACTGTGCCGGGGCACGAAGGCGGTGTCCGGTCCGTCGTCGCGGTGACCTCCAGACCCGCCCCGCGCCAGGCGCTCGCCAGCTCCGCCGCGGAGAACCCGGTGAGGACGCGGTTGATCGCGCCGATCTCCAGCCGCGGCCCGGCCGTGACCAGCGCGAGCAGAGCGCCCTGGCCGGTGGCCGCGGCGGCCGCGACCCGGTGGTTGCCGTCCGCGACCAGCAGGTCCGACCGGGCCACGGCGGTGAGCAGGCGCGCCTGCACGGTCCCGGACGGCACCGCCCACAGCTCGTGCCGGCGGCCGGCGAGGTCCACAGTGGACACATCCGGTGTGCCGAGCCCGGCGCACGCCGATTCGACGGCCTCGGTCAGCAGCGCCCCGTCCTCGGCCGGGACCAGCATCGCCGCGCTCGTCGCGCAGCCGAGGCCGGCCAGCACGGCGGCGCGCTCCGCGACCACGTGCGGGTACACCTCCTCCGTGTGCCGCACGTGGGCGCGGCCCGAGTTCAGCTCGCTCAGGTCGACCAGGCACAGCACCCCGGACGCCGCCCCGTCCGGGCCGTCGATCCGGTACGCCGCGACGAAGCCGCTCAGCGACCGGTAATGCAGTGCCCGGATCCGGGCCAGCGCGGCGCGCGCCGAGGGCAGCGCGGCGTTCAGGTCCAGCCCGCGGGCGAGCGCGGCCGGCGTCCGCGCCGGATGCTGCACGGCCAGCAGCGTGTCCCCCGCCGCCTCCGGGGACGCCAGCGCGGCGACGACGGCGTCCGGCTCCGCGAACTCGTCGACATCCGGCCCGGGCACGCGACCGCGCACCACCCATCCGCGGCGGATCGGCCGCACCCACGTGTCCATCCCCCCATCATGTCGGGCCGGGCGTCCGCGAAAACCCTTCACTCGTTCGTGGAATGCTTGTCGACGCGAAGGAGTTGAAGCCAGCCATGGGCACCCCGAGGAGCAGACGACCGATGAACCAGCCTGCCGCCGCGGCATCCGACGTCGCCGAGCTGGGCGCATGAACACGGCGGTCCCGGCCAGTACGGCCAAGAAGGGCGTCGGCCTGCGGTCCGAGCGCGGACCGGTCCTGGCGGCAGTCATGCTCAGTACCGGGCTGGTCGCGCTGGACAGCACGATCATCGCCACCGCCGTCCCGTCCGTGGTCCGCGACCTCGGCGGGTTCTCGCAGTTCCCCTGGCTGTTCTCGGTGTACCTGCTGACGCAGGCGGTCACCGTCCCGCTGTATGGGAAGTTCGCCGACGTGCTCGGCCGCCGCCCGGTGATGTTCTTCGGCATCGCGGCCTTCCTGGTCGGCTCGGTGCTGTGCGGCGCGGCCTGGAGCATGCCGGTGCTGATCGCGGCGCGCGCGGTGCAGGGCATCGGCGCCGGCGCGGTGCAGCCGATCAGCATGACCATGGTCGGCGACCTCTACACGGTCGAGGAGCGCGCGCGGGTCCAGGGCTACCTGGCCGGCGTGTGGGCCATCGCGTCGGTGGTCGGGCCGACGCTCGGCGGCGTGTTCTCCGAGTACCTGAGCTGGCGCTGGATCTTCTTCGTCAACCTGCCGCTGGGCGCGATCGCCGCCTGGATGCTCTACCGCAAGTTCACCGAGCGGGTGGAGCGCAGCCGGCACCGCATCGACTACGCCGGCGCCGCGCTGCTCACCTTCGGCTGCACGGCGCTGATCCTCGCGCTGCTGGAAGGCGGCGTCGCGTGGGGCTGGGCGTCGGCGCCGAGCCTGCTGATCTTCGCCGCCGGCGCGCTGGCGCTGATCGCGTTCGTGCTGGTGGAGCAACGGGCGAAGGAGCCGGTGCTGCCGCTGTGGGTGTTCACCCGGCGTACGCTCGTCGGCGGCAGCCTGGTCGCGCTGGTGGTCGGCGCGGTGATGATGGGGCTGAGCTCGTACCTGCCGACGTACGCCCAGGGCGTGCTCGGCACCGGCGCGCTCACCGCCGGGTTCGCCCTCGCCGCGCTGACGATCGGCTGGCCGCTCGCCGCTTCACTCTCCGGCCGGATCTACATGAAGATCGGGTTCCGCGACACGGCGCTGATCGGCGCCGTGTTCATCATCGTCGGCGGGGTGCTGACCACCACCCTCGGGCCGGACTCGTCGATCTGGGCCGCGGCCGGCTCGTCGTTCGTGCTCGGCATCGGGCTGGGCCTGGCCGCGAGCCCGACCGTGGTGGCCGTGCAGTCCACCGTCGGCTGGGAACGGCGCGGCGTGGTGACGGCGACCAACATGTTCAGCCGATCCCTCGGCAGCGCGGTCGGCGCGGCCCTGTTCGGCGCGATCGCCAACGCCACCCTGGCGAACCGTTTCGCGAACCCGCCCGCGGAGCTGGCTGGCAAGCTGCCGGACAGCGTGGACGCCACGAGCCTGGTGCTCGGCGGCCACGCCGACCATTCGGCCGCCGCGGGGTTCGTGCGTGGCGCCCTCGCGGACGCCACGCACAACGTGTTCCTCGCGCTGGTCGGGGTCGCCGTGCTCAGCGTCGTGGCGCTGGTGCTGATGCCCCGCAAGACGGTCCAGCTGGAATTCTTGGACTGATCAGTTCTGCAACGGCATCAGTTCGCGCTGGAAGCCGTCGAGGAACCGCTGGTAGTCGCCCGAGTGCCCGGGCCGCAGGACGAACTTCGACAGCCCCGCGTCGATGTGCTGTTCCAGCAGGCGCCGGGCCTCGGCCCAGCTCGTCGCGACGAGTTCGGTGATCGGCGTGCCCGGCTGCCGTTGCGCGGCGGCGGCCACCATTCGCTCCGGCACGCCCTCAGTGGCCACCAGCAGGCTCAGGCCGAAGTGGTCGGGCTCGATCTCGCGGCCGGCCTCGGCGGCGGCGTCCTGGATGGCGACGCGGGCGGCCCGCGCCTGCGAGGGCGAGTGGAAGCTGCCGAGCCAGCCGTCGGACAGCCGTCCCGCGCGGCGCAGCGCGGCCGGGGCGCTGCCGCCGAGCCACACGTCCAGCCGCTTGGCCGGGCGCGGGCCGATGGTGATGCCGTCGACCTGGAAGAACTCGCCGTCGAACGACACGTCGTCCTGTTCCAGCAACAGCCGCAGCAGGGTCAGGGACTCGTCGAACACCTTGGCGCGCTTGCCTTCCGGCACCGGGAACAGGGTGTGCTCGGCCGGGTTCGCCGGGCGCAGGCCGAACACCGGCAGCACCCGTTTCGGCGCCAGCCCGGCCAATGTGACCAGCTGCTTCGCCACCAGCACGGGGTTGCGGCCGGGCAGGATGGCGACGCCGGTGCCCACCTTCAGCTTGCTCGTCCGGGCGAGCGCGTGCGCCATGCCGATCAACGGGTCGACCTCCGGCGCGTAAACCAGCTCGGACAGCCACAGCGAGTCGATCCCCGCCGCCTCCAGCGTCTCGGCCAGCCCCGCGAACTCCGCGGGACCCGTGCCCGGCGCCGGCGCGACCCCCAGCCGGACCTTCAGTTCCTCGCCCACACTCGCTCCTTCCGACCGGTGTCCGTCTGCTTGGAGCAACGCCGCGGGACCGCCGGGTACTCCCGCGGGCAAAGACGAAGGCCCCCTCCCGGATGGGGGCCGGAAGGAGGCCTTCGGAACGCGGGACCCGTGGCCGCTGCGACGGCGCCCGCCCGCTCATCGTGGAAGACCGCCGTACAAGAGCCGTACATGAACGTTTATGCGGTCGCCGCGATCACCCGGCCCAGCGCGGCGTGCAGGGCCTCCAGCTCGGACAGCTCCATGCCGAGCGTTTCGACCACGCGGTACGGGATCTTCTCCGCCTCCGCGCGCAACGCCCGGCCCTTCTCGGTCAGCTCGACGGTCAGCTGCCGCTCGTCGGCACGGCTGCGGCCGCGCGTCACGTAGTCCATCGCTTCCAGGCGTTTGAGCAGCGGGGACAGCGTCGCGGGCTCGTGCCGCAGCGCCGCGGCGAGGTCCTTCACCGACCTCGGCGCCTTCTCCCACAGCGCGAGCATCACCAGGTACTGCGGGTGCGTCAGCCCGTGCGGTTCGAGCAGCGGCCGGTAGATCGCGATCACGCTGCGCGAAGCGACCGACAGCGCGAAGCACACCTGACGGTCGAGTTTCAACGGGTCCTCGCCCAGGTCGATCTCGGCCACTGGTCCTCCTTCTCGCGTCGCGCCACCTTAGCGGAGTGGGCTGGACTACACTAATCGTTAGTGCACTAATCATTAGTGTACACTGTAATCAGCCGAGGAACTCGAGGATGGAGGACGAGATGACACGTCCCGGAGTGCTCCGCTGGTTCTGGTACGCCGTGGGCGGCCGGCTGCCCGAGCGGTACCGCGACTGGGTCCTGCACGACACCACGTCGAAGCACTGGAAGGCGCGGCACGTGCTGCGCAGCTCGGTCGGCATCGCGCCGCTGTGCCTGGTCTGGCTGCTGCTGCCCGGCCCGATCCAGCTCCGGCTGGCGATCGTGCTGATGGCCGCGCTGGTGGCGTACTTCTACTCCTGCGCGTACATGGAGGAGAGCATCGACCACCGGCTCTCGCGCAACGGCTTCCCGCCGGGCACCGGCAAGCGCATCCGCAAGGAGGCGTTCGACGCCGCGGACGCCGAGGCGAAGGCCCGCTACATCGCGATCTACCGGCAAAACGGCTCGTGAGTGTTCATGACGGTTAGAACCGTCACAAACACTCACAAGTAGACTCGGCGTCCGATGAGACGCAAGCTCGCGGCCCCGCTGCCGCCACGCCACGGGCTCGACCCGGCCCGGCTGCGGCTGCCCGACGAGGGACCGTGGGGCACGCTGCTGGAGCACCTGGTCGAACGACTGCCCCGCGTCGCGCCCGAGCGGATCGAAGAAATGCTGCGGGAGGAGCGGATCTTCGGCCCGGACGGCCCGCTCGGCGTCGGCACGGCGTTCGAGCCCGGCACGTTCATCTGGTTCCACCGCGACCTGCCCGACGAGGTGCCGGTGCCGTTCGGCATCTCCGTCGTGCACCGCGACGAGCACCTGCTCGTGGTCGACAAGCCGCATTTCCTCGCGACCATCCCGCGCGGGCAGCACATCCTCGAGACGGCGCTGGTCCGGCTGCGCCGCGACCTCGACCTGCCGGCGCTGTCGCCCGCGCACCGCCTCGACCGCGTGACGGCCGGGCTGGTGATGTTCGTGATCACCCCGTCCGCGCGCGGGGCGTACCAGACGATGTTCCGCGATCGCCTGGTGCACAAGGAGTACGAGGCGATCGCGCCGTACGACGCGGCGCTGGAGCTGCCGCGCACGGTCCGGAGCCGGATCGTCAAGGAACGCGGAGTGCTTGCCGCCCAAGAGGTTCCGGGCGAGGTGAACGCCGAGACGTACGTGGAGCTGCTGGAGCACCGCGACGGGCTGGGCCGCTACCGGCTGGTGCCCGCCACCGGCCGCACGCACCAGCTGCGCGTGCACCTGAACGGGCTCGGCATCCCCATCCTCGGCGACGGCTTCTACCCCGTGCTCACCGAAACCCCGCTCGACGACTTCACGAAACCGTTGCAGCTGCTGGCGAAGACGCTCGAGTTCGACGATCCGCTGACCGGCGCGCCACGGCGGTTCACCAGCGGGCTGCGACTGTCCTCATGGGACTCCCCCGCGGCGTGGGCGGCGCCCCCGGCGGGCACCGGGGACACCGCCCGCGGGGTCACTTCGTCCAGAACTTGACGCCGCTCCACTGCACGGTGATCGGGCCGGCCCCGCTGGAGGTCCGGTACGAGCCGATCTTGTCGTAGTAGCTGCCGCTCGGGCTGTCGACGGTCTGTTTGAGCGACCCGTTGATGTAGACCTTGTGCGTGCTGCCGACCTGGTTGATCGTGTTGACCCGCACGGAGGTCCCGACGGTGGCGCCGCTGGCCAGCGTCTGCCCGCCCTCCACCGCGTACATCCGGCCGCCCTTTTCGACCGCCAGCAGGAAGTACGGTCCCGCGTTCGAGCCGTCGCGGAAGGTCTGCTTCACGCTGATCCGCGCGCCGCTCATGCTGGTGATCTTGAACGAGCCCTCGAACTGGTGCGTGCCGCCGGTGTAGGTGTCGTACCGCCGCTCGGCGCGCTGGTCACCGCTGCCGGTGGAGCAGGTGAGCTGGAAGGTGAGGCCGCTGATCTGGCCGCACCCGCGCTCCTGCTCCGCATAGCCCGGCGACCAGGGGTTCCACGGCCCCGTACCCACCTGCGCACTCGCGACCGGGGTCAGCGCCGCCAGGCCGAACAGGGCTCCGGCGAGCACTCCGCCGATCCGAAGTCTTCTGCGCACTAGCCAACCTCCAGGCAAATCAGGGCGGCGGTAGTGGACAGGTCCAGACCACTGCAGGACCTGCGTGATGACTGTACGAGCACGGGCGGAAACAGACAAGCACCCGTTCCGGGGCCCTTGACGACTTTGTTTGTCACTGCTTGGCTCAAGGACATGCATGACGTCGAGGTGATCGAGGACCCGGCCGCGGCGGCCGTCGCTCTGGACCCGGTGCGGGCACGGCTGCTCGCGGCGCTGACCGAGCCGGCGTCCGCCGCCGCGCTCGCCGCGCGCCTCGGGCTGACGCGGCAGAAAGTGCACTACCACCTGCGCGCGCTGGAAACCCACGGCCTGGTCGAGCCCGCGGGCTCGCGCCAGTGGGGCGGGCTGACCGAGCGGCTCTTCACCGCCACCGCCGCGTCGTACCTCGTCTCCCCCGCCGCCCTCGGCGAGGCCGGGCAGAGCGCGATCGAGCCGGACCGGCTGTCGGCGGCCTACCAGCTCGCCGTCGCGGGACGCACGGTGCGGGAAGTCGCGGGCCTGGTCCGCCGCGCCGCGCGCGCGGAACAGCCGTTGCCGACGCTGACCCTCGACACCGAGATCGCGTTCGGCTCGGCGCGCGACCGCGCGGCGTTCACCGAGGACCTGACCGCGCTCGTCGCCGGCCTCGTTTCGCGCTACCACGACGAAGCGGCCCCGGGCGCGCGCACGCACCGGCTGGTGGTGACCGCGCATCCGAAACCGGCTGCGCCCGTTGAGGAATGACCGGCCTCAGCCCGTCGCGAGGCCCAGCGCGGCCACCACCAGCGCGGTGACGGCAGCGCGATGGTCCTCGGTGTCCGACCACCGCAGCCGGCGCCCGGCTTCGACCACCACACCGAAGCCCGCGTGCACCAGGACGCGGGCCTGGCGCGGGTCGAGGTCCGGCCGGGCCAGCCGCAATTGCTGTTCCCAGACCGCGATGTGCTCACGCTGGGCACGCACTACCGGCCGTTGCAACGCGGCCGGCATGCCGATGATCTCGGCCTCGGCGACGCTGGTGAGCGCGGTGTGGGCGAAGCTGTACGCCACGTACGTCGCCGCCAGCGCGACCACGGCCGCGCGCGGATCCGCCACTCCGTCCAGGTTCCGGTCCACCGCTTGCGCCAGCAGGCCCGCAGCTTGGAGGCAGGCCGCGGCCAGGATGTCGGCCTTGCCGGGGTAATGCCGGTAGATCGCGGACGTGGTCACCCCGACCGCCTCGGCGATCCGGCCGTTCGTGACGTTGGCGAACCCGTCCCGTTCGAACAGCGGGATCGCGGCCGCCAGGATCTCCGCGCGCCGGGTCCGGGGCACCGGCAGAGTGGGCAGTTCGACGCGGCGCGCCCTCCCGGCGGCTTCGCTGGTGGCCGCCTGCACGGCGGAAGTCAGCAGCAGGCTTTCCACCCGGCGGTTCGCGATCGAGGTGTGGTGCATGGTGATCGACCCGATCACGCCGAGGGCGGCCACCGCCCGCAGATCCCCGTCGGGCCTCGGGTGCTCGCGCCGCAGCACCTCGACGACCCGGCCGACGACGTGGGCGAACTTCGCCTTGAGCCGCTGCCGGTCCTCACGCTCGAGGTAGCGCGCCTCCCAGCGGTACACCCCGCCGGACGCGCGATGGGCGACGGTCACCTGGGTGACGACGGCCAGCGTCTCGGCCAGCGCCGCGTCGGGCGGCACCTCGTCGAGCGCGGCGACGAGCCGGTCCGCCATCACGTTCGCGCACTCGGTGAACAGCGCGTACTTGTTCGGGAAGTGCCGGTACAGCGCCGCGGCGGTGATCCCGACGGCGGAAGCGATCTCCTCCATCGACGCCGCGTGGTACCCGCGCGTGCTGAACACCCGGCCGGCCGCTTCGACGATGAGCTGCCGGCGGTTGCGCGGCCGGACGGCCGCGGCCGGCTCGGAGGTCACCACGGCGCCCGGGCCGGCGCGGGAGCGGACAAGGCCATGCGCGCCAGTCAATCACGAGCCGGGCCCGGCGCCCGGGATCGTCCCGGCCGGACCGCCGGTACCGGTTCCGGCCGAGCAGCTCTTGCCGAGCCGTGACCCGGGTCGCTATGTTAATGGAGAATCACATCTCACGACGAACCCGCAACACCCTCGCATCAGCTGAAACGGCTCGGTGCTCAGGCAACGTGGCCTCAGGGAAGCAGGTAAGTAAATGGAAGATCTCAGCAGGAGGAGGGTCCTCACCCTCGGCGCCGCACTGGGCCTCGCCGGTGCCGTGAGCGTCACCCCGACGTGGGCCTGGGCGGCTTCGGGCTCGGTGGCCGGAACCGGCACGGGCACCGATCCGTGGTCAGTCTGGGACGACGAGGTGGACTACCTGGTGGCCGCGCTGATCGACAACGGCCAGGTTCCGGCAGTGAACACCGCGCTCCATTCGTGGCTGAACAACAGTGATCCACTGCCGTCCGGGCTGCCTGCCGACCTCGTCGGCTGGCTTGGCAAGGCCAACCGGCTGCCGTCCTGGGCCGACCCCGCGAAGCTGCGCCTCGCCGCGGATTTCAACCGCCGCAAGGACACTTACCTGTTCATGCTGTACGGCCTGGGCAGCGGCATCATGAGCACGGTGATCCCGCGTGAGGCCAAATCGGTCTACTGGTCCGCGGGCGGTGCCAACATGAAAGACCGTGCGGCCAAGACTTTCACCTTCGGTTACGACCTCTGAGGTTCCCCCCGGGATCCGGACACCGGGGTTTTATGCCGCGAGGGCGATAGGTTGACGATAGCTGATGCGGGTTTCGTGGGGTGTTCGGTATCCGAGTGTCGAATGTAGACGGTCGTGGTTGTAGTAGCTGAGGTAGGCGAACACTGCCCGGCGGGCGTCGTCGCGGGTGGCCCAGACCTGGGTCCCGATCTCGGTTTTGAGGGTCGCGAAGAACGACTCGGCGACGGCGTTGTCGTAGCACGACCCGACCCGCCCCATCGACGGCCGCATACCCGCCGCCGTGAGTGCGGCGCGGAAGGTCGAGGAGGTGTACTGGGAACCACGATCGGAGTGGAAGATCGCATCAGCACTGGTCAGACCACGTCCCACGGCGAGATCGACCGCATCGCATACCAACTCGGCACGCATGTGCTCAGCCATCGCGTGACCGGCCGCTTCCCGGGTATGCAGGTCCAGCACGGTCGCCAGATACAACCATCCTTCCTGGGTGGGCAGGTAGGTGATGTCGCCGACGAACCGCTCGCCGGGAGCGTCGGCGGTGAAGTCCCGGCTGATCAGGTCTGGTGCCGGTGCGGCGGTCGTGTCCTGCTTGGTCAGGGACCGGCGGCGCCGGCGGGTCAGCCCGACGATCCGGCGCTGGCGCATGATCCGTTCAACGCGTTTGTGGTTGACCACCCGGCCCCGGCGGCGCAGTTCGACGGTGACCCGCGGGCAGCCGTAGCGCCCACGGTGCTCGGTGTGGACCTCGGCGATCTCGGTGGCCAGTTCCTCCTCGGTCGCGGCGTGCGCGGCCCTGACAGGGGCGGCTGCGATCCATTCGTAGAACCCGGGGCGGCGGACACCCAGGACCCGGCACAGCAGTGCGACAGCGAAGCTGGCGCGGTGTTCGGAGATGAACCGGTAGCTGCAGGTCAACGACCCATCTCCTTCGCGAAATAGGCGGCCGCTTTCCGCAGAATCTCCTTCTCCACCTCCAGTTCCGCCACCCGCTTACGCAGTGTCCGCAGCTCGTCCTGATCGGCGCCCGACACAGCGGACGGTTGCCCGGCCTGCTTCTCGGCGGTCTTGACCCAGTTGCGCAGGGTCTCGTGGTTCACGCCCAGGTCGCGGGCGACCTGGCGCAGCGGACGATCAGAGTTGCGGACCAACTCGACTGCGTCCTTGCGGAACTGCTCGGGATACTTCGACGGACGTGGCACCAGGACATCCTTCCCCAGACCACTGTCTGGGCTCAGAGTGTCCGGCCCGAAGGGGGAACCTCACTCAGCGAGCTGACCGCCTTCCAGCCGGCCGGCCAGTTCGTGGTCACGGCCAACAAAACCCGGCTGGTGCACGCCGGGGTGCGGCACCTGCTGCCGCAGTCCGCGCACTGGCGGGCGGTCTCCGACGAGAAGGTCCCGATCAGCAACGGCGACATCCTGGTCACCTTCCACAGCCTCGGCACCTTCGTGCACCGGAAGCTGCTCGAATGGCACGTGCCGATGACGGCCGCGGAAGAGGAGGCGTTCCTGCACATGTGGCAGGTCGCCATCCACCTGCTCGGCGTGCGGGACGAGTTCATCCCGAAGACCTGGGCGGACGCGGACGCGCAGTCGGCGCAGGTCCTGACCCCCATCCTCACCCCGACCACCGAGGGCAAGAGCCTCGCCCAGGAACTGCTCGGGCTCACCGCGCAGCTCGATCTGGGCGTCACGCGCGGGTTTCTCAACGAGTTCGTGCGCTACGTGCTCAACGACCAGATCGCCGACTGGCTCGAGCTGCCCCGCGATTACCTGGCCGCCGCCGCGGTCCGCACCGGCTGGCCGGCCTACATCGCCTTCCGTGAAGGACTGCTGCCCGTCGCGCCGGTCGGTTTCTACGCGTTCGACCAGTTCGTGCGGGCCATCGCGATGCTGTTCCTCAACAACGGCACCTCCCCGACCCAGACCCCGATCGTGATCCCGGTCGCGAACCGCCCCGGGGCCTGAATCACGCACGGTCAGTGGGCACAATCACCCCATGACAACGACCCCGAACGTCGCCGTGGTCGGCCCGGGCGCGATCGGCACGACCATCGCGGCGGCGCTGCACCAGGTCGGGCTCGCGCCCAGGCTGTACGGCCGCACCGCCCGTGCCCAGCTCGAGCTCCACGCCGACGCGTACCAGATCGTGGTGCCCGGCCCCGTCCAGGTTGACGCGGCCGAGGGCGCTGACCCGGCCGATCTGGTTTTCCTGGCCGTGAAGTCGACACAGGTCGAGGCGGCCGCGCCCTGGCTGGCCGCGCTGTGCCGGCCGGACACCGTGGTCTGCGTGCTGCAGAACGGGGTCGAGCAGGAAACCGTTGTGGGCGCGCATATCGCGCACGGCCGGGTGCTGCCCAGCATCGTCTGGTTCCCGGCGCAGACCCAGCCCGACGGCTCCGTCTGGCTGCGCGACAAGGCCCGCCTGACCGTGCCGGACACCGAGCCGGCGCACGCGGTTTCCGAGGCGCTGTCCGGAAGTCTGTGCACGGTCGAGCTGGCCGCCGACTTCACGACGCCGGCGTGGCGCAAGCTCTTGCAGAACGCGGTCGCGGGCCTGATGGCGCTCACCGGCCGGCGCGCCGGAGTGTTCGCCCGCGACGACCTCGCCGAACTCGGCGTCGCGTACCTGCGAGAGTGCCTCGCCGTGGCCCGGGCCGAGGGCGCCGACCTCGGCGACGAGCTGCCCCGGGAAATGATCGACGCCTTCCGCTCCTACCCGGCCGACATGGGCACGTCGATCCTGACCGACCGGGAGGCGGGCCGGCCGCTCGAATGGGACGTCCGGAACGGGATCGTGCTCCGCCGCGGGCGAGCGCATGGCATCCCGACCCCGATCAGCGAGCTGGTGGTCCCCCTGCTCGCCGCGACCAGCGACGGACCCGGCTAGCCGTTACCCGGCGCTTCGGCGCAGCACGACCATCGGGATCAGCCGGCCGGCCCTGGCCTGGTGTTCCTCGGTGCCGGGGTTGCGGGAGACGAACAGTGCGTACAGCCGCTCGCGCTCGGCCCCCACGGCGGGCGTCGCGCGGGCGGCGAACCGCTCGTCACCCCGCTCGACCGTGACGTCGGGGCAGGCCGCCAGATTGCGGAACCAGTCGGGATCCCTTGGCGCGCCCAGGTTCGAGGCGAACACCACCAGGTCCGCGCCGTCGGCCACGTACGCCAGCGGGGTCGTCCTGGCTTGCCCGCTCCGCGCGCCGGTGGTGGTCAGCAGCAGCATCGGCTTGCCGGTCAGGTGGCCGCCCACCGTGCCGCCCGCGGCCCGGAACTCCTCGATCACCGACCGGTTGATCGCCCGCATGTCCACGTATATCTCCCTTGCTCCGCCTCAGTTCAGAGGGGCAGCGGCCGGCTGTCAACGATCGTCTTCATCACCAGGGTCGAGCTGAGGCGCAGGACGCCGGGCAGGGTGGCCAGGCTGGTGTCGTACAGCTCCTGGAAGGCGTTCTGGTCGCGGGCGACCACCCGCAGCAGGTAGTCCGGGTCGCCGAACAGGCGTTGGGCCTGCAAGACGTTGACGACCTCGGCGACGGCGCCTTCGAAGGCGTCGATGGCGTCGCGGTCGGCGCGGCTCATGGTGACGAACACCAGCGCGTCGAAGGTGAGGCCCAGCGCGTTGGCGTCGAGCTGCGCGCGGTAGCCGCTGATCGCCCCGGACGCCTCCAGCGCGCGCAGCCGGCGGTGGCACGGGGACAGGCTCAGCCGCACGCGCTCGGCCAGCTCCGTGACCGTCAGCCGGCCGTCCTGCTGCAGCTCGGCAAGAATCTTTCGATCAACGGCGTCCATCACCACAATCCTTCCACGGACCGAGGCTATACCGGCACGACTTGGCAGCACATTTCGCGCTGTCACTCATAACCTTCTGAGAGGTCACGAATCAGGAGGTCAGCCATGGCGTTCGGCACGGTCGCGGCGTTCTGGGCGGTGTCGCTGGTGTTCATCCTGACGCCGGGCGCGGACTGGGCGTACGCGATCGCGGCGGGACTGCGGCACCGGACCTTGCTGCCCGCGGTGAGCGGCTTGCTGCTCGGACACCTCGCGGCGACCGCGGTAGTGGCGGCCGGCGTGGCGACGGTTGTCACGGACTCGCCGTGGGCGATGACCGCGCTGACCGCGGCCGGTGCCGCGTACCTGTTGTGGCTGGGGATCACCACGCTCACCGGCTCCGCGACCGTGACGGCCGGCGTAACCGAGCCCGGGTCGTGGCCGCGGCAGCTCCTCAAGGGCGCCGGCACCAGTGGGCTGAACCCGAAGGTGTTCCTGCTGTTCCTGGCGCTGCTGCCGCAATTCACCCACCCGGACGGCGGCTGGCCGGTCGCCGCGCAGATCGTGCTGCTCGGCCTCGTGCACACGACGAGCTGCGCGATCGTCTACACCGGCATCGGGACCGGCGCCCGGGCCGTCCTGCAAACCCGCCCCGCCGCGGCCCGCGTGGTCATCCGGGTTTCCGGCATCGCGATGATCGGGATCGGCGTGCTGTTACTGGTCGAGAAGCTGGCCTGAGACGGCGTCACCGGTCCAGCAGGGCACGCACCGTCGCGGCTTCGTGGGCGCCGATCCGGGACAGGTCGTCCGATGCTTTTTCCCACGCCGCCCGGGCGCCCGCGTGATCGCCCACCGCGGCCAGGTGGCGGCCCAGGCTGAGCAAGGACTTTCCGCGCCACCGGGGATCGCCGGAGGTATCGAGGTAGGCCACGCCCCGGTCCAGGTGCGCGCGCCCCTCTGCCGGGTCGCCCAGGGCGAGGTGGATGTCGCCCAACAGGACTTCCGCGCAGGCCAGGCCGTGGGTGTCCAGCGTCTGCCCGAGGGTTTCGCGGGCCTGCCGGGCATACGCGAGGGCTTCGGGAAGGTTGCCCGCCTCCAGCGCCACCCAGCCGAGGCAGCGCAGCGTGGCGCCTTCCCTTCGGTGGTCGCCCACGCTCCGAAGGGCTTCGAGGCTGGCCGTCAGCTGCTCGACCGCCGCCGCGTGATTCCCCTCGTCCTGGTGGATGATCCCGAGTTCGCGGCCGCTCGCCGCCTCCCACCTGGTGTCGCCGAGCGAACGGTACGTCGTGATGGCCTCGGTCAAGAGCTCCTTCGCCTTCGCCCATTCGCCCCGGTAACGGTGCAGCACCCCGTACTCGCGCAGGGTGTAGGCCCGCCACCGGGGCGCGGCCAGGGAGTCCAATCTGGACAGACAGCCGGTGAAGAACCCCGCCGCCTCGTCCCAGCGCCCGAGCAGCCGGTGGGACACCCCCACCGACAACAGCGTGACGACCTCCAGCAACGGGTCGCCCGCGCGCGGCAGGATCGCCAGGCCGGCCCGGAAGGAACTCTCCGCGGTCGCGAAATCCCGCGTCTCCCTGGCCGCCAGCCCGAGTGCGAACAGGGCGTACGCAGTCCAGTATGGACTGTCCATTCCGGTCGCCGCGGCGTGGCTGAGCTCCGCCACGCGCTTCAGGTCGCTCCACTGGGCGCGCAGCTCCAGGAAGGCCGCCACGGTCGCCGAGAGCCGGCAGGTCGTCAGCTCGTCGCCGGCCGCCGCCGACAGTTCCACCGCGTGGACGATCGCGGCGTGCTCGTCCGCCAGCCAGGCCGCCGCGTTCCGCTCCACGTCGTCCACCAGCCGGGGCGCGTCCAGCGCCAGCGGCGGCGGGGTGAACTGGTGCAGGCCGCCGAACTCCAGCCGGGCGTCCGCGCGGTTCCCCAGGTACAGGTAGGCGTCGGTGAGCCTCGACCAGACCGCCGCGCGATCCGGTGACGAGAGCTTTTCCTTGGCGTACAAGCGGATCAGGTCATGGAAGTGGTACCGGGTCGGGGTGAACTCGCCGCGTCCGCACTCCAGCAGGTTGACGTCCACCAGGCTTTCCAGCAGGCGTTCGGTGGCCCGGAGGCCCTCCCCCAGCGCCGCGGCCGCCGCCCAGGCCGCGAAACCGGTGTCCGGCATGGCCGCCAGCAGCCGGAAAGCGCGCTGCTGCGCGGGTTCCAGCCCGGTGTAGCTGAGCAGGAAGCTGGCCCGGACCTCCCGGTCGCCGCCGACCAGCTCGTCCAGCCGATCGCGTTCGTCCGCCAGCCGCGCGGCCAGATCGGCGACCGTCTGGTGCGGGCGGGACCGCAGTTTCGTGCCCACGATCCGCAGCGCCAGCGGCAGGCCGCCGCAGAGCCGGACGATCTTGCGGGCGGCCTCGTCCCCGGCCGGGACCCGGGGCTCGAGATCGGCCAGCAGCGCGAGGGCGTCCGCGTCGGCCAGGCCGTCGAGGTCGATCAGGCCACGCAGGTCCAGCCCGGTCAGCCGGCGGCGGCTGGTGATCAGCACCCCGCACTCCGGGCTCCCCGGAACCAGCGGGCGCAGCTGCTCCTCGCCGGCCGCGTTGTCCAGGACCACCAGGACGCGGCGGGTCGCGGTGCGGTCGCGGAACAGCCCGATCCGCTCCTCCAGCGACGCCGGGAGATCCGGGCCGGCCACCCCGAGGTCACGCAGGAACCGGGCGAGGACTTCCGCCGGGTCACGCGGCCGGGAGCCGGCGCCGTGCAGGTCGACGAATAATTGCCCGTCGGGGAACCGCGCAGCCAGGCGGTGCGCGGCCCGGACCGCGAGCGCGGTCTTGCCCAGCCCGGGCTTGCCGGTGATCGCGACCACGGCCAGGCCCTGGCGGCCGGGATCGAACAGGCCCGCGAGGGTGTCCAGGTGATCGTCACGGCCGATGTAGTGGTCGACGTCCGGCGGCAGCTGGCGGGGCCCGGTGAACGGCAGGAGCGACGGGTCGTCACGCAGGATCCGCACCTGGAGCTGACGCACCGAGGGCGCCGGTTCGATGCCCAGTTCCTCGTCGAGCTGCTGGTAGAGCCGCTGGTAGGCGGCCAGCGCCTCGGGCGTGCGGCCCAGGCGGTGCAGGCCGAGCATCAGCTTGGCCACCAGCTGCTGGCGCAGCGGGTGCTCGGCGCCCGCTTCGGCGAGTTCGTGGATGACCTCGATCTCGCGGCCGAGCCCCAGGTACGCCTCGAACCGGTCCTCCAGCGCGCCCAGCCGCTCCTCTTCCAGCGGCGCGGCCACCCGGAGCCGGACGTCCTCGGTCGCCAGCGCGCTGAGCGCCGGGCCCTCCCAGAGCGCCAGCGCCTCCTCCAGCAGCTCGATCCGGCGTTCCCCGATGGCGGCCCGGGCGCGCGTGCACAGGGCGCGGAACCGGAACACGTCGACCCGCAGGGGATCGATGCGCAATTCGTAGCCGGATCCTTCACGCACGAGCGTGACGTCCTGGCTCCCGGCGAAGGTCGCTCGCAGGCGGCTGATCTGGGTGTGGATGACGGCCCGCGCGGTGTTCGGCGCCTCGCCTTCGGGCCAGATCAGGTCGATCAGCCGGTCCGCGGGCACATGCTTGTTGGCCTCCAGCAGCAGCACCGCGAGGACGAACCGCTGCTTGCGCACGCCGAGGGGAACGGGGCGCCCGTCCAGGAACGCCCGCACCGGTCCGAGCACTGAGAAGTCCATAACCGATCGGTACTTTACGCGAGTGTTAGAAAGCTGTTTGACCCGTTTGCCTACTGTGGGGCCGGTCGCCCGGAGCAGCACTTTTGGGGAGAGAACACACAGATGCGGCGAGTACCAGCCATCCTGACCTGCCTGGCGGTGGTGATCACAGCCGGTGGCTGCAGCAGCGGGCCGAGCCCGCAGTCACCCCGGTCTCCCCAGTCCGATGTGGTCACCCCCTCCAGGCAACCCCCGGCGGCCAAGACGGCCGACCCGCCCACCGCGTTCGACGCGGCCGCGGGCGTCGCCCTGCCCACCACGGCGTTCAGCACCAACATCGGGGGCAGCGTCACCGCGCGGTTCCTCACCCTGCGCGACCGCACGGCCTACATCGTGGCGCCGACCGGGCTGACCGCCGTGGACGTGCTCACCGGCAAGCAGCAGTGGGCCGCGCCGATCGAAGGCGCACCCGCCGACCCGAACAACCAGAGCGGCCCGTTCGTCAACACCAGCGCGCCGCGGCCGCCCGTGGTCACGGACAAGCTCGCCGCCGCGGCGGTCCCGGTCCAGTTCCCCGAGCAGGGGACGACACCCGGCTACGTCGCGCTGACGGTGCTCGCCGCCGACGCCACCACCGGCAAGAAGGCGTGGCAGGCCGACACCAAGGTCTCCACCGACGAGTACGCCGACGCCACCAACGCGGTCACCAAGGTCGTCGGGGTTACCGACAAGGCCGTCGTCGCCAGTTACGAAAAGGACGAGGCCCACATCACGGTCGGCCTGGACCCGGCCACCGGCAAGACATTGTGGACTCGCCCGGACTACACCGGCGGCAGCGTCCACGGCGACGTCCTGGCGGGGGTCCAGTACAACAAGACCAGCTCCACGAGCCAGATCACCGCCCTCGACGTCGTGACGGGGCAGGAGAAATGGACCGCTGCCAAGGATTCCTACTCGCTCGACCTCGTTTCGTCCGATCCCGCGCTGGTCGTGGTCGACCAGAAGGCGCAGATCGAGCAGAACGTCCACGGCGGTACGTTCCTGGTGTTCCTCGACCCCGCCACCGGCGCCGAAAAGGCCCGGCTCACCGGCGACTACGGCTATGCGGCCTCCAGCTACGGTGACTGCTTCTACGATCAGCAGTCCGTGTTGACCTGCTCCGCATCCGGGGTGCTGACCGGTTATGACGCCGCGACCGCGCGTAAGCTCTGGAGCCTGCCCGACCAGGCCGCCAACCGGGTCGCGCCCGGCGTTCTCGTTGCCTGGCACGGTGTTCTGTACGGCACCACCCAGGGCGGGAAGGCGATCACGCTCGACGCCAAGACCGGGAAGGATCTGTCCACTGAGGTCGGTGTCGAACCGTACTGGGTGAGCGAGTACGCGGCGATCGGCGTCTCCGACGGCGACAACCGGACCCCGATGGCCTATCCGGTGAAGAAGTAGCGCTTTCGCGCCCGTCGTCGAAGACACAACCGGATTCGAGGGAAAACTCAATGCGACGTGCGATGGTGGCGGCCGCGGTCCTGGCCTGTGCGCTGGGGCTCTCGGCCTGCAACGACAAGTCCCCGCAGGGCTCCGCCGGCCCGGCGACGGGGGACAGCAGCGCCGCGGCCCCCGCGAGTGGCTCCGGCAAGACCGGCACGCCGCTCGCGGGCACCGATCCGTGCACCCTGCTCAAGCCGGCCGACGTGCCGGAGCTCGACCAGGACCCCACCGTCACGCCGGAGCGCCGCACGGACCTGCACCCGGTGTGCGCGGGCAACGACTACAGCGTCACGATCATCGACAACGACCAGGAAGGCCACGAGATGGACTTCGAGGGCTCCCTGGCCAAGCCGCTGCCCGACATCGCCGGGCACCACGCGGCGACCTCGCCCATGGAGGTCGGCACCGCGAAGAGCTGCATGGTGTTCATGGACGTGACCGCTGACGAGTACGTGCGGGTCGGGGTCACCTCGCACGAGGGAGACCAGGCCAAGGCGTGTGACCTCGTGATGAAGGCGGCCACGGTCGTCGCGGGCCGGCTGCCGGCCTGAACCACGGCGGCGGCCGGGTGCCATGTCCGGCCGACCCGAACGTATGTTCGAGTGATCGTGTAGACTGCTCGTCATGACACAGGCACTGCAGGGTTCGCTGTTCGGCGACTCCGGGCCGGCCGAGCTGGGCCCGCTCGGCGCGGTCCGGCGCACGGAGCTGGGCGACGGCGCGTGGATCGACGTGCTGCCCGGCTGGCTGTCCGGGTCCGGGGAACTGTTCAGCCGGCTCGCCGCGCAAGTCCCGTGGCAGGAGGAGCGGCGGCAGATGTACGACCGGGTCGTGGCCGTGCCGCGGCTGTTGTGTTTCTACGGCGAGGACGCGCCCCTGCCCGACCCGGTGCTGACCTCGGCACGGGAGGCGCTGAGCGCGCACTACGCCGCCTCGCTGGGCGAACCGTTCCGCACCGCGGGCCTCTGCTACTACCGCGACGGCCGCGACAGCGTCGCCTGGCACGGCGACAACCTCGGCCGCGGCCGCCGCGAGGACACCATGGTCGCCATCCTCTCGGTCGGCTCCCCCCGCGTCCTGGCCCTACGCCCCCGCGGCGGCGGCGAATCCCACCGCTACCCCCTGGGCCACGGCGACCTGATCATCATGGGCGGCTCCTGCCAACGCACCTGGGAACACGCGATCCCCAAGACGGCCAAGGGGGTGGGACCGCGGATCAGCATCCAGTTCCGGCCTCGTGGGGTTCGCTGAACCTGCATTTGTCCTCGGCACCGCAACGGAACGCGCCGCACGCAGCAGGCTCCACTGCGGCCGAGTTCGCCACCTCGCAGGGGCCGCTGAGCCTGCGCCGATCAGCGGCAACGCGGGCTCGCCCGGCCAGTCGAACCGCCGAAGGGCGAAGCGACCCGGCCGCGAGCCACCAAGCCGTGAACAGCCGGACTCAGTCCACCAGTACTGGCAATGAATCCAGCCCATAAACGATCGAAACCTTGCGGAACGTCAGTTCCTCCGGTTCCACCGCCAAGCGCAGCTTCGGGAAGCGCCGCACCAGCGCCGGGTAAGCCGTGCGCAGTTCCATGCGGGCCAGCTCCGCGCCGATGCAGCGGTGGGCGCCGTAGCCGAACGCCAGGTGCGAGGTCGGCTCGCGGGTGGGGTCGAAGCTTTCCATGTCGGCGCCCAGGACCGCGTCGCGGTTGGCGCCGGACAATGAAGCCAGCACGATGTCGCCCTCGCCGATGTGGACGCCTTCGATCTCGATGTCCTGCTTGGCGAAACGCGGGAACGCCATCTGCACCACGGCCAGGTAGCGCAGCAGTTCCTCGACGAAACGGTGCACCGCGTCTTCGTCGCCGTTGGCGGCGTCGAAGGCCGCCGGGTTGCGCAGGACGACCAGGGCGCCGAGGGCGAGCATGCTGGCGGTGGTCTCCAGGCCGCCGGTCAGGACGCCGTCGGCGAGGCCGGCCAGCTCCTGGTCGCTGATCTCGTCGCCGTGGTCCTTGATCAGCATGCCGAGCAGGCCGTCGCCCGGCTCCGCGCGCTGCTTGCGGACGACCTCCAGCAGGTACTCCAGCGACTCCGACATCGCGCCGAGCGAGGCGCCCGCGCCGCCGAACAGGTCGAACCGCGCGGTGCTCAGCCGCTGGACGTCGGCGCGGTCCTCATAGGACACGCCGAGCAGCTCGCAGATCACCAGCGACGGGATCGGCAGCGCGAACTGCTCCCACAGGTCGACCGGGCCCTCGGTGGCGGCCATCGCGTCGAGCTGCTCGTTCACGATCGCGTCGATCCGCGGGGTCAGCCGGCTGAGCCGGCGCATGGTGAACTCCGGCGTCAGCAGCTTGCGCAGCCGCGTGTGCACCGGCGGGTCGGCGAAGCCCAGGCCGCCCGGGTTCTGGTCCGCGGTGACGCCGGCGTTGCCGACCAGGTTGGTGAAGTCGTTGCTGAACTCCGACACCTTGCCCAGGACGGCCTTGGACTCCTCGTACCCCGTGACGAGCCACGCGTTCAGGCCGAACGGCATGTCCAGCTTCCGGATCGGCGCCTCGGCCCGCGCAGCGCCCAGCTCGGCGACGGGGTCGAGGCCGTCACGGCGCAGCGGCATCAGCGCGGTGTCCGGCAGGAAGGCCATCTTTTCGAGGTCGAAACCCCGCTTCTGCTGCCGGGCGAGATACCGGCGGCCGACCCAGGCGAGGACACGCGAACGGAGACTCCCCATGGCGGCGAGACTACCCCACTGCACCGAACGAGTGATGACGGCGGAGACGGCCGTCACCCGCGGTTCGGCATCCCGACATCCGCCGTGACCAGGCCGTGATCAGTCGTGATGGCGTGCCAGTACGGCCGCCCTCGGTCGTCCGCGCCCGCGTACGTGGTGCGGGAGCTGCCGTCCGACTCCGTGTTGACGCCGTTCGTGCGCGCCAGCACCCCGGACGAGCTCAGCCACTCGCGCGAGCCCGAGACCGGGCGCCACGAGCGTCCCTCCTCCGTGAGGTCCGACAGCTGCATGGTCATGTCCACCGCGCCGGTGAGCCGGAAGTTCTGGTCGTCGACGTAGTTGGCCGCCGAGGCGTCCACCGTGAGCGGGTACGACCAGTCGTGCCGCGCCGCCGCGCGCACCTTGCCGTCCACTGTGGACACCGAGGTCTGCTTTCCGGCGTCGGACTGCACCACGTGCTGGGTCAGGCCGGCGGCCGTCACGTCGTCGCTGTTGCGGTAGTCCCGCGTCCGCTCCACCCGCGTATAGACGCGGCCCGCGGAGGTGTCGACGTAGCCCGCCGTCACGTCGTCGCGGTGCGCGGTCACGGTGGCGTTCACCCCGCCCGCGATGTCCTTCACCGCCGTCTGCTTCGCCGCCACCGGGGCGACGTCGTCCTGCGTCAGCGCGCCGGACGTGCGCGCGGCGTGCTGGTCGGTGTCGAGCAGCAGGGTCGCCACCACGCTCCAGGAGCCGCCGATGTCCGGCACGGTGAACGAAAGGTCGTGCGCGCCGCCGTCCACGAGCCGCCCGGCGAACGGCGTGAGGTCGAGCGTTTCGGCGTGCAGGCTGAACGTGCCGATCGCGACCACCGGCCGCCACAGCGTGGGCACGATGCCGCCGGAGTAGATGTGCGGGAACGTCTGCACGCCGCCGATCGGGGCGCCGTCGAGGGCCGCGTTCGCCTCGCGGAACGGGCCGTGCCCGCACATGTTCGCGGCCGGGTACTTCGCCGCGACCTCGTCGGGCACGTCGTCGAACCACTGCTCGTCGCAGGCGCCGCCCTCCAGCGTCACCTCGAGCCGGGCGCGGGTGATGTTGCGCGGCAGGTCTTTCGCGGCGAAGTGGACGGTCGCGGCGCCCGGCGACGCGTCGGCGTGCGGGAAGCCGACAACGCGGTCCGCGGTCTCGGGCGCCGGGTGCGCGTGGTCGGCGCGGTAGTAGGTGAGCGTGACGGTCTGCGCGTACACGCCGGTGTACACGTCGGAGGTGTAGTTGCCGATGCCGCCGGTGAAGGGCTGCGGAGTGCGCAGCAGCGCGGTGTACGGCGTCAGGTCCTTGTCGAAGTGGTACGTGATCGCGCGGTGGCCCTCGCCGCTGGGCTCCTCGGTGGTGCCCCACCACACCTCGGTGCCGCCGATCAGGAGGTCACCGATCCGGTCGTACTGGCGGCCGCTGACGGTCACGGTCTGGTCCAGCACGACCTTCGCCCACGGCCCGGGGCAGCTCTTCGGCGGCGTCAACGTGCCGGAGAACGTCTGCGGGCTGCCGTCGGCCGCGTTCGACGGGAACTTGTCCGCCAGCGAGACGGTGCAGTGCGGGGTGTCCGGGCGGCTGACCGCGGGCGCGGGCGAGACCGGGTTGTCCGTATCGCCCTCCAGCACCGGGCCGGCCGAGGCCACCGCCCCGGTCAGGAACCAGGCCAGCAGGACCGTCGACAGGAAAACGAGAATCCGCACCCGGGCTCCTCCCAGAATGAGCAAACCACGCTGATGCTAGCCGCCCATCCGTCCGACGAACGGCGGGAAAGCCCGGTCAGGCGGACAGAAACCGGACAGGGCCAGGGGTGAGGGCGAGCCACGACGGCGGTGCGGCTCGCCCTCACCCCTCGCTCCCCCAGCCGGCGCGAACCACGCTGCGAGGCCGGGAGTCTCAGCCGGGCAGCAGTGCCTCCACCGCGGCCCGGGCCTGGGCGCCGGCCCCGGCGAAGTCCTTGCGCGCCAGGAACTCCGGCAGCTCGGCCGGGGCGAAGTCCAGATAAGGCGCGGCCTGGCGGGCGAGGTCGGCCGCGTCGGTGGCCAGCTCGAAACCGACCAGCACGTCGGTGTACGAAGCCCACAGCGCCGGCGCGTCGATCAGCTCCCGCACCGTCCGCGGCTTGACCTCACCGCCGGCACAAGGGTCCGCCACCGTCCACGAATGCCGCCCGTGCGTCACGTGGACGGGCTCCGCGCCGGGCACGTGCACGGTGGCCGAAGCGCCCGCCGGGACGACGACGTCGAGCGTGAACCGGCGGTCCTCGCGCCGCCAAGACACCGAGGCCTCGCCGTACGGCGTCTCGTGCCGTGCCCACGCGTGGGTCAGCGCCGCGTCCGGCTGCGGTCGGACCTCCAGCGAGCGGTAGCCCGGCGACGACGGCGCGAGCCCGGCGACCGTCCGGTGCAGCCAGTCCGCGACGGCGCCGAGCGCGTAATGGTTGAACGACGTCATCTCGCCCGGGTTCACCGAGCCGTCCGGCAGCATCGAGTCCCAGCGTTCCCAGATCGTGGTGGCGCCCATGGTCACCGGGTAGAGCCACGACGGGTTACCGCGTTCCAGCACCAGCCGGTACGCGAGGCCGGGACCACCCGAGGCGGTCAGCGCGTCCGCGATCAGCGGTGTCCCGACGAACCCGGTGCCGATGCGGAAACCGCTGGCGCGCACCAGATCCGCGAGCCGGCCGGCGGCCACGGCGCGCTGCCCGGCGTCCGGCAGGAGCGCGAACTCCAACGCTAGCGCGTACGCCGTCTGCGCGTCGCTCACGACGCGTCCGGAGGCCGTGACGTACTCCCGCGCGAAGGCCTCCCGCGTACGCGCGGCGATGTCTGCGTACGTCGCCGCGTCTTCGTCGAAGCCCAGTACGCGCGCGGCGTCCGCGACAATGCCCGCCGAGTGCGCGAGGTAAGCCGTGGCGACGACGTCCGGGTCGGTCTTCGCCGCGAACGGGTTGTCCGGCGGCGCGTCCGGGTCCAGCCAGTCGCCGAACTGGAAGCCGCCCGCCCAGACGCCGTCAGTAGTCGCCGCGGCCATCCGGTCGACCCAGCCACGCATGCTGGGGAACTGCCGCCGCAACACCTCGACGTCGCCGTAGCGCTGGTGCAGCACCCACGGCACGACGGTCGCCGCGTCGCCCCACGCCGTCGCTGCGGGTGCTTCGGTGTGCAGCACGTCGGGCACCACAAACGGCACCGAGCCGTCGTCGGACTGCTCCGCGGCCAGGTCCTTCAGCCACGACGACAGGAAGCCGGCGGTGTCGAAGAGGAACGAGGCGGTCGGCGAGAACACCTGGATGTCGCCGGTCCAGCCGAGCCGCTCGTCGCGCTGCGGGCAGTCGGTGGGCAGGTCGAGGAAGTTGCCGCGCATGCTCCACACCACGTTCTCGTGGAACCGCTCCAGCAGCGGCTCCGAGCAGCCGAACCAGCCGGTGCGGCGCAGGTCGCTGCCCACCACAACGGCCTCGGCGTCGGCCGCGGCGAGGCCTTCGACGCCGGTGACCTCGGCGTAGCGGAAGCCGTGGAAGGTGAATTCCGGCGCCAGCACCACCTCGGCCGCGTCGTCGAGCACGTACGAATCGGTCGCCTTCGCGCTGCGCAGCGGCCGGGTGCCCAGCTCGCCGTCTTCGAGCACTTCGGCGTGCCGCACGGTCACCTCCTGGCCGGCCCGCGCACCGCGGACCTTCAGCCGCACCCAGCCGACGAGGTTCTGCCCGAAGTCCACCAGCGTCGCGCCCGACGGCGAGGTCGAGACGGTGAGGGCCGGCAGCACCTGCGTCACGCGGACCGGCGGGCCGTCCGGGGCGACGAGCGCGCCAGGCGGGCCCGGTAGCACCTCCACACCGTCCACAACGGACTCATGCGGGCGGAGGTCGGTGCGCTGGCCGTCGTAGAGATCGTTGTCGACGACGGCGCTCTCGTGCGCGGCCCACTGCTCGTCGGTGGCGACGACCTCCGTGGTGCCGTCGTCGTAGCGGACTTCCAGCTGTGCCAGCAGGGCCACGCGGTCGCCGTACACGCCGCGTTTGCCGGTCCAGCCGAGGCGGCCGCGGTACCAGCCGTTGCCCAGCAGCACTTCGAGCCGGTTCTCACCCTGGGCGAGCAGCGCGGTGACGTCGTGGGTCCGGTACCGCAGCCGGTTCCGGTAGCTGGTCCAGCCCGGGTCGAGCACCTCGTCGCCGATCCGCGAGCCGTTGAGCGTGGCCGAGTGGACGCCGAGCGCGGTGACGTAGAGCCGCGCCGACGCGACGGTCGCGCGCGGTGTCCACTTGCGACTCAGGACGGGCGCGCGCCCGCCGATCGCGCCGATGGTGCGCGGGCTGACGAACCGGGCCGTCCAGTCCCCCGCGTCGAGCAGTCCCGCCTCGACGGCCGTCGGCTCGCTCCAATCGCTCCAGCTCTCCCCCGAGGCGACGCGCACGCGGACGACGGCGCGCGCCCGTGAAGCCAACGGCTCGAACGGCCACGGCACCAGCACCTGCTCGGCGGACTCGACGCGGACGGGGGCGCCGCCGTCTCGCTCCACCTCGTACGCGGTCTGCGCCCAGCCCGGGTCTTCGGTCCGGACCTGCCAGGAGATCCGCGGTTCGGCCGTGCCGACGCCGAGCGCGGGATCGAGGTGTTCGAAGCGGACAGCTGCGACGACGCTGACGGCCAAGGCGTCCTCCTTGACGCGGGGCGGCCCGTCCAGTGGCGGGCACCCTCGGCTTGAAACGTATCAATCACCGGGCCGGGCGAGCGTAACCAGTCGAAGCGTAGGGAATCAACCCCCGGCCGCGCCACGCCGGGCCGGATCTGGCCGAGCCCGGCCGTTTCGGCTACCGTCGGGAAACCGTCGCCGCCAGGCCTCGCTTTCGGAGCCCCCGCACTCGGGCGGAATCCTCGCCGACGCGCCGGGAACCCTCGTCCTTGAAACGTTTCATATGCGTGTTACGCTGGGCCTTGAGTTCTCGAGGGGAGATGAGGGCCGTGGTCGGCATCAAGGACGTGGCCAGGCAGGCCGGCGTCTCGATCGGCACGGTGTCCAATGTGGTCAACCGGCCGCACGTGGTCGCCGCCGCCACGCGCAACCGCGTGCTGTCGGTGATCCAGGAGCTGGGCTACGTCCGCGACGAGTCCGCGCGGCAGCTGCGCGCGGGCCGCAGCCGGATCCTGGCGCTGCTGGTGCTGGACCTCGGCAACCCGTTTTTCGTCGACGTCGCCCGCGGCGCCGAGGAGGCCGCGCACGACGAGGGCCTCAACATCATCACCTGCAACAGCAGCCAGCGGGTGGAGACCGAGGCGTCCTACCTCGCGATGCTCGCCGAGCAGCGGGTCCGCGGGGTGCTGCTGAGCCCGGTCGACACGGCGGGCGACGCGATGCAGGCGTTCCGGCGCAGCGGGATCCCGTATGTGTTCGTGGACCGCAAGGTGCCCGCGGAGGACGCCAGCTCGGTGTCGGTGGACGACGTCGCCGGCGGGGAATTGGCGGCGCGGCACCTGCTGGAGACCGGGCACCGGCGGATCGCGTTCGTCAACGGCCCGATGCTGCTCACCCAGTGCCGCGACCGGGACCGCGGCGTGCGCTCGGGGCTGGCCGGCTCCGGCGCCGAGCTGTCCGTGCTGGAGGCGATCGGCCTCGACGTCACCTCGGGCCGCGACGCCGGCGCGCGTCTGCTCGGCATGAGCCCCCGCCCGACGGCCGTGTTCTGCGCCAACGACTTGCTCGCCCTCGGCGTGCTGCAGGCGATGGTCGGCGCGGGCGTCCGCGTCCCGGCCGAAATGGCGATCGTCGGCTACGACGACATCGAGTTCGCCGGCGCGGCGGCGGTCCCGCTGACGTCGGTGCGCCAGCCCGCCCTGCGCCTCGGCCGCACCGCCGCGAGCCTCCTGGTCGCGGAGACCGGTGACGAGCCACCGGAACGCCGTCAGGTCGTCTTCACCCCGGAACTCGTGGTCCGCGAATCGACCCGCGTTCGCCCGGCGTAAGCGATGACTCGTGAGTGTTCATGCCGGGTAACTAGTCAGGTCCCCGTTCATGTGGTGATCGTCGCTCTGCGATGATCACCACGTGAGCGGGGATGGGCGTCCGTCGTATGACGAGCTTGCTGCTCTGGTGGTGTCTCAGGCCGCGACGATTGCGATGTTGCGTGATGAGGTCGAGCGGCTCACGCTGCGGGTCGCGGAGCTGGAACGGCAGCTGAAGACCAACTCGCGGAACTCGTCGAAGCCCCCGTCGCAGGACGTCTACGCGAAACCGGCGCCGAAGTCGCTGCGCGGCAAAACAGGTCGTGGGCAAGGGAAGCAACCCGGTTCGGCGGGTGCGAGCCTGAAGCTGGTCGAGGACCCCGGCGCCGTCGTCGATCACATCCCGTCGGCGTGTTCGGGCTGCGGAGCCGGTTTGCGGAACCGGCCCAGCGTGGACGTGGTCCGCCGCCAGGTGCACGACCTGCCCGAGATCGTCCCGGTGGTGACCGAGCACCGGCTGCACCGGCGGCGCTGCCGGTGCGGGGTCCTCACCACCGCGGCCGCTCCGGCCGAGGCGACCGCCCCCGCGTGCTACGGGCCGAACATCACCGCGTTGGCGGCTTATCTGCTGACGTATCAGCACATTCCGATCGCCCGCGCCGCGGAACTGCTCGCCGAGGCGATGAGCATGGCAGTGTCCACCGGCTGGGTCTCCTCCGTGCTGAGCCGGGTCGCACCGCAGCTGGAGCCATTCGTCGACGCGACCCAGGACGCGCTGCGCCGAACGCCGGTGGCGCATTTCGACGAAACCGCGCTACGCGCGGGAGGCGCCCGGTTCTGGTTGCATTCGGCCTCCACCGACCGGCTCACGACCTACCTGCTGCACCCCAAACGCGGCCGCGGCGCCATCGACGCCTTCGACATCCTGCCCCGCTTCACCGGCATCGCCGTGCACGACGGCTGGCACCCCTACCGCACCTACGACGTCACCCACGCGCTCTGCAACGCCCACCACCAGCGCGAACTGGTCGCGGCCGCCGACGCCCACCCCGAGCAGGACTGGCCCGCGCAGCTGCGCGGCGTGCTCGACGAACTCAACACCGCCGCCCACACCGCCCGCGAGCTCGGCCTCGACGAACTGCCCGGCGAAGTCCTCGACCCGATGACCAGCCGCTTCGACACCCACCTCGCCACCGGACTGCAGCTGCACACCCGCAACCACACCGGACACCCCCAAGGCGGCAGACCCGCCCAAACCAAAACCCGAGCCCTGCTCGAACGACTGCACCGACATCGCGACGACGTCCTGCGATTCGCGTTCGACCTGACCGTTCCCTTCACCAACAACCAGGCCGAACGCGACATCCGCATGACCAAAACCCAACTCAAACTCGCCGGCTGGCGCACCACCCCCGGCGCCACCACCTGGCTCACCGTCCGCTCCTACATCTCCACCCTCCGCAAAAACGGCATCCACGTCCTCACCGCACTCCGCGACGCCATCACCGGAAACCCCTGGCTACCAACACACCCAGCAACCACCTGACTAGTTACCAGAACGGTTCTAACCGGCACCGGCACTCACGAGTCCGTTGGTGGAGTCGGTGGGGGCGCGTCGGGCGCCGTCGGGTCTGGTGAGTCGCGGGGGTTCAGGCGCGGCGTGGTTCGCGGCGGTCGAAGACCAGGTCGCGGGCTGTGCTGAGGGCGGTGGTGATCGCGCCGGCCAGGACGGCTTCCGAGCCCAGTTGGCCGGCGATGATCTCCGCGGTGAATGGCGTTGTCGCGGCCAGGGTGCGGCGCATCGGGGCGGCGAGGAGGTCCGCGTTGCCGCCGATGCCGCCGCCCAGGACGATCAGGCCCGGGTCGAGCACGGCGGTCACCGCGGCCACCACGTGTGCCAGGTGCACGGCCTCCGCCTCGACCACCTGCAGGGCCAACGGATCGCCTTCGCGGGCGAGGCGGAAGACGTCCTTTGCCGTGCGGGCCTTGGTGACTCCCAGCTCTCGGGCGTGCGCGACCACGGCGTGCGCCGCCGCGGCGTCCTCCATCGGGCCCGGGCGTTTGGCACGGGCGCCGCCGGAGCCCGCCGGCAGGTCCGCGATCTCGCCGGCCGCGCCGTGGGCACCGCGGAACAACTTTCCGTCCACCAGCACGCCCATTCCGATGCCGGTGCCGACGGTCAGGCACACCAGCACGTCGACCCCCAGCGCCGCGCCGAGCGCGTGCTCGCCGACCGCGCACAGGTTCGCGTCGTTCTCCACCACCAGTTCCGAGCCGTGCGCGCCCAGCTCGTCGGCCAGCTCGTGCAGCAGGCCCTTGCGCTCCCAGCCGGGCAGGTTCGGCGCGCGGTGCACGGTGCCGGTGCGCGCGTCCGGGATGCCCGGCGTGCCGACGACCGTCGCGACGACGTCCCTCGGCGCCAACCCGGCCGAAGCCACCGCCCGCGAGACGGCCTCGCTGACCGTCCGCACCAGCGCGCCGGCCGAACGGCAGCGGTTCGGCTCGTCCAGCCGCGCGACGATGCTGCCGTCCAGATCCGCGATGGCCACCCGGATCGACCGCCGCCCGATGTCCACCCCGGCCACGTGCCCGGCCTCCGGCGCGGCCCGGTACACCACGGCCGCGCGCCCCGGCCCGGACAGGCTGTGCCCGGCCGCCCGGACGAGCCCGTACTGCTCCAGATCGAGCAACGCCTGCCCGACAGTCGGCTTCGACAACCCGGTGTCCCCGGCGATCTGCGGACGGGTCGCCTCGCCGTGATCGCGCAACCGTTGCAGCACCAGACGCTGGTTCAACGCCCGCATACTCGCGGGCGTCCCGACTTGCGGGGCCGGCCCGATCGGCCGTCCCGGCTCGGCCGCGGTGATCGCTCGCAGCTCGCGCGCCATACGTCCTCCTTGCGCCCCACCGCCCGCGCCGCCACAGCCCGCCGTATCCGTGCCCAGGCGTGACACTGGTTCCCGTGCCACCTCCGCCACCTGCGGCTCGTCCCCGCGCGCCCCGTCCGCAACCACGCTTGCCCCGTCCTCGTTCTGCTCGTGTTTCCACAACTTTCCACAACTTTACAAACGGATCCCTTCCCGCCCCGTACATCTTATGTTAAGAAGCTTTACTAACTATCGGATGGAGGCACGACGTGAGCTCACCCACCCGTTCGGGGGGCCCGGGGGCGGCGGACCTTTCGCCCACCGGCCTCGAACGCAAGATCGGGCCGCTGCAGGCGACGGCGATCAACATGACGCAGATGTGCGGGATCGGCCCGTTCGTCACCATCCCCGCGATGGTCGCGACCATGGGCGGCCCGCAGGCGATGTTCGGCTGGATCATCGGCGCGATCATCGCCCTCGCCGACGGCCTCGTCTGGGCCGAGCTCGGCGCCGCGCTGCCCGGCGCCGGCGGCACGTACGTCTACCTCCGTGAGGCGTTCCAGTACCGCACCGGGCGGCTGATGCCGTTCCTGTTCGCGTGGAGCGCCGTGCTGTTCATCCCGCTGATCATGTCCACCGGCATCATCGGCCTGGTCCAGTACCTCGGCTACCTGATCCCCGGCGTGACCGGCGACGGCGGCACCACCCCGCTCGGCAAGATCATCGGCATCGCCATCGTCGTGGTGATCGTGCTCGCGCTGTTCCGCCGCATCGGGCAGATCAGCAAGCTCACCACCGGGCTGTTCGTGATCATGCTGTTCGCCGTGCTGGCCGTGATCATCGCGGCCTTCTCGCACTTCAGCGGCGCGCAGGCGTTCGCCTTCACACCCGGCGCGTTCGGCTCGGGCGGCGCGTTCTGGGGCGGCCTCGGCGCCGGCCTGGTCATCGCGATCTACGACTACCTCGGCTACAACACCTCGGCCTACCTCGGCGGCGAGGTGCGCAACCCCGGCCGGACACTGCCCCGCTCGATCATCTACTCCATCCTCGGCATCATGTCGCTCTACTTCCTGCTCCAGGTGGGCGTGCTCGGCTCGATCCCGTTGGACGAGCTGAAGAGCGCGACGTCGGTCGCCTCCAGCGTGCTGGAGCAGGCGTGGGGCTCGGTCACCGCGAAGGTGATCACCGTCCTGATCGTCATCGCCGCCATCGGCTCGGTGTTCGCCGGCCTGCTCGGCGGCTCGCGCGTGCCGTTCGAAGCCGCGCGTGACAAGGTTTTCCTGCCCGTTTTCGCCAAGCTGCACCCGCGGCTCAACCTGCCCACGGCGGGCGTGCTCACCATGGGCGTGATCACCGCGGTCGGCTCGCTGTTCACCCTGACCGACGTCATCAACGCCGCCGTCACGGTGCTCGTGATCATCCAGTCGATCGCGCAGGTCGCCGCCATCGTGGTGCTGCGCCACCGCCAGCCGCGGCTCAACCGGCCGTACCGGCAGTGGCTCTACCCGGTCCCGACGATCATCGCGCTGGCCGGCTGGGTGTACATCTACGTCTCGAGCACCTGGCTCTCGATCATCCTGTCCGTGGCCTGGATCCTGCTCGGCGTCGTCGCCTTCCTGATCTACGCGGCGGCCGAGAAGACCTGGCCGTTCGGGCCGAAGGAAATCCGCGATGCGTTCGCCTCGGCGGGCACCACGACCACCGAAGGGGCTCAGGCATGAGGAAACCGCCCATGGCCAGGATCGCCGCGGCCGCCGCGCTGATCCTGGTGCCCGGGGTGCTGAGCGCGACCACGCCGGCCTCGGCCCAGGTCACGCCGCAGCCGCAGGCCGCCGCCGCGCGGCCGCACGGGCTGTCCACGATCGGGCTGGCCGGCTGGCAGGTGCTCACCACCGCGAGCGTCAAGGACGGCGGCGCCAAGGTGTCCGCTCCCGGCTATTCCACCGCGGGCTGGCTGCCGGTGAAGCCGGACGACGCCGGCGCGCCCGGCACCGAGATCAACGCGCTGGTGCAGAACGGCAAGTGCCCCAACGTCTTCTACTCCGACAACCTGCGCAAGTGCTTCGGCTACGTGGACAAGCTCGGCCCGGTGGTGACCAAGCCGTTCTCCGACCCGTGGTGGTTCCGCACGGACTTCGACCCGTCGTTCACCGCGGGCCAGTCCGGCAAGCTGACCATCCCGGGCATCGTCGGCGAGGGCGACGTCTGGGTCAACGGCACGCTGGTGGCGGGCAAGGACGTGGTGAGCGGCGCGTTCGCCGGGCACACTTTCGACGTCTCGAAGCTGCTGAAGCCGGGCAAGAACAGCCTGGCGATCAAGGTCTACCCGAACGACCCGACCAAGATGTACACCCTCGACAACGCCGACTGGAGCCAGATCCCACCGGACAACAACACCGGCCTCCAGTACCCGCCGACGCTGCAGCTGTCCGGCGCGCTCACCGGCGACAACGCCCACGTGGTGCAAGACAACGCGGCCGACCTGTCCACGTCCTCGCTCACGGTGAAGGTGGACGTCACGAACAACGCGGCGACCGCGCAGACCGGTGATGTCGCGGCCACCGTCACCCCGCCTGGGGGTGCCAGTGCCCCGGTCGTGGCCGAGCAGCCGGTCACGGTTCCCGCGCACGGCAAGCAGACCGTGACGTTCACGCCGGCGAAGTTCCCGCAGCTGAAGATCGGTAAGCCGCAGGCGTGGTGGCCGTACTCGATGGGCGCACAGCCGCTGTACACCCTGGGCACGGCGGTTTCCCAGGGCGGCGTGCTGTCCACGTCCTCTTCGGACACTTTCGGCATCCGCACGGTGACCTCGAAGCTGATCGGCAAGTCCACCCCGCTGCCCGACGGCGCGCGCAAGTTCGCCGTCAACGGCAAGGACTTCGTGTTCCGCGGCGGCGGCTTCGCGCCGGACCTGTTCCTGCACTACGACAAGGCCGACACCGCGCACCAGCTCGCGCTGATCAAGAACATGGGCCTGTCCGGCGTCCGGCTCGAGGGTCACGACATGCCGCAGGACTTCTACGACCAGGCCGACCGCGCCGGGCTGCTGGTACTCGGCGGCTTCCTGTGCTGTGACGCCTGGCAGCCCGAGGACGTCTCGAAGCTGACCGAGCGCGACTACACGATCATGCACGACTCGGCCTACTCGATCGGCCAGCGCGAGCGCAGCCACCCGAGCGTCATCGTCTACGGCTGGAGCGACAACGCGCCGGTCGCGCGCCAGGAGACCGAGAGCCTGAACGCCTTCAAGGACGCGGACTTCCAGGTCCCGATCATCGCCTCGGCGGAGTACAAGAGCACGCCGACGCTGGGCAGCTCGGGGGAGAAGGAGGGGCCGTACGACTGGGTCCCGCCGTCCTACTGGTACGACACCTCGCACTTCGACAAGACCGATTCGAGCCGCACCAACGCGGGCGGCTCGTGGGGCTTCGCCAGTGAGCAGAGCGCCGGGCACACCGTGCCGACGCTGGACTCGATCAAGCGGTTCCTCTCCCCGGCCGAGCAGGCGAAGCTGTGGCAGGACCCGGCGTACAACCAGTACCACGCCAATTTCGAGCCCGACCACGGCGGTTACGCCTTCGGCACGCTGTACACATTGGACAACTCCATCACCCACCGGTACGGCGCCTGGGACTCGCTCGAGTCCTATGTGGAGTCCGCGCAGCTGGCGAACTACGAGAACACCCGCTCGCAGTTCGAGTCCTTCCTGGCGCACTCCACGGACAAGAACAACCCGTCCACCGGCGTCGTCTACTGGCAGCTGAACAAGGGCTGGCCGACGCTGCTCTGGTCGCTGTACAACGACGACGGCGACCAGCCGGGCGCGTTCTTCGGCGCGAAGAAGGCCAACAAGCCGTTGCACGCGATCTACGGCTACGACACCGGGCAGGTGACCGTCGACAACCTCGGCGCCACCGGGGAGTCCGGGCTTTCGGTGCAGGCGAAGGTCTACGACACCGCGGGCAAGGTGCTCGACGACCAGACCGCGAAGAACCTCTCGCTCGGCAGCCAGGGCGTGGTGACCGGCGTGCTGAAGCCGAAGGTGCCGGCCGAGACGAAGGCGCCGGCCAAGGCGCAGGTGTACTTCGTCGAGCTGCAGGTCAGCCAGGGCGGCAAGGTGGTCGACCGCAACGTCTACTGGATGTCCACGCAGAAGGACGTCGTCGACTGGGGCAAGACCCTGGGCCAGCCGCAGGCGACGCTGAGCCAGTACGGCGACCTGACGGCGCTGCGGGACCTGCCGAAGTCGCAGGTCGGCGTGACGGCCTCGACGAAGGCCGCGCCCGGTCCGGACGGCGCCGACACCGCGACCACGGTGACGGTGACCAACACGTCGAAGACCCCGGCCGTCGGGTTCTTCCTGCGGGCCGACGTCCGCCGGGGCACGCCGGACGGGCACGCGGCGGCCGGTGACAACCAGCTGGCCGCGGCGACCTGGGACGACAACGACATCACGTTGTGGCCCGGGCAGTCGCAGACGCTGACCGTCAGCTACAAGGCGGCGGACCTGCACGGCGCGCCGGCCGTGATCAGCGTGGCCGGGTTCAACACCGGCAGCGTCGTGGTGCCGGCCGGTGGGCATCGCGGGCCGCACGCGGCCATTCCGCCGAAGGTCGAGGGGACCCGCGAGTGACGTCCGAAGAACTGGTCCTGGGCATCGATTTCGGCGGCACGAAGGTGGCGCTGGGCCTCGCCCGCCGTGACGGCACCCTGCTGGCCACGCGCCGGCTGGACACCGACGCGGCGGCGGGGGCCGAGCAGGTGGTGACGCGCGCGCTCGCCGGGGCCAGGTCCCTGGTCGCCGACGAGCGCGCGCACCTGGGCTCGGTGGGCGTGGTCAGCCCCGGGATCGTGCTGCCGGACCGCATCCTCCTCGCGCCGAACGTGCCGGGGTGGGAGCGGCTGCACCTGAAGGAGCTGGTGGCCGCCGAATTCCCGGACCTGCCGATCGCGGTCGGCACGGACGCGAAGGCGGCGGCGCTGGCGGAGTGGAAGTGGGGCACGCTCGCCGGGGCCGACCCGGCGGTGTTCCTCTCGCTGGGCACCGGCATCGCGGCGGCGGTGCTGGTCGGCGGCCGCCTGCTGACCGGCGCCAACGGGGCCGCGGGCGAGATCGGCTACAACCTGCTCGCCCCGCCGGACACCGACGGTTTCGCCAGCGGTGCGGCGCCGCTGGAGGAGGCCGTGGGCGGGCGCGGGCTGGGCAGCCGGGCGAGCGCGCTGCTCGGCCGCCCGGTCACCGCCGGCGAGCTGTTCGCCTTGGCCCGGGAGAACACCCAGGCCAAGGAACTGGTCACGGCGGCCCTCGACGAGCTGTCCATGCACGTGGCCAACCTGGCCATCGCGTTCGACCCGCAACGCGTCTCGGTGGGCGGCGGCCTGGTCCGCTCGGCCGATGTGCTGCTGCCCGCCCTGCGCGACCGCCTGGCCGCGGCGGTTCCGTTCCCGCCCGAACTGGTCCCGGCGCGGTTCGACCAGGACGCCTCCCTGCTCGGCGCCGTCGCGCTGGCGCTGGGGGAGGGTTAGAGACACCCGGGCGGAACCACTCCGATGACTCGTGAGTGTTCATGACGGTTCTAACCGGCATGGTAACTAGTGTCGTGTGATGCTGTTTAGTTTACGTGTGGTCTACTTGTCGGATGGAGTTGACGGTGGACGAGCGTGCTGAGTTGCGGGCGCTGGTGAACAGTTCGGACGTGCCGGCGTCGGTGGCGACGCGGGCGCGGATCGTGTTGTGGTGGGCGGAGGGGCGGCAGAAGCAGGAGATCGCGGCGTTGGCGGGGGTGTCGCGGCCGACGGTGAATTTCTGGTTGTCCCGCTATGGCACCGAAGGGATCGCGGGGTTGCTGGAGCGGCCGCGTGGGGCTGGCCGGGAGCAGGTTCCAGCGTCGATCCGGGCCCGGATCCTGGCGGCCACGCGCACCAGTCCGCCTGGTGAGTTGGGGTTGTCGCACTGGTCGAGCCGGGAGATGGCCGTGTTCATCACGCGCACTGAGGGGGTGTCGGTGTCGCATCATTACGTGGCGAAGCTGTGGCGCGAGAACGGGTTGAAGCCGCATCGTCAGGGCACGTTCAAGATCAGCAAGGACCCGGCCTTCGCCGAGAAGGTCGCTGACATCGTCGGGCTGTATCTCGACCCGCCGGGCGGGGCCGTGGTGCTCTCGATCGACGAGAAGACCCAGATCCAGGCCTTGGACCGCACTCAGCCGCTGCTGCCGATCGAGTTCGACGCGAGCGAGAAACGCACCCACGACTACGTCCGGCACGGCACCACGAACCTGTTCGCCGCACTCAACGTGAGCACCGGAGAGGTGTTCGGCGAGTGCACCCCCACCCGCAACGGTGCCGACTTCCTCGCCTTCCTCAAGAAGGCGGTGAAACCTCACGCGGGCACCGAGATCCACGTCGTCCTGGACAACCTGTCCACCCACACCACGCCCGACGTCATGGCGTGGCTGGAGAAAAACCCGCACGTGCGCTTCCACTTCACCCCCAAAGGTTCCTCCTGGCTCAACCAGATCGAAACCTGGTTCAGCATCGCCACCCGCCAGTCCATCCGCCGCGGCACCTTCACCAGCGTCAAAGTCCTGATCAAGCAGATCCGCGACTACATCATCCACTGGAACACCGACGCCACACCGTTCACCTGGACCGCCACCACCGAGGACATCCTCGCCAAAGTCCGCCTCGTCCAAGCCAACATCAAGAAACTCGTCGACAACAACACTAAGTAAAGCCAACAGAATCACGAGACACTAGTCAGGTGGTTGCTGGGTGTGTTGGTAGCCAGGGGTTTCCGGTGATGGCGTCGCGGAGTGCGGTGAGGACGTGGATGCCGTTTTTGCGGAGGGTGGAGATGTAGGAGCGGACGGTGAGCCAGGTGGTGGCGCCGGGGGTGGTGCGCCAGCCGGCGAGTTTGAGTTGGGTTTTGGTCATGCGGATGTCGCGTTCGGCCTGGTTGTTGGTGAAGGGAACGGTCAGGTCGAACGCGAATCGCAGGACGTCGTCGCGATGTCGGTGCAGTCGTTCGAGCAGGGCTCGGGTTTTGGTTTGGGCGGGTCTGCCGCCTTGGGGGTGTCCGGTGTGGTTGCGGGTGTGCAGCTGCAGTCCGGTGGCGAGGTGGGTGTCGAAGCGGCTGGTCATCGGGTCGAGGACTTCGCCGGGCAGTTCGTCGAGGCCGAGCTCGCGGGCGGTGTGGGCGGCGGTGTTGAGTTCGTCGAGCACGCCGCGCAGCTGCGCGGGCCAGTCCTGCTCGGGGTGGGCGTCGGCGGCCGCGACCAGTTCGCGCTGGTGGTGGGCGTTGCAGAGCGCGTGGGTGACGTCGTAGGTGCGGTAGGGGTGCCAGCCGTCGTGCACGGCGATGCCGGTGAAGCGGGGCAGGATGTCGAAGGCGTCGATGGCGCCGCGGCCGCGTTTGGGGTGCAGCAGGTAGGTCGTGAGCCGGTCGGTGGAGGCCGAATGCAACCAGAACCGGGCGCCTCCCGCGCGTAGCGCGGTTTCGTCGAAATGCGCCACCGGCGTTCGGCGCAGCGCGTCCTGGGTCGCGTCGACGAATGGCTCCAGCTGCGGTGCGACCCGGCTCAGCACGGAGGAGACCCAGCCGGTGGACACTGCCATGCTCATCGCCTCGGCGAGCAGTTCCGCGGCGCGGGCGATCGGAATGTGCTGATACGTCAGCAGATAAGCCGCCAACGCGGTGATGTTCGGCCCGTAGCACGCGGGGGCGGTCGCCTCGGCCGGAGCGGCCGCGGTGGTGAGGACCCCGCACCGGCAGCGCCGCCGGTGCAGCCGGTGCTCGGTCACCACCGGGACGATCTCGGGCAGGTCGTGCACCTGGCGGCGGACCACGTCCACGCTGGGCCGGTTCCGCAAACCGGCTCCGCAGCCCGAACACGCCGACGGGATGTGATCGACGACGGCGCCGGGGTCCTCGACCAGCTTCAGGCTCGCACCCGCCGAACCGGGTTGCTTCCCTTGCCCACGACCTGTTTTGCCGCGCAGCGACTTCGGCGCCGGTTTCGCGTAGACGTCCTGCGACGGGGGCTTCGACGAGTTCCGCGAGTTGGTCTTCAGCTGCCGTTCCAGCTCCGCGACCCGCAGCGTGAGCCGCTCGACCTCATCACGCAACATCGCAATCGTCGCGGCCTGAGACACCACCAGAGCAGCAAGCTCGTCATACGACGGACGCCCATCCCCGCTCACGTGGTGATCATCGCAGAGCGACGATCACCACATGAACGGGGACCTGACTAGTTACCCGGCATGAACACTCACGAGTCCCGCACAGCAGCTGCCTCAACGGGACCCAGCAGGGCGCCAGACCGGCCAGGCCCGCGAACGAGGCCTTCACCGACTCCAGCCCGAGGGACTCGTGAGTGGCCATGCCGGTTAGAACCGTCACCAACACTCACGAGCCCCGCAAAGCGCGCGCCTCAACGAGACCCAGCAGGGCAGCCAAGTCATCCTCGAATTCGGTGTCCCAGGTGACGTCGGGGTCGAGGCGGGGGCCGAGGCGGTGGTGGCCGGGCAGGTCGGACGGGGCGAAGCGGGCTCGGCGGGACCGTGCGGCACGGCGGGCCGCCGCGAAGCGGCCTTCGGCCTCCGAAAGCACAAAGCCCGCCACAAAAGTGGTCAGCAGCCGCTCCAAGCGGGGCACGTCCGCAGGCGGTACGCCCGCGTCGAGCAGGGCCGTGTACCAGCGGTCGGTGACCACCAGAGCCTCGTCGGCCGCGGACGCACCCGCCGTGAACAGCAGGCCCGCCAGCGCCGGATGCGCCCGGGCCACGCCGCGCAATCCCCCGGCCAGCCGGCGCAGCCGTTCCAGCGGCGGGAGGTCCGCGGCCGGCTCGGGCAGGAGGCCCAGCAGGTGGCCGGCGACGGCGTCCAGCAGGTCGTCCTTGCTGCGGAAATAGCCGTACAGCGCCATCGGCGTGAGGCCGAGCCGGGCCGCGACCGCGCGCATCGACACCGCGGCCGCACCCCGCTCCCCCGCCAGCTCCACCGCCGCCCCGACGATCTCCGGACGACGGGCGGCCTTCAGTTTCCGCACGGCCCCGAGTCTGCGGGGCCGATCCCGTCCCCCGCGGCCCGGAAGGCCGAGCGGAACCCGATCGAGCGACCGACAACCACCGACAGTCACGACCAGCCCCGAACCGATACACTGGAACGGACCCATCCGTCACTGTCCACTGTGGTCACTACGCACTCGGCGTACCGGCGCGTTCCCCGGGACGGCTCCCCAACGGCAGCACCACGGAACCGATTCACCCCGGCGCGCCGCGGAGGCGGTTGGCGGCGCCGATCGGGGACCCCATAGTGTTGCCGCGCCAGCCATCCGGAGGTGGAACGCGTCGTGCCCGAAGTCGACTACTACGCGGTGCTGGGCGTGGGGAAGACGGCCTCGCCCGCGGAGGTCAAGGCGGCCTACCGGCGGCTCGCCAAGACGCTGCACCCCGACGCCGGGGGCACCGTCGGCACGTTCCAGCTGCTCCGCGAGGCCTACGACACGCTGAGTGACCCCCGGCGTCGCACCGGGTACGACGCGGGAATCCCCGCCGTGCACACGCGCCCGGCGGCGCGGCCGAAGCGGCGGCGGTTCAGCGAGGAGCCCGGCTTCGTGCCGGAGCCGCTGGACCTGGCGCCCGAGGACCTCGACTGGTGGGTCTTCGCCGGTGAGGACACGCGCATGCGGCACGGCCGGCGCCGCGGGCCGGGGCACACGCCGGTGGTCGCGGCGGTCGCCGGCATGGTGCTCGTGCTGTTGCCGCTGCTCGCCGGGGTGGACTTCACGCCGCCGGTGCTGATCGTCTGGCTGCTGCTCACCGCGGGCACCGCACTGCTCGTGCAACGCCTCGCGCGCGGCTACCTCGCGGCGCGCAAGGCCCGCACCGAATTCGCCGAGGAGTTCGGCGGCACCCCCGTGTTCGGCCACCCGGGTGTGGAGGCCGACGAGCTGGCCGAGCGGCTCACCGCCGACCTGCTCGAGCGCTACCTCACCCGCCTGCCCGGCGCCCGCATCTTCCACGGCCTGTCCTGGCCGGGCTCGGTGTTCGCCGACGTCGACCACGCCGTGCTGTGCGGCAAGCGCCTGGTGCTCGTCGAGTCGAAACTCTGGCTGCCCGGCCATTACGAGACCGCCGAAGACGGCCGCCTGCTGCGTAACGGCCGCGCCTTCCGCGGCGGCGGCAGCCGGCTGGCCGAGAGCCTCGACGCCTACCGCGAGCTGCTGCCCGGCGTGGCCCTGCGCGGCGCGATGATCGTGTACCCCAGCCGCGAGGGCGAGGTCACCACCGCCGACCCCGACGGCGAGCCCGGCCCGCCGATGACGCCGGAGCAGTTCCTGCACGAGATCGGCGGCTGGCTGGCGGCCGACCCGTCCACTGTGGACCATCACGCCCTGCGCGCGGTCCGCGGCCAGGTGGTCGGCAGCGGACGGGCGGCCTAACCGGCACCGGCCGCGGAACGGGCCAGGGCGGCCCAGCGACGGGGCCGGAGCCACGGGGCCCGAGCGGATCTTCTGCTCACACGGACCCGAACCCGGCTTGGTTAATCTCGAAGGATGACCGCCCTCGCCCAGGACCGCCGTCCCGCCCGGCTCGCGATCGCCGGCATCGCCGCACTGGCCCTCGGCGCGGTGGGCGTCCTCGTGCTCGGGCTCGTGCCGCCGACCGACCAGATCAGCGTCACCCGCCGCACGATCAGCGAATACGGGCTCAGCGACAACAAATGGGTCTTCGACCTCGCCGTGGTGCTCGTGGCCCTGGGCTCCGCCGTCAGCCTCGCGGTCCTGCGCCTGCAACGGCGGCTGCCGGTCGTCTCCGCGATCTTCGGCGGGCTGTGGACGATCGGGCTGCTGGTGATCGTCGCGTTCCCGAAGACCGACTGGGCCGCGGGCGCCGACTCCGGCGCGGGCGGCACGCTCCACCGCGCGGCCAGCGTGCTCGCGTTCGTCTGCCTGCCGCTGGCCGTCCTGCTCGCCGCGCGCACGGCGTTCCCGCACTCACCCCAGCGGCGCTTCGCCGCGCGACTGCTCGCCGCGCTCTCGCTCGGCTGGTTCGCGATCATCCTCGGCGCCATCGCCGTCGCCGCCTTCACCGACGGGCGCTGGTGGGAGATCATCCCGCTCGGCCTGGTCGAACGCGGGATGGCGCTCACCGAACTCGTCGCGCTGGCGGCGCTGGCCGCCCCCGCGCGTCAACTCTCCTGAACGGCGCTCAGAACGCGTCGGCCTGCGCGAGCTGCTGCTCCAGCTCGTCCGCGCGGGCCACGACCGCCAGCAGCGGCCGTTCGAACTCCAACTCCAGGTCCAGCGCGCCGAGCGGCACGGTGTGCTTGACCAGCGCGATCCCGTCCACCACGGCGGCCCCGCCGACGTTCGACGAGCCCACCAGCTCCAGCAGCCGGCGCAGGTCGATGCGGTCGGCCCAGCCGACCGGCGAGGAGATCTCGGCCCACGCGGTCCCGTCGAGGTCCGGCACCAGGTGCACGGTGACCTGCTGGCTACGGCCGTCCTTGGTGCCGAGCCGGAAGCGCACCCAGCCGTCGACCTCCTCCAGGACCTCGTAGCGGAGCCGCACATAGCTGACCACTTCGGCCCAGCGCGCCGCCGTCACCGTCTCAACCCCATCGCCCATGGCGCCAGCTTAACCAGACCATCCGGTCCGGCGCGGGGCCGCCACGTCCGCCATCGGGTGCGACCCTGCCCGAGAGCGGGTCGTGCGGGCCGCCGTCCCCGTAGACTTCGGGCCGACAGCGCCGGAGCGCCCAGCCCTTGCCCTCGCGACGATCGACCGTCATTCCGAGGCCGCCTCCGGTCCCGGGCCGCGTGTGCTGGCGGCCCGGTCCGCGGCCGGCAGAGCAGGAGCCCGACCGTGAAGCTCGGCACCCTCGATCCCCGTCGTTTACGCCGCCCCCCGCCGCCCGCCGCGGCGGTGGCCATTCCCGCGGCCCGGGGCCGGGCCGGACCGCCGACCCTGACAATCACCACCGAGTGGCACGGCCGGACGCTGGTCCTCGTCCTGGACGGCGACGTCGATCTGCACACCGCGCCTGCCGTGCGGGCCGCGCTCGATTCGGCCCTGGCCCGCCGGCCCCGGCGGCTCGTGGTGGACCTGGCCGCGGTCCGGTTCCTGAACTGCGCCGGGCTCACGGTCCTGCTGGACGGGCACCGCTCCGCGCACACCGATCTACGGCTGGTCGCCACGACCCGCGCGACCTGGCGCCCGCTGCAGATCACCCGGGCGCACGAGCACCTGGTCATCCACGCCTCACGGGCCGCCGCCGTCGCCGCGCCCGCCCGGTAGCCCGGAGCCCAGCCCTACCTCGCCGCGGCGATCGGTGAGCCCTGCCACCGGCTGTGCCCGGGCACGGCTTCCGCGGCCATCACCAGCGAGCCGGCGCCGATCGTGGCCGCGGGGCCGACGTGGCTGCCCGGCAGCACGATCGTGCGCGGGCCGAGGGTCGCGTCGCGGTCCAGGGTGACCGGCTCCAGGCGCATGACGCGGTCGTGGAACAGGTGGGTCTGGAGCACGCAGCCGCGGTTCACGCTCACCCCCGCGCCGATGGTGACCAGGTCGGGCTCGGGCAGCCAGTGGCTCTCGCACCAGGCCCCGCGGCCGATCCGGGCGCCCAGGCTGCGCAGCCACCAGTTCAGCACCGGCGTGCCGGCGAACGGCTGGACCAGCGACGGCACCGCGAGCGTCTCGACGAACACGTCGAACAGCTCGTTGCGCCACACGAAGGAACTCCACAGTGGATGCCGCCCGGCGCGGAAACGCCCGACCAGCAACCATTTCGCGCCGGTGGTGAGCAGGCCGGCGCAGAGGCCCGACACGGTGAGCAGGAACCCGCCGGCCGCGGCGGCGAGCCAGAAGCCGGCGCTTTCGTAGAGGTAGTCGAACGCCACGAAGGTCGCGGTGCCCAGCAGCCCGGCCACGATCAGCGGGACGATCCGGCACAGCTCGACCGCGGCCCGGGCGACCCGCAAAGCCTTACGCGGGGCGAAAGTCCGCGCCGGGTCGGGGGTTTCGGCCTCGCGCCGCAGCCGCATCGGCGGGCGGCCGAGCCACGAGCTGTCGTCCGGGACCTGCTCCGGGGTGTCGGACAGCACCCCGATCAGCGCGCCCCGGCCGACGGACCGGCCGGGTCCCACGATGCCCGAGTTCCCGACGAACGCGCGGGCGCCGACCTCGGCCGGCCCGACCCGGAGCCAGCCGCCGCGCAGCTCGTACGGCGCGGCCAGCACGTCGTCGGCGAGGAACGCCGAATCCGCCACCCGCAGCATCCCGGGCAGCGCCAGCACCGTCGACGCCTCGACCGAACGGCCGACGCGCGCGCCGAGGCAGCGCAGCCAGACCGGGGTGAACAGGCTGGCGTAGAAGGGAAAGAGGGTCCGCCGGGCCAGGTCCATCAGGTCGTGCACGAGCCAGGCGGCCCAGCCCGCGCGGCTGTGCACCGGGTGCACCCCCGGCTTGACCGCGACGCCGGCGAGGCGGGTCAGGGCCAGCACGAGCAGCGCGTGGCCGAGCAGGCCGGCGAGCACCATCAGCGGCACCCACCACAGCACGTCGACCATCGCGGTGCCCAGGGTCGTGCCGGACGGCAGGACCAGGACCGCGAGCACCGCGGGCGGGACCGCGGCGGCGGCGAGCAGCAGCGTCCGCAGCGCGCCGCTGACCAGGTACAACGCGGCCCATCCGCGGGAACGCGAGGGCGGCACGGCCGGCCAGCGGTCGTCTGACGGGCGCTCGTGTGGGGCCGCGGGCGAGCCACCCCAGGTGGCGCCGTCCGGCACGACGCCGCCGAGGCAACTGCCGGGAAGCAGGGTCGCGTCCGCACCGACCACGGCGCCGGGAAGCAGAGTGCTCCGCCCGCCGACCCGGGCCCGCTCGCCGATGCGGACCTCGCCGACGTGCAGCACGTCGCCGTCGAGCCACCACCCGGCCAGGTCGGCCTCCGGCTCGACCGCGCAGCCGTCGCCGAAGGTGGCCAGCCCGGTCACCGGCGGCGGTGAGTGCAGGTCCGTGTCTTCGCCCACCGTGCAACCGAGCAGGCGCGCGTACCGGGCAGCGAGCGGAGTGCCGGTGATCGCGGCCGGCCCGAACGAGGCGGCGAACCGTTCCGCTGCCCAGAGCCGCAGGTGAGTCCGCCCGCCGCGGCGGTACTCCCCCGGCTTGATCCGGCCGCGCAGCGCCCGCGCCCCGAAGGCGGCGAGCAGCATCCGGCCCGCCGGGCTGAACAGCACCAGCCACGCGGGGATCAACGCCCACCACGACATCGTCGGCAGCCAAGACTCAGCGACGAACAGGGGCAGCAGATTGCCGATCAGGGCGATCATCAGCAGCCACCGCAGGCCGCCGAAACCGAGCAGGACCAGCTGGATCGCGCACTGGATCCAGCCGGAGTGCCGGGACGTCCGCTCGAAGGAACGGGGCGCCGCGGCCGTTTCGCCGGGTCCGGCACCGAGCACTGTGGACAGTCGGGCCGGAGTGGGATGACGGTAGACGTCGGCCACCGAGATCCCCGGATGGTGCTCGCGCAGCACGGAAACCAGCCGTGCGGCGGCCAGGCTGGTCCCGCCGAGGTCGAAGAAGTCGTCGTCCGGACCGGCCTCGACGCCGAGCAGCTCGCTCCAGACGGCGAGCAGCCGCGCGGTGTCGCGGTCGAGGTCCGCGCGGACGGCCGCCTCGCGCGCCCGCGGCAACGGCCACGGCAGCGCGTCCCGGTCCACCTTGCCCGAGGACCGCGTCGGCAGGTCCGCCAGCACCGCCAGCCGCGGCACCAGCGCGGCCGGCAGCCGGTCGCGCAGCAGACGCGTGGCCTCCGCCTGGTCGAAGTCGCCATTTCCGACGACGTAACCGACCAGCACGTCGATCCCGCCGGCCGTCCGCCGCACGGCCGCGGCCGCCGCCGCGACCGAAGGCAGCTCCAGCAGCGCCGCCTCGATCTCGCCCAGCTCGATCCGGCGGCCGCCGAGCTTGACCTGGTCGTCGGCGCGGCCGAGGAACACCAGCCCGTCCGGCAGCGCGCGGACCAGGTCCCCGCTGCGGTAGCCGCGGTTCCAGCCGAGCGCGGGCAGCGGCACGAACTTCTCGGTGTCCTTGACCGCGTCGAGGTACCGGCCCAGCCCGGCGCCGCCGATCACCAGCTCGCCGGTCTCGCCCCAGCGCACCGGCAGACCGGCCGCGTCGACCACGGCCAGCCGCCAGCCGTCGAGCGGGAGCCCGATGCCGACCGGCTCGCCGGCGCGCAGCCGGGCGGCGCAGGAGACCACCGTGGCTTCGGTGGGCCCGTAGGTGTTCCAGACCTCGCGCACGCCGTCGTCGAAGCGGCGCACCACCTCCGGCGGACAGGCTTCACCGCCGAGGATCACCAGCCGGACGGCGGCGAGGTCGTCGACCGGCCACATCGCGGCCAGCGTCGGCACGGTCGAAACCACGGTGATGCCGCGGTGCCGCAGCCACGGGCCGAGGTCCGCCCCGGTGCGCACCAGCGCGCGCGGCGCCGGGACCAGGCAGGCCCCGTTGCGCCAGGCCAGCCACATTTCCTCGCAGGAGGCGTCGAACGCGACGGACAGCCCGGCCAGCACCCGGTCGCCGGGGCCGATCGGGGCGGCCGGCAGGAACAGCCGGGCCTCGGCGTCGACGAACGCGGCCGCCGCCCGGTGCGTCACCGCGACGCCCTTCGGCCGGCCGGTGGAGCCGGAGGTGAAGATGATCCACGCGTCGTCCTCCGGGCTCGGCGTGGCGCCGGTGCCGCCGGGCTGATTCCCGTGCCGCAGCACGACTTTCCCGCCCGCGCCGATCACCGCGTACACCTGCGCTTCGCGCCAGACCAGCTCGGCCCGCTCGTCCGGGTCGTCGGCGTCGACCGGGACGTACGCCGCCCCGGCGGCCAGCACCGCGAGAATGGCGACGTACAGCTCGGCCGTGCCGGACGGGACCCGCACCCCGACCCGGTCGCCCGCCCGGACCCCGGCGTCCCGCAGCACGGCCGCCCGCCGCCGGACTTCACGATCCAGCCCGGCGTAGGACAGCAGTTGTTCACCATCGTCCAGCGCGGGCGCTTGCGGGTACCGGGAAACCGATTCGCCCAGCACGCTCAGCAGGGTCCGCGACGGCGGCGGTTCAACACCGGAATAGACCGCTGAACCGCTTTCCCCAACCCACTCGGCGGGTGCGGTATCCAGCCTTCTTTCCCGCTCTTCGACCGACACGGATTACCTTCCCTTGAACAATTCACCCCGAGGACCGGCCGCCGACGATAGCACCGGATTACTGGTGAATCACCCGGATCCGCCGCCGCTAATCCTTTGGTCACAGGGAAAACGGACGATCGAGCCCAGACCCGGTCCGCGACTCCGCAAAGCCGTTTCGATTGCCGTGATGCTACGCACACCAGTGCATCCACTAATGAGTGAACGCCAAGGCAGCATGACACACTCCGCAACCTTGCCCGTTTTTACCCCGCCCCGCAGCACACCCGGTTTTCACTCAGCGTCCACTCAGGAGCATCGGTATATCGTCGCCCCGTGCCCATTCCACGCCCGGCCGGTATTCGCCGTGAACACGGCCGCGACGTGGTTTTCGGCACATCTCCCGCCCGGCCTGCCCCGGCCCGCCGGGAAAAGGGGAAGGCCGCCGAAAGCGGGCCCCGTGCCATCCCCGCGGCGCTGGTCGCGTGGCTTTCCCGGCCGCTGGCCTCGTTCCACCTGATCATGGCGCTGTGCGGGATGCTCGTGCTGCTCGGCGTGATCATGGTGCTTTCGGCCTCGTCGGTGTCCTCCGGCGATCCGGCGACCGGCGGCGGGGTCTACGCGCAGTTCCTGAAGCAGCTGATGTTCGTCGGCTTCGGCGGGGTGACCTTCTGGATCGGCCTGCGCCTGCCGTTGCGGCGGCTGCGGCGGGCGGCATCGAGCGCGATGGTGGCCGGGCTCGCGGGCCTGGTGCTGGTGCTCACGCCGCTGGGCGCCAGCGCGGACGGCGCGCAGCGGTGGTTCGTGCTCGGCCCGTTTTCCCTGCAGCCGGTGGAAATCGCCAAGGTCGCGCTGACCCTGTGGGGCGCGCACATCCTGGTCACCAAGGCCGCCGTGCTGCACCAGTGGCGGCACCTGCTGGTCCCGCTCGTGCCCGCGGCCCTGCTGACCGTGGCCCTGGTGATGGCCCAGCCGAACCTGAGCGGCACCATCACCCTGGCCGTGGTGGTGCTCGCGCTGCTGTGGTTCGCCGGCGCCCCGAAACGGCTGTTCGCGATCCTGCTGGCCGGTGGCCTCGCCGGGATCCTGGTCCTGGCGCTGGTCGCGCAGTACCGGCTGGCGCGCGTGCTGTCGTTCCTGTCCCCCGACCAGGACTACAGCGGCGCCGCCTACCAGGCCCGCCAGGCGCAGTACGCCCTCGCCGACGGCGGCCTGTTCGGCCTCGGGCTCGGGCAGGGCCAGTCGAAGTGGAACTACCTGCCGAACGTGCAGAACGACTTCATCTTCGCGCTGATCGGCGAGGAGCTGGGATTCGTCGGCTGCGCCGTGGTGCTGGCGCTGTTCGCCGCGGTGGCGGTGGTCGGGCTGCGGATCGCGCTGCGCAACCGGGACCCGTGGATCCGCATCGTCACCGGCACCCTGACCGTGCTGCTGACCACCCAGGCGGCGATCAACATCGGCTACGTCGTGGGCCTGCTCCCGGTCACCGGCGTCACGCTCCCGCTGGTGTCGTACGGCGGCACCTCACTGGTCGTCACCACGCTGCTGTTCGGGATCCTCGCCAACGCCGCCCGCCACGAGCCCGAAGCCGCGGCGGCCCTGCGCACCCTCGGCCCGGGCCGGCTCGGTGGCCTGCTGCGCCTGCCCGCCCCCGAACTCCCGCGGCGCGCCCCGTCGCGGCCTCGCCGCCGTCCGGCCCGCACCTGACCGGCGCGCGTCCGTCCATCAGCCGGAAGGGGCAGCGATGCCGGAAAACTGGAAGAGCGAACCCGACGAGCACGACTTCCCGGCCGCGCAGGACTACCTGAGCCTGCTCATCCCCGAGCCCGCGGCCGCCGAGCTGGTCGCGCTCCTGCGCGCCGCCGATCTCGTCCACCGCAAGGCGAAGGACATCCTGCGGGCCAGCGGCCTGCCCCTGCTCGACGAGACCGACGCGCACGTGCGCAAGGACTTGCACAAGGCCGCGCACGGCACGGCCCTGTCCCCGGTCCTGCTGGTCCGCGGTGGCAGCCACCCGATCCTCGGTACCGGCGCGCTGGTGATCGCCGACGGCTACCACCGCGTCTGCGCGTCGTATCACCTCGGCGACGACACGGACGTCCCCTGCCGGCTCGCATGAACCAGGCGCGTCCGTCCACAAAGGAGCACGCCGGTCCCGAAAAGATCAGGGCTTGCGGGCGATCCCACCGGCGATGATGCGGTGCGCGACGCCGATCGGCTTGAGCTGCGGCCCGTCCGGCCACCACTGGTACAGCGGGACGATACCCGGCGGGACCAGTTCCAGGTCGCCGAACAGCTCGGCGATCTCGGCCTGGGTGCGCCAGGTCGCGCCGCCGAGGGAGCCGCGGGCGACGGCGTCCGAGAGCTGGCGGGCAGCGTCGCTGTCGGCGGGCTCTTCCGGGTCGAGCAGGTGCGAGATGAGCACGTACGAGCCCGACGGCAGCGCGTCGATGTACTCGCGCATGACCTCGGCCGGTGCGTGCCGGTCACCCTTGTGGTGGTGCAGGGTCGCGACGAACGACAGCGCCAGCGGCCGGTTCCAGTCCAGGTGGCTGCGCGTGGTCTCGTTGTCCAGGATGCTGCGCGGGTTGAAGACGTCACCCTCGACGTAGCGGGTGAATTCGTTCTCCTCCAGCAAAGCGCGGCCGTGCGCGGTGACCAGCGGGTCGTTGTCCACGTAGATCACCCTGGTCAGCGGGTTGATCCGCTGCGCGACCTGGTGCACGTTCTCCGCGGTCGGCAGGCCGGAGCCGCAGTCGAGGAACTGGGTGATGCCGGTCTGGTTGGCCAGGAACCGCACCGCGCGGACCAGGAACATCCGGTTCTCGCGGGCCACCTCGATGACGTCCGGCAGGGCCGCGGCCATCTCGTCGCCGGTCTTGCGGTCGATCTCGTAGTTGTCCTTGCCGCCCAGCAGGTAGTCGTAGACGCGCGCGACGCTGGCCCGGTTCTGGTCGACGCCGACCGGGGTGTTCGGGTCGGCGACATCGTTCGACGGCATTTCCAGGACCCTCCTGAGTGCGTGGCGGCAGTCGCACCGAGAGTAGCCCGGTGGGGCAACCGGGCGAACCCGGACCCGCCGGGCTTTCAGCCGAACGCAGTAGCCGCGGCCCGGAACTCCGGCGGCGGTCACGGCCGGGCCGCGAGCTGGTCCGGGACGGTCCGGCCACGCTCGGGCGACCGGATCAGCAGCCGGACGGCGAGGACCGCGCCCGCGGCCAGCGCGGCCAAGACGTACGCGTTGCCCAGGACCATCTGGATCGGGTTCCAGGACAGTTCCCGGGATCCGCCTTCGGGGACCGAGGCCGTCGCGACGCCGGTGAACACCGCCGCGACCCCGGCCAGCGCCGCCCACCGGCCCGCGAGGTAGCCGGCCAGCGCCACCACCCAGATCCAGTGGTGCGTCCAGGAAAGCGGGCTCACCACCAGCGCGCAGCCCGCCGTCACGAGCAGCGCGGCCCGCGGATCGCCGCGCCGGTGGAACTCGCGCACCAGCACCGCGCCGAGCAGCAGGCACAGCGCGGCCAGCGCGGCGTACCAGGCCATCGAAGTCACGCCGAACCGCGCGAGCACCCCGTGCAACGACTGGTTCAGCACCCAGCCCACGGAATCGGCGTTGCGGTTGTCCACCACGGCCGAGGTCCAGTACCGCACCGAGTCGCCGGGCAGGATCAGCGCCCCGAGCGCGCTCGCGCCGGAAAACGCCCCCAGCGCCCGGAATCCGTCGGCACGGCGGCCGGTCAGGAACAGGTGCGGGATGAAGATCAGCGGGGTCAGCTTCACCGCCGCGGCCAGCCCGATCAGCACCCCGCCGTAACGACGGTCTCGCGTCGGCAGCACGTCCCACACCACCAGGACCATCAGCAACGCGTTGACCTGGCCCAGCCCGATCGTGCGCCACACCGGTTCCAGCACCACCAGCAGGCCGAGCAGCAGCACCGGCTCGGTCCCGGACAGCCGGCGCAGCACCGACCACAGCGCGAGCACCGTGCCCACCGCGAACAGCAGCCAGACCAGCTGCGCCGGGAGCACCGCCAGCGGCAGGAACAGCAGCCCCGCGGCAGGCGGGTAGGTGAACGGCAGCTCCAGCGCCGATTTCGGGTCCAGCGCGAGCAACGGCTCGTAGAGCGGCTGTCCGTGCAGGACCGCCAGCGCCCCGGCACGGTACACCGCGCTGTCCACCCCCAGCGGCAGGCCGCGCAGCCAGTGGTAGCCGGCGATCCCGGTCAGCCCGGCGATCACCGCGAACAACCCGATCGAAGCCTTTTTCCCTTGTTCCACAAGGAAAAACTAGGCAGAAACGGCCATCCGGTCATCGGTCCGGAGAGCCATCTTCGGCTGCCTCCGCGGTAGCATGACGCGAGGTTCGTGCTACCCGGGTATCACTCGCCCGGCACCACGAGCTTCGCCTCGTAGGCCAGCACCACCGCCTGCGCGCGGTCGCGCAGGCCCAGCTTGCCCAGCACCCGGCTGACGTGGGTCTTGGCCGTCTGCTCGGCGATCACCAGCTGCCCGGCGATGTCCAGATTGGACAGTCCCTGGGCAATCAGCCGCAGCACCTCCAGCTCGCGCGCGGTCAGGTCCGCCAGCCGGGCCGCGTCCTGGGTCCGCGGCCGCCGCCCGGCGAAGCCCGCGATCACCCGGCGGGTGACGGCGGGGGCGAACAGCGCGTTGCCCGCGGCGACCATCCGGACCGCGGCGACCAGGTCGTCCAGCGGGGAGTCCTTGAGCAGGAACCCGCTGGCGCCCGCGCCGAGCGCGCCGTAGACATACTCGTCGGCGTCGAAGGTGGTCAGCATCAGCACCCGCGGCCCGGATTCGGGGTCCCCGCCGAGGAGCTGCCGGGTGGCGGCCAGCCCGTCCAGCTCCGGCATCCGGATGTCCATCAGCACCAGGTCCGGCCGCAGCCGCCGGCACACCGTGACGGCCTCGGTGCCGGTGCCCGCCTCGCCGACCACCTCGATGTCCGGCTGCGCGTCCAGCACCGCCCGGAAGCTCTGCCGCACCATGGTCTGGTCGTCGGCGATCACCACCGTCACGGCCATCGTGTTCCCCCTGGGTCCGTTCAGTCCGGTCAGTGTCGCAAACCCGTCACTGGACGCTAGTCGAGCGGGACGGTCACGGTGACCGCGAACCCGCCGCCGTCCCGCCGTCCCGCGGTGAACGTACCGTCGAGCGCCGCCGCCCGTTCGCGCATGCCGAGCAGACCGTGCTTCTCGCGGCCGCCGGTCTCCTCCGGCGCGCTCGTGACGGCGCCGGTGTCCTGCACCGTCAGCCGCAGCTCCCCCGGTCCGATGTGCACGAACACCTCGACCGGCGCCCCGGGCGCGTGCCGGACCGCGTTGCTCAGTCCTTCCTGGACGATCCGGTAGGCGGACAGTGCGACACCGTCGGGCAGGACGCCGTACTCGCCGTCGCGCTCGAACCGGACGTCGGTGCCGGCCGCGCGGACCCGTTCCACCAGCTCCTCGATCCGCTCGGCGCCGGGCTGCGGCTCGGTTTCCGGCTGGGCCTGCCCGTCGCGCAGCAGGCCCAGCATCCGGCGCATTTCGGTCATCCCGGTGCGCGCGGTGTCCTGGATGGCCTGGAACTCTTCGCGCAGCCCGTCGTCCAGCCCGGGGAACCGGTAGCGCGCGGAGTCCGCGCGCATAGCCAGCACCGACATGTGGTGGGCGACCACGTCGTGCAGCTCACGGGCGATCCGGGTGCGCTCCTGGAGCACCGCCCGGCGCGCGGCCTCCTCGGCCAGGTCGCGCTGGGTGCCGCGCAGCCGCGAGACCAGCCAGCCGAACACCAGCGGGATGGCCAACAGCACGGCGATCGGCAACAGCTCGTCGGGCAGGTTCGCGTGCAGCGTGCTGACCCCGACCGAGATCAGCCACACCCAGGCCAGCACCCCCGGCCGGTGGTTCCGGCCGACCGCGGTGAACACCGGGATCGCCGCCAGGGCCAGGCCGCCGGCCCACGGCCAGCCGAACCGCGCGTGGTGCCCGTAGAACTGGTCCGCCAGCGCCACCACGACGATCAGCACCCGCCAGGACCACAACGGGTGCACCAGCGTGAGCGCCACGGAGAACGCGGTGAGCGCGACGGCCAGGAACAGGACTCCCACGTCGGCGCGGCCGTTCGGGAAAAACGCCAGCACCCCGGCCACGACGGCGAACAGCCCGATCAGCGCCCGGTGGGCCTTGCCGGGCGCCGCCGCCGGCTTGCTGCCGCCCGCGACCGCCTGCCACAACGCGCTCGCCGCCCCGCGCCCGGCGGCGGCCAGGGGCGCACTCGATATCTTCATCGACGGCGACCCTACCCACTCGGGCCGGTATAGTTATACCGGCAACTGCTAACGTGCCGGGTATACCTACACCGGCACCCTGAGGTACGCGAGGTTTTCGTGATCGAAATCAAGACGCCTGCGGAGATCGAGCGCATGCACGTGACCGGGCGGTTCGTCGCCGAGGTGCTCACCGAGGTCGGCCGGATCGCCGACGTGGGCGTCAACCTCATGGACCTGGAGCACCACGTGCGCGGCATGATCAAGCGGCGTGGCGCGGAGTCCTGTTACTGGGACTACTCGCCGTCCTTCGGCGAGGGCCCGTTCCGCAACGTCATCTGCCTGTCGGTGAACGACGCGGTCCTGCACGGCCTGCCCCACGACTACGTCCTGCGCGACGGCGACGTGCTCACCGCGGACTTCGCGGTGATGATCGACGGCTGGGCGGCCGACTCGGCGCGCACGGTCATCGTCGGCACGCCGGCCGAAGAGGACCAGCGGATCATCCGCGCCACCGAGGAGGCGCTGGAGGCGGCGATCGAGGCGGCCCGCGCGGGCAACCGGCTCGGCGATATCTCCGCCGCGATCGGGGCGGTGGCCGAGGCGTACGGCTACCCGGTCAACACCGAGTTCGGCGGGCACGGCATCGGCCGCACCATGCACGAGGACCTGCACGTGTCCAACAAGGGCCGCCCGGGCCGCGGCCTGAAGCTCCGGCCGGGCCTGACCCTCGCACTCGAACCGTGGTTCGCCCGCACCACCGACCGGATCATCTACGACGAGGACGGCTGGACCATCCGCTCGGCCGACGGCTCGCGCACCGCCCACTCCGAGCACACCGTCGCCATCACCGAGGACGGGCCGCTGGTGCTGACCCGGCGCGAGGCGGAAGAGCCGCCGGTCAGCCGAAAGTGAACGAGTAGGCCTGCAAGCCGGGGCTCAGCGTCAGCGTCACGGTGCCCTGGTTCGGAGTCGGCGTCTGGACGACCGGGTGGATGTCCGGAGTGCCGGACACCTTGATGCTGCGGGTGACCCCGCCGGCCGAGGCAGTGACAGTGCCCGTGCCGCCGACGTCGAGGTACACCGTGGCGGCGTCGTAGTCCAGCGTCAGCGAAGCGCCCTTCCCTGCGGCCAGGTACTCGTCGGTGGCGGTCCACTCCCCGTGCTGCGTCACGTCTTGGCTGCCGCCACGGCTGGAGCCCAGGTAGATTTCGGGCGTCTGCAAGGGATTCGACGGCGTGGTGTCCGGCAGGTCCGTGCGCGGCGGGAGGGTCTGCGCCGGCCGGGCCGCGGTGAGCAGGTCGCGGATGAGGGATTCGGTGCCGTCGTAATCGCCCTCGCCGACGGATACGTGCCGGACCTGCCCGTTGGCATCGGAGAGGTACTCGGCCGGCCAGGACTGGTTGCCGAACGCGTTCCAGGTGGCGTAGTCGTTGTCGATCGCCACCGGGTAGGAGATGTGCTGGCGCGCGACGCTGTCGGCGACGTTGGCCGCGACGTGCTCGAACGCGTACTCCGGCGTGTGCACGCCGACGATCTCGAGGCCCGCGTCGCGGTAGCGCTGGTACCACGCCTCGACGTGCGGGATGGCGCGCTGGCAGTTGATGCAGGAGTAGGCCCAGAAGTCGTAGAGCACGACTTTCCCTTGCAGCGCAGGGGGTTTGCCGCCGGGGGTGTTGAGCCACTGGCTGATCCCGGCGGTCTGCGGGGTGGCGCCGCAGTCCTGGAGCTCGGCGGACGGCTGGCACTGCTGGAGGCTGCCGCCGCCGAGCCGGTCGGCGCCGAGCGCCTGGTTGAGGCTGGCGGTGTAATCGGGGACGGCGCGCTGCAGCACGTCAGTGATGTTGAAGGTGAGCGCCACTGCCAGGGCGATCACCACCAGGCCGGAGATGAACCGGACCCGCCGCTGCCGGTCCCGGAACGCCTTGACCCGCTCGGCCACCCGATGCCCGGCGAGTGCGAAGAACAGCAGCGGAATCGCGGTGCCGACAGCGAAAGCGACGGTCAGCGCGACGGTGGAGACGCCGATGGTGCGCGTCGCCCCGGCCACCGTGATCGCGGCGAGCACGGGACCGGCGCACGGCACGTACACCGTGCCGAGCGCGAGCCCGAGCACAAACGCGCCCCGCTGCCCCGGCACGGATTTCCGGCCCAGCCGCACGAACGGCCGTTCCAGCAGGTCCTGCACGCGCGGGAACATCATCGCGACCCCGAGCACGACCAGCACCGCGAGCCCGGCCCACCGCAGCACATCCCCCGGCAGGTGCAGCGCGGCGAGCACCAGCGTGCCGAGCAGCGTGACGAATGTGAAGCTCAGCGCCAGCCCGGCGACGATGAGGAACGGCCGCCGCCGGCTCGGCTCGATGCCCGCGCCGCCGGTCATGAACAGGACCGGCAGGACCGGGAGCACACAAGGGGAAATGCCCGTGATCAGGCCGCCCACCAACCCGATCAGCGCCAACGTAATCAGGGTGACCTCCTCGGAACGACCACCGGAGCTTAAGCGGCCGGAGGAGTCCCGCGGCGGGTCGCCGCGTGGTGGTCAGGGATTCGTAACAACCACGGCGTCGCCGGCCCGGACAAGGCCGCCACGGACGACTTCCGCGTAACAACCAGCACAAGGCTGGACGCCGAACCCGGGCACGTCGATCCGGTTGCCGGCCAGCAGCGCGCGCACGGCGTGCGGGGCGCGGGGCAGCCCGCCGTGCTCCAGCGTCGGGACCGCGCATCGGGGCGTCGGCAGGACGATCCGCAGGACCACCTCGCCGCCGAGCCGGATTCCCTCGCCGACCCAGTCGTTTTCGACGTACGGCGGGGTACCGGGCGGGGTTTCGATCAGGAGATTCGGGCGGTAGCGGACATATTCCGTGCCGACCGCGCCCACCGTGGCCGTGGTGATCAGGTGCACCGGCGCGTAATCGACGAACGTCTCCCCCGGCGAGCCCTGCCCGATCTCCAGGGTCGCGGCCGCCACTTCGGCTTCAACCCCTTGTGCGAGCACGTCTTCCGGCTCGGGCCGCTCCACAGTGGCAGCCTCGGGCCGCTCGGCGGACATCCGGACCGCCCGCCCCAACGCGGTCGAAAGCAGCCCGTCCGCCGCCGGGTCCTCGGCGTCGACGGTCCAGCCCGACGGGGAGGTGATCCGGGCGCTGCCGCCGTCCACCGTCGCCGAAAACTTGAGCAGGTCCCGCCAGAGCCGCGGATGTTTGGCTGTCGCGACCAGCCCGGTCACCTCGTCGATCAGCGCGAACCGCCGGTCGCCGTCAAGACCGCTCGCCGCGAAGCCGGCCTCCCCGATTTCCTCGCCGAGCATCGATTTCACCGGATAGCGCCACATCTTCGCGATCTGCATCGGTCTTCTCCCGGCTCTCCCCGGGGTCAAGGGTGAACCTGTCGACCTAACCTGTCAAGTGTTGTCGACCAGTTAGCCAGTGGCCGGAATGGAGCAGCGGGCCCCTCATTCAGACCCTCGCGTAATTCGCATGATAAGCGTACGCTTACCGCCGCTGCCCCGGGCGACGGCGGCGCCGGTTGGCTACGATCCGGGCACCACCACCGCGGCTTGCGGGGCGGGGCACCGGGTTGTCCTCCCGGCGAACGTCAGCACGGTCCCGGCAGCAGCGGAAACCGCTCTTTCTCAACGACGAGGAGGTCCCCGTGACCGATTCCCCCTCCCGCGTGGCCATCGTGACCGGGGCCGGCCGTGGCATCGGCGCCGCGGTCGCGCGCCGGCTCGCCGCCGACGGGTTCGCCGTCGGCCTGCTGGACCTGGACGAGGCCGGGGTGAAACAAGGCGCGGAAGCGATCGTCGCCGACGGCGGGAAGGCCGTCGGCGTGCCGCTCGACGTCAGTGACGCCGAGCAGGTGGACGCCGCCGTCACCCGCGTCGCCGAGGAGCTCGGCGCGCCGACGGTGCTGATCAACAACGCCGGCATCACCCGCGACAACCTGCTGTTCAAGATGACCGAGCAGGACTGGGACTCCGTGCTGGGCGTGCACCTCAAGGGCTCGTTCCTGATAGCCCGCGCGGTGCAGAAGTACCAGACGCAGGAGAAGTGGGGCCGGATCGTCAACCTGTCCAGCACCTCCGCGCTGGGCAACCGCGGGCAGGTCAACTACTCCGCGGCCAAGGCGGGCATGCAGGGCTTCACCAAGACCCTCGCCATCGAGCTGGGCAAGTTCGGCGTCACCGCGAACGCGATCGCGCCGGGCTTCATCGCCACGGACATGACCGCCGCGACCGCCGAGCGGATCGGCATGGGCTTCGAGGAGTTCAAGGCCGCGGCCGCCGCGCAGATCCCGGTGCAGCGCGTCGGCACCCCCGAGGACATCGCGAACCTGGCCTCGTTCCTGGTGAGCGACGGCGCCGGCTTCATCTCCGGCCAGGTCATCTACGTCGCCGGCGGACCGAAGGACTGAGGGCCATGCGCGTGTTCTCCGACATCTCCGAATTCGCCGGCGCGGTCGGCGAGCACCTCGGCGAGAGCGACTGGCACACGATCGGCCAGGACCGGGTGCAGCTGTTCGCCGACGCCACCGGCGACCACCAGTGGATCCACCTCGACGCCGAGAAGGCGGCGCAGGGCCCGTTCGGCGCCACCATCGCGCACGGGTTCCTCACGCTGTCGCTCATCCCGATGTTCGGCCCGGAGATCTACCGGGTCGACGGGCTGAAGATGGGCATCAACTACGGCCTCAACAAGGTGCGCTTCCCGCAGCCGGTGAAGGTCGACTCGCGGGTGCGCGGCAGCGCGGACCTGGCCGAGGTCACCGACGTGCCCGGCGGCAAGCAGGCGGTGGTGCGCTGGACCGTCGAGATCGAGGGCGAGGCCAAGCCCGCCTGCGTCGCCGAGATGGTCGCCCGGCTGATCGCCTGAGCCGGGCCGCGGCCGGGGCCGGTCCCGGCCGCTGTACGACATACCGACTAGTCGGTACCGTGACCCGAAACCCGAGGAGCCCTGATGACCCCGACCGACCCGCCCGGCCTCGACCTCGGCCGGCTGCGCGCGTACCTGGACGAGCAGCGGCCCGGCCTGGTCACCGGCGAGCTGAGCGCCGAGGTGGTGCAGGGCGGCCGGTCGAACCTCACCTACATCGTCACCGACGGGGCCGGGCGGTGGGTGGTGCGCCGCCCGCCGCTGGGCCACGTGCTGCCGACCGCGCACGACATGGCCCGCGAGTTCCGCGTGATCTCGGGCCTGCACGGCACCGCGGTGCCGGTGCCGGGCACCGTCGTGCTGTGCCAGGACGCCGACGTGCTCGGCGCGCAGTTCTACGTGATGGAGTTCGTGCCGGGCACGCCGTACCGCAGTGACAAGCAGCTGGCCGAGCTCGGCCCGGCGCGCACCCGCTCGATCGCGGACGCGCTGGTGGACACCCTGGTCGACCTGCACGCGGTCGATCCGGCCGCGGCCGGGCTCGGCGATTTCGGGCGCCCGGAAGGGTTCCTGGAGCGGCAGCTGCGGCGCTGGAAGAAGCAGCTCGACGGCTCGCGCAGCCGCGACCTGCCCGGCGTCGACACGCTGCACGACCGGCTGGCGGCGAAGCTGCCCGTCTCCGGCCCGCCGTCGATCGTGCACGGCGACTACCGGCTGGACAACGTGCTGGTGGACGGCGACGACCGGATCACCGCGGTGCTGGACTGGGAGATGTCCACCCTCGGCGACCCGCTCACCGACGTCGCTCTGCTGGTCGCGTACGCCGAGCGCGACAAGGTGTCGCTGCAGATGGTGTCCAACGCCAGCTCCGCGCCCGGCTACCCGAGCACCGACGAGGTCGTGGCCCGCTACGCCGAGCGTTCGGGGCGGGACGTCTCCGCGCTCAACTGGTACGTCAGCTTCGCGTTCTTCAAGCTGGCAGTGATCTTGGAAGGCATCTACTTCCGCTACAGCAAGGGCCAGACCGTCGGGGCGGGCTTCGAGAACGTCGGGTCCGGCGTCGTCCCCCTCATCGCGCACGGCAACGAGTCGCTCAAAGAGGAGAAGTAATGGAGTTCGCGTACGACGCCGTCACCGAGGAGCTTCGGGGGAAGCTCCTCGAGTTCATGGACTCGCACATCTACCCCGCCGAAGCCGTGTTCGAAGAGCAGCTCGCCGCGAGCGACGACCCGTGGGCCACCGCGCCGATCGTCGAGGAGCTCAAGGCCGAGGCCCGCAAGCGCGGGCTGTGGAACTTCTTCCTGCCCGGCGAGCAGGGGGCGGGGCTGACCAACCTGCAGTACGCGCCGCTGGCCGAGATCACCGGCCGCAGCCCGCGGCTGGCGCCGACCGCGGTGAACTGCGCCGCGCCGGACACCGGCAACATGGAAGTGCTGCACATGTTCGGCACCGAGCAGCAGAAGAAGCAGTGGCTGCAGCCGTTGCTGGACGGTGAGATCCGCTCCGCGTTCGCGATGACCGAGCCCGAGGTGGCCTCCTCCGACGCGCGCAACATCGCCACCAGCATCCGGCGTGACGGCGACGAGTACGTGATCAACGGCCGCAAGTGGTACATCTCCGGCGCGATGAACCCGAACTGCAAGATCTTCATCGTGATGGGCAAGACCGACCCCGAGGCCGCCCCGCACCAGCAGCAGAGCATGATCCTGGTCCCGCGCGGCACGCCCGGCCTGACGATCAAGCGCGGCATGCGCGTGTTCGGCTACACCGACGGCGACCACGGCGGCCACGCCGAGGTGCTGTTCGACGACGTGCGCGTGCCGGCGGAGAACCTGATCGCCAGCGAGGGCGCCGGGTTCGCGGTCGCGCAGGCCCGCCTCGGCCCGGGCCGTATCCACCACTGCATGCGCGCCATCGGCATGGCCGAGCGCGCGCTGGAGCTGATGTGCCGTCGCACGCTTTCGCGGCAGGCGTTCGGCAAGCCCATCGCGGACCAGGGCGTGGTGCAGGACTGGATCGCCGAGTCCCGCGTGCGCATCGAGCAGCAGCGGCTGCTGGTGCTCAAAACCGCGTGGCTGATGGACACCGCCGGCAACCAGGGCGCGCACACCGAGATCCAGTCGATCAAGATCTCCACCCCGATCCAGGTCGAGTGGATCTTGGACAAGGCGATCCAGGCGCACGGCGCCGGCGGCGTCAGCCAGGACTTCCCGCTGGCCGAGCTGTGGGCTGGCGTGCGCACGCTGCGGCTGGCCGACGGCCCGGACGAGGTGCACAAGCGCTCGCTGGCCCGTCGCGAGCTGAAGAAGTACCGCACGGAGACCGCTCGATGACCGTCACCGCCGAGGACCTGCGCGGGCAGGTCGAACGGTTCCTCGCCGCGCACGACACCACCGACCGGATGGAATTCCTGCGCGCCCGCTTCGACGCGGGGCTGGCCTGGGTGCACTTCCCCGAAGGCCTCGGCGGGCAGGGCGCCCCGCGCGCGCTGCAGCCCGGGGTCGACGCCGCGTTCGCCGCGGCCGGGGCGCCGGACAACGACCCGCGCCGGAACGTGATCGGCCTCGGCATGGCCGCGCCGACCATCCTCGCGTTCGGCACGCCGGAGCAGAAGCAGCGCTACCTCCGTCCACTGTGGACCGGCGAGGAGGTGTGGTGCCAGCTGTTCAGCGAGCCGGGCGCGGGCTCCGACCTCGCCGCGCTGGCCACCCGCGCGGTGCGCGACGGCGACGACTGGATCGTCACCGGGCAGAAGGTGTGGACCTCGGGCGCGCACCACGCGCAGTGGGCCATCCTGGTCACCCGCACCGACCCGGACGTGCCGAAGCACCAGGGCATGACGTACTTCCTGTGCGACATGACCGCGCCCGGGGTCGAGGTGCGGCCGCTGCGCCAGATCACCGGCGAGGCCGAGTTCAACGAGGTGTTCCTGACCGAGGTCCGGATCCCGGACAGCCTGCGCATCGGCGCCGTCGGCGAGGGCTGGAAGGTCGCGCAGACCACGCTGATGAACGAGCGCGTGGCCATCGGCGGCAGCGCCGTGCCCCGCGAGGGCGGCCTGATCGGCCTGGTCGCCAAGACCTGGCGGGAGCGGCCCGAGCTGCGCACGCCGGAGCTGCGTGACCGGCTCGTGCAGCACTGGGTGGAGTCCGAAGCGTTGCGGCTGGCGGGATCGCGGCTGCGCCAGCAGCTGACGGCCGGCGCGCCCGGGCCCGAGGGCTCGGCGATGAAGGTGGCGTTCTCCGAGTTGAACCAGCAACTAACCGGGCTGGAGATCGAGCTGCTCGGCGAGGAGGGCCTGGGCTACGACGACTGGACCTTCCGCCGTTCGGAGGTCGTCGACTTCACCAGCCGTGAGCCCGGTTACCGCTACCTGCGCGCGAAGGGCAACTCCATCGAGGGCGGCACCTCGGAGGTGCTGCGCAACATCATCGCCGAGCGTGTGCTGGGGCTGCCGTCCGAGCCGCGGGTCGACAAGGACGTCGCCTGGAAGGACCTGCCCCGATGACTTCGACTGAGTTGCCGACGCCGGACCTGCTGTACTCGGAGGTCGAGGAAGACCTGCGCTCGTCCGTGCGCGATCTGCTCACCGACCGGGCCGCCCCGGCGGCGCTGCTGGCGCGGGTGGAGACGGCCGAGCCGTACGACCTGAAGCTGTGGAAGACCCTCGCCGCCGACCTCGGCGCCGCCGGGTTGATGGTGCCCGAGGAGCTGGGCGGTCACGGCGCCACGGCGCGCGAGGCCGCCGTCGTGCTGGAGGAACTGGGCCGCAGCGTCGCTCCGGTGCCGTTCCTCGGCAGCGCGGTGCTCGCGACGACGGCGCTGCTCGGCGCCGACTCGGCCGACCCGGTGATCGGCGAGCTGCTCCCCCGGCTGGCCGGCGGCGAGCTGACCGGGGCGCTGGCCGTTCCGCTGACGACCGCGCCGGGGGCGGAGTTCCCCGCGACGGTCACGGTCAACGCGGACGGCACGCTCAGCGGCCGCGTGGGCACGGTCGTCGACGCGTCCGTGGCCGAGCTGCTCGTGGTGCCCGCGACCGGACCGGACGGGCCGGGGCTGTACGCGGTGGAAGCGGCTTCGGCCACGGTGACCGAGCTGGTGTCGCTGGACCTGACCCGCCGCGTGGCCGACGTCGTGCTGGAAAACGCGCCGGCGCGCCGGTTCACCTCCGGCGGCCAGGCGGTCGCGGCGCTGGACAACGCGCTGACCACGGCCGCGGGGCTGCTGGCCTCGGAGCAGACCGGGCTCACCGACTGGGCGCTGACCACCACGGTGACGTACCTGAAAGGCCGGTACCAGTTCGGCCGCCCGGTCGGCGGGTTCCAGTCGCTCAAGCACCGGCTGGCGAACCTGTACACCGACCTGGTCAACGCGCGCGCGACCGCCCGGTACGCCGCCGACGCGCTCGCGGGCGGCTTCGACGTGCCGATCGCGGTCGCCGTGGCGCAGGCCCGCGCGGCGCCGATCGCGGTGCACGCGGTGGAGGAGGCGATCCAGCTGCACGGCGGGATCGGCATGACCTGGGAGCACCCGGCCCACCTCTACCTCAAGCGCGCCAAGAGCGACGAGCTGGCCTTCGGCACTCCCGGCCGGCACCGCGCGCGGCTGGCCGACCTGGTCGACCTGCCCGCCTGAGCCCGTGACGGATGACGCTTTCCTTGCGCGGTGCGAGGAAAGCGTCATCCGGCGCGGGGCGATTGTGGCTATTGTGGACAGTGGTGGGCCGGACACGTCCGAACAGGCGGCAAGACTGCACTTTTTCCGGTAGCGCCACCGGCCCGGGGTTCGTAGCCTGGCGATCATGGTCACGGATCTCGAGCGGCTGACGATCACCGTCGGCACGCATCGGCACAGCGCGCTCGCGGCCGGTCCGGAGGCCGGGGATCTGGTGCTGTTGCTGCACGGCTGGGCGGAATTCGCCGATTCGTGGACCGCGGAGCTGACCGCGCTGGGCGAAGCGGGCTACCGCGCGGTGGCCGTCGACCAGCGTGGCTACGCCTCGGCCGCCCGGCCGCAGGACGTCGACCAGTACTCGGTCCGCCACCTGGTCACGGACGTCATCGCGTTCGCCGCCGCGCTCGGCACCGACCGGTTCCACCTGGTCGGGCACGACTGGGGCGCGATGGTCGGCTGGGCGCTGGCCAGCGCGCACCCGGACCGGTTGCGGTCGTTCACCGCCCTGACCTCCCCGCACCCGGCCGCCCTGCGGCAGGCCGCGGAGGTGGACGAGCAGCAGCAGCGCACGCTGTCGTACCTCAAGTTCTTCCGCCGCCCCGACGGCCGCGCCGAGTCCTACCTGCTCACCGACGACTGCGCCCAGCTCCGCACCCTGTACGGCGAACGCCTGCCCACCGCCCAGGTCGAACGCAACCTGGCGCGGCTGACCGAACCGGGCGCCCTCACCGCGACCCTGAACTGGTACCGCGGCCCGGACGGCGAGTTCGACCTCCCGGGCGGCCGCATCGCCGTCCCGACGCTGTACCTGTGGGGCGCCGAGGACCCGCGCTTCGGCCGGGTGGCCGCTGATCTCACGGCGAGTTTCGTGGACGGGGAGTACCGGTTCGTGGTGATCGAGGGTGCCAGTCACTGGCTGCCACAGGAGGCGAGTGAGGCGATCTTGCCGTTGATGCTGGATCATCTTAAGCAGCACTGAGTTCCTGACTCGTGAGTGTTTATGACGGTTCTAACCGGCGTAGCCACTCACGAGTTCGGTGACGGCGACGTTCCTGTCGGTGGTCGCCGGTAACGTGCGCGGCGTGACGGAAGCTCCGGCCTGGGCCTACGAAAAGCCCGAGATCCACCCGCCCGACCCCACGTGGTCGGCGCGGGGCGAAACCGTGCGCGCCCGGATCGCGGACCTGCTCGCCCCGTGGCTGGCCGACGGCGTCGCTCACATCGGCTCGACGTCAGTACCAGGCCTGCCCGCCAAACCGGTGATCGACGTGATGGCCTCGGTCCACGATGTCGACGAGGTGGTGGCTGCCGCTCGCGCCCACCTGGAACGTGAGGGCTGGTGTTATGTCCCACCGGAACTGGATGTCGGTGCCCCGTGGCGGCGGTTTTTCGTCCAGCCAGACGAAACGGGCCGGCACCGGCGGGCCCACCTTCATGTCATCCCGGCTGGTCACCCCCGCTGGACCGCCCAGCTGACCTTCCGTGACGCCCTCCGCGCCGACCCGGCCCTGGCCGCGCAATACGCGACCCTGAAACGCGAATTGACCCGCACCGAGAGCGATCGGGAGGCTTATACCCAAGGGAAAAGCGAGTTCGTGCAACGGGTCCTGGCCCTGCGACGGGAAGTCTAGGGCGCCCCGGAAACCCTTGGGCAGCCAGGAAAAAGGGCGCCGCGCGGAATCCGGTCCCCGCGCAGCACCCCTGACTCGTGAGTGTTTATGACGGTTCTAACCGTCATAAACACTCACGAGTCCTTCAGCCGTAGATCTGGAAGCCGAACGTCACCGAGCCGTGGGCTCCGTTGGCCTCGGTCGCGGTGGCGGTCACCGAGTAGGTGCCCGCCTTGGTCGGCGTGCCGGTGACGGCGCCCGACGGGCTGATGGACAAGCCCGGCGGCAGGCCGGTCGCCGAGAAGGTGACGGGGCCGTTGTCACTGGCGGTGGCGGTCAGCTGGACCGTCTGGAACAGCGGGAAGTTCACAAAACCCCACTGGCTGCCGGGGTTCGCCACCGAGACGGTGCCGGTCGGCGGGGTGCCGACCGTCCACTTGAACGCGGTGTTGCCGGAGGCCTTCGTGTCGTCGGTGACCGTGACCGTCACGTTCGAAACCGCTTGTGTGGTCGGCTTTCCGGTGATCACGCCGGTGGCCGGGTCGATGGCCAGCCCGGCGGGCAGGCCGGAGGCGGCGTAGGTCAGCTTGGCCGACGCGGCCGAGTCGGTCGCCTTGATCGGCAGGCTGACCGTGTCGCCCGGCTGGCTGGACTGGTCACCCGGGTTGGTCACCGACACCGTGTTGCCGGTGGGCGGCGTGCTGGTGCCGAGCGCGGTGAACAGGCCGTTTCCGTCGTACGTGCCCCAGCCGGTCACCTGGTCGTAGCCGGTTTTCGCGGAGAAGTCGCCGTTGCTGCCGGAGGTGATGTCGTGGAACGCCGAGGCGTACGAGCTGCCCTTGCCGACGCCGTAGATCGCCGCGTCCGGGTTGCCGAGCTTGGCGCCGGCCTTCTGGTTGTACAGCGTGGCCCAGCCCGCCCACATCGGCGCGGCGCAGCTGGTGCCGCCGTACTGCGCCCAGCCGCCGTTGGTGTAGACCGCGTAACCGGTCTGCGGGTCGGCGTCGAGGGCCACGTCCGGTTCGGTGCGCTTGCCGCCGACGCCGGTCTGCCAGCTCGGCGCGGGGAACTGCGTGGACGTGCCGCCGCCGGAGCCGCTCCAGCCGGTTTCCGAGCCGTAGGTGTTGTTGCTGCCCACGGTAAGCGTGGTGCCGCCGACGCCGGTGACGTTCGGCGACGTGCCCGGCCAGCCCGCGGAAACCACACCCGAGCCGGACGTGCTGCGGGTGCAGCCGCGCGAGCCGTCGTCGCCGGTGGCCACGAAGAAGCTCTGGCCCTGCGCCGCGCCCTGCTTGTAGCCGTTGTCCACATTGGTCATCTGCGAGCTGGAGATGTCCTTTTCGCAGATGCCCCAGGAGATCGACACCACCGGCGCCTTGTTCTCCTGCACGATCTGGTTGACCATGTTCAGCTCGCCGCCGTCGTCGTTGGCGGCCTCGTACACCAGGGTGGCGGCCTTCGGCGCCATCGCCTGCACCAGCTCGATGTCGAGGTCGACCTCGGCCTCGCCGCCGCCCGGGTTCGAGTCGTAGTTCTGGCCGTTGACCGGCACCGTCACCGGCGCCGACGAACCCAGGTTGTAATTCTGGTCATAAGCTGCGATATCGGACTTCTTGTAACCGTCGAATTCGTACAGCGCGACCGTCTGCCCGGTTCCGTCGGCGCCGATCGGGTTCGTGTTGTAGATCGACCGCAACGCCGTCGGCCCGAGGCCCGAAATGTTCGGATTCGCCTTCGGCACGGACACCTCGTCGTGCTTGCGGACGGCATAGTTGTCCAGCCCGGAAACGCCCTGGACCACTCCTGCGACCGTGGCGGGCAGCGAGGGCGCGCCGTCGTTCGCGAAGAACCGGCGGTGCTGGGCCGGGTCGTCGTAGACGCCGATCGAGGTCGAGAACGCGCTCGCCAGCTGCGCCTCGGTGCCGGTCGCGTCGACCACCTGGCCGGACACCCCGGTGACCCGCAATCCCTTGCCCCGCAGATAAGCGGCGACGCGGTCCTGGTCGGACTTGGTCGGGCCGTAGGCCGCGCCGAACTGCTGCGGCGTCAGGTAATGGCCGTACACCGGCGAAGCCGGGTTCGCGACGTCGGCGAGGAACTTGTCCAGCCCCGCGGCGTTGTGGAGCTTCAGCGCCACGGCGACCGGGACCTGCTGGGCGGCGGGCAGGTCGCCGACGCGCTGGCTGTGCGCGAGGGCGGGGCTGACGCCGCCGGGCAGCGCGACCTGCGCGTCCGCGGCATAGGCCGTTCCGGTGAAGGCGGCGGCCAATATGGGTAATGGCGCGATTCCGAGCCCGAGCGCGCGGAGTCTTTTGTTCATGGTGGTCTCTCCCGATGGGGTTGAGCGGGCACAACGCATTTCCCGCCGACCTGGTCAGCGACGGGAAGGGGTGTTCGGGGAGTAGCGCATCATTAGAGTTGACTTGTGTTAACTAACTTGATGCATACGCAGTAAAGGTCATACCGGCCGAAGACGTCAACAGACCTTCGGAGGGTTCCGGTCAGGCGCGGGTCTGCGAGGCGACGCTGCGGGCGCCGCGGCGCAGCACCTCCAGGGCCTCGGCGGTTTTTCCGTTGCGCAGCAGCAAATCGCCGTACAGCCGGCAGGTCCGGCCGAGGTCGTAGACGATCCCGGCCTGGGCGTAGCGCTCGAGCGCGCGCTCCAGCAGGCGCCCCGCCTCGGCCAGGTCGCCGTCCGCCCCGGCCAGCAGGCCCAGGATCCGGTCCGCCTCGGCCATCCCCGCGGGCAGGTCGAACCCGGCGTACGCCTCACCCGCGCGGGTGGCCAGCGCGACCGCCCGGTCCCGGTCCCCCAGCCGGCGGCAGACGTCAGCCAGCTCGAGCGCGACCCCGGCCGCGTCGTGGAGCCGGCCCACCGCGTCGAAGATCTCCAGCGCCAGGCCCAATTCGGTGCCGGCCTCGTCGAGGCGCTCGGCCTGGCTCAGCGCGTATCCCCGCGACCAGTGCACGCTGCCGGACTCGCTGTCGAGGCCGAGTTCGGCGAACGTGCGCCGCGCGATCCCCCACCAGCGGTCGACCTCGGCGAACCCCTTGGTCTCCAGCACCCGCTGCCCGGCGAGGTCGTAGAAGGTCGCGATCCACTCGCGCCGCGACGCCCGCCGCGCGACCGCGAGCCCCTCCTCGATGGTCTCGTGCATCCGGCCGAGCGCGCCCAGCTCGTGGTACGGCGTGATCAGGCCGGCCAGTAGCCACAGCTCGGCGTCGGGGTCGGCCGGCGTCTCGGCCCGGACCTCGGCGAGGCCCTCTTCGAGGTGGGTGATCGCGGCGGCCGCGGACTCGACGTTGAGCAGGCACTGCGCCCGCCGCCGGACGATCGAGGCCCGCACGGAAGCCGGTGCCCCGTCGGCGAGTTCGCCCGCGCGCTCGTACGCGAGCAGCGCCGCGCGCATCCGGCCCTGGTGCAGCTCGACCTCGCCGAGGCAGATCCGGGCCCGGCATTCGACGACCGGCAGGCGGTAGCGCCGCGCCGTGCGCTCGACCGTGCCGAACACCTCGGCCGCCGCCTCGACCTCGCCCCGTGAGAGCGACCGGCGCCCGCGCTCGAGCTCGGCCGTCAGCTCTTCGGCAGCGCCCGCGGGCCGGCCGTGGCGCAGATCGTCGGGATCAACGCCGAGCCGGGTGGCGAAATAGCCCAGCGCCTCGGCCGACGGCTCCCGCCCGCCCGCCTCGACGGTCGCGAGGAACCCGCGGGTGTACTGGGGAGCGGCGAGCTGCTGCTGGGTCAGGCCCAGCTCGACGCGCAGTCGCTGAAGCCGTTGCCCCACGCCCTCCATGCTCATCACCGTTATCCTGGCCGCGGTCGGAAACACCCAGGCTAGCCGGGACGGGGCCGAAGATGGCGCAACGAGACGAGGAGTCGGTGGGCCGCCGGATCCACCGGCTGCGCACCGGGCTCGGCCTGACCCAACGCGAACTCGCGGCGCCCACCTACACCCCCGGCTACGTCTCGGCAGTCGAGAGCGACCGGCGCACGCCCTCGGCGGAAGCGATGCGGCACTTCGCCTTCCGGCTCGGGCTGGATCTGGAGGAACTGGCCACCGGCCGGACCGCGGACCCCCTCGCCGCCCAGGAGCTGGCCCTGCTGGAAGCCGTGATCGCGGGCGACCGGCGGCGGATCGCCACTCACGCGAGTGGCCCGTTGAGGGCGCGAGCGCTCACGGACCTCGCCGCCCTGACACCCGACACAGCCACACTGCACGACGAAGCCGCCCTGCTCGCCCAGTCGAACACGGGCCGGGCAGTACGGACACCCGACGCGGCCACGCTGTACGAAGAAGCCACCACCCTGCTCACCGACGAGCCACCCCACCTGCGCGTCGAGGCAAACGCGGGACGGGCCGTGCGGCTGCGGCGGTCCGGCGAGTTCCGGTACGCCCGGCACCTGCTGCGCACGATCCGCGACGAGCTGCACGAGTCCGGCCATCCCGACCCGGCCGCGCTCGTGTTCGTCGATGCGCACCTGGCGGCCTGCGACGTCCAGGTCGGCGACGACAGTTCCCCGGCCGCCGCGGAAGCCCTCGCGCTGGCCCTGCCGAGCCCGGAACTCAGCCGCGACCTGCACCTGCGGCTCGCCCGCACGCTGCTGGCCGCTGGACGGTTCGACGACGCCCGCCTGGCCGTGGCGCAGGCGCGCGCGGCGCACCGGCAGCTGGGCCTGCGGGCCGAACTCGCGCTGTGCCACCAGGCCAGGGCCCGCGCCCGCCAGTCCGCGGGCGACCTCTCGGGCGCCGCCGCGGATCTCGGCCAGTCCCGCGCCATGCTCACGGCAGGCGGCGAACACCAGGCAGCCGCCGACGTCGGCACCGAGCTGGCGGGCGTGCACCGCGAGCTGGGCAACGTCACGGGTGCCCGGGCCTTGCTCGAAGACGTCCTCGCCACGGCGGAGCCGGACACACGCACGGCCGCGCGCGCCCACCGTCAGCTCGGGCTGCTTTTGTTGCTGGTCAACGAAAGCACGGCCGCCGAACGCTCCCTCCGCACCGCGGTGTCGATCTTCGAACGGACCGGCCCCGGCCACGACCTGGCCCGGGCCCTGCTCGACCTGTCCGACGTCCTGGCCCCCGCCGCCGCGGCCGAAGCACTCAGCGCGGGCCTGCGCAGCGTCGAACGCATGGCCCGCTCGGCGACCGGATAGCCCCGGTTTTCCAGCGGGGCAAGCACTTTCCGACCAGACGATTGAGCTGCTTGGCAGAGCGCCAATCAGACCGAGGTATCCACCGTGGACCGCGGCGACGTCCGCGGGTCGGGGCGCCGCTCCACGAAGCCTGCGACGAGCTCGGGTCTGGATTCAACCCGGTCACCCCGAGCGCTCCCCGCAGGTCACTGATCAATGAGGGCCAACGTCATGACAACCGGCACACCGCACGCCATCATCAAGAGCCTCAACGACACCTACAACGGCCTAGTGGAGGGCTGACCCATGGGCATCTTCGGCAGGATACGGCAATCGGCGTGGACGTCGCGTAATCAGGATCGTCTCCCCGGCGACGATTTCCGGGACATGGTCGACCTGCCCGGTTGGGAGCAGCAAAGCATCTGGGGTTGGGACCACGCCGGGAGTTTCTTCGCCCAGCTGTGGCGTAACGGCAACCGCGGCGACGAACCCGACCTGTGGCTCAGCGGCATAAGCACCCATTACTCCCAGGCCTCGTGCATCGTCGTGGAGATCGTCGACAAGCTCGGCGCTGACCCGGCCGCGGTCGTCACGGCGTTGGGCCTCGCCGACCCGAAACCTCGGTTGCGTCCCGACGACCAGGTCATGGAGTTGCTGCGACCTGGCGTGAACAAGCAAGGGAAAACCCGCCTGGACCAAGGTGCGATCCATGCCCTGGGCTGGGCACAAGGCCTCGTCGCAAGGACGCCTGTGAGCAACCACCCCTGGCCCGGCCCGCGCCCCACTGCCGACCGTGTCGTCGCCGAGCACCACCTCGTCACCGGCCGTCTCCACCTATCCGGCGGCGACCGCGACTTCCTCGCCGGCGTCGACGCCGCCCTCTGGTGGTACCTCCGCCACAGCGACGACACCTGGTTCCTCTGACCGCACCACGCGGGCGGGCAACCACGCCGCCACAAGGTACCGGGCCGAGGGCACTTGGTCACCCGGTAACCAGCAAGGGAATCAGCTTTCCGGTCTCAACATCGACAACAGCAGATCGGCGAACTGGTCCCCCACCTCACGCGCCCCCAACGGCCCACCCCGCCGATACCAGCTGCCCAGGTGGTGCACCGAACCGAAAAAGAAGTCCACCACCAGATCCGCCGGCTTGTCCGCCCGGAAATCCCCACCCGCCTGGCCTTCTTCGATCAGCCGGCGGAAACGCTCGTGGTACTTGCGGCGTTCCGCGCGCACCGCTTTGCGCTTCTCCGTGCTCAGCTGGTGCATGGACTGCAGGAAAATCGTGTTGTCGTCCAGGTTTTCGATGCTGCTGACGACCACATCGGACGCGGCGGTGGCCAGGCGGGCGCGCAATGGGGCGTCGCTGTCGGCGACCTTTTCCAGTTGGGCAGTCTGCTCGCGCAGGACGCGGGCGTAGATCTCGTAAAGCAGGTCGTCCTTGGAGTCGAAGTAGTGGTACATCGCGCCTTTGGTGACGCCCGCCGCCTCCACGATCTCCTGCACCGACGTGCGGTCGAAGCCCTTTTTCGCGAACAGCTTCGTCGCGTGCTGAAGGAGGCGGCGCGGGACGTCGGCTTGCGCGCTCGCCATCAGTAGCCGCTCCCCCGGGTCAGGAACCGCTGCGGGTTGTCGACCAGCATCTTGGTCAGGTCGGACTCGGCGACGCCGCGGGCGCGCAGGGCCGGCAGCACGTCTTCGGTGATGTGCAGGTAGTGCCAGTTGGGCAGCACCGCCTCGCGGACCGGCGCCTCCAGCCAGTCCATGTAGCACGACGCGTCCTGCGAAAGCACCATGCTGCCCGCATACCCGCGCTCGCACAGGGCCGCGACCGTCGCCACGCGGTCCTCGAACGGCAGGAACGAGTCGATCCCGAACCGGTCCATGCCGAGCAGCGAGCCGCGGTCGGCCAGGGCCGTCAGGTAGTCCAGGTCCGTCGTGTCGCCGCTGTGCCCGATCAGCACCCGGGCCAGGTCGACGCCCTCGGACTCGAACACGTCCTGCTGCTCCAGCCCGCGCCGGGTGCCCGCGTGGGTGTGCGTCATGATCGGCGCGCCGGTCTCGCGATGCGCCTTCGCGACGGCCCGCAGCACCCGCTCGACGCCCGGCGTCACGCCCGGTTCGTCGGTGGCGCACTTGAGCACCCCGGCCTTCACCCCCGTGTCGGCGATGCCGTCGGTGAGGTCGCCGACGAACATCGCGACCATCGGGTCGTCGCCGCCCAGCATCGTGCCGGGGCCGCGCAGCGAGAGGTAGTGCGGCAGCTCGTTGTACGTGTACAACCCAGTCGCCACAACGATGTTGAGGTCGACCTCGGCGGCGATCTTCTGCACCCGCGGGATGTACCGGCCCAGCCCGATCACGGTCGGGTCGACGATCGTGTCGATCCCCGCGGCCTTGAGCGCCCGCAGCTTCTCGATCGCCTCCGGCACGTGCACCAGCTCGTCGAACCCGTCGTGCTCGGGGTAATTGGCCACGAATTCCGGGCTCAGCACGAAAATGTGCTCGTGCATCAGCACCTTGCCCAGGGCCCCGGGCGCCACCTCGCCACGCACTGTGTCGACCACCGTCACGCTCCTTCCGGGCCGCGGGCACGCAGTTCGCGCCGCAGGATCTTGCCGCTGGCGGTCTTCGGCAGCTCGGGCAGCACCTCGACCGTGCGCGGGTATTTGTAGGCGGCCAGCCGTTCCTTGCAGTACGCCACCAGCTCCGCCGGGTCCGCCCGCTGCCCCGGCGCCGGGCTGACGTACGCCTTCACGGTCTCGCCGCGGTACTCGTCCGGCACGCCCACCACGGCGGCCTCGCGCACCGCGGGATGGCCGTACAGCACGTCTTCCACCTCACGCGGCCACACCTTGAACCCGGCCGCGTTGATCATGTCCTTCTTGCGGTCCACCACGTAAACCCAGCCGCGCTCGTCCATGAAGCCGATGTCGCCGGTGAGCAGGCGGCCCCCGGGCAGCGCCGCGGCGGTGGCGTCCGGGGCGTTCCAGTAGCCGGGCACCACCATCGGTCCCTCGACGGCGATCTCGCCGGCCTGGCCCGGCGGCAGCTCGGCCCCGTCGTCGGTGAGGATCCGCACGATGGTGCCGGGGATCGGCAGGCCGATCGAGATGGTGCCGGACGCCGGGTCGATGGGCGCCTCCACGCCCCGCGGCACGACCACGCAGCCCGCGGTGGTCTCGGTGAGGCCGTAGCCATTGTGGATATAGCGCCCGAAACGCTCCCGGAACGCCGTCACCACAGCCGGCGGCAACGCCGCGCCACCGGAGTACAGCGCGTCGAACGATTCGAAGTGCGCGGGCGAGGCCGCCGGGTGCGCCATCAGCGCCATGTACGCGGTCGACGGGCCGACCATGTACACCGGCCGGTGCTCCAGCAGCGCGTCGAGGACCACGCCGGGCTCGAACCGGTAGGCGAGCGCGAGAGTCCCCGAGAGCTCGATCGCGTAGGCGATTTCGCACACCATGCCGGTGATGTGGAACAGCGGCGCCAGCGCGAAGAGCGCCGCGCCCGGGGCCGTGCCCGCGGAGCCGGCGAGCAGCGCCGCGTTGGTGCCGATGTTGCCGTGGGTATTGGTGGCGCCCTTGGGCTTCCCGCTGGTTCCGGAGGTGTAGCTGATCAACGCGACGTCGTCGAGCGCCGGGTGAACGGGCTCGAGCTCGCCCGTCGCCGAACGGGCAGCCTCGAGCAGGTCGTCCGCGCCGGGTGTCTCCCGCCGGGTGGACTGGCCGAGCACCCGTTCGTCGTCCCGCGTCTGGAAGTCCAGCTCGCTGGTGGTCAACGCGATCTCCACCGGGCTGTCCGGCACGAGCGCGCCGATGTAGTCGTGCCAGCCGCGCTGCGAGCAGACGATCGCCTTGACCCCGGCGTCGGTGAGCACGTGGGTCAGCTCGCCCGCGCGGTACATCGGGTTGACCGGCACCACGATGCCGCCGGCCTTCCACGCGCCGAGCAGCGCCAGCACGAACTGCGGGATGTTCTGCAGCACCAGGGCAATCCGGTCACCGCGGCCGAAGCCGGCCGCGAGCAGGTGGCGGGCGACGCCGTCGGACAGCTCGTCCACCTCGCGATAGCTGAGGCGGGCGTCGAAGTACGCGATGGCCGTGGTGTCCGGCACCGCCGAGAGGGTCCGCCGGAAGGTGTCGGGCAGCGTGGTCGGCGTGACCTCCGGGACGGCCTCGTCCCCATAGCTCGCCAGCCACGGTTTCGTGTCGTACCAGCCCATCGCGTGACCTCCTTTGGACACCGACCAGTCGGTATGCCAGGACGCTAGAGAGCCGCCGCCAGCGGTGTCAAGCACGGGATCAGTGGTGGCTCAGCACCAGCAGGAGCACGATGACGGCGAACGCGACCAGCATCGCCACGATCACCCGGCCGGAGCTGGGCGGACCGCCGCCCCCGCGGCGGCGGCCGGCGGGGATGAAACCACCGCCGTCGGCGGGCGTGTAGTGGTGATGGTGCCCGCCATTGTGATGCCCGCCGCCGTAGTGCCCCCCGCCGTGGTGCCCGCCGCCGGCGCCGCCGTCGTGCCCCATCAGTTCTTCTCCGGCCAGGTGCCGTTGGCCGAGGCCGCGACCAGCTCGCGCGCCTCTTCCTCGGTCTCCACCGTCGGTCCGGAGCCGGACAGCGACCGGCGCGCGGTCTCGCGCATGAAGTACGTGCAGACGGCGCCGATCACCCCGGCGATGATCAGGTAGTACGCGGGCCAGTTCAGGTCGCCGGTGCCGGAGACGAGCGCGCTCATCACCGTCGCGGTCGTGCCGCCGAACAGCGAAACCGAGATGTTGAACGCGATCGACAGCCCGCCCGCGCGGATGTGCGTGGGGAAGAGCGCCGGCAGCGTGGACGGCAGGACCGCGGAGAAGAGCACCAGCACCAGGCCCATCAGCAGCAGGCCGAAGAACGTGGCGACGTCGCCGCCGGCCCGCACCAGCAGCACCGACGGGAGCGAGAGCACCACCAGCCCGGCGCAGCCGGCCATCACGACCGGGCGGCGGCCCACCTTGTCCGACAGCCGTCCGACGAACGTGATCACGAACATCAGCACCACCAGCACGACGATCTGCAGGATCTCCGAGGACGTGGTGCCGACGCCGGCGCCGTGCGCGGGCAGCGCCTCGGTGAGGTACGTCGGCATGTAGCTGGTCAGCATGTAGTTCGTGACGTTCCAGGTGAGCACCAGCCCGGCGCACAGCAGCATCGCGGGCCAGTGCTTGGTGAACACCGCGCGCAGCTCGCTGCCCAGCGACTGCACCGGTTTGCGCTCCTCCGAGCTCTGCAGCTGGGCGAACGCGGGCGACTCCTCCAGCCGCTGCCGCAGGTACAGCCCGACCGCGCCCAGCGGCAGCGCGATCAGGAACGGGATCCGCCAGCCCCAGGTGAGCAGCTGCTGCTCGGTGAGCACCGCGCTCAGCACGGTCGCGATCGTCGCGCCGAAGGCGTACCCGGTGAGCGTGCCGAACTCCAGCCAGCTGCCGAAGAACCCGCGGCGGCGGTCCGGCGCGTACTCCGCGATGAACGTCATCGCGTTGCCGTACTCGCCGCCGGTCGAGATGCCCTGCAGCAGCCGGGCCAGCAGCACCAGCATGGGCGCGGCGATGCCGATCGCGCCGTAGCTCGGGATGACGCCGAGCAGGAGCGTGCCCAGCGCCATCAGGATGACCGTGAGCGACAGCACGCGCTTGCGGCCGATCCGGTCCCCCAGCGGCCCGAAGATCAGCCCGCCGAACGGCCGGATCAGGAACGAGACCGCGAACACCCCGAACGTCGCGATCTGCCCGGTCGCGGTCGGCAGGTCGGTGAAGAACACCTTCTGGATGGTCGTGGCCAGGTAGCCGTAGACGCCGAAGTCGTACCACTCGGTGATGTTGCCGACCGCGGCCGCGCCGACGGCTCGTCTGATCACCGACGGATCGGTGACGTGGACGTCCTCCACGGTCAGTTTCCCGGATGTGTCTCCCGCGTCGGACATCAAGCTCTGCCTTTCGGTACCGCTGATCGATTCGAAGATGACTACCCACGGTCCGCTGCGGTTACACCTTCGAAGCCGATGACTTCGCAGCGTGATCTTGCCGGTACCGGCCGGAACCTGCCGGGCCAGTCCGCCCGATTCGATCTGTTTGCGGGGTTATGCCGGAAAAATTTGCCCGTTATCACTCGGCCCGGCAGCCGTCCGCGCGTACGCTCGGCCGGGCCCGTGCACCGCCGGGAACGCCGCGACGAGGAGGCCGTGTTGCCCGCTGAAGAGTCCACTGTTGAAGAGTCCACTGTGGATGGTGTCCGGTACGGGGTGGCCGCGCCGGTCGCCACGCTCACCTTCGACCGGCCCGAGCGGAGCAACGCGATGGACCGCGCCATGCAGGTGCGCTACGGCGCCCGGCTGCGCGAGGCCGACGCCGACCCGGCCGTCCGCGCGGTGGTGGTGACCGGCGCCGGGCGCGCCTTCTGCCCCGGCGCGGACCTGGGCCTGCTGGACAACACCGCCGAGGCGCCGCCGGTGACCGAGGCCGACCGGGAGGGCTACCGCGACGTGCTCGCCGCCGCGTTCGTTCGGGTCCCGGTCGTCGCCGCGATCAACGGCGGCTGCGCGGGCCTCGGTTTTGTCATCGCGTGCGCCGCCGACGTGCGGTTCGCCGCCGCGGGCGCGAAGTTCACCACGGCGTTCGCGCGCCGCGGGCTGATCGCCGAGTACGGTGTCGCGAAGCTGCTGACGGAACTCATCGGCCGCGGCCGCGCGCTGGACCTGCTGCTCTCGGCCCGCACGTTCACCGCCGAGCAGGCGCTGGAATACGGGCTGGTGCAGGCGGTCGTGCCCGCGGGCGAGCTGGCGCTGCGCGCGCACGCGTACGCCACCGAACTCGCCACGTACAGCGCCCCGCGCTCGATGGCGACGATCAAGGACCAGGTCACCCGCGAACCCGCGATGCCGCTGGAACAGGCAGCCGTGACGTCGACCGGGCTGATGCTGGAATCCTTTGCCCACCCGGAAGTCGTCGAGGGCGTGGCCAGCTGGAACGAACGGCGGCCGCCCCGGTTCCCGCCCCACACCGGAGACTGATCCGCCCCAGCCTTGGTTGCTCCAGCCCTGCCCCGCCACCGCCCTCAACGGAGACGCCGCGCGCCCAGCCCTCATTCCACGCACCCAATGTGGCGTTCGGTGCGTCCAGCGCACCGAACGCCACAGTGGAGCCGACCGGTTCAGCTCAGTTGTGCGTCCAGCTCTGCGCCGGGGTGCCGTTGCAGGTGTGGATCCGCAGCTGGGTGCCGTCGACCGTGGTGGACTGCGGATCGTCGAGGCAGCGCCCGGAATTCGGGTTCACCAGCGAGCCGTTGGCGCCGGGCTGCCAGACCTGCGCGACGCTGCCGTTGCAGTGCCACCGCTGGACCAGGGTGTCCTCGGCGGTGCCGCTGTTGGAGACGTCGAGGCAGCCGCCCTCGGCCTGCAACGAACCGTCCGGCGCGGCGTACCACTGCTGGGCGCCGGTCGGGTTGCAGGTGTAGATCTGGACCTTCGTCGGGCTCGCCGTGCCGCTGTGGTCGACATCGGCGCACTTTCCGGCGATCCCCGAGGTCAGCGTGCCCAGGTGCGGCAAGCTCCCGCTCTCGTACGAGGGCGGCGGGCTGGAGGCCGCCCAGCCCGTGTTGGCCGTGGTGCCCAAGGTGAACGCGAGCGTGCCGCCCGCCGTGATCGCCGACGTCGGGACGTACGCGTTGTTCCACGCCCCGCCGTTCCAGGTGGCGCTCTGCACGTACGGCGCGTTGTCGGCGGCGGTCGGCGCGTTGACGGTCAGCGTTTTCCCGCTGGGCAGCGTGGTCACGGACTGCGTGAACAGCGGGCTGCCGAGCGCGAGGTCCGCCGTGCCCGGCGTCATCGGGTAGAAGCCGAGTGCGGAGAAGACGTACCACGCGCTCATCGCGCCGAGGTCGTCGTTGCCGGCCAGCCCGCCGGGGGCGTCGGTCCAGATCTGGTCCTGGACCTGCCGCACGACCTTCTGTGTTTTGTACGGCTGCCCGACGTAGTCGTACTCCCACGGCAGTTCCAGGCTCGGCTCGTTGCCCAGGTCGGACTTGCTGCCGTCGCCGTAGTGGAAGTCCGACAGCACGCTGTCGAGGTAGCTCACCAGCGAAGCGTTGCCGCCGCGCGCTTTCGCGAGACCGGCCACGTTGAACGGCACCATGCCGGTGTACTGCCACGAGGTGCCCTCGACGAAGCCGGACTGGCTCTTCGGGTCGAACCCGCCGCTCCACGCGCCACTGGAGTCCTTCGGCTGCATGAAACCGCTGGCCGGGTTGAAGGTGTTCTTCCAGTTCTGCGCGCGGCCGGCGTAGAAGGCCTGGTTCGCCGTGTCCCCCAGCGCCCCGGCGAACGCCGAGACCGCGAAGTCCGCGGAGTCGTACTCCAGCTGCGTGGAGACCGGGCCGTAGGCGTTGCAGCATTCGTAGTTGCTGTCGACGTTGCCCGGGATGTAGCCGGGCGAGTTCAGGTCGGCGAGCCAGGGCCGGTCGTTGTTCGGCTCGCTCGCCTGGTGCTCCATCGCGGCCAGTGCCGCGGCGGTGTCGAACCCGCGGGCGCCGAACGCGTAGTAGTTCGCCAGGATCGGCGCGGCCGGGTCCCCGACCATCACGTCGGTCTCGCCGTTGTTCTGCGCCCACTTGGGCAGCGTGCCGCCCTGGGCGTAGTCGGTGATCATGGACTGCGCGATGTCACTGGTCTCGGCCGGTGCGACCAGCGCCGAAAGCTGCGCCTGGGTGCGGTAGATGTCCCAGCCGGAGAAGTTGGCGTACTGCGCCTTGTGTCCACTCGCGACGGTGTGCACCTGGTTGTCGAAGCCGATGTACTGGCCGTTGGAGTCGGAGAACACGTTGGGGTGCAACAGGGAGTGGTACAGCGCGGTGTAGAAGATCCGCTGCTGCGCGGCCGTGCCGCCGCCCACCTGGATGCGCCCGAGCATCGAGTTCCACGAGTCGTGCGCGGCCTGCTTGGTGCCGTTGAAGTCGAACGACGGCAGGTCGGCCGCCCGGTTCGCCACCGCGTTCGCCACCGACACGTAGGACACACCGACCTTCGCCTGCACGGTGGGGTTGGAGGTGGTGTCGAACCGGACGTACGAGCTGGCGGGCCCGGCCGCCGGAGCCGCCGGTTTGGCCGCGGCGGCCTGGCCGTGCAGCTTGCCCGGCTCGGCCTTCGGCGTGACGGCGGGCGCCGCGGCGGTGCCGCTGGTCGCGAACGGCCGGTCGAAGACCAGGTCGAAGTAGAGCGTGTAGGTGAAGCCGGCGCCGCAGAAGTGCCCGGAGGTCACCGAGCCGGACACCTCGGTCGGGCTGACCACGTTCCAGGTCTGGTCCGAGGTGCCGTTCTGGCTGCCGTTGAGCTTGAAGACCAGATTGGACTGGGTGCTCGACGGGAAGGTGAACTTGGCCATGCCGGAGCGCAGGGCGGCGGTCAGCTCCGTTTTCACGCCATTGTCGAGGCCGACGGAGTAATACCCGGCGGTCCCGGACTCATTGGCGTGCGAAAACGAATCCCTGGCCCCGGCGTCCACCCCGCCGACGGTGGGCAGAATGGGGACGTCGCCGTCCGCGCCACAGCCCGGACCGGACAAATGCGTCAAACTGAATCCGGTGATGGAATTGTCGTTGTATTCGTAGCCGCCGCCGCTGGGCCGGCTGGGGGTGTCCGGGCTCCACTGGGCCATGCCGAACGGCACGTCCGCGCCCGGGAAGTCGTCCGCCTGGTTGGAAGTGCCGATGAACGGGTTCACCAGCGACGCCGGATCGGAGACCAGGGTCGCGGCCCCGGCCGGGGCGGAAACGGGAATCGCGAGCGCGGCGGCCAGCAGGCCCGCGCCCGACAATCTCAGTAATAGTCGACGCTTGCCCATGTCTGCTCGTCCTTCGCTCCGGAGCCGAGTTGTTTCGCCGAAGTGCGAACGAGACGGTCCTCGGGGCGCGCGGGCGGTGTCAAGATCAGCCCGGTTTCCTGTCGTGTTCCGGACAGCAGTGGATCAACGCGCCTGCGCTGCCCGGCCGAAGGCGAAGGAAAGAATTCCGGCAGCGGCCCGGGAATCGGCCGGTGAACGCCGTCAAGGCCTCCTTACCCGCGTCCGACGCGGGTACGGAGGCCTTGACGGCAAGGCGGGTCAGCCCTGTTCGGGCAGCTCTTCCATCTTGCGCTGCAACTTGTTCATACCACCGAGCCAGCGGTCGGTCTGGGTGGCGCGCGCCGCGTAGTACTGGGCGACTTCTTCGTGCGGCAGCACCAGGAAACGGCCCTCCTCGATGGCGGCGAACAACGCGTCGGCCACCTGCGCCGGCTCGATCGCCGACGCTTCCATCAGCAGCTTGCCGCGCTCGCCGGTGCTCTCCAGCATCGCCGTACGCACGCCCTGCGGGCAGATCGCCTGCACGGTCAGGCCGCGGTGGCGGTAGGTCGCGGAAAGCCATTCGGCGAAGGCCAGCGCGCCGTGCTTGGTCACCGAGTACGGCGCGGAGCCGAGGCTGGTCAGCAGGCCCGCGGCGGACGCCGTCGCGATGAAATGCCCCTTGCCGCGCTCGAGCCAGGCCGGCAGCAGCAGCCGGGCCGCGCGGACGTGCGACATCACGTTGACGTCCCAGGTGCGCGCCCAGTCCTCTTCGGTCGACTGCTCCCCGCCGAACGGCGCGATGCCCGCGTTCGCGCAGAAGACGTCGATCTCGCCCAGCGTTTCGCGCGCGGCGGCGATGAGCTTCGTGACGCCGTCCTCGCTCGCGACGTCCCCGGCGAACGCGGTCCCTCCGACCTCAGCCGCCACCTCGGCGGCGGTGTCCCCGTTGAGGTCCGCGACCACCACACGGGCGCCGTCGGCGGCGAACCGCCGGGCCAGCGCCGCGCCGATCCCGCCACCACCCCCGGTGACGACGACCCCGGCGCTCACAGGCCGCCGACCAGCGTCACGCCACCGTCGAGCACGATGGTCTGGCCGGTGATCCAGCCCGCGTCCTCGGACAGCAGGAACGCCACCGCGCCGGCGATGTCGGCGGGCACGCCGAGCCGCTTCATCGGGTAGGCCGAGGCGACCTCCTCCTCGCGGCCCTCGTACAGCGCCGTCGCGAACTTGGTCTTGACCACCGCGGGCGCCACGGCGTTCACCCGGATCTTCGGCCCCAGCTCGGCGCCGAGCTCCTGGGTGAGCCGGATCAGCGCGGCCTTGCTGACGCCGTAGATGCCGATGCCGGGTGAGGCCCGGATGCCGGCGACCGAGGCGATGTTGACCACCGAGCCGCCGTGCTCGCCCATCCAGGCGTCGCGGGCGTGCTTGATCCAGGACAGCGGCGCGAGCACGTTGACGCCGAGGATCTTGGCCGCGGCCGCCGGGTCGATGTCCAGGGTGGGGCCGAACACGGGGTTGATCCCGGTGTTGTTGACCAGCATGTCGACCCGGCCGAACCGCTCGACGGTCTTGGCCACTGCCTCGCCCTGGTGCTCGACGTCGTCGGCCTTGCCGGGCACGGCGATGGCGAAGTCGCCGCCGCCCAGCTCCGCGACGGCCTCGGCCAGCGGCTCCGGCTTGCGCGCGGTGATGCACACCTTCGCGCCGCGCTCGACCAGCTCCTTGGCGATGCCGAGGCCGATCCCGCGGCTGGCCCCGGTGACGATCGCCACGCGATCCTTGAACGAGTTCACAACACTGGTCTCCTGTCCTCTCGCGGCCTGCGCTAAGCGCGCGCTTAGTCGCCATTATGCAGGACGCGTCGTTCCTCGCACCGCCAGTTCTCGCCGCAGCCGAATGACACCGTGCGGTCTCCTTCACCCGGTCCGGTAGGCGCCGACCTGCCGGAGCACGGCACGGGCGCGTTCGCGCAGCTCATCGGCCGTGGGCGGGTCCGGGTACAGCAGGATCCGGTAGAGCAGGGCGCCGAGCACGGCGTCCATCAGCGCGTCGGGATCGGTGTCCGCGGGCAGTGCGCCATGCTCGGCGAGCTCGCGGACCCGGGCGTTCGCGCGCTCCCGGCGTGGCCACAGATACGTGTCCCAGAACGCACGCAGCAGGTCCGGATGGCTGGACGACGTGCCGATCAGGCGTAACACCAGCTGTTTCGAGCGCGGATCGGCGGCGAGCCGCACCAGGTGCTCGACGGCGGTCTCGAGCAGCGCGGCCAGCCCGTCACCCGTCGGCTGGAAGTCTTCGAACAACGTGAACTCGTCGATCTCCCGGGCCTGGTCGACGGCGGCCAGCAGCAGGTCCTCCTTGGTCGCCCACCGCCGGTAGACCGTGAGCCGGGCGACGCCGGCCCGTTTCGCGATCTGCTCGATGCTCGCGCCGTCGGGCCCGTGCTCCAGGAACAAGTCCAGCGCGGCCCGCAGAATGGCCTGGTCGGTGCGAGGGTCCCGCGGCCGCCCCCGTGAGCCGCTTTCGGCCGGTGTCATGCGCAGGTCACCCGCCTCAGCGCCGCGTCCAGCCCGGCGACACCGCGCCCGCGCCAGGCCAGGTGCCCGTCCGGACGGACGAGCCAGACCTCTTGTGCCGCACCGTTTTCCGGCGCCAGCACCCGGACGTTGCCGGCGCCCAGCCGGGCCGAGGCGGCGCGCAGGTAGTCCCCGGCGGCGCCGCCGGCGAGCAGCGCCCAGCCGGTCTTCAACCGCTCGTGCAACGACGCCCGGCCGCCGTCCGCGTCACGCGTGGGCAGGTCCGGCACCCGATCGCCGACGCCCGGGCCACGCCACGCGCGGAACCGCCGCCCGGCCAGCGGCCCACGCCGGTAGCTGATCCCCAGCTGGGACGAGGCGTGCAGCAGCCGCCGCTGCACGACGGGCAGCCGCAACACGGGCGCGACCGCCGCGAAAACCCGTTGCCCGGCGGGGGTTTCGGCGAAGCCGAGTTTGGTGCCGAAGCTCGTCGCCCGGAGCACCGACTCCGCGATCGGCCGGCGTTCGGCGGTGTAGGTGTCCAGCAGCGCCTCGCCCGCGTGCCCGGAGATCACCAGCGCCAGCTTGAACGCCAGGTTCTCCGCGTCGCCGACGCCGGTGTTCAGGCCCTGTCCGCCGAGCGGGGAATGGATGTGCGCCGCGTCCCCGGCGAGCAGCATCCGCCCGGCCCGGTAGGTGTCGGCGAGCCGGCGGTGGAAGCGGAAGACCGAAGTCCACTCCGGACTCGTGATCCGCAGCCCGGAGAAGCCCGCGCGTTCGACCGCGAACCCGGTCAGCAGCCGCAGGATCGCGGCCTCGTCCGGATCGTCGCCCAGCCCGGCCGGAGCGGGCGCCATCAGCCGCCACAGATCACCGTCCGGATGCGGCAGCGGCATGGCGACGAACTGGCCACCGGCACCGAGGAAGGTCCCCGCCGCGGTATCGCCGGACCGGTCGAGGTGCACGTCGGCGAGCAGGAACCGTTCGAGCACCGGCGCGCCGGGAAAGCCGATCCCGGCACTCTTGCGGACCTGGCTGTGCGCGCCGTCGCAGCCGATCACCCACCCGGCCCGCAGCCGCGTCCCGTCGCCGAGTTCCGCATCGACCCCGTCCGCGTCCTGCGTCAGCGCGCGCACCGTCGTGCCCCACTCGACCGAGCCGCCGAGCTCGGCCAGCCGCGCGCGCAGCCGCTCCTCCACCTCCGTCTGCGGAATCCACCACATCCGAGGCCCGCCGTCCCCCATCGCCGCGCCGACCTCGACGACCTTTCGGCCGGCGACGTGGATCCCGGTCGCCCGGATGTCCAGCGCCCGCTCGGGCAGATCGCCGAGCGCGCCGACGCGCCGCAGCACCTCCTGCCCGCGCGGCTGCAAGCCGAGCGCCCGCGACGTGGTCGCCGGGCCCGCCGCACCGTCCACCACCCGGACCTGGATCCCCCGGGCCAGCAGCGCGCACGCCGCGGTCAGCCCGGTCGGGCCGGCCCCGACCACCAGCACCTCCACCATGACCGCCTCCTCATTTGTTAACAGTACAGTACTGTTAACAAATTACGCCCGAGAAGCAGGCGTCGCAAGACGTGCGCCGGCCTGACGCCGGGATCAGTGCCAGGTCAGGTTGATCGTGCGCTCGAAGTTGACGTATCCCGCGCGGTGGAAGGCGTTCGCCATGGGCGTGTTGCCGAGATCCGTGGCGGCCCGGATGCGTGGCGCGTCCTGGGCGCGCAGGAATCGGGTGCCGGCGCCGAGGATCTCGTCGATGTAGCCGTTGCCGCGGTGCTCGGGCAGGACGGCGAGGTAGCCGATGACCGGGTTGTAGGCGTTGCGGGCCGGGGTCACGAACCCCACCGGCTCGCCGTCCGGCAGCGTCGCGACTCGCCACCATTCCTGCGGACTGCGGTAGTGCGCGAGTTCGCTCTCGTAGTGCTTGAGCGCCGCCTCGCGGGCGGACATGCGGGTCAGGTCGTCGCGGCTGTGCGCGTCGAGCGTCCCGGCCATGACCTGGGTCATCAGGGTGAGGACTTCCTCGGTGTCGCGGACCGGCCGGAACTTCAGCCGTCCCCGCGGCTCGGGAATCGGTGTGCCGGCGCGCCACTCGAAGCGAAGCCGTTCGACGAACATGTGCGCGCCGACCCGTTCCAAGGCCTCCATGCGCTCCTCGACGACGCGCCGGTCGGTCTCACGCCACTCGGGCGGGACATTGCGGATGTACTCGGGCGGACGGGTGCCTGAGGGGATCACTTCGGCCATGGCGGCCCGCAGCAGCCGCGTGCCCAGGTCCACCCGATCGAGATCGGCATCGCTGTCGTCGATGTCGAAAATGTCCAAGAGGAACGGGGTGTCCTCGCCGGCCGGACCCCACCAGGCCAGCCTGGCCAGCAGGCGATCGCCGCGCAGCGCGACCCACATCCACTCGGCCCGGCGGCGGCCGGCGGCCAGGTCGTCTGCCAGCTCCTCGTTGAGGACGTAGGGCAGCCGGGAGAAAAGGGCGAGTTCCCCGGGCCCGCTGATCGGGCGCAGGGTCAGCTCGTTCGGTTCCACGGTCAAGGCACCCTCCAGGGACGGGGTCCCAGTCCTAGTCGATCATCCTTCCCGCGCCAACCCATTTTCGATCGCCGCGAGCGCACCCGGCTGTTAGCGTCGCCAGGATGCCGGGCAGGGACCTGATAGTCGTCGGCGCGGGCGTTGTCGGGGCGTCGGTGGCCTATCACGCGGCCCGGGCGGGCGCGGCGGTGACCTTGGTCGACGCCGGGCAGCCGGGCGCCGGGGTGACGGTGAATTCCTTTGCCTGGATCGGATCCTCCGGCGTACGGACCGGTCCCGCCGCCGATCTGCGGATGGCGGCCACCGACGAGTACCACCGGCTTCTCACCGACCTTCCTGCCGCGCCAGGACGGCCCCGGGGCCTCCACCCCGGACTCCGCTTCATCCCGAAAGTCAGCTGAGCACAGCGGTCAGGTCGCCGCGCTCGGCCAAGGCAGGACGGTGAGCTCGGGCCACTGGCGACGCCAACGGCCGGCCTTGGCCTCGTAGACGCTGCGCGGGGCCAGGACCGCGTTCGGGCGGACGACGAGGTTGAACACGTCGGACAGGCCGTGCGGGGCGTAGACGCGCCAGCGCCCGCCGGGTTCGAGGCGGATCCCCAGGCAGCAGGTGGTGGCGGCGAAGGAGTCGATCGCGTCCTCTGTGGACGTATGGGCCGGGCACGGCGTCCCGAACTTCTCCTCGTACCACAGGTGGACCCGCGCCTCGTTGCGGATCTCCACCTCGGCCGGAAGGCCGGCGAAAGCCGGTTTCGCCGCCTGGATCACGGCGTCCTCGGCTTCCCACGACAGGTCGGTGGCGTCGAAGGAGAACAGGTCGTAGTCCTTGATGCCATCCGTCGGGGCTCTCGAACTTCTAGCGCTCCTTGCGGCCCTTGCCCGCCCGCTCTCCCCGCGACTTGACGCATACCGATATGGGAATATGATAGCTCCCATGGCACGAGCAGCGACGACCTCGGACGTCTTCAACGCGATCGCCGAGCCCCGGCGGCGGGAGATTCTCGTGCTGTTGCGGGCGGGTGAGCGGCCGGTCACCGAGGTGGCGCGGGAGCTGGGGCTGAGCCAGCCGGGGGCGTCCAAGCACCTGCGGGTGCTCCGGGAGGTCGGGCTGGTGCGGGACCGGCAGGCGGGCAAGCAGCGCCTGTACGGCCTGGACGCCCGCGGGCTGCGGCCGGTCCACGAGTGGGCCGGCGGGTTCGAGCGGTTCTGGACCCAGACGTTCGACCGGCTCGACGAGTACGTGCAGGACCTCAAAAAGCAGGAGGAATAACTGATGAGCGCGACGGAACAGGCAGCGCCGGGCCGGGAGATCGTCGTCTCGCGGGTCATCGACGCGCCGCGGGAGCTGGTGTTCAAGGCGTTCACCGAGGTCCGGCACCTATCCCGGTGGTGGGGGCCGGACGGGTTCAGCACCACCACACGGGCGTTCGAGTTCCGCGTCGGCGGCGAGTGGGACTTCGTGATGCACGGGCCGGACGGCACGGACTACTCCGAGTGGATCTGCTGGACCGAGATCACCCCGCCGGAGCGGATCGCGTTGCGGCACGGGGAATCGCGCGACGACCCGAACGCCTTCGAGTCGGTCCTGACCTTCGCGCCCGACGGCGCGGCCACCCGGATCGAGATGCGGACCGTGTTCCCCACCAAGGAATTGCGCGACGAGGCCGCCGAGAAGTACCACGCCATCGAAGGCGGGCAGCAGACCCTGGGCAACCTGGCCGCGTACGTCGCCGAGATCATCCAAAAGGGAGCGAACAGCTGATGGCCGGGAAAGTGTTCTTCAGCGTGTCGATGTCACTGGACGGGTTCATCGCGCCCGAGTCCCCCGACGAGCTGATGGGGAAGCAGTGGATGGAACTGCAGCGGTGGGTCTTCCCGCAGCGGTTCTTCCGGGCGAGCCTGGGCCTCGGCGGGGGCGGCGAAGAGGGGCGCGACAACGACATCCTGCGGGAGACGTTCGAGCGCACCGGCGCGAACGTGATGGGCAAGCGCATGTTCGACGCCGGCGAGCAGGCCTGGCCGGAGGACGCGCCGTTCCACACCCCGGTTTTCGTGGTGACACACGAGAAACGCGACCCCTGGGAGCGCCCGGGCGGGACCACCTTCCACTTCGTCAACGACGGCATCGAGACCGCGCTCGAGCAGGCCCGCGACGCCGCCGGCGAACGCGACGTCCGCATCGCGGGCGGCGGCGCGGCGATCCTGCAGTACCCGAACGCCGGCCTGATCGACGAGTTCTCGATCGCCCTCTCACCCGTGCTGTTCGGTTCCGGAGTCCGCCTGTTCGAGGGCGTGGACGCGAGCCGCGTGGCCCTGGAGCCGGTCCTCTCGGAGCCGACGCCGCGGGTGACCCACCTGACCTACACCGTCCGGGAGCGGTAGCAGGCCGGCGGCCCGGGGCTGTGCAGAGCCCCGGGTCAGGGCCGATCGTTGGGCCGGTTCAGCAGGGCCAGCTCGTTGTCCGGGTTGTTGCCCGTGTCCCGGAAGTCGTTGCTCTTCGTCCCCCAGCCGTGGGCCAGCTCGTCACGGTACGGCCCGACCTTGACGTCGTTGCCGGCCTTCAGATCGTCGATGACCGACTTGGCATAGGCGTTGGACCGGCCGCCCTCCGCGATGGTCGCGGCGAGGGTCTTCAGCGAGCCCATCTCGCCCTTGCTGCTGTCCATCATGTTGGTCACCGCCCCGCTCACGCCCTTGGGGCCGATTTCCATGTTGCCCATGTTCTTGTAGGTCAAGGTTTCGTCGGGGTGGAACGGCTTCGAGACCGCGCCCGGCGCGACCTTGTTCGGGTCCACCTCGGCGACGTGGTGGATCTCGTCGGGCGCGCCGTCGGCGCCCTTCTTGATGTAGCCCACCAGGTAGCCGTTGGCCTTGTCCACGACGATCTTGAGGTCGTCCTTCTCGCCGTAGGCCAGCTTGCCGACGCCGACGGTCGTCCAGTCCTCGTTCAGCTTCCCGCTCAGCTGGTGCGGGCTGTTCTCCCTGCTCCAGCCCAGTGCCGTCCGGTAGTCCCTGACCGCTTCGGCGTAGTTCTTGGCATCACACGGGGCCAGGCCCAGCGGGTCGGTCCAGCCGGTCGGGTTGCGCACGTAGTTGCGCGAGTTCGGGCCCGGCGAAAGGCCCAGCCGGTCGTGCGTGATGTACCGGCCGGTGGCCGGGTCGTAGTACCGGTGGAAGTTCTGGTGCAGCCCGGTTTCCGGGTCGTGGTACTGCCCGGGGAAGCGCAGCGGTGTCGTGGCCGGGCCCGAGCCCGCCACCGCGGTGCCCCACAGCGTGGTGCGCGCGGGGTGCCCGACGATGCCCTGGGCGTCCAGCAGTTCGGCCGGCGAGCCGACCAGGTCGGTGACGATCGCGAAGAACCGCCGGTCCAGCCACTGGTCCGAGCCGGGCTCCGCGGTCCGCTCGGTCTGCCCGAGCACCCGCATCCCGTCCGGCGACCAGTCCCACACCAGCGCGTGGCGCCCGTCGCTGACCTGCTCGACGAGGTCGGTCCCGTCCCAGCAGAACCACACCTCCTCGGCGACCCGGCCGTCCGCGCCGAGCCGCTGCTTGGCCACCCGGCGGCCGAGGCCGTCGTGCAGGTAGCGCCACGCCGTGCCGTCCGGGGTCGTCACGCCGACGAGCCGGTCCTCGGCGTCCCAGGTGTAGGACCACGAATCAAGGACGCCCGGTGCCCGTTCCACCTGCCGCTGCACGATCCGGCCCTCGCCGTCGTGCCGGTAGTGCACGTTCCCGGCCCGCTCCAGCAGGGTCCCGGCGTACTGACGGGGGCCCTGGGCCTGGTGCGCCGCCCAGGTTTCCGCGTTCGTCGCGGGCGCGCTCGGCCACGCGGCCTGCACGAGGTCCCCGGTCGGCGCGTAGGCGTAACGCTCGGACCAGCCGGGCCCGTTCACCCCGGTGACCCGCCCGGTCACGTCCAGGTCGAACCGCCGCGGCCCGCTCAGCCGGTCGTGCACCTCGGTGAGGTGCCCGTCCGCGCGATACTCGTAGCTGCGCTGCTGCAGCACGCGGCCCGGGCCGGCCTCGATGGTCTGCCCGCGCATCTGGTGCGTCTCGTCCCAGGTCTGGGTCAGCCGCACCGACTGGCCGAGCTGGCGCTGGACCTCGCGGCCGGCCGCGTCGTAGCCGAACCGGAGCAGCCCGCTGCCGGTGCGCAGCGAAAGCGGCCGCCCGCGCTGGTCGTACTGCCAGGTGCTTTCCGCCCCGGATGGGGTTCGCCGCCAGATCCGGTTGCCCGCGGCGTCGTAGCGCGAGGCCAGCACCCGGCCGTTCAGCGATTCGGACAGCACCCGACCGGACGCGTCGTACTGCCGCACCAGGTCGGTGTGCGGGGTGACGGCGCGCACGACCCGGCCCGCGGCGTCGTAGGAGTAGCGGGTGAGCACGCCGTCGCTGTGCCGCTCCACGATGTTGCCCAGCACGTCCCGGACCAGCCGCACGGTCTGCCCCGCGCCGTTGGTGTAGCCGGTCAGGTCGCCGGCCGCGTCGTAGGCGAACGTGGTGGTCCGGCCGTCGTAGTCGGTCTCCTCGGCCAGCCGTCCCGCGGGATCGAAGGTGTAGCGCCAGACCCGCCCCTGCTCGTTGGTGACCGAGGTCAGCCGCAGCTCGGTGTCGTAGCCGAAGGACAGCCGGCTGCCGTCCGGCGCGGTGCGGGACACCGGCAGGTCGAAGTGCGCGATGCCGGTGCTGGTGCCCGCTTCCGGCTCGCCGGTCCGGCGGAGGTTGCCCTCGCCGTCGTAGGCGCGCAGCTGCCTGGTGCCGTCCGGCCGGACCTGCCCGGTCAGCGTGCCCTCGACGCTCCAGGCCAGCCGGGTGGTGCCGCCCAGCGGATCGGTGATCTCGGCCGGCCGGCCGAGCGGGTCGTACCGGTAGCGGGTGACCGCGCCGAGCGGGTCGGTGACCGCGACCGGCAGCCCGGCGGCGTCGTGCTCGAACCGGGTGGTGCGACCTAAGGCATCGGTGACCGATGTGGTCCGCGCGTCGCGCGCGTAGCCGGTACGGGCGCCGGACGGGTCGATCTCCGCCGTCAGCAGGCCGTCCGGCGAATACTCCCGCCGCCACACGCCGCCGTCGAAGTCCACCAGGGTGACCGGGCGGCCGAAGGCGTTGTACTCGGTACGGGCTTGGCTTCCGTCCGGCCGGGTCGTCTCGATCATCCGGCCGGCGTCGTCGTAGGCGTAGCGGGTGGTCCGCCCGAGCGGGTCGGTGCGGGACAGCAGCAGGCCGGTCTCGTCCCAAGTGGACAGTGTCGCGTTACCGAGCGGGTCGGTCTCCCGGATCACCCGGAAGTCCTCGCCCAGCTCGAAAACCCTGACGTGGCCGAGGGAATCGGTGACCCGCGTGACGAGGTGCCCGTAGTCGAAGCGGTAGCTCAGGTAGCCGTCCGCGCCCTCGGTCTCGACGCAGCGGCCTTCGGCGTCGTAGCGGTAGCGGTAGGACATGCCGTTGCGGTCTTCCCAGCCGACCAGGTGCCCGTCCGCGTCGTAGCGGAACCGCTGCGCCAGGCCGGAGGAGTTCACCACCTCGGTGAGCCGGCGGTGCTCGTCGTAGCCGAAGATCACCAGCGACGCGTCACCCTCGGCGGTCAGCAGCCGGAACTGCAGGATCAGGCCGTCCTCGGTGTCCACCGCGACGCGGTACCCCGCCGAGTGCACGATGCCGGACGGCGCACCGGTTTCGTCGCGCTGGAAGTCGAACTGGTTGCCGTCGCCGTCGGTCACGCCGCTGATCGGCAGCCGGCCCGAGTTGTCGTCCACAAAGTGCAGCAGGCTCTCGGAATCCGTGCGCCGGATCGCGAAACCCCGGTCAGTACGCAGCAGCGGCCACCTCGGCCCCGAGACCGGCAGCACCCCGGCGCCCGCCTCCGGCACCGACGGGTACCGCAGCAGCATGCCGTCCTCGGCGGCGAAGTGCACCATCCCGTCCGGCGCCAGCTCGAGCCGCTGGTCCACAGTGGACGCCCAGCCGGAGCCGAAGGAGCGGCCGAGCCGGTAGGTCGAAATGTGCGTGCGGGACAGCACGAGCGGGAGCAGGCCGGCCAGTTCGACGTCCACCTGGGTCATGAACATCTGCCCGCTGGCGATGTCGATCGGGTCGCCGCAGTCCTCGCGGTCCTCGGTCTTCTTGTCGTCGGCCCGCGGACGGTCGTTCTCGTTCTCGATCGACTTGTCCTTCTCCGGCGGCGGCTTCTCGGCGCCACCGCCGGCCTCGTCCCCGGCCCGGTCCGGGGGCGGCGCCTCGGAGTCGTCCTTCGGCGCCTTGGGGTCGCCGGACTTGCCGCCGGGATCGTCCTTCGGCGGGCTGTGGTCGCCGGACGGGCTGGTCGAATCGTCCTTCGGCGGCGTGTGGTCACCGGAGGGGTTGGTCGAGTCGTCCTTCGGCGGCGTGTGATCGCCGGACGGCGTGGTCGAGTCCCCGCTCTTTCCGCCGCCCTTGCCCGGCTCACCCTTCGGAGTGGTGATGTCCTTGGGCTTCGGGGGCGCCTTGACGTCGCCGCCCTTGATGCCCTTCAGCGCCTTGCCTGCGTCCTCGAACAGCGTCCCGGCCTTCTTCAGCAGCGGCACCAGCGCCTTGATCGCCTTCACCAGCTTCGTGGTGACCTCGGTGATCTTCGACGCGGTCTTCGCCACCGCGGCCACCACCTGCGGCACCACCCAGGTCATGCCGATGCCCAGGGTGAACACCACCTGCAGCGCCCAGGAGATCAGGTGCCCGACCAGCTGGGCGATGGTGTCGCGCACCAGCGTGCGGACGGCCCCGACCACCTCGCCCGCGGTCTTCACGCCGCTGCCGGCGCCTTCGCAGCCCTTCTGCGCGCTGGCGATCAGCGCCGAGGTGTCGTCGGCCTTCTTGCGGTACGCGTCCGCCGCGTCGCCGGTCCAGCTCTGCAAGTCCTTTTTGACCAGATCGGTCAGCTCCGCGGAGACGCTCTCGAGTTCCTTGGCGACGTTCGCCCACGTCTCCGCGTGCGCCGCGATCGCGTCCGCGTCCCCGGTCAGGGCGTTCAGCGCTTCCTTGAGCGGGCCGACGTGCTCGATCAGCCAGCCCACGCCGGCGGCGAAAATCGCGCCGAACGGGTCCATCACCGCGGTCAGCGCGTCCAGCGCGGTCCCCACCGCGCCCATCGCGACGCCGGCCCAGTCCTTGCTCTCGATCGCGGACTTCAGCCCGGTCGCGTCCTCCAGCAGGGGGACGCCGGACACCCCCGTCGTCGAATCCTTCACGGGCGCAACCAGCGGATTACTCACGACTCGAAACTCCACCCAAGTAAACCGGTCGCACCGGTGATGATCGGCCTCCCCTCGAAATTAGCAGCCGTCACGGCGCGTCACGCCCCGGCACCGCCGGGACGCGCCTCGGGGCAACGAGTCTGCCCGACTTACCCGGCCTCGCCGTGCGCGCGGCACCGCCGCCTGATCTGCGGGTTCAACGCTGGTCCGGACGCACCCGGCGCTCGACCCAGCGGCTGAGTTCGATCAGGATGATGCCTGCCACAGCGCAGGCGAGCGCGGTCAACGTGTACGCGCTGTTGCTCGGGTCGAGCAGGAACAGCCGCCGGCTCAGCGGCACCACGAACATCAGCCCGGATATCACGACCATCGCCGCGACCAGCCCGGCCTTCCACCAGGTGTACGGCCGGGCGACGACGCCCAGCACCCACAACGCGAGCGCCATCACGGTGATCAGCGCGGTCGTGCTCGCCTGGACCTGGTCGGTCGCGCCCGAATGCACCAGGACGTACGCGGTGAAGGAGGCGGCCGCGATCACGATCCCGGCCGGCACCGCCGTCCGCAGCACCCGGCCCACGAACCCGCCGCGGGCCCGGTCGTTGTTGGGCGCCAGCGACAGCACGAACGCGGGCAGGCCGATGGTGAACCAGCCGACGATCGTGACGTGCCGGGGCAGGAACGGGTACGGCACCGCGTCGTAGCCGATCAGGCCCGGAACGCCGACGATCAGGGCCAGCAGCACCGAATACACCGTCTTGGTGAGGAACAGGCTGGCGACCCGCTCGATGTTGCCGATCACCCGCCGGCCTTCGCCCACGACGTACGGCAAGGTCGCGAAAGCGTTGTCCAGCAAGACGATCTGCGCCACCGAGCGGGTGGCCGGGCTGCCCGCGCCCATGGCCACGCCGACGTCGGCGTCCTTGAGCGCGAGCACGTCGTTGACGCCGTCCCCGGTCATCGCGACCGTGTGCCCGCGCGATTGCAGGGCCGCGACCATGGCCCGTTTCTGGGCCGGCGTGACCCGCCCGAACACCGCGGCGCCCTCGAGTTTCCCGGCCAGCTGTTCGGGGTCTTCGGGCAAGGTCCGGGCGTCGACCGGCGCGTCGGCCCCGGGCAGCCCGAGCGTGCGGGCGACCGCGCCGACGGAAACGGCGTTGTCACCGGAGATCACCTTGACCGCGACGCCCTGGCCGGCGAAGTAGTCCAACGTCGCGAGCGCGTCGTCGCGGACCTTCTGTTCCAGCACGACCAGGGCCACCGGGGTCACGTCGCCCGGCCCGTCGACTGCCTGCCCGGCGCGGCCGAGCAGCAGCACCCGCAGTCCCTGCGCGCCGATCCGCTCCGCCTCCGCGCGCTCCTCCGACCCCGCGTTCAGCAGGACGTCGGGCGCGCCGAGCACCCAGTCGCCGTGCTCGCCGAAACTCGCGCCGCTCCATTTGCGCGCGGAGGAGAACGGCGTCACCGACCCGGCGGTCCAGCCGGGCGCGGGCGGGGTCGCCTCCGCGATCGCCAGCAGGCTCGCGTTCGGGCGGGGATCCGCGGCGGCCAGCGCGGCCAGCACGGTCTCGGGGGCGACGTCCGGCTCGCCGAGCGGCCGCACCTCCGCCAGCCGCATCGCGTTCTCCGTGAGCGTGCCGGTCTTGTCGGCGCACACGACGTCCACCCGCGCCAGCCCCTCGATCGCGGGCAGCTCGTTGACCAGGCACTGCCGCCTGCCCAGCCGCACCACGCCGACCGCGAACGCGACGGAGGTCAGCAGGATCAGGCCTTCGGGGACCATCGGGACGAGCGCGGCCACCATCCCGCGCAGCGCGTCGGGCAGGGCCTGCGAGCCGGAAAGCTGGTTGTAGATCGACAGCGCGCCGGCCGGCACCAGCACGTAGGTGACGACCTTCAGGATCTTGTCGATCCCCCGGCGCAGCTCGGAATCGACGAGGGTGAACTGCCCGGCCTCCTCGGCCAGCCGCACCGCGTAGGACTCCCGGCCCACCTTCGTCGCGCGGTACGCCCCGCTGCCCGCCACCACGAAGCTGCCCGACATGACCTCCTCACCCGGGTGCTTCAGAACCGGGTCCGACTCGCCGGTGAGCAGCGACTCGTCCACCTCCAGGGCTTCCGCCGCCAGCACCGAGCCGTCCACCACGATCTGGTCCCCCGCGCCGACCTCGACCACGTCGTCGACGACGAGTTCCCCGGGCGGCACCTCCCGGCTCACGCCGTCGCGCCGCACCGTCGGGCGCACCTGCCCGACGATCACCAGCCGGTCCAGCGTCCGCTTCGCCCGCAGCTCCTGCACGATCCCGACCACGCTGTTGGCCACGATCAGCCCGGCGAACAGCCCGTCGAGCAGGTACCCGGTGGAGAAGATGATCACCGCCAGGACGCCGAAGATCGCGTTGATCCGGGTGAACACATTCGCCCGGACGATCTCCCAGCTCCCGCGGCTCACCCGCGAGGGCACATCATTGGTCCGCCCCGCCGCCACCCGCTCCGCCACCTCGGCGGCGCTCAGCCCCTGCGTGACACCCTCGGTGAGCAGGCCTTCGTCCCCTGGCATGGGCCCGACTCTACGCACGGTCCCGGTCGGGCCGCCTGTTCTGAAGCAAGCCTGGGGAAGCCATTCACACCACGATCGTGGGACTCTCCCTGACGCGATTACGCGCGAGGCGCCGCGCCGCCGCCGAGGGCGTTTCTCCTCAGCTCCGAAGGAGAAACCCCATACTCGGCCCGGAAAGCCCGAGACAGCCATGCACCAGGGCCAGGTCCGCATGACCGCGGGGCGGCACCCACGAGAAGCGGTTCTACTCGCCGACCGTGCTGGCCGGGGTGACCGCGGCGGTCGCCAACGACACCGAGTACGGCCTGTTCGCCGCCATCCAGACCGGCTCCGCCGACCGCGGACGACGCGTACGCCCCGTTCGGCGCTTCCGGCAACGGCGCCCGGTTCGGCTCGCAGAGCAGCTGGGACGAGTTCACGCAATGGCAGTGGCTGACCGTCCGCGAACGGGCGCACGGCTTCCCGTTCTGACGGTTATCCGCACAGGAGCGCGGCCCGCAGGTCGAGCCGGTGATCCAGCCGCGAGAGGTCACGGCCGGTGAGCCGCTCGACCCGTTCGATCCGGTAATGCACCGTGTTCACGTGGACGTGCATCACCTCGGCCGTACGCGTCCAGGAACCGTTGCAGGAAAGGAAGTTCTCCAGAGTGTCAAGCAATAGCGCCGGCGACGACGCGTCGTGGCGCAGCAACGGCCCGAGCACCTCAGCACGGTAAGCGGCACGCACCGCCGCAGGCAGCCCAGCCAGAAGGCCAGCCAACGCGGTCACCTCCCCCGCCGCGACGATCCGGGAACCCGTCGTCCCGTGGCGCGCCACCGCCGCGGCGTGCCGGGCCTGGTCCAGCGCACCGGGCAGGTCGACGACATCCTGGGCCGGTGCGCTCAAACCGGCATGCAACGGCACGTCCGGGGCGCAGGCGTGCAGCTTCGGCCACACCGACGCCAGCTCCGCCAGACAGTCCACACCGGACACCACCGCGACGGCCTCCCCACGGGGCAGCATCCCGGAAACAAACGGCTTTCCGCTCAGCCAAGCCAAAGCCTCGTCAAGCGCGTCCACCCCGTCTTCCACGGCAAGCGAGAGCACCAAGTAGGGCCCAGGACCAGGAAGACCGGAATCCTCGACGGCCAGCCGTGCGTCCACATCGGACACCAACCGGTCCCCCAAAACCCGCCCAGCAGGCAGCCCAGCCCGGTACCGCCCGAGCACCGCGGCGATCTCGTGCAGCGCCCGCGGCGGCACCGGGGCCTCGGCCGGAGTCCGCAGGCGCCAGGCGTCATACCGGGACGAGCCGCCCTCGATGGGCAGTTCACGGGGGTTCTCCAGCGCCGAAGCCCCGGCCAGCACCCGTCCGGTCGCGGTCACGACCTGGCCCGCCACGCCAAGAGACGCGAGCGCCCGGTCCAGCAGCTCCCCCAAAGGCGCCCCCTCGGCGAGGAGACGGTCCAGATCGCGGTGAGTGTCCGAAGGCAGCGCCTGCAGCCGGCCGACGTCGCCCCACTGGCGCAGGTAAACCGCGTCGGTGATGGCCCGGAAATCGGTGTGCGCGGGGACCCGGGCCAGCAGGACGCCGTGCTCGCGGCAGGCGTCGGCCACCGCGGCGGGCACGGACCCGTGGGTCTCCTCGCCGGCGAACAACGCGGCCGCCCCGGCCTCGCGCAGCGCCGCGACGAACCGCTCCGCCTTGGCCCGGCCGTGCTCCGGCGTCCACCAGACCAGCCCGCTCAGCACCAGGTCACCGGGCCGGACGAAGCGGCGTGGGTCTTCCAGGTCGGTCACCGTCACCCCGCGCACCTCGCGCGCCGACAGCGCGTCATCACCCCAGGTCAGGGTCAGGTCCAGGGTTTCCAGCTCCAGCAGTTCAGCCACCCGCATGCCTTGGATGATGCTCCAGATCCGCCCGGTTTCACGAAGAATTTTCCGTAGCGCACTCCACTCGTATCACCGCGCCGGATCTTGTTTCCTTCAAGGACCGGCTCGCGAGAGGAGCAGACAGCGTGGACCTGAACACCGTGACCGCCGTGCTCGACCCGCGCCGCGCGGAGCCCTGGCGGCCCGGCGACGCCTGGCTGGCCGGCGGCACCTACCTGTTCTCCGAGCCGCAGCCGCACCTGCGCCGCCTGGTCGACCTGAGCCGGTTCGGCTGGCTGCCCGTCCAGCGGCTCGGCGACGGTTCGGTCGAGCTGGCCGCGACGTGCACGATCGCCGAGCTGTCCCGCTTCGCCGCGCAGGACGGCCGCCCCGCCACAGGGCTGGTCGAGCAGTGCTGCCGGGCGTTCCTCGCGTCGTTCAAGATCTGGAACATGGCCACGGTGGGCGGAAACCTGTGCAACGCGCTGCCCGCCGGCCCGATGATCTCCCTGACCGCCGCGCTCGACGGAGTCTGCCTGCTCACCGCGCAGGACGGCGATGCCCGGCGCGTGCCGGTCACCGAGTTCGTCACCGGCGCCGGCCGCAAGGTCCTGGCCACCGGCGAACTGCTGCGGTCGGTCACCCTGCCCGCCGCCGCGCTGGCCCGGCGCACGGCGTTCCGCCAGGCCTCGCTCTACGGGCTGGGCCGCTCGGGCGCGCTGGTGATCGGGACGCTCGACACGAGCGGCGCGTTCGCGGTGACCGTCACGGCCTCGACCGTGCGGCCGTTCCGCTTCGACTTCCCCGCGCTGCCGGACGAGCGCGAACTCCACGACGCCCTGGCCCGCGCCATCACCCCGGACGACTGGTTCGACGACATCCACGGACTGCCGGAATGGCGGCGCCACATGGCTTTCCGCTTTGCCGAAGAGATCCGCCGCGAGCTGAGCGGGTCCGAGAAGGCCGCACAGCGACCCACGACCTTGGCCAGACACGCCCTGTGAGGTGCCCGATGAAGATCACCGTCAACGAGCAGCACTTCGAGGCCGAGGCCCGGCCCGGCCAGTGCCTGCGCACCTACCTCCGCGACCGCGGCTGCTTCGGCGTGAAGAAGGGCTGCGACGCCGGGGACTGCGGCGCCTGCACGGTGCACGTGGACGGCGAGCCCGTGCACAGCTGCGTCTACCCGGCCGTCCGCGCCGAAGGGCGCAGCGTCACCACCGTCGAGGGCCTGGCCAAGAACGGCGAGCTGCACCCGGTCCAGCAACGGTTCCTCGACGCCCAGGGCTTCCAGTGCGGCTTCTGCACGGCGGGTTTCCTGATGACCACGGCCGCGCTCGACGAGGACAAGCTGGCCGACCTGCCCCGCGCGTTCAAGGGCAGCCTCTGCCGGTGCACGGGCTACCGCGCGATCGAGGACGCCGTGCGCGGGGTGAAGCACGTCGAGGAGCCGGCCGGCGGGCAGGCGGTCGGGCGGAACCTGCCCGCGCCGGCCGGACCTGAAGTGGTCACCGGCACCGCCCGGTACACCTTCGACCTCGACGTTCCAGGCCTGTTGCACCTGAAGCTCCTGCGCTCGCCGCACGCCCACGCGCGCATTCGCCACATCACCACGGCCGCCGCGCTCGCCGTACCCGGTGTCCACTTGGTACTCACCCACCACGACGCCCCGGACCGGCTCTACTCCAGCGCCCAGCACGAACACGTCGAGGACGACCCGGCCGACACGCGGGTGTTCGACGAGGTGGTGCGGCACGTCGGCCAGCGCGTCGCCGCGGTGGTCGCGGATTCCGAGGCCGCCGCCGAGGAGGGCTGCCGCCGGATCGAGGTGACCTACGACGTGCTGCCAGCGGTCATCGAGCCCGGCGAGGCGCTGCGGCCCGGCTCCCCCGTCGTCCACGACAAGGACCCGGCCGCGAGCGGGATCGCGCGGCCGCAGGACAACGTCGCCGCCGAGCTGCACGGTGAGGTCGGCGACGTGGAAGCGGGCTTCGCCGAGGCGGATGCCTTGTACGAGAACACATTCCAGACCCAGCGAGTGCAGCACGCGAGTCTCGAGACCCACGGCGCGGTGGCCTGGTTCGACGAGGACGACGAGGGCACCGGCCGGCTCACGGTCCGCTCCAGCACCCAGACCCCGTTCCTCACCCGGCGCTCGCTGTGCGCGCTGTTCGACCTGCCCGAGGACGCGATCCGCGTGGTGGCCGGGCGGGTCGGCGGCGGTTTCGGCGGCAAGCAGGAGATGCTGGTCGAAGACGTCGTGGTGCTCGCGGCCCTGCGCCTGCGCCGCCCGGTCAAGCTCGAATACACGCGGGCCGAACAGTTCTTCGGCGCCACCACGCGGCACCCGTTCACCGTGCGGGTCAAGGCGGGCGCGCGCCGCGACGGCACCCTCACAGCGCTGGCCCTGCACGTGGTCGCCGACACCGGCGCGTACGGGAACCACGGCCCCGGCGTGCTTTTCCACGCCTGCGGCGAATCGCTCGCCGTTTACCGGTGCCCGAACAAAAAGGCCGACGGCTACTCGGTCTACACGCACAACGTGCCTTCGGGCGCGTTCCGCGGTTACGGGCTCGGCCAAGTGATCTTCGCCGTCGAGTCGGTCCTCGACGAGCTGGCCGCCCGCCTCGGCCTCGACCCGCTGGTGCTGCGCGAGCGCAACGTCATCCGCGCCGGCGAAGCGATGATCACCGCGGACGGTGAGGAGGAAGACCTCCACATCGCCAGTTACGGCCTCGACCAGTGCCTCGGCATCATCCGCACGGCCGCCGCCGAACCCGCCGAGCCCGCGCCACCGGGCTGGCTCGTCGGCGAGGGGTCCGCGCTGGCGATGATCGCGACCGCCCCACCGCGTGGCCACTTCGCCGACGCCCGGGTCAGCCTGCTCCCCGACGGCACCTTCGACGTCGCCGTCGGCACGGCGGAGTTCGGCAACGGCACCACCACCGTGCACCGGCAGATCGCGGCCGGCGAGCTCGGCACCACGGCCGGCCAGGTGACGATCCGGCAGTCCGACACCGACCTCGTCCGCCACGACACCGGCGCCTTCGGCTCGACCGGCACGGTGGTCGCGGGCAAGGCGGTGCTGCGCGCGGCCGGGGGCTTGGCCGGGCAGATCCTGGACTTCGCGGCCGAGCACCTCGGCGTGGACCGGGCGTTGTGCCGGCTCGAGGAGGAAGCCGTCGGTTACGCCGGGAAACGGGTGCTGCTCAAGGAACTGCACCAGGCCGCGCTCGCCGCCGGCCGGGAACTCACTGCCGACGGCCACTTCGACGGCACCCCGCGCTCGGTCGCCTTCAACGCGCAGTGGTTCCGGGTCGCCGTGGACCCTGGCACCGGCGAGATCCGGATCCTGCGCAGCGTGCACGCGGCCGACGCCGGCGAGGTGATGAACCCGATGCAGTGCCGCGGCCAGGTCGAGGGCGGGGTCGCCCAGGCCCTCGGCGCCACGCTGTTCGAAAACGTCCGCGTGGACGAGCGCGGCGCGGTCGGCACCGCCGCCTTCCGCCGCTACCGGCTGCCCGCGTTCGCCGACGTGCCGCGCACGGAAGTCCACTTCATGACCACCGCGGACACGATCGGCCCGCTCGGCGCGAAATCGATGAGCGAGAGCCCGTTCAACCCCGTCGCCCCGGCTTTGGCGAACGCGCTGCGCGACGCGACGGGCGTCCGGTTCACCGAGCTGCCGCTGACCCGCGACCGGGTGTGGCTCGCCGTGAAACACCTTGACGCGCAACCGGAATCTCCAGCAGGGTGAGGCGGAGGCAGGACTCGACGAGGGGGACCGATGAACAGCCGGATCGCAGGCGATTTCGACTACGAGACCCACGGCGCCGGGTACGGCGTGCAGCGCCGGCCGGACCCGCGGATCGCCGCCCTCGTCCACGCCGCGCTCGGCGACGCCCGGACCGTGCTGAACGTCGGCGCCGGGGCCGGCTCGTACGAGCCCGAAGACCGCGAGGTCACCGCGGTCGAGCCGTCCGCGTCGATGCGGGCCCAGCGCCCCGCGCACCTGGCTGAGGCGATCGACGCCACCGCGGAGAGCCTTCCCTTCGGGGACAAGAGTTTCGACGCCGCGATGGCCACGGTCACCGTCCACCAGTGGGCCGACACCGACGCCGGGCTGCGTGAGCTGCGGCGGGTCAGCCGGGGCCCGGTCGTGGTGCTGACCTTCGACGGCGACGCGCTGGACCGGCTGTGGCTCGCCGACTACGCGCCCGAGCTGATCACCGCCGAACGCCGCCGTTACCCCGCGATCGAGCACATCCGGCAGGTGCTGGGCGGCACGAGCACGGTGACGCCGGTCCCGGTGCCGTCGGACTGCGTCGACGGGTTCACCGAGGCTTACTACGCGCGGCCCGAGCGATTCCTGGACCCCGCCGTCCGCCAGTCGCAGTCGGCCTGGGGCTTCGTCGAGCCCGAAGCCGTCGACCGGACCGTGGCCCGGCTGCGCGCCGACCTCGCGTCGGGCGAGTGGCACCGCCGTTACGGCGCGGTGGCCGCCCAGCCGGAGTTCGACGGCTCGCTGCGGCTGATCGTCGCCCGGCCGTAATTCCGCATTTCACCGGCCGCTCACCGATCGCGGGCCTCCCGCCGCAGGATCACGAGCCCCGCGATCGCCCGCGGGATCAGCGTCAAGGAGCAGACCAGTGCCACCCCGAACGGAACGCTCGTCTGCCAGCGCCCGTCGTAATTGACGACAAACGACAAGGCGATGCAGGCGACCGCGGCGACGGCCAGCGCGACGTTGAACCAGGCCCGGCCGACCGTACGCGGCACCAGGCGATTCCAGGACACTTCGGTTTTGTCACGCAGCACACGGGACATGGGGTGGACCTCCTTCGGCTTGGGCACCCAGTCTCCGCAGCCGGCCGCCGGCGGTGATCAGCCTCGAGGACGACTTCGCCGGCCCGGCCTCGACCGCGCGAACGAGGGACCCCCGTCAGTCTCAGTTATGCAAGTCTGCTCTCATCGTCGGAGTCGACACGCTAAACTGGCCGGAGACGGAAGGGGCGAGCGATGACCGAGCAGACCACCAGCGGTCGCGTGAACCAGAAGCTGCGCACGCACCGGGCGATCGTGGCGGCCGCGGCGGAGCTGAGCCGGACCGGGCGCGAGGTGACCATGCCCGAGATCGCCAAGGCGGCGCTGGTTTCCGAAGCGACCGCGTATCGCTACTTCCCGGACCTGGCCAGCCTCCTGAAAGAAGCGATCGCCGGGCAGCTGCCCACGCCGGCCGAAGCGCTGAAGTCGGTCGAGGGCTCCGAAGACCCGGTGGAACGGGTGGCCGCGGCGGCCGAGTTCCTGCTGCGGCACGTGCTCGCCCGGCAGGGGGTGGTGCGCGCGATGATCGCCGCCACCGTCGCCCATCCGGGCCCCGCCGCCCGCCCGGGCCTGCGGTTCGGCCTGATCGAAGACGCACTGGCCCCATTGGCCGCGACACACGACCCGGACAGCCCCGCGCTGACGCAGCTGCACCGCAGCCTGGCCGTGGTCGTCAGCGCCGAGGCGCTGTTCACCCTGATCGACCTGGCCGGGCTCGACCCGGAGGACGCGATCGCCAGCGCCGTCAGCACGGCGGCCACGCTGACCCGGGCGTTCGTCCAGGAGAATCCCGGACGGCGTAAGCGAAAGAAGTGAGGCCGCGGTTTCCGTACCCGGAACCGAAAACGCCGCGCCGGAGGCTCTGCAGCCCCCGGCGCGGCGAGTTGTTCGATCAGGCGTTCTGGCCCGGCTTCACCACGGTGTCGACAAAATCGCCGATGGCGCCGAGGGTGGCGCCCAGCTGCTCGATCTGCGGGAAGTGCCCGGCGCCCTCGACCGGCACGAAACGGCTGTTCGGGAACGCGCCGGCGTACGTGCGGCCGTAACGGGCGCTGAAGATGCCGTCCTGCTCGCCCCAGACCACCAGCACCGGCAGGGTGACGCGGTGCAGGCGCCGGCGGATCTTCGGGTCGTAGACGAAGTTCTCCCCCGCGTACACGGCCTGGGTCTTCTGGTTGGCGGCCATGCCCGCGCGCTGCTCGTCAGTCAGCTTCGCCATGTCCGGCCGGAACGCCGCGTTGGCGAAGGACAGCCCGCCGATTTCGAGCGGCGGAATGGTGCGGATGTCGAGGATGTCGCCCTCGTCGTCGGGCTTCGGGCCAGAGGCGTTGAGCAGGACCAGGCAGCCGACGCGGCCGCGGGTGTCGCGCAGCGCCATCTCGGTGGCGATCTGGCCGCCGAGCGAGTTGCCGATCACCATGACCCCGTTCAGGTCGAGCTGGTCGAGCAGGTCCAGGTAGGCCCAGGCCAGGTCCTCGTAGCTGTCGGCCCACTCCGGCCGCGGCGTGCCGTCGAAGCCGGGGTGGATCGGGGCGACGGTGTACACGTGCTCGGACATCGCGGTCGCGAGGCCGGCCACCGAGCGGGGCCCGGCGCCGCCGTGCAGCAGGAGCACGGCCTGCCCGTCGGTGTTCTCGCCGAACTCGGTGACGGTGACGGACAAGCCGTCAGCCAGGTCGAGGGTCCGGGTGCGGCTGGTGGTGGCTGAGGCGGTCATGGGTGAATCTCCTTCGTAAGAGCTGACTCGCATGACTGTAGACGACTCGCGTGCGTTCATGCAAGTGCACTCTCACGAAGACTTCCGGACCGTTCGCCCAGCACCCTTCAGACGACGAGATCCCGCTGCCGGTCGGCAGCGGGATCTCGGTGGTACAGCTATGAAACTGGGCGGTCAGGCCTTCTGCTGGCCGGAGTCGGCCGGGGCGGGATCGGACCCGGCCGGGTCCGGGTGCTGCTCGCGCCACTGCTTGTCCGAATCCGCCCAGGCGGCGTCGGCCTGCATCTGGATGTCGGTGAGCGCCTTGTCGATGTTCACGAAGTCCTTGCCGACCCAGCCGGCGAAGTTCTTGCTGCTCTTAGCGTCCGACAGGCCCTTGAGCACCGGGTAGTACGGCTGGAGCTTCGGGTTGGTCTTGAACTGGTTCTCGACCCACTTGACCTTGTCCCAGCTCGCGCCCTTGAGCCAGTCCTCGTGCGCCTTCATCTTCTTGATTTCCCACGGCTTGAGCGGCGACTGCGGCTCCGGGGGCTTCGCCGGCGGGGTGTCGGTGTGGTCCCCGGAGGTGTTCGTGCTCTCGTCGTGCGGGTTCGGCGTCTCGTCATGCGGGGTCGGCGTCTCGTCGTGGGGCGTCGGCGTCTCGTCATGCGGACTCGGCGTGTCATCGTGCGGGGTCGGGGTGTCGTCGTGGGTGCTCGAAGTGTCGTCGTGGGGGTTCGGCGCGTCTTCGTGCGGCGGGTTGTGCTGGCCCTGCGGTGGGCCGTTGAAGTGGTTGTCCGCGTTGACCCAGTCGTTCAGCACCTCGTCGTCGTTGTGCGGGGTGCCCGGCGGGGTCTCCTCGTGCGGGGTCGGCGACGGAGTCTCGTCGTGTGGGGTCGGCGGCGGAGTGCCCTCCGGCGTGTCGTTGTGCGGAGTCGGCGAGCCCGGCGGGGTTTCGGTGTGCGGCGTGCCGGTGCCGCCCGTGTGCGGCGTGATCGAGGTCAGCTCGTGCCCCGCCCCGCTGGTCTTCGGGACCGGCTTGATCGACGCGGAGAGCTTCACCAGCCGCGCGACGGTCCGCTCCCCCAGGCCCATCAGCCTGGCCAGCTTCGCGGCGAACGACACCGCCTGCGCCGCGGCCAGCGCGACGCTCGTGCCGACCGCCGCGACCAGTGACGCGCCGAAGGTGAACGCGGCCATCGCCAGCCCGACCAGCACCGTGGCGATGATGTCGCCCAGCACCGTGGTGATCAGGTCGCGCAGCAGCGAGCGCACCGCGGTGACCAGCGCCATCGTGGTCTCGACCACGTAGCCGGCGATGTCGACGGAGTGGCCCGAGTCGTCGATCTGCCCGCGCCGGGTTTCGACCTCTTTCTTGAAGGCCTCGTACCCGTCGCCCTTCCAGTTGGTGACCTGGGCGGCGAGCGTCGCGTCCATGTCCTTGGCGGCGTTGCGGAGCGTCTCGCCGATCTTGTGCAGCTCGTCGGCCAGCTTCTTGATCTCCGCCGGGTCGCCGGCCACCTGGTCCAGCGGCTCCTTGAGGAAGGAGATGTGCTCGATCAGCCAGCCGAGGCCGGCCGACACCAGCTTCGCCAGCGGGTCCAGCAGCAGCGCGGCGGTGTCGGCGATCGCGCCGATCACCGTCACGCCGATCTCGACGCCGATCGCCGCGGCGTCGGCCCCGTGGGCGGTCTTGATCTCGGTGATCGCCGAGGCCACGCTGTGCCAGCTGTCGATCGCGCCGGCCCCGGTCGTCGAGTTCGAGGACGTGATGGGGACTGTCATTGTTTCAGTTCCGCCTTGAAGGTCCCGAGCCCTTTCGAAGCGGCCTCGTCCTGGTTGGTGTAGGCCTCCGCGGCCTTTTTCGTGGCGTCCGCCGTCGCGTTGACGTCGTCCGAGATCTTGTCCAGGTTGCCCGCCACGACGCCCATCGCGATCCGCGCCGGGACGGCGAGGATCTGCGCGAGGAGGATGCCGAACGCCTGGTTGTCGAAGCCGTTCGCGCCGTGCACGCCGCTGGCGGCCTCCTTCACCGCGGGCGCGGTGGTGCCGGTGAGGTAGCCGCTGAATTTGTGCAGCTCGTCCGGGATGACCGTGAAACCGTTGCCTGCCACCGGTTCTGCCTTTCTACCAAGGATTGTTGTCGAGGTCGTCCTCGACCGGGGCCGACCGGGGCGGGCGGCGCGGCGAAGGCGACGGCGGGTTCTCCTGCGGACGGGGCGGCGCAGCCGGTGGCGGCGGATGCTGCTGGTGCGGCGGCGGAGGCGGAGGCGCGGCCGCGGGCGGCGCCGGCTCGTCCTCCTCATCGTCCGGCTGCGGCAGGAACTCCTGCAGGATCGATATCGCCTCGGAGCCCTCACCGCCGACCAGTCCGCCGAACGCGCCGTAGACCTCGGCCGAAACCTGCTTCTGCGCGGTGGCGATCAGCTGCATCACGGTCGCGGAGAGCGCCTCCGGCGGCCGGTGATAAGCCTTGGCACCGAAGGTGATCTCCTGCAGGACCCCGGCCGCGCCGACGGTCACGGACACGGCGCCGTCCGGCGTCCGCGCGGTCCCGGCGGCGGTGCGCAGCCGCTCGGTCATCTCCTCGGCCTTGGCTTTGATGTCCTCGACCTCGGCGGTGTACGAGGCCAGCGGGTCACCATCCCCGCCTTGTGCGAATTGTGTCACTTCGTCCTCTACGAGCCGGCCGGTCAGGAACACCGGCAAGTCGACCAGCACCGCCTGAACCCCAGACGACGCCGGAGGGGACGGAAGTTGAACTCACCCGGTAACTGCCCTGGTTGCTCCGCGCTTCTGCCCGAACCGCCTGGTTCTTTCCCGGCCACCGCAAGGCAAACGGACTCCGGGATCAGACCCCGGCGCGCGGCTTCCGGACGATCGCGGCGACCGAGCCGACCGTGCGGCGCGGGGCCCGCGTGAGGTCGCGCTCCGGGTCGAGCAGCCGGCGTCCCACGAGCCAGACCACGCCGCCGAGCACGAAACCGTACGCCGCCACCAGACCGTGCCCGTTCTCCTGGGCGAACCACAGCACCAGGCCGAACACCGGGACGCTCGCCCCGAGCAGCCGCTCCTTCACCACGCGGCTGCGCAGCAGCAGGGCCGCGGCCAGCGTCGCGCCGAGGAAGTAGGTCGCGCCGGAGCTGCCGGCGAAGTTGCGCGGGTCGGTGCTGCCGCCGGTCGCGCCGAACAGCGTGTCGACGAGCTGCGGCAGGAAAATGCCCCCGGCGAACAGCGCCAGCATCAGCGGGCCGCTCCAGAACCACTCGGCCAGCGCGGCGATGACGGCGAGCGTCAGCAGGTTGTAGGCGTCCCCGACCGGGCCGCCGTTCTGCATGAACACCGAGGTGACGATCCGCCACCAGCCGGATTTGGCCGGGTCGGCGTCGAAGAGGTCCATCGCCCCGCTCCAGCACACCTGCGTGACGAGCCCGGCCACCGCCACCGAAGTCAGCCCGGCGGCGAACCACGGGATGCGCCGCTTCATAATCGTTTCGACCCCGACCACCGTCCGGGCGCTCAGGAAAACCAGCACCATCAGTGCCGCCGTGGTCAGGTTGAACAGCACCGCGTCCATGCGTGAGCCCCCAGTTTCGAACACCGTTTGAATCTGCTGGGGATGACCGTAACAGCTGCCGCGGCCAGTTTCAAACAGTGTTTGAAAGATGCGCTACGCTGGGGTTGTGAAGCTGACCACAGACCGGATCATCGACGCGGGCATGACCGCGTTCGCCGAGGTGGGCTACCAGGCGCTGTCCATGCGGCAGGTGGCCGAGCGGCTCGACGTGCACGCCGGGAGCCTCTACTACCACGTGCGGAACAAGGGCGCCCTGCTCCAGCTGATGGCCGACCGCGTCGCCCGGCAGGCCTACGACGACGGAACCGCCGCCCTGGCCGCCCTACCCGAGGACGCGGACTGGCCGGCGCGCGTCGAAGCGCAGGCCTCGACGTTGCGCGAAAGCATCAAACGCCACCCCGGCGGCGCGATCCTGCTCGCCGACAGCCCGAAAGTCCTCAGCTCCGGCGCCTTGTCGGTAATGGAACGCCTCCTGCAAACCCTGGCCGACGCCGGAGTCCCCGACCCGCACCGCATCATCGGCGCGGACGCGTTGCTCAGCTACGTCACCGGTTTTGTGCTGCAGGAGCAGAGCGAATCGGACACTCCCGACATCGACGCGGCCACGTTCGCGGATCTTGGCGAACGCTTCCCACTGACCATCGCGAGCGCTTCGCAACACGGGCCGGACGAGACGTTCGCGCAGAGCATCCGGCTGCTCTGCGCGGGCATCGACGGTCTTCGGGCTGGTGGCCAGGAATGACCGGCGAAGGGGAGCTCCACCCGGCGCCAGGGCTGGCCACCTCGGTGGAGATCCACCGCGGCCAAGCGGTCTACGAGGTTCGCACCGACGACCCGCTTTACCGGGAACGGTTGCTGCACATGGGTTTCACCCCCGCCGCCGGCGGGTTCGCCCGCCGCCTCTCGGCGACCGGGAACGTCCGGCGCACGCACGCCAACTTCGCCCGCCATCTGCAGGAGATGCTGTTGCAGAGCGCCCGGCGGAGCCCCGTGCGGTGGCGCGAGGCGCTGGAGGTCTTCCTGGCGCGGACCGAAGGCAGCCGTTTGCGCTGGTTTCTCTACGGCTCCGGCGCCTTGGCCGTGCGCGGGATCGAGGTCGGGCCGGGCGATCTGGACTTCTGGGTGGACGACGCCCAGCTCGCCGGAGCCCTCCTCGAGGATCTCCTGGTCGAGCCGGTCACCGCGATGACCGGCTGGATCGCCGACAGCGGCGGCCGGGCGTTCGCCGGCTGCCTGCTCAAATGGATCGCCGGGGTGCATGCCGACGTCGATGAGCCCGAGCCGCATGAGCAGGGACCGGCCGCCGCCGCCCGGCTCGAGCACGTGCGCTGGCGCGGCCACGACGTGCCGGTCGCTCCCCTGGATCTGCAACTCGCCGTGAACCGGCGACGCGGTCTCACCGGCCGCGTCCGGGAAATCCAGGCCTACCAGCGGCAGAACGGCTGAGTTGCCGGGCGTGCCGAATCGACGACGAGCACGCGGGACGCGCCGGTGGCGCACCTGATCACCCTTTCCTGCCGCCAGTTCACCGCGGCCGTGGCAGGCAGCCGGACCCCGCAGGCGCGGATCCGGTTGCCGCTCAACGCTTATCGCGAGTGGGCGCTGCGCCACCGGCGGCCGCCGCTCGTCCCCAGGACGCGCACGGTCTGTCCGGAGTGGACCTTCGCACTGCCGCCGGGCGGTGCTGCCACGGCGACGTGGAAGTCCCCGCCGTCTCTCGCGATTACCGTCCCGGGCCCGGCGGCGATGCGGTTGACTGTCCGGAATGTCGAACCCGGACACCCCTGCCCCGCAACCGTCGTTCCCGCAGCCCCAGGCCATGCCTGACAGACCCCGGAGCGGCCACGGCCTGCTGATCGCCGCGGTCCTGTTCGCCGGTTTCGGCGGCGGCCTGCTGGCGTGGCACCCCTGGGGCAAGCCGCCGGTGCCGGCGCCGCCCCCAGGACCCGCGGCACATCACCATCCAGAGGGTCGGCGACCAGAGCGATCCGACCGACTCCGAGTCGAGCCGGGCCGTCTACTGCATGACCAACGACACCGGCGGCCTGTCCTGCGACACCGGACGCTCAAGCCGACGATCAGGGAAGGCCGGTGTAGGTCTCGCGGGCGAGGTAGCGCTCGAGGCAGCGGATGATCTCGCGTTTGCCGAGTCCTTCGCCGGTCGAGGGACGGCCTCGCTCCAGCTTCGGCGACAGCGCAACCTCGGCCGCGAACCTCCTGGCGGCCTTCGGGTCGCTCGCGGACCTGGCCGCCGCTCGCATCGGGTCAGGACTTCGTGCTCCGCTCGTTCAGCCCCGGCCCCCGTTCGTCCCGTCCGCGCCGCCGCCCGTTCGATCGGACGGGCTCCGGCGGTACGGCGGCTGGTAAGAACACCGGTATGCCCACACGCCGGGCGGGCATACCGGCCGCACGAAGGGGTGCACATGGGTTTCCCAGGTTTGCAGCACGTCGCGATCACCGTGTCCGATCTTCCGCGCAGCATCGAGTGGTACACGAAGCTGTTCGGCGCTGGGCCCGTCCTGGACGAGGACGAAGAAGGCGGCGAGTTCCACCACACGGTCTTCGAGCTCGGCGGCGGCATGCTCTTCGGGCTGCACACCCACCTCGGCAAGGAAACCCGGGACCGGGCGGACGAACGCCGCACCGGGCTGGACCACGTCGGGTTCGCGGTCGGGTCGCAGGCCGAGCTGGCGGAGTGGGCCGGCCGGCTGGACGAGCTCGGCATCCGGCACGGCGGGGTCAAGAAAGCGCACTACGGCAGCGGCGTTTCCTTCCGCGACCCGGACAACATCCCGCTCGAGTTCTTCGCCGGCCCGGAATGACCACACCCCGAGGAAAGCCATGTGCGATCAGCGAGTAGCGGACGTGATGGCGCGCCAGGTCGTCACGGCTGGACGCGAGACGTCGTTCCGGGAACTGGTCACGGCTCTGCTGGAACACGGGGCGCCGGCGGTGCCGGTCATCGATCCGGCCGGTCGGCCGATCGGGCTCGTCACCGCGGCCGACGTGGCGGCGAAGCACGAGTTCCACGGCGGCGCGGACCGGCTGCCCACCCTCGGCGGGCCGCGGCGCCGGAGCCGGTGGCGGAAGGCAGGCGCGAGCACCGCCGCCGAGCTGATGACCGCGCCCGCGCCCACCATCGCCGCCGGCGCGCCCCTGCACGCGGCGCTCCGGCGGCTCGCCGACGCCAGATCGGCCCAGCTCTGCGTGGTGGACCAGAACACCCGGCTGATCGGGCTGATTTCCCACCGTGACGTCCTGTCCGCGTTCCTGCGGCCGGACGCCGAGATCCGGGCCGAGGCCGAAACCGGTGCACCGGCGGACATCGACGTGCAGGTCGCCCAGGGCATCGTCACGCTTACCGGCGCCGTCGGGCTGAGAAGCGTGGCAGAGCAAGCAGTTCAGGCGGCACAGCGCGTGCGCGGGGTCGTCGCCGTCCGCGATGAGCTCGACTTCCGCTTCGACGACGTCACCGCGCACGGAATGTGACGCGGCGGGGCTCAGCAGAAGCCCGTGCTCACCTTCTCCCGGTCCGGCCCGGTACCGAACGCGGCCGGCTGGCAGGTGGTTTCCAGCACCGACATCCACAGGTCGCCGTGGGGGTCGACCTGGTTGCGGCGGCTGGTCATCAGGGACAGCGGGACGTGCACGAAGCGCCGCCGCCAGCGTGCGACCGCCGCCGCGGTGCGGCCCGCCATGGCGGCGTGCACCGCGGCGTGCGCCAGCCGCAGGCAGTAGACGCTGTCGTAGGCGTTGGCCGCGATGCTCCGGATCGCGTAGCTCGGGTCGATGTACCGCATCGTGGGGGCGAGGCCGGCCGCGGTCAGGTGCGCGGCGATGCGCTCTTTGACCAGCTCCCCCACGTTGCCGAGCTTGACGTTGCCCGACGCGTCCGTGCCGCGCCCGTTCCGGTGCGGGCCGGGCTGGTCGAGCAGATCCTGCCCGGCCCCTTCGGCGAGGACGATCACCACGTAACCCTTGGCGCGCACGCGCTGCTCGACGTGGGCGAGCAGGCCGTCCGGTCCCTCGAACGCGAAGGGGATCTCCGGGATCAACACGATGTCCGCGCCGTTCGCGGCCAGTGCGGCATAGCTGGCGATGAACCCGGAGTGCCGGCCCATCAGCTTCACGATCCCGACGCCGTCCGGGCTCGACGCGGCTTCCACCGAGACCGACGAGATGAAGTCGGTCGCCCGGGCGAACGCGCTCTGGAACCCGAACGACTGGTCGGTGAAGGGCAGGTCGTTGTCGATCGTCTTCGGCACCCCGATCACCGCGATGTCGAGGCCCCGCGCCCGGATCGCGTCGCTGAGGTACGTCGCGGCGCGCATCCCGCCGTCGCCGCCGATGACGAACATGATGTCGACGCCCCGCGCGACGAGGCTGTCGACCATCTCGCCGGCGTCCTGGCCGCCGCGCGAGCTGCCCAGGATGGTGCCGCCGTCCTTGTGGATGTCGCGAACGCGCGCGGGCGTCAGTTCGACGGTGTCGTGCCGGTGCTCGGCGGTCAGCCCCTGCAGGCCGTTCCGGAAGCCCAGGATCCGCTTGACCCGGTAGTGCACCGCGAGTTCCTGGACGAGACCGCGGATCACGTTGTTCAGCCCCGGGCACAGCCCGCCGCAGGTGACGATCCCGGCGGTGACACCGGCCGGGTCGAAGTAGATCTTCCGGCGCGGGCCCGCGCCTTCGAAGCTCGGAACGCGGGCGGGCGGGAGGCGGTGCTCGGCGAGCATGGACACGGTGTCCTCGAGCAGGACCCGGTCGCCTTCCGCGACGTAGTGCGGAGAGGTCTGTTTGGTGGACAGCATCTCGGCGAGCGGCGAATCGTAACGACACTCGCCGAGATGACGGACGCGGAGGTCGTCCAGATGCAGCGTCACCGAATCTCCCTGGTCGTGCGCACGTCGGCCGTCACTCGAAGGTCGTGTGCGTGAGGTAGCGGATCTCGCCCCTGGAGATCAGGAGCGATGCGCAGGTGGTCGTGCCGTCGCAAGTGCGGGGGCGATCGAGGAGCGTTCCCCCGGTGACCCCAGTGGCCACGAAGAACGCGTCGCCGGAAGCGAGTTCGGAACATTCGTAGACCCGGTCGGTCGACATGCCCGCCGCGCGGATCGCGTCCGCCTCCTCGTCCCGTTGCGGGGCGAGGCGGCCCAGCATCCCGCCGCCCAGCGCACGGACCGCGGCCGCGGTCAGCACGCCTTCCGGGGTGCCGCCGACGCCGAGGAGCAGGTCGACGTCGAGCGTCGGCAAGAGCACCGCCAGGCTTCCGCCGACATCGCCGCCCGCCGGGGTCTGCACCGCCGCGCCGGCCCGCAGCACCCGGGCGATCAGGTCCTGGTGCCGCGGCTTGTCCATGATCATCACGCGCAGGTCGCCGACCTTCTTGCCGAGCGCGGCGGCGACGTTCGCCAGCGTGCGCTCAGGCGGGTCGTCGAGGTCGACGACGTCCTTCGCCCGCGGGGGCACCACGATCTTGTCCATGTAGAACCCGGGTCCCGGCGACCAGAGCGTGCCCGGCTCGCCGAACGCGATCGTCGCCAGGGAACCCGGCAGATCCTTGGCGCAGAAGGACGTTCCTTCCAGTGGGTCGACGGCGATGTCGAAGTCCGGGCCGTCGCCGGTGCCGACGACTTCGCCGTTGAACAGCATCGGGGCGTCGTCCTTCTCGCCCTCCCCGATGACCACGGTCCCCCGGCCGGGCGCCGCCGCCAGCGCCTCGCGCATCGCCTTGGTCGCAGCCGCGTCGGCGGCTTTCTGGTCGTACCGGCCGACCCAGGAGTAGCTGGCCACGGCGGCGCTGCGGGTGGCGGCCAGCGCCGCCGCCTCCAGTGCGTGGATATCGACGCCCGCGCGCGGCGCGACCTCACTCCGATACTGCATGTCCGGCTCCAATTCTTTTCTGTAGCACCAGGAATGAGAGAGCGCGCGGCGGCTATTCGAGATTCGCGTGGAGCCGCCACAGTTCGCGGGCCTGGGTGCCGCTGGTCTGCCACAGCGCGTGGAACAGCGAGTCCGTGATCAGCAGAACGGACTGCTCGAACAGGCTGCCGGCGTACTGGACGGAGGCCTTGCCGTCGAAGTCCTGCTTGTCCGCGGCCGGGATGAGGAGCACCTCGGTGGCGATCTTGCCCAGCGCCGAGTCGGGCGCGGTGGTCAACGCGATCACGTTCGCGCCCTGGTCGCGAGCGGTCTGCGCGGCCCGCACCACCCGCGCGGTCGAGCCGGAGCCCGATGCCGCCACCAGCACGTCGCGCTCGCCGATGGCCGGGGCCGTCACCTCGCCGACGACGTGGGTGGGAAGTCCGAGGTGCATGAACCGCATCGCAGCCATCTGCAGTGCGAGCCCGCTCCGTCCGGTGCCGATGGTGAACACCGCCGGCGCCTCGAGCAGCATCGCGCCGGCCCGGATCCAGGACTCGGTCTGCACCGCCGCGCTCACCCGGTCCACCTCCCCGACCACGGCACGGGTCGCGCCGGCGAAAAGGCTGTCGTCGAACTCCTGGGGAATCGTCTTCGTCAACGAGATCTTCCTCCACTCGCAGGGCGGATGACCTGCCTGCGTCACCTGCGCGGCCATCGCGCGGACAAATCTGCTTAGAACACAAGGATTCGCCACCCGCGGGTGGCCAGCAAGGCTTGCGGCATCAGGAAAAGCTATCCCCTGATTGGGATGACGAATAATGCCGGGCACAAGGAAGCGGCCCCGGCGGGGTCGCCGGGGCCGCTTCGCGCAGGCGCACCGTTCAGGAGGTACTCATCAGCCCTTGTGGACGTACTCGGGCTGATGGGCCCGGACGCCTCCTGCCGCCTGCGAGGCAGGCGTCACCGCCGGACAGAGCGCACGCTCCGGCGTGCGGCTTCCACCACAGCTTCGGCGGTGATGCCGAATCGGCTGTACAGGGTCTTGAAGTCCGCCGAAGCGCCGAAGTGCTCCAGCGACACGACCTCGCCGGCGTCGCCGACGAACCGGTGCCACGGCTGCGCGATACCCGCTTCGACGGCCACCCGCGCGCGTACCGCCGGGGGCAGCACTTCTTCCCAGTAGGCCCGGTCCTGCCGGTCGAACCACTCCACACACGGCATGGACACGACCCGGGTGCCGATCCCTTCCGCCTCAAGGACTTCCCTGGCCGCCACCGCCAGCTGGACCTCGGATCCGGTGCCGATGAGGACCACCTCGGGCGTGGCTGTCGACGCCTCCGCGAGCACATATCCGCCGCGCGCCACGCCCTCGGCCGAGGTGCCCGCGAGCGTCGGCACGTTCTGCCGGGTCAACGCCAGCCCGGTCGGGCCGCCGGTGTCCTCCAGTGCGGCTTTCCAGGCGTACGCGGTCTCGTTCGCGTCCGCCGGGCGGGCCACCGACATTCCGGGAATCGCGCGCAGCGAGGCCAGGTGCTCGACGGGCTGGTGCGTCGGGCCGTCCTCGCCGAGGCCGATCGAGTCATGTGTCCACACGTAGATGACCGGCAGCTCCATCAGCGCGGCCAGGCGCACCGCCGGGCGCATGTAGTCGCTGAAGATGAGGAAGGTGCCGCCGTACGGACGGGTTCCGCCGTGCAGCGCGATACCGTTGAGGATCGAGCCCATCGCGTGCTCGCGGATGCCGAAGTGCAGCGTGCGGCCGTAGGGCTGGGCGGTCCAGGCGTCCGTGGAGATTTCGGCCGGGCCAAAGGAATCCGCGCCCTTGATCGTGGTGTTGTTGCTCTCCGCCAGGTCCGCCGAGCCACCCCAGAGCTCGGGCAGCACCTCGCCCAGCTTGGCGAGCACCGCGGCCGATGCCTTGCGGGTGGCGACGCCCTTCTCGTCGGCCTCCCACACCGGCAGATCGTCGGCCCAGCCGGCCGGCAGCTCGCGCCGGCCGAGCCGGTCCAGCAGCACCTTGCGCTCCGGGTTGTCCCGCGCCCAGGCATCGAATTCGAGCTGCCACTTCTCGTGGTCGGCCCGGCCCCGCGCGGCCGCCTCGCGAGCATGCCGCAAAACCTCGTCCTCGACCTGGAAACGCCGCTCCGGGTCGAAGCCGAGGGCCCGCTTGACCGCGCCGAGCTCGTCCGGGCCGAGCGCGGCGCCGTGCACGCCGCCGGTGTTCATCTTCGTCGGCGCGGGGTAGCCGATCACCGTGCGCAGCACGATCAGGGTGGGGCGGGCGGTCTCGGCCCTGGCCTGCTCGATCGCGGCGAGGAAGCCGGCCACGTCCTCGCCGCCGTGCACGGTGAGAACGTGCCAGCCATAGGCTTCGTAGCGCTTCGCGGTGTCCTCCGACAGCGCGATGCGGGTGTCGTCCTCGATGGAGATCTCGTTGCTGTCGTAGATCACCGTGAGGTTGCCCAGCTGCTGGGTCCCGGCCAGCGACGAAGCCTCGGAGGTGACGCCCTCCTCGATGTCGCCGTCCGAAGCGATCACGTAGACCCGGTGGTCGAACACGCTCGTGCCCGGCTCGGCGTCCGGGTCGAACAGGCCGCGCTCGCGCCGCGCCGCCATCGCCATGCCGACCGCGCTCGCCAGCCCCTGGCCGAGCGGGCCGGTGGTGATCTCCACGCCCGCGGTGTGCCCGTGCTCGGGGTGGCCCGGGGTCAGCGAACCCCACTTGCGCAAGACTTTCAGGTCGTCCAGCTCCAGGCCGTAGCCGGACAGGAACAGCTGGATGTACAGGGTGAGGCTCGAATGCCCGGCCGACAGCACGAAGCGGTCCCGGCCGATCCACTCCGGATCGCTCGGGTCGTGCCGCAGAACCCGTTGGAACAACGCGTAAGCGACCGGCGCGAGACTCATGGCCGTGCCCGGGTGCCCGCTCCCGCACTCCTCGACCGCGTCCGCGGCCAGCACGCGGACGGTGTCCACCGCGCGCTCGTCCAGCCTGGTCCAGTCTTCCGGGAGCCGCTTGGTGGTCAAGCGGGTTACCTCGTCAGGGGATTCGTTTGCAACCATGGACGCGTACTCCTGATGATTTCAGTTTCTTTCGTGAATTCCTGAAAAGGCGAGCCGGTGGTCTCCGCCGCGCGCCGAGCCGGACCCGGCGCGCGGCGGGGTGCTTGTGGTCAGGCGGCGAGTTTCCTGAGTTCCCTGGCGGCGGCGGCGGGGTCGGGGGCGTTGTAGATACCGCCACCGACCACCGCGACCGTCGCGCCCGCATCCCGCACCGCGCCGATCGTCGCGGCCTTCACCCCACCCGCGATCGAGAACGCCACCCCCGCCTCCCGCCCATCCGCCAGCAAAGTGTCAATGCTGTACCCCGGACGAGCCTGCTCATCCAGACCCGCATGAATCTCCACGAACGACACCCCCAGCTTCGCCACCTCCCGGATCCGCGCCACCCGACCCTCGGTCACCGCGATCATGTCCGCGACCACCTCCTTGCCGTACTTACGCCCCGCCGCCACCGCACCCCGCACCGTGTCGTCATCAGCCACCCCCATCACCGTCACCAAATCCGCCCCCGCCTCAAACGCCAACCCCGCCTCCAACTCACCCGCATCCGCCGTCTTCAAATCCACAAACACCAACTTGTCCGGATGCGCCGCCTTCACCGCCGACACCGCACCCATCCCCGCCGCCTTCACCAACGGCGTCCCCAACTCCAAAATATCCACAAACTCCGCCACCTCACGCGCCAACCCCAACGCCGAACCCAAATCCACCACATCCAACGCCACCTGCAACCGCATCACAAAACTCCTTCGCGAATCGCCGACAAAACCCGGTCCACCATCGCCTCCCCGGCCCGCGCGCGGCAACACTTCGCCACATGCGCAAACACAATCCCCCGATACGCACAACGAATACCCGGTCCTCGCCGCGCCGAATTACGATCGGTCCCGTGTCGAATAATTCGTTGATCGCCCCGTCCATCCTCTCCGCCGACTTCGCCCGGCTGGCCGACGAAGTGGCGGCCGTGGAAGGACCGCCGGGCCGGGGAGCGGATTGGCTGCACGTGGACGTCATGGACGCGCATTTCGTGCCGAATCTGACCCTGGGCCTTCCGGTGGTGCGGTCGCTGCTGGCGACCACGCACATCCCGCTCGACTGCCACCTGATGATCGAGGACCCGGACCGCTGGGCGATCGGCTACGCGGAAGCGGGTTCCTACAACGTCACGGTGCACGTCGAGGCCGCGAACGATCCGGTCATGCTCGCGAAGAACCTGCACGCCGCGGGCGCGAAGGCCGGACTGGCGATCAAGCCGAACACGTCGCTGGATCCGTACGTCGACGTGCTCAAGCACTACGACACGTTGCTGGTGATGTCGGTGGAACCCGGTTTCGGCGGCCAGACGTTCATCGCCGAAGTACTGGACAAGGTGCGCGCGGCCCGGCGGCTGGTCGACACCGGCCATCTGAACCTGGTGGTGGAGATCGACGGTGGCATCAACGCCGAAACGATCGAACAGGCAGCCGAGGCCGGCGTCGACTGTTTCGTGGCCGGCTCGGCCGTCTACGCGGCCGAAGACCCGGCCCGTGCCGTGGAAGGGCTGCGCCGGCAGGTGGAAGCCCTGTCCGCGCACCAGGAACGCTGACCGCGAGCCCCTGGAGAAGGGGCCAGCGGCAGCAAAAGCCGGTGCGGCCGCTCAGATGCCGAGCATCCTGCGCAGCTCGGGAGCCTGCCGCCGCGAAACGGGAACCGAATCATGCGACCGCGGGTCCATGATCAGGAACAGCTCACCCTTGATGCCCCGTTCCAGCTCGGCCACCCGGCGGAGGTTCACCAGGAAGCGCCGGTGCACCCGGCTGAACCCGCACGACAGCAGCGACCGCTCGATGTTGTCCAGTCCGCGGGTCGCGGCCTGGATCCGTCCGCGTTCGGTGTTCAGCCACACGATGTTCCGGTCGGCCTCGGCGTAGCGGATCTCGGACGGGGCGAGCAGCACCAGCCGGTCGTTGCGAAGCCCGACGATGCGCCGCGGCAGCGGGCCCACCGAGGCCTCCACGTGCTCCTCGTACGGCTCGCCTTCCTGCACGCCGAACAGGCACAGCATGCCCACCACGTGGTTCGAGTCGACGACGGGACGCAGCGTCACCGGAGTGGCGTCCTCCCCCGGGCTCACCGGCAGGCACGCGTAGCCGCTCCACCGGGCCGGCCCCTGCGCCCGCTCCTTGGCCCACCGCATAACCTCGGGAAGTCCGGAAATGTCCGGAGTCCACCGCTTCGCCGGTTCTGTCGCGCCCATCGCGATGGAGCTCTCCGGCGTCAGGCCGAGCAGCGACACGGCCTCGTCGTTCGCCGCGATCACATTCCCGCCCCGGTCCATCGCCATGAACGGCTCGGCGACCTGCCCGCATTTCCGGTTGAACTCGGAGATGACCTTGTCGGCTTCGTAGATGGCGCGCCGGTAGATTTCCTGCTCGACGCAGGCGGCCGCCTGCGACAGCCACCCCGGCACGAGTTCGGACAGCGCCGCGTTCCACCGCGAAATGTTGATCGACGCGACCGGCGCCCCGGTCACCACGTCGCGCACCGAAATGCCCGCGCAGGACCACCGGTGGAACGCTTCGCACCAGTGCTCCGGCCCGGTCACGGTCACCGGCCCGGACAGCTCGAGCGAGGTGCCCATCCCGTTCGTGCCGGTGCACTCCTCCGACCAGGACGACCACGGGGCGAGGTTGTACAGCTCGGCCCGCCGCTGCGCGCTGGGATCGCCCCACGCGCCGAGGACCCGCCCGTCACCGTCCGCGACGGTGACCACGGCGCCGTCGCGTTCCACTTCCTGGCCGGCCAGCGCCCCGAGGCCACCGAGCGTAGTGAAGATGACACCGTTGTCGAGCCGCTGGACGTCGTTGCCCCGGGCCCCCGGCGCGACGTCCAGCGTCCGGTCCACCTCGTAGCGATCCCGGCACCGGTACCACGACGCCAGGATCTCCGGCCGGACGCCCGTTTCGACGTCCTCGCCCGCGGCAAAGCTCTCCCAGGCACGAGCTACTTCTCTCGCGGACGAGGCTGTCTCCCGGGAGCCTTTCGCAGCGATGCCGCGGCTGCCGGGCTCACTCGGTGCGATCGCCAATGGCGGCACGCTCAGGGTCATCGCGACCTCCTCGTCGCCTTGGGCCCCCGGGGTTCGCGGGACTGCCGGGCTGCAAACGCCGAACTACAACGTAACCCGGAGCAGCTCGAGATTACAAGACAGGTCCGCATCGTCCGGTTACCAAGTTGTAGAACAACAAGATCGGCTCGCTCGCCCTGGAGAACTGCGCATTTCCTGCCGGGCGAACAAATCCGCACGGCTCGCGGCCGAGTGCCGAAGTATTTCCTTGCCACGCCTGCCGGCTAGAGCCGGACGACGCGTGCTCAGCAGACTAAGCCATGCCGGCGCCGCCGGGGCCGGTCCGCCGCTGGTGCGCCGATGGCCGCCGGTCGTGCTGGGTTCCCCACCGTTCGTCCGGCGTTCGCCCGCACTCATCCCGCCTGGCTTGCCCTCGTGTGGACCGGGAGTTTAGCTTGCGACGGCGGCCAAACGACCCGGGCTGACTCCGTCCGGGTTCGGCACGAAGACCAAAGGCGGTCTCAGATGGCGGAAGTACGCCGGCTCGACGCGGCATCGCGCAGCCGTGGCGAAGCGACGGTGTACCAGGCCTGGGAACGGTTCGTGCGGGGCGAAGACGACCTGCGCGGCGTGCGGCCCGAGGTCGCGATCTCCTGGCAGCGCTGCCGGGACCAGTTCCGGGTCGACCCCCATCTCACCGAGGCCCCGATCGCCGTCGCCGAGGTCTGCCACGCGCTGGAGCACGACGTCGTCATCGCCGAGCTCGGCTTCCGCGCCGCCTCGCTGGCGCACGAAGTCAACACCCACGGCGGCATCGTGACCATCACCGACGCCGGCGGCCGGGTCCTGGCCCAATGGGGAGACCACGCGACCAGCAACGTCGCCTCCGCGGCCAACCTGGCGCCGTGGTTCTGCTGGTCCGAGGGCGCCACCGGGACGAACGGCATGGGCACCGCGCTGTTGTCCTACGCCCCGGTGGTGGTCCGCGGCGCCGAGCACTGGTGCCAGGCCTTCCACGAGTGGAACTGCGCCGGTGTCGCGATCCGGGACGTGGTGACCAGGGAATCGGTCGCGGTGCTCAACATCTCGTGCTGGCGCAGCGATCTCCCCGGCGCCGCGGGGGCCTGGCTCAGCAACGCGGCCACGATGACGCAGCGCATCCTGCGACGGCGCGCCAAGGGCGACGGCACCGAGCTGATGGCCGCGTTCAACCAGGCCAGGTCGCGCTCGAGCGCCGCGTTGGCGGCAGTGGACCCCTCGGGCCGGGTGGTGCTCGCCGACGACACCGCGAGCGTGCTGCTGGGCATCCCGGGCTCCACGCCGGCGCCCGACCCCGCGGTGCGGTGGAAGCCGGAACTGCCGGAATTCATCCAGGCCGCCGTTTACGCCGCGAAGCAGGCGACGCGCAATCGCGACTGGCTCGGCTCGACGCAGATTTTCACCCGGCTCGCCAACGAACCGATGCCGATCAGCTTCCGGCCGGTGTTCCGGTCCGGGCACCTGCTCGGCAATCTGGTCACCTTCGGCCTGGCCGAAGGGGTTCCGCTGCCCCGCCCGGGCGAGGACAGCCCGCTGCGCACCCCGCCGCACCGGATGGTCGCGACGCGCGAGAACCGGATGATATTGCTGCGGCTGCCGGAAGTCTCGTTCGCGCAGTCGGACGGCAACGACGTGTGGCTCACGACCGACCAGGGCCGGCTGCGCTCCGCCTCGCCCGGGCTCGACAAGCTCGAAACCGAGCTCGGCGACGCCGGCTTCCTGCGGGTGCACCGCCAGTACGTGGTCAACCTCAGCCGCATCCGCGAGGTCGAGCGCCGGTTCAAGGGCGAGCTGCTGCTCGTCATGGACGACCAGGCGCAGACCATGGTGCCGGTGTCCCGGCGGAATACCCCGGCGGTGCGCCGAGCGCTGGCGATCTGACCGCTGCCGCCACGGCCGGGCCCGCTCAGCCCCGGTACCGGTGCACCTCGCACACGCAGTACATCAGGCGGCAGCTGCAACACGCCGGCTTGCCCGCGCACACGATGCACGGCCCGCACTGCACCGGCTCGGTGTGACGGGCGCGCTCGTCCGGCCCGTAGTCCTCCCCGCAATGCCAGCAGGACAGGCGCTCGGCTCGCGGTTCCGTCAGTGGCGTCGACGACTGGTCCATCGGATCACCTTGTGTTTCTGTCGTTGCTTCTCCCGAAAAAAGCCCGCCCGGTGCTCGAATCGTCGGGGCGACTCGAGCACCGGGCGGGCAGCAGGCGGAAACCGCCAGGAACCTACCTGGAGTCTCGCGCCGGCACCGCTTTCCCGGTCACAGCGAGAAAGTGATCAGTGCGGCGCCGTGGCCCTGACCGGACATGCCGGGGATGATGCCCTCCAGCCAGCCACCCCAGCCGACCGGCACCGAGATGTACTGCTTGCCGTCGAGGGACCAGGTCGACGGGCTGCTGTGGTGCCCGCTGCCGCACTGGAAGCTCCAGAGCTTCTCGCCGGTCTCGGCGTGCAGCGCCATGAACTCGCCCGTGGGGGTGCCGGCGAACACCACGTTGCCCGCGGTGCTCAGGGTCGAGGCGGCCATCGGCATGTCGAGCCGGTAGCGCCACTTCTCCTCACCGTGGGAGTCGAACGCGCTGACCGACCCGGCCATGTTGTCGACGTCGACCTCGACCGCCGCGCCCCAGTAGGGCATGCCCTCCTTGAACTCGCGACGGCGCCGGGTGGCGGTGGCGCCCACGTCGGCGACCGGAACGTAGAACAGGTCGTGGTTCGGGTTGTACGACGCGTGCGTCCATTCCTTCGCACCGGCCGGGCCGGGGAAGAAGTGGCAGGGCTCGCCCTCCTTGTCCGGGTACTTCCGCGCCACGAACTTGCCGTCGCGGGAGATGGTCCCCCAGTCGATCCGGTCCACGAACGGCGTCGCGTGCTGCAGCTCGCCGTTGGTGCGGTCGATGACGAACATGTACCCGTTCTTGTCGAAGTGGGCCAGCAGCTTCTTGCCGTCCCGCTCGAACAGGGTCATCTCCATCGTGGAGTCGTAGTCCCACAGGTCGTGCGGCGTGAACTGGTAGTGCCACTTGATCTCGCCCGTGTCGACGTCCAGCGCGACCACGCTGTCGGTGTAGAGGTTGTCCCCTTCCCGGACCTCGCCGTCGAAGTCAGGCGCCGGGTTGCCGGTGCCCGCGTAGTACAGGTTCAGCTCCGGGTCGAAGGTGCCGGTGACCCAGTGGTTCGCACCGCCGCGCTGCCAGGCCTCGCCGTCGGCGGGCCAGGTCTCCGAGCCGGGCTCACCCGGCTTCGGCACGGTGTAGGTGCGCCAGCGCTGCTCGCCGGTCTCGAGGTCCCAGCAGTCGATGTGGCCGCGGACGCCGTACTCGCCGCCGGCGGAACCGGTGATGAGCGTGTCCTTGATGACCAGCGGAGCGATCGAAGCGCTTTCACCCGCGCGCACGTCGCCGATCGTCTTCTGCCAGACCTTCCGCCCGGTGGTGGCGTCGAGAGCCACCAGCTGCGCGTTCTGGGTCACCATGTAGACCTTGCCGTTCGCCACCGCGCAGCCGCGGTTGACGTTGGCACAGCACAGCGTCACGTCCACCGGGACCGCGTGCTTGTAGCGCCACAGCTGCTCGCCGGTCCGCGCGTCGAGCGCCCAGAGCCAGCCGTCCCAGCCGGTCACGAACATCACGCCGTCGACGACCAGCGGGCTGGCCTCGAACGCGTAGGTCGAAGTGGAGGCGATGACGCCGGTCGCGCTCGCCTGGTGGATCCAGGCGACCTTCAGGTTCTTGACGTTGTCGGCGTTGATCTGGTCGAGCAGGCTGTGCCGCTTGCCGTCGTAGTCGCCGTAGTAGGTGATCCAGTTGTGCGACTCGCTGCGCGCCTGGAGGATGCGCTCGTAGTTGATGCCCCTGGTCACATCCGGGGCGCTGTGCGGCATATTGGAAAGCTTGGCGTGGTCGAAGGCCTCGCCGGCATCGACGTATTCGATGGTCATGGTTGTTCCTCCCTGGCTACGGCCGCGGCTGGGCGGGTCGGTCGAGTTTGGCCTCCGGCGGCACTTCACCGCTCACGACGATGGCGCCGGTCAGGCCGCGGCCCTCGTCGTTGCCGGCGGGCGAGCCGTACCAGTAGCAGCCGGGGCCGTCCAGTTCGAGCGTCGCCCGGCCCTTCGAGTGGTTCAGCAGGCCGATGAACTGCCGGTCGCCGTTGCTGGGCAGCAGGCAGGCGTGGGTGTTCTTGTCGTCGTTGATGATCGTCAGCTCGAGGATGCCGCCATGTGGCAGGATCAGGATCCCCGGATCCCACTGCATCGCGTCCTCCGGAATTCGGATGGTCGCTTCCATCACGCCGTCGGCGCGCTCGGTCGCCTTGCCGATCGAGCCGGTGCCGAGCACGGCACCGATGGTTGCCTTGTTCTGTCCGCTGAGCTCCGAAAGGAGATCTTCTCGATCCTCGGTAGTCGTCATCGGACGTCACCTCCTCCGCGCATGTGAACCTTCTGACAGATTTCCCGGAACACGCACCGCGTCCGCAGTGGACACGGCGCGTCGATTACAGGGATCGATTTCGTCGGTTCCTGATCCTGTAACGAATTTCGACGCTACTCCCGGACAACCCGTTCCGATATCGATGACCACCGGCCGGCCGGTGGCCACCGCTCCCCCGGCAGGAGCTACCGTTCGTGTGCCCCGCGCCACAATCTGAGTGTCCACAATAGACACCAAAGCCACCGTCGCCGCACTCGCCCGCTGGGACATCAGCGCAGGTCGAATCGGTCGAGTTCCATGACCTTCACCCACGCGGACACGAAGTCCCGCACGAACTTCCCGCCGGCGTCCTCGCTCGCGTAGACCTCGGCGATCGCCCTCAGCTCGGAGTTCGCGCCGAAGAGGAGGTCGACGCGGCTCGCGGTCCACTTGAGCTCGCCGGTCCGCCGGTCACGGCCTTCGTATCCCGCGGTCCAGACGTTTCCGCCCGCTCGCGGCAGCCATTCGGTCCCCATGTCCAGCAGGGCGGTGAAGAAGTCGTTCGTCAGCGAACCCGGCGCGGCGGTCAGAACGCCCGCCGGGGAACCTCGGTGGTTCGCGCCGAGCACTCGCAGGCCGCCGATCAGCACGGTCAGCTCCGGCGCGGACAACGTGAGCAGGTCCGCCCGGTCGATCAGCAAATGCTCGGGCGGCAGCCGGAAACCGTCGCCCAGGTAGTTCCGGAAGCCGTCAGCGGCGGGCTCGAGCGCACCGAACCACTCGACGTCGGTCCATTCCTGGGTCGCGTCCGTGCGCCCGGGCCGGAACGGGACCTCGACCGGATGCCCGCCCGCGGCGGCCGCTTGTTCCACCGCGGCACACCCGCCGAGCACGATCACGTCCGCCAATGAGATTCGCTTGCCGCCGTTGCGGGATGCGCCGTATCGCTCCTGAATCCCTTCCAGCACAGGAAGAACCGCGTCCAGCTGCGCGGGTTCGTTGACCGCCCAGCCACGCTGCGGCTCGAGCCGGATCCGCGCCCCGTTGGCCCCGCCGCGTTTGTCGCTGTCGCGATAGGTCGAAGCGGACGCCCACGCCGTCGAGACGAGCTGCGCGACGGTCAGGCCCGAGCCGAGGATTTCGCGTTTGAGGGCAGCGATTTCGCCGGCGTCCACCAGTTCGTGGTCCACCTCCGGCACCGGGTCCTGCCAGATCATCCGTTCCGCGGGGACGAGAGGGCCCAGGTAGCGCCCGATCGGGCCCATGTCGATGTGCGTCAGCTTGAACCAGGCCCGCGCGAACGCGTCCTCGAACTGGTCCGGGTGCTCCAGGAACCGCCGTGAGATCGGTTCGTAGAACCGGTCCTGCTGCAGCGAAAGGTCGGTGGTGAGCATGACCGGGTGGTGCTTCACGGCAGGGTCGAACGGGTCCGGCACTGTGCCTTCGCCCTGCCCGTCGGCCGGAATCCACTGCCACAGGCCCGCCGGGCTGAGCTCGACGTCCCACTTGTACTGGAACAGGGTCTCGAAGAAGGTGTGGTCCCAGGTGACCGGTGTGCGGGTCCACATCCCTTCCAGCCCGCTGGTCACCGCGTCCGGGCCCGTGCCCGTGCCGTACCCGCCGAGCCAGCCCAGCCCCTGCGCCGTCAACGGCGCCCCCTCGGGTTCGCGGCCGCCGGTCACGTTCGGGTCCGCCGGGCCGTGCGTCTTGCCGAAGGTGTGCCCGCCGCCGATGAGCGCCACGGTCTCCTCGTCGGTCAGGCCCATCCGGCGGAAGGTCTGGCGCATGTCGCGGCCCGCGAGCACCGGGTCGGGATTGGTGGCCGGGCCCTGCGGATCGACGTAGATCAGCCCCATTTCGGAGGCCGCCAACGGCTGCTGGAGCTCGTGCAGGCCGTAGTGCCGTTCGTCGGCCAGCCACTTGCGTTCCGGGCCCCAGTACGTCTCGTCGGGCTCCCACACGTCCGCCCGGCCGCCGCCGAACCCGAAAGTCTTGAAGCCCATGGACTCCAGCGCGCGGTTGCCCGCGAAGACCATCAGGTCCGCCCAGGAGATCTTGCGGCCGTGCTTGCGCTTCACCGGCCAAAGCAGCCGGCGGGCCTTGTCCAGGTTCCGGTTGTCCGGCCAGCTGTTCAGCGGAGCGAAGCGCTGCATGCCGGCACCGGCACCGCCTCGGCCGTCGCTGACGCGGTAGGTTCCCGCGGCGTGCCAGGCCATGCGCAGCACCAGCGGTCCGTAATGGCCGAAGTCGGCCGGCCACCAGTCCTGTGAGGTCGTGAGCACCTCGTCGACCTCGCGCGCGAGCTCGTCGAGATCGAGGGTCGCGAATTCCTCGGCGTAGTCGAAATCCGGGCCCAGCGGATCGCCCGCGGGCTGATTCCGGTGCAGCACCCGGACATCGACCCGGCTCGGCCACCAGTCGTCGGATTTCCCGCCCGCCACCGGAGGATTCCGCCGCCCGGCCGCCTTCGACCCGGCCAGGACCTTGTCGTAGGTGCGGTAGACGTGAGTGTCGGGATTCTCGGGCATCGCGCCCCTCCCTCCGTTCAGTCGAAGGCGAGCGGCAGCAGGATCGCCGCCCCGACGAGCGCGATGCCGGCGAACAGGTCCGACCGGATCCGGACGACCTTGGCCGCCATCCGCCCGACGAACAGCCCGGCCAGCGACATGACCACGGTCATCGCGCCGAACGTGAACATCGGGACCAGCAAAGAGAAACCGGCGACCCCCAGTCCGGCGCCGGCGATGAAGTTGTCCACGCTCAGCGAAAGCGGCATGCCGAAGAGCGTCGCCCACGGATGGTCCAGGTCTTCGGTCTCCGGCTCGGGATTCCGGATCGCCGAGACGATGAAGTACAGGCCGTACAACCCCAGCGCGGCCACGCCGATGTATTCGGACCAGTCGCCGATGACCTCGCCGAGGTAGCGGCCGACGAACCCGCCCACCAGCGGGCCCAGCGCGTCCCACACCCCGAACACCAGGGCGACCTGCACCGCGCGCCGCCAGCCGAAGGGAATGGTGCCGATCGCGATCGACGAGCGGAAATTGTCGAGGCTGAGACCGAACGCCAGCGCCACCAGCGGAAGAAATTCGAGATTCACGTGCACCGCCTACTCAGGGAGCCTCGTCGCGAGCGAACGCGCGTTCGGCGAACGGCGCGAGGTCCCGGGGCCCGGGACCTCGCGCCGGCGCGGACGTAGCTTCGTCGCGGACTTACAGATATTTGCCGCTACTACGAGAAACCGAGAAATCGGCCGGTACGGCCGGGCTGTCAGCGCCGGTAGAAGTAGCCGGTGGCCTCAGCACACACCTCGATGACCGTGTACTCCGGAGTTTCCCACATGATGTCATTCTCCTTCTGCTGGCTGCACCCGACGACCCGGGCGGACACCGGACAAGTGATCCGCGCAATTTCGACGACAACGTCACGAAATCTCACGGTCATGAAACAGCTTCTTCGACTTAACAGAGCGGCAGCAACCGACGGGGCACCAGCGGCGGGCAACCAGTGCTGAACGGCGCTCTGAGGCGCACGAGTGGGAAGGGCATGGCCACCGGCGGCGCGAACCGCGCTGACGTGCGCCGGGCCCGGCCTCGCCCAGGGCACGGCCGGTCGTGGGACAGAGCGGCGCACCGCGAGCCGTAGCCTACGACGCGTCCTGCGGGCACCTCAACGGCGCCGGGGCCGCCCGCGACCCCGTCCGGCCTATAACGCATTTAAATGCCTGCCGGACGAATGTTTCCCCGTGGATTCGCGAAGGCGACATTAGACTTGCCGGCGTGCGAATCTACGTTGGCTCCGATCATGCCGGGCTCGAACTCAAAACCCACCTCGCAGAACGACTTTCGCGGCTCGGCCACCAGGTGACCGACGTCGGCCCGGCCGGCTACGACGCCGGCGACGACTATCCGCCGTACTGCGTCGAGACGGCACGGCGCGTCGTCGCCGACGAGGGCAGCCTCGGCATCGTCATCGGCGGTTCCGGCAACGGGGAGCAGATCGCCGCGAACAAGGTGCCCGGGGCCCGCGCCGCGCTGGCCTGGAGCGTGGACACCGCCCGGCTGGCGCGACGGCACAACAACGCCCTGCTGGCCGGCATCGGCGCCCGGATGCACACGGTCGAGGAGGCCGAGCGCATCGTGGACGCGTTCCTCGCCGCCGAATTCGAGGGCGGGCGGCACCAGCGCCGGATCGACCTGCTGTCGGAGTACGAACGCACCGGCGAACCGCCTGCCCTGCCCGGAGATTGACCCGCGGCAGCCGCGATCTCACCCGGTGCTCAGCGGGGATCGGCAGGCCCCTTCAGATCCGGGTCCGCGTGGCCGGGCGAGACCACGGCCCGGATCACGGCGTGGGTCGCCCCGGACCGGCGACACCGAGCTGCTTTTCGATCCGTTCCCACAGCTGCGCGTCGTCAGAGACGGTCCGGCCGTCGTCGCGCGCCGCCCACACCGTGGCGACGACGGACTGGAGCACTCTGCCGTGGTCGCCGGCGCTCGGCAGGCGGGGAACGTCGTCCGGCCCGAGCTCGACGAGACACTGGGCCGAGGTGCCGTCCAGCCGCAGCGCGGGTGCGAGCAGCCCGCTCAAGTCGGCAGCGACGTACGTCGGCCGCGCACCGCGCTCGGCGAACGCCAGATCGCGGAGCCGGGAAGATCCGCTCAACACGAAGAGCGAGTCGAGACCCGCGGAGCCGGCGCCTTCGATGTCGGTGCCCAGCAGATCCCCGCACACCAGCGTGTCCGGCTGCCCGGTGCCGAGCCGGGCGCGGGCCAACTCGAACAACGCCGGCTTCGGCTTGCCGACCACGTGCGGGGAGGCGCTGGTCGTGGTCTGCACCAACGCGACCAGCGCGCCGTTGCCCGGCGCTTTCCCGTACGGCGTGGGAAGTGTGCGGTCGACGTTCGTGGCCACCCAGGCAGCGCCGGCTTCCACCAGGTAGCCGACCGCGGCCAGTTCGCGCCAGGTGATGTCGTACCCCAGGCCCTGCACGACCGCTTCGACCGGCGCGCCGTCGAGGTCCGCGACCCGGACCGGCGTCAGCCCGGCTTCGGCCAGCGCGTGGGCGACTCCCGGCCCGCCGACCGCGCAGACGCGCGCCCGGGGAGCCAGCCGCCGCGCCAGATAGGCCGCTGCGGCCTGGGAACTGTTGACCACCGACCAGCCGGCCCCGGCGATCCCCAGCTCACGCAGGTGATCGGCGACGTCCGCGGGTGCCCGGGACGCGTTGTTGGTCGCGAAGACGACCGGGACGCCGCGCTCGGTCACCTGGTTCAAGGTCTCGACCGCGTGCGGAACCGCGGCCGCACCGCGGTATACGACGCCGTCGAGGTCGCAGATCAGCCCGCGGTAGCGGGCAAGCAGAGGTTCGGCGCTGCCGGCCGAGGCGGCGATCTCACTCATGCCCGGACGGCCTGGCGTACCGGTGTTCGGATCGGACTGTCCGCACCGTGTCCGGGTTCGAGCACAGCACGACGGACTGGGCGATGGCGCGCCCCGCGCCCTCGTTCCGGATCCCGCCCAGCAGCTCGCTGCTGGTCACCCCGGTGGCACAGAACACGACGTTCTCCCCGCGCACCAGGTCTTCGGTGCGCAGGACCCCGCCGGTGCCGGGCTCTCCTGCCCGTCGGGCGTCTCGGGGCACCAGCCTGGCCTGCATCGATCCGCCGAGGCAGGACAGCGCGGCCGCGGCGATGACCCCCTGCGCCGCGCTCCCGGTGCCCAGCAGCAGGTCCACCTGGCGCTCGGCCCGGGCGGTGGCGACGGCTCCCGCGATTTCGCCGCCCTCCAGCAGGTGCAGGCGCGCGCCGGCGTCCTGGATTTCCCGTGCGAGAGCCACGTGCCGGGGCCGGTTGAGCACCGCGACGACCACATCGGACACCCGAACGCCTTTGGCCGCGGCGAGCATCCGCACGTTCTCCGCGACCGGGCGGGTGAGGTCGACGACATCGGCGAAATCAGCGGCGACGACCAGCTTCTCCAGGTCGAACTCCGGCGGCGGGTCGAGCATCGCGCCGCGCTCCGCCACCGCGATCGCAGTCAGCGCGCACGGTACGTCCCGTGTCTCCGAAAGCGCGCCGTCTCCGAAGCTGATCCCGACGTCGCACGCCGGCCCGTCGCCGTAGCCGACCTCCGCGCCGTGAAACAGCGCGGGCGTGTCTTCGCGCGCGCCCGCGCCGAGCACGACAACGCCGCGCATCGGGACCGACCGCAGGCCGGTGTGCGTCGCGTCGACGGCGGCGAGCCTGGCGCTGTCGCCGCTGTGCCCGGCCCATCGTCCGGCCGCGAGCGCGGCCGCCTCGGTGACCGGCACGAGTTCGAGGGCGAGGGCGTCGTCGAGTCCCCCGTTCCAGGCGAACACCCCTTCCGCTGCCGCGGCGCGGCCGGGAGCCTCGGAGGTGCCCCGTTCATGAGTTCTCATCGACATCAATCCCTTTGCTCGAGCGACGGCGGGTGAAGTGCTCCGACGCTCGAAGCGCCGGGAAAAGGCCGGCTCGGCCGATGCCGCTTCCACGGGCACCGGCCGAGCAATCCCCTCGGCCGCTCAGCGGGCGGCGGCGTTCGCCACGGCCCGGTCGGAGAGCGCCTTCTGGGCGGCTTCCCGCTTGCCGTTGTCGCCTCGCCAGGTCTCGAGCGCCGGCCCGACCAGCGCCCGGCCGAACGAGTAGGTGAGCTCCCACGGGAGCGGGTCGAGCCGCTGCATCGCCGCGAGGTGCTCGGTCGCCTTCTCCGGGCTCTGCCCGCCGGACAGGAAGGCGATGCCCGGCACGAACGTCGGCACCGTCTCCCGCAGCGCGTCCACTGTGGCCTCGGCGACTTCCCGGACCGACGGCTGCTCCGGGCAGTTCTTCCCGGCGACCACCATGTTGGGCTTGAGGACGATGCCGTCGAGCTGCACCTGCATCAGGTTGAGCTCGTCGAACAGCGACCGCAGCACCGACGTCGTGACCTGCTTGCACCGCGCCAGCGAGTGCGACCCGTCCATCAGCACCTCGGGCTCGACGATCGGCACGACGCCGCCTTCCTGGCACAGGCCGGCATACCGCGCCAGCGCGTGCACGTTGGCCCGCACCGCGCGGTCCGACGGCAGGCCGTCGCCGATCGTGATGGTCGCGCGCCACTTGGCGAACGTCGCCCCGAGCGCCGCGTAATTCCGTACGCGCTCGCGCAGCCCGTCGAGCCCCTCGGTAACGTTCTCGCCCGGTGCGCCCGCCAGCGGCTTCGCCCCGGTGTCGACCTTGATCCCGGCGAGGATGCCCAGATCGGCCAGAAACGCCGGGAAGGTCTGCCCGTTGGACAGCCGCTGGTGGAACGTCTCGTCCGCGAGGATGATGCCGCTGACCGACTCCGAGAGCTTCGGGGTCGTGACGATCAGTTCCCGGTACACGCGCCGGTTCTCCTCGGTCGCCTCGACGCCCACCCCTTCGAGCCGGGAAGACATCGTCCCGATGCTCTCGTCGGCGGCGAGGATTCCCCGCCGTTCGGAGACCATGATGCGAGCGATCTTGTTAAGAGTGGACATCGACTGTCATTCCTCCTGTGCTCGTGACTTTCGGGCCGAGCTCGGCGCCCGGCATCGGACTGCCCTTCGACGCCGCGATATCGACCAGTTCGCGCGCATGCCCGGGCAGTCCCCGGCGTTCGCTCCACGCCGCGTAGATCGGCTTCGCCGGCATCTCCTGATCGACCGGCACCAGCCGCAGCCGGCCATCCGCGATTTCGGACCGGACGGTGGAGATGTTCAGCACGGTCACCCGCTGGCCCGTGGCGACCACCTGCTTGACCGCCGCGCTGGAAGGGAGTTCGACGTAGCTTCGCGAAGCGCGCGCCGAACCCAGCAGCTCGTCCGTGAACTCCCGGAGCCCGGATCCCCGCTCGCGCAGCACCAACTGGGCCGACGCCAGTTCCCGCACCGTGACCGGACCGGCCCGCCGCGCCCACGGATGCAGCGCGCCGACGACCACGGCCAGCCGGTCGTCGCAGATGTACTGGGTGACCAAGTCCTCGCGAAACTGTTTCGGCACCGGGCTTCCGGCCTGGCACCAGCCGTCGACGAACGCGAGGTCGACGCGGTCGGCCCGGATCAGCCGGCGCAGCTCGTCGACGCCGCCGGTCTGCACCTCCACCCGCACCTCGCCGAACGAGAACCCGGAGCGGTTCAGCCATTCCGGGATCAGGTGCTCGGCCACGCCCGGGCTGCCCGCGAGCCGCAGCCGCTCGGCGCCGGCGGACTGGGATCCGGACCCGAACTCCAGCAGCTCCCGCGCCGCGTGCATCACGTTGCGGGCATACTTCGCGAGCATCTCCCCGTCCTCAGTCAGCTTCGAACCAGTAGGGGACCGCTCCAGCAGCCGAAGGCCGAGGCGGCGTTCCATGGCACTGATCCGGATGCTGGCCGCCGGCTGGGAAAGACTGTGCGCTTGCGCCGCCTTCCCCACGCTGCCGTAATGTTCGACCGACAGCAGCAGATCGAGATCGGCGAGCTGAGGCATTTTTGATGGAAGAACCACGATTTCCCCTCTCGCTCCGGAATGCGTCGTACTGCGCGATCAGAACACTCGTTGTGCGCGGAATGCGCGGTCATCGGCCGGCGCCGTGACCCGTGATGTGCCATGAGCGTGCCCCGGCCGGCCCGCTTGGTCAATCCGCGGGAAACGAACGTGCGCCCTGCGGACATGAACGGTGTGCAGTACGTCACCTGCGGGGCGGCCGGCGCTGAAGCCGTCGGCGCCGAGCAGGCACCCAGTGGCGCAAAGCCTTGCCAGACAAGGAACTCCGAGCCTTTCGTGGCGAGGACGGCACCGTTCGTCACCGAATCGAGGCCACCTGTTTCATTTCGGTAGCCCCGCTTTCGCCGCTTCGAAGATGCTTCGCGCCGAAGCACTCGCGAGAATCGCTCACCAGGAGGAAATACCGTGAAGTGGGAATCGCCGGAATACACCGTCGTCGAGGTTTGCGCTGAAGCCACGGGTTACTTCTACCGGGGCTGAGGGCGACTCCAGCCGGCGCAAGGCTCCAGGATGTCAGCGTAACTGGAGCCTTGCGCCTTCCACCGCCCGGTCCGGCCCGCTAATGCCTCGGGTACGCGGCGTCGCACTCGCGCGCCGCTCGCAGGAGGACGAGCTCGGTCCGTTCCTCCCGGAGGACCTTCACCACGTTTTCGGCCAGCAGGTCGCTCTCCAGCAGGCGGTCCGTACCCGTCAGCACGCTCTGCCCGGCGTTCGTGAACCGGGGATAGAGCGCGCGGGCGAACGCCACCGCGAACTCCGGCGCGACGGCACCCGGCATGCTCTCCACCGCCCGCAGGTAGCGATCCGCGTACGGGGTGAGCAACTCCTCCTGCGCCGGCTGCCGCAGGCCCGCCATGATCGCTTTCTTTTCCGCGAGCGAAAAGCCGTCCCTGAACAACCGCTGCCAGTCTCCTCCTTGCCGGCCGCGTCGGGGCGAGCAGCGGCCACCGTCAGGGCGTTCCGGCGGCCGCTGTCCCCCGGATCCACGCCCATCGCGACGTCCACCAGCCCGTCGAGGTCGCTGCCGATCGACGCGAGGCGGAACAATGCCGGAAGCGGATGACGGTGGTGGTCGCGAACTCGCGCTCGCCCGCCGTCAAGTCGAGCTCCACCTCGTACCGGACCTCGGAGACCCTCGCCGAACGCGCGGCTGCCTCGCCGCTCGTGAGCTTCGTTCCCGCCAACGGCATCCGTCAGCGCCCGCGCGCCGGCACCGTCGGACGCCGGTAAACCAGTTCCGCCGCTTCGCCGTGGTCCTGATTGGCACGGACCAGAGCGTCCTGCACCAGGTGGTGGTCCGGCGAGTGCTGGCACACCGGATCGGTTCGCGCCGCGTCGCCGGTCAGCGCGAACGCCTGGCAGCGGCAGCCGCCGAAATCGATCTCCTTGCGCGGGCAGCTCCGGCACGGGTCCGGCATCCAGTCCGTTCCCCGGAAGGCCTGGAACGACTCGGATTTCGCCCAGATCCACTCCAGGCCGTGGTCCCGCACCGACGAGAAGGCCATCGTCGTGATCTCCGCCGCCACCGGGCACGGGTACACGGTGCCGTCGGGCGCGACGGTCAGCGCGTTCTGCGCCCAGCCGCCCATGCACGGCTTCGGGTACGGCTCGTAGTAGTCCGGCAGGATCCAGAGGAGTTCCATGCGCTCCCCCAGCTCCGCCTTCCGGCGTTCGTAGACGGCCACCGCGTCGTCCAGCTGGGCTTTGCCCGGCATCAGCAGGTCGCGGTTGCGCAACGCCCAGCCGTAGTACTGGCTGTTGGCGAGCTCCAGCCGCTCGGCGCCCCACGCCACGCAGACGTCGATGATCGCGTCCAGCCGGTCCAGGTTCAGCCGGTGCAGCACCACGTTCATGTTCAGCGGCAGGCCGGCATCGCGGATGATGCGCGCGGCGGCCTCCTTCTTGTCGAACCGCTTGCTCGCGGCGACCAGGTCCGTCGATTCGGCGGCGTCGCCCTGGATGCTCAGCTGGGCGCTGTTGAGCCCCGCCGCGACCAGCGCTTCCGCCCGGCTCGCCGTCAGGCCGAGGCCGCTGGTGATCAGGTTGGTGTACAAGCCCAGGCGGCGGCATTCGGCGACCAGCGCCTCCAGGTCGCCGCGCACCAGCGGTTCGCCGCCGGACAAGTGCACCTGCACCACGCCGAGCCCGGCTGCCTCGCGGATCACCCGGAGCCAGTCTTCGGTGCCGAGCTCGTCCTGCCGGTCGAGCAACGCCAACGGGTTCGAGCAATACACGCAGTGCAGCGGGCACCGGTGCGTCACTTCGGCCAGCAGGCCGTACGGCTGCGGAATCCCGTTCACGCGACCACCACCCAGCCCCGTCCCCGCGCGTCCTGGAGGAACTTCATCACGTCGCTCGCGAGATCGTCGGCCTCGAAGTCCCGCTCCAGCTGGTCGACCACCTGGCGCACCGTCCGGCTGCCGTCGCACAGGCCCAGGATCGCCGCCCCGGACTTGTTCAGCAGCACCACTCGTTCCGGCAGCAGGAGCAGTTCCACGTCCCGGACATTGTCGTGCTTCAGCATCGCCTTCGTCGCCAGCTTCGGGATGGCGGTCAGCTCGGGCCGGTCCATCACGAGCTCTTGCGGTAGGCGAGTTCGACGGCGTCCAGCAGGCTCCAGAGCACGTCGCACTTGAACTCCAGCGCTCGGGCGCACGCGTCCTGCTGTGCCTTGGTCCCGGCGTTTTCGATCACCAGCTCGAGCAGGTGCGCGATGTCCTTGGGCTGCTGGACCAGGCGCGCCCGGAAGTACTCCAGGCCGGCCGGCGCGATCCACGGGTAATGCCTCTCGACGTCGATGATCCGCCGGCTCAGCAGACCCGGGGCGAACAGTTCGGTCAGCGCCGAGGCCACCGCTTCCAGCCACGGCTTCTCGCGGCAGAAATCCACGTAGGCGTCCACGGCGAACCGCACGCCCGGCAGCACCGTGTCCACGTCGAACAATTCTTCGCGGCTCAACCCGACCGCTTCGCCGAGGCGCACCCACTTTTCGATGCCGCCCTCGTCGCCGGTCCGCCCGTCGTGGTCGGTGATGCGCGTGATCCACCGGCGCCGGTCGTCCCGGCCGGGGAGCTTGGTCAGGATGAACGAGTCCTTCTTCGGGAGGTTCATCTGGTAGTAGAAGCGATTCCGGACCCATCCGCGGAACTCCGCCTCGGACAGCTCGCCCGCGTGCATCCGTTCGTTGAACGGGTGCAGATGGTGGTACCGCTTTTCGCCGATCGATCGCAGGTGCGCCTCGAACTCTTCGGCAGACCTGGCGTTCATACTTCCACCTCCAAGCCGGCTCGGCCGATCTCGATACCCAGCTCCGTGACCCGTTGTCGTTCCGCGGACGCTTCGTCGAGAATCGGGTTCGTGTTGTTGATGTGCGTGTAGATCTTCCGCTTCGCGGGCAGTGCGGCCAGCGCGCGGGCGGAGCCCTCGGCGCCGCTGACCGGCATGTGCCCCATGGACCGCCCGGTCCGGCTTCCCGCGCCGGTGCTGGACATTTCGTCGTCCGTCCAGAAGGTTCCGTCCACGAAGACGCAGTCAGCCGAAGCCAGCTGGTGCGCGAACTTCTCGTCCCATCGGGGCAACGTCGGCGCGTACACCGCTGTCCCGCCGGTCAGCTTGTCCTCCAGGCGGTAGCCCACCTCCCACTCCGACGAGGAGGTGCGCAGCTGTGAAGCTCCCACGTAGCGGGGCGCTTTGGACCCGGTCTGGAAGGGCGTGACGCGCAGCCGGTCGTCCAGGTCCAGCGGCTCGCCGATGCCGACCCGAGACCAGGCGAGGTCCGCGTAATCGCCCAGCAGCGCCCGGACCGGGAAGCACGAGGTCAGCGCCTCCAGCACGGGATCCGTCCCGTACACCGTCAGCGACGACTCCTCGCGAAGCATCAGCAGGCCGATGGTGTGATCGAATTCCGCGTCCGTCAGGACGACGCCGGCAATGGGCGTTTCGCGGATGCCCGGACCGGGGTGCAAGGCCGGATCCGCGGCGATCTGATGGTGGACGTCCGGGGTGGCGTTGAACAGCAACCACTTCTCGCCGTCGCCGGAGACCGCGATCCCCGCGTGCGCCGTCGCGGCTTCCGGCTTGGCACGCGCCTTGACACACCCGGCGCAGGCACAATTCCACTGTGGATAGCCTCCGCCCGCGGCGGCTCCGAGGCAGTGAATCAACATCTGTCAACGCCGGCCGCGGGAATCGGCCACCGGGAAATCCGGAATTTCGCGCCTCATGGCGTCTCCCTCACTGTCGACCGGTGACAGCGGCCGCGCACCGGGCCGCGTTGCCCGCCGAGGGTTCAGACCGCGCGATTGCCGGCTTTCGCCCGCCCTGAACTCGGCTATTCTCTCCGAGAGCTTCTTCGCTCGCGCCGGGCGTGGCAACCGATCGGAAACGACCGGAGCCGAATCACGGACGAACGGCGGCCGCGCCGCGACGAGCGGGGCGGCGAGGGCGAGGGCGCCGAACACCCGGTCCTTGGGGTCGCTGACCAGCGATTCCCCGGTGCTGCGGCCGCGGCCTTCCGGAGAGCCGAGCCGCGGGACGGCCGGCTCGCGACCGCAACCCCTTGCCCGGGGGCGCGCCCACGGTAAATCACCACCACACGGCGGGCGGTTATCGATTATGCCTATCAGGGGATTGTATTTGCGCATGTGGCCGGGTGTTGCCGGGTGCGGTCGCCGGGGTGATGGTTGGTGACCTGTCACGTTCCTTGGCGTGGCGGTCGGGTACGGAGCACTTTTCCCTTTCTATCGCGAAGGAGTTTTGTGATGCGGTTGCAGGTGGCGTTGGATGTGGTGGATTTGGGTTCGGCGTTGGGGTTGGCGCGTGAGGTGGCGGAGTTTGTGGATATTTTGGAGTTGGGGACGCCGTTGGTGAAGGCGGCGGGGATGGGTGCGGTGTCGGCGGTGAAGGCGGCGCATCCGGACAAGTTGGTGTTTGTGGATTTGAAGACGGCGGATGCGGGTGAGTTGGAGGCGGGGTTGGCGTTTGAGGCGGGGGCGGATTTGGTGACGGTGATGGGGGTGGCTGATGACGACACGGTGCGGGGTGCGGTGGCGGCGGGCCGGAGGTACGGCAAGGAGGTGGTGGCGGACATGATCGCGGTGTCTGTGGGTCGGGTGGCGCGGATCCGGGAGGTGGCGAAGCTGGGGGTGTCGTTCGTGGAGATTCATGCGGGTTTGGACGAGCAGGCGCGTGCGGGGTACAGCATCGAGAATTTGCTGGCGGATGGCCGGGAGGCGGGGGTGGCGTTCTCGATCGCGGGTGGGGTGAAGGCCGCGACGATCGGTGCGGTGCGGGAGGCGGGCGCGACGGTCGCGGTGGTCGGTGGCGGTATCTACAACGCCCCTGATCCGGCCGCCGCCGCGAAGGAACTCAAAAAACTCGCCGCCTGAACACAACCATCCCGCCGCACGCTGTCCGGCTACGGCAGAAACGCACGATCAGCGAAGAGGAAGGGAGTCGGCGTGGAAGGACGGAAATCAAGCGCTCGAGACGGCCGGGCACCGGCCGCGGGCGACAGCTACGGCTCGTTGATGCTGCAGGCCGCGGGCGTGCTCCGGCTGCGCTATGTGAAATGCAGCCGGGACAAGGCATTGTCGCCGGACGCGGCGGCCGAGCTGGCGGCCGTCTTCGAGGGCATCGCCCAGGGGTCGCCCGAGTTCGACCACATCGATCCGAAAGAGGCGATCGCGCTCGCGCACCGCCTGCTCGACGACGACAACCCCCAGCTTTCCCATCTGTGGCCGAAGGCCTGACCCACGGCCGCCGGCCGGCCCGGCCGCACTCGAGGATCAATCGCAACTCAACGAGGAGTACACGATGACCAATGCCGAAGCCACCGAGGCGCCCGCCCGGGCCTTGCCCGAGGGCGACCCGTCCCTGATCGGCGTGCCGACCTTCATCGTCGGCGCGACCGCGCTCGGCCTGGTGCTGACCGGGTACGTCCCGGCCGGCGCCGTCGGGGCCTCGATCGCGATCATCCTGCCCGCCACCGGCCTCGGCCAGCTCGTCGCCGCGGTGTGGGCCGCGGCGCTGGGCCAGAGCGCCGTCGCCTCCGTGTTCGGCATCTTCGCCGGGTTCTGGATCAGCTACGCGGTGCTGGTGCTCGGCCTGACCCACAACTGGTTCGGCATCGCCCCCGACGCCGCGGTCTCCACCCAGGGCCTGTTCCTGACCGCCTGGCTGATCATGATCGTCCTGCTGACGCTGGCCAGCCTGCGGCTGCCCGCCGCGTTCACGCTTCTGTTCGGCCTGATCGACCTCGCGCTCGCGCTCGTGCTGGTCGGCACCCTGAACGGGTCCACCGGTCTCACCACCCTGGGCGGCTACGTGGTGTTCGCGTTCACCGCCGTCGGCGTGTACCTGTTCGCCGGCGCGCTGTCCGCCGCGACGGGCGGCAGTCCGCTGCCGCTGGGCCGTCCGGTGCTGACCTGAGCGGAGGCGGGGCGGGCGGCCGGTTTTCGGCCGCCCGCCCGCATCCGTACGTATCGCCGAAGGAGTTCATCTGTGACCTCGCCGACCTTCCTCATCATCGGCGCCGGCCTCGCCGGGGCGAAAGCGGCAGAAGCTTTGCGGGACAAGGGTTTCGACGGCGAGATCACCATCGTCGGCGACGAAGACCACCTGCCCTACGACCGTCCGCCGTTGTCGAAGGACTATCTGGCCGGCAATGCCGCCCGTGACAGCCTGTACGTCCACGACGCCACCTGGTACGCCGAGCAGCGGATCGAACTGCGCCCGGGCGTCCGCGCGACCGCCATCGACCGGGCATCCCACCGGGTGTGGCTCTCGGACGGCGGCGGCCTCGGCTACGACAAGCTGCTCCTGGCCACCGGCGCGCGGCCGCGCACGCTGCCCGGTGCCGCCGGGGTCCACTACCTGCGCCGGGTCGAGGATTCGGACTGGCTCAAGGGCCTGTTCACCACCGCCGCCAGCCTGGCGGTGATCGGCGCCGGCTGGATCGGGCTGGAGATCGCGGCCGCCGCCCGCCAGGCCGGGCTGGACGTGACCGTCGCGGAAGCGCTCCCCTTGCCGCTGCTGTCCGCGCTCGGCCGGGAGGTCGGCGCCGTCTTCGCCGACCTGCACCTTCAGCACGGCGTCGACCTGCACCTCGGCGTGCGGGTCGAGAGCATCGAACGGGGCAAGCGGGCCACGCTCTCCAACGGCTGGGAGTTCGAGGCCGACGCGATCGTGGCGGGCATCGGCGCCCAGCCCAACACCGGCCTCGCGCGCGCCTGCGGGCTGCGGGTCGGCAACGGCGTGCTGGTCGACGCGAGCCTGCGCACCAGCGACCCGGACATCTTCGCCGCCGGGGACGTCGCCAACGCCTACCACCCGCTGCTGGGCCGGCATCTGCGCGTCGAGCACTGGGCGAACGCGCTCAACCAGCCCGTGGTCGCGGCGGCCGGAATGCTCGGCAAGGACGAGGTCTACGAGAAACTGCCCTACTTCTACACCGATCAGTACGACCTCGGCATGGAATTCGTCGGCAGCGTCGAGGGCTACGACCGTGTCGTGTACCGCGGCGACGTGCCCGGCCGCGAGTTCATCGCCTTCTGGCTCAAGGAAAACCGCGTCGTCGCCGGGATGAACGTCAACGTCTGGGACGTCGTCGAACCGATCGGCGCGCTCATCCGCTCCGGCCGCCCGGTCGATCCGGACCGCCTGGCCGACCTCGGCCGGCCGCTCGAAGAAATCGGCGCCGCCTGACCGGGCCGGCCGGTAATCGTCCATTTCGGACGGCTCCCGGCCGGCCCGATCGGATCAATGCCCGCGCGTGATCCATTCCGACAGGTGCGGCGCCTCGGCACCGATGGTCGTGCCGTCACCGTGTCCGGTGTGGACCTTCGTGTCGCCGGGCAGCGCGAGCAGCCGGTCCCGGATCGAGGAGATGATCGTCGGGAAGTCCGAAAAGGACCGTCCGGTCGCGCCGGGGCCGCCGGAGAACAAGGTGTCGCCGGAGAACAGCGCGCCGGCTTCGGGCAGGTGCAAGCAGATCGAGCCGGGCGAATGCCCCGGGGTGTGGACGACCTGCAGCTCCGTCCCCGCGACCGCGATCCGCTCGCCGTCCTGCACGGGCCAGAACTTCCGCCCGGGATGGGTGAGCTCCCAGAGCGCCTGGTCGCCGGGGTGCAGTAGCACCGGGGCGTGCAGGTTCGCGCCGAGCGCGGGCGCGACCGTGACGTGGTCGTTGTGCCCGTGCGTGCAGACCACGGCCACCACATTGCGGCCGTTGACGGCCTCGGTGATCGCCTTCTCGTCATGGGCGGCGTCCACGATCACGACGTCCTGGTCGTCGCCGATCAGCCAGATGTTGTTGTCGACGTCCCAGGTGCCGCCGTCGAGCTGGAAAACGCCCGAGGTGACGACCCGTTCGATCCGCAGCGCCCCGCTCACAGCACCACCACCGAGCGCAGCACGTCGCCGGCGTGCATTGCGTGGAACGCCTTCTCGACGTCGGCGAGGCCGATGCGCTCGGAGACGAATTTCTCGAGCGGCAGCCGGCCCTGGCGGTGCAGGTCGACCAGCATCGGGAAGTCCCGCTCCGGCAGGCAGTCGCCGTACCAGGAGGATTTCAGCGCGCCGCCGCGGGAGAAGAAGTCGAGCAGCGGCATGTCCAGCCGCAGGTCCGGCGTGGGCACGCCGACCAGCACCACCGTGCCGGCGAGGTCGCGGGCGTAGAACGCCTGCTTCCAGGTCTCCGGACGGCCGACGGCGTCGATGACCACGTCGGCGCCGAAACCCCCGGTGAGATCCTGCACCGCGGCGACCGTGTCGGTTTCGGACGCGTTGACGGTGTGCGTGGCGCCGAGGTCACGTGCCCACTCGAGCTTCCGCTCGTCCCGGTCCACCGCGATGATCGTGGTCGCCCCGGCCAGGCGGGCGCCGGCGATCGCCGCGTCCCCGACTCCCCCGCAGCCGATCACCGCGACCGAGTCGCCGCGTCCGACCGCGCCGGTGTTCACCGCGGCGCCGAGGCCCGCCATCACGCCGCACCCCAGCAGGCCCGCGACCGCCGGGTCCACGGCGGCATCCACCTTGGTGCACTGTCCGGCGTGCACCAGCGTCTTGTCCGCGAACGCGCCGATGCCCAGCGCCGGGGTCAGCTCGGTGCCGTCGGCCAGCGTCATGCGCTGCGTCGCGTTGAAGGTGTCGAAGCAGTACTGCGGGCGCCCGCGCCGGCACGCCCGGCACTGGCCGCACACCGCGCGCCAGTTCAGGATGACGAAATCGCCGGGCCGCACGGAGTCGACGCCGGCGCCGACGCTTTCCACCGTGCCCGCGGCCTCGTGCCCGAGCAGGAAGGGGAACTCGTCGTTGATCCCGCCCTCGCGGTAGGTCAGGTCGGTGTGGCAGACCCCGCAGGCCGCCACGTCGACGACGACCTCGCCGGGCCCGGGGTCCGGGACCACGATGTCGGCCAATTCCACCGGGCTGCCCTGCGAACGGGCGATCACACCGCGCACCTGCTGTGGCATTCCTCTTCCTTCGTGCCGAGCGACAAGCCGTGCGCCGGAGCGCATACGTCCTCGACGCTAACCCGGCGGCGGCCGGCCGCCGCCCGTCCGACAGTCGAGGATTTACTGGTCTTCCGACCAGGTGGCCGCCGGGTTAGGCTGACCGCGATGGCTGCTGACCAGGACTCCCCGGCCGCCGTCGACCTGCGCGCGCTCCGCGATGTCGTCGACGGCCCGCTGCACGAGATCGCCGGCCGGTTCTCCCGTTTCCTCGCCGACCTCTGGCCGCACCGCGCTCTCGTCGTCTTCACCCGGGAGTGCACCGGCCGGCCGCGCAAAGTCGCCGGCGAGGCCGCGACGACCGGCAAGATCACGATCGCCGAGCTCGAAGAGCTGAAGGCCGCCGTCCGGCCCGGCCCGGCGGTCAGCACGACCGCGCGCCTCGGCGGCGCGGTCCGCACGGTCTGGTCCGCGCACGATCCCGGCGGCACGCTGCTCGTGCTGCTCCCCCGGCCGGCACCGAAACCGGTCCCGCAGCCCGAGCTGCTCGCCGGTCTCTTCGGGATCGTCGCGACCTCCATCCGGCAGCAGGTCGTCCAAGCCAGCCCGGACTACCTCGCGGAATCCCTCGCGGCGTCGAGCGAACGCGCGCGCACCATCGTCGAAATGGCCGCAGCACAGGAAAGAACGCTGGTCACCGTCCTGGCCGCGTTGCGCTCGACCAAACTGGACGCCGAGGGCGCCCGGCGCGCCGCGACCGAAGCCGCTTCCGACGCGTTGGTGGCGCTGCGGTCCGCCCGCGCCACCGATCTCGCCGTGTCGGAAGAGCCGGCCCACGCCGCCTTCACCCGGCTGCGCCGGGAAGTCCGGCAGGTGCTGCGCCATCACGACGCCGACTTGGAGTTCGTGCCGCCGGCCAAGGACGCGCCGGCGTTGACCGGCGAACTCGCGCACGCCGCGCGCGCGATGACCGGCACCGCGGTGCTGGCGTTCACCGCGCAGCCGACACTGGCCCGGCTGCGCATCGCGTGGTCGTGCGACGATTCGCTCCTGCGCTTGGACATCCGCGACCAGGAGTCCGGCCGCCTCGACGCCAACGAGCTGCGTATCCAGCTGGCCGGGCGGGCGAAGGCGCTCGGTGCCACCGTGGACGTCGACGCGGTCCCGGGCTGGGGCAGCCGCGCCACGATCGCGCTCCCCCTCGCCGTCGCTGCCGAAAGCGCCGACGCGCCCGGGCTCTCCCAGCTCAACCGGCGTGAGATCGAAGTGCTGCGGCACGTCGCCCAGGGCCTGCGCAACAAGGCGATCGCCGCGCGGCTCGGCATCACGGAGAGCACGGTCAAGTTCCACGTCGCCAACGTGCTGAAGAAGCTGGAAATCAGCTCGCGCGGGGAAGCCGCCGTAATGGCGCTGAGCGCCGGGATCACTTGACGGCGAGGCCTTGCCAGCCGGACCGGGACGCCGGCGCTGGGCGCCGGCCACTGAGCAAGCGCTTAGAATGGCCCCGACGGTGGATCAGGAAGGATCGCGGGATGACGATGTCGCTCTCGGCCGATTTGTGGCCCGACGTGCAGCCCGAGACCGCGCGCCGGCTCATGCTGGCCGGGGTGGAGTCCTTCGCGCGGCGGGGCTACCACGCCACGACTACCCGCGACATCGCGAGCGCCGCCGGGATGAGCCCGGCGGCGCTGTACGTGCACTTCCCGTCGAAGGCGGCGCTGCTGTTCGCCATCAGCCGCAGCGGGCACGAGCAGACGCTGGGGCTGGTGCAGAACGCGGTGGCGAAGGTGCAGGACCCGGTCGAGTGCATCCGCCTGATGGTGGCGGACTTCGTGGCCTGGCACGCGCGGCGGCACACCATCGCGCGGGTGGTGCAGTACGAGCTGAACGCCTTGCCGGAGCGGGAACTCGAGGTCGTCACCGAGCTTCGCCGCGAGATCGAGCGCCTGGTCCGCGAGGTGATCACCCAGGGCTCGGCGACCGGCGCCTTCACCGTCGCCGACCCGCGCACCGCGGCCCGCGCCGTTCTGTCGCTGGGGGTCGACGTGGCGCGCTGGTACAGCGAGCGCAGCCGCCAGACCCCGGAGGCGCTGGGCAAGGAGTACAGCGAACTCGTGCTGCGCATGCTCGGCACCCGGCCCTGAAAGCTCGTGAGTGTTCATGACGGTTAGAACCGGCACAAACACTCACGAGGCCGAGCCGGCGGCGGCGCGGGCGAAGCGCTCCGCGATCCGGGCCAGCCGCTCGACCAGCCCGGGCGGCGCCTCCTCCACCACGAAGTCGTAGTCCCACTGCGCGAGGTAGAACGGGATCACGTCGAGGTCGTGCGAGCCGGTCCGGATCCGGCAGCTGTGCTCGTCGACCGGCTCGACCGCCCCGGCCGTCGGCGGGACGCGCTCGGCCAGCACCGACGCCGGCACGGCCACGCGCAGCACCACCTGATGCGCGTACGGCGCCGCGGAGATCGCGCGCGAGACGTAAGCCGCGAGGTCGGCCGCTGGCGGTTCCCTTGGTGTGAAACGGAAACCGGGCGCCGGGACGCCGTCGATGCGGTCCACGCGGAAGGTGCGCCAGTCTTCACGGCCCAGGTCGTACGCCACCAGGTACCAGCGCCGTCCGGTGTGGACCATCCGCAGCGGCTCGACGTTCCGCTCCCCGACGTCGCCCGCGTGCGTGCCGTAGGTGAAACGCAGGCGCTCGTGGTCACGGCAGGCGGCGGCGATCACCGTGAGCACCTCCGAGTCCACCACCGGACCGCCGCTGCCCAGCGTCAGCGTCACGGTCTGCAGCGCGCTCACCCGGTGCCGCAGCCGCGCGGGCAGCACCTGCTCGAGCTTGGCCAGCGCGCGCACGGACGTCTCCTCGATGCCGGACACCGTGCCGTTGGCCGCGGTCCGGAGGCCGACGGCGACGGCCACGGCCTCGTCGTCGTCCAGCAGCAGCGGCGGCAGCGCGGCCCCGGCGCCGAGCCGGTACCCGCCCGCGACCCCGGGCGTCGCGTGCACCGGGTAGCCCAGGCCACGCAGCCGTTCGACGTCACGCCGGACAGTGCGGACGTCCACGCTGAGCCGCTCGGCCAGGTCCGGTCCCGGCCAGTCGCGCCGGGCCTGGAGCAGGGACAGCAGGCGCAGCAGCCGCTCGGAAGTTCCGTACATGCACCTCACTCTGCCAGACAACGCGGACAGTTCCGGTCCGCGTTGCCGGGCAGGACTTGCCGTCACCCGCCGTGTCCGGTGAGAGTGGCGCATGCAGATCGACCCGCTGAAGCTGCTTGCCGTCGCCCGCGCGGAGGCCGAGCTGGGCCAGGCCGAGGGCGGCGTGCCGATCGGCGCCGCGCTGTTCGGCCGCGACGGCACCCTGCTCGGCCGCGGGCACAACCGCCGGGTGCAGGACGGCGACCCGTCGCTGCACGCCGAGACCACGGCGTTCCGCAACGCCGGCCGCCGCCCGCACTACCGCGACACGATCATGGTCACCACGCTCTCGCCGTGCTGGTACTGCAGCGGGCTGGTGCGCCAGTTCGGCATCCCGCACGTGATCATCGGCGAGGCCGAGACGTTCCACGGCGGGCACGACTGGCTGGCCGGGCTCGGCGTCACGATCGAGCTGCTGGACGACCCCGCGTGCATCGCGCTGATGACCGATTTCATCTCCCGGCGCCCGGAACTGTGGTTCGAGGACATCGGGGTTCCGTCCACTTCGGACAATCCATAGGAGACGACCATGCCCGCCGCCGTCCCGCTCGTCGACCTGTCCCCCTGGTACGCCGGCACGCCCGAAGGCCGGGCCGTGGTGGCGGCCGAGATCGACCGCGCGCTGCGCGAGTCCGGTTTCCTGCTCGTCACCGGCCACGGCGTGCCTTCGGAGTTGCGCGCCGAAACGCGGGAGCTGGCGCGCCGGTTCTTCGCGCTGCCGCCCGAAGTGAAGCAGCGGTACGCCGTGACCGTCGGCGGCCGCGGCTGGCTGCCGCCCGGCGTCGAGGCCAACGGTTACGCCGAGGGCACCGAAACGCCGCCGGACCTGAAGGAGTCGTACTCGGCCGGCGCGGACACGGGTGTCGGCGACCCGGCCGTCGACGGGTTCTGGTTCCAGCCCAACGTCTGGCCCGCCGAGGTCCCCGGCCTGGCCGCCACCGCGCGGGAGTACATGGCCCGCATGCGCGCGCTGTCCGACGACCTGCTGCGGGTCTTCGCGCACGCGCTGGCCCTGGCGCCCGACCACTTCACGCGGCACACGGGCCGTCCGACGTACACCTTCAACATCAACCGCTACCCGCCGCTGACCAGCGTCGGCCCGCCCGAGCCGGGCCAGTTCCGGATCGGCCCGCACACCGATTTCGGCACCGTGACCGTGCTCGACCGCCAGTCCGGCGCCGGCGGCCTCCAGGTCTGCACCGCCGAAGGCGACTGGGTGGACGCGCCCTTCGACGAGTCCGCCTTCACCGTCAACATCGGCGACCTGATGGCCCGCTGGACCGGCGACCGCTGGCGCTCCACCCGCCACCGAGTGCTGCCCCCGCAGCCCACCGCCCCCGATGAAGACCTCGTCTCTTTGATCTTCTTCTACGAAACCGACCACGACGCGCGCATCACGTCACTGGCACCGCCGCTGGGCCGCGTCGCCTATCCGGAAGTGCTCGCTTCGGCTTACCTGAAAGAGAAACTGGACGCGATCACGATGCAGTGACCACGGTGCCGTCAAGGACTCCTTGCCCGCGTCCTACGCAGGTAAGGAGTCCTTGACGGATTCCGGCCCGCTCAGGACGCGCGCACCGTCCGGTTGCGCCCGGTTTCCTTGGCCTCCCGCACAGCCGCGCCCGCCGCCGCGAAGACGGCCGCCACCGGGTCGCCGTGGTCGGGGCGGGCGGCGACGCCCACGGAGACCGTTGCCCAGGCGAATTGGGGGCTGCCGTAGGCCGCTTTCAGGGCGACGGCGGTCGAGGCGACGCGCAGGCGGAGGCGCTCGGCGATGGCCAGCGCGTCGAAACTGCCGGTGCCGGGCAGGAGCACGGCGAACTCGCCGCCGCCGGAGCGGCCGACCAGGTCGGCGGACCGGACCTCGGCGCGCAGGGTGTCGGCGATCGCGCGCAGGACGGCGTCGCCGACGCGGCGGCCGTGGCGGGCGTTGAGGCCGGCGAAATCGTCCAAATCGAGCACCAGCACGGCGAACGCGGGCGCCGGCGTCTCCCGCGCGGCGTCCCACCAGGCGACGGCCGTGAGCACGCCGGTGCCGGGGTCCACGGAGGTCTGGTCGCGGCCCGCGCGGCCGAACTCGCCGCGGTAGAGCACCACCAGCCCGGCCGTGAGCGGCAGCAGCACCCACGGCGAATCCGCGACGGCCCAGGCCAGTGCGACGCCGAGCCCCAGCATCGCGCCGTCGAACAGCACCGCGTACGAGCCAGCGGACGGACGCCCGTCGACCGCGGCCGGCAGCCCGGCGTCGACCACCCCGAACACCAGCGCCGCCACCACCGCCGAGACAATCGACGACGATCCGGTCAGGATCAGGAACCCGGCGGCCAGCAGCACGGCCACCGCCGTGGCGGCGACGTCGAACACCTGCCGGTACGCGGGCAGCCGCCGGATCCGGGCCCACCGGTGCAGCCCGGACAGCACGGCCAGCGCCACCGCGAGCAGCGGCGGCAGCACCACCGCGCCGGCCAGCAGCCAGGGCGTGCCGAAACCCGGCCCCAGCAACGATTCCCCGCGGCCGCGTTCCGCTGACCGGCACAGTTCGGCACTCGCGAGCAGTCCGGCGAGCAGCATCGCAAACGCTTCCGCGGAGGTGAGCGAGACCGGCACCAGCAGCGCGGCGGCGACGGTCCCGGCCGGCGCGGCGAGGTCGGCCACCAGCACCAGGGCCCGGCGGGGATGGCGCCACAGCGCCCAGCCGTCGAGCGAGGGCAGCCGCCAGCGCCGGCCGGCCGCCGCCGAATCCCCCATCATTTCGGCAAATTAGCCCACCCGGCTGCCGCTGTCACTCCGCCTACCGTGGCACCCGGCCCTCGCGCCGGTGGTGACCTACTTTCGTACTGTCTGTCTTTTTCCGCCCGTGCGGGGACCTTGACACTTACCAATGGTCTAGTCCACCGTGAGCTGGCACACAACCCGCCTCCTGGTTGATACCGCCGCATCATCTTCGGAGGTACTCCGCACCAGCACGCCCCGGCGTGCGTCCCCACCGCTGGAGGACCTATGAAACCCCTGCGCCGCCTGGCCACGCTCGCGCTCGCCGCGGGTGCCGCGCTGGCCACCACGGCCGGCTTCGCCCCGTCGGCGATGGCCGCTCCCGATCCCGTGCTCGCCTCGCCCTACCTGTACCAGTGGGGCGGCCAGTCCGACCCGGCCGCGGCCATGTCCGCGACCGGCGTCAAGTCGTTCACGCTCGCGTTCATGCTGTCCAACGGCACCTGCAACCCGCAGTGGGACGGCAACCGCGCGCTCGACGGCTCCGACGCCGGGCTGATCAAGACCATCCGCGACGCCGGGGGCGACGTGATCCCGTCGTTCGGCGGCTGGTCGGGCAACAAGCTCGGCGCCACCTGCGCCACGCCCGAGGACCTGGCCGGCGCGTACCAGAAGGTGATCGACGCCTACCAGCTCAAGGCGATCGACCTCGACATCGAGAACACCGACGAGTTCGAGAACCCGACGGTGCAGGACCGCATCCTGAGCGCGGTCAAGATCACCAAGGACAAGAACCCGGGCCTGCGCGTCGTCGTCACCATGGGCACCAGCACCACCGGCCCCAGCGACACCGGCAAGCGGCTGATCACGCAGGCGAAGGCGCTCGGCGCGGACATCGACGTCTGGTCGGTCATGCCGTTCGACTTCTCCAGCGGCGGCGACATGGCCGCGATGACCGAGTCGGCCGTCGACGGGCTGGCCGCCCAGCTGAAGTCCACCTTCGGCTGGGACGACGCCACCGCGTACAGCCGCAGCGGCCTGTCCTCGATGAACGGCAACACCGACAACGCCGGCGAGACCGTGACCGTGGACAACTTCACCGCGATCCGCGATTACGCCACGAGCCACCACCTGGGCCGCTTCACCTTCTGGGCCACCAACCGCGACTGCAGCGGCGGCGGCGACTGCAGCGGCATCGACCAGGCGCAGTACGCGTTCACCAAGATCGTGGCCGGGTACAACGGCTGATCCCGCTTTGCCGTCAAGGCCTCCTTACCCGCACCCGACGCAGGTAAGGAGGCCTTGACCGCGTTCAGCAGCAGTGGTCGCCGCGCCAGGCTTCGCGGCCTTCTTTGACGGCGACGGCGGCGATGATCAGCGCGACGACCGGATCCGCCCAGGACCAGCCGAAGAGGCTGTTGAGCAGCAGGCCGACCAGCAGCACGCCGGAAAGGTAAGTGCAGAGCAGGGTTTGCTTGGAATCGGCCACGGCGCTGGACGAGCCGAGTTCCCGGCCGGCGCGTCGTTGGGCGTAGGACAGGCCCGGCATGACCAGCAGGGACACCGCGGCCAGCACGATGCCGACAGTCGAGTGCCCCGCGGCGCCAGGCCCGAGCAGGGAAACGGCCGCGTCAACCGTTACATAGGCGGCGAGCGCGAAGAACGACAGCGCGATGACCTTCAACGCCGTGCGTTCACGGGCCTCGGGATCGGCGCCGGAGAACTGCCAGGCGACCGCGGCGGCGGAGGCGACCTCGATGACGGAATCCAGTCCGAAGCCGATCAACGCGGCGGACGACGCCGACGAACCGGCCGCGATCGCGATGACCGCCTCGACGACGTTGTAGGTGATCGTCGCCGCGACGAACCAGCGCACTCGCCGCGACAGAACCGCCCGCCGGGCCGTGTTTTCCACCGCAGGCGGGGCACAGCAGGTGTCGTGGGTTCGCGGTGCCGCGAGATTCTCGGGCCCAGTCATCGGGCCACCTCGTCGAGACAAGGCTCGGCCGTGTCGACGGCGAGCACCACCTTGGCCAGCTCGTTCAGCGCCTTCGCCAAATGCGGATCAGCCAACGCATACCGCACCTGACGCCCCTGGTAAGCCGCGACGACCAGCCCGCACCCGCGCAGGCAGGCCAGGTGATTGGACACGTTCGACCGCGACAGCCCCAGCTCCGCGGCCAGCGCCCCGGGGTAACGGGTCCCGTCCAGCAGCGCGACCAGGATCCGGCACCGGGTCGGGTCGGCCAGCGCGCGGCCGAGCCGGGCCAGCGCGTCCCCTCGCGTCTCACACTTCAGCATAGAGACGACAGTACAGCATCAAGTGAACTATGCCGAGCACGAGTGGACAAATCGGAGCAGCGTTCCGTATAGTTTCGGAACAACGCTCCGCTTAACCAGTGAAGGGAACACCATGGCCGAATCTGCTCCAGTCCTCTCGGTCAGCCCAGTCGTGCTGCCCACGCCCGGCCGCGCCGTGGACCTGCAACTACGGGTCTCCGCGCCGATGACCGGGACCGGCCTGCCGATCATCCTGTTCTCCCACGGCCATGGCCGCTCGAACCACCTGTCCTCCCTGAACGGCTACGCCCCGCTCGCCAATTTCTGGGCCGCACAAGGGTTTGTGGTCATCCAGCCCACCCACCTGAGTTCGTCCACGCTGAGCCTGGACCCCGGTGACCCCGAAGCCCCGCTGTACTGGCGATCGCGGGCCGAGGACATGACGCGCGTCCTCGACGGGCTCGACCTGATCGAGGCCGCCGTCCCGCTGCTTCCCGGACGGCTCGACCGGGACAAGGTCGCCGTCGCCGGGCATTCGCTGGGCGGGTACACCGCGAGCCTGCTGCTCGGCGCGCGGCTCACCGATCCCCGCGACGGCACCGAAGTCGTCCTGGCCGAGCCCCGGATCAAGGCGGGCGTGCTGCTGGCCGCGCCCGGCCAGGGCGGCGACGACCTCAGCGAATTCGCGGCCGAGCACTTCCCTTTCTTCCGCACCACCGATTTCTCCGCGATGACCACACCCGCGCTGGTGGTCGCCGGCGACCAGGACCTCTCGCCCCACCTGACGGTCCGCGGCGCGGACTGGCACGCCGACCCGTACCGGCTCTCCCCCGGCCCCAAGTCCCTGCTCACCCTCGTCGGCGGGGAGCACGGGCTCGGCGGGGTCTCGGGTTACGACGTCGCCGAGACCACGGACGAGAATCCCGAGCGCGTCGCCGCGGTCCAGCAGCTGACCTCGGCCTACCTCCGCAGCCGGCTTTACCCCGGGGATTCCACCTGGGGTAAGGCATGTGCCGCGTTGCCGGAACCGCTCGGCCGGGTCGAATCCAAGTAACGAGTTCAGGCGAGCCGCACGACGATCTTGCCCCGCACGCCGCCCTGCTCGAACGCCCGATGCGCGGCGACGACTTCCTCCAGCGGGAACACCCGGTCGAGCTGCGGCCGGATCGCGCCGGCCGTGACCCAGCGGCCCAGCTCGGCGAACAGCGAGGAACCCGGGTTGCCGCTGAAGAACCGGACCCAGCGACGGCGGTGCACCGCGTTGGCGGCGATGTACCCCAGCGAACGGACGAGATGGTCGAGGTCGAAGGCGATCGCCACCATCCGCCCGTTCGGGGTGAGCAGCCGGCGGAAAGCTGGCAGGTCCGTGCCGACCGCGTCCAGGATGACGTCGAAGCGCCCCAGGTCCCCGGGCGCGCGGTAGTCGATCGCCTCGTCCGCGCCCAGCTCTTTGGCCAGGTCCAGGTTTCCGGCGCTGGTGAGCGCGGTGACGTGCGCGCCCATCGCCTTCCCGAGCTGCACGGCGATGTACCCGACGCCGCCGGTCGCGCCGCGGACGAGCAGACGCTCACCGGGCGCGAGCGCCGCCTTGTCACGTAACGCGGTGATCGCCGTGGTCCCGACGGGCAGCGTCACGGCCTGCACCGCGTCGAGCCCGGCCGGCACGTGGTCGAGCCGCCCGGGCGACACCGCGACGTACTCCGCGGCCGAGCCCATCCGCCGGCCGATCAGTCCCCAGACCAGGTCGCCGGCCGCGAACCGGCTGTTCCCTGCTTCGACCACCTCGCCGGCGAAGTCGATCCCCATGCGCTTCGGGAATTTCTTGCCACTGAACGGAAGCAGCCGCCCAGCGCGCATGGCGGACTCACCGCCGTTGATCGAAACCGCGTGCACGCGGACCAGGACGTCGCCGGGGCGCGGCCGGGGAACGGGCGCGGTGGTCACGGAGAGGACGTCGGCCGGACCGTACTTTTCGTAGGTGACAAGCCGCATCGAAGGGGAGGTCATGCCCCCGTTGTAGCCGCGGAACCGGATGGGGTCATCCGGTTGGGCCGAAGTGAGAGAAGCCCGGACGGCATCGCATCGCTTGCGGCCGTCGCCGGGTTCAAAGCCTCATCGAACGCGCGAACGAAGCCGCAACGCGCGGTGACCGATGGTGTTCGTTCAGGCGGCTTGCGTGATCAGCAGAGCGGCGTGCCCGGCTTCGGTCAGCCGAGCGGGCACCAGCCCGGCGGAGACCTCGACCTCGGGGCGGATGTAGCCGCCGTGGGCCAGCAGGTGCGCGGTCATCTGGTCACAGCAGGCGAAACCGTCGACGAAGAGGTCGGGCTCGCAGCTCGACGACATCTGGGCGCGGTCCGCGGCGACGGCACGGAGCATGGCCATCGCGCGGTGGGTGAGTTCGACCTCTGCCTCTGCTGAACCTGATCCGGACACCGGAACCGACCTTCTTCCACGGGAGCACTTACTGGAGCACTTACTACGAGTCATCGCTCATTGCTCCAATAGTGTTAGCAACAGCACTGAGACGTTGACTAGACCTCTGCCGTTCCCTCGAGCCGGGCTTCCAGCGTTCTTGCCCATTCGGACACGATCTGGTCCCGGCGGCGGGCGTCGTCGGTCAGCAGATTGGCCAGGCCGAGGCCGCGGGCCAGGTCGAGGGTGGCCTGGACCAGCTCGCGGACGCCGGGCCGGCTCTCGTCGGCGCCCAGCAGCTCCACCGTCACCCGGTGCGCCTCCCGGCCGACCCGCGCCTCCAGCGGCACCATCACGCCGCGCAACTGCTCGTCGGTGGAGGCGACCGACCACAGCTGCAACGCGGCGCGGAACATCGGCCCGGTGTAGAGCGTGAGCACCATCTCGACCACTCGCTCGATCCGCGAGGGCCCGCTCGGCAGGCGCGCGGCCCGGGTGCGCAGCTCGTCCAGCTGGGCCTCCCCGAGCAGCTCCACGGCCGCCGCGACCAGCGACTCCCGCGTCGGGAAGTGGTGCTGCGCGGCGCCGCGGGACACGCCGGCGCGCTCGGCGATCACGGCCACCGTGACGCCGTGCCAGCCCCGCTCGCCGATGCAGTCCATGGCGGCCTCGATCAGCCGCCGGCGAGTGGTGCGGCTGCGCTCCTGCTGCGGTTCCCGGAGCATCAGGCCGGGTCGACCCAGAAGTCGAGCTGAAGGTCGGCTTCCGTGCCGCCGATCCGGTACCTCGCGAAGTCCGTGACGCCCTCTTCGCGCAGCACCTCGTCGTCGAGGAAGAAGTTCCCGGTCGTCTCGCGGCTGGGCCGGGTGAGGATCGCGTACGCGGCGTCGGCCATGATCTCCGGCGTCCGGCTGCGGTCGGCCAGCTCGGCGCCGACGACGTTGCGGATCGCCGCGGTGTCGATCGTGGTGCGCGGCCACAGCGAGTTCGCCGCGATGCCGTCCGCCTTCAGCTCCGCGGCGAGCCCGACGGTCACCAGGCTCATCGAGTACTTCGCGATGCTGTACGCGAGGTGCCCGGCGGTGAACCACTTCTCGTCCAGGCTGATCGGCGGCGACAGCGTGAGCACGTGCGGGTTCGCCGACTTGCGCAGGTGCGGGATGGCCAGCTTGGACAGCAGGAAGGTGCCGCGCGCGTTGATGTCCTGCATCAGGTCGTAGCGCTTCATGCTGACCTGCTCGGTGGGCGTCAGGTCGATCGCGCTGGCGTTGTTCACCACGATGTCGATCCCGCCGAACTGCTCGACGGTCTTCGCCACCGCGGCCGCCACGCCCTCGTCGTCGCGGACGTCGCCAAGGATGGGCAGCGCCCGGCCGCCGGCCTTCTCGATCGCTTCGGCGGCGGTGTAGATGGTGCCGGGCAGCTTCGGGTGCGGTTCGGCGGTCTTGGCCAGCAGCGCGACGTTCGCGCCGTCGGCGGCCGCGCGCAGGGCGATCGCCTCGCCGATGCCGCGGCTGCCACCGGACATGATGATCGTCTTGCCGGCCAAGGTGGCCATGGGAACCTCCATAGTGGATAAAGCTCGTGAGTGTTAATGACGGTTCTAACCGTCATCAACACTCACGAGTCAGTAGGACTTCGGCAACCCGAGGCTGTGCTGCCCGACGAAGTTGAGCACCATCTCCCGGCTGACCGGCGCGATCCGGCCCAGCCGCACCGCGGTGACCAGCGAGCCGAGGCCGTACTCGGTGGCCAGCCCGTTGCCGCCGTGGGTCTGCACCGCCTGGTCGACGGCGTGGATCGCGGCCTCGGCGGCGGCGTACTTGGCCATGTTGGCGGACTCGCCGGCGGCGAAGTCGTCACCCGAGTCGTACAGGGAGGCGGCCTTCTGCGTCATCAGCTTGGCCATCTCGAACTCGATCTTGATCTGCGCGAGCGGGTGCGCCAGGCCCTGGTGCGAGCCGATCGGCGCGCCCCACACCTGGCGCTCGTTCGCGTAGGCCACAGCCTTCTCCAGCGCGTACCGGGCGGTGCCGAGCGAGAACGACGCGCCCATGATCCGCTCCGGGTTGAGCCCGGCGAACAACTGCGCGATCGCCGCGTCCTCGTCGCCGACCAGCGCCTCGGCGGGCAGGTGGACGTCGTCGAGGAACAGCGAGAACTGGTTCTCCGGCGCCACCAGGTCCATGTCGATCTTGGTGAACTCGAAGCCCGGCGCGTCGGTGGGCACGATGAACAGCGCGGGCTTGAGCCGCCCGGTCTTCGCGTCCTCGGTGCGCCCGACGACGAGCACGGCGTCCGCCTCGTCGACCCCGGAGATGAACACCTTGCGGCCGCTCAAAACCCAGTCTCCACCGTCGCGCCGAGCGGTGGTGGTGATCTTGTGCGAGTTGGACCCGGCATCGGGCTCGGTGATCGCGAAGACCATCTTCCGGCTGCCGTCGGCGATGCCGGGCAGCCACTGCTTCTTCTGCTCGTCGGTGCCGAAGCGGGAGATCACCGTGCCGCAGATGGCCGGCGAGACGACCATCAGCAGCAGCGGCGAGCCCGCCGCGGCGAACTCCTCCAGCACCGCGCCGAGGTCCGCGATCCCGGCGCCGCCCCCGCCGTACTCCTCGGGCAGGTTCACGCCGAGGTAGCCGAGCCGGCCGGCCTCGTTCCACAGTTCGACGGTCTTTTCACCCGAGCGGGCCTTCCCGGCGTAGTACTCGTGGCCGTACTTGCGCCCGAGCTCGCCCGCCGCCTTGCGCAGCGCGGTGCGCTCCTCGGGCTCGACGAAGTTCATCGCGTTCATCAGCTTTCTCCCAACACAGCTTCGCCCACCACGGCCAGAATCGTGCCGACCTCGACCTGCAACCCGACTTCCACCGGCAGCTCGGTGACCACGCCGTCGGCGGGCGCGGCGATCCGGTGCTCCATCTTCATCGCCTCCAGCCACAGCAGCGGGTCGCCCGCCGCCACGACGTCGCCCGCGGCCACGGCGAGCCGCACGACCGTGCCCGGCATGGGCGCGACGAGCGAGCCCGCCGCCAGCGCCGCGGCCGGGTCCGCGAACCGCGGGGCCACGGCGAACGTCACCGGCCCGAGCGCGGAGTCCACAAAGGATTCCCAACCGTGCCGCGCGACGGTGAACGCGCGCCGCACACCGGAGACGTCCAGCACCACGCGGCCGGGTTCGGCGCTGACCAGCTCGACGCCCTCGTAGCCCTCGGCCCGCAGGCCGTCCCGGGTCAGCGCGTAGACGACCTCGTACGTGGTGTCGCCGCGGCTGAACTCCTTGCGCTGCCCGGCCGAGCGGACGTTGCGCCAGCCGCTGGGCAGCCGGCCGAGCGTCCGCGCGCTGGCCCGGTTGCCCGCCGCGTCGGCCAGCGCCGCGGCGAGGGCAGACAGGCGTTCGGTGCCCACAGTGGCCAGCGGCTTCGCCAGCGTGGCCAGGCCGTGCCGGTCGAAGAACGCGGTGTCGGTCTCCCCGGCCAGGAAGGCTTCGTGGCGCAGGACGTTCACCAGCAGGTCGCGGTTCGTGACCACACCGTGGATCTTCGCACCCGCGAGCGCCGTAGCGAGCCGCCGGGCCGCCTCGTCACGAGTCGGGGCCCAGGCGATCACCTTCGCCAGCATCGGGTCGTAGTGCACGCCGACGACGGAGCCGGACTCGACGCCGGAGTCCAGCCGCAGACCGGCGCCGGGGGTGAACTCACGGTCGACGCCGGGGACCTCGAACGTGTGCAGCGTGCCGCTTTGGGGCTGCCAGTCGGCGACGCCGTCCTGGATCGTCACCGTCTCGGCGTAGAGCCGGACTTCAATCGCATGTCCTTGCGCCGCAGGCGGTTCCGGCGGCAGCTTCGCCCCTTCGGCGATCGAAAGCTGCCACGCCACCAGGTCCAGCCCGGTCACGTTCTCGGTCACCGGGTGCTCGACCTGGAGGCGGGTGTTCATCTCCAGGAAGTAGAACCGCCCGTCCGGACCGGCGAGGAATTCGACGGTGCCCGCGCCGACGTAGTCGATCGCCTGCGTCGCCTTGCGCGCGGCGTCGAACAGCTCCGCGCGCATGGCCGTGTCGACAAAGGGAGAAGGCGCCTCTTCCACGACCTTCTGGTGCCGGCGCTGGATCGAGCACTCCCGCTCCCCCACAGCCCACACCGTGCCGTGGCGGTCGGCCAGCACCTGGACCTCGATGTGCCGCCCGGTCTCCAGGTAGCGCTCGCAGAACACGGTCGGGTCGCCGAACGCCGAACCGGCCTCCGCGGCGGCACCGGTCACGGCCTCGGCCAGCTCGCCCAGCTCCCGCACCACGCGCATGCCCCGACCACCGCCGCCCGCGGACGCCTTGACCAGCAGCGGCAGATCGGCCTCGGTCACCTCGGCCGGGTCCAGTTCGGCCAGCACCGGCACCCCGGCGGCGGACATCAGGCGCTTGGACTCCACTTTGGAGCCCATCGTCGCGATCGCCTCCGGCGGCGGGCCGACCCAGGTCAGTCCCGCGTCCACAACGGACTGGGCGAACGCGGCGTTCTCCGACAGGAAGCCGTATCCCGGGTGCACGGCGTCGGCTCCCGCGTCCGCCGCGGCCTTCACGATCAGTTCGCCGCGCAGGTACGTCTCACCTGGCGCGTTGCCCGGCAGCCGCACGGCGACGTCGGCCTCCGCGGTGTGCGGGGCCCCGGCATCGGCGTCGGAGAACACCGCCACGGTGCCGATCCCGGCGTCGCGGCAGCTGCGGAACACCCGGCGGGCGATCTCGCCGCGGTTGGCGACCAGCAGGTTTCGCATCACGAATCCACCCCTACATCCGGAAGACGCCGAAGCCACCCTCGGCGCCCTTCACTGGTCCATTGTGGATCGCGGACAGGCTCAGGCCGAGCACGGTGCGGGTGTCGCGCGGGTCGATGATGCCGTCGTCGTAGAGCATGCCGGACAGGAACATCGGCATCGACTCGGCCTCGATCTGGGCCTCGACCATCGCGCGCATGGCCGCGTCGTTGTCCTCGCTGTAGTCCTGCCCCCGGTTCGCGGCCGCCGCCCGCGCGACGATCGACAGCACGCCGGCCAGCTGCGCCGGGCCCATCACCGCCGATTTCGCGCTGGGCCAGGCGAACAGGAACCGCGGGTCGTACGCGCGGCCGCACATGCCGTAGTGCCCGGCGCCGTAGGACGCTCCCATGAGGACGGACAGGTGCGGCACCTTGGAGTTGGACACCGCGTTGATCATCAGCGCGCCGTGCTTGATGATCCCGCTCTGCTCGTACTCCTTGCCGACCATGTAGCCGGTGGTGTTGTGCAGGAAGACCAGCGGGGTGTCGATCTGGTTGGCCAGCTGGATGAACTGCGCGGCCTTCTGCGACTCCTCGCCGAACAGCACGCCCTGCGCGTTCGCCAGCACGCCGACCGGGTAGCCGTGGATGCGCGCCCAGCCGGTGACCAGGCTGGGGCCGTACAGCGGCTTGAACTCGTCGAAGTCGGAGCCGTCGACCACGCGGGCGACGACCTCGCGCGGGTCGAACGGGATCTTCAGGTCGCTCGGCACGATGCCGAGCAGGTCCTCGGCGTCGAACAACGGCTCGGCGTAATCCGGCTCCGGCAGCGGTCCCTGCTTGCGCCAGTTGAGCCGCTTGATGATGCTGCGGCCCAGCCGGATGGCGTCCTGCTCGTCGGTGGCCAGGTAGTCGGCCAGGCCCGACGTGCGCGCGTGCATCTCCGCGCCGCCGAGCGACTCGTCGTCGGACTCCTCGCCGGTCGCCATCTTGACCAGCGGCGGCCCGCCGAGGAACACCTTCGCGCGCTCCTTGACCATCACCACGTAGTCCGACATGCCCGGCAGGTACGCACCGCCCGCGGTCGAGTTGCCGAAGACCAGCGCGACGGTCGGCACCTTCGCGGCCGAGGACCGGGTGAGGTCGCGGAAGACCCGGCCGCCGGGAATGAAGATCTCCTTCTGCGTCGGCAGGTCCGCGCCGCCAGACTCGACCAGGTTGATCACCGGCAGCCGGTTCTGCGCGGCGATGTCGGCCGCGCGGAAGCTCTTTTTCGTGGTCCACGGGTTGCTCGCGCCGCCCTTGACGGTCGGGTCGCTCGCCGAGATCAGGCACTCGACGCCTTCGACCACGCCGATGCCGGTGATCACGCTGGCGCCCACGCGGTAGTCCGAGCCCCACGCGGCGAGCGGCGAAAGCTCCAGGAACGGCGAATCCTCGTCCAGCAGCAGTTCGATGCGCTCGCGGGCGAGCAGCTTGCCCCGTTTGCGGTGGCGTTCCACGTATTTCTCGCCGCCGCCGGCGACGGCCTTCGCGTGCTCGGCGTCGATCTCGGCGAGCTTCTCCAGCATGGACTCGCGGTTGGCGGCGAACTCGCCCGCTCGCGTGTCCACAGTAGACCTCAATGCGGTCATGCGGTGTATCCCAATCGCTTCGCGGCCAGGCCGGTGAGGATCTCGGTGGTGCCGCCGCCGATGCCGAGGATCCGGACATCGCGGTAGTGCCGTTCCACTTCGGACTCGCGCATGTAGCCGAGCCCGCCGTGCAGCTGCACCGCCTCGCTGCACACCCACTCGGCGGCTTCGACGGCGGTGTTCTTGGCGAAACAGGCCTCGGCGATCACCTCTTCGCCGGAGACGTGCCGGACGGCGGTCTGCCGGGCGTACGTGCGCGCGACGTCGGTCTTGCGCGCCATCTCGGTCAGCTTGTGCTGCACCAGCTGGCGCGAGATGAGCGGGCGGCCGAACGTCTCGCGCAGCCGGCACCAGTCCAGGGTCAGGTCCAGCGCGCGCTGGGCGTGCGCGTACGCCTGCACGGCCAGGGAAAGCCGCTCGGTGACGAACTGGGTGGCCACCTGCGCGAAGCCGCTGTTCTCGGCGCCGACCAGGTTCTCGGCCGGCACCCGGACGTCCACGTAGGACAGTTCCGCGGTGTCCGAGGCGGCCCAGCCCATCTTCTCCAGCTTGCGAGAGACGGTGAACCCGGGCGTGCCGCGCTCGACCACGAGCAGCGAGATGCCGTGCGCGCCCTCGCCGCCGGTGCGGACCACGGTGGTGACGAAGTCCGCGCGGCAGCCGGAGGTGATGAACGTCTTGGCGCCGTTGACCACGTACTCGTCACCCTCGCGCACGGCGGTGGTGCGGATGCCCGCGACGTCCGACCCGCCGTCCGGCTCGGTCACGGCGAGCGAGCCGATCTTGTCGCCGGCCAGCGTCGGGCGCACCCAGCGCTCGATCTGCACCGGGTCGCCCGCCTCGGCGATGTGCGGCACGGCGATGCCGCAGGTGAACAGCGACGCGAAGAGCCCACCCGAGCCGCCCGCGTAATGCATCTCCTCGGCGACCACGAGCGCGTCCAGGTAATTGCCGTCACCACCGCCCACGGTCTCGGGGAACGCCACGCCGAGCAGGCCGAGGTCCCCGGCCTTGCGGTGCAGCTCACGCGGCAGATCACCCGCGCGTTCCCACTCGTCCAGGTGCGGCAGCACTTCCTTCTCGACGAAGCGGCGGACGGTCGCTCGCAGCTCGGTGCGCTCCGGCGTGCGGAACGGGTCGACGATCACAGCAGCGCCTCCGGCACGTCGATCTCGCGGGACCGCAGCCATTCGCCGAACGCCTTGGCCTGCGGGTCGAACCGGGCCTGCGAGGCGACGCCCTCGCCGAGGATGTCCTCGACGACGAAGTTCATCGCCCACAGGTTGGGCAGCAGGTGCCGGGTCACGGTGAGGTCGTGCGTTTCGGGCAGCAGCAAGCGGAATTCGGCCACGGTGAGCCGGTGCACGAGCCAGCGCCACGCTTCTTCCGAGCGCACCCACACACCCAGGTTCGCGTTGCCGCCCTTGTCGCCGCTGCGCGCGCCGATCACCCGGCCGAGCGGGACGCGGCGGACCGGCCCGTCCGGCAGTGGTTCGGGCAGCGCGGGTTCGTCTACTTCGGACAACGCGCGGGTTTCGGCCGCCCGCGCGATGTCGACCCGTCGTCCGTCCGGCAGCACGGCAATGTGCGGGACCTCTTCGGCGTCTACATAGGACGCGGTGTAGACGCCGTACGGCGAGGCGTCGGAAGGCGGTGCGGTGACGTGGAACCCGGGGTAGCTGGCCAGCGCCAGTTCGATCGCGGCGCCGCTGAACGCGCGTCCGGCGATCTTCGGGTCGCTGTCCTTCACCGCGACGTGCAGCAGGGCGCTGGCCCGTTCCTCGGTGTCGGCGTCGGTGTGGTCGGTACGGGCGAGCGTCCACCGGATGTCGGCGGGCGGGTGCGGCTTGAGGGCCGTCTCGAGCTGATCCCTTACCAGCGCGGCTTTTTCTTCGATGTCCAGTCCGGTGAGGACAAAGGTCGTCTCGTTGCGGAAGCCGCCGAGCCGGTTGAGGCACACCTTCAACGTCGGCGGCGGGGCCTCGCCGCGGACCCCGCTGATCCGGACGCGATCGGGATCCTCTTGCGTCAGGGTCAGGGTGTCGAACCGGCTGGTCACGTCCGGGTTGGCGTAACGGGCGCCGGTGATTTCGTAGAGCAGCTGCGCGGTGACGGTGCCGGTGTTGACCACTCCCCCGGTGCCCGGGTGCTTGGTGATCACGCTGGACCCGTCGGCGTGGATCTCCGCGATCGGGAAGCCGGGCACGCCGATCGGCTGCTCACGGAAGAACGCGTAGTTGCCACCGGTCGCCTGGGCGCCGCACTCGATCACGTGCCCGGCCACGACGGCGCCGGCCAGCGCGTCGTAGTCCTCGCGCGCCCAGCCGAAGTGCGCGGCGGCCGGGCCGACGATCACCGAGGCGTCGGTGACGCGCCCGGTGACCACCACGTCCGCCCCGGCGTTCAGGCACTCCGCGATGCCCCAGGCGCCGAGGTAAGCGTTGGCAGTCAACGGGTCCTGGAAGTCCAGCTCGCCCGCTCTTGTTATCAGGTCATCGCCTTCGACGTGCGCGATCTTCACATCGAGGCTGAGCTTCTCGGCGAGTTCGCGGAGCGTGTCGGCGAGCCCGGCGGGGTTGAGGCCACCGGCGTTGGCGACGATCTTCACGCCCTTTTCCTTGGCCAGCGCCAGGTTCTCCTCCATCTGGCGGAGGAACGTCTTGGCGTAACCGCGGTTCGGGTCCTTCATCCGGTCGCGGCCGAGGATGAGCATGGTCAGCTCAGCGAGGTAGTCGCCGGTGAGCACGTCCAGCGGCCCGCCGGTGAGCATCTCGCGGACGGCGGAGAACCGGTCACCGTAGAACCCGGACGCGTTGCCGATCCTGAGCGGTGCTGTGCGGTCGTCGGTCATGCGAACTGCCCCGGCTTGCGCCCCGCTCCGGGCGGCCCGGCGAAGGCCTGCGCGATGCCCAGCCATTCCTCGACGTCGGCGCCGATGGCCACCAGATCCGTGTCGGCCGGGTGCCGCCGCTGGGTGATGACCAGGCAGAACCCGAGCGCGCTGCCGGTCAGCCGCTGTTCGGCGTCCTCGGGCCCGAACGCCCAGGTGGTGCCGTCGGGCGAGGTCAGTTCGAGGCGGAACTCCTCGACGGGCGGGGCGAGGGAGTGGAGTTTGAAGGCGAAGTCGCGGGTGCGGGTGCCGAAGCGGGCGATGTGCCACAGCCGCGCGGTCGGCTCGCGGGTGAGCCCGAGTGCGTCGAAGATGTCCTGGCCGTGGGCCCAGGTCTCCATCATCCGGGCGGTGGCCATGGACGCGGCGCTCATCGGCGGGCCGTACCAGGGCAGCTTCTCCCCCTCGGGCACCACGGCGAGCGCCTCGGCCAGCGCGGCGCGCCCCTCGCGCCACTGCGCGAGCAACTCCCGCGGCGGCGTCTGCGCCAACTCCCGCGCCCCAGCGTCGACGTAGTCCTCCCCGACGCTGAGCAGCTGCTCGACCTCGGCCTGCCAATCCCCCGGCCGGCTCGCCGAAATCAGCGATTTGGCATCAGTCCAGGTCAGATGCGCGACCTGATGCGCGACAGTCCACCCCGGCGCGGGCGTCGGCCGCGCCCAATCCGAGGCCGGCAACCCCGCCACCACGTCATCGATCGCCTGCGATTCGGCCGCCAGATCCCCGAGGATCACGCCGAGATCAGCCATGCCACGCCTCCTTGCGTCCCTTCAGCCAGCCTGGCACCCCGCCCGGGAAAAAAGCAAGCACGCCTGATTGTTTTTCTCCCGACCCCGCTCCTGCCCACCACTCGCTCTCCCCGCCTCTCACCCCCGTAGCGAACGCAGCGGATGACGCTTTCCCCTCGCTCAGCGCAGCGAAAGCGTCATCCGCCGCATCCGGAACAACTTCGCGACGGCTACTCCAGCGAAGTGTCGATCACACAGAACCGGTTCCCCTCGGTATCAGCCAGCACCACGAAGTCCGACGACTCCGGATAGTGCGCCCAGTCCACCCGCCGGGCGCCGAGCGACACCAGGCGCTCCACCTCCGCGGCCTGCTCCGCAGCACTGTCGGCGTACAGATCCACGTGCACCCGCGGCAGCTCCTGCACCGGAGAACCGCTCAACTGCAACGACAGTCCGGGCCCAGCGCGGCCCCCAGGCGGAACCAGCACAACGAAATCCCCCGACTCACCGTCCCGCGGGACGTAACCCAGCGCCTGCCGCCAGAAAGCCAGTGCCCGCCGCATGTTGCCGACGCCCAGGACCACCGTGCCGAATCGGAGCATGACCCCACCATGACAGCCCATCCTTATTGACGCATTGTCAGCAACCCCCGGCATGGCCTACCGTCGAACCCATGACGCCCTATGCCGAGATCACCTACGAGGTCACCGGCCGGATCGCGACCGTCACCTTGAATCGGCCGGAGGCGCGGGGCGGGTACACCGTGCGGATGTCCGACGAGCTGAGCCACGCCATGGACACCGCCGACCGCGACGAGGACGTGCGGGTCGTCGTGCTTACCGGCAGTGGCAAGGACTTCTCCGTCGGCGCCGATCTGTCCGCCGGCGGGCTCGGCTTCGATCAAGGGCCGCCCGAAGGCTGGCAGGAGCCCGCAGGCCGCTGTTCCAAGCGGATCTTCACGATGAACAAGCCGGTGATCGCCGCGTTGCGGGGCGCGTCGGTCGGGGGCGGGCTGACGATCACGCTGTCCTGCGACTACCGGTTGGCGTCCGAGGACTCGAAATTCGGCTTCGTGTTCACCCGCCGCGGCATGTACCCCGAGGGCGCGTCGGCCTGGTTCCTGCCCCGGCTCGTCGGCATGGGCACGGCCGTGGACTGGATGGTCAGCGGCCGCGTGTTCGGGCCGGAAGAGGCGCTGCGCGCGGGGCTCGTGCACAGCGTCCACCCGCCGGAAGCCGTGCTGGACAAGGCTTACGAGCTGGCCCGCAACCTCGTCGCGAACACCGCGCCGGTCTCGGTCGCGGTCACCCGGCAGCTGCTCTACCGGATGGCGAGCGCGCCGTCGCCGTTCGAGGTGCACGAGCTGGACTCGAAGCTTACCGCCGGCTTGCCGACCACGCCCGACACCGCCGAAGGCGTGCTGTCGTTCCTCCAGAAACGCCCGCCGGAGTTCACCATGCGCGTCGACACCGACCTGCCGCCCTACCTGCCGTGGCTCGACCGATGACCGCGTACCCGCCCGAGCCGTGGCGGCTCACGGGCCAGGCTTGCCTGTCGGTGTGGCGGCTGCCCGTCGCGGAACTGCCCGCCCTGCCCGGGGGCGCCGAGCCGACGGTCGTGGCCGGCCAAGCGCTGGTGTTCGCCGCCTGGGTCGACTACCAGCCGCCCGGACAGCTGAGCTACCACGAGCTGCTCGCCGCGGTCGCCGTGCGCGGGCGGCGGCTCACCGCGTCGATCACCGGGATCTGGGTCGACAGCGAGGTCTCGCTCGTCGGCGGGCGGGCGCTGTGGGGCATCCCGAAAGACCTCGCCACGTTCGATTTCCACCGCGGCCGCACGTTCACCGCCGCCACAGCGGACGACTGGATCGCCACCGCCGCCTTCTCCCGCCGCGTCGGCCTGCCCGTCGCGACGCCGTCGGCGTTCGACATCGCGCAGACGCTCGACGGCCGGCCCAAGCGCAGCCCCGTCGCGGCGCGGTTCAAGCCCGCCGCGGCGGCCGCCGACTGGTCCGTGAACCCGCGCGGGCCGCTCGGCTTCCTGGCCGGCCGTCGCCCGATCGTGAGCGCCGCGCTGAGCGATTTCGATCTTCGTTTCGGTGGGTGAGACAGCCCTGAGCAGCCGCTCTCAGTGATCGGCTAACCCGCGAGGGTGAGCCGACGACACGCCACCCCTTGGGGCGCGTGCGAGCCGACACCCCTAGATGTAGTCTCTGGGAACCGGCAGCCCCCAGCGACGGGGAGACCGCTCAGGAAGGGCAGCCGGGCCGAATTGTGAAACCGCAGCGCACGGCCTCGATCGGTCGTGTGGCGGTGAAGCGCGCCCATTTTTCGACCTGTTGGAGACACGCATGTCAGTGGATACCGGTCAGCGGCCGGCCTCGTCGTCGGACACCACCCCGAGCGCCGTCCACGTCATCCGGCGCGACGGCACCGTCTCGCCGTTCGACGCCGGCAAGATCACGGTGGCGCTGACCAAGGCGTTCCTCGCGGTCGAGGGCGGCGACGCGGCCGCCTCCTCCCGCGTGCACCACGTGGTCGCCGAGCTGACCGAGCAGGTCGAGGCCTCCCTGCTGCGCCACGCCGGTCCCGAGACCGCCCTGCACATCGAGCAGATCCAGGACCTCGTCGAGCTGGCCCTGATGCGCGGCGGGCACCACAAGGTCGCCCGCGCGTACGTGCTGTACCGCGAAGAGCGCGCGAAGGCCCGCGAAGCCGCTACGCCGGTGCCGGCCGAGGTCGCGCTCAGTGTCAAGGGCGTCGACGGTGTGCTGCGCCCGCTCGACTGGGCCCGCGTTTCCCACGTCGTGGGCGAGGCCGTGGCCGGGCTCGAGGACGTCTCCGCCGAGCCGGTGCTGACCGAGGCCAAGCGCAACCTCTACGACGGCATCAGCGCCGACGAGCTGGCGCTGGCCCAGATCATGGCCGCCCGCGTGCTGGTCGAGCAGGAGCCGAACTACTCCTACGTCTCCGCCCGGCTGCTGCTGGACAAGCTGCGCGGCGAGGCCCTGAGCTACCTGGCCGCCGCCCCGCGCCTGGCCAGCCAGGACGAGATGGCCGCCGAGTACCCCGTCTACTTCCGCGCCTACCTGCGCCGCGCGGTCGAGCTGGAGCTGGTCGACGGCGAGCTGCTGCGCTTCGACCTGGACAAGATCACCGCGGCGATCCGGCCCGAGCGCGACCTGGACTTCGGCTTCCTCGGCCTGCAGACGCTGTACGACCGGTACTTCCAGCACCACAACGGCACGCGGTTCGAGCTGCCGCAGGCGTTTTTCATGCGCGTCGCGATGGGCCTGGCGATCCGCGAGGACGACAGGGAATCTCGTGCTATTGAATTTTACGAGCTGCTCTCGAGCTTCCACTTCATGGCGTCCACCCCGACGCTGTTCAACTCGGGCACCACGCGCGCACAGCTTTCGTCCTGCTTCCTGACCACTGTGGACGACGACCTGGACTCGATCTTCCAGGCGTACAAGAACAACGCGCTGCTGGCCAAGTACTCCGGCGGCCTCGGCAACGACTGGACCCCGGTCCGCGGGCTCGGCGCGCACATCAAGGGCACCAACGGCCAGTCCCAGGGCGTCGTGCCGTTCCTGAAGATCGCCAACGACACCGCCGTCGCGGTGAACCAGGGCGGCAAGCGCAAGGGCGCGGCCTGCGCGTACCTCGAGACCTGGCACGTGGACATCGAGGAATTCCTCGACCTGCGCAAGAACACCGGTGACGACCGCCGCCGCACGCACGACATGAACACGGCCAACTGGGTGCCGGACGAGTTCCTGCGCCGCGTCGAGGCCGACGCGCAGTGGACCCTGTTCTCCCCCAACGAGACGCCGGACCTGCACGACCTCTACGGCAACGCGTTCGCCGAGCGCTACCGCGAGTACGAGGCCGCCGCCGAGCGCGGTGAGATCAAGGTGTTCCGCAAGCTCCGCGCGGTCGAGCTGTGGCGCCGCATGCTGACCATGCTGTTCGAGACCGGCCACCCGTGGATCACCTTCAAGGACCCGTGCAACCTGCGCTCGCCGCAGCAGCACGTCGGCGTGGTGCACTCGTCCAACCTGTGCACCGAAATCACGTTGAACACCAACGTCGAAGAGGTCGCGGTCTGCAACCTCGGCTCGGTGAACCTGCTCAAGCACGTCACCCCCGAAGGGCTCGACACCGAGCGCCTCGAGAAGACCGTGCGCACCGCCGTCCGCATGCTGGACAACGTGATCGACATCAACTTCTACACGATCCCGGAGGCGCGCCGCTCCAACCTGCGCCACCGCCCGATCGGCCTGGGCATCATGGGCTTCCAGGACGCGCTGTTCGAGATCGGCGTGCCGTTCGCCTCGGCCGACGCGGTGAAGTTCGCCGACGTCAGCATGGAACACGTCTCGTACTACGCGATCTCCGCCTCGACCGACCTGGCCGAGGAGCGCGGCCAGTACCAGTCGTTCGAGGGCTCGCTGTGGAGCCGCGGCATCCTGCCGATCGACTCGATGCAGCTGCTGATCGACGCGCGCCAGGGCGACGGCCTCGACGTCGACACCTCCGCGACGCTGGACTGGGCGCCGCTGCGCGAGCGGGTCAAGACCGTCGGCATGCGCAACTCCAACGTGATGGCGATCGCGCCGACCGCGACGATCTCCAACATCTCCGGCGTCGGCCAGTCGATCGAGCCGCTGTTCCAGAACCTGTTCGTCAAGTCGAACATGTCCGGCGACTTCACCGTGGTCAACCCGCACCTGGTCAAGAGCCTCAAGGCCCGCGGCCTGTGGGACGAGGTGATGGTCAGCGACCTGAAGTACTTCGACGGCAGCCTCGGCCAGATCGACCGCGTGCCGGACGACCTGAAGGCGCTCTACGCCACCGCGTTCGAGATCGAGTCGAAGTGGATCGTGGACGCCGGCTCGGTCCGGCAGAAGTGGATCGACCAGGCGCAGTCGCTGAACCTGTACATCGCGGCGCCCAGTGGCCGCAAGCTCGACGAGCTGTACCGCTACGCCTGGCACAAGGGCCTCAAGACCACGTACTACCTGCGGGCGCAGTCCGCGACGCACGTGGAGAAGAGCACCCTGCGCGGCACCGACGGCAAGCTGAACGCCGTCTCCGCCGCCCCGGCCGCCGCTGCAGCTGCACCGGCCCCGGCTGCCGCACCGGCGCCGTCCGCCGCGGTCCCGGCCGCTGCCCCGTCGCCCTCGCCGGCGGCCGCGGTCCCGGCCGTGCCCGTCACGCCGCCCGCGGCGAAGCCGGAGCCGAAGGAGATGCCGAAGGTCGAGGACATCGACTTCGTCGCCACCGAAGGCGCCGCCTGCCGCATCGACGACCCCGACTGCGAAGCCTGCCAGTAAGGAACCCCTGAACATGACCAACGTGGAGAGCACCGGCGCCACCGGCCTCGGTGAGATCGAGGTCGGCGCCGCCCGGATCAACGTCGACGACAAGCGGATGATCAACGCCCGCGCCGACGTGAACCAGCTGCTGCCGATGAAGTACCGCTGGGCGTGGGAGAAGTACCTCGCCGGCTGCAACAACCACTGGATGCCGACCGAGGTCGCCATGCAGGCCGACATCGCGCTGTGGAAGTCGCCGGACGGCCTCACCGAGGACGAGCGCCAGATGCTCAAGCGCAATCTCGGCTTCTTCGCCACGGCGGAGTCGCTGGTGGCCAACAACATCGTGCTCGCGGTGTACCGGCAGATCACCAACCCGGAGTGCCGCCAGTACCTGCTGCGCCAGGCCTTCGAGGAGGCCGTGCACACGCACACCTTCCAGTACATCTGCGAGAGCCTCGGCCTGGTCGAGGGCGAGCTGTTCAACATGTACCGCGAGGTTCCGTCCATTTCGGACAAGGACGCGTGGGCGCTGAAGTACACCCAGCACCTGGAGGACCCGGACTTCGAGACCGGGACGCCGGAGGCCGACACCGCGTTCCTGCGCGACCTGGTGGCGTTCTACGTGATCTTCGAGGGCATGTGGTTCTACACCGGCTTCGCGCAGATCCTCTCGCTCGGCCGGCGGAACAAGATGGTCGGCATCGCCGAGCAGTACCAGTACATCCTGCGCGACGAGTCGATCCACCTGAACTTCGGCATCGACTGCATCAACCAGATCAAGATCGAGAACCCGCACCTGTGGACCGAGGAGTTCCAGGCCGAGGTGCGCGGGATGCTGAAGGACGCGTGTGAGCTGGAGGTCGCGTACGCCCGCGACACCATGCCGCGCGGCATGCTCGGCCTTTCGGCGCAGTTGTGCGAGCAGTACATGCACTTCATCACCGACCGGCGCGCGCAGCAGATCGGCCTCGCGCCCATCTTCGGGGAGACGGAGAACCCGTTCCCGTGGATGTCCGAGGCGATGGACCTGAAGAAGGAGAAGAACTTCTTCGAGACCCGCGTGATCGAGTACCAGTCGGGCGGGGCCCTGGACTGGGACTGATCCCGCCATCCGGGAATCGAGCGGGATTTGTGCCACGCTCGGCCCCGGCCGCTAGGCTCGGCCACGCCACTGGTTCGCCCAGGGCGTGGCCGAGCCTTTTTCCACGGCCACGACTTGAGCGAGGCAACAGGGAACCCGGTGTGAATCCGGGACTGCCCCCGCAGCGGTGAGTGGGAACGAAAGCCGTCACCACGGAAAGTGGTAAAGCACTGGGCGCGAGCCCGGGAAGCGACGGCGAGTAGGCGCGAGCACGGCGCCCGCCAGTCCGAAGACCTGCCTGTGGCACGCGCGCCGACGGCGTGCGTGAGTCCGGGCCTCGTGGGAGCAGGCACGACCGAAGAACGCGGCCCCCTCGCGCGTCCGGACTCGTTCGGCGAGCTCGCGAGGAGAGAGCTGTGAACACCATCGGCACCACCATCCTGGGCAGCCCGCGCATCGGGCCCGGCCGGGAACTCAAGCGCGCCCTGGAGCGGTACTGGGCGGGCCGGATCGACGCGGCGGAGCTGCTGGCCACCGGCCGTGCGCTGCGTACCCAAGCCTGGACCGGGCAACGCGACGCCGACCTGGACTCCATCCCGTCCGGCACCTTCTCCCACTACGACCACGTGCTCGACACCGCCGAGCTGTTCGGCGCGCTGCCGGAGCGCTTCACGAGTCTGGGGCTTTCGCCGCTGGACACCTACTTCGCGGCGGCGCGCGGCGTGCAGGACGCGCCCGCGCTCGAGATGACGAAGTGGTTCGACACCAACTATCACTACCTGGTCCCGGAATTGGGCCCGGACACCAAGTTCGCGCCCACCGGCAGCAAACCGCTCGACGAGTACCGCGAAGCCCGCGCGCTCGGCATCGAGACGCGGCCGGTGCTCGTCGGCCCGGTCACGTTCCTGCTGCTGGCGAAGGCGACCGCGCCGGGCTTCAAGCCGCTGGAGCTGCTCGACGAACTGCTGCCCGCGTACGCCGAGCTGTTGCGCCGACTGCGGGACGAAGGCGTGGAGTGGGTCCAGCTCGACGAACCGGTCTTCGCCGGCGACCGCACCAACGCCGAGCTGAACGCGCTGACTCGCGCGTACCACGTGCTGGCCAAGGCGCAGGACCGGCCGAAGATCCTCGTCGCCGGGTACTTCGGCGGCCTCGGCCGCGGGCTCGGCGTGCTGGCCCGCTCCCCCATCGAGGCGGTGGCCGTGGACCTGATCACCGACGAGTCCTTTGTGGACGCCGTCGCGGCCGAGGGGGCGTTGCGGGACAAGGAGGTGCTCGCGGGGGTGGTCGACGGCCGCAACGTGTGGCGCACCGACCCGGACCGAGCGTTGGACAAGGCCCGCAAGCTGCTCGGCACCGCCGCGACCGTGAGCGTCTCGACGTCCTGCTCGCTCCTGCACGTGCCCTACGACGTCGAGCGCGAGACAAGCCTCGACGGCCGGGTGAAGGGCTGGCTGGCGTTCGCGCAGCAGAAGGTCGACGAGGTGGTCCTGCTCGGCCGCGCGCTGCGGGAAGAGGACGTGGACCTCACCGCGGCCCGTGCGGCCGTGGCGGACCGCGCCGCGGCCACCGAGGTGACCGACCCGCGCGTGCGGGAACGGCTTGCCGCCCTGCGTCCGGAAGACGCCGCGCGCCCGCCGTACGAGCAGCGTGCGGCGGCGCAACAGGCCGAGCTGGACCTGCCGCCGTTGCCGACCACCACGATCGGCTCCTTCCCGCAGACCACCGACGTCCGTAAGGCCCGCGCGGCGCTGCGCTCGGGCGAGCTGGACGAGGCCGGCTACGTCGCCGCGATGCACGCCGAGATCGAGCGCGTGGTGCGGCTGCAGGAAGAGCTGGGCCTCGACGTGCTGGTGCACGGCGAGCCCGAGCGCAACGACATGGTGCAGTACTTCGCCGAGCAGCTGGACGGCTTCGCCGCCACCGAATTCGGCTGGGTGCAGTCCTACGGCTCCCGCTGCGTCCGCCCGCCGATCCTGTTCGGCGACGTCTCACGGCCGGCGCCGATGACCGTCCCGTGGGCGCGGTATGCCCAGCGGCTCAGCGAAAAGCCGGTGAAGGGCATGCTGACCGGCCCGGTGACGATCCTGGCGTGGTCGTTCGTGCGGGACGACCAGCCACTGGCCGACACCGCGCTGCAGGTCGCGCTGGCGATCCGCGACGAGGTGGGCGATCTGGAGGCCGCGGGCGTGCGAGTGGTCCAGGTCGACGAGCCCGCGCTGCGGGAGCTGCTGCCGCTGCGCGCGGCCGGGCACGAGGCGTACTTCGCCTGGGCCGTCCGTGGGTTCCGCGTCGCGACCTCCGGGGCCGCCGACACCACCCAGGTCCACACGCACATGTGCTACTCGGAGTTCGGCGAGGTGCTGCCGGCGATCGACGCGCTCGACGCCGACGTCACCAGCATCGAGGCGGCGCGGTCGAAAATGGAGGTGCTGGACGATCTCTCCGGCGCCGGCTTCGTCCGCGGGGTCGGCCCGGGCGTCTACGACATCCACTCGCCGCGCGTGCCCGGCGTCGAGGAGGTGGCGGACCTGCTGCGCACGGCCGTCGCCGCCGTGCCGGCCGGACGGCTGTGGGTGAACCCGGACTGCGGCCTCAAAACCCGTGGCTACGCCGAGGTGAACCCGGCGCTGCAGAACCTCGTGGCCGCCGCGCGCCAAGTCCGCGCCGAGCAAGCCTGAAAGCTCGTGAGTGTTTATGACGGTTCTAACCGTCATAAACACTCACGAGCCGTTCGGGCCGGACCACCCTAAAAGAGGCGCGCCGAGGTATTGCCACTGCGTCAATAAGGGTGCACGCTGGATCACGTCCCAGAGCCAGGCGGGAGATGATCCTCCATGACGAGCGCGGTCGGCAAAGTCGCCGAGGCCCTGCGTGAACGGGTGCCGCCGTTGACGGCGATCCCGTTGCCCCGCAAGGTCGACGAGCGCTGGCTCGGCGCTTCGTGGCCGGTGCGCGAGCTGGCGGCGCCGCCCGCGGGCAGCGGCCTCAAGCCGGTGCTGGGCGACGACGGGCCGCCCGTGGTCGGGCACGCGCTGGAGATGATGCGCTTCGGCCTCGACTTCAGCCTGCGCCGGTACGAGCAGTACGGCCCGGTGTCGTGGATGGGCGGCTTCGGCCGCCGGATCGTGTCGCTGTCCGGGCCCGAGGCGACACAGATCGCGTTGGTGAACAAGGACAAAGCCTTCTCGCAGGAGGGCTGGAAGTTCTTCATCGAGAACTTCTTCGAGCGCGGCCTGATGCTGCTCGACTTCGGCGAGCACCACCTGCACCGGCGGATCATGCAGCAGGCCTTCACCCGCGAGCGCCTCACCGGCTACGTCGCCCAGATGGGCCCGGCGCTGCGCGAGGGCGTGCAGTCCTGGCCCACCGGCACCAGCCCGCGGCTGTACTGGGCGCTCAAGCAGCTGACCCTCGACGTCGCCACCCGCGTGTTCATGGACATGCGCTCCGACGCGGACGCGGCGAAGATCAACCGCGCGTTCGTCAGCTCGGTGCGCGCCGGCACCGCGATCGTCCGCGCGCCGGTGCCGGGCGGGCGCTGGGCCGCCGGGCTGCGCGGCCGGCGGGTGCTGGAGCGCTACTTCGGCGAGAACCTGCCCGCGAAACGGCGCGACGACGGCGACGACCTCTTCGCCGCGCTCTGCCACGCCACCACCGAGGACGGCGACCGGTTCAGCGACGTCGACGTCGTGAACCACATGATCTTCCTGATGATGGCCGCGCACGACACCACGACCATCACCAGCAGCGCCATGGCCTACTACCTGGCCAAGCACCCGGACTGGCAGGAGCGCGCCCGGGCCGAGTCGCTGGCGCTCGGCGACGACCTGCCCGACATCGAGGCGCTGGACGGGCTCGAGACGCTCGACCTCGTCATGAAGGAGGCGCTGCGGCTGGTGGCGCCGGTGCCCTCGATGGCCCGGAAGACCACAAAGGACACCGAGGTGCTCGGTCACTACATCCCCGCGGACACGTTGGTCGGGGTCTCGCCGACGTTGAACCACTTCAGCGCCGAGCACTGGACGAACCCGCACGCCTTCGACCCCGAGCGGTTCGCGGAGCCGCGCCGCGAGGACAAATCGCACCGCTTCGCCTGGATGCCCTTCGGCGGCGGCGCGCACAAGTGCATCGGCCTCCAGTTCGGCGGACTGGAGGTCAAGGCGCTGATGCACGAGATGCTGCGGACCTACCGCTGGTCGGTGCCGGCGGCCTATACCGCGCGCTGGGACTACGTCTCGTTGCCGGTGCCCGCCGACGGACTGCCGATGCGCCTCGAATATCGTTGACGGCTTCCGCTCGACGTTGAGGGGCGCGGGCCGGGGGCCTGTCGGCATCGGGAGACACGTTCGCGCACTCAAGGTGACATGCCGTCACCTTTTGTGCAGTGTCCATCACTCGTTCAGCCGGTAGACACCCCGGATCGCGCGTGATGCCGTGGCATCACTCACGGCCAACTCATACCTAGTGTGGGTCCATGATTCCTCGCACCACGTCTGAGCTGGCTTTAGTCCGCGCATGAAGGGGTGGAGTGTGCCTGAGCCTGGTGACCAACCAGGGGTGTCCGAGGTCGCGCGCCGGTACGCGGCGATGCTGGCTGACACCAAAGGAGTAACGCTTCCCCTCCAGGACCGGGAGCGGCTCCTGCTCGAGTTCGCCCGGGACGTCATCCGGACAGCGGACCCGGTGCAGGAGGGTGCCCTGCTGCGGTTCACCACCCTGTTCACCGTCGCGCCGATTGCGATTGCCCTCGCCGACACCGCCGGCGACATCGTCGAGGCCAACCCCGCGCTGGGGAAGCTGGTCGGCTCGCCGCCGGAGCGGCTGCGCGGGCGGCACCTGTCCGACCTGGCGGCCACCACCCACGACGCCGACCGGATCCGCGGCGGGCTCGAACGGCTGAGCGCGCCCGGCACCGACCGCGTCACCGAGCGCGGCGTGCACTTGGCGCACAGCCAGGACGGCCGGCTGACCACCAACGTCACTCTCGCCTGGCTGCCCGGCGACGGGCCCGAGGCGCGCTTCCCGGTGCTGATGGCCGCCGACACCGACGACCTGCACCTGCTCGGCGAGCGGCTGCTGCACCAGAACCTGCACGACCCGCTCACCGGGCTGCCGAACGGGCAGGCGTTCACCACCCGGCTGGAGGCCGCGCTCGGCACGCCCAACCGCGGCCGGCTCGGCCTGGTGTACCTCGACATCGACGGCTTCAAGGTGATCAACGACGGCCTCGGCGCCGGAGTCGGCGACGAGGTGCTGAAGGAGGTCGCGAGCAAGTTGTCGCGGACCTTCACCGGCAAGCACGACGGGTACGTCGCGCGGCTGTCCGGCGACGGCTTCGGAGTCCTGCTGCGCGGCGAAGAGCTGACCCAGCAACAGGCAGTCGTCTTGGTCGACCAGGCGCTGGAAGACCTGAACGAGCCGATTTACCTTGGCGGGCACGGAATCGGGGTCAGCGCGAGCGCCGGCATCGTCGTGCGCTCGGTGACCGAGGGCAGCAGCCACGTCGAGCTGCTGCGCGCGGCCGAGCTGGCGCTGCACCGGGCCAAGGAGGCGGGCAAGGCGCAGTGGATGCTGTACGACCCGCAGCTCGACGCCCGGGACCGCGGCCGTTACCAGCTGGGCGCGGTGATCGCCGGCGCGCTGGAGAACGGTGAGTTCTCGCTCGTCTACCAGCCGACCGTGATGCTGGCCGACCCGGACAAGATCGCCGCGGTGAACGCCGGGCTGCGCTGGAACCACCCGGACCGCGGCGAGCTGGACTCCGACGAGTTCTACCCGCTGGCGCAGATCACCGGCATGACGATCCCGCTGGGCAAGTGGCTGCTCGCCGAGTCGCTGGCCGCGACCGCGCGCTGGCGGCAGCGGTTCGGCGGCGCGGCGCCGGACGTGTGCATCCGGCTGCCCCAGCGGCTCGCCGCCGACCCGGACCTGGTGCTGCTGGTCAAGGAGCAGCTCGACCGGCACGAGCTGCCCGCGCGGGCGCTGCGGCTGTGCACCGACCGCCAGTCGATGTTCGACGACGGCGGCGACGTGCTCGACTCGTTCACCGTGCTCGCCGACCTCGGTGCCCAGCTGGTGCTGACCATCTCCGGCTCCGACGACCTGGAGCTGATCGCGCGCCACCGGCTGCCGGTGCGGCACGTGATCCTCGCCGGCGCGGTGATCGACCTGCTCGCCGACGACCCGACCGAGACCGACACGCGGCACCTGGCCCAGCTCGTCTCGCGGGCGAAGGAGCTGAACCTGCGGATCGGCGCCGAGGGCGTGCGCACGAAGGAACACGCGCAGCGGCTGCGTGAACTGGGTGTGCTGGGCGGGCGCGGCTCGTTCGTGGCCGACTCCGCCACCGGGGACGAAGTGGACGAGATGATCGGCCGGCACGCGGGCTGAGCCATCCGGCCGGGCCGCGGTTTCGAAGTCCCTGAGAGGATCTTCTTCCGCGGCCCCGACCGAAAGGACCCACCCTGATGGAGACCGGCGACCTCGCCCCCGATTTCACCCTGGCCGACGACCAGGGGGTGGAGCGCACCCTGTCGGGCTTCCTGGCGTCCGGCCCGGTGGTGCTGTTCTTCTACCCGGCCGCGATGACCAGCGGCTGCACCGCGGAGAGCTGCCACTTCCGCGATCTGGCGGCCGAGTTCGCCGAAGTGGGCGCCCAGCGCGTGGGCATCAGCCCGGACGCCGTCGAAAAGCAGCGCGCGTTCTCCGCGGCGAACAGCTTCGACTACCCGCTGCTGTCCGATGTGGACGGCGGCGTGGCCAAGCAGTTCGGCGTGTGGCGCAAGCTGATTCCCTTGCACACCAAGCGCCAGACGTTTGTCATCGACACCGACCGGCGGGTACTGGACGTGATCAAGAGCGAGCTGAACTTCACCGCCCACGCGGACCGCGCGCTGAAGCTCCTGCGCGAGCGCAAGGCGGCCTGACCGGCACTGCTCTTCCCGGCACTGCTCAGGGACGGTCCAGCCGCCACACGTGGTCGGTCCCGGAGCAGGCCGGGGCCAGCTCCTCGCCGGCGGCGGACTCCTTGCGGTCGAGGGTGAAGCCCAGCCGGGCGGGAATGGCGCCGCTGCGGGTGTTCAGCTCGTCGTGCTTGATCTCGACGAACTCGGCGCCCGCGCGGAACGCCTCGGCGACCAGCAGCGAAGCGGCCGCCGTCATCAGGCCGCGGCCGGTGTACGGGAGCCCGAGCCAGTAGCCGATCTCGACGCCGCCGCCGTCGGAGCAGCGCATCAGGCCGCAGCTGCCCATCACGGCGCCGTCCGGGGCGAGCAGGGCGTACTCGTACGACTCCCCCGACTCCCAGTGCTCCACCGTGCCGGCCAGGAATTCGGCGCCCTCGGCCGGCCCGTAGCCATCGGTGGCCCAGGGCAGCCAGGCGCCGATGTGCGCCAGGGATCCCTGCACGGCCGCCACGAGGTCGCCGGCTTGCTCCGGGCGCCAGCGGGCCAGCGTGATCCCGGTTTCGGTCAGGGTTTCCCGTGGGGTGTCCATCGCCCCATGGTGACAGGAGACGCCCGCGCGACGCCCGCCGTTTTCCGGCAGGCGACCGCTCGGGCGTCCCTCAGCTGACGAGGACACCGTCCGGCACCGGGGTGTCGTTCTTCAGCGCGTCGAACAGCTGCGTCGACTTGGCCTTGTCCCAATGCGTGGCCGAGCCGTCGGTGACCGGCACCGTGCCGGTGAGCACGCCGCCCGAGGAGATGCCGCGCATCGCGATCGCCAGCCCGGCCAGGTTGTGCACGTGGTCGCCCGAGTCCATGGTCAGCGCGGCCGGCGCCGCGGACAGCAGCGGGAAGAAGTGGAACGGGTTGAGCAGCGTGCCCGGGCTCGCGATCTGGCTGACCAGCGCGCCGATGAACTTGCGCTGGTTCGCCACCCGGTCGAGGTCCGAGCGCGGGGTCGCGGTGCTGTGCCGCATCCGGACGAAGCCGAGCGAGTCGCGCCCGTCCAGGGTCTGGCAGCCGGCCTTGATGTTGATGCCGGTCATCGTGTCGTTCATGTCCTTGTCGACGCACATGTCGACCCCGCCGATCGCGTCCACAATGGTCGCGAAGCCGCCGAAGCCGATCTCCGCGTAGTGGTCGATGCGCAGGCCGGTGACGCCTTCGACGGTCTTCGCAAGCAACGCCGGGCCGCCGAGCGCGTACGCCGCGTTGATCTTGCTGGTGCCGTGGCCGGGGATCTTCACCTCGGAGTCCCGCGGCAGCGAAAGCAGCGTCGGCTTCGTGGAGTTGTCCGGGATGTGCGCGACCATGATCGTGTCGGTGCGCTGGCCGCTCGCGTCGGTGGTGTCACCGGTGGCCAAGTTCTCCTCTTCCGCGGCCGAGAGCCCGGCGCGGCTGTCGGAGCCGACCACCAGCCAGTTGGTGCCGGACGCGGCGGCGGGCCGGCCGTCGTAGTCGGCCAGCGCGTCGACCCGCGTGATCGAGAACTCCAGGTAGGCCCAGATGCCGCCGATGAACAGGACGAAGATCAGCACCAGCGTCATCAGGATCTTGCCGACGCTCCACCGGCGGCGACGGCGCGGCCGCGGGGCGGGGCCGCCCTCGTGCGGGCCTGGCGGGTCCTGCCGGGGCGGCGGACCGGGCGGCGGCGCCTCGCCCCGGTTGCCCATCGGCCGCGTCCGCTGGTCGTACGCGCTGGGGGCGGAACCCGGCAACGGCATCATCTGCGCCCGCTGGTGCTGCCGCGGGTTACCCGGTGGCTGGGGCCTCCGGGGCGGCTCCCGCCGCCTGCCGTCGTCGCCTCCGTACGTCATCGGTCCATCACCCTGTTCCCCGAATCCGGCAATACTGTTCAGTTACTGATCCGACTACAGCCACGCGGATAGGGTTTCTGCACGCCGATCGGCTGCAGCCCGTGTCCGCCTACCTCCGGTCGGATCAGCAACTGGCGCGGCCCAGTGAACCGCATGCCCTCAGTATGAGGACGTGCGGCACCCTGGGCCGGTTGTGCCGGGAGAGAACGCCCTGTTCAGCGAGGGTCGGCGAACCCGAACTGGTGCACCTTGAGGTGCCCGGAGCGGAACCCGGCCTCGGAGTAGGCCAGGTAGAACTCCCACATCCGGCCGAACACGTCGTCGAACCCGAAGTCCTTGATGTCGGTCCAGCGCGCGAGGAACCGCTCACGCCACAGCTTCAGCGTGCGGGCGTAGTCCTGGCCGAACTCCCGCATGCCGGCCAGCTTGAGCCGGGTGTTCTCGGCCATGCCCTGCTCGATCGCCTCGACCGAGGGGATGATGCCGCCGGGGAAGACGTACTTGTGGATCCAGGTGTACGAGCGCGCCGCGGCCAGCATCCGGTCGTGGTCCATGGTGATCGCCTGCAGGCCGAACCGGCCGCCGGGGCGCAGCCGCTTGCCGATCGTGGAGAAGAAGGTCGGCCAGTAGGACGCGCCCACGGCCTCGATCATCTCGACGCTGACCACGGAGTCGTACTCGCCGTCGGCCTCGCGGTAGTCGCACAGCCGCACGTCGACGCGGTCGCTGTAGCCGGCCTCGGCGATGCGCGCGTCGGCCAGCGTCTTCTGCTCCTGCGAGATGGTCAGCGAGGTGACCTTCGCGCCCCGTGACGCGGCGCGGATGGACAGCTCGCCCCAGCCGGTGCCGATCTCCAGCACGGTGCTGCCCTCGCGCACGCCCGCGTAGTCGAGCACGCTGTCGAGCTTGCGGTGCTGGGCCTGGGTGAGGCTGTCACCGGGGCCGAACAGCGCCGAGGAGTACATCATCGACTCGTCCAGGAAGGTGCTGAACAGGTCGTTGGACAGGTCGTAGTGCCGGTGGATGTTCTCCCGCGATCCCTCGATCGTGTTCTCCTCGGCCTCGGGCTGGACGCGCTCGACGAACCGGCGGAACCGCTGCAGGAACGGCGGGATGATGGTGGCCAGCTTCTCCGCGAACGGGGTCAGCACGCCGGGCAGGTCGTCGGCGGTCCAGTCCCCCACCATGTACGCCTCGCCGAAGCCGATCTTCGCGTCCGCGCCGAGGCGGTGGAAAAACGCGGCGGGGCGGCGGATGCGCATCTCCGGCGACTCCGGGCCGCCCGCGCCGAGCGTGGTCCCGTCCGGGAACCTCACCCGCAGGTCCAGCGACTTGACGGCGCGGCGGAAGAGCGCCTCCGCGGCCCGCGCGCGCAAGGGCGAATGCGGCGGGGTGGCCAGGCCCGGCCACCGGGATTCGTCGGGGATCTGCTGCGGAATCGGTTGCGGGGACGGTCCCGCCGCGCGGTCGACACTTGAGGTGGACAAGACACTCCCTCCGGACGGGCTGTGCGGCCCATGGTGAATGGTATTCCCGGGTCACGAAGCGTGCGCTTTGTGCCGGTCGCCCGACTCGTCTCACACGGGGATTCGCAACCGCTCGTCCGCGGGACGGGTCCAGGCCCTGATGAGAGTTTCGTCCTTTGTCCCGGCCTCGATCACGTCCAGTGTGAAAGCACACACCAACCTGGTCCAGACCGGCGAACGGCGGAGCATCGCGTGCCCCTCGCCGCCGATCTCGAACCGGGCGACGCGCGCCGCGACCTCGCGGGCCCGCTCGGCGAAGGCGTGGGAGTCACGCGGTGAAGTCATCCGGTCGCGGGTGCCGTGCACGATGAGCACCGAGCGCCCGGCGACGGCGTCCACCGGCTCGCCGGCCGGGGTCCACGGCGCGAGCGCGCAGACGCCCGTCACGGCCGGGTCGTCGGCTACGCGCAGCGCGACGCGCCCGCCCATCGAATGCCCGACCAGCACCACCGGCAGGCCGGGGTGCTCGGCGCGGATCCGCTCCAGCGCCCAGCGCGCGTCCGGCACCGGGTCCTCGGCGGCACCGTTCCAGCCGTACCGCCGGTTGCGCAGCAGCCGCACCTCGAGGCCGTACGGGCCGCCCGCGCGGTGCAGGGCGCGGGCCAGCGGCACCATGCGCAGGTACGCCAGCTTCCACGGGGGCACGGCCGCGGTGCCGACCTCGGCCCCGCCGTGCAGCACCAACACGACCGCGCGCGTGCGGCCACGCGCACGCCGCACCGAAACGACGGGTTCCGCCTCGTCCACCTGCCGCCTCCCAGTCACCGGGATCCGTTTCTTGCCCCGCGGTCACGCTAATCCACCACGCTGATCCACCACAAAGAGTGGTCACGCGCTAGATTCGGCGACCGGACCCGCGACGAAGGGCAGGTGTGGTGAGCGCCACGGAGAACTGGAAGAGCACGGCGGACAAGCTCGCGGCCGCCGAGGCGGCCAACGCCGGCCAGGTGGCCGCGGCGGCGGACCTGGTGCTGGGGGTGATCCGCAGCGACGCGCTGGTGTTCACCGCGGGCGCCGGGCACTCGCTGGCCGCCGTCGCCGAGACGTTCTACCGCGCGGGCGGCCTCGCCTGCGTGTACCCGCTGTACCACCCGGAGCTGCTGCCGCTGCACGGCGCGCAGCACAGCACCAAGACCGAGCGCCGCACCGGGCTGGCGGAAGAGGTGCTCGCCGAGCGCGCGCCCGGCCCGGACGACGTGCTGGTGGTGTTCTCCACCTCCGGCGTGAACCCGTACCCGGTGGAGCTGGCCGCCGGCGCCCGCCGCCGCGGCGCCTCGGTCATCGCGGTGACCTCGCGCGAATGCGTGGCCGCGGCCCCGCGCCGGTCGCCGACTACGCTGGTCGAGGAGGGCACCGTGGTCCTCGACTCACTGGTCATCCCCGGCGACGCCAGCCACCCGGCCGGCGCACCGCGCACCGCGCCACTGTCCACTGTGGTCAACGCGTTCCTGTGGAACCTCATCCTGGCCCAGGTCTTCGACCGCGGCACGGCCGAGGGCCTGGACGTGCCGCTGTGGCGCAGTTCCAATGTGGAGGGTGGCGACGAGGCGAACAAGGCGCTGCTGGCCAAGTACGAGCCACGGGTCCCGGCCCTGCGCTGACCCCCGCGACTTGCTGCAGCGGATGACGCTTTCCCCTCGCTGAGTGCGGGGAAAACGTCATCCGCTGCGCTCCGGGACCGGCTAAGCGACCGCGGGCTCCTCGTCGAACTGGGTGTGGTGCAGTTCGGCGTAACGGCCTTCCCGCGCCAGCAGCTCCTCGTGCGTGCCCTGCTCGACGACCGTGCCGTGCTCGATCACCAGGATCAGGTCGGCGGCGCGGACGGTGGACAGCCGGTGCGCGATCACCAGCGAGGTCCGGCCTTCCAGTGCGCCGGTGAGCGCCTCGCCGACCGCGGCCTCGGACTCGGAGTCGAGGTGGGCAGTCGCCTCGTCCAGGACCACGACCTTGGGCTGGGCCAGCAGCAGCCGCGCGATGGTGAGCCGCTGCCGTTCGCCGCCGGAAAGGCGGTAGCCGCGCTCGCCGACGGTGGTGTCCAGGCCGTCCGGCAGCGAGTGCACCAGCTCCCCGAGCCGCGCCTGCTCCAGCGCTGCCCAGATCTCGTCGTCAGTCACGCCCGGCTGGGCGTACGCCAAGTTGGCGCGGATCGTGTCGTGGAACAGGTGCCCGTCCTGCGTCACCACGCCGACCGTTTCGCGCAGGGTGGCGAAATCGAGGTCACGCACGTCGGTCCCGGACAGCCGCACCGCGCCGCCGTCCACGTCGTAGAGCCGCGGCAGCAGCGACGCGATCGTCGACTTCCCGGCGCCGGACGAGCCGACCAGCGCGACCATCTGGCCCGGCTCGGCACGGAAGCTGATGCCGTGCAGCACTTCCTCGCCACCGCGATTGTCCAAAGTGGCCACATCCTCCAGCGAGGCGAGGGAGAACCGGTCCGCCGCGGGGTAACCGAACCGCACGTCGTCGAACTCGACGGAGACACCAGCACCGGTGCCGGCGGGCAGGGCCTTCGGCTCGGCCGGCTCCTTGATCATCGGGTCCAGGTCGAGCACCTCGAAAACGCGCTCGAACGAGACCATCGCGGTCATCACGTCCACGCGCACGTTCGCCAGCGCGGTCAGCGGGGCGTAGAGCCGGGTCAGCAGCAGAGCCAGCGCGACCACGGTGCCGGGCGCGAGCTGCCCGGTCAGCGCGAGGTAGCCGCCGAGGCCGTAGACGAGCGCCTGGGCCAACGCGGAGACGAGCGTCAGGCTGGTCATGAACCAGCGGGTGAGCATCGCCGTGCGCACGCCGATGTCGCGCACGCGCCCGGCCCGCCCGGCGAAGTCCGCGACCTCCTGGCTCGGGTGGCCGAACAGCTTGACCAGCGTCGCGCCGGGCGCGGAGAAGCGCTCGGTCATCTGGGTGGTCATGCCGGCGTTGAGCTGGGCGGACTCGCGCTGCAGCCCGGCCATCCGGCGGCCGAGCCGGCGCGCGGGCAGCACGAACACCGGCAGCAGCACCAGCGCGACCACCGTGACCTGCCAGGACAGCGTCACCATCACCGCCAGCGAGAGCACCAGCTGGATCACGTTCGTGACCAATCCGGACAGTGTGGCGGTGAACGTCCGCTGCGCGCCGATCACGTCGTTGTTGAGCCGGCTGACCAGCGCGCCGGTGCGGGTCCGGGTGAAAAACGCGATCGGCAGCTTCTGCACGTGCTCGAAGACGGCCACCCGCAGGTCGAGGATGATGCCCTCGCCGATGCGCGCGGACTGCCACCGCTCGGCCAGGCCCAGCCCCGCGTCGGCGATGGCCAGCAGGGCGATCACCACGGCCAGCCAGATCACCACCGAGAGGTCGTGGCCGCCGACGATCGAGTCGACCACCTTGCCCGCCAGCACCGGCGTGGTCACCGCGAGCACGGCCGAGACGACCGTCAGCACCAGGAAGACCAGCAGCCGCACCCAGTGCGGCCGGGCGAAGCGGGCGACGCGCTTGACCGTGCCCTTGGTCAGCGCCCTCGGTGTGTCCGCCGAGCGCATCGCCGAGCTCATCAGCGCCCAGGTGTTGTCCATGAAGGTCCCCCATCCCACCGTCCGGGCCGGTGGTGCGGCCCGGCTAAAACTTCTACGTTACTTGAGCTTTTTCGCGGATATGAAGCGCACAACACCGGCAGACCCGAAGTTCTTCCCGATCCGGTGCGGACCGCGGCAAACGGGCGGCCGCTCACCCGCCGCGGGCCCTCGGTAACCTGACGCGACGGGGGCACGATACGCCGAGGCGAGGGGGACGCAGGGTGCAGCTGCTCATGGCACCGGGCCGCGCGCCCGAAGCCCGCGCGATCCGGCTGCTCGGCTGGGACCTGCTGTTCTACTTCGGCTGCTTCGTGTTCGCGTTCGCCAGCGCGTTCGCCTCGGAGTTCTACGGCTACCGGATCTGGGGCGCGTTCGCCAGCGCCGGCTACGGGCTAGCCGCCGCGCACAGCGCCTGGCTGCTGGTCTCCGCCCGAGCCGGCCGCGAGCCGCGGGGACGGCTGGGCTCGCGCTGGCTTGCCATCGCGTCCGTCGGGCTGTTGGCAATGATCATCCCGCTGGCGGTACTGGTGATTCGCCGGCTGACCGGAGTGGACTGGCTGGTCACCCCCGGATCCTGGGCGGCCCAGCCCGAGGTGTGGGTGATCGAGCGCAGCGCGCGCCTGCTGCTGCAGCACGGCACCCCGTACGTCGACGTGACCGCGCTCGGCCGTCCGCCGGAGGTCAACGACTACACGCCCTACGGCCCGGTGATGACCGTCTTCGGCCTGCCGCGCGCGCTTTTCGGCGGCAACCCGGTGACCAACGCGCTCACCGACGCCCGCTGGTACTTCGCGCTCGCCGTGTGCCTGTGCGTGATCGCCTCGCTACGAATGCTGAACTGGCCCAGGATTCCGGTTTTCGCGGCGCAGCTGGCGCTCGCCTGCCCGCTGACCGCGCTGACGTGGTCGGTCGCCGGGCCGGATCTGGCCATCGTGGGACTGCTGGTGCTCGCGTGCGCACTCGCCGCGACCGGCCGGGCCGGCTGGTCGGGACTGGTGCTGGCGCTGGTGATCAGCGCGAAACTCATCGTGGCACCGGCCGCGGCGGTGCTCGCGGTGTACTGCTACTACCGCGGGCGCGGCGAAAAGAGCTTGGGGCGCACGAAACTTCTCCGTTTCGTGACCACTTTGGTCACCACGACGGTGGTGCTGCACCTGCCGGTCTACCTGGCCGGTCCGAAGGCCTTCCTGGAACACGTGATCCGGTTCCCGCTCGGGATGGGCGTGGTGCACTCCCCCGCGGCGAGCCCGTTGCCGGGCCACCTGATCGCGGAAACCGGCCCCGTGGGCAACGTGGTTTCGCTGGTGCTGGTCGGCGCGGCAGCGGTGGCCATGCTGGTGTGGCTGGGGCGCCGGCCCCCCGCGACCGGATCCGCGGTGCTGGTGCGGATCGCCGTCGGTCTCGGCGCCTTGATCCTGCTCACCCCGGCAACCCGCTACGGCTACCTGGTCTATCCACTGGTGCTGCTCGGAGCCGCGCTCACGTTCCGAGCCGCCGAACCGGGACTGCGCCCCCCGCGCAGCAGCCCTGGTACCACTACTTCTTCTTGACCCGAGTCGCCCCGCCGCGCCCCCGCAGCTGGACTCCGGACTCCGAGAGGACCCGGTGGACGAACCCGTAGGACCGTCCCGTGGACTCCGCGAGGGCCCGGATGCTCGAGCCCTTCTCGTATTTCTTCTTCAGGTCAGCGGCCAGCTTGTCGCGCGTGTTGCCGGTGATCCGCGCGCCTTTCTTGAGATCAGCCACGTCGATCGCCTTCCCGCCGAGTGGTGTTCTGGGCCACATTGGGCCCCTGCCGGGGCAATGATCGAACACTGAGCGCCGGAATGCCAGACGACAGACGTAAAACAGTCGAAACTGCGATCACATTGGGCCATTTCAGTGCTTCGCGCCGGTTGGCAAGCACCCGAATGGCCGCATCTGGGTCACGCTAGCTGGACAAGTTCCAGATAATCCGCGGACCAATGGTCCTCGGTGCCGTCGGGCAGCAGGATGACGCGCTCGGGCTCGAGCGCCTCGACCGCGCCCGGGTCGTGGGTGACCAGCACGACCGCGCCCGCGAAGCTGCGCAGCGCGTCCAGGACCTGCGCGCGGCTGGCCGGGTCCAGGTTGTTCGTGGGCTCGTCGAGCAGCAGCACGTTGGCGGCGCTGGAGACCAGTCCGGCCAGCGCGAGGCGGGTCTTCTCGCCGCCGGAAAGGGTGCCGGCCGGCTGGTCGAGTTGTTCGCCGGTGAACAGGAACGAGCCGAGCAGGTTACGCAACTCCTGGGCACCGGTGTCCGGGGCCAGGTGTCGGATGTTTTCCCACACGCTCGCTTCATGGTCAAGCGTTTCGTGTTCCTGTGCGTAATAGCCCAAACGCATTCCGTGACCCGGGACCAAGGATCCGGTGTCCGGAGTTTCCATTCCGCCGAGCAACCGGAGCAATGTCGTCTTTCCGGCACCGTTCAATCCGAGTACGACGACCTTCGAACCCCGGTCCACGGCGAGGTCGACGCCGGTGAAGATCTCGAGCGAGCCGTAGGACTTCGACAGCCCCTCGGCCATCAGCGGCGTGCGGCCGCAGGGCGCCGGCTCCGGGAACTTGATCCGGGCGACCTTGTCGGCGTGCCGGGTCTCGTCCAGAGCGGACAGCATCTGCTCCGCGCGGCGCGCCATGTTCTTGGCCGCCACCGCCTTCGTCGCCTTCGCGCCGAGCTTCGCGGCCTGCTGCTGCAACGCGGACGCCTTCTTCTCGGCGTTCGCGCGCTCACGGCGGCGGCGCTTCTCGTCCGTGGCGCGCGCGTCGAGGTAGCGCTGCCAGCTCATGTTGTACAGGTCCAGCTCGCCGCGCGTCGCGTCGAGGAACCAGACCTTGTTGACCACGTCGCCGAGCAGCTCCACGTCGTGGCTGATCACCACGAGCCCGCCGTCGTGCTGCTTGAGGAAGCCGCGCAGCCAGGTGATCGAATCGGCGTCGAGGTGGTTGGTGGGCTCGTCGAGCAGCAGGATCGTCTCGGACTTGCCGCCCGCGCCCGCCTCGGCCGCGGCGAACAGGATGCGCGCCAGCTCCACGCGGCGGCGCTGGCCGCCGGACAGCGTGCTCAGCGTCTGCGCCAGCACGCGGTCGGCCAGGCCCAGGTTCGAGCAGATGCGCGCGGCCTCGCTCTCCGCGGCGTACCCGCCCAGGGACGCGAAGCGCTCCTCGAGCCGGCTGTAGCGGTTGATGGCCTTGTCGCGCTGGCGCTCGTCGACCAGCTCCGACATCGCCGTCTGCGCCTTCTCCATGTCGCGCAGCAGCGTGTCGAGCCCGCGCGCGGACAGCACGCGGTCCTTCGCCGTGACGGACAGGTCGCCCTCGCGCGGGTCCTGCGGCAGGTAGCCCAGCTCGCCGCTGCGACGGACGTCGCCGGCGTGCGGCTCGCCCTCGCCGGCGAGCACCTTCAGCGAGGTGGTCTTGCCGGCGCCGTTGCGGCCGACCAGGCCGATGCGGTCGCCGGGCTGGATGCGGACGGTGGCGCCGTTGAGCAGGATGCGCGAGCCGGCGCGCAGCTCTAGGCCAGTGGCCGTGATCAAGGGAAACTCCCGGATTCGGGGGTGGGCGTGGACAGCTTCGGGCACCGGCACCACCCGGTTTCGGCACGGGTGTCCGGTGCGGCCGCTACTCCAGCAGGATTTCCACGAGATCGAGTGTACGGGTCGCCGTCCACGGGTTTTGCGCCCCGTGGCCGGTCTCACTCCGGCTTCACCGGGCGTTCACCTCTCACGCAGCACCAGTTCCACGGAGATCGCCTGCTCCGCCGCGTCTTCGAGCACGGTTCGCCGCGGCTCGGCAATTTCAAGCACCCGGGGCTCCGCGCGGGCGAACAACGGCGCGAGCCGGCGATCCGCGCGCAGCCGGTCCAGCGCGTGCCGGTCGCCGCCGAGCACCACTGCGTCCACTTCGGACAGTCGGGGCACGAGGACTTCGAAGGCGTCCTGGGCGGCCGTGGCCAGCGCCGTGCGCGCCTGTCCCGCGCGACGGCGCGCGAACCGCTGCTGCGACCAGCCGCCGGTCGCGGACCGGCCGTGCACCAGGTGCCGGTCGGTGCGCGAGAGCACCACCACCCCGCCGCGGGCGAGGCCGAGGCTGTGCCCGCCCAGGCGCACCAGCAGCAGCGCGATCAGCCGCGGCACGAGCACGTGGGCCACGAACGGCTCTACGGCCAGCCCCTCGCGCTCCCCCGTCACGGCCAACGGTCCGAACGGGACAGTTGCGGTCGCCGTGACACCGTTGCCCGCCGTCACGCACACTTCACGGGCGCCGAGCACGGTCGTCCGGACGCCGTCGTTGCGCTCCGCGAAGCGCGTGAACCAGCCGTCCAGCCGGTCCGGTGCCACCTCGACGGCCCGCCCGCCACCCGCGACCTGACGTGCCTTCGCCATGGGGCAACCGTACGGCCATCCCGCCCTGCCGACCGCCGAACGCCGTCAAGGACTCCTTACCCGCGTCGAGCGCGGGTAAGGAGTCCTTGACGGCCCTTTCAGGATCAGGCGAGGGCGTTGACCGGGTGGACCGGTCCCGTGCTCACCGACTGGTGCACCCCGGCAGCCTGGCCCGGCGCCGGAGCGGCGCCGACGAAGCCGTTGACGTGCAGGGAAACGCTGCGGATCGAGCCGGTGTCACCGACCGCGTTGTCGACAGCCTTGAACGTCCACGTGCCGTCGGCCGTGCCGAGGCCGTTCAGTCCGGTCTGCGCGTTCACCGGCTTGTACGTGCCGGTGAACGGCGCGTCCACCGAGCTGACGGAGCTGAACAGCTTCGCCGCCGAATCGTCGAACACCACCTGGCACAGGTTGTTGGCGCTGCTGCCGGCGTGCTGGAACAGCGTCGCCGTCGCGCCCGAGGGCGAGACCAGCGTGCCGGCCAGATCGGCCACGTACGTGTGGTCGATGCCGACCGTCGTCGCGCCCTCGGCGGTGGTGCAGGTGGCGCCGTCGATCGAGACCGACACCTTCGACGCAGGCCCGACCCCGCTCACCACGAGCGGCACCGAGGCGCCGAGCGGCGAGTTGTCCGGGATCGCCACCGCCGGGCCGGTGTAGGCGAAGGTCTGCGCCACCGGCGACGGGGTGCCGACCCCGAGCGGGAACGTGCTGGTGACCGGCGACAGCGAGCCCACGAAACTGACCTTGGCGGCCAGCACCACCGGGACGCCGAGCTGCTGGCTCGCCGGCACGGTCACGGTGAAGTCGTTCACACCGGTCTGGCCCGGGCTGATCGTGCCGTACGCCTTGATGCGCGGCGTGATCGTGACGCCCGGGGTCGGGCTGGTGAGCACGACGCTGGTGGACGACGCGGCGCCGTCACCGATGTTGGTCACCGGCAGCGTCACCTTGGCGGTGTCGCCCGGGTTCAGCGAGGAGCCGCCACTGGCCGTCTTGACCGTCGGCGTCTGGGCCTGGGCGTACGGCTGCGGGGTGGCCCCGGTGTAGGCGAGCACCTTGTCGGCGAGGACGACGCCCGCGCCGGTCAGGTTGTCCGTGCCGGGCGCCTCGATGTCGACGGCGGTGTTCAGGAACGCGTCGCGAACGTCCGATGAGGACAGTCCGGGGTTGCCGGACAGCACCAGAGCCGCAATTCCCGCGGCGTGCGGCGCGGCCGCGGAGGTGCCGAAGAACGGGTCGAACCCGCTCACCGAGGTGCGCACGCCGTCGGCCGCGGTGATCTCGGGCTTGCCCCGCACCTCACCACCGGTCGAGGAGACGTTGCCCGGGGTGATGGGCGTGCCGTCGGCCTCGTAGAACATCCGCCGCGGACCGTCGGAGCTGAACCGCTCGGCCTTGCTGGCGCCGGAGAACGCGGCCGGGAACGGCCCGGCCGGGTTCGCCGGGTCGCCCGGCTCCAGCGGGCGGCCGAACGCGGCCCCGGCGGGCGCGGCGGCGACGGCGAACGCGGTGCGCGCGGACGAGTGGCCGACCACGGCGCCCGGGGTGCTGTAGGCCTTCAGGCCGTCGGCCGAGTCCCGGAACCGGCTGTTGAACGCGGTGATCGACAGGTAGCGTCCCTGGCCGGCGAACTTGACCACGGCGAGCCGCAGCCCGGTGCCGCCGAACAGCGGAGTGGACAGGACCTCGAACGGGTCCTGGGTGCCGTTCTGCACGTTCTGGCTGAAGCTGACCACGTTGCCGGCGGCGTCGAGCAGGTAGAGGTCGTAGTCGTCCGAGGCCGCGCCGAGCGGGTCGGACCAGTGCAGCGTCACCGGGACACCGGCGGACGAGGCGTCGGAGATCGGCTCGAAGACCTGGTTGCCCGCGGCGCCCGCGAAGTTGTGCGCGGTGCCGGCGAACTTGCCGACCGTCTTGCCGGAGTCGGCGAAGTCGCCTTCCCAGTGCGCGGAGGTGCCGTCCGCGACGTTGCCCTCGTTGCCCGCGGAGGAGAAGTAGAGCGCGCCGTCGGCGGTCACGTCGTTCACGGCCCGGGCGATCATCCCGTCCTGGAACGGGGATTCCGCGAAGTAGATGACGTCGTCGACGATCACGTCGCAGTGCGACTGGAAGCGGAGCGTGCGGATGTTGTCGGCGAAGCTGGCGTCCGACTGGAAGGCCGAGGCGAAGCCGAGCGAGGCGTTGGGCGCGAGGTCGTGGAGGATTTCGAGCATCGCGGTGCCCTCGTCGCCCGAGCCGGCCTGGCCCGCGGGGACGTCGACGTTCGCGGGCAGTTCGCCCTTCGCCTGCGAGACGGCGAGGGAGTCGACGCCGTCGGACAGCGCGCAGGCCTTCACGCCGGTGCCGGTGACGCCGAACTGCTGGCGGGCGAGGTCCGCATTGTGCGCGCGGTCGCCCTCACTGGTGATGGTGGCCGCGGCGGCGGAGCGCTGGCCCTTCGCCGCGAGCGCCTGCTTCAACGCGCCCTCGATGCGGGCGCTCTTCTGCTGTTTGGTCTCGGCCGGGGCGGCCTTGCCCGGCGCGGCCGGGTGCTCGACCTCGCGGGCGGTGATCGCCTGGTCGGCGGTCTCGACCCGTTTCACGTCGGTGCGCGCGGCAATCGCGGGCAACGCCGAGAGCGGCACCTCGGCGCGGATGCTCGCCTCCCGGTCCGAAAGCGACCGGATGCCCGCGCCCGCCGTGCGCAGGTCGCCGACCAGCCCGTCGGTGACCTTGGTGGCGCGGATGTCCACGAGCGCGGTGCCGGCGGCGGAGACGTCGCCCGCCTTCAGCGCGGGCACGGCCGCCGCGCTGAGCCGCCGGGCCTGGAGCTTCTGCTCGACCAGCAATCGGCTGTCCATTTTGGACTCGACGGCGGTCTGCCCGGTTTTCACCGCCTGGAGCGCGGCGATCTGGCTGGCGGCGGTGGCGGAGAACGTGTCCGATGTGGACGGGGTCGCCGCGCCCGCGGGCGGGGCGGCCACGCCCAGCGCGGCAAGCAGGGCAGCGGCGCCGGCGGCCAGGACGGCCGCCCGGCTCCGCGTGTCTCTTCTGGGTCTTCCGGCTCTGGCGGCTTGGGTAGAACGGCTTCGACGCACGTGCGCCTCCGAATCTCGCACCGCGTGCCCCGACTCACGCTGGCCAATGCCGGTGATCACCGGCTGGCCTTAGCTAAGTACTGTGCGTCTGGGTAAAAATCAGCCGTTAGGGTGACATAGGGCAGGTAATCACCCGCTACCCCCCGGTCGTCGTAGGCCGTTCGGCAGCGGCCGGCGGACAGTCAGAGGACAAACGAGTCCGACCACGGCTGATCGGCCCGCCCGGACAGCGCGTCGAGCACCGAGACGGCCTGTTTGTCGGTCAGCGAAGCCACGAAGTCGACCACCGCGCGCCCGCGCGCGAGGTTGCGGACGGCGTCGGCGCCCTGCACCCGTTCGCCGGTCGCGCCGACCAGCAGTTCGGGCGACGTGCGCGCGACGAGGCTGTACTCCCCGTGCGCCAGCTCGACCAGGTCGTGCAGGCGCCGCGGCAGGCGGGACTCCTCGTCACGGTCCTGCAGCCACGCGTCGAACGCGTCGACCAGGTTGGTCACCAGCTCGGCCTGGCCCCGCTGGTGCAGCGCGAGGTCCGCGCGCAGCAGCACGAACCGGCGGTGCACGAACTTGAGCACCTGCACCTCGTGCCACTGCGCGGGCCGCAGCGAGACGTGCCCGGAGCGGATCGACGGCGAGGACGCCACGATCACCCCGTCGACCAGCCTTGAGGTCCAGTTGGCCGAGAACGCCGCGGTCGCCTGCTCGGCCTCGATCGAGCCGTCGAAGCTGTCCGCCAGCAGGCCGTCCACCAGCTCGCGGCGCACCCGCCCGACGGCCTGGGCGAACGCGTCGTCGTCCACGATCCAGGCGTCCTTGTGGTGCATCCGCCGCCGCATCCGCTCCAGCGAGCGCCCGGGCCGGCGGATCTCGGCGGACAGCTGGTCGTCGTCCAGCGCCGCCAGTTCGAGCGCGTGCTCGAGCCACTCCCCCAGCTCCGCGGCGACCGGGGCGTGCTGGAGCACCCCGATCCGGTGGAAGTCCTGCAGGTCGTGGATGGCGTAGGCGATGTCGTCGGCGGTGTCCATCACGGACGCTTCCACCGTCTGCTGCCACGGCTCGATGCGGCCGGTGAACGGCAGGCGCGCCTGGGCGAAGTCGTCCAGCTCGGTCACGTAGGCGGAGAACTTGCTCGCCCCGGTGCCCGGCGCGTCTTCGGGCTCGGCCGCGCCGCGCGGCGGGTTCGGCAGCGCTGTCGGGTGCGGGTCCGGCAGGTGCAGCCGCGCCCACGGGTACTTCAGCACCGCGGCGCGCACGGCCGTGGTCAGGTCGAGGCCGCTGGCCGACGGGCCGCGCACGTCGGTGGTGGTGATGATCCGGAACGACTGGGCGTTGCCCTCGAAGCCGTCGGCCAGGCCGAACCGGTGCCGGGCGATGCGGTCGAGCGTCTGCTCGCCGAGGTGCCCGAACGGCGGGTGGCCGAGGTCGTGCGCCAGGGCAGCGGCCTCGGCCACGTCCGGGTCGCAGCCGCCGAGCTTCGCGGCCAGCTCAGCGGATTCGCCGGCGCCGCTGATCCGCTCGGCGATGGCGCGGGCGACCTGCGCGACCTTGAGGCTGTGGGTGAGCCGGTTGTGCAGCAGCCCGGCGCCCGCGGCGCTGACCACCTGCGTCACCCCGCCCAGCCGGGCGAAGAACGGCGACGCGATGATCCGGTCCCGGTCGATGCGGAACGGGCTCGTGGCCAGGTCGGTGAACCCGCCGGCCGAGCTCGCCGGGTCGCGGCGCGCGGCCCGCGGGTCGGTCTCGTCCATGCGCCACACCGTACTGATCCGGCCGGGGGCAGGCGGATACGCCTCGGGCGCCGGAAGCGTTTCCGCCCTGGCGGCCGCCGGATCAGTGCCGATCAGTAAGGACGGCACCGTGTCCGGCGCGGCTCTCCGGATGCGGCAGGATCTCCGACGTGGCGGACGTGCTGATCGCGGGCGGCGGGCCCGCCGGGTGGGCGCTGGCCCGGGCCTGCGCCCGGCGCGGGCTGGCGACGACCGTCGTCGACCCGGCGCCGCACCGCCCGTGGCGCAACACCTACGGGGTCTGGTCGGACGAGCTGCCCGGGCTGCCTGCCGAAGTGATCGCGGCGGCGCCGCCGGCCACCGTCGCGTTCGGCACGCGGGAGCACCGGCTCGACCGCGGTTACCTGGTGCTCGACAACGAGGGCCTGCGATCCTGGCTGACCGGCGAACGCGTCCGCGTCGTCACCGGGCAGGCGGCCGCCGTCGAGCCCGGCCGGCACGGGGCGACGGTGGTGTTGGCCGACAATCGCCGGCTCGCCGCCGCCGTGGTCGTCGACGCCTCCGGCGCGAGCCGCGTCCTCTCCGGCGGCCGTCCTCGCGGCGCTCGCGCGGAGCAGACGGCGTACGGCCTCGTGCTGCCCGCCGCCGACGCCGAGCGGCTGGGCCCCGGCGCGGCGGACACCGCGGTGTTCATGGACTGGCGCGGCGACGGCCCGAGTTTCCGCTACCAGCTGCCGCTGGGCGACGGCTCGGTGCTGGTCGAGGAGACCTCGCTCGCGAGCCGGCCGGGCCTGCCGGTCGACGACCTGGCCCGGCGGCTGCGGACCCGGCTGGCCGCCGCGGGCGTGCGCGGCCGTTTCGTGGAAGAGCGGGTCCGGATCGTGCTCGACGTGCCGCTGCCCGGCCGGGGCGCGGTGGTCCCGTTCGGCGTCGCGGCGGGCCTGGTCCACCCGGCCACCGGATACAGCCTGGCGACGTCGCTGCGGCTGGCCCCGGCCGTCGCCGCCGCGATCGCCGGCGCCTTTGAAGCCGGCCCCCCGGCCGCGGCGCGCGCGGCGAAACGGACGTTGTGGACCCCCGAAGCCCGCGCCGTCCACTCCTTGCGACGCCACGGCTTGCACGCGTTGCGCGGGATGCCGCCGGGCGAGCCGGCGCGGTTCTTCGACCTGTTCTTCACGCTCCCACCCGCGGCCCAGCGCGCCTTCACCTCGGGCCGAGACGACCTGCCCGGCACGGCCGCGGCGATGGCTCGGCTGTTCCGCGCCGCACCGCCGGGGTTGCGGGCCCGGCTGGCCGGTCTACCCCCGGTACGAAAAGCACACAGTTGACCACGGCCCGCGACAGCCGATTACTCCGTTCCAGGTAACCCTGGTTCCCGGGCGGTGAACATCTGTCGACAACGGTTTCCTGCTTCGCGGGCCGCTGCGACCATCGAACGGTGACTACGCCCCGTGCGGTCAGCTTCGCCTTCCAGCCGATGTACAGCCTCCACACCGGTGGCGTCGTGGCGTACGAAGCGCTGGCCAGGCCGGGTAAGGGCACCGCCCACGAGCTGCTCGCCGAAGCGCGCCGCGCCGGCCGGCTCGCCGAGGTGGACCTGGGCCTCGCGGCCACCGCCGTGCGCCAGGAGGCCGCAAGGCCCAGTGCGCTGCCACTGCACCTGAACCTCTCCGCCCGCACGCTGGCCGCCGGCCCGGGCGCGTTCGACGAGCTGATCGCCGAGCTGGGCGCGGCCGGGCGCCGGACCCGCGACGTGGTCCTCGAGGTCGGGCCGCCGTTCTCGCACCTGCCCGCCGACCAGCTGGTGGGCGCCATGCGCGCGCTGACCGAGCTGGGCTTCCGGCTGGCCCTCGACGGCCTCGGCCGGGGCGACCTGCCGCTCGCGCTGCTCGTGCGGGCGCCGGTGGACCTGGTCAAGCTCGACCGCAGCGTGCTGCGCGGCCTGCCGGAGGAGCCGGCGTCGGTCGCCGTCGTCGAATCGCTGCTGCACTACACCACCCGCACCGGCATCCGGCTCGTCGCCACCGGCATCGAGACCGGGCCGCAGCTGGACGCCGTGCAGAGCCTCGGCGTGCGGATCGCGCAGGGCAACCTGCTGGCCCCGCCCGCCGCGCACCGGTCCGCGCCCGCCGCGGGCGCCGTCCTCCCCGACAACCGCCGCACCCCGGCGTCACCGCAAGCGCCGCGGGTCGGCGACTTCCTCCGCCCGGCCACCACGCTGCCCGAAGACGCGACTTGCGACGACGTCCGCGAGGTGCTGGCGGCGGCCGACGCGCCGAGCGGGGTGGTCGGCGTCGATGCCGACGATCGTCCACAGTGGTCAGTGGACCGGACGCGTTTCCTCGTGGCGGTAACGGGTCCGTACGGCCACGCCCTGCACGCGAAGCGGCCGGCCCACCGGCTGGCCGACCGGCCGCACACCATCGACGCCGGCGCGAGCGCGCTGGAATTCCTGGAGCTGGTCACCGACGCGGACTGGGGCCGCACCGGCGACGACGTGGTGGTGGTCGACAGCACCGGCCACTGCCTCGGCGTGGTGCTGGTGACCGAGGTGGTGCGCGGGGTCGCCGAGGCGAAGGTCGAGGAGGCGGTGACCCTCAGCCCGCTCACCCGCCTGCCCGGCAGCGAGACGGTGGCCCGCGACGTCGAACGCCGCATCGCGGTCGGCGAGCCGTTCGTGGCCGCGTGGCTGGACGTCGACTCGTTCAAATCGGTCAACGACAACGCCGGGTTCGCCGCGGGCGACGACCTGATCCGCGAACTCGGCTCGACGCTGTCCACCCTGGCCGGGCAGCTGCGGCGGATGCGGGTGAGCCACGTCGGCGGCGACGACTTCCTGATCGTCTGCGACGTCGACGAGATCGGCACCGTCGCCGCGGCCCTGCTGGACACCAAGTGGTCCGCCGAGGGCCTGCCGGTCACGGTCTCCCTGGCGACGCTGGTATGCGGCAGCGGTTCCCTCGGCTCGTACCGCGAAGCCTCGCGTCTGCTCGCGCCGCTGAAGAAGCGGGCGAAGGCGGTCTCCGGCTCGAGCTGGGTGCTGAGCCGCCCGGGCACGGACCGGGTTGAGGTGCTGCGCGGGGTCGGCCGCGACGTGGCCGTCAGCCGCTCGGCGTGACCAATTCCGTTTCGTAGGCCCGAATCCCGCCTGGGTTGCGCCCCAATGTGGCGTTGGGTGCGCTCAACGCAACCAACGCCACATTGGGGCGGATCAACCCTGGCCCGGTGGGACGCGTGAGACCGGCGTTGCCGGGCGGCCTGCGGTAAGGAGATCAGTAGACCGAGGTGACCCGGATCCGGGTGCCCATCGTGGCGAACCCGTTGGCCCACAACGACTCCACCTTCGAAGCCTCCTCGGCGCTCGGCTTCGCGTTCTTGCAGGAGGTGCCCGGCCCGTGCCCGGACATCAGCTCGGTGCAGGGCCCGGTGTAGTCGTCCGGCAGCCCGAGGTTGTGGCCCAGCTCGTGCGCGGCGATCCGGGTCGGGTCGAAGCCCTCGGCGACCTGGCTGGTGTCGAGGTAGATGTCGCCGTTGCCGTGCCCGTCGGTGTTGGTGTACGAGCCGCCGCTGTTGGTCTCGTGGAACACCACGGTCCCGTTGCCGTCGCCCTTGACCAGCTTGACGTCGTCGACGGCGGCGTTCCAGTTCGCCGCGCCCTGGTCGATCTGCGCCAGGTAGTCGGGCGCGCCAGTGGAGTCGTAGTACACCGTGGTCGTCTGAGCGGCCGACGCGCCGGGCGCCGTGACCAGGCCGATGCCCAGCGGCGCCGCGACGGCGAGAGCCAGCGCCGCGACCCGCCCGAACCCGCGTACCTTCATCGTGTCTCCTTCGCCGGGGAAATCCCATTCGGCTGCCGGGAAACGGCAACCGCGGTTCGCAGGAACACGTTAGGAGTTCACCGAATGCGCGGCCACGTCCGAAAGTAGGAGACCGGGCACGGTACGTGGCCGGCGAAGGATTTCCCGGCGGGCGGTGCGCCCGATGTCCGGATCGGGGCCGTCCGGGCGTTGTGTGCCGCGATGTTCGGGCTCAGTACGCCGGCGGGGCGGTGGCGGCGATGCGCCGTTTCCTGGCGGAGCGGGCCGCGGTCACGGTCGCGCCGGCGAACCCGATCAGGAACAGCAGCACTCCCCCGGCGAAAGTGAGCCGGGCGGTCACCGGTCCACTGTCCTCAGTGGCCGCACCGGGCAGCCCGGCGTCGGTGAACGCCGTGGTGGGTTTCAAGGTCTCGGACCAGAACAGGCTGCCCTTGGCCACGATCACACCGTCCACCTTGGACAGCGGGACGGCGCCGCCGCCGAACTGATCCGTGTACATCCGGGAATCGTTGGAGTTGTCCCGGGTGTCCCCCGCGACGAAGACCGACCCGGCCGGGACGGTCGCCTTGAACCGCAAGGCCCCGCGCTCCGGCGGCACGGCCGGGTCGAGATACGGCTCGGCGACCGGCTTGCCGTTCTCTTCGATCCGCTGCTGCGCGTCACAGCACTCCACCGTGTCGCCACCGACCGCGATGACCCGCTTGACGAGCCGGACGCCCGGGCGGCCGGTGAACTGATCAGCCTCGAAGACGACCAGGTCGCCCCGGCGGATTTCCTCGCCCTCGCGCAGCCGGTAGACCACCGAGGTTCCGGCCGGCACGGTCGGCCCCATCGAGCCGCCCGGCACGGCGATCGTCCGATAGCTCAGCACCTGCACCAGGCCGAACCCGGCGAGCAACGCCCCGGCGACGAGCACCACCAGGAAGAGGGCCAGCAGCGGCGAAAACCGCCGTTTCGCGGGAGCTGCGGGCGGCGGAGCGGGGAAATCCGGTTCGATCACGCCCCTTTATCGTGCCCGTTCCGCGAACGTTACCCGGTTCGCGGGGCGTACATGATCACCGCGACGCCCGCGAGGCAGAGCAGTGCGCCGATCACGTCGAAGCGGTCGGGACGGTAGCCGTCGGCGACCATGCCCCAGGCGAGGGAGCCGGCCACGAAGATCCCGCCGTACGCGGCGAGGATGCGGCCGAAATGGGCGTCCGGCTGGAGGGTGGCCACGAATCCGTAGAGCCCGAGCGCCACGATGCCGCCGCCGATCCAGGCCCAGCCACGATGTTCGCGCACGCCCTGCCAGATCAGCCAGGCGCCGCCGATCTCCAGCACCGCGGCGGCGAGGAAGAGCAGGATGGAGCGAAGGACGGTCATTTACTTCCCGAAGTAGTCGTTGTAGACGCCGGGGGTGTTCTGGACCTCCACCACGGGCGTCCACGTTGGACTGAGCGCGAAGGTGACCGCCCCGGCGAGCGCGACGAGACAGGTCAGCAGCCCGGTCAGCGCACCGGCCCGCGCCAGGTCACCGTCCGGCCGGCGCGCGCCGCCGGTGATCCCGAAGACGATCGCCAGCGCGCCCGCGAGCAGCGCCACGAACCACAGCGCGCCGAGCACGAACAGCAGGGCCTGCCCGAGGAACGCGTTTCCGGGCTGGGACAGCACCCGCGGCCGCACGAGCAGCCAGGCCGCCCACGTCGACACCGCCAGCACCAGGCTGACCACCGCCACCGACACCGCCGCCACGGCCAGCCCGCGTCCGGGTCTGCCGGCCGGGTCTTCGCTCTCTGTCATGGATTCAGTTATAGCGTGCCGGACCGGGCATTCCGCCGACGCCGGGCCCGCGCAGCCCCGCCAGCAGCAGGTCGAGCACCTGCCGGGTGGCGGAGGCCTGGGCCGGGCGCAGCGACGAGATGGCCAGGAGCGCGACGCGGACGTCGACGGCCGAGACGCCCGGCCGTAAAACCTGGTCCCGTTGCGCACGGGCGACGAGCCGCTCCAGTGCCGCCGACTGGGCCAGGCGGTCGTCACGGAAACCAGTCGCGTGTGGACCGAACAGCGCCGCATTGAGGCCAGGGGCACGGATCTGGTGCTCGGCGAACCAGCGGATGGCGCCGCTCAGCGCGAGCCATGCGTCCGGCTCCGACTCAGCGGTCCGCATGCCTTCCCGGCAGGCCGCGACGTGCTCGGCGAGGGCCGCGCCGATCAGGTCGGTGCGCGTCGGAAAGTGCCGGTACAGCGTCGCGACGGCCAGGCCCGCGCGCCCGGCGACCTCACGCATGGGCAGGTCCACGCCGTCGGCCGCGAAAGCTTGACGAGCCGTGGCCACGAGGCGCTCCCGGTTGCCGACCGCGTCGGCCCGCGCTTTCCGAGTCACTTCCCCGTGCTCCCTTCTCATTTCGCCGGCCGGCGGAACGTCTGCCCTGGAATCAGGTTTACCCCATCAAACGCCCGGACGGCCCGGGCGGGAGAGGTGATCATGTTCGCTGTGCAGTTCGAGCGGTTCGGCCCGCCCGGGGTACTGGCCGTGGGCAGCGCGCCCGAGCCGCGTCCCGGCCCCCACCAGGTCCGCATCGCGGCCAGGACGGCCGCGGTCTCCCCCGTCGATCTGGGGCTGCGCGCGGGCGAGACCGCGATGAGCCGGAAACTCGCCCTGCCGCACGTTCCCGGCGTCGACGCGGCCGGGGTGATCGACGAGATCGGTGTCGACGTGACGGGCTACACGGTCGGCGACGAGGTCTTCGGCGCGGTCGACGTGGCCCGCCTCGGCGGCGCGAGCGCGCAGTTCGTGGTCCTGGATTTCTGGGCGGCCAAGCCGGAAAGCCTGAGCTGGGCCGAGGCCGGCGCGGCGGGCACCAGCGTCGAGACCGCGACCCGTGCCCTGGACCTGCTCGACGTCGACGACCGCACCACCCTCCTGATCGACGGCGCGGCCGGCGGCGTCGGCTGCATCACGGTCCAGCTCGCCGTGGCCCGCGGCGCGCGCGTGATCGGTACTGCGCGCCCCGAAAGCCACGGGTTTCTCGAGGACTTGGGCGCTGAACCCGTGGATTACGGCCCCGGCCTGCCCGCCCGCGTCCGCGCGCTGGCCGCGGACTACAGCCCTGGCCTGCCCGCCCGCGCGCTGGCCCGCGGCCCGGTCAACCGTGCGCTCGACGTCGCGGGCGCAGGTTCCCTCGCCGAACTGATCGACCTGACCGGCGCCGCGGACCGCGTCGTCACCCTGGCCGACTTCACCGCGGCCGACCACGGCGTCCGCCTGTCCACCGGCCGCCTGGGCGGCCAGCCCGACGGCGTCCACGGACTCGCCACCGCCGCCGCCCTCGCCGAGCAGGGCCGGTTCCGCGTTCCCGTCCGGGAAACCTACCCGGCAGCACGGGCCGCCGAAGCCCACGAAACCGCCGCGAAACCACCCCGCCGCGGAAAGGTCGTCCTCGATCTGAACGACCTCGGCCAGCACTGACTCGCTCAGCTCAGTCGTTTCAGACTGGGCCACAGTTGCGTCCAAGTTCCGTGCGGCTGCTGGCAAAGATAGATCGCCGCGCTCTGCTGAACCTCCTCGTTCGACAACCCGTCAGGCAGGGTCAACGGGGCGATTTCCGTTACCTGTGACCAAAACTGGTGCAGATAGGCAGGAGTGAACTCGCCAACGCACAACACGGTGGCGTCGCTACCAGCGGGCGGCCCCCAGAATCCATAAGCGTTGTGGCCACTGCCCACCGGATTGTGCAGGCCCTCGGACGGGCCGAGGATGGTCAGCGCGCCGGCCTCGCCGTAGTTGCTGGTGAAGATCGTCGTACCGGGATACCGGTCGGCGACCGCGACGATCTGGTGCACGTAATCGGTCCAGCCGTAGGTCTCCAGCACCGGGCTGCCGACCCCGGTGGTCACGCTGTTCGCGACGTTCACCGGCAGCACGGGCAGTCCGATCAGGATCGCGCACACACCCGTGAGGCCGAGGGCGAGGGGCCACCGCCGACGGCTGCCCCCTGTGTTCGCGGCCTCCACCCGCACCGCGCCGGCCGCGAACAGGCCGGGCAGCGCCGGGGCCGCGTAATAACTCTTGCCTGCGGTGACGGCCATGAGCGTCACCGCCGTGATCGCGACGATCAGCAGCCATCGGTGCGGCCGTCCGGCCTTGAGGCACAGCCGGCGCGCGCCGAGCACCAGCAGCACAAGCATCGGCGGGCCGGTCAGCAGGAGCAGCAGCTCGGGCACCTGGGTCAGCGCGCTGCCCTGCCGTCCGGAGAGCACCGCGGCCATCCGGATGGCCGGCCAGCCGTTGGACGCGTTCCACAGGATGTTCGGCAACGCGATCAGCAAGGCCAGCACCGCGGCCAGCCACGGCCCGGGTGTACGCAGCACCCCGCGCCGCGTGATGATCAAGCCGAGTGCGATGCCGATGAGCAGCGCGGCGATGGTGTGCTTGTTTTCCAGGCCCAGTCCGGCGAACAGGCCGGCGAGCAGCCAGGCCGGGATCGTGCCCAGCCGCAGCGCCCGCGCGGTCGCGGCCAGCACCGCGAGCCAGAGCAGCTGGTCGACGCCGGTGGTCCCGAACAACGCCGAAGCCGCCACGTACGCCGGGCAGGCCGCGACCGCGGCGGCCGAGATGAGTTGGGCCCGTCGTCGCCCGCCGAGTTCGGCGGCGAGCTTCGCGGCCAGCACCACGCAGCCGAACGCCGCCGCGATGGCCAGGATCCGCAACGGCAGCACGCCGCCGGGCAGCGCGGCGGCCAGCCGGGCCAGCGCCGGGGTCAGCGGCGGCTGGTCGACATAACCCCACGCCGGGTGGCGGCCGGTGAGCACGTAGTAGAACTCGTCGCGGTGCCAGCCGTAGCGGGCGGCCACGGCCAGGTGGACCACCGCGACCGCCCCGGCGATCAGCAGGACCGGCCGCCACGCCACGCGCGGGACGGCTTCAGCTTCCTCGGTCGGTCTTACCTTCTGTGCCACGGTTTTCCCTTCCCCCAGTGGAACCGGCCGGCAGGAACGCGGCCAGCAGCAGATGGCGCACGGTGCGCCGGCAGTCGTCGTCGACGAGCATCAGGGAGTCCGGGTCGCCGTGCCGGTGCCAGGCGAACCAGGCGATGGTCTCCACGATGAACCGGGCCGAGGTCGGGATGTCCGGGACCGGGCGCAGGTGCCCGGATTTGATGCGCCGCCTCAGGTACTCGCTCAGCTGGTCCAGCAGCCCGCGCCGGCCCTGCACGAAATGCAGCTCGGCGAGCTCCGGAATGTCCCGCGCGCAGCTCTCGACCAGCGCGAGCAGCCCCTGGTTGCCCTCGATGTAGCCGTACAGCTGGTCGATGATCCCGCCGAGTTCCTCGGCCACCGGCCGGGTCCGCCGGCCGAGCGCGGCGGCCAGCGCCGGGAAGCTCGCGGGCGCCGCCGAGCGCGCGTCGACCGCGGCGATCCCGGCCCGGCCCGGCGACGACACCGGGATGGTCAGCGTGTCCAGGGTCTGCGGCTCGACCAGGTGCAGGAAAGCCAGGTACAGCAAGGTTTCCTTGCCGTCGGCGTAGGTGTAGAGGGCGCCGTGGCTCAGCCCGAGCGCGGCGGCCACGTCGGAGATCCCGGCCGCCTTGTAACCCTTGTCGATGAACACCCGCGCCGCGGCCGTCGCGATCTCGCCCAACGGCCGCGGCGGCACCCGTCCGCGCATACGGCGAGTATTGACTGAACGAGTCAGTCAGTCAAGCCGCCCGCGCTGGTCCGGTTTTCAGCTGGGATCAGTCCCGCACGTCCTCGGCGCTGAACGAGCGGCGCTCGGCGAGCTGAGCCAGATGGGCTTCGAGGGCCTCGAGCTGCTCGAGTCCTATTCGGACGGCCCAGCGGCTGCGCACGTCGTCGAACAGCGCGCTGCCGACGGTCATCAGCTCGTGGCCCCGAGGCGTGACCCGCAAGCGTTTGCGGCGCGCGTCAGCAGGATCGGGCTCGCGGTCGACGTAGCCGAACTCCTCCAGCGCGGCAATGGTCTGCGCGGCCGCCTGCTTGGTGACCGACAACCGGCGGCCGAGTTCGGAGGCGGTGTCCGCGCCCGCGTCCACGGCGCGCAGGGCGAACTCGTGCGCGGGGCGGACGCCGTGGTGGCCGCGCTTGGCGAGCTCGACGTGCACCTCGTCGACCATCGTGTGGTAGCCGCCGAGCAGCAGACGCGCGAGCTCGGCGCCGCTGGACTGCGCCATGCGGCCGATCATACGAGGTCCGCCGGTATGGACAAGCCGCTTGTCTATCTTCTATGGTTCGACAAGTAACTTGTCTACCGGCTCGGAGGAACCCGTGAACCGTCTCGCCGCCACCATCCCCGGAGTCGACCACCACCGGATCAGCGCCAACGGCACCGAGCTGCATTACGTGGCCGCCGGCACCGCCGGGTCCCCCGTGCTGCTGGTGCACGGGTTCCCGGAGACCTGGTGGGTTTTCCACAAGCTGATCCCGCTGCTGAGCGAGCACCATCGCGTGTTCGCGGTCGACCTGCGCGGATTCGGCGACTCCGCGACCGCCGCCCCGGACCACACCAGCGAGACCGCGGCGAACGACCTCAGCGAGCTGATCGCCGGCCTGGGCGTCGGGCCCGTCCACCTCACCGGCCAGGACATCAGCGGCGCCACGACGTTCCGCGTCGCCGCGACCCACCCCGAACTCCTGCGCAGCTACACCGGAATCGAAACCGCACTCCCGGGCTTCGGCGCCGAAACACTCGCCGACGTCGCTCACGGCGGCGCCTGGCACATCGGCGTCCTCGCCGCCCCCGGCATCCCGGAAATGCTCCTGGCCGGCCGCGAGCGCACCTTCCTCGCCGACTACGCGATCCCCTCCCTCGCCGCGAACCCCGCCGCGTTCACCGCCAACGACATCGAAGAACTCGTCCGCACGTACGCCCGGCCTGACGCGTTCGCGGGCGCCGCCGGCCTCTACCGCTCGCTGCTCTCGGAGGGCGAGGAGATCCGTCAGCTCGCAGCTCGGAAGCTGGACCTGCCGGTCCTCGCCGTCGTGGGCCGTTCGGGCCGCACACCGGCGACGTTGCGGCAGGTCGCCACCTCCGTGGCTGCGGTGCAGATCGAGAAGATCGGCCATTACGTCGCGATGGAAGCGCCCGAGCAGCTGGCGGCGGCGCTGCATTCGTTTTATGCGGACGTCGAGCAGACTGGCCACCATGGACCAGACCGGCCGTGAGCTGTGCTGACCGCTGGTCCAGCACCGGACCTTCCACGATGATGACGAGGACGCGCCCATGCTCACCAGTCAAGTCTCGGTCTGGGTCCCGATCGCCGTCGGGTTGATCGGCGTCGCCGGTGTCGTGGCCGGTCAAGTGATCAACGCCTGGCGCGAGCGCCGCAACGAGGAAATCCGATGGGCCCGCGAAAAACAGCGGGATGCCCACCAGGACCGGCTTGCCTGGCGGGAGAAGCGACTCAAGATCGCCGTCGAATTCCTGATCACCCTCAACACGTGGCGGGAACTGGCCGTCGACGCGTGGTATGAAAACCAACGCGACGGGCGCCCGGCCAAACGGACGTCGAGCCGGCTCCACGACTCCGTGACACGCATGAGCGACCAGCTGGCAGAGATCAAGCTCATCGGCTCCGAGGTCATGCGGACGGCCGCCGGCGAAGCAGTCGACCTCCTCTTGGCGACGTTCGCCAGAACCAAGGAGACGCCGACCGATCTCGAAAAGGCATCACGGCAGCTGTCGGCCACCATCCGGGCGCTCCGCGAAGCCTTTCGCGCCGAACTCGGCGTCACCGAACATCCTGAGCGGAACTGACTGGCCGTTCAACGCAGTACCGCCGCCAGCAGATCACCGCCCAACGCCGCCAGGTCGGGCAGGTTGACGGTGTACCGGACGTAACGGCCCTCCCTCTGAGCGGTGAGCAGCCCCGAGCGGCGCAGCACAGCCAGGTGGCGGGAAACCTCCGGCGAAGAAAGTCCCCAGGCGCTGGCCAGTTCGCCGGTGGTGTGCGGGCCGCGGGCCAACGTCCGCAGCAGCCGCAGCCGGACCGGGTGCGCGAGTGCCTCCAGCCGGAGCGTGACGGTTTCCAGCGAGACCGGCTCCGACGGGCTCGGCTCGGCGACGGGGTACTGCACCACCGGCGGCCGGCCGGGCGCGTGGACTGCCACCAGGTGCGGGCGGCCGAAAACGCTGGGGTAGAAGAGAATCCCTGTTCCCTGGGCGGCGGCCGCGTTGTCCTGCGCCTTGTCCACGACGATGGAGTTGCCGTCCGGCGCCAGGGTGACGCTGGAGATCGACGCGAGCGCGGCCCCGATGCCTTGGCGCTTCAGCAAATCGTTCCTCAGACGCAGGTCCGTCGCGAGTTGCCCGGCGACGCTCGTCCAAGCGGCGTCGAAGAACGCCTCGGCGCATTGTTCGAGGGTGTCGCGCACCTGCGCCCGCACGGCCGCCGGGTCCGCCAGCAACCGTTCCGCGAAGGCTTCTTGGAGCGCGCCACGGGCTTGGGCCAGGTCCAGGGCCCGCTCGCGCGCCGTCGCGTCGGAGAGGGGGGACGGGGCGGCGAAGTGGACCCGGTTGTTGCCGCAGGTGGTGACGAGCGCAGCGGTCACGTAGGTCTCGTCGTCGATCCGGTCCACCTCGTCCAGTTCCTCGGCGAGGGTCGACCGGGGACGCGCGGGGACCAGGAAATCGGCACGTGAGGAACGCCAGAGGAATTCCGCTTCCCGGAGCCGTTCGGCCAGCTCCGGCCGCAGCCCGGCCCAGACGGTCCCCGCCCAGCCGGCGAGCTGCGGGTGATGCCCGGGCTCGGCCAGCACGTGCAGCATCGCGGTCAGCTCGGCCAGCGGCGACGCGGCGAACCGCAGCCGCTCGGACGGCAGCCCGCTGATGTCGATCCTCAACGTCATCCCGCCATTCTCGCTGGTCGGACCGCCGAGGACCGCATCAGTTGACGGTGTTCGTCAATCGGCGTGGTCAGCCGGGCGGCCGGATCCACCGTGGACGCCATGGTCACCAAGATCCGTCCCCGCGCGCTCGTCCGGGCTTCCGGCGGCCCCCGTTACGCCGTCGCCATCGCCGTGGACGCGCTCGGCACCGGCCTGCTGCGGCCGTTCCTGCTGCTCTACGGCGTGACGGTGCTCAGCCTCTCGCCACCGGTCGCGGGCCTCGCCATGACGGCCGGCGCCGTCGGGGGCCTGGTGTGCATGCCCGCGGTGGGCCGATGGCTGGACCGGGGCGCGCGCAGCACGGTCGTGGCGGCGTCGATGCTGGTGCGGGTCCTGGGCGTCGGGCTGTTGCTCGCCACCCCGGCGAACGACGTCTGGCTGTTCGCCGCGGCGGCGCTTTTCCTCGGCATCGGCAACCAGGCGTGGCCGGCCGCCCACGCGGCGCTCGTCGCCACGGTCGCCCACGGGCGGGAACGCGATGCCGCGCTCGCGGGAGCCCGCGCCCTGCGCAACGCCGGCCTCGGCGTGGGCGCGCTCCTCGCCACCGCGTGTCTGACGGGCGGCACCACCGCGTTGCAGGCACCGGCCGCCATCACCGGAATCGCCTATCTCGCCGCGGCGGCCTTGGCCTGGTCGGTCCGCCTCCGCGCGCGTCCGGCCGCCGCGCCGGCCAAGACCGGCGACGCACCCCGGATGCGCGCGCTGCTGGCCGCCAACGTGATCTACGTTTTCTGCCTCAACCTCCCCGAAATCGCGCTCCCGCTGGTCCTGGTGACGCAGCTGCACGCGTCCCCGGTCTGGTCCTCGGCCGTCTTCGTGGCCAACACGGTGCTGGTGGTCACCCTGCAGATTCCGGTCACCGTCCTGATGTCCCGCTTCTCCCGGCGGACGGCGCTGGCCGTCGGCGGCGTGGTGCTGGCCGCGTCGTACTTGGGTTTCCTCGCGGCGACTTCCCTGGGAGCCGGCTGGGGCGCGCCGGCCGTCGCCGCGGTGTCCGTGGTCTGCACCATCGGCGAGATCATCTACGCGGGCAGCGCCACCGCGCTCGTCACGGCGCTCGCCCCGACCCACTTACTCGGCCGCGCGCTCGCCCGTTTCCAGCTCTCCACGGGCTTCGGCCTCGCCGTCTCCCCCGCGGTCATCACCGCGCTCGCACCGCATGGCCCGGCCGCGCTCTGGGGCAGCCTCGCCGCTGCGACGCTCGGCGCCACCGCCGCTGTCGCCACCGAAGATCGCCGCGGGGCCACGGCTACGGCTTTCGTGCCGTGACCAGCACGTCCGCGTGCACGGTGACGTCGGCGAAACCGGCCGCCCTCAACGCCGTGGCGCAGGCCTGGGCGTCGGCATTCGCTCCGCGCCAGTAGTACCGGAAACGACCGCCGCTGCGCAGGACCCGGAAGGAACCGGGCGCGGCCCGGGCCCAGTCGATCACTCCCGGCGCCATGTTGTGTCCTTCGACCCGGTCGATGGTGTCCGGCTCGAACAGCGTGCCGATATCGGAGCCGTCGGCCTCCACCAGATTGGGGATGTCCTTTCGCGCCACCGCCTGATTGTTCACATTGATCGCGTTTTTCGGCTCATGGCTCGCGCCGGCGCCGCCGAGATTGGCCACGACTTCCTCACCCTTGGCGCCGATGCTCTGGGCCAGTGCCCTGGCCCGGACGGCCGGGTCGTCCTTGACCAGCACTGTCTCGGGAACGTCCGGGACGCGCTGGCCCGGTTCCTTGGTGTGGCCGCCGGGATCGCGGTCCCCCGGCGGCACATCCTTGCCGGTATTCACTCCCTTGCCCGGCTGGGGCGCGGCCTCCCGAACTGGCCCACCGGCCAGCGCGAGCACGAAGTTCAGGATCGCCAGGCGGAATTCGCGGGCCTTGATGAGCACCACCGCCTGCCGGTTGACCGCTTCCAGGGTGACGTGCCGGTGCATGTCGTCCACATAGGTCTCGAGCCAGTCGCGGACCCCGATGAGATAGGAACCGAAGTAGTTGGCCGCCGTCAATCGGTCTGAAGCCGCTTCGTAACCAGGTGAGAAGACTCCGCGAACTCCGGCCCGGAACTTCGGGAGCTTGTCGGAATACCGGTTCAGGTCGGATTTTTCCGCGGCGTCGAGTGGTTCGAATTCGGCGCGCGCGGCGGCCTGCTCGTCCATCCAGTAACGCAGCCAGATCTGATACAGCTGCCCCGAACCGAGGGTATTGCTGGGATCACTGGCGGCGGCCAGGAAATCCTGTTTCCGCGACGCCCAGTTCGCCCGGATGTCCCCCGCCGCGATCGCCGGGATCGTCGTGCGGAGGCCGCCGACGTCATGGGCCTGGAGGTACGCGCCGATTTCGCTGACCTGATCGGGCGGAAGGGCGGCCAGCTCGCTGTCATGCTGCGTTCTGAACGGCGACCACGCGCTGCCGCCTGCCGCCACCACCCGCATCGCCGTCACCAGCCTCGGGCCGCCGACCGCCTGTCCGGTCTGCTCGTCGGACCGGATGCCGAAGGGCAGCATTTCCAACGCGGGCAACAACTTGGCCATCGGCAGCCCTTGAATCTCCGCCAGCACTGTCCGCGCGCTGCCAGCGGGCGTCGCGGCCTGACGGGACAACACCTGCCGGCCCGCACTCAGCCGCGCCGTGAAACGACCACCGGCAGCCACCTCGGCCGCCTGCTGCTCCAGCGGATGATCCGCGGCGGTACTGACCGGCGCATCTGTGCCGACGGCATTCTGCTGCTGCACCACGTGCGTCAATTCATGGGCAAGCAGGCTGCGGCCGCCCGGCGAACCGGGGTGAAAGCGGCCGGACCCGAACACGATGTCCTGGCCGACGGTGTACGCGTGCGCGCCGACCTCCCGCGCCGAAGCCGCCGCCCACCCGTCCGAATGCACCCGGACCCGGCTGAAGTCCTGCCCGAACCGCGCCTCCATCGGCAACCGGACCTCGTCCGCCAATGGCTGGCCCGCCGTGCGCAGCACATCCTGCACGCCGGGCGGATGTTCGGCGCGGCTCGCGGCCGGGTGCTGATGCTCCATCACCCAGGCGAGGGTGACGGGGCGGCGTCACCAGGCCGTCACGGATCACTGCCCCGTGGTCACGCGGTACCGCAGATGGGTGGCGTTGCGGCCTTCGAGCCGCCGGACCAGCTCCAGCTCGACGTGGCCGAGTCCGGTCGGCTCGAACAGCCGTCGTCCGTCGCCCAGCAGGACCGGGACGAGGTGGAGCTCGAGTTCGTCGAGCTGACCCGCGGCCAGCAGCGCCTGCGCCGCGCCCGCGCCGTGGACCAGCACGGCCTGATCCCCCGCGGCGGCGCGGGCCTCGTCGGCACACGCGTTGACGTCGGTGTAGTACTTCACGCTGCCCGGGGGCTCGTCGTCCGGGTCGATGTGGTGGGTGAGCACGTGGATCGGCACGCCGTCGTGGTGGTCGCCCTGCCAGCGGCCGGCCAGCTCGTACGTGCGGCGCCCGGAAATCACCGCGCCGGTCGCGCAGGCCTCGGCGTACACCTGGCCGTTGATCCCCTCGGCCATCCGGTCGTCGAGCCAGTTGAACAGCCGCCCGCCGTCGCGGCCGAGTTCCTGGCCCGGCCGGTCGTCCGGCCCGGTGATGTAGCCGTCGACCGACATGGACATGTAGAGGCGCACTGGCGTTCTGGTCATGGTCAATTCCCTTCCACGGAAAAGTCGGCGGCGGTCATGCCTTCGGGGTGGCCGGTGGGCCACTGGACGAGTTCGATCCGGCGGCCGTCCGCGTCGGCGATGAACGCCGTTTTGAGGCCGTCCTCGCGTTCCTGCCCGGGGCCGGCCGGCTCGATCCCGTGGCCGGCCAGCGCTTCGAGCGCGTCGGCCATCGACTCGACCTGCACGACGAAGTGGCTCACGCCGGTGCCGAGGTCGACCGGGTGACCGTCGTGGACCAGCTCGACGGTGGCGAACTCGTCGCCGGGGAGCTTGAGCATGGTCAGCCGCCCGATCGGCGTCTCGGGCACGCGGCCGACGACCTCGTAGCCGAGAGCCGTGTAAAACGCCAGCGACCGCCCGAGATCGGCCACCCGCACTCCGACGTGCAAGGTTCTCATCCCCAGTACCTCCCTTGTGTGCGTCGATCATGCTGCTCAAGGGGTTCTCGCGACCAGCCCCACATTTCTGGGGGTTCGGCTAGGTTGAGGCATGGCCACCGCCCAGCCCGACCACCTCCGGGACACCGTCTCGCGGCTGGTCCACCGCGGGCTCGGGGTGGAGGACTACTGGCGCGCGGTGAGCGAGGCGCTGGGCGGCGTGGTGCCGTCGGAGGGCACCTGCCTGATGACGATGGACCCGGCCACCATGCTGCCGACCGCGGAATTCGTCGAGAACGGCATGCCCGCGGACGCGATCAGCCGGCTCGTCGAGATCGAGTTGCGCGAACCGGACTACTCCAAATGGACGGACCTGGCGCGCGCGGGCCGGGCCGCCGCCAGCCTCAGCGACGTCACCGCGGGCGATCTCGATCTCAGCCGGCGGCACCGGGAAGTCCGCCGCCCTGAAGGGTTTTCCGACGAACTCCGAGTCGTCCTGTCCAGCAGCACCGGCACTTGGGGCGCGCTCACCGTGTTCCGTGAGAAGGACCGCCCCTACTTCTCGCCCGCCGAGGTCCGGCTCGTCACGTCGCTGAGCGGTTTGCTCTCCGACGGCCTGCGCCGGTCGCTGCTCTTGGACGACGCGAGCGCCGACCGCCACGACGCCGGAATGCTCGTGCTGGATCCCGATGACGGCGTCGGCCTGGCCAATCAGGTTGCCTCGGCCTGGATCGACGAACTCGGCACCGGCACCCGGGCCGGCACCACGCTCCCGCTGGTGGTCCGCGCGGTCGCCCGGCAGGCCCGGGCCATCGGCAGCCAGGCGAGCACCGGACTGGCGCGAGCGCGCGTGCGCACCAATGCGGGGCGTTGGGTGATCGTCCGGGCCTCGCTGATGGGCGAAGGCGCAGCGGCGCCGGTCGCGGTCCTGCTCGAAGCGGCTCGCCCGGCGGAAATGGCCCCACTGCTGGCCGACGTGTACGGCCTCACCCCGCAGGAGCGACGGGTGACCGAATGCGTCGCCCAGGGCCTGCCGACCCGACAAATCGCCAACGAGCTTCGGATGTCGGCCTACACCGTGCAGGACCACCTGAAGTCGATCTTCGCCAAAACCGGTACCGGTTCCCGCGGCGACCTCATCGCCCGGCTGTTCTTCGATCAGCGCGCCATGCAGCTCACGGCTCCCCCGGCGATTCCGGATGTCCGCTCTTTCCAGACCACATAGGACAGACGGTCAGCGGTGTCGTGGGTGGCGGTCAACGCCGAGCCGCCATAATGACGGTCATGGACTGGGGACCGTGGTTGACTCGATGGAGCCAGGAGCGGGTCGGCAGTGCCGAACCCGCCGAGCTGGATCCGCAGGTGCTGCGCGACCGCTGGCTCGGCTTCGCGCCGGCGAGCGCCGAAGCCGTGGCCGAGGCGGAGGCGCGGCTTGGCCACACATTGCCGCCGTCGTACCGGGAATTCCTGCTGACGACGGACGGCTGGCGCGACGCCGGGTGTTTCGTCTGGCGCCTGCGCGACACCACCACTCTCGGCTGGCTGCGCGACATCGAGCCGTACTGGGAGGACTGGGAAGAACTCTGCGGCGACGAAAACACGGATCCGGTCCAGGGCAACAGGTTCAGCCGGGGCCTGCTGATCTCGCTGGAGGCCGACGCCGGGGTGCTGTTCCTCGACCCGGGCGATGTCGACGACGCTGGTGAGTGGGCGGCGTACAGCCTGTTCTCCTGGAGAGCCGAGCCGCCCACGCGGTTCGCGTCGTTCACCGCGTTGATGGAGGACCTGTACGCCGAGTTCCACCAGATGCGCAAACCGGCCGGCGAAACCCGCGATTCCTGGGACGCCAAGGTCGAGCAGGCCCGGCTCGACGCCCTCGCCGGTGAGATCGACGGCGCCGCCGCGGCGCTGGAGCAAGCCGAGGAATTCGGCCGGATCCGGGCCACGGTCCTGCGCGTCCAGCTCGATCTGCTGCTCGGCCGGCGCTACCAGGCCGCGCAGTCGCTGGGCCGGTTGCTGAGCCCGTCGTTCCTGCCCGACGGCTTTCTGACCGATCCGCTGTTCACCGAGGAATTACTGCCGTGGCTGCTGGACCAACATGCCCGCGACGCGACGCCGACGCACAACTCGGTGCTGCAGTCGGCGATGATCGGTGAGCGGCCGGAGATCCAGCTCGCCGTCGGCGAAGGCCAGGCCCGGCGGCGAGCTGGCGGCCGCCCGGACTTCGGGAACCCGGAGTTCGATCGGCTGATCAAGCAAGCTCTCAGTGAGCACGCCGACCCGGAAGCCCTGTGGCAAGCCGTGCGGGCGGCGCTGGCGCAGTGGCGGCCGCGAACCGTCGACCACCTCGCCCCGGTCGCGCTGCTCGCCGACCCGGTCCTGGCCGCCGTCCTGACCCCGGAGCGCGGCCGTGAACTCCTGACCCAGCCCCGAGGTGACCGATGAGGACCGTCCCGAGCCGCGAAGACGTCGCCATGGAGCTGATCCTGCGCGCCTGCGGCCAGCCCCACGACTTCCCCGGCGACATCCTGGAGGTGACCGAGACGCAGCTCGACGCGTCCAGCCAGACCGTCAACATCTGCCGGGTCGCCTGCCGGAAGTGCGGAACGCTCAAGGTGAGCCGCTGGCAGCAACCCACGGGCGACGGCCCGGTTTCGTTCGCCGTCCTGTCCACCACCGAGCCGCCGGAGCCGGGACAGGTGCCGGGCCTCGCCGAGCGCGCCCGGCAGCTGACCGACGCCGAGTACACCGCAGCGCTGGCCGAACACGGCTTCCCCGACGGCGTCCCCGCGGACTTCGCCCCCGACCGGCGCGCGACCGCGACCACCGAACGCCTCGAGTTCCTCCTGCGCGTCCGGGCCGGCCAGTTCACGCTGCTCGACCGCGGCTGCCCGCTCGGCGCGATCCTGCCGGTCCCTCCGCACGCCGAGTCCGCCGACCTGATCGACGCCGTCCCCGGCGCGGCATTGTTCTGGGCGCCGATCCACGACGGCACGCTCGCCTTGACCGTGGCCATCGCCCCCACGGACCCCGGCGCCGACCGGTCTTATCGCCGCGTCGTCGAGCTGAGCTGCCGCTTTCACACCGGTTACGTCGTGCTCCGCGAACTGGCCGGACGGGAACTGGACCTGCCGCCGCTGCCCGCCGGGCCCGGCGATTACCGGATGCGGTTCCACACCCGCGATTCCGGCTGCCTGCTGCAGCTCTGGAACCAGCCCCGAACCGGTCCCCTGCCGGAAAAACCCATCGCGGCAACGAATGCCGGCCTGTTAGCTTGATTGAGCTTCCGATGCGGCACGGTCACCGGAAGCGACAGCCTCGAACACCTCCCGGTGCGCAGGCCACAGGTACTTCTGGTTGAGGTCGTTTCGGCGGCCCGCGGTTCAAGTCCGCTAACCCTGTGGCCGTCTTGATCTCGGGGGCCGGCTGTGTCCCGGACCGTCCACAAGCGACGTCCGACCGAGGGGGCGAGACCAGATGGGCAAGTTCAACGTGACCGCCATCAAGGCGGCGCTCTTCTCACCGATCACCACCGAGCGCACCGCGACCGGCCGCACCCATGAGGACGGCCCGGGTTATCAGCGCGACGCCAAGTCCGCGCTGTTCCTGCTGGCTGTGTCGAACCTGGTCGGCGAGAACACCTTCTACGAGTCCGCGGGCAAGCGAGACCAGCGGTACGCCGAACTCGTCCACGCCGCCACCCTCGCCGATCCCGAGTGGACGGCGCGGTTCCTGCGCTGGCTCCGCACCGACGCCAACATGCGTTCCGCTTCGCTCGTCGGCGCCGCCGAGTTCACCAAGGCGCGGCTCGAAGCCGGGCTCGACGGCCAGTCCCGTCAGGTCGTCGCGAGCGCGCTCCAGCGCGCCGACGAGCCGGGCGAGATGCTGGCGTATTGGACGTCGGTGCACGGCCGGAACGTGCCGAAGCCGGTCAAGCGCGGGGTCGCCGACGCGGCGAAGCGCCTCTACCACGAGCGGTCGTTCCTCAAGTACGACTCCGACGCGCGCGGCTACCGGTTCGGTGACGTCCTCAACCTCACCCACCCGGACGCCGACGGCCGGCAGGGCGACCTGTTCCGGTACGCGCTCGACGTCCGTCACGGCAACGCCGAGCAGATCCCGGACACGCTCCGGACTCTGCGGGCGAACGCGGCCGTGCGGGCTGCGGTCGCCGCGGAGCCGGAGGTCCTGCTCGACAGCGAGGCCTTGCGCGAAGCGGGAATGACGTGGGAAGCCACGCTGTCCCTCGCCGGGTCCACAATAGACAAGCAACGGCTGTGGGAGGCCTTGATCCCGTCCATGGGATACATGGCGCTGCTGCGGAACCTCCGCAACTTCGACGAGGCCGGCGTCTCGGACGAGGTGGCCGCGCGGGTCGCCGGGCGGCTGGCGGACCCGGACCAGGTCGCGAGCTCGCGGCAGTTCCCGTTCCGGTTCCTGTCCGCGTACGAGACCGCGCCCTCGTTGCGGTGGGGCCACGCGCTCGACACCGCGCTCGGGCATTCGCTGCGGAACCTGCCGTCGCTGCCGGGCCGGTCCCTGATCCTCATCGACACCTCGGCGTCGATGACCGGTCTCGGGCACTCGGCGCGCTCGAAGGTCACCCCGGCCAAGGCCGCCGCGGTGTTCGGCGTCGCGCTCGGGGCGAAGGGCGAGCGGGTCGACGTCGTCGGGTTCGCGAACGGCACGTTCCGGCACCGCGTCCGGAAGGGCGCCGCGGTGATCCGCGAGGTCGAGCGGTTCCTGGAGCGGATCGGCGAGGTCGGGCACGGCACCGACATCGGGGGTGCGCTGCGGCGCAGCTACGCCGGGCACGACCGCGTGTTCATCATCTCGGACATGCAGACCGTCGGCGGCCCGCGCGGGCCGCAGGTGGGTGACCTGGTGCCGAAGCACGTCCCGATCTACGGGTTCAACCTGCAGGGCTACCAGGCCGCGGCGATGGCGACCGGCTCCGCGCACCGGCACGAGTTCGGCGGGCTGACCGACGCGACGTTTCGGATGATCCCGCTCCTGGAAGCCGGGCGGACCGCGGACTGGCCGTTCTGACCCGGTGAGCCGGCCCCCTACCCCGGTGGGGCCGGCTCACCGGGCCGGACTTGGCGGACGGCGTCACGCAATGCGCTGACGAAAGCCGCGGTCGCGGGCGGGTCCGGCGGATCGCCGTAAGTGGCCAGGTAGACGTGCCGCCGGAAGTCGCGCAGGACGCTGGCCTCGATGCCGGGCGCACGGTGGGTGCGCAGGGCCAGGCCGGGCATGGTGGTCACGCCCATGCCCGCGGCGACCAGCGCCTGCTGGACGATGATGTCGTCGCTGGTGTACGCGATGGGCGGGACGAAGCCGGCCTGTTCGCAGGCCTCGAGGAATTCGCGACGGCAGTTCTCGCAGCCCGCGATCCAGGCGGCGTCACGGTTTCCGGCCAGTGTCTGGCCGGGTTCGAGGCTGAGCAGGTACATCGGGTCGTCGAACAGGTGCGTGGCGCGGACGTCGTCCGGGGTCGTCTCGTCGTAGCTGAAGACGACCGCGACGTCGACATCCCCGGCGCGCAGCAGGTCGAGCGCCACGCGCGGGTGGGCCTCGATCAGGTGCAGTTCGATGCCGGGGTGGTCGCGGCGCAGGGTGCCCGTGGCGTGCGGCACCAGCGCGGCGAGCGCCGACTGGAAGCCGGCCAACCGGACGCGGCCGGTGCGCAGGTCCACCATCGCGGACAGCTCCGCGGCGGCCGCGTCGACCCGGCCGACGATCTCGGTGGCGCGGCGGGCCAGCTGCTCCCCCTCCGGGGTGAGCCGGATCCCCCGGCCGACCCGCTGGACGAGCCGCGCCCCGGTCTCGGCCTCCAGCCGGGCCAGATGATGGCTGACGGCGGGCTGGGAGTAGTTCAGCTGCTTGGCGGCCTTGGTGACCGAGCCCTGGGCGGCGATCGCCGCGAGCACCCGTAACCGCAGGATATCCAGCATGCATCGATGATACGCATGAGTCAGCCCAACTATTGTCATTGGACGAATGGGTCGACGCGCGGGAGGCTGATCACGACCAGCCCGCCCGGCGAAGGAGGATGCGGCCATGACCCGTTCACTGGCGACGCTCACCGACCTCGTCACGGCGGTGCGCCGGGCGATCGACGTGCGTACCGATTGGACGGACACCGCGGAGCTGGTCGCCGATCAGCTCCGCGCGCACCTGCCCGGCCCGGAGATCCTGACGCCCGAGCAGCGGCTCGGCCAGGCCGACCGGGTCGCCGGCCACCTGCTGCACACCGAGCCCGACGGGACGTTCTCCATCCTCGGCCTGGTCTGGCGGCCCGGGCAGACCACCCGGATCCACGACCACATCACCTGGTGCGTCGTCGGCGTGCTGGCGGGAAACGAGCACGAGGAGCTGTTCGACGACGCGCTGAATCCCGTTGACACACGGGGCAATCCGCCCGGCGCGGTCAGCGGGTTCGCGCCGCCCGGCGACATCCACCGCATCCGCAACGTCGGCGCCGAGACCGCCATCAGCTTGCACGTGTACGGCACCGATATCTCCCGCGTCGGGTCCAGCGCCCGTCGTTACTACAACTGAGGAGAACCATGGACCAGCCCGCCATCGACGAGGTGCTGAACCGCCCGCTCAGCCAGGAACTGCTGGCCCGCGACTTGGCCCGGCTGGCCTTCGTCGCGCTGGACGGCACGCCGCGGTCGATCCCGATCGGCATTGTCTGGAACGGCACGGAAATCGTCATGTGCACCGCGACGAACGCGCGGAAGATCCCGGCACTGCGGCGGAATCCCGCGGTCGCGCTGACGATCGACACCGAGTCGCACCCGCCGAAGGTACTGCTCATCCGCGGCCGGGCCGAGCTGGACGTCGTCGACGGCATCCCGGACGAGTACCTCCAGTGGAACGGCACGTACGAGATGACGCCCGAGCAGCGGGCCGAGTGGGAGGAAGGCGTGAAATCGTTGTACGACGGCATGGTCCGCGTCGTGGTGAAGCCGACCTGGGTCAAGCTGATCGACTTCGAGACCACGCTGCCCACCGCCATCGAGGAACTCATGCAGCGTCAGAAAGACCGTCAGACCGCGCGTCTGTCCTGAAAGGAATCATCATGACCGGCACCGGCAAGCGAGCCCACGGGGCGATCCAGCGGCTGGACAACATCGCCATCGTCGTCGACGATCTCGAGGCCGCCAAGGCGTTTTTCGCCGCGCTCGGCCTGGAGCTGGAAGGCGAGGCGACCGTCGAGGGCGGCACCGTGGACCGCCTGGTCGGGCTCGAAGGAGTCCGCTCGGACATCGCGATGATGCGCACCCCGGACGGCCACGGACGGCTCGAGCTGACCAAGTACGTCACCCCGTCCAGCCGGGACGTCGACCCGAGCGCGCCGCCGAACACCCTGGGCGCGCACCGGATCATGTTCGCGGTCGAAGACATCGACGACGTGCTGGAGCGTCTGCGGCCGCACGGCGCCGAACTCGTCGGCGATTTGGTGCAGTACGAGAACAGCTACCGGCTCGTTTACCTGCGCGGGCCGGCCGGGATCATCGTCGCGCTGGCCCAGTCGACTCAGTGACCGTTGGGCCGCGGGTCTTCCTCACCGCGTCGCTCAGAACAGCGTCGCAGGCTCGACCGGCTCCGGTTCAGGCAGCGCGTCAAGGCCCGGCACCAGCGCCCGCACGTCGTCGTGGAAGCGGCGGGCGAGCGCCGGCGCGTCGTTGTTGTCGGGGGTGTGCAGGAAAACCGTCGGCGACCGCCCCTCGCGCAGCCACCCGGCGACCACCGCGGTCCACGGCCGCCACCCCTCGACCGTCTCCTCGACCGAATCCCGGCCCAGGTAGCGGACGATCGGCCGGTCGGTCAGCGCCCGCGTCCGCCGTGGCAGCCGCGGTTTTTTGGCCCAGGCCTCCTGTTCGGCCTCGCTGACCGGCGGGCACTGGAAGAAAACCTCGGTGTCGAACGGCACCCACTCGGCGTCCGCGGAGACGAGCGCCCCTTCCAGCAACGACGTCGCCCCGGCTTCGGTGAAGAACCCGGGATGACGCACCTCCACCGCGCGCCGCCGCCCGGCCGGAAGCCGGCGCAGAAACCGGCCGAGCGCATCAACTTCCGACGGCCCGAACGAGGCAGGCAGCTGGCACCACAGCACCGCCCGTTCACCGAGCGGCTCGATCGCGTCCAGGAACGCCCGCATCTCGGCCTCGACCCCGACGAACCGCCGCTCATGCGTGACAACTTTGGGCAGCTTGACCACGAACCGGAAACCGGGATCCGTCTGCTGCGCCCAAGTCTCGACGGTGTCCCGGGCCGGCGTCGCGTAGAACGTCGTGTTGCCCTCGACCGCGTTGCACCAACCGGCGTAGGCCCGCAGCCGTTCCTTGGCCGGCAACACCTGCGGCAGGAACCGCCCGTTCCACGCCTTGTGCGTCCACATCGCACAGCCGACATGGAGACGTGCCGCTGGTGTCGGGTCCATGGCCAGAGTCTAAAAGGCCGCCCGCACATCAGCGACCGAGGTGGTTCGACTTGAACGAGGAATGGGACAGCGTCTTCCCCGAGGACCGCGACCGCATCCGCGCACACGCGCGCCGGCTGGCGGCGCAGCACTCGGCCGGGGGCACTGACTCCTGGCGATGCCTCCCGCAGCGGCAGATCCTGACCAACGGCGGCCCAAGTATCCCGCCGGGAGAACGTGTTCCGGTGCTTTGCCGGCCCGCAGGCGAACAGCGCCACGGCCGGTGCGCGCTAACGTGACGCGCCCGCACGTTCCAACAGCTCAGCGGTCGCCTCCCACAGGCGGCGCTCGCGGTCACGGTCGTGGGCGATCGGCTGCACCTCCGTCAGCTTGGTCTTGAGCACGAACGCACCGTCACGCAGATCTGCCCACTGGTCGTCGAGAGCCATCGCGGCCAACAGCGGCCCTGAACGCTGGGGCGTCGAGACGCCGGGAAGGCGGCCCAGCGCGCGGCCCACCGCCTGGAACGCCGCGGGGGCGCCGCGGCCCAGCGCGGTGCCGGGCATCCAGCCCGGTTCGAACACCGAGACGTTGACGCCCGCGCCGGCTCGGCGCTGCAACTCGTGGGCGTAGTAGAGGATCGCCAGCTTCGCGTTGGAATAGGCGACGCCGGGGCCGCCACTCCCCGGGCGGGCCAGCTCGACGGGGTCGGCCCACTCGGCCGCGGGCACGTGCAGCAGCTTGCGCCAGAAGTTGGCGTGGTAGGTGTTCGAGCCGATCAGCACGACCCGCGCCGGGGCGGTGAACGAGCCGAGCAGACCGGCGATCAGCTCGGCGTGGGCGAGGTAGTTGACGGCGAAGGTCAGCTCGTAGCCGTCGGCCGAGGCGTGCTGGGTATCGGCCGACATGGTGCCGGCGTTCGCGACCAGCGCGCGCAGCGGACGGACGGCGCCGTCGGCGAGCAGACCGCGCACGGTGGCCGCGGCCGCCCGGACGTCGGCCAGGCTGGACAGGTCGCAGCCGATCTCGCGGACGCGGGCGCCGAGCGCATGGGCCTCGCCCGCGACCGCGGTCAGATCTCGCCCGGCCCGGCCGACGAGCAGCAGGTCCGGCCGCTGCCCCTCCGGACGGCCGGCCATGGCCAGCACGGCGTGGCGGCCCAGATTGCGGGTCGGGCCGGTGATGAGGACGGTTCCAGATTCGGTCATGGCTCCAGCCTGGAAGAACGGCCTGGCCACAGCCAGTCGACCGGTTTTCCTAGGACTGCCAGTGCCACCCGACGCACAAGCGTCCGGAGTGGACGGTGCAGGAGTTCGGCGTCGGATGGTGGTGCACAACGAGTCCGGCGGACGTCACTGCGCGGTGGCGCCGCCGTCGATCGGCAGGGCCGCGCCGGTGATGAACCTCGCTTCGTCGCTCAGCAGGAACGCGGCGAAGGCGGCGACCTCGCCGGGATCGGCGGCGCGTTTGGTCGGGTTCGGCGCGGCGCCGAGGTCGTCGTCGGGCCCGGCGCCGAGCAGGCCCCGGTACAGCGGGGTGTCCACGTTTCCGGTGACCAAGGCGTTGACCCGCACCCCGTCGCCGGCGCACTCCAGCGCGACCGACCGGGTCAGCCCGAGGACGCCGTGTTTCGCCGCCACATACGCCGACATCCCCGGGATGCCGATGCTGGCGGCGATCGAGGCATTGTTGACGATCGCCCCGCCGCCGGCCGCCCGGATCGCCGGAACCTGATGCTTCAGGCCGTAGAACACCGAGGTCAGGTTGCTGTCCAGGTCGGCGGCCCAGTCCGCCGCGCCGATCCCGTCCACGGGCCCGGACGCGGTGACCGTGCCCGCGTTGTTGACCGCGCCGTCCAGCCGGCCGAACTCCGTGACGGCCGCGGCGACCAGCGCCGCCACGTCAGCCTCGACGGTGACATCCGTCGGCACGAAGACCGCCTTCGCCCCGCCCGCGCGGAGCCCTGCCGCCACGGCCTCGCCGGTGCCCTCCCGGCGCGCCCCGATCACCACCGCGGCCCCCTCGGCCACGACCCGCTCCGCGATCGCCCTGCCGATCCCGGAAGAGCCCCCGGTCACCACCACGACCTTGCCCGCCAGACGTCCAGCCATGCGGTCCTTCCTACCGGACGCCATCACGGAGAAGGCGTCAGGCGTACGGCGGACCCTGCGGCGGGTACGGCATGCCGTACGGCATCGGCTGGACCTTTGGCTTCGCCGACACCATCGCGACGATGCCGAGAACCGCGGCGACGATGAGCGCGAGGAACACGAACACCGCGCCGATCAGGTACATCAGGCGGAAGCTGGTGCTGTCCGAGATCAGCGCGCCGAGGAACGGCGCGATCACCAAGGCCAGGACGCCGAGGCCCGCCGTCACCCCGGCCGTGGCACCGCGACCGCTGCGGAGCCGCCGGGTCAGTGCGGCGGTCGCGCCGACGGCCGCACCCGTGCCGAATCCGTCGAGCACTCGCCCGATCAGGAGCAGGGCGACGTTGGGGGTGAACGCGACCAGCAGCGCGCCGATGAGCATCAGGCCGAGCGCGGGCACGGTCACCGACGTCGGGAAGCGCCCGCCGAGCAGCAGACCGGCCGGGAGGGCCAGCACGGCCGCGACGAGGTAGCCGACGAAACCGCTCAGCAACAGCGATTGGGTCGACAGGTGCAGTTCGCGCTGCAGCAGCGAATGGCCGTCGAAGCGGTAGATGACGGTGAGCAGGAACAGGCCGATCAGCGCGGCGAGCCCGGGCCCGATGACGAGCCACCAAGGCGGTCCGGCAGCCGGGCGGGGTTGGTTCGGGGTCGGCGGCGTCACGTACATGCCGGACACCTTATGGCGTCGGGAGGTGCGGGCGGACCGCTTCGGCGGAAAGCCCCGGCTTGCCGGTCGGATCGAACCGGGGTACTTTCGATACGACACAGTAGCGTTTCGTAAGTGCGTCCGCTCACAGACCGGGAGAGCCCTGATGAAAGCCGTGCGTTATGACCGTTTTTCGGGCATCGACGGGATTTACCTCGCGGACGTCCCCGAGCCCGTGGCCGGCCCGGGCGAGGTGGTCGTCCGAGTCGAAGCCGGGGCGCTCAACCCCGGGGCGCTATCGGCGCTGCACGGCAGTTCGTACACGCCGGGCCGCGATCTCGCCGGTGAAGTCGTGGCGGTCGGCGCGCTTGGCTTCACCGTCGGCGACGCTGTGCTGGGGCGGCTGCAGAGCTGGGCCGCCCACGCCCAGTTCGTCGCCATCCCCGCGGCCCAGCTGGTGCGCAAGCCGCCGGCCCTCCCCTGGGACGTCGCGGGTTCGCTCCACACCACACCGATGGCGGGCCTCGGCGCCATCCGGGCGGTTGAACCGCGGCCGGGCGAGACCGTCGTGATCTCGGGCGCGTCGGGCGGTGTCGGGTTCACCGCCGCGCAGCTCGCGCTTCGCGCCGGGGCAACGGTGATCGGCCTGACCAGCGACGCGCATGCCGACCTGCTCCGGCACCACGGCATCGAGCCGGTCCGGTACGGCGACGGCGAACTGGAACGGATCCGCGCCACGGCCGATCGAGTCGACGCCTTCATCGACACCGTCGGCGGCGGCTATCTCGACCTCGCCATCAAGCTCGGCGTTCCGGCCGACCGCATCAACACCGTCGTCGATTACCGCGCTGCGAAAGAGAAAGGCGTCAAAGCTCTCGGAACGACTGACGCCGGCGGTCTCCCGGCGCTGGCCGAACTGGCCGCCCTCGCCGCCGCCGGTGACCTGTACATCCCTATCGCCGCAACGTATCCGCTCACCGCCGTGCGCGACGCCTACCACGCTCTGGCCGACCGCAAGGCCCACGGGCGCATCGTGCTGCACCCCCAGGAACTCGGCTGAACCCTCAGCGGAAGTCGTCCGCGTGGTCTTCGGCCCACTGCGCGAACGTGTGCGCCGGACGGCCGGTGACGTCCGCGACGACGGTCGACACCCGTGGCGGCGCGGTGGTTCCGGCCTGCCAGGCGGCCAAAATCGCGTCGACCCCGATGGGCGGCATGGTCTTGCCGAGCTCAACGCGGGCCTGCTCGACCGAGATCGTCTCGAGGGGGATCTCGCGTCCGACGGCCGCAGCGATGTGCCGTACTTGCTCCCGGAGGGACAGCGCCTCGGGCCCCCACACGGGATAGGCCTGGCCGTCGTGGCCTGGCTGGGTCAACGCGGTCACCGCGAGCGCCGCCAGGTCCTTTTCGTGAATGGGCGCGGTCTGCGAGTCCGGGTAGGGCAGCCGGACGACGCCCTCGTCGCGGATCGGATTCCGCCACCACCACAGGGTGTTGGTGGCGAACATGCCCGGCCGGATGAAGGTCCAGGCCAGGCTCGAATTCTCCAGGGCGGACTCGACCGCGAGGTGGGCCTGGGCGATCGGGTTGCGCGCGGCGTCCGGGTGCAGGACCGCGCCGGACGACAGCAGCACCACGTGCCGGACGCCGGCGGATTCGGCCGCCGTCACGAAACCGTCGATGCCTTCCGGCTTGGCGTAAAGGAAAACGCGCTGCGCGCCGTCGAGGGCGGCGGGCAGGGTTTCGGGTTTCTCCAGATCGGCCGTGACGACTTCCGCTCCCGGCGGGAAGCCCGCGGGGAGCGGCTCCCGGCTCGTCAGCCGCATCTTCTCCCCCGCCGAACTCAACCCCGCCGCGACATGGCGACCGACATTGCCGCGGGCTCCGAACACCACTGTGACCATGGCTGGAGCGTATTCGTGGAGCTTACTCGCCGTAAGTACCTACCTTCGGGTAAGCTCCGAATGTGGAGGTAGGTTCGCAGGCCGGGCGTAATGCCTGGCAGGGCTTGAGTGACGCGTTCAACAGCGAGTGCCCGGCGCGCGAGGTCCTCGACCACATCACCGGACGCTGGGGCATGTTGATCCTGGCGGCGCTGGGCGAGGAGCCACAGCGCTTTTCCGAATTGCACGCGACCATCGGTGGGATCAGCGAGAAGATGCTGTCGCAAACGCTGCGCACCCTGGTGCGGGACGGCCTGGTCGAGCGCACGGTCGAGCACACCACGCCGCCGCGGGTCAGTTACGAGCTCACGTCGCTCGGCCAGGGCCTCACCAAGTCGCTGGAACAGTTCCTGGGCTGGATCCGGCAGCACACGATCGACGTCGTCGCCGCCCAGCACCGCCACGACCGGCAGCGCTGATGAGCTGACCGGCGGATGGCCGTCGCCCGGCGCCCGGTCGCGGACACCCTCCGGTCCACATCGGACTGAGACCTACTTCGGCGCCTGGAAACCGCCGATCTTCTCCTCCAGCAGTTCGGCCAGCCGCAGCGGGGTGCGGTCCTCGAACATCGGGCCGATGAGCTGCACCCCGACCGGCAGGCCGTCGGTGGACCGGCCGGTGGGGACGGCGGTGGCGGGCAGGCCGGGCATGGTGGCCAGGCCGGCCCAGATGAGCTGGTCGAAGTACGGGTACCCGACGCCGTCGATGTCGAGGTGCCGGGCCAGCGGATCGGGGTTGTGGTCGTGCGGGAACGCGGGCGTCGGCGTGATCGGGCACACCACGGCGTCGAACTCGGCGAACAGCTGCCGCCAGCCGTGACGGTGGAGTTCGCGGCGGTTGTTCGCCTCCATCCAATCGCGGTGGCTGGACACCATGGCGCGCAGCCGCGTGGTCTCCAGGCTCTGGTCGTCCGCGCTGAATCCGGCGACGCGGGCCCGCAGCTGCTCGAGCGTTTCGATGGGAAAGCGCGCAACAGAGCCGGAAATCAGCAGCTGCATGTAGAGCCTCGCGGCATCGGCCAGATCGGGCAGCAACGAACTTTGCCGCTCGACGCGAGCGCCGCCGTCGGCCAGCGCGTCCGCCACCCGGTTCACCCCCGCCCGTACGGCTGCTCCGGTCGGCATGAGCGGATGCTCCTCGATGACCAAGACCCGGAATTCGGACAGCCGCTCGTGGCGCGCGGGCGGCAGCTTCAGGTCGTACGCGAGGCCGCCCGTCAGCGGGTCCGGTCCGGCCATGACGTCGAGCAGCAGCGTGAGGTCGCGGGCCGAGCGCGCCATCGGGCCGACGACGGCGAGGTCGAGATCAACCGGCAAAGCCTGCTCACCCGGCGGAACCATGCCGCGGCTGGCCGCCAGCCCGAGCGTCGGCTTGTGTGCGTAGATGCCGCAGAAATGCGCGGGGGTGCGCAGCGAGCCCGCGATGTCGGAGCCGATGGACAGCGCGCCGAACCCGGACGCCAGCGCCGCCGTCGACCCGCCGGAGGATCCGCCCGACGTGCGCGCGGGATCCCACGGATTGGTGGTGGTGCCGTAGAGCTCGTTGAAACTCTGGATGTCCTGCAGTCCCAACGGAACGTTGGTCTTGCCGAGCACCACCGCGCCCGCGGCCTTGAGCCGCGAAACCTGCACCGCGTCCTCGTCCGGCATGAAATCCCGGTGCGGCGGCATGCCCCAGGCCGTGGGCAGCCCGGCGATGTTGTACGACTCCTTGACCGTCACCGGAACCCCGAGCAGCGGCCGGTCCTCCCCTCGCGCGCGGGCCTGGTCGGCCTCCCGCGCGGCGGCCCGCGCCCGGTCGAAGTCCGGCAGGCAGATCGCGTTGACCACCTTGTCCTCGCGCTCGATCCGGTCGATCGCCTCTTCGGTCAGTTCCACCGAGGTCACCGCACCGGCCCGCAAGGCGGTGATGAGTTCTTCGGCTGTGTGAAAGCTCCGTTCCATGGCTGCGAAGTTATCGAGCGGCCCCGGGAGGCACGAAATTCCCTTGTACACAACGGGAAGGTCGAACAGTCGTCTTCACCGTGGCAGCCCGCCGCAGGTCAGAGCGCCAAAATAAGCCGGCTCCAGCCCTGAAAGCCATGAAATGCCGCATCGGGCAATAGGATCGACGTCTCACTTCCCGGCCGAGCCGGGTCACGCGCCGCCGTATAGGTCGTTATACAACCACCGCGCGCAAAAAAGGCCACCCCGCACCGAAGCACGGGGTGGCCCTGGGAAAAGCGTGGCTCAGACGGTGAAGCCGAGCGCGCGCAGCTGCTCGCGGCCGTCGTCGGTGATCTTCTCCGGGCCCCACGGCGGCATCCAGACCCAGTTGATCCGGAAGTCGCTGACCAGGCCGCCGGAGGTGAGCGCCGCCGAGGTCTGGTCCTCGATCACGTCGGTCAGCGGGCAGGCCGCGGACGTCAGCGTCATGTCCAGCGTGACGGAGTTGTCGCCCTCCACGTGGATGTCGTAGACCAGGCCGAGGTCGACGACGTTGATGCCCAGCTCGGGGTCGACCACGTCGCGCATGGCCTCCTCGATGTCCTCGATCTTCGCCACGTCGGCCGGGACCGAGCCGGTCTGCTCCGGCAGGTCGGCGGCCGTGCGGCCTTCACGGTGCTCGGGGGCCTGGGCCGAAGCCGTTTCCGCGACCGTCTGGGTGTCTTCGCTCATGCCTTCTCAGCTCCTGTGGTGGTGCGGGCGACGGCGTCCTTGAACGCCATCCAGCCGAGCAGTGCGCACTTGACGCGGGCCGGGTACTTGGCGACGCCCGCGAAGGCGATCCCGTCCTCCAGCACGTCCTCGTCCGGCTCGACCTTGCCCTTGCCCTGCATCAGTTCCACGAAGGCGTCCATGGTGGTGAACGCCTCCTCCACGGTGTGCCCCACGACGAGGTCCGTCATGACGGACGTCGAGGCCTGGCTGATCGAGCAGCCCTGGCCCTCGTAGGAGATGTCGGCGACCTTGCCGCCGTCGACCTTCACCCGCAGCGTGACCTCGTCCCCGCAGGTCGGGTTGACCTGGAACGACTCCGCGTCGAACGGATCGCGCAGGCCGCGCCCGTGCGGGTTCTTGTAGTGGTCCAGGATGATCTCCTGGTACATGCTCTCCAGGTTCACTGGGCCACTCCGAAGAACTTCTGCGCCTCGCGAATCCCGTCGACGAGCGCGTCCACTTCGGACAGTGTGTTGTACAGGTAGAACGTCGCCCGCACGGTGGCGGGCACCCCGCACGCCCGGTGCAGCGGCCACGCGCAGTGGTGGCCGACGCGCACCGCGATGCCCAGGCTGTCGAGCACCTGGCCGGCGTCGTGCGGGTGCACGCCGTCGATCACGAACGACACCGTGCCGCCTCGGTCCGCCAGGTCGGTCGGCCCGACGATCCGGACGCCGTCGATGGCGCCGATCCCGGCCAGCGCCCGCTCGGTGAGCAGGTGCTCGTGCGCCGCGATGCGGTCCATGCCGATCGCCGACAGGTAGTCCACGGCCGCGCCGAGCCCGATGGCCTGCGAGGTCATCGGCACGCCCGCCTCGAACTTCTGCGGCGGCGGCGCGAACGTCGTCTTCTCCATCCGGACCAGCTCGATCATCGAGCCGCCGGTGAGGAACGGCGGCATCGCCTCGAGCAGCTCGGTGCGGCCGTACAGCACGCCGATGCCGGACGGCGCCAGCATCTTGTGCCCGGACCACACGGCGAAGTCGACACCCAGCGCGCCGAGGTCGACCGCGCCCTGGCCGTACAGCCCGTGCGGGACCGACTGGCAGGCGTCGAGCAGGGTCAGCGCGCCGACCTGCTTCGCCTTGGCCACCAGCAGTTCGACCGGGTTGATCGTGCCCAGCACGTTGGACTGGTGCGCGAACGCCACCAGCTTCGTGCGCGGCGTGATCAGCTCGTCGATGTCCGACAGGTCGAGCCGGCCCTCGGGGGTCACCTTGAACCACTTCAGCGTCGCCCCGGTTCGCTGGCACAACTGCTGCCAGGGCACCAGGTTCGCGTGGTGCTCCATCTCGGTGATGACGATCTCGTCACCGGGGCCGACCGCGAACCGCGCGGCCGCGCTTTCCGGGTCGGTGGCCGCGTTGCTCATCGCGTACGCCACCAGGTTGATGCCCTCGGTGGCGTTCTTGGTGAACACCAGCTCCTCCGGGGAGGTCCCGGTGAACTCCGCGATCCGGGCCCGGGCGGACTCGTACGCGTCGGTCGCCTCCTCGGCGAGCTGGTGGGCCCCGCGGTGCACCGCGGCGTTCGAGGTCTCGAGGAACCGCCGCTCGGCGTCGAGCACCTGCGTCGGCCGCTGTGAGGTCGCGCCGGAGTCCAGGTACACCAAGGGTTTCCCGTCGCGCACGGTGCGGGACAGGATGGGGAAGTCGGCGCGCAGCGCCGCCACGTCAAGGGGAACAGAGTTGGTCGGGCTGTTCGAAGCCGTGGTGGTCATCGAGCCAACTCCTCTCTCGGTGTAGTCGGGAACTTCGGTGATACGAACGTCAGACGGCGGCTTCGGTCTTGCCGACGTACTTCACGTAGCCGTTCTCCTCCAGCTCGTCGGCCAGCTCCTTGCCGCCCGACTCGACGATCTTGCCGCCGGCGAAGACGTGTACGAAGTCCGGCGTGATGTGCCGCAGGATCCGGGTGTAGTGCGTGATCAGCATGACGCCGACCTCGCTGGAGGCCTTGTACTGGTTGACGCCCTCGGAGACGACGCGCAGCGCGTCCACGTCGAGGCCCGAGTCGGTCTCGTCGAGGATGGCGAACTTCGGCTTGAGCAGCGACAGCTGGAGGATCTCGTGGCGCTTCTTCTCGCCGCCGGAGAAGCCCTCGTTGACCGAGCGCTCGGCGAACTCCTGCGAGATCTCGAGCTTGCCCATCTCCTCCTTGACCTCCTTGACCCAGTGGCGCAGCTTGGGGGCCTCGCCACGGACCGCGGTGACCGCGGTGCGGAGGAAGTTGGACATCGACACGCCGGGCACCTCGACCGGGTACTGCATGGCGAGGAACAGGCCGGCGCGGGCGCGCTCGTCCACGCTCATCTCGAGCACGTTCTCGCCGTCCAGCAGCACCTCACCGGAGGTCACCCGGTACTTCGGGTGGCCGGCGATCGCGTACGACAGGGTGGACTTGCCGGAGCCGTTGGGGCCCATGATCGCGTGGGTCTCGCCCGACTTGATGGTCAGGTTCACGCCCTTGAGGATCTCCTTGGCGCCCTCGTCGGTCTCGACCGAGGCGTGCAGGTCCTTGATTTCCAGGGTAGCCATTCTTCGTTTCCTAAAAGTCTGCGGTGGACGGCGTCAGGCGCCAACGGCTTCGAGCTCGGCCTCGATCGCGGCTTCGAGGCGCTCGCGCACCTCGGGGACGTCGATCTTCACCAGGATCTCGTGGAAGAACCCGCGCACGACCAAGCGCCGGGCGGCTTCTTCGGCGATCCCGCGCGACTGGAGGTAGAACAACTGCTCGTCGTCGAACCTTCCCGTCGCGCTCGCGTGGCCGGCGCCTTCGATCTCGCCGGTCTCGATCTCCAGGTTCGGCACGGAGTCCGCGCGCGCGCCCGGGGTGAGCACCAGGTTGCGGTTGAACTCGTAGGTGTCGGTGGCCTCGGCGGCCGCGCGGATCAGCACGTCGCCGATCCAGACCGAGTGCGCGCCGTCGCCCTGGAGCGCGCCCTTGTAGCCCACGCGCGACTTGCAGTTCGGCACCGCGTGGTCGACGAAGAGGCGGTGCTCCTGGTGCTGGCCGCCGTCGGCGAAGTAGACGCCGAGCATGTCGACGTCGCCGCCCTTGTCGGCAAACGTCGCCGTCGGCGAGATGCGGACCAGGTCGCCGCCGAGGGTGATCACGGTGTGCCGCAGCGCGGCGTCGCGGCCCAGCTTCAGGTGCTGCTCGGACACGTGCACCGCGTCGTCGGCCCAGTCCTGGACGCTGACCACGGTGACCTTGGCGCCGTCGCCGATGACGAACTCGACGTTGTCGGCGTACGTGCCGGAGCCGACGTGGTCGAGCACGACCACGGCTTCGGCGAACGCCTCGGCGCGGACCTGGAGGTGCCCGTACGCGACCTGGTCGACGCCCGGGCCGTGGATGCGCAGCACCGACGGCTTCGACGCCTTGGTCTCCTTGGGCACCGTCACCACGGTGGCCTTGGTGAACGACGAGTAGGCCTGCGCCGCGATCCGGTCGCTCGGCACGCCGGCCTCGCCCAGGCGCGCGTCCTCACGGCCGACGGTCTCGATCTTCAGCTCGGGGGCGGTGTCGGTCTCCAGCGTGATCTCGCCGGTGGCGGGCGCGCTGCCGTCGTGCAGGCCGCGCAGCCGCTTCATCGGCGTGAAGCGCCAGTTCTCCTCACGGCCGCCCGGGACCTCGAAGGCCTCGACGTCGTAGGAGGTGAAGCGCTCCGCGCGGGAAGCGGCCGGGACGACCGCTCCCTCGCGCAGCGCTTCGGAAACGTTGTTCTCGGTAACCGACATGACTAGCCGACGGACCCTTCCATCTGGAGCTCGATCAGGCGGTTCAGCTCGAGCGCGTACTCCATCGGCAGCTCACGCGCGATGGGCTCGACGAACCCGCGCACGATCATCGCCATCGCCTCGGCCTCGTCGAGGCCGCGCGACATCAGGTAGAACAGCTGCTCTTCGCTGACCTTGGACACCGTGGCCTCGTGGCCCATGGACACCTCGTCGTTGCGGATGTCCACGTACGGGTAGGTGTCCGAGCGCGAGATCGTGTCCACCAGCAGGGCGTCGCAGACCACGCTGGAGCGCGAGTGGTGCGCCCGCTTGGCGACGCGGACCAGGCCGCGGTACGACGTCCGGCCGCCGCCGCGCGCCACCGACTTCGACACGATGGTCGAGGAGGTGTGCGGCGCGAGGTGCTCCATCTTGGCGCCCGCGTCCTGGTGCTGGCCCTCGCCCGCGAAAGCGACCGAGAGGACCTCGCCCTTGGCGTGCTCGCCCATCAGGAAGACCGACGGGTACTTCATGGTGACCTTGGAGCCGATGTTGCCGTCGATCCACTCCATGGTCGCGCCCTCTTCGCACTTGGCGCGCTTGGTGACCAGGTTGTAGACGTTGTTCGACCAGTTCTGGATCGTCGTGTAGCGGCAGCGGCCGCCCTTCTTCACGATGATCTCGACGACCGCGGAGTGCAGCGAGTCGGACTGGTAGATCGGCGCGGTGCAGCCCTCGACGTAGTGCACGTAGGCGTCTTCGTCGACGATGATCAGGGTGCGCTCGAACTGGCCCATGTTCTCGGTGTTGATCCGGAAGTAGGCCTGCAGCGGGATGTCCACCTTGACGCCCTTGGGCACGTAGATGAACGAGCCGCCGGACCACACCGCCGTGTTCAGCGCGGAGAACTTGTTGTCCCCGGCCGGGATCACCGAGCCGAAGTACTCCTCGAACAGCTCCGGGTGCGTCTTGAGCGCGGTGTCGGTGTCCAGGAACAGCACGCCCTGGGACTCCAGGTCCTCGCGGATGGAGTGGTAGACGACCTCGGACTCGTACTGCGCGGCGACGCCGGCCACGAGGCGCTGCTTCTCCGCCTCGGGGATGCCGAGCTTGTCGTAGGTGTTCTTGATGTCCTCGGGCAGCTCTTCCCAGCTGGTGGCCTGCTTCTCGCTGGAGCGCACGAAGTACTTGATGTTGTCGAAGTCGATCCCGGTGAGGTCGGCGCCCCAGTTGGGCATCGGCTTCAGCTCGAAGAGCTTGAGCGCCTTCAAGCGGGCGTCGCGCATCCACTCCGGCTCGGACTTCTTCGAGGAGATGTCGGTGACGACGTCCTCGTTCAGCCCGCGACGGGCGCTGGCGCCCGCCTCGTCGGAGTCGGCCCAGCCGAACGCGTACTTGCCAAGGGACTCGATGGTCTCTTCCTGGCTCAGTGGCGCGGTGGTGGGAGTGCGCTGCTCGGCAGCGGCAGTCATGCGGGTTTCCCTCCATTCGGGATCCGTGCTGTGCGCCCCTGGGCCGGCGGCGTCGCCGCAACCGTCTCCGGAGGCCTGGTGCTGTCCGGCTCGGGATGGGCCGGGATACCCGTCGCGGTGACGGGTACGTGTGTGGTGCACGCGTTGTCGCCGCGTGCGATCGTCGCCAGCCGCTGCACGTGGGTGCCGAGCAGCCGGGCGAACGCCTCGGTCTCGGCCTCGCACAGCTGCGGGAACTCCGCGGCCACGTGCGCGACCGGGCAGTGGTGCTGGCAGAGCTGTTCGCCGGCCCCGACCTGACGGGTCGACGCAGCGTAGCCCTCCCTGGTCAGGGCGGTCGCCAGGGCCTCGGCGCGGATCACCGGGTCACCCGATCCGGTGATCGCCGGCTTGTGCGGCCCGACGAGGGCCTCGACCCGGCTCTCGGCGAAGGCGCGCACGGCGTCCGGCCCCGCGTGCTCGGCGAGGAAGCGGATGGCCGACACGGCGAGGTCGTCGTAGGCGTGCCCGAACCGGGCCCGGCCGGGCTCGGTGAGCAGGAAGAGCTTGGCGGGCCGGCCGCGGCCGCGCGGCTCCCGGCGGGACGCGTCCCGGGTCTCCGCCTCGCCGTCGGCCACCAGCGCGTCCAGGTGCCGGCGTACCGCCGTCGGGCTGATCCCGAGTTGCTCCGCGACGACCGCCGCGGTCATCGGCCCCTGCTCCAGCAGCAGCCGCGCCACCTCGTGGCGGGTCCGGCCCTCGGCCGCGTTCACGGCGTTGACCTGCACGGGAACGCCGACAGACGCGGCACGCGGCTCGTCGCCGCCCACCTCGTCCGGGGTCCCGTTCTTTTTCACAACACAAGTGTGTCTTATTTCGCCGCCACGGGCAAAGGCGGGGCGTGCACCAGTGACCCGCATCACCCGCCAGGGCGACTCGATACCCTTCCTGGCGTGGCAGTCGGCGAGCAACCCGCGCAGCGGGACCCGGAAGTGGGCGTAGCGGGCGACACGGCGACGACCGTGGCGCCGCCTTCGCCCGTCCGCCCGCACGAGCCGCAGCCGCTCGACCAGGCCGAACACCGCGGGCTGGACGTGGTGCGCCGGTTCGGCACGGTCGGCTCGCTGTTCCTCGCGCTGGGCTCGCTCGGCGCCGGCGCCGCCCCGGTGATCAACCCGGTGCAGAACATCCCGGTGCTGCGGCTGTTCACCCGGATCCCGTCGGTCTCGCTGGCCATCGCCTTCTCCGGCATGGGCATCCTGGTGCTCAGCTGGCTGATGCTCGGCCGGTTCGCCCGCCCGGCCAGCGCGCGGCTGGCCACGCGGGGCCAGCTCGCCCGCACCATCGCCATGTGGGTCGCGCCGCTGCTGGCGATCCCGCCGCTGTTCTCCCGCGACGTCTACAGCTACCTGGCGCAGAGCGAGATCGTGCACCGCGGCATGGACCCGTACCAGCTGGGCCCGGCGCCGGCGCTCGGCATCGCCGACCCGCTCACCGCGGGGGTGTCGAACATGTGGCGCGACACCCCGGCGCCGTACGGCCCGCTGCTGCTGCGCCTGGGCGGCTGGCTGGCCCCGGTCGGCGGCAACGACATCGTGGTCGGCGTGCTGCTGCAGCGCGCGCTGGCGCTGGTGGGCGTGGTGCTGATCGTCTGGGCGGTGCCGCGGCTGGCGCGCCGGTTCGGCGTGCAGCCGGTCACCGCGCTGTGGCTCGGCGCGGCGAACCCGTTGCTGATCTTCCATTTCGTGGCCGGCGCGCACAACGACTCGCTGGCGATCGGCCTGATGGTGGCCGGGCTGGAGGTCGGCATCCGCCGGCTGCCGGTGCGGGTCAAGGGCGACAGCCCGCCGCCGCTGGCGTGCGGGGAGCTGCTGTTCATCGCGCTCGGCGTCACGATCATCACCCTCGGCGCCTCGATCAAGGTGCCCGCGCTGCTGGCGTTGCCGTTCTTCGCGGTGATGGTGGCGCGGCGCTGGCACGGCCGGCTGAAGGACCTGGTGTGGGCGGGCGTGCCGATGGCGCTGCTGTTCGGCGTGGTCCTGGTCGCGGTCTGCTACGGCACCGGGCTCGGCTTCGGCTGGGTCGGCACGACGCTGGCCACGCCGGGGCTCGTGCGGTCCTGGATCTCCCCCACGGCCGAGCTCGCGAACCTGGCCGGGGTGCTCGGCATCGCACTCGGCCTCGGCAACCACACCAACGCGCTGGTGCCGATCATCGGCGTGCTCGGCTACGTGGTCACCGCCGCGGTCACCTTCAAATTCCTCTGGGCCAGCTTCAAATGGCGCTACCGGCCGATCATCGGCCTCGGTGTGGGCCTGGGCGCGGCGATGATCCTGCAGATCAGCCTCCAGCCCTGGTACGTGCTGTGGGCGGTGATCCCGCTGGCCGCGGCCGCCGGCACCTCCCGGTTCCGGACCGCCGCGACGGTGGTCAGCGCCGGGCTGCCGTTCCTGTTGCCCCCCACCGGAAGCGCCTTCGACGGGCACGCCTACATCCTGCCGTGGGCCTACGGCGCCGCGGCGCTGGTGACCCTCGGCGGGCTCGCCGTGGTGTACCGGCTCTCCCCGCTCCTGCTGTCCAGGACGTCCCCGGAACCGAAGGCGCTGGCCGACGTCGTATCGTGAGGCGTTGTGAACAACCCCGCCGTCGAGCTCACCGGCCTGGTGAAAACCTACGGCTCCACCACCGCCGTCGACGGTCTCGACCTGCGCATGGAGCGCGGCTGCCTGCTGGCCCTGCTCGGCCCGAACGGCGCCGGCAAGACCACCACGGTCGAGATCTGCGAGGGTTTCCGCAGGCCTGACGCGGGGAAAGTGCGCGTCCTCGGCCTCGACCCGGTGAAGGACAGCGCGGCCTTGCGCCCGCGCGTCGGCATCATGCCGCAGGGCGGCGGCGCATATCCCGGGGTCCGCGCGGACGAGATGCTCGCGCTCGTCGCCTCGTGCGCGGCCAACCCGCTGGATCCGGCGTGGCTGCTCGACGTGCTCGGCTTGGCGGGCGCGCGGCGGACCCCGTTCAAGCGCCTCTCCGGCGGCCAGCAGCAGCGGCTTTCCCTGGCCTGCGCGCTGATCGGCCGCCCCGAGCTGGTCTTCCTCGACGAGCCGACGGCCGGCATGGACCCGCAGGCGCGCCGCCTGGTCTGGGAGCTGCTGGCCGCGCTGCGCGCCGACGGCGTGAGCGTGCTGCTCACCACGCACCTGATGGAGGAGGCGGAGGCGCTGGCCGACCAGGTGGTGATCGTCGACCACGGCAAGATCGTCGTCGAAGGCTCTCCGCACGCGCTCACCCTGGAATCGGGCGACGCCGCGCAGCTGCGGTTCCGCGCCCGGACCCGGCTGGACACCGCCCTGCTCGCCGCCGCGCTGCCGGAGGGTTATCGCGTCAACGAGACCGCGCCGGGCGCGTACCTCGTCGAGGGCGCGGTCGACCCGCAGGTGGTGTCGACCGTCACGGCGTGGTGCGCGCAACAGGGCGTGCTGCCCGAACAGCTCCAGGTCGGGCGGCGGACGCTGGAAGAGGTTTTCCTCGAGCTGACCGGACGGGAGCTGCGGGCATGACCACGCTGAGCAACGGATCCTCCGGCGCCGCGGCATCGGCCCGCACCGGCCGCGAGGCGAGTGCCATCGCCACTCCCCCAGCCCACACCGGCCGCGCGGCGGGCGCCACCGCCGCGGCATCGGCCCGCGCCGGGCGTGCGCCGGGCGCCACCACCGCTCCCCCGGCCCGCACCGGCGAGGCAGCCGCATGAGCACTCCGTTCCCCGCGGGGACTTTCACCCCGGCGCCCGGCCGCGGCTCGCTCGGCAAGATGCTGCGCACGCACGCGCGCGTCGAAGCCGGATTGACGCTGCGCCACGGCGAACAGCTGCTGCTGACCCTGATCATCCCGCTGGCGCTGCTGATCGGCCTGAGCCTGCTGGACGTGCTGCCCGCGAGCCAGCTCGGCTCGGCGTCCAAAGTGGACTGGATCACGCCGCGGATCTTCGCGCTGGCCGTGATGTCGTCGGCTTTCACCGGCCAGGCCATCGCGCTCGGCTTCGATCGGCGTTACGGCGTGCTGAAGCGGCTTTCGGCCACCGCGCTGCCCCGCTGGCTGCTCGTGGCCGGCCGGGTGGTGGCCGCGCTGGTGGTCGTGGTGCTGCAGTCCGTGGTGATCGGCGTGGTGGCGGCGTTGCTGGGCTGGTCTCCGTCCGCGGCGGGCCTCGCGGCGGCGATCGTGCTGCTGATCGTCGGCACCCTGGCGTTCGGCGGGCTCGGCGTGCTGCTCGGCGGCGCCCTGCGCGCGGAAGCGGTGCTGGCGCTGGCCAACATCGTCTGGTTCGTGCTGCTGCTCGCGGGCGGCATCCTGCTGGCCCCGTCGGCGCTGCCGTCCGGGCTGGGCGTGGTCGTCTCGCTGCTGCCCTCGGGCGCCCTCGCGGAAGGCCTGCGCGCCGCACTGGTGGACGGCCATTTCGCGATCGGGCCACTGGCCGTGCTCGTCGTGTGGGCCGCCGCGGCTGGCGCCTTGGCGGCCCGGACCACGAAGCTCACCTAACTGCTCGTGAGTGTTTATGCCGGTTCTAACCGGCTGTTGCAGTTCAGGACTTCGTGGACAGTTGATGTTTCAGGACATCGTGGACACTGACCGGCCTGTCGGCGTGGTGACCAGGGCGTGTGTGGTGATCATGCGGCGATGGGCAGAGCAGGGTTTTCGATGGATCCTGAGTTCGTTGCCGCGGTCGCGCAGGTCGCGGCGGGCGAGAAGGTCAACATTGCGCGGTTCTGCCGCGAGCACGGCGTGTCCCGGAGTGTGTTCCACAAGTACCTGGCCCGGTTCCGGGCCGAGGGCGTGGACGGGTTCACCCGCCGCAGCACCGCCCCGCACCACCATCCGAGGGCTCTGGGCGCCGGGGTGGCCGAGGCGGTGCTGCGAGCGCGCAAAGAACTAGCCGGTGAGGGCCTGGACAACGGGCCGATCTCCATCCGCTGGCGGCTCGAGGACACCGGGGTCACCCCGCTGCCGTCGCAGTCCGCGGTCTACCGAATCCTGTGCGAGCACGGCCAGATCGTCCCGGAACCCCGCAAGAAGCCCCGGACCCGGCGCCGGTTCGAATACGCCGACCCCAACGGCTGCTGGCAGATCGACGGCATGGAGCACTACCTCGCCGATGGCACCAAGGTCTGCATCATCCAGATCCTCGACGACCACTCCCGCCTCGACGTCGGCTCCTACGCCGCGGCCAGCGAGAACGGCGCCGACACCTGGACCGCGCTGCAACACGCCTTCGCCGGCTACGGCCTGCCCGTGAAAGTGCTGTCCGACAACGGACTGGCCTTCTCCGGCAAACACCGCGGGAGGACGGCCGAGCTGGAACGCCACCTCGCCGAACGAGGCGTGGCCGCCATCGCCTCCTCGGTCTATCACCCGCAGACCTGCGGGAAAAACGAACGCTCCCACCAAACCCTGCAAAAATGGCTCCGCGCCCGGCCCACGCCCACCACGGTGCCCGAGATGCAACAACTTCTCGACGAGTACCGGACGATCTACAACCACCGCCGCCACCAAAGCCTGGACGGCGAAACCCCGCAGCAACGCTACGACGCCACCCCCAAAACCGCCCCCAGCACCGCCGCCCACCGGCCCAGCGGCGTCACCACCCGCCCCGTCTCCACCACCGGCGTGATCGCCTTCTCCGGCTGCTCCATCGTCCTGGGCCGCGCCTGGGCCGGCCACACCGCGACCGTTTACTGGCAAGGCGACCGCGTCACCGTCATGATCAACAACACCGTCGCCCGCCACCTCACCCTCGACCGATCAGTACGCTACCAACCACTGACCAGCCACAAACCGTCCACGAAGTCCTGAAACACATCTGTTCACGAAGTCCTGAAACATGACAGCCGGTTCTAACCGGCATAAACACTCACGAGCCTTCTCGCCACTCCGCCACCCCAGCCGCGTCAGCACACTCGCCACCTCGCGCGCGACGCCACAGGGGTCCTCGTGTACGTCCCGCCATCCGTAGACCAGCCGGGATCGGCCCGCGAGCTCCGCGACGTTGTCCCGGCGGCGATCGCGGAACGCCACTCCCGCGATGCTGTGCGTGGCCCGGCCGTCGAGCCGCACCGTCAACGCGACACCAGCTCCGTCGTAGGCAACGTCCTCCCACAAGGTCTTGCCGTCCACGGTGAAGGGCATCTGACGGCTCCCCTCCGGCAGGCCGTGCGCCAGCTCCACCCGCTGCGCGTATTCGACTTCCAAAGCCGACATCAGCCCGCCGCCGACCAGCTCCAGAGCCTGCGAGATGACCGTTCGGTAGCGCCTGGGTGCCCGTGCACCCACGCAGTCGAGCATGTCCGCCACGCTGATCGCTTGCCGGCTGACCAGGTCCGCAACCAGGTACAACGCGGCCCGCGCGGAGGGTGCCGCGACCGCGAGATCGACGATCGTGGCCGTTCTCCGGGTTCTCGGCAGCGGAACGGCGAGCGCGGTATGGGCCAGAGCACGGGACCGGTGCACCTTGACCAACGGCAGCTGCGAGACCGCGGAATTGTGATAGGGCACGGTGATCTCGATCGGCCCGGCTTCGACGGGCAGCATCTTCCATTCCTCGGCAGCCGTCCGGTGGCTCAGCACGGCGTGAGCTCCGCCATACAGAATCGCCGCGTTCATCAAGGCGAGACGGTCCGGCTTGCCGGTGAAGATCGCGTAGACCCTCGGGAGCAGCCGCTGCCACCGACCCGCCGCGAGGTTTGCCGAGATATCGTGAGCGCCGTGGCCGTGCGCCTTCAGCTGCGCATACGAGATGACTCCTGCCTGGTCCCGCAGGAGTGACCGCCAGCTGCCGAGCTGCTCTTCGTGGATCCGGTCGGACTCCGACCATCGTGAATGACGGGGCACAAACCGACTGTCGCACCGCGAAAGTGCCCCATGGCGGCAAAAGCGAAATCTGTGGATGAGGGGCGGCGTTGTGGATAAAGCTCGTGAGTGTTCATGCCGGTTAGAACCGGCATGAACACTCACGAGTACGATTCCCCCGTGTTCTTCCCCAGCCTGATCGCCCGCCTGCCGTACCCCTCCGCGACGGCCCAGCGGGCCGTCGGCGTCGCCTCCGTGGTGGCGATGGGCGGGATCGGCGTGACCGGGTCCGTGGTGCGCGTGACGGGCTCGGGCCTGGGCTGCCCGACGTGGCCGCAGTGCGTGCCCGGCAGCCTGGTCCCGATGAACCACCCCGGCATCCACGCGGTGAACCAGTGGATCGAGTTCTCGAACCGGATGCTCACCGGCGCGGTGATCGTGATCGCCGCGCTCGCGGTGATCACCGCGTGGCGGATCCTGCTCGACCACCCCGAGCGGCGCCGGCTGGTGCGGCTCGCGTGGACGATGCCCGGCGGCGTGGTGCTGCAGGCCGTGATCGGCGGCATGACGGTGCTGGCGAAGCTGGAATGGTGGACCGTCGCCATCCACTTCCTGGCGTCCACTCCGCTGATCTGGCTCGCGGTGCTGCTGCTGAAGGCGTTCAACGAAGGCGACGAGCCCGCGCGACCGCTCGTGCCGTCGTCCGGGCGCAAGATCCTCGTGGTGCTGACGGTGCTGATGTGGGCCGTGCTGATCGCCGGCACCACCGTCACCGGCGCGGGGCCGCACGGCGGCGACGCCAACACCCACCGGCTCGACGCGCCGATCGAGAACCTCGCCCAGGCCCACGGCGGCCTCCTGGTCGCCTACCTCATCGTGCTGGCCGTGTTCGGCCTCCAGCTCATGCGGGTCGGCGCGCCGAAGGGCGTCTGGCAGCGCTACGCCTGGGTGTGGGCGGTCGCGCTGGCGCAGGGCGTGCTCGGCATCGTGCAGTACGCGCTTGGCGTGCCCGAGGCCATGGTCTCGTTCCACGTGCTCGGCTCGGCGCTGGTCATCGTCGTCACGGCGACGCTGTGGACCGGCACCCGCGACCGCGGCCCGGCCGGCTCGCTGCAGCCCGCGCCGCCCGCCGAGCGCGAACTCGCCGCCACGAGCTGAACCCGCAGCGTTACGGCCATATGGGCGTAACGCGCCTTTGGCCCGGTGGACAGCGGGGTCGCCTAGGCTCCGGCCCGACAGCCGCCTGCCGACCCTCGAGGTGCCGCGCCATGACGTCCGTCCCCTCCCCCGTGAAGCCCCTCATCTCCGGACGGCGGGGGCCCGCGGAGATGATCGTGCTCAAGACGTTCCTGCTGGTGCCGTTCGTGGCGCTGATCGCCGCCGTCCCGCTGTTGTGGGGCTGGGGGCTCAGCTGGGTCGACGTGGCGCTCGCCGTGGTCTTCTACACCTTCGGCACGCTCGGCGTGACCGTCGGCTACCACCGGTACTTCACGCACGGCGCGTTCAAGGCGCCGCGCGCGCTGCGGATCGCGCTGGCCATCTCGGGCAGCATGGCCGTGCAGGGCTCGGTGATCTTCTGGGTCGCCAGCCACCGCCGCCACCACGCGTTCGCCGACCGCGAGGGCGACCCGCACTCGCCGTGGCTGTTCGGCACCTCGCCTTCGGCGCTGCTGCGCGGGTTCTGGCACGCGCACATGGGCTGGATGTTCCAGCGCGAGGTGACCAACGCGGACCGCTTCGCGCCCGACCTCGTCGGCGACCGCGACCTGCGCCTGGTGAACCGCTTCTTCGCGCTGTGGATCACGCTCAGCCTGCTGCTGCCCGCGGCGCTGGGCGGGCTGCTCAGCTGGTCGTGGTGGGGCGTGGTGACGGGGTTCTTCTGGGCCGGGCTGGTGCGGATCGCGTTCCTGCACCACGTGTCCTGGTCCGTCAACTCGGTGTGCCACCTGATCGGCGAACGGCCCTTCGCCAGCCGCGACAAGGCCGCGAACTTCTGGCCGCTGGCGATCCTGTCCATGGGCGAGTCCTGGCACAACTCCCACCACGCCGACCCGACCTGCGCGCGGCACGGCGTGCTGCGCGGCCAGGTGGACGTCTCCGCCCGGGTGATCTGGGTGTTCGAGCGCCTCGGCTGGGCCACCGACGTCCGGTGGCCCCGGGCCGAGCGCCTCGAGGCGAAACGGGTCCGTTAAGCCAATTGCTGCCGCACCGCGGAAGCGAACCTCAGCGGTGCGCCAGCGTCGGCCTGGCGGAAGCCCAGGGTCGGCTCGACCAGTTCGAGTTCCAGCAGCCGGGGCTGGCCGTCCTCGCCGCGGACGATGTCGGCGCGGGCGTAGAGCAGTTCCGCGCGCAGGATGCCGAGCAGTGAGCACGCGGTGTCCATGGCGTCCTCCGCCAGCGCGCGGACCTCGGGCGCCGGGACGGCCGGGGCCATCCGCTCCTCGAGGTACAGGCCGCTCGCGTCCACAGCGGACCCGAGCATGGCGCCCTTGGTGAAGGCGTGCGAGTAGATCCCGCCAAAGTACGCCAGCGCGATCTCGCCCTGGGTGTCCACACTGGACTGGTACGGCTGGATCAGCGCGGTCCGCCCGTCGGCGTGCAGGGTTCGCAGGTGCTCGTCGGCGCCGGCGGCGTCCGCGCCGAAGCGGGCGACGCCGCGGGAGCCCGCGCCCACCGAAGGCTTCACCACGAACGGCGCGCGCGGCCAGCTCGGCTTCTCCCCCGGCTCGACGAGCGTGGTCGGCACCACGGGCAGGCCCGCGTCCAGCAGCTCGACGAGGTAGGACTTGTCGGTGTTCCAGCGCGCCACCGCGGCGGGGTTGCACAGGGCCGGCACGGACTCGCACCAGTCGAGGAACTCCGTGCGGCGCTCCGGGTAGTCCCAGGTCGCGCGCAGCACGACCACCTCGGCATCGGCGAAGTCCACACTCCGGTCGTCCCACGGCGCCCAGCGAACGGTGAAGCCCAGGTCGTCGAGCGCGGCGGCCACGGCCTGGTCGTCGCCGTCGCCCTCGGGCATCTTGGCGCAGGAGGCGAAGATCGCGGTGCTCACCGGTGCGCCCTCGGGCCGGCCATCTTGCGCCGGTGCGCCGGGCCGATCTTGGCCAGCTTCACAGTCTCGCTGTCCCATTCCGCGGCTTCGAGGTCGTCCACCTTCTCGACGAGCGCGGCGCCCGCCCCGGGGCCGGCCACCAGCACGTCGCCCAGCGCGCCGTCGGCGCCGACCAGCACCACGCGGGCGCCGACCCGGCCGATGTTCTCCACCACGGCGCGCGACGGTTTCCCGTGCCGCGCCACGAAGTCGCGGGCGGCGGCCAGCTGGCGGGCGGTCGGCGTCTCTTCGGTCTCCTCAGCCACGTCGGCGAGCTTAACCGCTCACCCCCTGGGACGCGGAACAAGCGTGGCCTCGGCCATAGTTGTGCCGGGAACGGATCACCGAGACGAGGAGGCACCATGTCCACCGCAGTGCAGGTCACCCGGACCGGCGGGCCGGAAGTACTGGAGGTCGCCGACGTCGAGACCGGCGCGCCGGAGGCCGGCGAGCTGCTGGTGGACGTGGCCGCGGCGGGGGTCAACTACATCGACACCTACCAGCGCCAGGGCATCTACCCGATCGACCTGCCCTTTGTGCTCGGCCTCGAAGGCGCGGGCACGGTGGCCGAGGTCGGCGAGGGCGTCACGGACTTCGCGCCCGGTGACCGCGTCGCCTGGCAGGGCTCGCTGGGCAGCTACGCGGCGCGCAAGCGGGTCCCCGCCGACGGCGCGGTGAAGGTGCCCGAGGGCGTCTCCGACGAGGTCGCCGCGGCGGCCATGCTGCAGGGCATGACCGCCCACTACCTGGTGCGCTCGACGTACGAGGTCAAGGAAGGCGACGACGTGCTGGTGCACGCGGCCGCCGGCGGCGTCGGCCTGCTGCTGGTGCAGCTGGCGAAGGCCCGCGGCGCCCGCGTGATCGGCACCGTGTCCACCGAGGAGAAGGCCCAGCTCGCCCGCGGGGCCGGCGCGGACCACGTGATCCGCTACGACCGCGAGGACTTCGCCGCGGTCACCCGTGAGCTGACCGGCGGCGAGGGCGTCGCCGTGGTCTACGACGGCGTCGGCAAGGACACCGTCGACGGCAGCCTGGCCAGCCTGAAGATCCGCGGCCTGCTCGCGCTCTTCGGCGCGGCCAGCGGCCCGGTCCCCCCGATCGACCCGCAACGCCTCAACTCGGGCGGCTCCCTCTTCCTGACCCGCCCGTCGTCGGGGCATTACCTGCGCACGCGCGAGGAACTGGACTGGCGCGCGGGCGAACTGTTCCAGGCCGTGCTCGACGGCTCACTCGACATCCGCATCGGCGGCCGGTACCCGCTGGCCGAGGCGCGCCAGGCCCACGAGGACCTGCAGGGACGGAAGACGACCGGGAAACTGATTCTGGTCCCGTGACTTGGGCTGGGCCGTCAAGGACTCCTTGCCTACCTTGAGCGCGGGCAAGGAGTCCTTGGCGGCTTTCCGCCAGGCAGCTGGGGAGGGGCCGGTGCGCCCACGGAGTCCCGGGCAATCAGTTCCGGTACGAGTTCCCCCCGCTCCGCAGACTCCTGGCCGACAGCGATCCGACCGGCCCGACGGCCCAGCTCGTCGAGCGGCACCCGCACCGTGGTCAGCGTCGGCATCGCGTCGCGGCTGATCGGGAGGTCGTCGAAGCCGGCCACCGAGACGTCCGCAGGCACGGTGAGTCCGGCTTCCCTGGCCGCGGCCAGGTCGTTCGCTGCCACGATCGCGGTCGGGCGGTCGGCCCCGGCTGCGGGCGGTCGTGCACACCGCCGGCTCCGTGCGTGGTGTCGTGACGCAGGCCTGCTGGGACCGCGGCATCGAGGTGTCCTGCCGAGTACACCGTCGCCATGATCCTGTTGTGCGGCAAGCGGGTGCTGGATCAGGCCCGCGCCTACCGGGCGGCGCGGGCCCGGTCCGGCGAGTTCCCCGAGCTGCCCGGGCTGGGCAACTACCGCCGCACCGTGGGTGTGCTGTCCGCGTCGTTGATCGGCCGCCGCGTGATCGAGCTGCTGCGCCCGTACGACCTGCGCATCCTGCTGCACGACCCGTACGTCTCCGCGGAGGAGGCGCGCGAACTGGGCGCCTCTTCGGCGGAGCTGACCGAGCTGTTCACCCAAAGCGACGCGGTCAGCGTGCACACCCCGCTGCTCCCGGCCACCCGCGGCCTCGTCAACCGCGCCCTGCTCTTCTCGATGCGCCCCGGCGCGGTCCTGATCAACACCGCCCGTCGACGTCACCGACCCCGAAGTCCTGCCCGCCGACCATCCACTGTGGACCTGCGACAACGTGCTGATCACCCCGCACGCCGCCGGCTCGCAGGGCAACGAACTGGCCCGCCTCACCGACTCCGCCGCCTCAGAGGTGGCCCGCTGGGTGGCTGGGACCGGCTTCGCCTACCCGGTACTGCCGGAACGGCTGGACTTCCTGGCTTGAAACTCAGGCAGCGCCGACCGAGACCGCATCGGTGACGAAGACCAGCGTTTCCTGAGGCTTGATGCCAGGACGACCCTGACCGTAGGCGAGGTCCGGCGGGATGATCAGCAGCCGGCGGCCGCCCTGTTTGATGCCTTCCAGGCCCTGGTCCCAGCCGGGGATGACGTCGCCCGCGCCGAGGGTCAGCGGGAAGGTCTGACCGCGGTCGAACGAGCTGTCCAGCTTCTGCTTGTTCGACCAGGTAACCACTGTGTAGTTCATCTGGAGCTTCTGGCCCTTGGCCGCCGCCGGGCCGGTGCCCTCGGACAGGTCCTTGGTGATCAGCTTCTTCGGCGGGTCGCAGCTGTCCGGGATGGTGATGGTCGGCACCTCGCCGAACTTCCCGGTGGTCTTGATGTCGTCCGCGGTGCACTCGCGGCCCTTGCTCGGCGCGGCGGCGGGGGCGGCCGGCGCGGCGGAGCTGGAGGGCGCGGGGGCCGCGGGAGTGCCCGCCCCGGCCGCGGTGTCCTTGCTGCCGCAGGCGGTGAGGCTGAGGGCCCCGGCCGCGACGACGGCGGCCACGGCGGCGATCTTGCCGATTTTCTGCATGACCGGCACCCTAGCCAAGACCCTCCAGCGCCGGAACAGCGTCACCGGTCTGGACCACGCCGAGCCGACGGGTCGCCCGCGTCAGGGCCACGTACAGGTCGTTCAGCCCGCGCGGCGAGCCGCCGGTGATCTCGTCCGGGGCGATGAGCAGCACCGAATCGAACTCCAGGCCCTTCGCCCGCTCCACGGTGAGCACGCTCACGCGCTCGTCGTCGACCGAGACACCCAGCAGCTCGCGCACCGCCTCGGCCCGGGACACCGGCGTCAGCACGGCCACCGTCCCACCGTCCACAGCGGACAGCTCACCCGCGACGAAACCGGGCAGATCGGCCGCCAGGTCGGCAGACAGCGCGCACCACGGCCGGAACCCGGTCTCCCGCACCGAGGTCGGCGCCTTCAGGTCCACGTCCAGCTCGGCCAGCACCCGCGCGGCGACGGCCATGATCTCCGCCGGGGTGCGGTAGTTCACCGTCAGCTGCTCCAGCTTCCAGCGATCGTCGACGTAGGGCGAGAGCACCTCGTCCCAGGTCCGCGCGCCGCCCGCGGCCCCGGTCTGCGCGACGTCGCCGACCAGCGTCATCGACCGGTTCGGCGACCGGCGCATGAGCAGCCGCCAGTCCATCGCGGACAGCTCCTGCGCCTCGTCCACGATCACGTGCCCGAAGGTCCACGTCCGGTCCTGCGCCGCGCGCTGGGCGGCGGTCAGCTCGCTGCGCGCCTGCTGCCGTTCGGCGAACAGCTCCGCGTCCAGCACGTCGGACACCCGCAGCAGCTCCTCGTCGACGATCTCGTCGTCCTGCTCCAGGATGTCCAGCACGCCCTCGGCGTACGCGCGCTCCACGCGGTCTCGACGGCGGCGCTCAGCGCGCTCGTCGGTGTCGTCCTCGCCGAGCAGCTCGGCCAGCTCGTCCAGCAACGGCACGTCGGCCGGGGTCCAATGCGCCTCGCGGCCGCTCTCCAGGTGCGCGCGGTCCGCTTCGGACAGCAGCTTGCCGGCGGCCGAGCGGAGGCGTTCGCGCTCGGCGAACAGGTCGTCGAGCAGGCCTTCCGGGGTGAGTTTCGGCCACAGCGAGTCCACCGCGGCCGCGACGGACTTGTCCGCCGCCAGCTCGGCGCGGATGTCCTGGACGTCCTGCGCGTCGAGCAGGTCCTCCCCCAGCTTGCGGGCGGCCTGGCGGGTCAGCGCGTCGAGCACGTCGGAGACGAACAGGCGCCGCGCGAGGTTGTGCGGACGGCGCGAACGGCGGGCACGGGTCCGCGCCTCGGCACAGGTCTTGCGGTCCAGCTTGAGCAGGTCGCGCTCGTATTCGATCTCCAGCACCGGGTCGGGCACCTGCTGGCGGTCGCGGACGGCGTTGGCGAGCACGTCCGCCATCACCGCACGGCCCTTCACCTCGGCAGCTTCGCGCGACTCCACGCCGTCAGCGTCCAGGCCCGGGTAGAGCTGCCCGACGGTGGCCAGCAGCACGCCGGTCTCACCCAGCGACGGCAGCACCTGGCCGATGTAGCGCAGGAACGTGCTGTTCGGCCCGACCACCAGCACGCCGCGGGTGGTCAGCTGCTGGCGGTGCGTGTAGAGCAGGTACGCGGCCCGGTGCAGCGCCACGGCGGTCTTGCCGGTGCCGGGCCCGCCCTGCACCACCATCACCCCGCCCAGCGGCGCGCGGATGATCCGGTCCTGCTCGGCCTGGATGGTCGCGACGATGTCGCTCATCTCGCCCGTGCGGCGGCGCTCCAGCGCGGCCAGCAGCGCGGCCTCGCCGGCCAGCCCGAGGTCCTGGCCCTGGTCGGCGGCCGAGAGGTCGAGCACCTCGTCGTCGAAACCGGTGACCTTGCGCGTCAGCGACCGCAGGTGGCGACGCCGTCGCACGCCGTCCGGCGAAGCGGCGGTGGCGAGGTAGAACGGCCGCGCGACCGGCGCCCGCCAGTCGACCAGCAGCGGCCGGTACTCGTCGTCCTCGTCGAACAGCCCGAGCCGGCCGATGTAGGTCGTCTCCTCGTCCTGCTCGGGGAGGAAGTCGAGGCGGCCGAAGCACAGCCCCTGCTCGACCGAGCCCAGCTGGGCGAGGCGGTCGGTGTAGAGCGTGGTCGCGACGTCCCGCTCCGTGCGCGCCTGCGGGGTGCCGCCGGTCTGCTTCAGCGTGACGTCGAGCCGGCGCTGCGCCTCGACCCGTTCGGAGTCGAGCTTCACGTACAAAGTGGTCACGTACGCCTGCTCGCGCGCCAGTTCGGCGGCGTGCTCGGGCGTGCCGTCCACGAGGGTGCCGTCTGTTTCCCGGTCCGGGGACACGGACAAGAGCAGCCTGCTTTCACGTCGGGGAAGGAAGAGCCTTCCGAAGACCAACGCACCCGGTGCGCCCCGGGATTCCCGGAACGCACAAAACTGTGCCCTGTTCACAAAAAGGCCGCCGAGGCCAAGTGACCTCGACGGCACCGCGGATACCGGGGAACAGTCTAGAACGGCAGGCCCAGGGTCGGCAGCCCGATCGCCGAGTCGACGGCCAGCGCGACGAACACGATCATCAGGTAGGTGTTCGAGCGGTGGAACAGCGACATCGGCTTGGTCTCCTCGCCGCGGCGGACCGCGGCCTGGAGGCTGTGCGCGTAGAACAGGAACCAGCCGCCGGCCAGCACCGCGAAGGTGGCGTACAGCCAGCTCGTCACCGGCAGCAGCAGCAGCGTCCAGGCGACCATCACCCAGGAGTAGATGACGATCTGGCGGGCCACGTGCTGCGGGCTGGCGACCACCGGCAGCATCGGCACGCCCGCGCGCTCGTAGTCGTCGCGGTACTTCATGCCCAGTGCCCAGGTGTGCGGCGGGGTCCAGAAGAAGATCACGCCGAACATCACGAACGCCGGCCACTGCACCGTGCCCGAGACCGCGGCCCAGCCGATCACCACCGGCATGCAGCCGGCCGCCCCGCCCCAGACCACGTTCTGCGAAGTCCGGCGCTTGAGGCCGAGGGTGTAGACGAAGATGTAGAACAGGATCGTCGCGATCGCGAGGATCGCGGAAAGCAAGTTCACCGTGAAGTACAGGACGGCGAACGACGCCACCCCGAGCAGCAGCCCGAAGATCAGCGCGCTGCGCCGCGGCACCGAGTCCTTGACCAGCGGGCGCCGCTTGGTCCGGTTCATCACCTTGTCGATGTCGGCGTCGATCACGCAGTTGAGCGCGTTCGCGCTGCCCGCGGCCATCGTGCCGCCGACGAGCGTGGCGACCACCAGCCACGGCGACGGGATCTGGCGCCCGGCCAGGAACATCGCCGGGATGGTGGTGACGAGGAGCAGCTCGATCACGCGCGGCTTGGCGAGGGCCACGTAGGCGCCGACCACCTGGCGGACGCTTCGCCGGGCACCGTGCGGTCGTTCACCGGTCGGGTGTACGGCGCTGGTGTCTTCACTGCGTCCGTGCGCAGCGTTCACCAACGACATTTCACTCCCTGTGTCAGTTCGGGGCCGGGCGGCGGCCAGGAAGACCGCGGTGACACTGGTGAATCTCCCGGACCAGGCCCGCGCTCGATGTTAGACGCGGGGAAACCGGTGCGTGATCGCGGGTCCTCGACACGCCGCCGCCTGTCTGCTCCGTCACCCCTGCTCCGGTTTGCCCCGGCGGCAACGCGGTGAAGGCCTCCTTGACCGCACCGGGCGCGGGCGAGGCGGGCTTCCCGGGGTGTCCACTTCGTACGGCCGATGACCAGCGACGCCGCGCTCACCCGGACACAGGTCACACGCGCGTCTGTCGCGACTGCCTGCGAACACCCCAAGCACTAGGCTGGCCGCGACGGGCCGAGTGGTGCGCCTGCGCGCAGCCGCCAGCAGGAATATCGTCCCTTCGGGATCGATTGAGATTACTGGCAGTGCGCATCGGCTACACCACGAAGGAAAGCTAGCCACAACCTCACCGACGGGGAGTTCGAGTTCAGTGTCCGAAACCGCTTCTACCAGCGAGAACAACCCTTTGCTCCGGCGTAACGTGCCCGCCGACTGGACCGAGGCCGACACCCGCGCCGTCGACACCGTCCGGGTGCTGGCCGCGGACGCGGTCGAGCACTGCGGCAGCGGGCACCCCGGCACCGCGATGAGCCTGGCCCCGCTCGCCTACACGCTCTTCCAGCGGACCCTGCGCCACGACCCGGCCGACCAGAACTGGCCGGGCCGCGACCGCTTCGTGCTCTCGGCCGGGCACTCGAGCCTCACCCTCTACATCCAGCTGTACCTCGCCGGCTACGGGCTCGAGCTCGAAGACCTCAAGCAGCTGCGCCGCTGGGGCTCGAAGACCCCGGGCCACCCGGAGTACCGCCACACCGACGGCGTCGAGACCACCACCGGCCCGCTCGGCCAGGGCCTGGCGAACGCCGTGGGCATGGCGATGGCCGCCCGCCGCGAGCGCGGCCTGCTGGACCCGGACGCCGCCCCCGGCGAGAGCATCTTCGACCACTACATCTACGCGATCGCCTCCGACGGCGACATCGAAGAGGGCGTCACCGCCGAGGCCTCCTCGATCGCCGGCCGCCAGGAGCTGGGCAACCTGATCGTCTTCTGGGACGACAACAAGATCTCCATCGAGGACGACACGAACATCGCCCTCTCGGAGGACACCGTCGCCCGCTACGAGGCGTACGGCTGGCACACCCAGTTCGTCGAGGGCGGCGAGAACGTCGTGGCGCTCGAAGAGGCGATCAAGAACGCGAAGGCCGAGACCGGACGCCCGTCGTTCATCGCGGTGCGGACCGTGATCGGCTACCCGGCCCCGAAGAAGATGGGCACCGGCAAGGCGCACGGCGCCGCGCTGGGCGCCGAAGAGGTCGCCGCCGTCAAGGAGGTCCTCGGCTTCGACCCGGCGCAGAGCTTCCAGGTCGACGACGCGGTCATCACGCACACCCGCAAGGCGCTCGAGCGCGGCAAGGCCGCCCACGCCGAGTGGCAGGAGAAGTTCGAGGCCTGGGGCGCCGCCAACCCGGAGCGCAAGAAGCTGGCCGACCGGATGTCGTCCCGCACGCTGCCCGAGGGCTTCGCCGACAACCTGCCGAAGTGGGAGCCGGACGCCAAGGGCGTCGCCACCCGCAAGGCCTCCGGCGAGGTGCTCAACGCGCTGGCCGGGCCGCTGCCCGAGCTGTGGGGCGGCTCCGCCGACCTGGCGGAGAGCAACAACACCACGATGAAGGGCGCCGACTCGTTCGGCCCGGAGAAGGCTTCCACGGACATGTGGAAGACCAGCCCGTACGGCCGGACGCTGCACTTCGGCATCCGCGAGCACGCCATGGGCTCGATCCTGAACGGCATCGCGCTGCACGGCGGGACCCGCCCGTACGGCGCCACGTTCCTGATCTTCTCCGACTACATGCGCCCGCCGGTGCGGCTCGCCGCGCTGATGAAGGCGCCGGTCACCTACGTGTGGACGCACGACTCCATCGGCCTGGGCGAGGACGGCCCCACGCACCAGCCGATCGAGCAGCTGTCCGCGCTGCGCGCGATCCCGGGCCTCAACGTCGTCCGCCCGGCGGACGCGAACGAGACCGCGTACGCGTGGAAGGCCGTCCTGGAGGACGTCCACCACCCGTCGGGCCTCGCGCTCACCCGCCAGAACGTGCCGGTGCTCGAGGGCACCAGCGCCGAGGGCGTGGCAAAGGGCGGCTACGTACTGGCCGACTCCGACGGCACCCCGGACGTGGTGCTGATCGGCACCGGCTCCGAGGTCCAGCTCGCGGTCGAGGCGAAGAAGGCCCTCGCGGCCGACGGCATCAAGGCGCGGGTCGTGTCGATGCCGTGCGTCGAGTGGTTCGACGCACAGGACCAGTCCTACCGGGACTCCGTCATCCCGCCGTCGGTGAAGGCGCGCGTGTCCGTCGAGGCGGGCATCGCCCAGTCCTGGCACCGCTTCACCGGTGACGCCGGGGTGAACGTTTCGATCGAGCACTTCGGTGCGTCGGCCGATGCCGCCACACTGTTCCGTGAGTTCGGCTTCACCACCGACGCCGTCACCGACGCCGCCCGCCGCTCGATCGCCAACACCAAGAACTGAAGGGATCACCATGAGCACCACTGATCGGCTCGCGCAGCTGTCCGAGGCCGGGGTCTCGATCTGGCTGGACGACCTTTCGCGCGAGCGGCTGAACACGGGCAACCTCGCCGGGCTCGTCCGCGACAAGCACGTCGTCGGCGTCACCACCAACCCGACGATCTTCGCGAACGCGCTGGCGAAGGGCGAAGCCTACGACGCACAGGTGAAGGAGCTGGCCGACCGCGGCGCGGACCTCGACGGGACCGTGCGCGAGCTGACCACCACCGACGTGCGCAACGCCGCGGACCTGTTCCGCGACGTCTACAACGCCACCGGCGGGGTCGACGGCCGCGTGTCCATCGAGGTGGACCCGCGCCTGGCCAAGGACACCGCGAAGACCGTGGCCGAGGCCAAGGACCTGTGGAAGACGGTCGACCGGCCGAACGTGCTGATCAAGATCCCGGCCACCGAGGAGGGACTGCCGGCCATCACCGCGGTGCTGGCCGAGGGCATCAGCGTCAACGTCACGCTCATCTTCTCGGTGGAGCGCTACGAGAACGTGATCAAGGCGTTCTTCGCCGGCCTGGAGCAGGCGAAGGCCAACGGCCACGACCTCAAGGGCATCCACTCGGTCGCCTCGTTCTTCGTGTCCCGTGTGGACAGTGAGGTCGACAAGCGGCTGAACGCGATCGGCACCGACGAGGCGAAGGCGCTGCTCGGCGAGGCGGCCATCGCCAACGCCCGGCTCGCGTACGCGGCCTTCGAGAAGCTGCTGGACACCGACCGCTGGAAGGCGCTGGCCGCCGACGGCGCGCACGCGCAGCGTCCGCTGTGGGCCTCCACCGGCGTCAAGGACCCGGCGTACTCCGACACCCGCTACGTGGACCAGCTGGTCGTCAAGGACACCGTGAACACGATGCCCGAGAAGACCCTTGATGCCGCCGCCGACCACGCCGAGATCACCGGCGACCAGGTCACCGGCAAGGGTCCCGAGGCGCAGGCCGTGTTCGACAAGCTGAGCGGCGTGGGCATCGACATCACCGACGTGTTCCTCACCCTCGAGAACGAGGGCGTGGAGAAGTTCGAGAAGTCCTGGCAGGAGCTGCTCGAATCCGTCACCGGCCAGCTGTCCAAGGCGAAGGGCTGATCCATAACCATGACAGGGGATGAAACCGGCGTCGAGATCGTCGACGCCGAACTGGCAGGCAAGGCGGCGCCCCTGGTCGAGCGCCTGGTCGCCGATCAGGCGGCCACCAAGCTCGCCGCGAACGACGCCACGCTGTGGGGCACGGATGCCGAGTCCGAAGCGTCGATCCGGTTGTCCTGGACGTCGCTGCACAAGTCGTCCCGGCCGCTGATCGGCGAGATCGAGGCGCTGCGCACGGAGCTGCGCAGCGAGGGTGTCGACCGGGTGGTGCTCGCCGGCATGGGCGGCTCCTCGCTCGCGCCGGAGGTCATCGCCGGCACGTCCGACGTCGCGCTGACCGTGCTCGACACCACCGACCCGGGCCAGGTGGCCGACGCGCTCGCGGGCGACCTCGAGCGCACGGTGCTGGTGGTGTCGTCCAAGTCCGGCGGCACGCTGGAGACCGACAGCCACCGGCGGATCTTCGCCAAGGCGTTCGCGGACGCGGGCATCGACGCGGCGCGGCGGATCGTGGTCGTCACCGACCCGGGCTCGCCGTTCGCCGAGCTGTCCGAGAAGGAGGGCTACCGCAAGACCTTCCTGGCCGACCCGCACGTCGGCGGCCGCTACTCGGCGCTGACCGCGTTCGGGCTGGTGCCCGCGGGCCTGGCCGGCGCGGACATCGCGCGGCTGCTCGACCAGGCCGCCGCGGTGGCCGGGATCCTCGGCTCCGACTCGGCGGACAACCCGGCGGTCAAGCTGGCCGCCGCTTGGGCCGCCGCGCACGAGGACGGTGCGGAGAAGGTCGTGCTCGCGGACACGGGCTCGGGCATCAAGGGCTTCCCCGACTGGGCGGAGCAGCTGATCGCCGAGTCCACCGGCAAGCTCGGCACCGGCCTGCTGCCGGTCGCCGTCGAGGGCCCGGAGGCGCCCGGCTTCGCCGACGTGAAGTCCGACGCCACCCCGGTCGCCATCGGCGACGCGGAGGGCGCGGCGAAGATCGCCGTCACCGGCCCGCTCGGCGCGCAGTTCCTGCTGTGGGAGTTCGCGACCGCGCTCGCCGGGCGGCTGCTCGGGATCAACCCGTTCGACCAGCCCGACGTCGAGGCCGCCAAGAAGGCCGCGCGCGCTCTGCTGGACGACCCGGAGAAGCTGAAGGGCGGCGAGACCGCGTCCAATGTGGACGGTTCCGTCGAGATCTTCGGCAGCGAAGGCGTTGTCACCGAAGGAAAGCTGGCGGACGTGCTGCGGGCGTTCTTCGCCTCGGCGCCGGAAAAGGGCTACATCGCGGTGCAGGCCTACCTCGACCGCCTCGACGACGCGTCCACGGCGCTGCTTCGCGGTGAGGTCGCCAAGCGCACCGGCCTGCAGACCACCTTCGGCTGGGGCCCGCGGTTCCTGCACTCCACCGGGCAGTACCACAAGGGCGGCCACCAGAACGGCAACTTCCTCCAGGTCACCGGCGCGGTCGCCGAGGACCTCGAGGTGCCGGACCGCCCGTACACCCTCGGCCAGCTGCAGCACGCGCAGGCGCTGGGCGACGGCCAGGTGCTCGCCGAGCACGGCCGCCCGGTGCTGCGGCTGCACCTGACCGACCGCGCCGCCGGGCTGGCCGAGCTGGTCCGCGCCGTACAGGAGGTCGGAGCATGACCGTTTCCCAGCAGTGGCAGAACCCGCTGCGCGATCCGCGGGACAAGCGGCTGCCGCGCATCGCCGGGCCGTCCAGCCTGGTGATCTTCGGGGTCACCGGCGACCTGGCCCGCAAGAAGCTGATGCCCGCCATCTACGACCTGGCCAACCGCGGGCTGCTGCCCGCCGGCTTCTCGCTCGTCGGGTTCGCCCGCCGGGACTGGGAGCACCAGGACTTCGGCGAGCTGGTGCACGACTCGGTGAAGGAGCACGCGCGGACGCCGTTCAAGGAGTCGGTCTGGAACCGGCTCGCCGAGGGCATCCGGTTCGTGCAGGGCACCTTCGACGACGACGACGCCTTCGACCGCCTCGCCCAGACCGTCAAGGACCTGGACATCGAGCGCGGCACCGGCGGCAACACGGCGTTCTACCTGTCGATCCCGCCCGGCGCGTTCCCGGTGGTGACCAAGCAGCTGGCCCGCTCCGGGCTGGCGAACGCCGACGAGAACACCTGGCGCCGCGTCGTCATCGAGAAGCCCTTCGGCCACGACCTCAAGAGCGCCGAAGAGCTGAACGCGATCGTCAACGACGTCTTCCCCGAGGAGTCGGTGTTCCGCATCGACCACTACCTCGGCAAGGAGACGGTGCAGAACATCCTGGCGCTGCGCTTCGCGAACCAGCTGTTCGAGCCGATCTGGAACGCCAACTACATCGACCACGTGCAGATCACCATGGCCGAGGACATCGGCCTCGGCGGCCGCGCGGGGTACTACGACGGGATCGGCGCCGCCCGCGACGTCATCCAGAACCACCTGCTGCAGCTGCTCGCCTTCACCGCGATGGACGAGCCGCTGTCGTTCGAGCCGAAGGCGCTGCGCGCGGAGAAGGCGAAAGTGCTGGCGGCGACCAAGCCGCTGGAGCCGTTCGAGGAAACCACCGCGCGCGGGCAGTACGCCGGCGGCTGGCAGGGCGGCACGAAGGTGCCGGGCCTGCTGCAGGAGGCCGGGTTCGCCAAGGACTCCAAGACCGAGACCTACGCCGCGGTGACGCTGGAGGTGCAGAACCGCCGCTGGGCGGGGGTGCCGTTCTACCTGCGCACCGGCAAGCGGCTCGGCCGCCGCGTCACCGAGATCGCGGTGGTCTACAAGCGCGCCCCGCACCTGCCGTTCGACTCGACCTCGACCGAGGAGCTGGGGCAGAACGCGCTGGTCATCCGCGTGCAGCCGGACGAGGGCATCACGCTGCGGTTCGGCTCGAAGGTGCCGGGGACCACGATGGAGGTCCGCGACGTCACCATGGACTTCGGTTACGGGCACGCCTTCACCGAGTCCTCCCCCGAGGCGTACGAGCGGCTGATCCTCGACGTGCTGCTGGGCGAGCCTTCGCTGTTCCCGGTGAACGAAGAGGTCGAGCTGTCCTGGGAGATCCTGGACCCGATCCTGGACCACTGGGCCAAAAAGGGTTCGCCGGAGCAGTACGCGCCGGGGACCTGGGGACCGAAGAGCGCGGACGAAATGCTGGAGCGTACCGGCCGGAACTGGAGGCGTCCGTGATCATCGACCTGCCATCCACCACTACTTCGGCACTGAACAAGAAGCTGGTGGAGATCCGCGAGCAGGGCGGCCAGGTCGCGCTCGGCCGGGTGCTGACCCTGGTGATAGTGGCCGACGACGACGCCAAGCTCGAGGAGGCCATCGAGGCGGCCAACGACGCGAGCCGGGAGCACCCGTCGCGGGTGATCGTGGTCGCCAAGGGCGCCCGCACGGCGGCTCCGCGCATCGACGGCCAGATCCGCGTGGGCGGCGACGCCGGCGCGAGCGAGGTCATCGTGCTGCGGCTCTACGGGCCGCTGGCCACGCAGGGCCAGAGCGCGGTGGTCCCGTTGCTGCTGCCGGACGCGCCGATCGTCACCTGGTGGCCGGGCGCGGGCCCGAAGTCGCCGGCGGAGGACCCGCTGGGCGACCTCGCGCAGCGGCGCATCACCGACTCGGCCGCGGAGAAGAACCCGATCCGGGCGCTCACCACGCGGGCCAAGTCCTATGTGGAGGGTGACACCGACCTGGCGTGGACCCGGCTGACGCGCTGGCGCGCCCAGCTCGTCTCGGCGCTGGACCTGCCGCCGTACGAGAAGGTCACCGGCGCGACCGTGACCGGCGAGGCGGACTCGCCGTCCACCGAGCTGCTCGCGGGCTGGCTCGCCGAGTACCTCAAGGTGCCGGTGAAGCGGATCAAGAGCTCCAGTGCGCAGGGCATCATCTCGGTGACGCTGGAGCGGCGGTCGGGCTCGGTCGAGCTGACGCGGCCGGACGGGCGGGTCGGCACGCTGACCCAGCCGGGCCAGCCCACCCGGCGGATCGCGCTCCAGCGGCGCACCAACGAGGACTGCCTGATCGAGGAGCTGCGGCGGCTCGACCCGGACGAGGTCTACGAGGCGTCCCTGCACGGCCTGCACAAGATCGCCTCGGGCACCACGGCGACGGCGAAGCCGGCCCCGGCCGAGAAGAAGGCCCCGGCCAAGGCGACCGCGACCGCGACCGCGACCGCCAAGAAGACCCCCGCCAAGGCGAAGACGGCGGAAAAGAGCGGTTCATGAGCCGCACCGAGGTCGTCGTGTACGCGAACGCCGACCTGCTGGCCGCCGCCGCGGCGGCCCGGCTGGTCACGCGGATCGTGGACATCCAGGCGGCCAAGGGCTCGGCGTCGGTCGGGCTGACCGGCGGCGGCACCGGCATCGCGGTGTTGCGGGAGCTGCGGGAGTCCAGCGCCCGGGACGCCATCGACTGGTCGCGCCTCGACCTCTACTGGGGCGACGAGCGGTTCGTGCCCGCGGATTCGGACGAGCGGAACGAGAAGCAGGCCCGCGAGGCCCTGCTCGACCACGTGCCGCTCGACCCGAAGCGCGTGTACGCGATGGCGCCATCGGACGGCGAGTTCGGCGACGACGTGGACGCGGCCGCCGCGGCGTACGCGCAGGTGCTGGCCGCCAACGCCAGTGCCGACGGGACCGACGACGGCAGCGGCGTCCCGGCGTTCGACATCATGATGCTGGGCCTCGGCGGCGAAGGGCACACCGCTTCGGTGTTCCCCGACTCGCCGGCGGTCCACGACCGCGGGCACTCGGTGGTGGCGGTGCGCGACTGCCCCAAGCCGCCGCCCACCCGCGTCTCGCTCACGCTGCCGGCGATCCGCCGCGCGCGTGAGGTCTGGCTGATGACAGCGGGCGAAGCCAAGGCCGAGGCCGTCTCGCTGGCGCTTTCGGGCGCCGACGAGACGCAGGTGCCGGTCTCCGGCGCCCGCGGCTACCGGCGGACGCTCTGGCTCCTGGACCGCACCGCGGCCGGGAAGCTGACGAAGGTCTACCAGACGCCGACGGCGTAGTTTCCCCAGCATCGAAGGCCACCTCGGGTTCGCCGAGGTGGCCTTCGACGTGTCCGGCCCTTGATGCGCCCCCATGTGGCGTTGGTTGCTCCAGCCCTGCCCCACCACCACCCTCAACGGAGGCGCTGCGCGCCCAGCCCTGATTCCACGCACCGAACGCCACATTGGGGCGCTTCGGGGTGTCCAGGGGCGCTCAGCCGACGATGTCGATGTCGAACTCCTCGGCGGAGCTGTACTCGAGGTCGGCCCAGACCGCGCCCGGGAACTCGTACCGGCGGTGGGACATGACCTTCGGGTCGAAGCCCGGCTCGGTCACCGGGTTGTGCCCGATGCCGGACTTGTCGCTGCCCCAGGCGTAGATGTTGCCGAGCCACACCGGGTGGGCCGCGAAGCCGTCGCCGTTCAGGTGCGGGCGGATGATGATCGCCGAGGTCTCGCTGCCGGACAGGTACAGCCGCACCGCACTGCTGTTCATGCTGACCGGGATCTTCACGCGTTCCATCAGTTCGGTCACTTTCCGTCGATCAACGCCCCCGGTGAGATGGGCGTCGGTGTACGACTCGTCGAGATCGACGCCGCGGGCCTTGATCCCGGGCACCTGTCCTGTGCTGGAGTACTGATGCAGGTCGTAGCGCCCGGCCGCGGCGTCGGGGCGCGCGCCGTAGCGGGCGATCCAGATGACCAGGCCGGACACACCCCAGGTGTCGGGCCGCAGCTTCTTCGCCAGCGCGTTGTTCAGGTACACGCCGGGCCGGAAGCCCTGGCTCGCGACGTGGTTGCAGAAGGCCGTGGCGAAACCGCGCTTCTGCCCGTCCGGGATGTTCGGCAGCTTCGAGCTCGCCGGGTTGTCCTCCAGGTCGAGCATCGGCACGCACCCGGTCGCGCCGAGCCGCCGGACCTCGCCGAGGAAGACGTCGGCCTGGGCCTCCGGCCCGGGATGAGCCTGCACGAAGTGGTAGCCCCCGACCGGGATGCCGACCGACCGGGCGCCGTTGACCTCGTTGTCCCCCGGCCCGCCCACCGGCCGCCCGCCCCCGTCGGAGAGCTTGACGTAGACGTAGCTGACGCCGTGGTTCTTGACCCCCTGCCAATCCGTCACGGTCTGGAAGCTCCGATAGATGTCGATGCCCAGCGCCATGCCACCCAGAATGTCGATTTCGTCCGTACGAGTGAACCGCCAACCGTGCGGTCCCGGGGCACCGAATGGCGTAGCGGCGGCTACGCCGAAGAGCGGCTCACCAGCATGTGGGATCACCCGTAAGGTGAACATAGGGTGGTGTGATCGACACAAGGTGACATGAATGACGCGTGCGCCCCTGTCCGTCGTAGTGCCGGGGACCAGGACACCCCCGACCCGGCGACGGGGTGAAACTTACCGTCGTTACACCTCTCTTCGTTAGCATCCGCACATTTGTTCGCAGCCACGCGTCCCGATCGGGTGCCTCGCGCATCTCATCACCAAGTCCACAAGACGAATGGGGTCGCCGCGATGAGCACAGAGGGACTCTCGATTCCAGGCATCTCGATGGGCAGCCCCGGCGCGGGGGCTGCCGACCGGGTCAGGCGGGCGAGCCTGACCGGAGTCTTCGCCGCCCTTCGCCGCCCGACGGTCACGGTGGTGGGCGTCGAGGCGGCCGCCGTGCTGCTGGCCGTGCTCGACGTCTGGCTGGTCATCCCGCCCAAGGCCCAGCCGTATTCGGTCTACCTCTCGGCCGCCGCCTGCCTGGCCGTGGTGTTCCGCCGCCGGTTCCCGTTCCTCGCCGTGCTCGCCGCCGTGCCGGGCTTCCTCGCCGGGTGGGCGCAGCTGGCGTCGATGATCAACCTCGGCATGCTGGCCACGCGCCGGCAGATCCACTGGCAGACCTGGGTGGGCGCCGGGCTGGTGTTCGTCTGCCGGTTCGTGCAGTGGCCGCTCGACGACTTCGTGCAGCTGAGCTGGCGCGAGCACTTCCTCGACGGGATCTACGGCGTGCTGGTGGCCGGCATGCCCATCGCGATCGGCCTGCTGATCGGGGCCCGCGCGGAGATCTCGGCCAAGCTCGCCGAGCTGGCCAAGAGCCGCGACCGCGAACGCCGCTTCCACGCCGACGCCGTCCGTGCCGAGGAGCGCGCCCGGCTGGCCCGCGAGATGCACGACGTCGTCTCCCACCAGATCACCCTGATCGCCATGCAGGCCGGCGCTCTGCAGGCCCAAGCCAGCAACGAGACCCGCACGATGGAGACGGCGCAGGTGATCCGCCAGCTCTCGACCCGGACGTTGGAGGAGCTGCGCTCCCTGGTCAGCGTCCTTCGCTCGGGCGCCGGCGACGACGGCCCCCGCCCCGGCATCGGCGAGCTGGACCACCTGATCCGCACCGCCGACGTCCCGGTTCACCTGACCGTCGAGCGCCTGCCGGACACAGTGCCCAGCCAGGTCTCGGCCGCGGCGTACCGCACGGTGCAGGAATGCCTGACCAACGTGCACAAACACGCCCCCGGAGCCACCGCGACCATCCGGATCCAAGGCGGGAGCGGCGCGTTGAACATCGAGGTCCGCAACGAGCGCGCCAGCCGCGCCGGCGAGCGCCTCCCCTCAGGAGGCCACGGCCTCACCGGCCTCGCCGAGCGCGCCCGCCTCCTCGGCGGCAGCTTCGAAACGGCCGACACCGAAGACGGCGGGTTCCGCGTCCGGGCCAGGTACCCCCTGGAACGCTGACGCACCCCCGGTCCCCCATCCGAAGGGGCACCGCACGGAGACCGCAACCCGGCTCCAGCGGTGCCCCTTCGGTATTTCGGGGACTCGATTTCGGGACTGGGCTTGGCTTTCCGCCACCGATCCGGCCTCCCCACCGCAGCGCCCGGGCTTACCGGGGGCCGCCTGCCTCACCGAATGCGCCCCACTGTGCCGTTGGCGTCCAGCGCATCCGGGCATGAGAAAACCACCGGCCGGGCGGTGGAGAACCCGGTCGGTGGTTTCCGGAGCCTGGCGCCTTAGATCAGTTCCCGGCGCTGGCGGAGACGCTCGAGGGCTTCCGCGAGGATGGCTTCGCCGTCAGCATCGCTGCGGCGCTCCTTCACGTAGGCCAGGTGCGTCTTGTACGGCTCGGTGCGGGGCGCGGCCGGCGGGCTCTTCTCGTTCTGCCCACCGGGGAGGCCGCAGCGCGGGCAGTCCCACTCGTCCGGGATATCGGCCTCCATCGCGAAGGACGGACGGGCCTCGTGGCCGTTCGCGCACCAGTAGGACACGCGACGACGTGGGGCCGACTCACCTCGCTCCGATTCGCCCGAAGGACCGGCACCCACCCGGGTGCCGCGAATCGCGTTACCGCCAACCATGAATCCTCACACCTACGAATCGGCGGCGCGCCCCCCAATAGGCACGCCGATGCACTCACTCTGCGCGGGCTACCGGTCCGTCAGACCTTGAGCAGCAGGCCGAGGCCGATGATGCTGATCACCCAGATGGCGCCCAGCAGCAGGGTGATCCGGTCGAGGTTCTTCTCGGCCACGCTGGACCCGGCCAGGCTGGACTGCATGCCACCGCCGAACAGCGACGAGAGGCCGCCGCCCCGGCCGCGGTGCAGCAGCACGGCCACCACCAGCAGCACGCTGGTGGCGATCAACAGAATTTGGAGGAACAGCTTCATGTCATCCTCTGTAGTTCTCGGAGAACGCAGGGGCACGGCCAGGACCCGCTCGCGCGGATCTTCACCGTACCCCTGGGCTCGTCCACTGCTGTGTGACGGACCGGATACACAGGCTACCCGGTAGTGGCCCCGATCAGGGCAGCGGCCCACCGGCTGCGAGTGCGCAGAGTTTGGTGAACTCGTCGCCGTCGAGGCTCGCGCCACCCACGAGAGCACCATCGATGTTCTCGGCGGCCACCAGCTCGCTGACGTTGCCGGACTTCACCGAACCGCCGTAAAGCACCCGAACGGCCGAAGCCACCTCGTCGCCGTACTTCTCGTTCAGCGTGGCTCGCAGCGCCTTGCAGCACTCCTCGGCGTCGGCCGGGGTCGCGACCTTGCCGGTGCCGATGGCCCACACCGGCTCGTACGCGATCACCACCGACTGGACCTGCTCGGCCTTGAGCCCCTTGAGGCCCTCGACCAGCTGCGAGGTGGTGTGCGCCAGGTGCTCGCCCGCCTCGCGGACCTCGAGCTCCTCGCCCACGCACAGGATCGGCGTGATGCCGTGCTTGAGCGCGGCCTTGACCTTCTTGTTGACCAGCTCGTCGGTCTCGCCGTGGATCGCGCGCCGCTCCGAGTGCCCGACGGTGACGTAGCTGCAGCCCAGCTTCGCCAGCATCGGCGCCGACACGTCGCCGGTGTACGCACCGGAGTCGTGCGGCGAAACGTCCTGCGCGCCGTACGTCAGCGGCAGCTTGTCGCCGTCGGTGAGCGTCTGGACGCTGCGGATGTCGGTGAACGGCGGCAGCACCGTCACGTCCACCTTCGCGTAGTACTTCTCCGGCAGCGCGAAGGCGATCTTCTGCACCAGCGCGATGGCCTCGAGGTGGTTCAGGTTCATCTTCCAGTTGCCGGCGATGAACGGCTTGCGCGCCATCAGTTCTTCACCTCCAGCGCGACCACACCGGGCAGCTCCTTGCCCTCCAGGTACTCCAGGGAGGCGCCGCCGCCGGTGGAGATGTGCGAAAAGCCGTCCTCGGGCAGGCCCAGCTGACGCACCGCGGCCGCCGAGTCGCCGCCGCCGACCACGGTGAACGCGTCGCTGGCCACGAGCGCCTCGGCGACGGCACGGGTGCCGCCGGCGAACGCCTCGAACTCGAACACGCCCATCGGGCCGTTCCAGAACACCGTGGCCGCGTCGGCGAGCTTGCTCGCGAACAGCTTGCGGGTGGCCGGGCCGATGTCCAGGCCCTCGCGGTCGGCCGGGATCCCGGTGGCCGGGACGACCTCGTGCTCGGCGTCGGCCGCGAAGCCGGTGGCCGCGAGCACGTCGACCGGCAGCACCAGCTCGACGTTCCGCTTCTCCGCCTCGGCGAGGAAGCCCTTCACCTGGTCCAGCTGGTCCGCCTGCAGCAGCGAGTTGCCGACCTCGTGGCCCTGGGCCTTGAGGAAGGTGTACGCCATGCCGCCGCCCACGAGCAGGCGGTCGACCTTGGTCAGCAGGTTGGCGATCACGCCCAGCTTGTCCGATACCTTGGCGCCGCCGAGCACGACCACATACGGCCGCGCGACGTCGTCGGTGAGCTTCTTCAGCACTTCCAGCTCGGCGAGCACGAGCCCGCCCGCATACGCCGGCAGCACCGCGGCGACCTCGTAGACCGAGGCCTGCTTGCGGTGCACCACGCCGAACCCGTCGGAGACGAACGCCCCGCCGGGGACGAGCGCGGCCAGCTCGGCGGCCAGCTCGGAGCGGTCCACGGCGTCCTTGCTGGTCTCGCGCGCGTCGAAGCGCACGTTCTCCAGCAGGGCGACGCCGCCGTCGGCCAGGCCGGCGGTGAGCGCCTTCGCGGAGTCGCCGACGAGGTCGCCGGCCAGCGGGACCTCGGCGCCGAGCAGCTCGGCGAGCCGCTTGGCGACCGGCGCGAGCGTGTACTTCGGGTCCGGCTCGCCCTTCGGGCGGCCGAGGTGCGCGGTGACGACGACCTTCGCGCCCGCCTCGGCGAGCTTCTTGATCGTCGGCAGCGCGGCGCGGACCCGGCCGTCGTCGGTGATGCGGTCCCCGTCGAGCGGGACGTTCAGGTCGGAGCGCACGAGCACGTGCCGGCCCTGAACGCCCTCGCCCAGCAGGTCGTCGAGAGTCTTGACCGTCATCGGGTTCAGGACAGCTTCGAGCCGACGAGCTTGATCAGGTCCGCGAGGCGGTTGGAGTAGCCCCACTCGTTGTCGTACCAGCCGACGACCTTGACCTGGTTGCCGATCACCTTGGTCAGCGGCGAGTCGTAGATGCACGAAGCCGGGTCGGTGACGATGTCCGAGGACACGATCGGGTCGATGCTGTAGCGCAGGTAGCCCTTGAGCGGGCCGTCCGCGGCGGCCTTGTAGGCGGCGTTGACCTCGTCCACGGTCACGGACTTCTTCAGCGTCACGGTCAGGTCGGTGGCCGAGCCTGTCGGCACCGGCACGCGCAGCGCGTAGCCGTCCAGCTTGCCCAGCAGCTCCGGCAGCACCAGGCCGATCGCCTTCGCGGCGCCGGTCGAGGCGGGCACCACGTTCAGCGCGGCGGCGCGGGCGCGGCGCAGGTCCTTGTGCGGCCCGTCCTGCAGGTTCTGGTCCTGCGTGTACGCGTGGATCGTGGTCATCAGGCCCTGCTCGATGCCGAAGGCGTCGTTGAGGACCTTGGCCAGCGGGCCGAGGCAGTTGGTGGTGCACGAGGCGTTCGAGATGATGTTCTGCGAGCCGTCGTACTTCTCGTCGTTGACGCCCAGCACCACGGTCAGGTCCTCGCCCTTGGCGGGCGCGGAGATGATGACCTTCTTCGCACCGCCGGCGATGTGTGCCTTGGCGGCGTCGGCGTTGGTGAAGAAGCCGGTCGACTCGACGACGACGTCCACGCCCAGCTCGCCCCAGGGCAGGTTGGCCGGGTCGCGCTCGGCCAGTGCCTTGATGGTCTTGCCGTCCACGACGATGCCCTCGTCGCTGACGCTGACCTCGCCCGGGAAGCGGCCGAGGATGGAGTCGTACTTGAGCAGGTGCGCCATCGTGTTGACGTCGCCGAGGTCGTTGAAGGCGACAACTTCGATGTCGTGACCGCTCGCCTTCACGGCGCGGAAGAAGTTGCGGCCGATCCGGCCGAAGCCGTTGACACCTACGCGAACGGTCACTGCTGCCACTCCTCTGAATATCTCAGTACAAGGATCTTCGGTTCAGCTGTCTCGGTGCGGTTCGCAGCCGCGGGCGGCGGCGGACCGGAACCGGGGCGGGACCCCGGAATGCCTCCGGACTTCGGCGCAACCCTAGCGTGCGGGCGCGCGCGGCCCGGACTGCCCCAACGAGACTTCCACCACTGCGCGAACACGTCAAGAATCGATTAAGAAGCCAGCTCACGCGCTTGCGACGCCGAAACCGGATCTGTCACACGGCCGTGGGCGGACCACTCGCTTGATCGGTATTGGTGCCCCGGCTCACCCGCCCAGGTCACGCTCGGCCGGGGTCCGGAACCGCGGGATCACGCGCACCTCCCCCAGCCATTCGGTGAGCCCGGCGGCCTCCCGCTCGACGGCCGCCGCCTTGTCCGAGCCAACGTCTTCGAACAGCCGGGTGACGACCTCACCCGACGCGCGCTGGGCCCACGCCCCGACCACCCGCCCGTCGCTCCACACGGTGGGCCCGATGTTTCCGCTGCGGTCGAACAGGGCTTCGCGGTGGCCGCCGACGTACCAATCGCGCGCCGCCCAGCCCATGGCCGTGGGATCGAGCGCGGGTAGCAGAGCGACCCACGGAGCGGGCTCGGCGACCGGCTCGAGATCGTCGGCGAGGACCACCCCGGGCTCACCGTCGAGGTCGACCTCCACGGGTTGTACGGCGGCGAGCGCCTTTTTCGTCTGTCCGGCCGTCCACCCGGTCCACCAGCGCAGGTCGGCGACGGGCGCGGGGCCGAACGCGCGCAGCCAGCGGCGGGCCAGCTCCGCCCTCGCCTCGTCGGCGGGCCACGTGGCGAGCCCACCGGGCAGCCACCCGTCGAGCGGTGCCCACTGGTACTGGGTGCTCAGCCAGCTGCCGCGCGGCCGGCCGCGCACGATCCGCCCGTCGGCCGCGAGCTGGAAGAGCACACGGCTGGTGACGTTGCCGATCGCCGCGTACGGCTTGCCCTTGGCCATGTGCAGCTGCTGACGCAGGCGCGGCTCGTCTTCCACGAGTTGCTGCGCGGTGGCGGAACCGCGGGCGCGCAACGCGGTTTCAACGCTCTGCTCGACCTCCCGCAGCCACGGCCCCGGGTCGGGCAGGTTCTCCGGGTGGCCCTGGTTCGCGAGGTGCTGTTCGAGCAGTTTCCGTTGCTTGGCAGCGATTTCGGCCGAACAGCCCGCCTGCACGAGCGCCGCGGTGTCCACCCCGGTGACGAAAACCGTGCGGCGCATGCCGAGGATCCGCAGCAGGGTGCGGTCTTCGTACAACGCGCGCTCGACCCCGGCCACGGCGTCGGTGCCCGTCCGCGCTCGCACGGCCAGGTACACCGACGCCGGATCGGTGGCATGCAAGGCAACGACGCCGTCGGCCGCCTGTTCGGCCGAGGCGGCGGGGGCCGCGAGATGGTGCCGCACGCCGAGCCTGGCCCGGCGCTGGTCTGGGGTGATCTTCACAGGACAAGTTCTTACCAGCGGGGTACGACAAAAACGCGTGGTCGGCAGGTCGGGGCCAAGGACGCTGGGGCTCAGCGGCTGCGACTCCCGGCACGGCAAGAGGCAGCGCCACGACTCAACCGCAAGCATTCCCGCCCTCGCAGCAACAAAGCTCCGGCCACCGGCGAACGGCGCAGCGCGTGCGACGAGAACCCGGTGACGGGCCACCGCGGAAAAAACGTGGTCGGCACGCCGGGCCGGGTTCTACCCTCGGGCGCATGGTCACCACCGCGCACCTCGTGGCGTTCGCCGCGCTCACGTTCGTCATGGTTGTCGTTCCCGGGCCCAGTGTGCTGTTCACGATCAGCCGCGCGCTGACCGTGGGGCGGCGCGAGGCGTTGCTGACCGTGGTGGGCAATGCGACCGGGGTGTACACGCAGGTGGTCGCGGTGGCGTTCGGGCTGGGGGTGCTCGTGACGACGTCCGCGGCGGTGTTCACGGCGATCAAGCTGGCGGGCGCGGTGTACCTGGTCTACCTGGGCGTGCAGGCGATCCGGAAACGGCGCAAGCTCACCGAGGCGATGGCGTCCACCGTGCGCGCCGCCCCCGGGCGCACCTGGGCCGTGCTGCGCGACGGGTTCGTGGTGGGCTTCGCGAATCCCAAGTCGATCGTGTTCCTGGCCGCGATCCTGCCCCAGTTCGTCGACGCGGGCGCGGGTTCGGTGCCGGCGCAGATGCTGCTGCTCGGGATCTGCCTGCCGGTGATCGCGCTGGCCACCGACAGCGTCTGGGCCGTGGCGGCCGGCACGGCCCGCTCGTGGTTCGCCCGCTCGCCCCGCCGGCTGGAGCTGATCGGCGGGACCGGCGGGCTGGTGATGATCGGCCTGGGCACGACGCTCGCGTTCACCGGCCGCAAGGACTGAATCAGCCCAGCGCCGAAAGCAGCTCCGCGGGCCAGGACAGCGGCAGTCCGTCGACGTGGATCACGACCTGGTCGGCGCCCGCGTCGAGGTAGGCGCGCAGGCCGGCGGCGACGGCGTCGAGGTCGCCCCACACCGTGAGCGTGTCGACGAGGTGGTCGGACAGGCCGGTGATGTCGGCGTCGGTGAAGCCCATGCGGCGGAAGTTCGCGATGTAACCCGGAACGCTGGACAGGAACGGCAGCGAGCCGCCGCGCACGATTTCGCGGGCGCGGTCCGCGTCGGTCTCCGCGACGATCGGCACGCCCACCACCAGCTGGGTGTCCGGGCCGACGATCTCCCGCGCGGACGCGATGTAGCCGGGCGTGACGAGGTTCGGGTAGGCCGCCGCCGCACGGTCGCGCGCGAGCTCCAGCATCTTCGGCCCCATCGCCGAAAGGACGCGCTCGGCTTGCGGGACCACCGGGTCGATCTCGTCGAAGTACGCGTTCAGCGTGGCCAGCGGACGGGCGCCGTGCGCGCCGCCGATGCCCGGCACGAACCGGCCGGGGTGCGACTCGGCCAGCTCGCCGTACACCTCCGCCAGCTCCGCCGCGGGCACGTGGTCGACCGGCAGGATCCCGTTGGCCACGGTGATCCGCTTCGTCGCCCGCACGACGGCCGGCACGAGCGGCAGGTTGTTGCCCGGGCCGCCCGGCAGCCACAGCTCCGAAAAGCCGAGTTCTTCCAGCTCAACGGCTTTCTCCGCCGCGGCGGCGGTGTCCGCCGCGCCGAACACGGGACTGGCGACGCCCAGCGGGCCGAGTTTGTCCAGGCCGCGATCAACTCGGGCCTCCCCGCCGTTGTTCCCCGTCAGGCCGGGCGATCGACGGGAACCAGGTGAAGCAGCGACTCCAGCCCGGCGAAGTCCTGGGGATTGGTGGTGTACAACGGAAGCCGCCACGCGATGGCCGTGCTGGCGATCATCAGGTCGGCGACCCGTCGCCGCGGCGTCCGGCCCGCGGCCAGGACTCCGGCGAGCCGACGTGCTGCGGGCCGGCGGAAAGCTCGGCGAGGGTGACGGCGCTGATCGACAGTACGTCCGGCAGCTGGTGTCGCGTGATCCGGTCGGGTTGACGTGGCTTGCTGGAACGGTCGAGGCCGGGAGCCGGCCACTGCACGGGGAACATGGCCGGAGCGGGCCGCGAGCCGGTGACAGATGTGACTCCCGAGGTCCCTGAGATCCCAGTGACACAACGACACGCAGCGAATGCCTCATGGGCTGCACTCAGCGCAGCCAACGAGGCATCCGCTCCACCACGCCCGCGCCGGGATCACCGAGCGCCACACCACGAAACACCAGGCGTGGTCGATCCGACGGCGCGGGATCGCCGATGTTCGTGTCCGGCAACCCGTGAATTTCACTGGTCTCACCGCTCATACGGGTCGGACGCCCCACCGTCGAGGCTCGCATCAGACTCCGCGCGGAAGCTCTCCAGGTCTACCACGGGCGCGTGCTCGGATCCCCGGGCGAACTGCGCGCGGGTGACCGCCTGGGATCTGCTGCGCAGGTCCCGCTGGGTGATCTCGTGGTGGAGGCTCATGGGGCTATTCAACGGGATGAAGTGGCACGTGGTGCTACCCCGTGCCACACCACGCCTACGCCGTCTGTTCGTCCTGCGCAGGTTCCTCGGCATCGGCCGCGCCGCGGGTGAACATGCGCGTCGCCGAGAGGCGGGCGACGCCGTCGGGCTCGCCGAGGTCGTCCAGAGAAGTCCGGATGGTCGAGTCGACCGAGAGGTACTTGCGGCCCGCACGCAGGTCCGCGTCGTTGCGGAGGCGGACGATCAGCGGGAATTCCGCGAGCGCGCCGGCGTCGAACAGGCCCGTCGTGTAGATCAGCTGGACGCCCAGTGCCTCCGCGACTGCGCGCTGCAGCTCCAGCAGATAGCCCGCCGACGCGCGGCCGATCGGGTTGTCCAGGAACAGCACGCCGGAGTGCCGGTTGCGCGCCTTGCCGCGGTTGTTCGCGCGCAGCGCCGCGAGCGTGCAGTACAGGATGATCGCCGCGGTGAGCTGCTGGCCGCCGGAGAACACGTCGCGGATCTCGGAAACACGCTGGCGTTCGGTGCGCAGCACGGAGTCCGGCTTCAGCATGTCGACGCGGAAGCCCTTCGGCGCCGACACCTGGACTCCGCGCAGCACCAGGGAAAGCCCGTCTCGCTTGACGTCTCGGCCGTCGGCGGTCTTGCCGGCCGCGGCCTCGTCGACGACCTCGCCGAGCTTCTCCGCCAGCACGTTCTCCTCCAGCTCCGTGAACCGGATCCGCAGGAACTCCTGACCCGACCAGTCGCCGAGCCCGTCCGGCAGCCGCGAGACGCGCTGGGCCGAGCGCAGCGTCCGCAACGCGCCGTCGACCATGCCCTGCAGGCGCGTGATGATGCCGCCGCGGTGCCGGTCGATCTGGGCGAGGTCGTCGGTCAGCGTGCGCAGCCGCGGCCGCAGCGCCTCGGCCCACTCGCCCGCGTGCACCGGCAGCTGGTCGCGCTTCACCGAGATCACCTGCTGACGTACGGGTGTGCTCAGCTTCTCGAAGCGCTTCTCCGTGGCGTACTGGGCCAGCTGGTCAGCCGCCTCGCGTACGCGCTTGTCGCCGGTGTCCGCGGCTTGCTGCGCTTCAGCCAGTACGGCGTTGAGCTGGGTGTGCTTCGCGCGCGCCGTGTCGACGTCGCCGTCGTACGCAGCCTCCGCGGCTTCGGGTTGCAGGTGCGCGAGCGACTCCGCGAGCAGCGCGAAGCCGGACGCCGACGCCTTCGCCGAGTCCAGCGTCGCCTCCGCCGCCGCACGCCGCTCCTGCAGTTCCTCCCATTTCCGGGCCGCCGCCGAGACTTCCAGCGACGCGGCGTCGATCAGCTCCAGGCCGTGCTCGATGTCGCGCGGACGGTCGGCGGGGGCCGCGCCGGACTGCAACGGCAGCACTTCCAGCTCCGCCCGCCGCGTGGAGACCAGCCCGATCGCCTCGGTGCGCTCCTCCTCCACCGAGTCGACGACGCGCCGCGCCCGGGCCAGCGCCGCCGCACGAGCCGAGGCGTCCGAGCCGTCCGGGGTCTCCAGCAGCTCCGCCGAACGACGGCGCACGGCCTCGTCCAGCGACTCCAGCGCGGAGCCCGCGGCGGCCTCGGCCGATTCGGCCTGGTCCAGCTCGGCGCGCAGGTCGCTGCCGACCTCCACCTTCGCGTAGGCCTCGGACGCCGACGCGAAGGTCCGCCTCAGCGCGTCCACCGGCTCGGCCGGGGCTTCGACGTCCTCGCCCAGCTCGCCGGCGCCCGGCACTTCGGCCAGCTCGGCACGAGCGGTGGTGGCGGTACGACGGTGGCCGTCAGCGGTCCGCTGCTCCTCCCCCGCCTGCTCGCGCAGCCGCGCGGCCTTCGCCGCCGCATCGGAGGCGTTGACCTCCGCGCGCTCCGCGATCTCGCCCGCACGCTCGACTTCTTCGGTCCATTCGGCAACGCGCACCGCGCGCGTCGACAGCTCCGCGAGCCGTCGCGCCTTGTCCTCGGCCTCCGCCAACGCCACGCGCAACGCCGGCACGCGCTCGCGCAGCGTCGCCGCCTTCTCGCTCAGCCGCGCGAACTCCGTCTCCGCCTGAGTGAGCGCGGTCTGCGCGGTTTCCCTTGCGGTACGGGCGGTCTGGGCCTGCTCGGCCAGCGTCGCGATCGCGCCCGGCGGGTAGTCCTCACGCCAGGTGGTGAGCTTCCAGGTCAGCGCGCCGTCGGCCGACAGCGACTCGGCCAGCCGCTCCAGGCGCCGCTGCCGCTCGGTGTTGCGCTGCGCCACGGCCTCGCGCTCGGTGTCGGCCGCCTCCTCGTCGTACATCGCCGGGTTCGGCGGGACAATGAATTCGACGCAGGACTCGACGCCCGAAGACAGTGCCCCGTCCGCGGCCTGGAACGCGTCGGTCGTGCCCACCGCGATGACCGCGCTCGGCAGCAGCCGGCTGTTCGCCAGCACCTCGCGGGCCCGCGGCACCTGCGCGACGTCGTTCAGCAGCACCCCGGCGACCAGCTGCGGCAGCCGTTCCAGCACCTCGTCGCGGCGGACGGAGTCCAGTTTGGACAGATAGCGCCAGCCGGACCACGCCGTGATCCCGGCCTGCTCCAACGCGTCGAGGGCGGCCTGCACGTCCTGCGGCGGCGGCAGCAGCCCGCCCGAACCGAGCGCGGACAGCGCCCGCTCGTCGGCGGACTCGGCCATCCGCAGCTCGGTCTGCTCCCGCTCGACGGTCGCGCTCGCCTCGCGAAGCCGTTGCAGCAGAACGGGAAGGTCGCTCTCCAGGTTCACGTCGTCGGCGCCGAGCAGCTCGACCAGGCGGGGCTCCGCGGCGAGCGCGTCGGTACGGCGGTGCGCGCGGTCGAGGTCTTCGAGCGCCCGCACCTGGCGGTCCTGGGTGGACCCGGACAGCTGGTGTGCCTCGTTCACGGCTCGTTGCGCCGCTTGGAGATCCTCGGCGACGCGCTCCAGCTCCTGCTCACGCCGGGCGAACTCGGCGGCGGCACTCTCAGCCGCGGCCCGGGCCGTGCGGGCGGCCTCGGCGACGTCGGTGCCCGCGCTCAGCAGTCCACTTCGGACGGATCCGGAGATCTCCTCGCGCAGCTCGGCGATCCGGGCGGACAGCCCACGGGCTTCGGCGCGACGCCCGGCGGCCAGGTTCGCGGCCTCGTCCCGGTCGGTCTGCGCCTTCTCCGCCTCCGCGCGCAACGCGTCCGCGTGCGCCTCGGCCTTGTCGGCCTGCCGCTGCGCGTCGCGGGCCAGCGCGAGCAGGCCCCGGCCGAGCGCCGACGCCGCCGCGTTGCGGGCTTCGAGCGCGGGCTTGGCCTTCTCCTCGCGGTTGCCGACCAGCTCACGCAGGTCTTTCGCCTTGCGGCCGGCGTTCAGCTGGTTCAGCACGGTGGCGGTCTCGCGCCAGGCCTCGGCCTCGGTCTTGGCTTCGGCCAGCTCGGCGTCCACGCGCTTGCGGGCGGACTGGGCCTCGTCGAGGCGCAGCACCGCGACCAGGCGGCGCAGCTCGGTGACCCCGGCGGCGAGGCGGCGGTGGTCGCCCTCCGCGAGCTTCTCCGCCGTCTTCACCTCTTCGACGTGGTCGTCCAGGCCGTCCAGCCGCGCGTTCTCCAGCTCGTTGCGCGCGTGGATCCGCCCGGCCAGCTCCTGCAGGTCCGCGCGCGCGACGGCGGCGATCCGGCGGGACGCGGCGGCGACGCCCTCCTCTTCGGCGAGCGGGCCGAGGAGCTCGAGCGCACCGGACACGAAGTCCTTCTCCGCCAACAGGTCCCCGCGCTGGGCCAGGTTGTGCGAGTAGGTCGAAACGACCTGCGCGAGGTCCTTCGGCTCCTCCTCCGAGAGCACCGCGCGCAGCAGGAACTCGACGAAGGCCTCGTCGGTGGAGAACTGGAACGCGTCCGCCGCCTCTCCCTCACCGGCGTTCATCGCGCGCTGGTAGCGGAACAGCTCGGTGTCCAGGCCGAGGCCGTCGAGCCGGCCGGTCCACTCGTGGTGCCGGCGCGTCCAGAACAGCTCCAGCTCCGGCTCGGCCAGCGCCGAGGCGGCGATCCGGTCGTGGAAGCCGGACATGGTGAGCAGCCGCGACTCCTCCGTCAGCGGCAGGGAGTCCAGCGCCAGCGCGGGCGTCGGGCGGAAGCAGTACCAGGAGTCGACCAGGTTCTCCGAGTCCGCGGACGTCACGTGCCCGCGCCATTCCGAGACCTTGCCGGTGATCACCCGCTGGCCGGTCTCCACGTGCAGCCACTCCAGCGCCACGTGCGAGACGTCCTTGGCCGCCACGAACTTCTCCAGCACCTTGGTGCTCGTGGTGCCGACCACCTGGCGGCGGCCCGGCAGCATCACCGAGAAGATCAGCTTGATCAGCACCGACTTGCCGCCGCCGTTCTCCAGGAACAGCACGCTGGCGGGCGAGGGCCGGCGCACCGGGCCTCCGGCGTGGATCCCGGCGCTGAACAGCGCGTCCTGCTTGGGCGCGGTGATGGTGGCGCCGACGCCGCTGAAGTCCAGCACCACGTCCTGGTAGCGGGCGCCCGCGGGGCCCACCGAGTGCAGGCGGACCCGCGAAAGCTCGTACATCGAAGTCCCCTCTTACTGCAGCGTGTCCGTGGTGGCCGCGCGCAGCGTGCCCCCGGCACCCGCGACCGCGACGACGTCGAGTGCCAGCAGGTCGTCGAACGCCGCGTCGGCGGCCAGCTCGCGCACCTGGATCTGGTAACGGCCGGTGGTGCGGTAGGTGCCGCCCTGCTCGTCGCTCACCGGCACCAGGAAGCCCTGGTCGGCGAGGAACCGCAGGGCGCGCGCGACCATGCCCCGGGTGGTGTCGGCGGCCATCCGGCCGTCCTTGGTGGCCGCGGCGGCGGGGCGCCGGGCGTACGCGCGCCAGGCCTGCTCCAGCTCCGGCGCGTCGGCCAGCGGGTCGTTGTTGGCCTCGGCCTGCTGCGCGCGCTCGTCGAGGATGCGCGCGGCCTCGCGGACCATCGCGTCCACCAGCTCGACGCTGACGCGGCCGATGTACGTGTCGTTGGCCAGGTCGTCCGGGCGCGGGTAGCCCAGGGCCGCGGTGGCCAGGTGGATCAGCCCGTGCAGCACCTTCTCGGTCTCGCGGCGCTCGCGGATCTTGCTCTGCCGCGCGTAACTGTCCATCTTGATCTCGAAGATCGACTCGTCGGTGGCCGCGAGCACCGCGCCCGCCTGCTGGTTGACCTCCAGCACCATCAGCCCGAGGCCGGACGCGACCGCGTGGGTGAGCGCCTTGAACGCGTTGTCCTCGGCGTACCGGCGGACCAGCTCGCCGTAGACGACGTCGCGGGCCGGCAGCTGCTTCGGCCGCATGCCGAACGCCACCAGCCGGGCCGCGGCCTCGGCGTCGACGCTCGTGTGGGTCACGGCCATCTCAGGCGACCTCCTCGGTCTCGTCGGTCTCGTCGGCGCGCTCGACCCCGGCGGTGGACAGCAGCAGGTCCGCGCCGCCGAAGTCCGGGTCTTCGAGCAGGGTCCCGTCGTCCACGGCCAGCAGCACCTGGCGTTCCCCCTGGCGGCGCGCGGCGCCGACCTCGGGACTGTAGGCGTGCAGGGCGCGCAGCGCGACCAGCGCGGGCAGCCCCGGCTGCTTCGTCCGGCGCGCGTCCTCCAACAGGCCGGACAGCCGGCGCGGCACCTCGGGCAGGTCGAGCAGGTCGTCGGCGAGGCGCCAGACGTCGTCGCCGAAGCGGTCGGTGACGTCGGCGGGCATCAGCTCCGGCTCGGGCACCTCGCCCACCAGCTGGTCGCGCTCCGGCACGGGCCGAAGCAGCATCGAAACGAGCGACGACAGCGAAGGCACCACCGGCGGGGCGATCCCGGCCACGGCGTGGAAGAAGTGCTCGGCGGGCGCGACGGCGTCGGCCAGCGGCAGCCCCAGCGTCGGCACCAGCAGCTGGCCGAACAGGTCGATGGTGGCGCGCTGCGGCGGGCCGGAGAACTGCTGGCGGTCCTGCTCGGCGCGGAACACCGCGCCCGCGTCGGCCAGCCGCGACTGCAGCCGGGTGTGCCGCCGGATGCAGTCCGCGACGATGTCGACCAGCTCGGCCGCGCGGCGCTTGTGGTCGACGTCCTCGGACTCGTCGCGCGCGGTGGTGATGTTCTTGAGGATCGCGTTCTCCGCCCGGAAGCGGGACTCGATGTGGCCCAGCGCGGAGTCGATCAGGTCCGGCACCTCGCGCTCCCAGTCCACGGCCCGCACGTCGCGCCGGGTGGCGTCGAGCTTCGCGCGCAACGTCTCCCCGTACTGCACAGTGCGGTAGCGCGCCTGCTCGGCGGCGAGCTTCGCGTCGGCCAGCCGGCCGCGGTTGATCAGGTTCTCCAACTTCACCTCGGCCGCGATCTGCGCCGACTCGACGTCGGTGTCCAGCGCGCCGACCAGCACGTTGATCGCCTCGTCGGTGGCGCGCAGGTAGACCTCGCCGTCCGGGGCGGCCAGCTCGACGAGCAGCTTGAAGTCGAACTGGCGCCGCTGGTAGCCGCCCGGGCCCATGGAGCCGTAGACGCGCCGGAAGCCGCGGTCGGTGGTGCCGACGTTGATCAGGTTGTCCAGCACCCACTTCGCCACCCGCACGTGCTCGTCCGGCGTCCGCGACCGGGCCTGCTGCGCGATGAACGGCAGCAGCCGGTCGATCACCTGGTCGTGGCCCGCGCCGGTGTCGAAGTCCATCGCGATGGTGACCTGGTCGATCGTGTGCAGCGCGATCTCGGCCATCTGGTAGACCGTGGCGTCGGCCCAGTCCAGCTTCGCCTTGCGCGCGTCCAGGTCGTGCAGCGGCGCGGTGCAGGCGAGCGCCTTCAACCGGCGGGTCAGCCCCTCGTCGGCCAGGCCCGCGGCGCCCATCTCGTCGTCTCGCACAGCAGGCCAGGCTAGTCGGCCTCCCCGGGCGCCCGCACGGGTGACGGGCTAACGTCCACCCCATGCGGGAGATGATCAAGGACGAATGGTGGCAGTTCGCGAGTTCCGGCACCCGGACCGGCGCGCTGGGGCTGGTGCGCGCGAACGGCGCCCCGATCGTGACGCCGGTGTGGTTCCTGCTGGACGAGACCCCTTCCGGAGACGAAATCGTCTTCACCACGGGCACCGACACCCTCAAAGGCAAGGCCATCCGCCGCGACGGCCGGATCTCCCTGGTCGTGGACGACCAGCAGCCGCCGTACTCGTACGTCCAGTTCACCGCCGAAGCGCGGCTGACCCAGGACTTCGACGAGATGCTGAAGTGGGCGACCCGGCTGGGTGAGCGGTACATGGGCGCCGAGCGGGCGGAGGAGTACGGGCGGCGGAACGCGGTGCCGGAGGAATCCCTCGTCCGGGCGAAGATCACCAAGGTGATCGCACGGGCTGATATCGCTGGGTGAGGGTTCGGCGCCGGGTTGCTGCGGGGCTCGTTGCGAAGCCCAACGCTGGTTCGTTGCCGGGTTTACTGCGGGTTCGTTACGAGGTTCGTCGCGGGGTTCCTCGCGGGGCATTCTGCGGGTTCGTCACGCGGTTCGCTGCGGGGTTGATCGCGAGGTTCGTTGCGGGTTCGTCGTGAGGGCGCCGCGGGGTTGGGTGCAGGCCGGGTTCCTGAGTGGGGACCCGGCCTTCTTTCTGTCCTTTTCCGGGTATCCCGGCCACAGACTGTGAGGACGTGGTTCGGTATTGACATCGCCCGGTCGGAGATGGTGTGATCTCACCCATAGATAGGAAAGTTTCCTAACTATATCTCTCGAGTACCGGCCGAAGTCCTCTGACGGACCTCGCGGCCGACGCCGGTGTCCCCCGCTTTCCGGTGCTGGAGGAGGTTTTCGTGGCGATCCGCTTGACCTGGCGCACCGCGCCCGGCTCCACGAGCCCCGGCTCCGCGGACGTGCCCGCACTGCCGCGACGGCGCGAGGGACATCGGCACTACGCCCGGTTCGCCGGGCCTACGGACTGCGCCCGGGGTGACCGGAGCGGCGCCGGTCACCCCGGGCGCACACCACTCGCTGACGCTTCGCCGACCGACTCGCTCAGCAGAGCGACGAGCGGCGCCACCGCCGACGGGAGATCTCTCACCGTCGCCGAGGGGAGCCCACGCGCCACCACCTCCGCCGACGACGGAGCAGGTGCCGCGGCTGACGGCAGGCCACTCCCCCGCTCCTGAACGGAACACCCTCCCCGCCCCTCAAGCGAGGGCCCCCGGCCGTGGCCGGGCCAACCGGAGCGGCGCCGGTTGTCCCGGCCACGCACCACAGGCTCGTGAGTGGCCAGGACGGTTCTAACCGTCATAACCACTCACGAGTCCCTGAGTCCACAGTGGACAGCCGTCACCAGCCGAACAGCTTCGCCATCACCCGCGCGCACCTATCGGTCATCGCGGCCGCCGATTCGGCGGGGCGGTCGATCCACCAGCCGATCAGCGAATCAACCACGCCAGTCCAGACGTGGGCGACCACTTGGGTGTCCACAGGGTCCGACAGGCCGCGGGAGCCGAGCAGCTGACCCGCGCCGATCAGGGCGAAGGCGTCCAGGCGGGTGCGGTAGTCCTCGGCCGCGGCGGCGATTTCGCCGGTTGACGGGACCGTCGGGTCGCGGAGGAGTTTCCAGGCGTAGCGGTCCTGGTCGAACGTCTCGAAGATCGCCGACAGGACGGCCAGGGGCATGCGGTCCGGTTCGCCGCCGGCGGCCATCGTCTCCGCGACGCCGCCGGCCAACTGGTCGCCCGCGCGGCGCAGGCAAGCCAGGTACAGCCCGTCCTTCGAGCCGAAGTACTGGTACAGCAACGGTTTCGTGACACCCACGCGGCGCGCGATCTCCACCATCGACGCACCCGCGTAGCCCGCGCGGCCGAACTCCTCGGTGCCTGCCGCGAGGATCTGCGACTCGCGTTCGCCGCGTGGCACGCCCTTCGTGCCGACGGCCCTTGACTCTGTCACAGGCCAGAGCCTACCTTAATTGACCCGTAGGTAAGTTACCCAAAGGTCAGTTAAAAGGAGAGGCGACGTGGCCGACTTCCTGGCGCACCTGCGCGACCCGGTGCTGTACGCGATCCCGGTCTTCCTGCTGTTCGTCGCGATCGAGATCGTCGCGGTGCACGTGCTGGGCCACGACGACAACGTGATCGGCTACAGCGTCGAGGACACCCGCACCAGCCTGCTGATGGGCGCCGTCGCGGTCGGGGTCAACGCGGTGTTCCGCCTGGTCATGCTCTTCGTCTTCGCCGCGCTCTTCGAGCTGGCGCCGGTGCGGTTCGACCCGCGCGACTGGTGGACCTGGGTGCTCATGCTGCTCGGCCAGGAACTCGTCTTCTACGCCTACCACCGCGCGAGCCACCGCGTCCGGCTGCTCTGGGCCGGGCACCAGGTGCACCACTCCAGCGAGCACTACAACTTCTCCACCGCCCTGCGGCAGAAGTGGACGCCCTACTTCCAGCTGCCGTTCTGGTCGGTGCTCGCGCTCGCCGGCATCCCGCCGTGGATGATCCTCACCGGGCTGTCGATCGACCTGGTCTACCAGTTCTTCGTGCACACCGAAAAGGTCGGGAAGCTGCCGCGCTGGTTCGAGTTCGTGTTCAACACCCCGTCACACCACCGCGTCCACCACGGCAGCGACGCGGAATACCTCGATGCGAACTACGGCGGCATCCTGATCGTCTGGGACCGGCTGTTCCGCAGCTTCGTGCCCGAGGGCAAACGCCCGACCTACGGCCTCACCACGAACATCGGCACGTTCAACCTGCTGAAGGTCGGCTTCCACGAGTACGGCTCGATCCTGCGCGACCTGCGCGCGGCGACGGGCTGGCGTCAACGCGCCGGTTACGTGTTCGGCCCGCCCGGCTGGTCCCCGGCGCGCGGGCAGCGCGAGCCGATCGCCGCATCGGTGTCCGACACGGTCTGACGATCGGCCCGCGCTCCCCTGGCGCACAACGGGTTTACGCGGTGTCCTGCAGCTGGTTCTCCGGCCGCAGCGCCACCGGCAGGCTCGCCAGCGGCGGCCGCTGCTCGCAGGTCAGGTCGGTCAGCACCAGTTCGCGGTCGACGCCGCCTTCGGAGGTGCCGCGCTGGAACTGGGCCAGCAGCGTGGCCGGCGGGACCGCCGTGACGAGCCGGCCGTAGCGCTCCAGGCGGTCGAACAGCGTGAGCATGATCTGCCCCGCCATCCGGCCCAGCGCGTGGGTGCTCTGATGCCGGTGCACCCGGCGCCCGAGGTCCACCTGGGCGAGCGCGTCCAGGCCGCGGGCCTCCAGCAGGTCGATCAGGTGGCCGATCTCGACGCCGTAGTTCGCCACGAACGGGATGCTCTCCAGCACCTCGCGCCGTCCCGCGTACTCGCCCGCGAGCGGCTGCACGAAACCCGAGAGCTCCGGCCAGAACATGTTCAGCAACGGCCGCGCGACGAGCTCGGTGACCCGCCCGCCGCCGTCGGCCTCAGTGCCCGCCGAGCCGGTGAGCGGGCGGTGGTAGAAACCCTTGACGTAGCCCACCGCCGGGTCGGTCAGCAGCGGGCCGAGCAGCCCGGTGACGTAGTCGGTGGTGAAGTCGTACAGGTCGCCGTCCACGAAGACGACCAGGTCGCCGGTGGTCGCGGCGACCCCCTTCCACAGCGCCTCGCCCTTGCCGGCCAGGCCGCCGAGCTCGGGCAGCACCGCGTCCTGCGCCACGACGTCCGCGCCGGCGGCCGCGGCGACCTCCGCGGTGGCGTCCGTGGAACGGCTGTCCACCACCAGGATCTCGTCCACCAGCGCGTGCCGCTCCATCAGCTCCTCGCGGATGGCGGTGACGATCGCGCCGACCGTCGCCTCCTCGTCCCGCGCGGGGATGACCACCGAGACGCTGGTGCCGCGCTTGGCGGCGGCCAGCTGCGCGGCCGTCCAGTCGCCGGCCCGGCCGCTGCGCCGGTTCAGCCAGGTGCCGACCTCCGCCGAGACCTGAAGCTGCGCGCGCTCCCCTGTGCCACTCGTGCGCATGCCTTTCCCCTTCCTCGAAGGCTGATCTCCTCGAGTCCACGGTCCGGGTGGCACGTTTCGCCCACCGCTCCGGGGCGCTACCGGGGTGTTACGAGTTCCCCGGCCATCGGCGGCGGCGTTAACAAGCGGCGTGCCGGAGCGGCGTTGCCGGAAACCGCGTCAGGCTTCCTCGTCCTCGAGCATCTCGGGGGTCACGGCCGACTCCGTGTCCGGGATGCTCAGGTCCTTGGCGCGCTTGTCCGCCATCGCCAGCAGCCGGCGGATCCGGCCGGCCACGGCGTCCTTGGTCATCTGCGGCTCGGACAGCTGGCCCAGCTCCTCCAGCGACGCCTGCCGGTTCGACAGCCGCAGCTTGCCCGCCGCCAGCAGGTGGTCCGGGGCCGTGTCGCCGAGGATCTCCAGCGCGCGCTCCACGCGGGCCGCCGCCGCGACGGCCGCGCGGGCCGAGCGGCGCAGGTTCGCGTCGTCGAAGTTGGCCAGCCTGTTCGCGGTCGCGCGCACCTCGCGGCGCATCCGCCGCTCTTCCCACTGCAGCACGCTCGTGTGCGCGCCGAGGCGGGTCAGCAGCGCGCCGATCGCGTCGCCGTCGCGGACGACCACGCGGTCCGCGCCGCGCACCTCCCGCGACTTCGCCTGGATGCCCATCCGCCGGGCCGCGCCGACGAGCGCGAGCGCCGCCTCCGGCCCGGGGCAGGTGACCTCCAGCGAGGACGAGCGGCCCGGCTCGGTCAGCGAGCCGTGGGCCAGGAACGCCCCGCGCCACGCGGCTTCGGCGTCGGCCACCCCGCCGGAGACGACCGCGGCGGGCAGCCCGCGCACCGGGCGCCCGCGCTGGTCGATCAGCCCGGTCTGGCGGGCCAGTCCCTCACCGTCCTTGACCACGCGCACCACGTACCGCGTCCCCTTGCGCAGCCCGCCGCTCGCGGTGATCACGTGCACGTCCGAATGGTGCCCGTAGAGCTCGTGGATCTCCCGGCGCAGCCTCCGCGCCACCGAGCCCGTGTCCAGCTCCGCCTCGACGACCACCCGGCCGGCCACGATGTGCAGCCCGCCCGCGAAGCGGAGCAGTGACGCGACCTCCGCCCGGCGCGGCCCCATCTTGGTGATCTCGAGCCGGCTCAGCTCGTCCTTCACCGCGGCGGTCATCGCCATGTACTGCCCCTCCTGCCTTCCGCTCCGCGCCCGCCGTCACCCACGGTGCTCCCCACCGAGACCGAGAGCCTCTCTCATGCACCGGGCGAGCGCATCAGGATCATGCCGTCCCTCCACCACCGGGTCGCCCACCGCCCCCAGGTGGGCCCGGCCGCCCAGCCGGCGGGCCGCGCGGCGGAGACTCGCCGGGTCCGGCACCGAATCGCGGTCCGCGATGACGGCGTCGACCCGCAGCTCCGGGGCGTGCTCGAAGAGTACGTCGAGGTGGCGCTCCGGCGAGAATCCGGCAGTTTCCCCCGGCTGGGGGACAAGGTTCAGCACGACGACCTTCGTCGCGGTGGTCCGCACGAGCGCGTCGTAGAGGTCCGGCACCAGCACGTGCGGCAGCACGCTGGTGAACCACGAGCCGGGGCCGAGGAACACCACGTCGGCGCCGAGCACCGCCTCGATCGCCTCCGGGCAGCCCTTCGGCGGCCGCGGCAGCCGCCCGACCGGGTGCAGGCTGATCCGGTGCACCTGCCCCGGGGTGCTCGCGACCGCGACCTGGCCGCGGATCAGGCGCAGCGCCGCCGGGTCCTCGCTGTCGAGGCCGCTCACCTCCGCCTCGATCTCCAGCGGCTCCGGCGACATCGGCAGCACGCGCCCGGACACGCCGATCAGCCGGCACGCCTCGTCGAGCGCCGCCACCGGGTCGCCGAGCACCTCGAACAGCCCGGCCAGCAGCAGGTTGCCCACCGCGTGGCCGGCCAGCGCGCCGTCGCCGCCGAACCGGTGCTGGAACACCTCGGCCCACAGCGTGCCGCCGTCCTCGGCGGCGAACGCGGCGAACGCCTGCCGCAGGTCGCCCGGCGGCAGCAGGCCGAGCTCGCGGCGCAGCCGGCCGGAGGACCCGCCGTCGTCGGCGACGGTCACCACGGCCGTGACCTCACGGGTGACCCGCCGCAACGCGGTCAGCGTCGCGTGCAGGCCGTGTCCCCCACCGAGCGCGACAGCGCGCACCTCACTCGCGGCCAAGGTCGCGGTGCACCACCTTCACGGCCATTCCGTCCTCATTGGACAGTCGCTGGGCGAGCTCTTCGGAGATCGCCACACTGCGGTGCTTGCCGCCGGTGCAGCCCACCGCCAGGGTCAGGTACCGCTTGCCCTCGCGCTTGTAGCCCGCGCCGATCAGCCGCAGCAGCTGGTGGTAGCGGTCGAGGAACTCCTCGGCGCCTTCCTGCGACAGCACGTAGTTGCGCACCTCGCCGTCGAGCCCGGTGTGCTCGCGCAGCTCCGGGATCCAGAACGGGTTCGGCAGGAACCGCACGTCCATCACCAGGTCGGAGTCCATCGGCAGGCCGTACTTGTAGCCGAACGAGAGCACCGTGACACGGGTCTGCGTGCTCGCCTCGGAGCCGAACGCGTCCTCGATCTTCGCGCGCAGGTCGTGCACCGACAGCGCGGAGGTGTCGAGCACCAGGTCGGCCTCCTCGCGCAGCGGAGCGAGCAGCCGGCGCTCGGCGGTGATGCCGTCGGCGAGCCGGCCGTCGGCCTGCATCGGGTGACCGCGGCGGACCGCCTCGAACCGGCGCACCAGCACCGCGTCGGTCGCCTCCAGGAACAGCACGCGCGGCTTGTAACCCCGCGCGTCGAGGTCCTTGATCACCGAGGCCAGGTCGTCGGTGAACGCGCGCGAGCGCACGTCCATCACCACGGCCACCTTGGTGATCGCGCCGCGCGCCTGCGCGCCCAGCTCGACCATGGTGGCGATCAGCTCCGGCGGCAGGTTGTCCACCACGAACCAGCCCAGGTCCTCCAGGCACTTCGCCGCGGTCGAACGCCCTGCCCCCGACAGGCCGCTGACGACGGCGACCTCCATCCCGGTTCCCCGGTTGTCCTCTTGCGCACTCACGATGGTTCCTTCTCCGATCACGGCCCTTGTTCCCCTCCCGGGGCGGTGGCACCGGTCTCCCCGGCCAGTGCCGCCACCACGGCCTCCGCGGTGCGCCTGCCGAAGCCGGGCACCGCCTCGATCTCTTCGACCCTGGCCTGCTTGAGCTTCTTCACCGAGCCGAAGTGCTTGATCAGCGCGGTGCGCCGAGCCTGCCCGAGCCCGGGCACACTGTCCAATTCGGACGCCTGCATGCGCTTGCCGCGCTTCTCGCGGTGGTAGCGGATGGCGAACCGGTGCGCCTCGTCGCGCAGCCGCTGCAGCAGGTACAGCGCGTCGGACGTACGCGGCAGGATCACCGGGTCCGGGTCGGCCGGCAGCCAGACCTCCTCCAGCCGCTTCGCGAGGCCGACCACGGCGATGTCGGTGATGCCCAGCTCCGACAGTACTTCGGCGGCCGCGGTGGCCTGCGGACCCGCGCCGTCGACCACCAGCAGGTTCGGCGGGTAGGCGAACTTGCGCGGCCGGCCGGTCTCCGGGTCGATGCCGGGACGCGGCGGCTCGGCGCCCTCGTCCGCCGCGGTGTCGCGGTCCGCCGCCTCCTCCGCGCTTTCCTTCAGGTAGCGGTGGAACCGGCGGCGCACCACCTCGGCGATCGACGCGACGTCGCCCTCGTCCGCCGCCTCGCGCAGCGCGAACCGGCGGTACTCGGACTTGCGCGCCAGGCCGTCCTCGAACACCACCAGCGACGCGACCACGTCGCTGCCCTGGATGTGGCTGATGTCGATGCACTCGATGCGCAGCGGCGCGCTGTCGAGCGCCAGGTAGTCCTGCAGCTCCTGCAGCGCGGCCGAGCGCGCGGTGAGGTCGCCGGCGCGGCGCAGCTTGTGCTGGGTGAACGCCTCGGCGGCGTTGCGCGCCACGGTTTCCGCCAGCGCCTTCTTGTCCCCGCGCTGGGCGACGCGCAGGCTCACCCGCGAGCCGCGCAGGCCGGACAGCCACTCGCCGAGCGCCTCGGCGTCCGCGGGCAGCTCCGGCACCAGCACCTCGCGCGGCACCACCGGCCCGCCGTTCACATCGCCGGAGTCCGCCCGCTCGGACTCTTCGCCGTAGAACTGCGTGATGAAGTGGTCGACCAGCGCCGGGACGTCCATCTCCTCGGCCTTGTCGATCACCCAGCCGCGCTGCCCGCGCACCCGCCCGCCGCGGACGTGGAAGACTTGGACGGCGGCCTCCAGCTCGTCGTGGGCGAAGGCGACCACGTCGGCGTCCGTGCCGTCGCCGAGCACCACGGCCTGCTTCTCCATGGCCCGGCGCAGCGCGCCGAGGTCGTCGCGCAGCCGCGCCGCGCGCTCGAACTCCAGCTCCTCGGACGCGGCCGCCATCTCGCGCTCCAGCCGCCGGACCATCGCGTCGGTCCGGCCCGCCAGGAAGTCGCAGAAGTCTTCGACGATCCCGCGGTGCTCGTCCGCCGAGACCCGCCCGACGCACGGCGCCGAGCACTTGTCGATGTAGCCGAGCAGGCAGGGCCGGCCGATCTGGCCGTGCCGCCGGAACACCCCGGCCGAGCAGGTGCGCGCCGGGAACACGCGCAGCAGCAGGTCGAGCGTCTCGCGGATGGCCCACGCGTGCGCGTACGGGCCGAAGTAGCGGACGCCCTTCTTTCGCGCGCCGCGGTAGACGTGCAGCCGCGGGTACTCCTCGTTCATCGTCACCGCGAGCACGGGATAGCTCTTGTCGTCGCGGTAGCGGACGTTGAACCGCGGGTCGAACTCCTTGATCCAGTTGTACTCCAGCTGGAGCGCCTCGACCTCGGTGCTGACCACGGTCCACTCGACGCCGGCGGCGGTGGTGACCATCTGCCGGGTGCGCGGGTGCAGGCCGGTGAGGTCGGCGAAGTAGGAGTTCAGCCGGCTGCGCAGGCTCTTCGCCTTGCCGACGTAGATGACCCGCTTCGCGGCGTCGCGGAATTTGTACACGCCGGGCGCGTCCGGGATGCTCCCCGGCGAGGGACGGTAGGTGGTCGGGTCAGCCACGGTTCGAATCTACGCAGTGGCACGAAGTGCCTCCGTTGAGGGTGGCGGTGGGGACATGGGTGGTCCTATGGCGCGGCACCGACAGTTTCGCGAGGCCCCTCGCCGGCAAGTCCGTCAAGGACTCCTTACCGGCGTAGGACGCGGGCAAGGAGTCCTTGACGGCGGTTCCGGTGACCCGACGGAAGTCGGGTACTCCGGACAGAAGCGACGTTCGTCGGTTCCGGCCCTGGTCAGCGCGCGGTTACTTTCCGTTCGGCCGAGAGCACTCGGCGTCTCCCCCGGTCCCCACCGGTCCCCGAAAGGATCCCGCCTTGAGCAGAATCCGCATCGCCGGCGCAGTCACCGCCGCCGCCGTCGCGCTGACCCTCGCGGGCGGCGCCGCCGCGTCCGCCCAGACGGACATCGTCGGCGGCGGCACCGCGCCCACGGTCAGCTGGGGCGCGCAGGTGTACGTCAACACCCCCGGCCGCGACTTCCAGGGCTTCAACTGCTCCGGCACGGTCATCGCGCCGAGCTGGGTGATGACCGCCGTGCACTGCCTCGACGAGGACGGCAGCGGCATGTTCGTGCGCGTCGGCACCAACACCCTGTTCGGCGGCACGAAGATCGCCGTCGACCAGAAGCAGGAGTCGCCCAACGGCGACATCGCCCTGCTGCACCTCGCGCAGACCACCAGCGCCGCGCCGGTCACGCTCGGCAGCGCGGACCCGGCCAACGGCAGCACCAACCAGCTCTACGGCTGGGGCCGCACCACCCCGACCGGACCGCCGGCGTCCGCGCTGAAGGTGGCGAACGTCCAGGTCACCGGCCGCTCCACGGACGCGTACGGCGGCCGCGCGATCCAGAGCGTCGGCGTCAACGGCTCGGCGTGGAAGGGCGACTCGGGCGGGCCTGAGATGTCGAACGGCGCGCAGGTCGGCGTCGCCTCGACGGTGCAGAACCAGAGCGGCACGAACACCCGCGGCACCAACAACTACGCGAGCGTCGCGTCCAGCCGCTCGTGGATCCGGACCACGGCCGGAGTCTGAGCCCGGCGGGGTGCGCGGCGGGTAGGACCGGCCGCGCACCCCTATCCTGATGGGCATGCGCATCGCGACCTGGAACGTCAACTCGATCACCCCGCGGCTGCCGCGGGTGCTCGACTGGCTGGCGCACTCGGCCCCCGACGTGCTGTGCCTGCAGGAGCTGAAGAACACCACCGAGGCCTTCCCGGTCGAGGACGTGCGCTCGCTGGGCTATGAGACCGCCGCGTACGGCCTGGGCCGCTGGAACGGCGTCGCGATCCTCTCCCGGGTGGGACTGTCCTCGGTGACCCGGGGCCTGACGGGCGAACCGCAGTTCAACGAGGCCACCGAGGCCCGCGCGATCGGCGCGACTTGCGGGGGCGTCCGGGTTTGGTCGGTGTACGTGCCCAACGGGCGCGAGCCGGACAACCCGCACTACGCGTACAAGCTGGAGTGGCTGGAAGCCTTGCGGCAGACCGTTTCGGCGGAACTTACGGAGGAGCCGTTCGCCGTGCTGGGCGACTTCAATGTGGCCCCGGCGGACGAGGATGTCTGGGACATCGCGGCTTTTGCGGACTCGACGCATGTGACGGAGCCTGAGCGTGCGGCTTTGGCGCGGTTGCGGGGTGCCGGGCTGGCGGATGTGTTCCCGCGGGCGTTGAAGTACGACCACCCGTTCAGCTACTGGGACTACCGGGCGGGAAACTTTCCCAATAACCGGGGTATGCGGATTGACCTGGTGTACGGGAATCGCGCGTTCACCGGGGCGGTGACGGATTCCTATGTGGATCGTGAGGCGCGGAAGGGCAAGGGAGCTTCGGACCACGCGCCGGTTGTGGTCGACCTTTCCCTTCAGCCCGCACCAGCCTGAGACCTACCGGGAGGAATTCACCATGCCGTACACCGTGGACTTCACCACCGTGTCGACCGCCGGCCTCGAGTCGTCGCCGGTCGCGGACGCGCTCGCCGGCCTGCGGGCGAACGAGGCCCGGTACTTCAAGAACAAGTACGACCACGTCTTCACGGTCGAGCCGGCGGGCAGCGCCCAGCCGACCGTCGACTGGGTGCACCGGATCCTCGACGCGGAACGCGGCATCGTCATCTCTTCGTCCCCGCTCGAGGCGACTGGGTTCCAGGTCGAAAACATCCGGATCGCTTACGTCTTCTACAAGAGCGGCCTGTCGATCAACGTCATGTACACCCTCGACGAAGCCGGCAAACGAGCAGTCGGATTCAAGCTCTCCGACGGGATGGAGGTCCCCGCGGAACTCGGCTCGTTCAAGTTCGCCCGGCAGAAGTCGAAGCTGGCCGGGACCATCCGCGGCTCGTACTTCGTGATCAAGAACGAGTACTGACCGAAGCCTGCTGCGCGACGCCAGGCAATTCCTGCGCTACAGCTTCACCTGAGTCAAGCCGCCTCGTGTGCCGCCCGGTGCAGCCGGCGCAGGGCGCGCACCGCGGCGACGGCGCGGTCGCGGTCCACGGCTTGTACTGCCATCACCGAGAAGTACTCATCCTCAGGCAACTCGAAACGAGCCCAAGAAGCCCCGTCCGGGAAGCTGACCGACAGCACGTCCGTCCAGGCGAAGCGGCGGGTGGCCAGGACGTTGCGGACCTCGACGCCGTCCGCGTCCGCGCGGACCCGCGGCATGGCGAACAGCATGGTGCCCGCCGCCAGCAGGATGCCGATGCCGATCATCGCGGCCTGGTCGGCCGGCTCGAACACCACGCCGGTGTGGGAGTTGCGCAGCAGGACCGCGACCACGATGAACACGCCCAGCAGCAGCACCGCCAGCACGCTGCACATGATCAGCGTCCGCCGGGGGCGGATCACCAGGGTCGCGGTCTGCTGGTCGGTCATGCTCGCGCTCACACGAATCCCCGTTCGGTCCACGGCTGGCGCAGGCCGCGCAGCACGTGGGCGGTGTCGAGCGCCGCGACGGCGGCCTCGTAGCCCTTGTCCTCCACCGAGCCCGGTTTCCCGGACCGGGCCAGTGCCTGCTCCTCGGTGTCGCAGGTCAGCACGCCGTTGCCGACGGGAGTGCTCTCGTCCAGCGCCACCCGCGTGAGGCCGGCCGTCACCGCGTCGCAGACGTACTCGAAGTGCGGGGTGCCCCCGCGGATCACCACGCCCAGCGCGACGACCGCGTCGTGGTTGCGCGCCAGCGCCTGGGCCGCCACCGGCAGCTCCACGGCGCCGGCCACGCGGACCACGGTCGGCTCCTCCTCGAGGTCGGCCTCCTTGGCCGCGACCAGCGCGCGCTCCAGCAGCGTGTCGGTGATCCCGGCGTTCCACCGCGTCGCCACGATGCCCAGCCGCAGCGCCTTGCAGTCGCTCAGGTCCAGCTGGACGTCGGGACGCCCTTCCCCGCTCATCGCTCGCTCTCCCCTTCTGCGCCCGGCTCGGCGGCGGTCACCTGCTCGTAGTGCTCCAGCTGCGCGAGGTCGTGCCCCATCCGGTCGCGCTTGGTGCGCAGGTACCGCAGGTTCTCCGGGTTCGGCGAGATCGGCAGCGCCACGCGGCCGGTCACGCGCAGGCCGTAGCCCTCCAGGCCGACGCGCTTGGCCGGGTTGTTCGTGAGCAGCCGCATCGACCGGACGCCCAGGTCGCACAGGATCTGCGCGCCGGTGCCGTAGTCGCGGGCGTCGGCGGGCACGCCGAGCGCCAGGTTCGCGTCCACGGTGTCCGCGCCGGCGTCCTGCAGCTGGTAGGCCTGGAGCTTGTGCAGCAGGCCGATGCCGCGGCCCTCGTGACCGCGGATGTAGAGCACGACCCCGCGGCCCTCGTCCGCGACCGCCTGCAGCGCCGCCTCCAGCTGCGGGCCGCAGTCGCAGCGCAGCGAGCCGAAGACGTCGCCGGTGAGGCACTCGGAGTGCACGCGGACCAGGATGTCCTCGCCGTCGCCGATCTCGCCGTAGACGAAGGCGACGTGCTCGATGCCGTCCAGCAGGCTGTCGTAGCCGACCGCGCGGAAAGTGCCCGCGGCGAGCGGGATCCGCGCCTCGGCGACGCGCTCCACCTGCCGCTCGGTACGGCGCCGGTAGGCGATCAGGTCGGCGATGCTGATGATCGTGAGGCCGTGGTCGGCGGCGAAGACCTCCAGCTCGTCCCGCCGCGCCATCTCGCCTTCGTCCTTCTGCGACACGATCTCGCAGAGCACTCCCGCCGGGTGCAGCCCGGCCAGCCGGGCCAGGTCGATCGCCGCCTCGGTGTGGCCGGGACGGCGCAGCACGCCGCCTTCCTTGGCGCGCAACGGGACCACGTGGCCGGGCCGGCGGAAGTCGGCGGCCTTCGAGTCCGGGTCGGCCAGCAGCCGGATGGTCCGCGCCCGGTCCACCGCCGAGATGCCGGTGCTGATGCCCTCGGCCGCGTCCACGGTCACGCTGTACGCGGTGCCGCGGGCATCCTGGTTCGTGTGGAACATCGGCGGCAGGTCCAGCCGGTCCGCCTCGGCCTCGGTCAACGGCACGCAGACGTAACCGGAGGTGTACCGCACCATGAACGCCAGCAGCTCCGGCGTCGCCTTCTCCGCGGCGAAAATGAGGTCGCCCTCGTTCTCCCGGTCCTCGTCGTCCACCACGACCACCGCGCGACCCGCGGCGATGTCGGCGATCGCCGCCTCGATCGCGTCGGCGTCGAACACCGCGCCGGCACCGCAGGGCGTCCACCCCGCCTGCGGCTCCGCTGCCCTCGTCTCGCTCACGCCTGCTCCTTCGTGCCGTCCCCGCTGACGTGGTCATTGTGCGCCCGGCCGGCCAGATGCGGGACGGCCAGCTTCTCCACGTACTTCGCCACCACGTCCACCTCCAGGTTCACCAGGTCGCCCGCGGTCCGGCGGCCGAGGGTGGTGACCTCCAGCGTGGTCGGGATCAGGGCGACCGAGAACGAGTCCTCGGTGATGGCCGCGACGGTCAGCGAAACTCCGTCGACGGCGATCGAGCCCTTCTCCACCACGTACCGCCCCAGGCCCGTGGGCAGGGCGAACGTGGTCACGCCCTGCTCGTCGCGGGAGAGGAAGACGCCGGTGCCGTCCACGTGGCCCTGCATGATGTGCCCGCCGAGCCGCCCGCCCGCGGGGGTGGCGCGCTCGAGGTTCACCGCGTCGCCGACGGCCACCTTCGCGAGGCTGGAACGCTGAAGTGTCTCGTTCACCACATCCACGGTGAACTCGCCGCCGGAGACCGTGACCACGGTCAGGCAGACGCCGCTCACGGCGATCGAGTCGCCGTGGCCCGCGTCGGAGGTGACCAGCGGGCCGCGGACGCTGAGCCGCGCCGCGTTCGGCAGCTGCTCGACCGCCGTGACCTCGCCGACTTCCTCGACTATGCCGGTGAACACCGCTGCTGCCTCCCGTGTGAAGAAACCACCCGCCGAACCGGGTGCCTTCCATCCAACACCCGCCGATGCCCGGGTGCTCCCCCGGGCGCGGGCGTCAGCCGGCCCGGTGCCGCGCGGCCTGCTCGCGCAGCGCGGCGACCGCCTTGCCCGGGTCCTGCGCGCCGTAAACCGCGGAGCCGGCGACGAAGCAGTCGACGCCCGCTTCGGCGGCCTGCTCGATGGTGTCGGCGTTGATCCCGCCGTCGATCTCCACCACCAGCTTGAGGTGCCCGGTGTCGACCAGGCGGCGCGCGGTGCGCACTTTGTCCAGCACGTCCGGCATGAACGACTGCCCGCCGAAGCCCGGCTCCACGGACATCACCAGCAGCGTGTCGTAGTGCTTCAGGGTCTCGAGGTGGGGCTCCAGCGGCGTGCCCGGCTTGATCGACAGGCCCGCCTTCGCCCCGGCCGCGCGCAGGTTCTTCGCCAGCATCACCGGGTCCGCGGCCGCCTCGACGTGCACCGTGACGTTGTACGCGCCGGCCTCGGCGTACCCGATCGCCCAGCGGTCCGGGTCGTCGATCATCAGGTGGCAGTCGACCGGCACGTCGGTGGACTTCAGCAGCGACTGGACCACGGGCAGGCCGAGCGTCAGGTTCGGCACGAAGTGCGCGTCCATCACGTCCACGTGCACCCAGTCCGCGCGGGTCTCCCCGGGGTGCGCGACGGCGGCGATCTCCTCGCCCAGACGGGCGAAGTCCGCGGACAGGATGCTGGGTGCGATGAGGGGTCGTTCGGCCACGACCCGAGTGTAGGAGGCCGTCCCCCGCCGCTGCTCACCGGCTGTGACGCCCTGGTTGTTCGCTTTACGGACATTCCTCGCTCACCGCGATTCCGCGCCCGGAACACATGCGGGCGGACTAATGACCCAGTCCGGAACTTCCGGATGTACCGCCTAAAACCCCCGTGCTAGGAGAACCGATGAGAACGCTCTTCGCAGGCCGCCGCAAGTGGCTGACCGCCGGCGCGCTGGGCGCCGTGCTGGTCGCCGCCGCGGGCGGCACCGCCCTCGCGACGCCCGACGACGCCGGCGTCCGCGCCGCCTCGGCCGGCGACCGCACCCAGGAGGTGCGGAACGCGATCCAGGGCGGCAGCGCGCGGAACGTGGTCCTGTTCATCGGCGACGGCATGGGCCAGTCCGAGATCACCTCGGCGCGCAACTACTCCCGCGGCGCGGCCGGACGGCTCGCCATGGACGAGCTGCCGCTGACCGGCGACTACACCACGTACGCGGTGGAGAAGGGCAACCCGGCCAAGCCCGACTACGTCACCGACTCGGCGGCGTCGGGCACCGGCTGGGCGACCGGCACCAAGAGCTACAACGGCGCCATCTCGGTGGACGCGTACGGCAACCCCGTGCCGACGATCCTGGAGCTGGCCAAGCGCGCCGGCCTGCGCACCGGCGACGTCACCACCGCCGAGGTCCAGGACGCCACCCCGGCCGTGCTCGGCTCGCACGTGGTCAGCCGCGACTGCAAGGGCCCGGACGAGACGAGCAGGCTCTGCCCGGCCAATGCCAAGGAGAACGGCGGCGCCGGCTCGATCGCCGAGCAGCTCGTGCAGACCCGTCCCGACGTCCTGCTCGGCGGCGGCGCCAAGTACTTCGCGCAGAACGCCAAGGCGGGCAAGTTCGCCGGCAGGCCGGTGCTGGACCAGGCCAAGGCCGCGGGCTACCAGGTCGCCCGCACCGCCGCCGACCTCGCCGCCGCGAAGCCCGGCAAGCCGCTGCTCGGCCTGTTCGCCGAGGGCAACCTGCCGGTGAACTGGACCGGCCCGCCGGCCAAGACCGGCGGCACCGCGCCGACGCGCTGCACCCCGAACCCGGCCCTGCCGGCCACCCAGCCGAAGCTCGCCGACCAGACCCGCAAGGCGTTGCAGCTGCTGGACGATCGCCGTAGCGACAAGGGTTTCTTCCTCCAGGTGGAGGGCGCCAGCATCGACAAGCAGGACCACGCGGCCGACCCGTGCGGCCAGATCGGCGAGGTGGTCGACTTCGACGCGGCGATCGCCGCCGGCATGGCCTTCGCCCGCAGCCACGCGGACACGCTGGTGCTGGTCACCGCCGACCACGGCCACACCAGCCAGATCATCGGCAACGGCACGGTCAGCCCCGGCGAGACCGCCACGCTGATCACGAACGAGGGCGCGGACATGACCCTCAACTACGGCACGGCGATGCCCGGGCAGTCGATGGACCACACCGGCACCCAGGTCCGCATCGCCGGCTACGGCCCGCAGGCGGCGAACATCGTCGGGCTGACCAACCAGACCGACGTGTTCGGCACGCTCAAGCGGGCCCTGCGCCTGCGCTGAGGTAGAGGGTGGGGTCAGCCCCCGGCACAGGCCGGGGGCTGACCCGGTGGTTTCGCCCGCGCCACCGCGACACGATCTTCCCAGGCACTCGACCGAGGGGAAGATCATGAAAATGTCCTTGCGCTGCAAGCAGATCACCGCCGTGGGCACGCTCGCCGTGCTGACCGCGGCCGTGGTCGCCGCACCGGCCGGGGCGGCCACGGCCGACCCGGTCCGCCAAGCGCTCGCGGTGCTCACGACCGGCGACGGCGTGCCGGGCGCGGAGGCCGTGGTGCGCGAAGACGGCCGGATCCGGACCGTCCGCAGCGGCGTCGGCGACCTGGCGACCGGGGCCCCGATCCCGGCCGGCGCGCGGTTCCGGGCAGGCAGCGAGACGAAGTCCTTCGTCGCGACGGTGGTGCTGCAGCTCGTCGCCGAGGGCCGGGTCCGCCTGGACGCGCCGATCGCGAAGTACCTGCCGGGCGTCGTGACCGGGAACGGCAACGACGGCGCGAAGATCACCGTGCGCCAGCTGCTGCAGCACACCAGCGGCCTGCCCAACTACACCGATTACCTGCTCCAGGGCGACGCGGAACAACTGCGCCACCGCGGCGCCGAGCCGGCCGAACTGGTCGCGATGGCCCTGGCGCACCCGCCGTTGTTCGCGCCCGGCACGTCCTGGTCGTACTCGAACACCAACTACGTGCTGGCGCAGATGCTCGTGGAACGGGTCACCGGGCAGTCGCTGGCGCACGAGGTCGGCGCCCGCATCGTCCGCCCGCTCGGGCTGACCGGCACCTCCCTGCCCGGCCGCGGCGACGAGACGCTGCCCGGCCCGCACCCCCGCGGTTACGTGAACCTGCCGGACACCAGCGGCCCGGCCGACTTCACCGACTTCGACCCGAGCATCGCCACGGGCGCGGGCAACCTGGTCTCCACCGGCGCCGACCTCGACAAGTTCTTCACCGCCCTGCTCGGCGGGCGGCTGCTGCCGCCGGCCCAGCTCGCCGAGATGAAGCGCACCGTGCCGGTCCCGGGCAGCACCCAGGGCTACGGCCTGGGCCTGATCTCCCAGCCGCTGCCGGGCGGCGGCCGGTATTGGGGCCACGACGGCGAAATCTTCGGCTTCTTCAGCCGCACCGGCGTCACCGACAGCGGCCGCAGCGCCACCGTCATGATCAACGAGGCCCCGGCGCCGGACGCCGCCACCGGGCACCTCGACGCCGCTCTCGAAACGGCACTGACCCAGCGTTAAGCAGCGTGCGGGGCTTGCGGTTCGGCCACGGTTCCACGCCGTCAAAGCCTCCTTGCCTGCGTAGAGCGCCGGTAAGGAGGCCTTGACGGCGGTGGTTCCGGGGTCAGCCGGCGGGCGGCAGCAGGCCCAGCACCTCGGACCACGGGCGCCGGGGGTCGAGCCGGTGCAGCCGGACCCCGGCGCCCGCGAGCGTGTCCAGGTGCCGGCGCCAGGCCGGGTGGCGCACCCGGGTGTCCTGGATCTGGTAGGCGAGCACGATCGTCACGCCGGGCGCGCCGAGCACGTCGCCGAGCAGGGTGAGCGCCTGGTTGTCGGCGAGCCCGAGGGCCAGCTTGGCCACCGAGTTCGCCGACGCGGGGGCGAACAGGAACACCGCCGGGTCCGGGTGCGGCCGCGGCTCGCCCGGGAGCCGTCCGCTGTGCCGGACCGGCAGGTCGGTGGTCGCGGCCAGCTCGCCGAGGCCGCCCGTGGCGTCCAGCCAGCGGTGTGCGGTCGGGGTCAGGGTGACCGCGAGACGCCAGCCGCGCGCGGCCGCGGGCTTCGCCAGCTCGGCGGTGAACCGGGTGTCCAGCCCACCGCACGAGCTCGCGACCAGCCCGAGGTCCCTCACTGCTTGCGGAGCGTGGCGCAGAACATCGCGTCGGTGCCGTGCCGGTGCGGCCACAGCTGCACGTGCGGCCCGTCGCCCAGCTGCGGGACGCCGGGGAAGAACTCCCGGCTGTCGAGCACCTCGGCCTTGCTGCGCCGGGCGATCTCGCCGACCACGCCCTCGGTCTCGGCCAGGTGCGGCGAGCACACCACGTACGTCACCACCCCGCCCGGGCGGACCAGGTCCAGCGCCGCGGTGAGCAGTTCGCCCTGCAGCCGGGTCAGGTCCGCGACGTCGGAGGGCTTGCGCCGCCAGCGCGCCTCGGGCCGCCGCCGCAACGCGCCAAGGCCGCTGCACGGCGCGTCGACGAGCACCCGGTCGTAACCCGGTTCGAGTCCGGATTCGCGGCCGTCGGCGACGTGCACGGTCACCGGCAGGCCGGCGGTGGCGTTCTCGACCAGGCGCGCGCGGTGCGGCGCCTTCTCGACGGCGTCCACGCGGGCCCCGCTGATCTTCGCGAGCGCGCCCAGCAGCGCGGCCTTGCCGCCGGGTCCGGCGCACAGGTCGAGCCAGCGCTCGTCGGAGCCGTCCAGCGGCGCCTTGGTCGCGGCGATCGCGCACAGCTGGCTGCCCTCGTCCTGCACCGCGGCGAGCCGTTCGCGTACCGGCTCGACGTTGGACGGATCGCCGGCGCCGGCGGGCAGCCGGACGCCGTAGGGCGAGTACGGCGCGGGGTCGCCGCCGGTGATCGCGGCCAGCTCGTCGGCGCTGATCTCGCCGGGCCGGGCGACCAGGTGCACCTCGGGCCGGGCGTCGTCGGCCGCCAGCGCCGCCTTCAACTCCTCGCCCTTGTCCCCCAACGCTTCGGCGAAGGACCGCGCGACCCAGCGCGGGTGCGCGGTGCGCAGCGCGTACGCGCCGATCGGGTCGGTGGCCTCGTCCGGCGCCAGCTGGTCCAGCCAGGTTTGTTCGTCCTTTTCGGACACCCCGCGCAGGATCGCGTTGGCGAATCCCGTGGCCCACGAACCCGCTTCGGCGCGGACCAGATCCACAGTGGACCCGACCGCGGCGTGCTGCGGGATACGGGTGCGCAGCAGCTGGTAGACGCCGAGCCGGAGCGCGTCGAGCACCACCGGGTCGGTCTTCTCCACCGGGCGCTCGGCGCAGGCGCCGATGACCGCATCCAGCAGGCCCTGGGCCCGCGAAGCGCCGTACGTCAGCTCCGTGGCCAACGCGGCGTCGCGGCCGGTGATCCGGCGCTCGCGCAACAGCTGCGGGAGCACGAGGTTCGCGTACGCGTCCTTCTCCCGCACCGCCCGCAGCACGTCGAACGCGGCCTGACGGGCCGGATCGACCTCCGGCGGGCGTCGCGGACCTTCCTTGCGCGGGGCCGGACGGTCCCGCTGCGGCCGTGACGGCCGCCGTTCGCCTCGCTCGTTCACCGCAGGCGCTCTCCCTCGTCGATCCGTGTACCGCGCGCCCAGTCGGTGGCCGCCATCCGTTTCTTGCCCGGCGCCTGGACTTCGCCCAGCCGCAAGGGTTTCGTCGCCGTGCCGACCAGCACGCGCTTGCGCTCCACCACGATCTCGCCCGGCTGCGGGCCGGGTTCGTCGACCACCGTGACCGGTCCCAGCTTGAAGCGCTCGCCGCGGAACTCCGCCCACGCGCCCGGCTCCGGCGTCACCGCGCGGATCTGCCGGTCGACGGCCGCCGCCGGGTCGGCGAACGACACCCGCGCGTCGTCCACCGTGATCTTCGGCGCATAGCTCAGGCCCTCGGCAGACTGTTCGACCGCGCGCAGGGAGCCGTCCGCGATGCCGTCCATGGTGGACAGCAGCAGGTCCGCGCCGGACACGGCGAGCCGGCCCAGCAGCGCTCCCGCGGTGTCGGTCGGACCGATCTTCTCGGTCACCACGCCGAACACCGGCCCGGCGTCCAGCTCCTTGACGATGCGGAAGGTGGAGGCGCCGGTGATCTCGTCACCCGCGCGGATCGCGGACTGCACCGGCGCGGCGCCGCGCCACGCGGGCAGCAGCGAGAAGTGCAGGTTCACCCAGCCGTGGACCGGGATGTCGAGCGCGGACTGCGGCAGCAGCGCCCCGTACGCGACGACGGGGCAGGCGTCGGGCGCCAGCTCGGTCAGGCGCGCCAGGAACGCGGGGTCACCGGCGCGCGCGGGCGTCAGCACCTCGATGCCGTGCTCGTCGGCCAGCGCGCCGACGGGCGAGCGCACCACCCGGCGGCCGCGCCCGGCCTGAGCGTCGGGCCGCGTGACAACGGCGACCACTTCGTGGCGGCCGGACTCGAGCAGCGCGCGCAAGGACGGCACGGCGGGATCGGGGGTGCCCGCGAAGACAAGCCGCATCACGGCACCTCCGCCGGGTAAAGGGGAAATTCACACTGGTCGAACATCGGGGTCGAGTCTAGAAGGCACCGTCACCCACTGCTCGGCGCGGGCCCGGCGCCCGACCTGCGCACCGGGCGCTGTCCTCGACGCGAACGGGCCCGGTTGGTGCCAGGATCGGGGCATGACCACGCTCAAGGCGACCCTGCACGACGATCTGACCGCCGCCATCAAGGCCCGCGACCAGCTCCGCTCGGCCACGCTCCGTCTCACTCTGTCAGCGATCGGCTACGAGGAGACCGCGGGCAAGACCGCCCGCGAGCTGTCCGACGAAGAGGTGCTCAAGATCATCACCCGCGAGGTGAAGAAGCGCCGTGACGCCGCGGAGGCGTTCGAAAAGGGCGGCCGCGCCGAGTCCGCCGCCCGCGAGCGCGCCGAAGCGGAACTGCTCACGAGCTACCTCCCGGCCCAGCTCACGGACGAGGACCTGACGGCCATCGTGACGGCCGCCGTCGCGGCGACCGGAGCCAGCGGCCCGGCCGCAATGGGCGCGGTGATGAAGGAGGTCCGCCCGAAGGTCGCTGGCCTCGCCGAAGGCGGCCGCGTGGCCGCCGAAGTGAAACGCCAACTGGCCGGCTGACGCGAAGGGCTCGTGAGTGGCTATGACGGTTCTAACCGGCTGTCATGTTTCAGGACTTCGTGAACAGATGTGTTTCAGGACTTCGTGGACGGTTTGTGGCTGGTCAGTGGTTGGTAGCGTACTGATCGGTCGAGGGTGAGGTGGCGGGCGACGGTGTTGTTGATCATGACGGTGACGCGGTCGCCTTGCCAGTAAACGGTCGCGGTGTGGCCGGCCCAGGCGCGGCCCAGGACGATGGAGCAGCCGGAGAAGGCGATCACGCCGGTGGTGGAGACGGGGCGGGTGGTGACGCCGCTGGGCCGGTGGGCGGCGGTGCTGGGGGCGGTTTTGGGGGTGGCGTCGTAGCGTTGCTGCGGGGTTTCGCCGTCCAGGCTTTGGTGGCGGCGGTGGTTGTAGATCGTCCGGTACTCGTCGAGAAGTTGTTGCAGCTCGGGCACCGTGGTGGGCGTGGGCCGGGCGCGGAGCCATTTTTGCAGGGTTTGGTGGGAGCGTTCGTTCTTGCCGCAGGTCTGCGGGTGATAGACCGAGGAGGCGATGGCGGCCACGCCTCGTTCGGCGAGGTGGCGTTCCAGCTCGGCCGTCCTCCCGCGGTGTTTGCCGGAGAAGGCCAGTCCGTTGTCGGACAGCACTTTCACGGGCAGGCCGTAGCCGGCGAAGGCGTGTTGCAGCGCGGTCCAGGTGTCGGCGCCGTTCTCGCTGGCCGCGGCGTAGGAGCCGACGTCGAGGCGGGAGTGGTCGTCGAGGATCTGGATGATGCAGACCTTGGTGCCATCGGCGAGGTAGTGCTCCATGCCGTCGATCTGCCAGCAGCCGTTGGGGTCGGCGTATTCGAACCGGCGCCGGGTCCGGGGCTTCTTGCGGGGTTCCGGGACGATCTGGCCGTGCTCGCACAGGATTCGGTAGACCGCGGACTGCGACGGCAGCGGGGTGACCCCGGTGTCCTCGAGCCGCCAGCGGATGGAGATCGGCCCGTTGTCCAGGCCCTCACCGGCTAGTTCTTTGCGCGCTCGCAGCACCGCCTCGGCCACCCCGGCGCCCAGAGCCCTCGGATGGTGGTGCGGGGCGGTGCTGCGGCGGGTGAACCCGTCCACGCCCTCGGCCCGGAACCGGGCCAGGTACTTGTGGAACACCCCCGGGACACGCCGTGCTCGCGGCAGAACCGCGCAATGTTGACCTTCTCGCCCGCCGCGACCTGCGCGACCGCGGCAACGAACTCAGGATCCATCGAAAACCCTGCTCTGCCCATCGCCGCATGATCACCACACACGCCCTGGTCACCACGCCGACAGGCCGGTCAGTGTCCACGATGTCCTGAAACATCAACTGTCCACGAAGTCCTGAACTGCAACAGACGGTTCTAACCGGCATGAACACTCACGACCATCGTCACTGCCACCGACGCCGGTCCGGCGGAGGCGCCGGTGACGGCCTCCGCCAGCATCGCCGTGGTCATACCCGGGTCAGGCGCCTGGCCACGAGGTCACGGTCGAAGTCGTGGTCACGGTCGAACTCGCGGGCGCGCTCGAGGTAACGGGCCCGCTCGAGGTCGCGGGCGCGGTCGCGCTCGCGGCGGCGCTCGGAGGTGAGCAGCCAGGTCCACCGCCAGCCCGCCGCCACCGCGACGAGCGAGCCCACGAGGGACACCAGGAACGCCTGTCCGACGAGCCCGTCGAGCGGCGCGACGCTCAGCAGCACCAGCAGCGCCCAGACCTGCGCCACGGTGAACGGGATGACCAGCGCGGCCGCGTAGACCCCGCGACGCCAGCGGATCGGTTGCGGTACGGGAAGAAACGGTTCCATGGGGTGCCTCCCTCGGTGGTGGAACTCCAGCAAACCCCTGGTCGAGCGCGGAATCTGTGTCAGCAGACACGTTCAGCGCGCCAGTCTTCGCAGTTCGTCCATCCGATGGATCGTCAGCCGGCGCCGGCCGGTGCTGATGACGCCCCGCTCCCGCAGCTCCCGGGTGACCCGCGCCCACGATTCCCGCGAAATCGCCGCCGTCGTCGCCAGTTCCGCCTGCGTTCCGGGCACTACGACTTCGATGTCCGCACCTCGCCGGACGCCGTGCTGAACGGCCAGTTGCATGAGCCGCGCGGCCACCCGCCTGGCGATCGCCCCGCCGCCGAGGTCGAGCCACTGCTTCCCGACGTCCCGGAGCCGTTCGCTCAGGACGAGCAGCAGCGCCCACGAGATTTCCGGCTCCCTGCGGCACAAGGCGGCAAACCGGCTGCCGGGCACTTCGAGCGCCTCGACGTCGTCCAGCGCCTCGACGGTCGCCGAGCGAGGCCCGCCGTCGAGCACCGCCAGCTCTCCGACCACATCACCGCTCCCCCGCACGGCGATCAGGACTTCACGCCCGTCGGCGGTCACGGTGACGATCCGCGCGTGCCCGCGGATCAAAACCAGCACGATCCCGCCCGGATCCCCTTCGCGGCAGAGGATTTCGCCGCGCCGGTAGACCCGCTGCGTCCCGAGCGGCATGATCTTCGCGCGATCGGAGGGGCCGAGCGCGGTCCAGAACCCCTGCACCTCCATACCCGGCCCTTCGTGGTCGCGACGAGATCTTCATTTTCCGCCCGGCAGCAGGGTTTTACGCGCTGAGGCCGGTCCTGGGCAGCACCGGCTCCGCACCGCGGATCCGTCCCCGCATGCGCTGCCCGCCGACCCGCACCGAGACCTCGTGGCCGAACGCGCCGCTGTCGATGCCCTCGTACCCGTGCCGCACCACCGTCCGGTAGATCTCGCTGGAGACGACGAGGACCAGCGGGTCCGGGGAGTTCTTGAGCCACCGCTTGACGACCGGCGCGTCGAGGAGGCGGCAGGCGAAGTCGATGTCCTCGCCGTACGCCCCGTGCCCGTCGTAGTGGACATCGCCGGCGTGCAGCGCGACCCGCAGCCGGAACGCCTCCCCCCGCGGCTGTTCCGCCGCGCGCCACAGCTCCTGCGCGAGGGCCGGCACGAACCTGGTGAGCAGCACGGTCTTCGGCACCTCGTCCACCGGGCGGACCAGGCACAGCGCCCCGTCGCCCCGGTCGATCATCGGGTCCCGGAACTCCTCGTCGATCCCGCCGGCGAGGAACGCCGCCTCGAGCAGGCTCCGCAGCCTCTCCCTCATCAGGGCGCGCTCCGGGTTGGTCAGCATCGTCGATCCTTCGACGTCGACCGCCACTATCGTCCGGTGGAGAGGCATACCGAGCACTCGAGAATCCATGGCCGGCTCCTGGGGGTTTCAGAAGCGTACTGAAATCTACTGAAATTTCACACTTGCTACTATAAAGCTTGAAGTCTCCTGGTACAACCGCCGTGCCCGACGCGACACAACCCCTGCACCTGCATGTAACGTCCCCTATCGTTGTTCCGACACCCTTCATGTCCCCCTGCGGGCAGTTGCCGATGAGGTAAGGTAGACTCCCGCGAATTCACCCACTGGCTGAATTTCACTGAAGGGCCTGAAGCTGTGGCCGGAGACAGCGTGACGCTCGCCGAGCGGCTGCGTGACCTGCGCAAGCAGGCCTGGCCGGGGGTGGCGCTGACCCAGACACACCTGGCCAGGGCCTTCGGGGTGAGCACCGGGCTGCTGTCTTCCTGGGAGAACGCGGTCGTCCCGCCGCCGGTCCGGCTCGAGGCATACGCGGCCTTCTTCGCCACCAAGCGCTCGATCGAGCGCAAGCCCTACCGGGTGCTTTCGGTCGTCGACCTCCTCCCCGAAGAGCGCGATCGGCGAAACGCGCTCCTGAAGGAGCTCCAGCAGCTGCGTGACGGCATCGACACGGACGCTGGATCGCCCGCAGCAGCCGCGGGACCCCGCAACCTGTGGCAGTTCCCGCCGAACGAGGACATCGTGATCGTCTGCGCCCGGCTGCCGGAGTATCTGCGGCAGAAACCCTTCGCTGACCCCGAGAGCCCCGATTATGTGGAGCTGTACACCTACGCGGACCTCGATTCCCTGGTCGAGCTGGTGGGCCACATCCGCATGTGCAACCCCGACAGCGAGGTGACCTTCCGGACCACGGACGAGCGCACCCCGCTGAAGCGCGACGACAACACCGCGCACCTCATCGTGCTCGGCGGGGTCGACTGGAACACCCAGGCCCGGGCGCTGCTCAACCTGATGAGCCTCCCCGTGCGGCAGGTGCAGCGCGACGGACCCGACGGGCCGCTCGGCGGGTTCGAGGTCAGCCTCGACGACGGCAGCACCGAGTTCTTCTCCGCCGAGCTGGACCCGGCCGGGCACCTGGTGTCCGACGTCGCCCAGCTTTACCACGGCCGCAACCCGTTCAACCCGGAGCGAACGGTGACCTTGTGCAACGGCACGTTCGGTCGCGGGACCTACGGCGTGGTCCGGGCGCTGACCGACAAGCGATTCCGGGTGCGCAACCAGGAGTGGCTGGACGAGCGTTTCGGCAAGGCGGACTCCTTCAGCATCATCAGCCGGGTCACCGTTTTCCGCGGCGCGGCCATCACTCCCGACTGGGCGCTCACCGACGCCTGTCTGCACACCTGGTCTCAGAAGGGCAGCGAATGACAGCGACGCCGATCGAGGGCCAGGTCCTCGTCGACCAGCACTCCAGTCACCAGAAACTGGTGGACCAGGTCGACGCGGCTCGCGTGACCCCGCGGAATCTGGATGCGATCATCGTGCCCACCAGCCGCCGGCCGGGAGGCCTCGCCAACGCGATCGAGGCGGCCCGCGCGACCAAAGCGACGCTGATCGTCTTGTGCAGCAAGGACGCGTCCGTGGCGGAGACGATGGTCGCGGTCAAGGAAAGCGGGGTCCGCGGCTACGGCGTGGACCTCGGCCTGCTGGACCGCGAGCGGCTGCTGCCCCGCTTCGAGACGGAGACCCTGCTTGCGGACCTCGGTTTCGCCCGTGGCACCGACACCAGCCTCAAACGCAATCTGGGCCTGATGATCGCGAGTCTGGCCGGCTGGAAGCGGGTCCTCTTCCTGGACGACGACATCGCCTTCCCCGCCCCGAAGGACCTCGGCGCCGCCGCGGGCCTGCTCGGCAAGTACGCCGCGGTCGGGCTGACCAATTCCGGGATGCCCGACAACTCGGTCGTCTGCCACGCGCTCCGCAGTTCCGGCCGGGAACAGGACACCTTCGTCGGCGGCGGTGCGCTCGCCGTCGAGCGCCGGGCTTTCGGCTCGTTCTTCCCCGACATCTACAACGAGGACTGGTTTTTCCTCCTCGACGACCAGCGACTGCTGCGGACCGCCGTCACCGGCACCGCCCACCAGGAGCCCTACGACCCCTATCACAGCCCGCAGCGCGCCGAGTCCGAGGAACTGGGCGACACGCTGGCCGAGGGGCTGTTCGGGCTGCTCGACGATCGCCGGGCGCCCGGCAACGCGACCTTGGACTACTGGACCACCTTCCTCGACAGCCGGCGACGGCTCATCCGGGAGCTGCTGGACGAAACGCCGGACTGGGGCGACACCCAGCACATGCACCTGTCGCTGAAGGCCGCCCTGAGCCAGAGCGAGCGGATCGAACCGGAGTTCTGCGTCGAATACCTGGAACGCTGGCGCGAGGACCGATCGGCGTGGAGCAGCTACCTGGAAATGCTGACCGTCCTGCACGGTGAGAACAACAGCATGGAGGACGTGTTCGGCGCCCTCTCCCTGTCCAATGCCGTCCAAAGCGCCCGCTAGGACGGGTGCCCGCAGGCTCCCTCGGCGAGCCGCCTCGGATGGCGGCCCAGCAGGTCCTTCACCATCACCCGGCACAGTTCCGGCTCGGTGACCACGCTCCCGTCGGGGGCCGTCCGCGTGGCGTTGCAGACGACCTCGCCACGGCCCCAGTCGTGGTAGCCGAGCCTGCGGTACAGGCGCGCGGCGCGGTGGTTGTCCGTCCGGACCGCCAGGGCGCCGAGGTCGTGGCCGAGCTTGACCAGGCTCTCTTCGGCCGCTTCGACGAGGGCCCGGCCGATGCCCCGGTTCCGCAGCCCCTCCCGGACCTCCAGGTGGGTCAGCAGCGGCACACCGGGCAGGTGTTCCCGGATCGGGGCCTCCTCGGCTTCTTCCAGCCATAGGTAGAGGTCGCCGACCGGCTCGGGTCCGTGCCACGCGGTGTACAGGACGCCCAGCCCCTTCGTCTGGCGGAGCAGGCGGTCCTCGAAGTAGCCGGGATCCCCCAGCTGCGTCGCGAGGACGGCGAGGTCCGCCTGCTCGGCCGACCTGATGGCAGCCTCGGTCATCGGTGGGGGCTCCTCCTCACCGGGCCGGCGTCACGACGTCGAAGGGACGGCTCGGGCGCGTCGGCCCGGGCCGGGTGGCCACCCGCCGGATGCCCGGTCCGGACGATCGCCCCCCTTCCCAGCGTATGGGGCGGCTCTGTGCGGACGAAGCCCGCCAGAAGCAGCAGTCACCGGCCGCAAACGGCCTAGCCGCGCCTAGTGTTGTGTGTTCCTGTTTCCTTGCGTGGCAAGCGCAAGACGAACAGGATCACGCGACACTAGATCAGGTCGAGGGGGTCGAGCTGGATGCGGATCGGTTCGGTGGCCTTGCGGGCGTCGCGGCGGGCGGCGGCGGCGTGGACGGCCGCGGCGAGGGCCTTGCCGTCCGGGCGGGCGACGCGGACCAGGGCCCGTTCGCGCGCGGCGTTGCCCTCGTCGTCGAAGTCGCCGAGGGGGACGGGGCCCAGCACTTCGCCCGAGCCGGGCAGCGGGAGGTCTTCCAGGACGCTCGCGACGGCGTCCGGGGTGCCTTCGACGCTCGCCATCCGCATAGCGGGCGGGAAACCGAGGTCCCGGCGCTCGGCCAGCTCCTGCGAAGCGTGCCAGGCCGGGTCCCAGCGGACCAGCGCCTGTACCACAGGCAGGCCCGCCTCCGCGCCGACCACGATGCGCCCGCCCGACGACGCCGGGCGCACCAGCGAGCCCGCGGCCATCCAGCGCCGCAACGTCTCCTCCGACGCGCGCAGGTCCTGGCGGCCCAGCAGCGCCCAGCCGTCCAGCAACAGCGCCGCGCCGTAACCGCCCTCGGCCACCGGCTCTGCGCCCGGCGTGCAGACCACCAGCGCCGGGCGGCCCGGCACGCTCGCCAGCACTTCCGCGGCCCCCGACGTCCGCACCGGCACCCCCGGGAACGCCCGTCCCAGCTCCTCCGCGGTGCGCTTGGCCCCGACGATCACCGCCCGCAGCCGCACAGAACCACAAGCCACACAACGGAAAGCCGTCTCCGGCACGCCGCACCAGCGGCACGCCGGCGGCTTCGGCGAGCCGTCCACGGAGCCGCCCGGCAGCGCCAGCGGGCCCGCGCACCGGCGGCAGTGCGCGGCCGTCCGGCAGTTGCCGCACGCCAGGCCCGGCACGTACCCGCGCCGCGGCACCTGCACCAGTGTCGGGAGTCCGGCCGCGAACGCCTGCCGCGCCGCTTCGAACGCCACCGCGGGCAGCCGTGCGACGCGGGCGGCCTCGTCACGGGCCACGTCGAAGTCCTCGCCGACCGGGGTCACCCGCGGGGCCGCCGCACGCAGCTCGACGCGGTCGGCCAGCACCGGCTGCGCCCAGCCGGACTCGACCAGCAACTGGGCCTCCGCCGTCCGCGCGAAACCGCCGACCAGCAGCGACGCCTTGGCCGCGTGCGCCCGGTCCATCAGCACGTCACGCACGTGCGGGTACGGCGCGTGCGGGTCGAGGTGCAGATCGTCGCCGTCGTCCCAGACCACGAACAGGCCCGGGTCGGCCACCGGCGCGAACATCGCCGCGCGGGTGCCGACCACCACGCGCACCGCGCCGCGCAGCACGGCGAGCCACCGCCGGTACCGCTCGGCCGGCCCCAGCCCGGCGATCAGCGCGACCACGGCGTCCTCGCCCACCAGCTCGGCGCAGGCCTCGTGCACCCGCGTCAGGTCCCGGTGGTCCGGCACCACCAGCAGCGCGCCCCGCCCCTGCGCGGCGGCCACGGCGGCGGCCTCGGCGAGCCGCCGCGGCCAGTCCTCCCCCGGCAAGGCCTGCCAGACGGCGTTGGCGGGCTTGCCCTCCGCCGTCGCCTCCAGGAAGGCCGGGCCACGCTGGTATCGGGACCACGCCGAGACATCGGGCGCGGGCGGCGCCGGCGCGGGCTCGGCGGGCGGCTCCCCCTCGACCTTCGCGTGCCGCGGCGGCAGCGCCAGCCGCAGGACGTCGGAAAGCGTGCCCCCGTAACGATCCGCCACCGCCCGGCACACGGTGTGCAGCGGCGGCGGCAGCACGGCCTCGCTGGAGGTGACCCGCTCCAGGAACGCCAGCTTCCGCTCGTACTCCGTGGTCTCGGCGCGCTCGACGAGGTACCCGTCCACCAGCTGCCCGGCGAACCGCACGCGCACGCGGCAGCCGGGCACCGCGGCCTCGTCCAGTTTGTCCGGCACCTGGTAGTCGAAGGTGCGGTCCAGGTGCGCCAGCGGGATGTCGACCACGATCTTCGCCACCGGCAACTGGGCCGCCGGCTGCTGCTGTCCCTTGCGCGGCAAGGACTTCTTCGCGCCGGGCTTCCCGGCGGCCTTCGCTTTCGCGGCGCGCGGCGACGCGGCCTTCGGCTCCGGCTCGGAGCGCGAAGGCTCCGGGAGGTCCCACAGCGGGGCGGGTTCGGAGCTGCTCACCCCGTGATCTCTACCAGACCCCGCCGACAGTCCCGCCGCCAGAATGCCCTGAAGGCCACCATGAGGGCCGGACATGCCCTCATGGTGGCCTTCAGGGACCCGGATGGGTCAGAAACAGCTCAGGCGCCGGCGAGCGAGCGCAGCGCCTCGGCGCGCGAGGTGGTCTCCCACGGCAGGTCGAGGTCCGGCCGGCCGAAGTGCCCGTACGCCGCGGTCTGCGCGTAGATCGGGCGCAGCAGGTCCAGGTCGCGGATGATCGCGGCCGGGCGCAGGTCGAACACCTCGTTGATGGCGGCCTGGATCTTCGACGGGTCCACCGTCTCGGTCCCGAAGGTCTCCACGAACAGGCCCACCGGCGCGGCCTTGCCGATCGCGTACGCCACCTGGACCTCGACGCGGCCCGCGAGCCCAGCGGCGACCACGTTCTTGGCCACCCAGCGCATCGCGTACGCGGCGGAGCGGTCCACCTTCGACGGGTCCTTGCCGGAGAACGCGCCGCCGCCGTGGCGGGCCATGCCGCCGTAGGTGTCGACGATGATCTTGCGGCCGGTCAGCCCCGCGTCGCCCATCGGGCCGCCGATGACGAACCGGCCGGTCGGGTTCACCAGCAGCCGCACGCCCTCGGTGTCCAGCTGCAGCTCCGCGAGCTCCGGCTCGACCACGTGCTTCTTCACGTCGACGCCGAGCATCTGCTCCAGGTCGATGCCGTCCGCGTGCTGGGTGGACACCACCACGGTGTCGAGGCGCACCGGCTGCTCGCCCGCGTACTCGATGGTCACCTGGGTCTTGCCGTCCGGGCGCAGGTACGGCAGCACGCCGTCGTTGCGGACGCCGGTCAGCCGGCGCGAGAGCCGGTGCGCCAGCGCGATCGGCAGCGGCATCAGCTCCGGGGTGTCCGAGCAGGCGTAGCCGAACATCAGGCCCTGGTCGCCCGCGCCCTGGCGGTTGATCTCGTCCTCGTCCGACTCCACCCGCGACTCGTACGCGGTGTCGACGCCCTGCGCGATGTCGGGCGACTGCGAGCCGATCGCCACGTTCACACCGCAGGAGTTGCCGTCGAAGCCCTTGGCCGACGAGTCGTAGCCGATGCGGAGGATGACGTCGCGCACGATGGTCGGGATGTCCGCGTACGCCTCGGTGGTCACCTCGCCGGCCACGTGCACCTGGCCGGTGGTGATGAGGGTCTCGACGGCGACCCGGCTGCGCGGGTCCTTGCTGAGCAGGCCATCGAGGATCGAGTCGCTGATGGCGTCACAAATCTTGTCGGGATGGCCCTCGGTCACCGACTCCGACGTGAACAGCCTTTTGGTGGACGCAGTCACGAGCCCCGTCACTTCCCTCGTTTCGGCTCGGTACCCAGCCTGGACTTAGGTACCCCTTACAAGGCCCACATTACCCAGAAGGCCTAGAGCTGGAGTCGACGCTGACGCAAACCCGTTACAGCGTCCCACAATGTGGCGGCCAGCCGGGCCTTCGCGCCGAGCGGGATGGCCTGCTCAGTGCCGTCGGCGGCGAGCAGCCAGCCCGAATTGTCCTCGGTGCCGAACGCCTTCCCGTCGCCCACCGCGTTGACCACCAGCAGGTCGGCGCCCTTGCGGCGCAGCTTGGCGCGGGCGTGGTCGAGCACGCTGCCGTGCTCGTCGCCGGTCTCCGCGGCGAAGCCCACGATCACCTGGCCCGCACGGCGTTCCTGCACCAGCTCGGCCAGGATGTCCGCGTTGCGGTCCAGGGTGATCACCGGGTCCGGCCGGTCGTCGGATTTCTTGATCTTGCTCGTGGCGCGCGAGGCGGGCCGGAAGTCGGCGACCGCGGCGGCCATCACCACCACGTCGGCTTCCAGAGCGGCGGCCTGCACGGCCTTGCGCAGCTCCTCCGCGGTCGAGACCCGCTCGAGTTTCGCGCCCGCGGGCAGCGGCAGCTCGACGGTGTGGGCCGCGATCAGCGTCACGTCGGCGCCGCGCTGGGCGGCGACGCGGGCGAGCGCGAAGCCCTGCTTGCCGGACGAGCGGTTGCCCAGGTAACGCACCGGGTCCAGCGGCTCGCGCGTGCCACCGGCCGAGACGACCACGCGCAGGCCCTCGAGGTCACGGGGCAGCGCGCGGGGCTCGTCCAGCAGCAGCCGGGCCAGGTCGACGATCTCGCGCGGGTCGGCCAGCCGGCCCTTGCCGGTGTCGACGCCGGTCAGCCGTCCGGCCGCGGGCTCGGTGACGACCAGCCCGCGTGAGCGCAGCAGCGCCACGTTGTCGCGGGTGGCCGGGTGCTCCCACATCTCGGTGTGCATGGCCGGGAAGAACACGACCGGGCACCGGGCGGTGAGCAGGGTGGTGGTGAGCAGGTCGTCGGCGATCCCGTGCGCGGCCTTGGCCAGCAGGTTCGCGGTCGCCGGGACGACCAGCACGAGGTCGGCCTCTTTGCCGACCCGCACGTGCTGCACCTCGGGCACCTCGGTGAACACGCCGGTGTGCACCGGGTTCCCCGACAGGGCCTCGAAGGTGGCCGCGCCGACGAAGTTCAGCGCGGCCTCGGTGGGCACCACGCGCACGTCGTGCCCGGACTCGGTGAGGCCCCGCAGGACCTCACAGGCCTTGTAGGCGGCGATGCCGCCGCCCACGCCCAGGACGATCCTGGGCTTGCGGTCACTCACCCTCGGTGTGCTCGAGCAGCCCGCCGTGGATCTCCCGCAGGGCGATCGACAGCGGCTTCTCGCGGGGGCCCGGCTCCACCAGGGGGCCGACGTACTCGAGCAGGCCCTCGCCCAGCTGGGCGTAGTAGTCGTTGATCTGCCGGGCCCGCTTGGCCGAGTAGATCACCAGGGCGTACTTCGAGGAGACCTTTTCGAGCAGGTCGTCGATCGGCGGGTTGGTGATGCCTTCGAGCTCTTCCAGCGTCGCCTGTTGCACAGTCACTCGTGGTGCTCCGTATCGTCCATCAGTTCGGTGGCAGAAAGGTCTCCACCGGTAATCAAGTCTAGCAACCGCTCGGCGGCGGTCCGCACGTCGGCGTTGACCACCCGCTCGTCGAACTCGCCCGCCGCGGCCAGCTCCCGCTCCGCCTCGGCCAGCCGGGCGGCCACCGCGGCCTCGGACTCGGTGCCGCGCCCGGTGAGCCGGTCGACCAGTTCCTCCCACGACGGCGGCATCAGCATCACCAGCCGCGCCTCCGGCATCGCGGCCCGGACCTGGCGCGCGCCCTGCAGCTCGATCTCCAGCACCGCCGGGCGGCCCTCGGCGAGCGCCCGCTCCACCGGCTCCCGCGGGGTGCCGTAGCGGTTGCCCGCGAACTCCGCCCACTCCAGCAGCTGGCCGCCCTCGACCAGCCCGTCGAACTCGTCGTGGCCGACGAAGTGGTAATGGCTGCCGTCGACCTCGCCGGGCCGGGGCTCGCGGGTCGTCACCGAGACACTGAAGTAGATGTCCGGCTCGAGCTTGCGCAGCTCCCCCACCACGCTCGACTTCCCGACCCCGGAAGGCCCCGAGACGACGGTGAGCCGGTGGCGGGAGGTCTCCCCCGCCACCGGCTCACCGTCGCGGCCGGCGCCCCGGATCACCGGGTAGTCCTGACCGACGCCGCTCACTCGCCGCTGAACTCGGCCAGCAGCGCCTTGCGCTGCCGGTCGCCGAGTCCGCGGAGCCTGCGGCTGGGTGCGATCTCCAGTCGTTCCATCGTCTGCTGGGCCCGAACCTTGCCAACGCCGGGAAGGGCTTCGAGCAACGCCGAAACCTTCATCTTCCCGAGGACTTCGTTCTCCTCGGCCTGCTTCAGCACGTCGACCAGAGTGGTACCGCCCCGCTTCAGCCGCTCCTTCAGCTCAGCCCGGATGCGGCGGGCGGCGGCGGCCTTCTCCAGCGCCGCAGCACGCTGTTCCTCTGTCAGCTGGGGAAGTGCCACGTTTTCCTCCGGTAGTTCTCAAATCTGGGTGGGTGACGCGACGGTACCCACCCTGGACCAGGGGCCACAATGCGGGGGTGGCTGGTGGAGGCCGATTCCGGGGCCTGCTATTGGCCGTTTTCCCTGCGCCCGGCCAGCAGGTCCGCCACTTGGCGTACCGCTTGGCGCAGGGCGGCGGTATCCGGGCCGTGCCGCAGCAGGTCACGGGAAGAGGCCGGCAGCAGGCCCGGAAGAGCGGGCCCGAACAGTGCCCGCAAGTCCCCGGTTGTTGCCCCCTGGGCACCGAAACCGGGCGCCAGCACGGGTCCGTTGAGCCGGCTCAGGTCCAGTTCACCGGGGGCGACGGTGGCGCCCACGACCACGCCGACGTCGCCGTACGGCTCCGCGCCGGCGTTGTGCTCCGCCGCGTCGTCCACGATGCTCTGGGCCACCGTGCGGCCGTCCGGGAGCTTCGCGCTCTGCAGCGCGTGCGCCTCCGGATTCGACGTGCGGGCGAGCACGAACAAGCCGTTGCCCGCCTCGCGCGCGGCTTTCACCGCGGGGTCCAGCGCGCCGAAGCCGAGGTACGGCGACACCGTCACCGCGTCGGCCGCGAAGGCGGCGTCTGCGGCGACGTACGCGGCCGTGTACGCGGCCATGGTCGAGCCGATGTCCCCGCGCTTGACGTCCAGCAGTACCAACGCTCCGGCGTCATGCGCGGCCGTCACGACGCGGTCCAGCACCGCCACCCCGGGCGGGCCGAACGCTTCGAAGAACGCCGACTGCGGCTTGATGATCGCCGTCTCGGCGGCCAGCACTTCGGTGGCGCCCAACGCGAAGCGTTCCAGCCCGCTCACATCGAGTGGCAGGCCCCAGGATTCGATCAGGCCCGGGTGCGGATCGATCCCGGCGCAGAGCGGCCCGCGCGCGGCCACCGCCTTCGCCAGCCGCTCCCCGAACCGCGCCATTCCGGTCCCTGCGGTCATTTCGTGGCCTTCAGCGCCGCCTGGAGGCTCTGGAGGCTGCGCACCCCGATATCGCCCCGGATGAGCGCTTCGATGCCGTGCACGGCCGCCGCGGCGCCCTGGACGGTGGTGATGCACGGGATGTCCCGTGACACCGCCGCGGTGCGGATCTCGTAGCCGTCGATGCGCGGGCCGCTGTTGCCGTACGGGGTGTTGATGACCATCTCCACCCCGCCCGCGAGGATCACGTCCACGATGTTCGGCTCGGCTTCGGTGGAGCCCTCGTAGTGCTTGCGCACCACCGAGCACGCGACTCCGTTGCGCCGCAACACTTCCGCGGTGCCGGACGTGGCGAGGATCTCGAACCCGAGGTCCGCCAGCCGCTTCACCGGGAACACCAGCGAGCGCTTGTCCCGGTTGGCCACCGAGACGAACACCCGCCCGGAGGTCGGCAGCGAGCCGTACGCGCCGCTCTGCGATTTCGCGAACGCCTTCCCGAAGGACACGTCCACGCCCATCACCTCGCCGGTGGACTTCATCTCCGGCCCGAGCAGCGAGTCGACCCCGTGCCCCTCCGGCGTGCGGAACCGGTGGAACGGCAGCACGGCCTCCTTGACCGCGACCGGCGAGTCGGCCGGCATCCGGCCGCCGTCGCCCTGGGCGGGCAGCACGCCCGAGGCGCGCAGCTCCGCGATCGTCGAGCCGGTCATCACCAGCGCCGCGGCTTTCGCCAGCGGCACCGCGGTGGCCTTCGAAACGAACGGCACCGTGCGCGAGGCCCGCGGGTTGGCCTCCAGCACGTACAGCACGTCGTCCTTCAGCGCGTACTGGACGTTCAGCAGCCCGCGCACGCCGACGCCGCGCGCGATCAGCTCCGTGGAGCGGCGCACCTCTTCCAGATCGGTGGCGCCGAGCGTGATCGGCGGCAGCGCGCACGAGGAGTCGCCGGAGTGGATGCCGGCCTCCTCGATGTGCTCCATCACGCCGCCCAGGTACAGCTCCTCGCCGTCGAACAGCGCGTCGACGTCGATCTCGATGGCGTCGTCGAGGAAGCGGTCCACGAGCACCGGGTGCTCGGGCGTCACCTCGGTGGCGCGGCGGATGTAGCCGGCCAGCGACTCCTCGTCGTAGACGATCTCCATGCCGCGCCCGCCGAGCACGTACGACGGCCGCACGAGCACCGGGTAGCCGATCTCGTCGGCGACGCGCTTGGCGCCCTCGAAGGAGGTCGCGGTGCCGTAGCGCGGGGCCGGCAGGCCGGCCTCGGTGAGCACGTCGCCGAACGCGCCGCGGTCCTCGGCCAGGTTGATCGCCTCGGGCGGGGTCCCGACCACCGGCACGCCGGCGTCCGCCAGCCGCTTCGCCAGCCCGAGCGGGGTCTGGCCGCCGAGCTGGACGATCACGCCCGCCACGGTGCCGGACTGCTGCTCGGCGTGGACCACCTCGAGCACGTCCTCGAAGGACAGCGGCTCGAAGTACAGCCGGTCGGAGGTGTCGTAGTCGGTGGAGACGGTCTCGGGGTTGCAGTTGACCATCACGGCCTCGAACCCGGCCTCGCGCAAGGCGATCGCGGCGTGCACGCACGAGTAGTCGAACTCGATGCCCTGCCCGATCCGGTTCGGCCCGGAGCCGAGGATGAGCACCTTCGGCTTGTCCGGCTGGGCCGCGACCTCCGACTGCGCCGCGGGGTCGGTCTCGTAGGCCGAGTAGTGGTACGGGGTGTTCGCGGCGAACTCGGCCGCGCAGGTGTCGACGGTCTTGAACACCGGGCGCACGCCGAGCCGGTGGCGCAGCGCGCGCACGCCGTCCTCGCCGGCCAGCTCCGGGCGCAGCGCGGCGACCTGCCGGTCGGACAGGCCGGTGCGCTTGGCGCGGCGCAGCAGGTCCCCGTCGAGCACCGGGGCGTCGCGCACCTCGGCGCCGACCTCGCCGATCAGCGCGATCTGGTCGATGAACCACGGATCGATGCCGCTGGCCTCGTGCACCTGCGCGACGGTGGCGCCCAGCCGCAGCGCGCGCTCCACCTCGTACAGCCGTCCCTCGTGCGGCACCCGCAGGGCGTCCAAAGTGGACTCCATGGTCGCGCCCTCGGGGTCCGGCAGGGTCCAGAAGCCGGTCGCCTTGGTCTCGATCGAGCGCATCGCTTTCCCCAGCGCCTCAGGGAAACTGCGCCCGAACGACATGGCCTCGCCGACGCTCTTCATCGTCGTGGTCAGCGTCGGGTCCGCGCCCGGGAACTTCTCGAAGGCGAACCGCGGGATCTTCACCACGACGTAGTCCAGCACCGGCTCGAACGCCGCCGGGGTCTCGCCGGTGATGTCGTTCTGGATCTCGTCGAGCGTGTAGCCGATGGCGAGCTTCGCGGCGATCTTGGCGATCGGGAAGCCGGTCGCCTTCGACGCCAGCGCGCTGGAGCGGGACACGCGCGGGTTCATCTCGATCACGACCATGCGGCCGTCTTCGGGGTTGATCGCGAACTGGATGTTGCAGCCGCCGGTGTCCACGCCGACTTCGCGCAGCACGGCGATGCCGACGTCGCGCATCACCTGGTACTCGCGGTCGGTCAGGGTCATCGTGGGCGCGACCGTGACCGAGTCGCCGGTGTGCACGCCCATCGCGTCGATGTTCTCGATCGAGCAGACGACCACGACGTTGTCGTGCTTGTCGCGCATCAGCTCGAGCTCGTACTCCTTCCAGCCGAGCACGCTCTCCTCGATCAGCACCTCGGTGACCGGCGACTCGTCGAGGCCGGTGGAGGCGAGCCGCTCCAGCTCCTCGGGCGTGTAGGCCAGGCCGGAGCCGAGCCCGCCCATGGTGAACGAGGGCCGGATGACCACCGGCAGGCCCAGCTCGGCGACCGTGGCGCGGACGTCCTCCATCGAGTTGCACACCCGCGAGCGCGGCACCTCGGCGCCGATCGAGCGCACGATGTCCTTGAACTTCTGCCGGTCCTCGCCGCGCTGGATGGCGTTGATGTCCGCGCCGATCAGCTCGACGCCGTACTTCTCCAGCACCCCGCGCTCGTGCAGCGCGACCGCGCAGTTGAGCGCCGTCTGGCCGCCGAGCGTCGCCAGCAGCGTGTCCACCGGGCGTCCCAGCGCCTGCTCCTCGGCGATCACCTTCTCGACGAAGTCCGGGGTCACCGGCTCGATGTAGGTGGCGTCGGCGAACTCGGGGTCGGTCATGATGGTGGCCGGGTTGGAGTTCACCAGGCTCACCCGCAGGCCCTCGGCCCGCAGCACCCGGCAGGCCTGCGTGCCCGAGTAGTCGAACTCGGCGGCCTGCCCGATCACGATCGGCCCGGAGCCGATCACCAGCACGTGCTGGATGTCTGTCCTCTTCGGCATCAGTTTCCTTCTTTCACCAAGCGCCGCAGGCCGTCGCGGAAGGCCTGGAAACTCTGGGAGCGGTTGTTCTCGACGTCCATGTGCGGGGCGATGTCGGCGGCAGCCTGCACCTTCCGCAGCCCCTTCTTGTGGTAGCCGTGCCTGCGCAGCACGTGCTCCAAGCCCTCCCACGCGCCACCGGGAACCGCCTCCGGATCGCGAAACTTCTCCTGGCTGCCCAAGCTCGACGGCACCCTGGGGTAAGCCGTGTGCAGCGCGCGCACGTCACCGAGGAACCATGCCTCGAGTTCTTCGATCACGATGCGGAACAACGCTGCCTGCACAGGCAGCCCTGCTTCGTTCGCGATCTCGACGAGCCGGGCCTTGAGCGCGGTGCAATCGTCGTCGTCCCGATCGAGCAGGATGACGATCCGCAGCCCCGCCTGCGCCCAGTAGTACGCGTAGTCACGGAGCCGGATCGGCAGCCTTCGCAGCAGATTGTCCTTGCCGTTGAAGGAAATGATCTCGAACGCGACACCGGGAACGATCTTCGGCAGGAGAGCCTTCAACGCCGCTTCCGCGGAAGGTTCCTCGACGAGCACCTCGAGGCGGGCCGGAGCGAGCACCGTCACAGCTGCTCCGCCAGCGGGTCACCGAACCGGAAGTACCCCTCGGTCCACAAGTCGCCCAGCGCGCCCCCGGCCTCCGCCATGCGCACGACTCGTTCCTCCTCCGCCACCCGCCGGACCTGGGCGTGGCCGTCACGGGCGCGGGCGAATGCCCAGACTTCGTCGGGACGCAGGGCATCGACGAATCGGGGCGCGTGCGTCGCGGCGATGACCTGGTCGGCGACCGCGCCACGCGCGTCCTCGGCCAGGAAGTAGTGCAGCCGGGGGTGCACCTGGTTCTCCGGTTCTTCCAGCAGCGCCACCGCCAGCGGGCTGCGCAGGGCCACCAGGTAGCCCAGCAGCAGCAAGGTGCCGTCCGAGATGTTCTCGGGCAGGATCGGCTGCTCGCGGCCCGCTTCCTTCAACCGGACGATGTGGCTGCCGTCGCCGAGCCGGAGCGGGAGGACGTCCTCCAGCCCCGGGACGTAGCGGCGAAGTGCGCGGAGCACGTCCGCCCACTCTTCCGGGGAGTGTTCCCGCAGTGCTTCGACCCGCTGCGCGATGTTGCCCCCGTGCGAATCCAGGCTCTCGCTCCGGCGAACACCCCGCGTGCCTGATCGCATGGCGGCGACGTCCAGGTCGACCAGCTGGACCCGTCCCATGAAATGGAGAAACCTGATGAGGGGCTCGTACTCGGCCAGCGCGCCGAGCGCGCGCACTCCGAGCGTCCCGGGGCCGCTCAGCTCCTGGGTTCGCCAGTCCTCATCGGCGGCGCCGCGGACCCGTCCCCGGCCGGACTGGAAATCGAGGAGGCCGACGAGGCCGGCCAGGTCGCCGGGAGACCAGGACAGCCGTTCGTGAACGGCGATCGGCGTACCGTCCTCCTCATCGAGGCGGAGGTCGTAGACGAAGAGCTCGCCGTCCAGCCGGCACGCCACCTCGATCTCCACCGGCCCGGCCGACTCCCGGCTCCTGATTTCCGCGAGCCCGTCGCGACGGGCCCAGGCGACGTCGAGCCCGCTGCCGAGCGCTTCGCTGAGCAAGCCCAGCGCGTCGAAGACCGTGGACTTGCCACTGCCGTTCGGCCCCACCAGAGCCGTCACCGGGGTGAGACCGTCGAGCTCGATGTCCTGGAGCACCCGGTAGTTCCGGATCCGGATCCGTTCGATGCCGGTCGTGACCGTCACGACCGTTTCTCCATCAAGCTCACGAACTCGTCGAACAGCGGCGCCGCGTCGTGCGGTCCGGCCGCGGCTTCGGGGTGGTACTGCACCGAGAACGCCGGCACGTCGAAGGCGCGCACGCCCTCGACGGTGTTGTCGTTCGGGCAGTAGTGGCTGATCTGCGCGGCGCCGTACGGCGTCTCGAAGCGCTGGCCCGGCTCGCCTTCGAGGGCGAAGCCGTGGTTCTGCGCCGTGATCGCGACCCGGCCGGTGGCCACGTCGATCACCGGGATGTTGATGCCGCGGTGGCCGTAGCGCATCTTGTACGTGCCCAGCCCCAGCGCGCGGCCGAGGATCTGGTTGCCGAAGCAGATGCCGAACAGCGGGATTTCGCGCTCCAGCACGGCTTTGGTCAACGCGGTGGCGTGCGCGGTGGTCGCCGGGTCGCCCGGGCCGTTGGAGAGGAAGACCCCGTCCGGCTCCGTGGCGAGCAGGTCCTCGATCGAGCTGGCCGAGGGCAGCACGTGCACCTCGATGCCGCGCGCGGCCATCAACCGCGGGGTGTTCGACTTGATGCCCAGGTCCAGCGCGGCCACGCGGAACCGGCGTTCGCCCGCTGCCTCGACCACGTACGGCCGGTCCGTGGAGACCTCGCCGGCCAGGTCGGCGCCCTTCATCTGCGGGCTGTCCAGCACCTCGGCGACCATCTGCTCGTCGGTGCCCAGCGCGTCGCCGGAGAACACCCCGGCGCGCATCGCGCCCTGCTCGCGCAGGTGCCGGGTCAGCGTGCGGGTGTCCACCTCGGCGATGCCGACGACCCCCTGCCGCTCCAGCTCCGCGTCGAGCGAGCGCTTGGACCGCCAGTTGGACGGCGTCCGCGCGGGGTCGCGCACGACGTAGCCGGAGACCCAGATCCGGGCCGACTCGTCGTCCTCGTCGTTCCAGCCGGTGTTGCCGATCTGCGGCGCGGTCTGCACCACAATCTGACGGTGGTAGGACGGGTCGGTCAGGGTCTCCTGGTAGCCGGTCATGCCGGTGCAGAACACCGCCTCCCCCAGCGTCCGCCCGCGCGCGCCGTACGCGGCGCCGCGGAAGACCCGGCCGTCCTCGAGAACCAGGGCAGCCGGGACGCGGGTGCCGTTCGCGGTGCTCATTGGGCACCTCCCTTGATGTCGTGATCAGTGTTGTGTCGGGGCCGAGCCCCTACGCCCCCGCCGGGGGCGCCGCCCCCGGACCCCGGGGAAAGAAGTTGAGCGATCCACAGTGGATAGTCGTCGAGTTCGTCGCCGCGGAAACCGGTGTCCAGCTCGGTCTCACCGGCGCGCCAGGTGATGATGAGCAACGCGTCGGTGCCCATCACCTTCCCGGCGATCCGCGAGTCGCGACGGACCCCGGTGACCGCCTCACGCGGGATCCAGAAGTCCGGCGCGCCGCCGCGCTCCACGGCGACGCCGCCGGGGTGCAGCCGCCAGACCGCGCCGCTGCGCAGCCCGGCGCCGCGGGTGACCACGCGGTCCTGCCAGTTGCCCGCCGTGGTCGTGCTGACGTAGAGCCCGGTCGACTCCAGCCGGATCTCGCCGGGCTCGGCGGGAATCTCCGGGAACGGCGGCACCAGCACGCTCTGCGCGCGGGACTTGCGCCGCCAGCCCAGCCACATGCCCCACAGGCAGAGCAGGAAGAAGACGACGATCCCCAGGGTGAGCAGGACGCGGTCCATCAGCAGATCTTCCCTTCGCGCGCGGTGATCCGCCCGCGCAGCACGGTCGCCGTCACCACGCCGGGCAGGCGCATTCCCTCGTACGGGGTGTTGGCGGAGATACTGGCCAGCTCGGCGCCGCGCACGGTCCACTCGGCGTCCGGGTCGACCAGGGTCAGGTTGGCGGGCTCGCCGGCCTCGATCGGGCGGCCGTGGTCGGGCAGGCTGCCGATCGCGGCGGGCCGCTCGCTCAGTACCCGGGCCACCCCGCGCCAGTCGAGCAGGCCGGTCTTCACCATCGTCTCGGCGACCACCGAAAGCGCGGTCTGCAGGCCGAGCATGCCCGGCCGCGCGGCGCTCCACTCGGTGTCCTTGTCCTGCACGGCGTGCGGGGCGTGGTCGGTGGCGACGCAGTCGATCACGCCCTCGGCCAGCGCGGCGCGCAGCTTCTCGATGTCGCCCCCGGTGCGCAGCGGCGGGTTCACCTTGTTCACCGGGTCGTAGGTGGCCAGGCGCTCGTCGGTGAGCAGCAGGTGGTGCGGCGTCACCTCGGCCGAAACCTTGGTGCCGCGCTCTTTCGCCCACCGCAGCACGTCGACGGTGCCCGCGGTGGAGACGTGGCAGACGTGCAGCCGGGCCTTCGCGTGCTGCGCGAGCAGGCAGTCGCGCGCCACGATCGACTCCTCGGCCGACGCCGGCCAGCCCGGGTAGCCCAGCCGCGCAGCCTGCTCGCCCTCGTGCGCCTGCGCGCCGATGGTCAGCCGCGGCTCCTCGGCGTGCTGGGCGATCACCGCGTCGAGCGCGGTGGAGTACTCCAGCGCCCGGCGCATCAGCAGCGGGTCGGCGACGCAGAGGCCGTCGTCGGAGAACACCTTCACCTGCGCGGCGCCCTTGGCCATGGTGCCGAGCTCGGCGAGCTTCTCGCCCTTGAGCCCGACCGTGACCGCGCCGACCGGGTGCACGTCGACCAGGCCGACCTCCTGCCCGCGCCGCCACACGTGGTCGACGACCAGCGAGTTGTCGGCCACCGGGTCGGTGTTGGCCATGGCGAACACGGCGGTGTAGCCGCCCAGCGCCGCGGCGGCCGAGCCGGTCTCGATCGTCTCGGTGTCCTCGCGGCCGGGCTCGCGCAGGTGGGTGTGCAGGTCGACGAAACCGGGCAGCAGGACCTGGCCCGCGGCTTCGAGCACCTCGGCGCCGTCCGGCACCTCGACCGCGCCGATCGCGGTGATCACCCCGTCCTCGACGAGGACGTCCACCGGATCGCCTTCCCCGTACGGGCGGGCGCCCTTGATCACGAGAGTCACGCAGCCGCTCCTTCACTGGCCAAGAGGTGGTAGAGGACCGCCATGCGCACGTGGACGCCGTTGCGGACCTGTTCGGTGATGGCCGAGGCCGGGGAGTCGGCGACCGCCGAGGCGATCTCCATCCCGCGCAGCATCGGGCCGGGGTGCAGCACCACGGCGTGCTCCGGCAGCAGCGCCAGGCGTCGCTCGGACAGCCCGTACGAGATCGAGTACTCCCGCGACGAGGGGAAGAACCCGCCGGTCATCCGCTCGGCCTGCACCCGCAGCATCATCACCGCGTCGACGGCCGGCAACTCGGCGTCCAGGTCGTGCGAGACCGTGACCGGCAGCGTCTCGACGCCGACCGGCAGCAGCGTCGGCGGCGCGACCAGCACCACCTCCACGCCGAGGGTGCTGAGCAGGTGGATGTTCGAGCGCGCGACGCGGCTGTGCAGCACGTCGCCGACGATCGCCACCCGGCGCCCGGCCAGCGAGCCGAGCCGCTCCCGAAGGGTCGCGGCGTCGAGCAGCGCCTGCGTCGGGTGCTCGTGCGTGCCGTCGCCCGCGTTCACCACGGCGGTGCCCGCCTCGGCCAGCCAGCCGGACAGCCGGTGGGCGGCGCCGGAGGCGGGGTGGCGGATGATCACGCAGTCGGCGCCCGCGGCGGCCAGGGTGAGCGCGGTGTCCCGCAGCGACTCCCCCTTGTTCACCGACGAGCTGGCCGCCGAGACGTTGACCACGTCGGCGCTCATCCACTTGCCCGCGATCTCGAACGAGACCCGGGTGCGGGTGGAGTTCTCGTAGAACAGCGTGATCACCGTGCGGCCGCGCAGCGTCGGCAGCTTCTTGACCTCGCGGCCGAGCAGCGTGTGCTTCAGCTCGTCGGCGGTGTCGAGGATGGCTGTGGCGGTATCGGCGTCCAGCCCGTCCGTGGCGAGCAGGTGCTTCACCGGGTCTCTCCTTCCGGGGCGCGGAGCAGGACCGCGTCCCGGCCGTCCGTTTCGGTCAGCAGCACGGACACGCCCTCGGCCCGTGCGGTGGGCACGTTCTTCCCGACGTAGTCCGCGCGGATCGGCAGCTCCCGGTGGCCGCGGTCGACCAGCACGGCGAGCTGGACGGCGCGGGGGCGGCCCTGGTCGCGCAGTGCGTCGAGCGCGGCGCGGATGGTGCGCCCGGAGAACAGCACGTCGTCGACCAGGATCACCAGCCGGTCGTCGATGCCGGTCGCGGGCAGCTGCGTCTGCTCCAGCGCGCGCGGCGGACGGCGGCGCAGGTCGTCGCGGTACAGGGTGACGTCGAGGGCGCCCGTGGGGGGTGTGGTGCCGGCGAACTCGCCGATCTTTTCGGCCAGCCGAAGGGCCAGCGGGGTGCCGCGGGTGGGAATGCCCAGCAGCACCGGGGGTGCGGTGTCACCCGGTGGACCGGCGGTCTTCTCGATGACCTGGTGGGCCATCCGGGCGATGGTGCGCGCGACATCGCCGGCGGAAAGGAGCTCGCGCTCCCCGGCCGGCACCGCCGCGCCACGCGGACGTGACGACAAGGCGGACCTCCTTCCCCGCCTCTCTGGACGGGTCCTTAAAGGACGTCGATCTCCGGCTTGTGCGAGGAAATCGCACCGACAGTAGCAGGGGAGGTCAATCAGCCTTCCGGGTGGTGTGCGCATGGCCCCGACCAGGGGCGGAAGACCTTCTGCTTGACCTGGTGACAACTATGCGTAACCATTACTCTGAGTATTCGACTCGAGGAGTCCCCTCACCGGTCATCCGACCGGCGTGGGGGTGAGGAAACGGAGAACCACCAGATGGGCGATTACGCCAAGGCGCTCGGGGCCAAGCTCCGCGGGATCCGCCAGCAGCAGGGCCTTTCCCTGCACGGGGTCGAGCAGAAGTCGGGCGGCCGCTGGAAGGCCGTCGTCGTCGGCTCGTACGAGCGTGGCGATCGGGCCGTCACCGTCCAGAAGCTGGCCGAGCTGGCCGACTTCTACGGCGTGCCGGTGGTCGAACTGCTGCCGGAGGGCCGCGTGCCCTCGGGCGCCGAGCCCGCCACGAAGATCGTGATCAACCTGGAGCGGCTCCAGCAGCTGCCCGCGGAGAAGGTCGGCCCGCTCGCGCGGTACGCGGCGACGATCCAGAGCCAGCGCGGGGACTACAACGGCAAGGTGCTCTCGATCCGCACCGAGGACCTGCGGTCGCTGGCCATCATCTACGACATGACCCCCGGCGAGCTCACCGAGCAGCTGATCGACTGGGGCGTCCTGCCGCCAGAGGCCCGTCCGTCCAAAGAAGACTGATGTCCGGCAGCTGCCCGAAGCGGTGAGCGTTTCCGGACCGGACACCGGAAACGCTCACCCCGCCTCGGGCATCTGCCGTGTGCCCGCCGTGGCTGCGGACGGTGATCAACGACGCCCGCGCGGCCCGGTTCCCGGCGCCGCCCCCCGGCCCGCGCCGTTACCCGATCGGGCTAGACCACCCATACCCATCGTGACCCGGCACCGTTGCGCCCCAATGCCACATTGGTTGCGTGGAATCGGGGCCGGGCGCGAAGCGCTTCCTTTGAGGGTGGTGGTGGGGCAGGGCTGGAGCACCCAACGCCACATTGGGGCGCATCCCGCGGCGCGGCTACAGGACCGCGCGGAGCCGGTCGGCGATCGTGCCGATGCGGCCCAGCACGCCGTTGACGAAGCGGGGCGAGTCGTCCGTGGAGAGTTCTTTGGCCAGGCCGACGGCCTCGTCGATGGCGACCGCGTCCGGCACGTCGCCCGACCACAGCATTTCGTAGACGCCCACGCGCAGCACCGCCAGGTCGACCGGCGGCATCCGGTCCAGGGTCCAGCCCTGCGAGTGCTCGGACAGCAGCTCGTCGATCTGCTCCCGCCGCGTGGTGACGCCCTCCACGACCGTGATCGTGTAGTCCGCCACCGGGTCGACCTCCACCGCGCCGACCCGGTCCGCCAGCAGCGTGACCGCGTCGGCGTCGCGCTGGGCGGCCTCGTACAGCATTTCGACCGCCCGGCGGCGGGCCTGCCGGCGGCTGATCGACCCGCCGCGGTTCGGGTGCGGCGGCAGCTTCTCCGGCATCAGCTGGAGACGCGGCCGAGGTAGCGGCCGTCGCGGGTGTCGACCTTGATCTTCTCTCCGGTGGAGAGGAACAGCGGGACCTGGATCTCCGCGCCGGTCTCCAGCGTGGCCGGCTTGGTGCCGCCGGTCGAGCGGTCGCCCTGCAGGCCCGGGTCGGTGTGCTGGATCAGGATCTCGACCGAGGTCGGCAGCTCGACGTACAGCGGCACGTCGTTGTGCACCGCGACCTGGACCTCGGTGTTCTCCAGCATGTAGTTGGCGTTGTCGGCCACGGTCTCGGACGGCACCGTGATCTGGTCGTAGGTGTCGGCGTCCATGAACACGAAGTCCTGGCCGTCCTTGTACAGGTAGGTCATGTTCCGGCGGTCCACGGTGGCCGTGTCGACCTTCGTGCCCGCGTTGAAGGTCTTGTCGACGACCTTCCCCGTCAGCACGTGCTTGAGGGTGGTGCGCACGAACGCGCCGCCCTTGCCCGGCTTGACGTGCTGGAACGCGGTGACGGTCCACAGCTGGCCCTCGAGGTTGAGGACGAGCCCGTTCTTCAGGTCGTTGGTGGTGGCCACGAGCTTTCGGTCTCCTGTGTCGATCTCTAGTCCGCGACCGCCGTTATCGGACGGCCACGAGGTCCTTGGTGCTCAGGGTGAGGAGTTCGGGCCCGGTGTCCCGCACGACGAGCGTGTCCTCGATGCGCACGCCACCGCGGCCCGCGAGGTATACGCCGGGCTCGACGGTGACCGCCATACCGGCGGTCAGTGTACCGACGCCCGTGGTAGCGAAGCTGGGCGCCTCGTGCACCTCGAGGCCGACGCCGTGCCCGAGGCCGTGGGAGAACTCCTCCCCGCGGCCCGCGGCGACGATCACGGACCGGGCGGCGGCGTCCACTTCGGACACCACGGCGCCCGGCCGGACGGCCTCCGTGCCGGCCGCCTGCGCGCGGTGGACCAGGTCGTAGAGCTCGCGCTGCCAGTCCGCCGGCTCGCCGAGCACGAACGTCCGGGTCATGTCGGAGTGGTAGCCGTCGACGGTGGCGCCGAAGTCGAGCTTCACGAAGTCGCCGGTGCGCAGCTCGGCCCCGGTGGGCTGGTGGTGCGGGATGGCGGAGTTCGGCCCGGCGGCCACGATCGAGTCGAACGAGGGCCCGGACGAGCCGTGCTCCAGCATCCGGTGCTCCAGGTCCCGGGCCACTTCCAGCTCGGTCCGGCCGGGGCGCAGGCCGCCGGCCGCGATCAGGTCGGCGAGCGCCCGGTCGGCGGCCGCGCAGGCCGCGCGCAGCGCCGCGACCTCCACCTCGTCCTTGACCACGCGCAGCTGCTCGACCAGCCCGGGCGTGCGGATCAGGTCCACGGTCTCGAACCGGACCTTGAGCACCTCGTGCTCCTCGACGCTGACGTACTGGCTCTCGAAGCCGGTCCGCCGGTGGTGGGCGTGGTCGTGCGCGGCGTGGCTCGCCAGCGCGCGGGCGCTCGCACGCTCGATCACGCGCTCCAGGTCGGGCACCTCGGCCGCCGACTGCGTGGTGTAACGGCCGTCGGTGCAGAACACCGTGCGCCCGTCGCCGCTCGTGTGCACGAGCAGCGCGGCGTTCGAGCCGGTGAACCCGGTCAGGTAGCGGATGTTGAGCAGGTCGGTGACCAGCAGCGCGTCGACCCCGGACTCGGTGAGCAGGGACCGCAGCGCGCCGCGCCGGTGAGCGTGGATTTCAGGCACGCGGCCAGCTTAGCCAGCGGAGCGGCACGGCTGATGCGCCTTACGTAGGGTGACGCTCCGCGTCCGGGCCCGCACTCGTCCGGGAGGACCACACGGCGTTCACCCACCGGCACCTACACTCCGTCCATGCTGGGTGCCTGGTTGACGCGCGGGCTGGTCATGGCCGTGGTGCACGCCGCGGCGATGACGCTGCTCGCCAAGTGGTCCGTGTTCCACCCGACCGACCAGACCGTGATCACGTCGGTGACGCTCGCGGTGCTCGTCGGCGTCGCGGCGCTGTGGAGCGCGATCGACGGCTGGCGCGACCGGCCCGACCGCGGCCGCGCGTGGTTCATCGCGGCGCTGGTGACCGGCCTGGCGGGCGGCGTCCTGTACGTGATCGGGCGCGCGATCTTCGTCGACCAGACCGGCGTCGCGGAGCTGAAGTCCGCGCTCACCGGCGGCGCGGCGTTCTCCGCCCTGCTGGTGCTGGTCCCGGCCGGGCTGGGCCTGTTCGTCGGCGGCCGGATCCGCCGCCCGCGCCGCGCCGATTCGGCCGACGACGAGGTGCTCGAGCCGGACGAGTCCCGCCACCAGCGGAACGTCGGCGAGCTGGACCTGGGCGAGGCTGTGCCCGTCTCTAGTTCGGGATCCGACACCGATTCCGGGTCGGAGTCGGATTCCGGCTCGGACTCGGCGGACTCGCCCCCGAGCCACCGGGCCAAGCGCCGCAAGCCTTCCCCGGCCCGCCGCCCGCGCCCCGGCCCCGACAGCGACTCCGGCCGTTCCGGCGACTCCGGCGATCTCGCCGCCGAGGACCCGGCCGCGGGGCGCAAGTCCGGCGAGCTGGACCCGCCGTCGCCGGTCAGCCGCCCAGTGGCAGGCCGGTCGCGTAGGCGTCCCACTGTCGCGGGCCGACCTCCGTCACCTCGGAGTCGTTGAGCTTCACCGAGCCGGTGTCGGGCAGGCCCCAGCGCACGTTCTGGCCGAGCAGCACGCTGTAACCGCGGCCGTCGGCGTGCACCACGGTGGCGCCGGCGTGCAGCCGGGCCGTCACCGCGATGCCCTCGACGGGCGGCAGCGGCTCGTTCAGGACTTCGCCCGCGAGCGTCGCGGCCACCGAGCGGCGGTCGATCCGGATGCGCTGCCCGCGGCGGAACAGGTCCATCGTGCGTTCCGGGGACGGCATCGCGACGCCGTCGAACGTGGTGGTGAGGCGGTCGGCGTCCGCGCAGGCGCCGGAGCCGCGCACGTCGAGGCCGAAGTGCTGCAACGCCGTCGGAGCCCCGGATTCGCCGGTCACGGTCGCGCGGACGACGTCGAACGAGACCGTGCCGCAGGGGTCGGTGACCGAGGTCGGCGCGTGCCCGTCGGGGCGCCGGACCAAGCCGGGCCCCTCCTTCCAGGCACCGGGGATCACCAGCGGCGCGTACGGCTGCACGGTGAAGTCGCGGTCCCAGAACGTCAGCGTGGTGCCGGCCGCGGTCTCGTGGGCGATGACGAACGCGTCGAGCGCGCCGACCCACTCCAGGTCGGCGCTGAAGCCGTCCACGACTGAGCGCTCGCGCGGCGCGTTCGTCGAGGAGACCGGGCCGAAACCCTTGTCCCCCAACGCTTCCACCCCGCTCCCGAACGCCGGGTCGCGCGAGCGGACGACAAACTGCCCGGCGCCGTTCCAGCCCGCCGCGCGGCCGGTGGTGTCGGTGAAGAGCAGGTAGTACCAGCCGTCGAGGAACACCACGGACGGCTGGCCGGCGCCGTAAACGTTGTCGCGGTGCACGTCGTGCGAGGGCCCGAGGATCGGCTTGCCGCCGGCCGCGCGGGTCCAGTGGACGCCGTCGGTGCTGGTGGCGAGGCCGACCGCGTTGCCGAGCGCGTGGTCGCCCGCCGCGCCCGTGTAGTACAGGTAGTAGGTGGTGCCGACGCGCAGCACGGACGGGTCGCAGGTGTGCATGCCGTCGAAGTTGCCGGGCGCGCCCGAGAGCACCGGGATGGGGACGCCGCCACCCGGTCCGGTGAACGGGCCGTCGGGGGTGGGCGCCTGGGCGTACAGGATGTCGTCGCCCGGCGGACCCGCGCTGCCGTACTGGCTGCACCACCACATGTGGGCCTTGCCGCCGTCGAGCATCACGGTGGGGCCGTAGTTGTACACCGCGTCCTCGCCGCCCGCAGCAACGACACCGGGGCTTTGACGGGCCCCGCCGGGGACCAGCGCGACGTTCGCGGCCCGAGGCGGTTTCGGCGGGGCGGCGGGCTTCCCGCCCGCGATGCCGCCGGGAGCGGGGCCGTCGGCCTGGGATTGCGCGTAGCTGTCGCTGCACCCCGTGACGACAAGCCCCGCCAGCGACAGGGCGAGGAGGACACGCACGGGTCGCCGACCCCCAGGACGAAACGGGTGCACGATTGCCGAGTGTAGCCAGTCCTACACCGGTCGGGTGACTCAACTCCCGTGTGGCGGACCCTCGACCGCGACCAGCTCCACTTCGAAGCCGTCCTCGTTCTCCAGATAGGCCGCGTAGTGCGCGACGCCGCCGGCGTACGGGAACCGTTCGGCGAACAGCGGCTGCCAGCCGGGCCCGCCCTCGGCCAGCTCGTCGACCTCGAGCCGGGTGCCGACGTGCAGCGCGAGGTGGTTGAGCCCCGGCCGGGTGCGCTCGTGGCTGTCGCCGGTCGTCGCGGGCGATGCCTCGACCACCAGGTACGTGCCGCCGAGGCGCCAGCTGACGCCCGCGGGCCACCGCTGGAACTCCCGCCAGCCGAGCCGGCCGAGCAGCCAGCCCCAGGCGCGCTCGGCGCGGGCCAGGTCCGGCACCCACAGCTCGATGTGGTGGGGCCGCCCGTGCTGGGACGGCAACGCGACGAGCACGCGGTGGGTGTCGCCGTAGTGAACGCCGCTGCCGACGTCCAGGAATCCGAGCCGGGCCGCCACCGCTCGGCTCGCGGCGTTGTCCTCGTGCACCAGCGCCCACACCGCGGGCAGCCCGAGCGTGCCGAGCCCGTGGTCGAGGACCGCGCGGGCCGCGTCGCCGGCCAGCCCCTGCCCGGTGTGCTTGACCCCGACGAAATAACCCAGCTCGGATACTCCGCCGGGCAGCTCGGTGGACGGCCGCAGGTGCGCGATCCCGGCCACCTCGCCGTCCCGCTCGATGACCCAGTGGCCCTGCCCGGCGGGCCCGTCATAGGCGAGCCGGCGCGCGACCATCTCCCGGGCCTGCCCGGGGTCGGAGAAGTCGGCCTGGAAGAACCGGCTCATCTCCGGCGCGGAGAACACCGCGACGGCGGCTTCGGTGTCGGACTCGGTCAGCGCCCGCAGCCGGAGCCGCGCGGTGGTGAGTTCGGGCGGGTTGTTCATGCGGCCGAGTGTCTTCTAACGGGAGCGGTCTCTTCCAGCGCTTTAAGCGTTCGCGGCGAGCCAGCGCAGGGCGAGCGCATACCCGTCCACCCCGAGCCCCACGATCACGCCCGTCGCGATGTCGGAAAGCACGCTGTGGTGCCGGAATTCCTCGCGCTTGTGCACGTTCGAGATGTGCAGCTCGATCAGCGGCGCGGTGAGCTGCGCGGCGGCGTCGCGGACGGCGATCGAGTAGTGCGTCCAGGCGCCCGCGTTGAGCACGACCGGGTGCCCGCCGTCGGCCGCCTCGTGCAGCCAGCCGACGAGTTCGCCCTCGTGGTCGGTCTGCCGGACCTCGACCTCGAGGCCCAGCTCGGCGCCGGTCTTCACGCACAGCGCCGCGAGGTCTTCGTGCGTGGTGGAGCCGTAGACGGACGGCTCGCGCTTGCCGAGGCGGCCGAGGTTGGGGCCGTTGAACACCAACGCCTTCACAGCAGCACGCTCCCGGTGTTCTTCGGGGTGTCGTCGACGATCGCGGAATACGCGGCGGCCAGCAGCGCCGGGTCCGGGCCCTCCAGGCGGCCGGGCTTCGCGAGCCCGTCGAGGACCACGAACCGGAGCATGCCGGAGCGGGTCTTCTTGTCGCCCTTCATGCTTTCGACGAGCTGCGGCAGCGCGTCGGCGTCGTACGTCGTCGGCAGGCCGAGCAGCTTCAGCACGGCCGCGTGGCGCGCCGCCGTGGCGTCGTCGAGCCGTCCGGTGAGCCGCGAAAGCTCCGCGGCGAACACGAGGCCCACGCTCACCGCCGCGCCGTGGCGCCAGCGGTAGCGCTCGCGGCGCTCGATGGCGTGGCCGAGGGTGTGGCCGTAGTTGAGGATCTCGCGTAGGTCGGACTCGCGCAGGTCGGCGGCGACGACGTCGGCCTTCACCTGGATCGAGCGGCGGACCAGCTCGGCCAGCACGTCACCGGAGGCGTCGAGCGCGGCGGCCGGGTCCTGTTCGATCAGCTCGAGGATGCGCGGGTCGGCGATGAACCCGGCCTTGACCACCTCGGCCATGCCCGCGACCAGCTCGTTCGGCGGCAGCGTCTCCAGCGTGGCCAGGTCGGCGAACACGGCGGACGGCTCGTGGAACACGCCCACCAGGTTCTTGCCGGCCTCGGTGTTGATGCCGGTCTTGCCGCCGACGGCCGCGTCGACCATGCCCAGCAGGGTCGTCGGCACGTTCACCAGGCGCACGCCGCGCATCCAGGTGGCCGCGACGAACCCGGCCAGGTCCGTGACCGCGCCGCCGCCCAGGCCGACGACCACCCCGCGGCGGTCGAGCCCGATCCGGCCGAGCACCTCCCAGCAGAAGCTCGCGACGCCGAACGCCTTGCCGTCCTCGGCGTCCGGGATCTCCACGCGGTGCGCGTCGAGGCCCGCGGCGGCCAGCTCCTCGCGGACGGCCTCGGCGGTGGTGGTGAGCGTCGGCGGGTGGATCAGCGCGATCTTCGACGCGTCGGCGAGCTGCGTGGTGAGCTCGCCGAGCAGGCCGCGGCCCACGACCACGTCGTACGGATTGGCAGTGGCGACGCGGATCCGGACCGGGTCGGCCGGGTTCTCGGACACGGTTTTCCTCACTACTCCTGAAGCTCCGGGACGCCGGCGAGCGCGGCGGTCGCGGCCGCCACCACCTCGGCGGGCGTCCGCGTGTCGGTGTCGATCTCGACCGTGGCGACCTCCCGGTACACCGGCAGGCGCGCGTCGAGCAGGGTCTTGAAGGTGGCGCGCGGGTTCACGCCCGCGAGCAGCGGCCGGGCGGTGGACAGGCCGGCGCGCTGGACCCCGGCGGCCAGGCCGACGTTCAGGAACACCACCGTGTGCTCGGCCAGCAGCGCGCGGGTCGACGGCGTGAGCGGGGCGCCGCCGCCGAGCGAAAGGACGCCCTCGTGCTCCGCCAGCGCGGTGGCGACGGCCTCGGCTTCGAGCACCCGGAACGCCGGCTCGCCGTCCTCGGCGAAGATGTCCGAAATGGACCGTCCGGCGCGCGCGACGATGTCGTCGTCGGTGTCGCGGAACACCACGCCGAGCGCTTCGGCGAGCAGCGGGCCGACCGTGCTCTTGCCCGAGCCGGGCGGCCCGATCACCACCGCGCGGGGGCTCACCAGCGCTCCTCGAGCGCCTTCAGGTAGCCCTCGGCGTTGCGCTTGCTCTCGGCCAGCGAGTCGCCGCCGAACTTCTCCAGCGCGGCGTCGGCCAGCACCAGCGCGACCACCGACTCCAGCACCACGCCCGCGCGGGGCACGGCGCACACGTCGGAGCGCTGGTGGATGGCCACGGCCGGCTCGCCGGTCCGGACGTCCACAGTGGACAGCGCCTTGGGCACGGTGGAGATCGGCTTCATCGCGACGCGCACCCGCAGCGGCTCGCCGTTGGTGATGCCGCCCTCCAGCCCGCCCGCGCGGTTGGACCGGCGGGTGACGCCGACCGGGCCGGTGCCGCGGTCGATCTCGTCGTGCGCCTGGCTGCCCCAGCGGCGGGCGGTGGTGAAGCCGTCGCCGACCTCGACGCCCTTCATGGCCTGCACGCCCATCAGCGCGCCGGCCAGGCGGGCGTCGAGCCTGCGGTCCCAGTGCACGTGCGAGCCGAGGCCCGGCGGCAGCCCGTAGGCGAGCACCTCGATCACGCCGCCGACGGTGTCGCCGGCTTTGCGGACGGCGTCCACCTCGGCGACCATCGCCTCGGTGCCCTCGGCCGAGAACGCCCGCACGGGGCTCTCGTCCACGGCGTCGAGGTCGCCGGGCTGCGGCAGCGGCCCCTCGGGCGCGTCGGCCCCGCCGATCGAGACGACGTGGCTCAGCACCTCCACGCCGAGCAGCTGGCGCAGGAAGTTCCGCGCCACCGTGCCCAGCGCCGTGCGCGAAGCGGTCTCGCGGGCGCTCGCGCGCTCGAGCACGGGGCGCGCTTCGTCGAAGCCGTACTTCTGCATGCCGGGCAGGTCGGCGTGCCCGGGCCGGGGCCGGGTCAGCGGCTCGTTGCGGGCCAGCCCGGCGAGCACCTCGGGGTCCACCGGATCGGCCGCCATGACCTGCTCCCACTTGGGCCACTCGGCGTTCTCGATCTGCACCGCGATGGGGCCGCCCTGCGACAGCCCGTGGCGGACGCCGCCGAGGAACTGCACGTTGTCGGTCTCGAAGCCCATCCGCGGGCTGCGGCCGAACCCGAGCCGCCGTCGCGCGAGCTGCGCGGTGAGGTCCCCGGTGGTCACCTCCACCCCGGCGGGCAGGCCCTCGAGCACAGCGGCGAGGGCGGGTCCGTGTGATTCTCCTGCGGTGATCCAGCGCAACACCGGGTAATCCTGTCACGTCCCCCGCCGCTCCGGGCGGCAGCCCCTCAGCTCACGGCCACCCCCGATCCCGGCCCGGCGACCACCGCGCACAGCCAGGTGGCCAGCAGCAACGCCGGACCGTGTGGGATTCGCGGTGACCGGGGTGGCCGATGGGTGAGGTCCGGGCGAGGTGCGGGTGACGGCTCATCGACGGCGGTGGCTGAGACGGCCGGAGACTGGGGGCAGGCGGTCTGGTGCGCCGGCCCGTCACCCGGTTTCGGCTGAAGTGCGGCAGTTCTCCGAGGTCGCCAGGTCAGGGCACGCAGGTGGCCGGCCGCGGCGAGTGCGGCGCTCAGGAAACTGGCGGCCACCGCGGCGAAGGCGAGCGCGGGCCAGCCGACGGCGCCCAGTACCGCGCCGAGGCTGCCGGTGAGTTTCACGTCGCCTGCGCCGAGTTGTCCTGGGGCGAGGTGGCGGACCAGCAGATGCGCGCCGCCGAATAGCAGGGCTCCGGCGAGGGCGGCGGTCAGCGTTTCGAGGCCGCCGCCGGCCAGTGCGACGGCGAGGAGGGGGTACGCGGGGAGGGTCAGCACGTCCGGCAGCCGCCGGTGGCGGACGTCGGCCAGTGCGAGTGGGGCGCCGAGCACCGTGACGAGCCAGGTGACCGGCAGCCACCAGCCCGGCCAGCCGCCCGCCTGCCATCGCCACGCGACGACCGCCGCCCCGGTCCCGGCGAGCATCGCCGCGAGCCTGAGCGAAATCGGCGCGCCGGCTCCGCGCACCAGTAGCCCCGCGCCACTGGCCGCGAGGGCGCCGGCCGCTATGACCAGCGAGAACAGTCCCCATTCCATGCCGGCCACGCTGACAGGGAACCGCCTTCGCAGGCAATCAAACGCTGTCGCGAAAGGTCCCCTCGCGACGCGCGGAGCGTCTTTTCACTCGACCGGGTAACGGACCCAGGGCCGGCGAGCGGCAAACCACGGGAGGACAGGACTGCGCCCCAGCGTCGCGTGATCCGGTCGGGTTGACGTGGCTTGCTGGAACGGTCGAGGCCGGGAGCCGGCCACTGCACGGGGGACATGGCCGGAGCGGGCCGCGAGCCGGTGACAGGTGTGACTCCCGAGGTCCCTGAGGTCCCTGAGGTCCCTGAGGTCCCTGAGATCCCAGTGACACAACGACACGCAGCGAATGCCTCATGGGCTGCACTCAGCGCAGCCAACGAGGCATCCGCTCCACCACGCCCGCGCCGGGATCACCGAGCGCGCCCACACCACGAAACGTAAAAACGACAGAATCACGAAAGACCAGCCGACTCGCCGGCGGAACCAGCCGGCCCCGATTTCCCTCAACCAAGCCAAAACCCGCGCGCGCGAGTGTCCAGACGCGACGAACCGGCCGCGCCTCGAGGGCACGGCCGACGACGGTGCGGCGACAAAACCCCTGTCGCCGCCCGAAACCGGTGTCCTCAGCGGGACACGGCCACCGACCGGCGGGATTGCAGGTCACGGACCAGCAGGACCAGCCCGAAGATCACGCACAGCGCCTCGGTCACCACGCCCCAGTACTCGAACTGGCTGTTGAACTGGTCGTGCACCCCGAAGAACCCGACCGTGGTGGCCAGGAAGTACGACACGAGCGTCACGGCGCCGAAGCCGAACGTGAAGAACGCGGGCAGCCAGTGCTTCCAGAACAGCACCGCGACGGCGATCACGACGCCGGCGATGCCGTTCAGCAGGAACAGCGGGCCGACCACGGCGATGTCCGAATAACCGCTGCCCCAGTACAGGTAGAAGTGCACCAGCGCCGAGCCCACCAGCCCGACCGCGGCGACCACGCGGAACCACTTGTCCATGACCGAACCTCCACTCCGACCCACCCTGGATCCCTTCGGCAGGTACACGGACGGCGGCCCGTTTCGGTTCACCCAGGGCCCGCGGAGGAGATCACGAACAATCTCGCGAACCGGTGAACCGGACCGCCTCCGATCTCGTTCCCAGAGGTATGACTGCCGAACTGCACTCCCGCCGTTCCGTCCTCACCACCGGTGCCGCCGTGGCCGGTGCCGCCGTGGGCACCGTGGCCCTCGCCGCCTGTGGCGGTGGCTCGGGGGCGAGCGCCGAAGCGCCGAAGCCGGGCGGAAAGGTGATCGCGCTGACCGAGGTGCCCGTGGGCCAGGCGAAATCCGCGAAGACCCCGGACGGCCAGGACGTGATCGTCGCCCAGCCTGCCGCCGGGACCGTCGCCTGCTTCAGCGCCGTCTGCACGCACCAGGGCTGCACCGTGAACCCGCCCAGCGGCGGCGAGCTGCACTGCCCGTGCCACGGCTCGGTCTTCGACGCGCTCACCGGCGCGGTCAAGAAGGGGCCCGCGGACAAGCCGTTGCCGAAGGTCAACGTGAAGGTCGAGAACGGACAGGTCACCACCGCCTGAACCAGGCGGGAAACCCACGAAACAGGGCCCCTTGTGGACGGTCATCGTCCACAAGGGGCCCTGCTGCCGTAAACGCCCAGTCCCTAAAGCCCAGCCGCTAAACGCTCAGTCGCTCCAGGTGAACAGCGGGTCGCCCGCGGCGACCTCGCGTCCGGGCTCGAGGTCGGCGAGCACCTCGGCCGGCGCGTCGAGCCCGACCACCGGCACGATCGGCGAGTACCCGGCGGCCGCGACGGCCTCGGGGTCCCAGCCCACTACCGGCTGCCCGGCGCGCACCGCCTCGCCCTTCACCACGTGCAGGGTGAAGCCCTCGCCCTTCTCCTTCACCGTGTCGATGCCCAGGTGGACGAGCACGGCGCGGCCGTCCTCGGTGGCCACCACGAACGCGTGCGGGTGCAGGGTCACGACCGTGCCGTCGACCGGCGCGACCGCGTCGGCCCGCCCGCCGCTCGGCACCACGGCGATGCCGGGCCCGACCATGGCCTCGGCGAACACCGGGTCCGGCACCTCGGTGATCGCGACCACCCGGCCGGCGACCGGGCTCAGGATCGACAGACTCACATCAGGTCCTCGATGTCGCTGGCGATCGTGTCGGCCTCGGGGCCGACGATCACCTGCACGCCCGAGCCCATCCGCACCACGCCCATCGCGCCCGCGGCCTTGAGCGCCGGCTCGTCGATCAGGCTCATGTCCTCCAGCTCGCACCGCAGCCGCGTGATGCAGCCTTCGATCTCGACGATGTTGCCCGATCCGCCGAGTGCCGCGAGAATCTTCTCCGGCCTGTCGTCCGCCATCGCGGCCTCCTCGTTTCCTGTTGCTTTCCCACGTGAGCAAGCTGCATTTCCAGCAGTACTACGCCGTTCGTCGGCATGCACGCCGCGGTCGGCCACGAACGCATAACGGTGGTTGACACCCGCTCGCCCGCCGGAGCATCCTGCCCCATCATGTCATTGGTCTAGACCGGAACGTACCAATCTTCCGGCCCGGACGCGAGCACCGGTTTGCGGTGCGACGAGACGAGGGAGGGTGACGCCGATGAGCGCGGCCGCGCACGTCCCGCCACCCGATCGGGTCGAGCGGGTGGTGAACGGGCCCACGCCCAAGCACGCCCAGCTGCGGGAGATCCTGCGCCGCTCGGTCGAGCGAGAGCTGCCGCCGGGGTCGCCGATCCCGTCGGAGCGGGAGCTGGCCCAGCGTTACGGTGTCTCGCGGCTCACAGTCCGCTCGGCGATCGGGAAGCTCGTCGAGGAGGGCCTGCTGGCCAGAGTCCGCGGCAAGGGCACCTTCACCGCCGCACGGCGGATGGAGCTGCAGCTCTACCTGATGTCGTTCACCGACGACATGCGCCGGCGGGGGCTCACCCCGACCACGGAGGTCGTCTCGACCGCCACGGAGATCCCGCCGGTGACCTCGGCCCACGCACTCGGCCTCGGTGAAGGCGTGCCCGCCCACCGCCTCGTGCGGCTGCGGCGCGCCGATGGCGTGCCACTGGCCGTGGAACGCGGCTGGTACCACGCCGGCCGGACCCCCGGCCTGCTCGACCTCGACCTGTCCCGTTCGCTGTACGCCCAGCTCGGCGAGGCCTTCGACCTCCGCCCGGACCAGGCGTACCAGACGGTGTGGGCCGAGTCCGCGGACCGCGAAACGGCGCGCTTGCTCGGCATGCGCACCGGCAGTCCGCTCCTGGTCTTCCGCCGGGTCTCCAGCGCCAACGGAGAGCCGGTCGAGGACATGACGTCCTGGTACCGGGGAGACCACTACCAGGTGACCATGCAGTTGGATCGGAACACCCCGGATTCCGGCCACGAACCCCACTATGGAGGTACCCGATGAGCGCCACCACCGCGGAGGGGGCGAAGGGCAAGAAGAGCGGCAGCGGCCTCGCCGGCCTGCAGCGCTTCGGCCGCAGCCTCATGCTGCCCATCGCCACCCTGCCCGCGGCCGGTCTGCTGAACCGGCTCGGCCAGGACGACGTGTTCGGCAAGGACGGGCTGGGCTGGAACAAGGTCGCGGCCGTGATCGGCGCGGCGGGCGGTGGCCTGTTCGACTGGCTGCCGCTGCTGTTCGCGATCGGCATCGCGGTCGGCTTCGCCCGCAAGGGCGACGGTTCGACCGCCGTCGCCGCGGCTGTCGGCTGGGTCGTCTTCAACAAGGTCATCCAGGCCATCGCGCCGATCAGTTCCCAGCAGGGTTACAAGCCCGGCTGGGACGGCGCGCCCATCCACTGGCCGTACAGCGTGCTGACCGGTGTCGTCTCCGGCATCGTGGCAGCGCTGCTGTGGCAGCGTTACCACCGCATCAAGCTGCCGGCCTGGCTGGCGTTCTTCGGCGGCCGCCGGTTCGTGCCGATCATCACCGCGCTGGCGATGATCATCCTCGGCGTGATCTTCGGCCTGCTGTTCAAGTACGTCGACGAGGGCATCACCTCGATCGGCAAGGCAGTGGTCGGCTCGCCGGTCATCGGTGGCGGCATCTACGGCTTCCTGAACCGCCTGCTCATCCCGATCGGCCTGCACCAGCTGCTGAACGTGCCGGTGTGGTTCATCTTCGGCGGCGGCGACCTGACCAACTTCTTCAACCACGTGCAGGGTTCCGGCACGTTCATGACCGGCTTCTTCCCGATCTTCATGTTCGCCCTGCCCGCCGCGGCGCTGGCGATCTGGCAGACCGCGAAGCCGTCGCAGAAGAAGATCGTCGGCGGCATCATGATCTCGGCGGCGCTGACCTCGTTCATCACCGGCGTCACGGAGCCGATCGAGTTCGCGTTCATGTTCGTCGCGTGGCCGCTGTACCTCTTCCACTCGGTGATGACCGGCATCTCGCTGGCGGTCTGCAACGCGCTCGGGATCAAGCTCGGCTTCTCGTTCTCGGGCGGCGCGATCGACTTCGCCCTGAACTCGTCGCTGGACACCGCGCACAAGGCGTGGCTGCTCATCCCGATCGGGCTGATCCTCGCCGTCATCTACTACGTGGTGTTCCGGTTCGTGATCACGAAGTGGAACCTGCGCACCCCGGGCCGTGAGGACGACTCGGTCGAGGCCGACCTCGAACGCACGGCCGCGAAGTAAGATCACCAGACAGCTGAGCAAGGAGAAGAGGACGGACATGCCGGAGAAACGAGTCACCGTGGCCAGCAAGGTGGGCCTGCACGCCAGGCCGGCCGCGCTGGTCGCCAAGGCGGCCGCGGCACAGCCCGTCGCGGTGAGCATCGCCAAGGCCGGCGGCGACCCGGTGGCCGCCGGCAGCGTGCTCAACCTGATGACGCTGGCCGCCGGTTACGGCGACGAGGTCGTCATCAGCGCCGAGGGCGAAGGGGCCGAGGCCGCGGTGGACGCGGTCGCGGAGCTCGTCGCCACCGATCTCGACGCTCACTAGGTACGCTCCAGGGGCAAAGCCCGAAGGGGCTGCCCGGGACCCGCAAACGGCCCCGGGCAGCCCCTTCTCGCGTTCCATTACGCTGGCGGGCATGGAAAGCCTGCGCCTGATCGACGAGTGGCCGGTGGACAACGCGGCGGCCGCGGTGGTGGCCGCCGGCGGCCAGGTCGTGGCCGGCCACGGCGACACCGCGACGGTGTTCCGGCTGGCCTCGGTGACCAAGCTGCTCACCGCCTACACCGCGCACATCGCGCTGGAGGAGGGCGTGCTCGAGCTGGACACCCCGGCCGGGCCCGAGGGCTCGACGGTGCGCCACCTGCTCGCGCACACCTCCGGGCTCGCGTTCGACGCGCACAAGGCGATGGCCGCGCCCGGCACGCGCCGGCTGTACTCCAACGCCGGGTTCGAGGAGCTGGCGGACGCGCTGGCGGAGCACTCCGGCATCCCGTTCACCGACTACCTGTCCGAGGCGCTGCTGGGGCCGCTCGGCATGACCGCCACGAAGCTGGACGGCTCGCCCGCGTCCGGCGCGGCGTCCACTGTGGACGACCTGGCCCGGTTCGCCGCGGAGCTGCAGGCGCCGAAGCTGCTCGCGCCGGAGACGCTGGCCGCGGCCACCGAGGTCGCCTTCCCCGGGCTGAACGGCGTGCTGCCCGGCTTCGGCCACCAGAAGCCCAACGACTGGGGCCTCGGCTTCGAGCTGCGGGACCACAAGAGTCCACATTGGACAGGATCGGCCAGCTCGCCCCGCACGTTCGGCCACTTCGGCCAGTCCGGCACGTTCCTGTGGGTGGACCCGGACGCGCGCCACGCCTGCGTCGCGCTGGCCGACCGCTCGTTCGGCCCGTGGGCGGCCGAGGTGTGGCCGCGCCTGACCGACGCCGTGCTCGCCGAACTGGCCGCGTGAGGCGAGCCCTCGCCGCGGCCGCCCTGCTGCTCGCGGCGAGTGCGTGCAGCGCGCCGGAAGCCACCACCGCCGCCGCCCCGGCCACTCGTGCCGACGCTCCCCCGGCCATGGGCACCAACGGCGCCGCCGTGCCCGCGCTGAGCTGGGCGCCGTGCCACGGCGGGTTCCAGTGCGCGAGCGCGTCCGTCCCGCTCAGCTACCGCGAGCCGCACGGCTCGCAGGTCTCGCTGGCCGTGATCAAGCTGCCCGCCACCGACCCCGCGCACCGGATGGGCTCGCTGTTCTTCAACTTCGGCGGCCCCGGCTCCGACGGCGTCGGCGAGCTGACCCGGTTCGGCGCCCGCTACCCGGCCGAGCTGCGCGCGCGGTTCGACCTGGTGAGCTTCGACCCGCGCGGAATCGGTGGCAGCGCACCGATCCACTGTCCCGGCGCGGAGGACATCCATCCGGGCGGGTCGCCGCTGCGGCCGGAGCAGAACGCCGCGTTCTGGTCGGCCAGCGCGGCGCCCGGGAAGGCTTGCGCGGCCGGCACCGGCGCGGAGCTGGCGCACCTGTCCACGGCGAACGTCGCCCGGGACCTCGACCTGCTGCGCCAGGCCGTCGGCGACCAGGAACTCAACTACTACGGCTATTCCTACGGCACCTACCTCGGCGGCACGTACGCGAACCTGTTCCCCGGCCGGTTGCGCGCGATGACGCTCGACGGCACCCTCGACCTCGTCGCCAATTCCACCGGCAAGCCCGGCCAGGAGCACGAGCCGGTGGACGTGCGCGCCGACGTCGCGACGGCCCAGCAGCAGGAGCTGGAACAGTTCTTCGCCGCGTGCACCGCCGCCGGGCCGTCGAACTGCGCTTTCGCCGGCGGTGACCCGAAAGCGAAGTTCGCCGCGGTCTTTGCACGGCTGAGTCACGGGCCGGTCGGCGGCGTGACCACGGCGTCGCTGCTGCAGACCATCGAGAGCGCGCTGTATCAGTCGGGCCGGTGGAAGCGGCTGGGGCAGGTGCTCGCCGCACTCGTGCCGTCGTCGGCCGTGGCGCCGGCGCCGGTGCTCGACCCGTACACGCCGGTCCACAGCACGGGATTCCTCGCCGTGCAGTGCCTGGACAGCGACGTGCCGGAGCAGCTCGCGGACTACCTCCCGCTGGCCGCCGCCGAGGAGAAGCGCCAGCCCTATTTCGGCCTGGCGCCGGTGTTTTCCATGGCGCAGTGCGTCAAGTGGCCCGCACGCGACGAGGATCGTTACACCGGCCCGTGGAACCGGCCGCGGCCGCATCCGATCCTGGTGCTGAACAACCGTTACGACCCGGCCACCCCGCTCGCCAACGCGCAGGCGACCGCCGCCGAATTGGGCGACGGCAACCTATTGGTGGTCGACGGCTTCGGGCATACCTCGCTCGACGTGCACAGTGCGTGCGCCTCGGCGGCGGTGGCGCGCTACTTCATCGACCTGACCCCGCCTGCCGACGGCGCGACCTGCGCTCCGGACACGGCGCCGTTTTCCTGAGCCTTCCTGAGTCACAGATCGCGCAGGTTGATCAGGGACCGCAGGCCCAAGCGTCGGCGGAATTCGTTGCTGCGCAAGCCATCCACCACGGTCGCGATGCCGAGCCAGGTGGCCTCGGCGTCTTCGACCAGCCCCTGCACGCCCAGTGCCTGTCCCCCGGTCTCGATCCACTCGTCGACCATCAGCACCCGGTCGGACGCGTGCACCAGGCACTTGCGGAAGCCGAGGTCGAGGTGGCGGTCGCGGTAGTCCGGCGGGGTCGTGCGGTGCCGCCAGGCGTCGCTGTCGCAGCTGGGGGCGCGGTTCTTGCGCACCTCGACGAAACCGACGCCGAAGTGCAGCGCGACCAGCGGCCCCAGCAGGCACCCGCGCGACTCCGGTCCCAGCACGACGGTCGGGCGCTCGTCTTCGAACAGCGCGCCCAGCGCCGGGCCCAGGTCCTGGAGCAGCCCAGGGGCGCGCCACCACCCCGTCACGTCGGCGTACCAGTGCTCGTCGGTACGGTCGCCGTGCCAGACGGTGGCCGCGCGCAGGCGGGTCCGCAGCTGGTTCGACATGCCTTGATGGTCACACCGCCGGCCCCGCCGCGGCGACCGAATTACTCCTCAGCCCATGAGGCGCACCGGCGAGCCCGCTTGGAAGGCCGCGATGTCCTCGCCCGCGTCCCGGTAGAAGATCTCGTAGGTCTCGCGGCTGACGTAGCCGATGTGCGGAGTGAGGATCGCGTTGCCCAGCGTGCGCAGCGGGTGGTCGGCGGGCAGCGGCTCGGTGTCGTAGACGTCGAGTGCGGCCGTGCCGATCACCTTGCGGCGCAAGGCATCCACCAGCGCGGCCTCCTCGACGATCGGGCCGCGCGAGGTGTTCACCAGCATCGCGGACGGCTTCATCAGCGCGAGTTCGCGCGCACCGACCAGGCCGCGGCTGCGGTCCGAGAGCACCAGGTGGATCGACAGCACGTCCGATCGCGCGAACAGCTCGTCCTTGGTGACCAGGGTGACGCCGTGCTCCGCGGCCTTCTCCGCGGTGAGGTTCTGGCTCCACGCGATCGGCACCATTCCGAACGCCTGGCCGATCCTCGCCGCTTCGGCGCCGAGCCGGCCCAGGCCCAGCAGCCCGAGCGTCTTGCCGTGCAGCATCGTGCCGACGCCGGTCTGCCAGCCGCCCTCGCGCATCGAGCGGAACTCGGCGGGCAGGTTCCGGGCCGCGGCGAAGATGAGCGCCCAGGTGAGCTCGGCCGTCGGCGGGCCGAGATACCCGGTCGCCGACACGACGATCCCGTTGCGGTGGGCCGCTTCCAGGTCGATCGCCGCGTTGCGGGGGCCGGTGCTCACCAGCAGCCGGAGGTCCGGCAGCCGGTCGAGCACCTCGGCCGGGAACCGCGTCCGCTCACGCATCGCGACGACGACGTCGAACCCGGCCAGCCGCTCCACCACCTCCGACGGGCCGCCGAACGCCTCGGTGAAGACCTGGATCTCGGCCTCGAGGGAGGCCCAGTCGCCGAAGGTCAGCGCCACGTTCTGGTAGTCGTCGAGAATCGCGATCTTCATACCCGCCACCGTAGCCGGGCTCACCGGGCCAGGCTGCGGAAGTACCGGAACCGCGGCTTGACGCGACCCGCTTGACGTCGCCGAACTCCTTGCGGGCCAAGGAGATCAGGCCCACGCCGACGTCCAGGCCGCGCACGTCGGCTCCCGCTGGATTCGTCCTGCTGCGCGGCGCGGGCCCGGGTGACGATCTCCTCGATCACCTCGCCCTTGGCGTCGGCGTAGTTCTGGATGTAGCGCCAGGTCCGGGCGGCCAGCTCGCGTTTTTTGCCCAGGTACAGCGCCAGTTCTTCAGGGTGCGCGCGCATCCGGTTGCGGAAGAGCAGGTAACGCTCGGTCTGCCCGTTGCCGGGCGAGTGGACGTGCAGGTTGATGTTGGTGTCCGGGCCCTTGAGGAGCCGGTGCTTCTCCCAGTCCGGCTCGCGGATGGTCAGGCGGTAGCCGGCGGCCTCCAGCGCGGGCAGGTACGTGTCCTCGTCGTCGGAATCAGGCACCTCCAGCAGGATGTCGATGATCGGCTTGGCGGCGAGCCCGGGCACGGACGTGGAGCCCACGTGCTCCAGCAGCACCACGAGGTCCCCCAGCAGGGTGCGGATGCGTTCGGCCTCGCGTTCGTAGAGCTTCGGCCACTCCGGGTCGTACTCGGCGAGTGTCACCGTGCTGTTGAGCTGCGGCGCCTCGCCGACCCAGGCGGCCTGGATCTCTTCGTCGGTGAAGGCCTGCTGACTGATTTCGGGCACAGATCTTTCCCCTCAGACGTGCGGAAGACAGTCGGCCAGGATATCAAGCGAGATGCAACGGCACCAGGCCGCCGGTGGCCGTGTGCAGGGCGTCCCGCATCTCGGCCCGGGGCGCGGGGCGCCCGGTGAAGTGCTCGGCCTGGCCGAAAGCCTGGTGCAGCAACATGTCCAGCCCGGTGGCGAGCCGCCCGCCGCGCTTGTCGACGGCCTCGGCCAGCGGGGTCGGCCACGGGTGGTAGATCACGTCGAGCACGCAGGGCACCGCCGCGAGCGCGGGCACGTGCGGCAGCACGGCTTCCGGCGGCACGGTGCTCACCAGCACGGCCGTGCGCGCTGCCAGCGCGGTGAAGTCCACTTCGGACCAACGTCGCACGTCCACGTCGAGGCCCGCGCGCTCGGCCGCGCCGAGCGTCTCCCCCGCCCGCGCCGGCTCGCGCACGACCAGGCTGACCACGGTGACGCCGAGCGCCGCGAGCCCCACGACCGCGGCCGCCGCCGTGCCCCCGGCACCGAGCACCACGGCACGGTCACCGGGCGAGGGCGTGTACCCGCCACCGGCCCGCAGCGCACCCGTGACACCGTCGACGTCCGTGCAGTCGGCGAGCCACCCACCGGGAACACGCACCAGCGTGTTCGCCGCGCCGACGGCCGCCGCCCGATCGGTGACCTCCGTGGCGTGGTCGAGCGCAGCCCGTTTGCCCGGCATCGTCACCGACAGCCCGACCCACTCCGGGCCGAGGCCGTCCACGAGCGCGGGCAGCTCTTCGGCGCCGGTCTCGATCTGCTCGTACGTCCAGCCGGTCAGGCCCAGCGCCCGGAACGCGGCCTCGTGCAGCACCGGTGACAGCGAGTGCGCCACCGGGCGGCCGAGCACCGCGGCCTTGCGGACGACGTCAGAAGACACCTTTTGCCTGCGCCTCGTGCACGTTCTTCTGGTGGTCGGCGTACGTCACGGCGAAGCAGGACTGGCCGTTCGCCTCGCACTTGACGAAGTACATCCAGTCCCCCGGCGGCGGGTTCAGCGCCACGGCGATGGCGTCGGTGCTCGGCACCGCGATCGGGGTGGGGGTGAGCCCGGTCATCGTGTAGGTGTTGTAGGGCCCGGGCCGGTTCCGGTCTTCGTCACTCGTCTTCAACGTGGGCTGGTCGAGCGGGTAGTTGACGGTCGAGTCCAGCTGCAGGCGCGCCTTCTGGGCGAGCCGGTTGTAGATGACCCGCGAGATCTTGCCGAAGTCGGACTTCACCGCCTCGCGCTCGACCAGCGACGCGATGATCAGCGTCTGGTACGGCGTCATGCCCGGCCCGGCCTTCTGCGCGGTCAGCCCCGCGGCCTGGAGCGCGTCGGCCGACTGGTGCACCAGGTTGGTGATCAGCTCGGTCGCGGTCCAGCCGGGCTTGACGTCGTAGACGCCGGCCGCGATCAGGCCTTCGAGGCGCTTGTCCTTGCTCAGCGCCTTGTCCGCGGGCTCCAGCGCCCAGTCCGGCACGCCGAACGCCTTGAGGTCGCCGTTCGCCACGGTCTTGCGCAGCTCGTCGACCGAGATGCAGGTGTTCTTGCCGTTCAGGTCCGCGCAGGAGGCCTTCGACATCAGGCTGAACACACCCGGGGTGACCTTGCCGCCGGGCTGCTTGATGTCGTCGAACTGCGTGTACGGGCGGATCTCCAGCCGGCCGACCTGCGACGACGGCGCGGTGATCATCTCCACCGCGCTCGCGCCCGACATGTGCTGCTTGAGCACGTAGTAGCCGTGCTGGATGCGGTTGAGCGCGGTGTTGTCCGCGCCGGCCTTGACAAACGCCTTGGCGCTCGCGACCACCCCGGCGTCGGTCAGCTTCGTGCCGATCGCGGTCGTGGTGTCGCCGTCGTCGATCTGGACGAGGGTGCTGCCCTCACCGGAGCCGTCGTAGTCCGCGTAGCCGAAGATCTTCTGGTAGCCGAACCAGGCGCCGCCGGCGAGCAGCACGAGCACGGTCAGGGCCGCGACCCAGCCGAGTGCCCGCTTGCGCTTGCGGCCCTTGCGCTTGGCCTTGGCCTTTTTGCCGCGGCCGGGCTTCTCCTCGGCCGGTTCCTCGTGCGACTCCTCGTCTTCCTCGTACTCGTCCTCGTAGTCCTCGTAGTCGTCGTACTCGCCTTCGTACTCTTCGTCGTCGCCGAAGAGGCCGTCGATCTGCGTGCCGTGCTCCGCCGGAACGGACTCCGGCTCGGAGACGGCGGGGATGACGTCGGTCGGGTTCTCCACCGGCCGCGGCGGCTCGGGACGGCGCCGTCGCGGCGGGGTGAACCTCGGGTCCGGCGGCATGGAACCGTCCACCGGCCCGGCGAACCGCGGGTCGGGCGGCATCGAGGGGTCACCAGGGTCACGGCGCAGCCGCGGGTCCGGCGGCATCGACGGATCGCCACCGCGGTTCAGTCGTGGGTCGGGTGGCATCGAGCCGTCGACGGGACCGGCAAACCGCGGGTCCGGCGGCATCGAAGGCTCGCCAGGATCGCGACGCAGCCTCGGGTCCGGCGGCATCGAGGGGTCACCGGGATCGCGACGGCGCGGCGGCGGACCGGCGGCCAGGCGCGGGTCCCCAGGCGGCGGGTCACCGGCGTCGGCGCGGCGACGACGTCCGGCGGGCGGCGCCTCACCGGGCAGCGGCACATCGCCGGTGTCGGCACGACGGCGGCGACGCGGCGACGGCGCGTCAGCAAGGGGGTCGCCCGACGGCTGAGGGAGCTCGTCACGACGGCGACGTCCCGGAGCAGGCGGCACATCGGCATCAGCACGACGACGGCCTACCGGGGCAGGACCGTCGGGCGGAGGCAAGTCCGGCGCGTCCGCACGGCGGCGACCGGGCGCATCCGACGGAGGCAGATCCGCGGCGTCGCTACGACGGCGACGGCCCGGCGACGGCGGCACGTCCGGCAGCTCGGCGTCCTCACGACGACGGCGACCCGGTGCAGGAGCCGCATCCGCAGGAGGCAGAGCAGGCTCCTCGCGACGACGGCGTCGGCCCGGCGGAGGCTGGGACGGCTGCGGAGGCAGCTCGTCGGCCTCCTCGCGGCGGCGGCGAGGAGGCCTCGCGGCGGGCGGCGCGGCGTCGTACGGCTCGGCGGGCTGGCCGCGGCGCGGGCGTGCCGGCGGCGGGGGCAGCTCGTGGGATCCCGACGGGCGCGGCGGCGTGCGGCGGGCGCGACGGGGGGCGTCGCCGGCGGGCGGCTCGGTGCCGCGCAGCCGACGGCGGCCGCGTTCTTCCTCGGGACCGCGGGGCTCGGTCATGACTCGCCTTTCCGGGCGCGCTGCGCGGCGGCGGCGTCGAGCCAGGCCTGCAGGATCTCGACGGCGGCGGCCTGGTCGACCACCGCTCGCTGCTTACGTCCCTTGACCCCCCGCTGGGAGAGCATCCGGGACGCGGTGACCGTCGTCAACCGCTCGTCGCCGAGGCGCACCGGCACGTCGCCGAGCCGCGCCGCCAGCTTGTCCGCGTACTCCACGGCAATCTGCGCGGCCGGTCCCTGCCGGTTCGCCAACGTCCTCGGGAGGCCCACAATCACCTCGACCACCTCGTGTTCGGTGACGAGTTCGGCAAGCCGGTCCAGATCGCTGTCGTCCTTCGCATCACGGGAGAGGGTAACGAGCGGGCTCGCGAGAATGGGGGCGGGATCGCTGAGCGCCACCCCTACCCGGACAGAGCCGACATCGACCCCGAGCCGCCTGCCCCGGCCCGGACCGGACGCATCCGGCCGATCCGGGCCCCGCTGGGGTCTACTGGGCAACGTCGGCGACCGCCGCGCGCAGGGCCGTCACGGCCGCCTGCGCCCCGCCCGGGTTGCTGCCGCCACCCTGGGCCATGTCGGGCTTGCCGCCGCCACGTCCGCCGATGGCACCGGCGAACGACGGCACGAGCTTGCCCGCGGCGATGCCCTTGTCGCGCGCCGCCGCCGTGGTGGCCACGACGAACGCGACCTTGTCGCCGGACGGCGCGAACAGCGCCACCACCCCGGGCCGCTCGCCGAGCCGGCCGCGGATGTCGGAGGCCAGTGCGCGCAGGCCGTTGCCGTCCACGTCGGGCACGACCTCGGCGACCACCGAGACGCCGCCCGCGTCCTGGGCCTTGTCCGCGAGCGCGCCGGCCGAGCCGAGCACCTGCTGCGTGCGCAGCTGCTCGATCTCCTTCTCCGCGTTCTTCAGCCGGGTCAGCACGTCCTCGATGCGCGAGGGCAGCTGGTCCGAAGGCACCTTGAAGGTGTTCGCCAGCTGCGAAACGAGCAGCTGCTCCTTGCGGACGTACTTCAGCGCGTCCGGCCCCACCAGCGCCTCGACGCGGTGCACGCCGGAGCCGATCGAGGAGTCCGACACCAGCTTCACCAGGCCGAGCTGGCCGATGCGGTCCACGTGCGTGCCGCCGCACAGCTCACGCGAGTAGTCGCCCATGTCGACCACGCGCACGTCGTTGCCGTACTTCTCGCCGAACAGCGCGACCGCGCCCAGCTCGAGCGCCTTGTCCTTGGTGGTGACGTAGTTCTGGACCTCGACGTCGGTCTGGAGGTACTCGTTGACCTCCTCCTCGACCTCGGTGAGGATGTCGGCCGAAACCGCGCCGGGCGTGGTGAAGTCGAAGCGCATCCGGCCCGGCGAGTTCAGCGAGCCGGCCTGCGCAGCGCGCTTGCCGTACGCGCCGCGCACGGCCGCGTGCACCAGGTGCGTCGCGGAGTGCGAGCGCTCGATCGAGAGCCGCCGGTGCCCGTCGACCGAGCCGGTGACCTCCGTGTCCAGCCCGACCTCGCCCGCGACGACCTCCACGCGGTGCACGAACAGGCCCGGCACGATCTTCTGCACGTCGAGCACCTTCAGCTCGACGCCGTCGCCGATCAGCACGCCGGTGTCGGCGACCTGGCCGCCGCTCTCGGCGTAGAACGGCGTGCGGTCGAGCACCAGCTCGGCCTTGTGGCCCTCGGCGACGCTGCGCACCGGCAGGCCGTCCTCGAGCAGGCCGACGACCTTCGCGGACGCCTGCAGCTCGGTGTAGCCCAGGAACTCGGTTTCGCCGTGCTGCTCCAGCACCTTGCGGTACTCGGACAGGTCGCCGTGGCCGCTCTTGCGCGTCGCCGCGTCGGCCTTCGCGCGCTTGCGTTGCTCGTCCATCAGCGTGCGGAAGCCCGCCTCGTCGACGCTCAGGCCCTGCTCGGACGCCATCTCGAGGGTCAGGTCGATCGGGAAGCCGTAGGTGTCGTGCAGCTGGAACGCCTTGTCCCCGGCCAGCACGTCGCCGCCGTCGCGCTTGGTCTCGGCCGCGGCGAGGTCGAAGATGCGCGAGCCGCTGGTCAGGGTGGCGAGGAACGCCTCCTCCTCCACGCGCACGACCTCGGAGATCCGGTCGAAGCCGCTGACCAGCTCGGAGTAGGTCGGGCCCATGGTGTCGCGCACGACCTCGGCGAACGCCTGCAGCACCGGCTCCTGCACGCCCAGCAGGCGGGTGGAGCGGACGATGCGGCGCAGCAGCCGGCGCAGCACGTAGCCGCGGCCGTCGTTGCCCGGGGTGACGCCGTCGCCGATCAGCATGACGCCGGTGCGGGCGTGGTCGGCGATCACGCGGAAGCGGACGTCGTCGGCGTGGTTCGCGCCGTAGCGGCGGCCGGAGAACTCCTCGGCGCGGCCGATCACCGGGCGCACCAGGTCGGTCTCGTAGACGTTCTCGACGCCCTGCAGGATCGTCGCGACGCGCTCGACGCCCATGCCCGTGTCGATGTTCTTCTTCGGCAGCTCGCCGACCGGCGGGAAGCCCAGCTTCGGGCTCTGCTCGCCGCGGACGTCCTGCATGAACACGAGGTTCCAGATCTCGATGTAGCGGTCCTCGTCGGCCACCGGGCCGCCCTCGCGGCCGTACGCCGGGCCGCGGTCGTAGTAGATCTCCGAGCAGGGGCCGCCGGGGCCGGGCACGCCCATGTCCCAGTAGTTGTCCTTGCCGTCGCGGACCTGGATGCGCTCGCCCGGCAGGCCGGTGAGCTTGCGCCACAGCCCGGCCGCCTCGGCGTCGCCCTCGTAGACGGTCGCCCAGATCCGGTCCGGGTCGAGGCCGAAGCCGCCGTCGTCCTGGGACTTGGTGATCAGCTCCCAAGCGTTGGCGATCGCGCCTTCCTTGAAGTAATCGCCGAAGGAGAAGTTGCCGGCCATCTGGAAGAACGTGTTGTGCCGGGTGGTCTTGCCGACCTCGTCGATGTCCGGCGTGCGCACGCACTTCTGCACGCTGGTCGCGCGCGGGTACGGCGGCGGGGCCTCACCGAGGAAGTAGGGCTTGAACTGCACCATGCCCGCGTTGACGAACAGCAGGTTCGGATCGTCGAGGATCAGCGGCGCGCTGGGCACGCGGGTGTGGCCCCTGCCCTCGAAATGGCGCAGGAAGCGATCGGTGATTTCGTGTGTGTCCACGGGTCATTCCTTGTACTGGGGGCGCGGGTCCGAGCGGACGCACCACGCCGATAGACGGGGAGGCGGCGACGGCGGAGGGCGCCGCTCTCGCGCGGGGACGCGACGAGGTCAGCCCTCCGCCCGGCGAGCTCGCCGGGCGGGCCGCTGGGCGGCGGCGTGCCGGCCCGCGGCACCTTGCGGCGCAACGACTCCGGACCGTTCCTCGACCATGTCGTGCAGCTCCTGTTCCCGCTCGCTCATCCCGGCGCGCACCTCGGCGCCGAACGAGCCGACGGCGCCGGCCAGCTCGCGCACGGCGTCGCCCAGGTTCGATGCTAACCCGGCCGGAGTGGCCTGACGAGCCGTTTCGGCCGCCTTGCGGGACAGCACGACCCCGGTCACCACGCCGACGCCGAGCCAGAACAGCCGCTTCACTTCTTCCTCCGGCGGGCCGGGGCCGCGGCCTTGGCTTCCTGCTTCCGGCGCCGCGCGCGGACCGCCTTGCTCAGCCCGTAGGACAGCGCCGCGACCTTCACCAGCGGGCCGCCGAGCGTCGCGGTGAACACCGACGACAACGCCGAAACGTTGCCGGTCACGGCCTGCGCGTTCGCGGTGATCCCGTCCACGCGCTCGAGCTGGGTGTTCACGTGCGTGATGGTCTCGTTCGCGCCCAGCAGGATCGGGTCGCTGCTCTCGTGGGCCTTCCGGATGGCGATGGTCGCCTCGTCCAGCGTGCGGCCGAGCTTGAGCAGCGGGATCGCCAGCAGCAAGACCAGCACTACGAATGCTCCTGCGGCGATCAGCGCGGCGATCTGCCCTGCCGACACGGGCCCTCCTCGGGGGTTGCGCGGTCTTCGGTGCCAGTGAGGTTACCGCCTGGCCAGCCGTTCGGCGGTGTCGCCCCGCCCGTCGGTCACTCAGCGCAGCCAGCCCGTTCCCGACCTGCGGCGGGACTGGGCGTCGTGGGCGAAAAGGGATCGGTTGATCGCCGGGGAGGTGCTGGTTGCTGGTGGGGGCGGGAGGGGTCTCGCGGCGGGGGTGTGGAGGGGGTTGCCGGACCTTGGGCTGGGGCCTTTCCGGACCTTGGGCTGGTCTCGCCAGGCCTTCGCCCCGACCCCCTGCCGGACCTCGCCCGGGCCCTTGCCGGGCCGAGGCCCAGCTCCCCGCCGGGCCTCGGCCCGGGGCCCTGCCGGACCGGGCCGGGCCCCAGCGGGCTTGCCGCGTCTTGCGGCGCCTCGCCCGAGCTTGCCGCGGGCCTCGCTGGACCCCGCCCCCCTGGCGGCGGGCTTGCCGGGTCTGGCGGTGCCTGGCCGGACCACTGTGGACAGCCGGTCCGGTGGCGGCTGCGGCTGCGGCCTACTGGTCTTCCTTCGTGACGGCGCGGTAGAGCACGGCCATGTCCTCCTCGCCGTGCCCGGCGGCGATGGCCGTTTCGAGGTGGGCCAGCGCGGCCTTCGCGCCCGCGACGTCGATCGTGTCGCCGGCGGCTTCCACCACCAGGCGCGCGTCCTTGGCGGCCAGCGAAGCCGGGAATGACGCCGGGTAGTCGCCGGAAAGCATGAGGGGGCCTTTCATGCGCGAGTAGCCGACGTCGAAGCCCGTGCCGGTCATCACGTCGAAGAACAGCGACGGGTCGAGGTCGAGCGCATTGGCGAGCGCGAGGCTTTCCGCGGTGGCGTTGGTCAGGGCGAGGACCCAGCCGTTCATCACGAGCTTGAGCCGGGAGGCGGTGCCGGGGGCCGAGCCGAGCCAGCGGGTGGTCGAGGCGATGGCGTCGAAGACCGTCGTGGCCTGTTCGCGGGCGTCGTCCGGGCCGGCGGCGAGGACTTGCAGTTTTGCTTGTTCGGCCGGGATCTTGGTGCCCATCACGGGACAGTCGACGAAAACGACGCCCGCCCGTTCCGCCGCCTCGGCGAGCTTCCCGGCCCACTCGATCCCGACGGTGCTGGTCTGCAACCACAGAGTCCCCGGCGCGACGCCGGCGGCAGCGAAGACCTCGGCGACCGTCGGACCGTCCGCGAGCATCGTGACGACGACATCGGCCCCAGCCACCGCCTCCCCTGGCGACGCGACAACGGTCGCCCCCTCCGCGGCAAGCGGCTCGGCCTTGGCGCGAGTGCGGTTCCACGCCCGCACGTCGTGCCCGGCACGGGCGAGGTTGGCGGCCATCGGCAGGCCCATGATCCCGGTGCCCAGGAAAGCGACTGTGGTCATGCCCTCCATCGTGCCCCTGCCCGACCCGCTCCGCAGCCGGCCGTTCACCGTGCGGCTCAGCCATTTCCTGGCCACGAAGTCTCTGAAGGCCACCATGAGGGCATCCAGGTCCCTGAAGGCCACCATGAGGGCACGCACGTCCCTGAAGGTGGCCTTCAGGGCATCCAGGTCTCTCATGGTGGCCTTCAGGGCCCTTCGGCGCCGAAGGGCAAGGCCGCGGTGTGTGGATCAGCGAGTGAGGGCGGGCCAGCCTGTGGCGCGGTCGGCGACCAGTGCGTCGAAGCCAGGGAAATCAGATGGGTGGAGCGAGGACTCGGGTGGGGCGGTGGTGGCTGGGGCCGGGTGGCGGACGCGGATGGTGACGTGGCCGGGACGTTCGCCGCCGTCGTGCCAGTGGCGGGTGTGGGCCGGGATGGTCAGGAGGTCGCCCGGCTCGCACAGGACGGCGTGCACCCAGCGGCCCGCGTGCACGTACCAGACCGCCGAGCCGCTCACGAAGAAACGGTCCTCGTCGGTGCCGGAGCTGCGTTCGGCGACGGCCGGTGGGGTGTCGCCGCGGACTACGTCCACCGAGTGGTAGCCGACGGCGGCGGTGAGGCCGTCGAGGTGGTCGCGGTAGCCGGCCAGTACTTCGGCCTCGCCGGCGTCCGCAGCCAGGCCGGCCAGTGGCCAGCGGGCGAACCCGACGCCGTGCCGCTTCAACTCGACCGTGATCGTCCCCGTGTCCTCGGTCCGCAGCAGCACGTGCCCGGGCTGGTCGTCCGGCCACACCGTCAGAAGCGTCATCACTCCCCCTCGCACCGAAGTCCCCTTCGCGCCGACCCCGGTTGCCACGCAACAACCCGAGCCGGCGGGCCGCGCATTCCCGCAACCACCGTTCTACGGGAGAACGTGGCGACGCTCACGGAAGTTTCAGCCCGCGGGAACTACTGGCGCTCGCCGCGGGCGGTGTGCCACAGCCGCAACAAGAACTTACTGGCGCTCACCCCGGATGGTGCGCCGCAACCGCGGGACGCGCTCGGCCAAGGGACGTTCGCCGCCGCGTTGGGTGGGTTCGTAGTAGTCGCGGCCTACCAGTTCGTCCGGGGGATACTGCTGGGTCAGCACGCCCTCGGGCACGCTGTGCGGGTAGCGGTAGCCCTCGGCGTTGCCGAGTTTTTTCGCGCCCGCGTAGTGCCCGTCGCGCAGGTGTGGGGGGACGGTGCCGATCGCGCCTGAGCGGACATCGGCCAGGGCCGAGTCGATCGCGGTGACCACGGCGTTGGACTTCGGGGCGGTGGCCAGGTGGATGGTGGCCTGCGCGAGCGCGAGACGGCCCTCTGGCATGCCGATGAACTGCACGGCGTGCGAGGCCGCGACGGCCGCCTGCAGCGCCGTCGGGTCGGCCATGCCGATGTCCTCGCTCGCGTGCACCACGAGCCGGCGGGCGAGGAACCGCGGGTCCTCCCCCGCTTCGATCATCCGGGCCAGGTAGTGCAGCGCGGCATCCACGTCGGAGCCGCGGATCGACTTGATGAACGCGCTGATCACGTCGTAGTGCTGGTCGCCGTCGCGGTCGTAGCGCACCGCCGCTTTGTCCACAGTGGACTCGACGATGGGCAGGTCGATGGTCTTGTGCTCGGTGGCGCTCGCGGCGTCGGCTGCCGCCTCCAGCGCGGTGAGCGCCCGCCGCGCGTCGCCGCCCGCGAGGCGCACCAGGTGGTCGCGCGCCTCGTCCGTGAGGGCCAGCTCGCCGCCGAGGCCACGCTCGTCGGACAGCGCGCGCTCCAGCAGCCGCACGATGTCCTCGTCGGTCAACGGCCGCAGTTGCAGGACCAGCGAGCGCGACAGCAGCGGCGAAACCACCGAGAACGACGGGTTCTCCGTGGTGGCCGCCACCAGCAGCACCGTGCGGTCCTCGACCGCGCCGAGCAACGCGTCCTGCTGCGTCTTGGAAAACCGGTGCACCTCGTCGATGAACAGCACGGTGTTCTCGGCGTTGTAGCTCCGGCGGCGGCGGGCCTCCTCGATGACGCCGCGCACCTCCTTGACCCCCGCCGACAGCGCGGACATCGCGACGAACCGGCGGCCGGTGGCGATCGAAACCAGGTTGGCCAGCGTGGTCTTGCCCGTGCCGGGCGGGCCGTACAGCAGCACGGACGCGGGCGCCGCGCCCTCGACCAGCCGGCGCAGCGGCGCGCCCTCGCGCAGCAGGTGCTGCTGGCCGACGACCTCGTCGAGCGTGCGCGGCCGCATCCGCACCGCGAGCGGCGAGCTCGCGGGGTCGGCCTGCGGTTCCACCCGGTTGGACCCGGTGGGCTCCGGGGGCGGCCCCACATCGGGGTTCACCGTGAAGAGTTCGTCCTGTGCTGCCACCCGGATGACGGTAACCGACCCCACCGACAAGACCGCTTGCCCGGCCCGGATCTCCTGCGCTACCGTAGTTTGACCGGATCAGCAAATCTGGTCAAAGAGTCAAACGCTGGATGGAGCCATGCCGGGACACCCGAACCACGACCGCGCCGACCGGATCCTCGACGCCGCCTCCGAGCTGCTCGTGCGCTGGGGCTCGCGCAAGGTGACGATCGACGACGTCGCGCGCCGGGCCGGCATCGGCAAGGGCACCGTCTACCTGCACTGGCGCACCAAGGACGCGCTGTTCGAAGCGCTGCTCACGCGCGCCGCGGCCGACCTCCTCGACCGGACCGTCGCCCGGCTGCGCGCCGACCCCGCGGAGGCCGTGCCGCACCGTTACCTGCGGGGCATGTTCCTCGACGTGGTCGGCGACCCGCTGCTCTCGGCCATGCTCACGAACGACGCCGACCTGCTGGGCCGCTATTCGGACGCGGCGTTCGAGACGCGCACGGCCGGGGTGGCGGCGACCGACGGGACGTTCGAGGTGTTCGTCCGCAACGGGCTGCTGCGGGCCGACGTGCCGGACCTGACGTACGCCGTCAGCGCCGCGAGCATCGGCTTCTACCTGCAGCAGAACACCGACGCCGCCCGGCCCGGCCTCACCGCCGAGGACCGGGCCGACGCGATGGCCAGGGTCGTCCAGGCCGCTTTCGAGCCGCCCGGCGAGCCCGATCCCGCCGCCGTCGAAGCGGCGGCCACCGAACTCCGCTCGGTGTCCGAGGCCTACGTCTCGGCCTGCCGCGCGGTCATCTACACCGGCGAATCCGCCACGGCGCCCGGCTGATCCCGGCGCGCCGGCAACGGGAAGGGGAACCAGCGACCATGACCACCACACTCCCGCCGACCTGGGCCGTCCACCACGACCAGTTCTGGTTGCGCGGGGTCCAGCCGACCAGCCCGGTGGAATTCAAGGAGGAGCTGGGCACCTGGAACATCTACGGGTACGCCGAGGCGCACCAGGTGCTGAGCGACCCGGCCACGTTCTCGTCCGACACCACGCGGCTGGTGCCGGCGGAGTCGAAGGCGGACGTCGCCGAGCTGAGCGAGGGCAGCCTGCTGCAGCTGGACCCGCCGCTGCACAACAAGATGCGCAAGCTGGTCAGCCGCGCGTTCACGCCGAAGGTGGTGGCGGACCTCGAGCCGCGGATCGGGCAGCTCACCCGCGAGCTGCTCGACGCCGTGGCCGGGCGCGACCGGCTGGAGCTGGTGGAGGACCTGTTCTACCCGCTGCCGGTGATCGTGATCGCCGAGCTGCTCGGGGTGCCGGCCAGTGACCGCGAGCTGTTCCGGAGCTGGGTGGACGAGCTGTTCAGCAGCACCGGCCAGATCTCCGTCGGCGAGCAGACCGAGGAGCAGAAGAAGGTAGCCAAGGAGCAGATCCGGGTCACCCGCAACTTCACCGAGTACCTGGGCAAGCACGCCGACGAACGGCGCCGGCACCCGCGGGAGGACCTGCTCACCAAGCTGGTCGAGGCCGAGGTCGACGGCGAGCGGCTCAACCGCACGGAGATCGTCAACTTCGCGAACGTGCTGCTGATCGCCGGGCACATCACCACCACCATGCTGCTGGGCAACACGGTGCTGTGCCTCGACGCATTCGGAGAGTGGGCCGAGCGGGTCCGCGCCGACCGCGCGCTGGTGCCCCCGGTGATCGAGGAGTCGCTGCGGTTCCTTTCGCCGTTCTCGGCCGTCGCCCGCGTCACCACCAAGGAGGTGGAGCTGGGCGGCTCGACGATCCCCGCGGACCGGATGCTGCTGGTCTGGGTCGCCGCGGCCAACCGCGACGCGCGGCACTTCGCCGAGCCCGACGTGTTCGACCCGGCCCGCGCGGACACCAAGCACCTGGCGTTCAGCCACGGCATCCACACCTGCATCGGCGCGCCGCTCGCGCGGTTGGAAGGCCGGGTCGCGCTGGACATCCTGCTCGACCGGTACCCGTCGCTGCGCACGATCCCGGGCGAGCCACCGACGTTCCAGCCCAATCCCGCCATGACCGGGGTGAAGGTGCTGCCGCTTCAGGTCTGAAACCCTTGCGCCGTCGGCGAACACGCTTCGCCGACGGCCTCGCGACGGGCAGGCTGGGCCGATGCCCTCCTCGGTCGCGGTGCTCTCGGACATCCACGGCGTGCTGCCCGCGCTCGACGCGGTGCTGGCGGAGCCGGACGTGCAGGCGGCCGACGTCGTGGTGCTGTGCGGCGACCACGCGGCGGGACCGCTGCCGGTGGCGACGCTGGACCGGCTCGTAGCGCTCGGCGACCGCGCGGTCTGGGTCCGCGGCAACGCCGACCGCGAGCTGGTCACGCTGGCCGGCGGCGGGACGACGGACATCCCGGACCCGATCGCGCCGTGGGCCGCCGCGCAGTTGCGGCCGGACCAGGTGCGGCTACTGGCCGGACTGCCGCTGACCGTCACGCTCGACATCGACGGGCTCGGCGAAGTGCTGTTCTGTCACGCAACCCCGCGTGACGACGAGGAAGTCGTGCTCGTCGACAGTCCACTTTCGCGCTGGGCCGAGGTGTTCGAAGGCGTCACCGCGCCGACCGTGGTGTGCGGGCACACGCACATGCCGTTCACCCGGCTCGCCGACCGGCGCCGCGTGGTCAACCCCGGCAGCGTCGGAATGCCTTACGGGACAACGGGTGCGCACTGGGCGCTGCTCGGCCCCGGCGTCGAACTCCGGCGAACTCCTTACGACGCCGAGGAAGCGTGCCGGCAGCTCGTCGCGGAATCGGGGTACGAGGACGTCGCCGAGTTCGCGGACTACTTCGTGCGGAACCCGGTCTCGGACGCCGAAGCGCTGCGGGTGTTCAGCCCGCGTGCCCGCGGAACGAACGCCACATGATCACCGCGGCGTAAGGCAGGAACTCGCGTCCCCGGCGCCACAGCCACGGCACGCCCTTGAGCACGAGCCAGCCGAAGTGCCCCGCCGCGCTCGGCTCCACGCCGCCCGAGCAGGTCAGGCTGACCGGCTCCGGCACGGCGAACCCGGCGTCGGCGAGCAGCGCGGTGAACCCGAGCGCGAGCATCCGGTGGCCGAGTTCCGAGGGGTGCAGCCGGTCGACGCTCCACGCCGTGAGGTCGTACGCGCCGGGCATCGTGTCGAGGTCGAGGCAGGGCACGCCCTCGGCGGCGACGACGGTGTCGATGGCCGCGTTCAGCTCGGCGACCCGCGCGCTGAGTGCCCGCTTCAGCGACTGCGGCAGGCGGAAAACCTTGCCGTGGTCGTGAAAACGCACCGGCACGACGGTGGTGCCGACCGCGGCGAGCGTACGGATGATCTCGGTGAGATCGGCGGAGATCTGCTCCGCGTTGAAGTCCGGGCGCAGGGTGTCGTTCATGCCGACGACGATCAGCGCGACGTCCGGCCGGTGCGCCAGGACGAGCGGAAGTTGCTGGGACAGCACGCAGTTCATGCGCGCGCCGGTGAAGGACGGGTTGAGGTAGCCGTCTTCGCCGACGCCCAGCGCCTCGGCGACAAGCGGCCCGACTCCGCGCCAGCCGCCCCGGTGCGGCAGCGGGTCGCCGAGGCCGACCGCGGTGGAGTCGCCGAGCACGGCAAGGCGCCGCGCGTGCTTCAGCGGCGCGACGGATTCTAGCGGTGCGACAGGCGCTTGCGGCGCGGCGGATTCTCGCGACGCCGCGGGCTCGCGTGGCGAGGCGGGCGCACGCGGTTCCGGCGACGGAGCGGGCTCCGGCGGCCGGGTGGGCGGCGGGGCCTGGGTGACTTGGACGCTGATCACGGTCACGCGAAAGACCATCCGGCACCGAAACCCACCCTCGGTGATGGTGAGGTAACGCCGCATGGACGGGGCGGGGAACTCTTGGCACGTCTCCGCCCCATCCACGCGGAAAGGACAACCCGGCCACCCGGGTTTTCGCGCCGAAAGCGGATTACCGGCGCGAAACGGTCAGCGCCCGGGGCCGTCAGCGAAAGGCGGGGTAAAACGCCAGGTCGGCGTGCGGGCCGAGCCGGGCGCCCAGCGCGGCGGCCACGCGGGCGGCGTGCTCGGCGATATCCGTGAGGCGCGCGTAACCCGCGTGTTTCGCCAGCTCACGCCACCAGGTGACCAGCGCGGCCTCGCGGCTGACCGGCGTCGCGTGGCGGGTGAGGTCCAGGGTCGGGAGCATGTCGCTGGTGATGAGCCAGACGAGCAGCAGCTCGCTGATCGTCAGCTGGGCCGCGAGCTCCTCGTCGTCGGCGAAGGACGGCCACACGCCGACCACCTCGGCGCGCCACGCGGCGATCATCGCCTCGCTCATGCCCGCGGGCAGCGCCAGCGCGTCGTCGCACGAGGCGAACGGCAGCCGCAGGTACGCCGCGTCCACCAAGGCCGTGCGGACGCGGCCGCGTTCGAAGTCCAGGAAGCGCACCCCGGAGCCGGTGACCAGGTTGTTCTCCGGGCTCAGCTCCGACGGGCTGAACGCGCGGAACGCCGCCGACCGCGCCAGCGCCACGGATTCCGCCACCCGCGCGCGGATCGGCTCCGGCGTGACGATGCCCAGCAGTTCCTCCAGCAGCGGAGGGACCTCGTCGAGCGTGTCGGCGAGGTCGTTGTCCTCGTTGCGGACCGGGCCGCCGAGCCGGCGCAGCAGCGCGTTGAAGTCGGCCTCGCGGCTCGCGGTGCTCGCGTGCAGCCGGCCGAGCGAGCGGGCCCACGACAGCAGCGCCCGCTCCGCCGCGCGGGAATCACGCGCGGAGAGCTTGTCCTGCAACGTCGGGGCACGGCCGAGGTCCTCGATCACCAGCACACGCTGGCGGCCGTCGTGCGCGAGCAGTTCGGGGCACATCCGCTCGTCCGGCGAGAGCGCGGTGAAGAGCTGGTAGCTCACCGCCTCCTGCGCGAACGGGTCGGCGTAACCGGGCTCCGGCGGGTCCGGGTAGTGCTTGATGACCAAGGTGCGCGGCAGCGCGAAGGACGAGGAGACGACCCGCGCCCGCAGCACCGTCGCGGGCCCGCTGCCGGCGAGGTCCTCGGGCGACACGAGCGTGATCGCGCTGCCGAAGCGACGCGATAACACGCTTTCCCCCGCCGCGATCGCCGCGGCGACGGGCTCGGCTCCCGCACCGACGGTGGAATCGTCGGTGGAGGAGGTGTCGACTGTCATTGGCACCGACCCTACTCGTGACTGAGCAACCCTGACCACACTGATCCGGGCAGCGGGACGCGAACTTCTTCCCATAGTGAAAGGCGGACGTGACAAAACGCGGCAACGTTGCCCGGTGCGGCGAAAGATCAGCGAAATGGCCGTACCGGGCCCGGTTTCGCGCTGGCGCGCCGGTCGCCTGAACCGATCCGGGAAGCCTGGGGCACCGGCGCGGCGGGGACTTCTCTGCGATCGTTCACCGCTTTTCCTTACCCACTACGAGCAGTCGGAAAACACCGAACCGCGTCCGGATCGCCGGCTGACCCGTTTGCCGCGTCACCCGGCCGAAAGCGGGCGTTGCAGCGCGGAAGAACGCTGTTTGCGACGACGCACCAAGAGAACCGCGGCCGCGGCGAGCACGATGCCGAGCAGGTTGACCAGCAGCTGCAGCACGGAGTAGCCGGTCCGGTCCCAGCGCCCGGCCACCGCGGCCACCATCGCGTAGCCCGCCGCCGGCACCGTGGTCACCGAGATGAAGACCCCGACCAGCGCCGCGGACTTCGCCGAGGTCATCGCCAGCATGCCCGCCGCCCCGGCGAGCAGCGCGACGACAAACGACGCGACGCCGACCTGGTAGACGAAGTCGACCTCGTGGTTTTCCACGATCGCCGAAGGATCGAAGATCCCGGTCGCCGAGCCCAGCAGGACCGCGCCGAGGGTGATGACCATCGAGACCGGGAAGCCGACCAGCAGCGCCGCGCCGGCCCGGCCGACCAGATCGCGCCGGCGCAGCACCAGGCCGACCGCGATCGCGGCCAGCGGCCCGAATTCGGGCCCCACCACCATCGCGCCGACGATCGTGACCGCCGAGTCCGTGACCACCCCGACGGCCGCGAGCAGGCAGGCGATCACCAGGAACGCCTGGAACGTCAGGTTCCAGCGCGACTCCTCGCCCGTGCGGCCCAGCAGTTCCTGCCACACCACGGCATCCGCGCCTTCACCGGGCGCGGCCTCCTCCGCGGCGTCGGCCGCGTCGGACAGCGCCGTGTCCAGTGCTTCCAGGGTGATGCCGCCGGAACGGTCCAGGTGCAGCGCGCACAGGGCGTCGACGATCTCGTCGGCGGCCTCGCGGGCGATGTCCGCCTCGATCAGATCGCCTTCCGGCTGGACGGCGACCCCGCGGTGCACCACCAGGTGCGCGGTGCCGGCGTGTGCCCGCAGGAACTCGACCGCCTCGGCGGTCCGCTCCGGCGGGCACACCGCCCGCAAGTGCAGCACTACGCCTGCGGCGCCGGCGGCGCAGGCTTCGCGTCGATGCCGGCCTCCTTGCGCTGCTGCGCGGTGATCGGCGCCGGGGCGGCCGTGAGCGGGTCGTAGCCGCCGCCGGTCTTCGGGAAGGCGATCACGTCGCGCAGCGAGTCGGCCTTGGCCAGCAGCATGACGATGCGGTCCCAGCCCAGCGCGATGCCGCCGTGCGGCGGCGGGCCGAACGCGAAGGCGTCGAGCAGGAAGCCGAACTTCTCCTGTGCCTCCTCGTCGGACAGGCCCATCAGGTGGAACACGCGCTTCTGCACGTCGCCGCGGTGGATACGGATCGAGCCGCCGCCGATTTCGTTGCCGTTGCAGACGATGTCGTAGGCGTACGCGAGCGCGCTGCCCGGGTCGGACTCGAACTTGTCGATCCACTCCGGGGTCGGCGAGGTGAACGCGTGGTGCACGGCGGTCCACTTGCCGGAGCCGACGGCCACGTCGTCGCCGATCTCCTCGACCGGCGCGAACAGCGGCGCGTCGACGACCCACACGAACGACCAGGCGTCCTCGTCGATCAGGCCGAGGCGCTTGCCGATCTCGTCGCGCGCGGCGCCGAGCAGCGGCTGCGTGGCGCTCGCCTTGCCGGCGGCGAAGAAGATGCAGTCGCCGGGCTTCGCGCCGGCCGCGGCCGCGACGTTCTCGCGCTCGGTCTCCGACAGGTTCTTCGCGACCGGCCCGCCGAGCGTGCCGTCGGTGTTGACCAGGATGTACGCGAGGCCGCGGGCGCCGCGCTGCTTCGCCCACTCCTGCCACGCGTCGAGCTGGCGGCGCGGCTGGTCGGCGCCGCCGGCCATCACGACCGAGCCGACGTACGGCGCCTGGAACACCCGGAACGGCGTGTCGGCGAAGAACTCCGTCATGTCGGTGATCTCGAGGTCGAAGCGAAGGTCCGGCTTGTCCGAGCCGTACTTCGCCATGGACTCGTGGTAGGTGATGCGCGGGATCGGCAGCGGGATCTCGTGGCCGATCAGCTTCCACAGCGCGCTGACGATGTCCTCGCCGAGCGCGATCACGTCGTCCTGCTCGACGAAGCTCATCTCGACGTCGAGCTGGGTGAACTCGGGCTGGCGGTCGGCGCGGAAGTCTTCGTCGCGGTAGCAGCGGGCGATCTGGTAATACCGCTCCAGGCCGCCGACCATGAGCAGCTGCTTGAACAGCTGCGGCGACTGCGGCAGCGCGTACCAGGAGCCGGGCTTGAGCCGGGCGGGAACCAGGAAGTCTCGCGCGCCCTCGGGGGTCGAGCGGGTCATCGTCGGCGTCTCGACCTCGACGAAGTCCTGCGCGTGCAGCACCTCGCGCGCGGTGCGGCTGACCTCGCTGCGCAGCCGCATCGCGGCGGCCGGCCCACTGCGGCGCAGGTCGAGGTAGCGGTACTTGAGCCGGATCTCCTCGCCGACGTCCACCCGGTCGTCGATCGGGAACGGCAGCGGCGCCGCCTCGGACAGCACCTCGAGCCCGGTGGCGAGCACCTCGATCTCCCCGGTGGGGATCTCGGCGTTCGTGTTGCCCTCGGGCCGCCGCGAGACCTCGCCGACGATCTTCACGCAGAACTCGGAGCGCAGCGCGTGCGCGCGCTCGGCCATCTCCCCCTCGCGGAACACCACCTGGGCGACGCCGCTGGCATCGCGGAGGTCGATGAAGATGACTCCGCCGTGATCGCGCCGCCGGGCCACCCAGCCGGTGAGGGTGACGTTCTGACCGGCCTGCCCGGCACGCAAGGTGCCGGCTTGATGAGTGCGGAGCACTGCGACTGCTCTCCTTCGCCCACGGGTTCACGGCGGTTTTCGCCGAACACAGAGGCTAACGAACGGCCCCGGCGGCCGTGTTACCAGGCTTGTCCGGCCGGTCTGCGGCCCGGCCCGGCCGGATTCCCTGCACCCAATGTGGCGTTGGTTGCGTTGAACGCACCGAACGCCACATTGGGGGCGCTTCGGCGCCGCCGGGCACCGGCCGCGGAGCGGCAGAGACGGCGGAGCGGCAGAGACGGCGGAGCGGCAGAGACGGCGGAGCGGCCGGAAAAGCGGAACGGCCGCGAGGGTGCCGCAGTCACAGCAAGCGGAGTTGTTCAGCTTCCGGCGTCACCTCCTCCGCCCGGGGTTCCGGCACCCCCGCGAACCGCCGCGGTGGCTGGGGATCGTCCTCGTTCCGAGGCGCGAGACCGTGGCGCCGCAGGAGTGGCCCGACGCGTTCGCCCAGGCGTTCGCGGTAGCCGCGATCCACGTAGGCGCCGCGGGAGTACAAGCGTTTGTACCGCGGGACCAGCGCGGGGTGCGTGCGGCCCAGCCACGAGGCGAACCACTCGCGCGCGCCGGGGCGCAAATGCAGCGGCAGCACGCTGACGCTGGTGGCCCCGGCTTCAGCGAGGCTCGCGAACAGGGCGTCCAAGGCCTCGACCGAGTCCGTCAGCCACGGCAGGACCGGGGCGACCAGCACGGCGCACGGGAGGCCCGCCGCGCGGGCCTTGCGGACCAGGTCCAGCCGCGCCTGGGGGCTCGGTGTGCCCGGCTCCAGACGGTGCTGCAACTCCCGGTCCAGCAGCGCGATCGAGACCGCCAGGCCCGCCGGGACGTCCTTCGCCACGGATTCCAGCAGGGGCAGGTCCCGGGTCAGCACCGTGCCCTTCGTCAGGATCGACAGCGGGGTGCCCGAGTCCGCCAGCGCGCGGATGATCCCGGGCATCAGCCGGTAGCGGCCCTCCGCGCGCTGGTACGGGTCGGTGTTCGTGCCCATGGCCACGTGCTCTCGCTGCCAGCCGGGCCGCTTCAGTTGCGCCGCAAGCACTTCCGGCGCGTTGATCTTCACCACCACCTGGGTGTCGAAGTCGTGGCCCGCGTCGAAATCGAGGTAGGTGTGGGTGTTGCGGGCGAAGCAGTTGTGGGACACCATGCCGTCGGCCACGAAGTCCCCGGTGCCGGTGGTGATGTCGTACAGCGGCAGCTCCAGGCCCAGCGATTCCACCGCCGTGACGGTGCGCCGCACCGAGCCGATGGTCGTCCCGTCGAGCGAGCGCTTCCAGGCCACGGCCGGGTCGGCCAGGTGCAGGAACCGCAGCACCTCGGCGGTGCCGCCGGACAGCCGCGCCACGCGCCGGCCCGGGTGGCCGCGGTGGCCCACCGTCTCGTAATCGAAGGAAAACCGTTCCAGCGCTTCGAAAAGCGTGTCCACCACGTCCGTCTCGTCGTGTGCGATCGACAGCACCCCGCGGCGGTAGGAGCCCGCGAGGTCGAACAGCCCGGCGAGGAACCCGCGGGACCAGTGCGCGTCCGGCTGCGGCGGGATGCGCATGAACCCCACCGAGGAGCCGAAGTCCGGCAGGTACTCGAGCGCCCGCGCGGCCGCGTCCGGCTCCGCCGCGAAACCGCCGGAGCGCAGCATCCCGCACAGGTACCCGGCGCGGTAGCCGAGCGTGTCGTCCGGCGTGCGCGCGAACCGGCCGCCGCCGACCAGTTCCGTGCCTGCCTCGAGGTGCGGCCGCTGCGCCGTGCCGAGTTTGCTGCCGGTCACGTACTTCCACCCGCGTGCGCTGAGGAACCGGTGGTCCGGCCCGGTGACGAGCATGGTGCCGTCGTCAAGGGTCACGCGGTACGCCTCGCGCACCGTGGTCCAGTGCGCCAGCACCTCGGTGGGCACCAGCCGTCGCGCGACGCCGTGGCCGCGCGTGCCGAGAATCGCCTCGCCCACGGCCAGGTCGGCGATCGGCTTGGCCCGCCCGTCGGCCAGCAGCACCGGGGTGCCGCCGTCGAGGCAGTACGTGCACGCGTGCGAGCAGCCCCGGTACGGGTTCACCGTCCACCGGAACGGCACCGGGGACGCCCCCGGCACCTTGTTCAGCACCGACCGGGCGTGCACCTCGTGAAAGGTGACGCCGTCGAACTCCGGTGATCGCACCGACCGCACCAGGCCGTCCAGGCCTGGCAGGACCGGCTCACCCTCCCCTGCCCGCTGCCGTTCCCATCGCACCCGTCCAGTCGAACACATGTTCTAGAACGCTGTCAAACATATGTTCGAACGGTCCGCTCGCGACGCTGGTCACACGGGGAATCGCTCCAACGCCCGGATCTTGTTCGTCGCGTCCAGGGCCGCGACCTTGTACGCCTCGGACAGCGTCGGGTAGTTGAACACCGCGTCGACCAGGTAGTCGACGGTGCCGCCGCAGCCCATCACCGCCTGGCCGATGTGCACGAGGTCCGTGGCGCCGGTGCCGAACACGTGCACGCCCAGCAGCTTGCGGTCCGTTGTGGACACCAGCAGCTTCAGCATTCCGTAGCTGTCACCGGTGATCTGCCCGCGCGCCAGCTCGCGGTAGCGCGAGATGCCGATCTCGTACGGCACCGAGGACGACGTCAGCTGCGCCTCCGTGGCGCCGACGTACGAGATCTCCGGGATGGTGTAGATCCCGATCGGCTGCAGCGCGCCCAAGCCGTTCGCCCGCTCGCCGAACGCGTGGTACGCGGCGAGGCGGCCCTGGTCCATCGAGGTCGCGGCCAGCGCCGGAAACCCGATCACGTCACCGACCGCGTAGACGTGCTCGACCCCGGTGCGGTAGTGCTCGTCCACGGCCAGCCGGCCGCGCTCGTCGGCCATCAGGCCCGCGTTCTCCAGCGCCAGCTCGCCGGTGACGCCCTGGCGGCCCGCGGAGTACATGACGCCGTCGGCCGGGATGCGCTTGCCGCTCACCAGGGTGGTGACGGTGGAATCGGCGGAAACCGCCACGTTCGCGACCTTCTCCCCGAAGCGGAAGGTGACGCCGAGGTCGCGCAGCTGGAACTTCAGCGACTCGACGATCTCCGGGTCGCAGAAGCCGAGCATCTGGTCGCGCTGCTCCACCACGGTCACGCGCGAGCCGAGCGCGGCGAACATCGACGCGTACTCGATCCCGATCACCCCGGCGCCGACCACGACGAGCGAGGACGGGATCTGCTCCAGCCGCAGGATCTCGTCGGAGTCGAGCACCCGCGCGGCGTCGAAGTCGACGTGCGCGGGGCGGGCCGGGCGGGTGCCGGTGGCGATCACCACGTAGTCGCCGGTGATGGTGCGGCGGTCGCCCGGATGGCGGCCCTCGACCATGATCGTGTGCGGGTCGGCGAACGAGCCGGTGCCCGCGACCAGGTCGACGTGGTTGCGCAGCAGCTGCGAACGCACCACCTGTACCTCGCGCCCCACCACGTGCTGGGTGCGGGCCAGCAGGTCGGCGATGGTGATGTCCTGTTTGACGCGGTAGCTCGCCCCGTAGAGCTCCCGCTGGTTCATGCCGGTCAGGTAGAGCACCGCTTCGCGCAGTGTCTTGGACGGGATCGTGCCGGTGTTGACGCACACCCCGCCGACCATGTCGTGCCGGTCGACGACCGCCACCTTCTTCCCCAGCTTCGCGGCGGCGATGGCCGCCTTCTGCCCGCCGGGCCCCGAGCCGATGACGATGAGGTCGTACTCGTGTTCGCTCACCTGCTGAAGCCTGCGCACTCCCCCGCCGCCGCGCAACCCCCCGGGCGCGCGGAGTCCAGGCCGTTCACCGCGGCGCTACGGCACGTGCACCGTGGCCGCGTCCGACGTCGTGGCGCCGGCGAGGTTCGTGAACACCGCCCGGTACTGCGTGCCTTCCACTGGCTGCGCGACCGTCAGCGTGGTGGCCGTCGCGTCCGGGACGTCCGCCCACTGACCCCCGGCCGCCATGGCCTGCCAGCGAACGAGTGGTGCCGGGTCGCCGAGGGCGTACGCCGTGAACGTAGCGGGGGCCGCCGTCGCGTCCTGCGGCTGCTGGGTCACGACCGGCGCGCCCGGCTGGGCCGTCACCAGGCTGATCGGCACGACGTTGCCGCCGCCGACCGTCACCGCGACGCGGCCGATCGACTGCTCGCCGGTGCCGATGTTCAGGCGCAGATCGGCATGGTTGTTCTCCCGGTTGGAGAACGCCGCGTCGGGCAGCGGGAGCACCGCGGTCTTCCACGTGTCCGTGTTCGTGTCGGTGACCCAGGCCGAGTCGCGGTAGGCGTTGTTGGGGACGTCGGCGAACGAGTCGTAGTGCAGGTTCCAGCCGCCGGTGCCGTGGTCGAAGTAGCTGACGTACGCGGTCGCCTGGTAGCCGCCGCCGGGCACCACTCCGTCGTCGAGGTCGAGGTAGATGTACGAGGACCCGGCCGCGGTCGTCCGGGCGGGCAGGCCGCCCGCCGTCGTCGCCGTGGTGCTGCCGTCTCCGCCGTTCTGCACCACCAATCCGTGCGTGCTGTCCGGGTCGCCGAACGCGGCGCCGACGGTCGCGGACTGGGCGGCGGCCCCGAGGCCGACCGCGAACACGTGTGCCGCCGGGGCGTTCGGCGCCTGGCCCGCCGCGGTGTCGGGCAGGATCACGTACTGCACGGTCTTGGCCGGGTCGAGCGCGGCCCAGGCCAGGTACACGTGCACGTTCTGGTTCTGGCGCGCGCTGTTCGGCCCGGTGTTGAGGTACGGCGTGGTCGCCGCGATCGAGGTCCCCGGCGACGCGCCGCCCGCCCACCAGTCGGCGAAGGACAGCGTGTACGCCTGGGTGCTGCCGTCGCTGTAGACGATCGTGCCCGGCGCCGAAGTGCTGCCGAACGCGCTCGAGCCGAGGAACCCGAGCAGCGCGCCCCGGCCGCTCACCGGCAGCACCTGCCCGCCGGCGACGATGTTGTCCGGCACGTTCGGCCGCGGCCAGGTGAAGCCGATCCCGCCCGCGGTGACGGCCTGCCCCGGTGAGAACCCGGCCGCGGCCAGCGCCTGCGCCGAATAGTTCAGCCCGCTGCCGTCGAACGCGCCGGCCGCCGGCGCGTTGTCGTTGCTGATCCCGGTGTTGCCGTACGCCGCTTCCACTGACGGATAAGGCACTTTGACGCCGCCGCTGGAGCTGAACGAGCCGGCGCTCGACTTCGCCGTGAACCCGATCGGGTAAGAGCCGGGCTTGACGGCCGCGCTCGCGCCCAGGGTCCACTTCACCGTGACCGAGCCGCCCGCGGGCACGCGGGCGTAGGTGGTCGGGCCCGCGGGGGTGGCCGTCCAGCCCGCCGGCGCCGTGATCGAGACGGCGAGGTCACGCACGTCCTTCGTGTCGCCGTTGGTGAACGTGGCCGAGGCGGTGCCCGAGGTGGCCGCCGCCAGGATCGAGGGCACCGTGCTCGTCAGCGTCCCCTGCACGACGATCGGCGCCGAGCCCGAGACGCCGTTGACGGTCGCGGTGATGGTCGCGACGCCGTCCTTGATCGCCCGCACGGACCCGTTGCGGTCCACGCTCGCGACCGCCGGATTGCTGCTGCGGTAGCTGACCGCGGCGCGACTGAGGTCCACAAAGGACTGGTCGTCGTTCACCGCCTCGACCACCTTGTCCGCGGCGATGCCCAGGTTGCGGTCCGGCTCCTCGGCCGGGTTCGTGTCGTCGGCCAGCCAGCGGTTCCGCCCGGCCAGGTCGAAGGTCTGCCTGGGGTGGTACACGACCGACTCCGGCTGCACGGTCACGCTCCGCACCTTCGGCTTGGCGGCGCCGGTCACCTGCACGTCCTGGTGGGCCACGATGGTCGCCGCGTCGGTGCCGACCCGGAACTGGTACGTCCCGGGCGCCACCGCCTCGCGTGAATGCGCGGTGTCCCACAGCGCGAGGTCGGAGACCTTCACCGGCAGCACCACGTGCTGCGTCTGGCCGGGATCGAGCGGCTGGGTCTTGCGGAACCCGGCAAGCCGCTGCAACGGGACGTCACCGGTGCCGGCCCCGGGCGAGGCCACGTACAGCTGCGCCACCGTGGTTCCCTTGCGCGGGCCGGTGTTCGTGACGTCGAGGCCGACGTTCACCGTGCCGTCCGGGGCCACCGACCGGCGGTCGGCCGTGACGTTCGAGATCCGGAACGTGCTGTAGCCGAGGCCGTAGCCGAAGGGGTACGTGGGCGCGCCGGTGAAGTACTGGTAGGTCCGGCCGAGTCCGCCGGTGCTGGCGGCGTTCAGCCCGTAGTCCTGCATCGGCGGCAGCTGCGAATCGCCGGTGTACCAGGTGAAGTCGAGGTGCCCGTCCGGGTTCTGCTTGCCGAACAGCACGTCCGCGAGCGCCGTGCCCTGGCTCTGCCCGTTGTAGCCGCTGAACAGGATCGCGGGCACCTTCGCCTGGAGGTCGCCGAGCGCGACCGGGCCGAGCGTCTGGAGCGCGAGCGCTGTGCGCGGGTTGCCCAGCGCCGTCACCTGGTCGATCAGGGAGGCGTAGTTGCCGGGCATCGCGAGGTTCGCCCGGTCGCGGCCCTCACTCGCCGAGGAGTGGTCCGTGCCGGCGAAGATCAGGACCAGGTCGGCGGCCTTGACGGCGGCCTTCGTGGCGTCGCTCAGTGTCGCGGGTGTGGTGGCCGTGGTCGACGTGCCCGCCGCGTCGAACACGACGGAAGCGTTCGGGAGCGCGGCTTTGATGCCCTCGACCGGGTTCACCGTGTGCGTCGGCTGGCCGCTGTACCCGCCGAGCGTCACGGTGTTCGCCAGATCGCCGAGGACGACGACCTTGCTCGTCTTCGCCGGGTCGGCCGGCAGCACCGGCCCGCTGCCCGGCACCGCCGCGTTCTTCAGCAGTACCAGGGAGTTGTCGGCCACCTTGGTCGCGAGGTCCTGGTGCGCCGGGCTTTCGATCACCGACTTGTCGATCTTCGTGTAGCCCACCTGGGCGGGCGGGTCGAACTCGCCGGTGGCCATCCGCATGGTGAACAGCCGGACGAGGTCCGCGTCGAGCACGCCCTCGGACAGGATGCCCGCGCCGATCGCGGACTGGATGTTGGTCAGCGTGGCCTGATCACCGGTGCAGTTGAGCTGGGTCCCGGCGCGCAGCCCGTACGCCTCCGCGCCCGCGGCGGCCGGGATGGTCGCGCCGGTCGCCGTATTGGTCCAGATCACCTGCGCGCCGGAGACCGAGGACTTCCAGCCCGGCGCGGCCCAGAGGTGCCCGCCCGGCGGCGGCTCCCACGCCGTCTGGATCGCGTCGCAGTCGGACGTGGTGTAGCCGTCGAACCCGAAGGTGCGCTGGGCCAGCTGGTTCACCAGGTAGGTGTTGACCGCGCCGGGCGTGCCGTTGATCGCGTTGTACGAGGTCATCAGCCCGGCGGCGTGATCGTCCTGGACCAGCTTCTGGAACTGCTTGAGGTAGTACTGGTGCAGGTCCGCCTCGGTGGTGACCGAGTCGCCGGACAGCCGGTTGTCCTCGACGTTGTTGAGCGCGTAGTGCTTCACCGTCGCGGCGACCTTGAGGTACGGCGTCATCGGGCTGCCGTCGGGCTTGTTGCCCTGGTAGCCGTTGACGAACGCGCCGGCCATCTGCGCGACGAGGTACGGGTCCTCGCCGAACGCCTCGTCGGTGCGGCCCCAGCGCGGGTCGCGGTCCAGGTTGACCGTCGGCGCCCAGTAGGTCAGGTCGCCGTAGTCGTTGACGTCCGGGCCGATGTTGTTCTGGCCGGTGCCGAAAAGCGATTTGTCCAGAAATCCGCGGGCCTCGTCCGAAATCGCGGTCGTCTCGGAGTAGGTCAATGCCGGGTCCCACGACATCGCGGCGGCGAAGTTCACCGGGAAGCTGGTCGAGTGCACGTTGTCGACGTCGCCCTGGCCGCCCGCGCCGGCGTCGGCGCCAAGCCGGTTCAGACCGTGCTGGCCCTCGCTCCAGTAGGTGTACTGCTGCACCCCGAGCCGCGGGATGGCCGGCGCGTTGTTGGTGTGCAGCTGCTGCACCTTCTCCGGCAACGTCATGCGGGACACCAGATCCGCCGCGCGCTCGGCGAAGCTGTGCTGGGTGTCGCGGTAGACCGGCGGGGGTGGCGCCGCCGCCGCGGAGCCGTTCATCACGGCGACGGCGAGCGTGATCCCACTCAGCGCGACAACGGCGAAAGCCATGGACCGGCGAGCGGGACGCGTGTGGGCCATGAGAAACCTCCGCGGGGACCAGGACTCAGGCACGGCTCAGAGTTCCGTTGCCCGGCGGGGAAAGTCAAGGATTCCCGGTATTTGTCGCCTTCTTTGTCCGGAAGCCGAAAAAAGGCGACGCAAAGTTTCCGCAAGATCGGGTCGCGCGGCTTCTCCATTGACAAAGCCCCCGCGGAAACCGAGACTTCGAGACGCTCCTGACAGCGTTGTCAGGTCAGGGGCGGCAGCAGGTTCTCGGCGCCACCCGCGACTTCGGAGGCTTGCCATGCACCGTGTCCCCACCCGATCCCGGCGGCTCCTGCTCGCCGCGGCGGCGGCCTTGCTCACGCTCGGCGTCGCCACGCCGGTCGCCACGGCCGCGCCCGAAGCGTCGCTCGTCACGAACCCCGCGCAGTACGTCGACCCGATGATCGGGACCGGCAACGGCGGGGAGCAAGTCGGCCAGATCAACAACTTCCCCGGCCCGGCCGTGCCGTTCGGCATGCTCCAGTGGAGCCCGGACACACCGGGCGCGTACGCCGGTTATTCCCATGACAGCGACCAGATCCGCGGGTTCAGCCTCACGCACGCCTCGGTCGGCTGCAGCCAGTTCGGCGACGTGCCCATCCTGCCGGTGGTCGGCGACGTGGGTACCGCTCCGTGGGACCGCACGGAAAAGTTCTCCCACGACACCGAAGTGGCCCGGACCGGCGAGTACGGCGTGACGCTGGCCGACTCCGGCGTCCGCGCCGACCTGACCTCGGCGACGCGCACGGGCCTGGCGGCACTGGCTTTCCCCGCCACCGACAAGGCGCAGCTGCTGGTGAAGGCGGGTGCCAGCCTCAACGGCAACCAGGCCGCGGCCGTGCGGACGATCGGCGACCACGAGGTGGTCGGCTCGGCCTCGACCGGCCAGTTCTGCGGGCACCAGAACAGCTACACGATCTACTACGCGCTGCAGTTCGACCGGCCGTTCACCGCGGCCGGCGGCTGGGACGGGACCACGGTCGGCTCGCCGGGGACGTCGATCGACGTCTCCTCGCCGCACGCCGGCGGGTACCTGACGTTCGACACCCGGGCGAACCAGGTCCTGCACGTGAAGGTCGCGATCTCCTTCGTCAGCACCGAAGGCGCGCAGCGGAACATGGCCGCCGAGATCCCCGGCTGGGACCTCGCGCCGGTCGAGGCGGCCGCGCGCAAGCAGTGGGACGGCGTCCTGTCCCGCATCCAGGTGGGCGGCGGCACCGCGGACCAGCTGAAGACGTTCTACACCTCGCTCTACCACTCGCTGCTGTACCCGACGACGTTCAGCGACGTCGACGGCCGCTACCCCGGCTTCGACGCGAAGGTCCACACTGTGAGCGGGCACCAGCGCGTCCAGTACGCGAACTACTCGCTGTGGGACACCTACCGCTGTCTCGCCGCGCTGCAGGCGCTGCTGCTGCCGGACGTGGGCAGCGACCTCGCGCAGTCGCTGGTCAACGACGCCGGGCAGTTCGGCTGGCTGCCGAAGTGGCCGGTGATGAACGGCGAATCCGGGGTCATGAACGGCGACAACGTCACGCCGTTCCTCGCGTCGCTGCACGCCTTCGGCGCCCAGGACTTCGACACAGCGACGGCGCTGAAGTACATGCTGAAGGGCGCGACCACGCCCGCCCCGCCCGATTTCCCTTACCAGGAACGGGAAGGCGTCGTCGACTACCAGAACTTCGGCTACGTGCCCAACGACCGGGCCGAGCAGGGCCACGTCCGCACCGGCGCATCGCAGACGCTGGAGTACGCGGTCGACGACTTCGCGATCTCACAGTTCGCGGGGGCGATCGGCCAGCGCGGCACCGCGCACACGTACGCCGGCCGCTCGCAGAACTGGCAGAACATCTTCGACGGCGGCACCGGCTACCTGCGGCCCAAGGACAGCACGGGCGCGTTCCCGGCCGGACCGGGTTTCGTGGCGCCGCCGCCCGGACAGTTCGGGCAGAACGGCTTCGACGAGGGCAATGCCGCGCAGTACAACTACCTCGTGCCGCAGAACATGGCCGGGCTGATCACGGCGATGGGCGGGCCCGCCGCGGTGAACCAGCGGGCGGACGCGTTCTTCCAGCTGCTCAACACCGGGCCGAACCTGCCGAACCAGTGGTCCGGCAACGAACCCGACTTCGCGACGCCGTGGCTGTACGACTACACCGGCCGGCCGTGGCAGACCCAGGAGGTGGTCCGGCGGATCGAGACGCAGCTGTTCTCGGCGACGCCCAACGGCGAGCCCGGCAACGACGACCTCGGCGCGCAGTCGTCCTGGTACGTCTGGGCCGCGCTCGGGCTCTACCCGGTGACGCCGGGCACGACCGACCTCGCGTTCGCCAGCCCGCTGTTCCCGAAGGCGGTGCTGCACCTGGCGAACGGGCGCTCGATCACGATCGACGCCCCGGCCGCGGCCGCGGATCACCCGTACGTCACCGGCCTCTCGGTCGACGGCAAGCGGTGGGACCGGACGTACCTGCCGCCCTCGGCGCTGCGGACCGGGGCCACGCTGAAGTTCGACCTCTCCGCGCAGGCCGGCTCCTGGGGCGCGACCTCGGCGCCACCGTCCTATCCGGAGGGACAGGTCGCGGCCATCGGCTACACCAGCCCGACCGGCCAGGTGCGCACGGCGCAGGGCGCGAGCTTCCCGGCGACGATCGGCGTGGTCAGTGCCGGCGGCCGGTCCGATCCCGTGCGCTGGAAGGCCCAGCCGCCGGCTGGGATCACTGTGACGCCGTCGTCCGGAGTCCTGCGCCCCGGCAGTTCCGCCGGGGTCACCGTCGCGGTCGCCGCGGACGCGCCTTCGGGCTACCACCCCGTGCCGGTGGGCTTCACCGACGCGGCGGGGCACGCGTTGCCGGGCGGCACGATCACCGTCACGGTGCCGGCCGCCGACGGCAAGGCCACGACGTGCGACACACTCGGCGCGAGCGACACCGAATGCGGCCTGCAGCGGCTCGACAACGGCGACGGGCACTCGACGCCGGTCACCGTCGCCGGCCGGTCCGGACGGTCCACTTCGGACGGTTACCTGTACTTCGGCGTCACGGACGACCTGGTGCCGGGCGGCACCCAGTACACCGCGACGATCGACGTCGACTACCTCGATCAGGGCACCGGCACGTGGAACGTCCAGTACGACTCCAGCGATCCGAACCAGCCGTACAAGGGAAGTTCGTCGGTGACCAATACCGGGACCGGCACCTGGAAGACGGCGACGTTCACCCTCCCGGACGCCGGCTTCGGCAACCGCGAGAACGGGAGCGCCGACTTCCGGCTCTCGGTCGGCGCCGGCTTCGTGGTGTCGCGGGTGCACGTGAGCGTGTCGGGCGGGAACGTGCTGGCACTGCACCTCTGCCCGGGCGACTGAAAAAGCTCGTGAGTGTCTATGACGGTTAGAACCGGCATAGCCACTCACGAGTCAGGATCGCAGGGAACCGCGGCGCCGGTGGAAGTCCGTGACGCCGTCCAGGCCCGCCGCGATCTCGTCGCGCAGCAGCGCCGCCTGTTGCTCGACGACGTCCTCCCCCAGCAACTCTGCCACCCGCCCCTCCTCCAGCGCCGCCAGCGCCTCCCACGGCGTCGGCGCCAGCGAACCCACCTCGACCCCGGCCGACGGCGGGCTCAGCTCCTCCTCGACGCCCGCCCGGCCCGACGCCAGCAGGGCCGCGAGCACCAGGTGCGGCTGCGCGTCCGCGCCCGCGAAACGGAACTCCAGCCTCGGCGACGCGGGCGGCCCGCACAGCCGGACGGAGGCGGTGCGGTCGTCCGGGCCCCAACGGAGCACCCGGGGTGAGAACGACGCCGTCCGCAGCCGGGTGTAGCTGTTCCACGTCGGGGCCCATACGGCGGTCAGCGCGCGTGCGTCACGCAGCACACCGGCCAGAAAAGCGCCCAACTGGCCGGAAAGCAGCGCCGGACCCTCCACTGTGGACAGTGACAGGTGGACGTGGCACGAGTTGCCCTGCCCGGGCTCCGGCGCGGCCAGGTAGTCGGCGCGGACGTCGTGCCGGGCGGCGACGCGGCGGGTGAGCAGCTGCAGCAACAACGCGTCGTCGCAGGCCGCCAGCGGGTCGCGGTGCCGCAGCACGACCTCGTACTGGCCCGGGTGGCATTCGGCGCGCGCGGACTCCACGCCGAGGCCCGCGGCCGCTTCCCGCAGCGAAGCGAGCAGGGGCGCGAGCCGTTCGGTGCCGCCGAGTGCGTAGTCGACGCCGTGCGAGGTCAGCGGTGCGCCATCGGCATCCCGGAAGACGACCTCGTGCTCCAGTCCCGCCGACGGCACCAGCCCGTGCTCCTCCAACGCCGCCAGCTGCGCCCGCAGCACGGATCGCGGCGCCAGCCCGGCCGGCTCGCCCGAGGGCCACTCCGCGTCGCACACCACCGCCCACGTCCGGTCGCCAAGCGGGAGCGCTGTGGCCGGGTCCGGGCGCATCCGCAGGTCGCCGAAACCGCCGAGGTACGGCGAAAGCGCGCCACCGTCGGGCAGCGGCTCCCGCTCCGGGGTCCAGGCGAACACGTAGCTGCACACGCCGTACCCGTCATCCAGCATTTCGGCGGCGAACGGCCCGCCGACCTCGGCCGCGGCGAACCGCGCGTGCGGATCGGGCACCAGCAGGAGCAAGCGGGTGCCGTCGTCGTCGAGCACCCGCCGCAGGATCTCCCCCGCGGCCGCGCCGGCCGAAGCCCGCGCGGCCAGCGAACGCGGCCCGACCGGACGCGCGAGCGGCGTCACCAGGCGCCGTCCGGGTCCGGCGTGTGCAGCGGGTTCGGCACCCGGCCCCACCGGACGTCGAACTCGTCGTCGCGCTCCACCTTGTCGAAGCCCTGACCGGCGAAGTGCTCGCGGTTCAGCGTCACACGCTCCACGTCCGGCGCGAACAGACGGCACGCGTCAAACCGCGCGGCGACGTCCGGGTTCTGGTCGCGGTAGCGGCCGACGACCGCGCGCACCAGCCCCCAGAACACCCCGCGCGGCAAGGCCAGGTCGTCGAGCAGGATCTCGGCCCAGAACCGCAGCTGCCCGGAGAACACCGAGCTGAACAGCGATTGCGCGAGCAGGTGCGCCGGCCAGCGCAGCATGTCGGCGTTCGCCTCCGGCGGGAGGTCCGCGTAACAGGGCAGTTCCTCGTCGAGCAGGTCGACGCCCTGCGCGAAGTCCTTGACCGCCACGCGCAGCGGCCAGCCGTCGGCGTCGATCACGAGGATCAGGTTCTGGCCGTGCGGGCAGAACCCGACGCCGTACCGCAACAGCCACTGGAGCAACGGCGTGAGCAGCAGGTCGAACAGCCGCGCGCACCACTGTTCGGCGCCGTGGCCCGCGCGCTCGATCAGCCCGGCGAGCACTGACCGGCCGTCGGCGTCGCGGTACGGCAGCGCGGCGAACGAGATCGCCTGCTCCCCCTCGCCGAGCCGCGCGACGAGCGGCTCGCGCCACAACGCGCCCAGCGTCTCGTGGAAGCGGTACGGCAGTTCTTCCAGCGCGCCGAAAAGCGGGTGCCGCACCGAAACGCTGGCGACCTCGCCGAGCAGTTCGAACCGGTACTCGCGCGACAGCAGCGGGTCGGCCGCGTCGATCCGGCGCAGCCACTCGGTGACCGACGGCCCGGCCAGCGTGGCCGCGGAGTTCAGCCCGCGGTAGACCAGCGTGTTGCGCACCGAAACCGCGGTCTTCACGTCGTGCCGGTCCGGCCGCGAGGTGTTGGCCAGCGTGCGCACGGTCTGATGTGGACGGTACGCGTCGCCGCCGTCGCCGAGGTCCACCAGCCGCCCGGTCGCCAGCTCCGCCGAGTAGAGCGTGCCGAGGATTTCGTCCGCCTGCCAAGGATGCACGGGCACCCACAGGTAGTCGGCAGCCTCGCCGACCTCGGCGACCCGCGCGGTGAACGCCGCCCGCTCGGCGTCGTCCAGCTCGGCCGCCAGCAGCTCGGACTCGGTCAGCCCGGCGGTGCAGCGGAACTCGGCGAGGTCGCGGTGCACGGCGAACCAGCGCAACCGGAGGTCGGCGCCGGCCTCGGGCGCGTACCGCGCGCGGTCGGCGGCGGAGAAGCCGACCCGGCCCTTGTTGAGCACCAGCCGCGGATGCCCGGTGAGGTGCCCGTCGGCGAGGTTGTAGTCCATCGTGGACAGTTCGGCGGCGGTGGGCGCGCGGCGCAGGCGGGCCGCCTCGTTCGCGACCGTCGCGGTCAGCTCCGCGAGGACGTCGGCCAGCCGGAGCCCGGTCAGCCCCAGCGTTTCCCGCGCGTCGACGACCAGCGTGCGCGGGTCGTCGGCCGGCGCCTCGGCGTCGCCGGCGGCCCGGACCGCGCTGCCCGGCCGGACCGTCCAGGACTCGAACGCGCCGCGCCGGGCCTCGAAGCGGTACGAGACGTCGCCGGGCAGCTCCAGCCGCCAGGTGCGGTGCCCGGCGCTGGTCGCCTCGCCGGGTTTCGGCACGAGCATCGCCTCGTACGACAGCTCGCCCAGCATCTTGTGCACGACAAGGGAACCCGCGGCGCGCCAAGCGGCAGAGTCAGTCAGGGTCACAGGTCCTCCGTGGTCTCGAGGCCGAACGTGGTGAACGCGGTGCGCGCGGGCAGCTCGTAAACCGCCTTGCCGCACACCGCGTTGAGGATCGTGGCGGCGCGCCAGGCGCCGAGCCCGAGGTCCGGCGCGCCGGGCCCGTGTGTGTGCCGCTCCGCGTTCTGCACGAACAGCGAGCCGGTGACGTCGCCGCCGAGCGCGAGCCGGTAGTCCTCGCCGACGACCAGCCGGCCCCGGCCGTCTCGCTGGACGGCCTCGCCCAGCCCGGACAGCAGCGGCCTGGTCGGCGTTTCCGCGTACCCGGTGGCGCAGACGACGGCGCCGGTGCGGTGCGTGGCGGTGCGGTCCTGCTGCGCGTGCCGCAAACCGAGTTCGATGCCGTCGCCGAACGCGCTCGCCGAAACCACCTCGACGCCGGGGGTGAGCGCGGCGCCGGGCCACGCCCCGCCGATGCTACGGCGGTACAGCTCGTCGTGGATCGCGGCGATGGTCTCGGCGTCGATTCCCTTGTACAGCTGCCATTGCTCGGGCAGCAGCCGGTCTCGAACCGCCTCGGGCAGGCCGTGGAAGTACGCCGTGTAGTCCGGGGTGAACTGCTCCAGCCCCAGCTTCGAGTACTCCATCGGCGCGAACGCGGAGGTGCGCGCGAGCCAGCGCAAGCCGTCCACAGTGGATCTTGCCCGCAGCAGGTCGAGGAACACCTCGGCGCCGGACTGCCCCGAACCGACCACCGTCACGGTTTGCGCCGCCAGCAAGGCATCGCGGTGGGTCAGATAGTCCGCGGAGTGCAGCGCGAGCACGTCCGGCGCGGCGACGAGTTCCCGCAGCGACACCGGGACGTTCGGCGTGCTGCCGACCCCGAGCACCACCGACGCCGCCAGCACCGGCTCCTCGCCGGAGACCGTCAGCTCGAACGCTTCTTCGGCCGCCGCCCAGCGAATGCCCGTGACCTCGTGGCCGAACCGGCACGACGGCAGGCGCGCGGCGGCCCAGCGGCCGTAGTCGTCGTACTCCGCGCGCGGCAGGTGGAAGCGCTCGGCGAAGTAGAACGGCAGCAGCCGGCCGCGTTCGCGCAGGTAGTTGAGGAACGAGTGCCGGCTGGTCGGGTCGACGAGCGAGACCAGGTCGGCCAGGAACGGCACCTGCAGCGTCGCGCCCTCGACCAGCAGCCCGGGATGCCAGCGGAACTCCGGGCGTGCGTCGAACAGCACGACGTCCAGCTGCTCCAGCGGATCGGCCAGCGCCGCGAGCGACAGGTTGAACGGCCCGATCCCGACCCCCGCGAGATCGAACCGCCTCACGAGGCGACCGGGCTCTGCCGCGCGACGGTGGCGCACTCGGCCGCCGCGGTGGCCGCCACCCGGTCCAGCAGCGGGCGGTAGTCCTCGGGGCCGGTGTGCGGGTGCAGCAGGGTGAGCTTGAGCCACAGCTGCGGCGCGCCGTCCGGCCCGGTCGGCAGCAGGCCGCGGCCGATCACCGCGGTGCCCGACTCCAGCAGGGAGCGGCGGACGCGGGCCACCAGTTCGTCACCCGACGATTCGCCCAGCTCGTCGGCCACCCGCGGGCGGAAGACCACAGTGGACAGTTCTGGCGCTCCCCAGGAGCGCAGGCCGGGGTGCGCGGCGACGAGTGTGTGCACGCCGTTCGCGGTGGCACAGCAGCGTTCCACGAGCGCGCCGATGCCCTCGGTGCCGAGCGCACGGACGGTCACGGCCATCCGGAACGCGTCCGGGCGGCGCGAGGTCCGGATCGACCGGCCGAGCAGGTCGGGCAGGCCGGCCTCGGTGTCGTCGTCGGCGTTCAGGTACTCGGCGCGGACGGTGAGCGCGGCGAGGTCGGCGCCGTCGCGCGCGGCCAGCAGCCCGGCGGCGACCGGCTGCCAGCCGAACTTGTGCATGTCGAGGGCGACCGAGTCGGCCAGCTCCAGTCCAGCAACGCGCGGGCGGAGAGTTTCGCTGCACAGCGCCATTCCGCCGTACGCGGCGTCGACGTGCAGCCGGGCCCCGGCGCGGTGGCAGATCTCCGCGATCTCCGGCAGCGGGTCGATCCGCCCGGTGTTGGTGGTGCCCGCGGTCGCGACAACCACGGCGGCCGCGCCCAGTTTCGCGAGCGCCTCGGCCAGCGCGGACGGGACCATCCGATCGTCCTCGCAAGCCACGACAACGGGCGCGGGCAACCCGAGCAGCCAAGCTGCGCGCGCGACGCTGTGGTGGGAATTCGCCCCGCACACCGGCCGGACGGCAATGCCGCTCGCCTCCCGCGCCAGTAGCAGTCCGAGCAAGTTCGACTCGGTGCCACCAGACGTCACCACGGCGTCCGCCCCCGCGGCGGCCGGGTAACAGAGCCGCGCGATCCCCGTGGTGAACTCCCGTTCCAGCTCACTGGCGACCGGCGCCTGGTCCCACGAGTCCATGGACGGGTTGAGCGCACTGGCCACCACGTCCGCGGCGACCGAAACGGCCAGCGGCGGGCAGTGCAGGTGCGCGGCGCAGGCCGGGTCCGCGGGGTCGGCGGACCCGGCGGCGAGCAGGGCGCTGAGTTCTTCGAGTGCGTGCTCCTCCCCCACACCGGTGCGCGGCAGCACTCCCGTCCCGCCGCCGGCCGCGGCCAACGCCGCCGCCACCGCGGCCGGCCCGCCGGCCGGCACCGGCCCGCCCCGCTCGGCGATCCCGTTCGCGAGGCCGCGCAGGGCCACCGGGATCAGCTCGCCGAGCCGTTCCGCGCCGCCGCGCCCGCCGCTGAGACCAGCTGCCGCCTCAACACCCATGGAGCCGCCTTTCTTAGGGTTGCCTACCCTGCGCAACAATACGGACACCCTCCGGCAGAAGGCGACCGGGTAGGCATCCCCTCCCAGCATGGGGGGCCGGACCGCGGATTACGTCACCCATTCGGGAGATCCTGACCAGGCCCGCCTCGTGCACAGGACGCCGGATCACCGGTGGCAGGCGGCGGCACTCAGCGCAGTGAATGACGCTTGCGCTGCGCCGAGCGCAGCGAATGACGCTTCCGCTGCACTCACGGCGGCCGTCGCGCTCCCGACGAGCACCGCAGCGGATGACGCTTCCGCTGCGCTCAGTGCAGGGAAAGCGTCATCCGCTGTGGTCCGGCAGCTGCGAAGATCGGCGGGCTACCAGGTGACCGGCAGCGACCGGGGTCCGCGAAGCAGGCGGCCGCTCTTGAACGGCACCTCGGCGGCCGGCACCGCCAGGCGCAGCTCCGGCAGCCGGCGCACCAGCGCGCCGAGCGCGGACTGCAGCTCGACCCGCGCGAGCGGCGCGCCGAGGCAATGGTGCAGACCATGCCCGAACGAAATGTGCGGATTGGCTTCGCGATCGAAGTCCACCTCGCCGGACCGTTCGAACGCGCTCTCGTCGCGGTTGGCGGCGGCGATCTGGCAGACCACGGACTCGCCCGCGCGCACCAGCGTGCCGCCGACCTCCAGGTCTTCCCGGGCGATCCGGCCGAAAGTGACCACCCCCAGCGGCGTGATCCGCGCCAGCTCTTCGACCGCGGTGGGCACCAGCGCCGGATCGTCACACAGCCGCTGCCACAGCTCGGGCTGGGTCAGCAGGGTGAACACGTAACCGGAGAGCTGGTTGGCCGTGGTCTCGTGCCCCGCGCTGAGCAGGACGGTGCCCAGCTGCACCAGTTCCTCGTCGGAGAGCCGTTCCTCGTCGTCCCGGGCCGACACGAGAGTACCGATCAGGTCCTCGGTCGGCTCCACCCGGCGCTTCTCGGCCAGCTCGGCGAAAAAGGTCTCCAGCGACTGCTGGGCCGCCATGATCTCCTCGACCGGCACGTCGGCGATGGCGGTGGCTTTGTCCGACCAGACATGGAACTGCGACCGCTGGTCCTCCGGCACGCCGAGCAGTTCGCTGATCCCGGTGATCGCCAGCGGCAGCGCGAAATCGGTGACCAGGTCGGCGGGCGGCCCCGTTTCGATCATCCGGTCCAGCAGGCCGTCCACCACCTGCTGGATGCCCGGGCGCAGCAGCTCGATCCGGCGCACGGTGAACGTCCTCGCGACCACCCGGCGCACCCGCGTGTGCTCAGGCGGGTCCAGGTTCAGGATGCTGGGGGTCGTCTCGATCATCGGCAACGTGCGCGGCGCGTCGGCGCCCACGGCCGCCGCGCGGCTGAACCGGGGATCGGACAGCACCAGCTTGACGTCGGCGAGCTTGGTCGCCAGCCAGGCCGTGCCGCCGTAGGGCATCTCCAGCCGGGCGAGGCCGGCGGCCCGCCGGAACTGGCCGTACTCCGGCGCCAGATCCAGCTGCGGGACCTCCGGGAACGGGTACGGGCGAGCCTCGATCGTCATCGTGCGAACCTCCTGGGTTCGTGGTGGGACCGCCGGTCTTTCGAGTAGTAGCAAGAAAACCGGCGGTCGTCCACCAATCCCGAGGGGGAGCTGGCCGGATCAGGCCCGCGGCGCCAGCCCCCGCACCTGCTCGAACGGGTCCCCGCCGGTCGGCAGCAGCGCGATGACCGGCGTGGTCAGCCCACCGTCCACATAGGCCTGAACCTGCTCCCGGCAGGACTCGACGCTGCCGTGGATCACCAGCTCGTCCACCACGGAGTCCGGGATCACCTCGTTGGCCTTCTTCCGGTCCCCCGCCGCCCAGGCCGCGTGCATCGGCGCCAGCGCCTCACCGCGCCCGAGCCACTCGTGGAACGCCGCGTACACCGGCACGGTCAGGTACGAGGAGATCAGCATCCGCCCCAGGCCCCGGGCGGCGGCGGCATCCTCGGTCGGGCAGACGAAGATCCGGGCCGCCAGCTCGACGTCCGGCCCCACCACGCCCCGCACCTGCGCCACGTCGGACGCGGCCAGCCAGTTCGTGATCGCGCCGTCGGCCTCGCGGGCCGCCAGCTTCAGCATGCCCGGGCGCAGCGCCGCCAGCATGATCGACGGCGCCGGGTCCGCGGCGCGCTCCAGCCGGAACTTGCTCACCGAGAACGTTTCATACTTCTCGCTCACCTTCTCCCCGGCGAGCGCCGAGCGCAGGAACCGCAACGTGTCCCGCGAACGCGCGAACGGCTCGGTGAACTCCGCGGCGTTCCAGCCCTCCACGATCACCGGCGAGGAGGCCCCGATGCCGAGCACGAACCGGCCCGGCGCCAGCTCCGCGAGCGTCGACGCGCTCATCGCCAGCAGCCCCGGGCCGCGCGTGTACACCGGCACGATCGCCGTGCCCAGCCGCAATTGCGGCGCCCACTGCGAAGCCAGCACCAGCGGTGTGAACGCGTCCGTGCCCGCGGTCTCCGCCGTCCAGGCGTCCGTGTAGCCGAGGTCGGGCAGCTGCTCGACGAGCTCGCGGTGCTCGGTCAGCGGCACACCCGTGAGCGGGATCGTAAGGCCCCAGCGGCTCATGAATTCTCCTTGTCGACAACGGAAAGCTCACGCAGCAGCCAGTCGACCTGCGTGCGCATCAGGTTCTCCGCGACCTCTTCGGCCTGCGGTGTCATGTGCGTCGCCCCGGCGAGCGGCAGGAACACGTGCGAGCGCCCCTTGGCCAGCAGCGCCGACGAGAGCCGCAGCGAGTGCGCGGGGAACACGTTGTCGTCGGCGAGGCCGTGCACGAGCATCAGCGCCCGCGAAAGCTCTCCGGCGCCGGCGATCAGCGAGTTCGTCTCGTACACCTCGGGCGCGTCCTGCGGCTTGCCCAGGTAACGCTCGGTGTAGTGCGTGTCGTAAAGGGACCAGTCGGTCACCGGCGCGCCCGCGACGGCGGCGTGGAACACGTCCGGACGGCGCAGCACCGCCAGCGCCGACAGGTACCCGCCGTAGGACCAGCCGCGGATCGCGACGCGCTCGGTGTCCAGCTCCGGGTGCTCGGCCGCGGCCGCGTGCAGCCCGTCCACCTGGTCGGCCAGCGTGACCTCGGCGAGCTTGCCCGCGATGGCCTTCTCCCAGGCCGCGCCCCGGCCCGGCGAGCCGCGGCCGTCGACCACCAGCACCGCGAAACCCTGGTCCGCCAGCCATTGCGGGGTGAGGAACGCGTTGCGGCTCTGGAGCACGCGCTGCGCGTGCGGGCCGCCGTACGGGTCGAGCAGCACCGGCAGCTTGCCCTCACTCGGCTCGTAACCCCGCGGCAGCACCAAAGCCGCGCGCAGGCCGCGCTCGCCGAGCGTCAGCCAGGTAAGGTTCGGCACGATCTCGGGGTCCACAGTGGACGATGTGATCGAGCCCGCCGGCTCGCCGTCACGCAGCACCTGCACGATGGGGCCGCTGTGCTCGAGGCTCCACGACGAGACCACGGTGAGCGCCGCGCTGCCCGAGCCGCCATGCACACCGTCCTCAGTGGACAGACGACGGACGGTGCCGCCCTCGGTGCGGTAGACGTGCACCTGCGTCGGGTCGTCGGAAGCGGTGAAGAGGACTTCGGTGCCGACGTGCAGCACCGAGCGCAGCTGAAGACCGGCCGGCGTGACGGGCTTGCCGTCCACCACCAGCCGGTGGTCGCCGTCGGCCGCGCTCTCGGTGACCAGGCGGCCGTCCGCGGTCCACGCCGGCACGCCCTGGACGATCTCGACCCACTGCGCGTCGGTCTCGGTGTGCAGCACGCTGGTCGAGCCGTCCGCGACGTCGACCGCCAGCACCGAAAGCGAGCGCTGGTCCCGCGGCTGCACCGCGAGCAGCGGCGCCCCGCCCGCCGACCAGTGCACCGTGACCAGGTACTCCCAGTCGCCGCGGGCCAGGTCGACGCGGCTGCCGTCCAGGCCCAGCAGCGCGAGCGAAACCTCGGCGTTCGGCGAGCCGGCCGACGGGTACGCGACGACGTTCGCCGGGTTCTGCGGGTTCGCCGGGTCGCCGATGGTCCAGCGCGGCACCGGGCCGCGGTCCGCGCGCTCGGCGATCAGGCTCTGCCCGTCCGGCGACCACCAGTAGCCGCGGTGGCGGTCCATCTCCTCCCCGGCGATGAACTCCGCGAGGCCCCAGGTGACGTCTTCGCCGTCCTCCTCGACCAGCACCCGGTCGGCGCCGGTGGCCAGCTCGATCACCCGCAGCCGCCGGTCGCGGACGTACGCGACGTGCGTGCCCGACGGGTTCGGCCGCGGGTCGATCACCGAGCCGTCGACCAGCACCTTGATCTCACCGGTCGCCAGCTCGAGTGTGTAGAGCTTGCCGGACAAGGTGAAGGTGACGACCGTGAACGCGTCGTCGACCCCGTACGCCAGCACACCGCTGCCGGTCAGCCGCGAACGCTCGCGGCGCGCCCGCTCCTCCGGCGGCAGGTCCTCGTCGCCGGGCAGCAGCTCCGCGGCGTCGACCAGCTTCGCCTCCTCGCCGGAGGTGAGGTCGAGCGCCCACAGGCTGTGCCGCGGGTCGGTGCCTGACTCGCTGCGCAGGAACAGCACCCGCGAACCGTCCGGGGACACGGTGAACAGCTTGGGCGCGCCGAGCGTGAAGCGCTGGGTGCGGGCCTGGCGGCGGAGGAACGAGAGGTCGTCGTCGAGAACAGAGTCGGTCACGTCCGGCACTCTTTCAGACGATCAGGCCACGACGCCAACACCCTTCAGCGCGAGCAGCATCTCCTCGACGTCGTAGGCCGGTTCCGGGAACTGCGGCGCCAGCTCGGTGAGCACCTCGATCAGCAGCTCGGCCACGGCCCAGTTCCGGTACCACTTGCGGTCGGCGGGCACGACGTACCAGGGCGCGGTGTCCGGCGAGGTCTTGGCCAGCACGTCGGCGTAGGCCTCCTGGTAGGCGGTCCAGTGGCTGCGCGCTTCGAGGTCCGAGGGGTCGAACTTCCAGCGCTTCTCCGGTCGTTGCAACCGGGCCCGCAGCCGCTTGAGCTGCTCCTCGGGAGAGATGTGCAGGAAGACCTTGACCACGGTGGTGCCGCCCTCGGCCAGCTCGCTCTCGAAGGCGTTGATCTGCTTGTACCGCAGCCGCCGCTCGGCCGCGGTGAGCAGCCCGGACACCCGCGGCACCAGGATGTCCTCGTAGTGCGAGCGGTCGAACACGCCGATCCGACCCGGCGCGGGCAGCTGGCGGCGCACGCGCCAGAGGAAGTCGTGGCGGCGCTCGGCCGGGGTGGGCTTCTTGAACGCGGTGTACTTGACGCCCATCGGGTTCACCAGGCCCAGCACGTGCCCGACGGTGCCGCCCTTGCCCGAGGTGTCCATGCCCTGGAGCACCAGCAGCACACTGCGGCCGCCGCCGGCCGTGCCCTCCGCGTACAGCGCCTCCTGCAGGGCCGAAAGCCGCTCCCCGGCGGTGGCGAGCTTCTCCTCGCCCTTCGCCTTCTTGGCCGGCCCGACCGGCGACGAGGCCGGGTCCGGCAGCTCCGCCCCTGCTCGCAGGGCATCCCGGACGCGGTTCCCGTTCTCCTTCTTCGCCATCCGGCGACGATAACCCTCAGGTCGCGGCCGCCGCCTTCGCGGGAACCACCCGGCCGGGTGGTTCACCGTCGATTCCGTACCGGACCGTCCCCCGCACGCATCGATTCACCGGCGATCCCCCCGGACTGCGCAACGAACAACGGGCGAAAGCAACGTTTCCCGGCTGATCTCCCCGCGAACAGGGCCTAGCCTGAACCCATGACGACGTTCGCCGGCCGGGAAACCGCCGCCCCTGCCTCCGCCGACGGGTTCATCGCACTCGACGAGCGCTGGAGCACCCACAACTACCACCCGCTGCCGGTCGTGATCGCCGAGGCCGAAGGCGCCAGCGTGACCGACGTGGAGGGCAAGTCCTACCTGGACTTCCTGTCCGGCTACTCGGCGCTGAACTTCGGCCACCGCCACCCCGCGCTGATCGCCGCCGCGGTCGAGCAGCTGGGCCGCGTCACGCTCACCTCGCGCGCGTTCCACCACGACCAGCTGGGCCTGTTCTGCCGCGAGCTGGCCGAGCTGACCGGCACCGAGATGGTGCTGCCGATGAACTCCGGGGCCGAGGCCGTGGAGTCCGCGGTGAAGGTCGCGCGCAAGTGGGCGCACCAGGTGAAGGGCGTGCCGGACGGCACCGCGGAGATCATCGTCGCCGGGTCGAACTTCCACGGCCGCACCACCACGATCGTGTCGTTCTCCACCGACGAAACCGCGCGCGCCGGCTTCGGCCCGTTCACGCCGGGCTTCGTGACGGTGCCGTACGGCGACGCCGAGGCCCTGCGCGCCGCGATCACTCCGCGCACCGCGGCCGTGCTGCTCGAGCCCGTGCAGGGTGAGGCCGGCGTCGTCGTGCCGCCGCACGGCTACTTCGCCGACGTCCGCCGCGCCTGCGACGAGCACGGCGTGCTGCTGATCGCCGACGAGATCCAGTCCGGCCTCGCCCGCACCGGCACCGTGCTGGCGCTGGACCACGAGGGCGTGCGCGCCGACGTCTACACCCTCGGCAAGGCCCTCGGCGGCGGCATCCTGCCGGTGTCCGCCGTGGTCGGCAGCCAGGCCGTGCTCGGGGTCCTGCAGCCCGGCGAGCACGGTTCGACGTTCGGCGGCAACCCGGTGGCGTGCGCGGTCGGCCGCGCTGTGGTGCGGCTGCTGAACACCGGCGAGTTCCAGCAGCGCTCGGCCGAGCTGGGCGCCCACCTGCACGAGCGCCTCACCGGCCTGATCGGGCACGGCCTGGCCGAGGTCCGTGGCCGCGGCCTGTGGGCGGGCATCGACATCGCGCCGGGCGGGCCATCCGGGCGCGCGGCGTCCGAGGCGCTGGCCGGGCTCGGCGTGCTGTGCAAGGAAACCCACGAGAACACCCTGCGCGTGGCGCCGCCGCTGGTGATCACCCGCGAGGAGCTGGACCGCGGCATCGACGCGATCGTCAAGGTCATCCGTGGCATGAGCTGAGCGGCGGGAGCGTTTCGCCCGGTTCGCTCGTTAAGCCGGTTATGGCACTGGGGTATCGGGAGAACCGGGACTGGGTGGAACGGCCGCTGGTCGGCACCGAAAGCGTCGAACCGGCGGAGCTGTACGCGCGGGGCAAGCGGCTGCGTGACAGCGCGCCGGTGACGGCGCACGACCACGAGGCCGCGGCCCGCGAGCGGCCGGGCGCGCGGGAGTACTTCGCGGCGAGCAACGCCGGACGGCTGCCGGAGCTGGTCGAGCTGCGGCGGGAGCGGATGGCGGCCTCGCCGTTCACCTTCTTCCGCGGCGCGGCCGGGCTGATGGCGGCGGACCTCGCGGGCACGCCGTCGTCCGGCCTGGCCGCCCAGCTCTGCGGCGACGCGCACGCGGCCAACTTCGGGCTGTACGGCACGCCCGAGGGCCGGATCGTGATGGACATCAACGACTTCGACGAGACCGTGGCCGGCCCGTGGGAGTGGGACCTCAAGCGGCTGGCGGCCAGCCTGGTGCTCGCCGGGCGCGAGGGCGGCATCGGCGAACCGGGCTGTCGCGAGGCGGCCGAGGACGCGGTGAAGTCCTATCGCCGCACCATCCGGGCGCTGGCGGAGTTGCCGTATTTGGAGTCGTGGAACGCGCTGCCGGACGCGTCCGTGCTGTCGAAGGCACGGGCGGACGAGCTGATCGAGGACTTCGCGGACGCGGAGAAGAAGGCCCGGCGCAATACCAGCGCGAAGGTCGTCGCCAAGTGGACCCAGCAAGTTGACGACCACGAGACCGGTTTGGCGCGACACCGTTTCGTCGAAGACCCGCCGGTGCTGACCCATGTGGACGATGCCACCGCGGCCGCGGTGGCCGGCGGCTTGGTGTCCTATGTGGACACCCTGCGCGAGTCGCGGCGGACGCTGGCCGCGCGGTACCGGATCGCCGACGTCGCGTTCCGGGTGGTCGGCACCGGCAGCGTCGGCCTGCGCAGCTACGTCGTGCTGCTGCACGGGAACGACGAGGAAGACCTGGTGCTGCAAGTGAAACAGGCCAGCCCTCGGCGCTGGCCGCGCACCTCGGCGTGCCCGCGCCGGAGCACGAGGGCCGCCGCATCGTCGAGGGCGCCCGGCTCGTGCAGGCGGAGTCGGACATCCTGCTGGGCTGGACCACCATCGACGACGTGCCGTTCATCGTGCGCCAGTTCCGCAACCTCAAGGGCGCCATCGACCCGGCCGCCCTGCGCGAAAACCACCTCGACGACTACGGCCGCCTCGCCGGCGCCCTGCTGGCCCGCGCCCACACCCGTTCCCTGCACCCGCAACTACTGGCGGGCTACTTCGCCGACGACGAGCACCTCGAGGAGGCGATCGGCGCGTACGCGGTGCGTTACGCCGACCGCACCGAGGCCGACCACGCCGAGTTCACCAGCTGAGGCCGGCTCCCGGACCGTTTTGGCTGGGGTCAGCTCAGTGCAGTGAATGACGCTTCCGCTGCACTGAGCGAGGCCAAAGCGTCATCCGCTGCACCGAGGGCAGCCGTTGTCCTCCCGTCGACCGCGAAGCCAGCCTTTCCCAGACCGTGCGACTCAAACCAGCTCGACGACGTCGTCCGCGCAGCCCCAGGCCAAAGTGACACCCGCGCCGCCATGGCCGTAGTCGTGCACGACGTTGCCGACCCGCTCCAGGCGGACCGACGGGCGTCCCGGCCGGAGGCCCGCGCGGGTGCCGAGCACGGCGGCGTCCGCGAGCGCCGGGACCAGTGAACGGCACCGGCGCACGATGGCCGCCGCCACGGCCGGGTCGGGGTCGAGGTCACCGCGGCCGATTTCCTCGGTGCCGCCGCAGATCACGTGGCGGCCGTGCGGGATCACGTACGTCACCTCGTCGCCCTCGACCACGACGGTCCACGAGGTCAGGCCCGGGTCGGCCAGGTGCACGAGCTGGCCGCGCACCGGCACCAGCGTGTCGTCGCCGGCCAGCGCGGCCGCGCCGAGCCCGGCGGCGTTGACGACCACGTCCGCGTCCACCTCCGTCAGCGACGCCACCGCGGCATACTCCGTCTTCACACCCAGCGCGGCCACCTGCTCCGCGAGCCACGCGAGGTACACCGGCATGTCCACCAGCGCCGTGGTGAAGCCGAGCCGGTCGCCGTCGCGGGTCACGTCCGTCATGGCCGACAGCCACGGCGGGCCAGGCTGATCCGCCCCCAGGGTGATCGAGCCGGGCAGGAACCGGATGCCCGGCGCCGCCAGCGAACGCCGGTACACCCCGACGGTCGCTTCAGTCCACCGCATCACGCGCTCGTCCACCTGCGCCACCGGCGGGTAGATCAGCCCTCCGGCCACCGCCGACGTGGACTCGTCCGGCCGCCCCGCCGTGCGCACCGTGACCCGATGTCCCGCTTCGGCCAGCCGATACGCGCTGCTGAGCCCGGCGATACCGCCCCCGACCACGGTGACCCGCATACCGCTCCCTCCACCCGTTCCCCCGCATGGTGGCCGAACCCGGGCCGGTTCGGCCACCCGCCATCCGCGTACGCCGCCCGGTCAGCGGCCCGAAGCCTGGGCCGCCGGCGCGGCCAGCCCGGCCAGGTGCCGCAGCGAGTTTTCCAGGTGCTCGGGGCCGAACGGCGGGAACTGGATGAACTCCCGGCGGAAGTCCGGGACCGCCGACCAGTCGTAGCCGAGCTTGACCTCGGTCTCGGCCGGGCCGAGCGGCTCCAGGTCGTACCGCCAGACCCAGCCGCCGAACTCCGGTTCGCCGCCGTCGCTCTGCGACCCGGTCAGCCAGCCGATGGCGCGCGGCGCGTCGAACACCACGACCTTGTTGATCACCTGGTAGTCACCGTCTGGGTGGGCGGTGTGGTACATGTCCATCCGGAACAGCTGGCCTGCCTCGGTGAGCGGCGCGCGGTCGACGGGCTCCCGCAGCCAGCCGGTGCCGTCGATCGCGACGTGGGCTGTCGGATCCGCCAGCACGGCGAACACCCGCTCGACGGGCACGGCGAGAGTCAGGGTCGCGCTCAGATATTCAGTGGCCATGGTAAATCTCCTCCGTCGACGGGACGGCGTCCCGGTCCTGCCTTGACGACGAACGACATCGCGGATTTCGACAGCCCGGACTTCGGTATTTCGCGAACGGAGGGAACATGAGCCGCCGCATCCTCACCGTGGTGGCGCTCGCCTGCGCGCTGGCCGCACTGGCGCTCGGCCTCGTCTTCGCGGGCGGCCGCTCCCCCAGCGGGCTGGACTCCGCCGCCGCGTCCGGAGTCAGCGGCCTCGGCCACGACCTGCTGGACGTGCTCGTGCTGCCGACCGAGCCGTACGTGCTGCTGCCCGCCATCGCGGTCATCGCCGGGATCTGCCTGTACCGCCGCCGGAAAACCGACGCGCTGCTGGCCGTGGCGGGCCCGGCGGTGGCGGTCGCGCTGAACACCTGGGTGCTCAAGCCGCTGTTCGACCGCTGGAAGGACGGCACGCTGGTCTACCCGAGCGGGCACACGGTCAGCCTGGTCACCGTGCTCGTGGTGCTGGTCCTGCTCGCCCGGTGGAAAACCGCCGCCGCCGTGGCCGGCGTGGTGCTGCTGGGCTGCGCCGCGATCGGCATGATCGGCCTCGGCTACCACTACCTCACGGACATCGCCGGCGGCACGTTCTTCGGCACCGCCGTGGTGACCGGATTGCGCGCCGTCGTCACACCGCGTCGCGCGCCAGCGCCGTCAGACGGCTGACCGCGCGGAGGTACTTCTTGCGGTAGCCGCCGTTCACCATCTCCTCGGTGAACAGCTCCGGCAGCGGCACCCCCGACACCATCACCGGGATCGCGCGGTCGTAGAGCCGGTCGGCGAAAGCGACGAGGCGCAGGCCCACGTTCTGGTCCGGCGCCGGCTTCACCTGCCGCAGGTGCACCCGCCGGACGCCGTCGAGCAGCTTCCCGTACCGCGAGGGGTGCAGCTTGGCCAGGTGCTCCACCAAGGCGTCGAAATCGTCCAAAGTGGACCCTTCGTGCGCGTCGGCGGAGGCTTCCAGCTCCTCGTCGCTGACCGGCGGCGGCGCGTCGGGCAGGCCGCGGTGGCGGTAGTCGGGCCCGTCCACGCGCACCACCCCGAACCGCTGGGACAGCGCCTGGATCTCACGCAGGAAGTCCTCGGCGGCGAACCGGCCCTCGCCGAGCTTGTCCGGCAGCGTGTTGGACGTCGCGGCGATGTGCACGCCCGCGTTCATCAGCTCCTGCAACAGCCGGCTGACCAGCGTGGTGTCGCCGGGATCGTCCAGCTCGAACTCGTCGATCGCCAGCAGCCGGTGCTCCGAAAGCCGCCGCACGGCCTCAGCGAAGCCCAGCGCGCCCACCAAGTGGGTCAGCTCCACGAAGGTGCCGTACGCCTTGGGCGAAGGCGCTTCGTGCCAAGCGGACGCGAGCAGGTGGGTCTTGCCGACGCCGAAGCCGCCGTCGAGATAGAGGCCCATCTTCCCGACTGGCTCGGGGATCCCGCCGCCGAACAGCGAGCGCAGCCGCGACTTGCGCGCGGGCCGCTCGCCGATCCCCCGCGCGAACGCCGAGCAGGCCTCGACCGCGGCGGCCTGGCTGGGCTCGTCGGGATTGGGCACGTAGGTGCTGAACCGCGCGCGGCCGAACCGCGGCGGCGGCACCAGGGACTCGATCAGCTCGTCGGCCCCGAGCTCGGGAAACCGGTCGGTCAGGGCGGCTGCGGGCATGGTCGCAGAGCCTAGCCACCGCGTTCACCCGGGCGTGCGAGGTGGGCGGACATGCGTATCCCCCGGTCGGGGGCGGTTCCGGGGCCATGCTGGGATAGCTGGTGTGCGGAGCGTGTGGCCACCATCACCGGGCGGGAGCGGGGGAACCCCGCCGCTGTCCGACGACGACCTGGAGCGGGTCTACGGGTATCCCGAACCGCTCACGGGCTCGTTCGTCCAGGTCAACTTCGTCGCGTCGGCCGACGGGGCCGCGGCCGTGGACGAGCTTTCCGCCGGCCTCTCGCACCCGGCCGACAAGCGCGTGTTCCTGCTCGCCCGCAACCTCGCCGACGTGGTGCTGGTCGGCGCCGGCACCGCCCGCGCCGAGGACTACCGCGGCGCCCGGTCGAACCCCGACCGGGCCGCCCGACGCGCACGCCTCGGCTTGGCCCCGACGCTGCCGATCGCCGTCGTCACGCGATCGGGCGCGCTCGACCCCGGGAGCCGGCTTTTCACGGACACGGCCGTGCCGCCGATCGTCGTCACCACCACGAAGGCCGACACCGGAGCGCTCGCCGAAGCCGGCGCCAGTGTCCTCACGGCCGGTGAGGACGACGTGGACCTGCCGCGCGCGCTCGCGATGCTGGCCGAACGCGGCCTCCGACGCGTGGACTGCGAAGGCGGGCCCGCGCTGTTCGGCGCGCTCGCCGCCGCGGACCGGGTGGACCAGCTGTGCCTCACCGTCGCGCCGCTGCTCACCGGGGGCGGCGCCGGCCGGATCGCGGCGGGCCCGGCCGTCTCGCCGCCGCGGCGCCTCGACCTCGCGTCGATCCTGGTCGAGGACGGTTTCACGCTGCTGCGCTACCGGCGGGCCACGGGCTGATGCCGGCCGAGGAGGACGGCGACGCCACCCTCGCCGACCGCGCCGCGGCGGGTGACCACGCGGCGTTCGACACGCTCGTGCGGCGGCACACGCCGATGATGTACCGGGTGGCGCTGCGCATCACCGGCGGCTCGGCCGAGGCCGAGGACGTGGTCCAGGAAGCCTGGCTCGCGGCCTGGCGGGCGCTGCCGGCGTTCCGGCACCAGTCCTCGGTGTCGACCTGGCTGTACCGGGTGGTCACCAACGGCGCGCTCGCGCTGCTGCGCCGTCGCCGCCCCACCGTGTCGCTCGACGACGTGCACCCGGCCCCGGAGGGCCGCCGGCGGTCCACTTTGGACGGTGCACTGGTCGCCGAGGCGACGCCGGAGCGGCAGGTGGTGCGCGCGGAGCAGGTGGACGCCGTGCTGCGCGCGATCTCCCGGCTCGAGGTGTCCCAGCGCGTCCCGCTGGTGTTGCGCGAGCTGGAGGGACTGAGCTACGAGGAGGTGGCCGAGGTGCTCGAAGTCAGCGTCCCCGCCTTGCGCGCGCGGCTCCACCGGGCCAGGGTGGCGCTGCTCGGCCAGTTGAGGGAGCGACGATGACGGACCAGGGCCCCGGCCCGGCGGATCCCGAGCGGGACCCCCACTGGGAGCTGGTGCGCGCGGCCGCGCGGCGCCGGGTCCCGACGCCCCCCGGGCTCGTCGAGCGGGTGCTGCGCTCGGTGAGCGGAGTGCGCGGCCGCCGCGGTGCGCCGCCGATCCCGCTGCCGTCCGAGGGCGGCTCGCTGTCGGTCTCGGAGACCGTGGTGGTCCAGCTCGCGCGGGCCGTCGCCGCCGAGGTGGCCGAGGCCGCGGACGGCGTGCACGTGTCGGCCGTCGCCCTCGACGACGGGGAGCTGCAGGTGCTCGCGACCGTCCGCTTCGGCGTCGCCGCGGACGAGGCCGCCGAGCTGCTGCGGGGCCGGGTCACCGAGGAGCTGCAACGGCAGCTGGGCTCCCCGCCGCCGACGGTGAACGTGCACGTGGTCGACGTCCACCCGGACTGAATTCCTCCGTTCGGGTGACCCACCGTGAGGATTCCGCCGGTTGGGACATCGTAGGGGTGGGCAAACTTTCAGAGCCGGGACTCCGGCCGCAGGACTCCAACCGCAGGACCGAGGGAGCGAACTCCATGGCGCAGCCGAGCCCGAACCGGCCCGACGTCCCCGGCCGGGTCACCCCGACCCCGCTGAACGAGGACACCACCGCGGGCCGCACCACGATCTCGTCGCTGGTGGTGCAGAAGGTCGCCGGGCTCGCCGCCCGAGAGGTCGCCGGCGTGCACGCGCTGGGCAGCGGCGTCTCGCGCGCGTTCGGTGCCCTGCGCGAACGGATCCCGGGCTCGGGCACCACCTCCACCTCGGGCGTCTCGGTGGAGGTGGGCGAGAAGCAGACGGCGATCGACCTCGACCTGGTCGTGGAGTACGGCGCGCGGATCGTCGAGGTGGCCCGCGCGGTGCGGCGCAACGTGATCAGGGCCGTCGAAGAGATCACCGCGCTCGAGGTGATCGAGGTGAACATCGCGGTCAACGACATCCACCTGCCCGGCGAGGACGACGACGCGCCGGAGTCCTCCCGCGTCGAGTAGCGGGACCGCGCGCTGTACACAGTGGACACCCCGGTCGGCCAGAAGTCTTCGCACCCCAGGAGGAAACGTTGAACGCCACCCAGACCGGCCTGCTCGCCGGGCTCATCCTCGGTCTCGCCGCCACGCAGAGCTTCACCGCCTTCCTGGTGACGCTGGCGGTCGGCATCATCGGGCTGGTCGTCGGGCGCGTCCTCGACGGCGAGCTGGACCTCGGGGACGTGTTCGGCGGCAAGGGCCGGGACAAGTGACCGGGCACCTCGCCGAGGTCGATCTGCCCCGCGGCGAGCTCGCCGAGCCCGAAGAGCGCGGCACGCTCAGCATCGCCCACGCCGTGGTGCGCAAGGTCGCGCAGCACGCCGCGGACCAGGTGCCCGGCACGGTCCTGGCCGAGCACCGCGTCGCCGGGCTCACCACCGGCCGCTCGGGCGCCGGGGTGAAGGTCGGCGGCCAGGACAACGACGTCGACCTCGCGCTGGATCTGGCGCTGCGCTACCCCGGCCCGGTGCGGTCGGTGACCGGCGACGTCCGCGCGAAGGTGACCGAAGAGGTCGAGCGGATCACCGCGTACCACGTGCGCTCGATCGCGGTGACGGTCTCGGCGCTGCTGCCCGACGCCCGGCCGCGGGTGCAGTGATGCGCGTTCTGGTCCGGCTGCTGTCCACAGTGCTCGCGCTGGTGCTCGCCGGCTGCGGGGCGCTGCTCGCGCTGGAAGTCGGCTGGCACTGGTGGAAGCCGCAGAGCGCGCCGCTGCTCGTGCCGTGGCCGCGCTGGCGCGAAGACCTGGCCGGGCTCGACTGGACCGCGACGCCCGTGCGCATCACCGCCGCGGTGGTGCTCGTCGCCGGGCTGCTGTTAGTGCTCTTCTCCCTCAGCGCGGGCAGCCGCGCGGTGCGGATGACCGACCCGGCCGACGGGATCTCCGTGAGCACGTCGCCGCGCTCGCTGGCCCGGATGGTCGGGCTCGCCGTGCGCGCGCAGGACAACGTCAGCGGCGCGAGCGTGACGGCCAGCGCCCGCCGCGTCCGCGTGCGCGCCTCCAGCCGTCTCGAAGACGAAGCACAGCTGCGGCCGCGCCTGCTCGAGACGGTCGGCAGCGTGCTGGACGACGTCCCGCTGGTGCGCCGGCCGAAGGTGACCGTGGTCGTCGACTCGCCGAAGGACCGCCGATGACCGGGGTGACCACATGAGCACTTCCGCCGCCCGCCGCGCCTTGGGCCGTTCGTACGGCGCCGAGCGCACGCTCACCCTGATCATCGGGCTGGTCGCGGTGCTCGCGGGCGCCGCCGCGCTGATGGTCGGGCTGGGCTGGCTCGGCCGGTTCCGCGGGCACCGCTCGCTGGTCGACCCGATGGCCGTCCGCTGGCTCGGCGACCACGCCCTGTACGCGCGGATCGGCGCGGTGGTGCTCGGCGTCCTGCTGCTGGTGCTGGGCCTGTGGTGGTTCTTCCGCTCGCTGCGCCCGGAGCCGCGGCCCGACCTGCAGCTCGACGAGACGCCGGGCGCGGAGCTGACCGTCACCTCGGCCGCGATCGCCGACGCGGTGCAGGCCGACGCCGAGGACATCGCGGGCGTCACCCGGGCGCGGGCGCGTGCCGTCGGCACCAAGGCCGAGCCGGCGCTGCGCGTGACGCTGTGGTTGAGCGAGGACACCGACGTCCGCCGGGTCTGGTCCGACCTGGACACGTACGTGCTCACGCGGGCCCGGGAGTCGCTCGGGCTGGACGTGCTGCCGACTGCCGTCCGGCTCGAACTGGACACGGCGGGCCCGGCACGCGTGCGCTGACGGGCGTTCTGTGCGCAGAATGCCCGCATGGCCCTCCCCGTGCTGGCACCGATCAAGCCCATGCTCGCGAAGCCCGCGAAGGCGATCCCGGACTCGGGCGGGCTGCTGTTCGAGCCCAAGTGGGACGGCTTCCGCTGCCTCGTCTTCCGCGACGGCGACGAGCTGACTCTCCAGTCGCGCGCGGAGAAGCCGCTCAACCGGTACTTCCCCGAGGTGGTCGCGCGGCTCCTGGAAACACTGCCGGACCAGGTCGTGCTCGACGGCGAGCTGGTGGTCGCCCGCGACGGGAAGCTCGACTTCGACGCGCTCACCGAGCGCATCCACCCAGCCGACAGCCGCGTTCAGCTGCTGGCCAAGGAATCCCCCGCCGAGTTCGTCGCGTTCGACGTGCTGGCGCTGGGCGCGGAGTCCTTCGTGGACGAACCGACCTCGGCCCGCCGCGCGCGCCTGGAGAAGCTCGCCGGCGAGGGCTTCCACCTGACCCCGGCGACCACGGACCCGGACACCGCGCGGCACTGGTTCGAGCTGTTCGAGGGCGCCGGGCTCGACGGCGTGATCGGGAAGCCGCTCGGCGAGCCGTACACCCCGGGCAAGCGGGTCCTGTTCAAGTACAAGCATTCGCGCACGGCCGACTGCGTGCTGGCCGGGCTGCGCTGGCACGTGGACGGCGCGCCGGGCGAGGCCGTCGGGTCGTTCCTGCTCGGGCTGTACGACGGCGACGGGCTGCTGCACCACGTCGGTGTGGTCGGCTCGTTCCCGGCCGCGAGGCGGCGCGAGCTGGCGACCGAACTGGCGCCGCTGGTCACCGACGGCGAGGGGCACCCGTGGCTCGGCGACGCCGTGCGCGAGGGCCAGCGGATCCCCGGCGGGATCACGCGCTGGCGGTCGAAGGAGCAGCCGTGGGTGCCGCTCCGGCTGGAGCGGGTCGTCGAGGTGTCGTACGAGCACACCGAAGGCGGGGACCCCGCGCGGTTCCGGCACACCGCGCAGTTCGCCCGCTGGCGCCCGGACCGCGAGCCCTCGTCGTGCGGCTACGCGCAGCTGGAGGAGCCCGCGCGCTACGACCTGTCCGCGGTGTTCCGCGGCGAGGTCGTGCGGACCCGCTGAACCACTCGTGAGTGTTCATGACGGTTCTAACCGTCGTAGCCACTCACGAGGCCGGACCCGCTAACTTCCGCCCCACACCCGGCGTGCCAAGCTCGACCGGGAGTTCGCCCGAGTAGACGTGAGGACCAGCCTGTGCGCCGCCGTTCCACCCGCCGTTCCCGCCTGCGCGCCCGGCTGGCGGTCGTGGCGCTGGGGGCGCTGACCCTCGCGGGCTGCACCACCGGCCCGTCGGTGCGCCCGGCCGTGGTGGAGAACGACGGCAAGGCCATCCAGCCCGCGGCGCCGAGTTCGGCCCCGGTGCCGCTGCCCCCGCTTTCGGAGCCGCAGTCCCCGACGCTGCGCTGGACCGACTGCGACGACGACACCCGCGCCCGGATGGGCCAGCCGGCCGTGCCCGCGTCGCTGCACTTCAGCTGCGCGCGGATGAACGCGCCGCTCGACGCGCCCGACGACACCCAGCACCTGCTGGCGCGGATCCTGGTGCTGAAGGCGGGCACCGGCCCGATCCCGCTGGTGGTGGTCAACGACGTCGGCGGCGACCCCGGCTCGCTGTTCGCCGCGCGGCTCGCGGCGCAGCTGCCGCCCGCGTTCCTGCAGAAGTTCACCCTGATCGGCCTGGACCGCCGCGGCACCGGGCTGTCCGGCGGTGTGCAGTGCGTGCCGCCCGAGGCCCGGGACGCGCTGCTGGGCGCGGATCCCGCGCAGGGCGGCCTCGGCAACGTGCTGGACGCCGCGCGCCGGGCCGGCCAGCAGTGCGCGATCGACCTGGACACCGCGCAGACCGCGCTGGACAGCTGGCGCACCGCGGGCGACCTCGATGAGCTTCGCCGTGAGCTGGGCCTGGACAAGCTGAGCGCCCTGGGCCGCGGCGACGGTTCGAAGGTGCTGTCGGAGTACGCGGTGCGCTTCCCCGGCCAGGTCGGCCGCATGGTGCTGGACGGTCTGCCCGACCCGGGTGCGGACCGCGCGGCTGTGTTGGACACCGTGGCCGCGGGCGCGCAGGGCACTTTGGACGCGTTCGGCGCGGACTGTGCCGCGCGCGGCTGCTCGATGGGCGACCCGAAGGCCGCGCTGACAGCCGTGACCGACCGCCTCCGCGCCGCCCCGGCATCCACCCCCGACGGCGTGGTCCTGAGCCCCGGCATCGCGATGTACGGCGTCTACCTGGGCCTGGCGGACCGTTCCCGCTGGCCCGCCCTGGCCGACGCGATCGCCGCCGCCCGCACCGGCGACGTCACCGCCCTCGAGTCCTTCGCCTCCCCCATGCTGACCGACGACGACAACGACCCGTCCCGCATCGGCGGCACCATGGCCACCCGCTGCAACGACGCCGCCACCCGCCTGCCCGCCGACCAGATCGACAAGGTGGCCCAGGGCATGCGCGCGAAGTACCCCCAATTCGGCGCCTTGGTAGCCCAGGAACTCGCTTGGTGCGGCGCCTGGCCGGTCCGCCGCGAGCCCCTCCCAGCCGCCGGCGCCCCCGGCGTCCCACCGATCCTGGTCGCCGCCACCACCACCGACCCGGTCACGCCCGGCCAGGGCACCAGCCGCGCCGCAGACCAGATGCCCAGCGCCGTAACCGTCACCTGGCAAGGCACCGGCCACGGCGCCGTAGGCCTGAGTCCCTGCGTCACAGCCGCCGCCCAATCTTTCCTGATCGACGGCAAAGTCCCCACCGACGGCACCCTCTGCCCGGCCTAACTAACCGCCCCCCAGCAACGCGCCCCGGCAACGCCACCCCGCCCCAGCCGCAACCAGGCCTCCCCGCAACCCGATCCGAAGCCAAAACACGGCGCTGGCCAGGTTGCCAAGGCATCTTTCCCGCCTTGACAACCTGGCCAGCGCCGTAGTCACAATCCAGCTTCGGGTTGCCCCCACTACTCCGCTTCTGGCTGCGCCCTCACTACCCCGCTTCGGGCTCTCCCCGAGCTACTCCGGCCCTACTGCCGATACCCCTCAACCTCTCCCACCGGCCGCACCTGCGCCCCCTCCGGATCCTCGTCAAACTCGACCCGAGCCCGCCGCTGCCGAAGCAAATCCCAGCATTGGTCCAGCTCCTGCTCCACCCCGCTGAGCCGCTCCCGGTCCTCCCCGGAGAGCCCGACCCCGACCGACCGGGACCGCAGCTCGTGCTCTTCAGCGATGAGCTGGTCGATCCGGCCCATGATCCCGCTGTCCGCCATGGTTCCTCCTTGCCCCGGCCCGCCGAGCGGCCGGGCCTCGATCCTGAGAGGTCAAGACGCTACCTCGCGCGCGGGAATTCCCGCCGCGCGTCGTCCGTTGGAGAGGGCATGAGCACAGTTGAGCTGACCACCGCCAACTTCGACCAGACCGTGAGCGACCACGAGTTCGTCCTGATCGACTTCTGGGCGAGCTGGTGCGGCCCGTGCCGCCAGTTCGCGCCGGTGTACGAGACGGCGTCGGAGAAACACGAGGACATCGTGTTCACGAAGGTCGACACCGAGGCCGAGCAGCAGCTCGCCGCCGCGTTCGACATCCGGTCGATCCCGACGCTCGCGGTGATCCGCGACAAGACCCTGATCTACGCGCAGCCGGGCGCGCTGCCCGCGGCCGCGCTGGAGGACATCATCCGCCAGGCCCGCGAGGTCGACATGGACGAGGTCAAGAAGGCCGCGGCCGAGCAGGAAGCGCAGGCCTGACCCAGTACTGACCGGGGACGTGAGAACGCCCCCTCACCCGTCGGGGAAGCGGGTGAGGGGGCGTTCTCTTGTGTCCGGGGTACTTCAGGACCGGGTGGCGAGCCCGCGCAGGAAGAACACCAGGTTCGCCGGGCGCTCGGCCAGCCGCCGCATGAAGTAGCCGTACCACTCGTCGCCGCACGGCACGTACACGCGCATGGTGGAGCCCTCGGCGGCGATCCGCTTCTGCTCCTCGGGCCGGATTCCGTACAGCATCTGGAACTCGTGGTCGGCCGCCGTGCGCCCGGCCTCGGCCGCCAGCTTCGACGCGATGGCGATCATCCGCGGGTCGTGCGAGGCCACCATCGGGTAGCCCTGGCCCGCCATCAGCACGCTCAGGCAGCGCACGTACGACTTGTCGACGTCCGCCTTGTCCTGGAACGCCGCCGACTCCGGCTCGGCGTACGCGCCCTTGCACAGCCGCACCCGCGAGCCCGGGCCGGACAGCTCACGGCAGTCCTGCTCGGTGCGCTTGAGGTAGGCCTGCAGCACCGCGCCCACCCACGGGTACTCGCCGCGCAGCTCGCGCAGGATGCCGAGCGTCGAGTCCGTGGTGGTGTGGTCCTCCATGTCGAGCGTCACGGTCGCGCCGACGGCCTCGGCCGCGGCGCAGATCTTCCGCGCGTTCTCCAGCGCGACGCCCTCGCCGTCGGCCGGCAGGAACTGCCCGACGGCCGACAGCTTCACCGAGACGTCCGCGCCCTGGGCCAGGCCCTGTTCGGCGAGCGCCGACAGCAGTGCCTCGTAGGCCCGGACGGTGGTGGCCGCCTGGGTGGCGTCCGTGGTGTCCTCGCCGAGGTGGTCGATGGTGATCGACCGGCCGTCGGCGGCCAGCTCCCGCGCGACGCGCACGGCGTCGGCGGTCGCGGACCCGGACACGAACCGCCGCACCACGGACCGCGTGGCGGGCACGGCTTCGATCAACGCGCGCACCCGGCGGGACCGGGCGGCGGCGAGCAGCGGGGCACGCAGCATGACAGGCTCCCTCTCAGCCCTGGTGCGGGTGACGCACGACGGTCGCCGGCACGAAGGTCTCCTTGACCGAGCGCGGGCTCGTCCAGCGGAGCAGGTTGAAGATCGACCCGGCCTTGTCGTTGGTGCCCGAGGCGCGGGCCCCGCCGAACGGCTGCTGGCCCACGACGGCGCCGGTCGGCTTGTCGTTGACGTAGAGGTTGCCGGCGCTGAACCGAAGTGCTTCGGACGCCTTCGCCACGGCCGCGCGGTCGTTCGCGATCACCGCGCCGGTCAGCGCGTAGGCCGCGGTCTCGTCGATCACCTTGAGCATCGAGTCGAAATCAGCATCGTCGTAGACGTGCACCGACAGGATCGGGCCGAAGTACTCGGTGCTGAAGATCTCGTGCTTCGGGTTGGCCGAAACCAGGACCGTCGGCTGCACGAAGTAGCCCACGCTGTCGTCCGCGGTGCCGCCGGTGAGGATCTCGACCTCGCCGTCACCCTTCACGCGCTCGAACAGCGACGCGTGCTTGTCGAACGCGCGCCGGTCGATCACCGCGCCGCCGAAGTGGCTCAGGTCGGTGACGTCGCCGTAGGACAGCGCCTCGGTTTCGGTGACCAGGCTGTCCTTCAGCTGCTCCCACACGCTGCGCGGGATGTACGCGCGCGAAGCGGCGGAGCACTTCTGGCCCTGGTACTCGAAAGCGCCGCGGACGAGCGCGGTACGCAGCACGTCGATGTCGGCCGACGGGTGCGCCAGCACGAAGTCCTTGCCGCCGGTCTCGCCGACCAACCGCGGGTAGCTGCGGTAGCCGGCGATGTTCCCGCCGACGGTGCCCCACAGGTGCTGGAACGTCGCGGTGGAGCCGGTGAAGTGGATGCCCGCGAGGTCGCGGTGCGTCAGCGCCACCTCGGAGACGGCCTTGCCGTCACCCGGCAGCAGGTTGATCACGCCCGGCGGCATCCCGGCCTCTTCGAGCAGCCGCATGGTCAGGTGCGCGGCGAAGCTCTGCGTCGGCGAAGGCTTCCACAGCACCGTGTTGCCCATCAGCGCGGGCGCGGTGGGCAGGTTGCCGGCGATCGCGGTGAAGTTGAACGGCGTGATCGCGTAGACGAAGCCCTCGAGCGGACGGTGCTCCATGCGGTTCCACACGCCGGGCGAGCTGATCGGCTGCTCGGCCAGGATGCGGCGGCCGAATTCGACGTTGAAGCGCCAGAAGTCGGCCAGCTCGCAGGCGGAGTCGATTTCGGCCTGGGTGGCGGTCTTCGACTGGCCGAGCATGGTGGCCGCGTTCAGCGTGGCGCGCCACGGGCCGGTCAGCAGGTCGGCCGCGCGCAGCAGGATCGCGGCGCGGTCGTCGAACGACAGCCCGCGCCACTCCGGCGCGGCCTTGCCCGCCGCGGCGACGGCGTCGGCGGCGTCCTGCTTCGTGGCGCTCTGGATGGTGCCCAGCACGTGGCCGTGGTTGTGCGGCTGGACGACGTCGATCTTCTCGCCGCCGCCGGCGCGCTGCTCGCCGCCGACCGTCACGGTCAGGTCGACGGGCCCCGCCTGGCCCAGCTTGGCCAGCGCGCCCTCGAGTTCGGCGCGCTCGGCGCTGCCCGGCGCGTACGTCAGCACCGTTTCGTTCTTCGGGACTGGGGTCTGGGTTACGGCGTCCACGGCGGCTCCCTTGTTCTCGGCACCTGCGGGTTCAGTTGCCCGAACCGTAACGCCGGAAGCCGCGGGCGGGTTTGTCCGCCAGGCTAGAATCACCAAGGTGAGGTTGTCCGATCAGCCAAAGGCTCCGGTGGTTCCCGAGGTCGTGCCCGGGACGTCGCTGCGGCACGTGCTCGCGACGCTCGGTGAACCACTCGTCCGGGTGCTCGTGGCGCCGCGCGGGCTGGCCGTGCCGGTCGAGGACGTGGTGATCCTCGACCCGGAGGACCCGCCCGAGGCCCACCCCGGCGACCTGGTGCTGGTGATCGGCGCGCGCGGCCGGGCGGCGGCCGCGGCGATCCGGGCGGCCGGACGCGGTGGCGCGGCGGCAGTGGCGGTGAAGGGCGAAGGCGGCACGGAAATCGCGGCCGACGCGGGCGTCGCGCTGCTCACCGTCGGCGCCGAAGCGCGCTGGGAACAGGTGGAAGCGCTGGCCCGCGGGGTCGTCGACGCGGCGCGCGCCGGCGGCGAGGCCCAGAGCGGCGAGGTGCTGGGCGATCTGTTCGCGCTGGCCCAGACCGTCGCGACGCTCACCGGCGGGCTGGTCAGCATCGAGGACACGGCCAGCCGCGTGCTGGCCTACTCGCGTTCCTCCGACGAGGTCGACGAGCTGCGCCGGCTGTCGATCCTCGGCCGCGAGGGGCCGGAGCGGTACCTGGCGATGCTGCGCGAATGGGGCGTCTACCAGCGGTTACGCGCGGGCGAGGGGATCGTGCGCATCGACGAGCGGCCCGAGCTGGGCATCCGGCGGCGCATCGCGGCCGGCATCCACGCCGGTTCTCAGCCGCTCGGCACGATCTGGGTGCAGGAGGGCGCGACGCCGCTGACCGAGCAGGCCGAGGTCGCGCTGCTCGGCGCGAGCCGTTCGCTGGCGCCGCAGCTGATCCGCGCGCGGACCCAGCCCAGCCCCGAGCTTCGCCTGCGTGAAGACCTGCTGGCCGGGCTGCTCGACGGCCGCGTGGACGCCGAATCCGTGGCCGGCGAGATCGGCGCGGACCCGGCCCGTCCGGCGCAGGTGCTGGCGTTCGCGCTGTCCTCGCCGGGGGCGGCGGCGTCCGGCCGGCAGCTGCGCCGCGCCGAGCTGGTGCACCTGATCGCGGTGCACACCGCGGCGTACCGGCGGACCGCGCTGGTCAGCGTGCTCGGCGGCCGCGTCTACGCGCTGCTGCCCGATCTGCCCGAGCACCCGGACGCGGCCGTGCTGGCGCTGGCCAGGGAGATCGTCGCGACGGCGCGGCGGCACCTCGACGTGCCGGTGCGCGCGGCGCTGGGCGGGGTGGTGCCCCGGCTGTCCGACGCGGCGGCCTCCCGCGGCGACGCGGACCGCGTGCTGGCGACGATGGCGCGCGGCCGCTGGCCGGAGCCGGTCGCCTCACTGGCCGACGTGCGCGCCGACGTGCTGCTGTCGGAAGTCCTCGCCTACCTCGCGGACCAGCCGCGCATCCGCGACCCGCGGCTGGCCGAGCTGATCGCGCACGACGCCGAGCACGGCGGCATCCTGGTCCCCGCCGTGCTGGCCTACCTGGACGCGTTCGGCGACGTCCGCGCGGCGGCGCGCGCGCTGAACATCCACCCGAACACCGTGCGGTACCGCGTCCGCCGGGCCGCCGAGGTCTCCGGCATCAGCCTGGCCGACCCCGCCCAGCGGCTGCTCACGGAGCTGCAGCTTCGGCTGTGAAAACACTTGCCCGCGCTCGATAGGCTGCCGCCGTGGATCTTTTCCCGCGTGCTTGGGGCGCTCTCCAGGAAGCCGTCCACGCGCTCGAGGACGGCCAGTGGGTCACGCCGTCGGGCTGCACCGGCTGGCTCGTCCAGGACCTGGTGTTCCACCTGGTCATCGACGCGCAGGACATCCTGATCACGCTCGCCTCGACCACCGAAGCGCCCGCGACCCGCGACGCGGTGACGTACTGGCAGCCGTCCGAGCCGCCGACGGGCACCGACCCGGAAGCGACGTTCGTCCGCCGGAGCGCGGCCGCGTACGGCACCCCGGCCGGCCTCACCCACCACTTCGACGACCTCGCCGTCGCCGCCGGGCGCGCCGCGGCCGCCGCGGACCCGGCCACCCGCGTCGAGACCTGCGACGAGGTGTTCACGGTGGCGGACTACCTGTCGGTCTACGTGGTCGAGTCGACGATGCACCACCTCGACCTGGTCCGACATCTGTCCGGAGTGGACGGACCACCGCCGGAGACCGTCGCGGCTGCTCGGGTGATGGTGGAAAAGGTAACGGGACAAGCTTTTCCGGCCGGGGTGGACGATCGTGAGGCGCTGCTGGTGGCCACCGGCCGGGTCCCTGTGCCCGCCGCGTGGGGCGGCTTCACCCCGGTGGTGCTGGGTTGATCAGCTGTGGCGGCCGTTCACGCCGCCGGAACAGCGAGCCCGGCCACCTGCGCCAGCGCCCCGAACGAGTCGACCCGCGCGGACGGGTCGTACGTGCTGGTACTCACCAGGATCTCGTCCGCGCCAACGCTCTCGACCAGCGAACCCAGGCGGTCGGCGACCTCGTCCGGGGTGCCGCCGATCTGTCCGGCCAGCGTCTGGTCGAGGCGGGCGCGCTCGCGGTCGGTCATCGGCAGGGCGAGGATTTCGTCCGGGGGCGAAAGCGGCGGGAAGACGCCGTGGCTGCGTGAGTACACCGTGGCCCAAGCCTCCGGCACGAGCAGCCGGCGCGCGGCCGCCGCGGAATCGGCGACCGCCACCGCTGTCGACACGACGACATACGGCTCCGCGGCCTGGTCCGAGGGCCGGAACTCGTCGCGGTACTGGGCGACGGCGTCGAGCAGGACGCGCTCGCCGCGGACCGGCGCGATGACCAGCGGCAGCCCCAGCTCTGCGGCCAGCGCGGCGCCGGAACCGGTGGCCAGCAGGAACGCGGGCACCCGGCGGCCCTCGGCGGGGATCGCGTGCACCCCGGGGTAATCCACCTGGTCGCCGCGGAAGAAGGCGAGCAGCTCGCGCACCTGGTCCCCGAAGTCGGCGGCCGCCTCTTTGCCCTGCCCGAGCGCGCGGCGGACGCCGTCGGTGAAGCCGACCGAGCGGCCCAGCCCGAGATCGATCCGGCCGGGGAACAGGGAGTCGAGCACGCCGAACTGCTCCGCCACGACCAGCGGCCGGTGGTTGGGCAGCATCACTCCCCCGGTGCCCACGCGGATCCGCCCGGTGGCCGACGCGACGGCCGCGGCCAGCACCGTCGGCGCCGAACCGGCGACCCCCGGCACGCCGTGGTGCTCCGAAACCCAGAACCGGTGATACCCCAGCGCTTCGATGTCCCCCGCGAACGAGACCGTGTCACGCAGCGCCTGCCCGTTGCCCCGTCCACGGCGGACGGGCGAGCGGTCGAGAACGGAGATCCGGTACGTCACACCGACCTCAACACCGTTGGGAGGGCCCGGATTCCCACGTAGGGGCTCGTGAGTGTTCATGACGGTTAGTTGGGGTCGCCCTTGCGGGCGTGCCTTTGTGGGCTGAAAATTGTGGTTGGCTGCCTGTTGACGTCGTGGTTCTTTGGTTGTGGTGGAGGCCGTCGGTTAGTCGGGCGCTGGGAACTGCGTGGTGGGCCTTTGACTGTTGCTTCGAGCACGCGGATCAGATTCTGTGTTTCCCTGGTGGTTCCCCGGGCAGCCGTTGGTTGTCCCGGGGACGCTGCTGGGAGGTGGGTGTGATGCTGGCCGAGGCGCAGGATCATGAGGAGATCATCGAGCGGGTCGCGGCGATTGATGTGGGCAAGGCCGAGGTGATGTGTTGTGTGCGGGTGCCTGATCGGGTTCATCCGGGTCGGCGGTTGCAGGAGGTGCGGCCGTATTCGACGATGACGCGGTCGTTGCTGCTGCTCTCGGACCGGCTCGCGGAGCTGGGTGTCACCCGCGTGGTGATGGAGGCGACCTCGGATTACTGGAAGCCGGTGTTTTATCTGCTGGAGCGGCCGGGGCGGCAGGTGTGGCTGGTCAACGCCCGTGATGTGAAGCATCTGCCGGGGCGGCCCAAGACCGACCGGCTGGACGCGGTGTGGTTGTGCAAGGTCGCCGAGCGGCAGATGCTGCGCCCGAGTTTCGTGCCTCCGCCCGAAGTTCGGCGGTTGCGGGACCTGACCCGCTATCGCTGTGATCTGGTCCGGGCCCGCACGAGTGAGAAGAACCGGGTGGAGAAGCTGCTCGAAGACGCCTGCATCAAACTCTCGGTGGTCGCGTCGGATATTTTCGGGGTGTCCGGGCGGGCGATGATGGCGCAGCTGATTGACGGGCAACGCAACGCGCAGCAGTTGGCGCAGCTGGCGAAGGCGGGAATGCGCCGCAAGATCCCGGTCCTGGAGGAAGCGCTGACCGGCCGGTTCACCGATCACCACGCGTTCCTGCTGGCGACGATGCTGCGCCGGATCGACGGCATCGACGCCGACCTCACGGCGGTGGAGACCGAGGTCGAGCAGGCGCTGGCCCCTTTCGCGGTGGCGGTGGCCCGGCTCGATGAGATCATCGGCGTGGGTGTCACCGCGGCCTCGGTGATCATCGCCGAGATCGGTGTGGACATGTCCCGGTTCCCCACCCCCGCGCACCTGAGCTCCTGGGCGAAGTTCGCGCCGGGAGTGTCGGAATCCGCGGGTCGGCGCAAGGGCCGCTCCGCGACCGGGCACGGCAACCGCTACCTCGCCTCGGTACTCGGGGAGATCGCTGTCGTCGTCGGCAGAACGGACACCTTCCTCGGAGAACGTTACCGGCGCATCGCGAGACGGCGGGGTACCAACCGTGCGATCGTCGCGGTCGGGCGATCCATCCTGGTGATCGTCTGGCATCTGCTGTCCGACTCCGAGGCCCGCTACCGGGACCTCGGGGCGGAGTTCTACCAGCGGCAACGCGGCACCGAACGCCAGAAAGCCGGCCACATCCGCCAGCTCCAAGCACTCGGCTACCACGTCACCCTCGAACCCGTCGCCTGACCACACCGGCCAGCACACCCCACAACCCACCCGGCTCCGCCGGGCGCTGTCGCACGCCCGGTCACCATCATTTTCGGGTCAGAACCGGCATGAACACTCACGAGCCGCTAGGGGCGCCAGCGTTCGCTGTAGTCCGGGTGATCGGCGTACGGCAGGGCGAGCAGGCGCAGCGTCAGGCACCAGTTGGAGCCGGCCTCGTCGGCGGGCACGTGACAGGTCTCGCACCAGTATTCGCTGCCGTAGAGCGGAAAACCGGGCACCTTCTCGGACACCGTGGTGCGGTGGGCGAGCATGATGCGGCGGGTCGTCTCGACCTCGTTGATCATCTGGTTGACCACGTCGATCTCGATGTCGCCGAGCGCGCGCACGCGCTGCTCCACCGCGACCTTCGTCTCACCGCGGTTGAGCGGCTCGCCGTCCTTCGCCTTGCGCACGGCCTGCATGATCACCGCCTGGCGCTGACCCACCCGTGCAGCCAGGAACGCGATCAGGTCGTCCACGAACGGCCTCCCTCCTCCAGCCTGCCCCGGGCATTCCGGTCCGAGGTCGCGGGCCGACCTCAGCCCGTTACACCCGGCACCGGGCCCCGACCTCCCCGGGGCCCGCAGAACAGTACCCGCGCCATTCGTTGACCAGCGGGAACGTTATGCAGACGTGAGGGTTGTGATTTCGCACCACCGGCGCAGTTGATCACCGAGGGTGACCACGGGCCGCGTCCGACCCGTCACTCCGGGTCGGAACGCGCCTTGCTCGGCTGCACGCGTTTGGGCTCGCCGGGCATTTTCGGATAGTCCGGCGGGTAGGGCAACTCCGCGCCGCCCAGGTCGCGGTCGTCGCGTTCGTACCACTCCAGCAGCGTTTCGAGGCCGAACGCCGTTTCGTCCATGGGCGCGTGCAGGTCGCCGTGCTCGGCGTAGAAGCCCGGGACGGACAGGACGTCGAAGTCGTCCGGCTGGACGTCGTCCAGCATCGCCCAGGTCAGCGGCGTCGAGACGGTGGCGCGGGGCGTGCCGCGGACCGACCAGGTCGAGGCGACCGTGCGATCGCGCGCCGCCTGGTTGTAGTCGAGGAAGACGCGGCCGCCGCGTTCCTCCTTCCACCACGAGACGGTCGCCTGCGCCGGGGCCCGCCGCTCGACCTCGCGGGCCAGCGCGATCACGGCGTGGCGCACCGCGATGAAGTCCCACTCCGGCCGGATCCGCACGAGCACGTGCACCCCGCGGCCGCCGGAGGTCTTGGGGTAGCCGGTGAGCCCGGCGTCGGCCAGCACCTCGCGCACGACGCGGGCCACGGCCACGGCGTCGTCGAACCCCGCCGAATCGGGCGGGTCGACGTCCACGCGCAGTTCGTCCGGATGGTCCACATCGGACCGCCGGACCGGCCACGGGTGGAAGTCGAACGTGCCGAGGTTCGCCGCCCAGGCGAACACCGCCGCCTCGGTCGGGCAGACCTCATCGGCCGTGCGGCCGGACGGGAAGGCGATCCGCGCCGTCTCGAGCCAGTCGGGCGCGCCCTTCGGCACGCGCTTGGCGTAGAACCACTCGCCCTCGACGCCGTCGACATAGCGCTTCAGCGTGGTGGGCCGCTCCCCGATCGCGCGCAGCAACGGGTCGGCCACGGCGAGGTAGTACTCCACCACCTGCCGCTTGGTGATGCCGCGCTGCGGGAAGTAGACCTTGTCGGGGCTCGACACTCGGACCGAGCGCGGCCCCACCTGGTACTCGACCGGATCGCCGTTCTTGGGCATGGGCTCACCGTAGCGGGATCGGCGGCGGGCGCCCGGCCTTCGCGACCTGCCGCGGCAGCGGTGCCCTACCGTGGAAAGGGTGTCCGGCCGAACCAAGCTGATCCTCGCGCTCACCGTGCTCGCCCTCTTCGCGGCGGCCGCGGTGTTCCTGCCGATCCCCGGTCCGGCCGACCTCCGGCGCTGGGCCGCGGCGACCGGGCCGGCGACGCCGCTGCTCCTGCTGCTGGCGTACTCGCTGCTCACCGTGGCGCCGATCCCGCGCACGGTGTTCAACCTGGCCGCCGGGCTGCTCGTGGGCACCGTGGCCGGGATCGCCATCGGCCTGGTGGCCACGACGATCGCCGCCGGGCTGTCCTTCGGCCTGGCCCGGCTGCTGGGCCGGGACCTGGTCACGCGGCACCTGCACCGCGCGCCGGTCCGCCTGGTCAACGAGCGGCTCTCCGGCGGCGGCGTGCTGGCGATCACGTCACTGCGCCTGATCCCGGTGGTCCCTTTCGCGCCGTTGAGCTACCTGTGCGGCGTCTCGTCCGTGCGGCTGGTCCCGTATCTGGTCGGAACTGCGCTGGGTAGCGTGCCGGGCACGGTCGCGGTGGTGATCCTCGGTGACGCGCTGACCGGCGACACGCCGCCCGCGCTTCTGGTCTGTTACGGCGTCTTCGCCGCCGCCGGCGCCATCGGCCTGGTCAGGGTGCTGAAGAAGCGCGCGCCGGCGCCCGAGGCGGAAGAGGCCGCGGCGCCGGCACCAGCTGGCTGACGGCGGCCCCGCCCGCTCGACCGCTACACTCGTTTGGGTGCGCGAGGGCCATCCGCGCTGCGCAGGACCACGATCACCGGGATTTCGTCAGGAGCGGTCGCCATCGACACCGGTCAGCTGATCGCGGGGCACTATCGCCTCGTCGAGCACATTGGTAGCGGTGCCATGGGAGTGGTGTGGCGCGCCGTCGACGTGCGCCTGGAACGGTCGGTGGCGATCAAGCAGATCCTGCCGCAGCCGGGCGTGTCGGAGGCCGAGCGCGACAACATGCGCCAGCGGGCGATGCGCGAGGCGAAGAACGCCGCGCGGTTCCAGCACCCGAACGCCATCGTGGTCTTCGACATCGCCGAGGACGGCGGCGACCCGTGCCTGGTGATGGAGTACCTGAACGGGCCGAGCCTGTCCGCCGTGCTGGCCGACCAGGGCACCCTGCCGGTGGGCCAGGTCGCGCGGATCGGCGAGCAGGTCGCGGCCGCGCTGGTCGCCGCGCACCGCGCCGGCATCGTGCACCGCGACGTCAAGCCGGGCAACATCCTGATCGACGAGACCGGCACGGCGAAGATCACCGACTTCGGCATCTCCCGCGCCGCGGGTGACATGACCCTCACCCAGACCGGCCTGATCGGCGGCACCCCGGCCTACCTGGCGCCCGAGCTGGCGCGCGGCGCCGACCCGGTGCCCAGCTCCGACGTCTTCGCCCTCGGCGCCACGCTCTACCAGGCGATCGAAGGCCAGACGCCGTACGGCAACACCACCAACCAGCTCGCGCTGCTCTACGCGGCCGCGAACGGCCAGATCAACCCGCCGACCCAGGCCGGCCCGGCCACCGCGCTGCTGATGAGCCTGCTGCGCAGCGAGCCCGCCGAGCGCCCGAGCATGGCGGAGGCCCGCGAGCGCCTGGCCGCGCTGACCGCGGGCGAGCCGACGCCGCCGATGACCCCGCTGCTGCTGTCCGGCAACCAGGGCGACCGCGTCGGCTCGCGCCCGCCGTGGCAGCGGGCCGAGGCGAAGTCCCCGGCGTCGGCGCCGATCCCGGCTCAGAAGGCCCCGTCGAACCCGCCGCGCACGCCGACCGCGGCGTTCATGCCGATGCGCTCGCCGTCCGCGCCACCCGGGCCCCAGACCCCCGGACCGCAGACGCCGCCGCGCCAGGCTGCGCCGCCGACGCCGCCCCCGACCCCGCCGCGTCCGCAGCCGGCCCAGAACAGACCCCCGGCACCGCCCCGAACCCCCGCCACCACAGCCGCCGCCCCGAGCTACTCGGCCGGCGGCGGCACCGGCATGTCCGCGGACACCAAGCGCAAGGCCGCGATCCTGGCCGGCGGCGCGGCGGCCGTGGTCGTCGTCGCGGTGGTCGTCTTCCTGGTCCTGAGCAACGGCAGCGGCACCGACAAGAGCGCACCGCCGGCCGGGCAGCAGCCGCAGACGTCGAATTCGGCCGGAGTGCCGAACTCCGTCAGCAACCCGCCCAGCTCGCCCCCCGTCGCAGGCCTCGGCCAGACCCCGACCGACGGCGGCCAGATCGGGTTCTCACCCGCTGGCCAGCGGGTGATCGACTTCTACAGCTTCCCGCAGGCGGCCGCTGCGGCATGGTCGATGCTCACCCCGGCGGCCCAGCAGGTCTACGGCACCCAGGACACGTTCAACCAGTACTGGGGGAAGTTCCAGTCGGTCAGCAGCAAGCGTGCCAGCGGCGCCTACAACGCCGATGGCTCAGTGACCATCACCGTCACGGTCAACTTCCCCGATCACAGTGAGGCCCGGTCGTTCCGGGTCATCAGCTCCGGCGGTCAGCTCCTCATCGACTCGAACACGAAGAGCCAGCAGGATTCCAACCAGTAGGACATCTCTCCTGACGGCTACTCGGCGTGAGGTACGGGCACTCCAGGCAGCGTCCGAGCCGTCGGCTTATTGTCCATTGCCAGAAATCTCCCTGAGCGGCAAGCAGAACCGGACTTGTCACGCGATCGGACCTACCGTCACCCCAAAGCGTCACTAACAGCGATAAGAGACCCTGCGATGCCACTCGCCAGACGGCTTATGCCGGAATATTTTACGCAGTAAATTTACCCCGTGACCAACCAGATGAGATCCTGGAAATATGGAACGGCACTAAGACGACCAGTGACCGTCGCGCTTTTAATCGCAATCCTGACGGCCTGCGTGAGCACACAAGCCGGGGCGGCGTCACGTGACACGACTGCCGGGACGCCCGGGGTGATGGTCACGACATACGAGGCTGTCAATATCCGGCAAACTCCATGGTCCACCAGCAAACTGCTAGGTAGTTACCCGGCTAATGCAACCATGCTTGGATTCTGCTGGGCGCACGGTGAGCCGATTTCCGACAACGGAGTCGTGAATAACGACATCTGGGTCTCCACTGGAGTTTTGAACGGCGTAAAATCCTATTTCATCAGCGCCGTGTACCTCAAGGGGGATTCTCTCGGCGGGATGCCGGTAGGAGCACAGTGCCCGTAACTGCCCGGTAGCCTGAGAAGCAGGTAGGCGAAACAACGCCTGTAGGCGGTTCCGATCGTGGCTTCGGCGCCAGTCCCGGCGGACGCCTTCACCGGCCCGCCGGGACTGGCGAACCAGTGACGCACGCCGCTTCGGGAGTGTGCTGATCAGGCCCGATGGCTTACCGTGGTGGCATGGCCGAGAGCGCAGCTGTGCCACCGGGCTGGAATCCCCGTTTTCACGAGGACCTGGTCGGGCTCGACCCGTATGACCCGGAGGCCCTCGCGTTCGCCGCCCATCTGGACCGGATGGAGCGCACCGGGCCGACGTTCACGGTGGAGGCCTGCCTGGACCAGGTGGGCGATTTCGCCGATTCCAGCAACCGCCTCGGCGGGCTGCGGTACTGGGTGTCCGCGCTGATCGCGGTCCTCATCGTGTTCGGCGTGATCGTCACCGCATGGGACATCGTGACGCACGCGATCGCCTTCCTGCGGGGGTAACGTGGGGCTGGTGAAAGGTATGAAACCGGTCGTCGGCACCACCCCCCGTGTAGTGAAGTCCGAGCAGGAGTGGCGCGCGGAGCTGAGCCCGGAGGAGTACGCGGTGCTCCGGCAGGCCGGCACCGAGCAGCCGTTCGTCGGCGAGTACACCGACACCAAGACCACCGGGGTCTACGAGTGCCGGGCCTGCGGCGCCGAGATCTTCCGCAGCGACACGAAGTTCGAGAGCCACTGCGGCTGGCCGTCGTTCTACGACCCGGCCGACTCCGACGCCGTGCTGCTGCGCGAGGACCGGGCCATGGGCATGCGCCGCATCGAGGTGCTCTGCGCCTCCTGCCACAGCCACCTCGGGCACGTCTTCGAGGGCGAGGGCTACGAGACGCCGACCGACCAGCGCTACTGCATCAACTCGATCTCCATGAAGCTCGTCCCGGTTCCCGAGGCTCAAGCTTGACCCAAACTTAGGGCCGGACAGACTCCCCGCCCTCCCCGAAGCGTGCAAAATGGGACAACGGCACGCTACTGGGGAGGGCGGACCTATGACCGGGAATTGGGGCACCGACAGCGCGATCATCGCTGGCGCAACCATCTTGCTGGGTATTTTCGTGCTGCTCCGGGTCTTCGTCCGCAGCCGCCAGGCCTGGCGCGGAGCCCACGAAGTCCCCCGGCTCACGTCGCTCGCGCAGGTCGCGATGCTGACCGGCGGCCCGGCCCGCGTCGGCCAGACGGTGGTGGCCGAGATGATCGAGCGTGAGCAGGTCCGCATCGACAGCGGCGGACGGCTGCACCTGACCCCGCTCGCCCCCGCCGACCCGTTCGGCCAGGAGGCCGCGGCGATCATCGGCCTCCGGTCCGGCGTGACCGGAGTGGTCGGCGAGCTGTCGCGCGGCCCGGAGATGCAGGCTCTCACGGAAGAACTGGTCTCGCACGGGCATTTCGTCGACGAAGCGCCGGTGCGGAAAGCCTGGCAGCGCGCCCTGATCGTGGAGTCGGCGCTGTTCACCGCCGGTCTGGTCTGGTTCCTGATCGACCTGGCGCGCGGGACGGCTTCCGGTTACCTGCTGATCGCCGCCTTCGTGGCGCTCGTGCTGGCGGCGGTCGCGGTCGCGCAGGCCACGCGCACCACGGGGCCGCGGCTCACCGAAGCGGGCCGCGCCGCCGCGACCGCCGGCTGGGCCGACAAGAGCCTGGTCACCGGCGCGGCCGGCGCCGTCGCCCTCGGCGGGATCGCCAACTACCCGGACCGCGACATCCGGGTCGCGCTCAGCCGCGGCACCGTACCGTCGACGGCCCCGCGACGCGGCCGAACGCAGACCGGCTACGCGGCCGGTGCGGGTGTCGCGTGGATCGCCGGTTCTTTTTGGGGCGGCTCGAGCTGCGGTGGCGGGTCGAGCTGCGGCGGTTCCGGCTGTGGCGGCGGGTCGGGCTGCGGTGGCGGTTCCGGCTGTGGCGGGGGCGGCGGCTGCGGCGGGGGCAGCAGCTAGCCGCAACCCGGGCCGTCGGTTCTGCCGACCCGAACAGGCGTAACGGACCGGTAGGGTCCACCAACTCCGACGACGAGGGGGCACACGATGAGTGAGCCGTGGGGTATCTCGGGCCCGCAGTTCCTGGTGCTGTACGGGCTGGTTTTGGCGCTGTTGCTGATCGCGCAGCTGGTTGTCGCCGCCATGGTGCGGGCGCGGGCCCGTTCGGCACCCGCCACGCACGACGGCTCGATGCCGGGCGTCTACCAGCTGGCTTACCTCGTGGGCGGCGCCGCGCGCGCCATCGACACGGCGATCGCGGCGCTGGTCGAGCGTGGCCAGCTGCGCGTGAACAGCTACCGCCAGCTGAGCGCGGCCGGCGCGACGCCGCCAGAGCCGTTGGAGCGGGCCGTCCACGCCGCCGCGAAGGAGGCCAGCCGGAGCCTGATGATCAACGAGCTGCGGTCCCGGACCATGGATTCCCTTGCGGTGAAAGACATCGAAGCTGACCTGGACCGGCGTGGCCTGCTCATGTCCTCGGGCGGTTTGGCGAAGATTCGGACCTCCTTCTCCCTGTTGTACGCACTGGTCCTGGCGGTCGGGGTGGTGCGGTGCGTGAACGGCGCTGCCCTCGGCCGTCCGATGGGCGGGCTCATCGCGCTGCTGCTCGTCGCGCTGGTGCTGACCTTCGCGACGTACTCGGCCCGCCAGCGAAAGCGCCGCCACCTGACGTCAGCCGGCGAAGCCCTGGTCATCCGGGCCCGCACAGAGCTGCAGGCCACGGAACGGCCGGAGGAGCTCGCGCGAGCGGCCCACGGTGGCGCGCTGTTCGCCGGCGCCGCCGTGGCCGTCGCCCTCGGCGGCCTCGCCATGTACCCCGACGAGGAACTGAGCACCGCCCTGGCCACCCCTGCCTGGTCCGGCGGCGGTGGCTCTTCCGGCGGCTCGTCCTGCAGCAGCGGTTCCTCTTGCAGCAGCGGCTCGTCCTGTGGCGGCGGCTCCTCGTGCGGCGGTGGCGGATGCGGCGGTTGACATGACCATTCCGGACCCGGCCGCGGAAAAGGGCGCGGCAACGCAAGCTGACTCAGCTGCAGCCGACACAGCAACGCAGGCTGGCTCGGCAACACCTGCCACCTCAGCGGCACAGGCCGACGCCGCAAGGCAGATCAGACCTGCGGCGCAGGTCGACACCGCTCCACTGCCGAGCGTGGCGTCGCGGGTGGAGGCAACCACAGCCACCGCTCCGGCAGCCCCGGACACCAGGCCGGCGGGCACTCGGCTCGGTATCGGGATCGGGTGGCGGGCCGAGCTGGATCTGTCGATCGCGCGGATGCCCGGGGTCGACTGGGTCGAGGTGGTCGCGGAGAACCTGCACGCACCGCATCTGCCCGATAGCCTGCTTGCCTTGCGGGACAAGGGAATTCCGGTGCTGCCACACGCCGTTTCGCTCTCGTTGGGCGGGGCGGAGCCGTTGGACACCGCGCGCGTCGAGCATCTGGCCGAGCTGGGCCGGGCACTTGACGCGCCGCTGGTCAGCGACCACGTGTGCTTCGTCCGCGCGGGCGGGCTCGATTCCGGGCACCTGATGCCGTTGCCGCGCACCCGCGAGGCGCTCGACGTGCTGGTGGCGAACGTGCGCCTGGCCCAGTCCATAGTGGACGTCCCGTTCGCGCTGGAGAACATCGCGGCCCTGCTGGAATGGCCGGAGAACGAGCTGACCGAGGAGCAGTTCCTCACCGAGCTGACCGAGCGCACCGGCTGCCTGCTGATCATCGACGTCGCGAACCTGTATGCCAACGCCCGCAACGTCGGCACCGACCCGGCCGCCTTCCTCGACGGCATCCCCTGGGAACGGCTGGCCTACGTGCACATGGCCGGCGGCATCGAGCGCGACGGCGTCTACCACGACACCCACGCCCACCCGGTCCTCCCGCAGGTGCTCGACCTCCTCGCCGAACTGCGCCGCCGCACCGACCCGCCCGGCGTCCTCCTGGAACGCGACGACGACTACCCCACCGACACCGAACTCGCCGCCGAACTGGCCGCCCTCCGCGCGACGGTGGAACGGTGACCACGCCCGCGCACGTTGCAGTGGAACGGTTCCACCTCCAACGCGCCTGCCGGCGGAACGGTGAACGCGCCCGCTCCAGCACGCCTGGCGGTGGACCGATGAACACGCCCGCACCAGACCGAACCTCCGCGCGCCCGGCGGTGACACCATGACCCGTGAGGACCTTGCCGCCCGTCAGGCGGCGCTGCTCGAGGCGCTGCTCACCGACGCGCCCGCCCCGTCCGGATTCGACCCGGAGCGGCTGCGGATCGAGGCCGATGTGGTGCTGACCAAGCGGCGCAGGCTCGTCGCGTATCTGCGGCCGGACCTGCCCGAAGCGCTGGGCGAACGGTTCCGGCCGCTGTTCGACGCCTACGCGGCCGAGCACCCGAAAGCCGTGACCACGCGGGCCCGCGAGTACGCCGACACGTTCGCCGACTGGCTCGTCAGCCGCGGCGATCTGCCGAAACCTCGCTGGTTCCAGCGCCGGAAACGCTGACCAGACCCCTTACGGCAGATGCCACATCGCGGTATCAGCCCCGGGCAGATGCGAAGCGTGATCCCAATGCGGCGGTGCGCCCGGCAGCTCACCGGCCATCTTCACCCGCGTCATGCGGCCGTAGTCGCTGTCCACGTCTTCCAGCAGGTCCGATAAGTCCACTTCGGACGATACGCTTTCCTTGCGCCCCAGCGAGTCCAGCCAGCGACCGGTCCCGGCGAGGGACAGCCGGGCCTGCCAGGTGCCGCCCTCGGTGACGGTGCGGCGGACCGCTGTCATGACCGCCGCGGCGGCTAGCCAGCCCGTGGCGTGGTCCAGGGCCTGGGCGGGCAGCGGCACCGGGCCCTCGGCGCCGGCGACGCGCGCGTTCTCCTCCGCGATGCCGGACGAGAGCTGCACCAGGCTGTCAAAGCCGCGGCGGCGCGCCCACGGGCCCTGCCAGCCGTAGGCGGACAGGTCGGCGATCACCAGGCCGGGCCGCAGTTCGGCCAGTTGCTCCGGGCCGAAGCCGATCCGCGCGAGCGCGCCCGGGCGGAACGACTGCACCAGCACGTCCGCGCGGGAGATGAGCTTCTTCAGCCGCGCCCGGCCGCCCTCGGTGTCGAGCGCGACGAACGACGAGCGCTTGCCCTGCCCGGTGTCCATCGTCAGCAGCGGGATGCGCGGCAGGTGGGCGGCGCCGACGTGCACCACGTTCGCGCCGTGCGCGGCGAGCACCCGCCCGGCGACCGGGCCGGCCAGCACGTGCGTCAGCTCCAGGATCCGGACCCCGCCCAGCGGGCGGTCGGAGTCGTACAGCAGCCGCTTCGGCGCGTCACCGATCCGCCGCAGCTCCGCAACCGGCAGGTCCGCGACGGCCTCGCCCTGCGGATGCGCGAGCCATTCCTCGCGCGAGCGCATCAACGCGGCCGCGCCGCCCGCCGCCACCACGGCGGACTCGACCTCGGCGGCGGTCTTCGCGGCCACCGTCTTCGCCACGGACTCACGGCTCGCCGGCACGCCGAGCGCCCAGCACACCGCGGCCTCGTGCCGCCGGTAGTTGCAGTGCAGCTTCACCCAGCCGTCGGTGGCCCGGTAGTCGCCGGACAGTGGGCCCCACGGGTCCGGCCCCGGCTCGCCGTCCACGCGCAGGTGCGCCTCGCTGCGGAACGCGGCCGCGGCGTGCCGGGTGTCCGCCCCGACGACGCCCGGCTCGATGCCGCGCAGCTTGAGCAGTTCCGCGGCCGCGAGCGTGGCGGCCGCGATCGAGGACGTCGCCGCCGCCGCGACCCGGAACGGGCCGGGCAGCACGTTCTCGTCGCCGCCCACCCCGACGGCCGGCAGCGAGTCGCCGGTGAGCGTCTGCCAGAGGCCGGCCAGCACGTCTTCCACGGCGGTTACGGCAGTGCCGCGACGAGCTCGGCCGGCGGCACGCGGGTGCCCGTGTAGAACGGGACCTCCTCGCGCACGTGCAGGCGAGCCTCGGTGCCGCGCAGGTGGCGCATCAGGTCGACGATGCGGTGCAGCTCGTCGGCCTCGAAGGCGAGGATCCATTCGTAGTCGCCGAGTGCGAAGGACGCGACGGTGTTGGCGCGCACGTCCGGGTAGTCCCGCGCCTCCTTGCCGTGGTCGGCGAGCATCTTGCGGCGCTCGTCGTCGGGCAGCAGGTACCACTCGTACGAGCGGACGAACGGGTACACGCAGACGTACTTGCGCGCCTCTTCCCCGGCCAGGAACGCCGGGACGTGGCTCTTGTTGAACTCCGCCGGCCGGTGCAGCGCGGTCTGGCTCCACACCGGCGTCGACACGCGCCCGAGCGGCGTGTGGCGGAAGCCCGCGTACGCGGCCTGCACCTGCTCGATTTCCTCGGCGTGCCACCAGATCATGTAGTCGGCGTCGGCGCGCAGCGCGGCCAGGTCGTACACCCCGCGCACGATGACACCCTTGGCCTCGAGCCCTTCGAGGTACTCGGTGGTCTCGCGGCCCGCGGCCCCGCGGTCCTCGCCGAGCCGCCCCGGCTCGACCCGGAAGACCGACCAGGTGGTGTAACGGATGCTGTCGTTGAGCTCGTTGTAGTTCAGCCGCGCCATGCCTCCATCCTGGCACTGCGCGGTGCCCGGGCGCCAAGCGCCTCCGTCACACTGTGGACAACCGGGCCCGGACCACTCCCCCTGTGGACAACTCAGTCCCGCAGCTGGTCCGCGATCCGCCGCGCGGCCGCGTCCGCGGTGGCGACGCACGCGGGCAGCCCGACGCCGTGCAGCGTCGCGCCCGCGACGGCCAGCCCCGGCACCTCGGCGACGGCGCGCTCGATCCGCTCGACCCGCCCCAGGTGCCCGGCGCCGTACTGCGGCAAGCCGCCGCCCCAGCGCGTGACCAGGGTGTCGATCGGCTCGGCGGCCACGCCGATCAGGCGCGCGAGGTCGTCGCGGACCACCCGGACCAGGCCGTCGTCGTCGCCGGTCAGGGCGCCGGGCTCGCCGAAGCGGCCGACGGAACCGCGCAGCAGCACGGCTTCCTCGTCGCCGTAATGCGCCCACTTGTTGGAGGAGAAGGTGAACGCCTTCGCCGCGTACGGCACGCCCGAGGCATCCCGCTCCCCCGCGCCGATCAGGATCCCGGAGGCGTCCGGCAGCTCGGTGCCCGGCGGCAGCGCCAGCGCGACCACGGCCATGGACGCCAGCTCCACCTCGCCGAACGCCGTCGCCGCGGCCGGGGCGATCCCGTCGAGCAGCCGCCGCGCGGCCGGCGCGGGCACGGCGAGCAGCACCGCGTCGACGTCCACCGGGGTGTCTTCGGGCGCGTGCGCAGGTGCGGCCGAGCCGACGTCCAGCCGCCAGCCCGCCGCGGTCCGGGTCAGCGCGCGCACGGTCGCGGACGTCCGCAGCGTGGCGCCGGAAAGCTCCAGCAACCGTTCGAGCAGCCCGGACAAGCCGCCGGTCAGCGTGCCGAACACGGGCGCCGGACTGCCCGGAGTCTTGGGCAGCAAGGATTCCGCGGCCTCGGTGAGCGAAGCCGCACCCCCGGCCACCGCGTTCGCCAGGCCGGGCATCGTCGCGCGCAGGCCGAGACCGTCGGCGCCGCCCGCGTAGACGCCGCCGAGCAGCGGGTCGACCAGGCGGTCCACCAGCTCGTCGCCGAACCGGCCGCGCAGCAGCGGGCCAAGTGGGACGTCTTCGCCGGCCAGGTCCACCGGCCCCCGCGACCGCTCCTTCTCAACGGCGCGGCGGCCGTCCTCGGACAGCACCCCGGCCACCGCGTCGGCCGACGCGGGCACGCCCATCACCGTGCCCGGCGGCAGGCCCAGCACGGTGCCGCCGGCGTGGATCTTCGCGCGCGCCTTCGTCGGGTGCACCAGCCGCTCGCCGAGGCCGACCTCCGCGACCAGCGACGTCAGCTCCGGCCGGCGCGCCAGGAACGCCTCCGCGCCGACGTCATAACGGACGCCGCCGACCTCGGCCGTGCGCAGCTTGCCGCCGATCGAAGGCGTGCCCTCGAAGACAGTGATCACGACGTCGTCGCCGAGCAGTTTGCGCAGCCGGTACGCCGCGGCCAGCCCGGAGATGCCGCCGCCGACGACGGCGACGCGGCGGGTCACAGCGAGTGCACCAGCTCGGCCACCCGGGTCAGCACCTCGGGCTCGACCCCGGGCAGCACGCCGTGGCCCAGGTTGAAGATGTGGCCGTCGGCCGCGCGGCCCTCCTCGACGATCCGGCGGACCTCGGCCTCGAGCACCGGCCACGACGCGTACAACAGCGCCGGGTCGAGGTTGCCCTGGACCACCGCCGAGCCGCCGAGCCGGCGCACGGCCTCGTCCAGCGGGATCCGCCAGTCGACGCCCACCACGTCCGCGCCCGCCTCGCGCATCGCGACCAGCAGCTCGCCGGTGCCGACGCCGAAGTGGATCCGCGGCACGCCGTACTCCGCGACGCCGTCGAGCACCTTCGCCGAGTGCGGCAGGACGAATTCGCGGTAGTCACGCTCGGACAGCGCACCCGCCCACGAATCGAAGAGCTGGATCGCGTCGGCGCCCGCGTCGAGCTGCGCGCGCAGGAAGGTCAGCGCCATGTCGGCCAGCCGCCCCGCGAGCTCGTGCCACAGCGCGGGCTCGGAGTGCATGAGCGCCTTGGTGTGCTCGTGGTTGCGGCTCGGCCCGCCCTCGATGAGGTAGCTGGCCAGCGTGAACGGCGCGCCGGCGAACCCGATCAGCGGCGTGGTCCCCAGCCGCTCGACCAGCAGCCCGACCCCCTCGGCGACGCGCGCCACCTGCTCCGGCTCGAGCACCGGCAGCGCCCGCACGGCCGCGAGGTCGCGCACCGGCTCGGCCACCACGGGCCCGGTGCCCGGCACGATGTCGATGTCCAGCCCCGCCGCCTTCAACGGCACCACGATGTCGCTGAACAGCACGGCCGCGTCCACCCCGTGCCGGCGCACCGGCTGCAGCGTGATCTCCGCCAGCATCTCGGGGTCGAAGCACGCGTCGAGCATCGCGACGCCCTCACGCAGCTTGCGGTACTCCGGCAGCGAGCGCCCGGCCTGGCGCATGAACCAGACCGGCGTGCGGGCGGGCCGCTCCCCGCGGGCCGCCGCCAGGAACGGCGCCTCCCCGAGGTCGCGGCGGATCGAGGCAGGCGACGAAGAAAGCTGAGGCACGATCTCTATCGTCCCACCCGGCCGCACCGGGCCCGGGCCGGGTCGGCGCCGGGCCGGAGTGCAGGTTGGGATGCAGCGGATGACGCTTCCGCTTCACTCAGCGCAGGGAAAGCGTCATCCGCTGCGTGAAGGAGGCGTCCGACAACGTCGTCATCGCGACGATCGGCCGGTCGGGGATCCCTCGGCGCGCCTGCGTCCGCAACGGGGCGTCGCCGCCCTACAGTCGTTCTGTGACCGCGATGACGCCAGTGCCCGAGCTCTTCCGCGAAGCCGTCGCGGCGCTGCAGTCCGTCCGGCCCCGCCCGGAGGTGCAGCTGGAGACGATGCGCGCACCGCAGCGGCTCGCTCCGTGGTCGTACGCGGTGAGCTGCGAGGTTTCGGGCCCGGCGGACGTGCTGGCGTCCGGCCGGCTGGTCCTGCTGCACGACCCGGACGGCCAGGAAGGCTGGGAGGGCGTGCTCCGCCTGGTCATGTACGTCCGCGCGGAGCTGGACAACGAGCTGGCCACCGACCCGTTCCTGCCGGCCGTCGGCTGGTCGTGGCTGACCGACGCGCTCGAGGCGTCCGGGGCGAGCTGGACCGCGCTGGGCGGCACGGTCACCGAGACCTCGTCGGCCCGGTTCGGCGACATCTCGGGGCCGACCCGCACCGACGACCTGGAGCTGCGGGCGTCCTGGACGCCCACCGACGCGGCGCTGCGGGCGCACGGGTACGCGTTCTGCCAGGTCATGGCGAGCGTCGTGGGCCTGCCGCCGGTCGGCGTGACGCTGTTCGAGCAGCGTCAGAGCTCCTGATTTCCCAAGTTCACCCGGTCGGGCAGCCGCGAAACGGGCCTCCCGCGCCCTGAGCGCGCCCTGGCGGCCACCACATGGTCTGGACAACTGAGCCACCGGGGACCACCCGTGCGCGATCCTGAGGCCGTTTCACGTCCGTCCACCTGGGACCGCACGCACTAGCACGGGCGGACGTTCACTTTCGTGAACACCCCATGATCACCCGGCGTCATTCCCTGGTCACGGCCAAGGTGCCGCCACCCGGGGACGGGCCGGCGCCGCGGCGATCACCGAGAGCAGCATCGAGGTGACCCAGGCAAACGTGAATAAAGATGATCTTGCCCCGGCCGGGGCCACTTTCCGGGGTCCGGCGGGCCGCCGTTGGGCCGTCCGGGCGGAAGCATCCGCAGCTGCACGGGCCATCTGCACGGCCGTTTCCACTCCGGTAACTCTGTTGCATCGCCCTGGTGAGCGGATGCGTTAGCGAGCGGCTCAGCACTAGCCCGATCGTGTTACAACGAACTCCCTGAGTGACGAGTCGTTTCAGATAGATACCCATTCGATCCCCCCGCAACGGCTCCAGGGCGGCTACAGTGCCTTCGACGACACCACTTTCGGTCTAAAGCTGGCGCGGCTGAACGGCCGAAGGTCCCGGTGCCGGTCGGGGGGCACGACCGACTCCAGGGAGGTAGTGACGTGGCTACCGTCGGCTTATCTCAGGCCGTTCGATCCACGCCAGCCGGTGCTTTGCCGGCGAGCATGGTTCCGCACCCGCGGGAAGAGCTTTTTTCCGTGCTGGTGGTCGATGACCACCCGCTGTTGAGGGAGGCAATCGCAGCAAGACTCGCACAGATGGGTGCGGGTACCGTCCACGAGGCCGCCACGGTGGCCGAGGCGAGGGCGCGAGCGCAGGCCACCGGGCCTTGCGATCTGGCGATCCTCGATCTCGGACTGCCGGACGGCAGCGGCATCGAGCTGGTTACGGAACTCCGTAGCCACGGCTGGCCTCGTGTTGTGGTGCTCGCATCGTCCGACGACCCGTATGCGGTCAGGTCGGCGTTCCAGGCCGGTGCCCAGGCATACCTGCTCAAGTCCGCGTCGCCGGTCGTGGTGACCGACGGCGTGCGCAGGGTCCTGGAAGGCGGCGTGTACGCCGATCCGAGCGTGGCCCCGGTCCTGGCGACCGGCACGCGGGTCGCGGGCACCGACAACACCCCGCGCGAGCTTTCCGCCCGCGAGGTCGAGGTGCTGCAGCTCGTCGCCGACGGGCAGTCCAACAAGGAGATCGGCGAGGAGCTTTCGCTCTCCGCTCTCACCGTCAAGTCACACCTCTCCCGCATCGGGCGCAAGCTCGGCACGGGTGACCGGGCCCAGATGGTCGCACTGGCCATGCGAGCCGGTGTGATCCGCTGACGAAGGCGAACGAAGTCCCTGCGGGGCGGGCGGACCAGGCGCGGTACGCCCGTCCCGTAGGGTCGTCAGTCATGGAAAGCAGTGCACAGGCGGACGGCGCCCGGACCGGAGACAGCACCACCGAACCCGCTGCCGACTCACCTGTGCTGCTACGCGAGCCTGCCGAGGGCACCCCGCCCGTGGTGACCGACGCGGCCGCCCTCGCCGAGGCCTGCGCGCGGCTCGCCGCCGGGACCGGCGCCGTGGCCGTGGACACCGAGCGAGCGTCCGGCTACCGCTACTGGCCCAAGGCCTACCTCGTCCAGCTCCGCCGTGAAGGCTCCGGCACCGTGCTGGTCGACCCGATCGCCCTCGAAGGCGAGCTGGGCCCGCTGCGCGAGGTCCTCAACGACACCGAGTGGGTGCTGCACGCCGCGTCCCAGGACCTGCCGTGCCTGGCCGAGCTGGACCTGCACCCCAAGTCCCTGTTCGACACCGAGCTGGCCGGACGGCTGGCGGGCTACGAGCGGGTCGCGCTCGGCACGCTGGTGGAGCTGCTGCTCGGCTACACCCTGGAAAAGGGGCACAGCGCCGCGGACTGGTCGAAGCGGCCGCTGCCGGTGGACTGGCTCAACTACGCCGCCCTCGACGTCGAGCTGCTGAACGAGCTGCGCGAACGGCTCGAGGTGGAGCTGGAGGCGCAGGGCAAGCTGGAGTGGGCGCGGCAGGAGTTCGAGGCCGTCCGCACCGCCCCGCCGCCCGCGCCGCGCGCCGAGCCGTGGCGCCGGACCTCCGGCGTGCACAAGATCCGCAGCCCTCGTGGCCTGGCCGCGGTGCGTGAGCTGTGGCAGGCCCGTGACGAGCTGGCCCGCAAGCGCGACCGCGCGCCCAGCCGGGTGCTGCCGGACAGCGCGATCATCAACGCCGTGACGGCCGACCCGAAGACCGTCGAGCAGCTGCAGGCCCTGCCGGTGTTCAGCGGCCGGGTGCAGCGCAAGTACACCGCGAGCTGGCTTCGTCACCTCCAGGCTGCGAAGGCGCTGCCGGCGAGCGAGCTGCCGACGGCCGCCCAGTCCACCGACGGCCCGCCGCCGGTCAACCGCTGGGCCGACAAGGACCCCGACGCGGCTGCCCGGCTCTCGGCGGCCCGCGCCGCTCTCTCGGCCATCGCCGAGGAACGGCGGCTGCCGGTGGAGAACCTGATGCTGCCGGACCTCGTCCGCCGCACTTGCTGGCGGCCGCCCGTCGCGCCGTCCGGAGAGGCCCTGTCCGAAGACGTGGTCGCCGACGCCCTGCGCGCGGGCGGCGCCCGGCCGTGGCAGGTCGAGCTCACGGTGGCGGCGCTGACCAAGGCGCTCCAGGCCGTGGCCGCTTCCTGACGGTCTTCCGGCAGGACTGGACAGTTCCGGGTCATCTTCCCGACACCCCTCCCCCGGCAGCGGCCCGCGGCTTAGCCTTCGGTGACCAGCCAGCCGGAGGTGCGGCTTGACCGACTTCGTGTCCGACCGACCCGCGGTCCGCTGTTTCCTGAGCTTCACGCACGAGGACGACGACCTGTTCGACGGCTTCATCACGCCGCTCAAGCAGAAGCTGCAGCAGTACTGCGCGGCGGGGCACGGCCGCAAGGTCGACCTGTTCCTGGACCGCGAGACCATCACCTGGGGCCAGGACTGGCGCCGCGGCATCGAGAAGGGCCTCGACGCGGCGACGGTTTTCATCCCCGTCGTGACCATGCACTACTTCCTGGAAAGCCCGTCCTGCCGCGACGAGCTGCTCGCGTTCTACGCCCGGGCCAAGGAACTCGGCCTGACCGACCTGATCCTGCCGCTGATGGTCGCCGGGCCCGAATTCCTGACCGGCGACAGCGACGACGCCTGTATCCGGGTGGTCGAGAAGCTGCAGTACGTGGACATCCGGGAGGCCGTGGTCTCGGGGCCGGGGACCGCCGCGTTCCGGGGGATGATCAAGCTCGTCGCGGGCAAGCTGATCAAGGCCGTCGAGGCGGCCGAAAACCAGCTCGCCTGGCCCGGCGCGCAGGAGTCCGGCGGCGACCGGCGGGACGCCGACCAGCGGATCGGCGATCTGGCCGGACAGATCCTGAGCCAGGTCAAGGACTTCGCCACGATCCTGGGCGAGGTCACCGGCCTGGTCAACGACGGGCGGGCCTCGGCGGGCCGGACCCGCGAGGACCGCGCCGCCGAGGCCCAGCGGATCACGCCGCTGGCGATCCGCGCCCGTCGCGCCGGCACCGGCTTCGAGCTGGCCGCCGCCGAGGTGGAGGCGGCCGTGCGGGCGTACCTCAGGAACCTGCGGGCCCGGGGCAGCGACGAGCAGCTCGACGCGGCGCGTGCCGATTACGCGCAGCTCGCCGGAAGCCTCGACGACCTGACCGCGGTCGAGTCCTCGGTCGCCGAGTTCTTCGCGGGGACCGGGCACAACGAGGAAGCCGTCTACGCTCCCCTGCGCGCCGCTCTCGGCCCGCTGCGACTCGGCGCCCAGTCGTTCCAGCTCGGCATCCAGACCCTGCGGCGGCTGCGCGACGTGGAGGTCTGAGCGCACCCGCCCGTGTGCCGTAGCCCACTCGACCGGGCCACTCCCCTGGTTACCCGTGGGTAACAAGGGCTACCCTGCGGGCAGGATTTCTGTCTACTTCAGGAGCATTCGTGGCTGGACCAGGTACGCCGCCGCTTGCGCCGAACGCGCGAGGGGTACGGAACGTCGTGTTCGTCGAAGGGGTACGGACCCCCTTCGGCAAGGCGGGCGACAAGGGCATGTACGCCGGAACCCGCGCGGACGACCTCGTCGTCAACGCCATGCGAGAGCTGCTGCGGCGGCATCCCGAGCTGCCGCCCGAGCGGGTGGACGAGGTGGCCATCGCCGCCACCACGCAGATCGGCGACCAGGGGCTGACGATCGGGCGCACGGCCGCGCTGCTGGCCGGGCTGCCGAAGTCGGTGCCGGGTTACGCGATCGACCGCATGTGCGCGGGCGCGATGACGGCCGTGACCACCGCCGCGAGCGGGATCGGCTTCGGCGCCTACGACATCGCGATCGCGGGCGGCGTGGAGCACATGGGCCGGCACCCGATGGGCGAGGGCGTGGACCCCAACCCGCGCATCATCGCCGACAAGCTGGTCGACCCGACCGCGCTGGTGATGGGCCAGACCGCGGAGAACCTGCACGACCGGTTCCCGGAGATCACCAAGGAGCGCACCGACGCGTACGCCGCGCGCAGCCAGGAGCGGTACGCCGAGGCCGTGAAGACCGGCAAGATCGGCCCGGAGCTGGTGCCCGTCGCGACCCGTTCGAAAGAACTCGGCTGGGGCCTGGCGACCGAGGACGAGCCGCCGCGCCCGGGCACGACCGTCGAGCAGCTGGCGAAGCTGAAGACGCCGTTCCGCCCGCACGGCCGGGTCACCGCGGGCAACGCCGCGGGCCTGAACGACGGCGCCACCGCGTCGCTGCTGGCCGACGAGGAGACCGCCCGCGAGCTGGGCCTGCCCGTCGCGATGCGGCTGGTCGGCTACTCCTTCGCCGGCGTCGAGCCGGAGGTCATGGGCATCGGCCCGGTGCCGGCCACCGAGAAGCTGTTCAAGCGCACCGGCCTGTCGATCGACGACATCGGCCTGTTCGAGATCAACGAGGCGTTCGCGGTGCAGGTGCTCGCCTTCCTCGACCACTTCGGCATCGCCGACGACGACCCGCGGGTGAACCAGTGGGGCGGCGCGATCGCCTGCGGCCACCCGCTGGCCTCGTCCGGCGTCCGGCTGATGACGCAGCTGGCGCGCCAGTTCGCCGAGCGGCCCGACGTCCGCTACGGCATGACCACGATGTGCATCGGCATCGGCATGGGCGGCACCGTGATCTGGGAGAACCCGGCGTTCGAGGGGGCGAAGTAATGACGTTCACCGCTGAAGAGGCGAAGGCCGCGTTCCCGGACGAGGTCGTCACCACCGCCGTCACGAACCTGGTGAAGGTGCCCGGGCTGGCGAAGCCGGTCGCGCTGATCACCCTGGACAACGGCCACGACCACACCCGGCCCAACACCTTCGGGCCGCAGGGCCTGGTGTCGCTGAACGCGGCCCTGGACCAGGCGTTCGCCGCCGAGCCGGCCGCGATCGCGGTCACCGGCAAGCCGTTCATCTTCGCCGTCGGCGCCGACCTGTCCGGGGTCGAGGCCGTGGCGGACCCGAAGCTGGCGCGCGAGATCGCGCAGACCGGCCACGACGTGTTCCGCCGGCTGACCGAGTCGAAGATCCCGACGTTCGGCTTCGTCAACGGCGCGGTGATGGGCGGCGGGCTCGAGCTCGCGCTGTCCTGCCACTACCGGACGCTGTCGGAGAACACCGCCGCGATCGCGTTCCCGGAGGTCTTCCTCGGCCTGTTCCCGGGCTGGGGCGGCACGCAGCTGCTGCCGAACCTGATCGGGCCGGACGCCGCCGTCACCGTGGTCATCGAGAACGCGCTGGCGCAGAACAAGATGCTCAACGTCAAGAAGGCGGCCGAGCTCGGCATCGTCGACGAGGTGTTCGGCTCGGCCGACTACCTGGAGCAGTCTCTGCTGTGGCTGGCGAAGGTCGTGCGCGGCGAGGTCACCCCAGCGCGGCGCGAGATCGACCGCGGCGCGGAGTGGGACAACGCGATCGCTCGGGCGAAGTCCATTGTGGATGGTCGCACGCACGGCGCCTCGCCGGGCGCGACCAAGGCCGTCGAGCTGCTGGAGCTGGCCCGCGCCAACGATCTCGACCGCGGGTACGCGGCGGAGACCGACGGGCTCGCCGAGCTGCTCATGTCCGACGAGCTGCGCGCCGGGCTGTACTCGTTCAACCTGGTCAACAAGCGCGCGAAGCGGCCGGCCGGCGCGCCGGACAAGTCGTTGGCGCGCAAGGTGAACAAGGTCGGCATCGTCGGCGCCGGCCTGATGGCCAGCCAGCTCGCGCTGCTGTTCGTGCGCCGCCTCAAGGTGCCGGTGGTGCTCACCGACGTCGACCAGGCGCGCGTGGACAAGGGCGTCGGCTACGTCCACGACGAGATCGACAAGCTGCTCGCGAAGAAGCGTCTCTCTCCGGACGGCGCGAACCGGCTCAAGGCGCTCGTCTCCGGCTCGCTGGACAAGGCCGCGTTCGCCGACGCGGACTTCGTGATCGAGGCGGTGTTCGAAGAGCTGGGCGTGAAGCAGCAGGTGTTCGCCGAGCTGGAGCAGCACGTCTCGCCCGAGGCGATCCTGGCGACGAACACCTCCTCGCTGTCGATCAGCGCGATGGCGGCGAAGCTGGAGCACCCGGAGCGGGTCGTCGGCTTCCACTTCTTCAACCCGGTCGCCGTGCTGCCGCTGCTGGAGATCGTGCGCGGCGAGCAGACCGACGACGCGGCGCTGGCGACCGCGTTCTCGGTCGGCAAGCAGCTGAAGAAGTCCAGCGTGCTGGTCAAGGACGCCACCGCGTTCGTGGTCAACCGGCTGCTGCTGCGCTTCCTCGGCGAGGTGCTGGTGGCCGTCGACGAGGGCACGCCGTTCGAGGTCGCCGACGTCGCGCTGGAGCCGCTCGGCCTGCCGATGACGCCGCTGACGCTGATGCAGCTCGTCGGCCCGGCGATCGCCCTGCACGTGGGCGAGACGCTGCACGGCTCGTTCCCGGACCGCTTCACCGTGAGCGAGAACCTGGCCAAGTTCGTGCAGGCGGGCAAGAAGGGCGTCTGGACCTGGGACTCCGCCGGGAACCAGTCGCTCGACCCCGAGGTCGCCGAGCTGTGGACGCGCGGCGACTCGCCGTCCACCGCCGAGCAGGTGCGCGAGCGCGCGCTCGCGGCGATCGCCGAGGAGATCCGCATCATGCTCGACGAGGGTGTGGTCGCGGAGGCCCAGGACATCGACCTGTGCCTGATCCTGGGCGCGGGCTGGCCGTTCTGGAACGGCGGCATCACGCCGTACCTGGACCGCTCGGGCGTCTCGGAGCGGGTGAACGGCAAGCCGTTCCTCGCGCCGGGCGTCGCTTCGGTGCCGACGGCCTGATCGTTTCGTTGGTCCGCGAAGGCCTCCTTACCCGCGTTGGACGCGGGTAAGGAGGCCTCGACGGATTTCGTCAGTAGTCGCCCGCCAATGAGCGGTCCACAGTGGAGGGTTCAGAGGTCGACGACCCGGAGCAGCCGCTCCAGCCCGGCGAAGTCCTTGCCGTTGCGGGTCAGCAGGGGCAGCCGGTGCGCGGCCGCGGTCGCGGCGATCTGCAGGTCCATCCGGCGGGGGCGGGGGTTGCGGCCGTGGCGGCGCACCAGCGCCGCCATCGTGGCGTAGACCTTGGCCGCGGCGGTGTCGAACGCCAGCACCTCGAAGTGGTCGAGCACGGCGTAGAACCGCTCGGTCCGGTCCAGGCGGCGGATCGGGTCGTCGACGTCCATCCCGTAGCCCAGTTCGGCGATCGTCACCGCGCTCACGGCCGGCCGGGCGTCGGCGTACGCGCCCAGGTCGAGCCGTTCGAGGTCGATCACCGCGCAGGTGTCGAGCAGCACCCGCGGCACGGAGGCCGGCCACGGACCGGTGGTCACGGGCGAGCCTCGGTGGCCAGCGGGTCGTCCTCGCCGAAGACCTCGTCGGCCTCCTCGCGCTCACGGCGCCATTCGGCACTGTCCATCGGGGACAGCCGGCCGAAGCTCACCTGGACCTCGTGCAGCGTGCGACCCCGGTCGACCGTGCCGACGTGCGGAATCAGGTCGGCGACCGGCTTTCCGTTGCGGGTCACGGTGAAGCTCTCGCCGGCTTCGACCCGGCGCATGATCTCCGCGTTGTCATTCCTCAGCTCGCGCTGGCCGATGGTGGCTTCCATGGCTCTACTGTAGCGCTTTCTTTGGTTGAGCGCTACAGTTGTGCTACACCCGGTCCCACCGGCAGGTGGACCACCACCGTCAGGCCGCCGCCCACCACCGGTTCGGCGACGACCGTGCCGCCGTGGGCCTGGACTGCCGCGCGGACGATCGAAAGGCCGAGGCCCGCGCCCGTGCGCGCGGTGCGGGCGACGCCGGCGCGGCGGAACGGCTCGAACAGCTCCGGCACCGCGCCCGGGTCCAGCAGGCCGCCCGAGGAGCGCACGCGCAGCAGCGACCACTGCGGGCCCGGCTGGGTCACGATCTCGAGCCAGCCGCCGTCGACGTTGTGGCGCACGGCGTTCTCCACCAGGTTGCCCGCGATCCGCTCCAGCAGGGCGGGATCGCCGTACGCGGGGGCGCCGGCGACGCTGAAGTCCGCGCGCAGATTGCGCGCCGCGGCCTCCGAGCGCACCGCGGCCCAGGCCCGTTCGACGAGCACGGCGAGGTCCACCTGCTCGCGCACAGCGAGGCCCGCGCCGTCGGTCCGGGCCAGCAGCAGCAACGAGTTCACCAGCTGCCCGGCGCGCTCGGTCGCGTCGCGGACCACCCCGCCCATGCGGCGCAGCTCGGCCTCGTCGGCCTGCTCGTCGGACAGCGTCACGTCCAATTCTGTGCGGATGACCGAAAGCGGGGTGCGCAGCTCGTGGCTGGCGTTCGCGACGAAGTGGCGCTGCGCGTCGAACGCCGCCTGCAGCCGGTCGAGCATGTCGTCGAAGGTGCCGGCCAGCTCGGCCAGCTCGTCGCGCGAGCGGATCTCGCCGATCCGCTCCCCCATCGACTCCACCGACAGCCGCCGCGCGGTGCCGGTGATCTCGCGCAGCGGCGCCAGCACACGCGAGGTGAACGTCCAGGCCAGGATCGCGGCCGCGGCCACCACGAAGCAGAACGCCAGCGAGCCGAACAGCAGCACCCGGTTCACCGCGTGGGTGCGCAGGTGCTGGGCGAGGGTGGACGCGTCGACGTCGACGCCGTCCACGCGCACGATCGTGCCGGGCGGCATGTGCGGCACGGCGTCCACCGCGTCGCCCACGAGCGACCACGCGAGCCACAGCAGCAGCAGGCCCGCCGCGGCCACCAGCACGGTCGCCAGGATCGTGACCCGGGCCCGCAGGCTGCGCGTGCCGGGCAGGTTCACTCGGCGCCGGCCGCCGGATCCGGCACGCGGTACCCCGAGCCGACCACGGTCTCGATGATGCCCGGCTCGCCCAGCTTCTTGCGCAGGGTCATCACGGTGACCCGCACGGTGGTGGTGAACGGGTCGGCGTTCTCGTCCCACACCCGCTCCAGCAGCTCTTCACTGCTGACCACCGAGCCCGCCGCGGACAGCAGCACCTCGAGCACGCCGAACTCCTTGCGGGTCAGCTCGACCGGCCCGGCGGCGCGGCGCACGGTGCGCTTGGCCGGGTCCAGCTCGACGTCGGCCGCGGTCAGCAGCGGCGGGGCCGCCGGGGTCGCGCGGCGGCCGAGCGCGCGCACCCGCGCCACCAGCTCGGGGAACGCGAAGGGCTTCGCGAGATAGTCGTCGGCGCCGAGGGACAGCCCGTCCACCCGGTCCGAGACGGAGCTGCTCGCGGTGAGCATGAGCACCCGCGTCAGCTCGCCGGACGCGACGATCTCGCGGCACAGCTCGTCGCCGGACATCCCGGGCAGGTCGCGGTCGAGCAGCACCACGTCGTACCGCGTGACGGACGACTTCTCGTGCCCGTCGTCGCCGGTCAGCGCGACGTCCACCGCCATGCCCTCACGGCGCAGCCCGCGGGCGATCGCATCGGCCAAGGGCTCTTCGTCTTCGACTACCAGAACACGCACGACACCACAATCCCACAGTTTCCTGAGAGCGCCTGAGAGACCTGAATGGACACTCAGCTCCAGCGCAGCGCGAACCACAGCCGCATCCGGGTTTCCGGGTCGGCGAGGTCGGCGCCCAGCACCCGCTCGGCCTGCCCGATCCGGTGCCGGACGCTGTTGCGGTGCACACCGAGCTCGGCCGCGGTGCGGTCCCAGCCGCCGTGGTGGGCGAGCCAGGCGCGCAGGGTCGGGACCAGCTGGCGGTCGTGCGCGCGGTCCAGTTCGTGCAGCGGGGCCAGCATTCGCGCGGCGAACGCGCCCGCCGCGTCCGGGGCGACGAGCGCGTCGAAGTCCGGCGCGTCCGCCACCACCGGGCGTTCCAGCGCCCGCGCCCGGGCCAGCAGCAGCTCGGCCTCCGCGACAGCGCCGGGCAGCAACGAGGCTTCGGTGACGGGCGACCCGGCGACGGCGAGCCAGCCGTGCTCGCGCAGCCCGCCGAGGTCCGCGGGCTCCGTGCCGGCGATCGCGAGGAACCGCGGGCCCGGCCGCACCTGCACCAGCGGGGTGTCCAGCCGGGCGCGCAGCCAGTCGTGCCGCCGGGCCGGCTCGTCCGGTCCGCGCCGGTACGCCACGCCCGCGATGAGCCGGTATTCCGCGCCGCCCACCAGCTTCGCCAGCGTGTCCGCGCCGCCCTGGCCGAGCAGCAGGCCGGTGGCCGCCGCGCCCAGCTCCGCGGCGTCCGAGCCGGCCCGGCCGACCAGCCCGAGCAGCGCGGCGCCGACGGCGAGGATCGCGCGATCGCCGCCGTCGAACCGCTGCCGACGGCCCAGCACCAGCAGGTTCGCGGCGGTGGCCTGCGGGTACACCGGCTGCGCGACGACGTACGTGCCGTCCGGCAGCTCCGTGGTCGCGCTGCGGATGCCGCTGCCCGCGCGCACGGTCTCGAGCAGCTCGCGGACCTCCGGCGGCAACGGCTGGGGCGCGTTGTGCCCGGCGACCAGTGCGTCGGCCGCGCCGATCAGCGCCGCCCAGCCGTGCAGCCGTTCGCCCAGCGCCGTCACCAGCTCGCCGAGGCCGCTGCCCGCCGCGCGTGTCAGCGCCTCACGCGCGACCGCCACCCGCCGCCGCTCGCGCTGGCCCGCTTCGGCGAGCGCGACGGCCACCGCGCGGCTGATCGCGAGGAACGGCGTCCGCGGCGGGACCACCAGCAGCGGCAGCCCGTGCCGAGCGCACGCCGCGCGCAACGGCTCCGGCAAAGTCTCGTACATCGTTGGGGTCAAGCCGAAACCGAGCGCCGTCACGCCCGCGTCGCGCAGCCGGCGGACGTACCGCTCGGCCTGCGGCGGCTCGCGCGGCAGGTTCACCCCCGCGGTGAGCACCAGCTCGGCGCCGAGCAGGTACGGCGCGGGGTCGTCCAGCTCGCTGACGTGCGCCCACCGCACCGGCTCGTCGAGCGCGCCCGGCCGCAGCGTCTCGGGGATCACGTCGAGTCCCAGCTCCGGGTTGCCGACAACGGCCCGTAACGGGACATTCACCTCAGCGGTCGACAGATCGAGGTTACGGGTCATTTCATCCTGGCCTTCGAAGATTCCTGGACAGATCGTCCCATGCCGCAGCGGTGCCGGGCGAACCTACGGTGACCGGAACACCGGCCGAAGACGAGGAGGACACCGTGGGCGGCGACTACGCGGTGATCGCGCTGTACATCGCGGGCATGATCGGCGTCGGCTGGATCGGGCTCCGGCTGGCGAAGACCAAGTCCGACTACCTGGTGGCGGGACGGCGGCTGGGCTGGTTCATGTACTCCGGCACGATGTCGGCCGTGGTGCTGGGCGGCGCGTCCACCGTCGGCGGCGTGAAGCTCGGCTACACCTACGGCATCTCCGGCGCGTGGCTGGTGATCGCCATCGGCGCCGGCATCCTGGTGCTGCACGCGGTGTTCGCGCGGCGGCTGGTGAAGCTGCGCGTGTACACCGTCGGCGAGATGCTCGACCTGCGTTACGGCGGCCGCACCAGCGCCGTGTCGGGGGTGGTCATGTGGGGCTACACGCTGATGCTCACGGTCACCTCGACGCTGGCGTTCGCCTCGATCTTCAAGGTGCTGTTCTCGATCCCGAGCTGGGCGGGCATCGCCATCGGCGGCTCGATCGTGGTGCTCTACTCGGTGCTCGGCGGCATGTGGTCCATCACGCTCACCGACATCGCGCAGTTCGTGATCAAGACGATCGGCATCCTGTTCGTGCTGCTGCCGATCGCGATCACCTCCGCGGGCGGCTTCGACGGCATGGCGGCCAAGCTCGACGCGACCTACTTCGAGTTCACCGCCATCGGCGGGCAGACGATCTTCACCTACTTCCTGATCTACACCTTCGGCCTGCTCATCGGCCAGGACATCTGGCAGCGCGTGTTCACCGCGCGCACGCCGAAGGTGGCCACCGGCGGCGGCATCATCTCGGGCGTCTACTGCCTGGTCTACGGCGTGGCCGGCGCGCTCATCGGCACCGCGGCGAAGGTGCTGTACCCGGACATCGGGAGCGCGCAGGACGCCTTCGCCACCATCGCCGAGCGGCTGCTGCCCACCGGCGTGCGCGGGCTGGTGCTGGCCGCCGCGCTGTCCGCGCTGATGTCCACCTCCAGCGGCGCGCTGATCGCCTGCGCCACCACCACGACGTCCGACCTGTTCCGCAAGGTCGGGCTGAAGGCGGGCGAGGTGCTGCGCAACCGGATCACCACGCTGGTGCTCGGCATCCTCGCGATCGGCATCGCGATGATGGTGGACGACGTGGTGAACGCCCTGACCATCGCCTACGACATCCTCGTCGGCGGCCTGCTGGTGGCGATCCTCGGCGCGCTGTTCTGGCGGCGCGGCACCCGCCAGGGCGCGTACGCCTCGATGGTCGCCGGGACCGTCTCCGTGGTCGCGTTCATGATCATCGACGGGGTCGCCGCCAACAGCCCGATCTACTGGGGCCTCGGCGCGAGCCTGGTCGTCTACGTCGGCGTCAGCCTCGCGACCCCGCGCACCCCCGAAAGCATCCTGTCGGTCTGGACGCGGCGCCTGAACGGCTCCGCGGCCGCCGAAGAGGAGAAGGCAGCCGAGGCCACCGCCACGGCCGTCGAAGCCTGAACCCCACCCCGGCACCAGGAATCACCAGAATCAGGAGTACACCGCAGTGACTGACCAGCCCCCGATCGGACCGCTCGACTCGTCGCGGGTCCCCCGCTTCGCCGGTTTCGCCACCTTCGCGAGGCTGCCGCGGATCGACGAGGTGGAGCACGCCGACGTCGCCGTGGTCGGCGTGCCGTTCGACTCCGGGGTTTCGTACCGGCCGGGCGCCCGCTTCGGCCCGGCGGCCGTGCGCGAGGCCAGCCGGCTGCTCCGGCCGTACCACCCGGCGCTCGACGTGTCCCCCTTTGCCGAGAAGCAGGTGGTTGACGCGGGCGACATCGCCGTGAACCCGTTCCACGTCGGTGAGGCGATCGAGACGCTGCAGCAGGAAGCCGAGGCGCTGACGGCGAACGGCACCCGGCTGGTGACCGTCGGCGGCGACCACACGATCGCCCTGCCGCTGCTGCGCGCGGCCGCGAAGAAGCACGGACCCGTTGCGCTGCTTCACTTCGACGCGCACCTCGACACCTGGGACACCTACTTCGGCGAGCCCTACACGCACGGGACGCCGTTCCGCCGCGCCGCCGAGGAAGGCATCCTCGACACGAGCGCGCTGTCGCACGTCGGCACGCGCGGGCCGCTGTACGGCAAGCGCGACCTCGAAGAGGACCGCCGGCTCGGCTTCGGCATCGTCACCTCCGGCGACGTGATGCGCCGCGGCGTCGACGAGACGGTCGACGCGCTGCGCCAGCGGATCGGCGACCGGCCACTGTACGTCTCGGTGGACATCGACGTGCTCGACCCCGCGCACGCGCCCGGCACCGGCACGCCCGAGGCGGGCGGCCTGACCAGCCGTGAGCTGCTGGAGATCCTGCGCGGGCTGCGCGACGCGAACCTGATCGGCGCCGACGTGGTCGAGCTGGCCCCGGCCTACGACCACGCCGACATCACCGCCGTCGCGGCCTCGCACGTGGCCTACGACCTGGTCAGCCTGCTGGCGTTGAGGAAGGGCGAATGACCCGCATCGGTGGTGACGTCGTCGTCGAGACGCTGCGCGCGCTCGGCGCGGACACGGTGTTCGGCCTGCCCGGGCAGCACGCACTGGGCCTGTTCGAGGCGCTGCGGCGCGCGGACGACGTGCGGGTGGTCAGCTCGCGCGTGGAGAACAACCTGGCCTTCGCCGCGGACGGGCACGCCCGCGCGCGGCTCGCGGCCGACCCGGACGGCCCGGTGCCGGTGACGCCGATGGTCGTCTCCACCGGCCCGGGCGCGCTGCTCACTTTGGCCTCGCTACAGGAATCGCGCGCGGCGTCCGTGCCGGTGCTGGGGATCTCCAGCCAGATCCCGGTCGCCGGGCTCGGCGGCGGTCGGCACGGCTACCTGCACGAGCTGCCCGACCAGCAGGCGAGCTTCCGCGACGTGGTGAAGTCCGTGCACGTGGTCCGCGCGGCGAGCCAGATCCCGACGGCGCTGCGCGAGGCTTGGGCGTCGGCCGCGACCGCGCCGTACGGGCCGGTGTGGGTGGAGATCCCGCAGGACGTGTTGCTGCAGCCGGTTTCGCTGCCTCCGCTGACGTCCGTGACCGCCGCGCAGGCGCCGCTGGAGCCGTTGCCGGAGCTGGTGGACGAGGCGGCGAAGCTGCTTGCCGGGGCGGAGAACCCGGTGATCCTCGCCGGCGGTGGCGCGCTGCGCTCCGGCGCGCACGCCGAGCTGAAGGCGCTCGCGGAAGCGTTGCGCGCGCCGGTGGTGTCGACGTTCGGCGGCAAGGGCGTTTTCCCTTGGGACCACGAGCTTTCCGGCCGATCCTGGCTGGAGGACTGGCACACCACGGAGTTCCTCGCCGACGCTGACGTACTGCTGGTGCTGGGCTCCGGCCTCGGCGAGCTGTCCAGCAACTACCGCGAGTTCGCCCCGCGCGGACGGCTGGTCCAGGTCGAGGCCGACCTGGGCAAGCTGGAGTCGAACTACCCCGCGCTCGGCCTGCACGCCGACGTCCGGCTCACCCTGCAAGCGCTGCTGGAGCAGGTGCCGATGCGGCGTTCCGACGGCCGGGCCGAGGCCGCGGTCAAGGAGTTGCTGGCCCGCGTCGAGTCGCGTTTGGACAGCCAACCGCTGACGGCCGAGCGCAAGCTGGTGGACGACATCCGCGCCGCGCTGCCGCCCGGCACGCAGACGTTCTGGGACATGACGATCGCCGCGTACTGGGCGTGGTCGGTGTGGAATCCGGACGGCGCGCCGATCCACACCGCGCAGGGCGCCGGCGGCCTGGGTTACGGCCTGCCGGGCGCGCTCGGCGCCGCCGCGACCGGGATCCCCGCGCTGGGCGTCTCCGGCGACGGCGGCGCGATGTACGGCCTCGCCGAGCTGGCCACCGCCGTGCAGCACGGCCTCGACGTCACCTGGCTCGTGGTCGACGACGGCGGTTACGGCATCCTCCGCGAGTACCTGACCGACACGTTCGGCCGGACCACCGCGACCGAGCTGCCGCGGCCGGACTTCGTCGCGCTGGCGGAGTCCTTCGGCGTGCCCGCACAGCTGTCCTCATTGGACACCGTCGGCGCGGACCTGGCGGCGGCGCTGCGGACCCCGGGCCCGTCCGTGGTCGTGCTGCCGGCCGTGCTGAAGATGTTCGCCCCGACCCACCTGGAGCAGCGGTGACCCACGTCCTCAACTTCGTCGACGGCGCTTCGGCCCCGGCCGAAGGATCCCTGGAGCTGACCGATCCGGCCACCGGCACGGTCTTCGGCACCAGCGTCTGCTCCGGTCAGTCCGAAGTGGACGCGGCGATGACGGCCGCGGCCCGCGCGTTCAAGACCTGGCGCCGGAGCACCCCGGCGCAGCGGCAGCACGCGCTGCTGAAGATCGCCGACGCGGTGGAGGCCCGCGCCGAAGAATTCGCGGACGCGGAAGTCCGCGAGACCGGCAAGATCCGCGCCGTCGTGCTGGACGAGGAGATCCCGGAGTGCGTGAGCGCGCTGCGGTTCTTCGCAGGCGCCGCGCGTCAGCTGGAGGGCACCGCGGCCGGTGAGTACACGCCTGGCCACACCTCGGTGATCCGCCGCGAGCCGGTCGGCGTGTGCGCGCAGATCGCGCCGTGGAACTACCCGCTGATGATGGGCGTCTGGAAGATCGCGCCGGCGCTGGCCGCCGGGAACACCGTGGTGCTCAAGCCCGCCGAGACCACGCCGTCCACGGCTGTGCTGCTCGCTCAGGTGGCCGCGGAATTCCTGCCCGCGGGCGTGTTCAACGTGCTGTGCGGCGACCGGGAAACCGGCCGCGCGCTCGTGGCGCACCCGCTCACCGAGCTGGTCTCCATCACCGGTTCGACGCGGGCCGGGATCGACGTGGCGACCGTCGCGGCGGCCGACCTCAAGCGCACGCACCTGGAACTCGGCGGCAACGCTCCCCTGCTGGTGTTCGGCGACGTCGACCTGGCCTCGACCGCGGCGGACGTCTTCGGCGCCGCGTCCTACAACGCCGGTCAGGACTGCACCGCGGGCAGCCGGGTGCTGGTGCACGAGAGCGTGCACGACGAGTTCGTCACCGAGCTGGTCAAAGCGGCCGCGGCGGCCCGCCCCGGCGTGGACTACGGCCCGCTGAACAGCCGCGCGCAGCTCGACCGGGTGCTCGGCCTGGTCGACCGGCTGCCCGCCCATGCGCGGGTCGAGACCGGCGGCACCGCGCCCGGCCCCGGCTTCCACTTCGCGCCGACGGTGGTCTCCGGGCTGCGCCAGGACGACGAGATCGTGCAGGAAGAGGTCTTCGCGCCGGTGGTCACCGTCCAGCCGTTCACCGACGAGGAGCACGCGGTGGAGCTGGCGAACGGCGTGCCGTACGGGCTGGCCTCCTCGGTCTGGACGCACGACCTCGGCCGCGCCGCCCGGCTTTCGCGGGACCTGGACTTCGGCTGTGTCTGGGTGAACACCCACGGGCCGCTGGTGGCGGAGATGCCGCACGGCGGCTTCGGCCATTCCGGCCACGGCAAGGACCTCTCGGCCTACGCGTTCGCCGAGTACACCCGCGTCAAGCATGTGATGACCCGCTTCGAGTGAGGGGCCGATGAGCGACAAGATCACCGAGGTCGAGCAGCACGGCATCGCGCCGATCCCGCCGGCGGAGCAGACTTCGCGCCCGCGCGACCTGTTCCGGCTGGCGTTCGGCGGCGCGAACACCTTCGCCACGATCATCCTCGGCACGCTGCCGATCGCGTACGGCCTGGGCTTCTGGGCCGCGCTGGCGGCAACCGCGGTGGGCGTGGTGCTCGGCGGCCTGGTACTGGCGCCGATGGCGTTGTTCGGCCCGGTGACCCGGACCAACAACGCGGTTTCGTCCGGCGCGCACTTCGGCGTGGTCGGCCGGTGCGTCGGCTCGTTCCTCTCGCTGCTGACCGCGATCACCTTCTTCGCGATCTCCGTGTGGGTCAGCGGCGACGCCGTCGCCGGTGCGGCGCAACGACTTTTCGGCTTTGACGGCGGGGCGGCGCTGCGCGCGGTGGCGTACGGGCTGATCGCCGTCGCCACGCTGGTGGTCTGCATCTACGGCTACCGGTTCATGCTGCTGGTCAACCGCGTCGCCGTGGTGCTCGGCACGGCGATCATGCTGCTCGGGATCTTCGCCTACGGCGGCTCGTTCGACCCGGGTTTCGCCGGCACCGGGGCGTACGCGCTGGGCACGTTCTGGCCCACCTGGATCCTGGCCGTGCTGACCGTGATGGCCAACCCGATCTCGTTCGGCGCCTTCCTCGGCGACTGGTCGCGCTACATCCCGGACCGCTACCGCCGCCGTTCCCTGCTGGCCGCGCCGTTCCTCGCGCAACTGGCGACGCTGCTGCCGTTCGGCTTCGGCATCGCGACGGCGACGCTGGTCGCCGACCCGGCCGACTACGTCACCGGGCTGACCGCGGTCTCCCCGCTCTGGTACGCGATCCCGCTGATCGTCGTCGCGCTGGTCGGCGGGCTGTCCACGGGCACGACCTCGTTGTACGGCACCGGTTTGGACTTCAGCTCGATCTTCCCGCGCCTGTCCCGGGTGCAGGCGACGCTGCTGATCGGGACGCTGAGCGTGCTGTTCATCTTCGTCGGCAACTTCGTGCTCGACATGGTCTCCAGCATCAACGCGTTCGCCACGCTGATCGTGCTGTGCACCTCGCCGTGGATGGTGATCATGATGATCGGCTACCTGCTGCGCCGCGGTTATTACGACCCGGCCGACCTGCAGGTGTTCAACGAGGGCCGCACCGGCGGCCGCTACTGGTTCCACCGCGGCGTCAACTGGCGCGCGATGGCGGCCTGGCTGCCGGCCACGGCGCTGGGCCTGCTGTGCGCGAACACCCCGATGATCACCGGCCCCCTGCACGGCATCGCGGGCGGTGTGGACATCAGTCTCGTCGTGACCCTGGGCGTGGCCGCGGTGGCCTACCCGGTGCTGGTCAAGCTGTTCCCGGAACCGCGTGCGGTGTTCGGTCCGGCTCGCGTTGATACCGCAGCGGTGGCTGCGGAAGCCTGACGCACCAACACAAAGCGGCGCCCGGCTGGCGTCCGCCAACCCTGGCTGGTTTGCGCCCCCAATGTGGCGTTCGGTGCGCTCAACGCACCCAACGCCACATTGGGGCGCTTCAGGCCCGAGGCTGCTTCTCGGCCGCCGGGGCCACGTCGGTGCCCAGCCGCCCGGACGCCCATTCGGTGATGCGCCGGGCCACGTCCTGGGCGGTCAGGCCGACCCGGTCGAGGACCTCGTTGCGGGTGCCGTGCTCGTGGAAGTCCTGCGGCACCGCCAAATCACGCAGCGGGACGTCGCACTCGGCGTCGCGCAGGACGGTCGCCAGCGCGGAGCCGAAGCCGCCGTGGCGGCCGCTGTCCTCCACCGTCACCACGAGCTTGTGCTGCTCGGCCAGCGCGACCAGCTCCGCGGGCACCGGCACCACCCAGCGCGGGTCGGCCACGGTCACGCCGATGCCCTGGTCCGCCAGGCGGTCGGCGGCTTCGAGGCCCAGCTTCGCGAACGAGCCCACGGCGACCAGCAGCACGTCCGGCGTGCACACCTCGCTCGGGCGGCGCAGCACGTCGACCGTGCCGATCCGCTCGACGGCCGGCACGTCCGGGCCCACCGAGCCCTTGGAGAACCGCAGCGCGCTCGGACCGTCCTCAATGGACACCGCCTCGCGCAGCTCCTCGCGCAGGGTGCCCGGGTCGCGCGGCGCGGCCACGCGCATGCCGGGCACCATGCCCAGCAGCGAGAGGTCCCACATGCCGTGGTGGCTCGGCCCGTCCGGCCCGGTGATGCCCGCCCGGTCCAGCACCAGCGTCACCGGCTGGCGGTGCAGCGCGACGTCCATCAGCACCTGGTCGAACGCGCGGTTGAGGAAGGTCGAGTAGACCGCCACCACCGGGTGGTAGCCGCCCATCGCCAGCCCGGCCGCCGAGGTGACCGCGTGCTGCTCGGCGATGCCGACGTCGAACCAGCGGTCCGGGAACCGCTCGGCGAACTTCTCCAGCCCGGTGGAGCGCAGCATCGCCGCGGTGATCGCGACGACGTCCTCGCGCTCGGCGCCGATCTTCGCCAGCTCGTCGCCGAACACCCCGGTCCAGCTCGGGCCCTTCACCGGCGGCAGGCCGGTCTCCGGGTCGATCGGGTCGGTCTGGTGCATCTGGTCGGCCTGGTGGTTCACCGCGGGCGCGTAGCCGTGGCCCTTCTCGGTGACCACGTGCACGATCACCGCGCCGCCGAACGCGCGGGCGGTGTGGAACGCCTTCTCCAGCGCCACCAGGTCGTGCCCGTCCACCGGGCCGAGGTACTTCAGGCCCAGGTCGGAGAACATCATCTGCGGGGTCAGCGCGTCCTTGAGGCCGGCCTTCGCGGCGTGCAGCGCGGCGTAGATCGGCTTGCCCACCACCGGGGTGTGGCGCAGGATCTCGCGGCCGCCGTCGAGCAGCCGCTCGTAGCCGGGCTGCAGCCGCAGCGAGGCCAGGTGGTCGGCGACCCCGCCGATGGTCGGCGAGTAGGACCGGCCGTTGTCGTTGACCACGATCACCACCGGGCGCTCCCGGTTGGCCGCGATGTTGTTGAGCGCCTCCCAGCACATGCCGCCGGTCAGCGCGCCGTCGCCGACCACCGCGACCGCGTGCCGCCGCTCGCCGCCGGACAGCTCGAAGGCCTTCGCCAAGCCGTCCACATAGGACAGCGCGGTGGACGCGTGGCTGTTCTCCACCAGGTCGTGCTCGCTCTCGGCCCGCGACGGGTAGCCGGTCGGGCCGCCGAGCTGGCGCAGCCGGTCGAACTCGCCGTGCCGCCCGGTCACGATCTTGTGCACGTAGGACTGGTGCCCGACGTCCCACACGATCGCGTCCCGCGGCGAGTCGAACACGCGGTGCAGCGCGAGCGTGAGCTCCACGACACCGAGGTTCGGGCCGAGGTGGCCGCCGGAGCGCCGCACCTTGTCCACCAGGAAATCCCTGATTTCGGCGGCCAGCTCGTCGAGGTCCTCGACACTCAGCCGCTTCAGGTCGGCCGGTCCGTGCACCGAGTCCAGCATCGTCACAGCTCCACCTCGCCTGGTTCCCTTCACTCCGCCGCGTTCGAGCCAGTCTACGGACGGGCGCCACCTCGCCTCGGCCGCCCGCGTCGCGGATCACAAGCCCGGCGCGCACGCAACTCCACTGTCGAGTGCGAAACGGGGCCACCCGACCGTCTCACGATCACTCCGAGTGGCCCCGCTGATCGGTTCCCGTCACGGAACGGGCTGGGGCTCCGGGCTCGGCGCGCCGTCGCAGCTGTCGGTGATCGGCACCCCGGTGCCGAAGAACCGGACCAGCTTGCTCGCGCACGGCAGGTTCGCCAGCGAGCCGTGCACGTCGTCGCCCACCGTGAGGACCGAACCGCCGATGCGCTGCCGCATTTCCAGCGCGCCCTGGTACGGCGTCACGGATTCGTAGCGGTGCGCGATCAGCTGCAAGGGGCTGTGGCCGGGCCGGTAGTCGATGTACTTCCCGCTGTACGGCCAGTCCACGCAGCTGCCGGAGTAGCCCGGCTGGCCGCCGGCCGACAGCGGGTAGCGCGCATCGGTCACGGTGTAGTCGCTCCACACCTGGTCCAGATCGCGACTGCTGGTGGAATCGGCGCAGTTGACCGCGTGCTGCACGTACCGGTTCAGCGCGTACGGGCGCTTCTCGTCCCAGCCGAACGCTCCCGCGGCCGGTTCCTGGGCCTGGGCCTGCGCGGACGGGGCAGGGTCCTTCCCGGCGTGCACGGCGGCCAGCGCCGAGGCCGCGGTCCCCCACCTCGGCGAGGTGGACCCGGCCTGGTTGAACACCCAGGTGTCGTTCAGCGTGAGCGGCACCCCGTTCTGGACGATCTGCCGCGGGTGGGCCTTCAGCTCGCTGAACATCGCCAGCTCCGTGGCCACCACCTGATCGGCCGTCTTGCCCAGGTGGAGCACGGCGTCACGCGAAGCCATCCAGCCGGCGAACCGGTGCAGGTTCTCGTCGTGCGCCCTGGTCTCCACCTGGTCGAACCGGTCGAGGTCCAGGTCCGGGGGCAGCACCGAGTCGATGGCCATCTTGTCCACGTGCTCGTCGAACAGGCTGCGGTAGGTCGCGCCGAGCGCGGTGCCCCAGGAGACGCCGAAGTAGTTGATCTTCCGCTCGCCCAGCGCCTCGCGGATCCGGTCGACGTCACGGGCGATCGTGACCGCGCCGAGGCTCGCGGCGAACTCCGGGTCCTTCTCCGCACAGCCGGTGTACTTGGTGGCCCGCCAGCGGACCTGGTCGAGCCATTGGTCCTTTTCGGACTCCCCCGGCCCCGGCTCCGGCGCGCCGCCCAGCGCCTGGCAGTCGATCTGCCCGCTGTAACCGGTGCCGCGCGGGTCGAAGCCGACCAGGTCGTAGTACTTCGCCAGGTCACTGAGCCGGCTGGTCCGGATGAGCTCCGGCATCGACATCCCGGTGCCGCCCGGCCCGCCCGGGTTCAGCACCAGCACGCCCCGGCGGTGGGCCTGGTCGGACGCGGGGATCCGGTCCACCGCCAGCTCGATGGCCCGCCCGTCCGGCCGGCTGTAGTCGACCGGCACGGTCACCGTCGTGCACTCCGCGGCCGTGCCCGCTTCCTTGGGCCAGGAGGCGGCCAGCTGCGTGCACGGGGCCCAGGTTCGCGGCGGGGCCGCCGCGTCGGCCGGGGCGGCGAGGCCCAGTGCCGCCACGGTCACGCTCACCACCGCCGTCACCTTGCGAATGGACATTCCACACTCCTTGGATGAGCCCGCCGCCGACCGCCCGGCAACGGAGAAAGGGATTGCGCGCCAACGGATCCCGGGAAAACCCGGCCCGCCGCAGCCGTCGTCCGGGAAGTCGGCGGACGGCGTCGCGAGGTTCTCGTCCGGCCGGTTTGTGACCAGGGTCACCCGGTCGTGTCGGGGGCGGGAGCCTCGTCACAACCGGTCCGGTGACGGCCCCGGCCGACTCGCGGTCACCCCGCGTGGCCGCGATAATCCGGACACCGGAAACGAATCGCGAGAGGACCTCATGGCGGACTTGTACATCGGTGGCGAATGGGTGAACGCGCTAGCGGGCGGCCGCCGCGAGATCCGGTGCCCGGCGGACGGGACCCTGGTCGCCACGGTCGACGAGGTCCGCCGCGCGGACACCGAAGCGGCCATCGCCGCCGCGCGCCGCGCCTTCGACACCGGTCCGTGGCCCTCGACCGCCGCCGCCACGCGTGGCGACCTGCTCCTGCGCACGGCCGACCTGCTCGACCGCGACGCCGAGGCGTTCGCCCGCGCCGAATCGCTGGACACTGGCAAACGCCTGGTGGAGAGCCGGTACGACATGGCCGACATCGCCGCCTGCCTGCGCTACTTCGGCAAGCTCGCGGCCAACGACGCCGGGCGCGTGGTGGACACCGGCAGCGCGGACTCGTTCAGCCGGATCGTGCACGAGCCGGTCGGCGTCTGCGGGTTGATCACCCCGTGGAACTACCCGCTGCTGCAGACCATCTGGAAGGTCGCGCCGGCGCTGGCCGCGGGCAACACGTTCGTGCTCAAGCCCAGCGAGCTGACCCCGCACACGTCGATCATGCTGATGAAGCTGCTCAGCGAGGCCGGGCTGCCCGCCGGCGTGGCGAACCTCGTGCTCGGCGCGGGCCCGGAGGCGGGCGCGCCGCTGTCCGAGCACCCGGACGTCGACTTGGTCTCCTTCACCGGCGGGCTGGCCACCGGGAAGGTGATCGCCGCGAACGCCGCGGCGACCGTGAAGAAGGTCGCCCTCGAGCTGGGCGGCAAGAACCCGAACGTGGTGTTCGCCGACGCGGACTTCGAGACCGCCGTGGACTACGCGCTGACCGCCGTCTTCCTGCACTCGGGCCAGGTCTGCTCGGCCGGCGCCCGGCTGATCGTCCAGCGCGAGTGGCACGACGAGTTCGTCGGCGAGCTGGTGCGCCGGGCCGAGCGGATCCGGCTGGGCGGGCCGTTCGACGAGAACGCCGAGACCGGGCCGCTGATCTCCGCCGCGCACCGCGAGAAGGTGGAGCGCTACGTCGCCACCGCGATCGCCGAGGGCGCCGTGCTGCGCACCGGCGGCAAGCGCCCGGAAGCGCCCGAATTGCAGGACGGCTTCTACTACCTGCCGACCATTCTGGACAACGTCGCGCAGGGCAGCACCGCCGTGGTCGAGGAGTCCTTCGGGCCGGTGCTGACCGTGGAGACGTTCACCGACGAGGACGACGCGATCCGGATCGCCAACGACACCCACTACGGCCTGGCCGGCGGCGTGTTCACCAGCGACGCCGCGCGCGCCCAGCGCGTGGCGAACCGGCTGCGCCACGGCACGGTGTGGATCAACGACTACCACCCGTACCTGCCGCAGGCCGAGTGGGGCGGCTACAAGCAGTCCGGCTTCGGCCGCGAGCTGGGGCCGACCGGGCTGGCCGAGTACACCGAGGCCAAGCACATCTACCAGAACCTGCGCCCCGGCCCGCAGCACTGGTTCGCCGGCTAGCGCTGGGCCTCGTGAGTGTTCATGCCGGTTAGAACCGTCCTGAACACTCACGAGCTCTAGTCCGATCGAGACCCACCGAAAGGACCAGTGCCGTGAGCACCGACACCGGTGACAGCGAGCTCAGCGAATTCGGCTACACCAACCAGCTCAAGCGGACGCTCGGCAGCTTCCACACCTTCGCCGCGGGAATCAGCTACATCTCGGTGCTCACCGGGGTGTTCCAGCTGTCCTACCTGGGCCTGTCCGAGGGCGGCCCGGCCTACTGGTGGTCGTGGCCGATGGTGTTCGCGGGCCAGCTGATGGTCGCGCTGAGCTTCGCCGAGCTGGCCGCCCACTACCCGGTCGCCGGCTCCGTCTACAACTGGGCGAAGAAGCTCGGCAACTCGCACGTGGCGTGGCTGGCGGGCTGGATGATGCTGCTCGCGTCGATCGTCTCGATCTCCGCGACGGCGCTGGCCTACCAGCGGACGCTGCCGCAGATCACCTCGTTCTTCCAGTTCATCGGTGACGGCTCGGGCACCAGCGACGCGGCCAACGGCGTGCTGCTGGCGGCCGTGCTGATCGTGTTCACCACGCTGGTGAACGCGTTCGGCGTGAAGCTGATGGCGCGGATCAACAGCGCGGGCGTGTTCATCGAGCTGCTCTTCGCCGTGCTGCTGGTCGTGTTCCTGGCGTTCCACTTCGTCCGCGGGCCCGGCGTGGTCACCGAGACCAACGGGACCGGCGAGGGCCACGCGGGCGGCTATCTCGGCGCGTTCCTGATCGCCGCGATCGCCTCGTCCTACGTGATGTACGGCTTCGACACGGCGGCCTCGCTCGGCGAGGAGTCGGTGGACCCGCACCGCAACGCGCCGAAGGCGATCATGCGGGCGCTGGTGGCTTCGTTCGTGCTCGGCGGGCTGATCATCCTGTTCGCGCTGATGGCGGTGGGCAACATCCACGCGCCGGAGCTGGGCACGGTCGGCCTGCAGTACGTGCTGACCGACGCGCTCGGGCCCGCGATCGGCCGGGTCTTCCTGTTCGTGGTGTTCATCGCGATCACCGTGTGCGTGCTCGCCGTGCACACCGCGGCGATCCGGATCGCGTTCGCCATGGCGCGGGACAACGCGCTGCCCGGCGGCTCGAAGCTCGCGCACGTCAACAAGAAGACCGGCACCCCGGTGCTGCCCGCGATCGTGATCGGCCTGATCGCGGTGGCGCTGCTGCTGGTGAACATCAACTCGTCGCAGATCTTCTCGGCGGTGACCAGCCTGGCGATCATCCTGATCTACGTGGCGTACCTGCTGGTGACCGTCCCGATGCTGGTGAAGCGGCTGCGCGGCGAGTGGCCGCGCAAGGACGCGCCGTCAGGGCGCTTCTCCCTCGGCCGCTGGGGCCTGCCGGTGAACGTGCTCGCGGTGCTGTGGGGCGTCGCGATGACCGTGAACCTGGCCTGGCCGCGCACCGAGATCTACAACGCGACCCCGCCGTACCACTGGTACCTGCGGTGGAGCTCGGTGCTGTTCGTCGCCGTGTTCGCGGCCGGCGGGTTCGCCTACTACTGGTTCGTGCAGCGGCACAAGATCGGCGTGCTGGCGGACCACGCCGCCGTCCCGTCCGCGGCTTCGTCTTCGCATTCGCAGGAGGTAACCGATGAGTGAGTTCGACTACGTGGTCGTCGGCGGTGGCACGGCGGGCTCAGTGGTGGCCGCGCGGCTTTCCCAGGACCCGGACGTCACCGTCTGCCTGCTGGAGGCCGGACCGTCCGATGTGGACGACCCGGCCATCCTCGAGCTGACGAAGTGGATGGGGCTGCTGGAATCCGGCTACGACTGGGACTACCTGGTGGAGCCGCAGGAGTCCGGCAACTCCTACCTGCGCCACGCGCGGGCCCGAGTGCTCGGCGGCTGCTCCTCGCACAACTCGTGCATCGCGTTCTGGGCGCCGGCCGAGGACCTCGACGAGTGGGCCTCGCTGGGCCTGCCGGGCTGGTCGGCCGCCGACGTTTTCCCGCTGTACCAACGCCTCGAGACCAACGACGGGCCGGGCGAGCACCACGGCCGCTCGGGCCCGGTGACGATCCGCTCGGTGCCGCCGCGCGACCCCGCGGGCGTCGCGCTGCTCGCCGCGTGCGCGCAGGAGGGCATCCCGACCACGGAGTTCAACTCCGGCCGGACCGTCACGCACGGCGCGAACTGGTTCCAGATCAACGCGCGCGAGGACGGCACGCGCTCCTCGGCGTCGGTCTCGTACCTGCACCCGATCCTGGGCCGGCGCCCCAATCTCGAGGTGCGCACCGACGCGCGGGCCAAGCGCCTGCTGTTCTCCGGACGGCGCTGCGTGGGCGTGGAATTGCAGGCGCCGGACCTGATCCACAGCGAGAAGGTGACGGCGCGGCGCGAGGTGATCCTCAGCTCCGGCGCGATCGACTCACCGAAGCTGCTGATGCTGTCCGGCATCGGGCCGGCGGAGCACCTGCGCGAGGTGGGCGTGGACGTGCTGGTGGACTCGCCGGGCGTCGGGGCGAACCTGCAGGATCACCCGGAGGGGCTGGTCCAGTGGGACGCGCTGCAGCCGATGGTCACCGAATCCACGCAGTGGTGGGAAATCGGCATCTTCACCACCACCGAGGAGGGCCTGGACCGGCCGGACCTGATGTTCCACTACGGCTCGGTGCCGTTCGACCTGAACACCCTGCGCTACGGCTACCCGACGACGGAGAACGGCTTCTGCCTCACCCCGAACGTCACGCGCAGCCGCTCGACCGGCACGGTCCGCCTGCGCACCCGCGACTTCCGCGACAAGCCCCGCGTGGACCCCCGCTACTTCAGCGACGAGCACGACATGCGCGTGATGACCCACGGCGTCCGGCTGGCCCGCTCGATCGCGGCCCAGCCGGCCATGGACGAGTGGGCGGGCACGGAGCTGTCCCCCGGCCGCGACGTCACCACGGACGACGAGATCGCCGACTACCTGCGCAAGACCCACAACACCGTCTACCACCCCGCGTGCACGGTGAAGATGGGCCCGGAGTCGGACAGCGCCGCCGTCCTGGACGAACGGCTGCGCGTGCGCGGCGTCGAGGGCCTGCGCGTCGCGGACGCCTCGGTGATGCCCTTCCTGGTCGCGGTCAACCCCTGCATCACGACGATGGCAATCGGCGAGAAATGCGCGGACATGGTGAAGGAAGACCACTCCTGACGCCGGGAAAACCGAGCTGCCGGGGGTCGCGGGGCCCGTAGGATCGGGTCTCCTGGGGCATCGGGAGGTCGCGTGGGCGATGGGTCGGTGGGACAGCGCCGGACGGTGGTGGGCCGTCGCCGGGGTTGTGTGGTGGATCGGTCAGACGTGTCCGGCTGGACGGCGGTGCTTCGGTTCGGTGGCACGGCATTGCTTCGCGTCGGCAGCACGGGGAAGCAGCCGTGCACGCAGCCCGCTCCGCCTGGGGCCGGGACTCTTCGCCCTGGTCGCGGGGCGAATCAGCGGTGCATGACAGCCAGCGCTTCGTCGCTTCGCGTCGGCAGTTCGGCGAAGCGGCTGCCCACGCAACCCGCATTAGCCGGAGCAATACCGCGTCACCCCGGTAGCGGGGCGACGCGGCAACACCCGCCAGCCGGAGCCACACCGCTTCGCCCCAGCAGCGCGCCGAAGCAACCGCACGCACAACCCACCTCGACCGGAGCCCCGCGGTGAAGCGCCTGCAAGCGGTGCGGGCGATAGTCGTCCTCGCCGCGGCGGTGGCGGGTGGGGCGGGGCTGGTGCTGCCGTCGGCGCAGTACCTCTCCGAGCGGTTCCCGCCGGGGGTCGCCGATCCGGATCTGGGGCTCGGGTTGCGGCTGGCGTGTGCGCTGGCGATGGCACTCGCGTTCGGACTGGCATTGGCGGCGTTGCAGCGGCACCGGGACGAGCCGCTGGCCTTCGCGTGCCTGCCCGGCATCGCGGTGATCGGGATCGCCGCGCAGTACCTCGTGCTCACGCTCCCCCGCGTGGCCGACCTGGCACCCGCCGCGCGGATCGCGCCGGCGAGCGGGACGTGGGTCCTGCTCGGCGTCGGGCTGGTGCTCACGGCGACGGGGCTGGCAGCGGGCGCGGCGTCACGACGCTTGGCCGAGTAGGCAAGCTTCGGCCATGTCTCACCGGATCGGACGGCGGGCCGGGCTCCGGAACGCCCTGGCCACATCACTGGCCGCCCGCAGCACGGAGACCAGGCCCCAGCCCCGCAAGGCGTCTCGGCCCCGGCTTCCCGATGAGCCTGCCCCGAATCGAGGGGACGACGACAATCCCGCGCCCGCCACAGCGGGTGGACCCGGTTCTTCGGCGAACTCGGCCTGGTGTTCTCGCCGAAGGTGACTTCGCTGCCGCAGACCTAGACCTGCTCGACGCCGAACCAAGGAGCAGCGGATGACGCGTGCCCTGCATTCAGTGCAGGGAACGCGTCATCCGCTGCATTCAGTGCGCCGCTCGACGCCGCGCTGGCCCGCTAAGCCCGGGCCAGCGCGTCCAGGGTCACGTCGACGATGGCGTGCAGCTGTTGCGGGCCGGCCCCGGCCCGGCTCATGACCGCCAGCGACTGGTTCACCGCCGCGATATGGACGGAGAAAGTCCCCGCCACCGAGTCGGACACCCCGCCCGCCTTCAACGCGGTGCGCAGCCGGGTGCGCTGGGAGCCCACCGCTTCCTGCGCACGCTGGGCCACGCGTGGACTAAGCACGGGCGTCGCCAGAACGGACTGGACCACCAGGCACCCGTCGGGCAGGCCGGGGTCCGCGATGCGTTTCAAGGCGACCTCGAAAAACGCCCGCACGGCGGCAACCGGCTGATCGGCGCCGGCCAGCGCGGCGTCGTACTTCTCCCCATAACGCGTGACGTAGCGGTCCAGGCAGTTCAGGAAGAGCGAATCCTTGTCCCCGAAGGACGAGTAGAGCGAGCTGCGGTTGAGCCCGGTGGCCCGCGACAGGTCGTCCACCGAGGTCTCGGCGTACCCGGCCTGCCAGAACTGGATCATCGCGGCCTCGAGCGCCGCGTCGACGTCGAACTGCTTCTTGCCCGCCATACCCCGATCCTCCCGCCGATCCGCCCGGTCTATCTTGAACCAGATAGTTCAAGATAGCATCCCGACGGAGGAGCCCATGACCGACAACCCAGTCCGCGACCTACCCGGCTTCACCCACCGCTGGGTCGAAGCGGGCGGAATCCGGCTTCACGCGGTCGAAGGCGGCCGCGCGGACGGTCCGGCCGTCGTGCTGCTCGCCGGATTCCCGCAGACCTGGTGGGCCTGGCGGCAGGTCATGCCCGCGCTGGCCCGCCGGTGCCACGTCCTCGCGATCGACCTGCCCGGCCAGGGCCATTCCGAACGACCGCACGGCAGCTACGACACTCACACCGTCGCCGCGTATGTCCACGCTGCGGTGGAAGCGCTGGGAGTTTCGCGCTACTGGCTGGCCGGCCACGACGTCGGCGCGTGGGTCGCCTTCTCCCTCGCGGTGCAGTTCGAGAGCCGGCTGCACGGCGTCGCCCTGCTCGACGCCGGAATCCCGGGCATCACGCTGCCCGACGCCGTCCCGCTCGACCCCGAACGGGCGTGGAAGACCTGGCATTTCGCCTTCCACCTCGTGCCCGACCTGCCCGAAATCCTGCTCGCGGGGCGTGAGCGCGAGTACGTCGGCTGGTTCCTGAAGGCGAAATCCCTCTCCCCCAGCACTTTCGACGACACCGAAATCGAGGCGTACGCCGCGGCCGTCGCCGCCGAAGACGGGCTTCGCGCCTGCCTGGCCTACTACCGGCACGCCGCCGAATCGGCGCGGAAGAACCACGAAGCCCTGGCACGGCAACACCTCACCCTGCCGGTTCTCGGGATCTCCGGCCGCCACGGCTCCATCCCCGACATGGCCGCGTCGCTGCGGCCCTGGGCCGCCGACACCACCGGCATCGTGGTGCCGGACGCGGGGCATTTCATCCCGGACGAGCAGCCCGACGCCGTCGCCGCCGCTTTGGCCGACTTCATCGGCAAAGGCGACCGCTACTGAAGCAGCGCGATGCACTCCACGTGGTGCGTCATCGGGAACGCGTCGAACGCGCGCAGGTCCGAAAGCGAGTACCCGTGCGAAGCGAACGTCGCCACGTCTCGCGCCAGCGCCGCCGGATCGCAGGCCACGTAGACGATCCGGTCGGGCGAGCCGGCCACGATCGCGTCCACGACCGCCTTCCCGGCGCCCTTGCGCGGCGGGTCCAGTACGACCACGTCGACCGGCCGCGGCGCGTCCGCCACCAGGTGCTCGACGCGGCCCGTGCGCCAGCTCACCTGCGGCAGGTCCGCCAGGTTCCGCTCGCCGTCGGTGACCGCGCGGCGGCCCGACTCCACGGCCAGCACCCGGCCCTCGGGCCCGACCTGCTCGGCCAGCACCGAGGCGAACAACCCGACGCCCGCGTACAGGTCCCAGGCCACCCCGCCGCGCGGCGCCTCCGCCCACTCCGCCACGACCTGGGCGAAGGTGTCCGCCGCGGCCGGGTGCACCTGCCAGAAGCCGTGCGCGTCGAACCGCCAGTCGCGGTCCGCGGCGTGGTGCACCGCCTCACCGCCGGACAGCTGCCGCGACTTGTTCCGACCGTGCACAGTGGACACTTCGCGCACGTGCTGGTGGCCCTCGCCGTCGCTGGTCACCTCGATCTCGCTGCCCGGGCGCCAGCGCTTGGCCAGCACGCTGTCGAGCGAGCCCTTCACCGCGATCGGGCAGTCGTCCAGCGGGACGACGCGGTGGCTGTGGTGCGCGCGCAGCCCGGCGCGCCCGTCCCGGCCCGCGACCAGCCGGACCCGGCTGCGCCAGCCGAGCGGGCCGCCGTCGAGCGGCTCGACGACCACCTCGCGTGAGATCCCGGCCAGCCGTTGCAACTGCTCGGCAACGACGGCGGCCTTCAGCGAACGCTGGTACGCCGGGTCGGCGTGCTGCCAATCGCAACCGCCGCAGCCACCGGGCGCCGCGAGCGGGCACGGCGGCTCCACCCGGTGTTCAGACCCGGTCAGCACCTCGACGGCGTCGGCGCGGCAGAACGCGCCGCCCTTGTCCTCGGTCACTTCCGCGCGCACGCGCTCACCCGGCAGGCCGTGCCGGACGAACACCACCCGTCCGTCCACACGGGACACACAGTGCCCGCCGTGCGCCACCGGCCCGATCTCGAGCTCGAGGGTGCGGCCGAGCCAGTTCTCCGTCATTCAGCAGGTTCCTTGGGTGGTGGTTCGACTGGGGATGGAACGGGTTTGGCGGCGGCGCGGGCCGCTGCGGCATCAAAGCCGCGCCGGACGTCACCGGCTGCCGGGCGCGCGCGCCGGACGCGGGCGGCCGCCTTCGCCGAGGACTCCAGCTGCCAGGGCACGCTGGCCACGATGACGCCGGACTGGAACAGCAGCCTTCCCTTGAGCCGCAACGCGCTCTGGTTGTGCAGCACCTGCTCCCACCAGTGCCCCACCACGTACTCGGGGATGAACACGGTGACCACGTTGCGCGGGTTGTCGCCGCGCACGCGCTTCACGTAGTCCAGCACCGGCTTCGTGATTTCGCGGTACGGCGACTCGACGACCTTCAGCGGCACCTTGAACTTGTGCGCCTCCCACTCGGCGGTGAGCCGGCGCGTGTCCACGTCGTCCACGTTCACCGTCACCGCCTCGAGCACGTCCGGGCGCATCGCCTTGGCGTACGCCAGCGCGCGCAGGGTCGGCCGGTGCAGTTTGGACACCAGCACGATGGCGTGGTTGCGCGAGGGCAGCACGGTCGGCGCGTCGCCCATCTCCTTGAGCTCCTCGGCCACCCGGTCGTAGTGCTTCCGGATCGCCGTCATCAGCACGAAGATCGCCACCATCGCGGCGATCGCGATCCACGCGCCGAGCAGGAACTTGGTGATCAGCACGATCACCAGCACCACGCCGGTCATCGTCAGGCCGACCGCGTTCACCGTCTGCGAGCGCCGCATCCGCCGCCGCGCCGCCGGGTCCTTCTCCTTGGCCAGCAACCGGTTCCAGTGCCGGATCATGCCGGCCTGGCTGACCGTGAACGAGACGAACACGCCCACGATGTACAGCTGGATCAGCCGGGTGACCTCCGCGTCGAACGCGATGATCAGCACCAGCGCGAACGCCGCCAGGAACAGGATGCCGTTGGAGAACGCCAGCCGGTCGCCGCGGGTGTGCAGCTGCCGCGGCAGGTAGCGGTCCTGCGCCAGGATCGAGCCGAGCACCGGGAAGCCGTTGAACGCCGTGTTGGCCGCCAGCAGCAGGATGATGCCGGTGGAGAAGGAGATGTAGTAGAACGCGGGCGGGAAGTCGGCGAACACCGCGTGCGCGATCTGCGCGACGATCGTCTTCTGCTGGTAGCCCGCGGGCGCGCCGGACAGCTGCGTGGCCGGGTCCTCCGCGAAGTTCACCTTGGTGACGATCGCGAGCGTGATGATGCCGACCAGCATGGTCACCGCGAGCACGCCCATCAGCAGCAGCGTGCTGGCCGCGTTCTTGGACTTCGGCTTGCGGAACGCGGGCACGCCGTTGCTGATCGCCTCGACCCCGGTCAGCGCCGCGGCGCCGGAGGAGAACGACCGCAGGATCAGGAAGACGAACGCGAACCCGGTCCAGCTACCCTCGGAGTGCAGCTGGAACCCGGCGCTCTCGGCGCGCATGTCCGTGCCGGTGGCGGCCTCGATCAGGCCCCACACCACCATGATCATGATGCCGGCGATGAAGCCGTAGGTGGGAATGGCGAACGCTTTGCCCGATTCGCGCACCCCGCGCAGGTTCAGCGCGCTCAGCACGGCCACGATCACCACCGAGGCGAGCACCTTGTGCTCGGCCACCCACGGGACCGCGGAGCCGATGTTCGCCACACCGGACGAAGTGGACACCGCGACGGTGAGGATGTAGTCCACCAGCAGCGCGCTCGCCACGGTCAGGCCGAACTTGCCGCCCAGGTTGGTGCTGGCGACCTCGTAGTCACCGCCGCCGCTGGGATAGGCGTGCACGTTCTGCCGGTAGGACGCGACCACCACCAGCATGACCAGCGCCACGGCGACGCCGATCCACGGCGCGAAAGCGTAGGCGGACAGCCCGGCCACGCTCAGGGTCAGGAAGATCTCCTCCGGCGCGTACGCCACGCTCGAGAGCGCGTCGGAGGCGAAGATCGGCAGCGCGATGCGCTTGGGCAGCAGCGTGTGGGCCAGCCGGTCACTTCGGAACGGACGCCCGAGGACCAGCCTCTTCAGCACGGTCGGGAACTTCGACACCCTGCGAATCTACAGCGGAGCGGTAGCTCCTCCGCTGAGGGCGGCGGTGGGGAGGACGGTGGAGCTGACCGGGACCGCACAAGGTAGGTTCGGCGCTGGTCGTCGAGGGTACCTACGGACGGGTCATCCCCACCCCCTGAGGAGGCAGCGCGTGCACGTGGTGATCATGGGATGCGGCCGGGTCGGCGTGTCCCTGGCCGCGGCGCTGGAGCGTCTCGGCCACGAGGTGGCCGTGATCGACAAGAACCAGCAGTCGTTCCGCCGGCTCGGCAGCGACTTCCACGGCCAGCAGGTGGTCGGTGTCGGGTTCGACCGGCAGGTGCTGATCGAGGCCGGCATCGAGCGGGCCGGGGCGTTCGCGGCGGTGTCCAGCGGGGACAACTCCAACATCATCTCCGCGCGGGTCGCGCGGGAGAACTTCGGCATCGAGCACGTGGTCGCGCGGATCTACGACCACAAGCGCGCCGCGGTGTACGAGCGCCTCGGCATCCCGACGGTCGCGACCGTGCCGTGGACCACCGACCGGTTCCTGCGCACCCTGCTGCCCGACGGCGTCGCCTCCGCGTGGCGCGACCCGACCGGCAACGTCGCGCTGCTGCCGCTGCCGCTGAACGAGGGCTGGGCCGGCCACAGCGTGCGGGGGCTGCAGGACGCGACCGGCGCCAGGGTCGCGTTCATCATGCGCTTCGGCACCGCCGTGCTGCCGGACAACAAGACCATGGTGCAGGCCGACGACGTCGTCTGGGTCGCGGCGCGCTCCGGCACCGTCAGCGACGTGTCGAGCGTGGCCGCCCGCGCTCCGGAGGAGGAGAACTGATGCGGGTCGCGATCGCGGGTGCGGGGGCCGTGGGGCGCTCGATCGCCGTGGAGCTGATCGACGGGCGGCACCAGGTGATGCTGATCGAGCGGGAGGCCGACCAGTTCGAGCCGGCCACGGTCGAGCAGGCCGACTGGGTGCTGGGCGACGCGTGCGAGGTCTCGATCCTGGAGGAGTCCGGGATCGAGCAGTGCGACGTGGTGATCGCCGCGACCGGCGACGACAAGGCCAACCTGGTGGTGTCGCTGCTGGCGAAGACCGAGTTCGCCGTGCGGCGCGTGGTGGCCAGGGTGAACAACCCGGCCAACGAATGGCTCTTCACCGACGCCTGGGGCGTCGACGTCGCCGTGTCCACCCCGCGGATGCTCGCGGCGATGGTCGAGGAGGCGGTCAGCGTCGGCGACCTGGTGCGGCTGATGACGTTCCGGCAGAGCCAGGCGAACCTGGTCGAGCTGACCCTGCCGGAGGAGACCCCGCTGGCGGGCAAGCCGGTGAGCGAGCTGGACCTGCCCCGCGACGCCGCCCTGGTGACCATCCTGCGCGGCGACCGGGTGATCGTCCCGCAGCCGGAGGACCCGCTGGAGCCGGGCGACGAGCTGCTGTTCGTGGCCACCTCCGACGTCGAGCCCGAGATCCGCTCAGCGCTGGGTTACTGACCTAAGAAACGGCGCCCCGCACGAACTCGTGCGGGGCGCCGTTTCTTAGGTCCAGGGGGGAACTCAGACCTCGGGAGTGGGCGTCTTCGCGTACTTCTCGCGCAGCCGCGCTTCCACCTCGGCGTCGGTCTCCGGTTTCGGCTCCGTCTCGGCCAGGGCCTTGAGGCGCTTGTCCGAGCGGCGGACCGCCCAGACGACCACGAGCAGGCCGAGCGCGTAGAGCGGGTAGCCCATGGCGATCTTCGCGAACGCCAGCCAGCCCGTGTAGTCGCTCTGGTAGAGCCAGCGCTGCACGACGAACCGGGCGGCGAAGATCAGCGCCATGACCAACGTGGCGATGTCGTAGCCGTAGCGCGAGGGCTTGTCCTTGCGCCAGGCCTGGCCGGTGCCGTTGAGCGCGTTCCAGACCAGGCCCGCGAGCGGCCAGCGCACCACGATCGACACCACGAACACGCCGCAGTAGACCAGGCTGGCCCAGATGCCGAAGAGGAAGAACCCCTTCGCCGAGCCGGTGCGGAAGGCGATGAACGCCGCGATCGCCACGCCGAAGAAGCCGGAGATCGCGGGCTGCAGCGGCTCCTTGCGCACCACGCGCAGCACCGTGATGGCCACCGCGCTGCCGATCGAGCCCCAGATCGCCGCCGTCAGGCCGAAGAACGAGTTCACCAGGACGAACACGATCACCGGCAGCGAGGAGTAGATCAGGCCGGAGACCCCGCCCATCTGCTCCAGCATGGTCGGCTGCGGCTTGTCCTCGTCGTCCCCGCCTTCGGGCACGTGCTTGTCGTTGTGGGGGGCGGGTTCAGTCACGACTGCTGATCAACTCACCGGGCTCTGGAGTTCGTAGTACGGGTTGTACAGCACCTTCTGGCCGTCACGCTCGGCCATCCGGCCACGGACCTTGATGGTCCGCCCCGGCTCGATGCCGGCGATCCGGCGTCGGCCCAGCCAGATTAGCGTCACGCCCTGTGTTCCGTCGAACAGCTCCGCCTCCAGCGTGGCGGCCTCGTCCGTGGGGCACAGCTCCACGCTGCGCAGCCGGCCGAGCACGGTGACTTCTTCACCGGAGCGGCAGTCACACGCCCGCTGCGCCCCGCCTGCCCGGGACGACTCGGACAGATCGTCGGCGTCGAGGTCCTCGACGTCGGTGGTCAGCTTGCGAACCAACCGGCTGAAGTAGCCGCCGTCTTTGGCGGACATAGTGGTGCTCCTGTGCTCCGGGGCCCGGAGTTTTCCCACGGCCCGTGCGTGTCCAGCGTAGCTGCGGTCCCAGCCAGGAGAACCGGTTTGCGCCAAGATCGCAACGTGACGTCCGTTATCCGGCACCCGCCCGCCGTCCTGCTGCCCGGAACCGGCTCCGACGAGGTGTTCGTCCGGTCCGTGTTCGGCGGCCCGCTGGCCGCCCTGGGCATCCCGCTGACCGCTCCCCCGCCGCCCCCGGGCGCGGCGCTGGCCGACGGCTTCCTGGCCGTGCTGGACCGGCTCGCGGACCGGCACGGGACCCTGCTCGTCGGCGGCATCTCGTTCGGCGCGCACCTGGCCGCGGAGTGGGCGGTGGCGAATCCGGGGCGCTGCGGGGGCCTGCTGGCCGCGCTCCCGGCCTGGAGCGGCGAACCCGGCCAGGCACCCGCGTCGCTGGCCGCGACGCTCTCAGCGGACCTCGTGGCCGCTTCCGGGGTGGAGGCCGCGCTGGCGCAGGCCGAGGCGGGCAGCCCGCCGTGGATCGCGGCGGAGCTCGGACGGGCCTGGCGGCGGCACGGCGACGGGCTCGCGGACAGCCTGCGCGTCGCCGCAGCTCGGCCGTCGCCGACGCTCGCCGCGCTGCGCGGGCTGGCCGTGCCGGCCGGGGTCGGCACGTGCGTCGACGATCCGGTACACCCGACGAAAGTCGCACGGGAGTGGGCTGCGGCACTGCCTCGGGCGGCCCTCGGCGAGACGACGCTCGCCGCCCTCGGCGCGGACCGCGAGTCGCTCGGCCGCGCCACCGTGCTGGCCTACCTCCGGGCTCTCACGGAGCAGCCCCGGCCCGACCGGGCGCACTGAATAACAGCGGATGACGCTTTCCCCGCACTGAGTGCGGGGAAAGCGTCATCCGCCTCGCCTTGGTTCGGCGGTCAGCCTTGCTGTTCGGTCTGCTCGGCGATGTGCTGGGCGACGGCCTCCGGCAGCGTGATCGTGAGCGGCGTGCGCACCGGCATCGGCGAGTTGCCGCGGTCCACCACCGTGTGGCGGACGATCGCGCGCAGCACCTCCGGGGCGTGCGCCGACTGCGACTGCGGGCCGGCGATGACCCCGCGCAGCATCCAGCGCGGGCCGTCCACGCCGACGAACCGCAACGCGACGTCGCCGACGATCGCGGACAGCTCCAGGCCCCACTGGCCGCGGCCGATGTTGACCTTCGCGCCGTCCGCGCGCAGCTGGTCGGCCAGCTCGGTGCCGACCTCGCGCCAGAGCCCGCCGGTGCGCGGCGCTGCGTACGCGCTGACCGTGATCTGGCCCTGCTCGGTCACCACGTGCACCGCGCGCACGCCCCCGGCCTCGGGGTCCATCTCGACCTGCACCTGCGAGCCGTCCGGCACCGGCACCTTCACCGAGCCGAGGTCGATCCGGGGGATGCCGTCGTCCTCGGCGTCGGCGATGTCGAACGGGCCCTCGGCCGTGTCCGACAGCTGGTCCTCGGGCTCGCCGGCGTCGTCCTCGACGCCTTCGGCCGGCCGGCCCTCGGGCTCGGCCCCGGACCCGCGCTTGCGTCCGAAAATCCCCACTAGCTCTCCGTTCCTTCCCCAGTGCCCGTTCCCGTGCCGGGCCCGTCCGGCACCAGTGTGGCGTGTCCGCCGGTCGAGCCGTAGCCGCCGGCGCCGCGCTCGGTCTCCCCGAGCTCGGCCACCTCGACGAATTCGGCCTGCTCCACCCGCTGCACGACCAGCTGCGCGATCCGGTCGCCGCGGGCGAGCACCACCGGCTCACGCAGATCATGGTTGATGAGGCAGACGCGGATCTCACCGCGGTAGCCGCAGTCGATCGTGCCGGGGGTGTTCACCACCGACAGGCCGACCCGCGCGGCGAGCCCCGAGCGCGGGTGGACGAACCCCGCGTAGCCCGGCGGCAGCGCGATCGCCACGCCGGTGCCGACCACCCCGCGCTCGCCGGGCCCGAGGACGATGTCGGAGGTGCTGACGAGGTCGGCCCCCGCGTCGCCGGGGCGCGCGTAGGCCGGCAGCGGAACGCCGGGGTCGAGCCGGGAAAGGAGTACCTGAACGCTGGACACGGGCGGCGAGACTACCCTTGTCGCGTGGGTGACACCGTGAACACCGCCGTGACGAGCGGCATCAGGCACTCCGAACGGCTCTACGTGCCGTGGTGGGGCTGGCCGCTGCCGATGCTGGGCGCGATCCTGCTCGGCGTCGAGATCCATCTGGGCTACCCGTCGATCCCGATGTGGATCCCGCTGGCCGTCGCCGTGCCGGTGATGGCCGCGCTGCTGCTCTCGCTGGGCCGCTCGCGCGTGCGGGTGACCGGGGGCGACGAGCCGGAGCTGTGGGTCGGCGACGCCCACCTCCCGCTGCGCTTCGCCGGCACCGTCGAGGTGCTCGGGACCGCGGCCAAGAGGCCCGCGCTGGGGCGCGACGGCGACCCGGCCGCGTTCGTGCTGCACCGCGGCTGGGTGGGCCCGGCCGTGCGGGTGGAGCTGACCGACCCGGACGACCCGACGCCGTACTGGCTGTTCAGCACCCGGCACCCCGAGCGCGTCGCGGAGCTGCTGCGCGCCCGTTCCTGAACCGCCCCTGCGTCCGAACGCCCCGCGGCCCCTGGACGCGCGGAAGGGGGCCGGTCCCGAAAGACCGGCCCCCTTTACCCAGCTCGCGCACGAGCTTCCCCGAAACCGCGGCGACTGCGTGTACACCCCTGAAAAACCCTGTGGTCCCCTGAGACCCGGAGCGAAATCCCCGTGCGCCCGGGCTCAGCGTCGATCAGGCCGGCGTGGATCAGGCACAGTCGCGGCAGATCAGCCGCCCACCGCTCTCCTCGGCGAGCCGGCTCCGGTGGTGCACCAGGAAGCAGACCGAGCAGGTGAACTCGTCCGCCTGCTTCGGCACCACCTTCACGGTCATGTCCTCCCCGGAAAGCCCGGAGAGGTCGGCACCCGGAAGCTCGAAGTTCTCGGCGTTCGCGTCCTCGTCGACGTCGACGACGCCGGACTGGTTCTCGTTGCGCCGGGCCTTCAGTTCCTCCAACGAGTCTTCGGCCAGCTCGTCGGCTTCGCTGCGGCGCGGAGCGTCGTAGTCGGTAGCCATGTTCCCTCACCCCTGCGAATCAGCTTGTCGTGTTCTCACGAGCCCTCAGGTGTCGCCCCTCGAACCCGCCGTGCCGCTGGTCAACGTTCCAGCGCCCCTGTTTGTGCCCGGCCTCCGCAGTGACCGCCGTCTCAGCTTTCCCGCGCTCTTCCTGCGGCCGGAGCCCGGGAAGGGTAGCTCACCGGTCAAGCCGCTCCGCAGCGAGTCGCGTATTGCCCGGAATTCGTCACCCGACAGGGGGAACCCGCAGGTGAGACGCCTATGGTCCGTTCGGGTTGCGCCCCGGTCGGGAAGATCACCCGGCGGCCGTGTCCGCTTGCTCCCGCGGAGGTCCGCGTGGTGCGATCGCCGGGGCGGGACCGGCGGCGCCGGCCCGCGCTGTGACGCGGATTCGACGAGGGTGACCCGCACCACCGGGCGCGGTGCGTTACGCCTAGGCTCACCGGCTACGAAGCTGCCGGTGCGGATACCGGCGCCTCACCCCCCGATCGAGGCGTGTCACGGTCCGGGCGAGGCGCCCCGGGGCACTGGTGACACTGGATGACACTTCGGGGCCGGCGACACGGGGCCGGCACCGCGGGCAGCCGAAACGGGTTCGCGCGTTCGGGAAGGGACGGGGCAGGTGGCGTCGGGGAACGGCTCGGGGGAGCGTGGTGCGCCGCGGCCCTATCGCAAGCACCGGCCGCTGCCCGCGCTGATCGTGATCGGGGTGCTCGCGCTCGGCGCGGTCTTCGTCTGGGTGAACGCCGTGGTCGGCCGCGGCGACGTCGACCAGGCCGTCCTCTGCACCCCCGCGCCCACGCCCCCGGCGGGCACCACGTACACCACCGTCCCGCACAACGGGCTCGACGACCGCGCCCCGATGCCGCCGGACAAGGTGGCGCTGAAGGTGCTCAACGCCAGCAGCACGCGCGGCCAGGGCGGCATCGCCACCACCGCGCTGCGCGGCCTCGGCTTCACCGCCATCGGCGACCCCGGCAACGACCCGGCGTACCCCAAGGGCGACGCGAAGTGCCGCGGCCAGATCCGCTACGGCGAGAACGGCGCGGCCGCGGCCCGCACGGTCAGCCTGGTGGTGCCGTGCGCGGAGCTGGTGCGGGACAACCGCAAGGACGCCAGCGTCGACCTGGTCACCGGCACCCGCTTCGACGACATCCGCCCGCGCGCCGAGGCCCTGCGCGTGCTGCAGCAGCTGACCAGCTGGTCCCAGGCGCACCAGGGCGGCGGCAGCAGTGAGCAGTCCGCCGGCCCGAGCGGGCCGATGATCGACCAGACCCTGCTGGCGAGCGCCCGCGACGTCACCTGCTGAGCCGTCGCGCGACGTTTTCCTCGCACCATCGTGCCCTGAAGGCCACCATGAGAGACCTATATGCCCTCATGGTGGCCTTCAGAGCATCTGGCATTGGGGCGGAGTCAGACGGAGGCGGCGCCGCACTCGGCGAGCGTCTCGCGCAGCTGAGCGGCGATGGTCGGCGAAGCGGCGTACGTGACGTCGTCGCCGAGGTCCGGGGCCGAACCCGGCAGCAGCACCGTCGCGCCCGCCTCCGAGGCCACCAGGGCGCCCGCGGCCCAGTCCCAGCGGTGCAGGCCGTGCTCGACGTACGCGTCGAGCCAGCCCGCGCCCACGGCGCACAGCTCCAGCGAAGCGGCGCCGTTGCGGCGGATGTCGCGCACCCGGCTGACCAGTTCGCCCACGAGGCGTCCCTGGCGCACCCGGCGCCCGGCGTCGTACGCGAAGCCGGTGGCGACGAGCGACAAGTCCAGCCGCTGCGGCGCGGACGCCGAGAGCCGTTGGCCGTCGAGCCACGCGCCCTCGCCCCGGGCGGCCGTCCACCGCCGCCCGCTGACCGGCTCGATCACGGCGCCCGCCACCGACTCCCCGTCGATCTGCGCGGCCACCGACACCGCGAACGAGGGCAGCCCGTAAAGGAAGTTGACCGTGCCGTCGATCGGGTCGACGACCCACGTGACGCCGCCGGCCGCCGCGGACCCGCCGCCCTCCTCCCCGAGCACCGGCTCCCCCGGCCGCAGCCGCGCGAGCCGCGCGCGCACCAGTTCCTCGGACTCGCGGTCCACCGCGGTGACCACGTCGGTGTCGGCGGACTTGGTGTCCACCCGCACCTCGCCGCCGGCCCGCATGGCGGCCCAGGCGGCCCGGACCAGCTCCGCGGCCTCGGCCGCGACCTGCTCGGCAACGCTTTTCAGCAACGACTCTTGAACGCCCACGTCCGACATGTCACCACATCCGGTTAAAGTCTCCGAAGCAGACTTCTGAATCGTGCGAGAAGGGACCACGTCAGTGACGGCGACCCGAGGTTTCGGAATCGACATCGGCGGCAGCGGGATCAAGGGCGCGCTGGTCGATTTGGAGCGGGGAGAGCTCATCGGCGAACGGCACCGGATCGACACGCCGCAGCCTTCGACCCCGGACGCGGTGGCCGACGTGGTCGCGGAGATCGTGCGGATGGCCGGCTGGGATGGCCCGGTCGGCGTGACCCTGCCCGCGGTGGTCAAGAAGGGCGTCGCGCACACGGCGGCGAACATCGACCACAAGTGGATCGCCACCGACGCCGACGCGCTGTTCGCCAAGCGGCTCGGCCGCAGCGTCGAGGACGTGGCGATGCTGAACGACGCGGACGCGGCCGGCATGGCCGAGATCCGCTTCGGCGACCCGGTCGCGCGCACCGGCGTGACCGCACTGCTCACCTTCGGCACCGGCATCGGCAGCGCGGTGTTCCACGACGGGCACCTCGTGCCCAACACCGAGTTCGGCCACGTCGAGGTGGACGGGCACGACGCGGAGAAGCGCGCCGCCGCGTCGGTGAAGGACAACGAGGAGCTGACCTACCCGCAGTGGGCCAAGCGGGTGCACCGCTACCTCAGCGTGCTGGAAAACCTGATCTGGCCGGACCTGTTCATCGTCGGCGGCGGGGTCAGCAAGAAGGCGGAGAAGTGGGTGCCGCTGCTGGACATCCGCACGCCGGTGATCGTCGCGTCGCTGCAGAACAACGCGGGCATCGTGGGCGCCGCGGCCGCCGCCGTGGAGGGCATCGAGCACTGACCGGCGGACCGCGCCGCGGCTGCCCTCGGTCACGAGGGGGTCACGCGCGGGTACCGTCCGGGAGGCCGGAGGGTGATCGCTTCGCGACGCACTGCCCGGCCGTCGTTACAATGGAACACGGCCCACGGCTGCGGGGTGCAAAACCGCAGGCCGAGGCGTGTTCCCCGAATGTGAGGCAGCCGAGGTGGCGATACCTCGGCTCGTCATGATCGACCGCTGCGAAAGGGCGTAAGTGGCAGCCGCAAGAACCGCAACCCGAAGCGGGACGAAGACAGCGACCGCAGCCGGCGAGCCGGCCGACGAGGCAGCCACCGGCGCGGCGAAGCCCGCGGCGCGCAAGACCGCCGCGAAGAAGGCCCCGGCGAAGAAGGCGCCGGCCAAGAAGGGCGCCAAGCCCGAAGACGGGGACCCGGACGGCCCGGTCGAGCTCGACGAAGCCGAACTCGAAACGCCGGACCTGTCGGACCTGGAAGAGGTCGAGGTCGACGTCGTCGACGAGACGGTCACCGAGGCGGCCGCCGCCACCGACGATGACGACGATGACGACGAAGCCGAAGAGGCGGAGACGCCGGCCGCGCGCCGTCGCAACGCCGCCGCCGAGAAGGGCCCCAAGTCCTCGGACAACCCGGACTTCGTCTGGGACGAGGAGGAGTCCGAGGCGCTGCGCCAGGCGCGCAAGGACGCCGAGCTCACCGCTTCGGCCGACTCGGTCCGCGCCTACCTCAAGCAGATCGGCAAGGTCGCGCTGCTGAACGCCGAGGAGGAGGTGGAGCTGGCCAAGCGGATCGAGGCCGGGCTCTACGCCGCCGAGCGCGTGCGCAACGCCGAGGAGGAGGGCGAGAAGCTCGTCACCCAGATGCGCCGCGATCTCAAGTGGATCGTGCGTGACGGGGAGCGGGCCAAGAACCACCTGCTGGAGGCGAACCTCCGGCTCGTGGTCTCGCTGGCCAAGCGCTACACCGGCCGTGGCATGGCGTTCCTGGACCTGATCCAGGAGGGCAACCTCGGCCTGATCCGCGCGGTGGAGAAGTTCGACTACACCAAGGGCTACAAGTTCTCGACGTATGCCACGTGGTGGATCCGCCAGGCGATCACCCGCGCGATGGCCGACCAGGCCCGCACCATTCGCATCCCGGTGCACATGGTCGAGGTCATCAACAAGCTCGGCCGTATACAGCGCGAACTCCTGCAGGACCTCGGCCGCGAGCCGACGCCCGAGGAGCTCGCCAAGGAAATGGACATCTCCCCGGAGAAGGTCCTGGAGATCCAGCAGTACGCGCGTGAGCCGATCTCGCTGGACCAGACCATCGGCGACGAGGGCGATTCGCAGCTCGGTGACTTCATCGAGGACTCCGAAGCCGTCGTGGCGGTCGACGCGGTGTCGTTCACGCTGTTGCAGGATCAGCTGCAATCGGTGCTGCAGACGCTGTCCGAGCGTGAGGCGGGGGTGGTGCGGCTGCGGTTCGGCCTCACCGACGGCCAGCCGCGCACGCTGGACGAGATCGGTCAGGTCTACGGCGTCACGCGCGAGCGCATCCGCCAGATCGAGTCGAAGACGATGTCGAAGCTGCGGCACCCGTCGCGGTCCCAGGTGCTGCGCGACTACCTGGACTAGACCGGCCCGGTCACCGACGAGAACCCCGTCACCGCTTGCGGTGGCGGGGTTCTTCGCTGTGACCAGCCATTGTGGACAGTGCCCGGCGAGCCCGGGAGCGGGCCGGCTCACCAGACCAGACAGTCCGTTTTGTCCGTTTCATCGTTCCGGTCTTCCCCGGAAACATTCCCGCTCCAATCCGAAACATTTCCGGAACGTCATCGCGGGTATCCGGGGCGGCACCCACCGCGACGAGGGCCCTCTTTGAATTACCTCGGCAAACCCGGGCCCGCCACACCCGAAAGTCGGTTGTTCACAGCCGGGTGACGGAAATCGTGATTGTTTGGTTGCCTGGGATCGGAGAGCGATCCGCCCGGTTCGGTTTATGCTGCGCCGACAACGAGCGTCAGCATTCGGAAGGCAGCACCGGGCTAGTGGTTTCGATGAAAACTCAATGGGGCGGGAAACAGGCATGGCCAACGGTGCGGAGCCGATCCTCCGCTCCTGGTGAATGGAGGACCCCGTGATCGGCTTCCTCCTGCGCCGCCTCATCAACTACGTGGCACTGTGCCTGGTCGCCACCTTCGCCGCCTTTTCCCTGGCGTCGCTGGCGTTCAGCCCGCTCGACGCGCTGAAACTGCGGAATCCGCCCGCACCCCAGGCGACGATCGACGCCAAGGCGGCCGAGCTCTACCTGAACCAGCCGATCCCCGAGCGGTTCTTCACCTGGCTCAGCGGGGTGTTCCAGGGGAACTTCGGCCGGACGGTCGCCGACCAGGCGATCACCGACGAGCTGTTCCGCCGGGTCGGCGTGAGCCTCCGGCTGTTCCTGCTGGGCATCACGATCGGCATCATCATCGGCGTGCTGGTCGGTGTGGTGAGCGCGATCCGGCAGTACAAGATCAGCGACTACATCGCCACCACGTTCTCGTTCGTGGTGCTCTCGACGCCGGTGTTCGTGATCGCCACGATCCTCAAGGCGGGCGCGCAGTCGGTCAACGACAACCTCCTCGGCGGCTACCAGTTCTTCATCGTGCAGGGCGAGCAGGGCAGCGTCACCGGCGGTTTCGGCGACGTGCTGCTCGACCGGCTGCAGCACCTGATCGTGCCGACCCTGGCGATCGTGCTCACGCAGGTCGCCTATTACAGCCGTTATCAGCGTTCGGCGATGCTCGACGTGCTCGGCTCGGACTTCCTGCGCACCGCGCAGGCCAAGGGACTGACCCGGCGGCGCGCGCTGTTCAAGCACGGCCTGCGCACCGCCCTGATCCCGATGGCGACGCTGTTCGCGTTCGGCTTCGGCCTGCTGGTCACCGGCGGCATCTTCACCGAGCGGATCTTCGGCTGGTACGGCATGGGCGACTGGCTGATCACCGGGATCCAGAAGCAGGACACGAACATCGTGGCCACCGTGACCCTGTTCATCGCCATCTGCGTGCTGTTCGCCGGCTGGCTTTCCGACGTGCTGTACGCAGTGCTCGACCCGAGGGTGAGGATCTGATGGCCGCTCCCGTGAACGAGGCCGACATCGCCGACTCGGCCGTGCTGGCGACCGACCCGGCCCTCGAGTCCGACAGCAAGTCCTCGGGCCGCGGAAAGCTGGTGCTGCGCCGCTTCCTGCGCAACCGGCTCGCCGTCGTCGCGCTGGCCGTGATCGTGCTGTTCTACGTCCTGGCCTTCACTTACACCTGGTATTCGCCGTGGGCCTACGACCAGCTCGACCCGCTGTCGAACCTGATGCCGCCGGACGGGAACCACTGGTTCGGCACCAACCAGATCGGCGGCGACATGTTCGCGCAGACCCTGCGGGGGCTGCAGAAGTCGCTGACCATCGGCCTGCTGGCCGCGTTGTTCTCCACCGGCGTCGCTTCGATCGTCGGCGCGGCCGCGGGCTACTTCGGCGGCTGGACCGACCGGATCGCCATGTGGGTCGTCGACCTGCTGCTGATCCTGCCGCCGTTCCTGATCATCTCGATCCTGTCGCCGGCCTTCCGCGGCAAGACCTGGCTGATCCTGGTCGGCCTGATCGCGCTGTTCCAGTGGATGATCACCGCCCGCATCGTGCGCGGCATGACGCTGACCCTGCGCGAGCGCGAGTTCGTCAAGGCCGCGAAGTTCATGGGCCAGCCCGCCTGGCGGATCATCTTCAAGCACATCGTGCCCAACATGGCCTCGCTGCTGATCATCGACGCGACGATCAACGTCGGCGTCGCGATCATCACCGAGACCTCGTTGTCGTTCTTCGGTTTCGGCGTGCAGTCGCCGGACGTCTCGCTCGGCACGCTGATCTCCGCCGGCTCCGACGCGGTGCGCACCTTCCCGTGGCTGTTCTACATCCCGGCCGGCTTCCTCGTGGCCACCGTGCTCGCGGTGAACTTCGCCGGTGACGGCCTGCGTGACGCGCTCGACCCGTCCGCCAGCCGGTCGCGGCGCAAGGAACGCAAGCGCATCGCCGAAAAAACCAAGTCACCCTCGTCCTCGAAGATCGCTGGAGCCGAAGCATGAGCGCCGCACTCGCCCTGGGCGCGGAGACCGAGAAGCCGACCGGCACGGTGCTCGAGGTGTCGAACCTCGAAGTCTCGTTCCCGTCCGAGTCGGGCCGCGTGACCGCCGTGCGCGGACTGTCCTATGAGGTCGCCGCCGGTGAGGTGCTGGGCATCGTCGGCGAGTCCGGCTCCGGCAAGTCCGTGTCCTCGCTCGCGGTGATGGGGCTGCTCCCGCCGCAGGCCAGGGTTTCCGGGTCGATCCGGTTCCAGGACAGCGAGCTGATCGGCAAGTCCGACACCGACCTGTCGAAGCTGCGCGGCGAGAAGATCTCGATGGTCTTCCAGGACCCGCTTTCCGCGCTGACGCCGGTGTACACGGTCGGCGCGCAGATCGCCGAGGCCCTGCTGGTGCACGGCAAGGGCCGGATCACCAAGCAGCAGGCCAACAACCGGGCCGTGGAGCTGCTGGACCTGGTCGGCATCCCGAACGCCGCGCAGCGCGCGAAGGCGTTCCCGCACGAGTTCTCCGGCGGCATGCGCCAGCGCGCGGTGATCGCCATCGCGATCGCCAACGACCCGGACCTGATCATCGCCGACGAGCCGACCACCGCGCTCGACGTGACGGTGCAGGCCCAGGTGCTGGAGGTGCTCAAGACCGCGCAGGAGGTCACCGGCGCCGGCATCGTGATCATCACGCACGACCTCGGCGTGGTCGCCGGGTTCGCCGACCGGCTGATGGTGATGTACGCCGGGAAAGCGGTCGAGCAGGGCCCGGTCGAGACGATCTACGCCCAGCCGCGGATGCCGTACACGCTGGGCCTGCTCGGCTCGATCCCGCGGGTGGACGCGCACGAGAAGCAGCCGCTGGTGCCGATCGAGGGACAGCCGCCGTCGCTGGTGGACCTGCCGTCCGGCTGCCCGTTCGCGCCGCGCTGCCCGCTGGCGATCGACGCCTGCCTCGACGCCGAGCCCGAGCTGTTCACGATCACGCCGGGCAACCCGAACGCGTTGGTGGACACCACGCACCGCGCAGCCTGCATCCGCACCGAGGAGCTGGCCAAGCCCGACGCCGACGCGGCCGAGGTCTACGGCGCCGAGGTGATCGGGGCTCCCCCGGTGGCGGCCAAGCCGCGGACCGAGCGCACCACCGTGCTCGACGTGCAGGAGCTGGTCAAGCACTACCCGGTCAGCAAGGGCACGATCCTCAAGCGCACGGTCGGCACGGTCCGCGCGGTCGACGGCGTCAGCTTCGACATCGTCGAAGGCGAGACGCTCGGCCTGGTCGGCGAGTCCGGCTGCGGCAAGTCGACCACGCTGATGGAGATCCTCGAGCTGGCCGCCCCGTCGTCCGGCTCGGTGGCGGTGCTCGGCAAGGACGTCGCGAAGCTGAACGGCAAGGACCGCAAGAACATCCGGCGCGACCTGCAGGTGGTGTTCCAGGACCCGATGGCGGCGCTGGACCCGCGGCTGCCGATCGGCGACATCATCGCCGAGCCGATGGCGGTGCACGGCTACAGCAAGGACCGCATCGACAAGCGGATCCCCGAGCTGCTCGGGCTGGTCGGGCTGCGCCCGGAGCACCGGGACCGCTACCCGGCCGAGTTCTCCGGCGGGCAGCGCCAGCGCATCGGCATCGCCCGGGCGCTCGCGCTCGAGCCGAAGCTGATCGTGCTGGACGAGCCGGTGTCGGCGCTGGACGTGTCGATCCAGGCCGGCGTGATCAACCTGCTCGACGAGCTGAAGGCCAAGCTCGGCCTGTCGTACCTGTTCGTGGCGCACGACCTCTCGGTGGTCCGGCACATCGCGGACCGCGTGGCCGTGATGTACCTCGGCAAGATCGTGGAGATCGGCGACGTCCAGACCGTCTTCGACGCGCCGCAGCACCCGTACACGCAGGCCCTGCTGTCCGCGATCCCGATCCCGGACCCGGTCAAGGAGCGCGAGCGCGCGCGGATCATCCTGACCGGCGACCTGCCGAGCCCGGCGAACCCGCCTTCGGGCTGCCGGTTCCGCACGCGCTGCTTCGTGTTCGCGCAACTGTCCGAAGAGGACCAACGTAAGTGCATCGACGTCGAGCCGCTGCGGGAGTCCCACGCCGCCGACCACGACGTCGCCTGCCACTACGCCCATACCCGCGAAGTCGTGTAGCCACATATCCGTTGGCAACACAGGGAAAAGAGAGGTAAAAATGAAGCGACGGAGTATGGCCGCACTCGTGGCGCCCGTTGCCGCCCTGGGGCTGATCCTGTCCGCCTGCGGCAGTGGCAGCAGCGGCGGTAACAGTGGCCTTCAGGACGCCGGCAGCAACACGGTGAAGTCCGCCGACATCAACGCGATGCCGGTCGACCAGCTGAAGGACGGCGGCGACCTGAAGTGGCCGGTCGACCAGCTGCCCGACAACTGGAACTACAACCAGGTCGACGGCACGGTGGCCGACGGCGCCTACATGGACGGCGCGATCCTGCCCTACATCTTCACCCAGAACGCCGACTCCTCGGTGGTCATGAACAAGGACTACCTCACCTCGGCCGAGGTCGTCAGCACCGACCCGCAGGTGATCGAGTACAAGATCAACCCGAAGGCCAAGTGGAGCAACGGCCGGCAGTTCTCCTGGGAGGACTTCGCCGCGCAGGCCAAGGTGCTCAACGGCAAGGACCCGGCCTACCTGGTCTCCGGCACCACCGGCTACGAGGACATCGCGAAGGTCGAGCGGGGCACCGACGACCAGGACGTGAAGGTCACCTTCGGCAAGAAGTTCGCCGAGTGGAAGTCGCTGTTCAGCCCCTTCTACCCGAAGGAGCTCAACGCCGACGCGAACACGTTCAACAAGGCGTGGGCGGCCAAGCCGGAAATCACCGCGGGCCCGTTCAAGATCAAGAGCATCGACCAGACCGCCAAGACCGCGGTGGTCGAGCGTGACCCGAGCTGGTGGGGCGACAAGCCGAAGCTGGACACGGTGACCTACAAGGTCGTCGACCGCGCCGCGCAGCCGGACGCCTTCGCGAACGGCCAGATCGACTTCTACAACATCAACAACGACATCAACACGTACAAGCGGGCGCAGACCGACCCGAACGCGGCGATCCGCCAGTCCAACAACCCGGACTACACGCACGTCACGTTCAACGGCGCGGCCGGCTCGATCCTGGCCGACAAGGACCTGCGGCTGGCGATCATGAAGGGCATCGACACCGTCGGGATCAGCAAGTCGATCCTGGGCCAGATGCAGAAGGACACCACGCCGATCGGCAACCACCTGTACCTCAAGGGCTCCAAGGACTACGTGGACAACTCGGGGCCGTACAAGTACAACGCCGACGCCGCCAAGGCGGAGCTGGACAAGCTCGGCTGGAAGCAGTCCGGCGACCTGCGCGCCAAGGACGGCAAGCAGCTCAAGCTGCGCCTGGTGATCCCCTCGGGCACCCCGATCAGCCAGCAGACCGGCCAGATCATGCAGTCGGAGCTGAAGGCGATCGGCGTGGGCCTGGACATCCAGCCCGTGCCGAGCACCGAGTTCTTCAAGAACTACGTCAACGTCGGCAACTTCGACCTGACGTTGTTCCGCTGGCTGTCGAACTCCTTCCCGATCGGCGGCAGCAAGGGCATCTACTACCTGGACCCGAAGAACGTCAACCAGAACTACGGCCACATCGGTGACGACAAGCTGAACCAGCTGCTCGACACCGCGGCGCAGGAACTGGACGACACCAAGCGGGCCGCCGACATCAACGCGGCCGACCAGGAGATCTGGGCGGTGGGCCACCAGCTCCCGATCTTCCAGTCGCCGGGCGCGTTCGCCACGCGCAAGACGCTGGCCAACTTCGGTTCGCCGGGTTACGCGAACAACCCGTACGACTACCTGAAGATCGGCTTCGTGAAGTAACGCGGTAACGATTCCCGGGAGAGCGGCGCGGGCCTTCAGGCCCGTGCCGCTCTTCTGTGTCAGACCTTTGTAGACGGTTAAGGTGGTATCCGTGCGAGAGTTCCTGCGGCAGCGGCCGGTGCGCCACATCCTGGTCACGAGCGCGGTGGCGCTGCTGGCGTGCGCCGCGGTGTTCTTGTTGCAGCTGCTGGAGTTCTCGCACGCCCAGGCCGAGCTGCGGGGCGTGACCACGCAGACGACCGGCACCGTGGTGCGCACCGGCGACGGCACGGTGACCTTGCGATTCCCCGGGCCCGGCGGCGCGGACGTGACCGCCGACGTCGGCCTGGACGGCTCCGCTCCCCCGGCCGGCACGCAGGTCCCGGTGGTCTACGACTCGGCGCGGCCCAGCCACGCGGTGACCCGCGGCGCCAGCCCGCTGGTGACGGCCGACCGCGCGTCGACCTACGCCACGGTGACCGTGGTCGCGGCGGTGGCGGTGCTCGGCTTCGACGTTTTCCTGCTGCTGACGCGTTTTGTGCGGCCTTCGCGCGCCAAGGCCCGGCCGGGGGTGCCGGTGCGGCGGGTGAAGGTGCAGCGCGGGGTGCTGGCCCGCTCGTGGATCGAGACCGAGACGATGTCGCCGCGGTGGATCCCGGTGTACTTCTCCCCCAGCCTGATCGGCCTGCCCACGCCGTCGAAGGTCGAGGTGCTCGGCGACGTGCTGCGTGACCGGCATGTGGTGGTGCGGGTCGGCGGCGAACTGTTGTTTCCGTCCGGCGCGGTGCGCTCGACCGAGCCGCGCGGGCGGCGCACGGACAACCCGGCCGCCCCCGACTCCGACCGTGACGCGGCGGCCGCGCGCCCGGTGTCGATGGCCCGCCAGTTCCGCGCGGACCTGCCCGTGCTCGCCGTCGCGCCGGTGGTCGGCGTCTTCTGGGCCCTCGTCGACGGCAGCGGTTTCGGCGGCTGGCTGGCGGTGACCGTACTGGTGGCCGCGTTCGGCTTCTGGTGGGCCGCGCTGCGTGGTTCGGATCCCTCTTCGTAGGTCTCCGCCGCGAGGTAGGGTCCCGCGCGTGAGCATGCTCGAGATGGCCCGTGCGGAACGCCAGGACCTGCTGGCCTTCCTGCGGACGCTGACCCCGTCGCAGTGGGACACCCCGAGCCTGTGCGCGGGCTGGCGCGTGCGCGAGGTGGTCGCGCACATGCTCAGCTACGACGAGCTGACCACACGGGCGCTGGCGAGCCGCTTCCTGCGGGGCCGGTTCAGCCTCACCCGGATCAACGCGCTCGGCGTCCGCCACAACGAGCTGGACCCCGGGCAGTTGCTCACGCAGCTGTCCGAGCACCTCGCCCCGCGTGGCCTGACCGCCGGGCTCGGCGGCATGATCGCGTTCCTCGACGCCACCATCCACCACCAGGACATCCGCCGCCCGCTCGGCCTGCCCCGCGAAATCCCCCCGGACCGGCTGCGCCGCGCGTTGCGGGCCGCCCTGTTCGCCCCGCCGACCGGTGCTCCTTGGCGGGCGCGCGGCCTGAAGCTGGTCGCCACCGACGTCGACTGGTCCGCTGGTTTCGGGCCTGAGGTTCGTGGGGCTGGTGAGGCGGTGCTGCTGGCTATTGCGGGGCGGGGTGTCGCGGCTCGGGAGTTGACTGGTGGTGGGCAGGCGACGCTTGCCGCTCGTTGCACCGGCTAGCGCTGCTTTTCGCACGCCGGTAAGGAGTCCTTCACCGCGTCCCACGCCGGTAAGGAGTCCTTACCGGACGCCTCGGCGCAGCCCGTCCAGCACCTCGGCGAGTTCCGCGTAGGACTCGGCCAGCCGTCCCTCTTTGCCGAGACGGTGGCGTTCCAGCCGGACGGCGCCGATGTGGCGGGCGCGGTAGTACAGCGCGCGTCGCCGGGATTCCGGGGAGGGGTCGGGCGAACCGTAGGCGTCCCAGAAGGCGTCGCGCTCGGTGCCGGGCCGTGCGGACGCCATGTGGATCGTCCAGTCCGCCGCCGGGTCGCCCCACCAGCTGCGGTCGTGGTCGAAGACGCCGGTGATGGTGAGGTCCGGGGCGAGCATGACGTTCACGTGCCAGAGGTCGCCGTGCAGCAGCCGGGGCTCGGTGATCTCGTCGAACAGCGCGGCATCGCGTTCGGCGAGTTCGCCGACCTCGCGCAGGTCCACCGCGTTGAGGCCGACGTCCTCGGCGTCGGCCGCGTTGTCCGCGAAGTAGGCGACAAGCGCTTCGCTCCACCGCGCGAAGTGCGGCCCCGCGACAACGCCGAAGCCCGGGCCCCGGACGTCGTGGATCGCGCGGGTGATCGAGCCGAGCTGCCGGAAGTACGGCCCGTGCTCGGCCCGCTCGTAGGTGGGCAGCACCTCGGGCCCGGGCCGCCCGTCGAGCACGGCCTGGAACACGTAGTCCCGCCCGATCACCTGATGCGTGAAATCGGCAGCCAGCGTGCGCGGCAGCAGCGGCGCGATGGGCGCGAAGTAAGGCGCCGCAAGGTACTCGTTGCGCATGAACTCCCGCTCGATCCGCGTCTGCCGCGCGGGCCCCGGCGCCACCCGCAGGATCACGGGACCCGTATCCAGCTCGACCCGGTAGGTCGTGTTGTACCCACCAAGCCCCAACTCGGCGGCCGACCACACCCGAGTGCCCGCCCCGAACGCGCGGTCGCAGAGCATTTCGACCTGCTGCGCGGTCAGGGGTTGCTGGAAGGCGTCCGGGGGACGGTCTTTCGGATGGAAGTCCACCGGGGGCATCCTGCCAGGTCAGGGGCTTCCGGTGCCGCATTTCCTCAGCCGGTACGAGTTTCCACCAGGTCAGGGCCTCCCGGTAAGCGTCTGCCACGACAGATGCACCGTGACCCGCTCTCGCAACTGCTCATTGATCAGCCACAGCTCCCCCGTAGCCGGCCAATAAGCCAAGTTCTCACTGTTGACCGGAGCCTGCCCGGACAGCCGGGTGGTAGACACCCCGCCGACCCCACCGTGCAGACAGGACGGGTGGTCGCCAGCCTGACCCGCGTACTCCGGGCAGACGCCGGTCAGCACGAAGTACCCGTTACGCGACACCGCGCCCTGCATCCCCCAGACCGGCGACGAGAAGCCCTCCGTCGCGTGGACCAGGCCGTCGGCCGAAGGCTTCAGCAAGCCCGTAGCGTCGAACGGCCAGCGCAGGATCCGGCCGCCCGCCGCGGTCGGCACGTATTCGGACGTGACGAACGTCGAGTCGGAGTGGTCGGCCGACAGGGACGTGAAACAGGGGCGGGCGCCGGTCACCGGGGTGCAGGCGCCGCCGCCCGGGTACCAATAGGCGCCGACCTGCGGCATCACGTAGTCGTAGTACGCGGCGTGGTACTTGCCGTCGGAGCCGAGGCCGACGGTCCCCGCGCTGTCGTCGACCTTCCAGAAGTGCGTGGTGTCGAAGACGCGGATCAGGCCGCCCGTCGTCGCGACCAGCAGGTAGTTGCCGGCCCAGGTCAGGCCGTGGCCGTGGCCCGCGACCGCGGCGAAATCGGTGTCCGAGGTCGGCTCGACGAGCAGCACGTGCCGGTAGCCCAGCCCGTTGGCGTCCACAAAGGACACCCGGACCATGGTGTCGCCCGGGGTGTGCCAGCTGGTCGCGACCACCCGCTTCCCGCCGACGGTGCCGGACGCCGGGGCGGCGTCGCCGGAACCCGTGACGCCCTGCGGGATCCAGTCGTTCGTCTTGTCGTCGTTCGCGTCTTCCCAGCAGAAGCCGGCCGGTTTCAGCGCGGCGGCCAGGTACGTGCCGTGGCACAGCGGGCGCGCGGCCCGGTTCGCCGAGGCGAGGATCTCCGGCAGGCCGCGGCGAGTCAGCTGCGCGGCCTTCTCCAGCTGGGCGATCCGCGCGCCGTAGGTGGCGAACGTGCTGCCCGCCGTGAGCCGGTAGCCGTCGACGGTGGCCGGGTCCAGTTTCGGGAAGCTCGCCGCGGCCCGCGCGGCCACCGGGCTCACCGTCAGCAGGAGCAGGGCCGCCAGGCCGGCCAGTATCCGTCGTCGCATCGGCCCAGGATCGCCGAGCCGCGTACACGTCGCGTACAAGCGCTCAGGAGACGACCAGTCCGTGCTGCCGCAGCGAATCCTCCACCCGCAGCCGTTCGAGGTCGCGGTTGATGCCCTCCGGCAGAGCGGCGAGCTGGTGGTCGACGCCGACCTCGCGGCACGCCGTCGCCAGCAGTTCGTCGTACGCCTGGCGGGTGCCGTAGCGGCGGGCCGCCGGGGTGCCGGGCGGGTAGCCGGACAGCTGACGCCGCACCCGCCGCAGGTCGGCCGAGAGCTGTTCGATCGGCGGCCCCGCGGGCACCGCGCGGCCGGGACGGCGGCGGGCTGCCCAGCGGTAGAGGGCCGGAACGCGCAACGCGCACCAGAAGAGCGCCGAGGGGGCGAGGCAGACCACGGCGAAGAGGACCAGAGGCCCGGTCATCCACCCATGGTAAGCCTCAGCGGGACCGATCGCGGTGGTGTTTGCGGGCCTGCTGGGCGAACAGAAGGCCCGCCCCGACAAGCAGGAGCACCACGCTGGCCCCGATGTGCAGCTGCGGCGGAAGGACGCGCAGCTGCACGAACCAGCCCGGGTCCGCGGCGCCGGCCAGCCGGTTGATCAGCCCGCCGGCGCCCAGGGTGACGAGCAGGAGGCCGGCGAGCTCGATCACCGGCTCACCTTCGCCCGGGCCGGCTCGGACTTCTTCCCGAACATCTCCTGCCACAGCGGGCCGGTGATCAGCCAGACGGCGATCACCGCGCCGAGCCGCGGGAGCCAGTCCCACAGCGGCTGGACCTCGCCCGGCCGGCCGACGAGGAAGATCGCGGCGAGCAGCAGCACGGCAGCGATCGCCGACGCCAGCAGGCACCGGAACCACTCACGCCACTCATGTCGCGTCTTCGCCTTGCCGCGCAGCTTCGGCGCGGGCGGCGGCCCGCCGGCGAACCGGTGCGCGAACCGCACGTCCGCCCAGCGCACCATGGCCGGCCCGAACACCACGCTGAAGCCCAGGTAGACGGCGGCGAGGCCGTGGGTGGCGTTCGGCGTTGCCCCACGCGAGAGGTCGACCACGGTCGCGCCGAGCACCACCAGGTCGATCAGCGGCACCGCGGCCAGCAGCACGGTGCTGAACTTCTTCAGCTTCAGCGGGTACCGGGCGATGAGCCCGCCCACGATGAAGACCCAGAAGGCCACCTCACCACCGATGATGAACAGGGTCATGGGGTTGTCCACGAGATAGTTCCCGATCGCGTTCATGCCATCCACCCTCGCGCGATCTTGGCCGGCGCGGATCAGTGAAGGGCATGATCAAGAGGTCATCACTTCGGAGGACGACGGCCGCCGGCGGGTGTGTTCTCATGGGGTCGTGCCGCTGCGACCCCTCCACAGGCCGGCCCTGCTCAGGCCCCGGGAGCTGCCCGCGCGGCAGCAGGACGGCCTGATCGCCCTGTTCGTCGTCCTGATCGGGCTGGCGATCTACCTCACCGGCATGCACCGGCTGATGGCCGGCCCCGACCCGTTCGGGCTGTGGGTGCGGCTGCTGGAGCTGGCCGCGCTGGGCGGGCTCGTCTTCCTGCGCCGCTGGGTGCCCGGCGGCCTGCTCCTGGCCACCGCCGTGCTGGTGACCGACCTGGTCCTGGGCCCCTCGCTGCCGGTGGTGGTCGTCTACACCGATTTCCTGTACGCGGCGACGGTGTACGGGACCCGCCGCACGACCCGCGTGCTGATCGGGGTCACGGCGGCGGCCACGCTGAGCGTGCTGTTCGGCGCGGTGGCCGCGTCCGTCGAGTGGCGGATGGCGGTGCTCGCCTCGCTCGGCATCCTGCCGTTCCTGCTGGTCCCGGTGTGGTGGGGGGCGAACGTCCGCCAGCACCGCGACGCCGCCGCGACCGAGCGGGCCCACGCCGCGCAGCTGTCCAAGATCGCCGAGCTGGACCAGCGCGCCGCGGTGGCCGAGGAGCGCGCCCGGATGGCCCGCGACCTGCACGACGTGATCGCCGGGCACCTGTCCGCGATCGCGCTCCAGTCGGAGGCCGCGCTGTCCATGGCGGACGACCCGAAGATGTCCCGCGCCGTGCTGGAAGCCGTGCGGGAGAACAGTGTCAGCGCGCTCGACGAGATGCGCGCGATGATCGGTCTGCTGCGCGCGGCGTCCGGGACCGGTGGGCAGGACTACGAAACCACCGCCCCGGCGCGGCTGGCCGAGCTGTCACGGCTGGTGGAGTCCGCGCGCGCCACCGGCATGGAGGTGACGGTGGACTCCACAGTGGACACCGGCGCCGAGCTGCCCGCGGCGGTCGACCTCACCGCGTACCGGATCGCCCAGGAGGCGCTCACCAACGCGGTCAAGCACGCCCCGGGCGGTCGGGTGCTGGTGCAGCTGCGCCGCGAGGGCGGTTTACTGACCGTGGAAGTCAGCAACGAGCTGCGGGCCGCGGCGGCGCGCACCGGCGGGACCGGGCACGGGCTGGCGAGCATGGCCGAGCGGGCCAGGGCGGTGGGCGGCACGCTGAGCGCGGGCCCGTCCGCCTCGGGCTGGCTGGTGCGGGCGGAGCTGCCGCTGGCGAAGGGACGGACGTGACGGTCAAGGTGCTGGTGGCCGACGACCACGGCGCGATCCGGGCCGGGCTGATGCTCATCCTGGGCAACGCCGAGGGGATCGAGGTGGTCGGCGAGGCGGCGGACGGGGCCGCGGCGGTCCGGCAGGCGCGGGCCCTGAAGCCCGACGTCGTACTGATGGACGTCCGGATGCCCGGCACCGACGGCATCACCGCCACCCGCCAGGTGATCGCCGAGGGGCTGGCCGAAGTCCTCGTGCTGACCACTTTCGACCTCGACGAGTACGTGCACGCCGCCCTTCGCGCGGGCGCGGCGGGCTTCCTGCTCAAGTCGGTGGAGGCGCCTCGGCTGATCGAGGCCGTCAAGCTCGTCGCCGCGGGCGAGGGCGTGCTGGCGCCGCAGGTCACGCGCAAGCTGATCACGGCGTTCGCGCAGACCGCGGACAAGCCGGCCGCCGCCCCCGCCGGGCTCGGCGATCTCACCGACCGCGAGGTGGAGGTGCTGGGCTGCCTCGGCGCCGGCCTGTCCAACGCCCAGATCGCCACCCGCCTGCGCATCGGCGAGACCACGGTGAAGACGCACGTCTCCCGCGTGCTGACCAAGCTCGACCTGCGCTCACGGGTCCAGGCGGCGATCCTGGCGCAGGAGAACGGTCTCACCGGCGAGTAGCTTTCCCCCTTCGGACCAGCCGATCTGCGCGAGCGGCCGTCAGCTTCTAACGTTCCCCCATGGGTGTGCGGAGAACTTTGGACGTGGACGAGGTCCTCAAGCGGCAGGACTCTGGCGAGCTGAAGCGGCGCCTGAAGGGGCGCGACCTGATCGGGTTCGGCGTCGGGATCATCATCGGCACGGGCATCTTCACCCTGGCGGGCGTCGAAGCCAAGACGCACGCCGGTCCATCGGTGACTCTGTCGTTCGTGCTCGGCGCGATCGTCGCCGGGCTCGCGGCGCTGTGTTACGCCGAGCTGGCGTCCAGCGTCCCGACGGCCGGCAGTGCTTACACGTACGCGTTCGCCACGCTCGGCGAGGTGTTCGCCTGGATCATCGGCTGGGACCTGCTGCTCGAGTTCGCGCTCGGCGCGGCCGTGGTGTCGCGCGGCTGGTCCGGCTACCTGGCGAACCTGCTGGGGCTGTCACCGGCGTGGTTCGGTGAAGACGCGAAAGTGAACGTCGGCGCCGTGCTCATCATCGCGGTGCTGACCGTCGTCGCGGTGCTGGGGATCAGGGAGTCGGCCTGGCTGACGAACGTGCTCGTGGTGGTGAAGGTCGCGGTGTGCGTGCTGATCCTGGCGGTCGGCGTGTTCTTCATCAAGGGCGCCAACCTGACGCCGTTCATCCCGCCTTCGCAGCCCGCGGCCGAGGGCGCCAGCGCGCTGCACCAGCCGGTGATCCAGGCCGCGCTGGGGCTGGAGCAGACCATGTACGGCGTCGCGGGCATGGTCACCGCCGCCGCCGTGGTCTTCTTCGCCTACACCGGTTTCGAGGCACTGGCCAACCTCGGCGAGGAGACGATCAACCCGCGCAAGGACCTCCGCGTCGGCATCCTCGGCGCGCTCGCGGTGTGCGCGGTGCTCTACATCGGCGTCTCGATCGTGCTGACCGGCATGATCCCGTACACCGACATCAACACCGGCGCCCCGCTCGCGGACGCCTTCGACCGCGTCGGCCAGCACTGGGTGGGCGCGCTGATCTCGCTCGGCGCCGTGACCGGCCTGACCTCGGTGATGATGGTGGAGCTGGTGACCATCGGCCGGATCGGCTTCGCCATGGGCCGCGACGGCCTGCTGCCGAAGGCGATCGGCACCGCGCACCCGCGCTGGGGTACCCCGCACCGGATGACCATCGCCGGCGCGGTCCTGATCGCCGTGCTGGCGGCGTTCGTCCCGATCTCCGCCCTGGCCGACATGGTCAGTATCGGCGCCCTGTCGGCGATGATCATCGTCGCGGTGGCGGTGCCCCTGCTGAGGCGCCGTCGGCCGGACCTGAAACGGCCGTTCACCGTGCCGTTTTCCCCGGTGGTGCCGATCATCGCCGCGGTGGCGTGCTTCTACCTGATGCTGAACCTCGACGTGCTCACTTGGATCCGCTTCGCCGCGTGGCTGGTCCTGGGCCTGCTGATCTACTTCTTCTACGGCCGCAAGCACTCCCGGCTGGCCCCGGGCAACGCGAAAGCCGAGTGACGGGGGCTGTGGCGGCCCCTTTTGACTGGGGCCGTCACGGCATTCGCGGGGTTAGGCCTGCTGCTAGCACGGCCCGCTCGAGGGTCGGCGCGTGCTCCGCATCGACGACCAGCAGCAGGGTGCCCGGCTCCTCACGCAACGCGGCGGTGACCCACTCCAACGGCTGCTCGTGAATCCCGTTGTCCCCCAACACCGGATAAGTGTCCACAACGGACAACAACGTACCCTCCGCCCCGATCCGAACCCCCGCCACGAGCACGTGATGCCCACCCTCCGGACGCCAGCGATTCGTCCACAGTGGAGGAACTCCGGTGTCCAGGTAGTCGAGCAGCGCACGTTCCGGGGTGTCGGGAGCACCCAGCTCAGCCGCGTCCACCCGGGCGATCACCGCCACCCGGGGCAGGTCCCACAGGGACACCAGCAGATCGAACAACGTCGTGGCGGTCCACTCCCCCGTCGCCGGGACCGCGCGCAGGCGGCCCGACGAGAGCGTTTCGACGGCCGAGGCCAAGCCCACCGCCGAAGTGCCCGCCGTCGCGTTATCGGACGGGATGCGCAGGCGGAAGTCCGACCGGCCCTTCTCACCCGGCGGCGGTCCGCCCGGGCCTCGCACGGTGCCTGCCGCGACGGCGACCTCGTCCTGGTCCGCCACCGCGATACCGGCGGCACGCAGCGCGGCCAGCGCCGTGAACGCCGCGGCCAGACCGTCCTTCTGCGGCAGCTCGGCCCGCGCCTCGGCGGCCAGGCGCGCGCCGCCGGGCAGCCAGTGCACGCGGGACAGGCCGGTGTGGTCACCGTCTACACGGGAGGACATCAGGCTCAGTACCGCCACCGGTGCGCGGCGATGACTGCTTCGGTGCTGCGCTCCGCCGCCCACGCCGCGTCGGATGCGCGCACCGCGCGAAACGCCCCGAGCAGCTCGTCGCCGAGTGCGCCCGAAACGCGGGGCGAGGCCAGCAAAGCCGCGTCCTGCTCGGCCGGGGTCGCGGGCAGCGGCGCCACCCCGCGGGTCTCGCGCTCGCCCTCGGTCCAGCCGCCCGGGTCCTGCCCGATCGGCTCGGGCAGGCCCGCGTCGTCCTCGATCCCGGCCATCCCGGCGGCCAGCACGACGGCCAGCGCCAGATAGGGGTTCGCCGACGCGTCGGACGTCTTCAGCTCGACGTTCGCGTGATCCGGCCCGAGCAGCTTCGAACCCGGCACGTACCGCAGCGGCGCCTCGCGGTTCTCGACGCCCCAGAACGCATACGCCCCAGCGAAAAAGCCCGGCCGCAGCCGCAGCGTCGAGGGCACGCTGGGTGCCGTGACCGCGGTCAGCGCGGGCAGGTCACGCAGCAGCCCGCCGAGGTACGCGGCCCCTTCACCGGCCGGCAAACCCTCACCGGACAACAGGTTCCGCCCCCGGCGCCGCACCGACGTGTGCAGGTGCCAGCCGTTGCCGGCCGCGCCGAGGCCGACCAGCGGCGCGAAACTCACCACCAGCCCGTGGGCGTGGGCGGCGGCGTGGATCGTCTGGCGGGCGAGCAGCTGGTCGTCGGCCGCGGACAGCGGGTCGGTCGCGGCCAGCGACAGCTCCAGCTGCGCGACGCCGTACTCGGCGTGCAGCTGGCCGATCTCGAGGCCGTTGGCGGCGAAATCGTTCAGCAGTGCGGTGACGAAGCCGTCCAGGCCCACGAGCGCGTGCGGACTGTACGCGGGGCCGGGGTGCCCGGGCTCGGAAACCCGGCCAGCCGGCGCGACGGTGAACTCCAGCTCGTACCCCGCCCGGAATTCCAGCCCGCGCCGCCCGGCCTCGGCGACCTGGCGCTCCAGCACCGTGCGCTGGCAGTACGGCCACGGCGAGCCGTCGGCGGCGAGCTGGCGGGCCGGCGCCCAGGCGAGCGCGGCCTGCCCGGCCAGCCGCCGGATCCGCTCGACCACCGGCACCAGCCGGATGTCACCCGACGGCGTGGCGAGCCCCGAATGGCCGTACGTGATGGCGTCGTGGCTGTCGAAGACGGCGAACAGCGAGGTCGCGCCCACCCCGCGCGCGGCGGCCCCGGCGAGCCCGCCGACGGGCACAATGCGCGAGCGCGGGATGCCGTTGTTGTCGGCCCAGGCCAGGTGGACGCCGGCCACCCCGGCCGCGGCCAGCTCCTTGGCCACCGCGGACGCCGCCTTGGTCATCGCCACCTCCCGGGACCGGGCCAGTATCCCCGGTCCGCGCGGTCCGGGCCATCCGCGGCGGCTGTGACCCCGGCCGCGAAAAGCGGGAGCCCGGGCGCGGCGGCCCGGGGTACCTTCCGAGCTGGCCGACGTCGAGCGCGCCGAGGGAGGACGTCATGTACAACCCGGTACCGGGGCAGGTCGACCTGCCGGCCCTCGATCACGAGGTGCTCGATTTCTGGCGCGAGAACAGCGTTTTCGCCCGCAGCCTGAAGGTGTCCGAGGGCCGCCCCGGCTGGATCTTCTACGAGGGCCCGCCGACCGCGAACGGCAAGCCCGGCACGCACCACATCGAGAGCCGCGTCTTCAAGGACGTCTTCCCGCGCTACCAGACGATGAAGGGCTTTTACGTCGCGCGCAAGGCCGGCTGGGACTGCCACGGCCTGCCCGTCGAGCTCGCCGTCGAGAAGGAGCTGGGGCTCGCCGGCAAACCGGACATCGAGAAGTACGGCATCGCCGAGTTCGCGGACCGCTGCCGCGAGTCGGTCACCCGGCACACCGACGCGTTCGCCGAGCTGACCGAGCGCATGGGCTACTGGGTCGACCTGGACGACGCCTACCGGACCATGGACCCGGCGTACATCGAGTCCGTCTGGTGGTCGCTCAAGGAGATCTTCGGGCAGGGCCGGCTGGTCGAGGACTTCCGGGTCGCGCCCTGGTGCCCGCGCGACCAGACCGCCCTGTCGGACCACGAGCTGGCCCAGGGCTACGAAACCGACGTCGACCCGTCGGTCTACGTGCGTTTCCCGCTGACTTCCGGCCCGCTGGCGGGCACCACGTCGCTGGTGGTCTGGACGACCACGCCGTGGACCCTGGTGTCCAACACCGCCGTGGCCGTGGACCCCGAGGCCGCCTACGTCGTGCTGACCGACGGCGAGGAACGCGTTGTGGTCGCCGACGAACTGGCCGCCCCGGCGCTCGGCGACGGCTGGACGCGCACCGGCGAGTCCTTCACCGGCCGCGAACTCGAACGCTGGACCTACCGCCGCCCGTTCGACCTGGTCGAGGTGCCGCACGCGCACTTCGTCATCCTCGCGGACTACGTGACCACGCAGAGCGGCACCGGCCTGGTGCACCAGGCCCCGGCGTTCGGCGCCGACGACCTGGCCGGCTGCCGGGCGTACGGGCTGCCGATGGTCAATCCGGTTCGCCCGGACGGGACCTTCGAGGCCGGGGTGCCGCTCGTCGGCGGAATGTTCTTCAGGGAAGCCAACAATCCCCTCGTCGACGACCTGCGCGCCCGCGGTCTGCTGCTGCGGGAACAGCCGTACGAGCACAGCTATCCGCATTGCTGGCGCTGCCACACCGCGCTCATCTACTACGCCCAGCCGTCCTGGTACGTCCGCACCACCGAGGTGCGCGACGAGCTGCTGCGCGAGAACGAGCGCACGAACTGGCACCCGGAGACGATCAAGCACGGCCGGTACGGCGACTGGCTGACCAACAACGTGGACTGGGCGCTGTCGCGGTCGCGTTACTGGGGCACGCCGCTGCCGATCTGGCGCTGCCCGGACGGGCACCTCACCTGCGTCGGCTCGCTCGCCGAACTGGGTGGGCTGGCCGGGCGCGACCTGGCCGGGCTCGACCCGCATCGGCCGTATATCGACGAAATCACCTTCCCCTGCGAGTGCGGCGCCACCACCCGGCGGGTGCCGGAGGTGATCGACGCCTGGTACGACTCGGGCTCGATGCCGTTCGCCCAGTTCGGCTACCCGCACCGCAACCGGGAGCTGTTCGAGCGGAGCTACCCGGCGCAGTTCATCTGCGAGGCGATCGACCAGACCCGCGGCTGGTTCTACACGCTGATGTCCGTCGGCACGCTGGTCTTCGACCGCTCCGCGTACGAGAACGTGGTCTGCCTCGGGCACATCGTGGCCGAGGACGGCCGCAAGATGTCCAAGCACCTCGGCAACGTGCTCGAGCCGATCCCGTTGCTGGAACGGCACGGCGCCGACGCGGTGCGCTGGTTCATGGCGGCCGTCGGCTCGCCGTGGGCGAACCGTCGGGTCGGGGACACCACCATCCAGGAGGCCGTCCGCAAGACCCTCCTGACCTACTGGAGCACCGTCTCGTTCCAGGCGCTCTACGGCCGCCTCGCCGAGTGGACTCCGTCGGCGGGGGACCCGGCGCCCGCCGAGCGGCCGGTGCTGGATCGCTGGCTGCTCTCGGAACTGCACGGTCTCGTGCGCCGGGTCGACGGCGCGATGGCGGCGTACGACCTCCAGGAGGCGGGCAAGCTGCTCGCCGCCTTCGTCGACGACCTGTCCAACTGGTACGTGCGCCGCAGCCGCCGCCGTTTCTGGCGCGGCGACCCGGCCGCGCTGGCCACACTGCACGAGGCCGTCCGGACCGTGACGCTGCTGCTGGCCCCGCTCACGCCGTTCATCACCGAACGCGTTTGGCAGGACCTCGTGGTGCCGGTCGAGGCGGACGCCCCGCTGTCGGTGCACCTCGCGTCCTACCCGGTGGCGGACGACAGCCTCGTCGACCCGGCGCTGGGCGAGCAGATGGCGCTGGCCCGACGGCTGGTCGAGCTGGGCCGCACCGCGCGCGCCGAGTCGGGCGTGAAGACCCGGCAACCGCTGGCCCGCGCGCTGGCTTCGGCGCAGGGCTTCGACGAGCTGGGCCCGGAACTGCTCGGGGAGATCGCGGCCGAGCTGAACGTCGGCGCGGTGCTGGGCGTCGCCGAGGCCGGCGGACCGCTGGTCGACATCACCGCGAAGGCCGCCTTTCGCCCGCTGGGCAAGCGATTCGGCAAGGGCGTCCAGGCCGTCGCGAAGGCGATCGCGGAGGCCGACGCCGCGGCGTTGCAGCGGGATCTCGCCGCCGGGACCGCGAGCGTGGTGGTCGACGGCTCGAGCGTGCCGCTTTCGTCTGACGAGGTGCTGCTCACCGAAACCCCGCGCGAGGGCTGGTCCGCGGTTTCCGAGGCGGGCGCGACGCTCGCGCTGGACCTGGCGTTGACCCCGAAGCTGCGGCGCGCCGGGCTGGCCCGTGACGCGATCCGGCTCATCCAGGACGCGCGTAAGTCGGGCGGCCTGGACGTCTCCGACCGGATCGAACTGCGTTACGTCACCGCGGATGAGCAGACGGCCGGCGCGCTCGCCGAGCACCGCGAACTGATCGCGGAGGAGGTGCTGGCCACCGTCTTCGAGCCGGGCGAACCGGGCTGGGACGCGAAGCCGCACGAGGAATCCGGGCTGGGGCTGACGTTCTGGCTCCGCCGGAACTGATCCGTCGGCCTAGTCAGCCCGGCGGTGCCACGGCCTTGTCCCGCCCGCGCAGCGCGATGCCGGCGACCACCGCCAGCGTGCCCAGCGCCTCGGGCAGGCTCGGCACTTGGGCCAGCGCCACGAAGCCGATCACCCCGGCCGTCACGGGCAGCAGGGCGAGCAGCACGGCGAAGCGGGCCTGGCCGACGCGGCGCAGTACCAGCTGGTCAAGCGCGTACGGCAACACCGTCGAGAGCACCCCTACACCGATTCCGAGCACTAGCAGACGTGGTGAAGACCACACTTCTCCCGTGCCGAGGGCCAAGGGGGACAACACGACGGTCGCCGCCGTGAAGCCGATCGCGAGGCTGTCGAGGCCGTTGCCGCCGACCGCGACGCGTTTGCCGAGGACGATGTAGCCCGCCCACGCGGCCGCCGCGCCGAGGGCGAGCAGCACGCCCAGCGCGCTGCCTTCGAGCCGGACGTCCGCGATCGCGACCACCCCGGCGACCACCAGCGCCAGCGCGGCGAAGTCCCGGCGCGAGCGCGAGCCGAAAGCCGCGACGACCACGGGACCGGCGAACTCCAGCGCCACCACGGTGCCCAGCGGCAGGCGCGCGATCGCCTCGTAGAAGGCCACGTTCATCACCGCCGTGACCACCCCGAACCCGACCGCCAGCCACAGCCGCCCGCCCTGCCACGCGGCCCATGACGGACGGCGCCAGGCGAGCAGCACCGCGGCCGCGCCCAGGCACCGCAGCCAAGCCACCCCCGCGGGCGTCGCGTGCCCGAAAAGGCCGACCGCGATGGCCGCACCGGCATACATCGAAATTCCGCTGAGAACGAACAAGATCGGTGCCGGAATGGTGCCGGCCCGGCCGGCGACACGTGCTGAACCCACTCCTGCATAGTGCCTGACCTCGAAAAACAGGCTCCCGCGGGTGGTCTGGTCCTAAGGATCGGGACGCCATTACGACAACCGGGGTAATTCGGCGTGACACAGGTCCCACCGGTGCGGGAACACTTGCGGGCCGCCAAACGTCTGCAAGAGTGGAAGCACGAACACCGCGGAGCCGGAGGCGATCCCGCCAAGGGCATCACTGCCGAAGTGGGCGTAGCTGGATCGAGGTACCGGGCGACCGGTACCGGGACGGAGGGAGACCCCCATGACATCACCCACGCTCACCCGCCCCGAATTGACCGCCGTCGACCGATGCGACCGGTGCGGGGCCGCGGCACAGGTACGCGCCGTGCTCAGTTCCGGAGGAGAGCTGCTCTTCTGCGGGCACCACGCCCATGAGCACGAGGCCAAGCTCAAGGAGCTGGCCGCGGAGATCCAGAAGTAAGGGGTCCCCAAGGAACTCGACCGGAAGCGGCAGGCGCCCGATGCGCCTGCCGCTTCTGGCGTTCCGGGGATCTTAGCGCTCGACGCCCGGAGCGTCGCCACGCTCACTCGCCGCACTCTCCCCCCCACACCCTCGCTGCGCTCTCTCGCCGCAGCCCCGCCCCGTCAGCTCGCCGCCCGCTGCGCCCCGGCCCACCTGACGCTCGGCCCGCCTCCCGCTTCGCCCGATGCGCCCCAATGTGGCGTTCGGTGCGTCCAACGCACCCAACGCCACATTGGGTGCGTGGAATCAAGACTGGGCGCGAAGCGCCTCCGTTGAGGGTGGTGGTGGGGCAGGGCTGGAGCAACCAACGCCACATTGGGGCGCTTCAAAGCCGGGCGGAGCGGAGGCCGGGGCGGGAGCGGGGGCAGAGCCGGGGGCGTGAGCCTCAGACCGTGTCCAGGACCACTTCGAACGCCACCTCGGCAGCGCCCAGCAGCTTCACGTCGGCGCCGAGGGCCGAGCTGACGATCCGGGTGCCGCCGACCGCGCGGCTGACCAGGCTGCGCCGGCGGACCTCGGCGGCGATCGGCTGGAGCACCGACTCCGGCAGCACCGTGAGCAGGTCGCCCAGCACGACCAGTTGCGGGCCCAGCAGGTTGACCACGTTGACCAGGCCGAGGGTCAGCCACTCGGCGAACTCCGCGAGCCGGGACGCGGCCTCCTCCGGGTTGCGGGACAGCTCCCGCAGCTCGAACAGGATGGCGCCGCGCGGGGTCTCCTCCGGCAGGCCCAGAGCGCGGCACAGCGCGGCCTCGCCGATCTCGGTCTCCCAGCAGCCGCTGCTGCCGCAGTAACAGGGCCGCCCGCCCGGGCGGACGACCATGTGGCCGATCTCGCCGACGTAGCCCGCGCCGCCGCGCAGCGAAGAGCCCTGGGCGATCACGCCGCCGCCGACGCCCACGTCGGCGGAGACGTACACGGCGTCGGACGAGCCGCGGGCCGCGCCGCGCAAATGTTCCGCCACGGCACCGAGTTCCGCGTCGTTGCCGACGAGGATCGGGATCCGCAGCACACTGGACAGCCGTTCGCCGAGGGCGACGTCGGTCCAGCGCAGGTTGGGCGCCTCGTGCACGTGGCCGTCGGCGCGCCGCACGACCCCGGGCACAGAGACCCCCGCCGCGATCGGCTGGACCCCGAGGTCGCCGGCCAGCACCGCGGCCGACTCGATCACGTGCGTGATCACCTCGTCCGCGGTGCGCGTCCGGCCGTGCAGGTTCCAGCTGTTGCGGCCGAGGATCTGGCCGCCCAGCCCCACCAGCGCGATCGCCACGTGCTCGACCTGGAGGTCGACCGCGAGCACCACCGCCGCGTGCGGCTGGGGCAGGACCAGGAGCGAGGGGCGGCCCGCCCCCCGTCCCGGCCTCGGCACCCGCTCCTCGACGACGCCCGCTTCCGCGAGGCCGTCGACGAGCGTTTTGATCGTGCTGCGGTTGAGCCCCAGCGCGGTGGCCAGCGTCGCCCGGGTGCTGGGCCCGCTGACGTGCAGCAGGCGGAGCAAGGTCGTGCGGTTGTGCCGGCGCACCTCATCGGGTCGTGCGACGGGTGAGCTGCTCACCGGCTGAATCGTCCCATCACGCGTCAGCGTGCCGACGCAGCCGCTCGGCGCCGCGAAAGCGCGTCCACCGAGGCCGCGAGCATCAGGACCAGGCCGGTGACGATGTTGACCACGGCCGAGGACTGCTGGAGCAGGCCGAGCCCGTTGGTCACGATCGCCAGCACGGTCCCGCCGATCACCGCGTCGATCATCCGGCCCTTGCCGCCGAACAGCGAGGTGCCGCCGATGACCGCCGCGCCCACCGCGAACAGCAGCGTGTTGAGGCCACCGGACTGCGGGTTGACCGCGCCGATCTTCGACGAGTAGACGATCGCGCCGATCGCGGCGAAGGTCGAGCTGATCACGAACACGCTGGTGCGCAGCTTCGCCACGTTGATACCGGCGCGGCGGGCCGCTTCCTTGTTGCCGCCGACCGCGTAGATGTGCCGGCCGTAGCGCGTGCGGTTGAGCACGTACGTGCCCGCGACCAGCAGCACCAGCACGATCGGGACCACGAACGGGACGCCCTGGATCACCACGAGGCTGCTCGAAGAGCGGTTGACCGACAGCAGCGCGGTCGACACCGCCGCGAGCACCGCGACCACGCCGACCTTGAACAGCACGATCGGCGTCGGCTGCACCACCAGGCCGCGCTTGCGGCGGGAGAAGTGCTGTCCGAGCGCGACGAGCGCGTAACCGCCGGCCGCGATGATGAACAGGATCCAGCTGCCCGCGACCGAGAGGTTGCCGTTCGCCACCGCGTTCAGCGTGTCGCTGGTGCTGATCGGCAGCGTGCCGCCCTCGCCGATGAACTGCAGGATCACGCCCTGCCAGACGATGAACAGCGCCAGCGTCACGACGAAGGACGGCATGCCGATCTTCGACACCAGGAAGCCGGTGATGCAGCCGATCGCGGTGCCGACGCAGATCGCGATCAGCATTTCCAGCCACGCGTTCACCGGCACGCCGAACGCGATCAGGCCGATGCCGATCGCCGCGATCACCGCGCCCGCCCAGATGCGCTGCAGCAGCGCCAGCACGACCGCGATCCCGAGCACCACCAGGAACGAGATGAACACGCCCGTGCCCATGGACCCCAGCAGGTTGCCGGCCTTGACGTAGTGCAGGGCCATCACCGAGGCGCACAGGCCGGACGCGGTGCCGGCGGAGAGGTCGATCTCCCCCAGCAGCAGCACGAACACGATGCCCATGGCGATGATGGTCTGGCCCGCGCCCTGCGCGAGCAGGTTCGCGATGTTCCGCAGCGTGAAGAAGTCGCCCGACAGGGCGCTGAACAGGATCGCCAGCACGATCACGCCGAGCACGGCCGGGATCGAGCCGAGCTGGCCGTCCTTCATCCGCGCGAAGTAGTCCTTGATCGCCTCGCCCGTGGACATCGACGTGGTGTCGATGCCGAAGTCGGCGATCGCGTTCGCCGCGGCATCCGGCTGCGCGGGCTTGGCAGGGGTCTCAGTCATGTCCGGTTCTTTCTCGTTGCTCACAGCGCGACGGCTTCGGGGCGGGCCAAGCCGAGGTCGCCCGACCGGCCCGCGGTGATCAGTTCGACGACCTGGCTGTGGTTCACGTCCTTGGTCTGGACCTCCGCCACGAGACGGCCCAGGTACAGCACGTTGATGCGGTCGGCGACCTCGAACACGTCGGCCATGTTGTGGCTGATCAGCACCACGCCGAGGCCCTGCTCGGCCAGGCGGCGGACCAGGTCCAGCACCTGCCGGGTCTGCGCGACGCCGAGCGCGGCGGTCGGCTCGTCCAGGATCACGACCTTGCTGTTCCACAGCACCGACTTCGCGATCGCGACGGTCTGGCGCTGGCCGCCCGACAGCGAGGAGACCGGGGTGCGCACGGACTTCACGGTGCGCACCGACAGGGAGGCCAGCGTTTCGCGCGCGGCCTTCTCCATGCTGGCCTCGTCGAGCAGCCAGCGGCTGCCGCGCTCGCGGCCGAGGAACATGTTCTGCACGATGTCGAGGTTGTCGGCCAGCGCGAGGTCCTGGTAGACGACCTCGATGCCGAGCTCGCCGGCGTCCTTGGGGCTGTGGATGTGGGCCGGCTCGCCGTTGAACAGCACCGTGCCCGTGTCGTAGGGGTGGATGCCGGCGACGCACTTGACGAGGGTCGACTTGCCGGCGCCGTTGTCACCGACCAGCGCGGTCACCTCGCCCGCCCGCACGGCGAAGTCCACGTCGTGCAGGACGTGGACCGGGCCGAAGCTCTTGTTCAGGCCTTTGATGTCGAGAATGGGCTCGCTCATGGGGTTCGCATATCTCTCGCGTGGGTACCGGGCCGGGATGCGTCGTCGGGGTACGCATCCCGGCCCGGCGGTAACGGGGTTGTGCTACTCAGTCAGCTCAGGAGATGCCGTACTGGGTGCACTTGGCGGCGAGGTCGCCGGTGCAGATCTCCGACGCCTTGACGTAGCCCTGGGAGACGACGTCCTTGACGTTGTTGATGGTGATCAGCTGCGGGGTCAGCAGGACCGACTTGAGGTCGCGGTTGTTCTTCGGGTCGTGCAGCGTGCCCGTGGCGATCTTGTCGGCGGCGGCCGTGTCGTTCTTCGCCAGCGCGGCGGCCAGCTTCGCGGTGTTCTCCGCCTCTTCCTTGATCGGCTTGAAGATCGTCAGCGTCTGGTCGCCGCGCAGGATGGCCTGCAGGCCGGCCGCGGTGGAGTCCTGGCCGGTGACCGGGACCTTGCCGTTGAGGCCGTTCTTCTTCAGCACGGTGATGACCGCGCCGGCGAGCTCGTCGTTCGCCGCCACGACACCGTCGATCTTGCCGCCGGCGCCGGTGAAGATCTGCTCGAAGGTGGTGCCGCCGAGCGCGGCGTCCCAGTCGTTGATGGCCTGCTTGCGGACCAGCGTCATGGCGCCCGAGGCGTACAGCGGCTTGAGGATCTTGTCGTGCCCGTCGCCGAACAGGGTGGCGTTGTTGTCCGTCGGCGCGCCCTCGATCTGGACGATGGCCGGCTTCGGCTTGCCCTTCAGCGCGTCGACCAGGCCCTGGGCCTGAAGCTCGCCGACCTTCTCGTTGTCGAACGAGACGTAGTAGTCGGCCGAGCCGCCGAGGCTCGGGCGGTCGTAGTCGATGACCGGGATGCCCGCGGTCTTCGCCTTGGCCTCGATGGCCGCGCCGACCGCCGGGTCGGACGGGGCGATGACCAGGACCTTGACGCCCTGGCTGATGAAGCCGTCGGCCAGCGTCGAGAACTTCTGGTTGTCGCCCTGGGCGTTCTGGATGTCCGCCGAGAAGCCCTGGGCCGAGAGCGCGGCCTGGAGCATCGGCTTGTCGAAGGCTTCCCAGCGGGCGGAGGTGGCGGTCTCCGGGAGGATCACGCCGACCTTGCCGTTGGCGCCGCCGCCCGCCGGAGCGGAGGCCGCCGAGGAGCTGTTCGCAGAGCCCCCGGAGTTGGAGTTGGCACCGCAAGCGGTAAGCACCAGGCCGGCGCTCACCGTGGCGGCAAGGAGGGTAAGGGTTCTGCTGCGCATCCTCGTTCCTTCCGGATCATGCTCGCGGGCGGTGAATCCGGGGACCCGGCGCACCGACGCGCATATGTTGTGGCCGACAACATATGCCGCTGAGCAGCTTCGCGGAAGATAGCTGGATCGATTAAATGACACCAATTGGACACGGTTCGGCAACATGGCCCGGCGACCGTCCGGAAAGCGTAAATCGCCTGACGGAGTGATCGCCAGCACATACTCAGCGTGACCGTCGATCGTGGCGCCGGCGGAACACGCGCAGTGATCATGAAACCCGGGCCCGGCGCGTACCCGGTCGGCCCAACGCGATGCGCCCCAATGTGGCGTTCGGTGCTCCAGCCCTGCCCCACCACCACCCTCAACGGAGACGCTCCGCGCCCAGCCCTGATTCCACGCACCCAACGCCACATTGGGTGCGTTGAGCGCAACCAACGCCACATTGGGGCGCTTGGAGCGAGGGGCCAGCAGGGCGGGCGGGACCGGCGCTACCAGGAACGGAGCGTGACGATCCGTTCCTCGAGCTGCTCCATGGTCGCCATGGCGGTGGGCGGCCCGCCGCACACCCTGCGTAGCTCGTTGTGGATCGCGCCGTGGGGCTTCTTGGTGCGGTGGTGGTACATGCCGACCAGCGCGTTCAGCTCCTTGCGCAGCGTGCCGATCCGCTCGCTCACCGACTGCGGCCGCGCGGGCGCCGCGGGCTGCTCGTCCTTGGGCTTGCGGCGTTTCTCGTCGGAGAGCTGCTCCTCCTGCCGCTTGCGCAGCAGGGCGCGGACCTGGTCCGGCTCCAGCAGGCCGGGCAGGCCGAGGTACTCCTGCTCCTCGTCGGAGCCGGAGAAGACGGCGGTCCCGAACGAGTTGCCGTCGTAGATCACCTGATCGAGTTCGGCCGACGCGCCGAGGGAGGTGAACGCCTTCTCCTCCTCGCCCGGCTCGTCCTCGGTCCGGTTGGCCTGGGCGAGGAGCTCGTCGTCCCAGCCCTCCTTCTCGCGGTGCGGCTTGCCGAGCACGTGGTCGCGCTGGGCTTCCAGCTCGCTCGCCAGCTCCAGCAGCACCGGGACGCTGGGCAGGAAGACACTGGCCGTCTCGCCGGGCTTGCGGGCCCGCACGTAACGGCCGATGGCCTGGGCGAAGAACAGCGGGGTGGACGCGCTGGTGGCGTACACACCCACAGCCAGCCGCGGCACGTCGACGCCCTCCGAGACCATCCGGACCGCGACCAGCCAGCGGTCGGTCGAGTCGGAGAACTCCTTGATCCGCCCGGACGCCTTGGGGTCGTCCGAGAGCACCACGGTCGGGGTCTGCCCGGACATCCGCTCCAGGATCTTCGCGTACGCGCGGGCCGACTCCTGGTCCGTCGCGATGACCAGGCCGCCCGCGTCCGGGATGCCCTGCGCGCGCAGCTGCGAAAGCCGGGTATCGGCGGCCTGGAGCACCGACGGGACCCACTCGCCCGCCGGGTCCAGCGCCGTGCGCCAGGCCCGCGCGTTCTGCTCCGCGGTGAGCGGTTCGCCCAGGCGCGCGGTGAACTCCTCCCCCGCGCTGGTGCGCCAGGAGGCTTCGCCGGAGTAGGCGAGGAAGACCACCGGCCGGACCACGCCGTCGGCCAGCGCCTCGGCGTAGCCGTACGAGTGGTCGGCCTTGCTGCGCTGGAAGCCGCTCTCGTCGGGCTCGTAGGTGACGAACGGGATGGCCGAATCGTCGCTGCGGAACGGGGTCCCGGTCAGCGCGAGCCGGCGCACCGCGGGGGTGAACGACTCGCGCACCGCGTCGCCCCACGACTTCGCGTCGCCGCCGTGGTGGATCTCGTCGAGGATGACCAGCGTCTTGCGGTTCTCCGTGCGCACCCGGTGCAGCGTGGGGTGCGCGGCGATCTGCGCGTACGTGACCGCGACGCCCTGGTAGTCCGACGACGTGACGCCGGTGGTGTTGCGGAAGTTGGAGTCGATCGCGATCCCGGCCGCCGCGGCCGAAGCGGCCCACTGGTGCTTCAGGTGCTCGGTCGGGGTGACGATCGTGACGGCCTCGATGGTGCGGTCCGACAGCAGCTCTGCCGCGATCCGCAGGCCGAACACCGTCTTGCCGGCGCCCGGCGTCGCGACCGCCAGGAAGTCCTTCGGCCGCCGGGTCAGGTACTTGGTCAGCGCGCGGCGCTGCCAGGCCCGCAGCGGGCGGGCGGTGGAGTCCTGCTCGGCGGGCGGTGCCCCGAGGACCCGTTCGGTCGTGTCGGACAAACTCGGCTCACCCCCTGCTCGGATAACGCGGATGCCGCGGCCTTCGGCCGTGACGTGCGGCTGTGACATGCAAGAACCCCCACTGTGGTACCGGCTTCGACGCCGGCGACTGCGGTGAGGGCACTCCCGTGAGCTTACCTTCCGGGTGCGCCGGCGCGGGGCACCGCCACGGCGGAACTCACCCGGCGTTCACCCGACACGCCCGCGAATACCACCGGTGACGAGCCAAATTCGCGCGAATGGACCATGCTGGGACCCACCATGAGCGAGGCGAAACCGGACGCCGGGGCGGCGACCGCGATGAAGACGGCGCGCAAGGGGCCGTGGCGCCTCATCACGCGCACCTTCGCCAAGGCCTGGGACGGCAACATCTTCTCCGAGGCCGCCGAAGCCGCGTTCTGGCAGACCCTGTCGCTCCCGCCGCTGCTGCTCGGGCTGCTGGGCAGCCTCGGCTTCGTCGGCGAGTGGTTCGGCCAGGACGTGGTCACCGCCGCGCACGACCGGATCATCACCTTCTGCCGCACCATTTTCAGCGCCAACGCGGTGCAGGAGATCATCGAGCCGACGGTGAACAGCATCCTCACCGTCGGCAAGGGCGAGATCGTCTCGGTGGGCTTCCTCATCTCGCTGTGGGCGGGCTCGTCGGCGATGTCCTCGTTCGTGGACGCGATCACCGTCGCGCACGACCAGTACGGCGTGCGCAACGAGGTGTGGCAGCGGATCTTCGCGCTGCTGCTGTACCTGTGCGGGCTGGTGATCCTGGTGGTCGGGCTGCCACTGCTGGCGATCGGGCCGGACCTGCTGCCGGAGTTCTTCCCGGCCGAGTGGCGCCCGACCGTCACCGAGTGGGTCGGCACGCTCTACTTCCCGGTGCTGGGCGTGATGATCGTGCTGGCGCTGACCACGCTCTACAAGCTCGCGCTGCCGCGGCGGCTGCCCTGGCACCGCGGGCTGCCGGGCGCGGTGCTGGCGATGGTGGTCTTCCTGCTCTCCAGTGTGGGACTGCGCATCTACCTGAACTGGATCACCAAGACCGGCTACACCTACGGCGCGCTCGCCGCGCCGATCGCGTTCCTGCTGCTGATGTTCTTCATCGGGCTCGCGGTGGTGGGCGGCGCGTACTTCAACAGCGCCATCCAGGAGCTGTGGCCGGCGCGCGCCACGCGGCGTCAGCGGCGGCGCTGGCGGCGGCTGGAGATGGAGCGGGCGAACGAGCGGATGCGCACCGAGGAGGGCCACAAGCTCTGGGACCGCACCACGATCCCGTTGCGGCGGCCCAAACGGCACGAGGTGGAGGAGTCTCGCTCCTCCGCCCCGGACGAGGCGCCGGAGCCCGAACCGGCCGTGGAGAAGGACGACACCCGCACCTGACCCCCAGCACTGCTCGTGAGTGTTCATGACGGTTAGAACCGTCATGAACACTCACGAGCGGTCACTGGTGGAAGCGCCAGGTCTTGCTGTCGAAGGCGATGCAGACGCTCGGCGACATCACGACGACGCGCAGGGTGTTGTCGCGCTCGTCGAAGTCGATGCCCTCGACCTCGAAGTTGCCGCTGCAGCCGCTTTCCAGCGGCAGCTGGCCCAGCGAAGTCACATGCCCGGCCACGTCGGAGCCGGACACCGGGGCGGCCAGGTCCACCTGCAGCAGCGGCTTGGTGGTGCCGAACAGGCTGCCGTCCGGGTCGTCGGAGGAGCACAGCAGCCGGGTGTCGCTGACGAAGTCGCAGCCCTGCACGTCGCGGACCGGGTGGTCGAGCCGGATGGCCGAGGCGTACGGCAGGTTCTGGCCCGGGTCGGTGAACGCGACGCCGGGCATCGGGTGCACCAGGAGCCGGTCCATGGTGCCGTACTCGCCGGCCACCATCCAGCGCGCGTCGGGCGAGACGGCGGCGAACGAGTTGTTGTTCGCCTCCCACGATTCGAGGTTGTGCTTGTAGTCGGTCCAGGTGCCGTCCGGGGCCTGGACGCGGAAGAGCTTCGCGCCGCGGTCGTCGCGCTGGTAGGGCTCGACGTACCAGCCCTGTGCCGAACCGGGGTCTCCGACGTGGTTCCAGCCCTGCGCGGCGAGGTCGGCGGGCACGGTGCTGATCCCGGTGTAGCGGATGGTGGTGCCGGACGGCCGGACGATGGTCGCCAGCCCCTGGCTCTCGTCGAGCGGGCGCGCGTTGTCGGACCCGACGGTGGTCCACCCGGTGACGGCGCCGGCCATCCCGGGCACCGCGGCGGCGAGCAGGACGACAAGGGCGAGCACGATCCCGGTTCTGCGCATGCGAACTCCGTCCGGAGGGGGGAAGTAACCGGATCGCAGATCTACCAGTTCCTCCCCGGCCGCACAGCCACCGGGTGAAGGATTTTCATCTTTGTTCGCGTCGCGCTTCCCCTGCGCACCCGGGCAGGGGCGCAGCGGGCTACTTGTCCTTGCCCGGGCGGAGGCCCTTGTAGATCTCCTCGCAGGCCGGGCAGACCGGGGAGCCCGGCTTGGGCGACCGGGTGACCGGGAAGACCTCGCCGCAGAGGGCCACCACGTGCGTGCCCATGACCGCGCTTTCGGCGATCTTGTTCTTGCGCACGTAGTGGAACATCTTGGGCGTGTCGTCGTCGGTCGACTCGGAACTGTCGGTCTCCGGCTTCGTCAGCGTCTCGGTGCTCACCCGTCCATCATGCCTCAGCGGCGGGAGTGCCGGAATCACCGGTGGCGGCGTTATCGTCGGCGGCGTGGACCGAAGCTGGCTTTCCGCCTTCACCGCACTGCGCGGCGACGCCCGGGTGGCCCGCGACGCGTGGTCGTACCTCGAGTGGCAGTACGGCGAGCCGCACCGGCGCTACCACGGCCTGGCCCATGCGGCGGCGGTCGCGCGCGATTCCGCGCAGCTGGCCCGTGACCTGCCCTTTTCCGAGCGCGCCGTGGTGACTGTGGCCGCCTGGGCGCACGACGTCGTGTACGACGCGGTGTCCGGTGAAGACGAGCGCCGCAGCGCCGCGTGGCTGCGCCATTGGCTCACGCGCGCGGGCGTCGCCGAGCCGCACGTCGCCCGCGCCGAAGGACTGGTGCTCGCCACCGCCGGCCACCAGGCGCCCGAGGACGACGAAGCCGCCACCGCCCTGCTCGACGCCGACCTCGCGATCCTCGGCGCCACGCCCGCCGAGTACGACGCGTACGCGATCGCTGTCCGCGAGGAGTACGCGAAGTACGACGATGCGGCCTGGGCCGCCGGACGCGCCGCCGTCCTGGAGAACCTGCTGGCCCACGCCCCGCTGTACCGCAGCGAAGCCGCGCGATCACGCTGGGAGGCGGCCGCGCGGCGCAATCTGGCGGCCGAGCTGACCCGCTGGCGCTCCCCCGCCGGCGATCACAGATGATGTCCGTCCGTGAGTACGCAACTGTCCCTCCACCCGGAGGTCGCCTCGGCGCTGCGTGACGGCCACCCCGTCGTCGCCCTCGAGAGCACGATCCTGTCGCACGGCCTGCCGCCCGGCCGCAACCTCGACGTCGCCCACCGCATCGAACAGGTCGTGCGCGCGGGCGGCGCCGTCCCGGCCACCATCGCCGTGCTGGACGGCCGCCCGGTGATCGGCCTTTCGCCGGCCGAGCTGGAGCGGGTCTGCGCGCCCGATGCCGGGCTGGACAAGCTTTCGCTGCGGGACCTCGGCCCCGCGGTCGGCCTCGGCCGCTCCGGCGCGACCACCGTCGCCGGCACGTCCGCGCTCGCGGCCGCGGCCGGCATCGGCGTGTTCGCCACCGGCGGGCTCGGCGGCGTGCACCTCGGCGCGGCACAGTCCTGGGACGTCTCGGCCGACCTCGGCGTGCTGGCGAAGCTGCCGACCGTGGTCGTCTGCTCCGGGGTGAAGTCGGTGCTGGACATCGCCGCGACGCTGGAGGTGCTGGAGACGAACTCGGTGCCGGTGCTCGGTTACCGCACCGACGACTTCCCGGCGTTCTACCTGCGCTCTTCGGGCCACCCGGTCGGCTGGCGCGTGGACGACGCGGAGCAGGCCGCCGCCGTGATCGCCGCGCACCGCGCGTACGCCCCGTCCGGCGTGCTGCTCACGAACCCGATCCCGGAACAGTCCGAAATGGACAAGATGCTGCACGACCGGCTGCTCGAAGAGGGGCTGAACCTGTTGCGGGAGAACAACGTCCACGGTTCGGACGTCACCCCCGTGCTGCTGGAGCACTTCCACACCGCGAGCGGCGGGGTGAGCATCGACGCGAACGAGGCGCTGGTGCTGTCCAACGCGAAGCTCGCCGCCGAGGTCGCGGTGGCGCTGTCGTGACCGGGATCGTGGTGGTCGGCGACGCCGGCCTGGACGTGGTCGCCCGGCACGACGAGGCACTCCCCCACGGCGGCGACGCGCGCGCCGAGATCCGCTTCACCGGCGGCGGCGCGGGCGCGAACACCGCGCTGTGGCTGCGATCCCTGGGCGCGGCGACCACACTCGTCGCGCGCATCGGCGACGACTCCGGCGGCCGGCTGATCCGCGCGGAGCTGGAGGCCACCGGGGTACGCTGCGCGTTCGCCGTCGACCCCGAGGCGGCGACCTGCTGTGTCGTGGTGATGGTGGACGGCACCGGCCAGCGCAGCATGCTCGCCGACCGCGGCGCCAACAAACGCTTCCAGCCCGGCGACGTCACGCCCGAAGCGCTCGCCGGGTCGGGCCACCTGCACCTGTCCGGTTACGTGCTGCTGGACCCGTCCTCGCGCCCGGCCGGGCTGGCCGCGCTGGCGGCGGCGAAGGCGGCCGGGCTGACCACTTCGGTGGACCCGCAGGCGGCCGCGCACATCCATGACGCCGGAGCGTTCCTCGACGACGTCCGCGGCACGGACCTGCTGATGCCGAACACCGAAGAACTGGTGGCACTGACCGGATCCGCGGACCCCGAGTCGGCGAAGGAGCTGCTCGGGCACGTCGGCGCCGTGGTGGTCACCGCCGGGCTCGAAGGCGCGAGCTGGGTCGACGAGCACGGCGTCACCACTGTGCCCGCGATCGAGGCCGACTGCGTCGACTCCACCGGCGCGGGCGACGCGTTCGACGCGGGTGTGCTCACCACTTGGCTCGCCGGGAAGTCCACTGTGGACGTACTGCGGGCGGGCACCCGGCTGGGCGCGCTGGCCGTCAGCCGAGTCGGGCCCCAGCCCTGACAACACAGCCGTGAAAACCCAGCCGTGACAACGCAGCCCTGAACGCCGTCAAGGCCTCCCTACCCGCGTTGGAAGCGGGTAAGGAGGCCTTGACGGACTTCGACGCGAGCGCTCAGCCTTCGATGACCGGGTGGTCGCGGTGCTCGATCTGCTTCGCCTCCCGCTGGTAGCGGTTGGCGTCCTCGGACTTGCGCGCCGGGCGGTCGTTCGCGATCAGCACGGCGATCCACGGCAGCGGCACCGAGATCACCAGGAACGTGATGGCCAGCCACCAGGTGTGGTAGGTCAGCCCGGCCAGCACCAGGCACGGGATGCGGCACAGCATCATGATGATGTACCGGCGCTTGCGCGAAGCCAGCTGATCGTCGTAGGACGGGGCGGCCTCGGTGATCAGCACCGGGGCGGGACGGGGATCCGGGCCGTGGGCGGGCTCGTTCACAGCACCACCTCCGAGGTCCATGCTCCCACTCGCGCGGCTCATTCGACACCCGGGTGGGCCATCCGGGAAAGGGCGGCGACCACCAAGGTCTCCACCCCCGCCCGCAGGGTCGGGTGCAGCACCGGCGCGAACCGCGGCGAGTGGTTCGACGGGATGTCGGCCTCGAACCGCCCCTCGGTCATCGCGGTGATCACCTCGACCGGGTCCAGGCCGCCGACCAGCCAGAACACCGAGGGCGCGCCGGCCGCGCGGCCGAACTCGCTGAAGTCCTCGCTGCCGGTGACCAGCGGCGCGGGCTGGGTTGCCTCCGGCCCGAAGTGCCCGCGGAACACCCCGGTCAGCTCGTCGGACACCGCCTCGTCGTTGGCCGTGACCGGGTAGGTGCCGACCAGCTCGATCTCCGGTGGCTTCGGCACACCCGCCGCGGCGGCCTCGCCCTGGACGATCCGCTCGATCGCGGCACGCACGCGCAGCAGCACGGCATTGTCGAAGGCGCGGGTGTTCACCTCCAGCACCGCGTCGTCGGCGATCACGTTTCCGGTGGTGCCCACGTGCATCGAGCCGACCGTGACCACGGCAGGCTCGGTGGCCGCGGTCTCGCGGGAGACGATCGTCTGCAGCTTCAGCACCACCGAAGCGGCGAGCACGGCCGGGTCGACGGTGGTCTCCGGGCGCGAGCCGTGCCCGCCGCGGCCGTGCAGGGTGATCCGCAGCGAGTCCGCCGCCGCCATGATCACGCCCGGCCGGGTCAGCACCCAGCCCGCCGGCCCGGGCACGAGGTGCTGGCCGAACACGAAGTCCGGCTTGCCCGCGAGGTCGAAGACACCGCCGTGGACCATGCCGGCGGCGCCGTCCCCGCCCTCCTCACCCGGCTGGAACACCGCCAGCAGCGTGCCGGACCAGCTGTCGCGGGCGGCGCTCAGCAGGCTCGCGGCGCCGGAGAGCCAGGTGGCGTGCATGTCGTGGCCGCAGGCGTGCATCACCGGCACATCGCGGCCTTCGGCGTCGACGCCACGGGCGGTGCTCGCGTACGGCAGGCCGGTCTTCTCCTCGACCGGCAGAGCGTCGATGTCGGCGCGAAGCAGCACGGTCGGCCCCTCGCCGTTTCGCAGGACGCCGACCACGCCGGTGCGGCCGACGCCCGTGTGCACCTCGAACCCGTCGTCCGCAAGCCGCCGCGCCAGCTCGGCGGCGGTGCGCGTCTCCGCGAACGCCAGCTCGGGATGTCGGTGGAGGTCGACGTAGAGCGCCTCCAGGTCGGGCAGCGCGGCGCCGAGCGGAGCGAGGACACGTTCGTAGGTCACAGCGGCCATCGTGGCAGGCTTACCCACCGTGAGCACGAACACGCCTCTGCCCGACCTGTCCGACGACGTCTGCGCGCGGTTGCGCGAGGCCTTCCTCCGCGCCGCCTACGACGCCGACGGCGTGGTCGCCGCACTCGGCGGCGCGGCGCACTCCGCGCTCGGCCGCGGCGAGCCGGAGCCGGCCCGCCGCGCGAGCCTCGACGCCGGCGACCTCGGCACGTTCATCCGGCTGTTCCTGCTCGGCCTGGCGGAGCCCGAAAAGTCGGTCGAAGCGGCTTTTGCCCCGCTTTCCGCCGAGGCCGCGGTGGCCGCCGGGGTGCTGAAGGCCGACGCCGGCGGGTTCAAGGCCGCCCTCGACATCCGCCCGCACGGTGACGAAGAGGGCTCCTGGTGGGTGGTGTCGGACCTCGACGCCGACATGCTGGGCCACACCGTGCCCGAGGACCACGTGCTCGGCGTCGGGCACGCCTCGCTGAGCCTGATCCGCGCGACGAGCCGCCGCCCGGTCGGCAGCCTGCTCGACGTCGGCACCGGCAACGGCGTCCAGGCGCTGCACGCCACCCGCCACGCACAGCGGGTGACGGCCACCGACGTCTCCGCGCGGGCGCTGGCCCTGGCCGCGGGCACGTTCCGGCTCAACCAGCTGAACGTGGAGCTGGTGCGCGGCGAGTGGTTCGCGCCCGTCGCTCGGCGGCGGTTCGACCAGGTCGTGTGCAATCCGCCGTTCGTCGTCGGCCCGCCGCGGGTCGATTACACCTACCGCGACTCCGGGCTGGCCGGCGACGACGCCAGCGCGCTCGTGGTGCGCCAGCTGCCGGGATTCCTCAACGACGGCGGCGTCGGCCAGCTGCTCGCGTCCTGGCTGCACACCGGCCGCGAGGACTGGGCCGACCGCGTCGCCCGCTGGCTGCCCGCGGAGACCGACGCGTGGTTCGTCCAGCGCGACGTCGCCGACCCCGGGCTGTACGTCGGCACCTGGCTGCGAGACGAGGGCATCGACCCGCGTTCGCCGGAAGGCCGCGCGAAAGCCGCCGCGTGGCTGGACTGGTTCACCGAGAACGACGTGCGAGGCATCGGCTTCGGATTTGTCACTTTGCGCCGTGCGGCGGGGAAAACGCCGACCGTGGTGTGCGAAGACCTGCGCCAGGCGTACGACGATCCGCTGGGCCCGGAGGCCGCGAACTGGCTCGACCGCGTGGAATGGCTTCGCGCGCACGGCGACGAGCTGCTGGACGTCGCGTTCCGGGTGCCGGAAACCGTGCTGCTGGAGCGCGTCGACTCCCCCGGCCCCGAGGGCTGGGAGACGACCGTGCGGCGGCTGCACCGCACCGACGGGCCCGGGTGGCAGCACGAGGTCGACGAGCTCGCCACGCGGCTGCTCGCGGGCTGCCAGGGCGCGCTGCCGCTGGAGGACCTGATCGAGCTGCTGGCCGCGGCACAGGGCCTCGAGCCCGGCGAACTGGCCGCCGCGGCGCTGCCCGTGGTCCGCGAACTGGTGCGGCACGGCATGCTCGTGCCGGCCGGGCACTGAGACGCTCGTCATGAAAGCGGTCGCGGCCCGCGTCACCCGGGCGAGTGTGACAGTGGACGGAAATGTGATCGGGGCCATCGCGGAACCGGGACTGTTGGTGCTGCTGGGAATTCACGCCTCGGACGATCGGGTGAAAGCGGCCACGATGGCACGCAAGCTCCACGAGCTGCGCATTCTGCGGGACGAGCAGTCGTGCGCCACCGTGGGCGCGCCGCTGCTCGTCGTTTCACAGTTCACGCTGTACGGCGACACCCGCAAAGGCCGTCGCCCGTCGTGGACCGCCGCAGCCCGCCCGGAAGTGGCCGAACCCCTGGTGGAAGCCATGATCGAGGAGCTGCGGGCGCGCGGCGCGACGGTCGCGACCGGCCGGTTCGGCGCGATGATGGCGGTGGAGAGCGTGAACGACGGCCCGTTCACCGTTCTCGTAGAGGTCTAGACCACATATCCCGGCCGCCGGAACCGCGTACGGATCCGCGGCCGCACCGGTTCACCGGAAGCGGCGATCCTCACCGGATCTTCACGATTCCCGGGCCACAGCGGGCTTCTCAGGAAAAGCTCAGTTTTGGTGGAGCAACCGCGAGGCGTTTCCCCCCGTCCTCTCTTCAGCAAGCCGGGAACGTTTTGCGTTCCCGGGGCGTTGAGATCGATGTCCAGCCAAGCCGGCTGGGCCCGCGGTCCGGGTTTCCACAGGGCCCGTCACCGCAGGCGCATCACCGGCGAGACACGTTCAGCCCGTGACCGGGGAGGCAGAATGTCAGTCCAGACTCTCGAACGCGAAGCGCGCGGGATTCGCGAGCGCGGGATTCCAACACGGCCCTTCGTCGAGGAGCCGCCGGCGGGTGTGGGGACACTCACCGCGGAAGACCTCGACGCCCAGAGCCCGGCCGCCGACCTGGTGCGCGTGTACCTCAACGGCATCGGCAAGACCGCGCTGCTCAGCGCGGCCGACGAGGTCGAGCTGGCCAAGCGCATCGAGGCCGGGGTGTTCGCCCAGCACATGGCCGACACCGCCGAGAACCTCACCGCCAAGCGGCGCACGGAGCTGAACGCGCTGGTGCGCGACGGCCACGTGGCCAAGAACCACCTGCTGGAGGCCAACCTCCGCCTGGTGGTCTCGCTGGCCAAGCGCTACACCGGCCGGGGGATGCCGCTGCTCGACCTGATCCAGGAGGGGAACCTGGGCCTGATCCGAGCGGTGGAGAAGTTCGACTACTCCAAGGGGTTCAAGTTCTCGACCTACGCCACCTGGTGGATCCGCCAGGCCATCACCAGGGGGATGGCCGACCAGGGACGCACCATCCGGCTGCCGGTCCACCTGGTCGAGCAGGTCAACAAGCTCGCCCGCATCAAGCGCGACCTGCACCAGCAGCTCGGCCGCGACGCCACGCACGAGGAGCTGGCGGCCGAGTCCGGCATCCCGGCGCACAAGATCTCGGACCTGCTCGACCACTCGCGTGACCCGGTAAGCCTGGACATGCCGGTCGGCACCGAGGAAGACGCCCCGCTGGGCGACTTCATCGAGGACTCCGAGGCCACCGACGCCGAGAGCGCCGTGATCTCCGGCCTGCTCCAGGACGACCTGCGCCGCGTCCTCGCGACGCTCGACGACCGCGAGCAGCACGTGATCCGCCTGCGCTACGGCCTCGACGACGGCCAGCCCCGCACCCTCGACCAGATCGGCAAGCACTTCGGCCTGTCCCGCGAGCGCGTGCGCCAGATCGAACGCGAGGTCATGTCGAAGCTGCGCCAGGGCGAGCGAGCCGAGCGGCTGCGGGCTTACGCCAGCTGACGTTGCGGGTTGGGGCGAGCCGTGCTCGCGGAGCACGCTCACCACAGTCCGCAAGTCAGGTGTCCTTTGGGGGTCGAACCCCCAAACCCCCGCCAGGGGGCAAGCCCCCTGGACCCCCGTCGGTGGTCACCTTCCAGCGGCCGGCGCCGACCGGCGTTGACCGCCTTTTGTAGGCCCGAAGATCCCGTGAGCGCATGGTCACGGGATCTTCGGCGTTAACGGGGGCCGGTGAAAGATCAGCGAGTTTGAGGGGTACGGGGAGTGGGTAGCAAGCCTTCGGTGACACCCGTTCGGCCGGATTGACTTATGACCTGCGTCACGACAATGTCGTGACTGGGCCGTTCGCCTGCCGGCGGTGAACGCCCGGTTTGAGCCACGCGGTGCGGATGTGTGCGCATCCGTCCGCTTTCCCCGGGAGGTCGGGTCCGTCGGGGTGGGCCCGGCCTCCCGAACCAAACCCCAGGCGCCGCACCTGCCCGGATGAGCCGGGGCCTAGGCATTCCTCCTCGCACAAGACAAAGCCGGTTTTCGCCGCGACTCGCCTTTCTCTCGCTGCGCTCGTGCTCTGGGACACACTGGCGCTCGGGCGTGAACGGTGACGTGGAGGGCGCTGAGTACCGTGGTCGGATTCCGATCAGGGGCAAAGGAGCCTGGCTGTGCCGTCCACCACGTTTCAGCACACCGAAGTCCTGCCGCTCGGCAAGGACACCACCACCGAGTACCGGCTGGTCACCGCGGACGGCGTCGAGGTCGTCGAGGCCGCGGGGCGCAAGTTCCTGCGGGTCGACCCGGCCGCGCTGACCACGCTCGCGCGCACGGCCATCACCGACATCCAGCACCTGTTGCGCACGTCACACCTGGCCCAGCTGCGGGCCATCGTCGACGACCCCGAGGCCAGCGGCAACGACCGGTTCGTCGCGATGGACCTGCTGCGCAACGCCGCCATCTCGGCCGGCGGCGTCCTCCCCATGTGCCAGGACACCGGCACGGCGATCGTCATCGGGAAGCGCTCCGAGGGCGTGCTCACCGGCGGCGACGACGAGCGCGCGCTGTCACAGGGCATCTTCGACGCCTACCAGCAGCTGAACCTGCGTTATTCGCAGATGGCGCCGGTCAACTTCTGGGACGAGCGGAACACCGGCACCAACCTGCCCGCGCAGGTCGAGCTCTACCACAAAGACGGTGAAGGCGACCCGGCGTACGAATTCCTGTTCATGGCCAAGGGCGGCGGCAGCGCGAACAAGACTTTCCTGTTCCAGGAGACCAAAGCCGTGCTGAACCCGAAGCGGCTCGCGCGGTTCCTGGACGAGAAGCTGCGCGGGCTCGGCACCGCAGCCTGCCCGCCGTACCACCTGGCGATCGTCGTCGGCGGCATGTCGGCGGAGTTCAACCTGAAGGTCGCGAAGCTCGCCTCGGCGCGCTACCTGGACACGCTGCCGCAGGAGGGCTCGGAGCTGGGCCACGCGTTCCGCGATCCGGACCTGGAGCAGCAGGTGCTGGAGATGACGCGCCAGTTCGGCATCGGCGCGCAGTTCGGCGGCAAGTACTTCTGCCACGACGTGCGGGTGATCCGGCTGCCGCGGCACGGCGCGTCCTGCCCGGTCGGCATCGCGGTGTCCTGCTCGGCCGACCGCCAGGCCAAGGCCAAGATCACCGCCGACGGGGTGTTCATCGAGCAGCTCGAGCGCGACCCGGCGCGGTTCCTGCCTGAGGTCACCGAGGACGACCTGTCCGAGGAGGTGGTGACCGTCGACCTGAACCGGCCGATGGCCGAGATCCGCGAGCAGCTCTCGCGGCTGCCGGTGAAAACGCGGCTTTCGCTGACCGGGCCGCTGGTGGTGGCGCGCGACATCGCGCACGCGAAGATCGCCGAGCGCCTCGACGCCGGTGAGGAGATGCCGCAGTACCTGCGCGACCACCCCGTGTACTACGCGGGCCCGGCGAAAACGCCGGAGGGCTACGCGTCCGGCTCGTTCGGCCCGACCACGGCCGGGCGGATGGACTCGTACGTCGAGCAGTTCCAGGCCGCCGGCGGCTCACTGGTGATGCTGGCGAAGGGCAACCGCTCGAAGCAGGTCACCGCCGCGTGCCAGGCGCACGGCGGCTTCTACCTCGGCTCGATCGGCGGCCCCGCCGCCCGGCTGGCCAAGGACTGCATCAAGCAGGTCGACGTGCTCGAGTACGCCGAGCTGGGCATGGAAGCCGTCTGGAAGATCGAGGTCGAGGACTTCCCCGCCTTCATCGTCATCGACGACAAGGGCAACGACTTCTTCGCCGCGACCAGCGAACCGGTGCTGCAGATCAGTTTCCACTGAACTGCTCGTGAGTGTTCATGACGGTTCTAACCGTCATAAACACTCACGAGCTGGTCAAGCGCGCCAGGATGCGGTCGAGCGCCGCGAGGTCGGCGGGCGGCAGCGCGAGCACGGCCCCGGGCGGCTCCCCCAGGATCCGCAGGGCCAGCGCGGCGGCTTCCCGGCCCGCCGGGGTGAGCGTGACGACGCGGCTGCGGCGGTCGTCCGGATGCGGCTCACGGACGGCCAGCTCGCGGCGCACCAGGTCGTCCACCACCAGCGTGGTGTATGGCCGGTCGGTGTTGAGCGTCTCGGTCAGCTCGCGCATGGTCATCGGCCGCTCGGCGACCCGGTACAGGGCCTTGACCTTGATGAAGCTCATGCCGAGCGCGTCGCAGACCTTGCGGCGGCGGTCGTGCTGGTCCAGCACCAGTGACCGCATCCGGGCCCAGGCCCGCGCGGCCGTCTCGCTGCTCATCGCGCGGGCACCAGCCCGGCGCTGGGCTCGTCCTCCAGCCCGTCGGCGACCCTGGCGGCGGACGCGCGGGCCCAGCCGCTGGTCGTGACCAGGCCGAGCACCAGCACCACGGCCCCGCAGCCGGCGATGATCCACCAGCCCACGGAGCTGGCCGCCGCGAAACCCGTGCTGAACGGGCCGTGCACCCGCGCGGTGACCACCGTGCCGATCACCGCGACGCCGAACGACGCCCCGACCTGACGGCTCGTCGACGCGATCGCGGCCGCGACCCCGGCCTGCGAGCGCGGCATGCCGGACACCGCCGCGTTCGTGATCGGCGCGTTGACCAGGCCGAACCCGATGCCGAAGACGACGTAACAGGCCATCAGCGGCCACACGGACGTGCCCTGCGTCGCCCAAGACAGCCCCGCGGCGCCCACCGTGATGCCGCACCCGGCGACGACCAGCGGCAGCCGGGCGCCGCGCGCGCCGACCAGCCGTCCGGACAGCGGCGCGAAGACCGCCGTCATCGCGGCCATCGGCAGGGTCAGCAGGCCGGCGTGGAGCGCGCTGTAACCGCGGGCGTCCTGCAGGTAGAGCGAGTTGACGAAGAGGAATCCGGCGAGGCCGGCCATCGCGGAAATCGCGATCACGGTCGCCCCGGAGAACGGCACGCTGCGGAAGAACCTCAACTCCAGCAAGGGATCCCGGCGCCGTTTCTCGTACGGAACCAGTACTAGCACTGCGAGCAGCGCCAGCGCGAACACGCCCAGGATCCGCGGGGAGCCGTAGCCCGCCTCCCGGCCTTCGATGATGCCGTATGTCAGGCCGGCCAGGAACACGATGACGAGCAGCTGGCCCACGGGGTCGATCCGGCGCGGCCGCGGCGCGCGCGACTCGGGCACCAGCAGCGCGGTGAGCACCACGGCGGCGATCGCCACCGGCACGTTGATCCAGAAGATCGAGCGCCAGCCGAAGGGCCCGACCAGCGCGCCGCCGACCACCGGCCCGATGGCCATGCTCAGCCCGACCACGCCACCCCACACGCCGATCGCGCGCGCCCGCTCCTTCGGTTCGGTGAAGGTGTTGGTGATGATCGACATCGCCACCGGGTTCAGCATCGAGCCGCCGATCGCCTGCACCGCACGGAAAGCGATGAGCAGCCCGATGCTCGGCGCGACGCCGCACAGCAGCGAGCCGAGGCCGAAGAGCACCAGCCCGGTCTGGAACGTCCGGCGCCGGCCGAGCCGGTCGGCCGTGGAACCGGACAGCATCAGCAGGCTGGCGAGCACGAGCGTGTAGGCGTCGATCGTCCATTGCAGACTCGAGACGGACGCGCCGAGCTCGTGCTGGATGGACGGCAGCGCCAGGTTCACGATCGTGTTGTCGAGCCCCACGATGAACAGGCTCATACAGCAGACGGCCAGTACCGCCTGCCGCCGCCGACGGCTCAGCTCCGGCACGGGACTCCTTCGAAGTAGTTGTAGGCCTATAATATTTAGCAGGCTACAACTAACTTTCCGGCCGCCCTGGTGGAACGCGGCCGAGGTCACGCGCAAAGCGGACGTCGCGGGCGTCTTCGGGCTTCAGCCGGGGAACATCCCGGCGAGCCGCTCGAGCGTCTTCTCGATGCCCTGGGCATTTTTCCTGGGGAACCCGGCCAGCCGGATGACGAACGGGGCGGTGGCCGTGGACCAGTCGAAGGTCTCGGTGACCTGGGTCTTGCCGTCGTCGAGGGGCTTGAGCAGCCAGCGCCAGCGGTGCCCCATGAAGTGCCGCCACGCGATGAGGCGGTTCTCCTCGAACTCCACCACGGTGTTCTGGATCTTGTACGTCGCGCCCATCTTCATCTCCATGCCGAACCGCGCCCCGAGCGACAACCGGTCGGGGGCGCTCGCGCCACTGGACCGGACCGTGCCGGAACCGTCGATCAGGGGGTGTTTGGCAGGGTCGGCAAGCAGTTCGAAAAGCTGCTCGGCCGAGGCGGCGATCACCGCGGTGCGCGAAACCTGGCGTGTTCCCATGGGCGCCGAGGTTAAGGGGTGCGCGCGGGGGCCGCGGAATGGGCCGCGACGGGGTTTCCTGCACCGGTGGTGGAAAACCCCGCCACGGCCCGGTCGCCTGCGCGGGCGCCGGGCGGCCCCCCGACTCGAGTCGCCCGGCGGCCGCGGAGGCCGTCAGTGGTTGCAGCGGATGACGCTTTCCCTGCGCTCAGTGCAGCGAAAGCGTCATCCGCTACCTCCGGCGAAGCGTTACTCAGTGCGGCGGCGACTTCTTCAGCACCACCGTGCGGTCGCCCAAAGGCGCGGCCAGTGCCACGGAGATGTACGGGTACCGCAGGTCCATCGTGCACATCTGCCCGGTCTGCGCCTTGGTCTCGCTCAGGTCGAGGACCACGTGCTGCGCGGTCTGCTCGATCGCTTCGCCCAGGGCGTGCTGGCAGCCGCCCTCCTCGGCGCGGAGGTTGATGATCGTGCCGCCGTTGGCCGTGTAGACCTGGCGCGGGAAGTCCTTCGGCAGGGCCGCGGCGTCGACCTTGGCCGCGGGTACCGGGGTGCTGCCCGGGGGGAGTTCGAGCCGGGGCTTGGCCGGGGCGCCGGGCGAGGGCGGTGTCGTCGCGCTGCTCGGTGCCGCGGGGTCGTTCCCCGACGCTGGGTGGGTGGCCATCGTTTCCTGGCCGCCACAGGCCGTCACCGTCAAGAGGATCAGGCCCGTGCCGACCAGCTTCGTCAAGTGCCTCATGCCACCTAGGACGGAAGCACCGCCGCCGGGGGTTGCACGTGATCAGGATCCGGGGCGCAGAACCAGCTTCCGGCCGCCGAGCGGCTGGTCGAGCGTCACCGGCAGGGAGATCTCCCTGATGTGCATCGGGCACATCTGGCCGTGCGGCGCCTTGGTCACGGTCACCACCACGACGGCCTGCTGGGCCGTCTGCTCACCGGCGCGCGCGGAGAGCTTGTCGCAGCCGCCCTCTTCGGCCTGGATCACCACGACCTTGCCGCCCTGCGCGAGCGTGAGGTCGTGGGGATAGCCGGGCGGCAGCGCCGACGCGTCGACCTGGCCCGGCGCCGGCGCCGTGTCACCCGGCGGCACGCCCTGCGTCGGGCGGCTTTGGGGCGGCCCGGACGGCGAGGGCAGCGGGACCGGCGGCGGGGACGTCGAGCCCGATGCCGGCGGAACCGACGTCGGACCCGGCGCCGGAGACGCCGAAGTGGACGGTGCGGAGGCGCCCGAACCGGACTGCCCGCCACAAGCCGCCACAGAAAGCAGCAGAACGCTCATACCCAGGACTTTCACCGTTGTCCGCATACAGTGCGGACGGAAACCAGGCCCCCGAAGGTTGCACGCGGGGACCCGGAATCTCTTCACCGAGCCGCGCCACGACCGCGGACCAGCCCCAGCAACACCACCCCCGCCAACGTCACCACCAGCAACACCACCGTGCTCGCCGACGCCAGGAACACCTGCCCACGGTCGGTCAGCGCGAAAACACTCGCCGGGAGTGTGCGCCAGTCCGGTGGGTACAGCATCATCGTGGCGCCCAGTTCGCCCATCGACATCGCCAGGGCGAGGCTCGCCGAAGCGGACATCGCGGGCAGCAGCACCGGGATCCGGACGCGCAGCAGCACCCGTGCCGGACGCGCGCCGAGGCTGGCCGCGGCCTGCGCCAGCTGCGGGTCCACACGGGCCAGGGCCGCCGAGACCGTGCTGTAAGCAAACGGCAGCAACAACATCAGGTGCGCGGCCATCACGATCCACCGCGTCCCGTTCAACGCGAGCGGCGGACGGCTGAACGCCACCAGCAGCGCCAGCCCCAGCACCACTGACGGCACCGCGATCGGCAGGTGGAACAGCGTGCCGACGGCCTGGCGCACGCGGGACGGCGCGCCGTCGGCCGCCAGCGCGGCCCAGGTGCCGAGCAGCACGGCCGCGGCGGACGCGATCACGCCGGTCTGCACGCTCACCGAAAGGCTCGCGAAGGTGTCGCCGGACAGCGCGTCGACGTAATGCGCCGCGGTGAAACCGCCGGGCAGCACGCCGGTCCAGTGCCCGGCGAAGGACGCCAGCACGATCATCACCAGCGGCGCCGCCACCACGACGGCGAACACCACCCCGGCCACCAGCCACAGCAACACCCGGCTACGCCTCGTCCACAGCAGCACGGCGGCCCCCTCCCATAGCTCCCGCAGCCCGGCGATATCCCGCGTAAAGCAGCAGCGACAGCACGACGTCCACCATCGCGACCACGGAGGCGGCCGGGAAGTCGAACGTAACGATCGCCTTGCCGTACACCAGCATCGGCAGCGTCGACACACCCTTGGCGCCGAGGAACAACACGATCCCGAACTCGTTCATGGTCAGCAGCAGCACCAGGCAGGCACCGGACGCGAGCGACGGCAGAGCCTCCGGCAGCACCACCTGACGCAGCACCCGCCCCGGCCGCGCGCCGAGGCTCGCCGCCACTTCCAGCTGGGCCGCGGGCACCTGGCCGAACGCCGCGAGCGCCGGGCGCATCACAAACGGCGTGTAGAAGGTGATCTCGGCGAGCAGCACGCCCCACGGCGAGTACAGGAACCCGCCGGCACCGAACACCCCCGCGCTGCCGTAAAGGAAGGTGAACGCGAGCGCGATGAGGAACGAGGGGAACGCGGGCAGCGTGTCGACCAGCCGCGCCAGCGCCCGCGCGCCGGGGAACGGCACGAACGCGACCGCCAGCGCCAGGAAGGTGCCGAGCAGCAGGCAGCCGGCCGTCGAGCCCAGCGCGAGCAGCACGGTCTGCCAGGCCGCGTCGCGGAACTCGGCCGAGCCCAGCACGTCGCCCCAGACCGAGAGCGTGAGCGCGCCGGACTTGGAGGTGAACGACTGCACCGCGACCAGCACCAGCGGATAACCGAAGAAGCCGAGCAGCACGATCACCGGCGGCACCAGCCACCACAGCCGGGCCCGCCGGACGCGCTGGGGACGGCGTCCGGCGCGGGCCGGGGCGGTGGCTTCGAAAACGAGGCCGGTCACCCGCCCACCCCCAGCAGCGGGCAGCCGTCCGGAATGGACACTCCCACCGAGTCGCCGACGGCGGGCAGGCCGGGCCCGTCCGGGACCTCGGCGCGCAGCTCGCAGTCCGCGGCGGGCAGGTGCAGGTCCAGCCGGTAGCCCGAGCCGCGCCACTGCACGCCGCGGACCAGCGCGGGCCACGCGTCCGGCCCCGGCGCGCCGACGCCGACGCGGTGCGGCCGCACGCCGAGCGCCACGGACTGGCCCTCGCCGAGGACGCCGGTGGGCTCGGCGGACAGCTCGCGCCCGCCGAGCCGGACGACGGCGGTGCGGGCGCCGTCGAACCGGACCAGCTCGACCGGGACCAGGTTGGCCCCGCCGAGGAAGCTCGCGGTGAACTCGCTGGCCGGGCGCCGGTACAGCTCCTCGCACGGGCCTAGCTCGACCAGCCGCGAATCCCGCAGCACCCCGATCCGGTCGGCCAGCGCGAGGGCCTCGGCCTGGTCGTGGGTCACGTGGATCATCGTGGTGTCCGGCAGTTCCGCCCGCAGCCGCAGCAGCTCCGCGATCATCTCCTCGCGCAGCGCGGCGTCCAAAGCGGACAGTGGCTCGTCCAGCAGCAGCACGCCGGGCCGGATCGCGAGCGCCCGGGCGAGCGCCACGCGCTGCTGCTGCCCGCCGGAAAGCTCGCGCGGGAAGCGCCGGGCGTACGCGCCCATGCCCACCAGCTCCAGCACCTCGCCCACCCGCCGGGTGACCTCCGCCCGCGGCAGCCCGCGGGCCTTCAGCCCGAACGCCACGTTGCCGTCCACCCGAAGGTGCGGGAACAACGCGTAACTCTGCACGACCACGCCGAGCCCGCGCCGGTGCGGCGGGAGGTCGGTGACGTCCTCGCCGTCGAGCAGCACCCGCCCGGCGCTCGGCCGGACGAACCCGGCCAGTGCCTTGAGCGCGGTCGACTTGCCCGAGCCCGACGGTCCCAGCAGGGCCAGGGTCTCCCCCTTCGCCACCGAAAGGTCAAGGGGGGACAGTGCTTGCGTCGCTCCGAAGTGGACGGAGACGCCGCGGAACTCGACCGCCGGGGTCACTGGCCGATGGCCTTCTTGTAGGCGGCCAGGTCCGCGTCGAGCCGGCCCAGCACCGCGGTCCAGTCCGGCTGCCAGATGTCGACGCCGGTCATCGTGGCCTTGATCCGGTCCGCGTTCGCGCCGGTGGACTTGACGTCGGCGCGGGTCGGGATGCCGAAGGCGTCGGCCGCCTTGGCCTGGGTCGCCGGCGAGAACAGGAAGTCCAGCAGCTTCTTCCCGTTGTCCGCGTGCGGGGCGTTGGTGACCAGCCCGGCCTCGTACGGGATCGCGAAGGTCGAGCGCTTGCCCTGCGCGTCCGCCGGGAAGAAGACGTCGAAGCCGCCGCTCTTGCCGATCTCGGCCAGGTTCATCTGCACGTCGCCGTTGGCCACCAGCAGCTCGCCCTTGGCCACCTTCGGCTGCAGCTTGCCGGTGGACGAGGACGGCCCGACGTTGTTCGCCTGCAGCTTGCCCAGGTAGTCCAGCGCGCCCTGGTCGCCGAACACGTGCTGGAGCTGGAGCAGCACGGCGGTGCCGTCGCCGGCCTCGCCGGGCGTGGAGTACTGGAGCTTGCCGCGGTACTTCGGGTCGAGCAGGTCGTTCCAGGTCTTCGGCGCGGGCTTGGCCTGCTGCGGGTTGTAGATGAAGCTGATGTAGTTGTTCATCATGGCGAAGTAGCGGCCCTGAGGGTCCTTCTCCGCGGCCGGCACCTGCTCGGCGCCCTGCGGCGCGGACGAGGCGAGCAGGCCCTGCTGCGCGACCTGCTGGATGAACGGCGGCAGCGTGACCAGCACGTCGGCCTGCGTGTTGCTCTTTTCCTTCTCCACCCGCGAAGCCACTTCGCCGGAGCCGGCGGTGACGGCCTGCACGGTGATGCCGGTCTGCTGCTTGAACTCGGCGAACCGGGCGGTGTACCAGTCCTCCAGACCGTCCACTGTGTACACGGTGACGGTCTTGCCGTCCGCGGCCGCGCCGCCGCCGGTCCCGCCGCACGCCGCGAGCAGGCCGAGCAGGCCCGCGGCGAAGACGTACGCCACTCTCTTCGGGGTCTTCATGGTTCTGGCTCCTTCAGCGCAGTTCAGCTCAGCAGGGAGGGGAGGTCACGCACGGAATCGAGGACGTGGGTGGCGCCGGCGGCTTCGAGGCCGGCCCGGGTGCCCGCGCCGGTCAGCACGCCCGCGACCACGGACGCGCCGGCGGCGAGCCCGGAGCGGACGTCGGACGGGGTGTCCCCGGCGACGGCGATCCGCCGCACGTCGGACACCTCCAGCCGCAGCGCCGCGGCCAGCACCAGGTCGGGGAACGGGCGCCCGCGGACGCCTTCGCCCGGGGCGAGCGCGAGGTCGGCGAGGTCGCGCCAGCCCAGCGCGTCGAGGATCGCGGTCTGCGTGGCCGGGGCGAACCCGGTGCTGAAGGCGACCTTGACGCCGCCGGCCCGCAGCGCGCGGATCACGTCCTCGGCGCCGTCGACCGGGGCGCACTCCCCCGCAGCGACCAGCCGGGCGTACGCGCGCTCGAACGCGGCGTTCGCCCCCTGCGCGGCCGTCTCTTCGCCGAGCAGGGCGCGGAAGACGGTGATCTTCGACTGCCCCATGGTCTCTTCGACGTAGGCGAGCATCTTCGGAAAACGATCGTCCTCTTCGGACACTCCGGCCGAGCCGATCGCTTCGGTGAAAGCCCGCACGACCAGGCCGTCGTCCATCACCGTGGTGCCGGCCATGTCCAGCACCACCAGCTCGGGGGTCACAGGCCCAGCTCCACGGCCGTGTCCTCGGCGATGGCCGGGGAGCAGGTCATGCCCCGCCCGCCCGGGCCGGTGATCAGGAAAGCGTTGCCCGCCAAGCGTTCCCGGTGCACGATCGCGCCCGTGTCGGTCGCCTGGGCGTACACACCGGCCCAGCGGCGCCGGATCCGCGGCAGCGGGCGGCCCAGCAGCGCGCCGGCGACCTCGGCGAGGTGGCGGTACGGGTCCTCGTCGACGTCGAAGCCGAACGGCTGGGTGTACTCGTGGGTGTCGCCGATCGTCAGCGAACCGTCGAGCCGCTGCACCATCAGCAGCTGCATGGCGTGGCCGGCGGGGATTTCGCCCTGCGGCTGGCCGGTGTTGAGCCCGTCGAGGGCGGGGCCGCGGTACGCCGGGTAGTAGCGGAAGCTGTCGGCGTCGGCGACGCTGGTGGTCAGCGGCTCGCCGAGCGGCTCGGTCTGCGCCATCTGCAGCCGCACCCGGCGGACCGGCAGCTCGCCGGCCACCTCGCGGACCAGGCCGCCGAGCCAGGCGCCGGTGCAGAACAGCACGACGTCGCCCTCGTGCCGCTCGCCGTGGTCGTCGACGACGCCGGTCGAGGTCAGCGTGCGGACCTCGCGGCCGGGCCGCCAGGTGTAGCGGCCGCTCGCCGTCAGCGCCGCGCGAAGGGCGGGTTGCGCGGTGCGCGGCTCGACCGCAGCGTCACGGTCGCACCACAGCGCGCCCAGGAAGCCGCCGCGCAGCGCGGGGTTCAGCGCCCGCGTCTCCCCGGCGTCGAGCAGCTTGAACCCGCGCGCGGCGTCCGGATTGGCCGCCACCTCCCTGGCGACGGCCAGCTCCGCCTCGGTGCGGACCACCGTGAGCGAGCCGTTGTCCCGGAAGCCGAGATCCGGCACCCGCTCGCCGATCCGCTCCCACAGCCGCCGGGCCCGCACGGCCGTGGCCAGCTCGGCACCGGCCGCCCGGCCGCCGACCCACACCAGGCCGAAGTTCCGCACGGACGCGCCCCGCGCCTCGGCCTCCCGCTCCAGCTGGACCACTTCATGACCACGTTCGACGGCCGCCCAGGCGTGCATGGTGCCCAGCACGCCGCCGCCCACGATGAGTATTCGCACGGCGGTTACGGTCGCTGGCCGCCACCAACGCCGCTTGGCGCCCGAGCGAACTGGAGGTGAACCGACCCCGAATATTGGACCGGATGAGTTACCGTTCTGTTATCTTCGGCTGACGATCTAGAGCCGTCCGACGGCCACGAAGACACACACCGCGAGCAGCAGCACGTTGACGCCGACGTTGCGCCATTCCGAGGGCTTGTGCTGCACGATCGCCAGCCGGCCGTGGCTCCCCATCGCGCCGATCATCACCACGACCAGGCCGACCGCGGCCCAGCCGGTGAGCGCCGGGGCGACGCCGGTGAGCTGCGGCAGGATCAGCCCGAGCACGGCGATCAGCTCGCAGATCGCGGCGAACCGGACCACCGGCAGCGGGAAGGCGGCGGCGCCGGTCTGGCCCGTCTCCAGCATCCGCTCCCGCGACATCGTCGACTTCAAGACGCCCGACAGCGCGAAGATCAGGGCCAGGAAGATCTGCCCGGTCCAGAGTGCGGCGTTCATCGTGGTGCTCCCTCCTGAGCCGGCCCCTCGGCCGGATCACGGAGGGAACGAGACGGGCGTCTTGAATGTGACAGCTACTCGACGCGGCCCAGCCGGGTCATGAAGCTCAGCCGGTCGCCGCGGAACAGCGAGCGGACGCGTTCGAACGGCTCGCCGTCCGGACCCCACGAGACGCGGTGCATGAGCAGCATCGGCAACGCCGGGTTGGTGCCGATCAGCAGGGCCTCGCGCGGGGTGGCCAGCACCGTCTCGACCCGCTCCTCGGCGCCGTCGAACACCACGCCGAGCTGCTCGCGCAGGAAGGCGTACAGCGACTGCTCCGGGTCGAAGACCTCCAGCAGCGTCGGGAACTTGGACGCGCGCAGGTAGGTCGACTCCAGCCCGACGCGCTCGTCGTCGGCGAGCAGCACGCGTTCGATGTGGATGACCTCGTCGGCCGGCTCGATCCGCAGGTCGGCGGCCAGTCCGGTGCCCGCCGCGCGGCGCTCCAGCGAGATCAGCGTGCGGCCCGGCGCGATGCCCTGACGGCGCAGGCCCTCGGTGTAGCTGACCAGCGCGAGCGGCTGCACCAGCTTCGGCGGGGCGACGTACGTGCCGCTCCCCTGCCGCCGGCTGAGCCGGCCTTCGAGGACCAGCTCGCTGACAGCCTGGCGCACCGTGGCGCGCGAAACGCTGAACCGCTCGCACAGCTCCCGCTCGGCGGGCAGCACCGCGCCCTCGCCCAGCTCGGCGATCACCGCGAGCAGCTCGACCTTCACGGCGTAGTAGCGCGGGACGCGGCCGTGCTCGGGAATGCCGTCGCGCACCGGGCCGTCGGCGGACAGGCGGGACAGCTGGGGCAGGGGAAGCGGTGACGTGGGCACGAGTCCCGAGCCTATGCGAGCCGGGCGGCCCGTGGTCGGCCGTCCCAGGAACCGCCCGATCGGACGACAGGGGCGCCGCGGGCCCACGCAGAGTCCGCCTCAGGGCGACCCGGAGCCGGAAAGATCCGAAGAAAGTTGGTTGTCCGGTTGTTCCGGCTCTGGTGTAGTCGAGGTGGCACTCCCGCTTCCCCGTAGTTCCGCTTCTCCGTAGATCCACTGTGGACATCAACCGCCGTGGACGCCAGAAGTTTCCCGGACACCGGAAGGACGAATCCCTTGGCCAGCAAGAGATGGTTCAGCCTGCTCAAAAAAGCCGCGATCGGCGTCGCCGCCGCCACCGCGTTGGCCGGGCTGGCGAGCCCCGCCGTCGCCGCCCAGCCGCCCTCGACGAACGGCACGCAGGTGATCGGCGGCAGCCGCGCCGCGTCCGGTGAGTTCCCCTGGATGGTGCGGCTTTCGATGGGCTGCGGCGGCGCGCTGTACACGTCGCAGATCGTGCTCACCGCCGCCCACTGCGTCGACCGCACCGGCTCGAACAGCTCGATCACCGCGACGCTCGGCGTGGTCGACCTGCAGAGCGCCAGCGCCAAGAAGGTGAAGTCCACCTACGTCTACCGGTCCCCGACGTACGACACCACCGGCGGCGACTGGGCGCTGATCAAGCTGGCCAGCCCGGTCACCGGGATCGCCACGCTGCCCGTCGCGTCGACCACGGCGAACAACAGCGGCACGTTCACCATCGCCGGCTGGGGCGCCGCGTCCGAGGGCGGGGCGCAGCAGCGGTACCTGCTCAAGGCGCAGGTCCCGTTCGTCAGCGACGCCACCTGCAAAGCGCAGGGCGGCGACTACACCGGCCTGATCGCCAACGCCGAGATCTGCGCGGGCAACATCGACTCCGGCGGCGTGGACACCTGCCAGGGCGACTCCGGCGGCCCGATGTTCCGCCGGGACAACACCAACGCCTGGGTCCAGGTCGGCATCACCAGCTGGGGCACCGGCTGCGCCCGGGCGCACGCGCCCGGCGTGTACACCGAGGTGAGCAGCTTCGCGAGCGCGATCTCCTCGGCGGCTTCGTCCATCTAGTACCCCTCGTGAGTGGCTATGCCGGTTCTAACCGGCATAGCCACTCACGAGCTTTTCAGCGCGTTTTGTCCAGCCGCGCCAACGCTTCCTCGTACCCGCTCACCAGTTCGGCGATCACCTCGGCCACCGGGCGGACCCGGTCCATCCGGCCGACGATCTGGCCCACCGGCATGGACACCACACTCGGGTCGCCCGAGGCGTGGATCCGGTTGTGCGCCTGGGAAACCAGCAGGTTCTGCAACGGCATGGGCAGCGGCTCGGGGGCGTCCGGCGCGGCCCAGGCCTCCGTCCAGCGGGTCTTGAGCAGGCGCGCGGGCTTGCCGGTGTAGATGCGGGTGCGGACGGTGTCGGCGGACGTCGCCGAGACCAGGGCCTGTTGCATGCCACCGGATTCCGCCATGGTCTGGAGGTACTCCTCGGTGGCGAGCCAGAACGAGCCCATCCACACCCCCTGCGCGCCGAGTGCCAGCGCCGCCGCCATCTGCCGGCCGGAGCCGATGCCGCCCGCGGCGAGCACCGGCACCCGCGAGCCGACGGCGTCCACGATCTCCGGCACCAGAACCATCGACGCGATCTCGCCGGTGTGCCCGCCCGCCTCGTAACCTTGCGCCACCACGAAGTCCACGCCGTTGTCGACATGCCTCACGGCGTGCTCGGCCTTGCCCGCCAGCGCGGCCACCGGCACGCCCGCCGCGTGCGCCCGCTCGATCACGTCCGGCGGCGGCGAGCCCAGCGCGTTCGCGATCAGGCTGATCCGGTGCTTCAGCGCGACGTCCACATGGGACCGCGCGACCGAGTGCAGCCAGCCGAGCACCCCGGCCCGCTCGTCGGTGTCGTCCGGCAGCGGGGGCACGGACAGCTCCCGCAGCACTTTGTCGACAAAGGCCCGGTGGCCGTCCGGGATCAGCTTCGTGAGGTCGACCTGGCTGCCCTCTTCGGGGATCTTCGCCGGCATCACGATGTCGACCCCGTACGGCTTCCCGCCGGTGTGCTCGTCCATCCAGTCCAGCACGCGGTCGAGTTCCGCGGCGTCGTTGAACCGGACGCAGCCGAGCACCCCGAGCCCGCCGGCGCGGCTGATCGCGGCCGCGACGTGCTCCGACGGCGTGAAGCCGACGATCGGCAGCTCGATGCCGAACCGGTCGCACAGGGAAGTGCGCATGCTCGCTCCTAGGAAACGTGGTGGAATGCAGCGGATGACGCTTCCGCCTCGCTGAGTGCAGGGAAGGCGTCGTGCGCTGCGTCGTGCGCTAGGCGGGTTCGTGGTCGGCGGCGTAACGCTGGGCCCACGGGTAGTCGGGTTTGCCGCTCGGGGACCGGCCGATCTCCTCGGCCAGCCAGACCGTGCGCGGCACCTTGTAGCCGGCGACCTCGGTGCGCACGTGGGCCTCGATCGCCTCGAGGTCCGGCGTCACGCCCGGGCGCGTCTGCACGACGGCGGCCACGCGCTGGCCGAGCCGCTCGTCCGGGATGCCGATGACCAGCGCGTCGAACACGTCGGGGTGCGACTTCAGCGCGCCCTCGACCTCTTCGGGGTACACCTTTTCCCCGCCGGTGTTCACGCACTGCGAGCCGCGGCCCAGCAGCGTGACGGTGCCGTCCTCCTCGTACCGCGCGTAGTCGCCGGGCACGACGTACCGGACGCCGCCGAGGTCCACGAAGATCGTGCGGCTCTTCTCCGGGTCGTTGTAGTAGCCCAGCGGCACGTGCCCGCGGCGGCCGATCAGCCCGATCGCGCCGGCCTTGGGCTCGACCAGCGCGCCGTCGTCGTCGAGCAGGATCGCGTCTTTGCCGAACGCGACCCGCGGGCCCGCGCTGTGGTCGGAATCCTTGCCCACCATGCCGATCCCGGTGAAACCGCTTTCGGAAGAGCCGATGGCGTCGGTGATCACCACGTTCGGCAACAGTCCCAGCAGCTCCTGCTTGACCGACTGCGAGAACAGCGCCGCGTGGCTCGAAACCGCGGCGAGCGACGACACGTCGTAACCGCCCTCGCGCAGCGCCTCGATCAGCGGCCGCGCCATGGCGTCGCCGACGATGGTGAGCACCTGGACCTTGTGCTCCTGCACGGCCCGCCACACCTGGTGCGCGTCGAATTGCGGCACGAACACCACCGGGCTGCCGGTGAACAGCGCGCCGAACGCGGCCCACTGCGCGGCGCCGTGGATGAGCGGCGCGGCCGGGAGGCGCACCAGCGAACCGGCCTTGCCCTGCTCGGCGAGCGTCCACTCGTCGGGCACGTACTCGCCGGTGATGAAGTTGATGCCGCCGCCGAGCGCGCGCCAGATGTCCTCGTGGCGCCAGAGCACGCCCTTGGGATAACCGGTGGTGCCGCCGGTGTAGAGGATGTACAGATCGTCGGCGCTGCGCTCCTCGAAGTCGCGCTCGGGCGAGCTTTCCGCCAGCGCCGTCTCGTACTCGACACCGGTCTCGTACGCGGCGTCGGAGCCGTCTTCGACGACGACAACGTGTTTCAGTTTTGGCGTCTCGGGGAGCACCGCGGCGACTTTGTCCGCGTACCGGCGCTCGTGCACGAGGGCGACCAGGTCGGCGTTGTCGAACAGGTAGCGCAGCTCGCCGTGGACGTAGCGGTAGTTGACGTTCACCGCGATGGCGCGCAGCTTGTACGCGGCGAACATGGCCTCCAGGGCCTCGATGGAGTTGCGTGAATAGACACCGATGTGGGAACCGCGTCCCACGCCGTGGGCGGCGAGGTGGTGGGCCAGGCGGTTCGCGCGGGCTTCCAGCTCCGCGAACGTCACCCGCCTCTCGCCGCACACGACCGCGACGCGTTCCGGCACGGCGTCGACGGCGTGCTCGAGTAAATCCGCGATGTTGAGTGCCACTCCCCTAAAGTAGAACATGTTATCGTTCCGGGCAATGACCCTGGGACTGCCGGGAGGTTTCGGTGGCTGAGCCACACGCACTGGTGACGCTGGAGGGGCACACGCTCGTCGTCACCATGAACCGGCCCGAGGCGCGCAACGCGCTTTCGGGCGAGATGCTCGCGATCATGGTCGAGGCCTGGGATCGGGTCGACTCCGACGACGAAGTCCGCAGCTGCGTGCTGACGGGCGCGGGCGGCGCGTTCTGCGCGGGCGCGGACCTGAAGTCGATGGCCCGCAACGCCCCGGCGTTCGGCGAAGGCGCGTTCGACCCGAGCCGCATCGAGGGCCTGCTGAAGGGCCGCCGCCTGACCAAGCCGCTGATCGCCGCCGTCGAAGGCCCCGCGATCGCGGGCGGCACGGAAATCCTGCAGGGCACCGACATCCGCGTGGCCGGCGCGAGCGCGCGCTTCGGCGTCTCCGAAGCCCGCTGGAGCCTGTTCCCCATGGGCGGCTCCGCCGTGCGCCTACCGCGCCAAATCCCGTACACCGTCGCCGCCGACCTGCTCCTGACCGGCCGCCACATCGCGGCCGAGGAGGCCCTGTCGATCGGCCTGATCGGCCACGTGGTCCCGGACGGCCAGGCGCTTTCGCGCGCGTTGGAGATCGCTTCCTTGATCGACGCGAACGGGCCGCTCGCGGTGCGCGCGATTCTGAAGACCATGCGTGACACCGAGGGCATGCATGAGGAGGAGGCCTTCAAGCTGGACGCGCAGTATGGGATCGAGGTGTTTTCCTCCGCTGATGCGAAGGAGGGGCCGCGGGCGTTCTCGGAGAAGCGGAAACCACGGTTTCAGGGCAAGTGACTTGTAACGCCGATCGGCGGCGTCGCGACTGAGGATCGATGAAGCGCACTGAAGGTGCCAAGCGACCGCGAACGCCGCTCGAAAAATGGCTCGCCTTGGCGACTGCCATAGCCTCGCTGGCGACGGCGGGTTTGGGAGTCGCCGCGGCGGAAATCACCATGCAGAAGAACAAGGCTCAGGCCACCGCCGAGTCCAGGGGCGCGGACCTCTCGAGTGTGCAGGACGAAAACGAGCGCTTGCAGAAACAGAACAGCCAGCTCGCGGCGGAGAATACTTCGCTGCGCGCTCAACCGCCTTCGTCGCCGCCCCCGGGAGGACCCTCCTCGAGCGCTCCGTCGGGCGCTTCGGCCGAGCTGCTCAGCGAATTGACGCCGTTGAACACGAACGCCGTGAACTCACCGCGAGCAGTGACCATCGGAACTCAGGCTTATCCCAACAGCTTCACTCTCGGCTGCAGCACGGCCGGGCTGTCCGTGACCTATGCCGTCGCCGGGTACCAGAGCCTCAAGTCGCGGATCGGGTTGGACAACAACCAGTCCGGCACCGCGGCGAAGGCGGACTACACGAGCATCATCCGGGTGACGGCCGACAACGGGCAGCCGCTGGGCAACGAGTTCCAGATTTCGCTGTCGAAACCAGCCGACCTTGCGGTGCCCCTCAACGGCACGGTGCAAGCGACGATCAAGTGCACCCTCGTCGACCCGCGCGGCGGAACCAGCGGCTACTACCAAGCGGCATTCGGCGACGCCACGATCACGAAGTAACTCGTGAGTGGCTATGACGGTTAGAACCGGCATAGCCACTCACGAGCGGGTCAGGAAACGTAACGCTCCCGTATCCGCCGCTTGTACAACTTCCCGTTCGGATCACGAGGCAGCTCGTCCAGGTAATCCACCGACCGCGGCAACTTGAACCGCGCCAACCGCGTGGCCGCGTAAGCAAGCAGCTCCGAAGTCAGCTCAGGAGAAGGCGTGATCCCCTCCGCCGGCTGGACCACGGCCTTGATCTCCTCGCCCCAGTCCTCGTGCGGGAGGCCGAACACGGCGATGTCCGCGACCTTCGGGTGCATCACCAGCTCGCCCTCGATCTCGGCCGGGTAGATGTTCACGCCGCCGGAGATGATCAGGTCGGCCTTGCGGTCGTGCAGGTACAGGTAGCCGTCCTCGTCGAGGTGGCCGACGTCGCCGAGGGTGAACAGGTCCGCGACGCGCGATTGCTTCGTCTTCTCCGGGTCGCGGTGGTATTCGAACTTCGAGTCGCCCATCTTCATGTACACCGTGCCGATCTCGCCGGCGGGCAGCTCGACACCGCTGTCGTCGAGGATGCGGATCGTCGAGCCCGGCCAGGGCAGGCCGACCGAGCCCGGTTTGCGCAGCCAGTCCTCCCCCGAGATCACCGTGCCGCCGCCTTCGGTGGCCGCGTAGTACTCCGTGACGACGGGGCCCCACCAGTCGAGCATGCGCCGCTTGACCTCCAGCGGGCACGGGGCCGCGCCGTGGATCATCACGCGCAGCGAACTCAGGTCGTGGCCCGAACGCACGTCGTCCGGCAGCGCCAGCAGCCGGCGGAACTGCGTCGGCACCATGTGGCTGTGCGTGACCCGGTGCCGCTCGATCAGCCGCAGCATGTCCGCCGCGTCCCAGCGGTCCATCAGCACCGCGGTATGGCCCAGCTGCAAGGAAATCACCACGAAGTTGAGCACCGCCGTGTGGTACAGCGGCGAGCCGCACAGGTGCACGTGCCCGTCGTGCGGCTTCAGGCCGAAGACGCCGAAGAACCAGGTGGACGCGGCGGGCACCTCGTCCGGGTCCGCGCCGGTCAGCGGCCGCCGGACGCCCTTGGGCCGCCCGGTGGTGCCGGAGGTGTACAGCATCGGCGAGCCCGCCGTGCGCTCGCCGGGACGGCCGTCGCCCAGGCCCGCGCCCAGTTCCTCGATCCGGCGGAACCCGGGCACCGCGCCCACCGAGAACCGGGCCGACTCGGGCAGCCCCGCCTCGTCGGCCGCGGCGACGGCGACGTCGGCGAACCGCTCGTGCGCGAGGAACGCCTTCGCGCCGCTGTCCTGCAGGATGTAGGCGACTTCCGGGCCGACCAGGTGCCAATTCACCACCACCACGTACAGCCCGGACTGGATCGCGGCGAAGTACGCCGCCACGAGTTCGTCTCCGTTCGGCTGCAGCAGCACCACGGCGTCGCCGACGCCGAGTCCCAGCTCCCGCAGCCCGCGTGCGTACCGGTTCGCTTTGGCCGCCAGCTCGCCGTAGCCGACCTCCCGGCCGTCCGGGTCGACCAGCGCGGTCCGGTCCGGTTCCGCGGCGGCGATGGTCCACAGTCCGAGGTTCATGCCCTCAAATCTAGAACGCGTTCCACAACAGCACAACAGCCGTCTTGCCCATGAATCGAGAACGTGTTTCACTCGGGAACGTGACGGTTTCAGAAGCACCGCTCTCCGCCCCGCTCGACGTCGGCTTCGACTACACGCGCTCGACCGGGCCCGTGCTCGGCCGGTTTGTGAACGCGCTGCGCGAGCGCCGGGTCGAAGGCGTGCGCGGCAGCGACGGGCGGGTGCACGTGCCCCCGCCCGAGTACGACCCGGTGACCGCCGCGCCGCTGACCGAGTTCGTGCCGGTCGCCGAAGAGGGCACCGTCGTCTCGTGGTCGTGGTGCGCCGAGCCGCTCGACGGGCAGCCGCTGAGCCGCCCGTTCGCCTGGGTGCTGGTGCGGCTCGACGGCGCGGACACCGCCCTGCTGCACGCCCTCGACGCGGGCGACCCCGGCAGTGTCCACACCGGACAGCGCGTGCGCGTGCGCTGGGCCGACGAGACCGTGGGCCACATCCGCGACATCGCCTACTTCCTGCCCGCCGGCGCCCCGGACACCACGCCCACCGAGCCGCCGCCCCCGATCGCGAAACGCGAGGAGGGCGCGCCCGTCAGCGTGGTCATGACGCCGGTGCACCTGCGTTACCAGCATTCCGCGTCGCCCGAGGAGAGCCGCTACCTGCGAGGGCTCGCCGAAGGCAAGCTGATCGGCCAGCGCTGCCCGGCCTGCGCCAAGGTCTACATCCCGCCGCGCGGCGCCTGCCCCACCGACGGCGTGCCGACCACCGACGAGGTCGAACTGCCCGACACGGGCATCGTCACCACGTTCTGCATCGTCAACGTGCCGTTCCTCGGCCAGCGGATCAAGCCGCCGTACGTCGCCGCGTACATCCTGCTCGACGGCGCCGACATCGCCTTCCTGCACCTGGTCCTCGGCTGCGACGCCGCGGACGTGCGGATGGGGATGCGCGTGCGCGCCGCGTGGAAACCGCGTGAGGACTGGTGGACTTCGCTGGAGAACATCAGCCATTTCGAGCCGACCGGCGAGCCGGACGCGCCGTACGAATCCTTCGCCCACCACCTGTGAGGTGTGACCCCATGCCTGAAGTCGCCGTCGCCGGGTTCGCGCAGGCGCCGAACGTCCGGGAGACCCCTGGCACCACCAACGGCGTCGAGATGCTGGTGCCGATCTTCGCCGAGGTCTTCGCCGCCACCGGCCTGTCCAAAGAGGACATCGGGTTCTGGTGCTCCGGCTCCTCGGACTACCTGGCCGGGCGCGCGTTCTCGTTCATCGCCGCGGTGGACGCGATCGGCGCGTTCCCGCCGATCCACGAGTCCCACGTCGAGATGGACGCCGCCTGGGCGCTGTACGAGGCCTGGCTGAAGATCCGGATGGGCGAGGTCGACACCGCGCTCGTCTACGGCTTCGGCAAGGCCAGCGCCGGACAGCTGCGCCGGGTGCTGGCGATGCAGCTGGACCCGTACGTCGTCGGCCCGCTGTGGCCGGACTCGCTGGCGATCGCCGGGCTCCAGGCGCGACTGGGCCTGGACGCCGGGCTCTGGTCCGAAAAGGACTTGGCCGAAGTCGCTGTCCGCTCACGCGCGGACGCCGCCGGCAATCCCGCCGCGCAGGTGTCCGGAGCGGTCGGAACGGCCGAGCTGCTGGACACGCCGTACGTCGCGGATCCGTTGCGGGAACACGACATCGCGCCGGTCTCCGACGGGGCCGCGGTGATCGTGCTGGCCAGCGCGGAGCGGGCGAAGGACCTGGTGGACCGGCCCGCGATCCTGACCGGGATCGAGCACCGCGTCGACTCCCCCGTGCTCGGTGCCCGGGATCTCACGCGTTCACCGTCCACTGAGGCCGCCGCGAAAGCGCTGGACCTCGACGGCGTCGAGCTGGCGGAGCTGCACGCGCCGTTCACGCATCAGGAGCTGATCCTGCGCGGCGCGCTCGGCCTCGGCGCCGACGTCCGGATCAATCCCTCTGGCGGAGCACTGACCGGTAACCCGATGTTTTCCGCCGGGCTGGCCCGGATCGGCGAGGCCGCCGCCCGTATCCACCGGGGCGAGGCTTCGAAGGCGGTCGCGCACGCGACCGGCGGCCCCGCTTTGCAGCAGAACCTTCTCGCCGTCCTGGAGTCGCGATGACGAAGCAGCTCGCCGCGGTGCTCGGCACCGGGCAGACGCACCACCGGGCCAAGCGCCTCGACGTGTCCATGCCCGGCCTGCTGCGCGAGGCGATCGACCGCGCGATGGCCGACGCCGGCGTCGGCTGGGACGAGATCGAGGCCGTGGTCCTCGGCAAGGCGCCGGACCTGTTCGAGGGCGTGATGATGCCCGAGCTGTTCCTGGCCGACGCCATCGGCGCGACCGGGAAGCCGTTGCTGCGCGTGCACACCGCGGGCTCGGTCGGCGGCTCGACCGCGCTCGTGGCCGCGTCGCTGGTGCAGGCCGGGATCCACCGGCGGGTGCTCACCGTGGCGTTCGAAAAGCAGTCCGAGTCGAACGCGATGTGGGGCCTGTCGATCCTGCCGCCGTTCCAGATGCCGGTGGGCGCCGGCGCGGGCGGCTACTTCGCGCCGCACGTGCGCTCGTACATCCGCCGTTCCGGTGCGCCGGAGCACATCGGCGCCATCGTGGCGGCGAAGGACCGTCGTAACGGGGCGCTGAACCCCTACGCGCACTTGCAGCAGGCGGACATCACGGTCGAGTCCGTGCAGGCGTCGCAGATGCTGTGGGACCCGATCCGCTACGACGAGACCTGCCCGTCTTCCGACGGCGCCTGCGCGATGGTGATCGGCGACGAAGCGGCCGGTGACGCCGTCGAGGGCGGCGCCGCCTGGATCCACGCGACGGCCATGCGCACCGAGCCCACCACGTTCGCCGGACGCGACCAGGTGAGCCCGCAGGCCGGCCGGGACGCCGCGGCGGCGCTGTGGCACGAGGCCGGGATCACCGACCCACTGTCCGAAGTGGACGTCGCGGAGATCTACGTGCCGTTCTCCTGGTTCGAGCCGATGTGGCTGGAGAACCTCGGCTTCGCCGCGGAGGGCCAGGGCTGGAAGGTGACCGAGGCGGGCGAGACCGCGCTCGGCGGGCGGCTGCCGGTCAACCCGTCCGGCGGCGTGCTCTCGTCCAACCCGATCGGCGCGTCCGGCATGCTGCGGTTCTCCGAGGCGGCCAAGCAGGTCATGGGCCGCGCCGGCGACTACCAGGTGGACGGCGCACGGGTCGCGCTCGGCCACGCGTACGGCGGCGGGTCGCAGTACTTCAGCATGTGGGTGGTCGGGTCGGCCAAACCAGGCTCGTGAGTGTTCATGACGGTTAGAACCGGCATGAACACTCACGAGTCGCGGCGGCGCCCGCGCAAGGCGAACAGCGTGCCCAGCGCCCCGACGACCACGCCGATGGCCGCGGGCAGCGCGCCGCTCGGCTTGGGCGCGACCACCGGCGGCAGCGTGGTCGGTGACGGCGGCGGGATCGGCTGGCGCGGGGCGTCGCCGGCGGTGGCCGTCCACGCGGTGATGTAGACCAGCATCCGCGCGATCAGGGAGATGAAGAACAGCAGGCCGATCACCGAGCCGAACGCGACGCCCGAGGGCGAGTCACTGATCAGCGTCAGGTAGAAACCGCCCGCCTGTTTCAGCAGTTCGAAGCCGAGCGCCGCGGCCACCGCCCCGCGCATCGCGCTGCGCCAGCCGACCCGTTCGCGCGGCAGCCGCGTGAGCACCCAGAGGAAGACCAGCCAGTCCGCCAGCAGCGCCAGCGGCACGGACGTAGCCGACAGCACGGTGTGGCCCCAGCTCTGGTCGGTGACCCCGACCAGCCGCAGCAGGTAGCGGCCGACCGCGGTGCCGGAAACGCTGATCCCGAACGACACCAGCAGCGCGCCGGCGAGGCCGAGCAACGCCAGCACGTCCACCAGGATGGTCCGCAGCAGCGGCTGGTCCGAGCGGTTCTGGCCGTACATCGCGGTGAGCGCGTCCCGCAGCGCGTTCATCCAGTTCCAGCCCGAGTACAGCCCGACGACCAGGCCCGCGAGGCCGACGCTGGTGCGCTGCTCGACGAAGCCGGTCAGCAGGTCGGTGGCCTTGTCCCCGAGCGTGCCCGGCAGCGTGCCGGAGATCGCGTGCACCAGCGAGCCGAGCAGCTGCGGCTGGGTCGCCAGCACGAAGCCGGCGGCCGAGGACGACAGCATCAGCAGCGGCACCAGCGAAAGCAGGCTGAAGTAGGTGATCGAGGCGACGTAGTGGTAGCCGCCGTACTCGATGTACCGGTTGGTGGCACGGGCCAGGTGGTCGAGCCACCGGTACCGGGCCCGAGCCCGGGCCCATCGGCTCGGCCTCGGACGGTCACGGGAACGCTTCACCGTGCCTGTCTACCCAGCGCGCCCCGGTTTGTCGCACCGGACACGCGTTCAGGCCAAGGTCACCGCTTTGTTCCCGTCGTCGGCGGGCAGCGCGCTGTCGGTGGTGGCGAAGACGGTGGCGCCGAGGAAGTCCAGCTCGCAGCCGAGCGTGGCCAGGAACGGGGTGTCCGCGGCGTCCCGGCCGGTGGCGATGCGGAGCATGGTCTGGCGCGGCGCGAGGCGGGTGGCGTCGAACACCTGCCAGTGCCCGCCGACCGCGGCCTCGAACACGGCGTGGAAGTCCATCGGCTGCAGGCCCGGCGCGTAGACGGCGGTGAAGCGCGCGGGGATGTCGACGATCCGGCACAGCGCCACGCAGACATGCGCGAAGTCGCGGCAGACGCCTTCGCCGGCCAGCAGCGTGTCGATCGCGTCGTCCGTCGGGCGCCCGGAGCCCACGACGTACTCGAGCCGTCCGTTCACGTGCTCGACGATCGCGCGCACCTTTGCCGCGTCACTGTCGGCGGCGAAGATCCCGGACGGCACCAGTCCGCCCATCCGGTCGGACGGGCAGTAGCGGCTCGGGCGGGTGTAGCGGGCGATGTCGGCGAGGGTCACCGGCTCGGCCGCGGCCCGGCGCAGCGTGCGCACGCCGTGGTAGGTGACGCGGTGCTCGCCCTCGGGCAGGTCGTAAACCTCCGCGCGGGTGCCGTGCTCGAACTCGGCGACCCGCGGCGAGCCGCCGCCGGTGACGGTCAGCTCGTCCTCGTCGGCGCGCACGGCGGCGATCGAGACGGCGGCGAGGCCGGGCTTGGTGACACGGACGCCGAACTCGACGTCGATGGTGGCTTGGACCATCGGCCCATCATGCCCGGCCCGCCCGTCCCGCGCGGGGCTCAGCCGCCGTAGCGGACCTGGTAATGCTTGATGCCGTTGATCCAACTCGAGCGCAGCCGTTCCGGCGGCGCGGCCTCGGTGATGTTCGGCATCACGTCGGCGATCGCGTTGAAGATCAGGTCGATCTCCAGCCGGGCCAGGTTCGCGCCGATGCAGTAGTGCGAGCCGGTGCCGCCGAAGCCGACATGCGGGTTGTCCTCGCGGAACACGTCGAACCGCTCGGGCTCGTCGAACACCTCGGGGTCGAAGTTGGCCGAGCTGTAGAACATGCCGACCCGGTCGCCCTTGCGGATGTGCGCGCCGCCGAGCTCGGTGTCGCGCGTGGCGGTGCGCTGGAACGCGACCACCGGCGTGGCCCAGCGGACGATCTCGTCCGGCGCGGTCTTCGGCCGCTCCTCGCGGTAGCGGGCCCATTGGTCCGGGTGGTCGAGGAAGGCCTTCATGCCGTGGGTGATGGCGTTGCGCGTGGTCTCGTTGCCCGCGACGGCCAGCAGGATCACGAAGAAGCCGAACTCGTCGGAGCCGATCGACTCGCCGTCGACGTCCGCCTGCACGAGCTTGGTGACGATGTCGTCCATCGGGCAGCGGCGGCGTTCTTCGGCCATGTTCCAGGCGTAGCCGACGATTTCGGCGGACGCGGTGAGCGGCTCGAGCTCGTACTCGGGGTCGTCGTAGGCCACCATCTGGTTGGACCAGTCGAAGATCTTGAGCCGGTCCTCTTGCGGCACGCCGATCAGCTCGGCGATCGCCTGCAACGGAAGCTCGCACGCGACGTCGGTGACGAAGTCGCCTTCGCCCTTCTTCCGCGCTTCGGCGACGATGCGTTCAGCGCGGTCGCGAAGGGTGTCCTCCAGCTTCGAGATGGAGCGCGGGGTGAACCCCTTCGAGACGATGCGCCGCAGCTTCGTGTGCTGCGGGGCGTCCATGTTCAGCAGCACCAGGCGATTGGCCTCGAGGTTCTGCTGCGTCATCTGGTCGTCGAAGCGGATGATCGCGGTCTTCTCCCACGACGAATACAGCTCGCTGTCGCGGGAGACCTCCTTGACGTCCTGGTGTCGCGAGACGACCCAGTACCCGTCGTCGCCGAAACCGGCGGTGTTCATCGGCTGGGGGTTCCACCAGACCGGTGCCGTTCGCCGGAGCTCCGCGAACTCGGCCAGCGGTAGTCGGCTGGCGTAGAGATCCGGGTCCGTGAAGTCGAAACCGGTGGGGAAAAGCGGAGCGGCCACGGCTGCCTCCTGCACGGGGTTCGGCGCTGATTCCCACACTGCAACACGTTCTAAGCCTCATTGGAGCATACGGTGTTAACTTACGGAACCCATCTCAGTGAAACCCGTTTACTTGACCGGTAAAGGGTCAATAAGCGCAGGTGAGCGAGCGCTCACTGGGTCAAGATCAACATGCCGGAGTTCCTGGGTCGCCTTGTCTAGAATCGGAACGTGTTCTAGTTTTGAGGAGTTCCCACGAACGGAGGAGACCCATGGGCGAGCCGGTGATCGTCGAGGCCGTGCGGACGCCGATCGGCAAGCGCGGCGGCTGGCTGGCCGGGCTGCACGCGGCCGAGCTGCTGGGCGCGGCGCAGAGCGCGCTGCTGGAGCGGGCCGGGCTGGACCCGGCGCTGGTCGAGCAGGTGATCGGCGGGGCCGTGACGCAGGCGGGCGAGCAGGCCGGGAACCTGAGCCGGACCGCGTGGCTGCACGCGGGCCTGCCCGAGACCACCGGCGCGACCACGATCGACGCCCAGTGCGGCTCGGCCCAGCAGGCCACGCACCTGATCGCGGGCCTGATCGCGGCGGGCGCGATCTCCGCGGGCGTCGCCTGCGGGGCGGAGGCGATGAGCCGCGTGCCGCTCGGCGCGAACCGCGGTGACAGCGGAAGCCCGCGGCCGGCGTCGTGGTCCATCGACATGCCGAACCAGTACGGCGCGGCCGAGCGCATCGCCGTGCGGCGCGGGCTGACCCGCGCGAATGTGGACGCGTTCGGCGCGGCGTCGCAGCAGAAAGCGGCGCGTGCGTGGGAAGCCGGGCACTTCGACCGCGAGGTGGTGCCGGTGAAGGCCCCGGTGCTCGCCGATGGCGCGCTGACGGGCGAATCCCGCCTGGTGAACCGGGATCAGGGGCTGCGGGAGACCACTGTGGACGGTCTGGCCCGGCTGAAGCCGGTGATGACGGACGGGATCCACACGGCGGGCACGTCTTCGCAGATCTCCGACGGCGCGGCGGCGGTGCTGCTGATGGACTCTTCGCGAGCCCGTGAGCTGGGCCTGCGCCCGCGCGCGCGGATCGTGGCCCAGGCACTGGTGGGCGCCGAGCCGTACTACCACCTGGACGGCCCGGTGCAGTCGACCGCGCGCGTGCTTTCCGCGGCCGGCATGACAATCGGCGACCCGGACCTGTTCGAAGTCAACGAGGCGTTCGCTTCGGTGGTGCTGTCATGGCTTCAGGTGCACGGCCCGGACGAAGCCCGGGTGAACGTCAACGGCGGCGCGATCGCGCTGGGCCATCCGGTCGGCAGCACCGGGGCCCGTCTTCTGACGACGGCCCTGCACGAACTGGAGCGCCGTGACGCGAGCACCGCTTTGGTCACCATGTGCGCGGGCGGGGCGCTTTCCACGGCGACGATCATCGAACGGATCTAAGCGGGCCTCGTCGTCAAGACGACGAGGCCCGCCTTCGGTCAGCCCGCGAACGGGCTCGCGTCGACCGTGCAGGTCTTGCCCGCGGCCGGGAACGCGCCCGAGATCAGGTAGTCCTGCTTCACCTGCTCGGTGCACGTGCTCGGCACATACATCGACGAGTGGCCGTAGCCCTCGGTCACGAAGACCCGGGCGCGGGCCAGCTCGGCCGCGCCGTCCCGGGCGCCGGGCAACGGGGTCGACGGGTCGAACCGGTGGTTCAGCTCAGCGGCGAGATTTCGCCTGGCTGCAGGACTAAGCTGGCCCGGTGAGGCTGACCTCGACTGTTGTGGGCACCCCGGAGCCACGGGCACTGGCGCGGTTCTACCAGGCGCTGCTCGGCTGGCCGATCGCCACGGACGAGCCGGATTGGGTCACGCTGAGGCCCGAAGGCGGTGGCCACGGCCTTTCCTTCCAGCTGGAAACGGACCACGTGCCCCCGGCCTGGCCCGCGCGCCCCGGCGACCAGCAGATGATGCTGCACCTGGACATCGAAGCCGACGACCTCGCCGAAGCCGCCGCCCAGGCCGAAGCCGCAGGCGCGCGACTCGCGGACTTCCAGCCGCAGGAGCACGTCCGCGTTTACCTCGACCCCGCCGGGCATCCGTTCTGTCTCTGGACCAATCCCTGACCTGCATCGGCAATGTCGGGGTGGGGCCTGCCGGTGTCAGCGACGCCGGGCCCCTCCGACGCGGACCGGCAACGCGTGGCTGAGACCTGCCCGCATCAGCGACGCGATGGCCGGACCGTCGTGGACCGGCAACGTGTGGCAGAGACTTGCCCGTGTCAGTGGCGTGGGGACCGCACCGTCGCGGAGACGATCGCGGCGATCGCGGCGAGGAACGCGAAGATCGCGGCGAGGCCGATCGGCACCCCGTTGCTCTTGTGGAAGCCGAGCACGAAGTCGAGGTGGGCGCCGAAGCTCGTGCCCGACGGCATCGGCACGGCCACGATCCCCACCACGGACACCAGGCACAGCCCGAAGAGCGTCCACGCCGCCCAGATGTGCCGTGCCAGCAGGAATCCGGCCGGCACGAGCAGGAGGGCCGCGGCGATCAGGCCACACGACGTTCAGCCACACCATGCCCGACCAGTCGCTGAACGAACCGCCGATCAGCACGTTCGCGAAGACGAACCACACCAGCGCGATCGCCGTGCACCCCGCGAGGACCGCCGCGACCACCCCGGCCGGGAGGTTCGCCCGGCGCCGGACCGGCGCGGGGATCGGCGCGGCCATCGGCGGCGGGAAACCCTGTGGCACGGACATCCAGCACTCCTGACGATCGACGGTGGCGCGATCTTCTCATCTCCTGCCGCCCGCGATCCACCCGGTTGACCACGATCCGCCCAGCGACCGGCGCCCACGCTCCGCTCGGTCACCGGCGATCCACCCAGCCACCGATGATCCAGTCGGCCGAGCGGCTCCGGCCACGGAAGTCACCGTGGGGCACGCACCGTCGCGGAGATCGTGCCGACTTCAGCCCTGGAGTGCTAGTCCAGTTCGGTGCGGACAACGGGGCCGTTGTCGGGGCGGGCGAAACGGACCAGGCCTCTTCCCTCCTGCCAGGACTCGGCGAACAGGGTGTTGTCCGCGACCCAGGTCATTACGGCTTCGCGGATGTCGAGGTGGAACAGGTGGCTCTGGCCCTCAGCGCCCGATTCGCCGCTGCTCTGCTCACCAGTGGCCTCTTCGCCGCCGCTCTGTTCAGCGCCGCGCTGTATCTGGGCGAACACCGCCGGATCCGTCACCTCGGTGGCGATGCCCGCCAGCTTCGCGTCGCCGCCCGCGGCCGGGTCGCCGGGGTGGGCGTGCAGTGCGAAGCGGCCGTCGCGTTGGAGGTCGCGGGCTTTGACGGCGTCGAACATCGAGCCGATGTAGAGGGAGCCCTCGCGGAAGTTCACCTCCGAGCCGCTGACCCGAGGGGAACCGTCACGGCGGAGGGTGGCCAGGATGTGGCTCTCCGCGGAGGTGAAACGCTTGTGTATGCGATCCGCGAGCGACGGTGCCGCCGCGGCGAACGCTTGCCAGGTAGCCATGCCAGCAGTGTCACACCCGGCACCGACAAAAACGGAAAGCCCAGCAAGACCGGGAAAACCGAGCCCCGCCGTGCGCTTTCCGGACGGCACCCACGCCGAACCGCGGGCCGATGCCCGTGCTGACCGGACCTATGCCGACCGGCCCTGCGCTCGCCGGGCCTGTGCCGACCGGACCCGTGCTGACCGGCCCTGCGCCGACCAGACTCGCGCCGACCAGGAAGACAGCCTCGCGCCGAACTCTTCCCGGCGGCCACCCGCACAGACGGGGAAGATCGCGATCCGCACCGTCAAGACGGTCAGCCGCCCTGGCTCACCGGCTGCGGCGGCCCGGCAACCGGGCTGTCGGCGGCAGTACCCTGACCTGCCGACCCGGCAACCGGGCTGCCGACAGCCCCGCGACCCGCCCGCCGAGCCAACGGCGCCAGTGTCCGCTGAACGATGAAATACTCCGCCACCAGCACATTCCCCAGCAACCCAGCCCACGCAGCCGCCGTGTAAATATCCTTGTACGGCACCGACGAAGGCAACACCTGCATACCGATCATCAAATACACCCGCAGCGTCACCGCGGCGAAAGTGAGCGCGTAGTTGCGGATCATCCAGATCCGGTGCAGCCCCACCTCACGGCGCCGGATCGTCCGGTAGGCCTGCGCCGCCGTGTACAGCCAGGCCACGATCAGCAGGTAGAACGCGACCTGCAGCGCGAAACCGCTCGTCGTGACCGCGGAAGCGTAAGCCGCCGCCGCTGAGGCCGCGACTACCGAGATCAGGTAGACCCGGCCCAGCACGCGGTGCAGCTTCGGGAAACGAGCGCGCAAGCGCGGCACGAACTGCCACGGGCCGATGATCAGCGTCAGGCCGGCCGGCAGGGCGTGCACCACCAGGCTCGCGTAGTAGCCGACGATGGCCCGGTCGATCGGGACGGCCGAGCTGCCGGTCAGGTACGGCGGCACGAAATAGGCCGCGATGCCGGTCGCCAGCAGGGCCAGCAGACCCCACAGGAACCACCACCAGCGACGGCGGACGACCGGTGACATGACTGGTGCGGACACGCGAAAGCTCCCCTGCTGAACCGAGAAAACCGAAGTACCGCAACGCAATGCGGGATACGGTCAAGTCAGCCAGAGCGCGCCCTGCGGGGTCAATATAGGCAATTGCCTATCTCGGCGGCCCCGAAGCGAGACATCGGCATCGGCATACGTCACCTCAGCTTGCGCCCCAATGGGCATTTTTCATCTTGGTTTGTGCTGGTGGGGTGGGGTTGGCTGGGTGTGTTAGTGGTGGGGTTGGGTGGGGGTTGTCAGGGGGTGTTGTTCGTGTTGGATGAGGGTGAGCAGGGCGCGTAGCAAGGTGCTGGCGTGGCGGGTGTGGAGTCGGAGTTTGTTCAGGATGCGCCAGGTTTTGAGGGTGGCGAATCCGGTTTCGACGGCGCGGCGGACTCCGTTGAGGATGGTGTTGGTGGTCTGTTGTGCGCTGGTCACGGGCCGGTTGGTTTCGGCTTTGTAGGGGGTGAGCACGATCTGGTCGTGTCCGGTTTGGTGGCGGAGGTCTTTGTGCCAGCCTTGGTAGCCCTTGTCGGCGATGGCGGCCAGTCCGTGGTGGTGCAGGCGGTCCAGCAGCCGGTGGCGGCGGGCGGCGGTGATGTCCGCGGTTTTCCCGGGCAGGGGTGGGGATAGCCAGAGGAGCCGGCCGTGGGTGTCGGTGAGGGCTTGGACGTTGAGGCCGTGGTGTTTGTGTTTGCCGCTGTAGTTCGGGCGGTTGGCGGTGCCGGTGCGTCGGCGGGTCGGGATCAGGGTGCCATCGACCAGTACGACCGTGTGCCCGCGGGCGGCCAGACGGGCCAGGACCCGGTCCAGGCGGGGCGCTCGGGCGGCCAGCAGCCCGATGGCCTCCAGGCCCCACCGGCGGATCGTGGAGGCGGAGGTGCTGTTGGCGCGGGCCAGGTCCAGGAGTCGCTGGTCATGCCGGAGCCATGCGAGCGCCAGGATGGCTTGCCGGCTGGGAACCGCGGTGCGCCACCGTGATCCGATATTCCGGCGATGCTCCCGGATCAGCTCGGTGAGCATGCGCAGCTGGCTGGCCGAGACGGGCAGCGCCGTCTGATAGACAATGGGCTCGGAGCCCCCGTGGTGCAGATCTTGGGTCACATCTTGATCAACATCCGGGGGCTCCGTCTCGTTCCAGCATCTCCCGCTGACACTCCCCGCCCTGGTGCCACACAACAACAACCGACACTGTCAACCACACTGACCAGCACCAACAGGATGAAAAATCCCAGTGGCGTTCGGTGCGTTCAACGCAACCAACGCCACATTGGGGCGCTACCGGGCCGGGCCGGAACAGCGGCGGGACCGAGCGTCATGCCCCGTACACCGACTCCGGATTCTCGCTCGAAGCCAGCAGTTCGGCCACTACCGGGCCCAGCTCGTCCGGCTCCCAGCGCGCGCCCTTGTCGCGGGCCGGGCCGTGGCGCCAGCCGTCGGCGAGGCTGACGCGGCCGCCGTCCACTTCGAACACCCGGCCGGTGACGTCCGCCGACTCCGCCGAGCCCAGCCAGACCACCAGCGGGGACACGTTGGCCGGCGCCATCGCGTCGAAACCGCCGTCGGGGGCGGCCATGTCGAACGTGTCCTCGGTCATACGCGTGCGCGCCGCGGGGGCGATGGCGTTGACCGTCACGCCGTAGCGGGCCAGTTCGGCGGCGGCGACGGTGGTGAGGCCGAGGATCCCCGCCTTGGCCGCGGAATAGTTGCCCTGGCCGACGCTGCCGAGCAGGCCCGCGCCCGAACTCGTCATCACGACCCGCGCCGCCCGCGTGCGCCCCGCCTTCGCCTCCGTGCGCCAGTACTCCGCGGCGTGCCGCAACGGCGCGAAGTGTCCCTTCAGGTGCACGCGGATCACGGCGTCCCACTCGTCCTCGGCCAGGTTCACCAGCATCCGGTCACGCAGGAAGCCGGCGTTCGCCACGAGCACGTCCAGCGCGCCGAACTCCTCGACGGCCGTCGACACCAGCCGGGCCGCGCCGGCCCAGTCCGCGACGTCGTCGGTGTTCACCACGGCTTTTCCGCCCAGTTCACGGATTTCGGCCGCCACCAGGTCGGCCGGGGCGTCACCGCCACGGCTGCCGTCCAGGGCCGCGCCGATGTCGTTCACCACCACCCGCGCGCCCTCGGCCGCGAACGCCAGCGCGTGCGCCCGCCCGATCCCGCGCCCCGCGCCGGTGACCACCACAACGCGTCCTTCGACCAGCCCGCTCATTTCACTCCCGTTCTTCGCCCGCACGCAGGTATGCCGGCGACTCGCCGCCGCCGTGCACCGCGAGCCGCGCGCCGCTCACGTAGGAGGCCAGCGGCGACGCCAGGAACACCGCGCACCGGCCCACTTCTTCCGGTTCCGCCAACCGTCCCAACGGGACAGTCGCACCCACCGCCGCCAGGTCGCCGTAGTGGCCGGACGCCTCGGTCCGCACCATCCCGACGTCCAGCGCGTTCACCCGCACCTTCGGCGCCCACTCGACCGCGAGCGTCGACGTCAGGTTGTCCAGCCCCGCCTTCGCGGCGCCGTACGCGGCCGTGCCCGGCGAAGGGCGCAACGCGCTGACACTGCTCACGTTCACGATCACCCCGCCGCCGTCCTGCTTCTGCATCACGGCGTTCGCCGCCTGCGCGACGGCCAACGGCGCCAGCAGGTTCAGCGCCACCACCTTGTCGTGGAAGCGTGGCGACGCCGTGGCCGTGTCCGCGAAGGGTGCTCCGCCGGCGTTGTTGACCAGCACGTCCAGTCGCCCGTGACGCGACACGACCTCGTCGACCAGCCGCGTGACGTCGGCGGGATCGCGGACGTCGCACCGTACGAAGCCTTCGCCCGCTTCGCCGGTGCGCCCGCAGGTGACCACCGAAGCGCCCGCCTGCCGGAACACCGCGGCGATCCCGGCGCCGACGCCGCGCGTCCCGCCGGTCACCAGCACCACCGTGCCGTCCAGCCGAAGATCCAGTGCCACAACCGACCTCCCGCGTTGTTGTATCCACGCTCGGTACCCGTGCTAACGTACCAAGCAAGTGCTAGGTTTGTAACCCAGGAGGGGCGCCGATGACCGTTTCCACGCACTCCCCTGAGCCCGGCATCGCGGTGGTGACCGTGGCCGCGCCCCCGGTGAACGCGCTGACCGTGCGCGGCTGGTTCGACTTGGCCACGGCCGTCGAACAGGCGGGACGCGACCCGGGCACGCACGTTGTCGTCCTGCGCGCCGAAGGCCGCGGCTTCAACGCGGGCGTCGACATCAAGGAGATCCAGCGCGATCCCGGCTACACCGCGCTGATCGGCGCGAACGAGGGCTGTGCCGCCGCGTTCTCCGCCGTTTACGACTGCGCGGTGCCGGTGATCGCGGCCGTGCACGGGTTCTGCCTCGGCGGCGGCGTCGGGCTGGTCGGCAACGCCGACGTGGTGGTGGCCAGCGACGACGCCGAGTTCGGCCTGCCCGAGGTGGACCGCGGCGCGCTCGGCGCGGCCACGCACCTCGCGCGGCTCGTGCCCCAGCACCTCATGCGCGCGCTGTACTACACGGCGTCGACGATCACCGCGCAGCAGCTTCACCACCACGGCTCCGTGTACGCGGTGGTACCGCGCGAAGAGCTGTACGAAACGGCGCTCGCCCTCGCGCGGCGCATCGCGGCGAAGGACACTCGCGTGATCCGCGCGGCGAAGCAGGCCATCAACGGCATCGACGTGCAACCCGTGCACCGCAGCTATCGGTTCGAGCAGGGCTTCACTTTCCAGCTCAACCTCGCGGGCGTGTCCGACGGTGCCCGGCAAGAGTTCCTCGACGGGAGGGAAAAGCCTTGACCGACAAGCGGATGACCGCCGACGAGGTGGTCGCCGAACTGTGTGACGGCATGACACTCGGCATCGGCGGCTGGGGTTCGCGGCGCAAGCCGATGGCGCTGGTGCGCGCGATCCTGCGCTCGCCGCTGAAGGACCTGACGGTCGTCTCCTACGGCGGCCCGGACGTCGGCCTGCTCGCCTCCGCGGGCAAGATCAAGCGGCTGGTGTTCGGCTTCGTGACGCTCGACTCGGTGCCGTTCGACCCGTGGTTCAACCGCGTGCGCGAGTCCGGCTCGATCGCCGTGACGGAGTACGACGAGGGCGTACTCGGCACCGGCCTTTCCGCGGCCGCGCAACGGCTTCCGTTCCTGCCCACGCGCGCGGGCCTCGGCTCGGACGTGATCCCGCTGAACCCGGGGCTGCGCACGGTCCGTTCGCCATACGCCGACGGCGAGGAGCTTCTGGCCGTCCCCGCGCTGCGCCTGGACGCCGCGCTCGTCCACCTCAACCGAGCTGACGCCCGCGGCAACGCCCAATACCTCGGCCCGGACCCGTACTTCGACGAGCTGTACGCCCTGGCCGCCGACCATTGTTACGTCTCCACCGAGCGGATCGTCGAGACGACCGAGCTGACCGCCGCCGGGCCCGTGCAGAGCCTGCTGCTGAACCGCGCGAGCGTGCACGGCGTTGTCGAAACCCCGCATGGCGCGCACTTCACCACTGCCTCGCCGGACTACGGGCGGGACGAGCGGTTCCAGCGGCACTACGCGGCTTCGGCCAAGGACCCCGACCAGTGGCCGTCCTTTGTGGACCGATTCCTCAGCGGCGACGAGGCCCACTACCAAAAGGCCGTCAAGGACTTCTCCGAGGAGGCGGCATGAGCGACGTGAGCAGGGCGGAAGTCTGCGTGGCCGCCTGCGCCGACCTGTTCCGCGGGGACGGCGAGATCGTGGTCAGCCCCATGGGTTTCATCCCCGCGCTGGGCGCGAAGCTCGCGCGGCTGACCTTCGAGCCGGACATCCTGCTGTCGGACGGCGAGGCGTCGCTGGTCACCGCCGATGGCGTCGTCGAGGGCTGGCAGCCGTTCCGGAAGGTACTGGACACCGTGGTGCCGCACGGGAAGCGGCACGTGGTGATGGGCGCCAACCAGGTCGACCGGCACGGCAACCAGAACATCTCCGCGATCGGGCCGCACGGGAAGCCGGTCAAGCAGCTGCTCGGCGTCCGTGGCGGGCCCGGCAACACGGTGAACCACCGCACCAGCTACTGGGTCCCGCGGCACGGCAAGCGGGTTTTCGTCGAGCAGGTGGACGTCGTCTCCGGCGTCGGCTACCAGCGGGCGGCCGAGCTTTCGCTGCCGTACCACGATGTTCACCGCGTGGTGACCAATCTCGGCGTGCTCGACTTCGGCGGGGCGGACCATGCGCCGCGGCTGCTGTCGGTGCATCCCGGGGTGTCGGTGGACGAGGTCACCGAGGCGACGTCGTTCCCGCTGGACACCGCGGGCACCGTGGAGACGCGGCTGCCGACGGCGGACGAGCTGGAGCTGCTGCGCACTCAACTGGACCCGAACTCGTTGCGGGACAAGGAAGTTCCCTCATGAAGACGGCGCTGACGGAGCTGGTCGGCGTCCGGCACCCCGTCGTGCAGACCGGGATGGGCTGGGTCGCCGGCCCGCGCCTGGTCTCGGCGACGGCGGAGGCGGGCGGGCTGGGCATCCTGGCGTCGGCCACGATGACGTTCGACGAGCTGGCCGCCGCGGTCAAGGAGACGAAGGCGCGCACCGACAACCCGTTCGGCGTCAACCTGCGCGCGGATGCCGGGGACGCCGCCCGCCGCGTCGACCTGCTGATCGAAGAGGGAGTGCGCGTCGCGTCGTTCGCGCTGGCGCCGAAGCGGGACCTGATCACGAAGCTGAAGGACCACGGCGTGGTCGTGCTGCCGTCGGTCGGCGCGGCCCGGCACGCCGAGAAGGTGGCCGCCTGGGGCGCGGACGCCGTGGTGGTGCAGGGCGGCGAGGGCGGCGGGCACACCGGCGGCGTCGCGACGACACTGCTGCTGCCGTCCGTGCTCGACGCCGTCGACATCCCCGTGGTGGCCGCGGGCGGGTTCTTCGACGGGCGCGGGCTGGCCGCCGCGCTGGCCTACGGCGCGGCCGGCATCGCGATGGGCACGCGGTTCCTGCTCACGCGGGAGAGCACTGTGCCCGACGCCGTCAAACAGGCTTATCTGGACCGCGATCTCAACGGCACCGTCGTCACGCGCAAGGTCGACGGGATGCCGCACCGGGTCCTGCGCACGGAGCTGGTCGACGCGCTGGAACGCTCCGGGCCGGTCACCGGGCTCGCGCGGGCGGTCGCCAACGCCGCGCGGTTCCGCAGGCTGAGCGGGCTTTCCTGGCCCGAGCTGGTGCGAGACGGCGTGCGCATGCGGCGCAGCGGCGACCGCGGCTGGGCGCAGGTGCTGATGGCGGCGAACGCCCCGATGCTGCTGCGCGCGGGCCTGGTCGAGGGCGACCGCGCGGCCGGGGTGCTGGCGTCCGGGCAGGTCGTCGGGCTGCTGCGCGACCTGCCGTCGGTGGCCGGGCTGATCGAGGCGATCGTGGCCGACGCGGAGGCGATCCTGCGGCGCCTCGGCGACGGGTGTTGTGCTTGACTTCATTGCATGATCCCGGAAAGCCGGTGCCCGATCACGGACGGCGAGCTGCAGGTCCGCGTCGGCGGGGCGGGTCCGCTGCTGCTGCTGATCCCGGGCGGGACCGGCTCGGGCGAGGCGTACCGCGCGCTGCGCAAGCAGCTGGAGACCGACCACACCGTCGTCACTTATGACCGCCGTGGGCATTTCGCCAGCACGGATTCCACCACCGGCCCGGTGCCGGTGTCGGTGCAGGCGGACGACGCGCTCGCGGTGCTCGACCACGTCGGCGCCCCGGCGATCCCGGTGTTCGGCACCAGCGCGGGCGCGCTGATCGGGCTGGACCTGGTGGCGCGGCACCCGGACCGGGTGAGCGTGCTGGTGGCGCACGAGCCGCCCGCGGTCCAGCTGATGCCCGACGCCGCCGGCTGGCTGGCGGCCGCCGCCGAACAGGTGCAGCTGGCCCGTTCGGGTGACCTGATGGGCGCCGTGACCCGGTTCGCCGACGCCATCGCGGGCGCCGCCCTGCCCGACCTGCCGAACCTGCGCCTGCCGAACGAGTCCGACTGGGCCCGCCTGTTCGACCGCGAGCTGACCGAGTTCTTCGATTATTTGCCCGACCTGCGCGCCCTGCGCCGCGCGAGCACCGAGATCCTGCCGGTGGCGGGTGAGGGAAGCCGCGGGCGGTACCACTACCAGCCGGCGCGGATCCTCGCGCTGGAGCTGGGCCTGCCGTTCACCGAGGTACCCGGCTCGCACCTGGCGCCGCAGCGGATGCCGGCGAAGTTCGCGGCCGCACTGCGGGATCTGCTGGCGGGCTGAGCGTCCGCGCGGACGGGTCGGCTCGGTTGCAGCGGATGACGCTTGCACTGCACTGCACTGCACTGCGCGCAGAGAACGGGCCTTCCGGTGCACTCCCACTGCTGCGGCGACCAGCGCTGCCGTTGCAGCGGATGACGCTTCCGCTGCACTGAGCGCAGGCAACGGGCCTTCCGCTGCACTCCCACGCCGCGGAGAACAGCGCCGCCACTGCAGCGGATGACGCTTCCGCCACGCTGAGCGCAGGCAATGGGCCTTCCCCCACACTCTCACCACGGCGGCGACCAGCGCCGCCGTTGCAGCGAATGACGCTTCCGCTGCACTGAGCGCAGGGAACAGGCCTCTCGCTGCACTCCCACCACGGCGGCAAGCAGCGCGGCCACCGCGGCGAATGACGCTTGCGCTGCACTGAGCGCAGGGAAAGCGTCATCCGCTGCAACCGGGCAACCGGGCAACCGGGGGCCCGGGCAACCGGGCAACCGGGCAACCGTGGCCCGGGCAACCGGCTATGCCGGCGGCGCGCCCCGTCCCGCTTCGTCGCGCGCCGAGGCTCGCTGCGCGAAGAACCACCCACCAAGGCCCGCGCCCGCGGCCACTACCAGCAGCCACAGCAACCGGGCCGGGGCCAGACTCCCGCCGAAGAAGCCGATCGCGGCCGGGATCAGCAGGCCGGGGATCAGTACAACGGCGGCCCACCAGCCGCGGCGGCCGGAGCGGAGGCCCGCCAACGCGCCGATCACGGCCAGGGCCGCGACGCAGCCGGCCAGGAGCCAGCGGGTGGAGGCCTCGACGTGTTGGTGCTCGGCGGCCTCGATGGCGTCGCCGAGTCCGGTCGCGAAGGCGGCCAGCAGGCCCGCGACCAGGCCGTGCAGCGGCAGCAGCACTCGTGGGCTCAGCCGGTCCGGGGCGAGGTACGGGATTCCGCCCGAGCCCTCGCGCAGCGCGGCCGCCCACAGCGTCGCGAGCAGGCCCAGCGCGGCGAACACGGTCCAGTACAGCGGGCCGTTCCACTTGGGCGCTCCGGCCATCGCGTCGGTGACCGTCAGCACGCCCTCGCCCAGCACGATGATGGTGAACAGGCCGAGCCGTTCGCCGAAGTGCGCGGTGTCCAGGCGCGCGGCGGTCGGCAGGACGGCCGGGCCGGGGCGGCTCGCCAGCTTGGCCGTGACGTTCTCGGTCAGGCGCTTGCCGGACAGGGTGAAGGTGATCACCAGGTCGACCAGCACGCCGAGCGCCCACAGCCAGTACCGCCACGGGCTGGGCACCCAGATCGACACCAGCCACGGCGTCACGCCGAAGCCGACCTGCGCCACCGGCCAGTCGACGAGCACCCGGACGCCGTCCTCGCGGTGCTCCCAGACCCGGTCCGACAGCACGCGGACGGCGACATAGGCGACGGCGAAGATCTTCGCGTGCTCACCGTGGATGCCCGAAACCGAAGCGGCCATCACCACCAGGCCCGCCATCGCCGCCAGCACCGGCATGGTCTTCGCGGCGCCGCCGACCACGTTGCCGTACACCGTGAAGCACATCCAGGCCGTCCAGAAGGCCAGGAAGCACACCACGTACAGCCCGACGTCCGCCCACGACGTGCTGCCGTGCACCAGGTGGGCGAGCTGGCCCACCCCGGCGACGGCCACCAGGTCGAAGAACAGCTCCAGCCAGGACGCGTGCCGCTCTTCGGCCGGGCCCTCCGCTTTCTCGGTCACGGCGGCGACAGTAGCGGGGCAGATCCGCGGGCGGACCAGCGCGGTCCCGGGTCGCGGGCGGCGCTGACCGTCCACAGTAGAGCGACGGCCGCCGTCACCCGGCCGAGTGGCCGCCGCTGCCGAGCGCCGCGGGCCGGTGTAGGTCTGGGACGTCGCCCGTCCTCGCGAACGGAGAAACCATGCAGCTGGGTCGGGTCGCCGCCGCGGCCGTCCTCCTTGTCACCGGTATGGCCGAGCCCGCCATGGCGGCGCCGCCGGACAGCTCGGCCGCCGCGGTCTCGCAGGCCCTGCGCGACGGGACCCTGGGCGACAACCACACGCTCGACGACCCGTGCGGCGGCGTCCTGCAGGGCCACCAGGTCGACCTCGGCTGCCTCGCGCGGGTGGTCACGCAGGACCGGACGTCGGCGAGCCCGCTCACCACACCGGCGCCCGCGGGCTTCTCCCCCGCCGAGCTGGCGCTCGCGTTCAAGCTGCCGGACCCGGCCACCGGCGCGAAGGGGATGGTGACGATCGTCGGCATCGGCGCGTACCCGGCGCTGGAGGCGGACCTCGGCACCTACCGGAGCGAGTTCGGCCTGCCCCCGTGCACCACGGCGAACGGCTGCCTGAAGATCAGCGACTACCACGGCGGCCCGCCGCTCGCGCCGGACAAGGACCTCGCGAGCGTCGAAGAGTCGTACGCCACCGAGACGGCGCTGGACCTCGACCTGGCTTCGGCCGCGTGCCCCGGCTGCCGGCTCTCGATGGTCCAGATCCCGATGGACGTCACGCGCCTGCTCGGCGCCGTTTTACTGCAGCAGCCCGGCCCGCTCGCCGACGACTTCGGCACGGCGGTGCAGTACGCGGCCGGCCTCGGCTCGAGCGCGGTCAGCATGAGTTACGGCATCCCGACCGATTTGCAGGGCGACTACCTGGGCACCGGCGCCCCGGCCGTCGCCCTGCACCACCCGGGCATGGCGGTGCTCGCCGCTTCCGGCGACCGGGGCTACCTCGGCGGCGCGCAGCTGTGGCCGCAGGAGCTGCCGTGGGTGACGTCGGTCGGCGGGACGTCGCTGACCGGCGCGGGCGGGACGTTCACGCAGCACGCCTGGGGCAGTCTGTTCACCCCGACCGGCGAGCAGCAGCAGCGGTGGGTCGGCGCGGGCAGCGGCTGCGCGCTCGACCTCGGCCCGGCCCAGGGCCAGCCCGCCGCCGTCACGGCGAACTGCAACGGGCACCGGGCCGGCTCGGACGTCGCCGCCGTCGCCGACCCGCTGACCGGCGTCGCCGTCTACCGCAGCTACGCCCCGGCCGGCGGCAAGGCGGGCTGGCTGGTGGCGGGCGGCACCAGCGCGGCCGCGCCGTTCGTCGCGGGCCTCTACGCCCGCGGCGGCCATCTGTCCGGTGTGGACGGTCCGAACACGCTCTACCACGCCCCGGCCGGCAGCATCACCGACATCGCGGCCGGGTCGAACTCCCAGCAGGGCTGCGCGCCGTTCCCGGCCGCCGTCTGCACGTCCGCGCCGGGCTGGGACGGGCCGACCGGGCTGGGCGTGCCGTCCGGACTCGGCGCCTTCTGACTCGTGAGTGTTCATGCCGGTTAGAACCGTCATCAACACTCACGACCTACACAGCGCGCACCCCGTCCTGCCACACCTCCCGGACATTCCCCGCCAACGCCGGAAAGTCATACGCGTCCCCGTCCACCACCACCAAATCCGCGCGGTGCCCCGGAGCCAGCCGGCCGAGGTCGCCGTCCATGCCCAGCAACCGGGCGGACGACGAGGTCGACGCGGCGAGCACGTCGGCCGGGGTCATTCCGCAGGAGCGCATCAGCTCCAGCTCCTCCAGGTTGGTCCCGTGCGGACCGACGCCGCTGTCGGTGCCCATCGCGATGCGGACGCCGGCGGCGACGGCGCGGCGCACGGAATCGGCGTGGACCTCCGCGACCTCCTTCGCCTTCTGTACCACCGCGTCCGGCAAGGCGGCGCCCTTCGCGGCCGCGCGGATCACGTTCACGGGCGCCACCAGGGTCGGCACCAGCCAGGTGCCGTTGACGAGCATCAGCTCGATCGCCTCGTCGTCGAGGTAGATGCCGTGCTCGATCGAGCGGATGCCGGCGCGCACGGCGTTCTTGATGCCCTCCGCGCCCTGGGCGTGCGCCATCACCGCGCGGCCCTGCATTTGCGCCTCGGTGACGAGCACGTCCAGCTCCTCCAGCGTGAACTGCGAGTGCCGCGGGTCGTCGCGCGGCGACAGCACACCACCGGTGGTGCAGACCTTGAGCACGTCCGCGCCCGCGCGCAGCAGCGTCCGGGCGACGCGGCGCATCTCGTCCGGGCCGTCGGCCATCGCGTCGGGGCGGCCGGGGTGCGGCAGCGACAGCGGGACGCAGTGGCCCGAGGGCATCCAACCGTCGCCGTGTCCGCCGGTGGGGCTGATCAGGCCGATCGCGATCTGCAGCCGCGGCCCGGGGATCAGGCCGTCGTCCACCGCCTGCTTGATGCCGAGGTCGGCGCCCGCCGCGTCGCGCACCGTGGTGATGCCGAGCTTCAGCGTGGTCCACAGATTCCGCGCCGCCTCGTAGAACTGGTACGAGAACGGCTTCTGCACCCGCGGCAGCAGCCCGATGTCGGACACGGTCACGTGCACGTGGCAGTCGAACAGGCCGGGCAGCAGCGTCGCGCCGGCGCAATCGACCACGCGGTCGCCGTCGAGGCCCGGGCCGACGTCGACGATCCGGCCGTCCTCGACCACCACGTCCGCCGCGGCCGGCGCGGCGCCGGTGCCGTCGAACACCGAGCCACCCGTGAACACGGTCCTGGTCATACCGTTTCTCCTTGCCTGGCCGGGGTTCCGGGACGGGCGAGCGCCCGCTCCAGCCCGGCCGCGAGCGCGAGCACCACGACGTTCGCGGCCAGCCCGATCAGGCCGACGTTGACCGTGCCGGCGAGTTTCGTGTCGAAGAAGGTCAGCCAGATCACCACGATCTCGCCGACGATCAGCCCGGCGAACACCGGCACCTTGCCGACCGGGACCTTCTTCAGGAAGCCCAGCAGGTTGGCCGGCGCGAGCTGCACCGAGCCGGAATACGTCAGCAGCAACAGGTTCGCCAGCAGGTCCGGCCGGAAGATGCCGAGCACCAGGGCCAGCGCGCTGGCCAGCACGACGGTGCCGTGGTTGATCCAGAACTGCTTGCGCTCCCCGCGCACCCGGGCGATGTTGCGCGCCACGAGCGAGGAGATGCCGATCAGGATGCCCGCCGCGGGCACCATCGCGGTCGCCGTCGCGGCGACCACCACGAGGCCGGTGACCCAGCCGGGCAGCGCGTCCTTGCTCAGCGTCAGCAGCACGCCGTTGGGGTCGCTTCCCTTGGGCACCACCAGGATCGCGGCGAACCCGATGATCATCGGCAGCAGCAGGCACAGCTCGTAGATCGGCATCCAGGCGTAGTTGCGGCGCAGCACCTTCGGGTCGCGCGCGGACATCAGCGCGGGCCAGGTGTGCGGCAGCGTCATCAGCCCGACGCCGATCGCGCTGACCAGCATGCTGGTGATGAACCAGGTCTGGTCGTTCGCGCCGGCGTGGATGAACAGCTTCTCCGGGTGCAGCTGCTCGATCTTGTGGAACACCCCGGACACGCCGCCCGCGAAGTGCGCCGGCACGGCGATGATCAGCACCACCAGGACCACCAGCATGATCGCGTCCTTGAAGTACGAGGTCGCCGCGACCCCGCGCAGCCCCGCCCACAGCACGAACGCGACCACCAGCACGCTGCCCGCCACCATGCTCAGGTTGCCCGAAGCCGTGTCACCGGTGACCAGCCGGACGATCAGGCCGAGGCCGGTGATCTGCAATTGCAGGTACGGCAGCACGAAGACCACGCCCAGCACGGCCGAGAGCGTGCCGAGCGCGCGGCTGGAGAAGCGGTCCTCCAGGAAGTCGCCCTGGGTCAGGTAACCGCGCTCCTTGCCCATCGTCCAGATCCGCTTGGACAGGAAGAACAGGACCACGTAGGCGATCGGCACGTACGGCAGCGCGTACATCGCCGCGACGCCGCCGGAGAAGGCGAGCCCGGCCATGCCCAGGAAGGTGAAGGTGGTGAACACCTCGCCCGCCTGGAGGAACCACATGGTCAGCGCGCCGAACTTGCGGCCGCCGACCGTCCACTCGGCCAGGTCGGCCGCGGGGCGCCGGCGCCCGACGAACCCGAGCACGCCGATCAGCACGATCCCGACGAGGGTGAAGGCGAGGATCATCGGCCGTCCTCCTCGCCCGCGCGCGCCAGCAGGCGCTCGGACAGCAGCAGGGCCGGGGTGAACATCAGGCACCAGAAGCCGCCCCACACCAGCATCTTCGGCATGCCGAGCCACAGCCCGGTGGAGTTGACGAACGGCAGGAACGGCATCAGGACCAGCGCGATCACGGGCAGGATCGGCGGGAGGTGGTAGCTGCGCATGCGCTCACGCTGCCAGAGCGGCGAGCCGTCGGCAGGCCAGCTCGGCCAGCAGGGTGGCGCCGTCGGCCAGCACCGAGTCGTCGAACGCGGCGCGCGGCGAGTGGTTGCCCGGCGCGTGGTCCGGGTCGTCGCCGCGGACCGCGCCCAGGAAGACGAACGCTCCCGGCACCCGCTGGAGCACCCGCGAGAAGTCCTCGGCGCCGGTCATCGGGTTCGGCAGCTCGGTGAAGCGCTCCTCGCCGAAGACCTCGCGCACGGTCTCGGCGATGAACTCGTGCCCCTCGGCGTGGTTGACCGTCAGCGGGTACTCGGGCTCGTACGAGACCTCGACGTCCAGCCCGTGCGCCGCGGCGATGCCCTGGCAGACGCGCAGGACCTCGGCCTTGATCCGGTCGCCGACCTCCAGGTCGAACGAGCGGACGGTCGCCTCGAACACCGCGTCGTCCGGGATCACGTTGCGCCGGGTGCCCGCGTGGAAGCTGCCGACGGTGAGCACCACCGGCTCGAACGCGCTGAAGCCACGGGTCATCCGCGTCTGCAGGGCGGTGACCATCTCGCACGCGGCCGGGATCGGGTCGCGCGCCAGCTCCGGTGACGAGCCGTGCCCGCCCGCGCCGACCACCCGTACCTTCACCGCTTCGGACGCGGCCATCAGCGGCCCCGGACGGCTGGTGAACACCCCGCGCTTGTGCCGTGAAGCGGAGACGTGCAGCCCGTACGCGGCATCGACCGGGCGGCCGGCCGCGTTCAGCACGCCCTCTTCGATCATGTGCCCCGCGCCGTCCCAGCCTTCCTCGCCGGGCTGGAACATGAAGACGACGTCGCCGGGCAGCTGCGCCCGGCGCGCCGACAGCAGCCTCGCGGCGCCGACCAGCCCGGCGGTGTGCAGGTCGTGCCCGCAGGCGTGCATCGCGCCGGGGATCTCGGACGAGAACTCCTCGCCGGACGCCTCCGTCACGGGCAGCCCGTCCATGTCGCCACGCAACAGCACGGTGCCGCCGGGCCCGCCGCCGCCGCGCAGGACCGCGGTGACCGAGCTGAGGCCCCGGCCGATGCTGGTCTCCAGGCCGAGGCCGTCGAGCGCGGCGAGCACCTTCGCCTGGGTGCGCGGCAGGTCGAGGCCGATCTCGGGGGTGCGGTGCAGGTCGCGGCGCAACGCGACCAGTTCGGGGTGCAGGGCGGCGGCGTCGGAGCGCAAGGTCACAGGGGGACTCCCTCGCTGGATCGTCGACATATGCTGGCCCGACGATGATGCGAGGGTCGGACACAACCGCCGCCGGAATCGCGGGAATCCGCCAGAAACCCCGCCCGGAGACGAAGGATCGGCCATGTTGAGCGAGAGCGACCTCAAACTCCTCGACGCGCTGCAGACCGGCCCGCGCACGTCGTGGTCCGTGCTCGGCCGGACGCTCGGGGTCGGCGCCACCACGGCCGCCCGGCGCTGGGACGCACTGGTCGCCCGCGGCGAGGCGTGGCTGACCGCGTACCCGGGCGGCGAGCTGGTCGCGCAGATGGCGCTGGCGTTCCTGGAGATCGACTGCGCGCCCGGGGAAGCGTTACGGGTGGCGCGGGTGCTGGCGGCCGACCCGCACGTGGCGACCGTCGAGTACCTGGCCGGGCACTGCGATCTGCACGTCCACCTGGTGGCGCCGACGCTGCGCGCGATCTCCGACTACGCGGTCCACCGGCTGGCGACGCTGCCCGGCGTGGTGTCGGCGCGGACGGTGGTGTCGCCGCGGCTGTTCACCGAGGGCAGCCGCTGGCGGGTGCGGGCGATCTCGCCGGACCAGCGGGAGGCGCTCGCCGCGCCGGTCACGCGCCCGTCCTCGCCGCTGCGGTTCGGTGAGCTCGACCACACGCTGATCCTGGCCCTGGGTGAGGACGCCCGGATTTCGGCGGCCGCGCTGGCCCAGCGGCTGGGCGTCGGGGCGAGCACCGTGCTGCGCCGCCTGGACGCGCTCGTCTCCCGCGGCGCGGTCCGGCTGCGCTGCGAAATCGCCCGCCCGCTCTCCCCCGCGCCCGTGACGGCGATGCTGTGGCTGCGCGTGCCGCCGGACAAACTGGAGACGACCGCGCGGTCCCTGGCGATGCTGCCGGAGGTCCGGATGTGCGCCGCCATCAGCGGGGCGGCGAACCTGATGCTGGTGGTCTGGCTCAACACGCAGCACGACACGATCCCGTTGGAGAGCTCGCTGGCCGCGAAACTGCCGTGGCTGGAGATCGTGGACCGTGCCGTGACGCTGCGGGGAGTGAAGCTGATGGGCCACCTGCTGGACGACGCCGGCCTCGCCGCGGGCCGGGTGCCGCTGGACTTCTGGGCCCTCGTGAAGACTCGTGAGTGTTCATGACGGTTCTAACCGTCATGAACACTCACGAGTCCTTCTCAGTTCTGGCAGCGTTTGCCGGTGTTGATGCAGGAGACCACCCGGCTCATCTGCGACTGGGTCATCACGTTGGCGAAGTCGTCGTGGTCCGAGCGAGGGTTGTGCTTCTCCTCCGGGAATGAGTCCACTTTGTACTGACCTTTGACCTGGACGTCGTGCGGGATCTTGTACACCAGAGTGATCTTCAGCTGGGGCACGGCCTTGAAACCGGCCTTGCAGTTGCCGCTCGCGTCGGAGAAGACGATGTGGGTCCGGTGGTTCGCGCTGTCGATGTCCTTGCCGTCCCAGCAGTTCGGGAACGCGTGGATGCGCTCGACGTTGCTGCCCTGCGGGCAGATCGGGTAGTGGTCGGTGAGCCGGTCTTCGAAGCCGGTGCAGGTCCAGCTCGCCTTGGCGTTCGCCGGACCGTTCGCGGCTTCCTTGGCGTCGCCGTACAGCACGCGCAGGAAACGGGGCATGGCAACGACTTTGCGCGCGCCGCCGCTGCCGAACGACAGCTTCGCGGACACCACGCGCTGGATGTCGCCGTCGTTGCCCGCCACCTCGTTCTGGCCGTTCACACCGGGCAGCGCGGCCACGGCGCCGTTGTTCTGGTCCTGCTGTTGCTGCGCGGCGCTTTCGCCCTGGCTGACATCGCTGTTGGCACCACCGTTGTCGAGGCCCGCGCTCTGCTGGTCCTGCACCGCGCAGGTGGTCAAGGCCGTGGTGTCGCCGGGTTTCGCGCCCTGCTTGGCGATCGCGTCGGAGATCTTGCCCAGTGAGGTGGCACGCTCGCCCTTCACCTGGTCCAGCACCGTCGGCGGGGCCTGGCCCTGCGCGACCTGCTGATCGGCCTGGTCGACCTGGGCGTCCATCGCGTCGAGTTCGGTGTTCACCTGGTCCAACGCGGCGTCGGGCACCTCGGGCAGGGTGCTCGCGACGTCCGGGCAGTCGATGTGGGGCTGGGCCGCGTCTTTCGCGGCAGCCGCCCGGTCGGCGGCGACGTTCTGGCCCTGCGGCGCGGCTGCGTTCCCAGCGGCAGCGGGGTCAGTGGAAGCGGCGATGCTGGAAGCCGGGTCGGAGGAGGCTGGGTCCGTGGAAGCAGGGTCGGACGAAGGGGTGTCCGTCGAAGCGGCGGTGCTGGAAGCGGCGGAACTCGGTGCGGCGTCGGCAGAAGCACCTTCGTTGTCGTTGGTGTCGATCCGCACCACCGGCCAGTAGTAAGTGGACTTGTCGCCGTTCTTGCACGTAGTACCGGCCTTCGCCAGGCTCTCGTTGGTGGAGTCGGCGTTGGTGGAGAGGTTGCCGACGTAGTCGTGCAGGTGCTGGGCGCCGTTGCGGACGCCGGGCTGGGCGATGAAGTTGTCCGGGTTGAAGTGACCGTTCTCGTTCCGTCCACAATCGACGGTGAAGGTGCCGCGGGCGCCCCGGTCCTGGTTCCGGCCGACGTTCGCCCCGCGGGGAACCTTGGTGATGTCCAGGAAGAACGACTTGTCGGCCGGGTCCGCGCCGGCCTGTCCCGGCCGGCCCGACGTGGCGATCACCGTCAGCGCGCCGAGCGCGACCGCCAGGCCGAGCGCGCCGGTGACGATCTTCGTCCGTTTCGCCGGACGATGGCGTGAAAGATCACGGGTCATGAAGCTGTTCACCTCGTTCGTTTCGCCGGGCGCGCCGAAACCGGCCGCGGCCCGGACCGGAACTACCGACAATTCGAGGTCGATACGCACGGCACCCGGGGAGGGAAACCGGAGGTTTCCGGTGCCGGCACTGGGTAATACGGACCGACAGCGCAGACGGTTCACATTGAGATCTGCGCGTTATCCGTTCGTTATCAAGCAAGAGTGAACGAACGCCGGGCCACCAGACCGGAAACCCTTGGGCGAACAGGGATTCCGGTCAGCGGGTGATCGAGGCGAGCAGCGCGCCGTCGGCCGAGCGCACCTCGAAGCGCGTGATGTCCTTGTCCGCCAAGTAAGTTCCGCCGCTGACGTGCAGTGGCGCCGGCGAGCCCGGGATGCCGTAACCCTTCGCCGGCACGGACCAGCCGACCACGGTGCGGATGGCCCCGTCGGACGCGATGGCGAGCAGTTCGCAGTCGGCCGGGCCGGCGACGCCGCCCAGCTCGAGGTCGACCGAGCTGCCCCACTCCTGCGGGGTCACGGTCACGTGCGCGGTCAGCACGAAGCCGCCGCCGGTCCGGCCGGACGAGGGTCCGCCGCCCGGCGCCGACGCCGCGGACAAGGATTCTGTTGACGGAGATACGGCTGCCGGAGATCCCGAACCCGGGGGCGCCGCGGTCGGCGACACCGACGGCGCCGCCACGGAAGCCGGTGCCGCAATGCTCACCGACGGCCCGGCCGCGTCGGCCGGGCGCACCGCGAGCGTGACGACCGGGCCGGCCACCACGAGCACCGCGGCCGCGGCGAGCAGCGCGACCCGATGCCGTCGCTTCCGCTTCGCCTCGGCCATCAGCGTCCGCAGCACCCGCGGCCCGGGGGCCAGTGCGCGGCCGCCGGGCGCGAGGACCGGCGGGTCCGGCCAGTTCTTCTTCACCAGGTCGAGCACGTCGGGCAGCCGGTGCAGCTCGACCAGGTCGAGCTGACAGTCCGGGCAGCCCATGAGGTGCTCCTCGAACCGCGCGCTGTCGGCCTCCCCGAGCACGCCGAGCACATAGGCGGCGATGTCGGTGTGGGCAGCCCCGGCCGGCATTTAACGCAGCGCCTTCCGCAGTGCGCGGACGGCGTGGTGGATCCGCGACTTCACGGTGCCCGGCGGCACACCCAGCGCGGCCGCGACCTCGTTCACCGTGCGGTCCTTCAGGTAGGTCTGCTGCACCGCCTCCCGCTGTTCGGGAGACAGTCCTTGCAACGCGGCGTAAATGATCATGGCGGCCACCGTCTTGTCCGACTCGTCGGGCAGCACGATGGCGTCGGACTCGATCTCCGCGAGCTCCTGCGGCCGCGCATTGCGGCTGCGCCAGCCGTCGATGACCGTACGCCGGGCAACGGTGAAGAGCCAGGCGCGCAGCATCGCCGGTCGGCGGTCGAGCTTGTCCGCGTTCCGCCATGCCTTGATCAGCGTCTCCTGCACCACATCCTCGGCCCATTGGCGGTCGTGCCCGGTCAGGCCCAGCGCGAACCCCATCAGGGCTCCGCCGAACTCTTGGTACAGCGCTTTTGCCAGGTCTTCGTGATGACCGCGTGATTCGTTTTCATGATCGTCCGTAAGGCGCAGCGTGCGATTGTGCCGTCCCACGCCGCACATCTTTGTGCGCACGGACCGCTACGTCCAGTACCAAAATCGCGGGCCCGGTCACCGAAACTTTTTTGAACCGTTTCCGGTCCGTGTCCGTATCCCCCCTCGAAGACCCCGACAAGCGTTGTCCCCCCGCAACGCCCCGCATTCACCTTGGGCTTACTGTCCACAGTGGATCAACTGCGCCCTTTTCCCGTCGTTCCCCCGGCGACGGGGCGCGGTTCCGCCCCCTGGAGGAAAGCCGTGAACCGCTTGATCCGCGCGGCGGCCCCGACCGCCGCCGGCTTCGCCGCTCTGGTTGTGTTGACCGGATGTCAGTCCGGCGGCGGCTACCCCGCACCCGCCGCAATGGACTCGATGAGCATGCAGATGCCCGCCGACGCCACCGGCCCGGCCCAGGCCGCCCTGCGCGCCGCCCGCCCGTTCGACCTCGGCCCGATGGTGGTCGACGGCAGCGGGTTCACCGTGTACCGCTACGACCGCGACACCGCCGCCCCGTCCCGTTCCGCCTGTGACGATGCGTGTGCGGAGAAATGGCAGCCGGTCCGCGCGAGCAGCGAAGTCGCGCTCAGCGGCATAGACCGGAAACTGGTCGGCAGCCTCACCCGGCGTGACGGCACGGACCAGGTGACCCTCGGCGGCTGGCCGCTGTACCGCTTCACCGGCGACCAGATGCCGGGCCAGACCGCGGGCCAGGGCAACGACGGCGCCTGGTTCCCGCTGACCCCCGAAGGCCACAAGATCCAGACCACCACCGATACCTGGCGGGCCGATGCCTTCCGGATCTGACCCATCCCCCGATCCGGCCACCAGCCCGCCCCCGACCCGACCTGCCCGACCCGCCCGCCTCGCTCGCGTGCTGCTCATCGCGTTCGGCGTGCTCGCGCTCTTGTGGCCTGCGCCCGCGTTCGCCCAAAGCACCCCACCCGGGGTCGACGCGGGTGACCAGCTGCTGCTCACGAAGGTGCGCCAGGCCGGGCTCTGGGAGATGCCGGCCGGCCGGTGGGCCGAGACCCGCGGCGCCGGCCCCCAGGTGAAAGCGGTCGGCGAGGCGCTGATGGTCGACCACGGCCGGATCGACGTGCTGACCCGGCAGCTGGCCGCCAAGCTCGGCGTCGCGCTGCCCGACGAGCCTTCGGCCGAGCAACAGGGCTGGCTCAAGGAGCTGCAGACCGCGGCCACGCCACAAGATTTCGACCGCATCTTCGCCAACCGGCTGCGCGCGGCGCACGGCCAGGTGTTCGCCATCATCGCGTCGGTCCGCGCCGGCACGCGAAACCCGGAGATCCGGAACTACGCCACCGTCGCCAACCAGGCCGTGCTGCGGCACATGACGCTGCTCGAGAGCACCGGGCTCGTCGACTACTCCGCGCTGCCGCAGTCGTCCGGGTCCACCACCGCGGCCCCCGCGGGCGCCGCGCTCGACCTGCGCACCACGGACATCCTCACCGCCGCGGTCGTGGCCCTGCTGCTCGGCGGCGCCACGACGTTCGGGGTGCGCTACGTGAAGTCCGGCCGCCGGCTTCGCCCGAAATCAGGAGAAAGCCATGGTTGACGCCCTCCACCAGGCGGTGACCACCCTCGCGCAGCAGAGCACCGACACCGCCGCCCGGGGCGTCACCGCCCTTTCCGCCCGGCTCTCGTACGCGTTCATGTGCCTCACGCTCAGCTGGGGCGTGCTCACCGCCACCGGCTGGGTGCGCTCGGTCACCGGCCGCAAAGCCCTGCGCAGCGGGCACATGGTGCTCGCCACGCTGACCCTGGCGTTCGGCACGCTGCACGCGCTGACCTTCCTGTACCTGACCGTGAACCCGTTTTCCCTGGCGTACCTGAGCATCCCGTTCATGCCGGGCACGCTCGCCCGGCACACGTTCGGGATCGTCGGGCTGGAGCTGATGCTGGCCATCGCGCTCACCGCGTGCGTCCGGCGGTGGACCTCCTACCGCCGCTGGCTGTGGCTGCACCGGCTCGCGTACCCGGCCGTCGCGCTGACCGCGCTGCACGCGTTCTTCGGCGCGGTCGCGAACGGGCACCTGTCGGTCGTCTGGCTCGGCGGCATCACGCTGGCGGTGCCCGCCCTCACCCTGGCCCTGCTCCGGTTCCTGCCGCCGCGGACGCTGGAGCGGATCGGCCTCGTCGAGGAGCAGGTCGCGTGAAGCGCCCCGGAAGCACGCCCCGGGTCACCGTCGACCACGACCGTTGTGAGCTGTACGGGTTCTGCGCGGCCGACGCGCCCCGGCTCTTCGAGCTCGGCCAGGACGGCCGGCTCCACTTCCGCAAGCGCCTGCTCGGCGCGGACGACCTGGACCAGGCGATCGCCGCCGCCCGGGTCTGCCCGGCCCAGGCGGTCGTACTGAGAGGGGATTTCGATGGCTGACGGCGACCGGATCGTCATCGCCGGGGCGGGTGTGGCCGGCCTGCGCTCCGCGGAACGGCTGCGGGAAATCGGCTTCGACGGCGAGATCGTGCTGGTGGGCGACGAGCCCCGCCGCCCGTACCACCGGCCGATGGTCTCGAAGCAGCTGGTGACCGGCGCGGTGCGGCCGAACGACGTGTCGTTGCGCGCCTACCGCGACCTGGACGTGCACTGGCGGCTCGGCACCCGGGCCACCTGGCTCGACACCGTCGAGCGGGTCGTGCACCTGCCCGGCGGCGAGCCGCTCTGGTACGACGGGCTGATCCTGGCCACCGGCGTCGTGCCGCGGCACCTGCCCGGCTCGCCGCGCCACGACCCGCGGGTGCGGGTGCTGCGCACGATCGACGACTCGATCGCCGTGCGCCGCTGCCTGGACGCGAGCAGCAAGCCCGCGGTGGTCATCGGCAGCGGCCTGATCGGCTGTGAGTTCACCGCGAGCATGCGGCACCTCGGCCGTGACGTGACGTTGGTCAGCGACAGCAGCGCGCCGTTGCACCGCTTCGGCGAACGCATCTCGAGCGGCGTGGCGGACCTGCACCGGCAGCACCGCGCGCGGCTTTCGATGAAAACCGAGGTGCGCCACTGGATCAGCACCAAGGACGCGGTCGGGCTGCACCTGACGAACAACAAGCTGCTCGTGGCGAGTGTGGTGGTGCTGGCGATCGGCAGCGTCCCGGCCGTCGACTACCTGCGCGGCTCCGGCCTCGACACCTCCGACGGCGTGCTGTGCGATCCGGCGCTGTTCGCCGAGGGCGCGGCCGACGTCGTGGTCGCCGGGGACCTCGCGCGCTGGCCGAACCTGCGCTTCGACGAGGTTCCCCGCCGCGTCGAGCACTGGATCAACGCGGTGGAGTCGGCGCGCGCGGCGGCGGAAAACCTGCTGGCGGGCCGGTCTTCGGCCGAACCGTTCACGCCACTGCCACGGGCCTGGTCCTCGCTGTACGACGTGCGCTTGCAGACGGCGGGCCTGCCCGCGCTCGGCGACGACACTGTCCCGTTGGCCGGCGGCATCACGGGATACCTGCGCGGCGGCGAACTCGTGGGCATCTGCGGCTGGGACAAGCCGCGCGCGATGCTCCACTGGACCGCCGAGCTCGAGCGGCGTCTGCCAGTGCCCGAGTACACCTACACCGCGATCGACGAGCGCGGGTTCGACGGTGGTTTCGGCAATGGCTTCGACAGCGGGTTCGACGGTGGGTTCGAGACCGAGTTCGAGCTGTCGTTCAACCCGGGCCTGGAACACAGCTCGCTGGACGGCCCGCGCATCGGCACGGCCGAGTTCGAGGCCCAGTTCGAGAGCCAGTTCGCCGCCGACGCGCCCACCGGATCGATGCCGTCCTGGTCCGAGCCGGTGGGCTGAATCCGGGGCGAGGCCGCGCGCGGCGGCCACGCCCCCACCCCGGTCACCACACCGCCCTCGCGGCTGGCGGTGTGGTGACCGGCCCAGCTGTGCTCTGAAGGCCACCATGAGAGACGTAGATGCCCTCAAGGTGGCCTTCAGAGCATCAGGGAGTCCTCGCTCGTGGTCAGAGCCGCTCGATGATCGTGACGTTCGCGGTGCCGCCGCCCTCGCACATGGTCTGCAGGCCGTACCGGCCGCCGCGCCGTTCCAGCTCGTGCAGCAGCGTGGCGAACAGCTTCGTGCCGGACGCGCCGATGGGGTGGCCGAGCGCGATCCCGCCGCCGTTGACGTTCACCCGCTCCGGGTCCGCGCCGGTCTCGTCGAGCCAGGCGAGCACCACACTCGCGAACGCCTCGTTGACCTCGAACAGGTCGATGTCACCGATCGTCAGCCCGGTCTTGCGCAACGCGTGCGCGGTCGCGGGGATCGGGCCGGTGAGCATCCACACGGGATCGGCGGCGCGCACGGACAGGTGGTGGATCCGAGCGCGCGGCTTGAGCCCGTGCTCTTTCACGAAGGCCTCGGACGCGAGCAGGGTCGCGCTGGCGCCGTCGGAGATCTGGCTCGCGACCGCCGCGGTGAGCCGCGAGCCCTCGCTCAACGGCTTCAGCGCGGCCATCCGCTCCAGGCTGGTGTCGGGCCGCGGTCCCTCGTCGGTGCGGAATTCGCCGAACGGCGCGATTTCGGCGTCGAAACGGCCGTGGGCGATGGCGTCCAGCGCGCGCTTATGGCTGCGCAGCGCGAACTCCTCCATCGCGGCGCGTGAGATGTCCCAGTGCGCGGCGATCATGTCCGCGCTCTTGAACTGCGAGACCTCCACCCCGCCGTAGCGCTCCTGCCAGCCCTTCGAGCCGGAAAACGGGTCGGGGAAGCCGTACTCGCGCCCGGCCAGCATCGCCGCGCTGATCGGGATCGCCGTCATGTTCTGCACTCCGCCGGCCAGCACCAGGTCCGCCGTGTCGCTGAGCACGGCCTGCGCGGCGAAGTGCACGGCCTGCTGGCTGGAGCCGCACTGACGGTCCACGGTCACGCCCGGCACGTGGTTCGGGAACCCGGCGGCGAGCCACGCGGTGCGCGCGAGGTTGCCCGACTGCGGGCCGAGCGTGTCGACACAGCCGAGGATCACGTCGTCCACCAGCGCCGGGTCCACGCCCGCGCGCTCGACGACCGCGCGGATCACGTGCGCGCCCAGGTCCGCCGGGTGCACCCCGCCGAGCGCGCCGCCGCGGCGGCCGACGGGGGTTCGGACGGCGTCCAGCACAAAGGCCTCAGCCACGGCTCCTCCGTTTCTTCGCGGCGCCTGCGGGGACGGCGATACCCTCCAGCAGGATGCCGAGGTACTGCTCGGCGACGTCGTGCGCGGACAGCGCGCCGTCCGGGTTGTACCAGCGGACCGCGACCCACACCGTGTCGCGGATGAACCGGTAGACCAGCTCGACGTCGAGGTCCGGCCGGAACACCCCGCCCGCGACCCCGTCGGTGAGGATCCCGTTCCACAGCTTGCGGAACTCGGCGTTGCGGTCGTTCAGGTAGGCGAAGCGCGGCAGCGCCATCAGGTGCTTGGCCTCGCTCTGGTAGATCGCCACCTCGGCCGGGCGCCGGTGGATGGACTCGAACGAGGCGACCACCACCGCCTCCAGCGTCTCGCGCGGCGGCAGGCCCCGCCCGACGATTTCGCCGTACGCGCCGAAAAGCTCGTCCAGGAAGCCGGTGAGGATCTCGTCGGCCATCGACTCCTTCGAGTCGAAGTGGTGGTAGAGGCTGCCGGACAGGATGCCGGCGGCGTCGGCGATGTCGCGGACGGTCGTGGACACGTAACCGCGGTCGGCGAACAACCGCGCGGCGAGCGCCAGCAGCTCGGCGCGCCGGGATCCGGGGGCGTTTTTCACGACTGGGCTCACTGAGGCGACCTCACGCATGCTGGGCACTCACGGACACGACCTCGCCGGTGAGGTACGAGGCGTACTCACTGGCGAGGAACACCATCACATTCGCCACCTCCCACGGCTTCGCCGCCCTCCCCGACACCTCGCGCGCGGTCAGCTCGGCCAGCACCTCGTCGCTGGTCACCTTGGCCAGGAACGGGTGCATCGCCAGGCTCGGCGCCACGGCGTTGACCCGCACGTCGTACGGCGCGGCGTCCACCGCGGCGCACCGGGTCAGCGCCATCACCCCGGCCTTGGCCGCCGCGTAGTGCGCCTGCCCGGCCTGCGCGCGCCAGCCGAGCACGGACGCGTTGTTGACGATCGCGCCGCCGGTCCCCTGCTCGGCGAACCGGCGCAGCGCGGCGCGGGTGGCGCGGAAGGTGCCGTTCAAGGTGACGTCGAGGACCCGCGACCACTCCTCGTCTGACATCTCCAGCAGCGAGCAGGTGCCGCCGAGGCCGGCGTTGTTGATCAGCACGTCGAGCCGGCCGAAGTGCTCGACCGTGCTGTCGACCAGGTGCTGGACGTCTTCCTCCTGGGTGACGTCGCACGGGACCGCGTGGACCTCACCGCCCAGCTCTTCGGCCGTTTCCCGCAGGCGCCGCTCGTGCCGATCGCTGACGACCACCCGCGCGCCCTCCTCCAGGCACCGCTTCGCGGCGGCCGACCCGATGCCCGTCCCGGCGGCCGCGGTGACCACCACGACCTTGTCCCGCAACAGGTTCGCGCCCTCGGGGTACTTTCCGACACTGATCACGGACGGGCCTCCCTCGGCAGGCCGAGCACCCGCTCGGCGATGACGTTGCGCTGGATCTCGTCGGAGCCGCCGTAGATCGTGTCGGCTCGCGAGAACAGGAAAAGCCGTTGCCACGCGTCGAAGCCGTCCGGCGCGACGAGGCCAGAGGCTCCGCGCACCAGCATGGCCAGTTCGCCCAGCCTCCGATGCCAGCCCGCCCAGACGAGCTTGACCACACTGGCCGCGCCGGGTCCGCTGTCGCCGAGCGTGCGGACGGCGTGCGCGCGCAGCACTTCCAGCCCGACCCACGCGCGGTTCAGCTGTTCGGCGATGTGCGGGTCTTCCGCCGCGCCGTTTTCCTCAGCGAGCCGGCACAGCGCTTCCAGCTCACGGCGGAAGCCGATCTGCTGGCCGAGCGTGGCCACCCCGCGTTCGAAGCCGAGCAGCCCCATCGCGACCCGCCAGCCGTCGCCGGGCTCGCCGACCACCTCGGCCGTGCGGGCACGGTCGAAGAAGACCTCGTTGAACTCGGCGGTGCCGGTGAGCTGCCGGATCGGCCGGACGTCGACGCCGTCCTGGCGCATCGGCACGAGCAGGAAGCTGAGGCCGTGGTGGCGCTTCGAGCCGGGCTCGGTGCGGGCCAGCACAAAACACCAGTCGGCGACGTGCGCGAGCGAGGTCCACACCTTCTGCCCGGTGACCACCCACTCGTCGCCCTCTTGACGGGCCGAGGTCGACACCGCCGCGAGGTCCGAGCCCGCACCCGGCTCGGAGTAGCCCTGGCACCACAGCTCCTCGACGGCGAGGATCTTCGGCAGGAACCGGCGTTGCTGCGCCTCACTGCCGAACGCGATGAGGGTGGGGCCGAGCAGCTCCTGGCCGAGGTGGCTGACGCGCGCGGGGGCGTCGGCGCGGGCGTACTCCTCGTGGAAGACGACCTGTTCGTCGAGCGTCGCGCCGCGGCCGCCGTGCCGCTCGGGCCAGCCGATGCCGTTCCAGCCGGCGGCGCCCAGCTTTCGCTCCCACGCCCGGCGTTCCTCGAACGCCTCGTGCTCGCGGCCCGGCCCGCCCAGGCCCTTGAGCGCCGGGTCGAGGTGCTCGGCCAGCCAGGCCCGGACTTCAGTGCGAAAGTCGGCGCTGGGTTCGTCCATCGGTCCTCCTCTGGCCTCGGGGCTCGTCGGTAGGTTACCCTACCAAGCACTTGCTAGGGAGGTTTGCGATGCCGCTGTCCGAGCCGACCGTCCCGGCGGCGCTGGACGCGGTCGCGGACCGGTACCCCACGGGTGAAGCCGTGGTGGACGGTGCCGTGCGGCTGACCTGGGCCCAGTTGCGCAGCCGGGTCCGCCAGTGCGCGAACTTCCTGGCGGCACAAGGCATCCGGCCCGGCGCGCGGGTCGCGGTCAACTCCCCCAACACCTGGCACTGGGTGGTCGCCGGCCTCGGCGCGCTGTACGCGGGCGCGACGCTGGTGCCGGTCAGCACCCGGTTCACCGCGCGTGAAACGCAGGACATCCTCACCCGGGCGGGCGTGTCGGCGTTGGTGATCACCGGCCGTTTCCTCGGCGCCGACCGGCTTTCCGCCCTCGGCTCGCTGCCGCCGACGGTGCTCCGGGTGCCGGTGGAAGGTCCCGAGGAGCCGGTTCCGGGTGTCACGGAATGGTCCGCGCTGGAGGGCTTTCCCGACGACTTCACCGCGACGGTCAGCCCGGACGACGTCAGCGACATCCTGTTCACCTCGGGCACCACGGGCCGCAGCAAGGGAGCGATGAGTTCGCACCGGCAGGCGCTCGGCGTCGCGGCGGCGTGGGCCTCGTGCGGCGAGCTGGCCGAGCGCGACCGGTATCTCGTGGTGAACCCGTTTTTCCACAGTTTCGGTTACAAGGCCGGGATTCTGGCCGCGGTGCTGACCGGTGCGACGATCCTGCCGCAACGCGTGTTCGAAGCCCGCGAGACGCTGCGGCTGATCCAGGACGAGCGGATCAGCGTGCTGCCCGGCGCGCCGACGATCTACCAGGTGCTGCTGGACACGCCGGAGCGCGCGGCCGCGGACCTGTCGAGCCTGCGCCTGGCCGTCACGGGCGCGGCGACGGTGCCGGTCGCGCTCGTCGAGCGGATGCGCGCCGAGCTGGGCTTCGAGACCGTGCTGACCGCGTACGGGCTGACCGAGGCCGTGGTCGCGACGATGAGCCGCCCCGAAGACCCGCCCGACGTGGTGGCGCGCTTCGCCGGCCGCGCGACGGCGGGTTTCGAAGTACGCCTTGGCGACCGCGACGAAGTACTGCTGCGCGGCCCGAACGTGATGCTGGGCTACCTCGACGACCCGGACGCCACCGCGTCGGCGATCGACCCGGACGGCTGGCTGCACACCGGCGACGTCGGCGAGTTGGACCCGCGCGGCTACCTGCGGATCACGGACCGGCTGAAGGACATGTACGTCTGCGGCGGGTTCAACGTCTACCCCGCCGAGGTGGAGCAGGTGCTGGCGTGGCACCCGGACGTCGCGGAGTCGGCGGTTGTCGGTGTGCCGGACGCGCGGTTGGGCGAGGTCGGCCGTGCGTACGTGGTGCCGAGGCCGGGACGTCGTCCGTCCACAGAGGATCTGCTGGCGCACTGCCGGGAGAGCCTGGCGAACTACAAGCTGCCGCGTTCGGTGGCGCTCCGGGCGGAGCTGCCGCGGAACCCGGCGGGCAAGGTTTTGAAACGAGTGCTGCGGGAGGAAAACGATGGCTGAGGTCGCCTACGAGCGGCGCGGACCGGTCGCGATCGTCACGATGAACAGGCCGGAGTACCGCAACGCCCAGAACTCGGCGATGACCTACGCCCTCGACGACGCCTTCACCCGCGCCGTCTCGGACGACGCCGTGAAGGTGATCGTCCTGGCCGGCGCGGGCAAGCACTTCTCGGCGGGCCACGACATCGGTTCCCCGGGCCGCGACGCGGACGCCTCGTTCGACCGCCGCGCGGTGACCTGGTGGGACCACGTCGGCGCGGCCGGCGCGGACCAGCGCTTCGCCCGCGAATCCGAGGTGTACCTGGGAATGTGCCGCCGCTGGCGCGAGCTCCCGAAGCCGACCATCGCGAGTGTGCAGGGCGCGTGCATCGCGGGCGCCCTGATGCTCGCCTGGGTCTGCGACCTGATCGTCGCCTCGGACGACGCGTTTTTCGCCGATCCCGTGGTCCGCATGGGCATCCCGGGTGTGGAGTACTTCGCGCACCCGTGGGTCCTCGGCCCCCGCGCGGCGAAGGAGGTGCTGTTCACAGGTGAGCGTTTCAGCGCGGAGCAGGCGCTGGCGTGGGGCATGCTGAACCGGGTGGTGCCGCGGTCCGAGCTGGAGGCGGAAACTCTGGCGCTGGCGGAGAAAATCGCCGAGATGCCACGGTTTGGCTTGGCGCTGGCGAAAAAGGCGGTCAATCAGGCGGAGGACCTGATGGGCTTGCGCTCGGGCATGGACTCGGCGTTCGCCCTCCACCACCTGGGCCACTCGCACAACGCCGAAACCACCGGCGATTCGCTGGCCGGTCAGGACGCCCGCTCGATGCGTGGCCCGAGGGCGTGAGCGCGATGGACCTCGACCTCGACGAGCCCACCCGCCGGTTCCGTGACGAGGCCCGGGAGTGGCTGGCCGCGCACGTGCCGCGGTCGCCGTTGCCTTCGTTCGACACCGCCGAGGGTTTCGCTGCGCACCGCGAGTGGGAGGCGGAGCTGGCGGACGCGCGCTGGTCCGTCGTCTCGTGGCCGCGCGAGTACGGCGGCCGCGACGCGAGCCTGCTGGAGTGGGTGCTCTTCGAGGAGGAGTACTACGCCGCGGGCGCGCCCGGCCGCGTCAACCAGAACGGCATCTTCATGCTGGCGCCCACCCTTTTCTCCCACGGCACGCCCGAACAGCTCGCGCGGATCCTGCCGAAAATGGCGCGCTCCGAGGAAGTCTGGGCACAGGCCTGGTCCGAACCCGAGGCCGGCAGCGATATCGCGGCGTTGCGTAGCACCGCCACTCCCGCGGACGGCGGCTGGCTCCTCAACGGCCAGAAGACCTGGAGTTCCCGCGCCGCCTTCGCCGACCGCGCGTTCGGCCTATTCCGCAGCGAGCCCGGATCGACGCGCCACCACGGCCTGACCTACCTGATGGCCGACCTGCGCGCGCCGGGCGTGACCGTCCGCCCCATCCCGCAGCTCGACGGTGAACCCGGCTTCGCGGAGATTTTCTTCGACGACGTTTTCGTCCCGGACGAGGACGTCATCGGCACTCCCGGCAACGGCTGGCGCGTGGCCATGACCACCGCCAACAACGAACGCGGCCTGTCCCTGCGCAGCCCCGGCCGTTTCCTGTCCGCCGCGGACCGGCTGGTGTCGTTGTGGTCGTCGGCCGGCCGGCCGGAGGCGACGGCCGCGCGCGTGGCCGACGCGTGGATCGGCGCGCGGGCGTACCAGCTCTACACCTTCGGCACGGTCACGCGCCTCGCGTCCGGCGCCGAGCTGGGCCCGGAATCCAGCATCAACAAGCTGTTCTGGTCACACCTCGACGTGGCCCTCCACGAAACCGCCCTGGACCTGCTCGGCCCGGCCGCCGAACTCCGCGGCCCGTGGGCGGACGGCTGGCTGTTCTCCCTGGCCGGCCCCATTTACGGCGGCACGGACCAGATCCAGCGCACGATCGTCGCCGAACGCCTGCTCGGCCTGCCGAAGGGAGACCGGTGAGATTCGCCCCGTCCGCGGAACAGGAGGCGTTCGCCGCCTCCCTGGACGCCCTGCTGTCCACTCTGGACTGTGACACGGCCACCCGCGCCTGGGCCGGCGGTGATCACGGCCCGGGGCTGAAGATCTGGCGCCGCCTGGCCGACCAGGGCGTCACGGCGCTGACCACCCCGTCCCACCGCGGTGGTCTGTCCGAAGAGGACGGCACGGGCGCGACAACCGTCGACGCTGTTCTCGCCTTCGAGGTCCTCGGCCGCTTCTGCCCGCCCGGCCCGTGGACGGATTCCGCGGTGCTGCCCTGTCTGCTCGACGACGAGATCCTGGCCTCCACCGCGGCCGGTGAAACCCTTGTCTCGCTTGCTTTTCCGCCGCATCTCCCGTTCGCCTTGGACGCCGACATCGCCGACGCCCGTTTCCTCGTCGACGTCGCCTCGTTACGCGGCTTCACCCCCGGCGCTCACCTGGCCTCGCTGGACAGTTCCCGTCGCCTCTTCGTGCCCGTCCCCGGTGACGAACTCGGCCCCGCGCTCGACCCGGCCCGCGCGTTCGATTTGGGCGCTCTCCTCACCGCGGCGCAGCTCCTCGGCGCCGGCCGGCGGTTGCTGGAGATGTCCGTCGAACACGCCGGCCAACGCCGCCAGTACGGCCGTGAAATCGGCCGCTTCCAAGCAATCAAGCACCTGCTGGCCGAGGTCGTCACCGCGCTGGAACTGGCCCGGCCGCTGCTGCACGGCGCCGCCGTCACCGCCGATCCGGCCGACGTCTCCGCCGCCAAGGTGGCCTGCGGCGATGCCGCGCACCTGGCCGCCCGCACCGCCCTTCAGGTCCACGGCGCGATCGGCTACACCGCCGAGCACCCGCTCGGCCTGCGGCTCACCCGCGTCCGCGCGCTGACGACGGCCTGGGGCACGCCCGCCGTCCACCGGCACCGCGTCCTGGCGGCGATCGCGCCGTGACCCCGGAGCAGGACCAGCTGCGCGCCGGCGTGCGCAAGCTCCTCGAACGCGAGCCCGAGCCGTGGACCGCACTGTGCGCGCAGATCGGCGTCGCCGCGCTGACCGTGCCGGAACGCTTCGGCGGCCTGGCCGCCGGCTCTGCCGATGACAAAGGCGGAGGCGCGGGCATCACCGAGGTGCAGATCGTCGCGGAAGAACTCGGCCGCGTCCTGGCCGACGTGCCGTTCCTCGGTTCCGCTGTGCTCACCACCACCGCACTGCTCACGACGAGCGACGACAGCGCGTGCGCACGGCTCCTGCCGCAGCTGGCCGAGGGCGTCGTCGGCGCGCTCGCCTGGACCGGCGCGCACGGCCATTGGGATCCGCAGCAGCCCGCCGTCCAAGCTCAGGGCTCCACTCTCGACGGAAGCGCTCACTACGTCCTCGACGCCGCCGAAGCCGCCGTCCTCCTCGTCGCCGCGACCACCGAAGACGGCCCCGCTCTGTTCGAGGTCGATCCGGCCCACTCCGGAGTTCAGCGGATCGCCGTTGCCGGCATGGACGAGACGCGCCGTCTGGCCACGGTGACGCTCGACCAGGTCCCGGCCCGGCGGCTCGGCCCCGTCGATCTCGGCCGCGTGCGGGACGTCGCCTGCGCGGTCCTCGCCGCCGAGCAGGCCGGTGCCGCCGCGCGGGCCCTGGAGCTGACCGTCGAGTACACGCTGCGACGGGAGCAGTTCGGCCGTCCGATCGGGAGTTTCCAGGCGCTCAAGCACCGGATGGCCGATTTGCACGTCCTCGTCGAAACCGCCCGCTCGGCCGCCTACGCCGCGCCCGCGTCGTCCCGGCTCGCCGCGGTGGCCAAAGTGCACTGCAGCGAGGCCTTCGCCACGGTGGCCGCGGAGATGATCCAATTACACGGCGGCATCGCCGTGACCTGGGAACATCCCGCCCACCGGTACCTCAAGCGCGCGCACGCGACGGGGCAGCTGTTCGGGCCGCCGCAGCACCACCTCGCCCGCGTCCACCCCTAAGAGGGGTAGGGGCAACCCCCGCACCGCTCCTCGGGTGTGCAGGGTTCTGCCCGGCCCCGATCGCCGAAACACTCAACGAGGTGACCACAGAGAACCTCGTCCAGTCCGCCCCGGCCGGCTCCGGCAGCGACTTCGCCCGCTTGTCGCGGCGCATTGCCGACGCCGGCCTGCTCGCGCGGCGCCCCGGCTACTACACGTTCCGGATCACCCTCGTGACCGCGTTGTTCACCGGCGGCTGGGTGGCGTTCGCGCTCCTCGGCGACTCCTGGTGGCAGCTCGCGATCGCGGTGTTCCAGGCCTTCATGTTCGGCCAGATCGCCCTGCTGTCCCACGACCTCGCCCACCGCCAGGTGTTCCGCACCCGCCGCCCGACCGAGATCGCCGGCCGCATCGCGGGCAACCTCGGCGTCGGCATGAGCTACGGGTGGTGGATGGACAAGCACACCCGCCACCACGCGAACCCCAACCACGAGGAGCTGGATCCCGACGTGGACCCGGACATCCTCGTCTGGTCGAAGGACCAGGCCCGGGCCAGCCGCGGCGTGCCCCGGTTCATCGGGCGGTACCAGGCCTTCCTGTTCTTCCCGCTGCTCACCCTCGAGGGGCTGAACCTGCACTGGTCGGGCATCCGCTCGGTGGCCAAGCCCGGCTTGCGCGCCCGCGGCGTCGAGGCCGCCCTGCTGGCAACCCACTTCGTCGTTTACCTGTCCGCCCTGTTCATCGTGCTGCCGCCCGGCCTGGCGGTGCTGTTCTTCGTTGTGCACCAAGGGGTCTGGGGTGTCTACATGGGATCGATCTTCGCCCCGAACCACAAGGGCATGCCCACGCTCACCGGCCGCCCCGAGCTGGACTTCCTGCGCAAGCAGGTGCTCACCTCCCGCAACGTCCGCGGCGGCGCGGCGATCGACGTCGCGCTGGGCGGGCTCAACTACCAGATCGAGCACCACCTGTTCCCGAGCATGCCCTCGGTGCACCTGCGCCGGGCGCAGCCGATCGTCCGCGACTACTGCGCGGAGCTGGGCGTGCCCTACCTGCAGACCGGCCTGATCGACTCCTACCGGCAGGCGCTCACCCACCTGCATGAAACTGGGGCCCCTCTCAGGAAGCGTTCGTAGACTCGGGGACATGGTGAGGAAGACGGTCTCGGCACTCAGCGACTTCCCGGTGGCCTTCGGCGCGAAGGCCACCGGTGCGCGGGCCGAGCGCATGCGCCGGTCGCCTCAGTTCGCCGACGGCCTGTTCCACAACGCCTCCCCCACCCGGGCGTCACCCTCGCCTTCGGCCGCGGGCGGCATCCTGCGCGAGCTGCTGTTCGGTGAGAACCGGGCCCAGCGCAAGCCCGGCGGGGAGATCCCGCTCGTCGCGCAGCCGGTCGTGGAGTCCACTGACGGCGTCTACCTGACCTGGTACGGCCACGCGTCCACACTGGTGGAGATCGACGGCGCCCGCGTGCTGTGCGACCCGGTGTGGAGCGACCGGGTGTCGCCGGCCGCGTTCGCCGGCCCGCGGCGGCTGCACGCGCCGCCGGTGCCGCTGGCCTCGGTCGGCCGGGTGGACGCGATCGTCATCTCCCACGACCACTACGACCACCTGGACCTGGCCACCGTGCGCGAGCTGCTGGCCGCCCACGACGCGCCGTTCCTGGTGCCGCTGGGCGTCGGCGCGCACCTCGAGCGGTGGCGGGTGCCGAGCTCCCGGATCATCGAGCTGGACTGGAACGAGGAGGCCGAGGTCGGCGGCATCCGGTTTGTCGCCACCCCGGCGCAGCACTTCTCCGGCCGCGGAATCAGCAACGACAGCACGCTCTGGACGTCCTGGGTGATCGCCGGGCCGCGGCACCGCGTCTTCTACAGCGGCGACACCGGTTATTTCGACGGCTTTGCGAAGATCGGCGAGGAACACGGCCCGTTCGACGCCGCCTTGATCCAGATCGGCGCGTACGCCCCGCATTGGCCGGACATCCACATGACCCCGGAGGAAGGCGTCGCCGCGCACATCGACGTGCGGGGCGGGCTGCTGGTGCCGGTGCACTGGGCGACGTTCTCCCTCGCCATGCACCCCTGGGCCGAGCCCGCCGACCGCGTGTGGCGCGAGGCCAAGGCGAACGACCTGGCCCTCGCCGTGCCGAAGCCGGGCGAGCGGCTCGACGTCGCGAACCCGCCGTCGGTCGACGGCTGGTGGCAGACGCTCGGATAACGGCAAACGCGGAGCGGCCCTCTTGAGGGGTCGCTCCGCGCTGCTGTCGTTCAGTGGTGCGTCAGCGCCGGTGTCAGTGGAAGGTCAGCGTGGCGGAGTCCACGGTTTCCGAGCTGGGGCACAGCCCGCCGCCGCCGTTGGCGGTGAACGGGCCACCGGTGTAAGTCCGCGTCGTTCCCTGGCGGGAGAGCGACAGGCCGGTCACCTTGTACGAGCAGTTGATCCCGAGCACCGTCCCGGTGACGTCCACCTCGGCCGAGGACACCGTGCCGGCCGTGTCGTCGAAGGTGGCGGTCGGGTCGTTGGTCAGGCTCGCCACGATGCTGCCGCTGCAGCTCGGCTTGACGGTCGTGTGGTCGATGGTCAGCGTGTTCGGCGCCACGTCGCTGGTGGTCGCGTTGGTCCACGAGCAGCTCGAGCCGCCCACGGTGATGTTGCCGTCGACCTGGCCGGTGGCGGCATACGCGGGAACCGCAAGGAACATGGTCCCGGCGACAGCGGTGATGCCGACAAGCAAGCGGGTCGCTTTCATGTGGTCCTCCTACGGGGTTCACATCTTCGGCGGTTCCTCCGCCGCCGTGGTCCCGCTTGCCCGTAGAGGATCAAGAGAATCATGGGGTTCGGCGCCGTTGCTCGAACGTGAAGATGATTCATGACGAAGATGGTCGCATGGTTTGGACCAAGTAACAAAGCAGATAGTCATTTGTTAACCATCGCGTGACTGATCAACTTCAGGACTCGTGAGTGCTGAAGACGGTTAGAACCGGCATAAACACTCACGAGCCCGGCCGGGTGGCAGCCTGGAGCCCATGAAGCTGAAACTCGACCTGCACGACATCTACAACCACGGCGGCGAGATCGACCGGGCGCTGCAGGCGATCATCGACGAGGCGGTGGCGAAGAAGGCGCCGCTGGTCGAGATCATCCCCGGCAAGGGGTCCGGGCAGCTGAAGAAGCACGTGCTGCGCTTCCTGGAGCGCAAGGACATCAAGGCGCTGTATCACCGGATCGAAAAGGACAAGGACAACTTCGGCCGGGTTTTTGTCCACTTTCGCTGGAAATAACCCTATAACCAGTCGTCCGGCCGGGGCCAGGGCATGAGTGCCGCGAGGGCGTCCGGGACCGGCTCGGTCACGGTGTAGTGGCCGCGGTGGAACAGCAGCGGACGGGCGTCCGACGTCTCCCCCAGCTCGGTCACGCGGCCGACCACCACGAGGTGGTCGCCGGCGGTGTGCACGGCCTCGAGGGTGCAGTCCACCCAGGTCAGGGCGCCGTCGAGCAGGGGCGCGCCGGAAGGGGCCGGGCGCCATGGGACCGAGGCGAACTTGTCTGCCCCGCGAGCGCCGAACACGGCGCTGACCTCGCGCTGGTCCTCGGCGAGCACGTTCACCGCGAAGGAACCGGACTCGGCGAGCACCGGCCAGGTTCGCGACGTCCGCGCCACACAGAACAGCACCAGCGGCGGGTCCAGCGAAAGGGCCGCGAAGGACTGGCAGGCAAAACCGGCCGGTGCCGCCCCATCGTGTCCCGTGACCACCGTGACTCCGGTGCAGAAGTGCCCGAGCACCTCCCGGAACCGGAACGGGTCCAGCACCGCGGTCACGGGGCACCGACGGAAAAGTCGTGCCCCCACAACGAAACCGCCGTGCTCTCGCGGGCGATCCAGCTCTCGTCGTCGACCTGGCGGCCCTCGCAGCCGAACTCGACGTCGAAGCCGCCAGGGGTCTTCATGTAGAACGACAGCATCAGGTCGTTCACGTGCCGCCCGAGCGTCGCGGACATCGGCACCTTGCGCCGGAGCGCGCGGTCGAGGCAGAGCCCCACGTCGTCGGTTTCCTCGACCTCGACCATCAGGTGGACGATCCCGCTGGGCGTGGGCATCGGCAGGAACGCCAGGCTGTGGTGGCGCGGATTGCAGCCGAAGAACCGCAGCCACGCCGGTTCCCCGTCGGCGGGACGGCCGACGAGCTGCGGCGGCAGGCGCATGGAGTCGCGCAGCCGAAAACCCAGCACGTCACGGTAGAACGCCAGTGACGCGGCGTCGTCGTGAGTCGACAGCACCACGTGGCCGAGTCCTTGTTCACCAGTCACAAAACGGTGTCCGTACGGGCTGACCACCCGGCGGTGCTGGAGCGCGGCGCCGTGGAACACCTCGAGGGTGTTGCCGGACGGATCGTCGAAGCTGATCAACTCGTCGACCCGCCGGTCCGCGAGCTGTTCGGGCGTGCCTTCCTTGTACGGCACGGAAGCCGCGTCCAGCCGCGCGCGGACCTCGGCGAGCCCGGCGGCGTTCTCGGCCTCCCAGCCGGCCTGCGCCAAGCGGTCCCGAGTGCCCGGGAAAATCACCAGCCGTGCCGGAAAGTCGTCCATCCGAAGGTAAAGCGCGTCCGGATCGCTACCGGAGCCCTCGACCATGCCGAGCACCTTGAGGCCGTACACGCGCCAGGCATCGAGGTCGGTCGCCTCGATCCGCAGGTACGCCAGTGAGCGGATGCCCATCACGAACTCCCGAGAAAGTCGAGGGCGAGCCGGTTGAACTCGTCGAACTTCTCCAGCTGCGCCCAGTGGCCGCAGCCGCCGAACACGTGCAGCTGCGCCCGCGGAATCGTCTTCAGTGCCAGCAGAGCCCCGTCGAGCGGGTTGACGCGGTCCTCGCGGCCCCAGACCAGCAGCACCCGCTGCCGCAGCCGGTACGCCTCGCGCCAGAGCAGGCCTTCCTCGTACGTGTCCGGCTGCGAAAACGAGCGGCCCATCGCCCGCATCGCGGCCAGGGACTCCGGGGCGCTCGCGGCGGCGAGCCGCTCGTCCACCAGCTCGTCGGTCACCAGCGCCTGGTCGTGCACCATGATGCGGAGGAACGCTTCCATGCGCTCCCGGGTCGGCTCGGCGCCGAACCGCGCGAGGTAACGCACGCCTTCCGTCGGATCGGGCGCGAACAGGTTCAGGCTCAAGCCACCCGCGCCCATGAGCACCAGCCGGCCGGCCCGGCCCGGGTGGTTCAGCGCCAGCCGGACGGCCGCGCCGGCGCCGAGCGAGTTCCCGACTAGGTGCGCCCGCTTGATGCCCAGCTCGTCCATCAGCCCGGCGACGGCGTCGGCACTGTGCCGGAAGTACTGCGGATGCTCGGTCGGCTTGTCGGACCGGCCGAACCCGGGCTGGTCGACGGCGATCGTGCGGTAGGACTTGCTGAACACCGGCAGGTTCCGCCCGAAATTGCTCCACGCCGACGCGCCGGGGCCGCCGCCGTGCAAGAGGATCACCGTCTCCTCGTGTTCGGAGCCGGCCTCGTGGTAGTGCAGCTTCAGTCCACTTCGGACTTCGACGTACGCGCCTTCGGGGGCCATCACACCATCGCATTCTCGACGGGCAGCCCGAAGGCGCCGGTGCCGAACATGACGTACGCGCGCTCGGCGTCGTTCGCCGCGTGCACCCGGCCGGCGTGCGCGTCGCGCCAGAACCGCTGGATCGGCGTGCCCCGCTGGATCGCGCGGCCGCCCGAGTTCTCGAAGAGCCGGTCGATCGCGGAGATCGCCCGCTCGGTCCCGCGCACCTGGTCCCGCCGCACCCGCAGCCGCGTGCTGAACGGCAGCTTCTCGCCGCGGCACGCGTGCTGGTACAGCTCGTCGATGTTGTGCGTCAGCTGCAGCCAGGCCGCGTCGATCTCGCTGGCCGCCTCGGCGATCCGCACCTTCGCGAACGGGTCCTCTTTGGACTGCTCCCCCGCGTACGCCGCGCGGACGCGTTTGCCTTGGTGTTCCACGTGAGCGTCATACGCGCCCTGCGCCATGCCGATGATCGGCGCGGTGATCGTGCTGGGGTGCACCGAGCCGTACGGCAGCTTGTACAGCGGGCCCGGGTTCACTTCCTGGCCCGGCGTACGGCACTTCGACGTCGCCATGAAGCTCAGCGCCCGGTGCTGCGGCACGAAAACGTCCTCGACGACGATGTCGTTGGAGCCCGTCCCGCGCAGGCCGACCGTGTCCCAGACGTCGACGATCGAGTAGTCGGCGATCGGGAGCAGGTAGGTGCAGAAGTCCACCGGCTTGCCGCCGTCGAACGCCGGCCCGCCGAGCAGCACCCACGAGCAGTGGTCGCAGCCGGAGGAGAAGCTCCAGCGGCCGGACAGCCGGTAACCGCCGTCCACCACGGTCGCCTTGCCCATCGGGGCATAGGACGACGAGATGCGCACGTCGGTGTCCTCACCCCAGACCTCCTGCTGCGCCTGCGCGTCGAACAGCGCCACGTGCCACGGGTGGACGCCGAGGATGGAGGCGACCCAGCCCGTGGATCCGCAGGCGCTCGCGATGAGTTTCACCGCGGTGTAGAAGCTCACCGGGTCGGCTTCCACACCCCCGTAGCGCTTTGGTTGCAGCAGCTTGAAAAACCCGGTCTCCTGCAGTGCCTTGACCGACTCGGCGGATACGCGGCGCGCGTCCTCGGTCTCCTGTGCGCGGTCCCGCAGCACCGGGAGCAGGTCCCGGATCGCCGTGATCACCGCGTCGGCAGCCAGCTCGCTCATCGGCCGTCCCTCTCTCGTTCGACGAGTCCAAGACTAGAACACGTTCTCGTTTTTGTCGATACGGTCCGGCTCCAGCGCACTGTGCAATCCAGCCCTGCGACCGGAGAAAACGCAGTCGGCCAGCGACAGGCCACTGACGTAGGAGCTAGAACAGATTCCCACCGCGGTCCGACCGGCGGCGTACAGCCCGGGCACGCCGGCCACCGCGCCGGTGTCCTCGTCGACCACCAGCCCGCCGAGCGTGAGCATCGGGCACGGGTAACCGAGATTCGGCTTGACCGAGACGTCGATCAGCGAATACGGCGGAGTGTCCAGCGGGCGCGCGAAATCGGCCGGCTTGCCCATCGGGTCGGGCCCGCTTCGATAGGCCTCGTACGTGGCCGCGAGACCAGCCGGGTCGACGCCCGCGCGGCGCGCGACATCCTCGACCGTGGCGCCGGAGACGCGCCCCCGCTGCAGGAGATAACGCAGCTGCAGCCAGGCAAACCACTGTCCCTGCCGACGCCCGTCACGGCGCGCCTCGGCCACGATCGGCGCGTCGGCGAGCAGCCAGCCCTTGCCCTCGTGCGCGGTGATCATCCGCTCGCCGATCGCGGCGCCGTACCGGGATTCGTCGATGATCCGGTTGCCGGAAGCGTCGACGAGCAGGCCGCCGAGGAACGCCGCCGGCGGCGTGAGGAACCGCCACGCCGAGATGCGGCCCATTTCGGCGGTCCGCCCGCCGGCTTCGACGCCGAGGCGGATGCCCGACCCGTCGTCGGCCGAGGTGCCGAGCGCGAGGCCGCCGCGGTAGGCCGGCGCGTGCTCGCGCACCAGCTCCCGGTTCGCGATGAACCCGCCCGCGGCCAGGATCACGCCACGCCGGGCGGTGATCTTCAGCTCGCGCGCGTGCCGCCGTTCGAGCCGTTCGACGCGGCGGTGCAACGACTTTCGCAGCGACGGCACGTAAATCCCCGGCTTCGCGGAGTACGCCGCGAGGCGGGCGTGACGGGCACGCACCGAGCGAGGCGCGTCGCGGAGGCTCTTCACGACCACGCCGGTGACGGTGCCGTCCGCCGCCGTCACCAGGCTCTGCGCCTGCGTTTGCGGCAGGACCCGGATATCCCGGCGGCGCACAGCCTCGGCCAGGCGCGCCATGAGGAGCTTGCCCGAGGTCCCCGGCCCTTTGACGCGATGTCCGCGCGGCGCGGGTTTCGCCACCTCCCGGAACTTCCCCGAAGCCTCACTGCCGGAGTAGTACAGGTAGTGCTGGTCGCTGGGATAGGAGGTTTTGTAGGGACACAGACTGCCCTCGAACGGCACGCCCTGGGCTTCCAGCCAGGTGATCATGGCGGGACTCTCCTCGCAGAAGCGCCGCAGCGTCCGTTCGGAGACGATCTCCCCGGTCTCGAGCCGGAGGTATTCGTACATCGCGTCGACGGTGTCCTCGACACCCGCCGTGCGCTGCTGTTCGGTGCCACCGCCGGCGTAGACCACGCCGCCGCTGACCCGGCTGGCCCCACCGCCGGCAAAGCGGTCGAGCAGGAGCACGTCGGCGCCCGCGTCGGCCGCCTCGATGGCCGCGCACACCCCGGCCGCTCCCGATCCGATGATCACGACATCCGCGACGAGTTCGTCCATATCGAGCCACCCTAGAACTGGAACACGTTCTCGTCTATGGTGACAGAAGTGGCTCCGAACAGGCCAGTAACGCGCTATAACACGTTGCATGTGAGGTGGCATGGCGAGCGAGGAGTACGACGTCGTGGTGGTCGGCAGCGGCGCCGCGGGGATGACTGCGGCCCTGGCTGCCGCGCATCGGGGGCTGAGCACTGTCGTCCTGGAGAAGGCGGGCTGCTTCGGCGGCTCGACGGCCCGGTCCGGCGGTGGCGTCTGGATCCCCGGGAACCACGCGCTGAAGGCGGCCGGGATCGACGAGCCGCCCGAGCGGGCGCGCGAGTACCTGGAGGCGATCGTCGGCGAAGTCGTCCCGGCGGAGCGGCGTGAGGCCTTCCTGGCCCACGGGCCCGAGGTGCTGGAGTTCGTCAGCGCGCGGACTCCGCTGAAGTTCCGCTGGGTCCCGGGCTACAGCGACTACCACCCCGAGGCGCCCGGCGGGCGGCCCGGCGGACGGTCGGTGGAACCGAAGGCGCTGGACGGCAAACTGCTCGGCGCGGACCTCGCGCACCTCGAGCCGCCGTACAGCGCGCCGCCGCTGGGAGTGCCGATCACGCAGTCGGACTACCGCTGGCTGAGCCTGATCGCGCGGCACCCCCGCGGGATCGCCAGGGTGCTCGGGCTCGGCGCCCGGTGGCTGGCCGGGCGGCTGCGCGGGCAGCAGCTGCTCGCCATGGGGCAAGCGCTTGCGGCCGGGCTCCGGGTCGGGTTGCGGCGCGCGGGCGTCGACGTCCTGCTGAACACCCCGCTGCTCGACCTGCACACCGAGGACGACCAGGTCACCGGGGTGCTCGCCCGGCACAACGGCGTCGACACGCTGTTCCGCGCCCGGCGCGGGGTGATCCTCGCCTGCGGCGGCTTCGAGCACAACGAGGAGATGCGCACCAAGTACCAGCGCGCGCCGATCGGCACCGAGTGGACCGTCGGCGCGGTGGCCAACACCGGCGACGGCATCACCGCCGGGCTCAAGCTCGGCGCGGCCGTCGACCTGATGGACGACGCCTGGTGGGGGCCGTCGATGCCGCTGACCGGCGGGCCGTGGTTCGCGCTCGCGGAGCGGTCGCGGCCGGGCTGCCTGATGGTGGACATCCGCGGGCAGCGGTTCGTGAACGAGTCCGCGCCGTACGTCGAAGCGGTGCACGCGATGTACGGCGAAGGCGACGGGCCGGGTGAGCACATCCCGACCTGGCTGGTGTTCGACCAGCGGTACAAGGACCGCTACCTGTTCACCGGCATCGGGCCGCGCCAGCCCCTGCCCGGCCGCTGGTACAAGGCCGGAGTGGTGGCCAAGGCGGCCAGCCTCGCCGAGCTCGCCGAGCGCATCGAGGTGCCTGCGGACGCGCTGACGGCGACCGTCGACCGCTTCAACGGCTTCGCCCGCGCGGGGGTCGACGAGGACTTCCAGCGCGGCCTCAGCGCGTACGACCACTACTACGGCGACCCGCGCAACCGGCCGAACCCGAGCCTGGGCGAGCTGGTGAAGGCGCCGTTCTACGCGGTGAAGATCGTGCCCGGCGACCTCGGCACCAAGGGCGGGCTGCGCACCGACGAACACGCGCGCGTGCTGCGCGAGGACGGCTCCGTCGTCCCCGGGCTGTACGCGGCGGGCAACACCAGCGCGGCCGTGATGGGCCGTACCTACGCCGGGCCCGGCGCGACGATCGGGCCCGCGATGGTCTTCGGCTACCTTGCGGCCGAGCGGCTGGCGAACGAAGATCGGACCGGCATGGGAGGCAGGCAGTGACGCCACAGACGCAAGGATCCGAGACCGTCCGCACGATCGACGCCGGCACACCGCCCGCGCGGTTCGCCCGCGGCTGGCACTGCCTCGGGCTCGCCGAGACCTTCCGCGACGGGAAACCGCACGCCATCAACGCGTTCGGCACCAAGCTCGTGGTCTTCGCCGACTCGGCGGGCAAGCTGAACGTGCTCGACGGGTACTGCCGGCACATGGGCGGGGACCTGTCCCAAGGCTCGGTGAAGGGCGACGAGATCGCCTGCCCGTTCCACGACTGGCGCTGGAGCGGCAGCGGCAAATGTGTCTCGATCCCTTACGCCAAGCGGGTTCCGCTGCGGGCGCGCACCCGCTCGTGGCAGGTGCTGGAGGAGAACAAGCAGCTGCTGGTCTGGCACGACCCCGAGGGCAACCCGCCGCCGGCCGAGGTGGTGGTGCCGCGCGTGGAGGGCGCGTTCAGCGACGAGTGGAGCAACTGGACCTGGGACTCGATCTTGATCGAGAACGCCAACTGCCGCGAGATCATCGACAACGTCGTGGACATGGCGCACTTCTTCTACATCCACTACGCCTACCCGACGTACTTCAAGAACGTCTTCGAGGGCCACGTCGCCACGCAGTACCTCAACACCAAGGGCCGCCCGGACATGGGCATGGCGTCCAACTACGGCGGTGAGGACAACCTGCTGCGCTCGGAGGCCTCGTACTTCGGCCCGTCGTACATGATCAACCACCTGGTGAACTCGTTCCAGGGCTTCGAGATCGAGAACGTGCTGATCAACTGCCACTACCCGGTCTCGCCCACTTCGTTCGTGCTGCAGTGGGGAATCATGGTGAAGAAGATGCCGGGCATCTCGGACGAGCACGCGGACAAGATCGCGGAGAAGCTCGCCAAGGGCATCGGCATCGGCTTCCTGCAGGACGTGGAGATCTGGAAGAACAAGTCGGCCATCGACAACCCGCTGCTGTGCGAGGAGGACGGGCCGGTGTACCAGCTGCGGCGCTGGTACGAGCAGTTCTACGTGGACGCCAAGGACGTCAGCGAGGACATGACGCGCCGGTTCGAGTTCGAGGTGGACACGACGAAGGCGAACGAGGCGTGGTCGGCGGAGGTCGCGGAGAACCTGGCCCGGCAGCGCGCGGAGGCGGAAGAGGCCGGGGTGTGACTGCCGAGGTCACCGAGTTCCTCACCGCCGGGCTGCGGCCGCACGAGTGCCGCAGCTGCGGGACCTGCGTGCTGGTGAAGAAGAACAGCCTCAAGCACACCAGCATCCAGTGGACCACCGACGCCGCGCGCAGCTGCCCGGTATTCGCGGCGCACGCGGCGGCCGGCGGGCACACCGCGCTGCTGGACACCTGCGAGAAGCTGTCGGACAGCATCGCCGACGCGGTGCAGGACGGCACCCTGGGCCTGACTTCTGCCGCCGAGCAACCCGGCGGCGGGGTCGCTCCCGGACGCAGCCGCCCGGCCCAGGCGGCCAACGGCGTCGCTCCCGGTGGTGGGTCATGAGCGAGGCCGTCACGCTGACCGTCGCCGAGGTGGTGCAGGAGACCGAAGACGCGCGGTCGATCGTGTTCGAGGTGCCGGCCGAGCACACCGGCGCGTTCGCGTACCAGCCCGGCCAGTTCCTGACCCTGCGGATTCCCAGTGACCGCACGGGATCGGTCGCGCGGTGCTACTCGCTGTCGAGCGCGCCGCACGAGGGCCGGGTGCAGGTGACCGTGAAGCGCACGGACGGCGGGTACGGCTCGAACTGGGTGTGCGACGAGCTGCGGGCCGGGTCGGCCATCGAGGTGCTGGCGCCGTCCGGGGTGTTCTGCCCAGCGTCGCTGGAGGGGGACTTCCTGTTGTTCGCCGCGGGCAGCGGGATCACGCCGGTGATCTCGATCCTCAAGTCGGCGCTGGAACGCGGCCGCGGGCGCGTTGTGCTGGTGTACGCGAACCGGGACGAGAAGTCGGTGATCTTCGCGCGGGCGCTGGCCGAGCTGGGCGCGCGCCATCCGGAACGGCTCGTGGTGCTGCACTGGCTGGAAAGCCTGCAAGGCTTGCCGCGGCCCGGACAGTTGCGGGAGCTGGTGCGTCCGTACGCCGCGCATGAGGCGTTCCTCTGCGGTCCGGCGCCGTTCATGGCGGCGGCGAAGACCGCGCTGACCGAGCTGAACGTGCCGCGCGACCGGGTGCACGTCGAGAAGTTCCAGTCGCTGACCGGAAATCCGTTCGAAGCGAGCGCACCGGAGCCCGAAGCCGTCGATGCGGGCACCACCCAGCTGACCGTCGACCTCGACGGCGAGACGCGGCAGGTCGCGTGGCCGCGGCAGCGGAAGCTGCTCGACCACCTGCTCGCCGAGGGTTTCGACGCGCCGTATTCGTGCCGCGAGGGCCAATGCAGCGCGTGCGCGTGCCGGCTCGTCGCCGGTGAGGTGAAGATGCTGAACAACGAGGTACTGGACGCCGAGGACATCGCCGACGGGATCGTGCTGGCCTGCCAGTCGGTACCGTTGACCGACGAGGTTTCCGTCAGCTACGAGTAGGGAGAGCCCGTGCCCATCGACCCCGCGCTGGCCGTCGGCGCCGACCTCGGCGAGCTGACGTTCGGCTGGACGCCGTCCGACGTGCTGCTGTACCACCTGGGCCTCGGCGCGGGCGCGGACCCGGTCGACGAGCGGGAGCTGCGCTACACCTACGAGGACGACCTGCGGGTGATCCCGACGTTCGCCACCGTCGCGGCGAATCTGCGCACCTTCGAGCCGCCGAAGCTGAAGTTCCCCGGCGTGGACATCGACCTCGCCAAGGTGCTGCACGGCAAGCAGGAGATCGAGCTGCACCGGCCGATCCCGGCCGAGGGCAAGGCCGTGGCGCGCACCCGCATCGTGGACGTGTTCGACAAGGGCAAGGCCGCCGTGCTGGTGCAGCAGACCGAGGTGGCCGCCGCGGACGGGGATCCACTGTGGACAGCCCGGTCGAGCATCTTCGCGCGCGGCGAGGGCGGGTTCGGCGGCGAGCGGGGGCCGTCCGACCGGATCGCCTGGCCGGACCGCGAGCCCGACGCCGTGGTGGAGACGCCGACGCTGCCGCAGCAGGCGCTTTTGTACCGGCTGTGCGGCGACCGGAACCCGCTGCACGCCGATCCCGCGTTCGCCCGCGCGGCCGGCTTCGACCGGCCGATCCTGCACGGCCTCTGCACGTACGGCGTGGTGGCGAAGTCGCTGATCGACGCGTTCCTGGACGGGGACCCGGCGCAGGTCGCGTCGTTCAGCACGAAGTTCGCCGGCGTCGTTTTCCCTGGTGAGCGCCTGCGGACGCGGGTGTGGCGTGAGGACGGCCGGCTGCTGGTCACCACCACCGCGCCCGAGCGGGACGACGCGCCTGTGCTGTCCGACACAGTGCTCGTGCCACGCTGAGCACCGCGTCCGGGGATACCGTGAGCGGAACTGAAACCTCGCACACGAGAAGGACGGCGGATGTCGGACGAGCACGACGGCACCTTCTTCGTGGTACGCGGCCCGGTCGAGCCGGGTGACAAGCGCGGCCGCGAACTCGGGTTCCCCACGGCGAACATCGCCCTGCGCGACCAGAGCGGCCAGGTCGGCGACGGCGTGTGGGCCGGCTGGGTCGAGCGTGCGAACGGGACTTTCGTGGCCGCGGCGGTCTCAGTCGGCCGCCGCCCGACGTACTACGGCGCGGACGGCTACCGGCTCGTCGAGGCCCACCTGCTGGACTTCGCGGACGATCTCTACGGCGAGACGCTCACCGTCTGGCTCGGCCGGCACCTGCGCGAGCAGCAGAAGTACACGTCGGGGGAAGCCCTGGTCGAGGCGCTGGCCCTCGACGTGGCCGCGGCACGCGAGTGGGTCGCCGGTCATCCGGCGACCGAACTGCCTGCCTTGGGATCACCGCCACCGGACGGTGAAGTCCGGCGGCTGGGCTGAACTCAAAAGCTGATACCCGCCGTCACAGCGCGGCGAGCAGCATGTACCCCATACCCGCACCCATCACCGCGCGGCAGACGGTCCGCGACGTGAAACCCGGCGAGTACCGGCCGCGTGTGCGGACGGCCAGGAAACCCGACCGCACGGCGTCGGCCGCGAAGTAGACCGCGCCCAGGATCGCGAGGACCGGCAGGGCCAGCCCGGTGCCGGTGGACATGGTGAGCCAGGGGCCGTGGGTCATGTCGGCGTGCGGCATCGCGGTGACCAGGTAGAGCATCGCCGCCGCGGAAAGCGCGTGATGGCCGCAGCCCGCGGCATGAGGCCTCGAAACGTCACCGGCTTCGGCGCGAGAACGCCACCAGGCGAAGGCGAACCAGCCGGTGGTGAGGACGAGGATCGCCTGCCAGCCGGCCGCGGGGATCGGAGCGCCGACGGGCGACGCCATCGCGATCATGGCGACCACGAGCAGCAGCTCGGCCAGGTCGCCGTTGCGGACGGCGGGGCCGAGGTGCACGTAGTCGAGCCGGACCAGGCGCCGGACACACGGCAGCACGAGCACCGCGAAGACCGCGGTGAGCAGCCAGGCCACCACCACCGCCAGAGTCATGCGTAGCCTCACTCCGCGTTGCCGGACGGGATTCAACCGTGACATCCGGGTCCGGCCGGCGCCAGCCAGCAGAGGGGTGAAGCCGTTGCCCCACAAGAGTTACCGGTGCCCACACCGGGGCCGTACCGGGCCGGGGTATGGGTGACGCTCAGTCACTCGTCAAGACCAGCCCACTGGTCGGGACGCCGGTGCCCGCGGTGACCACCACCGAGGACGCGCCGGCCACCTGGTTCACGGCCGCGCCGCGGACCTGGCGGACAGCCTCGGCAATGCCGTTCATACCGTGGATGTAGGCCTCGCCGAGCTGGCCGCCGTGCGGGTTCAGCGGCAGCGCGCCGCCGAGGGAAAGGGTGTCGCCGGCGATGAAGCCCGGGGCCTCGCCGCGCGGGCAGAAACCGAGTTCCTCCAGCTGCATCAGCACGTACGGGGTGAAGTGGTCGTACAGCACCGCGACGTCCACATCGGACGGTCCCAGGCCGGACTGCGCCCACAGCTGCCGCCCGACCACGCCCATTTCGGGCAGGCCCGCGAGGTCGTCGCGGTAGTAGCTGGTCATCACGTACTGGTCCGGCCCGCTGCCCTGGGCCGCGGCCGCGACGACGGCGGGCGGGCAGCGCAGGTCGCGCGCCCGTTCCAGCGAGGTGACGACCAGCGCGACGCCGCCGTCGCTCTCCTGGCAGCAGTCCAGCAGGTGCAGCGGCTCGGCGACCCAGCGCGACGCCTGGTGTTCTTCCAGCGTGATCGGCCGGCCGTGGAACCAGGCGTCCGGGTTGGTGGCCGCGTGCGCGCGGTCGAGGACGGCGATCCGCCCGAAGTCCTCGCTCGTCGCGCCGAACTCGTGCATGTAGCGGCGGGCGACCATGGCCACCGTCGCCGCCGGGGTGGCAATGCCCATCGGATAGTGGAACGCGTTGTCGACGCCGGAGGAGTTCACCTGCCCGGCCGCCGCGGAGGACACCTGCCCGAACCGCTGCTCCGAGCGCTCGTTGAACGCCCGGTACGCCACCACGACGTCCGCGACGCCGCTCGCCACCGCCAGCGCGGCCTGCTGCACCGTCGCGGCCGCCGCCCCGCCGCCGTAATGGATCCGGCTGAAGAACGACAGCTCCGGGATGCCCAGCTCCCGTGCCAGCGCGATCTCCGCGGTGCCGTCCATGGTGAACGACACCAGACCGTCCACATCGGACGGTTTCAGGCCCGCGTCCGCCAGTGCGTGGGACACGCACTCCGCGGCCAGCCGCAGCTCGCTGCGCCCGGACTCCTTGGAGAACTCCGTCGCGCCGATCCCGGCGATGGCCGTCTTGCGTGAGAGCGTCACGAGGCACCTCCCGGCAGGGTCAGCGAAACCGTGCCCGTGACGTGCTCGCCGAGACTGTCCACAGCGGACACGGCCAGCTCGACGTCGGCGCCGTCACGGGAGACCACGCGCCCGGTGAAGGTCAGGGTCTCGTAGGCGTAACACGGCACGCCCAGCCGGATCTTGATCGAGCGCACCAGCGCCTCGGGCCCGGCCCAGTCGCCCACGAACCGCTGCACCAGGCCAGTGTCAGTGAGGATGTTGAGGAAGATGTCCTTCGAACCGCGGGCGACGGCGGCGTCGCGGTTGTGGTGCACGTCCTGGAAGTCACGGGTGGCGAGCGCTGTGCTGACCACAAACGTCGGCGTCGCCTCGATTGTCAACGGCGGCAGTTGCGCACCCACCGAAAAGTCCGGCTGCGTTGAATCCGTCATCGCGCCACCTTCCAGGCAGGCAAGGTCAGGTCGTCGTCCACGCGGACGAATGCGGCGGTCACCGGGAGTCCGATGTGGACCTCCTCGGGCGCGGCGTCCAGCAGCTCGGCCATCACGCGCACGCCCTCCTCCAGCTCCACCAGCGCCACCACAAACGGCAGCCGCTTGCCCGGCACCGCCGGGTGATGGTGGACGACGTAGCTGTACACCGTGCCGCGGCCGCTGGCCACGACGTAGTCCGGGACCGCGTCGAGTGAACCGTCCGGCGGCATCGGGCCCGGCGGGTGCCGCAGCGTCGTGCCCCAGCGCTGGATGCGCAGCTCGCCCGCTTTCAGGCCCTCCCAGAAGAACGCCGTGTCGCGGCTGATCACCGGCCGCAGCACCGGCGCCGCCGGAGCCTCAGCCGCCGGTGGCCGGAACTTCAGCACCCGGAACACCATGTCGGCCACCAGTTCCTCGCCGACGTACCAGTTCGTCCGGGTCGTGACGAACCAGCCTTCGCCGAGGCCGGTGCGCTTCGGGCCGGTGACGTCCTCGAGGATCGTGGTGGCCGCGAGCCGCTCCCCCGGCCGCAGGTACCGGTGGTAGGTCTGCTCGGAGTTCGTCGCCACCACGGAGGTGAACCCGGCGTCGTCGAGCACGGCCATGATCGCGCCCATCGGGTCGTCCTCGGCGCGGCCGCCGTGCAGGCCGGCCATCGTCCACACCTGCGCCATCGCGGGCGGGGCGACCAGTCCCTTGTGGACGCTCGACGCGGCGAACTCCTCGTCGGTGTAAACGGGATTGGCGTCGCCGATCGCCTCGACCCAGTTGTTCACCATCGCCTGGTTGACCGGGTCGCGCGCGTATCGGGGCGCGCATTCCCCCTGTGCGGCGATTTTCGCGGCGGCTTCCTCGATCGTCATCGCGGCACCCTCGGCAGTCCCAGTCCGGCGGAGGCGATCAGCTCACGCTGGATCTCGCTGACGCCCCCGCCGAACGTCAGCACCAGGTTCCGTTTCGCCAGCACGTCCAGCCACTCGGCGAGGTCCGCGGTCTCCGCGTCGGCGGGATCGCCGTGCCGTCCCACGATCTCGTCCAGCAGCCGCCCGATCCGCTGGATCCGCTCGGAGGAGAACACCTTGGTGGCCGAAGCGTCGGCCACCGCGACCGGCCCCGCCGACGCGGAAACCGCCACCTGCCAGTTGAGCAGCTCGTTCACGCGGGCCACCGCGAAGGTCTCGGCGAGCACCGCGCGCACGTCGGGCAGATCGAGCAGCGGGACGCCGTCCGGGGTGCGGCGCGCGGCCGCCCACGCCCACACGCGGTCGTGCAGGCCGCCGACTCGACCGGCCGGGCCGAGCATCACGCGCTCGTGGTTGAGCTGGGTGGTGATCAGCCGCCAGCCCTCGTTTTCCTTGCCCACCAGCATTTCCGCGGGCACGCGCACGTCGCTGTAGTAGGTCGCGTTCACGTGGTGCGCGCCGTCGCAGGTGATGATCGGCGTCCAGGAGTAGCCGGGGTCGCGCGTGTCCATGATCAGGATCGAGATGCCCTTGTGCTTCGGCGCGTCCGGCGCGGTGCGCACGGCGAGCCACACGTAGTCCGCGTCGTGGCCACCCGTGGTGAAGATCTTCTGGCCGTTGACGAGGTATTCGTCGCCTTCGCGCACCGCGGCGGTCCGCAACGACGCCAGGTCGGTGCCCGCGTCCGGCTCGGTGTAGCCGATGGCGAAGTGGATTTCGCCGGCAAGGATCTTCGGCAGGAAAAACGCCTTCTGCTCGTCGGTGCCGAAGGCCTGCAACGTCGGCCCGACCGTCTGCAACGTCACGGATGGAAGCTGGACATCGGCGCGCGAGGCCTCGTCGACGAAGATGTGCTGCTCGATCTCGCCGAAGCCCTGGCCGCCGTACTCCTTCGGCCAGCCGACGCCGAGCCGCCCGTCCCGGCCCATCCGCCGGACGATCTCCCGGTAGACGGTGCCGTGCCGCTCGCGCAGCATCGCGCGGCGCTCCTCCGGCAACACGAGGGTCGCGAAGTAGGTCCGCAGTTCCGCGCGCAACGCCTGTTGCGCGGCCGTCAGTTCGATGTTCATCCCGCCACCCGTTCGCCCAGTCGCGTGAGCCGGTGCGCCGCGCCCCCGACGGCCCGGGCCAGGTCCTTCACCGCCGAGGAATACCGGTGCAGCGGATACGTCTCGTCGACGCCGACGCCGCCGTGCAGGTGATGACAGGTGGCCAGGGCCGACGGCGCCTGCTCGGTCAGCCAGTAGGCGGCGATCTCGAGTTCGGTGTCCGCGTCGAGGCCCGCGGCCAGGCGCCACACCGCGGACGTCGCCGCGAGGTGGACGGTCCGGGAGGCGACGTAAACGTCGGCGATCTGCCCGGCCACGGCCTGGAAGGTGGCGAGTGGACGGCCGAACTGCACCCGTTCCCCGACGTACCGCGAAGTCAGCGCGAGCGCCCCGGCCAGCAGGCCGTCACCGAGGGCCAGCGCGCCGGCGAGGGCGAACCGGTGCAGCGTCGCGACAGCGTGCCCGGGCGTGCGGTCGCGGAGCAGATCGTCGTCGGTGATCCGCACGTGGTCGAGGCGGAGGGTGTACTCGGGCGCGCCGGTCGAGCTGCGGCCGCCGGCCAGCTCGACGCCGTCGGCCCGCGGGTCGACCAGCGCCACGGCCGTACCGCCGGGCATCGCGACCGGCGTGAGGATCCGGGCGGACTCGGCGGCCGACGGCACGCCGACCTTCACGCCGCTCAGCTGCCACTCGCCGTCGACGGCTTCGGCGACGGTGCCGGGCACGGCGGTCAGCGGCGCGGAAGGCTCGTGCATCGCCGCCGTGAGCAGGGCCTCCCCCGTCGCGACGGGAGGCAGAAGCGCTGCGCGCTGACGCGGACTGCCGAGCGTCTCGACCGGCAGCACGCCCAACGCGAGCGCGGCGTACGCGGGCACGGCGGCGGCAGCGCGGCCGACCTCCGTGAGCACCTGCGCGACCTCGGCGACGCCCAAACCGTCGCCGTCGAGGTCCGCGGGCAGCGCGAGCGCGAGCAGGCCCGCGTCCGCCATCGCCCGCCACTGCGCGGCCGGCTCGTCGGCCTTGGTGAGCACACGCGCGGTCAGCGCGGTGATCTCCGCCTGCGTATCGTCAGGGGTGAAGTCCACGCCGGGCCTCCCTCCGGATGCCGGAACTAACTGGAACACGTTCTAGTCTTAACCGGAACGGGGCGGATCGGCAACCCCCGGAAGCCTCGGCAACCGGGTACACAGAAGCGGAAGACGCCGTCGAACGAAGAGGGGCGCCGAGTCGACGTGGGTGCGGAACAGGTTCTCAAAGACGCGCTGGGTGACGTCGGCTGGCAGGCCACCCGGCGGCTCGCGACGATCCCGCCCACGGCCGGTGTGCCGGACCCCCAGCCGCTCTCGCTGCCCGGGCGCGGGCAGACCGTGGTGGTGGACGTCGGCCCGCGGCACGCGCCCGCGATCATCCTGCTGCACTCGGTCGCCTGTACCGGGCTGCTCACCTGGTACCCGGTGCTGGAGCGGCTCTCGGCGCGGTACCGCGTGGTGGTCTTCGACCAGCGCTGGCACGGCCAGGGGATCCGTTCGCAGGAATTCAAGCTGGAGGACTGCGCCGGCGACGTGGTGGCGGTGGCCGACGCGCTGGGCATCAACCGCTTCATGATCGCGGGCTACTCGATGGGCGGCATGGTCGGGCAGATCGTGGCCTACCAGGAACGTGAACGCGTGAGCGGGCTGGTGCTGTGCTCCACCGCGAGCAACTTCCGCCGCGGCATCCGCCAGCGCGTCGCGCTCGACCTGTTCGGCCGCACCCTGCACCTGATGCGCGACCAGGCGCGGATCGGCCTGGTGCCGGGAGAGCCGCGCCGGGAACGGCTCGCGCGCCTGGAAGACCACCGGTGGGCACTCGAGGAATTCCGTTCCACCAGCCCGTGGGCGATCGCCGTGGCGCTGGACGAGATCGGCCGGTTCGACTCGTCACCGTGGCTGCACACCCTGCGCCTCCCGACTTCGGTAGTCGTCACGACTCGCGACGGCTTCATCGCGCCCGCGCACCAGCGCTCACTCGCCCGCCGCATCCCAGGCGCGGCGACGTACGAGATCCCGGCCGGGCACACCGCGTGCGTGCTGGCGGCGAACCAGTTCGTGCCCGCGGTGATGGCAGCCTGCACGGCAGTGCACGCGGCAGGGACTCGTGAGTGTTTATGACGGTTCTAACCGTCATAAACACTCACGAGCTTTGCGGCGCCGCCTTGAGCAGCTCGTCCAACGCCTCCGGCAGGGCTTCGGCCAGCGGCCACAGGTCTTTCACGAGTTCCTTGGCGCCGATCAGGCCGACGCCGATCTTGCCGTCGTTGGACAGGACCGTGATGTTCAGGCCGGCGCCGTGGAAGACCGGGCCGAGCGGGTACAGGCCGGTGACGCGCGCGCCGAGCAGGTACAGCGGCACCGGCGGGCCGGGCACGTTGGAGATGATCAGGTTGTGCACCACCGGATGGCGCTCCGCCAGCCGCAGCGACGAGTAGGCGCGCACGCCGAGGCCGAACGCCGTCGCCGGGGAGAACTGGGCCCAGTCGGCGAGCATGTCGGCGTCGATGTCGTAGTGGTGGTCCTTGGACAGCCGGTTCGCCTCGGCCAGGAAGAACACCCGCGCCGCCGGGTCGCCCAGGTGCGTGGGCAGCGAGGCGAAGAACGCGGACACCTTGTTGCTGCCGTGGTCCCGCTCGGTGCGCTCGTGCACCGACACCGGGACGGTCGCCACCAGCGGGTCCTCCGGCAGTTCGCCGCGGCCGAGCAGGAACTGCCGCAGCGCGCCGGAAACGAGCGCCAGCACCACGTCGTTCACCGTGACGCCGAACGCGTTTTTCACCTGCTTGACGTCTTTCAGCTCGACCTGCGCGAACGCGACCGAGCGGTGGCCGGTGATGGTGCCGTTGAGCGAGGTCCGGGGCGCGGTGAACGGAACGGGCATTCCCTTGCCGCGCAACGCTTTCCCGACCCAGCGCGGCACCAGCTCCACCAGCTCGGGCAGCAGCCGCACCATTTCGAACGGGCGCCGGATCACCGACTCCACGCTCTCGCGCACCAGGTCGACACGGGTGGGCAGGCCGCTGTTCTGCTCCTCGCGCGGGACCTCGGGCAGCGGCGCGTCGGGCTCCAGCCCGGCCAGGTAGGTGATCAGGCTCGCGCCGCCGACGCCGTCCACACTGGCGTGGTGCATCTTGAGCAGCACCGCGACCTGGCCGTTCGACAGGCCTTCGATCACGTAGAGCTGCCACAGCGGGTACGCGCGATCCAGTCGCTGGCCCGCGATGTGCGCGCACAGCTCGGCCAGCTCGCGATCGTCCCCCGGCGACGGGACGCCGATGCGGTGCACGTGGTTGTCGAGGTCGAAATCCTCGTCCTCGACCCACACCGGATGGCTCAGGTTCCAGAGTGGATTGTGGAGTTTGCGGCGGAATGCCGGGATCAGCGCGACGCGCTCGGCCAGCCGCCGCTTGACCTCCTCGAACGAGTAGCCGCCGGGGATCGTGGAGCCGTCCAGGACGAGCAGGCCGCAGACGTGCAGGACCTGCGAAGGCGTCTCCAGGTAGAGGAAACTCGCGTCCAGCCCGCTCAATCTCTGCATGTCGCCAGGGTAAGCCAGAACGCGTCCGGGGGTGGATCGCGGCGGTAGCATCGGTGTGGTGAAGCCGAACTTCGTGACCCGCCGGGCGATGCAGCTCGGCCTCACCGCGCTGGCGCTGCGCCCGCCGCGCCGCCGTTCCACCTCGATCCCGGTGTTCTTCGGCGCGTGGCTGACCGACGAGCTGGCGCCGCACCTGCTCGGGCTCACCCTCGCCGACACCGCGCAGCACCTCGCCCGCCGCGGCCTGCGCACGCGGGGCGACCGCGCCGGGCTGGCGCTCGCCGCGCTTTCCGCCGCCGGGCTCGGCCGGCTGATCGTCACCGCGCAGAAGGCCCGCGGCGAGGTCGAGATGGCGTTGACCGAGGCGCTCGGCCCGGACTACAGCTCACGGCTGGAGCACCCGCCGAGCCCGCGCGACCTCGCGACGCCGTGGGGGCAGCTGGCGCTGCCGTTCCGCGGCCGTGACCCGGAGGTCGTGCGCGAGCGGAACATCCCGTATGCACCGGGTGGCAAACGCTTCCTGCTGGACGTCTTCCGCCCGCGCGAGCCGGTGACCGGCGCGCCCGTGCTGCTCCAGGTGCACGGCGGCGCGTGGACGATCGGCAACAAGGACGAGCAGGGCCAGCCCCTGATGCGCCACCTCGCGCGCCGCGGCTGGGTGTGCGTGGCGATCAACTACCCGCTGGCGCCGGCGAGCCGGTGGCCGGCCCACATCGTCGCGGCGAAACGGTCGCTGGCCTGGATCCGGGAGAACATCGCGTCCTACGGCGGGGATCCGAATTTCGTCGCCGTGACCGGCGGTTCGGCCGGCGGGCACCTCGCGGCGCTGCTCGCGCTGAGCCAGAACGACCCCGCACTGCAGCCGGGCTTCACCGAAGCGGACACGAGTGTGCAGGCGTGTGTGCCGCACTACGGCGTGTACGACATCGCCGCCACCAGCGGCGCGGAGGAAAGCAAGTACCGGCTGGAAAGCCTGCTCGCGGGCCGGGTCTTCGCGGCCGACCGCGACCCGGTGAACTACCTCGACGACTACATCGCCGCCTCGCCGCTGGACCGGGTGTCCGAGGAGGCCCCGCCGTTTTTCGTGATCCACGGCAAGCACGATTCGCTGGTGCCGGTGCAGGAGGCGCGCGAGTTCGTCGACCGCCTGCGCTCGAAGTCCCAGCAGCCGGTGGCGTACGCCGAGCTGGCCGGCGCGCAGCACGCGTTCGACGTGTTCCCCTCGATCCGCAGCGCCCACGTGGTCCGCGGGGTGGAGCGGTTCTTGGACCACACCTATCGGGCGTGGGCCGCCGCCGGCGAGTAGCGCGTTACTTGTTGACGCCGGTAAGCGCGAAGAATTCCGAACGGGAGCGCGCGTCCTCCCGCAGTGTGCCCAGCAGCGCCGAGGTGACGGTGCTGGACCCAATGGCCTGGACGCCGCGCAGGGTCATGCACGAATGCTCGGCCTCGATCACCACGCCGACGCCCTTCGGGCCGAGCTGGTCCGAAAGCCAGCCGGCGACCTGCTTGGTCAGCCGTTCCTGCACCTGCGGCCGGCAGGCGAAGTGCTCGACCACGCGCGCCAGCTTCGAAAGGCCGAGGATCCGCTCGCCCGGCAGGTAGCCCACGTGCGCGACGCCGGTGAACGGCAGCAGGTGGTGCTCGCACACCGACCGCACCGGGATGTCCCTGGCCAGCACCAGCTCGTCGTACCCCTCGTCGTTGGGGAAGGTGGTGAGGTCGAACGGGCGCGGGGTGAACATCTCCGCGTACGCGCGGGCCATGCGCTCGGGCGTGCCCCGCAGGCTCTCCGACTCGAGGCTGACGCCGAGCGCCCGCAGGAAGTCGCCCGCCGCGCGCTCGGCGGCGTCGAGGTCGATGCCGTGATCGGGTTCGTGGACCACGTGGAGAGCGGAGCCGGAGCGCATGGATGGTCCTCGATTCCCTCGGTCTTTCGCACATGAATCTTGGTCTTATTCGGTGACGTGGTCAAGATGACCAGCTCAGATGTGGGAGCGGCCACTTGTGGACATGTTGTTGGGCGTTATCGTGGAGGGGTGACGACTGAGCCCGCCGTCCCGGCGATCAAGGCCGTGGCGGCGCTGGAAGAAGACCTGCGCCGCGGCATGTACGGCTTCATCCGCTCCGCGCGGCGCCCCGTCACGCGCGACGAGGCCGCCGCGTCGGTCGGCATCTCCCGCAAGCTCGCCGCGTTCCACCTGGACAAGCTGGTGGCCGCCGGCCTGCTGCGCGCCCGCTACGAGGCGGTCGGCGGCGTCCGCCGGGTCGGCCGCACGCCGAAGGTCTACGAGCTGGCCGGCACCGACTTCACGGTCACCATCCCGCCCCGCCGCCCCGCCCTGCTCGCCGACATCCTCCTCGACGCCGTCGTCACCGAACGCGAAGGCGAAACCGCCCGGCAGGCCACGGTGCGCGTCGCCGCCACCCAGGGCGAGGACCTCGGCACCGCCGAACGCACCGGCTCCCGCCCGGGCCGCCTGAGCACCGAACGCGGCCTCACCCTCACCGAAACCGTCCTGTCCCGCCACGGCTTCGAACCCAGCCGCGAGTCGCCGACCCGTGTGCGCTTGCGCAACTGCCCGTTCCACCCGCTGGCGGCGAAGGCGCCGGACCTCGTTTGCGGGGTGACACAGGCCTTTCTGACCGGGATCGTGACTGGTCTGCATGTGCCGAACGTCGAGGCGGTGTTGGTGCCGCCTGGGCCTGGCGAGTGTTGCGTGGAGCTGCGGGGCAATCCGGGAAACTGACCGCGGCGCCGCGCTTTGCCCCGCGAGGATCGGGGACGCGCGCTCCGATCCGCGGTGCCACGGCGACTCACCCGGCGAGCGCCGGGCTCGACGGGTGCCGAGCCGGAGCGGGGTGCGGCGGCGCTTCGATCTGCAGTGGCCAAGGCAGCTTCATTCCGGCTCGCCCGGCGGGTAGGCCAAGTCCAACGGCCGGGCGGCGGGTGGGCCGTCCAAGGACCAGGACGGGCCGGTGCGGAGGAATCGGTACCAGCGGTGATCGCGGCCGTAGCGGAGTTGCAGGGAGCCTTGCGTCACGCGGTTGCGCCAGGTCTTCACCGGGTCCGGCTGGCCCGCCTCGGCCAGGTCGGCGCGGGCGGCGGCGAGGGCGGCCGCGGCTGGGGTCCAGGTGTCGCGCAGGGCGGACAGGCCGGGGCGGCCCGCTTCGCGCCAGGCGTGGGCCCATGCGGCCAAGTCACTTACCGAGACGCCGGCCGCGGAGGCCAGTGCCGGCACGTCGGCGGCTGGGCGGGCGGCTGGGCGGGCGGCGCGGCGGGCCAGGTCTTCCTCGAAAGTCAAGTCCACGGCGCCGGTGCCGGCCAGCAGTTCGCGGGCCAGTGACGCGGCGTCGGCGGCCAAGGTGCCCAGCGCGCCGGTCGTCCAGCCCGTGCTCGGGGGCGGGTCGAGGTCCAGGACGGCGGGCGGGCCCGGTTCGGCGGGCACCGGCGGCAGTGCGGGCGGGGCGGTGACGCGGCGGGAGTAGGCGCGGCGCGGGGTCAGGCCCGGGTCGGGCGGGCGCACGGACCCGGACCCGGCGCGCGCGGACGGGGCCCGGCGGGCGCGCAGGTCGGCCAATACCTCGTCGCGGGGGCGGCCGCGGAGCTTGAACAGCACAAACGGGTCGGCGTCCACCTCGTCGGCTACCAGGTAGTAGACGGCGGCGACGTGCTTGCACGGGTTCGCCGGGTCCGGGCACGAGCAGCGCGGCCGCAGGTCGCCGGGGCCGGGCAGGAGGTCGGCGCCCGCCTCGCGGGACTGGGCGGCCAGCTCCTCGGGCAGCTCGCCGTCGAGCAGCGCCGCGGTGTGGCCGAGGCGGCGGCCGGCGACGTCCAGCAGCGTCTCCCACGCCTGCGGCGTGAACTCGCGCATCCGGATCTTCACCCGGTACGGCTGCGGAAGGCTCCCCCGCACCCGCGCCGTCACCTCCCCCGCACCGATGCTCAGCCCGCTGACTGTGTCCTTCCGCGCGTACGTGCGGCCGCGCGGCAGGCGGTTCGGGTCGAGACTCGCGCGGTGCTCCAGCGCCTCCACCCAGGCCCGGCCCCACCAGGTGTTGCCGAACGTCCGCCGCGGCGGCATCAGCCGGCCCCGAGCCGGACGAGGTCGGCGATCTGGTCGTCCGACAGCTCGGTGATCCAGTCCTCTCCCGCTCCGACCACGGCGTCGGCCAGCCCGCGCTTGGTCTCCAGCACGGCGGCGATCCGCTCCTCCAGCGTGCCCTCGGCGATCAGCCGGTGGACCTGCACGGGCCGGTCCTGGCCGATCCGGTACGCGCGGTCGGTCGCCTGGTCCTCGACGGCCGGGTTCCACCAGCGGTCGTAGTGGATCACGTGCGTGGCCCGCGTCAGGTTGAGCCCGACGCCGCCCGCCTTGAGCGACAACAGAAACACCGGCACCTCGCCGGCCTGGAACCGCGCCACCATCTCGTCGCGCCGCTTCGGCCCGACCTCGCCGGACAACAGCTCCGTCGGCAGCCCACGCTCGGCCAGCCGCCGTTCGAGCAGGCGGCAGAGCTGCACGTACTGGCTGAACACCAGCACGCTGTCGCCCTCGTCGAGGATCACCTCGAGCAGCTCCTCGAACGCGGCGAGCTTGCCCGAGCGCCCGGTCAGCACGCCGCCGCTCTCCTTGAGGAACTGCGCCGGGTGATTGCAGATCTGCTTCAGCTCGGTGAGCAGCTTGAGCACCTGCCCCCGCCGCTGCACGCCCTGGGACTCCCGGATCTGCGCCAGGTTCTCCCGCACCACGGCCTCGTACAGGGTGGTCTGCTCCGCGGTCAGCGGGACGAACCGGTCGGTCTCGGTCTTGCGCGGCAGCTCCGGCGCAATGTCCGGGTCGGTTTTGCGGCGCCGCAACAGGAACGGCCGCACGGTGGTGGCCAGCCGCTCGGTGGCCGCCGGATCGCGGTCGCGCTCGATCGGCCGCGCGACGGTGCGGCGGAACCGCTCCAGCGAGCCGAGCAGGCCCGGCGTCGTCCAGTCCACAAGGGACCACAGCTCGGTCAGCCGGTTCTCCACCGGGGTGCCGGTCAACGCCACGCGCGCGGCCGCCGGCACCTTCCGCAGCTCTTTCGCCGTGGCGGACAACGGGTTCTTCACGTGCTGGGCCTCGTCCGCGGCGACCAGCCCCCACTCCACTTCGGACAGTGACTCGCGATCACGGCGCAGCACGCCGTACGTGGCCAGCACCACCTCGTCGGCCGCCAGCCCGTCGAGATGCCGCCCGCCGCCGTGGAACCGCCGCACCGGCACGCCCGGCGCGAACTTCGCGAACTCGCGCTCCCAGTTGCCCAGCAGCGACGTCGGGCAAAGCACCAGCGTCGGCCCGGCGCCGAGCGGGCGGCGATGCAGGTGCAGCGCGATCAGCTGCACGGTCTTGCCCAGCCCCATGTCGTCGGCCAGGCAGGCGCCCAGGCCGAGCCCGGTCATCGTGGCCAGCCAGCCGAGGCCGGCCAGCTGGTACGGGCGCAGGGTCGCGGTCAGCCCCGGCGGGGACGCGACCGGCTCGGGCTCACGCTCGCGCAGCCGTTCCACCAGCCCGGCCAGCGCGGGCTGGGCCGCGAACTCGACCGTCTCGCCGTCCAGCTCCAGCTCGCCGGTGAGCGCGGCGGCCAATGCTTCGGCGCCGGTCAGCTTGCGCGACCGGCGGGCGCGCATCCGGGCCAGCAGGAACGGATCGAGCTTCACCCACTGGCCGCGCAGGCGCACCAGTGGCCGCTTGGCCTCGGCCAGCGCCGCGACCTCCTCGTCGGTCAGCTCCGACCCGCCGAGGCTCAGCCGCCAGCGGAACTTCAGCAGGCCGTTCAACGGGAAGGCCGGGCCGCCCTCGCTCGCCGGGGCCTGGGTGGCGCTCGCCTTCGCCTTCAGCTCACCGGCGAACAGGTCCTTCGGCCACAGCACCTCGATGCCGGCGCCGCCCAGCTCACGGGTGCCGTCGGTGAGCAGGCCGACCACCTCGTCGTCGGTCAGCGCCAGCTCGGTGGGCGCCGGCTCGGACAGCACCCGGCCCAGCGGCGCCCACGCCCGCGCGCCGCGGCGCAGCCCGAGCAGCAGCTGGGTCTCGACCTGGTCGCCGAGCCGGTGCAGCACGGCTTCCGGTGCGTCCCAGAGCGTCGCGGCCTCGACGACCAGGCTCGGCTCCACAGTGGACCGAACGGCCAGCACCCCCGCGAACTCCGGCTCGTCGCCGCCCTCGCGCGCCTCGATGCGCAGGATCAGCTGGACGCCGTGCGGGCGGCGGGTCTCCAGCTCGGTGAGCCAGGCTGCGCCGTCCGGGCCGATCAGGGTGGGCTCCGGCTCGGCGAAGGCCGGGCCGCCCGCCCCGACGGTGGCCGCGGGGCTGCGCACGAGGACGTCGGCCGCCGCGTCCCAGAGCGCGCGGACCAGCGACTCCGGCGAGTGCAGGCGGATCCGCTTGACGCCGGACAACGGCAGCGCGTGGGCCTCCGGCGGCAGCGCGGCGGCCAGGTCCCGCAACAGCGCCTCGTCCGCGGCGTCGAGCGGCCCGACCCGCCACGATCCGACGCCGCCCGGCGTGACGGCGGGCCGCAGCCGCCCGCGCGCCACCAGGTTCACCCCGGCGTTGACGGCCGCCGACCACGCGGTGAGCGCCGGGCCGGCGTCGTCCGGCACCACGAGCAGCCGCGGGATGGCCTGCGCGAGCGGCACCAGACGGGCGGAAACCTTGGTGCGCGCGAACTTCCCGCCCGAGGGCAGCACCAGCTCGATCGCGGTGTCTCCCGCGACCTCGTCTCCCCAGAGCGCCAGCACCCCGTCCCGCGGCGGATCCGACGGGACGTAGGTGGCCTGGGTGTGCGTGCCGTACTCCACGACCAGCACCGTAGGCCAGGGGTACGACAAACGGCGCAACCGGAGGTGCGAAAGTCCCCCTCGCGGCGCGGGGGACCTGGCCGCGACCGGTCAAGATTTCCGGCGGCCCGGGGTCGTGCCCGCCACCGGCGCTGCTCAGCGGGGCAGGCCGAGGAGCCGTTCCGCGGCCGCGGTGCGGAGGATCTGAGTCGTGCCGCCCGCGATGGACAGGCAGCGGGTCATGAGGAACTCGTGCGGCACCTCACCCCCGGCCTCCAACGCCGACGGGCCCATCAGGTCCAGCGCGAACTCCGCGACCTCCTGCCGATGCCGGACGCCGAGCAGCTTGCGGACGCCCGACTCCGCGCCGGGGCTCCGTCCGTCCAGCCGCCGGAGGGTGGCCCGCAGGTCCAGCACCGAGCACGCGCTGCCCTCGCCCACCAAGGCGCCCAGCCGTTCCCGCGCGGCCTCGCCCAGGCCCGCGGCACCGGAAGCGTCCGAACCGTTCAGCGTGGCAACGAGATTCTCGACCCCCTCCCCCACCGCCGAGCCGCTGCCGATGGCCACCCGCTCGTTCGCCAGGGTCGTGCGGGCCAGCCGCCAGCCCGCGCCCGGCTCGCCGACCACGTCCGCGTCCGGGACGAAGACCTCGTCCAGGAAGACCTCGTTGAACACGCTCTCGCCGGTGATCTCGCGCAGCGGGCGGGTGGTGATGCCGGGCGCGCGCATGTCGACCAGGAAGTACGTGATTCCCTTGTGTTTCGGCACTTCCTGGTCGGTCCGGGCCAGGCAGATGGCCCAGTCGGCCTCGTGCGCCAGCGAGGTCCAGACCTTCTGGCCGGTCAGGCGCCAGCCGCCGTCGGCGCGGCGGGCAGTGGTGCGCAGGGCGGCCAGGTCGGAGCCCGCGCCGGGTTCGCTGAACAGCTGGCACCAGGTCAGCTCGCCACGCAGGGTCGGGCCGGCGAAGCGGTCGCGCTGTTCTTCGGTGCCGTGGTCGAGGATCGTCGGGATCGCCCACGCGCCGATGACCAGATCGGGCCGCCGTACGCCCGCCGACGCCAGCGCCGCGTCGATCCGCAGCTGTTCGGCCGCGTCCGCGCCACGGCCGTGGGGCGCGGGCCAGTGCGGGGCGAGCAGGCCGGCGTCGGCCAGCGCGACCCGTTGCTCTTCGCCTGGCAGCGCGGCGATTTCCATGGCCTCGCGAGTCTGTGACGGGTCCGTGCCGACGTCGACGGCCAACGTCCGCCGCGCCCCCGCCAGCGTCAGGTCCGCCGCGAGCCGCCGCCAGCGGGCCGAGCCACCCAGCCAGTGCCGCAACGCCAGCGCGCGCCGCAGGTACAGGTGCGCAGCGTGCTCCCAGGTGAACCCGATGCCGCCCAGCACCTGGACGCAGTCCTTCGCGTTCTCGACGGCCGCGTCGAGCGCCACCGCGGCCGCGCTCGCCGCCGCCAGCGCGTGTTCCGGACCGCCGGCCGCGCTGGCCGCGTCCCAGGCCAGCGCCTCCGCGGACTCGGCGCGGCACAGCATCTCCGCGCACAGGTGCTTGACCGCCTGGAATGACCCGATCGGGTGACCGAACTGCTCGCGCACCTTCGCGTACTCGACCGCCGTGGTGAGGCACCACCGCGCGACGCCCGCTGCCTCGGCGACGGCGAGCGTCGCGGCCATCTCCTCGACCCCGCCGATCCCGCCGTCGGCCGACGAAGGCGAATACCGCACCCGGGCCAGCGGGGCCGAGAAGTCCAATGGCGCCAACGGTTCCACCTCAGCAGAACCCGGCGGCAGCAGCACGTGGCCGTCCGGTCCGGGCAGCAGCAGCCACGACGCCGCGTCCGCGCCGGGCACCAGCGAGCTGCCCGCCAGCCCGACGGCAATCCGTTCCGTGCCTTCGGCCAGCGCGGGCACCAATTCCTTGGCACGCGGGTGGTCCGCGAGCAGCAACGCGCCCAGCGCCGTGCCGAGCACCGGCCCCGGCACCAGCGCCTCGGCCGCCGCGGCGAGCCCGGCCGCGAGGTCCGCGACGGTCCCGTCCGCGCCCCCGGCCGAAGCGGGCAGCGCGACGCCGAACAAGCCCAGCGCGGCAAAGCCTTCCGGCAGCGACGCGCCGCCGCCTTCCGCGGCGCGGACCGCCGCGACCGGGTCGTGGGCCGCGGCCCAGTCATGGATCGCCGCGGCCAGCGCGGCCTGTTCCTCGGTGAGTGCGACCGGCATCGGCCCTCCTCGCGGGTACGGGACTACTGGCGAGTGTAGAACGTGTTACAGTTTTTCGGCCAGTGGGTCACCGGTTGAACGCTTCGCCAGGGGAGGTACGCTCAGACCAGAACTGGAACGGGTTCCGGACGTGGAGGAGAAACCGATGCCGGGCAAGGCGAAGGCTCCGGCGGCGAAGGCGCGCTCCAACGGGCTCGGCGCGATCGGCGACGAGCTCGGGTCCGCGGCACAGCGCGACCGGCGCCGCCGCATCATCGACGCGACCCTCGCGCTCGCGTCGAAGGGCGGCTACGACGCCGTCCAGATGCGGGCCGTGGCCGAGAAGGCCGACGTCGCGCTGGGCACGCTGTACCGCTACTTCCCGTCGAAGATCCACCTGCTCGTCTCCGGCCTGGCCCGGCAGTTCGAGCGGGCCCAGGAGAAGATGGAGCGCGCCGCGATCCCGGGTGAGACCCCCGCGGAGCGGCTGATGTTCGTGCTGGGCCGCAACACCCGGCTGATGCAGCGCGACCCGCACCTGACCGAGGCGATGGTGCGCGCGTTCATGTTCGCCGACACCTCCGCGGCCGCCGAGGTCGAGCTGGTCGGCCGGCAGATGGAGGAGATGTTCGCCCAGGCCATGGGCATCGACGAGCCGACCGACGCCGACCGCGACATCTTCCACGTGGTCGCCGACGTCTGGATGGCGAACCTGGTGGCCTGGGTGACGCGCCGGGCGTCGGCGGCCGACGTCGCGAACCGGCTGGAGCTGTCCGTCCACCTGCTGCTGGACAAGTGAAAGGGGCCCGCGGCGCACCGCGGGCCCCTTTCGTTCAAGCTCAGGCGTTGAGCTTCGGCAGAACTTCCTTGCCGAAAGCGTCGAGGAACGCGTCTTGGTTGCGGCCCACGTTGTGGATGTAGATCCGGTTGAAGCCCGCGTCCACGTACTTCTGCAGCGCGGCGCGGTGCACGTCCAGGTCGGACGAGACGACCATGCGGCCCTCGAAGTCCTCGCGGCGCACCAGCTTCGCCATCTGCTGGAAGTCGAACGGCGAGCGCACGTCGGCCTTCGGGAACTTCATCCCGCCGTTGGGCCACTGGTCCAGCGCGTTGGCCCACGCCGTCTCGTCGTCCTCGGCCCAGGACAGGTGCACCTGCAGCAGCTTCGGCATCTCGTCCGGGTTCTTGCCCGCCTTCTTGGCGCCGGCCTCGAAGTTCTCCACGATCCCGGCCAGCTTCTCGATCGACGCGCCCGGCGTGATCAGGCCGTCGGCCAGCTCACCGGTCTTGCGCGAGGTGTACGGGCCCGCGGAGGCGATGTACACCGGCGGCGGCGTGTCCGGCAGCGTCCACAGCCGCGTGCTGTGCAGCTTGAAGAACTCGCCGTTGTGCTTGACGTCCTTGCCGGTGAACAGCTTCCGGATCACCTCCAGCGCCTCGAACATCCGCCGCACGCGCTCGGGCGCCTCCGGCCAGTAGCCGCCGATGATGTGCTCGTTGAGCGCCTCGCCCGACCCGATGCCCAGCCAGGTCCGGCCCGGGTAGGTCGCCTCCAGCGTCGCCGCGGCCTGCGCGACCATCGCCGGGTGCAGCCGGAACGACGGGCAGGTCACGCCCGGTCCGAGGTCACCCGTCGTGTTCTCGGCCAGCGAAGCCAGCACGCTCCACACGAACGAGGCCTCGCCCTGCTGCGGGACCCACGGCTGGAAGTGGTCCGCCGCCATCTGCCCGGAGAAGCCCCGCTCCTCCGCGGCCTTCGCCAACCGGATCGACTCTCGCGGCGAGAACTGCTCCAGCGCCGCCGCCAGGCCGATTTGCACGTCACTCACGCGTTTTCCGCTCCTTCACCGATACTCTTCGACGATCTTGGCCAGATTGTCCAGCCGGTCCAGGGTCTTCGCCTCCGGATGCGTACCGAGCAGGAGCGTGATCCGCTCGACGCCCGCCGCCACGTAGGCGTCCAGCAGCGTGCGGTCCTTGCTGCCCACCGCGAACATCGACACCGGAGTGCCCGGCGCGACCTCGTCCCGCAGCGCCATCATCGGCGCCACGGCCTCGGGCACCACCACCGAGTTCGGCATCCACACCCCGCCGTGCCGGCCCGCGCGCCGCGCCGCGAACCGGCTGTTGCCGCCGACGTAGATCGGCGGGTGCGGCTCCTGCACCGGCTTGGGCCACGTCACGGCGCGGTCGAAATTCGTGAACTCGCCGTGGAAGGTGGCCTCTTCGTTGGTCCACAACGCCTTCATCGCGTTCAGCCGCTCGTCGAGCAGCCGGCCGCGGGTGTCCGGGTCGGTGCCGTGGTCCCGCATCTCCTCGAGGTTCCAGCCCGCGCCCACGCCGAAGAGCACCCGCCCGCCGGAGTAGTGGTCGAGCGAGGCGACCTCCTTCGCGGTCTGGATCGGGTCGCGCTGCGCGAGCAGGGTGACGCCGAGGCCCAGCAGCAGCGTCGTGGTCACCGAGGCGGCCGCGGTGAGCGCCACGAACGGGTCGTACATCCGGTAGTAGAACGCCGGCAACTCGCCCCCGGCCGGGTAGGGCGACTGCCGGTCCGCCGGGATGTGCGAGTGCTCCCCGACGAACAGCGAATCGAACCCGCGCTCCTCGACGCCGCGGGCGAGCACGTCGGGGCGGACGCCCTCATCGGTCACGAAACTGAAGATCCCGAACCTCATACGCTCATCGAACCACGGTTCACCGGTGTCCCGCCGCCAGCCGGGCGAGGTCGTCGAGCGCGGTGAGCGTCTCGGCCTCGGGCATCGTGGGCAGCATGAACGTGTAGCGCTCCACGCCGGCCTCGGCGAACCGCTTGACCACGTCCCCGTCCGCGGCGCCGCCGAACACGGTGAACGGCACGTTGTCTCGGCCCTGCTCGGCCAGCCAGTCGCGGACGCGCCGGATCTCGTCGGCCGGGGTGGACGAGCGCGGCAGCCAGGCGTCGCCGTGCTTGGCGAGCCGGCGCAGCGCGGCCGGGCTCTCGCCGCCGATGTAGACCGGCACGTGCGGCTGCTGCACCGGCTTCGGCCAGGAGAAGATCGGGTCGAAGTCGACGTGCTTGCCGTGGTATTCGGCCTGCTCGGTGGTCCAGATGGCCTTGAGCGCCTCGATCTGCTCGTCCATCAGCGCGCCGCGGGTGGCCGGGTCGGTGCCGTGGTTGGCCATCTCCTCGCGGTTCCACCCCACGCCCACGCCGAACGCGACCCGCCCGCGCGAGATCAGGTCGAGCGAGGCGACCTCCTTCGCGGTGTGGATCACGCCGCGCTGGATCAGCAGGGCGATGCCGGTGCCGAGCACCAGGTCCGAGGTGCGCGCGGCGGCCGCGGTCAACGCCACGAACGGGTCGAGCGAGCGGTAGTAGACCCGCGGCAAGTCACCGCCGCCCGGGTACGGCGTCTCGCGGCTCGCCGGGATGTGCGAGTGCTCGGCGATGAAGAGCGAGTCGAAGCCGCGCTCCTCCAGTGCCTCGCCCAGCACGTCGGGCCGGATGCCGTCGTCGGTCACGAACGTGGAGATCCCGAAGTCCATGACTCGTTCTACCCGCCGTCCGGCCGGGGTATTCCCGCGCGGTTGACACCTCACCGGATGGGCTGCAAAGTGGAAATCATCAACCGTTGAAAAGGAGTCTCGCATGAGCCTGCCGGACCTCGATTTCGAGCAGCTGTACCAGGGGCAGAGCCCGATGGGCGGCGCGATGCCCTGGGACATCGGCGCCCCGCAGCCGGTGCTGGTCGCGCTGGAGGAATCCGGCGGCTTCCGCGGCGAGGTGCTCGACGTGGGCAGCGGCCTGGGCGAGAACGCCGCGTTCCTCGCCTCCCGCGGCTACCGCGTGACCGGCGTCGACGGCTCCCCGACGGCCGTGCGGCGGGCCCAGGAGCGCGCGGCCGCCAAGGGGCTGGAAGTCGGCTTCGAGGTCGCCGACGCCACCCGGCTGGACGGGCTCGAGAACCGCTTCGACACCGTCCTCGACAGCGCGCTTTACCACTGCCTGGACGAAGAACAGCGGCACAGTTACGTCGCCGCGCTGATCCGGGCCACGCGTCCCGGCGCGCGCCTGCACATCTTCTGCTTCTCCGACGCGCTGCCCGAAGGCTTCCCCACGCCGTTCCGGATCAGCGAGCGGAACCTGCGGGAGACCGTCGGCGAGGGCGGCTGGCGGATCACCAGCCTGGCGCCGGCGCTGTACACCACGGCGGTGACGCCGGCGGAGATGAAGACCACCGTCGAGGCGTTCATGCCGGGGCAGAGCTTCGACGCCGCGATGCTCGGCTCGTTGCCAGTGGACGAAAACGGACGGGTCCGCGCGCCGGTCTGGCAGCTCGCCGCCGAACGCGCGTAACCCGATCGCCTCGTCAGAGGCGTCAGACGTTGCGCCGGTACTGACCGCCGACCTCGAAGAACGCGTCGGTGATCTGGCCGAGCGAGCACACCCGCGCGGCGTCCATCAGCACCCCGAACAGGTTGCCGCCCCGGGTGGCGGCCTCGCGAAGCGCCTTGAGCGCGTCCTGGGCCTCCACCTGGTGGCGGTGCTGGAAGTCGGCCAGCCGGTCGAGCTGCGACTGCTTCTCGTCCTCGGTGGCCCGCGCCAGCTCGACCTCGATGTCCTCCTCGCCCGCGTGCGGGTTGCGGAAGGTGTTGACGCCGATGATCGGCAGCGACCCGTCGTGCTTCATGCGCTCGTACAGGATCGACTCGTCCTGGATCTTGCCGCGCTGGTAGCCGGTCTCCATCGCCCCGAGCACGCCGCCGCGCTCGGAGATCCGGTCGAACTCCAGCAGCACGGCCTCCTCGACCAGGTCGGTCAGCTCGTCGATGATGAACGAGCCCTGCAGCGGGTTCTCGTTCTTCGACAGGCCCCATTCCTTGTTGATGATCATCTGGATGGCCATCGCGCGGCGCACCGAGGACTCGCTCGGCGTGGTCACCGCCTCGTCGAACGCGTTGGTGTGCAAGGAGTTCGCGTTGTCGTACAGCGCGCAGAGGGCCTGCAGCGTGGTGCGGATGTCGTTGAAGCTCATCTCCTGCGCGTGCAGCGAGCGGCCCGAGGTCTGCACGTGGTACTTGAGCTTCTGCGACCGCTCGTTCGCGCCGTAGCGCTCGCGCATGGCCACGGCCCAGATCCGCCGCGCCACCCGGCCGAGCACCGAGTACTCCGCGTCCATGCCGTTGGAGAAGAAGAACGACAGGTTCGGCGCGAAGTCGTCGATGCTCATGCCGCGCGCGAGGTAGGACTCCACGTAGGTGAAGCCGTTGGACAGCGTGAACGCCAGCTGCGAGATCGGGTTCGCCCCGGCCTCGGCGATGTGGTAGCCGGAGATCGACACCGAGTAGAAGTTGCGCACCGCGTGCTCGATGAACCACTCCTGGATGTCGGCCATCATCCGCAGGCTGAACTCGGTGGAGAAGATGCAGGTGTTCTGCCCCTGGTCCTCCTTGAGGATGTCGGCCTGCACGGTGCCTCGCACGTTCTTCAGCGCCCACTCGGCCAGCTCGGCGTGCTCGTCCGCGGACGGCGCGCGCCCGTGCTCCGCCTTGAACACCTCGACCCGCTGGTCGATCGCCGTGTTCAGGAAAAACGCGAGGATCGTCGGCGCGGGGCCGTTGATCGTCATCGAAACCGAGGTGTTCGGCGCGGTCAGGTCGAAGCCGTCGTAGAGGACCTTCATGTCCTCCAGCGTCGCGATGGAGACGCCGGACGTGCCGACCTTGCCGTAGATGTCCGGGCGGGTGTCGGGGTCGTGGCCGTAGAGGGTCACCGAGTCGAACGCGGTGGACAGCCGCTTGGCCTCGGAGTCGGCCGAGAGCAGCTTGAACCGGCGGTTGGTGCGGTGCGCGTCGCCCTCGCCGGCGAACATGCGCGCCGGGTCCTCGCCCTCGCGCTTGAACGGGAAAACGCCCGCGGTGTAAGGGAAGTATCCGGGCAGGTGCTCACGGCGCAGGAACGACAGCAGCTCGCCGGGCTCGGAGTAACGCGGCAGGGCGACGCGCGGGATCCGGTTGCCCGAAAGCGTGTCGCGCCACAGCTGCGTGCGCAGCTCCTTGTCGCGGATCCTCACCACCAGCTCGTCCTGGCGGTAGTCCTGCGCCAGCGCCTCGAAGTGCTCGAGGAGCTTTGTCGACTCGCCGTCCACATCGGACTCGGCGGCGGCCAGCAGGCCCTCGAGCGCGTCGGTCGAGGCGTCCACTTCGGATAGCGCCGCCTTGGCCGCGGCAAGGTGCTCGCGCTTGCGGACGGCGGCGACCTGCTGCTCGGTCTTCTCGTGGTAGCCGCGCAGGGTCTCGGCGATCTCCGCGAGGTACCGCGCGCGGTTGCCCGGGATGACCGTGCTGGCGTCGGTGGACACCTTGCCCTCGACCGCCGGCAGCACCCCCGCCGCGACCGAAAGTCCTTGTCCCGCCAGCAGGTCACGCAGGTGCTGGTACAGCGCGGTGACGCCGTCGTCGTTGAACTTCGCCGCGCTCGTGCCGTAGACCGGCATGTCCTCGGGGCCGGAGGAGAACGCCTCGCGGTTGCGCACCAGCTGGCGGGCGACGTCGCGCCGCGCGTCCTCGGCGCCGCGGCGCTCGAACTTGTTGATCGCGACGACGTCGGCGAAGTCGAGCATGTCGATCTTCTCCAGCTGCGACGCGGCGCCGAACTCCGGCGTCATCACGTACAGCGACTCGTCCACGTAGTCGACGATGCCCGCGTCGCCCTGGCCGATGCCCGGCGTCTCCACGATCACCAGGTCGTACCCCGCGGCCTGGCAGGCGAGGATCGACTCCCGCAGCCCGACCGGGATCTCGCCGACGGTGGTGCGGGTGGCCAGCGAGCGGAAGTACACCGGCGAGCCGTCGAGGCAGTTCATCCGGATGCGGTCGCCGAGCAGCGCGCCGCCGCCCTTGCGCCGCGACGGGTCCACGGCGAGCACCGCGATCCGCAGCTTGTCCTCCTGGTCCAGGCGGAAGCGGCGGATCAGCTCGTCGGTCAGCGAGGACTTGCCGGAGCCGCCGGTGCCGGTGATGCCGAGCACCGGGACGTGCCGCTTCTTCGCCGTTTCGGTGATGGCCTTGAGCCACTCGCCGGGCAGGTTTTCGCGCTGCAGCTGGGTGATCACGCGCGCGAGCGCCGGGACGTCACCGGAGAGCAGCTTGTCCACGGAAGCGGGCGGCTGCGCCGAGAGGTCCACGTCGCAGGCCTCGATCATCGAGTTGATCATGCCCGGCAGGCCCATCTCGTAGCCGTCCTCGGGCGAGAAGATCCGCGCCACGCCCCGCGAGTGCAGCAGGTCGATCTCCTCGCGGACGATCACCCCGCCCCCGCCGCCGAACACCTTGATGTGCCCGGCGCCGCGCTCGGCCAGCAGCTCCACCAGGTAGCTGAAGTACTCGACGTGCCCGCCCTGGTAGGCGGAGATGGCGATGCCCTGCACGTCCTCGGCGATGGCGGCGGTGGCCACCTCGTCGACCGAGCGGTTGTGCCCGAGGTGCACCACCTCGGCGCCCTGGGACTGCAGGATCCGCCGCATGATGTTGATCGAGGCGTCGTGCCCGTCGAACAGGCTGGACGCGGTCACGAACCGGACCGGGTTCACCGGACGGTACAGGTCGCTGCTCATCCCCCCAAAATACTAGGACTTCCTACTATTGGAAACCCGAGGCCCGCGTAACGCAGGTCTCAGCCCGCCGTCCGGCCGGGTTGACATCTCCTTGTGCGGAGCTATATTCAACCGCGATGTTAATTAACCTAGTGATTGAATAACCGATGGCCACTGATCAGCTCAGCACCACCTTCGCCGCACTGGCCGACCCGACGCGGCGGGCCATCCTCGCCCGGCTCGCCCACGGCGAGGCCACCGTCAACGAACTGGCCGCGCCTTTCGAGGTCAGCCTCCAGGCCGTGTCGAAGCACCTGAAAGTGCTGGAACAGGCCGGGCTCGTCAGCCGCGGCCGCACCCGGCAGTGGCGTCCGTGCCGGCTCGAGGCGCGGCCGCTGGCCGTCGTCGCCGGCTGGGTGGGCGAATACCGGCAGTTCTGGGAGGCCGGCTTCGACCGCCTCGACGAGCACCTGCGCGAAATTCAGGCAACCGCAAGGGAGAACGACGGATGACCGAACACGAGCTCACCATCACCCGGGCCTTCGACGCCCCGCCCGAACTGGTCTACCGCGCCTGGACCGATCCGGACCAGCTGGCGAGCTGGCTGGGCCCGCAGGAGTCCGTCGCCTCGTCCGTGACGACCGACCCGCGGCCCGGCGGCCGGTGGCGCGCGTGCATCAGCAGCCCGGACCACCGGATCGAACGCTGGATGGAGGGCAGCTACCGCGAACTCGACCCGCCGGTGCGGCTGGTGGCCGCCGGGGTCGGCGAGACGCTGGTGACGATCACCCTCCAGGGCACCGGCGACAAGACCGAGATGACCTTCCACCAGGCCCCGTTCCCGGACGAGGTCGAACGCGACGGCCACTTCGACGGCTGGCGGTCCAGCTTCGAGGACCTCGCCCTCCAGCTCACCCGGATCCGCCAGGAGGCCCGATGACCACCGCACTCCCCCGCGTCGTTTCCGCCGAAGAGTGGCAGACCGCGCGAGAAGCCTTGCTGCGCAAGGAAAAGGAGCTCACCCGTGCGGCCGACCGGGTGGCCGCCGAGCGGCGCCGGCTGCCGATGGTCCCGTTCCCCAAGCCGTACGAGTTCACCTCGGCCGACGGCCCGAAGAGCCTGCTGGACCTGTTCGAGGGCCGCCGCCAGCTGATCGTCTACCACTTCATGCTGCACCCGGGCGACACCGCGGGCTGCCCCGGCTGCTCGCTGATCGTGGACAACATGAGCCACCCGGCGCACCTGAACGCCCGCGACGTCACGCTCACCGTGGTCGCGCCCGCGACCCTGCCCGAGATCGAGTCCTACCGGGACCGGATGGGCTGGACGGTGCCGTGGGTTTCCGCCGCGGGCAGCGACTTCACCGCCGACTGCGGCGTCGGCAGGAGCTTCGGGCTGAGCGTTTTCCTGCGCGACGGCTCGGACGTCTACCGCACGTACTTCACCACCGACCGCGGCGGCGAGCAGCTCATCGCGACCCTGCGGTACCTGGACGTGACGCCGTTCGGCCGGCAGGAGGCGTGGGAGGAATCCGGCCACGGCTCCGACGCGCCCGGCTCGTGGTGGCGCCGGCACGACGAATACTGAGCCGGAACATCCCCGGCCGGTGTCCGGTCCCCCGGACCGGCTCCGACCGGTGGGTGACGGCGTCCCCGAGAGGCGCCGCCCGGTGAAAGAGGGTCTACGTCATGGGTGAGCTCGTCTACCAGGTCCACGTCTCGCTCGACGGCTGCGTCGAGGGGCCGCGCGGGGAGTTCGACTGGGCGCCGATGGGGCCGGAGCTGGCCGTCCACAGCGAAACGCTCACCGCGCGTTCCGCGGTACTGGCCTACGGGCGGCGGGTGTGGCAGATGATGGCCGGCTACTGGCCGACGGCCGAGGCCTTGGACGATCCGCACGGCCGCGCGTTCGCGCCGGTCTGGCTGGAGATGCCGAAGGTCGTCTTCTCCCGCACCCTGGCCGAGGCGCGCTGGAACACGCGGGTGCTGAGCGGTGACCTGGCCGAAGAGGTGGCGGCGCTCAAAGCCGCCCACGAGAAGGACATCCTGCTCATCGGCGGGGCGAGGCTGCCGGCCGAGCTGAGCCGGCTCGGGCTGATCGACGAGTACCAGGTCTTCGTCCACCCCGTGGTGCTGGGCGGCGACAAGCGCCCGTTCGCCGTGGACGCCGAGCGGCTCGAGCTGGAGCTGGTCGAGTCCCGGGTGTTCGACGGCCGCGCGGTACTGCTGCGCTACCGGCGGTCCGCGGGCTGAGGCCGCGCCGGGTCACCGAAGCGGTGACCCGGCAGCCGCGGTCAGCGGGCCTTGGCCGCCCGGAGGGCGATCCACTGGCGCATGGCGTACTCGACGAGCGTGATCAGCGTCTGCTTGGTCGACTCGCGGTCCCGGGCGTCACAGCGCACGATCGGGATGTTCGGGTCGATCGACAGCGCCTCGCGCACGTCGTTGATGTCGTGCTCCAGCACCCCGTCGAAGGTGTTGACGCCGACGATGTAGGGCAGGCCGCGGTCCTCGAAGAAGTCGATCGGCGCGAACGAGTCCGCCAGCCGGCGGGTGTCGGCCAGCACGACGGCGCCGATCGCGCCCCGGACCAGGTCGTCCCACATGAACCAGAACCGCTGCTGGCCCGGGGTGCCGAACAGGTACAGGATCAGGTCGGCGTCGAGCGACACGCGGCCGAAGTCCATGGCGACCGTGGTGGTCGTCTTGTTCGGGGTCTGGTCGAGGTTGTCGATGCCGCGGCTCGCGTCGGTCATCATCGCCTCGGTGGTCAGCGGCACGATCTCCGACACCGAGCCCACGAACGTCGTTTTGCCCGCGCCGAAGCCGCCCGCCACCACGATCTTCGCCGATGTCATGGTCGGGGGCGCGGTGTCCCGCGGTGCCTTAAAGCCGACGGAGTCCACTCAAAACCCTTTCCATCAACATCAAGTGTGCTTCGGCGCCGTCATTGCCCGTGATCGTCCGGTGCACCGTGACCAGCCCCGCGTCGGCCGCGTCGCTGATCAACACCCTGGCGACCCCCAGTGGCACCCGCAGGGCCGCCGCGATCTCGGCGACCGAGCGCGGGGTCCGGCACTCTTCCATGATCGAGAAGCTCTCGATCTGCTCCGCCGCCGCGTGGGGGAAGCCCCCCGCGCCGGCCTGGTCCTTCGTGGAGACCAGGGTCTCCAGTTCGAGCGCGTAGTTCGCCCGCGTGCGCCCGCCGGTGAGAGCGTACGGCCGGACGATCGCGGTCTCCTCGGCCGGGTCCACCCGATCGGGTCGCGCCGGCGTGGGGAACGAGGGCGGCATGACGAACTCGCCGCTCGGCGGTCCGGGATCGAAGAGCCCGCCTGGTCTGGGACCGTCCGCGTCGGTACTGCCCGGTGGAGAGACTAGAGAGGTCACACGATCTCCTATCTCGGCCGGCGGCGGCGCCGCCGGCGGTTCCGCGGCCGCGTGCGCTCCGGCGGCCGGGGTTTCGGGGGACTGGGACTCCTTGGGCTCTTTGGCGGTCTTCTTCCGCTTGCGGCGGGAGCGGCCGGAATCGAGGCTGAAGCCGTTGAGGACGTCGGCGAACGTGCCGTCGTCGCGGGCAGCACGAGGGGCCTCCGCGCGCGGAGGCTCGCCACCCTCTCCCGGTTCCTCGCCGAACGATCCGGACCCCGTGCTCATCGCCAGATCATCCCACCGGTTCGCCGATCAGCGAGCCACCCGCGCCCTGCAGCTGCGCGCGCAGTTCCGGGGTGAGGATCTGCCCGACCCGGTCGACCAGCATCGTCATCTCGTAGGCGACCTGGCCGATGTCGCAGTTCGGCGCCGCGAGGATCGCGAGGCAGGAGCCGTCGCTGATCGACATGAGCACCATGATGCCGAGCTCCATCTCGACCACGGTCTCGTTGACCGCGCCCGCCTCGAAGCAGCGGGCCGCGCCCTGGGTCAGGCTGACCAGCCCGGACGCCACCGCGGCCAGCTGGTCGGCACGGTCGAGCGGCAGCCGGTTGGAGGCCGTGAGCAGCAGCCCGTCCGCGGACACCACCACCGCGTGCGCGACACCCGGGACGCGCTCGGCGAAGTCGTTCACCAGCCAGCCGAACTGGTTCTGCTGCGGCTGGGCCGTATTCGGCGAGGTCATTCACCCTCCAGTGTTTCGTGGTTGGTCTCGGCGGCGGCCTGCGCGGTGCGGTGCCGGCCACGCTGGATGCCCTGCTGGAAACTGCTCAGGCGGCCGCGCACGTCATGCGCGTCGCGAGTCGGACGGGGACCCGCCGTCCCGGAAGGCGGCGGAGCGCTGCCCGGGAGCAGCTGCTCCCCTCGACGGCGCCGGGGCAATCCTGCCGAAGTGAACAAAGCGGGTGTCGACTGGGACACCGCTTCGACCTGTCGCCACTCGTCATCCGGCCCGAAATTCCACTCGGACTCGGGTGCATCGGACGAAGCACCCAGAATTTCGGGCACCGTGGTGGGCAGGTCCCGCGGCCCGTCCGCCGGCGGTCCCGGCGGCACCTCGGTAGCCGCCGGACGACGCGCGGGCAGCGACGCGGGAGCGACGTCCGGACGGCTGGGTGCGTCCGGCTCCGGCTCCGGACGCGCAGGCGCTTCCGCCCCCGGACGCCTGGACGGCAACCCGTCCGGACGGCCGGGCTCGGGGTGCGGCGCGAGCGCCTCCGGCTGAACCGTTTCCTGGCTCGGCGCGGCGTGCTGCGCGTCCGGCTGGACGGTCTGCGGTGCACTCGCCTCCGGGCTCGCGGTCTGCGGCGCGGTGTCTGCACGGCCGTTCTGCGGAGCGACGGTGTCCGGGCGAATGGCCTGCGGTGCGGTCGAATCCGGGCGGATGGTCTGCTCGGGGTCGAACGTCGGCCGGGCGTCCGGGCGCGGGGTGAAGGCTTCGGCGCCACGGCCGGCCGTCTGCCGCGGGTCGGCCGTGGACGGTGCCTGCGCGGCCATCCGGTCCGTGTAGGACTGGAAGACGTCCTGCCCGGCAGCCGAGGGACCTTGCGGAACACGACCGGCATTCGGGCCGAAAGCCGCCGGGGAAAGCGGTCCGCCAAGCCCCTGGCCCGGTGCCGGGGCGACCGGTCCACCAGAACCGTTGCCCGCTGCGGGAGCGAACGATCCCCCAGGCTCCTGGCCCGGCGCCGGAGCGAACGATCCGGCAGAGCCGTGGCCGGCAGCCGGAGCGACCGGTCCACCGGAGTCGTGGCCTGCTGCCGGGGCGAGCGGTCCGGCAATGCCCTGGCCGGGTGCCGGGGCGACCGGTCCGGCAAGCCCCTGGCTCTGAGCCGGGGCGTCCGTCCCGGGTGCCTTGCCCGGCGCGGTGTCCGGCTGGTCGAGGCGACCCGCGACGGGGGTCTCGGCGCCGCTAGTCCCGTCGAGCCGTCCGAGTGCCTGTGCACCCAGTCCCTGCGACGGTCCGGGCTCGACCGGCTGCCCGGTCCCGGCCGGTTCGGCGAAGGGACCAGCAGCCGTGGGCTCGGTGGTGGCGCGGGTTTCCTGGCGGCCGCGGGTCACGCCGCGCTGGAAGCTGTTCAGCCGGCCGCGGACGTCCGAGGGGTCGCGGACCGGGAGCTCCGGCCTGGCCGAAGCCTCGGCCGCCGACGGCTCCGAGGTCGCGCTGCCCGGCATGAGCTGCTCGCCGCGGCGGCGGCGCGGCAGCCCGGCCGGGGTGAACGTGGTGGGCTCGGCCTGCGACACCGCCTGGACGGTGCGCCAGTTCTCGTCGCTCGCGAAGTCCCAGTTCCGCTCGTCCTGCTCCGGCGTGGTGACCGGGGCGAGGCCGTCCTGGACCCCCGCTTCCGAAGCCTCGGCAGATTCAGCCGGCTCGGCGGGCGAGGCCGCGGCCTCCTTGGGATCGGCCGCCGGGGCCGGCGAGCGGAACCAGACCGAGAGCATCTCGTCGAAGATCGGCGTGGTCTCGATGGTCGTCTCGGCGGCCGACGGCGGCGGCACCTCCGGCACCTTCTGCGCGGCCTGGTTCCACCAGTCGCTCAGCGTGGTTCCGTTGGCGGAGAACAGGTCCTTGCCCGAAGGCAGCTCGCCCTGACGCCGTCCCTCCGAACCCGAAGGCTCGGGCGCCTCGACGGGTTCCGCGGTCTCGACGGCCTCGGCGGGCGGCTCGGGTTCGGGCTCGGGCCGTGGCGGCGGGACCTGCAGGATCTGCGGCACCCGCGGCAGCGGCGGCGGGCCGTCCTCGCGCGGGATCGGGCTGAACAGCGCGGTCCCGGAGATCTCGAGGTCCGACGGCGGCCGCACGCCCGGGGCGGCCTGCTGGCCGTTGGCGTACCCGGAGAGGTCGCCGAACGACGGCCGCAGCTGGTCATCGCCGGAGCTCTGCTGCAGCGGCACCGCGCCGGGGCGGGCCGAGCCGTTGACCGGGCGCTGGCGCCGCGGCAGGCCGCCGGGGCTCACCGGCGGGGCGGCGACGCTCTTCATCGGGCCGGTGTGCGGCGCGCCGTCCACCACCGCGCCGGTCATCACCAGCTCCGGCGGGACCAGCACGGTGGCGCGCACGCCGACGATGTCCTTGCCGCCGTGCAGCGAGACGCCGATGCGGTGGCGCCCGGCCAGGCGGCCGACCACGAACAGGCCCATCCGGCGCGAGGTGGCGAGGTCGACCGAGCCGGCCTCGGTGAGGCGGCTGTTGGCCTCCACCACCTCGTACTCGTTCATCCCGATGCCCTTGTCCAGGATGTCGATGTTGAGCGAGCCGTCGTCGGCGAGCCGCGTCGCGACCGTCACCTGTGTCTCCGGTGCGGAGAACGCGGTGGCGTTGTCGAGCAGCTCGGCCACGAGACGCTGCACGTCGCTGGCGGCGAACCCGACGATCTTCACCGCGGGCGGCTGCTGCACCGAAACCCGTTGGTACTGCTCGATCTCCGAGACGGCGGCGCGCAGCACGTCGTGCGCGCTCACCGGCTGCCCGGAGCGGCGCCCCGGCTCGGCGCCGGACAGCACCATCAGGTTCTCGTTGTTGCGCCGCATCCGGGTGGCGAGGTGGTCGAGCTGGAACAGCGTGGCGAGCTGGTCGGCGTCCTCCTCGTCGCGCTCCAGCCGCTCGATCAGCTGCAGCTGCCGCTGCACGAGGCTCTGGCTGCGCCGCGACAGGTTGACGAACACGCTGCTGTAGCCGGCGCGCATCGCGGCCTGCTCCGTCGCGAGCCGCAGCGCCTGGCTGTGCACCTTCTCGAAGGCGCGCGCCACCTCACCGACCTCGTCGTGCGCGTGCACCGGCACCGGCGCGACGTCGATGCTCTGGGAGCGGCCCTCCTGGATGTTCCGGACCGCGGCCGGCAGCTCCTTCTCCGCGACGTCCAGCGCGCTGCGGCGCAGGGTGGACAGCGAGCGGAGCAGCTGGCGGGTGATCAGGAAGACGACCGCGGCGGCCACGACCAGCGCGGCGAACAGCAGCACGGCGAGCAGGCCGGCACTGCTGCTGGCGTCCTCGACCAGCGCCGCCGACGCGCTCGTCGCCTGGGCGCCGAGCCGCTTGCCGACGTCGCCCAGCTGGTTCACCACGGCGGTGGAGGTGGTGTTCCACTCCTGGGCCGACATCCCGCGCAGCGCGTCCTCGCTGGTCGCGCCCTGCTCGCCCAGCGCCTGGCCGACCATCCGCTTGCGGTCGTAGGAGGAGTCGGGCTTGAGCGTGCTGTCGAGGTCCTGGCGCTGCGGCGCGGTGGCGGCGGCGTTGAAGTCGTCCATCCGGTCGTCGAACCGGAGCTCCGCGTCGCGCACGTCGCTGAGCTGCTGGGGCGGCAGGCCGCCGCGCGAGATGCCGAACGCGATCAGCGCCTGGCTGACCGAGGCCTGCTCCTTGGCGGCCTCGAGGTCGTGCAGCGCGTTCGGGGTGCCGCCGAGCGCGTCGGCGCTGGCGCCCGCGGCCACCGCGGTGTCGGCGGCGATCAAGGCGGTGGTCACGGCGTTGTAGTCGCTGACCGCCTCGGCCGCGTCCAGCAGCCCGGCGCCGACCTGCTGGCGGATCACGGTGATCTCGTTGACCTGCGCGGTGGCGGAGTTGACCGCGCCGGACACGCTGGACTCGTCGGCGCCGACCCGGCCCGCGGCCGTGGTGAAGGGGTCGACCGCGGCGTCGGTGGCCGCGCGGGCGGCCTTCAGCTCCGGGGTCACCCCGGCCGAGCCGGCGGTCAGCTGCTGCGCGGTCAGGGTGCGCTCGTGCTGCAACCCGTCGGTGAGCGCCCGCAGCTGAGTGCTCAGCCCGACCAGCCGGTCGATCCGCTCGTAGTCGTCGGAACGGCTGACCTGGCCGAAGATCGCGGTGACACCGAGCACTACCGCGAGCACGATGGGGACCAGCGTGACGGCCGACAGCTTTACTGCCAGGCTCCAGTCGCGCCAGCCCAGCACCGCGCGCCAGCCGGTCGACCAGCGCGACCGCCGGGGCGGGCGGCCGAGCAGTTTCCCAACAGGCACCTGGCCTTCTCCTGCAACGGTCACGAAAGTGACTCCCTGTCCGGCGTCGTGGCTGCCCGTCGACGGCCTCCGGTGCTCCCGGCGCGGCCGTCGGCATTCCGCCGACCCGCGCGAACGACCCCGGAGGGGCACCATGGAGCCGATCGGTCCCCCCGGCGCCCGGAACTGTGGTTCCCGGGACTCTGCACGTGCATGGCGCAAGTTGCGTACTGCATGCGGGTGGTCGAGATCAACTTGTCTGTGCCTATCGATCGCTGCGGTCAGCTGGGCCAAAGAATCGTACACCAATCCCGGCCGGGATAATTCTCTTCCACTTCGACTGGCTGACCAGGGAAAAGGTCCTTAACGCTCCGGGCACGCGGCCCCGATTCGCCTCGTTGGGCTTCAACCGGGAATTCCGGTTACCGGTTGACTGGGGTCGCGGCATCCGGCCGTCACCCGATTAGCCCACGCAGCGTAGTCAGAGCACCCTGGAGATCTACGCTCCGTGCCCCCATCGGGTTGGTCAAGTGTCAAGATAAACCCGATGTTGTGGTGTAGCAGCAACTCGCCGCCCGACCCGGTGATTTCTTTCGGGATCCCCTGCCGGCCTGCGAATCCTCTTCCAGCCCCCGTGAGGGAACCGCGGGAGCGGGGCCGACGCCCCGGTTGCTGGCTACCGGGGGTGACACATTCTGGTCATCGGCGAGTGCCACTCAACCATTTGCCGCAGCCTTCCCGAGCTGCGGCGACGCCGGGTGACAACACCTCCACTATTCCGAGTGATCTGCTCGTGATCAAACTTCGGGCGACCGTTTTTGCGTATTTCCGACGGTTAAAGGAATTCCGGGACCCGTCTGCGGAACCGGCTTTTTCCGCGACACCGGGCCGTCGTTACTATGGCCGCCTCCCTGTCCGCAAGAGCAGACCGGGTGCCACTCGAACGAGGGGCGCCGACCCGGCCCCGCCCACGGACGCAAGTTGCCGGAGGCACCCATGCACGACGTCACGCGGCCCCCCGCGACGAGCAACTCGCTCGACGAGACCGGCCAGCTGCCGGCCCTGTTCGCCCGCGAGGGCGAAGCACCCGCCGCGACCGCCCCGAACGGGCCCGATTACGACCTGATCCAGCGCAGCCCCGAGTTCCGCACCCTGCGCCGCCGGCTCCGCGGGTTCGTCTTCCCGATGAGCATCGGCTTCTTCGCCTGGTACCTGACCTACGTGGTGCTGGCCGCCTATGCCGAGGACTTCATGAGCACCCCGGTGTTCGGGCTGGTGAACGTGGGCATGCTGTTCGGGCTCGCGCAGTTCGTGACCACCGCGCTGATCACCCTGCTCTACGTCCGGTTCGCCAACCGGCAGATCGACCCGAGGGTCGCCGAGCTCAGGGAACGCGCCGCCGTGACGGAAGGAACCCAGCAGTGACCGTGTTGGCCGAAAGCACGCCCGGGAGCAACCCGCTCGTGAACACCGGGGTCTTCGCCCTGTTCGTGGCGATCACCCTGTACGTGGTCTACCGGGCCGGGAACCGGGGCCAGAAGACCTCGACCGCCGACTACTACGCGGCGGACAGCGCCTTCACCGGACGGCAGAACGGCGTCGCGCTCTCGGGCGACTTCCTGTCGGCCGCCTCGTTCCTGGGCATCGCCGGGGCGATCGCGATCCACGGCTACGACGGCTTCCTCTACTCCATCGGCTTCCTGGTGGCCTGGCTGGTCGACCTCCTGCTGATCGCCGAGCTGCTGCGCAACACCGGCCGGTTCACCATGGGCGACGTGCTGAGCTTCCGGATGCGCCAGCGCCCGGTCCGCGCCGCGTCGGCGACCTCGACGCTGGTCATCTCCTTCTTCTACATGCTGGCGCAGATGGCCGGCGCCGGCGGCCTGGTCGCCCTGCTGCTGGACGTGCACTCCAAGCTGGGCCAGGCGCTGGTGATCGCCGTGGTCGGCATGGTCATGGTCGTCTACGTGCTGGTCGGCGGGATGAAGGGCACCACCTGGGTGCAGATCATCAAGGCGAGCATCCTGCTGATCGCCGCCACGCTGATCACCGTGTTCCTGTTCGGCAAGTACGGCTTCAGCTTCTCCAACCTGCTCACCGCGGCGACCGACCACAGCCCGATGGGCAAGGAGCTGCTGGAGCCCGGCGGCTCGTACGGGAAGAGCGGCACCACCAAGCTCGACTTCGTCTCGCTGTCGCTGGCACTGGTGCTCGGCATCGCCTCGCTGCCGCACGTGCTGATGCGCTTCTACACCGTGCCGAACTCCCGTGAGGCCCGCCGCTCGGTGGTCTGGGCCACCGCGTGCATGTTCGTGTTCTACCTGTGCACGCTGGTGATCGGCTTCGGCGCGGCGGCGCTGGTGGGCGCGGACGAGATCAAGAGCGCGCCGGGCGGCGAGAACTCCGCGGCCCCGCTGCTGGCCCTGCACATCGGCGGCACGCTGCTGCTCGGCATCGTCTCCGCGGTCGCGTTCGCCACCATCCTGGCCGTGGTCGCGGGCCTGACGATCACCGCGTCGGCCTCGTTCGCGCACGACGTCTACGCGAACATCGTCAAGCGCGGCAAGGCCGAGCCCGCCGACGAGGTGCGGGTGGCGCGGCTGACCGCGCTGGTGGTCGGCGTGCTGGCGATCCTCGGCGGCATCCTGGTCAACGGGCAGAACATCGCGTTCCTGGTCGCGCTGGCGCTGGCCGTGGCGGCGTCGGCGAACCTCTCGACGCTGCTGTACTCGCTGTTCTGGAAGCGGTTCAACACGACCGGCACGCTGTGGAGCATCTACGGCGGGCTGAGCGCCTGCCTGCTGCTGGTGCTGTTCTCGCCGGTGGTCTCCGGCGCGCCCGACTCGATCTTCCCGGGCATCGACTTCCACTGGTTCCCGCTCAAGAACCCGGGCCTGGTCTCGATCCCGTTCTCGTTCCTGTGCGGGGCGATCGGCACCTTCGCCGGCAAGTCGAAGGCCGACACGGCCAAGCAGGCCGAGATGGAGGTCCGGTCGCTGACCGGCATCGGCTCCTGACCCGGCGCGTGAGGGGTGGCCGGACGCCGCCCCTCACGCGCGGGCGGCTCAGAAGATGTTCTGCCCGGCCGAAACGCGGTGGGTCACCCGGCGCTCGACCAGGAACGACACGAACGGCACGCAGCCGGCCAGCAGCACCAGCACCGTGCTCTTGATCGACCAGCGGGCCTTGATCGCCAGGTCGATGGTGAGCACCAGGTAGATCATGTAGAGCACGCCGTGGATCGGCGAGTAGACGGCCGCCGGGGTGGCGTTGCCGAAGCCGTATTCGATGACCATCGTCGCGCACAGCGCGAGCAGGCCGACACCGGTCACGTACGCGCTGACGCGGAAGCGCAGCAGCGGGCCGGACAGCGGCGCCGGGCGGGTCTTCGCGGCACCCTCGGTGCTCGTGGTCATGGGCTGGTCCTCACTTCTGCGGGCTTCAGGACTGCTGGTCGCGGGCGTGCAGCTCGCGCAGGTAGCTGTTGTACGCGGCGAGTTCGGCGTCTTCCTCGGTGACGACGGCCGGCTGGCGCACCAGGGCGCGCCTCGGGGCGGGCACGGTCACCTCGGCCGGCACGGCCCGCGGCGCGGCCGGGTCCGCCGCCTCGGCCTGCTCGCGCTCGCGCAGTTTCTTGATGCGCCAGAACATGAACGCCGGGAAGAGGCCGAACAGCGGCCACTGCAGCACGTAACCGAGGTTCTGGAAGGTGCCGCTGGCGGACATGAACCGGTCCCACTGCCACCAGGCCAGCCCGCAGCAGAGCGCGAGGCTCACGAGGCACGTCACGGCGATCATGAGCCGGCGCCCGAGCAGGGACGGGGCCGGGCCGGAGTTCGCTGGCACGGACTAGACGCTAGCACTGGGAATCCGCCGCCCGATGGGGAGGCGCACCGGGCGTGACCCGCCGCTCAGCCGCTGACCACGGGTTTCGCACGGATTTCACACCACGGCCGGACGCCGGGGACGAACGCGGCGGAACTCCCCCCTCGTCAGCCGGCCTTCACCTGCTGCGCGCTCTTGGCGTACCCGTCGGCTAGGCCGAACACCTTCTGCGCGTACTCGGTGGAGTTGTTGTACGACAGGATGCCCGACCACCAGCCGGACGGCGTCGCCATGTCGCGCCCGCCCGCGCAGAGGTACCGGCCCGCCGCGAGCGCGGCGTCGTCGATCTGCTGCGGGTCGCCGATGCCGTCGCCGTTGCCGTCGGACGCCCACTTGCGCCAGGTGCTGGGGATGAACTGCATCGGGCCGACGGCGCGGTCGGTCACCGGGTCGCCGTCGATCCGGCCGCCGTCGGTGTCGGCGATGGCCTGCACTCCGGCCGAGCCGTTGAGCGGGACGCCGATGATCGGCTTGGACGGGCGGCCGTCGGCGCCGAGCACGGCCCCGCCGTACTGGCCGTGGTTCGACTCGATGCGGCCGATGCCGGCCAGCGTGGCCCAGGAGATGCGGCAGCCCGGGTCGGCCGCGCGCATCGCCAGCTCCGCATTGCCGTACGCGTGCAGGGCCCGCGCCGGGATGCCGGTGACCCCGGCGACCTTCTGCGCCCACCCGTCGAGCGGGTCGCCGCCCGAGGGCTGCGCGGACTGGGGTGCGGTGCCTTCACTGGCGCCGCCCGCGGCGACGGCGCTGACCGGCGCGATCGAACCGGGCTTCACGTCGGCCGCTTTGACGCTCAGCGCCGGGATGTCGGTGGTGGTCGGGCTCGCCACCGGCGCCGAAGCGCGGGTGACCAGCCAGACTCCCCCGCCGGCCACGGCCAGCACCACGATCACCACGGCCAGCCGCACGGCCACGGCCACCCCGTGTCGGGGGCGGGCCGGGCCCGGTGCGGCCGGGGCCACGGCCTCGTCCTCGGTCTGTCCGGTGGTCGGCACGAAACTCAGGTCCTCCAGCGCAGCGGTCGGTCCCTCACACAACGAGCCCGCGCAGGTTAGCGTTACGCGGTACCGCGGATCGGGGCCGCCACGCCGGTTCACCCGGCCGTGCAGGACCGTCCCATCAGGCGGACTTCTGCTGCCTCGCCAGCCGGGCCACGCACCACGCCGGGGCGCTGCCGCGGCGCAGGTGCTGCAGCACGGTCATCGGGCCGAGCCGGCGGCTCAGGTCCGAGGGCGCCAGGCCCGCCGCGCGGTAGTCGAGGGCCCGCTGGTCGAGCGGGCTGATGCCGGCGTCCCACCACAGCTCGGCCTCGGCGACGTCGCCGACCATCTGCCACCAGCCGGCGGCGGCCACGAGCAGTTCTTCGGGGACCTCGGGCAGGCGGACGCGCATGGCGTCGAGATAACCGGGGTCGGCCGCGTCGACCGGGGCCCAGCGCGAGGGGCCGGACCGGGCCCGCTGGCCGGGGATGCCGGGTGGCGCAGGGGGCGCGTCGGCCAGCCAGGCGGACGCGATGCGGTCGACCTCCTGCTCCTCGGGGGTCCGCTCGCGTTCCGCGGCCCACTGCCGGATCAACGCGTCCACTCCGGGATCTCCGGTCATCCCTGCCTCCTCATTGGTCCCCGACGGGCCGGCCCTGACCGCCGGCCCCGTTGCGCTGCACGACTTGCACCCAACCGCGAGATCGAGCGGGAAAACCCCCGCTTTCGGCCGGTTCCCGAGGGACGGGAGAACCGGCCGATCACGCAATGTGAGCACCGTAGGGCCGGGGGTGCTTTCTCCGCCATACCCGGGCCTCGACTAATTCCGCGACCAGGCCGTTTCAGGGGTCAATCCACCCGGATGGTCGAGCGCCGGCCCGCATTCCGAGATCCGGTGACAGTGCGTTACGAAGGGCCGGAGAACACGGAGCGTGATCAGGCGAAGAGGGTCTTGAAGAACGTCACGATGGCCTCCGCGCCGTTCCGGAGCCAGCCCAGCACGCGGTGCACCAGGTCGGCCGACTGCGTGGGCTGCGTGATCAGGAAGAACAGCACGAGCACGACCACCCCGACGACGAGGATCTTCTTCAAGCCGCTCGACATGGCTCAGTCCGCTCCCATTCCCCGGCCTCCCCGACGGACGCCGGCTGTGATCCCGCGGGCACCGCGCGCGGTCGTCCCTACTGTAATGACGGCGGGCCCGGAAAACCCGGGATCGGGCCGCGCCGGGGCCCGCCGATCACGGGTGAGTGACGACGCTCACTATCGAGTGAGCCCGGGCCGCGCCGTCGGCGCCCGGATACGCTCCGGCGATGGACGACGGCGAGAGAGTCGCGCTGCGGCCGGTCCGCGAATCGGACCTCGGGATGCTCGAAGCGCTGACCAACGACCCGGACACCGCGGGCGAGTACCAGTGGTTCGGCTGGCACGACCCCGGTTACCTCCGGCGCCGCTGGCACGAGGACGGCATGCTCGGCAGCGACCGCGGCATGCTCGTCCCGGTGCTGGGCGGCCGCGCGCTGGGGCTGGTGTCGTGGCACCGGTCGCGGACGGGCCCCAGCTCGTTCTGCTGGAACGTCGGGCTGGTCCTGCTGCCGGAGGCGCGCGGGCACGGCCACGGCACAGAGGCGCAGCGCCTGCTCGTGCGGTACCTGTTCGCGCACACGCAGCTCAACCGGGTCGAGGCCACCACCGAAACCGCCAACCGCGCCGAGCAGCGCTCGCTGGAGAAGGCGGGCTTCACCCGTGAAGGCGTGTTGCGCGGCTTCGACTTCCGCGACGGCGAGTGGCGCGACAACGTCCTCTACTCGGTCGTCCGCTCGGATCTCGCGAACCCGGCAGCCCTCCCGACCGCCTGAAGCGGGACAACCGAGTCAGGCGATCGCGCCCGCCTCGCGCAGGCTCGCCAGGCCGGCCGCGTCGAAGCCCAGTTCGGCCAGCACCTCCTCGGTGTCGGCGCCCTTCTCGTGCGGCGCCTCCGGGGTCGCGGGCGGGGTGCGGCCGAACCGGGGCGCCGGGGCGGGCTGAACCGTGCCGCCGATGTCGACGAAGGTGCCGCGAGCCGCGTTCTGCGGGTGCGAAGCGGCTTCCCACGGCGACAGCACCGGCGTCAGGCAGGCGTCCGTCCCCTCGGCTCGCGCGACCAGCTCGGCACGCGGGTACCGGCGCACGGCCTCGGCGACGATCTTGCGCAGCTTCGGCCACTGGCTCTTGTCCACGTGCACCGGCAGGTCCTCACCGCCGGGACCGTCGAGGCCGAGCACCTTGACCAGGTCGCCCCAGAACCGCATCTCGATCGCGCCGATCGCCACGTACTTGCCGTCCGCGGTCTCGTACGTGTCGTAGAACGGCGCGCCGCCGTCGAGCAGGTTGTCCCCGCGCTCCCCCGGCCAGACGCCGGCCGCGCGCATGCCGTGCAGGCTCGTGGTGAGCAGTGCCGCGCCCTCGACCATCGACGCGTCCACCACCTGCCCGCGTCCCGACGAGGTGCGCTCGTGCAGCGCGGCGAGCACGCCCATCGCGAGCATCAGCCCGCCGCCGCCGAAGTCGCCGACCAGGTTGAGCGGCGGCACCGGCCGCTCGCCCGCGCGGCCGATCGGCTCGAGCGCGCCGGCGATGCCGATGTAGTTGATGTCGTGGCCCGCGGCCGAGGCCAGCGGGCCGTCCTGGCCCCAGCCGGTCATCCGGCCGTAGACCAGGCGCGGGTTGCGCGCGTGCACCGCCTCCGGCCCCAGGCCCATCCGCTCCATCACCCCGGGCCGGAAGCCCTCGATCAGCACGTCGGCCGTCTCGGCCAGCTTCAGCACCAGCTCGACGCCCTCGGCGGTCTTGGTGTTGACGCCGATCGTGCGCCGGCCACGGGCCAGCGGGTCGTTCGGCAGGCCGAGCACGTCGGCGCCCGGGGTCGCGCGGTCGACGCGGACCACCTCGGCGCCGAGGTCGGCGAGGACCATGCAGGCGAACGGCGCGGGCGCGAGCCCGGCCAGCTCCACCACCTTCAGCCCGGCCAGTGGACCAGCTTTCACTTCGGCACGTCCTTTCCTTACGCGGCAAGGGGAATCAGAGCGTGCGGGAGATGATCTCCTTCATGATCTCGCTGGTGCCGCCGAAGATCCGGGAGATCCGGACGTCGGCCCACGCGCGCGCGATCGGGTACTCGGTCATGTAGCCGTAGCCGCCGAACAGCTGCAGGCAGTCGTCGATCACCTTGTTGACCCGCTCGGTGGTCCACAGCTTCGCCATCGCCGCGCCCTGCACGTCGAGCTCGCCCTTGAGGTGCCGCTCGATGCACTGGTCGAGGAACGCGCGCGCCACCGCCGCCTCGGTCGCGGCCTCGGCGAGGGTGAACTTGGTGTTCTGGAAGTTGAAGATCGGCCGGCCGAACGCCGTGCGCTCCTTGGTGTACTGCAGGGTCAGGTCGATCGCGGCCTCCATGCCGGCCACCGCGGTGACGGCGATGATCAGCCGCTCCTGCGGCAGCTGCAGCATCAGCTGGACAAAGCCCTGGCCCTCGGCGTCGCCGAGCAGGTTCGCGGCCGGCACGCGGACGTCGTCGAAGAACAGCTCCGCGGTGTCCTGGCCCTTCATGCCGACCTTGTCGAGCACGCGGCCGCGGCGGAATCCCGGGGTGTCGGTCTCGACCGCGATCAGCGAAACGCCCTGCGCGCCGGCGTCGGGGTCGGTCTTGCAGGCGACCACCACCAGGTCCGCGTGGTAGCCGTTGGTGATGAAGGTCTTGGCGCCGTTGATCACGTAGTGGTCGCCGTCGCGGACCGCGCGGGTCTTGATGTTCTGCAGGTCCGAGCCCGTGCCCGGCTCGGTCATCGCGACGGCGCCGACGAACTCGCCGCTGGCGAACTTCGGCAGCCACTCGCGCTTGCGCTCCTCGGCGGCGTAGGCGAGCAGGTAGTGCGCGACGATTCCATTGTGGACGGTCACGCCCCACGAGCTGTCCCCGGCCCGCGCCTGCTCCTCGTACAGCACGGCCTCGTGCGCGAACGTGCCGCCGCCCCCGCCGTACTCCTCGGGGATGGACAGCGCGAGCAGCCCGATCTCGCCGGCCTTCGTCCAGACCTCGCGGTCGATCTTCTTCTCCGCCGCCCAGCGCTCCTGGTTCGGCACCAGCTCCTTCTGCAGGAAGGACCGGGCGAGCTCGCGGAGGTCTTCCAGTTCGGTGTTCGTCCAAGAGCTCTTCGGGATCTGCAACGGCACGGCGACGCCTCCTGCGGGACGGGCTGGAAAACATGACGCTGGGAAGGTAAGTTCTAGCCGGAATGTACATCCGTTCAGTCCTGTACGTAAAGTGCCCGAGCGGGGAGACCTGATGACCGAGGTCGCGGCGAAGTCGCACCGCACCCAGGCCCAGCGCCGGGAGCAGACGCGGACCGCCCTGCTCGACGCGACCATCGAGTGCCTGGTCGACATCGGCTACTCGCGGGCGTCGGTGCAGGAGATCTGCACCCGCGCCGGGGTGTCGAAAGGCGCCGTGCAGCACCATTTCGCCACCAAGGCGGAGCTGATGGCCGCCGCGGTCGAGCACCTGACGAACCGGCTGCAGGGCGAGCTGGCGGCCTCGCTCGACCGGCTGCCCGGCGGCGCGTCCGGCATCGCCGCGGCGATCGACCTGCTGTGGAAGGGCTACTCGGGCACGCTGTCGACGGCCGTCACCGAGCTGTGGGTCGCCGCGCGGACGGACCCGGAGCTGCGCGCCGCGATCCGCCCGGTGGACCGCGCGCTGGGCCGCTCCACCCTCGCGCAGATCAGCAAGGTCGCCGGCGACCTGCCGAAGGACCGCGCCGAACTGCTCTTCTGGCTCACCGTCAACCTCACCCGCGGCCTCGCGCTGGACGCCGAGCTCGGCGGCGACCCGCACCGCCGCCGTCAGCTGCTGGCGGAATGGAAGCGCATCGCGGTGCTGCTCTACTCCGACCCGGCGTGACCGCGAGCCCGGCAGCAAGATGACACCGCCCCTTATCCGGAGCGGGTTTTCGTGATGCACTGGCAGCAGCCGGTCCGCGCCCCGGCCGAGGAGCCTCGATGAGCAGCGTGCCTCCGCCGTATCCCTTCCCGCCTGCTGCGGCCGCCGCGGCCGAGCCCGGCGCGGTGGCGCGGCTGCTCGCCGGAGTGCTCGGACTGTTCACGGCGGTGCTGGTGATCGTCGGGTCGTTCCTGCCCTTCTGGGCTTACGAGGAGTCCTCGGGCGGCAAGGTCCAGGCCTCGCAGACCGTCACCGGGTGGACGCGGCTGTTCGGCATCGAGCCGACGGCCGCCGAGCGCTCGTTCTACGACACCAGCCACGTCGCCCGTTACGGCATCCCGCTGACCGTCGTCTCCGTGGTGCTGATCGTCGGCGCGGTGCTGGTGTTCGGGCGCGCTCGCAACGCCGGCCGCATCACCCTCGTCGCCGGAGGCGCGGGCATGGTGGCTGCGGTGTGGATGCTCGGCATGGACCTGTCCGCGACGCTGAGCTACAACCAGGAGACCAACGGCACGACGCTCCACTACGCCAGCGGGACCGGGTTCTGGGTGCTGCTGGCGGGCGGGGTCGTCGCGCTGATCACGCTGGGGCTGGCGCTGTTCTCCGGCCGCCGCCCGCGGACGCCCGGGATCGCCGCCGCTCCGCCGTTCGGTTATCCGGGCGCGCCGGAGTACGGCAACTCGGTCTCGGCGCAGTACCACGGCCCGGCTTACGGCGGCCCCGTCTCCCAGCCGTTCCCGCCGCAGTCTTCGGCACCGATGCCGCTGCCTGAGCAACTCCCAGCGCAGGAGGAGGGTCCCGGCCGCCACCGGACCACCGACGAGCCCAATACGTGAATCAGATTCACGTCCGGCTGGACAACCGGCGTACCGGCGGTATGGTGTACTCGTCGGTAACACCGGTCTGAACGGAGACGCCATGACCAGCACGACACCGGCGAACCTCAGCGGCGCGGCGGCGGACGCGGCCCTGCCCGCGACCATCGGCGGAGTCGCCGGCGCCCCTGCCGCGGACCGCGCCGCCCAGCTCGTCGCCCGCGTGACCGGCGGCGAGGACTCCGCGCCGGTCCGGATGCGGGCGCCGTTCACCGGGCTGCCGATCACCACACTCCCCCAGGCCACGGACGCCGAGGTGCGGTCGGCCTTCGCCGCCGCGCGGGAGACGCAGCGCGACTGGGCCGCGCGCCCCGCCGCCGACCGGCAGCGCTTCCTGGTCCGGCTGCACGACCTGATCCTCGACCGCCAGGCCGAAGCCCTCGATCTCGTGCAGGTGGAGGCCGGCAAGGCCCGCATCGACGCGTTCGACGAGATCAGCGCCTCCGCGCTCGTCGCGGCCTACTACGGCAAGCACAGCGCCAAAATCCTCGCCCCGCGGCGCCGCGCGGGGGTGATCCCGGGCCTGACCAAGGCCGGCGAGCTGCACCACCCCAAGGGCGTCGTCGGGATCATCTCGCCCTGGAACTACCCGCTGGCGCTGACCGCGATGGACGTCTTCCCCGCGCTCGCCGCCGGCAACGCCGTGGTGCAGAAGCCGGACAACCAGACCGCGCTTTCCGCGCTGTGGCTGCAGGAGCTGGCCGAGGAGGCGGGCCTGCCGGCCGGGCTGTGGCAGGTGGTGCTCGGGCGCGGCTCGGCCATCGGCCCCGCGCTGGTCGAGGAATGCGACTACCTCTGCTTCACCGGCTCCACGCCGACGGGCAAGGACCTGGCCGGGCAGATCGCCCGGCGGCTCACCAGCTATTCGCTGGAGCTGGGCGGCAAGAACCCGATGATCGTGCTGCCGGACGCGGACGTGGCCAAGGCCGCGACCGGCGCCGTGACCGCGTGTTTCTCCTCGGCCGGGCAGCTGTGTGTCTCGGTGGAGCGGATCTACGTGCACGAGAGCGTCCGCGAGGAGTTCACCCGCGCGTTCGTCGCCCGCACGGCCGCGCTGAAGCTCGGCGGCGCCCTCGGCTACAGCGCGCAGATGGGCTCGCTGACCTCGGAAAGCCAGCTGAAGACGGTCTCCACGCATGTCGAGGACGCCCGGGCCAAGGGCGCGGAGGTGCTCACCGGCGGCCGCGCGCGGCCGGACCTCGGCCCGCTGTTCTACGAGCCGACGGTGCTCACCGGCGTCACGGCCGGGATGCTGCCGTTCGCGGACGAGACGTTCGGGCCGGTGGTCTCGGTCTACGGCTACACCGACGTCACCGAGGCCATCGAGCGCGCCAACGACACGCCGTTCGGGCTCAACGCCAGCGTCTGGTCACGCAATGGCCGCGCCGGCTGGGAGGTCGCAGCCCGGCTGAAGGCCGGCACGGTGAACGTCAACGAGGGCTACGCCGCGACGTTCGGCAGCGTCGGCGTGCCGATGGGCGGCATGAAGGAGTCCGGCGCCGGCCGCCGCAACGGCGCCGAGGGCCTGCTGAAGTACACCGAGGCCCAGTCGATCGCCGTGCAGCGCGGCCTGGCGCTGCGCCCGCCGCGCCGGGTGCCGGGCGGGGTGTGGGCGCGGATGATGACCTCGAGCATGAAGCTGCTGCGCCACCTGCCCTGGCGCTGAACCCGTTGGAGTACAACGGCTTCAGTCCTTCGGCGCCGGAGCGGCAGGCACGGTGAGCAGCCCCCGGTCGTAAGCGATCGCGACCGCCTCGGCGCGACGGGCCGCGCCCAGCTTGGCCATCACCCGCGAGAGGTGCACGCTCACCGTCTTCTCGCTGATGTACAGCTCCTCGCCGACCTGGCGGTTGGTGCGGCCCAGTGCCACGCGCTCCAGCACATCGCGCTCGCGGTCGGTCAGCGGGTCGGCCATCGGCCGGGGCACGGGATGCGGTGACGCCGGGGTGACGCCCGGGAGGTCCACCCGCGCGCGGTGCGCGAGGTCCCGGACGGCGTCGCGCAACGGCAACGCGCCCAGCCGATCGGCGACCGCGTGGGCGGCTTCCAGCGGGGCCACGGCCGCCGCCGCGTCTCCGGCCGCGAACAGGGCTTCCGCCTGGTGCCAACGGCAGATCGCCTGCTCGTAAACCGCGCCGTAGCCGAATGCTTCGGCCGCGGCCGTCCAGAGATCCGGGTCGGCCGGGCCTTCGAGGGCACTCCCCCAGGCCTCCACGCGGGCCAGCCATGCCCGGCCTTCCGGACCAAGCGTGCCCGAACGCGGCGCGCCCTCTTTCGCGCACCGGCGGCCGTGTTCCAGCAGCCGTCGGCCGGCGTCGGTCATCCGCTCCGCCGTCGCCTGGTCACCGCGGGCCCGTGCGGCGGCCGCCCCCGCGACCGCCGAAGCCAGCCCCAGCGCGGCGATCCGGATGCCGCCCAGCAGCGACGGCTCCATCTTCTCCAGCCAGGCGACCAGTTCCTCGGTGACGCGCACCGCTTCCTCGTGCTCGCCGCGCCAGGTGGCCAGCTCGATCGCCGCGTCGCCCGCCGACAACGCGATCTGGATGTCCGCCGACCAGTTCTGCCGCAGGCCGGGCAGCAGCTTCGCCGCGTCCTCGAACCGGCCGCGCGCCACCAGGAACAGCACCCAGTTGGCCAGGATCCGCGCCGCGACCGCGCTCGACACACCCCGGCCCGCGCGCCCGGCCGCGTCCTCGGCCGGCCAGTCGCCCGACAAGTAACGCAGGTACAGCTGCCGCGCGCGCAACTCCAGCCCGTACGAACTCCAGCCGAGCCCGCTTTCCTCGGCCCGCTCGACGCCGCGCTTCGCGTGCGCCAGCGCTTCGGCCATCTCGGCCTGGTCGTCGTAGCTCAACGCGAGGAAGTACATCCCGCGAAGCTCGACGTTCAGCGCCTTGCCGTTGTGCGCCTTGGCGATGGCTTGACGCAGACGGTCCCGCGCCTCCTCGGCGTCGCCGGCCGAATCCGCCAGCGTGCCGAGGGTGACCAGGGCGGACGCCTCGGCGCCGACGGCACCGGCCGCGCGCGCGTCGGCCACCGCCGTCAGCGCGTTGTCCAGCGCCTCGTCCGGCCGGTCGACCAGCCGCTGGAACCCGGCGCGGGTGGCGAGCACCCACGCGCGGGTGGCGCTGGGCTCGCTGTCCTTGACCAGCGCCCAGGCCTTGTCCATGGCGACCAGCGCCTCGTCGAGCGTGCCCTCCAGCGCGAGCAGCGCCTCGGCCAGCCGGCGCCACACCTTGGCCGCCCGGTCCGAGGACATCTCCGGCTTCAGCGCCTCGGTGGCCGAACGCGCGAAGGCCGCGGCCCGCTCCGGCTCGCCCGACGTGCCGGCGAAGTACGACGCCTCGTGCAGCAGCTTCAGCTCGTCGACGCCCTCGGGGCGGCCGTCCACCGGCACCGCGTCCCAAATGGACAGTGCCTGCTCGGCGTGCCGCAGCGCGGCGCCGGGCGCGCCCAGCTTCTCCGCCTCGGCCATGGCGCGCAGCAGCGCGGGCAGCGCGGTGACCAGATCGCGGCTTTCGAGGCTGTGGAACGCCAGCTTCGCGTCGTGCCCGCGGCCCTGCTGCACCGTCATGATCCGCGCCGCGTACGCCGCATGCATGCGCGTGCGCTCCCCCGGCAGCAAATCGCCGTACACGGCCTCCTGCAGCAATGCGTGGCGGAACGCGTAATTGCCGCGCTCGATCACCAGCACGTGGTGCTGCACGGCTTCGCGCAGCACCTCGTCCAGCTCCAGCTCGCCGATGCCCGAAACCGCCGTCAGCGCCGCGTGCGACACCGGCTCGTTGGCCACCGAGACGACCCGCAGCACCCGGCGGGTCTCGGCCGGGAAACGCTCCAGCCGGGCGAGCAGCACCTCTGCGAGCCCGGCCGGCAGGTCGCGGCAGTCCGCGCGGGTCGCCAGCAGCTCCTCTGCGAAAAACGGATTGCCCTCGGACCGCGCGACGATGTCGGCCACCACGTCCGCGGCCAGCGGCTCGTCCGCCAGTGCCTCGACGAACGCCCGCGCCTCGGCCGCCCCGAACGGGCTGAGCGCGACCTGCTCCACCGTGGCCAGCCGGACCAGCTCCGAGAGCAGCCCGCGCAGCGGGTGCCGCCGGTGCACGTCCTCCTCGCGGTAGCTGCCGACCACCAGCAGCCGCTGCGCGCGCAGCCGGCTGAGCAGGAACGACAGCAGGTTCCGCGTCGAGGAGTCGGCCCAGTGGAGGTCCTCGAGCAGGATCACCACCGGCCGCGACTCGGCGACCTCGGTCAGCACCCCCAGTACTGCGTCGAACAACTGCAGCTGACCCAGGTCCTGTTCCGGTCGCGGCCGGCGCATCGCCTCACGTTCGTTGGCCGCCACCTGGCCGTGCTCCCCCGGCAGGTCCGGCTCGGGCTCGCCGCTCTGCGGCAGCAGCCGGGCCAGCGCGGGCCGGGCCCGCACGGCGGCGGCCACCAGCGGATCGGCCGAAGACCCGAGCGGCGCCAGCGCCTCGGCGAACGGCAGGTACGGCAGGCCGCCGTCGCGCACGTCGATGCACCGGCCGGTGAGCACCAGCCCGCCGGCCGCGGTGACGTGCTCGCCCAGCGCGGTCAGCAGCCGGGTCTTGCCGACCCCCGCGTCGCCCGAGACCAGCACGGCGCCCGCCTCGCGCCGTTCGGCGCGGGCGAAGGCAGCGCGAAGCCGCCGCATCTCGTGAGTGCGGGCGACCAACGGGATTCCGGAGCCGAGGCGGGGCACAAGACGCATTCTGGTCTACCCCACCGACAGTTTCGCCATGGTTTTCGCCGTCAGCGTCATGACGCCCGTCTCACCGGGCCCGGCCGCGGCCGGCCGTCCGCGGCTCAGCGGGGCCCGGAACCGCCTGGCGCGGGGCCGGGCGGCGCAGCCGAGCGCTCCGCCCGGCCTTGCGAAGTTCGGCGGCCCGGTAGTCGGCTTCCGCGCGCATCGCGTCGTACAACAGGTCACTGCTCATGGTCTTTGTCCCCTCAGTGCTTTCGAACGGTTTCAGCGGGAGCGGGCGTCGGACGCCGTGCGGACCGCCTCGCGGCGCTCCTGCGCCGGCACGGCCACGCTGGTCAGCCGGTAGGCGCGCAGCCAGCGCACCGCGCGGCTCGGCCGCGGCCGTCCGCTGCCTCGCGCCTTCTGTAGTTCGCCGACCCGGTACGCGACTTCGGCGCGTACCGCGTCCAGGTGCAGGTCACTCATCGTTTCGTTCCCGTCTCCGAGATGCCTTCAGTGCTTTCCGTGGCAACACTCAGAGTCGTCCTGAGGGGTGGACGCGGGCATCGGGTGATCACCTACACCCGGACGTCAAACGACCCCTTACCCGAACCGCTGACCAGGTCGCGGGGGTAAGGGGTCGTCGATGGACCGTTCTGCGAAGGCCTTTCAGCCGCGCGCCGGGCCGCCGGCGCGCACTGCCGCCAGCAGCCCCTGCCAACCCGAGGCGGGCAGGCGGAAGGCACCCCCTTCAGGGTCCTTGGAGTCACGCACCGCGGCGCCGCCGTCGACGAACGCGATTTCGACGCAGTCGTTGCCGCCGCCGCTGTAGCTGCTCTTGCGCCACTGAGCCCCAGAAAGGCCTGCGTCCGGAGTCATTTCCCCACTTCCTTACTTTTTCCTCGGTTCCAGGTGGTGTGTCGTGCGCCCCGGCAGGGCCGCCTGTTCGGCGAACCGGCCGGCTGCCTCGGCGATCAAGTCGACCGAGTCGTCCGGTTTCAGCGCGGCTGCGCGCAGATGGTCGAACATCAGCGCGTAGCGCCGGACGTCTGGGGGTTCCTCCAGGTACAGGCCGCTGGAGGTGCTGTCGTCGACGTAGACGACGTCCGGGTCGGCCTGCTCGGGGAAGCCCATGATGAGGAACGGGCCCTCCATGCCGGGGTGGGCCCCGGCGCCGAAGGGCACCACCTGGACGGTGACATTGGGCTTCTCGGCGTCGGCGACCATCCGGTAGAGCTGCTCGGCCATCACCTCGGGCCCGTCCACCACGCGGTGCAGCACGGCCTCGTCGACCACCGCCCAGTACTCCACCGGCGGGCTGTCGCTCAGCAGTTCCTGGCGCGCCATCCGCGCGGCCACGCGGCGCCGGATCTCGGCGTCCTCCGCGTCCGGCCGCAGCGCCCGGATCACCGCGTGCGCGTACCGCTCGGTCTGCAGCAGCCCGGGCACGAGCAGCGCCTGGAACGCGCGCAGGGAGCTGGCGTCGGCCTCGAGCCCGACGAAGGTGCCGGTGAACACCTCGTTGTAGGCGTGCCACCAGCCGCGCTTGCGCGCTTCGCGGGCCAGCTGGACGAGCGCCTCCTGCTCGTCGCCGGTGATCCCGTACAGCGCCAGCATGTCCCGGGCGTCACGCGGGGTGACGCCGACGTGGCCGGTCTCGATGCGGCTCACCTTCGAAGCGGAGCACTCGAGCTTCTCGCCCACCTCGTCGATGGTGAGGTCGGCCGCCTCGCGGAGCCGCCGCAGCTCGCTCGCGAGCCTCCGGCGGCGAACGGTGGGTCCCTGTCCTCTCGCCACGACAGCACCTCCGGATCCGTCTTCCCCGTCGCGCGCGCCTTTGCCCGCACCACATATCTAACCAGCCGACCACGTAGTCAGTGAGGTATTAACACTGCCGAATACCCCACCTTCGGGCAGGGTTCCGGCCTGCAATTTGCAGATTGCGCTTGTACTCTGACATCGTGCACGCAGGACGCGCACCCGCCACGCCGGTCCGATCACCGGGCCGAGGCTGGTCGGAGTCCCTGAGCAGCGTAGACGAAGACCAGCCGGAAGCGCCGAACAGAGTGCGCGGGCGTTTCCGGCGGAAGGTGTCCGGGGCTGTCCCCCGACCGGTCCCGGACACCTTCATCCCCCCGAAGACCATTCAGCCGGTGCTTTTTGCGCGTTTTCCTCACTCGGAAGTGTGGCTCATTCCACGTCGGCCGACGCAAAGAACACTCTCGGTATCACCAAGCGCGCGGCAGCCCTCAGAGGACGCGCAGCAGTCCTTCCTGGACCACGGTCGCGACGAGGGTGCCGTCCTGCGCGAAGAACCGTCCGGTGGCCAGCCCGCGGGCGCCCGAGGCGCTCGGCGAGACGCAGTCGTAGAGCAGCCACTCGTCGGCGCGGAAGGGCCGGTGGAACCACAGCGCGTGGTCGAGGCTCGCGCCCAGCACGTTCCGGTCGTCCCAGTACACGCCGTGGCGCGCGAGGACCGAGTCGAGCAGCGTCATGTCGGAGGCGTAAGCGAGCACGCAGACGTGCAGCAGCTGATCGTCCGGCAGCTTGCCGTCGGCCCGCATCCAGACGCGGTTGGCGGCCGGCCGCTCGCCCGTCTCGCGGGTGATCCACGGCGGCTCGTTGACGTAGCGGACGTCGATCGGGCGCGGGTGCTTGGCGAACCCGAGGCCCTCGACGCGCTCGGGGAACGTCGGCAGCGTCTCCGGGCCCACCACGTCCGGCATGGCGTCGGCGTGCTCGATGCCGCCCTCGTCCTTCTGGAACGAGGCGGACAGCGAGAAGATCGCCTTGCCGTGCTGGACGGCGACCACCCGCCGGGTGGTGAACGAGCGGCCGTCGCGGATGCGGTCGACCTCGTAGACGATCGGCACGCTCGGGTCGCCGCCGCGGATGAAGTACGCGTGCAGCGAGTGCACGCGGCGGTCCTCGGGCACCGTGCGCCCGGCCGCGACCAGCGCCTGCCCCGCCACCTGGCCGCCGAACACGCGGACCGGCGAGTGCACGGGCGAGACGCCGCGGTAGTAGTTCTCCTCGAGCTTCTCCAGGTCGAGCAAGGCGACCAGCCGGTCGAGCACCGGCTGCCCGCCGCCACCAGGATCTTCGTCCAGCCCGGTGGCGGCCTTCCTGGCCATCTCAGTCATGCCCGAACCCTAGACGGCGGGCCCGGCGGGCGCCCCTTACGCGTGGTCGTCTTCACCGAGGCGGTGCACGTGGATCAGGTTGGTCGAGCCCACGGTCCCGGGCGGGGAGCCGGCCACGATGACCACCAGGTCGCCGCGCTGGTACTTGCCCATCTCCAGCATCTTGTGGTCGACCTGCTGGATCATCTGGTCGGTGGAGTCCACCCGCGGCACGATCTGGGTGTTCGTGCCCCAGGTCATCGACAGCTGGCTGCGCACGCACTCCTCCGGCGTGAACGCCAGCAGCGGCAGCCGGGTGTGCAGCCGGGCCAGGCGGCGGACCGTGTCGCCGGACTGGGTGAAGGCCACCAGCGCCTTGGCGTTCAGCCGCTCGCCGATGTCGCGGGCGGCGTAGGAGATCACGCCGCGCTTGGTGCGCGGGACGTGCGTCAGCGGCGGCACGACCGGCGAGTCGGTCTCGACCGCCTCGACGATCCGGCCCATCGTCTGCACCGTCTCGATCGGGTAGCGCCCGACGCTGGTCTCACCGGACAGCATCACCGCGTCGGTGCCGTCGAGCACCGCGTTCGCGACGTCGGAGGCCTCGGCGCGGGTCGGGCGGGAGTTGTTGATCATCGACTCGAGCATCTGCGTCGCGACGATGACCGGCTTCGCGTTCTCGCGGCAGATCTGGATGGCGCGCTTCTGCACCAGCGGGACCTGCTCCAGCGGCAGCTCGACGCCGAGGTCGCCGCGGGCGACCATCACCGCGTCGAAGGCCAGCACGATCGCCTCGAGGTTGTAGACCGCCTCGGGCTTCTCGATCTTGGCCACGACCGGCAGCCGGCCCTTGCCGCTGCGGTCCATCACCTGGTGGACCAGGTCGATGTCGGCCGGCGAGCGCACGAAGGACAGCGCGACGAAGTCCACGCCCAGCTGCAGCGCGAACTCCAGGTCCTCGATGTCCTTTTCGGACATAGCTGGGACCGAGACGTCCATGCCGGGCAGCGAAACGCCCTTGTTGTTGCTGACGGGACCGCCCTCGGTCACCTCGCACACCACGTCCGGGCCCTCCACGCCCTTGACCACGAGGCCGACCTTGCCGTCGTCGACGAGCAGGCGGTCACCCGGCTTGGCGTCCTTGGCCAGTCCCTTGTAGGTGGTGGAGACCCGGTCATGGGTGCCGGCGACGTCCTCGACGGTGATCCGGACGATGTCGCCGGTGTGCCACTCGACCGAGCCGCTCGCGAACGTGCCGAGCCGGATCTTCGGGCCCTGCAGGTCGGCGAGGATGCCGACCGGGCGGCCGCTCTGGGCCGCGGCGGACCGGACCAGGTCGTAGACCTGCTTGTGGTCGCTGTGGCTTCCGTGGCTGAAGTTCATCCTCGCGACGTCCATTCCGGCGTCTACGAGTGCCTGCATCTTCTCCGGCGTGGAGGTGGCAGGGCCCAGGGTACAAACGATCTTCGCGCGTCGGCTCACGTTCGTTGAGAGTAGTCCTTCGTCCCGCCCACGTCTGTACCGATACCGAAAGTTCAGAGGAACTGTTCAGAAACCTGACGGGTCGCTCACCACCGTCGGCCGGACGGTGGTTCGGCTCACCGCGGCCGCGACCTTCGCCTTCGCCCTGGTCAGAGCCGGATCCGCCGGCCCGGCAGCCCGATGACCAGCGATTTTCCGGTACGCGCGTACTGGGATTCCTCCGAACGGGGCGGGGTCAGCGCCGGGGCTGCTCGCTCGGCCCGACGTGGTCGCGGGCCCACTCGTTGAACGCCCGCAGCTGCCGCCACGACTTGCGGACGCGCTCCAGCGCCTCGCGCTCGTGCAGGAAGTCGGCGGGCTCCCAGGTGCGCGCGGCGTAGACCGAGCGGTACCGGAGCAGGTCGATGCGGGGGTGGTCCTCGGCGAAGCCGCGCGGGCGTGATTTGAGCCGGTCGCCGTTGATCTCCCAGCCGCCGCGCCGGAGCGTGGCCAGGATCTTCTCCAGCACCGGGCCGTGCAGCTCGGTGTCGACCGCCGTGCGGAACCGCGCCAGCTGATCCGACGCCAGGTGGAAGCAGCCGCCACCGACGCGCAGCCCGGCCGGGCCCAGCTCCACGTAGTACGCGCCGCCGCCGCGGCCGGCCTCGATCACCCCGCCGCAGTGCGTCTTGTACGGCGTCTTGTCCTTGGCGAACCGCACGTCGCGGTACGGCCGGAACACCTTGCCCTCGCCGAAGCCCTGGCCGAACTCGGGCGAAAGCTCCTTGAGCAGCGCCTCCATCGGCGCCCGCACGTCGCCTTGGTACACCGCCACGTTCTGGTCCCAGTAGGACTTGGAGTTGTCGGCCTCCAGCCCGTCGTAGAAATCGACGGCGTACTCCCCGAATCCCGTGAACTTCACGTCCCGCACGATAATCCGGGACACCGACAGTTCTGCTTCCGGACACCGGACGAGCCCGCCGGAGGGGTTCCGGCGGGCTCGGTTCCGTGGGGCCCAGTGCGGCCGGCGCGCTCGTGCGCGGCCGGCCACACCGGGGAGTCATTCCACTGGTGCCTTCACTTGGCGACGGCCGTGACCAGCTCGCCGTTGGTGGTGTCGCCCGAGAGCTCCCAGACCATCGCGCCGCCGAGGCCCTGGGTCTTGGCGTAGCTGACCTTGCCCGCGATCGTGCCCGGGGTGTCGTAGCTCCACCAGTTCGAACCGCACTTGGCGTACGCGGTGCCCGCGATCGTGCCGGTGGACGGGCAGCTGGACTTGAGGATCTTGTAGTCCTCGATGCCCGGCTCGTACTTGGCCGCCGCGGGGCCGGTGGCGGTGCCGCCCGGGGTGGCCTGTGTGACACCGGTCCAGCCGCGGCCGTAGAACCCGATGCCCAGCAGCAGTTTCGACGCCGGCACACCCTTGCTCTTGAGCTTCTGGATGGCCGCGTCGGCGTAGAAGCCTGCGGTCGGGATCCCGTTGTAGGAGGTCAGCGGCGAGTGCGGGGCGGTCGGGCCCTGCGCGTTGAAGGCGCCGAAGTAGTCGTAGGTCATCACGTTGTACCAGTTGACGTACTGGGCCGCGCCCGCGTAGTCGGCGGCGTCGATCTTGCCGCCGTTCGTGCCGTCGGCGGTGATGGCCGCGGTCACCAGCTTCGAGGAGCCGAACTTGGCCCGCATCGCCGCCATCACGTTCTTGAACGCCGCCGCGCCGCTGGTGTCACAGCTCAGGCCGCAGGCGTTCGGGTACTCCCAGTCGAGGTCGATGCCGTCGAACACGCCGGCCCAGCGCGGGTCGTTGACCAGGTTGTAGCAGGAGTCGGCGAACGCGGCCGGGTTCTGCGCGGCCTGACCGAAGCCGCCGGACCAGGTCCAGCCGCCGAACGACCAGAGCACCTTCAGGCCGGGGTGCTTGGCCTTGAGCTTCTTCAGCTGGTTGAAGCTGCCGGCCAGCGGCTGGTCCCAGGTGTCGGCGACGCCGTCGACGCTGCCCGCGGCGTCGTAGGTCTTCTGGTAGTCGGCGTACGCGTCGCCGATCGCGCAGCCGCCGTTGGTCACGTTGCCGAACGCGTAGTTGATGTGCGTCAGCTTCGCCGCCGAGCCGGAGGTCTCGACGTTCTTGACGTGGTAGTTCCGGTCGTAGACACCCCATTCGGTGAAGTAACCGACGACCTTGCCGACGGACGCCTGCGCGCTCGCCGGCGCGGCCTCTCTGTCCGAGGCCGGGGCAGCGGGCGCTGCCGTGGCGGCGAGGGCGAGGCCGACGAGCGCGGCGCTCACCGTGCCGATCAGGGACAAGAAGCTCCTCTTGCGCGGACCTACCATGCCGGGCTCCCTTCGGGGAGTCACACCAGGTGACGGGACGAGGTGGGGACCGTCACACCGTAAAGTGGACTAGACCATTAGGTCAATGGTCTAGTCCAGATACAACACCGGGCAATTCGAACATTCCTTGACAGGCATGAACGCGGCGCGGCACATTCCCTGGTGTGATGCAGACTTTCGACGTCCTCGCCGAGCCCCGCCGCCGCTCGATCCTCGACCTGCTCCGCGACGGCGAGCGGTCCGTCGGCGAGCTGGTCGACGAGCTGGCGCTGAGCCAGCCCGCCGTGTCCAAGCACCTGCGCGTGCTGCGGGAGGCGGGCCTGGTCACGGTGCGGGTCGCGGCCCAGCGCCGCTGCTACCAGCTCCGCGCCGAGCCGCTGGCCGAGGTCGATGCCTGGCTCGCGCCGTACCGCCGGTTCTGGTCCGACCGGCTCGACGCGCTGGAGCGGCACCTGGACGCGACGGACCCCGCCGCGACCCGCCCGGAGTGACCCACCCGTCGCCGCGCCACCTTCAAGGCAGCTATGTCCCTGAAGGTGGCCTAGCGGTCAGGCCGGTGTCTCGAAGGTGACCCCGGTGGCCGCGGCCCGGCGTTCGCCCCAGGCGTAGAGCGCGGTGAGCGCCGGGCCGAGCGCCTCGCCCTCCTCGGTGAGCCGGTACTCGACGTGCGGCACCCGGCCGTCGAGGCTGTCGCGGCGGACGAGCCCGTCGGCGGTCAGCTCGCGCAGCTGCTGGGTGAGCATCTTCTCGCTGATGCCCGGCATGCGGCGGCGCAGCTCGCCGTAGCGGTGCACGCCCTCCTTGAGGTGCGCCAGGATCACCGGCTTCCACCGGCCGCCGATCACGTCGACGGCGAGCTCGACCGGGCACCAGTAACGCCTGCCCGTCATCACGGCCTCCTGAAGCTACGCACCGGAAAGTACGTGGTTGCCCGGCCGCGCCGGGTGCGGTCTGCTGACCGCATGATCGTGGAATACCTGCGCTACACCATTCCGGCCGATCGGACGACGGCGTTCGAAGCCGCGTACGCCGAGGCCGCCGTCTCGCTCGCGAAGGCACCCCAATGCCTCGGCTACGACCTCAGCCGCTGCGCCGAAGACCCTACGCGCTACGTCCTGGCGATCCGGTGGACTTCGGCCGACGACCACCTCAAGGGCTTCCGCACCGGCCCGCACTTCCCGGCGTTCTTCGCGGCGATCCGCGATTACGTCGGGGACCTCGAAGAGATGCGCCACTACGAGCCGACGGCCGTCACGGGCCTGGGCGGCGCCCGTCCGCCCACCCTGTACGAGTGGGCCGGCGGCGGCCCGGCGCTCACCCGCCTGACCGAGGTCTTCTACGGCCACGTGCTCCAGGACCCGTTGCTGGAGCCGGTTTTCCGCGCCATGGACGCGCACCACGCCGAGCACGTCGCGACCTGGCTCGGCGAGGTGCTCGGCGGGCCGGCGGAATACACCGCGCACCACGGCGGGCACCCGCACATGATCGGCCGGCACCTCGGCCGCGGGATCACCGAGGAGCAGCGGCGACGCTGGGTGTCGCTCCTGCTCGACGCCGCCGACGAGGCCGGGCTGCCCGCCGACCCGGAGTTCCGCGCCTCGTTCGCCGGCTACCTGGAGTGGGGCAGCCGGCTGGCCGTGCTGTTCTCGGCGCCCGGCGCCGGGCCGGCCACGGACGAGCCGGTGCCGCACTGGGACTGGGTCCGGCCGCCGTGGCAGGCGCCGGCGTCCTAGAGTCAGCGGCCGCCCAGCAGACGGCGTGCCGTGGCCAGCGCGGTGTCGCGGCCGGCCGCCAACTCGACGGGGGTGAAGACCGGCGTGCGGACGTCGGGGCTGATGCCCGTGCCGTCGTACGTGCGCCCGCGCGGGTCGAGGTACTCCTCGTTGGGCACGACGGCGGTCCAGCCCGGTTCGGGCAGCGTCCGGTCCATCGTGTCGGAGTAGACGCCCTGGGTGTTCTCGCCGATCAGCACCTGCCGCGGGGTGCGGTTGAGCAGCGCCTGCGTGAACGTCTCCCCCGCCGACACGTCGAGGTTCCCCACCAGCACGGCGAGCGGGCCGGTGTAGCGCGGTCCGGCGGCCGGGCGCACGGTGAACGGCTGCGGTGCGGTGAACCGCGACGGGTCGGCCGGGTCGTTGCGCGTGCGCTTGGCGTAGGCGAAGTGCGGCGCGTCGGTCAGCCTGGCCGCGACGGCGAGGCCGAGCGGGTCGGCGCCTCCGCCGTTCACCCGCAAGTCGAGCACCAGCCCGCGCAGCGAGCCCACGCGTGAAGCGGTGAAGATCGCGTCGAGCGCGTGGTCCAGGACCTCGCGATCACCGGCGAAAGTGTCCGTGTAGCCCTGGAATCCGGTGATCCGCAGGTAGCCGAGGCCACCCGGCAGGTCGGCGTACGAGATCGCCCCGTCCGCCCAGCGCTGTACCGGGGCGCTGAGCGCGGCGTCCGTCACAGCGACGGCCCGCGGGATGATCGACGGGTCCGGCGTGCCGGGCCGCGGCGACGTGCAGCGCTTGTCCGGCGTCAGCAGGCCGACGTGCGCGTCGTGCAGCGGGGTGATCAGTCCGCAGAGGACGTCGTACAGCCGTTCCGGGTGCGCGGCCACCTCGGCTCGCGCGGCCTGGCCCTCGGCCCGCCAGTCGACGCCCTTCGCCGCGAAGAACGGGTAGTTCTCGGCATAGGTGTGCCAGAAGACGTCGAAAGTGGACAGTGCGCTCCGGTCCGGCGCCGCCTGGCAGGCGCGGGGCAGCCCGCCCGGCAGGCGGCGCAGCGAGCGCACGCCCAGGTCGCCGTCGAAGCTCAGCTTGTCCTGGCGGATCGTGGCGACGGTGCCCTCGCTCGTGGTGAACGTCGTGCCGTCGCCGGTGCCGGTGAGCGAGCCCGGCAGGCAGCTGACCGAAGTGACGTCGTACGTGGTCAGCCGGCCGCCTGAGACCGCCACGAACTGGCCGTAGCCATCGGCCTGCCAGATCCCGTCCACAGTGGACACAGTGGACACAGTGGGCACTGTGGGGCCGGGGACCGCCGCCAGGGAGAACAGGGCCAAGCCCGCCAAGAGAATCCGCATGGCAGCGAAGGTAATGATCACCCGGGGCGCCCGGAATCCCGCGCGCCCCCGTACGCCGGGTGGGGCTGGTCCCACCCGGCGCGGGAAAGACTCAGCCGAAGAAGACCTCGGCCTCTTCGTACCGCTCCAGCGGCACGGTCTTGAGCTCGGCGGTCGCCTCCGACAGCTTCACGCGGACGATGTCGGTGCCCTTCAGCGCCACCATCACGCCGAAGTCGCCGTCGGCCACCGCGTCCACCGCGTGCAGGCCGAAGCGCGTGGCGAGCACGCGGTCGTACGCGGTCGGCGTGCCGCCGCGCTGCACGTGCCCGAGCACCACGGCGCGGGACTCCTTGCCGGTGCGGTGGGCGATCTCGTCGGCGAGCCAGTTGCCGATGCCGCCGAGGCGGACGTGCCCGAAGGAGTCCTTCTCGCCGGTCAGCAGCTTCTCCTGGCCGCCCTCGGGCAGCGCGCCCTCGGCCACCACGATGATCGGCGCGTACTCGCGCTCGAACCGGCGCTCGACCCACTCCACGACCTGGTCGACGGAGAACTCGCGCTCCGGCATGAGGATCACGCTCGCGCCGCCGGCCACGCCGGAGTGCAGCGCGATCCAGCCGGCGTGCCGGCCCATGACCTCGATGACCAGCGCGCGGTGGTGCGACTCCGCGGTGGTGTGCAGCCGGTCGATCGCCTCGGTCGCGATGGACACCGCGGTGTCGAAGCCGAACGTGTAGTCGGTGGCGCCCAGGTCGTTGTCGATCGTCTTGGGCACGCCGACCACGCCGACGCCGTCGTCGGTCAGCCGCTTCGCGACGCCGAGGGTGTCCTCGCCGCCGATCGCGATCAGCGCGTCGACCTGCTGCTCGGCCAGCACGGACTTGATCTTCTCGACCCCGCCGTCGACCTTGTACGGGTTCGTCCGCGAGGAGCGCAGGATCGTGCCGCCGCGGGTGAGGATGTCTTCGACGTCGTCGAGGCCGAGCGGCCTGCTGTCGCCGGTGAGCGGCCCCTGCCACCCGTTGCGGAAGCCGACGAGCTCCCAGCCGTGCACCTCGATGCCCTTGCGGACCACCGCGCGGATCACCGCGTTCAGGCCCGGGCAGTCCCCGCCACCCGTCAGCACACCGACACGCATCTCGAGCCTCCGTCTTTTCGTCACGTGGAGATTGCAGTCACATTTCGCCGCCAGGGTAGCGGCTTTCCTCTGGATCGGTGCAGCCCGTACCACCTGGCGAATCGGTACACCGTCACGCTTGTGCTACCTTGGCCTCGTGCAGCGCTATTTCTGGTTTACGAAGCCGGCCCCGGGTGGGCACGGCGGCGTGAACCTGCGCTGACCACCACCGCCCGAGCCGGATTTCCACCGGCTCGGCGAGTTGCCCGCGGGTCGGTGTCCTCCAGGAAGGAACCACCCGCCGTGATCACCCCCCAGCTGAGTGCCGGGCCCGCCGACGCGGGTTCGCTGGACAACCAGCGCACCACCGCGATCAGCCCGCTGATCTCCCCCGCCCTGCTCCGCGAGGACCATCCCGTGGACGCCGCCGTGGCCAAGGTCGTGCAAACCGGCCGCAGTGAGACTGTCGACATCCTCGACGGGCGCGACGACCGGCTCGCCGTCGTCGTCGGCCCGTGCTCGGTGCACGACCCCGAAGCCGCGCTCGACTACGCCCGCAAGCTGGCCGCCAAGGCCGAGGAGCTGCGCGGCGACCTGCACATCGTGATGCGCGTGTACTTCGAGAAGCCGCGCACCACGCTGGGCTGGAAGGGCCTGATCAACGACCCGGACCTCGACGGCACCTTCGCCGTGAACAAGGGCCTTCGGCTGGCCCGCAAGCTGCTGCTCGACGTGTCGGCGCTCGGCCTGCCGGTGGGGTGCGAGTTCCTGGACCCGATCACGCCGCAGTTCATCGCCGACATCGTCACCTGGGGCTCGATCGGCGCGCGCACGGCGGCGAGCCAGGTGCACCGGCAGCTGTGCAGCGCGCTGTCGATGCCGGTGGGGATCAAGAACTCGACCGAGGGCGACATCCAGGTGGCGGTCGACGCCACCCGCGCGGCCGCGGCGTCGCACGTGTTCCCCGGCATCAACGTCGACGGCCTGGCGGCGCTGCTGACCACCTCCGGCAACCCCGACTGCCACGTGATCCTGCGCGGCAGCTCGGCCGGCCCCAACTACGACCCCGCCTCGGTGACGGAGACGTTGGGGCGGCTGAAGAAGTCGGGCCTGCCGGAGCGCGTGATCATCGACGCCAGCCACGGCAACAGCCGCAAGGACCACGTCCGCCAGGGCGAGGTGGTGACCGAGCTGGCCGCGCGGATCGCCGCGGGCGAGCGCGGGATCGTCGGGCTGATGATGGAGAGCTTCCTGACCGCCGGACGCCAGGAATTGGTACTGGGCCGGGCTTCCGAGCTCACCTACGGCCAGTCGATCACCGACGCCTGCCTCGACTGGGACACGACCACCGGCCTGCTCGACACGCTCGCGGCGGCCGTTCGCGCGCGCCGTTGACTCAGTGGCGGGCGCACCCGGGCTGGGTGTGCAGCCAGGCCGTCGCGGCCGCGACCTCCTGATCGGTGGTCGCGGCCGCGGGCAGCGGGTGGTCCGGCTGGATCGGGATGTTGTCGTAAACGCGGCCGGCCCGGTCGACGTCGCGCGAGGACGTGACCCGCAGGACGGCGCCGTCGCTGAGCCGGTAGGCCTCGTTGCCGGTGGCGAAACCAGCAGTGGCTTGACCGAAGCTGGCAGTGCGGGAGAGACCGCGGAACGCCACGAGTGTCGCTTCTCCGAGCTGGCCGTCTGGCCGTCGGTGAGCACGGCGACCGGCGGTTGCGGGCGGGCCAGGCGCAGCGGGTTGACCTCCGCGGCCTGCGGCCGGCCGTCGAGCAGGACCTGACCGGCGTGCAGGGTCCAGGTGCTCGTGCCGTCGGGGCCCTCGAACGAGCCCAGCAGGCCCTCGTCCAGCAGCGGCGCCAGGACCGTGAGCATCGGGGCCATCGCCCCGCCGATGTTGCCGCGCAGGTCGACGATCCAGCCGCACGGACGGCCCGAATCGGCGTTCGCGACCGCGGTCTGCCCGGCGGCGACGTAACGGCGTTCGCCGTCCGGGTCGAACGTGAACGCGGGGATGGTCAGCACGGCCACGTCACCGGAGGTCCAGTTGGACGGCACCTCGATGGTCTGCGGCAGCGGGGGCACGGCCTGCGCGGGGGTGAGCAGGCTGGTGTGCGGGTTGCCCAGCTGCCGGATCACGCTCTGGATCGCCGGGTAGGTGCCCGCCCGGTCGGACGCGCTCGCCGCCAGGTGCAACGCGCCGGCTTCCACCTCAGGCCAGTCGAGGGAATCCCGGTCGATCGAGCGGGCCCGCAGCAGGCTGAGCGCGTAGATCAGGTAGTCCCGCGGCGAAGTCGGGCTCGGTGCCGACGCGGCCAGTCCCGCGACAAGCACCAGCCCCACGAAAACAGCAAGCAGACGACGCACCGCGCTCCCCCATCACGGCAAGCCCCGGTGTCAGCGGCGGCGGAAGGCCGATTCGATGACGTCCCAGCGCTGGTAATTGTGCCGGGCGTCGGCCAGCGCGTCGTGCTGGTCGGTCGGGGCGGCGGGCAGCTTGGGCTTGCCCGCGTCCTCCCAGCGCTGGCGCAGGTCACGCGTGAAGCGCGGCAGCTGGCGCGGCAACGCGGGCATCGGGCCCCACAGCTGGGCCAGCGCGACGTGGTCGTAGGCCGCGAACCAGGCCCACAGCTCGATGCCGCCCGGCGGCTTGCCGAGGAACTCCAGCAGGTCGGTGCGGATCTTCTCGCGGCTGCGCCACGCGGGGTCGGCCGGCGAGGGCAGCTTCGGCAGCACGTTGTCCCGCACCCAGGGGCCGGCCTTGCCCGGGTCGAAATCGGTCGACACGGCGTAGAACTCGCGGCCGCGCTCGTCAACGACACCGATCGACACCAGGTCGATCGTCACGCCGTCCTCGATGAACTCGGTGTCGTAGAAAAAACGCATCGCGAAAACGTATCAGCGTCGCTTCGGAGCGCCGCTAGCCCGCCTTGGTCTCGGGCACCCGGTCGGCGGCACGGCCCGTGGGCTGCTCCGGCACCTTCGCCTTGACGCCCGCGGCCTCGGCGGCGATCAGCTCCTTGGCCTTCGCCGCGTAGATGTCCACGTACTCCTGGCCGGACAGCTCCATCAGCGCGTACATGATCTCGTCGGTGATCGACCGCTCGATGAAGCGGTCGCCGGAGAGGCCGTCGTACCGCGAGAAGTCCAGCGGCGTGCCGAAGCGGATCTCCAGCCGGCGCGGCCACCACATCTTGGAGCCGATCGGGTTGACCTTGTCGGTGCCGACCATGGCCACCGGCACCACCAGGCCGCGGGACTCCAGCGCGATCCGGGCGACGCCGGTCTTGCCCTTGTACAGCCGGCCGTCGGGCGAGCGCGTGCCCTCGGGGTAGATGCCGAGCAGGTGGCCCTCGCGGACCAGGCGGGTGGCGGTGTCGAGGGCGGCCTGCGCCGCGTTGCCGCTGGAGCGGTCGATCGGGATCTGCCCGACGCCGGTGAAGAACCACTTCTTGAGCAGGCCCTTCAGGCCCGGCTCGGTGAAGTACTCGGACTTGGCCGGGAAGGTGACCTTGCGCTTGACCCGCAGCGGCATGAAAAACGAGTCGGCCACCGCGAGGTGGTTGCCGGCCAGGATCACGCCGCCGGTCTCGGGGATGTTCTCCGCGCCGACGACCTTGGTCGGCCACAGCGTCTTGAGCAGCGGACCGATGAACACGAACTTCATGAGCCAGTACACCACCGCGCTCTTGTCCTTCCCGTGGCCCGACGTCCGAGTTCTCAGTCGTCAAGACTACGAAACCCGGCGGTCCGCGCACAATGCGAGACCGGGGGCTACTGCCCGGCAGCGACCGATCTCACAGCGCAGGCGGGTGAGCACGGGCACCGGCCGGGGCCCCACAACACCGCGCGAGCGTGAGAGCATGGAAGACCTACACCGCTTCGATCGGAAGGCGTTCGTCATGGGCGTGCTCGCCGGCGCGGAACCGTTCGCCCACACCGGTTCGTCCGGGGCCGGGTTCCTGCTCTGCCACGGCTTCACCGGCACGCCGGCGGGGCTGCGGGCCTGGGGCGACCACCTGGCCGAAGCCGGGTACGCGGTCCGCTGCCCGCTGCTGCCCGGCCACGGCACCCGCTGGCAGGACCTGAACCGCACGACCTGGCAAGACTGGTACGGCGCCGTCCGCGAAGAGCTGCTCGCGCTGCTGTCCACCTGCGAGACGGTGTACGTCGGCGGCCTGTCCATGGGCGGCACGCTCACGCTGCGGCTGGCCGAGGAGTTCGGCGACCGGATCGCCGGCCTGGTGCTGGTCAACCCGTCGGTGACCCGGCTGAAGTGGGACACGGAGCTGCTGCCGCTGCTGGCGCACGTCGTCCCCTCGGTGCCCGCGATCGCGAACGACATCGCCAAGCCCGGCGAGACGGAGCTGGCCTACCCGCGCACCCCGGTGCGCGCCGCCGCCAGCTTGGCGCAGCTGTGGCGCTTGGTGCGCGCCGACCTCGGCAAGGTCACGCAGCCGGTGCTGCTGCTGCACTCGCGGGTCGACCACGTCGTCGAGCCCGAGAACTCACGGCTCGTGCTGGCCGGGATCTCCAGCACGGACGTCACCGAAGTGGTGCTGGAGCACAGTTTTCACGTCGCGACCCAGGACAACGACGCGGAACTGATCTTCAGCAGCAGTGTCGACTTCGCCCGGGCGACGCGGGCGGGACAGGTAGGTGCCTGATGAGCAGGGGGAAAGGCACGGACGGGCCTGAGGACGTCGACGCGACGTTCGCCGAGATCGTGGCGGACCTGCGCGCGGAGGGGGTGGGCGTGTTCGCCGAGGACGCGCTGGAGGTCGCCGAGGACACGGCGGCCGATCGGCCCTCGGACACCAGCCCGCCCAGCACGCCGCCCGCGAAGCAGGAGAAGCCCGCCGAGCCGAGCGAAGGCTGGCGCGGCGGCGGCACGACGTGGGACGCCACCATGTTCTCCGACGACCCGGCCGAGGACGACGAGCACTTCGTCCCGCCGGAGCCGCCGCCCCTGCCCCGCCCGCGCAAGGGCGCGTTCGTGGTCCTGCTGTTCTTCGTGGTGGGGCTGCTGCTGCTGATCGTGCCGAACCTGATCGGCGTCAGTCCCTCGCTGTCCATGCCGCTGGGCATCCTCGCGCTCGCCACCGCGATCGCGCTCCTGCTGCTGCGCGTGCGCCAGGGCCCGCCGCCCGGCGCGGACCCGCACAACGGCGCCCAGGTCTGACCGGGCGGGCATGCGGATCGACTTCACCCCTTCACGCCGTTCGACCATCGGCGCGGAGTGGGAACTGGCGCTGGTGGACCGGCGCAGCGGCGAGCTGTCCTCGGTCGCCGAGCGGATCCTCGACCAGGTGCGCCCGGACGGCGCCGCCGAGCACCCGAAGATCAAACAGGAGCTGCTGCTCAACACCATCGAGGTGATCTCCGGCGTCTGCACCACGGTCGCCGAGCTGAAGGCCGACCTCACCGAATCGCTCGACGTGGTGCACAAGGTGACCGACCCGCTGGGCGTGGAGCTGTTCTCCGCCGGCACGCACCCGTTCTCCAACTGGTACCAGCAGAAAGTCACCGACAAGGAGCGGTACGCCAAGCTGATCGACCGCACCCAGTGGTGGGGCCGGCAGATGCTGATCTACGGCGTCCACGTGCACGTCGGCCTCGACCACCGCGACAAGGCGCTGCCCGTGCTCGACGCGATGCTGAACTACGCGCCGCACCTGCAGGCGCTCTCGGCGTCCTCGCCGTACTGGGGCGCGGAGGACACCGGGTACGCGTCCAACCGGGCGCTGATGTTCCAGCAGCTGCCGACGGCCGGGCTGCCGTTCCAGTTCGCCGAATGGAGCGAGCTGGAGCGGTACGTGGCCGACATGTTCACCACCGGCGTGATCGACCACTTCTCCGAGATCCGCTGGGACATCCGCCCGGCGCCGCACTTCGGCACGATCGAAATGCGCGTCTGCGACGGCCTGCCGACACTGGAGGAGGTCGGCGCCATCTCGGCGCTGACGCAGTGCCTGGTGGAGGACTTCAGCACCCGCCTGGACAACGGCGAGCGGCTGCCGACGCTGCCGCCGTGGCACGTCCAGGAGAACAAGTGGCGCGCCGCCCGCTACGGCATCGACGCGATCGTCATCCTCGACGCCGCCGGCCGCGAGCGCCTGGTCACCGACGACATCGCCGACCTGCTGGACCGCCTGGAGCCGGTGGCCCGCCGCCTCGACTGCGCGGCCGAACTGCGCGACGTCGAGACGATCCTGGCCTGCGGCCCGAGCTACCTGCGGCAACGGGCGGTGGCGAAGCAGTACAACGGCTCGCTCAAGGCAGTGGTCGCGTCGCTGGTCGCCGAGATGCGGGACGGCATCGCCCGCTGAGCCGGGCAAGTCCGTCAAGGACTCCTTGCCCGCGTAGGACGCGGTTAAGGCCTCCTTACCGGCGTAGAACGCGGTTAAGGAGGCCTTACCGGAGCCTTCAGCCGTCGAGGTGGCGCAGCAGCGTGCCCGGCCCCATCACCGAAGCGCCGAGGTCCGTGACGCGGCCGCGCAGCTCACGATCGGCCGTCACCACCACCACGTGGTCGTCCGGGCGGGTGCGGGCCGACGCGGTGACCTCGACGATCTTCGAGTCGCCGTCGGTCTCGGCGGAGACGACCTGCACGCCGGGCACCGGCTCGACGCCGCGGGCCTGCCCCTCGACGACGAGCACCACCCGCGGCCACCACGTCCACTCCGGCCCGGCGCCGATCCCCGCGACCGCGTCCGGGATCCCCGACTCGGCCGGTTTCACCAGCCGGTCGCGCAGCCGCTCGGCCGCGCCGCGGCGGTCACGCCACCAGCCGTCCGGGCGCGAGCCGACCACGTTCGCGCCGTCCACCACCAGCACCAGCTCCCGGCCGATCTGTGCGCGCAGCAGTGGCCAAGACCCGGCGAAATCCCTGTGCAGCGGCAAATCCGCGACGGCGTCGGGCTCGACCCAGCGGACCTCCGCGCTCTCCTGGTTCGCCACGCGCGCGTCGAGCGAGCTGTGGGCGACGCCGAGCACTGTGGTGTAGCGCCAGACTTCGTGGTCCAGCACCGAAGCCGACAACGCGCGGAAGTCCGACTTCGCCACGTCCGCCTCTTCCCACGCCTCGCGGGCGGCCGCGTCGCGCACGGTCTCGCCCACTTCCAGCGCGCCGCCGGGCAGGGCCCAGGTGCCGCCGTTGTGCACCCACCAGGCCCGTCGTTGCAGCAGCACGCCGCGCGCGGGATCCGAAAGCAGGAGCCCGGCCGCGCCGAACGCGCCCCAGTGCAGCCGGCCGCAGGTGGTGCACCGCACGAAGCGGTTGGCGGTCCTCGGCGTCACGCCTTCAGCCTGTCACACCGACTTCGGCTCCGGGAGCCTTCGCGGCGTCGACGGCCAGCGCCGCGGCGCCGACGATCGCCGTGTCGTCACCGAGGTGCGCGGTGCGGATGCGGGCCAGCGGACGGTAGCGGGCGCCGGTGATCGCCCCGGCGTAATGCTCGCGGGCCTCGTCGAGGAACAGCGGCGCGGACTCCGACACCCCGCCGCCGATCACGATGATCTCCGGGTCGAACACGTCCGCCACCAGCGCCAGGCCCTCGCCGAGCCACTTGGCCAGCTCGGCCATCGCCCGCAGCGCGATCGGGTCGCCGTCGCGCGCGGCGCCGGCCACCCGGCGGCCGGTGACCGAGCCCGGGTCGCCGGCGATCTCGCGGGACAGCACCGTCGAGCGGCCGGGGTAGCGCGCGAGCAGCTCGACGGCCGTGGCGGCCAGCGCCGTGCCGCTGCAGTAGCGCTCCCAGCAGCCGTACTTGCCGCACGGGCAGGCCCGCCCGCCGGGCACCATGGTCAGGTGGCCCAGTTCGGGCGCGACGCCGTACGCGCCGCGGTAGATCTCGCCGTTGAGCAGCAGGCCGGCGCCGATGCCGGTGCCCAGCGCGACCAGCGCCGCCACCTGCGCGCCGCGCGCGGCGCCGAACCGGTGCTCGCCGACGACGGCCGAGTTCACGTCGTGCTCCAGCGTCACCGGCAGGCCCACGCGCTTGGAGATCCGGTCGGCCACCGGCGCGTCGCGCCAGGCCAGGTGCGGCGCGAACATCACCGAACGGCGGTCCCGCGTCACGAACCCGGCCACGGCCAGCCCGACGGCCGCGACGTCGTGCCGGTTGCGCAGGTCCTCGACGACGCCCGCGATGGCGTCCTCGAGCGCGTTCTCCTCGCTCGGCGTCCCGACGCGGGCGGTGTCCAGCAGCGAACCCCGCTCGTCCACGACGCCGGCGCGCACACTCGTGCCCCCGACGTCCACCCCTATCGTCAGCACTCAGCTCTCCTGCTCCGGCCGCCAGTCTTCCCGCTTGAGGACGGCGATGTGCTGCACCCGCGATCCCTCCGCGGGCGCCTCGGACGCCGCCGCCGGCCGCGGCGCGGGCCGGAAGCCCGGCATGTGCACGCCCTCGTCCGGCTCCCACCGGTCGGCGAGCACCGCCCGCAGCAACGCCACCAGCTGGGCCAGCTGTTCCAGCACCCGGGCGGCGAACTCCGGCCGCTCACCTTGCACGACGGCGACGATGGCACACAGCGGGCACCAGCCGCACGTCGAACCGCCCTCGGCCCCCGCTTCGTGGGACTCGTCACCGCCGTGCCCGGCCGAGATCACCCCGTCCAGCCACGGCGCGGCCCGCTCCACCAGCATCTCGGTCAGCAGGCGGATCTCCTCGGCCAGCCGCAGGCCTTCGGCGCCGTGCTCGTCCTCGTCGCTCACCCGGGTCCCCGGTTCCCGGCCAGGCTGACCACCAGGCCGTCGGCGTCGGATTCCGCGCCGGTGATCCGGCACGGCCGCAGCGGCCCGGGCAGGGCGATCAGCCTGCGGAAGCCGTCCACGGTGATCGCCAGGTCGTCGTCGACGCGGGCGAGGTCCACGTCCGCGTCCCGCTCCAGCGGGATCGCGACGCGCAGGCGGAAGCCGTCCTCGGACGGGCTCACCTGGAGCAACGGGGTGACGGGCTTTCCGTTGCCCGCCAACGGGTCCTGCCCGTGGTACAGCTCCTCGGCCAGCTCCGCCAGCGCCCGCGCGCCCACCGGCTCGCTCGCCCGGTGCTCGACGCGCGCCAGCTCGCGCGGCCCGAAGCCCGCGGCCGCCAGCTCGGCCAGCACCGCGTCCTGCTGGGTCCGCCGGGTGCGCAGCCAGGCGGCCGCCGAACCGCGCCAGAAGCCGGGCGCGGGCATCAGCCGGTTCGCGATCAGGCCGTCCACGGCGATGCCGCGCAGCGCCAGCGCGCTGAGCGTGCGGCGCGCCTCGGCGACCACCACCCGCTCGGGCGTGAGCACCAGCCGCACCGTGGTCACGGCCGGGTCGGTGAGCAGCGCGCGCAGCGACTCCAGGTGGGCGCCGAGCCGGCCCACCGAGTCCACCACGCGGCCGCGCCGGCCCGCCTTCCAGCCGTACATCCGCTTCAGGTACCCCGAAACGGCTTCGGGCAACGCGAGCAGCCGCAGCGTTTCGGCGGTCGGGCCGCAGTCGACCACCACCGTGTCCCACGGGCCGTGCTCGGCGAGCCGCTGCACCTCAGTGAGCGCGAGCAGCTCGTCGACGCCCGGCAGCACGGTCAGCTCCTCGGCGTCCAGCGCATCGAGGCCGACGCCGGCCAGCGTCGAGCGCAGCTGCCCGCGCAGGTCGTCCCAGGTCCGGTCGGCCAGCGAGCGGGAATCGACCTGCACCGCGGACAGCCGGTTCGCCACCGCGGCGGTGCCGGGCGCGACGTCCACTTCGGACGGCTCCGCGCCGAGCGGGCGGCCGAACGCGTCGCCGAGCGAGTGCGCCGGGTCGGTGGAGACGACGAGCGTCTTCCTGCCGCGGCCGGCCAGCGCGGTGGCGGTGGCCGCGGCGAGCGTGGTCTTCCCGACACCCCCCTTGCCGGTGAACAGCAGGATCCGCATGCGCTCGCCCTATTCCCCGCCTTCGGCCCGCTTCTTGAGTTCCTTCAGCGCGGTGTCCATGACCATCTTCTCCGCCTTGCGGCGCAGCAGCCCGATCATCGGCAGCGCCAGCTCCACCGAGAGCGTGTACGTGACCTTCGTGCGCCCGCCGGCCAAGGCCTCCAGCGCGTACCGGCCGTTCTGCGCCTTCTGCATCTGGCCCTTGACCAGGTGCCAGCTGACGCCGAGGCCGGTGGCGTCCCAGTCGTACTCGAGCGTGTAGACGTCCTTGATCGGGCCGGCGTCCAGGGTGAGCTTCACCTGCTTCGCGCGCCCGGCTTCGTCGGTGCCCAGCACCTCGGTCTCACGGACGGCCTTCGCCCACTCGGGGTAGGCGGGGAAGTCGGCGATCACCGCCAGCACCCGGGCGGGCTCGGCGTCGACCTCGATGGACTGCGTGGACTGCTCGGCCATGGGACGAAGCGTAGCCGGAGAGCGTCTTCACCAGCGCAGCACGTAGGGCTGCCCGGTCTCCTTGAAGTGACCGACGTTACGGCACTCGGTGTGCCCGAGCCGCCGCCGCGCGGCCAGCGGCTGGTGCACGTGGCCGAACACCGACCACCGCGGCCGCTGCTCGCGGATCAGCTCCAGCAGCGCCTTCGAGCCCAGCTCGGCGCGGCGCGCGACCACGTCGTAGGTCAGGTCGGCCACCGCCGGCGGGATGTGCGTGCAGAGCACGTCGACGTTCTCGAGCTTCGCCACGGACTCGTCGAACTCCTCGCGGGCCCGCAGGTAGGGCCGCCAGGCCGCGCCCTTGCGGGGCCGCGGCACCACGCCCTCGGGCAGCACCGCGCCGCCGACGAAGCCGAACCGCAGGCCGCCGATGGTGGTCACCTCACCGTCGAGCACCTCGACGCCGGAGCCGGTGAACTCGGGCCACAGCGCGGGTGCGTCAACGTTGCCAGGGGTGGCGTATGTGGGCGCGGTCATCGAGGCGAACAGGGTGGCGTACTGGCTGCGCACCGCCTCGTCGACGGCCGCGGCCGGGTCGTCCAGGGTGGCCCAGAGCGTGCGGGAGTACGCCACGGTCTCGTCCCGGCTGCCCTCCCGGCGCAGCCGCGCGAACTCGCCGACCCGCTCCGCGCCGAACAGGGCGCCCATGATGCCCTTGTCGTGCTCGCGGTAGTCGACGAAGTCGAGCAGGTCGCCCAGCACGACCAGCGCGTCCGCCCCTTCACCGGCCCGCTTCAGCGCGTCGGCGTTGCCGTGCACGTCCGAAACGACGTGAACCCGCACAAGACCCTCCTAGTCCTCGGGCTGCAGCCACTGTGGCGGGATCCCGGGCTCGCGCCCGTCCTCGAGGACGTCCTTGAGCCCCAGCGTGAGCTCCTTCGCCGCGCGGGCGCGGCGGTCGAACTCACGGCGCAGCTCGCGCGGGCTCAGCTCGCGCGGCGCGCCGCCGGGGCCGGTGGGCGTCGCGCGCAGGAAGTAGTGCAGCACGGTGCCGTCGAGCACGGGTTCCAGCCAGACCTCCATCGTACCGACGAGCGCGCCGGTCACGGTCCAGCGCAGGCCCTTGTCGCCGCGGTCGGTGTAGACCTCGAGCGAGAGGTCCGGCCAGTACCGCCGCCAGGCGGCCGGGTCGGCGAACGCCGCGGCGACGGTGCTCGGCGGCACCACGATGAAGGTCTCGTCCACGAGGTCCAGTGCAGGTGGTCCGGGGTTCACAGGCGCAGAATGTCATGACCTCGTCCGGCGGGCCGCCGCGGCGTGGTCTTAAGGTCTACGGCAAGCTAAGTTGACCGGCGGGTAACCGCACGCGTCGAACACGGAGGTCCACGTGCGCGAATACAGCGCCCCCGCCGGGAAGCCGGTGACCGACGACGAGAACCTGGCGGATGTCGTCTGGGCTAACGCCGAGCGGTTCTCCGACGTCGTCAGCTTCCGCAGGCAGGTCGACGGCAGCTGGCTCGACGTGACGGCGAAGGACTTCGCCGACCAGGTCGCCGCGGTCGCGAAGGGCCTCGCCGGGGCCGGCGTCGGGCACGGCGACCGCGTCGCCCTGATGTCGAAGACCCGCTACGAGTGGACCCTGATCGACTTCGCGATCTGGGCCGCCGGCGCGGTCACTGTCCCGATCTACGAGACGTCCTCGCCCGAGCAGGTGCAGTGGATCCTCTCGGACTCGGCCGCGAAGGCCGTGATCGTGGAGACCGACGAGCACCGCGGCGCCGTCGACCAGGTCCGCGACCGGCTGACCGCGCTGGAGCTGACCTGGCAGGTCGAGGGCGGCTCGCCCGCGATCGACGAGCTGACCGCGCTGGGCGCCGAGATCTCCGACGAGGACCTGCACTCCCGGCGGCGCGCGGTGTCCGCGGGCGAGCTGGCCACGATCGTCTACACCTCCGGCACCACCGGCCGGCCCAAGGGCGTCGAGCTGACGCACCGCAACCTGCTGACCGAGATCCGGGCCGACATCGAGGCCTTCCCGGAGCTGATGGAGCAGGGCAACTCGCTGCTGTGCTTCCTGCCGCTGGCGCACATCCTGGCCCGCGCGATCGCCGTCACCGCGCTCTCGGCCCGGGTCACGCTGGGGCACACCCCGGACGTCAAGAACCTGGTCCCCGACCTGGGCACCTTCCGCCCGACGTTCGTGGTCGCCGTGCCGCGGGTGTTCGAGAAGGTCTACAACTCCGCGAAGCAGAAGGCGCACAGCGAAGGCAAGGGCAAGATCTTCGACGCGGCGGAGGCCGTCGCGGTCGCGTACAGCGAGGCCCTGGACGGTGCCGGCGCCGGGTTCGGCCTGCGCGCCAAGCACCTGGTGTTCGACAAGCTGGTCTACAGCAAGCTCCGCGCGGCGCTCGGCGGCCGCTGCGTCGCGGCGGTGTCCGGCGGCGCCCCGCTCGGCGCGCGGCTGGCGCACTTCTTCCGCGGCATCGGCGTGCCGGTGTTCGAGGGCTACGGCCTGACCGAGACCTCGGCGGCGGCGAACGTGAACACCAAGACCGCGTTCCGCGTCGGCACCGTCGGCAAGCCGGTGGCCGGCAACTCGGTCCGCATCGCCGACGACGGCGAGATCCTGGTCAAGGGCGGGGTCGTGTTCGGCGCGTACCACAACAACGCCGAGGCTTCCGCCGAATCGCTCACCGACGGCTGGTTCCACACCGGCGACCTCGGCGAGCTGGACGCCGACGGCTTCCTGAAGATCACCGGACGCAAGAAGGAGATCATCGTCACCGCCGGCGGCAAGAACGTGGCGCCGTCCGGGCTGGAGGACACGATCAAGGCCTCGCCGCTGATCAGCCAGGCCATGGTGGTGGGCGACCAGCGGCCGTTCATCGGCGCGCTGGTGACCGTGGACGAGGAGTACTTCCCGTCCTGGAAGACCCAGCACGGCAAGCCCGCGCAGGCCACCGTCGCCGACCTGGCCACGGACGAGGACCTGCTCAAGGAGATCCAGGCCGCGGTCGACGAGGCCAACCGGCAGGTCTCGCACGCCGAGGCGATCAAGAAGTTCACCGTGCTGGCCAAGGACTTCACCGAGGCGGGCGGCGAGATCACGCCGAGCATGAAGCTCAAGCGCAACGTGGTGAGCAAGAACTACGCCGGCGACATCGAAGCGCTGTACCGGAAGTAGTCCGTTTCACGCCGATGGCCCCCTGGTTCGCTTGAAGCACCCCAATGTGGCGTTCGGTGCGTTGAACGCACCGAACGCCACATTGGGGCGCTAAGGGCTCAGCCCTGCTGGAAGTTCTGCGGCGGCTGGAACTGCTGCTGCTGTTGCGGCTGTCCCTGCTGCGGAGGCTGCTGCTGCGGCGGCTGGCCCGGCTGGTGCTGACCCTGCTGCTGGCCGGCCGGGGGCTGCTGCCCGCCTTCGGGGACGACGTACACGGCGGTGCCGTACGCGGCGATCTCGCTGGCCGTCTGGGCGATCTCGTTGCAGTCGAAGCGCAGCGCGAGCACCGCGTTCGCGCCGTGCTGCATGGCTTCCTGCGAAAGGCGGTGCAGCGCCTCGTAACGCGAGTCCGAAAGCAGCTTCGAAAGGCCCTTCAGCTCACCGCCCGCCATCGACTTGAAGCCGGCGCCGATGTTGGAGAACATGTTGCGGCTGCGCACGGTCAGCCCGAAAACCTCGCCGAACACGCGAACCACGCGGTAGCCGGGCAGATCGTTCATAGTGGACAGCAGGATCGGGAACTGCTGTGGGGGCGCGGGTTGTGTCATGGACGGATCGTAGCCAGAGCGCGCCCGCCGCACCGGCTAATCACGAGGTAATCCGCGCGTTCCAGTCGATGTGGTGGTGGTACAGCCAGCCGGGCTCCTCGCCGACGTCCTCGCCCGCGCTCGCGGCCACCAGCTTTTCCACGCGGGTGCGGCGCAATCGCTCGTACGAGGCGAAGGCCGAGGGCGCGTCCGGCTGGTCCCGCAGGCAGAGCGCGAGCACCACGCTGTCCTCCAGCGCCATCGAGGCGCCCTGCCCGGCCGAGGGGGACGCCGCGTGGGCCGCGTCGCCGACCAGCACCATCCGCCCGGTGGACCAGAGCCGGGTGGTGGGCACGTCGTAGGAGTGGCCGCCGAAGACCTCGTCGCCGGTGGCCGCGATGATGTCCGCGCAGGGCAACGGATCGCCGTCGAACTTCTCGCGCGCGAACTCGCGCCACTGCGCCGGGGTCACCGCCGTGATCTCGGCGCGGGGCCGCTCGGCGTCGTCGATGCGGGCGAACCAGAAGGTCGCTCCGTCCGGCGCCGTGGTGTAGCCGAAACCGGCCCGGCTGCCGCGGATCATCCGGTAAATGCCCGGGGCGGCGGGAAAACCGCCGGCGCGGGTGTAGCCGTAGACGACGGTGAGGCCGGTGAAGCGCGGCCGGTCGGCGTCCGGGTCGATCTGGGTGCGGACCACCGAGTGCAGGCCGTCCGCGCCGATCAGCACGTCACCGGATTCGGTGGTGCCGTCGTCGAAGGTGGCGACCACCCCGTCCGGGCCGGCTTCGGCCGAGACCAGCCGGCGCCCGTGCGTCACGGAGATGCCGCGGCGGCTCGCTTCCTCTTGCAGCACACGGTAGAACGTGGCGCGGGTGAGCGTGCGCGGGCCGGCCAGCCCGACGTCGTCGAAGTCGCGGGTGCTCACCGTTGTGCCGTCGGGCCCGACGATTTCGACGCCCAGGGCGGCGAACGACGCGTCGACCACCGGGCCGTCGGCCTCGATCGCGCGCAGGGCGTCCATGCCGTTGTGCATCACGGTGAGGAACGCGCCCGCGTCCGCTCCGCCGGACGGGTAGGCCTCGAAGACCACGGCCTCGTGGCCCGCGCGGCGCAGGGCCATCGCCGTGACCGTGCCCGAGATGCCGCCGCCGGCGACGAGAACCCGCATCAACCCAACCCCCCGAGGAGAAATCCGTGCCGCCGCCGACCCTACCGAAACGGCGGCGGCCCGGATTCCCTGCTCAGGCGCGCTCGGCGACCGCGAGCCGCAGGCAGACCACCAGGCCGCGGACGGCCTCTTCCAGCTCCGCGACCTCGGGGAACGAGGGCGCGATGCGGATCGTCGCGTCGGCCGGGTCGTCGCCGTACGGGTGGGTGGCGCCGGCCGGGGTCAGCGCGACGCCGGCTTCCTTGGCCAGCCGCACGATCTCCTTGGCGGTGCCCTCGGGCGCGGTCAGCGTGATGAAGTAGCCGCCGGCCGGGCGGGTCCAGCTCGCCAGGCCCGAGTCGCCCAGCTCCTCGGTCAGGATGCGGTCCACGGCGGCGAACTTCGGCGCCAGGATCGCCGCGTGCTCGCGCATGTGGGCGCGGACCCCGTCGGCGTCCTTGAGGAACAGCGCGTGCCGCAGCTGGTTCACCTTGTCCGGGCCGATGGTGCGCTTGGCGGCCAGGCCGGACCACCAGGCGATGTTGGCCGGCGACGCGCCGAAGAAGCCGACGCCGGACCCGGCGAAGGTGATCTTCGAGGTGGAGCCGAAGACGAACACGCGGTCCGCGTTGCCCGCCTCGGCGCACAGCGCGAGCACGTCGGCCAGCGCCGGCTCGTCCTCGGTGAGGTGGTGCACGGCGTAGGCGTTGTCCCAGAAGATCCGGAAGTCCGGCGCCGCGGTGGTCATGGTGGACAGCCGGCGCACGGTGTCGTCGGAGTAGGTGGCCCCGGTCGGGTTCGAGTACTTCGGCACGCACCAGATGCCCTTGATGCCGGCGTCCTCGGCGACCAGGCGCTCGACCACGTCCAGGTCCGGGCCGGCCTCGGTCATCGGCACCTGGATCAGCTCGATGCCGAACCGCTGGGCCAGGTGGAAGTGCCGGTCGTAGCCCGGGACCGGGCAGAGCATCGCGATCCGCGGCTCGTCGGCCCAGCGGCGCTCGCCGCCCGGCAGCACGCTGAGCAGGGACTGCACCACGGCGTCGTGCATCAGCTCGAGGCTCGAGTTGCCCACGGCGAGCAGCTGGTCCACCGGCACCTGCAGCGCTTCGGCGAACGCGCGGCGCAGCTCCGGCAGGCCCTTGGCGCCGCCGCCGTAGTTGCGCGTGTCCGTGCCGTCTTCGGCCTTGTACTGGCCGTTCGGCAGCGTCAGCAGGTCCGCGGAGAGCTCGAGCTGCCGGGGGGACGGCTTGCCGCGGGTGATGTCCAGGGAGAGGCCGCGGTCGACGAGCGCCGCGTAGTCTCGGCGGGCGGTGTCGACGTCGACGGGAGCAGTGGTCATGGACACCACGCTAAACCGCGCGTCACTATCATTTCCGATGACCCCCTGTCCAGGGTCTAGCGTGGGGCGCGTGCGTCTAGTGGTTCATGCCGACCAGCGTCAGTTCTCGGTGCGCGACCGCTCGGCCTGGCGGCCGGGTGACGGCGGGTGGACGAGTGAAGCGGTGTCCTCCCACCGGATCGCGGTGGAGCCGTTCTCCCTGGCCGTGGCCACGGCGCGGTCCGACCTGGTCGACGCGGAGGTCTCGGTCCACCCCGTGAAGCCCGCCGTTCCGGACGACGCCGAGCACGCGGTCGAGGCCGATCTGGACGTCCGCGGCGGCACCCTCACCGTCGCCGGCCCCTCGGACTACCCGAGCCAGGAGCACCACCTGCCGGTCGAGCCCGGGCGCTACCGGGTGCGGGTGTCCTATGTGGAGAGTGGCCCGCCGGACGCGGAGTGGAACGACTTCGAGTACGGCGCGCACTTCCGCTATGTCCTCGACCTCTGGCCGTCCGCGGGCCCGGCGCCGGTGGTCGTGGTGCGCCAAGGCGCCGGGGTCTGGGACGGCTAGAGCGCGTCGAGGCCGGTGATCTTCCACTGCCCGTCGGTTCGATGGGCTGTGACGGCGAGCTGCGCCACCGTCGACTGCGGCGCCCCGCCGCCCGGGGTGATGGTCTGCTGGTCGAGGAAGAGCAGCAGCGAGGCGTCGTCGCCGTGCAGCGTGCGGACGCCGATGGACCGGATCGTGGTGGTACGGATCAGTTTCCCGGCCGCCGCGCGCTTGCCCGCCGCGGCGAACTGTGTGCGGTATTGGTCCACGGCGGCGCCGGTGAGCACGTCGGCGGCGGCGCGGGTGGTGCGGCCGAGATCGCCGTAGTCGTACGAGAACACGGCTTTCACGCCCGCGCTCACCTGGTCGCACAGCTCGGTGGTGGCCTGCTGGTCGACCAGCGCCGCGTTGTCCTCCGGCTGCAGGGCCGAGGCCTGCACGGCGAACCAGACCGCGCAGGCGAGCGCCACCACCGCGACGGCCGCGGCGATCGGCAGCGCCCGTCCCTTCACCAGCGCTCTGCCTTTCAGGAGCCCAGCGCCTTTCAGGAGCCCAGCGCCTTTCACGAGCCCACCGCCTGCACCGCGCCGACCTTCCAGGCGTCGCCGACGCGCGCGAAGTCCACGGTGAGCCGGGACTGCTTCGGCACCGGCGCGGCGCCGGCTGTGCCGACCCGGACGTCGAGGACCGCGATCAGCCGCGCCGTGCCCGCCGCCGGGTCCAGCTCCGTCACCGCGGCCTGGACGAGCGACGCCGTCGACACGGTTTTGGTGCTGGTCGCGCGGTCGATCTGCAGCTGCCGGTCGCCGGCGAGGTCGTGGCCGTACTGGCCGGTGGCGGCGTCGATCCAGCGGTCGACATCGGCCGCGCCGGTGCGGTAGTCGATGGTGTTCAGCGCGACCAGGTCGGTGCTCGCGGCGGCCAGCACCGCGTCACGGTCACGGCCGCGGGCCAGCGAGTCGTCGTGCGCGGCGCTCCACCACGACCAGCCGAACCAGGCGGCGGCGAGCACGGCCAGCGCCGCGACCACACCGAGCAGACGGGCTGCCATCAGGAGCCGCCCAGCAGCGCCCCGAGGCCGCCCTGCGCCGGTTTGCCCAGCTGGCTCAGCAAACCGGGCAGCTGGTTCGCGTCCGGGGCCGGAGTCTGCGCCGACGCCTGGGGCGCCGCGGGAATGGCGGGCGGCTTGCCCGCGTACGGCGCGTTCTGCGAGCCGCGCACCCCGGTCGGGCTGCCCGGCGGCTCGGCGCAGTAGGCGTTCATGTTGACCGGCGCTTCGCTGGTGTCGTTGGCGGGGCGCTCCTTCGTGCCTTCGTAGCCCTTCGTGCACGAGGCCGGGTCGAAGAAGTTGAACACCACGCCGAGGTGGCCGGTGCCGTCCGGCGAGGTCGTCGGCGAGAACGCCCCGATCACCGGGTACGCCACGAGCAACTCCTCGAGCGCGTCGGTGCGGGCCGAGGTGATCTGCGCGGTGGTCAGCGCGTTCGCGAACAGCACGCCGAGGTCGGTGCCCGAGGTGGCGAGCACGTCGCTGATCTGCCGGCTCAGCTGCGGCGCCTCGTCGATCACCTTGCGCAGGTCCGGGTCCGAGGCCTTGAGCTGCGCAGTGATCGTCTTCAGCCCGCTGGCGAACGAGGTGATGTTGGCCGCCTGCCGCTCCTGCGTGGCGAACACCGTCCGGGAATTCGCCAGCAGGCCCTGGGTCTGCGGGATGTACTGGGCCGCCGTGGCGGTCAGCGAACTCGTGCTGTCCAGCAGCTTCTGCAGCTGCGGCCCGGCGCCCGCGAACGCGTTGTAGGTCTCGTCCACGACCGTCTTCAGCGAGTCCGGGTGCACGCTCGCCACCAGGTTGTCGAGGTGGGTCAGCACGGAGTCCGGCGACGCGGGCAGCGACGTGCGGTCCTGCGTGATCACCGAGCCGTCGTGCAGGTACGGGCCCGAGTCGTGGTCCGGCAGCAGGTCCACGAACTGCTCCCCCACCGCCGACCGGTCGGCCACCTGCGCGTGCAGGTCGGCGGGGATGTCCGGGCCGCCGGAGTCGAGGTCGAGGTGGGCGTCGACGCCGTGGCCGGTCAGCGTCAGCGCCGAAACCCGGCCCACCGTCACCCCGCGGTAGGCCACCTCGGAGTTGACGAAGACCCCGCCGGAGTCGGCGAGCTGCACGGTCACCTGATAGCCCCGCGAGCCGAAGAGCCGGTCGAGCCCCGCGTAGTGCCCGCCCGCGTACACCACCGAAACCAGGGCGATGACCACGAAGACGATCAGCTGGATCCGAGTCTTGCGGCTGGTCATCCGGCCCCACCCCCGAGCAGTGTGCCGAGCAGCCCGCCGAGCACGCCGCCCTGGTTCTTGCCGGTCGGCGCGGTGGTCGGCAACGGCAGCGGCGAGTTCGTGCCGCTGCCGGCACCGGTTCCCGTGCCGGTCCCGGTGCCCGGGCTGAGCCGGGGCAGCTGGATCGGCGGCTGCGAGGAGTTGGTGAAGTTCTGCACCAGCTTGTCCAGGTCGAGGTCGATGGTCGCGTCGACGTTCGCGTAGTCGCCCTTGATCGTGTTGCCCGCGTAGTCCGGGAACGGGTAGGTGAGCAGGATCTGCAACGCCGTCGGCAGGTTCTTGCCCGCCTCCCCGAGCTTCTGCAGCGTCGGCTCCAGCGCCTTGAGGTTCGCCACCAGCTGGTCGCGGCTGCGGTTCACGGTGTCCACCGCGACCCCGGACAGCTTGTTCAACGCGTTCAGCATGCCCACCAGCTGGTCGCGCTGATCGGCCAGGATCTTCAGCCCTGGCGCCAAATTGTCCAGCGCCGTGGTGAGATTCTGCGTCTGCCCGGTGAGGGTGTGCGACAGCTTGCCGAGCCCGTCGATCGCCCGCAGGATCTCCGCCTTGTGCCCGTCGAGCTGGGTGGCGAGATCGTCCACCCGGGACAGCAGCGCGCGCATCTGCGGCTCGTTGCCGGACAGCGCGTCGTTCAGCTCGTGGCTGATGTTCTGGATCTGGTCGACCCCGCCGCCGTTGAGCAGCAGCGAAAGCGCGCCCAGCACCTCCTCGATCTCGGGGTTGCGGTTGGTCCGCCCGAGCGGGATCTGCGCGCCGTCGGCCAGGTGCCCGGCCGGCTTCTCCTGCGTCGGCTCGCTCAGCTCCACGAACTTCTCGCCCAGCAGGCTCGACTGCCGCAGCTCCGCGTGCGCGTTGGCCGCCAGCGAAATGTCGCCGTTCACGGTCATCTCGACGAGCGCGGCCTTGGTGTCCGGGGTGAGCGTGATGCGGTCGACGCGGCCGACGGCGACGTCGTTGACCTTCACACTCGACTGCGGCACCAGGTCGAGCACGTCGGTGAACAGGGCCGTGACGTGGTACGGGTGGTCGCCGAGGTCCGGCCCGCCCGGCAGCGGCGTGGAGTACAGCCCGGAGAAGCCGCCGTCGCTGCACCCGGCGAGCACGAGCACGCCCGCGAGCACGCCGGCCAGCCGCTGCTTCACGCGCTTCACTTGCCACCGCCCGAAAGCTGCGTCAGCACGTCGGTCAACGGCAGCGGCAACGGCGGCAGCTGCCCGTTCTGCAGCGAGTTCAGCACCTGCGGCACGGTCGGCAGCTTCAGCGCGCCGTCGAGCACCGGCGCGAGCTGTTTGCAGATGTTGCCGAGCGCGTCCGGGACCTGTTTGGGCGTGCCCGCGCTGATCAGCCGGCAGACGGTGAGGATCGGCGGGTTGGTGATCTCGTTGAGGTTGTCGCGCACCGCGATGGTGCCCGAGGCCGCGTCGTAGGAGTTGATGAAGTTGGTCGCGCCGGTCGGGGCGATGTCGAGCACCTCGGCGAGCGCGGCCCGCTGGTCCACCAGCACCTTGGTCAGCGACGCCAGTTTGCCCACATTGGACTCCAGGCCGGACTTGTTGTCCGCCACGAACTGCTGCACGTCACCGAGCGAGGAGGCCAAAGAGGACAGTGCCGCCCCGACCTGGCTGGAGTCGTCGGCGAGGAACCCGCTCACGTCGGCCACGCGCTGGTAGAACTCGTTGAGCTGGCCGTCGCTCTGCGCCAGCGCCGAGGTGAACGAGTCCAGGTTCTGCACGGTCGAGAACAGGTCGTCCTTCGAGTCGTCCAGCGTGCCGGCCAGATCGGCCAGGCGGCCGACGGTCGAGTTCAGGTTGGCGCCATTGCCCTTGAGGTTCGCGGCCGCGGTGTCCAGCAAGTTCGACAGGGCACCGCTTTTGTTCGCCCCGTCCGGGCCGAGCGCGGTGGACAGCTTGTCCAGGCTCGCGTAGAGATCGTCGAGCTCGACCGGCGTCGCGGTCTTGTCCCGCGCCAGCACGGTCCCGCTCGCCAGCGTCGGGCCGCTGTCGTACGACGGGGTCAGCTGCACGTAGCGGTCGCTGACCAGGCTGGGCGCGACCACCACGGCGCCGACGGCCGCGGGGATCGGCACATCGCCGTTCACCCGCATGTCGACGCGGACCGCGTCGCCCGCCGGCGTCACGTCGGTGACCTCGCCGACCGGCACGCCGAGCACCCGCACCGACGAGCCGGAGTACAGCCCGACCGTCTTGCCGAAGTACGCCGAGAGCTTCGTGCCGCCGTTGTCCCGCAGCGCCAGCCACAGCCCGGCGGTGAGCAGAAGCGCCGCCACACAGCCGAAAGCCAGCCAGGTCACCAGGTCGCGGCCGTTACGCGTCTGGATGGTCATCGTCCGCCCACCCCCTGGTTCGGCGCCGCGATCGGCGGGGTGCAGCCTTCGGGGTTGATGGACAGCCCGGCCGCGGTGATCGTCGGCGGCAGCAGGCCGCACAGGTAGCCCTCGAACCAGCGCCCGTTGCCCGTGGCGTTCGCGCCGACCCGGGCGAACGGCGCCATCAGCGCCAGCCCGCGGTCGAGGTTGCCCTGATTGCGTTGCAGCACATCGGTCACCTTCCCGAGAGCGTCCAGCGTGGGCTTGAGCTGCGTGCGGTTGTCCGCGACGAGCCCGGACAGCTGCTGCGAGATCTGCTGGGTCCCGGTGAGCAGGGTGCTGATCTGCTGACGGCGCTGCTGCAGCTCGCTCAGCAGCAGGTTGCCGTCGCCGATCACCTGCTGCAGCTGGGCATTGCGGTCGGACAGGGTCTTGGACACCGCGCTCGTGTTGGCCAGCAGCGTGTGCAGGTCCGCGTCGCGTGAGGACACCGTCTGGGACAACGACGAAAGGCCCGAGAGCGTGTCTTTCAGGTACTGCGGGCTGTCCTTGAGCGAGTCGGACAACGCGTTGAAGCTGTCCGCGAGCTGCTTCGTGTCGATGTCGCCGACGGTGGTGGACAGCTGGTTGAACGCGTCCTGCAGCTCGAACGGCGTGCGGGTGCGGTTCACCGGGATGGTGGCGTCCGGGTCCTGCGTGCCGCCGCCCTTCGGCACCAGCGCCAGGTACTTCTCCCCCAGCAGCGTCTTGATCTCGATCGACGCCGTGGACGCGTCGCCGACCCGGGTGCCCTTCACCCGGAACTTCACCAGCACCTGCTTGTGCCCCAGCTCGACCGAGGTCACCTGGCCGACCTTGACCCCGGCCACCTCCACCTCGTTGTCCGCGGCGAGCCCGGCGGCCTCGGCGAAGTACGCGGAGTACGTGGTGCCGTTGCCGAACATCGGGAGGCTGTCGGAGAAGTAGGTGACCGCGGTGACGAGCAGGATCAGCACCAGCGTCACCGCGCCGACCGCCGCCTGGTTGCGTTGCTTGAGAGGTTTCACGGGCCACACCTCGCCGCGCGCTCGGTCGCCGGGATCGGGATGACCGGCAGCGTCACGTCCAGCGACGAGATGCCGATCTTGCCCTCGATCCCGCACAGGTAGTAGTTGAACCAGCTGCCGTAGCTCAGGGTCCGGGTGAACTTCTCCAGGTTGCCCGGCAGCACCTGCAGCAGGTGGTCGAGCAGCTGGTCGGAGTCGCCCAGGTTCTTCGACAGGGTGCCCAGCTGCGCGACGTCGTCCTTCACCGCCGGCCGCGCGTCGGCCAGCAGCCCGGACGTCGCCGTGGTCAGGTCGCCCAGCGCGCCCACCGCGTCGCCGATCGGCCGGCGCTGCGCGGCCAGGCCGCTGACCAGCCTCTGGGTCTGGTCGATCAGGTCGCCGAGCTGCGGGCCCCGCGCGTTCACGGTGGTGAGGACCTGGTTGAGGTTCGCGATCACCTCGCCGATCACCTTGTCCTTGCCCGCGATCGAGGAGGTGATCGACGCGGTGTGCTGGAGCAGGCTGGTGATCGTGCCGCCCTCGCCCTGGAACACCTGGACGATCTCGGCCGAGAGCTGGTTGACCTCCTTCGGGTCCAGCGCCTTGAACAAGGGCTTGAACCCGTTGAACAGCACGGTGAGGTTGAGCGCGGGCTTGGTCCGCTCGGTCGGGATCACGCCGCCGTCCGGCAGCTGGCCGCCACCGCCGACGTCCGTGCCCAGCGCGAGGTACCGCTGGCCGACGAGGTTGCGGTACTTGATCGTGGCCGTCGCCAGCTCGGGCAGCTTGTACGCGGCGTCGACGGCGAAGTGCACCTCGGCGAGGTTCTGGTCTCCTTCGACCACGCCGATTTCGCCGACCTGCCCGACCTTGACGCCCGAGATGCGCACGTCGTCACCCGGCTGCAGGCCGGACGCGTCGGTGAACTTCGCGGTATAACCCGAAGTCGTGCCGAAGTTGGTGTTGGCGATGGTGGCCGCGAGGATCCCGGTGAGCAGGATGGTGACCACGGCGAAGATGCCGATCTTCACCAGCGCGGGGATGAACGACCTCATTTCAGCTCCACCTCCGCTCCCCGGTAGAGCGGCCCGACGAGCAGGCTCGCCCAACCCGGCACGTCCTCCGGCGAAGTGCCCAACGCCGGTGAGGCGAGCAGGTTGATCAGGTTGTCCTCGTCGGTCGAGCCGACCACCGACTGAGCGGCGGGCGCGCCACCGGAAGCCCCGCTGCCGGACGGGATCGCGCCCGAGGTGATCTCCCCCGGCAGCGTCTCGGCGGGCACGTGCGGCGGCGGGGGCTTGCTGGAGCCGTCCTGGACCGCGCCGTCCGGCGGGTACTGCGGCCAGTGGCCGGGCTTGGGCACCTCCGGGTAACAGCGCGGGCCGCGCTTGTCGTCGTACTTCGGCTCGTCCACGCCGGGCAGGTACTTGCCGCGGCTGGCCGAGAACTCGATGGTCACGCGGCTGACCTCCGGGTGCGCCGTGCCCTTGCCGAACGCCAGCTCGGCCCGCGGCACGGACTCCGCCAGCTGGCGCAGCAGGCACGGGTACTCGGGCGCGTACTTGGCGAGCACGTCGAGCGTCGGCTGCACCGCCGTGGTGAGCCGGATCAGGTTGTCCTTGTTGACTTCCAGGAAGCTGGTCAGGTCCGCGGACGCGTTCGTGACCGTGGCGTACACATCGGACAGTCCCTGCTGTTTCTCCACCACGGTGCGGCTCGTGGTGGTCAGGTCGGCCAGCGCGTCGAGCAGGTCCGGCGCCGCCTTGTCGTAGATGTCCGAGACGTTCGCCAGCCCGGTGATGTCGGCCTTGAGGTCGGGCAGCGAGGGGTTGAGCTTGCCGAGGTAGTCCGAGACCTGCGTGAGCGTCTGCCCCAGCTGCTTGCCCCGGCCGTCCAGCGCGGTCGAAACGGCGGTGAGCGTGCTCGCCAGCTTCTCCGGCTGCACCGCCTGAAGCAGCGGCATCACGTCGTTGAGCACCTGCTCCATCTCGATCGCGGTGCTGCTGCGGTCCTGCGGGATCACGTCGCCCGCCTTGATGTGCGGGCCCGGGTTGCCCGGCAGCTGGAGCGCGACGTACCGCTCGCCGAAGAGCGTCTTCGGCAGCAGCCGCGCCGAGACGTTGGCCGGGATCACGTCGATCTTGTCCGGCTGCAGCGCCAGTTCCAGCTCCGCGTGGTCGCCCCTCGACTGCACCGAGCGGATTTCGCCGACGAGCAGCCCGCGCACCTTCACGTCGCCGCCCACCCGCAGCTGGCTGCCGACGTGGTCCGTTTCCAGCTTCACCAGCGTCACCGGGGTGAACACCTTCTGGTAGAGCGCGATCGTGGTGGCGAAGAACAGCGCCGCGACGACCAGGAAGATCAGCCCCAGCAGCTGGTACCTGAGCCGTTTCACCACCTCGCGCCGCGTGCTCATCCGGAGATCCTCACCGTCGTGTTGGCGCCCCAGATCGCCAGGCTGAGGAAGAAGTCGAGCACCGAGATCAGCACGATCGACGTCCGCACCGCGCGGCCCACCGCGACGCCGACGCCCGCCGGGCCGCCTTCCGCGGTGTAGCCGTAATAACAATGGGACAGGATCACCAGCACGCTGAACACGATCACCTTGGCGAACGACCAGAGCACGTCTTCGGGCGGCAGGAACAGGGTGAAGTAGTGGTCGTAGGTGCCGGCGGACTGGCCGTAGAGCCAGATGGTGATCTGCCGGGAGGCGAGGTACGAGGACAGCAGGCCCACCGCGTACAGCGGGATCACCGCGGTGACCCCGGCCAGCACCCGCGTGGTGACCAGGTACGGCAGGCTCGGCACGGCCATCACCTCGAGCGCGTCGATCTCCTCGGAGATCCGCATCGCGCCGAGCTGCGCGGTGAAACCGCAGCCGACCGTGGCCGAAAGCGCGAGCCCGGCCGAGAGCGGCGCGACCTCGCGGGTGTTGAAGTAGGCCGAAATGAAGCCGGTGAGCGCGGCGGTGCCGAGCTGGTTCAGCGCCGAATAACCCTGGAGGCCCACGATGAGCCCGGTGAACAGCGTCATGCCGATCATCACGCCGAGCGTCCCGCCGATCACCGCGAGCCCGCCGGTGCCGAAGCAGACCTCGGTCAGCAGCCGGGTGGTCTCCCGGCCGTAGCGGCGGATCGTGCGCGGGGACCAGGCGAGCGCGCGGCCGTAGAAGGAAAGCTGGCGGCCCAGCCCTTCCAGGCTGGCACCGGGGCGCGCGATGATCTCCAGCGTCCGGTCGGTCACCGGGATCGCTGGCGCCTTCTCGATCGGCTCGGCAGTCATCTACAACGCCTTCGGCGGCACGATCTTGAGGTAGATCGCGGTCAGCACGACGTTGATCAGGAACAGCAGCAGGAACGTGATCACCACGGCCTGGTTCACCGCGTCGCCCACGCCCTTCGGCCCGCCCGCCGGGTTCAGCCCGCGGTAGGCGGCCACCACGCCGGCGACGAAGCCGTAGAGGAACGCCTTGATCTCGCTCACCCACAGGTCCGGCACCTGGGCCAGCGCGTTGAAGCTGGCCAGGTACGCGCCGGGCGTGCCGCCCTGCAGCACCACGTTGAAGAAGTAGCCGCCGAGCACGCCGACCACGCTGACCAGGCCGTTGAGCAGCACCGCCACCACGATCGCGGCCAGCACCCGCGGGACCACGATGCGCTGGATCGGGTCGACCCCGAGCACTTCCATCGCGTCGATCTCTTCGCGGATCTTGCGCGCGCCGATGTCGGCGCAGACGGCGCTGCCGCCCGCGCCGGCCACCAGCAATGCGGTGATCAGCGGGCTCGCCTGCTGCACGATGGCGAGCGCGCTGGCCGCGCCGGTGAACGACTGCGCGCCGATCTGCGCGGTCAGCGAACCGAGCTGGAGCGCGATCACCGCGCCGAACGGGATGGCGACCAGCGCCGTCGGCAGGATCGTGACACTGGCGAAGAACCAGCACTGCTGGATCCATTCGCGAAACTGGAACGGACGCCGGAAGATCGCCCGCAGCACCTCCCAGGACAGCGTGGCGAGCCGGCCGACCTGGGTCAGCGCCGCGGTGCCCGGGAGGGTGATCGAGCCGGTCTCGCCCACCGCACCTCCCAGTAGTCAGCCCCGAGTCTTGTCCATGACCGCTGCCCGAGTTCCGTTAGCGGTGTTCACTTATCCCGTCCGGATCGCCGGGTTTACTCCATTCAGCTCCTCTGCCGCCCGGATTCGGTCATACCTTCAACGCGTGCGTGGCGGTGGCCCCGCCGTCGGCCACGAACTCGCTGCCCGTGGAATAGGAGCTTTCGTCGCTCGCCAGGAACACGAGCAGCTTCGCGATCTCGTCCGGCCGCCCGACCCGGCCCAGCGCCACCTTCTTGCCGACCCAGGAGACGTCGACGTCGGTGCCGGCCGCTTCGGAGACCATCTTGGTGTCGATCATGCCGGGGTGGACGGAGTTCACCCGGATGCCGCGCGCGCCCAGCTCCAGCGCGGCGACCTTGGTCATCCCGCGGATCGCGAACTTGCTCGCGGTGTACGCGACGAGGAACGGCATCCCGGCCAGACCCTCCACAGAGGACACATTCACGATGGAGCCGCCACCGGCCCCGGTCATGGGTTCAACGACCGAGCGCATGCCGAGAAACGCCCCGATCTGGTTTACCCGGACCACGCGCTCGTAATCGGCCAGCGTGGTGCGCGCCAGCTCGGAAAAGTGCAGGACACCGGCGTTGTTGACCAGGACCGTCGGCGGGCCGAACTCGGCCTGGACGCGCTCGACCGCGGCCGTCCAGGCGTCCTCGTCGCCGACGTCGAGGTGCTGGAACACCGCGGCGTCGCCGAGGTCGGCCGCGAGCTTTTCGCCCTCTTCGTCGAGAACGTCCGCGATCACCACGCGCGCGCCCTCGGCCGCGAAGGCGCGGACCGCCGCCTCGCCCTGACCGCGCGCGCCGCCGGTGACCAGCGCGACCTTGCCTTCGAGGCGGCCCATCACATCAACTCCTCGTCGAGTGGCGTGCGTACGGTCTTGATCTCGGATGTCAGGGCAGGGCGAGGATTTCCGTGGCGGCGAACATCCGCTCCGGGTCCCGTTCGGCGAAGTGGGCGCCGACGCTGGCGGCCAGTTCGTCGGTGGTCCAGACCCCGTGCGCGGTGTCGAACCGCTGCTCGACCGAGGGTGGGCGCAGCAGCGCGACCATGCCGCCGTGCACCACGAACACCTGGCCGTTCACCTTCTCCGCGGCCGGCGAGGCGAGGAACGCGACGAACGGCGCGACGTGCTCCACGGACAACGGGTCGACGCCGTCGCCCGGCGCGTCGCCGAACACGTCGGCCGTCATCGCCGTGCGGGCGCGGGGGCAGATCGCGTTGGCGCGGACGCCGTACTTCGCGAGCCCGCGCGCGGCCGAGACGGTGAGCGCGGCGATCCCGGCCTTCGCGGCGGCGTAGTTGGGCTGGCCGGGCGAGCCGATCAGGAACGCCTCCGAGGCGGTGTTCACCAGCCGCCCGTACACCGGTCCACCGTCGGTTTTGGACTTGTCCCGCCAGTACCGAGCGGCGTTGCGCGACAACAGGAAGTGACCGCGCAGGTGCACCGAGATGACCTTGTCCCACTCCGCGTCGCTCATCGAGAAGAGCATCCGGTCGCGCAGCACGCCGGCGTTGTTGACCAGGATGTCGAGGCTGCCGAAGTGGTCCACAGCGGCGGCCAGCAGCGCGTCGGCGGTCGCGGACTCGGCGACGTCGCCCGCCACCGCGAGCGCCTTCCCGCCGCCGGCCTCGATCTCTTCGGCAACGGCTTCGGCGCCGTTGAGGTCGTTGACCACCACGGCCGCGCCCTCACGGGCCAGCGCCAGCGCTTCCGCCCGGCCGAGTCCGGCTCCGGCGCCCGTCACGATGGCAACGCGCGTTTCGAGGCTCAAGGGAACGCCACCACCCGACTGACGTCACCGATCGCGTCCAACCCGGCTACTCTCACCGCGAGCCTCCTCGTCGAAGCCTGCCTGACCGGACCCAGACTAGAATCTGTTCTTGTTTCTAGCAAGGCCTGATCAACCGCGGCTGAACAGGGCATTCTTGGGACAACCGGTCAACGCTTGCGAAACACGTTCTACTTGACTTTCGGGCACCGCGCCAGGAGCGATGACCAGCTCCTCGTCCTCGTCGAGGTCAAAGACCTCCGGCGCGAACCCGACACACACCGCGTTCGCCTCGCACAGCGAGCGGTCGACGCCGACCTCCATGCTTCCTCCTGATCGCCGCACCTGATACAACTAGAACAGGTTCTAGCCTACCGCCGGGGACCGGTGCCACACCACGGCTCCCGCGGCGGCCCGGAGGTGAGACATGCGGATCGACCACACCGAAGCCCAGCGGGCGCTGGCCGGCGAGCTGCGCGAGTACTTCGCGGAGCTGATGACGCCGGCCCGGCGCGAGAGCCTTTCCGCCGCCGGCGGCGAGTACGGGGATGGGTTGGCGTACAAGGAGATTGTCCGCCGGCTGGGCAAGGACGGCTGGCTCGCGCTGGGCTGGCCGCGCGAGTACGGCGGCCAGGACCGGCCCATGCTCGACCAGCTCATCTTCACCGACGAAGCGGCCGTCGCGGGGGTGCCCGTGCCCTTCCTGACGGTGAACACGATCGGGCCCACGATCATGCGGTTCGGCACCCCGGATCAGAAGGCGTTCTACTTGCCGAAGATCGCCGCGGGCGAGCTGCACTTCTCGATCGGCTACTCCGAGCCGGAGGCGGGCACGGACCTCGCCTCGCTGCGCACGCGCGCCGTCCGCGACGGCGACGACTACGTGGTCACCGGGCAGAAGATGTGGACCAGCCTGATCGAGTACGCCGATTACGTCTGGCTCGCGGTGCGCACCGACCCGGACGCGCGCAAGCACAAGGGCCTGTCGATGCTGATCGTGCCGACGTCCGCGCCCGGCTTCTCCTGGACGAAGGTGCACACCGTCGCCGGGCCCGGCACGAGCGCGACCTACTACGACGGCGTGCGCGTGCCCGCCACCTCGCGGATCGCCGACGAGAACGCGGGCTGGCCGCTGATCACCAACCAGCTCAACCACGAGCGCGTCGCGCTGACCTCCGCCGCGCCCGTGCGCACCGCGCTGCACGACGTGCTGGAGTGGGCCCGGTCCGCCGTCTCCGCCGACGGCCGTCCCCTGCTGGAATCGGAATGGGTACGGCTGAACCTGGCGCGGGTGCACGCCCACGCCGAGTACCTGAAGCTGCGCAACTGGCAGATCGCCTGGGCCGCCGCCGCGAAGGAGCTGGGGCCGGCCGAGGCGTCGGCGACGAAGGTGTTCGGCACCGAGTTCGCGATCGAGGCCTACCGGCTGCTGATGGAGGTGCTCGGCGCGGGCGCCGTCGTCCGCGAGGGCTCGCCCGGCGCGCTGCTCGCCGGCCGCATCGAGCGGCTCCACCGCTCCGCCCTGATCCTCACCTTCGGCGGCGGCACGAACGAGGTGCAGCGCGACATCGTCGCCGCGGCCGCGCTCGGCCAGCCCGTGACACGCTAGGAGGCCCGTGATGGACTTCTCCCCCACCGAGGCGCAGCTGGACCTGGGTGCGCTCACCCGGCGGATCCTCGGCGACCACGTGACTCCGGAATCGCTGGGAGCACACGGCTCCGGCGGGTTCGAGGCTCCACTGTGGAGCGTCCTGGCGAAGGCGGGCGTGCTCGACGCGGCCCTGCCGTCGGCCGTCGGCGGAGGTGGTTTCGGGCTGCTGGAACAGTGCTCGGTGCTGACGGAGGTGGGCCGCGCCGTCGCGCCGGTGCCGTACCTGGCGTCGGTGGTCCAGGCGGCGTCCGCGCTGGCCGAGTTCGGCCCGCCGGAACTGGTCGAACGCTGGCTGGTGCCGGTGGTCCGCGGCTCCGCCGTGTTGGCCGTCGCGCTCGGCAACGGCTTCACTGCTTCGGACGGACGCCTCAGCGGTACGCAGACAGCGGTCCCGTACGCGGCCTTCGCGGACGCGCTGCTCGTCGAAGCGTCCGGCGGCGTGTACGTCGTCGAGAAAGACGCGCCCGGCGTCTCGATCGCACCGCAGCGGACCATCGACCACGCGGACGCGGCGCTGGTAGAGCTGACCGACGCGTCCGGCGTGCCACTCGGCGACATCGCGGAGTGGCTGCGGCGGCGCGGAACCGTCGGGGTCTGCGCGCAACAGCTCGGCGTCGTGGAGCGCGCGCTGGAACTGACGGCCGCGTACACGCGCGAGCGCGAGCAGTTCGGCCACGTGCTCGGCGGGTTCCAGGCCGTCCGCCAACGGCTGGCCGACGCGTACCTCGACGTCGAGGCCGTGCGGCTCACCCTGTGGCAGGCCGCCTGGCGGCTCTCGGAAGGACTGCCCGCGGATGCCGAGCTGGCCACCGCGAAGTACTGGGCCAGCGAGGCCGGCCATCGCGTCGCGCACACCGCCGTCCACCTTCACGGCGGCGTCGGCATCGACGTCGAGCACCCCGTGCACCGCTACTTCGCCGCAGCGAAACGGCTGGAGTTCACCGGCGGCGGCGCGACCGAGCACCTGCTGGCCCTCGGCACGCTGCTCGCCCACTGACCCGCTCGTGAGTGCCTACGACGGTTAGAACCGGCGTAGGCACTCACGAGCGTTACGAGTCGGCCGGCGTGATGTGCCGCAGGCGGCGCGGGCCGGTGTCCGGGCGGCTGGGCGGCGGCCCCAGCACCATCCGGGCGTTCGCGACGAAGGCGCCGTCCGGCGAGGCCAGGATCGGGTCCAGCGACAGCGAGCGGACCTCCGGGTTGTCCTCGGCCAGCGCGGCCACGCGCAACACCATGTCCTGCAACGCCGCGAGGTCCGCGGGCTCGTCGCCGCGGTAGCCGGTGAGCAGCGGCGACGTGCGGGGCTCGCGGATGAGCGTCGCGGCGTCCACATCGGTCAGCGGGACCGCGCGGTAGGCCCGGTCGCCCAGCAGCGTGCTGACCAGGCCGGACAACCCGAACGACACGAGCGTGCCGAACGACGGGTCGTCCTGCAGGCCGATCACGCAGGAAATGCCCTTCGGCGCCATCCGCTGCACGTACACGTCGTCGTCGCCGGAAACCTCGCGCAGGTCCCGGTACGCGACGCGCACGGAGTCCTCCGACGTCAGGTCCAGCCGCACGCCGGCGAGGTCAGGCCGGCCGCGCAGCCGCTCGTCGACGGCCTTGAGCGTGACCGGGTAGCCCAGCCCGGCGGCCGCCGCCACCGCGTCGTCCACAGTGGACACCACGCGGAACGGGACCACGTCCACGCCGTAACAGCCGAGCAGGCGTACCACGTCGTCGTCCGACAGCAGCGTCGAATGGCCCTCCTCGTCCGAAAGCAGCTCCCGCACCAGCTCCTGCGCCTGCTCCACGTGCATCCCGCCGGGGCGAACCAGCGCACCCTGCGGCCGCTGCCGCCACGCGGCGTACCGGACGACGCGGGCAAGCGCGTCCACCGCGCGCTCCGGGCTGGGGTACGACGGGATCGAGCCGCGCGTCGGCACGCCGTCGTCCGAGAGCACGGCCAGCTCGTCCGGCACCCCTTCGGCGGCGAGGAACGTCGAGACGATCGGCTTGCTCTGCTTCAGTTCCACGACCGCTTCGCGCAACGCCCGCGCGTACGCCGCGCCCGGGATCGCAACGGGCGGAGCGAAAACGGCGATCAACGCGTCGGTGTCCGGGGAGTCCAGCGCCTCGCGCACGGCGGCGGCGAACTCCTCCGGCCCGGCCTGCGGCCCGATGTCGACCGGATCGAAGGCCAGCCGCAGCCCCTGCGACCGCGCGGTGTCCGCGGCCAGCAGCCCGATGGCGATGGAGTTGCCGACGATCCCGATCCGCGGCCCGGCGGGCAGCGGCTGGTGCGCGAACACCAGCGCCGTGTCGAAGAGCTGTGCGAGGGACTCGACGCGCACCACGCCCGCCTGCTCGAACAGCGCCTTCACGCTCGCTTCGTCGACCTCCGCCGACGTCGCCGCCAGCTGCGGCCGTACCGCGTGCCGTCCCGACTTGACCGCGACGATGGGCTTGCTGCGCCCCAGCCGCCGCGCCAGCCGCGCGAACTTGCGCGGGTTGCCGAACGACTCGAGGTACAGCAGCACCAGGTCGGTGTCCGGGTCGGTTTCCCAGTACTGCAACAGATCGTTGCCCGAGACGTCGGCGCGGTTGCCCGCCGAGACGAAGGTCGACAGCCCGAGCCCGCGCGAGCCGGCGTCGGCCAGGATCGCCGTGCCCAGCGCGCCGGACTGGCAGAAGAAGCCGGTGCGGCCGCGCTTGGGCAGGACCGGCGCGAGCGTCGCGTTCAGCCGGACGTCGTTCGCGGTGTTGAGCACTCCGAGCGCGTTCGGCCCGACCACGCGCATGCCGTGCGCGCGGGCCTCGCCGACGAGCCGCAGCTCCGCGTGCAGCCCCAGCGGCCCGGACTCGCCGAAGCCTCCGGACACGATCAGCAGCGTTTTCACGCCCTTCGCCAGGCAGGCGTCCAGCACGGACTCGACGGCTTCGGCCGGCACCGCGACCAGCGCGAGGTCGACCGGGTCCGGGATGTCGAGCACCGACGGGTAGGCGCGCACGCCGCGGACCGAGCGGTGCTCGGGGTTGACCGGGTAGACGGTGCCGGTGAAGTCGGCGGCGAGCAGGTTCCGGAACGCGACGTGGCCGACCTTCATGTGGTCCGTGGACGCCCCGATCACCGCCACCGAACGCGGGTGCAGCAGGTTGTGCACACTGCGCGCCTCGGCCGCCTGCTCCCGCGACCGCGCGACGGCCAGCGACTCCTCCGTCGGGTCGATGTCGAACTCCAGGTGCAGCACGCCTTCCTCGATCGCGCGGCTGACCTGGTACCCGGCGTCGCGGAACACGCGCACCATCGCGGCGTTCTCACTCAGCACTTCGGCGACGAACCGCCGCAGCCCGCTCTCCGACGCGGCCGCGGCCAGGTGCTCCAGCAGGATCGAGCCGAGCCCGCGCCCCTGATGCCGATCGTCCACCAGGAACGCCACCTCCGCCGACGGCCCCTGGTCCAGCCGCTCATACCGCCCCACCGCGACGATGTCGTCCCCCAGCAACGCCGCGAACGCGACCCGGTCGTGATGGTCGACGGTGGAGAACCGCACCAGATCCCGCGGCGGGATCCGCGGGTACGCGCCGAAGTACCGGAAGTAACGGGTGCGCTCGGAAAGCCGCCCGTGCAAGGCAACCAGCCCGTCGGCGTCGCTCGGTACTACCGGCCGCAGGTGCACGGTGCCGCCGTCGGAGAGGACGACGTCGGCTTCCCAGTCCCGCGGGTAGTCGAAGGGGTCGCGGAGACCCTTCCGGTCTTGCCGATCACTGCCGGGCTGGTCGCCGCCGGACGCGGCGGGGTTGCCGGGCGCTGTTTGTTCGCTGGGCCGGTGGTCGCCGGACTGGTTGCTGCCGCTGGGTTTGCCGCTGCCGGCTGTGCTGTTGCCGGGTGTGGTCCCCTCGGCCGGTGTGGTGTCGTCTTCGGGCATGGTCAGTCCCTCGGATCGTCTGGGTCCAGGCCGTGCAGCGGGAAGACGGCGCGGCGGGTGTCCCGGATGGCGATGTCCACCGGCTCGTCGGCGTCGTCGCCCCACGGTTTGAAGGTCGTGTCCCGGTCGTCGGTCATGGTGCGCGGGATTTCCGTGGCCGGCGCGGCGCGCGTGACGGCGTCGACCCAGCCCGGCGGCAGCGGCGTCTCGGGCGCGACATCGCGGTCGAGCACAGTGGCGATCAGGTGCGTCCACGAGCGCGGAACGACACGGACCAGCTGGTAGCCGCCCCCGCCGACGGCCAGCCAGCGTCCACCGGTGTAAGTCTCGGCGAGATCGCGCAGGGTGGTGTAGATCGCGCGGTGCCCGTCGACGGACAGCGACAGGTCGGCGAGCGGGTCCTCCTCATGCGAGTCGACGCCGCACTGCGTCACCAGGATCTGCGGCTCGAACTCCGCGAGCAGCGAGGGCACCACGGCGTTGAACGCCCGCAGCCACCCGGGGTCCCGCGTGTGCGGCGGCAGCGGCACGTTCACGGCGGTGCCGGTGGCTTTGTCCTTGCCGGTCTCGGCGGAGTAGCCGGTGCCGGGCCAGAGCGTGAACGGGTGCTGGTGCAGCGAAACGGTGAGCACCCGCGGGTCGTCGTAGAAGGCGGCTTGGACGCCGTCGCCGTGGTGGACGTCGGTGTCGATATACGCGATGCGGTCGAAGCCGTGGTCGAGCAGCCACGAAATGGCGACCGAGCAGTCGTTGTAGACGCAGAAGCCGGACGCGTGGTCGCGCATCGCGTGGTGCAGCCCGCCCGCGATGTTCACCGCCCGCTTGACCTCGCCGTCGGCGATCTTGCGCGCGGCCAGCAACGTCGACCCGACCACCAGCGCGGACGCCTCGTGCATGCCGCTGAACACGGGGTTGTCGCTCGTCCCCAGCCCATGCCCGACGTCCCACCCGACCAGCGGCGCCTCCCGCACGGCGGCGAGGTACTCGGGCGCGTGGATCCGCAGCAGCTCCTCGTCCCCCGCGGCGGACGGCACGAGCAGCTCCACCCCGTCCAGCACCCCGAGCTCCGTCGCGAGCCGCACCGTGAGCTCCAGCCGGACGGGGTTGAACGGATGCTCACCGCCGAGGTCGTACCCCAGCAGCGCGGAATCCCAGACGACAGCAGGCGAGGCCATGCCCCGCACTGTACTGGCCGGACGCCCACCCAGCCGCCCTTCACACCCACCCCCAACCCTGGCGCCACCACAGGCAGCGCGAGCCAGGCCGGGCCGGGTGGGTCAGCCCGGTTCGTTGCCCGTGGCGGCCGGGCGTTCGGGGTCGCGGGACCAGTGCGACCACGAGCCCGCGTACAGAGCCGCCGGGGCCGCGTGGCCCGCGACCTCCAAGGCCAGCACCACCGACGAAGCCGTGACGCCGGACCCGCAGTAGGCACCGGCCGGCGCGTCGTCGCGGAGGCCCAGGGTGGCGAATCGCTCGGCGAGGTCCGCCGGGGTGCGCCAGCGGCCGTCGGCGCCGACGTGCGCTGCCGAGGGTGCGTTGACCGCGCCGGGGATGTGGCCGGCGCGCGGGTCGACCGGCTCGGTCTCGCCCGCGTAACGCGCCCTCGCGCGCGCGTCGAACAAAACGCCCTCCCTGGCCAGCGCCGCGGCCTCGTCGGCGGAGAGCACCGGCATGCCGCCCGGGACCACCTCGATGTCACCCGGTTCGGGGACCGGGACTTCGGCAGTCACTGCGCCGCCGTCGGCGATCCACGCTGCGTAACCGCCGTCGAGCACCGCCACGTCCTGGTGGCCGGCCCAGCGCAGCAGCCACCACGCCCGCGCCGCGACCGAGCCGTCGGCGTCGTCGTAGACCACCACCGGACGGCCGGTGCGCACCCCGGCTTTCCGCAGCTCACGCTGCAGATCGGCCGGATCCGGCAACGGATGCCTGCCACCCTCGCCGGGCGGCGAGGCGAGCGCGGTGTCCAGGTCGACGAACACCGCCCCGGGCAGGTGCCCGTCCCGGTAGGACTCGGCGCCGGGCGGGCCGCCGAGCCGCCAGCGGACGTCCAGTACGGCCGGGCGCTCCCCCGCGGGCAGGGCGGTGAGCTCGGCAGTGGTGATCAACGGTCGCATGACCCCATCCTGCAGGTCCGGACGGTCTTCGCCCACCGGGCCCGGACTTTTCCCCGCCCGGGACTTGTTACGTCGAGGCGCGCCCTCGCTGTCGGGGCCAGCGACTACGATGAGCTACGCGGACGAAGGGGACAGCGTGAACGATCTCATCGACACCACCGAGATGTACTTGCGTACGATTTACGAGCTCGAAGAAGAGGGTGTCGTCCCGCTGCGGGCCCGCATCGCGGAACGGCTGCAGCAGAGTGGCCCCACCGTGAGCCAGACCGTGGCCAGGATGGAGCGCGACGGGCTGGTGGTCGTGGCCGACGACCGGCACCTGCAGCTGACCGACCACGGCCGCGAGCTGGCCATCGCGGTGATGCGCAAGCACCGCCTGGCCGAACGCCTCCTCGTCGACGTCATCGGCCTCGAGTGGGAGCACGTCCACACCGAGGCCTGCCGCTGGGAGCACGTGATGAGCGAGGCGGTGGAGCGCAAGCTGGTCAAGCTGCTCGACCACCCGACCACGTCCCCGTACGGCAACCCGATTCCCGGCCTGGACAAGCTCGGCGACGGCGACCCCGCCCCGCCGCCCGAGTCCGACCTGGTGCGGCTCGACGAGTTCGCCCGCACCGGCGGCGGCGACGTCGAGATCCGGCGGATCGCCGAGCACGTCCAGCTGGACGAGTCGCTGATGACCGAGCTGAAGTCCGTCGGCATCGTGCCCGGCGGCCGGGTCCGGATCGGCAAGGCGAACGGCGGCAGCGTGACCATCGAGGTCACCGGCACGGACTGCAGCGCACAGGTCGCGACGTCGGCCCTGCACGCGGTGCTGGCGCAGGCCAGGTGAGCCCCGCCACCGAAGCGGCCGAGGCGTTCCGCCGGATCCACGGGCGGGCCCCGGCCGGGGTCTGGTCCGCGCCGGGCCGGGTCAACCTGATCGGCGAGCACACCGACTACAACGACGGATTCGTCCTGCCCTTCGCCCTGCCCCACCGCCTGGCCGCGGCCGGGACGCCGCGCCAGGACGGGGTGCTGAACGTCGCCACCCTCGGCGACGACGGGCAGCTCCAGCAGTCCGGCCCGCTCGAAATCGCGTCGCTGGAGCCCCGGTCCGTCACGGGCTGGGCGGCCTATCCCGCCGGTGTCGCCTGGGTGCTGCGGGACCAGGGCTACGCCGCGGGCGCCGACCTGGTCATCGCCGGTGACGTGCCGTCGGGCGCGGGCCTGTCCTCCTCGCACGCGCTGGAGTGCGCCGTGACGCTGGCCCTGCTGGGCCTCGCCGGTCTGGAGGTCGACGCCGTGGAGATCGACGGCGACACGCCCGGAGCGCCGGACCGGCCGCAGATCGCCCTCTGGGTGCAGCGGTCCGAGAACGACTTCGTCGGCGCCCCCACCGGGCTGCTCGACCAGACGGCCTCGCTGTGCTGCACCGAGTCGTGCGTGCTGTTCCTCGACGTCCGCTCGGGCGAGATGGAGCAGGTCCCGTTCCCGCTGGCCGAGGCCGGCGTGCGGATCCTGATCATGGACACCCGCACCAAGCACTCCCACGCCGAAGGCGGCTACGGCGAGCGCCGCCGCGGCACCGAGCGCGCCGCCGAACTGCTCGGCGTCAAGGCCTTGCGTGACGTGACGCTCGAAGGCCTGCCCGCCGCGCTGGCCCAGCTGCCGGACGAGCTCGCTCCGCTGGTGCGCCACGTGGTCACCGAGAACCAGCGGGTGCTCGACGTCGTCGACCTGCTGCACCAGGGCAAGCTGGCCGAGATCGGCCCGTACCTCGACGCTTCGCACGTGAGCATGCGCGACGACTACCGCATCTCGACCACCGAACTCGACCTGGCGGTCGACTCCGCCCGGGCAGCCGGCGCACTGGGCGCCCGGATGACCGGCGGCGGTTTCGGCGGCTCGGCCATCGCGCTGGTGCGCGAGGACGATCTGGAGACGGTCCGCTCGGCTGTGGAGACCGCGTTCGACAACGCGGGCCTGCGCCGCCCGCGGACGTTCACGGCCGTTCCTTCGCGAGGTGCCGGCCGCGACGAGGTCTGAGCCTCGGCCTGGAGTCTCGGCAGTCGTTTCCGGCGGGGCGTTCGGCGGTTGCCTGTCCTGACAGGGTCGCCCGGCGCGCCCTGCGGCGGCGGCCTTGGCGTGCGGTTTGACGGCGGTCCCGCCGCGCCCCTCGGCGGCGGCTTCGACCCACGGTTCGGCGGCGAGCCTGGCACCCGGCTTGACGGCGGTCCCGGCGCGCCCCTCGGCAGCGGCCCTGGCGTGCGGTTCGGCAGCGGTTCTGGCGCGGCCTTCGGCAGCGGCCCTGGCGTGCGGTTCGGCAGCAGTCCTGGCGCGCCCATCGGCAGCGGCCCCGACGTTCGGTTCGGCGGCAGCCCCGGCACGCCCTTCGGCGGCGGTCCCGGCGCGTCCCTCGACAGCAGCCCTCGCGCGCGGTTCGGCAGCGGTTCTGGCGCGCCGTTCGGCGGTCGCGCCCGGAGTCGCCGGGATCCCGTCGCCGGGTGTGGCCCGATCCGGCCGGGCTTGATCCAGGCCGCCGCCAGCCGGGGACGGTCGAAACGGGCCCCGTCGGCGTCGGCCCCGGAGGAGGCCGATCGCGGCGCTGAGCCATCCGGGGCAACCCCCGGGCGGCTCGTCGCGTCGCCGTAAGGGAAGACTGTGCCGCACAGTCACCACCCTCAGCAGAAAGGCCACGACGTGACCGACCAGCAGAGCCCCCTGAAACTGATCGTCACGGGTGGCGCCGGGTACGTGGGCAGTGTGTGCGCCGCGCGGCTCATCGAGGCCGGTCACCAGGTCACCGTCGTGGACGACCTGTCCACCGGGCATGCCGACGCCGTCCACCCCGACGCCCGCTTCATCCAGGGCGACGCCGCCGAGGTGGCCGCCGACGTCCTCGGCGAGGGCTTCGACGGGGTCCTGCACTTCGCCGCGAAGTCGCTGGTCGGCGAGTCGATGACGGACCCGGCGAAGTACTGGGAAGGCAACGTCGTCACCTCGCTGCGCCTGCTCGAGGCGATGAAGGCCAACGGCACCCCGCGCCTGGTGTTCTCCTCCACCGCGGCCACGTACGGCGAGCCGGAGTCTTCGCCGATCCCGGAGACCGCGCCGACCCAGCCGACCAACACCTATGGCGCGTCCAAGCTCGCGATCGACCACGCCATCACCAGCTTCGCGCGCGCCCACGGCCTGGCGGCGGTCAGCCTGCGCTACTTCAACGTCGCGGGCGCATACCGGGCCTTCGGCGAGCGGCACACCACGGAAACCCATCTCATCCCCCTAGTCCTGCAGGTCGCCACCGGCGACCGCGAGCACATCTCGATCTACGGCAACGACTACCCGACGCCCGACCACACGGCTGTCCGCGACTACATCCACGTCGTCGACCTCGCCGACGCCCACCAGCTGGCCCTGAGCCACGCCACGGCGGGCGAGCACCGCATCTACAACCTGGGCAGCGGCACCGGGTTCTCGGTCCTCGAGGTCGTCGAGGCCTGCCGGGAGGTGACCGGCCACCCGATCCCGGCCGTCGTGGCCGAGCGCCGCGCCGGTGACCCTTCGGTGCTCGTCGCCTCCAGCGCGAAAGCCGCCGAGGAACTCGGCTGGAAGCCCGAGCGCACCGACCTCCGGGGCATCGTCTCCGACGCCTGGGAGTTCACCCGCGCCCGCCAGTCCTGACTGGCCCGACCGGTTATCCATCGCCGGTGTCCTCGAGGCCGAGGTCCACTTCGGACCCGGCCCCGAGGCCGGCGAGCTTCGCTGGGTCGGTGCCGCGGTTCCACACTGCGTACAGCAGCTGGGCCAGCAGGTGGCCGGAACTCGCCTCGAGAGCGTTGTCCAGAGCCATCCCGGCGAGCGCACCTTCGCCCCGGAGCAGCGTCGCGTACGCGAGCAGGCAGGCGGCCTCGGCGCGGTGCGGAGCGGGCAGCTCTTTGACGAGTGAGAGCCACAGGGCTTCTGCTTCCAGGGCCACGCTGGTGCCCGGCGGCGTGGTGAGCGCGAGGCACGCGTCTCGGACCGGTTTGATCGTGAGGGCGTGCGCGAGGCGAACCGCTTGCTCGTCGTCGAGGTGGTCGGTGCCGGCCCGTCTTCGCTGGAACGCCGCGCGGACCTCCGCGGCCGCCGCGGAGACCACGTCTTCCGTGCCCCACGGCGACTTCCCGGCGCGACCGAGCAGCCCGGTCCGGCGGACGATCGCCTCCGGCGAGCGCGGCTCCAGCAACGCGGCCACGTCCTCGCGGCTCGGGAACGACACGAACCCCGCATTGGTCGTGGCGGCGGCGATGACCGTGCCACGCGGGTCCGGCAGCAGGCCGCTGCAGTCGTCATCGCGGTAACACGCCCAGGGCGCGTCTTCCTCGATCGCGGCCGTCCACAGTGGATGGAGCAGCAGCAGGCCGTGTTCGCCGAGCGCCCGCCGCAGCTCGGCGACGAACGCGCTGAACGGCGGCCCGCCATCGGGTTCGGCCCGGCCGCCGACGACAACCGCGGTGACACCGAGGTGAACGGCGCCCCGGAAGCGCGGCGCTAGTGCATCAGCCTGGTACGCGAACAGGTCTTCGGGCGGCAGGTCCGCCCGCAGGATCAGGCCGATGCCAGTGCCGGGCGGGCGGTGCCCGAGCAGGACGAGCGAGTCCGAGGGCATGAACCCGAGCAGGTACGGGAGCGCCACGATCAGCTGAGCAGGGTCGGTGAGTACGGGCCGGGCCGGTCCCGGCGGGGTCGAGGTGGTCACGCCTCCACTCTGCGGCGGAAACCGGGCCCGGTGGTGGCGGTCGCGGATCTGTGGACAAACCCGGGGTGGTGCGGGGCCGATGTGGAAGGGTGCGCTGCCGGGGACGGGTTTTGTCGGTGGAGTGGTCTAAGGTGCGCGGCTCGCTGCGCTGGGAATCCGCGGGAAACCGGCCGGCGCTGCGGCGGGTGAGGCGCGCGGGGCCGCTGTGACTGGCGCTGAGAACACGGCGCGGCTGTGAAGAACGGCGGCTGCGGCGAGCACGGCAAACAAGACGGCTGAGGCGGGCAAGACAGCTGCGGAGAACGCGACATGCGCGGCGAACCGGCACAACCCCGCGAGAGCGCGCTTATCTCCCGTCCGGCGGAATTGCTGGATGCCGCAGGGAGAGGGCCCGCGGGGAAGCCACGCACGCAAGCGGCGCAGAGAAGCACCCAAGCCACCCGGGGAAGCCGCACAACTGACCCGCTGCAAGTACATTTCCGTACGAGTACCCGGGAGGGCCATGGACACCATCACGATCGCCACCGGCGGGGACCGGCCGCCGCTGGGGCCGCTGGACTGGCTGCGCTGGGGGCTGGTCGCGTTTCCGATGCTCGTCTCGATTCCCGGGGCGAGCGGGTGGTTGTGGCCGTTGATCGGCGTCACGCTGGTCTGCTCGGTGGCGATGCTGAGGCCGCCGGCGCGGCCAACGTGGCTGTTGCCGACCGCGATGGTCGCCGTGATCGTCTGCGCGGGCACGGTGTGGGTGGTGCAGCCGAACAGCTTGACGTCGGTCGCGATGTTCAGCACGACGTTCTACCTGATGCGGGCGTACGGCAAGGGGCTGACGATCGTCGCCACCTGCCTCAGCACTTGCGCGATCGTGGCGATGGCCCTGGTCCACCGGCTCGACTGGCTGAGCGCCGTCTCGATCCTCGCCCTGCCCGTGCTCATGCTCCTGCTCGCCGCCAACCGGCGGGGCCGCAGCGCGCGGCTGGAGCAGACCGAGCTCGCCCTCGCCCGCGCGCAGACGGCGGCCGAGGAGCACGCGCGCGCCGCCGCGCTGGCCGAGCGCGCGCGGATCGCCCGCGAGGTGCACGACGTGCTCGCCCACTCACTCGCCGGGCTCGCCCTGAACCTGCAGGGCGCGCGGCTGATGCTGGTTCGCGACGGGGCCAGTCCCGACGCCGTCGCCCAGGTCGAACGCGCGCAGAAGCTGGCGTCGGACGGGCTGGCCGAGGCGCGCAAGGCCGTCGCCGCGCTTCGTGAGGACGCTGTTCCGGTGGAGCGCGCGGTGGCCGATCTGCTGGCGGGCTACCGGCTGGACACCGGCGCGCGGGCGGACCTCGTCGTCGAGGGTGAGCCGCGGGAGCTCGACGCGGCGGTCGGCACCACGCTGGTCCGCGCGGTGCAGGAGGCGCTGTCCAACACGCGCAAGCACGCGCAGCAGGCCGACGTCGACGTCACGCTGGCCTTCTCATCCGAGCAGGTGGAACTGACCGTCGCCGACCGGCAGGGCAGGCGGCCGCCGGACGCGCCGGCGGCGGGATACGGTTTGCGGGGCATGGGCGAACGGGTCGCGCTGCTCGAGGGGAAACTGGTCAGCGGGCCGGGGGAGGACGGATGGCGGATTCACCTGACGGTGCCGGCGTGAACCTGCGTGTGGTCATCGCCGACGACCAGGCCGTGGTCCGGGAGGGCCTGGTGACCTTGCTCGGGTTGCTGCCCGGCGTCGAGGTGGTCGGGGCGGCCGCGGACGGCGTCGCCGCGCTGGACCTCGTCGCCGAGCACCGGCCGGACGTCCTGCTGGTCGACCTGCGCATGCCGCGCCGCGACGGCGTCGAGACCACGGAGCTGGTGCGCGCGCAGCACCCTGGCACCGAGGTCGTCGTGCTCACCACCTACACCGACGACGACTCCCTGCTGGCCGCGCTCAAGGCCGGCGCCCGCGGCTTCCTGACCAAGGACGCCGACGCCGAGGCGATCGCCCGCGCCCTGCGCTCCGCCGCCGCCGGTCAGTCCACAGTGGACGGCGAGTTGCAGCAGCGGCTGGTCGACGCCGCCACCCGGCGGGCCCCGGTGCGCGCCCAGGAGGTCGAAGGCCTGACCACGCGCGAGATCGAGGTGCTGCGGCTGATCGCGGCGGGCCTGTCGAACACCGAGATCGCGCGCACGCTGGTGGTCAGCGAGGCGACCGTCAAGACCCACGTGAACCACCTCTTCTCCAAGGCTGGGCTCCGGGACCGCGCGCAGGCCGTGGCCTTCGCGTACCGGGCCGGAATCGCGGACTGACCCCAAGCGCTCGTGAGTGTTTATGACGGTTCTAACCGGCATAAACACTCACAAGACCTTCGTCAGCCGCCGAAGGCCGCCGAGAGCGCGGCGCGCCCGCCGGTCACCGGCAGCGTGACCGACGTCCGCGTCAGGTCCAGCGCCAGGCCGGCACCCGGCGCGGGCCGCAGGGTGTAGTCGTGGTCGCTGGAGGCCAGCAGGAATTCCAGGCGGTGGCCGGCGGCCAGCACGTAGTCCTTCGGCATCAGGTCCACCCCGATCCGGTACGGCGTGCCCGGCGTGACGGGCGTGGTGACGGCCGGGCTCGTGCGATTCTGCGGGTCGATCCAGCCGCGGCTGATCACGTGCGACTTCCCGTCCGGCGCGCGGTCGGCGAGGACCACGGTGACGTTCGCGGCGGGCCGGTCGAAGGACAGCTCCAGGTCCGCCCGCGCGGTGCCCGACAGCCGTAACGGCTGGTGAGCCGCCGGAGTCGCGTACAGCAGACGGTTGCCCGAGGACGCGGCGTCGACGAGTTGCTCGATCGTCTTTCCCGCGTCGTCGGACAGGGTTTCGAAGGTGGGGCGGCCGGGCACCGGGTTGTGCGTGTCGAGCGTCCCCTTCGCCTTCCCGCCGGGCCACGGGTACACCTTGACGCCGGTCGTGCCCGGCGCGGGCCAGTCGGCCTCGTCGGTCCAGGACTTGTCCTCGCGCTGGATGGTCGCCTTCGGCTCGTTCTGGATCCCGTTGTCGACGCCGTACAGGTAGTGCGACATCCACTTGTTCAGCGTCTGGAGCCAGACGTCGCGGCGCAGCGACAGCGGGTCGTTGTGCCCGAACTGGTGCAGCCAGATCTTGTGCTCGACGCCGTGGGCTTTCAGCGCTTCGTACCAGGTCGCGACCTGGTCGGTCTTCACGTTCCAGTCGTTCAGCCCGTGCACGGCGAGCACCGAAGCGTGCACCTTGCCGACGTCGTTGCGGTAGTTCCGCACGTCCCAGAACGGGCTGTAGTCGCCGGTCACCCGGTCCTGGGCCGCGGTCAGCCCGTCGATCACCGGGCGGCAGACCTGCCGGTCGTCGCGGGTGTAGACGTACTCGGCGAGCACGTCCGCGTCCTCGCCCTGGTAGCCGCCCGCGGCGACGACCGCGCCGGCGTTGCGGTAGTAGTCGTACCAGCTGGAGATGGCGGCGATCGGCACGATCGTCTCGAGGCCTTCGACGCCGGTGCTCGCGACGGCGTTCGGCAGGGTTCCGTTGTAGGACACGCCCATCATGCCGGTCCGGCCGGTGCTCCAGCCCGCCGTGACGGGCGCCCCCGCGGCGTCACGGGCGGGCGCGCGGCCGTTCAGCCAGTCGACCACCGAACGGGCGCCGGCCGTTTCGTTGACGTCGCCCGTGGTCGGGCAGCCGGTGGACTGGCCGGTGCCGAGCGATTCCCCGTACACCACGGCAAACCCGCGCGCGGTGAAGTAGTCCTGGTAGCTCCAGCCGATCGGAGGCTGCGGGCCGACGCGCCGCGTGGGCACGCGCGGCCCCTCCGTCGGCACGTTCAGCTCGGTGTCCACGTTGTGGTTCGCGACGTCGTTGCCGCCCGCGAAGTACGGGCTCGCCTGGTACACGACGGGGACCTTCATGCCCTGCGACGTCGCGCGCGGCCGGACCACCTGGGCGTGCACGAGGTCGTCCTGCCCGTCGTGGTCGCTGTCCACCGGCGCGGTCACCCAGACGTCCTCGCGCAGCACGTCGGCCGGGTCGAACACCGGCTGCGCCTGCCCGCCGGTGAACACCGGCGCGGGCGGCGGGTCCGCCTGCGCCACCGCCGTGCCGAACGGCAGCGCGAGCACCACGCCGAGCACGAGGGCGAGCCGAGAAGCCTTCACCAAGAACCCCCAAGAAGGACGAAGCGGGCGAGCACACCTCACACTTCCCGCAACCGCGAGCCGCGTCTACCGACTAACGTCGCCGGTATGGCCACCACCGTCGAAGCCCCGATCGTCGCCGTCACCGTCTACCCGCAGCAGGCGCGGATCACCCGCCGCGGCCGCGCGAGCCTGGCCGACGGCGCGCGGCTGCGCATCGCCGGGCTGCCACTGGCGCTCGACGCGGAGTCCGTCCGCGTCACCGGCACGGGTGCCGCGCTGGTCACCGGAGTCGACGTCTCGTTCGAGCAGCACGCCGAGCCCGCGGACGCAACGTTGCGCGCGCTCGTCGAGCAGCGGCGAGAAGACCAAGCGACGCTCGACGCCGCTGCGGACGACGAAGCGGCCGAAGCAGCGAAGGTGGAAATGCTGACGGGCGTCGCGCGACGCAGCGGAACCAGCTTCGCGAAGGCGCTCGCCGCGGGAGACGCGGAGCCGGGCCGTGTCGCGGAGGTCAGCGACGCGCTCGGCACGCAGCTGGCCGCCGCGCTCAAGGGCCGCCGCGCCGTCACCGCCCGGCTGGACCGGCTCCGCGAGGACCTCGCCGCGCTGGACCGGCGGATCGAGGCGCACAGCGCACAGTCCGAACAGGACAGTTCCACGGTCACCGTCGAGCTGGAACCCCTGGATGGAACGGAAAACAGCGAGGTCGAGCTGGAACTGTCCTATGTGGTCCCCGGCGCGAGCTGGCAACCGGGCTACGACGTGCGGGTGCGCGACGCGCAGGTCACGGTGACCTCCCACGGCTTGGTCAGCCAGCACACCGGCGAGGACTGGCCGGAGTGCGAGCTGGCGCTGTCCACCGCCCGCCCGGCGAACACCGTGGTGGTGCCGGAACTCCAGCCCTGGTACCTCGACCGCGTCCAGCCCCCTCCCCCGGCCGAGCCCATGGCCTACGGCGCGGCCGCGCCCGGCAGCGCGATGGTGCGCGACCGCGCCTCCTTCTCGCTCAACCGGATGGCGCCGAAGGTCGCCGCCGTCGAGCAAGGCGCCACGGCGGTCACGTACCGGCCGGGCCGCCCCGTCGCGATCCCGTCCGGCGCGCAGGGCCACCGCACCACGCTCGCGCAGCTGGACCTCGAAGCGAAACTCGGCTACGTGACCGCGCCGGTGCAGGCCGCGGAGGCGTACCTGCGCGCGACCGTCGTCAACACCTCCGAGCACACCCTGCGCCCGGGCCGCGCGTCGGTGTTCCACGAGGCCGAATTCGTCGGCACCACCCGGCTGGACGTGTGGGCGCCGGGCGAGGAGCTGGAGCTGGCGCTGGGCGTCGACGACCGCATCCGGGTCGAGCGTGAGCTGGTGAAGCGCACGGCGAGCAAGGCGACGCTGTCCGGGCAACGCCGCCGCGAGGCGGAATACCGCACCACCGTGACGAACCACGGCCCGCGGGAGGCCGCCGTCACCGTGCTCGACCAGACGCCCGTCTCACGCGACGACGCGATCACGGTCCGGGACGTGCGCACCGTCCCGGAGCCCGCCGAGCGCACCGAACTGGGCGAGCTGACCTGGCTGCTCGCCCTGGCGCCGGGCGCGACCGGGACGGTGACACTCGCCTACCGCGTCGACGTCGCGAAGGGCGTCGAGCTGAGCGGCTGGCGCGAATAGCCCTCAGCCCTGGGCGATGTACGCCTCGAGCTGCTCCTGGCTCTTCTCCAGCTGCTCCATCCGGCTCTTCACCACGTCGCCGATGCTGACGATCCCGGCGAGCTTGCCCTCGACGAGCACCGGCACGTGCCGGATCCGCCGCTCGGTCATCAGCACGCTCAGCTGGTCGACCGAGTCCTGCGGGCCGCAGCTGGCGACGAGCTTGGTCATGATGTCCGCGACCGGGCCGTCGAGGATCGACGGCCCGTGGTCGTTCAGCCGCCGGACCACGTCCCGCTCGGACACGATCCCGGCGATGCCGCCGTCCTCGGCGGTCACCACCATCGCGCCGACATTGTGTTTGGCCAGACCGGCGAGCAACTCGGTCACTGTGGTCCCCGGGGCGACCGTCGCGACTGCCGTGCCTTTCCCGCGCAGCAAATCTTCAATCCGCATGGCGATCCCTTCTCCGCAGTGAGCTGGGACATATCAGGCTAAGGCCCCGGTGCCGTGCGCGAAAGTCCAGCGGGCGACGTTTACCTGTGGTAAGGGCGCGTGGCTCAGGAAAGCCGTTCGGCCAGCCCGTCCAGCGCGGCGCGGATCCCGGCGGCGTAGTCGTCGTCGCCGAGCGCGTCCAGCCGCTCCCGCGCCGCCTCCAGGTGACGGCGGGCGGCTTCGAAGTCACCCAGTTTGCGGTAGTCCTCACCGAGGTTCAGGTGCAGCGAAGGGTAAAAACCCCGCACGGCCAGCTTCGACTGGTGCTCCTGCACCCGCTCGTCGGTGAGCGAGTCGGCCGCCGCGAGCGCGCGCAGGTCCCACTGCAGCTCCTCGGCCGGGTCGTCGCAGACGTCGGCCAGGTGGTGCGCCAGCGCGCAGCGGTGCAAGGGGTCGCCGTCCGCGCCGATCTCGGCCCACAGCTTGACGAAGGCCTCGCGGGCGCCGGCCCGGTCGCCGCCGATGTGCCGGCGCAGGCCCGCGTCGATGGCCACCATCACGTCGTCGGTCATCGATCTCCCTCGTCCAGGACCCGGCGCAGCCGGGCCAGCCCCGGCGCGATGCGCTCGGCCGCGATCGCACCGTAGCCGAACAGCAGGCCGTGTCGCTGTGAGGTGACGGCGAAATCGTCCAGCGCGAGCAGGCGGACTCCCGCCGCCCTGGCCCGCGGCAGCACCGCGCGCAGGTCCCGCTCGGCAGCCGCGCTGAGGTGGAGGCCGGCCGCCGAAGGACGTGGCGTCAGTACATCGGCGAAGTCACGGCGAAGGAGGCCGAGGAGGACGTCGTGCCGTTCGCGGTAGACCTTGCGCATCCGCCGGATGTGGCGGGCGAAACCGCCTTCGGCGAGGAAATCGGCGAGCACGGCCTGCTCGATCGCCGGGGAGGACCAGTCGGCCAGGTACTTCGCCTTGACGATGGCGCCGGTGAGCGAAGGCGGCGCCGCGAGGAACCCCATCCGCAACGCCGGGGAGAGCACCTTCGAGAACGAGCCGACGTACACCACCCGGCCGTGGGAATCCAAGCTGTGCAACGGTTCCAGCGGCCGGCCGGTGTAGCGGAACTCCGTGTCGTAGTCGTCCTCCACGATCACCGCGCCGGTGCGCTCGGCCCAGTCGAGCAGCTCGTGGCGCCGCGCCAGCGACATCGACACGCCCATCGGGTACTGGTGCGACGGCGTCACGTGCACCAGCCGCGTCCCGGCCGGGATCTCCGCGACGACGATGCCCTCGTCGTCCACCGGGACGGTCGCGACGCGCACGCCGAGCGTGCCGAGCAGCAGCCGCGGCGGCGGGTACCCGGGGTCCTCCACGGCGGCCAGGTCACCCGGTCCCAGCAGCACCCGCGCGACGAGGTCGACGGTCTGCTGCGCCCCGGCGGTGACCACGATGTCCTCGGCCCGGACGCGGACGTTCCGCGAAACGCCGACGTGCCGCGCGATCCCGGCCCGCAGCCGGGGATCGCCTCGCGGGTCGCCATACGTCAGCAGCTCGGCGCGGGACTCCCGCAGCCGCGACGCGGTCAGCCGGCGCCAGGTGTCGAACGGGAAGAGCCGCACATCCGGGACCCCGGAACGGAAATCGAACTCCGGGGCGTCCGCGAACGAGCGCGGCGGCGGCGGGACGTCCGTCCACTCCGGACGCGGCCGCACGCCCGCGGCGGGTTCGGCGGACGGCCCGGCGGGCCACGGGGCGGCGCCGGACCGGACGAACGTGCCGGCGCCGACGCGTCCGCTGAGGAACCCCTCGGCGGTCAGCCGGTCGTAGGCCGCGCTGACCGTGGTGCGCGAGACGGCCAGCCGCTGGGCCAGCTCACGGGTCGGCGGCAGCGCGTCGCCGTCGCGGATCCGGCCGTCGAGGATGGCCTCGCGGATCTGGCGGTAGATCTCGTCCCGGTGGCCGCGCGGGCCGGTCAGGTCGATGTGCAGGTCCACCGCGCCAACTCTAGAGTGCCGATTCTGGATTGGCCCACCACAGTACGGCCCGATTTGGCTCTCCTGCTGGTCCGATCCGGCGGTTAGCGTTCGGGCATGACCCCGTTCGAACTCGACCGCCAGTCCCTGCTCGTCCTCGACAAGATCGTCGCCGGTGCCACCTCCGCGGACCTGGACCGGCCGACCCCGTGCGCCGGCTGGACGCTCGCCGATCTGCTGCGCCACCAGGTCAGCGAGAACCACGCCTTCGCCGAAGCCGCGCGCCACGGCTCCGCGGCCGACTGGGAGTCCGGCGAACTCGGCGCCGACGCGTACGCCTCGTACGCGGCTTCGGTCGAGGACTTCCTGAAGGCGTTCGCCGAGGACGGCGTGCCCGCGCGGCAGCTGCGGATCAACACCTTCGGCACCTTCCCCGGCGAGGTGGCCGCCGCGATGCACCTGGTCGACACCGTCGCCCACGGCTGGGACCTGGCCAGGACACTGGACCTGCCCTACGAGCCGGTGCCTGAAGCCGTGACCACGGCGCTGCAGTTCGCCGCCGTGATCCCGGCCGACGCCGAAGAACGCCAGAAGAACGGCACCTTCGCCGCGGTGGTCGACGTGCCCGCGAGCGCGAGCGAGCTGGACCGGTTCCTCGGCCTGCTCGGCCGCGACCCCGGCTGGACGGCCTAGGTTCGTCCGCACGCCGTCAAGGACTCTCCGGCCGAGACATGAACTACCGGCCCAACGTTGCGTGGCGCGGCCCTAGCTGACCTGGTCCGCCGGCGCGGCCCAGGTGTTGCAGGCGGCCGTGGTCCCGCCGGAGAACCCGGCCTTCGCCCAGGACAGCTGGTGCGCGCGGCTGCCGTGGTCCACGCTGTCGTCGGCCCGGCCGTAGTCGGCGACCGCGGCGTTGCCGATCGCGCGGCTGACCGAGCCCTGGCCGATCGCGCTGGCGATGAACAGCGCGCCGAAACAGTTGGCCTGCAACTCGATCCGGCGCACGATCGCCTGGTCGCCCGGGCTGCTCTGGTCCGGTGTGGACATCTTGTCCGCCGCCGCGGCCAGGATGCCGCTCTCCCGCTGCACGTGGTGGCCGTACTCGTGGGCGATGGTCGCGAGGTGGCGCGAGCGGTTCAGCCCGGCGTCCGACAGCATCCAGTCGGTGGGCGCGTAGATCGTGGTGTCGCCGCCGCAGTAATAGGCGACGGCCTCCTCCTTCGACGGCGCGGCGCCGCACGCGCTGACCTTCGGCAGCGTGACCGACACCGTGGCCGGCAGCCGCGGCTCGTCGACCTTGTCCAGCGCCGGGCGCCAAGCCTGGTCCAGGCAGCTGACGAGGGCGCTGTAGAAGCCCTGGAGCTGAGCGTCTTCACGGCCGAGCGCGGGCAGGTCGCACGAGACGCGGGCGAGCGTGACGCCGTCCGCGAGCAGGGGGTTCGTCTCCAGCTGGGCGACCGCGCGCGGGTCCGTGCCCGCGCCGTTCAGCGGGCGGCCCGCCTCCGACCGCTGGGCGGAGCCTGGCGCCGCCACGGCGTTCCCGGACAGCTGGCGCGGCACCGCGGCCATCAACGCGACCGCGGCCACGACGATCACCAGCGCGATCATTCCGCCGGCCAGCCCGCGACGGCGCGGCGGTGGAGGCGGCGGGGCCCAGGCGGTCGGTGGCCAGTACGGCCCCGGCGGCGCGACGAAGCCCGGAGGCCGGGCCACCACCGGCGGCGGTAGTGGTGGCCCGGCCTGCTCCGGCGGCCCGTCGCCGTCAGCCCGTTCGGTCACTTTTGGCTCCCCCTGTCCGACCCGCGGTCCAGCATACGGTCGGGCCCCGGCGCCGGGATCACGAAACGGGAACGCCGATCCGGTGGCCGGGAACCGGGTGGAGCGGCGAGACTGGGCAGATGAGTGTCGAAGATCCGTACCTGTGGCTGGAAGACGTGACCGGCGACGAGGCACTGGACTGGGTCCGCACCCGCAACGCCGGGACGCTGGCAGCGTTGACGTCCGGTGAGCGCTTCGCCGCGCTGCGGGACGGGATCCGGGAGGTGCTCGACGCCGACGGCCGCATCCCGTACGTCGTGCGCCGCGGCGCGCACCTCTACAACTTCTGGCAGGACGCCGAGCACCAGCGGGGCCTGTGGCGGCGCACCACGCTGAGCAGCTACCGCCAGGCCGAGCCCGAGTGGGAGGTCCTGCTCGACCTCGACGCGCTGGCCGAGGCCGAGGACGAGAACTGGGTGTGGAAGGGCGCCGCGGTGCTGCGCCCGGACCACCGGCTGGGCCTGGTGCAGCTGTCCCGCGGTGGCGCGGACGCGACCGTGGTCCGCGAGTTCGACCTCGACGCGCACGCCTTCGTCGAGGACGGTTTTTTCCTGCCCGAAGCCAAGAACCGCGTCGGCTGGATCGACGCCGACCGGCTGTACCTCGGCACCGACTTCGGCCCCGGCACGCTGACCAGCTCCGGCTACCCGCGGCTGGCGAAGGAGTGGCAGCGCGGCACACCGGTCGAGCAGGCGAAGCTGGTGTACGAGGCCAAGTCCGACGACATCGCCGCGACCGCGTACCACGACCCGACCGAGGGCTTCGAGCGCGATTTCGTCCACCGGTCCATCGAGTTCTACCGCACGGAGCTGTTCGAGCGGACGGCGTCCGGGCTGGTCAAGGTCGACGTGCCGGACGACGCGCGCGCCTCGGTGCACCGCGAGTGGCTGCTGGTGCACCCGCGCACGCCGTGGACCGCGGGCGGCGTCGAGTACCCGGGCGGCTCCCTGCTGGTGATCGGCTACGACGCCTTCATGGCCGGCTCCCGCGACTTCACCGCGCTGTTCACGCCGGACGCGCACACGTCGCTGGACTACTGGGCCTGGACGCGCCACCACCTGCTGCTCGCGACGCTGCACGACGTCAAGTCCGAACTGCGCTCGCTCACCCCGGGCCCGGATGGCTGGACGGAGGCGCCGCTGGGCGGGGCGCCGGAGTTCGGCAGCGCCGAGATCGTGGACACCGAGCCGGACGTCGACGACGAGTACCTGATCGACTCCTCCAGCTACCTGCAGCCCTCCACGCTGAGCCGCGGCGTCGTCGGCGAGGAGGTCGAGGTGCTCAAGCAGGCGCCCGCGTTCTTCGCCACGGAGGGAATCGAGGTCAGCCAGCACTTCGCGACGTCGGAGGACGGCACGAAGATCCCGTACTTCGTGGTCCGGCCCTCGGGCGCGGAAGGCGGCCCCACGCTGCTGACCGGTTACGGCGGCTTCGAGGTTTCGCTGACGCCCTCGTACAGCGGCGTGATCGGGCGCGGCTGGCTGGCGCGCGGCGGCACGTACGTCGTCGCGAACATCCGCGGCGGCGGCGAGTACGGGCCGGATTGGCACTCCAGCGCGATCAAAGCCAACCGGCACAAGGTGTACGAGGACTTCGCCGCCGTGGCCGCCGACCTGACCGCCCGCGGGATCACCACGCCCGCGCGGCTCGGCATCCAGGGCGGCAGCAACGGCGGGCTGCTCATGGGCGTGATGCTCACGCGGTACCCGGAGCTGTTCGGCGCGATCGTCAGCCAGGTGCCGCTGCTCGACATGAAGCGTTACCACCTGCTGCTGGCGGGCGCGTCGTGGATGGCCGAGTGGGGCGACCCGGACGAGCCGGCGGAATGGGAGTACATCGCGAAGTACTCGCCGTACCACAACGTCCACAAAGGACGGGAGTATCCGCCGACCCTGTTCGCCACGTCCACCCGCGACGACCGCGTGCACCCCGGCCACGCCCGGAAGATGGTGGCGCGCATGAGCGAACAGGGCCACGACGTCCAGTACTACGAGAACATCGAAGGCGGCCACGGCGGCGCCGCGGACAACAAGCAGCTCGCGTTCAAGTGGGCGCTGGTGTTCGAGTTCCTCTGGTCCCGGCTGGCGGGCTGACGCCGGTGACGCGGGGGCGCCGGATGCCCCCGCGTCACCGCCCGGCGCGGCGCCAGATCACCACCGCGCCGAGCACCAGCAGGACCACCGCGGCCAGCACGATCAGGCCCTTGATCAGCAGGTCCATCATCAGCTCGTGCAGGATCTCGTGACCATCCCCGTCGGCGAGTACCGCGGCCGGTTGCGCGGTCATCGGTCCCTCCGGCCGACGCTGTCGTCGATCCGCCGCACGGCTTCGCGGGCGACGCGGTTCCCGAGCCCACCCCCACGACGGGCTCGGGAACCACCGCTGTGCCGCTCGTCCAGCACCCGTCCGGCGAACCGAGCGGCCGTCGCCACCCCGTCCCGTACGCGATCACCTTTTCCCTTGCGCCGCAACGAAACCGCGACGCCGAAGGCCGCCAGCCCGAGGACCACCAGACCCGCGGCGATCAGGCCGAACCGGATCAGCAGCAGGTTGAGCACCGTCTCCATGTCTCCCACCTCGTTTTCTATCACGACTGTGACATAAACATTCGTATCACAGGTGTGATAGAAAGGTCCAGTGCCCAAGCAGGTCGACAGTGAGCAGCGCCGAGCGCACATCGCGGACGCCGTGCTGCGCCTCGCCGCGCGCGACGGTCTGCAGGCCGTCTCGCTGCGGTCGGTCGCGACGGAGGCTGAGCTGAACATCGGCTCGGTGCGGCACTATTTCGACGGCCAGCGCGATCTGATGCGCTTCGCCATGCGCTCGACCATCGACCGCGTGACGGCCCGGCTGGAGCGGCGCCGCGAGTCGCTACGGCCGTTGTCGGAGCTGACCCGCGACGAGGCGGCGGACCAGCTGACGGAGTTCCTGGCCGAGCTGCTCCCCCTCGACGCGACCCGGCGGGCCGAGGGCGGTGTGCTGGTGGAGTTCCTCGTCGCCGCCCGCGTCGACGAGGAGATCGCCGATCTGGCGAGTGAGGCGATGCGGGGCACGCTGATCCTGGCGCGGCGCATCACCGACGCGATGGCGCGTCAAGACCTCCTGCCGTCCGAAGCCGCCGCCCCCGAGGCGCAGCGATTGGCGGCCCTGCTGGACGGGCTGAGCTTCCGCGCCGTCCTGCAGCCTGAGGCGACTTCAGCGCAGGAATGCCTCGACGTGCTGCGCGCGCACCTCGTGTCACTCCTGCGCTGAAGCGGTTCTTCAGACCAGTCCCCGAGGCCGGGCCCGACGCGGAAACGGCCGTACCTGAGCCGATTCCTTCCGTCCATAGTGGACGTCCACCAGCACCCGCTCGAACCGGCTGAGCACCCCGGCGGCGAACGCGATCCGCGTGACGCCCAGCCGGCGCAGCGCCCGCCCGTGGTCGAGCAGCACCACCGCGAGCGCGCCGGCCAGCAGCACCCGCCACCCGAACTCGACGGCCTTGCCGGTCGTCCCGCCGAACTCGCCGCGCAGCCGGTCGCAGTGGAACGGCACGTGCCGCTCCTCGTCGGCCAGGATGCGCGCCGCGACCTCGCTGGTGAGCGGGTCCCCGCTGCCGTCGCGCAACGCCCGGTAATACCGCAGCGCCACGACTTCCGCGATCAGCAGCACCATCAGCTCCAGCCGGAGCCCGAGCGCGCGCCGAAGCCGGACGAACACGGCGTCGGACCAATGCCCATCGATCGTCGTGCTCCCCGCGGCGGCCAGCAGCCGGGCGAGCAGCCGCGCGTGGTTCTGCTCCTCGGCCACGAACAACACCACCGCTTCCCGATACCGTCCGCCCGCCTTGGCCAGCAGATTGGCGCCGTCGCCGGACTCCCCGACCTGGAACCGCTGCACACTCCGCGCGACCTCGGGATCGAGCCGCGCGCCCCGTCCCCACTCGGGCTCCGGCCGTACCCGCTGCCGCCGCGCTTCCGTCGTGAATTCCCTGAGCCAGTCCACGGCGTCGATGCTGGACCGTCGATGTGGCTTTGCGGCGGGGAAAGTGTGGAGATCCGGTGGGGGCCTGTGGGAGGGTCTGTGCCGGGGGTGATCGCATGAAGGACTCTTCCACCGACTACCAGGCGGACGACCGCGCGAACCGGCTCCACGCGTACGAGCTCGAACAATCGTCGACCGCCTGGTTCCTGAACCTCCGCGGCTCCGAGGAGACCACCCGGCACATCGTCGGGGCCCTCCCCCGCGCCCGGGCCGTCCGGCCCGCGGCCGGCGATCGCCAGTGGCCGCAGCGGGTCCGGCTCGACTTCGAGCCACCCTCGAACCTGGCCGAGCTGCTGGACCTGCTCACCGACGTCTACGTCATCGAAATCCAGCACCGGGCCTCGCTCGACGCCGCGCTCGCCTTGGACTTCTACCGGGAGTCCGCCGACGGCACCGGGTCACAGCTCACCGAGACGGGCGAATGGGTCCGCCGGGTGAAGCGCTACGACGAACATCGCGATCTCCCGCAACAGGAGGTCGACGAAGCCGGCCAGAAGCTCTGCACCGCGCTCGTCGACGCGATCCTCCAGCACGAGTGGTTCCTCAGCGCCGGCAAGGTCCTCCTGGTCCCCGGCCACGAGCCCGGCCCCTCGGCGAGCGTCCTGCTCGGAGCAGGCGTCGCCGAGCAGCTCGGCCGGCCCCGGGTCGGCGTCGAACCGGTTGCCGCCAAACGGAAGCCCGCGAAACAGATGACCACGGCGGAACGCGCCGGCCTGCTCGGCGGCTACCGGGTCAAGGAGGACCTGGCCGGCGAAACCGTCCTGATTGTCGACGACCTCTACCAAACCGGTTCGACCATGGCCGGCGTCGCCCGAGCCGCCCGAGCGGCGGGCGCGACGACGGTGCTCGGCATCGCGGCGACCCGGACGCTCAGCACGACCACGACCACCGACCGGAAACTGCGCGAGACCCGCCGCCGCGGCTGACGCGCCCTTCACCCCGCGTGGATCGTCCGCCGGATCCAGTCCGAGAACGCGGAAACGTTGCTGTACAGGCCCGGCCCGCCCGCGCAGGTCGGACGGGGGCTGCCGGGGCCCGAGGTGGTCCCGATCAGTTCCCACTGCCCGTCGAAGCCGCGCCGGATCTGCGGGCCGCCGGAATCCCCGATGCACGCCATGGCATCCGGCTTCGGGCTGATCGTGCACAACCGGCTCCAACCCGCGTACCCGGGACCGCACTCGGCGTCGGCGCCCCGGCGTGTGTCGAGTTGCTGGAGCCGTTCCGCGTACACGGCCTTGGTGACGTCGTTGGTGTCGACGACGGTGCCGAAGCCGAGGAGCCGGGTCGGAGTGCCGGGCGCACCGGGCCAGACGGCCGGGCGAACGGGCTGCTCGGCGACCGGCCGGTCGAGCTTGATCAGCGCGATGTCGTTCTGGTTGTACGGTTTCTCGCCAGTCAGCCGGTAACCGGGGCTCGTCACCATCTTCGCGATGCGGCGGACGGTGCCCCCGGAGGACCGGAACTCACTGCCGACGCGGACCGTGCCGTCCGGCGTCACCAGGCTCGGGTCGACGCAGTGCCCGGCCGTCACCACCCATTGGGGGTCGATCAGGGACGCGCCGCAAACGCCGTGCTGCCCGGTCCCGTTCACCGTCTCCGGGATCGAGGCCATGAACGAGTAGCGCTGCGTGGAGTCCTGCCCGTTGACGATGGCTTCGGCACTGCCGGCCGTCACCAGGCTCGCGCACGCCACACCGGCAACCGCCACCGCGGCGGCACTCACCACGCGTCGGGGCGCGGACTTCAGGTTGAACACCGAGGGTGTCCCTTCATTCGGGGATACGGACACCCTCAGCTTTCGCGACCAAGATCAACGGGGACATCCGGGCAGCACGCCTTTTCCCGGTGGGGTCAGCCCCCGCTCGGACGCCGCACAGCCAGACGTTGCCGCCTGATCAGGCGCCCTCGGTCCAGTAGCTCTGAAGCCTGGCCACCGCCTCGCCCTTGCTCATCCCGGCCACCTCGGCCTCGTCGACGCCGACACGGGAGATCAGCAGGTGCACGAGGTCCGCGGGCAGGGCCCCCGGCGGCGGCTCAGGCACGCCGCGAGCCGGTTTGATGCCGTCCTGCACGCAGGACCAGAACACCGGTTCCGTCACTTCGAGCTGATCGCGCAGGATGTGCTTCCAGATACCCGGCCCGTAGTCGCTGCGGTCCACCGGGTGCGAGATGCGCGTGCGCAGAATCCTGCTGTCGGCCAGATCGAGTTCGTACGTGACGTGGTGCGTTCCGGTCCGCCCGCGAGCGTCGCGGACCCGGCGCCATTCCTCCGTCTGACAGAACGTCTCGTGATCCTTGCGGGTCGGCTGCGGCTGCGAAGTCACCGCGCGGCACCGACCAGCCAGTCACGCAGTTGCCCGTCGTCGCTGAAGCTGATCAGCTGCACCAATCCCCAGTTGTCCCGGTGGTTCGGGGCATCCAGCAGGCGCTCCTGCCAATCCTGCGCGTACTCCCGCAGGGCGTCGACCATCTCGTCGACCGCCTCGTCGAACGACGAGCCGTCCGCAGCCACCGGCAGCCCCGGAATGAACACCGACCAGCCACCGGCCTCCGGGACGACCTGGGCGTGTGAGGGAACGATCGACGCGAGGAAGTGGCGTAGCCGTTCGACATCCACCACCGCGGTGGTCGCGGAGTCACGCCGGACTGTGGCGACCCGCCCCTTCTCGGCGGCGTCGAGCAAGTCCTTCAGATGTGCGCGCGCATCTGTGTAGCTGTCGTAGTGGACAGCAGACATGTCAGCCTCCCGGTGATCCTCACCAGGATGCCCCCTCCCCGCAAGTACGTCAAGTACGTGACGTACTTGGAGGCGCGTTGAGCGGACATGACAGAGCCGGGGCAGCAACCGCCGCCCCGGCTCCGACCAGCCAGTTCACCTATCGCAGGTGCTCACGCTCAGCTGCAACCCGAGGTGGCGCCGCAGCCTTCGCAGGCGTAGCAGGAGCCCGCGGGACGCATCTTGGTGCCGCAGGTCATGCACAGCGGCGCGTCCGCGGCCTTGCCCAGGTGGAGTTCCATCAGCTCGGCCGTGCTCTGGACCTCACGCGGGGAAGAGTCCGAAGTGGACGCCGCCGTCGAGGATTCGACGCTGGAGCGCAAGGCTTCCACGTCCACGCTCTGCCCGCCGTAGCTCGCCTCGACCTCGGCCGAGCGCTCGTCGGCGGTGAAGATGCCGAGCTGTGAACGCTTTTCGTACGGCAGGTAGTCCAGGGCCAGGCGGCGGAACAGGTAGTCCATCACGCTGGTGGCGATCCGGATGTCCGGGTCGTCGGTCATGCCCGCCGGCTCGAAACGCAGGTTGGAGAACTTCGAGACGTAGAACTCCAGCGGGATGCCGTACTGCAGGCCCACCGAGATCGACATCGAGAAGGCGTCCATCACGCCCGACAGGGTGGAGCCCTGCTTGCCGAGCTTGACGAAGATCTCGCCGAGGCCGTCGTCCGGGTACGAGCCGGCGTGCAGGTAGCCCTCGGCTCCGCCGACGGTGAAGGACACCGTCTGGCTCGGGCGCTTCTTCGGCAGGCGGCGGCGCACCGGGCGGTACTCGACGACCTTCCCGGCCTCGGTCTCGGCCGCCTCCTCCTTCTTCTTGCCGGTGGAGAGCGGCTGGCCGACCTTGCAGTTGTCGCGGTAGATGGCGAGCGCCTTGAGGCCCAGCTTCCAGCCCTGGAAGTAGATCTCCTCGACCTCTTCGACGGTGGCCGACTCCGGCATGTTCACCGTCTTGGAGATGGCGCCGGACAGGAACGGCTGCACCGCGGCCATCATCCGGACGTGGCCCATCGGCGCGATGGAGCGCTCGCCGACCGCGCAGTCGAACACCTCGTAGTGCTCGGGGCGCAGGCCCGGCGCGTCGACCACGTGGCCGCGCTGCGCCACGTACTCGACGATCGCCTCGATCTGCTCCTCCTGGTAGCCCAGCACCTGGAGCGCGCGCGGCACCGTCTGGTTGACGATCTGCATCGAGCCGCCGCCGACCAGCTTCTTGAACTTCACCAACGAGAAGTCCGGCTCGATGCCCGTGGTGTCGCAGTCCATCATGAAGCCGATGGTGCCGGTGGGCGCGAGCACCGAGGCCTGCGCGTTGCGCCAGCCGTGCCGCTCGCCCAATTCGTTGCCGCGCCGCCATTCCTCGCTCGCCAGCGCGCGGACCGCAGCGTCGTTCGAGTGGTGCGTGCGGACCAGCTCGTTCGCCGCCGCGTGCTTGCGCATCACGCGCTGGTGCGCCTCGGCGTTGCGGGCGTAACCCTCGTACGGGCCGACGGCCTTGGCCAGCTCGGCCGAACGCCGGTAGGACACCCCGGTCATCAGCGAGGTGATCGACGCCGCGAGCGCGCGGCCGCCTTCGGAGTCGTACGCGTGGCCCAGCGCCATCAGCAGGGCGCCGAGGTTCGCGTACCCGATGCCCAGCTGGCGGAACTTGCGGGTGGTCTCGCCGATCGGCTCGGTCGGGAAGTCGGCGAAGCAGATCGAGACGTCCATCGCGGTGATGACGAACTCGACGGCCTTCGCGAACAGCGGCGCGTCGAAGGTGCCCTCGGCCGAGACGAACTTCAGCAGGTTCAGCGACGCCAGGTTGCAGCTGGAGTTGTCCAGGTGCATGTACTCGCTGCACGGGTTGGACGCGGTGATCCGGCCGGACTCCGGGCAGGTGTGCCAGTCGTTGATCGTGCCGTCGTACTGGATGCCGGGGTCGGCGCACTCCCACGCCGCCTGCGCCATGGTGCGGAACAGCTTCTTCGCGTCGAGGCGCTCGATCTCCTCGCCGGTGAGCCGGGCGCGCAGGGCGAACTGCCCCTCGGTCTCGACCGCCTGCATGAACTCGTCGGAGACGCGGACCGAATTGTTCGCGTTCTGGTACTGCACCGAGGAGATGTCGGCGCCGGAGAGGTCCATGTCGAACCCGGCGTCGCGCAGGACCCTGATCTTCGCCTCTTCACGCGCCTTGGTCTGGATGAACTCCTCGATGTCCGGGTGGTCGACGTCGAGCACGACCATCTTCGCCGCGCGCCGCGTGGCGCCGCCGGACTTGATCGTGCCCGCGGACGCGTCGGCGCCGCGCATGAACGACACCGGGCCGGACGCGGTGCCGCCGGAAGTCAGCAGTTCCTTCGAGGAGCGGATGCGGGAGAGGTTGAGGCCCGCGCCGGAGCCGCCCTTGAAGATCAGGCCCTCCTCGCGGTACCAGTTGAGGATCGACTCCATCGTGTCGTCGACGGCGAGGATGAAGCAGGCGGACACCTGCTGCTTCGACGCCGTGCCGACGTTGAACCAGACCGGCGAGTTGAAGCTGAAGACCTGGTGCAGCAGCATCCAGGTGAGCTCGTGCTCGAAGACCTCGAGGTCGGCCGGCGTAGCGAAGTAGGAGTGCTCGGCCGCGGCCTTGACGTAGGTCTTCACCACGCGGTCGATGAGCTGCTTGAGGCTGCTCTCGCGCTGCGGCGAGCCGACCGCGCCGCGGAAGTACTTGCTGGTGACGATGTTGGTGGCGTTGACCGACCAGGACTCGGGGAACTCGACCCCGCGCTGCTCGAAGTTCACGCTGCCGTCGCGCCAGTTGGTCATCACGACGTCGCGCTGCTCCCAGGCGACTTCGTCGTACGGGTGCACGCCGTCGGTGGTGAAGACCCGCTCGACGGTCAGCCCGCCGCCACCGGACTTCTTCTTGCTCCGCCCGGTCGTCGCTGCGCCGGTTCCCACGGTTTCGGTCATCGGGTCTCGTCCCCTTACTCCCGCGCGCAGCCGGCGACTTTCAATCGCCTTCGGCGCGCTCGCCTTCTTCTTCCGCAGCAGCACCCGCCATGGCCTGACGCAGGTCGGAGATCTCCTTCTCGAAGTCCTCGACCGAGGAGAACGAGCGGTAGACGCTGGCGAACCGGAGGTACGCGACCCCGTCGAGCTCACGCAGCGGGCCCAGGATCGCCAGGCCGACCTCGTGACTCGGGATCTCCGCCAGCCCGGCGGAGCGGATCGACTCCTCCACGCGCTGCGCGAGCTTCTGCAGCGCGTCGTCGTCGACCGGCCGGCCCTGGCACGCCCGGCGGACGCCGTTCACGACCTTGTCCCGGCTGAACTGCTCGGTGACGCCGGACCGCTTGACGACGGCCAGCACCATCGTCTCCGACGTGGTGAAGCGCCGGCCGCACTGCGCGCACGAGCGCCGCCGCCGGATCGCCTGACCCTCATCCACCTCTCGGGAGTCGACCACCCGAGAGTCCGCATGCCGGCAGAACGGGCACCTCATCCGCCGATCACCTTCCCCTCCGCACCGGCCGATTCCTTCGCCGCCCGGCCCCTGCCGCCACGCTACGGCCTGGGCCCCGATCCCCCCGCACGGCCCCGTGCCTGGTGATCGACATGTGGACAGCCGGTGGGTGAACGCCGGTCAGCTGTGGACAACTGCTACCGAGTCTACCCCTACCTGTGGACCAACTACAGCGGTGTAACTACTAGATATAGGGGCTGACCATAGATCTCCCCGGAGCCGGGCGCAAGCGGCGAAGCAAGAAGGACCCCACAGGGTGACGACGGCTGGACCTGGCCGGTGAACAGGCCGATCCGGGCTGTCACGGGGTGCCGCGTCAGGGCCACTGAAACAGCAAGCGACTACGACTCAGAGCGGGAGCACGAGGCGTCCCGGGCTGCGCCGGGGCCGGGACCGCGGAGCGGCGGGCATCAACCCGACTCCATCAACCTGCCCCAGAGAAGACACGATCAACTCGACTCAGGGAGACACGCCGGGACTCGAGAGGTCCGGGCCGACCCAAGTGGTCCAGTCCGGGTAGTCATCCGGAGCGTCGCCGACGTCCACCAAGCGCCCGGCTCACTTGCACCGAGCGCCGGACTCGCTCGCACCGAGTGCAGGGCCCGCCCGCGTCGGTCACCGGACTCGTGTCGCTGCCAAGCGCTGGGCTGGCCTGCACCGGTCGCCTGACCCAGCTCCACCGCCAGGCCACGTTCAGCACAGCTGCTCGCACCATGGCAACCTTTCTCCTCCACCGGCCACCTTCGCGCCACTGGCCGCCTTCGCCGCCACGACGGCGGCGATGGCATGCGGCCGATAAGCCCACGCCTCCGGTCCACCCAGATCAGCCCACAGCCCACACCCGTGCGCATCCACTGCAAACCGCCGCATTCGCTGCAGCCGCCGCGTGGTTGCGGAGGCGGGAAAGTCAGGAGCCCAGACCGGTGCCGTCGCCGGCGATCGGGACCGTGAGGGGCAGGCCTGGGGTCAGGACGGCGCCGTCGAGGTTGTTGAGTTGTTTGATGCGGGTCACCACGGCGTCTTGGTCGCTGCCGGGGGCGAAGCGGGCGGCGATCGCGGACAGGGTGTCGCCCTGTTCGACCGAGACCGAGGCCGTGCGGGACGGGACCGCGGCACCCGGTGTGCCCGCGCCGAAGACACCCAGGGCGGTGACCACCAGGCAGGCAGCGGCGGCGATGGCGAGCAGCCACGGCCAGCGGACGGCGGGGCGGCGCGCCTCGGCGCACGCGGCGGCGGTGCCCTTGCGGCCCGCGACGACACGCGCGCGGGTCGGCGGCCGCAGCGGCTCGCCGCGGCGCTCGCGCGCCACTCGCGCCGGGGCGGACGGGCCCGGCACGGTGTCGCGGCGGGCAGGGGCGACCTGACGGACGGGGCGAAGCGGGCGGACCAGCCCGCGGTCGGCCAGGATCGACATGGCGAACCTCCTCGTGACCTGCTGCTCGGTTCGGTCCCGGCCCCACGCGGCGCTCTCACCGGCGCCGATGGGACTGAGGTCGAACAGGCGTTCTATCGAACGCCCGTGCGAAGGTCTACCACCCCGCACCGACAAAATCGAGAGGACACGGCGTGTCGATCGAACAGATGTTTGAAATCGTCGTTACTGACGGCTAACGTCGGTCACCAGGACATCTGCCGGGCAGATGTCGTCGGCGAGCGTGCCCGCAGCAGCGGGTGCCGGCCGGCGCACGCGGAACGCGCGGCCGCCCCCAAGGCGGCCGTGGGACGGCTGGAGGATACGCAGTGGCCAAGGAGAGCAAGGCGGGCACCACGCCCGGTGGCCCGGGCAAGGTGAGCGCCCTTCCCGAGGTCTACGACGTGGACGAGACGCTCACCGTGCGTCAGCAGCAGGTGCTGGACGTGATCCGGACCTGGGTGAGCCGGTTCGGCTACCCGCCGAGCGTCCGGGAGATCGGCGAGGCGGTCGGGCTCACCTCGACCTCCTCGGTGTCGCACCAGCTGCGCGCGTTGCAGCGCAAGGGTTATCTGCGCCGGGACGCGAACCGCCCGCGCGCGGTCGGCGTGCTGTCGACCACCGACGACAACCCGATGGGCATCGACATCGACCAGCAGCCGTCCATGCCGAAGGCGGCGTACGTGCCGCTGGTGGGCCGGATCGCCGCGGGCGGGCCGGTGCTGGCGGAACAGGCCATCGAGGACGTTTTCCCGCTGCCGCGCGAAATCGTCGGCGAGGGCGAGCTGTTCCTGCTGAGCGTCACCGGCGATTCGATGGTCGACGCGGCCATCACCAACGGCGACTGGGTGGTCGTCCGCCAGCAGCCGACGGCCGACAACGGCGAGATCGTCGCGGCGATGATCGACGGCGAGGCCACGGTGAAGACGTTCAAGCGCAAGGACGGCCACATCTGGCTGATGCCGCACAACGACGCGTACGAACCGATCCCCGGCGACGACGCCACGATCCTGGGCAAGGTCGTCGCGGTCCTGCGCCGCCTCTGACAGCGCTTTTCGAAGCAGGCCTCCGGCCACGCGGTGACGACGAGCAGCCCGGCCTCGTTCGCGCCCGCGGGACGGAGGTGCGGCCGGAACCGGCGCCCGTCTCTGGGGGACGGCGCCGGGGCCGCCGCGTCAAGCCATCGTGGAACGCACGGCCGACCGCCGACGGGCCGGTTGTCCTCAGTGGACAGAACCGGCGCCGAACGAAGTCAGCGGCGAACGACGTCAGCGGCGGCGCAGCTTGCGCAGCAGCAGCCAGCCGCCGAAGACCACCACGACCGCCAGCACCGCGGCGGGCAGAGCCGGAACTCCCCCGCCGGGCGAAGAATCGGCCGCGGCCTGGGGCGCCCCGGCAGGTGAGCCACCGGCCGCGGAAACCAGCGAGACGGCGTTCTTCACCGAGCGAACGGGCTGGCCAACCCCTTCCCCGGCCGACAACAGGCTGCCGTCAGGCTCGAAAGCCATCGCCTCGCCCTGTTTCTCCCCCGCCAGGGGCACCCGGACGGGACTGCCCTTCAGCGCCGCGGCGACATCGCCGTCCGGAGCCGCGTACAGGTAAGCGTCGGTGTACGTGCGCAGCGCGACCACGGTGCCGTCGGCGTTGGTCGCTCCGCCCGTCACCAGCACCGAGCCGAAGGCGCCCACCGGGCCGCCCTTCGTGTCCGTGCTGTGGATGGTGACCGTGCCGACCTGCTCCAGCGGAGTCGGGCCGGGTGTCGCGAGCGGGCCGTTCGGGCGGTACACCTTCGCGTCGCCCAGGATGTCCTTGGTGATCAGGTACGGCGTGCCGGACCGGTCGAGCAGCAGGGCTTCGGTGTCGTGCGGCCCATCCGGGTAGGTCAGCCGGTGCAGCGTCACGCTTCCCCCGGACGGCTTCAGCTCCAGCAGCGCGACGGTGGCCCGTTTGTTGCTGTTGTCACCGGTGTCCGAGAGCCACAACGTTCCGTCGGCCGCGCGGGCGAGGTCCTCGACGTCGTACGGATCAGCGCTCGCCGACAGCACCTTCTGCACCGCGCACGACCGGTCCAGCACGTACACCTGGACCTTGGTGCCGCCGTCGTTGATCGCGTACCAGTGGGTGCCGTCGGAGACCAGCCCGGAAAGCTCGGTGATCCGCGGATCGGTCACCCGGCACAGCGTTTCGGGCGCGGGCAGTGCCGCGGCCGAGGCGGGCAGGGCGCCGATCAGCAGGAGAAACGCCGTCGCAGCAAGGACGACACGCACCAGCTCACCTCCGTAGTGCGCGGCCGGATTCAGCCGCACACTACGGAGGACGCGTCAGCGGGGTGAGGAGTTGGTCTCGAACCGGCGCAGCGCGGCCGCGAGGTCCGGGTGGACCCGCACGAGCACCCGCGTGCCGTCTTCGACGTGCTCCTCTTCCAGCACCTCGCCGTCCTTGTGGGCGCGGGCCACGAGCTCACCCCGCGTGTACGGGACGAGCGCCTCGACCACGACCTCCGGGCGCGGGAGCCGGTCGGCCAGCACCTCGGCCAGCTCCGGGATCCCGGCGCCGGTGCGCGCGGAGACCAGCACGGAGCCGGCCAGCTGGTGCCGCAGCCGGGCCAGGGTGACCTGGTCGGCCGCGTCGGCCTTGTTGATCACGAGCAGCTCCGGCGGGAGCGGCTCCTTGCGGGAGCGGGTGATCTCGGCGAGCACCTCGCGCACGGCGTTCACCTGGTCCTCGGGCGCCGGGTCGGAGCCGTCCACCACGTGCACGAGCAGGTCGGCGTCGGCCGCCTCCTCCAGCGTCGAGCGGAACGCGTCGACCAGCTGGTGCGGCAGGTGCCGCACGAAGCCGACGGTGTCGGTGAGGGTGAACGTGCGCCCGTCCGCCGTCTGCGCCCGCCGGGTGGTCGGGTCCAGGGTGGCGAACAGCGCGTCCTCGACCAGCACGCCCGCGCCGGTCAGCGCGTTGAGCAGGCTCGACTTGCCGGCGTTGGTGTAGCCGACGATGGCCACGCTGGGCACCTCGTTGGCCACGCGCCGGCCGCGCTTGGTCTCGCGGATGGTGTCCATCGCGGCGATCTCGCGGCGCAGCTTGGACACGCGCTTGTTGATCCGCCGGCGGTCGGTCTCCAGCTTGGTCTCACCGGGACCGCGCAGGCCCACGCCGCCGTTCGCGCCGCCGGCGCGGCCACCGCCCTGCCGGGACAGCGACGCGCCCCAGCCGCGCAGCCGCGGGATCAGGTACTGCAGCTGGGCCAGCTCGACCTGCGCCTTGCCCTCCTTGGAGCTGGCGTGCTGCGCGAAGATGTCGAGGATCAGGGCGGTCCGGTCGATCACCTTGACCTTGACCTTCTCCTCGAGCTGGCGCAGCTGGCCGGGCGAGAGCTCCCCGTCGCAGATCACCGTGTCGGCGCCGGTCGCGATCACCACGTCGCGCAGCTCCCGCACCTTGCCGGAGCCGATGTACGTGGCCGGGTCCGGCTGCACACGCCGTTGGACCAGGCCTTCGAGCACCTCGGAGCCCGCGGTTTCGGCCAGCCGGGCCAGCTCCGCCAGGGAGGCGTCGTTCTGCTCGGCCGTGCCCTCGGCCCACACGCCGACCAAGACGACCCGCTCCAGCCGCAGCTGCCGGTACTCGACCTCGGTGACGTCCGCGAGCTCGGTGGACAGTCCCGCGACCCGGCGGAGCGAGGCGCGGTCCTCGAGCTCCATCTCGCCGGTGGACGGGTCTTCCTCGTAGTGGTCTTCATGTGTCAGTTCTGTCATCGTGCCTCCATGCTCCCACGATTCCCCGCGGGGGCCGAGTGGTTTACCTGCTCGGATAGATCGAAACGTAGACCGCGGTGCGTCCCTGGCCCGGTGCGTCGGGGCGGTGGCGGAACTCCTCCAGCAGCTCGCCGAGCCGCTCCTTGAACTCCTCGACGTCCGGGGGCGGGACCTGGAAGACGAGCCGCGAGGAGTCCACCTCGCCCGGCTCGGCCTCGGCGAATTCGGCCAGGTAGGCCTCGAGCATCGCCTGGCCGACCGGCGCGGCGCTGTTGTCGAGCAGCCAGGACAGCCCGGTCGAGAGGTACGGGATCTCCTTCGCGCCGCGCGTGCCCCGGCGCGGCTCCTGCGGGGCGAGGAAACCTGTGTCCACCAGCCTGCGCACGTGGTGCAGCGTGGTCGCCGGGTCGCGGCCGAGCCGCTCGGCCAGCTCCTTGTTGGTCATGGCCTCGAAGGAGGTCAACCGGATGATGCGCAGGCGTATTCCGGACGCGAGCGCGGCGGCCTCGGCCTCCGTCGAGGGACGTCGTCGGGTGGGCACGGCTCCAGCCTAAGGGGTTAAGTGATTGACACTATCCAATCACTTGATAACACTCTTTCGGGTGAGTAGGGATTCGCTCTTCTTCCACGCGGACTTCCGCCGGCTGTGGGCCGGGGACACCGCGAGCCAGCTCGGCATGTTCGTCGGGATCACGGCCGTCCCGCTGCTGGCGGCGGTGACGCTCGCGGCCACGCCGTTCGAGATGGGCCTGCTGACCATGGCCGAGACGCTCGGCTTCCTGCTGCTCGGGCTGCCCGCCGGCGTGTGGGTGGACCGGCTGCCGCGCCGTCCGGTGATGCTGACCGCCGATCTGGTGCGCGCCGTGCTGATGCTGAGCATCCCGGTGGCCTGGTGGACCGGGGTGCTGACGATGGGGCAACTGCTCATCGTGGTGCTGCTGACCGGTTTCGCGACCGTGTTCTTCGACGTCGCGTACCAGGCGTACCTGCCGGCGCTGGTCGGCCGCGAACATCTGCTGGAGGGCAACGCGAAGCTGCAGGCCGTCCAGTCCACCGCGCAGATCGCCGGGCCGAGCGCGGCCGGCGTGCTGGTCCAGGTCATCGGCGCGGCCAGCACCGTGCTCACGACCGGGCTCGGCTACCTGGCCTCCGCGCTGTGCCTGTGGCGGATCCGCACCGTCGAGACCGTGCCGGAGCGCACCGGCCACGAGCGCCTGGTGTCGCAGATCCTCGAAGGCCTGCGGTTCGTCTTCGCCGACAAGCCGCTGCGCGCGATCGTCGCCTGCACCGCCACCGCGAACCTGTTCGGCGCCGCCGCGCAGGCCGTGCAGGTGCTGTTCCTGACCCGCACGGCCGGGCTGCCGCCGGCGGCGGTCGGGGTGTTGCTGGCTGTCGGCGGCATCGGCGGCATCCTCGCCGCGCTGTGCTCGGGCGCGATCATCCGCCGGGTCGGCCAGGCGCGGTCGATCTGGCTGGTCCCGCTGCTGGTCTGGCCGGGCAACCTGCTCGTGCCGCTGGCCGGCCCCGGCTGGCGGCTGGCGCTGGCGGACTTCGGCCTGGCCGCGGCCGGGTTCGGCGTGATCCTCTACAACGTCGCGCAGGTCTCGTACCGCCAGGCCATCACGCCGGACCGGCTGCTGGGCCGGATGAACGCGAGCGTGCGGTTCGTGGTGTGGGGCGCGATGCCGCTGGGCGGGCTGCTGGGCGGGGCGCTCGGCGAGACCGTCGGGCTGACCGGCGCGCTGTGGATCGCCGTGATCGGCGAACTCTGCGGCGCGCTGTGGGTGCTCTGCTCGCCGTTGCGGCGGATGCGGGATCTCCCGGTCTCGGAGAAAGGCGATCTGGCGCCCGCCTAGAGTTGGCCCATGAACGCAACTCCCAGCCCCAGCCCACGAGTCCCGGACAAAGTCGGTGTCGACGGTCTGGAGGCCAAGTGGGTACCGGTATGGGAGAACGGCAGCGTCTACCGGTTCGATCGCGAAAAGCGGCGTGAAGACGTCTATTCGATCGACACCCCGCCGCTGACGGCGAGCGGTTCGCTGCACATCGGGCACGTGTTCTCCTACACCCACACCGATCTCGTCGCGCGGTACCAGCGGATGCGCGGGCGCGAGGTGTTCTACCCGATCGGCTGGGACGACAACGGCCTGCCGACCGAACGCCGCGTGCAGAACCACTTCGGCGTGCGCTGTGAGCCTTCGCTGCCGTACGAACCGGGCTTCCGGCCCCCGGAGAAGCCGGGCAAGAACGCGATTCCCGTGTCACGGCGCAATTTCGTCGAGCTGTGCCAGGAGCTTTCGGAAACCGACGAGAAGGTGTTCGAGGACGTCTGGCGCCGGATCGGGCTCTCGGTCGACTGGAGCACGGCGTACCAGACCATCGACCCGGCGACGACGCAGATCTCGCAACGCGCTTTCCTGCGCAACCTGGCGCGCGGCGAGGCTTACCAGTCCGAGGCGCCGACGCTCTGGGACGTCACCTTCCGCACCGCCGTCGCGCAGGCGGAGCTGGAGGACCGCGAGCGCCCCGGCGCATACCACGACCTGGTGTTCCACACCGGCGAGGACGCCGAGGTGCTCATCTCCACCACGCGCCCGGAGCTGCTGCCCGCGTGCGTCGCGCTCGTCGCGCACCCGGACGACGAGCGGTACCAGCCGCTGTTCGGGAAAACCGTGCGGACGCCGGTGTTCGGCGTCGAGGTCCCGGTGCGCGCGCACCACCTCGCCGATCCCGAGAAGGGCACCGGCATCGCGATGGTGTGCACCTTCGGCGACACCACGGACGTGACGTGGTGGCGCGCGTTGCAGCTGGAGACGCGGCCGGTGCTCGGGCGCGACGGCCGGTTCCTGCCCGAGCCGCCGCGCGACGTGCCGGCGGAGGCGTACGCGCCGCTGGCGGGCAAGACTGTCCACACGGGACGGCAGATTCTCGTGGACCTGTTGCGGGACAAGGGCGCGCTGCGCGGCGATCCGCGGCCGATCACGCACCCGGTGAAGTTCTACGAGAAGGGCGACCGGCCGCTCGAGATCGTCACCAGCCGCCAGTGGTACATCCGCAACGGCGGCCGTGACGAGCAGCTGCGCGCGCGGATGCTCGACCGCGGCGCCGAACTGCAGTGGGTGCCGCCGCACATGCAGGTCCGCTACCGCGGCTGGGTCGAGGGCCTGACGAGCGACTGGCTGATCAGCCGGCAGCGGTTCTTCGGCGTGCCGATCCCCCTCTGGTACCCGCTCGACGCGCACGGCGAGCCGGACCACGACGCCGTGCTGGTACCGGACGATTCGAGCCTGCCGGTCGACCCGAGCACCGACGTGCCGCCCGGCTACACCGCGGACCAGCGTGACGTGCCGGGCGGCTTCACCGCCGAGGTGGACGTGATGGACACCTGGGCGACGTCGTCGCTCACCCCGCAGATCGCCGGGCGCTGGACCCTGGACGACGACCTGTTCCGCCGCGTGTTCCCGTACGACCTGCGGCCGCAGGCACACGAGATCATCCGCACCTGGCTGTTCTCCACGGCCGTGCGCGCGGAACTGGAGGAGGGCGTGCTGCCGTGGCGCCGGGCGGCGATCTCCGGCTGGGTGCTCGACCCGGACCGCAAGAAGATGTCGAAGTCGGTCGGCAACGTCGTCACTCCCGCCGACCTGCTGGAGAAGTACGGCTCGGACGCGGTGCGCTACTGGGCGGCGAGCGCGCGGCCCGGCGTCGACACGGCCGTGGACGAGGGCCAGATGAAGGTGGGCCGCCGGCTGGCGACGAAGCTGCTCAACGTGAGCCGGTTCGTGCTCGGCCTCGGGCTGCCTTCGCCGGACGCGGTGGCGTCGGAGCCGCTGGACCGCGCGGTGCTGGCGGCGCTTTCGTCGGTCGTCACGGAGGCGACGGCGGCGTTCGAGGCGCTCGACTACGCGCGGGCGCTGCAGCAGAGCGAGACGTTCTTCTGGACGTTCTGCGACGACTACGTGGAACTGGTGAAGGGCCGCGCGTACGGCGACCGCGGCGAGGCGGCGGCGCAATCCGCGCGGGCGGCGCTGGCCACGACGCTTTCGGCGGTGGTCCGGCTGTTCGCGCCGTTCCTGCCATACGCGACGGAGGAGGTCTGGTCGTGGTGGCAGGAGGGCTCGGTGCACCGCGCGCCGTGGCCGGTTCCGGCGCCCACCGAGGGCGACCCGGCGCTGCTCACGCTGGCCGGTTCGGTGATCGCGGCGGTGCGGCGCGCGAAGACCGACGCGAAGGTGTCGATGCGCGCCGGCGTGGAATCCCTGACGGTGACCGCGCCGCCCGAGGTGCTCACCGGTTTCGGCGACATCGAGGCGGACATCCGCACAGCGGGCACGGTCGCGTCGGTCAGCACCCGCCCTGGCGACGGTGAGCTGGCGGTCGAGGTGACGATCGGCTGACGGCGGTCGCCCCGCTCGATGCGCCCCAATGTGGCGTTCGGTGCGTTCAACGCAACCAACGCCACATTGGGTGCGTTGAACGCAACCAAATGTGGCATTGGGGCGCTTCACGCGCCGGCGGCGGCCCACCAGGCTTCGTCGAGTTCGCCGCGGGCGACGATTTCCGCGGGGCCGGTCAGGGTGGATGCGCCGCGGGCCACGGTGACGGTCACGCGGCCGCCCGGGATGTCGACCGTCGAGGAGCCCGTGTCGGTGCCCGCGAGGTGCAGGGCGGCGGCCACGGCGGCGACCGTGCCGGTGCCGCAGGCGCGCGTCTCCCCCACGCCGCGCTCGTGGACGCGCATCCGCAGCGCGCCTTCACCCAGCAGGTTGACGAACTCGAGGTTCACCCCGGCGGGGAAGTAATCGTGGTCGAAGTCGGGCTGGTGCTCCAGGTCCAGGTCGGCCACGTCGTCGTCGAGGACCGAGACCAGGTGCGGGTTGCCCACGTCCACGGCCACGCCGGAGAACGGGCGGCCCGCCACCACCGTCACCGAGGTGCCGGTAATCGTCGCGGGTCCCATGTGGACGGTCACGGTGCGGTCCGGGTGGACCACCACCGGGCGGTCGCCCGCGCGGGTGCCGACGATGAACTCGCCCGCCTCGGCCAGGCCCGCTTCGACCAGGTACCGCGCGAACACGCGCACGCCGTTGCCGCACATCTCCGCGATCGAGCCGTCGGCGTTGCGGTAGTCCATGAACCACTCGCCCGCGGACTCCAGGCCCGCCTCTCCGGACCGCACGACGCGCAGCACGCCGTCCGCGCCCAGCCCTCGCTGCCGGTCGCACAGCGCGGCCACCCGGGCCGGGGTGAGGTCGAGCCGGCCGGACGGGTCGGGCAGCAGCACGAAGTCGTTCTGTGTGCCGTGGCCCTTAAGGAATTCGATGCCGCCCATGGCTCCAGGTTACCGGCCGAGGACGTCGAGTACGCGTGCGGCCAGCTCGCCGGAAGCGCCGTCGAACCACTGGATCCGCTTGTCCCGGCGGAACCAGGAGCGCTGCCGCCGGACGAAGCGGCGGGTGGCCTGCGCGGTCGACGCAGCGGCCGCTTCGAAGTCGCCTTCACCGTCCAGCTCCGCGAGCACCTGCTGGTAGCCGAGCGCCCGCGAAGCCGTCTTCCCTTCACGCAAACCACGCCCGATCAGAGCGCGCACCTCGTCGACGAGCCCGGCCTCGAACATCCGCGCCACCCGCAGGTCCACGCGCTCGTCCAGCTCGGCCGCCTCGCGGTCGACGCCGATCAGCACGGTCCCGTAACGCGCCGGCCCTGGCTTCGGCAGGTTGGCCGAGAACGGCTCGCCGGTGATCTCGATGACCTCCAGCGCGCGCACGATCCGGCGGGTGTTGGTCGGCAGGATCGCGGCGGCCGCGGCCGGGTCGCGCTCCCCCAGCCGGGTGTGAAGCGAGGCGGTGCCGAGTTCCGCGGCCTCCGCGTCGAGCCGCGCCCGCACGGCCGGGTCCGTGCCGGGGAACCGCAGGTCGTCGAGCACGGCCTGGACGTACAGGCCCGAGCCGCCGGCCAGCACCGGGACGCGGCCCGCGGCCAGCACGTCCTCGATCCGCTGCCGGGCGTCACGCTGGTAGGCGGCGACGGACGCGGTTTCGGTGACGTCGAGGACGTCGAGCAGGTGGTGCGGCACCCCGCGCCGCTCCGCGCCGGTGGCCTTCGCGGTGCCGATGTCCATGCCGCGGTACAGCTGGAGCGCGTCGGCGTTGATCACCTCGCCGCCCAGCGCCAGGGCCAGCTCGACGGCCAGCGCCGTCTTCCCGGTGGCGGTGGGGCCGACGACGGCCACCGGACGGAGCGGCTGAGCAGGGCTGATCACGCCGGTTGACGCTACCTGGACGGGTAGCGCCTGCGGACACGGAGCGTCCCGGAGAAGTAGGATCACTGGCTTCGGGTGGCTCATCCGATACCACGGTGGACGCTGAGCTGCTTGAATGCCGCTGGGGCCCCATGCCCCCGGAGCACTACGCGTAACCCGGCCCCGCCGCACGGCGGGGCGCCCGCACCAGCGGGCGTACAGGCGATAAGGAGCCTGCGATGGCCCAGGAGAACACGTCTACCGGCACCCCGGCGCCGCACCCGGTGCCGCACGCGCACGGCGGCGGGCACACCGCACCGCCCGTGCCGCCCGCCGAGCCCGCCCCGTCCACCTGGGGCCGGGTCGACGCCGAGGGCACTGTCTTCGTCTTCACCGCCGACGGCGAGCGGGCGGTGGGGGTCTGGCAGGCCGGCAGCCCGGAAGAGGGACTGGTCCACTACGCCCGCCGCTTCGACGACGTGCGCACCGAGGTCGAGCTGCTGGAGACCCGGCTGCACTCCGGCGCCGGCGACCCGAAGCACGCGCTGTCCACCGCCACGCAGCTGCGCGACGGGCTGGGCGAGTCGGCCGTGGTCGGCGACCTGGTCGCGCTGGGCGCCCGCCTCGAGTACGTGATCGGCGAGGCCGAGAAGGCGCTGGCCAACGTCAAGCAGGAGCGCGAAGAGGCCCGCGCGGCCGCCGTCACGCGCAAGCAGGCGCTGGCTGAGGAGGCCGAGCAGATCGCCGCCGAGTCGACGCAGTGGAAGGCCGCGGGCGACCGGCTGCGCTCGATCCTGGACGAGTGGAAGACGGTCAAGGGCGTCGACCGCAAGACCGACGACGAGCTGTGGAAGCGGTTCTCCAAGGCGCGCGAGGCGTTCAACCGCCGTCGCGGCTCGCACTTCGCCGAGCTGGACAAGCAGCGGGCGACCGCCAAGCAGCGCAAGGAAGAGCTGATCGCGGAGGCCGAGTCGATCGCCGAGTCCGACGACTGGGGCGCCACCGCGGGCCGCTACAAGGACCTGATGACCGAGTGGAAGGCCGCCGGCCGCGCGCCGAAGGACAGCGACGAGGCGCTCTGGCAGCGTTTCCGCGCGGCGCAGGACGCGTTCTTCGCCCGCCGCTCGTCGGTGTTCTCCGAGCGCGACGCCGAGTTCGCCGGCAACGCCGCCCGCAAGGAGGAGCTGCTGGTCGAGGCCGAGAAGATCGACGTGGCAGCCAACCTCGAGGCGGCGAAGAACGCGCTGCGCCGGATCCAGGAGCAGTGGGACGAGCTGGGCAAGGTGCCGCGCGAGCGCATCCGCGAGCTGGACGGCCGGCTGAAGGCGGTCCAGGACGCGGTGAAGTCCGCCGAGGACAGCCGCTGGCGCCGCACCGACCCGGAGGCCCAGGCGCGGGCCGCGCAGTTCCGCGAGCGCGTCGAGCAGTTCGAGTCCCAAGCCGCCAAGGCCCGGGCCGCGGGTGACGAGCGCCGGGCGAAGAAGGCCGACGAGCAGGCCGCGCAGTGGCGTGAATGGCTTCAGGCGGCGGAAGCCGCGGTCGCCGACCGCTGAGGCGTTACGCGAAGAGGGCCCCGTCACCGCGGTGACGGGGCCCTTCTCGTGGGTCAAGGACTCGTGAGTGGCTGTGCCGGTTAGAACCGTCATGAACACTCACGAGTGCGTTCAGGCGCGGGAGAACGCGGTGCGCATCCACAGCGTCGCGAGCACGATCGTGGCCGCCCAGGCGATCAGCAGGCCGATGCCCGGGCCGCCGCCGGCCGCGCCGGAAGCGTGCGCGGACTGCTGGGACCAGACCGCGAGCAGGCCGTCGACCGAGGCGAACCAGCCGCCCGCGGCGCAGCACCAGGACACCCACCAGCGTCGCGTCACCAGGGCCAGCGCGCCGGCCAGCACGCCGATCACCGTGGACGTGGCGGCGAACAGCTGCGGGATGCCGCCGCCCTGGCCGGCCAGCACCTGGTAACCGCGGTGCTCGCCCACCCACGGCAGGAGCTGCGCGACCAGCAGCACGAAGATGAACAGGGCGATGGTGAAGCCGCGCCGGCCCAGCTCGACCGTGCGCGAGGCCCGCTGGCCCGCCTGGTCGATCTCCTCGGTCAGCTGCGGGCCCACCTCGGCGGACGTTCCCGGTTCGGTCACAGCGCACACCCACTCACCGGGGCGGGCCGGGCCGCCGGGGCTCCGAAGCCCGGCAGTCCCAGCGTGACCCCGCTCGTCTTGGGCCGAAGACCGGCTTCGGCGTTGTCGCCCGCCCGCGTGCGGCGGTGCGTCAGCAGATCGCCGTCGGCGACCAGGTGGTGCGGAGCGCCGTAGCTGATCACGGCCTCCACCACGTCGCCCGGCCGCACGGAACCGTCCACAACGGACCCGGCGGGCGTGAAGTGCACCAGCCGCCCGTCGCGGGCGCGGCCGCTCATCCGGTGCGTCTCGGCGTCCTTGCGGCCCTCGCCCGCGGCGACCAGCAGCTCCACCCGGCGGCCGACCAGGTTCTTGTTCTCCGCCCAGGAAATCTCGTCCTGCAGGTCGACCAGGCGCTGGTAGCGCTCCTGCACGACCGCCTTCGGCAGCTGGTCCGCCATCGTGGCGGCCGGGGTGCCGGGGCGCTGGGAGTACTGGAAGGTGAACGCGCTGGAGAACCGCGACTCGCGCACGACGTCGAGCGTCGCCTGGAAGTCTTCCTCGGTCTCCCCGGGGAAGCCGACGATGATGTCGGTGGTGATGGCGGCGTCCGGCATCGCGGCGCGCACCTCTTCGAGGATCTTGAGGTACCGCGCGGAGCGGTAGGAGCGGCGCATCTCGCGCAGCACGCGGTCGGAGCCGGACTGCAGCGGCATGTGCAGCTGGTGGCAGACGTTGGGCGTCTCGGCCATGGCGTCGATCACGTCGGAGGTGAACGCGGCCGGGTGCGGCGAGGTGAACCGCACGCGCTCCAGCCCGTCGATCCCGCCGCAGGCGCGCAGCAGCTTGCCGAACGCGAGCCGGTCGCCGAACTCGACGCCGTAGGAGTTCACGTTCTGCCCCAGCAGGGTCACCTCGAGCACGCCCTCGGCGACGAGCGCCTCGACCTCGGCCAGGATCTCGCCCGGCCGCCGGTCGCGCTCCTTGCCGCGCAAGGACGGCACGATGCAGAACGTGCAGGTGTTGTTGCAGCCGACCGAAACCGACACCCAGCTCGCGTACGACGATTCGCGGCGGGCGGGCAGCGTCGAGGGGAACGTCTCCAGCGACTCGAGGATCTCGACCTCGGCCTCGGCGTTGTGTCGCGCGCGCTCCAGCAACGCCGGCAGCGAGCCGATGTTGTGCGTGCCGAACACGACGTCGACCCACGGCGCCCGCTTGACGATCTCGCCCCGGTCCTTCTGCGCCAGGCACCCGCCGACGGCGATCTGCATGTCCGGGTTCGCGGTCTTGTCCGGCCGCATGTGGCCGAGCGAGCCGTACAGCTTGTTGTCCGCGTTCTCCCGGACCGCGCAGGTGTTGAACACGACCAGGTCCGGCTTCGCCGCGCCGTCCGCGGCGACGTAACCGGCCTCTTCGAGCTGGCCGGCGAGCCGTTCGGAGTCGTGCACGTTCATCTGGCAGCCGAAGGTGCGGATCTGGTAAGTGCGCGCGTTCATCGTGGTTCAGGGTAACCCCAGGCTGACCAGGCAAAGCCGCCGCCCGCCCGCCAGTCCCCCGCCGCATCGATAACGTCACCGCGGTTTGCGGTGCTGCTCCGAAATGCGCCGGACGGCGTCCATGGACCGGTTGATGCCTTCGGTGGTTTTGTCCAGGGCCCGGAACGAGTCCGCGGAGATCTCGTTCAGCGTCCGAGTCAGCAGATCCAGCGACGGCGGGCTCGGCAGCGACGCCGTCATCGCGGCACGCATGGAGTCCAGCGCCGCATTGGTCGCCGCCATGATCACGGTGGAGAGTTCACCGGCGGGGATCCGGAGCGCGGCCGGGTCGATGTGCAGCGCGCTCACCCGTCCGCCGGTCACCTCGACGCGTACCTTGCCGTCCATCGCCTCGCCCGCGCCGACCGGCGGCTCGGGCGGGGTGGCGTCGGCCGCGGGCCCGGCACCGGCGCGGGACTGGGCCAGCTGGTCCTGCAGGTGGTGCACGACGTCCTTGGCCGCCCGCCACGGATCGGTCACGGTGCCACCTTCCCGGCGAACGGCCGCACCAGCGCCCCGGCCTGGCGCAGTGCGTCGATCGCGTCGAGCAGACCGCCGGCGCCGGTGACGACGCTGCCCGCCAGCACCGTCCCGGTCGCGCCCGCGGCGTCCCATCCGCTGACCTGGTCGGCATCGAATCCGACTCGGTCCAGCCGGGCATCGCGAAGCTTCGCGCCGCGGAGATCGGTGCGGGAGAAGTACGTCTTGGTCAGGTCGGCGCGGTCGAGCACGGCCCCGGACAGGACCGCTTCGGTCAGGTCGGCGCGGACCAGCCGGGCGCCGGTCAGATCCGCGCCCGTGAGATCGGCGCCGGTGAAGTTCGCCTTGTACAGGTCGGACCCGACCAGCTTCGCGTGCCGCAGGTCCGCGCCGATCAGCTCGGTATGGCTGAGGTCCGCGCCGCTCAGGTCGCAGCCGGACAGGTCGGCTTCGTTGAGCACCGCGCCGTCCACCCTGCGCTCGGCCAGCCGCAACGGCGCGAGCGAGCGGCCGGTCAGGTCCAGCTGCCGGCCGCCTTCGTTGTCGTTCCAGCGCCGGTGGTCGTCCAGCAGCGCCTCGAACTCGGCCTGGCTCAGCGTCTGCGCCATCAGTAGATCGCCACCTTCTCCGCCCACTCCGGATGGGCCCCGACGAGTTCCTTCAGATCGTCCCGGTCCGCCGGCGACAACTTGCTGATGTCCAGTGCGACGTACTCCCCCGCAGCGATCTCCCGCCGGATCGACTTCTCTGCCGCCTCTCTGGTGTAGCCGCCCCGGCCGGGTCTCGTCCGGAACCCTTTCACGTCCCAGTCCTGGCCGCTGCCGTCCTTGAAGTCCGCTCCGGGACTGCCGCGTTCCACCGGCGGGGTGACCGCGCCCATCTTCTCCAGGCCGAGCGCGACCTCCGCCTCTCGCCGGGTCGCCGCGGTTGCCGTGCCGCCGTGATCGGGGTCCTTGGCGAGCTTTTCTTTGCGGAGCTCGTACTCCTGTCGCGCCTGTTCCCGCTCCTGCGGCGTGTCGAACTCGTCGACACCCTGCTCGGAAGTGTGGATGGGCCGCGCCGCCAGGCGGTCGATCTCCTTGCCCAGATGCTCGCGCACCAGCTCGGACAGTGGCGCGCCCAGCTCTCGGACCGCGGTGATGGTGGCGCCGACCAGCAGCACGATCGTCCGGTTGACCACAACCGCGGTCTCCGCGGCCGCCGCCAGTGACGCGCCGAGAGTGAAGAAAGCCGCTGCGACGGCAGCCGCCAGGATCACTGCGAACGCAACCAGCTGGGCGATCACCGAGATCTTCAACGCCAGCACCAGCCCACCCGCGGAGTAGAACGCGATGGACACCGCCCCGGCCGCGATACCGCAGTCGACGAGGTAACCGTCCTCGCCGGAAAGCTTCTCCCAGTACGCCTTGAACGCGTCGAGCCCGGGGCTCTGGTTTTCCGCCAGCATCGCCGCCACCGCGGTGGCCGCCGCCCCCGAATGCGTGGCTGCCTGTTCGGCGAAGGCGCCCCAGTACTCACCGCAGTGGATCAGCAGGGTCTCGTCGGCCTGCGGCCAGGTACAGCCGATCCAGGACAGTGCTTCGACCAGTTCGGGCGGCAGCTGCAGGCCCACTCAGACGTCACCCAGGCTGTCCATGATGGCCTGAACCCGGCGCATCTGCTCGGTGTTGTCCCGCTCGATCGTGGTGTACGCCGTGGCCGCCTGGTTCATCGCCGCGGACGTCTCGACCAGGCAGAACCCGGTCTGGGTGAAATAGTCCAGTGCGGTGGGCCCGATGATCTCGTACATTTCTTTGAGAGCGGTTCCCAGCTCGTCGCCGCCGTAGGGATCCCCCACCGCGCCCATATCGGCGGTCAGCGTCGCCGTCGACTCGCCCCAATCCTGTCCGGCATTGTCGACGCCCTGCGCCGCCTCGTGGACACTTTCCGGCCGCACATTGACCGTCCCCATGACTTCACCATAACACGACAAATCGCCTGAAAAGACCGAATCGACCACCAAGAGCGAATTCCGTACGAAAGCGGACCTGGAGCTTCGAATGACCGCCGCCTCGCTCGAATCACCGGCCTGCTCAACCGCGGGTGAGCGCCCCATTTCAGGTCACCCGAGCCCATCTGGCCGGTCTTCGCCCGGCCGGGCCCGCGTCTGGCACGATCCCCTCATGCGGTGGAGGCGGAGCACAGCGGTCGCGGTCGCGGTGGTGGTGGCCGGGGCGCTGCTGAGCGGCTGTGGGCCCGACTTCTCCGGGCTGCGGTTGCGCATCGCGGCGGGCTCGCAGGGTGGGGTGTACAGCGATCTCGCCCAGCCGCTGGCCGACGCGTGGGCCGCTGACCTGGGCATCGGACGGCCGGCCGTGCTGGCGACGCAGGGCTCGCGCGACAACCTCAACCGGGTCGAGTCGGGTGGGGCCGACGTGGCGTTCGTGGCGGCCGATCTCGCTGCCGAGGCCTCCGCCGCGAAGCCCGGGAAGCTGGCCGCGCTGGCCCGGATCCACGACGACTACCTGCACATCGTCGTGCGCTCGGACTCGCCGTACACCTCGGTGCCGATGCTGAAGGGCCGCCACATCGCGGTCGGCTCGCCGGAGTCCGGGGTGGAGTACATCGCGGAGCGCGTGCTGCAGGTCGCCGGGCTGCGGGACTCCGTGTCCGTGCAACGGCTCGGCCTCGAAGACTCGTTGAAGGCGCTGGAGAACCGCACCGTCGACGCGCTGTTCTGGTCCGGCGGCCTGCCGACCCCGCTGATCACGCAGTACACGCAGAAGGTCGGCCTGCGGCTGCTCGACATGCTCGCCCTGATGCCGGGCATGCAGTCGTTCAGCCCGGTCTACGGCTCGGCGACGATCCCCGGCAGCACCTACAACCAGCCCGGCCCGGTGACCACGCTGGTGGTGCCCAACTTCCTGGTGGTGCCGACCTCGATGCCGGACGCCGTCGCCGAGGCCCTCACCCGCGGCCTCTTCGACGCGCGCCCGGCACTGGCCGAGGCCAACCGCGCGGCCCTTTCGATCGACGTGCACCCGGGCATCGAGACCGAGCCGCTGCCACTGCACCCGGGCGCGCTCAGCTACTACCGGAGCGTGAAGACCTAGCGTCGCCGCACCAACGCCGCGACGGTCGAGGCGACGGCGAGCGCGCCCGACGCGACGACCACGGCACCGAGCTGACGGTATTTTCGCGCCCGTTCACGGCCACGGCGTTCCTCGGCGTCCCGCACCGCGACGCCCGCGTCGAGGAACCGGCGCTCCCGGCCGGTCAGCCTCGCCCGCGCCGACCAATCCAGCACGGATTCCAGCCGCGCGCCCCGGTACACCAGGGCCGGATCGCCGTTCGCCTCCTCCCACAGGGCAGTGGCCTCGGTCAGCCGCCGGTGCACGGCGAGGCCGGGCCGGTCGGCGGTCAGCCAGCCACGCAGCCGCGGCCAGTCGCGGATGAGCGCGTCGTGAGCGACGTCCAGGCCGTCGGCATCGACGGTGACCAGCCGCGCGCGGACCAGGCGCTCGACCACGACGTCCAGGTCCGGGCCGGTGTCCAGCTCACGGCGGTGAACGTGCCGCGCGGTGCCGACCGCTTCCTCGCTCAAGCGCACGAAGAGATCCCGGGCGATGGCCCGCTGGACGTCGTCGAACTCGTCGTAGACGCCTTCGGCGACGCGCACCAGCGGCTCGACAAGGCCGCCGGCCGCGCGGTATTCCTCCAACGTCAGCGCCCCGCCGCATCGCCACGTTTCCCGCAGGGCGCGGGAAATCAGCGGCAGCGCGCCGGCCTGCCGCGCCGTTTCGGCCATGAGCGTGGCCAGCAACGCGCTGTCCACCCGGTGACCGGACTCCGCGGCGGGCCGCACGATCGCCGAGCGCAGCTGCTCGGTGGTCATCGCGCCGACCCGGATCTGCGCCGTACGCAGAACTTCGGCCAGCCCGGGAAGCTCGGCGCACCGCGCCAGGAAATCCGCCCGGACGCCCAGCACCACCCGGACCCGGCTGCCCGGATCCCGCACCGCCCGGTCCAGCGCCGCCAGGAAAGCGTCTCGCTCACCGCGATCCCGGCACCGAATGAACACTTCTTCGAACTGGTCGACGACCAGCAGCAGATCCGCGTCCGGCCCGGCGTACCGGTGCAGGTTCGCGGGATCGGCCGCGAGCCCGGCGCGCAACCTCCCGGCCGGCGCCCCGGTCAGCTCCGCCAATCGGGCCGCGCATTCCCCGAGCGGGAACGGCCCGGGCGTCATCAGGATCACCGGTCCGGACGATCGAATTCGCGCGACCAGCCCGGCCCGGAGAACCGATGATTTCCCGGCTCCGGAAGCACCGGAAACAACGACCGAACGTTCCGAAGCGACCATTCCGGTCAACCGCGCGACCAGATCTTCCCGGCCGAAGAACCGGCCGGCGTCGTCCGGTTCGAACGCCGCGTCTCCGGGAAACGGCCCTTCGGTGACAGCAGGTGATCCAGCGGCCACGGCGAGTTCTTCGGCGACTTCGCGGTAACGTTTCTCCCATTCCGCGACATCGCCTTTGCACGCCCGCACGTACGCCCTGGTCACCGCCAACGTGGGCAACTTCCGGCCCGCAGCCGCGTCGGACAGCGTCCCGGCGGCGTAATGCGCGCGCCGGCCCAGCTCCCGATACGGCGGGCTTCCCGCTTTTTCTCGCAGTTTCCGTAAATCCACCGCGAACTGTGACAAAACTCCCCCATCCGCAACAAGCGGACGCTCGCGCCTTGGCATGACGCCACCCCCCTCAGGCGATTCCCATTGTTCGGCGTTTGTCGTTCGCTGTCCAGAACTCCACCGCGAACAACCCCAACGCACTAGACAGGGATGAGGCCGGATCGGGATCGAGCCGGCCGTCCGGAAACGGATTTACCTCGAATACCTGAGGGGGAGTCACACAGATGAAGAACACCAAGTTCACCTGGATCGGGGTCGTGGTGGCGGGGGCGGCGGCCGTCGTCGGCACCGTGGCGCTGGCGGGCACGGCCTCGGCGGCCACGGCGGCGCCGGCCGTGCACGAGCACGTCGTCTTCCCGAGCCCGGGCGGGATCCAGCCGGACCACGTCTCGAGCTGGGTGACCACCTACCAGGACAGCAACCGGTGGGCGGCCAGCGTGCGGGTCGACTCCGGCCGCAGCGGCGCCGTGACCTGGTGCTCGGACGGCAGCGTCCGGTACGGGCCGGCGCAGGGCCCGGGCTACTGGGCCTTCGGCGGCAACTGCTCCGGCGCGGGCACGCTCACCGCGTTCGGCTGGTACGACCAGTGATCCGCTGAGCATCGGCGAACCGAGGGCCCTCTCCGCGCGGGGAGGGCCCTCTCGCCGTGCGTAGTGCCTCCGCGGGTTCCCAAGGGTCACGGCGATTTCCTGCCAGCGCCCGCCCGGTCGCGCTTCCTACGCTCGCCTCGTGCACACCGAAATCACCGCGCCGGCCGCGGGACTCGTCCGGGGCCCGGTGGTCGGGTTCAGCTCGCTCGCCGCGGCCGTCGGCACCGCGGCCCTCTACCCGTTGCAACCCGCCATCGCCGAGGTCGGCGGCGCGCTGGGCACGTCGCTCGCCTCGGTCGGCGTAGCGCTGGCCTGCGGCCCGATCGGCTACCTGTGCGGGCTCGCCCTGCTGGTTCCGCTGATCGACCAGTTCTCCCCGCGCCACGTGCTGTCCGCGCAGTTCGGCGCGCTCGCCGCGGCGCTGGCGCTGAACGCGGCCGTCGGCCAGGTCTGGCTGCTCGGCCTGGTGCTCGGCGTGGTCGGCGCCGGCTCGTCGGTCGGCGCCGGGCTGAGTTCGGTGGTCGGCCGCCTGGCGAGCGCGGACCGGCGGGCCACCTCGCTGGGCATCGTCACCGCGGGCATCTCGGCCGGGATCCTCGCCGGCCGGATCGCCGGCGGCTGGCTGGCCGACCTGATCGGCTGGCGCGGAATGCTGGGAGTCTTCGCCGGCGCGTGTGCGGCCATCGCCGTGACGGTCCTGTTCGTGATCCCACCGGTACGCGGTTCGACCGACCGCGGCTACCTCGCCACGCTGCGCTCGATTCCCGGCCTCTACTTGAGGTACGCGGCTCTTCGTCTTGCGGCGGCACGAGGAGCCCTTTGGTTCTTCGCGTTCTGCGCGGTTTGGGGTGGGCTCGCGGTCGCCCTCTCGGAGCCGCCCTACTCGTACTCCGCGGAGCGCATCGGGTTGTACGCGCTCGCCGGAATCCTGGGGATCGCCGCCACACGGGTCGCGGGCGCGTGGACCGATCGTGTGGGCGCCCGCCGGGTGATCCTCTGCGGGCTGTGCCTCGCCGGCCTCGCCGTGGCCCTGCTCGCCGTCACCCTCTCCAGCACCGTGTCGACGCTGATCTGCCTGGCCCTGTTCGACGCGGGCCTGTTCGCCGCCCAGGTCGCGAATCAGAGCACGGTGCTGGCGATCGAGCCGAGCGCACCGGCGAGGTTCAACAGCGCGTACATGGTCGTCTACTTCGCCGGGGGCAGTCTCGGCACGGCTTTCGGCGCGGCCGCGGTCGAACAAGCCGGCTGGAGAGTGACCGCCCTCGTCACGGCGGCGGTCATCGCGATCGCGGCGGTCGTCACGCTGCTCGCCCGCCGCGGAATTCCGCGGCCTGCCCACTGACCGACTCGGCGGGGCCGTCCCCGGCATGCCCGCGTCCTCCATGAACATCGCCGAAGCAACGTAACTGCTCGCCTACGCCGATCTGCCGAAAACCCTTACCCCGTCAGCTTTCTCGGGCGCCGCACCTGGACACCCGCGAACGCCATGCCGTTGCCCGGCCGCTAGCGGACGAATCCGTGGCCACGCGATTCCCCGGCGGCGTGCTGACCTGGGTGGCGTGCGAAGAACTCAACGCCGGCCGGCCTAATCCGGATGACTGGAAGCGATGGCTCATCGATCGCCGGAACCGATCACTACTCGTTCACCGATGTCGACTACCTGCTGAACCGGAGGCGGCGCACTGTCCATCCCGGACGCTCCCGCTCGATCTCGATCACCACCGCCTACGCCAGCGCGTTTCCGGCGCCACCTGAACGGCGTGCCGCCGCCCCCTGCCCAACGTGCCCGGCCCGGCGTTCCCGGAGGTGGCCTTCACCCGCCGGTGAATCGGGAGCCGGCTCAGACGGCCGGCGCCGCCGGGAAGTCCATGGTGATCCGCAGCCCGCCGCCTTCCGGCAGGTCCAGCCGGAGCTCGCCGCCGGAGTGGCGGACGATCTCGCGGACGATGGCCAGGCCGAGGCCCGAGCCGGGGACGTTCTGGTGGGCGCCGCTGCGCCAGAAGCGGTCCATCGCGCGCTCCAGCTCGTCCGGGCGCAGGCCGGGGCCGTGGTCGCGGACGGCCAGCGTGACGCGGTCGCCTTCGCGCGCGGCCGAGACGAGCACCGACGTGCCGGGGGCGGTGAACTTGAAAGCGTTGTCCAGCAACGCGTCCAGGATGACCTCGAAGCCGCGCGGCGGGACCAGCACTCGCACGCCGGTGGCGTCGCCGGCGGTCTCCAGCGTGACGTCGCGGGCCGCGCCGACCACCGTCCAGTCCGCGACGCGGTCGGCCACCACCGCGCCGAGGTCCGTGGCCACCAGCTCACCGCCCGCGGCCTCCGCGCGGGCCATCGAAAGCAGCTCGTCGAGGATCTGGTGCAGCCGCCCGGCGTCGACGCGGGCGGCGTCGAGGTCGGCGGCCGCGGCCTCGTCGCCGACCTGGCCCTCGAGGTTGCCGAGGCGGATCTTCAACGCGGTCAACGGATTCCGCAGCTGGTGCGAGGCATCGGCGACGAACGCGCGCTGCGCGGCCAGCGCTTCCGAGACGCTCGCGGCCATCCGGTCGAACGACCGCCCGAGCTGGCGCAGCTCCGGCGGGCCGCCGCTCTCCCCCACCGGCTCGGCCGTCCGGCCGCTGACCACCGACGCCACGAGCGCGCCGGTCGCCTCGTCGAGCCGCCGCACCGGCCGCAGCGTCCAGCGGACCACCGGCAGGGCCACCAGCAGCGCCAGCCCGAACGCGACCACCGCGCCCGCCGCCAGCACCAGCCACTGCCACAGCAGCTCCGTGCGCACGTGCTCGGTGGACGACTCCGTGACGACGGCGCCGCGCACCTCCCCGTCGATCAGGATCGGCTCGGCCAGCACCAGCGGCGCGGTCTCCCACGGCAGCAGCATCGAGCCGGGCAGCGGGTGCCGCCCGGCGAGCGCCTCGTTGGCCGGGCCCTCGATCGCGCGCGAGTCGATCCGCTCCGCGTCCGTGCCGCCGAGGGAGCTGAGCACGACGACGTTGTCCTGGTTCACCACGACGACCTGCACGCCGTACACCTCGGTGTAGCGGCGCAGCTCCGGCTCCAGCAGCCCAGGCTGGTTGTTCAGCAGCGGGCGCTGCGCGAGCGACGCGAACCGCGCGGTGTCGGTCAGCCGGTCCAGGAAGAGGTCCTGCTGCTTGCTGCCCGCCATGCTCAGCGCGAGCGGGATGCCCAGGCCGAACACCAGCAGCGCGACGAGCGTGACCACGATCCCCTGGAGGCGGACGCGCACGGCTCAGCCCCGCCCGCCGAGCCGGTAGCCGACGCCGCGGACGGTCTCGATCAGGGCCGGGCGGCCGAGCTTCGTGCGCAGCGTGGCCACGTGCACGTCGAGCGAACGGCTCTCCGCCGCGCCCCGGTGGCCCCACACTTCGGTGAGCACGTGGTCGCGCGAGCACACCGCGCCGCGCCCGCCCGCCACCAGCGCGAGCACCTGGAACTCCTTGCGCGACAGGGCGATCGACTGCCCGTCCACGAGCACCTCGTGCCGGGCCAGGTCGATCCGCACGTCGCCGACCTCGATCACCGGCGACGGCGCGGACCCGCCGGCCCGCTCGCCGCGGCGGCGCCGCACGGCCTCCACACGCGCCAGCAGCTCCTCGACGTCGTACGGCTTGACCAGGTAGTCGTCGGCGCCGGCGCGCAGGCCCTGCACCCGGTCGTCGACCTCGCCGCGGGCGGACACCACGATCACCGCGACGTCGCTGACCGCGCGGATCTGGCGGCACAGCACCACGCCGTCGACATCGGGCAGCCCGAGGTCGAGCAGCACCACGTCCACCTCGTGCACCCGGTCGAGCACCCCGGCCCCGGACGCCAGCCGCTGCATCGCCAGCCCGCGCCGGGTCAGCGCGGGCACCAGGGCGCCCGCGACCCGGTCGTCGTCCTCCACCAGCAGCACCCGCACCGCTCGCCTCCCCGGTGATCCAGCCCACGGTAGCCGGGAACTCTAGGGGCCGACCACGCGCGAGCGCGAAACGCCTGCCGCGAACTACCCTGGGTGACACGCCGGTGCCGCTCCGGGCGGGCGGCGGCCGTCGTTTTGGCTAGGCTGAGCAGCGCCGGACGGACCCGGGCCCCCGCCGAGCGGGGCGGCGAGCCGATACGTACTTGAAACCCTAAGTATTGCTCAAGCCGCCTTTACAAAGGGTCCGACGGGAGTAGGTTTCCGCCATCAACGTGGGATCTGCGTCCCGCAGCAGCAGGCACGAGGAGCTCTGGAGGCCAGATGACCACGGAGGTGGCGGCGCCGATGATCAAGGCGGCCGCCGTGAACAAGTACTTCGGCGACCTGCACGTGCTCAAGGAGATCACCCTCGAGGTCCCGCGCGGCCAGGTCGTGGTGGTGCTGGGGCCGTCCGGGTCGGGCAAGTCGACGCTGTGCCGCGCGATCAACCGGCTGGAGCCGATCAACTCCGGCGAGATCGCGGTGGACGGCGTCGCGCTGCCGGCCGAGGGCAAGGCGCTGGCCGCGCTGCGCGCCGACGTCGGCATGGTGTTCCAGTCGTTCAACCTCTTCGCGCACAAGACGATCCTCGAGAACGTCATGCTCGCGCCGGTGAAGGTCCGCAAGACCGCCGGCGCCGAGGCGCGCAAGACCGCGATGGAGCTGCTGGAGCGGGTCGGCATCGCCAACCAGGCCGACAAGTACCCGGCGCAGCTCTCGGGCGGCCAGCAGCAGCGCGTGGCGATCGCCCGCGCGCTCGCGATGCGCCCGAAGGTGATGCTGTTCGACGAGCCGACCTCGGCCCTGGACCCGGAAATGGTCCAGGAGGTGCTCGACGTGATGACCGGCCTGGCCAAGGACGGCATGACGATGCTCGTGGTCACCCACGAAATGGGCTTCGCGCGCCGGGCCGCCGACCGCGTCATCTTCATGGCGGACGGCGAGATCGTCGAGGACACCACGCCGGAGGAGTTCTTCACCAAGCCCAAGAGCGACCGGGCGAAGGACTTCCTGGGCAAGATCCTCACCCACTGAAACCGGCCGCGCCCACGTGTTCCGCGGGCGCGGGCCAAATCCACCGAACCCGATTGACCAACCGGCGCCCTCACCGGCCCGGCCCCGGAGCGGCAGCGACCCTCGCCGTACCGACGACAGATACAGGAGACACTCAGATGAGGATCCGCACCCTCGCGGTGGGCCTGCTCGCCGGCAGCCTGCTGCTCACGGCCTGCGGCAAGGAGGGCACCCCGGCGAGCCCCGGCGGCGACGCCAGCGGCGCGAACACGGCCGCCCTGCCGACCTACACCGTCGCGCAGAACGTCGACCTGGCCGGCTCGCCGGTGTTCACCAAGATCAAGTCCGCGGGCAGCATCACCATCGGGGTCAAGGACGACCAGCCGGGCCTCGGCTTCAAGGACCCGACCACGGGCAAGTTCGGCGGCTTCGACATCGAGATCGCCCGGATGGTGGCCGCGGGCCTCGGCTTCGGCGAGGACAAGATCAAGTACACGACGGTCGACTCGGCCGCGCGTGAGCAGGCGATCTCCAACGGGCAGGTCGACCTGTACGTCGGCACCTACACGATCACCGACAAGCGCAAGGCGCTGGTCTCCTTCGCCGGCCCGTACTTCCAGGCCGGCCAGGGCCTGCTGGTGCGCGCCGACGACAACTCGATCACCGGCCCGCAGACGCTCAAGGGCAAGAAGGTCTGCTCGGTCACCGGGTCGACCCCGATCCAGCGGGTCCGCGACCAGGGCCTGACCGAGCCGGGCAACATCGTCGAGTTCCAGAAGTACTCGCAGTGCATCGACAAGCTGCAGAGCAAGGACGTCGACGCCGTCACCACCGACGACGCGATCCTCAAGGGCTACGCCGCCCAGGACAACACCATGAAGGTCGTCGGCGAGCCGTTCTCGAAGGAGCCCTACGGCATCGGCCTGAACAAGAACGACAAGGTGCTGCGGGACAAGATCGACGACCTGCTGCAGGCCAGCCTGGACGACGGCACCTGGCAGAAGATCTACAACGCCACCCTCGGCAAGTCCGGCTCGACCGCGACCAAGCCGACGATCGTCAAGTACTGACCCGGTAAGCGGCCGGTGGACGGGGACCTCCCGGCCACCGGCCGCTTGACATCCACCACCAGCCCACGGACGCGGGGAAGGGCCCATGGACGTCCTGCTCAACAATCTGGACCTGTTCGGTCCGTTCTTCCTCACCACGATCGAGCTGTTCGCGCTCGCCGCGGTCGGCAGCCTGGTCTTCGGCACGATCCTGGCGATGCTGCGGGTGAGCCCGGTCCCGGTGTTCCGCGCGATCGGCACGGCCTACGTGACGATCGTCCGCAACACACCGCTGACCCTGGTGTTCGCCTTCTTCGTTTTCGCCTACCCGCTGCTGAACATCGTCAAGGTCAGCTACTTCACGGCGGCCGTGGTCTCGCTGACGGTGTACACCTCGGCGTTCATCTGCGAGGTCGTGCGCTCGGGCATCAACACGGTGCCGGTCGGCCAGGCCGAGGCGGGCCGCGCGCTCGGCCTCAACTTCGGCCAGATCCTCGGCCAGGTCGTGCTGCCGCAGGCCTTGCGGTCGGTGGTGCCGCCAATGATCAGCACGCTGATCGCGCTGCTGAAGAACAGCACGATCGCCGGCGGGTTCTCGGTGTCCGAGGCCGGTGCGATCCGGAGTTACATCTCCGAGCGCGGTGACAACCAGATGGTCGCCCTGCTGTGGGTGGCGCTCGGCTTCATCATCCTGGTCTCCGTGCTGTCGTTCGTGCAGCGCAGTCTCGAGAAGCGCTGGAGCGTGGCCCGATGAACAACGTCCTGTTCGACGTCCCCGGGCCGAAGTCGCGGATGCGGCACCGGCTGTACGCGGTGATCGGCATCGTCGTGGTGCTGGCGCTGATCGCGTTCGTCGTCTACAGCTTCTACGACAGCGGGCAGTTCACCGCCCAGAAGTGGGAGTGGCTGCAGTACGCGCAGGTCCAGTCGGACCTGGCGAACGCGGTGGTGGCCACGCTCGAGGCCTTCGCGCTGGGCGCGGTGTTCGCGCTGATCTTCGGCGCGGTCTTCGCGGCCGGGCGGCTGTCCGACCACGCCTGGGTCCGCGGCATCTCCACGGCGATCGTCGAGTTCTTCCGCGCGATCCCGTTGCTGATCCTGATGTTCCTGTTCTACTACGGCCTGCCGACGCTGGGCTTCGACACCTCGCCGCTGTTCGCCGTGGTGCTCGGCCTGACGCTGTACAACGGCTCGGTGCTCGCGGAGGTCTTCCGCGCGGGCGTCAACTCGCTCCCGAAGGGGCAGGCCGAAGCCGCGTACGCGCTGGGCATGCGCAAGACCCAGGTGATGTTCACGGTCCTGCTGCCGCAGGCGATCCGCGCGATGCTGCCGACGATCATCAGCCAGCTGGTGGTGCTGCTGAAGGACACCGCGCTCGGCTTCCTGGTGACCTACCCGGAGCTGCTCTACTACGCGCGTTACATCGGCTCGCAGGGCGCGTTCGGCCGGCCGATCGTCCCGTCGACCATCGTGGCGGCCGCGATCTACATCGTCATGTGCCTGCTGCTGACCGCGCTCGCGACGTACCTGGAGCGGCGCAACCGGCGGAGCAAGAAGCACATCGAGCCGACCGACCGCAAGGCCGAGCAGGTCATGCTCGGCAACGCCGCGGGCGGCCAGGCCTTCGGCGGGGGCCTCGGCGGCTCGAGCTGAGCCCGCTTCCCGTTCCCGAGAAGCCCCCGGTGGTTCCGTCCACCGGGGGCTTCTTCCGTTCCGGCCCTGTCGCGCCCGGATGGTGATGGCTAACGTCGGCGTCGCGGATCCCGAGCCGCGAGGAGCTGTTGTGGCCAACCAATACGAAGTGCTCAATGCGCTACGAAGAGGTCAAGCGGATCCCCGTCGGGCTCGCGGAAACGGCCACCGTGCTGGCCGCCACCGGGGACCTGAACCGCCACTCGGTACTGGACGTCGGCTGCGGCACCGGCTTCTACCCCCGGCTGTTCCGCACCGCCGGCGCGTCACGGGTCTTCGGCGTGGACGCGGCGCGCGCCATGGTCGGCTACGCCCAGCGCCAGGAGGAGCGCGACCCGCTGGGCATCTCGTACGAGGTGCACGACGCGTTGGCACTGCCGGTGATCGGCGCGTTCGACGTGGTCACCGCCCTCTGGCTGATCGGCTACGCGCCGGGCGCCGCCGCGCTGGACACCATGCTGTCCGGCCTGGCGGCAAACGTCCGGTCCGGCGGGCGTCTGGTACTCCTGCACCCCAACCCGGACGCCGATTGGGCCGTGCTGGCGGACTACTCGCGCTACGGCCTGACCGTCACCCGCCACGACGTCGTCGACGGCCGCACCCGCACGACCGTCCATGTGGCGACTGAGCCGCCGTTCGAGTTCGAGTCGTTCTTCTGGCCGCCGGGCGTGGTGGAGGCGGCTGTGGCCCGGACCGGGCTGAGCAGTGTCCGTCGTCAGGCTGTGGTGACACCTGCGGGGGACGAGAGCTTTTGGCGGCCGCTGCGGGAAAACCCGACCTTCGCGGTGCTGACGGCCACGCGTCCCTAGGCGGGTTTCGCTTCGGGCTGGGCGGTGCTCTGCCGGTACTCCGCCGCCTCGGGCTCGTCGGTGTAGTCGAGGAGATTGCCGGTGAGCCCGAGCAGGAGGGCCTTCACCTCCGCCGGGGTGCACCGGAAGTACTCCCGCCGCCGGTTGACCCGGTTGAGGCGGCGGTCCTCGAGCTTGAGGTGCAACTGGTGCTCGATCCCGACCGCGTCGTGCGAAAAGAAGAGGGCGTGCACGTCGAAGCGGAACGGCACCGACGCGTCCCCCAGCTCCCGCACCCGGTCCATCGGCTCCAGCCGCCGGGTCATCCCGATCTTGACGACCTCCGGGCCGAAGGAGCCGATGTTGCTGATGACGTAGACGTATCCGGCCCGGATGTTGGCCTGCCGCTCCTCGATCCCGCTCAACGCGGCCCGGATCTCAGCGAGCTTGCGCTCCAGCTCGGCGGCTCCCGTGAGGTCGCCCTTCACCTTCAGCGCGGCGATCGCGTTCTCGTAGTGCCCCTGTTCCTTCAGGAGCCGTTCCTGCTCTCGGCGGTACTCCTGCAACGCCTTCTGCTCTTCACGCAGGGCTGCGCGGCGCTCGCGCTCTTCTTCCTTCTCCTGCTGCTTCTTGGCCAGGTAGTCGGCCGTCAGCTCGAGCTCCCTGATCTTGAGCGCGTGGTACGGCGGGCTGATCCGGATGGCCGCCATCGTGCCGAGCTTCTCGATGGTCCGCACCGCGGTCTCGAGTCGCTTGACCGCGGACGGGAGGTTCCCGGCCTTCAGCACTCGCACGCAGTTCTCGGCTTCGGCGTTGTAGGCGCGGAGCATCAGCTTCGACAGGTCGCCGACGAACTTGCGGCCCTGCGCCAATGAGTTGTTGTAGTGGAAGCTGCTCGACGCCTGGACCGCGGTCTTCGCCCGGACCAGATCGCGGGTCGTGTCCTTCAGCCGGTCCAGTTCGTACTTGTAGGCCTCGGCGTCGGCGAGCACGTGCCGGTAGTGGTAGACACCGACCTCCTGCATCAGCCGGGCGTCATCGGTCTCGACGACTTCCGCGCTGAGGGCGGCGAGCAGGCCGCGCTGGCGCGCGAGTTCGCCGGTCATCGCCTGCGTTTCCTGCGCGAACCCCTGCCTGGCCGCGTCACGCTGACGGGTCAGCTCGGTGATCTCACTCTGCAACCCGACCGAGCCGAGCGCCCCCAGCCGCTGGAGCTCGCCCCGCAGCCAGGCGTTCTCCCGCTGCGCGGCTTCGAGCTCCTCCTGGCGCTTGCGACCACCGAACATCCCGGCTGACCTCCCGTGCCGTGCCGACATCCCTGGTGCAGTCGGCCGCGCGAAAGCTCCTGTTACCTCCGAAGCGATCAGGTCACCTGATCGGTCTCCTTGTGGGCCACCAGAATCCCGAGCACCACCAGCAGCACGACCAGCGCCAGCAGCAACGCCACCCACATCGAGACGTGCAGTTGCAGCACACCGCCTGCGAAGGCGCCCAGCAGCATGGCCGCGATGGCCGCCAGCTGGCGCACCGGACGGGCCCCCTTGCCGCCCGCGGCTTTGGAGTCGGCGGCCAGGCCGGTGAGGGTGCGGGTGAGCACGGTGGTCGTCAGGTCCGGGATGTCGATGCGGCGCACGGCGGCGTTCTGCAGGCCCATCGCCAGGCCGAGCACGACGATCAGCAGCTCGCTGCCCAGCCGCCCGCCCGCGCCGAGCGTCGCGGCGAGGACGACGGACACGGCCACCAGCGCCGTCTGCACCAGGGTCGAGTCCCGCAGCAGGCGGTGCCCGCGGTCGTCGACGCGGCTGATCAGCCGTCCGCCGGCCAGCGCGCCGAGCAGGAACGCCAGCACCGCGGTCACCGAGGCGACCACCGAAAGCGACGCCTCGCCCGCCGCGGCGAACCCCAGGAAGACGACGTTGCCCGTCATGTTCGCGACGAACACCCGCCCCAGTCCCAGGAAACTCACCGCGTCGACAACCCCGGTGACGAATGTCAAGGTCAGCAGCAGCCAGACGAGGTCCCGCGGCGGGGGCGGCTTCGAAACGGTCACCCCAGCAGTACAGCACCAACCGCCGCGGCCCACCCGGCGAAATCAGTCACGAGCCAGCGCGCCCGAGACGGCCCGGGTCCACGCCGGGCGTCCCAGCACATCGGTGCTGTCCACCCATTGGTCCACCGCCCCGACGCTCCCCGGCGCCAGCGCGTCGGCCGGCGTCCAGCACCCGGAACGGACGGCTGTGGAAGCCCCGCACGCCCGGGTCGAGCGGCTCCGTCAGGCCGAGGTCATTGTGTTGCGCCGCAACGGTTTCGTACGCGATCACCAGGAACCCCTCCCGCTCAGGCCACGTCGTCGCGGCCAGTGCACCGGTGAGCACGGGCGTCAGCTCAGACGCCCCAGGAAGGCGAGCGAACGCGCTGCCCAGCCACTTGCTGTACGGCGGGTACCGCCGCGCCATCAGCAGGCACAGCCGCATGAGGTCACGCACGAGCCGGGCGGCCACCACGGCCGAGCCCAGCTCGTCCCCGGCCTCGCCGCAGCGGCCGACAAACGCCTCCTCCTGCGCGATCCGCCGCCACTGCCCGGAAAGCACCTCCCGCCAGACGTCGTCGGGATACCAGCCCAGCCGGCGGCGCGCGGGACCGAGCCGCGCGAGCCCGTCGTGGAAGACGGCGCCGCCGGTCACCTCCGCGAGCGCCTGCGCGGGCGTGGCCAGCCAGTCGGCGCGGGTGATGCCACGCAACGGGTCGAAGCCGAGGCGCCCGGACAGCCAGCCGCCCAGCTCGGTGACGACGACACCGTGCCGGAGCGGCCCGTCGACCGGCGCCATCCGACGGGTCGGGTCGCCCTCGTTGTCCGCGAAGTGCGTGGAGTAGCCCAGGAATTCGCGCGGCAGCTCGCGCGCCAGCAGGTCGTCCAACTCCGGTTCGGGCTCCTGCGGGAACAGCAGCAGCCGCGGCCCCCAGTCATGGTCGGCGGACCGGGCGCTGTCGAAGCCGAGCACCTCAGAACCGGGCCCGATCAACGCCGCCGAGTGCACCAGCCCGGGACGGTGCCGGTCCAGCACCGGCCGGACCGCCTCGGCGTAGAAGCGCCGCGACAGTTCGAGTCCGGGTATGAAGTCCACAGTGTCCAGTCTGCCGATCCGGCTACCGCACTGCGAACGGATTTCGGTCCGTCACGAGCCGCCCTTGCTGCCAGACCGCACGAACGCGGCCCGCGAAGTCCGTCACGTCCACCTCCGGTCCCTGCAGCAGGACGAGATCCGCGCGCAGCCCCGGTTCGATCCGCCCGCGGTCGTCGAGCCGCAGCAGGCGGGCCGCCTCGCTCGTGGCCGCGCGCACCGCACCGGCCGCGCCGAGACCGGCCTCGGCCAGCAGCCGCAGCTCGGTCGTCAAGTCGACATGGGGCCGGGCCGCGAGGTCGGAGCCCGCCGCGATCGGGACACCCGCCGCCTGGGCCAGGTCCAGCGAACGCCGGTGCGCACGGCGCGCGTCCGGGTCGCCGTCAAGAGGCGCGAGGGTGGGCACGTACCAGCAGCCGCTCTCGCGCATCGCCGTCACCGCGGCTTCGTCGAGGAACACACCGTGCTCGATGCTGCGCACCCCGGCCCGGGCGGCGGCCGCGGCCGAACGCGCGGTGTGCGCGTGCGCCATCACGTCACGGCCGCAGCGGCCGGCCTCGTCCACCACTGCGTGCAGCTCCGCGTCCGTCGGCTCGACGCTGCGGCCCTCGCGGATCGAGGCCATCGCGCCGCTCGCGCCGAGCTTGATCCAGTCGGCGCCGGCCCGCACCATGCGCCGCACCGCCGCGCGCGCTTCGTCCGGCCCGTCGAACACGCTGTCCGGCAACGACGGGTCCGCGATCCGGTCCTTGCGCCCGGAATCGGGCTCCCACCAGTCGCCGAGCCCGCCGGTCGGCGACAGCTGCCGCAGGCTCAGGAGCAGGTCCGGCCCGGTGATCCAGCCCTCGCGCAGCGCGTGCCGGAACCCGGCGTCCGCTCCCCACGCGTCGCGCACGGTCGTCACCCCGCGCGCCAGAAGTCCACTGAGGACGGAAACCGCCTCGATCACCCGGGCGCTGCGTGGCAGCGGGTCCGGACCGGGGAAAGCGACGTGCGCGTGACAGTCGACCAAACCGGGCAGCAGCAGCCCGCCGTTGCCGTCAAAGGGATCCGGGCCGTCCACATCGGATCCGACGAACTGGATCACCCCATCGCGCAGGAGCACGTTCGCGACCTCGGTCACCCCGCGTTCGACGTCCATTACGGACACGTTCGTAATCAGCACGAGCTCACCTTAACGAAACATCAAGTAAAGGCTGGGCCCCTTCGCATTTGCCCTGCTCGTGGGTTTTTTTCCACCCAGGCCGTGCATTCCGGCGCGGTGACTGCAATACTCGGCACAGGCCGTTGATCATGAACGGCCGCTACTGGGAGATCTGGGGAAAGAGAGAACATGATGGAAAAGCTTGCGCCCAAACGCGCCCGCATCGCGTCCGTCGCCGCTGCGTTCGCGGTGACCTCGCTGCTTTCGGCGGGCCTCGCCGCGGCACCGGCTTCGGCGGCGCCGAACAGCGCAATGTGGCTCTGCAGCGGCACCGCTTCCGGGATCGTCGGCAAGTGGGGCCCGGTCTCGAAGAAGTGCTCCTACACCAGCCCGGCCAGCGGCTGGAGCGGCAAGCTCCGCGTCTACTGGAGCGTGCAGGAGAGCACCAACCAGTCCGCGTGCGTCGAGGCCCGGATGAGCAAGGCCGTGCACCCGGACGCGTGGCAGTCGGTCAGCTGCGGCACCAAGGGCACGGGCACGATCAAGTGGCCGTCGAACACGGCGTCCATGCTGGAAGTCCGCGTGAAGGCCAACCCGACCTCGCTGGCCGCGAACGTCGACTACCACATCTGACGGGCAACTGAATCCAGCGCCGGGGCGGGGCTCAGCCGAGTTCCGCCCCGGCCAGCTGGACCGTCTCCTCCGCCAGCGCGGTCAGCCCGGGTTCCTGAACCACGGCCGCGCGGGCCAGCCGCGTGATGTCGTTTACCCACCGCCCGCTCGCCGAATCGGCCACGCCGATCCGGGCGAACCCGCGGTCCAGCAGGCCGCGCGCGTCCTCGAACCGCCCGCGCGCCACGGCTTTCACCGCGCCCAGCGCGTTGGCCAGCGCGCTCGCCGGGCGGGACCACTCGTCGTCCCGAGCGGGCGCTACCGGCTCATCGAAGGCCGGATCCACGGGCGCCGAAGCCTCGCGCACAGCAAGATCAAGCCGCCAGAACAACGGCACACCAGTGAATCGCACGAACAACAGCCGCCGCATGGGCGAGTGCAAGAAGTCCGGCGACGTGCGCACCGCGGCGACCGGCCGGACCCGTTCCAGCACCGATCGCGCCTGGGCGGCACAGGCGTCGAGCCGGCCGTCCGGGACCACCCACTCCACGTCGATATCGCTGTAGCCGTCAGCGGTCCCCGCCGCGAGCGAGCCGAGCAATCCCGCGCGAGAGCCGGGGCCGGCCGCGGTCAGCGCCGCGATCACCGCCCCGGCCAGCTCGTCCCGCGCCGGCGTCACCGATCGCGGCGGAAGAGCTTGTTGCCGAGCCAGACGATCGGGTCGTACTTCTGGTCGGCGACCCGCTCCTTCATCGGGATCAGCGCGTTGTCGGTGATGTGGATGCCTTCCGGGCACACCTCGGTGCAGCACTTGGTGATGTTGCACAGGCCGAGGCCGTGCTCCTCCTGCGCGGCGTCCCGGCGGTCGGCGACGTCGAGCGGGTGCATCTCCAGTTCGGCGATCCGCATCAGGTACCGCGGCCCGGCGAAGTTCTCCTTGTTCTCCTCGTGGTCGCGCACCACGTGGCAGGTGTTCTGGCACAGGAAGCACTCGATGCACTTGCGGAACTCCTGCGAGCGCTCGACGTCCACCTGCTGCATCCGGTACTCCCCCGGCTGCAGGTCCTTCGGCGGCGTGAACGACGGAATCTCCCGCGCCTTGGCGTAGTTGAACGACACGTCGGTGACCAGGTCGCGGATCACCGGGAAGGTGCGCAGCGGCGTGACGGTGACGACCTCGTCCTCGGTGAACGTGGACATCCGCGTCATGCACAGCAGCCGCGGCTTGCCGTTGATCTCCGCCGAGCACGAGCCGCACTTGCCCGCCTTGCAGTTCCAGCGCACGGCGAGGTCCGAGACCTGGGTGGCCTGCAGGCGGTGGATGATGTCGAGCACCACCTCGCCCTCGTTCACCTCGACCTTGAAGTCCTGCAGCTCGCCGGCGGTGTCGTCACCGCGCCAGACCCGGAAACTGGCCTTGTAACTCACGAGTTCCTCCCGGGGTGGGTCTCGAGCTCGCCGTCGGTGTAGTACTTGCCCAGCTCGTCGAGCTCGAACAGCTCCAGCAGGTCCTGCCGCAGCGGGAGCTGCTCTTCCACCACCACGTCGACGTCCGGCACCGTCGGGTTGTCCCCGGCGACGGCGGAGCAGACCAGCAGCTTGTGCCGCCACTCCGCGTCCATGCCCGGATAGTCGTCGCGGGTGTGGCCGCCGCGGCTCTCGGTGCGGGTGAGCGCGGCGCGGGCCACGCATTCGCTGACCAGCAGCATGTTGCGCAGGTCGACGGCGAGGTGCCAGCCCGGGTTGAACTGCCGGTGCCCCTCCACCGTCACGCGCAGGATCCGCTGCCGGATCTCGCCGAGCTTCTCCAGCGCCTGCCGGATCTCCCCGGCCTTGCGGATGATGCCGACCAGGTCGTTCATCGACTGCTGCAGCTCGGTGTGCAGGGTGTAGGGGTTCTCGGCGACGCCCTCTTCGGGCGGGTCGAACGGCGCCAGCGCCATCTTCGCCGCAGCGTCCACATCGGACTGACCGACCGCCGGCCTGCTCTCGCCGAGCCCGCCGACGTACGCCGCCGCGCCCAGCCCGGCCCGGCGGCCGAACACCAGCAGGTCGGACAGCGAGTTGCCGCCCAGGCGGTTGGAGCCGTGCATGCCGCCGGAGCACTCGCCCGCCGCGAACAGGCCCGGCACGCTCGCCGCGCCGGTGTCCGGGTCGACCTCGATGCCGCCCATCACGTAGTGGCAGGTGGGGCCGACCTCCATGGCCTCCTTGGTGATGTCGACGTCGGCCAGCTCCTTGAACTGGTGGTACATCGACGGCAGCCGGCGCTTGATCTCCTCGGCCGGGAGCCGGCTCGCGATGTCGAGGAACACCCCGCCGTGCGGCGAGCCGCGGCCCTCCTTGACCTCCGAGTTGATCGCGCGCGCCACCTCGTCCCGCGGCAGCAGGTCCGGCGTGCGGCGGTTGTTGTCCGCGTCGGCGTACCAGCGGTCGGCCTCCTCGACGCTGTCCGCGTACTGGCCCTTGAACACCTCCGGCACGTAGCCGAACATGAACCGCTCGTCGTCGGAGTTCTTCAGCACGCCGCCGTCGCCGCGGACGCCCTCGGTCACGAGGATGCCCTTCACGCTCGGCGGCCAGACCATCCCGGTGGGGTGGAACTGGACGAACTCCATGTTGATCAGCTTCGCGCCCGCGCGCAGGGCCAGCGCGTGGCCGTCGCCGGTGTACTCCCACGAGTTCGACGTGACCTTGAACGACTTGCCGATGCCGCCCGTCGCGAGCACCACCGCGGGCGCGTCGAACAGGACGAACCGGCCGCTCTCGCGCCAGTAGCCGAACGCGCCGGCCACCGCGCCGCCGTCGAGCAGCAGCTCGGTGACGGTGCACTCGGCGAAGACCTTGATCCGCGCCTCGTAGTCACCGAACTTCGCGAAGTCCTCCTGCTGCAGCGAAACGATCTTCTGCTGCATCGTGCGGATCAGCTCGAGCCCGGTCCGGTCGCCGACGTGCGCCAGCCGCGGGTAGGTGTGCCCGCCGAAGTTGCGCTGGCTGATCCGGCCGTCGGCGGTGCGGTCGAACAGCGCGCCGTAGGTCTCCAGCTCCCAGACCCGGTCCGGCGCCTCCTTGGCGTGCAGCTCGGCCATCCGCCAGTTGTTCAGGAACTTCCCGCCGCGCATGGTGTCGCGGAAGTGCACCTGCCAGTTGTCATTGGAGTTCGCGTTGCCCATCGACGCCGCGCAGCCGCCTTCGGCCATCACAGTGTGGGCCTTGCCGAACAAGGACTTGCACACCACCGCGACGCTGTAACCCTGTTCGCGCGCTTCGATCACCGCGCGCAGACCGGCGCCGCCGGCACCGATCACCACCACGTCGTAGCTGTGCCGTTCGACCTCGGTCATGAATAGAGCCACCTCGAGAGCTGCTGGAACGCCGTTGTTCTTGATTACTGCCGGTTTTCTCTCGCGCCGCCGGTGCGGCTGCCGACGCTAGCCCACGAAACGCAGGTCCGCGATGGCGCCGCTCGACACGAGCATCACGTAGAGGTCGGTCAGCACCAGCGTGCCGAGGGTCGTCCACGCGAGGGTCATGTGGCGGGTGTTGAGTTTCGAGACCTTGGTCCACACCCAGTACCGCACCGGATGCTTCGAGAAGTGCTTGAGCCGGCCGCCGGTCACGTGCCGGCACGAGTGGCAGGACAGCGTGTACGCCCACAGCAGCACCACGTTCGCGACGATGATGATGTTGCCGAGCCCGAAGCCGAAGCCGCTCGGGCTGTGGAACGCCATCACCGCGTCGTAGGTGTTGACCAGCGAGACGATCGTTGCCACGTAGAAGAAGTAGCGGTGCACGTTCTGGATGATCAGCGGCAGCCGCGTCTCCCCCGAATACCGCGCGTGCGGCTCGGCGACCGCGCAGGCCGGCGGCGAGAACCAGACCGAGCGGTAGTACGCCTTGCGGTAGTAGTAACACGTCAGCCGGAAGCCGAGCAGGAAAGGCAGCACCAGCGCCCCGAGCGGGAGCCAGCTCGGGAAAGCGCCGAACCAGTGCCCGAAGTGGCTCGAGCCGGCGACGCAGGACGTGGAGACACAGGGCGAGTAGAACGGCGTCAGATAGTGGTAATCGGGCACCCAGTAAGCGGTGCGCACGAAGGCCCGGACCGTGGCGTAGACGATGAAAGTGGCCAGCCCCAGCACAGTGAGCAGGGGCTGCAGCCACCATCGGTCGGTCCGCAGGGTCCGGTCGGCGATCCGGGCCCGGCCCGGTGCGCGAACACCGGTGCCCTCCCGGCTGACGTCGTTGTCAGTGGGAGCGCTCACCGCTGGTCGCGCTTGTAGCCACCGACACCCTCGTCATCAGCGCCGTGCCACAGCGCCGGGTCATACGGGGTGTCCGGCACCGGGACGCGTTCGGCGGGTTTCGCCTGGGCCGGCACGGCGGGCGGGTGCCCGTCCAGGTCGGCGGTGTCGATGTCGAGCCGCTCGACGTCGTTGGCCAGCCGGCGCACGGCCGACGCGTCGCCGTACCGGGAGCGCAGGGCGCCCACACACTGCCGTAGCTGGCCAATGGTGCGCCGCAGTTCAGTGAGTTCGGTGGTGGACATCGGGTGCCTCCCTCTTCTCTGCGCTGACAGGACCGGGGTGACGATCACGTCGCCGCCTACGACTCTGCCCCGCTGTGTGCACTGTGACAAGTAGCACATCCACTAAGCCGAGAGTGATCGGGCTCACCTCTAGGGGTTTTCTGAATCGATTTTGATTCGGCGGCTCCGACCGGTTACCGTGGCTGACGTCACGTTCCTGCGACGCCAGAGCTGCCGTCCCGCGGACCCCCCACCACCAGTGAGCCGGGAGCCGGACATGAACAGCATCCCGAACCAGCCCGCCGAACCAACCCCTGTGCACCCCGTCGTCGCCGAAGTCACCGCCCGCATCGTGGAGCGCAGTGCGGCGACGCGCGGGGCCTATCTCGAACGCAGTGCCGCGGCGTATGACGAAGGACCGGTCCGCCGCGGCCTCGCCTGTAGCAACCTCGCGCACGGCTTCGCCGCGATGGACGGCGTCGACAAGGCCGCGCTGCGCGAAGCCCGCGCGCCGGGCGTCGCGATCGTTTCCTCTTACAACGACATGCTTTCCGCGCACCAGCCGATGCAGGAGTACCCGGCCTGGCTGAAGAAGTCGGTGCGCGAGGCCGGCGGCGTCGCCCAGTTCGCCGGCGGCGTGCCCGCGATGTGCGACGGGATCACGCAGGGCCGCCCGGGCATGGAGCTGTCGCTCTTCAGCCGCGAGGTGATCGCGATGGCGACGGCGATCGCGTTGTCGCACGACATGTTCGACGCCGCGCTGCTGCTGGGCGTGTGCGACAAGATCGTGCCGGGCCTGCTGGCCGGCGCGCTGTCGTTCGGGCACCTGCCGGCGATCCTCGTGCCCGCGGGGCCGATGAACTCCGGCCTGCCGAACAAGGAAAAGGCCCGCGTACGGCAGCTGTACGCCGAGGGCCTCGCGACGCGCGAAGACCTTCTCGACGCCGAAGCGGCTTCGTACCACTCCGCGGGAACCTGCACGTTTTACGGCACCGCCAACTCGAACCAGATGGTGGTCGAGGTGATGGGCCTGCACCTGCCCGGCGCCAGCTTCGTCCAGCCGAACTCGGCGCTGCGGCGGGCGCTGACCGAGGAGGCCGGGCGGCGCATGGTCCAGCTGTCGCGTGGCGATTCGTACACGCCGATTTCCCTGGTGCTGGACGAAAAGGCGCTCGTCAACGGCGTCATCGCCCTGCTGGCCACGGGCGGCTCGACCAACCACACGATGCACCTGGTCTCGATCGCCGCCGCGGCGGGCATCCAGCTGACCTGGGACGACTTCTCGGACCTGTCCGCGGTGGTGCCGCTGCTGGCGCGGGTGTACCCGAACGGCAGCGCGGACATCAACCACTTCCACGCCGCCGGCGGCATCCAGTTCCTGGTGGGCACGCTGCTGGACGCGGGGCTGCTGCACGAGGACGTGCACACCGTCGCCGGGTTCGGGCTGCGCCGCTACACGCAGGAGCCGATCCTGTCCGACGGCGAGCTGGTGTGGCGCGACGTGCCCACCCGCAGCCTCGACGAAGACGTGCTGCGCCCGGCGTGGCGGCCGTTCGCCCCGGACGGCGGGCTGCGGATGGTGGCGGGCAACCTCGGCCGGGCGGTGACCAAGGTTTCGGCCGTGGCGCCGGAGCACCGCGTGGTGCAGGCGCCGGCGCGGGTGTTCACGTCGCAGGAGGCGTTCAAGGCGGCGTTCGAGGCCGGCGAGCTGGACCGCGACGTGGTGGTCGTGCTGCGGCAGCAAGGCCCGCAGGCGAACGGGATGCCGGAGCTGCACGGCCTGACGCCGGCGCTCGGCGTGCTGATGGACCGGGGTTACCAGGTGGCGTTGCTCACCGACGGCCGCATGTCGGGCGCCTCGGGCAAGATCCCGGCGGCGATCCAGGTGACGCCGGAAGCCGCCGTGGGCGGGCCGATCGGCCGCATCGCCGACGGCGACGTGATCCGCCTCGACGCCCGTTCCGGCACGCTGGACGTGCTGGTGGGTGCCGAAGAACTCGCCCGCCGCGACCTGGTGGACGCGCCCCCGTCCGAGGCATCCTGGACCGGCACCGGGCGGGAGCTGTTCGGGGCGCTGCGCCGCGCGGTCGGTCCCGCCGACCAGGGCGCGAGCGTCTTCGGGGCGCTCACGCCGGAGCTGGACCTGTTCCGCGGGGTCCAGGGGCCGCCGCCCCGCGGCAGTGGCCCGGGGTTCGGTCCCGGAGAATTCGACCTGCCCGCTTTGGAAACCGCTTTCGAAACCCAGGAGGTCGGTCAGTGACCACCGGCACGGACCTGCTCGAGCTGTCCCCCGTGATGCCCGTCGTGGTGATCGACGACGTCGATGACGCGGTGCCTGCCGCCCGCGCCCTGCTCGCCGGCGGCATCAGGGTGATCGAGCTGACCCTGCGCACACCCGTGGCGCTCGCCGCGATCGAGCGCGTGGCCGCGGAGGTGCCGGACATCGTGATCGGCGCCGGCACCGTGACCAGCCCCGACCAGGCCAAGCAGTCCGCCGACGCGGGCGCGAAGTTCCTCGTGACGCCCGGCTCCACGGACACCGTCCTCGAAGCCGCCTTCGCCACCGGCCTGCCGTTCCTCCCGGGCGCCGCGACGGTGTCGGAAGCGATGCGGCTGGCCGAACGGGGCCTGACCGCGCTGAAGTTCTTCCCCGCGGAGGCCAGTGGCGGAGTGGACTACCTGAAGTCCATCGCCGGCCCCTTGCCGTCCCTGCGCTTCTGCCCGACCGGCGGCATCACCCCGGCCAACGCCGAGGCCTACCTGGCCCTGCCCAACGTCGGCTGCATCGGCGGCTCCTGGCTGACCCCGAAGAAGACCCTGGCCGCCAAGGACTTCGCCACGGTCGAGTCCCTCGCTGCGGAAGCCGCGAAATTCGGCGCCTGAGGTCTGGTTTTGTGCCGCCGTTCCCCGCTGTCAGTTCCGGGGAGCGGCGGTGACGGCCGGTTCTAGGGGGCAGCCCGCGCCGGTTCTTCGCCCGAGTTCGCTGTCCCTCGGGCCGGCTCTTCACCCCGGTTCTTCGCCCCGGCTTTCCGGTCTCTGCACCAGCTCTCCGCCGATTTTCCGCGCACCCCAAGGGAAATCGGGGCACCCCGGCGCCTACCCCTTGCCCACTCCCCCGACCCGCAGCACCACACGACGCCGCCACTCGCGGCCGGTCACTCGATGACAGCGTCGTCCAAGATGGTCGACTCGGCGCCATACTCGCGCAGCTCGTCCCGGATGACGGTGTAGGCCAGCCCCTGGGGGTAGCCCTTGCGGCCGAGGAAGCCGAGCAGCCGGCGGATGGCCGTCTGCTCGTCGACGTTGCCGAGGGAGCCCAGACGTTTGCGGACCAGCTCGCGGGCCCGCTGCTCCTCGGCCTCGCGGTCGACCTCGCTTGCCGCCTGGACGGCGATCTCGTCGTCAACACCCTTACGCCGCAACTCGGCGACCAGTGCGGTGCGGGAGAGACCCTGGTTCGCATGCCGGGAACGGACCCAGACCTCGGCGAACTCCGCGTCGTTGATCAGCCCCGCCCGGTCCAGCTTGCCGAGCAGGGTCTCGATCGTCGCCTCGTCGAACCCCTTGCGGTGCAAGGCCTGCCGGAGCTCTTCGCCCGTGCGGGGCCGCATGGCCAGCAGATCGAAGCAGATCTCCTTGGCCTTCTTCGCCCGCTCCTCCGGCGGCAGCTCCGCCGGATCCACCTTCGGCGCCCTCGCCACAACCGCTCCCATCACTAGAACTCAGGTGACCACGGCTGACGAACCGCGACCACCGGAACCACGGGCCTCCGCCGGGCGTCCACAATCCCGCCCGGTCAGGAGTCCGCTCTCAGGACGCCGGAAGGAGAGGTCACGGGGAACGTTCCCCGTGAACACACTCACTCCCTTCCCCTCGACTCAGAAGTCGACGGGGGCGGGCACCGCGTCGACGGCCGCGGCCTCGGCGTCGACCTGAGCGCCGATGCCCAGCTTCTCCTTGATCCGCTTCTCGATCTCGTTGGCGATGTCCGGGTTGTCGAGCAGGAACTTCCGCGCGTTCTCCTTGCCCTGGCCGAGCTGGTCGCCCTCGTAGGTGTACCAAGCGCCGGACTTGCGCAGGATGCCCTGGTCGACGCCCATGTCGATGAGCGAGCCCTCGCGGGAGATGCCGTGGCCGTAGAGGATGTCGAACTCGGCCTGCTTGAAGGGCGGCGCGACCTTGTTCTTGACGACCTTCACCCGGGTGCGGTTGCCGACCGGCTCGCCGCCGTCCTTCAGGGTCTCGATGCGGCGCACGTCGAGGCGGACCGAAGCGTAGAACTTGAGCGCCTTGCCACCGGTCGTCGTCTCCGGGGAGCCGAACATGACGCCGATCTTCTCGCGCAGCTGGTTGATGAAGATCGCGGTGGTGCCGGAGTTGTTCATCGCACCGGTCATCTTCCGCAGCGCCTGGCTCATCAGGCGGGCCTGGAGGCCGACGTGGTTGTCGCCCATCTCGCCCTCGATCTCGGCGCGCGGCACGAGCGCGGCGACCGAGTCGATGACCAGGATGTCGAGCGCGCCCGAGCGGATCAGCATGTCCGCGATCTCCAGCGCCTGCTCACCGGTGTCCGGCTGGGAGACCAGCAGCGCGTCGGTGTCCACGCCGAGCTTCTTGGCGTACTCCGGGTCCAGCGCGTGCTCCGCGTCGATGAACGCCGCGATGCCGCCGTTCCGCTGCGCGTTGGCCACCGAGTGCAGGGCGACGGTCGTCTTACCGGAGGACTCCGGGCCGTAGATCTCCACGACCCGGCCCCGCGGCAGCCCGCCGATCCCGAGCGCGACGTCGAGCGCGATCGCCCCGGTCGGGATCACGGCGATGGGGGCGCGGCCCTCTTCACCGAGGCGCATCACGGAGCCCTTGCCGTACTGCTTGTCGATCTGGGCCAGGGCGAGCTCGAGCGCCTTGTCCTTGTCGGGTGCTGCTGGTGCCATGGGAAGTCCACCTCGCTGGTTGGGCCTGTGGGGCTTGTTCGGTTGTCCAGATCAAGCTCTGGTTGGATCAAGCACTCGTTGGATCAAGCACTGTCCGGTCCGACGCTACGGGCAGGGACCGACAATTCCGGGCGCGGCGGCCGATCTGTGGATCGCTGGCCTCGGTGTGCACAACACCCTAGACGAACACCTGTTCGAGACGGGAAGCGACACGCCCTTGCGCTAGGGTTTTTCGCCCGTCCGGGTCGACGTGGCGAAGAAGCCGCAGGTCAGCGCCGCTCCGGCGGGATGTCGAAGGCGGCACACACCTCGCGCCAGATCTGCTTGGGCGGGATGCCGGAGCCCAGCGCCTGTTCGATGGTCCGGCCACCGAGCCCGCTGAACACGTGGTCGCTGGTCAGCACCGCGGCCCGGCCGGCACCGAACTCTTCAGCCATGAGCCGTCGGAAAACCGTGATACGCATCGGCCGAATGCTAGCTCGCGCGCGCCCCGGCGCCGCGAACGGCCCGTTCGCGCCGGAGCAGGCTCACTTCCCCGGCTGGACGCTCTGCTCGAAGTAGTCGGCCAGCGTGCCGGGCGTGGTCGCGGCCGCCTGGTCGCTCGAGTTCAGCTGGTAGATGAAGCCCACCAGCGGCCGGTCGGACACCGTGAACACCAGCACCGCCGAGGCCTGCCCGGCCGCGGACGAGTACCGGCCCTTGAGCCCGTTGCCCGCCCAGTCGGCCTCGGTGCGGTCGCCGCCGGCGGAGTTCAGCAGCCCGTCGGTGTACTGCTTCAGCTCGTCCGCCGAAGTGCCCTGCACGTACGTCACCTGAGTGCCCGCGCGGCCGGGCGCCGAGCAGGTCGACGTCGCGCCGAGGCTCTGCGCGGGCGCGGCGGGCCCGTTGCCCATGCCCGGTTTGCAGTCGCCGGTGTCGGCGATCGTCCCGGCGAGCTGGCGCATGCAGCCGGTGAGCCCGGCGGAATCGGCCTGGCCGGGCGTCTTGCACTCGTCGGCGGTGTAGGTCTTCACCGAGGAGCTCGAGGTCAGGAAGTACGTCAGCCCCGCGGCGAGGACCACGACCACCGCCACGGCGATCCCGATCCACAGCTTCTTCCGCCCGTTCTTCTTCGGCGGCGCGGCCTGGTCGGACAGCGAGTACGTCGGGAAGTTCGACGGCGCCGGCTGCTGCGGCGGAGGCGGCGGCGAGAACTGCTGCGGGTAGCCGGGCCGGGGCGGATAACCGCCCGGCACCGTGGCGACCGGCGGCGCGAACGGCGCCGACGCCCCGGCCGCGACCGGGCCCTCGACGTTCTGCGTCCGCATGGAAAGCCCGTCGCGCGCCACGTGCTGCGCGCCGAGGGCCACGGCCGTCTCCGGCTGGTCGAGGCTGCCCGGCACCACGCCGAGCTTCTCCGCGATCATCGAGCCGACCAGCGGCAGCCGACTCGACCCGCCGACCAGGTAGATGCCCGCGAGCCGGTCCGGCGTCAGCCCGGACGAGCGGAGCGTGCGCGAAAGCAGCTCGACGCTGCGCAGCATCGCGGGGCGGACCAGGCCCTCCAGCTCGCCGCGCGTGACCAGCACGTCCTTGAACGGCTCCGGCATCGGCACTTCGGTCTGCGGGTGCCGGGACAGCGCCTCCTTCGCGGCCTTCACGTCTTCTTGCAGCGCGCGCCGCGTACGGCGGTCCGCTGTGGACTCCGGACGCAGGAGCCGTTGCCAGCGCTGCGGGTCCGAGTGCGAGACCTCGCGGCCGACGTGCACCATCAGCGCCTGGTCCACGTCGAGCCCGCCGAGGTCGGGCAGGCCGTCCTCGGCCAGCACCACGAAGCCGTTCTGGGTGGCGCCGACGACGGCGACGTCGAAGGTGCCCGCACCGAGGTCGTAGACGGCGAGCGCCTGCCCGGGAGCGAGCGCCTTTCCGGGGAACGACGCGAAGTGCGCGGCCGCCGCGACCGGCTCGGGCACCAGCAGCACGTTCGAACCGATGCCGGCCAGGCGGGCGGCGGACAGCAGCACGTTGCGGCGCACCGGCCCCCACTGGGCGGGGTGCGTCAGCCGGACTTCGTCGGGCTGCTCGCCGCCGAGCTGGCGGGTGATCTCGTCGAGCACGCGGCGCAGGATCGCGGCCAGCGCCTCGTTCACGGGCACGACGTCGGTGCCCAGCAGCAGGGTCTGCTCGTCGATGCGGCGCTTCGGGTTGGGCTCGAAGCGGGTCGGGTCCAGGCGCGCGCGGCGCTCGGCGTCGCGGCCGACCATGATCGTGCCGTCCTCGCCGGCGAAGATCGCCGACGGCATGTTGGCCGAACCGTCCACCTCGACGACCCTCGGCGGCATGCCGTGTGCCGAAAGGACGGCGACGGTGTTGGACGTCCCGAGGTCCACCGACAGGATCCGCACAGCACTTCCCCTCGACGTAGCGGCGCTGGCGGTGATGCTCCCACGCGGACGGTCACCGTGCGTGCGGACCCGCGAAACTCGCTTCCCCTCGGCGGGCGAACGTGACGGGACCCACCATTTCGGCGGCGCCGCAGCTCGCGCGAACGGCCTGAAGGGTGTGCCCGAGGTCCTCCGGCACGGCCTCGACCAGGCGTTCTGACCGGCCGTTCGCTCTGAGCGGACCGGCCCCGGCGGCGGCCGGGACCGAAATTGTCGGGGGTGCCGCGCATGATGGACAACGTGGCAGCAGACGTGTTGGACCTCTTCTCCCCCGCGACCCGTACGTGGTTCGAGGGGGCCTTCGCCGCACCCACCGCGGCGCAGGCCGGGGCCTGGCGGGCCGCGCACGCCGGGGAACACGCCCTGGTCGTCGCCCCCACCGGGTCCGGCAAGACGCTGTCCGCATTCCTCTGGGCGCTGGACCGACTGTCGGTGGAGCCGCCGCCGGCCGAGCCGCGCAAGCGCTGCCGGATCCTGTACGTCTCGCCGCTCAAGGCGCTGGCGGTCGACGTCCAGCGAAACCTGCGCGCGCCGCTCGCCGGGATCTCGCAGGCGTCGCGGCGGCTGGGGCTGCCGGTGCCGGGGATCGAGGTCGGCATGCGCACCGGCGACACCACGGCGGCCGAGCGCCGGTCGTTCGGCAAGACGCCGCCGGACGTGCTGGTGACCACGCCGGAGTCGCTGTTCCTGATCCTCACCTCGTCGGCGCGCGAATCGCTGGCGGGGGTCGAGACGGTGATCGTCGACGAGGTGCACGCGGTCGCGGGCGGGAAGCGCGGCGCGCACCTGGCGCTGTCGCTGGAGCGGCTCGACGCGCTGCTGCCCAAGCCGGCGCAGCGGATCGGGCTGTCCGCGACCGTCCGGCCGGTCGACGAGGTGAGCGCCTTCCTCGCGGGCGGGCGCCCGGTCACGGTGGTGCAGCCGAAGCTGGCGAAGACGATCGAGGTGCGGGTCGAGGTGCCGGTCGAGGACATGGCGAACCTCGACGGGCCGGCGCCCTCGCCGATGGAGCGGCTGGACGACCTGACTTCGCTGTCTGAGTTGCCGTCGGAAGGCGGCATCGGCACGCAGGAGGAGATCGCGGGGGCCGCGGTGAAGCGGCCGTCGATCTGGCCCGCGGTCGAGGAGCGGGTGCTGGAGCTGGTCCGGGCGCACCGCTCGACCATCGTGTTCGCCAACTCCCGGCGGCTGACCGAGCGGCTCACCGCCCGGCTCAACGAGCTGGCGGCCGAGCAGACCGGGCTGCGCGCCGAAGACGCGTTCCCGGCCGAAGCGATCGGGCAGTCCGGGCTGGCCACGGGCGCGGAGCCGGTGGTCGCGCGGGCGCACCACGGGTCGATGTCGCGGGAGCAGCGCACCCACGTCGAGGAGGAACTGAAGTCCGGGCGGCTGCCGTGCGTCGTGGCGACCTCGTCGCTGGAGCTGGGCATCGACATGGGCGCGGTCGACCTGGTCGTGCAGATCGAGGCCCCGCCGACGGTCGCGTCCGGGCTGCAGCGGGTCGGCCGGGCCGGGCACCAGGTGGGCGCGGTGTCCTCCGGGGTGATGTTCCCGAAGTTCCGGGGCGACCTGGTCTCGTGCGCGGTGGTCGCGGAGCGGATGGCGGCCGGGGCGATCGAGGCCGTGCGGTACCCGCGCAACCCGCTCGACGTGCTGGCCCAGCACGTGGTCGCGATGGTGGCGCTGGAGCCGTGGACGGTGGCCGAAGTCGCGGCGCTGGTGCGGCGGGCGGCGCCGTTCGCCGCGCTGCCGGACGACGCGCTGCACGCGGTGCTGGACATGCTCGCCGGCCGGTACCCGAGCGAGGAGTTCGGCGAGCTGCGCGCACGGATCACCTGGGACCGCGTCGCCGACGAGCTGCGCGGCCGGCCCGGCTCGCAGCGGCTGGCGGTCACCTCCGGCGGCACGATCCCCGACCGCGGGCTGTTCACCGTGATGACCCCGGGCGCGGACGGCAAGCCCGGCTCGCGCGTCGGCGAGTTCGACGAGGAGATGGTGTACGAGTCGCGGGTCGGCGACACCATCCTGCTCGGCACGTCCTCGTGGCGGATCACCGAGATCACGCACGACCGCGTGCTCGTGGTGCCCGCGCCGGGGGAGCCCGCGCGGATGCCGTTCTGGAAGGGCGATGCGGCCGGGCGGCCGCTGGAGCTGGGGCGGGCGCTGGGCGCGTTCGTCCGCGAACTGTCCACATCGGACAGCGAGGCGGCCAGGGCGCGGGCCGCGGCGGCCGGGCTCGACCAGCGGGCGTGCGACAACCTGCTGGCGTACCTGGAAGAGCAGAAGTCGGCGACCCGGCACGTGCCGAACGACCGCACGATCCTGCTCGAGCGCTACCGCGACGAGCTGGGCGACTGGCGGATCGTGGTGCACTCGCCGTTCGGGGCGCAGGTGAACGCGCCGTGGGCGCTGGCCATCGCGGCCCGGCTGAGGGAGAACCGCGGGGTCGACGCACAGGTGGCGCACTCCGACGACGGCATCGTGCTGCGGCTGCCCGACGCGCTTGACTCCGACGGCGCCGAGGTGACCATCGGAGCCGACGATGTGCTGCTGGACCCGGAGGAGGTCGAGCAGCTGATCGTCGCGGAGGTCGGCGGCTCGGCGGTGTTCGCCGCCCGGTTCCGGGAGTGCGCGGCGCGGTCGCTGCTGCTGCCGCGGCGGGACCCGAGGCGCCGGACGCCGTTGTGGCAGCAGCGGCAGCGGGCCTCGCAACTGCTGTCGGTGGCGTCGAAGTACGAGCGGTTCCCCGTGGTGCTGGAGGCGATGCGGGAAGTCCTGCAGGACGTCTACGACGTGGGCGGGCTGCGGGAGCTGATGGCCGACGTCCGGGCGCGCAAGGTGCGGCTGGTGGAGGTCGAGACGCCGTCGGCCTCGCCGTTCGCGCGCAGCCTGTTGTTCGGTTACGTCGGGATGTTCCTGTACGAGACCGACGCGCCGCTGGCCGAGCGACGGGCGGCCGCGCTGTCGCTGGACTCCACGTTGCTCGCCGAACTGCTGGGCACAGAGGCGATCCGCGAGCTGCTCGACCCGGACGCGGTGCGCGAGGTGGAGCAGTCGCTGCAGCGGCTCGATCCCGAGCGTCACGCGCGGTCGGCCGAGGACGCGGCCGACCTGCTGCGGTTCCTCGGCGATCTGTCCACAGTGGAGGCGGGCGAGCGCGGGATCCGGCCGGAGTGGCTGGCGGAGCTGGAATCCGCGCGGCGGGCCATCCGGGTGCGGATCGGCGGCGAGGAGCGGTACCTGGCGATCGAGGACGCGGGCCGGGTGCGGGACGCGCTGGGGGCCGCGCTGCCGGTGGGCGTGCCGGAAGCGTTCACGGAGCCGGTCGAAGACCCGCTGGGCGACCTGCTGTCGCGGTACGCGCGGGTCCGGGGGCCGTTCCCGGCGTCGGCGGCGGCCGCGCGGTTCGGGCTGGGGTCGGCGGTGGTGGTCGGTGTGCTCGACCGGCTGACCGGGCAGGGCCGGCTGGTGCGCGGGGAGCTGAGCCCGGTCGGGCATCCGGAGACGCACGGCGTCGGCGTCGAGTACTGCGACTCGGCGGTGCTGCGGCGGCTGCGACGGGCGTCGCTGGCGCGGCTGCGCGCGGAGGTCGAGCCCGTGGAGCCGGCGGCGCTGGGCCGGTTCCTGCCCGCGTGGCACGGAATCGGCGGCCGGCTGCGGTCCGCGCCCACGGCCGACGACGTGCTGTCGGTGGTGGAGCAGCTGGCCGGCGCGCCGTTGCCGGCCAGCGCGGTCGAGTCGCTGATCCTGCCGAGCCGGCTGCCGGGGTACTCCCCCGCGCTGCTCGACGAGCTGACCACGGCGGGCGAGGTCACCTGGGCCGGGTGCGGGGCGCTGGCGGGCGGGGACGGCTGGCTGGCGCTGGCGCCGTCCGACGTCGCGGACCTGCTGCTGCCGGAGGTGGAGGAGGACCCGCCGTCGAGCCCGCTACACGAGGCCATTGTGTCCGCTTTGGACGGTGGGGCGCTGTTCTTCCGCCAGCTGGTGGACCGGGCCACGCCGCAGCTGGAGGCGCCGCCGGACGACGGCGCGGTCGTCGCCGCGCTGTGGGACCTGGTCTGGGCCGGGCTGGTCACCGGCGACACCCTGGGGCCGTTGCGCGCGCAGGTCGCCGGGCATGGCGCGCACAAGCCCCGACGGCAGGCGCCGCGCGGGCGGTACGCGCGGATGCGGGCCGGCCGCCCGCAGATGCCGTCGCGGAGCGGGCCGCCGACGGTCGCCGGGCGCTGGGCCCTGACCCCACCCCGCGAGACGGACCCGACCCGCCGGGCGCACGCGCGCACCGAAGCGTTCCTGGAGCGCCACGGCGTGCTCACCCGCGGGGCCCTCGACACCGAACGCGTCACGGGCGGGTTCTCGGGGATCTACAAGGTGCTGCGCGGAATGGAGGACGCGGGCCAGGTCGTGCGCGGTTACGTCGTCGAAGGCCTGGGTGCGGCCCAGTTCGCGGCGAAGGGCGCGGTCGACCGGCTCCGCGCGGTGTCCGGTCCTCAGAGCGAACTCTCCGGGAGCAGGCCGGGTCAGGCGGGCAGCGCGGTGGTGCTGGCCGCGGCGGACCCGGCGCAGCCGTACGGGGCGGCGTTGTCCTGGCCGGCCGCGACCGGCGACACGAAACACCGGCCGGCGCGGAAGGCCGGGGCGCTGGCGGTGCTGGTCGACGGGGTGCCGGCGTTGTACGTCGAGCGAGGTGGCAAGTCGCTGCTGAGTTTCACCGAGGAGCGGCCGGCGTTGCAGCAGGCCGCGGCGGCGTTGTCCACCGCGGTGCGGGAAGGCTGGCTCGGCCAGCTCGCCGTGCAGCGGGCCGACGGCGAGCACGCGCTGACGTCCGAGCTCGCGGAGATCCTGCAGGAGGCCGGGTTCCGCGCGACGCCGAAGGGCCTGCGGCTACGGGCGTGAGCGCCATGGTCACTAGACTTTCCGCGGACACTCGGTGACATAAGGACGTTTCGATCATGGCGATGCGCGAACTGCGCTACTTCGGTGACCCGGTGCTGAAGACGGTCTGCGATCCCGTCACCACCTTCGACAAGAAGATCGAAGCGCTGGTGAAGGACCTGCTGGACTCGGTCGAGCCCGAGGGTCGGGCCGGGCTCGCGGCGCCGCAGATCGGTGTGGGCCTGCGGGTGTTCAGCTACGACGTCGGCGGGCTCACGGGCTACGTGATCAACCCCGAGATCGTCTCGCTCTCGGAGGAGACGCACGAGATCGGCGAAGGCTGCCTGTCCGTGCCGGAGCTTTGGTTCCCGACGGTGCGCGCGAAGCACGCCGTGGTCCGGGGTGTCGACCTCCGCAACGAGCCGATCGAGGTCGAGGGCATCGACGTGCTCGCCCAGTGCCTCCAGCACGAGACCGATCACCTCGACGGCAAGCTCTACCTGGACCGTCTCACGCCCGACCACAAGAAGCAGGCCCTCCGCGAAGCCCGCGGCAAGGACTGGTTCTGGAACCGCTGATCCCGGCGGCGGTCCGGCCCGCCTGACCGCCTTGTTTCGGTTCAGCGCAGGAAGAAGCGCAGGGCCGAGGTGTCCGTGGTGGAGCGTTCCGCGCGGAGGCCGGCGCGGGCGGCGGTCCGGAGCATCGTGTCGTCGCCGGGAAGGCAGACGGCGGTGAGTTCCGCGTGGCTCGCGGCGGTGGCCAGGACGACGACCCGGGCCAGCAAGGCCGTGCCGATGCCCTTGCCCTGCCAGGCGTCCTCCACCAGCAGTGATACTTCCGCGGTGCCGTCCGGTTGCGGGATCAGCTGTCCCAGGCCGATGACGTCGCGCCCGCAGACCGCGAGAACGCTCGAACCGCGCGGGGGCGTCAGCAGTTTGTGGAGCCATCTGCGCGGCACCGTGCGCACGCCGGTGTGGTAGCGGCGGAACAGCGTTTTCATCGAACAACGCTGGTGCAGCTCGGAAACAGCGTCGGCGTCACGCGGGGTGCCGGGGCGCAGGACGACGGCGGCACCGTCCGGGCGGTCCAGCACGACCGCGCCCGAGACGTTCTGCTGGGTGGCCGCCAGCAGCCTGATCAACGCGGCCGCGCGGGTCAGCTCCAGCTCCACGAACGGTGCCCAGCGGCGGCGCGCGACCAGCACCGTGTCCGCGTCGAGCGGGAAGACCGCGCGGTGGCCGCTCTCGGTGCGGCCCGGGTTGCCCTCGGGCGCCGGGACCCGCGTGACGAGGTCGGCGGCGAGTACGTCGCGGAGCACCTCGACGAGGCGCTCGGGGTCGTCGACCGCGCGGCGGGCCGCCGACAACGCGGACGACGCCGTGTCGCGCAACTCGCGGACGTCGGCGTCGATGATGCCGGAGCACTCGCAGCCCTCGCCGCGAATGGCCTCCGCCAGCACCTCCTTGGGCAGGCCGGTGGCGGGCCGCAGCACGATCTCGTCGAGCACGCCGCCGGGCACCGGGAGCACGGTGAGGCCCAGGATGTTGCACTCGAGGTCGGCCAGGCGGATGGCGAGGCGCGCCAGTGTGCCGGGCCGGTCGTCCATCCGGACCCGGACGCGCCACGCGGACGCGGTCGGCTCCTCGGGCGGCAGCTCCGCCACCAGCGGCGTGCGGTTCGGCCGGGCTCGGAAGGTTTCCATGCCCCCACGGTCCCCGGTGGTTGTAACCGGGCCCGTCCCGCGGTGTTTCGCGTTTGTCAGCGTTCGGCGGAGTTCCGTTATCCGTTCGAAACACGGCTCAGCGGGGCGTGAGCACGCAGAACTCGTTCCCTTCGGGGTCGGCCAGCACGACCCAAGGTGTCTCGCCCTGCCCGACGTCGGCCCGCACCGCCCCGGCCGCGACCACCTGCGCGACCGCCGCCGCGTGGTCCTCCCCCACGGACGGGGCGACGTCGAGGTGCAACCGGTTCTTGCCGACCTTCTCTTCGGCCGAGCGCAGGAACTCCAGCCGCGGCCCCCGCCCGGACGGCGCCCCCAGCCCGACGATCACGTCCTCCGCCGAACACACCGGCCACCCGGTGAGCGCCGACCAGAACCCCGCCAACCGCGCCGGCTCCCCCGAGTCAACGACGATCGCCGCCACCGCGCCCGACCCCGCATACACCGCACGCGGCTCCAGTACGCAGAACTCGTTGCCCTCGGGATCGGCCAGCACCACCCACGGCACGTCGCCCTGCCCGAGATCCCGCCGTCGCGCGCCCAGCCCCAGCGCCCGCTCCACGAGCGCGACCTGATGCTCCGGCGAGGTGCTGGCGAGGTCGAGGTGGATGCGGTTCTTGGTCACCTTCGGCACCGGCGCTGGCAGGGCTGGCAGGGCTGGCGGGGCTGGCGGCGCCGATGCCGACGCTGCTGGCACTGGCACGAAGATCAGGTCAAGCTCCCACCCGTCGTCGGCGGGGGCATGGATCTCTACTTCGTCCGGGGACTCGATGGCTATCTGCCAGCCGAGCAGCGCGGACCAGAAGCCGGCCAGCTCCTGCGGGCGCGCTGCGTCGACGACCAGGTTCACCAGACGTGTGCCCATACCGCCAAGCTAGCGGCGGGCACCGACAAAAAACGCCGCCGAGGTGGGCTCGGCCGTGCGGCCGCGAGTCCTGCGACGGGTCTGCCGCCGACAAAAAGCGCCGCCGAGGTGGGTTCGGCTGTGAGGCTGCGGGTTCAGCGGCGGGTTCGCCGCCGACTGAAACCGCCGTCTAGGTGAGTGTCGAGATGGGTTCGGCCGTGAGGCGGTAGGCCCCCGCGGAACAGAAGCCGCCGGACAGAAGCCGCTGGCGGAACCGGAAAAGCTTCCCCACTCTCCGGTCCCAGCGGGTGTTCAGCGGTGTTTCAGCGGGTGGCCAGCCGCAGGAGGGCCCATACCTGGGCGGCCAGGTCGTGGCCGCCGGTGACGGTTACGGCGGTCGGGGCCGCGCGGCCCCAGAGCCACAGGTAGACCCTCGATGCCTCGGCTTCGACCAGTTCGTCCGCCGCGGCGGCTTCCTCGGCGGAACAGCGCCAGGCGGATGTCTCGTCGGGGCCCGCGCGGGCGATCCAGCTGTGCCCGCCGGTGCGGATTCCCACCGTGCCGTGGCGGGTGCCGGCCAGGCCCATGGTGGCGAGCTTCTGGTCGAAGTACAGGGTGAGGACCTCGTCGACGCCGTCGGCGGCCAGGTCGTCCGGGACCGTGGCGTGCTCAACGTCCGCCGCGCGCTCGGCGTCGTAGCGGTGGATCAGGGTTTCGTGCAGCATGCGGCGGCGCCAGAAGCCGTACGTCGGGTCCGCGGGCCACCAGGTGGACGCGCGCGCCGCTGGGTCGTGCGCGGACAGTTCGGCCAGCAGCGCCTCCCGGCCGGCGTCGAAGTACCCGGCCACCGGCTCGCCCGGCAGGGGGCCGCGCTGCCAGTGGACGGGGCGGCGCCCTTCGGTCATCCAGCCCAGCGCGAGCCGGTAGATGCTGCCGACGTGCCGGAGCAGCTCACCCAGCGTCCAGCCCGGGGCGGTGGGCACCGGGCTGTCGGGCGACGCCTCGTGGGCCACCTCCCCGAGCACCCTCGCCTCGATCCCGAGGGCTTCGAGCAACCGGCCATGGTCGACCGGACCGAGCTCACGCGACATGGGCTTCGCCGGTGACCGGTTCTCCGTGCACGACACGGCGGACGACCTCGAGGAACAGCGACGTGGCGCGCAGCAGGTCCGCCGCCGACTCGGCGGTGACCCGGCCGGTGATGCCGGCCTCCGCGGCGGCCCGGGTGGCCGAGTTGGCCGCGAAGAACGCCGACCACTCCCGCAGCTCGGGCGCGACGGCGTCGAGCAGCACCCAGCCGCTGGCCGGGCGGGACCGTCCGCGACCCGGGCGGCCGCGGGCGGCGAGCACCGCCGCGGCGCCGCGCAGCGCGGACAGGTAAGCCCCGATGAACCGCTCCGCCGGGTCGCGCTCGCGCCCGGCTTCGGCCAGCCCGCGCTTGGCCTGGGCGAGCAGGGCGACCGCGGCCGGCGGCGCGGGCGGCCGCAGCGACAGGGGCAGCTGCGGCTGCCCGGGGTCCGCGGGGGACACGACCGAGACGGACATGACAACCCTCCTCCTGCTCGGGTGAGCCCCGGCCCGGTGCCCGGAGCGGAGGCGCTTCCCCCGCCCTCGCGCCGGGCACCGGCCGGTGCGCGCTCACCAGTGTCGAACGTCTGTTCGAACGATTTCCAGAGTAACCCCAGGTGCCGCGTTCGCTCAACCCCGCCGGTGGATTCCGGGGGCGTGGCGCGGGACACGGTGCCGGTGGCGTGGTCTCATAACCGCATGAGCTCGCTCGACCATCCCGCCGTCGCCAAGGTCACAGCCGTGCTGGCCGAGTCCGGCCAGCAGGCCGCCGCCGACGGCGTCCGCGTGCTGCCCGCCGAAGTCCGCACCGCCGCGCAGGCCGCGGAAGCACTCGGCGTCCCGGTCGGCGCCATCGCGAACAGCCTGGTCTTCCGCGCCCGCACCGCCGACGGCGCGGAGACGGCGCTGCTCGCCCTCACCTCGGGCGCCCACCGCGCCGACCCGGCCCGGCTGGCAGAGCTCTCCGGCCTCACCGAAGTCGGCAAGGCCGACGCGGCCTTCGTCCGCGAGCACACGGGTCAGCCCATCGGCGGCGTCGCGCCCGTCGGACACCCGGCGAAACTGGTGACGCTCGTGGACACGGCACTGCGCGCGTACGACGTGGTGTGGGCCGCGGCCGGGCACCCGAAGTCGGTCTTCCCGACGACCTTCGACGGCCTGGCGGAGCTGACCGGGGCCACCGCCGGAGCGCTGGCGGGCGAAGAGAAGGATGACCGATCGTGACCGCGACGTCCTCCGGGTGCTTCCGCTACGTCCAGCTTTCCGCGGACGAGTTCCGCGCGCGCCTGCCCGAAGCGCTGGCCATCTACGTGACCGCGATGCGCTACCCGGACGGCACCGCCGAGCAGCGGGCGCCGATGTGGCTGACGCACGCGTTGCGCGCGGGCTGGCGCTGCATGGCCGCCCTCGACGCCGACGACCAGCTGCTCGGCATCGCCTACGGGTACAAGGGCCGCGCCGGGCAGTGGTGGCACGAGCAGGTGCGCCAGGGGCTGACCCGCCGCTCGGGCGCGCCGGAGGCCGACCGCTGGCTCACCGACTACTTCGAGCTGACCGAGATCCACGTGCGCCCGGAGAACCAGGGCAAGGGCATCGGCGAGGACCTGCTGCGGCGGCTGCTCGACGGGGTGCCGAGCGCCAACGTCCTGCTGTCCACGCCCGAGGGCACCAGCCGGGCGTGGAAGCTGTACCGCCGCTTGGGTTTCCTCGACGTGCTGCGCGACTACCACTTCACCGGCGACCCGCGGCCGTTCGCGATCCTCGGCCGTGCCCTGCCACTCGAAGCGCCCTGAGTCACCTCGGTTCCGGGCGCCAGTAGCCGACCGCGAGCGCCGCGACGAGCAGCACCGCGCCGCCCCACGCGAGCGCGCTCAGACGGTCGTGCAGGAAGACGACCGAAAGCACGGTCGCGGTGAGCGGCTCCAGCAACGCGGACAGCGCGCCCAGCACCGGGTGGGCGCCGCCGAGGCCGCGGAAATACGCGGCGTACGCGACGGCCGTCGGGACGGCACCGAAGTACACGGCCAGCAGCAGCACGTCGGCACGGGCGGGCAGGCCCATGCCGAGCCACACCGCGGCGGGCGTGAGCAGCAGGCCGCCGGCCAGGCAGCCGAATGCCGTGGTGGCCAACGGTTCCAGACCGTCGACAGGCTCCGCCGTGACGAGCGTGAGCACGGCGAACCCGGCCGCCGCGAGCAGCGCGAAACCGAGGCCGCCGGCCAGCCGCGCGGGTGACGTCGCGGTCTCCGGCGACCAGCGCAACAGCACCAAACCCGCGACGGCGCCGCCGACGGACACCAGCGTCCACAGCCGGGGCGCGCGACGCTTCCGAACCGCGGAAACCACAGTGAGCACAACGGGTGCGGCGCCGATCGTGGTCATCGTCGCCGTGCTGACGGAGCTGAGCGAGACAGCGGCGAAGTAGCTGGTCTGGAACAAGGCGAACAGGGCGCCCACCGCGATTAGGCGGCGTAATGCTTCGGGTGTGCGCGGCAGGTCGCGCAGGCCGCCGGTGAGGGCGACGTACGCGGAAGCGGTGACGCCGCCGACCAGCAGGCGGTACGCGGCCACGGCCAACGGGTGCAGCCCGGCGAGCTGGCCCAGCAGCGAACCGGCGAGCCCGCCGGTGCCCCACAGCACCCCGGCGAGCACCAACGCGGCCGACGAACGGGCGCGCGCAGGCGAAGCAATCGAAAGAGACATCGGAAAACGCTCCAGCGTCGAAGGAATCCAGGACGTTCGACGACGCGGGGCGGACTTCAGGCCGTACTACGGCAGCACTCAACAGCCGCGGAACCGGCTCCGCGGCAGGCACCACCCCGCTCAGGCGCGGGGCGGCGGGGTGACGAGGAAGATCCGATGCACGGGCGGGAGCCTAGTGACGGGAACCGGGTGGGGCCAAGGGTTTTAGTGCTCGTGAGTGTTCATGACGGTTCTAACCGTCATGAACACTCACGACCGAGGACGCCGCTGACGTAGAGCATTCCGCCCATGCGCAGGTCGTCGTCCTTCACCGGGAGGTTGTTGGCGACGAGCAGGTCCCCGATGGTGCTCCCGTTCAGCTCCCAGCCGAGGCCGGTCAGATAAGGAGCTGCCTCGTTGCGCGGGCCGAAATAGCGCAGGCTCGTCATGTCGGGGTCGAACCCGTGTGCCCGCCAGAGTTCGGAGATGCGGTTCAGGCCTTCCTTCACCTTCTCCTCGTCACCCGGCTTCGGGTTGGGCTTGCTTTCCGTGGCCACCCGGCTGCCCGGCGCGCTGAGCTCGGTGATGGTGTCCAGCAGGCGGTCCTGCGCCTCGGGCGGCAGGTAGCCCAGCAAGCCCTCGGCACTCCACGCGGTCGGGCGGGACGGGTCGAAGCCGGCGGTGCGCAGGGCCCCTGGCCAGTCGTCACGCAGGTCGACGGCAGCGGCACGACGGTCGGCGGTGGGTTCGGCGCCGAGGTCGGCCAGGGCGCGGGTCTTGAATTCGATGACCCGCGGCTGGTCGACCTCGTACACCACCGTGCCAGCCGGCCAGGGCAGCCGGTAAGCGCGGGAATCCAGTCCGGAAGCCAGGATCACGGCCTGCCTGATGCCCGCGGCCCCGGCGTCGCGGAAGAAGTCGTCGTAGAACTTCGCCCGGATCTTGGCCACTTCGATCGCCATCGGGCCGACCAGGTCGCCGGGCGGCAGCTCACCGCCGGCCAGCCGGGTCAGCAAGTCGACACCGACGGCCCGCACCAGCGGCTCCGCGAACGGGTCGTCGATCAGCGAACGGTCCGCGCGGGTGGCGATCGCGCGGGCCATCGCGGACATGGTGGCGGTCGAGCCGACGCTGGAGGCCAGGTCCCAGGTGTCGCCGTCGTGCCGGGTGGAAGTCATCCGTCAGTCCAGCTGGGCCAGCTGCTCGCGCAGCGTGTCCAGGCCCATGCCGCCCATCCGGAGGGCCTGGGTGTGAAACTCCTTGATGTCAAAGGATTCCCCCTGACGGCGGCGGGCGTCGTCGCGGGCGGCGAGCCAGAGGCGCTCACCGAGTTTGTACGCGGGGGCCTGGCCCGGCCAGCCGAGGTAGCGGTCGATCTCGTCGTGCACGTGGGCCTGGTCGGTGATCGTGCGGGTGAGCATGAACTCCAGGCCCAGCTCCGGGGTCCACCGCTCGCCCTCGTGGAAGCCCGTGCCCGCCGGGATCTCCAGCTCCAGGTGCATGCCGAGGTCGACGACCACGCGGGCGGCGCGGAACAGCTGCTCCGACAGCATGCCGAGCAGGTTCCCGTCGTCGGCCAGGTAGCCGAGGTCCTGCATCAGGCGCTCGGCGTACAGGGCCCAGCCCTCGCCGTGCGCGGAGATGAACGTCATCAGCCGCTGGTACTTGGTCAGCGACTCCGCCTGGTTGACGGCCGTCGCCACTTGCAGATGGTGCCCGGGCACGCCCTCGTGGTAGACGGTCGAGACCTCGCGCCAGGTGGTGAACTCGTCCTTGTCCGCGGGCAGCGACCACCACATCCGGCCCGGGCGGCTGAAGTCCTCGCTCGGCCCGGTGTAGTACGCGCCCACGCCGCCGCCCGGCGGCGCGATCCGGCACTCCAGCGCCATCAGCCGGTCGGGGATGTCGAAGTGCTTGCCGCGCAACGATTCCAGCGCGTCGTCCGAAAGCGACTGCATCCACGCCTCGAACTGGGCGCGGCCCTTCACGCGGTAACGCGGGTCGGCGTCGAGCACCGCGGCGGCCTCGGCGACGGTGGCGCCCGGCCGGATCCGGTCCGCGACCACGCGCATTTCGGCGTCGATGCGCGCGAACTCGCCCCAGCCCCACTCGTAGGCCTCGCGCAGGTCCAGCGAAGCGCCGATGAAGTACCGCGACCACAGCTTGTAGACGTCCTCGCCCACGGCGTCCTTGGCCGGCGCGCGCGGCGCCAGCTCGGCGCGCAGGAAGCCCGCGAACTCCGCGAACGCCTCCTCCGCCCCGCGTGCGGCGGCGGCGAGGTGGTCCTCCAGCCCGGCGGCGGCGTCGTTGCCGGCCGCGGCGCCCACGAACCCGGTGAAGAAGCCCGGCCCGTCCTTGAGCCCGGCCCAGGTCTCGCACTGCTCGGCGACCTTGCCGATCTGGCGCAGCGCCGAGACGTGGCCGTCGTCCGCCGCGGCCAGCAGCGACGCGCGGATCCCGGCGAGCGCCGCGGGCACCTGCCCGAGCCGGGCCACGATGTCGCCCCACTGCCCGGCGGTGTCCATCGGCATCAGGTCGAACACCATGCGCAGGTCCTGCACCGGGCTGGCGATCACGTTCAGCGCGGCCAGGTCGAGGCCGGCCTCGTGGATCTCGACGTCCAGGCCCACCCGCTCGGCGAACACCGCCTTGGCCACGCGCTCGCCCGCGTCGGCGGGCTCGGCGGCGGTGATCTCGGCCAGCGCCCGCGCGGCGAGCGCGGCCCGGGCCGCGTGCCCGGCCGGCGAGTAGTCGGTGAGCCGGTCGTCGTGACCGTCGACGCCGAGCACGGTCGCGGCGACCGGGTCCAGCGCCGCGTAGTCGTCGACGTACCGGTCGCAGATCCCGCGCACGCCCTCTTCGGTGGAAGCCATGCCGGGCACGCTACCGGCCTGTCGGCATCCGGCGACACCGACTTGTGCGATTTACGCGCGAGCCGGCACGAGGCCCAGCCGGCCGACCACCTCACGTGTGGCCTTGGACCGGTTGAACGTGTAGAAGTGCAGGTCCGGCACGCCTTCGGCGATCAGCTTCTCGCACAGCGCGGTGACCAGGTCGATGCCGGCCGCGCGGAACGCCTTGGGGTCGTCCGAGAACGGTTCGAGCCGGTCCAGCAGCCGCTGCGGCGCCGGCACGCCGGCCAGCTTGATGGTGGTGTGCAGCGTCCGCAGCGTGGTCAGCGGCATGATGCCGGGCAGTACCGGCGCGTCGCAGCCCGCCGCGGCCACCCGGTCGCGCAGCCGCAGGAAGTCCTCGGCCTCGAAGAACAGCTGCGCGATGGCGAAGTCGGCGCCCGCGCGGAACTTGCGGGCCAGGTACTTCGTGTCCGACTCCAGGTCCGGTGAGCGCGGGTGCCCGTACGGGAAGGCCGAAACACCGATGCAGAAGTCGCCGAGCGAGCGGACCAGCTCGACCAGTTCCTCGGCGTACTTCAGCCCTTCGGGGTGCGGGACCCAGTCGCCATAGACGTCGCCCGGCGGGTCCCCGCGCACCGCCAGGATGTTGCGGACACCGACGGCCGCGTACCAGCCGATCACGTTGCGCAGCTCGGAAACCGAGTGGTTGACGGCGGTCAGGTGCGCCATCGGGCAGAGCGTGGTCTCCGTGGCGACGCGGGCGATGCTGCGGATGGTGCCGTCGCGGCTGGAGCCGCCCGCGCCGTAGGTGATGGACATGTAGGCGGGGTCCAGCGGCTCGAGTTCGCGGACGGCCTTCCACAGCACAGCCTCGTCCGCCTCGTCCCGGGGCGGGAAGAACTCGATGGAGAACGCGGGCGCGTCCCCCTGCAACCGCTCGATCACCGACGTCATGAAGGGAATGCTAGTGGGCGGAACCGGGCGCGGGCAGTCCCTGCACGTGGCCTTGACCACGGGTACCGTCGAAGCCCGGACGCGATGGAGAAGCCATGAGCGAGCTAACGACCGCGGCGACGCGGATTCAGACCGGCCGCGAGAGCCTGGACACAGCCTGGGACGAGGACGTGCGAGTGGCCGTGTACCGGGCGTTCGCGGTGCACGGCCGTCCCCCGACCGCGCCGGAGCTGGCCGACGCCGCGCACGGCTCGCTGGCCGTGGCCAAGCAGGCGCTGCACCGCCTCGACGCCGCCCGCCAGCTGGTGCTGGACGAGTGCGAGCACGTGGCGCTGGCTCACCCGTTCGCGGCGATTCCGCTCGGGTTCTCCGTGATGGGCGCCCGCACGCTGTGGTGGGGCGGCTGCGCGTGGGACTCGTTCGCGATCCCGCACCTGGTGCCGGACGAGCCGGAGGTGCTGGTCTCGACCCGCTGCCCCGGCTGCGGCGAGCCGAGCGCGCTGGTCGTCGGCCGCGAAGGGCCGCCGTCGGGCGCGCAGGTGGCGCACTTCCCCGTGCCCGCGGCCCGGATGTGGGACGACGTGCGGCGCACCTGCTCGCTCCAGCGTCTCTTCTGCGACGAGTCCTGTGTGGACGGATGGGCCGGGGAATCGGGCACCGCCAAGGGATCCGTGCTCGACCTGGACACGCTGTGGCACCTGGCGAGCGGCTGGTACGCGGGCCGCCTCGACCACGGCTACCGGCGGCGCGAGCCGGCCGAGGCGGCGGACTACTTCCGCGGGGTCGGGCTGACCGGGGCCTTCTGGGGTGAGTAGCCGACGACCTTCCCGTCGAGCACGCAGGTCGCCACCGGCGAGGGCAGCGGCGACAGCGTCACCACGTCCCGCGGGCACGCCGGCGCCGGTTCCGGGCCGCTGCCCGCCGACACCAGCGTGATCACCGCGACGACGGCGCCGGCCACCACCGCGGCGGCCCCCGCCCAGACCAGCCCGCGCCGCGGCTTTTCCCGCGGCGGGGCCGAAATCCCGACGGGCGGACGCGGCGGCGGCGCGGACCGGGGTGCCGCGACCCGGGCCAGGCCGACCTCGAACGGCGCCGACGCCTCCGCCCGGAACGCCTCCTCGGCGTCGAGGAACCGGCGGTAGACGGCCAGCGCGAGCAAGTCCGTCCGGGCGAGGGCGGCGCGGGCGTCGTCCGGTTCACCGTGCGGGCAGAGGAACCCGTGCAGCAGGACGAGCGGGCGGCCGTGCTCGTCGCGGGGCTCGCCGCCGGCGTCGGCCGCCGTCACCGCGTGCTCGGCCCAGGTGAGCGAGCCGAACGGGGTCGAGGCGGTGTGGAAGGACACTTCGTCCAGCGGCACGGCGGTTTCCTCCAGGAACCCGTGCTCGCCGAGGAAGCCCGGCACGAGCAGCGCCGAGTAGCCGCGCCGCCGTCCCCGCGCCACCAGGAACGGCCACGCCTCGCCGTTCACCAGTCACCCCAGCGGTCGCCGCCGAGGCGGGAGTCGGGCAGCTTCGCCTCGAGCACCGCGACCTGCCGTTGCAGCTCGCCGACGACCCGGCGCCGGGCCTGGACGAACTCCTCCGCCCGGCGGTCCGCCTCGCCCAGGCGCGCCAGCCGGGCGCTGTGCTCGGCCGGGTCGTAACCGCGCGGGCCGAGTGTGTCGAGCAGCAGCGACAGGCCGGATTCCGCGATCACGCCCGCGCCGACCGCGGACATCAGGATCCGCGCGGCCTTCCCGGTGACGTACGTGCCGAGCGTCCGCAACGCCTCCCCCGGCCCCATCCGCACCCGGCGCTGCGCCGCGGCCAGCAGTTCGGCCCGCGTCGCGTGGTCGAGCGACATCTCGGTCTGGCGCAGGATGTCCGGCACCACCACCGAAAGCGCGGCCTCGACGTTCGACGGCCGGAACCGGCCGCCGGGGTTCTTGCGCACCGCGCCGTCGCGGTACTCGGCGAAGTCGTGGCCGACGGCGGTGACCGGGATCAGCCGGACGATCCGCCGGGTGCTGTGGACCTTGACCAGGTCGGCGAACCCGGGCGTGTCCATCAGCCGCTCGCGCACCATCCGCAGCCGCTCGTTCTCGTCCGGGTGCAGGTGGTCGAGCAGGTCCCACTTGGTGATCACGAAGACGATCGGGCTGCGCACCGGCAGCATCGCGTTGATCATCGCGTCGAGCGAGGCCTCGAGCATCAGCTGCCCGCGCTGGTCGCCGTTGTGGGCCTGGAGCAGGCGGAAGCCGTCGATGATGCCGACCAGCGCGTCGGCGCCGGCGATCGCCTTGAGCAGGGTGGCCTGCGCGGTGGAGCCGGGCGCGTCCGGGTCGGTCAGCAGCTCGCCGGGGTACTCGAGGTAACCGAGCTTCACCACGGGCTCGGCGTCCGCGCCGACCTGGGTCATCACGCTGAACTCGAACTCGCGCAGCTCGCCGCGGGTGGTCCCGCGCGGCCACTCCTCGTTGACGTCGGCGGCCTTGCGGTACCAGCGGTTCAGCTCGATCAGCTGCTCGTGCGGCACGCGCAGGTAGAAGCCGCGGTCGGCCGGCGTCTGCAGGCGGCGGTAGATCCCGGTCAGCAGCAACGTCTTGCCCGAGCCCTGGAGGCCGAGCGTCACGATGCGGAACGCCGGGATGCCGCCGGGCGGTCCGGCCAGGTTCTCCTTGGTGTGCTTGCGTTTCCGGCGCCGCAGGGCCAGTGCGATGGCCAGCGCGACGAGGACGGTCACGAGCATCGGCAGCAGGATCGTCATGGTCGCCTCACCTCTCCCTCTCCGCCAGACGGAGTGGCGGGCGGACGCGGTGATACAGCCGGTTCGTGAGTTTCAGGAACCGGCGCCGACGCAGACGAAACCTGCCGCCGCGGCGGCCGCGGCCGGGCCGTGGCCCCGCACCGCCTGCTGGGCGCGGGCCAGCGCGACGGCCGCCGGGTGCCCGCCGGCGAGCAGCCGGTGCAGCTCCACCATCAGTGGCGCCGTCTCGGCGTCCGGGATCGGCACCACGGAGGCGACGAGCTGCGCGGCGCCGTTCGCGACGAAGGCCGCGCCCAGCCCGAGCAGTTCGTCGCCGGTGCAGACGACCGAGCGGCCGCTGTCGCAGGCGGCGAGCACGACCGTGTGCGGCACCCGGCCGAGCCGGTCGAGGTCGTAGGCGAGCAGCGGCCCGTCGTGCAGCCGGAGGCTGGAGAACAGCGGGTGGTCGACGGCCAGCGTGCCGTGGGCGGCGAGGTGCGCCAGCCGCGCCTTGGCCAGTTCGGCGAGCACGACGTCCACGGTCGCTTCCGTGATCGGCTGCACGTGGTGGATCGCGGCGATCGCCTCGGCCTCGGCGCCCGCGCCGGCGAGCCCGGGGCCGGCGGCCACGGTGACCGGGCCGGTGGCGGGCTCGCGGGCGTTCGCCGCGTGCCAGAGCGTGGCCGACGGCGAAACGGCGACCGCCCGGCCGGCGCACGAGGGCAGCACCGACCACGGCAGGCTGTGCAGGATCCCGGTCGGCACCACCACCAGCGGGCGTCCCGCCAGCTCGGGCAACGGGCCGAACAGCGCTTCGTCGAGCCGGCCCGCGGCGTTCGCCAGCAGGTGCTCGGCGGCAGCCGCCGAGGCCGGGGCCGCGGCGACGTCAGCCATGCGGTGCAAGGCGAACGGCAGCCGGTCGAGCAGGTCCGCCACCCGCGCGGCGGGGCCCAGCTCGTGCCGCCGCAGCCGGCCGTCGACCAGGGTGAGCGCCTGGAGCTCGCCGTCGAGGCGGAGCCATTCGACCAGCGCGCGCTCGCCGAGGGCGCGGCCCAGCTCGGCCACCCGCACCGGCTCGGTCGCCGGGGCGCCGGCCGACCGGCTCAGCCGGATGTGGTCGCGGATCCGCCGTTCCAGCGCGGCCTGGCGAGGCAGCATCTTCGCGGGACCGGACGCGTTCTCGGCTTCCCTTGCGGTGGAACGCAATTCGGCGAGCAGCCGGGCGAGCACCTCGTCGTCCGGCGGACGGACCGGTGGACGCGCCAGGCGGCTGGCCCGGCCGCGCTCGGCCCACTCGAACACCGCGTCCGCGCGCCCGCCCGCAACAGCCGTGCGCAGGCCCAGCTCGGCGAGGTCGGTGCGCTGCGCGGCCGTACGCGCGCGCAGGTCCGCGGCGCCGAGGGCGGCCCCGTGGTCGTCGAGCACTCGCAGGCCGGACCGGGCCGCGTGGACGACTCCCGCGTGATCCCCGAAATCCTTACGCAGCAACGCTTCCGCGTACCAGCCGCGAGCCCGCAAGGTCGCTGGTCCGCGACGCCGGGCCGTGGACGCCTCCCGGAGCAGCTCGCGGCCGCGTTCGGGGTCACGGCGGGCGAGCGCGAGCCGACCGGCGAACAGGCGGGCCTCCAGCTCGGCCGCGGGCCAGCCCGCGCCCGCCAGCACCCGCACCATCCCGGCGATCCGGGCGGACGAGACCCGCGGCGGCGGGCCGGAGGTCCACCGCGCGCGCAGCCCGGTCAGGTAGGCCAGCTCGGCCCACGCGGCCCGGCCCTGGCGGGCGAACTCACGCCCGGCCGCCCGCGCCTGCGCCACGGCTGTGACGGTGTCTTCGCTCAGCGACGCGGCCTGGGAAAGCACCAGCCGCACCTCGGGCACCCCCAGCAGGCGGCGCTCCCGTCGGCAAGTGGCGACAGCCCGTTCGGCGGCGTCGCGGGCCTCGGCGACGAGCCCGGCCGAGAGCAGCAGCTCGGCCCGATGGCGCTGCACCCAGCCCAGCTGCGCGCCGTGCTCGGCAATGATCCGCTCGGCGCGGCCGAGCTGCGCCAGCGCGGCCGGGATGTCCCCGCGCAACGTCTCCACCAGGCCCAGGTTCTCGGCGACGATGCCCTCGGTGAGCTCGCGGCCGAGCTGCCGCGCGAGCCGTCCGGCCTCCAGCAGGTCCGCTTCGGCCGCCGCGAACGCGTGCCGGTCGGCCAGCAGGAACGCGCGGTTGATCAGCAGCCGCTGGACGCCGAGCAGGTCGCCGGTCTCCCGCAGGGTCGGCAGCACGGCGTCGAACTGGGCGAGCGCCTCGTCGAGCCGGCCGTCCATGTGCAGCACGATCGCGCGCTGTGCGAGCGCGCGGCCGGCCGTCGCGCCGTCGAGGTCGGGCACCGCGAGGTCGATTTCCCGCAACGCCGTGGTGGGACGGCCTCGTTGCAGCAGCGCGAACGCCATTTTCATCCGCGCCTCGGCCGCGAGCGCCGCCGAGCCCGCGCGCTCGGCGCACCGCACCGAACGGCGGAAGTGGCGCAGCGCGTCGTCCATCTCGCCGCAGTGCAGGAGGGCGTGTCCCCAGGCCCGCTCGGCGACGGACTCGGCCGCCGCGTCGCGCTCCCGCACCGCCGCGGCCACCGCTTCACGCGCCGGCCCAGGTGCCCGGGCCGGGTCGAGGTCGGCGAGCCGAACCGCGGCGTCCGCCCGTTCTTTTGCGCCGGGGTGATGCATCACAGCGCGCATTCGCGACTCCGATAGGGGAAGACCACCTCAGAGGAATGTAGGCGAAATGACCGAAACACCGGAACAGCCGAACGGGCAGACCCTCCCGCTCGCCGCCGAGCTGAAGCCCCTCCCCGACGAGCTGATCGTCGACAGCGACGACCTGGCCGTGGTGCTCGGCGCGCTGCGCGAGCTGAAAACGGACTGGGCGGAGGTCGTCGAAGACACCCGGCTCGGCCTCGCCCGGCTGACCGGAGTGACGCGCCTGGCCGGCGAGGTCGCCGACCTGCCGGCCCAGCTCCGCGCGGCCTTCGCCACGTCCGCGGGCGGCTGGCAGCCGGAAGTGGACCTGCACTGGTCGACCCTCGGTTCCATCGGGTCCGCCGGGTCGAAGCCGATGAGCGCGGGCCCGATCGAGCCCGCCGGGTCCAAGCCCATGGGTGCCGGCGCGATCGCGCCTGCCGGATCGAAGCCCATGGGCGGGATCGGGCCGATCGTGGTCGAGCCCGCCGGGTCCAAGCCGATGGGCACGGGCGCGATCGGCACCGACGGGTCGAAGCCGATGACCGTGGGCGACCCGATGGACGCGGGCCCGGTGGACCAGCCCGCCGCGGACGCGATGACCGGGGCGGGGGTCGCCGTGGCGATGATCGATACGCCGCTGTTCCGGCACCCGGTGTTCACCGGCCGCGACGTCTCGACCCGCGAATGGCACACGAAGGGGACCACGCTGCTGACCACCCGGGCCGGGCACGGCACGTTCGTCTGCTCGGTGATCCTCGGGCACGCCCCCGCGGCGCGGATCGAGGCCGACGGCGCGCTCGACAGCGCGACCAGCGAGGCGACCGAGTGGGAGGTGGCGCAGGAGATCGTGCGGCTCGGCGACCGGGCCGACATCCTGAACCTCTCCCTGGCGTCGCACACCCTCGACGGCGCCCCGTCGCTGGTCCTGCGCCGCGCGGTGGACCGGCTGCCCCGCCGGGTGCTCGTGATCGCGGCGGCCGGCAACCACGGGGAGACCGCGGACCCGCTGCTGACCGGCACCACCCCGATGTGGCCCGCCGCCCTGCCCGGGGTGGTCGCGGTCGGCGCGATGGACCGCGACGGCATCCGGCTGCCGTTCAGCCCGGACGCGCCGTGGGTGTCCTGCCAGGCGGTCGGGTTCGAGGTGCGCGGGGCCTACCCGGGCGGCTGGGCGAAGTGGACCGGCACCTCGTTCGCCGCCGCCTGGGTGACCGGGATGGTGGCGGCGCGGACCGTGCCCGGCCGGGTGAGCCCCGCGGAGGCGTTCGAACTGGTGCTGGACGACCCGGATTCAGGCGTCGAGCGGTACGCGCCGCTGGTCTGGGCCGTCTGCGGCCGGCACCGGCTCTCCGGTGCGGACGCGGACGACGTCGGCGCCGCGGTCTGGCTGCGGCTGGTCGAGCAGCTGGGCCGGCTCCGCGAGCCCGCCGCGCTGCCCGGCTGGCTCGCGACGACCACCCGTCACGAGTGCCTTCGCCTGCTTCGCGCGAAGCTGCGCCAGATCCCGGTCGAGGACGACCCCTTCCCCGACGAGGCCGTCGCGGCGGCGGACGAGTGGCTGCTGGCCGAAGAGCGCCGGCTCGCGCTGCGACGGGGTTTCGCCACGCTGCCCGAACGCTGCCGGCGGCTGCTGGAGATGCTGTTCGACGATCCGCCGGTGGCGTACGCGCGGATCAGCGAGCAGCTCGGCATGGCGGTCGGCGGCATCGGCCCCAACCGGCTGCGCTGCCTCGGCCTGCTGCGCCGCAGCCCGCCCGTCGCCGCGCTGGCCCCGACCACGGCGGGAGCCTGAGATGCCGGACCACTGGGACTCCGACGAGCGGCTGCTGGCCGACCTCGGCGACGCGCTGCGTGAGCGGCGGGAAGTGCCGGAAAGCTTTGTCACCGCGGCGAAATCGGCCTTCACCTGGCACTCGGTCGACGCCGAGCTGGCCGAGCTGGCGGCCGACTCCGCCACCGCGCCCGCCGGCACCCGCGCGGGCACCGGCGGGCACCGTTCGCTGACCTTCACCGCCGGCGGCCTCACCGTCTCCGTGGAGCTGACGCCGGACGCGCTGCTGGGACAGCTCGTCCCGCCGTCGGCCGCCGCGGTCGAGCTGTGCGGCCCGGGCGGGGTGGCCGCGAGCACGTCCGCCGACGAGGTCGGCTGGTTCACGCTGCGGCCCGCGCCCGAGGGCCTGTTCCGGCTCCGCGTGCGCACCGGCACCGGGCCCGACGTGCACACGGAGTGGACGCGCGCCTGACGTCTGGTTCGCCACATCCGGGGCACCCGGCGCGAGCGGACCGCCGGGTGCCCCGGATGATGAAGGCATGGAAGAGCCCGGATTCGACGCCGACCTGCCCGCCCGCGTCGAGGGCGCGCTGGCCGCGTTCCTGGGCCGGGCCGGCGAGCAGATCGTGCGCACCGAGCCCAGCGTGGCGGCCGGCATCGAGGCGCTGTCCGGGTTCGTGCTGGGCGGCGGCAAGCGGATCCGGCCGACGTTCGCGTGGTGGGGCTGGCGCGGCGCCGGCGGCGCGGCCACCGGGCCGGAAGCCGAGGGCGCGCTGCAGGTGGTGTCGAGCCTCGAGCTGATCCAGGCCTGCGCGCTGATCCACGACGATCTGATCGACTCCTCCGACTCCCGCCGCGGCAACCCGACCGTGCACGTCGCTTCGGCGAAGCTGCACGCCGATCGGGGCTGGCTCGGCTCGCCCGCGGCGTTCGGACTGGCCACCGCCGTGCTGGTCGGCGACCTCGCGCTGGCCTGGGCCGACGACATGTTCGCCGACGCCCCGCTGCCCGCCGGAACCCTCGCCGCGGCGCGCCCGGCGTGGCGCGCGATGCGCACCGAGGTGCTCGCCGGGCAGTACCTCGACGTCCGCACGCAGGCCGTCGGCGACGCCTCCCCCGAGGCCGCGCTGCGCATCGACCGGCTCAAGACCGCCGCGTACACCGTCCAGCGCCCGCTGCACCTGGGCGCCGCGCTCGCCGGCGCGGACGAGGAGCTGATCGGCACGCTGCTGCAGTTCGGCGGCGACGTCGGCGTGGCGTTCCAGCTGCGGGACGACCTCCTGGGCGTGTTCGGCGACCCGTCCGTGACGGGCAAGCCCGCGGGCGACGACCTGCGCGAGGGCAAGCGGACCCTGCTCGTCGCGCTGGGCTTGCAGCTGGCGAAAGAACGCGGTGAAGACGCGGCGGCCCAAGTGATCGCCGAAGCGATCGGCGCCGCCAACCTGTCCGACGCGGCGGTGGACACAGTCCGCGAAGCGCTGACGGCCGTCGGCGCGGTCGACGCCATCGAGCGGCGCATCACCGAGCTGACGTCCTCGGCGATGGCCGCGCTCGAGCGGGCCCACCTGGCCGAGCCGGCCCCGGCGGCGCTGACCGAGCTGACCGAGCTGGCGACCCAGCGGACGTACTGATGGAGGGCCGGACCGTCACCGGGCCCACCGACCACGTGGTGGTGGTCGGGGCGGGGCTGGCCGGGCTCTCGGCCGCGTTGCACCTGCTCGGCGCCGGCCGCCGCGTCACGCTGCTGGAGCAGGCCAAGACGCCGGGCGGACGGGCCGGGCAACAGGACTTCGGCGGCAACGCCGTGGACACCGGCGCGAGTGTGCTCACCATGCCCGAGCTGGTCGATGAGGCCTTTCACGCCGTCGGCGAGTCACTGGCCGACAACCTCCCGCTGACGAAGCTCGACCCGGCCTACCGCGCGCGGTTCGCGGACGGCAGCACGCTCGCGCTGCGCACCGACGGCGACGCGATGGAGGCCGAGATCCGGGCGTTCGCCGGGCCCGCGGAGGCGCGCGGCTACCGACGGCTGCGGCGCTGGCTCACCGAGCTGTACGCCACGCAGAAGGACCACTTCATCGGCGCGAACTTCGATTCGCCGTTCGGCCTCGTCCGGCCGGAACTGGTGAAGCTCGCGGCGCTCGGCGGCTTCGGCCGGCTCGGCCCGAAGGTCGCCACCTTCCTTCGCGACGAGCGCGTACGCCGGCTGTTTTCGTTCCAGGCGCTGTACGCGGGCCTCGACCCGGCGCGCGCGATGGGCGCGTACGGCGTCATCGCGTACATGGACACCGTCGGCGGCGTGTACTACCCGCGCGGCGGCATGGGCGCGATCGCGCGGTCGATGGCCGGCGCCGCCGGGCGCGCGGGGGCCGATCTGCGATTCGGCACCGAAGCCGCGTGGCTGGAACGGGTTTCCTCGCGGGTGCGCGCGGTCCGGACGCGCTCGGGTGAGCGGATCGAGTGCGACGCGGTGGTCCTCGCGACCGAGCTGACCACGGCGTACCGGCTGCTCGGCGCGCGCCCCCGGCGGGTGCTTCCGTTGCGGTACTCGCCTTCGGCCGTGGTGCTGCACGGGCGCACCGGCCGCTCGTGGCCGAAATTGGGCCACCACACGATTTTCTTCGGCGACGCGTGGGAGCGCACGTTCGCCGAGATCGTCCGCGAGGGCAAGCTGATGAGCGACCCGTCGCTGCTCGTGACCCGCCCGACCGCGACCGAGCCGGGGCTGGCCGGCGAAGGCGGCGAGATCGTCTCCGTGCTCGCGCCGGCGCCGAACCTGCACCGCGGCCGCATCGACTGGCCGCGCGTCGGCGGCCCGTACCGCGAAGAACTGGTGCGCACGCTGGAATCGCGCGGGCTCACCGGGTTCGGCGGCGAGTTCACCGTCGACGAGCTGATCACGCCCGCGGACTGGTCGGCGCGCGGGCTCGCCGCCGGGACCCCGTTCTCGCTGGCGCACACCTTTGCCCAGACCGGCCCGTTCCGGCCCGCCAACCTGGTGCGGGCCGCGGGCAACGTGGTGCTCGCGGGCAGCGGCACCACCCCCGGCGTCGGCATCCCGCCGGTGCTGATCTCCGGACGACTCGCCGCGGAAAGGATCACCGGCCGGTGAACGAACTGGACGCCGCCGGGATCACCGGCCCCGCCCTGCGGTCCGCGTACACCGAGTGCCGCCGCATCAACGCCCACCACGGCCGCACGTTTTTCCTCGCCACCCGGCTGCTGCCGGCGCGGGCCCGGCCCTCGGCGCACGCGTTGTACGGCTTCGCGCGGATGGCCGACGAGCTGGTCGACAACCCTTCGCCGGGCACCGATCCGGAGGTGGCGCTGGACAAGGTCGCCGGACTGGTCGACGAGGTATACGGCGGCGGCGAACCCGCCGACCCGGTGCTCGCCGCGCTGGCCGACACCGTCCGCCGCCACGGCATCGAACGCGGGCTGGTGGACGCGTTCCTGCACTCGATGCGGATGGACCTGACGGTCACGGAATACGCGACCTACGCCGAACTCGCCGAGTACATCCATGGCTCGGCGTCCGTGATCGGGCTGCAGATGCTGCCGGTGTTCGGCACGGTCGTACCACTCGCCGACGCGGTCCCGAGTGCCGCCGCGCTCGGGGAAGCCTTCCAGCTCACCAATTTCATCCGGGACATCGGCGAGGACCTGGACCGCGGCCGGCTGTACCTGCCCACCGAGGAGCTGGCGGTGTTCGGTGTGGACCGCGCGCTGCTCGCCGAATCGCGCCGCCGCCGGGTACCGGACCCGCGGGTACGGCGCGCGCTGGCTGTCGCGGTTTCGCGCAACCGCGCGGTCTATCGTCGCGCGGAGGCCGGAATTCCCTTGCTGCGCCCCGAATCGCGGCCGTGTGTGCGGACCGCGATCACGCTGTACGAAGGCATCCTCGACGAGATCGAAGCGATGGATTACGACGTGCTGAACCGCCGCGCGGTGGTCGGCAAAGGCCGGCGGCTGGCGGTCGCGATGCTGGAGCTGGTCCAAGTCCGGCTTGGCGCGTTCCGTGGTTACGGGCTTACGCTGCGATCATGACCACTGCTTCGAACAGGCGGCTCCGGGTCGGCGTCCAGCTCCAGCCGCAGCACGCCGATTACGACAGCATCCGCCGCGCGGCCGCGGAGGCCGAAGAACTCGGCGTCGACATCATCTTCAACTGGGACCACTTCTACCCGCTGTACGGCGAGCCCGAGGGCAAGCACTTCGAGTGCTGGACGATGCTCGGCGCGTGGGCCGAAGCGACCTCCCGCGTGGAGATCGGCGCGCTGGTGACGTGCAACAGCTACCGCAATCCCGAGCTGCTCGCCGACATGGCGCGCACCGTCGACAACATCTCCGGCGGACGGCTCATCCTCGGCATCGGCTCCGGCTGGTTCGAGAAGGACTACGACGAGTACGGCTACGAATTCGGCACCGCGGGCGGCCGGCTGAACGACCTGGCCGACTCCCTGCCGCGGATCGAATCGCGGCTGGACAAGCTGAACCCGGCGCCGACGCGCAAGATCCCGGTGCTGATCGGCGGCGGCGGCGAGAAGAAGACCCTCAAGCTGGTCGCGAAGCACGCCGACATCTGGCACGGCTTCGGCGACGCGGAGGTCGTCGAGCGCAAGGTGAAGATCCTCGACCAGCACTGCGCGGACCTGGGCCGCGACCCGGCCGAGATCGAGCGCTCCTGCGGGGTGGAGGGCAGCCCGGACGAGCTGGGCCCGAAGCTCCTCGCGCACGGCGTCTCCCTGTTCACCGTGGGCCTGAACGGGCCGGACTACGACCTGTCCAAGGTCAAGCCGTGGATCGACTGGCGGAACCAGCAGAACGGCTGACCCCCGGCAGTTCCCGAAGGCCCTCTCACTCCGGTGAGGGGGCTTTCGTCTTGGCCCGGTGCGCCGCCACACGCTCGCGGGTCGCGCAGCGCGTCGAGCAATAACGCCGTGGACTGCCGCCGCCCAGATGTGCGAACGGGCGCCCGCACGAGGGCGACGCACACAGCCCGCCCGGCGGCCCCTGCCGTTCGGCCAGCAGCCCGGCCAGGGCGAGCGCCGAGGACGTCACGAACCACGCGCCCCACGGCCCGTCGTCGGCCGCGTCGACGTGCAGGTGCCAGCCGAAGTCCGCGTCGTGCGCGGTCAGCCGCGGCGGGCTCGCGTACTTCGCGAACAGCCGGTTCAGCACCTTCGCTGCGGCCGCCGTATCGGGCGCGGCGAAGACCTCGCGCAGTTCGAGCGCGGCTTCGTGCAGCTCGGCGACGGCGGCCGTGGCCAACGGCTCGTCCGGCTCCCCGCGCGCCACCAGCACCTCGGCCACCCGGGCCGGGTCAGGCGGCACCGGCAGCAGCACGTCGAGCAGGTCCACCGCGCGGCGCACCGCCGAACGGCCACCCGGGAAATCCGGCGGCGGAACAGTCATACCCCACTGTAACGTCTTGACTGTGCTGAGCCGTTACCTGATCGGCGCGACGGCCGCCCGCAGTGGCGACGAGTCGTCCGGTCCCGCGCTGCTCCTGCTGGGACTGAGTTCGTCGACGGCGGTCACGGGCTCGACCCTGCTGGCCGGGCTGACCATCGCGGCCGCGTTCGGCGGACCGTTGCTCGGCGCGGCGCTGGACCGGTCCCGCTCTCCCGGCAGGGTCCTGGCCACGGCGCTCGCCGGGTACGCCGCCGGGCTCGCGTTGATCACGGTGCTCTTCGGCCGCGTGCCCTTCGCGCTGGTGCTGGCGACGGCGGCGCTCGCCGGCCTGCTCAACCCGGCGGTCGCGGGCGGCTGGACCGCGCAGCTGCCCGCGCTGGTCCCGCCGGAGCGGCTGCCGCGAGCGAGCACGCTCGACGCGATGACGTTCACCGCAGCGAGCCTGGCCGGCCCCGGACTCGCCGGGCTGCTGGCGAACCTCGCGGGCGCGCCGGTCGCGCTCACCGTCGCAAGCGTGTTCGTGGCAGCGGCTGTTCCGGTCGCCTGGCGCCTGCCGCGCCGGGCGGAGCGCCCGCGGAACCCGCGAAAGCCCACCGCCGCCGCACTGTTCCTGCTCCGCAACCGCCCGCTGCGCCGCACGACCGTGACCACCACGCTCTCGTACGCCGGCATCGGTATGGCCATGGTCTGCTACCCGGTCCTGGGCCTGCACCGGCTCGGCGGCGCGGGGTACGGCACGCTGCTGCTGACCGTCATGGCCGTGGCGTCCCTGCTCGTCAACGCACTGCTGGCCCGCCACCCGCTGCCCGGCCCGCCGGACATCACGGTGCTGCTCAGCACGGTCGCGCTCGGCTCGGGTTTCCTCGCGACCGCGGCGGCGCCGAACGCGATCCTGCTGGTCGCGGCCGCCGTACTGATCGGATTCGGCGAAGGGCCGCAGCTCTCGGCGGTGTTCGCGGTCCGGCACCGGGAGGCGCCCGCGGACGTGCGGGCTCAGGCCTTCACCACCGCGGCGAGCGTGAAGATCGCCGGGATGGCCGCGGGCACGGCCGTCGCGGGACCGCTCGCCGGGCAGTCGCCGGCGGTGTGCCTGTGCGCCGCCGCGGGGCTGCAACTCGCCGCCGCGATCGGTTACCTGGTGTGTTCACCGGGGACCGGAACGCGGGACGGGACGGGCGCTAGAAGGCCATCGCCTGCGCGCGGCGCTTGACCTCGGTGCCGTGGCTGGTGCGGAGCGCGTTCACCGGGGTCGAGCCCGGGAGCGTGTCGTCCGCCTCGAACAGCCAGCGCAGCATCTCGGTGCGGCTGAAGCCGGAGTCCGCGAGCACGGTGATCGTCCCCGCCAGCCCCTTGACCACGCCGTCCTTGACGAAAAACGCGCCCGGCACGCACAGCTCGCCGCCGCGCTTCACCGCGATCAGCTGGCCTTCGCGCAGCATCTGGCGCACCTTGTTGACCGAAGTCCCGAGGGCCGTCGCCACCTCCGTCAGCGGAAGAACCGCTACCGCGGGGTCGAGGACGTCTTCGGCGACAGGAATCCCACTCACAGGTGACACTGTGCCACATTCGACCGGGCGTCCCATTGGTACGCACGGGTGACCTGCCAGGTCACCTCCGCGCCACCCCGGCGGTTCCGTACGATTCAGCCGTGACACGGACGCATCCGAGCCTGGTCGGCACGCTGCTCGAACACCGCTACCGCGTGGACAGGCTGCTGGCCCGCGGCGGGATGTCGTCGGTCTACCGGGGGCTGGACACCCGGCTGGACCGGCAGGTGGCGATCAAGATCATGGATCCCCGCTTCGCCGACGACCGCTCGTTCGTGGAGCGGTTCGTACGCGAGGCGCGCTCCGCCGCGCAGCTGCATCACCCGAACGTCGTAGCCGTGCACGACCAGGGCTTCGACACCCCGGCCGGCGAGGACTCCGGCCTGGCGTTCCTGGTGATGGAGCTGGTCGACGGCGGCACGCTGCGCGACCTGATGGCCGAGCAGGGGCCGCTGGACGTGGCGCTCGCGCTGAGCATCGCCGAGCCGGTGCTCTCGGCGCTGGCCGCCGCGCACGCCGCCGGGCTGGTGCACCGCGACGTCAAGCCGGAGAACGTGCTGATCGGCCGCAGCAGCACCGTGCTCACCGGCGGGGTGGTGAAGGTCGGGGACTTCGGCCTGGTCCGCGCCGTCGCGAGCGCCGGGACCACCAGCTCCAGCGTCATCCTCGGCACCGTCGCCTACCTCTCCCCCGAGCAGGTCACCACCGGCGCGGCCGCGGCGCGCGGCGACGTCTACTCGGCCGGGATCCTGCTGTACGAGATGCTCACCGGCCAGGCGCCCTACACCGGCGACACCGCGCTTTCGGTGGCGTACCGGCATGTCAACGACGACGTCCCGCGGCCGAGCGACCTGCGCCCCGGCCTGCCGCCCGCACTGGACGAGCTGATCCTGCGCGCCACCCGGCGCGACCCCGAGCTGCGCCCGGCCGACGCCGGCGTGTTCCTGGCCGAGCTGCAGGCGGTCCGCGCCGAGCTGGGCCTGGCGCTGGTGGGCGTGCCGATCCCGCCCCCGCCGGACGGCGACGGGGTGTCCGACGCCGAGCGCACCCTTCCGCGCATCCCCGCCGTCACCGAGCAGACCATGCCGGTTTCCGGCCCGCGCGGCACCCGCGCGCTGACCAGGGCCGTGCCGGTCCCGCCACCGGGACCGCCGATGTCACCGCCGACCGGCCAGCAGCAGGCCGTGCCGCCGACGCCGCCCCGGCGTCCGGCCCCCGCCGAGGAGAAGAAGCCGCGCGACCGCCGGAAGCTCATCGCCCTGATCGCGCTCGGCGTGCTGGTGCTCGGCGGGCTGATCGGCGCGTACGCGTTCATCCTCAGCGACACCGGCCCGAACACCTCGACGGTGCCGAAGCTCGTCGGGCTCAGCCAGGCCTCGGCAGGTGACGCGCTGCGGGCGGCGAAGCTGACCCCGCAGTACAGCCAGGAGTTCAGCAACACCGTCCCGGCCAACACGGTGATCAAGGCCGACCCGGTCGCGGGCACCTCGCTGCAGCCGAACGCCACCGTGTCCGTGGTCGTGTCCAAGGGCAAGCCGGTGGTGCCGAACATCCAGGTGGGCAGCCCGCTCGCCGACGCCACCAAGGCGATCCAGGACCAGCAGCTCACCGTCACACAGGGCACGCCGGCGTACAGCGACACCGCGCCCGAGGGCACCGTGCTGAGCGTCTCCCCCGCCCCCGGCACGCCGGTGGACATCGGCGGCCAGGTCACGCTGGTGCTGTCCAAGGGCCCCGAGCCGCTGCCGCCGGTGCCCGACGTCACCGGGCGGTCGAAGGACGAGGCGTTCGGCATCCTGCAGCAGGCCGGGTTCCAGCCGCAGGACGGCGGCGAGGAGTTCTCCCAGACCGTGCCGGCCGGCTCGGTCACCCGCACCGACCCGGCGGCGAACTCGCCGGGCCGCAAGGTGGTGAAGGTCTTCGTCTCCAACGCCGTCCAGGTGCCCGACGTCCGGTTCAAGCCGTTCGACCAGGCGGAGCAGATCCTCAAGGACGCCGGCCTGCAAGCCGATAAGGGCGGTGACGGCGGCGGCGGTCGCGGCCACGGTGGCGGGTTCGACTTCGTCTTCCAGCAGGACCCGCAGCCGGGCTCGCTGGTGCCGAAGGGCACGAAGGTGAAGATCCGCGGCTTCGGCGGCTGAGCGGTGGCCACACTGGCGGAAAGCCGGGAAGCTGTGGTAGCACAACAGCTGGCCCAGCGCCGGAAAACGCCCGGGCGGCGCGCGGGCGTCCGGTAACGTCGAGGTCGCCCGAAGAACGGCGCGGAGGGAGTGTCGGACATGTTCGGCAAGGCGTTCTCCCCCGCCGTGGCCCGGTCGCCGGAGGACGGCGGCCCGTCGGCACGCGAGCAAGCATGAGCTTCTTCACGGACGGCCCGCGCGAGCGGCCCCTGTTCCCGGTGCGGGAGCAGGAGCTGTTCGGCTACGAGGGCCGCCCGTGGACCGGCCCGCCGAGCGACCACATCGTCCCGGCGCTGCTGCCGTGGGCGATGCCGCTCGGACGCTCCGAGCGCACGATCGTCGCGCTGCGGGGCATCGAGGTGTGGCCGGAGGCGATGACGCTGCGGCTCGGCGTGTACTCGCGCGACAGCCTGCACGAAGGCCGCAGCGGCAGCCTGATCGACCATCGCCGGATCCCGGACTACAACGCGCTACTGATCGGCGTGCTCTACCCGGACGGCAGCCGGGCCAGCTCGGAGACCATCTCGGTGCCCTCGGCCTCGGAGCCCGACCAGCCGGTGCTGCGCGCGCAGGGCGGCGGCGGCACCCAGTTCCACCTCGACCACCAGGTCTTCGTCTGGCCGCTGCCGCAGGACGGGCCGCTGACGCTGGTCGTGCAGTGGCTCGACCGGGGCATCAAGGAAACGCACACCGGCGTCGACGGCGCCGCCATCCGCGCCGCCGCCCACGAAGCCGGGGAGCTGTGGCCCGGGCTGCCGAAACGGCCGGGCAACGGGGTCGCGGTCCGGCACGCCACCGCGGTCTCCTTCGGCGGCTCGGTGTACGGCGAGGCGCCCGCTGCGGTGCCTTCCGCTGGACCATCCGCCGCCGAGCCACCGGCCGACGGGCCGCCGACCGGCGTACCACCGGCCGCCATTCCACCCCATGCCCGGCCGGAACCCATTCCCCTGCCACAGCCGACTCCGCTGCCTCAGCCCACTCCCGTGCCGCAACCGACTCCCCTGCCACAGCCGAGCGGCCGGACGCAACCCCCAGCCGTGCCGTCGTCCGCTGCGCCGGTGAAAAACGTGCCACAGCCCACTGCGCCACCCTTGCCGCAGCCCACCGTGCAACCCTTGCCACAGCCCGCAGTGCCGCGGAACGCAGTGCCGCCGGCGCCGTTGCCGCAGCGCAAGCCCCGGGCTACCACAGCCGAGTGAACCCGCGGGGAGTTAGCGCCCGCGAAACATCGTGACCACCCCCTCGTCATGTCCGGCTGATGTGGTGGTCGTCCCCTGCCCGAATCCCGGCCGCACCAGGAAAGGCCGCCGAATGACGCGGACCTCGCTCAGCCCGCTCGACGTGGCTTTCCTATGCCTGGAAAGCGAAACCGCGCCGATGCACATGGGCGCCGTGCTGACGTTCACCCCCGCCGAGCCGGTCTCCCCGGAGCGCCTGACCGCGCTGCTGGCCGAGCGGGCGGCGCAGATCCCGAAACTCCGGCAGAAAACGCGCACCGAGCTGTTCCCGCCGGGCTCGGCGAGCTGGTCGGAAGACCCGGATTTTGTTGCCGCGCAGCACATCCACCATTACCGCGTGAGCGCGTTCCACGAGATGGAACCGCTGGCGGAGTACGCGGCGCAGTGGATCGCGCAGCCGCTCGACACCGGGCGGCCGCTGTGGGAGCTGACCGTGGTGTCCGGGCTGGCCGAGGGCCGGTTCGCCGTGCTGCTCAAGCTGCACCACGCGCTCACCGACGGCGCGGGCGCGTATGCCGTGGCCGTCGGCCTGCTGGACGGGCTGCCGCTCACCGCGCGGGTCGCCGCGGCGGGACGTGACCCGGTGGTGCCGCGGCCGCGTTCGGCCCTCGACACCGTCAAGGACACGTTCGCCCAGGCCGGTCAGACGGCCGAAATCGCGTCCTCGCTGGTGCGTGCCGCGCGGCCGCCGCTCTCGCCGGCGCCGTTGCTGTCCGCGCCGGCCTCGGCCGAACGGCGGCTCGGCTTCGTCCGGCTGCCCGCCGCCGACCTCCGCCGGATCCGCCGCGCCCACGGCGGAACCGGCAACGACGTGGTGCTCGCCGTGCTGTCCGGCGCGCTGCGGGAGTGGCTGGTCAACCGCGGCCAGCGAGCCGACGGCCGCACGCTGCGGGCGTTGATCCCGGTCAGCGTGCGCGGCCGTGCCCGCACCCAGCTGAGCGGCAACCAGCTGTCCGGCTACCTGTGCGACCTGCCGGTCGGCGTCGACGACCCGGTGCAGCGCCTCGCCGTGGTCCGCCAGGCGATGACGCGGAACAAGGCGGCCGGGCCGTCCCGGGGCGCCGGCGCGTTCCCACTGCTGGCCGGGCGCGTCCCGCCGGTCCTGCACCGCCTCGGCACGAAGACCGCCGGGCTGGCCGCGCCGCTGCTGTTCGACCTGGTGGTGACCGCCGTGCCGCTGCCGCCGGCCCGGCTGGCCCTGGACGGCGCGCCGCTGGCCGAGGTGTACCCGTTCGTGCCCCTCGCCCCGCGCCACGCCGTCGGCATCGCCGTGGCCGCCTACCGCGACAGTGTCCACATCGGACTCCAGGCCAACGGCGCGGCCGTGCCGGACCTCGGCTCCCTGCGCGACGCCGTGCTGAAGTCGGCCGCCGCGCTGGTGCACACGGCCTAAAGCTCGTGAGTGTTCATGACGGTTAGAACCGTCCTGGCCACTCACAAGCCCTTGACCGCTGCCTACCGGACCTTCACCACCTGGTCGCCGCCGGTGGTCGCGGCGATGTACTCGTGAGACACAGCATCTCGATTCTCTCGCGACGGGTGGATACCTGCGCCACGGGAGTCGCGTGACCGAATACCGCCGTTACCGGCGCACACCAATGGCGCAACAACTATCGGAATACCCGCCCGATAATCACCGCGACGCTTTCCATTCCGGCGGAAATCACCATTTCCACACCACGGGGAAAAGGGACTTCCACCGGAATACGGACCTCAGCCGCGCAGCATTTCCGCGACCAGGAAGGCCAGTTCGAGGGACTGCTGGGTGTTCAGCCGCGGGTCGCAGGCGGTTTCGTAGCGGCCCGAAAGGTCGATGTCGGAAATCTCCTGCGCGCCGCCGAGGCATTCGGTGACGTCCTCACCGGTCAGCTCCACGTGGATGCCGCCGGGGTAGGTGCCCAGTTTGTGGTGCACCTCGAAGAAGCCCTGGACCTCGTCGACGATGCGGTCGAAATGGCGGGTCTTGTACCCGGTCGACGACTCGTGGGTGTTGCCGTGCATCGGGTCGCACTGCCAGATGACCTTGTGCCCGGACGCCTCGACCTTTTCCACGATCGCCGGCAGCACCTCACGGACCTTGCCGTTGCCCATCCGCGAAATGAGCGTGAGCCGGCCGGCCTCGTGCCGCGGGTCGAGCCGCTCGACGTACTCCAGCGCCTGCTCCGGCGTGGTGGTCGGGCCGATCTTGAGCCCGATCGGGTTGGCCAGCAGCTCGGCGAACGCGATGTGCGCGCCGTCCAGCTGACGGGTCCGCTCGCCGACCCACAGGAAGTGCGAGGACAGGTTGTACAGCTTCGGGTTCGCCGCGTCGGCGTTGTCCAGCCGCAGCAGCGCGCGCTCGTAATCGAGCAGCAGCGCCTCGTGGCTGGCGAAGATCTCGGTGGAGTGCAGCGAGGTGTCGGAGACGCCGCAGGCGTTCATGAACCGCAGGCCCCGGTCGATCTCGCCGGCCAGCGCCTCGTACCGCTCGCCCGCGGGCGAGGAGGACACGAAGTCCTTGTTCCAGTCGTGCACCTGGTGCAGGTCGGCCATGCCGGCGCCGGTGAGGGCGCGGACCAGGTTCATCGCCGCGCCCGCGTTCGCGTACGCGCGGATCATCCGGCCCGGGTCCGGCACCCGCAGCTCGGGCTTCGGCTCGAGGGAGTTGATGATGTCGCCGCGGTAGACCGGCAGGCCCAGCGCGTCAGTGGCCGCCGAGCGCGGCTTCGCGTACTGGCCGGCGATGCGGCCGACCTTGACCACCGGCAGGCTCGCGCCGTAGGTGAGCACCACGGCCATCTGCAGCAGCGTGCGCAGGTTCGCCCGGATGTGCGGCTCGGTGTTGGACTCGTACGTCTCCGCGCAGTCGCCGCCCTGGAGCAGGAAGGCCTCGCCGTTGGCGACCATGGCGAGCCGGTTCTTCAGCCGGTCGATCTCGGCCGGCACGGTGATCGGCGGGACGCTCTCCAGGACGCCCCTGGCCCGCTTGGCCAGCTCCGGGTCCGGCCACTCGGGCTGCTGCGCGGCCGGCTTGGCCAGCGCCGCGTCGAGGCGGGCGCGCAGCTCGGGCGGCAGCGGCGGGAGCTCGGGAAGTGTGTCGACGGGAACGTCCACTGTCCAGTTCACGAGTCCCAGGATAAGGTCCGCCGGCTGAGCGGCTCCGGGAGGGCTTGGCCGGGTCCCCGGCGTTCATTCGTCCTGGTGACGGAGGGCGCCCAGCCGGTCCGCGACGTTCAGCAGGCCGGCCAATTCGCCGGTGTCCAGTGCGGGCACGATCGCCGCCCAGTGGTCGATGCGGACGGCTTCGGCGAGGACCCGCTTGCGCTCGTCCGGAGCGAGATTGGCCGCGATCTTCACCAGCACCCGGGCCCGTTCGGGGGCGAATTCGATGCCCCGGGCCTCGTCCACGGCCCGGGCCGGATCGTGCCGGGCCAGTTCGGGCAGGAAAACCTCCAGCAGCCGGTCGCGGCGTTCATCGGCATTGCCACCGACGCCGACAACGGCCTCGGCCTGCTCGAGATGACCCGCTTCGAGCAGCCCGGAAACCAGATCACGCCGCACTCTCTCGGCGTAACGGGACAGCAAGCCGATCATCTCCAGCGCTACCGCCGCTTCACCCCGCGCTGCCAGCTCGTTCAGGCCTTCCGCGATCGTGTCTTCGAACCCCAGATCCTCTTCGTCTGTCCGATAGCGCGCGGCCAGCTCGATGATCTCGGCAGGCTCGCCGACCGCGCACAGCATGGTCATCACCGCCCTGCGAGCGGATCGCCGCTCGAATTCCCGATCGCTCTCCTGGTGCTCCGCCAGGCTCCGGACGTAGCCGGCCAGACCCGCCAGCGCGGCGCGGTCTCCCGCGTTCCGGAGACGACGCGCGAGGACGACCATCGGCGGGGCCTTGCTCGGCAAGAGCTCGAGACCGCGGATCAGCTTTTCCGCGACGCGGAAGTCTCCCTCGGCCGCCAGCAGTTCGGCCAGCTCCCGGATAGTGCCTCGGCCTCCCTCGTCGAGCGGCACCAGTGGCGCGAGCAGCTCGGCCCGCCGGATGTCACCGGCCGCGACCACCGTGCCGGCCAGGGCCGTTATCGCTTCGACGGCGCGATGGTCGCCCAATGGCCCGCGGGCCAGCCGCTCCGCTCGTTGCGCCGCCCGGTACGCCCCGGCCTGATCGCCGTGCTTCAGCAATGCTTCGGCGAGTGCGGTCCACAAGCGGAGAACGCCGAACAGGAACAAGCGCGGGGGCCGGCCGGGTTCGAATTTCTCGGCATACGCGAAGGCCCGCTCGGTCTGCCCGTCCGCCACCAGTGCCGTGATGAACCTGATCGTCGCTTCGTCTTGCTGATACGTACCGGTCATCGAGTCCAGTACAGCCGGAATGGCCTCGAGCCGCCCGGACGCCGTCAGCGCGTCCATCACCGCGGGGAACAGGACCCGATCGCGAACGTCCTCACCCAGCTCCGAGCTGAGTCTCTGGACGACCTCCAGCGGCTCCGCGGCCACGGTCAGCTCTTCGGTGAGCGAGGCCCGGAAGAGCCGTTCGCTGTCCCCCGCCTCTTGCATGAGGTCCTGGGCTCGAGCGGTCTCGCCGTCCCGGCGCAACCGCCGGGCCACGTCGAACACGAGCGAAACCCGGTGACTGCCGTCCAGCGCGTCAGCCACTCGCAGCGCCAGGTCCGGGTGTCCGGCGACCAGCAACGCACCCACCATGCGCAGCGTGGCCGTCCGCAGCTCCTCCTCGGGGATGGCCTTGGCCAGCAGCAGCGCCCGATCGACCTCCGGTTCCGGACCGGCAGCCACCAGGAATGCGTCGATCCTCTTGCGCCGGCTCAAGCTCAAGCGCTCGTCCCGCTGTCCGGCAGCTTCGGCGAGGCGGCCCTCACGCAGCAAGGAGAAGGGGATCTCCGCGAGCAGCGCGTCGCGCAGATCCGGTTCGTGCTCATCCTCGGCCAACCGGCGCGCCCGGTCGATCTCACCACGGCGGACGAGCGTGCCGGTCAATTCGAGCAAGGCCCGCCGCCGGGGTGCCGGCTCGATCATCGACTGGGCCAGCGCGACCGCGTGGTCCGCCCGGCCGAGCGCGGCCCACACGGCGGGGAGCGCCGCCGGCGTGTTCTTGTTTCGCTGGCGAAAATTGTCACGGTAGGTCTCGACGGTGATCAGGCGGATGAGGTCGGGCTCGGCCGAATCGAGCAACGCCGCCCGCGCCGCTTCGAGATCCTCCATCGCCGCGACCTCACCGCCGGACACGTCCAGCAGCCGTTCCTGACGGGCCTGGTCGCCGGCCAGATCCGCCAGAGCCGCCACGTCGCCGCGCTCACGGACCAGCCGGAAGTACCCGCGCAGCAGGAATTGCGGCGTGTCCACCGGCCACCCCGCGTCCCGATAGCCACCGGCCCAGCGGTCGAGCGCCTCGAGGTAGCGGGCCAGCTCGTCCGGTCCCAGCGCCTCGGCCGCCTCCCGCTGCAGAGTCTCGTGGGCCAGCAGGAAGATCTCGGGGGCTTCGCCGGCCCGCCAATGCGCGGGACGCCGGGTGAACGAGCGGCTGGCGACGCTGTTGAGCACCCGTTCGGCTTCCCGCTCGCGGCGCTGGGTCAGCTCCGCGAGATCAGAGCTGGTGAGACCACCGCGGGCGGCCACGAGGAAGCCCAGCAGATCCTTTTCCCCGGCACTGCCCCGGAGCAGGGCGTCGACCTCGCGCTCCATGTCGCCCCGCGCGGTGACTGCCGCCGGCGAGGGAGCCAGGGAACGCTCGATGCCGGGGGCCCGCACGGGGTGGTCCTCCCGCACGTCCGAGGGCACGCCCGGGTTGAAGCGGCTCGACACGATCACGCGCAGTCCGTGGGCGGGCAGCGGCAGCAGTGCGGCGATGCTGTGCCCGCCCGCGCTCGCGCCCTGGTCCTCGTCAAGGCCGTCGACCAGCAGTACCAGGCGTTCACCGCGCTCCCGGCAGTGTTCCGCGGCCTCGGCGAAGACCGCGTTGAGGTTTCGGGCGTCGCGATCCTTGGCCGTGCCGAGGATCTCCGCGAGCTGTTCCTGCACGACGTCGACAAACGCTTCCCGCCGATCGTCACCGAGCGAGCGGGCGGTGACGAAAAACGACACCATCCGCACGCTGTCCGGCGGCGCCAGCACGAAAGTGGCCATCAACGCGGACTTGCCCGCCCACGGCGCGGCCCGCCACCAGACGTAGCCCGGCGCCGGGTCCGGCGCGGTGCAGAACCGCGCCAGCTCGGCGAGTTCCTCCTCGCGGCCGACGAGCTGCTGCGGCGCTACCTGCCGCACCCACTCCAGGTAGCGCGAACGAGCGGGCGCCCCGGCGGAGTAGGTGATCGAATCGACGTGCCCGACCTGGAGGACGGAACCGGTCACCGGGCCGAGTACCTGATTGGTGATCGGCCCGTGGCGATCCGGCCGGTCCTGGACCATCGACGCTCCTCCCCCCGAAGTACCGGTGCCTGAGCGTCGCACGAGTTCAGGGCGGGGTAAAGGCCAGGGCTCGGCGCGTCGTTCGGCCGGGTCCGCTCGCCGGGCACCGCGAATGGCGGCCCGCGGTCCACAGTGGATTCCGGCGGATGAGCGATTCCGCCGTCACGGCAACGAAAACAGGCCCCGGTGCGCCATTGCACCGGGGCCTGCGCTCAGGGAACGGCGGCTCAGACGACCGCCAGCGGCAGCGCCGTCGGGTGGACCGGGGCGGGCAGGTCCGAGGCGCCGGTGAGGAAGGCGTCCACGGCATTCGCGACCGAGCGGCCCTCCGCGATGGCCCACACGACCAGCGAGGCGCCGCGGTGGGCGTCGCCGCAGACGAAGACGCCCGGGGACGAGGTCTGCCAGTCGGCGCCGCAGGACAGGGTGCCGCGGCGGGTGAGCGAGAGGCCCAAGCCCTCCAGCAGCGCCATCTCCTCGACGCCCTCGAAGCCGATCGCCAGCAGCACCAGGTCGGCCGGCAGCACCTCGACCTCGTCGCTGGTCGGCACGACCTCACGACGGCCCGTCTCCGGGTCCTTCACGACGCGGACCTGCTGCAGCTCCACGGCCTTCACGTGGCCTTCGCCGTCGTCGACGAAGCGCTTCACCGCGACGGCGAACTTGCGCTCCCCCGCCTCCTCGTGCGCCGGGTAGGTGCGCAGGATGTACGGCCAGGTCGGCCACGGCGAGCGCTCGTCGTCGCGAGTGGACGGCGGGATCGGGTACTGGTCCAGCTGCGTCACCGAAAGCGCGCCCTGCCGGGTCGCGGTGCCGTAGGAGTCCGCGCCGGTGTCGCCGCCGCCGATGATGACCACGTGCTTGCCGCTCGCGTCGACCGACGGCGGGCCGTCGCCCTCGACGAACTTGTTGGCCGGCACCAGGTGCTCCATCGCCAGGTGGATCCCGGCGAGGCCGCGGCCCTCGGTGGTGGTGTCGTCGCGGCCGCGCAGCGCGCCCACGGCGAGCACCACGGCGTCGTACCGGGCCCGCAGGTCCTCCACCGTGAGGTCGACCCCGACCTCGCAGCCGGTGACGAACCGGGTGCCCTCCTTGCGCAGCTGCGCCAGGCGCCGGTCGAGGACCTTCTTCTCCATCTTGAACTCGGGGATGCCGTACCGCAGCAGCCCGCCGAGCCGGTCGTCGCGCTCGAACACGGTGACCTCGTGGCCGGCGCGCGTGAGCTGCTGCGCGGCGGCCAGCCCGGCCGGGCCGGAGCCGACCACGGCCACCCGCTGGCCCGAGGAGACCTCGGCGGCGTGCGGCTGCACGTAGCCCGCTTCCCAGGACTGGTCGGCGATCGCCTGCTCGACGCGCTTGATCGCCACCGCCCCGCCGGAAGCCGCCGAGATCGACAGCACGCAGCCCGCCTCGCACGGGGCGGGGCACAGCTTCCCGGTGAACTCGGGGAAGTTGTTGGTGGCGTGCAGCCGGTCACTCGCCGCGGCCCAGTCGCCGCGGCGGACCAGGTCGTTCCACTCCGGGATCAGGTTGCCGAGCGGACAGCCCGAGCCGCCGGAATGGCAGAACGGGATGCCGCAGTCCATGCAGCGCGAGGCCTGCGTGCGCACGGCTTCGTTGCGCTCGCCGGGCTCGACGTCCGCATAGACCTCGCCCCAGGAGGCGAGACGGTCCTCTTTGGACTTCTTCTTCGGCTCTTCGCGCCGGTACTTCATAAAACCGTTCGGATCAGCCACGAGCGGACTCCATGATCGCTTCGTCGACATCGCGGCCGGCCGCGCGAGCCGCCTTCGCCGCGTCGAGCACCCGCTGGTAGTCGCGCGGCATCACCTTGGTGAACGCCGCGGAGCGCCGCGTCCAGTCGCCGAGCAGCGACGCGGCGACGGCCGAGCGGGTGAGGTCGTGGTGCTTGCGCACCGTCTGCTTGAGCCAGGCCAGGTCGTCCGCGTCCGGCGCCAGCAGGTCCACCATGTCCCGGTTGACCTTGGCGAGGTCGAGGTCGAGCACGTACGCGGTGCCGCCGGACATGCCGGCCGCCAGGTTGCGCCCGGTCGGCCCGAGCACCACGGCCCGGCCGCCGGTCATGTACTCGAAGGCGTGGTCGCCCACGCCCTCGGCGACCACGGTGGCGCCGGAGTTGCGGACGCAGAACCGCTCGCCCACCTGGCCGCGCAGGAACATCTCGCCGGACGTGGCGCCGTACGCGAGGGTGTTGCCCGCGATGGTCTGGCGCTCGGCGGCGAACGACGCGGCGGGGTCGGGGCGCACCACGATCCGGCCGCCCGAGAGGCCCTTGCCGACGTAGTCGTTCGCGTCGCCCACCATGTCGAGCGTGATTCCGCTGGGCAGGAACGCGCCCAGCGACTGCCCGGCCGAACCGGTGAGCATCACGTGGATCGTGTCCTCGGGCAGGCCCTCCCCGCCGTAGCGGCGGGTGATCTCCGAGCCGAGCAGCGTGCCGACGGTGCGGTTGACGTTGCGCACCGGCAGTTCGAGCCGCACCGGGTGCGCGTCCTCCAGCGCCGCCTCGGCGAGCTGGATGAGGGTGCGGTCCAGGGCGTGCTCCAGGCCGTGGTCCTGGCCGCGGACCCGCCGCTTCGCGCCGCCGCCGCCTTTGAATGATGCTGCGTCCGGCATGTCGAAGATCGGCTTCAGGTCGAGGCCGGAGGTCTTCCAGTGCGCCACGGCCTCGTCGGTGTCCAGCAGCTCGGCGTGCCCGATGGCCTCGTCGAGGGTGCGGAAACCCAGCTGTGCCAGCGTTTCCCGGACCTCCTGGGCGACGAACTCGAAGAACTTGACCACGTGCTCGACCTGGCCGGTGTAGCGCTCGCGCAGCTCCGGGTTCTGCGTCGCGACGCCAACCGGGCAGGTGTCGAGGTGGCAGACGCGCATCATGATGCAGCCCGCGACGACGAGGGGGGCAGTCGCGAAACCGTACTCCTCGGCGCCGAGGAGCGCCGCGATCACCACGTCTCGGCCGGTCTTCATGGCGCCGTCCACCTGCACGGTGATCCGGTCGCGCAAACCGTTGAGCAGCAACGTCTGCTGGGTCTCGGCGAGCCCGATCTCCCACGGCGTGCCCGCGTGCTTGAGCGAGTTCATCGGCGACGCGCCGGTGCCGCCGTCGTGGCCCGAGATGAGCACCACGTCGGCGTGCGCCTTGGACACCCCGGCCGCGACCGTGCCGACGCCGAGCGAGGACACCAGCTTCACGTGGACGCGGGCGTGCTCGTTGGCGTTCTTCAGGTCGTGGATCAGCTGCGCCAGGTCTTCGATGGAGTAGATGTCGTGGTGCGGTGGCGGCGAGATCAGCCCGACGCCCGGCGTCGAGTGCCGCGTGCGCGCGATCCACGGGTACACCTTGTTCGGCGGCAGCTGGCCGCCCTCGCCGGGCTTCGCGCCCTGCGCCATCTTGATCTGGATGTCGTCGGCGTTGACCAGGTACTCGCTGGTGACGCCGAACCGGCCGCTGGCGACCTGCTTGATCGCGCTGCGCCGCTGGGGGTCGTAGAGCCGTTCCGGGTCCTCGCCGCCCTCGCCGGTGTTGGACCGGCCGCCGATCCGGTTCATCGCGATGGCCAGCGTTTCGTGTGCCTCGGCCGAAATCGAGCCGTACGACATGGCGCCGGTGTTGAAGCGCTTGAAGATCGCCTCGGCGGGCTCGACCTCGTCCAGCGGCACCGGCTCGCGCGCGCCCTCGTGGAACTTGAACAGCCCGCGCAGCGTGCCGCCCTCGCGGTAGAGCCGGTGCACCTCGTCGGTGTACTTGCGGTACACGTCCTCGCGGCCGGTCTTTCCCGCGTGCTGCAACAGGAACACCGTCTCCGGCGTGAACAGGTGCAGCTCGCCCTCGCGGCGGTAGGCGTACTCGCCGCCGGTGTCGAGTCCACGGTGGACCCGCTCGGTCGGGTTGTCCGGGTAGGCCCGGCGGTGGCGCACCGCGACCTCCTCGGCCAGCACCGCCAGCCCCACGCCGCCGAGCTTCGACGACGTGCCGGTGAAGTACTCGTCGAGCAGGTCCTGGCTCAGCCCGAGCGATTCGAAGACCTGCGCCGCGGTGTACGCGCCGACGGTCGAGATGCCCATCTTGGACATGATCTTCAGGACGCCCTTCACCAGCGCCTGCACGTAGTTCCGGATCGCCTTCGCGGCCTCGATCCCGGTGATCCCGCCGGAGGCGATCATGTCCTCGATCGTCTCGAAGGCGAGGTACGGGTTCACCGCGGCGGCGCCGTAACCCAGCAGCAGCGCGATGTGGTGCACCTCGCGCGCGTCACCGCTCTCCACCACCAGCGCCACGCGCAGCCGCTCCTTGGTGCGCACCAGGTGGTGGTGCACCGAGGAGACCAGCAGCAGCGAGGGGATCGGCGCCATCCGGTGGTCGGAGTCGCGGTCGGACAGCACCAGCGTGCGCGCCCCGGCCGCGATCGCCTCGGACGCCTCGCGCCGCACCCGCTCGATCGCCGACGCCAGCGCGTCGGCGCCGCCGCTCACCTCGTACAGTCCGGAAAGGACACTGCACGCGAAGCCCGGCAGGTCGCCGTCGTCGTTGATGTGGATGAGCTTGGCCAGCTCGTCGTTGTCGATCACCGGGTACGGCAGGTTGAGGTGCCGGCAGGACGCGGGGCCGGGCGCGAGCAGGTTGCGCTCCGGGCCCATGATCCGCGCCATCGAGGTGACCAGCTCCTCGCGGATGGCGTCCAGCGGCGGGTTGGTCACCTGCGCGAAGTTCTGCTTGAAGTAGTCGTAGAGCAGCCGGGACCGCTGGGACAGCACGGCGACCGGGGTGTCCGAGCCCATCGAGCCGATCGGCTCGGCGCCCTTGGCGGCCATCGGCGCGAGCAGGATCTTCAGCTCTTCCTCGGTGTAGCCGAAGGAAAGCTGGCGGCGCAGCACCGAATCGTGGCTCTGCACGATGTGGTCGCGGTCGGGCAGGTCGGCCAGCTTGAGCAGGCCGGCGTGCAGCCAGCCCTCGTACGGCAGCTTCGCCGCGAGCGCCGACTTGACCTCCTCGTCGTCCACGATCCGGCCGGCCACGGTGTCCACCAGGAACATCCGGCCGGGCTTGAGCCGGCCCTTGGCGACCACGTCCTCCGGGGCCACGTCGAGCACCCCGGCCTCGCTGGCGAGCACCACGCGGTCGTCCGCCGTGCGCCACCACCGGGCCGGGCGCAGGCCGTTGCGGTCCAGCACCGCGCCGACCAGGCGGCCGTCGGTGAAGGTGACGCAGGCCGGGCCGTCCCACGGCTCCATCAGGCTGGCGTGGAACTGGTAGAACGCGCGCCGCGCCGGGTCCATGGTGGCGTGGTTTTCCCACGCCTCCGGGATCATCATCAGCACCGCGTGCGGCAGCGACCGGCCGCCCAGGTGCAGCAGCTCCAGCACCTCGTCGAACGAGGCGGAGTCCGAGGCGTCCGGCGAGCAGATCGGGAACAGCCGGGTCAGGTCGCCGGGGATCAGGTCCGCTTCCAGCAGCGCCTCGCGGGCGCGCATGCGGTTGCGGTTGCCGCGGATGGTGTTGATCTCGCCGTTGTGCGCCACGAACCGGAACGGGTGCGCGAGCGGCCACGACGGGAAGGTGTTGGTGGAGAAGCGCGAGTGCACCAGCGCGATCGCGCTCGCCAGGCGCGGGTCGGCCAGGTCGGTGAAGAACTTCGGCAGCTGCTCCGGCGTCAACATGCCTTTGTAGACGATCGTGCGCGCGGACAGCGACGGGAAGTACGTGCCGCAGCCCGCGGTCTCGCTGTCGTGCTCCGCGCGCTTGCGCAGGCAGAACGCGAGCCGGTCCAGCTCCAGTCCGGTTTCCTCGTGCTGCGAGGCGACGAACAGCATGGCGAAGTGCGGCATCACCGAGCGCGCGCTGGGCCCGATGTCCGCGCGGTCGGCGTCCACCGGCACCTCGCGCCAGCCGAGGACTTCGAGGCCCTCCTCGCCGGCGATGCGCTCCGTCAGCTCGACGGCCTTGCGACGCTGCTCGGCGTCGGCGGGCAGGAACGCGATGCCGGCGGCGTACGCGCCGAACTCGGGCAGGGGCAAGCCGGACTCGGCGCGCAGCAGCTCGTCGGGGAGCTGCAGGAGGATGCCGGCACCGTCACCGCTGGTCGGCTCGGCCCCCGCGGCGCCGCGGTGGTCGAGGTTGGTCAGCGCGGTCAGGCCGTCGGTGACGATGCCGTGGGAGCGTCGCCCCTGGATGTCGGCCACCATGGCCACACCGCAGGAGTCCTGCTCGGTCTCCGGGTCGTAGAGACCCTGTTTGCCGGGAATGGCGGAGAAGATCATGGAAAAGGGACCTCCTTCGTCGTCTTCGTGCGGTGGCCGGCGAACCGGCCGTGGGGAGCGCACGGGACGACGATGGCCCGCTTGTTAGCGCGACTTTAACACCTGGGAAACACGGCGGCAGTGCCTCGGAGCGGCCCAAACGATCCCGAACCGTAACGATCTGGCTGCGTGGAACGACGTAGTTCCTGATGAGACCCAGGTAGTTCGCCCTGCTAACTACCCGATCCGGGTGAGTGCCGTCAAGTCTAACCGGCCGTTCCGGTTTCGGGCGGGTCAGGAAAATTACAGTGCCGCCGAGTGGACGCAGCGTGTCCGCGCCACTGCGCGGAGTCGGCGAAGTGACCGCTGCCACCAGTGCGTGAAACGTGTTAACGTCCGCCGCATGATCCTCGACCGGTTCCGGCTCACAGATCAGGTAGCGGTGGTCACCGGCGCGGGCCGCGGGCTCGGCGCGGCCACCGCGGTGGCACTGGCCGAAGCGGGCGCGGACGTGGTCATCGCCTCGCGCACCGAATCCCAGCTGCACGAGGTGGCCGAGCGGGTCGCCGCCGCCGGGCGCCGGGCGCACGTGGTGGCCGCCGATCTGAGCGACCCGGCCGCCGCGGCCGCCCTCGCGGAAGCGGCGACGAGCACGTTCGGCCGGCTCGACATCGTGGTCAACAACGTCGGCGGCACCTACCCCCGGCCGCTGCTCGAGACCACCACGGATTTCCTCGAGGAAGCCTTTCGCTTCAACGTCTCCACCGCGCACGCGCTGACCGCGGCGGCCACCCCGGCGCTGCTGGAGCACGGCGGCGCGGTGGTCAACATCTCGTCGATCATGGGCCGCGTGCAGGGCCGCGGCTTCCTCGCCTACGGCACGGCCAAGGCGGCGCTCTCGCAGTACACGCGGATGGCGGCGGTGGACCTCGCGCCGCGGGTGCGGGTGAACGCGATCTCGGTCGGCTCGGTGGCCACCTCCGCGCTGGAGCTGGTGGTGGGCAACGAAGAGATCCGGGCCAAGATGGAGCAGGCCACTCCCTTGCGCCGGATCGGCGAGCCCGAGGACATCGCCGCGGCCGTGGTCTACCTGGTCTCCCCGGCCGGCGGTTACGTCACCGGCAAAGTGCTCGAAGTGGACGGTGGGCTGCAGGCGCCGAACCTGGACCTGGGCCTGCCCGACCTCTGATCGCCCGGGGCTTTCGTCGCCAGTCCGGCTGAATTTCCGGAAAGCCCCACGCTGGGTGATCACCTCCTGCCATAGTGTTCGTCGACCGACGATCACGGGGAGGGAATCGGTGGCCGACTTCGACGTGGCACCGGACGTCATGCGTGAGTACGCGGACGTGCTGGACGGACTGCACGCGCAGATCGACAAGATCAACGACTACATGCGCACGACCGCGTGCGACACCTCGGGCTTCACCGGCCTGTTCATGCTGCTGCGCCCGGTCGTCGACCTGGTGCGCGACCTCTACGGCGACACGCTCCAGTTCGGGCACAGCCGGCTCACCTCGATGAGCCAGGGCATCCAGTCCGCCGCGACCGCCTACGAGCAGCACGACACCAAGTCCGCGGAGATCCTCAAGCAGCTGGGCCTCTCGCTCGACAACCTGGGCCCGTCCGGCCAGGGCCAGAGCTGAGGAAGGGGAAGACATGGCGAAGCACGGCGGCGGGCACGGGTCCGACAAACCCAAGCACACCAAGGAAAAGCCGGAGAAGGAAGAGAAGAAAAAGAAGGACGACGACTCCGGGGACGACAAGAAGGAGCCCGAGAAGCCCGGTCATGGCGAGTCCACCTCGAGCGGCTTCGACAACGGCAGCGCGATCACCGAGCAGCTGCAGCCGCCGGAGGACACGTCCGGCGACGACATCCAGGACCTGGTCAAGGACGCCGGCGTCGAGGTGCTGGCGGTCGAGTGGATCTTCCAGCAGATCACCGGGAAGTCGCTCACGCAGGAGTTCATCGAGCCGATCACCGGCGACTTCTCGAAGATGTCCGCCGACGCCGAGGCATGGCGCAACATCGCGGAGGCGATGAAGGCGTTCTCCGGGGTGATGACCGGGAACGAGAAGATCCTCGGCGACAGCTGGACCGGTCCCGCGTCGCTCGCGCACAAGGCATACGTCGACCTCGGCTGGCGGGCCGGGCTCGCCGCGGAGGCGGGCATCGCGGAGCTGATCGCCAAGGGCTTCGAACTGCTTTCGGACACCTCGAAGAAGCTCGCGGCGAAGGCGCTGGACCTGCTCAAGAGCCTGATCGACCGGTTGCTCGTGATGGCGGCCGAGGCCTGTGTGCCGATCGCCGGCTGGGTCGCCGACGCGATCACGGGCCTGTCCGAGATCCTGCCGCTGATCGACGCGCTGATCTCGATCGTCGACATGATCAAGGACATCATCCAGAAGGTCGGCGACCTGTGGAACTCGATCAAGGACATCGGGTCCCAGCTGTCGAAGATCAAGGACATCGGCAGCCTCGGCGACGCGATCGACATCGGCAAGGGCATCGCGGGCGATGTCGGGGACATCAAGGACAACGCCAAGGGGATCAAGGAAGACGTCGGCCAGATGAAGGAAGACGCCAAGGAAGGCGTCGAGAAAACCCGCGAGAACCACGAAGACAACAAGGACCACTGGGACAACCGCCGCAACCGCACCCCGGCGCATTCGGGCAGCGGCCGGATCAGCGGCCGCATCGACGACTGAGACAGCGAAGATCAGGAGGGACGCCGTCATGTCACGGCCCACGCCCGCGCAGGACGCCTGGAAGACACCGGAGATCCGCGAGGCCGAGTCCGCGCTGGACCGCACCACGCGCAAATCGCAGGACTTGCTGAAGGATCTGGAAAAGATCCGGTTGAAGCCGGTCCAGCGGCCGGACACCCCGGAGCGGATCGAAGCGCTGAAGACCGCCGCCTCGAAGCCGGACGCCCCGGCCGAACTGCGGCTGGTGAAGCGGAAAGTCGACGCCGGCGAATTCAAGTGGGAGGACGTCGCGTCCGGACGGGCGTTCGCCGACCCCGAGGTGCGGGCGCTGGCGACCCCGAAGCTGGCTGAGAGCAAGGACATCTACGAGGAGCTGGAAGAAGGCCTGACCCCGGAAGAAGTCCTCGAAGCCCGCGCCGGCTCACGCAACGAGATCGCCGACTCCGGGCGCCCGGCATACCCGGCCGGGCCGGTGGCGCCCGTGGGCTTCTCGAACGAGGACCCGCTCGCGAGCAGCACCAACTCGTACCAGGCCCCGGCCTCGGACGAGCCCACGGCTTCGCCCGATTCCCCGCCGGAATCCGGGCAGGGCCGGCACGCCGCGCCCCAGCATCACCCGACGACTCAGCCGAAACCGGCGTCGCAGGACGACGAGTTCACCAATCCGCTCGGCGACCGCGGGCATTCGGCGCCTTCGGCCCCGCCCGAGCCCGACCAGAGCCGGCACGCCGCCCCGCCGCAAGCACCCCGGTTCGTCGCGCCGGAGGAGGACGAGTTCGCCGACCCGCTGGGCGACCGCGATGCCGAACCGCGGCGGCAGGACCCGCCTGCCCCGCCCTCGCCGCCCGCACGTCGCTCCCGCCGCGACGACCGCGGCGGCGATGACGACGACTACTTCGGCAACTCGCTGCTCAGCTGAACCCGTCAAACCCGAAAGCCCCGTCCCTGGCCAGGGACGGGGCTTTCGGCTGAGAAACGGGCTGGGGTCAGGATTTCTCGGGCTTGTCGGCCTCCGGAGCCGCCGATTCAGCCGACGCCGCCGAGGTGGTCGACGCGGCCGAGGATCCGGCGTCGACCGTGACCTCGTCGCGGGTCTCGTCCGCCGCCTCTTCCGCGGCCGGCTCACCGGCCTGCTCGTCCGACGGCTCCGCGGTCTCCGCGTCACGCTCGTCCCCGCGGCTGCGCAACGTCTCCGGCAGCTCGCGCGGCCCGCGGCTCTTGGCCACCACCATCACGATCACCGCGCCGAGGAACACCAGGATCGAGGTCCACACGTTCACCCGTAGGCCGAGGATGTGGTTGGCCGTGTCCGTGCGCAGCAGCTCGATCCAGCAGCGGCCCACGGTGTAGCCGGCGACGTACAGCGCGAACGCGCGCCCGTGCCCGAGCTTGAACCGGCGGTCGGCCCACACCACCAGCCCGGCGATCAGCAGGTTCCAGATCAGCTCGTACAGGAAGGTCGGCTGCACCGGGCTGTCCGGCAGCGGGATGTGCCCGGTGGCGATGCCGTTGAGGGTGTCGTCCGGGTTGGCCGGGTTGAAGCGCTGGTAGATCTCCAGGCCCCACGGCAGGTCGGTGTGCGCGCCGTAGAGCTCCTGGTTGAAGTAGTTGCCGATGCGGCCGATGGCCTGCGCCGTGACGATGCCGGGGGCGATCGCGTCGGCCAGCGCCGGCAGCGGGATGCCCTTGCGGCGACAGGCGATCAGCGCGCCCACCGCGCCGAGGGCGATGGCGCCCCAGATGCCGAGGCCGCCGTCCCAGATGGCGAAGGCGTTCCACGGGTTGCGGCCCGCGGTGAAGTACAGCTCGGGGTCGGTGATCACGTGGTACAGCCGGCCGCCGACCAGGCCGAACGGCACGGCGAACACCGCGATGTCGATCACGGTCCCCTTGGTGCCGCCCCGCGCCACCCAGCGCCGCTCACCCCACCAGATCGCCACGATGATGCCGGCGATGATGCAGAGTGCGTAGGCGCGGATCGGGATGAATCCCAGGTGCCAGACCCCGCGGTCGGGGCTCGGGATCGTGGCCAGGAAGGCTGCCGAGGCGGAATACACGCGGCCACCGTAGCGCGTCGGCCGTCCGCCGTGGTCGGGGAGCCACCGAAGCCCTGGTGACGGCTGGATGACCCGTGGGTGATCAGGCCGCCTTTCCTCAGGCGTAGCCGCCCGGCTCCAGCGCGGCCAGGTAGCCGGCCATCAGCGCGCCCGCGACCTGGGCGACGGCGCCGTCCTCGGGCAGGAAGACCTCGTCGTGCAGGCTGGGCGCGCCCGCGGTGTCGCCGAGGCCGACGAAGAGCATCAGCCCGCGGCTCTCCGCGCCGCAGTAGTGCGCGAAGTCGTCGGCGCCGAAGGAGCGGAAGTCCACGTCGACGTCGGCGCCGCCGCGGACCAGCCAGTCCTGTGCCGCCACGGCCAGCGCCGGGTCGTTGACCAGCACCGGCTCGCACGGGCTGATCCGCAGTTCGGCGGTGCAGCCGTGAGCCTGCGCGGTGGCGTGCACGATCTCGGCCAGCACCTCCAGCGCGCGGTCGCGGTCCACCGAGCGCATGAGCCGCAGCGAGCCGAGCGCGGTGGCGGTGTTGGGCACCACGTTCGACGCCGTGCCCGCCTGGATCCGGCCGATCGAGCAGACGGCGCCGTGCACCGGGTCGATCCGGCGGCTGGCCAGTTGCTGCAGGCTGACCACGAGCTGGGCCAGCGCCAGCACCGGGTCGCGCAGCAGGTGCGGGTAGCCGGCGTGGCCGCCCTGGCCGTGCAGCACGACCTCGAACTCGTCGGTCGAGGCGTTCACCGGCCCGGGCACGGCCGAAACCACGCCGTACGCGAGCCGCGGCTGCACGTGGGCACCGATCACGGTGTTGATGCCGTGTTCCTCCAGGACCCCGGACTCGACGATGTCCAGCGCCCCGGACGGCGCGGTCTCCTCCCGCGGCTGCAGCAGGGCGACGAGCGGGCGCGGCAGGTCCAGCCCCCGCGCGGCGCGGACGACGGCGACCAGCGCGGCGAGGTGCACGTCGTGCCCGCACGCGTGCATCAGGCCGGATCCGGACGCCCAGGCCACGCCGGTGCGCTCGATCACCGGCAGCGCGTCCATCTCCGCGCGCAGCGCCACCGGGGGCCCGGAGTGCTCGCCGGGAACCCGGATCAGCCGGCCGGTTTTGGCGACGCGCTCGCCTTCCCCGAGTCCGAGCGCCGCGGCGACCACGCGGGCGGTGTCGTCCTCGTCGCCGGACCCGCGCGGGTCGGCGTGCAGCCGGTGCCGAAGCTCGACGGCCGCGGGCAGCTCTTCGGCCAATGCCGCACGCCAGCTCGTGAACAGGTCGGTCATCTCGGCTCCAAGCGGTAGATTCGGGCAGCGTTCTCGTGCCCGGCCAGCCGCGCCAGCCGGACAGCGTCCACTTCGGACAGTGCGTCGGCGACCAGGGCGCCGCGCAGGAAGTCGGAAAGGCCTTGCCGGAACAGCGCCGTGCCCAGGTGGTACAGCTCGGCCAGGCCGAACGCGTCGGTGGAGAACAGCAGCTTGCCGAACGGCACCAGCTCCAGCACCTCGGCCAGCACCGCGGGCGCGCGGAAGCCGGCGTTGTGCGTGATCAGCCCGGCGTCGACGAACACGTGCTCGAAGACCTGCGCGAGGTACGCGGCGTTGCGGTGGAACGGGTAGTTGTGCAGCAGCAGGATCGGCACGCCGCAACCGCGGGTGGCGCGCAGCAGGCCGGTCAGCAGCAGCGGGTCGCAGCGGTGCAGGTCGACGTCGGAGTCGCCGTAGCCCACGTGGAACTGCACGGGCAGGCCGAGGTCGAGGCCGGTGAAGACGAGGTGGCGGTGCAGTACCTCGTCGGCCAGCCGGACGGGCGCGCCACCGGCCGCCCGCGCCAGCCACCGCCCGGCCGCGCCGGCGACCTCGGTGTCGGTAGGCCGTTCGCCGGACAGCTCGAGCCCCACGCGATACGCGGCGATCGACTTGAGCCCGACCGCCGTTGCCGCCCGTTTGCCCAGCTCTTCCCCGAAGTCCGCGGCGAACCCGGCCGCCGTGGTCCCGCCGCGCACCACGTCCTCGGCGACCTGCTCCAGCCGGACCACGTCGTGCGCGCGGGCGCCCGCCAGCGCGGCGAACTCCCCGGTCGAGGTCAGGGACTCGGGTTGGAAACCGCCGTCCAGCAAGAAGTCCGTGGTCCCGGTGCCCCGCAGGAACCGCCGGTTGACCTCCTCGGCCCCCAACTCGGCCCGACGAGCGAGGTAGTCAACGGCCGGCGCGTGCTTCGGCAAATCCAGCACCGGCGCACAACGCTCGCGTACGGCAAGGCCCACCAGCGAGTCGAACAGCGAGGTGCCCAGCGGCGAGACGGTGTCCGCCTCGGTGAGCATCCGCTCGAAGCCGTCGTGGTCCACTTCCTGGGTGACCACGCCGTGGCAATGGTGATCGATCAACGGCAACTCGGCGACGAACGGCAGCAGCTCGTTCATGGCCCTCCTTCGGCGTTTCCCCCACCCTACGGGCGAAACCGGGCGCGGTGAGCACGGTTTCTCGTGCGCCGCGATCAGAGCTGGACGCCCGGCCATGGCGCTGATGCCGCCCGGGTTCCGCGGAACCGGCGGTCACGGACTCTCTTCGGCGATCGCCAGCTTCTCCCCCACCCGACGGGCGAGCCCCGGCGCGGCGAGCACCAAAATCACCGCCAGCACGAGCACCGCCCCGGCGACCACCGGGAACCACTGGGCCGGGCCCTCCGTGGGATACGGCACCACGTTCACGTACACCGTGTAGCCCAGCACGGCGAGCGCGCCGAGCGGGAAGACCAGGTGCCACCACGGCACGCGCATCCGGCGCCGCACGAACAGCAGCAGGATCGCGCCGAGGGTGGTGAGCAGATAAATCACCAGCAAGATCAACGTGCCGATCGAACCGCTCCACGCGAACGTGTCCGCGGCCGTGGCGCCGAAGAACACCGCGCACACCACGATGATCAGCGCGGCCGCGAGTGCCACGGCCGTCACCGCGGCGACCGGAGTGCCCTTCGCGGACGTACGGCCGATGCCGCGGCCGTCGAAGGCGTCGCGGCCCAGGGCGAAGAGCAGGCGCGAGCCGCCGACGACGCAGGCCAGGCAGCAGCCGAAGGCGCTGACCGCCGCGCCCACGCTGATCACGTCGCCGACCCACGAGCCGACGAAACGGCCGCCGAGGTCGCCCAGCAGGGAAGGCGAGTCGTGGAAGGCTTTTGCGTCGGAGCGGAACGCCATCATCTCGACGGCGGTGACGATGACGAAGTAGGCGCCGCCGAAGATGGCCGTGCCGAGGATGGCGCGCGGGATGTTCCGGCGCGGGTCGCGGGTCTCCTCTCCCAGCGTCGCGGCCGCCTCGAAGCCGGCGAACGACAGGAATCCGAACACCGCGCCCAGGAAGACGCCGGACAGCCCGGCGTCCGGGGTGAAGGTGAAGACCTCCAGCGTGAACCGGCCGCCGCCCGGCGCGTTCCCGGCGATCAGCCGGACCAGGATGATCACGGTGACCAGCAGGATCAGCGCGATCGTCGCGCCTTCCACCGCCAGCAGGGTGCTGGTGCCGCGGCGCGCCGGCGCCACGGCGAGCAGCCAGCTGCCGACGAGCGCGACCGCGGTCAGCACGAACGGCCCCCACCACGGCGGGTCCGGCCAGATTCCCACCTGCGTCAGGAAAGCCGTGCCGAGTGTGCCGGCCGCGGAGCTGGTGACCACGGCGTAGAAGGTGTACGTGCCGAGCAGCCCGATGCCCGAGACCACGCCGGCGCGCGGGCCGAGCGTCGCGCCGACGAAGGCGTACACCGAGCCGGCGTGCTGGTAGTACTGGCAGAGCCGGACGAAGCCGTACGCCACCAGCAGCACCCCGGCGGCGGACAGCAGGAACGCGAGCGGCACGGCGCGACCGGCCGCCGCCGCGGTCTGCTGCGGGTTGATGTTGGCGGCCATGCTCGGGGCCATCAGCGCCACCGAAAGGCCGACGGCCTGCCACACGGACAAGGTGCGGCGCAGCGCTGGACGGGTTTCGGCGGGGTCTGACACGATGCGCTCCTAAAAAGCCAGCGTGGACGGTTCGTCCGCGGTACACAGTGAACCTCGCGGGAGAACGATGAGCCAGCTCGATCGGGCGGGACTTTCACGGCGCGGCACCGAAGCCGCCGCCTCGCTGGGCCGCGCGGGGGTCGAGCTGGTCGCGCTGACCTTCGTCGACAATTCCGGGATCTCGCGGGTCAAGGCGGTGCCGGTGGGCCGGCTCGCGTCCGCCGCCGCGTGGGGCGTCGGCGCGTCCAACTCGTTCGACTTCTTCCTCTGCACGGACACGATCACCGACGGCGCCTACTCGCGCGGCCCGGTCGGCGACCTCCGGCTGCACCCGGACCTCGACGCGCTGACGGTGCTCGCGTCGCCGTCCGGCTGGGCGTGGGCGCCGGCGCTGAAGTACGACCAGGAGGGCGCGCCGCACCCGCAGGACGCGCGGGCAATGGCCGCCTCGGCCGTCGCGCGTCTGGCCGAACGGGGTTACTCCGCGCGGATGGCGTTCGAGACCGAGTGGGTCGTCACCGGTCCCGGCGGCGATCCCTTGCCCGGCCCGGCGTACGGCTACTCACGGCTGACCGGCAACGCCGGCTACCTGCGCGCGCTGGTGTCCGCTTTGGACAGTCAGCACGTCGAGGTGGAGCAGGTCCACCCGGAGTACGCGGCGGGCCAGTTCGAGCTGTCGGTGGCGGCCGCGGACCCGGTGCGCGCGGCGGACCTCGCGGTGCTGACCCGCGAAACGATCCGCACGGTGTCCGCCGACCACGGGCTGCGGGCGTCGTTCACGCCGAAGTTCGCGCCCGGCGGGGTCGGCAACGGCGGGCACGTGCACCTGAGTATCTGGGACGGCTCGCGGAACCTGTGCTCCGGCGGCGACGGCCGGTTCGGGCTGACTGCCGAGGCCTCGTCGTTCGGGGCGGGGATCCTGGCGCGGCTGCCCGCGCTGCTGGCCGTCGGCGCGCCCTCGGTGCTCAGCTACCTGCGGCTGGAGCCGCACCACTGGGCGGGCGCCTTCACCGCGTGGGGACTGGAAAACCGCGAGACGCCGCTGCGCCTGATCCGCGGCGCGCCCGGCGAGCGCGACACGGCGGCGAACCTGGAGGTGAAGTGCTTCGACCTGACGGCGAACCCGTACCTCGTCGTCGCGAGCCTGCTCTTCGCCGGGCTGGCCGGCCTCGATTCCGGCGCCGGTCTGCCCGAGCCGGTCGACGTCGATCCGGGCACGCTGGCCCCGGAGGAAGCCGCGGCCGCGGGCGTCACCCGGCTGCCGCGGTCACTGGCCGAAGCGGTGGCCGCGTTCGAAGCCGACGACGTGCTGAAATCCGCCTTCGGCCCAGAACTCGCCACGACGCTGATGGACGTGCGCCGCGGCGAGATCGCGGAGCTGGGGGCGCTGGACGCGGAATCGCTGTGCTCAGTGATGCGCTGGCTGCACTGAGAGACTCGTGAGTGTTCATGCCGGTTCTAACCGTCATGAACACTCACGAGCCTTCAGCGGTTGGCCAGCTGCGCGGCGACGTCGGATCGGAGTTCGGGCAGCCGGGCGTACAGCTTGTCGCCGGGGCAATCGGTGTTGTAGTAGTCGCGGTGGCCCTTGATCTCCTCGACCGGGATGCCGTACTGCGTGCAGATGTAGGCGCAGAACACCACCAGCGACGACCACTGCGCCTCGGGCGGCTCGACGGTCATGTAGGTGCCCTCGTTCTCGATGCCGATGGCGTTGTCGTTCTGGCCCGGGCAGTGCGCGGCGCGGACGATCTTGTCGCCGCTGCGCAACGCGTCGAGGCTGCCGTGCCGGCCTTCCATGCGGTAGCCGCCGCGCGAGACGGTGAAGTGCTGGCCGGTGTCGGACCAGCCGTTGTTGTCGATGTGGTCGGCCTGATCGTCGCGCGCGACCTGGAACGCGTGCGCGAGCGAGTAGTCCGTGCTGTTGGGGCAGTCGATGTGGTGGATCAGGATCCGGTTGGCCGGGTGGTCGAGCGTGGTGAGCGGGTCCGCGGGCGGGCGCGCGCCCCATTCGGCGCAGCTGTAGATCCGCGGTTCGCCGGCCGCGCGCGCCAGGCCGGGCAGCAGCAGACCCGCCGCCGCGGCGGCCGTCATCCCGGCCGCCCCGCGCAGAAACGCCCGCCGGGGCAAGTGTCCGATGTCGATAGCCATACCCGCGACTGTGCGCGTCCGGCGTACACGATTCGTACAAACGCCAGCGGCGGACCGGGGACAAACGCTTGCGCCCCAACGTTCAGCCGCGGTCTCCGCCGGGGGCGAACGCTGCCCTAGCAGCAAGATCAGCTGCGATCTCCGCGGCGGGGAAACGCCGCTCCAGCAGCAAGATCAGCCGACATCTCCGCTGAGGGCAGGCGCTTCAGCGCGAACCGCCACCCTCAGCCGCGAAGATCCACCCGCGCCGCGAACGGCTCCGCCAGCTCCAGCACGCCACCCTCGCTCTTCCCGACCGGCACGTACTCCCCGCCGTCCAGCCCGAACACGGTGGCGGCCACCGGCGCCTGGGCCGGGTCGACGAGCAGGTAGTACGGGATCAGCGCCTCGGCATACAGCGCCTTCTTCAGGATCCGATCCTGCACCCGCGTCGACGGCGACTCGATCTCCGCGACCAGCAGCAAGTCGGTCGCCGAGTACCAGGTGGTGTCGACCGCTGGGCAGGTCAGCACGACGAAATCCGGGATCAGCAACCGTTTCTCGCCGAACCGGACGTTGACGCCCGGCAGCAGCTCGGTGCCCTCCGGGAGCCGCGGCGCCAATGCCAGCTGGAGCTTTTGCAACAGCCGCTGATGAGCCGATGCCGGGGCCGGGCTCACGTTGAGTACCCCGTCGACCAGCTCGACCCGGTTGCCGGAGGTGTGCTCTTCGGGCAGCGCAAGCACCTGGTCGACGGTCCAGCCATCCGGCCGGCTCGCCACTCGGAACTCGGGTTCAGCAGGAGCCACCATCTCGGTTCACCACCGTCCGCGCTCGACGTCGCTCTGAACTCCCAGTCTGCCATGCCCGCTCGTTTCCCCCTCGGTTGATCATCACACCGAGAGTGTACGAACGACCACCGACAGTTTCCGTCGAGCAAACGAGCCGGCGAACCAGACCCCGATCAGGCCGGGGTAACAGCCCGCCGAACGCCTTCCGCCAGCTCTCCCGCCAGCGAGCGAACCCCGTCGGGACCCGAAGCGGCGGCAGTGACCAGCGCGGAGCCCACGATCACCGCGTCGGCGAAAGCACCCACCTGAGCCGCCTGGTCGCCGGAGCGGACGCCGAGGCCGACGCCGATCGGGAGGGACGTGTGGGCGCGCGTGCGGCGGACCAGGTCCTCCGCGTGGACGCCCACCGCGTCGCGGGCGCCCGTGACGCCCATGACCGCCGTGGCGTAGACGAAGCCCGAAGACGCGGAGACCGTCTTCGCGATGCGCTCCTCCGACGAGGACGGCGCGACCAGGAAGATCCGGTCCAGCCCGTGCGCCTGTGAGGCGGCCATCCACTCGCCGGCCTCGTCCGGGATCAGGTCCGGGGTGATCATGCCCAGGCCGCCGGCCGCGGCCAGGTCGCGGGCGAACGCGTCCACGCCGTAGCGGTGCACCGGGTTCCAGTAGGTCATCACCACGGCCTTGCCGCCGCGCGAAGAGACCGACTCGACCACGTCGAACAGCTGCTTGAGCCGGAAGCCGCCGGCCAGCGCCGACTCGGCGGCGGCCTGGATGACCGGGCCGTCCATCACCGGGTCGGAGTACGGGACGCCGACCTCGACCAGGTCCGCGCCGCCGTCCACGGTCGCGGCCAGCAGGTCCTTCGAGCCCTCGACGGTGGGGAATCCGGCGGGCAGGTAGCCGACCAGCGCGGCCCGGCCCTCCGCCCGCGTGGCCGCGAACACCTCGTCGAGGCCGCTCACTTGCCCTCCTCCGAGGCCTCCGAGGTCTCCGAGCTGTCCACCAGGCCGAACCACTTCGCCGCGGTGTCCATGTCCTTGTCGCCCCGGCCGGAGAGGTTGACCACGATCAGCCCGTCCGGCCCCAGCTCGCGGCCCAGCACCAGCGCGCCCGCGAGCGCGTGCGCCGACTCGATCGCCGGGATGATGCCCTCGGTGCGTGAGAGCAGCCGGAACGCGTCCATCGCCTCGGCGTCGGTGACCGGCCGGTACTCGGCGCGGCCGGAGTCCTTGAGCCAGGCGTGCTCGGGCCCGACGCCCGGGTAGTCCAGCCCGGCCGAGATCGAGTGCGATTCGACGGTCTGGCCATCCTCGTCCTGCAGCAGGTACGACATCGCGCCGTGCAGGTTGCCCGGGCTGCCCTTGGTCAGGGTGGCGCCGTGGCGATTGCCGTCGATGCCCTCGCCGCCGGGCTCGAGCCCGACCAGCCGCACCCCGGGGTCGTCGTAGAAGCCGGAGAAGATGCCGATGGCGTTCGAGCCGCCGCCGACGCACGCCGCGACGACGTCGGGCAGCCGCCCGGCCTGCGCCAGGATCTGCTCGCGCGCCTCCTGGCCGATCACCTGGTGGAAGTTGCGCACCATCATCGGGAACGGGTACGGCCCGGCGGCGGTGCCGAACAGGTAGTGCGTGGTGTCGGCGTTGGTCACCCAGTCGCGCAGCGCCTCGTTGATCGCGTCCTTGAGCGTGCGCGAACCGGTCTTGACCGGCACGACCTCGGCGCCGAGCAGCTTCATCCGCGCCACGTTCAGCGCCTGCCGCTCGGTGTCGACCTCGCCCATGTAGACGATGCAGTCCAGGTCCAGCAGCGCGCACGCGGTGGCCGTGGCGACGCCGTGCTGGCCGGCGCCGGTCTCCGCGATGACTCGCTTCTTGCCCATGCGCTGGGTGAGCAGCGCCTGGCCCAGCACGTTGTTGATCTTGTGCGAGCCGGTGTGGTTCAGGTCCTCGCGCTTGAGGAACACCCGCGCCCCGCCCGCGTGCTCGCCGAAGCGCTTGGCCTCGGTCAGCAGCGACGGGCGGCCCGCGTAGTCCTTGAGCAGCCGGTTCAGCTCGGCGACGAACTCCGGGTCGCGGCGCGCCTTCTCGTACTCGGCCGCGACCTCGTCCACGACGCCGATCAGCGCCTCCGGCATGAACCGGCCGCCGTACGGGCCGTAGTAGCCGCGCTCGTCCGGGTCGTGCTTGCCGTGCTGCCCGTCAGTCACCGCGAGGGCCTCGGGCAGGCCGGGTGCGAACCGGCGGTGACCAGCTTCACGACGGCGCCCTTCGGGTCGCCCGAGGCCACCAGGCCCTCGCCCACCAGCACGGCGTCGGCGCCGTGGCCGGCGTACGACATCAGGTCGCCCGGGCCGCGGACGCCGGACTCGGCGACCTTGAACACCTCGAACGGCAGCCCCGGGGCGAGGCGGGAGAAGACGTCCCGGTCCACTTCCAGCGTGTGCAGGTTGCGCGCGTTGACACCGATCACCTTGGCGCCGACCTCCAGCGCGCGGTCGGCCTCTTCGGCGTTGTGGATCTCCACCAGCGCGGTCATGCCGAGCGACTCGACGCGGTCGAGCAGCGCGGCCAGCGCGTTCTGCTCCAGCGCCGCGACGATCAGCAGCACCATGTCCGCGCCGTGCAGCCGGGCCTCGTGCACCTGGTACGGGCTGACCACGAAGTCCTTGCGCAGCACCGGGATGTCCACGGCGGCGCGCACGGCGTCGAGGTCGGCCAGCGATCCGCCGAAACGGCGCTGCTCGGTGAGCACGCTGATCACGCGCGCACCGGCGTCCTCGTAGTCCTTGGCCAGTGCCGCGGGGTCGGGGATCTCGGCCAGCTCGCCCTTCGACGGGCTGCGCCGCTTCACCTCGGCGATCACGCCGATGCCGGACTCGCGCAGCGCGGCCATCACGTCACGGGGCTGCGGGGCCTTGGCCGCGCGGGCCTTCAGCTCGTCGAACGGCAGCGCCGCCTCGCGCACGGCGAGGTCTTCCCGCACACCGGCGACGATGTCCTCGAGCACGCTCACCGGGTGCCCCCACCCGGTGCCGGGGCCGTCGAGCCCACCGATTCCTTCGCTAGGTCGCTCACAAAAACCTTCCCCTTCCCGCCGAAACGATGCTAACCCCCGCTCGAAGAGCGGCCCGTCCCGGGTGGCGCCGCGGTGGTGATTCCCTTCCCCGCCGGGCGATCAGCGGCCCGCGGTGGGGTCCTCGCCCTCGGAAAGCGCGTCCCACAGCTCGATGTCCGGATCGCGCCCGGCCTTCTTCGCGCCCGGCGCCGCGTACCGGGAGCCGAGCCGCCGTGCGGTCCCCGCGCCCTTGATCGCTGCCAACCCGCCGAACGCCACGAGAATTCCGCCGAGCACCGCGATCCCCCGGCCCGCGAGCATCTCGGTGACGGGCAGTCCGGCGGCGTACCCGCCGAACCGCACCCCGGCCACCCCGCTCCAGACCCCCGCGACGCCCGCCAGCACCAGCACCACGCCGAGCACGCGCCGGGCCCAGCCGCCGGTGGCGATCACGCCCGCGACGCCGGCCAGCGCCAGCAGCGCGAGCGGCACCAGCGCCGTGGCCCGCTGCTCGCCGCTTTCGGTGTACAGCACGGTGCCGCGGACGCCCTCGTCACGGAATTCGGCGAACCAGGCCAGCCGCGAAGCGCCCCACAGCGCCAGCGCGCCGAGCAGCAGCGCCACGATGATCATCCACAGTGGACGACGCGAGGGCCGTTCATCCGGCCGGCCAACGGGTTCTTCCGGCTCAGACACCGGCGGAGTCCTCGGCCGGGTCCAGCCGGTCCGCCGGCACCATGGTCTGCGCCGCGGCCACGGCCGAGAGCACCGTGCGCGCCTTGTTCAGCGACTCGGTGTCCTCGTAGTCGGCCACCGAGTCGGCCACCACACCGCCGCCCGCCTGCACGTACGCGACGCCGTCGCGCATCAGGGCGGTGCGGATGGCGATGGCCGTGTCGGCGTCGCCGGCGAAGTCCAGATAGCCGACCACGCCGCCGTACAGGGCGCGGCGCACCGGCTCCAGCTCCTCGATCAGCTGCATGGCGCGCACTTTCGGCGCCCCAGACAGCGTCCCGGCCGGGAAGCAGGCAGTGACCGCGTCGAACGCCGTCTGGCCCTCGGCCAGTTCGCCGGTCACGGTGGACACGATGTGCATCACGTGGCTGTAGCGCTCGATCTGGAAGAAGTCGACCACGCGCACGGTGCCCGGGCGGCAGACCTTGCCCAGGTCGTTGCGCCCGAGGTCGACGAGCATCAGGTGCTCGGCGCGCTCCTTGTCGTCGGCCAGCAGGTCCTTGGCCAGCTGCGCGTCCTCCTCCGGGTCGGCGCCGCGCCAGCGCGTGCCCGCGATCGGGTGCGTGGTCGCCCGCCCGTCCCGCACCGTGACCAGCGACTCCGGGCTGGACCCGACGATGTCGAAGCCCTCCAGGCGCAGCAGGTACATGTACGGGCTCGGGTTGGACGTGCGCAGCACGCGGTAGACGTCGAGCGCGTCGGCGCCCGTTTCGATCTCGAACCGTTGCGAGGGCACCACCTGGAACGCTTCGCCGGCCTTGATCGCCTCCACCGCCTTGTCGACCGCGGCGTGGAAGTCCTCCTTGGCGCGGCGGCGGGTGAACGCCGGCGCGGGCCGGTCGAACGTCGCTACGGTCGGCGGGGCGGGCACGCGCAGCTGCTCGGTCATGGCCGAAAGCCGCTCCAGCGCGCTGTCGTACGCCGCGTCCACGCGCTCGGGCGAGTCGTCCCAGTTGACCGCGTTCGCGATCAGCGTGACGGTGCCCTCGTGGTGGTCGAACGCCGCCAGGTCGGTGGCCAGCAGCATGGTCAGCTCGGGGATGTCGAGGTCGCGCTCGGCCAACTCGGGCAGCTTCTCCAGCCAGCGCACGGCGTCGTAGCCGATGTAGCCGACCATGCCGCCGGTCAGCGGCGGCAGCCCGGGCAGCGGCTCGGTGTGCAGCGCTTCGACGGTGGCGCGCAGGACCTGCAGCGGGTCGCCCTCGACCGGCAGCCCGACCGGCGGCGTGCCGGTCCAGACCGCCTTGCCCTCGCGCACGGTCAGCGCGGCCGGGCTGTCGACGCCCACGAACGACCAGCGCGACCAGGAGGCGCCGTTCTCCGCCGACTCGAACAGGAACGTGCCGGGCCGGTCCGCGGCGAGCTTGCGGTAGACGCCGAGCGGGGTCTCGCCGTCGGCGAGCACCTTGCGCACCACGGGGATCACGCGGCGGCTCTCGGCCAGGCTGCGGAACTCCGCTCGAGTGGGACTGACCGGGCCCGGCCCGGCCGGGTTGCCTGCTGCTGAGCTGACCATGGGCTCATTGTGCCGCTCGGACCGGAACGCGCCGTGGGCGGGCCCTGAATTCAGTGGCCGTTGAATTTACCGCGGCGAAGGGTCAAGATGGACCCGTGAGCACTGAGGACACTACCTCCCGCCGCCGGGGCCGGCGGCCGGCCGGGCAGGACACCCGCACCGCGCTGCTCGACGCCGCGCGCGCAGTGTTCGCCGAGAACGGCTACGAACGCGCGACCGTCCGCACGATCGCCGCGCGCGCCGGCGTGGACGCGGCCATGGTCAACCACTGGTTCGGCGGCAAGGAGGGCCTGTTCGCCCAGGCCGTGCTCCAGCTGCCGTTCAGCCCGATGGAACTGGTCGAGGCCCTGCGCGACGGCCCGGACGAGCAGTTCGGCGAGCGCATCGTCCGCACCTTCGTCACCCGCTGGGACGGCGCCGGCGGAACTGTCTTCCGGGCCCTCATCCGCAGCGTCGCCGACCGTGAGGAAGCCGCCGCCGTGCTGCACGACTTCTTCGGCAAGTTCTTCGCCGAGCTGATCGGCGGTCTCGGCTCCGACCGGGTCCAGCTGCGGGTCACGCTGTGCGCCTCGCAGGTGGTGGGCCTGGGCATGGTCCGCTACATCGTCCAGTTCGAGCCGATGGCTTCGGCCGACGTGGAGACGCTGGTCGCGGCCGTCGCGCCGAACCTGCAGCGCTACCTGACCGGCGAGATCGACTGAGCGTCAGCGGGCCAGCAGCAGGAAGACCAGCGCCAGCACGGCCGGCAGCACCTGCACCAGCAGGATCCGCTTCGACGCCGTCGCCGCGCCGTAGAGGCCGGCCACGATCACGCAGGCGAGGCCGTAGAGCTTGAGCTGGAAGCCGGTCGGGTCGGTGGCGATCAGGCCCCACACCAGCGCGGCGGCCAGGAAACCGTTGTACAGCCCCTGATTCGCGGCCAGCGCCTTGCTCTCCTGCGCGAACGCCTCGGTGGTGCCGAACGCCGCGCGGGCCCGCGGGCTGGTCCAGAGGAACATCTCCAGGATCACGATGTACACGTGAATCAGGGCGACGAGGCCCACCAGGATGTTCGCGACGACGGTCACGGGGCGTTCTCACTCTCTTCGGCGAGGAGCAGGCGCTCTTCGGTGTCGAAACAGCTGTGGCTGCCGGTGTGGCAGGCCGGTCCGGTCTGGTCCACGCGCAGCAGCACTGTGTCACCGTCGCAGTCGATCCGCACCTCGCGGACGTGCTGCACGTGCCCCGAGGTCTCGCCCTTGACCCACAGTTCCTGGCGGCTGCGCGAGTAGTACGTGCCGCGCCGCGTGGTGAGCGTGGCCTCGAGCGCCTCGTCGTTCATCCAGGCCATCATCAGCACGTCCGAAGTGGAGTGCTCGACGACGACGGCGGCGATCAGCCCGTCCGCGTTTCGCTTGAGCCGCGCGGAAACGGCCGGGTCCAGGCTCATCGGACGACCACCCCGCCGGTGCGCAGCGCGGCCTTGACCTCGCCGATCTTCAACTGTCCGAAGTGGAACACGCTGGCGGCCAGCACCGCGTCGGCGCCCGCCTGCACCGCGGGCAGGAAGTGCTCGACGGCGCCCGCGCCGCCGCTGGCGATCACCGGCACCCGCACGGCCGCGCGCACCATCTCGATCAGGCCGAGGTCGAAGCCGGACTTGGTGCCGTCCGCGTCCATCGAGTTGAGCAGGATCTCGCCGACGCCCAGCTCTTCGCCGCGCGCGGCCCACTCCACCGCGTCGATGCCGGTGCCCCGGCGCCCGCCGTGGGTGGTCACCTCGAAGCCGGACGGCGTCGGCTCGCCGCCCTCGGGCACGCGCCGCGCGTCGACCGAAAGCACGATGCACTGGGCCCCGAACCGGCGCGAGGCCTCGCGCAGCATCTCCGGGCGCGCGATCGCGGCCGTGTTGATGCTCACCTTGTCCGCGCCGGTGCGCAGCAGCCGGTTCACGTCGTCGTTGGACCGCACGCCGCCGCCGACGGTGAGCGGGATGAACACCTGCTCGGCCGTGCGGCGGACCACGTCGAAGGTGGTCTCGCGGTTGCCGGAGGACGCGGTGACGTCGAGGAACGTCAGCTCGTCGGCCCCTTCGGCGTCGTAGAGCCGGGCCAGCTCGACCGGATCGCCGGCGTCGCGCAGGTCGGCGAAGTTGACGCCCTTCACCACCCGGCCCGCGTCGACGTCGAGACACGGGATCACCCTGACCGCGACAGACATGCCATTCAGCCTAGCGTCCGCCTGCGACCGGTTTCGCCCGGAGGAGCACGTCACCGCGACGGCGGCGACCAGCCCCGGATCGGCTCGGTCCGCCGCCGGATCACCGACGCCGGCATCAGCGGGACGAGGGCGCCGAGCAGCACCGGAACACCGACTCCCGCGCCGCGGGGAACAGCTGCCGCCGGAGGCCACTGTGGACACCGTCCGCGGCCACCACCAGGTCGGCGTCCACTTCGGACGCCTCGCGGACCTCGGCTCCGGTGCGCACGACGCCGTCCGGCAGCTCTTCGAGCAGCACGCGGTACAGCTCGGCCCGGTGGAACGCGACCGGCGGCGGCGTGCGCCCGCACCCGGTCCCCGACGCCGAGCACGTCCAGCGCCCGCAGCGCGTTGGGCGCGAGCCCGCCGATCCCGCCGCCGGCCACCGCGGCTTTCACCGCCGCAGCTCGTCCACGGCCGGGAGTCTATGCTGGTCAGCGGCGAATTGGGGGTCCGATGCAGCAGTTCGGCCCCCTCGCGCGTCCTAGGGGGGTGACCACGAGTTTCGACGAGTTCGTCGAGGACCGCCTCGACGGGCTCCTGCGGTACGCGACCGTCCTCACCGACGATCCGCACCTGGCGCAGGACATCGTCCAGGAGGTGCTGCTGCGCGCCCAGCAGCACTGGGCGAAGATCGACTCGCCGCCCACCTACGTGCGCCGGATGGTCACCAACGAGTACCTGTCCTGGCGACGGCGCGCGGTGCGGCGCGTGGTCTCGTCCAGCCACGAGGTGCTCGACTCGCTCAGCCCGCCCGAAGCCGACCCCAGCGCCGCCTACGACGCGCGTGACGAGATGCTCGCGCTGCTCGCGACGCTGCCGCGCAAGCAGCGCGCGGCGATCGTGCTCCGTTACTACGAGGGCTATTCCGACGCCGAGATCGGCGAGGTGCTGCGCTGCGGCGCTTCGACCGTGCGCAGCCAGATCTCCCGCGCGCTGGCCACCCTGCGCACCTGCGTCAGCCCGCTGCCCACCGTCCTCACGACCGGAGCCGGAGAATGAACCAGCTGTCCGAGCAGGAGACCGAGACGCTGCTGCGCGAGGGCCTCGACCGGCTCGCCGAGCGCGCTCCCGACGGGCACGAGGTACGCAACGCGCTGGCCCGCGCCCGGCAGGGCCGCCGCCGCAGCCGTCCCCGGCTGGCCCTGGCCGCGGTGGCCGCGGCCGTGATCGCGGTGACCGCCGGGGTCCCGATCGTGCTGCACGCCATGCCCGGTGAGCAGGTCACCGCCGCCGCGGGCCGCCCGATCGTGTCGTTCACCCCGGGCTGGCTGCCGGACGGATTCACCGAGCAGTACCGCTCATCCGGGCCGGGCATCACGCCGCAGGTGCGGCGCTGGCTCGCGGGGCCGGGCCGGATCACGCTTTCGGCATACTCCACGGCGGACCCGGACTGGTCGCAGACCGCGCTGCGCATCGCCGCGCTGAAGGACCAGGTGGTGGTCGGCGGCCGCGTCGGCATGGTCACCGGCGACACCGGCACCGCCGCACTGCTGACCTGGATGGCCGACGACCGGCACGTGCTGACCGTGGCCGTCGAAGCCGTGCCGGATGCGCGGACCGTCGCCCAGGACGTCGCCGAGTCGGTGACCACCGACGATCCGGCCCGCGTGCGCGGCGAGGCCCGCTTCGGCCCGTTGCCCGGCGGCTTGCGGGAGTTCTCGACGACCGTCCAGGGCGGCTCCCCCGGCGACGGCAGCACCGCATTGGACGCGAGCGCCGACACCGCCCCGCGCGTCGCCGCCCTGCACGTGACGGCCGGCGCGGGCTCGCCCGGACTCGGTGGCACGACGCCGGTTCCCGTCCGCGGCGGCACCGGCGCCTACCGCGCCCCGGCCGGGCCGCTGGAGGGCATGGTCGCCGTGCAGCTGCCGTCCGGCCATTGGCTCACGGTCTCGGGCCGCCAGCCGCGGGACGAGCTGGTGGCCGTCGCGAACGCCGTGGTCCTCGACCCGGCGCCGGACTACGAGTGGCTCGGCACGGACTGAACCCGGCTACTGTGGACACATGTCCTCGGAGCTGGAGCGCCTGTCGGCGGAGAAGTACGTCGTGCTGACCACTTTCCGCCGCGACGGCCGCGCCGTGCCGTCCCCCGTCTGGGCCGCCCGCGACGGCGACGACCTGGTGATCTGGTCCGAACGCGACACCGGCAAGGTCAAGCGCATCCGCAACAGCGGCCGCGTCGAGGTGCAGGCCTGCGACGTGCGCGGCAAGAAGACCCACGGCGCCACGGCCACCGGCACCGCCCGTCTCCTCGACAACGAGGGCAGCGAGCGCGTCCGCCGCGCCATCGCCCGCGGGTACGGAGTGGTCGGCCAGGTGATGATGTTCTTCAGCCGTCTGCGCGGCGGGCCACAGCGGACCATCGGCATCGCGATCACGTTGGACGAGCCGGAGTCCTGAGCCACGACGGTTCAGCGCCGGGCTCGTGAGTGGTTATGCCGGTTAGAACCGTCATAACCACTCACGAGCAGCACCAGCTTCAGCGAACGGCGGCCAGCGCCTCAGGCAGCGTGAACGCCCCGGCGTACAGCGCCTTGCCGACGATCGACCCCTCGACCCCGTCACCGGCCAGCGCGGCCAACGCCCGCAGGTCGTCCACACTGGACACTCCGCCGGAGGCGATCACGGGGGCGTCGGTGCGGGCGCAGACCTCACGCAGCAGCTCGAGGTTCGGGCCGCGCAGGGTGCCGTCCTTGCTGACGTCGGTGACCACGTAGCGGGTGGCGCCGTCGCGGTCCAGGCGGTCCAGGACCTCCCACAGGTCGCCGCCGTCGGAGGTCCAGCCGCGGGCCGAGAGGCGGTGGCCGGCCCCGGTGATGCGCACGTCCAGGCCGATCGCGACGCGGTCGCCGTGGGAGGCGACCACCTTCGCCGTCCAGTCCGGGTCCTCCAGGGCGGCGGTGCCGAGGTTCACCCGGCGGGCGCCGGTGGCCAGGGCGGCCTCCAGCGAGGCGTCGTCGCGGATGCCGCCCGAGAGCTCCACCAACACGTCGAGCCGGCCGACGACCTCGGCCAGCAGCTCGCGGTTGCTGCCCTTGCCGAACGCGGCGTCGAGGTCCACCAGGTGGATCCACTCGGCGCCGTCGCGCTGCCAGGCGAGCGCCGCCTCGAGCGGGCTGCCGTAGGAGGTCTCGGTGCCGGCCTCGCCCTGGACGAGTCGGACCGCCTGGCCATCGGCCACATCAACTGCGGGAAGGAGCGTGAAAGTCACGCGGACAGCCTAAAGGCCGTGCTCACCACCCAGCAGAGGCGGGGTTACAGCGTGCCGAGCCAGTTGCGCAGCAGGTGCGCGCCCGCGTCGCCGGACTTCTCGGGGTGGAACTGCGTGGCCCACAGCGGGCCGTTCTCCACCGCCGCGACGAAGTCCTCGCCGTGGTTCGCCCAGGTCACCTCGGGCTGGCGGCCGGCCAGCCCGGAGTCCAGCTCCCACCGGCGCGCGGCGTACGAGTGCACGAAGTAGAACCGCTCGTCCGGGTCGATCCCGGAGAACAGCAGCGAGCTGGACGGCGCCCGCACGGTGTTCCAGCCCATGTGCGGCAGCACGTCGGCGTGGAGCCGCTCGACCGTGCCGGGCCACTCCCCCGTGCCCTCGGTCTCCTCGCCGTGCTCGACGCCGCGGGTGAACAGGATCTGCATGCCGACGCAGATGCCCAGCACCGGGCGCCCGCCCGCGAGCCGCTTGCCGATGATCCGGTGCCCGGACACGCCGAGCAGCCCCGCCATGCACGCGGAGAACGCGCCCACCCCCGGGACGACCAGCCCGTCGGCCTCGACCGCGGCATGCGGGTCGGCGGTCACCTCGACCTCGGCGCCCGCGCGCGCGACGGCGCGTTCGGCGGAGCGGAGGTTGCCGGAACCGTAGTCGAGGATCACCACACGAGGCACCGGGCCAGCCTAGCCCGGGGGCTCGTGAGTGTTCATGCCGGTTAGAACCGTCATGAACACTCACGAGTCCTTCAGCCGCGCTGGAACGAGTAGACGTCCGTCACCGTGTTGCACGGGCTCGGCGGCACGACCTCCACCCGCAGGGTCCCGGTGGGCGCGTCGTAGTCGACGCCCTCGGGCGTGAACGCGCCGGCGCAGGTGCTGACCAGCGGAAGCTGGCCGAGTTCCTTGACGTGCGCGCGGGTGTCGCGCCCGGCCAGCGGCCGCGGCAGGTCGACCTGGAGCAGCTGGTAGCTGGTCGGGTAGAGGTCGTTGTTCGAGTCCGAAGTGGCGCACAGCAGCCGGGTCGGCGACACGAAGTCGCAGCCCTGCGCGGAGCGGATGGTGTGGTCGAGGTGGATCCGCGCGGCCAGCGGCAGGTCGCCCGCCGTGCGCGGGGCACGCGGGTTGAGGAATGGCGCCGGCGAGACGTACATCTCGGTCGCGTCGCCGAGGGCGCCGGAGACCAGCCATTGGCCGTCCGGGCTGACCGCGGTGTAGGCGTTCGCGTTGACCGGCGGCTCGTCGGCCTGCAGCGGGTGCACGAACTCCGTGGTCTCCCCCGAAGGCGCGGTGACCAGGTACATCTTGTTCACCGGCGGGTTCGCGACGGTGTTCTGGTAGACGTCGAACACGTAGCCGCGCTGCGAGTCCGGGTCGCCGACGTGGCCCCAGCCCTCGTCCTTCAGCGGCTGCGGGATGGTCGTCCCGCTGCGATACACCGTTTCCGGCGCCTGCCCGGGCCTTCGCAGTGTCGTGATGCCTTCACCGCTGATCGAATTCGCGACGCTGGTCTTGCCGGTCTGATGCCAGCCGCCGAGCGAGCCGGCCGGGCTCGCGGACGCGAGGCCGGTGCAGCCCAGCAGGGCCGCGGTGGACAAGGCGAGCACTTTCGCCGCCGTCGTCGAATGACGCATGGTTCGCTCCTTCGCGAACGGGACCTTGGCGGCGGCCCGCGGATTTTTGCACGAACCCCCGTTTGGCCGTGCCGCCGAACGGGTAGTCACTCGTTCGCGTGAGGCGCCGCCGGCGCCCCAGGACCCGTGAAGAGGGCGAAATGTCCGAGTCAGACCTCCTGTGCGACATGCTGCAGGCGTGGCGAGACGACATCAACAGCGTGCCGTTCCCCCGGTTCGCGGCACCGCGGATCCCGCCGCAGACCTCGCGGGAGGACATCGACGCCCGGTACCGCCGCGAGTCCGGCCAGCCGCACGTGACCAACACCACGCACTGGTACGAGGGCCGTTTGTGATTTCCTGCGGGGACCGCATCGCCGCGAGCCCGTAGGAGAATTCCGATGAGCAGCACCCCGGATCCGCACGATTTCCTCGACCTCGACGCCGGACTCGCCGAGGAGGACCGGGCTATCCGGGACGCCGTCCGCGCCTACGCGCGCGACCATCTGCTCGACCACGTCGCCGACTGGTACGAATCCGGCTCGCTGCCCGCGCGCGAACTCGCGAAGGGCTTCGGCGACCTGGGGCTGCTGGGCATGCACCTCGAGGGTTACGGCTGCGCCGGCACGAGCGCGATCGCGTACGGCATCGCCTGCCGCGAGCTGGAGGCCGTCGACTCGGGGCTGCGCAGCTTCGTCTCGGTGCAGGGCTCGCTCGCGATGTTCGCGATCCACCGCTGGGGCAGCGAGGAGCACCGCGAGGGGTGGCTGCCGCGGATGGCGGCCGGTGACGCGCTGGGCTGTTTCGGCCTGACCGAGCCGGACGCGGGCAGCGACCCCGGCAGCATGCGCACCCGCGCCGTGCGCGACGGCTCCGACTGGGTGCTGACCGGCACGAAGATGTGGATCACCAACGGAACCGTGGCCGACGTCGCGGTGGTCTGGGCGCAGACCGACGAGGGCGTCCGCGGGTTCGTGGTGCCGACGTCCACCCCGGGCTTCACCGCGAACGAGGTGAAGCACAAGCTTTCCCTGCGCGCGTCACTGACCGCGGAGCTGGTGCTCGACGGCGTGCGGCTGCCGGAATCGGCCGCATTCCCCGAAGTCCGCGGCCTGCGCGGGCCGCTCTCGTGTCTCAACGAGGCGCGGTACGGAATCCTGTTCGGCGTGGTCGGCGCGGCGCGCGCGTGTTACCGGGCGGCGCTGGAGTACACGCTGGCGCGCGAGCAGTTCGGCAAGCCGCTGGCCTCGTTCCAGCTGACCCAGCGCAAGCTCGCGGACCTGCTCGTGGAGGTCAACCGCGCCGGGCTCGTCGCGCTGCAGATCGGCCGCCTGAAGGACGCCGGCACGCTGGACCACAGCCAGGTGAGCTTCGGCAAGATGGCGAACGTGCGCTCCGCGCTCGACGTGGCCCGCACCGCCCGCTCGATGCTCGGCGCGAACGGGATTTCGCTGGAGTACCCGGTGATGCGGCACATGGTGAACCTCGAAACGGTGCTGACCTACGAGGGCACCGAGGAGATGCACGCACTCTCGCTCGGCCAGGCGGTGACCGGGATCGCCGCATTCCGCTGAGGCGCGTCACGACCGCAGGAAATCCTTGAGGGACAAGGCGATCGAACCCTCGTCCAGGCCATGAGCCAGATCGTGGTCAGCGAGCTCGCCGTAACAGCGGACCTCGGTGTCACGGCGGACGCCGAGGCAGAGCAACCGGTGCGGCACATCAACGAGCGCTTCAGCGACGCAATGGGCCGACGTGCCCGCCAGGTACGGCTCGACGAGAACGACGTCCGCCACCTCCGCGACCGCGGCGCGCAGGCCCGCGGCGTCGAACGGGCGGATGGTGGCGGTGTAGAGCACCGTGACGTCCAGGCCCTCGGTCGCCGCGAGAACGCGGTCGAGCATCGGGCCGACCGCGATGACCACCCCGCGCGAACCCTGGCGCAGCGGCTGGAATCCGACGCCGAAGTACGGCGAAGCGTTCTCCTGCGCGGAAAGCCGGAGGTACACCCGGCCGTCGCCCGGCACGGAGTCGAGCAGCAGGCGGCGGGCCTCGTCCGGGTGGCCCGGCACGTGGATCGTCCAGCCGGGCAAGGAATCCATCAGTGCGACGTCGCCCGGTGACTGGTGCGTGCGGCCTTCCGCGGGCATGTCGTAGGAGGCGCCGTACGAGACGAGCACCGCGCCGGCGTCCTGGTGCGAGAGGTCGAGCTTGATCTGCTCGAACGCCCGCTCCACCAGGAACGCGGAGAAGGTGTGCACGATCGGCCGCAGCCCGGCGAGCGCGAGGCCCGCGCCGGTGCTGACCAGCAGCTGCTCACGGATCCCGACGTTCAGCACCCGGTCCGGGTGCCGCCGCGCCGCGCCGGCCAGCTGGGCGGTGGAGATGTCGGCGAGCACCACGGCGACGTCCGGATCGGTGTCCACGATCCGCTCGGCCGTGCTCAGGAACGTCTCACGCATGTTCGGCATGTCTTTCAGCCCTTCGGTTCCACGACGGCGACCACGGCGAGCGGCCGGCCCGGGTGAGCGGTGGTGAACGCCTCGTACAGCGCTTCGTGGTCACGGCCGGAGACGGTGCGCGTCTCCCAGCCCTCCACCTCGAAGCGCCGGGCGATGCCGCCGGGCCAGCCGTGCGACGACGACTGGTTGTCCACGACAACGGCGGTGAGCTGCTCCAGCCCGAGGCGCCCGGCCAGCACGACGGCCTCGATGTTGGAGCCCTCGTCGAACTCGGCGTCGCCGACCAGCGTCACCACGCGCCCGGCGTACCCGCGGGCGCGCACGCCGAGCGCGGTGCCGACGGCGATCGGCAGCCCGTGCCCGAGCGAGCCGCTGGAGATCTCGACGCCGGGCACCCGCCGCCGGTCGGGGTGGTGGCCCAGCCGGGAGCGGACCGAAGACCAGTCCGCCAGCTCCGCCTCGTCCAGGAAGCCCTTGGCGGTGAGCACGGCGTAGTACGCCATCGGGCCGTGTCCCTTGGAGAGCAGGAACCGGTCGCGGCCGGGCTCGCGGAAGGTCGCGGGCGTCAGGTCCAGCACGCGGTCGTACAGCACCCACAGGACGTCTACTGTGGACTGTGCGGCGGCGGTGTGCTTGTCGTCCCCGGTCATCAGCGCGATCAGCCGCGGCAAATCGGCGTAACCGGGCGAAACAGCGGTTGTGGTCATGTTCCCACGATGCAACCTCGACCATTCTCTAGGTCAAGGGCTAACCTGGACCAATGACGAGGTTGGCCGAGCATCTGAGCATCGGGCAGGTGGCCGAACGCAGCGGGGTCCCGCACACGGCACTGCGGTTCTACGAGGAGAAGGGGCTGATCAGCTCGGAGCGGTCGGCGGGCAACCAGCGCCGCTACCCGCGCTCGGTGCTGCGGCGGATCGCGTTCGTGCGCGCCGCGCAACGCGTTGGCCTCTCCCTGGAGGACATCAGCGAAGCCCTGTCCACCCTGCCCGACGACCACGCGCCGACGAAGGCCGATTGGGCCCGCCTGTCCCGCGAGTGGCAGTACGAACTGGACGCCCGCATCGACGCCCTGCAACGCCTCCGAGACCGCCTGACGGGCTGCGTCGGCTGCGGCTGCCTGTCGCTACGCAGCTGCGGCCTGTACAACGCGGACGACGAACTGGCCCGCTTCGGCCCCGGCGCGAGCAAACTCCGGCCGGTCGCGGAGGGCGGCATCTGATTTTCGCTTGCGCGGACTGCTTCACTGGACGGGAAATGAAAGAAGAACAACGAACCCGCATCTCGAAGCGGCTTTCCCGCCACCTGCGCCACGATCCGGCCGCGATCGGCCTGACCCTGGACCCGGCCGGGTGGGCCGAGGTGGACACCCTGCTCGCCTGCCTGGCCCGGCACGGCGCGCCGGTGACCCGGGCCGAGCTGGCGGAAGTGGTCACGCACAACGCGAAACGCCGCTTCGCCTTCGACGACACCGGCACGCGCATCCGAGCCAGCCAGGGCCACAGCGTGGCGGTGGACCTCGAACTGACGGCGACCACCCCACCGGCGGTCCTCTATCACGGCACCGCGACCCGCTTCGCCGCGGCGATCTTCGCGGAGGGTCTCCGCCCGATGCGGCGCCACGCCGTGCACCTGTCCGCCACTGTGGACACGGCGGTCGCGGTGGGCACTCGCCATGGGAAACCGCTGGTACTGCGGGTGGACGCCGCCGCCATGGCCGCGGCGGGGCACGAGTTTCAGGTAAGCGCCAACGGAGTCTGGCTTACCGCTTCGGTGCCGCCGGAGTTCTTGACCACGGCTGGCTGAAACCGCGGCGGCCTGAAACTGCGGCAGCTCAGTGGCGCCGCGGGCGGCCCATCAGGCGGCGGCCCACGTCGACCAGTTCGCGGCGCAGCGTTTCGTCGTCGAGTTCGGCCAGGTCGGGGGCGCCGCCGGCCAGGGCGATTCCGGTGAGGGCGACCATGGCGGTCACGCGGGCCGAGACGTCCGGGTCCGGGCCGGCCAGGATGGCGATCAGGGCGTTGCCGAAGCCCTCCATGCCGTGGGCCGACTTCTCGATCGCGCGGTTGATGCCCGGGTCGCTGGAGAACAGCGCGACCAGCACGCGGTGGCGCACCACCAGGTCCACGAAACCGTCGAGCAGCTGATCGATCTGGGCGCCGCGGCGGCGCTGCTTCGCGGCCTCGACCACCAGCACGTCCAGCTCGCGGATACCGGGCTCGGCCACCGCCTCGGTGATCTCGGCCTTGGTCTTGAAGTGGTAGTACACCGCCGCCTTGGTGACGCCCAGCGCGTCGGCGATCATCTGCAGCGACGTGCCCTCCACGCCGTGCTCGGCGAACAGCCTCAGCGCGGTGCCCAGCAGCCGGGTGCGCGTGTCTTCGGCCGGGACGGCGGTCGTCATCGTTCCTCCTCGTCAAAGCGGAGGGAGCCTACGTCACGGCCCTGCCGATCGGCAAACCGGTTTCCCTGCCGATCGGCTAGCAAACCGCTTGCCGTGCGGCTAGTCACACACTAGCCGATCGGCTTGGCAGAGCCCTTGCCGATCGGCTAGCTTCGAACTCACTAGTACGAGTGACGAAGGCCCTATTCGGGCGAAACGGAGACAACACCCGTGGCGACTTTCCTCTACCGGCTCGGCCGGTTGTCGTTCCGGCGGCGAGCCCTCGTCACGGCCGTGTGGGCGGCCGTGCTCGTGGCGCTCGGCGTCGGCGCGCTGACCCTGTCCGGCCAGCTGTCCGACTCGGTGACGATCCCGGGCACGGAGTCCCAGCAGGCCATCGACCGGCTGGCGGAGAAGTTTCCGCAGGCCTCGGCGGGTGGCGCGACTGCGCGGGTGGTGATCGCCGCGCCGCCGGGCCACACCGTCACCGACCCGGCGGGCCGGGCCGCCGTCGAGTCCGTGGTCTCGCACCTCAAGGCCGCGCCGAAGGTCGCGTCCGTGGTCGACCCGTTCCAGGCCAAGTCCGTCTCGCCCGACGGCCAGGTCGCGCTCGCCCAGGCGAGCTACACCGTCAAGGGCTTCGAGCTGACCGACAGTGACCGCCAGGCGCTGCTCGACAGCGGCAACAGCGTCAAGCAGAGCGGTTACGAGGTCGAGTTCGGCGGCGACGCGGCGCAGGCCATGCCCGCGACCGGCGCGACCGAAGGCCTCGGCGTCGCCGTGGCGGCCGTCGTCCTGATCATCACGTTCGGGTCACTGCTGGCCGCGGGCATTCCGCTGCTCACCGCGCTGATCGGCGTCGGCATCGGCTTCGCGGGCATCACGCTCGCCTCCGGCTTCCTGGAGCTGAACTCCAACACCCCGATCCTCGCGCTGATGATCGGCCTCGCCGTGGGCATCGACTACGCGCTCTTCATCGTCTCGCGCTACCGGCACGAGCTGAGCCTCGGCCGAGAACCCGAGGAGGCGGCCGGACGCGCGGCCGGCACCGCCGGGTCCGCGGTGGTGTTCGCCGGGCTCACCGTGATCATCGCGCTGGCCGGGCTGACCGTGGTCGGCATCCCGTTCCTGGGCCAGATGGGCATTGCCGCGGCGGTGACCGTCGCGGTGGCCGTGCTGATCGCGTTGACGCTGCTGCCCGCGGTGCTCGGCTTCGCCGGCTCACGTCTGCTCGGCAACCGGATTCGCTTGCGCCGCAAGCCTTCCACACAGACCCACGGCGAGCGCTGGGCCCGGTTCGTCGCCCGGCACCGCGTGCCCGTGCTGCTCGCGTCGCTGGCCGGCCTCGTGGTCGTCGCGCTGCCCGCGCTGGGCATGCAGCTGGGCCTGCCGAACGACAGCTCCGCCGCGCCGGAATCGACGCAGCACAAGGCCTACGAGCTGGTCAGCAAGGGCTTCGGCGAGGGCGCGAACGGCCCGCTGCTGGTGGTGATCGACACCGGCGCGAACCACAGCCCCGAGGCGCTCAAGCAGGCCGTCGCCGGGATCAGCACCCTGCCGGACGTCGCCGCCGTGACGCCGCCGAACGTGAACGCCTCCGGGGACACCGCGCTGCTGAGCGTGATCCCGAAGAGCGGGCCGAGCAGCAAGCAGACCGAGGACCTGGTCGCGGCGATCCGGGCGCAGTCCGGGCCGCTGCACGAGACGACCGGCGCGAGCCTCGCCGTCACCGGCCAGACCGCCGCGAACATCGACGTCTCGCAGAAGCTCTCCGACGCGATGCTGCCCTACCTCGCGCTGATCGTCGGGCTCGCGTTCATCCTGCTGATGCTGGTGTTCCGCTCGGTCGTGGTGCCGCTGAAGGCGACGCTCGGCTTCCTCGGCTCCGTGGCGGCGACGTTCGGCGCGGTGGTCGCGGTGTTCCAGTGGGGCTGGCTGAAGGACCTGCTCGGCGTCGCCTCGACCGGGCCGATCATGAGCATGCTGCCGATCCTGCTGATCGGCGTCCTGTTCGGACTCGCGATGGACTACCAGGTGTTCCTGGTGACGCGGATGCGCGAGGAGCACGTGCACGGCGCCGACCCGCAGGAGGCCATGGTCACCGGCTTCCGGCACGGCGCGCGGGTGGTCGTGGCGGCGGCGCTGATCATGATCAGCGTGTTCGCCGGCTTCGTGCTGGCCGAGTCGACGCTGATCCAGTCGATCGGGTTCGCGCTCGCCTTCGGGGTGCTGGTCGACGCCTTCGTGGTCCGGATGACGATCGTGCCCGCGGTGATGTCGCTGCTCGGCCGGGGCGCCTGGTGGCTGCCGCGGTGGCTCGACCGGATCCTGCCGAACGTCGACGTGGAGGGCGAGGGCCTGACCAAGAAGCTCGACACGCCCGACGACCACCAGCTCACCAACGCCTGAGAGGGCCCGCCCGGATGCCGTCAAGGCCTCCTTACCCGCGTCCGGCGCGGGTAAGGAGGCCTTGACGGACATTGGGGGAAAGTCAGCCGGCCAGCCAGGCGATGGCGCCACCGACGGACAGGACCGCGGCCACGCCCAACGCGATGGCGATGAACTTCGCCGTCTTCCACGTCGAGTAGACGCCGCCGATCAGGAAGCCGCCGAGGGCCAGCAGCAGGACGGCGATGACCTCTTTGCTCACGAAGGTCAGCGTGCCACATGGCCTTCACCGTGACGGTACTGGGCAGCGCGACCCCGTACCCCCGCCCGGACAATCCCTGCTCCGGCTACCTGATCCGGCACGGGGCCACGAAGATCTGGCTCGACGCCGGCCCCGGCACGCTCGCCGCGCTGCAGGAGCACACCGCGCCCGACGAGCTGGACGCGGTCTGGGTCTCGCACCTGCACGCCGACCACGTCGCCGACCTGCTGCCGGCCGTGTACGCGCTGCTGTTCGCGGACCTGCCGCCGCGCAAGCCGATCCCGCTCTACGGCCCGCCGGGCACGGCCGCCCGGCTTTCGGCGTTCCTCAGCAACACCGGGCGCGCGCCGATCGAGCAGGCCTTCGCCGTGCACGAGCTGCATGACGGCCATCGCGCGCGGGTCGGCGACCTCGAGCTGACGTCGGTGGCCGTCGCCCACGGCTTTCCCGCGTTCGGCCTCCGCGCGACCGACGGCACCCGGACGCTGGCCTACTCCGGCGACACCGGACCGTGCGACGCGCTGGCGAAGCTGGCCGACGGCGCGGACCTGTTCCTGTGCGAGGCCGACAGCGACGAGCCGTCCACTGTGCACCTCACCCCCGCCGAGGCGGGCCGCGCGGCCACCGGGGCGGCGCGGCTGCTGCTCACGCACGTGGGCCACACCATCACCGCGCGCGACGCCGTGACCCGGGCCGCGGAGCACTTCCCCGGCCCGGTGGCGTACGCGGCGCCGCGCGCGGTGTTCGGCGTCTAGAGCACGCCCTTGGTCGACGGGATGCCGCCCGCGCGCGGGTCCGGCTCCGTGGCCGCGCGCAGGGCCCTGGCGACGGCCTTGTACTGCGCCTCCGCGATGTGGTGCGGATCGCGGCCGTGGATCACGCGCACGTGCAAAGCCAGCTGCGCGTGGAACGACAGCGAGTCGAACACGTGCCGGGTCAGCACAAACGGGTAATTGCCGCCGATGGTGAAGGTGTTGAACTGCTCCGGCTCGCCCACGTGCACGCAGTACGGGCGGCCCGAGACGTCGATCGCGGCGTGGGCCAGCGTCTCGTCCATCGGGATCCAGGCGTCGCCGAACCGGCGGATGCCGCTCTTGTCGCCCAGCGCCTGGCGGATCGCCTGGCCGAGCACGATCGCGGTGTCCTCGACGGTGTGGTGGGCGTCGATGTGGACGTCGCCGGCCGCTTCCACCTTGAGGTCCAGCGAGCCGTGCACGCCGAACGCGGTGAGCATGTGGTCGTAGAACGGCACGCCGGTGGCGATCTCGACCTGGCCCGTGCCGTCGAGGTCCAGCTGGACCAGGATGGACGACTCCTTGGTGGTCCGCTCCACCTTGCCTACTCGGCTCATGCGCCCGCCTCGCTGAAGCTCGGCGCGGCCTTGGCCGAAGGCGCAGTGTTGAATGATTCGCTCGCAGGCTCGCTCATCGTGGTACTTCCTTACTGGCCTCGAGGAAGGCGTCGTTTTCTTCCGGGGTGCCGATGGTGACCCGCAGGTGGCCTTCGATGCCGACGTCCCGGATCAGCACGCCGAGGTCCACATAGGACTGCCAGCTCGCCGGGGCGTCCGCGAACTGCCCGAAGAGGACGAAGTTGGCGTCGCTCGGCACCGGCGTGAAACCGAGTCCCAGCAACGACTCCACCACGCGGTCGCGCTCCGCCGCCAGTTTGTGCACGGTGGCCAGCGTGGCATCGGCGTGACGCAGGGCGGCGCGCGCGGCCGCCTGCGTGAGCTTCGACAGGTGGTACGGCAGCCGTACGAGCTGCAGCGCGTCGACGATCGCCGGCGCGGCCGCGAGGTAGCCGAGGCGGCCGCCGGCGAAGGCGAAGGCCTTGCTCATCGTGCGCGAGACGATCAGCTTCGCCGGGTACTGCGCGATCAGCTCGACCGCGCTGGGCTGCGAGGAGAACTCCGCGTACGCCTCGTCCACCACGACGATGCCCGGCGCCGCGTCCAGCACCGCGCGCAGCTCGGTCAGCGGGATCGAGCCGCCGGTCGGGTTGTTCGGGCTGGTCACGAACACGATGTCCGGCCGCCGCTCGCGGACCAGATCGGCCGCCCGCGCCGTGTCCATCGAGAAATCGGGCCGGCGCGGCACCGGCACCCACTCGGTCCGGGTGCCCGACGCGATGATCGGGTGCATCGAGTACGACGGCTCGAAGCCGAGCGCGCTGCGGCCGGGCCCGCCGAACGCCTGCAGGATCTGCTGCAGGATCTCGTTGGACCCGTTGGCCGCCCAGACGTTCGCCTCGCCCAGCACCACGCGCGTGGACACGGTGAGGTAGTCGGCCAGGTCCGTGCGCAGCGCCACCGCGTCGCGGTCCGGGTAGCGGTGCAGCGAGGCGGCCTCGGCGCGCACGGCCTCGGCGACGTCGGCCACCAGCTCGTCCGGCGGCGGGTACGGGTTTTCGTTGGTGTTGAGCCGGACGGGCACATCGAGCTGCGGCGCGCCGTACGGGCTCTTGCCACGCAAGTCTTCCCGCAGCGGCAAGGCGTCGAGCGTGACGTCGGCCCCCGGGATCGCTTCGGTCATGTCGGTCGTGTCAGTGTCGTCGGTCATCGGGCCTCCCCCTCGAACCGGGCGGTGACGGCTTCACCGTGCGCGGGCAGGTCTTCGGCGTTGGCCAGCGCGACCACGCGGCCGGCCACCTCGCGCAGGGCGTCCTCCGTGTAGTCCACGACGTGGATGCCCTTGAGGAAGCTCTGCACGGACAGCCCCGAAGAGTGCCGGGCGAACCCGCCGGTGGGCAGCACGTGGTTGGAGCCGGCGCAGTAGTCGCCGAGCGAAACCGGCGCGTACGCCCCGACGAACACCGCTCCGGCATTGCGTACCCGCGCGGCGACCTCCCGCGCGTTCGCCGTCTGGATCTCCAGGTGCTCGGCCGCGTATGCGTCGACCACCCGCAACCCGTCGTCCACAGTGGACACCAGGATGACGCCGGACTGCCGGCCGCCCAGCGCCTCCCCCACACGCTCGGCGTGCTTGGTGGCGGCGACGCGGCCGGCCAGCTCCTTTTCGACGGCGTCGGCCAGCTCCTCCGACGTGGTGACGAGCACGCTGGCCGCCAGCGGGTCGTGCTCCGCCTGGCTGATCAGGTCGGCCGCGACGTGCACCGGGTCGGCCGTCTCGTCCGCGAGGATGGCGATCTCGGTCGGCCCGGCCTCGGAGTCGATGCCGATCACGCCGCGGACGATGCGCTTCGCCGCGGTCAGGTAGATGTTGCCTGGCCCGGTGACGATGTCGACCGGCGCGAGCTCCGCGCCATCGGTGTCCGTGCCGCCGTACGCGACCAGCGCGACGGCCTGCGCGCCGCCCACGGCCCACACCTCGTCGACGCCCAGCAGCGCGGCGGCGGCCAGGATGGTCGGGTGCGGCAGGCCGCCGAAGGCCGCCTGCGGGGGCGAGCACAGCACCAGCGAGCGGACGCCCGCGAGCTGCGCCGGGACCACGTTCATCACCACTGTGGACGGGTACACGGCCAGCCCGCCCGGCGCGTACAGCCCGACGCGGTCGACCGGCACCCAGCGCTCGGTGACCGTGCCGCCCTCGACGACCTTCGTGGTCACGTCGTGGCGGCGCTGGTCGGAGTGCACCTTGCGGGCGCGCTTGATCGACTCCTCGAGCGCGGCGCGCACCTCGGGGTCGAGCTCCTCGAGCGCCTTGGCCAGCTCGGCGGCCGGCACGCGCACGGTGGCCGGCCGGACCTTGTCGAACTGCTCGGTGTACTCGAGGACGGCCGCCACCCCGCGGTCGCGCACCGCCTCGACCACCGGCCGCACGTGATGCAGCGCCGCGTCCACGTCGTATTCGGCGCGTGGCAGCGCGGCACGCAGTTCGGCGGCGGTCGGGACCTGCCCTCGCAGGTCGGTGCGGTTCAACATGGTCACCAGGGTACGAGGTGGCCCCGACAGTTCCGGCAGGGATACTCGGTGGTGACCAGCTGTCGGGGAAGACGAGGAGGCCGCCGTGCCGCGGATCGGGTTGTGCCAGCTCACTTCGGGCGACGATCCGGAGGCCAACCTGAAACTGGTTCGCTCCGGCGTCGAGGCCGCCGCGGCGGACGGCGCGCAGGCGGTGGTGTTCCCGGAGGCGACGATGGCACGGTTCGGCCGCCCGCTCGCCCCGGTCGCGCAGCCGCTCGACGGCCCGTGGGCGCAGGCCGTCGCGGCGATCGCGGCCGAGCACGAGGTGCTGGTGATCGCGGGCATGTTCACCCCGGCCGAGGACGGCCGGGTGCGCAACACGCTGCTGGTCACCGGCCTCGGGCACCACCTCGGCTACGACAAGATCCACCTGTACGACGCGTTCGGCTTCGCCGAGTCCGACACCGTCGCACCGGGCGCCGCGCCGCTGACGTTCGAGGCCGGCGGCACCGTGTTCGGCGTCGCGACCTGTTACGACCTGCGCTTCCCGGAGCTGTTCCGCTGGCTCGCGGACGACGGCGCGGACCTGGTGCTGGTCCCGGCGTCCTGGGGCGCGGGCGAGGGCAAGCGCGACCAGTGGGAGGTGCTCGTCCGCGCCCGCGCGCTCGACTCCGGCTGCTGGGTCGCGGCCTGCGGCCAGGCCGACCCGGCGGCCACCGGGACCGAGGTCAACCCGAAGGCCCCCACCGGCATCGGCTGGTCGACGGTGGCCGACGGCTTCGGCCGCGTGGTCGCCCAGCTGGGGGCGGCACCGGAGAGCGTGGTGCTCGACCTCGACCCGGCCGTCGCGGTGAAGGCCCGGTCGGCCACGGGCGCGCTGGCGAACCGGCGGCTCTAGCGGCCGCGCGGGGCCGGCTTTGCGGTTGCAGCGGATGACGCTTCCGCCGCATTCAGTGCAGGGAAAGCGTCATCCGCTGCACCCGCAATCTGCTTAGACCGGCCGCGGGGCGGCGGCTTTGATAAGGGGGACGACCGGTCTCACGTGGCGTTGCGGCCGCCGTCGACGTCGAGGATGGCGCCGTGCACGAAGGACGCCTCCGAGCTCGCGAGGTAGGCGACGGCGGCGGCGATCTCCTCGGGTGCCGCCGTCCGGCCGGCGGGGGCGAGGGCGGCAAGCTGGTCCAGGCCCTCGCCGAACAGCGCGGTGCCCTCAGTACGGGTGGGGCCGGGGCTGACCGCGTTGACGCGGACGCCGCTGGGACCGAATTCCGCCGCCCACGACTTGGTCAGCAGTTCCAGCGCCGCCTTGCCCGAGCCGTTGAGCGCCATTCCGGCGATCCCGAACCGGGCGGCCATGGTCAGCACGTTGACGATCGAGCCCCGGCCGCGCGCGGCCATCGCCGGGGCCAGTTCGGCGACCAGGAGGAACGGCGCCCGGACGTTGACCGCGTACACGGCGTCGATCTCTTCGGCGGTGATGTCCGCGGTGGGGCCTCCGCCGAACACGCCGGCGTTGTTGACCAGCACGTCGACGTGCCCGCCCCCGAGTTCGGCGGCCTGGCGCGCCAATGCCCGCACGGCGCCCGCGTCCGCGAGGTCGCCCGCGAGGAAGTCGGCCTTGCCGCCGGACACGCGGATCTCGGTGACGACCGCTTCGCCGCGCGCCGCGTCCCGGCCGGTGACGATCACCTGGGCACCGCGGGTCGCCAGCGCCACGGCCACCGCCCGGCCGATGCCGCTCGTGGCGCCGGTGACGAGCGCGGTGGCACCGGTGAAGCCGGTCAATTTCGCAATCTGGGTCATGCCGACCACGCTAGGACCGATACCGGACAGGATCCGCCCGGTATCCGTGCCACACTTTCGCCATGACCCGACCGACCGCCCGCGTGCTGGCGTTGCTGGAGATCCTCCAGTCCGGCGGCACGCGCACCGTCGCCGAGCTGGCCGGGCGGCTCGGCGTGGACGAGCGCACCGTCCGGCGCTACGCCGGGCACCTGATCGACCTGGACGTGCCGGTCCGCTCGGTGCGCGGCCGGTACGGCGGCTACCGGCTCGCGCCCGGCTTCCGGATGCCGCCGCTGATGCTCACCGACGACGAGGCGCTGGCCGTGCTGCTCGGGCTCGTCGTCGCGCGACGGGACGGGCTGGTGCCCGCGTCCTTGACCGCAGTGGAGAGCGCCACCGCGAAGGTGCGGCGGGTGCTGCCCCAGGCGATCGGACAGCGGTTGGACGCGCTGCTCGCCACCGCCGAATTCACCCGCCCGGCCCGCGCCGCGAACAGCCCCGGGACGGACGTGCTGCTCACGCTCGCGGAGGCGGCACGGTCACGCCGTCCCGTCGCTTTCGCTTACACCGCTTGGGGTGGACGGCGGAGCGAGCGGACCCTGCACCCGTACGGGATCGTCGCCCACTCCGGCCGCTGGTATGTCACGGGCGCGGACTCGGACAGCGGCGAGGTGCGCACTTTCCGGCTGGACCGGATCGAGAACGCGACCGTGCTGCCCGGCGAATTCGAGGTCCCCACCGGATTCGACCCGGGCGAGCGGGTGCTGACCGGGCTCGCCGAGGTGCCCTACCGGCACGAGGTTTCGCTGCGCGTCCAAGGAACAGCGGAGGAAGTCTCGGCCCGGTTTCCCGCCGGAATCGCCACGGTGCAAGGACTTCCGGACGACGGCTGGGTACGGGTCCGGCTGCGGGCCGAACGATTGGACTGGATCCCCGGCGTGCTCGCGCGGCTGGACCACGCGTTTGTCATCGAGCAGCCGGAAGCCCTGCGTGACCAGGTGCACGCCCTGGCCCGACGGCTCACCGAAAGCGCCGACGCGCGCCCAGCCCCTGGTCAGGACTCGTGAGTGTTTATGACGGTTAGAACCGGCATAAACACTCACGAGCTTTTAGCGCAGCAGCCCTTCGCGGATGGCCACCCGGACGAACCCCGCGCGGCGCCGCTCCCCCGTCTTGTCGCGGATGCGGTCCAGGTACGAGCGGACCGTGCGGACGCTGATGTTCAGGATCTCGGCCACGTCGACGTCGCGCTCGCCGGAGGCGACCAGGCGCAGCACCTGGCGCTCGCGTTCGGACAGCTCGATCTTCGGGCCCGCGTGCCGGTCTTCGCTGTCCTGGATGATCATCCCGGCCAGCGTGGGCGAGACGTACGCGTTGTCCTCGGCGATGGTGCGGATCGCGCGCAGCAGCTCGTCGCCGTCGACGTCCTTGGACAGGAAGCCCTTGGCGCCGGCCTGCATCGCGCCGAGCACCTCCGGCTGTTCCGCGTGCGCGGACACCACGAGCACCTTGTGCCCCATCTGCCCGACTTCCAGCACCGCCGCCGCGTCCTGCACCCCGCGCAGCTTGAGGTCCAGCACCACGACGCTGCCGGGCGGCTGCGCCTGCACCGCGAAGCGCGCGACGGAGTCGGCCACCGCGCCCAGCTCGATGTCCGGCGCCTCGTTCAGCACCCGCGCCACCGCGTCGCGGTAGAGCGGGTGGTCCTCGATCACGCCGACGTTGATCCGCGGCGGCTGCTCCTGGCCGTCTTCGACCGTCACGTCACGGCTTCCTTCCCGGGCTGCCCACGAGGCCACGGCGGATGGCCTCCTTCACCAGCCCCGGACGGCGCCGCTCCCCCGTCTTGTCCCGGATCCGGTCGAGGTAGCCGCGCACGGTGCGCACGCCGATGCCGAGGATCCGGGCGATGTCGATGTCGCGCTCGCCGGCCGCGACCAGCCGCAGCACCTGCTCCTCGCGCGGCGAGAGCTCCATTTCCGGCCGCTGCACCGGGCGCTCGGTGTTGTCCTTGATGATCATCCCGGCGACCACGGCGGAGACGTACGCGCCGCCCTCGGCCACCGCGCGGATGGCGATCAGCAGCTCGTCGACGTCCACGTCCTTGGACAGGAAACCCTTGGCCCCGGCCGCGATCGCGCTCAGCACCTGGTCCGACTCGGCCTGCGCGGACACCACGAGCACGTGGTGCCCGAGCTCGCACACCTCCAGCACCGCCGCCGCACCCGCGACCCCGGGCAGCCCCAGGTCCAGCAGCACGACGCTGCCCGCCGGCTGCTTCTGCACGTGGAAGCGGGCGACCGAGTCGACCACCGCGCCCAGCTCGACGTCCGGCGACTCCTCCAGGACCCGCTCCACCGACCGGCGGTACAGCGGGTGGTCCTCGATGACGGCCACCCGGACCCGGCCCGTGCCGGGCCCCGCTTCACCCGGTAGTTCTTCAGTCATCCGCACCGACCCGCTCACCCCGTTCCACCCGACGGGACCGGCTGCCCGGCCGCGGCCGGGTCCAGTGCGGGGCCCGTCGGCACCAGTGCCAGTAGCCCGCTCGGAAGCGGTTGCCCGGCCACGGAACCGTAGCCGAGCGAAGCCAGCGCCGGGGCGCTCGCGACCGGATATTTCCGTCCCATGTCGGTAACCAGGTAGGTCGTGCCGGAACCCGCGTCGGTGACCACGGCGCCCCCGGACGGCGGCACGAACACCTGGTCGGCGACCCGGGCGTCACCGCGGCTGGTCACCGGCAGCGCGCGGCCGCCGGCGGGCAGCGGGAGGTCCGCGGAGACGAAGACCCGCCCGCCCTGCGCGCACAGGGCCACGGAGTTGCCGGTGATCGGCGCCTTGCCGGGGATCCGGTCGGGATAGGCGGCCGGGTCCGCGCCCCCTGCGCGCGGCTCGGCCACCTTCGCGACCGCGGCGACGTCCGCGGCCCGGGTCGGAACCGGGGCGGGACGGCCGTCGTACGCGGCGTCGTTGGCGGAAGTGGTCACCAGCAGGCTCGCCTCGGTCTGGCCGATCGGCTGGAGCCCGTTCTTCTGCACCAGGTAGTACGAGTTCGCCTCGCCCGGCCCGGCCATCGCGTCGACGACCGCGAGGACTTCGCCGACGCGCGTGGCCGTGGTGCCGACCCGCGGGCCGGGGTCACCGGCGCCCGGCACCGGGATCGCGCCGAGGTCGCGGCCCGCCGGCACGGTGTCGATCCACCGGGACGAGACGGCGATCGTGGGGTAGCTGTCGAACTGCAGCGCGGCCGCGGCCTCGTCGCTGAGCTTGTACCGCCGCCCGTCCGCCACCAGGTAGCGGTCGCCTCGGGGCAGCCGGACGATCACGCCGGAGTCACGCGGCAGCTCGACGCCGTTCTGCGGAGCTCCGACGAGCACGGCCACCAGTGGCTCGGCCGAAGCGGGCGCGTCCTGCGTGGTGCGGCTGCAGCTGCTCCACGGCGCGGTGGTGAGCGCGGCCGCCGCGGGCAGCGAGTCGGGGGCGCCGGGGATGCCGATCTGCGTGCCGCGCGGCGCGGTGCCGAGGTTCGCCGAAGACACCGAGACGGTCGCGTCGCCCTTGCCGCCCGCGAGCAGCCGGGCGGAGGCGTAGTTGAGCACCGGGTGCACGGCGCCGTCCGCGCCGAGCACGAACCGCGCGCCCGTGCCGTCCTCGACGATCACCTGCCCGCCCGCGAGCCAGTCCTTGCCGCCGGAGGGGTTGAGCAGCCCGATCACGCCGAACACCGCGGTCACCAGGATCGCCACGGCCAGCCCCAGCACGGTGCCGAGCACCAGCCGCCGGCTGGGCGAGGTGGGGTGGTTGGCGTCGGCCGCGACCAGCGCGGAAACGAGCCTGCGGCGCAGGAACTGGTACGCCTGGATCTGGTCCCGCTGCGTCCACACGCTGTTCCGGCCCCCTGTTCGCGCGCCCTGGTCCAGGCGGAAGGCTAGGAGCCGGCGGGCCCGGCGACGAGGGTAATTTTTACGCCCACACGCGGGTGTGCAGAGCGCTAGCGTCACGGGGCCGGGCCAGGGTGGGTGCCCGGGGAAGGGGAGCCCGTGTCCGTCTCAGCATTGCCTGGCTCAGCCGGTCCCGGTTCAGCTGGGCCAGGTTCAGCCGGTCCTGGTTCGACCGGGCCCAGTCCGGCCACGCCCGCCGGTGGGATGCACCGCGCCGGGCCGCCGGCCCCGGCCAATCCTGTGCCGTCCCACGCTTCCGGCTCGGCGGCACTGCCCTGGCTGCTCCCGATCCGCCCGTTGCAGGCCGCGCTGTGGGAGATCCTGGCGATCGCCGTGCTGCTGGTCTTCACCCAGTCCGAGGTCGCGCAGCCCGTCCGGATCACCGTCGCCGCGGTGGCCGGGGCGCTGCTGCTGGCGACGTCGATCCGGTTCGCCGGCCGCCACTCCGGCGCGTGGGCCTGGACCTGGCTCGGTTACCGCCTGCGGCGCCACGACAGCCGCCGCGACAGCCCCGACCCGCTGCACCGCGTCGCCGGGCCCGTCCAGGTCCGCCAGCACGTGGACCGCGCCGGCAACCGCTTCGGCGTCGCCGAGCTGGACGGCGACTGGTGCGCGATCGTCCGCCTCACCCCCGGCGCGGCCGAACCGTCGGTCGAGGCGCTGGTCCGGATCCTGCGGACCGCCTTCCACGGCACGGACATCCCGCTCGCCGCCGTGCAGCTGCTGACCTGGACGGTCCCACGCGGTCCCCAGGTCTACCGGGTGCGCTGGCTCGCCGTGCGCTACCGCCCGCAGGACGCGCCGATCGCCGCGCTCGCCCGCGGCGGCGGGCAGCTGGGCGCGTTGCGCAGCACCGCGAGCGCCGCGCTCAGCCTGATGGTCGCCCTGGCCGAGGCGGGCTACCCGTCCACTGTGCTCGAAGCCGCCGAGCTGACCACGGAGCTGCGGGTGGCGCTCGGCGTCCAGGCCGCGCAGCAGCCGCAGGAGAGCGACGGCGACGGCTGGAAGTCCTGGTCCTGGGGCGGGGTCACGCAAGCCTGTTACGCGCCCCGCTCGGACCGCGACCTCGCCCGGACGCTCGGGCTGGCGGTGCCCGGCGCCGCGTTCACCGCGACTTCGGCCACCCTCCGCCGCACGCCCGGCGGCCGCGAGCGCACCGACGTGACCATCCGCGTCGGCGCCCGACCGGGCGAGGAAGTGCCCGCGCCGCAAGGGGTTTCGGCGGTTCCGCTGCACGGGGCGCACGGCGCGGCGGTGCGCCGGACGCTGCCGCTCGCGTTGACCTGAGCCCGGCCGGATCGGCCCACCGGAAACCGCGTGAATTGGCACTTCTGGGCGAGCCACCCGCCGCTTAGGGTCAAGCCCATGACCAGCTCTCCCGATCAAGCACCGCCGCTCGACGTGGCCGTGGCCAACGCGGCCGCGTTCTGGACCCTGCTCGCCCAGACCCGCGGGCACCGGCTGACCACCCGGCCCGGTTTCGTCTGCGTGCACGGCAGCGAGCGCAGCGGCATGCGGATCGTGCTGCGCACCGGCACGCCCGACGCCGAGGACGTCGCCGAGCTGACCAAGCTGGCGGAGAACGCGGCGAAGGTCGTCGTCGAAGACGCGTACGGCACCGTCGATCTGGCCCCGATTGGCCTCAAGCCGCGGGAGCTGCCGGTGATGGCGCGCACCGCGACATCGTCCACAGTAGACACACAGGACGTGGTCCGAGCCGATACACCGGACCTGCTCGCGACCGTGGAAAACGTTGTCGTGCACGGCTTTCCGCTGGAACGGCACCAGCCGTACCGGCGCGGCGAGGTCTTCCCGCCCGCGTTGCTGGAGCGGGACGACGTGGAGCTGTACCTCACCGAGCGGGACGGCGAGCCGGCCGGCGCCTGCTTCGTCGTCCTGGACGGCACGGCCGGCGGCGTCTACTGGGTGACCACGCTGCCGTCACAGCGCTCCCGCGGCGTCGGGCGCTCGTTGATGAACGCCATGCTGTCCCGTTTGGACGGTCTCCCGGTCACGCTGACCGCCTCGAAGGCGGGCAAGCCGCTGTACGACTCGCTCGGCTTCAGCACCCTGGCACCCGCGACCTGGTGGACCTGAGTCCTTACCCGGCCAGATTGTCGCCCGGCACCAGCACTTCCAGGGCGCTGCCCGGGTTGAGCAGGAGGTAGCGACCCTCCAGCGAAGCCCCGAGCTCACGCACCGGCACCGGGCGGAAGGACTGGCCGGGCGGCGGCTCCGGCAGGTAGCTCTCCGAGGTGTACACGGGCACGGCCTCGACGTCGTCGTGCCGCACCGGGATGACGGCGCGGTCCGGGGCCGACGGGGTGTAGACCGTCGCGGCCAGCAGGGCGGACCGGACCGCGGCGTCGTCCCCGCGGCCGGTGACGGCGGCCTGCAGCGCGGCCTCCAACTCGTTGCCCGGAGCCGGAAAACCCCACGCCAGCGGGCTGGGCCGGTAGTCCGGGTTACGGACGAAGGCGCCCGCGATCTCGCCGCGCTCGTCGACCCGGTAGCCGCCGGCGATCGCCGAGCCCGGGACGTCGCCGGTGTCGGCGTACGCCGGATCCACCACGTACAGCCAGCTGTCCGGCGACTGCCGCGCGCGCTCGCGCATCTCCGGGGTCACCGGCGGGTCCTGGGGGCCCTCCACCACGGTCTCCGATCCTTCGGGTTGGTTCGCCGCGGTCACGGCTGGAAGCCCGGGTTGGGGATCCAGGTGCTCTGGATGCCGCTCTTGCCCGGGATGATCGTCGGCGGGGCGCCCGGCGCGCCGAACGGCTGCACGTTGTAGTTGCCGGTGATCTTGTTCGCCCCGACGATCTGCGAGCCCGGGATGTGGTCGACCGCGGCCCATTCGTCCTGGCCGTCGAAGTTCTGCACCCGGCCCGGGTGCGAGGGCAGGTGGACCATGCTGCCCGAGTCGCCCTTGATCGTGTACACGTAGCCGTCGTGGCCGTGGTACTGGGTGCCGCCCTTGCCCCAGAAGTCGGCGCCCTCGGTGACCTGCGCCCCCGGCTTGATCGGCACGAACTGCACCCCGGTGTTGTAGTTGCCCGAGGTGGACACGTAACCACTGCCCGAGCCGTACGACCGGTGCTGGTGCGTGTCGATGTCGTAGATCGGCGGCCGGTTGTTGCGGATCGCGTCGGAGGTCAGGCCCTGGTTGAACACGACCTCCGGCGGCGCGCCCGAACCGTGGTAGACGTAGTCGGGCGCGTGCGGCGGGTTGTGCGAGAAGTCCGGCTGCGCGGGCTGGTGCGCGGGCGGCGGCGCGGCCTGGTCGGTGATGTCCTCCGAATCGGACCCGGGGTCGTGGCGCGACGGGTTCGAGGTGCTGCCCGTGTCGTCGACGTGGGCCGGGTCGTGCGAGCCGCCCGGCCGGGTGCCGTCCCCGAGGTCGACCTCGGAGCAGCTCGTCGGGGCCAGGCCCAGCGGGTCGGCCACCCGCAGCGGGTTGTCCACGTACGCGACCGGGTTGGGCGCGGGCGCGAGGCCGAGCGGGTCCTGGCTCACGTACCGGCCGGTGGCCGGGTCGTAGTAGCGGTAGACGTTGTAGTGCAGACCGGTCTCGGCGTCGAGGTACTGGCCGGGGAAGCGCAGCGGGGTGCTGGTCGCGCCGCCGCTGCCCGGCAGGTCGCGGCCCCACACCGTGGACCGGCCCTGCCAGCCGAGGCCGCCGGCCGGGTCGAGCAGTTCGGCCGGCCGTCCGACGGGGTCGGTGACGATGGTGTGGAATAGCCGGATCCCGCCGGTGTTCTCGTGCTGTGCCACCGGCGCGCTGGTGTCCGGGTCGTAGTCCCAGGTGCGCACGCGGGTCGTCCCGTCGGGCCCGCGATGGGCCTCCTCGACGAGCTTTCCGCCGTCCCACACGAAATCGACCTGCTCGGCGACCTCGCCGCCGGGGCCGAGGCGCTGCTTGGCGATCCGCCTGCCGATCGGGTCGTAGCGGTAGTTCCAGCGCGTGCCGTCCGGGGTCCTCACGCCGGTCATGCGGTCCTGGGCGTCCCAGTGGTAGCTCCAGACCAGCTCGCCGGCCAGCCGCTGGACGACCCGGCCCTGGGCGTCGTGCCGGTACGCGACGGCGCCCGCGCCGGTGAGGGTGTTGCCCGCGTAACCGCGCGGGCCGGTCTCGGGCGAGCCGGCACTGGCGCCGGCCGCGGCGGTGGCGACGATGTTGCCCGCCGCGTCGTAGCGGTAGCCCTCGCGCCGGTCGGGCGCGACCGCGTCGACCACGCGGCCCGTGACGTCGAGCTGGAACTGCACCGCGCCGGCGACGCTGTCCGCGGTGCGCACGAGGTTCCCGTCCGGCCGGTAGTCGTAACGGCGCTGGCGGACCGGGGTGTCCTGCGCGGTGAGCCGCTGCTCGGCGTCGAACGCCTGGGTGAGCAGCACCCGCCCGTCCACCGTCCGGCCGGTCTCGTTGCCGCCGGCGTCGCGGCCGAACCGCACCTCGTGGCCGCCGCCGGAGAGCCCGACGGGGATTCCCTTGTCGCCGAAGGACCACACACTGTCCACACCGGACGGAGTGCGGCGGTGGACCCGGCCGTCCTCGTAGGCGAACGTGGTGGTGCGGCCGTTGGTGGTCTGCGCGATCACCCGGCCGCGCTCGTCGCGCTCGTACTCGATCACCGCGTCGGCGTTGGCCGCGCGGACGAGCCGGCCGACCGGGTCGTACGAGTAGGTGGTGAGCCCGGACGAGGTGCGCCGCCCGACCACGTTGCCCAGCGTGTCGTAGGTGTACTCGACCAGTTCGCCGAGCCCGTTCAGCGAACGGGAAAGCCGGCCCATGGCGTCGTACTCGAAACGCAGCGTGCGCCCGTCGAAGTCGCGTTCCTCGGTGATGCGGCCCTCGTGGTCGCGCAGGTAGTACCAGGTCAGCCCGACCGGGTTGGTCACCGACGCGAGCCGCAGCTCGGTGTCGTACGTGTAAGTAGTGCGCGCCCCGGCAGCGTCCACAGTGGCCACTACGACGTCGAACGGCCCGTACTCGCGCCGGGTGACCGCACCGGTTTCGTCCATGTGTGCGACGTCGTTGCCCTCGGCGTCGTACGTCCACTGTGCACGGCCGCCGCCCGGGCCGACGCGGGCCGCGCGCAGTCCTTCGACGGTCCAGTCCAGGCGAACCTGCCCACCGGGCGCCGAAACCAGCGCGGGACGGCCGAACATGTCCGGGACGTAGCCCTCCGACGGCTGCGCCGCTTCTTCGACCGCGTCCGGCGCCGGCGCGTTACTGCCGACGCCCTGGTGCCGGAATCCGGCCGCGACGCCGAGCTGCCCGTTGAACGGGTCCGGTGCCTCGTCGTACACCCGCGTCCAGGTGCGCTCGGCGTCGCGCACGCTGATCGCGGCGACGGCGCCCTCGCGCAGGTGGACGTGCACGACGCTGCCGTCCGGCCGGACGACCCGGCTCAGCGCGCCGTCGCCGTCGTACTCATACGAAGTGACGCGCCCGAGCTGGTCGGTGCGGGCCAGGAGCCGGTCGTACCGGTCCCAAGCGGACTCCCGGGTGTGGCCCGCCGCGTCCACCTCGCGCACGACCTGGTTGGCCTCGTTGAGGTGGTACTCGGTGCGGTGCCCGAGCGAGTCGGTGTACGTGGTGACCAGCCGCTCGCGGTCGTAGGCGAAGCTGCCGTCGCGGAAACCCTTGTCCCCCACCGTCTTCACGCATCGGCCGGCGGCGTCGTAGACATACCGGTACCAGGTGCCGTTGCGGTCCTGCCAGCCGGTGATCCGGCCGTGGGTGTCGTAGTCGAACAGCATCGGCCGGCCCGAGGAGTTGACCACCTGGGTGAGCCGGCCGTCGGCGTCGTAGCCGTAGCGGGTGGCCGCCGCGCGCACGTCCGCGTCGGGGTCCACCACGGAGATCGCGGTGATCCGGCCGCGGGCGGTGGTGAACTCGACCTGGTAGCCGTCGGAGTGCCGGATCCGCGACGGGCTCGCGTCGGGGCCGTACTCGATGCGGTAGCTCTGCCCGGCCCCGGTGACCGTGGCGAGCGGGAGCACGCCGGCGCGCTCGCCGGGCACCGGGTCGAACCGCAGCTGGGTGCCGTGCACCGGGCCTTCGAGGCCGTAGCCGCCGTCGAGCCGGCGCGTGAGCGACAGCCGCGGCCCCTCCACCGGCAGCACCGAGGTGCCGGGCGCGGGCAGCGGAAACACCAGGATCATGCCGTCGGGCGAGAAGTAGCGGATGCCCTCGCGGCCGACCTCGAGCCGCTGGTCCACTGTGGACGCCCAGGACGCGCCGAACCAGCGGCCCGCGCGGTAGGACGACACGTGCATGCGCTCCAGCGCCAGCTCGAGCCGCAGCGGCAGCACCAGGTCGGTCTGGTCGAGCACCATCTCGCCGGTGGCGACGTCGACCGGGTCGGTTTCGCAGACGCGGCCGTTCTTGCCGACGGCGGTGCCGCGAGGGTTGTCGCCCGGCGGCGTTGTGCTCCCGGTGGCGCCATTGGGCTTATCACCCGGCAGTTCACTGGGCCCCGGCTCGGGTTTCGGCTGCACCGGCGGGTTTTCCCCGCCGGAGCCGTGGGACTCGTTCGGCTTCGGGACCGGGTGATCACCCGACGTCGTGGTCGAGTCGCCGCCGGTCCCGGAATGATCGCCGGACGTGGTGACGGACTCGTCACCGCTCTTGGGCGTGCCACCGCCGCCCTTGATCTCCGGGGCTTTCGGCGTGCTGTCGATCTTCGATACCTTCGGCGGCGCGTCGATCTTGCCGCCCTTGAGGCCCTTCAACGCCTTGCCGGCGTCCTCGAACAGGGTCCCGGCCTTCTTCAGCAGCGGGATCAGCGCCTTGAGCGCCTTGACCAGCTTCGTCGTCACGCTCGCGATCGACGACGCGGTCTTCGCGACGGCCGCGACCACCTGGGGGACCACCCAGACCATGCCGATGCCGAGGGTGAACAGCACCTGCAACGCCCAGCTGATCATGTGGCCGACCAGCTCGGAGATGATGTCGCGGACCAGGGTGCGGACGGCGCCGACGACCTCGCCGGCGGTTTTCACCCCGGAAGACGCACCTTCGCAGCCCTTCTGCGCGGACTGGAGCAACGCCACGGTGTCCTGCGTGCGCTGCCGGTACGCGTCGCCCGCGGGGCCGGTCCAGGACTGGAGGTCGGCCTTGACCATGGCGTCCAGGTCCTGGCCGACGCTTTCCAGCTCTTTGGCGACGTTCGCCCAGGTCTGCGACTGCGCGGCGATCTCGTCCGCGTTTCCGGTGAGGCCGTTCAGTGCTTCCTTCAGCGGGCCGACGTGCTCCATCAGCCAGCTCACGCCCGCCGCGAGGATCGCCCCGAAGGGATCCATCGCCATGGACAGCGCGTCCAGCGCGGTGCCGACCGCACCCATCGCCACCGACGCCCAGTCACCCGACTTGATCGCATCCGACAACCCGGCAGCCGATTCGGCCAGGGAAATGCCCGAATACGCCTTGGTCGAATCCTCCGTCGGCGCAACTAACGGGTTACTCACGCGCGCGACCTGCCCATCTGCCTGATCCAGTACCAGTCGCGGAAATTACCAGACCAGCGTTCCGGTCAGCCCGGAGCGCAGTCCGATCGCGACCGTTTGTGCTGTGGATCTTGCGCGAGCACACCACGGCTTTGCCCGGAACTGTCGAAATCGGACGCCTCAGCCTCGCACGGCCTGGTACACCCCGGCGATCATCGCCACGAACGGCACCAAGGACAGCAGCACCAAGAACTCCGAGACGTCCAGGAGCCGGGACCAGTACGGCGAACGCACCCCGCGCGCCACCCGCGTCGCGTAGGTCAGGCAGACGATCGCCGCGAGCACGAACACCAGGCCGGCCACGAAAATGGCCATGCGGTTGCCGTCCGCGAGCAGCCAGCCGCCGGCCGTAAGCAGGATCACAACGCCGAAGCCCGCCAGCACGAGGCGTTGCGTGCGCCCGGCGTACGAGCGCGAACGCTGGCCCCAGCCGATGCCCAGCAGCCCGGTGAGCCCGGCCTCCCACGGCCCGCCCGCCGCCGCGAGCGTGATCGCCGACGCCAGCACCACCAGGCCGAGCGCCACCAGCAGCCCGGTCAGCAACGCCTGCGCGTGCGTGGTCCGGCCGACCATGTCCTCGCCGAACGACGGTTGTTCGTTGGCGCGGAACGACTCCATGTCGTCCGGCACCCGGGGCAGCGGCAGCCGGCCGAGGCGCAGCGCGAGCATCGGCGCGACCGCGGCCAGCGCGGTCGCCACCACGGCGGCGACCGCGGCCGCCGCGACCGGCTTCACCCCGGCCAGCAGCACCACGCCCGTGGTGATCGCACCGAACCCCGCCGAGACCGTCACCGCGACGAACCACGGCAGCCGGTCGGCGACCGACACCGCGGCCAGCACGCCGTAAACGGTCACCGCGGCCAGCCCCGCGGCCAGGGGGCCGGCCGAGAGCGAGAACAGCGGGTGCGGCGGCAGGATCGACATCCCGGCGAGCAGCGCCACGCCGACGCCGGCCAGCGCGCCGGCCGAGCCCGCGCCCGAGTCGCCGTACGCCCGGCTCAGCGCGCCACCGCCGAGCAGCAGTACCACCGCGAGCAGCCCGGTGCTGATCGGCGCGAGCGCGCTGCCCGAGGTGGCGGCCTGCACCAGCAGCCCGCCGCCGAGCAGCAGCACCACGGCCGCGGCGATGCCGGAACGGCGCGCGATCTTCGGGCCCCACGCGTTCGAAGCGGACTCCCCGACGCTGGCGATCGAGTCCACCACGTCGTCGAACAGCAGCGGACCCCGCGGGCGCTCCCGCGGGGTCAGGTGCAGCACTTCGCCGTCGCGCACCTGCGCGGCGGCCACGGTCAGGCCGAGCGCGAGCGGCGCGCCGCCGAGCCGGGAGAGCACCCAGCCCGGGTGCTCGGCCGCGGCCTGGCCGGACGCGCCGGCCAGCCGCACCAGCTGCGGCACCAGCTCCGCGAACGTGCTCTGCTGCGGCAGCGCGACGTCCACCCGGGCCCGCGGGGTCACGATCGTCACGCGCCGGGTCGAGCCGGCCAGCGCGGCGGGCGCGCTCACTGCACGGACCTGGACGCCTCGATCACCGGGGCGAACTTCGCGCTGCTCGCCTCGGCCAGCTTCTGCAGGCCCGCGTTCACGGCCTCCAGCACGATCTCCGAGAGGTTGCGGGCGTCGTACTCCCGGATCGCGCGCGGGTCGATGTCGATCGAGGTGAACCGGCCGTCGCCGCGCAGCACCACGCTGACCTCGTTCTGCCGCGAGGCCGCTTTGACCTCCATCGCCTCCACCGAGCGCTGGATGCGCTGGACCTCGTCGGTCTGCCGGCGGACCTGCGCCAGCAGCTCGTCCATGTCCGGCACGGCATAGGGGTCGGTCACGACGGTTCTCCTTCTCCTGCGGGGTTTTTCCGGCGCAAGCGCACGCTGGCGACGAACTGCCGGAAGTCGGGGGTGAGCCGCTGCGCGGCCTCGGGCGCGGCGGTGAAGACGAGTTCCAGCACCACGCGGTCCACCGGCCCGTCGGGACCGGGCACGCTCAGGTGGACCTGCGTCTGCACCAGGTCCTGGCCCTCGCCGGTGCGCATCCGCAGCACCTGCGTGACGCCGGGCGCGGTGGCGTCGCCGATCTCCTGGCGGCCGGCCACGTCGAGCAGCGCCATGGTCCGGCCCAGCCGTTCGACCGCCTCTTCGGCGATTTCGGCCATGGAGGCCGGATCGGGCCGCTGCCGCACGCCGAGTGTGATGTTCGGGGTGAAGTCCGCGCCCGGCTCGCGGTGCACGGCGACGAACACCACCCCCGGCGCGCCCGCCTCCGCCGGTTCGAGCGGCGTCCACCCCTCGGGGACGTCGAAGCCCAGCGGGAGCGAAACCGTGTCCGGGGCCATGCCGCTCACCACGAGCCCACGTAGTTGGCGGCGTCGTTCCACGCGTGGCCGACGGCGTCGGCCGCCTGGCTCGCGGTGGAGCCGACCGCGTCGACGGCCGCGCCGCCGTACTCGGTGATGGTGTGGCCCAGCTTCGGCAGGTCGATGTCGATCTTCGCGCCGACGCCCGCACCGAGGCCGAGCGCGACCCCAGCCTTGAAGTTCACCTTGATGTGCCCGGCGTCGTACACCGCCTGCCCGTCGAGCTGCGCGCCGAGGCCGTACTGCAGCGTGCCGTTCGCCCCGACGCCGACACCGGCGACGTCGGCCGCCACCTCACCCTCGACCTTTCCGCCGACGAACACGTCACCGTGCACGCCGAGCCCATGCGCCCCGAGCTGCGCCGAGCCGGACACCTCACCGCCCGCGAACGCCGTGCCCTTCGCGCTGGCCTCCGCGACGCCCCACTCCTGCTTTCCTTGGAGCTCACCGTGCAGCGCCGCGAGTTCCGCGTGCCCGGACGCCTTCGCATCCCAGCCTTGGGAAGTGATCTTCCCGTCGTACTCCGGGTCGAGGCCGTCCTGCTCGTGCTGCGTCTTCGCGTAGGTGATCTCGGTGCTCTTGGCGAGCTTGTCCTTCAGCCCCTCGGGCTCGGGCTGGCCGAAGGGCGTGTTCGCCTTCTTCGGCGCGCGCGTGCCTTCGAGGCCGTCCGCGGTGAGCTTCTTCCAGCCGGAGTTGCCGAACCAGGACGGCACGGTGCGCGGGCGCTTGCGGCCGTCGAGCGGCTCGCCGTTGAGCCAGTGCAACGCGCCCGTGCCCCACTTGCCCAGCTCGTGCTCCAGCCGTCCGACGCCCTCGGCCGGGAACAGCTGGGCGAGCGCGTCGGACAGCTCGTCGGACACCTGCTTTGCCGCGGCCACCGCCTGTTCGCCGAGCTGACGGGCGGCGGAGATGAACGCGCCGACCGCGTTCGAGTCGGCCGACTTGGCCTGGCTGGTCAGCTGGGCGCCGTACTGGTCGAACTGCGCGAGCACGGAGTCCACGGCCGCGCGCGCCGATTGCAGGTACTGCGCGGCCGTGGCCAGCCTTTTGCCCTGGTCGGCCAGTTTCGTGGCGTGCTCGTTCAGGTCTTCGGCCAGTTTTTCCGCCGCGGTGGCGTACGCGGTGTAGGCGTCTCCGTCCCAATCGGTGTGAAGGTCCTTGGCCGACTGGGAAATCTCGGTCGCCTTGCCGGTCACCGTCGACGCCTGGGTGCTGCACCGTTGCGACGCGGCGTTCAGCGCCGCCGGGTCGCCCGTGACCCGGCGCTGGTACTCCACCAGCACCTGCCGGTAGCTCGACAGCACCGAGCTGACCACGCCGGAGGCGTCGACGGCGGCCATGGCCTAGGCGCCCTTCGCGTCGATGTCCACGTGCTGCTGGAAGTGCTGGCCGTTGTAGGTGAGGTCCAGGTTGATGTCGAGGTCCTGGCCCGAGGGCGCCTCGACGGTCGACTGGCCGGTGGACAGGTCGGTGTGGATGACCACCTCGTTCGCCCCCGCGGGCGCGACCGGGGCCGTCGGCGCGGCGGGCGCGGTCGGCGCAGTCGTGGACGGGTCGACGGCGATCCAGCTGTTGGACGGGTCCAGCGGGGTGCCGTTCGCGGTGCCGAGCGCGGGCGGCGTGTAGTTCGTGAACGACGGCTGCCCGGCCGGAACCCCGTTGCCACCACCGGTTCCGCCCGCGGTGACACCCGTGCCGCCTGCGGTCGCGCCACCGCCGGTGCCGCCCGCGGTCGCGCCGCTGACCGCCTGCTGCCCGGACGCGCTGGCCACCGGCGGGGGCGTGATCGGCGCGGTCACCGGGGTGCCGGAAACCGTCGAGTTGCCCGCGGCCCCGGCGGCGGTCGCGGCGCCCGCGTCCCCGCCGTGGAACAGCTTCTCGATCTCGCCGATGATCTGCGCCACCTGCGTGATCTGGTTGGCCAGGTCGACCGCGCCGAGCGCCTTCAGCAGCGCGCCGACCGAGGTGATGAACGCGCGCAGCGAAGCGCTCGTCGCGGTGGACAGCGCCACCGCGGCGCCGTACGTCCACCAGTTCGACATCAGCGAGGCGACGGTCGGGTTCACCGCCGAAACCACCGCGCGGTAAGCCTCCTGCGCGGTCTTGATCAGCGTGCCGGACACGCCCAGCAGCTCGGCGCCCTTCTGCACCACGCCGATGATCTTGGTCAGCTGTGAGAGCGAGTCGGTGATCTTCTTCAGCGCCGATTCCGAGGCGGCGCCGGACCAGGTCTTGCCGAGCGCGTCCGCGGCCTTGGTCAGCTCCGTGTAGAGGGAGGTGAACTCGGTCGCCTTGTGCAGCAGGTCCAGCACGTGCTTCGCGATCTGCTCCGGCTGGCCGGTGACGATCTGCGGCAGCACGGTGATCGGGCCGCCCGAGGACGCGGTGGCGTCCATCGCGCTGGAGTTCGGGAAAGTCAGCATCGCACCTACCTTGGTGGGGAATCGGGGGGTCAGACGACGGCCGCGGGCCGGTACACGCTGACCTTGGCCAGGCCCTGCAGACCGGGGTCGACGAGGCCGTGGTTGTAGAGGGCGCCGCCGTCGCCGGCCACGCCGATCACCGGGCCCGAGCCGGCCGGGCGCAGCGGCTCCACCACCACGACGTCGCCCGAGTGGACGCCGCCGGGCACGTCGCCGAAGGTGCGGGCGGTGCCGGCGTAGACCTCGATGAGGCCCACGCGCGCCTGGTTGCCGGCGTCGCCGGCGAGCCAGTCGTTGAAGTCGGAGACACCCTGGAAGCGGGTGCCGGTGATCGGGTGGTCGCCGAGCCGGCCGAGGTTGGCGTCGCCGAGGTAGCGCAGCACATTGCCGACCGAGCCGGGCTCGCCGTGCGCGCCGGCACTGTCGTTGATCGCGAGTGTGGCCAGCTCCCCGGCGTGCGGGGTGCCCCAGATCGACGACGTGGCGGGGGCCGGGCTCGCGGCGTTCCCGTCGTGGCCGCCGTACCCGCCGGCCACGGCCTGGTCCGCCGCCTGGTAGGCGTCGGCGCTGCTCTTGACCAGTCCGTTGATCTGCTGGAGCAGCTGCAGCAGGTTGCGCACGGCCGTGACCTGGCTGGAGTGCAGTGCCGAGCTGGCCGCGGCGACCGCGCTGCCGAAGGTGGCGAACGAGGCCGGCTGCACGACCAGCTTCTCCAGGTCGGAGACCGCGTTGATGCCGTGGGCGATGATGCCGCCGACGTTGCCGACGGTCGAGCGCATGGCCTCGGGCTCAGCCCGGTACTCGCCGGTCGTGACCACGGCTCTCCTTCCTGACGCGTTGTGGTGCATCCCCCGTGAGGGCGACTCGGACGAGGGTAAGTTCGCGTGCGGGGGCGAGCGGACGGCAAAAGTACCCACCGCGAGGCCGTGAATGGTGGCCAAAATACGGGGCATGAGCCCGACCCGTGACCGCCTCGACCTGCTCGGCGAGCAGCCCGGGGAGATCATGCTGCAGTCCCCGCCGATGCTGCCCAAGAGCGGCTCGGGCGGGTTGATGCAGCTCATGATGTTCCTGCCGATGATGCTCGGCATGGGCGCGATGTCGTTCGTCTACATCGGACGCGACGGCGGGGTGATGACCTGGATCTTCGGCGCGCTGTTCATCACCGCGATGGGCGGCATGGTGGTCATGTCGCTGGGCCGCGGCGGGATGGCGAAGAAGGCGCAGATCAACGAGGAGCGCCGCGACTACCAGCGTTACCTCGCCGGCCTGCGCACCCGGGTGCGCACGATCGCCGACATGCAGCGCGCGACGCTGATCGCGCAGCAGCCGGACCCGGCGGACCTGTGGGCGTACGTGGAGACCGGGCAGCACTGGGACCGCCGCCGCAGCGACCGGCATTTCGCGCTGGTGCGCGCGGCCACCGGGCCGCAACCGCTGGCGGCGCCGCTGCGCGCGCCCCAGACCGTGCCGCTGGAGGACCTGGACCCGGTCTCGTCGACCAACCTCAAGCACTTCATCCGGACCTACTCCACTGTGGAGGGCCTGCCGGTCTCGCTGCAGCTGCGGTCGTACGCGGCGGCCACGCTTTCCGGGCGGCGCCCGGACGTGCTCGGCCAGGTGCGCGCGCTGCTGGCGCAGCTGGTGACCTTCCACTCCCCCGCCGACCTGCGCGTCGCGTTCTGCGTGCACCCGGAGCGGACCCACGACTGGGACTGGGCGAAGTGGCTGCCGCACGCCACCGCCCCCGCGCAGGCCGACGCGACCGGGCCGCGCCGGCTCGTCGCCTCGGAGGCCGCTGAGCTGGCCGGGCTGCTGGGGCCGGACCTGGGCGACCGTCCCGCGTTCACCCGCCGTCCGGGCACCACTCCCGAGCTGCCGCACATCGTGCTCGTGGTCGACGGCGGCGGCACCTACGGCGAGCCGCGGCTGCTGGCCGAGGAGGGCCGGCTGGGGATCACCGTGCTGGAGGTCGGCGGCGAGCAGCCGCGGGCCGCGTCGAACGACCACCTGCTGAGCCTGCACGTCGGGGCGGACCAGCTGGGCATGGTCGTGCTCGACGGCGGCACCGAGGCGCGGCTGGGCTTCCTCGGCACGCCGGACCAGCTCGACCGCGGCGCGGCCGAAGCGCTCTCCCGGATGCTGACCCCGCTGTACCAAGGGGCGACCGTGGTCAGCGAGACGCCGATGTCGGCGACGTTCGGGCTGGCCGGGCTGCTCGGCATCGGCGACCCGCGAGACACCGACACCACCGTCACGTGGGCGCCGCGCGCGGCCCGCGACCGGCTGCGGATCCCGCTGGGCGTGAACCCCGAGGGGCGGCCGGTGGACCTGGACCTCAAGGAGTCGGCCGAGGGCGGCATGGGCCCGCACGGGCTGGTCATCGGCGCGACCGGCTCGGGCAAGAGCGAGCTGCTGCGCACCCTCGTCACGGCGCTCGCGGTCACGCACTCGTCGGAGAAGCTGAACCTGGCGCTGATCGACTTCAAGGGCGGCGCGACGTTCGCCGGCATGACCGGCCTGCCGCACACCTGCGCGGTGATCACGAACCTGTCCGACGACCTCGCGCTGGTCGACCGCATGGCGGACGCGCTGAACGGCGAACTGCTGCGGCGTCAGGAACTCCTGCACTCGGCGGGGAACTACGCGTCGGTGCGCGACTACGAGAAGGCGCGCGCGGACGGCGTGGCGCTGCGGCCGCTGCCCTCGCTGCTGGTGATCATCGACGAGTTCTCCGAGCTGCTCTCGTCGCGGCCGGAGTTCATCGACCTGTTCGTCGCGATCGGGCGGCTCGGGCGTTCGCTGGGCATCCACCTGCTGCTGGCTTCGCAACGGCTGGAGGAGGGGCGGCTGCGCGGGCTCGACTCGCACCTGTCGTACCGGATCGGGCTGCGGACGTTCTCCGCGTCGGAGAGCCGGGCGGTGCTCGGGGTCGCCGACGCCTACCACCTGCCGCCGGTGCCGGGCTCGGCGTACCTGAAGTCCGACAACGACACGCTGATCCGGCTCAAGGCCGCGTACGTCTCGGGCGAGCTGCCGCCGCGCAGCCGGATCGTGCGCGAGGACGGTCAGCAGCTGGGGGTGCTGCCGTTTCTGCTTACGCCGGTGGAGGTTCCGGTCTCGGCGCAGCCGGCGGTCGCGGCTCCGGAGGCGGGCACCGGCGAGACGATCATCGGCGCGATGCTGTCGCGGCTGGAGGGCCGCGGTCCGGAGGCGCACCAGATCTGGCTGCCGCCATTGTCCGAGCCACCCACCTTGGACCAGCTGCTGCCGCCGCTGGGCGACGATCCGGAGCGCGGCCTGTGCCCGCTCGGCTGGGGCGGCAACGGGAAGCTGATGATCCCGGTGGCGCTGGTGGACAAGCCGTTCGAGCAGCGCCGCGACATGCTGTGGGCCGATTTCGCCGGTGGGGCCGGGCACGCGGTGATCGTCGGCGCACCGCAAAGCGGCAAGTCGACACTGCTGAAGGACATCGCGGCGATGCTGGCGCTCACGCACACGCCGGCCGAGGTGCAGCTGTTCGTGCTGGACATGGGCGGTGGCGCGCTGGCCCCGATCGCGGGCCTGCCGCACGTCTCGGGTTACGCGACCCGCCGTGACGCGCAACGCTGCCGTCGCGTGGTGGCGGAGCTGACGACGTTGCTGGAACAGCGCGAGGAGTTCTTCGCGGCCAACGGAATCGAGTCGATGGCCACGTTTCGCCAGCGGCGCGCGGAGTTCACCGAAAGCACCGAGGGCCGCGAGTTCGGCGACGTGTTCCTGTTCGTGGACAACTGGACCACGATCCGGCAGGAGTACGAGCAGCTGGAGGAGCAGATCACCGGCTTGGCCACGCGCGGGCTGGGTTTCGGCATCCACGTGCTCATCACGCTGAACCAGTGGATCGGCGCCCGAGCCCAACTGCGCGACGCGATCGGCACCCGCTTCGAACTGCGTCTGGGCGACCCCGCGGACTCGTCGATCGACCGCAAGGTGGCCCAGAACGTGCCCGCGGACCGCCCCGGCCGCGGCCTGACGGCGGACAAGCTGCACTTCCTGGCCGCCCTCCCCCGCGTCGACGGCGATCAGCGCCCGGACACCATCGGCGCCGGCGGGTTGGACCTGGTCCGCCGCGTAACTGCTGCCTGGCCTGGCGCCCGCGCTCCCCAGGTGCGGCTGCTGCCTTCGGAAGTGGCGCTGGACGCGTTGCCGGCTGCGCCTGGCCGTCAGATCACGCTGGGCATCGCGGAGTCGAACCTGCGCCCGGTCCACCTGGACTTCGCTACAGATCCCCACTTCGTGGCCTTCGGCGACGTCGAATCGGGCAAGAGCTCCTTGCTACGCGCAATCGCGACGGGCATCTCCGGTGCTTTTACACCCGAGGAAGCCCTGATCCTGGTAGCGGATTATCGCCGCGCTTTGCTTGGTGTGGTGGACGAACCGCACCTGCTGGGCTACGCGGGCGCGGAGAACCAGCTGACGGATCTGGTGGACCAATGCGCGACGGCGATGCGTAACCGTCTGCCTGGTCCTTCGGTGACGCCTGAGCAGCTGCGGAGCCGTTCTTGGTGGCGTGGGCCGGATCTGTACGTGCTGGTCGATGACTACGAGCTGGTGGCGGCGGTGGGGCGGAATCCCTTGCTGCCGTTGCTGGAGTTCCTGCCGCAGGCCCGGGACATCGGTCTGCACCTGGTGATCGCCCGGTCGTCCGGCGGTGCGGGGCGGGCGTTGTTCGAGCCGGTGCTGCAACGGATCCGTGAGCTGGGGTCGCCGGGGCTGGTGATGTCGGGGGCCAAGGAGGAAGGGGCTTTGATGGGTGAGGTGAAGCCTTCGCCCCAGCCGCCTGGGCGGGGGACGTTGGTGTCACGTCGGGGTGGGACTGGGCTGGTTCAGGTGGCTTGGACCAAACCGGAGGACTGAGCGGGGGTGTTCAGGTGACCTCGACCTCGGTGTGGGAGAGGTAGCCGAAGTAGGTCACGTCCCACTCATCGTTGACTTCCTGCCGGACGCGCCGGGCCAGTTCCCAGCCTCGCTCGTCGAAGCGGCGTTCGGCCTCGTCCGAAGGGAACGCGGACGAGGGCGGGTCGTCGTAGTTCCGGGTGGCGTCCCACTCGTTCTGCCACGCCGTGAGGTCACGGGCCAGGTCCGCACTCAGCCCCAACTCCGGCGAAGCGGGATCGTAGTTGTAATCCGTCAGTTCCGAGTAAGGGTCGAAGATCCACAACGGGTGGGAACTCCAGTCCACCATGACCCTGATCGACCGCCCGCTGCGCGGCACCTCTTCCACCGATCGAGGCTCTGTGCGACGCCGTCTGAAGAACATGCCACAAGACTACGGCTCAACCGGAACGTTCCTCAGGAAGCCGTCAGAGCCGAGAAGCTGACCCGTCCCCCATCCCCGTCTTCCGGATCCCCCTTGAGCTGCTCATAGTCACCGGTCTGGAAACGAACGTCTTCGCCAGACCAAGCCGAAGGAACAGGCGCGGTCTTCTCCTCAGTGGACCCGTCCCGAGTGGCGGTAAAACGCAGGCGGCCGTCGCCCCGATCAGTGATCGTGTAGCTGAACACCTCCCCCAAGCCGACATCCGTGAGCAACGGGTAGTCGAGATAGTTGCTACCCGCGGAGAGCTGCTGGTTCACCTTCACATGCACAGTGCCGTCGGAGTAGTACAGCATCGTGTACGGGTCGGAGTTGCGGTCCTGATCGCCGTGGATCTGGCCCAGGATAATGGTTTTACTGGTCTTCGGCACCTGCTCGACGGTCACGGTGGCGGCCAGGGTGTGCACACCGCCCGTGCCGGAAGCAAAGCCGGCGTTGTCGATCAGCTCCGTACGCGGGCTGCCCGAGTGGCTGGTCGTCGCACCGGACGTCGGGGCCCAGAAGGCGAGGCTGCCGTCGGCGGCGCGGGTGAGGTAGGGCGGGTCGAGTTCGGCTGGGTTGAGGACTTCGGCGCCGTCCGACCCCACTGGGAGGGTCAGCCGCCAGCCGTCGAGTGAGGGAGGGGCGGCCGGGCTCGCCGCCGCGATGCCGCCGGAGGCGAGAAGCAGGGCGCAGCCGAGGAAAACCGAGGATCGCAGCATGGCCCGGACACTAACCCGGCCTCCCCGGGACCCCTCCCCGCGCCACGCAGGACTCGTGAGTGTTCATAACGGTTAGAACCGTCATAGCCACTCACGAGTCCTTACTCCAAATGGCCTACAACGGACTTCGCCCCCAGACCCGACTTCGGTAGGTTACAAAATCACCATCCCCTCTCCTACGTTGGTGAAATCGTTTCGACCGGGACGATTTCCGTTGAGCCAAGGGGATTTCATGCGTTTGTCGAAGGCGGTAGCGGTTGCGGCGGGGGCGGCCGCGGCGCTGAGCATCGTGTCGGCGGGGACGGCGAGTGCCGGGACCGCCGGGACGAACATCATCGGCGGCACGACCGTCAGCTCCGCGCCGTGGGGTGCGCAGATCTTCTGGAACGACTCCACCGACTTCGGCGGGTTCGAGTGCTCCGGCACGATCATCGCGCCGCAGTGGGTGCTCACCGCGCAGCACTGCCTGAACCAGCCGGGCATGCACGTCAAGGTGGGCGACGTCGCGCTCGGCAAGGGCACCGAGGTCGCCGTGGACCAGCAGAAGGCCTCGCCCAATGGGGACATCGCGCTGCTGCACCTGGCGTCCTCTGTGGACACCACGTTCATGAAGCTGGGCACCGGCGACCCGCAAACGGGCGCCACCAACCAGATCTACGGCTGGGGCCGCACCGAGGGCAACAGCCCGCCCTCGGACACGCTGAAGACCGCCGACGTCCAGGTCACCGGCAGCGGCACCGACGCCTTCAACGGCACCGCGATCGCCAGCAAGGGCGTCAGCGGCTCGTCGTGGCACGGCGACTCGGGCGGGCCCCAGCTGGACAACGGCGTGCAGGTCGGCGTCTGCTCCACGGGCGAGAACTCCGGCAGCGACAAGAACGGCACGCAGAACTACGCCAGCGTCGCCGCCAGCCGCGACTGGATCTCCTCCACCGCCGGGGTCTGACCGGACACAGGCAAACCGCCCGCCGCACGCCTTCCCGTGCGGCGGGCGGTTTACTTGACACCATGCCGATGCCCGCCGCCACCGTGCTGGAGATCCTCGACCGCCTGCGCACGCAAGATCTCGACGTCTGCCTCGCCGGCGGCTGGGGCATCGACGCCCTGCTGGGCCGCCAGACCCGCGAGCACCGCGACCTCGACCTGCTGCACCGCGCCGGGCAGGAAACCCAGGTGCTCCAAGCACTCCACGACTTCCGCGAGACCGAGAACGCCCGCCCCGTGCGCTTCGTCCTCACCCGCGAGGACGGCGCCGAGCTGGACCTGCACCCACTCCACTTCGCCCCCGACGGCTCCGCCACCCAAGCCGCCGACGACCACGGCGGGACTTTCGCTTACCCCGCCGCCTGTTTTGTCACCGGCACGATCGCGGGCACGCCCGTGCCCTGCATCTCCGTCGCCCAGCAGCTCTACTTCCACCGCGGCTACGAACCCCGGCCCCACGACATCGCCGACATGCGCGAGCTGCGCGCACAGTACCGAATAAACACAGAATTCTGAATCACAGCAACAGAAGCAACGCCGCCTTGTCCGGCTTCCCCGAAGCCGCAACCGGCACCGAATCGATCACCCGGAACGTCGAAGGCACCGCCGCCTCCCCTAGCTCCGCCGCGACCAACGCCCGCAACTCCCCGAAGTCCGGCGAACCACCCGGCGACGCGACCACAAACGCGTGCATCGCCTCCCCCGTCCGCTCGTCCGGCGCCCCCACCACGTACGCCTGGTCCACGCCCGCACCGGAAGCGAGCGCGCGCTCGATCGGCCCCACGTAATGGATGATCGCGTTGACGATCACCACGTCGCGCGCCCGCCCGGTCAGGTGCAGGAAGCCGTCGGCGTCCAGGCGGCCGACGTCCTGGGTGCGGACCCAGCCGTCGCGCAGCACCGTAGCCGTCAGGTCCGGGTTGTTCCAGTAGCCCGCGAACGCGGTCGGCGTCCGCACGTAAACCTCGGAATCCTCCCGTACCTCAACGGAAACCAGCCCCAGCGGCCGTCCCACCGAGCCCAGCGCCGACGGGTGCCGCGCGATGTCCTCGGCGGTCAGGATCGTCAGCTTCCCGGTCTCCGTCTGCCCGTACCCCTGCTGCAGGCCAGGGCCGATCCGCTCGAACGCCTCCGCCATCAGCCCCGGCGTCACCGGCGAGCCCGCGACGGTCAGCGCCCGCAGCGCGGACAGGTCGACGTCCTCGCCGCGCAGCACGTCGAGCACCTGGTACAGCCGGGGCACGGTCATCAGCGCGGCCGTGATGTCGAGCCGCGGCAGCACCCACGGGAAGTCCGGCAGCGCCACCGGGATCACGGCCGTGCCGCCGGCGAGCAGGCAGGCCTCCAGGTGCATCACCATCACCGCGCTGGTCAGCGTGCCGAACAGCAGGAACCGCCGGTACGCGTCGCCGGCGCTCCAGTCCGCCGGGCCGCGGTACTCCGGCCCGCGCGCCCCCAACGCCGCGAAGCTGAACGCCACGCCCTTCGGCACACCCGTGCTGCCACTGGTGAACACGACCCAGCCGATGTCCTCGGGCCGACCCTGCGGCACCGGGTCCTCGTACGCCGGCAGCGACGGGCCGATCGGCAAGATCTTGGCGCCCGTCGCGGCCGCGCGCAGTTCCGGCGTCTCGCCCTGCTCGTCGACGACCACCGCGGCCAGATCCGCGACGACCGCCCGTAGGTGCGCCGCCGGCAATCCCGGGCGGACCCCGACCGCGCGGCAGCCGAGCACCTGGGCCGCGACCTGCGCGGCCCACCCCTCGGGGGTCACGCCGGTCGCGATGCCGACGCCGTCGCCCGGCCCCAGCCCCGCCCCGCGCAACGCCACGGTTAAGCGGCCGATCAGCTCCAGCGTCTCGCCCCGGGTGACCACCCGCGGCCCGTGTTCGAAGGCGGGCTTCCCCGGTTCCCGGGCGAGCGCGTCCAGCAGTCCTTGCGGATACACCATGGCCGCATGCCTAGCCGAGTTTTCTCAGAATTCCGTCAGAGCGAACACCTTTCGTGACCGCAGGGACAGCACGACGCCCGCCCCGACCACCGCGATCAGCCCCGCGGCGGCGGCCAGCGTCCAGAAATCGGGCCGGACGATCGACTGGCCGCGCAACGCCTGCCAGGTCACCAGCGCGATCAGCCCGGCGTACCCGGCCGCTCCCGTCCACACGAGCCGGCGGCGCACCACATCGGACGACAGCACCGGGTACCGCCGGGCCAGCGCCGCCAGCCCGAGCGCGAGCAACGGCAGCGCCTGGATCGCGTGGATGCCCACGAAATGCGGGATGCGCAGGTCGCCCCCGACCGTGCTCCAGCCCAGCAACGGCAGCCCCGGCCCGCCGTCGGCCAGCCCCACCGTGTGGCCCCCGACCGTCGCCGGCTTGCCGCCCGCCGCCCACACCGCCTGCTGCGCGGGAGTGGGCGAGAACATCAGCAGGGCCAGCCCGAGCCCGACGGTCGCCAGCGCCGTCCCCCAGCGCAGCGACGACGCCAGCGCGCGGTCCGGCAGCTTCTGGAACATCAGCAGCACCACCACCGCCGCGGTCATGCCCCAGGCGGTGAACGCGCCGGTCGCCACGTAGTTGTTGATCGCCCGGTCCGCCGCCGTCGCCTGGTTGAAGTGCAGCGTGCGGCCGCGGAAGACCACCTGCCACACCAGCATGGTCATGTCGGCGCCGATGCCGACGGCGAACACCGTGCCCAGCCACCAGCCCACCCGCCGCCCGCGGTTCAGCAGCGACAGCAGCCACGCCAGCGTCACCGCGTACAGCCCCACCGAAACCGCGAACTTGAACGGTTTCGCCCAAATCGGCGCGTTGACGAGCGTGCGATCATCGACCAGCAGCCCGAACGCCGAGGCGACGAGCAGCACCGCCATCGCACCCGCCAGCACCATCAGCGGACGGTGCAGCGCACGCGCCCGGTCAAGCGTGTTTCCCCAGGAAGTCATGGGTTCGAGCGTCCCGCCGAACGCGCCGCGGGGCACTGGAGAACGCCCCCGGCCCCGCGGTGGGGACAGCCCTACTCCGGGCCCTTGTGGGTAATAGTGCCGTCAACGCGACCGGCAGTTGTGCCGTTTGACCGCGACCCCTCGTTTTCTAGCGTGACATTCACAACGCGCGGGGAGGAAAACCTGCCGCGCACCGGGATTTTTCCGCGAGAGGGAAGGAGGTGGCCCGCCGATGTCCAGTCCGGGATTCCAGGCAGATTCAGCTGCCATGACGCGCGCCGTCCAGGGCTTCGAGGAGACGGCGTCCAACGCCAAGACCACCATGGCCAGCTTGGAGTCGGAGCTGACCGAAACGCTGCGCAACTACAAGGGTGACCAGGCCGTCGCGTTCTGGGACCTGCAGCGCCGGCTCCAGGAGAAGATGACCTCCGCGGTCCGTGAGCTGGACACCATGTCCCAGCTGGTCCACACGAGCCACACGAACTACAACAGCGGCGACTCGGACGTGCACCAGAGCTTCCAGAGCGTCAGCCACAGCGTCGAGGGCAATGTCATCCCTCGACTCAACCTTTGAGCCGAGAGGACACGAGAAGATGGCTGACGTCGTCGAAATCAACTTCGCCGCGCTGCAGTACAGCTCGGCGTCGCTGGCCGCCAAGGCCAAGGCACTGACCTCACAGCTCGAGCAGCTGCACCAGAACCTGCAGCCGATCACCTCGACCTGGTACGCCTCCGGCAGCTCCGCCGGTGAGGCCGCCCGCCAGTCGGAGACCCGGCTGCGGCAGGCCACCGCCGACATCGTCGCGATCATCGCGCAGTTCGGCGGGAAGGTGGGCGACGCCCACGACCTCCAGTCCCAGCTGGAGAACCGCAACCAGGGCCTGTTCGCGGGCTGAGGGCGCTCCCCACGTCGGCCGGCCGGTGCGAGAAACCCCCCGCTCGCACCGGCCGGCCGGCTTTTCCGGTCTCTACCACCGCCCGCACCCCCACGAGAGGGTCTGGAGAACGATGCCCGACCAGTCGTACTACGTGCATCTGCAATCACTGAAGGACTTCGTGCGGGAGCTGGAGACCCAGATCCACGCGATGTCCAAGCCGAACGACTTCCTGCTCACCCTCGGCGACCACCCGCTGCTGTTCGGGGAGTTCGGCGAGGCCGCTTCGCTGGTCGAGGCGCACCACGCGGCCGTCGCCGAGATGCAGGGGCTCCTGGACCAGGTCCGCGGCGCGATCACCTTCGCGCAGGACGTGACCACCACCGTCGCCGACGGATACGAGCAGGCCGACCAGAACGTGGCCGGCGACCTGGGCCAGTCGGGCCAGGAGACCGGGCTGCTGGATCCGCTGCTGTCGCTGCTGGGCCTCGGCGGTGGCGGCAACGCGAACCCCGGGGGGACTAAGGGATGACGGACACCGCCCACACCGACTTCGCCGCGTACACGCACCAGCAGCTGTACGCGATGCTCCAGGCCGGCGACCCGAGCAGCGCCCAGGCCGCCGCCGACCAGTGGAACTCCACCGCGATCGGGCTGCACGAGCAGGCCGAGAACCTGTCCAAGGAGCTGTCGGACTTCTCCGGCTCGTGGACCGGCGGCGCGGCGGAGAAGTACCAGACGATGATCACCGACCTGGTCGGCGGCATCCGGAAGGTGGCGCAGACCGCGCAGGGCATGCAGCACATGCTCGAAGACGCGTCGGAAGCACTCGTCAAGGCCAAGACGGAGATGCCGCCGCCGGTCTCGGTGCCGGACGTCTCGCCCACCGACGTCGCGCTCGCGGTGAACCCGCCGCTGCTGCCGCCGGACTCCTCGCAGGCCACCATGATCGCCGCGGCCCAGCAGCGGCAGCAGGCCATCTCGAACGTCGAGGCGCAGCAGCAGGCCGCGAACGCCGCGGGCTCCGCGCACGCCAAGGCGATCGTCGTGATGAGCCAGCTGGCCACGAACTACACGGCCGCCGAGGACTCGATCCCCGTGTCGCCGAACGCGGCCACCCCGCCGCAGCCGCCCGCCGCGGGTGGCGGGGCCTCGGGCGGTGGCGTCGCCGGCAACACCCTGACCGGGACGGCCCCGGTCGTCGGCACCCCGGTCGGCACGCACCCGCTGCCGGTCGACGGCACCACGCCGCCGGTCGCGCCCGGCACCACACCGCCGGCCGCTTCGGGCAGCCCGCTGTTCGGCGACATGTTCACCGCCGGCCTCGCCGCGGCCTCGGCCGCCGCGTTCGGCCGGTTCGGCTCGATCATGCCGAAGGTCCCGGGCTGGGCGAACGGCAAGAGCCCGGACGACAAGAAGGAAGAGCCGCCCGGCACCAAGCTCGGCGGCGGCGCGGGCACCGCGGGCGGCACCGGGGGCGGGGTCCCGGTCGGCGGAGGCGACGCCCCTTCCCTCGGCGGCGGCGTGCCCACCGGCGGCGGTCTCACCGGTCCCGGCGACGCCCCCGCGGCGCACTCCGGGCTGGCCGGCGACGGCGGCTCGTCGAACGTCCTCAGTGGACTCGCGGGCGGCGCGGCCGGGGCCGCGGGCGCGGCGGCCAAGAGCGCGATGCCGATGATGCCCATGATGCCGATGGGCGGCATGGGCGCGGGCGGGGACCTCGGCTCCGGCCGGCGGATCCCGGCCTGGCTGGTGGAGACGGAGAACGTCTGGGGCCAGCAGGCCCCGGTGGCTCCGTCGGTGATCGGCGAAGAGCCGGAAGCGTACTGATGGGGAGGACGGCTCGGTGACTTCTGTTGGCACGGCCGGGGGTTACCGGGTCGCCCCGGCAAAACTCGACGCGGCGGCGGCCGAACTCGGCACTCGCGCGGGCGCGATCGCCACGGCGCAGAAAGCCGTGGCGGGCGAGAAGGTGACCGCCACCGCGTTCGGTCAGGTTTCCGCCTCGGCCGCCGCGGCGACGACGTTCACGAAGACGATGAGCGAGCTGGGCCAGAAGCTCGACGAACAAGTCAAGCGCGCCCAGACGCTCCAAAATGGACTGACCGCGGCCGCCGCGGGCTACCGCCGGGCCGACGAGCAGGTGGCCGCGATGTACCGCGCGCTGATGCCGGAGGACCCGCTGCCGAAGGCGGGCACCACGCCCGCCGGGGCTGCCGCGAGCGGCACGTGGGCGAACGAGATCGCCGCCAACCGCACCAAGGTGTCCGACGCGCTCACCGCCGAGCAGGACCATCTCAAGCAGCTCCAGGCCGCCGGCACGGACGCCGGCGCCATCTCCGCCTCGCAGCGCAAGATCGCGCTGTACCAGGACATCCTGGCCAACAACCGGCAGATCCTGCGGTTCGACCCGGCCGGGAACGGGCGGATCGCCGAGCTGGTCGGGAACATCGAGCCGGGCACCCGCAACGTCGGGCTGTTCGTGCCCGGCGTGAACACGCGGATGGACAACTTCCAGAGTTACGCCGACCTCGGCCAGAGCCTGGTCGCCGCCGACCCGTCCGGCCGGACGGCGATGGTCGTCTGGGCCGACGGCGTGTTCCCGCAGAACGCCGTCACCCAAGGCCCGGACGCGAGTTACGCGCAGACCATGGCGCCCGGCCTCAAGTCGTTCGGCGACGAGCTGCGCGGCCAGGTCAACGCCCAGACCGGCGGCGACGCGACCATCACCGCGATCGGCCACAGCTACGGCGGCGCCACCGTCGGGCTCGCCGACCAGCAGGGCCTCGCCGTCGACCGGGTGCTGCACGTGGAGTCGGCGGGCATGGGCCACGGCGTGTGGAGCCCGGCCGACCTGCCGGCCAGCCAGGCCGGCGTGCAGCGCTACTCGATGACCGCGCCGCTCGACCCGATCGTGATCGCGCAGGGCAACGCGTGGGGCGCGGAGTGGACGGGCATCGGCCACGGCGCCGACCCGGACACCTTCCCGGGTGTCACCGATCTCGCCACCGGGCAGGACGCGGCGGGTGACACGCAGTGGGGCCTGTCGGCGCACAGCGGCGTGCTCAAGCCGGGTTCGGACTCGTGGGAGAACATCTACGGGGTGCTCACGGGCGGGCACCTCACGCCCGCGCCCGTGGCCCCGGCGCCGGAGGGAGTCCTGCCGTGATCACCCAGGGACTGGACGACCTGGCCGTCGACCTGACGGCCGTGATCAACAGCGTCGCCCGCGCGTTCGGCGAGGGTGCCGTCCGCACCGTCGAGGGCGAACTGGACTGCGACCCGGCCGAGCCCGGCCACCTCGTGTGCTGGCAGTACGGCGTGCGCCTCGAGCAGTGCGCCTCCGGCGAACGGCGGCTGGCCGAGGCCGTGCTGCCGATGCTGGAGGCCGCGGGCTGGTCGGCCCACGACCGCAGCAACGCACTGGAGCTGATCGCCCGGTTCAGCCGCGACGGCGCGGACTTCACCGTGCACGTGGCGCGCAGCGGCGAGGGAGTCGCGATCGTCGGCTCCACCCGCTGTATCGAGATCGGCTGAGTATCGAGATCGGCTAGCGCAGCCAGCGCAACGCGGCGTCGGCGCTGTCTTCGGGGCTGGTGTTGAAGGCGATGGCCGCGTTCGGCGCGTGCTGCCGGACCAGGTTGACCACCTTCTCGAACAGTTCCAGCAACGGCTCGTAGCCCCGGATGCCGCCGCCGATCACCACGCAGGCGTAGTCGCCGCCGTCCAGCGCCGCTTCGATCGTCGCTTCGGGATCCTCGTCGAGGACCACCAGGCAGACGTCGGCCTGGATGCCGTACGCCTCGAACCGGGCGTTGCCCCGCACGATCGCCGCCTGCACCGGCGCGGGATCCCACTCCTCCAGCCGGGCCGGGTCGAGCCCGATCACCAGTACTCGTCCCTGCCGTGCCATGCCGTCTCCCTCAGCCGGGTAACCCCTCGTGAGTGTTCATGACGGTTCTAACCGGCATGAACACTCACGAGTATTTACGAGACGGGCGCCAGGAGCGCCGTTTCCCCCGCCGGATCGCGGCGACCGCGAGGCCCGCCGCGGCGGCGGCCACGACTCCGCCCAGCGCGATCACCCCCGCGGCCAAGTCGGTGGCCGGACGAGCGGCCGCGGCGGCCGGGACCACCGCGGGCATCGACGCCGGGCGGACCTGAACGCCAGGCCCCAGCACATCGGCGGGCAGCGTGGACGAAACCGCCGCGTACGCGTCCACCACACCCCAGCCGCGGTGCGGATCGTGCGCGCCGGACGGCGGGCGGGACGCGGTCAGCGTCAGCCGGGTGACGACCTGGTCGCCGGTGAGGTTCGGGTGGGCCGCGCGCACCAGCGCCGCGACCCCGGCCACGTACGCCGCGGCCAGGCCGGGATCCGTGACGGGCCAGCGATGCGCGACCGCGCCGCCCCCGCCCGCCGACGTGCTCACCAGGTTCGCGCCCGGCGCGGCGATGCCCAGGTAGTCCCCGGATTCGGTCTGCACCGGCTGGCCCGCCTGGTTGGTCGAGCCGACCGCGAGCACCCCGGAAGACGCTGTCGGATACGAGTGCGCGCCCTGCTGTGTGGCGGCCGCCGGGGAGACGACCACCGCGCCGCCGGCCCGTGCGCGGTCCACCGCCGCGTCGAGGGCCGGGCTGTCGGAGCCGGCCGGGACGGCGATCAGCAGCACCGTCGCGCCGCGGTCCAGGGCCGTGCCGATGGCGCCGGCCAGCGCGCCCGGGTCGCCACCGCCTTCGGCCGACGAGCCGTTGCTTTCGGTGTAGCGCAAGGGAAGTATCTTCGCGCCGGGCGCGACGCCGGTGAACGTCGTCGCGTCGTCCGGCTGCGCGCCGACGATCCCGGCGGCGATCGTGCCGCGGCCGTCGCAGTCCGACGGCGCCGCCCCCGAACCGCCCAGCACCTGCCCGGGCGCGAATTGCGCGTTCTGCCCGTCGACGCCGGTGCCGATCACCGCGACCAGCTGACCGTCTCCGCGCGAGAGCGGCCAGAGCCGCTGCGGGTCGACCAGTCGCTGGCCCCAGGGCACCGCGCCGGTGTACGTGCCGGACGGGTTGGCGCACTGCGCCAGGGCATCCGCGGGCCCGGCCGCGACGACCGGCAGGCCCAGCGCCACGAGGCCGCCCACGGCGACAACAGCTGGCACCCTCACCGCGGCACCCTCCCCCGGAGATCTCGATGTCCGACAACGAGATTCTAGTGGAGAGGGCGCCGCGGGAACAGGCGTCAGCGCAGGTCCATCCCGAGGTCCAGCGCGGGCGACGAGTGCGTCAAACCGCCCACCGACAGGTAGTCCACACCGGACTCGGCGTAGGCCCTACCACGGTCGAGGGTCAAGCCACCAGAGGATTCCAGCCGCGTCTTCGGCGAAACCTGGTCCCGTCGCTCAACCGCTTTCGCGCACTCGTCCGGGGTGAAGTTGTCCAGCAGCACCTCGTCCGCGTGCGCGGCGAGGGCCTCGTCCAGCTGCGCCAGGTCGTCGACCTCGACCTCGCACGCCAGCTCCGGCGCGTGCTCCCGGGCGAGCGCCAGCGCGGCGGTGACGGAACCGGCCGCGACGACGTGGTTGTCCTTGATCAGCACCGCGTCACCCAGCCCGAGCCGGTGGTTGACCCCGCCGCCGCAGCGGACCGCGTACTTCTGCAGCAGCCGCAGCCCCGGCAGAGTCTTGCGGGAGTCGCGGATCGCCGCGCCGGTTCCGTCCACTTCGGACACCCACGCGGCGGTCGCCGTGGCGACACCAGACAGGTGGCACAGCAGGTTCAGAGCCGTGCGCTCCGCCGTGAGCAGCCCGCGCACCGGGCCGCGGACGACCAGCGCGGGCTCCCCCGCAGCCAGCCGCTCGCCGCCCGCCCGGTGCGAAACCACCTCGTAGTCCTCGCCCAGCACGGCGTCGAAAACGGCCAGCACCACGGGAATCCCGGCGACCACGCCCGGGACCCGCGGGGTCAGCTCGGCCAGCGCCCGCGTGTCGGCCGGCACTGTGGCCGCCGTGGTCGCGTCCGGGCCGTACCGCAGGTCCTCGCCCAGCGCCGTGGTGACGACGCGACGGACGTCGGCCTGCTCCAGCCCGGCTTCGGCCAGCGCGCGCTCGGTCGCCGGCGAGAATTCGGAAAGCTCGCTCATGCCACACCTTCCAGGGAGATCTTCTCGGCCAGCACCGGCTGGCCGGACAGGCTGAGCCGGAGCCGTTGGCTGCGCCGCCAGCTCCGCTCGTCCCGCTCGGGGAAATCGGTTCGCACGTGACAGCCGCGCGACTCGGTGCGGCGGGCCGCCGCGGTGAGCAAAGCCTGCGCCGCCAAGGTGAGCGCGGCGTCCTCGACCGCCGTGTGCGTCCACAGCGGACTGTCCGTCGTAGACAGGTCCAGTACCGACCCGGCGGCGGCCAGTCCGTCGGCGTCCCGGCCGATGGCGGCGTACCGGCTCATCACGCGCTGCAGCGCGTCACGGTCCGCGGCCGGCGCGACCACGCGTTCGGGCAGCCGCCCGCGGCTCGGGTCGGGCAGCAGGCCGGCCGCGAGGTCCGCGGCCACGGCCTCGGCCACCCGGTGCCCGACGACCAGCCCTTCGAGCAGGCTGTTGGACGCCAGGCGGTTCGCGCCGTGCAGGCCAGTGCGGGCCACCTCGCCCGCGGCGTACAGGCCGCGCACGGTGGACCGTCCGTCCACAGTGGTCACCACGCCGCCGCACGAGAAGTGCGCCGCGGGGGTCACCGGGATCGCGTCCACGGCCGGGTCGATGCCGAGCGCCGCGCACGCCCCGAAGACGGTCGGGAACCGCTTCGCGAAGCCGGGAACGCCAGTGGCATCAAGGAAAACGTGGTCGTCGACCCCACCCGGCGCGAGCAGCATCCGCCGGGTGATCGCCGCCGAGACGACGTCACGCGGGGCCAGGTCGCCCAGCGGGTGCACGCCGTGCATCACCGACGCGCCCGCGCCGTCGACCAGGGTCGCGCCCTCACCACGGACGGCCTCGGTGACCAGCGGGCACCGGCCGCGCGCGCCCGGGGTGTAGAGCACCGTCGGGTGGAACTGCACGAACTCGACGTCGGCCACGGTCGCGCCGGCCCGCAGCGCGAGCGCCAGCCCGTCCGCGGTCGCGATCTCCGGGTTCGACGTCGCTTGGTACAGCTGCCCGAACCCGCCGCTGGCCAGCAGCACGGCGGACGCCCGCACCACGCCGGGCACGCCGTCGCGGTCCAGCACCGTCACCCCGGCCACCTCGCCCGCCGGGGTGCGCAGCGCGTCGACCGCGATGAAGTGCTCCAGCACCGGCACGCGCTGGGTGCCCGCCTGCGCGACGAGCGTGCGCTCGACCTCCGCGCCGGTGGCGTCGCCGCCCGCGTGGATCACGCGGAACGCGCTGTGCCCGCCCTCTCGGGCCCGCGCCAGGCCCTCGGTGCCGGCGTCGAACGTCGCGCCACCACGGCGCAGCCGCGCGACCGCGGCCGGGCCACCGTCGAGGATCGCGCGCACGGCGTCCTCGTCGCACAGGCCCGCGCCCGCGGTGAAGGTGTCCTCGGCGTGCTTCGCGACGGAGTCGCCCAGGTCGTGCTCGCCCTCCAGGACCACCGCGACGCCGCCCTGCGCCCAGCGCGTGTTGCCGTCCGCGACCGCGGCCTTGGTGACCACGAGGACGTGCAGCCCGAGCTCGCGAGCCCGCAGCGCGGCGGTCAGCCCGGCCACCCCGCTGCCGACCACGACCAGGTCCGCGCGAGCCTCCCAGACGGGGGTTTTCGTCTGCGAAGCATTAACCGGCGTGGTCATTCGCCGCCGCCGGGCTTGCCGATTTCGATCATCCGCTGCACCGAGGCGCGCGCCTTCGCCGCCGTTTCGAGGTCCACGTGCACCTCGTCCGCGCCGTCCCGCAGGCTCCGCAGCAGCGCCGCGGGGGTGATCATCTTCATGTACCGGCACGAGGCCCGCTCGTTCACCGCGCGGAAATCGATCTCCGGCGCGGCCTTGCGCAGCTGGTGGATCATGCCGATCTCGGTGGCCACCAGGACCGACTTGGCCTTGGTGTCGCGCGCGGCGTGCACCATGTCGCCGGTGGAGAGGATCTTCACCCGCTCCGGCGCCACCGCGCCCTCCCCGGCGAGGTAGAGCGCCGAGGTCGCGCAGCCGCATTCGGGGTGGATGAACAGGTCGGCGTCCGGGTTCTCCGCGGCCCGCTCGGCCAGCTCGGCGCCGTTGATCCCGGCGTGCACGTGGCACTCCCCGGCCCAGATGCGCATGTTCTCCCGGCCGGTCACGCGCTTGACGTGCGCGCCGAGGAACTGGTCCGGCAGGAAGAGAACCTCCTGGTCAGCCGGGATGGAGGCGACCACGTCGACCGCGTTCGAGGACGTGCAGCAGATGTCGGTCTCGGCCTTGACCTCGGCCGTGGTGTTCACGTACGAGACGACCACCGCGCCCGGGTGCTCGGCCTTCCACTCGCGCAGCTGCGCGCCGGTGATGGAGTCCGCGAGCGAGCAGCCGGCCCGCGCGTCGGGGATCAGCACCGTCTTGCCCGGGGCCAGGATCTTCGCCGTCTCGGCCATGAAATGCACGCCGCAGAAGACGATCGTGGCGGCGTCGCTGCTCGCCGCGATGCGGCTCAGCGCCAGGGAGTCGCCGGTGAAGTCCGCGATGTCCTGGATCTCCGGAACCTGGTAGTTGTGCGCCAGCAGCACCGCGTCGCGTTTGCGGGCGAGCGCGCGCACCTCCTCGGCCCACTCGGCGTTCGCCTCGACCCCGCCGTAAGGCGTGAGGTCTGCTTCAACCGTAATACTCATGTCTGGCCCTCCTGTGGACCGATGGCGGGTTTTCGCCTTATAATCGAAAACCGTGCGAAGTCATATTAACACCCGGACCCCCCTCGCCCACGAGGTTCTGGGCGCGGTCCTTCAAGTGCGCTCGGACACACTGCGGGTGCTGCTCTGGCGCCGGGCGCTCGACCCGCACCTCGGCCGCTGGTCCCTGCCGGGCGGCCGGCTGCGCCCGGACGAGGACGTGGAGACCTCCATCCGGCGCCAGCTCGCGGAGAAGGTCGACGTGCGCCAGCTCAAGCACGTGGAGCAGCTTTCGGTGTTCAGCGCGCCGGACCGCGTGCCGGGGCCGCGCGTCGTCGCGACGGCGTTCCTCGGCCTGGTCCCCTCCGGCGTCGACCCCGCGGTGCCCGAGGACACCGAGTGGCACGACGTGGACGCCTTGCCGCGCACCGCTTTCGACCACGAGGCGATCGTGCTGCGCGCGCGGGACCGGCTGCGCTCGAAGCTGAGCTACACCAACCTCGGCTTCGCGCTGGCGCCCGAGGAATTCACCGTCTCCGAGCTGCGCGGGCTGTACTCCGCGGCCCTGGGTTACAAGGTTTCCGCGACGAACCTGCAGCGCGTGCTCTCCCGCCGCGGGCTGCTCGTGCCGACCGGGAACACGACCTCACCCGGACGGGCCGGTGGCCGTCCCGCCGCGCAGTTCTCCTTCGCTGGCAAAGGGATGCAGGTGACTGACCCGTTCGCAGTGCTGAAGCCGCCGTCCGAACGGTGACGGACTGCGAGCGTGCCCGGGTACCCGTACGGTGGACGCGTGACCGAGCCGGAGCAGGACCCCAGCGGGACGGCGACCCTGCCGTTGTTCCCGTTGCAGACCGTGCTGCTCCCCGGCACCCATCTGCCGCTGCACATCTTCGAGCCGCGCTACCGGCAGCTGGTGTCGGATCTGGTCGGCGGGACCGTGCCCGACCGCGAATTCGGCGTGATCGCGCTGCGTGCCCCCTTGGTGCGTGAGGTCACCGGTCTGGACCACGTGTACGGCATCGGCTGCGCCACAGTGCTGCGCGAAGCCAAGCGCCTGCCCGACGGCCGGTACGAAGTGGTCAGCACGGCCAGCCGGCGCTTCCGGCTGCGGGAGATCGACGGCACCTCGGCGCCGTACCTGATCGGCGAGGTCGACTGGCTGCCCGACGAGGTGGTGCCGGCGGCCGCGAACGACACCGCGGCCCGGCTCGGCGAGGTCGCGCGCGCGGCGCACCAGCGTTACTGCGAGGCGGCCTGGCACGCCGAGGACTGGCACTCCCCCGCCGACGACGCCGACATCGCCGAGCTGGCCTACCAGCTGGCGGCGGACTGCCTGCTGCCCGTCGAGGACCGCCAGCTGCTGCTGGAGGAGGCGCATCCGCTGCGCCGGCTGCGGATCGTCTGCCGCCTGCTCACCCGCGAGACCGGCTTCCTGTCCACGCTCAGCGCGGTGCCCCTGCCGCCCACGGAGCTGGCCGACTTCACCAAGCCCGCCAACCTGAACTGACCAAACCGCTCGTGAGTGTTCATGCCGGTTCTCACCGTCATAAACACTCACGAGCCCTTCTCAGCCGAGCCGGCGGCCCAGGTCTTCCCGGCCGTTCCAGGCGGTCAGCATCGCGTACACCAGCGAGGTCATCAGTGGCGCGACCACCAGCACCCAGCCGGACTCCAGCCGGGGCGCCTGCGCGACCACGGCGCCCAGCGCGGGGGCAGCGTCCACCGCGTACTTCGAGTTCACGAACGCGGCCCCGAGCTGCGTGCCCAGCCAGGCAGCGAGGGTGGCCCCGCCGGCCGCGGCCAGGAAGACCACCGGGCCGCGGCGCTCACGCATCAGCCACGCGACGATGCCGATCAACAGCCCGGTGGCGAGCGCAAGGAAGCCGTAGATCGCCAGATCGTCGAAGCGGTGCCAGCTCTCCAGCTCCAGCGGGGCGAGCTGGCCGTCGCCGGTGACCACGCGCACCCGTTGCGGTGGCGCCATCAGCGACCACAGCCAGCCGAGGGGGATGCCCAGCAGGCCGGCGGTCGAAAGCACGCTCACGGCGGGCAGCAGGTCCGCCTTCACCACGACCCTGGGCCGCCGGCGGTCCGGCGGGAAGAGCACCGGAACCGACCAGGCCTCGGCCACGGCGGACGACCGGTGTGCTGCCTTGCCCGCGGAATCAACCACCCCGGACTCCCTCCCCTGCGCGTGTGCGGAACCGAGCGTAACCGGTCGCCGCCCGGAGGTCACCCGCGGTCAGCCGCCGGCGGTTTCGCCGTGCCGGCTGCACCTCGCCGTCCAGCCCACCGGGGTCACCTGCACCACCAGCCGCCGCGCGCAGAACACGCAGAAGCGCGGCGGCTCCAGCTCCGTACGCGGGTTGTGGCAGGCCTCGTGGTCACGGCCCCCGGCCGACGGCTGTCCACAGTGGACGCAGTAGCCGGGTTGGTCAGAGGCTGTCACTGAGCGCCTTCACCGGCATCTTCAGCTCGTCGAGCATCTTCAGGTCGGCGCTCGCCGGACGGCCCAGGTTGGTCAGGTAGTTGCCGACGATGATCGCGTTGACCCCGCCGAGCATGCCCTGTTCCGCGCCGAGGTCGCCGAGCGTGAGCTCACGGCCGCCGGCGAAGCGCAGCATCGTGCGCGGCATCGCGAGCCGGAACGCCGCGACGGTGCGCAGCGCGTCCTTGCCCTCGACGATCTCGTAATGCTCGTACGGCGTGCCGGGCTGCGGGATCAGGAAGTTCATCGGCACCTCGTGCGGGCTCAGCTGCGCCAGCTGCACGGCGAACTCCGCCCGCTGCTCGACCGTCTCGCCCATGCCGATGATGCCGCCGCAGCAGACCTCCATGCCCGCCTCGGCGACCATCCGCAGGGTGTCCCAACGCTCCTCCCACGAGTGCGTGGTGACCACGTCCGGGAAGTGCGAGCGCGCCGTCTCGAGGTTGTGGTTGTAGCGGTGCACGCCCATCTCGACCAGCTCGTCGACCTGCTCCTGGGTGAGCATGCCGAGCGAGCAGGCGATCTGGATGTCGTTGCCGTCCGCGCGGATTGCCTGCACGCCCTCGCGGACCTGCGAGAGCAGCCGCTGGTCCGGGCCGCGCACGGCGGCGACGATGCAGAACTCGGTCGCGCCCGTCTCGCGGGTCTGGCGCGCGGCCTTGACCAGGCCCGGCACGTCCAGCCAGGCCGAGCGCACCGGCGACGGGAAGCGCCCGGACTGGGAGCAGAAGTGGCAGTCCTCGGGGCAGCCGCCGGTCTTCAGGCTGACGATGCCTTCGACCTCCACCTCGGGCCCGCACCAGCGCACGCGGACCTCGTGGGCGAGCTGCAGCGCGTCGGTGAGCCGCTCGTCGGGCAGCCGCAGCACGGCCAGCACCTGCTCCTCCGACAGCCCCACGCCCCGCTCGAGGACCTGCTCGCGCGCGACGGCGAGCACGTCACCGATGTCGGTCTTCCCGGGGGCAACGGTCACGATTTCTCCTCGTCCGTGGTGGTCTTCTCACCCGTCATCGTGCCTGAGCGCCCGGCGGCGAGGCTGCGACACCCGTCACTTCTGCGCGGACACGCTCCCCGCGAACGTCTCGGGGTCGAACTCGCCGCCGAACCACGGCGACAGCTCGTGGCGCACCCGCTCGGCGAAGGTATCGCGGTTCGCCTCGCCCAGCCCCTCGGACAGCACCCCCAGCAACGGCGCGCCCGCGGCTTCCGGCAGGTCGCGCAGGTTTTCGACGGCCGCCAGATCCGGGACGGCGGGCCAGGACCCGATCACGACGCCGGCCACGTTCAGCCCGCGCCGCGTCGCGACCTCCGCGGTCAGCGCGGTGGCGTTGAGCGTGCCGAGGCCGGCCTCGGCGACGATGACCACGGGCGCGCCGAGCGCCCACGCCACGTCCGCCAGCCCGCTGCCCTGCGGGTCGAACCGGACGAGCAGGCCGCCCGCGCCCTCCACCAGGGTCAGGTCGTGGTCGGCGTCCAGCCCGCCGGCCGCGGCCGCGATCTCGCCCGGCCCCAGCGGCGGCAGCCCGCTGCGGCGGGCGGCCGCCTCCGGGGACAGCGGGTCCGGGTAGCGCCGCAGCTCGAGGGTGGTCAGCCCCGGACCGGCCAGCCGCACGACCTCGTCGAGGTCACCCGGCTCGTCCGGGGCCACCCCGGTCTGCGCCGGCTTGAGCACGGCCACCCGCCGCCCCTGTTCGAGCGCGAGGGCCGCGATCGCCGCCGTGGTGATCGTCTTCCCGACGCCGGTCCCGGTACCCGTCATCACCAGCATGGTCACGGGCCATCAACTTAGTCGCCCGCCCCGCGGCCACACCACGGCCCGGGCTTCCATCGGATGAATCCCGCGGTTCGCGGCGCCCGGGCTCACCCGCCGTTGCCGGTGACGGCGGGCGTGCCCGCGGCGACAAACGCCCCGGTCACCGGGTCGGACAGGGACACCAGCGCCTCGCCGACGTCGAAGTACAGCCCGGTCAGCACGAGGTCACCGCGCCGCTCGGCCTCGGCGACCATCGGGTACTCGCGCAGGTGCTCGAGCTGCTGGAGCACGTTGTGCAGGGCCAGCCGGTCCGGCTCCCGCGCCGGCCGCTCGCCGTCCAGCGTCACCGGGCCGCGGCGGTTGCGGCTCGGCTCGGCGTGCCGCAGCCACGCCTCGAGCGCGGTCCCCGGCGGCGGGCCGTCGGCCAGCGCGCCCATCGCCCCGCAGCCGGAGTGACCGCAGACCACGATCTCGCGCACGCCCAGCACCCCGACCGCGTACTCCACCGCGGCGTTCATCGACGGGTCCGCCTGCCCGGGCGGCACCAGGTTGCCGATGTTCCGCAAGGTGAACAGGTCGCCCGGGCCGCTGGTGGTGATCAGGTTCGGCACGATCCGGGAGTCGCCGCAGGTGATGAACATGGTGTGCGGCCGCTGGCCGTCGGCGAGGCCGCTGAGCGTCTCCCGCAGCAGCGGCGCGGCCCGGCGCTGGAACTCGGTGGCGCCGCGGCGCGTCGGGTGCGCGCGCTGGCCGGGCACGTGGACGTCGGCCGCCTGCCAGTCCGACCACGGCGCGAGCCAGCGCGGCACCGCCCCGGCCGCGCCGGTGCGCCGCACGGTCGGCTTCCCGTCCCGGCCGTTGGCCAGCCACGGGTGGCCGACCTCGTCGACGGTCACGGTGCCACCGGCCCGTTCGTGCGCCTGCTGCCAGCTGATCAGGCTCTCGAACGAGGCGTGGTCGAGGTAGTCGACCACCAGCTCGAGGGTCACCGTCGCGCCTTCCGGGACGGTGCCGAGCACCTTCGTCAGCCGCGGCACGGAAAGGAACGTGAGCACGCCCTCCACCACCACGCGCCAGCGCTCGCCGTCGCGCTCGACATGGATGCCGGACCACACGGTGCGGCGCAGCATCAGCAGCAGGGCCAGCACGATCCCGGCGATCACGCCGGTGAGCAGGTCGAACACCACCACACCGGCCAGCGTGACGAGGTACAGCGCGAGATCGCCGTGGCGCAGCACCTGCTTGAGGTGCCCGGGGTTCACCAGCTTGGCGCCGACGTGCACCAGCAGGCCGGCCAGCGCGGCCAGCGGGATGTTCTGGATCAGCCCGGCGAGCACGACCACGAACACCAGCACCCACACCCCGTGCAGGATCGCGGACGCGCGGGTCTTGGCACCTGCGGACACGTTGGTCGAGCTGCGCACGATCACGCCGGTCACGGGCAGCCCGCCGAGGGCGCCGGAGACCATGTTGGCGGCGCCCTGGCCGACCAGCTCGCGGTCGAGGTTGGAGCGGGCGCCGTTGTGCAGCTTGTCCACGGCGACCGCGGACAGCAGGCTCTCGACGCTCGCGATCAGCGCGATCGACACGGCGGCGACGGCGACGTCCGCCCAGCCGCCCCCGGGCAGCTCGGGCGCGAACCGGATCTGCAGCAGGTCACCGGGCAGCTCGACGCGCGGCAGCGTCATCCCGGCGACCACGGACGCGACGGTGGCCACGGCGATGGCCGCGAGCGGGCCCGGCACCTTCCGCACCGCGGCCGGCAGCCGCGGCCAGAGCACCAGGATGACGATGGTGAGCAGGCCGATCATGGTCGCGGCGTCGTGATGGGCGACGATCTGCGCGGGCAGCTCGGCGATGTTCTCGATCGCGGAGCTCTGCGCCTTCCCGCCGAGGATCACGTGGAGCTGGCCCAGCACGATCGTCACGCCGATGCCGGCCAGCATGCCGTGCACGATCGCGGGCGAGATGGCGAGCGCGGCCCTGGCGATCCGGCTGAGCCCGAGCAGCACCTGCAACGCCCCGGCGGCGACCGTGATCAGGCAGGTCACCGCCCAGCCGAAGGTGTTGATCGTCTCGGCCATGATCACGGTCAGCCCGGCGGCGGGCCCGCTGACCTGCAGCGGCGACCCGCCGAGCGCCCCGGCGACCACACCGCCGACGATCGCCGCGATCAGCCCCGCGACGATCGGGGCACCGGAGGCCAGCGCGATGCCGAGGGACAGCGGGACAGCGACCAGGAACACCACCAGGGAGGCGGGTACGTCGTGACGAAGCACGGCAAGAGGTCTCATGATCACCAGGAAACCGGTGATCGTGTGAAATGTCCGCTATGTCTCGCCTGATGGAGTGAATTTATATCGCACACCCCACTTTCGGGTTGCGCTGTGGATCAAGGGATGGGAAAAGCGTCCCACCTGTTGTGACAGGCCTTGGTCAAGTGTCCCAACGGGCCCCGTCGGCAGCTGCGCCGAAAGTGGCCCGGACCTGCGCCTGAACTGCTCGTGAGTGGCTATGACGGTTCTAACCGGCATAGCCACTCACGAGCCCTAATGCGTCAATGCGTCAATGCGTCAGTGCGTCAGTGCGTCAGTGCGTCGCGGCACCGGCCGGGACGAAGTCGCGTCCGGCCGCGTCGAGGAGCGACACCTGGGCGCCGCCGACGTCGAAGTACATGCCCGTCAGCGTCAGTTCGCCGCGGGACAGCGCCGCCCCGACGACCGGGTACCGGCGCAGGTGATCCAGCTGCTGCACGACGTTGTGCAACGCCAGCTGGTCGGCTTCGGCGTCCGGACGGCGTCCGTCCAGCAGCAGCGGGGCCTCGCCCGCCCGGCGGCGCAACGACGCCTCGCCGTGGCGCAGCCAGCTGCCCAGCTGGGCCATCCCCTCGGGCGCCTGCCCGAGCAGCGCCTTCATCGCGCCGCACGAGGAATGCCCGCACACCACGATTTCCGGCACCTTCAGCACGCCCACTGCGTACTCGATCGCAGCGCCGACGGAGGAGTCCGAAGCGTCCGACGCGGTGGGCACCAGGTTGCCGATGTTCCGGACCGTGAACAGGTCACCCGGCCCGGACGTGGTGATCAGGTTCGGCACGATCCGCGCGTCGCCGCAGGTGAGGAACAGCGTGTGCGGCTGCTGGCCGTGCGCCAGCCCGCTGAGGGTGTCGCGCAGCAGCGGCGCGGTGCGGCGCTGGAACTCCGAAGCGCCGCGGCCCAGCGGGGAATCCGTCCGCTGCCCGGGCACGACGGCGTGCTCGGCCTGCCACTGCGACCACGGCGCGAGCCACCGCGGCACCACGCGCGCGGCGACGCTGCGCCGTACCGTCGGCTCCCCCGAGCTGCCGCGCTGGAACCACGGGTGCCCGATCTCGTCGACGGTCACCGTGCCGCCCGCCCTGGCGTACGAGTGCTGCCAGTCGCGCAGGCAGTCGAACGCGGCGTGGTCGAGGTAGTCCACCAGAAGTTCGAGGGTGACGTCGGCGCGCGCGGGCACCTCCGTGAGCACTTTGGTCAAGCGGGGCACGGAAAGGAACGTCAGCGCGCCCTCGATCACCACCCGCGCCCGGCCGTCGGCGGACTCGACGTGCACGCCGGAGTAGACCATCCGCCGCAGCATGAACACGAGCGCGAGCAGGACCCCGGCAGCCACCCCGGTCAGCAGGTTCACCGCGACTGCACCGGCGACCGTCACCGCGTACACCGCGATGTCGCCGTGACGCAGGACTTCCTTGAGCGCCGGGACGTTCACCAGCTTCGCCCCGACGTACACGAGCAGGCCGGCCAGCGCCGCGAGCGGGATGTACCGCAGCACACCGGTGAGCAGGAGGCAGAACGCGAGGATCCAGCAGCAGTGCAGGATCGCCGACGCGCGGGTCCGGGCGCCCGCCTCGTAATTGGTCATGCTGCGCACGATCACGCCCGTCACGGGCAGCCCGCCGAGCGCGCCGGCGGCGACGTTCGCCGCGCCTTGCCCGATCAGCTCCCGGTCGAGGTCGGTGCGCTTGCCGCCGCGCAGTTTGTCCACGGACACCGCGGAAAGCAGGCTCTCGAGGCTGGCGATCAGCGCGACGGTGACCACCGCGACGCCCACGCCCGCCCAGCCGCCGTCCGGCAGGCGCGGCACGAGGCTCAGCGACGGCGGCGAGCCCGGCAGGTCGATCCGCGGCAGCGTCATGCCGGTGACCACCGAAAGCCCGGTGGCGACGGTGATCGCGGCGAGCGGGCCGGGCACCTTCCGTACCGCGGCGGGCATTTTGGGCCACACCACCAGGATCGCGACGGTGAGCACGCCGATCAGCACGGCCTGGTCGTGGTGCCCGACGATCTGGCCGGGCAGGGCGAGCAGGTTCGCCACCGCGGAGCCCTGCGCGCGGCCGCCGAGCACCACGTGCAGCTGGCCGAGCACGATCGTCACGCCGATGCCCGCGAGCAGGCCGTGCACGATCGCCGGCGAGATGGCCAGCGCGGCGCGCGCCACGCGAGTGAGTCCGAAGAGGATCTGGAGCAGGCCGACGCCGACGGTGATGGCGCAGGTGACGGCCCAGCCGTAGGTGGAGATGGTGTCGGCGAGCACCACGGTCAGTGCCGCGGACGGGCCGCTGACCTGGAGTGCCGAGCCGCCGAGCAGGCTCGCGACCAGTCCGCCGACGACGGCGGAGATCAGGCCCGCGAGCAGCGGGGCCCCGGCGGCGAGCGCGATGCCGAGGGAAAGGGGTACGGCCACGAGGAAAACGACCAGTGAGGCCGGCAGGTCGTGGCGCAGGAGGGTCAGCACGGGGTGGTCGCGCCGGGGCGGGGGTCCGGTGTCGTGTTCTCCGCGAACGATCTCGATCATGCCGGTAGGAAAGCGGAAAACCGGCGAAAAGTCCGCTACGCGAACGGGCTTCAGGTTCGCTTGTGAATGCGGTAACTAGGACGTAAAGGATCTTCCTCGCCAACCAGTTAGAGCATGACGAAGCACGGCACACCTGATCGCGTGGAAACCCCAGATTTTCGACGAGTCCGCGTGGCCCGCCGTCAACACACCGTGATGGATGAGCCAGGTCACACCCGTTGGGGTGAATTCAGGCTTTTTCGGCTGCGGCGAGCATCGCGCCGGTGATCACGGCCAGGTCCTCGTCACCCGTCACGTACGGCGGCATCGCGTAGATCAGGTCGCGGAACGGCCGCAGCCACGCGCCGTTCGCCGTCACGATGTCGGTCGCGAGGCCCAGGTCCACCTCGTGGTCCAGCTGCAGCACGCCGATGGCGCCGAGCACGCGCACGTCCCGCACGCCCGGCAGGTCGCGCGCCGGCTCCAGGCCCCGCCGCAGGCCCGTCTCGATGCGGGCGACGTCGCCCTCCCAGGCGCCGTCGGCGAGCAGCCCCAGCGACGCGTTCGCGACGGCCGAGGCGAGCGGGTTGCCCATGAACGTCGGCCCGTGCGCCAGCACCGGCAGCTCGCCACGGGCGATGGCCTCGGCGATCTCGGGCGTGCACAGCGCGGCGGCCATCGTGAGGTAGCCCCCGGTCAGCGCCTTGCCGAGGCACAGCACGTCGGGCGTCACGCCGGCGTGCTCCGCCGCGAACATCCGGCCCGTGCGGCCGAAACCGGTGGCGATCTCGTCGAACACCAGCAGCACGTCGTGCTTTCGCGTGAGCTCCCGCAGCGCGCGCAGGTAACCGGGGTGGTGGAAGCGCATGCCGCCGGCGCCCTGCACCACGGGTTCGACGATCACCGCGGCCAGTTCACCGGCGTGCTCGGCCAGCGCCGCGTCCAGCATGTCCACATAGGACTGTTCCGGCGGGGCGGCGAAGCCCGCGGGCGGCTCGGGCACGAACACCTGCTCCGGCAGCACCCCCCGCCACAGCGAGTGCATGCCGCCGTCCGGATCGCACACGCTCATCGGCGTGAACGTGTCACCGTGGTAGCCGCCGCGCCAGGTCAGCAGCCGCCGTTTCGCCGTCCGGCCGCGCGAACGCTGGTACTGCAGGCACATCTTGACCGCGACCTCGATCGAGACCGAGCCGGAATCGCACAGGAACACGTGCTCGAGGCCCTCGGGCGTCAGGTCGACCAGCGTTTTCGCCAGCGTGATCGCGGGCTCGTGGGTGAGCCCGCCGAACATCACGTGGCTCATCCGGCCGGCCTGCCTCATCAGCGCGGCGTCGAGCACCGGGTGCCGGTAGCCGTGGATCGCCGCCCACCAGGACGACATGCCGTCGATCAGCTCCCGGCCGTCGGCCAGGCGGAGCCGCACCCCGCCGGCCTCGGTGACCAGCAGCGGCGGCACCCGGCCCGGCATCGGCGCATACGGGTGCCAGACATGGGCGGCGTCGAGGGCGAGCAGGTCGGCGGCGCTGGTTTCCACCCGCCGACCCTACGTCGCCCCCGGCTCAGCGCAGCAGCACGGGCAGCTCCTGCAGGCCGTGCACGAGGGTGCTGTTGCGGTAGCGCAGCTGGTCCGGCTCGACGGCCAGGCGCAGGTCCGGGAACCGCGCGAGCAGCCCGCCCAGCGCGATCTCGGCCTCCAGCCGGGCCAGCGGAGCGCCGACGCAGTAGTGGATGCCGTGCCCGAACGCCACGTGCCCGCCCGCGGGCCGCGTGACGTCCAGCTCGTCCGGATCGGGGAAGCGCTCCGCGTCGCGGTTCGCGGCCAGCAGCGACACCTGGACGAACTCGCCCTCCGGGATCGTCGTGCCACCGACCTCGATCGGCTCCTTGGTGAACCGGATGGTGGCGATGTTGATCGGGCCGTCGAAGCGCAGGAACTCCTCGACCGCGCCGGGCAGCAGGCTCGGGTCGGCCCTCAGCTTCGCCAGCTGCTCGGGCGCGCGCAGCAGCGCCAGCGTCGCGTTCGCGATCAGGTTCACCGTGGTCTCGTGGCCCGCGACCAGCAGCAGGAAGGCCATGGAGACCAGCTCTTCTTCGTCCAGCGAGTCACCCTCGTCGGTGGTCAGCACGAGGTCGGACAGCAGGTCCGGCCCCGGCTCGGCGCGCTTCTGCCCGACCAGCGCGGTCAGGTATTCGTGCATCGAGTGCCCGGCCGACTGCATCTGCTCGGCCTCGGCGGACGAGAGCAGGATGTTGGACCAGCCGGTGAACTCGCCGCGGTCCTCCTCGCGGATCCCGAGCAGCTCGCAGATCACCGTGATCGGCACCGGTCCGGCGTACGCCGGCATCAGGTCGACCTGGTCGCGGCCCGCCATCTCGTCGAGCAGCGCCGCGGTGATCTCTTCGATCCGCGGGCGGAGCCGGGCGACCGTGCGGGCGGTGAACGCCTTGTTGATCAGCTTGCGCAGCCGCGTGTGCTGCGGCGGGTCGGCATTCAGCATGTGCGCGGCGAGCGCCTCGCTGAAGACGGCGTTCTCCGGGCCGATCTTCGCCGCGATCAGCTGGTGCGCGCCGGCGCTGTCCTTGCTGATGCGCGGGTCGTTCAGCAGCGCGCGGGCGTCCTCGTAGCCGGTCACCAGGTACGACGGCGTGCCGCGCGGCATGGCGATCGGGCGCACCGGGCCCTCGTCGCGCAGCCGCGCCAGCGTCGAATGGGTGTGCTGCATGAATTCTTCGCCCATCGCGGGCACTTCTTCCACAGTCACGCGATTCCCCCGGAGTCGGTGTGTCCGGCCGGTGCTCCCGGCCTCAGCGCTCGGCCAGCGCCGCCGCGACGCGCTCGGTCACGTCCTTCCAGTATGCCCGCTGCTCGGCGCGCTCCGCGGCGTCGGCGAGCCATTCCTGGTGGAACTTGAGCGTGCTTCGCCGCCCCTGGTCCACCACCGTCAGCTGCAGCGTGGAGTCGTGGTCCCAGTCCTTCGGGCGCCAGGTCAGCCGCACCCGGGTGCCCTCGTGGAAGCTGCGGATCTCCCCGGTGATGCCGTTCGCCGTCTCGTACCCCTCGCCGCGCCCGCGCGGCAGCTCCACCCCGGCGCCGAGCCAGACCTCCACGCCCTCGCGGCCCAGCAGGAACTCCCACAGCCGCGCGCCGGAATACGGCAGCGTGCGGGAAACCCCTATCTCCCAACCACTTTGCGCGGTTTTCCCCACCTCTTCACTCATGCCCCCATCATGGCATCCGGCACCGACAAAACCCGCCGGCGGCCGGGGTGCAGGATCTTCTGCTGTGCGCTACCGACCCATTTCCCCCGCCGCGCTGGCCGCCGAGCTGACCGCCCGCATCGACTCGCTCACCCAGCGCGGGCGCCTGGCGGTGGCGGTGGACGGCGCCGACGGCGCGACCGCGACCGCCGAGCTGGCCGACGCCCTGGCCGATCCCCTGCGCCTGCTGGGCCGCCCGGCCGTGCGGGTGCCGGCCCGCGGGTTCCTGCGCCCCGCGTCGCTCCGGTTCGAGCACGGCAAGCGCAACCCGGACGCGCGCTACACCGACTGGCTCGACCTGGGCGGCCTGCGCCGCGAGGTGCTCGACCCGCTCGCCGAAGACGGCACGGGCGAGGTCCTGCCCGCGCTGTGGGACCCCGAGCGCGACCGCGCCACCCGGCTCCCCCGCGTCCCCGTGCCCGAGCGCGGCGTGGTGCTGGTGGACGGGGAGTTCCTGCTGGGCGCCGGCCTCAGCTTCGACCTGGTCGTGCACCTGTGGCTGTCACCGGCCGCGCTGCGCCGACGCGTGCCTGAGGACGCCCAGTGGGCGCTGCCCGCGTACGAGCGTTACGAGGAAGAGGTCGACCCGAGCACGCTGGCGGACGTCGTGGTGCGCGTGGACGACCCGCGCCACCCAGCCGTTTACGAACCCGAGTCCTGACCCCCGCCTGAGCCCCGCCGATGCGCCCCAATGTGGCGTTCGGTGCTCCGGCCCTGCCCCACCACCACCCTCAACGGAGGCGCTCCACGCCCAGCCTTGATTCCACGCAACCAACGCCGCATTGGGGCGCTTCACCGGACCGAGGAAACCGGATCGCCGTCGAGCAGGCCGGAGAGCCGCGCCGCCATGGTGTCCCAACGCCAGTTCTCCTTGACCCAGGCGCGGCCCGCCTCGCCCATCCGGCGGGCGTGCACGGGGTCGGCCAGCAGGGCGGCCAGCGTCTCGCGCAGCTGGCCGACGTCCCGCCCGTCGACGACGTGGCCGGTCACCTCGTCCAGCACCGCCTCGGGCGCGCCGCCGGAGGTGCCCGCGACGACCGGCAGCCCGGTCGCCGACGCCTCCAGGTAGACGATCCCGAGCCCCTCCACGTCGAGGCCCTTGCCGCGGGTGCGCGCGGGCATCGCGAACACGTCGCCCGCGTTGTAGTGCGCCGGCAGCTCGGACCACGGCACGGAGCCGGTGATCACCACATGCTCGCTCACGCCGAGTTCGCCGGCCAGCTGCGTCAGGTGCTTGCGGTACGGGCCGCCGCCGACGATCAGCAGCGCCGCGCCCGGCACGCGCTCGCGCAGCCCGGGCAGCGCGCGGATCAGCATGTCCTGGCCCTTGCGCGGCACCAGCCGCGAGACGCACACCACCGTCGGGCGGTCGCCGAGGCCGTGGCGCGCGCGGATCTCCTCTCGCGCGCCGGCGTCCGGGGCGAACAGTGTGGTGTCCACTCCTGACGGCAGCAGCTCCAGCCCCGCCAACGGCCCGAAGGCCGCAGCGAAGCGCCTTCGCGTGTACTTGCTGACGTACGTGAGCACGTCCACCGTGTCGCCGATCCGGCGCAGGGCCTGCCGCGAGCCCGGCAGCATCGACCAGCCGACCTCGTGCCCGTGCGTGGACGCGACCACCCGGCGCGCGCCGGCCTGGCGCAGCGGCTGCCCCAGCAGCGCGAGCGGCGCCGCGGCGCCGAACCACACGGCTTCGCAGTCCCTCGCGCGCATGATCTGCTTCGCGCGGCGCAGCACGTCGGGCGTCGGCAGCATCAGCGACGTCGGGTGCCGGACCACCTCGAACGGCGCGGCGGCGTCGAACTCGACGTGCGAACCGGACTTCCCCTCCCACGACGGCGCGTAGACGACCAGGTCGTCCCCGGGCAGCCGGGTGGCCAGCGAGTTGAGGTAGTTCTGGATCCCCCCGGGGCGCGGCGGGAAGTCGTTGGTCACGAGCAGGGTCCTCAGCACACCCGGAAGGCTACTGAGGCGCGCGGACGCGAAACGGGGCGGCACCGCAGTCGCGGTACCGCCCCGTTCGAAGGGTCCTGCTCAGCTCACGCGGCGGGCGCCGACGTACTGGCTCTGCAGCGGCGAGATCTTGACGACGTCACCGGAGGTCGGCGCGTGCACCATCTTGCCGTCGCCCAGGTACATGCCGACGTGCGACACGGGCGTGTAGTAGAACACCAGGTCACCCGGCTGCAGCTGGCTGCGCGAGACCGCGGTGCCGAAGGTCGACTGCTCCCGGCTCGAGCGCGGCAGCGTGATGCCGGCCTGCTTGTAGGCCCACTGCATCAAGCCCGAGCAGTCGAACGTCGACGGGCCGGTCGCGCCCCAGACGTACGCGCTGCCGAGCTTGCTCAGCGCCGCGTTGATCGCCTGCTGCGCCTGCGGCCCGGGAGCCGGGACGTTCGGCGCGGCACCGCCGGTGTCGCTCTGCGAGGCCTTGTCCGACTTGCTCAGGAAGCTGTACTGCTTCGTCAGCGCGTCGGTCTGGTCCTTCAGCGACTGCTGCTTGGCCTTGATGTCCTCGGTCAGCTTCGCCGCGGCGTCACGGGCGTCCGTGGCCTTCTTGGCGGAGTCGGTCGCGAGCTTCTCGGCGGCCGCCGCCTTCTGCACCGCGTCGGACAGCCCGCTGAGCGCGGCGTCTTTCTCGGCGGCGATCTGGTCCAGGGCCGAGGAGCGCTCGAGGAACTCCTGCGTGGAGGTCCCGGCGAGCAGCGCCGAAAGCTTGTTCATCTGGACACCGGAGAGGAACGAGGCGCCGGCGAACTTGTCGACGTCGACCCGGTACTTCTTCTCGTTGCCCGCGGCCTGGGCCGCCTGGTCCTTGGCGGCGTTGACCCCGGCGTTGGCCTTGTCCAGGTCGGCCTGCCTGGCGGTCAGGTCGTCCTGGGCCTTGAGGAGGTCCTCGTTCGCCTTCTCGGCCTGCGCCGCGAGGTCGCGGTACTTGGCGAGGGCGTCCGAGCTCGAGCCTGAGTCGGGAGGGGCCTGGAGGGAGGGGGAGGGAGCTGCGTTGGCTGTGGCGGCCGGCTGGGCCACGGCGACGATAGCGAACACCGAGGCCGCCGCGAGGGCACCTGACACCACGCGCTTGACTGGATGCGACTGCACGGTCGCGCGTGTCTCCTTTGCTGTCGGGCCGCCGTCCGGAGCCTCGGCGCCGAAGAGGTCGGGGGCCCTCTTCCGCACGCCCACCGCCCGCGTTCCGGCCGTGCTTCAGCGCATCAGCCTCACGCACGCGGTGTGGTCCCGGTACCTGCTCCCCGACAAAGCCGGTCCGGCGGCGATCCCGTGTCGCCGTCTTGCCGACGGCTGCTGGCCACGAGATCTCGGACAGGTTACGAAAAGACCGCGACCACGTCCACTAGGCCCCCCGTAAAAACTCTCCGTAGTTCGGCGAAACACCATCGGACCAGCAGGGGAGGAAATATGTGACGGCGGTCATACTGCACGGTGTCATTCCGGCACTAATCAGCTACGTACCGTTCACCCGATCAGATCGACCACTCGGCGCGGCGGCCTCCCCCGGCCGGGTCAGGCGGACCTCCGTTCCGGCCCGGTCACCAGGCGCAGCCGCGGCACCATCCCCGCTTCGGCGAGCGCGTCGACCGCCCGCCGTTCGTCCGCGTCCCAAGCGAGCGCGACGGGTGGGCCGAGCAACGCGCTCACCACGCAGTCGCCGCACGCGTCGCCACGCACCGCGCAGCGGTCGCAGTCGACCACCAGGTCGCCGATGTCCGCCAAACCGATGTCCAGCGCGCCGGGCGGGCGGCGCAACGGGCTCTCGTCCATGTGGGTCTCCTCACCCAGCCGTGCTTCCTGAACACACGGTAGGAGCCACCACCGACAATTCCGGCGCGGCGGGAGCAGACGCGGGTGTCAGACCCGGCCGAGCCGGCTGACCAGCACGGCCGACGGCGCCGGGTGCGCCCCGGCCGCGCGCACGGAGTCGGCGACCGCCCGGTCGGACGTCGCCACCACCATCGGGCGGCCCTTCGGCTCCGCCGCGACCAGCGCGCGGATCACGTCGTCGGCCAGCACGCCGCGGTCGGAGAACAGCACCCGCACGCCACGGGGCACGGCGGCGGGCACGGACAGCACGCCCGCCCCGTCGAAGACCACGGTGACCTCGGCCGCGGTCCGGGCGGCGAGGGCGGAGAGCTGGTGGATCAGCCGGTCGCGCTGGTCGGCCAGGGCCAGCTCGGGATAACCGGTCTTGGTGACGTTGTAGCCGTCCACGATCAAGTGGACGTTCGGCAGCGCCAGGTGCCGGTCCAGCGCCGGGACGTCCTGGATCCGGCCGCCGGGCCCGAGCCCGGAGGTCACGCCGCGCACCATGTCCGCGGGCCGCGCGCCGCGGTCGCCGAGGGCGAGTTCCCGGCGCAGGCCGCTGACCGCCCCGTCGATCGTGTCGATCAGCAGCGCCAGCCGCACCTCGTCGGCCTCACGGGCCTCGCGCGCGGACTGACGGGCGATCTCGGCGTCCGCGGACGCGCGTTCGGCCCGGGCCCGCTCGGTGGCCACCCGCTGCCGCTCACGGCCCAGCTGGGCGTTCAGCGCCTCGAGTTCCACGGCCCGCGCCGCTCCCCCGCGGTCGGCCTCGTCCCGCGCCGCCTCGGCCGCGTCCTTGGCCTGGCGCAGCTGCACCCCTTGTTCGCGCAGCCGGCGCAACAGCTTCTCGACCTCGGCCTCGCGCTCCCCACGGACGTTCTCCGCGGCCCCGCGCGCCTGTTCGAGCTCCAGCCGCAGCTCGGCCAGCTCGGCCTCCAGCCGCTGGTTCCGGGCCAGCGCGGCGTCACGCTCGGCGCGCAGCGCGGTCTCCTCGGCGTTCTTGGCGACCAGCCGGACCCGCCCGGCCGCGCCGGACTCGCCGAGCAGCACCGCGGCCGCCGCGGCGGAGACGGATTCGGCGGCGTTCGGGTCGAGCACGTCGGTGCGGTGCTCCCGCAGCCATTCGATCACCGCGGTGCGGAACTGCGCCGAGTCGCCCAGCGCCGCCAGCAGCGCCGTGCCGCCCAGCTTCGCGCGCTTGGCGGGGGCGAACTTCGCCACCGGCCGGAGCTGCCGCGGCACGTCCGCCACCGGCAGCTTGGCCACGGCGGCGGCCGCCAGCTCGGCGATCCGCTCGCGCACCGCGTCCGGCAGCGCGGACCAGGTGGCGGGCTCGGGCGCGCCGGCCGCGTCCACAGTGTCCGCCGCGCCTGCGGCGTCGGCCGTGTTTACCGTGCCCACAGTGCCAACAGTGGCCTCGCCGGCCCGCGCCGGGACGGCCGAGGGGCCGACGGCATCCCCGGTTTCGTCCGGTTCCACGGGCTGTGGCTGCATTGGTCCAGGGTAGGCCCCGCCGTCGGATCGCGCGCCGTGCGCCACCCGCTGCTCACGTCCCGGGATTGTCGGTGGGCCGTCCTAGGGTGCGCGATCATGGACACCGGACCGCGGCCCGGCCAGGCGCAGCTGGCCTTCGACGAGCTCGGCACCCCGTTGCGGGACACCACGTTCGTCGTGTTCGACCTGGAGACCACCGGGACCAAGCCGGGGCCGGACGGGATCACCGAGATCGGCGCGGTCAAGGTGCGCGCCGGCCAGGTGCTGGGCGAGTTCGCCACGCTGGTCAACCCGGGCGCGCCGATCCCGCCGCAGATCGTGGAGCTGACCGGGATCACCCAGGCGATGGTCTACGACGCGCCGCGGATCGAGCGCGTGCTGCCCGCGTTCCTCGAGTTCATCGCCGGCGCCGTGCTGGTCGCGCACAACTCGGGCTTCGACACCAGCTTCATGCGGGCCGCCTGCGAGGGTCACGGTTACGTCTGGCCGCGCGCGACCGTGGTCTGCACGGTGAAGCTCGCCCGGCGCGTGATCCCGCGCGAGGAGGCGCACAGCTACCGGCTCTCGTCGCTGGCGATGCTGCTCGGCGCGCGCACCCGGCCCACGCACCGCGCGCTCGACGACGCCAGGGCCACTGTCGACGTGCTGCACGCGCTGCTGGAGCGGGTCGGCAACGTCGGTGTCCACACCCTCGAAGAACTTGTGGACTACCTGCCGGAGGTCACCGCCGCGCAGCGCCGCAAACGGCACCTGGCCGCCGATCTGCCCGCGCGCCCGGGCGTCTACCTGTTCCGCGGGCCGCGGGCCGAGGTGCTGTACGTCGGCACCGCGCGTGACCTGCGAAGGCGCGTGCGGCAGTACTTCACCGGGTCGGAGAGCCGCGGCCGGATCCGCGAAATGGTCGCGCTGGCCGAGCGCGTCGAGGCGATCGAGTGCGCCCACTCGCTGGAGGCCGAGATCCGCGAGCTGCGGCTGATCGCGGCGCACCGGCCGATGTACAACCGCCGCTCGAAGAACCCGCACCACGCCTGGTGGATCGGCCTGACCGACGAGGCCTTCCCGCGGCTGTCCGTGGTGCGCCTGCCGCGCGCGGGCACGCTCGGGCCGTTCCGCAGCCAGTCCGACGCGCGCACGGCGGCGGACACGCTCGCGGGCGCGGCCGGGCTGCGCACGTGCACCCAGCGCATCTCGGCGAAGTCGGCCTCGGGCACCCCATGTGTGCTGTTCGAGCTGGGACGGTGCGGGGCGCCGTGCGCGGGACGCCAGACCGTCGAGGAGTACTCCCCCGGCGTCGCGGCGGCCCGCGAGCTGATCGAAGGCCGCGACGGCAGCCCGCTGCACACCGCCGCCGCGCAGCTGGAACGGCTCTCCGGCGGGCAGCACTACGAGCAGGCCGCGCGCCACCGCGACGAGCTGGCGGACCTGGTCCGCGCCGTCGGCCGGGCCCATCGGCTGGCCGCGCTGGCGTCGATCGCCGAGCTGATCGCCGCCAACCCGGACGGGAACGGCGGCTGGGAGCTGTCGGTGATCCGGTTCGGCAAGCTCGCGTCCGCCGGGGTCGCGCGCCGGGGCGTGCCGCCGATGCCGGTCGTGGAGCAACTGGTCGCGGCCGCCGAGACGGTGCTGCCCGGCGAAGGGCCGCTGCACGGCGCGTCCGGCGAGGAGGTCGGCGTCCTGTTGCGCTGGCTGGCACGGCCCGGCGTCCGCTTGGTCCGCACCACCCGGCCCTGGGCCGAGCCCACGGCCGTCGCGGGCTGGCGCGGCTGGCTCGACCTCGCGGCGGGCGCCCGGACGCTGGAGCGGGTGGCGGGGTGACCCGGCTACGATCGCGCTCGTCGGTTACCGCCAGGGAGTGGAGGAACGCTGTGATCACGGCGATCGTGCTGATCAATCTAGAGGCCGACTCGATCCCGGAGGCCGCGCAGGCGATCGCGGACCTGGACGGGGTCACCGAGGTCTACTCCTGCGCCGGCGACGTCGACCTGATCGCCACCGTGCGGGTCAAGGCCCACGAGGACCTGGCCGACCTGGTCCCCGGCCGCATCGGCAAGGTCGGTGGGGTGCTGGACACCGTCACGCACATCGCGTTCCGCTCCTACTCGCGCGCGGACACCGACTCGGCGTTCGAGATCGGCGTCGAAGGCGTCTGAACGCGGGCCGCACAGCGACACAACGGCGAAAGCCCCTCCACCCGCCTGGGTGAAGGGGCTTTCGCCGTCACTGAAGGAATCTAGTGCCCGGAGCCGATCTGGTGCGGCTCCGCCGCTGCCTCGTCGTCCGAACCGGCCGCGTGCCCGTTGCTGCTGCCGTTGCCGTTGCTGCTGCCGTTGTGCCCGTGCTGCCCGGCGCGCTCCAGCGCGGCCGACTCCTCCGGCGGGTCCGGCCGCAGGAGCGACCCGGGAACGGCGTGCCCGGCGGTGCCGAGCTTGTTCATCTTCTTCGGCACCGTCGCGCCCTGGTACTCCAGCGGGATGGCGTGGCCGTGGCTGTCCGTCCCGCCCAGCGGCTGGTGGATCTCGATGAACTCACCGTGCGGCAGGCGCTTGATGATGCCGGTCTCGACCCCGTGCTCCAGCACCTCGCGGTCGGCCCGCTGCAGGCCGAGGCAGAGCCGGTAGGTCAGGTAGTACGCGACCGGCGGCACCAGCAGCACGCCGATGCGCCCGGCCCAGGTGGTGGCGTTCAGCGAGATGTCGAACTGGTCGGCGATGATGTCGTTGAAGCCCGACAGCTCGATGACCAGGAAGAACCCGAGCGCCATCGCACCCAGCGCGGTGCGGACCGGTGCGTCGCGCGGCCGCTGCAGCAGGTTGTGGTGCGCGGTGTCCTTGGACAGCTTCCGTTCCAGGAACGGATACGCCAGCAGCAACCCGATCAGCACCGGCATGCCCACCGCACCGGGGAAGAACACCGCCGGGATCGTGTAGTTCCCGAGGTAGACCTCCCAGGCCGGCCAGATCCGCAGCATGCCGTCGGCCCAGGCCATGTAGAAGTCGGGCTGCGAGCCCGCCGAGACCTGCGCCGGGTTGTACGGGCCGAAGTTCCACACCGGGTTGATCTGGAACAGGCCCGACATCAGCGCCAGCACGCCGATCACCAGGGTGAAGAAGGCCCCGCCCTTGAGCGCGAACACCGGCATGATGCGGATGCCGACGACGTTCGTCTCCTTGCGCCGCACGCCCGGGAACTGCGTGTGCTTCTGGTACCAGACCAGCGCCAGGTGCGCGCCGATCAGGGCCAGCATGATGCCCGGCACCAGCAGGATGTGGATCGTGTAGAGCCGCGGGATGATCTCTTTGCCCGGGAACTCGCCGCCGAACAGCGCCCAGTGGATCCAAGTGCCGATCACCGGCACCGAGAGCACGATGCCCGACAGGGTCGCGCGGATACCGGTACCCGACAGCAGGTCGTCCGGGAGCGAGTAGCCGAAGAAGCCCTCGAACATGCCCAGCACCAGCAGCAGGCTGCCGATCACCCAGTTCGCCTCACGCGGGCGCCGGAACGCGCCGGTGAAGAAGATCCGGAGCATGTGGACCATCATCGAGGCGACGAAGATCAGCGCCGCCCAGTGGTGCAGCTGGCGCACGAACAGGCCGCCGCGCACGTCGAACGAGAGGTCCAGCGTGCTCGCGAACGCCTTGGACATCTCCAGGCCCTGCATGTTCTGGAAGCTGCCGTGGTAGACGACCTCCTCCATGGAGGGGTCGAAGAACAGCGTCAGGTACACACCCGAGAGCAGCAGGATGATGAAGCTGTAGAGCGCGATCTCGCCGAGCAGGAACGACCAGTGCGTCGGGAAGACCTTGTTGAACTGGTGCCGCAGGCCCTTGGCCATGTGGTAGCGCTGGTCCGCACCCTCGGCAGCCGCGGCCAGCTGCTTCTCGAGCGCGCTCGTGCCCTTCGTGGGCGTGGTGAGTGAACTCATGACTTACGCTCCCAAAAGGCCGGACCAATGGCCTCGATGAAGTCGCTCCGCGCGACCAAGTATCCCTCTTCGTCAACCGTGATCGGCAGCTGGGCCAGCGGCCGGGTGGCCGGGCCGAAGATGGGCTTGGCGTAGTGCAGTGCGTCGAACTGCGACTGGTGGCACGGACAGAGGATGCGGTTCGTGCGCTGCTCGTACAGGGAGGTCGGGCAGCCGACGTGGCTGCAGATCTTCGTGTACGCGTAGTAGTCGCCGAAGTTGAAGTCCTCTTGGCCCTTGCGCTTCACCACGCGCGCGGCGTCCGTGGTGCGCAGGCGGATGAGCATGACCGGGTTGTCCACCCGGGTCAGCGCGGCGGCCAGCGCTTCGCGGTCGCCCTTTTCCGAGTCGCGGTACGGGAACACGGTCTCCATGGCGCCCGCGTCGAGGTCCTCGACCCGCACCCGGGTGACGCCCTTCTCGACGTCCTCGTCCAGGCTGCCGGTGTTGCGCCGCAGGTAGACCTTCTCGCCCTGGAACTTCGGCTGCCAGCCGGTGTGCCAGAGCGAGTCCTCGTTGTTCGTGTCCTTCCAGGGGTCCTTGATGAAGGACGCCACCGGCAGGGCCGCGGCCGCGAGGCCGAGCACGCCGGCCCCGCCGATCGCGGTGCGCTTGATCAGCGACCGGCGCGCGATGGTGCTGCGGTTCCCGGCGTCGGCCAGCTGCGCCAGGATCGTCGCGCGGTCGACCTCTTTGGACGGACCGTCGCCGCGCTGCTGCACGGAGGTCTCGGCCGGCACGAACTTCTTCGTGTAGAGGATCACGCCGATGCCCAGCGCCAGCACCGCGACACCGAGCGTGACGCCCAGCGCCGGGGTGTACAGGCTGTACGTCTCGTGCCCGGTCGGGTCGCTCGGCGCCTTGTATTCCCACCACTTCGGCCACGCGAGCACGACCACAAAGGCCAGTCCGGCGAGCGCCGAGAGCACGAACCAGAACGCGACCAGCCGCTCCGCGCGCCGCTCGGCGCGGGTGTTCTTGACCGGCCAGGGTTCCGGGTAGTCCACGATCTCGACGCCGTCGAGCTCACCGCCCAGCTTCAGCAGCTGGTCGCGGTCCATCTCAGCCAGCTCCGCCTCCGAGGGCGGCTGGGGCCCTTCGGCACTCATGCCTTCGATCCAATCCACAGTGTCACGCCGATGAGCGCGCCGATTCCGACTACGAAAGCGATCAGGCCCTCCGAGGCGGGGCCGACCCCGCCGAGGCCGTTGCCGCCGGGGTCGTTGTTGCCGTCGGACACCGACTTCACGTACGCCACGATGTCCTTCTTCTCCTCCGGGTTGAGCTGCCGGTCGGAGAATTTGGGCATGTTCTGCGGGCCGGTGAGCATCGCGTCGTAGATCTGCTCTTCGGTGGCCGGGTCCAGGTTCGGCGCGTACTTGCCCGCCGAGAGCGCGCCGCCACGGCCGGTGAAGTTGTGGCAGGACGCGCAGTTGAGCCGGAACAGCTCGCCGCCGCGAGCCGGGTCGCTGCCGCGCAGCGCCGCGCCGGTTTCGGCCGGCCGCTGGACGCCCCCGCCGTGCGCCTGCACGTACGCGCCGACTGCGTCGATCTCGCTCGGGGTCAGCTTCGGCGGCTTGCGCTCGGCCTGCGCTTCCTGGCGGGCGGCGGGCATCCGGCCGGACGAGGTCTGGAAGTAGACGGCCGCGTCGCCGATGCCGATCAGGCTCGGGCCGCGGTCCTTGACGCCCTCGAGGTTCGCGCCGTGGCACTCGATGCAGGTGTTGTTGTAAACCTGCTCCCCCTGGCGCAGCAGCGCCGGGTCGCCCTGGGCCTGCGCGGTCTGCGGCTCGGGCGCGAACACGGCGTACAGCGCGCCGGCTCCCACCAACGCGACACCGAGTGCGAGCAGGCCGGCGAAACGCCTGCGCAGCTTCGAGCGCGCGCGGAACCGGCGCTCCGGGGACTTATTGCTGGTGGTCATCTTTCGGCAACCCTTGCTGTCAGTTCGGGCCGATGGGGCTGTGGTGGCGGGCGCGGATCAGGGCAGGATGTAGATGACCGCGAAGAGGCCCACCCACACGATGTCGACGAAGTGCCAGTAGTACGACACCACGATCGCCGAGGTGGCCTGCGCGGGCGTGAACTTGCTGAGCTTGGTGCGGATCAGCAGGTACACGAACGCGATCAGCCCGCCGATCACGTGCAGGCCGTGGAATCCGGTGGCCAGGTAGAAGACCGTGCCGAACGGGCCGGACGGGATCGTGAGGCCTTCGTTGACCAGGTTGTGGTACTCGTTCGCCTGACCGAACACGAACACCGCGCCCATGATCAGCGTGATGATGTACCAGCGCCGGAGGCCGTAGACGTCGCCGCGTTCGGCCGCGAACACGCCGAACTGGCACGTCAGCGAAGACAGCACCAGTACCACGGTGAACGGGATCGCGTACGCGACGTTGAGGTGGAACTCCTCGCCGTGCAACGGCGGCGGCCACGGCGCGCCGGCCGGGTTCTGCGCCTTGACGGTGAAGAACATGGCGAAGAGTCCGGCGAAGAACATCAGTTCGCTGGACAGCCACACGATGGTGCCGACGCTGACCATGTTCGGCCGGTTCAGCGAGTGGACCCGCTGACTGATGGTGGGAGCTGCCGTTGTCACGGATCGCATTATGTCCTCCCGCGCGGGCACCCCGCCGTTCGGGTCCACGGCGGGTCGTGGGAGCTTCGCGTCACACCCTCAACCGGCGGACGTGAGAGCTACTCATGGGTTTACTGGATCGGCTTCGTGACCTGGCCGGAAAGCGGGAAACACCCGGTCTGACGCCCGACACGCCCGGTTTGGAGATCGTCGCGGAGGCCTTCGACCCGGCCGTCGCGGACTCCGCGGTGCTGGCGAGTTCACCCGCCTGGGTCACGGCCGCGCCCGCCGTTCTGGTGCACCACTTGAGTCTTCCGCCGGACCGCGTGGCCGAGGCGGCCGGAATCCTCGCGCAGGACGGCTGGGAGCTGCGGGAACAGGGGCCGGACGGCGAACGCGTCCTCGTGCACGCCGTGCGAGTTCAGGTGCTCGACGCGTTGCACTGCGCGCAGGAGCGGTCCCGGATGGCCGGGCTCGCGCAGCGCCTCGGCGGCGACGCGCTCGGCTGGGACGCCCGGCAACCGGGTGAGTCGCCGACCGCGCCAGCGTGACGAGCGTCTCGGCAGATACCATCGCGGCAGTTCCACCCCTGACGAGACGGAGGCGTGCTTGATGGGCGAGCAGGCGAAGCGGATCCTGGTGTTCAGCCACAAGGCCGAGGTGCGCGACGCGATCGTGAACGCCGTCGGCCGCCGGCCGGCCGCCGACCTGGGCCGCGTGGAGTACGTCGAGGCCGCCGGGATCGCCGACGTGCTGAGCGAAATGGACGCGGGCACCGTCGACCTCGCGATCCTCGACGGCGAGGCGCAGCCCACCGGCGGCATCGGGCTGACCCGGCAGCTGAAGAACGAGATCACCGACTGCCCGCCGATCGTGGTCGCCGTGCGGCGCCAGGACGACCGCTGGCTGGCCACCTGGTCGCAGGCCGACGCGGTGCTGGTGCACCCGCTCGACCCGCTGACCGCGGCCGAGACCGTCGCCGGTGTGCTGCGCGCCGGGCGTGTGCCCGTCGTCAACGGCTGAGCCCGCGATGAGCGCCGACCCCCGCACCTGGCCGGCCCTGCTGACCCGGCTGATCGGGCGCGAGGACCTCTCGGCCGACCTCACCCGCTGGGCGATGGACCAGATCATGTCCGGGGAGGCCACGCCGGCGCAGATCGGCGGGTTCGCGATCGCGTTGCGCGCCAAGGGCGAAACGCCGGAGGAGATCTCCGGCATGGCCGACGCGATGCTGGCGCACGCGCGCCGGATCGAGCTGGCCGCTCCGTCGGTCGACATCGTCGGCACCGGCGGCGACCGGTCCAACTCGGTCAACATCTCCACCATGGCCACGATCGTCACGGCCGCCGCGGGCGCTCCGGTGGCCAAGCACGGCAACCGGAGCGCGTCGTCGAAGTCGGGTGCCGCGGACGTGCTGGAGGCCCTCGGCGTCAAGATCGACCTGCCGCCCGAGGCGGTGCGCCGCTCGCTGGACGAGATCGGCATCGGGTTCTGCTACGCGCCGGCGTTCCACCCGGCGTTCCGGCACACCGGCCCGCCGCGGCGCGAGCTGGGCGTGCCCACGACGTTCAACCTGCTCGGCCCGCTGACCAACCCGGCCCAGCCGCGCAGCGCGCTGATCGGCTGCGCGTACGCGGACAAGACGCGGGTGCTGGCCGAGGTCTTCGCTCAGCGCGGGATGTCGGTGCTGGTGGTCCGCGGCGACGACGGGCTGGACGAGATCACCACCACCACGACCACTTCGGTGTGGGTGGTCTCCGGGGGCACGGTGACCGAGCAGAGCTTCGACCCCGCCGTGCTCGGCGTTCCGCGGGCCACGGCCGAGGATCTGCGCGGTGGGGACGCGGCCGCGAACGCCGAGGTCGTGCGCGAGCTGGTCGCCGGCAAGGCGGGCCCGGTGCGCGACGCGGTGGTGCTGAACGCCGCCGCCGCGCTGGCCGCGTTCACCGGCTTTTCCGGCTCCCTGGAAGACGACCTGGCCGCCGGGCTGGACCGCGCCGCCCAGGCCATCGACTCCGGCGCCGCGGCGAAGCTGCTGGAGCGCTGGATCGCCTTCTCCTCGGCCCCGAACTGATCCCCGGCCCGAAGCGCCCCAATGTGGCGTTGGTTGCGTTGAACGCACCCAATGTGGCGTTCGGTGCGTGGAATCAGGGCTGGGCGCGCAGCGCCTCCGTCGAGGGTGGCGGTGGGGCAGGGCTGGAGCACCGAACGCCACATTGGGGCGCATCAGGACGGCCGGAAGGCGGCCCGGTAAGCGCTCGGCGTGGTCGCCCGCAGCCGGGTGAACTGGTGCCGCAGCGCGGCGGCTGAGGCGTAACCGCAGGCGCTCGCGATGTCCTCCACCGAAAGCCGGCCCTCTTCCAGCAGGGCCTGCGCGCGGTCGAGGCGGCGTTCGGTCAGCCAGCGGTGCGGAGTCGTGCCGGTGGCGGCGGAGAACCGGCGCAGGAACGTGCGCTCCCCCAAGCCACTGCGCCGGGCCAGCTCGGCGACGGTGAACGGCCGGTCCAGCCGCCGCTCGACCCACTCCAGGGCCTCGGCGACCACGGCGTCGTCCGGGGCGGCGGTGGCCGGCACCGGGGCCTGGACGAACTGCGCCTGGCCGCCCGCGCGGTGCGGCGCCGCGACCATGCGCCGGGCCAGCGTGGTGGCCGCCGTGACGCCGCGCAGCCGCCGCACCAGGTGCAGGCACAGGTCCACCGCGGCCACCGTGCCGGCACTGGTGAAAATCCCGTCGTCCTCGGCGTAGAGGGCCTGCGGATCGACGACGGCGGACGGGAAGCGGCTGCGGAACTCCGGCTCGTACACCCAGTGCACGGTGCAGCGGCGGTCGTCGAGCAGGCCCGCGTAGCCGAGCGAGAAGACGCCCGCGCAGAAGCCCGCCACCCAGGCACCGCGCGCACGAGCGTCACGCAGCACCTCGAGCACCGGCTCCGGCGGCGGGGCGGTCCGCGGCGCGCAGGTCGGCACGATCAGCAGGTCCGCGGCCGCGGCGAAGTCCAAACCGGACAGACCGTCGAGGCCGAAACCGGACCAGCTGGGCACATTCGCGCCGTCCGGCGAGCAGACGCCGAACTCCCAGCCCTCGATGCCGTCGGCGCTGCGGTCGGTGCCGAACACCTCGCACGCCACCCCGAGCTCGAACGGCGACACCCGATCGGCCAGCACCACCGCGACCCGCTGCACGTCCATGCCGACCAGGATGTCACAAGTTTTGCGGCCGTTGTCATCTCTGACACTGGTCGGCGGCCGCCGGCGAGAACACGCTGGGGCGCATGAAGAATCCCGAATCCCGCCCGCTCCTGCAGTGGTCCGCCGCGATGGCGCTGTCCGGCACGATCGGCGCGGTCGTCCTGGAGAGCGGCGCCGCCGCCCCCGCGGTCGCCTTCGCCCGCTGCGTCGTCGGCGGGCTCCTGCTCGTGCTCTGGTGCCTGGCCCGCGGCTGGCTGCAGACCTGGCGACCGACGCGCCGCGACCTGCTGCTCGCCGCGCTCGGCGGGGTGCTGCTGGTCGGCAACTGGGTGCTGCTGTTCGCCTCATACGCGCTGTCGTCGATCGGCGTCAGCACGGTCGTCTACCACACGCAGCCGCTCATCCTGGTCGGTCTGGCGGCGGCGTTCCTCGGCGAGAAGGTCTCGAAGTCACACCTCGCGCGCGGCGGGATCGCGTTCGCCGGGGTGATCGTGATCTCGCTGTCAGCGGACGGCGACGACGGCAAACCCGTGCGGCTGGCCGGGATCGCGCTCGCGCTGGGCGCGGCGGTGCTCTACGCCGGCGCGTCGTTCGTGGCCAAGCAGCTGAAGCACATCCGGCCGCACCTGCTGGCGGCGGTGCAGTGCGCGGTGGGCGCCGTGCTGCTCGCGCCGGCGCTGGCCTTCACGCCGCTGCCGCACAGCACTTCGGGGCTGCTCTGGCTGGTGCTGCTGGGCACCGTGCACACGGCGGTGATGTACGTGCTGATGTACGCGAGCATCGGCAAGCTGCCCACCACCACGGTGGCGCTGCTGTCCTACCTGTACCCGGTGGTCGCCGTGATCGTCGACATGGCGGTGTTCGGCCACCGACTGAGCTGGCCCGAGGGCCTGGGGATGCTGGCGGTGCTCGCCGCCGCGCTGGCTCCCCAGCGCGGCGGCCGGGCGGCCCGGAAGCCGCCCGTCGTCACTCGTGGTTCGGACCCGTGTGGTACTCGAACACCAGTCCGCCCACGGTGATGAGCAGGGCCACCAGGGCCAGCACGAGCAGCCAGATGTGGAAGAACGCGAGCGCCACGCCGCACAGGGCGGCCGAGGCGGCCAGGCCGATCGGCCAGTAGCTGCCCGGGCTGAAGAAGCCCAGCTCGCCCGCGCCGTCGCTGATCTCGGCGTCCTCGCGGTCCTCCGGGCGCGGTTCGATCCGGCGGGACACGAACTGCAGGTAGCTGCCCGCGAGGAACGCGAGGCCGCCGGTCAGCAGGAGCGCGACGATGCCGACCGGCTCGGCCTTCTGGCCGGTGGCGTAGAGGGCAGTCATCACCCAGTAGATGGCGGCCATGACGACCGCGAACCCCGCCACCAGGTAGAAAACCCGGGCTTCGACCTTCATGGGACTTTCTCCCCTACTCCTCTGGTTCGCCGGAACCGGTCAGTTGGACGCGGTGCGCGCGGTGCGGTCGGTGTTGAACGGCTGCGTGGTCACCGCGTGCGGGGTGCACAGCTCGCCGCAGTTCATCGCCGTCAGCGCCTCGGAAGCCGTGTTCGGCTTGCCCGTCTTCGGGTTCGTCTCGGTGCGCAGCTTGATGTACTGGTCGTACTTGTCCGGGGACAGCGCGCGGACCTCGAAGTTCATCACCGAGTGGTAGGTGCCGCACAGCTCCGCGCACCGGCCGACGAAGGAGCCCTCGCGGTCGATGGAGTTCTGGAACGAGCTGTCCTGGTTGTTCTTCTCCGGGTCCGGGAACACGTCGCGCTTGAAGTGGAACTCCGGGACCCAGAACGAGTGGATGACGTCGGTGGACCGCAGCCGGTACTCGATCGTCTTGTTCGTCGGCAGCACCAGCAGCGGGATCTCGCCGGACGAGCCGACGGTGCTCACCTTGGTGCCGTCCGCGAGCTTGGCGTTCGCGTCGTCGTACTGGAACTCCCAGTTCCACTGGAACGCCACCACGTCGACCACGACGTCGGGGTTCGGCTTCTTCGCCAGCACGTCGTTCTCGGCCGTGGCGGTGAAGAAGAACAGCACGCAGACCATGATCGTCGGCACGACGACCGTGAAGATCTCCAGCGGGATGTTGTACTGGAACTGCCGCGGGAGGTCGTCCGGACCCTCGACCGCGGCGTTCTTCTTCTTGCGGTGGAACGTGGCGGTCCAGAAGATCAGGGCCCACACGATGACGCCGACGACCAGGGCGGCGATGACCGTCCAGGTCCAGAGGTTCCGCATCTCGTTGGCCTGCGGGGTGACCCCGACCGGCCAGCCGAATCGGAGGATCTCGTCCCCGGAGCAGCCCGTCGCGGTCAGCGCGACCAGCACGGCCAGCGCGGCGACGCGACCGGCCCGCTTACCCACCGGGGTGCGCTCTGGTTTTCCCACTGCGCCTCGCCCTTTCACCCAGAGCCTCCTCGACCGATCTTCGTGACAGGCGGAGCCTAGCCGAGTTGGCGCTTCCCGCTGACCAAGGGGTAACCCCAAGACGCGCGGGTAACCCGGCGGGGCCGGGCGGGCCCCGCTCGCGGCATACTGGGCCCTTCCCCGGACCGGCCCGACCCAGAGGTGTGTGAGTACACGTGTGCGGCCTGCTTGGACTGATTTGCGCGACCGAGACCGACGCGGCGAACGCGCGTGAAGCCGTCGGCGCCGCAATGCGGTGCCAGCGCCACCGCGGCCCCGACGAGCAGGACACCTGGGCCGACGCCGAGGTCGTCTACGGCTTCAACCGGCTCGCCTTCATCGACGTCGAGCACTCCCACCAGCCGCTGCACTGGGGCCCGCCGGAGGCGCCCGGCCGGTACACGCTGAACTTCAACGGCGAGGTCTACAACTACCGCGAGCTGCGCGACGAGCTGGCGGCCGAGTTCGGCGCGAAGTTCGAGACCGAGGGCGACGGCGAAGCGGTCGTCGCGGCGTACCACTACCTCGGCGCCGACGCGGTGAAAAAGCTGCGCGGGATGTTCGCCTTCATGATCTGGGACGCCCAGGAGAAGGTCGTTTTCGGCGCGCGCGACCCGTTCGGCATCAAGCCGCTGTTCTACAGCGCCGGCCCCCACGGCGTGGCGTTCTCCAGCGAGAAGAAGAGCCTGCTGGAGCTGTCGGACACGCTCGGCGTGGCGCAGGAGCTGGACCGCACGGCGCTGCAGCACTACCTCGTTCTCCAGTACGTGCCGGAGCCCGAATCGCTGCACACCGGCGTGCGCCGGGTCGAGTCCGGCACCTCGTTCCGCGTGGTCCCGGGCGGGCAGGTCGAGTTCACCCGCTACTTCCACCCGCAGTTCGCGACCAAGCCGGTCAACGGCGCCGACGAGGCCGACGAGCTGTACCAGCGCATCGCCGATGTGATGCGCGACTCGGTCGGCAAGCACATGATCTCCGACCCGGACGTGACGGTCGGCGCGTTCCTGTCCGGCGGCATCGACTCCACCGCCACCGCGACGCTGGCCAAGGAGCACAACCCGAACCTGATCGCGTTCACCACCGGGTTCGAGCGCGAGGGCTACTCCGAGGTGGACGTGGCCGCCGAGTCGGCCGCCGCGATCGGCGTGAAGCACGTGGTCCGCACCGTCTCGGCCGACGAGATGATGGAGGCCCTGCCGCTCATCGTCTGGTACCTCGACGACCCGGTGGCCGATCCGGCGCTGGTACCGCTGTGGTTCATCGCCCGCGAAGCGCGCAAGCACGTCAAGGCGGTGCTGTCCGGCGAAGGCGCGGACGAGCTGTTCGGCGGTTACACGATCTACAACGAGCCGATCTCGCTGGCACCGTTCGAAAAGGTGCCCGGCAGTGTGCGCAAGCTCATCGGCAAGGTGTCCACCAAGATCCCCGAGGGCACCCGCGGCAAGGACCTGCTGCGCCGCGGCGCGCTGCCGCTGGAGGACCGCTACTACGGCAACGCCCGCAACTTCCGCGACGACCAGCTGCGCGCGGTGCTGCGGACCTACACCGAAGGCGTGGGCTTCAAGGACGTCACCGCGCCCTGGTACGACGTCTCGCGCGGCTGGGACCCGGTGGCGCGGATGCAGCACGTGGACCTCTACACCTGGCTGCGCGGCGACATCCTGGTGAAGGCCGACAAGGTCACCATGGCCAACTCGCTGGAGCTGCGCGTGCCGTTCCTCGACGCCGAGGTGTTCAAGGTCGCCGCTTCGATTCCGCTGGACCAGAAACTGGCCCACGGCACCACGAAGTACGCGCTGCGCCAGGCGCTGGCCAAGATCATCCCGCCGCACGTGCTCAACCGCCGCAAGCTGGGCTTCCCGGTGCCGATCCGGCTGTGGCTGCGCAACGAGATGTACGACTGGGCCCGCGGCATCATCAACGACTCGAAGACCGACGAGCTGCTCGACAAGGCCGCCGTGCTCCGGCTGCTGGAAGAGCACAAGGCCGGCCAGCTCGACCGCAGCCGGCAGATCTGGGCCCTGCTGGTGTTCATGCTGTGGCACGGGATCTTCGTGGAGCACCGGATCAAGCCGGAGATCCCGGAGCCGGTCTACCCGGTCAAGCTCTGAACTCCGTCCCAGGTCAGGACTCGTGAGTGTTTACGACGGTTAGAACCGTCACAAACACTCACGAGTCCGAAGACCCGGGCCGGGATCAGCCGGGCAGGACCGCGGCGATCTCGTCCGCGGACTCCGGGCCGAAGGCCTCGCTGAGCCGGGCCAGCGCGTCGGCGCGGTCGAAGGCCCACTCCTGGGTGCCGACGGTCTCCAGCACCAGCACCGCGACCAGCGAGCCGAGCTGCGCGGCGCGCTCCAGGCCGAGGCCGCCGTCGAGGGCGGCGAGGAAGCCGGCGCGGAAGCCGTCGCCGACGCCCGTCGGGTCGGCCTTGCCGCGCTCCGGGACCGCACCGATCTGCAGGTTCACGCCGTCCTTGCCGACGATCTCCACGCCCTTCTCGCCGAGCGTGGTGACGCGCATGCCGACGCGTTCGAGCACGTCCGCCTCGGTCCAGCCCGACTTCTGCAGCAGCAGCTCCCACTCGTAGTCGTTGCTGAACAGGTACTTGGCGCCCTCGATGAACGCGCGCACCTGCGCCCCGTCCATGCGGGCCAGCTGCTGCGACGGGTCGACGGCGAAGGTGTAGCCGCGCTGACGGCACTCCTCGGCATGGCGGACCATGCCGTCCGGGTCGTCCGGGCTGATCAGCACCAGGCTCAGCGCACCCGCGCGGTCGGCGATGGGCTTGAGCTCGATGTTGCGCGACTCCGACATCGCGCCCGCGTAGAACGTGGCGATCTGGCACAGGTCGGTGTCGGTGGTGCAGACGAACCGCGCGGTGTGCGCGACCTCGGAGACCAGCACCCCCGAGGTGTCGACCCCGTGCCGCTCCAGCCAGGACGCGTAGTCGGCCCAGTCCGCCCCCACCGCGCCGACCAGCACCGGGCGCACGCCCAGCACACCCAGCCCGAACGCGATGTTCGCGCCGATCCCGCCCCGCCGGACCACCAGGTCGTCGGCCAGGAAGCTCAGGGACACCCGGTGCAGCTGCTCCGCGACGAGCTGCTCCGCGAACCTGCCGGGGAAGTGCATCAGGTGGTCGGTTGCGATGCTGCCGGACACCGCGATCCTGGCCTTGTCTGCCACCGGTTCTCCTCAAAGCTCGGTCATGGCTGTCATGGCTCTCGTGTGCTGGAACTCACGCGAAGTTACCCGCTGGTCATGCCCCGTACGGGTAGTTCCCGCGCCTCGTCCGACACTACCGGCTGGTACCGCTTTCCCCCTCGAATCAGGGTCAATAGCGTCGGCGACGTGAACGTCACCACCGAACCGGAAACGCTCGGCGAGCTGATCGCCGACTGCGCCCACATCCCGTCCGCGCTGCAGGTCAAAAAGCCCGGCGCCGAGAGCCTGCCGCGCCCCCGGGAGGCGGCGGCACCGTGGAGCGTCGACGACGCCTGCCACGCCCAGGTCGCGGACCTGGACGCCTACGTCTGACCGGCCGCGCCAGAGCACACGAAGGCCACAGCACACGAAGAGAGGGCCCCCGCCGTCACCGGCCGGGGCCCTCTTCACGTTCCGCGTTCTGCGAAGCCGGGGCTCAGTGGAAGCTGTCGCCGCAGGCGCAGGACCCGGTGGCGTTCGGGTTGTCGATGGTGAAGCCCTGCTTCTCGATGGTGTCGACGAAGTCGATCACCGCGTCCGTCACGTACGGCGCGCTCATCCGGTCGACCGCCACCTGCAGGCCGCCGAAGTCGCGGAACAGGTCGCCGTCGAGCGTGCGCTCGTCGAAGAACAGCTGGTAGCGCAGGCCCGCGCAGCCGCCGGGCTGGACGGCGATGCGCAGGTGCATGTCATCGCGGCCCTCCTGCTCGAGCAGGGCCTTCGCCTTGGCTGCCGCGGTGTCGGTCAACGTGACGCCGTGGGTTTCCTCGGCGGCCTCGGCCTGCGTCGCGCCGGTCTGCTCAGCGGTCGTCATGGCACTCCCTCTTGGTCGAACTCGGTGCGGGTACTACTCGTGCGCAATTTCCAACGCGAGCCGCGCCCGATCTGTTCCCCCGCCATCGTCGCACATCCAACGCACCTGGTGAACAACGCCGTGACGCCTGCAATACCCTGGTGAGGTGAGGTTCCTGCGCCGAAGCACCACAGACACCGCCGCCGAAGACCAAGGCGACGCCATCGAGGTCGATGCCGCCACCGGCAAGGCCTCGTACACGCCTGGCAAAGGCCGGGCGACGCCGAAGCGGCGGGAAGCCGAGGCGAAGAAGCGGGGACCCGTCGCGCCGCCGCCCACCAGCATGCGTGAGGCGATGAAGCGCAACAAGGAGCTGCGGAAGGCGAACCCGCAGCTCAAGGAGGAGCGCCGCAGCGCCGCGCGCGAGTCCCGCGCCCGGATGATGGCCGGTGACGAGAAGTACCTGCCCAACCGCGACCGCGGCCCGGTCAAGGCGTACGTGCGCGACCTGGTCGACTCCCGGCGCAACATCCTGGGCCTGTTCATGCCGCTGGCCATCCTGGTCTTCGTGGCGCTGCTGATCCCGGTCCCGGCGGCGCAGCAGTACATCACCCTGGTCTGCATGGCGATGCTGCTGGTGATGGCCGTCGAAGGCGTGGTGAACGGCCGCCGCATCGGCCGGCTGGCGCGCGAGCGCTTCCCGAAGGAGGCGGTGGGCGTGCGCGGCCTCGGCTGGTACGCCTTCGTCCGGGCGAGCCAGATCCGCAAGCTGCGCGTGCCGAAGCCCCGCCTCAAGCCGGGCGAGCCGATCCCGAGCTGACCGCCGGGACGGGGTTCGTTAGCGAGGCGAACAACTTCGCCTAGGCTGTGCGCCATGGAGTTTCGACGACTTGGCCGCAGCGGCCTCAACATCAGTGAGATCTCCTACGGCAACTGGCTCACGCACGGTTCCCAGGTCGAGGAGGAGCAGGCCCAGGCCTGCATCAAGGCGGCGCTCGAGGCGGGCATCACCACGTTCGACACCGCCGACGTCTACGCCAACACCGCCGCGGAATCCGTGCTGGGCCGCGGCCTGAAGGGGCAGCGCCGGGAGAGCCTGGAGATCTTCACCAAGGTCTTCTGGCCCACCGGGCCGAAGGGGCCGAACGACAAGGGCCTCTCCCGCAAGCACATCCTGGAGTCGGCGAACGCGTCGCTCCAGCGGCTCGGCACCGACTACCTGGACCTCTACCAGGCGCACCGGTTCGACCGGAGCGTGCCGCTGGAAGAGACGATGCTCGCCTTCGCCGACCTGGTGCGCCAGGGCAAGGTGCTCTACGTCGGGGTCTCGGAGTGGACCGCGGAGCAGATCACCCGCGGTGCGGAGCTGGCCCGGGAGCTGAAGGTCCCGTTCGTCTCGAACCAGCCGCAGTACTCGATGCTGTGGCGCGTGATCGAGTCGCAGGTGGTGCCGGCGTCCGAGCGCGAGGGGCTGAGCCAGATCGTCTGGTCGCCGATCGCGCAGGGGGTGCTCACCGGCAAGTACAAGGCCGGTCAGCCGCTGCCCGCGGGTTCGCGCGCGACCGACGAGAACGGCGGCGCGAACACGGTCAAGGGCTTCCTGAACGACAAGACGCTCACCGCCGTCGCCAAGCTGGAGCCGCTGGCGGCCGAGGCCGGGCTGAGCATGGCGCAGCTGGCCGTGGCGTGGGTGCTGCAGAACCCGAACGTCGCCTCGGCGATCATCGGCGCGTCCCGCCCCGAGCAGGTGCACGAGAACGTGAAGGCGGCCGGGGTGAAGCTCGAGCCGGAGCTGCTCACCGCGATCGACGAGGCCCTGGAGGACGTCGTCGAGCGCGACGCCTCGCTGACCCGCAGCCCCTGATCAGCGGCGCAGCAGCCGTTCGGCCACCAGCAGGTCGTGCGGGTAGGTGATTTTCAGGTTCTCCGCGCCGCCGGGCACCCAGCGCACCGGCAGCGCGGAGAACCGCTCCATGCACGAGGCCGTGTCCGTGCCGAGGAAGCCCTCGGCGTCGGCCTGCTCGTACGCCGCGAGCAGCGGCTGGGCGCGGAAGCCTTGCGGCGTCTGGACGCGGATGGCGCCCGGGACCCGCGCCGAAACCGTCTCGCCGCCGGTCACCGCGACCACGTCGTCGGCGGCCAGGCCCGGCACCGCTCCCCCGTGCTCCCGCGTCCGCGCGAGCACGTCGGCGATCAGCTCCGGTGAGGCCAGCGGCCGGGCTGCGTCGTGCAGCAGCACGGCGTCCACGCTGCCGTCCGCGATCCGCGAGGCCAAGTGGCGCAACGCATTCAGCTCCGAAGCCTGGCGCGTCGCCCCGCCCGGCACGATCTCGACCGGGCCGGGGTGCGCGGCCAGCACCTCGTCGGCCAGCTCCGCGTCCTGCGGCCGGATGACCAGCACCAGCACGCCCACTTCGGCCACCGCGGCGAACGCCGCCAGCGACCACGCCACCACCCGCCGGCCCGCGACGGGCAGGTACACCTTGTTCAGCTCGGCGCCGACGCGGGTGCCGGCGCCACTGGCCAGCACCACCCCGGCCGCAGTCGTTTCCCGCACGTCGCGCGACCCTACTGGGCCGCGCGCCCCGGCGTGCAGCCGAGCGCGCCGGGCGCGATCCGCGGTGGGCGCCGGAGGTTTTCCCGCGGCGGCCGGTAGGTTTGCCACCGGGTACCCCGGCGAGAGAAAGGCCTGGCGTGGACGCGGACACCAGCATCGAGTTCGGCGAGATCGAGCCGCCCAGCGACCAGGCCCGGTCGGCGGCCATCGCGTTGCACGGCAAGCTCGTGAAGCCGGCCGGCTCGCTCGGCCGCCTGGAGGAGCTGGGCGTGTGGATCGCCGCCTGCCAGGGCCAGGCGCCGCCGCGGCCGTTCACCCGGCCCCGGGTGGTCGTGTTCGCGGGTGACCACGGGATCGCGCGCAACGGCGTCTCGGCCTATCCCGCCGAGGTGACCTCGCAGCTCGTCGGCACCATGCTCACCGGCGGCGCGGCGATCAACGTGCTCGCGGCCGCGGCCGGCGCGAGCGTGCGCGTGGTCGACATGGCCGTGGACACCGGGGAGTCGGCCATGCGGTCGATCGGCGAGTTCAAGGTCCGCCGCGGCTCGGGCTCGATCGACGTCGAGGACGCCCTCACCGACGACGAGGTCCGCGCCGCCGTGCGCGCCGGCATCGCCATCGCCGACAGCGAGGTGGACGGCGGCGCCGACCTGCTCATCGCGGGCGACCTGGGGATCGGCAACAGCACCCCGGCGTCCGTGCTGGTCGCCGCGCTGACCGGCAGCGAGCCGGTGGCCGTGGTCGGCCGCGGCTCCGGCATCGACGACAACGCGTGGATGCGCAAGGCCGCCGCGGTCCGCGACGCGCTCCGCCGCGCCCGCGCGGTCCTGGCCGACCCGCTGGCGCTGCTGCGCACCTCCTCGGGCGCCGACATCGCCGCGATGGCCGGGTTCCTGGCCCAGGCCGCGGTCCGCCGCACGCCCGTGGTGCTCGACGGCCTCGTGGTCTGCGCCGCCGCGCTGGTGGCCGAGGAGCTGGCGCCCGGCGCGCGCCGCTGGTGGATGTCCGGCCAGCTGACCGGCGAGCCCGCGCACGCGCTGGCCCTGGAGCACCTCGACCTCGGCGGCCTGCTGGACCTCGACGTCCGCCTCGGCGAGGGGACCGGCGCCGTCACCGCCCTGCCGCTGCTGATGATGGCGGCCCGGGTGCTCGCCGAGATGACCACCCACGAGCAGTCCGGCGTCTCCGGGCCGCTCGTCCCGGTCGAGGCTTCCTGAACCGGCCGGCTCGCGTCCGATGCGCCCCAATGTGGCGTTCGGTGCGTGGAATGAGGGCTGGGCGCGGAGCGCCTCGGTTGAGGGTGGCGGTGGGGCAAGGCTGGAGCAACCAATGTGGCGTTGGGTGCGTTCAACGCACCCAACGCCACATTGGGGCGTTTCGGAGCAGGCGGCGCCGGTCAGCGCAGCGGCAGCATCCAGCCCTCGGGGGCCGGGCGGGTGCCCTCCTGGATGCCGACCAGTTCCTCACGCAGCTTCATCGTCAGCGTGCCCGGCTCGCCGCCCGAGACGGAGAACTCGCCGCCCGCGTGCTTGACGTGCCCGACCGGCGTGATGACCGCCGCCGTGCCGCAGGCGAAGACCTCGGTCAGCTCGCCCGAAGCGGCCGTCTTCTCCCACTCCTCGGTGGAAATCCGGCGCTCCTCGACGGTGTGGCCCATGCCCTGCGCGAGCTGCAGCAGCGACTTGCGCGTAACGCCCGGCAGCAGCGAGCCGGTCAGCTCCGGCGTCACCACGCGGGCGTCGTCGCCCGAGCCGAAGACGAAGAACAGGTTCATCCCGCCCATTTCCTCGACCCAGCGGCGCTCGACGGCGTCGAGCCACACCACCTGGTCACAGCCCTTCTCCACGGCCTGCGCCTGCGCCACGAACGACGCCGCGTAGTTGCCGGCGCACTTGGCGAACCCGGTGCCGCCGGGCGCCGCCCGCACGTACTCCGTGGACAGCCACACGCTCACCGGCTTCACGCCACCGCTGAAGTACGGCCCGGCGGGCGAGGCGATCACCGCGTACACGTACTCGCCGGCCGGCCGGTTGACACCGAGGCCGGTCTCGGTGGAGATCATGAACGGGCGCAGGTAAAGGGATTCGCCCTGTTTCGTCGGCACCCAGCGCTCGTCCACCGCGACCAGTTCGCGCAGCGAGTCGAGGAAGATCTCCACCGGCAGCTCCGGCATCGCGAGCCGCTCGGCGGAGTGCTGGAAGCGCTCGGCGTTCGCGTCGGGCCGGAAGGCGGCGATGGAGCCGTCCGGCTGGCGGTAGGCCTTGAGCCCCTCGAAGATCGCCTGCCCGTAGTGCAGCACGGACGTGGCCGGGTCGAGGGAAAACGGCGCGTACGGCCCCACCGTCGCGTCGTGCCAGCCTTCGGCCGCGTTCCACTTCACCGTCACCATGTGGTCGGTGAAGAAGGTGCCGAACCCGGGCTGGGCGAGTACCTCGGCGACGCGTTCCGGGCTCGCGGGGCTCGAGTTCGGGACATGGGTGAACTGCGTCGCTGTCGTCATGGTTAGACGATAGCGCTTGGTCGGAGGCGCGTTAGTCGGAAGACCGCCTATTTCACACGCCGCGTACTCCCGCGCCCGCAGCGTGACCCGGCGCGGCGCCACTAGGATGGCGGCGTGACCTCACAACCCGCACTTCCGGCCAAGCCCGGGTTCGGCACCGACCTGAAGACCTTCGGCACGGCGGTCCTGCTGACCTTCGGCGCCGGCCTGCTCGGCATGGTCGGCTGGGCCCTGCTCAGCAGCGGCTTCGGCTTCTTCCTCGGCCTCGTCGCGGCCGGCTTCGGCATCTACTGGTGGCGCAGCCTGCACGGCAAGGTGTTCGCGGCGGACCTGCCCACCCGCTCGGTGATCATCCTGCTGGTGGTCAACGTCGTGCTGGCCGGGATCCTGCTGCTCACCGCCGGCTGAGGCGAGTCAGCACAGCCCGAGTCAGCCCAGCCCGCCGGGCAGCTCCGGCGCGGGCCAGGCCGGGTCCGGCCGGAAGTCCGTGTGCGTGCCGTCGAACGGGAACGCCCGCCGCTCGGCCAGCGCGCCGAGCCGCTCCCCCTCCGCGCGCAGCCGGTCCAGCTGTGCGGCGGTGAGCCGTCCGGCGAGGACGGCCTCCGCGGCCTCGTCCTCGTCCTCCCAGCGCCAGCCGCCGTCCGGGGTGACCACGACGTCCAGCACGCCGTCGATCCGGTCCGGCCCGGCGGCGGTGCGGCCCCTCGGCAGCTCGAGGTTGACGTACCACTCCAGGAAAGCGCCGTCCGGCCCGAAGAACCACCAGACCGACGACCACTCGTCCTCGGTGATCATCCGCAACGTGGACGTGCCGTGCCAGATGTCGGGCACCGGCACGCGCGGGATGCGGAAGCGCTCCTCGAGCGGGGCTTCGTGCATCCTGCGGCCGTCGGCGAGCCGGCTGCCGACGATCGGCGTGCCCATCGGGAGCCAGCCGAACAGCACGCGGCCGTCGTCGGAGACCACGCGCAACGGGTGGTGCTGGCCGATGCTGCCGTCGGGCCGGACGAACCGCTCGACCACGGTCTGCCCCGGCTCCCAGCGGTAATCACTCATGCACGTCACGGTAGCGGCGCCCGCGGGCCCGCAGCACCAGCTCGGCGACCGTGCCGAAGCCGGCCGCGAGCAGCGCCGCGTACGGCGTCAGAAGCAGTGCCGCGACCGCGCCGACGATCCCGCCGGCCGCCCCGAGTAGGCCGCCTTCCGGCGCGAACCGTGAACGCGCGTCGGTGAACGTGGTCAGCGCGGCGGGGACCGTCGCGAGCACCACGGCCACGGTGAGCAACGGCTGCAACTGGCCGGCGTCCGCGGCGTAGAGCAAGTCGCGGAACGACGTCGCGGACAGGCCCAGCCGGATCGGGCCGAGCTGCACCAGCGCGACCAGCGTCACCAGCACCGCGACCCCGCCGAGCGTGACGGTCCGGCCCAGTGCGCGGTCCCCCTCGGCCGGCAGCAGGAACGGCAGCACGACCAGCGCCGCCACCACGATCCCGGCGATGTCCGGCGCCCCGATCCCGCCGCCGGCCGGCACCGGCGCGATCACCGAGCACAGGACCACCAGCACCGCGGCGGCGACCAGCAACGCCACGGTCAGCCAACGGCGCAGCGCCGCCGGCAGCCGGAGCCCGGCCAGGTCGGCGGCCGCGACCACCAGCACGAGCCCCGCCGCTGCTGGCGCCGGGGCGCCGGGAACCACGTAGTCGCCGAACACGATCGCGTACACCACGACCAGCGCGAGCCGGGCGAAACCGCCGGCATACCGGTCGGCCCGGGTGTCGCCGGGCGCGGGCAGCCGGGTGGCGGAAACGGCGGCGACCGCGGCCAGCACCACCCCCGCGAGCACCCAGTAACCGGCGCCGGCGGCCCCCACCGCGAGCACGACGAGGAGCCCTCCCCCCAGGCGCACGATGGTCCCCTTCCGACGTCCGGCCACGCGTGTCATTAGCATGGCTCACGATCCGTCCGGGCGCGCCGCCCGGTACCACCGTGAACGCGCGAGGAGCCAGAAGTGACCGTGCCGAAGCTAACCCTCTCCGACAACAGCGAGGCGGCACTGGCCAAGACCCGCGCCGACGTGGTGGTGATCGGCACCCTGCAGGGGGAGAACGGCCCGACGCTGGCCGACGGCGCCGCCCTCGCCGACGCCGCGTTCGACGGCAAGCTGGCCGGCGTGCTCGCCACGCTCGGCGCGAGCGGCAAGGCCGAAGAGGTCGTCAAGGTGCCGACGCTGGGCAAGCTCCCGGCTTCCGTGGTGCTGGCCGTGGGCCTGGGAAAGCAGGCTGACGGCACCGTCACCGCCGAGCAGGTCCGCCGCGCCGCCGGTGCCGCCGGCCGCGCGCTGGCCGGGACCGAGCGCGCGTTCGTCACGCTGTCCGCGCTCGACCTGCAGGCCGCCGTCGAGGGGCTCGTGCTCGGCGCGTACACCTTCACCGAGTACCGCTCCGAGAAGGGCGACGCCCCGCTGGCCAAGGCCGACTTCGTCAGCCCGGCGGACGGCGCGCCGCGTGAGCACAAGGCGACGCTGAAGGCCGCGACCGCCATCGCCGAGTCCGTGATCATCGCCCGCGACCTGATCAACACCCCGCCGAACGACCTGTTCCCGGCCTCCTTCGCCGACCGCGCGAAGAAGCTCGCCGAGGCCGGCGGCCTCGACTTCGAGGTGCTGGACGAAAAGGCGCTCAAGCGCCAGGGCTTCGGCGGCATCCTCGGCGTCGGCGTCGGCTCCTCGCGCCCGCCGCGCCTGCTGCGCGTGGGCTACAAGCCGGCGAAGGCGGTCAAGAAGGTCGCGCTGGTCGGCAAGGGCATCACGTTCGACTCGGGCGGCATCTCGATCAAGCCCGCCGCGGGCATGGACAACATGACCTCCGACATGTCCGGTGCCGCCGCCGTGCTGGCCTCGGTGGTGCTGGCCGCGAAGCTCAAGTACCCGGTCGAGGTGACCGCGCACATCCCGCTGGCGGAGAACCTGCCCTCGGGCACCTCGTACCGGCCGGGCGACGTGCTGACCATGTACGGCGGCAAGACCGTCGAGGTGCTCAACACCGACGCCGAGGGCCGCCTGGTGCTGGCCGACGCGATCGTGCGCGCCGCCGAGGAGAACCCGGATTACCTGATCGAGACCGCCACGCTCACCGGCGCCCAGGTCGTCGCGCTCGGCAACCGCACGGCGGGCGTGATGGGCTCGGACGAGTTCCGCGACCGCGTCGCGGGCATCATGCAGGCCACCGGCGAAGGCGGCTGGGCGATGCCGCTGCCCGAGGAGCTGCGCGCCGACCTCGACTCCCGCCTGGCCGACCTGGCCAACGTCACCGGCCACCGCTGGGGCGGCATGCTCGCAGCCGGCATCTTCCTGCGCGAGTTCGTGGCCGAGGGCCTGCCGTGGGCCCACATCGACGTCGCGGGCCCGGCGTACCACACCGGCAGCCCGTGGGGTTACACCGGAAAGGGCGGCACCGGCGTCCCGGTCCGCACGATCGCCGCGGTGCTGGCGGACATCGCCGAGCAGGGCTGACCCCGCTTTTCCGACAGGTCCGTGAAGGCCTCCTTGCCCGCGTCGCACGCGGGTAAGGAGGCCTTCACGGCTTTGTGGCACCCTCGCGCCCATGGAGCGTGACGAGTACCTCGAAGCAGCGGTCCGCGACGTCCTCACCGGCGACGAGGCGACCGTCGACCGGCGGGTCGGCCACGCCGCGCTCCTGCTCGCCACCGCGGGTGCGCCCGAGTCAGCCGACCGGCTCGTCACGCAGTGGCGGCAGGTGACCGAGCGGCCCGTCACGCGGCTGGCGGACGACGCCGTGCGGGCGCGGGCCTGGGCGATGCTGGCGGAGGCGCGCGGCGTCCGTCCACAATGGGCAGACGCACTGTCCCCTTTGGACCTCGATGCGGAAGAGCAAGCCCACCAAGCGCTCCTGACCCGCCGGGTGTCCGAGCTGGAGGGCGTCTTCGACGGCTCGCCCATCGCGGGCGTCGTCTCCGGGCTCGCGCCGGGACGGCCCGACCCGGTTCGCACCGCGCTCGCCGAGGGCGACCTCGAAGGGTGGGCCGCGCTCGTCGCCGGCCACGCCAGTCCGGACGTCGCCACGCTCGGGGCGACCCGCCCGCTCGCCGCGCGGCTCGTGGCCGGCGCCGACCCGCTCGGACTCGGTCCCGAATGGCCGGAGCAGTGCGCCGCCGCGCTCGTCGCCGCCCTGCGCGAGCGCTATCCCGCCGATGCCGGCAGCTGGCCCGAACTGGTCGCCGCGATCGTGCGGCTACGCGGTCAGCAAGCTCCCGCCCCGGCGTCCGAAAGCGACGTCACCGCAGCCGAAACGCGACTGGGCACAACCCTGCCCGCCGACTACCGGGAATTCCTGCGGACGGCCGACGGGCTGCCCGCGGACGTCGTCTTCCCCCGGCTGCTCCCCGCGCGCGAACTCCGCGCGGACGGCCCGGTGGTGATCGTCTCCGAGCCCGCCGTGGTGCTGCTCACCGCGACCGGCGGCCAGTGGCACACGGTCGAGGTCGACGTCGTGTTCGGCAGCACGGCGCACCCGAGTTTCCGCGCGTTGCTGGAGCACCACCTGCGGCTGCTGGAGGCCGCCGGCTGACCCGCCCGGCGCGGGGTGAGGAACCTCACCCAGGCGCCTGACCGCGCTTCTTTCGCTCGGTGTACTCACGCATGCGCTTGGGGTAACCGACCCGGGCCACCTCGTACACCGGGATAGACCGCCGGTGCCCGAACTGCTGGGCGGACTCGAGGCCGCCGATGCGCCGCCGGGTCCACTCGCCGTCGTGCGCGACGAGGACCACGGTGGCCTCCGTGACGTTCGTCTTCGGCTCCACGTAGGCCTCCACCCCGCGCCGGGCCGCGGCCCATTCCTCCAGGTGCCGGGTGTCCTCGGAGCTGGCCTTGCGCGTCGTGCCCGGGCGGCCACCGCGGCCCCGCCGGCGCAGCGAGTCGAAGATCCCCACTCCGACCACCTCTCTTCCTGCTCGTGTCCGACTTCCATTATTCCCGGGCCCGGGTGTGGTCGGTGTCGCGGAAGCCGCCTTCGCCCGGCTAGGTCGCAAGCCGAATCAGCGTAGTGACAAGATGGCGTTGTCGCGCGCGCGTTTATACCGCGCCGGGCGGCAACAGAGCTTCACCCCTAACGCTGCCGAGGAGTTATTGAAGTGACCGACACCTCCGCCGACCTTGTGATCCTGGGAGGCGGATCGGGCGGCTACGCCGCGGCCTTCCGCGCGGCCGAGCTGGGCCTTTCCGTCACGCTGATCGAGAAGGACAAGCTGGGCGGGACCTGCCTCCACCGGGGCTGCATCCCGACCAAGGCCCTGCTCCACGCCGCCGAGGTCGCCGACGAGACCCGCGAGGCCGATTCCGTCGGCGTCAAGGCCGTCTTCGAAGGCATCGACATCGCCGGTGTCAACAAGTACAAGGACGGCATCGTCTCCCGGCTGTACAAGGGGCTGCAGGGCCTGGCCAAGGCCCACAAGGTCAACCTGGTCGAGGGCTCCGGCACGTTCGTCGGCGGCACCACGGTCGAGGTGGACGGCACCCGGCACACGGGCAAGAACGTCATCCTCGCCACCGGCTCCTACTCCCGCACCCTGCCCGGCCTCGAGCTCGGCGGCCGGATCATCGCCAGCGAGCAGGCCCTTTCGCTCGACTACGTGCCCAAGAAGGTCGTGGTGCTCGGCGGCGGCGTGATCGGCGTCGAGTTCGCCAGCGTGTGGGCCTCCTTCGGCGTCGACGTCACCGTGGTCGAGGCGCTCCCGCGGCTCGTGCCGAACGAGGACGAGTTCGCCTCCAAGCAGCTCGAGCGCGCGTTCCGCCGCCGCAAGATCGCCTTCAAGACCGGCGTGCGGTTCACCGGTGCCAAGCAGGACGACAACGGCGTGAGCGTTTCGCTGGAGTCCGGCGAGACCATCGAGGCGGACCTGCTGCTGGTCGCCGTCGGCCGCGGCCCGAACTCGGCCGGGCACGGCTACGAGGAGGCCGGCGTCAAGATCGAGCGCGGCTTCGTGCTCACCGACGACCGCCTGCGCACCAACCTGCCGAGCGTCTACGCCGTCGGCGACATCGTGCCCGGCCTGCAGCTCGCGCACCGCGGCTTCCAGCAGGGCATCTTCGTCGCCGAGGAGATCGCCGGGCTGGCCCCGCGCGCGATCGACGAGAGCGGCATCCCGCGCGTCACCTACTCCCACCCCGAGGTCGCCTCCGTCGGCCTCACCGAATCGCAGGCCAAGGAGAAGTACGGGGCGGACGTCACCACGTTCACCTACGACCTCGGCGGCAACGGCAAGAGCCAGATCCTCAAGACCTCCGGTGGGGTCAAGCTGGTGAAGGCCCCCGACGGCCCCGTCGTCGGCGTGCACATGGTCGGCGACCGCGTCGGCGAGCTGATCGGCGAAGCGCAGCTGATCTACAGCTGGGAGGCGTTCCCGGAGGACGTCGCCCCGCTGATCCACGCGCACCCCACCCAGACCGAGGCCCTCGGTGAAGCGTTCCTTGCCCTCGCCGGCAAGCCGCTGCACGTGCACAGCTGACGTCTCACCGGCAGAATCCACACCACGTTTCACAGATCAAGGGAGTCAGCGAACGATGGCCTACTCCGTCACGTTGCCGGAGCTCGGTGAGAGCGTCACCGAAGGCACCGTCACCCGGTGGTTGAAGCAGGAGGGCGACACCGTCGAGGTCGACGAGCCGTTGCTGGAGATCTCCACGGACAAGGTCGACACCGAGGTCCCGTCGCCGGTCGCCGGCACGGTTGTGAAGATCAGCGCCCAGGAGGACGAGACCGTCGAGGTCGGCGGCGAGCTCGCCGTGATCGACGACGGCACCGGCGGCGTGCCCGAGTCCTCGGCTCCCGCGGCGCCGGCCGAAGCGGCCGCGCCCGCCGAAGAGAAGCAGCCGGAGCCGGCTCCCGAGCCGGCCCAGGCCGAGGCCCCGTCCCAGCCGGACACCGCGCCCGCGGCCGGCGGCGAAGGCACCGAGGTGAAGCTGCCCGAGCTGGGCGAGAGCGTCACCGAGGGCACCGTCACCCGCTGGCTGAAGCAGGTCGGCGACGCGGTCGAGGTCGACGAGCCGCTGCTGGAGATCTCCACGGACAAGGTCGACACCGAGGTCCCCTCGCCGGTCGCCGGCACGGTGCTGGAGATCCGCGCGGGTGAGGACGAGACCGTCGAGGTCGGTGGCGTGCTCGCGGTGATCGGTGCCGCCGGTGCGGCCCCGAAGCCCCCGGCCGCCCCGGCGCCTGCTCCCACGCCGGCACCGACGCCCGCGCCCGAGCCGGTCCAGCAGGCCAAGCCGGAGCCGACGCCGCAGCCCGCCGCACCCGCGGCGCCTGCCAAGCCCGCCCCGGCCGCCGCGCCCGCTCCGTCCGCTGCGTCCACTTCGGACAACGGCTCGGCGGACGGCCCGTACGTGACCCCGCTGGTGCGCAAGCTCGCCACGGAGCACGACATCGACCTCACTGCCCTGACCGGCACCGGGGTCGGCGGCCGGATCCGCAAGCAGGACGTGCTCGCCGCGGCCGAGGCCAAGCAGAAGGCGGCCGCCCCGGCGCCCGCCGCTGCCGCCCCGCAGGCCGCGTCGGCGCCCGCCCCGGCCGCGGCGGCCAAGCCGCGTGCGGCCGCCGTCTCGCCGGACATCGCCGCCCTGCGCGGCACGGTCCAGAAGGCGAGCCGGATCCGGCAGATCACGGCGTCGAAGACCCGCGAGTCGCTGCAGGTCTCCGCGCAGCTCACGCAGGTGCACGAGGTCGACGTCACCAAGATCGCCAAGCTGCGCCAGCGCGCGAAGGCGGCGTTCAAGGAGCGCGAGGGCGTCAACCTCACGTTCCTGCCGTTCTTCGCCAAGGCGACGGTCGAGGCGCTCAAGCAGCACCCGAACGTCAACGCGTCCTACAACGAGGACACGAAGGAGATCACCTACCACGGCGCCGTGCACCTGGGCATCGCGGTGGACACCGACAAAGGCCTGCTCTCCGTCGTCATCCACGACGCCGGCGAGCTGAGCCTGGCCGGTCTCGCGCACCGCATCGCCGACCTGGCGGGCCGGGCGCGGGCCGGGCAGATCAAGCCGGACGAGCTGTCGGGCGGCACCTTCACCGTCACGAACATCGGCAGCAACGGCGCCCTGTTCGACACGCCGATCATCGTGCAGCCGCAGTCCGGCATGCTCGGGACCGGCGCCGTCGTGAAGCGCCCGGTCGTGGTGGCCGACGCCGAGGGCAACGACACGATCGCCGTCCGCTCGATGGTGTTCCTGCCGCTGACCTACGACCACCGCCTGGTCGACGGCGCGGACGCCGGCCGCTTCCTGACCACGATCAAGCAGCGTCTGGAAGAGGGCAACTTCGAGGACGAGCTGGGTCTGTAAGGCTCCGTTCCCGCAGCGAAGGCCGCCGCACTCCCCCACGGGTGCGGCGGCCTTCGCCGTTTCCGCGGACTCCGTTATTCCGGAATTACGGAGTTTCAGAGTACCGTAGGGCCATGCTCACCCGACGAAGCCTGCTGACCGCCGTGGCCGCCGCCGGCTCGGCCGCCCTCCTGCTGCCCGCGACCGCGAACGCCGCGCCACCGGACACCTCGACGCCGGAGGGCTGGCTCGAGTGGTTCGCCGCCCACCGCGCCGACGTGTCCGCGGTCGCGGATTACGGCACCGGCCACCGGCTCCGGCACCGTCCTGACGAGTCGCGCGTGCTGGCGTCCGCGATCAAGGTCGTGCACCTGGCCGCCTACGCCGCCGCCGTCGCCGCGGGCCGGATCAACCCGGATGAGCCGATCCGGCTGGGCGAGTGGGACGCCCGTCATCCCTACCTCGGCGACGGCCTGATCGGCTCGGGCTCGCACCACAGCGCGCTGACCTGGCTGGGCGTCCCGTGTGACGAGTACGGCGTCGCGAAGGACCCGGAACAGCGGGTGCCGCTGCAGAAGCTGGCCGAGGCGATGATCCTGTTCAGCGACAACGCCGCGGCCGACTACCTGCGCGCCCGCCTCGGCGACCCGGCCCTGCGCGCGGCCGCGGCGAAGGGCGGCTGGCCGAACCCGGACCTGCGCATGTTCGGCGGCGAGACGCTGCTGTGGCTCTTCCCCGAGTACGCGCCGCCGGCGGGCACACCGGTGCTGGTGCGCCGGGCCGTCGGCGACGCGTTGTCGGACCGGTTCGCGCGTGACCCCGGGTTCCGGAAACTCGTGCTGCCCCAAGCGTTCTCGCACCCGCCGACCACGGAGTCGACGCTCGCGTGGGTCGCCCGGACCGGCCGCGGCCCGGCGACCGGCCTGTTCGCGCTGCACCGCGCGCTCGCCACCGGTGGCGGGAAGGCCGCCGCGCTCGCCCGTGACGTCCTCGCGCTCGGCCTGGCGGACCAGGTGCCGCCGGGCGCGGACTCGGTGCTGTTCAAGGGCGGCAGCCTGCCGGGGGTGCTCACCATCGGCCTGGACCTGCTCGCACCCGGACGTGCCGGCACCGGGGTGCTGATGCTCTCGAATGTGTCCGATGTGGACTTCGCCAACTCCGTCCCGCTGATCGAGGCCGCGATCGGCAGCCTCGCCACGCCGGGCGGCTTCACCGGGTTGGCGCGCGCTGGGACACTGAGTCCATGACCGACGATCCCGACCTGGCCGAGCGCCTCGCGGCGCTGGAACGGCGGGTGGCCGCGCTCGAGGGCCGGCCGGAGGAGTCCATTCCGGACACTCCCGGGGGCGCCGTCGGCTACCAGGGCGAGCTGACCGAGCCGGGCGAGCTGCGCTGGGCCATCCGGCTGGCGGCCCCCGCCGTGCTGGCGCTGCCCGACGGCCCGCGGGTCGAGGTGCTGGCCGCGCTGGCCAACCCGGTCCGGATCGCGCTCGTGCGCGCACTCGCGCAGGACGGCGCGCAGACCGGCGCGGCCCTGCAGGAGGCGGCCGAGCTGGGCTCGCCCGGCCAGCTGTACCACCATCTCAAGGCCCTCACCGGCGCCCGGCTGGTGGAGCAGGACCGCCGTGGCAGCTACCGGCTGCGCCCGGCCGCCACCATCCCCGCGCTGGTCCTGCTGACCGCGGCGGCGGACATCGCCGGCCAACTGGGACCGGGCGTGCGGAACCAGAACGGATAGGACACGATCTCAGGCATGCGGGTACTCATCGCGGGCTCCGGCGGGCTCATCGGCACGGCGCTGGCAGTCCGGCTCCGGACGTCCGGCCACGACGTCCTCCGTCTGGTGCGCCGCGACGCGCGGGCCGCCGACGAACGCGGCTGGGACCCGCCGTCCGCCCGGATCGACGAGGGCGCGTTCACCGGCGTCGACGCGGTCGTCAACCTGTGCGGCGCGCCGCTGCTTCCGGGCCGCTGGAGCGCGATGCGCAAGCAGGTGCTGCTCGACAGCCGCGTGGAGCCCACCGAGGTACTGGCCGAAGCCGTCGCCGAGCACGGCGTCGGGGTGCTGGTGAACGGCTCCGCTGTCGGCTACTACGGCAACAGCGGTTCGACCGTCCTCGACGAGACTTCCCCGGCAGGCCAAGGCTTCCTTGCCGAACTGTGCACGGCCTGGGAGGCGGCGACCGCCCCGGCCACCGCGGCCGGCACCCGCGTGGTGTCGGTCCGGACGGGCCTGGTGCTGTCCCGCCACGGCGGCCTGATGGCGTTGCTGCGCCCGCTCTTCAAGCTCGCCCTGGGCGCCCGCCTCGGCGACGGCCACCAGTTCATGTCCTGGATCTCCCTCGACGACCAGGTCGGCGCCCTGATCCACGCCCTCACCCGCGACGACCTCGCCGGCCCGGTCAACCTCACCGGCCCGGCCCCGGTGAGCAACACGGAGTTCACCCGGGCCCTGGGCCGCGCCGTCCACCGCCCGGCGCCGTGGCGGGCACCCGGGTTCGCCCTGAAGCTGGCCCTCGGGCAGGCCGCGGAGGAGATGGCGCTGTTCGGCCAGCGCGCCGTCCCGCGTGAACTGGAACGCGTGGGTTACGTCTTCCGCCACGAAACCCTCGAAAGCGCCCTGGCCTCGGCGACGTGACCAGATTCCGCTGCCGCTCCGGGACTTGCGCCCGGCTGCGCGCCCGGCCCTCGATGCGCAAGACCCGGATGTCGCCGAACCCCGCACCGGCACGCCAACTCGACTCGCGTACGCGCCCGCCGCAGCCGCCACCCGATCCCCAGGCGCAGCCACACCGCGCACTGGCACCCGCGCTCTGGACCGGCCCGCAGGCTCACACGCCCCAGCCTCCGCCAACCGATTCCCGGGCGTGGCCACACTGCGCACCGGCATGCCAACCCCAGCCCGGTCTGCCCGGCTCACTGGCACGCCAACCACAACCATCGCCGCGCGCCACCACATCCCCGGTCAATCAGCCACCCCACCAGGTGGCGTCATGATCATCCCCAGAATCCGCTGGCTGGCAACCGGCATCGTCCTCCTGGCCGCCTTCCTCGTCCTCGGCCTCCTGGTCGACCGAACCCCCCTGGCGCTGGACCAAGCCGTCGCGGATGCCTTGCGCGGCCAGGATTCCCAGCCCGCCGGCCAGGTCGCCGGAGTGGTCACGAACGTCCTCGGCCCAGTCCTCCCCATCGTGGTCGGCGTCGCCCTGATCGCGCTCGTACTGCGCAACCGCGCGCACCTGCCGCTGTGTCTGAAGCTCGCGGCCGTCCTCGTGCTCTGCCGGCTGACCAGCGTCGTGTTCAAGCCCGTTTTCCTGCGGCAGCGGCCACGCGAATACCCGGACCTCAGCTACCCGAGCGGCCACGTCGTGTCGGTCGCCTCGGCCGCGCTGGTGGTCGTGCTGCTCGCGGCCTGGCTCGCGCCGCGGCTGGCCAGGAAAGCTGCCGTGGTCGGAGCCGTGATCACGGTGCTCGCGGCCGCCTGCCGGGTCGTGCTGGGGGTGCACTGGGTGACCGACACCGTCGGCGCGGTGCTGGCGGTGCTCGGCGTCGGGCTGGTGTCAGCGAGCGCACTCCGGCTCCTGCCCGTTTCCGGGCGGGACGGGCGTAGCCTCGACGGGTGAGTTCTTCGAGCCCTTCCTGCCGTGCCGCCAGCGAACCCGTCGACGTCCGGGAACTCGGCACGATCGCGTACACCGAGGCCTGGGACCTGCAGCGCGAGGTCCTCGCCGCGCGCGCCGACGACACCGGCCCGGACACGTTGCTGCTGCTGGAACACCCCTCGGTGTACACCGCCGGCAAGCGCACCGAGCCCGCCGACCGGCCCGCCGACGGCACCCCGGTGATCGACGTCGACCGCGGCGGCAAGATCACCTGGCACGGGCCGGGCCAGCTGGTCGGCTACCCGATCCTCAAGCTCGACGACCCGATCGACGTCATGCACTACGTGCAGCGCCTGGAAGAGGCCCTGATCGTCGTGTGCGAGCGGCTCGGGGTGCGCACCGGCCGCGTCGAGGGCCGCAGCGGCGTGTGGCTGCCGGCCGACGACCGCGGGATCGAGCGCAAGATCGCCGCCATCGGCATCCGCATCGAGCGCGGCGTCACCATGCACGGCTTCGAGCTGAACTGCAACGCCGACCTGTCGGCCTTCGACGCGATCGTGCCGTGCGGCATCCGCGACGCCGGCGTCACGTCGCTTTCGGCCGAGCTGGACCGCGACGTCACCGTCGAAGAGGTGCTGCCGATGGCGCGCGAAGCCGTGCTGGCCGCGCTCGAGGGCGAGCTGCCGGTGAACGAGGACCGCTGGCTGCCGCGCCCGGAGGCGCCGAAGGCCCCCGGCGTCACCTTCGCCCTGCAGAACTGACTCGTGAGTGGCTACGACGGTTAGAACCGTCATAGCCACTCACGAGCTTTTACAGCTGGGACGCGACCTCGGCCGCGATGAACTCGATGTGGTCGAGGTCCGCGAGGTCCAGCACCTGCAGGTAGAGCCGGGTGATGCCGGTCTTCTCCCGCCACTGCCCGATCCGGTCGACGACCTCGGCGGCGGTCCCGGCCAGTCCGTCGGCGCGCAGCTGGCCGAGGTCCCGGCCGATCGCCTCGGCCCGGCGGGCCACCTCGGCGTCGTCACGCCCGATCGCCACGGTCAGCGCGACCGACCGCAGGATCTCCTTGGGGTCGCGCCCGATCGCCTCGGCCGCGGCGTCCACGCGGGCGAACTGCGCGGACACCGTCTCCTGGTCGGCGAACGGCAGGTTGAACTCGTCGGCGAAGCGGGCCGCCAGCTCCGGCGTCCGCTTCTTGCCGCCGCCACCGATGATGACCGGCGGCGCGGGCGACTGCGCGGGCTTCGGCAGCGCGGGCGAGTCGACGAGGGTGTAGTTCTTGCCGGAGAACGAGTACTTCTCCCCCACCGGCGTCTTCCACAGCCCGGTGATGATCTCCAGCTGCTCGGCGTAGAGGTCGAAGCGCTCCTTGAGCGGCGGCAGCGTCAGGCCGTACGCGGTGTGCTCGGCGTCGAACCAGCCCGAGCCGAGGCCGAACTCGATCCGGCCGCCGGACATCTGGTCCACCTGCGCGATGGCGATCGCGAGCGGGCCCGGGTGCCGGAACGTGGCGGCGGTGACCAGTGTGCCCAGCCGCACCCGGCTGGTCTCGCGGGCCAGCCCGGCCAGGGTGATCCACGCGTCGGTGGGGCCGGGCAGCCCGTCGCCGCCGCCCATCGCCAGGTAGTGGTCGCTGCGGAAGAAGGCGTCGTAGCCGGCGGCTTCGGTCGTCTTGGCCACGCGCAGCAGATCGTCGTAGGAAGCGCCCTGCTGGGGCTCGGTGAAGATCCTCAAGTCCATGGCCGCCAGCCTAATCAGCTCGCGGCGGGCTGCTCGCTGGTGTCTCCGGGCTGCCGGATCCGCAGCAGCATGCGCACGATGACGTCTTCGATCTGGCCGCTGACCTTCTTCGGGTCGGCCGCGCTGGCGATTTCCGTGGCCGCGCTGGAAAGCGCGCCGAACAGCAGCCGCGCGGTGACGTCCACCGGCACCGGCTCGACCTCGCCGGCGTCCACAAGGGACTGCAGGCCCGAGCGGACCAGGCCGAAGCTGCACTGCTCCTCGGCCTCGCGCCAGCGCTCCCAGCCCATCACCACCGGCGCCTCGTGGATGGCGATCCGCTGGTACGCCGGGTCGAGGCAGCTCCGGATGAACGCGTTCAGCCCGCCGAGCGCCCGTTCCCACGGCGTGCCGGGGCCGGTCATGATCTTCTCGAGCCGGTCGTAGACCAGGCTTTCCACCGATTCGAAAGCGGCTTCGAACAATGCCTGCTTCCCGCTGAAATGGTGGTACAGCGCGCCTTTGGTGACGCGGGCGCGCTTGGCGACCTCGTCGAGCGAGGTCCCCGCGTAGCCGCGCTTGGTGAACAGCTCGACGGCGGACTCGACCAGCGCGGAGCGGGTCGACTCCGAGTAGTCGAGACGTCGGGACCTCATTGTCGGCACGCTCACAACCTTACGCCGGGGGTGTCTCTCCATACCCATGGTATGTTCCTGCTGTCAGGTCCGTACCGGGAGTATGCCGCAAACCTGCGGTATGGCCAGGGTCACGGAAGGGAAGCCAACACATGAGCTGGACCGACTTCTACCGACGCCGGGAAATCCTCGAAGCCGCCATCCGCCACGCGGGGCGCGCACCCGGCGAACCGCTGACGCTGGAGGAGATCCCCGGCGCAGCCGACGCCTTCGGCAGTCAAGAGAACCTGCTGCTGGCCATGCACTACAAGTGGAGCCAACTGCTCGGCGGGCACCTGCGCGCCGAGTTCGCCGACCCGGCCGATGCCGCGGCCGAAACCGTCGACAGCGACCAGGTCGACGCCGTTTCGCGGGCGTGGCGCCGGGCGCAGTCCGAGAACGAAACCCTGCGCGCGGTCCTCGACGGCGCGCAGACGCGGTACCCCTCGCTCGCCCAGCTGCACGAGGGTGAGCTGCGGATGCTGGCCATCACCTCCGGTCTCGCCGAGGCCGGGGAGCCGTCCGAAGAGATCACCAAGGTCGGGCACACCCTGGACGCGCTGGTGCGCGCCGGCGACGCTTGCCCGGTCCGCCGGCGCAGCCCGATGGGCCACCTGATGCGCCTGCTCGCCCCCAGTGCGTGAGGTGTAGTTAGGTAGACCCATGGACCCGCGCTGGACCGAGGCCGACATCCCCGACCAGGCCGGACGGACGGTGGTGGTCACCGGCGCCAACTCGGGCCTCGGCCTGCGCACCGCCGAAGTGCTCGCCGGCCGCGGCGCGCGGGTGCTGCTCGCGTGCCGCTCGGCCGAGCGGGGCGCGACCGCGCTGGAACGGGTGCGCTCGGTCGCGTCCGGAGCCGCGCCGGAGCTGGTGACGCTGGACCTGGCCGACCTGGCCTCGGTGCACGCGGCGGCCGCGGCCGTGCGCCAGCTGACCGGCGACGCCCTCGACGTGCTGATCAACAACGCCGGCGTGGTGGCGACCGCCCGCGGCAAGACCGCCGACGGCTTCGAACTGCAGCTCGGCACCAACCACCTCGGCCACGCGGCGCTGACCTGGCTGCTGATGCCCGCCCTGCGCGGCGGCGTCGGCGCCCGCGTGGTCACGCTCTCGAGCATCGCCGCGATCGGCGCGCAGATCCGCCTGGACGACCCGAATTTCGAGCACCGCCACTACAACCCGGCCACGGCGTACCGGCAGGCCAAGCTCGCCAACCAGGTCTTCGCGCTGGAGCTGGACCGGCGGCTGCGCGCCGAGGGCTCGAAGGTGCTGAGCGTCCTCGCACACCCCGGCTACACCGCGACCGGGCTGAGCGTCGGCATGGCCCGCACGTACGGCAACCGGGCGGTCCGCTCGGCCATCCTGGCCATCCACCACGCGGGCGAGTTCCTGCTGTCCCAGAACGTCGGCCTCGGCGCCCTGCCGGAGCTGTACGCCGCCACCGCCCCCGACATCCAGGGCGGCGACTACGTCGGCCCCCGCGGCCTCGGCGGCGTCCACGGCTACCCCACGAAGGTGCGCCCGGTGCGGGCCGCCGGCAACCCCGTCACCGGCCCCGCCCTGTGGGACCTGACGGCCGGCTTGACCGGCGTCACCCCCGACCCGCGCTAGGCGATCACCGGGGCCGCCCGGGCGTACTGTGGAGGCCGTGACTGCAGCACCTGAAGGGCGGAAGTTGTTGCGGCTGGAGGTCCGTAACAGTGAGACGCCGATTGAGAAGAAGCCGTCGTGGATCAAGACTCGGGTGCGGATGGGCCCTGAGTTCACGGAGTTGAAGGGCCTGGTCCGTCGCGAGGGTCTGCACACGGTGTGTGAGGAGGCGGGTTGTCCCAACATTTACGAGTGCTGGGAGGACCGTGAGGCGACGTTCCTGATCGGTGGTGACCAGTGCACCCGTCGGTGTGATTTCTGTCAGATCGACACGGGTAAGCCGTCGGCGTTGGATCGCTCCGAGCCTCGTAAGGTCGCGGAGTCGGTGCAGGCGATGGGGTTGCGGTACTCGACGGTCACCGGTGTCGCTCGTGATGACCTCGATGACGGTGGTGCGTGGCTGTATGCGGAGACGGTCCGTCAGATTCACGAGCTGAACCCGGGTACGGGTGTGGAGTTGCTGATTCCGGACTTCAACGCTGACCCGGCGCAGCTGGCGGAGGTGTTCGGGTCGCGTCCGGAGGTGTTGGCGCACAATGTGGAGACGGTGCCGCGGATCTTCAAGCGGATCCGTCCCGGTTTCCGGTATGCGCGGTCGTTGGAGGTCATCACCCGGGCTCGTGAGGCGGGTTTGGTGACGAAGTCGAACCTGATCCTCGGCATGGGCGAAACCCCCGACGAGGTCACCGAGGCGATGCGGGATCTGGTCGACGCCGGGTGCGAGATTCTGACGATCACGCAGTACTTGCGGCCGTCTCCGCGGCATCACCCGGTGGATCGGTGGGTGAAGCCGGAGGAGTTCGTGGAGCACTCCAAGACCGCCGAGTCGCTCGGCTTCGCCGGTGTGATGGCGGGACCGTTGGTCCGCTCGTCCTACCGTGCGGGGCGGCTGTACGCACAGACCAAGGCCCACCGCGGCGAAACCCTCCCGGACAACCTCTCCCACCTCGCCACCGAGGGCCCGGCCGCGCAGGAAGCCGCCTCGCTGCTCGCCCGCTGATCACCATCTCGACGAAGGAGGCCCGCTCGAACTCCGAGCGGGCCTCCTTCGTGTCCCAGACCGCACCCTTACGGGCCCGTCCCCTATAAGTCACCCATCCTCCCGTCGACCCACCTGCCAATTCCAAAGAGTCAGTAAAGTGATCCCCATGGCTTTGGTAACGGATCTCCTGAACTGGCTGCAAGGACTCCCGGAACCGGGCCTTGTCGCGGCGGCCGGCGGGCTGGTGTTCGCCGAGTGCACCATCGGGCTCGGCTTCATCGCGCCCGGCGAGTCGGGGCTGCTGATCGCGGCGACGACCGCCACCACGGTGTCGCGATTCCTCACTTTGTGGGCCGTCGTCACGGTGTGCGCGGCGCTCGGCGACTCGGTCGGCTACGCGCTCGGCCGTCGTTTCGGGCCGCGGCTGCGCGAGACCAAACTGATCCGCAAGTACGGCCTGGACGCGTGGGACAAGGCCGCCTCCGTACTCGAGCGGCGCGGTGCCTGGGCGGTGTTCTTCGCGCGCTTCCTGCCCGTGCTGCGGACGCTGACGCCGGCTGCCGCGGGCGCATCCGGGCTGGCGTTCCGCAAGTTCCTGCCCGCGACGGCGGCGGGCGCGTTCTGCTGGTCGCTGGTGCACATCAGCATCGGCGCCGCGCTCGGCGAAGCCGCCAAACAGGTCGAAGGCGCGCTCAGCACCGGTTTCCTGATCATGGCCGTCGTGGTGATCGGCGTCCTGTTGTTCTTCCTGCTGCGGTTCAAGAAACGCAAGGCCCTCGCCACCGAAGAGCCCGCTCGCACGACCGGCTGACCTTGGCCGGAGTCACACCCGCGGGCCCGCTCCCGCTGGTTACATTCGGCGGTATGACGCCACTCGATCTCCCCAGGCCGATCGCGTTCGTCCTCGGCGGGGGCGGCAGCCTCGGCGCGCTGCAGGTCGGGATGCTGCGCGCGCTCGAGGAAGCCGGCGTGCTGCCCGACCTCGTCGTCGGCACGTCCGTGGGCTCGCTGAACGCGGCCGTGCTCGCCCTGCCCGGCGAAGACCGGCTGGAGCGCCTGCGCGGGATCTGGACGCACATGACCAAGCACGAGGCTTTCCCCGGCGGGGTGCTCAGCCAGGTGCGCACGTTGCGGCACAGCAAAACGCACCTGTTCCCCAACACCGGGCTGGAGAAGATCGTCGACGGCCACCTGGGCGCCGGCCGTCGCTTCGAGGACCTCGCGCTGCCGCTCGGCGTGGTGACCACGGACGTCGACACCGCCGAGCCGGTGCTGATCCGGTCCGGGCCGCTGCGCGCGCCGCTGCTGGCGAGCTGCGCGATCCCCGGCATCTACCCGCCGGTCGAGCACGAGGGCCGGCTGCTCTACGACGGCGGCCTCGTCGCCAACGTGCCGATGCGGCAGGCACTGGCCATGGGCGCGAAGTCGCTGGTGGTCCTGGACTGCGCGTTCCCCGGCAAGATGCCCGGCGCACCAAGGACGTTCGCCGAGGTGATGATGTTCACCGCGATGATCAGCATGCGGAACCAGGCGGTGCTGGAGGCCCCGATCGCCGCGAAACGGGCGCCCGTGGTCTATCTGCCCGGTCCGGCCCCCGTGCGGGTCAGTCCGTTGGACTTCACCCGTACGGAGGAACTCGCGGAGCAGGCCTACGGCGCCGCGGCCGGATACCTGAAAAAACTCCAGGTGGACGGGCCCGGGCTTTACGGCGCGCCCGGTCTTGTCACAACGTGATCCACGACACTGCGATGCACCTATCCGCTGCATGGAGCGTCTTGTCAATCGCGTAGTTTTGGAAAAGAAGAAGCCTGCTGGTCCGCGATCCCCCACAAAAGAGACAATATGTTCCCGAAGAAGACTTTACTTTCGGTTGCCGGAGTCCTCGCGGCGACCCTGCTGGTCTCGGCCTGCTCCTCCGGTGGGGACACCGCGGGGACAGCCACCACTCCGGGGGCTCCCGGTGCCGGCTCCAACCAGTCCGCGCCACCGGCCACGGTGTCGATCGAACCGGCGAACGCCGACAACATCAGCCCCACCACCCCCATCGTCGTCAAGGCTGCCAACGGCAAGCTGCTCGACGTGACCGTGACCAGCGCCAAGGGCAAGGCCGTCGCCGGCAAGGTCGCGACGGACGGCCTCAGCTGGACCAACACCGACGTCCTCGGTTACGGCGGCACGTACAAGATCGTCGCCCACGCCCAGGGCACCGACGGCAAATCCATCGAGAAGGACGGCCAGGTCACCACGCTTTCGCCGACCAAGCAGGCGAACGCGAACCTGATCCCCGCGCCGTCCGCGGTGAAGAGCAGCGGTGTCGGCGTCGGCCAGCCGATCGTCTTCAGCTTCGGCGTGGCGGTGAAGGACAAGGCCGCCGTCGAGAAGGCGCTGAACGTCGAGTCCTCGCCGAAGCAGGACGGCAGCTGGTACTGGATGGACGACAAGAACGTCCACTACCGGCCCAAGGTGTACTGGCAGCCGGGCACCACGCTGACGGTCACGGCCAAGATCTACGGCGTCGATTTCGGAAACGGTGTTTTCGGCGCGGAGGACCGCACCGAAACGTACAAGGTGCACGATTCCTGGATCGCCAAGGCCGACGGCAACACCGAGCAGATGCAGATCTTCCACAACGGCAGCATGGTGAAGTCCATGCCGATCTCCATGGGCAAGGACGCCACCCCGACGCACCTGGGCGCGCACGTCATCTCCGACAAGCAGGCGAACTACACGATGGACTCGTGCACGTACGGCGTCTGCCCGCCGGACCCGAAGGCGTACCGCTCCAACGAAAAGTTCTCGCAGCGCATCTCCAACGACGGTGAGTTCGTCCACGAGAACCCGAACAGCGTCGGCCAGCAGGGCAGCTCCAACGTCTCGCACGGCTGCATCAACCTGAACGCCGCCAACGCCGAATGGTTCTTCCAGAACTTCGGCCTCGGCGACGTCGTGGAGGTGACCAACTCGGGCGGCCCGCAGCTCCCGGTCTGGGACCTGTACGGCGACTGGTCCAAGTCCTGGACCGACTGGCAGAAGGGCTCCGCCCTGTAAGACTCTCTTTTTTGGGGCAGGCCACGAGAAAGGCGCCGGAGCGAGTTGGCTCCGGCGCCTTTCTCATGTGCTCGCCCGCTCGAGCCCCTGCCGCTCTTGCTGCCGCTACCCCTGACCCCTGGCCAGAAGACCCCCGTGTGACGGCACCGCTCACGAGTCGAGAAGTCGCCTCACGCCGCCCTGTTACCTGGCGCCGCCTTCTTGGCCTGCAAGGCCTTGTTGCTTTGCGTCGCCCTCTTGCCTCGAGCCGCCTTGTTGCCCTGGCGCCGACTTTGTTCCTCGAGCCGCCCTGTTGCCTGGCACCGCCTCGTTGCCCTGGCGCCGCCCTGTCGCCTTGCGCCGTCCTGTTTCCTCGAGCCGCCCTCTTTGCCTGCGCCGCCCTGCTGCTTGCGCCGTCTTCTTGCTTGCGCCGCCCTGTTGCCTTGCGCTGTCTTCTTGCCTCGCGCAGCCTTGTTTTCCTCAAGGCGCCTCCCCAAGCCCACCCGACACCGCAAGCGGCAGCACGGCCCAACCGCAAGCGGCAGCAGGACCCGCTCCACGGCTGCGGCCGGGCTGTCACAGTCCTGTTGTTGGCCGGCGCACCATCCCTGCTCTGCCCTATTGGCTCCTAGCAGTGCAAGCCGGCACACCTGCCTTCAGCGCGCCGTCGGCAACTGGGGTCCAGAGACAAGCCACAGCCACATTCAAGCGAGCAGCCTCCTGCGAACCAACCCCCGAGAGCAGCTGCGAACGGACCCCGAGCGGCCCCGGACCGGCCACAGCCCGTGCCGCCGAGCGGCGGCATCCCCGTCACTGAGCGGCCGCGAGCCAGCCCAGAGCGGGGCCAACCCAAGCGGCTACAGATGAGCGGACGCGGGCCAGTCCAGAGCGGCCACAGACCATCCCCCCGGCGGCCGGCCCGAGATCTTGCCGCCGGCCATCCATTGATCTTGCCGTCCGCCGGCCATCCATTCCTCTGAGGCGGCCGCAGACCGGCCTTCGAGCGGTCCGCCTGATCTTGCCTTCGACCTCTAGTCCTTTTTGGGGAGGCCCGCTTTTTGCCACGGGCCTATTCCGGGAAAAAGGTGCTGAAATAGCAGTAGGGCCCCGGGAGAATCGTTGGAGGTTCTCGACCGGGGCCCTACTGTTTCACGTTGAGTTCGGCGGCGTCCTACTCTCCCACAACCCTTCGGTTGCAGTACCATCGGCGCTACCAGGCTTAGCTTCCGGGTTCGGAATGGGACCGGGCGTTTCCCTGGCGCTATAACCACCGAAACACTACGAAACAACACACACCCACCCCATACTTCAGGGTGTCGGTGTGGTGTTTCAGAGCTGTAGAGTGGATGCGTAACATCTTCGTGGGCAAGTCCTCGGCCTATTAGTACCAGTCAACTCGACAACACATTACTGTGCTTCCATTTCTGGCCTATCAACCCAATGGTCTCTTGGGGGCCTTAACCCACATGGGGTGGGATACCTCATCTTGGAACAGGCTTCCCGCTTAGATGCCTTCAGCGGTTATCCCTTCCGAACGTGGCCAACCAGCCATGCCCCTGGCGGGACAACTGGCACACCAGAGGTTCGTCCGTCCCGGTCCTCTCGTACTAGGGACAGCCTTCCTCAAGTATCCTACGCGCGCGGCGGATAGGGACCGAACTGTCTCACGACGTTCTAAACCCAGCTCGCGTGCCGCTTTAATGGGCGAACAGCCCAACCCTTGGGACCTACTCCGGCCCCAGGATGCGACGAGCCGACATCGAGGTGCCAAACCATGCCGTCGATATGGACTCTTGGGCAAGATCAGCCTGTTATCCCCGGGGTACCTTTTATCCGTTGAGCGACACCCCTTCCACCAGGTGGTGCCGGATCACTAGTCCCGACTTTCGTCCCTGCTCGACATGTCTGTCTCACAGTCAAGCTCCCTTGTGCACTTGCACTCAACACCTGATTGCCAACCAGGCTGAGGGAACCTTTGGGCGCCTCCGTTACTCTTTAGGAGGCAACCGCCCCAGTTAAACTACCCATCAGGCACTGTCCCTGAACCAGATCATGGTCCGAGGTTGAGATTCCCAATTCGACCAGAGTGGTATTTCAACAACGACTCCACAGTAACTAGCGTCACCGCTTCACAGTCTCCCACCTATCCTACACAAGCCGAACCGAAAACCAATACCAAACTATAGTAAAGGTCCCGGGGTCTTTCCGTCCTGCCGCGCGTAACGAGCATCTTTACTCGTAGTGCAATTTCGCCGGGCCTGTGGTTGAGACAGCCGGAAAGTCGTTACGCCATTCGTGCAGGTCGGAACTTACCCGACAAGGAATTTCGCTACCTTAGGATGGTTATAGTTACCACCGCCGTTTACTGGCGCTTAAATTCTCAGCTTCACCCCCGAAGGGATTAACCGGTCCTCTTAACGTTCCAGCACCGGGCAGGCGTCAGTCCATATACATCGTCTTGCGACTTCGCATGGACCTGTGTTTTTAGTAAACAGTCGCTTTCCGCTGGTCTCTGCGGCCACCCACCCCTAGCCTGTAAAAAGCTTCAGGATGTTTGGCCCCCCTTCTCCCGAAGTTACGGGGGCATTTTGCCGAGTTCCTTAACCACAGTTCACCCGATCGCCTTAGTATTCTCTACCTGACCACCTGTGTTGGTTTGGGGTACGGGCCGTGCATGCACTCACTAGAGGCTTTTCTCGGCAGCATAGGATCACTCTACTTCGCCTCAAACGGCTACGCATCACGTCTCAGCCTCATGGAACACGGATTTGCCTATGTTCCGGCCTACACGCTTACACCAGGACAACCATCGCCTGGCGGAGCTACCTTCCTGCGTCACCCCATCGCTTGACTACTACGAAATCAGGTCCCACGCTCCACACACCCACCTAAGCCCGAAGGCTTCGCTGAGCGGCTTTGGGTGGTTAGTATCAAACGCCTCGTCATGGGCGCACATGCTCGGGTACGGGAATATCAACCCGTTGTCCATCGACTACGCCTGTCGGCCTCGCCTTAGGTCCCGACTTACCCTGGGCGGATTAGCCTGGCCCAGGAACCCTTGGTCATCCGGCGGCAGAGTTTCTCACTCTGCATTCGCTACTCATGCCTGCATTCTCACTCCCACACCCTCCACGACTCGTTCACACGGCCGCTTCCCTGGATGCAGGACGCTCCCCTACCCATCAACACGACTACACAAGGACTTCAAGAGTCCAAGCGGATCTATTGTGTCAATGACACAGCTTCGGCGGTGTGCTTAAGCCCCGCTACATTGTCGGCGCAGGACCACTTGACCAGTGAGCTATTACGCACTCTTTCAAGGGTGGCTGCTTCTAAGCCAACCTCCTGGTTGTCTGGGCAATCCCACATCCTTTCCCACTGAGCACACACTTAGGGGCCTTAGCTGGTGTTCTGGGCTGTTTCCCTCTCGACGACGAAGCTTATCCCCCGCCGTCTCACTGCCACACTCTCACACCACGGTATTCGGAGTTTGGTTGATTTCGGTAACCCGGTAAGGCCCCTAGACCATCCAGTAGCTCTACCCCCGCGGTGAAACATGTGACGCTGCACCTAAATGCATTTCGGGGAGAACCAGCTATCACGGAGTTTGATTGGCCTTTCACCCCTACCCACAGCTCATCCCCTCAGTTTTCAACCTAAGTGGGTTCGGGCCTCCACGACGTCTTACCGTCGCCTCACCCTGGCCATGGGTAGATCACTCCGCTTCGGGTCTAGACCACGCGACTATATTTCGCCCTATTCAGACTCGCTTTCGCTACGGCTACCCCACACGGGTTAACCTCGCCACGCAGCACTAACTCGCAGGCTCATTCTTCAAAAGGCACGCCATCACCTTATTACGGCTCTGACGGCTTGTAGGCACACGGTTTCAGGTACTCTTTCACTCCCCTCCCGGGGTACTTTTCATCTTTCCCTCACGGTACTAGTCCGCTATCGGTCTTCAGGAAGTATTTAGGCTTACCGGGTGGTCCCGGCAGATTCACAGCAAATTCCACGAGCTCGCTGCTACTCGGGAACACCACCAAAAACCACAACACAAGCTTTCGCGTACGGGGCTCTCACCCACTCCGGCCCGCCATCCCAAGCGGTTCCACTAACTCATGCGTGACTTCGAAAAAATGTCAGTTTCTTCAAGGTGGGTCCCACAACACCGACTACACAACCCCTGACAGGTATCACATGCAATCGGTTTAGCCTCTTCCGCTTTCGCTCGCCACTACTCACGGAATCACGGTTGTTTTCTCTTCCTACGGGTACTGAGATGTTTCACTTCCCCGCGTTCCCTCCACACCGGCTATATATTCACCGGCGGGTAACACCACATCACTGGTGCTGGGTTTCCCCATTCGGAAATCCTCGGATCACAGCTCGGTTGACAGCTCCCCGAGGCTTATCGCAGCCTCCTACGTCCTTCATCGGCTCCTGAAGCCAAGACATCCACCATGTGCCCTTAACAACTTGACCACAAAGATGCTCGCATCCACTCTACAGTTCTCAAACACCACACCAGAAACAACAGTGTGTTGCCTCAGGACCCAACAGCGTGCCAATGAACACCCGACAACCCGAGCTAACGAAACAAACTTTCCACGCGACACCCGAAGATGCTGCAGTACTTGCTTGAACCTCACTCACCATCGCCGGCGATAACCAGTAGTTCCACAATTCCTTGAGCAAGCTCGGCAACACCACAGGCGGGTGTTAAACCGTGCCCACTCCACACTCGGTTCCGGGTATCCCGGGAGTGTGGATGTGTTGTGCTCCTTAGAAAGGAGGTGATCCAGCCGCACCTTCCGGTACGGCTACCTTGTTACGACTTCGTCCCAATCGCCAGTCCCACCTTCGACCACTCCCTCCCTTACGGGTTGGGCCATGGGCTTCGGGTGTTACCGACTTTCATGACGTGACGGGCGGTGTGTACAAGGCCCGGGAACGTATTCACCGCAGCGTTGCTGATCTGCGATTACTAGCGACTCCGACTTCACGCAGTCGAGTTGCAGACTGCGATCCGAACTGAGACCGGCTTTAAGGGATTCGCTCCACCTCGCGGTATCGCAGCCCTCTGTACCAGCCATTGTAGCATGTGTGAAGCCCTGGACATAAGGGGCATGATGACTTGACGTCATCCCCACCTTCCTCCGAGTTGACCCCGGCAGTCTCCCACGAGTCCCCGCCATAACGCGCTGGCAACGTAGGATAAGGGTTGCGCTCGTTGCGGGACTTAACCCAACATCTCACGACACGAGCTGACGACAGCCATGCACCACCTGTACACCAACCACAAGGGAAGCCCCATCTCTGGGGATGTCTGGCGCATGTCAAGCCCAGGTAAGGTTCTTCGCGTTGCATCGAATTAATCCACATGCTCCGCCGCTTGTGCGGGCCCCCGTCAATTCCTGTGAGTTTTAGCCTTGCGGCCGTACTCCCCAGGCGGGGCGCTTAATGCGTTAGCTACGGCACGGACAACGTGGATGTCGCCCACACCTAGCGCCCAACGTTTACAGCGTGGACTACCAGGGTATCTAATCCTGTTCGCTCCCCACGCTTTCGCTCCTCAGCGTCAGTATCGGCCCAGAGACCCGCCTTCGCCACCGGTGTTCCTCCTGATATCTGCGCATTTCACCGCTACACCAGGAATTCCAGTCTCCCCTACCGAACTCAAGTCTGCCCGTATCGACTGCACGCTGAAGGTTAAGCCTCCAGATTTCACAGCCGACGCGACAAACCGCCTACGAGCTCTTTACGCCCAATAATTCCGGACAACGCTTGCACCCTACGTATTACCGCGGCTGCTGGCACGTAGTTAGCCGGTGCTTCTTATCCAGGTACCGTCACTTGCGCTTCGTCCCTGGCGAAAGAGGTTTACAACCCGAAGGCCGTCATCCCTCACGCGGCGTCGCTGCATCAGGCTTTCGCCCATTGTGCAATATTCCCCACTGCTGCCTCCCGTAGGAGTCTGGGCCGTGTCTCAGTCCCAGTGTGGCCGGTCACCCTCTCAGGCCGGCTACCCGTCGTCGCCTTGGTAGGCCATTACCCCACCAACAAGCTGATAGGCCGCGGGTTCATCCTGTACCGCCAGAACTTTCAACAACCCCCCATGCGAGGAGATGTGATATCCGGTATTAGACCCCGTTTCCAAGGCTTATCCCAGAGTACAGGGCAGATTACCCACGTGTTACTCACCCGTTCGCCACTCATCCCCGGCCGAAACCGGATCAGCGTTCGACTTGCATGTGTTAAGCACGCCGCCAGCGTTCGTCCTGAGCCAGGATCAAACTCTCCAACAATGAACAGTTCGATCGAGACCATTTTCTCAATCATTCTCAAAGGAAACCCCGACGAGGGGGTTTCATATAAGCTCTACTGGCTTAGTTCACTAGCACACTGTTGAGTTCTCAAGCAACACACATCGGAGAAAACCGCTTCACGCGGCCTTTTCCGAGGCATTGTTTCAAGCCTTTTTTGTCCGAAGACACTGTATTCAGAAGACACACCATACACCCTGTGAAACTTGCGCTTCAGCGGGGGGTCCGGCTTGATCTCCTGCTTTGGAACCACCCACTCTACCACCTGAGGTGGGAGCTTGGTTCGTGGTCCCGGTGGCCGCCCGGTTTCCCTGGCGACTTGGAGAACTTTACATGCCCCGATCCGGCCCCGAACAGGGGGGTGCCCATTGATCGCGCCAGGGTCCTGACCTGCGTCGATAGCGCGGCTCAGGCGGGACGGGGCTCGCCGTGCGTCGCGATCACCGTGACGGCCACGAGCGCGGCGGCGAGCACCGCCGTCACGTGGATGGGTGCGGGGCCGAACGACGCGGCGAGCACGAGCACCGCCGCGGCCGGGAAGCCGATGGCGATCGGCCGGCACTCGTTGGTCGGCCCGATGTGCAGCAGCCAGACGCTCAGCAGGAACAGCGCGACGGGGACCGTCACGAACAGGGCCGTGACCGTGCCGCTCAGCGCGCTGTGGTGCGTGTCGAAGTCGACCGCCAGCTCGAGGCCGGCGCCGACCGCCGCGGCCGAGGCGAAGATCAGGTAGTGCCCGTAACCCCAGCTCATCGTGGTGAACTGGGACGGGCGGCCCACCAGCCGCGCGTGGCCCGGCTGGTCGAAGTACAGCCACCACATGGCGAACACCAGCACCAGGCCCGCCGCGGCGAGGCCCACGAGTTCGCCGATGTGCTCGCCCTCGGTCACGCTCTCCTGCACCGCGGTCGTCGCGCTGAGCACCGTCTCGCCGAGCACGATCAGGGTGAACAGGCCGTACCGCTCGGCGATGTGGTGCGGGTGCCACGGGGTCCCGGACCGGTACTCGGCCACCAGCGGGACGGCCAGCTCGCAGACCGCAAGCACACCGAAGACCACGTACTCCGACGTTCCCGACAGCGTGAGCCATGCGATCCACAGGACCTGGCAGATCGTGATGCCCGCGGCGTACCGCAGCGCCGTCGGCCGGCATTCGGGCACGGACCGCGCGGCGCGCAGCCACTGGGTGACCATCGCCAGGCGCATCAGCACGTAGCCGATCACCATGACGCGAAAGTCCCCGTCGAACGCCTTGGTCACCCCCGCGGCGACGGTCAGGCCGCCGGCGATCTGCACCAGGGTGGCCAGCCGGTACGGCACGTCGTCGGTGTCGAAGGCCGAGGCGAACCAGCTGAAGTTCAACCAGCCCCACCAGACCGCGAAGAAGACCAGCGCGAAACCGGCCACACCGTGGCCGACGTGGCCCTCGGCCAGATCGTGGTGCAGGTTCGCCGCGGCCTGGCCGACGGCGACCACGAAACACAGGTCGAAGAGCAGTTCGAGCGGGGTGGCCACGCGGTGGCGCTCCGCGCTGTCCCGCGGCCGCATCGGCCGGTGCCACACCCGGATCCGGTTGCCCGGCAACGATTCCTGGGTCATCAACGCTCCCCGCACTCACCTGCACGCAACGCCGTCATCCCAGCATGATCGAGGTCGGCAGGCGAGCGCGACGCTCTCAACCGGGTGAGATCCATCGGAAACGGAGTCGGTGACGGCACGAAAAGCGAGTGGCCCGGCCGAAAACGGAAGACGGGCGGGCCCGGATCCCCCTCCCCCGGGCCCGCCCAAATGCCTTCGCCGCACTCGTGGCCACCCAGGGCAGTGCTCCCGGCGGTCGCCGTACGGTCCCCCGCGGACGCCGACGATCCATTGCCTGGGAGGTGACCTGGAGTGTCCGTTCCACAGGAACGTCGGACTCCCGGCCGCCCGGCCGGTCGACCCATCCCCGGTCGACCGAACGAATTGCCACTGTAGGTAGCCAAAGTAGCGAGCTGAAGGCTCCATAAGGTCTACCCGGTTGCTCTGAGTAGCACCAGGGCCGGAAGTGGCCCATCACTCGGATGGAGCAGCAAGGATCGGCGGACAGTAGTTCACCGGTGGTGATTTGTGATCGTGATCAGTTCACGGCGCCGGTTCACCCACGCTGCACGTCAGCCGCCGCTTGGGCCGCGCGCTGAGCCTCGGTGAGCCCGGACCGGACCCGCCGCGCGCGCAGCTCGAGGATCGCGACCACCAGGGCGACGCAGGTCAGCGCCGCCGCGCAGCACATCGCGACGGACAAGGCCACCGGGTAGTGCCCGCCCGAGGCCACCACCACCGACTGGAACACCGACGCGAGCACCGCCGTGCCGATCGCGGTCCCGATCCGCTGGCCGGTCTGCAGCGCTCCCCCGGCGACGCCGGCCATGGTCGTGGGCACGCACTCCAGGGTCAGCGTGGTGTTCGGGGAGATCACCATGCCGCCGCCCACCCCGCCGACCAGCAGCGGCACGGCCACAGCGAGGCCGGCCGCGGACGGCGGCACCAGCTCCACCACGAGCGCGACCGTCAGCAGCCCGAACGCGACCAGGCTGAGCCCGGTGACGGTGAGCCGCCGTCCCCAGCGCGGCACGAGCCGGCCCGCGACCGCCGCGGCCACCGCCGAGCCGAGCGCGAACGGCGTGACCGACAGCCCGGACTGCAGCGGCGTGTAGCCCAGCCCCTGCTGGAAGAACAGCGCGAAAACCAGCCAGATCCCGGCGAACCCGCAGAAGTAGAGCGCCCCGACGGCGGCGCCGCTCGCGTAACCAGGGGTGGTGGTGAACAGGCGGGTGTCCAGCAGCGGCGACCGGCCGTTGCGCGCCCGCCGGTGCTCCCAGCGGACGAACGCCGCGCCGAACACCACCGCGACCGGGAACAACCACCAGAGCTTTTCGAGCCCGCCCTGCTCCGATTCGACGAGCGGCAGCAGGACCCCGAGCACCGCGGCCGCGAGCAGCAGCATGCCGACGAAGTCGATTTCCGTGCGCAGCCGCACCGCCCGCGGTTCCGACTTCGGCACCAGCCGCAGCGCCAGCGCGAACGCGACGACGCCGATGGGCACGTTCACGTAGAACACCCACCGCCAGCCGTTCGGATCGCCGAACACGGCCAGGATGACGCCGCCGAGCACCGGGCCCACAGCCGTCGAGATGCCGACCACCGCGCCGAACATGCCGAACGCGCGGCCGCGCTCGGCGCCGCGGAACAGGTCCTGGATCAGCCCGCTGTTCTGCGGTGTCAGCATGCCCGCCGCGACGCCCTGCGCGAGCCGCGCGATCACCAGCGTGGTCGGGTCCTGGGCCGCGCCGGCCAGCGCGCTGGTGGCGACGAACGCGGCCAGCACGATGAGGAACATCCGCCTGCGGCCCAGCGCGTCGCCGAGCCGCCCGCCGGCCACCAGCACCAGGCCGAACGACAGCGCGTACCCCGAGACCACCCACTGGATCACGCCGCTGCCGGTGTTCAGGTCCCGCTCGATCGACGGCAGCGCGGTGTTGACGATGCTGACGTCGAGCAGGCTCATGAACCCGGCCGTCAGCGTGACGGCGAGGGCGCGCCAGCGCTTCGGATCGGGCTGGTAGTCGGACATCAGGCGCCGAAGGGGATTCCGTGACGGCCACGGTGCTCGGCAGGGACGGGCAGGTTGGCGATGGAATCGTTTGACACCAGCGAAAAACCTCCCCTGAAGCAGACGGCTTCCCGGTCCCGGCAACGGCGCGGCCCTGGATCTTCAGCCTAGCCCGCCCTGCTCTTCGAGGCTCGGTGGCGATCTCCGCGGCGTCCGTCAAGGCCTCCTTACCCGCGTCCGACGCAGGCAAGGAGGCCTTGACGGACTTTGACCCAACGCAAGTGGCAGCTCAGGGCGTGAAACCGGCCACAACATCCGGTGATTTCCCCAGTCCACCTGTGGTCCGCGTGCCACCGACCCGGCCCACATCCGCCATCACTTGACATCAGTTCGGCCGATCTTCACGATCTCGTTCCATGAACCTGTCCGACAACCAGACAGCCGGACAAGGCCCCCGTCGCGTCAGTGCCATGGAGGCCGTGCTGGCCTACCTGCGGCGCGCGATCGAGCGTGGGGACTACGCGGTCGGCGACAAGCTGCCGTCCGAAGCGGCGCTCAGCCGGGAGTTCGAGGTCAGCCGGTCGGTGATTCGCGAGGCGCTGCGCGGGTTGCAGGCGCTCGGGCTCACCGTCTCCCGCACCGGCAAGGGCACGTTCGTCACGGCCACCGGGCCGGCCGAGAACCCGACCTTCGGCAACTACTCCGCGCGCGACCTGTTCGAGGTGCGCCGCCACGTCGAGATCCCCGTCGCCGGGTATGCCGCGCTCCGGCGCACGCCCGACCACCTCGACCTGCTCGGGCACCTGGTCGAGCGCATGGACGCCGAGACCGACAACACGGCCTGGGTCGCGCTCGACTCGCTCTTCCACATCAGCATCGCCCAGGCCTCGGACAACCCCGTGTTCGCCAAGGTGATCGAGGAGATCCGCGACGCGCTGGCCCGCCAGTCGGCGTTCCTCAACCAGCTCGGCGACCGGCGGGCCGAGTCCAACGTCGAGCACCGGCGGATCGTCACGGCGATCGCCGAGGGCTCCGAAACCGACGCCGTGGCCGCGATGACCGCGCACCTCGAGCACGTCGAGAAGACCTTGACCACCATCGTGCGGCCGGTCCGCGCGCCGGAGCAGAACGGGAACGACTGACACCGTGAGCGAACAGACCCTGCAGCCCACCGAGGGCGGAAGCGGGCACCGAGACGCGGGCGACGCGGGCTACAACAAGGCCCTGAAGTCCCGGCACATCAACATGATCGCCATCGGCGGCGCGATCGGGACCGGCCTGTTCCTCGGCGCGGGCGGGCGGCTGGCGCAGGCCGGCCCGGCGCTGGCCATCGTCTACGCCGTGTGCGGGCTGTTCGCGTTTTTCGTGGTGCGCGCGCTCGGCGAGCTGATCCTGCACCGGCCCTCCTCGGGCGCGTTCGTCTCGTACGCGCGGGAGTTCATGGGCGAAAAGGGCGCGTACGTCGCCGGCTGGATGCACTTCCTGAACTGGTCGACCACCGGCATCGCGGACATCACCGCAATCGCGCTGTACGCGCACTTCTGGTCGTTTTTCACGCCCGTGCCGCAGTGGGTGCTGGCGCTGATCGCGCTCGCCGTGGTGCTGACGCTGAACCTGGTCTCGGTGAGGCTGTTCGGCGAGATGGAGTTCTGGTTCGCCATCGTCAAGGTGGCCGCGCTGGTGCTCTTCATGGTCATCGGCATCGTGCTACTGGTGACCCAGCACCCGGTCGACGGCCTCGCGCCCGGCCCCCAGCTGATCGCCTCCCACGGCGGGATCTTCCCGGCCGGCGTGCTGCCGATGGTCCTGATCGTGCAGGGCGTGGTGTTCGCGTACGCCTCGGTCGAGCTGGTCGGCGTCGCGGCGGGCGAGACGGAGAACCCGCGGAAGATCATGCCCAAGGCGATCAACTCGATCATGTGGCGGATCCTGGTGTTCTACGTCGGCTCGGTGGTGCTGCTGGCGATGCTGATGCCGTGGAGCTCCTACTCCGCCGATCAGAGCCCGTTCGTCACGGTGCTCTCGCACCTCGGCGTGCCGGCGGCGGACAGCGTGATGAACCTGGTGGTGCTGACCGCGGCGATGTCGAGCCTGAACTCCGGGCTGTACTCGACCGGCCGCATCCTGCGCTCGATGTCGATGGCCGGCTCGGCACCGAAGTTCACCGGCGTGATGAACCGCAACCAGGTGCCCTACGGCGGCATCCTGCTCACCGCGTCGGTCTGCGTGCTCGGCGTGGCGCTGAACTACCTGGTGCCGAAGGACGCGTTCGAGATCGTGCTGAACTTCGCCGCGATCGGCATCCTCGGCACCTGGGCCATCATCGTGCTCAGCCACCTGCTGTTCGTCCGGAAGGCCAAGCGCGGCGAGGTGACGCGGCCGTCGTACCGGCTGCCCTTCTCGCCGTACACCGAGATCGTGACGCTGCTGTTCCTGGTGGTCGTGGTGGTGCTGATGGGCTTCGACCACACCGGGCGGATCACGCTGCTGGCGCTGCCGGTGATCGCCGCCGCGCTGGTCGCCGGCTGGTTCTGCGTGCGCAAGCGGATCGACATGAGCGCGTTCGAAAAGGCCGAGTCGTGACGCCCGCGCACGTGCCGCTGGTCCACCTGCTGCGCGACGGCATGGTCGAGGGCGTCCACCACGGCTCCGTGGTGGCGCTCGCGCCGGATGGCTCGACGTTGTTCGAGGCGGGCGACCCGGATTCCCCGATGTACCCGCGCTCCACCGCGAAACCGCTGCAGGCCGTCGCGATGGCACGGCTCGGGCTGCGGCTCGACGCGGCCGGTTTCGCGATCGCCTCGGCCAGCCACTCCGGCGAGGCCCGGCACCTGCAGGCCGCGGCCGCCGTGCTGGCCGGGCACGGCATCTCGCCGGACGAGCTGCGCAACCCCGAGGACTACCCGTTCGACCCCGTCGAGCGTGACGCCTGGGTCGCCGACGGCCGCAAGCCGAGCCGGCTGGCGCACAACTGCTCCGGCAAGCACGCCGCGATGCTGGCCACCTGCCGGGAGAACGGCTGGCCCGCCGACGGGTACCTCGGCCCGGGCCACCCCCTGCAGCAGGCGATCCGCGCGACGATCGAGGAATTGACCGGACAGCCGGTGTCGCGTGTAGCCGTCGACGGTTGCGGCGCGCCACTGTTCGCGCTCTCGCTGCGAGGCCTCGCGAAGGCCGCGTCGCAGATCGCGACCGCCACCCCGGGAACGCCAGACTTCCTTGTTGCCCAAGGAATCCGGCAGCACCCCGACCTCGTGGCCGGTTCCCGTCGTGACGTCACGGCGCTGATGCGCGCCGTGCCGGGTCTGATCGCGAAGGACGGCTTCGAGGCGGTGCAGCTGGCCGCGCTGCCGGACGGTACGGCCGTCGCGCTGAAGATCGCCGACGGCGGGGATCGCGCCCGGCCGCCGGTGCTCGCCGCCGCGCTCGCGCGGTGCGGGGTGGACGCGGAGCTGCTCCAACCGCTCACCAGCGACGTCCTGCGAGTCACCGAACACCTGCGCGCGGCCTGATTCCCCCGGACGTGAACGACCGCTCCGGATCGCCCGGAACCGGGTAGCTTCGCAGTTGAGCCACGCCGCGTGAAAGGGGACCTCTGTGCTGAACCGTCTCGTCGACCGGCTGCTGGGCCTGCCGAAGGCCGAGGGCCCGGCGCCGGTGGTCACGAAGGACCTGCGGGTGCCGATGTCCGACGGCGTCCACCTGCTGACCGACCGCTACGCCCCGGCCGGCACGCACTCCGCGCCGGTGGTGCTGATCCGCACCCCATACGGCCGCAGCGGCATGCTGTCGAAGCTGTTCGGCGACACGTTCGCGCGCCACGGGCTGCAGACGGTCATCCAGAGCACCCGCGGCAGCTTCGGCTCGGAGGGCGAGTTCCGGCCGTTCCACCTCGAACGCGAGGACGGCATTGCGACCGCCGAGTGGCTGCGCGCGCAGCCGTGGTGCGACGGGCGGCTGGCCATGGCGGGCGCGAGCTACCTCGGGCACACGCAGTGGGCGGTCGGGCCGTACCTCGACCCGCCGCTCGAGGCGATGTGCCTCGGCATCACGGCCTCGCAGTTCATCACCAACTTCTACCCGGGCGGGGTGCTCGCGGCGGACGACATGGTGTCGTGGTCCTCGATGATCGGGCGGCAGGAGCAGCGGTTCGCCGCGCTGCCGAACCCGTTCCAGACGCGCAAGACGCGCGCGGCCATGGCGCACCTGCCGGTGAGCGCGGCCGACGTCGCCGCCATCGGCAAGCCGGTGCTGTTCCTCAAGGACGTCACCGAGCACGCTGAGCCCGGCGACGGTTACTGGGCCATGTCCGACCACAGCGCAGAGGTCGCGGGCCTGACGGTGCCGGTGACCATGGTGAGCGGCTGGTACGACCTGTTCGTCCGCGCGCAGTTGCAGGACTTCGTCACGCTGCAGGAGGCCGGGCGCGCGCCGCGGATCACCATCGGCCCGTGGTCGCACGGCGAGCCGGCCAGCCTGCGCGTGATGATCCAGGACCAGCTCGGCTTCCTGCGCGCGCACCTGGCCGACGACCGCACCCAGCTGCAGCGCTCCCCCGTGCGGATCTACCTGCAGCAGGCCTCGACCTGGCTCGACTTCGAGCAGTGGCCGCCCGCGTCGACGGCCACGCCCTCGCACCTGCGCCCGGTCGGCGGGCTGGGCGAGGCCTTCGACGGCGAAGCCCGGCCGACGCCGTTCACCTACGACCCGGCGGACCCGACGCCCGCCGTCGGCGGCCCGCTGCTCTCCGGCGACAACAAGCAGCAGGACAACAAGGACGTCGAGGCGCGCGACGACGTGCTGGTGTTCACCGGTGAGCCGCTGGTGCACGACCTCGACGTGATCGGCGACGTGAGCGCCACCGTGTTCGTGCGCACCGAGCTCGGCCACGCGGACGTGTACGTGCGGGTCTGCGACGTCGACCAGGGCGGGCTGTCCCGCAACGTCACCGAAGGCATCCTGCGGCTTCGGCCAGGCCAGCCGGAAGCCGACGCCGACGGCGTGGTGACGGCCGAGGTCCCGCTGGACCCGACGGCCTACCGCTTCCGCCGCGGGCACCGGCTGCGCGTGCAGGTCGCGGGCGGCGCGTTCCCGCGCTTCGCCCGCAACCACGGCACCGGCGAACCGGTGGCCGCCGCCGTCGGCGGCAAGCCGAACCGGTTCGAGGTGTTCCACGACGCGGCGCACCCGTCGCGGATCACGCTGCCCGTGTTCACCCCGTGAACGGCACCACCCGCTGGTGACTGGTGAGCCGGCCGTCGTCGTGCAGCACGTGCAGCAGCAGTGACGGCGGCCGCTCGAATTCAAGCGGGCCGCCCTCGTCCCAGCCGCGGTCGGCGCCGGGCTCGACCGGCAGCAGCGAGCCGGACACGACACCGGGCGCGATCCGCACGGGCAGTCCCGCGAACGTCGTGCCCGCGCCGGTGTGGACGTGGCCGCAGAGCAGCCCGGCGATGCCCGGGTGCCGCCGGACGACCTCGGCCAGCCGGTCCTCGCCGGTCTGGCGGATGGCGTCCACGAGCGGGACGCCGACCTCCACCGGCGGGTGGTGGAACGCGACCAGCGACGGTCCATTGTGGCCGGTGAGCACCTCGTCGAGCCAGGCCAGCGTCTCGTCGGCGAGGTAGCCGGCGCCCCGGCCGGGGATAGTCGAGTCGCACATCGCGACCAGGACTCCCCCGACGTCCGCGGCCACGTTCACCGGCCCGTCGCCCGGCGGCAGCTCCAGCAGGATCTCGCGGAACGGCGCGCGGACGTCGTGGTTACCCGGGCAGACGAGCACCGGCGCGGGGTTCTTGAGCAGTTCGGCGGCCCGGCGGTACTCCTCGGGCAGGCCGTGGTCGGCGATGTCGCCGGTGACGAGCACGGCGTCCACCGGCCGCGCGAGGTTCCCCAGGTAGTCCAGCACCGCCGCCGCGCGGGCGTCGGCGCGCTCGCCGCCGTCCAGGTGAATGTCGGACAGGTGCGCGAAGATCTTGATGTGGATCATCCCCTTTCGATGTAGGCCAATGCTTTGACCCAGTTGCGGACCAGCAGCGCCGAGGCGCCGGGCAGGTCGCCTTCACGGAGTGCGGCCGCGATCCCCCGGTGCTCCTCGATGCTCTCGGCCGCGCGTTCCGTGCCGCCGAAGTACACCGACTCGTAACGTTTGAGCAGCGGCTTGGTCTGGTCGATCAGCCGCATCAGGTGCGGGTTTCCGCAGCGGGACAACAACAACGCGTGCCAGCGATCGTCCACAGCGGACAGATCGGGCCCGGCGGGCAGCGCCGCCATCTCCCCGGCCAGCCGGTCCAGCCGGTCCGGCAGCGAGGACAGGTCGAGCGGCGAGGTCCAGCGCAGGGCGAGCGACTCCAGCTCGGCCACGAGCGGGTACAGCCGCCGGGCCTCCTCCGGGTCGAGCGGCGCGACGAGGAATCCGCGGCCCGGCGCGGCGATCAGCAGCCCGCGGTCGGCCAGCCCGATCAGCGCCTCGCGCAACGGCGTCCGGCTGACCCCGAGCTCGCGCGCCAGGTGCACCTCGTTGATCCGGGCGTCGGCGACCAGGCGGCCGTCGAGCACCCGCGTGGTGATCTCCTCGATCAGGTCGCCACGCAGGAGTCGCTGGGTCATGACAGCAGTATTGCATGCAGAAGGTCAGTACTGTATTCAGTTGGCATGGCCAGTTTCCAGCCCGCCGACGTCGCCCGTGCCCGCGCCGAAACGCCCGGCTGCTCCGGTGCCGCCCACTTCAACAACGCCGGATCCGCGCTCCCGCCCGCGCGGGTCACCGACACGATGGTCGACTACCTGCGCCACGAAGCGCTGGTCGGCGGCTACGAGGCTGCCGCCGAGGCCGCCGAGCGCACCGAGGCGGTCTACGCGTCGGTCGCGCGGCTGCTCAACGCGGGCGTCGACGACATCGCGCTGACGGACAACGCGACCCGCTCGTGGCAGGCGGTGTTCTACGCGCTGCCGTTCAAGGCCGGCGACCGGATCCTGACCTCGCGCGCCGAGTACGCGAGCAACGCGATCGCCTTCCTGCAGGTCGCGCGCCGCACCGGCGCCCGCGTGGAGGTGGTGGCCGACGACGACGCCGGCCAGCTCGACGTCGACGACCTGCGCGCCCGGATCGACGACGACGTGAAGCTCGTCGCCGTCAGCCACGTGCCGACGCAGGGCGGGCTGGTGAACCCGGCCGAGGCGATCGGCGCGGTGACCTCCGCCGCGGGCATCCCGTACCTGCTCGACGCGTGCCAGTCGGCCGGGCAGATCGACCTCGACGTCACCCGCATCCGGTGCGACGCGCTGAGCGCCACCGGCCGCAAGTACCTGCGCGGGCCCCGTGGCACCGGATTCCTCTACGTGCACCCACGACTGCGCGACCGGCTGGAGCCGGCGATGCTCGACCTGTACTCCGCCAGCTGGGAGTCGCCGACGGAGTACGTGGTGCACCCGACGGCCAAGCGGTTCGAGGTCTGGGAACGCGACTTCGCCGCTGTGCTCGGCCTCGGCGCGGCTGTCGACTACGCGCTGGAGTGGGGGCTGCCGGCGATCGAAGACCGGGTCGCCGCGTTGGCCGCCACGATCCGGTCACGCTTCGGCGAAATCCCCGGAGTGCAGATCCACGACGTCGGGGCGCGGCGGTGCGGGCTGGTTTCGTTCAGCCTGGCCGGGCTGCCCGCCGAGCAGGTCAAGGCCCGGCTGACGGCGGCGAAGATCAACACCAGCGTCACCCACGCGGTGTCCGCGCAGTACGACTTCACCGCCCGCGGCCTGCCCGACCTGGTCCGCGCGTCGGCGCACTACTACAACACCGACGACGAGATCGACCTGCTGGTGCACGAGGTCAACCGGCTGGCTCAGGACTCCCGCAGCAGCTGACGGGCGATGACCAGCTTCTGGATTTCGCTGGTGCCCTCGTAGATCCGGAACAGCCGCGCGTCGCGGTAGATCCGCTCGACCGTGACGCCGCGCAGGTAACCGGCGCCGCCGTGCACCTGCACCGCCCGGTCGGCCACGCGGCCGAGCATCTCCGTGCAGAACAGCTTCGCCGAGGACGGGCCGAGCTTGCGGTCCTCGCCCGAGTCGTACGCCGCGGCGGCCTCGTGCACCATCGCGCGCCCGGCGGCGAGCTCGGCGTGCGATTCGGCCAGCAGCGCCTGCACCAGCTGGTATTCGCCGATCGGCCGGCCACCCTGACGCGCGGTGCGGGCGTACGCGACCGCCTCGCCCAGCGCGCGCTCCGCCATGCCGACGCACAACGCGGCGATGTGCAGCCGGCCGCGGGCCAGTGACGCCATCGCGATCCGGTAGCCCTGGCCCTCCTCGCCGACGAGCGCGGACACCGGCACCTCGACGTCGTCGAAGAACACCTCGGCGGTCCACGCGCCGGCCTGGCCCATCTTCTTGTCGTGCGGCCCGACGGTGACGCCCTTCGAACCGGCGGGCACGAGCAGCGCGGAGATCCCGCCGCGGCCGGTGCTGCCCGGCTCGGTGCGGGCGAACACCACGAACAGCTCGGCGAGCGGCGCGTTGGTGATGAAGCGCTTGACGCCGTTGAGCCGGAAGATCTCGCCGTCCCGCACGGCCCGGCTGGTCAGCCCGCTCGGGTCCGAGCCCGCCTCGGCCTCGGTCAGCGCGAACGACGCGATCGCCTGCCCGGCGGCCAGCCGCGGCAGCCAGCGGGTGCGCTGGTCCGGCGTGCCGTAGGCGACGATCGCCTGGCCCGCGATGCCGTTGTTGGTGCCGAACAGCGAGCGGAACGCCGGGGTCGTGTAACCCAGCTCGATCGCGAGCCGGACGTCCTCGGCCATGCCGAGGCCCAGCCCGCCGTACTCCTCCGGCAGCGCCCAGCCGAACAGGCCGAGCCCGGCGGCCTTCTCCCGGATCCCGGCGGGGATCTCGTCCCGCTCGTCGATCTCGGCCTCGCTGGGCACGACCTCCTTGCGCACGAACTCGCGCACTGCGGCCAGCACCTGTCCGAAATCTTCGGCGTCCACTCGTACCTCCACGTCGTCCTTGGGCTTGACGCTACTCAGCCGAACCAGCCGGCGACGTCCACCCGGAACCCGTCGGCGGGCACCACGACTCGCAAGTCGGCCTCGATCGCGCGGACCCGCTCGACGCCGAGCGTGCGGACCCACTCCGCGCGCAATTCCTCGAAGATCACCGCGGACCGGCGAAGCGAGTCGATCCCCCGCGGCGTCAGGCGGACGAGCTTGCGCCGCGCGTCGGCCGGGTCGTCGGCGCGCTCGGCGTACCCGAGCTGGGCCAGGCGGTCGACGGTCTTGCCCGCGGCCTGTTTGGAGACCCCGAGGCGCCGCCCGAGCTCCGACGCCGTGGCCCCGTTCAGCCCGATGGCCTGCATGGCGAAGCCGTACGCGGGGCGGACGTCGGGGTGGCCCTGGCGCGCGAGCTCGGCGTGCAGGCGGTCGACGATCGTGCGGAAACCGCCGAACAGCAACAGCGGCAGCTCGAAGCCGGGAGCATCCCGCTTGCCATATTCGACAACCTGGTTTACGTTTTGGTCAACCACGTTGTCCATCTTACGAGCAGGGAGCCCTTCGTGCATTTCCCCACCCACACCGTCGACACCGCCCCGCCTTCCTCGCGCCGCTCCCTGACGGCGACCGCCGCCCAATTCGGCGACGTACCCGCCGCCGTCGCCCGCCTCGCGACGTCACCGGAGCTGTTGAATGGCTTCCTGAAGCTCAGCGCGCTCTTCGAGACGACCACGCTGGCACCGCTGGCGCGCGAGACACTGATCCTCACCATCGCGACCCGCAACGAGTGTCACTTCTGCGTGGCGATGCACACCGCGAAGCTGCTGAAGCTGGGCGCGCCGGCCGAAGTGGTGTCGGCGCTGCGCTCGTCCTCCGCGCTGCCGTCACCTGAATTGGAGGCCCTGCGCACCTTCGTCCTGAAGGTGCTCGAGACGACGGGCGACGTGCCGCCGGCGGACCTGGACGCGTTCCTCGCGGCGGGTTACACCCCGCAGCAGGCGCTGGAAGTGGTGCTCGGCATCGGCACTTACACGATGTCGACGTTCGCGAACCGCCTCGTGGCCGCCCCGCTGCACCCGAGCCTGGCCGAGCACGCCTGGAGCGCGTGACCGAGCCTGACTTGGCCTGACCGGACTGCGGGGGTGGCGAGACCCGCCACCCCCGCGGCGTTCGTCAGGCCTTCTTCAACGTCACGACCGTCGTGTTGTCGACCGAGACATTGGTGTTGTAGACCGGGTCGAGCGCGGTCGCCTGGGTGACCACCTCCGCCTGGCCCTTCTGGTACGGCGTGGTCCCGGCGGGATCGACGGACACCTGCCATGGCACCGGCGCGCCCGGCGTGCACTTGACCTGGACCGAGTAAGTGCCGCGGATGATCACGTTGTGCTTGACCTGGGTGACCGAGCCGTTGAGCGTCACGGTGGCGGGCGCGGTGCACTCGACCGAGCCGTTCAGCCCGGCCTTGCCGTTGAGCGTGCTCGCGGTTCCGTCGGTGGCCACCTTGAGCCCGATGCCCAGCTCCGCAGGCGGGGCCGGGTTGGCGAGGTGGATCTCGCCGCGAGCGGCCGTCGCGCCGTTCTCGCAGTGCTGCTCGAACGTCGCGTCGAGGTTCTGCACGTAGCCGTGCGGGCCGAACAGGACGTTCTGCACCACGAACGAGTCGGTGCTCTGGTTGCAGCCGCGGCCGTTGCCGCTCAGGTCCAGACCCGGCTGCTGGGGCGCCTGGAACGGATAGCGGTGCGCGTCGGTGTACGTGCCGGCCGCCAGGGTCTGCCCCTGGGGCGCGGCGAGATCGAGGCTCCACCAGTCGCCGTTGGCGCCGGTGAGGCCCACGGAGATGTGGTGGCCGGCCTCGTCGGCGGTCACCGAGAGCCGGTCGTTCGCCGCGATGGAGTAGGCGTACGTGCCGCCGCCGGTGATGTAGTCACCCGCGTCGCCACTGAACGCGAGCGTCCCGGTCGCGACGCCCTGCGCCCCCGCCGGCGCCGCGACGGCCAATGCGGCCGCCGCCGAAAACACGACGAGCGCCGCCGCTCTCTGGGCAATCTTGCGAATCTGCACGAACTTCCCCCTGGTCCGAGTGCGAAACCTGCCGATCACTTTTCGGCGGCTCCGCCCCTTCCGTTAGCAGGCAAACGGGTGACGCCGGCGCCATGAAAAGGGGCTTCCGAACCGGTAGCGAAGATCACCCGTTCGGCCCAAGGCAAGGATGTATCTCGCGACCCCCGGCCGGTCTCCTGAACGGTGCTACCCGCGACGCGCTGCGCGGTGGCCGGGCCTGTCGAGGGGGCAGACCCGGCGCCGGCAGACCAGGCGTCAGCAGCACGAAGGCCTCCACCCGGCGACGGCCGGGATGGAGGCCTTCTTCTGCTTACGGGGACTGCGTGGAATGGCCGGCTGTGGTGGGCGCAGCAGGGTTCGAACCTGCGACCGCTCGGGTGTAAACCGAGTGCTCTTCCGCTGAGCTATGCGCCCCGTGGCGACACCCGCGCCCGCGCGGAGCAGGGCACGGGCGTCGCCGGGAAGATCGTCAGGCCAGTTCGGCCACGGCCTTCTTCCAGGCCTGCTGGTCGCGGGCCTCGCCGGGCTGGTTGACCTCCGCGAAGCGCACCACACCGTCGGTGTCGATCAGGAAGGTGCCGCGCAGCGCGAGGCCGGCCTTGTCGTTGAAGACGCCGTAGGACTGAGCCACCTCGCCGTGCGGCCAGAAGTCCGACAGCAGCGGGAACTGGTAGTTCTCCTGCTCGGCCCAGACCTTCAGCGAGAAGACCGCGTCGCAGGAGATGCCGAGCACCTGGACACCCTTGGTGTCGTAGTCCGAGAACTCGTCCCGGAGCTGGCACAGCTCCCCGGTGCAGACCCCGCTGAACGCGAACGGGAAGAACACCAGCAGCACCGGCTTTTCGCCCTTGAAGGACGAGAGCTGGACGGGCTGCTTGTTGTAGTCGTTGAGCGTGAAGTCAGGGGCTGGTGAGCCGACCTCGACGGCCATGCGGCGATTCCTCTCCAGAGCGGACACGGGCCTGCGCCGACAACCCTATCGTGTCAGCGGCGCAGGCCCGGGCTCAGCGCTGTTTGGCCTTCGAGGACTTCGGCGACACCAGCCTCGTGCCGACCCAGTCGGCGCTCACACTGATGTTGGCGGTCTGCGCCAGGCCGACTTGCGGCACGGCTTCGGCGATCTCGCTCGGCTCGACGTGCCCTGGCTGACCCGTCTTCGGGGTCAGCACCCAGATCACGCCGTTCTCGTCCAGCGGGGTCCTGACCTCGATGAGGGTGTCACCCAGGTCGCCGTCGTCTTCGCGCCACCAGAGCAGCACGACCTCGACGACGTCGTCGGCGTCCTCGTCCAGGAGCTCACCACCGATCTCCTCTTCGATGGCGGCGCGAACGTCTTCGTCGACGTCCTCGTCCCAGCCGATCTCCTGGACCACCATGTCCGGCTTGATGCCAAGCCTCTCGGCGACGCTGGCACTGCCGGCGTCTCCCGCGGCGACCACTGCTTCCACTCCTCCAACTACGACGGAGCGTGGCGTTCGTTCAGCCCTTCGGACCGGGACGGACCGCCACACTCGGGGTACACGGTTGTCATAGCGAACACTGGCGCGGCGCTGCGCGCAACCGTCCACACCGGATCTTTGACAACTCGTGTCGCAGCGTAGGGGCCCCCGGCGCCGTTGCGCGACCCCGGGACGGGTGTCCGCGACCAGTGTCCCACGACCGCTCCGGGGAGTCCCGGAAACCTCTCCCCTAGGCTGGAGGAGAAAAACGCGCGCGCGTTACACCGCACGCGGGGAGTGGCGCAGCCGGGGCGTCCCTTGTTACCGCTCAGTAGCGGCGACAGGAGACGGACCGGGGGCGACGATGGGTATGAGGCGAACACTCCCGCCCGAGAGCACAACCAGCTACAAGGAGACCCCTTGGCCCCGCAGAACGACGGCGCCTCCGGCAAGGAGACCCCGGCACGCGTACGCGTCATCCGTGACGGACTGGCGGCGCACCTGCCCGACATCGACACCGACGAGACGGCCGAGTGGCTGGACTCCTTCGACGAGGCGCTGGCCAGGGGTGGCCACCAGCGGGCGCGGTACCTGATGCTGCGCCTCCTGGAGCGCGCGCGGGAGCGCAACGTCGGCGTCCCCGCCCTGACCTCCACGGACTACGTCAACACGATCCCCACGGAGAACGAGCCGTGGTTCCCCGGCGACGAGGAGCTCGAGCGCCGTTACCGGGCGTACATCCGGTGGAACGCGGCGATCATGGTGCACCGCGCGCAGCGCCCGGGCGTCGGCGTCGGCGGGCACATCTCGACGTACGCCTCGTCCGCCGCGCTGTACGAAGTGGGCTTCAACCACTTCTTCCGCGGCAAGGACCACTCCGGCGGCGGCGACCAGATCTACATCCAGGGCCACGCGTCGCCGGGCATCTACGCCCGCGCCTTCCTGGAGGGCCGGCTGACCGAGCAGCAGCTCGACGGCTTCCGCCAGGAGTACTCGCACGCCGGTGAGGGCGGCGGCCTGCCGTCGTACCCGCACCCGCGGCTGATGCCGGAGTTCTGGGAGAACCCGACGGTGTCCATGGGCCTCGGCCCGATGAACGCCATCTACCAGGCCCGGTTCAACCGCTACCTGCGCGACCGCGGCATCAAGGACACCAGCGACCAGCACGTCTGGGCGTTCCTCGGCGACGGCGAGATGGACGAGCCGGAATCGCGCGGCCTGATCCACGTGGCCGCCGGCGAGGGCCTGGACAACCTGACCTTCGTGATCAACTGCAACCTGCAGCGGCTCGACGGCCCGGTGCGCGGCAACGGCAAGATCATCCAGGAGCTCGAGTCGTACTTCCGCGGCGCGGGCTGGAACGTGATCAAGGTCATCTGGGGCCGCGAGTGGGACTCGCTGCTCTCGGCCGACCGCGACGGCGCGCTGGTCAACCTGATGAACACCACGCCGGACGGCGACTTCCAGACCTACAAGGCCAACGACGGCGCGTTCGTCCGCGAGCACTTCTTCGGCCGCGACCCGCGGACGAAGGACCTGGTCAAGGACCTCACCGACGCCGACGTCTGGAACCTCAAGCGCGGCGGCCACGACTACCGCAAGGTGTACGCGGCGTACAAGGCGGCCATGGAGCACCACGGCCAGCCGACGGTGATCCTGGCCCACACCATCAAGGGCTACGGCCTCGGCCCGTCGTTCGAGGGCCGCAACGCCACGCACCAGATGAAGAAGCTCACGCTCGACGACCTCAAGCTGTTCCGCGACTCGCAGCGGATCCCGATCAGCGACGAGGAGCTGGAGCGCGACCCGAAGCTGCCGCCGTACTACCACCCGGGCGCGAACTCGCCGGAGATCGAGTACCTGGTCGGCCGCCGCAAGACGCTCGGCGGCTTCCTGCCGGAGCGCCGGCCGAAGTCCGCCAAGGCGCTCGTGCTGCCCGGCGACAAGGTCTACGAGGGCGTGCGCAAGGGCTCGGGCAAGCAGGAGGTCGCCACCACGATGGCGTTCGTCCGGCTGGTGCGCGAGTTGGCGAAGGACTCGGAGATCGGCAAGCGGATCGTGCCGATCATCCCGGACGAGGCCCGCACGTTCGGCCTCGACTCGATGTTCCCGACGGCCAAGATCTACAACCCGCACGGCCAGACGTACACCTCGGTCGACGCGAGCCTGATGCTGGCGTACAAGGAGTCCGAAAAGGGCGTCATCCTGCACGAGGGCATCAACGAGGCCGGCTCGACCGCGTCGTTCACCGCGGTGGGCACCTCGTACGCCACGCACGGCGAGCCGATGATCCCGATCTACATCTTCTATTCGATGTTCGGGTTCCAGCGCACCGGCGACGGCCTGTACGCGGCGGCGGACCAGATGGCCCGCGGCTTCGTGCTCGGCGCCACCGCGGGCCGCACCACGCTGACCGGTGAGGGCCTGCAGCACGCCGACGGGCACTCGCTGCTGCTGGCGGCGACCAACCCGGCGGTGGTGGCGTACGACGCGGCCTACTCGTACGAGATCGCGCACATCGTCAAGGACGGCCTGCGCCGGATGTACGGCGAGACGGGCCCGGACGGCAACGGCGAGAACGTCTTCTACTACATGACGATCTACAACGAGCCGTACCAGCAGCCCGCCGAGCCCGAGGGCCTCGACGTGGACGGCCTGCTCAAGGGCCTCTACAAGTACGCCGACGCCCCGGCGGGCGACGGCCCGGAGGCGCAGATCCTGGTCTCCGGCGTCACGATGCCGGACGCGCTCAAGGCGCAGCAGATGCTGGCCGAGGAGTGGGGCGTGCGGGCGGCCGTGTGGTCGGCGACGTCGTGGACCGAGCTGCGCCGCGAGGCCGTGGCGATCGACCACGACAACCTGCTGTACCCGGGCGACACCCCGCGCGTGCCGTACGTGACCGAGGCGCTCTCGGGCGTGCGCGGCCCGATCGTGGCGGTGTCGGACTGGATGCGCGCGGTGCCGGACCTGATCCGCCCGTGGGTGCCCACCGACATGCTCACGCTCGGCACGGACGGGTTCGGCTTCTCCGACACCCGCCCGGCGGCGCGGCGCAAGTTCCTGGTCGACGCCGAGTCGATCGTGGTCGGCGCGCTGACCGCGCTGGCCAAGCGCGGCGAGGTCGCGCAGGACAAGGTGGTCGAGGCGGCGCGCAAGTACCGCATCGACGACGTGTCCGCCGCGGGCCCGCAGACCTCGGACTCGGGCAACGCGTAAGCAGGCGTAGCCGCAAGGGCCCTCCGGGACGCACCATGTCCCGGAGGGCCCTTCGCGTGGGGCCTGATGCTTTTGCGCCACCCCGGCCTCTAGGGTAGAGGTCGGATGTATTTCGGATGCTTGAGGAAGGGTGATCGAGCGTGACCCAGCGTCGCCTGCCGCGGCCGAGTGAACTGAAACAGATCCTGCGGCCGAAGCCGATCGTGCTCAACCCGACCGACCGGCGCCTCGCCGGCGCGCACACGATCGCCGACCTGCGGATGATCGCGCGCAAGCGCACCCCGCGCGCCGCGTTCGACTACACCGACGGCGCCGCCGAGCTGGAGGACAGCCTCCGCCGCGCCCGTCAGGCCTACCGGAGCGTGGAGTTCCACCCCAACGTGCTGCGGGGCGTGTCCGATGTGGACACGAGCAAGGAGATCCTCGGCCGCCGCTCGGAGCTGCCGTTCGCCTTCGCGCCCACCGGGTTCACGCGGATGATGCAGCACGAGGGCGAGCGCGCGGTGGGCCGCGTGGCCGAGCGCAACGGCATGCCGATGGGCCTGTCCACCATGGGCACGACCTCGATCGAGGACCTCGCCGAAGCCGCGCCGGGCGCGCGCAAGTGGTTCCAGCTCTACGTCTGGAACGACCACGGCGCCGGCGAAGATCTGATGAATCGGGCGTGGGAGAACGGCTACGACACGCTGCTGCTGACCGTCGACACCCCGGTGGCCGGCGCCCGGCTGCGCGACGTCCGCAACGGCCTGACCATCCCGCCGGCGCTCACGCTCAAGACGTTCGCCGACGGGGCGATGCACCCCGCGTGGTGGATCAACCTGCTCACCACCGAGCCGCTGACCTTCGCCTCGCTCAACCACTTCGGCGGCACCGTGGCCGAGCTGCTGGACAAGCTGTTCGACCCCACGCTCGACTTCGACGACCTCGACTGGGTGCGCCGCACCTGGCCGGGCAAGCTGGTGATCAAGGGCGTCCAGAACGTCGACGACGCCCGCGACGTGGTGAAACACGGCGCCGACGGGGTGGTGCTGTCCAACCACGGCGGACGCCAGCTCGACCGCGCGCCGACGCCGATCGAGCTGCTGCCCGCCGTGCTCGACGAGCTGCAGGGCAGCGCCGAGGTGTGGGTCGACACCGGCATCCTGTCCGGCGGCGACATCGTGGCCGCACTCGCCCGCGGCGCGGACGCCGTGCTGATCGGCCGCGCGTTCCTGTACGGCCTGATGGCCGGCGGCGAACGCGGGGTGCAGCGGTGCGTCGACATCCTGCGCACGGAGATGGTCCGGACCATGCAGCTGCTGGGCGTCCGGCGGATCGAAGACCTCCGGCCATCACACGCCACCCTGCGCTGACCCCCACCAGCCCCACCTCACCCCCGGGCCGAATGCGCCCCAATGTGGCGTTCGATGCGTCCAACGCACCGAACGCCACATTGGGTGCGTGGAATCGGGGCTGGGCGCGGAGCGCTTCCGTTGAGGGTGGTGGTGGGGCAGGGCTGGAGCAACCAACGCCACATTGGGGCGCTTCGGGCACTGGGCCGGACGTGCGACACAGCCTTGACGGGCCGTGGCAGTTGTGACCACTATCTCAGCCACCTCGTGAAACGCCGTTTCCGCTATGCGGAAGCATCGGTCCCCCCGGAGGTCGGCTTGTTCGTTCAGGATCCCACTCCGCTGGCCGGTTCCCTCGGCGTTTCCGCGCTGGTCGCGATCATCCCGCTGGCCGTGGTGCTGGTGCTGCTCGGCGTGGTCCGGGCCAAGGCGCACCACGCCGCGCTGATCGGGCTGGTGGTCGCGCTGGTCGTGGCCACCGTGGTGTTCGGCATGCCGGTGGGCCAGGCGATCTCCGGCGCGCTGCAGGGCGCCGCCTTCGGCCTGTTCCCCATCCTGTGGATCGTGGTCAACGCGCTGTGGGTCTACCGGGTCACCGTGCGCACGGGCCATTTCGACGTGCTGCGCCGCTCGTTCGGCCGGGTCTCCGACGACCCGCGGATCCAGGCGCTGATCATCGCGTTCTGCTTCGGGGCGCTGATGGAGGCGCTGGCCGGGTTCGGCGCGCCGGTGGCGATCAGCGCGGTGATGCTCGTGGCCGTGGGCTTCGGCCCGGCCAAGGCGGCGGTGGTCGCGCTGGTGGCCAACACCGCGCCGGTGGCGTTCGGCGCGATGGGCACCCCGGTGGTCACGCTGGCGCAGGTCACCGGGCTGCCGCTGGACCAGGTGTCGTCGATCGTCGGGCGGCAGACGCCGTTGCTCGCGCTGTTCGTGCCGCTGCTGCTGGTGATCATCGTCGACGGCCGCCGCGGCCTGCGGGAGACCTGGATCCCGGCGCTGGTCTGCGGGCTCGCGTTCGGGGTGGTGCAGTTCCTCGCGTCCAACTTCGTGTCGCCGCAGCTGGCCGACATCGGCGCCGCGCTCGCCGGGGCGGCGGCGCTGGTCGCGTTGCCGATGACCCGGCGCGCGGTGTCCGCCGAGGTCCGCGCGCGGGTCCTCACCGGCACCCGCACCGCGACGCTCGACCGGCCGGACGAGCGCGGCGAGGTCGTGCGCGCCTATCTGCCGTACGCGCTGATCATCGTGGTCTTCTCGCTCGCGCAGGTGCCGCCGGTGAAGAACCTGCTCGACCGGGCCACCTGGAAGTTCCACTGGGCCGGCCTCGACGTGCACAGTCCCAATGGGAAAGCGGTGTCCGGCAACACTTTCTCGCTGCCGTTCCTCAACACCGGCGGCACGCTTGTGCTCTTGGCCGGGATCATCACGGTGATCGCGCTGAAGGTCGCGGCGAGCGGCGCCGTCGCGGAATGGCTGGCAACGGTGAAGGAGCTGCGCTTCGCGATCGTCACGGTCGCGGGGGTGCTCGCGCTGGCGTACGTGATGAACCTGTCCGGGCAGACCGCCACCATCGGCACGTTCATCGCGGCGGCGGGCGCCGGGCTCGCGTTCCTTTCGCCGGTGCTCGGCTGGTTCGGGGTCGCCGTCTCCGGCTCGGACACCTCGGCCAACGCGCTGTTCGGCGCCCTCCAGGTGACGGCCGCCCACCAGACCGGGCTGCCCGCCGACCTGCTGGCGGCGGCGAACAGCTCCGGCGGCGTACTGGGCAAGATGGTCTCGCCGCAGAACCTCACGATCGCCTGCGTGGCGGCGAATCTGCCCGGCGAGGAGGGAAAGCTGCTGCGGAAGGTGCTGCCGTGGAGCGTGGGGCTGCTGCTGGTGATGTGCCTGATCGTGTTCGGTCAGAGCACGCCGGTGCTCAGCTGGATGCTGCCGTGACCGGCGCCCGCTGAACGTTCTTGGCCGTGCGGTTCCAGCTCCACCAGCCGTGCACGACCAGCGCGGCGAAAACGATGTAGATCGCCGCGGAGAAGTACAGCCCGGACGAGATCTGCAGCGGCACGCCGATCGCGTCGACCACCAGCCAGACCAGCCAGAACTCCACCAGACCGGCCCCCTGGGCCCCGAAGGCCACCAACGTCCCGACGAAGATCGCGGCGTCCGGCCACGGCGCCCACGACGCGTTCAGCGCCTGCAGGACCAGCGCCATGACTACGGTGCCGGCGACGAACCCGGCCAGCATCGCGGCCCGCTCGGTCCACCGCCCCTTACGCACGACGACGCCGTACACCGGATCGCTGCGCCGATTCCACGCCCACCAGCCGTAAAGCGAGATGGCGAGGATGGCGATCTGCCGGCTCGCCAGCCCGCCGAGGTGCGCGGAGATGTAGACGGAGAACAACAGCACGGTGGCCCCGACCTGCACCGGCCACGTCCACAGCGTCCGCCGCTCGGCCAGGAACACGACAGCCAGCGCGAACACCTGGCCCGCCAGCTCCGCGATCGAGATCCACTGGCCCAGCACGGTCACGCCGTGATGCAGCAGGAAGTCCACGTCCCCACCCCTTCCGGTCTACCGCTCCCAACATGCAGCATCGCGGGGCAATTCCCCCACCGTTGTGAGGCGGAAGACATCCCGCCCCGTGAGACAGCCGAGCGAGACGGCTGGGTGGGGCAGCCGGGCGATGGTCGGGCAGGGCGGCTGCGCGACACCGCGGGGCGGCCGCGCGAGCGGCGGCGCGGGGCGGCCCGATGTCTGAGCGGGGCCACCCACCAGGGCGGCTTGGCTAGATGGCGGCTGCGGGCCGCCGGGCGAGACGGCGGGGCGAAGCCAGAGCGGCCAGGCGAGGTGGCTCGGCGGGCGACCCGCCAGGGCGGCCGGGTCGGATGGCGGCGTGGCGGCCGGGCGGGATGACTCGGCAGGGCGGCCGACCAGAGCAGTTGCGCGGGATGGTCAAGCGGGCACCGCCGAGCAGGCTGGGCGAGATGGCTCGACGAGGCGATCCATTTGGGCGGCCGGGCGAGGCGGCTGCGCGAGGTGGCCCGGCCAGAGCGCCCCGTCAGGGTGGCCGCGCGACATGGCTGTGCCGCTTGGCCGAGCGGGCACAGCCAATCGCGCACGGGAACGGCGAGGGTCCGGTGCCCACCCGATGCACCGGACCCTCGCCGAGGGGTAGCTCAGCGTTCGACGCGGCCGAATCCCGCGGGCGGGGTCGGGGTGTCGGAGCCGGGCTGGTGGCCGTTGCCCGCGTGGGCGGACTGGGTCTCCTGCATCCGGGTTTGCTGGGCCTGGGCCTGCTGCGTCTGAGCCTGCTGTGTCTGGGCCTGGGCCTGCTGAGTCCGGCCCGGCTGGGTCTGAGCCTGGGCCGTCTGGCCCGGCTGTGCCTGACCGCGCTGAGCCTGACCCGGCTGAGGCTGACCTGACAGAGCCTGACCCTGCCCGACCCCACGCGCCGAACCACCGTCGCCGCTGCCGAGCTGGCCCTGGAGGTTGGAGAGCCAGCCGCCCCAGCGGTCCTGGGCCGGTTTGATCAGGCCGCCGCCGAAGCCGACCACGATGACGCCGCCGATGGTCGCCAGCACGGCGATCAGCACCGGGCCGGTCACCGCCGTCGCGATGTTCACCTGGCCCAGCGCCGCGATGATGCCGAACGCCATGATCAGCCAGTAGGCGACGGTGCCGAGCAGGCGCCCCGCGGGACGCGCCGCCATCGCGGAGGTGACCACGTCACGCACCACCTTGGCGATGGCCGCGGCCACCACGATCAGCACCAGCGCCACCAGGATCCGCGGCAGGAACGCGATGATCTCGTTCAGCAGCTGGCTGACCGGGTTCGACGCGCCGAACACGCCGAACGCCAGCTGCAGGGCGATCAGCAGAATGAAGTAGTAGACGAGTTTGACCAGGATGCCGGTGGCGTCCACATTCGCCTGCTTCATCATTCCGGTGAGCCCGGTCTTCTCGATCAGCCGCGAGAATCCGAGCTTTCCGAGCACCAGTCCGAGTGCTTTGGACACGGCTTTCGCGATCAGCCAGCCGATGAACAGGATGATCAGAAATCCGACGAGTTTCGGGACGAACGTGGCCACCAGATTCCAGGCCTGTCCGAGTCCGTCCTTCAATTGCTCACCCACGCGGGCTCCCTTCGCCGTGGTCGGCTTCGAATCCGGCGGCGTCCGCTGTGCACCGGTTCGATGATCAGGTACCCAGCGGACGAGAGTGCTGTGCACCACGATCGAGTGAGACGACTGGCGCGGGAAGATCAATGACGGCCATACTTGTACTACCGGTGGGGACCGGGGAGACGAGGCCGTCCGGCGCAGCGAAAACCGCAAGCGCCGGGCGGCCTCGAGCATTTCCCCAGCAATCAGCCCGGAAGCAATCAGCGCGTACGCGAGCGGTCGCTCTGCGAATACGCTTCGGGTTTCCCTGGATGACAGCGCTTGTCGACCGCGGTTACGCCTTCACCTGCTCCAGCGCGTTTGCGGCCACTCGCACCGAAGCCTGACGAAGCGGCACAGTTGACGGCATAGGCGCGGCCACTCCGGTCCGGCGGGCAGGACACCGCGGCCATTCGGCCCAATCATCACCGCGAATCACCGCGTGAACACGCACATGTCCGCTCGCGATTTAACAAGCACCACACAAACACCCACCCGGAAACACCTGTGGCCACGCAACGCCCCTACTGCCCGGACGCTCGTGGCCACAGGTGCCCCACCAACCACTCAGGCCGCGCTCAGCGCGTCCCGCAGCTTGACCTTCGCGCCGGTGCGCATCACGGCGTTGCGGTAGATCCGCGCGGCCAGCCAGATCAGCGCCGGGATCAGCAGTACCACCAGCCCCACCGAAAGCACGGCCTCCCACACCGGCACCCCGCCCATCGCCAGCCGCATCGGCATCAGTGTCGGCGCGAAGACCGGGATCACCGACAGCACCTCGGCGAACGAGTTCGACGGGTCCGAGGGCAGCACCGAGATGCCGACCACGTAACCGACGATCACCAGCATCAGCGCCGGCATCGTCGCGCCGCCGACGTCCTCCTGGCGGGAGACGAGCGCGCCGAGCGCGGCGAAGACGATCGAGTACATGAAGAAGCCGAGCAGGTACCAGACGATCAGCCACACCACGGTGCCGATGGCCGCCGACACCGAGATGGTCAGCACCCCCAGCCCCAGCCCCGCGGCCAGCCCGACCACGCCGATCGCCAGCATCTGGATCAGCCCCACCGTGCCGATGCCGAGCACCTTGCCCGCCATCAGCTGCCACGGCTTGATCGTGGACAGCAGCAGCTCGACCACGCGGGACGTCTTCTCCTCGACCACGCCCTGCGCCACGCTCTGGCCGTTCAGCATCAACGACAGGTAGATGAGGATCCCGGCGATGATACCGAGAATGAGCTGCTGGCCGTCGTAGTTGTACGGCTGCTGCAGCGGCGGCAGTTCGTCGATCGAAGCGCCGGCGACGGCGGCCCCGACCTTCGCCGGATCACCGCCGAGCCCGCGGATCTGCTCGCCGAGGGCGATTTGCCCGGCCACCACGTTCAGCACGTTCTTGAGCGTCGGGTCGAGCGTCTTCTTCACCTGGACGTGCACCCGCTGCGCGTCCTGCACCAGCAACGCGTCGATCGAGCCGTCGTTCAGCTTGGCGACGCCGGCCTGCTGGTCGGGCACCTGCTCAGTGGCGACGTTCTTGCCGATCGACTTCGCCGTGGCCGTCACCGGCGCCGCGAGCGGGGCGGCCGCGGGCACGAAGCCGACGGTCGCGTCGGGGCCGCTGCTGCCACCGATGAGCTTGAACACCACCGTGACGGCGACGATGAGGATCAGCATGATCAGCGTGCTGATCCGGTAGGCCTTCGACTTGACCCGCGTGCCGATCTCGCGCGAGGCCACCAGGCCGACCGCGGACAGCGGGCTCATCCGGACGTCGGGCTCGCTCATGCCGCAGTCTCCTGGGTGTGGTGTTCGCTCACGACGGAGCGGAAAAGATCGGTCAGAGAAGGCAGTTTCCGCGAGAACCCGCGCACCGGCCCGGTCGCCAGTGCCGCGCGCAGCACGGCCTGGTCGTCCGCGCCGTCGCCCAGCTCCACTTCGGTCACCGAGCCCTCGCGGCCGAGCACGGTGACGCCGGGCAGCCCGGCGGCCCAGCCGTCCGCGGCCTCCGGCGCGTCCACGAGCAGCCGGACCGCGCCGCCGGAACGCAGCTCCGCCACGGAACCACACGCCTCCATCCGTCCACTTCGGACGATCCCGATCCGGTCGCACAGCCGCTCCACCAGATCGAGCTGGTGGCTGGAGAACACGACGGGCACCCCCGTGGCCGCCTTCTCCCGCAGCACCGCGCTCATCACGTCCACCGCGACCGGGTCGAGGCCGGAGAACGGCTCGTCCAGCACGAGGATCCGCGGCTCGTGCACCAGCGCGGCGGCGAGCTGCACGCGCTGCTGGTTGCCGAGACTCAGCGCCTGGACCTCGCTGTCGCGGCGCGCGGCGACACCGAGCCGCTCGGTCCACCGTTCCGTGGAGGCTTTGGCGTCCGACGCCGACATCCCGTGCAGCCGGGCCAGGTAGGTCAGCTGCTCGCCGACCTTCATCTTCGGGTACAGACCTCGCTCTTCGGGCATGTACCCGATGTGGCGGCGGGTCTCGTAGTTCACCGGCTCGCCGGCGTAGCGCACCTCGCCGGCGTCGGCGCTGAGCACGCCGAGGGCGATGCGCATGGTGGTGGTCTTGCCGGCGCCGTTGCTGCCGACGAAACCGAAAAGCTCCCCCGGCCGTACGTCGAAAGTCATCTTCTCCAGCGCGACCACGGTGCCGTACCGCTTGGAGATCGCGTCGATCTCCAATCCGGGCTCTGGCATAGCCCGTTCCCCCTTGCCGTCGTATTCGGTGACGATTGTCACCTCGGCCGATCGTAGAGAGGGGGCGGCGCCTGTTCCTAGCACCCGTGGTTGCGTGTCCGCCGTCGAAAGTTGCTGGTACGCGCACCCGTAGGATCGGTCCTGACATGGCTGAAACGAGTTCCGGGCGCCAGGTGCCCAAGCACCACGGGCTGTCCGCCAAGACCCTGCGCGGGCTGGAGCACGCGTCCGGGCGCCTCGCGAGCGCGAGCGTCGCGGTGATGGAGCAGCGGCTGGTGTGGTTCGCGCGGCTGCCCGCGGACCAGCGCGCGAGCGTCCTGCTCATCACGCAGGCCGGCGCGGCGGGCTTCGTCGACTGGCTGCGTGATTCGAAGGAGGCGCTGAAGCTCACCACGGAGGCGTTCCGCGACGCGCCCGCCGAGCTTTCGCGTTGGGTCAGCCTGCGCCAGGCCGTCGGCATGGTGCGGCTGGCCATCGAGGTGTTCGAGGAGCAGCTGCCGGAGTTCGCCGCGAACGAGGCCGAGCGCGCCGCCCTGATCGAAGGAATTCTGCGCTACGGCCGGGAAATCGCCTTCGCCGCGGCCAATTCCTACGCTGCCGCAGCGGAAGCGCGCGGTGCGTGGGACGCGCGGCTGGAGGCGCTGGTCGTCGACGGCATCGTCCGCGGCGACGCCGAGGAAGCGGTGCTCTCCCGCGCCGCCGCGCTCGGCTGGGACCCGGCTTCGGCCGCGACGGTGCTCGTGGGCAACCCGCCGTCGGAAGACCCGCCGACGGTCGTGTTCGAGGTCCGCAGCCGGGCCGCGCGGGTCGGCCGGCCGGTGCTGCTGTCGGTGCAGGGCTCGCGGCTGGTCATCGTGATCGGCGGCCCCACCGACGGCGGGCCGAAGGAGCGCGAAACGCTCTCCCGGATGTCCGCGGTGTTCGCCGACGGCCCGGTGGTGGCCGGCCCGACCGTCCCGTCGCTGGCCGAGGCCCACCACAGCGCGGCCGAGGCGCTGTCCGGGCTGCGCGCGGTGGTCGGCTGGCCCGGCGCCCCGCGCCCGGTCCGCTCCGAAGACCTGCTGCCCGAGCGCGCCCTGTCCGGCGACCCGGAGGCCGAGCGGCTGCTGGTGGACCTCGTCGCCCGCCCGCTCGAAGAGGCGGGGCCGGCGCTGCAGCGCACGGTGGAGACCTACCTCGAGACCGGCGGCGTGCTCGAACGCTGCGCGCAGGCCCTGTTCGTGCACCCCAACACGGTGCGGTACCGGCTGCGCAAGGCGGCCGAGCTGACCGGCCGCAACCCCACCGAGCCCCGCGACGCGCTGGTCCTGCGGATCGCGCTGACCGTCGGCCGCCTGGCGCGGGCCCGCGGCCTCTGGTGACCCCGGCCGGCGCCGCCCCAGCCGGCCCCGGACCCAACGCACCCAATGTGGCGTTCGGTGCGTGGAATCAGGGCTGGGCACGGAGTGCCTCCGCTGAGGGTGGTGGTGGGGCAGGGCTGGAGCAACCAACGCCGCATTGGGGCGCATCGGGCCGGGCGGGACCGTTCGCACCGCGGCAGCGACCTCACCACTCCGTGACCGACTTCACGGCAAGCAATGGTTGAATCCCACAAGGCATCTGGGTTAAGGGCGGAGATTCACGGCGGGCCGTTGGAGGTTTCCTCCAATTACGCCGGTCGGACTTGGTGACCGCCCGCATCCGGCCGGAGCGGGTCCGCGTGGTGTCATAGACAGGTGACAGTCGCAGTCCTCTCTCCCGGCCAGGGCTCCCAGGCCCCCGGCATGCTCACCCCGTGGCTCGAGCTCGACGGCGCCCGCGCGCGCGTGGCCGAGTGGTCCGCCCACGCCGGGCTCGACCTGCTCCGGCTCGGCACCGAGGCCGGCGCCGAGGAGATCCAGGACACCGCCGTCGCGCAGCCGCTGATCGTGGCGCTTTCCCTGCTCTCGTTCGAGCACCTGCAGCAGGCCGCCCCGGTGGCGGCCGACGCTCCGGTGGCCGGGCACTCGGTCGGCGAGCTGGCCGCGGCCGCGATCGCCGGGGTGCTCAGCTCGGCCGACGCGGTGGCGCTCGCCGCCGTGCGCGGCGCCGAGATGGCGAAGGCCTGCGCGCTGGAGCCCACGTCGATGGCGGCCGTGATGCTCGGCGATCCCGAGCAGGTCGTGGCGTGGCTCGAGGAGCAGGGCCTGGCCGCGGCCAACCGGAACGGCGCGGGCCAGATCGTCGCGTCCGGCTCGGCCGAGGCGATCGAACGGATCGTCGCCGAACCGCTCGAGGGCACGAAGATCCGTGCGCTCAAGGTGGCCGGCGCCTTCCACACGCCGTACATGGCGCCCGCCGAAGCCGCCCTGCGCGAGCACGCCGCCGGCCTCACCCCGGCCGACCCGGTCCGCCCGCTGCTGTCCAATGCGGACGGCCGGGTGGTCACCAGCGGCGCCGAGTACCTGGACCGCCTGGTCGCCCAGGTGACCCGCCCGGTGCGCTGGGACCTGACCATGGACGGCCTCGTCTCGCTCGGCGTGACCAGCACATTCGAACTCGCGCCCGCGGGCACGCTGACCGGCCTGGTCAAGCGGCAGCTCAAGGGTGTCGTCACCACTACCATCGCGCTGAAGACGCCGGCTGAGCTGGCGAACCTGCGCGAGGAGGACGCCCAGTGACCGACCGCCCCAGCCTGCGCCAGAGCACCGGCCCGAGCAGCACCCGGATCCTCGGCACCGGGAGCCACCAGCCGGACAAGATCGTCACCAACGACGACCTGTCGCAGCTCATGGACACCAACGACCAGTGGATCCGCGACCGCGTCGGCATCATCGAGCGGCGCTTCGGGGAGAAGGACGAGCTGCTGGTCGACTTCGCCGTCGCCGCCGGCTCCGCCGCGCTGGCCGACGCGGGCGTCGATCCGTCCGAAGTGGACACGGTCATCCTGCCGAACTGCACGATGCCGACGCAGATCCCGAACGCGGCCGCCCAGGTCGCCACCCGGATCGGCATCCAGAGCGCCGGCGCCTTCGACCTCAACGCCGCGTGCGCCGGCTTCTGCTACGGCCTCGGCGTGGCCTCGGACCTGATCCGGGCCGGCTCCGCGAAGAAGGTCCTGGTGATCGGCGCGGAGAAGCTCACCGACTCGGTCGACCCGCTCGACCGCGCGAACGCGATCATCTTCGCCGACGGCGCGGGCGCCGCGGTGGTCGGCGGCGCCGACGAGCCGGGCATCGGCCCGGTGGTCTGGGGCAGCGCCGGCGACCTGGTCGACCTGATCTACATGCGCGACGGGAAGTACATCTACCAGGAGGGCCAGTCGGTCTTCCGGTGGGCGACCACGCAGATCGCGCCGATCGCCCTGCGCGCGCTGGAGGCCGCGGGCCTGCAGCCGTCCGATGTGGACATCCTGATCCCGCACCAGGCGAACCTGCGCATCGTCGAGTCGATCGCCAAGAAGCTGCGGGCCGCGGGCGCGCGGGAGGACCTGGTCGTCGCCGACGACATCAAGTACTCCGGCAACACCTCGTCGGCATCGATCCCGCTGGCGCTGGACCACATGCGCAAGGCGGGCACCGCGAAGTCCGGCGACGTCGTGCTGGCGGTCGGCTTCGGTGCCGGGCTTTCCTATGCCGGGCAGGCTTTCCTCTGCCCCTGAGTGAATACTTGCCGCGCGGGCGCCGTGCCCGCGGGGCAGCACACGAAATGAAGAACCGAGAAGGGAACAACCCCCATGGCTGACAACGCTGAGATCCTCGCCGGCCTCGCCGAGATCGTCGAAGAGGTGGCCGGTGTGGCTCAGGACGACGTCACCGCCGAGAAGTCGTTCGTGGACGACCTGGACATCGACTCGCTGTCGATGGTCGAGATCGCCGTGCAGGCCGAGGACAAGTTCGGCGTCAAGATCCCGGACGACGAGCTGGCCAACCTCAAGACCGTCGGCGACGCGGTGAACTACGTCTCCGCCAACCAGAACTAGGTCCTCTTCGTACCCGGGCCGGGAGTCCGGCTCAGGCCACACCGACCGCCAACGAGGTGAACGCATGAGCAACATCGACGTCGTCATCACCGGCATGGGGGCCACCACCCCGCTCGGCGGAGACGTCGCGTCCACTTGGGACGGCCTGCTGGCCGGCCGCAGCGGCGTCCGCCCATTGACCGCGGACTGGGTCGAAGAACTCGGCCTGCCCGTGAAGATCGGCGGAACGCTGGCCGTCGAGCCCAGCGAGGTGCTGCCGCGCGTCCAGGCCCGGCGGCTGGACCGGTGCGAGCAGGTGGCGATCATCGCCGCGCGCCAGGCCTGGGCCGATGCCGGCTTCACCGAGCAGACCGACGAGCACACCGACGTCGTGCCGGAGCGCCTCGGCGTGTCCATCGGCACCGGCGTCGGCGGCCCGGTGACGCTGCTGAGCCAGAACGACCTGCTGCACCAGCAGGGTCTTCGCAAGGTCTCCCCGCTCACCGTGCCGATGCTGATGCCCAACGGCCCGGCCGCGCACGTGAGCATCGACCTGAAGGCCCGGGCGGGCGTGCACTCCCCGGCCTCGGCGTGCGCTTCCGGCGCCGAGGGCATCGCCACCGGCTACGAGATGATCCGGTCCGGCCGGGCCGACGTCGTGGTCGCGGGCGGCACCGAGGCGTGCATCCACCCGATCACGCTGGCCGGCTTCGCCCAGGCGCGCACGGTGTCGACCCGCAACGACGACCCGTCGGCCGCGTCCCGGCCGTTCGACGTCAGCCGCGACGGCTTCGTCCTCGGTGAGGGCTCGGGCGTCGTGGTGCTGGAGCGGGCCGACCTCGCCAAGGCCCGCGGCGCGCGGATCTACGCGACGCTCGCCGGCTACGGGATCACATCCGATGCCTACCACATCACGGGCAACCACCCGGACGGCATCGGGCAGATCGCGGCCATGCGGGCCGCGATGGACATGGCCCGGCTGTCCCCGGCGGACATCCAGCACGTGAACGCGCACGCCACGTCCACTGTGGTCGGTGACATCGGCGAGGCGGCCGCGATCCGGACCGCCATCGGCGACCACGCGGTGGTCACCGCGCCGAAGGGCGCCCTCGGCCACCTCGTCGGCGGCGCCGGCGCGGTGGAGGGCATCGCCACGATCCTCTCGATGTACGAGGGCGTGGTGCCGACGACGCTGAACCTCACCGACCTGGACCCGAAGGTCCAGCTCGACGTGGTGTCCGGTGAGAACCGCAAGATGGAGATCACCGCGGCGATCAGCAACTCGTTCGGCTTCGGCGGCCACAACACCGCGCTGCTGTTCACCCCCGCCGTCTGATCGGCGAAAGCTACGAAAAGAGGCCCTCTCCCGCGTGGGAGAGGGCCTCTTTCGTCGGTAAGGGACTCAGCGTCGGTCGGGGACTCAGCAGACTTCGCCCTCCGGCGAGCGGCCGGTGCTGTCCACGGTGTCGATCTTGAAGCCGCCGTTCTGGAAGACCATCGGCCACACCAGCCGCCAGTGGATGCACCCGCTCTTGAGGTTCTCCGGCGCGTCTTCCTTCGACTGCGTGCTGGTGAACGCCAGCAGCACGCGCAGCGAGCCGTGCGCGGCGGGCTCGATCCGGTAGATCAGGATGCTGCCGTCCTTCGTGGACCGGAAGTCCTTCGCCCAGGACTCGGCCGAGGGCTTCTGCTGCACCCGCTGGACGCTGACCGTCTTCTTCCAGGCCGCGTAATCGCGGCTGTTGATCGAGTCGAAGTAGGCCTGGATGACCGGGCGCACCGCGTCGCCCTCCGGGTGATGCGCCACGTCGTCGGTGACTTCGACGTTGCCGGACCCCGGGCGGCCATCGGGGTCCGCCGAGACTGGTGGGGCCACCGTGCCGGCGTCGACGGGTTTCGCCTCCGGGCGCTGGTACAGCTCACGCGCGAGCAGCCCGCCACCGACGGTGAGGGACAGCACCACGACCAGGACGGGAACCAGCCACCGCTGGCGAGAACGGACGGGCGGTTGGGCGGTCACCCCTGAGAGGGTACCCACCCGCCCCCGGCGGTCAGCCGACCTGGTGCAGCCAGGTGACCGGGGCGCCGTCGCCGGCGTGCCGGTAGGGCTCCAGCGCCTCGTCCCAGCTCGCCGCCAGCAGCTCGTCCAGCTTGTGCGCCAAGGATTCGCCGCCCCGCGTCATGGTCACGAGCGCGCGCAGCTGGTCCTCGCCGACCACGATGTCGCCGTTGGCGCTGGTCCGCCCGTGCCACAGGCCGAGGCCGGGCGCGAAGCAGAACCGCTCGCCGTCGAGGCCCGCGCTGGGCTCCTCGGTGACCTCGAAGCGCAGCATCGGCCACGCCTTGAGCGCGGCGGCCAGCTTGCCGCCACTGCCGGCGGGCGCACGCCAGCCGCATTCGGCGCGGAGCTGTCCCGGACTGGCGGGCTGCGCCGTCCACTTCAGCTCGACTCGGGCACCCAGGGTGCCCGAAATAGCCCACTCGACGTGCGGGCAAACCGCAGACGGCGACGAGTGGACGTACACCACGCCTCGGGTGTTGCCACGGGTGCTCACTGCTGACCTCCGCTTGCTCGACGAGGGACGTCTTCCCCTACGACCTCTCGACCAGCGACGGGCTCTGTGCGCTTTCCGTGTCTCTTCCCGACTTGCAGCACTGTGTAGCACATTCTGCACCCCAACCGTGCTGTTTGGCCACACGAACCCCACAAGTCGCACGGGAACCCCCTTTAGGAGGGAGGCACGCCGACGCTTCCCCGTGTCGCGCCGCGTACGGGGCCGGGCGCGCTAGCGTGGTGCCCCGGAAACGGTCGAGGTGAGGAGGGTTTCGGTGCGACTGGTCCGCCTCGGGCAGCAGCCGTCGCGCGTCGCCGAAGACGTGCGGGCGGCGCTGGCTTCGCTCGGCCGCGGCAGCACCGTGATCGGCGGCGTCGCACTGGTCGGCGCCCGCCCGGTCGGCGGCGACCGGGCCGTGGAAGCGGTGGTGGTGCTGCCGAAGGGCGTGCTCATCGTGATCGGCGTCGACCTGCCCGACCCGGCCCTGCGCCTCGAGGCCCCCCTCGGCGGCCCCTGGAAGGCCGACGGCTGGCCCCTGGTCCACGGCGACGACGCGGTCAACCCGGCCACCGAGGCCCTCGACCTGTCCCAGGAGTGCGAGCGCCGGATCGCGGAGCTGGCCCCGGGCACCGGCCCGGTCGGCACGATCATCGCGGTGGGCCCGTATGTGGAAACCGTCGACCAGCCCCCGGCCGACCTGGCCGGCCCGGTCCGCGTCCTGCACCCGACCCCCACCACCATGCTCGCGGCGACGGTTTCCCTGGCGACGGCCCGCCGCCCGCGCTCGCTTGACCAGGCGCGCGCCCTGATCACTGCCTTTGCCCCGGATGCTCCGGAGTTATCGGACGATGTTCTGCTGGGCGAGGGTTTTGTCCGGTATACGGATGATTCGCCGGTGCCGCCGGAGAGTCGGGTGTCCTCTGTGGGCAGTGGGGGCCGGCGAGGGGCTGGGCCTGCGGCTGGTGCCGTTGCCTTGCCTCCGGCGGGCGCCGCAATGCCCTCCACTGGCCGATCCGCCGCGATGCCCGCCTCGGCTGCTTCCTCGGGGTCCCCTGCTGCCGCTCCCCCGGCCGCGTCCTCGGGGACCTCTGCTGCGCCTAACCCGGCCGCGTCCTCGAGGGCTCGCCCGGTGGAGCCCGCCGCAGCGGGCTCGGCCTCCGGGACGCCGTCGGTGGCCGCGACTCCGCAGACCGTCCCGATGTCCCATCCGGACAGATTCACCGCGGCCCGCCCGAAGATCACCTCGGTGCCGCCACCGCCACCGGTGTTCCCGACGCTCGCTCCGGTCCCGCACGTCGCCCCGGCCGCCAGTCCGCCTTCCCCCGGCACCGGCGCGGCTGATTCCGCTTCCCCCGGCACGATGGGTGCGGTTTCCCCTGCCCCAGCTGCAACCGGCGCCACTTCCCCTGGCGCGACGACAGCCGGTGCCGCTTCCCCCGGCGCAATGGGTTCCGCCGTCCCTGGCCCGGCCGCAGCCGGTGCCGCGGCCCCTGGCTCGGCGGGCTCCGCTTTCGCTGATCCGGCTGCAACCGGCGCCACTTCCCCCGGCGCTGCGGGCGGGTCGGCGGGTGGGGCTTCTCCCACTGATCGGAGTGGGGCGCCGGTCTTCCCCGGTGCAGGTGCCACCGCCTCGCCTTCACCGGCGGGGCAACCCAGCAGGTCGGCCGCGTCTTCCCCCGCGGCTGGCACTTCGGCGGCCGCAGGTATCGGTGAGACCTCGGCTGGGCTTGCCGATGAGCCGACCGAGTCCGTTGCCTCGCCGGGGCGGCCGGGTCCGTCCACATCGGGCGGTTCTACTGGCAGCACGGCAGGACCATCGGCGGAAGGTGAAGAGGTCACCGAGGCCATGGCACCGCCGCCGCGGGTGGCCGGGGCGGCGTCCCAGCCGCTGGCCAAACCGCGGCCGATGGCGCAGCCCGGGAACAGTCCGCGTCCGGCGGCTGCGGGCACCGGAACGGCAACCAGTGCGGCAACAGCGGCAGGCACCGGAACGAGGCCAAGCGCAGGAGCGGCGACCGGCGCCGGAACCCCGGCGGGCACAGGCGCTGCGGCACGCATGGGAACGGCAGCAGGCACAGGCACTGCGGCGGGCACCGGGGCAGCAGGCACAGGAACAGCAGCGGGCGCGGGCCCTGCGGCAGGCGCAGGAGCAGCGGCGCGCACTGCGACAGCAGGTGCGGGAGCAGTAGGCGCGGGCGCTGCGGCGGGTACCGGAACGCCAGCAGGCGCGGGCTCGGCGGCAGGCGCGGGAGCAGCAGGCACGGGGGCAACACCGCCGCCGGGTGGGGGTTCCGGTAAGCAGTCGCGGACTGTGCGGTGGTTGCCGCTCGGGGCTATCGGGTTGTTGGTGGTGCTGTTGGTCACCGCGGTGATCATCGCGGCGACCGGGGGTGGTGGGGACGGTGGGCAGACCGCGGCGCCGCCCGCGAGTTCCCAAGCCGTGGCCCCGCCGGTGTCCAGTGCGCCGGTGTCCAGTGCTCCGGCGGCGCCGAGCCTCACGTTCGAGGTACGGGCCGGCAGTGGTGATCAGCGGTGTGCGTCGCATGCGTTCGGGGATGTGCAGGCGAGTTTGCAGCAGACCAGTTGCGTCGGAGTGCAGCGGGCGAGTTACACCGCCCAGGTCGATGGGCGGGCGGCTGCGGTGACTGTGGCCGTCGTCGCGTTTCCTGATGCCGCGCAGGCCTCGCACTTCAAAGAGGTGGCCGACACGCCGGGTAGTGGCGGCATCATCGACGTCGCCACCGAGGCCGGCAAGTGGCCGGGCCCGGCCCCGCAGTTCGACGGCGCCGCCTACACCAGCAAGATCGAGGGCAACGGTGTGCGGCTGGTGCAGGCGGTCTGGCTGCCGGGACCGTCCACTTCGGACGATCCCGGCCTCGCCCGTGCCGCGAAGGGCGCGCTCGACCTGGTGCTGCCGAGCTGAGCGTCAGAGCCCGTACGCCTCCAGCAGCCGCAGCCACACCTCGCTGATCGTCGGGAACGCGGGCACGGCGTGCCACAGCCGGTCCAGCGGCACCTCGCCGACGACGGCGATGGTCGCCGAGTGCAGCAGCTCGGCCACGTCCGGGCCGACGAACGTCACCCCGAGCACCACCCCGCGCTCGGTGTCCACGACCATGCGCGCCTTGCCCTTGTACCCGTCGGCGTGCAGGGACGAGCCGGCCACCGCGATGTCGATGTCCACCACGCGGTCGGCCGAGCCCTCGCGCGCCTCGGTGAGTCCGACGGACGTCACCTCCGGGTCGGTGAACACCACCTGCGGCACGGCGTGGTGATCGGCCGTCGCGCTGTAACGGCTCCACGGCGCGGTCGAGATTTCCTCGCCCCGGGCGCGGGCCGCGACGCTGTCGCCGGCGACCCGCGCGCCGTACTTGCCCTGGTGCGTCAGCAGCGCGCGGCCGGTGACATCACCGGCCCCGTACAGCCAGCCACCGTCCACGGCGGACACCCGGCCGCTCTCGTCGACGGCGAGCGGGGCGTCGGTGGGCAGGCCGAGCACGTCGAGTCCGACGTCGCCGGTCGCCGGGGCCCGGCCGGTGGCGACCAGCAGCTCGTCGACCACCAGCTGCTCGCCGTCGGCCAGCGTGAGCTGCGCACCGCCGTCCACAGCGGACACCTCGCGGATGCCGGACATGGTGTGCACGAAGACGCCCTCCTCGCGCAGCCCGCCGAGCAGCAGGTCACCCGCGAACGCCGGCAGCTTCGGCAGCGGGCGCTCGCCGGAGATCACCAGGTGCACCTCGGCGCCGAGCCGGGCCCACGCCTGCGCCATCTCGACGCCGACCACCCCGCCGCCGAGCACGCCGAGGCGCGCGGGCACCGCGGACGCCGACGTGGCCTCACGCGAGCCCCACGGCCGGATCGTGTCGAGCCCCGGGATCGACGGCGACCGCGGGACGCTGCCGGTGCAGACGATCACCGCGTGACGGGCGGTGAGCACCAGGTCCTCGCCCACCGTCACCTCGCGCTCGCCGGTGATCCGGCCGTGGCCGCGCACCGGCTCGATGCCCGCGCCGCGCGCCCAGTCCACCTGCCCGGCGTCGTCGCCCTTGCCGGTGAACCAGTCCCGCCGGGCGAACACCTGCGCCGGGTCGAGCGCAGCGCCGACCGGCACGCCGGGCATCCGCTTCGCCGCGGCGAGCAGGTTTCCCGGGCGCAGCAACGCCTTGCTCGGAATGCAGGCCCAGTACGAGCACTCCCCACCGAACAACTCGTGCTCGACGAGCGCCACCTTCAGCCCGTCCTTGGCGGCGCGTTCGGCGGCCACCTCGCCGACCGGTCCGGCCCCGATCACCACAACGTCGAAAGTCTGTCCTGACATGGGTTCAGCGCACACCACCACGCGGCTTCGCGCAAGCCAGCGGCTATTCTCGTCAGACAGCTGCAAGAAACCGGCGGCACCGGGGGGAGCCGGGGCGTCGCCGTGCCGGTTGCACGCATGACCACGATCGAGCACGGGAGGCTTCATGGCCAGGAACACTGCTGTCCGCGTTCTGGACGACCTGACCGGCGGCCCGGCGGCCCAGACCGTCGGATTCGGCCTCGACGGCGTCGAATACGAGATCGACCTGACTTCCGCGAACGCGGCCGCGCTGCGCAAGATCCTCGGCCGGTACGCGGACGCGGCCCGTCGCGTCGGCGGGCGGAAGCAGCGGCCGCGTTTCGTGCCGGGGGCGAAGAAGCCTGCTGCTGGGGCAGGGAAAGCGGGCGCTTCGGCGAAGGTGCCGGGCGGCCGGTCGGCTGGCAAGACGGCGGCCAAGCCAGTCGCCAAGCAGGCGGCGAAGCCGGTTGCGGGTAAGCGCGCGACGAAGGCGGAGCCCGCCTCGCGTAAGGCGGCCGCGGTGAAGACCGCGACTGCGAAGACCACCCGCACGAAGAAGGCCGCCCCGGCAAAGGCAGCCCCGGCGCCGAAGGCTGCTCCAGCGAAGGCGGCAACGGCGAAGCGTTCGGCCGCGAAGGCAACTCCGGCAACGACTTCGGCAACGAAGGCGGCTGCGGCGAAGAGGGCTCCGGCCAAGTCAGCCGCGAAGACCGCAGCGCCGAAGACAGCCGCGGCGAAGGCAGCCCCGGCACCGAAGGCGGTCCCGGCGAAGACGGCAGCAAAGCCTCGTCGCGCGGTGGCGAAGGTTCCGGCGGTCAAGTTCTCCGCAACCGAGTGACCCGAGCCTGAAACCCGGACACAGCAAGAACTCCCGCAAAGGGGCTCTTGCTGTGTCCGGGCCGGGCGTCAGGCTTGGCGTTGCCGTCCGTCGGTGTGCCAGGCCTCGTAGTGGTAACGGGTGTGCAGCAAAGTGCGCTGACGGTCCAGCTCGACCGGAGACGGCGAGCGCGGCTCAAGCGGTCCGAGCAGCGAACCGGCAGCCGCACGGACCACCGACTCCACCTCACCCGGGCCAAACGACAAGCCGTGACCGGACAGCGAGGCGACGGGGCTGCGGTGCGAGTCCAGCGGCTTCGGGTCCGGCGGCGGGCCGGTGAGGTACGCGCCGACGCGCGAAGGATCCGTGTCGACCAGCAGCGTCGAGTGCGCGAGCAGACCGCCCTTCGTGCGGAAGACCGCGAAGCCACACAGCTTCTGGGTGCCCACGAACAGGCCGCGCTCGCCCAGGGTCGGCGTCAGGCCCAGCTTCTCCACCGCCGCCGACATGACCAGCCCCAGCATTTCCAACGGCCGCGGCGGCGGGCCTGGCAGCACCAAAGTCACGTTCAGGTTCCCCGGGTCGTGGAAAACCGTGCCGCCGCCGCTCGCACGGCGCAGGACCGGGACGCCGTCCCGCGCGCATTCCGCGACACGCACCTCGCGCGCCACCTTCTGCCCTCGCCCGACCACCACGCACACCGGGTTGCGCCACAGCCACAACACCGGCGCCGAAGGCTCGACGCGCAGCAGCGCCTCGTCGAACGCCAGGTTCTCGGTCGGCTCAGCGAATTCGGCGCGTATATCCGACCCGCCGTTCACAGTGCTTTGAGATTCACAGTGCTTTGAGCTCCTCCACGATCTCGCCCACCGAGGACTTGGCGTCGCCGAAGAGCATGCTGGTCTTCGCATCGTAGAACAGGTCGTTGTCGATGCCGGCGAAGCCCGAGCTCATCGAGCGCTTGAGGACGATCACCGAGCGGCTGTCGCTGACCTTCAGGATCGGCATGCCGTAGATCGGCGAGCCGGGGTCGGTCTCGGCGGCCGGGTTGATCACGTCGTTCGCGCCGATCACGAGGGCGACGTCGGTCTGGGCGAACTCGGAGTTGATCTCGTCCATTTCCTTGAGCTGCTCGTACGGCACGTCGGCCTCGGCGAGCAGCACGTTCATGTGGCCCGGCATCCGGCCGGCCACCGGGTGGATCGCGTAGGCGACCTCGATTCCCTTGGACTCCAGCAGTTTCGCCATCTCGCGCACGGTGTGCTGCGCCTGCGCCACGGCCATCCCGTAGCCCGGCACCACGACCACCTTGCTCGCGTAGGCCATCTGGATCGCGGTGTCCGACGCGCTGGTCGAGCGCACCGGCCGCACCTCGCCCGAGCCCGAGGCGGACGCGACGGCCGTGCCGCCGCCGAAGCCGCCGGCCACGATCGCCGGGATCGACCGGTTCATCGCCTTCGCCATCAGGTTGGTCAGGATCGAGCCGGACGCGCCGACGATCATGCCCGCCACGATCAGCGCCGTGTTGGACAGCGCCAGGCCCATCGCCGCCGCGGAAAGCCCGGTGCACGCGTTCAGCAGCGAGATCACCACGGGCATATCGGCGCCGCCGATGGGCAGCACCGACGTGACGCCGAGGATCGCGGCGGCCAGGAGCAGCCCGATCACCAGGATCTGCGCGTCGCCGCCGACCAGGATGATCACCGCGCAGACCAGCGCGATCAGCAGGAGCAGTGCGTTCACCGGCTGCTGGAGCTTCCCGAGCGTGACCGGGCGGCCGGTGATCACCTCCTGCAGCTTGCCGAACGCGATGATCGAGCCCCAGAAGGAGATCGAGCCGATCAGCGCGGCGAAGAGCGAGGCGATCGCGACGTACAGTGGCTCGTGCGCGTACCCGTCGGTGCTGCGGAATTCGACCCACGCGATCAGCGCCACCGCGCCGCCGCCGACGCCGTTGAACAGCGCCACCATCTGCGGCATCGCGGTCATCTTGACCTTGCGCGCGGACGGCACGCCGACCAGCGCGCCGATCGCGACGCCGAGGACGATCAGCAGCCAGTTGCCCATGCCGGGGGTGAGCAGCGTCGCGATCACCGCGATGCCCATGCCGACGGCGGCGATCCAGTTGCCGCGCACCGCCGTGCGCGGGCCGGTCAAGCCCATCAGGCCGTAGATGAACAGGGCGAACGCGACGATGTAGAGGATCGCGATGAGGTCGGTCACTTCTCGTCCTCCTCACCGGGCGCGGGCTTCTTCGCCTTGAACATCGCCAGCATCCGGTCGGTGACGAGGAAGCCGCCGACCACGTTGATCGTGCCGAACGCGATGGCGATCACCAGCAGGATCTTGTTCAGCACCCCGTCCACGCCCAGCCCCAGCACGACCAGGCCGCCGAGCAGGACGATGCCGTGGATGGCGTTGGTGCCGGACATCAGCGGCGTGTGCAGGGTGTTCGGCACCTTCGAAATCACCGTGAAGCCCACAAACCCCGCGAGCACGAGCACGGCCAGGTTCTCCACCAGCGTCACGATGCGCTCCCTTCGCGCCCGGCCACGTTGGCCCCGGCGACGACCTCGTCGGAGAAGTCGAGTTTCAGCTCGCCCTCGGCGGTGACCAGGAGTTCGAGCAGCTCCGTGACGTTGCGGGCGTACAGCTCGCTGGCGTGGGTCGGCATCCCGGACGGCACGTTGAGCGGGGCGCTGATCGTGACGTCGTGCTCGACGACGTCCTCACCGGGCCGGCTCAGCTCGCAGTTGCCGCCGCTCTCGCCGGCCAGGTCGAGCACCACCCCGCCGGCGGGCATGCCCTTCACGGCGTCGGCGGTGACCAGGGTCGGCGCCTTGCGCCCGGGCACCAGCGCGGTGGTGATGACCACGTCGAACTTCGTGATCGCTTCGGTGAGCCGCCGTTGCTGCTCGGCACGCTCCTCGGCAGTCAGTTCACGCGCGTAACCGCCCTCGCCGACGGCCTCGATGCCGAGGTCGAGGAACTTCGCGCCGATCGAGCGCACCTGCTCCCCCACCTCGGGCCGCACGTCGTAGCCGGTGGTCTGCGCGCCGAGCCGCTTGGCCGTGGCGAGCGCCTGCAGGCCCGCGACGCCGGCGCCGAGCACCAGCACCTTCGCCGGCGGCACGGTGCCGGCCGCGGTGGTCAGCATCGGGAAGAACCGGGTGAACTTCTCCGCGGCCAGCAGCACCGCGCGATAACCGGAAACGCTGCTCTGCGAAGACAGCGCGTCCATCGCCTGCGCCCGCGAAATCCGCGGCACGGCCTCCATCGCGAACGCGCGGATGCCGGCCCGTTCCAGCTCTTCGATACCGTCGGGAGCACCGCGTGGATCAAGGAATCCGATCAGGACGGTGCCCGGTTTCAGCTTGCCGACCTCGTTTTCGGACGGCGGGGCGACCTTCAGCACGACGTCGGCCGCCCAGGCGTCGCCGAGTTCGGCGCCGGCCTGCACATACGCGTCGTCCGCCAGCTGCGCGCCGGCCCCGGCCCCGGGTTCGACCACCACCCGCAGGCCGCGCTGGGCCAGCCGGGCCACCAGCTTCGGCACCATCGCGACCCGGCGCTCCCCGGACCGGGACTCCGCGACCACCCCGACCGTCAGCCGGTTTCCGCTCTCCGCCACGCGACCTCCTCGACCTTGAGGATCATCGATCTCCGCGATTTCTACCACGTACGAAGAGGAGTCCCTAGCCGCTTGAGACGCATTTCGCCTCAGCAGACGGGTGAGCGGCCGCGCGTCAGGCGGACGGCTTCCAGCGGGGCACGCCGAGCAGGATCAGCCGCAGCCGCTTCTCCGCGACGGCGATCGTGCGCGCGTCCGCCTCCGCGTCGCCGGGGCGGGTTTCCAGCAGGTCGACGACCGTGGCGAGCATCGCCGTGACGATCAGGTCGGCCAGGATGTACAGGTCCTCGGACGGCCATTCCCGCAGGTGGTCGAACCGGGCGAGGTCGATCGCCAGCTCGCTGGAGAACAGCTTCAGCTCGACGGCGATGGCGCGCGCCACCGGGCCGGTGCCGCTGTAGCGCTCGCGCGTGAGGAACCGGAAGTGGTCCTCACGAGCGCGAACGTGCTCGTACAGCGTGCGCACCGAGGCCTGGATCATCCGCCGGTAGCTGTTCCGGTCGGTCCGGGCGGAGCGGATCATGTCGCGCAGGGTCCGCGTCGCCTCCTCGACCAGCGCGACGCCCAGCTCCTCCATCGACGCGAAATGCCGGTAGAACGCCGTGGGCACGATGCCCGCGCGCTTGGTGACCTCCCGCAGCGACAGGCTGGCGAACCCGCGGTCGGCCAGCAGCTCCAGCGCGGCGTCGAGCAGCGCCTGGCGAGTCCGCTGCTTGCGCTCCTGCCTGGTCACCGGCTCCTCGACTCCCACCACGTCCGGCAGCGTACTGACGGCTTCGTCATGGCACACGTCACATCACCTCGCTCTCGCGTTGACAGCACACCCGCCCGTGCCCCCACACTGGTGAGTGTACAGATGTGCACTCAAATTTCTGGAGGGCGTGATGGCCACCCTGCTCCCCCGCCGGGTACGCAGCCTCGCCTCGCTCGCCGAGGCACTGCTCACCCCGCACGGCGTCGACCGCTACCTGGAACTCGTCGACCCGATGCTGGTCCGCCGCGAGATCCGCGGGCGGGTCACGGCCGTGCGGCGCCAGACGCCGGACACGGTCACGTTCAGCGTCCGGCCGAGCCGCGCGTGGCGGGACTTCACCGCCGGCCAGTACGTGCGGCTGACCGTGGAGATCGACGGCGTGCGGCGCACCCGCTGCTACTCGCCGTGCGGCCCGCAGGGCGGTGACCTCGAGTTCACCGTGAAAGCCGACCCGCACGGCCTGGTCTCCCGGTACCTGCAGGAGACCACTCGCGTCGGCTCGGTCTTCGGACTGTCCGAACCGGACGGTGAGTTCACGCTGCCGACGCCGCGGCCGGAGAAGATCCTCTTGGTCAGCGGCGGCAGCGGGGTCACGCCGGTGCTCGCGATGGTGCGCACGCTCGTCGCCGAGGGGCACCAGGGCGAGATCGTGTTCCTGCACTACTCCAACACCGCGTCCGACGTGCTCTACCGCGAGGAGCTGGACGCGCTCGCGGCGCAGCACCCGGGCCTGCGCGTGGTGCACGCGCACACCCACAGCCGTCGCGGCGGGGACCTGCACGGCTTCTTCACGAAGGAGCACCTCGCCGCCGCCGCGCCCTGGTACCGCGACGCCGAGACCTACCTCTGCGGCCCGAAGCCGCTGATGGACTCGGTCCGCGAGCAGTTCGCCGCCGAGGGATTGAGTGAACGGCTGCACACTGAAGAGTTCACGGCCCCGCCGTTGACCTTCGACGCGGAGGCTGCCGAGGGCCGGGTGCGCTTCGCCCGCAGCGGGCGCGAGTGCGACAACTCGGGCAAGCCGCTGCTGGAGCAGGCCGAGGACGCGGGCCTGACGCCGGAGCACGGCTGCCGGATGGGCATCTGCTTCTCCTGCACCCAGGTCAAGACCGCCGGGCGCGTGCGCAACGCGCGCACCGGCGAGATCTCCGGCGAAGAGAACGAGGAGATCCAGCTCTGCATCAGCGTCCCCGTCGGGGACGTCGAGATCCACGCCTAAACCAGACCAGGAGGAACTCATGACCGGTCTTCAGGACCGCCTGACCCCGGAACAGGTCGAGGAGTTCGGCCGCGAGCTCGACGCCCTGCGCCAGCGGATCGTCGACGACCTCGGCGAAGCCGACGTCGAGTACATCCGGAACATCATCAAGACCCAGCGCGCGCTCGAGGTCACCGGCCGCGGGCTGCTGTTCGCCGGGTTCCTGCCGCCCGCGTGGCTGGCCGGCGTCGCCGCGCTGTCGCTGGCCAAGATCCTGGACAACATGGAGATCGGCCACAACGTGATGCACGGCCAGTACGACTGGACGCGCATCCCGGAGCTGAGCTCGCAGCGGTTCGAATGGGACACCGTGGCGCCGGCCGAGAACTGGCGGCACTCCCACAACTACATCCACCACACGTTCACGAACATCGTCGACAAGGACCGCGACGTCGGCTACGGCGTGCTGCGGATGGACACCGCGCAGAAGTGGCACCCGTACTACCTGGGCAACCCGGTGTACGCCACGCTGCTCGCGCTGTTCTTCCAGTGGGGCGTGATGCTGCACGACCTCGAGATCGAGCGGGTCGTGAAGGGTGAGCGGAGCTGGGCCGAGAACGTGCCGGTGCTGCGCAAGATCGTGCGCAAGGCGGCCCGCCAGGTCGGCAAGGACTACCTGCTGTTCCCGGCGCTGACCGGGCCGCTCGCGCCGTTGACTCTTCTGGGCAACGCGAGCGCGAACCTGGTCCGCAACCTCTGGGCGTTCTCGATCATCTTCTGCGGCCACTTCCCCGCCGACGTCGAGAGCTTCACCGAGGAGGAGACCGAGGACGAGTCGCGCGGCCAGTGGTACCTGCGCCAGATCCTCGGCTCGGCCAACATCAGCGGCGGCCCGCTGTTCCACCTGCTGTCCGGCAACCTCTCGCACCAGATCGAGCACCACCTGTTCCCCGACATCCCGGCGCGGCGCTACCCGCAGATCGCCGGCGAGGTGCGCGACATCTGCGAGCGCTACGGCCTGCCGTACCACACCGGGCCGCTGCACCGGCAGCTCTGGTCGGTGGCGAAGAAGATCGTGAAGCTGGCGCTGCCGGACAAGCTCGGGCAGCCCGCCCCGCCGGCGGATAGCCTGGAGCACGACAAGCGACTCCGAGCAGCTTAGGGAACTCTCATGGTGGGTCAGTTCGAAAGCGGCAAGGACACGGTCCAGGAGCTCACGGAATCCGCGGCCACTCACATCGGGGCCATCGCGACGATCATCACCGGCGCCGTGCGGGACATCGCGCGCGAGACCGGCGACTGGATGACCGACCTGATCGAGATGCGGGAGGCGGCCGGGAAGGCCCAGGCCGACGAGGAGCGCCTCCAGCGGGCCGAGCAGCCGGACTCCGAACAGCCGGACGCCAAGCGGCCAGACTCCGAGTGGTGACCCCGACGCCGTGAAGGACTCCTTCACCGCGTCCCACGCGGGCAAGGACTCCCTCGCGGCGTCCCACGCGGGCAAGGACTCCCTCGCGGCGTCCCACGCGGGCAAGGAGTCCTTGACGGACTCCGGCCAGGCCCCCGGGAGTAGGGAAAACCGGATGGGCGGGCGGGTGCCCCGCGCGGCAGACTCGGCCGGGTGACCAGGAATCCGAGTGCGCTGCGCCGGCTGCTGCGGCCGGTGCCGCCGCGTGACACCGCGCGGGAGACGGCGTGGCTGGTGCTCGCCGGCCCGTTCTCCCTGGTCGCCTGGTTCGCCGTGCTGGCCGGAGTGGTGGTCGGCGTGGCGCTGTTCCCGCTGATCGTCGGGCCGGCGGTGCTCGCGGCGGTGCTGGACGGGGCCCGGGCGCTCGGGGCCGGGCACCGGCGGCTGGCGGGCGCGCTGCTCGGCGAGCGGGTGCCCGCCCCGCGCCCGGTGGTGCTGAAGCCGGGGCTGTGGCGCTGGCTCAAGCTGCGGATCGGCGACCCGGTCGCCTGGCGGGCCGTGGCGTACCTGCTGGTGCGGCTGCCGTGGACGTTGATCAGCCTGTTCCTGGCCGGCCTGCTGGTGCTCTACGCCGGCGCCTCGATCAGCTACCTCGTGCTGTGGTTTCCCTTGCACGGCGCGACGATGCCGGTGTTCGGCATCCACAGCGGCGCCTGGGCGGGCACGCTGCTCTGGGCGGCGTCCGGGATCGCCGTGCTGGCCGTGCTGCCGCGGCTGATCCACGCGCTGACCACGGTCGACCGCGGGTTCGTGGCCGGCCTGCTGGGCCAGCCCGTGCTCAGCGAGCGGGTGCGCGACCTCGAGGAGAGCCGCGCGACCGCCGTCGAGGACGCGGCGCTGCGGCTGCGCCGGATCGAGCGGGACCTCCACGACGGCGCGCAGGCCCAGCTGGTCGCGCTCGCCATGCGGCTGGGGCTGGCGAAGGAGGAGCTGGGCGCCGAGACGGTGGACCTCGGCCAGGTCCGCGACCTGGTGACCACCGCGCACGCCAACGCCAAGCAGGCGCTCACCGAGCTGCGCGACCTCGCCCGCGGCATCCACCCGGCCGCGCTCGACGCCGGCCTGGACGTGGCACTGTCCACTTTGGTCGCGAGATCCGGGGTCGATGTCCGGGTCGAGGTCGACCTGCCGCGCCGTCCGCCGCCTTCGGTGGAGACGATCGTCTACTTCAGCGCGGCCGAATTGCTCACGAACGCCGCGAAACACACCAGTTCCCCGGTCCGGCTGGCGCTGTCGGAGGACGGCGGCGTGCTGCGGCTGGTCGTCGCCGACACCGGCGCGGGCGGCGCCGCCGTGGTCCCGGGCGGCGGCCTCGCCGGGCTCGCGGACCGGCTGCGCACGGTCGACGGCGAGCTGTCCGTGACCAGCCCGCCCGGCGGGCCGACCACGGTCACCGCCGCGGTGCCATTGCCTCGCTAGAGTCGGGCCGCGGAGAAGGGGGACGCGTGCGGATCGTCATCGCGGAGGATTCGACCATCCTGCGCCACGGGCTCGTCGAGCTGCTCACGCTGCGCGGGCACGAGGTCGCGGCCGCGGTGAAGGACGCCGTGGCATTGCGCGCCGCAGTGCTCGAACACGAGCCGGACGTGTCCATTGTGGACGTCCGGATGCCGCCGACGCACACCGACGAGGGCCTGCGCGCGGCGATCGCGCTGCGCGGCGAGCGGCCCGGGCGGGCGATCCTGCTGTTCTCGCAGTACGTCGAGACGAAGTACGCGGCGCAGCTGCTGGCCGACCGCGCCGGCGGCGTCGGCTACCTGCTCAAGGACCGCGTCGCGGAGGTTTCGGACTTCCTCGACGCGCTGCGCCGGGTGGCCGGCGGCGAGACGGTGCTGGACCCCGAGGTGGTGAGCCAGCTCTTCAGCGTCACCCGCCGCTCGGACGCGCTTTCGGAGCTGACCGCGCGCGAACGGGAGGTGCTGGGCCTGATGGCCGAGGGCCGGTCGAACTCCGCGATCGCCGCCGCCCTGTTCCTCTCGGCCGGCTCGGTGGAGAAGTACGTGACGAGCATCTTCGGCAAGCTCGGCCTGTCGCCGTCCGACGGCGACAACCGGCGGGTCCTGGCCGTGCTCCGGTACCTCGGCTCCTGAGCCCGACCTACGCTGGCGGGCATGTACTCCACCGAGATCGAGGTGCACACCGGCGACAGCGCCGTGGTGTACGACCTGACCCGCGAGGCCGAGACGTTCCTGCGCGACGCCGACTGCACCGACGGCCTGCTGCACGTCTGGGTGCCGCACGCCACCGCCGGGCTCGCGGTGCTGGAGACCGGCGCCGGCAGCGACGACGACCTGCTCGCCGCGCTCGACGAGCTGCTCCCCCGCGACGAGCGCTGGCGCCACCGGCACGGCAGCGCCGGCCACGGCCGTGACCACGTGCTGCCCGCGCTGGTGCCGCCGTACGCGACCATCCCGGTGCTGGGCGGGGTGCTGCTGCTGGGCACCTGGCAGTCGATCTGCCTGGTGGACACGAATGTGGACAACCCGGTCCGGCGGGTGCGGTTCAGCCTGCTCGCGGGCTGATTTCGCCGGACCGCCCCGGTAGCCTCGCGAGCGTGACGACGACACGCGCGCACCGGCTGGTGCTCTGGGACATCGACCACACCCTCGTGGACTTGAGCGGCGTCGGCCTCCGCTGGTACACCGAGGCGCTGCTCGCGGCCACCGGCACCGAGCTGAGCGTGCACCCGGACTTCGGCGGCAACACCGAGCGCGCGATCAGCAGCAGCCTGCTGACCCTCCACGGGATCGAGCCGGACGAGGAGACGATCCAGCGGCTGTGGGCCGAGCTGATCGCCGTCTCCGAGCGGGAGAGCGCCACGCTGCACGAATCCGGCCGCGCCCTCGACGGTGCCGCCGCCGCGTTGGAGGCCATGGCGGGACACGGCGGCGTGGTGCAGACGCTCGTCACCGGCAACCTGCCGGAGATCTCCGGGCACAAGCTCGCGGCGTTCGGCCTCGACGAGCACCTGGACCTGGCGATCGGCGGTTACGGTTCGCTCTCTGCGCACCGTCCGGACCTCGTGCCGCACGCCGTTTCCGCCGCGGCGGCCAAGCACGACGTCACCTTCGCCCCCGAAGCCGTGGTGATCATCGGCGACACTCCCGAAGACGTCCGTGCTGCGCTCGACAACGGGGCCGTCGCGGTGGCCGTCGCCACCGGGCGTTACCGCGCGGAGGAGCTCCGGGACGCCGGCGCCCACACCGTGCTGGCCGATCTGAGCGATCTTGACTCGGTGCGCAAGGCCGTGCTGGGCTGAATGCGCGTCAACCCCTGTTTTCGCTCAACAGCGCCCTCCACGGCCCTTCCGGCACGCATACGCACTGGTCACCGCGACGGCACTGAGCCCGCATCCCCCCTTAGGTCAGGGTCGGGTCCCTCTGGGGTAGCAGTCCCTTAGGGGGAGAAGTCCGCCCGACGAGGGATGCCCGCTTTAGGTCCGCGGGCCAGACTCAGCTCATGACAACAGCAGCGCCGGCGGCGGACACCGCCGACGGTGCCGGCACGGGGGGACGCGGACGGGCGGCAGAGGAGCCGCCGCGCGGCCGGTTCGCTGTGCTCTGGCACCGGCTCCCGTTCACGACCACGGTGGTGCTCGCCATGCTCGTCGTGGCGATCGCGAGCGGGACCCTGTGGCACGCGGCCGAACATCAGGCCAGCTTCCACAACTACGCCTACGGCCTGCCCTCGATGCAGCACGGGCGCTGGTGGACGCTGGCCACCGGCCCGTTCTTCGCGCTGCGGCCGCTGTTCTACCTGCCGATGGTGGGGACTTTCGCGCTGCTCGCGGGCTTCGCGGAGTGGCAGCTCGGCACGCGGCGCGCGATCGCCGTGACCGTCGGCGGGCAGCTGGTCTCCACGATCGCCGCGATCCAGTTCCTCGAGCTGTGCCGCAATTCCGGCTGGATCTGGGCGGGACGCATCGCGGGCACCCTGGATGTCGGCTTCTCCGGCGGCACGCTCGCGGCCATCGCCGTGGCCAGCGCCGCGTTGCGCCCGCCGTGGCGGCTTCGGCTTCGCGCCGGGCTGTGCGTGTACGCGTGCGTTGCCATCGTGTACGTCGGATCGCTCGCCGACCTGGTGCACTTCTTCGCGCTCCTGATCGGCCTGCCGCTCGGGCACCGGCTCGTCGGGGCCGCGCGGATCAAGGAGGCCGGCCGGCCGGGCCAGCGCGAGCTGCGCCTGATGGCGTGCGCGGGCCTGTTGCTGCTCGCCGGCGCCGAGGTGGTGATGTGGCTGATTCCCGGCGACGGCCCGTTCGGCCCGTCCGACGCGGTTTCCCTGTCGCCGGCCGAAATCCTGATCCTGTGCGCGATCGTGGTGCCGATGATGAACGGCCTGCGCCGCGGCAGCCGCACGGCCTGGCGCTGGGCGGTGGCGCTGTGCGCGTTCGCGATGTCGCAGGTGCTCATCCTCGGCGGGGTGGTGGCCGTGGCCAGGCTGGTGCGCACGGGCTACGACGCCCACGGCCTCTCGCTGTTCTTCGTGGACAATCTCTTGTGGACGGTCGAGCTGATCCTGCTGATCGTCGCGCGCGGCGCGTTCCGCGTGCCGTCCCGGCGCCGCTGCCGCAAGCTCGGCCACGGCGGCCCGGACCCGGCGTTCGCGCGGATGCTGCTGGGGCGCAACGGAGGCAGCACCATCTCGTGGATGACCACCTGGCCGCAGAACGCCTACTTCGTCGCCTCCGACGGCAGTTCCTACCTCGCCTACCAGCGGCACGCGGGCGTCGCGGTCGCGCTCGGCGACCCGGTCGCGCCGGACGACTCGGCCGCCCGCACCGTCACGGAGTTCACCGAAATGTGTGAGAACACCGGCCTGGTGCCGTGTGTCTTCTCCGCGACGGCGACCACCGTGGCCGTCACCCGCGAGCTGGGCTGGCAGCACGTGCAGGTCGCCGAGGACACCCTGGTCGACCTGGAGCACCTGGAGTTCCGCGGCAAGGCGTGGCAGGACGTTCGTTCGGCGCTCAACAAGGCGGGCAAGGACGGGATCGAATTCCGGCTGGTCCGCCTGGCCGAGCAGCCGCGCTCGGTCCGCGCCCAGGTGCGCGCGCTGTCCGAGGAGTGGATCGGTGACAAGGGCATGCCGGAGATGGGGTTCACGCTCGGCGGGCTGGACCAGGCGATGGACCCGGCCACCCGGGTCGGGCTGGCGATCGGCGCCGACGGCACGGTGCACGGCGTCACCTCGTGGCTGCCGGTGCACACCGGGGCCGGCACGGTCGGCGGCTGGACGCTCGACGTGATGCGCCGCCGTGCTTGCGGTTTCCGGCCGGTGATGGAGTTCCTGATCGCTTCGGCCTGCCTCGCCTTCCGTGAGGAGGGCGCGCGGTTCGTGTCGCTTTCGGGCGCCCCGCTGGCGCGCAGCCGCGACACCGGGCCGGCGCGCGCGGTGGAGCGGGTGCTCGACGCGCTGGGCGAGAAGATGGAGCCGTACTACGGATTCCGTTCGCTGCACGCGTTCAAGGCGAAGTTCCAGCCCCGCCACGAGCCGATGTACCTCGCGTTCCGCGACGAGGCGGACCTGCCGCGGATCGGCATCGCGCTCGGCCGCGCCTACCTGCCGAATGCCGGGCTGAAGGACTTCGCGAAGCTGGCCCTCAAACGTCAGCGGGTGGCGGGCGTCGAGGTGGCCCGGTCGGAGGCGAGCACGCCGCGGTAGCTGCGCAGGATGCGCGTCAGGTCCTCGCGGGCTCCCGGCACTTCCTGGTCGGCGTACGCCACCAGCACGGCGGACGAGGCCGGGCCGGAAATGGCGATCGCGCCGACCAGCACGTGCTTCGAGGTGCACGGGTCATCGTCCTTTGGCGCGACGTCGGCGAAGACCATGCGGGTCGGCTTTTGTGCTTGGCCGATTTGGAGGGTGGCGTCTTCTGCCGGCTCCGGCGTCTTTGCGGATTCGGGGCCGTACGCGCTCACGGCCAGGTCGTCGACGGCCTTGCGGACGGCCTGCTCCGCGTCACCGGTCGGCTCCGTCGTCACCCCGGCCCCGCCGCGGCGGCTGCCGCTGACGCCGGGGCAGAAACCCTCGTCGACAAAGGCGCTGGTGCTGAGCGTGATCCCGGGCGCGGTGGCGGTTTTGTCCCAGCCGTGCACCGTGCCGGGCTTGGGTGTCCAGCTCGGCGGCACGTCGTAGGCGTACGAGCCATCGCGGCCCGGCACGGATTGCCACCCGGCCACCACGGCGGGAACGGTCACCCGTGGCTCGGGTGTGTAACCGACCGGCGGACGGTTTGGCGTGGAGCGGTGGTTGCCGGTGCTGAAGACGTTCAGCGCCGCCGCACCCAGCCCGAGCACCACGACCACCACCCACGCGACCCGCGAGCCCCGGCGTTTGCGGCCTGGCTTCGCGGGCGGGCGGATCCGCTGGGGCTCGGCCCGGACGCCAGGCCCGGCGGACGACGCGGCGCTGGGCCAAGAACCCTGGGCCGAGCCGGGATTCGCGCGGCCCGCCGGGTCGGTGCGCGTCCCGAATCCCTTGCCGCGCAACGGTTCGGCGCCCGAAGTCGTCCCGCCCGGCCCGAAAGGCTCGACACCCGAAGCCGTTCCGCCCAGCCCGGAAGGTTCGGCGCCCGAAGCCGCTCCGCCTGGCCCGAAAGGCTCCGCGACACCCGAAGCCGTCCCGCCAGGCCCAGACGGTTCGGCGACACCCGAAGCCGTTCCGCCCGACCCGAAAGGCTGGGCGACACCCGAAGCCGTCCCGCCTGGCCCGAAAGGCTCGGCGACACCCGAAGCCGTCCCGCCTGGCCGCGTGGCCTCGGGCCGAACCTCGCCGTACCCGGTTGTCGGTGTGTCCGACGGCTCGTAGCCGCCGAAGCCGGTCAGGGCGGCGTTGTCCTGGTAGCCGCCGTCCCGGCGCTTGCGGTCGCGGCCGAACACCGGCGGCGCCCGGTCAGGAGCGGACGAGCTTGACCAGGTGGTCGACCACCGAGTCGACCGCGATCTCCTCGCGCTCGCCGGTGCGGCGGTCCTTCACCTCGACCAGTCCGTTGGCCAGCCCGCGCCCGACCACCAGGATGGTCGGCACGCCGACCAGCTCGGCGTCGGCGAACTTCACGCCCGGCGAGGACTTGCGGTCGTCGAGCAGCACCTCGATGCCGGCGGCGTCCAGGTCGGCAGCCAGCTTCTCCGCGCCGGCCGCGATCGTCTCGTCCTTGCCCGCGATGACCACGTGCACGTCGAACGGCGACACCTCGCGCGGCCAGACCAGGCCGTCCTTGTCGAAGTTCTGCTCGGCGAGCACCGCGACGAGGCGCGAGACGCCCAGCCCGTACGAGCCCATCGTGATGCGGATCGGCTTGGAGTCGGGGCCGAGCGCGTCGAGGCTGAACGTGTCGGTGTACTTGCGGCCCAGCTGGAAGATGTGGCCGATCTCGATGCCGCGCGCAGCGACCAGGGTGCCGTGGCCGTCGGGCGAGGCGTCGCCCTCGCGGACCTCGGCGGCCTCGATGGTGCCGTCGGCGGTGAAGTCGCGGCCCATCACCAGGTCGAGCACGTGGTGGTCGGCCTGGTCGGCGCCGGTCAGCCAGGCCGTGCCCTCGACCACGCGGGGGTCGACGAGGTAGCGGACGCCGTTCTCCTTCAGCGACTTCGGCCCGATGTATCCCTTGGTGAGGAACGGGTTCTTCTTGAAGTCCGCCTCGTCGAGCAGCTCGACCTCGGCGGGCTCCAGCGACGCTTCGAGGCGCTTCATGTCCACCTCGCGGTCGCCCGGCAGGCCGACGCCGAGCAGCTCCCACTCCTTCGCGCCGGGCTGGCGCGTCTTGAGCATGACGTTCTTCAGCGTGTCCGCGGCGGTGAACTCGCGCCCGAGGCCGGCGGCGTTGAAAAACGCCACGAGCGACTCGATGGTCGGCGTGTTCGGCGTGTGGTGCACCTGCGCGGCGGGCAGGCCCTCGATCGGCTTCGCGGGGGGCGCGGGCGTGACGACGGCCTCGACATTGGCCGCGTACCCGGATTCCGTGCTGCGGACGTAGGTGTCCTCACCCGTCTCCGCGACGGCCAGGAACTCCTCCGACGCCGAACCGCCCATGGCGCCCGAGGTCGCCGCCACGATGACGTACTCGAGGCCGAGGCGGTCGAACAGCCGGGTGTAGGCGTCGCGGTGCGCCTGGTACGAGCGCGCCAGGCCGTCGTCGTCGAGGTCGAAGGAGTAGGAGTCCTTCATGACGAACTCGCGCCCGCGCAGGATCCCGGCGCGGGGGCGCGCCTCGTCGCGGTACTTGGTCTGGATCTGGTAGAGCGTGACGGGATAGTCCTTGTAGGAGGTGTACTCGCCCTTCACAGTGAGCGCGAACAGCTCCTCGTGCGTGGGGCCGAGCAGGTAGTCGGCACCCTTGCGGTCCTTGAGGCGGAACAGGTTGTCGCCGTACTCGGTCCAGCGGCCGGTGGCCTCGTAGGGCTCCTTCGGCAGCAGCGCGGGGAACTGGATCTCCTGCGCGCCCATCTGGTTCATCTCTTCGCGCACCACGTGCTCGATGCGGCGCAGCACCCGCAACCCGAGCGGCAGCCACGTGTAACCACCCGGGGCGACCCGGCGGACGTAGCCGGCGCGTACCAGCAGCCGGTGGCTGGGTACCTCGGCGTCCGCCGGGTCCTCACGCAGGGTGCGGAGGAACAACGACGACATCCTGGTGATCACTGAGAACTCCCTGCGCTGGGCGGGCCTAGACGTTTGGCACAGCGTAGTCAACCCCCATGGCCACCTTCCAACGGGTTATCCGCGGCCCCCGGTTTTGTCGGTGGTGGGGGCTAGCTTCGCAGGCATGGCACTTGAGCTGGGCATGATCACCATCGACTGCACCAACCCCCAGGAACTCGCCGGGTTCTGGACGGCAGCCCTCGACGTCACCGTCGCGGGCGATTACGGGACGTTCGTCATCCTGGCGCGCCCTTCGGGAGGTGGGCCAGCGCTGGCGTTCCAACAGGTCCCGGAGCCGCGGACGGGCAAGAACCGGGTGCACGTGGACTTCAGCACTGCCGACCCTGAGGCCGAGGTGCGGCGTCTGGTCGCTTTGGGCGCGGAGGAACAGGCCCGGCACCGTCAGCCCGGGGTGGCGTGGACGGTGCTGGCGGATCCTGAGGGCAACGAGTTCTGCGTGGCAGAGGCTGGAGGGCATTGATCTTGGTCGCGAGTCCAGCCGGGGTCCGCTGCTCCGGCCCGGGTTCCGCCCCAATGCGGCGTTGGTTGCGTTGAGCGCACCGAACGCCGCATTGGAGCGCATTCCCGCTGCCGACGGCGGCAGCGAGGAATGGCGGCGAGGTGTGCCACGACGCTGGCGGAACCCGCCCGGCGTGGCCGAAGTCGTCGCCGGTCGCGAGGCCCTGGCGCGTAGGAGAGTCGTCGCGGATTAGCGTGGGGGTGTGACTGCGCGTGTGTTGCTGCCCTGGACCGACATCGAGGTGCCCGAAGGCCTCGCCGCCGCCTGGTACGGAGGTGGGGCGCTGCCTGACGACGACCTCAGCGAGGTCGAGTTCTACGTGCTTCCCTACGACAGCGGTACGGAGCCCGCGAAGCTGATCGGCCGGCTGCCGTCGTTGCAGGTGGTGCAGTCGTTGTCGGCAGGCGTCGAGACCTTGCTGCCTCTGCTGCCCGAGGGCGTCCGCCTGGCGAATGGGCGGGGGCTGCACGACCTGAGCGTCGCCGAGCACACGTTGGCGCTGATCCACGCGTCGCAGCGGGATTTGCCCCGGTGGTTCGCGCAGCAGGCGACGGGCACCTGGGAGCGTGAGCACACCCGTTCCCTCGCCGACAGCCGCGTGCTGCTGGTCGGGTACGGCTCGATCGGCCGCGCGATCGAGCGGCAGCTGGTCGCGGCCGAAGCCGTGGTCACGCGCGTCGCGAGCCGACCGCGACCTGACGAGGACGTGCACGGCATCAGCGAGCTGCCCGCGCTGCTGCCCGAGGCCGACATCGTGGTGCTCGTCCTGCCCGACACCCCGGCCACCCGCGGCCTGATCGGCACGCCCGAACTCGCCGCGCTGCCGGACGACGCCCTGGTCGTCAACGTCGGCCGCGGCACCGCGATCGACACCGGCGCCCTGCTCGCCGAGACCTCCGCCGGACGCCTGCGCGCGGCCCTCGACGTCGTCGACCCCGAGCCGCTCCCCGCCGACCATCCACTGTGGACTGTGCACGGGGTGATCCTGACCCCGCACATCGCGGGCGGCTCGGCCTCGTTCTACCCCCGCGCCAAGAAACTGGTGGCCGACCAGCTCCACCGCTTCGCCACCGGCACCCCACTGCTCAACCTGGTCAACTGACGACACAGCACGAAAACCCGGCGCACCACCACAAGCGAGCCCGTCAGCCGACCGGCAGCACGTACCCGTAGCGGGTGTCGGCGACCCGATAGCCGCACCGTTCGTAGACGCCGAGCGCGGAGTTGCTCGTGTCCACCGAAAGAGCCGACTTCTCGAAACCCTTCGCGCGCGCCTGCACCAGGGTGTGGCCCAGCAACGCCGACGCGATGCCCAGCCCCCGCAGCTCGGCGCGCGTACCGACGTACTCCACGTACAGCTCGCGCACGCCCGTGGCCGCGGCTTCGGAAGCGATGAAGGCGCTCAAGACAAACGCCAGCACCCGATCGCGAGACGGAGTGAGGACCAAGTACGACAGGTCAGCCCGGAAGTCTTTCGAACCCGTCACGCGGTGCCGCCAGGCTTCGGGCGACAGGAGCGCGCTGCCCCAATGCTCGGCGAAGGTCTCGTTGCGCGCTTCGAGGGTGAGGGCGTCATAACGGTCCTCGAAGCCCACCACTTCGTAGCCCTCCGGAAGCGGCTTCATCGACGGCAGCTCGGCGAGGTCGGCGCGCATCTCGACGAACGTGCGAGCGCGCCGGTAACCCGCGCGGGTGAGCGCCCCGGCGTACCAGTGCTCGTTCTCGTGCACGGTCGCGTGCAGTTCCAGCGGCGCTTGCGGGAAGAACTGCTCGTGCACGTGCTTGCCCGCGTCGAGCAACCAGGTCATGAGGTGATCCGCGATCTCGCGGGTGCGGAAGTCCGGGTGCGTCAGCGTCTCGACGCGCGGCATGTCGACCGGGTCGGCGAGGTCGCGGCGGCCGACCGCGGCGTAGCTGACCAGCCGGTCCCCCGCCCACGCGCCGGCCGAGCCGGTCGGCAGGTCGATGTTCGGCGCGTCGAGCTCCTCACGCAGGTCTTCGACGCTGTAGTGCTCGCCGGTCCGGTCGACGTCCTGGGCAGCGGCGAACAGGCCCGCGAGCTGCTCCGAATCGTCAAGCGTCAGCGGGCGCCAGGTGAGGTCCATGCGGCGCAGCGTAGGCCGGGGGAAGCGGCCGCCGCATCCGGATTGGGCCGCGGTTAGGCTGCGTTCGTGCTGGTGCTGCTTCCCCCTTCCGAGACCAAAGCCGACGGCGGCGACGGCCCGCCCCTCGACCACGGCGCGCTGTCCTTCCCCGAGCTGAACCCCGTGCGGGCCAAGCTCGCGGACGCGCTCGTCGAGCTGGCCCGCGACGTCCCGGCCAGCCTCGCCACCCTCGGCATCTCCGAACGCCAGCGCGACGAGGTCACCCGCAACGCGCAGCTCTGGACCTCCCCGACGCTGCCCGCGCTGCGCCGCTACACCGGCGTGCTCTACGACGCGCTCGACATGAAGAGCTTCACCCGCGCAGGCCTGGAAAAGGCGCAGCGCCGCCTGGCCCTGACGTCGGCGCTGTTCGGCGTGGTCTCCGCGACCGACCCGATCCCCGCGTACCGGCTTTCGGGCAGCAACTCCGTGCCCGCGCTGGGCACCGTCCGCGGACTGTGGAAGCCAGTGCTGGAGCCGGTGCTGCAAGGCATCGACGGCCTGGTGGTCGACCTGCGCTCGGGCACGTACGCGGCCTTCGCACGACTGCGCCCGGACGCGGTGACCGTCCGCGTAGTGACGGAAGACGCCCACGGCAACCGCACCACGGTCAGCCACTTCAACAAGGCCTACAAGGGCCGGCTGGCCGCGGTCCTGGCCACCACCCGGGCCGAACCGTCCACTGTGGACCAGCTGGTGAAGGTGATCACCAAGGCGGGCCTCACGGTCGAGCGCACCGGCGACCACAGCCTGGAACTCCTCACCGGCTGACCGCCCGACACCCCGGCCAATCACCAGCGCGAGGCCGACCCACCCCAACACCCCGACCGATCACCAGCTAGCGGCCCGCCTCGAAACCCGGGCCATCACCGGCGAACGGCCAGCCCGCCTCCAAACTCCGGTCAACCCGGCCGAGTTCAACTGAACCGGCGAGCGAGCACGGTGCACGCAGGCCAACCGGCCGAGTCGAGCTGAACCGGCCGGGCGAGAACCCGCAACCAAGCCACCAAGCCAGGTTCAGCCAAACCGGCAGGCAAGCACGCTGCAGCCAGGCCACCCGGCCGAGTTCAGCCGGACCGGGCAGGCAAGCACGGCGCGGCCAGATCAGAGGTTCAACCTAACCAGGCAGGCAAGCACGGCTCAACCAGGCCACCAGCCCGCTTCAACCGAACCGGGCGGGCAAACACGGCTCAACCAGCTCAACCAGCCGAGTTCAACCGAACCGGCCGGGCGGCACGGCGCGAACAGGCCAACCGGCCGAGGTCAGCCGAAGCGGGCAGGCGAGCAAGGCGCGAGCAGGTCCGCCGGGACATCGCCGCCGAGGACGAGGTCGGCGATCAGCTTGCCGGCGTATGGCGCGAGGGTGAGCCCTGCTGGGCCGAAGCCGGTCGCGAGCCACAGGCCGGGGTGGGCGTCGACGGCGCCGAGCAGGGGCAGGGTGTCGGGGGTTGCGGGGCGGAAGCCGATGCGGGTTTCGGCGAGGGTGCTGTCGGCGAGGCCCGGGGCCACGGCGAGGGCGTGGTCGAGTACCTCGCGCTGGCCGGCTGCCGTCACGCGGTGGTCGAAGCCGGAGCCGGTCTCGCGGGTGGCCCCGGCGACGACGTGGCCACCCGGGAACGACAGCAGGTAATGACTCGACCGCGGCAGCACAACCGGCCACGCGGCGGTATCGGTGCCCGGCAGCTCGAAGTGGGTGATCTGCCCCCGCTGCGGCGCCACTGGGACGACCAGCCCCAGCCGCTCAGCCACCGCGGCCGACCAAGCGCCCGCTGCGAGCACCACGGCGTCGGCGGTCAGTTCCTCGCTGCCGGCGGTGACGCGCCATCGGCCGTTCGCGGTGGTGAGCGGAGCACCCGAGCCCGGCCCGCCGACCGGCCCGGCCGCGCCTCGCCCGGCAACCGGCCCAGCGACCGACCTGGCTGTGCCCGTTCCGCCGACCGGCCCGGCCGTGCCCGTCCCGACGATGGCGGGAACGTTCGGCAGCAGGGAGGCCATCGCCCGCACGAAACGGGCGCCGCGCTGTTTCGCTGCGGCGATCAGGGCCCGGCGGATCCGGCGGCCGTCGACGCGGCCCGCGCCGGAGAGGTGGACGGCGCCGAGATCCGGAGCGAGCAACGGGAACAGCGAGCGCGCCTGGTCCGGATCGAGGCGGCTGACCTTGCCCGCTCCGGGCGCCTCCGCGACACGCGAGAGCAGCAACGCCTCGGCCTCGTCCAGCTCGGCCGCCGACTCCGAAACCACCATGCCGCCGACGACCTCGTACGACGTCTGCTGCCCCTGCTCCGCCAGCGCCGCAGCCAGCTCCGGGTAGTACGCCCCCGCGGCGGCCGCCAGCGGGTAGATCTGATTGTCCCAGCGAGAGGTCCACGGGCTGACGATCCCGGCGCCCGCCTCGGTGGCCACCCCCGGCCGGGGCGCGTCCACCGCCACGACCTCCGCACCCCGCGCGGCGAGCTGGTACGCCGTCGCCGCTCCGCCGATCCCACTGCCGATCACGATCACGCGCATGGTCTCCACATTGCCCGCTCCGCACCGCGCCGTCGACCTTTACCCGACACGGCACGGCCGACAGCACCAGCCGAAGCCACCGGCCGACACTCAACTGGCCAACGCCGCCATCGCCGCACTACGGCCAGGGATCCCGCTCACCCCGCCACTCCGGACTGCACCCGCACCGCACAACAGCACCAACCGCCGCTCAACCGGCCAGCACTGCCATCGCCGCTTTATGGCCAGAGATCCCGCTCACCCCACTGCGCCCGGGCAGCGCCCGCACCACACAACAGCACCCGATCCGGTCCAGCTGACACCACCAGCCGACGCCACCAACAGGCGCTCAGCCAGTCAACACCCCTCGCCGCGGCACGGCCGGGAATCCCGCTCACCCCGGCGCTCCGGACGACACCCGCACCGCACAGCAACACCCGATCCGACCCAGCCACCGCTCAACCAGCCAGCACCGCCATCGCCGCGTTGTGGCCAGGAATCCCGCTCACCCCACCACCCCGAACGGCACCCGCACCGCACAGCAACACCCGCGGATACGCCGTCTCGACGCCCCAAGTCCCGGCGGCCGAATCCGAGAACGGCCACGACAGATCCCGGTGAAAGATGTGCCCGCGCGGCAGCCCCAGCTCCGCCTCCAGGTCCAGCGGCGTCTTCGCCTCGACGCACGGGCGCCCGGCCTCATCCCGCAGCAAACAATCCTCGATCGGCTCGGCCAGGACGGTGTTCAGGGACGCCAGCGTCGCGCGCAGGGCTTCGGCCCGGGCCACGTCGTTGTTCGCCTCGAACAGGCGCGCCGGCATGTGCAGGCCGAAAAGCGTGAGCGTCTGGACGCCCGCCGCGCGCTCCGCCGGGCCCAGGATCGACGGGTCCGTGAGCGAGTGGCAGTAGATCTCGCACGGCGGCAGCGACGGGATCCGCCCCGCGGCGGCCTCGGCGTACGCGGTCTCCAGCTGCGAGAACGTCTCGTTGACGTGGAAAGTGCCGCCGAACGCGTCGCGCGGGTCGACGGTCGTGTCGCGCAGGCGGGGCAGCCGCGAAAGCACCATGTTGACCTTCAGTTGCGCGCCCTCCGGAGCCTCGCCTGGCTCCTCACCGAGTAACCGCGCGAGCGTGCGCGGCGCGACGTTCGCCAGCACATGCCCAGCCGAGACGACCCGTGACGCGCCTTCGAGCGTGTAGCGCACCGAACCGTCAGGCGTCACCGATTGCACCTCGGCGCCGGTGACAAGCGTGGCGCCCGCCCGTCGCGCGGCGTCCGCCAGCGCGCCGGTGACCGCGCCCATCCCGCCGACCGGCACGTCCCAGTCACCCGTGCCGTTGCCGATCAGGTGATACAGCAGGCAGCGGTTCTGCCGCAGTTCTTCATCCGACGCCGGGGCGAAAGTCCCGATCAGCGCGTCGGTGAGCACCACGCCGCGCACGGTGTCGTCGTCGAACAGCCCGGTGAGCGTCTCCCCGATCGGCCGCTCGAAGAACATCGACCACGCCTCGTCGTCGCCGATCCGCTGCCTCAGCTCGGCGCGGCTGGGCAACGGCGAGGTGAGCGTGTCGAACGTCGTCGCCGCGACCTTCCCGGCCAGCGCGTAGAACCGGCGCCAGGCGTCGAAGTCCTTTGTGGATCCCGTGACGGCGCGGAACGCCGCCGCCGTGCGCGCCTCGTCCCCCGTGTCGACAAGGAGACCCGAATTGCCAGCCGGGGTGTAGGACGACATCCGGCGCCGCCGCAGCTCGATGTCGAGCCCCAGGTCCTCGACGATCTTCCGCGGCAGCAGGCTGACCAGGTACGAATACCGGGACAGCCGCACGTCCACGCCCTCGAACGCGCGGAACGACACCGCCGCGCCGCCCGTCTCGGCCCGCCGCTCCAGCACCAGGACCGAGCGGCCCGCTCGTGCCAGATAAGCCGCCGCCACCAGGCCGTTGTGTCCGCCGCCCACGATCACCGCGTCGTAATCCATGGCCGAAGGCTAGGTCCCGGTAATTCGGTTGCGCGAGCCCCGGGCACCCGCCAGACTTCCCGGGACCGGCCAGGGAGCCGGCGGAGCCGAGGTCAAGGAGGTGCGTCGTGGAGAACGTCCGGGCGCAGTCCTGCCCACTTCCGCCCGCCCCTCGCGGCTAGAGCTTCGCGCTCGCCCGGTGGGGCACCCCCTGATCTAGGAGAACCCACCAGTGCGTCAGCACGATTTCGAAGACTTGCAAGACTTTTCCGACTCTTTCGACGACGGTCCGGTCCGCCGTGAGCGCCGGTTCGAGGGCCAGCCCGGGCCGGCCCGCCGAGGCCGCCTCACCGAGGGCGAGCGCGTCCGCCTCGCCCAGTTGCGCGAAGAGGCCTACGCCGAGCCCGAGCTGCCGGACGGCGCCGATCGCCGGACCACCTGGGACAGCGCCGAGCAGGGCCCGCACCCGAGGCCGGACTGGGTCGTCACCGACCTCGGCGCGGTCGACACCGAGCTCGGCGTGCTCAAGACCGGCAAGGAGGCCGACGTCCACCTGCTGCGCCGGAATGTGCCCGCCACGGACGGCGTGCTGCTCGCCGCGAAGCGCTACCGCAGCGACGAGCACAAGCTGTTCCACCGTGACGCCGGGTATCTCGAGGGCAGGCGGATGCGCCGCTCCCGCGAGATGCGCGCGATGTCCAACCGCAGCTCGTTCGGCCGCAACCTGATCGCGGAGCAGTGGGCGGTGGCCGAGTTCGCCGCGTTGAGTCGCTTGTGGACGATCGGTGCGCCGGTGCCGTACCCGGTGCAGCGCAACGGGACCGAGCTGCTGCTCGAGTTCCTGGGTGACGACGACGGCACGGCGGCGCCCCGGCTCGCCCAGCTCCGCCCGGAGCCGGACGAGCTGGCCGACCTCTGGGCCCAGGCGACCGCCGCGCTGGAGCTGCTGGCCGTCCAGGGCGTCGCACACGGTGACCTTTCGGCGTACAACCTGCTGGTGCACGAGGGCCACCTGATGGTGATCGATCTGCCCCAGGTGGTGGACCTCGTGGCGAACCCCGGCGGGCGTGAGTTCCTGACCCGCGACGTGCGCAATCTGGCCGGCTGGTTCCATGCCCGTGGCCTGCCGGAACACCTCACGGCGGCCGACGATCTGGTCGAAGCGCTGACCTTCGCCGCGGGGCTCGGCTGACCTCGGGGCGGCGTCGCGGGGACTGTGGCGCACAACACCCCTGCGACGCCGCCCACAACCGTGGACCTGGGTGCGAAGTCGAAGGCCCGGCTCCGGTACAGTGTGTACAGACCGCAACCGGCGGCGTGGATGAGTTGGTGTCCGTCGCCTCCAAAGCCCGAAGTATCGATAAACCCCCAGCGGGTTCGCGGTGAATCCGAAGCTCTATCCATCGGCGCTCGATGTCGGTCACGACATGGTGTGCCGGGGTCCGTCCCTGTGAAAGCCCATCGCACACCATCTTGCCCTGCCTGCGCGCGGGCAGCCCGGGCCTCCCTTGCGACGTACCACGTCCGAGAGGCATTTGTGACAGTCACGTTCAACTCCGGTCACTCATCGACGTCCGCACACGCCGGCCGTCCCGACCGCAAGCCGCGCCAGCGTCCCGCCACCGGCGGTGGCGGCGAGGGCATGCTGCGCGACGACGCCGTCGAGACAGTGGCCACCAAGACCTTCGCCCAGCTGGGGCTCCCCGAGGAGCTGCTGCGCGCGTTGGCCGAGGCGGGCATCAACTCGCCGTTCCCGATCCAGTCGGCCACCATCCCGGACGCGCTCGCGGGCCGCGACGTGCTGGGCCGCGCCCAGACCGGTTCGGGCAAGACGCTGGCGTTCGGCCTGGCCATGCTGGCCCGGCTCAACGGCGGCCGGGCCCGGCCCAAGCGCCCCCGCGCGCTGGTGCTGGTGCCCACCCGTGAGCTCGCCATGCAGGTGGCGGACTCGCTGACCCCGCTGGCCAAGTCGCTCGGCCTGTGGTGCCGCACGGCCGTCGGCGGCATGGCCTTCACCCGCCAGGCCGACGCGCTTTCCCGCGGCGTCGACCTGCTCATCGCGACCCCGGGCCGGCTGTCGGACCACGTCCGACAGGGCACCGCTTCGCTGGGCGACTGCAACTTCATCGCCCTCGACGAGGCCGACCAGATGGCGGACATGGGCTTCATGCCGCAGGTCCGGGAGATCCTCGACCTCACCCCGCCGGGCGGGCAGCGCCTGCTGTTCTCGGCGACGCTCGACGGTGACGTCAACCGGCTGGTCAAGCAGTACCTGACCGACCCGGTCACGCACTCGGTGGCGCCGTCCACTGCGAGCGTCGACACCATGGACCACCACGTGCTCCAGGTTTCGCACCAGGACAAGCAGGACATCATCACGCAGATCGGCGCCCGCGAGGGCCGCACGATCATGTTCGTGCGGACCAAGCACCACGTCGACCGCCTGACCGAGCGGCTGCGCGAGCAGGGTGTGCACGCCGCGGCGCTGCACGGCGGCAAGACGCAGGGCCAGCGCAACCGGGTCCTGGCCGACTTCAAGGAAGGCCACACCCCGGTGCTGGTCGCCACCGACGTCGCCGCGCGCGGTATCCACGTGGACAACATCTCGCTGGTGCTGCACGTGGACCCGGCCGCGGACCACAAGGACTACCTGCACCGCGCGGGCCGCACCGCGCGCGCCGGGGCGTCCGGTGTCGTGGTCACGCTGGTGACGCACGACCAGCGTCGCACCGTCCGCCGGATGACCGATCGGGCCGGCGTGCGCGCCGAGACCACGATGGTCCGCCCGGGCGACGACGAGCTCTCGCGCATCACCGGTGCCCAGGCGCCGAGCGGCGAGCCGGTCATCGAGCGTCGTCGTGAGTCGCCGCGCCGCAGCGGCGGCAGCGGCCGCGGTTACGGCGGCGGTCGTGAGCGTGGCGACCGCAGCTACGGCGAGAGCCGCGGCGGCGGTTACGGCCAGGGCTCGCGTGAAGGCGGCCGTCCCGGTTACGCCGGTCGCAGCCGTACCGGCACCGGCGCGGGCCGTCCGCAGCGTCCGGGCCGCGGCCCGCGTCGCAGCTACGACAGCTGAGTCCGAGTCACCAGGAGAAGCCCCGTCCGGCAGCCGCCGGGCGGGGCTTCTGCCGTGACGGGGTGCACATCTGCGGCGCGGGCCCGGGTGGGAGACTGCGAACGTGACCGAATCCCCCCAGCTGCCGCCTGAAAACGTCTTCGACTGGCTCGACGCCGAGGCGGAGAAGCGGGCAGCCGCGGGGCTCGTACGGCGGCTGAGGCCCCGGCCCGCGCAGCCGGACGAACTCGACCTGGCGGGCAACGACTACCTCGGCCTGGCCCGCGACAAGCGGGTCGCCGGGGCCGCGGCGGCGGCCGCGCTGCGCTGGGGCTCCGGGTCCACCGGCTCCCGGCTCGTCACCGGCTCGCTGGAGCTGCACACCGAGCTGGAGCTGGAACTCGCGCGGTTCTGCGGCGCGCAGGCGGCTTTGGTGTTCTCCTCGGGTTTCGCGGCCAACCTCGGCGCGGTGACGGCGCTGTCCGGCGCCGAGTCCGCGATCGTCACGGACAAGTACATCCACGCGTCGCTGATCGAAGGCTGCCGGCTCTCGCGCGCCGACGTCGCGGCCGTCGCGCACAGCACGCCGTCGGCGATCCAGCACGCACTCTCCACGCGCCGCAAGCCGCGAGCGCTGGTCATCACGGACTCGGTCTTCTCGGTGGACGGCGACCTCGCCCCGCTCGGTGAGCTCGCCGGGATCTGCCGCGAGAACAACGCGGCCCTGCTGGTGGACGACGCGCACGGCTTCGGCGTCCTTGGCGAAGGCGGCCGTGGCGCGGTGCACGCGGCCGGGCTGTCCAGCGCCCCCGACGTCGTGACGACCGTGACGCTTTCGAAGGCCCTCGGCGCCCAGGGCGGCGCCGTCATCGGCCCGCGGCGGGTGATCAAGCACCTCGTGGACACCGCTCGCAGCTTCATCTTCGACACCGCCCTCGCGCCGGCCAGCGCCGCGGCCGCGCTTTCGGCGCTGGGCGTGCTGAAGTCCGAGCCGGACCTGCCGGGCAAGGTCGTGGAGAACGCCGGGAACCTCGCGATGCAGCTGAAGGCCGCGGGCCTGCGGGCGAGCCTGCCGGACGCCGCGGTGATCTCGGTGCAGGCGCCTTCCGCCGAAGCCGCCGTCGCCTGGGCGGAATCCTGTGCGGAGCACGGAATCCGCGTCGGCTGCTTCCGCCCGCCGTCGGTGCCGGACGGCATCTCGCGGCTGCGCCTGACCGCCCGCGCCGACCTCACCGAGGCCGACCTGGACCGCGCGGTGAAGGTGATCACGGCGTCGGCCCCGCGCGGCGCCACGGCCTGATTTCCTTTCGCCGCAAGGAAATCCGGGGGGTCTACCCGACTTCTGCGGGGCGGCGCATGGTGATGTGCGGGATGCCGTCGTCGAGGAATTCCTCGCCCTCGGCCACAAAACCGAAGCGGGCGTACAGGCCTTGGGCGTACGTCTGGGCGTCCAGCACGAACTCGCCGGGAGCGCCGTCGAGCGCGGCGGCCATCAGCTCGCCCGCGAGGCCACGGCTGCGGGCGGACTTCGCCGTCACCACCCGCCCGATCCGGCCGACGCCGCCGGGCTCGGCGAGGACCCGCAGGTACGCGTCCACACCGTCGTCGCTGTCGGAGATCCACAGATGCCGGGTGCCGGGCAGCAGGTCACGGCCGTCCACCTCGGGGTACGCGCATTCCTGCTCGACCACGAACACGTCGCAGCGCAGGCGGAGGACGGCGTACAGCTGGGCGGCGGTGAGGTCGGGACCGGCCGCGGAAAACAGGGTGCTCACGACCCCTGCATACCAGTTCAGTCAGGAGAGTCCAGCGTCAGCCGAGGATGCGACCCTGGGACTGCTGCGCGATCTCGTCCGAGAACGCCGACACCCGCGTGTACACACCCGGCTTGCCGGCCTTCGCGCAGCCGTCGCCGAAGGAGACGACGCCGATCAGCGTGTCGCCGACGACCAGCGGGCCGCCGGAGTCGCCCTGGCAGGCGTCCTTGCCGCCGTCCGGGTAGCCCGCGCAGACCATGCTCGCCGGGTCGTACGTGTCGTAGGCCGCCTTGCACGCGGAGTCGCTGACCACCGGGACCACCACGCTGCGCAGGGTGTCGGAGCGCGCGCCGCCGTCGGACAGCCGGCCCCAGCCGAGCACGGTGGCCTGCGTGCCGGTGTCGTACGAGGAGCGGTCGCTCGAGTCCGCGACCTTCGCCGGGCGGTACGGCAGCTGGCCGCGCACGGTCAGCACCGCGATGTCGTCGCCCTTGGTCGGGTCGGAGAAGTCCGGGTCGATCCACACCTTCGACACCGCGAGCACGATGCCGTCGTCGGTGCGCTTGTCCTCGCGCCCCGCGACCACGCGGGTGTCGGACGCCGCGATGGCCTTCGCGCAGTGCGCCGCCGTCGCGACCGCCGAGGAGCTGACGATCACCGCGCCGCAGTACTGGTTGCCGCCGGAATCGGTGAGGTACACCGCGTACGGGTGGTCGGACAGCGAAGCCTCGTCGCCGCCGACGATCCGCGGCTGCGCGCCGGAGGACGGGCCGCTGGGCTCGTCCTGCGCCGAGGCCGAGCCGACCGCGATCGGCACCGCCGCCGCGGTCACGAGCAGCGCTCCCGCCACGAGCAGCAGGGGACGGCGATACTTGGCGGGCATGGGGTTCCCCTTCACGATCGGACAGCGGCGCGGTTCGGTCCGCGCGCTCGGGAGTCAACCGGCTGAGACTGTTCGACTCCGGCGCGTGAACGGACGACCCCGGTTACCCTAAACGGAGCAGGCCCGAAATGGTGTCACTGGAACGGGTGGACTGCGTGCTCACCGAGCGCGTTTGTTTAGCTGGGTCCATGCGACGGACAGCGATGGTGGCGGCAGGCGCGCTGATGGCGTTCCTGCTGGTCGGTTGTACGACTTACAACCCGGCCACGCAGTCGGCGAGCCCGGTTCCGCCGTCACGAAGCGTGATAACCCCGGCATCTCCGACATCTCCGGCGCCGTCGAGCGCCCCGGCCGTCACCTGGCAGGTGGGTGCCCACCCGCTCCCCCGCCGCCCGGACGGCTTCGGCGAGATCGAGCCGACCCCACCCGAACTGGTGAACCGGTCCCTGCCGACCCGCGACTTCCTGCCGCCGCCGGCCGGGAACACGTTCGCCGCCCAGATCAGCTCGGTGCCCGCGGACGTCCTCGCCCGCAGCACCTGGCAGCCCGCCTGCCCGGTCCAAGCGTCCGACCTGCGCTACGTCACGGTGTCCTTCTGGGGCTTCGACAACCGCGCGCACACCGGCGAGCTGCTGGTGAACCGCACCGGCGCGCAGGCGATGACACAGGTCTTCGCGCAGCTTTTCGCCGCCCGCTTCCCGATCGAGGAGATGCGCGTGACCGCGCCGGCCGAGCTGGACGCGCCGCCCACCGGCGACGGCAACGACACCAGCGCGTTCGTCTGCCGCCCGGTGCGCGGGCAGGCGAACTGGTCCGCGCACGCGTACGGGCTGGCCGTGGACGTGAACCCGTTCTGCAACCCCTACACCAAGGGCGATCTGGTGCTGCCGGAGCTGGCGTCGGCGTATGTCGACCGTTCGCGGGTACGGCCGGGCATGGCGCTCGCGGGCAGCGAAGTGGTGCGCGACTTCGCCGCGGTGGGCTGGAGCTGGGGCGGCGCCTGGACCTCGCCGACGGACCGGATGCACTTCACCGCCACCGGGCAGTGACGGGCGGCTCAGCGGGAACACCCGGTCGGGCGAACCGGTTGGCTAGGGTGGGGAACACCCGCCTGACCGGCTTTCGGAGGAAGACTGTGCCGCACTACGACCTGGTGATCGTCGGGACCGGATCGGGGAACTCGATCCTCGGCCCGCAGTTCGCCGACTGGAAGACGGCGATCGTGGAGAAGGGCACCTTCGGCGGCACCTGCCTGAACGTCGGCTGCATCCCGACCAAGATGTTTGTCTACGCCGCGGACGTCGCCGCGACGCCTTCGCACAGCTCGCGCTACGGCGTCGACGAAGAGCTGAAGGGCGTGCGCTGGCCGGACGTCCGGGACCGCATCTTCGGCCGGATCGACCCCATCGCCGCGGGCGGCGCGGAGTACCGGAAGCACCACGAGGACAACAAGAACGTCGACGTCTACACCGGCGAAGGCCGCTTCACCGGCATGAAGGAGCTGCGCGTCAGCTTCGCCGACGGGCGGCCCGACGAGGTGCTGACCGCCGACCGTTTTGTGCTCGCCGCCGGCGGGCGCCCGGTGATCCCGGACGTCCCGGGCCTCGAAGAGACCGGCTACCACACCTCCGACACCGTGATGCGGCTCGACGAGCTGCCGCGGCGCATCGTGATCATCGGCGGCGGCTACATCGCGGCCGAGTTCGCGCACGTCTTCGCGTCCTTCGGGGTCGAGGTGACGATCGTCGGCCGGTCCGGCGCGCTGCTGCGCTCGGAGGACGAAGAGGTCAGCGCCCGGTTCACCGAGCTGGCCGCGGAGCGCTACGACGTGCGGCTGGACCGCAAGACCACGCGGGCGCGCAAGACCGCGTCGGGCGTCGCGCTGGACCTCGAAGGCCCGCAGGGCGCCGAAACGGTCGAGGCCGACCTGATCCTGGTCGCCACCGGCCGCACGCCGAACTCTGACCGGCTCGACGTCGCCGCCACCGGGGTGACCACAATGGACAGTGGGCACGTGGTGGTGGACGACTACCAGCAGACCGTGGTGGAGGGCATCTACGCGCTCGGCGACCTGTCCTCGCCGCACGAGCTGAAGCACGTCGCGAACCACGAATCCCGTGTGGTGCAGCACAATCTGCTGCACCCGGACGAGCGCGTCGAGGCCGACCACCGGTTCGTCCCGCACGCGGTGTTCACCGCGCCGCAGGTGGCGTCGGTGGGGCTGACCGAGCAGAAGGCGCGCGCCAAGGGTGTGTCCTATGTGGTCGGCAAGCAGGACTACGCGGGCATCGCGTACGGCTGGGCGATGGAGGACACCACCGGCTTCGCCAAGCTGCTCGCGGACCCGGCCACCGGGCAGCTGCTCGGCGCGCACATCATCGGCCCGCAGGCGTCTTCGGTGATCCAGCCGCTGATCCAGGCGATGAGCTTCGGCCTCGACGCGCGGGCCATGGCGCGCGGCCAGTACTGGATCCACCCGGCGATGCCGGAGCTGATCGAAAACGCGCTGCTGAACCTGCCGCTCGACTGACGCCCCTCGTGAGTGTCTATGACGGTTCTAACCGGCATAGACACTCACGAGTCAGACGAAGCGGCGGCGTCCGGCGAGCACACCGAAGGCCATCTGCGCGCACATCACCACGATCAGCACGATCAACGACACCGTCCACCCGCCGGTCGCGTCGTGCAGCAGCCCGAACACAAACGGCCCCACCGCCGCCAGCAAGTACCCGAACCCCTGAGCCATACCCGAAAGCCGCGCGGTCTCGGCGCCCGTACGCGCACGCAGCGCGATCACGGTCAAGGCCAAGGAGAACACGCTCATCCCGATGCCGATCAGGATGCTCCACAGCAGCGGCGACGCGGCGGGCGCGAACAGCAGGCCGAACATGCCGGCGAAACCGCACAGGCCCATGCCGAGGATCCACAGGCTCTGGCTGCCCTGGCGCGCGGCGATCGGCGGGATCACCAGGCTGATCGGCACGGCGATCACGGACATCAGGCCGAGCAGCAGCCCGGCGTCGCCCTTGGACACCCCCGCGTCGATGAAGACCTGCGGCAGCCAGCCCATCACGACGTACGCGATGAAAGCCTGTAGCCCGAAGAAAATCGTGACGATCCAGGCCAGCCGGTTGCGCATCAGCGAACGCCCGGCCCCGCCTTCACCTGTGGCACGAGCGGCCCGGCCGGTGCCGCGCGAGGCGAGCAGCCACGCCACCAGCGCGATGGCGGCCAGCACGGCCCAGCCGCCCAGCGCCGGGCGCCAGCCGCCCAGCACGCCCTCCATCGGCGGGCTGACCGACGAGCCGAGCGCGCCGCCGCCCTGCAGCGCCGCGGTGTAGACGCCGGTCATCATGCCGACGCGGGCCGGGAAGGAGTCCTTGATGACCACCGGGATGAGGACGTTGACCAGGGCGATCCCGGCCGTCGCGACGAGCGTGCCGCCGAGCACCACCAGCGGGCCGTCGACCACGCGCAGCACGAGGCCCACGGTGAGCACCGCGAGCGCGAACGAGATGGCCGCGCCGATGCCGAACCGGCGGGAGAGCAGCGGCGCGGCGAGGCCGGCGCCCGCGAAGCAGAGGCCGGGCAGCGTGGTCAGCAGGCTCGCCCACAGCGCGGACGCGCCCAGGTCGGCCCGCATCTCCGCGAGCAGCGGGCCGACGCTGGTGATGGCGGGCCGCAGGTTCATGGCCGTGAGCACCACGGCGATGGCGAGCAGGACACCGCCGGCGATCACCCCGGGACGACGGCCGCCGGCCTCCTGTTCCAGGGTGCCCTCGAGTTCGAGTTCGAGGCGGTCGGAGTACGAGGCGGCGGGGCGTGGGGCAGGTTCCCTGGAATCGACGGACACGTCGGCTACTATCGCATACGTAGGATGATTGGATGAGGGGATAAACCTGTGCCTTTGGCCACCACACGCCGCGCCGGCTTGGTCGACCAGGTCATCGACCAGATCCGGGACGCGGTTACCCGCGGGGAATGGCCGCTCGGGCAGCGCATCCCGACCGAGGCGGCGCTGACCGCGGAACTCGGCGTCGGCCGTAACACGGTGCGGGAGGCCGTGCGGGCGCTCGCGCACACCGGCATCCTCGAGGTCCGCCAGGGCGACGGCACGTACGTGCGCGCGACGAGCGAAGTCTCCGGCGCGATCCGGCGGCTGTGCGGGACCGAGCTGCGCGAGGTACTCCAGGTCCGCCGCACGCTGGAGGTCGAGGGCGCGCGCCTGGCCGCCACCGCCCGCACCACCGAGGACCTGGCCACCCTCCGCGACCTCCTGGACCGCCGCGACGCCGAACAAGGCGAAGGCAGCCTCGACGACTTCATCCGCTACGACGCGGAGTTCCACCTCGAGGTTGTCCGATGTGGACACAACAGCCTGCTGTTCGAGCTGTACCGCGGCCTGATGGAAGCCATCACCGCCAGCGTCGCCTCAACCTCCGACGACCCGGAACACGCGGAGGACATCAAACACGACGGCCTGGTCGACGCCATCGAAGCCGGCGACCCTGGTCGTGCGGCTGCGGAAGCCGCGGGTTTCCTTGACGAGCTGCTGGCCCGGACGGACGCGCCTGCGGCTGGCTGATTTGCTGCCTGACTTTGCCAGCTGATTCGCCGACTGATCTGCCTGATTCGCCGACCGCAGAGCCGATCGACCCAACCCGGCTCACCCACCGACCAGCCCTGCCCGACCCGCTCGGTTCAGCCGCGACCGGCTCCGACCGACCCTGATCGGCCACCCCCTGGCTGGCCAACCCTGTGCCCGGCCCCGGCCAACCTGACCGACGCCCAACTCTGGCTGGCCGAACCCGGCGACCGACCCTCACCGAGGAGACTGACCTACCCGGCGACCCAGCTCTGGCTGGCTGTCCGACGGCCCAGCCCTGGCCGACTTGATCGGCCTACCGCGATCGGCGTTGGCCGGCCGACCCGCCGCCCAGTTCTGGCCGATCCGGTGACCAGTCCTCGCAGGCAGACCCAGTAACCAACCCGGGCCGACCCGGCGACCAGCCATGGCCAACATGCCCGGACCGGCGCACGGCAGCAACCGCGCCAAGCCCGGAATCCGGGCAATCCCACCCCCGGCCGTCCGGAATCCTCGCGAAACGCGACCTTCCTCGTCACCCGCGTGCAGGACACTTGAACGTGAAAGACTCTCACATCCGGTCCGGATCATGCGAGAGTGCGGGGAACACCCCGTCCCGAGGGAGAGACCGTGCGCCGTTCACCACTCGCTGTCCTGCTCGTGATCGTGGGCCTGGTCGCCGGGGCGACCAGCGCGTCCGCGGCGCCGTCGTTCCACAAGTACGTCGCGCTCGGCGACTCGTACACCGCGGGGCCGCTCATTCCCTGGCAGCAGGCGAGCTGGTGCTTCCGCTCCAACAACAACTACCCGTCCTGGCTGGCCACGCGGCTCGGGCTCTACGACACCGCCGGCGCGTTCACCGATGCCAGCTGCTCGTCAGCCGACACCACGAACATGACCCATTCGCAGGTCACGCCGTCGCCGAGCATTCCGCTGTCCACGCAGCCCGGGCAGTTCGACTCGCTGTCGCTGGACACGGATCTGGTGACCGTCGGGATCGGCGGCAACGACTACAGCGTCTTCGGCAGCCTCGTCGGCACCTGCCCGACCCTGCGCGCGAGCGACCCGACCGGCTCGCCCTGCCGCGACCACTTCACCGTCAACGGCGTCGACACCGTCGCGGCCGCGCTGAAGAACACCGAGCAGAACCTGGAGGGCGTCGTCCGCGGGGTGCGGGAACACTCCCCCGCCGCGACGATCGTGATGGTCGGCTACCCGCGGCTGGCGCCGCCGAGCGGCTACTGCCCCAGCGTGCTCCCCTTCGCCGACGGCGACTACGGCTGGGCCGACAGCGTCGAGCGCCAGCTGAACAACGCGATCGCCACCGCGGCACGGAATCAGGGCGCCCGTTACGTCGATACCTACGGCCCCAGCCTCGGCCACGACGCCTGCGCCGGCGACGCGGCCTGGGTCAACGGGCAGTCGACCAACCTGCTGGTCGCGGCCGCCTACCACCCGCTGCGCGCGGGGATGGAGGCCGAAGCGTCGCTGATCGCGAAGGCGCTGGGCGTGGGCTCGAGCACCGGCCACGCGCCCGCCGCCCGCGACGCCGCCAGCAGCGGCCAGGTCCGCGACATGGCCCGCACCGCCGGAATCCACTGAACTACTCGTGAGTGTTTATGACGGTTAGAACCGTCATAAACACTCACGAGGGGGCTACGGCAGGGTGAGGATTTCCGCGCCGTCCGCCGTCACCACGAGGGTGTGCTCGAACTGGGCGGTCCACTTCTTGTCCTTCGTGGTGACGGTCCAGTTGTCGGGCCAGATGTCGTAGTCGATGGTGCCGAGGGTGATCATCGGCTCGATCGTGAAGGTCATGCCCTCCTCGATCATCGTGTGCACCGAGGGCTCCTCGTAGTGCAGCACCGTCGGCGCGGTGTGGAAGGCCGGGCCGACGCCGTGGCCGGTGAAGTCGCGGACCACGCCGTAGCCGAAGCGCTTCGCGTACGCCTCGATCACGCGGCCGATCACGTTCAGCTGGCGGCCGGGGCGCACTGCCTTGATCGCGCGCGCCGTCGCCTCGCGGGTGCGCTCGACCAGCAGCCGCGCCTCCTCGGAGACGTCGCCCGCGAGGAAGGTCGCGTTGGTGTCGCCGTGCACGCCGCCGATGAAGGCGGTGACGTCGATGTTGCAGATGTCGCCGTCCTCGATCACGGTCGAGTCCGGGATGCCGTGGCAGATGACCTCGTTCAGCGAGGTGCAGCACGACTTCGGGAACGAGCGGTAGCCGAGCGTCGAGGGGTAGGCGTGGTGGTCGAGCAGGAACTCGTGCACCACCTTGTCGATGTCCTCGGTGGTGGCGCCGGGCTTGACGGCCTTGCCGCCCTCCTCAAGCGCCTGCGCGGCGATCTTCGACGCGACGCGCATGGCCTCGATGACCTCGGGCGTGCGGACCCCGTTGCCGGTGTCCCGTTTCGGCGCCGGCCGGTCCACGTACTCGGGGCGGGCGATGTCGGCGGGGACGGCGCGGCGCGGCGTCTGGACGCCGGGCTTCAAGGGGGCACGAACGGACATGCGACCAGCCTACGACGTCACTTCCCGGCGACGTCGGCGAGGAACCGGTCCGCCGCTTCGACCGCGGGTTTCGACGAGCCCGCGTCGGTGAGCAGCACGGCGAACGCCAGGTCGCCCTGGTAGCCGACGAACCAGCCGTGCGAATGCGTGCCGTCGCCGAACTGCGCGGTGCCGGTCTTGCCGCGGACGTCAGGCCGGTCGCGCAGGCCGGTGGCGGTGCCGTCGGTGACCACGTCGCGCATCATCGAGCGCAACGCGTCCAGCACGTCCGGCCGCAGCGGCGGGCCGACGTCGGTGGCCTTCGACGGCTGGCCGCGCACCAGCGTCGGCACCGGCACCTTCCCGGCCTGGACGGCCGCCGCGGCCAGCGCCATCCCGAACGGGCTGGTGACCACCGTGCCCTGGCCGAAGCCGTTTTCCGCGCGCTGCACCACCGAATCGGCCTTCGGCACCGAGCCGGTGACCGTGGTCAGGCCGGGCACGGAGTAGTCGGCGCCGATGCCCAGCGAGTGCCCCGCGTCGGTCAGCGCCGTCGGCGAGAGGTCGGCCGAAAGCTGCGCGAACGTGGTGTTGCAGGAGCGCGCGAACGCCGTCGAAAGCGGCACGGTGCCGAGGTCGAAGCGGCCCTCGTTCGGCACCACGCGGCCGGAGAACGTCACCGTGCCGGGGCAGGCGACGGGCGAGGCGGCGGTGACCTTCCCGGCCGACAGCGCGGCCGCGGCGGTGATGATCTTGAACGTCGACCCGGGCGGGAACCGGCCGGTGAGCGCGAGCGGCCCCTGCTCGTCCGCGGGCTCGTTCTGCGCGACGGCGAGCAGCTCCCCGGTCGACGGCTGGAGGGCGACCAGCGCGGCGGCGTTCGGCACCGTGGACAGCGCCTTCTCCGCGGCCGTCTGGACGTGGGTGCTGAGCGTGCTCGTCACCGTGGGCAGGTCCTTGGGCTGGACCGCGTACAGCTCGCTCGCCTCGCTGCCGGTGACGTCGAGCGTGACGATCCGCCAACCCGCCGCGCTCGCTGCCTGCTGCTCCACCAGCGAGCGCAACGCGGGCAGCACCTGGCGGCCGGTGTCGCGGTCGGGCGGCAGCAGCCGCTCCTGGCTGGTGAACCGGACCCCGGGCAGATCGTGGATCACGGATTTGACCTGCTGGTAGTCGGCCGCGCGCAGGGACAGCACGGAGTACGCGCCGCCGGGCTTGGTGGCCTTGATGCCGTCGAGCACCGAGGTCCCGGTCACCGTCGGCTCGAACCGGTGCAGCGCCTTGCCCAGCGTGCGCGCGACCGTGGTGGCGTCCCCGGCGCGGGCCGGGTCGACGACCACGCCGACCACGGTCTGCGGGGTCAGCAGCGGGAGGCCGTCGCGGTCGAACATCGGCGCGGGCTGGGCGGGGGCGGCGACCATCGCGATGCTCTGCTGCTCGGCCAGCTGCGGGTGCACGACGGTCGGCTGCCAGTGCACCTGCCAGCCGTCCTCGGCCGAGCGCAGCTGCGCGTCGGCGGTGTAGGACCAGGTGCGCCCGCGCGGCAGGTGCCAGGTGAGCCGGTAGCCGCCAGTGGCGGTGTCGCCGGACTGCTTCACGGTCTCGTCCAGCGCCTCGACGGAATCCGGGTGCAGCGCGGTGCGGACCTGCGTGAGCAAGGTCTTCGCGGCGGCCGGCGAGTCCGTGCGGGCGGCCGCGCCGGCGATGTCACCCGAGGTGACGGCGGTCAGGAACGCGCCGAGCGCCTCCTGCGGCCCGTCCGAGCCGAACAGGCCGCAGCCGGCCAGCGGGAGCACGGTCACCAGCACGGCGGCCAGAGCCGCATGACGTCGACCAGAAGCCATGGGACCGATCGAACCAGCCGGAGACGGCGGCTCGCCGGTTGCAACGCCGACCCGGAAGAGTGGCCCGTACCGCTCAGAAAAGCACGGTCGCGTACTGCCCGACCTGCTGGAACCCGACCCGGCGGTAGGCCGCGAGGGCGGGCCCGTTGTAGCCGTTCACGTACAGGCTCGCGGTGCGGCCCAGCCCGTGGACCAGCCGGTTGACGACCGCGGCGGTGCCGGCCGTGCCGAGCCCCTCGCTGCGGCGGTCCGGGTGCACCCAGACGCCCTGGATCTGGCCGACGCTCGCGGACATGGCGCCGATCTCGGCCTTGAACACGACCTCGCCGTCCTCGAACCGGGCGAACGCGCGGCCGGTGGAGATCAGCTCGCTGACCCGGGCGCGGTAGCTGGCGCCGCCGTCGCCGCTGCGCGGGTCGACGCCGACCTCCTCGATGAACATCGCGACGGCCGCGGGCAGGTACCGGTCGAGCTCGTCGGGGCGCACCGCGCGGACCCGGGGGTCGGCGGGCACCAGCGGGGAGCCGTCGAGAGCCATCAGCGGCTGGTCGCCGCGGATCTCGCGGGCCGGGCCCCACTCGTCGGACAGCTCCTCCCACAGCCCGAGCACCTGCTCGGACGGGCCGACCAGGGAGGAGCAGGTGCGCTGGCGCCGCAGCGCCCGGTCGGCGAACGACCGCAGCGCGGACGCGTTGCCGCGCAACGGAATCAGGTTCGGACCGGCGAAGCACAGCCCTTGGAGCCGCCCGGTCCGCGCCGGGCGGTTGTCGGCGGCCCAGAGCTCGCCACCGAGGCGCCACGGGTCGAGACCGGAAGCCTCGACCCGGGCGCTGACCATGCAGCTGCCCACCGGGTCGGCGGCGAGCGCAGCGCGCACCGCGGGGTAATCCCGATCATCGAGCAGCCGTGCACCTGCAAGCCGCAACACATCGTCCAGAGTGCCAGATGAACCGGGTGAACGGAACGCGAGCCCGCCGACACGCTCAGATGAACGAGCGGCAGCGGGCACAATCGGGCCCATGCAGCGCTACACGTACAAGGTCGTGGAAGTCCGCGAGAAGATGATCGGCGGCAAAATGTCCGGCGACAAGCTCGAAAAGCTCCTGAACGAGCACGCCGCGCAGGGCTGGCAGCTCAAGCAGATCACCTCGGCGGAGGTGAAGGGCCGGGTCGGGCCCGGCGGGGTGGACGGGTTGCTGGTGACGTTCGAGCGGCCGGTGCAGAGCTCGTGAGTGTTTATGACGGTTAGAACCGTCATAAACACTCACGAGCGGTTATGGGGTCCGGAAAGCCCGCCGGTAAGCGGCAGGCGTAGTGCCGAGGGCGTTGCGAAAGCGGCGGCGGAGGTTGACCGCCGAAGTCAGGCCGACCCGGCTCGCGATGGCCTCCACCGGCAGGTCCGTCTCCTCGAGCAGAGTGCGGGCGGCGGTGACCCGCCGGGCCAGCAGCCACTGGCCGGGGCTGGTGCCGAAGCGGTCGGCGAAGCGGCGGGCCAAGGTGCGCGGCGAAACGTTCAGAAACCCGGCCAGGTCGTCGACCGTCAGTGGTGAGGCGAGGCGGGCGGTGGCCCAGTCGAGGAGGCCGTCGAGGGTGTCGGCGGGTGGCACGGCGGGTGCGTACTGCGTCTGGCCGCCCTCGCGGCTCGGCGGCATCACCATGTGGCGCGCGAGCAGCGTCGCGTGGGCGTCGCCGTGGTCGCGCCGCACGAGGTGCAGGCAGAGGTCGATGCCGGCGCCCGCGCCGGCGCTGGTGGCGACGTCGCCGTGGTCCACGTACAGCACGTCCGGCTCGACGCGGATCCGCGGGAAATCCCGCTGCAGCTTGGCGGTGCGCGACCAGTGCGTGGTGGCCGTGCGGCCGTCGAGCAGGCCGGTGCGCGCGAGGGCGAACACGCCGGAGCAGATCGTGACCAGCCGGGCGCCGCGGCGGTGGGCGCGGATCAGCGCGCGCGACACCCGGGGCGAGAGCGGTTCGTCCACCGACAGCCAGCCGGGGATCAGCACGGTGTCCGCCGAGGCCAGCAACGAGAGCCCGTCGCTGACGGCCATCGAGTACCCCGCCGTCGTCGGCACCGGCCCCGGCGTCTCCGTGCAGACCAGGAACTCGTAGTGCTGCGGCACCCCGGCCCGCTCGGTGCCGAACACCTCCGCGGCGCAGCCGAGCTCGAACGTCGACTGCACCGGGTTGACCAGTCCCACCACTCGGTGCATGGCAAGAAAGTACCCGATGACGTCTTTCCTGACACTGTCCGCCTCGCCGCCGGACCGGCACCGTCGAGGGCATGAACCCCGCGATCCTCGCCCAAGAGGGCTACGAATCGGCCCACTCGGCAGACGCCCCGGTGCACGAGCTGTTCCCCGGCATCCGCCTCCGTCCACTGTGGACCGGCAAGGCCGGCGCGACGGCCCACGTGCTCGAGATGGACCCCGGCACCTCCTGGCCGCGCGACGACGTCCACGAGCCCGGCCCCGAAGAGGTGTTCGTGGTCTCCGGGACCTTCAACGACGGCGCCCGCGACTACCCGGCCGGGTCGTTCCTGCACGCCCCGGCCGGCTCCTGGCACGTCCCGCAGACCACCACCGGCTGCACGCTGTTCCTCTTCTACCCCGAGGGTTAGGCGCCCCGGTACGTGCCGACGCTCCAGGAGTTGCCCTCCGAGTCGCGGAGGCTGAAGCCGTGGGAGCCGTAGTCGGTGTCGGTCAGTTCTTCGGTGATCGTGACGCCGGAGTCCTTCACCCGCGCGTAGATCTCGTCAACGTGGTCGGAGACGACGTACGCGGCGCCACCGCCGGGGCGCATCGCGTCGTGGACGCCGTCACAAGGGCCGCCGGTGCTGCCGAGCATCACGCCGCCGCCTTCGGGCCAGGTCAGCTCCGCGTGCACGATCTCGCGCTCCGGGGTGCCGGGCACCACGAGCGTCTCCTGGAAGCCCAGGACATCAACGAGGAAGCGGACCGCGGCGGGGGCGTCGTTGTAGCGGAAGGCGGGCCAGACTGTCGGTTGAGGTGTCATGCCGATGAGTCTCGCCCGCGGCCGGTGCCCCGGTCTTGGAAGAACGGGAGCCGCGGTCAGTCCGCGGGCCACTCGTACGACAGCTCGTAGCGGTCGGCCGCGAGCACCATCTCGTTCATCTCCAACGGCGTCCCGTCGGTGCCGTAGGCCACGCGGGTCACGGTGATGACCGGGACGCCGTCGGCGAGTTGCAGCAGCGACGCCTCGTCCGGCGCGGGCATCCGCGCGCCGACGTGCTCGGCGAACGAGCCGATCCGGTGGTCCCGCTCCTCCAGCCGGGCGTACGTGCCGCCCGGGCCGGTGTCGACGTCTTCGATCGCGGTGCCGCGCGTCAACGCCCGCGGCAGGCGTGACACCGCGAGCTGGACCACCAGCCCGTCGGCGCGCATCACCCGGTCCCGCACGGTGAGCTCGGCGCCCTCGTCGATCGCGAGGTGCAGCGCGGCGCGGGCGTCGGCCTGCTCGAAGCGGATCTCCGTGGACGTCGACGGGGTGAAGCCGCGGGCCTCGGCGTCGGCCAGGAAGGCGCCGCGGTCCTGTTCGCGCGCCTCGCGGGACAGCCGGGATCGGGCGATGCGCTGGATGCTCGCCGACGGCCGCACGAACACGCCGCGACCGTGCTCCGCCGTCACAAGTCCTTCCGTGCGAAGCATTTCCACCGCGGCCCGGACGGTGGGCCGCGAAGCGTCGTATGCCTCGACGAGTTCCCGCTCACTCGGCAACCGGTCGCCCGGCGCGTAGTGGCCACCGGCGATTTTCGCGCGCAGGGCAGCCGCTACCTGCCGGAACGCGGGCATCCCGCTTGTGCGATCCACCATCCGGCCAGTATCCACTGGTCAGCTTGTCTTGACCAGTTGACCGGAACGTGCCACGGTGGGCGGTCAAGAAATCGCCAATCCGACCGGAAGTAGGCGGATACGGTCTGCAGCCGATCTGCTGGTAAGGACCGGTTTCCGCCGTAGCTGTAGTCGGATTGGCGATGAACGGCGCAGTATGATGGGTGATCGGCGAGGCATGACGGGATGGGTCACGGGCGAACTGCCCCCGGCCGAGGTCGAGCACGCGTTGTACGCCATCCACTTCTGGGCGCGCGACACCCGCAACCACCGGTACCGCCGCGAGCAGCTGGCCGACCCGGACAGCGGCCTGCTCGAGCCCGAATGCTCGCAGGCGAGGTCCATGATCCCGGCCCGGTGCGCCTTCCGCGACGAGCTGTCGGACGAGCTGGGCGAAGCACGCGACCGCGCACAGGACTGCCGGAGCTGCTTCTCCCGCGCCACACCGCCTTCGCCGCGACGGCCGCTTCAGTAAGCAGGCTCTTCCGTCAGGCCCAGGAACGGCAGCTCCTCGGCGATCCACGTCCGCGGTGAACAGCCGGCCAGCGAGCGCCATTCGTTGGAAAAGTGCGCCTGGTCGTAAAAACCCGCTTCGACGGCGACGTCCGCCAGGTCCCGGAGGCCGCCGCGCAGCAGTTGCCCGGCGCGTTCGAACCGCAGCACACGAGACGCCTGTTTCGGCGCCAGCCCGGTCTCCGCGCGGAACAGCTCCCCGAAGTGCCGGCGGCTCCAGCCGACCTCCCCGGCCAGATCGGCGACGCGCGCCCGGCCGCCGCTGCGCCGCATCAGCCGCCAGGCCTCCCCCAGTTCCGGCGGGGGCGAAGCAGGCTCCACGGCGCGCGCGGCGAGCACGTTGTCGAGGATCGCGAAGCACGAGGGCCAGTCCGGCGCCTCCGCCAGCCGCGCGGGCAGCGAAGCGAGGTCACCGCCGAAATCGGCGAGGTCGACGATCTGGCCGCTCAGCTCGGCGGCCGTGACGCCCAGCAGCGTCCGCACGCCGAACGGGTCCAGCTCCAGGTGCAGGCCGCGCTGCACCCGGTCCTGCGTGATCAGCGCGGGCGCGGTGTGCAGGCCGCCGACGAGCCCCTGCAGCGCGCCCTCCCCCGGCTCTCCGGCGAACCGGACCGGCTGCTCCAGGCTGATGATGAGCGTGACGTGCCGCGACGGCAGTCCACGGTGGACGGAGAGGGTCACGTTCTCCTGCGCGTAGCCGATGTAGCGCGTGACCAACGGCCGCACCAACGGGTGCGGCGCGTGCGACGCCCAGCTGTGACTCACCTGACCAGCGTAAGCCGCGAGGGCCGGGTTTCTGCTACCACGGAGGCGGGGTCCCCACCCGGAAACGAAGCGGAGTTCGTGATGACCATCCAGGAGCAGGCGCAGCAGCTCGAGCAGCTGGCCGACCAGGTGCCCACCGGCATCGCCCTCGCGACGAAGAGCGAGCTCGCGGACCTGCAGTCCCAGGTGCTCGGCCTGCTCGGCGAGACCTCGACGGCCACCGCCATCCAGGGCTCGATCCAGCTGGCGTCGCAGCAGATCGACGACGTGGCCGCGGCGCTGGAGAACGTCCGGATCCAGATCAAGGACGCCGCGCAGCACCACTTGCAGGGCTGACCTGGCAAATGCCGTCAAGGCCTCCTTGCCTGCGTTGTACGCGGGTAAGGAGGCCTTGACGGCCTTAAGAGCGGATCAGCCGACGGTGACGCTCGGAGCGCCTTCGCCGATGCCCTCGCCCGCCGCTTCGGCGATGCGCATGGCCTCTTCGATCAGCGTCTCCACGATCGCGTGCTCGGGCACGGTCTTGATGACCTCGCCCTTGACGAAGATCTGCCCCTTGCCGTTGCCGGAGGCGACGCCGAGGTCGGCCTCGCGGGCCTCGCCCGGGCCGTTCACGACGCAGCCCATCACGGCGACGCGCAGCGGGATCTCCATGCCCTCGAGCCCGGCGGTGACCTGCTCGGCGAGCGTGTAGACGTCCACCTGCGCCCGCCCGCAGGACGGGCAGGAGACGATCTCGAGCTTGCGCTCCTTGAGGTTCATCGACTGCAGGATCTGGATGCCGACCTTGACCTCTTCGACCGGCGGGGCGGACAGCGACACGCGGATGGTGTCGCCGATGCCCTGGCGCAGCAGCGCGCCGAACGCGACGGCCGACTTGATCGTGCCCTGGAACGCGGGCCCGGCCTCGGTGACGCCCAGGTGCAGCGGGTAGTCGCACTGCTCGGCCAGCAGCTCGTACGCGCGCACCATGACCACCGGGTCGTTGTGCTTGACCGAGATCTTGATGTCGTGGAAGTCGTGCTCGGCGAACAGCGAGGCCTCCCACAGCGCCGACTCGGCCAGCGCCTCGGGCGTCGCCTTGCCGTACTTCTCCAGGAGCCGCTTGTCGAGCGAGCCGGCGTTGACGCCGATCCGGATCGGCGTGCCGTGGTCCTTCGCGGCCTGCGCGATCTCCTTGACCTGGTCGTCGAACTTGCGGATGTTGCCCGGGTTCACGCGCACGGCGGCGCAGCCGGCCTCGATCGCGGCGAACACGTACTTGGGCTGGAAGTGGATGTCGGCGATCACCGGGATCTGCGACTTCTTCGCGATCGCGGGCAGGGCCTCGGCGTCGTCGGCCGAGGGGCACGCGACCCGGACGATGTCGCAGCCGGCCGCGGTCAGCTCGGCGATCTGCTGGAGGGTGGCGTTGACGTCGGAGGTCAGCGTCGTCGTCATCGACTGGACGGAGATGGGGGACTCACTGCCGACGCCGACCGAACCCACCTTGAGCTGGCGGGTCTTGCGGCGCTCGGCGAGGACGGGGGGCGGCAGAGCGGGCATACCTAGCGCGACGGTCACGACCCCAGCGTACCTACACCGACCGGACGACATTCAACGAAGTCAGCCGTCACGGTGAGCAGTATTACGCCCTGTCCGGGCGGCACCGGCCGGGTCGTGCCCCGGCCGGTACGGCCCGCTACTGCAAGCGGATCGGGTTGACGATGTCCGCTGTCACCGTCAGTAGCGTGATGCCACCGCCGAGCACGACGATCACCATCGTGACTGCGGACAGCCTGGTGTAGTCCACCGGCCCGCCCGCCGCCTTGCCGCGGAGCCCGCGGAGCCAGTCGCGCACCCGCTCGTACCAGGCGATGGCGATGTGCCCGCCGTCCAGCGGCAGCAGCGGCAGCAGGTTGAACACGCCGATGAAGAAGTTGAAGCTGACCAGCAGGAAGAAGAACAGCTGCCACAGCCCGTTCTGCACGGCCTCGCCGCCGATCCGGCTCGCGCCGACGACGCTGACCGGGGTGTTCGGGTCGCGCTCGCCGCCGAAGATCGCGCTGACCACGGCCGGGATCCGCTCGGGGAACTGGACCAGGCGCTGCGCGGTCTGGCTGAACATCTCCCCGGTGAAGGAGAACGTGGCGCCGATCGCGGTGACGCCGTTGTAGTGCAGGTACTGCGGCGGCGTCTGCGTGGACGCGCCCATCATGCCGACCTGGCGCACGGTCCCGTCGGTGGTCAGCCGCTGCACCCGCGGGATGTCGACGGTCAGGTTGAGCGTCTGGTTGCCGCGCTGCACGGTGATCGGGGTCGGGCCGCCGGACGCCTGGACGATGGCCAGCACGTCGCTCCACTGCGGCGTCGGCTTGCCCGCGACCGACAGGATCTTGTCGCCGGCCTTCACACCCGCGGTCTTCGCCGGGGTGGGCGCGCCCGCCGGGCAGCTGGTGTCGGTGAGCTGCTGGGTGTTGGTGGCGGCCCGAGCGCACGAGGTCGACTGGACCACCGGGTCGCTGACCGGGTTGATGTTGGGCAGGCCCATGGTGATCCCCATCAGGTAGAGCACCACGAAGGCGAGCAGGAAGTGGGTGATCGAGCCCGCGGACATCACCACGGTGCGCTTCCAGGTCTTGAACCGCCACATCGCGCGCGGCGCCTCGTCCGGCGTCACCTCGTCCAGCGCCGTCATGCCGGCGATGTCGCAGAACCCGCCGAGCGGGATCCACTTCAGGCCGTACTCCGTCTCGCCGCGGCGGAAGGAGAAGACCGTGGGCCCGAAGCCCACGAAGTAGCGCCGGACCTTCATGCCGAACGCCTTGGCGGTCAGCATGTGACCGGCCTCGTGCAGTGCGACGGAGATGCAGATCCCCAGCGCGAACAGCACCACCCCGATGATGTAGGCGAGCACGCGCTACTTCCCCTTACCCAGCATTGTCCCTGCACGCGCGCGAGCCCAGCGCTCGGCGGCGAGTACATCTTCGACGTCACGCGGCACGCGACGCCACTCGTCGGCGGCTTCCACCACCTGCGAAACAGTGTCCACAATCGAGGTGAAACCGGCGTTCTGCGCCAGGAAGGCGGCCACCGCCTCCTCGTTCGCGGCGTTGTAGACGGCCGGCAGGCAGCCGCCCTCGGTGCCCACGTGGCGGGCCAGCTCGACGGCCGGGAACGCCTCGTTGTCGAGCGGCTCGAACGTCCAGCTCGCCGCCGTGTCCCAGGAGCAGGCGGCCGCGGCACCGGGCACGCGCTCGGGCCAGTGCAGCGCGAGCGCGATGGGCAGCCGCATGTCGGGCGGGCTGGCCTGGGCGATCGTCGAGCCGTCGGTGAAGGTCACCATCGAGTGGACGATCGACTGCGGGTGCACGGTGACGTCGATGCGCGCGGGCTCGATGGTGAACAGCAGCGCGGCCTCGATCAGCTCCAGGCCCTTGTTGACCAGCGTCGCGGAATTGATGGTGATCAGCGGGCCCATCGACCAGGTCGGGTGCGCCATCGCCTGCTCGACGGTGACGTCGGCGAGGTCGGCGCGCTGCCGGCCGCGGAACGGGCCGCCGGACGCGGTGAGCACGAGCCGCGCCACCTCGTTTTCCCGGCCCGCGCGCAGCGCCTGCGCGATGGCGGAGTGCTCGGAGTCGACGGGCACGAGCTGCCCCGGCTTCGCGGCGGCGAGCACGAGCGGCCCGCCCGCGATCAGCGACTCCTTGTTGGCCAAGGCGAGCGTGGACCCGGTGGCCAGTGCCTTCAGCGTCGGCTCGAGGCCCTGGGAGCCGGGCAGGGCGTTCAGGACGACGTCGACGTTCACCGCGTCGATGAGTTCGGTCACGGCGTCGGCGCCCGCGAAGATGCGCGGGATGCGGAACTCGCCCTTCGAGTAGCCGCGGCGCTGGGCCTCGGCATACAGCGCGAGCTGCAGGTCCTCCACCGCCGTGGGCCTGCTCACGGCGACGGCGGCCACGCCGTGGGCCAGCGCCTGGGCGGCCAGCGCCTGCGGGTCGGACCCGCCGGCGGCGATCCCGGCCACGGTGAACAGGTGCGGGTTACGGGCGGCGACGTCGAGGGCCTGGGCCCCGACGGACCCGGTCGAGCCGAGCACGAGGACGCTTCGCGAGGTAGTCATCGCCGCTCATTATCGCCCGCGGTGGCGCGGGCCGTGTCCGCGGAGCACCCGGCGGTGTGGGATCATTCGGGGGTACGAGGTCCAGCGGGTCAGGAGGAGTGATCGTGGCAGGCAAGGCGATCGAGAAGCGGCCCGAAGTGGACCCCCGCGACGAGCCCTCGGCCGAGTGGGGCTGGCACGGCTCGTTCCCGAAGGCCACCCGCGTCGCCGGCTGGGTCAGCGTGGTCGTGCTGCTGCTCATGCTCAAGGGCAACCACGAGAACAACACCGAGAACGTGTGGCTCGTCGGCCTGGCGATCTTCCTGGCGTTCCTGCTGGTGCTCGACATCCGCAAGCGCCGCACGGCCTGGCGTAAGTAGTTCCCCGTTCGCTACCTTGCGGGGCTATGAAGTCGCGCTGGGTTGCTCTCATTCTTTCGGTCGTGGCCGGGGTAGCGCTGTTCGCCGCCCCGGCCTCTGCCGCTCCCGCACCGCCCGTGGTCCGGTGCACCTTCACGCCGACGCCGGACAACCCGGCCGCCCGCCCGGTGGTCCGGCCGCTCCCGTTCGCCTTGACGCGCGGGACCATCGACGTCACCTTCCGCTTCAACTACGGCCCGGTCACCATGCGCCTGAACAGCGGCGGCGCGGCCCCGTGCGCGGTGGCGAACATGGCCAGCCTGGTCCTGCAGCACTTCTACGACCGTTCGCAGTGCTGGCGCCTGTCCAACTCTTCGCGGCTGGGCGTGCTCCAGTGCGGCGACATCTACGAGGTGGAGAAGGGCGGCCCCGGCTACAAGTTCCCGGACGAGGTCACCGGTGCGGAAACGTACCCGCGCGGCACCGTGGCCATGGGGAACCAGGGGCCGGGGACCAACGGGTCGGAGTTCTTCATCGTGCATTCCTTCGCGCACATCCCGGCGCAGTACTCGGTGCTGGGGACCGTGGTGAGCGGGATGTCGGCGCTGGACCGGATGGTCGCGGACGGCATCATCCCGACCGACCCGAACGGGCCGCTGGACGGGGCGCCCAAGCATCCGGTGAAGATCGAGCGGGCTTCGTTCGGCTGGTAAAACCCTTCCACGGCAACAAAAACCGCCCCGGGACGAGGTGTCCCGGGGCGGTTTCGCGTGTTGTTACCGGCCGAGTCAGCGTTCGCTGGAAGGAGCCACCAGCTCGCTCGGCCCGCCACCGGACTCACCGGCCACCGCGGCCAGTTCCTCACCCACCGACTCCGACGACACCGACTTCTTGCTCTTCGTGAGCAGCGAAGCGACGGCGCCGATCAGGCACACCACGATCGCGAAGCCGAACGCCACCGCGAGGCCGTCCTGGAACGGGCCGGAGATCAGGTTCGGGAAGAAGCTGCGGCCGGTCAGGAACGAGGCCTGGTCCGGGGGCAGGGTGGCGAGCTGGCCGCCCAGCAGCTGCTGGATCGGGTTGTAGCCGAGGAACGCCGCGAAGAGCACGGCGACCGCGGGCAGGTGCGCGATCTGGTCGGCCGCGCCGGGCTGGACGCCGTGGGCGGTCAGGCCCGCGCTCATCGCCGCCGGCAGGTTGTTCGACAGGCCCGCGATGATCAGGCTGAAGAAGAAGCCGATCGAGAGCACCATGGCCGCGTTCTGGAAGGTGGTCATCATGCCGGAGCCGGAGCCGCGCGCGTCCGCCGGCAGGCTGTTCATCACCTCGGCGCGGTTGGGCGAGGAGAACATGCCCATGCCGATGCCGTTGATCAGCAGGATCGCGGCGAACGACCAGTAGTTGAAGTTCACCGGCAGGATGATCAGCAGCACGAAGGTGATCGCCGTCAGCACCAGGCCGCCCGAGGCCAGCAGCCGGCTGCCGATCCGGTCGGACAGGATGCCCGAGGTCGGCGCGGAGACCAGGAAGCCGACCGTCATGGGCAACATGTAGATGCCCGCCCACAGCGGCGTCTGCTCGAAGGTGTAGCCGTGCTGCGGCAGCCAGATGCCCTGCAGCCAGATGATCAGGATGAACTGCAGCCCGCCGCGGCCGAGCGAGGCGGTCAGGTTCGCCAGGTTGCCCCAGCTGAACGCCCGGATCCGGAACAGCGAGAGGCGGAACAGCGGGTTGTCCACCTTGGTCTCGATCACGATGAACGCGATCAGCACCGCGATGCCGCCGATCAGGCAGGACAGCACCATCGGGCTGCCCCAGCCGGTCGGCGAGGAGCCGTAGGGCTGGATGCCGTAGGTGATGCCGACCAGCACCGCGATCAGGCCGACGGCGAAGGTGATGTTGCCCCACCAGTCCATCCGCGCGTGCTGGCGGATGCCGGTGTCGTGCAGCTTCAGGTACGCCCAGATCGTGCCGATGACCCCGATCGGGACCGACACCAGGAAGATCAGGTTCCAGTCGATCGGCGCCAGCACGCCGCCGATGACCAGGCCGAGGAACGAGCCCGCGATGGCCGCGACGCCGTTCATGCCCAGCGCCAGCCCGCGCTGGTTGGACGGGAAGGCGTCGGCCAGGATCGCCGACGAGTTGGCCATCAGGAAGGCGCCGCCGACGCCCTGCACGATCCGCCAGCCGATCAGCCACAGCGCGGCCGCGTCACCGTCGAACCAGGTGATGGCCAGCATGATCGAGGAGAACGTGAAGACCGCGAAGCCCAGGTTGTACATCCTGGCCCGCCCGTACATGTCGCCGAGCCGCCCGAAGCTCACCACCAGCACCGCGGTGACCACGAGGAATCCCATGATCATCCACAGCAGGTAGCTGGTGTTGGACGGCTCCAGCGGGTTGATCCCGATGCCCTTGAAGATGTCAGGCAATGCGATCAGCACGATCGACGAGTTGATCGTCGCGATCAGCATGCCCAGCGTCGTGTTGGACAGCGCGATCCACTTGTACCGCGGCCCCAGCTCCGCGACCGAATAAGTTCTGCGCTCCGCCACAGTCGAAGACCTCTCTCGCTCAGTTCCCTTAGCTAGGCTAAGCAACTTGCTTGCGTAAGGCAACCAAGTTTCGGAATCGTTTGCGAGAGAACCGTCACAATCGCTTGAATGTCCTTTGTGGACTGTTTACTTTCACTCGCCCGAGTGAAAGCCGACCACCTTCCCCGGGTTGAGGATTCGGTGTGGGTCGAGAGCCTTCTTCACGGCGTGGTGCAGCTCCAGCACCGCCGGCCCGAGCTCCTGGACGAGGCCGGTCCGCTTGAGCAGCCCGACCCCGTGTTCGCCGGTCACGGTGCCGCCGAGCGCGAGGGCGTCGGCCACGATGTCGTCGAACGCCGCCTGCGCGCGCCGCCGGGCGTCCTCGTCCCCGGCCGGGGTGATCAGCAGCGGGTGGAGGTTGCCGTCGCCGATGTGCGCGATGTTGGCGACCTGCGTGTCGTGCCGCTTCGCCGCGAGGTCGATGCGCGCGAGCATCTCCGGGACCAGGTGCGTCGGCACGCAGACGTCCTCGGTGAGTACCGGGCCGAGCCGCTCCAGCGCCGGGTACGCCAGGCGCCGGGCCGCGAACAGCGCGTCGGCCTCCTCCTGGTCGGACGACTGCGCCGCCCAGGTCGCGCCCGCCTTCTCGAAGCACTCCAGCATCACGGTGGCCTCGCGGTCCCCCGCCTCGCCCGGCGCGTCGCTGCGGCCCAGCAGCACCACCTCGGCGTCGGCGGAAAGGCCCATGTTCTTCCACGCGTCGACCGCGGCCAGGCAGTGCCGGTCCACCAGTTCCAGCGCCGAGGGCACCACGCCGGCGGCGGCGATCGCGGCAGCGGCTTCCCCCGCGGCGACGGTGGAATCGAAGTAACCGGCGACGGTCCGCTCGGGCGCGCGCTGGGCCCGCAGCCGCACCGCCACCTCGGTGACCACGCCGAGGGTGCCCTCGGAGCCGACCATCAGGCCCGCGAGGTCGTAGCCGGCCACGCCCTTCGCGGTGCGCCGGCCGAGCCGCACCAGCTCGCCGGTGCCGGTGACGACCTGGAGGCCGAGCACGTAATCGCGGGTCACGCCGTACTTCACGCAGCAGACGCCGCCCGCGTTGGTGGCCACGTTGCCGCCGATCGTCGACCACGGTGAGCTGGCCGGGTCCGGCGGGTACCAGAGGCCCTGGGCGGCGCAGGCCGCGCGCAGGTCGTCGTTCACCACTCCCGGCTCGACGACGGCGAGCCGTTCGACCGGGTCGATCTCGCGGATCGCCGTCATCCGATCCAGCACCAGTACCACGCAACCCTCGACGGCGTTGGCGCCGCCGGACAGCCCGGTGCCCGCGCCCCGCGTGACCAGTGGCGTTCCGTGCTTGATGCAGTGCCGCACAGTCGCCTGCACCTCGTCGGCCGAGCGCGGCCGGACCACGACGGCGGGCTGCGCGTACGGCGCCCACTCCGCCTCGTCGTGCGCGAAGCTGCGCATGACGTCGGGATCCCGCACGATCCGGTCCCCCGGGAGCACGGCTTGGAGGTCGTCGATCAGCATCTGGCGGGTCCCTTCGTCGCGACGTTCTCCCGTCAGATTAGGTCCGGGCTCCGAATGCCTGTCGAAACGGCGGCCTCTCCTTCGACGCACAGGCAAGACCACCGAGCGGAACCGCCAGGGAGGCAGCCATGGAAACCACCGTCAGCCGGCGCGCGATCGCGATGCTCCGGGCCGTGGCCGCCGGGCGCGGCGAGATCGGGTACGGAGCCGAGCCGGACCTGTTCGTCGACGGGCTCCCGTGCTGCGACCAGTACGCCGCGCACGCCTTGGCGCACAACGGGTTCGTCCGCTCCGAGCGGCCCGGCCGGCCCGGACTGCGGATGCCCGCGGTGCTCACCGCTGCAGGGCTGGCGCTGGTCGCGGGCTGACGCCGCAAAGGGAAAGGGGCCCGGACGTCCGCAGGGGAGGGCGGACGTCCAGGCCCCTTTCGCGGGGGAACGGCTCAGGTGTCGAGCGAGCCGTAGACGATGATGTTGTCCAGGTAGCTGTGCGCCGAGGCGTCGAACGCGCCGCCGCAGGTGATCAGCCGGATCTCCGGCGCGGTGGTGTTGCCATATACGGCTTCGGTGGGGAACGACTGCTTCGCGATCTGGTCCACCTTGCTCACGGTGAAGGTGGCCTTCGAGCCGTCCTGGCGGCCGACCACGATCTGGTCGCCCTTCTTCACCTCGTGCAGACGCCAGAAGATGCCCTTCTGGTGGTTGCCGTCGATGTGCCCGAGCACCACCGCGGGGCCGACCTGGCCCGGCGTCGGGCCGTAGGAGTACCAGCCCGCCTGCAGCGGCTGGTCGACCGGCGGCACCTGCACCGTCTTGTCGGCGTTGAGGCCGAGCGGCACCAGCGAGGAGTGCGCGCCGATGCTCGGCACGTCGACCGACACCGGGACCGAGCGCGGCAGCCCGGCGGCCGGGGCGGCGGCCGCGGCGGGCGCGGGCGCGGGCTGTGCTGTTTCCGATGAGCCGCAGCCGAGCAGCGCGAAGTTCGCGACGAGGGCCAGCAGCAGGGCGAAGAGCCCGAACCGGGAACGGGTCACTGCTCGGTCACCGCGGCCAGGGTGCCGTCACCGGTCTCCGGCGCGCCGGCGGGCACGACGGTGACCTGGCCCGGGCCCTGGGCCGGCGGCTTCGCGGGCGCGGTCGGGGTGGTGACCACGGCCGGCGCGACCTTGCCGCAGGTGGACGAGGCGAGCACGATGTCGCCGCTGCCCAGCGCGCCGAGGGTGGTGCCGCCCAGGAGCTTCACGTGCAGCGCGTTGACGGTGAGGCTGCCGTCGGCGTGCTTGATCTGCTCGTTCACGATCACCTGCACGATGCCGGGCACGCCGATCTTCTGGTTCGGGCCCGAGCCCACCGGCAGCTTGCCGATCCGGCCGAGGTCGAGGTTCGCCAGGTCGGAGGACGCGGTGATGCCGTCGGCCGTCGACTTGCACTCGGAGCTGATCACGCTCGCCTTGGGCGTGCTGCCCGCGAGCGGCGCCAGCACCGGCAGCGTGGCGTCGACGATGGCGGCCTTGGCCTGCACCGGCCCGTCGATCTGCTTCGCGGAGCTGGTCACGGCCTTGGCGGTGACCAGGCCCTTCAGCGGCACGTCCACGACCGAGGCCGAGGTGGGGCCGTCGGTGCTGGACGGCGCGAGCTTGCCCGTCTCCACGGAAATCCCCTTGTTCCCCAGCACCCCGGCCAGCAGGGAGACCGAGGCGGACGCGCCGTAGGCCGACCCGGCCGGCGAATCGGCGGCGACGGCCGAGGGGGCCGAGGTGGCGAGCAGGGCCAGTGCCGGAGCAGCGACCACGAAGGTCCGTCCGCGCAGCAGGGCAGAGCGCATGAATTGTCCTTCCGAACATCAAGAATGGGTCCACCGGCGGATCCCCGAATCCGCGCGTGACCGGACGTAACTGTCGATCACCGGCGAGACTGCGACGCTAGCAAGGGCCCCGGGAATAACAAAACAAGATCATCGGCGCGGGCCGCCGGATCAGCCGCCACAGTGACCACGTTTTCCGCAATTTCACCACTAAAGAGTGATGTAACGCGGCGGCGCCGACGGGATTTCCCTACTCTGAGCCACCGAAACCTGGCCTTGTTCCAGGGATCGCCGCGTCGGCCACTCTGAGGGGTGATCCTGCAATGCGTGACATTCGCACACTTACCGTGATGTGACCGCTACTCGCGCCGGCTTCGTCGAGCGCCGGGAAATCCGCGGAAAAACGGGGCGGCGGTGATCACCCGCAGATAACCGGCGCATCACGGAAATTGTCCACTATGGAGCGTAGACCGGCGTTTGCAGCGTTCGTCGGCTCCATTACCACAAGGCCACCAGGCCAGGTATTCGAGGGGGTATGGAAGCGCGCCGCGCGATTCAGTCCGTTGTGGACTCTTGGAATCCCGCCACCGCCGCGCCGTGCTCGTGCGCCCACTGGGTCAGCACGGCGATCGGCTGCACCAGGGTCCGGCCCAGGTCGGTCAGCGCGTACTCGACCTTCCCGGCCTCGGCGTGGCGGTCGACCAGGCCGTATCCCCGCAGCCGGCGCAGCGTCTGGGTCAGGACTTTCCGGGAGATGCCGCCGATCAGGTCGACCAGCTCCCCGTGCCGGCACGGTTGGCGGCTCAGCGCGAACAGCACGACCACCGCCCACTTGTCGGCGATGATCTCGATCGCCAGCCGGGCCGGGCAGTCGGCGAGGAAGACGCTGCCGGGGTACTCACGCATGCCCCCGACGGTAGCCCGGCGCCAGGAACCTGGAGGTACCTGCCGGCTCATTAGCGTCCCCGGCGTAAGCCACCGAACAAGGGAAGCGCATGACAGCAGGGATCGGCTGGCCGGGCGGGCGGAAGGTGGCCGCGCTGGTCACCGTCGCGCTGGAGCTGTGGTCGCCGGGGCATTGGCCCGCGTACGCGCCGATGGCCGCGGCGTGGCCGTTGCCCGACGTCGACGACACGCACAGCACGTCCTGGGCGGACTACGGCGTGACCACCGGGATCTGGCGGCTGCTCGACGTCCTCGGCGACCTGCCCGCCACCGTCGGCGTGAACGGGCTGGTGGCCGAGCGGCACCCCGACACCGTCCGGGCCGTGCACCGGGCGGGCCATGAAATCGCCGCGCACGCCTGGGCGCAGGAAATGGTGCCCGCGTTGCTGGACGTCGAGGCCGAACGGGCCGATATCCGCCGCTGCACCGACGTCCTTCGCGACGTCACCGGCGTACGGCCGACCGGGTGGATGAGCCCGCGCGCCACCGGTTCGAAGCACACGGCCGGCCTGCTCGCCGAGGCCGGCTACCGCTGGACCGGCGACCACAGCGACCGCGATCTCCCGCAGGTCCTGTCCACCGCGCACGGCCCGCTGGCCTCCCTCATGCACAGCGACCACTCCGACGTGCGCGACGCGGCGGCCGGCCCGTACGCCTACCGCGACCTGCACCTTGAGCTGCTGAACCAGCTGCTCGCCGCCCCCGGCCCGGGCGTTTTCCACCTGACCGTCCACGCCCACGTCGGCGGCCGGCCGCTGCTCGCGGGCATGGCCGGCCAGATTCTCGACCGCCTCCGGGACTCCGCCGACGTGTGGGTCGCCACCCACGCCCAGGTGGCCGAACACGTCCTGAACCAGGAGAAGGGAAGACGATGACCCACGTCCTGGTCGTCGGCGGCACCGGGGCCATGGGCCGTCACCTGGTCCGGCACCTGCTGGCCACCACCGACGCCCCCCTCACTGTGCCCAGCCGCCATCCGGAGTCCGCCCATGCCACCCGGCTCGCCGCCACGGCGCCCGGCCGCGTGCGACTCGTCGGCGCCGATCCGGCCGACCTCGACGCCTTGCTCGGGCAGGCCGACCGCGTGTTCGCCAACACCGATTTCTTCGCGACGGGCAGCGCGCTCGGTGAGTATCAGCAGGGGCTGCATTTGCTGGCCGCCGCGGAGCGGGCCGGCGTGGACCGCTTCATCTGGTCCTCATTGGACAGTCCGGTGACGCTGACCGGCCACCCGGTCCCCCACTTCGACAGCAAAGCCGCCGTCGCCGCCCACATCGGGCTGATGCGGTCGGAAGAGATGCTCCGCAAGGAGGCCGACGGCTGGTACACCGCCCACGTCTCGGTACTGACCACAGCGCCGTACTACGAGAACCTGCGGGACCGGCTCGCTCCCCGCCCGGACGGCCGGGGCGGCCTGGCTTTCCGGCTCCCCCTCGGCGCCGCTCGCTACCCGCTCGTCGCCCTCGACGACATCGCCTGGTTCGCCGGCCACATGTTCGGCAACTGGCAGTCCTGGGGCAGCCGCGACCTCGCGGTGATCGGCGACAGCCTGACCGGCGCCGAGATCGCCGCCGCCTTCACCCGGGTCACCGGCACCCCCAGCACGTACACCCCGATGCCGCCGGACGAGCTGCACGCCGCCGTCCCCGAGTTCAGCCACGATTACGCGGCCATGTTCCGGTTCTTCGCCGACCGGGACGTCTACGCCCGAGACCGGGACGTCGGCCTCCTGCGTCGCCTGCACCCCGGCTTGATGACCTTCGAGGACTGGCTGCACCACACCGGATGGACGGGCTGACCGTTTGCCGTAATGGCAAGTTTCCTTGCGCTCCGGCCCCGATCGGCCGACGGTGGAGACCATGACCACCGAAAGCACGCAGTTCTGGGAAAACCGTTACCAGCACACGGATCCCAGCTGGGGCACACGGCCCAACGCGGTCTTCGCCGACATCGTCCCAGCGCTGTGTCCCGAGCCCGGCACGGCGCTGGACCTGGGCTGCGGTCACGGAGGCGACGCGCGTTGGCTCGCGGGGCGCGGCTGGCGCGTCACGGCGGTCGACGTGTCGGAGACGGCGCTGGCGCGGATCGTCGAAGCCGCTGAGGCCGACGGGGTGGCCGAGCGGATCTCCGTGGCCTGTCACGATCTTTCCCGCAGTTTCCCGGACGGCACGTTCGACCTGGTGTCCGCCAGTTACTTCCACAGCCCGGTCGAGTTCCCGCGCGAGCGGGTCCTGCGGCGGGCGGCCGAGGCGGTGGTCCCGGGCGGGCTGCTGCTGGTCGTCGACCATGGGTCGGCCGCGCCGTGGTCCTGGAACCGCGAGCAGGTTTTCCCCACGCCACAAGAGACCGCCGACGAGTTGGGGCTGGGGCCGGGCTGGCGCGTCGAACGGCTCGATGCGCCCCGGCGTACCGCCACCGGGCCGGACGGTCAGGTCGCCGAGGTGACCGACAACGTCATCGCGCTGCGCCGTGAGCGGTGAAGGCTCAGCAGGTCACGGCCACGGGCTCGCGCAGGAAAACCGCCGTGCCCTCCGCGAGCACGTCCGCGCGAGTGACCAGCACGTCGATTTCCGCCCAGCGGCGGGCTTCCCGCTCGGGGTCGGGGACCAGCGAGCGGCCGACGAGGGCCAGCAGCGTGTCGATCTCGTAGGCCAGGTCGGCCAGCCGCAGGAACGGCAGGTAGTCGGCTTCGGTGCCCGGACCGTGCCGGCCCGCCCAGGCGCAGGCCCCGTGCCCGGCCGAGCGGCAGACGTCGCGGAGGTTCTCGCGGATCCGCTCCTGACGGTCGACCACGCTGTTCGGCGCGTCGCGGGAGAAGCTGCTCCGGATGTTCCAGGCCACCGAGAGCAGGCAGCGGCCGGCATCGTCCATCGACGTGTTCATCACCGCGACGAGTGTGTCGGTCCCGGCGCCGTCCGCCCGGCCGGACACGCGCGAGGACACCCCAACGAGCGACGTCAGCGGCTCCCTGGGCGGAGACCTGAATTGCCTGGGTCTCGGCCCCCGTAGGCTGGCAAGATGTTCTCCCTGGCCGAACCGCCGCTGTTCGCCCGCCTGAGACCCGCGTCCTCCGTGCTCATCGCCGGGGCGGGCGGCGGCTTCGACGTTTACGCCGGGCTGCCGCTGGCGTTCGCGTTGCGCGCGCAGGGAAAGCGGGTGCACCTGGCGAACCTGTCGTTCAGCGAACTGGCCCCGCTCGACCTGGACGACTGGGTCGCTCCGGGTGTCGCCGCAGTGGGGCCCGAAAGCGTGGGCAGCGAGGACTACTTCCCCGAGCGCACGCTCGCGCGGTGGCTTTCCGAGCAGGATCTGCCATCAACCGTGCACGCGTTCCCGCGCACCGGCGCGCGGCCGCTGCGCGAGGCGTACCGCGCGCTGGTGCAGCACCTCGGCGTGGACGCGATCGTGCTGGTGGACGGCGGCACGGACATCCTGATGCGCGGCGACGAGGCCGGTCTCGGCACCCCCGAAGAGGATATGACCAGCCTCGCCGCGGTGTCCGGCCTGGACGCGGTGGACCGGCTCGTGGTCTGCCTGGGCTTCGGCATCGACGCTTACCACGGCGTCTGCCACGCGCATGTGCTGGAGAACCTGGCCTCGCTGGACCGGGCCGGCGGGTACCTCGGCGCGCTGTCGATCCCGTCGGCCTCACCGGAAGCGCGGGCGTACGTCGATGCCGTCGCCCACGCGCAGGCCGCCACGCCGATGCGGCCGAGCATCGTGAACGGCCAGATCGCGGCGGCGCTACGCGGCGAGTTCGGGGACGTGGCCTTCACGACGCGCACCGAGGGCAGCGAGCTGTTCGTGAACCCGTTGATGGGCCTGTATTTCACCGTCGACCTGCCCGCGCTCGCCGCGTCCGTCGGCTACCTGGCGCAGCTCGAGGACACCGGCACGATGGTCGACGTGATGCTCGCCATCGAGGCTCACCGCGACACCGTCATCCACAGGCCGCGGCGCGTGTTCCCGCACTGATCTCGAGCGACGTGGACAGTCCACACGCGACGCTTGTTCAGCCGGTCCCGGCCCAGACCGTCCTCTTCGGACACCGGATATGGTCGCCCTGCCAGGGCGTGGCTGTGGGCCGCGAAGCTTCTTACGGTTGGGTTATGACCAGTGCACAACAGCCCATCGGCAGCGGATTCGGGCCGGCTTCCACCGTCGGCGACGTCCTGGCCGGTGTTGATCTGACCGGCAAGCTCGCCGTCGTCACCGGGGGATATTCGGGCGTCGGGATCGAGGACGTACGCGGGCTCAGCGCGGCCGGCGCGACCGTCGTGGTCCCGGCCCGGCGCGTCGACGAAGCGAAAAAGGCCCTCGACGACATGGAACGGGTCGAGATCGGCGAACTCGACCTGGCCGATCTCGCCTCGGTGCGGACCTTCGCCGACCGGTTCCTCGACGGCGGTCGCGAAATCGACATCTTGATCAACTGCGCCGGCGTGATGGCCGCGCCGGAAACCCGGGTCGGGCCGGGCTGGGAATTCCAGTTCGCAGTCAATCACCTCGGCCATTTCGCCCTGGCGAACCGGCTTTGGCCAGCCTTGTCCGCCGGCGATGGCGCCCGTGTGGTCGCGTACTCCTCGCGCGGGCACAAGTTCTCCGACATCCGGTGGGACGATCTCGCCTTCACCGGCGGATACGACAAATGGCACGCGTACGGCCAGTCCAAGACCGCGAACGCGTTGTTCGCGCTGCACCTGGACAAGCTGGGCGAAGCGTCGGGGGTGCGTGCTTTTTCGCTCAACCCGGGCGGAATCCGGACGAACCTGCAGCGCCACGTGTCCCCTGCGGACCAGATCCAGCTCGGCTGGATCGACCGGGACGGAAACCACCTCATCCAGTGGAAGTCGCCGCAGGCGGGCGCGGCGACCGCCGCCTGGGCCGCGACCTCGGCGCAGTTGGGTGGAAAGGGCGGCGTTTACCTGGAGGACAACGAGGTCGCCGAAATCGTCGACCCCAGCGCTCCGGACGCCATGAAATCCGGCCTCCACCCGTACGCGGCGGATCCGGCCTCGGCAGCCCGGCTGTGGGACATCTCGGCCGAACTCACCGGCGTCAACGCCTTCGAGTGAGAGCCCCGGGACGCGCGTGCGGCCGCCACACGCGCGCCCCGGCCTCAGCTAGGACGGCGCTTCGCAGTGGCCGCAATCCCTGCCAGCAAGCTAAGCGACTGCGCCGAGGCCGAACCCGGTTCCGCGGAGAAGATGTACAGGATCTGCCCGACCGCGCCGGTCACCGCCAAGGCCTGGAAGTTCACCACGACCTCGCCGACCAGCGGGTTGTTGAACCGCTTCACGCCGTCGGTGCGTTCCGCCACGTCGTGCCGGGCCCACATCGCCCGGAATTCCTCGCTCTTCAGGGAAAGTTCGCCGATCAGGTCGGTCAGATGAGGATCGTCCAATTCGGACCCCACGGTGGAGCGGACCCCGGCGACCGCACCGTGCGCGATCACGGACCAATCGAGGTAAATGTCCCGTGCGGCCGGATCGAGGAATACGTCATGCAGGAGGTTTCGCCCGGGCGTGAACCCCGGGTTCAGCGCCGCGGCGAGGTCGTTAGCCGCGAGCACGTCGCGATGCCGGCCGATGACCACGGCGGGCTGATCCGTCCAGCTCGCGATGAGTTCCGCGAGTCCGGCCCGTACCTTCTCCGGACGGTAGGCCCGCCGTCGGCGCCGGGGCGCGGGCGCGGCCAGCTGCCGCAGGTGGCCGAGCGCGTCCTCGTCCAGTTGCAGGGCCTTCGCGATCGCCTCGAGCACTACCGGGGACGGATTGCGGTCCCGGCCCTGCTCCAGCCGGGCGTAGTAGTGCGGGCTGACCCCGGCCAGCTGCGCGAGCTCCTCCCGGCGCAGGCCGGGCACCCGTCGCGGGCCGTAATCGGGCAGGCCCAGCTCCGCCGGGTCCAGCAGCTCACGCCGCGCCCGCAGGAACGCACCCAGGGGTTTCTCCGTGTCGGCGTGCTCAGGCATACCTCAACGATAAGCCCGCCGGACGCGCTGAAGGGCACCCTGCTGAGGCCTGGCAGACGCGCGAAAAGATCTTAAGCTCGAAGGAGCGGCACCGTGCCGCGGGAATCCGGAGGGATCATGCGTTACCGCAAGCTCGGCAGCTCGGACCTCGAGGTTTCGGAGATCTCGCTCGGGTCGTGGCTGACCTACTCGGGCGGGGTCGCGGCCGACCGGGCCCGGGCCTGCACCGAAGCCGCGTTCGACGCCGGCATCACCTTTTTCGACACCGCGAACGTCTACGGCCGCGGCGCCGCCGAGTCGGTCTGGGGCGAGATCCTGTCCGGCCACAAGCGCGAGGGATACGTGCTGGCCACCAAGGTCTGGGGCCAGATGTCGGACACCGACAGGGGCCTGTCAGGCGCCCAGATCGCCAAGCAGATCGACGCCTCCCTGGCCCGGCTGCGCACCGATTACGTCGACCTGTACCAGGCTCACCGGTTCGACGTCGGCGTGCCGATCGAGGAGACCGTCGAGGCGCTGCAGAAGGTGGTCGAGCAGGGCAAGGCGCGTTATCTCGGCTTCAGCGAGTGGACCCCCGAGCAGATCCAGGCCGCCATCGACCTGGCCGGCCCGGACCTGTTCGTCTCCTCCCAGCCGCAGTACTCCATGCTCTGGCAGGCGCCCGAGGCCGAGGTGTTCCCGCTCTGCGCGGCCAACGGCATCTCCCAGATCGTCTGGTCGCCGCTCGCGCAGGGCATCCTGACCGGCAAGTACCAGCCCGGCCAGCCCGTGCCCGCGGACTCCCGGCTCGCCGACAAGAGCATGAGCGTGTCGATGGACATCGTGTTCAGCGAGGCCGCGCTGGAGGCCGTGCAGCGGCTCGTGCCGATCGCCGCGGACGCCGGCGTGACCCTGCCGACCCTGGCGCTGGCCTGGGTGCTGCGGCGCGGCGAACTCGCGTCGGCGATTGTCGGCGCCTCCCGGCCGGAGCAGGTTCGCGCGAACGTGGCGGCATCGGGGGTCGACCTCAGCGAAGACGTGCTCACCGTGATCGACGAGGCGCTGGGCGACGTCCCGGTCAAGGCCCCGACGCTCGCCGCGTTCGCCACCGAGGGCGTCACCCACCGCTGACCAGCAGGGAGAGAATGCCGCCCACACCGTTGTTGACCGCGTGCACGATGACACCCGGCCACACCGATTTGGTGCGCACCAAGAGGATCCCGTTGATCGCACCGACGATGATCGCGGGAATGAGGGCCAGGTTGATGCCGTGGGCCAGTGCGAAAACGACGGTGCTGCCGAGGACGCTGACCCACGATCCGTATTTCGTGAGCGCGGTGGCGAGCACACCGCGGAACAGGAATTCCTCGCCCAGCGGAGTCAACACGGCAATGCCCAGCAGATACAAGAGGAAAGCCGGTCCACCAGCTTGGGTCGCGGACTGGTAATCGCCCTGGACGTTGTTTCCCGAGCCGTCGCTGAGCAGCCCGTACACAATGCTGGTGGCCTGATTCAGGATGAGCGCGAGCAGTCCGAAGCCGAGGGAAATGAAGATCCAGCGGGCCGGGATCGCGCGGACGTTGAACGCGGGCCAGGCCCGGAACCGGAGGGCGAAAGCGGCGAAAAAGCCGAGCAGGCCCATGACCCCGGAAAGCACGGCGAGGCCGATCCCGCTCGAAGCCGGCGAGTCATGGGTGATGGCGCTGACGATCGGCGGGCCGACGTAGAAGCTCAGGGTGTAGACGATGGCGCCCGCGACGATCTCGGGCCACCCGGCTCGCCGCTTTTCCACGGTCACCTCGACGGTCTTGGCATCCAGGTTCACTTGCAGTTCCTTTCAAATCGGTCAGCGTGAATTCAGGCCAGCGCGCTGATGCCGAGCCCGGCGACGACGGCGACGATCGTTCCCCAGAGCACAATGGAGATCAGCTCCCAGACGATCACCTTGCTCCGGGGCGCGCCGAGCGCGATGAGCGCGGCGGTCGAGATCTGCGTCGGGTGCCCGAGCAGGGCGACGCCGGGCACGCCGAAACGGTCGAACAGTTTCTTCACGCGAGCCTTGCCCGGGGTGGTGGTGCGCTCTTTTCCGCGTGTGGCGCGTTTGCGCACGGAATCGGTGATGAAGGCGATGGCGATCATGATCGCGACGTTGCCGATCACCGCGCAAATGGCCGCGATCACCGGGTGCACCCCGATCACAATGCCGATGACGCTGCCGATGTAGCTCTCGACGAACGGGATCGTCGCGATCAGCGCGACCCCGATCCACTGGAGCGCGCCCGGCCACGAGCCGACGAAGTGCTGCAAGTTCTCGATCATGGGTCTTCTCCCCTGGTTCGGCCGGGCGTCTCCCGCACAGCGTGCGGCACACCGTACCGCACACTGTGCGGATACACTCGACGGCATGGCCACGCGGGAGAAGATCATCGAGGCCGCGCTCCGTCTGGCCGCGGCCGAAGGGCTCAATTCACTGAGCGTGCGAGCCGTCGCCGCGGCGGCGGGGGTCGGTGCGACGACGCTCCGCCACTACTTCCCCACCCAGGCCGAGCTGCATCTTGTGGTCGCCACGGAACTGGCCCGCCGCCCCGTCGACGACCTCGCGATCGCCGACGACCGGCGCGACCCGTCGGATCGGCTGTTCGAGTGCCTGGCCCAGCTCTTGCCACCGGGCGGCCGGCGGGCAACCGTCGAGAGCTGGTTCGAGCTGCACCGGATGTCGGCCCCCGCCATCGCGGAAAGCGCGCAACGGTCACTGGCCGAGCGCGTGCGCCGATGGCTCACCGTTCTCGCCGGCCGTGGCCACCTGCGCCCCGAGGACGTCGATGGTTATGCGTCGTCCGCGCTGGCTCTCGTGAACGGGCTGTACCTGCGGGCGCTTTTCCAGCCTGGGCAAGCCGATCTCGATGCCGCGAAGAACACGATCAGGTGGTTCGCCGAGCGCGTGGTCGACCGGTAGCCCACTCAGTAATGTTCCAGCTCCGCTCAGGCCAGGGCCTGTTTCACAAACCAGCGAAGGGTGTCTTCCGCCCGCCCGAGCGCGGCTTCGTCCGGGTCGAGCAGGAGATTGAGCTGCAACCCGTCCACCACGGTCTCGAACCGGTCCGCCAGCACCTCCGGGCTCTCGCGCAACGCGCACCCGTCGTCGTCCAGCTGCTTGAACCAGCGAGTCGCGATCGAGACCGACTCGGCCTGCCCGGAGTTCACCAGCTCGAGCACCTCGGTGTTCGCATCGGGCCCGACCGCGAGGGTGATCAGCTCGAACCACACTGTGAGGGCGTATTGCCGGTTCTCGGAGTTGGGGAGGAACTGCCGCAAGCTCGTGTACAGCCGCTCCCCCGGGTCCAGCGAGGAATCCCCGATCCAGTCATCACTGAGCGCAAAAGACACCAACCGCTCGGCGACGGCGCGGTAAAGCAATGCCTGCGAGGGAAAGTAGGTCCGCAGCGTCGTCGCCCCCACCCCCGCCTCCGCGGCGACGGACCGCACGCTCAGGCCGCGCAGCCCGTCCGTGCTCGCCAGGCGCGTCGCCACGTCGAGGATGTGCTGTCGCTTGTCGGCATTCCCAACCACGGCATGATCCTATAACCCGGCGATCCACTCGGGGCGCGGCGCAACCATACACAGCTGGTCGAAGCCACGAGTCAGGCCAGTTTAGCTACGAAACCCTTGGCGGCGTGGAAAAACCGACCTCTCCTTTGTCATGCTCGTCGACGCGGCAAGCTGACCGCACCCTCACAAATCCAGTGCCTCCGTCGGAGTCAGCCGCGCCGCGCGCATGGGCGGGTAGGCCCCCGCTGCCGAAGATCGGTAGCACTGGCACCTGCCCGTCCCGGTGGGATTCATTCGGCGGCGAGTTCGGCCAGCAGCTGCTCGATCCGGTCACGTTCGAACGGGCTGTCGAATTTTCCGGCGAGTTCGAGCGCGGTCCGGGCCTGCCGCACCGCCGCGGCCGGCGAGCCGGCACGATGCCGAGAGCGGTCTGAAGACGTCAGGCGAGGTCTTCGAAGGAGTCTTCACCTGGGCGCCAGCACATCCATCGTCGGTCGGTGAAGCCGTTCAGTATCGCGATCTCGGGTCCGACGAGTTCGGAGCGCGTCGGATGCAGTGTGAGATCGCCGCTGTCGAGTTCGATCCGCAGGCCGATCCCGGTGGCTTCCTGCGTGTGCAGCACGGTTCCCGGGATCAGTGCACGCAAGGCGTCCGCGTAGCCCGGAAGGCCGTCGGTGACCGTGTGGCCCGAGATCGTCACGGCAGGCAGGGCGTCGCAGTTGAGGATGGGCATGTCCTCAGCAGGGCCGTCGAAACGCAACTGGACGTAGTCCAGCACGAATTGCACGCAGAAGAGGCGGAACCCGACCAATCGTCCGAGCAATCCGTTGGGCTCGTACCCGGGACTCCCGTCTGCCATGCCGTCATCATGCCGAACTCGGCTGCACCGCACGCTGTAAAACTCAGCCTTCGCGCGAGGACCGGACGACGGGCACGATCGCGATGAGGATTCCGGCGACGGCGACCGTCAGGGTCACGCGCGTGCCTGCCGACTCGGCGAAAACGCCCGCGGCCAGCGCGCCGAGCGGCATGGTTCCCCAGATCAGCACGCGCATGCTCGTGTGGACGCGGCCGCGCAGGGCGTCCGGGGTCAGGTGCTGGCGGCGGGTCATCACGATCACGTTGTAGGTCGTGGCCCCGGCGGCGTGGATGACGATTCCCGTCGCGGCCATGGCCAGGCCGATCGGGCCGGGCTGGGCGAGCGGGAGCAGCAGGTGGGGCGGCCAGGTCAGCACCGGCACCAGCCAGTTGGCGCGAGCCGCCCCGAGGCGGCGGGTCCAGCGGCCGGTCGTCGTGGCGCCGATGACGCTGCCCACGCCCGAAAGGGCCAGCAGCACGCCCGCCCCCGCCGCGTCCAGGCGCAGGTCGTGGGTGAAGAACAGGACTTCCATCGACATGATGCCCGCGGTGAAAAACGCGGCGACGGAACTCGCGACGGCCATCGGGCGGAGCTGGCGGTGGTGGACGATATAGCGCAGGCCCTCGGCGATCTCCGTGCGCAGCCGCACCTCCCGCGACCGCGGCGGGATCGGCGGCACGTCGGCCCGGACGCGCGAAAGGAGCGCGGCCGAAGCCAGATAGCCCGCCCCGGTGAGCACCAGGCCGGAGGCGGCACCGATCAAGCGAGTGAGCACGCCGCCGATGCCGGGTCCGGCGGCCGCGGCGACCGACAGGGTGACTTGCAAGCGCGCGTAGCCGGTTTCCAGGTTCTCCAGCCCGATCACCACCGGCAGGTACGCCTGGTAGGCGGCGTCGAAGAACACGGTCGCGACGCCGACGAGCAACGCCGTGACGAGCAGCTGCCCGAAGTCCAGCACACCGGCCCAGCCCGCGATCGGAAGCCCGAAGAACAGCAGGGCCCGCACGAGGTCGGCGCCGACGAGCACCGCGCGGCGACGGCGGGTCCGGTCGATCCAGGCGCCGGCGGGCAGGCCGATGACCAGGAACGCCACGGTCTCCGCCGCGGTGAGCAGGCCCATCTGCAACGGGCTGGCGCCGAGGGTGGTCGCGGCGAGCAGGGGCACCAGCGCGGTCGCGGCGGCGGTGCCGAGCTGGGACGCGGCGTCCGCGGTCCACAGGAACCGGAACGCGCGATGCCCGCGCAGCCCGGCCGACGGCGTCGGCTCGTCGGTCATGGGCCCGGCTCCCGGCCGGGTGGCGGACGCCGGTCCGCGTGATACGGCAGGACCACGGCGTACCGGTCGTCCAGCCGCAGCGCGAGCTGGTGCGCCGCCAGCTGGTCGACGAGATCCGCCGCGAGCCCGTCGGCCGGCGGCCGGTCCGTGCCGGCCAGGGTCCGGAAAGCGTCGACCCAGCCGGCTTCGACGTGGACGCGGTTGATCGGGCCGCGCGGGCGGGTGTCGTGGATGAGGACGAATCCCGGGCCGTACCGGTAGGTGCAGGTGCCCGTGCCGTGGGCTTCGCGCCAACGGCGGCCGGGTTCCCCGTCGTCCCGCGGTGGCGGCAAATGGCACAGCGCGCGTTCGGGAATGGTGCCCGGCAACGACTTCCGCAAGGTCCAGTCCACCGGAACGAATGCCGCCGCGGCGGTGGCGAGCAGGCGCACCATCGTCGCGTCGCGATGCGCTTCCTCGCCAAAGGAGAACGGCTCCGGCAGCCGTAGCCGCTGCGCACTCCCGGCCAGCCCGGCCACGACCCGCAGTGCGTCGTCGGGACCGGCGTCGATCCGGCCGAAGTCGAGCTCGACCGTTTCGGGCCACGCCGGGTGCGGAGCGGACTGGGTGCGCATGCAGCTCCTTTCAGGCGGACGGCGCGAGAACCGACAACGGCAGGTGGGTCTTCCGTGTCACGGCAGGCGAGGTGGCCAGGGTGATCCACAAAGTACCGTCGGTGAAGACCAGACCGGCCTCCTCGAGCCCGCGAAGCCAGTAGTCGAACTCGTCGGGGTCCCATTCGTGGTTCTGTTCGTGGTTCTGTTCGGCGAGGACCCGGAGCGGGGCGCGGCCGGTCTCCAATGCTTGCCAGGCCGCGATTTCACGCGGGTGCTCGAGCACGTGGTCGGCCGGCGCCCAGCCGTGGCGCCGGTCCCGGATCACCACGACGTCGCCGATGGTGCGGGCGATCAGCGTGCTCCCCGCGTAACCCGCGGTCCACGCGGCCAGCGCGTCGGCCAGCGGCCTGACCTCCTCGGCCGTGAGCCCCTGGTCCGGGGTGTCGAAGGAGTAAACAAGCTCGGCAAGCCGCTCCGGGTCGTCGATGTCGTGGACGAGGCGCGACCCGGCCGCCGGGCGGCGCTCGGTGAAGCCCTGCTGTGGGTCGTCGAAGTTGGGCGAAAACCGTTGCAGCGCAATACGGGCCGCGCCGCTGGGCGGTTGCAGGTGCACCAGGGCGGGCAGCTGGGCCACGACCGCGGCGTAGTCCGCCATGCGTTCGCCCGGAAACCCGTACAGCCAGTTCCAGCTGATGTTGAGCCCGGCCGAGGCGCCGTCGCGCAGCATCCGCACGTTGTGCGCGCCGCGGACGCCCTTGCGCATCCGGTGCAGCACGTCGTCGACCAGGCTCTCGATGCCGGGCTGGACGTCCCACACCCCGGCCGCCCGCAGTGCGGCCACGTCCTCGAGCTGCGCGTTGGCCTTGATTTCGTAGTGGATGCGCAGGTCGTGGCCGGCGCCGGCCAGCCCGGGCAGCGCCGACCGGTAGTACTCGTTCGGCAGGATGTTGTCGATTGTGGTGATATCGAGGATCCGGTGCCGGCGGACCAGTCCGAGCACTTCGTCCACAAAGGACTCGGCGGGCTTGGCGCGGTAGGTCATCGCAGTGCCGTTGAGGCCGCAGAAGACGCAGTGGTGTTTCGCGCCCCACCAGCAGCCGCGGGAGGACTCCACGACCAGCTCCGGTTCGACGCGGGCCGCGACGGACGCGGGAATGGCAGCGAACCAGTCGTCGTAGTCCGGGATCGTGATCGACGCCGGCGAAACCAGCCGGGACGGCGACGGACTGACCCGGGTGGCGCCGTCGTCGTCGCGCCAGCACAGCTGGGGCACGTCGTCGAGGCCGTCGCGGCTGCCGGTGGCCTGGCATTCGGCGAGGGCCAGCAGCAGTTTCGGGAACGTCACGTCGGCCTCGCCGCGCAGGACGTAGTCGACGAACGGGTACTCGCGGTGCAGCGCCGCGCCCATCGGCCCGTCGGTCGAGTAGCCGCCGACCAGGATCTGCACGCCGGGCTGCCGTGCTTTGATCCGCCGGGCCACCGCGAGGCTGGCGACGGTCTGGCTGAAGGTCGCGCTGAAGCCGACCAGTTCCGGCTCGTGGGCGAGAATCGCGTCGGCGGCCTGATCGGTGAATTCGTCCGCGAGCTCACGAACCGCCGCGGCGGCGTCGAACGGCAACCCGGCGCGTCGGGCCAGCTCCCGCATGCCCGCGTAACCGAAATCGGGTCCGTTGAGCGCGCCCGCGAAGATCCATTCGCCGAGTGAATGGTGGAATCCGGTGTCCGCCAGTTCCGCGTAGTCGCCCGCGGTCAGGCCGGCCCGCAGCATCATGTCGGCGAAGGCGAGGCTGCCGTGGTAGGAAACCGGGACCGGAAGCCCCTCCCGCGCGCACGCCGCGCGCAGTACGCCGAGTGCGAGGGATGGCCGGTGCAGCGAGTGCCACGGCATCGACACCAGGCAGGTGCGCGGAACCTGCCCGCGGGACATCGAAGCGCCCGTTCCGCCGCTCAGTGTGGTTTCGCAGCGTCGGCTTCGTTGTACATGGTCACGCCGCGGCCGGTGCCGCCGTGTTCGTCACGCTCGGCCAGGGGCGTCACGGTGAGCGCGGACGTCGCCGCGGCGGTTATCCGGACGTTGCGGCCGGCCTCGGAACGATCGTCGGACTCCGCGAGATTCGTCACCGTGAGCGCGGCGGCAGGTGTGGATTCCATCTTTCCCCCTCGTTTCGACACGAATTCCGAAACTTGGGACGCACCGACGAGGTCGTCCGCCAGCTGCCCCTCGGCTACAGGGTAATTCCCGAAAGCCTCGTCGGTAAAGCATTTCCTCAGCCGAGGAGCTCCGAAGGTCCGGCGGCGACTTCATACGCCTTCGAGTCGCGGAACCAGCGGTCGAAGGTGGCCGCTTCCAGGGTTTCCGTGCCCGCCGCAGACCTGGACGGCCATCACCGCCGGTCACCAGGGAGGATGTTTCCGTACCTGCACCTGACCCGCCCGAGTTTCGTCAGCGTGCCGTCGAGCTGGCCCGCCCCGGCGACAAACCGGTCGCCGCACTGGCGAAGGACCTCGGTATCAGTGAGTCCTGCCTGCGCAACGGAGAACGAGATCCTCAAACGAGTCGCACGGCTCATGCGCGAGGCAGGCATCCAGGGCCTCTACCGGAGACGGCGGCACGTCACCACGGTCCGCGACCCGGCCGGACAACCCAGCGCCGACCTGGTCACCGACGCCCTCGGTATGGCCATCCTCCGCCGCCGACCCGACGGCGGAAAAACGATTCCGCTTTCTGGCCACGGCTCGCAATACACGTCGTGGACATTCGGGCAACGCCTCCGCGCGGCGGGGCCACTCTCCAGCTCGAAGTTCTCGACTCGAAAACCTGGAAAACCCGCGGCGAACTTGCCAACGCGCTGTTCGAATGGACCGAGTGCCGGTACAACCCGCAACGGAGACACTCCAAGATCGGGACGCACAGTCCCGCCACGTTTGAGGCTCTCACCCAGCCACCAGACGCGACGCCCTGACCCCACGAACAGGCCGCGGTCGAACCGCTCGACGATCCGGAGCAGCACGTCCGAGCGCATCCGGTCAGACTCGTCGAGAATCGCCCACCCGAAGGTCGCGTCGCGGACTGTGGCCCGCTTGGCGGAGATGCCGACGATGATCCGGCATCCCGTCAGGTCGGCCACACGGGTGGCGACGACGGCGTTCGCGAAAACGTTGACGGACGGTGGCGCGGCGTAGGTGGACGCGCTCAGCCGGCCGACGGTGATGTCCGGATGCGCCTCAGCCGGGTGGGCAAAGCGATGGTCGCCGCGTCGGCGGGCCAGGCCGACTCGCCGAGGATCGTGATGAGCAGCGAGCGCGTGCTCGGCTGGCCCAGTCCGGTCTCGGCCGACCGCGTGCCGGGGGCCTCACGGGCTTCGCGGGTCGGCTTGGCGCCTCCTTCGGTACTCGGTACACCGCAGGCTGACGAGGGTCTGGCGGGCGGGCCGCCGCCCCTTTACATTCTACATCAGACGTAACTCAAACTTGAGAGGTGTCAATTTTATGGACTTCGGACTCACCGAGGAGCGGACCGCCATCCGGGATACGGTCCGTGACCTGGCCCGCCGCCGGCTGGAGCCGGGCTATCTCCAGCGGGCCGTCGGCACCGAGTTCCCCTGGGACGTCCACCGGCAGGTCGCCGGCCTCGGCGTGTTCGGTCTGCTGGCGGGGCCCGGGCACAACCCGCTCGACCGCGAGGACTACGTGGTCGCCGGCCTCGTCGTCGAGGAACTGGCCTACGGCGACTTCAACGTGGCCAACGCCGTGATCCCGGTGCTGCTGATGTCGTCCCTGCTGGCTCGGTTCGCGACCCCGGAGATCAGGAGGCGCTGGCTCGAACCGCTCGTCTCCGGCGAAACGTACATCGCGTTCGGGCTCACCGAGCCGCATTCGGGCTCCGACGCGGCGGCCATGCGAACACAGGCGGTCGCCGTCGGTGACGACTACGTGCTCACGGGCGAGAAGACCTCCGTCACCATGCTCGCCCACGCGGACGCCATGATCGTCACCGCTCGGACCAGTCGCGACGGGCAATCGACCGGCGTTTCGGCCTTCCTGGTCGAGCTCGGCCAAAGAGGAGTTTCCAAGTCGGACATCCCCGACACCGGCTGGAAGCCGATGGGCCGCGGCGTCCTGCATCTCGATGGCGTCCGGGTGCCCCGGGAAGCGCTACTGGGGGAGGAAGGCTCGGCGTTCCGCAGCGTCCTCGCCGGGTTCGACTTCACCCGGCCGCTGCTCGCGCTGACGGGCATCGGTTGCGCGCAGTACTGCGTCGACAAGACCGCGGAGTACGTCCGGGACAGGGAGGCTTTCGGGGCCCCGCTGGCCAAGTTCGAAGGTGTGTCCTTCCCGCTGGCTGAGCACAGCACGACCTTGGAAGCCGCGCGGCTGCTGTGCTACTGGGCATTGTGGCGCCGCAACGAAGGGATCCGGCACACCGCCGAGGCGGCCATGTCCAAGTGGTACGGGCCGCTGATGGCCAGCCGGGCCGTGAAAGACTGCTTGCTGCTGCACGGCAATTACGGCTACGCGCAGGAATACGGGATGGAACAACGGCTGCGCGACGTGATGGCGGTCGAGATCGCCGACGGCACCGCGCAAGTCCAGAAGATCATCATCGCGCGGGAGCGGTTCGGCTCCGGCTTCGTGCCCTACGCGCGCTGAGTAAGCGTCACCACAAGTCGGCGGCTCGTCGGCGATGCCTCAAGGTCCAGTTCCCATTGGTACTGCGACGGCAGTCGGGTGAGCGGGTGGCCGCGCCGTTTGGCCCAGATGTGGTCGACAGTGGCAAGCAAGCGCCGGATCTCCGGTAGCGTGAATCCGATCATGCCTGGCTCGGCGACCACGATTCCCCTTTTATGGCAACGGATCTGGAAACGGCGAGCCAGGCCAGACCCAGCGGCGTCGAGTGGCGGGGCCCGTAGCAGACGTAGCGGGCGATCTCGGCCGGATCGGTGATCGAGCGCCGCGCGAGCAACCAATGCCCGCGCCCGGCCCGCCAGCCGATCCGGATTGTTCGCGACCACCGGTGGCGACCACCGGATGTCGTTGACCTTGGTGGCCGGCACATGCGCGGCGTGGCGGCCTTCCAGCCACAACCGCAGGTACTTGCGAGATGCTCGATGACGTCGTCGCGCAAGTCGTCGCGGACAGCATCGATGTCCCAGTCCGCCCAGCGCAGCAGCCGCTGCATCCCGTCCGGCGGCATCTCGCCGGCCTGCTCGGCCAGCGTCCACCCGTTCTTCCGCCCCAAGCCCGCAACCAGCCCGGACACATACTCCCGGGCCTGCGGCGCCGACCGCACGAACCGGCCCCCGATCCGCTCAGGCATCCGGCCAGCTGATCCATCACCACATCAACCACTACAACGATCATCTGCCGTTGCAGCATTAGGTCTGACCATTTGCTCGGTCAGACCTTCTCGGTTACAGTGGCCGGAGTCACATCAGGTACATAGGAGTAGCGATGGTGGACGCGCGCGCTTTGGAGACCTCGTACTGGTTGGCCGAACCGGGGGACGTGCGGGACGTGACCGTCTGCGACACCTTGCGGCACGCCGCCGCGACCGTGCCCGACCGACTGGCTCTGGTCGACTGCGTGGAGGATGCCGGCGCGCGGCGCGAGTGGACCTACGCCGAGTTCGTCGCCGATGCCGGACGCGTAGCCCGGGCGCTGCTCGCGAAGTTCGAACCGGGCGACCGGATCGCCATCTGGGCTCCGAACAGCGCGGTGTGGATCGTCCTGCAGCAAGGCATCGCCATGGCCGGGATGGTCCTCGTCGCCCTCAACCCCGCATACCGCGCAAGGGAAATGCGCTTCGTGCTCAAGCAGTCGGCCGCGGCCGGGATTTTCTGCCCGGCGAGCTACCGTGGTTTCGACATGCTCGGCATGGTCGAGCAGATCCACGGGGAGATCCCGAGCCTCCGGAAGATCATCACCTTCGAGCAGTGGGAAGACTTCCTGGCCGAAGGCGACACGGACGCGGCCCTTCCGGTCATCAGCCCGGACGATGTGATCCAGATCCAGTACACCTCCGGCACGACCGGCTTTCCCAAGGGCGCGATGTTGCACCACAAAGGACTGGTGAACGAGGCACGCCACGTGGCCGAACGTGCCGGGATGGGCGACGGCGGCGTCTACGTGAACGCGATGCCGATGTACCACATCGGCGGGGGCGCGGTCACGTCGTTCGGCGCGTGGTCGAAACGCGGGACGTTCGTGATCCTGCCCAAGTTCGACCCGAGGCTGCTGCTGGAAGCATTCGAGACCTTCCGGGGCACACACGCTCTCGTCGTCCCCACCATGTTGATCGCCATGCTCGACCACCCCGACTTGAGACGCCGGGACCTCTCAAGTCTCCAGACGATCATGAGCGGGGCGGCTGCCGTTCCGGCGTCCCTGGTGCACCGGACTCAGGAGCTGCTGAACTGCCAGTTCAGCATCCTCTTCGGACAGACAGAGACCCACGGTGTCGTCAGCCAGACCCGAGTCACCGACACCGCGGAGGACCAAGCCGAGACTGTGGGGCAGCCGCTGCCGCAGCTCGAGCTGAAGATCGCCGACCCGGTGACGGGGGAACCCGTGGCGCTGAACCAGCCGGGAGAGATCTGCTGCCGCGGCTACCAGAACATGGTGGGGTACTACCGCATGGACGCCGAAACGGACACGACGATCGATGCCGAGGGCTGGCTCCACATGGGCGACATCGGATCGATGGACGAGCGCGGCTTCCTCAAGATCCGCGGCCGGGTGAAGGACATGATCATCCGCGGCGGCCTGAACATCTACCCGGCTGAGATCGAGGGGGCGATCGGCGACCACCCGGCGGTCGAGTACGCCGCGGTGATCGGGGTCCCCGATCCCGAGTGGGGAGAACAGATCTGCGCCGTGGTCACCCTGAGCGAAGGATTCGAGCGCCCGGCGATCGAGGACCTGACGACGTTCCTGCGCTCCCAGATCGCACCGCACAAGACGCCGGTCTACTGGAAATTCGTCGACGAGATGCCGGCCACGCCGAGCGGCAAGATCCAGAAGTTCATCCTGCGCGATCGCGTGAACGACGGCTCCTTGACGTTCGACTACGTCCGGGTGACCAGTTCGGTCCAAGCCGGCCTCGCCGACGTCTGAGCAAGTGCCCGGAGAGCGCACCTGTTTCGCCCGCTCGTGCCTCGACAGGCCGTAGCAGATCCAAACCGCCCATTGCCATCGACCGACGATGAGAATGCGAGAGTTCTATGCTGCCCGACGATGCGAAGGACCGGGGGACGGCAGTGCCAATCGGGCGCCGCCGGTTCCTGACTTATCTGCTTGCGGCTCCCACACTCACGGTGGGTGTGCGGATCGCCTCGGACAGCCTGGCGCCCGCGACAGCTGATGCGGCCATCCCATCGCCGCCGGATCTCCTCGGCGAGGTCATCGATGTTCAGGACATCATCAGCGTCATCGGGGCTCCGACCGTCGGTCTGTTGTTCGTGATCAAGGTGAACGAGGACGGAACGGTCACTGTTCCGTTACCTCGTGCCGAAGTCGGGCAAGGCGTGACCACCTCGATCTCGATGTTGATCGCGGATCAGATGGACCTCCCGCTGTCGATGATCCACATGCCGCTGGCGGATGCGCGGCCGGAGTTGCTGATGGGACAGTTGACGGGAGGATCATCGTCGATCACGTCACTGTACAAGCCGGCCCGGGCGGCGGCCGCGGCCGCGCGGGCTCGGCTCGTGGCGACCGCCGCACAGAAATGGGATCTGCCGGCACAGCAGCTCACCGTGCACGAAGGTGTCATCCACGCACCGGACGGCCGGACCGTCACCTACGGTTCTCTCGCCACGGCGGCCGCGTCGGCAAGCCTTTCGAGTCTGACTGCCGAACCGAAGCCGGAGTCTCAGTCGACGCTGATCGGGAGCCGGGTGCCTCGTGTCGATGCCCGGGAAATCGTCACGGGCAAGCGCGTGTACACGCACGACCTGAATGTGGCCGGCGCGAAGCCGTGTGTGGTTCGTCGCCCTCCGACGATCAAGGGAACGGTCCGCGCGGTCAACAACGCGGATGCCGTGAAGGGCATGCCGGGCGTTGTGGACGTGGCGGTGGTTCCGAGCGGCGTGGCGGTGCTGGCAGAGACGTTCGCTCTCGCGGTGGACGCGGTGAACGCACTCGATGTCTCCTGGGGACCCGGTCCGGTCGATCACGAGAGCGACGACACGATCAGGCAGAAGCTCCGCGACGCTATCGGCTTGCTCGGCAACTTGCCGGTGTCGCTGCCGCTGCTCGGCCAGACATTGGAGATGGAGTTCGACTTCGCATTTCTGACTCACGCTCCCCTGGAGACCAACGCGGCCGTCGCCGACGTACGCGCGGACAGCGCCGAGATCTGGTCGGCGCTGCAGCTGCCAACCAGCGCGCAGCTGGCCATCTCTGCCGAGCTGGGCCTGCCGCAGAGCAAGGTGACGGTGCACGTCATGCCGAGCGGCGGTTCGTTCGGCAGGCGGCTTTTCTTCGACGCGGCGATGGAAGCCGCCCAGATCTCCCGGGCGATGAAGCGTCCGGTCAAGCTGATCTGGCACCGCACCGATGACATCCGGCACGGCCGGGTGCACCCGGCGAAGCACCACAAGGTCCGGGTGGCCTACGCGCTTGGCAACGTGCTGTCCTACGAGCACTGGAACGCAGCCCTCGACACCTCGCTTCAGCACGGGTTCGGCGAAGCCCTCACCATGGCTATCACCAACCTTCCGATTGCCGGCAATGCCGCCGTCGGACAGGTCTTCTTCGACGCGATGGTTCACTGCCCGTATAACTTCGGCGTCGTGCTCCAGCGCCTCCACGAGGTACCGACACCGATCGACACCGGCAGCTGGCGGTCGGTGTACTCCCTCAATGTGCGTGGAGTGGAAGAGATCGTCGTCGACGAACTTGCGCGGCGCTTCAAGAAAGACGCGATCGCCTTCCGGAAGGAATTTCTGAAGGACGACCGGCAGCGAGCGGTCCTCGACAGGATTGCCACCGAGGGAGCGTGGGGAAAACCCATGCCAGCCGGCTTCGCCCAAGGGATGGCGTTCCATGCCGAAATGAAGGGCGTCATGGCGTGCTTGGTGGAGATCGACGCGCGTGACCCGAAGAGCCCTCGTGTCACCAAAGCGGTGATGGTGATCGACGTCGGCAGGCCCATCAACGTGAGTGGTATCGAGGCGCAGGCGATGGGCGGGCTCATCGACGGTATCTCAGTCGCGCTTCGCGGCGGCCTGCACCTCCGGGACGGGAACTTTCTCGAAGGTAGCTACCACAATTTCCACTACGCACGGCAGAAGGATTCTGCCACGGACGTGCGAGTCATCGTCCTCCCGGCGAACGGAGAGCCAGGCGGAATGGGTGAGTTCGCAGTTCCGGTCTGCTTTGCGGCCGTGGTCAACGCGTATCGGCGAGCGACCGGGATCATGCCGAAGAGCTTCCCGATCAACGCCAATGTCGACTTCGAGCCTTACCCGCCGGGATTACTGCCCCCGCCGCCCATGCGTCCGCTTCCGCCGAAACATTGAGTACTGCGCCCAAAGGAGTCCGCGTGCCTGACTACAGCTTCACACTGAACGGCAAGACCGTTACCGTGAATGCGAACCCGGATCACCCTCTGTTGTGGACCTTGCGTGACCAGCTCGGCGTCACCGGACCCAAGATGGGTTGCAATCTCGACGTGTGCAAGGCGTGCACCTGCTTGATCGACGGTGAAGCCTGGACAACCTGCGTCACCCGCATCGCCGACGTGGCTGGGCGTGAGGTCGTCACAATCGAAGGACTGGGTACCGAAAACTCTCTGCATCCGGTGCAAGAGGCATGGCTGGAGCAGGACGTCCCCCAATGCGGTTTCTGTCAGCCGGGCCAGATCATGAATGCGGTGTCTCTACTCAAGAAAACCCGCGAACCTACGGATGATGAGATCGATAAGATCGAGAACGTATGCCGATGTGGTACTTATTTTCGGATTCGTCAGGCGATCAAGTCGGCGGCAAAGAAGATGGCAGCCGAGTAGTGAGTCCCGGCGGCATATGACCGTATTGCGAGCTGAACCACCTGGTGGCGAATGGTGCCGGCTGAATCGCCAAGTTCTGGCCCGGGATCGCCGACCACGCTACGGATGTGATCGGCCTTTCCGGTCCGATGAACGACAGCCGGCTCTTGAACACGTTGTGCGTAGCCAGGTCTTGCGCGCCGCCGGCGTGGCAGGTCGCGATGGGGTCGCACACCACCGCCGCCGCGATCTACGCACCGTTGCCTGCTACAGCCGCGTTCACCTCGATCGGCTCGAGGACCGATGAGTTCGTGTTCCCGGAGCCGGCAAGCGAGCACACTTGCCGGTGCGACGACGATCACGGTTCACGACCGCTGCCCACTGCGCGTGGGCGACGCCGTGGGATACGCGTTGGTCCTCGACGCTCTTCACCATGCCGGGCCCGCGGTCAGCTCGCGGGTGAGCCCGGCGGCCTGCTTGCAACTCGCGATGCCGAACGCCGACCTTCTCGGCGCGGCCCCGATCGTCAATTCTGTGGCGGCTTGGGCTGCCGGCCCGCTCGACCCGGCGCGATGGGTGAGCACCGAGCCTGCGTTGCCGGAGCACGCCCGGCCGTACGGTGAGCCTTCCGGCCGGCTCGGTAGTCCAGGCGTGCGTCACGCCTCCGATCCGGAAGGGGTCCGATGATCTCCACCACCGAGTGCCTGTGCCTGTGCGTTCCGGCCGGGCATCAACACCACGTCTGCACCACGATCGCGGAAGCCGGGAAGACCGTCCCTCTGCCAGGCAGCCCGGCGGTGGTGCCGGCCTGCGCACCGTGTCACAGCGCCGTGCTCAGGAAGGCGGCCTTCGGACTGACGGGGCGAGTCGCGCACCCAGGCGTGCTGACGGCGGGTGGAACTCCCCAGCCGGCGCTGCCTGCATCACCGCAAGCGCGACCGCGCGCACTCGGGGTCCGGGATTGGGACGACGCCGCGCTGGCCCAGCCCGGACGGCGTTCCGCGCGATGGCCGCGGCCATCGACCGCTGCCGGCTAGCTTCTTCGGCCTTCTACTGGCATCTGCCGTGTCCCCACGGAGTTCGGCACAGGCCCGATTCGCCTGTAGCCGGGCCCTCCGTCTCAACGCGCGCGAGTCGGAGCCGTCAGGGCGTCGGGTCTGGGCCGCGGCCCCGGTTCACGCGGGCAACGTCGCCGGCAGACCGAACGCGGGGAACAGGGTGGCGTCCAGGAACACCACAATCCTGGTGAGCAGGCCGTCCTGGGCTTCCAGCGCGACGGCGACGAGGTGTACCACTCGTATTCGGCGTACGAGCGCGGTATCGACGCGCTCGTCAACACCCGGAGGAATCGGCTGCGGACCGATTCCTTTCCGGGCCCGGCCGAGTCTGACCTGCTATGACGATGCACTGTTCGCGGCGCTTGGTGCTGAGCACCCTGGTGTCGCTCAACGGCGTGATCGACGAGCCGATGGCGTGGGCGGGGCCCTACTTCGGGCCGGGCAGCGCGGCTGCCTCCCTGGCGGTGTTGCGGGGGAGTTCGGCGATGCTGATGGGCCGCGGGACCTACGACGTGTTCTCCCGGCAGTGGCCGGACACTCCCGGCGAGTACGCCGCCCACCTCAACGCCATGCCGAAATACGTGTTCTCCTCGACCCTGCGGGATCCACACTGGACGAACACCACCGTGCTCGGCACCGGCGTCGCCGACACGGTCGCCGCGTTGAAGCGGGAGCCCGGCGGGGACCTGATCGTCTACGGGCACAGCCGGTTCGGGCGGGCGCTCACCGCGGCCGGGCTGGTCGACGAGCTGGCCGTGACCGTCGTGCCCGTGATCGTTCCCGGCGGCGGCTCCCGCTCCTGGCCCGGCGACGCGCCGAGCGCGTGGGAGCTGCTCAGCGCCGGTCCGGGCGGCGACCCGGGGCTGGTGTCCCTGCGCTACAGGCCACGGCGAGGATGAGGGAATGCCGGAAACATGGGACGGTCTCGAGCAGTACCGGCCGGAGCTGGTGGCCCTGTGCTACCGCATGACGGGCTCGGCGCACGAGGCCGAAGACCTCGTTCAGGAGACCTACCTGCGGGCCTGGCGCAGCCGCGCCTCCTTCGAGGAACGCTCGTCGGTGCGCACCTGGCTGTACCGGATCGCCACGAACGTGTGCCTCACGGCGCTGGAAGGGCGGGGCCGCCGGGTACTGCCCGCCGGGCTCGGCGCGCCGGGCGAGGACCCGGACGTCCCGCTGGCCGCGGCCGAGGTGCTGTGGCTCGCCCCGTGGCTCGGCGACCCGGCCCAGGTGGCCGAACAGCGGCGGATGCTGCGGCTCTCGCTGGTCGCCAGCGCGCAGCACCTGCCGCCGCGCCAGCGCGCGGCGTTCCTGCTGCGCGAAGTGCTGGCCATGCCGGCCGCCGAGATCGCCCAGGTGCTCGGCACGAGCGTGCCCGCGGTCAAAAGCGCCCTTCAACGCGCCCGGGCCCGGCTCGACGAGCTGGCGCCGGCACCGGAGAACTTCGCCGAGCCGGACTCGCCCGCGGCGCGCGATGTCCTGAACTCCTACATCGCCGCCTTCGAAACCGCCGACGTCCCGGCCCTGACCCGCCTGCTACGCGACGACGCGACCCTCGAGGTGATCCCGTCCGGCTTGTCGCTGTCCGGAAAACGCTCGTGCGTCCCGTTCCTCGCCGAGCACGTGCTCACCGCACCGGGCCTCTACCGCATGTTCCCGACCGTCGCCAACACCCAGCCGGCGGCCGTGGCCTACCACCGCGACCGAACCGACGAGCCGTTCCGCCCGTTCGGCCTGGCCGTGCTGACCACCGACCCCACGCGCCTGGTCTCGATCACCACCTTCCTCGACCCAGAACTCGTTGGCGCGGCAGGCTTTCCCGACGATCCCGGGCGGGTGAGGTAATCGCTGCGGGGCCGCTACGCTGGGCCGCACCGGAAGGGAAGGTCATCCGGCAGCGTCGGCCCGGTAGCTGCCCGGGGTGGTCGCGTACTCCCGCTGGAAGGCCTTGGCGAAGGCGAACGGAGAGCCGTATCCGATGGCGGACGCGACTTGGGCCAGTGTCTTGTCGGTGGTGCGCAGCAGCTGGGCCGCGGTCGTCATCCGCCAGCGCGTGAGGTATGTCAGCGGCGGTTCGCCCACGACGGAGGCGAACCGGCGGGCGAACGCCGCACGCGAGAGCCCGGCGACCGCGGCGAGCTGCTCCACCGTCCACCCCCGGCGGGGGTCGGCGTGCATGGCCGCCAGCACACGGGACATCCCAGGGTCGGTCAACGCGGCCGACCAGCTGGTGGCGGTGTCTTCGGAGTCGGACATCCACGCGCGGAGCAGGTACACCAGCAGAGCGTCCACAAGCGACGGTGCCACGGCAGCGGCCCCGGGTGGCGCCTCGTGCAGGTCGGCGCCGAGCAGGTCGACCATCGCACGCAGACCCGGATGCCGGCCGGGCGCGGCGGGCAGGTGGACGACTTCCGGCAGATCCTGCAGCAGCGGATGAGGGCGGCGGCGCACCAGTTTGTACGCGCCGCACACGATCGTCGATCGGGCCCCGGGCCCCGGCAGCGCAAACCGCCCGAACGATCCGCCCGGCGTGTCGCGAACCGGGGCGAACGGGGTCAGGGCCACGCCCGGGGCGGAGACGATCGCGTGCGGAGCTCCGCCGCCGAGCAGCACCACGTCGCCGGGCCCCAGCCGTACCTCCGCGAACGCCGTCCCGTCCAGGGGAATCAGCAGGCAGCCGCCCTGGAGAACGACATGGAAGGCTGCGCCCAGAACCTGGTCGAAGCGCAGGCCCCACGGCGCGTGGACTTCGGTGAGGGCGGCGACGGGCCGCCCCACCCGCATCGCCGTCAGAATGTCGGCCAGTACGTCCATGTCGACCAGTCTACGAGTCCATTTCGACAAGACGTTGAGACAAAACACCACGACTATTGAACATTTTCCGTCTCCGAATGTCCGCATAATCTGGACGCAGCCACTGACAGAAAACGGGAGATGACAATGAAGACGGTATGGGTCGAAGGCGCCACCGGCAAGGCGGGCAAACGCGTCGCAGCCGCCCTCGCCGCGGTGGGTTTCCCAGTGCGGGCGGCGAGCCGCCATCCGGGCTCGCCCACGGCGGGCATCACCCCGGTCAGGTTCGACTGGGCCGACGAGTCCACGTGGACGGATTCGGTCGCCGGCGCCGACGCGCTGTTCCTCAAGGGACTCGACACCCTGGACGACGCGGCCTCGCTCATCACGCGGCTCATCGCCGTCGCCCCGCAGGCGGGTCACGTGGTCCTGATGTCCGCTTTGGGGGTCGACAAAGCACCAGCGACCGCTCCCCGCGCGCGAGTCGAACACGCGGTGCGGGAGTCGGGCCGGAACTGGACGATCCTGCGCCCCAACTGGCTGATGCAGAATTTCGACGAAGACGACGCGGTATATGCCAGGGCGATCCGCGACGACGGCGAACTGTACGCCGGAAGCGGAGACCACCGCGCGAGCTTCGTCGACACCCGCGACGTCGCCGACGCTGCCGTCGCGGTCCTGACGACCGGCAGCCATCACGGCCGAGGATACGACCTCACCGGCCCTCGGGCGCTGACCTTCGCGGAAGTGGCCGGCACGTTGGCCGGCGCGTCGGGCCGGCCCATCAGCCACGTCGACGCCGACCTCGAGACGCACCGGGCCCATTTCGCCCGCTCCGGTCGCCCGGACGCGTGGGTCGAGCACATGATGGACCTGTTCGTCCACGTGCGCGCCGATGTCTTCGCCCCGGTGACCGACGATGTGCAGTGGCTCACTGGCCACGCTCCACGCTCTCTGGATGACTATGCGCGTGAGGTCTTCGCACCGGCACCCGACGACGACGCACGCGTTCTCACCGGCCTGCCACAGATTTTCTCGCCGATCACCTCGTAACCGAAAGCGTTCGCCACGCTGCTGGGCGGGCTACCACAGCGGGTCGGGCAGGACTCGGTCCGGCAGACCCTGGAAGTAGTCGCGCGAGCGGCAATCGACTTCTACTGCCACACCTTCCCGATGGCCGCGTCGCTGTTTTCCGAGCCACAACTGCTCACCGCGCACCGCACGGCGCTACGCGAGCGCAACGCCGGACCCCAGCACGTCAACATCGCGTTGGCCGGCTACCTCGCCGCAGAACAGGATCTCGGTCGTATCCGGCCCGAAGCCGACCCGGAAACCGCGGCCGCGCTCCTGCTCGGTGCCTGTCTCCAGCATGCCTTCCTGAGCCACTTCACGGACCAGCAAGACGACAACGACTCCACGAGCCGCTTCGCGGCATCACTGGCCCACACCCTCACGGACGGTCTGATCCACCCCTCAGACAACGGCCGCCCAGCCACCGAATAGTGGCCTCAAGCCCGTCGGCCAGGTGCAGGACAGACCCTGGTCCAGCATGTACGCACGCGATGGCGCTCATGACAGGCTCCGTCCCGGAGCCTGGAAGCTTGAAGCGCGCCTCGACCACCAACCTGCCGATGAAAAGTCCTCGGCAAGCTTTGTCAGCTGCCACCTACCCAGCTCTCGAAGAATTGCAGCTGTTTTTCCACCGTCGCAAGTCCGTCCGGGCAGGCGCCAAGGTATCAACCAGGTCAGCGAGAAGCGCCGACCGTCCTCGACGAGCGTCTCGAACATATCATTAGCTATTCCGCTGGCAATCTCGTCATTCCAAGAAACTCGGGTGAATAGCGACCACGGCCGTGGTCGTCGAGTTCATGACTCCATTCGACCAAACCCTCGGCCGAATCACCGCCGTGGATCATAGTGATCTTTTTTGACCCACTTTTCATATTTCTCCGCTATGGCCTGCGGTGCGGGTTTTCATGAGCGAGCCGAGTCGACACCGCCGACCGCCACAGCGACGGCCAGTACGACGCGTGGTCAGCGGCCAAGCCACGGAGCCAGCAACGTCTCCAGGTCAGCGTCCGACAGCGCACGCGGGCCGCCATGGAACCCGCGCCAACGGGAAGCGTCGCGAGCGGCATAAAAATCAACCTCGAAGGCGCGCATCAGGACGTACATGAAGCTCACCGAGTCGAAACGCTCGCCCAGCAGGGTCTGGGCCGCGCGGGCGACGTCGGTCGCCGTGCGGCCGGGGACGGCCAGTTTCAGTTCTTCGGCAGCCGGGTCCAGCAGGCTGGGGGCAGACATCATCGCTACTTCTCCATCACAGAAAGAAAAACTCAGCCTTCGGCGGCAAGCTGACCGCAAGCCGCGGCGATCTCCTGGCCGCGGGTGTCGCGCACCGTGCACGCGACACCGCCCGCGTTCACCAGGCGTACGAACTCACGCTCCACCGGCTTCGGGGAGGCATCCCACTTCGAACCCGGCGTCGGGTTCAGCGGGATCACGTTCACGTGCACCAGCTGACCCAGGTGCTTACGCAACCGCTTGGCCAGAAGCTCCGCCCGCCACGGCTGGTCGTTGATGTCCCGGATCAACGCGTACTCAATGGACACACGACGACCGGAAGTATCCGCGTAGTACCGGGCAGCGGAAAGAACCTCGTCCACCGACCAGCGTTCGTTCACCGGCACCAACGTGTCCCGCAGCTCGTCATCCGGCGTGTGGAGCGAAACCGCCAGACGCACCTGCATCTTCTCGTCCGCCAGCTTGCGAATCGCCGGGGCCAAACCGACCGTCGACACCGTCACCGAACGCTGGCCGATCCCCAAACCGGCCGGAGAAGGATCCGTAATACGGCGCACGGCCGCCACCACGCGCTTGTAATTCGCCAGCGGCTCACCCATGCCTACCCTTTTACAACTACGAGAATTTCCATGTTTGCGCAGGTCACCACCCATCCAGCTCCCCGCTGTGCCCTTCGTCACTCGATGATTCTCAGTCCAATTCTCACGTAGGGCACATCGCCCAACACGCGATACATCGCCGACTTATCGCTAGGCTACAGCGGGCAATAGCACCCCGAAGTCGTCGAGACGTCCCTCGTGTTGCGTCGGTGGTGTTTTGGCACCTGGTCAACGAAGCGGACGGCGGGGACGGCGTAGCCCAGTTGGTCACCAACTGGCCGATGCGCTCTCCCGGCCCGCGTCCCACTGGGTGGACGTTCAAACCACTTGAGCACGCCAGTAGTCGAGCGCGTCACGTGTCTCGACAGCATCGGGGTGTTCGACGCCCAGCACTCGTTCGCGGATAGGCAGCAGTTCGACGAGGAGATCACGGGCGCCTGCCGCATCGCCGGCACGACCGGTCCAGACAGCGACATCGTGACAAGTCGACAGGGTGACGGGGTGTTCTGCACCCAGAATTCGCACACGAACGGGAAGCAGCTCTGCCAGCAGATCGCGAGCTCCAGCCGGGTTGCCCGCCTGGCCGGTCCAATAGGCCAAGTGACTCTCCACGAGCAGTGTCCGAGGATGTTCGAGGCCGAGTACTCGTTGCCGGACCGGCAGCAGCTCGGCGAACAGGTCACGGGCGGCGGCCGCGTCACCCGTTTCACCGGTGAGACGGGCCAACGTGCTCCAGACGGCCAGCACCGCGGGGTGCTCGGTGCTCAGTGCTCGTTCGCCCGTGGTCAAGAGTTCTCTGACCTGGTCGCGCGCGGCAACGGGATTGCCAGCGTGCCCGGTCCAGCTCGCGAGGTCGTGTCGAGTCGTCAGGGTGGCCGGATGTTCGGCGCCGAGTGCGCGCTCGCGGACGGGAAGTAGATCGCGGAGCAAGTCGCGCGCCATAGCTGGATCGCCGGCATGCCCGGTCCAATACGCAAGTTCGTGGCAGGTGGCGAGGGTCGCTGGGTGCTCGCCGCCGAGTACCTGCTCGCACACTGGGAGCAGATCGCGGAGCAAGTCGCGCGCCATAGCTGGATCACCGGCGTAGCCGGTCCAGCAGGCGACGTCCCGCCGAGTGACGAGGACTGGGGCTTGCTCCAGTGGCAGGATGTCCAAGAGCTTGCGAACGTGCGCGCGGAGGACATTCCAGGTGCTGAGGCTGGCGGCAGTCACGGAATCACACGGAGGCATCGCGGCGACGACGAGCGAGTGGGCGGCCTCGGCCCACGCGCCAGCCTCGGACAGGGCGCGGAGCCGGTCGAGGGTCACGGCTTGCACCAAGCGGTGGACCGTAACGTTGTCCGCCCCGGCGCCGGTGATCAGGCTGTGGCCGTGCAGCACGCCCACGGCGCGACGCCTGGTCAGCTCGTCGGCGAGCAGCGGACGCAGCTGTGGTCCGACCGCGACGGGCAAATCGATCGTCTCCGGAACACCGGCAAGCAGCAACGAAAGCGGAATCGCATCGGAGGCGTAGAAGGAGAGGAGGTTCAGCAGCGCCGCCGCGCTCGGCGGGAGCCGTCCGATCGCAAGCTGCCACGTGGTAGCCACAGTGTGAGGGTAATCGGGTGGCTGGGCATCGGCGTTCAGCTCACTAGACCGCGCCTGGTAGAGCCGGAGATAGGTGGCGAGGTCGATGCCATTGGCGCGAGTGAACGATCCTGCCTGGCTGAGGGCCAACGGGAGCCGTCCCAGGTCGGCAGCCAGCGCTTCGGCGCTTCTTCGGTCGGTGTCCAGCGACAGCTGGATGAGTAGATCGATCGCCCCTGCCGGCGTGAGAGCGCCGATCCGCAGAACGGCGTCCTCGGCCGGCCAGTGACCAGACTGGCTGGTGATCAGCACATGACCGTTGCCTGCGCCGGGTATGAGAGATTGCGCGACCTGAGGTTGCCCCCGGGATCCGGACACCGGGGTTTTATGCCGCGAGGGCGATAGGTTGACGATAGCTGATGCGGGTTTCGTGGGGTGTTCGGTATCCGAGTGTCGAATGTAGACGGTCGTGGTTGTAGTAGCTGAGGTAGGCGAACACTGCCCGGCGGGCGTCGTCGCGGGTGGCCCAGACCTGGGTCCCGATCTCGGTTTTGAGGGTCGCGAAGAACGACTCGGCGACGGCGTTGTCGTAGCACGACCCGACCCGCCCCATCGACGGCCGCATACCCGCCGCCGTGAGTGCGGCGCGGAAGGTCGAGGAGGTGTACTGGGAACCACGATCGGAGTGGAAGATCGCATCAGCACTGGTCAGACCACGTCCCACGGCGAGATCGACCGCATCGCATACCAACTCGGCACGCATGTGCTCAGCCATCGCGTGACCGGCCGCTTCCCGGGTATGCAGGTCCAGCACGGTCGCCAGATACAACCATCCTTCCTGGGTGGGCAGGTAGGTGATGTCGCCGACGAACCGCTCGCCGGGAGCGTCGGCGGTGAAGTCCCGGCTGATCAGGTCTGGTGCCGGTGCGGCGGTCGTGTCCTGCTTGGTCAGGGACCGGCGGCGCCGGCGGGTCAGCCCGACGATCCGGCGCTGGCGCATGATCCGTTCAACGCGTTTGTGGTTGACCACCCGGCCCCGGCGGCGCAGTTCGACGGTGACCCGCGGGCAGCCGTAGCGCCCACGGTGCTCGGTGTGGACCTCGGCGATCTCGGTGGCCAGTTCCTCCTCGGTCGCGGCGTGCGCGGCCCTGACAGGGGCGGCTGCGATCCATTCGTAGAACCCGGGGCGGCGGACACCCAGGACCCGGCACAGCAGTGCGACAGCGAAGCTGGCGCGGTGTTCGGAGATGAACCGGTAGCTGCAGGTCAACGACCCATCTCCTTCGCGAAATAGGCGGCCGCTTTCCGCAGAATCTCCTTCTCCACCTCCAGTTCCGCCACCCGCTTACGCAGTGTCCGCAGCTCGTCCTGATCGGCGCCCGACACAGCGGACGGTTGCCCGGCCTGCTTCTCGGCGGTCTTGACCCAGTTGCGCAGGGTCTCGTGGTTCACGCCCAGGTCGCGGGCGACCTGGCGCAGCGGACGATCAGAGTTGCGGACCAACTCGACTGCGTCCTTGCGGAACTGCTCGGGATACTTCGACGGACGTGGCACCAGGACATCCTTCCCCAGACCACTGTCTGGGCTCAGAGTGTCCGGCCCGAAGGGGGAACCTCAACCGTCGCATCCGCCACGTTATCCAGAATGAGCAGCCAGGGGTTCTGCCAGCGGGACAACAGGATCAGCGCCGCGGACCGGGCGTCGCGGATGCGGCCCGCTTCACCCGGGGGCAAGAGGAATTCCAGCAAACCGCGGAATTCGGCGTCAATAGCGTCGGAATCTTCCGCCCGGATCCACCACACGACCTGGTAGTCACCTTGGTGTCGCTGGGCGTAAGCACGGGCCAAGGTCGTCTTGCCGACACCTCCCATGCCGCACAAAATGCGGACCACGGGCATGCGACCGGTCGCCAGTCCGACGCCCAGTTGCCTCAACTCGTCTTCGCGCCCCACGACGCGAACAAGACCTCCGACCTGAGGACAGATCACTCGGTCGACCATCGTGCGGGAAGCCGCAGCCGCGAGCGTCTGGTTGACGATGACCTGGCCGACCTGGCCGAACGCGTTGCCGAAGCGGCCAGCTGCCACGAGCGGGTTGGGCACAGAGACGCCGGACGCGGTCAGCCCTGGTTTCGCGTCGGCTCCAGAGGGTCCGGGAGGTTAACCCCGACTGAGCCGCCCGTGACCCCACCGATCGCGATACCTCCGCCGGTCGCACTTACCCCTCCGGCGACGACGACGGCGTGGTCTCCCGCGACCGCCCTGGGTGAGGTTCCCCCTGGGCGGTGGACACCGAGCTAGCAGGACTGCGGTCCTGCTGGAAGGATGTCCGTTATGCCTCCTCGTAAGCGTCGGTCGTACACGGCCGAGTACAAGATTGAGGCTGCGCATCGTGTGATCGACTCCGACCGCACGATCGCCGAGGTTGCCCGTGAGCTGGGGATCGATCCGGGGATGTTCAGTGTCTGGGTCAAAGACGAACGGCGGAGGATCGCCGCCGCCGGGGTCCACGGCGAGAAACCCCTGGAAGCTGCAGAGCAAGCCGAACTGCTGCGATTGCGCAGGCAGGTGGCCGAGCTGGAGAAGGACAACGCGTTCTTGGTAAAAGCGTCGGCGTACTTTGCCGCGATGCAGAAGAACCCGCGAGGTTCGATCTGATGGCGAAGTACGCCGGCCCCGACGAGCCCGCCGGCTCCACACCACCCGAGGGCACACGGTTCTCTGTCCTGCGCATGGCGCGGCTGCTCGGTGTCTCGACGTCCGGCTACTACGCGTACATGAAACGTTCCGCAGCAACGATGTTGACGCCCCGGCGGCAGCGCCGCGCTGATCTGGCGGTGAAGATCCTCGACGTACACACCGAGTCCGACGGTACCTACGGGTCCCCGCGGATCACCGCCGAACTACGGGCACGCGGTGAAACAGTGAACGAGAAAACCGTCGCGGCAATCATGGCCGGAATCGGGATCGAGGGCATCAGTCCCCGCACCTTCAAAGTCCGCACCACGGTGGTTGACCCGGCGGCGTCGTTTCCGCCGGATCTGGTGCGACGCAACTTCGACCAGGGCAAGCTCGACGCGGTCTGGCTGACCGACATCACCTACCTCACCTGCGGTGAGGGTGATCTGTACTTGTGCGCGATCCGCGACGGGCATTCCCGCCGCGTGCTCGGGCACATCGTCGCCGACCATATCGGTGCTGACATGGTCTGTGAGGCCATCGACGCGGCGGTGGCCTGCCGCAGCCGCGGTGTCGCCGGCACAGTGCTGCATTCCGATCGCGGTGGGGAATTCACGGCCGGGTTGACGGCGCGAGCCTGCGACCGGTACGGGTTGAAACGGTCGATGGGTGAGACCGGTATCTGCTGGGACAACAGCCCCGCGGAATCGTTCTGGTCAACGTTCAAGCACGAGTACTTTTACCGCCACACGTTCACAGTCAAGGCAGAACTTGTTGCTGCAGTTGACAAGTGGATCGGTCGGTACAACAATGAGAGGCGTCACTCGGCTATCGGGATGCTCAATCCTGTGTGCTACGAACAGTCCCTGACAGGCGCAGCGAAAGCTGCTTGAAGACCTGTCCACTGTTCGGGGGGAACCTCAACTCGCCGCAGCGATCGGAGGAAGACGCGAGCACGAAGGCCACGCTCCGGGCAACCAGCTCACATCGCACCGGGCCGAGTGGTTCGTCGCGGACCTGATGGGTCTGATCAGAGCAGCTGGCGAGTTTTTCAACATCGGGAACTACGAACTGCGCGTTGGCATCGAACACGATCACACGAAGCCTCTGTTCATCACCACCGTCGACAACTCTGGTCTCATTTACACCGATAACCTGCCCATCAGCAGGTTCATCCCGATCGACATCACAGTGCAAAGCAACGTCGTTGACGCCGACTACCTCAATCAGGTTCGGCAGGTCGCATTGGACGTCGTGAACCAGGCTGGGATCCACAGGCTGTGGACGATCAGCAGCAGTCCCTAGTTCGTCGGCGCACACGAAGCCAATCGAATCCGACAACCTCGCGTGCAACGGGCCACCTGACGACGTCCGCCAGGTCTTCCCAGGCTTATGTCTAGAGTTTCTTTACTTGTTCAAGGCGCGGCCCCTGCGGGGCCGCGCTGCCGGGACGGGCGCCCCGGAGAATGCGGCCAGGCGTTGAATCCCCGGGGACCCGCACCGGCAGCGACCCACAAACCCCGAGAAGCGACTCACGCTGCGGAGGCCAGCGAACCCCGGCGCCTCAGTCGAATGGATGCAAACGCTCCCACCGGTCACCGGCGATCGCGCGGACTACCCCACCGGACTGCCATCTGGTGAGCAGTCACGCCTGGCTCAACCCGCCAGGAAGCGCCGGCGCTTCGGCAGGTAGTGGGCCGCCAACGCTCAGCGCGTCATACACAGGAAAACTCAGGGCAGACCGGCGAACCAGCAGGAATAGGTACCGCTCCGAGAGCGGTTCAAGCCGCTGGCGCCCCGGTTGCATTTCCTCGACGACCTCGGGCTGCTTTGCGTGGGCTACCTCGGCCCGCACCTGCCCAACACCAAGACCAACTAGGGCCGGCGGCGTCTTGATGAGGGCGGTGGTGGCGTGCTCCGAGGCCATCGGAGCACGCCACCACCACTTCCTGCTTCTCACGCCGCGGTGATCGGAGTTTCCATGTCGATCAACGGATGAGCCGAACCTTCAGCGGGCCTGAGCGCGAAGGCAACCCAGCCTTCGCATCGGCGGACGACCTCCAGCGACGTCTTCGGTGTCACGGGCAAGATCGTGACGGCGTACCAGCGGGCGCGTCGTTCCGGTCGCCGCAGGTGCTCGCGCACCCGGGCTCGCACGGCAGTCACGTCCTTGAGGCGACAGACGCTTCCCACGTACCGGCAGTCACCCCGGGTACCCCAGGTGATGTACACCGCCGAGGTCGGCGTCGACGACACCCGCGCGTAGCGCGCTACAGTCATCGTGCAGGCTTGGAGGCCGCCGGCTGGCAGGTCGAGCACCGGCCGCATCAGGCCGACGGCCTGCTCGATCTGGCGCCGCATGATCGCGGTCGGCGTCATGCGCGCACCGACGGAGCGCCGTCATCTCCAAACAGGGCCCCCTCGACTTCGTCGTCATCCGGGTCATCGGCGATGATTACCCGCGGGGCAGGACCGTAGGTGTTCAGGACGTCGCGACTCCCCTGCAGGCTGACCTTGATCGCCTCGACGTTCTCGTAGCCGCCGAAGACGGCCTTGCCCTGCGACTGCGAGAGCGTCGCAAGCCCGTGGGCCGCCTTCTGCACCGCCTGCGCTCCATCGAGCAGCATCCGTCGGAGCTTGACCGCTTCCGGCTCCGTCTGCTTCCCATCCCCGCCGCCGGACTGGTCCTTCGTGGCAGTGTCGATGGCCTCCTGCGAGCGCCGCGGGTCGGCCGCGTAGACGATGTGCCACTCCGAGTAGATCTCCGCCTGCACGTCGCTCAAGTCCATGACACGGTCGCCGTCGACGAACGTGCCCTCCGGGTCGTTGTGCGTGTGGAACTGCTTGGCGATCCCCTCGTTGATGTGCGCGACGGCCAGCGAGTGCAGCGTCCTCAAGCCACCCTTGGACTTGGCGAGCTCCTCCACCACGCGGTACGGGCGCAGCCGCAGAGGCACGTACCGGACCTCACCGCCAGCCAAGGGATTCAGCTTCGACCCGCGGTCACGGGTGATCAGCCCGTCGAGCATCGCCGCGGCACCGCCGAGGACGCACAGCTCAGCGACCGCCGACTGGTCTCCGTCCAGCGCCGCCCGGAGGACTGCGTCCAGGACCTCGAACGGCGTCTCACCCCGGGTCAGCTTCCACGTGGTCGCCCACACCTGCTCGCTGATCGGGCCGCCGTCGGCAAAAGCGTTAACTGCGACCCCGTAGCCCTCCCACGACCGATACCCGGACAGCGCCGTGGCCGCGATCTGCTTGCCGATCGCCAGGCGGTTCGGCCTGCTGTTGTTGAATTCCTCCGCGAACAGGGTCCGCATCTCGGGGTACCACGTGGTCAGGATCGCCTTGAGCGAGACCGCGACCGCCCACAGCCGGTGCGCGGGAACACCGAGCGTGGCGTGCATCTGCTCGACGGTGCAGCGGCCCTCGATCACCATCCGCTCGTCGGCGGTGATCAGGTGACCGTTGAGGGCGCGGCGGAGCAGGCGGGCCATTCCCTGCTCCGCCTGTGCCACCGCACCCCACGGTGTCGCGTCCGTGTGGATCGTCGCGATCACGTCCTCGCGCGCGGCGACCAAGTCGGTCAATGGACCCGCGCCGTCAGTGGTCAGCCCGCCGACCACGACAACGGAGGGCGCGGTGGTGGTGTGCCCGGCGCGGATCGTCGCCTCGCTGAGGGCCGCTTCCTTCAGACCCTTGTTGACCCGAACGATCCGGGAGGTGAGCTGGTCACGCACGTGCCGGGCCGAGGCCCGCTGCACCGTCTTACCGGTGATCGTCCCGACGACGGTCTCGATGCAGGCGGTCGCCGCGTCGTCGACCTTCCCGCCGACCCGTCCCTTCCACATCGAGACGAGGCGGGAGTTGCCGTCGATCGCGACGAGGTAGTACTCGTCTGCCGATCCGTCCGCGAACCGGATGCGGATCGGGACGAGCAGCAGTGGCTCCTTCACGCCGGACTGCAGGACGCTGGCGGTGTAGTCGTTGCCGACGGTCGAGCTGTCCGGAAGGGTCCTGACGAAGGCTTCCCGGATCCGCGCAGCGAACTCTTGGTGGTCGGCGACCTGCAGCTCGAGCATCGCATAGGGCCTGTTGTTCGGTCCGGTGGCGGTCGTGAGGTTCGCTGCCGGCCGCTCTCCAGTCGCGTTGTCGAGCTGGTTGAGGAGCGTGTGGGCCCAGCGGGCGCCGGCCAGATCGGGGATGACGCCGATGTCGATGAACCGGTCGTGCTGTTGGGTGACGAGCACGTCGCCCTCACCGACACGCTTGGAGTTCAGCAACGACGTCTGCCCGCCGTTCGCCGCCGGGTACGGCTCGACCAGCAGCTTGAAGCGGTCCGGATCGGTCAGGCCGCCGGTGATCACCGACGCGGCCTCGTCGGGCAGGTTGACAGCCTGGTTGCGTTGCAGCGCGGACCGGACGGAGGTGAGGTTACGTGCCGGGAGCGGTGTCGGCAGGGGCCGCGGTCGGTGCTTGAGAGCCGGCATCTTCCCGTCGTCGTCGGAGCCAGGCTCTGCTGTGGAGATCGATGTGGTGCTCACGGTGCCCTCCTTGGACACTCGCGCGCACAGGCCGAGGGCGACGTGCCGTCTCGACCCCGCCGCCGGAACCCGCATGCCGCGGGATGGGCGTCCAATCCGTCAGTCGCCGGCTCTCAGGTCCGGGTCGTGGCGGGCCGGCTCGGAGTTGCCGTCGGTCGGGTTGTGATTCCGGTCCGCCGGCTCGTGCCGGGTTGACCATCCCGTGCGGGATGTCGCCGAAATCGCGTCACGCTGCAGCTCATAGGTCTGCGGCGCCCGAGTGTCAGGACCACCGAAGCGGTGCGCGATCGAGACTCGAAAGCCTCGACGCCTACAGGTTACCGCTGAAGTGATCTGTCTCACGGGCGGGTCTCGTAAGGCTGCTTGCGGACGCAACATCGTCCCAGGGCCTTACAGCAACGACCTGTCGCGATCGCTGCCGTCGCCGGCGCCGGCGCGGGGAGTAGCCCATCCCGCGTCGGCGACACGGACCGCCCGCCCGGTGTCGGTCGAGGGCGGCGTGAGCAGCGCCGACGGTCCTGTTGTCGGCGTTGTGCAGGTTGACGTGGTGGTCAACCGTTCGGCGTACCGGTGTTGGAGTCACTTCCGGCCGTACCGGGGGGTAGGGCGTGTCCCGGCGGGGCCGGGCGTGTTCGCAGGCCGGACCCAGGAGCGAGCCAAGCCGCGCCGGGTGACGGGCAGCGGCGCGCGCCTCTTCATTCGTGCCCCAAGTGAGCCGATGGCTTTCCCGGGCAACGGCCGGCTCGGTCCTCCGAGATCACCACACGTACGGGATGAGCCGGGCGCGGTTCGCTGCAAACTGCCACCCGCCGAGACTCAGCGGGCGATGGTGCGCATCAACGTTTCGAGATCGCGCTCACCTTCGCGTGTCTGAACCCCGTTCGGCACCGCCGCGGCCATCAGCTTCTGCACGGCCGGCGATTCGACCTGAGACGCCCACGCGTCGTGCTCGCGCCGGTATCCGGCGGTGAGGTCGTCGGCGGGCAAAGCGCGCTTCACCGCGGCGACGACCCCGTCGGGCAACGCAGCAATGTTGCGGGCGACCCGATCGACGAAACCGCGCAGCTCGGCGGCCGGCACGGCCCGGTTGATCCAGCCGTAGGCCGCGGCGGTCTGCGCGTCGACCAGGTCAGCGGCCAGGACGATCTCCAGAGCACGGTTGCGCCCGACCCGCTCACGCAAGTACTGCGTACCGCCACCACCCGGAACGATGCCCATGAGTGCCTCGACCTGGCCGAGCCCGGCCGTCTCCGCCGCAGCGAAAGCCATGTCCGCGGCCGCGACGAACTCCGCGCCACCGCCGCGGGCCTTGCCCGCGAGCTCGACGATCGTCACCTGAGGCTGGTGGCGCAGCAGCTCGCCGACGGCCTGGAACACATTGACCCCCGCCGGTGCCGCCTTGGCGAGTTCGTCGAGGCCGTCGGTGTCCTCCAGGATCAGCATGTCGACGTGGGCGAGGAAGAACTCGGGGTCGGCGCTGGCGAAGACGACGACCCGGACCGAAGGATCGTCACGGAACCCGTCGAGCACGGTGCGCAGCTCCCGCATCATCGTCGAGCCGAGCACGTTCACCGGCGGGTTGTGCAGCACGACGCGGGCGACCCCGCGATCGGTGCTCACGTGCAGGGTCGAGTAGGGCTGTTCGGTCATCACGGATCCCTCGCGTTACTGATCGGCCTGTAGGTTTGCGATGCATACCCATGCTGGTCAGCACGACGATGAAGATCAAGAACGCACTTTGGGAGAACCAGGGATCATGAGGGATACCTACCTGCTCGGCGAGGCCGCGGACGTCACCGGCGGCCGGGTCGTGTTCCGCTCGGACTGTCCCAGCCGGCCGATCCTCGACCAGATCGCGGACAAGTGGTCCATGATGATCATGGCGGTGCTGGAGCGGCCGACGCGGTTCAACGAGCTGATGCGCCGGCTGGAGGGGGTCACGCAGCGGGTGCTCACCCAGTCGTTGCGCCGCCTGGAACGCAACGGGATGATCCGCCGCACCGTGCTGCCGACCTCGCCGGTCGGCGTCGAGTACTCCCTGACCCCGCTGGGCGAGTCACTGCGGGAGCCGTTCGGTCACCTCTACTCCTGGACGGTCGACCACAGCGCACAGATCCAGCAAGCCCAGCAGACCTACGACCACCGCACCGACCGCGGGTCCACACCGTGAAATCGGCTGTACGTCGAACCACTTCGTTGCCGGGTGACAGAGAGTAATAATCAAGCTCGTAGAACACGCTCAACCTCATCAGTTGAACTACCCGTCGGCGAGCTTCCGCAGGTCACCACACCGCCCCGCGCGCCTCCGGCCTGACTACCTGCCTCACCGTCGAGCATCGGGACACAATTTCACTACGAACAGCCCGCGATGCCGAGTGGCACGCAACAATCGCCAAGCACGTGACGATGATCGTAGAGTGACCGATTCGCAAGATGCCGACATGCCGATCCTCGAGACCACCGCGCCAACCGAGGACACCGGCGAGTCAATCACGTCACCAGTTACAATCGATTCACCTCGTCGGCCGGTCACAATCCAAAGAGTCTATTTCCAACGCTTCAAACAATTCAAGAATACCGCAATCACCCTCCGGCCCGGCGTATCTTTGATCGCTGGCGGGAACAACTCAGGCAAAACTTCACTACTTCACGGACTTGCCGTTTGGGAGTTTTGCAGAACGGCTACCCGCATGGAGCGAGGTGAAGATGGACTGCTCCCCGAGGCAATTACAAGGCAAGGTTTCGGCCTTGGCGATGAGCAATTTTCCCCCATCAACGTTCCATCGCTCAAACACCTCTGGACAAATCTTAAATCAGCCAAGGAGCCAGACGCAACAGACGGCGGCTACACTTTACGCCTCACATGCGAATGGGACCAGGATGGCATCGCAAAAGTGCTCGGATTCGGCCTAGCTTTGGTGAATGATCGTCTCTTCATCAAGACGTCGACCTCCAACCTCCACCCCGGCGATCGAACACCAGCCATCGCTTACTTGCCTCCGTTCGCCGGGATAACCTCACGAGAGGAGCGGACCAACGGCGCCATCAGAAGGCGTCGCATTGGTGAAGGCCTCGCCGGGGCGGTATTGCGGAATCTTCTTCTAGATATGCATCAAGCAAATCTCAGGAAGCGCGCCGAACTGCTTGAACGTCCACTGACTGCACCAGGAAAGCGTCGGACGAAGATCAGCGATTCAGATCTAAAACGACTTCGCGAGGAAGATCCCTGGGAACTTCTGCTGCACACTCTCCGCAGCGTATTTCAAACGGAACTCCAAGTGAAGGATTTTCGAGAGGAGTACCACTCGTATATTGAGGTTCTAGTCGATAGAGGCACAGTAGACGGCTACCAGTTCAAGCGTCATCATGGCTACAACCTCCGCGACCTAATGGTGGAGGGAAGCGGATTTCTGCAATGGCTGAGCGTTTACACTCTCGCCACATCACCCGAAGCAGATGTCCTACTATTCGACGAGCCGGACGCACACCTGCACCCAACCCTGCAAAAAGAGTTACTGGATCGATTGACTGATCTAGCATCAAATGTCGGAAAACAGGTCCTTTTGGCAACTCACTCAAGCGAGATTCTGCGCAATGCGGCCCCCGCCAGAATACTTGAGATAAAACCAGGCGGTTCCACGCGATATCTTGTCGAAGAGCATCAGAAGGTGGGCCTACTCGAAGGCCTCGGATCCGGCTATGCTCCACGTATTGATCAAATCCGCAACTCTAAGCATGTTCTTTTTGTCGAAGGCACGACGGACGTACCCATTCTTAAAAGCCTCGCGGAGACGGCAGGTATGCCGTGGCCTGACAGTTGGATAGAGTGGCGAACCACAACCTCCCACAAGGAACGTAAAGCCCTGTGGCGAGCACTCAACGAAGATATTCCGGGCATAGTCGCTGTCAGCTTACGCGACAGAGACGATGAGCCCATCAAGTCCGTAGACCAAGACCTACAGGACCACAATTTCCCCGACAACGGCGATTTTTACTCGCGCAAATGGCGTCGTCGCTACATTGAAGCCTATTTACTGTGGCCACCCACCCTCGCTGAATGCTCAGGAAGGACCGAGAACGAAGTCGCAGAATTCTTGCGAGATCAGCATGGTATCGCCATTGGGGCAACTTTTATCAATCAAAATGCCCCTCAGACATTGATGAATATTCACGCGAAGGAAATTCTATCCGGACTTGGCGTGAACGCAATCGAAGTAGCAAAGAGGCTTCCATCCGAAGCAATCTGCGAAGATGTCATCGTGTTCCTTAAACTGCTGGCAACAGGCCGGTAGATCGAGCAATAGGCAACTTTGGCTAAACTCACGAATTGCCTACCGTCAAGCCATCTCACTTGGTGCACACTCGCCATCCCCTACGGGTTAATTGTCACCATCCAGGCCTACCTCGCGGTGACCACGCACGCGATCTAGGGACACGCTCCTTGCGGCTACCCGCCGCGGCCAATGGCGCACACTGCCTGTCAATGCCGTGGCCTCGCCGTTGCCGGCGCACGGTCAGATATCATTGCGGCGATCGACAATCCACCAAGCTGCACCTTGCCATGCAACCAGCGTCTGAATGGTTGCGTAGTCAGCCAGTGGCGGTATTAGACTGCGAGGCACTGGAGCTCTTCTTAAGCTTCTCGCCCATTCGTCGACAACGCGACGCAACCGTGGAGCTCGTGGTCGACAGGCATCAGCTAGGACAGCTAGGTGCTCGGCCAATCCGTCATACCTGACGACCTCTCCTTTGCGACCTGATACGCCTAGCAATGATGCGAATAACTGGTCGAACGACTCAACGGACCGAGTGCGCCCGGCGGGGTTTCCACGGCCATGCGTGCCCGCCTTGTTATATGTCCACACTTGATGGCGACCGAAGACGCTAGGCGCTACGTAGCCAGATCGAGAGATAATGGCTTTTTGCATCTGGGCGATCTCTAGCTCGCCGAGGGTATGGAAGGCAGGCGCAGCGTATCGGACAACGGCTGCGCCCACTAGGTTCTTCTCTAGCCTCTTAAGTACTTCGTGTTGTTCTCTACTGCGCACGAATCGGTAGTATGGACCGTGCCATAGTCGCCGCTGCGCTGCTCGCGATCCATAGAGGTACTCTGGTCGTTTGAATTGCAGGATCAGGCTTTTAGGAATTCGTGGCAGATCCGCAGATTTTGGCATTCCAGAGCGTGAGTTCACCCAGTGTGACGGCAAGAGCGAGAGGCCGCGAGGTCGAGGTACCCCGAGCACCGTCCAAATCAGGTGCTCCGGGTCAGGATCTGCAGCAGCATCGAAACCAGTCAACTTTTCCAGTACCTGCCCGGGCGCGAAGACTAGCCGGTCGCCGCCCGACCCGGCCGCAAGCTCCGCGTTGTACGCGATCTCATAGGTCTTTTCCTCGAAGCTTGCAGCAACCACTGCACCAGGATGGGCACACGTCAGCGGCATTGCACGCATGACTCGCCGAAGCCGCCTCAACCGGCGATGAGGTGTAACCGCGCGGCCGATCGAGACGATGTAGTGCTCATGTCTGCATCGAGGGTCGCCTGATGGCGTACCACGCCACTTGGCGCGCGCTCGCCATCACTTACGGCGTCGTCGCATTCATGCAGCTCTTCCTAGGGCTGACCGTGCATGCGACCTGGGCTTGGGTAGTCGCCGCGACCTGCGCAGTCATTTCCGGCGGATTTGGAGTCGCGGCCGTTCGCGGACAGCGCATCTTGTCGAACGACAGAAAGGCGAACGCGCCCCACCGTCGGAGGATCTATGCACGAGCAGCGGCAATCGGGGCCGATGGTGGACTGGACGGCAGCAGTTTGAGGCCGCTTGCAATCTCACCCAAGACGCGGCGCCAAGATCGCTAGCGAGCCAGCCAGGGGGCCAGCAGCTTCTCCAGATCAGCATCGGACAGGGCACGTGGACCGCCGTGGAACTCGTGCCATCGCGATGCGTCACACGCGGCCGTGTACTCGACCTCGAAGGCGCGCATCAGGACGTACATGAACGTCACCGAGCTGAACCGCTCACCCAGCAACGTCCGCGCCTCGCGCGCCACTTCGGTGGCACCACGGCCGACCACGTCCGCGAGTCGAAGCTCGTCCGCAGCCGGATCCAACAGGCTGGGGGCATACATCACGACAAACTCTCCATCATCGAAACGAACAACTCAGCCTTCAGCAGCCAGCTGGCCACAGGCTGCGGCGATGTCCTGGCCACGGGTGTCCCGCACCGTGCACGCGACACCGCCGGCGTTCACCAAGCGGACGAACTCGCGCTCGACCGGCTTCGGCGACGCGTCCCACTTGCTACCCGGGGTCGGGTTCAACGGAATCACGTTCACGTGGACCAGCTGGCCCAGGTGCTTGCGCAACCGCTTCGCGAGCAGCTCCGCCCGCCACGGCTGGTCGTTGATGTCCCGGATCAGCGCGTACTCGATCGAGACCCGGCGACCGGAGGTGTCGGCGTAGTACCGCGCGGCTGACAGCACCTCGTCGACCGACCAGCGCTCGTTCACCGGCACGAGCGTGTCCCGCAGTTCGTCGTCCGGCGTGTGCAGCGACACGGCGAGGCGGACCTGCATCTTCTCGTCCGCCAGCTTGCGGATCGCCGGCGCCAGGCCCACGGTCGACACCGTGACAGAACGCTGCCCGATCCCCAGACCCCCTGGTGCAGGGTCGGTAATGCGGCGAACAGCCTTCACAACTCGGACAAAGTTCGCTAAAGGTTCACCCATACCCATAAAGACGATGTTCGACAGCCGCCCGGGACCGCCGGCCATCTTGCCGTCGCGCATGACCGCCGCCGCCGAGCGGACCTGGTCCACGATCTCCGCCGTCGACAGGTTGCGGTCCAAGCCGCCCTGGCCGGTCGCGCAGAAGGGGCACGCCATGCCGCAGCCGGCCTGGCTCGAGATGCACAGCGTCGCGCGGTCCGGGTAGCGCATCAGGACGCTCTCCAGCAACGTGCCGTCGTGCGCACGCCACAGCGTCTTGCGGGTCGCGCCCTTGTCGGCCTCCAGCGCGCGGACCTCCGTCAGCAGCGTCGGCATCAGGTCGGCGACCAAGCGCTCACGGGAAGCCGCCGGGATGTCTGTCATCTCCGCCGGGTCGACCGTCAAGCGCGAGAAGTAGTGGTTCGACAGCTGCTTCGCGCGGAACGGCTTCTCCCCCAGCTCGGCCACCGCGGCGGCGCGGTCGGCCACCGAAAGGTCGGCGAGGTGGCGCGGCGGCAGGCCGCGCTTGGGGGCGTCGAAGACGAGGGGGAGGGCAGTCATAACCTGACCAGTCTCCCACGCGCCCCCTGGCATCGCCCGGACCGCCCCGGCCGGGTGTATGTCAGGTCACGACCCTGCGCAGCCCTCAAAGCCCACGCGACCGGAAGAAGGCATCTTCGGCAGCCGCGAACTGGTCGATTTCGCCGCGGTACTCGATCCCGATGCGCTGCTGCAGCCAATCGTCGAGATTGCCGGCCCGGCGCGCATAGCCATCGAGGACTTCGCCGATGTCGACCACGCCGCCCGGATGCCGGGCCAGCCAGGTGGTGATCTTGCTGTTCCGATCGGTCCAGTCCAGCAAGGCGTCGCACGGTAGCACGATCGCGACGGTGGTCGAACCAGCGCGAATGGTCTCCGTGCTCGAGACGATCGGCAACTGAGCATGTGCGAGTTCGTTGCGCATCTTCTGCAGGAAGGCTGCCGTGACGTCGCTGGCGAACAACGCGGCGACTCGTTCGTCGTATTCGATGGCGATCGGGGAGCCAGCATCGAAGTTATGCCTGACGAACCGGCGGAGTTGCGCGACGCGCGTCGCCATTGCGGCGAGTACGTTGTGTAACAGCCGTTGACTCTCGTCGAGCACTTGGTCGAGGACGTCGGCATTGGCGACATCTCTGGTCGGCGGGCGCCTCCCCTGCCATTGCAGCGTGTCGATGAAGTGCCGGTACTCGGCGAGGTTGGTTTGGAAGACGTAGGCAACCCGGTGCACTTGCCGCTGCCAGACGAACGCGCGAAACCCCGGCATAGCTTGCAGCCGCCGCTCCCAGTCGGCTATGGACATCTGCCCGTGGGCGTCGTCGGGATCTGAGGTTGAACCGTCACGGACGTCGATCATCTGTCGGAGCCTGCCAGCTTCTCCGGCGTGGCTCATCACTCGCCCTTGTCAGCCGTTATTCTTAGTGCGCCCAGAAGGTACACGTCGTTATACAGACCGATGGCATGGTCTGCAGCAGCCGGACCGCAGGTTTACATAAGAGCTGTTATCGGCACATCCAATCGCTGCGACCACTCTCGATCAACGTCTGGACGAGCCGGGTCGGCAGGGCTTGCCCGAGCAGGCGGCACCGACACGCGGGTTCGGCGATGACGGGATGCCTGACGCTGCCGCAGACACCGTAGTTCCTCAAGTCACTCTTTCCGGTGAACCCGGGCGAAAGAAACCAACCGCCTGTAGGGTCTTCGCGACGGTGTAGCCAGCCATGGCCGCAAGGGGAGGACCGTTGACGTTCAATCTTGACCACGTCGTGCTCGCGCAGCTCGACGTGCCTGACGTTGCCACCGCGAATGCGCAGCTGAAGGAACTGCTGCAACCCGGTGGGCAGCGAGTAGAGCCCGCGGCCGAATACGAAGCCCGGGACCCCAGCGGCACGATCAGGGTCGTGGTCGACGCACGACGCTCGTTGACCGACGTCGACATCCAGCTCAGCTGGGCGTCCCGGATTCCGGCCGCTCGGCTCGCCGCAGTGCTGTTCCAGACGCCAAAAGCCTCGGCTTCTACGACGCGCCCCACGTTGCTCTGCTGTATGCACCGGAATCGGGCGATCCGCGGCTGACGGCCGATGTCGGCATGTACGCGCAGACACTGCTGCTGGCCATGGCCGCTTACGGGGTGGCCAGTTGTCCCCAAGCGCTGCTGAGTTTCTATGCCGACACGGTGCGCGAGACGCTCGGCGTGACCGGAGGGAAGCTGTTGTTCGGCATCTCGTTCGGATACGCCGACCCGGCGGCGACGATCAACGCGGTCGCCGTCGGCCGCGAACCGATGGAGGAGACAACGCGATTCCACCGCTGACCGGACGTCCACGGGGACTGGTCAGCAGTCGATGATGGTCGACTCGGGGTGCAGGCGTACCACCTGGCCGGGGCTGTCACTGCCCGCCGCGGTGGATGGGCCGCCCGGTATCCGCGGCCGATGCCTCGCCGGTTCCGGTCACTCGTGCGAGTCCACCTTGCCAGCGTTCGATCTCACCACGAGGAGGTTGCGGTGAAGGCGATAATCGTCAAGGAGTCACGCGAACTCGCCCTGATCGACCTGCCGGAGCCGGTTCCAGGACCGGGCCAGGCGCTGGTCGACGTCAAGGCGATCGGCGTCGGTTACGTGGACGTCATGGCGGTGCGGGGTGGTTATGTGCGCTTTCCCGGCACTGGCGCAGTGCCCGGACTGGAGGTCGTGGGCCGCGTGCGTGCGGTCGGCCGGGATGTGTCTGAAGACCTGATCGGGACCGAAGCGCTGGCGTTGGCCGCCTTCGGTGGTTACGCCGAGCAGATCGTCGCCGGCGCCGACCGGCTGCTACCCACGCCAAGCGGTGCCGATCCGGTCGATCTGGTCGCTCTGGGGGTGAATGCGCTGGTTGCCGAAGGGGCGCTGCACCGGACCGGGGTCGTCGCCGGCGATCGGGCACTCGTCCGCGGCGCCGGTGGCGGAATCGGCGTGCTGGCAACACAGATCGCGCGCGCCCGCGGGGCCGAGGTCACAGTGGTCACGTCGTCTCGTGAGCGAGGAGAACGCCTGCGTGCGCTCGGGGCGGCCAAGGTGTTCGACCGCACCGGCGCTGGTCTTCCCGATGAGACGTACGACCTCATCGTGGACACCGTGGGAGGCCCGCAGTTGCCCGAATACCTGGAACTGCCGCGTCCCAACGGGCGATACATCCTCATTGGCGGTGTCGGCGGCAGTCCGGGGCCTGAACCATTCGCCCCGTTACTGCGTGAGTTCCACAAGTCGGTGACATTCTTCACGTTCAGCCTCAACTCGTTGTCGCCAAAGGATCTCCGGCGGTCGTGGGATCGAGTCATGACACTGTCGGTCGAGGGCGACCTGTCTCCCGTGCTCGATGAAAGCTTCCCTCTCTCCGATGCGGCCACCGCACTTCGGCGAGTGGAGCGCGCAACGCCGTTCGGCAAAGTCGTGCTGCTTCCTCACTGACATCGCCCAGCGCGACCAGGGCCTGTTTCTTGGATCACCAAAGACGCTACTGAGAAACCTCATCGTGGTGGTCAAGGATCCATTTCCCGTGCGAAAAAAGCCGAGGCCAGCTTCAGGATTTCAGTACCGCAGGGACTCGGGGTTCCTCCCCGACCAAGACGCCACACGAGCGATCGCTCCGCGGCCTGGGCCTAGCTCTTTCTCCAGCTGACGCACCGTCTCCACGGCACGTTCCTTCAGTTCCGCGGGGTACTTGCCTGCTGTTGCCACGCTGTCCATCCTTCGCGGAGCGGTCGGCCTCTCTGCAAAACCCGGGGTGATCCACCGGCGCTGGGGTGAGGGCGTCACCGACGCCGCACAACTCACTCGAGAGATCTCCACCCAGGGGTAGGCAGCAAGCAGACCGTCCGCCGCTACCTGCACCCTTTCCGCGAGATGCTCACACTACCCCCGGCGCCGTCGGTCGCGCCCAAGGTTCGCCAAGTCACCGGCTGGCTGCCGCGTCGCCCCGGCAGGCTCGACGACGACGAGCAGCGCCAGCTCGCCGACATCCGGTCCCGCTGCCATCACCTCGACAGCCTCGCGGAGCACGTCAAAGCATTCGCCACGATGATGGTCCGGCGGGAAGGCGAAACCTCGATAATTGGCTGTCCACAGTGGAATCTGATGGTCAGCCAGAACCGGCCCCCACTTCCGCCGGCCCGAAAACCGGCAGCCGGGCGGATTCCCGGCTGCCGGTCTTCGATTTCCTCGGAATCAGGGGTGGTAGATCTCCTTGACCGTGGCGATCTGGTCGTCGCCGGTCACATTGATCTGCGCGAGCACCGGGTTGCCGTCCTTCACCTGCTGGAGCAGGCGATCCTGGCTGCACGGCCCGTTGCCGTAGCCCTGGCCGTCGATGGTGACCGAGTTGCCGGGACAGAGGGTGGCCGCGCTGAGCACCTTGCCGCCCTTCTGCAGCGGAAGCCGGTAGGTCTTGCCGTCGAGGGGCACGTAGTGGCTGCCGTCCGGACCGCCCTCCTGGCGGGTGGCCAGCTGGAAGCGGACCATCTGCGCACCGGCGTCGTACCCGGCGAACTGCACCGTTTGAGTGGTGTTCGGGAACAGGCGGACCGGCGTCTTGCCGGCGCCGGCCGAGGGCCTCGTCTCCAGCTGCAGGGAGCTGTTGGGCACGCCACAGACCACCGCACCCTGACTGCCGCCTGCGGAGTCCGCCTGACGGGCGCAGGTCCACTTTCCCCGGACGTCGAGCACCCGCTCGCCCGGGCCTTCGGCTTGCGGCAACTGCTGGTAGTACTCGGTGATCACGGTGAACGCCTCGGTGCAGCCTGGCGTGGTTCCATCGGTGGCGGCCACCGCGATCAGGTCCATCTTCGGCCGTCCCGGTGCGCCGACCTGGCCGCCGTGCCGGCTGCAGTTGACGTCGCCGTTCGGCGCGGTGCCGGAATCCGCGGCGCCGGCACCTCCGGTGGCAGCCCCCTGGCCGCCGCCTTCCGGCACCTGCTCCACGGCCGCCGCCGTCGCCATCGCCATCGCGTTCTGCACCGGAGGACTGGTGCCCGCGGCATTGTTCCCGCTGCACGCGGAAAGCAGAGCGGTGGCAGTGAATGCCCCGGCAACCACGGCCATTTTGATAGTCTTCTTCGCGGTGAATTCCATCTCGGCGCCCCTCTTGCAGCTTTTGTTGAAGCTTTGTCTCCGAAGACGTCGGAAACGGAATCACGTTGCTCCTGGGCGCCGGCAGACCGTAGGGTTGCCCGAAAGTCCGGCTGTCCGGTCCTTACGGGCAGCACTCGGCCGGCTTCGCAACCTGGGTGCCACCCGCTGAACATCCGCCGCGCAGCAAGGTGCAGCACGGCCGGCTCGGCCGGCCAGGTGGAAGCCCCGGTCGACGCCCACGCACGGCAAGGAGGACACGGCCGGCTCATCCGTCCAGCCGCACCGAAGTCCTGCCAACTCGGTGTCCACCGCACGGGAGAACCCTCAGCTTGCAGGCGGCGTGCCGGAAGCAGTCGGTCCAGCCACTCAGGGCCTGGTTTACTCTGCTGGTCACAGCACCCATGCCAGGCGGATGGATTCAGCGTTGAGGTGCGGTCCGGGCCCAGCTGTTGGTGCTGAGGGAGGACCAGTAGTTGTCGAGCAATCGACCGAAGGCGTCGGAGTTCGGTAGCTCGAGGTCCTCCGGTGGCAACTCGCGGCGCTGGGCCGGCATCCCGATCCCGGCGATGATCTGCTCGACGCCGCCGGGCGCGTAACCGTTGAGGACGTGCGTTTCCTGGCTGGTCGTGAAGGCGTGATCGGTGCCGCGAGGTATCCAGATCGAGTCTCCTGCCGTGGCCGTGACGTGGCGTTCCCCGAGCTGCATGTCCATCGCTCCGCTGAAGACGAAGAACCACTCGTCGACGTTGTGGACGTGCAGCGGCGGCCCGACCCCCGCCCGCATCCACTGCTCGATGACGGAGAACGAGCCGCCGGTCTGGTGGATGTCGGCGAGGATGATCCAGAGCGTGCCGTAGAACCAATACGCCGGCGCGTCGTCTTTACTGGCGACGAAGCCGTCTCGGTCCGGGAAAACGGTGGTGGAATTTCGGGTATTTCCGGGTGATGACATCAATCCTCCTCGGCTGATGGACGTCTGTGCCGCACTCTCAGAGGTCGCCGAACGAGCGCAACGCCGCTCTCGCAACGCTGGATTCGGCTGGGCGCGAGCTCGACGGTGCCAGCCGGTCATTCTCGGCGGCTCCGGCGTACGCGTCTTGGACGGCGTCGGCGAGGCTGGTCGGCGGCCGGCCCAGCACGTGGGCCAGGTCTTGACTGTCGGTCTGCAGGTCGCCGTGGGCGATGGAGGTGTCCAGGGCGGCGACGAACCGTGCCGTGTCCTCGCCCATGCCGGCGCTCTGCAGAGCCGCGACATATTCCCCGGTGGGGAGGTCGCGATAGGCCACCGGGGTGCCGGTGACCTCGTGGACGACCTGAGCCAGTTCGGCGAGCGCGAAGGCCGGACCGCCGAGTTCGTAGGCCCGAGCGCTGTCGCTGTCCTGCGACAAGATGACCACGGCGGCCTCGGCGTAGTCCTGGCGAGTCGCCGCCGAGATGGCGCCCGTTCCGGCGGCCCCGACGATTTCGCCGCGCTCCAGATACGATCCCAGCTGGTCGGTGTAGTTCTCGGTGTACCAGCCGTTGCGCAGCGTGACGAACGGCACGGCTGCGGCGCGCAAAATCGCTTCGGTGTCGCGGTGTTCCCCGGCCAGCGGATTGGTGGAGCCGTCGACGTTGAGCATGCTCGTGTAGACGATGCGAGAGACGCCGGTCTTCTCGGCGGCTTCGATGACGTTGGCGTGGTGCGCTACCCGCCGGCCCGCTTCGCTGCTGGACACCAGCAGGAGCCGGTCCACACCGGCCAGCGCGGCAGTCTGCGCTCGAAGGTCACCGTAGTCCGCCGCACGCACCTGCACGCCGAGCGCGCTCAGGTCGGCGGCCTTGCTCGGGGTACGGGCGAGTGCGACGACCTCGTGAGCGACCACGCCGCGAGCGAGCAATTCGCGGACGGCCAGGCGGCCGAGCGCTCCGGATCCTCCGGTGACGCCGTAGACGGTCATGGTGATTCCTCCCGTGAACGATGAGGCGTACCTGCCGGCGGCGAGAACGGAGCGACCTGCGGGGTCAACGCCTGCTCGCGGAGAACGCCGCGGCGTTGTCGTGGACGAACTGCGCGAACGTCCGCGCCGGCCGGCCGAGGATCGAGGGCACGTCGCCGGTGACCCAATCGGAGTCGCCCTCGGCGAACAACGTGATGGCCTGGGTGTTCATCTCGGCGATGTGTTCCGGAACGCCGGCCTCGACCATGGCCTGCTTCTGCTCCGAGTAGGTCAACGGGTGGAACGTGATGGGCCGGCCGAGCACCGTCGAGAAGACCGCTGCCGCGTCGGGGTAGGACAGGCTCTCGGGCCCCGTCGGCCAGTACGTCTTGCCGACGTGATCGGCAGGTGAGGAAGCGATCGCCGCGGCGACGGCGGCGACGTCGCGGGTGTCGATCATGCCGATCCGACCGTCACCGGCGGCGGACCCGAAGCTGCTCGTCCCGGCGATCGCGGGGGCCGACATGAGGAAGTTCTGCATGTAGGCGTTGTTCTTCAGCAGCGTGTAGCCGAGCCCGCCGGCGATCAGGCCGTTCTCGATCTCGGCCTGGTCACGCCGCCGCGCGATGGGAGAGTCGATGGAGGACTTGCTGGTGATCTTCACGACGTGCCCGACGCCGGCCCGGACAGCACCGGCGATCACGTTCAGCTCCTCGGCGGGTATCGCCGGGCTGACGAGAACCACGGCCGAGACGCCCTTCATCGCCGCGTCGACGGTCGCCGGCACACCCAGATCACCAACGACGACCTCGGCGCCGGCCTGGGCGAGCGGCTCGGCCTTCACCGGGTCGCGGACCAGGATCCGCACCGGTTCTCGTTGCCCGGCGAGCAACCTCGCTGTCTCCGCACCCACTTTGCCTGCCGTCGTGACGAGGATCATCGTGCCGTCTCCCTACGGTTGAGACGAGTGGCTCACCTTGATTGAGTCAACTCTAATTTTGGAGTTGACTCTAACCATAGCACTCCTCACCGCGGTGCCGCGGGTAGCGCCTTCCCGCGACGATTGGGTCCGGTCGATGTATAGAGTTCAGTACAAACTTGGAGTGGCCCTGCTACCATGCACGGGTGGCCACTACGGGACTGCGCGAGCTGAAGAAGGCGCGCACGCGCCGGCTCATCGCCGAGACGGCGGCCCGCCTGTTCGCTGAGCACGGGTACGAACGTGTCGCGGTCAGCGACGTTGCGCGGGAGGCCGAGGTCGCCGAGCAAACCGTCTACAACTACTTTCCGACCAAGGACAAGCTGGTCACTGATCGCGAACAGCAGATTCAGGACCGGCTGTGCGAGCTGATCCGCTCCCGGCCGCCGGCCGTCACTCCGGCCGCCGCGATCCGCGACTTCGTCCTCGATGAAACCCTCGCCGGGATTCCCGCCATTCCACCGGAGATCTGGCGCGGCGAACTCGGCCACCTGGCCGCCATCAGCCCGACCGTGCACCGGCTGATGCTGGAGTTGACCGACCGCCAAGCCGCTGCCCTGGCCGCTGCCATCAGTGACACCACTGCGGTGACGCCGGAAGTCGCCAGGCTTCAAGGCATCGCGCTCGCCGCGGTGTTCCGGATCATCATCGGCGATGCCGGCCGCCGCACCAGCGAAGGCCAGAGCCAGGCCGAGATCGCCCACGAACTGCGCCCGATGGTGGAGAACGTCCTCGACGAACTCGACCGCTGGCTCAGCCTCTCGTGACCACCGGCACCGCAGTAGATTCTCCGGCGAGCCGGGCGCCCCGGTAAGCGGCGACGAGATCTACCTCCGGAGGCCACCCGCCGATATCAGGATCCCGCTGACCATCAGGAGTCCCAGGCGGCCTGGATCGCTGCCGCCTCGCGTTCGGCCTGGCGCCTGCCGATGTGAAAAGCCCGACCGGCCGTCTCCGGGTCCATCATCTTCACCGGCGCTTCGAGGTCGCCGAAGTCGGGGTCCACGGCCACCAGCCGGGTTTTTCCACGCAGCTGGGCCACTTCGAAGTCCGCCTTGATCGTCGAAGGGGATCGATCGCTGCCGGGTGCGCCACTCGGGGCCTCGAGCGGCAGGCAGGACACGACCACGAGAACGTCGCTCGGTGGCGCCGCCGCGGCGTTCAGGTGGTTGACGATTCCGCCGTCCATGTAGCGGTTTCCGTTGATGGTGACGGCAGGGAACAGCATCGGCACGACGCAGCTGGCCGCGACCGCGTGGAGCAGCGGAACACCGGATTCTTCGCCCCACACGACAAGCTCGCCGGTGCCGGTGTCGATCGCCGTGCAGCGGAACCCGGCGGGCCAGGCGACACCGTCGAGTGTTCCGAGCAGGCCGAGGTAGTCGTCTTCGGTGAGTGTGGTCGATGCTTCCTGTGCCGCAGAACCGATCGCCCGCAGCGCTTGCCGCGGATCGGCGGCGAAGACGGCTTGGCGCGACGCGTCCAGGAAGCTTTGCGAGCCCGCCCCCAAGCTGCCGAAGTCGAGCTTCTTCCCCACCTCCGCCAAGACGGCGAGCGCGTCGGTGACGTCACGGCCGCAGGCCAGCATCGCACCGACCAGGGATCCCGCCGACGTGCCCACGATCGCCGGCGCTTCCGCCAAGTCGACGCCGGTTTCACGCAATCCGGTGAGCAAACCCGTCTGCCAAGCAACACCAACGGATCCGCCGCCGCCGAGAACGACCGCGCGGGTGGGTGAGCCATTTCCTTGAAGAGTCATTGCTGTTCCTTCCGTGATGTGATGTCGATACCGAAAAGGGAGCAGGCGTTGCCTGCGGTGAACTTGCCGCGGTCTTCGTCGGTCGGGAACTCGATGAGGAACTTCTCGATGTCCGTCTTGTCCGGCCGCTGGAAGGGGTAGTCGCTCGAGAACAGCAGCCGGTCGGGCGTCGTGACCTCCAGGACATGACGCAGCAGCGCGGGATCGAACATCCCGGAACTGGTGATGTGAATGTTGGAGCGGACGTAGTCCGACACCTTCCGGTCCAACCCTGCGAGACTCGAGAGGCTGTCGGTGCGGTCGGTCCAGAACAACAGAAGTTCGCCCCAATGACCGAGCACGAGCTGCAGGCCGGGATGGCGATCGAAGGTGCCGCGGACGATCAGGCGCAAGGCGGCGACCGCGGCCTCCAGGTGCCACCCCCAGCCGAAAGTCGCCAAGGCCAGCTCGGTCAACGGGTCGAAGCCGCTGTAGACGGCTTCACGGACCGTGCGCGAGGGAATCTGCGGGTGGATGAAGATCGGCTGCCGCAAGGCCGCGGCGGCGGCGAACAGGTCGTCGTAACGCGGGTCGTCCAGCGGCGTCTCGGCCGTCCGCCCGTAGACCATCGCTCCGACGAACCCGAGCCCGGCCGCGCGTTCGAGCTCCGCGACGGCGGCTGCCGGGTCCGCCATCGGCAGGGTGGAGAAGGCCCGCAGCCGCGCCGGGTACCGGCCGACGGCCTCGGCCGCGATGTCATTGGCCCGCCTGCTCAGCGTACGTGCGTCCGCCGGCTCCAGCGGCTGTGTCCCGGGTGGCGCCAGCGAGAGGATCTGCAGGTCGACGCCCTGGGCGTCCATCGCCGCGATCCGGGCGTCGCCGATGTCGTGGAGGCGCTCGAGGTTGTCGCCCAGCCCGTCGAGCATGACGCTCGGGTCACCGCGGTCTTCCGGGAGTGCCTGCACCGCCGAGGTGAGCTCGGGCAGGTTCCAGTGTTCTTCGATCGCGATGAGTGCCACGCCAGGTCCCCGATCCGCTGCGGGCAGCCCACTCAACCGCCGTTGAGTGAGACTGTACACGAATCGCTCAACGACTGTAGAGTGAAGCGATGACCGAGACCTCCCGCGACGCCAGACGCGCCCGTACCGCACAGCGGATCCTCGTCGCCGCACGGCAGGAGTTCGCGACCCGCGGCTTCGAGGGCGCGACGATCCGGGGCATCGCCGGCGCGGCGGGCGTGGACGCCTCGCTGGTGATGCAGCACTACGGCTCGAAGGCGGCCCTGTTCACCGCCGCCGTCCAGCTGCCCAGCGACGACGTCGAGAGCGCCGCCGAGCACCTGCTGGAGGTCCTCGCCAACCGGCTGCGCGAACTGCCCCCGGAGACGAGCGCACTCGTCCGGTCCATGCTCACGGTGCCCGAAGCCGCCGACACGATGCGGTCCTACCTCGACGAACGCGTCGACAACCTCGCCCGGTCACTGAAGGGCGACGACGCACACCTGCGCGCCCTGATCACCGTGAGCGGCATCCTCGGCCTGACGATCACGCAGCACTTCCTGAAGCTGCGCGCCTTCGACGACGCCTCCCACGAAGAGTTGCTGCGGGCCACGCGCGGCTGGACCGAATATTTGTCCCGCGACTCGTAGGACCGCCGCGCAGACCGGGCGTGGGTCAGGCGTAGGTGAGGACGGGTTTGACGATGAGGCCGTTCTCCGCGTCCTCGACGGCCCGGTTGATGTCCTCGAAGGGGTAGGTCGTGATCAGCTTGTCGAGCGGAAACCGCCCCTGCCGGTGGAGATCGACGAGCGCCGGAATGACCAGCTGCGGAACGCTGTCGCCCTCGATGATGCCGCGCACGGTCCGTCCGAACAGCAAGCTCGGCATGTCCAGGGTCACCTCGGTGCCGGGCGCGGAACTGCCGACGAGACCGCAGGTCCCGCCCCGGTTGAGGGCGCTGACCGCGCGCCGGAGCACGTGCGGGACACCGGTGGTGTCCAGCGTGTAGTCGAGGCCCGCACCGCCGGTGAGCCGGCGGAGGCGGTCGACCGCCTCGTCGTCGGCACCGTTGATGACGTGCGTCGCGCCCAGCTCCCGTGCCAGTTCCAGGCGCTGTTCGTTGAGGTCGACGGCCACGATGGTCGTACACCCCGCGACGATCGCCGCCATGACCGCACTGAGGCCGACCGACCCGGCGCCGAAGACGGCGATGCTGCTGCCCGCCGGCGGCCGCAGGGCGTTGAGCACGGCGCCCGCGCCCGTCTGGACGCCGCACCCCAGCGGGCCGAGCAGTTCCAGCGGTGCCTCCGGTGCCACCTTCACGATGTTGCGCTCGGTCGCCAAGGCGTGGGTTGCGAAGGCCGACTGTCCGAAGAAAACTCCGTGGACGTCGCCCGCTTCCCGGTGCAGGGTAGTGCTGCCGTCGGCGCGGCCACCGGCGAAATTGCAGGCCACGAAGTGGTCGCAGTAAGCGGATCGCCCTCGGATGCACATCCGGCAGGTGCCGCAGGAGCTGAAGGTGAGCACCACGTGGTCGCCGGCCGAGACGGAGGTGACGTCCGCCCCGACGGTTTCGACGATCCCGGCGCCCTCGTGGCCGAGTACCGCGGGCAGCGGCACGGGACGCCGCTGGTCGCGCACCGCCAGGTCGGTGTGGCACACTCCGGAGCCCACGAGCCGGACGATCACCTCGTTCCGCCGGGGTTCGTCGAGTTCCAGCTCGGCCAGCGTGAAAGCCGCGCCTTTCGACTCGGTCACCGCCGCGGTCATGCGCATTTCGTGTCTCCACCATGGATCGACGCTTGCCTGCTCACGGGTTTGCTCCTCGACGTTACAGCCACTCGCGGGACTCGGTCACCGATTCGATGTGCGCGGTCTCGAGCGCGAAATCGGACAGTTCGTTGCCGATGCCCGGGAGGTCGGGCACCGAGATGTAGCCGTTGACGGGCTGGTAGTCGTGGACGCACAGCTCCTTGTTCCACGGCGTGCGGTTGGCGACGTGGTGCTCGTGGATGGTGAAGTTCGGCAGGACCGACTCGATCTGCAGCGCCGCCGCCGTGGACAACGGCGTGCCACAGACGTGAGCCTGGACGCCGACGTCGTAGGTGGCCGCCATGTCGCAGATCTTCTTGGCCTCGGTCAGCCCGCCACAGGTTCCGAGATCCGGCTGGATGACGCCGAGGATCCCTTCTTCGAGGTAGGGCGCGTAGTCCCAGCGCCCGACGATGCGTTCGCCGCTGGCCAGGGGGATGTCGACGGCCTCGGCCACCCGCTTGTGCAATCGGGGATGTGGCGTGGTCGGCTCCTCGTAGTAGAAGATGCCGTACTTTTCCGCTCGTTTGCCGATCTGGATCGCGGAGGCCACGTCGGTGAACGAGTGCGCCTCGACGATGAGGTCGCGGCCGGCTCCCAGGGTTTCGCGCGCGGCCGCGATCCGTTCTTCGACGAGGTCGAGGGTGGCGGGGCCGAGGAGCCGGGTGCCTTGTTCCGGCCGGAAGCGGACCCCTTCCCGGCTGAACGTGAGGAAGTCGATCTTCACCGCGTCGTAGCCTTCGGCCGCGGCCCGGTCGCAGGCGTCGACGTAGTCGGCGGTCCGGCCGGCCCGGCCGAACTCCTGGCCCCAGCCCAGTTGCAGCTGGCTGGCGTAGCTGCGCAGCCGGTCCCGGCGCTTACCGCCGAGGAGCTGGTGCACCGGCACGTCGAAGTACTTGCCCTTGATGTCCCAGAGCGCCACGTCGATGGCGCTGATGCCGGCGAAGACCGTGACACCTCCGTTCTGGCCCCAGAACGACTCTTTGTAGAGCTTGTCCCAGATGACCTCGTTCGCCAGGGGGTCCATGCCGATGACCAGGCCCGCGAGATCCTTGACCATGCCGAACGCCCCGGAAGATCCGATCCCGTAGGCCATCGCCGCTTCGCCGTACCCGTGGATTCCCTGGTCGGTGTTGACCCGGCAGACGACGGGCCGCCACGTGTTACCCGTGCCCCGGGGGTGCAGGACCATGACGTCGACACTGGTGATCTTCATTTCGTCCTTTTCAGAGAGCGCTTCCGAGCGTTTCCCGCGACGACGCGATCACTGCCGCGCTCACCGCTGTCACGCCCACGAGGAACAGCCCGACGAACGTGAACTGGGTCCAGCCGGCGTTGCCGAAACTGCGTTGGCCGGCACTCCACAGGAGCGCACACACCATCGGCGTGAAGCTGCCCAGGAAACTGCCGAACTGGTAGCTGACGCTCGCTCCGGTGTAGCGGGACTCGGTGGCGAACCGTTCAGAGATGTACGCCGCCAGCGGCCCCAGCAGGCAGCCTTGGATGATCGGGCTGCCGAGCAGGTAACCCGCCAGCACCAGCAGCGGCCGGCCGCTGCTGAGCAGCATCAGCAGCGGGAACGCGAACACGAAGCTGAGCACGCATCCGGTGAGCAGTACCCGCTTGCGCCCCACCCGGTCGGACAGCCGCGCGTAGAAGCCGATGGCGAAGACGTGGACGAACGAGGCCAGTGCCGTGCAAGCCAGGACCGTGGTCGCGGAAAGACCCGCGGACCGGGCGATCGTCACGCCGAAGGTGGCCATGAAGATCGCGTAGAGGAACGTGGCGAGCGAGGCGAGCGTCGCGACCGCGACGTGCCCGGGGTAACGGCGAAACACGACCAGGATGGGCGACCGCTGTCCGGTCGCCGACTTCTCGGCGCGTTCCCGGGCCGCGACGAACAAGGGGCTCTCGGAAACCCGGACCCTGACGTAGAGCGCAAAACCGACGAGCACCGCGGAGAGCAGAAAAGGGATCCGCCAGCCCCACGCCATCAGCTGCGGTGCCGGCAGCAACGCGACGGCGGCGAACGCGAGAGTGCCGAGCAGCCCGCCCGCGGGAGCCCCCATGTTGGCCGCCGACGCCGCGAAGCCACGATCCTTTTCCGGTGCGTGCTCGAGCGCCATCAAGGCCGCTCCGCCCCATTCGCCGCCGACCGCGATCCCCTGCAGAATCCGCAGCGCAAGCAGGAGCAGCGGTGCCGCGACACCGATCTGGGCCGCCGTCGGCAGCACCCCGATGAGCGTCGACGCTCCCCCCATGATCGACATCGTGATCACCAGTGTCGACTTGCGGCCGATCCGGTCGCCGAGCCGTCCGAACACCACCGCGCCGAGCGGCCTCGAGAGATACCCCGCCGCGAAAGTCGCGAAGGAAATCGTCAGCGCCGCCGCCGAACCGAGCCTAGGGAAGAACAGCGGACCGAACACGAGCGCCGCCGCCGTGCCGTAAAGCAGGAAATCATAGAACTCCACGGTCGAGCCGATGAAGCTCGAGATCAATACGCGCCGATATCCTTTTCCATCGAAGGCGGCCGGCACGTCCCTGGTCACGGAAGCGCTTTGAGGTTTGGTCATCGCGTTCTCGAATCTTCCGGATGATGACCGGCATCGTCGCCGGTCCAGCCAGGCTACCCGGCCTTCACGAGTGATGTCACACAACAGATTCACGTAACGTGACAACGACTTTTTGTGACGCCGAACCAGCGTCTGGCGAGCACCATTCAGGCTGATGTCAAATGCTCTTCGCCGTCCGGCGGTATCCAGGTTTCCACGTCGCGCGGTAGCAGTCGCAGCCATTTCTGCTCACGCGCGACCTGCCTCGCGGCCGCGACGAACCCGTGCACCTCGCGCCTCGATTCGTTCTTCCGCCAGAAGATCCGCCACGGGAAGTACGGCTGAACGTCCGTCAACGTCTCGAAATGGAAGTATTCGGCACCAGGCCTGTCGCGCGTTCCCGCCATGGCCAGGATCGGCGGGATCTCACCGGCCATCTGGCCACGGCCGATGGCTTCGACCATCGTGTTGTCGTGCGGGATCTTCTCGAATTCCACGTCGTAGGCGGCGGCCAGTTCGTCGCAGAACCTGATCCAGCTGTGGACCCTGCCACCGGAGATGCCGGTGACCCCCAGCCGGCTGGTGCGCAAGGCGAGCGGACCCGGGTCCCGGACGTCGCGCGCCAGCACGGGATCCAGCCGCAGTGGAGCCGAACCGAGCGCGGGGTTGATTTCGGCCAGCCGGCCCATGCCCACGTCGAGACGGCCGTCCTGCACCGCTTTGACCTGCTCCGAGCTCAGCATGTCGTAGAAGTCCACCTGCGACTCGGGGTGCTGCCGCCGGAATACCGGCCAGCAGTCCTGCATCATCCGCCTGCCCTGGATCTCGGCGACCCGGACGTGCGAGGCTCCGGCGTCGGAGTAGCCGAAGAAGTCGTCCGTCGCGGCCACCAGCGCCCGGGCGTGGGCGAGCAGCGACGTTCCCTGCTCGGTGAGCCGAACGAGCGACCGGTTGCGCTCGAACAGCGGACGGCCGACCAGCTCTTCCAGGCGCCGGATGTGGCTGCTGACGCCCTGTTGGGTCAGGCCGAGCACACCGGCGGCTTTCGTGAAGCTCATCTCGCGGGCGACCATCGTGAACGTGCGGACCAGACGGGTGTCGAGGTCACGGGGAACACGGAGAGATCCTTTGTGCTCGGTCACAGCCATCGTCCCTCCCGGGCGTGCGAGTCCGGTGACGGCACTGCACGCCGTACCGGGTCGACAATGGGTTGCGCGCTCTCACAACGGGCCGTTGTTGGTGACCCACCACCGGCTGCCCCTAGCCTTCGGAAAAGGCTGTGGCCGGAAAGTGCGCCGCCGACGGGCTGGGAAAGGAGAGCATGCGGTACTGCATCTACGGGCTCGGGGCGATCGGCGGGCAGATCGCGGCCCGCCTGGCGCGGGCGGGCGCCACCGTGAGCGGAGTGGCGCGCAACGACACCCTGGCCGCGATCCGTGAGCGCGGGATCGGCCTGCGCGAGAACCGCGGGGCGCCGATCGCGTGGCAACCGATCGAGGTCGCCGAACGGCTCACGGACCTGCCCCCGGCCGATTGTGTCGTCGTCGCGGTCAAGACCACCGCGTTGCCCGCGATCGCCGACGACCTCGCGGCGGGGTTGCCGGCGCACAGGTCGATCGTGACCGCGATGAACGGGGTGCCGTGGTGGTTCTTCGACGGGTTCGGCGGCCGCATGCGCGATCACCGGCTGCACTCGGTCGATCCGGGCGGCCGGCTCGCCTCGGCGTTTCCCGCGCGACGGGTCATCGGGGCCGCGATCCACCTCAGCGGGTTCACGCCGGCGCCGGGAGAAATCGTGCGGACCTCGGGCAACCGCATCGTCATCGGAGCCGCGGATCCGGCTTCCCGGGCGGCCCACGCAGGCGCACTCCGGTCCGATCTCCGCGAGGCAGGGTTCGACGTCGAGGTCAGCCCGGACATCCGCCGGGACATCTGGTTCAAGCTGTACGGCAACGTGTCCCTCAACCCGGCTTCGGTCCTGACGCGGATGCCGGTGGACCGCATCCTCGGTGACCCCCTCGCCCGCGATTTTGTCGCCCGGTGCGTGACCGAAGCGAATGCGATCGGCCGCGCCATCGGACTGGGGATCGACCAGTCCGCCGACGAACGGCTCGAATCGACCGCCCGCCTCGGCTCGTTCAAGCCCTCGATGCTGCAGGACGCCGAGGCCGGACGGCCCATCGAACTCGACGCCTTGCTCACCTCCGTCCGCGAGATCGGCGCCGCGCTGGGCGTGCCCTCGCCGAACATCGACGCGCTGCTCGGCCTGTGCCGCCTGCACGGGGAAGCCAACGGCCTTTACCACCGCCGGTGACAGCTCCCGGTGACCCTGCACAGACGTTCTCCCCTCGGCGATCCAGTGCTTGCTGAGCGCGACGCGGCTGTCGGCGACGGTGGCGTCGATGACCGGCGAGTCGTCAAGCGGTGGGCCCGCCGGCCGACGAGGCCCCCGCACGAAGACCGCGGTCGGGAACGTCCACCGCGGAGGACCTTTGTGGACGGTCATCCCGCACGCCGAGGACGGCGAGGGCGCCCAGCAGCGGACCGATCGCCAGCACCGCGAACGCGGCGTGGAAGGAGCCCGAAGCGTGGAAGACCGGGCCGACCGCGGCGGGCACCAGGACACTCCCCAGTTGCCAGATCGCGTTGACCGTTCCCGCCGCCGAGCCGGTGAGCCGGCCGCCGGCGGGTTTCGGGATCATCGCCGCGGTGAGCGGGCTGTAGGCGTAAGCCGTGATCCCGAGGACGGGCGCGACCACCAGGAAGGCGGTGTAGCTGCGCAATGCCCCGAACACCAGCAGTGTGGCGGTGAACAGCACCAAGATCACCATGATCGGCAGCCGCATCCCGAAGCCGAGCCCGTCGGTGAGCCACCCGACCACCGGCTTCACGCCGACGGCGACGGCGACGGCGGAGAAGATCACCACGACGATTCCGGCGTCGACCGGGGAGATGTGGCTGCCCTTGATCATCAGGGTGTTGGACCACGTGACGAAGCCGTAGGTACCCCAAAGGCCACCGAAGCCGGCCAGACCGAGCAACAGCAGATTCCGGTTGTGCAGCAGCGGCCGGATGTCGGGCAGCGCACGCCCGGCGCTGTCGGCCCGGGCTGCGCCGTCGCGCAGGAAGACCGCGCACAGAAGAGCCAGAACCACCGTCACTCCCCCGAACAGGTGGTAGGAGGCGTGCCAGTCCGCGTGCTCGATCAGGGTCGGCACGACAGCGTTGGCGATGACGGTGCCCAGCGAGGTCGCCGTCATGAAGATCCCGCTCGCCCGGCCGAGTTCGCTTTCCGGGAGCCAGATCGTGATGAGTTTCATCCCGGCGGAGAACTCCACTCCGGCGAAGAGACCGACCAGACCCTGCACGGTCAGCCCGAGCGGGATCGAGGTGGTCGAGCCGAACACGATCATCAGCGAGCCTGCCGCCAGCAGGCTCGTACCGAGCACTACGCGGCTGCCGAGCCAGTCGGTCAGGAACCCACCCGCCGCGTTCGACACGACATAGCCGATGTAGTAGCAGGTCGCGAAGATGCCGAGCGCCGCCAAGGGGACGTGCAGGGAGTCACTCACCGCGGCGGAGGCCGGCCCCCAGGTCGAACGGTCCACCGAGGTCATCGTGAAGCTCGCCCAGCACAACAGCAGGACGACCCAGCGGTAGGGAGAGGGTGCTGCGGAACTCATCGTCGAGTCTCCAATCGCGAAGAATGTGGTCAGACGATCGCGTCCTGGCGGAGAAGTTCCGCGCGGACGGCGCCCACGTCGTGCGGCGTCCCGCCGGCGTACTGCGCGCCCGCGACGCCGGCGGCATGCCCGGTGGCGAAGGCCGTACCCATCACGCGCACGGAAGCGTAGGCCTGAGCGTCGGCACTGGTCAGACGGCCTACACCCCACACGTTGCCGGTGCCGGCCGAGCAGATCGTGTCGTAGGGCACGTCGTACCAGCCGCGCCCGGCCAGCTCGGTGTAGCGGGTGACGCCGGGACCCGCGTGGTCCTCGATCGGCCAGCCACACCGGGCGATCGAAACCTCGGGCCGCTTGCGCGCACCGAGTACGTCGGAACCGGTGAGCGTGTCCCGGCCGGCGAGGTGCCGGCTTTCCCGGATGCCCATCTGGGGTCCGGTCTCGATCAGGTACGCGCCGGACCAGCCGGGCAGGTGCTTGCGCAGCGCGTCCAGGTAGAGCCACGCCTGGCGGCGCGCGCCGGCCTCGTCCCGGCTGAGCGCGGCCGCGTCGAGCACATCGACCTGCGCATCGACCAGCAGGGCGATGACTTCGCCGGTGAGCGGCAGGTGCACCGCGATGCCGTAGTCCCTGGCCAGCTCCACGCCGGTGTTCTGGTGGTAGGCGGCGATCGCGGCCCGCAGACCCTCGCGCGAAAGGTCCGCGTCCCGGCCGACACCGCCAAAGCGGCAGACCAGCGTGCTGGTCTGCCGGCGCTCGACCGGCTCCACCCGTACACCGGCGTCCGCCGCCGCCAGGAGCGCGCCGTCGCCGCTCGCGTCGACGAAGGCCGGCGCGGTCACCTTCTCGCGGCCACCCCGATGGTGCAGCTCGACTTCGGCCACCCTGCCGTCTTCACGACGCGCGCCGATGAGTGTGGTGTGCAGGAGCACGTCGACCCCGGCCGCGGCGGTGACGGTGTCGCACGCCAGCTTGGTCGCCTCGGTGTCGAGCAGAACGATGCGGTTGCCGGTCCAGCCCATGGTCTTTTCCTCGTACGCGCCGAGGCCTCGCAGCTGCCGGAGCACCTGCTCGCCCACCCCGGCGACCACGCGCTCGCCTCGCTGATCGAAGAACCCGCAGTAGGTCAGCACCGAGCTGGTCGTGGCCGCCCCGCCCAGAAACGGGTACTGCTCCACCAGGAGCGCCCTGGCCCCGGTCCGTGCGGCGCCCACCGCCGCCCCGATACCGCCCGCGCCGCCCCCGACGACAACGACGTCGTACGACTTGCTCATCGCCTGCCCTTCCTCGTGTCCAGCCAGTACACGATGCGCGGTGGGGACGGCGCCAATATCATTCGGGCAGGCAGGGTATAACGCAAAGGTATGGCCACCCATGGAGCTGCGGCAGCTGCGGTACTTCGTCGCGATCTTCGAGCACCGCTCGATCTCGCGTGCGGCCGAACACCTGCGCATCTCGCAGCCGGCGCTGACCCGCCAGCTTCGTCAGCTCGAACGCTTCGTGCACGCTCCCCTGTTCGACCGCGTGCCCGCCGGCGTCAGTCCGACGCCGGCGGCCCTGGCTCTGCACGAACACGCCCGGCTCGTGCTACGGCTGGCCGACGCGACCCGGGAGGTCGTCCGGTCGGCCGGCCCGGCCAAGGAGATCGTCCGCGTCGGGCTGCCGCCGGGCGCGCCCGTGGCGTGGCTCGAGCAGGTGCTGCGCACGCTCCGCGACCGCGTCCCCGAAGCGGCGGTCTCCTTCACCGACGCCAGCAGCGCCGACCAGGTGCGCATGTTGCGGGAAGGCCACCTTGACCTCGCCCTCACCCACCAACGTCCGGCACCGCCGTTCACGGCGCGATTGCTCTACGAGCAGCCGTTCGGCGTCGCGATCCGGCCTGACCACCCGTTGGCCGGCCGGACTCGTTGCCCGCTCGCCGACCTGGACGGGGTGCGGGTCCTCGCGCACAGCCGTGACCAGGTGACCGCCGAGCACGACCGGGTCCTGAGCGCGGCGGAGGCACTCGAAGTGCGCCCTGATTGGGTGTTCGCCTGGTTCACCGAGAACGCACTCGCCTGCGTCACCGCGAGCGACGCCGTCGCCGCGCTGCTGACCCGCCCGAGTGCGGAACGGCTGCTTCCCGGCTGGCCATGGGCGCCGCTTTCCGACCCCGGATTCGCCCTGCCCACCTGGCTGGCACGGCAACCGCAGGTTCGCGCGATCGTGGCCACGGTGGCCGACGTCTTCGCAACGAAGTCGCCGACCGACCCAGCCACGTGACGCCCTGCGGCTGGGGCATGACTTGCACGCATGGGCAGCGCCCTCCGCTGTACGTCGACGCCCCCGCGCCCAGCTGGCGGACGCCCCGGCCTGACCGGTTCGGATACGGTCGGAGGCGCTATCGTCTCCGCCGTGGAGAACTTGATCATCGTGCCGGGCTTGGGTGGTTCCGGGCGTGGTCACTGGCAGTCCCACTGGCACCGGGACCTGCGCGGCGCCGTCCGGGTCGAGCACCGGCACTGGGAACGACCGGAGCGGGATGAGTGGGTCGCCGAACTGCACGACACCGTCCAGCGGACGACAGGGCCGATCGTGCTGGTCGCCCACAGCCTCGGCTGTCACACCGTCGCCCATTGGGCTCACCGACACGCCGATCAGGTCCGGGCGGCGCTATTGGTGGCACCGCCCGATATCGACTACTCGGCAACCCACGGCGCGCCGATCGCCGGTTTCGGTCCGTCCGCGGCGAACCCGCTGCCGTTCCCGGCTGTCCTCACGGCCAGCAGCACCGACCCCTGGGCAGCGATCGGCTGGTCCCGCCGGCTGGCCGAACAGTGGGGTGCACGGTTCGTCGACCTCGGCGACGCCGACCACGTCAACCCCGAGGCCGGCTTCGGTCCCTGGCCTCAGGGTGAAGCACTGCTCCGAGACCTCCTCGCCGAGACCGTCGTGATGAGCGTTGAGTGAGAAGGCGCGGCGTGATCGCGTCAGGTGGGGATCGGGAAGGCCAGTGCATCCCTGTACGCGGACCGCACACATGGATCAAGTCCATGACGCGCCCAGCGGGCGCCTTTTCGACTACCTCCAGGCACGGGGTCGTCGCACTTCCTGACCACCTCGAAATGCACCGGAGTCTAAATCGCATGCTAAACACAAGCGAGACAGGCATATGCCGTCCGCGCGGCCGGCGGACAGGGAAGTCAGCGGTCCGCCGGGCAGGCGTTGCTCACAAGGCTGGGCCGAACTCGCGCCAGGACCAAGCGGTGTACTCGGGCTCGGAGGTGCTCCACTTCATCCTCATCCGCTCGTTCTGGTCCTCGCCGACCACCCAACGCAGTCGGCGGGCGTCGTCGTTCACCGATGCCAGGATGGCCTGCGCGACGTCCTCCGCGGTGGGCAGGGGGACCGGGGGTTCGGCGGCGTGCTGCGCGAAGAAGTTCATCCGCTGCTGCACGTACGCGGCGTAGGCCGGAGGGATGTCCAGCGTCGGCGCGGAGGCGTACAACTTTGGCACCAAGGCCGTGGTCGGCACAAAGCCAGGCTCGATGATTTTGACTTCGATGTTCTGCGGCGCCAGCTCCAGGCGTACGGTCTCGGAGAAGTTGTCCAACGCGGCCTTGCTCGCGTTGTAGGCGGCCATCAGCGGTTCGGGCACGATCGACGACGCCGAGGTCAGGTTCACGATGTGTCCGCCTCCGTGTTCCCGCAGGTGCGGGATCGCCACCCGCATCAGCTCCAGCGGGCCGAACAGGTTCGTCTCGAACAGCAGGCGGACCACCTTGTCCGGCGTCGTCTCGAAGACCGAGAACGCGGCGATGCCAGCAATGTTGATGACGGCGTCCACTCGCGCAAAAGCGGCGACGCCGGCCTCGAAGGCTGACCGGATCGACGTCGGCTCGGTCACGTCGAGCGCGATCGGCAACAGCCGGTCCGAGGGCTCGCGGTCCCAGTCCTGCGGGTTACGCATGGTGGCGACGACGTTCCAGCCGGCGTCGCAGAAAGCGACCGCCGTGGCCTTGCCGAAGCCGGTGGAGCTGCCGGTGATGAATGCGGTCCTTGCCATGAAGGCCTCCTCTAGAGATCGACTGTTTCTGAGTCTAGAAACCACAGGTCAGACGATCTATAGTTGGGAGTCCGCGATTAATTACAGATCGTCCAGCCCGGAGGGGTGCTAGGTGGATCCGCTGAATCAGCTCGTCGACATGCTTCGGCCGCGCGCCCTGGTGTGGAAGCGGGTCACCGGACGCGGTGACTGGGCGTGGCGATTCCCGGCCACCGAGGGCGTGGTCTTCGGCCGCCTCGTCAGTGGGCGCTGCCGCTTCGACCTGCCCGGCGCCGGTGAGAGAAGCCTGGAGGCCGGCGACTACCTGTTGCTGACCAGGCCTTCTACGTGGCTGCTGCGCGGCGGGAACGAGGCGGCCGAGATCGTCGACTTCGAGAAAGTCTTCGCGGAGATGAGCCCGGAGCGCTCGGACGAGAGCGACCCTGAGCTGGTCCGGATGCTCGCCGGGCACTTCCAGTTTGATTCGACAAACATCGAAATGCTTACTGCTTTTCTGTCCCCGGTCTTGCACCTGCGCGCGAGCGAGTCCAGTACTCGACTGAACGGTGTCTTCGCGCTGATCGACGCGGAAGCCCTCGACGCCCCACCCGGCCAGGAGGCTGTATTGTCCCGATTGCTGGAGATCGTGCTGATTGAACTTATGCGGTCGCCCGAACTGCTTCTGGAGCAGCAGCACGGCATGCTCGCCGGGCTGATGGACCCACAGATCGCCCCGGCGCTGCACGCCTTTCACGCCGACATCGGTCAGGGCTGGTCGGTGTCCTCAATGGCAGCCGAGGCGCACATGTCCCGCTCCGCTTTCTCGGAACGGTTCAATGTCCTGGTCGGTCAACCACCCATGATGTATGTGCTCCACTGGCGGATGGCCGTCGCCCGCGATGCGCTCCGCTCCGGCCGGCAATCGATCGGCGACATCGCGCTCGCCACCGGATATGGCTCGGCCAGCGCGTTCAGCACCGCCTTCACCAGAACTGTAGGCCGCTCACCGGCCCGATTCGCCCGCGAGGCCGGCTGACCGGCCGCGAATCACCGCTCGGCGACATAGAGCGGGGGCCGGCCGCCCGCTAACCGTGCGCACTGGCGACGAGGGCGGCAGCGACGGTCGCGCGGCCTGCGGTTGGTAACCTGGGACGGCTTGGTCAGAATCTGGAAGTGGATCGCCCCGGGTTGGTTGGAGGCTCTGATACCTGGAAGGGTGAGGAGCTATGGCACCACCGAGGAAATACTCGTCTGAGCTGCGGGAACGTGCCGTCCGGATGGTCTTTGAGCTACGTGAGCAGGGCGAGCGGACGGGTGTGATCGCTCGGGTCGCCGACCAGCTCGGTGTGCATCGGGAGGCGTTGCGGACCTGGGTGCGGCAAGCCGAGGTCGATGGCGGGAAACGAGCCGGTACGTCGACAAGTGATATCCAGCGGATCGCTGAGCTGGAGCGGGAGAATCGTGAGCTGCGGCGGGCGAACGAGATCCTGAAGGCCGCGTCGGCGTTTTTCGCCCGGGAACTCGACCCGAAACCGCCGCGCTAGTCGAGTTCATCGATACCCACCGGGATCAGTTCGGTGTTGAGCCGGTCTGTGCCGTGTTGGAGGTGTCGCCGTCGACGTATTGGGCGGCGAAGAAACGGGAGTCGGCCCCGTCGGCTCGTGCGGTCCGGGACGAATGGCTGAAGAAGGAGATTCTGCGGGTGTGGCGTGGGCCGGGCCGTGGCCTGTACGGGGCACGGAAGGTCTGGGGCCAGCTCTGTTGGGAGGGTGTCGAGGTGGCGCGGTGCACGGTCGAGCGGCTGATGCGCGAGCTGGGCATCAGCGGGGTGACCGCGTCCCGTCGGCGGCCACGGACCACCATCCCGGGCACGGACAGGCCATGTGACCTGCTGGAACGTGACTTCACCGCGGACGCGCCGGACCAGCGGTGGGTCGCCGACATCACCTACGTCGCCACCACGGCCGGCTGGGTGTACACCGCGTTCGTTCAGGACCTGTGCTCCCGCCGGATCGTGGGCTGGCAGGTCGCTGACCATCTGGGCGCCGATCTCGCACTCGACGCCCTGGAAATGGCGATCTGGGCACGCGCAGGCGACACCGAAGGTGGCATTGACGGTCTTGTTCATCATTCCGATAGAGGCGTTCAATATACATCCATTCGCTACGCCGAACGGCTTGATCAGATCGGTGCGGCACGTTCGGTCGGCAGCACAGGAGACTCCTACGACAATGCCGCAGCCGAATCGCTCAACAGTCTCTATAAGAAGGAGCTCATCGACTACCGAGGAGAATGGGAGAACACAACGGACGTGACACTGGCCACCATGGAATGGGTTGCCTGGTACAACACCGAACGGCTACATTCGTTCTGCGGGAACATTCCTCCGGCCGAGTACGAAGAGACGTTCCACACCACGGCCACTGACGCCGGCGCAGCGGTCTAAGGGATGTCTCGTAACCCGGTGTCGGGCTGGCCGGGCCGGTAGTCGATCATGTCGGTGTGGTGCAGGTGATCACAGCGTCGCGGCCGGAGTGGATTGCCCCGTTCACCGGGCTGGCGCCGGGCCAGTTCCGCAAGCTGGTGCGGCTGGTCGCAAGGCGGGGTGGGGACGAGATCGCGGACGGCCGTCCGGGCCGGCAATGGGCGTTGCCGCTGGAAGACCGCGTCTTGACACTTGATCGCCGAATATCGACCATCGATGGTCGATATTCGGAGGCCGGTACGCTACCGTGTCGAAGTCAAGGAGGTTCACGTGCCCGAACTCGACCCGTTGGACAAGAGGATCTTCGGACTGCTGGCCGAGAACGGGCGCATGTCCAACCTCGAGGTAGCCGCCCAGGTCGGCGTGTCGGAGAAGACCGTGCGCCAGCGGATCCGCCGGCTGATCGAGCGCGACGGCATGCGGGTCGGAGCCACCATGAACCTCCCGGCGCCGTCGCGGCTCATCGTCCTGGTGCGGGTCGAGTCGGGCCAGCGGTTCGCCGTGGCCGACCGTCTGGCGTCGATGCCCCAGGTCGACGAGGTCCACCTGACGACAGGGGCCTACGAGCTGATCGTCCTGGCGTCGTTCGAATCCGACAGCGAGGCTCTCGAGTTCTACGTCCGCCACGTCGAGCAGGTACCTGGAATCGAGGAGTCACTCTCGACGCACGTCGTCGAGACGATCACCCTCGGCACCGCCGGTCGGTCGGACCACGTCAAGCAGTTCGACGAGCAGGCGTCCCGGGCCGGCAGCATGGCCGAACTGCTCGACCTCGCCTGCGACGTGGCCACCGCGTCGCTGGGCGCCGACCGGGTCCACGTGTCCGCCGGGAACGTCTGGGCCGCTGATCCGACGCTGTCCCCGTCACCGTCCACGATGCGCTGGCGCGGTCTCTCGTCTCGCTACGTCGAGGAGATCCTGATCAAAGGCCAGACCGAGGGAGTCGTCCTCCCCAACATCGTCAAACACAACCAGCACATCTTCGTGGCCGACGCTCAGACCGATCCGATCTTCCGATCCGCGACCGACCTCGTCGTCTCCGAAGGATTCCACAGCTGGCTGGGCATGCCGGTGTGCCACGGCGACACCCGCCACGGCACCCTTTGCCTGTACTGGAACACCGTCATCGCCTACCGCGAGGACCTGGTCCGCCAAGGCCAGGAACTGGCCGACACCCTCGGCAAGCACCTACCGCGCTTCTCGCCCGAGCCGGCGGAGACTTCGCCGGTACCGGCCTGAGGTTCCTGCCCTCGTCCGCACGGGGGCGCGCACGGGTTCACGGCCCGACCGTCGCCGGGCGGTGTACCGCGGCCAGACGAGCAGCGCCGGAGCGGACGGGCTGCCGGGTATCCCGCTCGGCTTGTGCCGGACTCCGCTTCATCGGGGACACACCGGCTCCGCTTGATACGTGACGCTCCCCGCCCTCGGATCTGCTTCCCGTTCATCATGCTGCGGTGTTGTTCAACCAGTTCAAGTAGCGGGAGAAGAGTTCCACGTAGGACGCCGGGGTCGGCGCGGTGGCCATGGCCTTGGCGTGCCGGCGCACCTGCCGATATCGGGCCATGCGATCGGTTTGGTAGCTGTCCAGTGCCGAGGCGATATCGGTTCGGCCGAGCCGGTCGCCGAGCACATACGCGTCCTCGATGCCCAGTGAGGCACCTGATCCGATGTGCGGGGACATGGCGTGTGCGGCGTCCCCGGCGAGCACGACACGGTTGCTCTTCCAGCGTGGGATCTCCGGTACCACGGCGACCTGGTTGTCCAGAACCGAATCTTCCGGGGTGGCCAGGACGACCTCGCGCAGCACGCACCGGGCAGGTCCGTCGTGCAGGTTCTCAACCCTCGCAACGGCTTCCTGTTTGGGGCTTCCGGCGAACTCGCCGGTGACACCGAACTGGGCCAGCACCCAGAAGCAGGAACCGTCGGCGAGCCGCATGACCGTGCCGCGGGTGCGGTGGTGCCCGATAGTCGGGTAGCCATCGCCGAGATCCCCGTCGAACGGCAGTACCGCCCGCCAAACATGGTGGCCCTCTTCGTCGTAGTGGCTCTCCGAGCCCGGAATGAGCCTCCTGCGCACTCGGGAGTTCAGGCCGTCGGCGCCGACGAGCAGATCCGCTCGCTCCTGGTCACCACCCGCGTAGTGCACAACGATGCCGGCCTCGTCTTCGGTGTAGTCGACTACTTCCCTGCCGGTGCGGATATTCTCTTCGCCGACGGCGGAGACGAGTAGCGCGCCGAGCCGTCGGCGGTGCACCACCCGCCCCGGCGGCATGTCGCCTACGTCCAGCACGGCACCGGAGGGGTCGCGAAAGCGGTCGAAACTGAGTTCGGCCTTGATCTCGGACAGCCGTGGACCGAGCCCGAGACGTTCGAGCTCGGTGATCGTGTGCTGCCAGATTCCGAGCCCGGCACCGGTCTGCCTGACCTGCGGTGCCCGTTCTCGAACCGCGACCTCGAAGCCCGCCCGGCGCAGCGACAGCGCGGTACTCAACCCGACTATGCCCGCACCGGCCACGATCGCCCGGCCGCGCGCCCTCACACCGTCGTTCACGAGGGAGCGCCGAGAATCGTCACCGCGGAGACGGCGTTGTCGTGACCGATGATCCCGCCGCCGTTCTCCGCGAGCCCGACCCGCGCCCGGGGCAGTTGCAGCGCCTCGGCTTCGCCACGCAGCTGCAAGGCGACCTCGTTGAGCATCATGATTCCCGATGCGCCGATCGGATGACCGCGGGACACGAGACCTCCCGACGTATTGACCGGGATCGTGCCGTCCGGTGCCGTCGCGCCTGATTTCGTGAATGGTCCGCCCTGCCCTCGGGCGCAGAGGCCCAGGTCCTCGACGAGAAGGATTTCCGCTATCGAAGTGGCGTCGTGCAGCTCCACCAGGTCCAGGTCCGACGGCCCGATGCCTGCCTTTTTGTAGGCGCGTTCGGCTGCTCGGGCGGCCGAGCGGTCATCCTCGAACAACGACCATCGCCGGCCACCGCAGGCGGCGTGTCCGAGAATCGGCAGCGCACGCTCGCGCACGGCGCGGGGTTGTGATTCCAGGTACGCGCGTGAGCACACCAGGACGGCTGCTGCCGCGTCACCCGTCGGGGCACACATGGCACGGGTGAGCGGCTGGGTGACCATTCTGTCGGCGAGGACCTCCTCGATGGTCATCGGGAAGCGGTACTGGGCCCGGGGGTTGTTCACGGCGTTGGTGTGATTCTTCGCGGCCGCGGCGGCGATCTGCTGGTCTGTGGTCCCGAAGGCCTGTTTGTGCGCCTGGGCCCACAGGGCGTAGACGTCCATGGCGACCGACCGGCCTTCTTCGCCGGGATCGAAGCTCACGTCGAGTTCGGCGGCGAGCTTGCGATGCGGGGCGTAGAAGTATTCCGGGTCAAGCTGGCCCGCGGTGCCTTCGATCCATGCGAGGATGTCTTGCCGTGGCCGTGTCGGATGGTTCATTTTCTCGGCGCCGACAGCGAGCGCGACCTCTGCTTCGCCGGACAGGACGTCGCTCACGGCCCCGAAGAACGCCATCGTCCCGCTGGCGCATCCGGCTTCCACGTTCTGGATGCACAGACCGTGCGGCAGCACGCCTTCATCGGACAGCGGGGTGAGGACTTCTTGGCCGCGGCACGCACGCTGGCCCCAGAAGTCCATCAACACGCTCGAAAACCACACGCGCTCGACGGGCAACGCGGTGAAGCCGGCGTCGTTGCCGGCCCCGATGACCGCGTTGCGGCACAGGTCGAAGAACGTTTGGCCGGGAAAGCGGCCGGCGGGTGTACTTGCGATGCCCAGAACGAAAACGTCCCCGCTTGAAGTCATCATGTGCCTTTCGTGGCCGCGTCGGGCCGGTACGGCGCGCTCAGCACGCGCTTGTCGATCTTGCCCGTCCCGGAGGTCGGGAGAGCGTCGACGAACTCCACGCTGCGCGGCGCCTTGTATCCCGCTATCAGCCCCTTGGCGTGCCCGCGGATCGCCTCGGCGGTCGGCGTCCGCGCACCGGGTTTGAGCACCACGACCGCGTGCACCCGCTCGCCCCAGCGGTCATCCGGGATCCCGATGACGGCACACGCGGCGACGGCCGGGTGCTTGACGACGGCGTTCTCGACCTCGGCCGCGTAGACGTTCTCGCCTCCGGAGATGATCATGTCCTTGATCCTGTCGGCGATGAAGAGGTAGCCCTCGTCGTCCATGTAGCCGCCGTCGCCGGTGTGCATCCATCCGTCGCGCAACGCCATGGCCGTCACTTCGGGCTTTTTCCAGTACCCGAGCATCACGTGGTCACCGCGCACGACGATCTCGCCGGCCGTGCCGCGTGGCACCTCGTTGTCCTCCTGGTCGACCACACGCACCTCGGCGTGCGCCGCGACGCGACCGGCCGAACGCAACCGTGATCCCTGGCGATGGTCTTCCCCCGACAGCATCGTGGCCACCGGAGCGAGTTCGGTCATGCCGTAGCACTGCACGAAGTCCGCTCGGGGGAAGGCGTTCATCGCCCGCTCGAGCAGAACCTCGGTGATCGGCTCGGCGCCGTAGACGATGACACGCACGCTCGACAGGTCGTGTCGCGCCAGCTCCGGGTGGTCCACCAGCATCTGGATCATGCTGGGCACCAGGACGACATTGGTGACGCGGTGTTCGTCGATGGCTGCCATGACCGTGGGTGGATCGAAGGCGGGAAGCACCACGTGCGTGCCCCCGAGCATCAACTGAGCCACCCACATCGCGAGGTCGGCGAGGTGGAACATCGGCGCGACGTGCAACGTACGCCCGTGTGGAACGACGAAGGGGCAGGTGGCCTGGCTGCCGAACGCGGAGGTCAGGATGTTGGCGTGGCTGAGCATGACCCCCTTCGGGAACCCCGTCGTGCCACCGGTGTAGAACAGGCCGGCGAGCGCGTGGCCGCCGCGCATCGAGTCGGCGAGCGGCGCGGTCCCGGCGATCAGATCTTCGCAGCCGAGGGCGTCGTCGAGCGGCGGCGGCCCGTCGCCCAGGTAGATCACGGCACGCAGGCCCTCGTAGCCCGGGCGCAATGCGGCAACCATCGGGGCGAACGTGTCATCGACCAAGAGGATCTCGGTTTCGGACTCCGCGAGCGCGTAGATCATCTCGGCCGCGCTCCAGCGGAAGTTGACCGGGTTGATCACGCCGTTGGCCCACGGCACAGCCAGGAGCGCCTCGAGGTATCTGTCGGAGTTGTGCGACAGGATGCCTACCCTCTCGCCGTCGACCACTCCCAGCTCCCGGAGCGCTCCGGCCAGCCGGGCAACCCGGTCGGATTGCTCGGCGAACGTGCGCACCCTCTTGCCGCAGATCGTGGCGGGCGCGTTCGGGTTCTGCTGGAGTGAGCGGTGCAGCCCCTGAGTCAGGTACACGGTTCTCTCCCTTCCGCCTTTGGAAGGCAAACCTCGATGAACTGAATTGTGTCAGTGTTCGTGCCGGGGCTTTGATACGTTTGCCAGCGCGGCGATACGCTTCCGCACGTCTTCCATCGTTCCGGACGGCTCCTCGCCCTGGCGGCGAGTCACATGGAATTCCGTGACGACTATGGTGCACGGCTCCTCGGAGATCACTTGCCACCTGTGGTTCGAACCACAAAAGACGGCCACGTCACCCTGCTTCAGGATTTCGCGGGTTCCATCGGACGCCTCGAGCGCGATCGTTCCGCTGACAACCGTATCGATGGCAATACTGTCGTGAGAATGAAAACACCCAAAGCCGGGTCCGTCATACCAATGGATCCCGCTGGGCTGCGCATCGATGAGCTTCTTCTGATCCGGGGCCGCCGGCGACCACTTCATCTCGGCCAAGTGTGACAGCGGGGGGAAGTGCGCGCCGAACACGCGCAGTCCGCCAGGGTTGGCCAGCACACTGCGAACCCGGTATGGCTCATCCGGATAATAGGGCAAGGTCGGGGCCTCGTCGTAGCCCCAGATGAACCCGGCACCGAAACCGTTCGGGTCCGTGGAATCGATCTCCGCGATTTCGAACTTCGATATCCCCGTCTCGACCTCGCCGAGCAAGACCCTTCGCCACGGAAGAGTTCCCATGTCTTTTGTCTCCTTTCGTTCGATCGCGACGGCCCCCGCCCTCGAGGGGCGTGCTCGAGTCGGTCAGTCACCAGATTTGGTGCATGACGTCGACCTTGACGATGAACATGTCATCAAGAAGTTCCACAGGAAGCCGGCCGGAGGTATCCGTGGCTTGGTGCTCCGCCCTTACAGCGGCAGCTTCAGGAGAATCCATCAAACGTTTCTCGGCGACATCGAACTCGTCGCTGTCCCCTTCGTGACTGACTGCCCACACGAACTGGTTCGTGGATCGGTCCACGAAGGCGAAGAGCACGTCGAACCCATACTGTTGCCGCAAGGGGATAATCAAATCCCAATGCTTGACGAAGTTTTCCAGCTCGTCCGACTTGACCTGATAACGGCGAAGCTGCACGGTCGCCATGAACCGATCATCCTTTCCGAATTCCGATTACGACGATGACGCGCCTGCCTGAGGCTGCGCGGCCGGGACAAGACCGTCGAGGACGGCCATCGCCGAATCGTCGAGTTCGACGAAAGCCGACGCCACGTTGTCCCGGAGATGGTCGACACTGGCGGTGCCGGGGATGAGCAGCGTGGAGGGATCGTGCGCGAGCAGCCACGCGAGTCCGACCTGGGCGGGTGTGACGTCAAGCCGGGCGGCGATGTCGAGCACAGCGGGTTCGGCCAGGACGTTCCGGCTCCCGGGTGTGGCCGAGCCGAGCGGGAAGAACGGCACCCAGGCGATTCCGTTCTCGCGGCAGAGCTCGAGCACCGGGTGGTCGGCTCGGTGGAGGAGGTTATAGAAGTTCTGGACGCACACGATCCCGGCGGGCAGCGCGCGGCGGAGCGTGTCGGAGTCGACGGAGCTGAGGCCGATCGCGCCGATCTTGCCCTCGTCGCGGAGCGCGATGAGCTCGGCCAGCTGGTCGTCCACATCGACGATCTGGTCGTCCGGGATGGCGAAGCCGCCGGTGAGGCCGTGCTGGACGCTCCGGATGTTGACCACGTCGACCTGGTCGACACCGAGGCCGAGCAGGTTGTCTTCCACCTGCTCGCGCAGCTGTTCGGGCCGCTGCGCGAGGTCCCTGCCCTCGCCGTTGTGCACGGCGCCGACCTTCGAGACGATCACGAGGTCGTCGCCGTACGGCGTCAGCGCCTCTCGGATCACCTCGTTCGCCGTGCCGGGGCCGTAGAAGGCGGCCGTGTCGATGTGGTTCACGCCCAGTTCGACGGCGGTGCGCACCACGTCGATCGCGGTGTCGCGGTCGACGGTCGGCCGCCCCGGCAGCTCCCCCAGCTGCATCGCGCCGAAGCCGACGCGGGTGACGTCGCGGCCGGCCATCGTGCACGTCTGCATCGTTTGAGGCATGTCTGTTCCTCTCGGTCGGTGAACGCCGGTCACCAGGTCTCGAAGTGCATGACGTCCTCGATCGGCTTCCGCTTGAGCGGGCCGAACGGGCGGGCTGCCCACCCCACCGCCATGGTCACGCCGATGATCTTGTGGTCCGGCACGCCGAGCACCGCTCGGACGCCCCTCGTGTTGAGCGTGTGTATGCCGGTCGGAGCGACCCCCAGGCCCATCGCCCGTCCGGCCACGAGCATGTTCTGCGCGGCCCCGTAGACGGCGGCGAACTGGTAGCGATCTTCCTTCGGGTCGCCGGGAACCCAGGACGATGCGCAGATGAAGATGAGCACCGGCGCGTCTCGAAGGGTGGTGAGCAGGTGCGATCCACCGTCGTACATGCGGCGCTTCACCGGGTCGGTGACGCCCGCCGTCCGAGCCTTGACGCCGTCGAGCGCCGAGATGTCGGGAATGATGGTCTCGTGCAGACGCGCACGCTGTTCCGGTGATGTGACCACGATGAAGTCCCAGAGCTGGGAGTTCTCCGGGGTCGACGCCCGGGTCCCGGCCCAGATCAATTTACGGATCACCTCGTCCGGGACCGGCTCCTCGGTCAGCCAGCGCATCGTCATGGCCGAGCCCATCGCTTCGAACACGTCCACGGTCTGCACGTCGATGTCGTCCGTCATATCGATCTCCTGTCGTCCGAATATCGGCGCGTTAGGTCGACTTTCGGAACGTACAAGTTCGACTTTCGATCGTCAAGAGCTCAGCCGTCGAATATCGACGGGTCTGACGTCGTTACTCGGCCACGACCGAGCGCTGACGCAGGCGTGGTCCAAGGTCCTCGCCGTGCTCGACCTGCAGGTCGCAGAGCCGTGCCGGTTCGAGGCGAGCGGCCGGTGGGCGATCCGGTTCGACGGTTGTCCGTTCTTCCGCTCCAAACCTGCGACCAGCTGATCCACCGCCGCATCGACCACCACCAGGATGATCTACTTCACGCCACCCGAGTGCCGTCGCAGTACTAGCTCATCGGCAAACGCCGAGGCGCCGCGAGCCGGACACGTCATCTCCACCGGCTCCTTCTGCCACCCAGCTTCCGCGCGGGCGTCGACATCGAACACTTCTCCTTACCCAGAACCGCGGCAGGCCGCGCGGCTGCTGCACTCGTCGCAGCCCGCCGTCTCCCATCAGCTCGCCATGCTGGAACGTGAGACCCGGACGCTCCTTGTGCGTCGCGAGCGTCGCGGCGTCATATTGACGCCTGCGGGGCGGGCCGCTGTCGAGGACGCCAGGCGAGCGGTCACCGCCGCCGCAGCCGCGGTCAGGTCCGCCCGCGCGACCGGAGAGGCGGCCGGCGGGACGCTGCGGCTGGCTTGTGCGCAGAGCCTGTGCGTGCCACTGGTGGCACCGATCATCCGAGGGTGGCACGAACGTCACCCGGAGGTGCTGATCACCCTGCGGGAATCCGCCAAGATGGCCGAGCTGGTCGGATTACTCGACTCCGGAGAGGTCGACCTTGTCCTGGCACCCGCTCCCGTGCCCGACCGCATGGCGGCCACGGCCATCACGGTGGCCGAGGAAGAGATCGTGCTGACGGCACCGACCGGTCACCGCCTGGCCGAGCAGCCGACCATGCGGGTGGCGGATCTCGACGGCGCCCCGCTCGTGCACTTCGCACCGGACAACGGTCTCAGTGCGTGGCTTGACCGATCGCTGGCCGAGGCCGGAGTGCGCCCGGAGCCGGTGATGAGAACGTCGGTGACCACCGCGGCGCCGCAGCTCGCGGCCGCCGGCCTCGGCGTTGCGGTATCACCGATCAGCGCGGTCAGCCCCGGATTTCCCGGAGCCGTCAGATCGTTCTCGCCGCGATGGTTCAGGCAATTGGTCGCACTGCGGCCCGCCAAGTCGGAACCGCTCACCGACCGGTTCGTCGAGGACGTGCGAACCCGCGGCGTACACGTACCCGAGGACATCCGAATCCAGCTCGCCGCGGAGGACTCGCGGCCGCGACCATCTCACCGGTGACAACCGGGTGACCTGTGGGCAGCATTCGAATAGTGGATGACCAGCCCTCAAATCTTCGATGCTGCCGTGGGAACAGCGGGGGATCGCCTGCTTGTTGGAGTTTCTGAGTCCACACGCTGAGGCAGCGACCGTGTAACGACAGATTCGGTGCACGTTCGACCGTTCAGTGACGTCTTATTCGAAAGGTCAATGAAATGTCAGAGGCACCTCTGCAGGGTAAACGTGTCGTGTTGATCGGCGGCACGGCCGGCTTGGGGTTGGCCACCGCGCACGCGACGGTTGCGGCCGGCGGGGAGGTCGTGGTGGTGTCCAGCCGGCAGGCCAAGGTGACCGAGGTGCTCGCCGAGCTGCCGGCCGGTGCCCAGGGTGAGACCGTCGACGTGCGAGACGAGGGTGGGGTCAAGGCCCTGTTCGATCGGATCGGCCCGATCGACCACCTGGTGTACACCGCCGGTGAGCCGATGACACCGGCCCCGGTGCTGGCCACCGAGATCAGCGCAGTGCGGCAGTTCTTCGAAACCCGCTTCTGGGGTGCTTACGCCTCGGTCAAGTACGCCGCCCCGCACATCCGGCCCGGCGGCTCGATCGTGCTCTCCAGCGGTGGCTCCTCCCAGCGTCCTGGGCCTGGCTGGGCGGCGGCGTCCAGCGCACTGGGCGCCATGGAAGCATTGGGCCGGGCACTGGCGGTGGAGCTGGCGCCGATCCGGGTCAACGTGGTGCGGCCCGGCATGGTGCGCACCGAAATGTGGCGCGAATACCCGAAGGAGGTGCGCGCGGAAATGTTCCACTCGACCGGCGAGGCGTTGCCGGTCGGCCGCGTCGGCGAGACCGCCGATGTCGCGCGCAGCTACGTCCACTTGATGGAGCAGGAGTACGCGACCGGAAGCATTGTCACCGTCGACGGCGGCAGACTGCTGCTCTGAGCCTCGGCGTGGCTTCACACCGGACAGCTACACCACCGAAGCAGGCGTCGCCACGGTCGACCGGCCTGCCGCGGGTCTGACCTGGCGCCGAGCACGCCTCAACCGCTCGCTGCAGACCGGCACCGTCCTCATCGGAGCGGCAGGCTTTCGAGGGTGAACACCGGGCTGGTCAGCGGGGTGCCGTACAGGTAGGTGTCCATCTGGGAATTGGTCACCAGCAGCCGGTCCCCGCTGACCGCGACGCCGGTCGTGGTGTCGGCGCCCGGGTAGGTGCGTTCGGAGACGACGGTGGCCCGGGTGGCGTCGGCGGAGAGCCGCACGGTGTCGACCTTGTTGTCGACCGAGCGGGCGATGTAGAGGGTGTTTCCGCGCAGCGCGATGCCGTCGGCGCTGGGCAGGGCCGGTGCGTCGATCTTGCGGAGTTCGCCGGTGGCGAGGGTGATCCGGTAGAGCGCGCCGCTGTACCAGTAGCCGATGATCAGTGACTTGCCGTCGGGGGTGGCGACGATGCCGTTGCCGTTGGACTGGCCGGCGGTGTAGTCCGGCAGGTGGTAGGCCACCTGCAGGGTCCGGTGGGTGCCGGTGGCGGGGGCGTGTACCTCGGCGGCCGGGATCCGGTAGACGACGGCGCGGAAGGAGTCGGTGATGTAGACGTCTCCGCGGGGTGTGACGGCGGCGTCGTTGACGAGGGTCGGTTCGCCCGTTTCCGGGACGGTGTAAGCGGAAACGAGTTTCCCGGTGGCGGTGTAGGTGTAGAACCGACCGGTGAAGGCGCCGGCGACCAGGAGGCGGTCGCCGGTGATCTTGATCCCGGTGGCCTGGGTGCGGCCGTCCTGACCGGCGGGCAGGAACGGGTCGAGGGTCTTCGCCCCGGTGCGTCCGCGGTAGACGGTGCCGTCGCCGATGCTGGTGGTGTAGACGTACCGGCGGTCGGCCGCGACGCTTTCGGGAAAGGCGTCGGTGCCGTTGATGGTGACCGGGTGTGCCCTGCCTTCGTGGGCGGTGGCGGGCGCGGCGAGGGCGACCAGTGCGGCCGCCGTGGTGGTGAGGGTGAGCAGCGCGGTGCGAGTGGACATCGTGGGTTTTCCGTTCTGGTGCGGGGAAGGGTGGCCGGGGTCAGCGCAGTGCGTCGGCGACCACGTCGGCCAGGGACGTGGTCGGACGCTCGATCAGGCGGCTCAGGTCGCGGGACCCGGTGAACAGCTCACCGCGCCCCAGGCCCAGGTCGGCGTCGGCGAGGACGTTCGCCAGCTCGGCGGGCAGCCCCGCGCCGAGCAGCGCCTCGACGAGCTGGTCTGCCGGAAGATCGTTGTAGGCGATCGGTTTCCCGGTGGCGGCCGAGATCGTCGCGGCGAGCTCGGTGAGGGTGAACGCGTTGTCGCCGCCCAGCTCGTACACCGCGCCGGCGTGGCCTTCGGTGCTCAGCACGGCGGCCGCGGCCTCGGCGTAGTCGGCCCGGGTCGCGGCACTGACCCTTCCGTCGCCCGCGGCCCCGATGACCGCGCCGTGCCGGACGACCGAGGGCAGGGAGGCGGTGTAGTTCTCGAGGTACCAGCTGTTGCGCAGCAGCACGCTGGGGATGTCGCGCTCCCGCAGGTACTCCTCGGTGGCGCGATGGGTGGCGGCGAGGATCGTGGTGGCCGTGTCGGCGTGCGCCATGCTCGTGTACACCACCAGGGACACGCCGGCGGCCCGCGCGGCGTCGATGGCACGCCGGTGGTGGGCGACGCGTTCGTCCACCGGGGCCGAGGCCGAGATCAGGAGCAGCTTTTCGGCTCCGGCGAAGGCCGACTCGAGGCTGTCCGGGTCGGCGAAGTCGGCCCGGCGCACCACGACGTCGCGGTCGGCGAGGTCCTTGAGCGGCGTGAGGTCCCGGCCGGTCGCGACGATCCGTGCGGCGGGAATCCCGCGGCGCAGCAACGCTTCGACGGTGAGCCGGCCCAGCTGGCCGGTGGCTCCGGTGACGACGATGGACACGGGCGATCCTCTTTTCCGCCGCGGCCCATCCGCGGCACGGCTCCACCATGACGCCGTGGCTTACCGTCGGGAAGTAGCCACCTTTTGGTAAGGTAGCCACCCGCCGGAAAGGAAAGAGGTGGATGCGGTGACGACCGACAACGCTGTGACCAGGACGACAACGTCGTGGGATCCGTATGCGCGCGGCTGCCCGTCACGGGATCTGCTCGACCGGATCGGCGACAAGTGGTCGATCCTGGTGCTGGGTGAGCTCGGCAAGGAGGGGCCGTGCCGGTTCACCCAGCTGCGCAACCGGCTGTCGGGCGTGAGCGAGAAGATGCTCACCCAAACACTGCGCGCCCTCGAGCGCGACGGCCTGGTCCGGCGGACGGTCTACCCGGCGGTGCCGGTGCGCGTGGAGTACGGGCTGACTCCGCTGGGCGAAACCCTGCGGGTGCCGCTGAAGGCGCTCACGGAGTGGTCGGTGCAGCACCTGCCGGAGGTTCTCGCCGCCCACGACGCCTACGACCACCGCGACGAGCACGCCGGCTGACGTCCCGTCGCCGAGCCGGCAAGACTTCTCCGAGCCTTACGCCGCCCGGCCGGTCGGGCCGAACAGGATGACGCTGCTGTACCCCTCCATCGGCGCGAACTCCGCATGCGTGCGGCCGAGCTGGTCGATGAGGTAGTCCCAGCCGGCCGCGACGTCGTCGATCGCCTTCATGTTCGTCGTGAGATGACCGGTCACCGGCGTGAAGAAGTCGTTCCAGTGCAACGGAACGAACAGCATCGGCCGCACTTTCGCGACGGTCTGCGCGTAGAACTCGCTCCGGAACGCCGCATCCTTGCCCACGCTTCCCGCCGTGCCGCAGAACATCGCGTCCGCCCGGACATTGTCGAGCGCGCCCGGCAGGTACCCCGCGGATGCCTTCACCAGCAGCGAATGCGTGCCGTACTCGACGAGGAAGTCGAACGAGCCGCCTTCGAGATAGTCGCCGGCATCGGCGGGCTGGCGCAGCGGCTGCGTGATCGGGGTGCCGTCGCCGCCCTTGGTGCCGGGGGAATGCTTCGACGCCAGCACCGTGACGGCGAAGTCGCCGATCTTCACCGGCCGCCCGACCTCGTAGGCCCGCAGCTGTGCCTCGGGGACGTCGCCGCCGCGGCCGATGTTGAGAGTGGACGGAGAGCCGTGCAACGTCGCGTTCGCGCGCCGGGCGATGTAGGCCGCGTCGAGGGCGTGGTCGTAGTGGGAGTGCGAGACGAAGATGCCCTTGATCCGGTCGGCGCCGACCCGGTCGAGCGTCGCCTCGACCTTCGCCGGGTCCGTCCGCAGCTTGCCGAAAATGGCTGTGCTGAGCGAAATGTCGGTGATGAAGGCGTCGAAGAGCAGCTGCGTCGTCCCGTCGTCGACCAGCAGCGTGGTCGTGCCGAGGAAGGTGACGCGCACTTCCCCGGGCTGCAGCGCCCGCTGGTCGTCGACGAGGTGCTCGGCGTAGTCCGCGACGTCGCCTGACGGCGTCAGGAAACCGAGATAGCCACCCGTGCCGGCCGCGGCGACAACGACTCCGCCGATGCCCGCGGCCCGGGCGAGGACCTGCCGCCGGGTCAGCTTCTTCATCCTGCTCCCTCCAAAGTTGGCAGTTTCTGCCACCTTTCGACCGTAGCCGATTGTGGCAGAAACTGCCAACTTTGCTAGGCTGGCGACGTGGAGACAAACGAGATGCTGGGGCGGCGGGCGGCGAACGCGGCCCGCAAGGAGGCCGCCGTGCGCTTGGCGGCCCTGGAGCTTTCCGAGCAGGTGGGTTACTCCGCGGTCTCCATGGCCGACATCGCGCAACGCTCCGGCGTCGCGGAACGCACCGTGTTCCGCACCTTCGGCAGTAAAGCGGGGATCTTCTGGCATGACCCGTTTCTCCAGCGCCTGGTGCACCACCTCGATCCCGCCACCGCCGCGCTGGATCCGCTCGCGGCGGTGTCGGAGTCCGCGGCCGCCGCGGCCCGGGAAATGACCCGGCAGGACCGCGATCTCGAGGCACGCCGCCGCGCGCTCATCCTGAGCGAACCCGACCTGCTGGGCGTCGGAACCCAGTCGATGGGCCGCGACATCGGCGAGCTCGCCCGGCGCATCACACCCCCGGACGCCGACGCCGAGCAGCAGCGGCGGCTGTCCCTGTTCGCGCTCTTCGCGGCGATGGCTCTCGCGTTCGTGCGCATGGCCCCGGACAAACCGGTCGACGACTGGATCACCGGCCTCCACGAGGCGCTGTCCCTCGCGGCATTCGGTCCCCTGACCGGCACCACGAACCATTCACCGAAAGGTTCGAGACCCAGACCTCAAGTGTGAGAATGAGTAACCGAAGCCGTGACACCGTCGACGGGCTGGGCATCCACTTCCTGCACGTCCGCTCCCCGGAACCGGACGCGTTCCCGCTGATGCTCAGGCACGGCCGGCCGGGCTCGGTACTCGAATTCCTGGAGATCCTCGGCCCACTGACCGGCCCGCACGCGCACGGCGGCGACCCGGCGGACGCCTTCCACGTGGTCGCGCCCTCGTTGCCCGGCTACGGCTGGAGCGACAAGCCGCCGACGACCGGGTGGCCGCGCCGGTCGGCGCGACGTGGCGGACACGCGGAACGGCTATGCGAGGTACCAGGTCGGATCCGGACCTTACGAGTTCCGGGCTGGTCAGGAGAGCGACGCGGCCGCCCCGGCCAACAGCCATTCGAGACCGAGTTCGAAGCTCGCCTCGGCATCATCGTCGTACAGCAGCTCGGAGACGCCGGTGCCGGCGAGATGGGGAAGCTCGCCGGCATCGATCCGGGTCTGGACGTACTCCGTGGTGACCTTGCGGCGTGCGGCGTTCACCTCGTCCGCGGTCCGGCGGCGGATCCCCCCGGACAGCTGGGCCTGCACGTGGCCGAACGTGAAGGTGTCGACCGCGAGGACGAGTGCCCGACGCACGGCACTGTCGGCGTCGAGCCCGCGGACCGCGGCCGCGGATTCGTCCAGGCGCTTGAGCGAGGCCGGGCCGATCGGGCATCCGGCGTCCCGGGTGGCCAGGAGCCAGGGGTGACGCAGGGCGGCGGCCCGGTTGTATCGCGCGCGCATCCGCAAGGCCTCGCGCCAGTCGGCGGGGACATCGCCCATGAGCGTTTCTTCGACCGCGGCGTCGTGCATGAGCTCGAGCAGGTCGTCCTTGCTGCCGATGTGGGTGTAGAGGCTCATCGGGCGGGCTTGCAGTTCGCCGGCGATCCGGCGGATGGAGACGGCGTCGAGGCCTTCGTCATCGGCGACGGCCATCGCCGCTCGGACGATCCGCTCGCGGGTCAGCGGCCGAGACTTCGACTCCTGCTGGGACTCGCGAACCCAGAGTGGCTCGCTTCGGGGCTGGGCGGGACGACGCGGCGCGGGCACTGGGTGAGTCTAGCGAAGCCATGACGGTCTGGCGATACAGCGTACGAACTCGCGATACGCTGTACGGTGAGAGTGCGGCACACCGCGTACCCGCCGGAGGAAACAATGTCGATCATCGAGTGCTACCGGTTCGTCAGGGACGATTTGACCTCGGCGAACGGCAACCTGTCCTGGCGCATCGGGGAATGGAACGAGGTGAGCGGGACCATCGTCTGCTGCGCCCACGGCCTGCACGCCGCGCCGACCCCGCGAGACTCCGTCCGCAACGTCTACGGACAGCGCTGGTTCGCAGCGGAAGCCAGAGGCGAAACCTCCCACCAGGGAACCAAGTTCGCCGCACGCGAGATGAGGCTCGTCGAAGAGATCCCGCCCGACGTTCTGCGACACTTCGCCGTCGGCTGCGCGAAACGCAGTTTCGGCTACCTCGAGCAACGACACCCGGTGGACGCCCGGATCCGCCAGTGCATCGAGGTCACGGAAGGCTTTCTCGACGGCGCGCTCGGGGAAGACGACCTCCGGGAAGGACGCCAGGCGGCCGGCGCGGTCATCGCCGATCCGGCTACCGGCCCCGACACCGGACGCCTCATAGCCGCGGCCATGGCGGCGTCCCAGGCCGCCGACGGGGATGCGGCGTCATGGACGGCCGCCGCGGCGGGAGCCGCCCACGCGGCCAACCTCGCCGCGGACGCCATCGACGCGGCTGCCGCCCTCACGACCGCGTACGCCGAGATCCACAATGTCGCGAAAGGCTTTGCCGCCGCGAACATCGCGGAACAGGCCGCCACCGCCGCGCGCACCGCCGCGGCATCCGGCGCTGTCGCGCACGCCGCGGCTGTCGCCGCGGCCCGCGGCACCTACGCACCGGACACCGCCGCCGACGCCTACTTCGCAGCCTGGTCCGCGACGACCGTACGCCCCGCCGACTATCACTACCTGGCCCAGAACGCGCACCTGCTCGAGCTGATCGCCGGCACACGAGCAAAACAGGCCTGATCGACGCGGCCCAAGGCTGATCCGCGATCCTCGAAAAATTGTTCTGTGCGGCCGCGACGACGATCCGCACCTGGGTCGTGGTCACCGACGCCGGGAACAGGATCCACTGGTAGACCGCCGTGTTGCCGGTGACGTGCACCTGCTCGGCCCACTGGGCGCCGTCTCAGGTCTGCGCGGTGAAGTCGGTCGGGACACCGTCCGGGTGGGACGCCAATCCGACACCGGTCAGCGTGGTCGCGGCGGGCGCGGTGACGGTCACCGTGTCCGGGGGTACCGGCCGTCGGTGTCGTCGTTCCAGAACGTCGCGAGATCGTGATCGATCGCATTCGACGCCACATAGGTACGAGTCGCGCCGTTGACGACGTTCGGCGCGTGCTCACTCGACGCCGCGGCCGTCGTGCCGCTCGCCCAGCTGCCGAACACGGGCACGTTCACGGTCGTCTTCGCCTCTCCCCCGAGAGGTGCCTTCACGGTCAGCGTCACCGGGTACAGTCCGCTCTTCACCCCGGCGGGCACGGTGATCCGCACGCTGCCCGGCGTCTCGGACGTGGCCGGGGTCAACGGAATCGCGGCCGGGGTGGCCGTCACGGTCCAGCCCGCCGGGACCTGGGCCCCGAGCGTCGCCTGACCGGCCACAGTGGACCGTCCTTCGACGACCACCGGGATGTCACCGCTGCCGCCCGCGGTGATGGCCGGGGGTGTGCCCGTGGTGAGCGCGAGCCGGGTGAACGGCGTGCGCGGCGGCGTCACGGTGAACGTGTAGTCGCCCGAACCGGCGGTCAGGGTGAGCGTCTCGTCGTCGGCGCGGCCGACCGTCAGGCCGGGGTCGGGCTGGGCGGCGTGGCCGTCGGCGAAGACCGTCCGCCCGTTCTCCCGCACCGACGACTGCTTCCCGCCGAGCAGCGGCAGCCGGATCGTCGCCTTCGCGCCGACCGGAACCGTCGCGTGGTAGGTGAGCGTGCTGCCGTCGCGCTGCCAAGAACTCACCACGTTGCCCCGCACGGTCTGCTGCTGCGCCGTCACGTGGGCGAGGTTCCCGGCGACGGCCGGGGCGAGCGTGAACTCGCGCCAGCCGGGGCTGCCGGGCTGGACCCCGGCGAGCTGCTGCTGGAACCACTGGCCGATCGCGCCGCCGAGGCCGATGTGGTCCTTCGACGACGTGCCGTCCGACGCCGAGGAGTTGTCCCACTTCTCCCAGATGGTCCCCGGGCCCTGGTTCACCATGTAGCCGAAGCTCGGGCAGTCGGTGCGCTGCGCGATGGCGAGCGCGACGTCGTTGCGCTGGTACTTGCCGAGCGCCTGGAACACCAGCGTGGTGCCGACGAACCCGGTCGTCACGTGGTTCTGGTGCGCCGCGACGTCGGCGACCAGCCGGTCCACTGTGGACTGCTCACGGCCCGCCGGGACGAGCCCGAACACGAGCGGCAAGGCGTAGGACAACTGCGTCCCGGTGCCGGAGACGCCGGTCTCGGCGGAGTAGTCCGTGCGGCCGTTGACCGGCGCGCCCGAGGGCAACGAGGGCAACCTGTCCCGCGAAGGAGCGGGGCAGATATTTCGGCTCGAGCCCTGGACGCTCGCACCTGTAGCGCATACTCTCGTCACTGCGTCGATATGAAACGATTCAACCAATGCTCGAGGGCTGCGCAATCCCCAGGGTCGGCGTGTCGGCACCCCGGATCCCGGAGGTGCGTCGCGGCGCAGCCCGTCCACTGTGGAAGAACATCACACCGAGGTGATGATCAAGCGTGAAAAGCGACCTGACGGACAGATCCGGCGTTCGTCCGCGGCAGGGCACCCCCGGCGATCCGGCGCTGTCCAGGCTGTGCGGGACGGGTCGTTCAGCAAACTCCGACCGGCCGAGGCGATTGGGCCACGCCGCCTTCGACGACGGGAAGGCGCCTCGAGTGGCCGGCGTACCGCGGCGCCCGCCCACTGCCGGACACCGCCTCTTCCCGCGCTACGGCAACGACTTCCGCTCGGTCTCGGGCGCGATCGAAGACCACCGTGCGTAGGCACAGTGATCGCCGGGCCCAGGCCCGATTCCGACAGGAGCTGTTATGAACCGCCCGATCCGCACACCAGCCGAGCCGGCATCGATCGACCGCCGGACCGCCTTGAAATCCCTCGGCGTCGCGGGGTTCGCCGCCGCCGGGCTGCCGCTTCTGGGCGCCACACCCGCGAACGCGGCGGGTACCGGCGCGTCCGTGCCGATCGACTGGAACGGCCCGAGCAGGGTGTCCAGATCGACGCCGACGCTCCAGGTCGTGGTGAACCCCAAGATCCGGCGGGAGTCGCCGATCCATGACCGCGTCTACAGCGCGCTGCGGAGCCTAGACACCGACTACGTGCGCTTCGTGCCCTGGTACCCCTACCCGAAGCTCGGGGTCGCCGAGCTGGAGCCGCCGGCCGGCGGCCGTACGAGCTGGGACTTCTCGCTCCTCGACCCGCTCGTCGAGGACTTCGAGAACGCCACCAGGGGCCGGTCGCCGATGCTCAACTTCAGCACGATCCCGGAATGGATGTGGCTGCCCACCGCGTGGGCGCTCCAGGGCGGCGCGTTGCGCGTGATCGGCGGCGGCAACGGCCTCGCGGCGAGCGGGACGGACTGGACCGACTACACCTTCGCCGTCGACGTCACGCCCCTGGGCACGGGCTCGCAGAACGGGCTGTCCTACGCGCAGGCGGGATGGCTCGTCCGGATGCAGGACACCGGCAACGGCTACGGCTTCCTCCTGTCGAACTACCCTTACGGCTCACCGGCAGCCCCGGGGTACATCGTCTTCGTCCTGTTCAAAGGCGGCCAGGTCGCCAGTGTCCAGCCCACCGCGCTGCCCTTCGCGGTCGAGCCCGGCCGGACCTACCAGGTGCGGACGACAGCGGCCGGTGCCGACCTCGCCGTCACGGTGAACGGCACCGAGGTCCTGACCGTGCACGACAGCACCTTCGCCTCGGGGACGGTCGGCTTCCGCGAGTACGGCACGGAGTCGGCCACCTTCGACAACGTCGCCGTGACGGCGGCTACCGGCGCGACGCTGCTCACCGACGACTTCTCACGCGATCTGTCTCGCTGGGCCGCCCCCACCGCCTATCCGGCCGATCCGGACGAGGCGGCATTCGGCTACTCGCAAGGCAATCGGCTCGCGGTCTCGCCCGGCGTCGTGGCCGACTACTACAAGCGCCTGGTCTCCTGGTACACCGCCGGCGGATTCACCGACGAGTACGGCGTCTTCCACGCCTCACACCACCACTACCCACTGCCGTACTGGGAAGTGCTCAACGAGATCGACTTCGAGCACGCCATCAGCCCGCAGGACTACACGACGCTGTACGACGCGATCGTCACCGCGATCCACGAAGTGTCACCGCACACGAAGTTCGTCGGGCTGGCGCTCGGCAACGCCGCGAGCCTGGACTACTACCGGCACTTCCTCGACCCGAAGAACCACCGGCCGGGCATTCCGCTGGACCTGATCAGCTACCACTTCTACGCCCAGCCGAACACCGCCGACACCGCAGACCAGTACGGACCCGACGGATTCGCGCAGGCGGACGGATTCCTCGCGACCGTCGGACAGATCGAAGAGATCCGCAAGGCACTCGCACCCACGGTCCGCACGACCGTCAACGAGCTCGGCACAATCCTCCCGGCGTCGTCCACCCAGACCGATCCGGCGCCCATCCCGGACGCGTACTGGAACTTCTCCGGCGGCATCTACGCCTACGTGTTCGCCCGCCTCGCGCTCATGGGCATCGACATCATCGGCGAAAGCCAGCTGGTCGGCCATCCCGGCCAGTTCCCGTCGGTCTCGATGCTGGACTGGACGACCGGCACGCCCAACGCCCGGTACCGCGTGCTGGAACTGATCCTCGACGAGGTCAAGCCGGGCTGCCGCCTCGTCGAGATCCCGGGCCAGCCGTCCTCCGGCAGCCTCTACGCACTCGCGATGAAGGATCACGGGCGCCGCAAGGTGCTGGTGATCAACAAGACCAACGCGCCGGTCGAGGTCAGCCTCGACGGACTGCGCGGAGGACGGGTCAGGATCGTGGACCAGCGGTCCGCCGGGGGGCCGATCCGGGACGAGCGGAACCCGGACGGTGCGATCACCCTCGGCGGATACGCGGTCGCCGTCGCCGTACTCGCCGGTTGAGGCCAGTCGAAGCGAGTCCCGGCCCCGTCCCGGGCACCCCACGGCTCAACGCGCGCCTCGGTGCCGACAGTCAAGGAGTAGCCACGAGTTCGGCTATCTGCACGTTGCGCCGCAGTGGATCCAGGGTGGCCGTGATCCGCAACCGCAGGAACCGCGCCTGTACCGGGGGAAACGTCGTTGTCGACGTGCCGCGCGGCGCGTTGGTCACGCTGCGGACGGTGGTCCAGTTCCGGCCATCGCCGGAAGCGTCCACGTCGAAGTCGCGCGGTCCGTAGTCGGCCTGCGGCCCGCTGCTCACGCTGACCGTGCCGACCTGGACCTTGTCACCGAAGTCGACGGTGAAGTCGACGGGGCGTTCCCTGGTCGGCCCCTGTCCGGTCGCTCTCCCCCGGGAAACCCAGAACGTGTCCTCTTTGCCGTCCACCGCTCTGAAGGGCGGATAGAAGTCCTGGCTCGCGGACCCGTACAGCCGAGGCAGCACCGTCCCGTAAGGATTCTGCGCGAGGTTACGCGAGTGGGCCAGCGTGGACGTGGTCGTGGCGGCCGGCCCGTTGTCCACGCCCGCGACGACCGTGAGCAAGCTCGTACCGGATTCGAGACCGGCATTGCGCACCTTGACAGTGACCACAGTGGACTCACCGCCGGCCAGGGTCACCCGCGCGGGCTCCGGAAACGCGGTGATGCCACCCGCCGCGGAGGCAGCGATCGTCACCGCGCACGAACGCGGCGACCCGTTCGTGACGGTGACCGCGACCTCGTTGTACCCGCCCCTGGCCAGCGGGACCAGCCGTTGCAGTGCTTCCGCGGTGAGGATCGGGTTGCGGCTCGCACGCGGGGTGAGGGTGACGGGCCCGATCAGTCCGTAGTCCATCCGCGGGCGCCCGGAGGCGTCGGTGCCCGGTGCGACCCGGACCGCGTTGAGCAAGGTGGACGCGACTCGGATCGAGACAGTGTTACGGCCGGGGCGGAGGTACGGGCCGACTTCGATGTGCCGCCGGTCAAGCTGGTTGACCGGCGGCAGATCACGGCCGTTGACCGCCACGCGAACGGTGTCCACGACCGCACCGACGTCCAGGTACGCGGATTTCACTCCGTGCCAGACGTCTCCCAGGGTGATGTCCGCGGTGTAGGTCCCGATCCCCGAAACGTCGGCCAGGTCCTCCGGATAACCCTTTTCCCTGGTGATCGACGTCCAGGCGGGCAGTGTGCCGTCGTCGCCGCTCGCGACCGTGACGGCGCCGAGCCGGGTTCGGGCGGTATCGCCGGGCTGCCCGCTGGGACCGGGAGTCCAGCTCTCCACCGTCAGCGTCCAGGCGCCGAGGTGCAACGGTTCCGGATTCCCGCCGCCGGCGGCGGCCGCCAGCATCGAGGGGACGGACCAGGGCGCGGACCGGCTGAAGGTGTGGTCGTCGCGAGCCGTGACCGCGACGACGGTGATGTCTCCGGCACCGAGCTCGACCGGCACGACGGCCGCGCCGTTGCCGGGGCGGGCGCCGGATGCCGGCGTGATCTCGCCCGTCCAAGCGTCCATCAGGTAGGGCTTACCGCGACCGGCGAGCCGCATCAGCTGCCGGACGGGCACACCGGTGGGGTTGATCAGCAGGTAGTAGTCCACTGACGGGGTGTGGCGGCGCAGCGACAGCAGTGGACCGGTTCCGCCGATGGGCGCGGCAGCCGGTTCGATGGAGAAGGCCTGCAGCGCAGCGGGTAAGTCTTCGTCCTCGTTGACCGATCGGGTCGTCGGCTGTGCCATCAGCCGGCTGACGACATCGGCCAGCTGCTTGTCCAGCACCCCGGCGGGGTCGAAGCCGGGGACCTGGGACGGCGGGTCGCCCACCACCAGAACGGGTAGTCCGTCGCGGGCGAAGCTCAGCACCGTCTTGGCCGCCGCCACACTCATGGTCGACTGCTTGCGCAGGATCAGGGCACGGTAACCACCGCTGTCGCGGAACAGGACGCGGTCGCTCACGGTCGCGTCTTTGCGCATGATGTGGGCCGGAGCGAGGTACTCGTAGGTGTACCCGGCCGCTGCCAGCTCGGAGGTGGAGCGAAGCAGCGTGTCTCCGCCGACGCCGGTGGTCCACGTCCCGTTCATCCCGAAGTCGTGCCGGAACACCGCGCAGTCGAACCGGGCCACACCCTGGCGCATGGTGAGCTGAACTCGGGCGAGGGCGTCGTTGACGAACCGGTAGTCGGCCCAGTTAGGTCCGCCCTTGGGCCCCCAGGCCTCGGAGAAGTCGGTGTTGCCGCCGTAGCTCATGCCCGGCCACCGGCTTTGGGAGCCCGACCCGGGCGGCCCCGCGGTGAGGTAGGGGAAGCCGTGCCAGACCACCTGGGTGACCCCGCCGGCGAAGCCCAGGTAGATGGCGCGCAGCGCGGAAGTCGGTGTTCGGTCGCCGCCGGCGGTCGTCGCCCACACCGTCCTCTCGAAAGCGCAGGCTTCGCTCGAAATCACCGGAACTCCGGAAAGGTGGGCTCCCGAAGCGACCACCTTGTGGTCCTCGATGTTGCTGTAATCGGTGGTGTTGGCGCCGAAGGCGAGGGTTTCCCCTTCCGGCACGTCGATGTGCGACGCCGCCTCGGCGGTGTCGATCGGCGCGCCGTAGGGCTGGATCCGGGTGCGGAGCGACCGGATGCTCGCCCAACGCCGCAGGCCGTCGAGGTGGCGGGCGATGTAGAGGTCGCTGTGGGTCTGCCGGTAGTCGTGGCGGACGCGCGAACCGCTGCCGTCGTCGAAGTCGAAGAACTGCTCGCTGTCGGTGTTCATCCCGTGCTGGCCCGCCCCGGCGAGAGCGGGCAGGACCGTCAGGGGCGAGTATCCGCGGCGCGCGGTCCATTCTTCGGTGAAATCGCCGGTCCATTTCTGGGTTTCCCCCAGCTCGAGCGAGTCCTCGAACAGGTCGCTGCGCCCGGATCGCCGCAGCAGGTCGCGAACCGCCGGAGTGAGGATCTTCGTGTCGTAGAAGCCGGTGATGGCGTTGGTTCCGGCCGCGCTGAGGATGTCCAGCGCGTAGTTCGCCCCGGTGGGCGTGAAACCGGAGAGGGCTTGGCCCGTGGGGGCGTAACGGAAGACGATCAGTGCGTAGGTGTCGTTCTCGCCGCCCGGGAACGTGACCGAAAGGGCATCTTCGCCGGTGACTTCGGCGGTGACGTCGAGCACCGTGGAGCGGACCAGCAGCCAGGGCAGCGGCGAGGAATCACTGGTGCCGGGCGTGGTGCACCGGGCCACCAGCGCGGCGACCAGTGTGGTGTCAGCGTCCTGCGGCGGAGTGCGGTCGTAGTTGGTGGGCAACGGCCCGGAACGTGACGAGCCTCCCGGGTGGAACTCGTGCGCGAAGACCAGCATCTTGGACACGGCCGGGTCGTTGACGTCGGTCACCGTCGAGACGGTGGCCGGCCAGCGCGGGCCGATGGTCAGGTCGAGGCCGAGGCCTTCACGCTCGGCGGCGGCGAGCATGGTCTGGACCTTCTATGTCCACTTCGGCGTGCCGAAGCCGTACTGCTCCAGGAACGGGTTCTGGTCGTTGCCACTGCCCGCGACACCGAACGCCGCGACCTCCGCGCCACCCGCACCCGCCTCACGCATCTGCGCCAGCTCCGCGGCCAGTTCCGCGTCGTCGGTGTAGGCCAACGGCATCCACCACCGGTACTTCGGCCGGGTCGTGCTCGGCGGCGCGGCGAACAGGTTCCCGGTCAGCTCAGGCGCCGGATCGGCGCCCGGTCCCCCGCCCGGCCCGATGCCGGCGGCCGCGGCCGCCCCGCCCGCCTCGGTCATCGCCAGGATCCCCGCTCCGGCCATCCCGCCGAGCACGGACCGCCGGGTCACGCCGCTTTGCGGGCCGTGGTCCGTTGAGTCGCCCATTGCCACCCTCACCTGTCCTGGGGTCGTTGCCGGGTAGGAGGTCGTGCTCCGGGGCACCTAGGCGATCCGGCTGGTGAACCGGTGGTTCCCGGCGCCGACGCGGAACACGCCGTCGCCGAGCGGCGTGACATCCGGTGGTCCACCGGTCGGCCGGGCACCTTCGAGCGTGCCGTCCGCCCGCGCTCCGGGCACGTGGACATCCGCGGTCGTGTTGGCGGGCACCTCGACCCGCAGCACCAGAGTTCCCCCGTCGTGGCGCCACTCGACACCCACCACGCCGCGCACGGTCTCGATCCGGGCAGCGGCGTGTGCCAACCCGGTGACACTGGGCTGGATCCGGATGTGCCGGTATCCGGGTTCGGCCGCGGTGATGCCCGCGAGGTGCTCGAAGAACCACCGATCAATCGAGCCGAACAGGTAGTGGTCGTGCGAAGGCGGCCGGCCCTGCCCCTCGTTGTGCAGCTCCCAGGTCTCCCACAGGGTGTCGGCACCGTTGTCGAGCCAGTAACCCCAGCTCGGGTAGGTGCGCCGGCTCGCGACGGCATGCGCGACATCGACGTGACCGTGCTGGGTCAGCAGGGGAAGCAGCAGGGCGGTGCCGAGCGCACCGGTGTTGAGGTGCTGGCCGCGCGCACGCACGTCGGCGACGAGGCCGGCGACGACCTGTTCGATCAGGTCCGCCGGCGCGAGACCGAAGGCGAGCGGGAGCAGGTTCGAGGTCTGGCGGTAGCCGTCGTCCGTCGAGGTGCGGTAGCTGCCCCGTTCCCGATCGAGGAACGCGGCGTTGAACCGGTCCCGAACCGCGTTCAGCAGCTGGGAATACGACCGCACGTCGGCGTCGAAGCCCAGCGTGGTCGCCGCGTCGACGACGATCTGCAACGTGCGGCACAGATACGCCGTCGCGCTGAGCCGCCTGTCCTCCGGTGGCTGGGTCCCACCCGGGGCGAGCCAGTCACCGAGGCTGCTGACCGCCAAGCCGTCACGGTCCAGCTGAGCCATGCTCCAGTCGACATATCGCCGAACTCGCGCGTAGTGCGCGTCGAGTGTCCGGCGGTCGCCGAAGCGCTGGTAGACCTCCCACATCACGATCGGGTAAGCCGCGGTCCACTCCGGTGCCCGCCAGTCGTACCCCCATCCCCCGCTGGGGGCGATCACCGGCATCAGGCCGTCCGGCCGCTGGCTGTCGCCCAGGTCATCCAGCCATTTGGCCAGAAAGGCCTGGGCACGGAAGTTCAGCGCGACGGACGGCAGGTTGAGGTGCCCGTCGGCGGTCCAGCCGATCTTCTCGTACATGACGTCGACCGCGGGGATGCCGAGCAGATGGTGGCCGGTGCTGCGGACGACCAACCCGTGGATGCGGTTGTAGAGCTCGTTCGAGCAGGAGAAACTGCTGGTCACCGGAGCCGCCGTACGCACCTCTTGCCCTCGCAAAAAGTCCTTCGCGGGCTTTGCGGGCAGACCGGTCACCTGGACGTAGCGGAAGCTCTTGTGGCTAAAGCGCGGCCGCCAGGTCTCCGTCCCGCTGCCGCCGAGAACGTACTCGTCGCGCTGGAAACGCCCGCCTTGCACATAGGTCTGATCGGCATCGGCGGTCCCGTCGTCGTGCAGCTGCTGCGAATACTGCAGCGCCAACCGTGTTCCAGGCGGCCCTTGCACACGCAGCTCCGCCCAACCACCGAGCGTCCGGCCCAGGTCGAACACGTAGGTACCGGGTATCGGCTCGGTGATCGCGACAGGCGCAACCGTCTCGACCACCTGGATCGGATGGCCCCGCTGAGCGACCACCCGGCCGGCCGGCGCGGCCAGCTCCGCAGCAGCCGGCCAGTCGCGCCGGTCGTGCCCCGGCGTCGACCAGCCCGGCCGTGCGAGCCGTGCGTCGTAGGTCTCGCCGGCGTAGATCGAATCCGACTGGGTCGGACCCCCTGCGTAACACCACTGCGGATCGGTCGCCACGGTGTCCCGGGTACCGTCCGCGTACTCGATCTCCAGCTGGGCGAGCAACCGCGGCTCGCCGTGCCAGGTTGCGGTGGTCCAGTCCCATGCGGTCGAGACCTTCTCGCCGAAGAAACCCCGGCCCAGTTCGGCCCCGACGGCGTTCTGTCCTTTGTGGAGCATAGTGGTCACGTCGTGCGTCACGGACAGAACGCGTTCGTCGTAGTCGGTGGGCGCGGGGTCGAGCACGTGGTCGCCCACCTTGAGTCCGTTGAGTTCCAGCTCGTGGTAGCCGACCCCGGCCACGTACAGCCTTGCCCGGCGGACGTTGTCGCGCACCGTGAATTCGCGGCACAGCAACGGCGCGGGCGTCACGACCTCCGCCTCGGAGACTCCGCGGCCCCACGGCCCTCCGCCGTACAAGGCGACCTCCCGGGCCCGGACCCAGGCGCTGTCGTCGAACGCCGGACCCTGCCAGCCGTCCGGCGCCTGTTCGCTCACCCGGAATTCGCCGCCGCTGTCCAGGATCGACGGTGGACCCGATTCGTACTCGACGGCAAGGCGAGCGATGAGCCCGGCCGGGGACGCGGACGTATTGATGGCTGTGATCGCCAGGACGTTGCCACCCGTTCCGAGTGCCGCGGTCAGATCCACGACGCGGCCGTCCCGCCACTGCCCGTCCGCTGCGGTCTCGGCCTGCTTCACGCCGTTGGCCCACAAGACGAAACGGTCATCCGCGGTCAGCAGTATCCTGGCGCGCTTCACCCGGCGATCCGCGGGAATGTCGAACGACCGCCGGAAGTAACGCTCCATCGGGGGCAGCCCGGCCGCAGGATCCCCTTCGGGGAACCAGATCCACCGCGCCATGTCCAAGGTCAGCTCCGCCGGGCCGGCGGCGGCGCCGATCCACGTACCGAGCCAGTCGGCCGGGTCGAGGAGACCCATCTCCCACTGGTTCGGTGCGCTCCACGCGGAGGGTTCGCCGGCAGCGTCCCAGACCCGCACCGTCCAGTGGCACAGGGTTCGCGCGGCCGGGGGCCGGCCCGCGTACTCGATGTTCACCGACTCGCTCGAGGGAACACGTCCGCTGTTCCACATGTCGGCCCGCTTGTCCGTCAGGCGGTCGGGCGAACTCGCGACCAGGATCTGGTAGGCACTCTGCCGCACTCCGCGGCCGCCTCCGGCGAGCCACCAGCTCAGCCGCGGCTTCACCGCGTCGATTCCCAGTGGGTTCCGGGCGAACTCGGTCCGCGGCTCGATGGCGCGTATCGGCTCGGTGCCGACGGTCGCGGCCGCCTCGCCTTTCGCCACCCCGGGGAACAGGGCTCCGAGCGCGACGCCGGCACCGACACCGGCTCCGGCGCCCAGGACCCGGCGTCGGGACATCCCTGAGCTGTTGTTCGACGGCATCGTCTCACCCGTCAGCGTCGTCGTGCGGGAACGCGCGATCAAAACGTTTCAATCAAGCCCAGTCTGTCTACAACCACTCGCCCACCGAAGCAAGATTCCGGCGAGATGTTGTCTCGCCCTGTCAGAGGCGTCACCTGAACACCTGACGCACGAGCCATACGATCCGTTAGAAGGCGGCAAAATCCAGGACGAGACGGCCGCGAACGCCACCCTCGGCCAGCCGACTGTGGGCTTCTGCGGCTTGGTCGGCCGGCAGCACGTCGGCCACCCGCAGGGTCAGCTCGCCCGCGCCGGCCTGCTCCCGCAGCCGAAGCAGGCGGGCGTGGTCGGTCGCCACCTCGGTGACGAAGACCTTGTGCAGCCTGATACCGCGGTCGACCGGGCCGTCCCAGCCGCGGACGACGGCCAACCCGCCACCGTCCCGGACCGCCGCGACGATCAGCCCGTCCAGCGCCGCCCCGTCGAGCACCGCATCCACCCCGTCCGGCGCGAGCGCGCGGAACCGGCCGGCGAGGTCGGCGCCCCTCGGCACCACCTCGTCCGCGCCCAATTCCTTCACCAGCTCGACATCGGCCTCCGAGGCGTCCGCGAACACCCGCAATCCCTCGGTCTTGGCCAGCTGCACCGCATACCCCCCGAAGGCGCCGGCCGCTCCGGTCACCGCGACGGTGCCGCCGGCCGGTACGGCCACCAGATCCAGCGCGAGCCGGGCAGTCAGGGCGTTCATCAGCAGTGTGGACGCGGCGGGGAAGTCCGCGCCGGGCGGTATCGAGACCACTGATTCCGCGGGCGCGACGACGAGTTCGGCGTAGGCGCCACCGCGCGGACCGTAGGCCTGCAGGATCGCGACCACCGGATCCCCGAGCCGGAGCGAGGTGTCCGTGTCCGGGCCGATCGCGTCGACCACGCCGGCGGCGTCCATACCCGGCACGTAGGGCCCGGGGCGGCCGTCGAACCAGGCCTTCACAACGCCGGCGCGCAGCACGGTGTCGGTGGGGTTGACCGCGGCGGCGTGCACGCGGATACGCACCTCGCCGGGGCCCGGAACGGGATCGGGCAGGTCGATCACCCGCAACACCTCGGGGCCGCCGAACTCGGTCAGGCCGATCGCACGCATGTCCAGTCCTCCACTTTCGGTTGTGTTCTCGACGCGGGTTCGACAGTCAGTGCTCGACGGGGATCTTGCCGGCGGCGGGGTTGCCCACCGACCAGCGCGAGCTGATCCGGTTGCGCCGGACCAGCCACACGTGGTCGTGGTCGCGGACCAGGTCGGTCTCGAACCGGTTGCCCAGCAGGAGGTGGTCCTGGAAGTCGACCGAGGGTCCCTCGCCGGTCCGGTGGTGCTGGCCGATCAGGTAGCAGGTCAGTTTGGCGGTGTCGCCCGCCACCCACACCCGGATGTTGGACAGGGCGTGGAAGGTGTCCATCGCCGTGCCCACGGTCCGCATCAGCGTCTCGACAACCTGCTCGCGGCCGACGTAGGGCTCGAAAACGTGGATGCTGTGGTCGATGCCGCCGAGGTCGAACACCGCGTCCTCGGTGAAGGCGGACCTCAGCAGTTCCTCGTCGCCGAAGTCGATTCCCTCGACGAGCCGGGTGACCGCGTCCACGATTCCGTCCCGGTCGGTGTACGCCGTCGCCTCGGTCAAGCTCATCAGAAGTCTCCGCTCACGACCAACGCCAACGTTGGCGTTGCATATTCCGAACGTAGCACTCCGCTTCCACCAACGGCAACGTTGGCGTCGGTGCTAGCCTTCACGCATGAAGCGAACCGTCGACGACACGCGCCGCCTGCTCCGGGAAGCCGCGCTGGTCGAGTTCGCCGAGCACGGGTCCGACGGCACCACCGTGACCCGCATCGCCGCCCGCGCCGGCGTCAACAAGGAACGGCTGTACGCCTACTTCGGCGACAAGGACGCCCTCTTCGACGAAGTGCTCACCGAAGCCCTGGAAGAACTCTCCCGCGTCGTCGCACCGGACGGCCCGAGCTTCGGCGACATGGGCGACGTCGCCGGACGCACCTTCGACTACTACGGCCGGCACCCCGAACTGGCGCGCCTGCTGCAGTGGGAAGGCCTGCGCGGCGCGCCACCGGTCAACGCCTCCGTCCGCGTCGAGCACTACCGCCGCAAGGTCGCCGCCACCGCCCGGGCCCAACGCGACGGGACCATCGACAGCGGCATCGACGCCGGCCACCTCATGTTCCTGATCATCGGACTCGCTGCATGGTGGTTCAGCGTCCCGCAACTCGCCACCATGCTGACCGGTGCGGAGGCCGACGACCCGGACGAGCGGGCCCGGAGGCGGGCCTGCGTCGTGGAGGCGGCCCGGCGCCTGACCCGATCACGGCCGGACGTCACAACTTCTTGAGGAGAATTCCGAGGACCTCGGATCCGCTCGGGTCAGGGCTGGTGAGTTCGGGCCAGGCCTCGACGTTGAGCGCGGTCGAACCGCGAGCTCCGAGCTCGGGCTGCGCCGGCCGAGCTACTCGAGTTACACGCTTCACCTGGTCAAGACTTTCACGGAGTCTTGAGGCTGCCCCCGTCGACGATCCAGTTGGAGCCCACCGCGCTGGGCATCGCCGGCGACGCCAGCACCAGCACCACCCGGGCGATCTCAGCGGGTTCGATCAGCTTGCCCGTCACCATGCCCGCCTGCTCCGGCATGGCCGCGAGCACCGTCTCATGGTCCAGGCCCATGCTCGCCGACAGCCGTCCCACATAGCCATCCGGGCTCGTCTGGATCGCAGTCCGGGTGGCACCGGGAGTGACGACGTTGACCCGGACACCCGTCTCCCCCAGTTTCTCCGCCAACCCACGGGAGAACGCGCTCAGCCCAGCCTTGGCCGCGGCATAGCACAGCGGCACCCCACGCGGGTCGCGCGCGGAACTCGAGCCGATGTTCACGATCGCGCCCCGCGCCCGCGACAACGCCGGCAGCGCGGCCCGCGTCATCTCCACGGCGGCGCGCAGGTTCAGCGCGAGCACGTCGTCCCACGCCGCGCCGGAACCGCCGATGGGGTCGAGGAGGTCCGCGTCGAACGCTTCCCCGCCGCCCGCGTTGTTGACGAGCACGTCGAGGCGCGGGGCGCTCGCGAGCACGGTGTCGAGCACCCGGCGCGGTGCGCCGGGGTCGAGGAGGTCGGCGGACACGAACGTCGCGCCGGTGGCTTCGAGCTCGCGGGTGTTCTTCCGCGACACGGCGACGACTTCGGCGCCTTCGGCGACGAACGCCTCGACCGTCGCCAGCCCGATGCCCCGGCTCGCCCCCGTCACGAGGACACGCTTGCCCGCAAGATCCAGATCCATGGTGGTTCTCCGTTCGCATCTGACTTGACTCAACAAATGCTACACCACAGTCTCATTTAGTCGCCGAGTCGAGACGTTGATGATTCGGATGTAAGCTGATCCGGGACTCTCGGTTGAGCCGAGCGAGAAGGAGGGGGTTCCGGGTGAGCGCAGACGCCGAACCGAGGCGCTTGCGGGCGGACGCGGAGCGCAGCACGGCGCGGATCCTGGCGGCCGCCGAGGAGTTGCTCGCGGTCGACCCGACCGCGACGCTGGAACGGATCGCCGACGCCGCGGGGCTCGCGCGCGCCACCGTCCACCGCCGGTTCTCGTCCCGGAAGGCCCTGCTGGAGGCGCTGACCCGCCTGCTCAACGAGCGCTACCTGCGGGGGCTCGAGCAGGCACGAGTGGCGACGGCGCCGCCCGTCGCGGCGCTGTACCGGCTGACCGAGCTGCTCTTCGAGCTGAAGGTCGACAGCCGGGCGATCATGGAACTCACCGCGGACCCGGCCACCAAGATGACACCCCTGAGTCCTGAGGTGACAACCGGGCTGGCGCAGCTGTTCAGGCGGTTGCGCGAAGCCGGCGAGATCACCGCCACCGACACGGCGTGGTGCTGCGCCATCTACCTGGCCGTCGTCCACGAAGCAGCGCAGCTGCCGGCGGACTCACCGGCTTTGGGCATCGCGGCGGGCGACGTGGGCGCGCGGGCCGACCTGACCTACCGGACCGTGCTGGCCGCGCTGGGAGGCGACCGGCCGCACCTTGAGCCTCACGGAGAACCCCGCTCCTGATTTCGCGCCAGGTACATCGGGTTACGCCGATGTCGGCGATCCCGACCAGCGCGGCAGTGGTCGCCAGCCGCACGAAGGCAGCGGCGCAGTCGGGCTTTCCTCAGCTGGCCGGCGGCGGTCTCCGTTCCAGCACAACGAGATCCCAGCCGCTCGCGATGACTACTGTGCCGACCGTTACTAATCCGACCACAGCCACGGCCGAATGGCTTCGTAGCAACGGTTACGTGCCGCGCACGGGTCGGCCTACTTTTGGCCGGCACAGCGACCGCACGGACGTCGATCAGTCCGCACTGGCCATGAGCGGCGCGTCGGCACCATAGACCCCGCGTGGCCGACCTCTGCACCGACGCCGGAATCACCGCCACCACCGCGTTCGCAACGAAACCCTTATGAAGGATCGAGGCTAGTGGCCTAAGGAACTCGCTTCTGGTGCCATCCACTTGGCTGCGTCGACCTGGATGTCGACCTGGGTAGGGTCTTTGCCCAGCAGTGCGCTCAGCATTCCTTCCATCTGCGCGAGCGGGGCTGCCCCCACTTGTCTCTCCCATTCCCCGCGGAGCTCGTCGAAGATTGCCTCAGCTTCGCTCAGCATCGCGAGCCCGTTTGCGGTGACGTAGAGACGCTGGCGGCGCCTGTCCGCAGGATCGGGTTCACGCGCTACATAGTTGCTTTGTTCCAGAGCGGAGATGGTCTTCGCCGCAGCTTGTTTGCTGACGTGCATCCGGCGGCCGACTTCGGAGGTGGTGTCAGCACCGGACAGGATCGCCTGCAGCGCGAAGTCGTGGACCGGTCGCACCTCTTGGTAGCCACGGGCGATGAGTTCGGCTGTGGCTCGATCGGCCAACGTGCGGAACGCGCCAAGAAGTAGTTGCGCGAGGTCGGCACCGGCTCGGGACACTCGCGGAGCTTACGACAGACCGTTGACAACGACAACCTTAGTTGTCTAATGTGATGGACAACCAAGGTTGTCTATTTGGGAGTGAATCCATGATTCTCACCGAACCCGCCGGCATGACCATTCCCGGTGTGACCCACCACCTGGCGGACATCAACGGCGCCCGCCTGCACCATGTCGCAGCAGGTGTCAGTGGCTCCCCGATCCTGCTCCTCCATGGATGGCCGGAGACCTGGTGGGCTTTCCGCAAGCTGATCCCGATCTTGGCTCGCGTTCACCGTGTGATCGCTGTCGACCTCAGGGGTTTCGGCGACTCCAGCACCGAGGAAGGGGACTACAGCGAATCCGCCTCCGCCGAGGATCTGCATCAGCTGGTCGAGCACATCGACCTGGGTGCCGTCCACGTCGCATGTCAGGACATCAGCGGAGGCGTGGGTTTTCATTTCGCAGCCACGCACCCCGAGGATGTCCTCAGTTTCACTGGCATCGAGACGACTCTCGCCGGCTTCGGCCTGGAGGCTCTTGCTGACGTAAACAACGGCGGGTCCTGGCATAACGGGTTCCTGGGTGCCCCCGGCATCCCGGAGATGCTCATCCCAGGCCATGAGCGCGAGTTCATCGAGGGATGGGCCTATCCAATGATGACCGGAGTGCAGGGGGCGATCACCCAGGTCGACTTCGACGAATTCCTGCGTACCTACAAGCGGCCAGACGGCTGGCGCGGTACCACGGGCCTCTACCAGGCCATCTTCTCCGACGGAGGCAGGACCAGGGCGCTAGCCGAGACTCGCCCACTGGACGTCCCCGTGCTCAGTGTCGACGGCGTCAATGCCCCCATCACCGAGCAGACCCTTCGCCAGTTGACTACGCGTGAAATCACTTCGGCCCATGTGGAAGGTGTCGGCCACCTCATAGCGCAGGAATCTCCGCAAGCCCTGGCCGAGATCCTGCTGGATTTCATCGCCCAGGTCGACTAGGGCGTGTTTCTTGGATCATGGGACGGGGTCGCGAAGCCAGATCTTGATCGAGGCGACGTCGATGGTGCCCTGATAGATGATGTCGAGCTTGTCGTATCGGGTGGCCACGGCCCGGAACGCTTTGAGCTTGTTGAAGGCACGCTCGACGGTGTTGCGGTCCTTATAGCGCTCGGCGTCGAAAGCTGGTGGCCTGCCACCGGCCGAGCCGCGCTTGCGGCGGTTGGCTTTCTGGTCGTCCTTGACCGGGATCACCGCCTTGATCCCGCGCCCGCGCAGGTAAGCCCGGTTGGCTTTGGAGGAGTAAGCCTTGTCCGCCATCACCCGAGCAGGCCGGACCCGGGACCGGCCCAGACCACGACGCCGGATCCGGATCCGCTGCAGCAGCGGGATAAAGCGGGGCGAATCACCGTGCTGACCCGGGCTGGTCAACCGGGCGATCGGCCGGCACCGCCGGTCGGCGACCAGATGAATCTTGGTGGAAAGCCCACCACGCGAGCGCCCCAGAGCCTGACGGCCAGCCCGGGATTTCGTGTCATTCGACCCAGCCCCCTGTGTCAGCCTCGGCGGCCCGGCCGTGACGGGCTCCGGCGGCGTGCTGATGCGCACGGACCACGGTGGAGTCCGCGCCGACCGTCCAGTCCATCCCTTCGGCCTCGTCGCACCCAGCCCGCAACCGGTCCAGGATCGCCGCCCACGTCCCATCCTGCGACCACCGGTTGTGCCGTTTGTAGACCGTCACCCAGTTTCCGTACTCGGCGGGCATGTCCCGCCACGGGCACCCGGTGCGGGCCCGCCAGAACACCCCGTTGATCGTGGCCCGGTGATCAGCCCACCGACCACCACGGCCAAGATTCAACGGCAGCAACGACCGCAGCCGGCCCCACTCCTCATCACGCAGATCGTGCCGATCAAACACCCACCACGATCTACCGGATCTCTAGATCAAGATCCAGGAAACACGCCCTAGTACTCCAGTCGTAGTTCGTCACGGCCGAACGGCTTCGTAGCAACGGTTACGCGCCACGTAGGGGTCGGCCTACTTTTGGCCGGATTAATAACTCGCCAGCGGGGTCGAACGCGACCGGGCCGACGAACTGGTGATCGAAACGCCGACTTCACCCGTCCGCACTGGCCATGAGCGGCGCGTCGGCACCATGGACCTCGCGTGGCAGGTCGGCGATTACGACCCATCCCGGTTCAAGCTTCATGCGATCGACGAGGTGGTCGACAGCCCGTCCGGTGATGGCCAGCTGCAGGAAGCGCGAGAAACTTCCCCAATGTGACAGGCATGCATATCGGCTCATCGCAGTCAGCGGAGTAGGAGTGGTCTGAAGCCGCCAGCTTCGATAGTGACCGGGCGATGTAGTTGGTCAGGTTTCGGAACCCGAGCGCCGAGCCGCGGAGGTGTTCGAGCCACCCGTTGATGGCTCGGTGGTCCGTTGCCGGTGTGAGGTTCCCCCTGGGCGGTGGACACCGAGCTAGCAGGACTGCGGTCCTGCTGGAAGGATGTCCGTTATGCCTCCTCGTAAGCGTCGGTCGTACACGGCCGAGTACAAGATTGAGGCTGCGCATCGTGTGATCGACTCCGACCGCACGATCGCCGAGGTTGCCCGTGAGCTGGGGATCGATCCGGGGATGTTCAGTGTCTGGGTCAAAGACGAACGGCGGAGGATCGCCGCCGCCGGGGTCCACGGCGAGAAACCCCTGGAAGCTGCAGAGCAAGCCGAACTGCTGCGATTGCGCAGGCAGGTGGCCGAGCTGGAGAAGGACAACGCGTTCTTGGTAAAAGCGTCGGCGTACTTTGCCGCGATGCAGAAGAACCCGCGAGGTTCGATCTGATGGCGAAGTACGCCGGCCCCGACGAGCCCGCCGGCTCCACACCACCCGAGGGCACACGGTTCTCTGTCCTGCGCATGGCGCGGCTGCTCGGTGTCTCGACGTCCGGCTACTACGCGTACATGAAACGTTCCGCAGCAACGATGTTGACGCCCCGGCGGCAGCGCCGCGCTGATCTGGCGGTGAAGATCCTCGACGTACACACCGAGTCCGACGGTACCTACGGGTCCCCGCGGATCACCGCCGAACTACGGGCACGCGGTGAAACAGTGAACGAGAAAACCGTCGCGGCAATCATGGCCGGAATCGGGATCGAGGGCATCAGTCCCCGCACCTTCAAAGTCCGCACCACGGTGGTTGACCCGGCGGCGTCGTTTCCGCCGGATCTGGTGCGACGCAACTTCGACCAGGGCAAGCTCGACGCGGTCTGGCTGACCGACATCACCTACCTCACCTGCGGTGAGGGTGATCTGTACTTGTGCGCGATCCGCGACGGGCATTCCCGCCGCGTGCTCGGGCACATCGTCGCCGACCATATCGGTGCTGACATGGTCTGTGAGGCCATCGACGCGGCGGTGGCCTGCCGCAGCCGCGGTGTCGCCGGCACAGTGCTGCATTCCGATCGCGGTGGGGAATTCACGGCCGGGTTGACGGCGCGAGCCTGCGACCGGTACGGGTTGAAACGGTCGATGGGTGAGACCGGTATCTGCTGGGACAACAGCCCCGCGGAATCGTTCTGGTCAACGTTCAAGCACGAGTACTTTTACCGCCACACGTTCACAGTCAAGGCAGAACTTGTTGCTGCAGTTGACAAGTGGATCGGTCGGTACAACAATGAGAGGCGTCACTCGGCTATCGGGATGCTCAATCCTGTGTGCTACGAACAGTCCCTGACAGGCGCAGCGAAAGCTGCTTGAAGACCTGTCCACTGTTCGGGGGGAACCTCAGTGCCGGGCCGGTCGAAGAACGCGAGGATGCCTCCAGCGCGTTTCTTCAGCGTGCGGCCGAGCTTGCGGAGCTATGCCAGCATGGTGGGAACGCCGCTGCTGAGAGTGTCGATGACGGTCTGCATGACCTTCTTCCCAAGTTCGCGGTCCGGTTCCCGGTAGTCGGTGATCATGCGCCGGTAGATGCCCCAGGTCGCCTCGACCTCGACGTGCCGGTCGTCGGTGAACAGTGCCTCCAGGCGGGTCTGCTGTTCTCGGTGAGGAGGGCTGCGCCGGTGTGGAGTGTGCGGCGGGCCTTGTAGAGCGGGGCGTGTTTCCGCCCGCGTCTGCCGAACCTGTCGCGCTGGACCCGGCCACGGCAGGTGTCGAGCGCGTCGCCGGCGAGGCGGACGACGTGGAAGGGGTCCATCACCGTGACAGCGGTAGGGATCTCCTCGGCGGTGGCGGTCGTGAAGCCGGTGAATCCGTCCAGCGCGACGACCTCGATCCCGTCCCGCCAAGTGTCGGGCCGTTCGGCGAGCCAGGTCTTGAACCCGGCCTGCGAACGACCCTCGACCACGTCCAGCAAGCGGGCAGGGCCGGTCTTGCCGCGGACCGGGGTCAGGTCGATGATCACGGTCACGTATTTGTCGCCGAGTTTCGTGTGCCGCCAGACGTGTTCGTCGACGGCGATGTTCGCCGTGTGCCAGGAGACTCCGAGACCGGCAGCGACGCGGGCGACGGTGAGGTGGTCGATCACGAGGGCTTCCAGAGCCCAGCGCCGGCGGAGAGCCAGTCGTATCCCCGAGTTCCCTCAGCGGTGCGGTAGTAGCTCAACGCAATTGAGGGTGTAGGGCTGTACTTCATCCCCTACGGAATGCTCGTCCGCTGAGGGCCGGACACGTCAAGAAGCGCGAGCATGGCGGGAAGCAGTTCGCTGTTCAGTGGATCCGGGTTGCTGCGGTCGATTGCCCCCTCCAAGGCGAGGGTCGTGTACCCGTGCACGAGAGACCAGACCGCGTAGCTCGGCAGCAGTGCGGGGTCGGTGTCGCCAGCCGCCGGTTCGGCGTCCTCACCGCGCAGGCCTCGATCCAGGACGAGGAGGGCGCGGTGCTTCTGCTCGGCCAGTTCGGGTGCGGTGAAGTCGAACTGCGTCATCCGCCACATCAGGTCGAACAGGGCACGGTTCTCACCCGCGAAGGCGACGTACTCCGCAGCGATGCACGTGACGCTCTCTCGCGCATCGAGCCCTGCGAGTTCGAGTGATTCGAGCCGATCACAGAGCTGCCGGTACGCACGGGTCGCGAGCGCACCGAGGAGCCCGCGCGCGTCACCGAAGTGATGTTTGGGAGCAGACTGCGACACCCCCGCCCGTCGTGCGGCTTCGCGCATACTGAACCCGGCGACACCTTTCTCGGTCAGCACGACGAGCGCGCTGTCGAGCAGCGCGGCGCGCAGGTTGCCGTGGTGGTACTGATCCCCGGTGAGTGGTTCCTTGTCCATCCCGTCATCTTGACAGTGAGCAGATGCTTCGTAAACTACTCACTGTCAAGATGACGGGCGGGGGTGGATATGCCGGATATGGTGCTGGTCACGGGCATCTCGGGGTTCATCGGTGGTCACATCGCAGCCGAGCTGCTGCGGCGCGGATACGCGGTACGTGGCTCGGTGAGGTCGCACTCTCGTGTCGGCGAGGTGCATGCGGCGATGGCGGCAGCGGGCGTCGACACCGCAGAGCTCGAGATCTGCCAGCTCGACCTGCTGTCCGATCAGGGGTGGACGGAAGCGGTCGGCAGCTGCCGATACGTACTGCATGTGGCCTCCCCGTTCGTGTTGGCGAAACCGAAAGACCCGGACGAGCTGATCCGTCCCGCCGTCGAGGGGGCGATCCGGGCGGTCGGAGCGGCACTGGACGAGGGCGTGGAGCGAGTGGTCATGACCTCGGCGTTGGCGACGATGCAGTTCGCCCGCGCACCCAAAGGGCACATCTACACCGACGCCGACTGGACCGACCCGGACGATCCGCGCCTCAACGCGTACACCGTCTCGAAGGTCAAGGCCGAGCGGGCCGCGCGAGAGCTTGTGCAGCAGCGTGGGGTCCCGGACCGGCTTGCAGTCATCAACCCGGGCGCGGTGGTCGGGCCACTCCTGACGAACGATCCTGGGACCTCAGTCACCGCGATCCAACAGATCATGTCGGGGGCACTCCCGATGATCCCCGACCTTCGGCTTCCGTGGGTCGATGTGCGGGACGTCGCCGACGCCCACATCGCCGCGATGACCTCCACGAGCGCCGCCGGTCGCCGCACGATCATCGCCACCGACCCGATGTCACTCATCGACGTCGCCAGAGTGATCCGCGAACGCCTTCCCGAAGCAAGCCGGAGGATGCCTGCACGGGCGATGCCGACCTGGTTCACCTGGCTCGCCAGCGTGTTCGAACCCCAACTGCGCGACAACCGATGGCTGATCGGCCAGAACCAGCGCTTCGACAGCACCACCGCCGAGACTCTCCTCGGACACCCATTGCGATCGATCCCCGACGCGATCGAGCAGACCGGACGCAGCCTGGCCGAACGGCAGCTCATTTGAACTCCGGTACGTGACTGCGCACCTGCTCCCCGTTCTGACAATTTCTGGAGACGGCGTATGAACGCTGAGTCCGTCGGTGTTCCTCCCGCGCGCGGTGTCAGCGATCTCGCCAATCACGCCGCGGGTGCCATGGGCCGCTATCTGGACAGCTGCGGCTTCGCGGTCAACACCGTTCGTGCCTACAAAGGGCAGGTTGCGGCGTATGTGCAATGGGTCACGGCAAACGAGGCAAATCATTCAGCGGCGTTTTCCGACGTCGGTGGCGCTGAAGCTGCCGTAGCGTCATGGCGCGCCTACCTCGTGGAGTCCGGGACCGCTCCATCGTCGATCAATCAGGCTCTCATCGCGGCGACTCTGCTCTACGAGCGCGGTGCAGGGTTACGAATCCAGGTGGAACGCGTGCCGCGGAAGCAGCCGGCGGACGTTCATCCGCTCAGCCTGATGCAACAGCGGAACGTCGACCGTGCGTCCGTGCGCAGTGGGGTGCGCAATGCTGCGATTGTTGCGGTATTGCTCTACGCCGGAGCGACGCCGGAGGAGTGTGTACGCCTTCGCGTCGAAGACCTCAGCCTGGTGGACGCTGCCGCGAGCGTTCACCTGCGACGCAAAGATGGCCACGTCCGAGTGGTTCCGTTGCCGGATATCGCGAGGGAACGCCTCGCAGCATGGGTGGCATGCTGCGAGCGACCAGGTCCGTTGTGGATCGGTCCGGGGGGAATGCCGATGACTGTCGCGGGGATCACCCGCGTCGTGGTCTTGACGGGTGAAGCCGCTGGAATACCCGGGCTCCGCCCGTTCCGGTTGCGCCATACCTGTGGCGTCCGGCTTCGCGAGGACGGCGCGGACGTCTCCCTCGTGCGGGAGCGTCTCGGCCTGCAATCGACCAAGGCAGCGTCTCGGTACTTCTCGCGCAGTCGCGGCCGAGCCCGCTCGTAGCGCCCGGCACTGAGCGAACAAGGGGAGGTTCGATTATGCCGGGGCGAGCGCCCGGCGCCAGTAGCCGGTGACGCTGTGGCGCACCTGCTCGATGTCCACACCACGCGGGTCCAACAGTCGCTGCAAAGCGATCCCGCGTAGCTGCCCGACGATGGCGACCGCGACGTCGTCGGGCCTCAGACCGGGGTCGATGACACCGGCCGCGATGCCGGCCTCGACGTCGACGCGCAAGTCGGCGCGGAAGGCGGCGTCGCGCTCGCGGAAGATCGACGCCAAGTCGGGTTGCGTGGCAGCCTCGGCCCACAACAGCAGAAAAGCTTGGTTGAACACGCCGAGGCGGGCGAGTTCGCCGAGGTAGCCGTCGATCAGCCGCAGGAGACGGTCGAGCCCGGGCGGCAGATCGTCAAGGCCGGGCACGAACCCGGCCTGCGTTGCCCGGGCGAGGCGTTCCACCAGTGCCTGCTTACCGCCGAAGTGATGGGTGACGATGCCGCGGCTGTAGCCGGCACGTTGCCCGACGCGTGCCAGCGTCAGCGAGCGAACGCCTTGCTCGACGACCAGTTCGGCGGCGGCGGCCAGCAGGGCGGCTTCGGCCTGGTCTCGGCGTTCCTGCTGGGTGCGGCGGGTGGTGGTCATGCCTGGAGTCTAGCAAAGTAACTTGCATGTCGCCCAACAAGCATGTGTAGTGTGGTGACGTACCCGTACCCCGCTACAGGAGGCTTCCGATGATCGAAATCGACGACCGCGCCCTCGACGCCCTGCTGGCCGACGACCCGGGCGGCCCGGTCGTGATGCTCAACCTGCTGCGATTCCGCCCGGACGGCGGCCGCGAGAGCTACCAGCGCTACGCGGAGGCACTCGGCCAGTCGATCAACGCCCGCTACGGCCTGAGCCTGGAGTACCTGGGCGACGGCGGGCGAGCCCTGGTCGCCGAGGACGGACAAGCCTGGGACATGGTGGTGCTGGTCCGTTACCCGGACCGGCAGGCGTTCGCGGCCATGATCGGCGACCCGGACTACCAGGCGGTCGCCCATTTGCGCAGCGAGGCGCTGGTGGAATCGGTGCTGCAGCCGACCACGCCGTTCGCCGTCTGATGCCCGCGGTCTTCGTTCACGGCAACCCGGAGACGACGGCGGTCTGGGAGCCGCTGCTGGCCGAACTGGCGGGCGTCCGGTCCGACCTGATCTGCCTGTCACCGCCCGGTTTCGGCGCGCCGCTGCCCGCCGGGTTCGGCGCCACCCAGGCGGATTACCGGGACTGGCTCGTCGAGGAGCTGACGGCGTTGGGCGAGCCGGTGGACCTGGTGGGTCACGACTGGGGCGGTGGCCACGTGCTGAACGTCGTGCTGAGCCGCCCGGACCTCGTGCGCAGCTGGGTCAGCGACGTGCTCGGGATCTACGACCCCGGCTACCGGTGGCACGAGCTGGCCCGCCTTTGGCAGACACCGGATGTCGGCGAAGCCGATGTCGTAGCGCGGTTCGGCGGTACGGCCGAGGAGCGTGCAGAAGCGTTGGCGGAGCGGGGAATGAGCCGGCAGGTCGCGGCTCGCGTCGCGGCCGGGCAGGACGCTGCGATGGGACGGGCGGTCCTCGCGCTGTACCGCTCGGCCGCCGATCCGGGGACGCTCGGGCTCGGGCTGGACATGGAGCGCGCTGCGGCGTGTCCGGGTCTGGCGATCCTGGCCACGGCAGACCAAGCCGTCGGCACCGAAGAACAACGCCGGCGAGCCGCCGCCCGTGCCGGTGCCCAGGTGGCGGTCCTCGAAGGCTTGGGCCACTGGTGGATGACCGAAGACCCGGCTCGTGGCGCTGCGGTCCTGACCGGCTTCTGGGCAACGATCCCCTGAGTGTGGCCCAAAATCCCGGCTGATCCGAGCCGGTCTGCGGGCTGGTTGGTTCCGGTGCGAGGCGCGCAGGAAACGGCACGCCACCACCGGCGCCGGCTGACTCCCTGGCCGGTGCCGGCGAGTGGTGCCGAGCCGAGGTCCGGCCAGGTCATTGCCAGGACAACTAATGGCTCGGTTCTACGGAACTTATGCCACCGCTCCACAACCGTGCCCGCGGCACTATCACAGGACAGCTTCCTGACCTCGAGCCCGAGCACCGCATTCCCCGAACTTCACTACCCTTCATCGATGATCGGCAATTGCACGTAACCCAGGCGCGACGGGCCCGTGTGGATCGTGTTGACGGCTCCGTCGTGAAAGGTGGGGTCGTAGGCGTGGTGCATGCCGTGCGCGACCCCGTCGTAGGGCTGCACGTCGACGCGGATCCGGTGTCCTTTCCGCAGCAGGCCGGTGCTCGGGATCAGCTCGATCTCGACCTCGACCTCCTCATCCGGGACGAGCGGCGCGTAGTCGGCCTTGCGATGGGTGTGCTTGACCGTGTAGTCCGTGCTGCGTTCTTCGTCGATCCGGCGGTGCGACGCCTTCAGCCAGCCCTTCATGAGCGGGATGGGGCGGTCACCGAAGCCACTCGTGGCGAAACCGGTGAAGTCGACCTCGCGGTCGGCCTCGTCGATGACCCGGACCGACACGTAGATGTCCATGTCGTGACTGGTGGCGGACACCACCATGCCGACCTTGCCGTACCCGGCGAGGACCGCGTCGGCCGGCAACGGCGCGCTGAGGAACGAGATTCCGGTGACGCGCGGATCGGACCGGGGCGACGCGGGATCGACGCGCAGAGCCGCGCCGGCGGCGGGCGGAACGAGCGCGATCTCCGCCGAGTACGACGCCTCGGCCGAGGCCGTCGGCTCGGTCGTCGTGAGCCGGAAGTACCGTCGCTCCCGGGAAGCCGCGTCGAAGTACCAGCGGCGGTAGTGGGTGCGTTCGACGGGCCACTCGTCCTCGTGGCGGACGACCGCGGCACCGTTACCGGACCGGATCTCGAGGCGCACCGGCGGAGCGTCCATGATCCCGTTGTCGATCCCTTTGAGCCAATGGTCGAAGAACGCCTTGTGCGCGGCCACGGTCTCGTCGGCGTAGGCCTTCTGGAACCAGTCGTCCCAGAGGTCGAGCTTCTTGTCCGAGGTGGGCGTGGCGAGATAAGCGTTGCTGCCGCCGAGCTGGTGGAAGTGCGCGGAGTGGGTCGTCGCGGCGACCGCCCAGAGCGGCACGGTCACGCCGGTCAGATCGGGACTCATGAAGACGTCCGCCCGCGGTCCGAAGACGGCGTCCGGATCGCTGTCTCGGAACGGACTGTCCTTCAGGGTCCGGATGAAATCGGCGATGTCGGGCTCCCCCACGATCGCCGGGTCGATCCCGGAGGCCTTCCAGACGGACCAGAACTGCTCGTTGAAGATCCCGCCGTTGTAGGCGACCTCCTCGTAGAGGTCGACATCCGTGCCGATGGCGATCATCGCCTTGAGGTGCTTCGGGTGCAAGCTCGCGGCCTGGTGCTGGTTCATCGCCAGGTAGGACATGCCCCAGGTGCCGACGTTGCCGTTGCACCACGGCTGCCCGCCCGCCCACTCGATGCAGTCGCGCAGCGCCTCGGCGCCGGCGATGCCCCAGGGAGCGAGCTGTCCGGGAGTGTTGCCGGCGCCGGGCATGTCCGTCCGCACGACCACGTAGCCGTCGGGGACCCAGGACGCGGTGTTGACCGTTTCGTGGTTCTCGAACGGCTGGCCGCCGGGATTGCCCGAGAAGTAGTCGTCCTCCATGAGCTCGTGCGCTTCGAGGTCGGCGGCCGTCGCGATGGAGTGGTGGTTGAACGCCTTGCCGTAGGGGCCCGAGCTGAGGACGACCGGGTAGTTCCCCGGTTCGGCGGGCCGAAAGACGTCCGCGAGGACATACCCGCCGTTCCGCAGCGGGATCTCGACGTCCCGGAACCGCAGAATGCCCATGGCGTTGCGGCGGACCTCGTTGCGGGCGCTCGCCGGCGTGCACAGCGTCCGCGGCCCGAGCTCCTCGAAGACCCCGGCTTCGGTCAAGTCACGCAGGAGCTCGCCGACGACCGGGTCGTCGGCGAACGCCTGGACCTTGTCGGCGACGGCGGTGCCCGCGAAGTCGGCGTCGTGCCGGAAGTCGATCCGCCGGTGGCCGACGATGTCGTGGACCTCCGGGGCGATCTCCGTCCCCTCGTCCCGGCTGGCGCGCCGGCCGAGGGAGAACACGAACCGGGCGACGTTCGTCAGCCCCGGATCGCGCAGCTTGGCGACGTCGCCGTCCACGCGGGCGACGATTTGCGCCAGGTTCACGCGGGGGCGCGCGGAGACGTTGCCGATGGGCGTCGCTCCCACGAGGAAGGCGACCCGCTCCCCCTCCTCGTACCGGAACTCGCCCTGCTTGCCCGTGAGCCCACGGTGCGTCGGGGTTTCGTACTTCAGCCCGCTGATCGGACCGGCCAGAACTCCTGTGTGCGTCATCGGAGCTCCCTTCACTACGGTGAGCATATCAACATCTGTTGATATCTGGTGATCGTAGACTGCCGACGTGGAAGAGCAACCCGAAGGGCCGATGTCGCACACCCGGCGCGGCCGCAGGCCCGGGCAGAACACGACCCGCCAGGCGGTGCTCGACGCCGCCCGCCGGCGGTTCGCGGCAGACGGCTTCAAAGCCACGACGATCCGGGCGATCGCCGCGGACGCCGGCGTCGACGCCGCCCTCGTCATGCAGTTCTTCCGGTCGAAGGACGAGCTGTTCGGCGCCGTGATGTCGATTTCGCCCGAAGCGCTCTCCCGCATCGCGAGCGCGTACCGCGGTCCCGCCGAGTCCGTTGGCGAGCGGGTGGCACGTGCGCACCTCGCCGTCTGGGAGAGTGATCAGCCTGACGCCGACGCGCTGCGCGCGATGCTTCGTGGAGCGATAGCCAACGAGAAGGCGAACACGCTGCTCCGCGAGTTCATCGAAGCGCGCCTGTCCGAAGGCGCCCGGCAGTCCGCTTCGGACAGTCACGACACCGAGGTCCGCGTCGCTCTCGCGGCCTCGATGCTCGTCGGCATCGTCGTCGGCCGGCAGATCGTGCAAGTGGCCGTACTCGCCAAAGAAGAGACCGAGGCGATCGTCCGGCACATCGGTCCGGCGCTGCAGACGCTCCTCGCACCTCGACCCTAGGCGGGTCACGGCGGCAGGAACTACCCGCCTGATCTGTTACCTGGGCGGCGCATGATGTCCTAACGCCTGTATCGAAGTCGGCCAGAGCCATTCGTTGATCGCAGCCCCGTGGACAATGGCTTCGTAGCGGACAGCGAACTTGTCGTAACGAGTGGCCACCCCGCGGTGGCATTTGAGCCGGTCGATACCGCGCTCCACCGCGTGACGCTGCTTGTAGATCTCGGGTCGAAGGCCGGTGGCCGCCCGCCCTTCGACCCCTTGGCCTTGCGGTACGCGTCCTGATCAGCCTTACTCGGGATGGTCGCCTTGATCCCGCGACCGCGCAGGTGAGCCCGATTGGCTTCGACGTGTAAGCCTTGTCCGCCGGCACCCGATCAGGACACGTCCGCGGCCGCCTACCACCCGTCCGGGGCACCCGGATCCCGGCCAGGACCGGAACGAACTGCGGGCTATCACCCCGCTGCCCGGCGGTCAGCACGACCGACAACGGCTTCTGCCCCTGCTCACACCCCAAATGCACCTTCGTAGTCCACCCACCCGCGACGGCCCCAACGCGTGATCATCCGGTTCGGCGGTGACCCCGCCCGGCGGCCCGGCCTGAAGATCCCCCTTTTCCGCGCACCCGCCGCATACTGATGCGCCCGCACGATCGTGGAATCCACACTCACGTCCCACATGATCCGACCAGCCACCTCAGCCACCGCCTGCAGCGCAGTCAGGATTGCTGACCAGACACCCGCGCGTTGCCAGCACCGGAACAATCCATAAACAGCTGCCCAGGACCCATATGCCCCAGCCATGTCCGCCACGGCGCGCCAGGGAGGCCGGTACTGTGTACCGCGGGCGAGGACTCCGCCTCGTGCCGCAATCACCGGTCTTGGGCAATGAACTCCAAAATCTGCTTCAAGCCGTCCGGGGTGTACGTGGGAGTGTGGCCGGCGCCTGTGACCTCGACGAACCTGGCGTTCGGGAACTGGGCGGCAGCTTCCTTGCCGGAGGCGATCGACGTGTTGGCATCCAGATCCCCCGTGAGCACCAGTGCCGGAACGTCACGGAGTTCGGTGCCTTTGGCGAAGGGCGCGCCAGCCGTCGGGTCGGATGGCCACTCCAGGCAGGCGCCGAGGTCGTAGAAGTCCCTGCTGAGCCAAGCCTCGGTGGAGAAGGGGGTGTAGTCCTGAGGCGGGAGCCGTTTCACCGAGTCGTCGAAGTCATGCTTGCGGTCGGGGAAGCTGTCGGCGTAGTCGAAGTCTTCCGGGTAGTCATGGCACGTGGTGGCCCACAGCAGCGTCTGCGAGACAAACTTGGCGCCTAGTGCGAAGTCTTTCGCGATCGTGACCAGGTGTTCGCGGACCAGCTCCTGTATCTGGTCGAGGTTGCCGGTCTTGGCCGCGGCCAAGGCCTTAGCGAGTTTCAAGTCCTTCTCGAGGTCAGCGGAGCCCGAGTAGATCATACCGACGGTGCTTGCCAGCATTCGTTCGTCGAGGTCCACCCGGTAATTCTTCTGCTCGTACTGCACATCCATGCTGACCGGGTTGGCGCGAAGCTTCGCCGCGAGCCGGCCGAGGTCGTCGAGGACCGTGTCACCGGAGCATGATGTCGATCGCTCACACACCAGCTCGATCGCGCGTCGGAGTGCTGCCACGGCGACACCACCCGAGACGTTGTTGTCGGTGTGGACCGGGTAGGCGCCGGACAGTACGACCGACCTGACGTGTTCGGGATGGCGTGCGACGTAGGTGGCCATCAGGTACGTGCCGTACGAGTCTCCGAGCAGGTCCAGACGCTCGAGCCCCAGCGCTGTGCGCACATCGTCGAAGTCGTCGGCGACGGCAGCGGTGCCGTAGTACCGGGCCTTGCCGCCCAGCTGCCTTCCGCATTCCCCGATGGCCGACCGCTGCTGGTCCAATGGAGCGAAGACCACCTCCGGGCCTGCCAGCGCGGCACAATTGATCGGATCGGACCTGCCGACTCCGCGCGGGTCGATGAGCAGCAGCTCACGCCGGTCCAGGAGCGGCCGCAACCCGTCGGCGTAGAGGTGGCCGAGGCCGTCGGTCGTCGCGTTGCCGGGACCGCCGGGATTCGTGACGATGGTGCCCAGCGAAGGCTGCGACTGGTCGGTGCGCGGAATGAGGACGAACCCCACTGTCGTCGTGCCCGCGTTTGGCTGGGCACGGTCCAGTGGGACCGTGATGCTGCCACACGTCGCAGTGGGGATTTGCGGCACCTCGCATGGAGACAGCCGGCTCGAGGCGGCCGAGGTCGTCATGTTCGAGGGTTTCGGCGATTCGGTGTCGTCGGCACAGCCCGTCACCACCAGGACGGCTGCTACGGCTGCGACTGCATGACGTTTGCTCACGAGGATTCCTTGACCGGGTTTCATGGACCAGAGCTGAACCCCTCGGGATTCACCTGGGATGACTGCACGGCGGCGCGTGACTCGCCGGCAACCTCGAACGTACCCACGTGGCCTTCACCGCTACTTGGTGTTGCCCACAAATCGGACGGGGGTTCTTATGCGGAGACCACCACAGTAGATCTTTGGACAGGTGCTACGGACTTGCATCTGTTTCGTTATCGAGTTCTTCGATCGGCTCCGTGGTCGGGGAACCTAGTTTTTGGCCGCTGCAGCGCGGCCGCCGGCTCACCGGAACCAACCTGGCCGTGGTCGACGAATGCGACGAGCGGATGATGGCCGAAGTTCTTCTTCCAGGTCGCGATGACGTCCTGGTTCCCGGCGTGCGCAAGGACCAGCATGCCGTCGACGTCTTCGATCACCGAGCCGTCGGCTGCCGGACCGTTCGCTTCGGCCAGTTCCCAGGCCGGCAACCGTACTTCGGCCGACTGCGACCGGATCGCGGTGAGCGCCTTCGGTCCAGCTTCGGCGAGGCTGTCCATGAGCCGGGAGACCGTGCGCTCCACGGCGCCAACGCCGTCGACATCGCGGCGTCCAGTACCCAACTTGTGGACCGTCTCGACCGACAGCACCGTGCCAGTCTAAGACCGCCCCGCTGCCACCGCCCTCGACGCGGACACGCGGGTACGATCCGATGCGCAACTCACCTGGAGAGCGCTTCTGTCCGTGCAACCGACAGGACCATAGTCAAGGCCCATCGTCGCAGGTCAGAAGTACTCTCTGCTTGATTTGATCAAGCATCGGCCAACCCATCTCGTGAAGGCGCGAGGCTAGAGCGCGTTTCATATGTGTGGTCGTAGCCAGATATTGATGGAGGCGATGTGAACGGTCGCTTCGTAGCGCACGGCTGACTTGTCGTAGCGGGTGGCCACAGCCCGGTGTTGTTTGAGCTGGTTGATGCCGCATTCCACGGCATGACGCTGCTTGTAAACCTGCGGGTCGAATGCCGGTGACCGCGCCGGATCGGTGCCGGTGACGATCACGTCGGCGCCCTGTGCGGCCAGGACCCTGGCTGTCGCATGCCTGAGTCCGCCGACCGCGCCGGATCCGGTGACGAGTGCAGTCCTGCCTGTTAATTCCGTTGCTTCACCCTTCGCGACAGCGGCGCTCATCGACTTCTGTGCGTCCGTTCCATAAGTCATGAGGGGGACGCTATGACTTCTTGAACGGACTGTCAAGAAGTCGTAGAGTCGGAGACGTGGCACGAACCGGACGCCCCCGCGAGTTCGACAAAGGCAAGGCTTTGGAGCGCGCGCTCGAACTGTTCTGGTCCCGGGGATACGGGGCTACGTCGATCCAAGACCTGGTCGACGCACTGGCCGTCGAGCGCGGCAGCCTCTACGGAACGTTCGGGGACAAACGCCGCTTCTACCTCGAAGCCGTCAGGCTCTACTGGGAGGTGTACGAGCGGCGCCTGACCGTCACGCTCGACACTGCTCCACTCCTCCCGGCGCTTCGCGAGATCCTGACCCACCCGGCTCGCCTGGACGAACTGATTTCCGACGTGGGGATGCCGAACGGCTGCCTCGTCGGAAACACGACTGCCGAACTCGTACCGCACGACAGTGAAGCCACGGAAATCGTCGTCCGCTCATATCGCCGGTTCACCGACATCGTTACCGACGCGCTGCGCCGCGCACAGGCCGCCGGGGAAGTCACCGAGAGCGCCAGCCCTGAGGCCCAGGCCCAGCTACTGCTGTACGTGGTCCAAGGCCTCTCGCTCGTCTCGAGGGCAGGTCTCGACAGGAAGGCGGCCCTGGCCGCGGTCGACGCCGCGATCAACGGCTTGCGGGCGTGACCGGGCAGGACCAGCTGGCGGTTGCGGGTCATGAGGATCTTTAATGCTGAGTCAAGGATCCTCATGTAATGCTCGAACAACTGGACGGGCATCGAGGTCGACCGCGGGTACGACGAGAGGCGCGACCCGAACTGGCGCTTCGAGTCGAGTGCGAGGTTAAGGACGTTGCCGAAGCCGAACACAAGGTCAGGCCGACGACAACTCCGATGGCCACCGTTACGACGTGAACGACAGAAGCCGCATCCAAACTGACCGAGTGGACATAGCCGCAGGCCGGGTCATCGAGTTCCACCTGCTTCGGCGCAGGGTCACCCGTGGGTGTGTCTCGGGTGGGGATGCCTCGTTCGCGCAGCTTGTTCAGCACAGTGGCGTGGTTGACACCCACGTGATCACCGACTCGCGCCAAGGACCAGCCGAGCTTGTAGAGATGGATGGCCTCGTCCGTCCCGGACAAACGGCCGTCCGTCAGGTCCTGGCCCGCGTCAGGTCGAGGGCGATGTCGGTGATCATGTCCTCCTGGCCGCCCACGAGTCCGCGTCGCCCGACCTCGACGAGGATCGTGCGGGTGTCGAGGCCGTGTTCGGCTGCGGCGCGCTCGGCGTGGCGCAGGAAGCTGGAGTAGACCCCGGCGTAGCCCAGGCTGAGCGTCTCGCGGTCGACTCGCACGGGGCGGTCCTGCAGCGGCCGGACGATGTCGTCGGCGGCGTCCTGCAGGGCGAACAGGTCGGCGCCGTGCTTCCAGCCGAGCAGGTCCGCGACAGCGACGAAGGCTTCGATCGGGCAGTTGCCGGCACCCGCGCCATGCCCGGCCAACGACGCGTCGACACGAATGACGCCTTCCTCGACGGCGACGACGGAGTTGGCCACCGACAGCGACAGGTTCTCGTGGGCGTGGATCCCGATCTGCGTGTCCGGGTCGAGGACGTCGCGGTAGGCGCGGACCCGGTCGCGGACGTCGCCCATCGTCAGCCGGCCGCCGGAGTCGGTGACATACACGCACTGCGCGCCCGCCTGCTCCATCAGCTTCGCCTGCGCGGCCAGCTCGGCGGCGGGGGCCATGTGCGACATCATCAGAAAGCCCGAGACGTCCATGCCCAGCTCGCGGGCGGCGCCGATGTGCTGGGCCGCGATGTCGGCCTCGGTGGCATGGGTGGCCACCCGGACCGACCGGACCCCGAGGTCGTGGGCCTTCCGCAGCTCGTGCAACGTCCCGATCCCGGGCAGCAGCAGCGTCGTCAGCACGGCGTGCTGGAGGACCTCGGCGGCGGCGGTGATCCACTCCCAGTCGGTGTTGCTGCCGGGCCCGTAGGTGAGGCTGGCCCCGGCCAGGCCGTCGCCGTGGGCGACTTCGATCGCGTCGACGCCGGCGGCATCGACCGCGGCGGCGATCCGGCGGACGTCGGACGGGCGCATGCGGTGGCGTACGGCGTGCATGCCGTCCCGCAGGGTGACGTCTTGGAGGTAGAGGCGGGGGGCGGCGTTGGTCATCGCAGGGCCTCCGCGGCCTGGCCAGTTCCGGCGTGGCGGACGAGCTCCTCGGCGGTGCGCAGCGCGGCCGAGGTCATGATGTCGAGGTTGCCCGCGTAGGCGGGCAGGTAGTGAGCGGCGCCTTCGACCTGCAGGAACACCGACACCTTCCACCGCGGCCGAACGCCGGGGCCGACGAGCGTGGCGAGCGGCTCGTCGTCGGCCACCGGGTCGACCTGGACCTCCTGCTTGAGCCGGTAGCCGGGCACGTACCCGGCGACTTGCCCGGCCATCGCCTCGACACTGGCCCGGATGGCGGCCGGGTCGGCGTCCCCGACCAGGCAGAACACCGTGTCGCGCATGATCATCGGCGGGTCCGCCGGGTTCAGGACGATGATCGCCTTGCCGCGCTCGGCGCCCCCGACTTCTTCGATCGCCCGGGCGGTGGTCTCGGTGAACTCGTCGATGTTGGCCCGAGTGCCCGGACCGGCGGACCGCGACGCGATCGACGCGACGATCTCGGCATAGGCCACCGGGGCGACCGCGGAAATCGCGGCGACGATCGGGATCGTGGCCTGACCGCCGCAGGTCACCATGTTGACGTTGCGAGCCTCGCGGTGGCTGTCGAGGTTCACCGTCGGCACGACGAACGGCCCGATCGCGGCCGGGGTCAGGTCGATCAGGACCTTGCCGTAGGGCTCCAGCGCCTTCGCGTTCGCCTGGTGCGCCCCGGCCGAGGTCGCGTCGAACACCACCGCGATCTTCTCGAAGTGCGGCAGGGCGATCAGCCCTCCGACCCCCTCGGCGGTGGTGGGGACACCGAGGCGCCGCGCCCGGGCCAGACCGTCGGAGTCGGCGTCGATCCCGACCAGTGCGGCGACCTGCAGAGTGCCGGACAGCCGGATGATCTTCATCATCAGGTCCGTGCCGATGTTGCCCGACCCGATGATCGCGACCTGGGTCTCGGCCGGGTCGCCCCAGCGGGCGGTCGTCGCGGTCGCTGTGGAGGCGGTCATTCCGTGGCTCCTGTCGGATCGGTGAACGCGGCGCGAACGGTGCCCAGGCCGGTGAGGGTGGCGATGAACCGCGACCCCGGCCGCACCGGGACCATCGGCCCCAGCGCCCCGGACAGGACGACCTCGCCGGCGCGCAGCGGGTCGCCGAGTTCGTACGCGGTCCGGGCGAGCCAGAGCAGCGCGGAGACGGGGTCGCCGAGGCAGGCGGCGCTGCTCCCGGAGCTGACGACGCCGGAGCCGTCGTCAAGGGTCATCGCGACCTCGCGCAGATCCCGGTCGCCCAGCGGGTGGCGGTCGTCCCCGAGGACGAACAGCCCGCTGGAGGCGTTGTCGGCCACGGTGTCGACGAAGGTGATGTCCCAACCGGTGATCCGGCTGTCGACGATCTCCAACGCGGGCGCCACTTCCGCCACCGCCGCGCGCACGGTGTTTTCGTCCAGGTCGTCCCGGTCGAGGTCCCCGGCCAGCACGAACGCGATCTCGGCCTCGATCCGCGGCTGCAGCAGCCGCCCGATGTCGATCGGGTGGTCCGGCGCGCAGGCCATGTCGTCGAACAGCACGCCGAAGTCCGGCCGATCGACCCCGAGCTGGGCCTGGACAGCGGGAGAGGTCAGGCCCACCTTGCGCCCGACCACCCGGCGTCCCTCGTCGAGCCGGGCGCGGGTGAGCACCGATTGCACGGCGTACCCCGTGGCCACGCCGTGATCGCTCAGGTGCTCGCGCACGGGTGGGCACGGGGTCCGCGACCGCTGTGCCTCCTGCAGACGCTGAGCCGCTTTGGCGATCTGGTCGGTGAGGATCGAACCGGTCATGACGCCACCCTGCCCGGACGTTCACCCGGTGGAACCGCAGTGTTCCGACCCCCGGAACGGCTCATCCGCCGAAGGTGCCGGTCAACGAGTAGACGTCACCGGGCGAGCAGGAAGTCGAGGTGGATCCCGTTGAAGGTGGCGGTGTCCTCGTACTGCGGCCAATGCCCGCAGTTTTCCATGACCGCCAGCTGTGCGTCCGGGATCAGCGAGGCGATCCGCCGTGCCTCGTCGACCGGGCCGGACGGGTCCTTGGTGGTCCACAGCACCAACGCGGGAGCCGCGATCGCCCGCAAGTCGTCGTCGGTGACCATGTTGCGCTTGCGGGTCTCGAGGTCCTGCAACGCCATGTTCGCCTTGCACGCCTCGAGCCACCCCGGCTGCTGGAAGATCGCCTGCCGCGTGCGGATCAGGTCGTCGGTGACCATCGACGGGTCGGCCATCAGCCACTCCAGCCGGGCCTTCACCCGCTCCCAGCTCGGGTCCTTCGCCGCCTCCATCGACAGGGTGTAGAGCCGCTCCATGACCTGGGGGTTGGCCATAGTGCCGCCCATGGTGTTGAGCACGATCCGGTCGACCCGGCCGGGCCGGGTCTGCGCGAACTTCGCGGTGACCCACCCGCCCAGCGACTCGCCGGTGAAGTACGCCTTCCGCGCCCCGAGCGCGTCGAGGACGTGCTCGACCTGGTCGAGGTAGTGCGGGATCTCCAGCGGGTGATCGGGTTTGTCCGACCACCCGTGGCCGATGAAGTCGATCGCCCACACCGAGAAGTGCTCGGCGTGCGCGGCGAGGTTGCGGACGTAGGCCTCGGCGTGCCCGGTGATGCCGTGCAGCATCAGCAGCACCGGCTTGTCCTCGCCGCCGGCGTGCAGGTAGCGGGTCCGGTACGGGCCCGCCTGCAGGTATCCCTGGGAGAACGGCAGCGGGGCCAAGTCGGACCACACGCTGCTGTAGGGACGGGTCGTCATGGTTCTCCTCCCCGGGGCCGGGCGGCCCCGCACGAACCGCGACCCTCCCCCGCACCCGGCTGTCGCCGCGGCCGATCGTTCCGCTCTGCGGATCGCCGGCCGCCGGGTGATCCCCGCGGTCCCTAGCGTGGCGCCCATGCGGATCTGGTATCAGTCGATGACCGACCTCGACCGGGTTCCGGGGTACGCCCGCGTGCTCCGCCAGCACGTCGCCGCGGCCGGCTCGCCCGGTGTGACCGTCGAGGTGCACGGCCTGCGGGCGGGAACGTACGGGGACCGCGCGCCGATGGAGGTGCTGCGCTACCCGCTCGGCTTCCACCGGGCGCTCTCCCAGGTGCTCGACAACGTCGAGGCCGCCCCGGGCCGGGGGTTCGACGCGTTCCTCATGGGGTCGTTCGTCGCCCCGCTGCTGCGCGAGGCCCGTAGCGCGGTGGACGTACCGGTGACGTCGATGACCGAGAGCGTCCTGCTCACCGCGCGGTCGCTGTCGCGGCGGGTGGGCCTGGTGTGCCTCAACGAGCACCAGGTGGGCACGGCGACGGACCTGATCACGGCGCTCGGCCTGGACGACCACTACGTGGTGGCCCTGCCGGTCGACGTGCCCGCGGACGAGGCGACGGTGTCGGCCGCCCTCGACGCCACCGCCGGGGGCGGGGAGCTGCCCGACGCCTTCGTCCGCGCCTGCCGCAGCGCCACCGAGGCCGGCGCCGATCTCGTCGTCCCCGCAGAGGGCATCCTGTCCGAGGTAGCCCGCACCCACGACATCACCGCGGTCGACGGCGTCCCCGTCCTCGACTGCGTCGAGGTGGCCATCGCCCACACCGCGATGCTCGCCCGCCTGCTGCGCTCGGGCGCGGCCGGTGTCGGGCGCCGGTACAGCTACCCGAAGGCACCCTGACGCCGCCCCGGCCCCGCTCAGCCGAACCAGACGAGGTGCGAGTACATGCGCTTGACGTGGGACGGTGCCGCGTCGCCGAAGCCGGGCAGGCCGCCCCACCGCGGAGTAAGCACGGCCACCGCGTCCGCCTGCACCGCCGCCACCCGGGCCTCGATGCGGCCGTAGTTGTGCGGAGCCGCGTCGGCGAACTCCGCCGGCGGCCGGGCGTCCAGCACACCGGCGACCGCCACTTCCAGGTCCGCGAAGTAGTCAAGGACGAGCGCCACGTCAGCCCGCGTACCCGGGAGGCCGTGCCCGGCCGTCAGCACCTGCCAGTCGGCCTCCAGCGCGCGGTGCAGCGCCGCGCGGTAGTCGCCGAGGTCGGGGGCCATCCCGAACCCGTCGAACTCGGCCTGACCGGGGTGGACGAGGTCGATCAGGTGCAGGACGCCCTCGTCGGGCAGCCGGAACCACGTCGAATCGACGGTGTGGCCGCCGACGACGCGTGCCTCGACCGCGACGCCGTGGAAGTCGACGACCTCACCGTCGTCGAGGAGGCGGGTCGGGGCGACCGTCCCCCGCAGGCGCGGGAGCCGGGCGGCGCAGTCCCGGGCCGCGAGCACGGCCACCTCCCCGCCGGCGGTCCCCACCAGCTCGGCCGCGTCGCCGGCGTGGTCGCGATGGGCATGGCTGTACGCGACGGCGGTGACGTCGGCCCCAAGCACCGAGCGCACGGCGTCGCGGACACGCGGCCCGCGCCCGCCGCTCAGCGGGTCGAGCAGGAGCGCCGCCGTCCCCGACACCACGGCGGTGGTCTGGTAGCCCTCGCACTGCGCCCACCAGGCGTGCTCGGACACTCGTTCCAATACAACGCCGTCAGCCGTCACCCGGTCTCGCGCGCCGCCGGTCACGCGGCGCCCCCCGTGCCGCGGATCGCCCGCTCGCCCACCTCGTCCCACGCCGTGATCGGAGGGTAGGCGTCCGGGTCGCAGAGCACCTCGACCAGGGTCGGCCGGCCACTCCCCACGGCCTTGGCGAGCGCGGGACCCAGGTCGGCGACGGTGTCCACCCGCACCCCGTCGGCACCGCAGGCGCGGGCGACGGCGGCGTGGTCGACCGAGGCGAAGTCGGTCGCGCTGGTGTGGGCGCCGAACTGCACCAGCTCCACGTGCTTCTGGAAACCCAGGATGCCGTTGTTCAGCAGCACGACCACGATCGGCAGGTCCTCGCGGACGGCGGTCTCGAGCTCGGACCAGACGTGGCCGAAACCGCCGTCGCCCACCAGCGCGACCACGACGGCGTCGGGCCGGGCCACCCGGGCCCCGAGGGCGAGCGGGACGCCCCAGCCCAGCCCCGCGAGCCCCCGCGGGGCGAGGAACCGCTGGCCGGCCCGGCGGGCCCGGAGCTGGTTGCCCATCCAGATCGTCGAGTAGCTGGCGTCCGCCGCGAGGACGACGTCGTGGTCGCGCAGCACGGCGTCGAGCTCGGCCACGACCCGCTCAGGCCGTAGCGGTACGGACTCGCCCGTGACCAGCGGGGCGAGATCGGCGTCGGCCGCCCGCCGCGCCCCGGCGATCCGCTCGACGACGTCGACGCGGGCGGCCTTGCGGGCGGCGAGGTCCCCGGCCTCCAGCGCGGCACAGAGGTCTTCGAGGGTCAGCCGGGCGTCGCCGACGAGCCGAACGGACTCGTAGTTGCGGCCGACCTCCGCGGCGTCGACGTCGATGTGGACGTAGGTCGCCCCCGGCGGGAAGGCACGCCAGGCGTCGGTGCCGTTCTCGTTGGTGCGGGTGCCGACGAACAGCACCACATCGGCCTCCTGCACGACCGGGCGCACGTGCCGGCCCGTCGAGCCGCGGCCCATGTAGTTCGAGACGATGCCCAGCGACAGGGGGTGCTGCTCGTCGACGGCGCCCTTGCCCATGGTGGTCGTGCCGACGGGCAGCGACGCCCGCTCCTGCAGCCGGGCGAGCGCCGCGCTCGCGCCGGAGAGGTGCACCCCGCCCCCGGCGACGACCACGGGCCGGCGCGCGGTGCGCAGGAGCTCCGCGGCCCGCGCGACCGGCTCGGCCGCGGGGCGCGTCGGATCCTGCGGGAAGGTGCCGAGCCGGGCCCGCCGCGCGGTCGTCCCCGGCGGTACCGCAGCGGTGAGCACGTCCCGCGGCAGCAGCAGCACGACCGGGCCGGGCCGCCCGGAGCAGGCCGTCGCGACCGCCATGTCGAGGTAGTCGTCGACGCGCGCCGGATCGTCCAGCCGCCGGACCCACTTCGCGCACGAGGCGAACAGCGCCTCGTGGTCGAACTCCTGGAAGGCATTGCGGTCGCGGTTCGCCCGGGGCACCTCCTGCACGAGGGCGAGAACGGGGACCGACGCCTTCATCGCCTCGGCGAGCGGCGGGACCAGCAGGGTCGCCGCGGGCCCGTTCTGGGCGGCGACCACCCCGATGCGGCCGCTCACGCGGGCGTAGCCGTCGGCCATCGCACCACCGGCGTTCTCGGTGCGGTAGGCCACCTGCCGGATCGCGTGGTGCGGCGTGGCGAGGAACAGCGCCGACGGCAGGCTCTGCCCGAAGATGGTGGTGACGTGATGGCGGGCCAGACCGGCGGCCAGCGCCTCGGCCACGGTGGGCGACGTCACGACAGGGTCCGGAAGACGATTGCGGTGAGCTGCATCGCCCGATCGTCGGCCGGGGTCCCCGGAGTCGTCCAATAGCGCGTCCACCGGCCCGATAAGCGTTGACTATCGCTCGGTGATCATCAATCATCGAGCGCATGAACCTGCGGCGGTTGCAGTACTTCGCCGTGCTCGCGCAGGAGCGGCACTTCCGGCGGGCCGCAGCCCGGTTGCACATCGCCCAGCCGGGCCTGTCACAGCAGATCAAGATCCTCGAGGGTGAGCTCGGAGCCGAACTGTTCGACCGCCGGCCCGACGGGGTGACGCTGACCGCTGCGGGTCAGATCCTGCTGGAGGAGGGTGTCCCCCTGCTCGGCCAGATCGACCGCGTCGAACAACGGGTCCGCGACGCGGTGGAGCAGGAGCAGCCCGAACTGCGCATCGCCCACACCCGCTCGGTCGTCGGTGCTCTCCCGGACGAGGCGATCGCGCGCTTCTCCGAGTGCCATCCCCGGGTGCGGCTGGTGATCGACACCGCCTGGACCACGCAGAACCTCGTGATGCTGCGAGCCGGCGAGGTCGACGTCGCCTTCGTCCGCCTGCCGGTGGCGGACCCCGGGGACGTGCAGGTGCTCGCCCTCGGCGAGACCGAGTTGGTGGCCGTCCTCCCCGCGGATCACCCCCTCGCCAAGCGGCGCGCTCTGGAGCCCACCGATCTGCGCGGCCTGCCGTTCGTCTTCTGGCCCCGCGCCCAGGCGCCCGGCTACTTCGACGACGTGCAGGCTCGCCTCTGGGGCGGCGTACCGCCGTCGTCGACGACCTGGGAACCCGATCCCGAGCGCATCCTGCGCGCGATCGCCGCCGGGGCCGGCGTCGGCGTGATGGACCGGAACCGGGCACTGAAACTGCGGCCCTCCGGGGTGGCGGTCCGACGGTTCCGGAACCGGGTCACCGCGGGCTTCGGGGTGGCTTATCTGGCGCACGCCCGTGGTACGCCGGTCGCCGAGTTCCTCGAGATCTGCAGGTCGCTGCACGGGGAGCTCCCCGCTCCCGCATGAGGGGGACCTGAGAAGCACAGCTTCTCGCGCACCCCTGACCGGTATTGGACAGTGGACACCCGCCGGAGCGAGATTCGACCTCCAGGACACGAGGTGGAGCACGCTGCCGGGAAGGGGTGCAGATGCGGGTTCTCGTCATGGGAGGCACGCGGTTCGTCGGAGTGGCGGCCGTGGAGGCGCTGCTGGCACACGGGCACGAGGTCACCGTGTTCCACCGGGGCAGCCGCCGCCCGCGGTGGAGCACGCCGGTGGGCGAGGTGCTGGGCGACCGCACGGTCCGTGCCGACCTGATGCCGCTGGCCGCTCTCGACGTCGACGCCGTGCTCGACCTGTCCGCTTACACGCGGGCGCAGACCGCTCTGCTGCTCGACGTGCTCCCTTCCGTGCCGCACCTGGTGCACGCCTCGACGCTGAACGTCTACCGCCCGTCCCCCCTGCTCCCCTGGCCCGAGGACACGCCGTACGGGCCACACCCCCTCTGGGGGCAGTACGCGGTCGAGAAGATCGGGTGTGAGCAGGAGCTGCGCTCGGCCCGGCCGGCCCCGCTGCGCACCGTCGCGGTGCGCCTGCCGCTGGTGCTCGGGCCGCGCAACTTCATCCCGCGCGAGGAGTTCGTGCTCAACCGGCTGCTCGACGGCGCGACCGTCCTGCTGCCCGGGGACGGGCAGGCCGTGCACCAGTACGTCCACCTCAGCCACGCGGCCGACGCGCTGGCCCGGGCCGTCACCACGACGACGCCAGGCTTCACGGCCTACAACGTGGCCTCCCCGCGCTGCGTCACGTCGCTGGAGGGGTTCGTGCAGATCTGCGCCGAGGTGGCGGGCGTGCCGGCGACGGTGCGGACCGTGGGCGGCGGCCCGACCGGCCTGGACCGGCCCGTGTTCGACCAGCTCGACTGCGTCTTCCCCTTCACCAACGAGAACACCGTCGCCGACCTCGGCGCGGCGCGCGACGCCGGCCTGCTCCCGCCGTTCCTCGACCTGCGGGAGATGGTCGACGGGGCGCTGCTGGCGCTGCTGGACGATCCGGAGCGCCGGCGCTGGGAGCGCACCGCCGCGGAGCGGCTGGCGCTGGACCGGACACAGGTGGCCACACCATGAGCTCCGTGGGCGCCCGGCCCGCGACGGCCCACGTCGACCTCGGCCAGGGCCCGGCGGTCCTGCTTCTGCACGGCACCGCGCCGGGGACGACGGCCGCCGCCAACTTCGACCACCTGGTCCCGGCGTTGGCACAGCACCACCGCGTCGTCGCTCCCGACCTGTGGGGTTTCGGCGCCAGCGGCAAGCCCGCCGGGCTCGCCTACGGCCCGGAGCTGTGGGTCGAGCAGGCCTTCGCGCTCCTTTACGCGCTCGGGATCGGCGACGCGGTCGTGCTCGGCAACTCCATGGGTGCCCGGGTCGCGCTCACCATGGCCCTCCGGCGCCCCGGGCTCGTGCGCGGGCTGGTCCTGTTCAGCGCGCGGCTGCATCCGTCGCGGTCGCAGGCCCAGGACCTCATCCGCGCCTACCACCCGGACCGCGCCGCGATGGCGGAGCTGCTGCGGGAGTGCTTCGCCACCGATCCGGCCGCCGTAACCCCTGAACAGGTTGATCAGCGCTACCGGGACAGCGCGGCGCCGGGCGCGCACGAGGCGTTGCAGTCCCTGTTCGCCGGCCTGCCCGCCGCCGGCCCAGGGCCTTCCGGGGACGACCTGCGCGCGCTCTCCGTGCCGGCGCTCGTCGTAGCCGGTCGCGAGGACCGCGTCGTGCCCTTCGGGGACAGCGTGGAGCTGGCCGGACTGCTTCCCGACGCGGACCTACACGTCTTCGCCGGGACCGGGCACTGGTTCCTCCTGGAGCGAGCCGCCACGGTGACCCCGCTGATCCTCGACCTCCTCGCGAGGGCGGCACGGCCGCGCGAGCTGCAGGACTGAGACACAGAAAGAGGAAGAGGACATGACTGCCATCGACAACGACGTCACCGGGGTCCTGAGCAAGGCCTTCGACGTCCTCGACACGTTCGGACCGACGCGGCAGGCACTGAGCCTGAGCGACATCACCCGCCGCAGCGGCCTGCCCAAGACGACGACGCACCGGATCCTGCAGCAGATGCTGTCGGTTGGGGCGATCGAGCGGGTCGGCCACCGCTACCAGGTCGGCACCCGCGTGTTCGCCGTGAGCGCGCGCTCGCGCGAAGCCACGGTGCGCGACGTCGCGCTGCCCCACCTCACCGAGCTCAACCGCCGTTACGGCCACACGGTGCACCTGGCCACGCTGTGCGGCGCGGACGTCCTCTACATCGAGAAGCTGCAGAGCCGGGCGACCGCGGCGTCCCCGTCGTCGATCGGAGGACGCCTGCCCGCGCACTGCACCGCCGCCGGCAAAGTGCTGATGGCGTGGGGCTCCCTCGACACCGCCGAGGTCCTGCGCGAGCGCCGTAGCCTCCCCGGCCGGACCACGACGTCGATCACCTCGGTCGACCAGCTGCGCCGGTGCCTGCTCCAGATCAGGGAGCGCGGCTTCGCCCGCGACGACGAGGAGGCGGCGGTCGGTTTGCGCTGTCTGGCCGTCCCGGTCCAGGTCGGCGGTCAAACGGTCGCGGCGATCTCGATCGCGCATTCCAGCGACACCGAGCTGCCCAAGGACGGGCTGTTCGCGCTCCAGGAGACCGCGGCCCGGGTGGGCCGCGACCTGTACCGGATCCCCGGGCACCTCGACCTGCTTGCGCTCGACGGTCTGGCCGGCTGACCTCGCCCCTCCCCTGTCAGCGCCTTCCCTCTCTACTTGATCGCCAGCGGGTTGACCGGCGACCCGACGCCGTGCGTGAACTTGAGGACGGGCGCGGACAGGAAGAACTCGTAGACCCTGTCCCGGGCGCAGTCCGCCCCGAGCTCCTCGAGGTCGAACATCTCCCCCAGCAGCAGGCCCATGTCGCGGATCAGCACCATGTGCACGGGGAAGGTCTCGTCCGCCAGCTGCGACGGGACGACCTCCACCGCCCAGTTGTCACTGGCGACGGCGGCGACGTCGTGCTCTCGCAGGTAGGCACAGCACTCCAGGCCGATGCCCGGTTCCTCGGCGAGGAACGCGCGCCCGTCGCCCTCCCGCACGAACTTGCGCCGCCACCCCGTGCGGATGAGCACGATGTCGCCCGCACCGACCTCGACGCCCTGGCGGCCGGCGACCTCGTCGAGCTGCTCCGGGGTGATCACGTGGTCGGCGGCGAGCCAGTCGACCTCGAGGTGGGCGGCCACGTCGAGCAGCACGCCGCGCCCGACGATCCCCTTGGACTGGGTCTCGATCCCGAGCTTGTGCGCGCCGTGACGGTCCACCGAGGAACTCGGGAAGCCGTTGAAGAGCAGGTCGTCGTAGTAGACGTGGGACAGCGCGTCCCACTGCGTCGCGGCCTGCAGCGGCATGAAGACGTAGTCGTCGTTGTACCGCTGGGCGCCGTAGTCGGCGGCGGCACCGCCCACCACCGACATGACCCGGGTCGGGTTGGTGCGCCCGCCGCCGATCTGCGGCCCGTCCTCGTCGAAGGGGATCCCGAGGTCGAACACGGCGCCCCGGCGGACCAGCGCGGACGCGGCCTTGACGCGGTCGGCGGTGATGAGGTTGCGGGTGCCGAGCTGGTCGTCGGCACCCCACCGGCCCCAGTTGCCGAAACGCTTGCCGAGCGCTCGCCAGTCTTCGGTCCGGTGGTCCTGGGTCGTCATGCGGTTCCGACTCCTCCTCGGCGATGGGGCGAGGACGCCCCGGCTCAGATGACCGGTTCGCGGTTGTCGCGCTTCAGAACCCGGCGGACGGTGCCGGCGAACTGCCCCCACGACACGCGCCACCCGGCACGGAGCACCGAAGCCAGCGGCCGGTACCCCGTCACCCGCGGCGCGGGCTGACCCAGTACCCGCAGAGCGGTGAACGTCGCGGGAGCGCCGACCTTGCGGGCCGGGTGGTTGCCGTGCATCTGCTCGAGCTCGGTCATCGAGATCGACGACAGTTCCAGGTAGCCGGCCTCGACCGCGCGGGCGAGCAGATCCCGGCCGCGCTCGGTGCGGACCACCGCCACGTTGACCCCGGGTGCCTCGTCGTAGACGGGCCTGCCGTCCTTGAGGATCCACGCGTCGGGCACCGAGATGTCGGCGGACTCGCCGACCCCGTCGGGGCAGATCTTGCAGCGGAACTGCATGTCGTAACCCCAGGGCCGATCCTTGTAGGCGCTCTCGTAGCTGAGGTCGAACGTCCGCCCGTCCTTGGCCTGCACGCGGTGCGGGCCCGGCCAGCCGTCCCCGCGGAAGCGGAAGGTGTCGACCTCGGACTCCTCGACCCCGTGGAAGCGGATCATCGCCCGCGCCACCTGCGCGTTGAACACCCCGCCGCAGAAGTTCGTGAGCAGGAAGCGGACCTGCCGGTCCACCCGCGGGTCCACGCGCGCCAGCGCCCGTACCGCGGAGATGTCGCACGGCTTGGCGACGACGGCGAACCGCTCGCCGCCATCGAGCAGCTGCTTGACGTGGACCAGCGGCGCCGAAGGCCCGTAGCGGGACTGGGCGCCGCCGTACACGTCGTCGGCGTTCCGCGAGACCGTCGCCTCCGTCAGCCACGGTGTCTTCGCCGACGCGCGCACGTGAAGTATCGCGTCGACTTCGCCGCTGTCGATCAGGTAGCGGCCGAGGCCCGACAGCGTGCCGCCCGCGGCGGCGTGGTGGCGGACCTCCGATTCGGCCGACCACACCCGGTGGATCTCGCGGATCGGCCCCCACACGGGGTGGGTCTTCGCGCCCGCCGGGCGGCCGGGGCCGGTGAGGGTGGCGCCGGGGCAGACGTCGAGGATCGTGCGGTGGGTCCGCTCGTCGAGCTCGCCGACCACGAGCGGGCGCGAGTTGCCCTTCATGTTGAGCCCCATCGTGATCTTCCCGGGGCCGGCGAGGCTCGCGCACAGGCCGCAGCCCGAGCAGAGCCCGGAACGCACGACCTCGGTGAGCGACGCCGGCCGGCGGGCGCGCAGCGGGAGGGCGGTCACGGGGCCAGGCCCGCGAGCGTGGGGCCCGCCTGCAGGAACTCGACCGTCACCCCATCGGGATCCTTCGCGTACACGAAAAAGCCGCCGGCGAAGGCGCCGGTCTTGATCTCGATCGGCTCGGAGTAGAATTCGACGCCCTGCGCGACCAGCGCGGCGTGCACGGCCTGGATGTCGTCCACGGTGAAGGCGAGGTGCGAGGCGCCGACGTCGTTGTTCCGCCCGGTCCACGGCTGCCCGGGAGGCGCCGCGTACTGGAGCAGCTCGAGGATCACCGAGCCGAAACGGACCATGCGGACGTGCAGATCGACGCCCTCGACGCCGAGCCCGCGGTCCATGTGCGGGCCGTCGAACCGGTCACCGCCGACGACCTCGCCCCCGAGCGCGGTGTAGAACGCGGTCGAGCGGTCGAGGTCGGCGACCGTCAGGCCGACGTGGTTCACGACGAGATCCATGGGTGATCTCCCTTTCCTGCGGAGCCGGCAACCAGCATCATTGGAGCACTGTCCGCCCGCCATCGCGCGTTCCGCAGAGCGGACCGATGTGTGGGCTGCCCGGCTCGGCGGTCGCACCCTGTGCGCCACCCCGTCTCCGCACGGGACCAGCCCCAACGGCACCCAGGACAGTAGAGGGACACCGATGACGGACAGCACTCCTACGACGACCGGCGACGAAGCCACGTCCGGTACGCCATCCACCCCCGTCGCGCGCATCGACCCCCGGGAGGCGCGCACCGTCGTGCTGTCGAGCGCGGTCGGCACGACCATCGAGTTCTACGACTTCGCGCTCTACGGCCTCGCCTCGGCGCTGGTCTTCGCCCCCCAGTTCTTCCCGACCGCCAACCCGGTCGCGGGCCAGCTCGGCGCGCTCGCCTCGTTCGCCATCGGCTTCTTCTTCCGCCCCGTGGGCGGCATCGTCGCCGGGCACTTCGGGGACCGGATCGGCCGCAAGCAGGTGATGATCTGGAGCTTCCTGGTGATGGGCTTCTCGACGCTGCTGATCGCCTTCCTGCCGACCTACTCGACGATCGGCCTGGCCGCCCCCGCGCTGCTGGTCCTGCTGCGCGCGATCCAAGGCATCGCCGCGGGCGCCGAGTGGGGCGGGGCGGCGCTGATGGCCGTGGAGCACGCGCCGCCGGAGAAGCGCGGGCTCTACGGGTCGGCCCCGGCGTTCGGCACCACGGCGGGCCCGCTCCTCTCGACCACCGTGTTCGTGGTTCTCTCGGCGGTCAACCCCGGCGGATTCGTCGGGGGTGGCTGGCGCATCGCCTTCGGGCTGAGCTTCGTCCTGCTCGTCTTCGGGTTCTACCTGCGGCGGCGCGTCACCGAGAGCCCGCTGTTCGAGTCGGCGCTGGCGCACGAGCCGCCGCGGGTGCCGCTGATCCCGGTCCTGCGCAAACACCCGCTCGGGGTGCTGCGCGCCATGTCGTGGGTGCTGGTGAGCGGGGCGACCGGTTACGTCGTCAACACCTACGGGATCACCTACGCGATCCAGAGCACCGGCGCCTCGCGAGGGACGGTCCTCATGATCCTCAACCTCAGCTACGTGTTCGGCCTGATCGCGCTCCTGACGGTCGGGCGCCTGGTCGACCGCAGGCGCCGCACCGTGCTCATCACCGTCGCAGTGCTCCAGATCCCGGCTGCGGTCCTGCTGTTCCCGCTGATGGCGCTCGGCAGCATCGTGGCCGTGGCCATCGCCTTTTGCCTGGTGTTCTTCGCGGTGGGGGCCATCGAGGCGACCCGCGGGTCGGTGCTCGCGGCGCTGTTCCCCGTCGCGATCCGCTACAGCGGGGTGTCGCTGTCCTACAACCTCGCCTACGTGATGGCCGGCCTCGCGCCGCTGGCCACCGCGTCCATCGTGGCCTCGACCGGCACCGTCACCTGGATGGTCGTCCTGCTGGCGATCGCCGCGCTGATCGCCCTGCCGGTCGCCTTCGTGGAGCCGCGCAGCGGGCCCCGCGTCGTCGTCGAGGACTGAGCGTCCCGGTTCCCGGAACGAACGCTGCCCCGCCCGATACCGGGCGGGGCACGATCACCCGTGGCAGGGTGGCCCCGCTGGCCGCCGCTCCGCACACGAGGAGGAAGGCATGAAGGCACTGCGGTGGCACGGACGCGGCGACATCCGCCTCGACGACGTCCCCGTGCCGGTCCCCGGCCCGGCCGAGCTCCTCGTCAAGGTGACCTGGTGCGGCATCTGCGGTTCCGACCTCAAGGAGTGGCAGGCCGGGCCGGTCGTCATCGCCGACGGCCCGCACCCCGCGACCCACGCCGAGCCCCCGATCACGATGGGGCACGAGTTCGTCGGGGTGGTCGCCGACGTCGGGCCGGCCGTCGCCGGATGGGCGGCCGGGGACCGCGTCGCGCTGGAGGCCGAGTTGCGCTGCGGTGCCTGCCGGCAGTGCCGGCGCGGCGACTACCACCTCTGTGACATGGCGGCCTACCTAGGCTTCAACGCCGACGGCGGCCTGGCGGAGTACGTCACCGTCGACCCGGCGCAGGCCGTGCGCATTCCCGACGACGTCGACGACGAAGCCGCGGCCCTGCTCGAGCCGCTGGCGGTCGCCGTGCACGCCGTCCGCCGCGGCACCCCGGACATCGGCGACTCGGTCGCGGTGCTCGGCGCGGGGGCCGTCGGGCTCGGCGTGACGGCGGTGGCCCGCGCCCACGGCGCCGGGCTGATCACCATCGTCGACCCGCTCGCGCGCCGCACCGGCCTCGCCCGCGAATTCGGGGCGGACCGGACCTTCGCGGACGCGGCGACGGCCGGCGAGCACGACGAGGACGCGGAGCTGCGCGCCACCGGCGGCTACGACGTCGTCGTCGAGTGCTCGGGCCAACCCACCGCACTCGCCTCGGCGATCGCGCTCACCCGCCGCGGCGGGGTCGTCGTCACGGTCGGACTGCACAGCGAGCCGGTGACGTTCGACCTCAACGAGCTGACCATGAACGAGCGCGACATCCGCGGGTCGCTGGGTTACCAGCGCGACTTCCCGCGCGCGCTGGCGCTGCTGGCCGCCGGGAAGATCCCGGCCAAGCCGATGGTCACCCGGCGCACGGACCTCGGCCACGTGATCGACGACGGCTTCACGGCGTTGCTGGAGCACGGCGCGGACCACATCAAGATCCTTGTCGGGCCCTGAGAACCGCCCCGACGACTGCAGAGGAAGAGGAGAGATGAGCAACCAAGGTGTGATCGTCACCGGTGCGGCCACCGGCCTCGGCCGGGCCATCGCCGCCCGGCTGGGCCGTGACGGGTACCAGGTCGCGGTGACCGATGTCGACGCCGACGGCGCGAAGCGCGTCGCCGCGGAGATCGAGGAAGCGGGCGGCCGGGCCGAGTCGTGGCGGCTCGACGTGGCCGACCCCGCGGCGGTGGAGAGCACCGTGACCGCGATCGCCGAGCGATTCGGCGGCCTCTACGGGCTGGTGAACAACGCCGGAGTGGGGCGGGCGACCCCGTTCCTGCAGATGCGGGTGGAGGACTGGGACCAGGTCCAGGCCGTCAACGCCCGGGGCGTGTTCCTCATGTCGCGCCACGTCGCCCCCCTGCTGGTGGCGGCGGGTGGCGGGGCCATCGTCAACATCTCGTCGATCGCGGGCCGCGACGGGTTCCCCCTGTGGTCGCACTACGCCGCGTCCAAGCACGCCGTCATCGGCCTGACCCGCGCGATGGCCCGGGAGCTGGGGCCCGACCAGGTCCGCGTCAACGCCGTCTGCCCCGGCGTGATCAAAACCGCCATCTGGAGCGCCGAGGCGCAGCAGGTCGACGACCCGGACGCGTTGATGGCGGAGTTCGCCTCGCGGATGCCGCTGCGCCGGCCGCAGACGGCCGACGACGTCGCGGGCGCCACCGCGTTCCTGCTCTCGCCCGACGCCAACAGCATCACCGGCCAGTCGCTGGGCGTCGACGGCGGACTGCTGACCTGACCGACACACCGACCGAGGAGACGACACGCATGGGAACCGGTCCCACGATTGAAGTGCTGTGCGCCTCGCACAGCCCCCAGATGGCCCAGGACGTCGAGAAGCGCGAGGGCCTGCGGTTCCGCGCCGGCTTCGAACGGGTGGCCGCGGCCGTCCAGGAGTTCGACCCGACCCTCCTGGTGTACTTCGGGCCCGACCACATGCGGGCCCTGGCGGGTATCGCCCCGTGCTTCACGGTGGTGGAGACCGCCACCGGCTACGGCGACTGGGGCACGCCGAAGGAGGACTACCTGGTTCCCCCGGAGCGCACCGAGGCACTGACCGACCACCTGGTCGCCGCGGGGATCGACATCGCGGTCGCGGAGCACCTCTCGCTGGACCACGGCTTCGGGCAGACGACGGCGGACCTGTTCGGCTCGCTCGCCGCGGTGCCGATGATCCCCATCGTCATCAACTGCGTCGGCACCCCGCTCGCCACGCTGGAGCGGACCGCGGCACTCGGCCGAGCGGTCGGAGACCACCTGCGCACGCTGCCCGACGACGAGCGGGTGCTCGTCGTCGCCTCGGGCGGCATCTCCCACGCCCCGCCATCGCTGATCCCCGGGGTCAAGAAGCTCTCCGAGGCGGAGCGGCAGGCCCTGATCGCCGACAACATCGCCAAGGCCGCCGAGGCGATCAACCCGGGCTGGGACGAAGACTTCCTCGCACGCATGGCCGGTGACTCCTGGTCGTCAATGGCGACCCTTACCCCGGCCGAGCTGCAACCGGCCGGCACGGGCGGTGCCGAGGTCCGGACCTGGGTCGCGGCCCAGTTCACCGGCGGCAGGCCGCTGGCGACGGTGGCCTACGAGCCGGTCGAGGAATGGATCACGGGCATGGGAGTCGCCGCGTCGGCCGGCCTCACCCCCGCCTCCTGACGGAGGCAGCGCGCACCATGCGAAGGAGGGGCCACCCCGCGTCCGGGGTGGCCCCTCCTTCGTGCGCCGGGGGATCAGCTCGGGGCGTCGGCCAGCCGCAGCTCCCTGGCCACCCGCTCCAGGACGTCGAGGTGCTCGTCGACCGTGGTCAGCCCCTGCTTCATGGTGTCCACCGCGAGGTGAGTCGCTCCCCTGTCGCGCCACGCCTCGACCTCGGCGACGAGCCCATCGAGGTCGCCCTTCCAGCGGCCCCGGGCGTGCATGCCGATCTCCGCGGGGTCGCGGCCGGCGTCGCGGGCGGACTTCTCGATGATCGCGATCGCCTCGTCGAGCGCGGGGCCCGGCGCCATCTCGGGGAACCAGCCGTCGCCCAGGCGTCCGGCCCGGCGGTAGGCGGGGGCGGAGTGCGCACCGAACCAGATCGGGATCGGGCGCTGGATCGGCATCGGGGCGAGCCCGGCCGCGGTGACCCGCTCGTGCTCGCCGGCGAACGTGACGATCCGCTCGGTCCACAGCCTGCGCAGCAGCGTCACCTGCTCGTCGCTGCGCCGACCGCGGTTGTGGAACTCCTTGCCCAGCGCCTCGTACTCCACGGCGTTCCAGCCCACGCCCACGCCCAGGCGGAACCGGCCACCGGTGAGCAGGTCCACCTCGGCGGCCTGCTTGGCCACCAGCGCGGTCTGGCGCTGGGGCAGGACCAGGATTCCGGTGACCAGCTCGAGTTCGGTCAGCGCGGCGAGGTAGCCGAACAGGACCATCGGTTCACGGAAGGTGGTGTGCACGTCGTAGGCCCCGGTCCACGGTGCGTGGACCTCCGGGTCGGCACCGACGACGTGGTCGTAGACCATCACGTGGCGGTAGCCGAGCTCTTCGACGCGCTGGGCGTACCGGCGGATGCCGGCGGTGTCCGCGCCGATCTCGGTCTGCGGGAGGACGACTCCGATGTGCACCAACTGCTCCTCAGTGGACGGGTCAGGACGCGACGCACGCACAGTCGAACCTAGGCAGCGCGCGGAAGACCGAGCACGCTTCGTTCCGGGCGCCGGAACGAAGCGCGGCGCCCGGGGGGTGCGACCCCGCATCGTGGTACGGGATCGTTCACCCCGAGAAAGGATCGACACGTCGTGACCTCGCGCGGAGCACCTCGCACACTGCAGGAAGTCGTCACGTCCGGGCTCTGCACCGGATGCGGGCTCTGCGCAAGCCTGACCGGCGGGGAGGCCGTCCGGATGGGCTTGAACGCGTCGGGGCACTCCCGCCCGGCCTTCCTCGGGCCGCTGCCGGCGGCGACCGAGCAGCGCATCCTCGCCGCCTGCCCCGGCGCCACGCTCACCGGTGAGGGCCGCCCCGCAGGGGCGCGCACCACCGCCGCCTGGGGCCCGGTCCGGGCGTTGCACCGGTCGTGGGCGGGCGACGAGGCAGTGCGCCACCGCGCCGCGGCGGGCGGCACGCTCACCGCGCTGGGCCGGTTCCTGCTCGAAACCGGGGAGATCGACGCCGTGGTACAGGTGCGGGCGTCGACGACGACCCCGTGGCTGACCGACGCACTGGTCTCGACCGACCCCGACACGGCGCTGAGCGGTGCCCAGTCGCGCTACGGCCCGGCGGCTCCGCTGGTGAACATCAAACGGCTGCTCGACGAGGGGCTGCGGTTCGCGGTGCTCGCCAAGCCGTGCGACATCTCGGCGGTGCGCTCGCTGGGCCGCGTCGACCCGCGGGTCGACCAGCAGGTGCGCTACCTGCTGACGATCTTCTGCGGGGGCGTGCACAACGAGAAGGTCCCGCTCCAGATCATCCGGCACCACGGCGTGGAGACGGATGAGGTGAGCGTCTTCCGCTACCGCGGGGACGGCTGGCCCGGGCCGACCCGGGTGGAGACCACCGACGGCACCCGGCACGACCTGACCTACGAGCAGGCGTGGCACACCACCGGCGCCCAGAGCTGGCGCTACGACCTGCAGTTCCGGTGCAAGATCTGCCCGGACGCGGTCGGCGAGTCCGCCGACCTGTCCGCCCCGGACGGCTGGATCCTGCGCGACGGCAAGCCCATTTACGAGGAGGCGCCCGGGACGAACGCGCTGCTCGTCCGGACCGCGCGGGGTCAGGACCTCGTCCGGCGCGCCGTCGCCGCCGGAGCGCTGGTGCTTTCCCCGCTCTCGACCGTGGAACTCGAACAGATGCACGTCAACCACCTCGACCGCCGCCTCGGCGCCCCGGCGCAGCAGCTGGCCCTGCAGGTGACGGGCTCGCGTCGCGTCGCGCTGCGCAAGTACCGGCCGCTGGCCGCTCTCCGGGCGGCGGGCCCCCGGCGGCTGTGGCAGCAGTTCGCCGGCACTCTGCGCCGGATCCGGCGCCACGACAACGTCGAGCCGATGGTCGACCCGGCATCGCTGCCGGCGCGTACGGGCTCCGGCTGCTGAGACGGCCGGTGGCCGCCGCCCGAGTGGGCGGCGGCCACCGGCGACCAACCCCGTGGCTCAGCGCAAGGTGCGGAAGAACGTCACGGCGTCGTCGACGAAGGTCGCGGGTACCTCCGCCGGTGCGAGGTGGCCGCCTTCGTCGTGGACGCGGTACTGCTGGAGGTTGAAGTACTTCTCGGTGAAGGTCCGTGGGGGCTTGTAGGACTCGCCAGCGAAGATGCTGACCGCGGTCGGCACTCCCACCACGGGGAACCGGTCGTGCGAGGGCGTCCACGGATTTCCGCGGGACTCCCAGTAGTAGCGCGACGACGTGCCACCGGTGTTGGTCAGGAAGTAGACCGCCGCCGTGGTAACGAGGTCCTCCTTCGGCCACGCCCGCTCGAACGCCGCCACGCCGGCCCCGCGCTCCGCCAGGCCGCCGATGTAGCGCCGGTCCGTGATCCAGGCGAGCTGGCCCGCCGGGGAGTCGGCGAGCAGCGCGGCCAGGGTCTGCGGCTTGGTCAGCTGGATCGCGCCGTAGCCGCTCTCGTTCCCGGCGAACTGCTTGCCGCGGGCGAACCAGCCTTCTTCGTCATCGCTGTATTCGCTCTCGGCCGGCACGCCCAGGACCGGGTCGTAGGCAACCCCGGGCGGGGCGTCGGGGTGCTTGGGCAGGTAATGGCTCAGCTGCGCGGGAAAGTGCGTGTAGACGCCGATGACGTCCTGCTCGTACTTGTGGCCGTGCTGCTGCGCGATCAGTCCGCCCCAGTCGCCGCCGGCGGTGGCGTAGCGCTCGTAGCCCAGGACGTCGCGCATCAGGGCGTGCTCCAGGTCGGCGGTGTTCCACCAGTTCCAGCCCGTGTGGGTGAGCGGCGAGGAGAAGCCGTAGCCCGGCAGCGAGATCAGCACGACGTCGAAGGAGTCGGCCGGGTCGCCGCCGTGGGCCGCCGGGTCGGTGAGCGGCCCGATCACCTTGCGTAGCTCCCAGAAGGTCCACGGCCAGCCGTGGTGCAGGAGCAGCGGCATCGGGTCCGGGCCCGTGCCCTTCACGTGGATGAAGTGCAGCGGCACACCCATGAGCTCGACCTTGAACTGTGGCAGCTCGTTCATCCGCCGCTCGACGTCACGCCAGTCGTACTCGTCGATCCAATACCGCACCAGCCGACGGAGGTAGTCGCCGTTGTGGCCGTAGCGCCAGTCCTCGTTCCCGAAGTCCGGCGCGAAGCGGGTGCGCCGCAGCCGCTGCTCCAGGTCGTCGAGGTCGTCCTGGGGGATGTCGATTTTGAACGGGGTCACGTGCTGCTGTCGGCCTGCGGTCACGCAGGAACCTCCTCGTCGGGGGGAAGGCGGACTTCGGTGAAGTTGAGCCGGAGCCCGGGGCAGTGCCATTCCATGGCGTACAGCCGGCCGCGCGCGCCCGACGTGACGAACGCCGTGCGCAGGTCGTCTCCGCCGAAGGCGACGTTGGTGACGAGCGGGTCCGGCTCCGGCACTTCGTGCACGGCGACGGTCTCGCCGCGGGGGCTGATGACGACCACGGAACCCTCGACGAGAGTCGCGGCGGCGATGTTGCCCTCGGCGTCGACGCCGATGGAGTCGAAGGTCTTGACGTTCGGGAGCCGGTACAGGAAGTTCGCGCCGCCGTCGTGCGGCCCCCGCGCGAGGACGCCGGGCGACTCCACGTCCCAGTACCAGATCGCGGAGGTCAGCGTGTCGGCCACGTAGACCCGTGACCCGTCGGGCGAGAGCGCGACCCCGTTGGGGTGCCCGAGCGGGAACCCCACCTCGGTGATGCGGTCGAGCCCGGGTGAGATGTAGTACAGGCCGCCGCGGTCCTGGTGGCGGGGGTACGTCGAGGCGTTGTCGGTGAAGTAGATGCCTCCGGCGTGGTCGAACACCAGGTCGTTGGGCGCCCCCAGCGGCCGGCCGTCGCACTCCGTGAACAGCGTCTCCAGCGTGCCCGTCGCCAGGTCCGCAGCCTGGATGCGGCCGCCGATCCAGTCGTCGGCCCGGCCGGTCACGAGGTCGAGCCCGTCGCGCCGCGCCCACGAGAAGCCGCCGTTGTTGCAGAGGTAGAGCCGGCCGTCCGGCCCGACGGCCGCCCCGTTCGGGCCGCCCGGGACGTCCAGGATCCGGTCCACCCGCCCCTCGGGGAAGATCCGCGTGACGGTCCCGCGCCGGATCTCGACGACCAGGACCGATCCGTCCGGCGCCACGACCGGGCCCTCCGGGAAGCTCAGTCCCTCGGCCAGGAGCTTCATCTCTGTCATGCGGGGACCATCTCTCGATGCGGCTCTGCAGCGAAGAACGTCATGGTATTCCGTCCTTTCAGACGTGCGCTTGCCGACGATCCGACCGGGTGATCGGGTTGCCGAGGTCCTCCAGGGACGACCGGTTCGTCTCCCGGGCCCACAGCGCCGCGGCGGCGGCGACCACGGAGGTGATGGACACGATCCAGGCCGCGGGCGACCAGTCCAGCGAGCCGCCGACCAGCGTGGTCGCGAACAGCGGCGTGAATCCGCCGACGACGAAGCCGATCTGCATGCCGAGTGACATGCCGCTGTAGCGAACCTTGACGTTGAACAGCTCGGCGAAGAACGCCGGGTACACCCCGGTGGGCATGGCGCTTCCGACCGCGATGATGACGATGCCGACCACGAAGACGAGCGGGACGTCCAGCGCCGAGATCGCGGAGAGGTAGGGCCAGATCAGGACGGCGCAGAGGAGAATTCCGCCGGCGAAGACCGGCCGTCGCCCGTACCGGTCGGACAGCAGCGCCATCAGCGGGATCGTGATCGAGGACAGGACGTTCCCACTGATCGTGACCCACAGCATCGTCGACGACGCGATGCCGGCGCGGACCGCGAAAGAGAGTCCGAACGACTGCATGACGATGAGCGGGACGCTCGACAGTGTCATGAGCGCGACCTGGGCGAGCTGCTTCGGGTGGGTCTTGAGCATCGTCACGATCGGAAGTTTCTGGATCTCGCGCTGCTCCGCCGCCTCCTCGAAGATCACCGGCTCGGCGAGGGTCCGGCGGACGAGGAAGGCAACGACGAGGACCAGGGCCGAAGCCAGGAACGGGATCCGCCAGCCCCAGGCAAGCCGATCAGCTTCGTTCATGGCAGCGATCGGGAGGAATGCGACAGCGGACAGGATGAGACCGCCGGCGATGCCGGACATCGTGAACGACGGGTAGAAGGCGCGTTTGCCGATCGGCGATTCCTCCATCGCCACGGATGCCGCGCCCGCGGTCTCCCCGCCGGCCGAGACACCCTGCAGCACCCGCATCAGCACGAGCAGGATGGGTGCCCAGGTGCCGGCCTGACCATAGGCCGGCAGCAGCCCGATCAGGAACGTCGACATGCCCATGAGCGACAGCGTCATCACCAGGGTGCGCTTGCGCCCGATGCGGTCGCCCAGGTGCCCCCAGAGAATCGCGCCGAACGGCCGGGCGACGTAGGCGACACCCAACGTGGCGAAGGACGAGATGGTGGCGAGGGCGGGATTGCCGGCCGGGAAGAAGATCTTCGGGAAGACGATGGTCGCGGCCGTCCCGTAGAGGTAGAAGTCGTAGTACTCGAGAGTCCCGCCCAGGTAAGCCGCGAGAGCCGCTCTCCGCACCCTCTTCTTCTGTTCCGCCCCTGACGGCTTGGCCACCGCGTGGTGGAGGTCGGCGCTCATGTCTTCCCTCTCATCGAGTTGGTGGCGGCACGACCTCGGAAGGCGCGCCCGCTCAGGTCCGGGGGGCGAGGGCTACTGATGATTCGCCGACACGAGGTCGCGGGTCTCGGCCGGCGGATCCTCGGTGCGGTAGCCGAACCGGTCGACCGCGATCTTGAAGATCAGCCGCTGCTGGCCGTCGGGCAGCAGCTCCGACGCCGGCCTGCCGCCGCGGTACTTGGTCACCAGCTTGGCGAAGTGCTCGGCGTTGTCATCGGGCTCGTGGGCGACGACGCGACCGGTGATGGTCACGCACTGGTACGGATTCAGCAGCGAGGTGACGCACACCGTGACGCGAGGGTCCGCAAGCAGGTGCTTCGCCCAGGCTCGACCGGGGACCCCGTTGACGACGACGTGGTCGCCGGCGAGATCCACCCAGACCGGGGTCACCGCAGCGCTGCCGTCGGAGCGAATCGTGCCCAGGTAAGCGAAGTTGCGGCCTTCGATCATGGACCGGCATTCGGCGGTCAGCTCTGGCATAGTCCCTCTCCCTCTGCGGTTCGGTCTTCGGACGGCCGAAACAACGTGGGCCGAGGACCGACGCTGCCAGCAAGCCGGGTCCGTCGGTCCGGCATGTTCCGGCACGCGGAACAGCGCCCGGCACGCGGCCGCGACGAGCGTCAGCCGGCATGATCAGCGACCGGCCCGGCGGGGTGCCGACCCTCAGCGAGGGTTGTTCCGGCTCCGGTAGGCCGCGACACTGGCCCGGTGCGCGCAGGTTCGGGTGCAGTACTGCTTCGAGCCGTTGCGCGAGAGGTCCGCGAAAGTGGCCCGGCAGGTCGGCCCGGCGCACACCCCGAGACGAGCGGGACCGAGCGTGGCGATCACCGAGGCCAGTGCGCTGAGCGTGATCGCGGCCAGGTGCGCCGAGCAGCGGTCGGTGTCGGAGGTCACCTCGGTCCACCAACGGTCGTGATCGTGACGCAGCGCCGGGGTGGCGCGGCTGCGACGCAGCCCGCCGTTGATCAGGTCCGCGACTCCGGCCGCGTCGGTGCTCGCTCGTTCGAGCACGGCACGCACCGTCTCACGCACCTCGCGGACTTCCGCCAGGTCGGCGCGGGTGAGACGCCGCCGCGGACCGGCCGTTCCGGCCGGGGGATGGCCGTCGAGGAAGTCCCGCAGTTGCTCCACGGTCTCGAGCTCGTCCTCGCCCTTGACCGGCTTCAAGGTGTTGGCAAGGTCGACGGCCGTCTGGACCGCCGACGTGCTGTAACACGCATCCAGCATTTGACGTGTCTCCTCGGGTTCCGTAGCGTGACACTCAAACCGGATGTCACATGTCACAACCATACGGGAGAGGAGGCGATGATGCCGCAGGCGATCCCGTCCGAAGAGGCTCCCGGCAAGGAGGCGGACCCGGCACCGGACGGACGGCGGCTGGGGCTCACCCTGGGACTGCTGGTGCTGCCGATGTACGTGGCGCTCGGCGCACCGTCGGTGGCGCTGCCGGCCATCGGCCGCGCGCTCGCGGTGCCGTTCGGGGCCACCGCGTGGATCCTCGCCGCCTGGTCGCTGACCTCCGCGCTCGCGATGCCGGTCGCGGGCCGGCTGCTGGCCCGGTGGAACCCCTTCCAGGTCCTCGTCACCGGGGTCGTGACCCTCGCCGCGGGCTCCGCGCTGGCGGGATTCGCCCCGACGCTGCCGGTCGTGATCGCCGGCCGGCTGATCGGTGGCGCCGGGGCGGGTGCGACCGTGATCGCTGTCTTCGCCGCCGCCACCGCCCTTCCCGGGCGGGACCGGATCCGCGCGCTCGGGATCATCGCCGCCGCCAGCGCGACCGCGTCGGGGTCCGGGACGCTGCTGGGCGGGGCGGTCACCGCCTGGCTGGGCTGGCGCGCCGTGCTCGCGATCCCGGTCCTCGCACTGCCCCTCCTGCCGGCCGCCCTGCCGAGCAGGCGCGTGTTGACGCGGAAGAGCGGCGGCCCGGCCGGGCGATTCGACGTCGTCGGCGCGGCCGTGCTGTCGGTGCTCGCCGGTTCGGTGATCACGGTGCTGCAGGCCCACTCGGTCGGCCTGCCCGGACCGGTCACGCTCGTCGTGACCGCCGCCGGGGTGCTCGCCGCCGCGGGACTGTGGTGGCGCGTGCGGCGCACGCCCGACGGGTTCGTGCCCCGGCGGGTGCTCACGGCCCGCGGTTTCCCGGCGGCCGGGCTCATCGGCGGGACGGTCTTCGCCGGCTACTACGGGGTGCTGTTCCTCGCCCCGTCCCTGATCGAGCAGGCCACCGGCGGCGGCCCCCTCGAAGCCGGCGTGCTCCTGGTCCCGGCCGCCGCCTGCTCCGTACTGGCCGGGCGGCTGATCGGCACGTTGACCGGCCGGTTCACCGGCTGGCAGGTGTCGGCCGGGCTCGCCGCGGTCACCGTCGCCGGCGTGCTCGTGGTCGCGGTCTGGACCGGGCCGGTCCCGGTCATCCTCGGCACGGCGCTCACCGTGTGCGGGTTCGCCGGCGCCCAGGCCGTACTGGTGGGCCTCGCCACCGACCTCGTCGCCACGAGCGACCGCGACACCGCACAGAGCCTGCTCAACTTCATGAACGCACTGGGTGGCGGGATCGGCCCGGCCGCGGTCGCGGGCCTGTCCGGCATCGTGCCTGTGCCGGTGGCCCTCACCGTGCTCGCAGCACTCCCCCTGTGCGGGCTCATCGTCAGCCTGACCCGGCGCCCCGGCGCCTGATCCGGCAAAACCTCACCGAGGAAGGAAGCCATGGTCGCCAAGCCGTTCGAAGTCAGCGTCACCGAAGCCGAGATCGCGGATCTGCGCGAACGGCTGCGCCGGACGCGGTGGCCCGAGCCCGAGCCGGTGGACGACTGGTCACAGGGATTGCCGCTGGCCTACGCGCAGGACCTGTGCCGCAGCTGGGCCGAGGACTACGACTTCGGATTCGCCCAGCGGCTGAACGCTTTCCCGCAGTACCGCGACACGATCGACGGGCTGGGCATCCACTTCCTGCACGTCCGCTCCCCGGAGCCGGACGCGTTCCCGTTGGTGCTCACGCACGGGTGGCCGGGTTCGGTGCTCGAATTCCTGGAGATCCTCGGCCCGCTGACCGATCCACGCGCGCACGGCGGCGATCCGGCGGACGCGTTCCACGTGGTCGCGCCCTCGTTGCCCGGCTACGGCTGGAGCGACAAGCCGTCGACGACCGGGTGGGGCGTCACGCGCATCGCGCGCGCCTGGGACACGTTGATGGTCTCGCTGGGTTACGAGCGCTACGGCGCGCAGGGCGGTGACTGGGGCTCGGCAGTGTCCGGTGCACTGGGCGAGGTGGCGCCCGAGCGGGCCGCGGCCGTGCACCTGAACCTGGGATCCGTGGCAGCGGGCACGTTCGACGACCCGACACCGTCGGAACTGGCGAACCTCGAGGCGGAGAAGGAGTTCCAGCGCACCGGCCGGGGGTACTCGGCGCTGCAGGCGACCCGGCCGCAGACGCTCGGCTACGGCCTCACCGACTCCCCGGCGGGCCAGGCCGCCTGGATCGCCGAGAAGTTCCGGGCCTGGACCGACCACGACGGCCACCACGAAGACGCGGTGTCGCGGCAGCAGATCCTCGACGAGATCTCGGTCTACTGGTTCACCGCCTCGGCCACGTCGTCGGCGCGCCTATATTGGGAAAGCTTCGCCAACTTCCGGGACAAGGTCACCGCGCCGGCCGGACTGTCGGTCTACCCGCGCGACATCACCCGCCCGTCGCGGCGGGAGGCCGAACTGCGGTTCACCGACCTGCGCTGGTTCGAGGAACTGCCACGAGGAGGCCACTTCGCCGCGCTGGAGCAGCCGGAGTCGCTGGTCGAGCAGGTGCGCGGGTTCTTCCGCCTCTTCCGCTGACCGTCCGTCCCGAGTGGACGTTCGGCACGAGAAGGTGGCGTCGAGTCGCGGGCGGGAACGGTTGTCTTGTCGGTGATGCAGACATCACCGTCGACGGTTTTCGTCCCGTGCACAAGCCTTGGCCCACCCGGGCGGCCGACACTCACGGAATGACACGGGAGCGGGTAATCATCGTCGGTGGTGGCATCGCGGGTGTTTCTCTTGGCAGTGAACTCGCCCTCGACCACGACGTGATCTTGCTCGAGGCGGAGTCCTCGCTCGGCGTGCACAGCACGGGGCGGTCGGCCGCCTTGTTCATGACCGGCTACGGTCCGGCTCCCGTGCGGGAGCTGACGCGACGCAGCGAGGCGGAGTTCGCCCGGCTGTCGGCGCTCCCGGACATGCCCGCCTTGCTGGCCCCGCGCGGCGGCTTGCTGACCGCGTGGGACGAGCCGGGCGCCGCCGCGCTGGAGGCCATGATCGCGGCTCAACCGGCGATGACGGCCCTGACCGCGGAGCAAGCCTCGGCGCTGTGCCCCGCGCTGCGAACCGACGACGTGCTGCTGTGCGGGTACGACCCCAGCACCCGCGACATCGACGTGCACGCGCTCCACAGTTATTACGCGGCAACCCTTCGCCACCGCGGCGGCGAGATCGTCACCGGCGCCCGCCTCGCCGCCACCACCCGGCTCGCCTCCGGGTGGGACGTCGAAACCGCGGACGGCCGGCGGTGGCAGGGCGACGTGCTCGTCAACGCGGCCGGCGCCTGGGGGGACGAGGTCGCCGGGCTCTGCGGCGACGCCGGGCACGGCTTGTCCCCGCGGCGGCGCACGGTGGTGATCTCGCGCCCGGCACGACCCGTCGCCGGCGCCTGGCCGGTGGTCGCCGACATCGCGGAGACCTGGTACTTCAAGCCGGAGGGCGGCGCGGTGCTGATGTCGCCGGGCGACGAGAGCGAAGTGCTTCCCGGGGACGTCAAACCGGACCCGCTCGACGTGGCGCTGGTGCTCGAACGGGTCAACGCGGTGACGACGTTGCAGCTGCGCAGCGTCCGGACGAGCTGGGCCGGGCTGCGCACGTTCGCGCCGGACCGGGCGCCCGTGGTCGGCCGGCACGCCGGCGAACCCGCGTTGTTCAGCTTCGTCGGCCAGGGCGGTTACGGCGTCCAGATGGCACCGACGCTGGCGAAGGCGGGCGCCGAACTGTTCCGCACCGGCACGCTGGCCGACCGCGCGCTGGCGGCCGCCATCGCCGCGGACCGGCTGCCGGCCAAGCTCGATCACTGACCAGTCCGCATTTCCCGACCGAGGAGTTCTCGTGACCATCCCGCTGTCACCGTCCTTTCGCGCCGGCGACCTCCTGTTCGTCTCGGGCCAGCTCGGCCTCGGCGACACAGGCCTCGTTCCGGGCGGAGTCGCCGAGGAAACCCGTCAGGCGATTTCCAACGTTTCCAAGGTTCTCGCCTCCCACGACGCACACTTGAGCGATGTCGTGAAGGCCACGGTGTTCCTGACCTCGATGGCGGACTGGCCGGCCATGAACGAGGTCTACGCCGAGCTCTTCGCCGACCCGTACCCGGCGCGCTCCGTCGTCGAAGTGACCCTGATCGGTGGTGCGCTGGTCGAAATCGAGGTGATCGCCCACGCCCCGGTCAAGCCGGCGCCCTGAGGCGGATGTCCACCATGAGCTCGAACCGGGTATCCGCGTCGTCCAGGTCGACGGCGAAGAGCTCGTGCAGCCGGCGCACGCGGTAGCGCAAGGTGTTCGTGTGCACCCCGAGGGACTTGGACACCACGGCCGGATCGCCGAACGAGCCCAGGTAGACCCGCATGGTCGGGCCGTAGCTCGTTCCATGGGCCGAGTCGTAGTCGTCGATGTCGTCCAGCACGCTGCGCCGCCCGGCCCGGCGGGCCGATTCCAGCTCCGCGAGGCGGAGCATGCTCACCGCGAGGCCGACCTCGCCGACCTCGGCGCACCCGTCATGGCTGCGCGCGCCGGCGAGCACCTGCAGGACCCGATCGGCCTCCTCGCGAGCTTCGTCGAGATCGTCGAGGCCGGCCACCGGTCCGCTCACCCCGATGACGACCTGCTCGGGCGAGTCGAGGCGGGCCGCGGCGCGGGCAGCGAGCACGACCTTGCGCACCGCCGCCAAGCTCTCGCCGGGATCGGCGGAGCCGGGGATCACGGCGTACACGACGTCGTCGATCCGCGCGATCGCGCTTGCTTCGCACGTCACGGAAAGGTGTTGCTTGAGGGCCGTCGCGCAGCGGTCGAGCAGGGCTTCGTTCCCGTTCGCCGCCCGGGTGGCGGCGATGGCGGCCAGCCGGTACGCGGCCCCGGCCAGCCCCAGCCGGCGGCCGGCCCCGGCCGCACCCGCCCCGCCACGCAGCAGCAGCGTCATCGACGCCAGGTCGTGCCGGCGCCGCAGGTCGGTGATGAGCCGGTGGTGGGCCAGCCGGACGGCGATGCTCCGGGCGGCTTCCGCCAGCGCCGCGGTGCGCGCGGCGTCGAGCGGCGTGTCGGTGACCGCCCAGATCGAGCCGAGCACCTCGCCGTGCTCGCGCAACGTCACCACGGTGCGCGAGTGGATGTCCGGTTCGGAGGACTTCAGGAAGAAGGGTTCCGTCTCCCGCAACAATCTCTTGGTGACGCCGAGCCGCCGCACCTGGTGGCGGAACGAGGTGGGGACGCGGTGCCCGAGGATCGTGGCGGCGCGGGCCACGTCCACTTCCCCCTGCAGCGCGGAGTAGGCCAGCAGGCGTGACTGGTTGTCCTCGATGGTGATGGGGGCGTCGAGCGTGCCGGCGAGCGCGTTGGCGACCGCGAACAGGTCGCTGATCACCTCGGACCCGGAGTCGGCGTGGACCGGGGGCAGCTGCCCCGGCAGGGACGAGGCGATCGCGAACACGCTCGACCACGGGCAGCCGGCCGGCACGACGAGGAGAGCGACCCCGGCGTCGAGGGCCTCGGCCAGCAGCGGCTGCCCCACCGGTCCGTCGTGCCGCACCACGAGCGCAGCCGGCCGCGCGGCGGCCAGCCGCAGCGCCAGTGCGGACTCCGCGCTCACGCCCACCGCGAGCACCAGCGCCCCCGCTTCGAAAGCCGGAGCGTCCAGCGGGTCGTAGACGACCACGTCGGTGAAGTCGCCGGTGACGTCGGCCGGGGCGACGGCCAAGGTGGCGAGCTCGTGGCCGAGCCGGTTCAGCAGGTCGTGGATAGCGGGCACCGCTCCAGCATGGCCGGTCGAGCGGCCCGAACCTAGTGCCGGGGCAACAACCGTAACCGGCGGTTTTGCGCCTCACCACCAACACCGGGTGCCCGAGCCGCCCTAGCGTGAGGACATGAACAGGTGCTCGGCAGGCAGGGCCGTCTGATGGCCGACATCGACGCGATCCGCGCCTTCATCGCGGCCGAACAGGCCCGGTTCACCGTCCCGGGCCTGGCCGTCGCGGTCGTGTCCGACGGCGAAGTGGTGGTGTGCGACGGGTTCGGCCACGCCGACCTGGAGACCGGGCGGCCGGTCGACGCCGGCACGCCGTTCCCCCTCGCCTCCGACACCAAGGCCTTCACCGCCGCGACCCTCTGCCTGCTCGCGGACGCCGGGCTCGTCGACCTCGACGCCCCGGTCCGCGATGTGCTGCCGTGGTTCGCGATGCACGATCCGCACGCGACGGAGCTGGTCACCCCGCGCGATCTGCTCAGCCACCGGACCGGCCTGCCCCGGCACGACTTCCTGTGGTTCGGCGACGCCGAGATGTCGCTGGAAGAGACCACCCGGCGGCTGCGCCACCTGCCGGTGTCCCGGCCGCTGCGCACGGTGTGGGACTACAACAACCTGTGTTACCTCGCGGCCGGGCACCTCATCGAGGTGCTGACGGGTCAGCCGTGGGCGGCGGCCGTCCGCGCCCGCCTGCTGGCGCCGCTCGGGATGGCCGAAACCGTGTTCTCCGTGCAGGACGTGCCGGCCGGTGAGCCGGCGCAGCCCTACAAGGCCACGTCCACGGGCTTCGTCCGGCAGGCGCTGCCGGCGCGGGCCACGGCGGTCAAGGCCGGCCCCGCCGGCGGGATCGTGTCGACCATCGCCGATCTCGCCCGGTGGCTGTCGGCCCGGCTCGGCGGGCGGACCGACGTGCTGTCCGCCGCGGCGCTGGAGCAGCTGCACCGGCCCGCCATGCTCGGCGGCATCAGCATCGACCGCTTCGCCGAGATCGCCTCGCTGGGCTACGGCCTCGGCTGCCAGGTCGAGAGCTACCGCGGCCGGCGGCTCGTGCACCACGGCGGCAACACCCTCGGGTTCTCCTCGGACGTCTGCGTCGTCCCGGACGCCGGCCTCGGCGTCGCCGTGCTCACCAACCTCGACAGCAGCTTCCTGCGCCTGCCGCTGATCTACGGGATCGTCGACCGGTTGACCGGCGACACCACTGTGAGCTGGGGCGCCCGGTTCCACGACCTCCAGACCGCCCTCGACGCCGGCTACACCGATGCCCGCGAGCAGCGCCGGGCGCGGGCATCCGGGGCACCGCCGTCGCGGGCGCTCGACGGCTTCGCCGGCACCTACACCCATCCCGCCTACGGCGACCTGACCATCCGGCTCTCCGACGGCGAGCTCGTGCCGGGCTTCCACGACGCCACGAGCCGGATCCGGCTCGAGCACCGGGGGCACGACTCCTGGGACCTGGTGTTCGTCGACGAAGAGATCGACTGCCCGCTGGTGTTCACCCAGGACGCCGACGGTGCGGTCGCCGGCCTCTGCGTGACACTCGAGCCCCAGGTGGCCCCCGCCGTGTTCACCCGGCGACCCGAACCCGCGTCGGACGCGCTGCTCGCCGCGATGGCCGGCCGCTACCGGATGGGTCCGATCACCCTGACCATCCGCCCGCGCGGCTCGGAGCTCGTCGCCGTCTCCGACGTCCTCGGCGACCTCGTCCTCACGAGCGCGGGCGGTACCGCGTTCCGCTGCCCTGCCAAGCCCGGCATCGGCGTCACCGCCGACCTGGACCCCGACGGCGCCGTGCAGCGGATCGTCGTCGACCAGGTCGGCATCTTCCTCCCGGAGGCATGATGGACCCCGCCACCCTCGAAACCCGGCTCACCGAACTCGCCGGGAAGCACCAGGTCCCCGGCGCGAGCGTCGCCCTCGCCGTCGGCGACGAAACGGTGCTCGCCGCGACCGGGGTGCTGAACACCCGCACCGGCGCCCCCGCCACCGTCGACAGCGTGTTCCAGATCGGCAGCATCACGAAGGTCTGGACCGCGACGCTGGTCATGCAGCTCGTCGACGACGGGCTGCTCGACCTCGACGTCCCGATCGGCACCTACCTGCCCGGCTTCCGGGTCCTCGACGAGCGGATCACCGCCGGGGTGACCGCCCGGCACCTGCTGACCCACACCAGCGGCATCGGGGGCGACTTCTTCGCCGACACCGGCCGCGGCGACGACTGCCTCGCCCGCTACGTCGGCGAGATGGCCCAGCTCGCCACCACGCACCCGCTCGGCGCGACGATGAGCTACTGCAATTCCGGGTTCGCGCTGCTCGGCCGGCTCGTCGAGGTGCTGCGGAAGCAGACGTGGGACGCGGTACTGCGCGAACGCCTGCTCACGCCGCTCGGGCTCGACGCCGCCGGCACCCTTCCCGAGGAGGCGCTGCTGTGGGGCGCGGCCGTCGGCCACATCGGAACCGAGGTCACGGCGCAGTGGGGCCTGCCGCGCGCGGCCGGCCCCCAGGGGCTGATCCACGCCCGCGCCGTGGACCTGCTCACCTTCGCCCAGCTGCACCTGGCCGACGGCGTCACGGCCGCGGGAAAGCGGCTGCTGTCGGCCGAGGCGGCCCGGTCGATGCGCGCACCCCAGGTGGCCATCCCCGGGACGGACGCGGAGGGGACGCACGTCGGGCTCGGCTGGATGCTCGGCGACTGGGGCCGGCCGGTCTTCGGCCACGACGGGCAGACCCTGGGCCAGACCGCGTACCTGCAGGTCATCCCCGGCCCGGTACCCGTGTCGATCGCGCTGCTGGTCAACTCCGCCGACTCGGCCGAGCTCTACCGGGACCTGGTCGCGGAGCTGGCCGCCGAGCACGCGGGCGTCACCATGCCGGCCCGGCCGGAGCCGCCCGCCGCCCCGGTGGCGGCCGGCCCCGCGGACGTCACCGGCACTTACGAGCGCGTCCTGATGAGCTACGAAGTGGCCGACCACGGCGACGGGCTGGCGCTGGTCGCGCGCCCCAGCGGCGTGCTCGCGGCCTCGCTCGGCACCGACCGGATCGAGGCCGCGCTGGTCCCGATCGCCCCGGACACCTACGTCCTGCAGATCCCGGGTCGCTCGGAGTGGCTGTCCGTCATCTTCTACGACCTCGACGACGGGACTCGGTACCTGCACCTCGGTGGGCAGGCGGCCCCGCGCACCGGCCGGCCGGCGGCATGACCACGCCGGCCTCGCTCGACCACCGGTACCTGGCCGGCGAAGGGGTCGTCCACCTGACCGGCATCCAGGCCCTGGTGCGCCTCGCCCTGGACGTCCGGCGCGCCGACGCGGCGGCCGGCCACGACTCCGCGCTCTACGTCTCAGGCTACGAGGGTTCACCTCTGGGCGGCTACGACCTCGAGCTCGCCAAGCACGCCGCGCTCCTCGAGCAGCTCGACATCGTCTTCCGCCCGGCCGTCAACGAGGAGCTCGCGGCGACCGCGGTGCAGGGCACCCAGCTCGCCTCGACGATGCCGGACAAGCGCGTCGAAGGCGTCACGGGCTTCTGGTACGGCAAGTCACCCGGCCTGGACCGCGCGGCCGACGCCCTGCGCCACGCCAACCTGTGCGGCACCCACCACGCCGGGGGCGCCGTCGCGCTGGTCGGTGACGACCCGACCGCGAAGTCGTCCACCGTCCCCGGCGCGTCGGAGCTGCTGCTCGCCGATCTGGGCATGCCGACGCTCTACCCCGGGAGCCCGCAGGAGGTCCTGGACCTCGGCCTGCACGCGGTCGCCATGTCCCGGGCGAGCGGCCTGTGGACCGCACTGAAGATCGTCACGAACATCGCCGACGGGTCCGGCACCGTCCGCGTCGACCCGGACCGCCTGACCCGCGCGATGCCCTCCCGCGAAGTCGACGGCAAACCCTTCACGCACACGGTCACCGCCAAGCTGGCCGGACCGACGCTGATCGAGCTCGAACGCGGCCGCAACGGCCCCCGCCTCGAGCTCGCCCTGCGCTACGCCCGGCTGAACGGCCTGAACACCATCACCGGCGCCACGTCCGGCGCACGCCTCGGGATCATCGCCTCCGGCAAGTCCTACGCGGACGTGCGCCAGGCGCTGACCCTGCTCGGGCTCGGCGAGGCCGACCTCGCCGGGGCCGGGATCCGGCTGCTGAAGCTCGGCCTGATCCACCCGCTCGACCCGGAGATCGTCACCGAGTTCGTCTCGGGGCTCGACGAAGTCGTTGTCGTGGAAGAAAAGCGGCCGTTCCTCGAGACCGCCGTCAAGGACCTGCTCTTCGGCCGGTCCGGCGTGCCGCTGGTGACCGGCAAGACGACACCGGACGGCAGCAAGCTCTTTGCCACACACGGAGAACTCGGCCCCGACGAGGTCGCGGCCGCGCTGGCCGCCCGGATCCAGGCCCACGGGCACGTGCCGACGGTCGCGGACTGGCTGGAGCGCGGCCGTCCGCGCGCCCGGCGCGCCCTGCTCCCGCTCGCCGTCCGCACGCCGTACTTCTGCTCCGGGTGCCCCCACAACAGCTCGGTCCGGACACCCCCGGGCTCCCTGGTCGGCGCCGGGATCGGGTGCCACGCGCTGGCGCTGGTGATGACCCCCGATCTCGTCGGGGACGTCATCGGCCTGACCCAGATGGGCGGCGAAGGTGCCCAGTGGCTCGGCATGGCGCCGTTCCTCGAGCGCAAGCACCTGCTGCAGAACCTCGGCGACGGCACGTTCCACCACTCGGGCAGCCTCGCCGTGCGGGCGGCGGTCGCCGGTGGCGTCGACATCACCTACAAGCTGTTGTACAACTCCGCGGTCGCGATGACCGGCGGGCAGCAAGCGGCCGGCCAGATGACCGTCGCGGAGATCGCGCGCGCCCTGACCGCGGAGGGCGTCAAGAAGATCATCATCACGACCGACGACCTCAAGTCCTACCGCCGCCGCGGGTTGCCCCGCGGGGTCGAGGTCTGGCACCGCGACCGGATCGTGGCGGCCCAGGAGCGGCTGGCCGCCATCGGCGGGGTCACCCTGCTCATCCACGACCAGGAGTGCGCGACCGAGCTGCGCCGCAAGCGCAAGCGCGGCCTCGCCGCGGAGCCCGTCGAGCGCGTCGTGATCAACGAACGCGTCTGCGAGGGCTGTGGTGACTGCGGCGTCCAGTCGAACTGCCTTTCGGTGCAGCCGGTGGACACCGAGTTCGGCCGCAAGACCCGCATCGACCAGTCCTCCTGCAACAAGGATTTCTCCTGCCTCAAGGGCGATTGCCCGTCCTTCCTGACCGTCACGGCGGGCAAGAAGCGCCCGGCCCGGGGCGCCGTGGCCGCGCTCGGGACGTCGCTGCCGGAACCGCCCGCGGCCCCGGCCGGGTGGGACCACCACACCACCCGGATCCTCGGCATCGGCGGTTCCGGTGTCGTCACGGTGTCCCAGATCCTCGGGGTCGCCGCCGCCCTCGCCGGGCTGCGGGTCCGGTCGCTCGACCAGACCGGCCTGGCCCAGAAGGGCGGCGCGGTCGTCTCCGACCTCAAGATCAGCCGTGCCGACGACGGCGGCGCGAACAAGGCGGCCGCCGGCGAAGTCGACCTCTATCTGGGCGCCGACCTGCTGGTCGCCGCGGATCCGGCGCACCTGGCCGCCGCCGACCCCGGACGCACCGTCGCCGTCGTCTCGACCGCGAAGGTCGCGACCGGCGGCATGGTCGCCGACACCAGGGTGGGCTTCCCGGACGTCACCACCCTGACCGGCCTCATCGGCGAGCACACCGACCCGGCCAAGAACCTGTTCGCCGACGCGCGGGCGATCTCGAACGCGCTCTTCGGCCGGGACCAGTTCGCCAACCTGATCCTGGTCGGGGTGGCCTACCAGACCGGCGTCCTGCCGATCCCGGCCACCGCGATCGAGCAGGCCATCGAGCTCAACGGCGCCCAGGTCGACGCCAACGTCCAGGCCTTCCGCCGGGGCCGGCAGCTCGTGAGCGACCCGGACGCTTTTCACACCGCCGTGGGCACGGGCGCCCCGGCCGCGGCGCCCGTCGCCCCCGAGGTACAGGCACTGGTGGACAGCGTCGGCGCGCGGCCGGGTTCCGTGCTCGCCGAGCTGGTCGCGGTCCGCGTCGCCGATCTCGTGGCGTACCAGGACATCCGGTACGCCAAGGCATACGCCGATTTCGTCGCCGAGGTGCACCGGGCCGAAGCCGACCGCGGCGCGGTGTCCGAGGCGGTCGCGCGGCAGCTGTACAAGCTGATGGCCTACAAAGACGAGTACGAAGTCGCGCGCCTGTCGATCGGGAACGACGTGCGCGACGCCCTCGCGGCCGAGTACGGGCCGGACGCCAAGGTTGCCTACCGGCTGCACCCGCCGGTGCTGCGGGCCCTCGGGATGCGCGGGAAGATCAGCCTCGGCCCGTGGTTCAAGCCCGTTTTCCGCCTGCTCGTGGCGATGCGCCGGCTGCGGGGGACGCCGTTCGACCTGTTCGGCTACGCCGAGGTCCGGAAGGTCGAGCGCGCCCTCGTCGTGGAGTACCGCGACGCCGTGCGGGAAGCGCTCACGGCGTTGCGGCCGGAGAACGCAGATGTCGTGGTCAAGCTCGCCGGACTGCCCGATCTGGTCCGGGGTTACGAGGCGATCAAGCTTGGCAATGTGGCGAAGTACCGCCGTGAACTGGCGGCCGTCCGTGCCGAGCTGCTGCCCGCCGAGAGCTGACCGTCAGCGCGGTTCGGCGCGGACCGCTCGGCCCGGGTAGGCGGTCACATCGAGCTGCCCGTCCTTGATGACGAACGTGCCGCCCACCAGGAGGTGGCGCACCCCGCCGGACGGGCGGACCGGGTCGGCGGCGGTCGCGTGGTCCGTGATCGCCGCCGGGTCGAGCACCACGAGGTCGGCGTCGGCGCCGGGCGCGAGGAAACCCTTGGCCCGCATGGCCGGCGCGACACCGTCGAGGACGCGGGCGGGCAGGTGGGAACACCGCCGGAAGGCCTCGGGCCAGTCCCACAACGCGTGCTCGCGCACCATCAGCCGCAGACTGCGCGCGAACGTGCCCGCGGTGCGCGGATGGGTGGTGGCACCGGCGGGCAACGGCCACTCCCGCGTGTCGGCGCGTCGGTCCGGCCACTCGATCGGCATCGCGTCGCTGGCGACGATGGTGTCGGGGAAGGCTAGGGCGCGGCGCAGCAGTTCACGATCGGCCTCGGCGCGCTCGTCGAGGAACTCCACGAGGCAGGTCGCGGCCGGATCGAGGGCGCGGACCTCCTCGAGCCGGCGCTCGTCGGCGATCCGCTCGCCGGTGCCGAGCAGCACGATGTTCGACGGTGCCAGCCCGGCGGCGCGCAGGCGGTCCGGGGCGAGGAAGAACGCCCCGACCCCGGTGCTGCCCGTGCCGTACGGGTAGGCCTCCACGGTGACCGGCGCTCCGGCGGCCCGCGCGTCGTCGAGGGTCGCGAGGACCCGGTCCACGTGGCGGCGCGAGGTGCTGTTGACGTGGCAGTGGTGCATCGCGGCGCCGGTCTCCGCCGCCGCGATCGTGACCTCCCGGGAACCGTCGATCGGGGTGGTCGGGTCGACCTCGACGAGGTCGCGCACGTGGGTGTAGGTGGGCACGCCGGCGGCGGCCGCGAGCCGGGCCACGGCCAGGTACTCCCCCGGGTCCGAGCGCGGCGCGTACCCCAGGAGCACGCCGATGCCGAGCGCGCCGGCCGCGAGCTCGCCCTCCAGCAGCGCCAGCCACGCCGCGAGCTCGGTGGCCGACGAGTCGCGTTGCCAAGCAGGATTGCCGAGCAGTTCGAGCGAGCCGTCGAACCGGCTCGTGGGCTCGACGCCGGCCAGCACCTGGCCGCGAGCTTCGGCCCAGGAGGCGGAGTAGCCGTAGTTGAGCACGCGCCCGGCGGCCGCGGCTTCGGCGTAGGCACGCTCGACCGGCATGAGACCGGCCTCGAGGTCGAGGTTCGTCGTCACGCCGTCGAAGGCCTGCAAGCGTTGCCCCGCCACCGAATGGACGTGGCTGTGCAGGTCGACGAACCCGGGCCCGACGACGAGGCCGGTCACGTCCACGACCGTCGCTTCGGGTTCGAGAACCGGGACGGGGGACACGGCCGCCACCCGTCCGTCGCGCACCACGACGTCGGCCACCACCTCCGTGCCGGCCGCCGGGTCGATGACGCGGCCACCGCGCAGAATCGTCGTCTCCATGCCGGTCATTGTCGTGCCGCCGGCCGGGCCCGAACTTGGCGCATTCCACCAATGGGGCGGGGGTGCCTGGTGGAGTCGCACAGACACCGGCGCGCTGCCCGGCTTTAATGTGGCCGCAAGGTTGACGGCCCATCCATCGAGCAGCGGTACGAACGAGGTACGAGATGAGTCCGACATACAAGGGTGCCCAGCTCGCGCTCTGTCTCCTGCTGGCCGGTGGGGGTCTGGTCGCCTGCGGCAGCGGCGGATCATCGGGCGGCCCCAAGACCTACGTCGACGGTAAGACGTTCACCCTGGCGCTGTCCTCGGACCCCGGTGCGCTCGACCCGCAGGGTTCCGCCGTCAGCTCGCTCCTGCAGCTCAACCAGTTCGCCTACGACGCGCTCGTCGCCGTCGACGCGAAAGGCGAAGTCCGGCCCCAGCTCGCGGCCGCCTGGAAGACCGTCGACGCCATGACGGTCACCTTCGACATCAAGCCGGGCATCACCTGCTCCGACGGCTCGGTCTTCGACGCCAAGACGGCCGCCGACAACATCTCCTACGTCGAGGACCCCAAGAACAAGAGCCCGTTCCTGGGCGTCTTCGTGCCGGCCGGCGCCACGGCGACGGCTACCGGCTCGACGGTCACGCTCAAGCTCGCGGCCCCGGCGCCATTCGTCCTGAGCTCGTTTTCGTTCCTGCCGATGGTGTGCGCGTCGGGCCTGAAGGACCGCGCCGGGCTCAAGGACCACACCGCGGGGACCGGTCCCTACGAGCTCACGCAGGCCACCCCGGGGGCGGAGTACGTCTACCAGGTCCGCCCGGGCTACACCTGGGGGCCGGACGGGGCGTCGACGGCCGCGAAGGGTACGCCCGCCAAGATCGTGGTGAAGATCGTCGCCAACGAGACCACCGCGGCCAACCAGCTGCTCGCCGGACAGCTCAACGCGGCTCAGATCGTCGGGCCCGACGCCGCCCGGCTGCAGGCCGCCGGGCTCAAGTCGGCCGACACCACGACACTGGTCGGCGAGCAGTGGTACAACCACGCCCCCGGGCACGCGACCGGCGATCCCGCGGTGCGGCAGGCGCTGACGCAGGGCGCCGACTACACGCAGCTGGCGAAGGTGCTCACGGCAGGAAAGGGCACCGCGGCGACTCAGCTCGCCACGATCTCCTCCGCGGGCTGCACCGGCAACTCGGTGGCCGGCAGCGTGCCGCCGTTCGACTCGGCCGCCGCCTCCGCGGCGCTGGACGCCGCCGGCTGGACGAAGGGCCCCGACGGGGTCCGCGCCAAGAACGGCGCCGAGCTCTCGCTCGCCTTCATCTCCGACTCCGCGCTGGGCACCGGCGGCGCGGCGGCGTCGGAGCTCGCGGTCTCCCAATGGAAAGCGCTGGGGATCAAGGTCACCGTCAAGCAGCTGGCCACGACCGAGATGGCCGGCCCGCTGTTCAGCACCGGCGACTGGGACATCGCCTGGGAGCCGATCAACGTGACGACCCCCGACCAGATGGTCCCGACGCTCTCGGGCGCCACGGTCCCGGACGGCAGCAACTTCTCCGCCGTCGAGAACGCCGGCTACACCACCGCCGTGACCAAGGCGATGGGGCAGACGGGCACGGACGGCTGCCCCGACTGGCTCAAGGGCGAAGCCGCCCTCTTCAAGGCCGCGGACCTGGTGCCGTTCGCGAACCAGGTCCTCACGACCTTCGGCAAGGACGCCGAGTTCGTGTCCACGGGCAGCATCGTCCCGTCCAGCATCCACATGCTGGGCTGATCGGAATGCCGGAAACCCTGAGCGCGACGGCGACGGCGACCGAACCCCGGCTGGCCATCCTCAACGGACGGTGGACCCGGTTCGCCCTGCGGCGGGCCGGCCGGTTGCTGGTCTCCCTGTGGGTACTGGTGAGCGCCACCTTCCTGATGATCCACCTCGTGCCGGGCGACCCCGTCCGGGCCGCGCTCGGGCCCACCGCGACGCCCGCCGTCGTCGCCGCCAGGCGGGCGGCGCTCGGCCTCGACGACCCGCTGCCGGTCCAGTACCTGCACTTCCTCAAGGGGGTTCTCAGCGGCGACCTCGGCTCGTCGATCGTCTCGCAACTCCCGGTCGGTCAGATCATCGGGCAGTTGCTCCCGGCCACGGCCGTGCTGGCCGGGCTGGCGTTCCTGCTCGCCGCAGTCATCGCGGTCCCGGTCGGCGTCGCGGTCGCGATGCGGACCCGGCGGGGCCGCGGCCGGCGCACGGAGCTCGTCTTCGCCGGTACCAGCGTGGTGCTCGGGACGATCCCGGACTTCCTCCTCGGGGTCGGTCTCGTGTTCGTCTTCTCGGTGACCCTCGGCTGGGTTCCGGTGGCCGGGAACGACACCTGGTCGTCCTACATCCTTCCGGTCGTCGCGCTGGCCCTCGGCCCCGCGGCGGTGCTGGCCCGGATCGTGCGCGTCGAGCTGCTCGCCGTCCTCGAAACCGACTACATCCGGACGGCCCGGGCCAAGAGGCTGCCCACGTCGAGGATCACCTTGGTGCACGCACTGCCCAACGCCGTGACCGCGACGCTGACCCTCGGCGGGCTGCTGCTCAGCTCCCTCATCGCCGGGACCGTGCTCGTCGAGAACGTCTTCGCCTGGCCGGGCCTCGGCCGCACGATCGTCGCCTCGATCGTCTCGAAGGACTACGCAGTCGTGCAGGGAATCGTGCTCGTGTACGGGGTCGGGGTGCTGCTGGTCAACACCTTCGCCGACGTCGCGATCGCGGTCCTCGATCCCCGTTCGACGATCGGAGAGTCGTGATGGTGCGCCGTCCGAGCCGCGTGCTGCGCACCCCCGTGGGAGTCGTCGGCCTCACGTTGCTGGCGATCGTGGTGCTGCTGACCGTCTTCGCGCCGATCCTGTGGCAGGACCGCGCGGACGCCGCCGACACCTCGAACATCCTCGCGGGCCCGTCGGCGGAGCACCTCCTCGGCACCGATGCCCTGGGGCGCGACAACTTCTTCCGCGTTCTCGTCGCGACCCGGCTCTCGATCCTGCTCGCCGTCTGCGCCACGGCCGTCTCCCTCGTCGCCGGCCTGCTTCTCGGCGCGGCGCCGATCCTGCTGGGACGCCGGGCCGGGCGGCTGATCGGGGCGGTGGTCAACATCCTGGTCGCGTTCCCCGCGCTGCTGCTCGTGCTCTTCTTCGCGGTCGTCTTCGGCGTCGGGACGACGGGTGCGGTGCTCGCGGTCGGCCTCGCCGGCGCGCCCGTCTTCGGCCGCTTGTGCCAGACGCTCGTGGCCGGCGTGGAGAGCCTCGACTTCGTTGCGGCGGCCCGGATCTCCGGGGTGCGCCGGTGGCGGATCCTGGTGCGCCACGTGCTGCCCAACATCGCGGAGCCGCTGATCGTCAACGTCACCATCGGCGCCGGGAGCACGCTGCTCGCCTTCGCGGGACTGTCGTTCCTCGGCCTCGGCGTCCAGTCCCCGGCCTACGACTGGGGCCGGCTGATGCAGGACGGCCTGTCCGGCATCTACACCCAGCCGTCGGCCGCGCTCGCCCCGGGCGTCGCGGTCATCCTCGCCGGGCTGGCGTTCAACCTCACGGGCGAAGCGTTCGCCCGGAGCTTCGGCATCACCCGGATCCTCGGCTTCCCGCCCGCGACGGCGGCGGCCGGCCCCGGCACACCCGCCGAACCGGCCGCGGCGGACGCCGATCCCCGGCTCGACACCGTCCTCGACGTGCACAACCTGCACGTGTCGTTCCCGGGCGCCACCGGGCCGATCCGGCCGGTGCGCGGCGTGAGCTTCCGCGTGGGCCGCGGTCAGGCGCTGGGCGTCGTGGGAGAGTCGGGTTCGGGCAAGTCGCTCACCGCGCTCGCCATCGCCCAGCTCGTCGAAGAGCCGGGCCGGGTGCAGGCCGACCGGCTGCGCTTCGCCGGGCAGAACCTGCTGGACGGCTCCGATCCCCGACACCGCGGACGGCTGCTGGGCCAAGGCCTCGCCATCGTCTTCCAGGACCCGATGACGTCGTTCAACCCGGGGCACCGGGTGGGTCCCCAGCTCGCCGAGGGCGCCCGCCGGCACCAGGGGCTCAGCCGCAAAGCCGCGCTCGCCCGGGCGGTCGACCGGCTCCGCGCGGTCAAGGTGGGCGAACCCGAGCGGCGCGCGCGCCAGTACCCGTTCGAGTTCTCCGGCGGCATGCGCCAGCGCGCGATGATCGGCATGGGCCTGATGGGCTCACCACGGCTGATCATCGCCGACGAGCCGACCACCGCCCTCGACGTCACAGTGCAGCAGCAGGTTCTCGACCTGCTCGCCGAGATCCGCGCCCGGGACGACGCCGCGCTGCTGATGATCAGCCACGACGTGTCAGTCCTCGCGCAGGTCTGCGACCGGGTGCTGGTGATGTACGCCGGCCGGGTCGTGGAGGAGCTGCCCGCCGCCGAGCTGTGGACCGGGGCGCGGCACCCGTACTCCCGCGCGCTGGTCGCGGCGGTGCCGGACATGGCCACCGACGTCGACGCGCCGCTGGCCAGCATCCCCGGTCGCCCGGTCGGGCCGGCCGAGGTCCCCGCCGGCTGTGCCTACGCCGCGCGCTGCCCGCTGGCCGACGACCGGTGCCGGACGGCCGAACCCGAGCTGGTCACGGACGCGGCCGGCCACCGGGTCGCCTGCTGGCGTGCCAACGAGACGTGTTCGCTCGATCCCGCGGTCACGATCGACGAGGCGGTCACCCGATGAGCGAGCTGGTGTTCGACGAGGTTTCGGTGCGCTACGGCACCGCAAAAGTCCTGGACCGGGTGAGCCTCACCGTGCCCGACGGCCAGGTCGTCGGGCTGGTGGGAGAATCCGGCTCGGGAAAGTCCACGCTGGCCAGGGCGGCCGTCGGGCTGGTCCCGCTGAGCGGCGGCCGGATCCTGCTCGACGGCGCCGAGCTCCCGCGCCGCGGCCGCCGCCGTCCGCTGCAGCTGGTCTTCCAGGATCCGTACTCGTCGCTCGACCCGCGCATGACGATCGGGCACAGCGTCACCGAGGCGATCCCGCACCGGCTGACCCGGGCGGCTCGCGCGGCCGAGGTCACCCGGCTGCTCGAGCTCGTGCACCTCGACCCCGCCTGCGCGGACAGCCTGCCCAGCGAGCTGTCGGGCGGGCAGCGTCAGCGGGTCGCGCTGGCGCGGGCCCTGGCCGGCCTGCCCGAGGTCCTCATCGCCGACGAGATCACCTCGGCGCTCGACGTCTCGGTGCAGGGCGCGGTGCTCAACCTCGTCCGTCAGACCCAGCGCGAACTCGGGCTGTCGCTGCTCTTCATCTCCCACAACCTCGCGGTCGTCCGGTATGTCGCGAGCCACGTCGCGGTCATGCTCCAAGGCCGCGTGATCGAGCAGGGGCCGGTCTCCGAGGTGCTCGAGCGTCCCGTTCACGACTACACGCGCCGGCTGCTGGCGGCGGTGCCCGGTCGGAGATCTTCTTGACTCGGACTTTCTTGCCTCACGCGATCTCGGTTTGTCGCCTCTCGCCCGGCCCGCCGCCACGCGGGACGCGATGATCACGAAATACCGCCAGAACCGTCGAACTGGCCCCGGTACCGCGCGGGCCGAGCAGACCTTGCCGCGGCTGGCGGACACCTCGAAAACGCTTCTCCGACAATGCAACGCCGTCGCTGAACCAGCTGAGAGGATTGTTTGGTGCGCACCCTCTTGCCGGGTCCTGACAGTCGATGCCTGGCATCGACTGTCAGGACCGCCGCCCGGATCCTGCGGTTCGGAATATCGGGCGGCGGCGCGGGTCGCCGATCAGGCGTGGTGCGCCGCAGCGGTTCGGTTGTGCTTCTCAGCCGGGTAGTGCTTGCGCAGGTCGGAGGTCGTCATCCGGTCGAGCAGCCGGTCAGGGAGGAAGCGAGAGGCACGGATGAGTAGCCCGGCCACAGCGCCGATGACATAGCGGGTGCGGGGCCTGCGGTCGGTCACGGCCTTGACGATCGTCTTGGCCGCGACGTCGGAGGTCACGCCGGCCTTGGTGAACGCGGCAACGTGGGAGGGCAACGCCTGCACCAGAGTGCCGTAACGGGCATCCTGCTCCGGTGTCATGCCGGCGCTGAGCCGGCTCAGTCCGGCCAGGCCGTGGCCGGCCATCTCGGTCTTGACACCGCCCGGTTCGACCACGACCACCTGCACGCCGTGAGGAGCCAATTCGTTGCGCAGTGCGTCGCTCAGGGCTTCCATCGCGTGCTTGCTGCTCGCGTAGGGGCCGTAGCCGGCCATGGAGAGCTTGCCGTTCACCGAGCTGATGTTGACGACGCGGCCCTTGCTGCGCACCAGCGCGGGAAGCAGAGCCTGAGTCACGGCGACGTGGCCGAACAGGTTCACCTCGAAGATGCGCCGCCACTCGTCGAGCGGCGTGACTTCGACCGGGCCGGCGCCGGGGACGCCGGCGTTGTTGACCAGCGCCCGCAACGTACGCCGTTGCGGGTCGCCGTCGATGCGTGCCACCAATGCCGCGACGTGCTCCGGGTTGGTGATGTCGAGGATCACCGGCTCGACGGCCGCGGCGCGCAGCGCCGCACCGTCGCTCTCACGCCGGACCCCAGCCAGGACGTGAAAGCCACGGCGAGCAAGTTCGCGCGCGGTGGCCGCACCCATCCCGGTCGACGCACCGGTCACGACCACAAGCTCTCGAATTTCGGATGACGTTGTCATGCAATCAGCATCGCGACTTCGCGTGACGTTGTCAAGTGAATGGGATGACGTTGTCATCGGAGCTGCGGTAGCATGGCCGCGTGATCAGTCGTGCCGAATCCGCTGCCGCCACTCGCCGAGCCTTGATCGACGCGGCGGCCGAACTGCTCGATCTCGGTGGTCTCGGCGCCGTGACGCTCCGGGCGGTCGGGGCACGTGCCGGGGTGACCCGCGGTGCGCCTTACACCCATTTCCCCGACAAGGAGAGCCTGCTCATCGAGATCGGGACACGAGCATGGGAACGGCTCGCGGACCAGTCGGCGGCGCTACGCGCGAATACCGGGATTTCCTCCGCCGACAAACTTGGGGGCGTCGTCACCGCATTCCTCGAGCTCGGCCGCCGTCAGCCTCACCTTTACCGGCTGATGTTCAGCAATCCGGCCGGCGACCCGACCGCCATGGCCCGTGCCGCCCAGCGCAGCCAGGACGAGTTCCTGATGATCGTCGCCGACCTGGTCGGCGAGCAGAACGCCCGCCGATACGGTGCCCTGCTCATCGGCAGCGTGAACGGGATCACCGGCATGGAGGTCAGCAACCAGCTCGCCGACCCGAAGTGGGGCGTCAAGGCGGAAGAGCTCGTCGACACCCTCGTCGAGATGGTCTCGAACGTGAGTCAGCGCGAAACCAAAGAATGAAAGGCCAACATCAGAACATCGCTTAAGCCTGGCGATCATCGTCCTGCCGGTGAGACGGGTGCCCGGGACCCCACCGAACCCCTGTCTCGCGCAGATCGACCGGATCTCCGCAGTGAGAGCAGGCGACCTCGATGTGGAGGTCATAGCCGCAGGTCTTGTGCTCGAAGATCACCGGGGTGCCTTCCGGGCCGACCATGTGGCGATCGGCCCAGACCGCCATCGACATCAGCACCGGGAAGGCGTCTCGTCCCTTGCCGGTGAGCCGGTACTCATGACGGACGGGCTTGTCCTGGTACTCGACCTTGACGAGCAGACCGTCGTGGACGAGGCCGCTTAGCCGCTCAGTGAGGATGCCGCGCCCGATACCGAGGGACCGCTGGAAGTCCTCGAAGCGGCGGACACCGTAGAAAGCCTCACGGAGCAGCAGGACGTTCCAGTGGTCGCCGAAGACGGTCGTGGCGCGAGCGATCGTGCAGGGCCACGCTGAGGTGTCGGTGCGCTTCATCAATTCTCTCAAGGTCGGTCACGGATCAGACGGCCGAGATCAGGCACGTCATCATGCCGTGCGCGACGCACTTGCCATCCGCATCAACGAGAAGCTGATCGAGCTCCCGCCGGATGGAGTGCCTGCGCCCCGATACTCGCGCCGATGCCGACGGAGACGGAGCGATCACCGCCGCAACAGTGCCACAACCCCTGAAGACCTGCCGGATCAGTGCGTTCCATCATAGAACCATGATACGTTCCACCTGTCGCCGCCGGCAGCCGCTCCCCGTTCCGGGACCAAGTGCCGTCGGCACATCGCCCTCCCCTCGAGCATGCAGCGTCAGCCAACACGGATGACCAACCCCGGCTCGGCTCGCGGCGACTCGTCGAGGGCCCGCACCAGCGCCGGACGACGTCGACCGGCGTGCCCCCACCCGACCCCGACCACCACAGAGGAACCGGCTATGCCCGTCTATCAGGTCTTCAGCCCCGACAATCTGCTTTCCGACGAGCAGCGCCAGCAGATCGTCGACGAAATCACCCGCATCCACACGAGCAACACCGGCGCTCCCGCGCTGTTCGTCAACGTGGTCTTCACCGACCTCCCGGCCGGTCGGGTGTTCAGCGCCGGCAAGCCCTCACGCCTGTCACTCATCATCGGCAACATCCGCGAGGGCCGTGACATCGAGGTGCGGCAGACCATGCTCCGGCAGCTCTCAGCGATGTGGGTCGAGATCACCGGCGCCCCCGAAACCGAAGTCCTCCTCGCCATCCAAGAGACCGACCCCCTCGCCGCGATGGAACTCGGGCTCCTCTTCCCCCCTGCCGGTCAAGAGGCCGCCTGGTTCGCGAAGCACCAGGACAAGCTCGCCGCACTGGGAATCTCGGGCGGTTGATGCAGCCTCACCCGCCCCTCCGACAGCACTCATCACTCACCGAGGCCGGGACTCGCCGCCACTTTCCACTAGTCGATCATTTCGGTGGCGGCGGTCTCGGTGAGACTGTTGAGCGCTTGCCGCGCCCTCGTTCGGGAAGACGTGTCGGGCGCGCCGGACTGCCGGTCCACGCCCGCCAACGGCGCTGCCCGAGGTTGTCTGGTCACCTTGTCCACGGGGATCACGCCATCAGACGAGGCAGAGTCCAGAACGTGGCCCGTGGCGGTGCCGGCGTCCCGACTAGCGAAAGGCGTCCGCGTGATGCTCGCACCAGTCGCGGAAGCTGTTCGGTGCGGTTCCGGTGATGTTCTGGACGTCGTCGGTGATGGTCACCTGGCGGCGGGCGCGGAACACCTCGTGCAGGCGTTCCATGAGGTGCGCGTGCTCGGGCGGGGTTCCCTGCTCGATGGCGGCCGTGGCGAATTCGTGCGGAGTGACGTCCTCGAAGTCGATCGGCCGCCCGATCACGTCGGCGATGATCTCGACCTGCTGACGTGAGGTCAGGGCCTCCGGGCCGGTGAGCAGATAGCCCTTGCCGACGTGGCCCTCTTCGGTGAGCGCGGCTACGGCGACGCGCGCGATGTCGTCCGGGTCGGTCACGGCAAGCTGGCCGTCACCGGTCGGGTCGACGACTTTGCCCGCTCGGATCGCGTCGCGCCACCCGAGGGTGTTGGACGCGAACGCGCTGGGCCGGAGGTAGGTCACCCCGAGACCGGACTCGCGCAGCAGCTGTTCACGAGCCGCGAGCGCGGTCGGCATGGGACCGTCCAGCGGCAGGAGACGCGCGCCGGCGGAGGACAGCATGACGATCCTCGGCGCACCGGCGTCCTGCGCGGCGGCGATCATCGTCTTGGTCTGCTCGGTCCCGCCGGCACCGTGCATCAGAAAAATGGCATCGACGCCCTGAACCGCTTTCGACACGCTGTCGCGGTCGTCAAGATTGCCGACGGCGAGTTCGACGCCCGCCGGCAGGTCGGCTTTGGCGGGATCTCGCACGAGTGCCCGCACGTCGGCGCCCTGGTGGAACAGCTGTCGTGCGACCGAGCCGCCGACGTTGCCTGTCGCTCCGATGACGAGGTACATCTGAAGTCCTTTCAAGGTGGCACCTACAAGCCTTTCCCGGTCCGGCGGCCACGGCCAGGAACTGGCCATTTCCTGCCACACGGCCTCCTCGGCAGCGCCTGTCACACTGGAGACGTGACCGATACACAGACCAGCACGGTGCGTGGCGACGCGGAACTCGTGGCCAGGGCGGGGGATCTGTTCGACGCGGTGCGGGAGGAGTTCGTGCTCGTGGCCGGCGACCTGGATTCCTGGTCACAGCCAGGGCTGCGATCGGCACTCGCCCGCAGGGTCCTGGCGCCCGGCAAGCGAACCGTCGCGGTGCGCAAGTTGCTGAGCCCGCTGGCGCTCGCCGCCGAGGCGCAGCGTGCCCTGATGCGGCGGCTCGACGCCGGAGGCACCCGGATGCGGATCAGTTCTGCGTCGCTCCCGCACGAGACGATCATCATGGACCGGCGGGTGGCCATCGTGGCCGGAGAGCCGTCACCGCTCGGCCGGGAATACACAGTGACAGCCTCCCCGATCCTGGTGAGCGGGATTCGTTCGCTGTTCACCGCGGCCTGGGACACAGCCACCGAACTCGACGTCTACCTGCGCGGCGACATACCCGAACTCGCTCCCGAGGCAAGAATGGTCCTGCGGGCGCTCTGCGCGGGCAATACCGACGAGGCAGCCGCACGGAGCCTCGGCACCTCGCTGCGCACGTATCGGCGGCGGGTCGCCGACCTGATGGCCGTGCTCGAAGCCAGCTCGCGGTTCCAGGGCGGGGTGCGGGCAGGCGAACTCGGACTGGCTGGGATGCCGGGAGAGCTTGGCTAGCTTCCGATAAGCGGCGTGAGCGGACGTTGTCAGCGTGGGCGCCTCTGTCTTCGTGTCCGGCGCGGCAGGTGCCGTAGGCAGCATGGCGGGGCAGTTCGCCGCGCTCGCCGGCGCCAAACGAGTTGTCGGAAGCGCGGGGAGCGTCGAAAAGACGAAATACCTCGTCGACGAGCTGGGATACGACGCGGCGTTCAACTACAAGGATGGTCCCGTACTCCAGCAGTTGCAGAGCGCGTTTCCCGAAGGACTGGACATCTTCTTCGACAACGTGGGGTCGGATCACCTGGCCGCGGCAGTCGAAGTCCTCAATGACTTCGGGCGGGTGGCGCTGTGCGGAACCATCTCGGCCTACAACGCGTCCGAGCATCGCGCGGTGCCGGTAAACGCGTTCAAGATCGTGACCAAACGGCTCCGCATGCAGGGGTTCATCGCATTCGACCACGAGGATCTTCGAAAGGATTTCGATTCCCGGGTGGGAGCGTGGCTGGAGAACGGCCAACTTGCGTACCGAGAGACGGTCAGCCAAGAAATCGAGGCCGTTCCCGCAGCGTTTACCGGCATGCTGACCGGCGCGAACACCGGAAAGGCGATCATCCGCTTGGCGGACGACCAGGCCTGAGAAACCCGGTGCGATCCTGTGCGAAAAGGCGACGTTTCTCCGAGTCCGGAAACCGTTATTTCGCCGAGCCCATGCGATACGAACGATTTCGCTACGCAGGGGTGCCGTCGGTGATCGCGGCCCGCCTTCGCTGGCGGTACCGCAGCTCGCTCGGCGATGCTTTGATGATCGGCCCGCGGTCCTGGACGGCTGAAGCGTCCCGGTCTCGCGTCGCGGAGAGAACACGACGAACCGAATCCCTGAGGAAGTTCTCGGCTCCGTGAGGTCGGCCGGCCGCTGCGGTTCGTCCGCTGAAGCTCCGGCGACGGTTCCGCCGTCAAGGTCGCGTCACGGCAGGAGCTCTCGGTGTCCGTCGATGGAGGATTCTCGCCACCCGGCGTCCCCAACCCTCCATCGACACCTCGCGGCCATGTCCCAGCCGGACGATTCCGCCCGGCAGCGCGCGCTGCCGTCAGTACGTCGGCATTCCGGGCATTGCCGGTTGACGGGACAACGACAGGCACGCGCCTGTGCACGTTTTGCCGAGCGGCGTTTGTCTATCTTCGCGGTTTTGGCAGCGGTCAGCGCGTCCGAGCTGACCGCTGCCTGACGGCTCCCGGAGACATCACCCGCGGAGCAGGGCGCTGGTTCCGCATCTCACGACCCTTGGGGGCAATGGGCAGTTATCCTGCCTGTTCGCACCCTCGGTGCGGAAACCGCTTTGCGGAAGTATCGCTATCGGGGTAGCGAGTACATGGATCGCGGCAGTTTGATCGTGGCGGGCGCGGCGACCATCAGCCTGATGGGCATGGCCGGCGGACCGTGTACGCCCCCGTTGACGCGGAAACGGACCATCACGGAGCGCGGACAGGCCGACGGGCGGCAAGAAGGACACCTACATCAGCTCTGACATCGGGCCCGCCTCGTCCTGACGCGGTGCCGCCGAGACAAGGTCGATTCCGGGCGGCCGCGTACGGAAAGCAGCTGGACGCGCTGGACCGGTCACTGTATGAGGAGATTCCAGTGCGTATTCTTTTCAGCGGAAATCCCATGACGGGTCATCTGCTGCCGCTGCTGCCGATCGCCGACGCGGCCGTCGCTGCCGGGCACGAGGTGGCTGTCCTCTCGGCGAAGGACGTGACCGACCAGGTCGCGCCGCTGACGGTCCTCGCCGCCGGCCCGAACCAGTCGGCGATGGTCGATGAGGCCCTGCGCCGCACCGGGGCCCACCCGGCCTACCCCGGTCCCTCCACCATCGAGTACTTCGCCAGCGTGCGCATCGATTTCGGCCTCGACGAGGCGCTGGCGCAGGCGCGCGGCTTCGCCCCGGACCTGATCGTGTGCGAGGAAGTCGATTTCCTGGGCCCGCTGGTGGCAACCATCCTGGGCGTGCCCTGGGCCGAGAACACGGTCGGCGCCCCGCTGCCCGAAGAGTTCGCAGGGGGATTGAAACAGCGATCGCTGGCGAACTACGAGGCCCGCTCGCTGACCCCGGCCCCGCGGATTGCGCTGCTGGACTCCTACCCGGACGTGCTGCTGGGCCAGGGTCGCAGGCCAGACGCCGACCGAATCAGGGTCCGGCCCGTCGCCAACGAGCACGGGGGATCGGCGTACACGCCGCCCGCCTTCGCATCGGACCGCCCGCGCGTGCTGGTCACGTTGGGGACGACCGTCACGGTCACGGTCCCGGAGGCCAAGGACGAACTGGCGGCCATGGTGTCCGCCGTCATAGGGGCCGGCTGTGACGTGATCGTGACGGAGGGCGCGGACCTGCTGCCCGCCGACCTCGACCACGACCGCGTGCGGACGGTCGGCTTCGTCCCGCTGTCGAAGCTGCTGCCCGAGGTCGATCTCGTCGTTTCGGCGGGTGGTACGGGCACCCTGCTCTCCGCGCTGTCGCAGGGCATCCCCCTGGTGCTCCGCCCGTACATCGCCGACCAGCCGCAGAACGCCGCCCTCACCGCGGCCGCCGGCGCCGCCGTGGCCATCGAAAACCCGGCCGACGCCGGTACCGCCGCCCGCCGCGTCCTGGACGACCCCGCCTACCGGACGGCCGCCAAGGCAGTAGCGGCCGAACTCGCGTCGACGAGCTCCCCGGCGGAGGCGCTGGACGAGCTGATCGCCCGGTGCGCTCAGGGGGCCTGACCTCTCCGAGGGTGGACGGACGCACTGGGTCCGCGGCGCCGGCACGCCCGCCGGCCTGCACCGTTGCGGAGGCCGACGACTCGTTGAAGGACCGGTCGATCAGACCGGCCCAGGCGCCGGCCACCCGGGCCGGTCGGCAGGCCGCCGGTCGGTGGGCCTGTTCGAGGGCATCGGGTTGACCCGACAGGTGCCGGCGCCGGGCGGCCCCAGTGTTCGGGTCTGACCCCGCGTGTGGTTCGACGTTGCGGCCGGCTCGTGCGCAGCGCCCCGCCGGGGTGGGGAGATCTCCAAGTACGGAGCGCGACAATGCGCAGGTACCGCCTCGTGAGCCTTCCGTCTCAGGACGCCGCACCGCGAACGCCCCGACGACTTCGTGATCGGCGCGGAAACCGGCGCAGCCGACCAGGCTGCCAGGTGGTGGGCGGCTTCCACCACGAACGTTCACCGGCGGCTCCGCGGGCTTTCCCCTTGGGGCAAGCGGGCCGAATCGGGACGCTGCCCGTAGTAATCGAAGGTACGTCCGGCGCCACGCCCCGGGAGACTTCCTCGAGCGCCTCCGTGAGCACCGTTCTGGGGCCTGGGGGTCAGTCCGTCATGATCACGTGCCGGGACTGGGGCGTTGCCCCGTGCTCAGCAGTCGCTCCAGTAGTGCCAGAGTTTGGTCGACGAGGGTGTCGGCGGTGCGGTCCAAGTCGGCGGCTTGCTTGGTCAGCTCTCCGTCCGTCCACAGTGACGCCAGGCCGTGCCCGAGTCCCCACAGGGCGACGGTGAGCACCTCGGGCTGTGTCTCGGCGATCAGTCCGCCGTCGACGCAGCGTCCGACGACATCGTTGACGATCTTGAACCCGGCATCGCGGGCTTCGTGTCCGGCGGGAACGTTGACCGACTCGGACAGTTCCGGTCGGAACATGAGGCGGAAGTAGGCGGGCCTGTCCCGGGCGAAGTCGACATACGCGCGCACGAGTGCGACCAGTGCCGCCACCGGTGTGTCCGCTGCGGCGGCGGCGGCTTCCAGCAGTCGCGCAACCTCCGCGAAGCCGCGGCCGGACAGTGCGGCCAGCAGGCTGGCCCGGTCCGGGAAGTGGTTGTAGGGAGCTCTGGGGCTGACTCCCGCATCGCGCGCCACGCGGCGCAGGCTCACCGCACCGATCCCCTCGGTCTCGACGAGGCCGAGACACACGTCCAGCAGGGTCTCGCGGAGGGCGCCGTGGTGATAGCTGGTCCGGGCTTCGGGCACGACGTGATGGTACGCGACCAGGTTGCCGTTGACACCCGCAGATGTATACTCTGCATACATCCTGCTCGTCACCTGACCCCGGAGCGTCGAGATGCCCGAACGAGTGCTCGTGACCGGCGGCACCGGCTTCATCGCCGGTCACGTCATCCAGGAACTGCTCGATCACGGATACGTGGTGCGGGCGACGGCGCGCACGACTGCCACCGCGGCCCTGCCCGGCCAGGTCGAGGTCGTCCGGGCGGATCTGGGCTCGGATGATGGCTGGGCCGAGGCCGTCAGGGGGTGCGACCACGTGTTGCACGTCGCATCCCCGTTCCCGGCAACCCTCCCGGACGATGAGGGGGAACTGATCGGACCTGCGGTCGACGGCACCCTGCGGGTGCTGCGCGCGGCTGCGGCCAGTGGCACGGTGAAACGAGTCGTGCTGACGTCGTCGATCGCGGCCATCACGGCCGGTCGCGACCGTCGTGATCCCACGGTGCGTACCGAAGCGGACTGGTCGGTTGTGGAGGCCAGCCCGCCGTATGCGAAGAGCAAGACGCTCGCCGAGCGAGCCGCGTGGGATTTCGTGGCGGAACTGCCCGCGGCACAACAGTTCGAACTGGTCGCTGTCCACCCCGGCTGGGCACTCGGGCCGGTGGGCGCGACGTCGGCTCGGACGTCGGTGGAGGTGGTGCGCCGCCTGCTGACGAGGGACGTACCGGCATCGCCCAAGATGGCGATGGCGATTGTTGATGTCCGGGACCTGGCCGTCGGGCACCGGCTGGCGCTGGAGGTCCCCTCGGCCGCGGGCAACCGGTACATCCTCGCCGGCGAGGAGGTATGGATGCGTGATGCGGCGGGCATCCTCGCCGCCGAGTTCAACGACCGCGGCTTTCGTGTTCCCACGCACACGATCCCGAGTTGCGTGGTGGGGCTGATGGCGAGGTTCGACCGGTCGCTGCGTCCCCTCCCGTACTTTCTGGGCCGACGGGAGCGCGTCAGCGCGGCGAAAGCGCAACGTGAGCTGGGCTGGGCGATGCGACCGGCGCGGGAGTCCCTTGTCGACACCGCGATCAGCCTGATCGAGAAGGGCATTGTCGTACCGCGGGCCGTCCGGGCCGCTTCTCCTGTCGGGCCAGCCGGCAAGCATTGAGCCGGATGTTCGACTACTTGATCGTTCCGGAGACTTCGATGAACCAGGGCACGAACGATCGGCGACGCTGGCTGTGGCCGGCCATCGGGGCGGCCACGTCATTGCTTGCCGTGGGCGGACGCTGGGACATTCCGTTGGCCGCCTGACTGTTCGCGGTGTTCCTGTTGCGCTTCACCCGCACCAGCCGTCGTCTTGCCGGGCTGGTCCTGGTATGGCTGGTCTCCGTGGGAGCGGCGGTGTTCTGGATGTGGCAGATGGCTGTGCCGCTGGCCGGGCTGACCGTACTGGGTGGCCTGGCTTTCGGCACCGTGCTCGCCTTGCCCTACGTGGCAGATCGACTGCTCGTGCCACGGCTGGGTACGGCCGGCGAGGTGTTGCTGTTCCCGATGGCGCTGGCGGCGTGTGAGTTCCTGCTGGGCACGTTCAGCCCGTTCGGCACGGCCTACGGCCTGCTCGCCACCACACAGGACGGCAACCTGGCACTGTTGCAGGTGATCTCCGTGGTGGGTCCGTACGGCATCGGATTCCTCATCGGCGCGTTCGCCACCGTGGCGAACTGGGCGTGGGCGCATCCACCGGCCCGGCGCACCGCGCGGACGGTGGGCGCCTATGCGCTCGTGGTCGCCGTCGTGGCGGTCGCTGGTGGCGCGCGGCTGGCCTGGTTCCCGGTGGACACCGCGCAAACCGTCCGCGTCGCCGGCATCAACCCCGGAATGGCCCTGCTCGGCATCGAGATGACGGCACTCGGCGAGCCTCGTGTCGACGCGGCGACCGTAGGGCGGCTCGGGCAGGCCGCCATCCCACGATTCGACCCGGACACAGTGCGAGCGGAGTCCACCGCGGTGATCGACGGTCTGTTTGCTGACACCCGGAGCGCGGCCCGGGCTGGCGCAAAGATCGTCGTCTGGTCCGAAAACGCGGCGCGCATCTCGGCTGCGGGCGAAGCCACGTTCGTCGCACGAGCCCAGGACGTCGCAAGGCAGGAACACATCTGGCTCGACGTCGCCGACAACGTCCACCTGCCCGACCCGTCCCGCGACCGCGACGAAACGCACCTGATCGGACCAGACGGCAATCTACTGTGGACCTACCAGAAGGCCCACCCCGTTCCTGGCCTGGAGAGCTACACACCTGGTGACGGCGCGGTTCCGGTCGTGAATACCCCATACGGCCGCGTCGCCAACGTGATCTGCTACGACGCCGACTTCCCCGCCATGATGCACGTCGACGCTGATATCATGCTGGTACCGGGAGGTGACTGGCCAGAGATGGGTCGCGTGCACACCGAGATGTCAGGTCTGCGGGCCGTCGAAAACGGTTACTCATTGGTCCGCCAAGACTTCGACGGCGGGTCCGAAGCCTTCGACCACAACGGACATTCGCTGTCCATACAGGACACCACGGTCGAGCGTAGCCTTTGGCTGACTGATGTACCGACTCGCAGCACCACCACGGCTTACCGCGTCATCGGAGACGTTTTTTCCTGGCTGTGCCTGGCCGGCACCATTTTCTTCATCGGTGTCGGCATCTCCCGGCCGCGTCGTCGCGAATCCGAATCTCCTCAGGCCCACCGAGCGCGAGCCGGTGTCGGCGGCACCTTAAGCGGAGGCGGGGGTTGAACCTCTCGCTCGTCCCCATCGCAGCCTCGAACACCGCCCTGTGTAAAGGAGTACTGGCAGTGTCTGGGGCGGCCAACAGTGCTAGGGACCAGCTCGGGCCGGCGGTCGTGGGCCGTGTGTTGATGGTCGGTGAGCCGGGTGGGGTGCTGATCGTGGACGACACCGGCCCCCGAGGAAAGGTGTGCGATCGGCCGGAGTGCAGCGGCAGTACTCCGGGACCGCGGGCCGGATCGAAAACTGCCAGATCGGCACGTTCCTGGCCTGCGCGTCCGATCGTGGGCATGCGTTGATCGACCAGGAATGGGGCCGGCGGGCCGGGATCCCCGACGGACCGAGTTCGAGACGAAGCCGCGCCAAGGTATGGCGATGCCGGCGGAGGCGTTCGCCGCAGAAGTGCCGTTCGCGTGGATCACCGCCGACGAAATGTATGGGCAGGTCGGGTACCTGCGGGTGTGGCTGGAGGATCAGGATGCCGCGTATGTGCCGGCCACCGAGGTCAACGACACCCTGACCACCACCGAGGGCACCGAGGCCCGGGCGGACGAGCTGATCGCGGACCTGCCGGCCCGGTCGTGACGGCGGTTGCCGGTCGGTGCCGGTGCGCACGGGCCGCGCGAATACGACTGGGCGCGGCTGCGGTGGCCGGGACGGTTTCGCTGCTCAGACGGTCACGACGACCTTGCCGAGCGGGTGCTGACGGGCATAGTGGACTGCCGCTTCGACGCCGTGGTCGAGTGGGTACCGGCGGGCGATCGGCGTCGAGAGCCGGCCCGCGATCGCGGCTTCGGCGACGGCCCGCGCACCGTTGGTCTCGTCGCCCGTCTGCATCACGAAGGCCAGCTCCACGTCGTCGCGTTCCAGCTGCTGGGGCTCCGGTGGCGGGAAGATGATCGAGATCAGCCGGCCGCCGGGGCGCAGGCTGCGTGCCGCTGCGGGCAGGCCGTCGGCGAAGAGTGCGAGGTTGAGGACGACGTCGACGCCGGTCGGGTAGGCGTCGTAGCCGACCGCGTGGTGGGCACCGAGGCTGTGCAGCAGGTCGGCGGCCTCGGTGGTGCGAGCGGTCACCGTGATCTCGGCGCCGGCGGTGGCCAGGCTGGGGATCAGGGTCAGGCCGACCGCGCCGGTGGCGCCGATCACGAGGACGGACTCGCCGGGGCGGATCTTCGCGGTGTCCATGAGGGCCAGCGTGGTGCCGCCCGCGATCAGCAGGGACGCGGCCTGCTCCGCGCCGAGGGCGGCCGGACGGTGGTCCAGCGCGGAGGTGTCCGCTTCGAAGACCGCGTAGTCGGCGAGGGCTCCGGTGCTCAGCGACGGTCGTACCGGGTCGGCGGCGAGGCGTAGCTGGCGAGGCAGGGCCAGGCCGAAGATCTCATCGCCCACACGGAAGCGGGTGACGCCCGGGCCGGCTTCGGTGACGGTGCCCGCGAACTCGTTGCCGAGTGTGTAGGGGAACTGCAGCTCGACCAGGTCGCGGAAGCCGCCGGCGATGACGCGCAGGTCGGTGGGGTTGATCGTCGAGGCGGCGATCTTCACCAGGATCTGGCCGGGGCCGGGGCGTGGGACCGGCAGTTCGGCGATCCTGAGCTGCTCGGGATCGCCGTAGCCGGTCGCGACGAGCGCCCGCATGGTGTCGGTTGTCATGAATTCACCGTATGGAGCAGCTCGTGAGCAGTCGAGGCTTGAAATACTCACTTTCTTGCTCGTTTGCGTCATCTAGCATGGCTGCATGGATCTCGTTGCGGATGTGCTGGAGATCTCCGGCGTGCGGGGCACGGTCGGCGCCTGCGTGGAGGCGGGCGGGAGTTGGTCGATCCCGGTGGCAGGCTGCACGACGGCGGCCCTGCACGTGGTCACCGCCGGCAGCGCGTGGCTCGGTCTCGACGGCTCGTCACCACAGTGGCTGGAGCTGGCGGCGGGAGACGTAGTGCTCATGCCGAGCGGGCGGTCGCACGTGCTCGGCAGCGCGCCGGGCATGACCACCCCGGTAGCCGATCCGGCGGTGGTGGCTCGGGCGTTCGAGACGGGCGAGGTGATCCGCCTCGGGTCGCAGCCCACCCGCACCCGCATCCTGAACATCGGCTACGACTGCGACCACACCGTGCACACCCAGATCCTCGGCACACTGCCGGAGGTGGTGCACATCCGCGGGGACCAGGGCGAGGCCGGTTTCGACGACACCGTCCGGATGCTCGGGCGAGAGTTGAGCCACCCACGGCTGGCGGGACGGGCGGTGCTGAATAGCTTGGTCGACGTCCTGCTCGTCCAACTCGTGCGGGCCTGGCTGCCCACCCAGTCCGGACATCGTGGCACCTGGCTCGGCGTGCTCGGCGACCCGCTCGTGCACAGTGCGATGGAACACCTGCACGCCGAGCCCGCACGGCCGTGGACCACGACGACGCTGGCCTCCGCGCTCGGCGTCTCCCGAGCGACCCTGTCGCGTCGGTTCCCGGCAGCCACCGGGCAGAGCCCCGCCGCCTACCTGACGCAGTGGCGTATGGACTTGGCCGCGGTCCGCCTACGCGAGACCCGGGACCCTGTCGAGTCCGTAGCCGATGGGGTCGGCTATCAGTCGGTCCCCGCCTTCAGCAGGGCTTTCGCCCGGTCCCACGGTGTGACTCCCGGGCGATACCGCACCGCGTGGCGCGACGACGGCCGACCGTCGGCCGCAATCCGCTGACACGCTCTTCCTGGTCACGCCAGGGCGGAGAGGTCGCGCTATGCCCAGCTTTCGCCGGCACCGGATCGTCGAGGGGAATCATCGGCCCGGTCGACTACACCGCACTCGATACCGCGAGACGCCCTGGCACTGTCAGCGGCTGCAACCGCTGGGGTGGTGGCTGACCAGGCACGGGCTCAGTCCGGCCTACGTGGTGACCCTCGAAGTGCCGGGGCGTCGGTCGCCGTTGACGCAGGTCGTCCTCGATGGACAGCGTTTCCTGGTGTCGCTGGCGGGTGAGCCGGACTGGGTGGGACCGGGCAGCCGAGGCTCGCCGGTGTTCCGGGTCGCCCAGCCCCGACCGGTCGACGCGGAGTGAGAGCGTCATCGACAGTGGGCCGCGTGCACACTTCACACCGCGACGGTTTACGTGGATCGATGGGACGGGTCGGGGCGTGTGGTGACGACTCCGCAATGGAGTCCTTCTTCGCGCTGCTGCAGAAGTACGTCCTGGACCGGCAACGCCGGCAGACGTGCGAAGAGCTTCGCTCGGCGATCGTGACCTGGATCGAACGCACTTACCACCGCCGGCGTCGGCAGGCCCGCCTCGGCAAGCTCACCCCGATCGAGTTCAAGACAATCAACAGGCGCAACCGCCGCCTGATCCACTCGACCCGCGAGCCAACCGAACTCGGGGCAGTCCCATCCGGCAAGGGCCGATCAGGCCGTCATCGCCGGAGCGCGTAATGGCCAGGTAGTACGTTGCGCTGTCGCGCGATCACGACTGTCAAAGACATGAAGTGCACGCGCGGCTGCGGCCCTCGACCAGCCCTTCGATCTCCCCCGGATAGCCGAAGTCGGCGAACAGCATCCCGATCACCTCAAGCGGCTCCGGATACGCCAGCCGGAATGATCACGCCCGCGACCCTACCGCCCGGGATACGCCCGTGGACTCGCCGGCACCGCCCTGCCACGGTGACCGCGAAGGTCTACTCGAGACTCACGGAAGCCGCTGTTTCGCAACGGTTTCCCGTGATCGCGGCACCGGCCAGGGCCAAGGCGGCCATGAGCAGGTCCAGCACGACGACGCCGGCCGGGGGCGCCAGCCTGGCGACCAGTGCCCCGCCCAAGCCCGCGAGCAGCACCGAACCGAGCATGTCGCTGACCTGGATTGCCGAGGAGTTGAAGCCCCGGTCGGCGTCGGTCGAGGCGGACAGGGTAAGCACGCTGAGGCTGCTCGTCGCCAATCCGGTGCCGGCTCCGGCCACCGTCCAGAGCGCGGCCGTCAGCCACGCCGGTCCCCAGGCCGGAGCGATGAGCGCCATGCTCCCGATACCGGCGCAGCTGAGCAGGAAACCGAGCCACACCAGCGTTTCCCGGCGAATCCCGGACCTGCGCGACTGCCACATCGACGCCCCGGCCCAGCCGAGCGCGCCCACGGTGAGAGGCAGGCCGGACGCCGTCACCGAGTAGCCGTGCACCGTGCTCAACGTCAGCGGGACGAACGCCTCCGTGGCGAAGAACGTGCCGGTCAGCAACCCGCGTGCGAGAACGGTGACCGGGAGGCCGCGCCGGGCCCGTAAGGCGCCGGGAGGCAGCAAGGTGCGCACCGATCCCGTGAGCACGACGAGCCCGATCTCCGCCGGGAGGAACGCCGCGGCCGAGCGGAGCTGGGCCGCCCAGCTGATCAGCAAGAGCGCTCCCGCGCCGGCGAGCGCCGCCCAAAGCGGCGTCCGGCGGGAGGCGGACACCGGCGCTGTGTGCGGCGGCAGGGTGCGCAGGACCGGCACGAGCATCAGCCAGCCCAGCACGGCGAACGGCACGATCGCGAAGAACACCCACCGCCACGACAGGTGCTCGGTGAACCAGCCGGCCAGCGCCGGTCCGACGAGTGAGGGCACCACCCACGCCGTGGACAGCGCGCCGAACATCGACGGCCGGTCCCGTTCGGGATAGAGGAGCCCGACCACGACGTAGATCGGGACGATCAGCACCCCGTCGGCCAGCCCCTGCAGGACCCGCGCGGCGAGCAGGACCGCCATCGACCGGGCGGCCCCGGCGAGCAGCAGCCCCGCGACGAACAGCAGGGGCCCGGCGATCAACGCCGGCCGCGGCCCGGCGCCGTCGCACCACCGGCCCGACCACACCACCGCGACCACACCGGCGGCCGGGAACGTGAGGAACGGCCAAGCGTAGAGCGCGGTGCCGTGGAGGTCGGTGACCAGCGTCGGCATCGCCGAGGCCACACCCATGGACTCGAAACCCATGAGCGTCACCAGAAGGAGGACGGCCACCGTCACCGAACGCCGGCGAGAATCCTCTGGGGCACCTCGCCGCGACGGCAGACGTCCCTCCTGGCTCACGCGAAATAGTCCACGCCGGAGGGAGCGTCGCGGATGGTGTCCAGCGTGACGCAGTGGAACCCGCCACCCAGCGCCTGGCCGTGCCGCAGCGTGTGCGGCAACACGCCGACTCCCCGCTGCTCCAACGCGGCGATCAGGTCGGGCTGAGCGGCATCGACGATCGCCAGTTCGGGGCTCACCATCAGCAGGTTCATCCCCAGCCACGGGGAACTCAGCGGGTGGGCCGTCGAGTGCGTACGAAGCTCACGCATGGCCGGACACCAGATACGGTCCCACCCGCGCAGCGCGCTCGGGATGGTGTGCTCGGTGACCCGCTCCGGGTTCAGCAGCACCAGGCCCGGCCGGATCAGTGAGATGGTGCTGTCGAGGTGGGTGAAGGGATACACGTCGCGGACCGGGTGCACGCGGTAGCCGCGCGGAGCCAGCACGGACTCCAGCCAGATCCGGCCGAACTCGTTGCCGCTGGAACTGACCTGGTAGAACAGATCGAGGCCGCACCGCAGCACGTTCGCCGCTTCGAACGCGGGCTCCTGCTCGCCGAGCGCGGGCAGGCCGTCGACGCCGATTTCGTAGAGCTCGTCCCGCAATTGCGGCTTCGGTGCCGAAATCCACGGCGAACCCGCGCGCAGGTACCGCTGGAACAGCTCGCGCAGCCCGTCGAGTTCGTGGTAGCGCGCCCGCACCGAGCTCGGTGTCTCGATGATCGTGTCGCCGACGATCAGGGTGAGGTCGCGCGGGCAGTAGGAGTACATCCCCGAAGGCGATTCCCAGTGCGGAGTGGAAAACGGCCGCGTGTGGTCGACTTCGGCCGGACGGTGGACGACCACGCCGAGGCCGCGCAGAGTCCCGACGAGCGTCTCAAGGTCCTCTTCGGTATCCGCCACGACCTGCGCGGGCAGAGCGCCGCCCTGGATCTCCGCGACCTGTGCCGCGCCGAGATGGCTGTAGAGGGCGAGCCACGCCGAAATGTCCCGCGGACTCGGGATGAACGCACCGCGCGCCCGCCCGACGACGACCTCCCGCAGCGGGGAGAACTCGTCGGGAGACCGCACCGGTCCGCTGATCCCGGCGGCGGCCGGGCGGGACTCCGAGGCAGCGGCCTGCTCGGTCGTGATCGTCATTTCCTCATGCTTTCTAATTTGTGACAGAACGGTTCTTCAGCAGCAGGCCGATCGCCGCGGCGGCGAGGGCACACAGCACCAGCAGCACAGGCCACGGCCACTGCCCGCCCTGGGCGAGCAGCCAGATCAGCAGCCCGGGCGCGATCGCCGTGCTCAGGCCCCACGACAACTGGTAGACCGCCAGGTAGCGGCCCGACCCCGTGCGGGGCGCGGCGTCCACGGCCAAGGCGTTGATCGTGGGCGCGTACAGCATCTCCGCGAGGGTGCAGGCGCAGACGGCCAGCGTCGCTCCGGGCAGCACGACCCAGCCCGGCGCCGCATTCAGCAGCCACAGGCACAGGAAGGCGACCGCCCACGCGGCCGCGGCCCCCTGCACGATCCGTGGCTTCCGGAAGCCGTCGACCCGGCGCGTGACCGCGGTTTGGCCTAGCACCACGATGACCGTGTTCAGCGTGAACAGGGCGCCGCCCACCCAGGCCGGCCGGCCGAGGACGTCGACCAGGTAGACCGTCACCAGGACCGACAGAACGCTCATGCAGACGACCAGCAGGACGTTGACCCCGACGACGACGAGCAGCCGCCGATCCCCGAGTACCTCGAGGTAGCCGGCGGGCTTCCCGGCCGGATCCGGGTCCGGCTGGGCCTGTTCCCCGGCGGAGGTGTCGAACCGTCGCCACGCGAGAACGCCGGCGACGATCAGGTAGCTGGCCGCGTTGACCGCCGCGAGCAACGGGTAGGCCCAGGGGCCGTCGGCCGAGACGGCCACCGCGCCCGCGATCCCGCCGAGCCCGTAGCCCGCGTTGCGCGCCACGCTCTGCACCGCGAACCACTGCGGCCGCTCGCCGGGCGCGGCCAGCACCCTGATCAGGCAGACCAGCGCGGTCGAACTCGTGATCCGGCCGACGCCGGCGACCAGCGCCGTCACCGCCAGCTGCCACGACGAACCGACGACCAGGTAGCCGGCGAAGGCCACGGCGCTGAGCAGGTTCCCGGCGATGGTGAGCGCTCGCGGGCCGAACCGGTCGATCAGCGGGCCCGCGAGCAGCGGGGTCGGCACCGCGAGCAGGTTGCCCGCGGTCAGGGCGGCGCCCACCGAAGCGAGGGGAATCGTCGTGGTGTGGAGGAAGTACAGCACCGCGAACGGGAGGAACAGCCCGGATCCGACGCCGTCCACGACCAGCGCGGTGAGCAGGGCCCGGTGGCCGCGGAACCGGACCTTCGCGGGCGAGGCCGCCGCGGTCTCACTCACCCCGGCTCTCCTCCGGCCACAGACCCGCCGCGGCCAAGCGGTCCCGTGCCGTCGTGAGCTCGTCCAGAGCCGGACCGAGGTACATCCGCACGTAGCCCGTGGACGCCGTCGGCCCGACGCGCGCCAACGGCCACGCGTCCGAAAGCACGACCCCGCATTCGAGCACCGCCCGGCGCAGGTAGGCGGTGACGTCGGTGCCCTCCAGTACCGGGTAGAGCACGTACGGTGCCGCCGGACCGGCGATCACCCGCTCCCGGATCCCGGCCGGCAGCCAGCCCAGGACGGCGGCACGCTTCTCCGCGGTCCCCGCGCGCTCGCGAACCAGGTACTGCTCCACCGCGGGGCGGTCCGCCAGCCACCGGGCCATCGCCCACTGGAGATGGATGCCGTAGTTGAAGGTGTGCTGAGGCCGGATGTCGTTCACCAGGTCGTCGAGCCGCCCGGGCTCGGCGATGACCGCGCCCAGCGCCCAGCCGTTGCAGTGGAACTGCTTTCCCAGCGAGCGCACTCCCAGCCACGGCACCGGGGAGTGTTCCCCGGCCAGCCGCGTCAGCAGGATCTCCAGCACCGACGTCGGCCGGGGGTCGGTCTCGCAGACGCCGAAGTAGGCGTCGTCGACGAGGATCGCCGCTCCACGTTCGAGGGCGATCTCGATCAGCGTCTCGACCAGCGCCGGCGACCAGTTCGCGCCGGTCGGGTTGTGCTGGGCGTTGAGGACGACCATCGCGAGATCGCCGGGGACCGCGGCGGCGGCCGCACGGGCGGCTTCGGGGCTCGGTCCCGATCGCTCGGCCGGGTCGAACGGGACGTAGGCGCTCCGGAAGCCCAGCGGCTCGAACACGCCGCTGTAGTCCCAAGCCGGCGCGACGGCGAGGACCGTGCCACGCTCCAGTGTGGTGGCGAAGTCCCGCATCGCGCTGCGGGTCCCCGTCCAGCTCACGGCCAGCTCCCACGCCGCGGTACGGGGCAGCCGCTGGGTGTCGGCCACATACTCCTTGAGCACCTTGCGCAGCTGCGGGAGCCCGTACATCGAGATCTGGTACCCGTGGGAACCATCCGGCACCTGTCGTAAGGCCGCGGCCAGCGGTTCGGGCGTGCTCGCCCAGGTCTCGCCGAGGCTGAGCAGGATCGGCTCCCCCGCCCGGGCCCCGGCCGCGAGGTACTCACGGAGCCAAGCGACGTCCTGCAGCCGGTTGGGCCGGACGTCGTCGTCCGTCAAGGCACGCAACGGACTGCGCACTTCGGCGGCCGTCACAGCGACGTCGTCCGCGCGGGCCGGGTGGCGTGCAGGACGGGCTCGGGGTTGGGGTGCCCGGGGCGGAACAGCATGATCGAGTAGCCGCAGTATGACAGGTTCTCGTCGAACAGCTCGTAGAAGTGCGCCAGCCGCTCGCGCAGCGCGGCGACCTTCTCGGCGGGCTGGAGTTCGAGGTGGGGCTGGCGCGTCACGGTCTCGACGTACTCGGCGATCCGCTCGCCGCTCTGACGAACGTACTCGTACGGCTCGTCCTCGACCAGGCTGACGCCCTCCCGGGAGAACATGTCCACCCAGTAGTCCTTGTCGGTGACCTTGAGGGGAGCGGCGATGGCCTCTTCGACGGCCGAGCGCAGCGGCTCCGGCGGGGCGGAGCGGTAGTAGATCGGCACCGCGGCGAGCACCCCGAGGGGAGCCAGGACGCGGTAGTACTCGTCGATCGCCTTGGCGTGATCGGCCATGAACGAGGTGACGTTGCTGCAGAAGACCAGGTCGAACGTGTTGTCCTCGAACGGCATCCCCTGGCCGTCGCCCAGCACGAAGGTGACGTTGTCGATCCCGGTCCGCTGCGCCTTGTGCGTGGCAAAGGCGTTGGACACCGGGTTGTAGTCGAGGCCGGTGACCGGGGCGTCGAGCCAGCTGGCCATCTCGATGCTCGTGTACCCGGTGTTGCTGCCGACCTCCAGCACCGGCCGGCCCGGACGCGGGTGTGCGAGCTGCAGCACCCGGCGCACGGTCTCGCCGCCGCCGGAGGGCATGTTCGGTTCGTTGGTGAGCCCGACGACGCGGGAGAAGTCCAGCTTGGCGATGTCGGCGACGGAGAGCCCGTCGAGCGCCTCGGCAGCGGCGATGGTTGCGGTGACCATGAAGGGCCTTTCCTGGTGGTTGGTTGAACGGGTCAGCGGACGTGCAGCGGCGAAGGGATGCCGAGTTCGACGGCGACAGCGCCGACCGCCGAGCTCTTCAGGTTGACGTTGCGCAGCTTCGACAGGGCTTCGTCGCGGGACATCGCCCCGATGCGCACGTGGTGTGCCATCTCGTAGACGTAGGGGTGGTAGCCGAACTTCTTGATGTGGTCGACGATCAGCAGCCCGTTGAGCCGGCAGTTCGTCGAGCACGAGTCCGTGTCGCGCGGCGCGTGCCAGCCGTGCTTCTCGAGGATCTTCAACGCCCCGGCTTCGGTGTAGCCGGTCGCGTAGAGCGGGTTGACCAGCCCGGTCGGCAACTCGCCCGAGTCGCGGGTCCAGGCGTCGAGGTCGTCGTTGAGCGCCGGGGTCGTCGCGCGCACCGGGTCGAGGTTGCGGTCGATGACCTCGCGCAGGAAGCTCGCCGGCACGAAGGCCGACGTCGTGAGCTGCCCGGGAGTCCAGCCACCGGCCAGCAGCGGGACGCCGTAGGAGGCCGCGGTACGCATGCCCGCGGCGAAGACCATCCCAATGCACGAGCCGCACGCCGCGGTCGAGTACTTCACCGTCTCCGGACCGAACGAGCTGGTCAGCGCGCTGCGGTAGACGCCGTGCATGACGCGCTTCTGCGGACGCACCACGATGTGGTCGGCGCCGACGCTGTCGAGGACCGCGCTCATGTTCGCCGCGGTGACCTGCGACAGGAACCCGTTGTCCAGCGTCATCGCGAGCACCCGGAGGCCGTGCTCCTCGACCAGCTGGATCAGCGAGAGCGAGCTGTCCTTGCCGCCGCTGAAGAGCAGCACGCAGTCGTAGTCGGCGACCCCGGCCGTCCTGGCGAGGCCTTCCGCGAGCGCTTGGTCGACTTCGCCGCGCGAGGTGTCCACCCGCTCGACCTCGGTGCAGCAGTACTCGCAGACGCCGTCGGCGTCGAAATCGGAGCCGGGGAAGTTCTCCGGCAGCACGCAGCGGACACACAGCTTCTGCTCGAAGTGGACGACGAGCTGGTCGTCGTCGTCGGTGAAATGCGCGCCGGTCATGGCGTTCTCCTCGTAGCGGGGGTGGTGGCGGGTTCGAGCAGGGTCAGTTCACGAGCCGTCGCGTCCAGCAGGGCGTGGCAGCCGACCGGGAGCGTGAGCATGGGTTCGGTGTGGCCGAAGTCGACGTCGGCCAGCACCGGGAACCCGCGGTCTCCGACGACGTCGAGGACGACGGCGTCGAAGTCGAGTGAGCCGCCGGCCGCGGGTTTCGGTCCGGCGTGACGGCCGACGACCAGCCCGGCGACCCGGCCGAGCAGGCCGCTGTCCGCCCACTGCACCAGGTGCGCCCACACCTGGTCCGGTCCCATGCCCGCGAACTCCAGGCAGAGCAGGGCACCGTCGACGTCGGGCAGGTAGGGCGTGCCGAACAGGTGCGTCGCGGTGGCCGCGCAGCCGGGGAGCAGCCATCCTTCGGCCTGGCCCGGCACCAGGCAGCGCCAGCCGCCGGTCCGGGTCTTCCTGCGTCGGGTGTCTTCCTTGTCCCACCACAGGGTTTCGTCGGTCCAGCAGCCGGGCTCGGGCAACGGAACGGGCTCGGCTCCGGGGTGCAGCGCACGGCGGAGGTTCTCCAGTGTGTAGGCCCATGGACCGCCCCACTCGCCCCACTCGGAGACCGGCATCGGTCCGTGGAAGGAGACCAGCCCGGCCTGGGACATCACCGCCCACAACACGGCGGTGATGTCGCTGTACCCGATGATCGGGATCGCCGCCTCCCGCACCAGCGCCCAGTCGATCCGCGCCAGTACGGCCGACGACGTGTACCCGCCGGTCGCGCACAGCACCGCCCCGACCCGCGGTTCGGCGAGCAGCGCGTGCAGGTCGGCGGCGAGCACGGCCGGAGCGGCCGCCCCGATCCCGGCGTTTCCGGTCGCCGAATCGGCGAGCACCACGGGAAAACCTTCGGCCTCGAGTGCCTTCAGCGCCCGCTCGAAACGACGGGGGAACAGCGACGGCGCCGGCGCGGACGGTGTCCAGATGCCCACCGCGGTTCCGGGCGTGATCTCCTGCGGCAGCCGCAGTCCTCGGCGGTTCACCAGGTCAGCTCCAGACGGGGGAACAGGTGCGGGGAGCGGGCGATCTTCGCCCCGGCGATGCCGGGTGACCAGCCGTCGAGAGCGCTGAAACCGTCTTCCCTCGTGTCCGCGACGTGCACGCCGAGGACGTCGAGCACCTTCGCGGCGGTCTCGGGAAGCACCGGCCCCAGCAGCAGCGCGATCGTGCGCAGGGTCGCGACGAGGTCGTGCAGAGCACCGTCCAGGGTCTCGGCGGCGTGGCCGTCGCCGCGCTCTTCCGCGGCGGCCAGCTCCCAGGGCACAAGCCGGTCGAGGTACCGGTTCGCCCCGCGCACCAGGTCCCAGATCCGGGCCACCGCCTCGCGGTAGTCGAACCGGTCGAGCGCCGTCCGGCACGCTGCGGCGGCCGCGACGGCGTTGTGCAGCAGCGAATGTTTCGCCGTTCCACGCGGTCCGGCTTCGGGCACGATCCCGGCGCGGTACCGGTGGGTCATGCCCGCCACCCGCTCGACGAGGTTGCCCAGGCCGTTTGCGAGGTCGGAGTTGTACCGCGCGACGAGCCGCTGGTCGGTGAAGTCGACGTCGGCCCAAGGCGAGAACTCGGCGAGCATGAACAACCGGGTCGCTTCCGCGCTGTACCTGCCGATCAGCTCCACCGGGTCGATCACGTGGCCCAGCGACTTGCTCAGTTTCTGCCCCGACAGCGTCACGTGGCCGTGCACGACCACGTCGGTCGGCAGCGGCAGGCCGGCGGACATCAGCATCGCGGGCCAGTAGACGGCGTGGAACCGGGTGACGTCCTTGCCGATCACGTGGATCCGCTGTTCCGCGTCACGCCAGTACCGGTCGTAGTCGTCGCTGTCCCGGACCCAGCCCAGCGCGTTGACGTAGTTGGTGAGCGCGTCGATCCACACATACATCACCTGGCTGTCGTCCCCCGGTACGGGGATCCCCCAGCCGTGCGCGCGCTCGACCGAGCGGGAAATGCTGATGTCGGTCAGCCCGCCCCGGGCCAGTCCGAGCATCTCGTTGCACCGGGACTGCGGCCAGATCCGCAGCTCACCGGTGCTCAGCGCGGCGACGATCGCGTCCTGGTACTTCGAGAGCCGGAAGAAGTAGTTGCGCTCCCGCACCACGGTGGGTTCGGTCCGGTGCACCGCGCAGCGCCCGCCGGCGAGCTCGGACGGCGTCCGGAACTCTTCGCAGCCGACGCAGTACAGCCCTTCGTAGTGGCGCGAGTAGATGTCACCGCGGTCGGCCATCCGCTGCCACAGCGCGGCGGCGCCCAGCCGGTGGTCGGCGTCGACGCTCGTCCGCACGAACCGGTCGACGACCACACCCAGCTCGCTCATCAACCGGACGAAGTCCCCGGCATGACGCTCCACCAGGCAGGCGGTCGACTCACCGGTCTTCTGCGCGGACAGGACGTTCTTGAGGCTGTTCTCGTCGGTCCCGCTGGAGAGGAACACCTGCTTGCCCTGCCGGGCCAGGTGCCGGGCGGCGGTGTCGGCCTGCACGAACTCGAACGCGTGGCCGAGGTGCGGACGCGCGTTGACGTACGGGATGGCCGTCGAGACGAACACGGATTCCGCCATCAGTAGAACCGCCCCTCGTCGCTGATGAACAGCCGTTGTCCCTTGGAGTCCCCGCAGCGCTCGCACCGCACCCGCGGACTCGGGACCACCACGCCGAAGACGGCGAGATCGGCGGCTTCGGCACACGGTTCGCACATCGACCGCAGGTACTCGCCCTCGTCCATCGCCGCGTCGAACAAGCGTTTCGCCGTCCCGGCCAGCCGAGCGTCGCTTCCGGCCAGCAGATCGCGGACCTGCTGCGGCGACGGGAGGTCCGGCAGCTCGGCCCGGTGCAGCGGCGAGCGCGTGCAGACCGTCACCGAGCCCGTTGTCCGGTCGAGGCCGATCACCAGGGGCACACTCCTGCGGTGCCAGCTCCGCTCGGCGCGAGCCCGGCCTCCGGAGCCGCTCGCGAACGCGGTTTCACACCGCAACCCGGCGCCGTGCAGTTCCGCCAGCCACCGCTCGGCCCGATCACCGCGCTCGGCGAGCGTGACGCCCACCTGGACCGGCGCGATGGTGCTCGGCAGCGCCAAGCCGCGGACGTCGGCGTGCACCATGGCCGCCGTCGCCAGCAGCTTGCCGGTGAACCCGACGTCGATCACGTCGTGCCGCTCCCCCAGCGCGAGCCGGAGTTCGTCCGCCAGCACGTAGAGTGTGGCGAGTACGGTCGGCCGCTTGTTCGGCAGCACGGCGACGGTCAGGTAGGTCGTCTTGCCGTAACTCGCCAGTTCGGGTGTCTTGACCGTGATCGACGGGATCCCGATGGACCACAGCAGGTCTTCGAGCACGGTGGCGTAGAAATCCAGCAGGGCAGAAGCCTCTCCCTCGTCAGCGAGCTGGTTCAACTCGACGACCGGCCAGATGTTGCGGTCGCGGAACAACGGCGGTGTCTTGCCCGGCGAGTCGCGGAGGATGCTGCCGACCGAGACGACCGGAGTCCTGCGGCCCTCGCGCCGCAGCAGCCCGACCGAGCTGACGATGTTGTCCGAGCGGAACTGCATACCCGGCTTTCCTGGCACGACGACCAGCTCGTAGACGTTCGCGTAGCTGCCGAAGACCTGCCGGTTGGCCTCGGCGGAGGCAAGGAAGCCGTGTTCGACGACCTCGGCCTCGTCCCGCTGAGCCACCAGCGTGAGGAATCCCTCGATCAGCAGGCGCACGGCGCGGAGGCCGGCGCCGCGCCACAGGGGGATGCCTTTGATCGACGGCGGTCCCATGATGAACTCGGCCGCTTCGAGCGCTCGTACGTAGGGTGGCGCGGACATGCCGGCTCAGCACCACCCCTCGGGCATTCGGTCGAACACCGCGGAGATGCGCAGCTCAGTGCCCCAGCGGCCCGGCCGGACACTGCGCTCGGCTCGGGTCACGCCGTGGTGCTCGAGCTCGGTGTCCAGCACCGGCAGGACGTCCGGGCCGGCCTCGCCGGCGTGCACCATCAGCAGCTCGGCGACCTGCAGGTCGTCGACCACGCCCCAGCCCAGCGAGTACCAGCGTCCGAGCGTGCCGCGCCGGGTCGGGTCGACGAGGTCGAAGTCCGTGCCGAAGGAGCGGACGTACCACTGCCCGTCGTCGACGCTGGTGCTCACGGTCACCGGGTAACGCATCCGCCGGGGGTTGCCGGCGGGGACCGCGGGCAGGGCGAGCAACCGCTCGAACCCGAGGGTGTCCAACGTGGACATCATCGCGCCGGCCTTTTCGCCGCCGAACAACATCGTTTACCTCCCGAACAGTCGAAACCCGGCCAGACCCGCGAAACCGGGCGACTCAGGGCACGGTGACCTCGCCGTTGTAACGTTCCACCAGCTGTAGCTCGCGGATGTCGGACCGCCGGAGCACCCACATCAGGAAGCGTTCGACGCCCATCCCGAACCCGCTGGTGGGCAGGGGACGGCGGGCTTTCAGGTCCACGTACCACTGGTAGTCGTGCTCGGCGACGCCGTGTCCGTGCAGGGCCGCGCGCACGTCGTCCGCCGTGGTGTGCCTCTCACCGCAGCCGATCACTTCACCGGGCCCGAGCAAGAGGTCGGCGTTGAGAGCCTTGGCGCCCGTTTCGTCGACGGCCTGGTAGAACGGCACCGAGAGCCGGTCGTAGTGACTCAGCCACACGCCGGGGCCGTACTGCTCGATGAGCTTCTCCTCGCCCCGTCGTGTGATCGTCCGCCACTGGTCGTGCACCTCGAAGCAACCGGCCTGGCCCTCGAGCGCCGCCACCGCTTCGTCGAAGGTCATCCGGGCGGTGGCCGAGGCCAGGAACGCTTCGAGGTGGGCCACTCCCCCGGCGACTCCGGCCACCTCGTCGGTGAGGTGCTCCAGCACCGCGGCCGCCAGGTACCGGACGTAGGCGTCGGCCACGGTGATGACGTCGTCCAGCTCACCCGGGATCTCGGCTTCACTGTGGAAGAACTGGCTGAGATGCGTGCTGTCCGCCTTTTCTCCGCGGAAACTCGGCATCAGGTAGTAACAGCCGTCCGGCGCGAGCCGGCAACCGTATTCGAGCATGAACTGCATGGAATCGGCGAGATAGGTCGGCACGCCGAACAGGTCGACCTGCACGGGGAGCGAATCGCTGCCCAGACCCATCGGAGACGAGATCGAGCCGGTGGTCACGGGCAGGTGGAGTGCGCGGACCTGCCGTTCCCGCCAGAACCGGGCGGTTTCGTAGCTGACCAGGTCCTGCAGACCGACCAGGCAGGTGTACATCGGGTCGTCCAGAATGGCCAGGTAGCGCCGGCGGGAATCTACCCGGGAACGCGTAGCCGGGGAATTGGTGAGCGTGGTCATGGAGAGCCTCCATCTGTTCGGCGCAGCACGGGTTCGCGCACCCACCCGGAATGTACGGGGGAACGCGGTGATATCAGGAAGAATTGTTCTGACCCCAGGAAGGGGAATTACTTCATTTCACTCCGGCCGGCGACCGGGTGAAGCTTCACATCGAAATCCGGATCGCCTGCCGCAGTGCGGACACATGGTCGTGAATGCTCTCCGGGGTCGGCCCGCTGACCCAGGCCGCCAGTGCGTGGCCGCTGTCCAGCGAGAGGTCCACAGTCCCGGAATGCAGCGCCCGGACGCCGTGCACTCCCGGCCGTTGTTCGAATACCCCGTCGAGGGTGACCTCGACGTGCCGGTCGGCCAGTCCGGCGTCGAGGCAGGGCGTCAGCATCGCCGTGTAACCGGCGAATTCCGGTCTGGCGCCCGTTTCCAGCCGTAGGGCAACCTTGGCCGCCTCCGCGATCACGTCGTAGCCGGAGGCCTCGCGCACCGTGGTCCAGAGCCCGCTGGCGGGCCGGCCGTTGATCTCGATGATCCGCGGTCCGGCCTCGGTCAGCTTGATCTTGGTCTGGGTCATCCCGTCGGTCACCCCGAGCACCCGCAGGCCGACCTCCGCCATCGCGGTGATCTCGGCCAGCAGCTCGCCGGGGAGCACCGACGGGTAGATCTGCCCGTTCTCCCGCACCCCCGACGTCAGCGGCAGCCGGTCGCTGACGGCCAGGTGCTCGGTCATCCCGTCGGCCGTCAGCGAATCGACGCTGACACAGTCGCCGTAGCGAGTGTCCTCGTGCCATCCCCGCCCGACCAGCAGCTCTTCGAGCAGCATGTGCGGGGTCGCCGTGTCGGCCAGCAGCCGGTGCGCGCCCTGCTCGCCGTCCAGTCCGCCGAGGACGGACGAGGCGACCGCCCACGCGGACCTGATCTCCTCGGCCGAGGAGATCAGCGTGGTCAGCGCCCCGCCCGCACCGCGGATCGGCTTGAGCACCGCGGGGAGCCCGACCCGCCGCAGCGCCTGGTCGATCCCCTCGGCCGAGTGGACCGGCTGGAACCGGGGCCCGGGCAGCCCCGCTTCCGCCAGCGCGAGCCGCTGCAGGTGCTTGTTGGTCAGATGCTCCACCGTGGCCGCCGAGTTGGACTTCAGCACGAGCTCCTCGCTGATCACCGCGCCGATCCTCAGTGAGCTCTCCGCGAAGGTCAGCACGCCGTCGAAACGATCGACGCCGTGCACCGCGGCGGCCGCCGCGAGGTGACCGCCAGGCCGGACCTCGACCGCCCGGCCGGCCGAGCGCATGACCGCCAGCTCCCGCGCCGGATCACGCAGGTCGCGCGCGTCGTACAGCCAGGTGACCCGGGCGAGCGCGGTCAGGCTGGCGGCCAACAGCCCCGGCCCGGGACCGCCGGTCCCCAGGATCACGAGGAGATGGTGCCGGGTCTGCGAGTCCACAGCGACGCTCCGCCTCCTACTACGATTTCCGTCAATGGCCGCCGAGCACGACGCTCCAGTCGGTGCCGCCGCCGTCGTGGTCGGGCGCCACGGTCGACCGGCCGTGCTCGGGAGCGGCAGCCGCGGTGGCGGTCGCGGCGAACGCGACGGCCCCCTGGGCGATAGCCACGCTGACACAGAACGCGGCGGCGATGACGCCCGCCGTGAAAACTCTCCGCATGATTGCCTGCTCCTCATCGTCCATGTCCTGGTGGACACTCGTCATTCTGGCGAATCCGGGGCCGCGATCGGGGGTTTCCCCGGCGCAGCAAGTTGCATGGCCATAAGTTCACCGCGGCGGCCGAGCCGGGTTTCCCGGCAAATCCGGCGAAAACGGGCCACGGGACACCCGGTAGTCCATGATCGCCAGTGCCCCGGAAGCCCGTTCGCGCAGCTGCCGCTCGTCGCGGCCGGTCACCATCACGGCGGCGAAGAAATTCTCCTTGTCCAGGGTGGACACCCGGTAGCCGTCGATCACGTAGGCGTCGACGACGCCGGGAAGGCGCCTCAACTCGGCGGCGGTGGTACGGCAATCGACCACCCCGAGCGCCTCCGCGTCCAGTGGGACGATCGCCAGCGCGTCGTCGTGTCCGGAGGCCGCAACGGGAAGCGCAGTGCCGAGGGCCAGGCTGAGCGAGAGCTCGATCGGGTCCACCCCCGTCCGGTGGCGGATGGCCGAGGGGTACAGGCCACCGCCCGGCCGGGGATTGACCTCGATCAGTCCGGCCCGACCGCCGGCACCGAGCCGGCCCTCGACGTGCAGCCACGCCGAGTCGAGCCCCAGCCCGCTCACCAGGACCTGCAGATCCGCCACGAAGCCGGCTACGGTCTCGGCCGGGATCCGCAGCGGGGGCGACATCCGCAGGCCCCGATCACGCAGCCGCACCGTGTCGTGGTCGGGTTTGTCGGCCACGAACACGGGCTCGAATCTCCCCGCGATGACGTAACCGTCGATCGAGAACTCTTCGCCGTCCAGGAACTCCTCGACGACGAAGAGGTCCTCGGCGTGCCCCGCCAGTAGACCGGCCACGGTGCGCTCCCACTCCTCCGCGGAACGCAGGAGGTGCACATCGCGGGAGGCCCCGCTCTCCGTGGCCGGTTTGAGCACCACCGGGTACCGGCCCGGCCCGGTCTCCGCGAGCACCCGGAGCGAGCCCGCCGTCCACCACACCGGAAAGACTCCGGCCGCGTCGGCGGCGCTCCGGACCGCGGCTTTGTCCAGCAGCGAAACGAGGCCGGGGCTCGGATCCGCCAGGCCGAAGTGACCCAGGAGTGCGGCGCGGCGGGCGCTGAGGGATTCGACCATGTTCACGACCGCGGCGGGGCGTACGCCGGCGCGTTCCACCGCCGCGGCGACGGTTTTATCCGCGCTGTCCCACGCCACCACGACGTGGCCGTCGCACGCTGCGGCATTCGGGTCGTCCGCCAGCTCCGACACCAGCACGGCCCGCCATCCACGCCGTCGCAACGCCGCGCTGAGCATGACCACCCCACCGGCGAGCTTGGCGGAGAGCAGCAGCGCGACGGGCCCGGGAACCCCGGTCATCCGGTCGGGCCCGGCTCTTCCGGCGCCACGGGAACGGTGCGGATCGGGAACAGCGCGGGGATCTCCTTGCCGAGGGCAGCCAGCTCGTCCGCGGTCTCGGCGCCGATGAAGGCGAACACCACCCACTCCGAGGGGTGCTGCATCCACAGCACGTCCGAGCGCTTCTGCAGTACGTGCGCCTCGAACACCCCGGGCACGGAGAGGACTTCTTCCGCGGTGGGGATCTCCACGATGCGGCCGGGCGCGTCCGGTCGCAAGTGGACAACGCCGAGGCAGGGGGCGACCGGCCGGGGCGCGGCGGTCTGGCCGTCGACCACCAGATCGGCCACGACCGACCAGATGCTGCGGCCCAGCGCCTGCCCGACGAGCCCGGGGATCCAGCCGCCACCGGTCCGGGTGGCGATCTCGGAGAACACGATCCCGCCGTCGGCCTGCCGGAACACCTCCAGGTGGAGCATCGTCCCGGTGACCCCGAGCCCGTCCACGACGCGCCGCGTGAACAGCTCCAGCTCGTCGTACAGCGCCGGGTGCGCCTCGCGGGAAAGCAGCTCGCCGCCGTCCTGCGCGCACTCTCCACGTTGGACGGCCAGACGGGGCGCGAAGTAGCGGGAGACGAACAGGAAGTGCGGTCCTCCACTTCCCCAGTAGGCGTCCACATGGAGTTCTTCACCGTCGATGAAGGACTCGACCGTGAGCTGCCTGGAGGACAGCGCCGGTTCGTAGCGGAACGAGCGGCAGACCTCGAGGAACCCCTCCGCGTCCTGGGCGAAGTACGTGCTCATCGTCCCGAAACCGGCCGCCGGCTTCACCACGACCGGGTAGTCCAGACGACCGGCCATCAATACCACCGCGGCGTCGTCGGAAGGATCGGGCAGCGAGGTGAAGGAGGCGGTGGGCACGCCGGCCTCCGCGAGCACCTGCTTCATCAGCCGCTTGTCACGCGTCGCCACCGAGGCGGGAACCGTGGCACCGAGCCCCAAGACCTCTTCCAGGTACGCCGCGCCGAGCTGGGAGAACTCGGTGAAGCTCACCACCCGGCCGACTTCTGGGTCCTGGAGCCGGATCGACACGGCCACGGTGGCGAGTTCTTCGAGCGCGTTAAACGTGCTCACCGTGTGGACCGACGCGGCCAGCGCGAGAAGCCCTTCGTCGATGTCGGCGTGCGCCACGTCGAAGGCGTCCAGGACGACGTGCACGCGCACCCGTCCGAGCAGTTCCCCGGCGAGCACAGGCTGCCACTTGCACAGCACGACCGCCCGCCGCGGGCCGGCCGGTCCGCTGACTTCGGGATTCATTTCACCGCTCCGTCTCAGATGTTCATAAAGGCGTACGAACTGCCGCATTCGAAGACCTCGCCCAGCCGGAGGTGGTCGGCCTCGCCGCGCAGATAACGGGCCGTGGCGTCGAGCTTGGCGTCCCACTCCTCGGGGGCGAGCGCCTTCGCCCGATCGGTGATGTCCGCGTTGCGACGATGGAACTCCGCCATCGACCCGACCATGTAGGACCTCGCGATCCGGGTGGTCTCGGCGCAGAGGAACACCGTGATCGCCGGCCGGTCGGCTGCCGCCGCCCGGTCCACCTCGACGTCGTGGATCAGGTCGGTCGACATGAAGTAGCTCTCCCCCTGCTCCAGTCGCAGGCGGTCCTCGACCGTACGGAGCCGGCTCGGCTCGTACTCCTGGTGCGGCGGCCAGACGCCGTCCACCCGCTCGAAGACGACGTCCTGGTAGCGGTCTCCGGCGGCGGCCGGCCTGGGTTCGGCGGACTCCTCGTAGATCGACTGCCGCATCTCGCCGACCGAAACGTAAGAGACGAAAGAAAAGGGATGTGAATGCGGCGGTTCGACGATCACGCCGGGTTCGAAGCGCTTGGTCGACTCGAACCCCTGAGCCTCCGGGTTCGGCTGCCAGATGTGGATGCTGAGGTGCCACTCCGAGACCGGGGAGCCCATGAACTCCGCCACCCCCTCACCGGCCGGCGTCGTGCTCGGGACGGGATGCGTCTCCGAAGCCAGCATCAGCGACTGCCCGGCCCAGCCGTAGATGCAGTGCCCGCGACCGGCGCGTGACCGTTCGGCGATCTCGTGGTCGGCCTGCTCACCCGTTTTCAGCGAGGTCCGCATGATTTCGAGGAAGGTCGCCAGGTTGTCGGCCCGGCCGAGGGTGCGCACGAACGCGTTCATCCGGCTGACCCGCTCGGTCCCTTCCGGGGTGTGCCGCATCCGCTCCAGGAGTTTTTGCAGGTCCTCGAGCGCGCGGTTCGCGTTGGCCGTGCCGTGGTCGGTCGCCGCCAGGATGTCCGTGATCGCCCGTTCGGTCGTGTCGTCGCAGAATCCCGTGGACAGAGCCGCCTTGGAGTCGCGGAGCGTCAGCCGCTCAGGATTATCGGAGGCGAACCAGGCAGCCGTCATTTCTTTGCCTTTCAGTCCGATCTTCGGCCGGCAATAGTCGTTGTGCTCAGCGGAAATCTAGCACCGCGATCACGGGCCGGACGGCGTCGAACCGACGCAACAAGTGGTCCTGCAGGAAGTTACGGCGGAAGCCGTTCCGCTCGACGTAACCCACCGAAGGTCTCGTCGTCAGTCGACCAGGCCGCGCTGCTTCGCGAGCACGCCCGCCTGGAACCGGCTCTGCGCACCGAGGCTCGTCGAGATGTCGGCGATGTGCCGGCGGCAGGTCCGCACCGAAATACCCAGCCGGCGCGCGATGACCTCGTCCTTCACCCCGGCCGCCATCTGCAGCAGGATCGCCCCGGTCAGCTCCCGCTCCGCCGCCCCGGTGCCGTCGTCGGCCCCGCTCTCGGGCAGGAGCGGAAACCGGTGCCCGACGTGCCAGAGCAGATCGAAGCTCTCCAGCAGGTGGCTGACCACGGCCGGCTCCCGGACCACCACGGCGCCGCCCGCAGGGTCGCCGTCCTCGGGCGGCAGGAACGCCACCTCCCGGTCGAAGACGATGATCCGGCGCGGCACGATCGACGTGGTCCGGACCAGCGCGCCGGCCTTGGTCACCGCGGCCACGTACTGCTGCGTCGGCGGATGCAGGCGGGTGGAGTGCTGCAGCACCGAGCGCATGACCACACCGCGCTCCAACATCATCATGTCCAGCTGGAGACTACGGTCCAGGCCGTCCGGGTCCATCCCGCCGCCCGGGTGCGCGATGTGCAGCTCCCGCCCGCATCGCTGGGCCTCGTCGGCGAGCAACTGCCGGACCACCGCCACGTCGTCGACCACATCGATCGCCTCAGCGCTTCTGCGTGCCTGGCGGGCTTCGAAGTAGGTGGGCTGCAGCGCGAGCAGCTCCCGTTTGACCTGCCGGTGAACTGCCTGCCGTCGGCGGATCTCGTTCTCTTCGGCGTTCAGCAGCTCAGCAGTGGCGGTACCGGGGCCGACCGCGTCGAACTCGCGACTGGAATCCCGTGAAGGGCGCAGCAGCAGCAACTCCGCCAGCGTGGTGACGAGTTCATCGAGCTCCGCCTCGCCGACGCCCAGCCGGCGCTGGGCTTCCAGCCGCGTCCAGAAAGGGTCTTCCACCGCGAACTTGTACAGCAGGACTGCCTTGGGTGACAGCCTGGCCACCAGCTCGACCAGATGCGTCGAGCACATCGCGGGATCGTCCACCACGAAATTCCCTTCTCCCCACGGCCGTCGCCGCGCATAACCCACTGATTACCTGATACCTGCGCGAAGATCACCGCGCCTGGTGCGCGCATGTATTTTCGAGCACAAACTGCGCACCTTTGGCTCCAAACTCGGCAACAATCGTACATATGTCGTCAATTCAGAATAAGTTCTGAATACGAATAGATCAGGCATACGGCCCGCATCGGAGGTACCTGGCCAATCGCCCAGCCGGCGGCGACGCGGACGACGGTCCAGAATGCGTACCTTGAAGGAGTCGACAAGCGCGAGCCGCAGCTCGATACCGGGCGCCGTCGATCAGCGCCGCTCGGCCCAGCCCACCGGCGCCGGTCAGGATTGCGGCGGGTTCATTCAGGACATGACCTTCTTCGCGAAACCGGCGATGGCGCGGGCCAGCTCGTCCGGCATTGACGGCATCAGCGACCGGCTCGCCACGAGCTAGTGCTCTGTCCAGAGCCGGTCCGGCTTGCACTGGACTTCTGGCCTCTCGTGTGCACACGACGAAGTCCGACCGGACGGCCGTCGGCCGCGCGGGAGAGCACCGCGCGCTCCGATGCCGACGTGCTCGATGGCGAGCAGGCCGGCCGCACGGGGACGGGTCGTTGGCCGGACAGGACACGTCAGTCGCGGATGCTCACCGGTCGATGCCCTGACCGAGCCGGCAGGGTCGCCTCGGTGCCAGCCAGGCCGGCGAGGGTGGTTGTCAGCTTCACGAGGCTCCGGATACCCGCTTCACCTGGTCAAGACTTTCACGGAGTCTTGAGGCTGCCCCCGTCGACGATCCAGTTGGAGCCCACCGCGCTGGGCATCGCCGGCGACGCCAGCACCAGCACCACCCGGGCGATCTCAGCGGGTTCGATCAGCTTGCCCGTCACCATGCCCGCCTGCTCCGGCATGGCCGCGAGCACCGTCTCATGGTCCAGGCCCATGCTCGCCGACAGCCGTCCCACATAGCCATCCGGGCTCGTCTGGATCGCAGTCCGGGTGGCACCGGGAGTGACGACGTTGACCCGGACACCCGTCTCCCCCAGTTTCTCCGCCAACCCACGGGAGAACGCGCTCAGCCCAGCCTTGGCCGCGGCATAGCACAGCGGCACCCCACGCGGGTCGCGCGCGGAACTCGAGCCGATGTTCACGATCGCGCCCCGCGCCCGCGACAACGCCGGCAGCGCCGCCCGCGTTGTTGACGAGCACGTCGAGGCGCGGGTCGCTCGCGAGCTTGGCCTTGCCGACGTCGCTCAACAGGGCCAACAGCGTGGCAGGCCCCGTGGATACGGAATCGCTGGTTATCGGTGCGGACCTCGCGCGCCTCAGTCAGGCTCGAGTTACCGGGTGGAAATCAGATTTTCGCCCGGTCTGCCGGCATGAGAGACTTGAGGATCACCAGCACGGTGTCGCTGAGCTCCGTCAAGCTCGCTGTCTCGCCGCTTTCGAGCCATTGTCCGTAGGCGGTGAGGAACACCTGCGTCCCCACCGCGGTGGCGAGCCGTGCCGCCTGCGCCTCGACGCCACGCTGCCTCAGGATCTCGGTGAACTCGACCACGATGTCGTGATTCTTGATGAGGTCGCGCTCCAGCAAGCCCGGGTTCGCGGCGATCACCGCGTGCCGTTGGCGTTGCAGCGTCAGGCCGCTCCAGTCGAACCCGGTCAGGGCTTGCATCACGGCCTGCAATGGATCCGCGACATCGGGGGCATCGAGGAGCCTCCCCACGAGTACCTCGCGAAGGTGGTCGGTCTCTGCGAACAACACCTCGCGTTTGTCCAGGAAGTAGCGAAAGAACGTGCGCGTGGTGACGCGGGCGCGCTCGGCGATTTCGACGACGCTCGTGTCCTCGAAGCCCCGTTCCGCGAACAGCTCCAGAGCTGCCTTCTTCAGCCGTTCTTTACTGCCGGTTTCCCAACGGGGCATGACCGCCACTTTACCCGCCCGGTCCTCCCCTCGCGCCGACATGCTGCCGCACGAAGAGCGCTGCGCGGTCCAGCGCCTGGTCGGCCTCCCCGAGGACGCCCGCGAATGCTTGGAAGACGTGCGGCACGTCCGCGGTGACGTCGAGCACCACGTCCACGCCGGCTCCGCGGGCGCGTTCGGCCATCCGGACCGAGTCGTCGAGCAGCAGCTCGTTCGTGCCCACCTGCAGCAGCATCGGCGGGAACCTTGTGAGATCAGCGTAGCGAGCCGGACTCAGCAGAGGCTGGTGCAGGTCCTGCCCTGCGCAATACATCTCGACGGCCGGCCGCAGCATGGCCGGAGTGAAGATCGGGTCGGCGTCCTCCTTGGAGCTCATGCTCGCGCCGCTGAACGTGAGGTCGAGGGCCGGGGAGAAGACGACGATCGCCGCAGGCAGGGGCAGGCCGCGATCCAGTGCTTTGAGCACGGTGGTGACGGCGAGCCCGCCACCAGCAGAGTCTCCGGCGAGAACAATCTTCGCGGGGTCCGTGCCGGCCGCCAGCAGTGCCTGGTAGGCGCCGATGCCATCGTCGACCGCCGCCGGGAACGGGTGCTCGGGAGCCAGCCGGTAGTCCAACGAGAATCCACGACTGCCCGATCGGGTAACAAGGTTGGCAGTCACCGACAGCGACGTCTCCGGGGAGCCGAGCATGAACGAGCCGCCGTGAAAGTACAGGAGCGTACCCTCGTCCGGAGGCCCGGCGGGCTCGACCAGGAGCGCACGACGAGCGCCGAGCGCCGTGTCCGAGATCCGAATCGCTGCGGGGACGAGCCTGCGCGACTGCGTCGCGGCGAAGCCCGCACGCATCTCCGCCAAGCTGCTCGGCACCGGCCGCGGCGCCCGCAGAACCGCGTCGATCTCGGCACGCTGGTCGCGGCTCACGTCGTGGCCTCCTCGCCGGACACGATGACGACCGTTCGCCCCGCGGCGTGACCGGCCGCGACATGCGCCTGTGCGGCGGCGGCCTCGGCCAGCGCGAACGTCCGTTCCACCGGGATGGTCAGCCCTCCCTCGACGTGCAGCGCGGCCGCCGCGCGCAGTGCGACGGGAACTTCTGTGGGTGCGAACGAGACCTGGGCACCGTGCTGCGGAGCAGTGAAGTCGGCGATGGACAAGACCTTGGACGGGTCGCCGGTGAGCGCGACGCAGTCGGCGACGACGCCCGAGCCTGAGATGTCCAGTGCGGCGTCGATGCCGGTCGGCGCCAGCGCGCGTACCCGGTCGACCCACCCATCGCCGTAGGTCGTCGGCTCCACACCCAGTGTGCGCAGGTAGTGCTGGCGAGCGGCGCCTGCGGTGCCGATGACGGTGATCCCCCGGTACCGGGCGATCTGTGCGGCGGCACTGCCCACCCCGCCGGACGCGCCGCTGATCAGCAGGGTCTGACCCGGCTGGATCCCGACCTGGTCGAGAATGCGGAACGCGGTCTCGACCGGGATCGGATATCCCGCGGCTTCCTCAAACGACAGGCTGTCCGGCTTGTGGGCCCAGAAACCGAGCACGGCGTACTCAGCGAGCACCCCGGTACCGCAGCCGAACACGGCGTCGCCCAGCCGGACATCGGTCACGTCAGCACCGACCTCGTCGACGACGCCCGCAGCGTCGATACCGCTGCCGCTGGGCAGGTTCACCTCGTACAGCTCTCGGACGAGCCCCGCACGGATCTTCCAGTCCAGGCCGTTGACCCCCGCGGCCCGGACCCGGATCCGGATCTCGCCGGCGCGCGGATGCGGTTCGGCCACTTCGTGAAGAGCGAGCACTTCCGGAGGCCCGTACTGCTCAAAACGAATCGCCTTCATGATTCTTGCCTACCCTGTCGTGGGGTCACCACTCGGCGGCTGATCCGCCGGCAACCGTCGTGCCTGTGCACAGTGTCCAGGTGGTCGACACCGGCGAACGCTCCGTTCGCCATGATCGTAAGACCTTTCGACCGCACGGTCGCAAAGTCGGTTCCCGTTTCGGTGATGACCAGGTTGGTGACGTGGTGCGCCAACGGGATCCTCGGGCCGAGTTCGGCGGCGGTTTTCCTGATCTCCTCGATCCGGTCCAGGTGCCCACTGTCGAAGAAGTGTCCGTGCAGAGCCAGAGTCTGGCCGATCTCGACGTGATCGTCGGAGCTCAGCATCACTGTCCCCCTGCTGTGGTGATGGCGATATCGCGGTCGACATCGGTGGCGGCCCAGTCCTGGATCACCGCGATGTAGCCGATCGGCCCGCGCCCGTACTGTCTGTCGGCGAACGACGGCCGGCCGGAGTCCCGGCTTCCCTCGTTGTTGTAGTAGCCGGGCGTGCACTCCGACTCGTACCGCGAATGGTCCACGTGCACGCGCGCCATCTCATGGGCCCAGCGCTGCTCGGCCTCCAGCGTCGCCTCGGCGACGGTGACGCCCGCGCGCAGGAAGCGCGCGACCAACTCCGCGACGTGCCTGGCCTGGTAGGAGGTGACGTGCGGGAGATTGATGGAGATGGCTGCCTGCTCGACCCCGCCGATGAGGAACATGTTCGGGAATCGAGTGGTCATCATGCCGTGCAGGCTGCGCATGCCACCTTGCCAGTGCTCGGCCAGCGATACCCCGTCTCGTCCGGTCAGCTCGTATCCGCCGGCTTGATATGTGTAAGCGTTCGCATCGAAGCCGGTGCCATAAATGATCAGGTCGACCTCATACTCGACTCCGTCGAACACGAGCCCGCGCTCGGTGACGTGGTCCACCCCGCGCCCGTCGGTGTCGACCAGCGTGACGTTGTCGTTGTTGAACGCCGGGTAGTACTCGTCGCTGAAGAGCGGACGCTTACAAAAGTAGCCATACCAAGGCTGCAGTGACGCAGCGGTGTCCTGGTTCTCGACGGTGTCGACGACCCGCTGGCGGATTTCGTTCATCTTCTCGAAGTCGATGGTCGCCATCCTGGCGAGGTCGACCTCGCCGTCGGCAGAGATCGCATCCGCGATGCGCTTGCCCATGGCGGTGGCCTCGTCGTCGACGAGATCATCGACCGGCATGCCCGACATCGTCTGGACGAAGTTGTCCATGCGTTGGCGCTGCCAGCCTGGCTCCTGACTGCGGAACCACGCTGTGTCGGTCAGGCAGTTGTTGCGGGCGTTGACGGTCGAAGGTGTGCGCTGGAACAGGAAGACCTGCTGCGCGCTCTCGGCCAGGTGGGGAAGAATCTGGATGCTGCTGGCACCGGTGCCGATCAACGCGACCCGCTTGTCGGCCAGCTTGTCGAGTTTGCCGGACCAGTCACCACCGGTGATGTCGTAGTCCCACCGACTGGAATGGAACGCCTGCCCCTGGAAGCTCTCGATTCCCTTGATGCCCGGCAGTTTGGCGCGACTGAGTGGACCGGTCCCGATCGTCAAGTACCGGGCGTTGATCACGTCCCCACGGTCGGTGCGCACGGCCCACCGCGAGTTGCTCTCGCTCCACGTGACGTCGAGGACCGTCGTCCCCAGCAGTGCCCGCGAGTACAGGTCGTAGGTCTGCCCGATCGCACGGGCGTGCTCAAGCATCTCCGGCCCGCCCGCGTACTTCTCCGTCGGCACGGTACCGACTTCCTCCAGCAGCGGCATGTAGATGTAGGACTCCACGTCGCAGCGCACACCCGGGTATCGGTTCCAGTACCAGACACCACCAAAGTCTCCCGCCTGATCAACGATCAGGAAGTCCGTGGCCCCCGCTTCGTGCAGCCGTACAGCCATCTGCAGACCCGCCCAACCGCCACCCAGCACGAGTGTGTCCACGTCGGCGATCCGCGGCGCACGTGGCTGTCCTCCCGGGCTGGACGACAGATAGGGATCCGCCGCGAACGCGGCGTACTCCCCACTGATGTCCAGATACTGCTCGTTCCCGTTCGGGCGAAGCCGCTTGTCCCTTTCCTGCCTGTACTTCTCCCTCAGCCCGGCCGGATCGTACCCATCCGGCGGAAGCTGTGCGGTGTTCTCCGAGTCGTTCATAATCACCCTTGTCCACAGCTGTTGTCTCGACGTGACATCACGCTAACACCGATGTCATGACGCGACATCAACCTCGCTAGTAATGCTTCTCACTTCCATGGTGATGTCAATCATTGATAGTGTCAATCATTGACTTCACTTCGTGATACCGTGCCGTCATGAGCGGCACCGGCAACGAGTTCCAGAACCCGACTCCCCGCGAAGGCGAGCACAGCGTGCGTCCCCCGACGCTGCTGGCTCTCCCGTCCTACCTCGCCGGCAACGTCGGCAGGGTCGGCACCCGGCTCGTCGCCCGGGTCGCCGAACGGGAAGGGTTGGCGATCACCCATCACGCCGGGCTCGTCGCGCTTCGCGACTTCGGCCCGCTGGCCCAGTTCGAGCTCGCCGACCGATTGGACGTCGACCGCAGCCAAGTCGTCGCGGTCGTCGACCGCCTTGAGCAGAAAGGCCTCGTCATCCGCTCCCGCGACGAGCGCGACCGGCGGCGCGTGACGGTTGCGCTCACCGCCGAAGGCCGCAAAGTGGAACGACGGCTCACCAACGCCGCACGCCGATCCCAGAAGCAGCTGCTCGAAGCACTGTCCCCCGCTGAACAGGAAGACCTGGTCCGGTTGTTACGCCGCGTACTGGACAACCACGACGCCGCCCGGCTGGCTGCCACCACCGACCGACCGCAGGGCTGACCGCACTTCCTCGAACGAGACGAGGTCCTCAACGGACATCCCCATCCACCTGACCGTTGACGGACGACCGCAGGGGCTCTCGGTAGACACCCGCACGACCGTGCTCGACGCACTTCGTGACTGGCTCGGGGTCATCAACGTCAAGAAGGGCTGTGACCACGGGCAGTGTGAGCCTGCACAGTCCTCCTCAATGGGCGCCGCACCCTGTCGTGTCTCTCGCTGACTGTGGCCGTCGATGGTGCCGAGATCACCACCGCCGACTGCCTCGCACCGCCCGGCGAGCTGCACCCCGTCGCGGAGGCGTTCCTGGCCCACGACGCCTACCAGTGCGGCTACTGCACGCCTGGCCAGATCTGCAGTGCCGTCGGTGCACTCGCAGAATGGTGCGACGGCGCGCATGGTCACGTGACCGAGGATCTCGACGAAACCCCGCCGCTCGACCGCGCCGAGATCACGGAGCGGATGAGCGGGAACCCTTGCCGTTGTGGTGCGTACCCGAACATCGTGACGGCCATCGAGGCCGTCGCGCAGGCGGGTGAGCCAAGGTGAAGCCGTTCGCGTACCTGCGGCCCGACACCGCCGCCAACGCGGTCGCGGCCGTTACCGCCGATCCCGGGGCGATGTTCCTTGCCGGCGGCACGAACCTCGTCGACCACCTCAAGCTCGGCTTGGTCACCCCCGGCACTCTGGTCGACGTCACTAATGCGGCAGTCGGTGGCGTAGACCGCGACGACCGCGTTCTCGATCCGGCCCGCGGTGCCGGTGTACAGTCGGCCGGTCCCCGCGGCGGCCTGCCCCTTCTTCAGGCCACCGGTCTCATCGAAGATCAGGACCCCACCGCCGCCCAGATGACGGGCGACGAAGGCGCGCACCACATCGCGCACCGCGTCCTCGTCCCAAACCGCCCCGCACAGCAGATGCTGGAGCCGGCAGGGGCGGTCGGTCCGACCGCCTGCGCCGGTGCCCAGCAGTTCGCGGACACACCCGGCATCAACAGTGCACGCACATACGCTTGCGCGTTCGAGCGCGGGTCATGCCGGGAGAAGACGGGCGCGAGCAGCGAGGCGAGCTCCGCGAACCGCTCCTCGAACCCTCCCTGTAGTGGCCGAGCAGGCCGTTCTTTGATCGAATTTCGTCACACCATGATGATCACGGAGCGGCCCGCACGCCTTCCGGCCTCACGCGCCACGCACCGAGCCGATAATCTTTGCAGCTCAATGGCACGGATTGAACGTCAGCCCACGAAGTCCGCATGTGCATCCCGGCGGATCGCGCCGTAAAGCCCGAGCTTCGAAGAGGGCATGGGGACCGCTCCTGCGTCACGGGGCCATGCCCCTCAGCGTGGGTTGCCTGCCGTGAGCCAGGCGATGTAGTCGGCGGCGGCGCGGGCGGTGTCGTACTCGGGCTCGAAGCCGGTGTCCTGGTGGAGTCTGGTGATGTCGAGGGCGGCTCCGGGCTGGCTTGTGCCTGCCGGGAGTTCCAGGCTGGCCTCCGGCACTGTCCGGCGGATCGCTGCGATCACGTCGGCGTTGTCGGTCACCTGCCCTGACGCGATGTTGTAGGTGCGGTGCTTGAGGTTGTCGGCGAGCTGGAGCAGCGCGATGGCCCGGCCGGTGTCCTTGACGTAGCACAGGTCGAGCCCGTCCCCGAGGCGCGGTTGGGCGAGCAGGCCCGACAGGTCGAGCGGCTGCCCGCTGGCGGCTGCGTGGATAAGCGCGGGTGCGGCGAAGAACGGGTCCTCGTGGCCGAGGGGGCCCCAGGTGCCGGAGATCCGAAAGTTGACGAATTCGACGCCGGTCGCCTCGGCGAACTGCTCTGCGAGGAGTTCGCCGATCTTCTTCGACCGCGGAATCGGGTGCGGGGCGGTCAGCCGCACCGGCAGGTCCTCGGTCAGCGGAGCGTCTGTCTCTACGCCGCTGTAGACCCCGAGCGTGCTAGCCAGGCCTACCCGGCGCACGCCCCATTCCTGGGCGACTCGGGCGACGTTGAGCAGCCCGTCCAACAGGCCCTGCGTGGCCTCGATGCCGCCGACGGTCCCGCGTGGCGCGGGGTAGCCGGCCAAGTGCACGATGCCGGCGATCTGACGTCGGCCTGCTCCGCGATCACGGGCAGGTCCGCGAGGTGGGCGGGGACCTGACCCGTGCCGCGCTGCACCACGACGCTCGCCTCGCCGAGGCCGTGCAGCGCGCGGACGGTGTGGGAGCCGATGAAGCCAGACCCGCCGGTAACGAGGATCATGGAGATTCCCTTCGCCAGACAAATCATCGGAACTACCGACGATAGGTCTACGGTACGATTCTGGCGTGCCGAAGCCAAATTCAGACGCCCCCGACCAGGTCCGGGCACACGACGACGTGCTCGGGTACCTCCTCAAGCACGCGCACCGTGCGCTGGAGCAGCAGACCGAAGCCGCCCTCGTCGGCCTGGACCTGACCGTCCGCGACCTCGGCGTGCTGCGGGTCATCGCCGGCGGTGAGGCGGAATCACAGCAGGAGGCCGCAGTGGTCCTCGGCATCGACCCGACGTCGATGGTCGCGCTCCTGGACGCGCTTGAGCGCCGCGGCATCGTCGCGCGCAGACCGTCCGAACGGGACCGGCGCCGCAACATCGTCGAGCTCACCAGCCACGGGCGGGACCTGTTCCGGCAAGCAGAGGACCGCTACGCCAAAGCCGAGAAAACGTTCACGTCAAGCTTGGGTGATGCCGGGGCAGCCGGGCTCCGCCGGTCGCTGCGGTCTGTCCTCCATAACGCGAAAGACGGGATCACCTGACCGTCAATACCGACCCCGAGCGTATGCGTGCGGCCGGATTCCCCGACGGGTACGCCTTCGCGGCCAAGGACCAGATCGCCCGGGATCAGGCCAGGCGAGCGCCGGACGCCGGGCTCGACCCGGCCTGGGCCACCGGCGACGAGGTCTACGTGCGCAGCAGCGAACTACGCGAGGTGTTCGAGCAGCACGACATCGGCTACGTCTTCGCCGTCGGCCGCGACTTTCAGCTGACTACCTCCCGGTGCGTGAAGATGCGCGCCGACCAGGCACTGCACCTGGTCGAGGCGCGCGGCTGGAACCGCCGCTCGTGCGGGAACGGCTCCCCGGGCCGGCGCCTGTACGACTGGGCGTGGATCGCCACCGCATCCCCGCGCCACCACCTGCTGATCCGTCGGAAGAAGCCGACGGGATGCCTACCGGGTCATCGCGCGCGGCGTGGAGTTCGGCGACACTGGTCCACCGCGAGCAGTTGAAGACGCGGGTACCTCGTGCCATTCGGTCAGCCGACGCCAGCAGGTGGCGCCCGAGGCGCCGAACAGCGCGGCGGGCAGCCGGTTCCAGCCGATGCCGGTGTGGACGACGTCCAGGATGCCTTCCCGTGCAGCCCGGTCACCGGCATGTCGGCGTCCTGGATAGCGGAAACGCCTCGGGCGCATCGGATTGAGAGGCTCGACCCCCTCCCACAGCCGGTCGGTCAGAACCTCCTCACGCATACCGAGATGCTGGAAGGCCCCGCAGTCCAAGCAAAGACGGCACGCCGACTCATTCTGAACTGACCCCTTGGTCCATCGACGACGACGTCGAGTAGGTATGGGATGCGGATGTCCTGACTGGGTGTGGAGTTACCGCAGGAAGCTGACAAGAGGGAGGAGTTCGCCTGGGTCGATGTCGGTGCGCAGTGGCCTGTTTCCTTTCCTGCGTCGAGCAGGGCTCCGATGGCGTCAAGGATCAGGTCGTATTGCCACTGTGCAGTTCGTCCCGGCTCGCCGCGTCAAGCACGTCGGCCACGGCATGCTTCTTGCGCCCGAAACCGCCAGCTCGTCCAGTCAGTTCCTTACAGCTTGCGCAGGCTGGCACGCCTGCAGCAAGGCGGGAACCGAGTCTACGACGGAAGCGAAGTCATCCTGGTAGACCTCCAACGGCAGCGCCTCACGGGTTGGGAAATGGCGGTAGAGCGTCCCCTGGCCGCCACCGGCAGCCTTCGCGATCGGCCGCATAGACGTCTCGCCTGAGCTCTTAAGCGCTGCGTGCGACATCGAGAGGCCGGTTGCGGTTGTGCTCAGCATCAGCACGGCGGCGCGGCTCGGCCCCCTCTTTGCGAAGCGGACATGTGTCCGGTAGCCTCCTGAGTAATCCGGACACATGTCCGGTTGATGGTGCATGATCTAAGGAGACCCGTGACGGGACTGACAGAGAAGATTGTCGCGATCGCAGGAGCAAGCAGCGGCATCGGCGAGGCGACCGCGCTGCATCTTGCCGAGCGTGGAATGCGCCTCGTACTCGGCGCTCGACGCGTCGACCGGCTGGACGCGCTGGTGGAGCAGATCGTCGCTGCCGGCGGCGAGGCGGTGGCCGTCGAGGTCGATGTCCGCAACCGAGCCGATGTCGCTCGGCTCGTGGAGACCGCGCAGACACGATTCGGTCGGCTCGACGTGCTGTTCAGCAACGCCGGAAGCATGGCCGTGTCCGGCTTCGACGAGCTGAGAGTCGACGACTGGGAGCAGATGGTCGAGGTGAACATCAAGGGCGTCTTGAACGGGATCGCCGCAGCTCTCCCGGTGTTCCGAGCGCAAGGTGGTGGCCATTTCGTGCACACGGCGTCGACCGCCGCGTACAAGGTCGTGGCCACGCAAGCGGTCTACGCCGCAACCAAGACGGCCGTGAAGGTGCTCACGGAAGGTCTGCGCCAAGAGGCCGGGCCCAACCTGCGCGTGACCTTGATCTCGCCCGGATTCACGAACACCGAAGGCATCGGCAAGGGCGGCAGCCCCGAGGTCGGTGCGGCGCTGCTCGCGCAGCGGGACGCGATCGCGATGCCTCCCTCGGCGATCGCACGGGCGGTGGCCTTCGCGATCGAGCAGCCCGACGAGGTCGACGTCGGCGAGATAGTCGTTCGTCCCACGGCGCAGGGCTGATCGATGAGCTTGGCGCTCACACGCCGGAGCACGGGTAGCGGCTCCCACTCGAACACGATCATCGCGGTGCTGGCATTGAGCGGAGTGATCTCCTCAATGATGCAGACCCTCGTCGCTCCGATCCTTCCTCGGTTCCCGCATCTGCTGCACACGACTGCGTCGGGCAGCGCGTGGATCATCACCGCCACTCTGCTCGCCGCCTCCGCCGCGACCCCGGTGGCCGGACGGCTCGGTGATCTGTACGGGAAACGTCGGGTGCTCCTGGGACTGCTCGGCCTCATGGTCCTCGGCTCCGTCGTTGCCGGTTGTGCGCAGGACCTCGGGATCATGATCGTGGGACGTGCACTCCAGGGAACCGCGATAGGCACCGTTCCCGTCGCGATCAGCATCACCCGGGACGAGCTCCCTCCCTCCCGGCAGCGCGGAGCGGTCTCGCTCATTAGTGCCAGCCTGGGCTTCGGGGCCGCGATCGGATTGCCGGCGGCGACCTCGGTGGCCGACAGCTTCGGCTTCCGGGTCCTGTTCTTCGCCACCGCGCTCCTCGGCGTCGTCGCCATCACACTCGTCGCCCGATTCATCCCCGCGACATCCGCGAGGACCGGCGGTTCCTTCGACGCCGCCGGTGCCCTTCTGCTCGCCGCGGGACTGATCGGGGTTCTCCTCGCGGTTGCCCAAGGACGCACATGGGGATGGGCGTCGCGACCGACGGTCGCGTGTCTCATCCTGGGGGTGCTGATCCTCGTGGCCTTCGCCGTATGGGAGCTGAGTCGTGCCGAGCCGCTCCTGGATCTGCGGGTCGCGGCAAGCCGCACGGTCATGCTGACGAACCTGTCTTCTATCGCCCTCGGGTTCGCACTCGTGGCCAGCAGCGTCGCGTTCCCCCAGGCACTCGAAGTGCCGCACGCTTCCGGCGGCGCAGGAATGACTGCGTTGGTGGCGAGCATCGGCGTGATGCCCCTCGGCGTAGTCATGGTCCTCCTCACCCCCCTCGCCGCCACGATCATCGGACGTCACGGCGCGCGCATCGCCCTCACCTGCGGTGCCCTCATCGTCGCGATCGGCTACCTCCTCCCCGCCGTTTCACGCGCGAACGCGGCCGCGATCATCATCGGCGCCGCCATCGTCGGGATCGGCATCGGACTCGGTTACGCCGCTATGCCCACCCTCATCATGAGCGCCGTCCCCGCCACCCAGACCGGAGCCGCCAACGGGACCAACACCCTCATGCGGGCCCTCGGCACCACGATCGGCTCGGCCGTCATCGGCACGATCCTGTCCGCCGGCGCGCCCGGGCGAATCTCGGCGCGAGCCTCCGCAGGCCCCAGCATCAGCGCCTTCCAGACTGTCTTCGTCCTCGCCGCCGCAGCGGCCATCCTCAGCGCGGCTATCGCAATCTTCACCACGCACGACCGCGCCGACGCGGAGCGGTTCCGGTAAGAGACAACACACCCCATCGAAAGGACCACCATTTCATGACCACTCCCACCGTGCTTGCCGAAGGATTCGCCTGCGCCGAGAGCCCCCGTTGGCATGCGGGAGAGCTGTACTTCTCCGACATGTACGGCCATGCCGTCATCGCCGTCACCGAAGCGGGATCAACCCGGATCGTCGCGGAAGTCCCAGAGGTTCCCACCGGACTTGGCTGGCTGCCCGACGGCCGCCTCCTGATCGCCACCCAACGTGGCCGACGGGTCCTCCGCCAGGAACCCGACGGCACCCTCGTCACACACGCCGACCTCGCCGGAGTCACGATTTCCAACCTCAACGACATGTGGGTCGACTCTCAGGGCCGGGCCTACGTCGGTGAGCTCGGCTTCGACGCCGAAGCACTCTTCGCCGAAATCGTGCAACAGCACACCAGCCGCGAAGCCGCCGTCAACGCGCTCATGACCACCGTCAGGGAACAGCACCCAGGCCGTATCCACCTCATCGAGCCGAACGGCGAACACCGCATCGTCGACAGCGCCACGATCCTCCCCAACGGCATGACCGTCGACCCGGACGAAACACACCTCTACATCAACGCCAGCCTCGCTCCCGCCGTCCTCAGATTCGACGTCGCCCCCGACGGAACGCTGACTGCCAAAACCGTGATCACCGACCTCACCTTCCCACCCGACGGGATGTCCGCCCTCGACACCGAAGGCGGCTTCTGGATCGCAGACGCCGAAGGCCACGCCGCGCTGCGTCTCACCCCTGACGGGGACGTCACCGACCGCATCGAAACCGACCGCAAGTGCCTCGCCGTCGCCCTCGGTGGCACCGACGGCAACACCCTCTTCCTCTGCACCACGCACAACAATGACGAGCACGAATCCGTGAACCAGCGCGGATCCCAAATCGCGACCGTCCGGGTCACAACCCCTCTCGCCATATGACTACGGATGTAGCAGCGGTCCTCCTTGATCCCTGGCCGAGTCCAAGGAGGAATGGCTCTGAGCCATCGCTTCTGAGCCCGCGCCACCATGTGGGTTCACAGCATGTCGCTCCGACACGCCACCGAGGGCGAGAACAGAGTCCCTCCCGACGCTCAGCAGCGCGCGGACATCGGCAGGGACTGTTCCAAGATCGGTGTTTCCGGCCCGACACGCCGGGCCGGAGGTCCGGCGGGATGGGCACTGTGAGTGATAACACCAGCTTCAGCAACCCGTCCGGGCCGGTCAACGCCAGCCCGCGGGCCTTCGAGCATCTCGGGCACGAGAAGCACCAGGCGGAGCCTGGCCGGGAGTCGACGAATGCGCGAAACGGCACTCGATCGAAACGGTGATCTCGGATGCCGCGGGCGTGGTCGGTATCGGCCTGCCGCGGGGCCAGGAGAGCACATTTGAGCCGCAGATCGTGAAGAAGCGGCACCACGGCCGCCACCACGGTGGCGGCGGCAACCAATACACCGCGTTTGCGCAGGCGCGTCCACGCGCCGTCCGTCTTCGCCGGTTCCGGCGGCGCGCCGACAACAACGCTGTTCGAGCCGCCCGTTGAGGGCTGTAGTTGATAACGTTGCGGTCGCCGGTCACGACGAACCGAACGGCTTCCCGGTCGGGGACCTCCTGCTCGGCGGGGCTCATCGAGACCAGCTCGGACAAGGCGGTGCGGATGCGGACCAAGGTGCCGCGTAGCGCGGCCCGCGAGACCTCCCAGTACACGGAAGCCACCCTGGCCTGACGGCCCTCGTTGGCCTTGTTCAGGTAACTCACCAGCGCACCGCCCGCCACCGGTGCCAGGTGGATGGGGTCTTCCTCACGGGCGGCAAGTGCCTCCAGCTCGCCGAGGCTCTGGTTCGGCGGAACTTCCTCGAGCGTGAGCTCGCGCCGGATGGCTTCAGGGAACTCGCTGGTGAATAGCTGCTCGGCAAAGCGGATGTCCTGCGGCGGGACGAATCGCGACACCGAAGCCTTGACCTCCGCGCGCAGGTCAGCGGGTAGTTCAGGTAAAGTTTCCAGACACGCAAGTGCGACCAGAGAGCGTGTGAGTGCGTTTCGACCCTCGATCGAGAAGCCCTTCGATCAGCGTCACGCATTGCTTCGGCTGGGCATGCCCGGCCGCGAAGACGACCACGTCGCGCCACTCGTCTCGGTAGGCGTTCTCGAGCAACACGCCGATGTCGTCCGCTTCCCCCCGCGGCCTTGGCTGCGAGGTACTCGCCGAATGTCCGGTGCACGAAGTCGCTCCGGCCGGGCTCACGCAGCACACCCGGTCCGGTCCAACAGGTGCCGGAAAACTTCCTGTGAGCCGGAATCCACCTGTCCCATCGCCCTGAGAGTCGCCGCGATCCGCGCCTCGGCGTCGTCGGCCGGGACGTCAGTGTCGCCGTTGCGGACATCCAGTACGCCAGACGACGCAGCAATACTCCCAGGAGGCAGCCGAGTTCCACCGTCGCAGCAACGTCTCCCCCGACGCCGGCCGGAACGGGACCTCGACGATCTCCTCCCCGGAAGTCACCGATCGTGGCCGCGCTGAAGGTCGGCAGCCGGAAGCCATCGCCAACTTGCGTCTGCCACCCGCGCCGAAGGGCGTCGAATCCACGCGCCGAGGCACCTGGGAACGTGGCGTCCAGAGGGAACGGCCCCGCCTGACCCGTCGGCCTCCGCTTCAGTCCTGTTCATCGCTCCGACGCTCTCCCGTGTCGCTGAGGTTCTATCCGGGATGACGCTGTGGTTCAAGTGCACGCGGTGCCGAGCATCCTAGGCTCCGGTTGCGGGGTCAAACCTGGCTGTCCGAAGCAGACGAAAGACTGTCGGGGTTACCGCTCTGACCGGCCAGGCCGGCGGCGTTGATCCTGCGCAGATCCTCGTTGCCGATCCGGGCGAAAACCGGTGTGATGCACACTGATCAATTGAAGCCCTTGGTTCGATCTTCCTTCTCTAGCAAGAAGGAATGATCGACCAGAGGCTCACTCATGATCGGCAGGGTCTCCATCGATCACGCAGACGTTAAACTCAAGCTCGTTGAGATGTTCGTGCTTTTGGGTGGGCGGGGTGGCGTCGGCGTAGTAGTGGTCTTGCGCAAGGTCGGCCAGGAGGCCAGCTTCGCGTGGTTGCCATCCGAGTAGTTCGCGTGTCGCGGCGCTCGAGGCGGGGATGTCGGAGGCGTAAACGTGGGTCACGACACCGAAATGGTCGTGGGCGTCGTCCTCGGCGATCGACACTGCCGGCACCTTCAGGCCACGGCCGATCGTTTCCGCGATCTCGCGGGTCGTCACGCCTTCGTCGTCGATAGCGTGCAGGATCGCGCCCGCTGGTGCCCGCTCGAGCGCAAGCTGGAACAGCGCAGCCGCATCCAGGCGATGTACCGCCGGCCACCGATTCCGCCCATCACCGATATACCCCGAGAAACCACTGCTGCGCGCGTGGTCGATGAGTGTGCGGAGGAACGGGCTAGGGTCTCCGGGGCCGTGCACGGTCGGCGGCAACCGCACCACACACGCCCCCACCCCACGCTCCCGCAGGGACGTCGCGACCTGCTCGTTGCGGAACCGGACAGCCAATGGATGGGCAGGATCCGGGGCGTCCTGCTCATACCCGACACGTCCCGAGGGAAGCCCCCCGGTCACCGACGCGACGACCAGAGGACGGCCCGACCCTTCCAACGCCGCCCCCAGCGTCTCGATTGCGCGGCGTTCGGCCCGGGAGGCCGAGTCGAAGCCTCCCGAGAACGCCACATCGTGATCGAACGCCAGGTGCAGCACCCCCTCCGCCGACGCCGCCCCGGAGCGAAGACTGTCCAGATCGTCCAAACTACCCCGCCGCACCTGCGCACCCAGCGACGCAACCACCGACGCCGAACGCTCCGAACGCGCCAACCCCACCACACTATGCCCCGCCGACAACAACCCCGACACCACCGCAGACCCGACCCAACCTGACGCACCCGTCACGAAAACCCGCATACACCCTCCAATACCCAGTTGCGCTGCCTGTCCGGGAAATCAGACGACCCGGCACTCCCCTGCGGACTATCGACCCTCACCGGCCGACGAGACTCGAAAGCCGAGGACCAGCCGGTATCGGCCTTGTTCCAACAACAGTGTTGTTCATGCTACGTTACCAACAACTATGTTGTTGGGCTTGCTTGGCCTCGTCGAGTGGAAGAGACATGAACATCGACCTGTCGCGAAAAGTTGTCGTGATCACTGGTGCGGCGCAGGGCATTGGCCGGTCTCTCGCGCTCGGCCTGGCGCGCGAGGGTGCCCGAATCGTCGTGGTGGCGCGCGACCGTGAGCGCGCTCAGGCCGTGGTCGATGAGATCGCCGGCCGGCCCGGGGTCGAGCTGGCGATTGCCGTCGCGGCCGATGTCGGCAGCGAGGCAGACGTTCAGCGAGCCGTCAGCGAGACCGACAGCGCTTTCGGACGCGTCGATGCACTCATCAACAACGCGGGGTGGATGCCTAAGCTGTCCCGCGTGGTGGACGTTGATGTCGACACACTCGAGCGCGTCTGGCGGTCCAACGTCCTGGGCTGCGTTCTGACGACCAAACATTTCGCACCGCTGATGGTTCGTGGCGGCGGCGGCCGGATCATCTACATGTCGAGCGCGATCGGCACTCAGGCCGGTCCGGGTATGGTCCCTTACGGGGGGGACCAAGGCCGCGTTGAACATCCTCAACAACGTCGTACATCAGGAGCTTGCCGACGCCGGCATCCGCACTGTGGCGATCGCACCGGGGCTGACCTTGACGCCCGAAATGCGCGGCAGCGTCGGCGAGGGCCACGTCGAGCGGGTTGCGTCCAGCTATCCTGGCGGGCGGCTCGGCCAGCCCGATGACCTCGTCGGGCTCGTCGCGTTTCTGTGTAGTGAGGCCGCGACCCACCTGTCCGGGACGGTGGTCAGCGTCCGCCCACCGGTGGGGCGCTGAGTGTGAAGGCCAAAACCCGACGGCCTGGCTGTTCGCGCGCTCGCGGCACGGCTCGCCGGGCGCAGTAGAGCGTAGGTCGCGGAGACCGGGAGAAAGGACCGAAAGATGAAAGCGATTGCTGTCAACAGGTTCGGGGACTCGCCCCAAGTTCTCGATTTGCCCGATCCTGAGCCGGGTCCGGGCGAAGTACTCGTCGGCATGCGCTTCGCGTCGATCAATCCGGTGGACTGGGTGGGCGCGGACGGCGGGTTGACCGAGTTCACGCCGAATCGGTTCCCGTTGATCTTGGGCTTCGATGGGGTGGGCCGGATCGAGGCCCTGGGTGCGGGCGTCCTGCGGTTCGCCGTGGGTGATCTCGTTCACGGTCAGTTCTGGGGCGACGTTCTGGAGTTCGGGACTTATGCGGAACGCCTCACGATCGTGGAACGGCCGGCTTTCGGGGCGCTGCAGATGGTTCCCGATAGCGTCGACCCGCGCCTGGCGGCGGCACTCCCGACTGCGGGCATGACCGCGGACGGGGCGCTCGAGCGGGTTGGCTGCCAGGCGGGCCAGACCCTGCTCATCCTGGGTGCCACCGGCGGTGTGGGTGTACTCGCCACCCAGTTGGCCGCGCAGGCCGGCCTGACTGTCATCGCCACCGCACGCGACGACGCCCGCGCACAAGTGCGGCGCCTCGGGGCCGCCGAAACGATCGACTATGGCACGCAATCAGTCGACGACGCGCTCGCGGCTTCATGCCCAGGGGGCGTGCACGGAGTGCTCGACCTGGTGGGGGATCCTGACGGGCTCGCCGTCGCTGTACGCCATCTGCGGGACGGTGGGCGCGCGGTGTCTATCGCCTACGGCGTGACTGACAAGCTTGCCGCACAGGAGCGGATCACCGCGGCCAACTACCTGCTCGATGACAAGCCCGCGCGTCTGCGACGGGTCAGCGAGTGGCTCGCATCCGGGCGCCTGGAGATTCCCATCGACCGGGAAGTCGACCTGCGGCAGGCACCCGAGGCCGTCGCGGCGGCCCGACGGGGCGGGGCCCGCGGCAAGACCCTGATCCGCATCTGATGCGAGGCAAGCTTGGCCTGGTCAGGCGCGGTGCCCGAGCGCGAGCAGCTCGGCGGCGCGGACCGCACTCGCGCGACGACGGCGGCCGGCCGCCGCGGCGGTTCGAGAGCCTCGCTCGGTCATGCGCGCGATCTGAGGGACAGCCGACCACCAGGCCGTGATCGCGATGAGCAAGAAGAGCAAGTCGCCGGGTGGGATCTCATCGCTGAGCGTGCCGTCGCGCTGGGCTTGTGCGATCACCTCGACCTTGTGCTGATAATGCTTGCGCCGTTCGACCTCATCAGGCACCGGCTGTGAGCCAAACACCAGCGCCTCCCATTGCAGGAGGCGCTGCAGCCGGGGGTTGTTCGTGTGGTAGTCGAACAGCTTGCCGGCGAAAGCTCCGATTTCTGCGATGCTGGCGGCGTCGAGGGTGACGGCCTCGGCGATCGCGAGCAACTCGTCGCCGAGCACGTTGGCGAAAAGGCCTTCCTTTCCACCGAAGTAGGCGTAGACACGCTCTCGATTCACTCCTGCCGAACGAGCGATCTTATCGACGGTCGTCCCGTCGGGACCGCTGGCGGCAAAAAGCTCGCCGGCAGCCCGTTTTAGCCGGGTCGGGATATCATCCGAGGTCAGCGTCACGGGATCAGCTTATACCGACCGTTCGGTTACCTCCACAAGCCGATAGATGCAGCCCTGGCGGTCAAACGTGACCGCTACGTCACTCAAGATCATGAACATAGCGGCATCTCTGGTTTTCCGCGGCGGCGGTGCGGCCCGCGACTCCAGGGCCATCGTTCCGCCGCCACGGCCGAAGATGCCTACGCCAACATCGCCGTGATCACCAAACGCGCCGGCGACGGCTCCGCGCTCAGCTGCGCTTCCGTTCCCACCGTCGTGGCCATGCAACTCGACCAGCTCGACGTCCATCCCGGCAACCGAATCCTGGAGATCGGCGCCGGAACCGGCTACAACGCCGCCCTGCTGGCCCGGCTAACCGGCCCCGCGCCAGGCCAGGTGTCCGGGGTACTCCTGTGCCGCCCGGCCTTGTGCAAAACGATACCCGCCGTGAGGCCTACGATCCCACCGCCCGCCACTACTGCTCGCCTGGGGTAGTTTTCCGCCATTGCAGACATTTTGCTTTCGGGGAGTGTGGTCACCGTCGCGTCATCCTGGAAGGTCGACGCGTATTCCTGGGGTTCCCAGTAGCGCGGCGGACAGGTGGTGGTTCGCTCCATCCATGTCGCGCCATGGCATTACCCTTGGGAAGACGGCGGAACGCCGTGGCTTCTTGATGTCGGTCTGGACGAGCCTGACCTTGGCCAGGATTTCCCCGGTTGCGGCGGTCCAGGTGAAGGGCGTGGCGGTGACGTTCCAGTGCGTGATGTAGTCGCGGATCTGCGCGATCAGGACCTTGACCGAGGTGAACGTGCCGCGGCGGATGGACTGGCGGGTGATGATCCCGAACCAGGTCTCGATCTGATCGATCCAGGATCACCCCTCGGGGGTGAAGTGGAACCGGACGCGAGGATGCTTCGCCAGCCACGCCATGACCTCCGGTGCGGTGCGGGTCGAGAGGTTGTCCAGCACGACGTGAACATCCCTGCCCGCGTGGCAACTCCTCCGGAGGTGTCGACCACACCGCCAACGGAACGCGCTGCGAGTGCCTCGCCGGTAGTGGCGTCGGGGGTCTGGACATCTGGGGCGTGGATGTCACCGGAATGGGTGCCCGTGTGATCACGACCGTCGCCACACCGCTCCGCGCTGCTCGTACTCCAGCACCGCTTCCGCTCCGACGGCGACCGCAGACCCCAGTTCGCGCGTGACCAGCCACAGCGCGAGGTCCAGCCCCGAAGTGACACCGGCCGAAGTGACGAGGTCGCCGTCGTCGACGACCCGGGCGTCGATCACCTGTGCCTGCTGTGCGGCGAGGTCGGCCTTGGCGAGGTGGTGCGTGGTGCACGGACGGCCTTCGGTCAGGCCCGCGGCCGAAAGCACCATGACGCCCGTGCAGACCCCGGCGACCAGGACGCCACTTCGGTGCGCGCGGCCGAGGTCTCGCAGGAGGGCTTTGTCTTTGATCAGGGCGTGGACGCCAGGACCGTCCTTCATGCCGTAGCCACCGCCGGGAACGATGAGGACATCGCCGTTGGTGGGATTCCACGTCGCGGAGACGGCGAACCTGGTGCCGAACGTGCCGACGACTTCGCCGGGCGCGCCGGGCATCACGAGCGTCACCTCGACCTGGCCGCCTTGGTGACCGGCGTGCCCCAGCACCGCGACGGGCCCGATGACGTCCTGCTCCTCGACGCCGTCGAACACCAGGATCTGCACTCGCAGGCGCCTGGAACGCGGCTGGGCCGCGGCCGTCTCCGCAGTTCCGAGGGGTGCAAGTGCCGCAGCGCCTGTCGAAGCAGCGGAGAGACGGAGAAAGTCCCTGCGTTCCATGATGAACGCCTTCCTGTCGTCGAGTCCTGACGTCCACAAGTCGTGCGTATTCCGCTCGAAGTTCCCGCATCCACGCAACTTGGGCCATTTGCCCGGAGGAGAAGCTGAACCTGGCGAGCGTGGACGCCGCCGACGTCAACGGGTACCGGGCCGGCCGCGCTCGGCCGCCGCCACTCCGTCCAGTCCCACATCGCCTTGTCGCAAAAAGGGAAACCGGCGTCGCCGAGCACGGTGACATCCGTCCAGGCGAGGCCGAAGCCTCACAGGTGAGGTGTCGACCAGCCCCTGGCAGACCCCTATTTCTTCGAAGTATGGGTCAGCGTGACAGCGGGTGTGGTGTCGGAGGCGAGCACGGCGGCGCCGATCGCACCGGACAGGTCGCCCAGCGCCGCCTCGGAGTAGGGCGTCGACACGTCGAATCCGCCGGCCCTGTGTAGCGCGGTGTCCAGCCCGGAGGCGAAGTGCGGCAGATAGGCCGCCGCGCCGCCACCGAACACGACTCTGTCCGGCTTGAAGATCGTCAAGAGGGCGCTCGTGCCGAAGCCGACGGACTCACCGTACTGGCGGAACAAGGCGGCCGCGTCGTTGTCGTATCCGGCTATGCCGGCCAGCTCGGCGGTGCGGCCTTGGGTGAGGCGATCCAACGCGGTCCGGCTGGCGAGCTGCTCCCAGCAGGTCGCCAGTCCGCAGTAGCAGGCCGCCGGGGCGCCTGGAACCGGAATGTGGCCTGCCTCGGGGTGTGTGCCGTCGGCGGCGCGGAACGGCCGGCCGCCCAGCAGGACGCTGACCCCGACGCCGGTGCCCAAGGTGACCATCAGCACGTCCGCACTGTCCTTCGCGGCCCCGTACGTGGCTTCCCCGATCGCCGCGGCCACGGCGTCGTTCTCGATTGCGCAGGGGACGCCCAGCTCGGCCTCCAGCAGGCCGGTCAGTGGGATGTGGCTGAACGCGGCCAGGGTGTCGTCGTTGCGGATCACGCCGCGAGCGTCGACGGGGCCGCTGGCACCGATGCCGACGGCCGCGACCGCGGCGTCGCCCGCGACCGCGCGGATCAGCTCGGCCAGCACGCCGGGCCCCGACGCCGTGCGGGGCGTACGCACGGTCTGGTGGGCCCGGACCTCGCCGCGAGAATCGAGTGCGACCACTCGGGTACCTGTTCCGCCGAGGTCGACCCCGATCACGACCTGGCCACCGCGCTGGGGCGGGGGCTGGTTGGATGGGCTCACAGTGCTGTGGTGATCTTGGTGGCGTAGGTGAAGTCGCCCGGGACAGTGCCCCGGGCGCGGGAGATCCGCACGGTGAGCGACTGGGCCACGGCGGTGCCGGCGATCAGCTGCTGCACGGTGTCGCCCGCGGGCGTGGCGATCGTCTCCGCCCCTGGCACCCGCAGTCCGCCGACGAGGACGACCGTCGCCCCGGTGGCGACGAGGTCCTTCGCCAAGCGGACCACCGATGGGCGCGCGTCGGGGGCCGCGCCGAAGAGGACGGCTGCCAGCCCCGGCCCTGCCAGTTCGAATGGGCCGTGCCGAAACTGGCCACCGATGTAGCCCTCGGCGGCGACCTTCGCGGCCTCTTTGGTGATCAGGCCGGCATAGAGGGCCGTGGCGGCGTGGTCGCCGTAGCCGACGAAGGCCAGGCGCGGCATCGAATCGATCGCCAGTTCGTCCGCGACACGATTCAGTATTGGCGCGTCGGGCGCCTGGCCGACCGAGGACGCGAAGTCGGCGTACCGCCGGTCCGCTTTGCCGAGGAGCCGGTCGATGAGGCGTTCGTGGGCAGCGAGGGTGTTGGTATAGCTCTTGGTGCTGACGGTGGCCTCGTCACCGCTACACAAGGGCAGGAAGATGTCCGAGCGCTCCCCGAGCGGGCTCGCCGCCGCGTTCGTCACGCCGATGAGCGTTCGGGCGCTGAGATCGTCCAGAAGAGACACGATCTCGCCGCTGGCCCCGGACTGCGATGTCGCCACCACGAGGCTCTGGCCGGTGACCAGCTCCGGCGAGTCGAGCAGCTGCCCGGCATCCACCCACCAGGCCGGCAGCCCCGCCGCGACGAGGCGGCGCCAGGACCGCAGAGCCCCGAAGTGGGACGAGCCCATCCCTGTGAACACGATCCGGTCGAAGCGGCGGAGGTCGAGCTCGCCCAGACTCTCGGGTAACGACGAGGACGCGAAGGCGCGCAACGCCTCGTCCTGGTCGGCGATGTCGCGTTCGAAAGGGGTGACAGACATGGGTGTATCGCTCCTTGTTCGCGGGGTTCAGGCGGTCACGGCGTCGGCCGGGGCGAGCCCGAGCAGCCCGGCCGCGATCCGGGCGCCGATCATGGCGACCGGCAGGTTCGGGTTGCCCCGGGTGATGGCGGGCATCACGGAGGCGTCCGCGACATACAGGCCGCCGACTCCGCGGACGGCCCCGTCCGCGCCGACGACCGCCATCGGATCGCCGGCCGGTCCCATCCGGCAGCTGCCGGCCGGATGGCAGTAATTCACGATGCGCGACAACGGATCCGAGTCTTCGTTCGCGGCCTTCCCCAGCACCGCCGACAGTCCGCGCTCCGCGGTCATCTCGCGCAGCAGCGTCAGTGCCTCGGAGAGCACGGCCCGGTCGTGGCCCGCCGGGTCAGAGCCGTAGTTGTGCTCGATGCGCGGGGCGGCGTCCGGTGCGGCGGACGTGAGGCTCACCTGGCCCGCGGACACGGCCCTCATCGCCCCGCCGTAGAGGCTGATCGGCGGCAGTCCCGGGTGACCGGAGTTCGCCCCGGCCACCATGAACACGTGGATGTCGTAGGGGCCGTCGTCGCAACGCGAGGACTTCCCCCTGCCGATGGTCTGCTCGTCCGGGTGCCACGACATGCGCTCCATCTCCTCGAGCAGCCCGTCACGGCCGTGGAAGTCGAGCTGAACGCACGGGTGGTCAAGGAGGTTGCGGCCCACACCGGGCAGGTCCGCGACGACGTCGACGCCGACCGACCGGAGCTCGTCCGCTGCCCCGATGCCGGAGCGGAGCAGGAGCGCGGGCGAGTGATACGCCCCCGCGGCCACGATCACCCGGCCGGCACGGATGGTGCGCGGCCCGTCCGGCGTGTCGGCCAGAACCCCAACGGCGACGCCGTGCTCGACGAGCAGCCTGCTCACGGTGACGCCTGCGGCGATGGTGAGGTTGGCGTGCTCGCGGACCGGGTCGAGGAACGCGAACGCGGCGTTCCACCGGGTGCCCTCGACGATGTTGACCGGCATCGGGCCGATGCCGGTCGCGGCGTCGAGGTCGTCGAGGTCGTCGGCGAAGGGCAACCCTGCGGCGAGACCCGCGTCCACGAACGCCGCCTGCGGCACGGTCAGCTCGTCCGTGCGGTAGCGCCGCACCCGGAACCGCTCGTGCACCCATTTCAGGAGAGGTTCAACGGTGGCGGACTCCCAGCCGGGGTTGCCCGCCGTCGCCCACCCGTCGTAGTCGGCTCGGGCGCCGAGCGAGGCAGTGCAGCCGTTGTGCGAGGAGCAACCTCCCAGCATGCGCGCCCGGGGCAGGTCGGTCCGCGCCTTCCCGGCGTCTGTCAAGCACCAGTCGTGCGACAGCGGGATCGAGGCAGCGTCGAGGACATCCGCGGGCCACGCGCCGCACTGGTGGGGCCCGTAGTCCGGGCCGGCCTCGAGCAGCAGGACCTGGCGCGACGAGTACGAAGCGAGGGTGGCTGCGCACGCCGCGCCACCTGTTCCGCCGCCGACGACGATGGTGTCCGTTTCGGGCGGGATGGAGAGTCCAGGCACTGTTACCCCTGTGTGTTGGTGGTGCGGAAGAATTCAGACGACGCGGAGCTCCGCGCCCGCGTCTTGCAGGGCCTCGAGCTGTTCGGAGGTGAGGCCCCCGTCGGTGAGGACGAGGTCTGCGTCTCGCAGGCTCGCCACCCGGGAGAAAGCGGTCTGGCCGAACTTCGACGAGTCGCACGCGACGATGCACCGTCCTGAGGAGTCGAGCGCGGCGCGCTTGACCGCGGCGTCGTCCACGTTCCACTCGGTCAGCCCGGCCTTGGTGTCCACACCGGACACTGTCATCACGTAGGTGTCGAAGCGGTGGTCGGCGAGTGTGCGCAGGGCGGGCGGCCCGGAGACGCTCAGCTCGCCGTGGCGCACCCAGCCGCCCGGGGTCATGACCCGGGTGTTCGGCGACGAGAGGAGGATCTCCGCGACCCTCATGTTGAGGGCGCACACGATGAGGTCCCGGCCCAGGATCGCCTCGGCGACGGCCTTTCCGGTGCTGCCGCCGTCCAGCACGATGGTCTGGCCGTCGGCGATCTCCTGCGCCACCGCATAGGCGATCGCTTTCTTCTCCTCCACGTTCAGCCGTGACCGCAGGGTGAACGGCGGCTCGAAGCTGCTGCCCGCTGCCCGCGCCGCGCCGCCGTGCGTCCGGCGCAACAGGCCGTCCTTCTCCAGCTGGACCACGTCGCGCCGTACGGTCATCTCGGAGACGTTGAACCTCGCGCTCAAGTCGGCGGTGGACACCTGTCCGCTGGCCTGCAGCAACTCCAGGATGATCTTGTGGCGTTCTTCCGCGTTCACGGCTGGTCTCCTCGCTCTCTACTTGGTCAGCCGGCCGAGGCGGCGACGCCCGGCGCCGGCGTGTCCGGGAGCTCCCCGGCGTGCTCCATCCAACCGCGCCTGCCCCGGCGGAGGTTGCGGCCGACCAGGACCCCGATCCCGATGAGCAGGTAGGCGGCCGCCAGCACAGGGGCCAGGCGCACCGGCCAGTCGGGCAGGGGGACGATGCTCTTCCAGCCGATCACCAACAGTGCCGCGGTGGAGACGACCGGGCAGACGACGTAGGGCAGCACCTTGAACTCCGCCGGGCGGCGGGTTCGGAAGAACATGAACGCCGCCACGTTCATCAGGATGAAGATTGGGATGTAGACGAACGTCCCCGTGGTGCCGAGCAGGTTGAAGAGGTTGTACGGCCCGAGCGGGAGCCCGACGGCCAGGCACACCGCCAGCGCGACGCCCGACTGCGCGAGCACGGCGGTGACCGGCGTGCGCAGCCGGCTGTGCACGCGTGCCAGGCCCGAGGGCAGGGCGCCGGTGCGCGCCATCCCGTAGAGGGTGCGGCTGGCGCTGGTCGTGCAGGCGATGCAGACGCCGAGGCCCGAATTGACCAGCGCGATCAGGACCACGATGGACCCGCCGTCCCAGAGCCGGTCGGCCAGCACGAACGCGGGCGCCGTCGGCGAGTCCGCGAGGGTCCCCAGCGCGTCCGTTCCCCAGCCGACCTGCAGCCCCCACGCACAGACGACGTAGAACGCGCCGATCAGCACCAGGGAGCCCGCGATGGCGCGCGGGACGAGGCGCTTCGGGTCTTTCGACTCCTCTCCCACGGCGGCGGCCGATTCGAACCCGGTGAACGCGAAGATCGAGAGGACGATCGCGAGGAAGAAGCCCGACGAGTCGCCGATGTTCGCCGGGTTGAAGCCTTCGGCGTTCACCCCGCCCGGCCCAGGCGAGAACAGCCCGGTCAGCGAGAGGCCGAGCCCGACGGCGATCTCGAACAGCGACATCACCACCAGGAACCTGATGGAGATGACGATGCCTCGGTACGCGCAGGCGAAGCAGATCGCCAGGATGACCAGCGCGTAGGCCCACCACGGGACGCCGAAGCCGTACTTGGAGTCGAGCTCGTCGTGCAGGACCGCGCCGGTGAACGAGGCGAGCGCGGCCGGGACGATGGTCACCATCACTGCGTACAGCCACCCTGTGATGAAGCCCCACCTGGGCCCGATCCCTTGTGAGACATAGGTGTAGAAGCCGCCCGCGGACGGCAGGTGCCTGGCCAGCCCGGTCATGGGCACGGCCAGGACGAGGCACACGACGAACGCCGCCAGATAGGTGAGCGGGGCCGACGCGCCGGCCTGCCCCGTGTTGAACGCGATCGTGTAGAAGATGCCGAGCGTCGGCGAAATCTGCGCCACGGACTGCATCAGCACCCCGGCGAGGCCGACCGACCCCTTGCGCAGTCCCTGCCGGCCGTCGTCGGCCGCCGGTACCGGCCCGGCCGGCGCCGGGCGGGGCGAACCTGCGAGCGCCATGCGAACTCCCGTCTGTCGGTTCGGCGCCCTCGCCGGCTTCCGCCGGAAGAGCGCTTCACCCCCCGCCTGAACGTCTGATTGGAGAACTATCACATGCTCAATGTTCGTAGTCAACGTTAATGTTCGTTTAGATGTTCGTATTGTGAGCGCGGCAGGCCCTCGCGGTCTGTCGCCGAGCTGTCGCCCTCTCGCTGTCACGCCGCTGTGAGGCTGCGGAGGCACCGGCCCTGGGGGACTTCGGGGGTCACAGCGGCGCCGGCGGCTTCGATCACCCGGCCGAAGGCGCGGTGGACCGGGTCGCGGGTCAGCGACAGCGCCATGGAGATGTCCGCAGTGGACCAGCCCGTCGCGACGAGGTCGGCGACCCGCAGTTCCACCTCGTCCAGGCCGCCGAGCGCGACCGCACCGCGATCCTCGTGCCTGATGCCCCCTTCGCGCAGCGACGCCTCCGTCCTCCGCAGGTCCCACCGGGCGCCCAGCTCCGCGTACTGCCGCATCGCCCGCCGCCCGGGTAGGTGCTGCCGCGTTCACGGGAGTTCGGTCAGCACAATGATGTGGCCGACGCCCCGGTGTTCGCCGATTCCCGGGCATCGGTACTTCTCGAGACGGTTGCGCTGTGACGCTTCTGGGGGTTCTCGAAGACGACGAATACCTGCCCGACCACGGCGTGCTGGTGATCCGCGACCGCCACGCCGCCGACGAGGTGGAGCCGTGGGGCCACGAGCTGCTCGGCGAGCTGGCGACCGACGCGTTTGTTCGGCACGATCGCCACCGTCGGTGACGGCTGGGTCCATGGACACGCCGGTGCCCCCTACCAGGCGGTGCGGATGGAAGCCCACGACGAGCCACCGCAGATCGCCGTCGCCGAGTGGGAGGACGTCGTCGAGACGCCGTTCCACAGCCGCACCGGCCGGCTGGCCTTCGCAAGCCTCACCGGCGGCGAGCACGAGGGGCACCCTCGAACTGGGTCGGCGCGGGTTGTTCCGCGCCCGGGTAGCTCGCCGCCCGGCCACATCCGGGGAAGAGGGCGATGTCTGGCTGCTGCAGTTCTGGCCGTGCGAGCGTCCACCCTGACCAGGACAGGGCCTCGGGGACTCGATGCCGGTGTTGCGGTAACCAGTACCCGGATACCGAACTGATCCGCCTGAGTCAGCATCCAGAAGCAGGCGTGTGCCTGGTGTGCGCGCGATGGCTTCACCGACGGCCGTCCAACGCCACGACGACACCGATCACTCGCCAACCGGCCGGCAGAGGGGCGGAATCCGGAGAGTCCGCGCCGAGGTGATAGCCGCTGCCATGCCCGCGGCGGTGCTCAACCGCCAGCGACAGCTCCGCGACCGACCGCGCACAACACCGCATCAGTCAGCTCGAACAACGCGTCCGCCTGCCGGGTCAGACAACGGTAAAACTCCTGCCGCAACGCCGACAGCTCCCTGGCCGCTCCGACGCCCACCCCAACTGAAGGAAGGCCGGGCGCACGCGCGTCATCCGGGCCCGTCGCTGACGGCGGCGAGCAGCGGAACCACCAGGTCACTGACGGGGGTCGGGATGCCGTGCTGCCGCCCTCGTCGCTGCACGACCCCGTTGCGGACATCCCATTCGAGCGGCCGGCCGGCCTCCCGGTCAGCCAGGATCGAGGTACCCATGTCGGCCGGGTAGGCCCGGAAACTGTCGACGATCTCCCGGGGCACCGTGTCATCGAGGTCGGCACCTTCGGCCCGGGCCACGGCGAGACACTCCCGCAGGTACGCGAGCCCGAGTTCGGCGATGTCAGCACTGGCGAACATGCCGACGCGCCTGCCGGTGAGGGCCATCAGCCCCGCGAGTGCGTTCTGCATGAGCTTGCGCCACGCCATCGAAGAAAAGTCGGTCGCCAGCTCGACCGTGCACAGGCTCCGGGACAGCGCCTCGGACACCGCACGGCCCGGCTGGATGTCCGGCACCGTCAAGCGGGCCTCGGCCCGTAGCCACACCGACCCGTCGGCCTGAGCCTGCGCCGGAAACCACACGATACTGGGCAGTACCTGGCAACGAGGGGCATGGGCCGCGACGATGGCTTCCTGCTCGACTCCGTTCTGGAGAACGCAGACCACAGTGTGGGGCCGGCACAGCGCGATCAGCCACGGCGGGGCCGCCTCGACCTGCGTCGACTTGACGGCCAGAAAAACGAGATCGATCGGGGTCACGTCCTCGGTCACCTCGACCCGGACAGGGCCGGGCACGACGATCTCGCCCGTGGGGGTGTGCAGCGCGAGCTGGTCACGAGCCGTGCGGCCGTACAGCCTCGGCGCGCGTCCCACCTGATGCAGCGCCGCCGTAACGGCCGTACCGATCGCTCCCGGGCCGACCACAGCGACATTCGAAGCAGTGGACGTCGTCATCCCCCGATTGTTACCCGGACCCAGGCAGCATGATCAACCCAGACCATGCTTCGGTCATCGGGGACGAAGCTGTGAGGACCGATCCGACGCGCCAGAAGAAGCAAAAGTGTTCGACAGTATCGCCGAACCTGATCGGTACGCTCCGGAAGGCAAGTTGACGGCCTCGCGGGCCGACGTCAGGCAGTTTGCGCGAAGGCTGTGACCAGGTCTTGCCTCTCCGGCAGAGGCGGCTACCGGCCGGCGCCTCTCCCTCGAACCCGAGCGCGACGAACCGCCGGTGGTGCTCTCGGCTTGGCCGGAACCCGCGGCCTCGGGCCCGCCGGTAGGGACTTGATCGTCGGACTCCCGCGGTTCAAGATCGTCACCGTGAGTGGATATTCGCGTGTAGCTCTCACGCGGGTCAGCCGACCGCGATGCCACACTGACCTGCGAGAACAAACTATTCTCAGGAGGTATACACACGGCGTATACGCCACCGGTATAGTGATCACCGCTGCTCACCGAGGGAATCGCCGAGGCGCCCGCGGACGTCAGCCCGCTGGAGGCGGTCGCGGCTGGCCTCGAATGCGCGTCCGGCGCCATGGGGCCGGCTAACCGCGAACTCGGTCCCCGCCTGAAGGCCGCCGTCGCGGCCAGCACCGAGCTTCAGAACGGGACGCGCTCAAGAGCGTCGGCCTCGCGGCCGCCATGACCGCCGCGCTCCTCGCCCGCGGTGTCCCCGACTCGACCGCGCACCTGGCGGCCGAGTTGGGCGTCCGCACCTTCAAGCGGGGCTACGCGGAGTGGTCCGAAGGCGAGCGCAATGACGAAAAAGGGCTTGCGCACTACGCGCTGGCCGCACTGCACGATCTGCGTGCGGCCACGGCGTCTCTGGATTGACGAACGCTGCAACGCCCGGGCTTTCGGCACCGACCCACCGGTCGACCCGGAACCGGTCGCGGCCCGCTTCACCCCCACCGCCAACCTCGGCTTCCATCATCTGCCAAGCCGCTCGCACGGCCGACATGCCGCCGCAGGCTTACGCTCTCATGTCGCTGATCGCAAGGTGCCGATGAGCTACCCCGCGCCCTCCCGCCGGCCGCTCTGGCCGGGAGCCGGGATCGTGGTCATCGTCTCCTCCGGCACGCGCCCGGCTGCACGTCGAGCACCGTGCCATACGGCGTGTACCGCTTCTCGTGCACGACGACGGGCGCAGCGCACTCGCCGCTCGGTGACCGACGCACCAGCCCGAGACCGGCCGCGCCGCCAGCCGCAGTGGCGCAGCTAGGCCCGACGCTCACCCGTGCGGTTGGTTGGCCCCCAACGGAAAACTCGTTGCCGCCCACATCGCTCCCAACACCGAGTAACGCGCGGCGGACGGCAGCCCCATGAGCACGGTACCGACGGTGATCAGTCGGCGAGCCGGACCAGTGCCTTGCCACGAGGAATAGCGCAGGCTTCGAATATCGACTCTTCACCAGTCCGGCGTGCCCGATGGTCATGCCAGGCTTCCTCCGTCGACGACGACGGTCTGTCCGGTCAGATAGCGGTTGTCCTCGCTGGCCAAGAACGCGACCACGCCTGCCACCTCGTCAGCCGTCGCGAGCCTCCCCAGCGGTATCTCCGCGCGGTACGCGGCGAGCGCTGCGGGGTCGTCGGGCCAGTTCGGGTTGGCGAATTTGCCGGGCGCCACCGTGCAGGCCAGCACCCCGGCGGGCCCATAGCGCACGGCGACCGAGCGTCGACGGTGGGAAACTCACTACCACTCTGGACCGCGCAGCTGTTGCCGACCTGGAAATTCTCGCTACCTGATGTGGCCCGACGGCAGCGATTGTTCGCTTCTACGGGATCGCCGTAGGGAGTTCCCCCATTGGCGCCGGCCCGCGCCGGTTGTTCAATGGACCCGTGGCGCACATCGGCATTTTGACCAGCGGGGGCGACTGCCCGGGACTCAACGCCGTGCTGAAGGCCGCCTTCGTCCGGAGTGAGCGGACATACGGCGACAGGCTTTTCGGTTTCGCGACGGATGGCGCGGCGTGCTCGAGAAGGAAGTGATCGACCTCGACTGGCGGGCCGTCCGGGGCATCGCGAAGCTGGGCGGCACGATCCTGGGTACGTCGAGGACCAACCCGCTGGGCGAGGGACGGCGGGTACGACGTCGTCCGGACTCACCTCGAGGACCTCGGCCTGGACGCGGTGATCGCGATCGGCGGGGAGGGCACCCTCGCCGCCGCGCATCTGCTCGCCGAGGCCGGCCTGCCGATCGTTGGTGTTCCGAAGACTGTCGACAACGACCTGGCCGCGACCGACTACTCCTTCGGCTTCGACACAGCGGTGGAGATCGCCACCGAGGCGATCGATCGCTTGGGCACCACGGGTGAATCCCACCACCGGTGCATGGTCGCCGAGGTCATGGGACGAAACGTCGGGTGGATAGCACTGCACGCCGGAACCGCCACCAGCGCGCACGCGATCCTGATCCCGGAGTTCCCGGTGTCGCTGGACGAAATCGCGGCATGGGTGGCGGAACCGTTCCGTCGCGGCAGGACACCTCTCCACCAGAAGGCCACGACCGGGCGCGCCCGTCCGCCATGTGAGGGTTGACGGCGGTGAGCAGAGAGTGCTCGTGGACGGCGGGCATGACAACGTCGCGTAGCCGTGGTCGTCGAACAGAACGGTCACCCGGTCGTCTTCCGTGGACCTCACGGTGCCGCAGCCCAGTCCACGTGGCCCACCGTGCTGTTGACGGCGAACGCGCCACCACCGGGCGTATGCCTCTCGGCGGTGTCGGCGGTGCAGGTCCCGCAGCTGCTCCAGGGCCGTGTGAGCTGCTCCCTGACGTCGCCGAGGAGGTGCTGCCAGCAGGAGCCGGTGGTCTCGGCGTCGGCCACGGAGACCGGCCGGTTCCCCGGACACCTGGAGGTGAGCCACGCCGAGCGTGAGCTCATCGCCCCACGGCAATGCCGAGGCCCTCCTCCGGATCTGACCGGCGGAGGCAGTCAGAAGCCAGTCGGGAGTGGCTGCTCGTCCGCTGCCGAAGCCTCGAGGGCGCGCAGCGCCAGCCGGAACAGCAGCGCCCTGTCTTCGGTGTCGAGATGGGCGAATATCTCGTCGTTGGCGCGTTCGACGACCTGCTTGCCGCGCTCGATCATCTCAGCTCCGACAGGGGTCAAGGACAGCACGCGCCGCCTGCGGTCACGGGGGTCCGGCTCCCGTCGGCCGGCCGCGCGGTTTCCCAACGCGGTGATGGTGCACACCCGGTTCCATGCCTCCTGGCTGAACCCGGTGGAGGTCTTCTTTTCCGTAGTGCAACGCAAAGTCTTGTCTCCCAACGACTTCACCGACCTGGACGAGGTCGAGCAACGAATCGTCGAGTTCGAGAAGCGCTACAACGCGACCACCACACCGTTCCGATGGAAGTTCACCCGCGACGACCTGCATGCCCTGCTGGCAAGGATCACCGAGCACGAACGTCAGGAGTCCATGATCGAGCCTCCGCGCGCGGCATGATCACCCCAGAAGGACTTCCGAAACCGACCACTTAGGTGTGGCGGGTGATGGCGGCCATGGCGCGGTCGACGGCGTCACTGAGCGGGCCAGCACCGCCGGACGCGAGCCAGGAATGCTGCGCGGCGACCAGGCAACCGAAGGCCGCGGCGGTGAGCGCACGCGGCGTCGGATCGTTGACGGCGTACGGCGTACCGGCCGCCGCGGCGCGCTCGCGCAGACCGCCGACCACGGCGTCTTGCATCTGCTGCAGTTTCTGCAGGTAGGCAGCGAGCAGCGCAGGGGTCTCGAGGACCACCCGATGGACCGGTTCGGCGATCGCCTGCTGGCCCGGCTCGTCCAGCAGGTCGAACAAACGGCGCAACGACGCCCACGCCGGCTCACCGGCCGGCCGCGTGCGCAGCGTCTCGAGCATCTGATCTACCGCCAGGTCGAGCTTGCCGACGACGATCTCTTCCTTACTGGCGAAGTAGCGGAAGACGCTGCGCTGCGACATGCCGACTGCCGCGGCGATGTCGTCAATGGTCGTGGCCTCAAAGCCGCGCTCGACGAACAGGGCGAGCGCCGCCTCGCCGAGTTCGCGCTGCACCGCTCGGCGGGTGCGTTCCCGGACGCCGGGCTGCTTCAGCTTCATAGCGCGTCGATCATATCACCAGCAGTCTAAGTTGACGGTAACTGACAAGTTAGGCGTACGGTGTTGGCATGTACAAGACCATCGTGATCACCGGCGCCAGCGACGGCATCGGCGCGGCAGCCGCACGTCAGCTCCACCAGGACGGCCACCGGGTTGTCGTCGTCGGCCGCTCCCCGCAGAAGACCCAGACGGTCGCCCGCGAGATCGGCGCGGACCACTTTCTCGCCGACTTCACCCGCCTCGACGAGGTGCGCAAACTCGCCGCCGAGCTGGACGCCACCTACCCGCGCATCGACGTGCTCGCCAACAACGCCGGTGGGGTCTTCGGTGATCGCACCAAGACCGTCGATGGGTTCGAGAAGACCTTCCAGATCAACCACCTCGGACCGTTCCTGCTCACCCGGCTGCTGATCGACAAGCTGATCGCCTCCCGGGCGACGGTCATCCAGACCTCGAGCATCGGCGCGCGCCTGGCCGGCAAGCTCGACATCGACGACCTCAACCACGACCGGAAATTCGGCACGATACGGGCCTACAACGCAGCCAAGCTCGAGAACATCCTATTCACCAAGGAACTGCACCGCCGCTACCACGCCCAGGGCATCTCCACGGCCGCTATCCACCCGGGCAACATCGCGACCAGCTTCGGCACCCAGTCGGACAGCCGGCTCATGAAGTTCATCACCACCAACCGCATCACCCGCGCCATGTTGCTCACCCCGGAGAAGGGCGCCGACCAACTGGTCTGGCTCGCCGAAAGCAGGCCCGACGTCGACTGGGAATCCGGCGGGTACTACCAGAAGCGCAAGCTCACCAAGCGCATCAACCCCCAGGCGCTCGACCCCGACCTCGCCCGCAATCTCTGGGAACGCTCCGAACAGCTGATCGGCTGACCCATCGACCGGACCACACAGAGCCAGGTTCCGATGCACTGATCTGCCGCTGTCATCTCGCGGTCCGCCGTTGCGGGACTGTTCCAAGATCGGTGTTTTCGGCCCAATGCCAGCGTAAGACGGATTTGTCAAGTGAGTCGGGGCCTTGTCGCCTCCTCGGCTCTACGTAGCTGACAATGGGGCTGTTGGCCCAACAGCGTGCAATCGAGTTCGTGGAGGCAACGGGCCTGCTCAGGGTGTCGGTCCAGGTGGTCCTCAACGCCGGGTTGAGCTTTGCCCGTCCCTGGTCAGGGTGTCGTGGCCGCGTTCAGGCGGCGGTCTGCAGGTCGATGGGGCCGCTGGCGGCCTGTGCGTTCCAGGGGACGCGCTGGGTGACGATCACATGCAGCCAGCGCAGCAGTGCGGCGGCGAGGGCGGCGTAGGCCTGGCCGTGAGTGAGCGGGTTGTCCGGTCGGGTGGTCAGATGCCGGTAGCGGGCGGTGAGTACCGGGTTGTTCGCTTGGGCGCCCCAGATCGCTCGCCATGCGGCCAGGCGCAGTTTGGGTCGTCCTCGGCGGGCGATGCGGGTCCGGCCCTCCATGGTGCCGCTGGCGTTCTGGCGGGGGCAGAGCCCCGCGTGTTTGACGACTGCGCGCGGGCTGTCGAACCGTTTCATATCCCCGGTTTCGGCGAGGATCGCGGCCGCGCCGACGGCCGAGAGTCCCGGGATGGTGGTGACCAGGTTGGTGAGTTCGAGGTGATTCAGGACGTCGACCATGCGAGTCTCCACTTCGGACAGTCGGTGTTTGGTGGCGTGCCAGTCGGCGAGCACGGCGTTCTGGAGGGCCACCCGCCGGAACCAGCTGGTGGGTCCAGCGCTGCACCCACTGCACCTACCTGAGGTGGCCCCCAGTCCGGTGTGCCCGGAGTGCCAAACTCAGGGCAGACAGTGGACCGAGGTGCGCCCCACGGGAGTTCCGTGGAGCATCGCGGAGTACCACCGGGCGCTCAGCGCCGCCATCAAGACGACGTCCCGTACCCGGTCGGGCTCATCGAACTCGACGACGGTCCACGGATGTACGGGACCTTGATCGGCGAGCCAGGTTCGTTCGAGCAGGACCGTCCGGTGCGCGCGGTGTTCGTTCCCGTGACCGCGGCTGTCACCCTCACGCACTGGGAGCAGGCGTGGCGATGACCGACCCGGCGGCGCTGACGGATGATCAGGCGGCCGACCGGCCTCCGGCTTCCGATCGATATCGCCCCGGGGTGGTGCCGTACTCCTTCGCGAAGGCGTGCGAGAACGCATACGGACTGCTGTAACCGACCTTTCTGGCCACGGTGGCCAGGGTGTCCGTGGTGTCCCGAAGCAGAACGGCGGCGCGGACGAGACGCCACCAGGTGAGGTAGGCCATCGGTGGGCGGCCGACCAGGGGGGTGAAGCGGCGCGCCAGGGTGGGGCGAGAGACGCCGACCTCTGCGGCCAGCCTGTCATTGGTCCACGGGGCGGCCGGGTCGGCATGCAGTGCCCGAAGGGCCGCAGCCGTCACCGAGTCGGCGAGAGCGCCGGGCCAGGCCCGGTGGCCCGCATCGGTCATCCACGAGCGGATCATGAAGACGAGCAGGAGATCCAGCAGGCTCGGGAGCGCGAGGGAGGAGCCGGCGCGCTGCTCGTCCTGCTCACTCGCGAGAAGGCCAATCGCGGCGCGGAGTTCGCTGTGGCCGTCCGGCCGGCTGGGAAAGTGGACAACCTCCGGCAGCTGTGTCAGGAGTGGGTGGAGGCGACTGCGGTCGACCCGGTACTTCCCGCACAGCACCTCCGTCTCGCCGCGATCGTCTCGGGCACGCGAGCCTGCGTCCGCATGCCAGCGGTCGAACGGCGTCGCCGTGCCGACCGCGACCACCCTGTCGAGCGGCGAATCGGCGACCACATACCCTTTGCCGTGGGGCAGCAGCAAGACGACGTCACCCACACCGAGTGACACCGAGGCGCCGTCGTCGGGCAGCAACCAGCAGCCGCCCTTCATCACGGCGAGGAACGCAGCGCCCTCATAGGGGTCCAGGCGAACGCACCAACGTCCATCCATCCACACCCGGTCGGACGAGGGGTGCCCGAGGCGCACAGCAGAGATCGCATCGCCGAGCACGTCCACTCACCGAGCATACCCCTGCGATCGCGTGTGAGGCGAAAGCGTATTCCGGTGAGCCGGATTCGCATTGAGAGCCGCGGGCAGCACTCTTAGCGTCGAGCCTATGACGAACGAGAGCGTGCAGAACACAGTGCTGGGAGACGTCGAGATCATCCGGGTCGTCGAGTGGCAGGGCCCGTTCGCCCCTGCCCCCGATCTGCTCCCGGAGGTCGCGGGCGAACTGTGGAAGGACAACGAGGGCTGGCTGGTACCGGACCACTGGGAGCCCAACAGTGACCGGGCGGTGATGGCGGTGCGGACCTGGGTGCTGCGCAGCGGTGGGCGGACCGTGCTGATCGACACGGGCATGGGCGACGGGCACCAGCGGCCGAGTAGGCCGGAGTTCCATCTCTGGCGTGGTGACCTCCTCGGAGGACTCGCGAGGGTCGGCGTTTCCCCGCAGGACGTCGATGTCGTGGTCAATACGCATATCCACGTCGACCACGTCGGCGGGAACACTGTCGACGCAGGCGGGGAGTGGGTTCCGGCGTTTCCCAACGCTCAGTACCTCATTCCTGCTGCGGACGACGCGCACTTCGAACCGGGCAATTCGGAGGGGAATGGCCTGCAACCGGACGATCGCCTCATCTATGAAGACAGCATCGCGCCCATCCACCGGGCGGGACAGGCCGTGCTGTGGGACGGTCGTCATCGTATAGACGAACACCTCGTCTTGGAGTCCGCGCCCGGCCACACCCCCGGCTCGTCCGTGCTGCGGCTGGCCTCCGGAAACGAGCGGGCGGTCTTCGTCGGAGATGTGCTGCATAGCCCTGTGCAGATTCTCCATCCCGACTGCAGCAGCTCTACCTGCCTGGCCCCCGAACAAGCCGCCCGTACGCGTCAGCGGATCCTCCACCGGGCAGCCGATAAGCGGGAACTGCTCGTGCCTGCACACTTCGGCGGTACCGGTGCTGTGGAGATCCGGCGGGACAACGGTGGATTCATTCTAGGCGAATGGGCGTGAATGAAAGACGTTCCTCCCGAGCCGGCCCGGCAGCTCCGCATGGTCCCGCACCAGCTGACCAGCCTCGCACGGGTGCGGATCGAGCACGTCGTGCAGTGTCGATACACAATCCCGAGCTCAAGGAGCGCTCTCGGACATTACGACCGTGAGTCGAATTCCACCGGAAGCCGAGTCGAGCTGCGTCGACACCCGTCTCCAACCTTCTAATCGAGATCTCTTGCGACGTTCCGACACTACTTACTACATTCAAGAGAGCATGAAATCTATGTCCAGTGAAAACGTGGTTCTTGTTACTGGCGGAACCGGGAGTCAGGGCGGTGCGACGGTCACTCACTTGCTGGCAGCGAAGAAGGTTCGCGTGAGGGTATTGACGCGTAACGTGGAGTCACCGAAGGCCAAGGTCCTGGCCGCGCGTGGCGTCGAGCTGGTCAAAGGCGACTTCGACGACATGGCTTCGCTTAAGGCCGCGTTGGCCGGCGTCTCCGCCGCGTATTCAGTGCAGCAATGGACCGAAAAGGGCGGAACCGAGGCAGAGGGGCTGAACGGGAAGCGGTTTGCCGATGCGGTAAAGGCATCGGGCAGCCCTCATCTCGTCTACTCATCGGCGGAGGGGGTCGAGCGGAACAGCGGCCTCGGCCACTACGAGAGCAAATGGGCGATTGAGCAGCACATTCGTGAGCTAGGACTCCCGGTCACGATTCTGCGTCCGGTCGGTTTCATGGATGCGTTGGCCGTCCCGCCGATACAGCGCGCAATGTACCTCGGAATGTTCAAAGCGAACTTGGGAGTTTCGCTCCGCGTTCAATTCGTGGCCACCTACGACATCGGCTGGTTTGCCGCGCGCGCGCTCGAAGAGCCAGAACGCTACGCCGGACGCATCATCCCGCTTGCTGGGGATGAGTTGAACATCACCGACATAATCAGGACCTTCAAGACCGTAACCGGGCATAAGCCCTGGGCGGCGCCAATTCCCGTCTTCGCAGCCAAGAGATTGGTGCCGACGGAGTACGGGGACATGTTCCGCTGGATTCGCGAAGAAGGCTTCAAAGCGGACATCGCCAAGGTGCGGCAAGAGTATCCCCAGCTACTCACCTTTGGCGATTGGCTGAAGAAAATACTCTGACGCACCGCCACCGAAATGATCGACGAGTGGGAAGCGGCGGCGAGTCCCGGCCTCGGTGAGTGATGAGTGCTGTCGGAGGGGCGGGTGAGGCTGCATCAACCGCCCGAGATTCCCAGTGCAGCGAGCTTGTCCAGGCGGCCTCTTGACCGGCAGGTGGAAAGAGGGGCCCGAGTTCCATCGCGGCGAGGGGTCGGTCTCTTGGATGGCGAGGAGGACTTCGGTTTCGGGGACGCCGGTGATCTCGACCCACATCACTGAGAGCTGCCGGAGCATGGTCGGCCGCCCTCGATGTCACGGCCCTCGCGGATGTTGCCCCTGCGTCAACCAGCCCCGGCCAGGCGGCGCGACCATCCGCCAGATCCACACATGATGGCGCCTCATCAGCGCCAGCCAGCCCACCGGCCACTACACCGCACTTCGCCAACGTCTCGACAACTTCGCAGACATGCTCGCCGCCACCATCGACGTCAGGTGCCGTCGTAGCGAGACAGCCCAGGAACACTGTGACGATCAGGACATCGGGCTCTGAGGCCTGTGTTCCCGGTGGCGAGTCGTGTATCGGGCTCGATGCCAGGGTTCAGCGCGCCGACTTTGCCGACGTAGACGACATCGCGGGCACCGCCCCACCGCAACAAGGCTTCAGTCGGCGATCCAGTTGCCGTGGAAGCCGAACGGCACGCGCACGGGGAGGTGGATCGTCGCGACCGGGTTGGCGAGATCCTGCGCGTGCCGGATGACCACGTCACAGCGTTCGGTGGCCACGTCGTGGACGTAGGCCATCAGCCAGCCGTCGTCTTCCGCGGCGCTGTCGGACGTCGGGACGAAGACCGTTTCCATGGTGAGCATGCCGCGTCCGTAGTCGACACTCTCGCCGGTCCCGCGTTTGACGTCGTACTTGAGCAGTCCGGTGAAGCCCTTCGGCACATCGTCGGAGGTGACCGTATAGGAGTACCGGTAGTCCTGACCGACCAGGCGCTCGTCATGCCGCGGGAATTCCTGTGCGTGGTCATCCAGCAGCTGCTCGGTCACCGTGCGGGTGGCCGGGTTGACCGTCCAGCGGTAGAGGTGAGCGTCATCGGCGAACGGTGAATGGCTGTTCGTGCGGAACATTGATTCGTAGCGCACCACCTCCATGACAACGGTGCCGTCATCCGCGTCATAGGCGTTGCCGGTGTGAAATACGAAAGGCGTGCCCGGCAGCTCGCACCAGACGACGTCCTCGGCACTGCCCTCTCGGGGCAACAGGCCTACGCGCGAGCCGTGTCCAGGGTCCCAGATAAACGGCACCGAGTCACCCCTCTGCATAGCCTCCATCGAGAACGTCACCGGCATGTCCATGATGACGATGTATTTCGCGGTTAGGCACGTGTCGTGCACCATCGGGCGCCCCGGCAGGGGAACGTCGACGATGCGACGGACCAGGCCCTCGGTCGTGACGACCTGATATTGGACCTTTTCGTGCTCGGGCACGTAGGTAATCGCATGCGTCTCCCCTGTCACGGGATCGAGGCGAGGGTGCGCGGTGAAGGCGTCGCCCATCGTCCCACCGAAATTAGACCGCCTCTCGGTCGCGAGTTCATAGGAGAGCAGCATCGGAAGGGACCCCGCCTCAGTGAGCGCGTAGGTGCTTCCTCCGATTTTCATCACGTGCGTGTTGTTGGCGAGGTCGAAACCCCGCGTCGGTCCTGGAATCGGCGGCTCGCCCAGCGCCTCCAGCACCTTCGTACCACGGACAAAGCGATTGCGATACCACTCAGCCTTTCCGTCACGCAGGCGGACGCCATGCAGCATTCCCTCTCCGTTGAACCAGTGATGGTTCACCGGATCGGTTACCGGGGAGACCGGATTGGGTCCGACACGAAGCAGGCGGCCCGACAACTCCGCGGGGATCTCTCCGTCGACCGCGAGATCATAGGCCGTGACTTCTTTCTGAACTGGCGCATAGTTGCCCGTGACGTAGAGGCTGCCGTCTCGACTCAGCGGGCCGGCCTCCGTATTTTCCACTGTCATGATTACTCCTTCTGTTCTAACAGTCTCGAGAGACGTTGACTCAATGGTCCAGGATCGGCGCGACAGCGTGGACAGCGAAGGGAAATCCTCCCAGCGCCATTCTCCGGTCGGCCGCCCGCCGTCTTTTCGATCGTCTGGGTCGCGGTGGCGCAGCTCGACGCGGCGGATATTTCCGGAAATGGTCTTCGGAAGGTCGAGGAACTCCAGTCGACGCACCCGTAGATAGCCGGGAAGCCAGCCCGCGACGAATCCGAGGATGCTCTCGGCCAGCTCGGCTGACGGCTCCCTTGCCGGGCGCCAGTGCGACGTAGGCCTTTCGGCACGGTGAGCCGGATGCGGTCCGGCGCTGGCACGACGGCGGCCTCGGCCACGGCGGTGTGCTCGATCAGGACCGACTCGAGCTCGAACGGGCTGACCTTGTAGTCCGGGACTTGAAGACGTCATCGGTGCGCCCGACGAAGGTGACGTAGCCATCCGTGTCGCGGCTCGCGAGGTCCCCCGTGTGGAAGAAGCCGCCCAGTTTGGCCTCGGTCCTTGGCCCGATCGTCGTACCGCGTCATCAGTGGCAGCGGCTTGCCGTGCCACAGATCGAGGCATAGTTCGCCCTCGTCATGTCGGTTGTTCAAGAGAGCTGCAGGTCACCCGCCGCTCGCGGCCGATCAGCACACCGACAACCTGCTGCACAGCCAGCCGCGCTGCCTCGACGAACGCGCCGCTGCTATCGGCAAAAACCGCTGGTCGGCCTTACGACGAGTCACCCTGTGCCCGCATCGGATCAGCCCAATCGTCCAAGCTGCACTCATGCTCACCTACCACGAACACCACGGACGCTACTGAGAAAACCCCATTGGGGTCCTTTGGGCCAAGCGGGATCCGGACAACCGTCGGATGGGTGACGCGACCCACCGTATCAGTATGCAAGCTCTCCGATACCGCCATCAACACGCAGCACGGTGCCGACGGTGTAGGCGGACTCGTCGGAGGCGAGATAGACCGCTGCCTTCGCGACCTCGATTGCGGTCCCGATACGATGGAGAGGCACGACCTTCCGCAGGTCGTCGTAGATGGCGGCCTGGGCCTCAGCGCCAAGCGGCTTGAATACGTCGGTGAGGGTCGGCCCCGGGCTCAGCCCGTTGACCCGGATCCCCCGGTCCTTAAGCTCATAGGTCAGCCCCCGGGCATAGGACAGCAGGCCCGCTTTAGCGGCACCGTAGACCGTCGCATTCTCGTGTCCGACGAAAGCGGAAACTGAACCGACGAGAATGACCGAGGATTGCTGCGAGAAGAGTGGCAGCAGGGATTTGATCAGGAAGAACGGCGCCTTGAGATTGGTGGCGACGATCCCGTCGAATGCCTCCTCGGTCCATTTCTCGATCGGGAGATGAGTGACGTCGGCGGCGTTGCTCATCAGGATGTCGAGCTTCGGCCACTCCGCCTGCAGCCGCGCCGCGAGCGCCACCTGGCCGGGCACGTCGCCGGCGTCGCTGACAATAGGCAGCAGCGGGCCCTCCAGTTGCCGGGCAGCCTCATCCAGCTTTTCCTGCGAGCGACCAGTGATCGCGACAGTCGCTCCCTCGGCGAGGAACTGACGGGCCGTTTCGAGGCCGATGCCACTCGATCCGCCTGTGATCAGTGCGTGTTTTCCGTCAAGACGACCCATTAACCCATTCTCCTCGCTTGACGCCAGGGCGCGTGATTTGACAACAATGAAAGCTAACCCAGCCCGCGCGATGCGCAATTCGGCGACAGCGGGCCTCGAGTCAGATTGCGGTTCGGCCACCGTCGGCGGCCACGATCGCCCCGGTCATATAACTGGCTCGGTCGCCGGCGACGAAAGCGATCACCTGCGCCACCTCGGCCGGGTCGGAGGTGCGTTTGAGTGCGGTGGTCAGGCCCATGCCACCCATGTCCGGGCCCATCGCCGCGACCACCTTCGCAGTGCGCATCGGACCCGGAGCGACGGCGTTGATTCGCACGTTCGACGAGGCGAACTCCGCTGCCCAGGTGCGAGTCAACGATTCGAGCGCGGCCTTGGTGGCGCCGTAGACAGCCATGCCCGGCATGCCGAGGCCGGCTGCGGTAGAACTGACGTTGACGATGCTGCCGCCGCCATTGGCGGCCATTTTCGGCGCGAGCAACGCGGTGAGCAGGAATGGCGCACGCACATTGACCGCGAAGGCAGCGTCATAGTCTGTGATGTCCTGCTCGGTAGTCGACCCGAACGGGACGACGCCCGCATTGTTGATCAGGATGTCCACGGCTCCGGCCTCCTCGGCCAGCTGTTGCACGGCCGCCGGGTCGGCCAGATCGGCTGCAACGAAACGCACCGTCCCGGTGGACTCGCCACCGGCCGCGCCAAGGTCCGCGACGACCTGGGCACCGCGCTCCGGATCGGTGCCGGTGATGATCAGGCTGGCCCCCTCCACGGCCAGGAGCTTGGCCGTCGCGTGCCCGAGTCCGCCGATCGCGCCGGATCCGGTGACGAGTGCTGTCTTTCCTGCCAACTCCATCGCTTCGCCCTTTCGCGCCGGTCTCTGATCTACCGACTTCTGTGTAGACGTTCCAGAAGTAACATGATTGAAGCTACGACTTCTTGAACGTCCTGTCAAGAAGTCGTAGTCTAGGCAGGTGACACGGACCGGACGCCCCCGCGAGTTCGACAAGGACAAGACGCTGGCGCGCGCACTCGAGCTGTTCTGGTCGCGGGGCTACGGGGCGACCTCGATCCAAGACCTGGTCGATGTGCTTGCGGTCGAACGCGGCAGCCTCTACGGAACCTTCGGGGACAAGCGCCGCTTCTATCTCGACGCCGTCAGGCTCTACTGGGATGTGTACGAGCGACACCTGACCACAGCACTCGACGCCCGCCCACTTCTGCCAGCCCTTCGCGAGATCCTTACCCACCCAGCACGCTTGGACGAGATGATCTCCGACGTGGGCACACCGCACGGCTGCCTGGTCGGCAACACCACTGCCGAGCTCGTACCCCACGACAGCGAAGCCACAGAACTCGTTACCCGCTCATATCGTCGGTTCACCGAGATCGTCTCCGACGCACTTCGCCTCGCACAGGCCACCGGGGAAGTAACCGAAAACACCCATCCCGAGGCCCAAGCCCAGCTATTACTCTACATAGTCCAAGGCCTCTCGCTCGTATCTAGGGCGGGCCTCGACAGGACCGCAACGCTGGCCGCGATCGACGCGGCGCTCGGCGCATTGCGCGCGTGACCAAAACCTCGCCGGCGGCCAAGGGATGATCGACCGGCAGCTCTACGACGTCCACGTCCCGACCGCCGGCGTCGGTTGAGGTTCCCCCTGGGCGGTGGACACCGAGCTAGCAGGACTGCGGTCCTGCTGGAAGGATGTCCGTTATGCCTCCTCGTAAGCGTCGGTCGTACACGGCCGAGTACAAGATTGAGGCTGCGCATCGTGTGATCGACTCCGACCGCACGATCGCCGAGGTTGCCCGTGAGCTGGGGATCGATCCGGGGATGTTCAGTGTCTGGGTCAAAGACGAACGGCGGAGGATCGCCGCCGCCGGGGTCCACGGCGAGAAACCCCTGGAAGCTGCAGAGCAAGCCGAACTGCTGCGATTGCGCAGGCAGGTGGCCGAGCTGGAGAAGGACAACGCGTTCTTGGTAAAAGCGTCGGCGTACTTTGCCGCGATGCAGAAGAACCCGCGAGGTTCGATCTGATGGCGAAGTACGCCGGCCCCGACGAGCCCGCCGGCTCCACACCACCCGAGGGCACACGGTTCTCTGTCCTGCGCATGGCGCGGCTGCTCGGTGTCTCGACGTCCGGCTACTACGCGTACATGAAACGTTCCGCAGCAACGATGTTGACGCCCCGGCGGCAGCGCCGCGCTGATCTGGCGGTGAAGATCCTCGACGTACACACCGAGTCCGACGGTACCTACGGGTCCCCGCGGATCACCGCCGAACTACGGGCACGCGGTGAAACAGTGAACGAGAAAACCGTCGCGGCAATCATGGCCGGAATCGGGATCGAGGGCATCAGTCCCCGCACCTTCAAAGTCCGCACCACGGTGGTTGACCCGGCGGCGTCGTTTCCGCCGGATCTGGTGCGACGCAACTTCGACCAGGGCAAGCTCGACGCGGTCTGGCTGACCGACATCACCTACCTCACCTGCGGTGAGGGTGATCTGTACTTGTGCGCGATCCGCGACGGGCATTCCCGCCGCGTGCTCGGGCACATCGTCGCCGACCATATCGGTGCTGACATGGTCTGTGAGGCCATCGACGCGGCGGTGGCCTGCCGCAGCCGCGGTGTCGCCGGCACAGTGCTGCATTCCGATCGCGGTGGGGAATTCACGGCCGGGTTGACGGCGCGAGCCTGCGACCGGTACGGGTTGAAACGGTCGATGGGTGAGACCGGTATCTGCTGGGACAACAGCCCCGCGGAATCGTTCTGGTCAACGTTCAAGCACGAGTACTTTTACCGCCACACGTTCACAGTCAAGGCAGAACTTGTTGCTGCAGTTGACAAGTGGATCGGTCGGTACAACAATGAGAGGCGTCACTCGGCTATCGGGATGCTCAATCCTGTGTGCTACGAACAGTCCCTGACAGGCGCAGCGAAAGCTGCTTGAAGACCTGTCCACTGTTCGGGGGGAACCTCAGGTTGGCGGAGCAGACCGGTCCCGGTCGGGAGGTCAGACCTGGCGGTGACGCGGCGGGCGTGCGAGCTTGCCCGTAGCCACGCACCGGCCCGGGCCTCGACCCTGACAGGGGAGGAGCATCCCGATGAACCCATTCCAGCAACCGGCCCCGACCAAAGGCGCGCTACAGCAACTGCGCGGCCGGCTGCAGCGCGTGTCCCCCGGCAGCAACCCCGCCGTTCTCAACGGATCATTGACGAAGCCGACGGTGACTCGGCCGCTCACCGACGGGGACATCGTCATCCGGGTCGCACAGCGCGATCTCGCCAGCGGACAGTTCGCCCACTTCGACCGTGACGCGTTCCCGCCGGGCGTGCACACCACGCTCCCGCCTCGCTTCGCGACCAGCCGAACGAGCTTGCGGAACTGGCCTGGCTCCAGCCCGGTGAACGGGGTAATCCACTCCGGCTGCGACGCTGTGATCACCTGCACCACACCAACATGATCGACTATCGACCCCTCCGGCCTGGCACCGGGTTACGAGACATCCCTTAGCTCCGGCGGCAGCGCCCGCCGCAGTGGCGGCCGCTGGGACAGACCGCGCGCCAGTCGGTGCGCGATGATCGTCTCCCGGGGGAATCGGCCGGCGACGTCACGTTCGGCGAGCGCGGCGAAGTCGCCGAGGGTCCGTAAGCCGAGGCGGGTGAGCAGGCCGACCAGTTCGCCGCGGTCGTCGCCGGGCTGGTCGAGCTCGGCGACCGGCAGCAGTGCCAGGAACGCGGCCGAGCCGCCGGTGGGAAAGAAGATGCTGCGGCGGGCGGCGAGGGTCGCGGCGAACAGCCCATCGGCGATCCCGACCTGGCACTCGACCCCGGCGCTGGCGGAGACCTCGTCGATCAGGAGTTCGGCCAGGGGTTCTTCGCCGCCGAAGTAGCCGGCGGCGCCGGCGGTGGGTACGGCGACGATGCCGGGACGGACGACCTCGACGCCGACGGCGTGGGCTTCGACCGCCGCAGCGACCGGTTCGAACAGTCGGGCGTCCTGGTCCGGGTCGTGCTGGTGCACGACCAAGCTGGCGCAGCGGGACTGGGCGTCCCGGCGACGCATGCCGCGCCCGACGCCGTCGCGGCGCGCGGCGGCGGAGCAGGCCACGACCCGCTTCGCCGAGAAGACCGCAGCCGGGACCCGCGGCGGAGTGCCGGCCGCGGCACGTGGTCCCGGTGGCCCCGGTCCACGAGCGGCGCGAGAGTCCGCGCTTCGGCTTCCTTCACCAGCGCGGCTCCCGCGGCGACCACGGGCCAGTCCGGGCACCACAGCACCAGCAGTCGCGGCGTCGCCGCTCACGAGCGGACGCCGAGTCGGCACCTGGGGGCGGTAGCAGCGCGCTCGCCAAGGACGGAGCGCGACAGATCCCACGGCACCATGATCACCTCCAGCACCAGGTGCGCGTACCGGAGACACCCAGCGGGGAAGGCGCGGGCGAACCCGGAATCATCGGACATTTGTTCGTATCCTGTGGCGCGCGACGTCAGCTGTCAATCGATTGGCCGAGCTGTGACGACAGACGATAGTTGTCACATACAGGAGGTGGTTGTCACTGCGGGTCTGCTCGTTGCCGACTGATTGCGACCCCCAGTTATAGATGGCGTTCCCCAGGCTCTGTTGGCGGCAGGGTGGGCGGGGTACCCCTCGACCGGATCTTCGCGATCGTCGACGCCCCTCAACATCCGCCCGCACCACCCGAGCCGTAGACCCCACCCATCAAGGTCGTGTAAGTAGCCGCCATGAAGACTCGGCTACTCCCGCTGAGGTTCCCCCTTCGGGCCGGACACTCTGAGCCCAGACAGTGGTCTGGGGAAGGATGTCCTGGTGCCACGTCCGTCGAAGTATCCCGAGCAGTTCCGCAAGGACGCAGTCGAGTTGGTCCGCAACTCTGATCGTCCGCTGCGCCAGGTCGCCCGCGACCTGGGCGTGAACCACGAGACCCTGCGCAACTGGGTCAAGACCGCCGAGAAGCAGGCCGGGCAACCGTCCGCTGTGTCGGGCGCCGATCAGGACGAGCTGCGGACACTGCGTAAGCGGGTGGCGGAACTGGAGGTGGAGAAGGAGATTCTGCGGAAAGCGGCCGCCTATTTCGCGAAGGAGATGGGTCGTTGACCTGCAGCTACCGGTTCATCTCCGAACACCGCGCCAGCTTCGCTGTCGCACTGCTGTGCCGGGTCCTGGGTGTCCGCCGCCCCGGGTTCTACGAATGGATCGCAGCCGCCCCTGTCAGGGCCGCGCACGCCGCGACCGAGGAGGAACTGGCCACCGAGATCGCCGAGGTCCACACCGAGCACCGTGGGCGCTACGGCTGCCCGCGGGTCACCGTCGAACTGCGCCGCCGGGGCCGGGTGGTCAACCACAAACGCGTTGAACGGATCATGCGCCAGCGCCGGATCGTCGGGCTGACCCGCCGGCGCCGCCGGTCCCTGACCAAGCAGGACACGACCGCCGCACCGGCACCAGACCTGATCAGCCGGGACTTCACCGCCGACGCTCCCGGCGAGCGGTTCGTCGGCGACATCACCTACCTGCCCACCCAGGAAGGATGGTTGTATCTGGCGACCGTGCTGGACCTGCATACCCGGGAAGCGGCCGGTCACGCGATGGCTGAGCACATGCGTGCCGAGTTGGTATGCGATGCGGTCGATCTCGCCGTGGGACGTGGTCTGACCAGTGCTGATGCGATCTTCCACTCCGATCGTGGTTCCCAGTACACCTCCTCGACCTTCCGCGCCGCACTCACGGCGGCGGGTATGCGGCCGTCGATGGGGCGGGTCGGGTCGTGCTACGACAACGCCGTCGCCGAGTCGTTCTTCGCGACCCTCAAAACCGAGATCGGGACCCAAGTCTGGGCCACCCGCGACGACGCCCGCCGGGCAGTGTTCGCCTACCTCAGCTACTACAACCACGACCGTCTACATTCGACACTCGGATACCGAACACCCCACGAAACCCGCATCAGCTATCGTCAACCTATCGCCCTCGCGGCATAAAACCCCGGTGTCCGGATCCCGGGGGCAACCTCACGCCAACAAGTCCTGGGAAACTGTCAATGGCCAGTTTGTTCTCCCCGTAGGCGGCCGGATGTTCTCCCCAGTGGCGGCCAGCTGGATCTCCCCAACGGCGGCCAGATAATTCCCCGCCTGGTGGAGCTCGTGGTCAGTGCAGTGGTCTCACCCCCTGGCCGGAGGTGGCTTGCGCGAGCCGGAAGCTGTCACCTTGGGTGACGACGACGTGGGCGTGGTGCAGGAGCCGGTCGACCGTGGCGGTAGCCAGGGTCTTCGGCATGATCTCGTCGAACCCGGAGGGGTGCAGGTTGGAGCTGACGGCCAGCGCGCGTCGCTCGTAGGCAGCGTCGACCAGGCGGTAGAACCCTTCGGCGGCGTCGGGGCTGACCGGCAGCAGGCCGATGTCGTCGATGATGATCAGGTCGGTGCGGATCAGCCGGGCCAGGGCGCGGGTGATGGAGTCATCGACCCGGTGCCGGCGGACCAACGCGCCGAGGTCTTCGATGGTGAACCACGCGACGGTCAGCCCGGCCTCGATCGCGGCCTGCCCGAGCGCCTCACAAAAGTGTGACTTGCCGGTGCCGGACGGCCCGCAGATGCAGAGATTTTCCTTGTTCCGCACCCATTCCAGCGTCTTCAGGGAGTCCTGTGTGGGGCGAGCGATGGAGGAGGCTTGCTCGTCCCAGTCGCCGAAGGTCTTGCCCGCGGGGAACGCGGCGCGTTTGCGGCGGGTCCGCAGGTTCGCCGCGTCCCGCCCAGCGGCTTCCTCCGCGAGCAGCACCCGCACGACCTCCGCGGGGTCCCAGCGTTGCGCCTTCGCGGTCGGGATCAGGTCGGTCAACGCGCGCCGCAGGTGCGGCAGCTTCAGCCGTTTCGTCAAAGCGACAGCTTCGGCAAGTGGGTCGCCGGCGGAGCCGGCGACACGCAGTCCAGAGGTCATCACAGATCACTTTCAGAGTCATTGTCGCTGGCAGGAAGACCGAAGTTCGACCAGGCGGAGGTGCCCGGCTGCAGGCTGTGGTCCTCACTGGCCCGCGCCGGTTCGCCCGCGTCGCGGCCGGTGTGGTGGGTCAGGATGCGGATCAGGTCGTTCTCGGCGAACCGCCCGGCGATCGCCGCGATCCCGAGCGCCTGATCAACCTCCGCAGCCGGGTGCAGCTTGGCCAGGGTGACCGCTTCGGCCATTTTCGGGCGGATCCGGCGGACGCCTGCGGCCGCGGCCTCGGTCAGCCAGGCCGCCGCGCCGCTGCCCAGCGCGAGGAACGCGGCTTCCTCGGGCGAGGTGGCCCGCGGGATGCGATCGCCGTGGTGATCGGCGCGCGGCGGGTAGTGCTCGTCCTGGATCGACGGGTTTCCCGGTGTCGAGCGGGCGTGGCGGGCGACCTCGGCCGGGCCGTTCTCGTCGACCGCGGTGATGATCAGGTCGTCGCCGTGGAAGCGGACCCAGACCCGGGAGTCGACCAGCGGGTGCGGCACCGAATACCGCACCCCTTCGACCGAGACGGTGCCGTCCCAGTTGACGCGGCGGGTGGTGCCGAACGCGACGGTGAACGGCTTGCGGGTCAACGGATGCAGCCGCGTCCGTTCCTCCGCGAGTGCCTCGACGGGGCGGCGGTGGGTCTCGCGATGCGGCCGGTCGTTGACCTGCTCGCAGAACTCGCGGCAGGCGGCCTCCAGGTCGCCGAAGCTGTGATAGGCATCCAGCAGGTTGGTGTCGGTGGGGACCAGGTCCGCCTTCGCGATCCGCACCGTCGCCTCCGACCCGCCCTTGGTCTGCGGGTCCGCCGGAACACAGGTGCGGATCGTCATCCCGTAGTGGCGGCCGACCTCGACGATGTCGGGGTTGCGGACCGCGATCGAGGCGACGTGGTCCACCGACACCGTCTTTTCGTTGTCTGTCAACGCATACGTCGGAACACCACCAATCCGCCGCAGCGTGGTGTCCAGGCAGGCCACGATCGTCGGGAGGGTCTTGTCCATCACCGGGATCACCACCCGGAACCGTGACCAGGCCAGCCACGCGCACCACAGTTGCGTCTGCCGCCCACCGATTTTCGGGCCGTGGCCCCAATCCCACTGCAACCACAGGCCCGGCTCCACGACCCATGGCCGGAAGACCCGCCGCTGCCCGGCCCGCAGCCGCTGCTTGACCTGCGCGACAACGCGGCGGGTGGTGCGTTCACCGCCGGTGAAGCCCATCGCGGTGATCCGCCGATGCACCACGTCCGCGCGGACCTTGCCGTTCGACCGCACCACCAGCTCCTCGATCTTGGGCAGGTACTCGTCGATCGGGCGAAGCCGGTGCTCCCGCGCCACCGGCGCCTCGCCGGCCGCCCGCAGGGCCACATACCGCGCGACAGTGTGGTGGTCGCACCCGGCCAGTTCTGCCGCGGCGCGGTAACTCCCCGTGAGGTCATACGCCTCGAGGATCTCCATGATCTCCCTGCTGCTCTTCACGTCGCGCAGCCTCGCCGCACGACATCCCGGACTGTCTACCGGGGAGATATCTGGCCGTCCACGGGGAACCCGGTGGCCATCAGCGGGGCCTTATCTGGCCGCCTATGGGGAGTATTCACTGGCCGCTGACAGGAAACCGCGCAACCTGACAGGTCAGCCTGCCCACAGCCGCCATCTACAGCTGTGGGTCACACTGGTGCCTGATGGTGGTGGGATCGATCGTCGGGTCGACGCCGGGAGTGGGGCCAACGGCCCGCGAGAACTGTTGCGCGTCACACGATTTCGCCGCTCAACGTCGATCGACGTGTGTTTGATGCCTGCAAGCCATCAGTGGTAGGACTCGGCCACGTCGGTGAGCGTGAAGCCGTGTCAGGGGTCCTTCGTGCGGCCAGCCGACCATGGCCGTCGGCACCGACAGGGCCGGGCAGACCGTCCAGCCGGCACCGTCCGGTCAGGTGCTCAGTCACAGTCCAAGACGGTCGCCGGGCCGGATCTCGGCGTGACCGTCGGCGGCCTTCCTGACGACCGCGCGGTTGGTGAGCGCGATTGTGGCGCTGGCCAGGAGGACTGCGAGGATGGTGCCGATGGTGTTCATCGCCCAGTCGTTGGTGTCGCAGGCGCGCCCGATGGCGGGCACCAGGGCCTGGACGGCCTCGATCGCCGCGGAAATGCCCGCTCCGGCCACGAGCATCAGCAACGGTCGTCGCGTCGCAAGGGTCGCGAAAAAGACCGGCGGGAAAAACAGTGCCACGTTGGCCAGCAGTTCCACGCGGGTCACCGTGGGAACGGAGAACTGGACCACGCAGGCCACATAGTCCGCTGGGCTTGAGGCCGGCACGAGAGTCAGCGCGACGACGGGCAGCACGGACAGCACCACGAGCACCCGCAGGATTCGGTGCCCGTGCTGGCGGGTGCGCAAGATCAGGTAGCCGGCGCTGAGACAGACGACCGCAATCAGGAGCAACACCACTGGCACCAGCGCCGAGTTGTCCAGCAGGAAGTCTGTGATCATAAGGGACCTGATTGTACAGCCAGCAGCGTCACCCAGCCCCGGTGGGCCGCCGTGCAATCGTCAGCCGAAATCGCTCGATCTGGTGACACTCAACCGCGTCTTTTCTCGCTGCGCAGCCAGCCGTCCGCCCACCAGCCGGCCTCGAGCAGCGCGATTGCCGCCGCGGCGCAAGTGAACGCGATCGCCGTGGTGGCGCCGTTGCCGAGGTCGAGCAGGAACACCGACCGGGTGATCGGGAGCAGGAACATCAGCGACGACAACCCGGCCATGAGGCCTACCGGTGCGACCTTCCACCACTGGTAGGGCTGGGCGACGATGCCCAGCGCCCACAGCGCGATGGCGATGAGGGTGATCAACGCAGCCGTGCTCGCCTGGCCGCCGTCGGAGTCAGCATCGCGGCATGCGCCTGTAGCAGTCGCCAGGTCAGCTGCCCCTGCGGAGGGATTGCCTGCGGCCGGGCACGGCGAGGGTAGCCAGCAGTGCGAGGATTGGTGGCCGAACGCCTCCTCGGCCAGCGGCGGTTGCCGCAGCTGCGGCTTGCGAAGGTCGTTGAGCAGCTGCGCGGCCAAGGCCTCGATGCCGCGCTGACGGCCTGCCCGACGCAGAGCCGCGACGATGCGCGCCTTGGTGATGTTCGCAGCGGCGGCGGGTGTCGGCGCCAGCGCCAGGACCAGGACCGCGCGCGCTTCGGCGCTGGCGAGGTTGGTGGCGCTGCCCTTGGCGAACGCGGCGAGGAACCCGGGGTAGTACTCGCGCAGCACGGCGCGCAGTTCTTGCGTGGCGCGGGATCGCCGCCAGATGGCGTCCTGGGTTGCGCGGGACAGTACTGCGACGGCCTGGACCAGTTCGCTGTCGGCAGGCAGCGGCCGATGTGCGTGGGCGTCGGTGCGCAGGATGTTCGCCAACGTCATCGCATCGACGTGGTCGGACTTCTTCCGCGAGACGCTGTGTCGCTCGCGATAACGAGCCACCGCCATCGGGTTGATCGAGTAGACCCGCCGCCCGGTCTGGCGCAGGCCGGCGACCAACAGGCCGCGCGGGGTCTCGATCGCCACCGGGATCGGATCGGTCGCTGTGTCGCCGGCGTCGGCGAGCATGGCCAGCAACTCGGCGAAGCCCTCGGCCGAGTCGTCGATGCGGCGCTTGGCCACCAGGGCACCATCGGCGTCGACCAGGGCGACGTCGTGGTGGTCCTCGGCCCAGTCGATCCCGCAGAACACCTTCACTCTGAACTCCTCAGACTGGCTGTTTGCGCTGGTCAGAGACCCTGACGAGAACGCGCGGCGCCCTAATGATGAGGCTCTGCGGCCTGCCCTCCGATTGAGCCGTTCGCGATCCCAGCGATCCGCGCGGGCACCGGTCTCGACGGAGAACTCGACGGTTCCCGGTCACTGAGGTGTCCTCCGCGCGGACGGGCTCGGACGACGAACAAACTGCCCGATCAGGTGAACGGGTGAGACGCGGACACGCCGGTCGCGCCGCTCTATCAGGAGGACTCACAAGCCCAGGGACACCCAAGACGTCCACCAAGTGGAGTCAATCTCCGCTATGGTCGAGCCATAGCGGAGTGTCCACTCCGCTTCCAATGGAAAGAGGTACAGATGGTATCCCGTAACGACGCCACGAAAAGCCCAGCCGAGGTCGTGCGCGCGGTGATCGACAACGCGACTCGACTGATCATGGGCGACAACACGGACCGGGTCGCCGATCTGTACGCCGAACCAACTTATGTGCTGCACCCCCTGCAGCCGGACATCCCGCCATTGATCACCCACGACGATTTTCGCCGTCACGGCGCCGCCCTCCTCGAACGAATGGGCCGCCCCGACTCCCACCGTGCCGTCGACATCGTGGTGCACGCCACGATCGATCCCGAACTGGTCGTCACTGAGTTCCGTTATGAGACCACCCTGAACGGGGTCATCATGGTCACTCCGTGCGTCTGGGTCACCCGGGTGCGAGAGGGACGTGTCGTCGAAGCCCGCGACTACAACGGAGAACCCCGCCCGAGCGGGCCTACCCCGGGAACACGATAAGTACCGGCGCGACCGGAGTCGGATATCAGCGCTGCCGGTGGACCGGGTCCACCGGCAGCGGCCAGGTGCGGCGGTTCAGCGAGCCGCTCGTTCTTGGCCCGGGGGCCGTGCCCTCCGACGCCGCGGCTACCTCATTGGCTTCCGTGACAGATCCGCACCGCGCTGGCCAGGACCACTCCAAACCCCGGATGCCGCTCAACGGGCACAAGAGTCGACGGGCTGTGTATTCCACGGACTTGCCGCGATAGCTGGGATCCAAGGACCAGCGCTTCGACGTCGCTGTCGAACCTGACCGGTCGGTGAGTCTGCGCTTCGATGTGACCGTCCACGCGTCGCCGATAGCGCCGTCGTGAAGGCGTCCGCCACGCCGCTCTCCTCCGCGACCCCTCCCATTCACACCACCTCGCGAGCCCGCATTACGTCCGCTTGTGTCTCTTCGGAAGTCAGGTCGGCGTTGACCGCCGCAGCGACAAACATTCCCTGTGCCGCCGCGCTGATCACCTGAGCCGCGATGTCGCAGACGTTGCCCGCCACCCAGACGCCCTTGACCTCCGTCGCGCCGCTCGGGTCCGCCGCGTAAACCTCCGCGACTTCGCTCCCCATCGGATGCGCGACGGGCTTCAGCCCGAGGCTGTCGAGCACCGGCGACACGGCCACCATGCGCGGCCCGACCACGATCGTCTGCCGGGCGAAGACCCGGCCATCCTGCAGCCGCACGCCGTGCTGTCGGCCGTCAGTGATCTCAAGCCGCTCCACGACACCGGGAACAACCTCGATCCCGCGCGCGGCGAGCTGCTCAGCCTGGTCCGGCGGCGGCGCATCGGTGGTGTGCAGAATCAGCATCAGGCTGTCCGTCCACTGCCGGAACATCAGCGCCTGATGTACCCCCACCGGGCCGCTGGCCAGCACCCCGATCGCCTGACCGCGGATCTCCCAGCCGTGGCAGTAAGGGCAGTGAATCACGTCGCCGCCCCAGCGTTCGCGGACTCCGGGCACGTCAGGAAGTTCGTCGGTGAGCCCGCTGGTCACCAGCAGCCGCCGCGCGCCGATCGGCGCACCGGTTTCCAGCGCGACCTCAAACCCAGTACCTTCCGCCAGGCCTCCACCGCGTTTCCCGGCACCACTCGCCCGCCGACACGGGTGTCGGGACGGCGTGCGAGCCCTGGCCAGGCGCAGCGCACGCCGCACACAACGTGAGAGCGGCCGCGGTTGCGCCGACATGGTTGGACTCTGACATCCCTGTCGACGCGGGCTCGTTCTCCAGCTTGTTCGCCAGGCGAGCAGATCGACGAGGCGGAGATCGACGAGGTGATCGGCCACTTCGCCACCATGGCCGCGCGGGCCGATACCGCCGGATTCGCCGGTATCGAGATCCACACCGCCCACGGCTACCTGATCTCGCAGTTCCTTTCGCCGAACACAGATCGGCGCACCGACGAGTGGGGTGGATCACCGGCCAACCGGGCGCGGTTTCTGCTCGCGGTGCGGGTGGTGGTGCCGCTGGCCTTCGTTGTCGCGGTGAAGCTCAACGCCCCCAAATTCCGGAGCGGTGCGTTCGACCTGGACGACGCTCGTACGGTGATCCGGTTGCTCGGCGACCCGCGAGGCCTGTTTCCTGGAATTCGCCGAAACCCGCCTCTCGGTGGCGCCGGCACCATGACCACCGAGCTGGTCGTGGTTGCGGGCCTGCCGAACCACTGGCTCGCCGGTCAGGATCGGATCGCGCCGAATCCACGCCCTCCAGCATCCGCTGACCGGCAGGGCCGTGGCCGTCCGGTCTCGTGCCATGACGATGTGGCGACTGCTCCCCAGCCGCCTACTGCCGGTTCGTCCGTAACCGAAGGCTTTCGCTACCCGATCATCTGCGCAGGCTCGTCATTGACCGTCCCGGTCGACTGAGAACATCCAGCTACTGCGCTCATAGACGACCTCGAAGCCCAACCGCAGCATGTTGTGCAGGGACGGGTTGTGGCTACCGGGCTCCTCGGCGACGGTTTCAGCCACCAGCCACCGGCAACCAGCCTCCTGCGCGGCCCGGATGCGAGCGGCCAGCAGCGCGGACTGGCCACCAAGGCTGCGCGCCTCGGCCAGCGTCGCCCCGCCGAAGCATTGCCCGGTCTCACCGCGCACGAACAGCGCCCCCGTGCTGACGATCCTGCCCTCGATCCGCCCGGCGAAAGCCGACCAGCCGGGCCTACCGACCAGCGCCGTGAACAGGCCGGCCAGTTCCTCGACTGGTGCGCCGTAGCCGCGCACCAGCGTCGTGCCCCACTCACCCGCGTCCTGTTCTGACACTAACCCGACCTGTACCCGGGTCGGCAAGACCCCGCGCTGTTCCATGGTTTCGACAGGACAGGCCAATTTCGCCCGGCGGACACCTTCCCTGAGCCCGGTCCTGGCGCAGATCTCCGGCCAGTCCTCGGGCAGGACGGCCGGTGCCAGCAGGACCTCCCTGCTCGGCGCGCCCTGGGCCCGGTAGAACTCACCGATCTCCTCGATTAGCTCGATGGTCACGGGCGCGTTGAACCCGAAGCCCATCGCCTTGCTCCATGAGCTGATCGGGTCGTTACGCATGGCAAGAACGACGCCCCCGCCGATACGGGCGTGGCTGATGCCCAGCGCCGCGCGGATCCCGGCTGGTGCCCGGGTTTCGAAATCGAGCAGCGTCTGAGCCTCGGACGTTTCCGCGGCTTCGATCGAGATGGTCATCGCAGATGAGAATATTCAGTCGGCGAAGAATAGTCGAGCCACGTTGTCGGCCAGCACAGGTCAACGGCGAAGGACATGGCAGCCCGCCTGCTGCTGCGGCCGGGTGATCCGGTCGTCGCGATCGCGAACGCCTACGGCCCGCGCGGTGGTGCCGATCCCGTCCTGTGTGGATTTCGCGGCCGCGTCCACCCTGCTGATGAACGCTCTGACCGCCCGGGTCGTGCTCGACCTGCTGGCCGTGTTGGCCGGTCGCACCGTCGCGGTGACCGGTGCAGCCGGTGCTTTCGGCGGCTACGCGGTGCAGCTGGCCAAGAGCGACGGGCTGCGTGTGCTGGCCGATGCTTCGGCCGTCGACACAGAGCTGGTGACCGCGCTGGGCGCCGACGAGGTTGTGCTCCGCGGCGACGACGTTGCCGACCGGTTCCGCGCACTCACACTGGAGGGGGTCGTCGATCGCGACCTGCACGAATGTCCGAGTAGCGGTAGTTCTTCGACGGGGTCGCCAGCCGGTGATCCCGGGTGGGCACCGGGGTGCCGTCCACGATCGCGACCGCATCCACCCGGCGTGTGCGGACCGGGGCCAGCAGCGGACCGATCGTGTCGATCACCCGGTGCGCCGCGGAATGCGACACCCCGAACAGCGGCCCGATCTGGCGCATCGTCAGGTTCGTCCGCCAGTAGGTCGCGACCAGCAACACCCGGTCGGCCAGCGGCAACGCTCACTGCCGGCCCTGGCGACCGTCCGCGATCTCGTCCCCGCCTCGCTTCGCGACCAGCCGAACGAGCTTGCGGAACTGGCCTGGCTCCAGCCCGGTGAACGGGGTAATCCACTCCGGCCGCGACGCTGTGATCACCTGCACCACACCAACATGATCGACTATCGACCCCGCCAGTCCCGCACCGGGTTACGAGACGTCCCTTAGCTGCGACAGCCAAGTCCTCTCAAGTGATCGAAGCGCTACTGAAGTAGCCATCGAGCCAGGCGAGAGGTCCGATTTCACCAATGACTGCCGTTTACCTCGCTCGCCGCGAACCCCTCGAAGCGCCCGAGGATGCGCTGAAGGAGATCGCGTACGCCCTCGACGAACTTCAACTCGATGATGTGGTCCTGCCCTCCAACGCCAAGGGCGAGTACGTCGGAGAGCCGTTCTTCGAACCGATCCTCGCCGAGCTGGCCCGCCGCGGCACCCCGGTCTTCGTCCACCCCGAGAACTGCCCGCACATCGACGTGCTCGACATGGGCCGAGTGGGCTCGATCGTCGAGTTCCCCCTGGACATCGCGCGCAACATGGTCAACGCCATCTACCGGGGCGTCTTCCAGCGCCACCCGGCCTGACGCTCATCCTCGCCCACGCCGGCGGCGCGCTGCCGACTCTGGGCTGGCGCACCGCCGCGCACAGCCAGGTGGGACTGGCCCCACAGGACGCGGCCATCGACGCCGACCACATCGCCGAGGTGCTGCGAGGCTTCTACTACGAAACCGCGCTGGCCGGCAGCCGCAACTCCTTGCTGCCCACGCTCGAGGTCACCGACCTGAATCACGTGCTGTTCGGAACGGACTGGCCCGCGCCCCCCGTTCCGGTGGTCGATGACAACATCGAGTACCTCAAGTCCTTCACTGGCTTCACCTCTGATCAGAGCAAGGTGAACGCATGCATCCTCTCTGGGTGATATCACTGTTTCTTGATCTCGTAGAGGTCGCAGTTTGGAGTTACTGCTACCCACGCCGCAGGGTAGCTACATGGCTTGTACCATGTAGCGTCCAGGTTCGAACTGTCACGTAATGACTACCGTAAGTGTCAGATCCAGAGTCAGGGCGAGGCGTATGTCGATGCGGCAGTTCCGCCTCCTGGATCGCAAGGTTGGCCGTCGATGGCCTGGTTCGCTGACACGTCAAGATCATTTAAGGTGGCAGCTAGTTTCAGACCGGGTAGTCCGACCCCCCAACGATGGGGCACCGCTCCCGATGTGCACGTGGCCGCACTCCGTCACCATGGTTCTTGACAACATTGAACCCACCGGGAGTGGCGATGAATGCTCTGCTTCAGGCAGTCAGCGAGATTGCGAAGACGATCCGTGTCAGCAGCGAAAACACCGGACGAACGGTGCGAACTGCTCTTGCCTGCCTCCTCTTGACGATCATGGTCGTCGGAACGGCGACTGGGGTGGCGTATTCGATTGTTACTGTTCTTGGTGCGAAATGAAGATTCCAGCGTGTCAGGCTCATCGAGCATGGCCCTCGACGCGTGTCAAAATCAGCTGTCAGTCATGAGAAAGATATGAGTGCGGCGGTAGTGGGTCAGGGCGATCTAAATCGCGCCCGACCAATGAGCGAGCGGGCGGAAAGCTGGCTCGTCCTGGCTACGTTCGGATACCGTGCGCTAATGATGCCGACTGCACTCGCGGGTGCGTACAGCATCATTGGCAGTGCTGCTGAAGCCTACCTGGCGGCGCTACTTATTGGCATGGTGGCGAACACAGTACTAGTAGTTGGCGGGATCAACGGTCGGGTCAATAATGTTTTGCGATCCCGTGTTTCCATCATCGGTGATCCGGTGTTCGCGGTGGGGTTAAACGTCTGGACCACGTTGGTGCTGTGAGGTTCCCCCTTCGGGCCGGACACTCTGAGCCCAGACAGTGGTCTGGGGAAGGATGTCCTGGTGCCACGTCCGTCGAAGTATCCCGAGCAGTTCCGCAAGGACGCAGTCGAGTTGGTCCGCAACTCTGATCGTCCGCTGCGCCAGGTCGCCCGCGACCTGGGCGTGAACCACGAGACCCTGCGCAACTGGGTCAAGACCGCCGAGAAGCAGGCCGGGCAACCGTCCGCTGTGTCGGGCGCCGATCAGGACGAGCTGCGGACACTGCGTAAGCGGGTGGCGGAACTGGAGGTGGAGAAGGAGATTCTGCGGAAAGCGGCCGCCTATTTCGCGAAGGAGATGGGTCGTTGACCTGCAGCTACCGGTTCATCTCCGAACACCGCGCCAGCTTCGCTGTCGCACTGCTGTGCCGGGTCCTGGGTGTCCGCCGCCCCGGGTTCTACGAATGGATCGCAGCCGCCCCTGTCAGGGCCGCGCACGCCGCGACCGAGGAGGAACTGGCCACCGAGATCGCCGAGGTCCACACCGAGCACCGTGGGCGCTACGGCTGCCCGCGGGTCACCGTCGAACTGCGCCGCCGGGGCCGGGTGGTCAACCACAAACGCGTTGAACGGATCATGCGCCAGCGCCGGATCGTCGGGCTGACCCGCCGGCGCCGCCGGTCCCTGACCAAGCAGGACACGACCGCCGCACCGGCACCAGACCTGATCAGCCGGGACTTCACCGCCGACGCTCCCGGCGAGCGGTTCGTCGGCGACATCACCTACCTGCCCACCCAGGAAGGATGGTTGTATCTGGCGACCGTGCTGGACCTGCATACCCGGGAAGCGGCCGGTCACGCGATGGCTGAGCACATGCGTGCCGAGTTGGTATGCGATGCGGTCGATCTCGCCGTGGGACGTGGTCTGACCAGTGCTGATGCGATCTTCCACTCCGATCGTGGTTCCCAGTACACCTCCTCGACCTTCCGCGCCGCACTCACGGCGGCGGGTATGCGGCCGTCGATGGGGCGGGTCGGGTCGTGCTACGACAACGCCGTCGCCGAGTCGTTCTTCGCGACCCTCAAAACCGAGATCGGGACCCAAGTCTGGGCCACCCGCGACGACGCCCGCCGGGCAGTGTTCGCCTACCTCAGCTACTACAACCACGACCGTCTACATTCGACACTCGGATACCGAACACCCCACGAAACCCGCATCAGCTATCGTCAACCTATCGCCCTCGCGGCATAAAACCCCGGTGTCCGGATCCCGGGGGGAACCTCACTGCCCGCACACACATTCTTGCTGCCAGGGCGAGACGTCTTCTGGATGTACACGATGGGAACGGTGGTTGTCTGGACGTGCCTTCGAGGGCTACGGATGGGTATCGCGTTCGTTGTGGCTGGCGTTGCAATGCAGTTTGCCTTGGCGCTTGTCAACGACGCGCCGCTCACTGCTGTCGGTGCAGTCCAAGTCCTTGGTCGGGCTGGGCTGGCTGATTGCCGGTGTCGTCGTGCTGCTCGTCATTCGTGCGATGGCACACCGCGGCTCCAGGCTCGCCGAGGCCCGAGTGGCTGCGAACGGGGCGCGCCGAGGAACGCGTGCATGCTCTTCGCGATCTACACGACACTGTGCTTCAGACGCTCGCTCAGATCGTGCAGCGCACTGGGGACCCGCACTCCAGAGGGGTCGCTGAGCTAACCGAGATCGGTCGCCTCGCCAAGACCGAGGCGAACGCGCTGAGCCAGGCTCTTCGGGAGGATGAGGCACTATGCGTCGCGGGATTCGTAGACCGCCTGCATATCCTCGTCGATGAGTTCGCGGCCAAGGGGCTCACAGTGGTCCTCGACGTGACGCGACTGTCGGTGGAGTTACGGCCACCAGTCGTTGTTGAGCTGGCAAGTGCTGTTCGGGAAGCTTTGACCAACGTGCTACGGCACGCAGAAACGACTTCCGTTGAAGTTGTCGCGAGGGACCACAAGAGCGGCGCTGCGGTCGTGGTTCGCGATCTCGGGTGTGGGTTTGACCCGGCGGCCGTGCAGGGCTTCGGGCTGGACGAGTCGATCTGCCGTCGCGGTCGTCGCCCGGGCGGCGCTGCGGGGGCGAAGGCCGCAGCGCCCGCCGCTACCCGAGTAATCCGGGAACGCCAAGGAAGCGTAGCGACGACTGCCATACACGGCGAAGCCGACGTTACGACCTCCCCCGAAGCTCGGGGAACTGGTCGTCCCGCCACCCTGCCTGGGACGGACCGTCCGCCTGCTCGCGTTCGCGTGCGCGGAGCTCGACGCGGCGGATCTTGCCCGACGTCGTCTTGGGGAGATCGCAAAACTCGATGCGGCGGACGCGGAGGAACGGCGCCAGATTCTCGCGGGCATAGCGGAGAATCGATAGCGCGGTCTCCGCCGTCGGGTTCCACTCGTCGGCCAGTGCGACATAGGCCTTCGGAACGGCGAGGCGGACCGGGTCAGGCGCAGGAACCACTGCAACCTCGACGACGGCGGGGTGCTCGATGAGCACGCTCTCGAGCTCGAACGGGCTGATCTTGTAGTCCGAGGCCTTGAACACGTCATCGGTACGGCCGATGTAGGTGATGTAGCCGTCGCTGTCCCGGGATGCCGTGTCGCCGGTGTGGTAGTAGCCGCCGGTCATCGCTTCCGCGGCGCGTTCGGGATCGCCCTGATATCCACTCATGAGGTTGACTGGATGCCGCGACAGATCGATACAGATCTCGCCCTCGTCCGCGAGCTCACCGGTCTCCGGATCGATGAGGACGACTGGGCATCCGGGCAGTGGCCGCCCCATGGACCCCGGCTTCACGACAGAGCCCGGGGTGTTCCCGATCGCTGCGGTCGTCTCCGTCTGACCGAACCCGTCGCGGAGCGTGCGCGACCACGCCTGCTGTATCTGGTCGATCACCTCGGGGTTCAACGGCTCTCCAGCGGCGATGACTTCGCGCAGGCCGCCGGGGCCCGCAGAGAGGTCCGCTTGGATGAGCATCCGCCACACCGTTGGCGGAGCGCAGAACGTGGTGATCCCGCTGGTCCGGATCTGCTCCAGCAGCGCATGAGCATCGAACCGTCCGTAGTTGTAGATGAAGACCGTTGCTTCCGCGATCCACGGCGCGAAGAAGCAGCTCCAGGCGTGCTTGGCCCATCCGGGCGAGCTGATGTTCAGGTGAACGTCGTCGGGTTGCAGCCCGAGCCAGTACATCGTGCTCAGATGGCCGACCGGATACGAGACCTGGGTGTGCTCCACCAGCTTCGGACTGCTCGTGGTTCCCGAGGTGAAATACAGCAGCAACCGGTCGCCCGGCTTCGTCTCAGGGTGCGGGAGCGAAGCTGAATTGCATGCCTCTGCCTCAGCGTAACCAGCCCAACCCGGGCGGGTGCCGCCGACGATGACACGTGTGTACGCGCCCGGAACCGCGTCGAACTTCTCCGCATCGCCGGCAGCCACGATCACGTGCTTGGCCTGGCCTCGTTCGACACGGCCGATGAGGTTCGCGGAACCGAGCGCCGGTGTCGTCGGCATGATGACGGCGCCCAACTTCATGACCGCCAACATGGACTCCCACAGCTCGACTTGGTTGCCGAGCATGAGCAGAACGCTGTCACCACGCCGAACACCGAGTTTCGAGAGCCACCTGGCGACCTGGTTGGATCTGGCCGCCATCTCCGGATACGAGATCTGCGTCCGGCTGCCGTCCGCCTCCACGATGATCAGGGCCGGGCGGTCGGAGCGTCGGGCCGCGGCATCGAACCAGTCGATCGCCCAGTTGAACGTGTCGCCGACGGCCGGCCATGCGAAGTCTGCGACTGCATCGGCGTGTGCTTCCCGCGCGGCGAGCAGCTTGTCGCGTGCCACTCGATACGCGAGCGTCGCGGGAGAGTCCAAGTCGGTATTTCCCGACGGGGCGTTTGCGGCTTCCAGCACAGGAGCCTCCTCAATTCGCTTGTGTGGTGTTCGGCCAGAACCAGGCGATGGCGATCATCGCGGTTGTTCGATCTACGAGGACGCGGTCTCCGCAGACGACGCGGTCTCGGACGGTGTGCCGGACGGGGGCGTCGCTGCGACGGGGTTGGACGGGCGCGTACGGACGACGACCGCGATCGCGGCCACCAAGGTCGGCGCAGCGAACAGGAGGAACAGCACGCGCGGGGTCCACTGGAGATCGAGGAGCACCCCGACGAGCGCCGGCGCGAGGATGCCCCCGATTCGTGCCGCGGTCGCCGCCCAGCCCATGGCTGTCGCCCGAACGTTGGCGGGGTAGATGTCCGGGGCGATGGTGTACATGCCGGCTCCGGCCGCGTTGAGGAACAGACCCAGAAACGTCGTGGTCAGGAGGACGCCCACGAGCCCGCCGTGCATGACCGCGCTCACCGCGGCGAAGGCGATCGCACACCCGATGAAGCCGGCGCTCGTCAGTCGGCGTTTGTCTGCCTTCAGCGCCAGGAGTGCGAACCCGACCGTGGCGATCACCCCGCCGAGGCTGAGCAACAGCCCGCCAGTCGCGGCCTGTCCTTTGGAGAGGCCACTTTCCACGAGGAGACGCGGTGTCCAGCTCGCGGCGAAGTAGTAGGACGCGGTCGCGATGAAGAACGCCAGCCAGAGCAGCGCGGTCAGAACCCCAGTGCGCCCGGAGAAAATGGCCCGCACGGTACCGGTGCGGGCGGCCGCGGCGCTGTCCGCGACGGGCATCGCCGCGAGCGGCGCGAGTCCCATTTTGGGCAGGAGCCCGTTGATCCGCTCGAGCGCTCGGGGCGGGTTCTTCGCGGCAAGGTACTCGAGCGACTCCGGCATCAGCCAGAGCGCGAACACCATCATCAACAGGGTCAGTCCCATGCCGACGGCGAACAGGGCGCGCCAGCCGAATGTGCTGGTGGCGACCAGACCACCGACCACCCCGCCCAGGGGTGTGCCTGTGGTGAGCAGGGCGATCATCGTCGCTCGGCGGGCCTGCGGAGCGAATTCCGCGACCAGTACCGGGAGGCCGGCTGCGAGGCCACCGATGCCGAGCCCGGTAAGGACGCGGGCGGCGCCCAGTTGCACCGCGTCGGCGGAGAACGTGCCGATCGTCATGCCCGCGTTGATGGCGAGCAGGCAGAACAGCGACAACCGGCGGCGTCCGATCCGGTCGGCAAACGGCGCGAGCACTGCCGACCCGACGGCCATGCCGATCAGGCCCGAGCTGAGCAGGAGCCCGAGCTGGGAGCTGCGCAGACCCCACTCCGCCGCGGCCCCGGATGCGGCGAAGGACATCACGAGGATGTCGTAGCCCTCCGCGGCGGCCAGGATGCAACAGAACGCCACAACGCGCAGCTGGTATCTGCTCATTGGGTGGGTATCGATCATGTCGCGGATCATGTCTGCTCCCTACTTCGACGGTGAAGTACCGCAGGATTTCCCCATGATCTGGCGCGAGTCCGCGTCGGACACGGTTTCTGGATGGTGGCCGAGCCGAACCCGCGCCGCCTACCCCCGATTGAGGGCGCCGTTCGAATCGACCACGTCCGTGCAGACGGACACCAGAATGGCGACCAGCGTGGCGGCGGCCGAGGCAGCCGCCAGAATGAAGAACGCACGCGTGAAGCCCAGCCCACCCGATCCCGGACCGGCGGTCAGCACAGCAGTGACGACCGCCGTTCCCATCGCGCCGCCGACGGTGCGGATGTTGGCGTTCATCCCCGACGCGACGCCTGTCTGGCTCAGCGGAACGGCGGAGACGACAAGAGTGGCCATGGCGGCGAAGGCAAGGCCGATCGCGACCCCGAGCAGTCCGCCGCCGACCAGTACCGCCCAGAGTCGCGTGTGAGCCAGGCCGAGGACGAGCATGCTCGCCGTCATCAGACAGGTGCCGACGACCAAGAGGGGTTTCGACCCCACCTTGCCGGTGAGCCGCCCGGCGAGGATGCCGCCGGCGAAGCTGCCGACGGTCTGGGGAAGCAGGATGATGCCGGACACGGTGACCGAGGCACCGAATCCGTATCCCGTCGACCTCGGTGTCTGCAGTAACGGCGGCAGCACAGCGAACATCGAGTACATCCCCATTCCGACGAACAGGGCTGCCACATTGACGGTCCAGACGGTGGGGATGCGCATGATGTTCATGTCGATGAGCGGGTGGGCACTGGCGGACTCCGCCAGGACCCAGGCCACCAGCAGCACGATGCCGATTCCGAGGAGACCCAGGACCCGCGGCGAGGCCCAGCCCCAGCTCCCCCCTTGGACGACGCCGAGCAGGAGTGTCACCAGCCCGCCCGAAATCAACAGAGCCGTCATGGGATTCACGCTCACCTCACTCCTCCCGGGTGACGCGGGCACGGCGACGGCGGCGGCGACGACCGCGACAGTCGTGATCACCATCGGGATCCAGAACAGCCATCGATACCCGAGAACCTCCACGATTGGTCCGGCCAGGATCAACCCGATGCCGCCGCCCGCCGAGACCAGTGCGCTGATGGTCCCCACGGCTCCGGGAATCCGCGCCTTCGGGAACTCGTCGCGGATGATGGCGAAGCTCAGCGGCAGGACACCGCCCCCGAGCCCCTGGATCACGCGGGCGACGATCAGCACGCTGATGCTGGTGGAAACGGCAGCCAGGAACGACCCGGCCGCAAGCCCAGCGAGGGTCACGACGAGCATCCGGTTCTTGCCGACACGGTCCCCGATCCGGCCGGTGATCGGGGTGAACACCGACGCCGAGAGCAGGTATGTCGTCAGGACCCAGGACACGGTGGACTGATCGGTGTGCAGTTCGGCCTGGATGGTGGGAAGCACCGGGTTGACCAGCGACTGGAGCAACGCGAACGCCGCCACCCCGACGCAGAGCACTACGTAGGTGATTCGATAGTCGGTCCGTGTCCGAACGGACGCCATGTCCAGGCCCTTCCGGGATATCCCGCCTCGGCGCGGCGTGAGAGATGACAGGGCGACGGAGGCGGCACACCCGCGTCGTGGAGCCGACGGTCGGCCGCCGCCGAATGACCGCGTTGGTCGTCAGCCAGGGACGTCCGCGGCCTCTGCCGGGGCCTGCGCGGCCGCCCAGCCGAGGACTCGCCGCGCGGTGCCGCCGAACAGCGCGGTCTTGTCCGACTCCGACAGTCGGTCGCTGTCGAGCAGATAGTGCAGACCCTGCGCGTAGGAGTGGTAGCCGGGGTAACGCGGCACCGGATCGAAGCCGTGCAGGCGTCCGAACACCCGATGCTGATCGGTCCCCCACATGCATCGGTCGACCCCGAACGCCTCGATCACCCGCGCCAGGTACGGCCAGATGTCCGGGTACGGGTACGACGTGCGCGCCAGCGTCGGCGCCCCCGAGATCTTGACGGAAATGTTCGGCAGCTCGGCGAGCTCCAGGAGTTGCTCCAGATCGTGCCACGGCGGATCGTCGGCCGGCACGAACGGCGGCTGGTTCAGTCCGAGATGGTCGATGATCAGCGGCAATGACGGATGAGCCCGTGCCACCGCTGCCACGTCGGGCAGGTCACCCGTACCCAGGACGCACACCGGCACACCGTCCTTTTCGGCTGCCTTCAGCAAGCCCTCGTACACACCCGCTCGGAGCCTGTCGACGTTGTTGGGCGGCCATGCCGTGGTGATGCGAACGCCCAGTACGCCCGGCACCTCACGCGCATGTGCCACCTGGTCGGCGATGTCGGGTGCGGTCTCGTCGAACAGGAGCACCGTGGCGACACGGCTCGGATGCCGGGTGGACACCGCGGTGCACCAGTCGGCGGGCGCGACGTGTGGATCGCTGATCAGAACGGCGGCGTCCACGCCAGCGGCATCCATCTGCCCGAGCAGCAACTCGGCCTGCAGGTCGAGGAACGACTCCTCGCCGTGTTCCCACTCCGACCAGGGCCTCGGCAGATGCAGGTGCGCATCGATGATCTCCATGTGGCGACAGCTCTCCTTTGTGTGGTCCACCCGGTCAGGATTCGGAAAGGACCTCGTGGATGTGCAGGGTGTCGGTGTAGGTACGGATCCTGCGCACCCTGCCATCGGCGATTTCGAGGAACCAGGCATACAGGTTCTCGTACTTCTTCCCGTCCTTGCCGACGTTGTGTCCGATGTATTCCGCGGCCACGAGGTGGCCGTCGGCGATGATGGCCTGCACATCGAGGGCCCGCCCCTCGGGTGAGTACAGCGCGTCGATGGCACCGATGAGATCGGTGAACACGGCTGTCTTTCCGACATGCGTCCCCGAGAAGGCGAAGTTGCCGGGGAAGTCCCAGACGATGTCGTCGGCGAGCAGCGCGTCGATCTTCTGGCCGTCACCGACTGCCATCGCGTCGAACAGTTCCTTGACGACTGCCCTGGATTCCTGCGAGCTGGTCATGTTCCTTCTCCTTCGGCGTAATCGACGGGGATGTTGCACGATCCTTGTGGAGGACGGGGTCCGATGCCTACCCCCGGTCAGGGGTGGTCACCGAGCTTGCTAGAGAAGGATTCCGGCGCGGCGAGCGGCGGTCACGGCTTCCAGGCGGGTGTGCGTCTGGAGTTTGTTGCTCGCGCTGCGCAGGTAACTCTTCACTGTTTCCGGAAGGAGGAACAGACGCTCCGCGATCTCTGCATTGGTCAATCCGAGTGCCACCTGGCTGAGCACATCGGTCTCTCGTCGTGACAGTCGCGGTGCAGCCGTCGGCGCCGGCGCATCCCGGCTGATGGCCAACAGTCGATCAGAAATGCCGTGCAGCCTGTCACGGGTGGTCAAATCGTCCACTGTGGACGATAGTGCGCGAAGTTCGGCGTGGACGTCACGCAGAGCCGCCAACGACATCTGCGGCGCTGAGCCACCTGCCCCGGGCAAGGACATCATCTGGCGGAGCCGCTCCTCGACGAGATCGGCGACACGCAGCTCGTTCGTGATCCTGCGCGCGGACGTGATGATCGTGTCGAGCGTCCGGTTGCCCAGCCTGACCCGCCCGCGAACGGCTCCATACAGCACGGCACGTACAGAGTCACCGTAGACGACGGGAACGGCGACCACCGACGAGATCCCCTCCCGCAACACCGGGCCATCGAAGTCGTGGGTGATCTCGATGGATTCGCCGTAGTCGTCGACGATCGCCGGACGACGCTGCTTCACGACGCGGCCGCCGAGGCCCAGCCCGGCCGGTACCGCGAGGTTTCGCAATCCGAACGTACGAGTACCGCACAATTCTGTGATGGACAGCTGGCCGCGATCGACGTCGCCACCAAACGTGATGGGAACCGACGTCTGAAGGCGACGCAATTCGGCGCGCAGGACGTTCGACTCGGTGCCCGAGTTCGTCGGCGGGTGAGGCAGTGCGCGGTTCATCGCCGTTCTCGCTCACGCGCTACCGGCGCCGAACCGTGTTGCGCCGGTGGGTGCCCGAGCACGAGCGGCCGCAACGTGTCCGCACACCATTCCCGGAAGGTGGCGGGAGTCGAGTACGCCGCCGACCGGGTCACACCATTGTCCAGTCCACTTGCCTTTGCGAGTGCCATGTCCACCATTCCCTGTGCCATGGCGTCCGACAGACCGGCTTCGATCATCGTCGCCCGGTACGCCTCGGCGGACGTCTGCTGGTACCGGATGGGTCGCTCCGTCACGTCACCGGCGATCCGTGCCATTTCGTCGTACGAAAGATCCTCCGGGCCCAGAACGGGCACCTCTTCGACACCACTCCAGCCCTCCGCGAGCAGCAGCGTCGCCGCCACGGCGGCGATGTCGCGCGTGGCGCAGGTAGGTCGCTTGTCCTCGCCCGGAAGCGGCGTCGTGAAGACTCCCTGCTCTCGGATCAGCGTGGCTTGGCGCGTCACGTTGTCCATAAAGGTCGGGCACACCAAGGCTCGGTACGAGACACCACTGCCGGCGATGAGGTCGTCCATGGCGAGAGAGCCCGTGACGTAGCCGGCTTGTGCGGCCACCGGCGTCCCCCGGCCCAACGCGGAGATCCCGACGACCCGAGGGACCCCGTGCGCGACCCAGGTGTCCACCGCCGGGCGCGTGAAGTCGACGAAAGCCGCGTGGACGCTGGTTGCGCGCGGATCAGGTGGCACGAGCCAGAACACGGACGAAGCGCCGGAGAACGCCTCGTCCAGCACCGCACGGTCGCCGTGGGACCCGGGAAACACCTCGACCTGCGCACGAACGGCTTCGGGGAGTCGCGAAGGGTCGCGAGCGATCACCCGCACCGGGGCGCCCGCCTCCAGGAGCCGTCCGACGACCTGGTGTCCGATGAGTCCTGTCGGTGTGGTGACGACGATCATTCTCGATGCCTTCTGTCGAAGCCGGCGCATCGACCGCGCCAGGCCGGAAATCGTTCGGCCTTCAGTGAAAGGTGCGCGAAACGAAAACTGAAGGATCAATTCGGTACCCGAGTGATACCCTCACGGTATGAAAGACCCGGAGATGCGGCAGTTGCGCTACTTCGTGGCCGTCGCGGAGGAGCTGAATTTCAGCCGCGCGGCCGCGCGCCTCGGCATCGCTCAGCCGCCGCTCTCGCGAGCCATCCGGGAGCTGGAGCGCCAGCTCGGGGTTCAGCTCTTCGAACGGTCCCGGCGTCACGTGGCCCTCACCCGGGCCGGCATTATACTCCTGGAGGACGCGCGCAACCTGTTGGACGCCGTCGCGGCTGCCGCGCACCGGGCCCGCAACGCCGGGCGCGAGTCGCCGGTGTTGCGGATCGCGCTGAAGGCGGACTACGACGCCGGTCTCCTTCCGGATCTCCTCGACGCCTATCGATCGACCGATGATGCCTTGCCGGTCGACCTCGTCCTCGGCGGCCGGGGCGATCAGGTGCTGGCACTACGCACGGGCAGGGCCGACGTCGCGCTGATACCGACGCCGTTCGACGACTCGGGGTTCGACCTCGAGCCCCTCGTGACCGAGGAGCGAGTGGTCGCACTAGCGGCGAACGATCCGCTGGCGGCACGGACGCGGTTGCGGCTGATCGATCTGGCGGGCCGGGTGCAGCCGGACGGCTCTCCGGCCGACCACGGCGTGACCGCGGAGTTGTTCGCCGCTGCCGGATTGCAGAGCGGCCCGGCGCCGATGGGGCCCGAGGACACCGCCGGCTCCAAGGACCAGCCGCTGGATCTCGCCAAGATCTTCCACCTCGTCGAGCTCGGCGCGATCGTGTGGTTCCCTCCCCTGTCGGTCGCGCAGCGACATCCTCGGCGCCACGTCGCCTACCTCCCCGTCGTCGACCTCCCGGCGACCACATTCACCCTCGCGTGGCCGACGGCGCCGCGGTCCCGCGCCGTCGCGGATTTCGTACGAGCAGCAACAACTGTCGTGCGCAACGCAGGTCAGCGCGAGCGAGAAGTCGCCGATCGTGACATGTCCTGAGGCGACCTCGGCCTCCTCTACCCGCGCGTCATCACGGCACCCCTGTTCGGGGGTGGCCGAGGCCCCGGACCGGCGGGAAAAGTAGAGACACCCCACCGGAACGCCGGCACTCGACGAAGAGGACTTCCCATGACGGTGACGGTTTCCCGCCCGACGACCAGCGGCTACGACCCGGAACGCCTGAACCGCGTCAGCAGCGCCCTGCGCGACGACATCGAGTCTGGCCGCATCCACGGCGCCGCCATGATGGTCTCCTTCCGGGGCGATGTCGTCCTGGATTTCGTCGGCGGCTACCAGGACAAAGCGTTCGGTCGCCCCCTCAAACGGGACGCGGTGTTCCTGACGATGTCGGTTTCGAAGGCCATCGTCAACGTTCTCGTCCTCAATCTGGTGGAACGCGGGCTGCTGCGCCTGCACAGTCCCGTCGCCGAAGTCCTGCCGGAGTTCGCGCAGCAGGGCAAAGCGACCGTGAACCTCGCACACCTGCTGACTCACACTGCGGGCCTGCCGCAGGCGATGCCGCCGGTCGCACCCGACGTGCTGGGCAGCATCGAGCAGCTCACGAGCCACGTGTGCGACCTTCCGATGGCGGGGACCGCGGGTGAGAGCGTCAGCTACTCGATGATCGTCGCGGAGTCGGTGATCGCCGCGATGTGCCTGCGTGTCGCGGGCGACGGCCGGAACTTCGCCGCCATGCTGGACGACGACGTGCTTCGACCGCTCGGTATGCACGAGACCAGCCTCGGTCTCCGTCCTGATCTGGCCGATCGGGTATGTCCGGTCCGGATGGCCAAGCGGGACACCACCATGATGGCGGCGATCCTGGAACAGGTGGGCGAGCTCTTTGCCACGCCAGGCATCGAGATCCCGGCGGGCGCCATGTTCACCACGATCAAGGACCTGCACCGGTTCACCGAGATGCTTCGCCGCGGCGGCGAGTACGACGGCGTTCGGCTCCTCTCGCCGGCGATGCTCGAGTACTCCACCAGAAACTTCACCGGCTCGCTGCGCAACATGGTGTGGGACAGCATCCTCCCGTCGAGAGACTGGCTGCCGACCCCGGCCAACCTTGGTCTCGGGTTCCACGTCCAGGGAAAGCACGAGCGTCCCTGCCAGTGCCGGTTCGGCGTCCTCGCCTCCCCACGGGCGTTCGGCGGCTTCGGAGCCGGGTCGTCCGGATGCTGGGTCGACCCCGACCGCGATCTCGGTATCTCGTTCCTCTCGACAGGTCTGCTCGAAGAAAGCGAGCACGTGGAAAGAACCGGCGTTCTGTCAGACATGATCATCAGTTCCCTCATCTAGCGGAGCCACCCGGAACCGTCCGAACTCCCGGGCCACTTGGAGAAGAACGATGAACTACAGCGTGTCCACCGACGAGTTCGTGACCATGCGGGACGGCGTCGCGCTCGCCATGAACATCTATCGTCCTGATTCTGCGGAACCGGTACCGGCGCTGCTGCTGCGCACGCCCTACGGTCGCGAGCAGTCGCGCCTGCCCATCATCGCGGACATCTCCCAATTGGTGGAGAACGGCTACGCGGTCGTGCTGCAGGACTGCCGGGGAAGGTTCGGGTCGGGCGGCGGGTTCGTACCGCACGAAAGCGACGGCTCCGACGGGGCCGACACCGTTGCCTGGCTGGCCGACCAGGAGTGGTGCGACGGCAACGTGGGGATGTTCGGCTACTCCTACATGGGCTTCGCCCAGTGGCAGGCGGCGGCGAGCGGGGTGACGGGGCTGAAGGCCATCGCGCCCGCCATCGCTTCGGCGGACTTCTACCGCGCGCCGTGGTACTCACCGGGCGGCGCACTTTCGCTCAGCATCGTCCGCACCTGGTCGACGATGGTGAGCCTCGCCGAGGTCAGCCGTGCCCTCGTGCAGGGCTCCGGCGACCCGAGCGACCTCGCACATCTCCTGAATGACCTCAAGGATTCGCGGCCCAAGCAGGCTGCCACGCCGGTCGCCGACCTGCCGCACGTGGCCAAGTACCTGCCGTGGACCGTCGACACCGTGCTCAGCCACCCTGATCGGGACAAGATCTGGGAGAACCTGGCCCCCCTCGACCACGCGGAATCGATCACGACGCCGGCCCTGAACATCGGCGGCTGGTACGACCTGTTCTGCGGCGAGACACTGCACGCCTACACCGAAATGAAGAACCGAGGCGGATCGGCCGCGGCGCGCACGGGCCAGCGGCTCATCATCGGGCCGTGGAGTCACAGCGGCACGGGCATCTTCGGGTACTACCCGGGTCGCGACTTCGGCCCTACCGCCGGCGCCGCAGCTGCGATGCTGACCGACGACTACGTCGCCTTCTTCGACCGGTGGCTCAGGGGCCGCACGGACGCCCTCGACGGGCGAGCGCCGGTGCGCCTGTTCGTCATGGGTGTTGACGAGTGGCGCGAGGAGCAGGACTGGCCTCTGCCCGACACCACCTACATCGAGTACTACCTGGACGGCGACGGCCCCGCCAACACAGCAGCAGGCGCCGGCCGGCTCGCCACCGCGACACCGGCGAGCCCGGCCACCGACACCTATCTGTACGATCCCCGGCGCCCGGTGCCGTCGCTTGGCGGCCTCACTGCCCTTTCGGGTGAGGTCGACGGGCCCGCAGATCAGCGACCGGTCCACAACCGAGACGACGTCCTGGTGTTCACCACCGACGTCCTTGACGAACCACTCGAGGTCACTGGGCCCGTCTCGGCGACTCTCTGCGTCAGTTCTTCGGCGGTGGACACGGACTTCACGGCGAAGCTCGTCGACATTCATCCCGACGGCCGGGCGATCATCCTCTGCGAAGGCATCCAACGCATGCGATATCGCGAATCCCTTTCCGAACCCCGCCTGATGACGCCTGGCGAGGTTTACCGCGTAAAGATCGACATGATCGCGACGTCGAACGTGTTCCTCCCGGGCCACCGTGTCGCGATCGAGATCTCCAGCAGCAGCTTTCCCCGCTACGACCGCAACCCGAACACCGGCGGCATCGTCGCTCATGCGCTCGAGTCCGACATGGTCGTTGCTGTCAACCACGTGCACCGAGGCGCACTACGTCCGAGTTCTGTGACGCTCCCTGTCATCAAACGCTGAAATGGGCGCCGTTGAGGCCCGCTGACGCTAACGGCGGAGGTCAAGAAGATGCGTCGCCGCGGTCTATCGCCTGAGCAGGTCGACGAGGCCATCCACCTCCACAAGCTCGGCTGGTCCCTGGCGCGAGTCGGTGATCACGTGGGTGTCAACCACGCCACTGTGCTGAACAAGCTGCGCGAACGAGGCATCCCCACCCGAGACACACCCACGGGTGACCCTGCGCCGAAGCAGGTGGAACTCGATGACCCGGCCTGCGGCTATGTCCACTCGGTCAGTTTGGATGCGGCTTCTGTCGTTCACGTCGTAACGGTGGCCATCGGAGTTGTCGTCGGCCTGACCTTGTGTTCGGCTTCGGCAACGTCCTTAACCTCGCACTCGACTCGAAGCGCCAGTTCGGGTCGCGCCTCTCGTCGCACCTGCGGCCGACGCACCATCGCCCGACTCCGCCGTGAGCTGTTCGGTGTCCCCGGGCGCGTCACCCACCACGCCAGAAACATCGAGCTACGCCTGCCACCGGGACCGCAACTCCTGACCGCCGTGCTGACCCGGATCCAGGCGCTGCCGCGTCCCGACTGACTACGCGCACACCATCCGACACGACCAGCCATCACGCCAGGGACCTGTGGAAGTCCCTGCCCACCCGATGCGACAATCGGTCATTTTCTCTTGCCCTACAGCGGGAAACGACATCCGAACATGATCATCTACCTCGCGGGTGATCATCACTCACGCTACTCGCGGATTCGGGTCTGAGGACCTCATCGCGGTCGAGCGCACCAACGCCACCCACCTGTTCCCCCGGTTCAAATGACCTGCCTACACCCGTCACCTCGCCGAAGGTCGTCGAGGTCAAGACCGGTGATCGCACGGATCTAGCCCAACTGGTAGTACAACGACCTCCGATGCAGGTGCAGCGGCTTCAGCCATGCGCCGGATTGATCGACTTGACTCACACCCGAGCACCCGGGGCGCACTCAGAGTCGCGACGCGGACCTGCCAGTGCGAACGCACGCTTCGCCGATGCGAAGCGCGCCGAGTCCGGCAACCCCGGATCGGGCAAAAGGAGCTCACGGATGCCCGTCTCGACGTCGGCGATCAGCAGGGCGGTCGGCTCTCCGCCATCGCGGTGCCCGATCAGCGCAGCCTGCCACGCGTCGATCGCGGCCGCTGCGTCGGGGAGGACGACGTTCATCCCGTCCGGATGATCACGCCCGCGACCCTACAAGTCGGAACGCGTGTCAATGTCGCTCGACGGCGACCTGGCCAAGTCCGGCATCGTCGCGTCCGGTCCGCTCTCACCAGCCCCCGCTCCTCCCGAATTCCACCAGCTCGCCGAGTCTCCCTGGAATCCGCTGCCTACACGCGGAACTACTCCTCGCGTGGGACTTGCTCCCAGCTGTCCACGCCGCGGCGCAAGTCTGCTGCCGTGACGATCGTGAGCACCCGGTCGTTCTTGTCGAGGCGCGGAGCGAACGTGCCGTCAGCTCGTTGGTAGTGGACGGTCTCGCCGTCGGCCAGGACATGCCAGCGATCCCCCAGCTTGCTGCCCTTCGCGGCGTACGTCGTTGCATCCGTCAAGTCCGGTTTATCCTCCGTGGCCGCCACTCGACCTCCTCCTTCAGCTCACGCCAACGTCCCAAAGATCAACTATTCGGCCTATCCCCGCCCGGCATTCAACCACTCGCGCCCGCTCCACGCACGAAGCCCGCCTCGATCGCGTTTCACTGGTCTCACCTGGCATTGTCGGTGACCACGACGAGTTGACAGGACGACGTTCACGGCCCACGATCGGGACAGCTGTCGTTCTGGTGTTCGAACTGTTCTCGCTGACTTCCCACAGCGACCCTGGCGTGGTGTGGTGTGGTGTCTTGTCGTGGCGTTCAACTTGTGTGTAGGCGGTCACTGACCGCACCATCGTCGATCTGATGACGATGTTGGAACGATGGCGGGTATGCACGACGCCCGCGCAGATGGACGAGACTTCTGTCGGGGGTCACCGGGTGGGCGTCGGCTGGGCCGGGTGGCTCCGGTCGGCGCCGATGGTGGCGGGTGCGCCGTTCGTGTTGTCGCCCGAGTTCGAGTACGACGTCCGGCTGAACGGCTTCTTCGCCAGCGCGCGGATGCGGTCTCTGGCGGAGCGGACTCAGCATGGCTATGCGCGGGACCTGGCCGCGTTCCTGACCTTCCTGTGGTCCGCCCGAGCTCGGAGACGCTGGAATCAGGCGCAGGAAGAGGACCACCTGGCCTACCTGCACTGGCGCCGCCACGACCAGCAGGGACCACGCGTGTCGGGATCGACGTGGAACCGGGAGCTGGCGGCGGTGAACCAGTTCTACCGCTGGGCTATCGCAGCCGGGTACGTAGAGGTCAGCCCGGTCCCGCAGAGCTGGCGTCGGCCGGGCGCCGCTGGTGCCGGTTGGGCGTCCCGGTCGACTGTGGACGAACAGCGCCCGGCGACGTACTCGCGTGACATCGGCCCGGCTCGCGTGCCGTGGATCCCGATCGCGGACTACCGCCTCTGGCGCGACATCGGCGTCCGAGGGTTCGACACAGACGGCCCGCCGCGCGCGGATTTCCGAGGTCGATGGAGCTCACGAAACGCCGTGTTCTGCGACCTGATGATCCGCACGGGCCTGCGGCTGGGCGAACAGTCTGCGCTGACCGTGGCCGAGTTTCCGCTGGCACGCAACGGGGTGACGTACCGGCCGTTTGAATTGTCGGCCGCGACCGCGAAGGGCGGATCGGGTCGCACGGTGTACGTGCCGGCCGCGGTCGCCGCGGAGGTCGCTGCGTACGTGCGGTGTGATCGTGCCGAGGTGGTCGAGCAGGCACGATCGTCGGGACGCTACGCGCAGATCGCCGACCCGCTGGTGATTGACCAGCACGGCCGTGGCGGCCAGTTGCTAGCGCGCGATCGGAGTGGACGCACGGTGCGGGTGGCGAACCTGCCCTGGGAGGTACGCCGGCGGCTGCTGGTCGAGACCGCGGCGTGGAACGCCCAGCGCGCCGCACTGGCCCGCATCGCCCGCCACCTCGATCGGCACGGCACCCCGATCGACTACGCACGCCGCCGTGCACTCGACTGCACGGATCTGCTGCCCGAACCCCGCTGGGAGACGCTGCTGGCCCACACCGGATTCCGCCGAACCACCACGCTGCGCTCCATGCGCTGCCTGTTGTTCGAGGCCCTCAGCGGCAGACCCGCTTCCACCGCACCCGAGCACTACGCGCCGCGCACCAAGGACCAGCGCGAGGCCTTCGCGGACTTGCCGGTTCTGCTCACCGCCCGCCTGGCCGCCGAACTCCACCTGGTCGCCGCCGAGTTCCTCGCCGATCACGCCATCAACGAACCCGTGAGCTGGCAACCACCGCGCGACCTCGCCACCGGTCTCGACCTACCCGGCCCGGACCCCGGCACGCTGCCCCGGCAATCGCTGACGGATCTGCTCCGCGCAGCCCCTCCCGCTGGGCCAGGCTGCCTCGCAGGCGGGCATGACGCTCGACCTCCGCCCGGTACCTGCTCGCGCACCACCCCCGCGACACCCGCAGCTACCACGACGTCGGCGAGCAGCTGCGCGCCCAGCTGACCGTCGAGACATTCCGGGACCTCTACGTCGACCGCGGCTGGTCCATCTCCGCTCTTGCCGTCCGCTACGGGGTCAACCGGCGCCGCATTACCACGCTCGCCACTGCCTACGACATTCCGCTGCGGGACCCGAGCGAGCCACCCTCCGGTATCAGCCGCCGGTGGCTGCGCGAGCAGTGCGCTCGCCGCGGCCGCAGCTCGGAAGACCTCGGCGCCGAGGTCCGCCTGCACCCCACCCCAATCCTCAGCTACGGCCTGTATCGAAGTCGGTCAGAGCCATTCGTCGATAGCTGCGATGTGGATGGTGGCTTCGTAGCGGACGGCGAGTTTGTCGTAGCGGGTGGCCACGGCGCGGTGGCGTTTGAGCCGGTTGATGCCGCACTCCACGGCGTGACGCTGCTTGTAGGTTTCGGGGTCGAAGGCCGGTGGCCGGCCGCCCTTCGACCCTTTGGCCTTGCGGTGCGCGTCCTGGTCAGCCTTGCTCGGAATTGTCGCCTTGATCCCACGTTTGCGCAGGTGAGTCCGGTTGGCTTTGGAGGTGTAGGCCTTGTCCGCCAGAACCCGGTCCGGTCGTGTGCGCGGCCGCCCACCACCGGTCAGCCGGGGCACCCGGATACCACGCAGGACGGGAATGAACTGTGGGCTGTCACCACGCTGCCCGGCGGTCAGCACGATCGATAACGGCTTCTGCCCCTGCTCACAGCCCAGATGCAGCTTCGTTGTCCACCCACCGCGGGACCGGCCCAATGCATGATCGTCCGGCTCGGCGCTCACCCCGCCTGGCGACTCAGCCTGCAGATCCCCTTTTTACGCGCACCTGCGGCATGCTGATGCGCCCGAGTGATCGTGGAGTCCACGCTCACGTCCCAGACGATCCGCCCCGCCGCCTCGGCCAACGCCTGCAATGCGGTCAATATCCGCTTCCAGGTGCCATCACGCTGCCACCGCCGAAACAGCCCATACGCCGGCCGCAGCCCACGAGCCATATCCAGCGGGGATGTCGCGCCATGGCGCACCGGCACGCACCCGCCACCGGATCGCGTCGATCAGCTGCCGCTTGGTCCACATCGACGGTCGACCAGGCCGCTTCGGCTCGGGCAGCAACGGCTCTAGCGCTGCCCACTGAGCGTCTGTCAGGTCGAACCGCCCCGCCACCGCTAGGGTGTCCACGAGGTCTCCGGTGTTCAGGTTCTTCTTGGTCGACGAACCAATTACCGGAGACCTCACCTATTTCGGCCGCCGACACGCCCAGCACGGCCAACTCCAGCTCCACCTGCCGGAGCCAACTTCGATACAGGCCCTAGGCGGGTAGGTAGGCGAGGGCGTGCCGACACGCGCCACAGCCGCCGCACTGGCCGGACGAACGAGCCAAGGACGTTGGACCGGAGCGCGGGTGTGCGCCAGCAAACAAGCCCGCCGCTTGTATCACAATCCTCCGGTGCGTCCATCGCCCGACGGTTCGGGCGTTCAGGCAAGATGTTGGTCGACAGATGCGATCAACGCCGAGGGGGACTTGTGCCGACGCACCCTGCCGAAGCCGCCATCCACAAATTCTGGGGGGCGAAGGACAGTCCCTCGTCCAGAGCCATCTCCTCCGCCTACCGGGCAATCATCGAGGCAGTCACCGAGGAACTGGTCCGCGCCGGCATCGACCCCACCACCATCCACGCCGGTCACCCGCTACCCCTCCCTGGGGCGTATCAGAATCCAGGCCGGCCATGGGACATCGTCGTTCTCGAGGCGGACATGCCCGTAGCCGTGATCGACATCAAGCTAATGTTCAGCTCCATCAGGAAAACATCGGTAACAGGATGGACGACATGGTCGCGGCCGGCGCCAATGTCGCCAGAACGTTCGAGCAAGAGACGGTGCGGGCATTGAAGCCCGCTGTAGGGCAACTTTTACTCCTCCAAGAGGGGCGGGAAATAATAGAGCTCGTCCAACCGCGACAAACCGTGTTGAGCACCTTCGCCCCAGCTGGACCTCCCCAGTCGCTTCAGGACCGGCTCCGCGACTTTTTTCGACGCTTGTTGAACGACGAGATGTACGATGCGGTTTGCTTCCTGACCTCGACCGCTCCGCCAGACGTGACCGTCCGCGAGCCGGACTCGGCAATGGGGTTCGCTTCGTTCGCTGCCAAGATCACCGCACGCATCGAAGGTATCCGGGAAGCACGCCGACAAGGCAACATCCAGGCGGCGGAACTGGGACGCAGACTGGCCGAGCGCGACGACCTCAGCGTCGTGGTCGCTGGTTTGAGCACCACCGATGCCGGCCGCGTAGCGGTCGACCTCGACGTGATCCATCGACGTCGGCAGACCGTCGCAGAACTCCGCGACCTCGTCTTGAACCCGGACACGACGGAGAACGAAATTCAGAAGATGATCGGGCGGAAGTACTGGCTTTTCGGCGGCCAGTACACCGGTGTCTTAGAACGGCGTGACGGTTTCGCTCTCGACGAGCACGACATCCCGCTCGTCTGCGCCGACCGCAGCATCCACATCATTGAGTTAAAGCGCCCTGGCCATAGGCTGGTCAAGGCGCAGCGGAACCACCTGATCGTTTCAAACGACGTCCACGCCGCTGTCGGGCAATGCATGAACTACCTCCGCGGGATCGACGAGCTAGGCGCCGCCATGGGGACATACCATCGCAACGAACTCGGCCTGGAGTACGACTACCGGCGCGCCAGGGGAACGGTCATCATCGGCCACCCCGATCTATCCGAAACCGACAACATCACGCGTGAGCAGGTTGAACAGACCATTCGTTCGTACAACGCCCACCTGAGCCGAGTCCAGGTGATCACCTTTGCCGACCTGGTCGACAGCGCCGATCGGGCACTTCGGTTCGAAGCCGAAGAACTGTGATCGCCAGGTTCCCGGCAAAGACTGGGTCGCCGAGGGAGGTCGGCTGCGACCGGGACAGACTGGGAGCAAGTGACCTAAGGGATGTCTCGTAACCCGGTGTCGGGCTGGCCGGGCCGGTAGTCGATCATGTCGGTGTGGTGCAGGTGATCACAGCGTCGCGGCCGGAGTGGATTGCCCCGTTCACCGGGCTGGAGCCGGGCCAGTTCCGCAAGCTCGTGCGGCTGGTCGCAAGGCGGGGCGGAGACGAGATCGCGGACGGCCGTCCGGGCCGGCAGTGGGCGTTGCCGCTGGAAGACCGCGTCTTGCTGGTCGCCACGTATTGGCGGACGAACCTGACGATGCGCCAGATCGGGCCGCTGTTCGGGGTGTCGCATTCCGCGGCGCACCGGGTGATCGACACGATCGGTCCGCTGCTGGCCCTGGCCCCGGTCCGCAAACGCCGGGTCGATGCGGTCGCGATCGTGGACGGCACCCTGGTCCCCACGCGGGCTCATCGGCTGGCGACCCCGTCGAAGAACTACCGCTATTCGGCTAATGTGCAGGTCGCGATCGATGCCGAGACCCGGCTGGTGATCGCCACCGGTGACCCGCGACCGGGCAGCCGCAACGACTGCACCGTGTACCGCGCCTGCGGCATCGCTGAACAGCTCGCCGGTCGGCCGGTGATGGCCGATGGTGGTTACCAAGGTAATCCCGAGGTGGTCATGCCGTACCGCAAACCCCGTGACGGCAGCGAGTTGCCGGACTGGCAAGAAGACCTCAACGCCACCCACCGCAAGATCCGCGCCCGCGTCGAGCACGTCCTGTCTCGGATGAAGAACTTCAAGATCCTCCGCGACTACCGCCGCGCGGCGAGCACACTCGCCGACACGGTCTCCGGAATCGCGCACCTGCACAACATCCTCCTCATCGACTGACCGCAACACCAGCCCCGCCAACCACAACACCAGTTACGAGACATCCCTTAGCTTGAGTTTTAACCTGTTCGGCGGGGTCGTGGGTTGGTGGACTTGGTCTTGTTGCTGCGCTTGGCTTTCTGTTTGTTGGTGCTGGTGGCGGTGTGGACGTCGTGTCGGGGTGTGGGCTGGTGGTTGGGCTGTCCGGCGGGGCGTCCGGGGCCGGGTCGGGTGGGTTTCGGGACGCGGGCGGGACAGGCCAGTTGTGGGCGCAGGTTCCGAAATCCTCGGCGGACTCGTGCAGGGCTGAGTCGCTGGGTGGGGCGGGGTTTCTCCCAGGGGCGGCGCAGATCTGTGGTGAGGTCGCGGGCGAGGCGGAGTTGGGTGTAGGCGGTGAGCAGCAGCCAGGTCCAACGGTCGGCCTGCTCGGGTGTGCGGAGTTTCGGAGTGGTCCAGCCGAGGGTTTGTTTGAGCATGCGGAAGGTGTGCTCGATGTCGAAGCGGCGCAGGAATGCCTGCCAGGCCAAGTCGACTTCGGTGTGGTCGAGGCTGGTGCGGGAGTGCCAGAGCCACACCGGTTTCGGGGTCGCGCCGGAGGGCAAACGCTGGACCTGTAGCCGGATCACGGTGCCTTCCAGGATGGGTAGCGCGCCGTCGTGGCTGGCCCAGGCGATGCGGTGGGTCAGGCGTGGGTGCAGCCGGTCCCAGGCCCGGATCAGCGCGGGACCGTAAAGCCGGGTGGTGGTCTCGGTGACGATGTCGGGTTCGTCCCAGGTGGCGGGGTCACCGAAGGCGAACTCGCCGCCGTGTCGGCGGGGCCTGCCCCTCGTGGCCGGCGCGCCGGCCGATGAGGGAACAGGACGGTGTAGGACCCGGTCCGAGCGCATCCGCGTCAGCACCGTGATCGGCAGGTCGGCCAGCACATGCGCCAGTCGGGGCCCGTCGTAGCCGGCGTCGGCGACCAGCAGGATGTCCGGGTCTCCCGGTGCCCAGTGCCCGGCGGTGATCAACCGGTCCACTACACCGCGGACCTGGCGGGCGGTCACGCTCGCGGCGTTGTCGCCGGGTGTGAGCCGGACCGCGTCCAGCGGCGCGGTCCACGAACTGCGGCCGGTCTCCAACGCCACGATCACCGAGTAGGGCCAGCCGGGCACCATGATGTGCTGGTCCTTGCCGCGGCCGTAGGTGTGACACAAGGTTCGCTGCGGGCAGGTGTGTGCTTCCGGGCGCAGCCAGCAGGTCACGTCCACCGCCAGCACCAGTCGCCCATCCGCGGCACGCGGCAGCGGCACCGAGGCCAGCGTGGTGCGTAACCGGTCGACGTTCACTTCTCCGCGCGCCAGTGCTGCATAACCGCTGCCATGGCCGCGGCGATGCTCACCGACCAGCGACAGCTCCGCGACCGACCGAACCGGCCCGTCAGCGCACAACACCGCGTCGGTGAGTTCGAACAACGCATCCGCCCGACGGGTCAGGCATCGATAGAACTCCTGCCGCAACACCGACAACTGCCCGGACACACCGGCATCGCCAGCGTGGTGCACACTGATCAACTGAAGCCCTTGGTTCGATCTTCCACTGTCGCAAGAGGAATGATCAACCAAGGGCTTCATCCATGATCAACAGGGGTACCCGCCGACCACTCAGAGGTTAAAACTCAAGTTAGTGGTCGCGCCCGTTAGTTCGTCGGGGGTTGCCAGGCCGTGGTGTCGTTGAGGTAGAGCCCGCAGGCGCAGTCGAGTGCTTCTTGTGGTGTGCCGAAGGGATAGCCGCTGGGCAGGATCGAGTTTTCGTAGTCCTCGTGGCTGGCACGGTAGATGGCGAACCCCCAGCTGCTGGCGGACCCGTTGTAGCGCAACCGGAACAGCGGCAACGTGGTCCCATCGGCGAGTTCGCCGGTGACGTAGGCGAACGCGCCGTGGTAACGCACCTGGACGGTGGTCAGTTGCGGCCAGCTTTCCCGTGCGCGGGCCAGCAGGCGTTGACGCAGCGAGGTCTTAGCCTCAATCCGTGGACGGGTTTGTCTGTTGATCTTCGCCTGCGCTTGTTGATCTTGTGGGTGTGGTTAGGCAGGGTTGATCTGATGGTCTGTCCCAGCTTTGTCGGTGTGGTGGTCTCCGGTCGGGCCCTGGTGGGCGGTGGTCGGGTCAGGCCGCTGCTGGCGGCCCGGCCGCGGCGGGGAATACCTCGTCCCAGAGTGAGATCCATGGTTCGGCCCAGGGCCAGTGCGCGGGCAGGTGCAGCGCTGGGCGGCGTTGGGGTCGGGCCAGCCGGACAGGAACGGCCACGATCTGGCGGCGGAGGGTGGCTCCGCGGGCGTGGCCGTGCCGGTTGCTGGCGAGGGTGCCGGCGGCGCGGAGCAGGTTGTGGGTGATGGCTGCGCAGATCGCCCACACACTGTTGGCGGCGAACAGGCCGGAGGGCAGGTGCGCCAGCGGGCCGTCGATCAGATCGGCGAACACGGTCTCGATGATCGCGTGCCGGCGGTGGGTGAGGTCGGCCTCGACGGTGAGCTCGTCGCTGTTGGTGAAAAAGGGGTGGTGGCGCCAGACCGGGAACAGTTCGTCGGTCTTCGCGCGGTCGCGTACCCGGCGCACGATCAGCCGTGCGGTGACCGGGTGTTTGGTGGAGGTGAACGCGGTGAATTGCATTTCGGCGACCTCGGCGTCGGAGATCAGCTCACCTGTGTCGGGGTCGGTGACGGCGCCGGGATAGTGCACCGGTGTCCACCCGTCGTCGCCGATGGCGGCGATCGCGGCGTTGACCGGGCGGGTCTTGGTGAGCACCACCGAGAATCGCCCCCGGCCTTCACGCAGGCAGCGACCACGGCGCTGCTGCCGTAGGCCGAGTCCCCACGCAGGAGGATGTCGCCGGTCGCCCCGGCGTCGCGGGCGGTGCGGATCGCCTCGGCCGCCATCGACGCGGCGTTCTTGCCGGAGCCGGCTTTCCCGGCGCGCAGCCGGATCCCGGCCACCACCGGCGCCCCGCCGGTGGTGGAGATGGTGGTGACCAGAGGTGAGAGGCCTCGGCGTAGCACCTGCTTTCCGGCGATCTTGGTGTGACCGAAGCTGGCGCCCTGCTTGGCATGCCCATAGACCGGGCGCAGCAGCGAATCGATATCCACATATGCCTGGGTTTCGATCCCCGGCAGCAACCCGCTGCGCCGCACAAGGTTGACCAGGTGCGCCCGCGCGACCGAGGCCAGCTGCAGGCTGTGGCCATGGGTGAACTCGCGCAGGAACTGACCCAACGTGGCCGGGGCATACACCGCGCGAAACAGTCGCGGCATCCCGCCAGAGCGGATCAGGTTCAGATCGTCGATGCTGTCCGCCCCGCACGCCATTCCCGCGACGATCGAGGTGATCTTGCCCGCCGGGTTCACCCCGGCCGAGGCCACCACCGCCTCGTTGATCGCGACCTTGTCCGACACCAGCTCCGACAGCCCGGCCTGCTCGGCCAAAGCCATCACCGGCACCAGCCCCGCACACGACACGAGGTTCTCCTCATCGAACCGCAGGGCAGCAGCCCGGGACCAGTCGTGAGATAGTTGCACCGAAAGTGCCTTCCGTCATAGGGGTACTCAAGGCCTCGAGAACCTTGATTCTCCTTGCACGGAAGGCACTTTCTCCGTCAGCACGCCGAACGACCAGCCACCAACTCCACGGATTGAGGCTTAATCAGAGCGCTCAGTAACTGAGCCAGGTCCCGCGCGGCTCACGCTGCCCGACGCCGGGGTCACGGTAGTTGCAGACACCGCGCGGGAACGCGGACCGCAACTGCGCCTGCTCGGCCGCCGTGAACGTCACCGTGTAGTCAGCCCAGTTGATCGGCTGCAGCGAGCACGTCAGTACGTTCATCGCCTTCGGCTCTCCGGCGACCTGCCGCGGATTGGACGCGACCGGATACGTCGCCGCGCACGGACCGGTGGCAGGATCGGTGACCGGGGCGAGGATCCGCTGTGTCGCGGACAGGTAGCAACCGTCACCCAGGCCGACCGGTTTGTCGGCGATGACCTTCGCCGCCTGGCCGTGGTCCGAGTGATCGGCATCGATCGCAGTCAACCAGCGGTCCATCGCGTTCAGCTCGTACCCGGTAACAGCCGCGGACTGGTCCATCGCTGCACCGCTCTCGATGATCACCTGGTTGGCGGCTGTGCCATTGGCCGCCAACAAGCGTTGCCGCATCGCGAACGACCATTCCATGGTGTGGATGTTGTCGGCCTCGTTGCCGAAGCCGGCCAGATCGAGGTCGACGCGCTGGTCGATGATCGGCGTGGTCCGAAGCCCGAGGCCGGCGCTGTTGACCAGGTCGTCGGCATACGCGGTCCGCACGGCCCGAGGATCGGCTGCTGTCCGAGCCGTCTGCGGCTTGCCCGTGTAGTCGAGACCACCGATGCCGGCGTTGAGAGCCACGAACTGGGCCGCCGAGATCTGACCGGCCTTCAACGCCGCGAGCCCGTACTGGACACCCACGTTGTCCAGCGTGCTCCGTACGAACCCGGTGCGCGGATCCCGGCCCAACTGGTTGACCAGCTGCTCGTCGGCGTTGCACCGGACACCGTTTGGGTTGATCACCGGATCCCACGTGGCCGACACCGGAATCGCGGCGTTACAACTGTCGGTCGCGGTCACCCTGTTGGCAAACGCCGCGTCCCACGAGACGCAGCTGTCGTAGTCACGGAACCCGGCGACGGCCGTCCGCTGTGCCGCAGTGAACGACGATCCGGCTCCGGCGAAGAAGTTGTCCAGCAACCGGCAGTCGACGACCGGATCGAGCGTGGTCGACGGATCGGTGAACGTGACATCGGGCACGATGCCGTCCAGAATGCCCGGGTAGGCGTCGGCGATGTCGTACTGCTGGATGGCACCGCCGGATCCGCCCCAGCCGATGGTGTGTGCGACCGGGCCGTAGGTGTCGATGAAGTGTTCCTTGACCATCATCGCGGCCTCCGCCGAGATGATCGAGGAGCAGTTGTTGTCCAGCACGTTCAGGCTGGACGACGTGACCGCATAGCCCTGTGCCAGGAACAGGTCGTTCAGCACGCCGGCGGTGGAGGCTCCTTGATGGTAGCCGGCGTTGCAACCGCCACCAAAGGTATAAACCAATCGATCGTTCCAGCTGGTGTTCGGCGTGAACGGCGACGGATCACGGCCATCGTAGAGGGCCGCCATCTGGTAGACGGCCCGGTCGATGGTGCCCGTCTCGACACGGACGACGTACGGCACGGAACGCCCACCGACCTTCGCCGCGGCCAGGTCAGCCGGACGGCCGGCCGGGTCGGCCAGCGGAGCGAACGCGCCCGCCGTGTTCCGGTAGACGTAGCTGACCACTGTTGGTGCGCTGCACAGCGGCATCACCGCGGGCGCGAGGCCGAAAGCGGTCGTCTGGCAGTAGAACGGCACCTGCTGCGGCCCGGAGAACACCGGGCCGGTGATCGAGTGGTTCACCACCTGCAGCGTGGCGTGCTCGCCGCCGGTGGTCGCCGTGACCGTGTTGCGGCCGTCCCGCAGGCCGGTGACCAGGCCGAGCAGCGAGCCGTCCGGCTGGGTGTGGAACGCCGAGGTGACGTCCTGCCCGTTCTCGGTGATCCGGACGCTGGATCTGTCGTCGGGCAGCGTGGCCCGTAGCAGCACCTGACCGCCGCTGACCAGCGCCGGATTCGGATTGGACACCGTGGTGAGCCTCAGCCCTTCGCGGGCCGCCGCCTGGCTGGCCGCGAGGCCGACGACCAGGCCGGCTGTCGCTGTCACCGCCATTGTTCGGACGAGTAATTTGCGGATGTGCATCAACTTCACTCCGTTCACTTCGGGTACCGTGGCTGTTCCGCGACACCGACATCTGGCAAAAATTGGTCGGGCAATCTCAAGATTCCCGACGTAATCAGGCTAAGGACTTCCAGGTGGCCTGAATCGCCGCGGGCTCAGGCAATGATCGCCTGCTGCTGACCGGTCCTACGAGTCGCGGGACAAATATTCGGTCCAGCCGCGCGTGGCCCGCAGCAACTCTTCGTGGGAGGCGTCGTCGAAGGCGCGCAACTTCAGGAAGTGCTGCGTGATCGTCAGGCCGAGGATGCCGCTCACGGTGATCAGGGCGCGCAGGTGGGCGTCGTCACCCTTCAGTGACCTGGCGAGGTTGTCGACGCGTTCGTCGAGGTAGGACCGCATCGTGTCGGCGGCTTCGGGCACCGTGAGCATGGACCGGACGAGTGCGCTCGTCTCCGGGGGCAGTTCGCGCAGCCGGTTGGCGAGGACCTCCAGCAGGTGCTCGGCGGCGCTCTCGACGTCGTCGCTGGGCAGCTGAACGGCGGCGGTGAACAGGGCCGCCTTCGAGCCGTAGTGCTGCATCACCAGCGAAGCGTCCACGCCCGCCGCGCCGGCGATGCCCCGGATCGTCGCGCCCTCGAAGCCGCGGGTCGCGAACTCCTGCCGTGCGGCGACGAGGATCCGCTGTGCGGTACGGGCGCGTCTGGCGTCGCGGGAGGTCTCGGTCATCGCTTCACTCTACAGTCGTTGAGCGATTCGTGTACAGTCTCACTCAACGGCGGTTGAGTGGGCTGCCCGCAGCGGATCGGGGACCTGGCGTGGCACTCATCGCGATCGAAGAACACTGGAACCTGCCCGAGCTCACCTCGGCGGTGCAGGCACTCCCGGAAGACCGCGGTGACCCGAGCGTCATGCTCGACGGGCTGGGCGACAACCTCGAGCGCCTCCACGACATCGGCGACGCCCGGATCGCGGCGATGGACGCCCAGGGCGTCGACCTGCAGATCCTCTCGCTGGCGCCACCCGGGACACAGCCGCTGGAGCCGGCGGACGCACGAACGCTGAGCAGGCGGGCCAACGACATCGCCGCCGAGGCCGTCGGCCGGCACCCCACGCGGCTGCGGGCCTTCTCCACCCTGCCAATGGCAGACCCGGCAGCCGCCGTCGCGGAGCTCGAACGCGCGGCCGGGCTCGGGTTCGTCGGAGCGATGGTCTACGGGCGGACCGGCGAGACGCCCCTTGACGACCCGCGCTACGACCACCTGTTCGCCACCGCCGCGGCCCTGCGGCAGCCGATCTTCATCCACCCGCAGATTCCCACGCGCACGGTCCGCGACGCCGTCTACAGCGGCTTCGACCCGGTGACCGATCTGGCCTTGGCGACGTTCGGCTGGGGGTGGCACCTGGAGGCCGCGCTCGCCGCGTTGCGCCTGATCGTCCGCGGCACCTTCGATCGCCACCCCGACCTGCAGCTGGTGCTCGGTCACTGGGGCGAACTGTTGTTGTTCTGGACTGACCGCGCCGACAGTCTCTCGAGCATCGCGGGGCTGGACCGGAAGGTGTCGGACTACGTCCGCTCCAACATCCACGTCACCAGTTCCGGAATGTTCGATCCCGCGCTGCTGCGTCATGTCCTGGAGGTCACGACGCCCGACCGGCTGTTGTTCTCGACCGACTATCCCTTCCAGCGGCCGGTCAAGGCGGACATCGAGAAGTTCCTCACCGAGTTCCCGACCGACGAAGACCGCGCCAAGTTCACCGCGGGCAACGCCTGCTCCCTCTTCGGTATCAACCTCTGAACGACATAGAAAAGGACAACGGCAATGACTTCTCAGCGAAATGGCTCACCCACCCGCAGTGTCGTTCTGGGCGGTGGCGGCACCGTTGGTGTCGCTTGGCAGACGGGTCTGCTCGCCGGGCTGCGTGAAGCCGGTATCGACTTGTCGGCAGCCTCGTCGATCGTCGGAACATCCGCCGGAGCCCTTGTCGGCGCGTTGCTGGCCAGCGGTCGCGACGTCACCGACCCCCTGGCCATCCTCGCGGCAGTCGGGCAGAAGGTCGACGTCGACACCATGACGGCGGGTTCGGAAGGCTTTCGGAACGCATCGCGCCAAGCCGCCCTCGCGGCCGACCCGCAGCAAGCGCTCCGAGCGATCGGTGCCGCAGTACAGCGGGCAACGACCGCGCTCACCGAAGCCGACTACCTCGGCCTGCTCGGTACACTCGACGGTGTCGTCTGGCCCGCCGGGTTTCGCTGCACGGCGGTCAACACCGATACCGGCGAATTCGTCGTGTGGGACGAGAAATCCGGTGTGCCACTGCTGCCCGCGGTCGCTGCCAGTTGCGTCGTCCCGATGCTGTTCCCGCCCGTGACCATAAACGGAGTCCGTTACATGGACGGGGGCCTCCTCAACCACCTGAACGCCACGGTGGCTCCGCCAAGCGACCTTGTCGTGATCGTGTCCTGCCATCCCCTCGGTTCTCCCGGTGGCGTATTCGACAGCACTCGGACCGCTTCGGATATCAGGGCGGACGCCGAAGTGGCGCAGTTGCGTGAAAACACCCGGCTGGTCGCCGTGGCGCCCGACTTCAGCGACCTCGAGGCGCCGGTGAACATGCTGGACCCGAAGATCGCCGCCCAGGCTCTCCACATCGGCAAGCGCCAAGCAGAACGCGAAGCGGCAGCGCTCCGGGCCGCTTGGGACGCGTCGGTCGAGCCGGGCCGGTAGTCGACGTTGGTGTGGCGCAGGTGATCGCAGCGTCGCGGCCGGTGTGGATTGCCCCGTTCACCGTACTGGAACCGGGCTCGGCCGTGTCTGACAAAGGTTCCAACTGATTGCTGGGATGTTGCAGGTCGCGTCGCGGTTTCACTTGCTCTCAGACGATCGGTGGGTCTTGATCGAGGACCTGCTTCCGGTCCGCACCGGCAACAGAGCCGACCGTTCTCCGATGCCCGCTCGATGGTTGAAGGGGGTCATCTACCGGTATCGGTGCTGCATCGCCTGGCGAGACATGACCGCGGTTCACCGGCGAGCCGGCCGACCGGCTGGGGACGTCGGTCGAGTTCGACGCGCCCGTCGCGACCCCGCTGCTGGACTCCGCCGGCGAGGTCCGCGGGGCGAGCTTCCTCGAACCGGCCGAAGCGGCGAAGGTGCAGGCCTGATCGAGTTCCCGACTGACGAAGACCGCGGCAAGTTCACCGCGGGCAACGCCTGCTCCCTTTTCGGTATCGACATCACATCACGGAAGGAACAGCAATGACTCTTCGAGGAGATGGTTCACCCGCCCGCGCGGTCGTTCTCGGCGGCGGCGGAAGCGTCGGCGTCGCTTGGCAGACGGGTCTGCTCGGCGGGCTGCGTGAGGCCGGCGTCGACTTGGCGGAAGCGCCGGCGATCGTGGGTACGTCGGCGGGATCCCTGGTCGGTGCGATGCTGGCCTGCGGCCGTGACGTCACCGACGCGCTCGCCGTCTTGGCGGAGGTGGGGAAGAAGCTCGATTTCGGCAGCTTGGGGGCGGGCTCGCAGAGCTTCCTGGACGTGTCGCGTCAAGCTGTCTTCGCCGCTGACCAGCGGCAAGCGTTGCGGGCGATCGGTTCTGCGGCGCGGGAAGCGTCGACCGCGCTCACCGAAGACGACTACCTCGGCCTGCTCGGAACGCTCGACGGTGTCGCGTGGCCTGCTGGATTTCGTTGTACGGCGATCGATACCGGCACCGGCGAGCTTGTCGTGTGGGGTGAAGAATCCGGTGTGCCGCTGCTGCACGCGGTCGCGGCCAGCTGTGTCGTGCCGATGCTGTTTCCTGCTGTCACGATCAACGGGAACCGCTACATGGACGGCGGAATCGTCGATCACCTGAATGCCTCGGCGGCGCCTCCGAGCGACGTTGTCGTGGTTGTGTCCTGCCTGCCGCTCGAGGCCCCGGGTGACGCGGCCGGCGGTGATCGGTCAGCTTCGACGATCAAGGCGGACGCCGACGTGGCCCAGTTGCGTGAAAAAACGCGGCTGGTGGCCGTCGACCCGGACTTCGGTGATCTTGAGGCGCCGGTGAAGATGATGGATCCGGAGACCGCGGGCCGGGCTTTTCACATCGGCAGGCGCCAGGCCGAACGTGAGGCGGCAGCGATCCGGGCTGCCTGGGACCTCTGATAGTCATGGCAGGGATCCAGAGAATGACGCTCGGCTCCGTTGACCAACAGATACCTGGGGGTACACGTAGGCACTGGCTGCGCGGTGATCACTCCAGGTATCATGGCGTCGAGCCGGCGCGACGCTCGCGGGTGGCCGCCTGCTTGCACTGTCAAGCCCGGCCAAAGTCCACGAAAGAAGAGAAAAGTCTCTGATGACCGAAGCATTCGACCTTCCCGCTGCGTTGACCGAACTGCTCTACGGAAATGAAAATGACGAGCCCCTGGAAAAGACTCTCGACCGGCTGGTCACACCTGGTTTCGTTCAGCGCATCAACGGACGGGTGTACGACCGCGACCAGTACATCCCGCACGTGCGCGAAATGCGCCGGATGGTCACCGGTGGAGGCGAGCTGCAGGTCCTGGAGCAGTCCGCGACAGCGACAGGGTTCGCGGGACGCTACCTGTTCACGATGGTCCAGGACGGAGGACAGGCCGCCACTTTCGAATCCCACCTGTTCGCGCGGATCGAAGACGGCAAGATCGACCGCATGATCGAGGTCGCGCGGCAGGCCGAAGACGGCGACGGCGATCTCTTCGCTTCCGCTTGATCGAAACGGGATGAGAATCCTGCATCCGTGACGCGGCAAGGCGGCCTCGGCCGGTTCAAGGTCGAACGCAGGCGAGGGGCACGGATGATCTCGTCGGTATGATCGACCTCGTGAACGAGCTTCGCCAGTTCGGCACGTTGCTTCGCGAGTGGCGTGGCCGCATCCCACCCGCAGACGTCGATTCCAGCGGCGGGGAGGGTGTGCGCCGCACCCCTGGCCTGAGACGCGAAGAGCTGGCCGAGTTGAGCGACATGTCGACGGACTACATCAGACGCCTCGAGCAAGGCCGAAGCCGTCCGTCGCTCCGGGTGTCGAAGTCGATGGCCGGTGCGCTGGCCTTGTCGCCGGCCGAGTACGAGCACCTGTGCATCCTGACCGGCCACGCGATAGCACAGCCTGGGCGGGTCAACCGGCTCATCGGACCGGCCAGCGGTGGGCCTGGCGAAAGTCGACGATCCTGCTCGTGTGCGGCGTGTCGAGCGGACATGAGGAAGGGCTTCCGGCACGAGCAAAGGTGACCGAACCAGCTGCTACTGGCAGTGCTGGTCACCGCCGCCGGCGTGCAGGACCGTCACAGCGCCCGACCCTGCCCTGGGCCTTGCGCACCTGTTTCCCCAGCTCCGGCTGGTCTGGGCCGACTCCGGCTACGCCGGCAAACTCGTCGACTAGTACTCCAGCCGCACTTCGTTATCGGTAGGTGTAGCCTGCCGGTCTTGTGATCGTGGACGAAGTGTTGAGGCGTGGGCGGCCGGCTTGGATGACTTGTTTGCGCTGGTGGCTGGCCGGTTCTTACGGGCTGAACCGCGTCGGCGTGCGCGGGCGTATGTGCGAGGGCTGCTGGCGCCGCTGGCGGGCAAGAACGGGTGGACGCTGGCCGAGGTGGCCGGCGACGCGACGCCGGATGGGATGCAGCGGCTGCTGAACGCGGCCAGCTGGGACGCCGACGGTGTCCGCGATGATGTCCGGGCCTATGCGGCGCGACACCTGGGCGAGCGGGATGGTGTGTTGATCGTTGACGAAACCGGGTTTCTGAAGAAGGGCAGCAAGTCCGCGGGTGTGCAGCGGCAGTATTCCGGCACGGCCGGGCGGGTCGAGAACTGCCAGCTGGGTGTGTTCCTGGCCTATGCCTCCGGGCGGGGCAGGACGCTGATCGACCGTGAGCTGTATCTTCCGAAGTCCTGGATTGCCGATCGTCCCCGGTGTCGCGACGCCGCCGTTGCTGACAAGGTCGAATTCGCCACGAAAGCGGTGCTGGCCACGACCATGCTCGCCCGAGCACTCGATGCTGGCGTTCCCGCATCCTGGGTGGCGGCTGACGAGGCCTACGGCCAGGACTCGAAGTTCCGGGCGTGGCTGGAGCAGCACGGGATCGGTTATGTAGTCGCGGTTCCTCGCAGCCAGACCATCCCGGCTGTTGCCGGTTCCGCTCGCGCCGACCACGCCGCCGAGCACGCCCCGGAACAAGCCTGGAAACGACGCTCGGCCGGCGACGGCGCGAAGGGACCACGACTCTACGACTGGGCGGTGGCGTCGCTGCCCGCCGGCGAACACACCCCGCCCGGCTGGACCCGATGGCTGCTCATCCGACGTCAGATCACCGCTGCCGACAAGGAACCCGAGCTCGCCTACTATCTCTGCTGCGGCCCGGAGGGCACCGACGACGCCGAGCTCGTTCGCGTCGCGGGAGCCCGCTGGGCCATCGAGGAGTGCTTTCAGACCGCCAAAAACGAAGTCGGTCTCGACCACTACCAGGTCCGCCGGTACGACGCCTGGTATCGACACGTTACTCTGGCCATGCTGGCTCACACCTACCTCGCCGTCGCCGCTGCAATCACCCCAAAAGCCTTGGCAGCGGCCTCATGCCACTCACCCTCGCCGAAATCCGCCGTCTCCTGGCACACCTGAACCGACTTCCCGTCCAGGCTCATGTCTGGGCCTGGTCGCGCTGGCGCCGACGCCACCAATACCGCGCCAAAACCAGCCACTACCGACGACGCCACCCAACCTAACGAAGTGGGAGGGTCGGGAGCTGGCGCGGTGGCGGGGTCTGGCGGTAGGTCACGAAGCCGTTGGTGCCCGAGGGTTTCCCGCCGGGTCGTTCTTCTTCGTGTCCGTTGCCAGTCCGCTCCGTTTCCAGCTCCCGCCCGTCAAACCGTGCATGCGGTTCTCCCGCACACGGCTTACCGACGTTCTTCACCGGCGGCATTCAGCGTTTCCAGGCCCGGAAGGGCCTGGGCGGGACGACGATCCCATCGAGGCTGATCAGACCCATATGGTTCGGAGACAACAGAACCTGGGTCATGCCCCATCCCCACGCCCGGCGGCGGTTGCCCCGTTTGGACAACCACAACGCGAGCCGGGTCAGGGCATAGTTCCTGATCTGGCCGAGCACCAAAGCGGAGTTCCCGTAACGGAAATATCCCGCCCAGCCGCGGAGGAACACGTTCAGTTCATCCACGATCTGCTCGACCGGCACCAGCAGCCGGGGCCGGGCCGTGATGGACCGGATCCGATCCCGGGCATGCTGGACCGCCTTACGTGCGGGCCAGCGAGCGAGGAAGATCAGATGCGCCGACCGGGGAGTCCGCCCGCGCACCAGCCGATTGTGGAAGCCCAGGAAGTCCAGCCCCTGTCCCCCCTCGACCAGATGCACAATGCGGGTCTTGGCGGCCTTGGGTTCCAACCCCAGCTCGCCCAGCAAGACCGTCAACCGCGACAACGCGGCCTCGGCCTGCTCCCGTGACTGGCACATCACCACCAGGTCATCGCAGTAGCGCACCAGCACACCGTGCTCGCCCGCATCCCATGCCCGGTCCAACCGGTGCAGATATGCGTTACACAGCAACGGTGATGCCGGACCACCCTGCGGGGTTCCGGACGCCTCACGGCGCACCACCCCGTCCTCCATCACTCCCGCGCGCAGCATCACGCGCAGCAGCTTCAAGACACCCTGGTCGCTGACGCGTTCCTCGATCACTTGCATCAACTTCTCATGCGGAATCGCCGAAAAGCACTCAGCGATGTCCGTCTCGACCAACCACCGCTTGCCCTGCCACGACTCGTCAATGAGCACCTGCAGGGCATCGTGCGCCGACCGTCTCGGGCGGAACCCGAAGCTGCACGGCAGAAAATCGGCCTCGAAGATCGGCTCGAGCACGATCTTCAACGCGGCCTGCACGACACGGTCCCGGACCGAAGGAATCGACAGCGGACGACGTTCACCCGTCCCGGGCTTGGGAATCAGCACCCGCCGGGCCGGCAACGGCCGCCACCGCCCCTTCCTCAGGTCCTCGGCCACTTCGTCCAAGAGTCGATCAATGCCGTACTCCTCGACATCGGCCAGAGTGGTCCCATCGATGCCCGGAGCGCCGTCATTGCGGCGCACCGCGACCCACGCCCGCCACAGGACGTCTCTGCGATAGACCTTGTCCCGCAGCGCGTGGAACCGTCGTCCCGGATCAGCCTTGGCCGACCGGTAAAGCACATGCTGCAAGGCACGGACCGGGTCTCTGATGGACCCCACTGCGGCGGAACTAGCCTGACCGGCACTCACCGGACCCCTCCTTCCAGACACTGCGCACGAACGAAGCAGCGGCCCTTCCCTCACCGGCGGTTATGTTGTCCGCTCGGCTCGATCGGTACTACGACCGCCTCCGACTCCCTCCCGGCATCCAGTCCACTTCCCGGCTCCACACCGGTTATAGGACGGACCTGTCCGCACCACTCGCAGCGCGCTTCGGCCGGGGAGGGTCTCCCCAGTTCCCGCTGTCACCTTCTGAACGTTCCGCGCCCTCTTACGCCGAGGAGTCCTTCGCGGCTGCACCTTCAGGGTCTTCACCGCTTCCATGGCCTTCACCGTGAACCGCCCGGCTCGGCTCTCCCTCAATATCTAACGACGCGGCAGGCTTCGCTCCCGCTACGGACCGCTCAGTCGCTTCCCCCAACGGGGCTTTTGACGCTGGGCTCCGACCCGACCCGTTTCCAGACCGAGCCGCCAGCCTGCTACCGGGCCTCCTGACAGCTACCCGGACCGGACTCACACCGGCAGGCGACAACGAGCTTCAGATCACGTCATGACCGCTGGACAGTCACCTCCTGATCACTGGGCGCACCTGCTGGAGTATTAGTACTGCTACGGCAGTTCAGGTCATGGCGTTTGGTGGCCGCGCCGTCGGTAGCGGCTGGTGCGGGCCTGGAGTTAGCGGCGTCGGCGTCAGGTCGCCCTAAGAGGCGTTGGTGCTGATCGGCACGTCGATGACGTCCCGTGCGACCACGATCCCGTCCTTGATGATGTAGCACTCGACGACGTGCTCGCCACGGAAGCTGGTTCGCTCGTGTCGAGCGTTGCCGACACGGTTGGACGAGATGATCTCCCCGCGGATGTTGTTCCGACGCTCGGCCTCGTCTCCGCGGTTCAGCACCTTCCACTTCACGTCATACGGGTACGAGACGCTGCACTCGGTCAGGGTGAAGTCGAGCGCCTTGTTCGGGAGCAGCAAGGTCTTGTTGTTGAGCATCTCCCGGAGTGACGCCGTTCGCCATCCGTTCTGCGTGACCTTGCAGTCGATCGCGAGCGACTCGCTGATGTCGACGGGGTACCGGCTCTCGATGAACTCCTCGGTGTCCTTGAACGACCGGGCGGACTCGGTGACCTCCAGCGGAACCGCCGACCCGAACACCTCGCGCCATTTCTTGTTCGCGGAAGCCTTGCCCCCGTTGGCGATGGCTTCGATGCAGCGGTTGTACGCCTTCTTCGCCTTCGGCTGGAACCGCTTCTTCACGTTCACCCGCTGGTTGCTGCCCAGCGCAAGGTAGTAGTCCTTGTCCGGCTCGTTCATGAGGAACTCGAAGAAGTCCCTCACCATGAAGTCGAACCAGAGGCTCCCCTTGTCGTCATACCCGGACGTCGCCGAGAAGAACCGGTCGACGAGCGTGTCGATGAGCAGGCCACCCATCGCCACGCCGTTCGTGTCCTTCCACGCCCGAGCCATCCGAGCGAGGTGGCGCATGTTCGTCGATGTACGGCCGTTGCAGTCCTTTGTCGCAGCAATCTCCTTGCGCGGCTTAGTGACCTTCCAGCCCTTGGCCTTCGTGTCAGGGTAGTCGAAGCTGCCATCGCTGTTCTCGAATGCCGGCTGCACCTCGAACTTGAACTTGTTGCTTGTGAACTGCACACGCACGACGCACTGGTCGACGCGTATGTCGGTGTTCGGGTACCGCGCGGTCAGATCGTCCCGAACACGGGTGAGCATCCTCCGCGGTCCGGTCTTGCTGCTGTAGCTCGAGCGGAGGCTGGCCGGGAGGATGTAGATCATGTCCAGGTCTGAGACGCCGCGGATCGCAGTGTGCCGGCCGTAGAAGCCGACCATGAGCCGATTCGCCGTGGAGCCCTCGGCCGACCGGAAGTCCTTGTTCAACGCCTTCGTGATCTCGGCGCGGCGTGCGGCGATGGTGGTGCTGGCGTCGCCGACCTTCAGCTTCTCGAGCAGGGCGTCAAAGATCTCGTCCACCCTCAACGTCCCGCCTCACCTTCATTGAGACGGAGCGCCTCGGGGAGGAACAGGTCGATCTCGCGGGAGGTGAAGGTCAGCTCCTCGTTGTGCTTGAGCCCGTCCTGCGCCCGGCCGTAAGCCTTGGACGTGGTCCGCGGCGCGTCGGCGTAAGCCGCACGCGTGGCCTCCTGGAGCTCGTCTCGGCGCGCACGAGCATCCGCAGGCACCGTTGCGCCGGACATCAGGTCGGCGATCAGCGACAGGTACGACTCGCGTACGTCCCACAGCCGCGAGGCGATTTTGCGGTGGGCCTCAGACTCCTCGCTAAACTTGAAGCTCTTGGAGGCGAGGCTCAGCGCGCTGACGACGAGGGCGATGAACGAGGTCGCGAGGCTCGTCAGGACCTGGTTGCCCAGCGTGCCGAGCACGGACGCGAGGAACGTGCCGGTGCTGACAGCCGTGAAGGCGACCAGCACACCCTGCTGCCACCGGTACCGCCCGAAGCAGATGTCCGCTTGCTTCTCGTGGGTCTTGTGGCTGTAGACCACCCGGCCGAACGCCTCGCGGACCTGCGCGAGCAGGTACTCCTCTCGCTCCACCTCAACTGCTGGCTCTATCGCCACTTCTCCTCCACTGCTTAATGGACCAAGAGATGCACCCCAGGTGGGTTCCTCCCAGGCCGTAGATGCCGCGGAAGAGCGACGGTCACTAGACGTGCGCTGCACTCGAGTTCAAGTATGGCTGGCACCACCGACACACTCAGTGCCGCAACGGCACTTCGGCGTGTCGCGAGAGGCTGGTGCCCGTCTGGCGGTGATGATCACCGTGTAGTGGATCTTGTGGGGTGAGTCGCGTCGTTGGATGCGGTGGTGGAGTTGATCGCGGGCCGGGTCGGTCGGGTCGAGCCGCGGAGTCGTGTCAGTGCTGCCGTTGCAGTGTTAGGTGCAACGGCAATCCGTGACTGTAACACCAAGGCCTGCGCAGTCTTAAGGCGACGCACCCACCTGGCCAACAGCGACCGTTCCACGTCGGAGAGCACAACCGGGTCAACCTTCGGCCTCGGCATCGCCACACCCTACAACTACCCACAAACTAACAGCTCAGAACACTAGAGGATCTTCGCAAGTAGCGTGATTGCCGCGTTCGCAAGTGCGATCCCACCGAGCAGGGCGGCGTTCTGGACCAAGCTCCGTACTCGCCCGCGTGCAGTTGTACGAACTGAAGCAGGCGGCACCTGCCCAAATGGCGCTAATGACAGGGAGGGTGCCATATCGGGGCGCGGACCTATTGTGTGCCGGAGAGCGTCAGAAAGGGCATCTACAACATGAGAAAGTCGACGAGGATCGTCGAAATCCACCAGGAGCCACGCAAGCTTCCGTTCCACGACCTCGCCTCGCGGCCAGGGCGTCGACAAGCGGTAACCTGCCATCAAGTGCGTGCTCCTTGTGATGAGTCGTCCATCGAACTGGATGCGTCGAAGTGCTCTAACGTTGTAGGACCTGCGCACCCGCCACGCTCGCCTTGGGCCGATATCACGCGGTACACCTTCGGCACGGATAATCTGAAGTTCACGAAGGGACACCAGGCATCGAAAAATCTGAAAGGTTGTCGCAAATGGCGAAGCTTGAACGCGAACTATGCGAAGGTATCCCAGCGTAAGAATCAAGACAATCATGTAAGTGGTTGTCACTTGAACTAGGCTGCGGATAACCTCCTGAACAAAAGATCCGTCCGAAGGAAAGGCATCCGGCACAAGTAGGGTTATAGTAGATGAAATTAATACAGCCAAAACGCGATACAAGTGATAGGCTGAACAGCGAAGATAGACCTCGGCCACCTCATCTAGAGTCAGGCCACACGATAGGAGTACCTCAACTTCTCGCCCTTGAAAGAAGTATGACTCCACCCACTTCTTGGCGAAATACTCAGAGAAGGGTATCCATCGCGTCAGTCGAACCAGTTCCTCAGTGGCTATTGTTGAGCCGTCAGGCTCATTGGCTCCCCCTCTTGGTGTTCTCATGGAGAAATAGTAGCGCCGATGGTCGAATCCGTCTTCGATACGGCGGTGATTCGTATGGGGAAACGCAGTCCTGTCGCTAAGACCACTAATCTGCAGACCCTGCATAGCGATCGCAAAGACCGGATCAACGACGCCGAGCCGATCCCACCGGCCGCCAAGATCGTTTGCTCGGACCGGCCGTCGGAGCAGGCTCGCGAGATCTGGACCCGGCTGACACCCGGGCTGGAGTCGCATGGCGTCCAGACGGCCCGGGACAGCGACGCGTTCCTGGTGTCGTGCGAGGCGCTGGCCCGGTACTGCTCGGCGACACAGTTGGCGACGGGTCAGCGCTGCTGGAGCCGGGTGGTCAGGGTTGATTAAGAACCCGTGCTGGTCGCGCAGGCGGAGGCGGAGCGACCGTTCTCGACGTACGCCTCCCACTTCCGCCTGATCTCATCGGACCGGGTGTCGATCAAGGCCGAGGTGTCCGATGCCGACACCTCGAAGGATGCGAGGCATCTCCTCATCCTGGCCCGCCGGCCACTGCATCCCCGGCGAACACGCTCCGGCACCCCGAAGACCCGCACGCGTCGAACCCCGAACCCGGACACGCCAGGGTTGCTGGAGTGCAGGCGCACTTTCGATGGCAGCACTTGCCACCAACGCGGCGACCACTTCTGCGAACCCCGCGCCGACCACGCGGTCGCGTTTCTGCCACGAAATCGGCGTCTGCGCCAAAGACCCTGGGCCTGCCGCCCGTTGATCCTCTCGCCCTGGCAGCGGGACGACATCGTCCGCGCGCTGCTCGGCGCGGACGAAGCGCCAAGCCGCGCACTGGGCGGAACCCAGACCCGAGGTCTCACCCTCGTTCCAAAGGTACGATCTCGGGGCGACACGCCCGAGTCTGCGAGCGAATTTTCGTGACCCCGTTCGTGACCCGAACTGCCGGCTAACGACGCGGATTGTGAGGGTCATGAGGTCGGCGCCGAGGCTATAGTCGCAGGTAGAGGCCACAGACCCTACCGTCGTCCACTCTCCTAAAGCGGGTGTCATAGCGTCGAATCGTCTGCAGCGAACGCAGTCGCCAGCAGTGCAGCGCCCAGAGGCCGCTGACGTCGACTTCACGACGCGCGCCTTTAACCCGACGTAGGCGCCTGTCTTTGTGCGCCTTGTTGCCGAAAACGGCTTTGCAGTGCATCCTGGGGAAAGGATCTTCGTGAACGATCCCGACTGATGCCCTCCCACGTCAACACATGTGGAGACTGCGTGTCTGCATCGAAGAACACTTGGAGACGTGGCGCTAAGCGACGCTTCACCTTTGCCCCTTGCGCTTGCCCTCATCGACGCGTCAGGTCGTGCAGCCTGCCGGTCGATCATCAAACGCTCACACCCCGTCCTGCGCACCCCGACAACTAAGCGACAGGATCGACGAATCCTGACCGCGTTCAGAGGGCACCGGCCGCCGAGCGACGTTCGTGACATGTCTTCTTGGCGCGGGACAACCCTGCGGATACAACCAACTACTCAATGCCCTCCCGGCGAGCTATCACAACGGGAGGGACCATGTCGTCGAAAATTCCCTGTCCACACCTGGAAGTTTCAGGCGCTGCCTGGACTCCAGAAATTCACAAGGCGAACGTTATCGCTTTGATCCCTTCGTTGCACATCCCGTTTCATTCAAAGCGGCTTATCAAATTGACTCTTGCTGCCATCGCATATCAGCGACCGGACCTCGTCATCCAGACAGGTCCCATGTTCGCACGCGAAACGCTTGCAACACTTCACTGCTCGGCCCCCTTGACGCCCGAGGAGTGCAACCTTGCCCGGCGCGACTTCCTCGAGCCTCTCGCCGAGTGCCACCAGGGACCGCTCCTGATCAACGGCCGGCGCGCCGCCATCTCCCCCGTCAGCAGACAAGGAGTTTCCATGGATGACTTAGCCGAGCACCCCCCGGTTCCGACAATCACCAAGCTCTCGGACGACCTCTGCGTCGCCGACAACATCGAGGTCAACTCACCCTACGCGTGGATACCAGGCAACCACGCGCTAACCGTAGCAAAGGAGATCGGTACCTCCGTGGTAACCGGACAAACCAACCGACAGGCGGAAGCTCGGTTTACCCGGCTGAGCACCAGAAATCAGACAGTCCGCGGAGTTGAGATCGGCACTCTCGCAGACCTTAGGAGACTACGCCGTTCTTCGATCTCGACAGAGGACTGGAAGAACGGGTTCGCCGTCTTGCTCGTTCTCTCGGATGCTATCGCGATCGAACGATTAACTTGCGCACGGTGACGCAGCCATCGCCGCTCAGTGCCGGTCATTAGATACCGCGGTCATGAGCCGATGTCATCCAGCAGCGACGAGGCGTCCCTTGATGTCATCGGGAATCTTGATCTCCCACTCGGTCATGTTTGTGATCTCAAATCGAACTCCAGCTTCGACCAGCAGGCGCCGCTTCTTACTCTGATCAGCGTCAACCCATGCTTGCGCATACGTGACACCGCTTCCCTCGTACACATACCCTGACTCACGCTGCGGCTTTTGCTTCAGAACGTTTCGTCGCTCAACAAGCTTCGCTTTGCGTTCCCGGTAAGAATATTCATCCTCATCATCCCACGAGGCCGACGTGTCTCGCTCGTTCTCGAGCCGATTGATCGCCGCACGAACACTCGCCAACTCTTCGGTGTGATCTTCCCCGACCACCCAGCTTCGCTTGACAACCTCGACTGATCCGACCTGCTCGAGAAAGGTCTGCTCGACAAGTTGCTCCACCTCATCGGCTCGCATGCTCACACCCGGACAAGGCTTTTCCTGGCGCTGATTCGTACACCTGTAGTACCGGTAGACCTTCTCCGTCTTGATATCACCCTTACCGCTTACCCGGGTCATAACGACGTGCGTCGCCGAGGCATCACACTTGGCGCAGAACGGAACTCCGAGCAGCGGCGAGGTACCGAAGACCCGATACGGCTCTCGCTCACGCTTCTTTATGGCGGCTTGAAGTGTGTCCCACTCTTCCTTTGCGAACACAGGCTCCGCGGTGACAAGCAGACCGCCATCGGGCGCGTACAACGGCTTCAAGCCGTGTAGCTTGCACCCGAGGAGCGACAGCGACGTGAGAACCTGCTTCACACTGGAGGGAGACCACTTCTCACCTCGCGGCTCCTGCCCGAGAACGAACTTCCGCCAGCGATCGCGGTTGGTCAGCTCGCCCCGCTTATCCAGTCGAACGCACACCTGCTTGATGGTGTGCGGATTCTCCTCGTCGACCATCCACCTGCGCATCTCGTGCAGCACAGTGGTCTCGTACTCGTCTAAGACACGAACCTTCCTGCTGACCAGCTTGCCCTCATCGCCGGCGGGGAGCAGCTTGGGCACCGTGGTGTAGCCATAGGTCGGCACACCACCAGGCCACGCCTCGGTATACCGACGACGTTCATGGCTGTCCTTGACGCGGTCTTTGATCCGCGCGAGTTCTTTCGCAGGCCCGAGCGCCTTCGCGTGAGCGATCAAGCGACCTTCAGGGGTCCGCAAGTCCAAGGTCGGGTCGTCGAGGATGACGATTGACTTGCCCCACTCGAGGATCTTGAAGACGAAGGCCAGGAAGTGCATGTCGTTTCGCGACAAGCGGTCCTGGTTCGTCACCCAGAGCTCGTCCCACTGTTCGCGAACCTCGTCCGTCAGCCACTTCCGCAAGTCCGGACGGTCGAAGAAGTCAACGTCACCAGAGACCGAGCGGTCGACGGCCTTACCGACGACGGTGATCTCACGAACCTTCGCCTCAGCCGCTCGGCGAGCTTCCAGCTTTGCATCCTGAGCTTCGATCGACTCGGTGTTGCCGCGGTCGCGGCTAATGCGCTCAGCGAAGATCACATTGACCATGGGACCCGTGTCCGTGCAGGTCAGAACGTTGTCAAACGGTAGGGATTGGGTCACCCATGCCCATGAACACGATGTTCGACAGGCGACCGGGACCGCCCGGCATGGCGCCGTCGCGCATCACGGCGGCGGCGGAGCGGACCTGGTCCACGATCTCGGCCGTCGAGAGGTTGCGGTCGAGGCCGCCCTGGCCCGTCGCGCAGAAGGGGCAGGCCATGCCGCAGCCGGCCTGGCTCGAGATGCACAGCGTGGCCCGGTCCGGGTAGCGCATGAGCACGCTCTCGAGCAGCGTGCCGTCGTGCGCGCGCCAGAGGGTCTTGCGGGTGGCGCCGTCGTCCGCGGCCAGGGCCCGGACCTCCGTCAGCAGCGTCGGCATCAGGTCGGCGACCAGGTGCTCGCGCGAGGCGGCCGGGATGTCCGTCATCTCGGCCGGGTCGACGGTCAGGCGCGAGAAGTAGTGGTTCGACAACTGCTTGGCGCGGAACGGTTTCTCACCGAGCGCGACCACGGCCTCGGCACGCTCGGCGGACGAGAGGTCGGCGAGGTGGCGCGGCGGCAGGCCGCGCTTGGGCGCGTCGAAGACAAGAGGGAGGGCACTCATAGCAGATCCAGTGTCCCATGCCAACCGCACACGACGATCAGCACCCACTCGACCGTGTGCGGGTCGTCACTTCCTGCCCCGGGACGACCACAGCGAGCAAGCCCAGAACCGCACCATCGTCCGCGCCGCACGCCGAGCCGAATCGTGGACGATCATGTTAAAACGCCGGGAAACACTGGTTAAGGCTCCGCGCGCGAGGGGAGTACAAAGAACCCTGCACCCTCGCCGCCCGGGGCCCGGCCGCGGCCCCGGCTCACCCCCGGCCCGGCCCCGTGGAACCGGCCGAACTAGCGACTGACCAGTAGGTTAGGTCATTTCGTTGTGGTCAACAACAAAGTATGGATGATCCACTCCGCCCGTGGCAAGCCCCTCGCCAGAAGGTTTAGACCATCGTCGGGTAATGGCGGTTTGAGTCATTGACAACCTCCGGGTGACCTGTGATTCTCGGCCTCACGCAGAGTTGACAAAAGATCACCCGACAACCGTTCGGACTGTTTATGTGTCACACAGACCCCCGCCCCCCGGTCACGCGTAGCCCAGAGGGATCCATGGGAGCCGGCAGAGGAGCTCGAAGACCGCGCCTCGCCTGATCAGGTCACCGCCGGCCGTTCTCCGGCTCCGGAAGGCTTTCCACCCGGCTTCCGGACTCCGCGCGCTTGTCCCGCCTGAAGCGGGAACACCGCTGCGCGCCACAGCTGCCGCAATCACTGCCGGACCGGAAATGGCGATGAGCCGATTCGCTGTGCCCACACACACAGATGTGCTCGTCGGTCATTAGCCGCGCCCGCTCCTTGCCGCATGACTGTGCTCACCCAACCGACCGCCAGTGTAGCCGATCGGACCGACGACCGGTCCGGCCACGCGATCGCCTGGCACCCGGTCATTCCGTGCACACCAGGCGATTCGTCGTGTCTGCATGAGGTTTCGGACTCCGCGACCACCGCCGCCACCCGTTTCGACCGTTTCCGATGCCAGCGCCGCCGCCCCAGAACCCGGCGATGCGGCTCCGACACCTGTGAAAGGTGGCTATGCGCTCCCCCGACCCCCGTATTTCCCTGGTCATACCCGTGCTCAACGAGGCGAGGAACCTCGAGGTGGTGCTGCCGAGCCTGCCCGCGGTCCACCAGGTGATCCTGGTCGACGGCCGCTCGGTGGACGACTCGGTCGAAGTCGCGAAACGATGCCTGCCCGACATCGAGGTGGTCACGCAAACCCGTGGTGGCAAAGGAAACGCGCTCGCCTGCGGGTTCGCGCGGGTGACCGGCGACGTCGTGGTGATGTTCGACGCCGACGGTTCCGCGGCGCCCGAGGAGATCCCGTTCTTCGCCAAGACCCTGGTGGCCGGCGCGGACTTCGCCAAGGGCAGCCGGTTCACCTCCGGCGGCGGCAGCGATGACATCACCCTGCTCCGCAAAGCCGGCAACGCGCTGTTGAACGGCTTCACGAACCTGTTGCTGCGCACCAGGTTCACCGACCTCTGCTACGGCTACAACGCGTTCTGGTCTGACATCATCCCGACCTTCGGGTTACCGCCGACCGAGCTGGGCCGCGAATCGGGCCGGCAGTGGGGCGACGGGTTCGAGGTCGAGACGCTGATCAACTGCCGCATCGCGCTGGCCGGGCTGAAGATCCGCGAGGTGCCCAGCTTCGAGCGTGACCGGATGTTCGGCACGAGCAACCTGGACACCTTCCGCGACGGGATCCGGGTGCTGCGCGTGATCCTGCGCGAGTACAGCCGTTCCTGGCGGGCCGGGCGACGGCAGCGTGAGCGCGCGCTGCCCGGTCCGGACACCGTGGTGGAGTCATGACCGAAGTCTCCGTGGTGATTTGCTGCTATACCGAGGATCGCTGGGACGACCTGGTCGCCTCGGTCACTTCGGTGGCCGAGCAGACGGTGGTGCCGGACGAGCTGATCGTGGTGGCCGACCACAATCCCGCACTGCTGCAACGGGCGACCGAAGCGTTCACGAGCGACTCGGTCCGGGTGATCGGCAACGACCGCACGGCCGGCCTTTCGGGTGCCCGTAACACGGGATACCTTGCAGCCAAAGGGGAAATCGTCGCGTTCCTGGACGACGACGCGGCGGCCGACCCGGGCTGGCTCGAGGAAATGCTGGCCCCGTACCAGGATCCCGACGTCGGCGCGGTCGGCGGACGGGCCATCCCAGCCTGGCCGGACGGCTCCGCGCCGCCGTGGCTGCCCCCGGAGCTGTACTGGATCGTCGGCTGCGCCTACACCGGGCAGCCGGTCGAGACGGCCGAGGTGCGCAACATCATGGGCTGCGCGATGTCGTTCCGCCGCGAGCACCTGGAGCGCCTCGGCGGGTTCGCCGAGAGCGTGGGACGGACGGCGGAGCTGCCGCTGGGCTGCGAGGAGACCGAGCTCTGCATCCGGCTGCGGCAACGGGTTCCGGGCGTCAAGGTGATCCTGCAGCCGGACGCGACAGTCCGGCACCGCGTGTCCGCGGACCGCACGCGACGGCGTTACGTCCGGCAGCGCAGCTGGGCCGAGGGACTGTCCAAAGCGGCCGTCTCACGGCTCGTCGGCGCGCAGGACGCGTTGTCGACGGAGCGCTCGTACCTGCGTTCGGTGCTGCCGAAGGCGGTGCTGCGCGAGCTGCGCGCGGGCAATCCCGCGGGCGCGGGCGGGGTTTTCGTGTCGACCGCGGCGGCCGGCGCCGGCTACCTGCGCGGCCTGGCCCGCAAGCCGGCCCCGGAGACCGACTCGATCCCGGCGTACACAGTGGACATCGAGGACGGCGAAGCCACCTGGGACGGCGAGGCGGACGTGCTCGTCCGGTCCGGCGGCATCGTGCTCGGCGCCGCCCGCCGCAGCGACGAGGTCGGCGTGCTCGCCGCCAAGCTGGCCGAGCAGGCGCGGGACCGGCCACCACGGCCTTCCACACAGCCGCGGGTGAGCGTGGTGATCGCCACCGCGGGCAAGCCCTCGGACGTACGCCGGTGCGTGGCGAGTGTGCTGGCGGCCGGTTACCCCGACCTCGAGGTGCTGGTCGTGGACAACATTCCCGACGGGCCAAGGGAAGAGCTGCTCGCGCTCGCCGCGTCCGACGAACGCGTGCGCTGCCTGCACGAGCCGGTGCCCAGCGCGAGCCGGGCCCGCAACCTCGGCGCCCGCGAGGCGACCGGCGAGGTGCTGGCCTTCACCGACGACGACACGGTGGTCGACGCGGGCTGGCCGGCCGAGCTGGTCGCCGAACTCGCCCAGCCCGGCACCTCCTGTGTGACCGGCCTGGTCGCGCCGCTCTGCCTGGACACGCCGGCGCAGGTGTGGTTCGAGGCGTTCGGCGGTTTCGGCAAGGGCTACCAGCGGCAAGCGTTCACCGAGGATCCGCGGAACCTGCTGTCGCCCGGCCGGTTCGGCTCGGGCAACAACATGGCGTGGTCCCGCGAAGCGTTCCTGGAACTGGGCGGGTTCGACGAACGGCTCGGCCCCGGCCGGCGCACGCACTCCGGTGAGGACCTCGACCTGTACCTGCGGCTGGTCCGCGAAGGCGGGCGGATCGTCTACACCCCGCACGCCGTGGTGCGGCACGAGCACCGGGCGACCGAAGCCCAGCTGCTGCGCCAATTGCGCGGTTACGGCACCGGCCTGGCCGCGCTGTACCTGCTGCACGCGCGACGACGTGGCGGCCTCCGCGAGCTGATGGCGGCGGTGCCGCGCGGGCTCCCGGTGCTGCTCGGCCGCCGTCCCGCAAACAGCACAGCCAGCCCAGACAGCACCGGCTCCGGCGAACCGTCCCCCGGCTTCCCCCGACGCCTGGTGGCCGCCCAGGTCCGCGGCACGCTGTCCGGCCCGCTGGCGCTGCTGCGGGAGCGGACCAGGTGACGGCCAAGGTCAGCACCGCCGTCACCGCCGCGCTGCTGGCCGTGACCGCGGTGACCGCGGCGTTCGCCGTGCTGGACCTGCAAGGCCCGGCACGCGTGATCGTCACACTGCTGTTCCTGTTCCTCGTCCCGGGCTGGTCCGTGATCGCCTTCTTCAGGCCAAGCACGTCCTCGCTCACCTGGGCGCTGGTCATCGCCGTCAGCGTCGCGATCGACCTGCTCGGCGCGCAGCTGATGCTCCTGACCACGTGGCGCCCGGCGCTCGCTTCGGTGTTCGCGCTCGTGGTGTGCGCGGTGCTGCTCGGATTCCACCTGGTCACGGCCCGGCGCACGGTCGGAGGTCACGCATGACGACAGCCGCGCCCGCGCGCTCGGGCAGCGAACGGCACGCGCTCGGAGCAGGCATGGCGCTGTCGCTGAGCGCGGTGATCACCGGCGTGGCCGGGCTGGTCTGCTGGGTGGTGGCCGCGGGCACGCTGCCGCAGGAGGCCGTCGGCCGCGCGGCCAGCTTCGTCTCCGGATTCGTGCTGATCGCCGGGATCGCGCAGCTCAACGTCGGACTCGGGCTGCTGCGCTGGCTGCCCGGCGCGGGCGGGCGGACCGGCTGGCTGGTCGGGCGCGGCTACCTGCTGGTCGGCGCGGCCGCGGCAGTCGGCGGAGTGGTTTTCGTGCTGCTGCCGGTCGGACGGGCCGCCGCACCCGGGATGCTGGCGCTGCTGTTAGTGGTGGCCAGCGTGTGCTGGGCGCTGTTCCAGCTGCAGGACTACGTGCTCGCCGGGCTCGGCCGGGTCTGGTGGGTGCCGCTGTTCAACGGCGCCTTCGGGCTGGTCCGGGTCGCGGTGCTGCCGGTGCTCGGCGCGGCGCTGGGCGCGGTCGGGGTGCTGGCCTCCTGGGCCGCGCCGACCGTCGTCTGCGCGGCGATCGCGGGCGTGCTGATCACGCTGCTGGCCCGCCGGAAACGCGCCGAGCCGGTCCCGGCGGACCTGCCGGACCGCCGCACCGTGGTGTCGTTCCTCGGCCCGACCTACCTGGCCACGATCGGCACGACGGTGCTCTACAACGTCGTGCCGCTGATCGTGACCGCCCGCTTCGGACCCGCGAGCGGCGCGGTGTTCTTCGTGGTGTGGAACGGGCTCACCGCGACCGACTACGCGATCAACGGGTTCGTGAACTCGATGGTCCTGCGCGGCTCCGGCGACCCGGAGGCGCGCCCCGCGATCCTGCGCGCCGTCGGCAAGCGGCTGGGGCTGCTCGTGGGATCGGGCGCGGTCGCCGGCATCGCGCTGGCGCCGCTGCTGCTCGGGCTGTTCGGCCCGGGTTACGCCGAAGAAGGGAGTATCGCGTTGCGCATCCTGCTCGCCGGGCTGGTGGCCCGGACGGTCGTCGCGCTCGGCGTGGCGGTCCGGCTGATGGACGGCGACGGGATGGGCGCGGCGCGGATCCAGCTGTCCGGCACCGCGCTGGTCGTGGGCGGGGTGCTGCTGGTGCCTGCCGGGCTGCACCTGCCGGGCCCGGCGCTCGGGTTCGTGCTGGCCCAGGTCCTGGTCGGCGCGCTGGTCGTGCCCTCGCTGGTCCGGCGGCTGCGCGGGGTGAGCCGATGAGCCTGGTGCTGACGAGGCCCACCGAGACGCCAGCGCCCGCGGCGAGCCGGCGCGGCTGGCTCACCCCGGCGTTGTGCGTTGTCGCCGTGGTGCTGCAGGTGCTGTTCCTCAAGCCGGTCGACCCCAGCGCGCTCGGCTCGTTCGGGCTGATCAGGGCGCTGCCGCCCGGCGTGCTGGTGGCGCTGGTGGTGCTGACCGCGGCGTTCCTCCTGGAAGTGCGCTCGGACCGGCCGCGCACCTGGCTGCTGGCCACCGCCGCGCTGCTGGCCGTGCTGGGCATGTACGGCCTGCCCCCGCTGACCGAGCCCGTCGCGCGGCTCCCGGTCGCCTGGCTGCACGCCGGCTGGACCGACTACATCGGTACGCACGGCACGGTGCTGCACAACTTCGACGCGCGCTTTTCCTGGCCCGCCTTCTTCGGCGCGGCCGCGTGGCTGACCAAGCTCGCCGGGATCAGCAGCACCACCGCGTTGCTCGCCTGGGCACCGCCCGTGCTGACCGGGCTGGCCGCCGTCGGGGTGCACGCCGTGGCCACGGCGGTGCTGGGCCGCGGCCGCGCGCCGTGGCTGGCCGCCTGGGCGTTCCTCTGCGTCAACTGGGTCGAGCAGGACTACTTTTCCCCGCAGGGCCTGGCTTTCCTGCTGTACCTGGGCGCGCTGGCGGTGGTGTTCCGCTGGCTGTGCGGCGACGCCGACCCGAAGCGCCGCGTCCTCGCGTCCGCCGGGCTCGTGCTGCTGATCCTCGCCCTCGCGCCCTCGCACCAGGTGACGCCGTTCGCGCTCGCCGCGATCCTCGCGGTGCTGACCGTGACGCGACGGCTGAAGGTGCCGTGGCTGCTGGCCGTCGCGATCCTCGCCCCGCTGACCTGGCTGGTGGTCGGCGCGAGCGACTACTGGGTGGGCCACCTCCAGGTGCTGACCGGCGGGATCGGCGACCTGTCCGGCTCCGTGCAGCAGAACGTGCAGGAGCGGGTCGGCGGCGATCCGGGACGGCTGACGGTGCTCGGCTTCCGGTTCGGCCTGACCGCGCTGATCGGCCTGCTGGCCGCCGCCGGCTGGTGGGGCCTGCGGACGCCGCAGGGCCGCCGCCCGATCGTGCTCGCCGTGGTCGCGGTGGTGCCCGCCGGGCTCGTCGCTTTGCAGTCGTACGGCGGGGAAATGCTGCTGCGGTCGTACTTGTACTCGCTTCCGCTGCTGTGCACGCTCGCCGGCGCCGGCCTCGACCGGTGGCTGCGCTCGACCCGCGGACGCCGTCTCGTCCCGATCGCGCTGGTCGTCGTCCTCGGCGCGGCGGCCGTGCTCCTGGTCGGCGCGCGCGGCGGCAACGACGGTTACGTCGCCTTCCGCAAGTCCGACCAGACGGTCGTCGCCGAGGCCTACCGGCTCGCGCGGCCCGGCCAGCGGATCTCCTCACTCACCGCGTACGCCCCGCTGAACTGGGCGCAAGTCGGTGCGGTCAAACAAGGTTCGCTCGAACGCACCTGTGTGCCGGGTGCCGACGAGGGCTCCTGCGTCGGCCGGGTCGGCCCCGATTTCGTGATCGTCAACCAGGCCCAGGACAACTACGGCGTGACCCTGCTGGGCCTGCCCGCCGGGTGGACCGAAACCGTGCGCGCCCAGCTCGTTTCGTCCGGCGAGTACCGCGAGCAGCTGCGGGACGGCGGCTCGGTCCTGCTCGTCCACCGACCCGGAGGCTCCCGATGAACGATTCGCGCTTGCTCTACGTCGGCTGGACCGGCCACGGAAACCTCGGTGACGACGCGATCGCCGACGCGTTGCTGCCGCAGCTGCCCGCCGTCGAGCCGTGGCACGTCCCGCACGACCCGAAGGAGTTCGCGCGCCGGGTCCTCGGCGGCGGCCTGCGCGGCTCGGGCGGCCGGGCCGTGCTCGTCGGCGGCGGCACGGTGGTCGGACGGCGCAACTGGCGGCTGCTGCTGGAAGCCACCGGGCTGCTGCTGGCCCGGCGTCGCCCGTGGCACCTGATCGGCATCGGCGTCGAGGATCCCGCATTCGGAGGCAAGAACTCGTTCTCCGCCAAGGGAGAGCTGGCCCGCTGGCCCGGGCTCTGCCGCCGGTTCGACCGGGTCACCGTGCGCGGCCCGCGCTCGGCCGCCCTGCTCGATTCCGTTGGCGTGCATGCGGAAGTGGTGGGTGACCCGGCGCTGCTGCACGAGCCGGCCACGACGGCCACACCGCGGGACAAGCTGCTCGCCGTCAACCTCGGCTTCGGCGACGACCTGTGGGGCCACGACCATGACCGAGTGGTCCGCGCCGTCGCCGACCTCGTGCGCGGGGTCGCGGCCGACGGCTGGAGCGTGCGGTTCCTGGTAATCAACCCGAAGGACCAGCGGTTCGCGGAGGAGGCGCTGCACCTCGCGGCCGTCGCCGGCGAACGGACCGAGATCCGGCCCGCGTACACCGTCCCCGACTATTTCGCCGCGATCGGCGACTGCACCGTGCTCGTGGCCGAACGGCTGCACGCGCTGGTGCTGGCCGCGGCCGCGGCGGTGCCGATGGCCGGGCTGGAGTACCAGCCGAAGTGCGCCGACTTCCTCGCGTCAATCGGGACGGCGGACCGGTCCGTCCGCACCGACGAGGTCACGGCGCAGATCCTGCGCGAGCACGTCGACGAGCTGGCCGCGCGGCGTCCGGCCGAGTCAGCGCGGCTGCTGGGCGAGGTGGACCTGCTGCGCGGACGGCTGAGCACTGAGCTGGCGCGGATCCGCTCGGGCACCGAAGTCGCGGGGAGCCTCCGATGAGCGATCTGGCCAAGCGGGTCGTGCGGGAGCTGCGGATCGAGTTCGCGCTGCTGACCCGGCGGACGCTGCTGAACGTGGTGGCCGGCAGCAACCTCGTGCCCCGACCGCTGCGGTGGCTGATCTACCGCGCCTGCGGCATGGCCGTGCACACGCCGAATGTCTTCCCCGGCCTCGAAATCGCCGGGCAGCCGCGGAACCTGACGGTCGGCACCAGGACGTTCGTGAACACCGGCTGCTTCTTCGAGCTGGTCGGCGAGGTGTCGATCGGCCGCGACTGCCAGCTCGGCATGCAGACGATGGTGGTCACCTCGCACCACGAGTCCACCCCCGCCGGCATCTCGCGCCGCCCGGTCGGCCTGGCCGTGCGGATCGGCGACCGGGTCTGGACCGGGGCCAGGGTGACGATCCTGCCGGGCGTGACGATCGCCGACGACGTCGTGCTCGCGGCCGGCGCGGTGGTGACCGCGGACTGCGCGGAGCCAGGCGTCTACGCCGGCGTGCCCGCCCGGCTGGTCCGCTCGAGCGTTAAAGCGGGGGTCCGATGATCCACGGGCTGGACTGGGTCGCCGCGGCGGCGTTCGGGCTGCTGCTCGTGCTGGTGCTCACGCGCACGGCGGTCGCGGAACTGCGCACCGTCGAGCGGGGAGTGTTGCGGCGCTTCGACTTCGGGGCGGGCGCGGCGGTGGTCGCGCTGGTCGCCGTGCTCGCGGCGAGAGTGCTGGCCCAGCTGTAGGGAAGACCGGTTTCGCGACGAGAACGGACGGGTGCTCATGACGAAGAGCAAAACACGCACGACAACCGTGCTGGCGGCCTCGGTCTGCCTGCTGCTCGGGGTCCAGATCGGCGTCGTCTCGGCGCAGGGCCTGGAAACGGAGGTGGACGGCACGGCGCACGGACGGCAGCTGCTCGCTTCGGAGGAGTTCAACGGCAACGCGCTGGACACGACGAAGTGGTCGGCGTACGACTCGAAGTCGTCGAACGGGATCTCCCAGTGGAAGCCCGGCGAGATCAGCGTCGGCGACGGCGAGCTGCGGATCAACGGGCACGGTAAGGACCCCACAGGCAAGGCCAACACCTCGGGCGCGCTGTGCTGGTGCCGCGGCGACGGCGACCGGACGTACGGGCTGTGGATGGTCCGGGCGAAGTTCGACCCCGGCACGGGTTACGGCGTGGCGATGCTGCTGTGGCCGCAGTCGAACCGCTGGCCGCAGGACGGCGAGCTGGACCTCGTCGAGAGCGCCCGGCCGAAGAAGAACACCGCGCTCTCCTCAGTCCACTGGGGCAATCCGCCCGGCGGCCAGCGCGACAGCGGCAAGCTCACCGGCGACTACACCCAATGGCACGTGTACGCGGTCGACTGGCAGCCCACCTACGTCAAGTACTCGATCGACGGCCAGACCGTGTACGACACGCGCTTCAGCGCCAAGAAGCCCGGCGTCCCGCAGACGCCGATGCACCTGGTCATGCAGCAGGAGCCCGGCCCGTTCGGCGCGCCCGGCTGGATCCCGGCGCCGGACGCGTCCACGCCCGACCGGGTCACCGTGCACGTGGACTGGGTGCGCATGTACGCCTGAATCCTTTGTGGACGGTCCCGCGCGACGCCCGTCACCCGGCTCCCGGGTGGCGGGCGTTTTCGCGTGCGGGGTGAGCAGGGTCACGTCGGGAGGGTTGCCGAACGACAGTTAACGATATATCGTGAACGTGTCGCAACCGTTCGAGAAAGGAACACTCATCATGAGACGACAACATCCCTACGCAGGTAGGCAGCACGACGAACACGGTGACCGCGGCCGTCCGGCCTTCGGTCCCTGGGGCCGCGGCGACTTCGGTGACTTCGCCATGGGCGGGCGCGGCGGACGCCGTGGCCACGGCGGTCCGGGCGGACGACGGGGCCACGGCCCGCGTCGAGGCCGGCGCGGCGACGTCCGCGCGGCGATCCTCACTCTGCTCGCGGAACAGCCGCGGCACGGGTACGAGATCATCCGCGAGATCGGCGAGCGCAGCGGCGGCTTCTGGAAGCCCAGCCCCGGCTCGATCTACCCGACGCTGCAGATGCTGGCCGACGAGGACCTGGTCGTGAGCAAGGACGAGAACGGCAAGAAGCTGTTCGAGCTCACCGAATCCGGCCGCGCCGCCGCCGAGCAGCAGACCGGCACTCCCCCGTGGGAGCACTTCGCCGAAGACGTCGACCCGGTCGAGGTCGACCTGCGCAAGGCGGGCGCCACGCTGGCGGCCGCGGTCGTGCAGGTGATGCGGGCGGGCAGCGCGAGCCAGCAGGCCCGCGTGGTGGACGTGCTCAACGAGGCACGCCGCTCGATCTACACGATCCTCGGTGAGGTCGAAGACGACGACACCGACGACGGCTCCGGACCCGCGGAGTGACCCGGCACGACGAGGCCGGTGGGCTTGACCCGTGCGTGCACGCGATAGCCCACCGGCAGCGTCATCTCGCCGCCGCCGGTGTTCAGCCGGCGGACCTCGGCGATGGCCCGTTCCGCCGTTTTCGCGCTGAACTCGATCTTCAGCACTGATTCCATCGCGGCCGCGTCGGCGAACCGCCAGCGCGCCGCCACCCGGCGGCGGCCGAAGCCCTGGGCCTCGAAGAACCGCTCCACCGCGGCCGGGTCGTAGTGCGGCAGGTCCGCGCGCATCCACCCGCCGTACGGCTCGCTGGCCACGTCGAGGTCCACGATCAGGATCGACCCGCCCGGCCGCAGCACCCGTTCCGCCTCTCGCAGCCCCGGCTCACAGCCCGGGCCGAAGAAGTACGCGGTGCGCGCGTGCACCACATCGACGCTCGCGTCCTCCGCCGGCAGCCGCTGCGCGCGGCCCTGGCGGACCTCGGTGCCCGGCAGTTCCGCCACCCGCTTCGCCGCGTCGCGCGCGAGCGGGGCGTGCGGTTCCACGCCGAGCACCGAGCGGGCGTCGCGGGCGAAATAGGGCAGGTGGAACCCATCCCCGCAGCCGAGGTCGAGCACGTCGCGACCGGCCCAGTCGCACTCCTCGCGCAGCACCCGCCAGATCTCGCCTTCGACGTCCTGCGCGCGGTTCTCGACCTCGTAAGCCTGCTGGTAATACCAGATGTTGGGGCTCGGCAGTACCTCCGCCGAGCGGGAACCGGGGAACCATCGCACGAAGTTATTCAACGCCACCCGGGCGGCATCAGTTCCGTGATGTTCACGATTCACTGCTCACAGCGAAAAAATCACGAACAGCGCATAGACTTCTTCCTCGTCCACGAGGAGGCGGCGCGAGCACACAATCGCGCCAGCCGCTCGCGTCGCCGACCGGGTGCGGGTGTCCCGCAGAGCACAGGAGGCAGTATGTCGCTCGACTCGGCCCGTCCGTCGCCGGTACCGGCCGGACTTCCTTGCTGGGTCGAGGTCTCCTGCCTCGACGAGGCGGTGACCAAGCAGTTCTACACCGGCCTGTTCGGCTGGCAGTACGGGGTGCGCCGCGACCCCGCCGCGCCGACCGGGCGCTACTGGATCGCCTCGATGGGCGGAACGCTGGCCAGTGGCCTGTACCAACGCGGAAGCCGCAGCGCGCCCGGATGGACGCTGCACATTTCGGTGCCGCACACGGCCAGTGCGGCCGAATGGGTGGAGCATCTCGGCGGCACGGTGACGCTCGGGCCGATGGCGATCCCCGGTCGCGGCAACATCCTGCACGCCATCGACGCGTGCGGCGCGCCCGTGGTGTTCTGGGAAGCGCCCGAAGACTGGGAATTCGCCACCGACCAGCCCAACACGTTCAGCGGCGCGGACCTCAACACCCACGACGGCGTGGCCGCGGATCACTTCTACACCAAGCTTTTCACTTACTCGTGCCACCAGATCGGCGACGGCGAGAGCGTCGACTATGCCGAGTACCTGATCGACCACACACCCGTGCTGTACCGGTACGTGATGGGGGCAGAGTACACGCGCGACACTCCCCCGCACTGGATGGTCTACTTCGAGGTCGACCCGACGCGGGGCGTGGACGCGGCGGCGGGCCAGGCGCTGATGCTCGGCGGCACCGTGGTCGTCCAGCCGTACGACACCCCGTTCGGCCGCGTGGCGATCCTCGCCGACCCGGACGGCGCGGTGTTCGCCGTGATCGACCACTCGCGCACCCTCGACGACGTCGGCCGCGCCGAGGTCGACGACCCGTACGACGACTGACCCCGCCGCAGCGAACCTGTTGCGGCACAAGCGATCGCGAGGGTCGCGTCGAGCCTGTCGGTCAGGACGGCACGAACGCCGAGAGCAGCAGCCAGGAGACGACGGCCGAGGGCAGCAGCGAGTCCAGCCGGTCCATGATGCCGCCGTGGCCGGGCAGCAGCGTGCCCATGTCCTTGATCTTGAGGTCGCGCTTGATCAGCGATTCGACCAGGTCGCCGAGCGTGGCGGTGAGCACGATGGCCACGCCGAAGATCACGCCCTGCCAGGCCTGGCCGTGCAGCATCAGGCTGATCGTCAGCACGCCCGCGACGATGCCGGCGACCATCGACCCGGCGAAGCCCTCCCAGGACTTCTTCGGGCTGATCGTCGGCGCCATCGGGTGCTTGCCGCCCAGCACGCCGGCGATGTAGCCGCCGGTGTCGGAGGCGACCACGGCGATCAGGAACGTCAGCACGCGGCCGACGCCGTCGGGCGGCGGCACCAGCATCGCGGCGAACGCGCCGAACAACGGCAGGTACGCGCTCGCGAACACCGAAGCCGCGATGTCCCGCAGGTAGCCGTCGGCGCCGCCGGGCAGCCGCCAGATCAGGCAGGCCAGCACCGTCAGCACAAACGCGGTGAGCGCGCCTTCGCGGCCGAACGGCCACGCCAGCCAGATCATCGCCTGGCCGCCCACGATCACCGGGATCATCGCGACCCGGATGTTCGCCACGCGGCGCAGCACCCCGGCGAACTCGAACGTGCCGACGCCGATCGCGATCGCGATGATCCCGATGAACAGGAACCGGACGGTGAGCAGGGAAACGATGATCGCCGCGCCGAGCACCAGGCCGACGCCGATGGCCGCGGGCAGGTTCCGGCCGGCCTTGGAGGCCTTCTGCTCCGGCTGCGTCCGCTCGGCCGGAGCAGGCGGTTCGACCGGCTCCGGCGGGGTGGGCTCCACCCGTTCTTCTCGTTCCTCGCTCACCTGGCTCATCAGACCTCGAGCAGCTCGGCTTCCTTGTGTTTCACCAGCTCGTCGACCTGGTGGGCATAGGTGTCGGTGAGGTTCTGCAGCTCCTTCTCGGCGCGCGCGACCTCGTCCTCACCCGCTTCGCCGTCCTTGGCGATCCGGTCCAGCTCTTCCTTGGCCTTGCGCCGGACTCCGCGGATCGACACGCGGGCGTCCTCGCCCTTGCCCTTGGCGACCTTCACCATCTCCTTGCGCCGCTCCTCGGTGAGCTGCGGGATGACGATGCGGATCACGTTGCCGTCGTTGCTCGGGTTCACCCCGAGGTCCGACTCGCGGATGGCCTTCTCGATGGCGCCCAGCTGGGTCTGGTCGTACGGCTTGATGAGCACCATGCGCGCCTCGGGCACGTTGACGCCGGCCAGCTGGTTCAGCGGGGTCATCGCGCCGTAGTACTCGACCACGATCCCGGAGAACATCGACGGGTTCGCCCGGCCGGTCCGCACCGACGCCAGGTCGTCCTTCGCGACGGACACCGCTTTTTCCATCTTCTCCTCGGCGTCGAGGAGGGTCTCGTCGATCACGGCTACTCCCGGTGTTGTGATTGTTGGAGCCTGTGGGCGATCCCAGCAGGTCTACGCCGACGCCCCGTCAGCGGGGGTGCTGACCAGCGTCCCGATCCTCTCACCACTCACCGCGCGGGCGATGTTCCCCTCGGTGAGCAGATTGAACACGATGATGGGCATGTTGTTGTCCATGCAGAGGCTGAACGCCGTCGCGTCGGCGACCTTGAGGTCGCGCTCCAGCACCTCGCGGTGGGTGATCTCGCGGAACATCTTCGCGTCCGGGTCGCTCTTCGGGTCGGCGGTGTAGACGCCGTCGACGGCCTTGGCCATCAGCACGACCTCGCAGCCCAGCTCCAGCGCCCGCTGCGCGGCGGCCGTGTCGGTGGAGAAGTACGGCATGCCGACGCCGGCGCCGAAGATGACCACGCGGCCCTTCTCCAGGTGCCGCTCGGCGCGGCGCGGGATGTACGGCTCGGCGACCTGGCCCATCGTGATGGCGGTCTGCACCCGCGTGGGCAGCCCTTCCTTCTCCAGGAAGTCCTGCAGCGCCAGGCAGTTCATCACGGTGCCCAGCATGGCCATGTAGTCGGCGCGGTCACGGTCCATCCCCCGCTGGGACAGCTCCGCGCCGCGGAAATAGTTGCCGCCGCCGATCACCACCGCGATCTGGACGCCGGTGCGCGCGACCGCCGCGATCTGCTGGGCGACCGAGTGCACGACATCGGGGTCGACCCCGATCGAGCCGCCGCCGAACATCTCGCCGCCCAGTTTCAGCAGCACCCGCCGGTAGCCACCCTCGACGCGGTCACCCATGTATGTCGCCTCCTGTGTTCGATGGCCGCCTTCCCGGGAGGGAGTGCGCGGGCGGCGTGCCCTCGTGGACCCGACTGTGCCCCGTCCCCGAACCGCGGAGACGGGGCACAGTGGCAGAACCTAGTCCCAGTGCCTGGCTCAGGCCTGGCCGACCTCGAACCGGGCGAACCGGGTCACGGTCACGCCGGCCGCGTCGAGCAGGGCCTTGACGGTCTTCTTGTTGTCCTTGACCGAAGGCTGCTCGAGCAGGACGTTGTCCTTGTAGTAGGCGTTGACCTTGCCCTCGACGATCTTGGTCAGGGCCTGCTCGGGCTTGCCCTCTTCGCGGGCGGTCTGCTCGGCGATGCGGCGCTCGTTCTCGATCGTCTCGGCCGGCACCTCCTCGCGGGTCAGGTACTTCGCGCGCAGCGCGGCGACCTGCATGGCGGCACCGCGGGCGGCGTCGGCGTCGTCACCGGTGAACTCGACCAGCACGCCGACGGCGGGCGGCAGGTCCGAGCCACGGCGGTGCAGGTACGAGGTGGTCTGGCCCTCGAAGGCGACCACGCGGCGGAGTTCGAGCTTCTCGCCGATGCGGGCCGAAAGCTCCTGCACGACCTCGATGACGGTCTTGCCGTCCAGCTCGGCGGCCTTGAGCGCCTCGACGTCGCTGGTCTTCAGGCCCTTCGCGACCTCGACGATCTTCGCGGCCAGCTCCTGGAAGTCGGCGTTCTTCGCGACGAAGTCGGTCTCGGAGTCCAGCTCGATCAGCACGCCACCGTCGCCGGCGACCAGGCCCTCGGCCGTCGCGCGCTCGGCGCGCTTGCCGACGTCCTTGGCGCCCTTGATGCGCAGGAACTCGACGGCCTTCTCGAAGTCGCCGTCGTTCTCCTCGAGAGCCTTCTTGCAGTCCATCATTCCGGCGCCGGTCATCTCGCGCAGGCGCTTCACGTCAGCGGCGGTGTAGTTCGCCATCGTGTTGAATCCGTCCGTTTCAGGTACGTGTGAGGTGATCAGCGCCCGTGCGGCCGGCCGAGAGGACCGGCCGCACGGGCACCTTGCTGCATCAGGAAGAGGCGGTCGCCTGCTCGGCGGCGGGGGCCTCGGCGGCCGGCTGCTCGGTGGCAGCGGCCTCGGCGGCGGGGGCCTCGGTCGCCGTGGCCGCCTCGGTCGCCGCAGCGGCCTCGGTGGCGTCGGCGGACGCGGTCTCCGAGCCGGCGAGCAGCTCCTTCTCCCACTCGGCCAGCGGCTCGTCGGTGGCGACGCCCGGCTCCGGCTTCGTGTCGGCGGACGCACCGTTACGGCTGGAGCGGGCCATCAGACCGGCGGCGGCGGCCTCGGCCACGACCTTGGTCAGCAGCGCGGCGGAGCGGATCGCGTCGTCGTTGCCCGGGATCGGGTAGTCGACCTCGTCCGGGTCGCAGTTGGTGTCCAGGATCGCGACGACCGGGATGTTCAGCTTGCGAGCCTCGCCGACGGCGATGTGCTCCTTCTTCGTGTCGACGATCCACACGATCGAGGGCACCTTGGCCATGTCGCGGATACCGCCGAGGGTCTTCTCGAGCTTGTCCTTCTCGCGGGTCAGCGTCAGGATCTCGCGCTTGGTCAGCCCGACGAAGCCGCCGGTCTGCTCCTGCGACTCGAGCTCCTTGAGGCGGAGAAGACGCTTGTGCACGGTCTGGAAGTTGGTCAGCATGCCGCCGAGCCAGCGCTGGTTCACGTAGGGCATGCCCACGCGCGCGGCCTCGCTGGCGATGGCTTCCTGAGCCTGCTTCTTCGTGCCGACGAACATGATCGTGCCGCCGTGCGCGACGGTTTCCTTGATGAACTCGAACGCACGGTCGATGTACGTCAGCGTCTGCTGCAGGTCGATGATGTAGATGCCATTGCGCTCGGTGAAGATGTAGCGCTTCATCTTCGGGTTCCACCGACGGGTCTGGTGCCCGAAGTGCACGCCGCTGTCAAGCAGCTGCTTCATGGTGACGACGGCCATTGCCGGAATCACACCTTTTCTGTCTCACGCACGCCCGCGGTGTTCTAGGCCGCCGACGCGCTGATCGGTTTGCCGCTCGCGGCCGGGTGGCCGCTCGCCCTGGTGCCGTGCCGGAGCCCGGACCCCGCGGGTTCACTCAGGAACCCCCGGGGACCGCCGGGCACCGTGCGACCCTCCGTCCGGGCCTCCGCACAAGACGGAACCGGCCGGGGATGCGCGCACGTGCACGCGAAGTCAGCCCATTCGAATGGACTGCGGGAAAGATTCTACCCCCTGCCACCAGGCCCGCCCCCACCGGCAGCGCCCGGCCCCGCCCGAGTTGTCCACAACTGCCCCCGCCTGTGCACAACTCCCCTCGGCGGCCCTCTGCCGACACTGCCTTCCCCGACGATGGAACCCGTGACGAGGACCCCCTGTTCCCCACCGGCCGACCCGGCTGTCCCGTGTCTCCGCGCTGGTGAGTGCCCCCATGACGGCCACCCCTGCGACACCCGCTGCGGCGGTTGCAGCCCCTGCACCGGCTCGGGCTGCACCGGCAGCGGCAACTGCATCGGCGACACCGACAGCGGCCACACTGACGGCACGGATAGTGGCTGCGCCGACGGCGCCGACAGTGGCTGCACTGGCGGCGGCCGCACCGCCAGCGCCAGCGGCGGCAGCTGCACCGGCAGTGGCCGCGCCGACATCCATCGCCCCGGCGATGGCCATCGTGGCCGCGGCCGCCACCGAGCTTCGCGTCCTGCTCGATGGCGGGTGAGCCGGCGCGCACGCAGTTACTTGAGCTGGCTCAGCCAGCACCCGCGCAGCCACCACCCGGGCAGTCACCACCCGCCCAGCGACCGCCCAGCCAGTCACCAGTTGGGCAGTCGCCAGCCGCTCGGTCACGGCCCGTCGCACCGGCTCGCAGACCGACCACGCCCGATCCCGAGGCAGCCTGCAACGCGCCCTCGTCCCCAGTCCCGGCACCGGTCACCACGCGACTTGGTGAGCCGGCCGGCAATCTGGCTCCTGCGACGCTCACTCGCCTGGTTCCGGTGCTGCCTGCAAGCTGGTCTCGCACACTGGCCATTTCGTCAGCCGCAAGCCGAGCTCCTGCTCCTGTCACCGAAATGGGCACCACCCTGGCTGATGGCCAGACCACAGGATTGGCGAGAGGACAGCCTCCCCCACCAGTTCCTGCCATGGCCGCCGAGCCGACCACTCATCCGCCGAACACAGCTGGCGTTGCTGATCGCGACGGCAGTGGTACTCCCACTGCCCGGTCTGGTCGCGACACCAGCCCGAGCCGCCGGCGCACAAGAGGTCAGCGCCCACCTTCTGGGCACACAGCTCGAGCCGACCAATCCGAACGAGAGCGAAGCGACCGGCCCGACTCCGAGGGAGGCAGTCGGCCCCAACGAGGGCGAGACGGCCGGAACACGCGAGGACGAGACAGCCGCCGCGCGCGCTGGCGTCGCACGCGCTGGCGTCGCACGTACCGGCCTCGCACCTGCTGGCGTCGCACCTGCTGGCGTCGCGCAAACCGGCGTCGCGCGCCATGACGTCGCAGAGCTGCCTGAGCCGGTACCTGTCGCGCAGGCGGGTCGGCTGGCCTGGCCGTTGGCGCCGCGGCCGGAGGTCACGCGGTACTTCGAGGCGCCCGAGTCACCGTACGGACCGGGGCATCGAGGGGTCGATCTGGCAGCAGCGCCTGGGCAGGAGGTCCTCGCCGCGGACGTCGGCGTCGTCGTGTTCGCGGGCCAGATCGCAGGCCACGGGGTGGTGTCCCTCGACCACGACGGTGGCCTCCGCACCACCTACCAGCCCATCACCCCGACGGTCACCACCGGCGAACAGGTCTACCGCGGACAACCGCTGGGCACCGCCACACCAGGCCATCCCGGCTGCTCCGTCGCCGCTTGCCTGCACTGGGGCGCCCGCCGCGGCACCGAGTACGTCGACCCTCTCGCCCTGACCGGCGCACCCGGCCGAGTACGCCTCAAACCGTGGGGAGGTGAGCCCTGACCCCAGAGTCCGCAGCCATCCGCCGCCTCGGCAGCCGTCCGCCAGACCCAACCCAGCGCCACACCGCGACTGTCCGCGGCCTCACCCCACCGCCGCACCGGCGGGGGTCCACCGGCCCAAGTCCAGCGCCGCACCGGCAAGCGTCCGCAGGCCCAGCAGCGAGTGGCTTACCGGCGACAAGCCCGCTCAACCCAACTCAGCCCAACACCGCACCGCACCGCACCGCAGGCCACTCGACCCAGCCCAGCGCCACAGCGCGGGATCCAGGTCAGCATCGCGACTGTCCGCGGCGCTCAGCCGAGCGCCACAGCGGCAAGCGTCCGCGGGACTCGGCTCGGCAAGCGCGCAGGCGCGGATGCCGGACAGCCGGCAAGCGGCGGGGCTAGGTGGCCGGCTGCTCGACGAGTTTGGCCCGCAGCCGCATCACTGCGCGGGTGTGGAGCTGGCTGACGCGGGATTCCGTCACGCCCAGGACTTTGCCGATCTCGGCGAGGGTGAGGCTTTCGAAGTAGTAGAGGCTGACCACGATCTTGTCCCGCTCGGTCAGCTGGGCGATGGCCTCCGCGAGCTGCCTGCGGTTGTCCTGGTCGACTAGGACGGCGACCGGGTCGACGGCGCCGTCGTCGGGGAGGGTGTCGACCAGGGAGCCGCTGTCCTTGCCAGCCGAGACCAGGTCTTCGAGGGCCACGACGCTGGTGAGCTGCAGCTGACCGTAGAAGTCGCGCAGGTCGTCGAGGCTGACGCCGAGTTCGGTGGCCAGTTCGGCGTCCGTGGGGGCTCGGTGCAGGCGCGCGCCGAGGCGCTCCAGGGCGCGCTCGGTCTCCTTGGCCTTGCTGCGCACGGCGCGCGGCACCCAGTCCTGGGCGCGCAGGTCGTCGAGGATGGCGCCGCGGATGCGCTGCATCGCGTACGTCTCGAAGCGCAGGCCGCGGGCCGGCTCGAACTTCTCGATGGCGTCGACCAGGCCGAAAATGCCCGACTGCACGAGATCGCCCACGTCGACGTGCGTCGGCAGGCCAGTGCCGACCCGGCCCGCGACGTACTTGACCAGCGGCGCGTAGTGCAGCACCAGCCGGTCGCGCGAAGTCTGGTCCGGCTGGTCGGCGAACTGCTGCCACAGCGCCTGGATCCCCGCGTCGACGTCATAACCAGGACGCCCGTCGGCGGTGACGGCGTCCTCGGCGCCGGGGGTGCTCACCCCGGCTTCCGTGGCAGGAGGCGTGGAACTCATTGCACGGTCGTTCTCGGCATGCGGGTCAGTATGGTCTCCGTGCTCGTGCGGATGCGCGTGCGCCGCCGGTTCGGCCCCGGCTTTTCCGGCCGAGTCGCCACCGGCCTCGTCAGGCCCGTGGGTGGGCTCGGTCATGGATCGCCTTCAGCCGATCGACTGTCACGTGAGTGTAGAGCTGGGTCGTGGCAAGCGTAGCGTGACCGAGCAGTTCCTGAACGCTCCTGAGATCGGCACCTCCCTCCAGCAGATGTGTTGCGGCCGAATGCCGCAGTCCGTGCGGCCCCATGTCCAACGCGCCGGGCACCGCGGCGACCGCCTCGTGCACCACCCGCCGCGCAGCCCGGGGATCAAGCCGGTTGCCGCGAACGCCCAGGAAGAGCGCGTGCGCAGCCCGTTCCGAGACCAATTCCGGACGGCCCGCCTCGAGCCACGCGGTGAGCGCCCCGGCCGCCGGGACGCCGAACGGGACCATCCGTTCCTTGTCTCCCTTGCCGATCACGGAGACGACGCGCCGGGAGAAATCGACCGCGCCGACGTCCAGCCCGCACAGCTCCGACACCCGGATGCCGGTCGCGTAGAGCAGTTCGACGATCGCACGGTCACGCAGGGCGACCGGATCGCGCTGGGCGGCGCCGGCCTCCGACGCCCGCATCAGTTCGTCCGCCTGGTCCTCCCGCAGCACCCCCGGCAGCGTCCGGTGCGCCCGCGGCGCGGCGAGCCGCCCGCCCGGATCCGCCTTCAGCACGCCTTGGCGGTGGGCCCAAGCCGTGAATGTGCGCGCCGACGCGGCCCTGCGCGCCAGCGTCGTCCGGCCCGATCCGCCGGTGCGCTGCCCGGCGAGCCACGCCCGCAGCAGACCGATGTCGAGATCGGCGAACCCGCGCGCCGGGCCGTCGTCCTCCCCCTCGGTCAGGAACGCCAGCAGGGACACCACATCGCCGACGTACGCGCGCACCGTGTGCGGAGACAGGCCACGCTCGAGCGTGAGGTGCCGCTCGTAGTCGGCGACGACTGCCCGCACGGCTTGCGGCAACCCGTCCCGGAGCGCGTGCAGATCCACCCGCGGCGGGCCTTTCCGGTGCCCGGGCGGGCGCGCGGCTGCGTCGCGGCGGACGCTCCCTGACGGCATGGCGATCACGCTGCGCGAACTCCCGCCATTGGTCAAGCATCGCCACGCGGGCCGGGCCGTTCACGACGGATTCCCTTGCGGCGCCGACCGGATGATCCGGCGCCACCCGGTCGCCCCGCGCATGGCGAACCCGTCGAGTTCCAGCTCGGGCAGCACCGCTCTGACCCGCGCGACCGGGATCCCGGACTCCGCGGCGACCTCGTCGGCCGAACGACCGGCGCGCGGCACCAGCGCCTCGTAAACGCGCATCGCCTCCTTCCCGAACCCGTCCGTCGGACGGTGCTGCTGGCTGCCCTCCTTCGGCGGCGGGCCGAAGCGGCCGACGGTGTCCAGCACTTCGTCGACGTTCGCGACGAGCGTGGCCTTGCAGTCGCGGATCAGGTCGTGGCAGCCGGCCGACGTGCGTGAGTGGACCGGGCCGGGTATGGCCATCACGACCTTGCCGAGCGCGCCCGCCGTGGTCGCGGTGTTGCGCGCGCCGCTGCGACGGCCGGCTTCGACGACCACGGTGCCGTCGGTGAGGCCCGCGATCAGCCGGTTGCGGACGAGGAATCGGTACCGCGCGGGTGGCGTGCCGGGCGGGTACTCGCTGATGACCGCGCCGCCGTTGTCGGCCATCTTCTTCAGCAGGCCTTCGTGGCCGGCCAGGTAGCCGATGTCGAGGGCGCACCCGAGGACCGCGACGGTCACTCCGTCGCCCGCGAGTGCTCCGCGATGTGCGGCCGCGTCGATGCCGATGGCGGCGCCGGAGAACAGCGGCACTTGGCGCGCCGCCAGCCCGTAGCCGAGCTCTCCCGCGTTGTTCTCGCCGTAGTTGGAACACATCCGCGCTCCGACAACGGCGACCGCGCGATCCGCCGCCAAGGCGAGCGACGCTGAGCCCCGCACCCACAACGCCAGCGGCGGGGCGACGTCGGCGACGCCCTCGTGGGTGGCGAGTGTGAGCGAGTGCAGCGGCCAGCCCGGCCACTCGTCGTCCTCGGGGATCACCAGGCGGGCACCGATCTTGGCGGCTTCCGCGAGATCCTGCTCGGCGAGTTCGACGTCTTTGCGGGCCGCAGTTTCCTTGCGCACCTTCGCCGGACAGTCGCCGCTGCGCACGCGCTCCGCGGCCTCGACGGGACCGCGCGCCTCCACGAAGGCGACCAACGCCGGCGCGGGCGGCTCGGCGACGCGCAGCAGATACGCCCTGGCAAGGCGTTCGGCCTCGTGGGAGGTGGCCTGGCTGGTTTGCCGGGGCTCGACGCTCATGCGGCGCTTCCTCTGGGTGAGGCGGGCTGGGCGGCGCGGGGGTGGGGCGGCGCGGGGGCCAGGGCACGGACCGGGCCGAGGCGGGCGCGGACTTGGAGGGGATCGGGGTCCCGGCCCGGCGGCGGTGGTGGGACCAGGCGGAGGTGGCGGGCTTTGCGCGAGTCGGCGGGCTGGGGATTGGCAAGCCGGGGGCGGGCGGGGTGAGACATGGGAACTCCGTTCAGGGAAGCGGGGGCGGCGTGGCCGCGCTGGGCCGGGGCCGCTTGGAAGGGATCAGTCGGAAGCGATCTGGGACGCGCAACACGGCGAAGCAGCGACAGGGGCGGTCCGACGGAGCAAGGGGTGGGGCGCAGGAGGGCGGGCAGCACGGCGAAGCGGGTGACAGCGGCCCGTCGGTGAGGGCGGGGGCGGGTGGGTCATGCGGCTGTCCGTTCGCGGAAGTCGAGGGCGGCGGAGACGTGGTCGGGGGTGGGGTGGGGGGTGCCGGCGAGGTCGGCGAGGGTCCAGGCGATGCGGAGGCAACGGTCGGCGCCGCGGGCGGTCAGGACGCCCTTCGTGAGGGCTCGGTCCAGGAGGACCGTGGTGGCCGGGGGCAGCCGGAACTCGCGACGCAGCGACGGGCCCGGGACCTCCGAGTTCGACTGCCAGCCGTGGGCCTGCCAGCGGTGGGCAGCGCGGTCGCGGGCCGACTGGACGCGGGCGCGGACCGTGGCCGACGGTTCCGGGGCGGCGGTCAGGTGGGCGGACATGGCGGTCAGCGGGCGCAGGCTGACACGGAGGTCGACGCGGTCCAGCAAGGGGCCCGAGAGGCGCGCGAAGTAGCGGCGGCGGGCGAGCGGGGAACAGGTGCAGTCGATCTCGCGCGGCTGGGCGCAGGGACACGGGTTGGTCGCCATCACGAGCTGGAAGCGCGCGGGATAACGCACCGCGCCCTTCACCCGCGCGATGCGGACCTCGCCCTCCTCGACGACGGTGCGCAGCGAGTCGAGCCGCTCGGGGCCGAATTCGCAGACCTCGTCCAGGAACAGCACGCCCCGGTGTGCCCGGCTGATCGCGCCGGGCACGGCGAGGCCGCTGCCGCCGCCGATCAGGGCCGCGACGGTGATCGAGTGGTGCGGGGCGACAAAAGGCGGGACGGTGACCAGCGGCGACGACTTCGACAGCGTGCCGTCGACCGAGTGGACCGCCGTGACCTGGAGCGACTCCTCCGGCGAGAGCGGCGGGAGCAGGCCCGGCAACCGCTTCGCGAGCATCGTCTTCCCGACGCCGGGCGGGCCGGTCAGCAGCAGGTGGTGGCCGCCCGCGGCCGCGACCTCCAGCGCCCACCGCGCCTCCGGCTGGCCGACGACGTCGACCAGGTCCGGCACCGCGGGCGGGTCCGGGGGCACCGGTTCGGGCCGCGGCTCCAGCTCGCCCTCGTCCTTCAGCCACGCCACCAGGTCCGTCAGACGCGAGACCCCGGCGACCTCCAGATCCTCGACCAGCGCCGCCTCCCCCAGCGACTCCGACGGGACGAGCGCGCGCTCGTAACCCGCGGCCCGCGCGGCCAGCAGACCGGGCAGGACACCGCGGACGGGACGGATCCGGCCGTCCAGCGCCAGTTCGCCGAGCAGGATCGTGCGCAGCAGCTTCGTGGCCGGCACAGCGCCGGTGGCCGCCAGCACCGCCGCCGCGATGCCGAGGTCGTACCCCGAGCCCACCTTGGGCAGATTCGCCGGCGACAGCCCCAGCGTCACCTTGCCGTCGGGCCACGGCTGGCCCGAATTCCGCACGGCCGAGCGCACGCGGTCCTTCGCCTCGCGCAGGCCCGCGTCCGGCAGGCCGACCAGCGTCACGCGGCTCAGCCCGCCGCCCAGGTCCGCCTCGATCTCCACCACCCGGCCCTCGATCCCGAGCAGGGCCACCGACCACGCTTTCGCCAGCGGCATCAGAACGCCCCCGCGATGTGCCGCACCGTCGGCTGCCCGCCGACCGGCGCGAAGACGGTGACCACGTCGTACCGCGTGCGGCACCAGCCGATCCGGAACGCCCGCAGCCACTGCTCCGCCGCCTTGCGCACGCGATCGACCTTCTCCGGGGTGACGGACTCGGCCGGGGTGCCGTAGTCGTCGCCGGAGCGGGTCTTCACCTCGCAGAACACCACCCGGTCGCCCTCGGCCAGCACCAGGTCGAGCTCGCCTTCGCGGCAGCTCCAGTTCCGGCTGAGCAGGACGAGCCCCGCCTCCTGGAGGTGCCGGGCGGCCAGGTCCTCACCCCAGCGGCCGAACTCGCGGCGCCACAGCGCGCGCCGCCGAAGACTGTCGTTCATCGTGGCCCCCTCACCGTCCCGCGACCATCACGGAACGTGTGAACCCACGTTCGCAGGGTGACCGAACCCGTCACCAGCGCCGAAAAGCCAACCTGTGGACAACCGGGGACCTGTGGAGAACCCGCGCGACGACCGGCACCGGAGCCCGAAACTGTCGGTCCCCCGTGCTCAGCCCAAAAGCCCAAAAGGCGAAAACCCGCCAGAACGCGCTGAAGGCCGGCCGGAGCGGGTCCGGTCGGCCTTCAGCGCGTGGGAGAAATCAGCCCGAGAACGGGCCGTCCTCGGGCAGCCGGAGGTCCGGCTTGTCGAGTTCCTCCACGTTGACGTCCTTGAACGTGATGACCCGGACGTGCTTGACGAACCGGGCGGGGCGGTACATGTCCCAGACCCACGCGTCCGACATGCGGACCTCGAAGTACACCTCGCCACCACCGTCACGCACCTGCACGTCGACGGCGTTGGCCAGGTAGAACCGACGCTCGGTCTCCACCACGTACGAGAACTGGCCGACGATGTCGCGGTACTCGCGGTACAGCGAGAGCTCCATCTCGGTCTCGTACTTCTCGAGATCCTCTGCGCTCATGAAATCCGCGCCCCTCCTCGCGTTCGTCTTGCTGCTCCGGCGGCGGAGCGTTCATTCTTACCCACCGAGCTGGCCAGGGCACGGACCGGCACGCTCGGGTTCTCCAAGGCAGCGTAGGTGAGCACGACCGGATGCGGTGGGGTGAGGCCGTGCCGGGCGGCCGCGGTGGCCACATTCGTGTAGGACCAGCGGTGCGCCGGGCTGGGCCCGTGCTCGTCCAGCGCCGCCAGGTGGTCGGCCGTGCTGTAGCCCTTGTGCACGTCGAAGCCGTAGTGCGGCAGCTCGCCGTGCAGGCCCTTCATGATCCGGTCCCGCGTCACCTTCGCGAGCACCGACGCGGCCGCGATGCTGGCCACGCAGCGGTCGCCCTTGATGACCGCGACGCTGGGGGCCGGGATGCCGGGGACCGGGAAGCCGTCGGTGAGCACATACCCGGGATGCTCGCGCAGCGCGGCGACCGCCCGCCGCATCCCCTCCAGGTTCATCACCCGGATGCCGAGCAGGTCGACCTGTTCGGACGGGATGACGATCACCGCGTAGTCGACCGCGCGCTTGAGGACCTGGTCGTAAACGCGGTCGCGGGCCTTCGCCGTGAGCATCTTCGAGTCGGTCAGCTCGGGCAGCCGGGCGCCGTCGCCGGGGCGCAGCACACACGAGGCGACCACCAGCGGCCCGGCACACGCGCCGGCGCCGGCTTCGTCCACCCCGGCGACGGGGCCGAGGCCACGACGGTCGAGCGCACCCTGCAGGCCCCACAAGAACTCGCCGCGCACCACGGCGCGCGGCGGCCGGAGTGGTTCGGCCGGGGGGCGGGGAACGGGAACGGTCACAGCTGCACTACCCGTCTGACGACTCTGCTCGGGCGGAGCACGCTAGCGTCTCCGGCCGGCCGCCTTGCGGATGCCCGCCTTCACACGCCGTCCGAGGAAGAGCGTGGGGACGGCTCCGGCGATGCCGACACCGAGCGGCAGGCCTTCCTGCCAGGCCGGGGCGCCGAGCGCGACCGGCTGGGCACTCGCCTGCGGGTTGTGGTCGGTGATGCCGCCCCAGCGGCTCGGCGGGAGCACGATGATCCGGGCCTTGCCGATCACGTCGCCGACCGGGACCGCGCCGTTGGGGCCGCCGCCGCCCTGGTACCGGGAGTCGGCGGAGTTGTTGCGGTTGTCGCCCATCACCCAGAGCGCGCCCTGGGGCACCTTCACCGGGGCGAAGCTCTCCTGCACCGCGTGGTCCGGGTTCTCCCAGTGGACGTACGGCTCGTCGAGCGCCTTGCCGTCCACGATCACGCGGTTCTGCGGATCGCAGCACTGCACGGTCTGGCCGCCGGTGGCGATCACGCGCTTGACGAAGTCCCGCTCGTCCGGCGGCGCGAAGCCGACCAGCGAGCCCAGCCCGCGCAGCGCGCGGACCACGATGTTGCCCGACTCCTGCGGCATGATCTCGTTCTCGGTCCACGCGGGCGGGCCCTTGAACACGATCACGTCGCCCGGCGACGGGTCCGTGAAGTCGTACGTGACGCGGTCGACCAGGATGCGGTCACCGGTGCAGCCGGGGCAGCCGTGCAGCGTGGCCTCCATGGACCCCGAGGGGATCATGTAGACCTTGGCCAGGAACGCCTGGATCAGGATCGTGAGCACCAGGGCGATCACGATCAGGATCGGCAGCTCCTTCCAGAACGACCGCTTCTTCGAGGACTTGCCTCGCCGGTGGGAGCCCCGACGCTCCTCGGAACGGGACAGCCGGGGCTGGTCCTCGTCCGAGCGGTCGGGGTCATCCTCAGCGGCGTTCTGGGGCACGGGTTCGACCACGTCGCCAGGCTACCGGTAACCGATCCGCCACTCAGCGGGCAGAGGTGGTCTCGCGGTTCTCGCGGCGCTCCTTGATCTTGGCCTTCTTGCCGCGCAGGTCGCGCAGGTAGTAGAGCTTCGCGCGACGCACGTCGCCGCGCTTGAAGACCTCGATCTCGGCCAGGTTCGGCGAGTGCACCGGGAAGGTGCGCTCGACGCCGACGCCGAACGAGACCTTGCGGACCGTGAAGGTCTCGCGGATCCCGCCGCCCTGGCGACGGATCACGACGCCCTGGAAGACCTGGTTGCGCTCGCGGTTGCCCTCGATGACGCGGACGTGAACCTTGAGCGTGTCGCCCGCGCGGAAGGCCGGGATGTCGGAACGCAGTGACTGCGCATCCAGCGCGTCCAGGGTGTTCATCGGTGGTCCGTCCTCGTCATTTCGTATGGCTTGAGTACTACGTCTCCCCGGGCGCGCAGCACTGCTGCTACGTCTCACCAGGGGCTGATGGCGGGCTCGTGAACGAGGCGGTCCACTCACGCCAACCGGTCAAGTATGGCAGAGGCGCGGGTGCTCGCTTCGCACGGGGTCTAGCCGGGGTCCTCGCCGAGCCCGTCGAGAACCTCGTGATCACGACGGTCCAGGCTACCCTCCGGCAACCGGGCCAGGAGATCCGGGCGGCGCCGCGCGGTCCGGACGAGCGCCTCGTCGCGCCGCCACCGGTCGATCAGGGCGTGGTTGCCCGAGCGCAGCACGTCCGGCACGGCCAGCTCGCGCCACACCTCGGGGCGGGTGTAGCTGGGGCCTTCGAGCAGCCCGTCGGAGAACGAGTCCTCGGCCGCCGAGCGCGCGTTGCCGAGCACGCCGGGCAGCAGCCGGACCACGGCCTCGACCATGACCAGCACCGCGGCCTCGCCGCCGACCAGCACGTAGTCGCCGATCGACACCTCGTCGACGGGCATCCGCCGCGCCGCGTCGTCGACCACTCGCTGGTCGATGCCCTCGTACCGGCCGCAGGCGAAGACCAGGTGCTCTTCCTCGGCGTACGCGTGCGCCAGCTCCTGGGTGAACGGCCGCCCGGCCGGCGTCGGCACGACCAGGCGGCTGCCCTCGCCGCAGACCTCGTCGAGCGCGGGGCCCCAGATCTGCGGCTTCATCACCATGCCGGGCCCGCCGCCGTACGGGGCGTCGTCCACCGCGCGGTGGACGTCGTGGGTCCACTCGCGCAGATCGTGCACGCCGACCTCGATCAGGCCGCGGTCGATGGCGCGGCCGAGCAGCGCGGCCCGCAGGGGGTCGAGGTACTCGGGAAAGATCGTGACGACGTCGATGCGCACCGGGTCACCAGTTCCAGTATTCGGTGGCCTCGGCGTGCCAAGGCGACGGCACTTGCTGGTCGATCGCGAAGGCCATGCCCAGGCCCTTGGCGATCTTGATGTCCCGGCGCAGGGTCTCGCGGATCGGCGAACCGGCGGGCAGGCCGTTGTCGTCCGACCACGACTCGCTCTGCGTGACGCAGGTCCGCGCGCCGAACCGGGCCGAGCTGCACGGCGCGGGCGCGCCCCAGGTCTGCGCGTGCCGGAACTGGAAGCTCTTGCCGCTGCTCTGCTCGGTGACGGTCCCGTTCGCGACCAGCCGGTAGTCCTCCGACGGCACGGTCCACTGGACGTAGTGCTGCCGCCCGCCGTCCGACGGGAGCGGGGTGCAGGCCGTGCCGTGGCAGAGTTCTTCGCTGGTCACGCGCTGCGTGTAGTAGGTGCCGTTGCCGCCCCAGCCGTCGAGCAGCACCCAGTCCCCGTCGCGCAGGAAATGCTCCGCGTACGACGGCGGCCAGGTTTTCGGGTCGCCCCAGGAGATCTGCGACTCGGTGGCCGACTGCGGCGACCAGGCCCACTGGAACGCCTGCTCGCCGGGCGGCGCGTACTGGCCCGCGCTGCGGCTGAACATCAGGGAGAAGTCGCCGTACACCGGCGCGGCGGCCTCGGCGGCCGGCGCGGTCAGCCCCGCACTGGCGAGCACCACAGCACCGAACACCGCAAAGCGGGAGATCGCGGCGCGGGCGCGAAGGGAAAGGGTCAACTCAGTCCTCGTCCAGGAGGCCTTCCGGCGGGTCGAGCACGACCCGCCCGCCCGCGACGTCCACCGTCGGCACGATAGCCAGCACGAACGGGACCAGCACCTCGCGGCCGTCCACGTCCAGTTCCAGCAGCTCGCCCGCGGGCGAGTGCACGACCTCGACCACCTTGCCGACCACGGTGCCGTCGGCCAGCTCGGCGCGCAGGCCGGTCAGCTCGTGGTCGTGGAACTCGTCCGGATCGCCGGTCGGCGGCAGGTCGGCGGTGTCGACCACCAGCAGGGCGCCGCGCAGGGTCTCGGCGACGTCGCGGGTGAGCACCTCGTCGAAACGCACCAGCAGCCGCCCGCTGTGTTCGCGGGCGGCTGCGATGGTGAGTTCCCTCTTGCTGCCGTCACGCAGCTTCGTCGTGACCGCCGAACCGACCTTGAACCGCTCTTGCGGCGAGTCCGTGCGCACGTCCACCGCGAGCTCGCCGCGGATCCCGTGGGCCTTGGCGATCCGGCCGACTACGACGTCCATCCGAATACGGCCGGGTCAGCGGTCGGTGTCGACGACGTCCACCCGGACGCCGCGACCGCCGATGCCGCCCATGACGGTGCGCAGGGCGGTCGCGGTACGACCGCCCCGGCCGATCACCTTGCCGAGGTCGTCGGGGTGCACGTGCACCTCGAGCGTCCGGCCACGGCGCGTGGTCAGCAGCTCGACCCGGACCTCGTCCGGGTTGTCGACGATCCCGCGCACCAGGTGTTCGAGGGAGTCAGCGAGAAAACTCACTCGGACTTCTCGCCCTCAGCGGCTTCCGCCTTCTCGGCCTCGGCCTTCTTCGGGGCGGACTTCTTCTTCGGCGTAGTGGCCTCGGTGGAGGGCTCCTCGCCGGCCGCGGCCAGCGCCGCGTTGAACAGGTCCTGCTTGGACGGCTTCGGCTCGGCCACCTTCAGGGTGCCTTCGGCGCCCGGCAGGCCCTTGAACTTCTGCCAGTCGCCGGTGACCTCGAGGATGCGCTGGACCGGCTCGGTCGGCAGCGCGCCGACGCCCAGCCAGTACTGCGCCCGCTCGGTGTCGACCTCGATGAAGCTCGGCTCTTCCTTCGGGTGGTACTTGCCGATCGTCTCGATGGCCTTGCCGTCCCGGCGAGTGCGCGCGTCGGCGACGATGATGCGGTAGTACGGCGCACGGATCTTGCCGAGGCGCTGCAGCTTGATCTTGACGGCCACGGGTGTGGGTACTCCTCAGTTCTCTCTGGTGCGAGTGTGAGCGCCCGTCAGCCGAGTGGGGACACGGCCGAGGGCACCCGAAGGTCAGGAGCTCCCGTGCGGTGAGAGGGTCCGACGGAAGCAGGCAAGCGAACATTCTGCCAGACGGCCGCGACGTGCCTGCACACAGGCCGGGAACGGCGCCGGGAACCGCTCAGAACGAGGACAGCCCGAGCGCGCCGAGCAGGATCGCGACGGCGGGCAGGAAGTTGTTCATCGCGTGCGCCACGACGCTGCCCGCGAGCCGCCCGGTCGCGAACCTCGCCAGGCCGATCGGCACGGCGATGACCAGCAGGAGCGTGGTCCGCAGCGGCTCGAGGTGGCTGGCCGCGAAGACCGCCGTGGACAGCAGGAACGCGGCGATCCGGCCCCAGCGCTCGCTGCGCCACTGGAGCCGTTCGACCGCGCCCCAGAGCAGCCCGCGGTAGATGATCTCCTCGCAGATCGGGCCGGCCAGCCACAGGTAGACGAACATCACCACGGCCGCGGGCACCGACATCTTCCGGTCGTCGATCAGCGCGCTGATCGCGGACGTCGCGTCCGCGTTGCCGACCAGCGCGGTCCAGACGTAGGCGCTCAATGAGGTGAGCACCAGCCCGAGCAGGCCGAACTTGAGCCCGGCCTTCACATCCGACCAGCGCCAGCGCAGGCGCAGGTCGATCACCGGGCCGTTGCCCCGCAGGCTGGTGATCAGCACCGCGACGCCGGCGGCGATCATCGTCGGCAGCATCGTGCCGAGCAGGACCGTCCGGATGGGCAGTGGCCGGCCGGGCGACGGGTCGCCGACGAGCACGCTGACGAACGCGGCCGAGGCCAGCAGCACGGCCTCGACGAGCAGGAAGGCGCCGAACCCCCAGCGGTGCGACGGGTACTCGCGCGGCAGGCTCACCAGTTCCTCCGCCGCCTCCGACGGGCCCGGAAGTGGTTCCCGTGGCTGGGAAGTCGTCACGCCGGCCCTCCGGTGATCGCTCGGCTCACCGCCCGAGCCTAGCCGCCGGGAAGACTTCGCACAGTACGCAGCCGATCACAGGCGATGATCAATGCCCGGCGAGCAGCAGCACCGCGGGCGGCAGGTTGTTGGCCGCGTGGGCGACCACACCCGCCCCGACCCGGCCGGAGTAGTGCCGCGCCAGCCCCAGCACCAGGCCCTGGCCGAACAGCGCGATCGTGCGCGTCGCCTCGCCGTGCAGCTGCGCGAACACCAGCGCGGTCAGCACGAGCACCACCCACGACGGGATGCGGTACGCGGCCAGCGCGTTCCACAGCGTGCCGCGGACCAGCAGCTCTTCGGTCAGCGGCGCGGCGATCACCACGATCAGCGCGGCCGGGACGAGCCAGGCCGGGCTGTTGTCGGCGTTGTCGGCGAGGTCGGTGAGCGGGCTGTCGGAGACCTGGTCGGCGCCGTAGACGGCGATCTCGGCGAGGTTCAGCGCGTAGCCGACCGCCAGCGCGAGCGCGCCGAAGGCCAGGCCGATCCGCACGTCGCGCCAGTTGGGCACCAGGCCGAAATCCCGGCGGAGTCCTTCGCCGTAGCGCAAGGAACCGAGGACGGGGCCGAGGCCCAGCATCAGGTTCGGCAGGAAGGCCAGCAGGAGCAGCGGGCCGGCCGGCAGCTGCAGCGGGTCGAGTTCGCCGGTCTGGCGGTTCAGCGCGACCGTGGTGATCAGCGTGACGAGGTGGTAGCCGGCGACCCCGGCGAAAAATGCGGCGAAGCCCCAGTGGGCGCCCAGCACCCGCCTGCCACCGTCGTCGTGAGCCACGGGGTCCAACGCTAAAGCCTTGGCGTGGCAGGGAAAACAGCGGGGGTCAGGCGAAGACCGTGCCGCCCAGGACGATGTGGGCCGGGTGGCGCAGCACGGACAGGTCGGCCCGCGGGTCGGCCGGGTAGACGATCAGGTCGGCCGGCGCGCCGTCGGCGATGCCGGGGTGGCCGAGCCATTCACGGGCCGCCCAGGACGCGCTCGCGAGGGCCTGCTCGCGGGACATCCCGGCGCGGTGCAGGGCCTCGACCTCGTCGGCGATCCGGCCGTGGGCCACCATGCCGCCGGCGTCGGTCCCGGCGAACACGCGCACGCCCGCTTCGACGGCCGAGGACACCATCTCGCCGACGCCCGCGTGCAGGGCCCGCATGTGCGCCGCGTAGACCGGGTACCGCGTGGCCTGGTCGGCGATGCCGGGGAAGTTCTCGATGTTGACCAGCGTGGGCACCAGCGCGACGTCGCGCCGTGCCAGCTCCGCGAGCTGGTCCGGGTCCAGCGCCGTGCCGTGCTCCAGGCAGTCGATCCCGGCGGCGATCAGGCCCGGCAGCGCGGCCTCGCCGAACACGTGCGCGGTGACGCGCGCGCCCAGCCCGTGCGCGATCCCGACGGCCTCGGCCAGCACGTCGTCCGGCCACAGCGGCGCGAGGTCGCCCTCGCCACGGTCGATCCAGTCGCCGACCAGCTTCACCCAGCCGTCGCCGTCGCGGGCCTGCTCGGCGACGGCCTCGGGCAGCAGCGCCGGGTCGTCCAGCTCGATCGCGAAGCCCGGCACGTACCGCTTCGGCAGCGCCAAATGCCGTCCGCAGCGGATGATCGTGGGCAGGTCCGCCCGGGCCTGCAACGGCCGGACGTCCAGCGGCAGCCCGCAGTCGCGGATCAGCAGGGTGCCCGCTTCCCGGTCGGTCACCGCCTGCTCGGCGGCCTCCTCGACCCCGACCGGGCCACGCGGGCCGAGGCCGGGGTGGCAGTGCGCGTCGACCAGGCCGGGCAGGACGAAGCCGTCCTCCACCAGCGTCTCGGCGCCGGGCACGGGCGTGAACGAGATCCGGCTGCCGTCGATCCACAGCTCACGCGGCTCGCCGCCGGGCAGGACGGTGCCGCGCAGGTGCAGCGCGCCCACGTCAGTTGTTCTTGGGGTTCTTCGGCAGCTTGAACTTCGTCGGGTCGAAGCCCGGGACGTCGTTCATCCCGCCGAGCTGCGACAGGTCCGGCATGCCACCGCCCTGCGGCGGCATCGGCATCCCGCCCGGGGGCAGCATCGGCATCCCGCCGGGCATCCCGCCGCGGACCCTGGGCTGGGTGGGGCCGCGCCCCTTGCCTTTCTTCCCCTTCTTGCCCTTGCGGTTCTTGCTGCCGCCGCCACCGCCGCCGAAGCCGAACCGCCCGGCCATCTGCGCCATCATCTTGCGCGCCTCGAAGAACCGGTTGACCAGGTCGTTCACGTCGCGGACGGTGACGCCCGAACCGTTCGCGATGCGCAGCCGGCGGGACCCGTTGATCATCTTCGGGTCGTCGCGCTCGGCCGGGGTCATGCCGCGGATGATCGCCTGCAGCTTGTCCAGGTGCTTGTCGTCGACCTGGGCGAGCTGGTCCTTCATCTGCCCGGCGCCGGGCAGCATGCCGAGCAGGTTGCCGATCGGGCCCATCTTGCGGACCGCGAGCATCTGCTCGAGGAAGTCCTCCAGGGTCAGCTGCCCGCTGGACAGCTTCTCCGCGGCCTTCTCCGCCTGCTCCTGGTCGAAGTGCTGCTCGGCCTGCTCGATCAGGGTCATCACGTCGCCCATGCCCAGGATGCGCGAAGCCATCCGGTCCGGGTGGAACGTGTCGAAGTCCTCGAGCTTCTCGCCGTTGGACGCGAACAGGATCGGCTGGCCGGTGACCTCGCGCACGCTCAGCGCGGCACCACCGCGGGCGTCGCCGTCGAGCTTGGTCAGCACCACGCCGGTGAAGCCGACGCCGTCGCGGAACGCCTCGGCGGTGGTCACCGCGTCCTGGCCGATCATGGCGTCGACCACGAACAGGACCTCGTCGGGCGAGACCGCGTCGCGGATGTCGGCAGCCTGCTTCATCAGCTCTTCGTCGACGCCCAGCCGGCCGGCGGTGTCGACGACCACGATGTCGTGCTGCGCGTGCTTGGCCTCTTCGATGGCGCGGCGGGCCACGTCCACCGGGTCGCCGACGCCGTTGCCCGGCTCCGGGGCGAAGGTCGTGACGCCGGCGCGCTCGCCGACCACCTGCAGCTGGGTGACGGCGTTCGGGCGCTGGAGGTCGCAGGCGACCAGCATCGGCGCGTGGCCCTGCTTCTTCAGCCACATGGCCAGCTTGCCGGCCAGCGTGGTCTTGCCGGCGCCCTGGAGGCCGGCGAGCATGATCACCGACGGCGGGTTCTTGGCCAGGTTCAGCCGCCGGGTCTCGCCGCCGAGGATCGCCACGAGCTCCTCGTTGACGATCTTGATCACCTGCTGGGCCGGGTTCAGCGCCTGGGACACCTCGGCGCCCTTGGCCCGCTCCTTGATCCGGGCGATGAACTCCTTGACCACCGGCAGCGCGACGTCCGCCTCCAGCAGCGCGATGCGGATCTCGCGCGCGGTGGCGTCGATGTCGGCGTCGGACAGCCTGCCCTTGCGCGAGAGCGTCTGCAGGGCAGAGGTGAGCCGATCGGAGAGGGTGTCGAACACGGGTGTGCACGCTCCAGCTGGGTCGTCGTGGCGTACCGGACTCGCCCGCGGCGGGCCCCGGCAACCTCCGAGGGTAGCCGCTGTGGCCGATCGGCCTCGCGGGTACGCGAACCTTCTTGAGAAGGTTACTACGCATATGCGTAATAACTCGAAGTCCGACACTGAGTCAAGGCAAGAAAAACACTCGACTCGACCGCGAAAATCGTTAAACATCTGCGTATGACTTCTTCCACGGCGCGGCGTCCGGCGCTCGCCGAACCGGCCGCCGACACCGACGAGAACGTGCCGTTCAGCCGCATCGCAGCGCTGTTCCGGCCGCACCGCGGGCCGATGGCCGCGCTGTTCGCCCTCCTGGTCCTGCAGGCCGGGCTCGGCGTGGTCTCGCCGTTCCTGCTCCGCGCGATCCTCGACGACGCGCTGCCGCACCGGGACACGCTGCTGATCAGCCTGCTGGCGATCGGCATGATCGCCGCCTCGCTGGGCAGCGGCGCGCTCGGCGTGGCGACCACCGGCCTGTCCAACACGATCGGGCAGCGGGTGATGAACGAGCTGCGCGTGTCCGTCTACGGGCGGCTGCAGCGGATGTCGCTCGGCTTCTTCACCCGGACGAAGACCGGCGAGGTGCTGTCGCGGGTGTTCAACGACATCGGCGGCGTCGACAACGTGATCACCACGACGGCCGGGTCGGTGGTGCAGAACGGGACCACCACCGTCGCCATCGCCGTGGCGCTGGTGGTGATGGACTGGCAGCTCGCCCTGCTCTCGCTGGTCGTCGTGCCGCTGTTCCTGCTGTTCACGCTGCGGCTGGGCACCAAGCGGCGGGCGCTGGCCCGCGGCCGGACCTGGCGGATGGCACGGCTGACCACGCTGGTCGAGGAATCCCTTTCGGTCACCGGCGTGCTGCTGGCGAAGACGATGGGCAACGAGCGGGACATGCGCCAGCGCTTCGCCGCGGAGTCGAAGGAGATCGCGGCGCTGGAGCGCGACGCCGCGCTGGCCGGGCGCTGGCAGCGGGCGTCGCGGACGATGAGCCTGACGATCATCCCCGCGCTGGTCTACTGGATCGCCGGGCTGGCGCTGGCCGGCGGCGCGACGCCGTTTTCGCTCGGCACCGTGGTCGCGTTCACCAGCATGCTGAACCGGCTGCTGGGGCCGGCCACCGCGATGCAGTCGGTGGGGCAGAACGTGGCCACGTCGAAGGCGCTGTTCGGGCGGATCTTCGAGGTGCTGGACCTGCCGGTGGAGATCGGCGACCGGCCCGGCGCGCGGGAGCTGGAAGTGGGCGGCGGCAGCGTCTCGATGCGCGGGGTGTCGTTCCGCTACGACGAAACCGGGCCGTGGACCCTGCACGACATCGATCTCGACGTGCCGGCCGGGACGACCACGGCGCTGGTCGGGTCCACCGGTTCGGGCAAGACCACGCTGGCGTACCTGGTGGCGCGGCTCTACGAGGTGACCGAAGGCTCGGTACGCGTGGACGGTGCCGACGTACGCGACGTCACGCTGGCGTCGCTGGCCAAGGGCGTCGGGCTGGTTTCGCAGGAGACGTACCTGTTCCACGCGTCGGTGCGAGAGAACCTGCGCTTCGCGAAGCCGGACGCCACCGACGAAGAGCTGGAGCGCGCCGCGAAGGCCGCCCATATCCACGACACGCTCGCGGCGCTGCCGGAGGGTTACGACACCGTCGTCGGCCAGCGCGGTTACCGGTTCTCCGGCGGGGAGAAGCAGCGGATGGCGATCGCGCGGATCCTGTTGCGCAACCCGCCCGTGCTGATCCTCGATGAGGCGACGAGCGCGCTGGACAACCGCACGGAGCGCTCCGTGCAGGCGGAGCTGGACCGGCTCGCGGCCGGGCGCACCACGCTCACCATCGCGCACCGGCTGTCCGCTGTGGAGCACGCGGACCAGATCGTGGTGCTGGACGCGGGCCGGATCGCCGAGCGCGGCACGCACGCGGAGCTGCTGGCGCTCGACGGCCGGTACGCGCGGCTGGTGCGCGGGGAAATCGCCTAATGTGGCGGGATGACCGAACTCGATGCGCCCGCCCGCGCCGACGAGCTGGCGTCGCTGGCGCGCGTGGTCCGCGAAGGGGTCGGCCGGCTCAACTGGCGGATGCGTGCCGAGGCCGACGCGCCGGCCCCCGGCCCGACCGTGCTCGCCGTGCTTTCGCGGCTTTACCGCGGGGGGACCCACACGCCGGGCGAGCTGGCGGAGGCCGAACGGATCCATCCGCAGTCGCTCACGCGCGTGCTGGCGACGCTGACTTCGCGCGAGCTGATCACGCGGGCCCCGGACCCGTCGGACGGCCGTCGCTCGCTGCTCGACATCACCGCCGCCGGACGGGCCGTGCTGCGGGAGTACTCGGTGCAGCGCGAACGGTGGCTGGCGTCGGCGATGGACCGCTCGCTGAGCCCCACCGAACAGCAGCTGCTGCGGCTGGCGTCGGAGCTGCTCGTGCGCGTCGCCGAGGCCTGAGGCCGTCCGGGCGGTTCCGGGGCCTGCGCCCTCGACCGGCCCCGGAACCCCTGGACGGGCCGGGCCCGCCGCGCTCGGCAGTCTGCCCGGAGCGCCGGGGCCGCCGGCAGCGTGAAGTCACCCGATCCGGGTGAGGGCAACTACTCAGGTGACCGGGAAACCGTTGGCGCACAAGGAAAACGGGGCCCCGGGAGCACGGCCCCTCCCCGGGCCGGTCCCAGGACCCCGCGTGGCCCCCAGGGGTTCCGGGACGCGGCCGCTCCCCAACGGCCGGCCCCGGAACCTTGGCGGAAGGACTCACCTCCCCGGGAGCCTCCCGCCGCGTGCACACCGGCGGGACCTGCTCGCCCCGCTCGCCGGACCCCCAGTACCGGGCGAGTGGCTTCCGCCGTGTGTTGGGGAGAAGCCTGCCCGAGAAGGCCGCGCGCGGGCAGCGTGAAGACCCCCAAGAAGGGCTACGTAGAACTACTCAATCCCCGCCTCGATGCGGCTTTCCGCGCCGCCGCCCTGGCTCGCGACGCCATCGCCGCGGCCGCGCGCGCAGTCTCGACCGGCGCCGGGTCCGAGTCAACTGTCCTCTGCTGCAACGCCATCAGCAACCGCGTGACGCCTTCGTCCTGTTCGCGCCCGGTCGGCCGTTCGACGTCGCCGCCTTCCGCCTTCGCCCGGATCAGCGCTTCCAGCGCTTCGCGGTGCTGATCGGTGTACGACGCGAGGTCGGCGCCCAGCTCCTCGACCAGGTTCACCGCGCGTCTCAGCTCGCCGCGCCGGAGGTCGACGTCCTCGTGCAGGAAGGCGAAGTCCGGCCGGCGCACCTCGTCGGGCCAGAGCAGGGTTTGCAGCACGATCGTCTGGTCCCGTACGCGCAACGCAGCGAGCGTTTCGCGACGCCGCAGCGCGACCTTCACGACGGCCACGCGCTCCGTCTCGAGCAACGCCGAAGCCAGCAGCACGTACGGCTTCGTCCCCGCGGGCTCGGGCTCCAGGTAGTAGCTCTTCGCGAAGCACACCGGGTCGATGTCGGAGGCCGGCACGAAGCCGTGGACGTCGATCGTGTCCGCCGGGGGCGAGGGTAGCCGCGCGAGGTCGTCCTCGGTGAGCACCACGACGTCACCGCCCGGCACCGGGTAGCCCTTGACGATCTCCGCGTCCGGCACGTCCGCGCCGTCGACCTCGCACACGCGCCGCACCCGGACCCGCCCGCCGTCCGGCTCGTGCACCTGGTGCAGCGGGACGGCGTGCTCCCCCACCGCGCTGTACGCCTTCACCGGAATGGCGTAGTCGCCGAATCCGATCGTGCCCTTCCACACCGCGCGCATCGCGACACCTCCGCAGCTCCAAGGCTAAGGAAGGACGTCGTCCCGGCGACAGCTACAAACGGGTGTCAGGCCCCGCGGATTCGCTCACACATTCGAACGACGGCTCGGCCTCGGCGAGTGCCTCCGCCGAACAGCCCACCGCGCACGCCGCCGCCTGGAGCACTTCGGTGACCACTTCGACGTCCACGGTCGCGGCCGCCGCGAGCGCGCCGCTGCGGGCGTCCACCCGTCCGGCGAGCCCGGCCAGCGCGTGCGCGAGCGCATGCTGCCCGGCGACCAGCTGCGTGACGACCTCGGAGATCTCCGCGAGCGTCGCCGTCTGCCCATCACTGCGCAACGACCCGGCCAGCTCTTCCGCACACGACCGCAGATGCGCCGCGACCACGGTCGGCGGCAGGGAAAGCCTCGGGAGATTCCGCTCGGGACCCTGCACCGCCCACCCCCGCCGTCTGCACAGCCGCTCCGGACCCGCGCCATACTGCCACCGGCACCGGCCGTCGCTGCCACGACACCCCGAACGTGTGACGGCGGCTCTCACAACGGCCGCCGTCACACCGCTCAAGAAGAGGCGCCGAGCACTGCTTCCTCGACCTTGGCCCGCCAGGCGGCGTCGACGTGGCCCGAGCGCGGGGTCACGGCGAAGGAGTCGACCACGGCGCCGCCGAGGGTGGCCACCTTGGCCCAGCGGACTTCGGCCTCGCAGCGGCGGAAAGCGCCCGCCACGCGGAAAAGCAGGCCGATGCGGTCCGCCGCGCGCAGTTCGAGGACCACGGTGTCCGAGCCGCTCGTCTCGTCGTCGAACCACAGCACCTTCGGTGACACCGCCGGGGCCGAACCCGACGAGTAGTCGCGCTCCTTCGCCGCCAGGCGTTGGGTCAACGGCAGCGTGCCCGCCACCGCGCGCGCGAACTGCTCGCGCAGCAACGCCGGGTCCGGCAGCGAGCCGAACTTCGGCGACGCCGTGAAGACGCCCGCGCGGCCGCCGTCGTGTCCGCGCAGGATCGCCGAGTGCACCTCGAGCGAGTTCAGCGCCAGCACGCCCGCCGCGGGGGCCAGCAGCTCCGCCCGCGCCGGCACGGCCAGCACCACCGTGACGACCTTGCCGTGCGCGCTGATCCGGACCTCGCCGGTGCCCGAGCGCACGGCCGCGGCCACCAGCTCACGCTGTTCGGCGTCCATCGGCTCGGGTGCCGAGAAACCCTTGCCGTGTAAGACTTCCTCGCAGCCGGAGACCAGTTCGGCGAGCAGCCGGGCCTTCCAGTCCGTCCACACGCCGGGGCCGGTGGCCAGCGAGTCCGCCTGGGTCAGCGCGTGCAGCAGGTCCAGCAGCACAACGCTGTTGTCCAGCGTCTTCACCACGCGCGAAACCGTCGCCGGGTCGCCGATGTCTCGTCGGGTCGCGGTGTGCGGCAGCAGCAGGTGGTGCCGCACCATCGCCGAAACCGTCGCCACGTCCGTGTCCGGGAGGCCGAGCCGCTTCGCGACCTGGGCGGAGATCTTGGCGCCCAGCTCCGAGTGGTCCGCGTCGCGGCCCTTGCCGATGTCGTGCAGCAGCGCGCCGATCAGCAGCAGGTCCGGGCGCGCCACCGTGGTGGTCAGCTTCGACGCCTCGACGCAGGCCTGCACCAGGTGCCGGTCCACCGTCCACTGGTGCACCGGCGAGCGCGGCGGCAGGTCGCGCACCGCGCCCCATTCCGGGAACAGGCGTGCCCAGAGCCCGGTCCGGTCCAGCGCCTCGACGGCGTCGACCAGTCCCTCCCCCGCGCCCAGCAGTTCCACGAGCGCGTTCAGCGCGTCCGGCGGCCACGGCGCGCGCAGCTCGGGCGCCGATTCCGCCAGCGCGCGCAGAGTGCCGTGCGCGATCGGGTTCCCGGTCCGCGCCGAGGCGGCCGCGACCCGGAGCAGCAACGCCGGGTCCTTGGCCGGCACGGCGTCCCGCGCGAGCGAGACCTCCGCGCCGTGCAGCACCACGCCCTCGGCCAGCGGCGTGCGCGAGGGACGCCGTCCGAACCGGGTCTTCGGTGGCTCCACAGTGGACCGCAGCGCCACGTCGACCGCGTACGCGATCGTCCGGCCGGCCCCGGAAAGCTTGCGCGCCAACGTGAACCGGTCGCCGAAGCCGAGCTCGGCCGCGACCAGCTGGGCCTCCGGGGCGCTGAGGATGTCCCGCTCCCGCCGCAGTTCGCGCCGCAGCTCGGTGCGGACGTCGAGCAGCAGTCCCTTGGCCTCCAGCAGCTCCTCGCCCGGGCGGGCCGTCAGCTGCGCGGCAGCAAGCGCTTCCAGCACGGCGAAGTCACGCAGCCCGCCCCGCCCGTGTTTCAGGTCGGGCTCGGCCGATTGCGCGATCTCACCGCTGCGCCGCCACCGCCCGCGAACGGACTCGGCCAGCTCGTCGAGCCGCTTGCGAGCCGTGCGCCGCCACTGGTCGCGCGCCGCGGACGCCAGCCGCTCGGCCAGCTCGGCGTCACCGGCGAGGTGCCGGGCGTCGATCAGGCCGAGCGCCGTGCGCAGATCCTCCGAAGCCACTTTCAGCGCTTCGCCGGGAGTCCGCACCGAATGATCCAGACCGACCCTCGCGTCCCACAGCGGGTACCACAGCGCGTCGGCTATCTCGCCGACGCGCGAGTTCCCGTTGTGCACGAGCACCAGGTCGAGATCGGAGAACGGCACCAGCTCCCGCCGCCCGAGACCGCCTACGGCGACCAGCGCGACACCCGGTTCCGCGGTGTCCACGCCGGCCGCCGAGGCCCCCTTCCCGAGCCAGAATTCGTAGAGGTCGACCAGGGCCGCCCGCAGTGCGGACGCCCCCAGCCGGCCGTGCCTGCCCTCGAGCAACCGCTCGGTGGCCTGGGCCAGCTCACCCCCGTGCGACATGTGTCCTCGCGCCTATAGCGCGTCCGTGCCGCGCTCGCCGGTCCGTACCCGGATCACGGTCTCGACCGGCGTCACCCACACCTTGCCATCACCGATCTTGCCGGTGTGCGCGGCGGTGGTGATCGCGTCGAGGACCTTCTCCACGCCCGCGTCGTCGGTCACGACCTCGACCTTGATCTTGGCCACGAAGTCCACCGAGTACTCCGCGCCGCGGTAGACCTCGGTGTGGCCTTTCTGCCGGCCGTAGCCCTGCACCTCGGTGACCGTCATGCCGAGCACGCCCAGCTGCTCCAGCGACGAGCGGACGTCGTCGAGCGTGAACGGCTTGACGATCGCAGTGATCAGCTTCATGCCTTCGTCTCCTCGAGTTTCGTGGCCGCGTTGCCCGTGGCGGTCTTCGCCGGGATGCCCGAGCCGGCGCCGAAGCCGCCGCCCATCCCGCTGAAGTCGTAGGCGCTTTCCGCGTGCTGCGCCTCGTCGATGCCACTGACCTCGTCCTCCGTGCTGACCCGGAAGCCGCCGGCCTTCTTGATGATGAAGCCGATGATCAGGGTAAGGATGAACGAGTACGCGAGCACCGCCAGCGCGGCGATGGCCTGGCGGCCCAGCTGGGTGAACCCGCCGCCGTAGAACAGGCCGTCGGCTCCGGCGGAGTTGACGCTGGTGGTGGCGAAGAAGCCGATCAGGAGCGTGCCGACCAGGCCGCCGACCAGGTGAACGCCCACCACGTCCAGCGAGTCGTCGAAGCCGAAGCGGAACTTGAGCGAAACCGCCAGCGCGCACAGCAGGCCGGCGATCAGGCCGATCGCGATGGCCCCGAGCGGGCTCACGAAACCACACGCCGGGGTGATGGCCACCAGACCCGCGACAGCGCCCGAGGCGGCGCCCAGCGTGGTCGGCTTGCCGAACTTGAGCTGCTCCACCACGAGCCAGCCGAGCACGGCGGCGGCGGTGGCGACGGTGGTGTTGGTGAACGCGACCGCGGCGAGGTCGTTCGCGGCCAGCGCGGAGCCGGCGTTGAAGCCGTACCAGCCGAACCACAGCAGGCTGGCGCCGAGCAGCACGAACGGCACGTTGTGCGGGCGCCCGGTGTCCTTCGGCCAGCCCTTGCGCTTGCCGAGCACGATCGCCAGTGCGAGTCCCGCGGCGCCGGCGTTGATGTGGACCGCGGTGCCGCCGGCGAAGTCGAGGGCCTTGAGCTTGTTGGCGATCCAGCCGCCGGCCGCGTTCGGGCCCATGAAGCCGTCGAACGAGAACACCCAGTGCGCGACCGGGAAGTACACGACGACAACCCAGATCACCACGAACAGGGTCCAGCCCCAGAACTTCGCGCGGTCGGCGATCGCGCCGGAGATCAGCGCGGGGGTGATGATCGCGAACATCAGCTGGAACATGGCGAACGCCAGCACCGGCAGCGCGTCCGGGCCCGGCCATGGGACCGCGGGCGGGCCGCTACTGGCGAGCCCGGCCAGCTTGCCGACGGCGCCGGTCAGTCCCGCGAAGTCGAAGTTGCCGACCAGACCGCCGAAGGCGTCGTTGCCGAACGACATCGAGAAGCCGCAGAGGACCCACAACACCCCCACGACGGCCAGCGCGATGAAGTTCATCATCAGCATGTTCAAGACGCTCTTCGCGCGGACCATCCCGCCGTAGAAGAACGCCAGTCCCGGTGTCATGAGCATGACCAGCGCGGCGCCGGCCAATACCCATGCGGTGTCTCCTGCGTTCAGCACATCGTCCTCCCGTGCCCTGGGTTACTGCCCGGGAAGTTTTGGACTCCGGTGTTTCACGAGGCGGCAGCTGAGGTTTCGCGTGCGTGAACTGTCGGGTCGGACTTGTTACGGGCAGGTTTCCGGTCGCCTGGGCTGAAGTGTCCGGTTACGAAACGTCGTGGTCGAATAGGCCCATGACCTCCGACCGGCCCGGAAATGACCCACTGCCACCCCGGGTCGTGCGCGCCCTGCGGTGTTCGGTGTGCGGCCGCCCGGTCGGGCTAACGGATCGCACGCTGCGTTGCGAATCGGGCCACTCTTTTGATCTAGCCAGACAGGGTTACGTGAACCTGTTGCACGCGCGCATCCCGGCCGGCACCGCCGACACGGCGCCGATGGTCGAGGCCCGCGCCGCGTTCCTTTCTTCGGGCGCGTACGCACCCCTCGAAAACGAGCTTTCGCGAGTGGTTTCGGGGACCGCCGGACTCATTGTCGACGCGGGCGCCGGGCCCGGCCATTACCTCTCGCGAGTGCTCGATGCGGCGCCCGAAGCCGCCGGGCTCGCGCTGGACGTCTCGGCCATCGCCCTGCGCCGGGCCGCGCGGGCGCACCCGCGGCTCGGCGCGGCGGTGTGGAACCTGTGGGAGCCGTGGCCGGTGGGCGACGGCGTCGCGTCGGTGGTGCTCGACGTTTTCTCCCCGCGCAACGCCGCCGAGTTCCACCGGGTGCTCGAGCCAGGCGGGCGGCTCGTGGTGGCCGCGCCGCTGCCCGGGCACCTGGCCGAGCTGGGCGACCTGGTGCTGTCGGTGGACGAGCGGAAGGAAGAGCGCCTGGAAACGGCGCTCGGGGACCACTTCGCGCGGGTCAGCCGGGCCGACGTGGTGCACACGGCGCCGTTCACCGCCCAGCAGGTGCACGACGTCGTGGCCATGGGCCCCGCCGGCTTCCACCTCGACCGCGACGACCGCCGTTCCCGCCTGCTGGCCGCCGAAGGCCGCGACGTGACGCTCGCCGTCGGCGTGAGTGTGTGGCGTAGGAAGGACGCGTGACTCCCGCTTCGCTGCTGGCTGACGCTTCGTGGGTGCGCGCCCGCGTCGACGGCGCAGCGAAGCTGTACGGCCCCGCGCCGGCCAACGTGCTCGGCACGATCTGGTGGTACTCGCTGTCGTCGGTACTGGTGGCGCCGACGCTGGAGTCTCTCGCCGCGGACGTGCTCGACCCGTCGCTCGACGCCGTGGAGCTGGACCTGACGCCGGACGGCCGGTTCCTCGGCGCCCGCTCACTCCGGCCGCTTCGAGGCCCGCTCGGCCCGGCGTTCGCCGCTTCGCTCGGCACAGCCATCACGACGATCGCCTCGGTCACCTCCGCGAATCCCCGGGCGCTGGGCGCCATCGCGACGGACTCGATCGCGAACCGGCTTCTGTGGGCTTCGGCGCCGGAACGCGCGGAGGAGATCGTGGCGTCCATCGGGCTGGGCTTGCCGCGTCCTCGCTACGTGACTGTCGGACGGACGCTCGCCGTGAAGCGCGTGTCGTGCTGCCTGATCTACGAAGCGGGCAACCCGAAGTGCGTCAGCTGCCCGCGTCAGAAGCCCGAAGAACGCGAAGCGCGGCTTCGTGCGGCACTGGGCTAGGGGGATCGAATCGGTCCTGGTCACCCTGCGGGAAGGATGGCCCCGCCGCGGCGACGTGGGTAGCGTGGCCGGCGATGAGTGAACGCACCTGGGGCTTCCGCACCCGTGCCCTGCACGCGGGCGGCACGCCCGACCCCGCGACCGGCGCCCGCGCCGTGCCGATCTACCAGACGACCAGCTTCGTGTTCGAGGACGCGGCCGACGCCGCCAACCTGTTCGCGCTGCAGAAGTACGGGAACGTCTACAGCCGCATCGGGAATCCGACCGTGGCGGCGTTCGAGGAGCGGATCGCCAGTCTCGAGGGCGCGATCGGCGGCGTCGCGACGGCCAGCGGGCAGGCCGCGGAGTTCCTGACGTTCACCGCGCTCGCCGAGGCGGGCGACCACATCGTTTCGGCGAGCGGGCTGTACGGCGGCACCGTCACGCAACTGACCGGCACGCTCGCGCGCTTCGGCGTCGAGACGACCTTCGTGCGCGGCGGCATCGAGGACTACGCCGCAGCCGTCACGGACCGGACCCGGCTGATCTACACCGAGGTGATCGGCAACCCGAGCGGCGAGATCGCCGACCTCGCGGCGCTGGCGGACCTCGCGCACTCGCACGACATCCCGCTGGTGGTCGACGCGACGCTGGCCACGCCGTACCTCTGCCGCCCGATCGAGCACGGCGCGGACATCGTGCTGCACTCCGCGACGAAGTTCCTCGGCGGACACGGCACCACGCTCGGCGGCGTGGTCGTCGAAGCGGGCACTTTCAATTGGGGCAACGGCAAATTCCCGCGGATGACCGAGACCGTCGACTCGTACGGCGGCCTCAAGTACTGGGAGAACTTCGGCGAGTACGCCTTCTGTACGCGGCTTCGCGCGGAGCAGCTGCGAGACATCGGCGCCGTACTGTCGCCGCACTCCGCGTTCCTGCTGCTTCAGGGCGTGGAGACGCTGCCGCAACGGATGGACGCGCACGTGGCGAACGCGCGCGCCGTCGCCGAGTACCTGAAGGCCGACCCGCGGGTGGCGTGGGTCGGGTACGCCGGGCTGCCGGACCACCCGCAGCACGAGCTGGCCGCGAAGTACCTGCCCGCGGGCCCGGGCGCGGTGTTCTCCTTCGGCGTGAACGGCGGCCGCGCGGCGGGCGAGAAGTTCGTCGAGTCGGTCGAGCTGCTGTCGCACCTGGCGAACGTCGGGGACGCGCGCACGCTGGTCATCCACCCCGCGTCCACCACGCACGCACAGCTGTCCGACGACCAGCTCGCGGCGGCCGGCGTCGGCCCGGACCTGATCCGGCTTTCGGTCGGGCTGGAGGACGTCGAGGACATCCTCTGGGATCTGGACCAGGCGCTCGACAAGGCGGTGGCGTCATGACGTACGAGGTCGGTGCCGTTGAACGGCGGCGTCTGCTGGGCCGCACGCGCTCGGTGACGGTGGTGGGCGCATCCGCGAACCCTGCGCGCCCGAGCTACTTCGTGGCCACGTACCTGCTGTCGTCGACGCGGTACGAGGTCAACTTCGTCAACCCGCGCCTCGACACGCTGCTGGGGCGCCCGGTGTACCCGTCGCTGAAGGACGTGCCGGGCGTCGACCTGGTCAGTGTCTTCCGCAAACACGACGACCTGCCGTCGGTGGCCGACGAGGCGATCGACGCCGGCGCCCGCACCCTGTGGCTCCAGCTGGGTCTCTGGCACGAGCCGGTCGCCGACACCGCCCGCGCGGCCGGTCTGGACGTCGTGATGAACCGCTGCGTGAAGATCGAGCACGCCCGCTTCGCCGGCGGCCTGCACCTCGCGGGCTTCAACACGGGCGTGATCAGCTCACGGCGGCAGTCGGCCCCGTAACGCGGCCCCGGGCCCGATGCGCCCGAAACTGGCGTTCGGTGCGTGGAATCAGGGCTGGGCGCGGAGCGCCTCCATTGAGGGCGGTGGCGGGGCAGGGTGGAGCGACCAACTCCACATTGGGTGCGTCCAGCGCAACCAACGCCACATTGGGCGCTGGTCCGGGCCGTGAGAGGCTGGCCGTATGGCTAAACCCTCCGGGCTGCAGATCAGGAACATCATCGCCGCCGTGCTGATGGCGGCGGCGTTCGTGTGGAACCTGGTGATCGGCGGGCCGTGGTGGGTCACCTCGATCGTCGGGGTGGCCTGCCTGCTGTCTTCGTTCTCGGCTTACCTGAACCGGCCCAGCGCGCGGCCGTGAGCCGCGCCTGCGGCAGCTGCCGCAGGTAGCGGATGACGCTTTCCCCGCAGTGAGTGCAGCGAAAGCGTCATCCGCTGCACTCACTGCGGCGGCGGCCGCGATCGGCGATCAGCCCGAGGTTTCCTGGAAGCGCGTGGTCACCGCTTCCCGGCCGCGTTTGGTCAGCTCGCCGAACAGCCGCAGGCGCGCCAGCCCGCCGTCCGGGTAGATGTCGAGGCGGACCTCCGTGACCTGCGGACCGTCGTCCGGCAGCGCGAAGCGGTGGCGGGTGTCCGGCTGCAGGCGGGTGCGGGGCAGCAGCGGCACCCACTCCCCCTCGTCCAAGCGGCCGCTCACGGACGCCCAGCCCGGCGCGTTGCCCTTGAGGTTGCTGTTGTCCAGCTCGACGAAGCGGACGATCCCGGCGCCGGCCAGCCGGACCGTGGCCCAGTCGTTTCCGTCGTCGCGGCGGCGGGCGGTCTCCCAGCCCTCCGCCTGGTGAGCGGCCAAACCGGGCGAGAGCATGTTGTTCGGCGACGAATAGAACATGTTGCTGCAGCCGGTCACGATCGCGCCGTTCTCCAGCGCCGCCAGGTCCAGCGAACGCGGGTCCAGCAACGCCGGGTCCGGCACCGGCGAACCGTGCACGCGCAGCCGCGCGACGCCGCCGTCCGGGTGCTGCGTCAGGCGGACGTGGGTGTACCGCCTGGGCGAGGACACCTTGTAGAAGTTCTCCGTGTGCCCCAGCGCGGGCGCCCGGTCGACGAGCGCCTCCCAGTCCGCCCCGGCCAGCTCGGCCGCGCTCGGGTAACCCGGCACCGCCGTGGCCTCCACCGAGACGAACGGCGGGTAGTTGCCCTTGAAGAACGCCGTGTCCACCACGACGCCGGACACCACCCCGCCCAGGCCGAGCCGCAGCACCGCCTGGTCGTCACCGGGCTCGCGGTGCCGCCGGGTCTCCCAGCCGTCGTAGACCTGCCCCTTCGGGCCGAAGGTCTCGGCGCGGTGCTCGGGCTTCCACGGGTTGACGAGGTTCTCCTTCTCGGCGAACAGCTCGTCACTCGCCCACATCACCGTGCCGCCGAACCGGCGCGAGGCCAGGTCCGGCTGGGCGGTCCACTCAGGACGGTCGTCCGACACGTTCTCCTCCATTTCAGCAGTTCCCCCTCGTCAGCAGTGCGCCACGCGGTTCGTCACCGGTCACCCGCGAACCACGCAGCCAGGTGCTCCGCACGACCCCGGCGAGCGGCCGCTGGTCGTACGCGCTCACCGGGTTGCGGTGCTTGAGCTTCGCGACGTCCACGACAAACGCCTCGTCCGGCGCGAACACGCAGAAGTCCGCGTCGTAGCCGACGGCGAGGTGGCCCTTGCGGGTCATCCCCACCTGCGCCGCGGGCCGCTCCGCCATCCAGCGGACGACGTCGGCGAGCGAGAAGCCCCGCTGGCGCGCCTGCGTCCAGATCGCCGGCAAACCCAGCTGCAGGCTGGAAATCCCGCCCCAGGCGAGGCCGAAGTCACCGGTGTCGAAGCGTTTCAGCTCCGGCGTGCACGGCGAGTGGTCGCTGACGATGGTGTCGATCACCCCGTCGGCGAGGCCCTGCCAGAGCAGTTCGCGGTTGGCCGCCTCGCGGATCGGCGGGCAGCACTTGAACTGCGTGGCGCCGTCGCGGATCTCCTCCGCGGTGAAGCTCAGGTAATGCGGGCAGGTCTCGACCGAAAGCGGCAAGCCCTCCGCCCGCGCGGACGCGATCAGCGGCAATGCGTCCGAAGAGGACAGATGCAGCACGTGCGCGCGGGCGCCGGTCTTGCGCGCCGCCTCGATCACGTGCGTGATGGCCAGGTTCTCCGCGCCGCGCGGCCGGGAGCCGAGGAAGTCGCGGTACTTCTCGCCGTGCGGATCGGGCGCCGACTCGATCGCGTGCGAGTCCTCGGCGTGCACGATCATCAGCGCGTCGAACGTGGCCAGCTCGCGCAGTGCTCCTTCCAGCCCGGCGGCGTCGAGCGGCGGGAACTCGTCGACGCCGGAGTGCAGCAGGAAGCACTTGAAGCCGAACACCCCCGCGTCGTACAGCTCGCGCAGGTCGCCGGTGTTGCCGGGGATCGCGCCGCCCCAGAAGCCGACGTCGACGTGCACGCGCCCGCCGGCCGCCTTGCGCTTGACCTCCAGCGCGGCCACGTCGACCGTCGGCGGCAGGCTGTTGAGCGGCATGTCCACGATCGTGGTGACCCCGCCGGCGGCGGCCGCGCGGGTTGCCGTCTCGAAGCCCTCCCACTCGGCGCGGCCGGGGTCGTTCACGTGCACGTGGGTGTCCACGAGGCCGGGCAGCAGGACTTCGTCCGCGTCCAGCTCGAGGACTGTGTCGCCGGACAGGTCCACCAATCCCGGCTCCACGGCGACGATCCGGCCTGCGTCGACGCCGATCGTCGCGGGGCCTTCGGTTCCCTGCCCCGTCACCGCCCGTGCGGCGCGCACCACGAGGTCCATCTGCGGGCACACTCCTCACGCCCACCGGAATCCGGCAGGCAATTTCACGCTACGGAAAGTCTGTTTCGCCAACCGAGATTAACCACGGTGTTCGTCCCTCGTCAACGTCACGCCGTCCACGTTACGGTCAGCGCGTGGAGCTAGAAGCGGAGTTCACCAGCGAACCTTTCCAGGGCGAGGGCGCCCCGCCGGAGCACGCCCTACGCGCCCGGGACGCGGCCAGGGAAGCCGGTCTGGACACCGATTTCGGCCCCCTCGGCACCCTCGCCCGCGGTGACGCCGACCGGCTCGTCCAGGCCCTCCCGTCAATCGCGAAGGCGGCGCTGGAGGGCGGGGCAACCCGGGTGACGCTGCAGCTGCGCCGCACGGACGAGAACGAGCCGCCGCCTCCGGTCGAACTGAACAGCGCCCTGTCCCGCCTGATCGCCGACGTGGAGCGTGAGCTTGGGGCCAAACTCGGCGATCTGGGGCGGCCGGACAAGCAACGCGCGGTGCGGTTGCTGCGTGAGCGGGGGGCGTTCAGCCTGCGGAAGTCGGTGTCTGCGGTCGCCGAGGCGCTGGGGGTCACTCGGTTCACGGTTTACAACTATCTGAACCGTGAAGCCGACTGACCAGCACGTTCAACAAAATGTTGACGACCAGCCACCCGCACCGTACGGTCGGCTGACTACCTGCTCCCCCGCCGTGAGGAGATCCCGTTGCCACTCGCACTCGCCGAGTTCAACACTGCCGAAGCCGCCGAGGTCCGTCCGGCGCTGACGGCCTGCCTGGCTGTGCCGCGGTGGGTCGACGCCGTGCTCGGGGGGCGGCCGTACGCGCGGTTCGACGCGTTGCTCGAGGCCGCCGCCGGCGCCACGCCGTTGCGGCGGGACGAGGTTCGTGACGCGATTGCCGCTCATCCGCGGATCGGTGAGAAGCCCAAGGGCACCGGGGAAGACGCCGGCTGGTCGCGGGGCGAACAGTCCGGTGTGGACAATGCCGGCGAGTTCGCCGCGGCGAACGCCGAGTACGAGAAGCGGTTCGGTCACGTCTTCCTGGTCTGCGCCGCCGGACGCAGCGGTGCGGAGCTGCTCGCGAACCTGCGCTCGCGGCTGGGCAACGACCCCGAGACCGAACTGGACGTCGCGGGCGCCGAGCTGGCCAAGATCGCCCAGCTGCGCCTGCAGAAAGCGGTGACCGCATGAGCCTCGTGACCACGCACGTCCTCGACACCGCCGCCGGCAAGCCCGCCGCGGGCATCCCGGTGCGGTTCGAGCACGGCGACGGGAAACCGATCGCCGACGGCGTGACCGACGAAGACGGCCGCATCCGCGACCTCGGCCCGGAAACCCTGGCCCCCGGCGTCTACCGGCTGATCTTCGACACCGGCGCGTACCTCGGGCCGGACGCGTTCTTCCCCGACGTCACCCTCGCCTTCCGGATCACCGACGGCAGCGCGCACCACCACGTGCCGGTGCTGCTGAGCCCGTTCGCCTACTCGACCTACCGTGGCAGCTGAAGGGAACCTGGCATGGGAATCTCCTTGGGCCCCAACCAATACGGCAAGGCCGAGGTCCGGCTGGTCACCGTGCGCCGCGAAGGCGCCGTGCACCACCTGCGCGACCTCACCGTCTCCACCGCCCTGCGCGGCGAGCTCGAAGCGACGCACCTGACCGGCGACAACAGCGTCGTGCTGGCCACCGACACGCAGAAGAACACCGTGTACGCGTTCGCCAAGCAGCAGGACGTCGGCGAGATCGAGGACTTCGCACTGCGGCTGGGCCGTCGGTTCGTGGACACCCAGGAGAAGATCACCACCGCGCGCATCACCATCGCCGAGCACGGCTGGGAGCGCATCCCGGTCGGCGGCGCGCCGCACGACCACGCGTTCAGCCGCTCCGGCGGCGAAAGCCGCACCACCACCGTGACGGTGCAGGGCGGCCGCGCCTGGGTGGTGTCCGGTGTGGACGGTCTGACCGTGCTGAAGTCCACCGGCTCGGAGTTCCACGGATTTCCCCGCGAGGAGTACACCACGCTGGCGGAGACCGACGACCGGATCCTCGCCACCGCCGTCACCGCGCGGTGGCGTTATCAGGGCAGTACCGACATCGATTGGGCCAAGAGCCACCAGGAGATCCGGCGGACGCTGCTGGAGGCGTTCGCCACGAAACACAGCCTTTCGTTGCAGCAGACCCTGTACACGATGGGCGAAGCCGTGCTGCTCGCGCGGACCGACGTCGCCGAGGTCCGGCTTTCCCTGCCGAACAAACACCATTTCCTCGTCGACCTGAGCCCGTTCGGCCTCGAGAACCACAACGAGGTGTTCTACGCCGCCGACCGACCGTACGGCCTCATCGAAGGCACCGTGGTCCGCGACGAAGCCGAAGAGCCCGGCCCGGCCTGGACCGAAGCCGTGCTCTAACCCCCCCCGTCCCCACCGGGAGAGCGCATGTCCGAAAGCCCGGATCATCCCTCGCCACACCCCGTCGACGCGCGGCCGCCGTTGCCGCAACTCGTGCTCGGCGGCATTCAGCACGTCGCGGCCATGTACGCCGGCGTCGTGGCCCCACCGCTCGTGATCGGCGCTGCTGTCGGCCTCAGCCCCGGCCAGCTGAGCCTGCTGATCAGCGCCTCCCTGTTCACCGCGGGGCTGGCCACCCTGCTCCAAACCCTCGGTCTCTGGCGCTTCGGCGCGCGGCTGCCGCTGGTCAACGGCGTCACGTTCGCCTCCGTCGCGCCGATCCTCGCGATCGCCGAGCAGCACAAGTCCGGCGGCGCGCTGGGCGTGGTCTACGGCGCGACGCTGGTCGGCGGTCTCTTCGTGGTGCTGGCGGCGCCGTTCTTCTCGAAGCTGACGCGGTTCTTCCCACCCGTGGTGACCGGCACGGTGATCACGCTGATCGGCGTCTCGCTGCTGCCCGTGGCCGTGCAGTGGATCTCGGCGCAACGGCCGGCGGCGCGCCCGTCCGGGCTGCTGCTGGCCGGCGTCACCTTGCTCGCGGTGCTGGTCTTCACCCGTTTCCTGTCCGGCTTCTGGAGCCGGATCGCGCTACTGCTCGGGCTGGTCGCGGGCACGCTCGTGGCGTGGCCGCTGGGCGAAGTCGACGCCTCGACGCTGAAGCAGGCGCCGGTGTTCGGCATCGTGACGCCGTTCCACTTCGGGGCGCCGGTGTTCGACGTGGCGGCGATCGTCTCGATGGCCATCGTGATGCTCGTGGTGATGGCCGAGAGCACCGCGGACCTGCTGGCGCTCGGCGAGATCGTCGGGCGGCCGACCACCAGCCGGACGCTCGCCGACGGACTCCGCGCGGACGGGCTGGCCACCGCGGTCAGCACGATCTTCGGTGGCTTCGCGTGCACGGCGTTCGCACAGAACATCGGGCTGGTTTCGTTGACGCGCATGGTGAGCCGGTACGTCGTCGCGGCCAGCGGCGTGGTGCTGGTGGTGCTCGGCGTGCTGCCGGTGACCGGCGGGGTCATCGCGCTGGTGCCGCAGCCGGTGCTCGGCGGGGCGGGGCTGGTGCTGTTCGGCAGCGTCGCGGTGAGCGGGGTGCGCACGCTGGCGAAGGCGTCGTTCGAGCACCCGGCCAACGTCGCGATCGTCGCCGCTTCGCTGGGCATCGGCCTGATCCCGATCGCGCTGCCGGACTTCTACTCGGGCTTCCCGGCCGCGCTCCAGGTGGTGCTCAACTCGGGCATCAGCGCGGGCTGCCTCACCGCCGTGGTGCTCAACCTGGCCTTCGGCGAGCGCTTGATAGAACGCTCTAGCGCGAAAGAGCTATCCTCGGTTTCGTGACAGGGACGAAGGACCGCATCATGGCCGCCGGGGCCGAACTGTTCCGGCAGGGCGGCTACGCCGGCACCGGCGTGAAGCAGATCGTCGAAGCGGCGGGCGCGCCGTTCGGCTCGTTGTACCACTTCTTCCCCGGCGGGAAGGAGCAGCTCGGCGAAGAGGTCGTGCGCAGCTCGGGCATGCAGTACATCGCGCTGTTCGACCTCTTCGTCAAGCCGGAAGCGGGCCTGGTCGAATGCATCGAGGCGTTTTTCGCCGCCGGCGTCACCTCGCTCCTGGAGACGGACTACGTCGAGGGCTGCCCGATCGCGACCGTCGCGCTGGAAGTGGCCACCACCAACGAAACCCTCCGCCAGGCCACGGCCGACGTCTTCACCGCGTGGATCGACGCGGGCACCGAGCGGCTCGAGAAGTTCGGCCTGCCGCCCGAATCCGCGCGCACGCTGACGATCACCCTGATCACCAGCCTGGAGGGCGCCTTCGTGCTGGCCCGCTCGATGCGCTCGCCCGAGCCGATGGCCGTCGCGGGCACCGCCGTCGTCGACGTCGCCCGGAGGCTGCTGGCAGAGCTGGGTTGACCGAGCGGAGGGGAGTGACGTGGAGCTGAGCATCAGCTGGCCGGCGGGTCTGGCGGAAGCTGACCGGAGTGACCAAAGAGGACTCCGCGCGGGGCGGCAAGGGCCTGTTGGGGGCCGGGCTCGCGGCGTGGGCCGGCTTCTCGCTGTCGACCTTGGCGCAGCACAACGGTTTCGAGCAGAAGCCCGGCCGGCTCACCGTGCTCAACAGCGCGTATCAGCTCGTGCTGTTCCTGGGCATGGCGATCCCGATCGGGTTGCTGCAGTAGTCAGCGGTATTCCGGCTTCCACCGCGCGTCACGGATCAGCTGGGCCAGCTCGTCGTCCGACCGCTTAGGCGCAACACCGTCCTTCACCGCCTGCACGGCAACAGCCGTCGCGATGCGCGTGGCGATTTCCGGAACGTCCTCCCACGCCGGGAGCAGCGGCTCGTCCGGATCAGCCAGGGCCGGGGAAGCCTCGCCGAGGGTTTTGGCCGCGACGCGCATCATTTCGTCCGTGACGCGGGTGGCCTGCGCGGCCGTGACGGCCAGACCTATCGCCGGGAAGATGTAGACGTTGTTGCACTGCGCGACGCGGCGCTTCTTCCCGTTGCGCTCCACCGGGGCGAACGGCGAGCCGGTGGCGACGAGCGCGCGGCCGTCGGTCCACTCGTCCAGCTCGTGCGGGTGCGCCTCGGCCCGGCTGGTGGGGTTGGACAGCGGGAAGATGATCGGCCGGTCGGTCTTGGCCGCCAGCTCGCGGACGATCTCCTCGGTGAACGCGCCCGCCGCCGTCGACAGGCCGAGCAGCACGCCGACGTCGACCTGGTGCACGACGTCCGCCAGCTGCACGCCGTCCCAGTCCTTCACCCGGTCGGCGGGCTGGGCGAAGCGGCGCTGGCCGTCGGACAGGTCGGTGCGGTCGTCGGTGAGCAGGCCGTTGATGTCGACCACCCAGATCCGCGAAGCCGCTTCGGCGTCGGACAGGCCCTGGGACACCATCTCCTGGCGGATCATCTCCAGCACGCCGATGCCGGCCGAGCCGGCGCCGAGCATCACCACCTGCTGCTCCGACAGCGGCCGCCCGGCGGTCTGGGCCGCGCCGTGCAGCGCGCCGAGCGCGACGGCGGCGGTGCCCTGGATGTCGTCGTTGAAGGTGAGCAGCCGGTCGCGGTAACGCTCGAGGATCGGCAACGCGTGGGTGGTCGCGAAGTCCTCCCACTGCAGCAGCACGTCCGGCAGCTCCTCGCGCACGGCGGCGACGAACTCCTCGATGAACGCGTAGTACTCGTCGTCACCGATGCGCCGGTGCCGCCAGCCGAGGTACTGCGGGTCCTCGCGCCGTTCGACGTTGTCCGTGCCGACGTCCAGCACGGTCGGCAGCGTGCGCGCCGGGTCGATGCCGCCGATCAGCGTGTACAGCGAGAGCTTGCCGATCGGGATGCCCATGCCGCCGATGCCCTGGTCGCCGAGGCCGAGGATGCGCTGCCCGTCGGTGACCACGATGACGTCGACCTCCTGGTCCGGCCGGTTGCGCAGCACCTCGCGCAGCTCGGCGCGGTCCGGGTAGGCGACGAACAGGCCCCGCGGGCGCCGGTAGATCTCGCTGAACCGCTGGCACGCCTCGCCGACCGTGGGCGTGTACACGATCGGCATCATCTCTTCGATGTGCTCGCTGAGCAGCCGGTAGAACAGCGTTTCGTTGCGGTCCTGCAGGGCGCGCAGGTAGATGTGCTTGTCGAGGTCGTCGCGGCGGGTGGAGAACTCGTGGTAGGTGTGCTCGACCTGCTCGTCGATGGTCTTCTCGGCGATCGGCAGCAGGCCGAGCAGGCCCAGCTCGCGCCGCTCCTGGCGGGTGAAGGCCGTCCCCTTCGTCGTCAACGCGTCGAACAGCCTCGCTCGTCCCTTGTGCGCCATGGCTTTCCCCGTCTGCTCCACACCGGACACTCTGTGCTCGGAGCCAACCACAGAACCCCGTTACGTGCCGGTGATGTGCTCCGGCCGCACCGGCACGCGCTCCAGGGCCAGCCCGGTCGCGGCGCGGATGGCGGCGGCGATGGCCGGGGTGGACGAGATGGTCGGGGGCTCGCCGACGCCGCGCAGCCCGTACGGGGCGTTCGGGTCCGGGCGCTCCAGCACGTCGATGGCCATCGGCGGCATGTCGAGCACGGTCGGGATCAGGTAGTCGGTGAACGAGGGGTTGCGCACCTGGCCGTCGACGACCTGGATCTCCTCCATCACCGCCAGCCCGAGGCCCTGCGCGGAACCGCCCTGGATCTGGCCCACCACGGCCTGCGGGTTCAGCGCCCTGCCGACGTCCTGCGCGCAGTCCAGCGCGACCACCTTCACCAGGCCCAGCTCGACGTCCACGTCCACCACCGCCCGGTGCGCCGCGAAGCCGTACTGCACGTGCGCGTCACCCTGGCCGGTCTCCGGGTCCAGCGGCTGCGTCGGCCGGTGGCGCCACTCGACCGTCTCGTCGAACGACGCCGAATCCAGCAATGCAGCCAGATCTCCGACGACCGAACCCGCGACGTCCACCAGCTTGCCGCCCACGACACGCGTACGCGCGGGCAAAGCCTGGCTCTCCAGCAGCCGGGCGCGCACCGCGGCGCAAGCCGCCTGCACGGCGCCACCGGTCACGTAGCTCTGGCGTGACGCCGAGGTCGAGCCGCCGTTGCCGATCGAGGTGTCCATCGGCAGCACGGTGACCTGTTCGACGCCCAGCTCCGTGCGCACGATCTGCTGCATGATCGTCACCAGCCCCTGGCCGACCTCACACGCCGCGGTGTGCACGGTGGCCGCGGGCTCGCCGCCGACGAGTTGCAGCCGGACGCGCGCGGTCGAGTAGTCGTCGAAGCCCTCGGAGAAGCAGACGTTCTTGATCCCCACCGCGTAGCCGATCCCGCGCACCACGCCCTCACCGTGGGTGGTGTTCGAGACGCCGCCGGGCATGTGGCGCAGGTCGAAGTCCCGTTCCGACGGCAGTGGCCGCGCGCGCAGCAGTTCCAGCAGCTCCGCGACGGGCGCTGCCGAGTCCACCACCTGGCCGGTGGGCATCACCGAGCCCTCGCTCATCGCGTTGCGGATGCGCAGGTCCACCGGGTCCAGTCCACACGCGACGGCCAGCTTGTCCATCTGCGACTCGTACGCGAACGCCGCCTGCACCGCGCCGAAGCCCCGCATCGCGCCGCACGGCGGGTTGTTCGTGTAGGTGCCCCAGCAATCGACGGACACGTTGTCCACTGTGTACGGTCCGACCCCGAGCGTCGCGGCATTCGCCACCACCGCGCCGGTCGAAGACGCGTACGCGCCGCCGTCGAGGAAGAGCCGCGCGCGGACGTACACCAGACGACCGTCGGAAGTGGCGCCGTGCTCGTAGTACATCTTCGCGGGGTGACGGTGCACGTGGCCGTAGAACGACTCCTCGCGGTTGTAGACCATCTTCACCGGCTTGTCGGTGTGCAGCGCGAGCAGGCACGCGTGCACCTGCATCGACAGATCCTCGCGCCCGCCGAACGCCCCGCCGACGCCGCCGAGCGTCAGCCGCACCTTCTCCGTCGTCAGCCCGAGCGCGGCGACGATCTGCTGCTGGTCCACGTGCAGCCATTGCGTCGCGACGTACAGGTCCACGCCGCCCTCGGTGTCCGGCACCGCGAGCCCGGACTCCGGGCCGAGGAACGCCTGGTCCTGCATGCCGACCTCGTACACCCCGGACACCACGACGTCGGCCGAAGCTTCCGGAGCGCCACGCCGGATCCGCACGTGCCGCACGACGTTGCCGCCTGGGTGCAGCGAAGCGCCGACGCCGTCGACAGCCGCTTCGGAGTCCGTCACCGGCTCCAGCACTTCGTAGCTCACCTTGATGCGCTTCATCGCCCGGCGCGCCGTCTCCGGGTGGTCCGCGGCGACGAGCGCGACCGGCTCGCCCTGGTACCGGACGACGTCGCCCGCCAGCACCGGCTGATCGGCGTGCTCCAGGCCGTAGCGGTTGAGGCCGGGCACGTCCTCGTGCGTGAGCACCGCGTAAACCCCAGGCACCGCAAGGGCTTCCCCGATCTCGAGGCCGGTGATCCGGGCGTACGGGTGGGGGCTGCGCAACGTGGTGCCCCACAGCATGTCCTCGTGCCACAGGTCCGAGGAGTAGGCGAACTCGCCCCGCACCTTCACCGTGCCGTCCGGGCGCTGGGCGTTCGCGCCGACGCCGTTCGAGGTGCCGGTGAGCGGCAGCGTGGTGGTCATCGGTCCTCCCGCAGCCGCGCGCTCGCGCCCGCCAGATCACGCGCGATCGCGGACTCGTCCTCCTGGCGCAGCGTGCCGTTCTCCACCACGGCCTCGCCGCCGACGAACAGCCGGGCCAGCGGCGGCGTCGCGCCCAGCACCAGCGCCGCGACCGGGTCGGTGATCCCCGCGTAGTTCAGCCCCGACAGGTCCCACACGGCCAGGTCGGCGAGCTTGCCCACCTCCAGCGAGCCGACGTCCGCCTCATGGCCGAGGCACCGCGCGCCGCCCATTGTGCCCAGCCACAACGCTTCCCGCGTGGTCAGCGCCTTCGGGCCGCCGCGCTGGCGAGCCTGCAACAGCGACTGGTGGAGCTCCTCGCCGAGGCCGCCGGACTCGCTGGACGCCGCCCCGTCGACGCCGAGGCCGACCGGCGCGCCCGCGTCGAGCAGGTCGCGCACCGGGGCGATGCCGGTGCCGAGCCGGCCGTTGGACGTCGGGCAGTGCGCTGAGCCCGTGCCCGTCGCGCCGAAGCGGCGGATCGCGTCGGCGGAGAGGTGGACGGTGTGCGCGAGCCAGACGTCGCCGGCCAGCCAGCCGAGCTTGTCCGCGTACTCGGCCGGGGTGCAGCCGACCTCGGCGAGGCACTGCCGCTCCTCGTCGAGCGTCTCGGCCAGGTGCGTGTGCAGCCGGACGCCCTTGCGCCGGGCCAGCTCGGCCGCGCCGGACATCAGCCGCTCGGTGACGGAGAACGGCGAGCACGGGCCGACGGCGATGCGCAGGTGCGACCCGGGCGAGGAATCGTGGAACCGGTCGATCGCGGCCTCGGTGCCGAGCAGCGCGTCCTCGGTCGTCTCGACCAGGTTGTCCGGCGGCAGCCCGCCGTCGGACTCGCCGCGGTCCATCGAGCCGCGCACCAGGTGCAGCCGGACGCCGATCCGCTGCCGGGCGGCGACCAGCGCCTCGACCTGGTCACCGCCGTCGTGCGGGAAGACGTAGTGGTGATCGGCGACGGTGGTGCAGCCGGTCAGCGCGAGCCGCGCCATCCCGGCCGTGCCCGCGGCGTGCGTGATGTCCGCGTCCAGCCGGCCCCACACCGGGTACAGCGCGACGAGCCATTCGAACAGCGTGTGGTCGGCCGCCATCCCGCGGGTCGCCCACTGGTAGAGGTGATGGTGGGTGTTGACCAGGCCCGGCGTGACCAGGCAGCCGGACGCGTCCACCTCCTGGTCGAATTCGCCGGAGTAGCGCCCTTCTCCCACGGCGGCGATACGGTCGTTGTCGATCAGCACATGACCGCTCGCGTACTCCGGGCCGCTGACGGTGGCGATCGCGGCGTTCGACACCAGCGTCTTCACGCGGCACCACCTTTGACGGCAGTGTCCTTGATCGAAGCCGCCGAGCGGACGGCGTCCAGGATCTTCTCGTATCCCGTGCAGCGGCAGAGGTTCCCGGCCAGCGCCTCGCGGATCTCCTCGTCGCTGGGCTTCGCGACGCGGTTCAGCAGATCGTGTACCGCGACGACCAGTCCCGGGGTGCAGAAGCCGCACTGCACGGCGCCGGCGTCCACAAAGGACTGCTGCACCGGGTCGAGCCGGTCGCCGTCGGCCAGGCCTTCGACGGTACGCACCGCGCGGCCCTCCACCTGGCCCGCGGCGACCAGGCACGAGCACACCGGCACGTCGTCCAGGTACACCGTGCAGGAGCCGCATTCGCCTTGCTCACAAGCGTTCTTCGAGCCGGGCAGGCCCAGCCGCTCTCGCAGCACGTACAGCAGGCTCTCGCCCTCCCAGACGTCGTCGGCCTGCCGGCCCTCGCCGTTCACGGTCACGTTCACGCGCATTCGCGGCCACTCCCCCGGTGTTCGTCCCAGGCCCAGGTCAGCGTCCGCCGGGCGAGGACGGACAGGGCGTGCTTGCGGTATTCCGCGCTCCCGCGGACGTCGTCGATCGGCGCCGCGGCCTGCGCGACCAGCTCGCCGAACCGGCGTTTGAGCGAATCGGCCAGCGGCTCCGGCGAGCCCCACGGCAGCTCGGCGGCCAGGAAGCCCTCGGCCTCGCGGGCCCGCCGCGGCGTGGGCGCGGCCGAGCCGACGGCGGCACCGACCTCGGTCTTCTCCGGCCGCAGCGACAAGGCGAACGAGCAGACGGCGATCACCATCGCGTTGCGCGTGCCGACCTTCGCGAACTGCTGCGGCCCGGCCGAAGCGGGCAGGTGGACGGCGGTGATCAGCTCGTCGGGCTCCAGCGCGTTGCGCTTCACGCCGAGGTAGAACTCGTCGGCCGGGACGAAGCGCGTGCCCCGGACCGAAGCGACCTCCACCCGGCCGCCGAGCGCGAGCAGCACCGGGTGCGTGTCGCCGGCGGGCGAGGCGGCGCCGAGGTTGCCGCCCACCGTGCCGCGGTTGCGGATCTGCGGCGAGCCGACCGTGCGCGACGCCATGGCCAGCGCGGGCAGCGACTCCCCCAGCTCGGCGATCACGCGGGCGTACGGCACGCTCGCGCCGAGCCGGACCTCACCCTCGGTTGCCGACCACTGCGCCAGCTCGCCGACCTGGTTCAGGTCGAGCAGCGCGGCCGGGCGGCGGTGGTCGAAGTTCAGCTCCACCATCACGTCGGTGCCGCCGGCGATGGGCACCGCGTCGGGGCGCTCGGCCTTGACGGCCAGCGCCTCGGCGAGGCTTTCGGGACGCAGGAAGTCCACGCGCGGGCTCCTCTTTCTCGGCTGGACAGCTCAGTACACGCCGAAACCCACCGGGCGGCAACGGTGCCTCGCCATGAACTCCCGAGCGGCGGAACACCACCCGTTTGTGCTTTCCTACAAGCCTGATGACCACCGTCAAAACGCTGCTGGCCCTGCCCGGGCTGCGGCCGCACCCGAGCACCCCGGACGCGCTGCTCGACCGGCCCGTGACCCGGATCTACGTGACCGAGCTGCCCGACCCCGGCCGCTACCTGTCGGCGGGCGAGCTGGTGCTGTCCGGGCTGCTCTGGTGGCGCGCGCCGGGCGACGCGGAGCCGTTCGTGGCCGCGCTGGCCGCCGCCGGGGCCCCCGCGCTGGCCGCCTCGGGCGCCGACTCGGACGGCATCCCGGACGACGTCGTCGAGGCCTGCGCCCGGCACCGGGTCGCGCTGCTGGAAGTGCCGCCCGACCTGTCGTTCGCCGTGGTCACCGAGCAGGTGGTGCTGGCGCTGGCGGCGGCCGCGGACGGGGCGCGCAAACGTTTGCTGACTGCGGCCGCGGAGGACGCGCCGCTGCCGGTGCTGCTGGAACGCGCGGCCGTCGAGCTGGGCGCGGCCTGCTGGGTGCTCTCGGCCGTACCCCGGGTGGTCGCGGGGACGGCGGCGCTGCCCGGCTCGCCCGCCGAGCCGGTCCGCCGGTTCGCCGCCGCGCACGGCCGCCCGACCGCCGCCGCCGGGCTGACCGTGCTGCCGGTCGAAGGCCGTAACGCCGTGCCGTGGCTGCTCGCCGTCGACGGGCCGTTGAGCGCTTCACAGACCGAGCTGGCCGAAGAGCTGGCCGGGTTGGTCGGCCTGGCGCGCGGCCGTGCCCGCCTTCCCGCGGAACTGCCGGAGACCGGAATCGTGCGGGCCGTCGCCCTGCGGACCGACGGCAGCGCGGAAGCCGCCGACGTCCTCGCGGAACTGCTGGCGGACACCACGTTCACCCTCACCGGCTCAACCCCCGGTGAGGCCCACGCCCTCGTCGCCGAAGACGGGTCCTGGCCGGAGGACTGGGCCCACGAGACCACCGCCGCTCTGTCCACAGTGGAACCACTGCTGACGGCGCGGCGGCTGCTGGCCGGGTTCAGCGACCCCGGTCCGGCGACGGAAGCCAAGGGGGCGCTGGAAGTCGCGCGTCACGCGCTTTCCGTGGCGGCCAACCGCGAGGGCCCCGTGGCCGTGGTCCCGGCCGCCGACGTCGGCGTGCACCAACTGCTGCTGGCCGCCGTCTCCGGCGACCTGCGGGCGGCGCTACGGCGACGGCTGCTCGGCCCGCTGCTGGACTACGACGCCGAACAGCACTCCGACCTCGTGCACACCGTGCGGGTGTTCCTGGAGTGCTCGGGCTCGCCGACCAAGGCGGCGAAGGCGTTGCACATCCACGTGAACACCCTGCGGTACCGGATCGGGCGGGCGGCCGAGTTGCTGGGTGTGGACTTGAGCGATTTCGTCGCGCAGGTGGACGTGTATTTGGCGCTGGTCGCAGAGAAAAGCTCGTGAGTGTTTATGACGGTTAGAACCGTCATAAACACTCACGAGCTTTTTACAGCGCCTTCGCCGCCCGGTCGGCGACCAGCTTCAGGAACCGCCCCGGGTCGGCCAGCTCGCCGCCCTCGGCGAGTAGCGCCATGCCGTACAGCAGCTCCGCGGTCTCGCCCAGCGACGCGTCGTCCGGGTTCGCCACGCGGGCCTCGCGCAGGCCGGTGACCAGCGGGTGCTCCGGGTTCAGCTCCAGGATCCGCTTGATCTGCGGCATTTCCTGGCCCATCGCGCGGTACATCTTCTCGAGCGTCGGCGTGAGGTCGTTCGTGTCGCCGACGATGCACGAGGGCGAGGTGGTCAGCCGCGACGAGAGCCGGACCTCCTTGACGGTGTCCTCGAGCGTGGTCGTCATCCAGGACAGCAGGTCGGTGTACTCGGTCTGCTGCTCCTGCGACGCCGGGTCCAGCTCCACCTCGCCCTTGGCCACGGACTGCAGCGGCTTGCCGTCGAAGCCCGGCACCGAGTCGACCCACATCTCGTCGACCGGGTCGGTCAGGATCAGCACCTCGTAACCCTTGGCGCGGAACGCTTCCAGGTGCGGCGAGTTCTCGATCGTCGTGCGCGACTCGCCGGTGATGTAGTAGATGTGCTCCTGGCCGTCCTTCATCCGCGCCACGTAGTCGCGCAGCGAGGTCGGCTTCTCGGCGTCCTCGGTGGAGGCGAACGAGGAGATCTCCAGGATCGACTCGCGGTTCTCCGGGTCGTCGAGCAGGCCCTCCTTGACCGCGCGGCCGAACTCGCGCCAGAACGTCGCGTACTTCTCGGCGTCCTCGGTCATCATCGTCTTGACCGTGGACAGCACCTTCTTCTCCAGCCGCCGCCGGATCATCCGGATCTGCCGGTCCTGCTGCAGGATCTCGCGCGAGACGTTCAGCGAAAGGTCCTGCGCGTCGACAACACCCTTCACGAAGCGCAGGTAGTTCGGCATCAGCGCTTCGCAGTCGTCCATGATGAACACGCGCTTGACGTACAGCTGCACGCCGCGCTTGCTGTCGCGCATGAACAGGTCCACCGGCGCCTGCGCCGGGATGAACAGCAGCGCCTGGTACTCGAACGTGCCCTCCGCCTGCATCCGGACGGTCTCGAGCGGGTTGTTCCAGTCGTGGCTGATGTGCTTGTAGAACTCGTGGTACTCGTCCTCGGAGACCTCCGAAGACGGCCGCGCCCACAGCGCCTTGCGCGAGTTGACCGTCTCCAGCTCGGGCGCCTCGGCAGTGTCTTCGGCGCTGTCGGGCTCCAGCGGGTTCTGCTTCACCATCCGGACCGGCCAGGTGATGAAGTCCGAGTACCGCTTGACGATCTCGCGGACCTTCCACGGCGACGTGTAGTCGAAGAGGTGGTCCTCGTCGTCGGCCGGCTTCAGGTGCAGCGTGACGGCGGTGCCCTGCGGCGCGTCCTCGACCGGTTCGATCGTGTAGGTGCCCTCGCCCTCGGACTCCCAGCGGACGCCCTCGTCCGTGCCCGCGCGGCGGCTCACCAGGGTGACCTTGTCCGCGACCATGAAGCTCGAGTAGAAGCCGACGCCGAACTGGCCGATCAGGTCCTGCGAGCCGGCCGCGTCCTGCGACTCCTTCAGCTTGCGCAGGAACTCGGCGGTGCCGGACTTCGCGATGGTGCCGATCAGGCCGACCACGTCGTCGCGGCTCATGCCGATCCCGTTGTCGCGCACGGTGAGCGTGCGGGCCTCGGCGTCGATCGCGATCTCGATGTGCAGGTCATCGGTGTCCGCCTGCAGATCCTTGTCCCGGTACGACTCCAGGCGCAGCTTGTCCAGCGCGTCCGAAGCGTTCGAGACGAGCTCCCTCAGGAAGATGTCCTTGTTCGAGTAGATCGAATGGATCATCAACTGCAGCAGCTGGCGTGCCTCGGACTGGAATTCCCGTGTTTCGACCGACATGTCTTCCTTCCCACCCTGCGCAAAGACCGCCGGAATTCTACCCAAGCGGCTTCGGGCCCGGTGCGTCCAGGCCAGGCAGCGGGTGCTGGTGGCGGCGAGCGGGTCGCCGACGGCCGTCCGGCGGAAAGCAATGCAGCGGATGACGCTTTTCCTTCGCTCAGTGCGGGTCAAGCGTCATCCGCTGCACCAAAGTCCCGCGTTCAGGCGAGGCGCCGGGCGTAGCGGTCCAGCTCCACCCGGTCGAACGGCAGCTCGGACTCCTCCAGCGCGCCGCAATACAGGCCGCCGAGCAGGTACCGCGCGAGCGCTTCGGCCGTCGCGGGCTCGTCGAGGACACCGCCGGACGTCTGGTCGGCGTAGTCGCGAAGCCGCTTCGCCGCGTCCGGGAAGCCTTCGCGGTAGAAGGCGTACGTCGCCGCGAAGCGGGTCGGCAGCTGGTGCGGGTGCAGGTCCCAGCCCTGGTAGAAGCCGTTCTCCAGCGAGCGCCGCACCAGGCGGAGGTGCTCGGCCCAGGCCGTGGGCAGGGCGTCGCCGACCGGCAGTTTGTTGGTGGAGCCGTCGGACAGCCGCACACCCGTGCCCGCGGCGGCGACCTGCATGAGCTGCTTGGCGAAGTCCGCGGCCGGGTGCTCCATGCTCTGGTACGCGGCGGCGATGCCGAGGCCCGCACTGTAGTCGTAGGTGCCGTAGTGCAGGCCGGAGCAGCGCCCGGCCGCGGCCTGGATGATGCGCGCGACCGAAACCGTCCCGTCGTGGGCGAGGATCGACTGCGCGGTCTCGATCTGCACCTCGAAGCGCAACGAGCCCTCGTCGAGTTCGTACGCGGATTCCAGGCGTGCCAACACATCCGCGGCTACTTCAACCTGTTCGACGGCCGTCACCTTGGGCAGCGTGACGACAAAACCGCCGGGCAACGGGCCGTTCTCCAGCAGGCCGGAGAGGAACAGGTCGAGCGTGCGGATGCCGCGTCGGCGCGTCGCGGCCTCGAAGCTCTTGAACCGGATCCCGACAAACGGCGTGCCGCCGGTGGTCGCGAGCGTCTGCCCGGCGGCCAGCGCGGCGGCGTCCTCCGCGGCGTCGCCCGGGTTTCCGTAGCCGTCCTCGAAGTCGATCCGCAGATCCTCGATCGGCTCGGTGAGCAGCTTGGCGCGCACGCGCTCAGCGACGTCCGGGGTGAGGCCGAGCCGGTCGCCCTCCTCGATGAACACCCGCATGGCCCGCTTGCCCCAGTCGGCGACCAGGCGCGTGCGGTACTGGGACGCCGGCACGTACACGGTGTGCACGGGCCGGCGACCCGGCGGCTCGCCGGGGTACAGCGCCGCGACGCGCGCGTCCGCATCCGCGAGCCGCGCGTCCGCGCTGGTGTAAACGTCCTCGGAGAGCCGGCCGCCCATTACTTGATGCGCTCGTAGGCCGGGAGCGTGAGGAAGTCCGGGAACTCCTCGGCCAGCGCGACCTGCTCGAACAGCTCGACAGCCGGGGTCAGCAGCTCTTCCTTGACGTCGGCGGCCAGCTCGCCGCGGACGTCGGCCAGCACGCCGCGCACCAGCTCCGCGGTCACCCGGTCGCCGGTGTCGAGCACCGTGCCGTTCTTCACCCACTGCCAGACCTGCGAACGCGAGATCTCGGCGGTGGCGGCGTCCTCCATCAGGTTGTGGATGGCCGCCGCGCCGTTGCCGCTGAGCCACGAGGCGATGTAACGGATGCCGACCTCGACGGCGGCGCGCAGGCCGGCCGCGGTGGCGCTGCCCGGCGTCGAAGCGACGTCCAGCAGCTGGTCGGCGGTCACGCTGACCTCGTCGCGGGTGCGCTCGAGCTGGTTCGGCTTGTCGCCGAGCACCTTGTCGAACTCCTCGCGGCAGAGCGAAACCATGCCCGGGTGCGCGACCCACGAGCCGTCGAAGCCGTCGCCGGCCTCGCGCGCCTTGTCGTCGTGGACCTTCTTGAACGCGCCCTCGTTGACCGCCGGGTCCTTGCTCGGGATGAACGCGGCCATGCCGCCGATCGCGAACGCGCCGCGCTTGTGGCAGGTGCGCACCAGCAGCTCGGTGTAGGCGCGCATGAACGGCGCGGTCATGGTGACCGAGTTGCGGTCCGGCAGCACGAACTTCTCGCCGGCGTCGCGGAAGTACTTGATCACGCTGAACAGGTAGTCCCAGCGGCCCGCGTTCAGGCCCGAGGCGTGCTCGCGCAGCTCGTAGAGGATCTCCTCCATCTCGAACGCGGCCGGGATGGTCTCGATCAGCACGGTCGCGCGGACGGTGCCGTGCTCGATGCCGAGTTCCTTCTCGGCGTGGGTGAACACGTCGTTCCACAGCCGCGCCTCGAGGTGGCTCTCCATCTTCGGCAGGTAGAAGTACGGGCCCTTGCCGCGCTTGAGCAATTCGGCCGCGTTGTGGAAGAAGTACAGGCCGAAGTCGACCAGCGCGCCGACGCCCTTGCGCCCGCCGAAGGTCAGGTTGCGCTCGTCGAGGTGCCAGCCGCGCGGGCGGACCACGATGGTGGCGTGCTCGACGTCGTCCTTCAGCGCGTAGCTCTTGCCGCCGCTCTCCAGCGTGATGTCGCCGCGGACCGCGTCACGCAGGTTGACCTGGCCGGAGACCACGTTCGCCCAGTGCGGGGTGTTCGCGTCCTCGAAGTCGGCGAGCCACACCTTGGCGCCGGAGTTGAGCGCGTTGATGGTCATCTTGCGGTCGGTCGGGCCGGTGATCTCCACCCGGCGGTCGCGCAGCGCCGGCGGCGCCCCGGCGACCTGCCAGTCGCCCTCGCGGATCGCCTGGGTCTCCGGCAGGAAGTCGAGCCGGCCGGTGGTGCGGGCCTCCTCGCGGCGCTTGCCGCGGGCGAGCAGCAGTTCGTCCCGGCGGCCCGCGAACGCGTCGTGCAGCCCCGCCAGGAAGGCGAGGGCTTCCGGCGTCAGGATCTCGTCGCCGCGCTCGACAGAGCCGCCGAGGACCTGGACTTCAGACATGCGAAACACCCCGAGTCGTTCTTTGGATAACGTCCCTACGGTTTTTACCTGACGGACTATAGTTTCTGCATAGCGGAAGCTCAAACGGCAGTGCCCGGACCTGTGAGGAGGACCACGGTGGCGGCTGAGAAAAGCGGACGAGACGGCGGCGTCCAGTCCCTGCAACGCGCCTTCGAGCTGCTGGAACACCTCGCCGACACCGGCGGGGAGGCCAGTCTCTCGGAGCTCGCGACGCTGTCCGGGCTGCCGATGCCGACGATCCACCGGCTGATCCGGACGCTGGTCGACCTCGGCTACGTGCGGCAGAACACCAACCGCCGGTACGCCCTCGGCGCCCGGCTGATCCGGCTCGGCGAGAACGCCAGCATGCAGTTCGGCGCCTGGGCGCGCCCGCTGCTGGTCGAGCTGGTGGAGGAGGTCGGCGAGACGGCCAACCTCGCGGTGCTGGAACGCGACGAGGTGGTGTACGTGGCGCAGGTGCCGTCCAAGCACTCGATGCGGATGTTCACCGAAGTCGGCCGGCGGCTGCTGCCGCACGGCACCGGGGTCGGGAAGGCGATGCTCGCGCAACTGCCCGCCGAAGACGTCACCGCGCTGCTCGACCGCACCGGCATGCCCGCCTACACCGAACACACCTTCACCGACCCGGACGCGCTCGCCGCGGAGCTGACCCGGATCGCGGGCCAGGGCTACGCGCTGGACGAGGCCGAGCAGGAGCTGGGCGTCCGCTGCATCGCGGTGGCCGTGCCCGGCGCGCCGGTGCCCGCCGCGGTTTCGGTGTCCGGCCCGTCGGGACGGCTGACCGCGGACGCGGTGGCGCACATCGCGCCGGTGGTGCAGAAGATCGCGGACCGGCTCTCGCAACAGCTGCCGCCCGCCTGAACCCGCTCGTGGGCGGCGTCAGCGAGCAGAGCCGCCCACGAGTTCACCGGCCAGCAGGTCCATCAGCAGCCCGTCGTGCCACGTGCCGTCGGGCCCGCGCTCGTACGACCGCAGCACGCCGACCGGCCGGAAGCCGAGCTTCTCGTACACGTGCACGGCCCGAGTGTTGGCCACCGCCGGGTCGATGGTGAGCCGGTGGTGGCCCTGGGCGAACAGGTGCGCGGCGAGCACGCGGATCGCCTCGGCGCCGAAGCCCCGGCCGTGCCACCGCGGGTCGACGGCGATGTCGATGCCGGCGTGCCGGTACTGCGGCTCCAGTTCCTCGAAACTCTGGATCAGCCCGACGGTCTCGCCGTCGAACTCGATGGCATAGCTGGAAAATCCCGCTTCGGCTTCCAGCAGCCCGTCGGCCTCTTTCTCGGCTTCACCCCACCACGACGCGACTTCCGGGGTGGCGAGGATGTCCCGCGCCCGGTCGCGGTCCCGCTCGGTGAGCGGGCGCAGGTGGACGCGCGGGCCTTCGATGATCACGGCGGTCTCGTCGGGCGGCACGCTCAGGAGTGTGCGCCCGGCGAGGCCGCGCGGTCACCGGGTTTTTCAGTTGCTGGGCTTGTTGTCCACCTGGACGTCGTACTTGGCGTTGCTGCCCTCGACCGACTTGATCGTGGCGGTGAGCCCGTACTTGGTCGACCCGGCCGCCAGCTCGCAGCGCATGTGCTCGCCCTGCTTGGCGTTGATCGGGCCCGGGCAGGTGATCGAGTCGGGGCGCTGCCCCACCGACTGCTGCAACGCGTCGGCGATCCCCTTCTCCAGGTCGGCCTTGGCGATCTGCTGGTTCACCTCGACGTTGGCCGAGCAGCCGCCGAGCACGAGACCCGCGCAGCAGAGCGCGAGCGTGACTGTCCTCATCGGACGGAACATGGAGCGTAAGCCTCCTCAGGCCCAGACGGAACGGGGGATCAGGTCGAGCAGGTCGCAGCGCAGGTCGAGCGCGGGGATCAGCTCCTTCGGGTCGCGGTAGTCGCTGACCTGGTCGAAGAAGTCGAGGTTCGCGCCGAGCAGCGTGAAGCCGCGGAACTGGCGGGTGTCGGTCGCCAGGAAGTTCGTCACCTGCGTGGCGAGCACCGCGCGGGCGAAGCGCTCGTCGCCGGTGTGCACCTCCCAGCGGTTGTCGAAGTCCGGGTTGCCGAACTGCAGGTCGCCCTGCCCGGCCATGGCGTTGACCCGGTTGGCGACCCCGGCGGACGGGCTGATCTGCAGCGCCGGCCCGCGGCCGGGCGCCTGCACCCAGATCGCCTGGGCCAGGCTCGAGCCCGGGCCCGGCCTGGTCACCTTGAACCGGGCGGCCAGGAACGGGCGCCCGCGGTGCGTCCCGCTGATGATCTCGTGCGCCTCGATCGCGCGCAGCCGCCCGGCGAGCGGATCGCCGGGGTTGACCACCTGCGAGACCAGGCTTTGCTGGATATAGGTGTCGGCCTCGTTGTAGACCGCGCAGTAGGAGTCGTTGCGCTCCTCGAACTTCCAGCCGCGGCGCGCGGATTCCTCCGCCAGCCGCGCGAGCGCCCCGGCTTCCTGGCGCTTGTTCATCCGCATGATCCACAGCACGAAGGCGACGATCGCGGCACCGAAGATCACCGTGCCGCCGACCGCGATCGCGATGATCGCCCCGGTGCTCATCAGCCCGGTCCCTCCTTGCGCAGGACGAATTCTTCGACGTGTTCGTCCTCGACCGGCCGGGCCGGGCGGCGGCCCGGCGCACCGGGCGGCGGGGCCTGGACCGGCAGCGGCGCCGTGGCGGCCGCCGACGGGCGGGCCGCGCCGAACAGCTGCTCGTCGGAATCCAGCACGCGGTCCAGCAGCTCGGTGTCGCCCAGGCCCCGGCGGACGACGTCGGCCTGCATCCGCGCGGCGATCGCCTGCGCCTCGGCGATGGCGCCCATGACGTCGGCCGACAACGCCGAAGGCGCCGTCTCGCGGGCCCGCTCGCTGAAGGTGATGGACGTGATCGAGCCGCCCGCGCCCGCGACCACGGTCACCACCCCGTCCGGCGAGGTGGCCTGGCCCCGGGCGTCCTTCAGCTCGTCGGCCATGTGGCGGTAGGACTCGGCGCGCATCCGGTTCTCGGCCGCCGCGGTGTCGATCGCCTCGATCCGCGCCAGCAGCTGCCTGGCAGTCTCGTTCATCAGGCCTTCTCGGGGGTGATCGTCGAGAGGAACTTCTGGAAGTCGTCGATGACCTGCTCGAACTGGTTCTCCAGCAACGCGGACAGCACCACGTGCAGCACCGCGCGCCGCTGCGGGTCCTTCTGGTCCCGCAGCGACATGAAGACCTGGAACTGCACGATGTCGACCGGCTTGCCGTTCAGCGGAATCGTCAGCTTCACCGCTTGGGTGAGCCCGGGGCTGTCCGGCGAGCCGACCTCGTTGCGCCGCCCCAGCTGCACGCCCTGGCCGCCGGCCGCGCGCAGCTTCTCCACCGCTTCGTCACCGATCGCGGTCAGGTCTTCGTCATCGGCCCGGACCTCTCCGGTGATGGAGATGTTCGCGGTGAACCCGTCCTGCCGAGTGCCCGGGTGCAGCGCCACGAAGGCCGCCTCCGGCGTGCCGACCTCGTCGGGCGGCACCGAGCGCCAGCCCTCGGGCAGCGAGAACTCGATCGGGACCGGGATGGTGGTGGCCACTGTTTCGCTCCTGCTTCTGGTAAGGCGGGCGGTCAGAACCCGAGGAAGTGGCCGACGGAGCCCGCGGCGTTCTTGATGCCGTGCCCGACGTCGGAGGCCACGTGGCCGACGTCACCGGCCACATCCTGCACCGTGTCCACGACTTCCGCCGGATCGACGCTGACATCGAAGCCGACCTTGCCGCCGATGCCGAGCCCGACGCCGACCGAGGCGCCGAGGTGGAACTTGCCGTCGTCGCCCATGCCGACCTGGCCGCTGGCCTCGGCGCCGGCCCCGGCCCACGCCTCGCCGTGCACACCGGCCGTGACACCGGCGACCTCGGCGCTGGCGTCGCCCTCGACGCGGGCGCCGGCGAACGCCGAGGCGCTGCCCTGCGCGCCGGTCCAGCCGATCGTGCCTTCACCCTCGGCTTTGGCCCCGACAAACGCTTCGCCCGAGCCCTTCACGTTCGCGTGGTCACCGAGGTGCACCTCGCCTTCGGCGCTTCCCTTGGCCAGGTAGGCCTCGGCCGACGCCCCGGCGGTCACGCCGAGCACGCTCGCCCCGGCGTGCGCTTCGGCCCCGGCGCCGAGGACCGAGCCCTCGATCTTCCCGCTGCCGCCGAAGGTGCCGTCGCCGAACTTGCCGTCGAGCGAGCCGTGGAGCAGGGAGACGTCCGCGGACGCCGACACCGTCGATTCAGACGTGTCGATGCCGAGCTTCTCCAGCAGGGGGCCGATCTTGTCGATGGCCATCCCGCCGGACTGCTCGGTGCCCCACTTGCCCTGGTAGCTCTTGCCGCCCTTGCCGTTCTGCCAGCCGCCGGGGTCCTCTTCGACCCATTCCTTCTTCTCCGGGTCCCACTTCTTCTGCTTCTTGCGGGCGTCGGCGCCGAACTCCTTGCCCTCGCCGATGTCCTTGCTGTAGCTGCCGTCGTCGTTCTTCTTGAACCCCAGCGCTTCCGCGACGGCGCCGCCGACCTGTTCGAGCTTGCCGCGCGCGCTCTCCAGGATCTGCTGCGCCTCCTGGGTCGCGCCGGCGGCGGGATCGGTGAACGGCGCCAGCGGCTGCCCGGTCGACGCGGCCTGCTGCGCCTGGGTGTTGTACTGCGCGGCCGCGGCCCGCGAAGCCGCCTGCGCCTTCGTGAACACCTCGATCGCGCGCTGTGCCTCGGACTGGCCCCAGTTGAGCGCGTCGCCGTAGTCCGCGAGCGCGGAAGCGCCCTTGCCGAGCACGCCGATGGTCTCGGTCCAGTTCTTCGGCTCCTGGCCGAACACCTGGCGGAACTTGTCCCCGCTCTCGCCCACCCACTGCTGCGGGTCGATGCCGCCCAGGCCTTCGGAGATGCCCGCCATCTTCTGGATGTTGCCGACCAGCTCCTTGAGGTCACCCGAGATGAGCTGCGGCTCACCGGGGATCAGGGCCTTGGGGTCGGTGGTCTGTCCCAGCTCCGCTGCCATCAGTAGACCGGTCCTTCACCGTCGCTGCCGGTAGTGCCGCCGGACGATCCGGGGAACAGCTCCCGCGAACGCTCCGGGCTCATCACGCCCGTGGGGCCGTCTTCGAGCGAGCCGCTGATCTTGCCGGTCGCGCCGCCGGCCCAGCCGCCGCCGGGCACCTCGTCGTGCAGCCCGCCGCCGTCGCCGCCCAGGCGCTCGTTCAGCTGCGAGGGCGTCAGGCCTCCGGCGAACCCGCCGCCGGGCACGCCTTCCAGGCCGCTGCCGATCCGGGCCTCGCCGCCGAGCGGGCCGAGCCTGCTGCCCGCCTCGCCGCCCGCTCCCCCGCCGACTTCGCTGTGCGGGTCCAGACCGCTGCCGACCTTGCCATCGGACTCGCCGAACGGGTCCAGGCCACTGCCGATCTCGCCGCCGGCCACGCCGAGCGGGTCCAGGCCGCTGCCGAGCTTCCCGCCTATCGGGCTCAGGCCGATGCCGAGCTCCCCGCCGCCCAGGACGCCGCCGATCCCACCGGTGATGCCGCCGCCGGGCGCGCCCTCGAGCCCGCCGAGCAGGCCGCCGCCGAGCTTGCCCAGCGCCTCACTGGCCGCGCTGTCGGAATCCGCGTACTTGACCGCGGCCGTGCGCAGGTCCTCGCCGTGGCCTTCGGCCTTCTTGGCGAGTTTTCCCACCTCTGCTTTGACATCCTCGATGAAACTGCCCCAGCCGGTCTGCACGCCGGGATGGCCGTAGTCACCGCTCGGGCCCTGCCACAGCATGCTGCCGGCGCTGCCGACGACGTCACCGATGCGGTTCGCGGTCCGGTAGAGCTCCTCCGGCACCGCCCCGAAACCACCTGTCATGACCTCTCGGCCCCCTCGATGTCAAGGCTTGACGACGAGGCCACCGTGGCAGAGAGATCCGGACGATCTGTCCCGATCGCGGCTTAATCACCCATCTGGGGGAACGCGGGTGATCCGGGCGGATCAGCCCAGCAACGCGTCGACGAAGGCACCCGGCTCGAACGGCGCCAGGTCGTCCGGGCCCTCGCCGAGGCCGACGAGCTTGACCGGCACGCCCAGCTCGCGCTGGACCTGGAAGACGATGCCGCCCTTCGCAGTGCCGTCGAGCTTGGTCAGCACGATGCCGGTGACGTCGACGACCTCGGCGAACACCCGCGCCTGCGCGAGGCCGTTCTGGCCGGTGGTCGCGTCGAGGACCAGCAGCACCTCGTCGACCTTCGCCTGCTTCTCGACGACCCGCTTGACCTTGCCCAGCTCGTCCATCAGGCCGGTCTTGGTGTGCAGCCGGCCGGCGGTGTCCACGAGCACCGCGTCCACGCCGTCCTCGATGCCGCGCTTGACGGCGTCGAACGCGACCGCCGCCGGGTCCGCGCCCTCCTTGCCACGCACCACGGTCGCGCCCACCCGCTCGCCCCAGGTCTGGAGCTGGTCGGCGGCAGCGGCGCGGAAGGTGTCCGCCGCGCCGAGCACGACTGTGCTGCCCTGCGCCACGAGCACCCGCGCGAGCTTGCCGGTGGTGGTGGTCTTGCCGGTGCCGTTGACCCCGGCGACCAGCACCACGGCGGGCTGCTTCTGCCCGTCCACCTGGTGCGGCAGGGCGCGGACGGCGCGGTGGCCGTCGGTCGACAGGGCGGCGGTCAGCACCTCGTGCAGCACCGCGCGCGCCTCGGCGGACGAGCGCACGGCCTTGCGGCTCAGCTCGTCGCGCAGGCGCAACACGATCTGGTCGGTCGTGGCCGCGCCGAGGTCGGCGACCAGCAGCGTGTCCTCGACGTCCTGCCAGGAGTCCTCGTCGAGGTCACCCGCGCCGAGCAGGCCCAGCAGGCTCTGCCCGAACACCGAGCGCGACTTCGACAGCCGCCCGCGCAGCCGCTCCAGCCGTCCGGTGGCGGGATCGATCTCGTCGATCTCTTCGGCCGGGGCTTCCTCGGCCACCTCGGGCTCGGGCAGCTTGACGTCGCGCACCGTGCGCTGGCCGGAGTCGCGGGGCACGGCGGCGTCGTCGCCCACCGCGGGCTGGCCGTCGACCTCCGGCCGGTCCTCGACCGGATGCGCGGGCGGCTCGGCGGCTTCCGCCTCGGCCTCACCGCCCGGGGCCAGCGTGATGCCGCCGGACGCGGTGTAGCTGCCGCGCTTCGGCTTCGCCTCGACCTCGCGGGCCTTGTCCAGGCTGATCCGCCGCCGGCGGGCGATGAGCAGCCCGGACACCAGCACGGCGACCAGGACGACGACGGCGACGACAACAATCCAGAACCAGGTGCTAGACACGCCTCCATCCTTTCATCCGCCCCGCCGCCGCACCGGGTACCCCGACCCGGGGCGCCCATCAGGCCAAGGGATCACCGGCTGAGTTCCGATTCGGCCAAGACTTCACCGCCCGGCTTGCGCCGCCGGGACGGCTTGGCTAGACCACTCCGGATGACTACGCGCGCCGGCCACCGGTTCCGGGTTCTCGGGCTGCTGTCCGGGACCTCGGTCGACGGCATCGACGTGGCCGTGGCGGACCTGCGCGCCGACGGCGGCACCGTGGTGCTCACCCCGCTCGGCGAACTCGACGTCCCCTACGCCGACGAATTGCGCGAGGGCCTGCTCAAAGCCCTTCCGCCGCAGCCGAGCAGCGCCGAACAGCTGACCATCCTCGACACGCTGGTCGGGCAGGCCTTCGCCGAAGCCGCGAGCCAGGGCATCAAGCGCTACGGGCCGGTGGACGTCATCGCCTCGCTCGGCCAGACCGTCTACCACTGGGTTTCCGGCGGCGTCGCCCTCGGCACGCTGCAGCTCGGCCAGCCCGCGTGGATCGCGGAGCGGACCGGCGTCCCGGTGCTCGCGGACCTGCGCATCCGCGACATCACCGCGGGCGGACAGGGCGCTCCGCTGGCGAGCACGCTCGACGCGCTGTGGCTGCGCGGGCTCGCCGAGGAGACCGGCCGCCCGGTCGCCGCGCTGAACCTCGGCGGGATCGCGAACATCACCGTCGTCAGCGAGACCGACACCGACGTGCTCGCCTACGACACCGGCCCGGCCAACGCTTTGCTGGACGTCGCCGCCGCCCGCGTCACCAAGGGGGCGCAGCACGCGGACCTCGACGGCCGCCTCGCCCTAGCCGGCACCGTCCGCCCGGACCTGCTCGACCGGCTCCTCGCCGACCCCTACTTTGCCGCCGCAGCACCGAAATCCACGGGCAAGGAGCACTTCCACAGCGGTTACCTCGACGCGGCGCTCGACGGCCTGCCGCCGCTGTCCGCCGAAGACCTGCTCGCCACCCTCACCGAACTGACGGCCGTCACCGTCGCCGCGGAATGCCGTCGGCACGGCGCCGCCACGGTTGTCGCGTCCGGCGGCGGGGTCGCGAATCCCGCGGTGATGGCGGCGCTGGCCCGGCACCTGCCCGGCGTCGCCCTGCGGACCAGCGACGACCTCGGCCTGCCGGGCGCGGGCAAAGAGGCTTATCTGACGGCGCTGCTCGGCTGGCTGGGCTGGTGCGGCGTCCCGGCCACGCTGCCGTCCGCCACGGGCGCGCGCGGGCCGCGGCTGCTCGGCGCGCTGACGCCCGGCGCCGGGCCACTCGACCTTCCGGCCCCACTGGGGGGCACCGTGACCCGGCTAAGGGTCGCGGAAGTCGGCGCAGGACGGTAGGAGAACTCCATGAACCCAGTCGATCTGGTGATCGTCATCGTGTACCTGGCGGCGATGCCGATCATCGGCGTGCTGGTCGGGCGCAGGCAGAAGTCCGCGAACGACTACTTCGTCGGTGAGCGCAGCATGCCCTGGTGGGCGGTGACGCTCTCGGTGGTGGCGACCGAGACGTCCACGCTCACCGTCATCTCCACGCCCGGCCTGGTCTTCGGCAGCGCGTTCCTGTTCCTGGAGGTGGCCTTCGGCTACATCCTGGGCCGGCTGGTCGCGGCGTTCGTGCTGCTGCCGCGCTACTTCAAGGGCAACTACGTCAGCGCGTACGAGTTCCTCGGCCGCCGCTTCGGGCGCGGGCTGCAGGGCACCGCGTCGGTGACGTTCGTGGTGACCCGGCTGCTGGCCGAGGGCCTGCGGCTGTTCGCCGGCGCCATCCCGATCAAGGCGATCCTCGACCACTACGGCATCCACACCGCCTACTGGCACATCGTGGTGCTGCTGACCGCGCTGACCCTGATCTACGCGTTCGTCGGCGGCATCAAGTCGGTGATCTGGGTCGACGTGATCCAGTGGTCGCTCTACATCCTCGGCGCGATCGGCGCGGTCATCTTCCTGTCCACGAAGCTGCCGGAAGGCTGGACCTCGATCGCCTCGGGCCAGGGCCGCTTCCAGCTCACCGACTTCGCGTCGAACATCATCACCAGCCCGTACGCGTTCATCGGCGCCGTGGTCGGCGGTGCCTTCCTTTCGATGGCCTCACACGGCGCGGACCAGCTGATCGTCGGACGGCTGCTGTCGACCAAGAGCCTGCGCGACGGCCAGCGCGCGCTGATCGGCTCGTCGATCGTGGTGTTCATCCAGTTCGCGCTGTTCCTGGTGGTCGGCGCGATGCTGTGGGTGTACACGGGCGGCAAGACCGGCGCCACCGCCACCGCCGTCGCGGCCGGGAAGATGTCCGGCGACGACGTGTTCTCCAACTTCATCGTCAACGACCTGCCGGTCGGTCTGGCCGGGCTGCTGATCGCCGGCATCCTCGCGTCCACCATGGGCGCGCTGGCCTCGGCGCTGAACGCGCTGTCCACCTCGACCATCGCCGACCTTTACCAGCGCTTCACCAAGCGCACGGTGGAGGACTCGAGGCTGCTGCGCCACGGTCGCATGTGGACACTGATCTGGGCCGTGGTGTTCGCGATCTTCGCCTCGTTGTTCACCAACTCGAAGGACCCGGTGATCCAGCAGGGCCTCGGCATCGTCGGGTACACCTACGGCGCGCTGCTCGGCTCGTTCTTCCTCGGCCTGGTGGTCAAGAAGGCCCGGCAGTCCGACGCGGTGGTCGCGTTCGCCTGCTCGGTGGTCGGCATGGCGTTCCTGATCCTGTTCGTCAAGTTCGACAAGGCCACCACGGCGGTGCACATCCAGTTCGGCGCGGCGACGAAGACGCTCGTGCCGCTCGCCACCTACTGGTACACGTTTGTCGGCGTGCTGATCTCGATGATCGTCGGCGGGCTGCTCGCGCTGCGCCACCGCGGGGCCGACCCGCGCGCGACCGAGGTGGACGCCCCGCCGCAGGAGGAAGTCTCGGCCTGAGAGCCGTCGCGAAAAGAAATCCGCTCCTCCGGTGAACCGTTCCGGGGCGGGCGCCCGTGTTTGCTCACGAGCGCCCGCCTGGTGGAGGCGGGCCCGGGTGAGGCGGGGACGATGAAGCGGATTTCGATGGCACTGGCCGTGGGCTCGATGGTTCTGCTCGGCGGCGCGACGGCGTGCGCGTCGACCGGCGGCGGCGCGACGGCGGCCGGGGCCGGGGTCAAGCCGGTGGCCCAGACGGCGGGTGGGCAGCCCGAGATCGTCGAGGTGCCCGCGGCGGTCAAGGTGCCCGGCGCAGCGAGGCACATCGGCACCTACCAGGGCCGCGGCGTGCAGATCTACGGCTGCACCAACGGCGCGTGGACCCTGGTCCAGCCCGCCGCGATCATCTCCGACGGCGGCAAGCCGATCGCGCTGCACAGCAAGGGACCGGTGTGGACGTCCACAGTGGACGGCAGCACGGTGGCGGCGACGGCGGTGCCGGGCGCGGCCGTGCAGCACCCGGACGCTGTCCCGGAGCTGCTGCTCAAGGCGGACACGACCAGCGGCAAGGGCCTGTTCGCGAACGTCACCTTCGTGCAGCGCCTCAACACCAAGGGCGGCCTGGCCCCGAAGGGCGCCTGCGCCGCGGGCGACCAGACCGCCACGCCGTACACCGCGGACTACGCCTTCTGGGCCGCGAACTGACCTGACGGCAACGGCCCGGCGCCCTCGGATTCGAGGACACCGGGCCGTTCGCCGGTGAATCAGTAGATCACGACCTGGCGGGCGTGCACGAAGTTCGTGTCGACCCCTGCCAGCGGCCGAGGTCGGTCCGGCCGCCGTCCCAGTACACGGTCACCACGTTGTTGCCGGAGTCGATCCGGCCGACCCCGGACAGGTCCACGCCGACCGCGCCGGCGTTGGCGAAGCACGCGGTGTCGCTGCCGTCCCAAGGGTTTCCGCCCGCGAGGTGCAGGCGGACGAAGTCGGTCCGGCCGTCGCAGGCGACATGACCGGCGGCGAACGCCGCGGCGGCAGACTCACGCGGCCGGGCCCCCTCGACGTTGCCAGCCGGAAGCCCGGCGCGGACAGCCGATCCGGGCGGTTCGTACCCGTTTTTACCTACTGGCAGGGCGGAACACTGAGATTCCGGGACGTTCAGGGCTGGCCGTGGAACGAAAGGCCCTTGCCGCCGCAGCCGATCATCCCGCTGCCGGCCGTGCCGCCGTCGTAAGCGCACTGCCAGCCGTCGACGGTCAGGACGTGCGCGGTGCCCTCGGCCTTGGTGGGTGCCTGCGCCAGGTAGTCCGACAGCACGTCGATCGCTTCGGTGCAGCCGACCGTGCCGGCCGGCATGGCCTCGGCCACCACGTCGATCTTCCCGGTGGGGCCGTCGATCGGGCCGCAGTCGACCGTCTTGCCGAGCCCGCCCCGCGGCGCCGGGCCGGAGCCGTCCCGTTTGCCCGCGGCGGAGCTCGCGGGCTTGGGCGCGCGGGCCTGCGGCTTCGCGGTCTGACCCGTCTGCCCCGTCTGCGCGTCCGGCACCGTCTGCGACGACGGTGTGGTCGCCGGCGCCGAAGGCGTTGCGGTCGGCGCGGCCGGGGTAGAGACTGCGCTCCCCGGCAGCTGGCCTGCCGAGATGCCCCCGCTACCGCAAGCGGTGAGCGTCAGGGCCACGCCGAGCAACGAGCCGGAAATCAGCGATCGGGCCACCATCGTGCGCATTTCGGATTCCCTCCTGGACTGGCTTTCGCCAAGTTCTTCGAATATCCAGGAAGACGCCTGCTGCACCGGTCAGTTGACCGGTGCAGCGGAACGACCGCGCATCTTGCCCCTTCGGGCACTGATCGCCCGGCGGGGCGAACCCCGGCTCAGGAAGCCGGCACCGGCTGCTCCTCGGTCGCGCGCAGCCGCTGCGGGACCGTCCTCCGGGCAGCCCTTTCGCAGTGAGCAACAGTTTCGCCGAATATCTTTTATGTCTATAGAAATTACGTCCTAACCATTTATGTCTTGTTCTCAAGAATTGACCCAACCCGCCCACGACGAGTGAGTGATCGGATACGGTTATGTGTCGAAGCCGCAATTTTGAGCGTTGCCGAGGGGGCAGCCATGTGGGAAGACGTCGCCTTCACCGTCATGGGCACAGGCGCGCCCGGGTCCGGTCAGTCCGGGTTCTCGATGAGCCCGGACGAGGCCAAGAAAGCCCTCGATGGGCTGCTCCAAGTCAAGAGCCAGCTCAAAACGATGCATGAAGACGTCGCGCGACTGTGCGCGATGAGGCCGCCGTCCCAAGACCCCGTGACCCTGGCGATGCACAAGTCACGCGTTGGTGACGGCGGCGGAGCGCTTGGTGCGTTCTCCTACGGCGGCGGTCATATCGACCTACAGCTCAGCTACGTCAACGAACTCGCCGACCGCATCGCCAAAGCCCTCCACATCACTGTCGCCGCGGACGAGGAGCAGGCCGGTCAGATGTCGAAGCTCAACATGCAGGAAGACCCCAAATGAAGTTTCGCAAGTCGCTGGCCCTGCTCGGGTCAGCACTGCTGCTGTCCGGGTGCTCCGACGACACCGGCGGCATCGCCACGCCAGCCCCCAGCAGCCTCGCTCCGGTCAACCTCACGCCGCCGTATGCGGGGGCACCCAAGGTCGAGAATCCGCTTCCGGACAGCGTGATCTCCGGCGACCCCTGCCAGGACGCACTGACCGCGGAACAGGTCAAGACCGACGTCGGCAGCGGTATCACCGGCAAACGAGACAGCCTCGCCGGCGTCGGTGCCACCTGTGAGTGGTCGGACCTGCAGTCCGGGGCGCTGCTGAAGATCTACTTCACGACCAAGACCAAGCTCGGCATCAGCCAGTACTACGACCAAACCCAGAAGGTTGCGAAACGGTTCGAAATCCTGCAGCCCATCCAGGGATTCCCGGCCGTCGCCTACGATACGGCGGCGGCCGGACCGGAATCAGCCTTCTGTCAGGTCGCAGTCGGGATCTCCGACACCGCCGACTTCGAGGTCGGTCTCTCCAGATCTGATTCGAGCAAGGCCGACCCCTGCAAGATCGCCGCGGAGATCGCCGGCGATGTGGCCACCACGCTGAAGCAGAAGGCGGGGCGCTGACATGGACTGGCTGGAAGTGGCGAAGCAGACGGCACAGCAGTGGCAGGCCAGCCAGCCGCCTCAGGTGCCGATCGATCAGATCGTCCAGCAGCTTCAGCAGTCCGACTCGTCCGGCTGGCAGGACGGCGTCGACCTGTCCCATGGACTCGCCACCAAGCAGGAGGCGCTCAGCCAGCAGATGACCTCGCTGATGAGCAACCTGGAGTCGTCCTGGCAGGGCGAGGGTGCCGACCTCGCGCGCTCGCGGATGCAGAAGATGCGCGACTCGATGATCGACGCGCATCAGACCTTCCTGGGCAACAAGGACACGCACGCCGCCGGCCTCGCGATGCACGAGAACCTGCGCAACCAGATCGCCGCGATGCCGCCGAAGCCGTCCCTCACGCCGGGGCAGACCGTCGGCTTCACTAACGTCGACATGCTCCTGAAGTCGTCCGCCTACATCGACGCGGCGCAGAAGAACCTCGACACCTACAACGCCTTCGCCACCGAGAGCCAAGGCAACTCCGGCCAGCTCAAGGCCGACTACGGCGTCATCGGGAAATACGACGGCGGCGACGTCTCCCTGGCTGGACAGCCGCCGGCCGAGCCACCGGTCCAGCCGACGCCGCACGGGCCGTCCGAGCCAGGCGGCGGCGACTCGGGCCAGCCTCGTAGCCAAGGCCCCGGCGGACCGAACGCACCGACGTCCTCGCCGGCCGGGCAGCAGCCCGGCTACCGGCCGCCGAACGTGCCCGTCGCGTCCGGGCCCGACAGCACTACCACCACTTCCTCTTACCAGCCACCGAATCTCCCCGGCGGGCCCGGCGGATACGGCCCTGGCAACCCGGGCGGGTTCGGACCCGGCGGTCCGGGCAGTTCCGGGCCGGGCGGGTTCGGCGGGTTCAGCCCGGTCGGCGGGTTCGGGACTGGCGGGCCGGCAGGTGGCTTCGGCCCGGGCGGATCGGCTTCCGGCGGCTCGGGCTCCGGTGGTCAGAACGGCGCAGGAGCACGCGCCGGCGCCGGCGGCGGGGAACCGGGCGCCGCGGGCACTCGCGGCCCCGGCGCGGGCGGTGCCGGCAGTGCCGGCCGCAATGGCTCGCCCGGAATGGGCGCCGGTATGGGCCGCGGCGGCAAAAAGGGCGAGGAAGACGCTGACCACGAACGCAAGTACGTGCTCGACGTGGACCTGTTCGCCGACGAGGAAACCGCCATCGATCCGGAGACCGGGTTCCGGCCAGTACCCCCGACAATCGGCACCTGACGACTGCCGGGCTCCCCTCGATACCGCGGCGGGCACCGTCGTCAGAGCGCCTCGTACGTGTCATTCAGGACTTTCACGACCGCAGGCGGACCACCGGGAATCAGCTCGGTACGGTCGTTTTCGCTCCGGTAGGTCAGCACGCGGCCGATCTCCAGGTCCACGACGGTGATCGGACCGCCGACCCGGCGGCCCCGGCCCGTGCGCGCGGCCGAGTACAGCTGATGCACGCCGAGCTGCCGGCCCCTCAGCACGGCGGACAAGTACTCGCGATCTGTGCCGTCCTCGAACGGATCCGCCGTTTCCGGACGCGGCTCGACCGCGACCGGCCGAATCGCGGCGGCGGCCAGCGGCGGCAGCGTGTCGTGAAGGGCGGTGGCCAGCCGCGCGGCCGGGATCGGGTGCAGCTCGACCAGGTCGTCGTACACCTTGGCCAGCACGGCATGGTGCCCCTGCCGCACGGCTATCGCCGAGCTGCGGTTGCCGTTCGGCAATTCACTCCAGCCGAAACATTCCTGTTCGGCGTGGCCGAGCACCTTCAGCGTGGCCCGCCAGTGCGGTGCCAGGACCCCCTCCTCGGCCAACCCGATTCGAGCGAGAAAGGCCATGACCGCGACGTGCTGCTCCCGGCGCGCGGATTCGTCGGACCAGAACCGGCCGGTGCCGAAAACCGGATGCGGGTCACCCAGATCAAGCATGGTCCACGCGGTACTGAACACCGCGGCCGGCACCACCACCGGCTCGACGAGGACAGTCATTCGCCGGTGGAAACGAACAGCCGCCGCATTCCGGCGCACAGTGGTGGAACCCGCCGAGTCCGGCCTACCTGATTCCCCCGCACGAGTCCCCCTCGGTGCCAGTGTTTGCAATTGGTGACAAGTCAGCGTAACCGATCTTGGAACCAAGGCAAAAACGCTTCGGCCGAATGCGCAGAGCAAGACACAAACGCTATAGCCATCTATGCCATAGCGATTGTTTCCCGGACAACAGAAGAGGGCCTCCCGACCATGCTGCGGGAAGCCCTCTTCGTAACTCTGCTCAGGAAGCCGGCACCGGCTCCTCGGTCGCGCGCAGGCGCTGCGAGATCACCTTGGTGATGCCGTCGCCCTGCATGCTCACGCCGTAGAGCGCGTCGGCGATCTCCATGGTCGGCTTCTGGTGGGTGATGATGATCAGCTGCGAGGAGTCCCGCAGTTGCTCCAGCAGCCCGATCAGCCGGCGCATGTTGGTGTCGTCGAGCGCCGCCTCGACCTCGTCCATCACGTAGAAGGGCGAGGGGCGGGCGCGGAAGATGGCCACCAGCATGCCCACCGCCACCAGCGACTTCTCGCCACCGGAGAGCAGCGAGAGCCGCTTGACCTTCTTGCCCGGCGGCCGCGCCTCGACGTCCACGCCGGTGGCCAGCAGGTCGTTCGGCTGGGTGAGCACCATGCGGCCCTCGCCGCCGGGGAACAGCACGCTGAACACCGTCTCGAACTCGCGGGCGACGTCGGCGTACGCCGAGGCGAAGACCTCCAGGATCTTCTCGTCCACCTGCCGGATCACCGCCTCGAGGTCCTTGCGGGTGTCCTTGAGGTCTTCGAGCTGGGTGGAGAGGAACTTGTACCGCTCCTCCAGCGCCGCGAACTCCTCCAGCGCCAGCGGGTTCACCTTGCCCAGCAAGGAAAGGTCCTTCTCCGCGCGCTTGGCGCGGCGGGCCTGGGTGTCGCGGTCGTACGGCATCGGGGGCGGCGGGGTGACGTCCTCGCCGCGCTCCTTGGCCGCCTCGTACTCGGCCGTCTCGCCGGCGCTCGGCGGCACCGGCACGTCCGGGCCGTACTCGGCGACCAGGTCGTCCAGGCCGATGCCGAAGTCCTCGGCGATCTTGGCCTCGAGCGTCTCCAGCCGGAGCCGCTGCTCGGCACGCAGCACCTCGTCGCGGTGCACGGCGTCAGTCAGCTTCTCCAGTTCGCCGGACAGCTCGCGGACCTTGCCGCGGACGGCGGTCAGCGCCGTCTCCCGGGTCTGGCGCTGGGCCTGGGCCTCGTCGCGCTCGGCGGCCGCGCGCTGCACGGAGTGCTCGATCCGCTCCAGCGCCAGCTCACCGGCGTCGACCACCGCGTTCGCGATCTCGGCGCCCCGCTCACGGGCCTCGCGCGCCTTCGCCAGCCGCTCACGGGCCTGCTGCTCGGCGTGCGCGGCGCGGCGGAGCGATTCGGCGCGCCCGGCGATGCTGCGCGCCCGCTCCTCGGAGGTGCGCTGCGCCAGCCGCGCCTCCATCTCCTCCTGGCGGACCACGGTCAGCTGCGCCACGGCCTCGTCGCGCTCGGCGGTGTCCGGGTCGTCCTCGACCGGCTGCTCGGCGACGGCGGCGAGCCGCTCTTCCAGCTCGGCCAGCTGGGCCAGCGCCTGCTCGCGGCTCTGCTCGACCTTCGCGCGCTGCCCGGTGAGCCGCTCGACCTCCGCCTGCGCGGACCGCGCGGCCTGCTGCAACCGGTTGAGCCGCTCCGACGAACGCGCTTTGCGGACCTTCGCCTCACCGAGGGCGTCCTTGGCCTGGCTGACCTCTTCCCGGCGGGCCTGCTGCTCGGCGCGGGCGCCTTCCAGCTCGGCGGTGAACCGCTCCACCGCGCGCTCCGCGGTGCGCAGCCGGTCCCCCGCCTCGTCGACGGCGGCCTGGACCTCGATCACGCTCTCGCGCGCCGCGGACCCGCCGGCCACCCAGCCGGCCCCGAAAACGTCGCCCTCGGCAGTCACCGCGCGCACGTCCGGATGACTCGCGACGAGCTGACGCGCCGCCTCCAGCCCATTCACCAGCGCCAGCTTGTCGAGCGCGTGCTCGACCGCGGGACGCAGCTGCTCCGGTGCGCTGACCACCTCGCGGGCCCAGCGCGCGCCGTACGGCAGCATCGGCCAGCTACTGGTGTCCACAGTGGATGCAAAGCCGCCGAGCACGATGCCCGCACGGCCGGAATCGGTGTCCTTCAAGTACTTCAGCGCCTGCAGCGCCTGCTCCCCGCCGGCGATCGCGACGGCGTCGGCCACCGGCCCGAGCGCGGCGGCCAGCGCCACCTCGTGCCCCGGCTCGACGGTCAGCAGCGCGGCGACCGAGCCCAGCAGGCCGGGCAGCTCGTGGGACGCGCCGAGCAGCGCGCCCGCGCCGTCCTTGCGCTTGAGGCCCATCGAGAGCGCCTCGACCCGCGCGCGCTCCGAAGCGATCTCGCGCTCGGCGCCGCGCTCGGCCTTGACCAGCTCCTCGACCCGGGCCTTGGCGGCGTTGTTGGCCTCGACCGCGCGGTCGTGCCGCTGCATCAGCTCGGCGTCGTCGGAATCCTCGGCGCCGCCCTCGGCCTGCTCGACTTCCAGCTCCTCGACCGCGATCTCGGCGCGTTCGGCCGACTCTTCGAGGGAGACGGTGAGCCGGTCGATTTCGTCCGCGGTGGCACCGTTTTTACTGCGCAGCGCCTCGACCTGGCCGGTCAGCTTGGCCATGCCCTCACGGCGGTCGGCGATCGCGCGGACGGCGGCCCAGTGCGCGCGCTCCGCGGCCTGCACCCGCTGTTCGAGGTCTTCGCGCCGCAGCACGGTTTCGGCCAGCAGCTCGCGGGCCTCCATCACGGCCTCGTTGAGCTCCTGCTCCCGCTCGGCCACCTGCTCGGCCTCGGCCAGCAGCTCCTCCGGGTCACGCCCGCCGGTCGGCGCGGCGACATCGGAGGAAAGGTGCCGCTGGCGTTCGACGGCCAGCCGCACGGTGCCGCGCAGGCGCTCGGCCAGCGCGGAAAGCCGGTACCAGGTCTCCTGCGCGGTCTGCAGCTTCGGCGCGTCCTCGGCGAGCGAGGCCTCCAGCTCGGTTTCCTCCGCGGCGACGACTTCCAGCGCCTGCTCGACCTCGGCCCGGCGCTGACGGGCGGTGCGCTCGTCGGCCTCTTCCCTGGCGATGGAGCCGCGCTGGGTGACCAGGTCGTCGGCGAACAAGCGCAGCCGCGAGTCCCGCAGCTCCGACTGGACCCACTGCGCCTTGCGCGCGATCTCGGCCTGCTTGCCCAGCGGCTTGAGCTGGCGGCGCAGCTCCGTGGTGAGGTCGCCCAGCCGGTCCAGGTTGCCCTGCATGTTGGCGAGCTTGCGCAGGGTCTGTTCCTTGCGCTTGCGGTGTTTCAGGACGCCCGCGGCCTCTTCGATGAACGCGCGGCGCTCCTCGGGCTTCGACTCGAGGATCGCCGCCAGCTGCCCCTGCCCGACGATGACGTGCATCTCGCGGCCGATGCCGGAGTCCGACAGCAGTTCCTGCACGTCCATCAGCCGGCAGCGGTCGCCGTTGATCTCGTACTCGCTCGCGCCGTCGCGGAACATCCGGCGGGTGATGGAGACCTCGCCGTACTCGATGGGCAGCGCGCCGTCGGCGTTGTCGATGGTGAGCGTGACCTCGGCCCGGCCCAGCGGGGCGCGGCCCGCGGTGCCGGCGAAGATGACGTCCTCCATCTTGCCGCCGCGCAGGTCCTTCGCGCCCTGGGTGCCCATGACCCAGCGCAACGCGTCGAGGACGTTGGACTTGCCCGAGCCGTTCGGCCCGACCACGCAGGTGATCCCGGGCTCGAAGCGCAGCGTCGTGGCCGAGGCGAAGGACTTGAAGCCCTTCAGCGTCAAGCTTTTCAGGTGCACTTGGTGCGGACCCCTCTGGCCTCGGGTACTGGCTCTTCAATCGGTCCAGGCTACCTGGGCACCCGCGGTCACCGTGGGAGGCCGCCGGGCCGGGCGCGCCTAGCACAGAACCGGGCACCACGGCAACCCCTCTGGCCCCACCCGCCCCTCCGCTCACAGCCCGGCCCGATGCGCCCCAATGTGGCGTTCGGTGCGTGGAATCAGGGCTGGGCGCGCAGCGCCTCCGTTGAGGGTGGCGGTGGGGCAGGGCTGGAGCAACCAACGCCGCATTGGGGCGCTCAGCACCGCCGGGAGAGGAGCCGGAAGTGCCACTGAGCGGGAAACGTCAGCGCTCGGTGAAGCCCGTCAGCCCGCCCTTGGCCGCGGCCCAGCGCTCGACCACGTGATCCACGCTTCCGGGTGATTTCCCCGATCGAAGAGCGGCCAACAGCCGCTCACAGTGGTCTCGTATACCCTCCGCTACCACCTCAACACGGCCGTCGGGCAGGTTGCGGGCGAAGCCGATCAGGCCGAGTTCCAGCGCGCGGCTCCGGGTCCACCAGCGAAAACCGACACCCTGGACCTGTCCGTGCACCCAGGCCGCCAGCCGGACGGGTGTTTCTTTTTCACTCACCAGGCCATTCTGCCGGAGGCCGCCGGATGCGGACAGTCACCGCCTCCGGTCGATAGCTGCGCGAATGGGGCATGGCCGGTGATAACCTCCCCGCCGAGGTCAGCGTCCAGGGCCAGTTGGTTCAGGGAGTCCACTGCGTACGGACAGGTGGCACGCCCGGATCGAAAGTGATTGACGACTTCCAGCGTCACGTCCCGTAAGGAGCCTGCATGTCCCGTCCCGACGGGCCGGATCCGAGCACCCGAATCTCCGTCGCCCCGCCGAAGGGCGCGAGCGGCCGCGTGAACCGCGCCGGCTACGCCATCCTCGGCGTCGGCGGCCTGGTCGTGGCCACGGCCTTCGCCGCGGTCGCCGAACTCGCGGGCCCGGGCAGCACGGCGGCCGACAGCGGCAGCGTCCCCGGCGGCGGCCAGGGCACCCTGCCCGGCAGCTCGCAGGTGGTGACCGGCAGCGCGGTCCCGGGCGCCCCGGCGACGGGACCGTCCACTCCGAACGGTTCCATCGCGCCCGCCACCCCGACCACGGTGGTGTCCGTCGGCGCGAACGGCGTGCCGACCACCTCGGTCGTCACCCCGCCGGCCAACCCCGGCCCCGGCAACCCGCCGCCGGCCGGCGGCCCGACGGACACGACCACCGGGCGGAGCGACCCGCCGCCCTCGACGCATTCGGTCACCCCGACTCCGCCGACCTCGACGACCAAGACGTCCCCGCCGACGTCCCCGACGGAGCCGCCGAGCAGTAGCAGCAGCGGTGGCGGCGGCAGCACCAGCGGCGAGCCGCCGAGCAGCTCCGGCAACTCGTCCACTTCGGACACTGCGCCCTCGCACTCCGCGCGCTGAAAGCAGATCAGGGCTCGTGAGTGTTTATGCCGGTTCTAACCGGCATAAACACTCACGAGCCCTTTCGAGTCACAGCACTAGACCTCGAACCGGTAACCCATGCCGGGCTCGGTCAGCAGGTGCCGCGGCCGCGAGGGCTCCGGCTCCAGCTTCCGCCGCAACTGGGCGAGATACACGCGCAGGTAGTGCGATTCCGTTTCGTACGACGGTCCCCACACCTCGTGCAGCAGCTGCTTCTGCGCCACCAGCCGGCCGCGGTTGCGGACCAGCAGCTCCAGCACGCCCCACTCGGTTTTGGTCAGGTGGACCTCGCGGCCGTCCCGGCGGACCTTCTTCGCCGCCAGGTCGATGGTGAACGAGCCGGTGTCCACCACCGCCTCCGCGCCGTCCGAGCCGCCGACGGACGACCGTCGCACGGCCGCGCGCAGCCGGGCCAGCAGCTCGTCCATGCCGAAGGGCTTGGTCACGTAGTCGTCCGCGCCCGCGTCGAGCGCCTGCACCTTGTCGGCCGAGTCGCCGCGCGCGGACAGCACGATGATCGGCACCGTGGTCCAGCCGCGCAGCCCGGCGATCACCTCGGTGCCGTCGAGGTCCGGCAGGCCCAGGTCCAGCACCACGACGTCCGGCTTGGTCTCGGCGACGGCCTTGAGCGCGGCGGTGCCGTCGTGCGCGGTGATCACCTTGTAGCCGCGGGCGGTCAGGTTGATCCGCAGCGCGCGCACGATCTGCGGCTCGTCGTCAACCACCAGCACGGTGGCCGCCCTGTCCGGGCTCACAATGCCTCCTGTGTCTTGCGGGACACCCGCACCCGGTCGGCATTGCGAGCGAGCTGACGCGATTGTGTACTCACAATGCCTCCTGTTCCACGGCCTGGTCGATCAAGAGCAGGTCCTTGTCCGGGTGCTGCCCCGTATAAGCGGGCAGCGAGATCACCACGGTCAGCCCGCCGCCGGGAGTGTCCTCGGCGCGGATGGTGCCGCCCATCGCCTCGGTGAAGCCCTTGGCGACCGACAGCCCGAGCCCCACGCCGGGCGCGGAGTCCCGGTCGCCGCCGAGCCGTTGGAACGGCGCGAAAGCCGAGTCCGCCGTGCCCTTGCGCAGCCCGCGCCCGTGGTCGACGATCCGCAGCTCCACCTGGTCCGAGTGCGCGCTCGCCCGGGCCGAGACCGGGGGGCCGCCCGAGACGGGGGCGACACCGTGGCGCAGCGCGTTGTCGAGCACGTTCGCGATCACCCGTTCCAGCAGGCCGGGGTCGGCGAGCACGGACGGCAGCCGCGCGTCCACCGCGACCTTCACCCCGCGTGAGTTGTCCACATTGGACAGCGCGTGCGCGAGCACCTCGTCGTAGCCCACCGGGCGCAGGTGCGGCCGCACGGCGCCGGTGGCCAGCCGCGAGGAGTCCAGCAGGTTGTCGATCAGCCCGGCCAGCCGGTCGGCCGACTCCTCGATGGCCTCCATCAGCTCGCCGGTGTCCTCATCGGACAGTGACAGGTCGGGTGCGCGCAGGCTGCCAATGGCGGCCTTGATGGAGGTCAACGGCGTGCGCAGGTCGTGCCCGACGGCCGACAGCAGCGTGGTGCGCAGCTCGGTCGCCTCGGCCTTGCGCTCGGCGGCGGCCGCCGCGGCCGCCATCCGCTGCTGGCGCAGTGCGAGCAGCGCCTGCCCGGCCACCGCCTCCAGCACCCGCCGGTCCGACGCCGGCAGCGCCCGGCCGCGCAACGTCAGGTGCACATCCGCGGTCACGGCGATGTCCACATCGGCCTCGTCCGGGTCGGCGCACGGGTTCTGGCCCGCCACCGCGACCTTCTGCCAGTCGCCGTCCTTCTTCTCCAGCAGCGTGACCGACGTCAGGCCGAAGTTCTCCCGCACTTTCGCCAGCAGCTTCTCGATCGGGTCCGCGTGGGTCAGCACCGTCCGGGCGTACGACGCGAGCAGCGACGCCTCCGTCCGGGCCCGCGCCGCCTGGCTCCCCCGCCGCGCCGCCGAAGCGACGACCAGCGCCACCAGCACCGCGACCACGATCATCGCGACGAGCGTGACCACGTTCTGCGGGCTGTGCACGTTCAGCGTGTACAGCGGGGGCGTGAAGAAGAAGTTCAGCAGCCCGGCCCCGAACACGGCCGCGAGCAGCGCCGGGCCGAGGCCGCCGACGAGCGCGACGATCACCGTCGCCAGCACGTAGAGGATCACGTCGGTGGAGAACTCCACCGCGTCACGCAGCAGCACGCCGAGCCCGGTCGCGATCAGTGGCAGCAGGATGCTCAGCACCCAGCCGACGACCAGCCGGGACGGGGCCAGCGGGCTTGCGCCGAACCGCGCGCGCAGCCGCCCGCCCGCGTAGGAGTGGGTGACCATGTGCACGTCGATCGAGCCGGACTGCTGCACCACCGCGGCGCCGATGCCCTCGTCGAACAGCCGCGCCACCCGCGAGCGCCGCGAGGTGCCGATCACCAGCTGCGTCGCGTTGACGCCGCGGGCGAAGTCGAGCAGCGCGGTCGGCACGTCGTCGCCGACGACGGTGTGGAAGGTGGCGCCGACCTCGTCCGCGAGAGTGCGGGAGCGGGCCATGGCACCCGGGCCGGTCTTGAACGAGGACCGCCCGGACAGCCCGTCGCCGCTGAGCACGTGCACGACCTGCAGCTCCGCGCCCGCGCGCGTGGCGATCCGGCTCGCGCGCCGGATCAGCGTCTCGCTCTCCGGGCCGCCGGTGACCGAGACGACCACGCGCTCGCGGGCCTCCCAGGTGTCGGTGATCTTCTGCTCGGCGCGGTAGCGCTGCAGCGCGACGTCCACCTGGTCGGCGACCCACAGCAGGGCCAGCTCACGCAGCGCGGTGAGGTTGCCGGGGCGGAAGTAGTTGCCGAGCGCGGCGTCGATCCGCTCGGCCGGGTAGACGTTGCCGTGCGCGAGCCGGCGCCGCAGCGCCTCCGGGGTGATGTCGACCAGCTCCAGCTGCTCGGCCCGGCGCACCACCTCGTCCGGCACCGTCTCCTGCTGCGCGACGCCGGTGATTCGCTCGACCACATCGTTGAGGCTCTGCAGGTGCTGGACGTTGACCGTGGACAGCACGTCGATGCCCTGGGCGAGCAGCTCGTCGACGTCCTGCCAGCGCTTCTCGTGGCGCGCGCCCGGCACGTTGGTGTGCGCCAGCTCGTCGACGACCACGACCTCGGGCTTGCGCGCCAGGATCGCCTCGAGGTCCATCTCGGCGAATTCGTGCCCGCGGTGGTTCACGGTCCGGCGCGGCACGACCTCAAGACCGTCGAGCAGGTCCGCGGTCTTCTTGCGGCCGTGGGTCTCGACCAGCCCGACGACCACGTCGGTGCCGCGCTCGGCCCGCCGCCTCGCCTCGCCCAGCATGGCGAACGTCTTGCCGACGCCCGGCGCCGCGCCGAGGTAGATGCGCAGCTCTCCCCGGCGCGGCTTCGAGGGCCCCTTCTTCTCCGGCCCGGTTTCGGTGCTCACGCTGTCAGTGTGCTCCAGGCGCGGCCGAATGCACGGCCAAGTTGAGCTTGAGCACGTTCACGCCGGGCACGCCGATCCCGTCGCCCGAGGTGTTCGCCTGGACCAGCCGGCGCACCTTGTCCTCGGAGAGGCCGGTGTTCTTGGCGACGCGGGCGATCTGCAGGTCCGCGTACGCCACGCTGATCGACGGGTCCAGGCCCGAGCCCGAGGCGGTCACCGCGTCGGCCGGCACCTGGGCGGGGCTGACGCCCTCCCGTTTCGCGATCGCGTCCTTCCGCTCGGTGATCGTCTTCACCAGGTCCTCGTTGTACGGGCCCTTGTTGGACGCGCCGGAGGTCGACGGGTCGGCCGGGCCGAGCGCGTCCTTCGAAAGCGCCGAAGGCCGGTTGTGGAACCAGGGGTCGTGCGCCGGGTCCGCCGCGACCGGGTCGATCCCGATCAGCGAAGAGCCCACCGCCTGGCCGTTCCGCGTGACGATCGAGCCCTCGGCGTTCGACTCCAGGCCGGGGATCCGCCCGACCGCCCACACCGCGAGCGGGTAGATCAGCCCCAGCAGCACTGTCATCGCGATGAGGACCCGCAGGCCCGCCCACGTCTGTTTCACCATGGTGTTCACGTTCTTCACCCGATTCCCGGAATGAGCCGCACGAGCAGGTCGATCAGCCAGATCCCGAGGAACGGGCTGACGATGCCGCCGAGGCCGTAGATGAGCAGGTTGCGCCGCAGCAGCGCGGACGCCGACGACGGCCGGTACCGCACGCCGCGCAGGGCCAGCGGGATCAGCGCGACGATGATCAGCGCGTTGAAGATGACCGCGCTCAGGATCGCCGACTTCGGCGTGGCCAGGTGCATGATGTTCAGCGCGCCCAGCTGGGCGAAGATGCCGGTGAACATCGCGGGCAGGATGGCGAAGTACTTCGCCAGGTCGTTGGCCACGCTGAAGGTGGTCAGCGCGCCGCGGGTGATCAGCAGCTGCTTGCCGATCTCCACGATCTCGATCAGCTTCGTCGGGTCGGAGTCGAGGTCGACCATGTTGCCGGCCTCCTTCGCGGCCGACGTGCCGGTGTTCATCGCGACGCCGACGTCCGACTGGGCCAGCGCGGGCGCGTCGTTCGTGCCGTCGCCGGTCATCGCGACCAGCCGGCCGCCCTCCTGCTCCTTCTTGATCAGCGCCATCTTGTCTTCGGGTTTGGCCTCGGCGAGGTAGTCGTCGACGCCCGCGTCCTCGGCGATGGCCTTGGCGGTGAGCGGGTTGTCGCCGGTGATCATCACTGTCTTGATGCCCATGGTGCGCAGTTCGGCGAACCGCTCCTTCATGCCCGGCTTGACCACGTCGGACAGCCGGATCACGCCGCGCACGAACGCCCGCCCGCCGTCGGCCTCGGCGACCACCAGCGGGGTCCCGCCCTGCTGGCTGATGCCGTCGACCACGCGCTCGGTCTCGTCGGGCATGTCGCCGCCGCGCTCGCGCACCCACTGGCGCACGGCCGCGGTGGCGCCCTTGCGGACCTGGCGCCCGCCGATGTCGATGCCGCTCATCCGGGTCTGCGCCGTGAACGGCACGAACTCGGCCAGCTTCTCGTCCTCGTCGGCCTGGCCCGGCAGCCCGTGGTCGCGGGCGATCAGCTCGACGATGCTGCGGCCCTCGGGCGTGCCGTCGGCGAGGCTGGACAGCCGGGCCGCGCGGGCCAGGTCGTCCTGAGTGGACTCGCCGACCGGGATCAGCTCGGTGGCCTTGCGGTTGCCGAAGGTGATGGTGCCGGTCTTGTCCAGCAGCAGCGTCGACACGTCGCCCGCGGCCTCCACCGCGCGCCCGGAGGTGGCCAGCACGTTCCGCTGCACCAGCCGGTCCATGCCCGCGATGCCGATCGCGCTCAGCAGCGCGCCGATCGTCGTGGGGATCAGGCAGACCAGCAGCGCGGTCAGCACCACCACCGACTGCTCGCTGCCCGAGTACGCCGCCATCGGCTGCAGCGCCACCACGGCGAGCAGGAAGATGATGGTCAGCGTGGCGAGCAGGATCGTCAGCGCGATCTCGTTCGGCGTCTTCTGCCGCGAAGCGCCTTCCACCAACGCGATCATGCGGTCCACAAAGGACTCGCCCGGCTTGGTGGTGATCTTCACGACGACCCGGTCGGACAGCACCGTGGTGCCGCCGGTGACGGCCGAGCGGTCACCGCCCGACTCGCGGATGACCGGGGCCGACTCGCCGGTGATGGCGGACTCGTCGACGGTCGCGATGCCCTCGACCACGTCGCCGTCACCCGGGATGACCTCGCCGGCCTCGACCACCACCAGGTCGCCGATCCGCAGGTCCACACCGGGCACGCGCTCCTCGGAGCCGTCCTCGGTCAGCCGCCGCGCGACAGTCTCCTTTTTGGACTTCCGCAGCGACTCGGCCTGCGCCTTGCCCCGGCCCTCGGCGACCGCCTCGGCCAGGTTCGCGAACAGCACGGTGAACCAGAGCCAGATCGCGATCAGGATGGTGAACACACTCGGGTCGGTGATCGCGAAGACGGTGGTCAGCGCCGAGCCGACCCACACCACGAACATGACCGGGTTCTTCAGCTGGTGCTTCGGGTTCAGCTTGCGCAGCGCGTCCGGCAACGACGTCCAGAGCTGGCGCGGGCTGAACACCCCCGCCCCGACGCGGCCCGCGTTCTCCGCGTGGTGCTGCTGACCCTCCAACGGGGTCCGTTCTTCCGTGACTGTCATGCCAACGCCTCCGCGATGGGCCCGAGCGCGAGCGCCGGGATGAACGTAAGAGCCGCGACCAGCACGATGGTGCCGGTGAGCATCGTGCCGAAGAGCGGCCCGGTGGTGGGCAGCGTGCCCGCGGTCTCCGGGACCTTCTTCTGCGAGGCCAGCGAGCCGGCCAGGCAGAGCACCGCGATGATCGGCACGAACCGGCCGAGCGCCATGCAGACGGCCATCGACGACTCGAACCAGTTGCTCGTCGCGGTCAGCCCGCCGAACGCGCTGCCGTTGTTGTTGCCGGTGGACGCGTAGCCGTAGAGGATCTCGGACAGCCCGTGGGCACCGCTGTTTCCGAGAGCTCCCAAGGTGTCCGGCATCATCAGCGCGATCCCGGAGCCGATCAGCACGACGGTGGGCATGGCCAGCATCGAGATCGCGGCGCAGGTGACCTCGCGCTTGCCGAGCTTCTTGCCCAGGTACTCCGGGGTGCGCCCGACCATCAGGCCGGCCAGGAACATCGCGATGATCGCCATCACGAGGATGCCGTACAGGCCGGTGCCGACGCCGCCCGGCGATATCTCGCCGAAGAGCATGTTGAGCAACGGCCCGCCGCCGCCGAGCCCGGACAGGCTGTCGTGGGCGCCATTGACCGCGCCGGTGGACGTTCCTGTTGTGGTATCAGCGAAAATGGACGTCAGGCTCAGGCCGAAGCGCTGTTCCTTGCCTTCCATGTTCGCACCCGCGGCCAACGCGGCGGGGCTCTTCGTCAGCGCCTCGGACAGCCAGGTGACCGCGCCCATGGCCGCCCACAGCAGGCCCATCACCGACAGCAGCACGTAACCCTGCTTCTTGTTGCCGACCAGCTTGCCGAACGTGCGGGTGAGGCTGACCGGGATGGCCAGGATCAGGAACAGCTCCACCAGGTTCGACCACACGCTGGGGTTCTCGAACGGGTGCGCGGAGTTGGCGTTGAGGATGCCGCCGCCGTTGGTGCCGAGTTCCTTGATGGCCTCCTGGCTCGCCGCCGGGGCCAGCGCGATGGTGCTCTGGCTGCCGTCCGGGTTCGTCACGGCGACGCCGGAGTGCAGGCTCTGGATGACGCCCAGCGCCATCAGCACGATGGCGAAGACGAACGCCATCGGCAGCAGGATCCGGATGGTGCCGCGGGTCAGGTCCACCCAGAAGTTGCCCAGCCGGTCGGTGCGCGAGCGGATGAACCCGCGGGTCACCGCGATCGCGACGGCCAGGCCGACGCCCGCGGAGAGGAAGTTCTGCACCGTCAGCCCGGCCATCTGCACGAAGTGGCCCATGGCCGTCTCGGGGACGTAGGACTGCCAGTTCGTGTTGGTCACGAAGCTCACCGCGGTGTTGAACGCGACGCCCGGCGAGACCGAGCCGCGCCCGAAATTCCATGGCAGCAACGGTTGCAGCCGCTGGAGCAGGTACAGCAGGACGATCGAGGCCAGCGAGATGCCGAGGACGCCGGCGGCGTAGGTGGGCCATCGCTGCTCGGAAGCCGGGTCGACCCGGACCACCTTGTAGAAGCCCTTCTCGAACCGCGAGTGCTTCTCGGCCGAGAAGACGCGGGCCATGTAGTCGCCGAGTGGTTTGTAGACCACCGCCAGCGCGACCAGCAGGAGGCCGACCTGGATCAGGCCGGCCGCAGTGTCACTCATTTTTCGGTCCCTCCACGGGAAAAAGCATGTCGGGACGCATCAGAACTTCTCCGGCCTCACGAGCGCGATGAACAGGTAGACGATCAGGCCCAGCGCCAGCAGACCGCCGACGATGTTGGCCGCAGCCGAGACGCCGTTCACAGCTTCTCCAGTCCGCGCAGCGTCAAAGCCAGCACCACGAACACGCCGATCAGCAAGACGGCGTACAGCAAGTCGGCCACTAGGCACCTCTCAAGACAGGTCACCCGAGTCGGGTGACCGGCGGACGTGCCGTCACTGTGCGGTCCCGGCCCAGGCCGGCGGGCTGTGGCTGACGGCTCCTTGACGCCGCCCATACGGCCGTTTACGCGTTCTTGACGGCGGGTGACCCCCACCACCGCCGGGCCTTGCGCCGTTCGGGAAAACCCGCCTGTGACTACGTGTAGTTGCTTAGTGACACACGCCACAGCAGGTAGTGGAACGGCGACAGAGCGTGCAATTCGGGCAGACAAGATGTTCCAGCCGTGTTACACCTGTGTTTCAGATAGTTGTACTGGCTAAGCAAATATGGAGGCAACCAGATGTGCGGAATCGCCGGCTGGGTTTCCTACGAAGCTGATCTGACACAACGGCAGGAAGTCGCCGACGCGATGACCGAGACCATGGCCTGCCGCGGCCCGGACGACCGGGGCACCTGGGTGCGCCGCAACGTGATCCTCGGGCACCGCCGGCTCGCCATCATCGACCTGCCGGGCGGGCGCCAGCCCATGAGCCTGCGCACCCCGCGCGGGGAGATCGCGATGGTCTACAGCGGGGAGGCGTACAACTTCACCGAACTTCGTGAAGAACTGACCAAACTCGGGCACACCTGGGAAACCGACAGTGACACCGAGGTCGTGCTGCACGGCTACCTGCAATGGGGCGACGAGGTGGTCGACCACCTCAACGGCATGTACGCGTTCGCGATCTGGGACGAGCGCGACCAGAAGCTCGTGATGATCCGAGACCGGATGGGGATCAAGCCCTTCTACTACTACCCGACCCGCGACGGCGTGCTGTTCGGCTCCGAGCCGAAGGCCATCCTGGCCAACCCGCTGGCCAAGCGCGTGGTCGACACCGACGGCTTCCGCGAGCTGTTCACCTTCACCAAGCGCCCGGGCTGGTCGCTGTGGAAGGACATGAGCGAGGTCGAGCCGGGCACGATCGTCACCGTCTCGCGCGAGGGCATCCGCACCCGCACGTACTGGAAGCTCGACGCGAAGCAGCACACCGACGACCAGGAGACCACGGTCGCCCGCGTGCGGGAGCTGATGACCGACATCGTCCACCGCCAGCTGATCGCCGACGTGCCGCGCTGCGTACTGCTCTCGGGCGGCCTCGACTCCAGCGCCGTGACCGGGCTCGCCGCCGCGCGGCTGGCCGAGCAGGGCGAGCAGCTGCGGACGTTCTCCGTCGACTTCTTCGGCCAGGAGGAGAACTTCAAGCCGGACGAGATGCGCGACACCGCGGACTCGCCGTTCATCCGCGACGTCGCGAACCTGGTCGGCTCGGCGCACAAGGACGTGATGCTGAACCCGGCCGAGCTGAGCGACCCGTCGGTGCGCCGCAAGGTGATCACCGCCCGCGACATCCCGGCCGGGATGGGCGACATGGACACCTCGCTGTACCTGCTGTTCAAGGCGATCCGCGGCGAGTCGACGGTGGCGCTGTCCGGGGAGTCGGCCGACGAGGTGTTCGGCGGCTACCGCTGGTTCCACGACGAGCAGGCGGTGAACGCGGACACCTTCCCCTGGCTGGCTTTCCGCAGCAGCATGACCGAAGGCCGCGGCTCGCTGCTCACCGACGAGTTCTCCACCGCGCTGAACGTCGACGCCTACGTGGCCGACGAGTACCGCACCGCGGTCGCCGCCGTCGAGCACCTCGACGGCGAGTCCGCGCGCGAAGCCCGGATGCGCACGGTCTGCAACCTCCACCTGACCCGGTTCGTCCGGGCCCTGCTCGACCGCAAGGACCGCGCGTCGATGGCCGTGGGGCTGGAGGTGCGCGTGCCGTTCTGCGACCACCGGCTGGTCGAGTACGTCTACAACACGCCGTGGTCGCTCAAGACCTTCGACGGCCGCGAGAAGAGCCTGCTGCGCCACGCCACCAAGCACGTGCTGCCGGACTCCGTGCGCGACCGCGTGAAGAGCCCGTATCCGTCCACTCAGGACCCGGGCTACGCCGCCGCGCTGCAGCAGCAGGTCAAGGAAGTGCTGGCGGAGCCCAACAGCCGGGTCTTCGACCTGGTCGACCGCGAGTGGGCGCAGCGTGTGTCCCAAGTGGACCCGGCGACGATGGCGATGACCGAGCGCGGCGGCCTGGACCGGATGCTCGACCTGTACCACTGGCTGGACATCTACTCACCCGAGCTGCAACTCGGCTGAGCAGTCCCCCACTGCTACGACATGCTCTGAAGGCCACCATGAGGGACGTAGATGCCCTCATGGTGGCCTTCAGGGCACAAGGTCGAGCCGCGGCCCGATCGACAACAAGAGAACGGCCCGCCCTCCTTCCTCGTGAGGGCGGGCCGTCCTGCTTCTCCCGGCCTGGTCACAACTCCAGGCGGGCGTCTACTTCCCCGCCGTGCACGTCGAGGTCGGCACCGGTGCCGCTGAGCAGCCGGCGCGCGGCCGCGTTGTCCACTGTGGTCGAGGCGATGAACCGGGCTGCGCCGCCGTCGCGCGCGGCTTCCAGGAGTACTTCGGCCACGCGCTTGCCGATGCCGCGGCCGCGGCACGAGCGGCCGAGCCACACCCCGGCCTCCACTTCGACGGCCGACCCGCCGTGTACCGGTTGCAGGCGCGCGGCCCCCGCCGCCCGGCCGTCGACCTCGATCAGCCAGGTGGTCTCGATCGCCGTGTCCGGGTCGAGCGAGCGCCGCCGGTGGAAGGCCAGGAACGCCTCACGCCGCTCGGGGGTCCAGCCCGGCGGTCCCTCGACCGGCGGCATCACCTCGTGCGGATCGGCGTCGGCGACCGCGGCCTCGAGCAGCCGGGCCAGTGACGGCTCGTCGAGCGGGGTCAGGACGATCTCGAAGTCAGAAAGTCCGGTCACCCGGGAAGCTTGGCACGACGCTCCCGGGAATGCGACCTGGTAATACCGCTTACCACCACGGACTGCGCCGCGCGCACCAGCCGGACGTACGGCGACCAGCGCGCCGGCACGCGGACGTGGCCGGTCAGAGCCAGTTCGGCGCGGTCGAGCAGCTGCTCCAGCACCGCGTCGTGCAACGGCCGCCAGAACAGCGGCCAGCTCAGCCGGCCCAGCCCGTGGGACTGTCCGGCGAGGACATGGCTCAGCTCGCAGCCGTCCCCGGTCTCGGCCACGCGGAACTCGTGGTGCCCCCGGATCCCGCGCGGCTGGGTGAACCGGAACCGGATCGAGCGCCGGTCGAAGGACTCGACCACGTAGCGCACCGGGCCGTGACCCGCGGTGAGGCCGGGCGCGAGCGGACGGTCGAACGCGATGGGCGGCCAGTCCTCGCCCGGCCAGAGCCGGTCCTCCGGTGTGCCCAGGGTGTCGAGCAGGGCTTCCGCTTCGGCCACGGGGGCGGGAAAACGGCGGGAGTGCACGTTGCGGACCATCTCAAGGCTCCGTTCTGGAGGGTTTCCTCTAGAACGTATTAGAGCATAGTCTCTACAACATGGGCAGACCTCCGGCGTACAGCACCGAGCAGTTCCTCGACGCGGCCACCACGCTGTTCGCCGAGGGCGGCGCCCGGGCCGTGACGATGGCGGCGACGGCGAAGGCCGCGGGCGCGCCGAGCGGCTCGATCTACCACCGCTTCGCCGACCGCCCGGCGCTGCTGGCCGACCTGTGGATCGGCACCCTGCGCGCCTTTCAGGACAGCTACCTCGCCACGCTCGGCGAAGCGGCGACGCTCGACACCGCTGTGGCCGCCGCGGCGAGCGTGGTGCATTGGTGCCGCGCCAATCCCGCGCGGGCCCGCGTGCTGGACGCCGGGCTGCAGGCCTTCTCCCCGGCGCTGTGGTCGGCCGCGGCGACCGCCGAACTCGCCCGCGCCGAAGACGAGCTGAAGGCCGCGCTGAAACACGCCACCGCGGCCCTTCCGTCGAGCACCGGCTGCTCCGCCGAAGACGTGGTGCTGGCACTGGTCGAGGTCCCGCGCGCGGTGATCCACCGCTACCTCACGGCCGGCCGCACTCCCCCGCCCAAGGCCGCCGAGCTGGTGGCCCGGTCGGCCCGCAAACTGCTGCGGCCCTGACCACGAAGTCGTTGCCCCTCAACGGCGGACTTCGGCCACCCGCACCGGCCGGCGCTCGCGGCGGGAGACCTCGCAGGCTTCGGCGATGTAGAAGGCTTCCAGCGCGTCCCGGCCGCCGGCCGGGCTCGGCACGCGGCCCGCGGCGACGTCCAGGAACACCTTCAGCTCCGCGGTATACGCAGGTCGGAACCGCTCCATGAAGCCGGGGTACGCCGGTCCGGGCAACGGCGCGAAGCCGGGCTCGACCGAGCGGAGCGGCGCGCGGTCGTCCAAGCCCACCACCACGTTCGCGGTCGAGCCGAGGGCCTCGAAGCGCACGTCGTAACCCGCGCCGTTGTAGCGGGTGAGGGAGACGGTGGCGAGGGTGCCGTCGTCCAGGGTCAGCGTCGCGGCGGCGGTGTCGACGTCGCCCGCTTCGGCGAAGAAGGCCTCGCCGCGGTTGGCGCCCAGCGCGTACACCTCTTCGACCTCGCGGCCGGTGACCCAGCGGATGATGTCGAAGTCGTGCACGCCGCAGTCGCGGAACAGGCCGCCGGAATGGGCCACGTACTCCGCGGGCGGCGGCGCCGGGTCCAGCGTCGTGGCCCGCACCGTGTGCAGCCAGCCGAGTTCGCCGCCCGCCACGGCCGCGCGCGCGGCCTGGTAGCCGGCGTCGAACCGGCGCTGGAAGCCGATCTGCACCGGCACGTCCGAGCCCTCGATCCGGTCGAGCACGGCGAGCGTGCCGGGGATGTCCGCGGCCACCGGCTTTTCGCAGAAGACCGGGATGCCCGCGTCCACGGCCTGGATGATCAGGCCCGGGTGCGCGTCCGTGGCCGCGGTGACCACCAGCCCGTCGAGCCCGGCGCCGAACAGCGCGTCGATGTCGTCCGCGGCCTCGACGCCGAGTTTGGCCGCCGTGGCCCGCGCCCGCGCCGTGTCGACGTCGGCGACGATCAGCGAAGAGACGTCTTCGAACCCCTTGAGCGTCTCGGCGTGCGCGGTGCCGATCCGGCCGGTCCCGGCCAGTCCCAACCTCATCGTTGAACTCCTCTTGCTGGTACGTGGGTGAAGCAGTGAGCTAGCCGTGGGTCGGGAAGCCGAGGTCGACGCCGTGGGCCTGGCGCGGCCAGCGCGACGTCACGGCCTTGGCCCTGGTGTAGAAGCGGACGCCCTCGGCCCCGTGCACGTGGGTGTCGCCGAAGAGGGAGTCCTTCCAGCCGCCGAAGGAGTAGTAGGCCATCGGGACCGGGATGGGCACGTTGATGCCGACCATGCCGACCGTCACGCGGCGCTCGAACTCGCGCGCGGCCAGCCCGTCGGCGGTGAAGATGGCGGTGCCGTTGCCGTACGGGTTGGCGTTGACGAGTTCCAGCGCGGCTTCGAACGAATCCGCCCGCACCACGGCGAGCACCGGGCCGAAGATCTCGTCGGTGTACACGCTCATCTCGGGCGTCACGTGGTCGAACAGCGTGGGGCCGACCCAGAAACCGTCGCTGTGCCCATCGGGTGCGCAGCCACGGCCGTCGACGACCAGCTTCGCGCCAGCCGCCTCCCCAGCGTCTACATAGGACACAACGCGGTCCCGCGCGGCCGCGGTGACGACCGGGCCCATCTGCGAGGCCTCGTCGGTGCCCGGGCCGGTCTTGAGCTGGCGGGTGCGCTCGGCGATGGCCTCGACCAGCGCATCGCCCGTCTCGCCGACCGCGACGACCACGGAGATGGCCATGCAGCGTTCGCCCGCGCTGCCGTAACCGGCGGACACGGCGGCGTCGGCCGCGCCGTCGAGGTCCGCGTCCGGCAGCACGACCATGTGGTTCTTGGCGCCGCCGAGCGCCTGCACCCGCTTGCCCGCGGCCGTCGCCGTTTCGTAGACGTGCCGCGCGATCGGGGTGGACCCGACAAACGAGACGCCCGCGACGTCCGGGTGCGTGAGCAGCGCGTTCACCGCCTCGGCGTCGCCCTGGACGACGTTGAGCACGCCCGGCGGCAGGCCGGCCTCGGCGAACAGCTCCGCCAGCCGCACCGAAGCCGACGGGTCGCGGTCGGAAGGCTTGAGCACAAAGGTGTTCCCGCAGGCGATGGCGACCGGGAACATCCACATCGGCACCATCACCGGGAAGTTGAACGGGGTGATGCCGGCGACCACGCCGAGCGGCTGCCGCAGCGAATACGCGTCGATGCCGCGGGAGACCTGCTCGGAGCGCTCGCCCTTGAGCACCTGCGCGATGCCGCAGGCGAACTCCACCACCTCGAGGCCGCGCTGGACCTCGCCGGCGGCGTCGGAGAGCACCTTGCCGTGCTCGGCGGTGATCAACCCGGCCAGCTCGTCCCGGTGGTCCACCACGAGCTGGCGGAACGCGAACATGACCTTCGCGCGCTGCGAAAGCGAGCTGTCGGCCCAGTCACGCGAGGCCTTCACCGCCGACGCGACCGCGGCGTCCACATCGGACTGCCCGGCGAGCACCACCTGACGGGCCACCTCGCCGGTCGCGGGCTGGAAGACGTCGCCGCGGCGGCTCGAGACGCCGGGGGCACGGACGCCGTCGATCCAGTGCTGGACGAGTTCGGTCACGGGGTTCTCCACTCCTGGAACGGATCTAGCGGCGCGCGGTGGTCGAGCGGACCACCAGGGAGGGCTGCAGCAGGTGCCGGACCGATTTGGCGCGCTCGCCGCGCACCCGCTCCAGCAGGGTTTCGAGGGCCAGCCGGCCCATTTCGGTGCGCGGCTGGTCCACAGTGGTCAGTGAGATGTGCCGGAGGCTGGCCAGCGACGTGTTGTCGTAGCCGACCACGGAGACGTCGCCGGGCACGCGCAGGCCGTTCTCCTCCAGCGCCGAGATCGCGCCGACGGCGTTGAAGTCGTTGCCCGCCAACAATCCGGTCGGCAAGTCCGCCCGGTCGTAGGTGGACAGCAGCTCCCGCACGGCCTTCTCCCCGGCGGTGTCGGTGTGCTCACTGCGCACCACGATCGGCTCCAGCCCGTGCTCGAGCATCGCGGCCTGGTACCCACGCCGGCGCGCGGCGGCCGTGCTGACCGCCAGACCGCCGGCGAGGTGCGCGATCCGCCGGTGGCCGAGGCTCACCAGGTGGTCGACGGCCAGCCGGGAGCCGACCTCGCCGTCGTCGTTGACCGTGTCGACGCCGGACACCCGCGAGGTCCGGGACACCAGCACGGTCGGGCACTGGAGCCCGGCCGCTTCGAGGGCGGCCGTCGGCACCACCGGCGAGAGCAGCACGATTCCGGCCGGGCGAAAGGAAAGCAGGCTCCGCAACGCCGCGCTCTCCCGTGCCGGAATCCGCCCGCCGGTGTTGAGGATCAGGTCGAACCCGGCCGTCTGCGCCGCCGCGTCGAGCCCCTCAACAACGTCGGCGAAGAAGGCGTTTCGCAGGTCGCTCACCATCACACCGAGCACAGTGGACGTGCGGCTGGCCAGCGAGCGGGCCATCACGTGCGGCGAGTAGCCCAGCTCGTCGGCCGCGGCCAGCACGGCCTGACGGCGGATCGCCGAAACCTTCGGCGAATTACGCATCACCAAGGACACCAGCGCCCGGGAAACGCCCGCCCGCGCGGCGACGTCCTCCATGGTGGGCCTCACCATTCGCGGACCTCCGAGCCTGGGATGGGAGCCGGCATCCGGCCTTGACTTCGCTGTGCCGGACGTTACATTATTAGAGCGCTCCAATCAATAGAGCGCTCCAACGCCACCCCGCCGGGCGCCGTGCCGAAGGGCCGTCCGGGCGCATCACCGGGCTGCCGAATCGCAGCGCTGCCAACCACAGAGCCGTTCAACCACAGAGCAGCCGACTCACCGAGAGGGATCCATGACCGCGAAGCCGAGCATCCGCATCGCCGCCGCGCCGATCTCCTGGGGCGTGTGCGAAGTGCCCGGCTGGGGCCGGGTGCTCGACGCGCCGACCGTGCTGGGCGAGATGGCCGAGCTGGGGGTCACCGCCACGGAGCTGGGCCCGCCCGGATATCTGCCACGCGACCCCGTCGAACTGAAAACCCTGCTGGGCAGCCACGGACTCCGGCTGATCGGCGGCTTCCTCGCCGTGGTGCTGCACGAGAATCCCGAAGCCGCGCTCGCCGAGGCCGAGGACTCCGCCGCGCTGTTCGCCGCGTGTGGCGCCGAAGTGCTGGTGCTCGCGGCGGCGACCGGGCTCGAAGGCTACGACGAACGGCCCGCGCTCAGCGAAGCCGAATGGTCCACATTGATCAGCACCGCGGCGAAGATCCGGGACGTGGCGGCGGCGCACGGGCTCACCACCGTGCTGCACCCGCACGTCGGCACCCACGCCGAGAGCCAGGCCGAGGTCGAGCGGTTCCTCGCCGACTCCGACCTGCCGCTGTGCCTGGACACCGGCCACCTGCTGATCGGCGGCACGGACCCGGTGGAGCTGGCCAGGAAGTTCCCGGACCGCGTCGGGCACCTGCACCTGAAGGACGTGCGCGGCGAGCTGGCCGAGGCCGTCCGCGCCGGGAAGGTCCCGTACGCCGAGGCGGTGGGCCAGGGCCTGTACGTCCCGCTCGGAGAGGGTGACGTGGACATCGAAGCCATGGTTCGCTTCGTGCACGAAGCGGGCTACGACGGCTGGTACGTCCTCGAGCAGGACACCGCGCTGGACGAGCGCAGCCCGGTGGACCTGCCGAAGCGGGACGTGGCGGCCAGCCTCGCCCACCTCGGCGAAATCGTCAGCCGGCTCGGCTGACGCGTACCGAAGGAAGAAGCGAGGAGAGACGACGATGTCCCATCGCTTGAAGCGCGGCCGGCCGCGCCGGCCCGGGATCGGCCGGGTCAAAGCCGGCCTGGCCGCCGTGGCCGGGTTGCTGCTGCTGTCCGCGTGCACCGGCCCGGCCGCCGAAGAAAAGGCCCCGCCCACCGGCGCTCCGGTGGAGAGCAGCGGCCCGCTCAAGGTTGCGGTGATCACGCACGGCACCGCGGGCGACGCGTTCTGGAACGTGGTGAAAAACGGCGCCGAGCAAGCCGGCAAGGACCTGGGCGTGCAGGTCGAGTACAACTCCGACGGCGACCCGGGTGCCCAGGCCAAGCTGATCGACAATGCCGTCGCCCAGCAGATCGGCGGCCTGGTGGTGTCGATGGCGAACCCGGAGGCGCTCCAGCCCTCGATCGAGGCGGCGGTGCACGCGGGCATCCCGGTGATCACCATCAACTCCGGCGAGGACAAGAGCGCGGCGTTCGGCGCGCTGACCCACGTGGGCCAGAACGAGACGATCGCCGGGCAGGAGGCCGGGAAGAGGTTCAAGGACCTGGGCAAGAAGAAGCTGCTCTGCGTCGTGCACGAGGCCGGCAACGTCGGCCAGGCGCAGCGCTGCGACGGTGCGAAGGCCGGGTTCGGCGGCGCCGTGCAGACGCTGCAGGTGGACATCACCAACCCCACCGACGCCGAGTCGCGCATCCGCGGCGCGGTGCAGACCGACCCGTCGATCGACGCGGTGCTCACGCTGAGCTCGCAAGTGGCGGCGCGCGCGGTGAGCGCGATCAAGACCGTGGGCTCGAAGGCGCAGGTCGGCACGTTCGACCTGAACTCCGACGTGGTGGCCGCGATCAAGACCGGCGACGTGCTCTTCGCCGTCGACCAGCAGCAGTACGAGCAGGGCTACCTGCCGGTGATGTTCCTGAAGCTCTACCGGGACAACGCGAACGTCGTCGGCGGCGGCAAGCCGGTGCTCACCGGCCCCGACCTGGTCGACAAATCCACAGTGGACAAGGTCGGCCAGTACGTGCAAAGGGGCACCCGATGACCACCACCACGCTCGACGAGCGGTTCGTGAAACCGCGGCTGCGCGACCGGCTGATCGTCCGGCCGGAGATCGGCTCGCTGCTCGGCGCCATTGTCGTATTCCTGTTCTTCACCTTTGTCACGGACAAGTTCTTCAGCGCCAGCGGCGCCGCGACCTGGCTCGACGACGCGGCGACGCTCGGCATCATGGCCGTCGCCGTCTCGCTGCTGATGGTCGGCGGCGAGTTCGACCTGTCCGCGGGCGTGATGACGGCGTCGACCTCGCTGGTCACGGCGATCCTCGCCACCGAAGCGGGCTGGAACGTCTGGCTGGCGCTGCTGGTCTCGCTGGTGTTCGCGCTGGCGGTCGGCGCGTTCAACGGCTGGCTGGTGATGAAAACCGGGCTGCCCAGTTTCATCGTCACGCTCGGCACGTTCCTCGCGTTGCAGGGGTTGAACCTGGGCGTCACGCGGCTGGTGACCGGCACCGTGCAGGTGTCCGGCATGCGCTCGACCGACGGTTACGCCTCGGCCGGGTTCGTGTTCGCCTCCACGGTGGACATCGGGGGCACGCCGTTCCAGATCTCCATCGTGTGGTGGATCGGCGTCGCCGCGGTGGCTTCATGGCTGCTGGTGCGCACGCGTTTCGGCAACTGGATCTTCGCGGTCGGCGGCTCCTCGCCCAGCTCCCGCGCGGTCGGCGTGCCGGTGGTGCGCACGAAGATCCTGCTGTTCATGGGCACGGCGCTCGCGGCGTGGCTGGTCGGCTCGATCAACATCCTGCGGTTCGCCACCGTGCAGGCGAACCAGGGCATCGGGCTGGAGTTCCAGTACATCATCGCGGCGGTGATCGGCGGCTGCCTGCTCACCGGCGGCTTCGGCTCGGCCGTGGGCGCGGCGATCGGCGCGCTGATCTTCGGCATGGCGCGCCAGGGCATCGTGTTCGCCGGCTGGGACAGCGACTGGTTCATGCTGTTCCTCGGCATCATGCTGCTGGCCGCGGTCCTGGTCAACAACGCCTTCCGGCGACGCGCGGAAAGGGTCCGGCGATGAACGCGCTGATCGAAGTCAAGGACATCGGCAAGATGTACGGCAGCGTGGTGGCGCTGCGCGATGTGTCCACTGTGGTCAACGCGGGCGAGGTCACCTGCGTGCTCGGCGACAACGGCGCCGGGAAGTCCACGCTGATCAAGATCCTGGCCGGGGTGCACCAGCACGACCGCGGCGAGTTCCTGGTGGAAGGCGAGCCGGTGCGGTTCACCTCGCCGCGCGAGGCGCTGGACCGCGGCATCGCCACGGTGTACCAGGACCTCGCGGTGGTGCCGCTGATGAGCGTGTGGCGCAACTTCTTCCTCGGCTCCGAGCCCACGGTCGGCTTCGGCCCGTTCCGTGCGCTGGACCGGAAGAAGGGCCGGGAGACCACCAAGAAGGCGTTGGCCGACATGGGCATCGACCTTCGTGACGTCGAACAGCCGGTGGGCACGCTCTCGGGTGGTGAGCGGCAATGCGTCGCGATCGCGCGGGCGGTCCACTTCGGCGCCAAGGTGCTGATCCTCGACGAGCCGACTGCCGCGCTCGGCGTGAAGCAGGCCGGGGTGGTGCTCAAGTACGTCGCGCAGGCCCGTGACCGCGGGCTCGGCGTTGTGCTCATCACGCACAACCCGCACCACGCGTACCCGGTCGCGGACCGGTTCCTGCTGCTCAAGCGGGGCGCGGCGCTCGGCTCGTACGAGAAGCCGGAGATCGACATCGGCGAGCTGACCCGGCAGATGGCGGGCGGCGCCGAACTGGAAGCGCTGGAACACGAGCTGCGGGCCGCGGAGACGCCCTGACGCAGGTGGTCCCGCGGAGGTGGCTGTGACGATCGAGGAGAGCATGAGCACCAAGACGACGATCGAAGCACTGACCGTCGGCCGGGTCGGGGTGGACCTCTACCCCGAGCAGAGCGGCGTGCCGCTGGCCGAGGTGGCCACCTTCGCCAAGTCGCTCGGCGGGACCGCGACCAACGTCGCGGTCGCCGCCGCGCGGCTCGGGCGCCGCACCGGCGTGCTGACGAAAGTCGGCCCGGACGGGTTCGGCGACTACGTGCGCCAGGCGCTGAGCGGGTTCGGCGTCACGCCGGAGCACGTCGGCACCTCGCCGGAGCTCCAGACGCCGGTGGTGTTCTGCGAGCTGAACCCGCCCGCCGACCCGCCGCTGCTGTTCTACCGCTCCCCCATCGCGCCCGACCTCACGCTGACCGAGGCGGACGTGCCGTGGGACGTCGTGCGTTCGGTGCCTTTGCTTTGGGTGACCGGCACCGGCGTCTCCACCGAACCGGCGCGGGCCACCCAACGCAAGATGCTGGAAGCCCGCGGACGGCGCGAGCACACCGTGCTGGACCTGGACTACCGGCCGATGTTCTGGCCGGACGCCGCCACGGCGCGGGCGGAGATCGGCTGGATGCTGGACCACGTGACCGTCGCGGTCGGCAACCGGGCCGAGGCAGAGGTCGCCGTCGGCACCGCCGAGCCGGACGAGGCGGCGGACCGGATGCTCGCGCGCGGCCTGCGGCTCGCCGTGATCAAGAAGGGGGCCGACGGCGTGCTGGTCGCCACCCCCGAGGGCCGCTGGACCGTGCCGCCGCAACGGGTCGAGGTGGTCTGCGGCCTCGGGGCCGGCGACGGCTTCGGCGGCGCGCTGGTGCACGGGCTGCTGTCCGGCTGGGACCCGGTGCGCATCGCGGAGTACGCGAACGCGGCGGGCGCTCTGGTCGCCTCGCGGCTGGCCTGCGCCGACGCCATGCCCACCGCCGCCGAAATCGAGGAGATGCTGTGACGCCCCTGCTGACCGACGCGCGCTGGAGCGAGCTGCTGCGGGTGCGGGCGACCGACCCGGGCGCGGTACGGCGCGCGTACGCCTCGCGACGACGGCGCGAGAACCTGTTGTCGGACAAGGGAACGCTGTTCCTGGTGGCGGCGGACCACCCAGCCCGCGGCGCGCTCGGCGTCGGCGGCGACCCGCTGGCGATGGCCGACCGCCGCTCGCTGCTGGAGCGATTGCTGGTGGCGCTGGCGAACCCGGCCGTGGACGGCCTGCTCGGCACCCCCGACGTGGTCGAGGAGCTGCTGCTGCTCGACGCGCTGCACGACAAGGTCGTGATCGGCTCGATGAACCGCGGCGGGCTGGCCGGCGCCGACTGGGAGATCGACGACCGGTTCACCGGCTACCACGCGTCCTCGCTGGTCGACTCCCGGCTCGACGGCGGCAAGATGCTGCTGCGCCTGGTCGACTCCGACGCCGGCACGGTGCCGACCCTCCAGGCCTGCGCGGACGCGGTCACCGAACTGGCCGCGTTCGGCATGATGGCCATGGTCGAGCCGCTGCCGTACACGCGTGAAGACGGGCGGCTGGTGCTGCAGAAGGACGCGACGTCGCTGGCGCGGGCCGTCACTGTGGCGTCCGGCATCGGTGTCTCGTCCGCGCACACCTGGCTGAAGCTCCCGTCCACTGAGGACGCCGCCGTGCTGGGCGCCACCACGCTGCCGGTGGTGATCCTGGGCGGGGTGCCGAGCGGCGACCCCGCCGCCGACCTGGTGTCGTGGGGCCGCACCCTGCGCCACGAGGTGGTGCGCGGGCTGGTGGTGGGCCGGAGCCTGCTGTACCCGCCGGACGGTGACGTCGGCGCCGCCGTGGAAGCCGCCGCGAAGACCCTGGAGGCCGCGAAGTGAGCCAGCTGCACCGTCCACTCGGGACACTGACCGACGGCGTCGACCCGGTCCGGCTGACCCCGGAAGCGGCGGGCTGGGCGTACACCGGCCTGCAGGTGCTCAAGGTCGGCACCCGGCTGCCGCGGGTGGTGGAGACCGGCGAGTTCGAGGCGTTCGTGCTGCCGCTGTCCGGCTCGCTCTCGGTCCGCGTCGACGGCGAGGAGTTCGAGCTGGACGGCCGCGAGTCGGTGTTCAGCCGGGTCACGGACTTCGTCTACGTGCCGCGTGACGCCGAGGTCGTGCTCACCTCGACCACCGGCGCCGAGGTCGCGCTGCCGATGGCCCGGTGCACCCGCCGGCTGGAGCCGAAGTACGGCCCGGCCGAGGACGTGCCGGTGGAGGTGCGCGGCGCCGGGCCGGCGACTCGGCAGGTGACCAATTTCGGCACGCCCGGGGTGTGGGACCACGCGGACAAGCTGAACGCGTGCGAGCTGATCACCCCCGGCGGCAACTGGTCCTCGTACCCGCCGCACAAACACGACGAGGCCTCGGACTGCGAGGTCGTCAACGAAGAGGTCTATTACTTCCGCATCGCCGGGCGGGACGGCGTCACGCCTTCACGCGAGGGCTTCGGCCTGCACCGCACGTACACCGCGGATGGCGAGCTGAACGAGGACGTGGCGGTGCGCGACGGCGACGTTTTCCTGATCCCGCGCGGATATCACGGCCCCTGCGTCGCGGCGCCGGGTTACCCGATGTATTACCTGAACGTGCTGGCCGGCCCGGCCGAGGAGCGGTCCATGGCGTTCTGCGACGACCCGGCGCACGGCTGGGTCCGCGACACCTGGCCGGACAGTTACCTGGACCCGCGGTGCCCGGTCACCAGTTATGAAGGGCGGGTCTCATGAATTCTTCATGGGGTCCGGGGGCAGAGCTCCCGGCGGGGGCGCGGGGGCTCGGCCCCCGCAAGACACTGAGGCTCACCACGGCACAGGCATTGGTGCGCTGGCTGCTCGCGCAGCGCTCGGAAACCCTGGACGGGCGCGAGGTCCCGCTGTTCCCCGGGGTGTTCGCGATCTTCGGGCACGGCAACGTGCTCGGCCTCGGCACCGCCTTGGAAGAGCAACGCGACCGGATTCCGGTCTGGCGCGGGCACACCGAGCAGGGCATGGCGCTCGCGGCCGTCGGCTATGCGAAGGCGACACAGCGTCGGCAGGTCGGCGTGGTGACGTCGTCGATCGGGCCGGGCGCGCTGAACATGGTGACCGCGGCGGGGGTCGCGCACGCGAACCGGCTGCCGGTGCTGCTGCTGCCGGGCGACACGTTCGTCAGCCGCGCGCCGGACCCGGTGCTCCAGCAAGTGGAGCCCTTCCACGACGGCACAGCCACGGTCAACGACGCCTTCCGCGCGGTCAGCCGCTACTTCGACCGGATCACCCGGCCCGAGCAGCTGCTGGCGACGCTGCCGCAGGTCGCGCGGGTGCTCACCGATCCCGCGGACGCCGGGCCGGTCACGCTGGCGCTGCCGCAGGACGTCCAGGCCGAGACCTACGACTTCCCCGAGGCACTGTTCGAGCCGGTCACGCACCGGCTGCCGCGCCCGCGGCCGGACCGCCGCGCGCTGACCGAGGCGGCCGCCGCCCTGCGCTCGGCCCGCCGTCCGCTGCTGGTGCTGGGCGGCGGCGTCCGCTATTCGGGCGCCGGCCGCCGCGCGCTGGATTTCGCGCAGCGGCACGGGATTCCGGTCACGGAGACCACGGCGGGCCGGACGCTGGTGCCGCACACCCACGAGCTGCACGCCGGTCCGCTGGGCATCACCGGCTCGACCTCGGCGAACGTCATGGCCGCGGCGGCCGACGTGGTGCTGGCGGTCGGGACCCGGCTGCAGGACTTCACCACGGCGTCGTGGACCGTGTTCTCCCCCGACGTCCGGCTGGTCACGCTGAACGCGGCCCGGTTCGACGCGGTCAAGCACGGCGCGCTCGCCGTGGTGGGCGATGCGGACGCCGGACTTGCCGACCTCAGCGCGCAGCTGGAGAGCTGGCGCGTCGATCCACAGTGGACGGCGCGGGCGGCCGAGGAGCGGGCCCGCTGGGACGCCCACATCGACTCGCTGCGTGCCGCGCCGTCGGAGATCCCCAGCTACGCGCAGGTCGTCGGGGTGGTGAACGACCTGTCGGAGCCGCGCGACTACGTGATGACCGCGTCGGGCGGCCTGCCCGGTGAGCTGATCGGCGGCTGGCGCGGCTCCGGCGAGGTGAGCATGGACGTCGAGTACGGCTTCTCCTGCATGGGTTACGAGCTGTCCGGCGCGTGGGGCGCGGCGATCGCGCACACCGAGGGCCTGGTGACCACGCTCCTGGGCGACGGCTCGTACCTGATGCTGAACTCGGACCTGTTCTCCGCCGCCTTCGCGGGCCACCCGCTCGTCGCGGTCGTCTGCGACAACGACGGCTACGCGGTCATCGCGCGGCTTCAGCAGGGACAGGGCGGGAAGCCGTTCAACAACTTCTACGCCGACTGCCGCACTTCGCACGCTTCGCCGCCACGCGTGGACTTCGCGCGTCACGCCGAGTCGCTGGGCTGCGCGGTCTTCACCGCGACGTCGCTGGACGACGTGCGCGGCGCGTACGCGAAAGCCCGCGCCGCCGCCGTCGCAGAAAGCCGTCCGGCGGTGGTTGTGGTGCGGACGCAGCCTTCGGCCTGGACGGAAGCCGGCGCGTGGTGGGAGGTCGGCGTGCCGGAGCACCTCGCCGGCCGCCCGGACTTCGACGCCGCGAAGCCCGGGCAGGTGCGTTACCTGCGTCAGTAGAGCTGTTCGAGCCAGGGCCGCAGCACGGGCAGGACGGCCTTGGCCTGCATGGCAGTCATGTGGTCGAGCCCGTCGAGAACCTCGACGGTCCAGCCCCGTTCGGCCAGTTCGGCGCGGCTGTTCTCGAACGGGCCCACGATGTCGACCGTCACGCCGCCCCAGCGTTCGCCGTACTCGATCCGGTCGGCCGAGCCCGCGAAGCACAGCCGCGGGCAGGCCGGCCGGGCCGCGTGGTCGTCGAAGCCTTTCAGGGCCTCGTAGAGCGTGACGAACTGCCGGGTCTGGCCGGTCGACATAGTGACTTCGACGGAGTCCCAGTCCCCTTTTTCGGCGTTCTGGGGAGTTCCGGACGGCCCGGCGACGGCCATCTCGTGGGTGGCCCGCGTGACCGCCAGCATTTCCCGGTACGGCCCGTCGATCGGCGGGAAGCCACCCATCGCCAATCCGTCGAGCCGGTCGGTCCGCAGAGCCAGCTGCAACCCGGCCAACGCCAGCCAGGAATAACCGTAGTAGGCAAACCGCGGCGCCTGCACCGTATCCGCAACAGCCAGAAAATCAGCGACGACGGCGTCCGGCGTGAGACTGTCCGGCCGCGGATGCGCCATCACGTGCCCCTCGTAATCAAAGGCGGCCACGCGGAACCCGGCCAGCCCGTCGATCAGCGACCGCCCGAGCGCCGGGTCCGCGCCCCACTGCCGCATCGCCTCGGCCTGCGCGCCTTCGACCGGTCGCGGGTTCACCGGGAGCAGCACCACCGGTCCGTCACCGTGGACCTCGATCTCGAGCACACTGCCGTCGGCCAAGGTGGCCTCAACCATGCCCAGCTCCATCTCTTTACGTCATAAAGTGTTAGCTCGGTCGAGGGTAGCAGAGAGCTCGTGAGTGTTTAGAACGGTTCTAACCGTTCTAAACACTCACGAGTCCTGAGTCAGCCGTCGGCGAGGCGCTCCATGATCTGCGCCGCCTTCGCCAGCGTCCGGCGCTCGGCGGATGAGAGGTGCTTCTCGATGGCCTCTTCGAGCCAGGCCTCGCGGATCGCGGGAATCGCCGAGAGCAGTTTGCGGCCCGCGGGGGTCACCGAGATGAGCGTCTTGCGTCCGTCAGTGGGGTCCGGGCCGCGGTCGACGAGGCCCTCGCGGTCGAGGGCGGCCACCGTTTCGGCCATCGATTGAGGACGGACGTGCTCCGCCGCGGCGAGGGCGCTGACCGTCGTGGGCCCTTCCTCGCCGATGCGGCTGAGCGTGGTGATCTGCGACCAAGCCCAGCGCCGATCGGCGGGCGCGGACTCGGTCCGCAGCCGCGCCCGCAGCCGGGTCATCGCGTGCGGGAGCAGGCGAGCGAGGTCGCGGGGAAGTGGCGCCGTCATGGCTGAGGACTCTATCCCGGCTGCCGGGCCCCGGCGGTCACCTGTACAGTTAGACAGGTAACCTGTTCAGTTACCCTGTGTATTACGAGCGGCCGAAGCAGCCGTCTTGTCCCGGCCCGCAGCCAAAGGAGAGCAAGTCCCGTGACCACACCCACCACCGAACCGGCCATCGAATCGCGGCGGACCGCGTTGCTGCTGATGGATTTCCAGCCCGCGATCCTGAGCCACCTGACCGAGCCGGCCGCCGTGCTGGAGAGCGCCAAGACCGCGCTGGACTGGGCGCGCGAGCACGACGTCAAGGCCGTGTTCGTGCGGGTGGCGTTCGCGCCGGAGGACTACGACGCGATGCCCCACCACCACAAGGCGTTCGGCCCCGTCAGGCAGGGGCGCCTGTTCGCCGACGGCGACCCGTCACTCGAAATCGATCCCGCGCTGGAAGTGCGCGAGGGGGACATCGTCGTCCGCAAGACCCGCTTCGGCGCCTTCAGCACCACCGATCTGCACACCCTGCTCGGCGACGAGTCGATCGACACCCTCGTGGTCGGCGGCATCTCGACCGCCGGGGTGGTGCTCTCGACCGTCCGCGACGCCTCCGACCAGGACTACCGGATCTTCGTGCTCGCCGACGCCACCGCCGACCCCGACCCGGAGGTCCACCGCGTCGTCCTGGAGAAGGTCCTTTCACACCAGGCGGACGTGATCACCACGGCCGACCTGAAGTCACTGATCCGCGAGGACTGACCGGCCGATGACCTCTTCCGACACCACCGGACCGGCCATCGCCGGACAAGCGGGCGATGACAAGAAGCGCGGGGCCTTCTCCTGGCGCTTCGTCACCCCGCTGTACATCAGCTCGGCCCTGAACCCGATCAACAGCTCGCTCATCGCGACCGCGCTGGTGCCGATCTCGCACGCGATGGGCGTCTCGGTCGGGGCGACCGCGGTCCTGGTGTCGGCGCTCTACCTGGCCAGCTCGGTCGCCCAGCCCACCGCGGGCAAACTCGCCGAAGAGCTGGGCCCGCGCCGGGTGTTCCTCACCGGCATCGTGCTGGTGCTCGCGGGCGGCCTCGTCGGCGGCTTCGGCACCAGCCTGACGACGCTGACCGTCGCGCGGGTCCTGATCGGGATCGGCACTTCGGCCGGGTACCCGGCGGCGATGGTGCTCATCCGCCGCCGGGCGCTCGGGGCGGGGCTGAGCGATCCGCCCGGCGGGGTGCTCGGCGGCCTGTCCATCGCGGGCACGGTCACCGTCGCGGTCGGCCCGCCCATCGGCGGCCTGCTGGTGGCCGCGTCCGGCTGGCGCTCGGCGTTCCTGGTCAACCTCCCGGTCACCGTGATCGCGCTCCTGCTGGCAATCCTCTGGGTGCCCCGCGACGCGCCGCTGGAGCGCCGTCCGCTGCGGGAGCTGGCCGGCCGCATCGACGTCGGCGGCATCGTGCTGTTCGGCGGCATGATGAGCGCCCTGCTGGTCTTCCTGCTGTCACTGCCCGCGCCGAATTGGCTTCCCCTGGGGATTTCCGTCGTGCTGGGCCTCGGGCTGGTGGTGTGGGAACGACGGTCGGCCACGCCGTTCATCGACCTGCGGCTGCTCGTGTCCAACCTCGCGCTCACCCGCACGTACCTGCGCGGCGCGCTCACGCTGCTGGCGTTCTACACGGTGCTCTACGGCCTGACCCAATGGCTGGAGGCAGCCCACGGGCTCCCGCCGCAGGAAGCCGGGCTGGTGCTGCTGCCGATGGGCATCCTCGCCGCGGTGGTGTCGCAGCCGATCTCGGCCCGCAACCTGGTGCGCGGCCCGCTCATCGTCGGCGCGGCGAGCCTGATCCTGGCCTCGGCCGCCGTCCTGCTGTTCACTTCCAGCACCCCGGTCCTGCTCATCGTCGGCGTGACGCTGCTGTTCGCGATCACGCTGGGCGCGACGACAGTCAGCAACCAGACGGCCCTCTACACGCAGGCGCCGGCCGATCAGGTCGGCACCGCCGCCGGGCTGTTCCGGACGTTCAGCTACCTCGGGTCCATCGCCTCGTCCACCGTCACCGGGATCGTCTTCCGCCACCAGGTCACCGACTCCGGGCTGCACGTGATCGCCGGGATCCTGGCCGCCGTCAGCGTGGTCGTGCTGGTCATGACGGTCTTCGACCGCGCGCTCAAGACCCCGCGGCGCAACTAGCGCCCGAGCAGCCGCCGCACCTCGTGCACGGCGGCGCGGCCCGCCCGGTTGGCGCCGACGGTGCTGGCCGACGGGCCGTAGCCGACCAGGTGCAGGCGCGGCTCGTCGACCACGCGGGTGCCGTCCATCCGGATGCCGCCGCCCGGCGTGCGCAGGTGCAGCGGCGCGAGGTGGTCGAGGGCGGCGCGGAAGCCGGTCGCCCAGAGGATCATGTCGGCGGGCTCGAACGTGCCGTCCGCCCAGACGACGCCTTCGGGCACCAGCCGCTCGAACATCGGCCTGCGGTCAAGGAAACCGGCCGCGCGGGCGGCGCGCACCTCCGGCGTCACGGCGAGGTCTGTCACGCTGACCACGCTCTCCGGCGGCAGGCCCTCGCGCACGCGCCGTTCGACCTTCGCAACGGCGTCGCGGCCCCAGTCCTCGCTGAACGGCTCCTCGCGCCACACCGGCGGACGGCGCGTGACCCACGTCGTCGACCGGGCGACCGGGCCGATCTCCATCAGCAGCTGCACCGCCGACGTGCCACCGCCGACGACCACCACGCGGCTCCCCCGGAACTGCTCCGCGCCGGTGTAACCGGCGGTGTGCAACTGCCGTCCGGCGAACGTCTCCTGGCCCGGGTAGTGCGGCCAGAACGGCCGGTCCCAGGTGCCCGTCGCGCTGATCACGGCCCGCGCGGCCCAGGTCTCGGCCGGGCTCTCGACGAGCAGCCGGTCGCCCTCGCGGCGAACCGCCGTGACGTCGACGGGCCGTCGCACGGGCAGCGAGAACGCCTTCTCGAACCGGCCGAAGTACTCGGAGACGACTTCGCTCGCCGGCCGCGTGATGTCCGGCGTGCCGAAGGCCATGCCGGGCAGGTCGTAGATGCCGTGCACCTTGCCCAGCACCAGCGAAGGCCAGCGGTACTGCCACGCTCCGCCGGGGCGTTTTCCGTGGTCCAGCACGACATACGTCGCCTTGGGGGGTCCAGGGGGGCTTGTCCCCCGGCGGGGTTCCGGGGTTCGACCCCGGGAGACATCGTCGGCGAACCCCGCGCGACGCAGGTGGTAGGCGGCCGAAAGACCGGCCTGCCCGGCCCCGATGACCACCACGTCCGGCTCGTGATCGGCACTCATACAACGTTCAACAACAACGGCGGCCCGGTATTTCGAGCCCCGGCTCACACGGCGACGCGGTTGCGCCCGGCGTCCTTCGCCCGGTAGAGCGCGGCGTCGGCGGAGCGCAGCACCTGGTCGAGAGTGGCGCCGGCCGCCGGGTAACACGCGACGCCGACGGAGACCGAAAGCCCGTCGACCCGGGCGGAACCGGAGACGACCACGGCCAGCTCCCCCACCGCGACGCGGACGCGTTCGGCGATGCCCATCACGTGCGTGTCGCCGGTGGCGGGCAACAGCACCACGAACTCCTCGCCGCCGAACCGGCCGACGGTGTCGCTGGTGCGCACCGAATCCTCGATCGCCACGGCGACCGCGGCCAGCACCTCGTCGCCGGTCAGGTGGCCGTACGTGTCGTTGATCCGCTTGAAGTGGTCGAGGTCGATCATCAGCACGGCGAACTCGCTGCCCGGGCCGCGCCGGCGCGCGCGGGTGTACTCGCGGGTGGCGAGGTCGTGCCAGCCGGCGGTGTTCAGCAGGCCGGTCTTCTCGTCCGTGACGGCGGCGACCTGCAACTGCTGTTTCAGCAGCAGATAACGGTGCAGCAGCAGCAACGGGGCGACCACGAAGACCACCAGCACCGGCTGCGCGACCAGCGCGAGCGCGGCCAGCCCGCCGAGGCACAGGGTCGCCAGCTCGAAGGCGTTGTCCTCCCAGGTGCCGATCAGGTCCGCGGCCGCGCGGCTGGCCGTGTAGAGGTAGATCCCGACCGCGACCAGCGCGACGTTCACCAGCTCGAACACGGCCGCCGCCAGCACCAGCGCGAACACCCCGCGCCAGGTTTCGAGGCCGGCCTGGTTGAGGCCGTCGACCGTCAGCACGGCAGAAGCGGCGAAGCAGGAAAGCATGGCCCACGCCGTGCTGGCTGCGAAGCGATGCGCGGGCCGCGTACGCACGCCTCGCCAGACGCGCAGCCACAGATGCAGGTACAGCACGAGCGCGAGCAACGCGACCCACGCGGGCGGCAGCAGGAAGGCACCGGCGAGGTACCAGACGGACGTGACGTTGATGTGCGTCTGGCCGCTCATCCACCGGCGCGCCCGCTCGATCCGCCGCGCCATCTCAGCCTGCGCGATGCCGAGCCCGACCAGCACCAGGAACGACACCGGCCGCACCGGGCCGCCGAACTCGACCGCCAGCCCGCCGATCACGGCCACCGTGGCCACCAGCTCGCACCCGGCCGCGTACACGATCCAGCGTTTCCGGGCGACGGACCACATCGTCCAGCGGGACGGCCAGCCGGGCCACGCCGAAAGCGTGGCCCGGGAGACGGCTCCCTGCATCGTGACGCCCCCACTGCGAAAAGTCGGCCGGCGAGGTTGCCCAGAGTATCCGTCAGCCCCCGGTCGCGTCGCCGACCCGGGGGATTTCCGCGTCAATCTGCCCGGTTGACCCTGCTCGGGGTAGAGCCGCTGGGCAAAACCGGCCTGTTCGGGTGATGGAAGGGGGGTGAGGTCAGCGGCGGCGCAGGACTCGGATGAGCGCGATGACGCCGATCAGGACCGCCGCCGCGACGGCGACCGGAATGATGCGCTTGGCCACCGACTGGCCCGCGTACTCCATCAGGTCGATGGCTTCCGCCTCACCGGTCGCGCCGCCGGCCGGGACGCTGCGGAGGTGGGACTTGGGCCCCGCCGGTGGGTTCGCGGGCGGTTCCTGCTGTTCCCGGGCGGCCTGCTCCGCGACCTCCGCGGCCGCGCGCTCGAGGGCGTCACCGGCCGCCTCCTCCGCCGCGTCCGCCGGGGCTTCGGCAGTGTCCAGCGACCTCGCCAGGTTCCCGGCGAAGGTGTCCAGGATCTTGCCGCTCACCTCGGAGATCAGGCCGCGCCCGAACTGGGCCGGGCGGCCCGTGACGGCCAGGTCGCTGGCGACGGCGCCGTGCGTGCCGCCTTCGGTCTCGGTCAAGGTCAGCGTCACCGTCGCGGCCGCGGTGCCGCCGCCGCGGGCGTCCTTGCCGGACGCCTTGATGACCACCTTTCGGGCCGCCTCGTCCTTCTCCAGGAACTCGCCACTTCCCTTGTACAGCAAGGAGATCGGCCCCAGCTTGACCTTCACCGTGCCGGTGAACGAGTCCCCCTCGACCTTGGTCAAGGCCGCCCCCGGCAGACACGGCGCGACGCGCTCCGGGTCGATGACCGCCTGCCAGACCTCACCGATCGAGGCCGGGACGGTGAATTCGTGGTCGAGCCGCACGGGCCGACCTCCTCTCTGGAGCAACTGGCCGATGAAGCCACCTTACGCACCGCCGCCACCACCAGACGGGGAACGACGGCCCGCACATCGCCCTCACCAGCGCGAATACGTCAGCCACCACCGGCGACGATCGACGCCCGGCACCACACACCCACTACCGCGACGACCTGCTGGTCACCACCCACCGCAGCGGTCAACGCCGGGCCGTCCACCATCGGCTGCGGCGGCCAACGCCCGGCCCAGCAACACCACGGTGGCGCCGGGCCGTCCACCACCGACCACTGCGGTCAGGACCGGGCGAGCCGACCACCGACTCCGGCGGCCAACGCCCGGCCCGTCCACACCGCGTCGACCACCAGCGCCGCGGCCGTCACCCACGACCGCGACGGTCAGGACCGGGCCAGCCAACCACCGACGGCAGCGGCCAACACCCGGCCCGTCACCACCACGGCAGCCGTCAGTGCGCGGCCCGTCAACCACCCACCGCGGCCGTCAGCGCCCGTCCGGTCAGCACCCGCGCGAGGTGCTGCCGGTACTCGACGTCGGAGTTGCCGTCGGCAGCCGGATCAGTGCCGTCGGCGGCATGGGCCGCCGCGGCCCGGATGGTTTCGGCAGTAGCCGCAGCGCCGACCAACGCCCGCTCGACGCCGGTCGCGCGCACCGGGGTCGCACCCATGTTCGTCAGCGCGACACGGGCCTCTTCGATCACGCCGCCCTCGGTCCGCACGGTGGCCGCGACCGCGACCATCGACCATGCCTGCGCCACCCGGTTGAACTTCTCGTAGTGCGCCCGCCAGCCGGTGTGCTTCGGCACGCGGACCGCCACGAGCAGCTCGTCCGGCGCCAGCGCGGTGGTGAAGTAGTCCTGGAAGAACTCCGCCGCGCCGACGGTCCGCCGCCCGGACGGGCCGGCGAGCACCAGCTCGCAGTCCAGCGCGAGCACCGGGGCGAGCAGGTCCCCCGCCGGGTCGGCGTGCGCGATGGCGCCGCCGAAGGTGCCGCGGTGGCGCACCTGCGGGTCGGCGACGGTGTCGGTGGCGGCTTTGATCAGCGCGGCGTGCTCGGCGACCAGCGCGTCACGCTGCACGTCGTAGTGCGTGGTCATCGCGCCGATCACCAGCGCGTCGCCGTCCTCGCGGATGCCGCGCAGCTCCGCCACCTTCCCGAGGTCGACGAGCGTGGTCGGCGCGGCCAGGCGCATCCGCAGCACCGGCAGCAGGCTCTGCCCGCCGGCCAGCACCTTGGCGTCCTCGCCCGCTGCCGCGAGCGCCCGCACCGCCTCGTCCACTGTGGACGGAGCAACGTAATCGAACGGGGCGGGGATCACAGCGCACCTCCGGAGGCGTCGATCGAGCCGAGGCCGCCGCCGGCCTGATTGCCGGTGCCGCCGGCGTCGGTCGTCCCGTGCTGGATCGCGTGCCACACGCGCATCGGGGTCATCGGCATCTCGATCTCGTCGACGCCGAGGTGGCGCACCGCGTCGATCACCGCGTTGACCACCGCCGGCGTCGAGGCGATCGTGCCCGCCTCCCCGACTCCCTTGGCGCCCAACGGATTCGTGGTCGACGGCGTCTCGGTGCGGGCCGTGGTGAACGACGGCAGGTCGGCCGCCGAAGGCAGCAGGTAGTCGGCGAAGGTGCCCGTGGTCAGCGTGCCGCTTTCGTCGTGCACGGCCTCCTCGAACAGCGCCTGCGCGATGCCCTGCGCTAGCCCGCCGTGCACCTGGCCCTCCACGATCAGCGGGTTCACGACCACTCCGACGTCGTCCACGCAGACGTACGAACGCAGCTTGATCCGGCCGGTCTCGGTGTCCACTTCGGCCGCGCACAGGTGCGTGCCGTGCGGGTAGGAGAAGTTCTCCGGGTCGAACGTGGCGTCGGAGTCGAGCGAGGGCTCGATGCCGTCGGGCAGGTTGTGCGCGGCGAACACGGTGAACGCGACGTCCTGGATCGTGGTCGAGGAATCCGTGCCTTTCACGGTGAACTTGCCACCGGCGAACTCGAGGTCGTCCTCCGAGCACTCCAGCAGGTGCGCGGCGATCGGCTTGGCCTTGGCGATCACCTTCTCCGCGGCCTTGACCACGGCGATGCCGCCTACCACCAGCGAACGCGAGCCATAGGTGTCCATGCCCTTGTGCGAGGACTGCGTGTCGCCGTGCAGGATTTCCACGTCCTCGAACGGCACCCCCAGCTGGTCGGCGACGATCTGGCTCCACGCCGTCTCGTGCCCCTGGCCGTGCGCCGAAGCGCCGGTGGTCACCTCGATCTTGCCGGTGGGCAGCACCCGCATCGACGCGTACTCCCAGCCGCCCGCCGCGTAGTCCAGCGAGCCGAGCACCCGCGAAGGGGCCAGTCCGCACATTTCGGTGAACGTCGAGATGCCGATGCCCAGCTGGACCGGGTCGTTCGCCTCCCGCCGGGAAGCCTGCTCGCGGCGCAGGCTGTCGTAGCCGAACAGCTCCTTGGCCTTTTCCGTGGCGGCCTCGTAGTTGCCCGAGTCGTAGGTCAGCCCGGCCACCGTGGTGAACGGGAACTCCTCGTGCTTGATCCAGTTCTTCTCCCGCAGCTCCAACGGGTCCAGGCCCAGCTCGTCGGCGAGCTCGTCCATGATCCGCTCGATCGCGAACGTGGCCTCGGGCCGGCCGGCGCCGCGGTAGGCGTCGGTGAGCGTGGTCGTGGTGAACACGTTGGTGCAGGCGAAGTGGTACGCCGGGATCTTGTAGATGGCGTTGAACATGAACGCGCCGAGGATCGGCACGCCCGGCCCGACCAGGCCGTTGTACGCGCCGAGGCCGGCCATCAGCTCGACCTTCAGCCCGGTGACGGTGCCGTCGGCGTTCGCGGCGATGGTGATGTCCTGGATCTGGTCGCGGCCGTGGTGCGCGGCCACCATCGTCTCGGACCGGGATTCGTTCCACTTCACCGGTTTCCCGAGCTTCTGCGCGATGATCAGGGTCATCATCTCTTCGGGCAGCACGCCGATCTTGCCGCCGAAGCCGCCGCCGACGTCGGGGGCGATCACGCGCAGCTTGTGCTCCGGGATGCCCAGCGTCAGCGCCGACATCACACGCAGGATGTGCGGCACCTGCGTGGCCGCCCACATGGTGATCTGCGCGCCGGTCGGGTCCACCACACACGCGCGTGGCTCCATGAACGCCGGCACCAGCCGCTGCTGGCGGAACCGGCGCTTGAGCACGATTTCCGAAGACGAAAGCGCTTCGTCCACCGATCCACCGGTGCCGGCCTCGGCGGAGTCGAAGACCCAGAGCGCGTTTTTGTTGGTGCCCAGCTCTTCGTGCACCAGCGGCGAGCCCTCGGCGAGCGCGGCCTCCATGTCCAGGATCACCGGCAGCTCGTCGTATTCGACGTCGATCTTCTCGAGCGCGTCGTGCGCCTCCGCCGCGGTGCGCGCGACGACCACGGCCACACCCTCACCGGCGAAGTTCACCTGGTCGGCGGCGAGCACGGGACGGCGCGGGGCCTTCATGTCCGGCGTGATCGGCCACGCGCACGGCATGCCGATGGCGCTCTCGGGGTCGAGGTCCCGGCCGGTATAGACGGCGATGACCCCGGGCTCGCCCCTGGCTGCCGACGTGTCGATGGAGACGATCTTCGCGTGCGCCAGCGGGCTGCGGAGCACGGCGAGGTGGAGCAGGCCGGGCAGCACGATGTTGTCGGTCCAGCGGGTGCGGCCGGTGATCAGCCGCTCGTCTTCCTTGCGGCGACGGGACTTTCCGATCTCGGGCTCGATCGTGGCGGTCATCATTCACCACCCACGCCGACGTGCTTGATGCGCTCGGCCTCGGGCCCGGCGCCGGGGCTCATCTGCCGCGCGGCGTCTTGCACGGCGCGCACGATGTTCTGGTAGCCGGTGCAGCGGCAGAGGTTGCCCTCGAGTCCTTCGCGCACGGCTTTCTCGTCCGGATCGGGATTGTCGGCGAGCAGGTCGATCGACTGCATGATCATGCCGGGGGTGCAGAATCCGCACTGCAGCGCGTGGTTGTCGTGGAACGCCTGCTGCACCGGGTGGAGCTGCCCGTCGCGGGCCAGCCCTTCGACGGTGGTGACCTCGTGCCCGTCCGCCTGGACGGCGAGCACGGAGCAGGACTTCACGCTCTGCCCGTCGAGGTGGACGGTGCAGGCCCCGCAGTTGCTGGTGTCGCAGCCGACGACGGTGCCCACTTTCCCGACCCGCTCCCGCAGGTGGTGCACCAGCAGGGTGCGCGGCTCCACGTCATCGGTGTATTCGGTGCCGTCGACGGTGACGGTGATGCGCATCAAGGCCTCCAAAAACGGATGCCCGCCGGGCCCGGAGGGCGGCGGGCCGGTGCGGGAACGGCCAAGGCCGAGGAGTGATCGGCCTCACAGCCGAGCGTGCTACGCCCTTCGCCCGCGGACAAGCCCTGCCATCGCCCGTTCGCGGGGCGGTTCCGCATCTGCACGGGAAATCCGGGCGGGCCGCCGTAGGTGCGGACTTAGCACCCGGATGATTTTTCCGCCCAGCGGCAAAATCCGGCTGCGCTCTCTGATGGACAGATCGCGCCTGGCCCAGGCCGAGGTCGATTTTCGCCGCACCCGCAGCGTTTCCGGGCAGCAGTTAACCCCGTGGAGGCGGGTTGTCGCGAATGGACCCCTCGCGTCAGCTCAGTTGTGGATGCGTCCCGACAAGGCGGCCAGCCGTCGTCCGGTGCCGCTCCAGCGCAGCGCGATGATCTCCGCCGCGATGGACACCGCGGTCTCCTCCGGGGTGCGGGCGCCGAGGTCGAGGCCGATCGGCGAGGACAGCCGTTCCAGCTCGGCCTCACCGATGCCCGCTTCGCGAAGGCGCGCGAAACGGTCGTCATGGGTTTTGCGGGAGCCCATGGCGCCGACGTAGCCGACGTCCAGGCCCAGCGCGACCTCCAGCAGCGGCACGTCGAACTTGGGGTCGTGGGTGAGGACCGTGATGGCCGTGCGGGCGTCGATGCGCCCGGCTTCGGCCTCCGCCTTGAGGTAGCGGTGCGGCCAGTCGACGACCACCTCGTGCGCGTCCGGGAACCGGCTGCTGGTGGCGAACACCGGCCGCGCGTCGCAGACCGTCACCTGGTAGCCGAGGTACGCGCCCATGCGCGCCATCGCCGCGGCGAAGTCGATCGCGCCGAAGACGAGCAGGCGCGGCGGCGGCTCGAACGAGTTGACGAACACCGCCATGCCCTCGCCGCGGCGCTGGCCGTCCGGGCCGTAGTGCAGGGTCCCGGTGCGGCCGGTGGCGAGCAGGCCGCGCGCGTCGTCGGCCACGGCGTCGTCCATGCGCGAAGAGCCGAGCGTGCCCGCCGCGCGGTCCGGCCACACGATCATGCGCTCGCCCACGAGGCCCTGGCGCTCGTGCTCGATCACCGTGACCACGGCGACCGGCTCCCCGGCCCGCACCGATTCCACGACCTCGGGCAGCTCCGGCATCGACTCGCGGTCCACGTGCTCCACGTAGATGTCGATGATCCCGCCGCAGGTCAGCCCGACGGCGAACGCGTCGTCGTCGCTCACGCCGTACCGCTGCAGCACCGGCTTGCGCTCGGTGACGACCTCCTGGGCCAGCTCGTACACCGCGCCCTCGACGCAGCCGCCGGACACACTGCCGACGACCGTGCCGTCGGGGGCCACCACCATCGACGCGCCGGGCTCGCGCGGCGCGGAGGAGAACGTGGCCACCACCGTGCCGAGTCCGACCGTTTCGCCCGCCGACCAGCGGCGGTACACGTCGTCCAGTACGTCACGCATCGGCTATCTCCCCGAGCAGTCGTTCCAACGTCGCCAGGCTGTGCCCGGCCAGCAGCCGGTCGATGTGGGGCAGGGCGGCCACAATGCCGGACTGGACCGGAGCGTACCCCTCCCGTCCCGCGTGCGGATTCACCCAGAATACGGCGTGCGCGAGCCGGCGCAGGCGCGCGAGCTGGTCGCCGAGCAGGCTCGGGTCGCCGCGCTCCCACCCGTCGGAGAACACCGTGACCACGGCACGGCGGGCGAATCCGCGCTGGCCCCAGCGGTCGAGGAACACGCGCAGCGTCTCGCCGAGCCGGGTCCCGCCGGCGAAGTCCGGCACCGCCGTGCCCGCCGCGAGCATCGCGAGTTCCGGGTCGCGCTGACGCAGTTGCCGGGACACCCGCGTCATGCGCGTGCCCAGCGTGAACACCTCGACGCCGGCCGGGTTCGCGCGCGTGAGCACGTGGGCGAACCGCAGCAGCGCGTCGGCGTAGGGGCTCATCGAACCGGACACGTCGATGAGTAACACCACCCGGCGCGCCCGTGTTCCCCCGCGGCTGCGAATGAGCCGGACGGGCTCACCGCCGTCGGCCAGCATCGCGCGCAAGGTGCGTGACGGATCGAGCCGCCCGTGGTGCGCCGGCGCGCGCCGGGACGACTTCCGTTGCGGCAGCACGGGATGCAGCGTGGCGAGCAGTTCCCGCAGGTGCTCGCGCTCGGCCGTGGTCAGCTCGGCGAGGTCGCGGTGGCGCAGGATTTCGTGGTCACTGGCGGCGACGCGCAGGCTGTCGGAACTCTCGCCGCCGTCGCTTTCACCGCCGCTGGACGCGATGAGGGGCGCGATGCGCGCGCGTCGCTCCGCCTGGTTCGCCGTGCGGCCCCGTGGAGCCGGCTCCACCTCGAACCAGCGGGCGAAGGCTTCCTCGTAGAGCGGCAGATCGTCGGGATCGGAGCACAACGTCAGCCGCCCGGCCCAGTACAGCTGGGTCGGCGCGGCGATGTCCACCTCGGCGACGGCCGCGAGGTACGCCTGCACCCGTCGCGCGTCGCAGGCCACCCCGGCTTCGCGCAAGGCCGCCGCGAACCCGGCGTACCCCGCCAGCGGGCCGACGGTTTCGGTGTCCATCTCCCCATTGTGCCCGCGATGACGCTGTGCCCGCGATGACGCCGTGCCCGCGATGACGTGGTTTGGACGGTCCGCGCCGCCACCCCTCCCCTGGACGACGGCGCGGACCGCGGCTCCGCGCAGCGGCCACCCAGGTAGCGGGGGTGGGCGCGCAGAGCCTTGCGGGTGTTGGTCAGTGGATGATGGGACCAAGCATGACCGGCCGTGGCCCGCCGGGTCAACGCAATTACCTGTGGGCGAGAAAACCCTTGGCACACAACGGTTCTCTCGGTTCGTCCGGTCAGGCGAACAAGGCGTCCAATTTAGCGCGGACCCGGTCGAGGTCTTCGCTGTACTTCAGCACCGCGCCGAGTGTGCGCGCCGCCGCCGCCGCGTCCAATTCGTCGCGTCCCAAGGCAAGCAGAGCCCGCGCCCAGTCGAGCGATTCCGCCGTTCCGGGTGGTTTCAGCAATTCCATCGCGCGAAGCCGGTGCACCGCTTCGGCGACCTGCTCGGCCATGGCCTCGCTGACCCCGGGGATCCGGCGGCGGAGGATCTGCACTTCCCGGGGCAGGTCCGGGTGTTCCAGCCAGTGGTAGAGGCAGCGTCGTTTGAGGGCGTCGTGCACCTCGCGGGTGCGGTTGGAGGTGAGGACGACCAGCGGCGGCGTCTCGGCGCGGATCTCGCCGTACTCCGGGATCGTGACGGTGTACTCGTCGAGGAGCTCAAGGAGGAACGCCTCGAACTCGTCGTCGGCGCGGTCGATCTCGTCGATGAGCAGGACGCAAGGCGCGGTGGTCAGTGCGCGCAGCAGCGGCCGGGCCAGCAGGAACCGCTCGGTGTAAAGCGAGCGCTCGGCCGTCTCGGCATCAAGCCGTCCCCCTTCGGCCGCTTCCAGCGCGCGCAGGTGCAGCAGCTGACGCGGAAAGTCCCACTCGTACAACGCCTGTGCGGCGTCGATGCCCTCGTGGCACTGCAAACGCACCAGCGGCAGGTCGAGCGCACTCGCCAACGCCAACGCCAGCGACGTCTTGCCCGTGCCCGGCTCGCCCTCGCAGAACAACGGCCGGTGCAGCCGCATAGCCAGGAACCCAGCCGTCGCCAGCCCCTCGTCGGCAAGGTAACCGACGGCGTCGAGCGCCACCGCGAGGTCTTCCGGAGACTCCGTCACAGTGCCGATGGTAGGGCGCTCGGGCGCGGATGCGCTGATCGTCGTCGTCTGTAGCTCGGTTGCGGTGGGTCTTGGCCGCTTTCTTTTGCCGGTTCGCTGCGGTATCGGCGGGCAGGGTGATGTCCAGGCCCCGCAGTCTGACGGCGTCCGGGCTGCTCGATCTTCTAGCTGCCGCCCAGGTCGGCGCGGTGGTCGACATCCCGGCCGCTGCCCAGGTCTCCGCACTCGACCAGGCGCAGGTCGGCGCGGGTGGCCAGCCAGTCGCGGGCGCCGCGGTCCCCCCGGGCGGAACCGGCGATCTCGGCCCACCAACGGCGGCCCAGCAGCACGGGGTGCCCGGGCACTCCGTCGTACGCCGCGCGTGCGACGACGTTCTCGCTCGCCCCGGCGGCCACCCGCGCGATCACGTCGGCGCCCACCCACGGCAGGTCGACGAGGTGCACCAGAGCGGCTTCGGGCCCGTCGACGTCACCGAGCGCGGTCAGACCAGCTCTCAGCGAAGCACCCATGCCGCCTTCCCAACCCTTGGCGTACACGGCGAGCGCGGGGTCAGGCAGCAAGGCCCGAACCTCCCCAGCCGCCGCACCGACGACCACCCGGACCGGCTCACACCCCGCCTCGACGAGCGTGCGCAACGCCCGTCGAACCAGCGGCTCACCATCCAGCTCGGCCAACGCCTTCGGCCCGCCGAACCGCCGTCCGGCCCCGGCCGCCAAAAGCAGACCGGCGACCCGCGCCCCAGCCCCATCGGGCCCGGCTGCTTGCGGCTCCGCCGCACCAAGCCCGGCGGCCAGCGGCCCGGCAGGCGCGGGGACTGGTGGCTCGGGAGCGGCGGCGCCGTCAGCCACGGGCGGCCTTGGTCGGACCGGCGGAGGAGAGATCGTCCGAGATGGCTGCCGCCGTGGCCAGCAGGGGCGGGACCAGGTCGGCGCGGACGGCTTCCGCGGTGGTGCGGCTGGCGTGGGTGGAGAGGTTCACGGCGGCGACGACCCGGCCGTCGGCGCCGTGGATGGGGGCGGCGACGGAGCGCAGGCCCTCCTCGAGTTCCTGGTCGACCATGGCCCAGCCCTGCTCGGCGACCCGGGCGAGTTCGGCTTTCAGCAACGCACGGTCGGTCAGGGTGTGGTCGGTGAGGCGGTCCAGATCCGCGACGATGAAGTAGGCCTCCAGCTCCGCCCGGCTCATGTCCGCGAGCAGCACGTGGCCCATCGACGTCGCGTACGCCGGGAAGCGCGTGCCCACGTTGATGCTCACGGTCATGATCCGCGAGACTGCGACGCGCGCGATGTACACGATGTCCGGGACTTCCAGCACCGACACCGAACTGGACTCCCGCACCGCCGCCGAGAGGCGCTCCAGGTGCGGCTGCGCCACCTCCGACAACGACATGCTCGACAGGTACGCGTAACCCAGGTCCAGCACCCGCGCGGTGAGCGTGAAGTACTTGCCGTCCGTGCGGACGTAGCCGAGGTCGACGAGGGTGAGCAGGAACCGCCGCGCCGCCGCGCGGGTCAGGCCTGTGGCCCGCGCGACCTCGCTGAGCGTGGGGTGCGGCGCCTCCGCGCTGAACGCCCTGATCACCGCCAGCCCGCGCTCCAGCGACTGCACGTGGTGTGCGCCGCGCTCGGCCGGTTCGCCCTCGTCCATGCCCGGAACCCTATCCGCCGCCCGGTGGCTGGGCCGTCGGCTCACCCAGTTCGGCCAGCGTGCGCTGGGCGATCGCGATGGCCGTGTTCGCCGCCGGCACCCCCGCGTAGACCGCGGTGTGCAGCAGCACCTCGCCGATCTCGTCGGCGGTCAGTCCGTTTCGGACGGCCGCGCGGACGTGCATGGCCAGCTCGTCGTGACAGTGCAGCGCGGTGAGCGTGGCCAGCGTGATGCAGCTGCGCGTACGCCGGTCCAGGCCCTCGCGCGTCCACGCCGCACCCCACGCGGCCTCGGTGATGTACTCCTGGAACGGGCGGCTGAACTCCGTGGTGCGCGCGACGGACCGGTCGACGTGCTCGTCGCCCAGCACCTCGCGGCGCACCTTCATGCCCGCCTCGTAACGCTCGCCGGTCATGCGTCCTCCGTGATGTGCTCCAGGATCAGCCGGGTGAACTCCGCCGGCTGCTCGTAACTGCCCAGGTGCGCCGCCGACGCGACCACCTCGAACCGCGCGCCCGGCACCCCCTCGGCGATGAGCCGGCCATGCGGCTCCGGCGGCGTCGCCGGGTCTTCGGCCCCCGAGATGACGAGCGTCGGGGCGCTGATCTTCGACAGCCCGCCGAGCAGGTCCATCCGCTCGATCACGCCGCAACAGGCCGCGTAGCCCTCGCTCGGAGTCGCCGCGATCATGCCGCGCAGGAAGGCCACCTCGTCCGGGTTCGCCTGCACGTACGCGGGCGTGAGCCACCGCCCGACAGCTGCCTCGGCGATGGAACCGGTGCCTTCCGCCCGCACCTTCGCCGCCCGCTCCACCCACATCTCCGGCGGCCCCAGCTTCGCCGACGTGCAGCACAACGTCAGGCTCGCCACCCGCTCCGGCGCGTGGATGCCCGCCCACATGCCGGTCATCCCGCCGAGCGAGAGGCCGACCAGGTGCGCCCGCTCCGCGCCGGCGTCGTCCAGCAACGCCAGCAGGTCCGCGCCCAGGTCGTCCAGCTCGTACGGGCCCGGCGGCACCGGCGACGCGCCGTGACCGCGGGTGTCGTACCGGATCACCCGGAACCCGCGCGCCACGAGCGGGGCCACCTGCGGCGCCCACATCCGGTGGTCGCTGCCGACGGAGTTGCCGAACACCACCACCGGACCGTCGACGGGACCTTCGACCACCCGGTGCACCTGGACCGCGGACACGTCATTACCTCCATTGTGGACACTCGCCGGAGCGGTCACACCGCGAAGAAGACTGTCTCGCCTTCGCCCTGCAGCCGCACGTCGAACCGGTAGCCGTCGCCGGCCTTGGCCGCGACCAGTGTGGCGCGCCGCTCTTCCGGCACGCTCGCCAGTACCGCGTCACCCGAGTTGTCCTGGTCCTCGAAGTAGATGCGGGTGACGACGCGGCTCAGCATGCCGCGCGCGAACACCGAAACGTCGATGTGCGGCGCCTGGTCACCACCGTCCCCGGACGGCAGGATTCCCGGTAGCAGCGTGAGGATCCCGTACTCACCGCGCTCGTCGGTCGGGCAGCGGCCGAAGCCGCGGAACCCGGACTCGCCACGGCCACGCGGATCGTCCGGATGGTCGAACCGGCCGGACGGATCGGCCTGCCAGGTTTCGACCAGCGCGTCCGGCACCGGCGCGCCCTCGCCGTCGGACACCATGCCGCGGATCCACACCGCGCCTTGCGTGCCGTCGGGCACCACAAACGGCCCGTCCTCCCACGGCAGCCCGATCGACAGGTACGGCCCGACGGTCTGCGAGGGCGTGCTCCCCAAGCTGCTCACTGGTCCTCGTCCTCCTCGTCCTCGAACACCGACTGCTCGCGGCCGCGGACCACGATGTCGAACTGGAACGCCAGCGCCCACTGCTCCTCGGTGCGCTCGAGGTCGAAGCGGGAGATCATCCGCTGGCGCGCCTTCTCGTCCGGGATGGAGTTGAAGATCGGGTCCTGGCCGAACAACGGGTCGTCCGGGAAGTACATCTGGGTGACCAGCCGCTGCGTGAAGGCCGCCCCGAACACCGAAAAGTGGATGTGCGCGGGCCGCCACGCGTTGTCGTGGTTCTTCCACGGGTACGCGCCCGGCTTGATGGTGGTGAACTCGTACCGCCCGTCCGCATCGGTCAGCGCGCGGCCGAGCCCGTCGAAGTTCGGGTCGAGCGGCGACGGCCAGCGGTCGCCGGTGTGCCGGTAGCGCCCGCCCGCGTTGGCCTGCCAGATTTCCACGAGCGAGTCGCGGATCGGACGGCCGTCGCCGTCGAGCAGCCGGCCGGTGACGATGATCCGCTGTCCCTGCGGCTCGCCGGAGTGCTGCCGGGTGAGGTCGTTGTCGTGCTCGCCCAGCCGGCCGGGGCCGAGCAGCGGGCCGGTCACCTCGGTGAGCATCTGCGGCAGCAGCACCAGCGGCTGCGTCGGATGGCGCAGCTTGGTCGAGCGGTAACCCGCGAAGTCCATCGGCGGGTGCGTGCCCTCGGGGTCCTGCCGGTAGCTCGGCAGGCGGAGCCCGGTCGGTGTGGCCACGTTTCCTCCCTGGTCGGCTTACTGGCGTTCGAGCACGATGGCAAGGCCCTGACCGACCCCGATGCAGATGGCGGCCAGTCCCCACCGGCCGCCGGTGCGGCGGAGCTGGTGCGCGAGGCTGCCGATGATCCGGCCGCCGGACGCGCCGAGCGGGTGGCCGATCGCGATGGCGCCGCCGTTGAGGTTCACGATCTCCGGGTCGAGCTTCGACCACTCCTTCAGGCAAGCCAGCGACTGCGCGGCGAAGGCCTCGTTCAGCTCCACCGCGGCGAGGTCGCCCCAGTCGATGCCGGCCCGGGCCAACGCGATCTCGGCCGCGCGCACCGGGCCGATGCCGAACACGTCCGGGTCGACGCCCGCGGCCCCGCGGCCGGCGATCCTCGCCAGCGGCGCCCGGCCGAGCCGTTCGGCCGCGGCCGAGTCGCCGAGCAGCAACGCCGACGCGCCGTCGTTGAGCGGCGACGCGTTGCCCGCCGTGACGGTGCCGTTTTCCTTGCGGAACACCGTCTTCAGCTTCGCGAGCTTCTCCGCGCTGGAGTCGGGCCGGATGCCCTCGTCACGGGTCAGCTCGACGCCGTCCACCGGCACCACGTGGTCGTCGTAGAAGCCCTCGTCCCATGCGCGGGCCGCGTTCACATGGCTGCGCGCGGCGAAGGCGTCCTGCTCCTCGCGGCTGATGCCGTAACGCTCGGCGAGCAGCTCGGTGGACTCGCCGAGGGAGACGGTCCACTGCGACGGCATCGCCGGGTTGACCATCCGCCAGCCGAGCGCGGTGTTGTACAGCGTCTGGTTGCCGGCCGGGAAAGCCTTGTCCGGCTTGGGCATCACCAGGGGCGAGCGGCTCATCGACTCCACCCCGCCCGCCACCACCAGCGACGCGTCGCCGACCTGGATCGCCCGGCTCGCCTGCATCGTCGCCTCGACCCCGGAGCCACACAGCCGGTTCACGGTGGCGCCGGGCACCGACGTCGGCCAGCCCGCGAGCAGGGCGGCCATGCGCGCCACGTTGCGGTTGTCCTCGCCGGCGCCGTTCGCGTCGCCGAGCACCACTTCGTCCACAGTGGACGGGTCGAGCCCGTTGCGCTCGCCCAGCGTGCGCAGCACGCCCGCGGCGAGGTCGTCGGGCCGCACCCCGGACAGGGCGCCGCCGTAGCGCCCGAAGGGGGTGCGGATCGCGTCGAGTACGTAAGCGTCGCTCATTCGCCGGCCTTCTTCAGTTCGCGGAGCAGGGTCAGTTCGTGCTCGGTGGGCGCGGGGGTGGTCTTGAGGTCCGCGGCCACCTTCAGTGTCCACCCGGTGGCGGAGACGGCCTGCTCGAGCTGCACTCCGGGGTGCAGCTCGGTGAGGGTCAGCTCCGCGGTCTCCGGATCGGGCCGCAACAGGCCCAGGTCGGTGACGACCAGCGTCGGGCCCGCGCCGCGCAGGCCGAGCCGCTCGCGGTCGCCTTTGCCGCGGCCGTGCCCGAAGGACGTCACGAAGTCGACCTTCTCCACGAACGCGCGGGGATTCTGCCGCAGCACCACGAACACCTCCCGGCAGGACGCCGCGATCTCCGGCGCGCCGCCCGCGCCGGGCAGGCGGACCTTCGGGTCGTGGTAGTCGGAGCCGATCACCGTGGTGTTGATGTTGCCGAACTTGTCCAGCTGCGCGGCACCGAGGAAGCCGACGTCGATCCGGCCGGGCTGCAACCAGTAGTTGAACACCTCGGGCACGCTGACCACCGCGTCGGCCGTGTCGGCCAGCTCGCCGTCGCCGATCGACAGCGGCAGCCGCGAGGGCTTGGCGCCGAGGCAGCCGGACTCGTAGATCAGCGTGAGGTTCGGTGCTTGCGTACGGCGCGCGAGGTTGGCCGCGGTGCTGGGCAGCCCGATGCCCACGAAGCACGACATGCCCTCGCCGAGCGCCCGCGCGGCGGCGACCGTCATCATCTCGTCCGCGGTGTACTCGCTCACGCCTTGACCCCCGTCAGGTCGTTCAGCCACTTCGTGAACTCTCCGCGATCGCGGCCGATCTCGTCCCAGGCCTGATAAGCGGCGTTGTCCCGCTCGTAGTAGCCCGCGGCGTACGAGGGCTTCGCGCCGCCGGGCACCTCGGCGACGGCGGTGACGGCCCAGGTCGGCAGCACCACTGCGCCCGGCCGCGGTTCCAGCTCGTCGACGACCTCTTCGACGGTGACCAGCGAGCGCTTCGCCGCCAGCACCGCTTCCTTCTGCACGCCCGCGATCCCCCACAGCTGGACGTTTCCGGCCCGGTCGGCCCGCTGCGCGTGGACGATCGTGACATCCGGGTTCAGCGCCGGCACCGCGGTCAGCTGCTCGCCGGTGAACGGGCAGGTGATCGGCTTGATCGTGTCGGTCTGCGCGGGCAGATCGGTGCCGGTGTACCCGCGCAGCACGGCGAACGGCAGCCCGGACGCGCCCGCGACGTAACGGTTCGCCATACCCGCGTGGCTGTGCTCCTCGATCTCCAGCGGCACCGGCCAGGCGTGCTGCACGGCGTCACGGAACCGGTGCAGCGAGCCGACTCCCGGGTTGCCGCCCCAGGAGAAGATCAGCTTGCTCGCGCAGCCGGCGCCGATCAGCTGGTCGTAGACGATGTCCGGGGTCATCCGCACGAGGGTCAGCCCGCGGCGGCCCTGCCGGATGATCTCGTGCCCGGCCGCGACCGGGATGAGGTGCGTGAAACCCTCGAGCGCGACGGTGTCCCCGTCGTGCACCAGCTCGGCGACCGCTTCGCCGAGCGACAGCACCCTTGCCATTGAGTCCCCTCATCCCGTTCCTCGATCGTGGCGGATGCGCTTGTTCGCATTGCGCACATCCGTTCTTGATGAGAACATAGCACGAAGGAACGACCCGAGGCGAGTGTCCGATCGGGTAGGACCGGTCCCCGGCGAGCGGGGACCGGCAGCGAGGAGGAGGAGCAGGGATGAAGTGGTACCGGACCGTGGCCGCCACCGGCCGGGGATTACTCCTTAAGGCCGCTGGCCGCGATGCCGCGGACGATGAACCGTTGCGCCACCAGGAACATCGCGACCAGTGGCGCGATCGTCACCAGGGCCCCGGCGAACAGCGCGGGCAGGTTGATCGTCTGGGCGGTGAGGAAAGTGGACAGCGCGATCTGGGCCGTCCACGAAGACGGGTCCTGCCCGATCACCAGCGGCCACAGGAACGAGTTCCAGCTCTCGATGAACATCAGCGCGCCCAGCGAGGCGATCATGCTGCCCGAGTTGGGCAGGACCAGGCGGCGGTAGACGCCGAGGTAGCCCAGCCCGTCGAGCCGGCCCGCCTCTTCGATCTCCGCCGGGAAGCGCAGGTAGAAGTTGCGGAACAGGATCACCGTGAACGCGCTGAACAGGTTGGGCGCGATGATGCCCCAGGTCGTGTTCACCCCGCCCATGGCGCCGACCACGACGAACGTCGGCACGAACGTCACCGACTGCGGGATCATCAGCGTCACCAGCACGTAGGTGAACACCGCGCGGCGGCCGGGCACGTCGATCCGCGCCAGCGCGTAACCCGCCATCGAGCCGAACATCGTGCCGACCGGAGCGGTGATCACGGCGATCACCAGCGAGTTCAGCAGCGCGTGTCCCATCGGCACCGAGGGATCCGCGAACAGGTCGTGGAAGTTGACCCAGGACAGCGGGTCCGGCAGCCACGACCAGTCCGGCGACGAGACCTGCGGCCGGGTCATCAGCGCGTTGCGCACCATGATGTAGAAGGGCGTCAGGAAGACCAGCACCAGCACACCGGCCAGCACGTACTTCGGCGCCCGGCCCCAGTTCCGCCGGCCGGGACCGGCCGGGCGGACGGGAGCCGGCGGCGCTTCGGGGGTGAGCACAGCCATGTCAGTCCTTCTTCCCGAAGCCCACGAACTTCCCTTGCAGCAACGTGATCACCACGATGATCAGGGTCAGCACGAACGCGCCCGCGGAGCCGACCCCGTAGTTCTGGTCGCCCAGCGCCGAGTCGTAGAGGTAGACCAGCGGCGGCTTCACCGGTGCCGTCGCGGTGCCCGAAAGCCCGGTGCCGAACAGGTTGTAGAACTCGTCGAAGGCCTGGAACGCGGCGATCAGGATGAGCAGCAGCACGGCCACCGACGTGTTCCGCAGCTGCGGCAGCGTGATGTAGCGGAAGGCCTGCCACTTCGTGGTGCCGTCCAGCTCGCCCGCCTCGTACAGCGAAGGCGAGATCGCCTGCAGCCCGGCCAGGAAGAGGATCATGTACAGCCCGACCTGCAGCCACAGCCGCAGGGTCACCACCGCGACCCAGTACACCGGCGGGCTGGTCTCCGACAGCCATGGCACCGGGTCGGCGCCGAACAGCCCGCCGATCACGTTCGCGACCCCGGACGGGAGTCCGTTGAACAGCGCCATCTTCCAGACCAGCGCGGCGACCACGTACGACACCGCGCCCGGGATCAGGAACACCGTGCGGAAGAACGCCCGGCCGCGGCGGATCGCGTTGACGAGCACCGCCAGCGCGAGCGAGGCGACGAACGTGACCGGCACGATGAACACCGTGAACAGCGCGATCACCAGCAGCGAGTCGCGGAAGGCGGAGTCGCCGAGCAGGAACGCGTAGTTGTCGAAGCCGATCCAGTGCCCGAGCGAGATGGTGCCCCGCGCGTCGTTGAACGACAGCAGGAAGCTCCACGCGATCGCCACGTACTTGAACACGCCGAGCCCGATCACCACCGGCGCCGTGAGCACCGTGAACGCGCCGACCGCGCGCCAGTCCACCTTGCGGCGACGCCGTTTCACCGGTGCCGCCGAAGCTCGGGGCCGCGGCGGCACCGTGGTAGCCGGAGATGAGTTCGCCGGAGAGGAGACAGCCATGTCAGGCCAGCTGCTTGTCGACTTCGGCCTGAGCCTTCTGCTGCGCGTCGCCGAGCTCGGCGGCCGGGTCGGCCTGGCCGTTCGCGATCTTCGTGGCCGCCTGCAGGAACAGCGTCGTGGACGCCTTGTTCCACAGGCCCGCGTAGGACAGCCCGTTCTGCTGGGAGATCGTCACGGCGTCCTTGGCCGGGCCGCTGGAGAACTCCGTGGTCTGGGCCGCGACCTCCTTGCGCGCCGGGATGTGGAAGCCGTACTTGACCGACCAGTCCTTCTGCAGGTCGGCCTGCTGGATCCACAGCCAGTTCACGAACTTCTTGGCGGCGTCGATGTTCTTGCTCTTCGCGTTGACCAGCTGGTACCAGCCGCCGACGCGCGCGACCTGGCGGCCGGCGTCGCCGAACTTCGGCCACGGGACCACGCCGAAGTCGTCCCCGACGGCCTTCTTGATGTCGGGCAGCGACCACAGGCCGCCCCACTGCATGGCGGTCGCGTTGTCGGCGAAGGCGCCCGGGTCGGACCAGTCCGTCGGGTAGCCCTGCAGCAGGCCGCCGGTGTCGTGCAGCTGCTTGAGCCCGGCGATCGCGGCGATCCCCTCGGGGCTGGCGAACGCGACCTTTTTCCCGGTGCTGTCGAAGAAGTCGCCGCCGGAGGACCACAGCAGCAGCGTCGCGGCCTCGCCGACGCCGTCGGTGCCGACGTAGAGCCCCTTCTGGTTGCCCTTGGTCAGCCGCTTGGTCGCGTCGAGCAGCTCGGCGAACGTCTGCGGCGGCTGCACGCCCGCGGCCTGGAGCACGCTCTTGCGGTAGTACAGCATCATCACGTCGTCGATCGTCTTGACGCCGTAGATCTTGCCCTCGACGGTCGCGGTGTCCAGCGCGGCCTTCGAGAAGTCGCCCTTCACCGGGTCGACGAGGTCGTCGAGCGGTGCGAGGAGCCCGTTTTTCACGTTCTGGTACCGGAAGTCGCCGATCTCGAACAGGTCGGGAGCGTCCGCGGTGAGCATCGCGGAGTTCAGCTTGGTCTCGTAGTCGCCGGCGATCCAGCTGACCTTGATCGCGATGTCCGGGTTGGCCTTGGTGAACTCCTGCGCGTAACGCTGCACCGCCTGCTGTGTGCCCGATTCGCCGTACGCGTGGTACCACTGGTTCAGCGTGACCTTGGCCCCGCCCGCCGCGCCGGCGTTTTTGTTCAGCGGGTCGGACGTGCAGGCCGCCAGCGCGGCACCCCCGGCGAACAGCACCGAGCCGACGAGAAAGTTGCGGCGGGACAGCGATGGGGCCATGTCACTTCTCCTCACAAGCGTTCACAAGCGGTCGGACACGAAAAGACTCTGAACGGCGACAGCGGCGGCGCCCCGTGCCCATTCCTCGAACGGCAGCGGCCGGATGACCAGGCCGCACCGGACGGCACTGCCGAAGGCCTGCTCCGCGAACGTGCGGCGGATCTGGTCTTCGAACAGGTCGTAGGCGGCCACGCCCTCCCCCGAGACGACGATCCGCTCGGGGCCGAAGAGGTTGGCCAGCGCGCCCAGCCCGAGCCCGATGGCGTGGCCCGCGGTGGCGAACACGCGGCGCAGCGGCTCGTCCCCGGCGCGCGCCCGCGAGACGGCGTCGTCCATGGTCAGCGCCGGGTCCGCGGCGACCCGGCGCGCGCTCGCGACGATCGCCTCGGTGGAGGCGATCGCTTCCACGCAGCCGGTGCCGCCGCAGTGGCACCGCGGGCTGTCCGGTCCCATGGCGGCGACCGGGACGTGCCCGATCTCGCCGGCCACCCCGTGCGAGCCGCCGACGAGCCGGCCGTCGAGCACCAGCGCGCTGCCGATCCCGGTGCCGACGGTGACCAGCGCGAACGACGAGGCGCCGACGCCTTCGCCGAACCACTGCTCGGCCACGGTGAGCGCCTTGACGTCGTTCTCCAGCGTGGTGGCGAGGCCGGTGGCGTCCTCGAGCAACTCCGCCAGCGGGACGTCGCGCCAGCCCAGGAAGGGCGAGTAGCGGACCAGGCCCGAGTCGCGGTCGACGTCGCCGGAGACGGCCACGCCGAGGCAGTAGGCCCGGTCGCGGAAGTTCGTGGCGCCGTCCGGCGCGCGGCTGCCGAGCAGCTCGGTCACCAGGTCGGTCAGCGCGGCCACGACGTGGGGCACCTCGTGGCCGGTCAGCGCGTGGTGCCGGGCGACGCGGATCTGCGCCCGCAGGTCGGTGACCACGCCGATCAGGTCGTCGCCGGTGATCTTGACGCCGATGAAGTACTCGCGGTCCGGGCGGATGGCCAGCGGGCTGGCGGGGCGGCCCGCGCCCGGCGCCGTGCGCTCGGCCGAGGCCAGCTCCTCCAGGTAGCCGGCCTCGATGAACGGCCGCGCGGCCTTGGTGACCGCGGCCGAGGACAGACCCGTGCGGCGGGCGACGTCGACCCGGCTGACCGGGCCCTGCGTCAGCACCGTGGTGAACACGGTGGCCGCGGCGGGACTCGTGATCGGCGCCCTTGCCGGTGCACTGCGTGGCATGCGCGGAACCGTACGGCGGATAAATTAACTTCGTCAAGAATTTATTTTTCAGCTGATCATCCCTACGCTCAGCGGCATGTCGTCTGTGGAATTCGATGCCGGTCACCGCCTGTGGCTGCTCCGCACCCCGAACAGCGCGTACGCGTTCCGCCTCGACGCGGCCGACCGCCCGCGGCACGTGCACTGGGGCGCTCCGCTCACGCTGGAGCAGGCCGCCGGCATCGCGCCGCAGCCCAGCCCGGCGGACTCGAGCTTCGACGAGCCGGGCGACGAGCGGCTGGAGCTGCCCGCCGACGGCGGCGCGTTCTTCGGCGTCGCGGGCCTCGGCGTGCGCTTCGCCGACGGCACCCAGGCGCTGGAGTGGACGTACGCGGGTCACGAGGTCGAAGACGGCGAGCTGGCCGTCCGGCTGCGCGACCGGCACTACCCGCTGGAAGCCGAGCTGCGGTACCGCGCGCACGACGACGTCATCGAACGCCGGCTTCGCTTGCGCCACACCGGAAACGACGACCCGATCACGTTGCTGCGCACGGACTCGGCGGCATGGACGATGCCGCACCGCGCCGGGGCCCGGCTCACGCACACGAGCGGCTCGTGGAGCGCGGAATCGGGGCTGCTGCGGGAAAACCTGCCCGTCGGGGAGACCACGCTGACCAGCCGTCGCGGGGTGTCCAGCCACCAGGCGAACCCGTGGCTGATGCTCGACGACGGCAACGCCACCGAAACCGGCGGAGAGGTCTGGAGCACCGCGCTCGCGTGGAGCGGCAGCTGGCGGATCACCGTCGAGCGCTCGCACACCGGACGCGTCACCTGGACCGGCGGCTTCGGCCACGAGGGCGTGCAATGGCGGCTGAATCCGGGCGAGGCCTGGGAAACGCCGGTGTTCGCCGGGCTCTACGCCGCCGACGGCTTCGGCGGGACCAGCCGCCGCTGGCACTCGTACGTCCGCGAACACGTCCAGCCACAGCCCGGAGAATCGCGCCCGATCGTCTACAACTCTTGGGAGGCAACGGGCTGGGACGTCGATGAGGCGGGTCAGCTGAAGCTCGCCGCGCTCGCCGCGGAGGTCGGCGCGGAGCTGTTCGTGATGGACGACGGCTGGTTCGGCGCGCGCACCGGCGACACCGCGGGCCTCGGCGACTGGACGGTGAACCGGCGGCGCTTCCCGGACGGGCTCGGCCCGCTCGCGGCCGAGGTGCACCGCCTGGGCATGGGATTCGGCGTGTGGGTCGAGCCCGAGATGGTCAACCCGGACAGCGATCTCTACCGCGAGCACCCGGACTGGGTGCTGAGCATGGCGCACCGCGAACGCACGACGCTGCGCAACCAGCTGGTGCTCGACTTCGGCCGGCCGGAGGTGGCCGGGTGGGCCTACGAGTGGCTGCACCGGCTGGTCGGCGAGCACGGCGTCGACTACCTGAAGTGGGACATGAACCGCGCGTTCACCGAGGCCGGACGGCCCGGCGACGACGATCCCGGACGGCTGTGGGTGGACCACGTCCGCGCCGTCTACGGCGTGCTCGACCGGCTGCGGGAAGCGCACCCGGCGTTGCGGATCCAGGCCTGCTCGGGCGGCGGCGGGCGGGCGGACCTGGGCATCCTCGCGCGCACCGACGAGGTCTGGGCCTCGGACAACACCGACGCCGCCGACCGCGTCACCATCCAGCACGGCTACAGCCAGCTGCTGCCCGCGGGCACGATGGCGGCCTGGGTGACCGACAGCCCGAACCCGCTCACCGGCCGGGCGGCGCCGCTGGAGTTCCGGTTCCACGTCGCGATGGCCGGGGTGCTCGGCCTGGGCGGCGACCTGACCCGGTGGAGCGCCGCGGAATTGCAGACGGCGACCGGGTTCGTGGCTCTGTACAAGGAGATCCGGCCCATCGTGCAGCACGGTGACGCGTACCGGCTGGCGGACCCGGCGGCGTCGCCGCTCAGCGCCGTGCAGTACGTGCTGGGCGACGACGTCGTGGTGCTGTTCCTGCGGCGCCCGCACGATTACGGGCGGCCGGTCGTCACGCCGGTGCTGGCCGGGCTCGACCCGGACGCGCGATTCCGCGATGTGGATACCGGCGAGGTCCACCACGGCGCGGTGCTGCTGAACCACGGCCTGGGCCTGGGCTTGCCCGGCAGCGGCTACGCGAGCCGGCTGATCCGGCTGCGCCGCGAACCTCGCTCCCGGTGAGGACCTCGCACTAGGCTGCCCCCATGCCCGCTCGCCCGACCATCGCCGTCACCCGCTGGATCCCGGACGAGGCGGTGAAGGTGCTCGCCGAGGCGGGCGAGGTGAAGCTGTCCGACGCCGACCGGCCGCTGACGCCCGAGGAGCTGCGGGAGTTCGTGGCCGGCGCGTCCGCGGTGGTGGCGATGCTGCACGACCGGATCGACGGGCCGGTGGCCGAGGCCGCGGGGCCGGGGCTGAAGGTCGTCGCGAATGTCGCGGTGGGTTACGACAACGTCGACGTGGCCGCGCTGGCCGCCCGCGGCGTCACCGTCACCAACACCCCGGGCGTGCTCACCGGCGCGACGGCGGACCTGGCGTTCGGCCTGCTGCTGGCCGTCACGCGGCGGCTCGGTGAAGGCGAGCGGCTGGTCCGCGCGCGCACGCCGTGGTCGTTCCACCTCGGTTTCCTGCTCGGCTCGGGACTTCAGGGCAAAACGCTGGGCATCGTCGGGCTCGGGCAGATCGGCCGCGCGGTGGCGCGCCGGGCGGCCGCGTTCGGGCTGCGGACCGTCTACTCAGGACGGTCGCCCAAACCGGATTTCGACGGTGAGTTCGTGTCGTTCGACGAGTTGCTGCGACGGTCGGACTTCGTCTCGCTGCACTGCCCGCTGACGCCGGAGACCCGCCACCTGATCGACGCCCGCGCGCTGCGGGCGATGAAACCCGGCGCCTACCTGGTGAATACGACGCGCGGACCGGTCGTCGACGAGTCCGCGCTGGCCGACGCGCTGGAGGCCGGCGAGATCGCGGGCGCGGCGCTGGACGTGTTCGAGGCCGAGCCGGACGTCGAGCCGCGGCTGCTCGGCCGTGAGGACGTGGTGCTGACCCCGCACCTGGGGTCGGCAACCGTGGAGACCAGGACCGCGATGGCCGTGCTGGCCGCGCGGAACGTGACCTCGGTGCTCGCCGGGGACGAACCGCTGACGGAGGTACGGCCTTGACCCGTGTTGTCATCGCGCCGGACAAGTTCAAGGGCAGCCTGACGGCGGTCGAGGCGGCCGACGCCATCGCGCTGGGCGTGCGCGACGCGTTGCCGGACGCCGACATCGCCGCCTGCCCGGTCGCCGACGGCGGTGAGGGCACGCTCGAAGTGCTGGAGAACGCGGGCGGCCGGATCGTGCGGCTGTCCGTGCGGGGCCCGCTGGACGAGCCGGTCGACGCTCGTTACGTGGTGCTCGACGGCACCGCGTACGTCGAGTCGGCGCGCGCGTGCGGCATCGAATTCGTAACGCCCACGCGGGAAACCTCGCTCGCCGCGCACACCTGGGGCGTCGGCGAACTGCTGTCCGACGCGCTGATGCACGGCGCCGGCCGGCTCGTGCTGACCGTCGGCGGCACGGCGAGCACCGACGGCGGCGCGGGCATGCTGGCGGCGCTCGGCGCGGGGGTGCTGGACGCCTTCGACTCCCCCATCGGACTCGGCGGCGGCACGCTTTCCCGCGTGGCGAAGGTGGAACTGGGCCCGGCGCGCGACCGGCTGGGGACGGTGCCGGTGGCCGTCGCCACGGACGTGACGAACCCGCTGCTCGGCCCGGACGGGGCCGCGGCGGTGTTCGGGCCGCAGAAGGGCGCGGGGCCCGAGGAGGTCGCCGCGCTGGACGCCGCCCTCGGCCGCTGGGCAACGGCACTGGCGAACGCGGGCACGCCGGACGTCTCGAACCTGCCGGGCGCGGGTGCCGGCGGCGGAGTCGCGGCGGGGGCGATCGCGGGGCTGGGCGCGTCCGTGGAGTCGGGCTTCGACCTGATCGCCGAGCTGACCGGGGTGGACACCGCGCTGATCGGCGCGGACCTGGTGATCACCGGCGAGGGCTCCCTGGACGAGCAGAGCCTGGCCGGCAAGGCCCCCGCGGGGATCGCGGCCAGGGCCCGCCTCGCCGCCGCACCGCTGATGGTGCTGGCCGGGCGGATCCAACTGGACGCGGAACGGCTGTCCGGGCTGGGGGTGGTCGGCAGCAGTGCACTCATCGATCACGCGCCTTCACTCGACCACGCGCGTTCGCACGCGGCTGAGTTGTTGCGCGCCCGCGCGGGGGTCCTGGTCCGCGAATGGGCCGGGCGGCGCTGAAGGTGCTGGGCCGCCGGATCCAACCGGACGCCTAACGGCGGTGCGGGCTGGGCGTGGTGGACAGCAGCGCACTCACCCGACCACACCCGTTCACACGCGGCCGAGTTGCTGCGCGCCCGCGCGGGGGTACTGGTCCGCGAATGGGCCGGGCGGCACTGAAGATGCTGGGCCGCCGGATCCAACTGGACGCCTAACGGGCGTCCGGGCTGGGCGTGGTGGACAGCAGCGCACTCACCCGACCACACCCGGCCGAGTTGCTGCGCGCCCGCGCGGGGGTTCTGGTACGCGACTGGGCCGAACGCCGCTGAAGGTACTGACCGGCCACACCGAACCGGTGTCCGGCTGGGCCTCGTGGGCAGCAGCGCGCCGCCCGCTCGCACGCGGCCGAGTTGTTGCACGCCCGCGCGGAGCGCTGGTCCGCGAGTGGCCCGCGCGGCGCTGAATCCCGCGCAGCTGCCCGTTAGTCCTTGATCTCCGGGAACCGGGCCGCACCGGCGATAGCCTGCCGCCATGAACGACTCCCTGCCCGTTGTCCTGGTGCACGGTTTCTGGCACGGCAGCTGGTGCTGGAGCCTGGTGGCCGAGCAACTGGCGGGCCGGGGGATCCGGTCGGTCGCGGTTGATCTCGAAGGGCACGGGTTACGGGGTCCCGCGCCTCGCGCCGCCACGGCGCGGCCGTTCGACGCGGAGGCGTTTGCCAACGAACCGTCGCCGGTCGGGCAGGTCACCGCGTCGTCCGCGGCGGCGCTGCTGGCCGAGCAAGTGCGCGCGATCGGGCGGCCCTGTCTGGTGGTCGCGCACAGCAACGGCGGGGTGGTCGCCACCGCGCTGGCGGAACTCGCCCCCGAACTCGTGGCCGGGCTGGTCTACGTGGCCGCGATCGTGCCGGCGAACGGCGAGCCCGGCTCCTACTACGCGACCTGCCCGGAAAACGACAACGACCGGCTGTTCAAACTCCTGGCCGCCGACCCGGCGGTGGTCGGCGCGGCCCGTATCGACGTCGGCGACCCCGCCCGGCGCGACGAGATCAAAGCGGCCTTCTACGCCGACGTCGACGACCGCACCGCGGACGCCGCGATCGCCCTGCTCAACCCGGACGGGCCGATCGGGATCCCCGCCGAGCAGCTGACCGTCACCCCGGAACGCTACGGCCGCGTCCCGCACTCGTACGTGATCTGCACCCAGGACAACGCCATCCCGCCGGCGGTGCAGCACCGTCTCGTCAAGGAGATCGACGCTGTTTCGGCGGCCCCGACGGTCGTCACCGAACTCGAGTCCTCGCACTCGCCGTTCCTGTCCCAGCCCGCGGCGCTCGCCGAGGTGATCGCGGCGAAGGTCAGGGCGACGTGACTTCCTTGTCCTGCTTGCTTTTCCTCGACCACTCATCGCGCATCCCGGGCAGCACCGCCGGGATTGTCGTCACGAGCAGGTAGACCGCACCGCAGGCCAGCAGGGCCGGCGAAAGCCCGAGCCGGGCGACGAGCAGCCCTCCGGCCAGCCCGCCGAACGGGATGCCCGACCAGGCGACGGCCACCAGGAGCGTCCGGATCCGGCCGTACATCGCCTGCGGCGCGCGCTCGAACTGGATGGCGCCGACGATCGGGTTGATGAAGCCGGAGCCGAACCCGCAGACGGCGTACACCAGGATCGTCACTTCCAGCGGCGCGCCCAGCGCCAGGGGCAGAAACCTCGGGAAGCCGTCCAGGAGAAAACCGATCAGGTACACCGGACGGCGGGGCAGCCGGTGCGCGATCCCCGCCGCCACCAGCGCCGACAGCGCGGCGCAGCCGCTCAGCACCCCCAGCAGCAGGCCGATCGTGGCCGGCCCGTGCCCCGAATCGCGGGCCCACACCGGGAGCAGGACCGACGTCCAGGCCGCGTCGAGGAGATTGGTCACGGCGATCATCCCGGCCATCGAACGCAGCAGCCGGTCCTGGCGCAGGAACGCCATCCCGGCCCGGAGCCGCCGGAAGTAGCCGTCTTCGGCCTCGGCTTCCGCGGGTGCCGGCGGCCGTTGCCGTGGCGCGGCGAACGCGACGATCAGCGCACCGGAGCCGAACAGCACCGCGGTCACCACCAGCGCGTACGGGCCGCCGACCGCGGCCACCACCACCCCCGCGACGGCCGGGCCCACGGTCGAGGCCAGCCGCTCGATCGTCGCGGCGATCCCGGTCCCCCGTTCCAGCGGGACCCGCGCGGCCCGGGTCGCGTCCGGGAGGAACACCGTCTTCGCCGCGTCGGCCGGGCCGCGGAACGTGCCGACCACGGCCACCAGCGGGATCAGCAGCCCGAAGTGCAGCAGGCCGAGGGCGAACAGCGCCGGGATCAGCGCCACCGCGACCATGCTGACCAGGTCCCCGGCGACGCTGATCCGGGACGGCCCGACCCGGTCGATCAACGGCCCGGACAACAGCTGCGCCACGACGTACGGGGCCATCTCGGCGAAGACGATCACGCCCGTCTGCGTGGCACTGCCAGTGGTCGTGAGCACGAACCACGGCAACGCGATCGCCGACAGCCGGGTGCCGGTCCAGGCCACGGCCTGAGCCGACAGCACTCCGGCCAACGGCCGCCAGCTCATCCGCCCTCGACTTCCCAGCCGGGACGGATGAACGCCTGCAGCTGGACGTGGAACGGCTCCGCGCCCGGGGGTGCCTGCGCCCGGCCGTGCTCGATGTGGCGGTACCTGGACACCACGCCCTCGAGCTCACGCAGGAGCGACTCGGCCTCGTCGGCGGTGAGCAGCAACGGATAGTCGTTGAAGGCAGTCGCTTCCTGCCACTGCGGGGGCAGCTGGAAACGCTCGTCCGCCGCCTGCTGCATCCGCTCGCCGAACACCAGCGCGAGCGCCCGCAGGTACGCAACGCCGGCGACGTCGTCCTCCTCGCTCAGCTCGCCGGGCTTGAAGAAGGTCGACCGGTGGGCGGCGCGCCACCACCGTTCCCGCGCGGTCCCCCGCTCGGTGTCCTCGACGATCAGCCCGCCGCTCGCGAGCCGGCGGAGGTGATAACTCGTCGCGCCCGAGTTCAGGCCCAGCCGGGCAGCGAGCGCGGTCGCGGTGGACGGGCCGTCGAGGCGCAGGGCGCCGAGGATCCGGATCCGCACCGGATGCGCCGACGCGCGCAACGCGGCCGAGTTCATCAGCAGGTCGCGCTGCGCGTCCGGCGCCAGCGGCCAGCGGTCCTCGTCAGGTGCAGGCACGACACCACGGTAGAACACACACACTGGTTTGCAAAGACATGTTTGCGATCAGGGCGGAACGCCGCTCTGGTCTGGGCGGGCGAAGCAGGTGGTCAGCGGACGACGCCAGGTGACCGGAGGCGTTGTCCACAACTCAGCAGTGCTAACCGAACAGCGCTGTGGACAACCAGCCCGGAAAAAATATCCCCCAGTAATCCCTTAGGCGGACTGCTGCGGCAGCACCGCGAAGGCGACGTCGCCGGTTTCGTCCTGCTGGACGTCCAGCACCTTGTCGTCCAGGAGCTCGGCGGCCTGGGGTTCCAGGAACACCTTGGCACCACCGTCGGTGCCCACCACGCGGTCGCCGTCTTCGGGTGCGGGGGCCACGGAGAGGGCCAGCTGCGCGCCTTCGTTCTCCATGCTCTGGAGAGCGAACCGCAGTCCGCTCTCTTCGGCGCCCTGTTGTGCCGTCAGCGCGGTGATCGCCTCGGCGGCGGCTTCGGTCACGGTCAGCATCTTTCGGCCTTCCCTTCGTCGCGGTCGGGGATTTTGACGAAATCTCACGCTAAGGGCGGCCGTCCGGCGGCGCAGCGTGAGCGGCCAACCGGCGCAAGGGACCGGGAATCCGCGTGGACCGGGTCACAAAAACGTTTGAAACCCGAGGCCGGCGGTCAAAGGGCGCGGGGGCTGTCGCCGGGATCACAACTCTTCATCGGGTTCATCAGGTTCACAAGTTTGTGAAGCGGAGGTAGCGTTTCCAGTATGACCACCACCAGGTGGACGCCCGGGCACCACGTAGTCGACGGCGCCCCGCACCGTCACCACGAGCTCGGCGGGCACGCGGCGTGGTACCTCCTCGCCGGCGGCATCACGACGGGACTGCAGGCCGTCCTCTTCCTGGCTTTGCGCCCCGAATTCGGCTCGCAGTGGGCGAATCTGACGGCGATCGCGCTGACCACGGTCGGCAATACCGAGTTCCACCGCCGCGTCACCTTCGCCGGGCGGCAGAGCAACGCCGGCAAGCGGCACCTGCAAGACCTGCTGACGTTCGCCTTCTACGCCGGATACGGCTCGATCGTGCTCGCGGTCGTCGATTCTCTGGTGAGCGACCCGACGGCCTGGGAAGAGACCGGCACCCTGCTGGCCGCCAGCTTCGTCGGCGGCATCGCGCGGTTCGTCCTGCTGCGCTGGTGGGTCTTCGCCGGCCGCGAGCCGGCCGCCGCGCAGCACAGCTGACCGCCGCGCCGAGAACGCAGAACCCGTTCGTCACCCGTCTGGCCTACACCGCAGACCGCCACGCTCTGTTGCGCTACAGCTGCCTCACTCCCAGTGACAGAAGACCCCGCGGATCCGCACATTTCACGCGCTGGAACAAGCACTGCGAGTGGGCCTGGTCTCGTTTACATCAAGACCGCTCCTGCTAACGGGGTATTCGTAGTTGAAATCTGGACTGTCGGTGCCACCGCCGCCTAGGGTTACAGAGCGTCGCAACGGACGCGGCTCGATCCTCTCGTACGGACTAATGCGTCATCACAAAATCACAGAGTGTTGACCTTTCGGCCTCGGTGGTCGTGGGGTCGCCGGGGAGACGACCATGACAGCACCGCCAAGCACGGCGCGCACCGCGGAGTCCGAGATCCCGGGGTATACGCGCCCCGAGACCTTGCCGCGGGCGAACGGACGGCTCAGCAAGGAAGATCTCGACCCGATGGTCCGCGCCGCGGGACACGGTGACGCGCGGGCGATCGACGACCTGCTGCACGTGCTCCGCCCCGTCGTCGCCCGTTATTGCCGGGCCCGGATGGGCGGGCGCGACCTGTCCTACCTGTCCGCCGACGACGTGGCCCAGGACGTCTGCATGGCCGTGCTCAAGGCCCTGCCCGACTACCAGGACCGCGGCGGCTCGTTCCTCTACCTGGTGCACGCCATCGCGGCCAACAAGGTCGCCGACGCCTACCGCGCCGTCGCCCGCGACCGCTCCGACCCGGTGCCCGAGCTGCCCGAGCGGCCGCTGGCCGGCAACGAGCCCGAATCCCACGCGCTGAACCTCGACCTCGGCGCCCGCCTCAGCGAGCTGGTCACCCGGCTCGCGCCCGTGCAGCAGGAAATCCTCACGCTGCGCGTCATCGTCGGCCTCAGCGCCGCCGAAACCGCCGAGACGCTCGGCATCTCCCCCGGCAACGTCCGCGTCACCCAGCACCGCGCGCTGAGCAAGCTGCGCGAGATGGCCCAGGGCCAAGACCTCTGAACCGCGCCGGCCGCCCCAGAAACCCGGCGGCCGCCCCGTTCAGGACAGCTCGTATACGCGCTTCGCCGAGTACTCGAAGACTTCCAGCCGCTCCGGATCCGTGAGCGATCCCGTGAGCGAGACCGCCGCGTCGAGCACCACTTCGTAGGCCGCCGCCAATTCGCAGACCGGCCAGTCGGACCCGAACATCACCCGCCGCGCGCCGAACGACCGGAAGACGTGGTCGGCGTACCGGAGCAGGTGCCCGACCTGCCACTGTTCCCAGTCCGCCTCCGTGACCAGCCCGGAGAGCTTGCAGTGCACGTTCTCCCGCTCGCCGAGCGCGGTGATCCCGTCCGCCCACGGCTGCCACTCCCCCGCCGCGATCGGCGGCTTCCCAGCGTGGTCCAGCACCAGCTTCAGCTCCGGCAGCCGCTCCGCCACCTTCACCGCGGACGGCACCTGGGCCGGGGCCACGAGCAGGTCGTAGACCAGCCCGGCGGCGCCGACCGCCGACAGCCCGCGCAGCACGTCGTCGCGCAGCAGCCAGTCCGGGTCCGCCTCGTTCTCAACCTGGTGCCGGATGCCGACCAGCGGGCCCAGCGAGGCCAGGCGGGCCAGCCGATCGGCGACGTCGGGCGCGGTGAGGTCCACCCAGCCGACGACCCCGGCGATCACCGGCTCGGCCGCCGCAGTGGCCAGGAACTCCTCGGTCTCGCCCCCGTCGGACAGGGTCTGGACGAGCACCGTCGCGTGCACGCCGGCGGCGTGCGTCACCGTGCGGAGATCGTCCACTGTGTACGGATGGCGGATCGGGTCCAGCTCCGCGCCCGCCAGCCACGGGTAGTCGCGCCGCGCCGGGTCCCAGAGGTGGTGGTGCGCGTCGATCACTGCGGTCCTCCGGAAGTGACGGGGTCGCCGGTGACGGCGTCGGGGCGCAGCAGGCCGGCGTCGGCGAGGTCGGTCCACAGTACGGCCGGGACCGGCGCGGACGCCCGCCGGACGTTGAGCGCGACCTGCTCGGGACCGTGCGCGCCGACCACGACCGAGACCACGGCGGGGTGCGAGACGGGAAGGGCCAGCGCGGCCTGCGGCAGCTCGACGCCGTGCCGCGCGCAGATCTCCGCGATCCGGCGCGCTTTTTCGACCAGTTCCGCGGGCGCGGCCGCGTAGTCGTAGATCTCCCCGGGCTCCGCGGTGGCGAGGATGCCGCCGTTGAACACCCCGCCCGCGATCACGCCGACGCCGCGGTCCAGGCACAGCGGCAGCAGTTCGTCGAGCGCCGGCTGGTTCAGCAGGGTGTAGCGGCCGGCCATCAGCACGTGGTCGAGGTCGAAGCGGCGGACGAACTCCGCCAGCATCGGCGCCTGGTTCATGCCCGCGCCGATCGCCCGGACCACGCCCTGCTCCCGCAGCTCCAGCAACGCGGGGAAGGCGCCCTCGACGGCCTCGTCGAAGTGCTCGTCCGGATCGTGCACGTACGCGATGTCGATGCGGTCGAGGCCGAGCCTGGCCAGGCTGTCCTCGATCGAGCGCAGGATCCCGTCGCGGCTGAAATCCCAGCGGCGGCGGTAGGTGGCGGGCACGTCGAAGCCCTGGTCGTCGCGCTCGCCCGGCGCGGCGGCGTTGGGCTCCAGCACCCGGCCGACCTTGGTGGACAGCACATATTCGTCACGCGGGAGCGAAGCGAGCGCTGCGCCGAGCCGTCGCTCCGAGAGCCCGAGCCCGTAGTGCGGCGCGGTGTCGAAGTAGCGGATGCCTTCGGCCCAGGCCCGGCTCACGGTCGCGGCGGCCGTCTCGTCGGTGATGGCGTGGTAGAGGTTGCCCAGCTGCGCGCAGCCGAGCCCGAGCGGGGAGAGCTTCACGTTCACTCCTTGACCGGCAGTTCCCAGACCTGGTGCAGCCCCGACGAAGTGTCGGCGCCGCCGTCCGCCGCGTCCAGCAGCAGGTTGATCCGGGCCTGCCAGGTGATGTCGGCCGGGTCGTCGGCGAGCGAGGCGCGCATGGCCTCGAAATCGTCCACCTCGACGAAGTGGAACAGGTCGAGCCCGTCACGCCAGATCCGCCAGGTGCGCACCCCGGCCCGGCGCAGCGCGGCGTCGAGGTCATCCGGGATGACGGCGTGCACGGTCTCGTATTCGGCTTCTTTTCCCGGCTTCAAGCGCGTGTGGAGGGCCACTCTTTCAGGGGCGCTGTGCGGGGGCGAGGCGTGGGTCATCGATCCTCCTGGCGAGTTACGTGGCACGCTGTGCTCAGCACACCGAAACATCCGAGGTCTCTGTAGGGAGGGCGGTCTGGATGCCCGTCACCGATGTCGCGATCGACAAGATCAAGGACATGATCATCTCGGGAGAGCTCGCGCCGGGCGACCGGCTGCCGAAAGAGGCGGAGCTCGCCCAGCGGCTGGGGCTCTCGCGCAGTTCCCTGCGCGAGGCCGTGAAGGCGTTGTGCCTGATCAGGGTGCTCGACGTGCGCCAGGGCGACGGCACCTACGTGACCAGCCTGGAGCCGAACCTGCTGCTCGACGCGATGACGTTCGTGGTCGACTTCCACCGCGACGACACCGTGCTCGACTTCCTCGCGGTGCGCCGGATCCTCGAGCCCGCGGCCACCGCGCTGGCCGCGCTGCACATGGGCGAGGCGGACATCGCGGAGCTCGGCGCGCTGCTGGACGAGCTCGCCGACGCGCCGACGGTGGAGGCCCTGGTCGCCAACGACCTCCAGTTCCACCGCAAGATCGCCGACGGCTCCGGCAACCCCGTGCTGTGCTCGCTGCTCGACAGCCTGTCCGGCCCCACCGCGCGGGCTCGGATCTGGCGCGGGCTGACGCAGGAGGGCGCCGTCGCGCGCACGCGCGAGCAGCACACCGCGATCTACGAGGCCATCGCCGCGCGCGAGCCGGAGCTGGCGCGGTCCTGGGCGACCGTGCACATCGCGGGGGTCGAGCAGTGGCTGCGCAGCACGCTTACCCCGGCCGGGAACCCTGCCGAAAGCACCGAAAACGCCGCCGAAGCCGAGCCCGAGGAGCCCGCCGTCGCGGCCTCCTGACCGCCCGTTGTCCCTGAAGGCCACCATGAGAGTCGGGGATGCCCTCATGGTGGCCTTCAGGGCACGAGCCGAAGGTCGGATGATCACGGCCGATCAGGTCTGTGGCTTGCCGCCGGCGTAGCGGCTGATGATCAGCGCGACCAGGATGATGCCGCCGTAGATCGCCTTCAGCCACTCCGCGGGGACCTGGGCGATGCGCAGCAGGCTGTCCACCGACTGCAGCAGCAGGACGCCGGTGAGCGCGCCGACCAGCGTGCCCTTGCCGCCGTCGAGCGAGACGCCGCCGATCACCGCCGCGGCGAAGACCTGCAGGATCAGGCCGTCACCCTGGTCGGCGCCGAGCGCGCCGACGTAGCCGGTGTAGGCGAGCCCGCCGATCGCGGCCAGCACGCCGGCCACGATGAACACCGCCCAGGAGATCCGGTCCACCCGGATGCCCGCGGCGCGCGCGGCCTCGCGGTTGCCGCCGATGGCGTACAGCGAGCGCCCGACGCGGTGGTAGCGCAGGCCGAGCCCGAACAGCAGGAACAGCAGCGCGGCCAGCCAGACCGACATCGGCAGCCCGGCCAGCGTGGTGGTGGCCAGCGCGGTGAACGCGTCGAGCTGGTCGAACAGCGTCTTGCCGTTGGTGGAGCCGATCTGCGTGCCGCGCAGCACCGTGAGCATCGCCAGCGTGACGATGAACGCGTTCAGCTTGAGCTTCACGATCAGGAAGCCGTTGACGAAGCCGATCAGCGCGCCGACCACCGGGATCGCGATCAGGCCGAGCGCGGCGGGCCACTGCGTGCCGAAGCCGGCCGACGCCGCCGGGATCACCAGCATCGCCCCGATCGCCGGCGCGATGCCCATGGTGGATTCGAGCGAGAGGTCGAACTTCCCGGTCAGCAGCACCAGCGATTCGCCCAGCACCACCAGCGACAGCGCCGCGGCCGCCGAGAGGATGCTGATCACGTTGTCGAACGTGAGGAACGTGTCGCTGATCAGCCCGCCGATGACGAACACGACCACCAGCGCGGGCAGCAGCGCCAGTTCACGCAGCCACAGCGTCTTCCGGCGCTTCGGCGGCGCGGGCAGCGCCGTCTGGGGATCGCTCATCAGGTCAGTCATGGAGCCCGACTCCTTCGATGTCGGCCACGAGGTCTCCGTCGGACCAGCCGGCCGGGTGTTCGGCGACGACGGCGCCGGCGCGCAGCACCAGCACGCGGTCCGCCAGGCGCAGGTCGTCCAGCTCGTCGCTGACGATCAGCACCGCTTTCCCTTCGGCCCGCACCCGGTCGACGACCGCGAGCAGGGCCTCCTTCGATTTCACGTCCACACCCGCGGTGGGGTTGATCAGCACGACCACCCGCGGGTCACTCGCCAGCGCGCGGGCCAGCACGACCTTCTGCTGGTTTCCGCCGGACAAGTCCGAAACCGGCTGCTCCGGCCCGGCCGCCACGATGCCGTAGTCGCCCAGCGCGCGGGCGCCGAGCGCGTGCCGGGCCCGCGGCGAGGCGAACCCCGCCCGGCCCAGCCGGTCCAGCACGGACAGCGTGGTGTTGTCCATGATGGAGTGCTCCAGCACCAGCCCCTCGTGGTGGCGATCCCTGGGCACACAACCGATCCCGGCGTGCAGCGCGGCCGGGATGTCCCCGGGCGGCAGCTTCCGGCCGTCCACCGAAACCGTGCCGGACGAAGGCGCGCGCAGCCCGTAGACGGTCTCGGCCACCTGGTGCTTGCCGCTCGCGTTGCTGCCGGCCAGGCCGAGGACCTCGCCGCTGTGCAGGCGCAGCGAGACGTCGTGGAAACCCTCACCGGACAAGGACTCCACGGTGAGCACCTCGGCGGAGTCCGCGGCCAGCGGGTCGCGCGTCGCCGCGTCGCGGACGGACAGGCCGCCCTGCTCGCCGGTCATGGCGTCGACCAGCTGCGGCCGGGTGACCTCGGTGACCGGCGCGGTCAGCACGTGCTTCGCGTCGCGCAGCACCGTGACGGCCTGGCACACCTCGTACACCTCGTGCAGGTGGTGGGAGATGAACAGGAACGTGACGCCGTTGCGCTGCATTTCCCGCATGCGTTCGAAAAGCCGCTCGATCGCCTGGCTGTCCAGCTGCGCGGTCGGCTCGTCGAGCACGATGAACCGCGCGCCGTAGCTCAGCGCCCGCGCGATCTCGACGAACTGCCGGTCCTCCACGGACAGCTCGCCCGCGGGGGTGTCGACGTCCACGCCGACCCCCCACGAGTCGAGCAGCTCCCGCGCCTGGCGGCGCAGCTTCGACCAGCCGATGGCGAACCCGCCCCGGGCCTGCCGGTTCAGGAACAGGTTCTCGGCCACGGTCAGCTGCGGCACCACCATGGCGTGCTGGTACACACACGCCACCCGCGCCTTCCAATCGTCCTGTTTGGACAACGGGGGCGCCGGCTCACCGCCGAACGAGACGCTGCCGGTGTCCGTCCTGGACAGCCCGGTGAGGATCGAGACGAGCGTGGACTTGCCCGCCCCGTTGCGCCCGACCAGCGCGTGGGACTCGCCGGGGTGCACGGTGAGGCTGACGTCCTGCAGCGCCACCGTGGGCCCGTAGCGCTTCCCGACGCCCTCGGCGTGCACCACCGGCGCGGCCGGCTCCGAAGCGGGCGCGCTCACAGGTTGTTGCCCCACAGTGCTTTGTCGTCCACGTTGGCCTTGGTGACGACCGGGGCGGGCAGCTGGTCCTCCAGGATGCCGGGGCTGACCTCGACGATCGTGCTGCCGTGGTCGGTCGGGCCGGTCTTGAACGTCTCGCCCGCCATCGCCTTCTTCAGCCAGTACAGGCCGTACTTGGCGTAGGAGTCGGCCGGCTGCGAGACGGTGGCGTCCAGCTCACCGTTGCGGATCGCGGTCAGCTCCTGCGGGATGCCGTCGTTGCTGACCAGCACCACGTGCCGCGGGTCGCCGACCGGGAAGAACAGGTTCTTGCGCTTGAGCGCCTGCTCGGTCGGCGCCAGGTAAACGCCGCCCGCCTGCATGTACACGCCCTTGATGTCCGGGTTCGCGGTGAGCAGGCTGTCGAGCCCGGAGGACGCCTTGTCCGCCTTCCACTCGGCCGCGATCTCCAGCACCTGCACGGCCGGGTACTTCTGCTTCATGCAGTCGCGGAACGCCGCCGAGCGGTCACGGCCGTTGACCGAGGCGAGGTCGCCCATCACCTGCACGACCTTGCCGCTCTTGACCCGCTGGCCGATCTCGTCGCACGCCTTGGTGCCGTAGGCCTTGTTGTCCGCGCGCACCACCATGGCGACCTTGCCGCCCTCGGGCGCGACGTCGACCGCCACCACCGGCACGTTCTTGTTCTCGGCCTGCTTGAGCCCGGCCACGATCGCGGCCGAGTCGAGCGGGGTCACCATCAGGCCCTTGACACCCTGGTTGAGCAGCGTGCCGATGTCGGTGATCAGCTTGGCCGGGTCGCTGTCGGCGTTCACCGTCGGCAGCACGTCGAGGCCCTGCTGTTTCGCCATCTGCGGCACATAGTTGTTGTAGGCCTGCCAGAACGGCGAGGTCAGCAACGGCAGCGTCGCGCCGATCTTGCCGCTCGTGCCGCCGCCACCACCGGCGGACGCGGCCGGTTTGTCCTTGGTGGACCCGCACGCTCCGAGCACCAAACCACAGGCCGCCACGGCGGCAGCCAGCCGGATCACCTTCGTACGCACCGCATCCTCCTTGATGACAGCGTGGGCAGATCAGTTCTGCACGGGTCCCCGCGGGCGCAGGCCGTACATGCCGCCGTCCACCGCGAGCGCGGTGCCGGTGGTCGAGCTGGAAAGCGGGCTGGCGAGGTAGGCGATCGCGTTCGCCACCTCGCCGGCGGTCACGAGCCGGCCCATCGGCTGGCGCGCGGCGAGTGCGTCGCGCTCCGCCGCAGGGTCGGCCGCGGTGTCCAGCAGCCGGCCGACCCACGGGGTGTCCGCGGTGCCGGGGCACACGCAGTTGACCCGGACCCGGTCGGCCAGGTGGTCGGTCGCCATCGCCAGGGTCAGCGAAAGCACCGCGCCCTTGGTCGCCGAATACAGTGCGCGCGCGGGCAGACCGGCCCACGCGGCGATGGAGCAGGTGTTCACGACGACCGCCGAGGGCGAGGCCTTCAGGTGCGGCAGCGCCGCGCGCGTCAGGCGGACCATGCCGACCACGTTCACGTCGAACACGCGGTGCCACTCGTCGTCGCTGTTGGCCGTGACGTCGCCCTGAGCGCCGATGCCGGCGTTGTTCACCAGCACGTCGAGCCGGCCGAAACGCTCGGCCACGGCGTCGATCGCGGACGTCACCTCGGCGTCGGAGGTGACGTCGCAGCGGAAGCCGGCGAGCGGCTCCGGCACGTCGTCGGGCTTGAGGTCGAGCACGGCCACGCGGGCGCCTTTCGCGGCGAGCAGCTGCGCGGTGGCGAGGCCGATCCCCGAGGCACCCCCGGTGACCGCGGCCACCAGGCCCTCGAATTCACTCACTGGGCGTCTCCGTCCACTCTGGACCGTCCGGGAACCGGAACCGGCGCAGCGTCGCGTCGTGCATGCGCGCGGAGAACCCGGGGGCGGTCGGGGCGAGGTAGCGGCCGCCGCGCACGACGGCCGGGTCGGTGAAGTGCTCGTGCAGGTGGTCCACCCACTCGATGGTGCGGTCGGTGTCCTCGCCGGACACCGCCACGAAGTCGAACATCGACAGGTGCCGCACCAGCTCGCAGAGCCCGACGCCGCCGGCGTGCGGGCACACCGGCACGCCGAACTTGGCCGCCAGCAACAGGATCGCGAGGTTTTCGTTGACCCCGCCGACGCGCGCGGCGTCGAGCTGGAGCACCGAGAGGCCGCCGGCCTGCAGCAGCTGCTTGAACATCACCCGGTTCTGCACGTGCTCACCGGTGGCGACCTTGATCGGCGCGAGCGCCTTCGCGATGGCGGCGTGCCCGAGCACGTCGTCGGGCGAGGTCGGCTCCTCGATCCAGTACGGGTCGAACGGCGCCAGCTCGGTCATCCACGCGATCGCCGTGTCGACGTCCCAGCGCTGGTTGGCGTCGACGGCGACGCGGATGTCCGGGCCCACCGTCTCGCGCGCCAGCTTCAGCCGCCGGACGTCGTCGGCGACGTCGCCACCGACCTTCAGCTTGATCATCTCGAAGCCGTCCGCCACGGCCTGCTCGGCCAGCCGCACCAGCTTCGCGTCGGAGTAGCCGAGCCAACCCGGCGACGTGCTGTACGCGCGGTAGCCCTCGGCCTCCAGCTTCGCGATCCGCTCGGCCCGGCCGGGCTCGGCGGCGCGCAGGATCTCCAGCGCCTCTTGTTCAGTGAGCGCGTCCGACAGGTAACGGAAATCGACGAGCGAGACCAGCTCTTCCGGCGTCATGCTCGCGGCGAACTTCCACAGCGGTTGCCCGGCGCGGCGCGCGGCGAGGTCCCACGCCGCGTTGACCACGGCGCCGATCGCCATGTGCGCGACGCCCTTTTCCGGGCCCAGCCAGCGGAACTGCGAGTCGCCGATCAGCTCGCGGGAAAGGTCGCCGAGCGCCTGCGCGTCCTCGGGCACGGCGCGGCCGACCACGTGCGAGGCGAGCGCGCGGATGGCGGCGGCCTGCACGTCATTGCCGCGGCCGATGGTGAACGCGAGCCCGTAGCCGTCCGGGCCGCCGTCGGTGTGCAGCACCACGTACGCGGCCGAGTAGTCGGGGTCCGGGTTCATCGCGTCCGAGCCGTCCAGTTCCCGCGAGGTGGGGAACCGGACGTCGAGCACCTCCATGCCGACGATCGTGGCCATCTCAGGCCTGCCTCAGCGTCTGGCGCTGGCGGCCGAGGCCGTCGATCTCCAGCTCGACGACGTCGCCCTCGCGCAGGTACGGCTTGGGCTCAGGCTGCCCGAGCGCGACGCCCTCGGGGGTGCCGGTGTTGATCAGGTCGCCGGGGCGCAGCACCATGAACTGGCTGAGGTAGTGCACGATCTCGGCCACGGAGAAGACCATGTCGGACGTCTTCGAGTCCTGCACCTTCTTGCCGTTGACCCAGGTGCGCAGGCCGAGCGCCTGCGGGTCCGGCACCTCGTCGGCGGTCACCAGCACCGGGCCGAGCGGGTTGAACGTCTCGCAGTTCTTGCCCTTGTCCCACTGGCCGCCGCGGTGGATCTGGAACTCGCGCTCGGAGAGGTCGTTCGACAGCACGTATCCGGCAACGTGGTCCAGCGCGTCTTCGACGCTGTCGAGGTACCGCGCCTGCTTGCCGATCACCACGCCGAGCTCCACCTCCCAGTCGGTGCTGGTGGACTTGCGCGGGATGAGCACGTCGTCGTCCGGCCCGACGATCACGTCGGGGGCCTTCATGAACAGCACCGGCTCGGACGGCACGGTCGCGCCGGTTTCCTCGGCGTGGCGCCGGTAGTTCATGCCGATGCAGACGATCTTGCCGGGCGCGGCGATCGGCGGGCCGGTCCGCAGTCCGGCCGCCTCGGGGCCCGCGGCGGGCAGTTCGCCGGCTTCGAGCGCCGCGGCCGCGCGGGCCGGGCCGTCGCCCGCGAGCCAGGCGCCGGTGATGTCGGCGGTCAGCCCGGAGAGCTCGTACAGCGCACCGTCACCGGCACGGACGAACGGACGCTCATCTCCCGCTGCTCCGAGACGCACTAACTGCACGGACGTTCCCCTCTCACCACTCCAGCAAGACATCCGATGTATAGCGCACGCGTCCCCGCGGATCTAGAGGGTGGACGGATTTGGCTGAAAATTGATCGGATCACCCAGGTGGGCCTGGTCCGCCGGTCCAGGACAATCGTGCTCCCTCCAGGCGGGGCGCGCAGCCCGGATCCGGGCATCCGGGGTGGTCCGGGCCACAACCGGAATAGCGGACAGCCGCGCGCGGGTTTGAGCGAAGGTCACGCGCGGCGCGCGTGCCTGCCGACTCTGGGGATGGGGACCACGCATGAGTACTACGGCCGAAACCGCTCGCAGCATCAGAGCCGAGCGGAAGGCGCCGAGGCGCGAAGGGACCCTTCGGTTCCTGTTGATCCTCGGCGGGCTCTCGGCGTTCGGGCCGCTGTCCATCGACATGTACCTGCCCGCGCTGCCCCGCCTGGCCGTCGACCTCGGCGCGAGTGACTCGACGGTCCAGCTCACACTGACCGCGTTCATCGTCGGGCTCGCCGTCGGGCAGGTGGTGGCGGGGCCGCTGTCCGACGCGTACGGACGGCGCGTGCCGCTTCTGATCGGGCTGGCGCTGTACGTCGTGGGCTCGGTGGCCGCGGCCGTCAGCCCGGACATCACTTTGCTGATCGTCGCCCGCGCGGTGCAGGCGATGGGTGCAGCCGCCGGGCTCGTGATCTCCCGCGCGACCGTGCGGGACCTGTTCTCCGGCAAGGCGATGACGAAGTTCTTCTCGATGCTGATGCTGGTCAACGGCCTCGCCCCGATCATCGCGCCGGTGCTCGGCGGGCAGCTGCTGAACTTCACCACCTGGCGCGGGGTGTTCGTGGTGCTGACCGGGTTCGGCGTGCTGCTGCTGGTGGTCGTCGCGGTCGCGATGCCGGAGCCGCTGGCCGCCGAGAACCGCACGCCCGCGCGGCTGGGCGGGGTGCTGCGCACGTACGCGGGATTGCTGGCAGACCGGGCTTTCCTCGGCTACGCGCTGGCGTCCGGGCTGATGTTCGCCGGGCTGTTCGCGTACATCTCGGGCTCCTCCTTCGCGCTGCAGGGCGTGTACGGCCTCAGCCCGCAGCAGTTCAGCCTGGTGTTCGGCCTCAACGGCGTCGGCATCGTGCTCGCCGGCCAGCTCAACGGCCGCCTGGTGGGCCGGTTCTCCGAGCGGACGCTGCTGGCCGCGGGCTTGACCGTGGCGGCGGTCGGCGGCCTCGGCGTGCTGTTCGCGGTGACGGCCGGGCTGCCGCTGATCGGCCTGGTGATCCCGTTGCTGGTGGTCGTTTCCAGCATCGGGCTGGTGATGCCGAACGCGAGCTCGCTCGCGCTGGCCGAGCACGCGCGGTCGGCTGGTTCGGCGTCGGCACTGCTCGGGGTGCTGCAGTTCGTGATCGGCGGGGTCGCGACGCCGCTGGTCGGCCTCGGCGGCCCAGGCACGGCGGTGCCGATGGCCGCGACCATGGCCGGGTTCGGTGTGCTGGCGCTGCTGGCGTTCCTCATCCTGACCCGCCCGGCAGCACCGGCCGGCGCGAGTTTGCCCAAAACGTTGAAATGACCTCGCGATCCGTGCCTTGATAGCCGGGATGCTTTCCGGGAATGAGGTGCGATGCCGAAGCGGATCGTGATCTGCTGCGACGGGACGTGGGACACGGCCGACCTGGCCGACGGGGCGGTGGCCGCGCCGAGCAACGTCACGCGGCTGGCGATGTCCGTGCCCCCGGTCGGCGAGGATGGCGCGGCCCAGCGCGTCTACTACCAGTCCGGCGTCGGCACGGTCCGCTGGAAGCTGCTGGGCGGCGCGTTCGGGCTCGGCCTGTCCGACGACGTCTGCGACGCGTACCGCTTTCTGGTGCGGACCTACGAAGACGGCGACGAGATCTTCTTCGTCGGCTTCAGCCGGGGCGCGTACACGGTGCGCAGCATCGCCGGGCTGGTGCGCAACTCCGGGCTGCTGCGCCCGGAACACGTCGACCTCGTGCCCCGCGCGTACGCGCTGTACCGCGACCGCCGCGACGCAAGCCACCCGCGCGAAACCGAGGCGACGCTGTTCCGCCGGACTTACTCGCGCGAGCCGCGGATCCATTTCATCGGCGTGTGGGACACCGTGGGCTCGCTGGGCATCCCGCTCACCGGCGTCTGGCCGGCCGATTTGTTCAACCGCCGCTTCGAATTCCACGACACGGCGCTCAGCTCGCAGGTGGACGCGGCGTTCCAGGCCCTGTCGATCGACGAGCACCGCAAGCCGTTCGTGCCGGCGATCTGGCAGCCTTCGACGGTCGGCAGCAAGCAGCGGGTGGAGCAGGTCTGGTTCGCGGGTTACCACGCTGACGTCGGCGGGGGCGGCAAGACCGAGCACGGCCTGGCCGACGTGCCGATGCGCTGGATGGCCGACCGGGCCCGCTCGTGCGGTCTCACCCTGACCCCCGACCCGGGTGTCGTCCCCGACCCGCTGGGCCCGATGTACCAGTCCCGCAAGGGTTTCTACCGCCTGATCCCGCCGGTGACGCGTGCCATCGGTGTGACCGACCCGGGGCACGAGTCCGTCGCTTCGAGCGTCATCGAACGCCGGGAGCTGCTGAGCTACGACCCCTCGAACCTGCGCGCGTACCTCGATCGAGAAGGCCGGGTATCCACCGTCGACGCGTGAGGTTTGGTGCTGGGTAACGGGTCTTAGTTCGGCGGGCAGCTGTCGAGGGTCGGGACCGGGTACTTCGGGTCGTAGTAACCGGGCGCGTCCTGGTGGTCACCGACCGGCGAGACGGCCGGCGGGTTGGCGTAGCCGGGGGCGAGGAAGCCCTCGGCCGCCGCGGCGCAACCGACCGAGGAGTAGCCGCTCTGGCCGTTTGCGGCCCAGAGCCCGTGGCTGGCGTCGGCGAAGGTCGGGCCGCTGCGGACCACGTAGGTCTCGTCCACGCGCAGGAAGCTGACGATCTCGGCCGGGTTGGTCAGCCCGGCGGCGTGCACGTCGTCGAAGGCGTAGGCGATCACGTACTTCGCGTCCACCACCAGCTCGCCCGGCTTGCCGGGGTGCGCGCTCAGCGAGCCGAACGAGCGCGGGCCCGCGTCGAGCAGGTGGTAACCGTCGGCGATTTCGGTCAGGTAGCCGGAAAAAGCGCTCTTGCCCTTCGCCGGCTTCGCGTTCGCGGTGAGCACGGGGCCGAGCTGGTCCCGCTGGTCCGGCGCGAGCAGGGCGGCGAACCCCTTCGGATCGTGCTGGAACAACGCGGCGGGATCGAGCCGGCCCGCGAAGATCGCGCGCCTGGCCTGCGCGTACGCATCCGCCACCGCCCCCGCATCGAACGGCCCGACGGCGGCCGCGGCGGGTGAGCTGATGCCGTCGAGGCCCTTGGGCCACTGCTCGGCCGGGGTGTGCGCGTACGGCCGGGCCAGGTCCACGGGCGCCAGGACCGGCACCGCCGTCGGGTTGGGCGCGGCCACCTCGGCCGCGGGCCGGCGCCCGGTCAGCACGACCAGCGCCCCGGTCACGGCCAGGATCCCCAGCACCGCGGCGAGGATCCACCAGCGCCGCCGTTGCGGCTTTCTCGGCCTTCGCGGCCGGCTGGCGCGCTGCTGCCGGCGGTCCTTCCTGGCCCCCAGCCGGGCGTCCGCCTGGGCGTGCTTGCGCCACTCCGGATCCACCAGGTCCGGGTGCGAGTCCAGCAGGTCGTCGTCCACTCGCGCCCCCAAGTCGTCGCCTGATCATCGGCGGCCGGAGGACGGCGTTACACATTCAAGCCAAAGAAGACGAACGGCCTAGCCGATTTCCGCGAGACTGCCGGACTTCAGGTCTTCATCCCGCACCGTCGCGCGGCTGTCGACCAGGGCCTGCAGCGCGTCGCCGTCGTCCCATTGGTTGACGTTCATCGCCGCGCTCACCTCGCCACCCGGGGCGACCCAGAACGCGGTGAAGTCCCGCGCCGCCAAGTCACCGCGCACCACCAGCCGGTCGGTGTCCAGGTCGGCCAGACCGCGGTACTCGCAGCCCAGATCGTATTGATCCGTAAAGAAATACGGCAGATCCAGGTAAGGCTCGTTCTCGCCGAGCAGGTTGCCCGCCACGTGAGCACCCTGGGTGCGCGCCGTCGCCCAGTGTTCGACGCGGACGCGGCGGCCGTAGCGCGGGTGGAAGTGCGCGGCGATGTCGCCAATGGCGTAGACGTCTGGGGCAGCGGTGCGCAGGCCCGCGTCGACGCTGACGCCGCCGTCGTCGGACAGTTCCAGGCCGGCCGCGTAGGCCAGTTCCACGCGCGGGGCCGCGCCGATCGAGATCAGCACCGCGTCCGCGGCGATCTCGTCGCCGCTCGCCAGCCGCACGCCGCGCACGCCGCCGGGGTCGCCGAGGACCTCCGCGACCTGCTCGCCCAGCCGCCAATGCACGCCGTGTTCCGTGTGCAGGTCACGGAAAACGGTCGCGACCTCGTCGCCGAGCACGTGCCCGAGCGGCAGTCGTTCCGGCGCCACCACCGTGACGTCCGCGCCGTGGTGACGCGCGGCCGCCGCGGCCTCGGTGCCGATCCAGCCCGCGCCGACCACCACGACCCGTTCGGCGTCCGCGAACGCCGAACGCAGCCGCAGCGAATCGTCCAACGTCCTGAGTGTGTACAGGCCTGGGAGGTCGCCGCCCGGCACGGGCAGCGGGCGCGGGCGTGAGCCGGTGGCCAGCACGAGCCGGTCGTACAGGTGCTCGCCGCCCGCGTCGTCGAGCACGAGCCGCGCGCCCAGCTCCAGCCGCGTCGCCGTGACGCCCGAGGTGAGCCGGATGTCGTGCTCGGCGTAGTAGCTCTCGTCGTGGACCCAGTCCGGTTCGTCGCTGTTGCCGAGCAGCACGCCCTTCGACAGCGGCGGCAGCTCGTACGGCCGGTGCGGGTCGGCCCCCATCAGCAGCACGTCACCCCCGTAACCGCGCTCCCGCAAGGCAGTGGCGGCCGACGCGCCGGCCAGCCCCGCTCCGATGATGACGATCTTCCGGGGTTCCGACACCACGACCTCCAACGCCGACCGCGACCTGCCGACAGGACGCTACTCCCGATGCCCGCCCGCCACATCCCGTCGGACGAGGTCAGGCCCGGGTCAGTGACGGCGGCGCCTGACGCGGGTCGGCGCCCCACGAGGTGTCCGGCGTCGAGCCCATCGTGAGCCGCAGTTCGCCGCCGCGGACGATCTCCTCGTGCGTCAGCCACGCCCGCCGCAGCGGACGGCCGTTCAGCCGCGCCGAGCGCACGTACACGTTGTCCTCGGAGTTGCCGTCGGCCCGCACGGTGAACGTCGTGCCGCGGCCGGTGGCGAAGCGCACGCGGTCGAACACCGGGCTGCCCAGGATGTACACGCCACTGGCCGGCGAAACGGGGTAGAAGCCCGCTGCGGCGAGCACGTACCAGGCCGACATCTGCCCAGCGTCGTCGTTGCCGGCCAGGCCGTTCGGGCCGAGGCGGTAGGCGTACCGGCAGACGTAACGCGACCATTTCTGCGTGAGCCACGGCGCGCCCGCGTAGGTGAACATGAACGGCATCTGCTGCACGGGCTCGTTGCTGTGGTTGTAATCCTCGTTCCACTTCATCATCAGCTCAGGCGGCGTGCGCTCGAAGATCCCGTTCAGCCGGTCGCTGAACGCCTGGCGCCCGCCCGCGAGCTCGATCAGGCCCTGCACGTCGTGCGGCACGAACCAGCCCTGCTGCTCGGGATTGCTCTCGATGCAGCCGTCCGCGGGGCCCATCCACGAGCCGTCGGCGTTGCGGCCGCGGAACCAGCCGGCGTCGGGGTTGAACAGGTTCCGGTAGTTCTGCGACGTGCGGTACAGCGCGGCGGCGTCGTCCTTCTTGCCGAGCGCCTCGGCGAAGCGTGCGAGGGCGTAGTCGCTGTAGGCGTTCTCGAGTGTCGCCGACAGGCTGTAGGTGACCGAGTAGCCGAGCGACGTCCAGTTCGCGAAGTCCGTGCGGTTGGAACGCGCCGCCGGGCCGAGCGCCACCTCGCGACAGAAGCGGTACGCCTTCTCGACGTCGAAGCCGCGGATCCCCTTGAGGTAGGCCTCGGCGATCACGTTGACCGCGGCGTCGCCGAGCATCGTGTCGGTGTCCTTGCCCAGCAGCTCCCAGCGCGCGAGCCCGCGCACCAGCCCGGCGTCGGTGAGCCCGACGAGCGAGCTGATCGTGTCCTGGACCGAGCCGGGGTCGACGATCGTCAGCAGCGGGAACTGCGCGCGGAACACGTCCCAGCCGCTGAACAGCGTCCGGTGCGTGAACGCGTCCCGGGCCGGCGCGTTGTCGCCGATGCGGTACCGGCCGTCGACGTCGCCGAACACGCGCGGGTCGGTCATCGAGTGGTAGAGCGCGGTTTCGAAGATCTGCCGCTGCTCGGCCGTGCCGCCCTCGGCCGAAACCTTGCCGATCGTCTCGGCCCACGCGGTCCGCGCGCCGGCCGCGGCGCCGCGGAAGTCCCAGCCCGGCAGGTCGTGCCGCAGGTTCGCCCGCGCGCCGTCGACGTCGACGAACGAAACGCCCGCCTTCACCCCAACCTGCTCGCCTGCCGAGACCGGGAACTCGGCGTAGAAACCGAGCTGCGTGCCTGTCCGCTCGGTGACATCGGTGCGGACGTCGGCGCCGTCCCAGGTGCCGAAAACGGTGACCGGCCGCTCGAAGCGCAGCGAGAAGTACACGGTGTACGCCGGGCTCTGCGCGTCGCAGATCCAGCCGCCGCCCGTGTGGTCGCAGCGCATCCAGCCTTCGACGGTGGTGGCGTCGACCTGGCGCACGGACTGCGCGATGGAGTGCGAGCCGTCGCCGCCGATCCGGCGCGTGAGGTCGACCTTGACGCGGCCGGTGCCGGCATCGTGGAAAGTGAAGCGCAGCTGGCCCGCCCGCGTCGCCGCGGTCAGCTCGGTGCGGACGCGGTACCGGTCCAGCTCCACGGAGTAGTAACCGGCGTGCGCGCTCTCGGTTTCCTTGCGGTACGGGCTTTTCGCCTCGTCCCGGCCGAGCACGAGCGGGCCGGTCTGCGGCAGCACCTGGAGATTGCCGAGGTCGCCGTAACAGCCGACGCCGGACATGTGCAGGAAGCTGAATCCCTCGATCGTGGTCATCTCGGCCGAGTAGCCGCTGCCGTTGTCGCCGCCGGAGACCGTGTCCGGGCTCAGCTGCACCATCCCGAACGGCTTCACGGCGCCGGGATACGTCTTCCCGCACGCGGTGTCGGCGGAAGTGGTCACCGCTCCGATGAATGGATCGATCAGATCCACCGGCGCCACTCCCCCGGCGACCGGCGCCGCGCCCGTGGCGACCGGTTCCGCCGAGGCCGGCAACGCCGTCGCAGGCAGGGCCGCCCCCGCGAGCACCCCGCCGGTCGCGGCCAGGAAACCGCGCCGGGAAAGGGAAGTCCGGCTGCCGTCGGGAGTGTCCATCACCGTTTTCCTCCAGGAGCGCCCTCGGCCGTGGTCCACCCACACCTAACGCGAGGCCCGCCGGGATGGTCAACCCAGACGTCGGATGTGTGGGCTTTTCTGTCCCGCCGCTGTCCGGAAAACTCGCCGGTAGGCAATTCGGGTGAACCGGCGTAAGGCGCTCCGGCCGCCGCGGTCACACCCCCGCACAAGCGCCACCACGAGGGTGAATCGGAGGGCGAGGACCGTGTCGGGTCGGGACGAGTGGTCGGTCGGTTGCCGGGATCTGGCGGGCAGGCGGAGGGACGTGACGGTGTTCGTGAGCAGCGACGACAAGATCGTGCTCGTGGCACCACCGGGCGAGGCGGCCGTGCTGGGGCCGCTGGACGTCGGCCGGCTGCGGGCCGCCCTGCGCGACGCCGTGGTGGTCGTCGCGCAGCACCCCGAGTGACAACTACCGTTACTACTCACGAGTAGGTACAGTCGCCGCAGACTCCGAACAGAAGGTGCGGCCATGACGACCTACTTCGTGACGGGCGCGACGGGCTTCCTGGGGAAGCGCCTGGTCGCCCGGCTGCTGCGGCGGCAGGACACCACCGCCGTGCACGTCCTCGTCCGGAACACCTCCCGCGACCGGCTGGCCGAGCTGGCGCGGGACTGGGCGGGTACCGAGAAGCTGGCGCCCGCCGTCGGTGATCTCACCGAGCCGTTGCTGGGCCTCGACCCGGCCGCGTTCGGCGGCATCGACCACGTGGTCCACCTCGGCGCCGTCTACGACCTGACCGCGAGCGACGAGGCCAACCGCGCCGCGAACGTCGAAGGCACCCGCAACGTGCTGGCCTTCGCCGCTGCCGCCCGAGCGGGACTGCTGCACCACGTGTCGTCGATCGCCGTGGCCGGCAACCACGCCGGCCGTTTCGCCGAGACCGACTTCGACCTCGGCCAGACGTTCAGTTCCCCTTACCACGCAACGAAGTTCGAGGCCGAGAAGCTGGTCCGCGCGCAGCGCGACGTGCCCTTCCGGGTTTACCGGCCCAGCGCCGTGGTCGGCGATTCGCGCACCGGCGAGATGGACAAGATCGACGGCCCGTACTACTTCCTGCCCGCCATCTCGCGCCTCGCCGCGCTGCCGCAGCGGCTGCCGATGCCCGCGCCGGAGCTGGGCGCGACGAACCTGGTGCCGGTGGACTACGTCGTGGAAGCGATGGAGTACCTGATGCACCGCGAAGCGGCTTCGGGCAGCACGTACCACCTCGCGTCGCCGCGGCCGCAGAAGCTGGGCGAGGTCTACAACGCGTTCGCGCGCGCCGCGGGCGGGCCCCGGATCGTCGCGACCCTGCCGTCCGGCCCGCTGCGCGCGGTGGCCTCGCGCCTGGCCTCGGGCGTCGACCTGATTCCCGGCGGACGCGCCACTCGCGCCGCAGTGCTGAGCGAACTGGGTATCCCGCTGGAAGTCCTGCCGCACTTGAGCATGGCTGTCGAGTTCGACACCGCGCGGACAACTTCGGAGCTGTACGGCAGCGGCGTCACGCTGGCCGAGCTACGGGACTACGCCGGGCCGTTGTACCGCTACTGGCGCGCGCACCTCGATCCCGACCGCGCTCGTAAGCAGGGGCTCGAGGGACGCGTCGTGCTGATCACGGGGGCGTCTTCGGGCATCGGCCGCTCTTCGGCGCTCGCTGTCGCGCGTCGGGGCGCGAAGGTCCTTCTCGTGGCGCGGCGCGCGGACGAGCTGGAGGAGGTGCGCGCGGAGATCACGGCCGCGGGCGGGCAAGCCGCGGCGTACCCGTGCGACCTGACGGACGGCGACGCCGTCGACGCGCTGGTGAAGGCCGTCCTGGCTGATCACGGCGCCGTCGACATGCTGGTGAACAACGCGGGCCGCTCGATCCGCCGCTCGGTGCAGCTTTCGACGGAGCGGTTCCACGACTACGAGCGCACGATGGCCGTCAACTACTTCGGCCCGGTGTGGCTGACTTTGGGCCTGCTACCGTCGATGGCGGAGCGGGGCTTCGGGCACGTGGTGAACGTGACCACGATGGGCCTGCAGACCGACACCCCGCGGTTTTCCGCTTACCTGGCGTCGAAAGCGGCGCTGGAGGAGTTCGGCCAGACGGCCGGCCGCGAGACTTTGACGGACGGCATCACGTTCAGCTCCGTGCGCATGCCGCTGGTCCGCACGCCCATGATCGCCCCGTCCGGCTACCGCGGCCTGCCCTCCAGTTCTCCCGAACGCGCGGCGGCGCTGGTGGTCAAGGCGTTGGAGGAGCGGCCGCAGATCTTGAGCCTGCCGGAGGGCCGCGCCGCCGAACTGGCCACCCTGGCCGCCCCGAACCTGGCGCGTTTCGTGGTCCACCTGGCGTACCGGGTGATGCCGGAATCCGCGCCGGAAGCCAAGCACCTCCCGCGCGAACCGGCGGTGGCTTCGGTGGCCCGGACCCTGACGCGGCTGATCTGGCGTCGGCGGGCCTGAGCTATTCCTGATCATCCAGCTTGCGCCGCAGGTGCTCAGCCTGGGCGTCGAACTGCTGGATCGCGTAGATCGTCAGAGCAAGCCGATACTGCTCCCAGGCACGGGCGGGGTCGCCTTGGGCGAGGGCAAGGTCGCCGAGCGCTTCCAGAACGATTGCACGGTCGAACCACCGGCCGTGCTCATCCATCACCCGCAGCGCGTAGTTCAACGGCTCGAGAGCATCTTCATACAGCCCGGCTTCGATGAGCTTGATGCCTCCACAGGTTGTGACCTTCGCGAGATTGACAGATTCGTCCTGCCCCATGCCCGCGAACAGCCTGGCGGCTTCGTCGAGCAACGGGAATGCCCGCTCAGGATCTTCGACTCGAGCCAAGAGCAAGCAGGCGATCGCGAGACGCCGGTCATCGCCACTGGCCATGGCGATGACATGGTTGCGTCGCAACGCCTCCCTCGCGCCCGGCTTGTCCCCCTGGTCGGAAAAGGTGAGTCCCAAGCCTTCCAGCGCTGTGCCTTCGGCGATGTCGAGGTTCACTCTGAGGGCAAGCTCCACGGCTTCGGCGAACTCTGCTGCGGCTTTGTCGAGCTCCCAACGGTCCCGGTAGGCGTAGCCACATTGGCTACGGATCACACTGTGCACCCCGTGATTCTCGGTAGCGACGGCGGCGCCGACGCCGAGAGCGCTCGCGCTGAGCAGCTCGTCGTCGTACTTTCCCTTCTCGTACAGGGGGAACAGCAGGAGATTCAGCAGGATTACTTCGTTGTGCCACTGCCTCTTGGCAGCGAACTCGATGCAGGCCAGCAAGTTGGCCCGTTCGGCCTCCAGCCACGCCCAGGCCGCGTCCTGGTCCGCAGCGAAGCGGTCCGGCCAGCCGGCCAAGTGCGGGAAGAACAGCTGTCGCCAGCCCCGCCGACCGGCCACGACCTCCTCGGCTGCAAGGAGCCCATCATGGTAGTAGCGAAATTTTCTCGTAGAGAGCAGCTCGCGCTCCCGCGTCTCGAGCGTGGTGGGTGTGTGGTCCCGGATCCACTCCCGCACCAGATACCGCTCCTCGAAGGGTTCCTCGGCGAGTTTGTAGGCGATCAGCTCGTCCATCGTGGCCCGCACCTCGTCCGCGGAGAGACCGGTGAGGTACCTGATCAGGTCAAGACTGACTTGATCAGTGCCAGGTTCCAGGCCCAGCAAACCGTATACGCGCTGCCCCATAGGCTTCAGACGTCGGTACGCGGCGTTGAACAACGCCGCAAGCGAGATCCCTGTGCCCGGGGACAGCACTTGCAACCGACGCTGCTCATCGCGTAGCGCCTCCACCAGGCGAGCGATAGGCCGGTCTCCGAACCGTCGCACCAGCGATCCGGCAGCGGCCAAAGCTGCGGGCAGCCCTATGCAGCGGCGAACGACCTCCCGGACAGCGTCGATTTCGGCCTCCGCCCGACGCAACCCGATGATGCGGGTCAGCAGCAGCTCAGCCGCGGCATTACCCAGCGGATGCAACTCGACGAACGTCACCGCCCCGGTGACGCAAAGATCACTCAACGGCGCCCGCTCAGTCACCACGACCATGGATCGGCCGGGTCCTGGCAGCAATGTCCGGACCTGCTCAGCCGAGGATGCGCCATCGATCACCATCACGACCGCATGGCCCTCGGTGCTGCTACGAAACCACCCCGCCCGTGCCTCTGTGCTGTCCGGAAGGTCGTTCTTGGCGAAGCCCCACCCGATCAGGAAGTCACCGAGGATGTTCCGCAGTGCGGCGGATTCCCCGGTACGGCTGCCGAGGTCAGCGTAGAACTGCCCGTCCGGATAGTCGTCCGCGCGTCGATGCGCGAGCATCAGTGCCGCCTGAGTTGTCCCGATCCCCGGGGAGCCTTGGATCACCACGATCTTCGGGCCGTCACGATCACCGCTGTGTACGACTGCGTCAGATGCCTTGTCCAGCGCGATGACCTGGTTGGTGAAATTCTCGGTCGGTCGTGGCAGCATTCGGACTGGCGGTGCGACTTTCGATCTACGCTCATCGAGGTAGTCAGCGCTATCGATCTGCACGATGTTTCTTCCGGACCCTTTAGTGTTGCAGGCCTCCCCTGCGCCAGAAGTGCCACTCTTCCCACCCTCGGCCGCGGTACCTTCTGAGTGTCGTTGGACCGACTTGTCATACCAGGCCACCCATCCAAGAAGCCCCGTCGTCACAAGGAGTGCGGTCCCCAGGCCCCATCCCCACTGGGACGTCAACTGATTGGTCAGCAGCCCCACGATCACGGTCAGCAGTACCGCAACAACCGCCATCAGATTCATCCGCCGCCGCTGAAACCACCCAGCCATGCAACTCCCACTCCCCAGACGACTGATGACCACTCGGCATCAGAACCTCCGACCGCACCAATCGAGTAGCTATCGGCGCCCACGCCAAGGTGTGCTTGTCAAGCGCTAGCCGGACACTAGCCGCTGCCGGCTGTCCACACAGCACCTCGCCAGATCATCACCCCGATGGATGGCCGCCACCCCTGTTCGGAAGCATTTCGACCGGGCAGCGTGAACCCGCCCGAACCTCTCGCCGGATAGCTCCCGAACCGTATCTGATCAACATTATTCACTATGCAAATAGAGACAAAACGCCGCGATTTTCCGGCGTAGTATCTAAATTCAAAGACGATCCAGATCCGAAGCAATCTGCATTTCCCGCTCACACCGTGCGGTGATCTCGAACCTTGGCTGTCCGGGTGCCGAAGTCACCCACGATCCTGCGGAGCGCCTCGGCCGTTCTTCTCGCCGAAGTCGCGGCGTAGGTGACGCGCGAGAGCAAGGCCCGCGCTGGGCACCGCCGCGGCGGGCTGTGGACACTGCCACGAGGTGTGGACAAGGCACGGCCGGTGAAGTGGGGGCATGGTCGCTACCATCGCTGTCCAGCCGGGCTGTCTAGGGAGCCTGTCTAGCCAGACAGGGCGGGAAGACAGTGCGAAGCGGGAAGGAAGAGGCCAGCGTGGACGTCGCCAGTCCTGCGCTGCCGTCGGTCGCCGCGGGGCTGCCCAGGCGACGGGCGGTGGTGCGGTGGGCCGTGCACGCCGCGTGGGTGGCGGGGCTCGCGTTCGCGACGGAGTTGCGCGTCGGGAGGTTCGGGTTCCACCCCACGGACCAGGGGTTCATCCTGGCACAGGCCTGGCGGGTGCTGCTGGGCGAAGTGCCGCACGCCGAGATCATCTCCGCGCGGCCGCTCGGGTCGGCGATCCTCCACGTGATCGACTTCGCGCTGCCGGGGCCGTTGTTCTTCTCCTCCAGTGTCTTCGCGATGGTCGAGATCATCCTCGCCACGATCGCGTTCGCCGTGCTGGTGATGCGGCGGCCGGTGCTCACCTGGGGCGTGGGGCGCACGGCGCTGGTCGCCGCCACCGCGTTGATCAACCTCAACGGGTTCCCGCTCATGGCCTGGCACACCGTCGACGGCATCACGCTCACCGCGTGCGGCGCTTGGGCACTGGACGCCGGCCTGCGCAGCGGCAAAACGCTGCCCCGGCTCGGCGGGCTCGTTCTGCTCGGCGCGGCCGTGTTCATGAAGCAGAGCTTCGTGCCCGCCGCCCTGATCGGCCTGGCCTGGACGCTCAGCTACCCCGGCCGCCGGCGCCGCCTGGTCCCCGACGTCCTGGCGCTCGGCGCGTTCGGCCTCGGTTACGTCGCCTGGGTGACGGCCGGCGGCGGCTTCGGCGAGATGGTCACGCAGCTGACCGGCGGCATCCCCGTGTACGGCGAACGCCTGCTCGGCCTGTGGCTGGACGACCCCGCGGCGCTGATGGTCCCGCCGGTGCGCGAGCTGACGTTCTTCGCCGCGATCGCCGTTGTCCTGGTTTTGGTGCGCCTCACCGGCGACCGGCTCGGCGTGGCCGGGCGCGTGGCTTCGTGGCTGCTCGCGCTGGGCGGCGCGGCCGCGGTGGTCTGGACCACGGTTGACGGCCGGTTCACGGGCTCGTCGCGCTGGGCCGACGTGCTGTGGTGGATCCTCGCGATGGCCGTGGTGGTGCACGCGAGTGTGCGCAAGCGGCTGCCGTGGGCGGGGCTGCTGGTGCTCGCGACCGGCTTCATGACCAGCCTCTCCTGGGGCAACGACACCCCGACGCTGCTCACCGGCACCCTCGCGCTCACCGCGCTGCTGCTGGTCGCCGGGATCCTGCCGGAACGCGCGCTGGTGCGAAGCCGCTTCGCCCGCCCCTGGCTGACGGCAACGGCCGGCGTCACCGTCGTCGCGCTGTGCGGCTGGATGGTGGTGGCGCACCACGACGAAGCGGCGTACCACGATCTCTCGCACGACCGGCTCACCGCCGACCTCGGCACGGTCAGCCCAGCCATGGCGGGCGTCCGCACGAATCCCGCCACGTTCGCCTACGTCGCCCAGATCCGCGACTGCCTGAACCAGCACCCGGCCGGCCGGGTGGCGGTGCTGCCGGACAACCCGTTCGCCTACCCCGCTTTCGGCCTGCGCAACCCGTTCCCGCTGGAGTGGCCGCTGCCGGCCGAGATCGTCGGCGACGCGCCCGAGCGCATGCTGACCACCGCCGACCGCCTCAACCACGAGGGCGACTACCTGGTGATCTTCGAAACGGTCTCGAACGAAACCCTCGCCAACGGCGGCCCGGTGCCCGCGTCGGTTCCGCCGGGCACCCCGAACGTCGACTACACCGGGCTGGAGAACGCGATCCGCGCGAAGCTCACCGGGCAGCCGGTGGTGTGTGGCAGTTTTGTGGGCAAATGGGCCTCGTGAGTGTTTATGCCGGTTAGAACCGTCATAGGCACTCACGAGCTTTACTCGACGAGGCTGTCCTCCGGCGCCCCAGCCGCCAGCCCGGCCAGCACATCCAGCGCCGCAGCCAAAGTCTCCTCAGGTGGCGCGGAAACGGCGAACCGCACGGCGTTCGGCGCGTGCCCCGGGAGCACCGCGAAAGCGGCCGCGGGCGAGAGCGCGATGCCCCGGCGCGCGGCCGCCGCCACGAACGTCTCCGCGCGCCACTGCTCCGGCAGCTCCCACCAACGGTGATAGGCAGCCGGGTCGCCCAGCACGCGGAAGCCGGCCAGCCGCTCGTCGACGATCTTCGCGCGCTTCGCGGCGTCAGCGCGCTTCGCGTCTTCCACCTCGGCCAGCACGCCGCCGGCGATCCAGCGCGTCGCCGCTTCCATGGCGAAGCGGGACGCGGACCAGCCGCCCGAGCGCACGGCCGCAGCCAGCCGCGAAGTCCACTGCGCGGGCGTCACCAGGAAACCCGCCGTCAGGCCCGGGGCGACGCGCTTGGACAGGCTGTCCACGAACACCGTCCGCTCCGGCACCAAAGCCGCCAGCGGCGCGGTGTCCGGGCGCAGGAACGTGTAAATGCCGTCCTCGATCACGGGTAAATCCAGCCGCCGCACGGTGTCCGCCAGTTCGGCGCGACGGGCCGCGGGCATGGTCGGGCCGAGCGGGTTGTGCAGCGTCGGCTGGACGTAGAGCGCGCGCACCGGCGCCGCCGCGTGGGCGGCCGCGAGGGCGGCGGGGACCAGGCCGTCGGCGTCGGTCGCGATCGGCACCAGCTCGACGCCCAGCCGCAGGGCCATCGCCTTGACCACGGGGTACGTCAGCGCCTCGACCGCCAGCCGCTCCCCCATCGGCACGAACGCCGAGACGGCCGCCGCGATGCCCTGCCGCCCATTGCCGGTGATCAGCAACGTGCCCGGGTCCGGCGTCCAGCCGCCGCGCGCGAGCAGTCCCGCGGCGGCTTCGCGGACGGCCTTCGTGCCCGCCGCGCCCACCGGGTACAGCGCGTCCGTGAAGACGTCCGCGCGAAGCAGCGGCTCCAGCGCGTACGCCAGCTTCGCGGATTGGCTTGGCAGCACGGCGAAGTTGAGTTCCAAGTCCACCCTCGCGTCACCCGGCTCGGCCAGCGCGGGCTCGGGCGCCGGACGCGCGGCGCGCACGAAAGTCCCTCTGCCGACTTCGCCGATAGCCAGCCCGCGGCGGGTCAGCTCGCTGTACACGCGGGCGGCGGTGGAGCCGGCGATCCCGCGGTCACGCGCGAAGCGGCGCTGCGGCGGCAGGCGGTCGCCGGGACGCAGCCGTCCGGCCTCGATTTCGGCGGCGAGCTCGTCCGCGACGACCCGGTAGTCGTCCATCGTCACCTTCGCTCGCGCCAGGGGATTTGCCGCTCGCATGATGGCACCGGGCCGTCACGGTGGGCGAATGCGACCCACGGAACTCCCCGAACGAGGGTCACTAGGTTAGCCTAGCCTTTGTGGAACAGACGATCGCCGAAGCGCCGCCCCGTGCCGAGCCGCGCCTGCACGCCGAGGCACTGACCCTCGCCTACGACGGGCGCACCGTCGCCCAGCAGCTCGGCGTGGTCATCCCGGACAAGTCGTTCACGGTCATCGTCGGCCCGAACGCCTGCGGCAAGACCACCCTGCTGCGGGCGCTCGCACGCATGCTCAAGCCGCGTCAGGGATCGGTGTACCTCGACGGCGAGGTGATCTCCAGCTACGGCGCGAAGGAGGTCGCGCGCCGGCTGGGCCTGCTGCCGCAGAGCTCCGTCGCGCCGGACGGCATCACGGTGGCCGACCTCGTCGCGCGCGGCCGGTACCCGCACCAGCGCCTGCTGCGCCAGTGGTCCCGTGACGACGCCGCCGTGGTCGCGGAGTCCATGCGCGCCACCGGGGTCGACGACCTGGCCGAGCGGCTGGTGGACGAGCTGTCCGGCGGCCAGCGCCAGCGCGTCTGGATGGCGATGGCACTGGCGCAGCAGACCGACCTGCTGCTGCTCGACGAGCCCACCACGTACCTGGACATCGCGCACCAGATGGACATCCTCGACCTGTGCGCGCAGCTGCACGCCGAGCAGGGCCGCACCCTCGTGGCCGTGCTGCACGACCTCAACCACGCCGCCCGCTACGCCACGCACATGATCGCGATGCGCGACGGCCAGGTGCTGGCCACCGGCACCCCGGCCGAGGTCGTCACGGAGGAGAACGTCGAGAAGATCTTCGAACTCCCCTGCCGCGTGATGCCCTGCCCGGAAACCGGTACCCCGCTGGTGATCCCGAAGGCGACGCGGCGCGGCGACTGACGTCGATCACGCGGGTCGCCGAGTTGCCCTAGATTGGCCGTGGAGGTGCCATGACCCGCGAACTCTGGACCGAAGTCGACAGTTATCTGTCCGACGCGCTGATCCCCGCCGACCCGGTGCTCGACGCCGCGCTGGCCGATTCGGCGGCGGCCGGGCTGCCGTCCATCGCCGTCGCGCCCAATCAGGGCAAAATGCTCTACCTGCTGGCCCTGACGGCCGGCGCGCGGTCGATCCTGGAGATCGGCACGCTCGGCGGGTACAGCACGATCTGGCTCGCCCGCGCGTTGCCGCCCGGCGGCAAGCTCGTCACCTGTGAATACGAGCCGAGACACGCCAAGGTCGCGCGCGCGAACCTGGACCGCGCGGGCTTCGGCGAAGACGTGGTGGACATCCGCGTCGGCGCCGCCCTGGAGACGTTGCCGGGGCTGACCGGGCCGTTCGACTTCGTGTTCATCGACGCCGACAAGGTCAACCTGCCCGGCTACCTCGCCGCCGCGCTTGAACTCTCGCGGCCCGGCACGACGGTCGTGGTCGACAACGTCGTGCGCGGCGGCGGCGTGGTCGACGATTCCGGCTCCGACGCCGCCGTGCGGGGCGTGCGCGGGATGCTCGAGGCGATGACGGGCGACGACCGGCTCGACGCCACGGCCGTGCAAACCGTCGGCAGCAAGGGTTACGACGGGTTCGTGCTCGCCCGCGTCCGCTGACTCACCCGGCCGAGCGACAGGGCCCTGAAGGCCACCTTGAGAGACCATACGTCCCTCAAGGTGGCCTTCAGAGACCTCACGAGCCAGGGCCCCGCTGGAAGGGCACGCCGGGTTTGATCCCCGGCGGCATCAGGACCGGGGAGTTCCAGCGGACCGGCAGCGATTTGTGCGTCTGGGTCATGAACACCCGCCAGACGTCGGCGGGCACGGTCGCGCCGACCAGCTTGGCGCCCGTGGCGTCGAACAGGCGACGATCGTCGTCGGAGCCGATCCACACGGCCGTGGCCAGCTGCGGGGTGTAGCCGATCGCCCAGCCGTCCTGGTTGTCGGTGGAGTCGCCGTGCTGGAACTCGCCGGTGCGCAGCGCTGCGGGGCGGCCGTCGGGCAGGGCGGTCTGGAGCACGCCGGTCACGCCGTCGGCGATGCGCTTGCTCACGCCCGGGTCGGCGTCGAAGGCGGGTTTGGCCGTGTTGTCGTGCTGCCACACGACTTCGCCGTTCTGGTCGAGGACCTTCTCCACCAGGTGCGGCGTGGTGCGCAGGCCGCCGTCGGCGAAGCTCGCGTACGCGCCGGCCAAGTCCAGCGGCCGCAACGGGTACCGGCCGACGGCGATGCCCGAGCCGATCAGGTAACCGTCCTTTTCCCGCAGCGTCCGCGCGCCGTTGATGGTCTCCGGGATCCCGGCGTCGCGCGCCGTCTCGCTCAGCGCGTCGGGCCCGACCTTGCCGGCCAGCCCGATGAACGGGGTGTCCGCGCCCGAGGCCATGGCGCCGCGCAGGGTGCAGGGTTTGCCGCAGCGGTTGGGGTAGACGAACTCCTCGCCCAGGAAGCTGACCCGATCCGGCGCCGGCACCGGCTGATCGGGCGAAATTCCCTTGCGCAGCCCGGCGGCGAGGGTGAACGGGTAGAACGCGGAGCCCGCCGCGTGCTCCGAACCGGCGTAGTCGCGCACGCCGTTGTCGCCCCCGTCGTACGCGCGCACCGCACCGGTCGACGGGTCAACGGACACCAGCCCGCCGCGGAACTCCTTGGGCTCGCCCTTCAGCCGGTCGGCCAGCGACGAGCGCGCGGCGGCCTGCGCCCCGCGGTCCAGCGTCGTCTGCACGGTCAGGTTTCCTTGCTGCAGCCGGGAAAGCGGGAACCCGTCCTGCTCCAGCTCGGCGAGCACCTGCTGTTTGACGTGGTACTCGTCGTAGGTCAGCCGGCTCGCGCGCGTCTCCGACGGCGCCTGGATCTCCGCGCCCGGATACGCCATCGCCGCCGCATCCGCGCCCTTGACATAACCACGCTCGACGACCTTGTTCCGCACGTAATCCCAGCGCTTGGCCGCGTGCGCGTCGCCCGACACCGCGGGGTCGTGCACCGAGGGCGACTGGATCATCCCGGCCAGGAAGGCGGCTTCGCTCCAGGTCATGCTGTCGTCGAGGTTCCGGCCGAAGTACGCGTTCATCGCCGCCGCGGGGCCGAACGTGCCGCGGCCGAACGAGATGATGTTGACGTAGCTCTCGAAGATCTGCTCCTTGCTCTGCTGCTGCGTGATCTTCGTGGCGAGCACCAGCTCCTCGAGCTTGCGTCCGATCGTCGCGTCGTCGTCGCCGGTGGATTTCTTGATGTACTGCTGCGTGATGCCGGAACCGCCACCGACGCCGGTCAGGAAAGCGCGGCCGATGCCGGTGGGGTCGAAGCCGGCGTTGTCCCAGAATGTCGGGTCCTCGGTCGCGATGATCGCGTCGCGCAGCTTCTCCGGCACCTTCGCATACGGCACGAACAGGCGATCGCCCTCGGCCGGCGGGACCTTGAGCAGCTCGCTGCCGTCGGAGTACTTCAGCACCACCGTTTTGTCCAGTGACGCGAGCACGTCCTGCGGGCTGCGGACGTCCAGCAGCAGGTAGGCGATCCAGAACGCGATCAGCGGCAGGCCGATGCCGACGCCGAAAACGCAGTAGGCGACGCGGCGGATCCTGCGCCAGGTGCGGCGACGGGGCACACGGGAATCGTCAGTGCGGTCCTCGGGGTCGGTCGGATCACTTTCGGCAGCACCATCCGTCTCGGCTTCCACGAATGGACGACGTGCGGCCGGGGGAAAAGGTTCTGCGGGATCGGTGAAAAATTCACGCGAGGAAGGCGCGCAGCAGTGACGCGGTGCCTTCGATGTGCTCGGCCATCGCCTGCCGCGCGGCCACCGGGTCGCCCGCCAGTATCGCGTCGACGATCGCCGCGTGCTGGGCGTTCGAGTGCTCCAGATTGGGCTCCAGTAGCGGGATCCGGTCGAGCAGCTGGTTCACGCGCATGCGGGCGTCGGCCATCGCGGTGGTCAGCGAGCCGGACGCGGTGACCTCGGCGATCGCCAGGTGCAGCCGGGAGTCCTTGCGCCGGTAGTCGGCCAATCCGGCGGTCGCGGCCTCGCCGAGCGTGCCGGTGAGGTGGCGGCGGTCGGCCGGGGAGAGCGTGCGCGCGGCGGCGGCCTCGGCGGCCCCGGTCTCCAGCACGTGACGCAGGCAGAGCGCGTCCTCGAACGCCGCGGCGTCCACGTCCCCGGGGCTGCCCTCGGCGGGCTCGGGCAGGCTCTGGTTGACGAACGTGCCGCCGTAACGCCCGCGCCTCGACTCGACGTACCCGGCGTCGGCCAGCGCGCGGATCGCCTCCCGCAGCGTCACCCGGCTGACGCCGAGCCGCTCGGCCAGCTCCCGCTCGGACGGCAGCCGCTCCCCCGCGCCGACCACCCCGAGCCGGATGGACTGGAGCAGCCGCTCCACGGTCTCTTCGAAGGCGTTGCCGGCGCGCACGGGCCGGAACAGTGCCTCCCCCGCGCTCACCACCGACGTCGACTCCACTCCCCGAGTCTAGGCCGGACGGGCGAGACGCCCACGCTCACTCAATTGCAGAGGACTCTTTGCAGAGAAGTCTCTGTGGTCTAGGGTGGGGCCATGACCTCGGACAGCACCGGCCGGAAACAGCGGATCCTCGACGCGAAGACGCTGCGCGCCGTGGCCCATCCGCTGCGGATCCGGCTGCTCGACCTGCTGGAGGAGGACGGCCCGGCCACGGCCACCGGCCTCGGCAAGCGCGTCGGGGAGAGTTCCGGCACCACGTCGTGGCACCTTCGCCAGCTCGCCGACGCGGGCCTGGTCGTCGAGGACACCGAACGCGGTTCCAAACGCGAGCGCTGGTGGAAGCCGGCCCAGGACTCGACCAAACTGCGCGCGGCGGACTTCCTCGACGACCCCGAACTGGCCGGTCCGGTCACCACGTACCTGCACCAGGTCGTCGAGCAGCGCTACCGGGACGAGGCGCAGTTCATCGCCGAGCTGCCGCAGTGGATCGACCGCTGGGCCGACAAGGCGATGTTCGACAACGTCCGGCTCTCCCTGACCCCCGACGAAGCGCTGGCGATGAGCGAAGAGGCGCACGCGCTGATCGAGAAGTACCGCCGCGACCCACGGCCCGGTGACGACTCCGTGGTCACGCACTGGGCGGCGTTCCCGCGCACCGCCCGTCCCGAATCCGAGCAGTGACAGCCAGAACTGGGGAAACAGCCATGCTGCACCACGTCTTCACCGAGCAGTTCGTGCACGACCGCCAGGCCGAACTCCACACGGCCGCCCGACGGCGGCACCGGCCGCACCGCCGTCCTCCGAAGGAGCGCCTCGGCTGGTTCCTGGTGGAGACCGGGCTGCGGCTCACCGCCCGCCCGGCCCACTGAAACCCTTTCAGGCCAAGGAAATCAGCACTCGATCACGTTGACGGCCAGGCCGCCGCGCGCCGTCTCCTTGTACTTCACGCTCATGTCCGCGCCGGTCTCGCGCATCGTCTTGATCGCCTTGTCCAGGGTGACCACGTGGCTGCCGTCGCCGCGCATGGCCATGCGGGCGGCGTGGATCGCCTTGGACGCGCCGACCGCGTTGCGCTCGATGCACGGGATCTGCACCAGGCCGCCGACCGGGTCGCAGGTCAGCCCCAGGTGGTGCTCGACGCCGATCTCGGCGGCGTTCTCCACCTGCGCCGGCGAGCCGCCCAGCACCTCGGTCAGCGCGGCCGCCGCCATGGCCGAGGCCGAGCCGACCTCACCCTGGCAGCCCACCTCGGCACCCGAGATCGACCCGGTCTGCTTGAGGATCGAGCCGATCGCGCCCGCGGTGAGCAGGAACGTGACGATGCCGTCGTCCGAAGAGCCGCGGATGAAGCGCTGGTAGTAGTGCAGCACGGCGGGGATGATGCCGGCGGCGCCGTTCGTCGGTGCGGTCACCACGCGGCCACCGGCGGCGTTCTCCTCGTTGACGGCCAGCGCGTACAGGCTCACCCAGTCCATCGCATACAACGGATCGCCCACCCCGTCTTCGGCGATCAGCTTGTCGTGCAAGGCTTTCGCGCGCCGCGGCACCTTCAGCCCACCGGGTAGCACGCCCTCGTGGGCGCAGCCGTTTTCGACGCACTCGGCCATCACGGCCCAGATCGCCAGCAGCCCGGAGCGCACCTCTTCGCGTGTGCGCCAGGACAGCTCGTTGCGCATCATGATCTCGCTGGCCGGCAAACCCGTGTCGGCGCAGTGCTTCAGCAGGTCCGCGCCGGTGCGGAACGGGTACGGCACCGGGGTCGAGTCCTCGACGAACACCGCGTCCGTCTCGTAGGACTCGTCGCGGACGAAGCCGCCGCCGACCGAGTAGTACGTGCGCTCGCGCAGCAGCCCGCCCTCGGCGTCGAAGGCGCGGAACACCATGCCGTTGGGGTGCGCCGGCAGCGACTTGCGCCGGTGCATGGTCAGATCGGTGTCCTCGACGAACACGACCTCGTGCTCACCGCGCACGAGCAGCCGGCCGGACTCGCGGATCGCGGCCACCTTCGCCGGCACCGTGTCGGTGTTGATCTCCTCGGGCCGCTCACCGGACAGCCCGAGCAGCACGGCCTTGTCGCTGCCGTGGCCGAAGCCGGTCGCGCCGAGCGAGCCGAACAGCTCCGCCTGCACCCGGGCCACGCTGCCCAGGGCGCCTTCCTCGGCGAGACCGTCCACAAAGGTCCGGGCGGCGCGCATCGGGCCGACGGTGTGCGAGCTGGACGGCCCGATGCCGACCGAAAACAAGTCGAAGACGCTGATCGCCATTGATCGTGCCCCTTATCTGGTGAGCAGGGAGCTGGCCTCTTGTGCGGCCGGACCCTGCTCTGCGAGGTGGGAGAGGTTGTCCGGGAGGGTTTCGCCGCGGTGGGCCTTGGTCTGCGCGTACAGCCGTCCCGCACGGTAGGACGAGCGGACCAACGGACCCGCCATCACACCGGCGAAGCCCAGCGATTCGGCGGTCTTGGAGTGCTCCACGAACTCCTCCGGCTTCACCCACCGGTCGACGGGGTGGTGGCGGGGTGAGGGGCGCAGGTACTGGGTGATGGTCAGGATCTCGCAACCCGCGTCGACCAGATCCCGCATCGCCTCGGTGACCTCGTCGGGGGTTTCGCCCATGCCGAGGATCAGGTTCGACTTCGTCACCAAACCCGCCTCACGAGCCCGGGTGATGACCTCCAACGACCGCGCATACCGGAAACCGGGACGGATCCGCTTGAAGATCCGCGGCACCGTCTCCACATTGTGCGCCAACACCTCCGGACGCGAACCGAACACCTCCGCCAGCTGCGCCGGGTCGGCGTTGAAGTCCGGGATCAGCAACTCCACACCCGTGCCCGGGTTCAGCTCGTGAATCTGGCGGACCGTCTCCGCATAAAGCCAGGCGCCACCATCGTCGAGGTCATCACGAGCGACACCGGTGACCGTCGAGTACCGCAACCCCATCGCCTGCACGGATTCAGCGACCTTGCGAGGCTCGGAGCGATCCAACGCCGACGGCTTACCCGTGTCGATCTGACAGAAGTCACACCGACGGGTGCACTGGTCACCACCGATCAAGAAGGTAGCTTCACGGTCCTCCCAGCATTCATAGATGTTGGGACAGCCGGCTTCTTCGCAGACGGTGTGCAGGCCCTCGCGACGGACCAGGCCCTTCAACTCCGTGAACTCAGGACCCATCCGCACCCGAGTCTTGATCCACGACGGCTTCTTCTCAATCGGCGTCTCACTGTTACGGACCTCCAGCCGCAACAACTTCCGCCCCTCGGGCGCCGCGCTCATCGGGCCAGGTCCGCGTACAGCGGGTGCTTCTTGGCCAGCAGTTCGACGCGGGCGCTGAGCGTCTGCCGCACGGACTCGTCGAAGTCGGGTTTGAGCGCCTCGGCGATGACGTCGGCGACCTCGGTGAAGTCTTCGGCGCCGAAGCCGCGGGTGGCCAGGGCCGGGGTGCCGATGCGCAGGCCGGAGGTGACCATCGGCGGGCGCGGGTCGAACGGCACCGCGTTGCGGTTCACCGTGATGCCCACCGAGTGCAGCCGGTCCTCGGCCTCCTGGCCGTTCAGCTCGGAGTTGACCAGGTCGACCAGCATCAGGTGCACGTCGGTGCCGCCGGTGAGCACCCGCACGCCCGCCTCGGCGCAGTCCGAACGCGACAGCCGGTCGGCCAGGATCCGCGAGCCCGCCAGGGTCCGCTCCTGCCGCTCGCGGAACTCCTCGGTCGCGGCGATCTTCAGCGCCACGGCCTTCGCCGCGATCACGTGCTCCAGCGGCCCGCCCTGCTGGCCGGGGAACACCGCCGAGTTGACCTTCTTCGCCAGCTCCTCGCGGCACAGGATCAGGCCGCCGCGCGGGCCGCCGAGGGTCTTGTGCGTGGTGGTGGTGACGATGTCGGCGTGCGGCACCGGCGACGGGTGCAGCCCCGCGGCCACGAGCCCGGCGAAGTGCGCCATGTCCACCATCAGCTTGGCGTCGACCCGGTCGGCGATGCGCCGGAACGCGGCGAAGTCCAGCTGACGCGGGTAGGCCGACCAGCCGGCGATGATCAGCTTCGGCTTGTGCTCGACGGCCAGCCGCTCGATCTCGGCCAGGTCGACGATCCCGGTCTCCTTGTCGACGTGGTAGGCGACCACGTTGTACAGCTTGCCGGAGAAGTTGATCTTCATCCCGTGCGTCAGGTGCCCGCCGTGCGCCAGGTCGAGCCCGAGGATCGTGTCCCCCGGCTTCAGCACGGCGAACATCGCCGCCGCGTTGGCCTGCGCACCCGAGTGCGGCTGCACGTTCGCGTGCTCGGCGCCGAACAGCGCCTTGGCCCGGTCGATCGCCAGCTGCTCGACGACGTCGACGTGCTCGCACCCGCCGTAGTACCGGCGGCCCGGGTACCCCTCGGCGTACTTGTTGGTCAGCACCGAGCCCTGCGCCTCGAGCACGCCCAGCGGCGCGAAGTTCTCGGACGCGATCATCTCCAGGGTGGACTGCTGGCGGTCCAGCTCGGCCGCCACCGCCGCGGCGACCTCGGGGTCCACAACGGACAGCGGGGCGTCGAAAGTCGTCATCAGTTCTCCTGGGTCAGCTCGGCGTAAGCAGCGGCGTCGAGCAGCTCGGGCGTGTCCCCGGTCAGCCGCACCTTCAGGAGCCATCCTTCGGTGTAAGGGTCCGAGTTGATCACCTCGGGGGTGTCCGATGTGGTCTCGTTCACCCCGACCACCTCGCCGCTCACCGGCGAGTACAGCTCACTGACCGACTTGGTCGACTCGACCTCGCCGAACACCTCGCCCGCGGTGATCGTGGCGCCCACGGCGGGCAGCTGCACGAACACGATGTCGCCGAGCGACTCCGCGGCGAAGGCGGTGATGCCCACGGTGGCCACGCCGTCGACGACCGACAGCCACTCGTGTTCCTTGGTGTAGGACAGGTTCTGGGGAATGCTCACGTTCTCAGACCTCGGGCTTTCAGGCTCGGGAGTAGAAGGGCAGGGCAACGACCTCGACGGGCTCGATCCTGCCCCTGATGTCGACGGAAAGCTTTGTGCCGGGCTCGGTGTACGCCCGATCGACGTACGCCATGGCGATCGGGTACCCCAGCGTCGGCGACAGCGCGCCACTGGTCACCTCGCCGACTTCGGTTTCACTGTCCAGCAACCGGTAGCCATGGCGCGGCGCGCGTCGCCCTGCGCCACGCAACCCGACGCGCACGCGCGGAACGTCCGCCTTGGCCAGCTCCTCCAACGCGGCGCGCCCGACGAAGTCACCCGGCTTCTCGAACTTCACCACGCGCCCCAGCCCGGCCTCGAACGGGCTGAGCTGGAGGCTGAGTTCGTTGCCGTACAACGGCATTCCGGCTTCGAGACGCAGGGTGTCGCGGCAGGCCAGCCCGGCCGGGACCAGGCCGTGCGGCTCCCCGGCCTCGGTCAGGATCCGCCACACCGACGGCGCCTCGGCGGCCGGCACGTACAGCTCGAAGCCGTCCTCACCGGTGTAGCCGGTGCGGGCCAGGAGCACGTTGTGCCCGTTCACCACGGCCGGGACGCTGGCGTAGTACTTCAGCGCGCCCAGGTCCGCGTCCGTCACCGCGCCGACGATCTCCACGGCCTTCGGGCCCTGGACGGCGAGCAGCGCGGTCTCCTCGGAACGGTTCTCCACCACGGCGTCGAACCCGGTCACGCGCTCGGCCAGCGCCGCGGCGACCACGTCGGCGTTGCCGGCGTTCGCGACCACCAGGTACTCCTCGTCGGCGAGCCGGTAGACCACCAGGTCGTCCAGCACACCGCCGTCGGCGTCGCAGATCATCGTGTACCGCGCCCGGCCCGGCTTGACCCCGGACAGGTTGCCGACCAGCGCGAAGTCGAGCACGTCCGCGGCCTGCGCGCCGCGGACGTGGATCTCGGCCATGTGCGACAGGTCGAACAGGCCCGCCGCCTCGCGGACGGCCTTGTGCTCGGCCAGTTCACTGGCGTAGCGCACGGGCATCGACCAGCCCGCGAAGTCGGTGAACAGCGCGCCGAGTCCCTTGTGGACTCCGTGCAGGGACGTCTCTTTCGACACGGGGTCAGCCTTCGTAAGCGTTGAGGGGCGGGCAGGAGCAGACGAGGTTGCGGTCGCCGCGCGCGCCGTCGATGCGCCGGACCGGCGGCCAGTACTTGTTCTTGCGCGACACCCCGGCCGGGTACACCGCCAGCTCGCGGTCGTAGTCCGCGGTCCACTCGCCGACCAGCGCCTCCGCGGTGTGCGGGGCGCCGCGCAGCGGGCTGGTCCCGGCGGTCCACCGGCCGGCCGCGACCTGGTCGATCTCGCCGCGGATGGCGATCATCGCCGCGATGAACCGGTCGATCTCGCCCAGGTCCTCGCTCTCGGTGGGCTCGACCATCAGCGTGCCGGCGACCGGGAACGACATGGTCGGCGCGTGGAAGCCGTAGTCGATGAGCCGCTTCGCGACGTCGTCGACCGTCACGCCGGTCTCCTTGGTGATGCCGCGCAGGTCGAGGATGCACTCGTGCGCGACCAGGCCGTCCTGTCCGGTGTAGAGCACCGGGAAGTGCGGCGAAAGGCGCGAGGCGACGTAGTTCGCGGCGAGCACCGCTACCTTGGTGGCCGTGGTCAGGCCGGGGCCGCCCATCATCCGGACGTACGCCCAGGAGATCGGCAGGATCGACGCCGAGCCGTACGGCGCGCCGCTGATCGGGCCGACGCCGGTGGCCGGGCCGGCCTGGTCCAGCAGCGGGTGGTTCGGCAGGTACGGCGCGAGGTGCGCGCGCACCGCGACCGGGCCGACGCCGGGGCCGCCGCCGCCGTGCGGGATGCAGAACGTCTTGTGCAGGTTCAGGTGCGAGACGTCGCCGCCGAACTCACCCGGCTTCGCCAGGCCCAGCAACGCGTTCAGGTTCGCGCCGTCGACGTAGACCTGGCCGCCGCCGTCGTGCACGATCTTCGCGAGCCGCTCGATGCCGTGCTCGTAAACGCCGTGCGTGGACGGGTAGGTGACCATGATCGCCGCGAGCGTCTCGCGGTGGGCGTCCACCTTGGCCTGGAGGTCGGCCAGGTCGACGTTGCCCTCGTCGGTGCACTTGACCACGACCACACGCATGCCCGCGAGCACCGCCGAAGCGGCGTTCGTGCCGTGCGCGGACGACGGGATCAGGCAGACGTCGCGCTCGGGCTGGCCATTCGCGTGGTGGTAGCCGCGGATGGCGAGCAGGCCCGCCAGCTCGCCCTGGCTGCCCGCGTTCGGCTGCAACGACACCTGGTCGTAGCCGGTCACCTCGGCGAGCCAGCCGGCAAGCTGCTCGACCAGCACGTGGTAGCCCTGGGCGTCCTCGGCGGGCGCGAACGGGTGGATGCCCGCGAACTCGCGCCAGCTGATCGGCTCCATTTCCGTGGTGGCGTTGAGCTTCATCGTGCAGGAGCCGAGCGGGATCATGCCGCGGTCGAGCGCGTAGTCCTGATCGGACAGCCGGCGCAGGTACCGCAGCATGGCCGTCTCGGAGCGATGGGTGCTGAACACCTCGTGGCCCATGAAGCCGCTCTCGCGCACGATGCCGTTCGGCAGCGCGGTGGCTGTGGCCCACTCGCCGTCCACGCCGAACGCGCGGAGCACCTTCGCGATCGTGTCCGGGCGTGTCACCTCGTCGCAGGCGATGCGCACGTGGTCGGCGTCGACGTGGCCGAGGTTGATCCCGGCCTCACGCGCGGCGGCGTGGACCTCCGCGGCGCGGCCCGGGACGTGCGCCACGACCGTGTCGAAGAAGGACTCGTGCACGACCTCGACCCCGCCGGCGCGCAAGGCGTCCGCGAGCCCGGCGGCCAGTCTGTGCACGCGGTTCGCGATGGCCTGCAAGCCGTCCGGGCCGTGGTAGACCGCGTACATCGCGGCGAGCACGGCCGGCAGCACCTGCGCGGTGCAGATGTTGGACGTCGCCTTCTCGCGGCGGATGTGCTGCTCACGCGTCTGCAGCGCGAGCCGGTACGCGGAGTTGCCGTCGGCGTCCACCGAGACGCCCACGAGACGGCCGGGCAGCGAGCGCTCCAGCCCGGCGCGCACGGCCATGTACCCGGCGTGCGGGCCGCCGTAGCCGAGCGGCACGCCGAAACGCTGCGTCGAGCCGGCCGCCACGTCGGCGCCGAACTCGCCGGGCGAGGTGATCAGGGTGAGCGCCAGCAGGTCCGCGGCCACCGTGTACAGCGCGCCCGCGGCCTTCGCGGCCTCGGAAACGGCCTGGTAGAAACCGCGTCCCCGCAGCACGCCGGACGCGCCCGGGTACTGCACGACCACGCCGAAGAACTCCTCGGGCAGCCCGGTCAGCAGGTCGCGCACCTGCACGTCGATGCCCAGCGCCGCGGCGCGCGTGCGCACCACCGCGATCGTCTGCGGCAGGCACTCGGCGTCGAGCACGACCACGTTCGACTTGGCCTTCGAAGCCCGGCGCATCAACGTCATGGCCTCGGCGACGGCGGTCGACTCGTCCAGCAGCGACGCGTTCGCGGTGGCCAGGCCGGTGAGGTCGGCGACCATGGTCTGGAAGTTCAGCAGCGCCTCGAGCCGTCCTTGCGAGATCTCCGGCTGGTACGGCGTGTACGCGGTGTACCAGGCCGGGTTCTCCAGCACGTTGCGGCGGATCACGCCGGGGGTGACGGTGTCGGAGTAGCCGAGGCCGATCATCTGCGTCATCGGGCGGTTGAGCGCCGCCAGCGCGCGCAGCTCCGCGGTGGCCTCTTCCTCGCTGGCCGCCGCGGGCAGGTCCAGGTCACGGGTGGCGCGGATGGCCGAGGGCACCGCCGCCTCGACGAGGGCGTCCAGGCTTCCGTGCCCGGTTTCGGCGAGCATCTTGGCCCGCTCGGCCTCAGCGGGGCCGATGTGGCGGGCGTCGAAGGGGGTGGAGGTGATGGGAGCTCCTCGGGACGGGCACCGGGCGCAGCGGTGCACTGGGAACTCCCCCTCTGTCATGGGCACCTGAGAGTTTCACCGTGCGGAACACGGCTTTCACCTTGGGTGAGGCGCGGGTGCGCCTGCTTTCCAGAGTGGCCTCGCGCGAAGCGGTAGTGGGTACCTGAGAGATTCCGGGGAGTTTGCTCCTTCGGTGCCCCACTGCGTGCGTGGGGCTCTCCCGCTCCGGCTCGAACGGCCCGATATTCAGTTGTGGAGATCCTGCGGTGCGGCCACCGTACCTGCCGCTTTGCGCGCGAGTCTACCTCTTCCGGCCTACGACACACCCCTGGCCATGACGGCGCGCCTACCCCTTCTGCCGCTTGGCCAACGCGGCCAGCCCTTCGACCGACAGATCCGGCCACGGCGGACGGCGGAGCACCGCGAGCGTCGAGATGACCGCTGCGGCCAAGCCGACCACCGTGCCCATCAGCGCGATCCGGTTCGCGTCGACGGCGGGCTCCCACTGCGCCTTGCCGTCGTGGATCACGAACACGCCGACCGGCTTGGGCACGTCGCCGCGCAGGCCGGCGGTCCGGACGACCGGGATGACCATGGCCCCGTCCGGCGACTCGAGCGGCTCGCCGAAAACGCGCTGCGCGACGCCGCCGGACGGCAGCCGGTCCAGGCTCTTGCGAAGGTTCATGGCGGCCAGCATCTCACCGGCACCGGCCACCATGCCCCGGTTTTCCCGCGATTACAGCGGCGTGACGTAGGCGCCCGAGATCCCGCCGTCCACCAGGAACTGCGAGGCGGTGATGAAGCTGGCGTCGTCGCTGGCCAGGAAGGCCACGGCGGCCGCGATCTCCTCAGGCTCGGCGAAGCGGCCGACAGGCACGTGCACCAGGCGGCGGGCCGCGCGCTCGGGGTCCTTCGCGAACAGCTCCTTGAGCAGCGGGGTGTTCACCGGGCCGGGGCACAGCGCGTTCACGCGGATGTTCTCCCGCGCGAACTGCACGCCCAGCTCGCGGCTCATCGAAAGCACCCCGCCCTTGGACGCGGTGTAGGAGATCTGCGAGGTCGCGGCGCCCATCACCGCGACGAACGACGCGGTGTTGATGATCGAGCCCTTGCCCTGGCGCTGCATGTGCGGCAGCGCGGCCTTGCAGCACAGGTACACCGAGGTCAGGTTGACCCGCTGGACCCGCTCCCAGGCCTCGATGCCGGTGGTCAGGATCGAGTCGTCCTCCGGCGGCGAGATGCCGGCGTTGTTGAACGCGACGTCGACCGAGCCGAACTGCTCCACGGCCGTCGCGAAGAGGGCCTCCACCTGTTCGGCGTCGGTGACGTCGGTCGGCACGAACAGGCCGCCGACCTCGTCCGCCGCGGCCTTGCCCGCCTCCGGCGTGAGGTCGCCGATCACGATCTTCGCGCCCTCGCTCGCCAGCCGCCGCGCCGAGGCGAGGCCGATGCCGCTCGCGCCGCCGGTGATCACCGCGACGCGGCCTTCGAAACGCTGCACCATCTCTTTCCCTACTCTTCCGTGCTCAGGAAAACGTTCTTGGTCTCGGTGAACGCCGCCGCGGCGTCCGGGCCCAGCTCCCGGCCGAGGCCGGACTGCTTGAACCCGCCGAACGGCGTCCAGTACCGCACCGACGAGTGCGAGTTCACCGACAGGTTCCCGGCCTCGACCCCGCGCGCGACGCGGAACGCGCGCCCGACGTCGCGGGTCCAGATCGAGCCGGACAGGCCGTACTCGGTGTGGTTCGCCATCCGGACCGCGTCGGCCTCGCCGGTGAACGGGACCACCGCGACCACCGGGCCGAAGATCTCGTCCGCGGCCAGCGGGTCGGCCAGGTCCGGCGGGGTGACGACGGTCGGCGCGAACCAGAAGCCCGGCCCGTCCGGCGCGCTGCCGCGGAAGGCGACCGGGGTGTCCTCGGTGACGTAAGAGGAGACTTTCGCGTGGTGCCCGGCCGAAATCAGCGGGCCCATCTCGGTCTTCTCGTCGCCCGGATCGCCGACGACCACGCCACGTACAGCAGGTTCGAGCAGTTCCATGAAACGGTCGTACACGGACGCTTGGACGAGGATCAGTGAACGGGCGCAGCAGTCCTGCCCGGCGTTGTCGAACACCCCGTACGGCGCGGTCGCGGCGGCTTTCTCCAGGTCGGCGTCGGCGAACACGACGTTCGCGTTCTTCCCGCCCAGCTCCAGCGTCACCCGTTTCACCTGGGCGGAGCAGCCCGCCATGATCTGCTTGCCGACCTCGGTGGAGCCGGTGAACACGACCTTGCGCACGGCCGGATTGTCGACGAATCGCTGTCCCACCACCGAGCCCTTGCCGGGCAGCACCTGGAAGACGTCCTCGGGGATACCGGCCTCGCGGGCCAGCTCGGCCAGCCGCACCGCCGTCAGCGGCGTCAGCTCGGCCGGCTTGAGCACCACGGTGTTGCCCGCGGCGAGCGCGGGCGCGAAACCCCAGCCGGCGATCGGCATCGGGAAGTTCCACGGCACGATCACGCCGACCACGCCCAGCGGCTCGTGGAAGGTGACGTTCACCCCGCCCGGCACCGGGATCTGCTGCCCGATCAGACGTTCCGGGGTGGCGGAGTAGTAGTTCAGCACGTCGCGGACGTTGCCCGCCTCCCACCGCGCGTTGCCGATGGTGTGGCCGGAGTTGGTGACCTCCAGGCGCGCGAGGTTCTCGATGTCGCCCTCGACGGCATCGGCGAACCGGCGCAGCAGCCGCGCCCGGTCCCCCGGGGCGACGTCGCGCCAGGCCGGGAACGCCGCCTGGGCCCGGGCGATCGCCGCGTCGGTCTCCTCGGCGCTCGTCAGCGCGACCGACCGCACCACCTGCTCGGTGGCGGGGTTGATCACGTCGAACACCGCCGACGCACTCCCTCCCGCGGAGGCGGCGTCAGACGCAGTCATCTGTTCTCCCTTGCTGCTTCGACCAGTGCTTTGAACAGCCGGATGTCGTCGGTGTCCTGCTCCGGGTGCCATTGGACCCCGAGCAGGAAGTCTTCGCCCGGCGACTCGGCGGCCTCGACGGTGCCGTCGGCCGAGTGCCCGGTGGCGACCAGCCCGTCGCCGAGCCGGTCGATCGCCTGATGGTGGTAACAGAGCGTTTTCGCTTCCGGCCCAAGGATCGCGGCCGCACGGCTGCCCTCGGTGAGCGAGACGATGCCAGGCCCAAAAACCGCGGGCGCGGGCTGATGCGCGGTGTCCCCGACGGTCTCCGGCAGGTGCTGCGCCAGCGTCCCGCCGAGCGCGACGTTGATCACCTGCAGGCCACGGCACACCCCGAGCACCGGCACGTGCGCGCGGCGCGCGGCCGCGAGCAAGCCGAACTCGAACGCGTCACGGTCCGGCCGGGTGTAGGTCTTCTCGTGCGGCGCCTGGCCGTACCGAGCCGGGTCCACGTCGGCGCCGCCGGTGAGCACCAGACCGTCCACAGTGGAAACGAGCCGGTCGTGCGCGTCGGTCACCGGCGGCAGCAGCACGGGGATGCCGCCCGCGGCCACCACGCAGTCGAGGTACACCCGGTGCAGCAGCGCGGCTTCGGTGTCCCAGGCCAGGAACTTCGCCTGCTCCACGTACGAGGTGAGGCCGATGACCGGGTTTTCGCTAGAGCCGCTCGAAACCACGGACCCGCTCCCAGTCGGTGACGGCCTTCTCGAACGCCTCCCGTTCGATCTTGGCGGCGTTGAGGTAGTGCTCCACCACGTCGTCGCCGAACGCGGCGCGGGCGATCTCGCTGGTCGCGAGCGTGCCGGCGGCCTCGCCCAGAGTGGTAGGCACGGTCGGCTTGCCCGAGGAGTAGGCGTTGCCGGTGAACTCCGGCTCCAGCGGCAGCTCGTTCTCGATGCCGTGCAGGCCGGCGGCGATCAGCGCGGCCACTGCCAGGTACGGGTTCACGTCGCCGCCCGGCACCCGGTTCTCCACCCGCAGCGACTCGCCGTGGCCCACCACGCGCAGCGCGCAGGTGCGGTTGTCGGTGCCCCACGCGACGGCCGTCGGCGCGAAGCTGCCGGGCACGAACCGCTTGTAGGAGTTGATGTTCGGGGCGAGGAAGTAGGTCAGCTCGCGCAGCGCGGCCAGCTGCCCGGCGAGGAAGTGCTCCATCAGCGGCGAGAAGCCGTGGTCGCCGTCGCCGGCCAGCACGGCGCCGCCGTCGGTCGAGCGGAGGCTGATGTGGATGTGGCAGGAGTTGCCTTCGCGCTCGTTGTACTTCGCCATGAAGGTGAGGCTCTTGCCCTCCTGCGCGGCGATCTCCTTGGCGCCGTTCTTGTAGACGCTGTGGTTGTCGCACGTGGTGAGCGCGTCGGCGAAGCGGAACGCGATCTCCTGCTGGCCGAGGTTGCACTCGCCCTTCGCCGACTCGGGGTACAGCCCGGCGCCGGCCATGTCGTTGCGGATGCGGCGCAGCAGCGGCTCGAGGCGCGCGGTGCCGAGCATCGAGTAGTCCACGTTGTACTGGTTGGCGGGCTTGAGGTCGTGGTAGCGCTTGTCCCACGCGGTCTCGTAACTGTCGTCGAAGACGATGAACTCCAGCTCAGTGCCCACGAACGCGGCCAGCCCACGCTCGGCGAGCCGGTCGAGCTGACGGCGCAGCACCTGCCGCGGCGACGGGGCGACCGGGCCGCCCTGCACACGCTCGACGTCCGCGAGCACCATCGCCGTGCCCTCCTGCCACGGCACCCGGCGCAGGGTGGCGAAGTCGGGCCGGAGCACGAAGTCGCCGTAACCGCTCTCCCACGACGAGATCGCGTACCCGTCGACGGTGTTCATGTCGACGTCCACCGCGAGCAGGTAGTTGCACGCCTCGGTGGCGTGCCCGACCACCTCTTCGAGGAAGTACTCGGCCGAGCAGCGCTTGCCCTGGAGCCTGCCCTGCATGTCGGTGATCGCCACGAGCACGGTGTCGATCGTGCCCGCCTCGACCTGCGCCCGGAGCGCGTCGAGGGTGAGGAAGCCGCGCCTGCTGACCATCGCACCGTCCAAAGGTTTGGATCCGATCCTTTGCAGGTTCTTCCTACCGGGTCAGCCCGGCCGGGTCAATCCGATCAAAGGTATTTTTCAGATCCATTGCGTACCGGTCGCGTATGTCCGGGTTGCCCGGCTGAGAAGAATCTGTGAATCGTGGTGGAATGGGACCAAACTCGCCCTCGCGTGCGTTGGACAGGGCAAGAGAGGTGAGAGGGATGACTGAAGCATTCACGCAGACCACGGCGGGCCGGGCTCAGGCGCGGCCGCAGCTCCCGACCATGCCGACGGGCTGGCCGATCGGCTCCTACGAGTCCTACGAGCAGGCACAGCGCGCGGTCGACCACCTCGCGAGCACGGACTTCCCGGTCACCGACGTGACGATCGTGGGCGTCCAGCCGATGCTCGTGGAGCGCATCGCGGGCCGGATGACCTGGGGCAAGCTGCTCGGCAGCGCGGCCATGTCCGGCGCGGTGTTCGGCCTGTTCCTCGGCCTGGTGCTGAGCCTGCTCAACCCGGCGGCCGGCCTGATCCCGATTCTGCTCGGCCTGGTCGCCGGCGTCGGGTTCAACCTGCTGTTCGGCGCACTGGGCTACGCGGCCAACCGCAACAAGCGCGGTTTCGTCTCGCAGAGCCAGCTGGTCGCGCAGCGCTACGACGTGCTGTCGCAGCCCCGCAACGCCGAGAAGGGCCGCGCGCTGCTGGCGGATCTTTCGGCTCGATCGGGTCTGCTGCACTGACGGTTTTGCCGCACTGACGTTCGTCCTTCCCAGTCCGGGCGTCCGGGTCCACGTGACCTGGGCGCCCGGGCTTTTCTCTGCCCCTCCCCGGGCCTTCGAGCCCCGCTCCCCGGTCCTCCGCACCCCGCTTCGCTCCCGGCCCCCGACTTTCGCCCCCGGTCCCCAGCCTTCCGCGCCCGCGACCTTCCGCTCCCGGTCGGGCGGCCTTCCCCGCCCCGGTCGGGCCGCCTTCCTCTCTCTGGTCCGCCGACCTTTCCCCCGGTCCGCCGACCTTGTGCGCTCCGGACCGTCGTCGTTTCGCTCCCCGGTCAGGCGACTCCCGTAGCCCGATGCAAACGCTAACGCTGCCGCCCATCCCCTCCCACCACGGGAGGCGGCCCGCGCCGTTTCACCGGGAAGGCGACCACCGTGCACCGCCAACCACGAACACCCACCCTCGACCCGATTCGACGACTGCCCGGCTTCGACCACTCGTGCACCTGCATCGAGAAGCACGGCCGGCGCACCATCTGCCGCACCTGCGGATCGTCCTGTCACTGCTGCTGGTGAGCCCGTCCCACCGCCGCACCGGCGCTCTCCCGCCCGAGGACAACCGACGCATCCCCTGGTTCGAACCAACCTGCTGGCACGAACCAGGCCACCGAGAAGGCGAAATGCCCCTCTGCGGCGAGCGCCGCTGCCTGTGGCGATGGTGGCGCCGCTACGGCATCCCCGCGCTGGCCCTGCTCATCGGCCTGACCATCTACCTCTCCCTCGACTACGGCACCCCGCCGTGCCCACCTGGCTGGGAACCCGTTGGCCTCCAAGACTGCATCCGCCGCTGACAGGAAGCGCCCAGCACCGGTTATAGAAACGGGAGAGCGGCCCCGACCTCCGCTCCCCCGTCCCTGCGCCGCCCCACTCACCCGTCGCACGACCCCCGCCGCGCCGCTTCGTGAATGAAGCAAGACCACGAATCGCCTTACCCCGCAAGCAGGGCAGCCCCACTGCCGCCCTACCCGCGAGGCCAAGCGACCACCTCACCCCCGGCGCGACACAGCGAGGCTACCCCTACCGCGTAGGCGGAGCAGAGCTCGTCGGCACAGCCGAGCTCGACGTAGCCGGAGCACTCGGCTTCGGACTTTCCGGCGCACCGGACGGCTTGCCCGACGGCGCCGGGATCGGCTTCGGGATCGCCGCCGCGAAGGGGACGCCGGTTACCTCGTGGCAATAGCCGCGGTAGCCGTTGTAGCCGTCGAGGTTGCCGTTCGCGTCTTGCGTGCCCTGCACCAGTTGCGGCCGCGGGAAGCGGTTGTCCACGCCGCGGCGGGCTTCCGTTCCGGAGCTTTGCTCGCAGCCGTAACGGGTGATGGTGAGCGGGCGGCCCTGCTCGTCGTAGAGGTAGACGTCGGTGAGCGGCTTGCCGTCGGCGTCGAAGGCGTAGACGTTCTTCAGCTCTTCGTTGCCGTAGCGCAATTGCTGGTTGCCGTACTCGTCGTCCGACGCATACGAGGTGACGTAGGACGGTGTGCCCGAGCCGTACGAGGAATGGCCGACCCGGTCGATCATCGCGCCGACCCCGCCGAGGCCGCCGCCGATCACAAACGCCGACACCGGCACCACGACCCACAGCAGCCGCCGGTCGGCGGACGCGCGCGGGCCGGCCCACACCACCGCGACCGCGGCCGCGACCAGGAACGGCAGCATCAGCAGCGCGTACGAGTGCCGCAGCATCAGGAACAGCCCGAACGCCACCAGCACCGCCGCGCAGACCACCCACCAGGCGGGCTTGAGCGTGCCGAGGTACGAGAGCGCCCGGTCGCCCTTGTGGTCCTCGCGGAACTTGCCCACCGCCTCGCGGGCCCGGACCGCCTCGGGCAGCGCGGCCACCGCCGCGACACCCCGGCGGTGGAGGAACCACAGGCTCAGCGCGAACACCGGCGCCAGCAGGAGCAGCCCCAGCAGCGCGCCCGCGTTCACCGACACCCCGGCGCCGAACGCGAACAGCGCCAGCCCCGCGGCGCAGAACACCAAGCCCCACAAGGCGAAACGGGCCCCGAACAGGCTCTGCTCCTTGGGCGTCTTGAGCACGGTCGTCGCCGCGCCGTCGGCCGGCGACGGATAGCCGCCGGACGACCGCAGCTCGGCGGCGTAGCTCTCCGGCGTGCCCAGCCGCTCGATCAGCGCCTCGACCCGCGCGGACGGCCCCAGCTCCGCCTCCATCTCGGCCAGGTGCGGCCGGACGTCCTCCAGGATCTCCTCGACCTCCCCCGCGGGCAGATCGGCGAGCGCGGTGCGGACCCTCGCCAGGTACACCCGCACGGCGGTGGGCTTCTCCGTACTCATGCTGCCTCCTGTGTCACGCGGGCCACCGGCCCAGCGGCACGGATTCGCGTTGCCGTACAAGGACTTTCCGCGCTCATGCCGCCTCCCCCAACAAATCGTTCATCGTCGACGCGAAGCTCTGCCAGGTCTTCCCCGACTCGGCCAGTCGCGAGCGCCCCGGCTCGTTCAGGCTGTAGTACTTGCGGTGCGGGCCTTCCTCGCTCGGCACCACGTACGAGGTCAGCAGCCCGGCCTTGTAGAGCCGCCGCAACGTCCCGTACACCGACGCATCGCCCACTTCCTCCAGGCCGGCCACCCGAAGTCTTCGAAGCACGTCGTAGCCGTACCCGTCGTCCTCGCGCAGCACCGCCAGCACAGCCAGGTCCAGCACTCCCTTGAGCAGCTGACTGATCTCCACGGCACCCTCCAGTCTTACGCTTGGAACGGTACCACGCATAGCGCAGTAGTGTGCACGGCGGAGGGCTATTCGGACCATCAAGCCCGTCCACGCACTCGAATCGCCCGGGCCGGAAACCCAGGTGTCAGGCCGAAATTCCCAGTTCCCGCTGGGCTTCGCCACGAATCTGGCGCACCACGGCCGAATGCCGCCACGCCCGGGCCACCTGGACCAGCCACGCCGCCTCGGCGAGGACGTCCGCGTCGACGGGCGCGCCGGCCGGGCCGTCGGCGTCGTCGGGCTGGTAACGGTGGCCCGCTTCGCTCGCGACGAGGGCCGCGGCCAGCGCCGCCGCTTCGGTGGTCGCGACGACGTCGCCGGCCGGCACGCCCTGGCGGCGCGCGAGCGCTTCCACCCGCGAAGGCAGCTCCGGGTCGAAGTACGGCCGCAGCGCGAGGTGCCCGTCGCGGATCTCGATCACGCGGCGGTACAACGCGAACTCCACCCCGCCGAGCCCGCGCGCCGGATCGAGGGCGATGCCCGGCACGGCGTCACGCAGGACTGTCCACAGTGGCTCGATCCGGCGGTAGCCCCGGTACGCGCGCAGCCACCGGATCGGCGCGGCGAGCGAAGGTCCCCATGCCGACAGCGTCGCGCCCGCCACCGCCAGCACCACGCAAGACGCCCCGAGCGCGGCCGAGGGCAGGTCGTCCGTCGCGTCGACCTGGCCGGTCTGCGCGACCTGGCGAAGATCGTCGAGGTCCCACAGCGTCCACGCCACCGCAGCGACCACGCCCGCGACTATCAGCCACAGCCCCAAGCGAAGAGGCCCGCCCCGGGCGCGCACGGCGAAGCGCGCGAAGACCGACGCCAGCAGGATCAGGCTCGGCACGCCGTAGACGACGAACATCAGCTCGTACAGGAAGTAGTACGGCCGCCCGGCCCCGGCCGCCACGGTGACGTCGCCGGACCGAATCGGCGAGGCGAGCACGAACAGCACCGCCTCCGTCAGCAGCACTACCCACGTCACCACCGCGTGCCAGCCGAACTTCGCGCCGTCGCCCAGGCGCATCGACCGCGCGAACGCCACCGTGAAGCCGATCGCGCCGATCTTCAACGCGTCGCCGGCGAACGTCGCGAACTGCGCGTACCACTGCGTGTGCCCGGTCAGCGTGTCCATGGCCTCGGTGCCGACGGTGATCCCCAGCGCGATGCAGATGCCGAAGCCGGACAGGTACCAGAGCCGTTTCGCCGGCTGGTCGCGTCCCGCCTCCAGCAGTTTGGCGCTGAAGCCGGCGAACCCGAGCACGCAGGCCAGGTACGCCAGCGTCTCGCTCACGGGTGCCGGCGGCGCGGCTTGCCGCCGAACAGGTTGTCCATGCGGGCCATCCCGCCGTCGAAGCCACTACTCTCGTCGGCCTCCACGGCCGGGCGCGTGCCCGAGCCGCGGGCGACGCGCTGCGCGATGAGCGACGCGACCAGCTCGGCCTCCTGCTCTTCGACAGCCGTGTACGTGGTCCGCCCGAGCACTCGGCGGACGAGCTCGGCCGAGAGGCTCGGCATCAGCTGACGGCTGGCGGCGGAGTCGATGGCCGCGCCGTCCGCGCCCGCGTCGGAACCGACGTGGCCGCACAGCAGATGCCCGACTTCGTGCAGCAGGATGTGCCGGCGGTGCAAGGCCGTGGTGTTGGTCGGATAAAGGATGTAGTCGGCGCGCTCGGTACTCATCAGCAGGCCGCAGGGCCCGCCGGACGGGGTGTTCACCGGCATCAGCTCGATGGGCCGTCCCCGGCCGGCGGCGATGCCCGCCACGAATCGCCCCGAGTCGAATGGCTCGGGCAGCGCCGCGGTTTCGGCCAGCCGGCGGCACCTTCGCCACAGCTGTTCACGCTGCCGGTCCGCCACGGCTCAGCCCTCCTTCTGCGCGCCGCCGCGGCCGGCCTCCCTCCGCGCGATCGCGTCGATCATGTCGCTGATCGTGTCGAGCCCATCCGACGAGAGCGTGACCGCGCGCAAGGCCACATCACGGACCCCCGCGTCGCGCAGCGCGCCGAGCAGGGCCAGCTCCTCGGCGATTTTCACACTCTGCTCGTCGTCGAAGAAGTATGCCGGAGGAACGCCGAAGAACTGAGCGAGAGCCTCGAGATGACGCTTCGTGGGATTGTCGCGACGCCCCGTGCGCAGCTGCCAGAGGTACGTGGTGGAGAAGCTCTCCCCGGTCGCCTCGCGGCAGGCGCGCGCGACCTCCTCGTGGCTGTACTGCTCACGGTCGGGCCGGCGCACCACGTGGAACAGCTGGTCGATCTTGCCCGAAAGCGAAGTCTTGCCGGACTCCGTGGCCACCATGCGACGCCCCCTTCAGCTGCTTTTCATCCTAGTTGATGCCCTTCAGAGATGCATCAACGCGAGCTGCGCGGCCGCGGCTGGCAGCGCGGGCAGGAGTAGGACGAGCGGTTCATGAACGGCTCCCGCCGGATCGCCGTGCCACAACGGCGGCACGGTAGTCCTTCCTGGCCGTACGCGTCGAGGGAGCGCGCGAAGTAGCCCGATTGCCCGTTCACGTTGACGTACAACGCATCGAACGACGTGCCACCCGCTTGCAACGAGGAGTCCATCACCTCGGTGGCGGCGGTGACGAGGGCGCGGCCCTGCGCGGCGGTCAGCTTCTCGGCCGGCCGGGCCCAGTGCAGCTTCGAACGCCACAGCGCCTCGTCGGCGTAGATGTTGCCGACGCCGGACACCAAGGTCTGGTCCAGCAACGCGCGCTTGACCTCCGTGCGCCGCGAGCGCAGCGCCCGCACGGCCGCGGCCGCGTCGAACTTCGGGTCCATCGGGTCGCGCGCGATGTGCGCGATGGTGCCGGGCAGCTGCTCGCCGTCGGTGGTCACCAGTTCGTCGAGCGCCAGCCCGCCGAACGTGCGCTGGTCGACGAACCGCAATTCCGGCCCGTCGTCGGCGAACCGGACGCGCACGCGCAGGTGCTTCTCGTCCGGCGCGCCCTCGGGCTGCACCAGCATCTGGCCACTCATGCCGAGGTGCGCCAGCACCGCCTCACCGCCGGAAAGCTCCAGCCACAGGTATTTCCCCCGGCGGCGGGCGGCGTCGATCCGCACCCCGGCGAGCCGGCCGGTGAAGTCCTCGGCCCCCAGCACATGCCGCCGGATGGCGCGCGGGTGCAGGACTTCGACCTTGCTCACGGTGCGGCCGGCGACATGGGCTTCCAGGCCGGCGCGGACGACCTCCACCTCGGGTAGTTCGGGCATGACCTCATTCTGCCCGGCGGGTACGACAGTTTCGGACGGGGCAGCGTCACTAGGGGCGTCGTCACTAGGGTCGTCGGCATGGGTGAGGAAAGCGGACTGCGCGGCAAACGCGTGCTGGTGACGGGCGGGACCCGCGGGATCGGCCTGGCGGTGGTGCAGCAGTTCGCCGAGGCGGGCGCGACCGTCGTGGCCAGCGCGCGCACGGAGGCCGAGCTGCCCGAGGGCGTCCGGTTCGTCGCGACCGACGCCCGCGACCCCGACGACCTGATCCGCCTGGCGCGGGAGGCGGAGCGGCTGCTCGGCGGCGTCGACGTGCTGGTCGACAACGTCGGCACGAGCAAGGGCCACCTTGAAGGCCCGCTGTCGGTCGGCGACGGCGATTGGCTGGCCATGCTCGAAACGAACCTGCTCAGCGCGGTCCGGCTGGACCGCGAGCTGGTGCCGGGCATGATCGAACGCGGTTCGGGGGTGGTGGTGCACGTGACGTCCACGGTGAACCGGTTCCCGCAGGCCGTCGGCGTGGACTACGCGGCTTCGAAGGCGGCGCTCTCGACGTACAGCAAGACCCTGGCTTCGGCGATCGCGGGCCAGGGCGTGCGGGTCAACCGCGTCTCCCCCGGCTTGACCCGCACGCCGCTGGTCGAATCGGGGATCGAAGGCTTCGCCAAGAAGCTGGGCATCGACTACGAAACGGCGATGGCCGGTTTCGTCGAGACCATCGGCGGCATCCCCCTCGGCCGCCTGGGCGAGCCGGCCGAGATCGCCGCGATGGTGGTCTTCCTCGCCTCGGACCAGGCGAGCTACATCACCGGCAGCGAATTGATCGTGGACGGCGGCCAGCTGCGGGTGGTCTGAACCGCCCCGCAAACCCCGAAAGCCTGCTGTCGCTTCCCGGATCGGGAGGCGGCAGCAGGCTTTCGGCGAAATTCGGCGACGAGGTCAGCCCTCGGTCTCGGGCTGGTCCTTGCCGTCGGTACTGGTTTCTTCGGTGCCCAGCTCGTCGGAAAGCGCGCGCCAGGCCGTCTCGGCGGCCTTCTGCTCGGCTTCCTTCTTCGTGGTGCCGGAGCCGTGGCCCAGCGGACGGCCGCCGATGAGCACCGTGGCCGTGAACTCCTTGCGGTGGTCCGGACCGGTGTCCTCGACGCGGTACTCGGGCACGCCGAGACCGGCCGACGCCGTGAGCTCCTGCAGGCTGGTCTTCCAGTCGAGGCCCGCGCCACGCAGCGGGGCCTCGGCGAGCAGGCCGTCGAACAGGTGGTGCACCAGCTTGCGGGCGATCTCGATCCCGTGCGCCAGGTACACCGCGCCGATCACGGCCTCGAGGCCGTCGGCGAGGATGCTCGCCTTGTCGCGGCCACCGGTCAGTTCCTCGCCCTTGCCCAGCAGCAGGTGCGCGCCGAGCCCACCTTCACCGAGCGCGCGCGAGACTCCGGCCAGCGCGTGCATGTTGACCACACTGGCCCGCAGCTTCGCGAGCTGACCCTCGGGCAGATCGGGGTGCGTGGTGTAGAGGTGGTCGGTGACGACCAGCCCCAGCACCGCGTCGCCGAGGAACTCCAGCCGCTCGTTCGGCGGCAGGCCGCCGTTTTCGTACGCGTACGAGCGATGAGTCAAGGACAGCCGAAGCAGCTCGGGGTCGAGAACGACCCCGAGCGCGTCGAGTAAGGCTGCGGGATCCGCCGGTGCGCCACCAGCTGACTTGCCCCCCATGGCCGGCTGCCCGATCAGGCGGGCTCGACGACCTGGCGGCCGTTGTGCTGGCCGCACGCCGGGCACGCGATGTGCTGGAGCTTGGGCTGGCGGCAGGCGCGGTTGGAGCAGGGCACCAGCTGAACCGGAGCCGCCTTCCACTGGCTGCGGCGGGAGCGCGTGTTGGATCGCGACATCTTCCGCTTCGGGACGGCCACGAGTAGATCTCCTTAAAACGGTCTGCTCGCGCCTCGCGAGCGAACTTTCTTCTCCCGGATCGAGCTGGACGCTCGTCAGGCTTGCTCTCCGGAGCCGTGCGCAGGCTTTTCGCCCGCGTTCTCGTCGAAACGATCGACGAGCGCGGCCCACCGAGGATCTATCTTCTCATGCCCGTGTCCGGGCTCGAGATCGGCCCACTTGACGCCGCATTCGGTGCACAGCCCGGCGCAGTCCTCCTCGCACAGCGGCGCGAGCGGAAGCGCCAGCACCACGGCGTCACGCACCGTCGGCTCGAGGTCGATCCGGTCGTCCACCAGGCGGGGGATCTCGTCCTCGTCGGTGGTCTCCTCGGTGGCCGAGCCGGGGTAGGCGAACAGCTCGGTGATGTCGACCTCGACCTCCTCGGTCACCGGGTCGAGGCAGCGCGAGCAGGCGCCGTGCGCGGTGGCCGACGCCGTGCCGCTGACCAGCACGCCTTCGACCACGGACTCGAGCATCAGGTCCAGCTCGACGGCGGAGCCCGCGTCGATGGCGATCACGCCGGGCACGCCGAGCGCGACCTCGACCGGGACGGAGCGGCGCACCTCACGGCTCAGGCCGGCGCGGCGGCCCAGCTCACGGGTGTCGATCACCCAGGGGCTGCGGTCGTCGAGCGGCGCCGGCCGGGCTGGGTTAACAGGGTTCTCAGACATCAGTGACCAGGGTACGCAGGGTCCGCCACCCCGTTGGAGCTGGCCGCACCCAACGGCTCGCGGGCGACCTGGGCGCGCTCTCTGCCGGATGCTCTGAAGGCCACCTTCAGGGCATGTACGTCTCTCAAGGTGGCCTTCAGGGCATGGGTCAGACCTGGTAGTCGTACAGCGTCGGCCGGCCGCCGTTGCCGCCGAGGTTCGCCGGGGAGCGCAGGTGGTTGCGGCCCGAGTCGACGGTCCGCAGGGTGGTCGCCAGCAGCTCGGAGAACTCCGCCAGCTTGCCGTCCACGTAGACGTCGCACTCGCCGCGCTGGCGGTCGGCCTCGGCGTGCGCCTCGTCCACGATCCGGGCGGACTCGGCGTGTGCGGCCTGGACCACCTCGGTCTGGGAGACGAGCCGGACCTGCTCGGCGCGGCCGTCTTCGATGGCGCGCTCGTAGGCGTCGCGGCCGGCCTGGATCATCCGCTCGGACTCGGCGCGCGAGCGGTCGGTCAGGTTCTGGTACTCCGCCTGCCCGCCGGCGACCATGCGCTCGGCCTCGTTGTGCGCGTCGGCCATCATCTGCTCGGCGCGGTCGCGGGCGTCGGCCAGGATGCGCTCGGCCTCCGACGTCGCGTCGGACAGCGTGCGCTCGGCCTCCTCGTTGGCCCCGGAGACGGTCTCGCCCGCCTCCTTGCGGGCCGCGTGCAGCACGTCGTCGCGCTTGTCGAGCACGTCCTGGGCGTCGTCGACCTCGCCCGGCAGGGCGTCGCGGACGTCGTCGAGCAGCTCGAGGACATCGCCACGGGGCACCACGCAGCTGGACGTCATGGGCACTCCGCGTGCCTCTTCGACGATCGTGACGAGCTCGTCGAGTGCCTCGAAAACCCGGTACACGGCCACTCCCTCAAGCAGAATTCCCCGTTCGCTGTGGTCCAGTCTGCCTGCTGCGGCTGCGGAACCGGTGAACGCGCGCCGAGCTGGGCGTGTCCCTTTCGAAACACCCCCGGGAAACGACAGTGCCGCCCTGCCCGGGCGGGCAGGGCGGCACGGGCGCGTCGGCTCAGGAGTTGAGGTCGATGGCCTTGAAGGTGCTGAAGTGGTCGGGGGTGTAGACCAGCTCGCCGGCCTTGCCGGTGATCACGCGGTCGTTGGTGCCCACCGGGAACAGCTGGTAGTAGCCCGCGGCGCAGGCCGGGAGGACGCCTTCGCGGTTCTGGTAGGTGGTGCCGGTCGAGGCGCCGCCCTTGACGGTGTCCACGACGTTCTTCGCGGCCGCCGACAGGGTGGAGTAGCCGACCTTGGCCAGCTTCGAGAGGTCGCCGCAGGCGGTGGTGCCGCCCCCGCCGCCGTTGACGTCGATCACGCTGAACGTGGCGTAGTGGTCGCCGGTGTAGAAGTACTCGCCGCCCTGGCCGGTGATGATCCGGCGGGTGCCGCGGTTGCTCGCGCCGGGCGTCGGCACGGTGTACTCGTGGTAGTACGACGAGGAGCAGGACGGGAGGATGCCCTCACGGTTGGTGAAGACGACGCCGTCGTTCTTCGGGTACGGGAAGGGGCCTCCCGACTGGATCAGGTTGTACGTGGTCGTCGCCTCGGCGGGCAGCGAGGACAGCGCCGTGTGCGTGAAGCCCGAAAGGTCGCCGCAGGAGTTCTGCAGGACCGAGGCGGGCGAGGCGGTCGCAGCCGGGGCGGCCGGAGCCGCGGGGGCGGCCTGCGCGGCCGTCGCGAACCCCAGGAAACCGACCAGCAGTGCGAAAAGGACACCAGCTAAACGGGAACGATGGTTGGTCATTTTCGGACCGTAACCCGATCGGATGGCCGATAAGGATACCGCCAAGTGAACAGTCTTGGCCGACGGCCGAAGTCCAGACGATGGTCGCCGCCCGTTCGGGCGAATACGCCCGCTGAACTTGCCGCAGCCCTGCTCAGTCCTGCTTCGGGAAGACCTGTTTGAGCCGCTCGAACACGACCGGCGGGACGAGGCTCTCGATGTCGCCGCCGAGCGCCGCGACCTCCTTCACCAGCGAGCTGGAGACGAAGCCGTACGCCGGGTTGTTGGCCATCAGCAGCGTCTCGAGCCCGGTGAGCTCGCGGTTCATCTGCGCCATCTGCAGCTCGTAGTCGAAGTCGCTGACCGAGCGCAGGCCCTTCGCGACGGCCGAGATGTCGTTCTCGCGGCAATAGTCAACGAGCAGGCCCTGCCACGAGTCGACGCGCACGTTGGGCAGCTTCGCGGTGATCAGGCGCAGCATCTCCATGCGCTCTTCGACCTCGAACAGGCCCTTCTTGCTCTTGTTCACCCCCACCGCGACGACGACCTCGTCGAAGAGGAGGGAGGCCCGCTCGATGATGTCGAGGTGTCCGTTGGTGGCCGGATCGTAGGAACCGGGACAGACCGCACGCCGCATGGGCGGACGCTACCAAGCCACGGGGCCGCGCGCGCACCACGTGACTACTGCGTCACACCCGGAGTTTCCGCGCCGAACTCAGCCCAGTACAGGGCCGTGTCGCCGTAACGCTTGTCGCGGGTCGGCGTGAAAGCGGCGGGCCAGTCGGGCGCGCCGTCGCGAGCGGCCCGTTCGACCACCACGAGCGCGCCTTCGCCGAGCCAGCCGCCTTCGTCGAGCGCGGCCAGCACTCGCCCGAGCGCCGCGGCGTCCACGGCGTACGGCGGGTCGGCCAGCACGAGGTCGAAGCGCGCGGGCGCCGGCGCGGCCACCACGGCCTCGACCGGCGCGGCGCGCACGGTGCCGCCGAGGCCCACGTCGGCGACGTTCCCGCGGAGCACGTCGGCGGCCCGGCGGTCGGCCTCGACGAACCACGCGTCGGCGGCGCCGCGGGAGAGGGCTTCGAGGCCGAGCGCGCCGGAGCCCGCATAGAGGTCGAGGACCCGCGCGCCCTCCAGCTCGCCGGCCACGTCGAGGGCGTTGAACAGGGCTTCCCGCACCCGCTCGGACGTCGGGCGGGTCCCCTTCGGCGGCACCTTCAGCCGCCGTCCGCCCGCCTTCCCGGCCACGATCCTGGTCACTCCCCCATCTTCGCCGAGGCCCCGGCTGTGGTGTTGGGCAGGACATGCTGAACCACGCGCGCGCAACGCGTAGAGTCGTTCTTCGCCCTGATGGGGCGATCGAGATTCTTCAAGGAGCGATGCGTGTCCGAACCCCGGGTCAGGCGGGCTGAGATCGCCGTGGAGCAGGCGCATGTGGACCGGGTGTACACCCAGCTCGCGGCGCTGAAAGCCCAGGCCGAGGCGATGCGCACCAAGGGCTACGAAATCGGGCAGGGCGCCCAGCGCGAGGCGATCTTCGAGCAGGCGTCGATGCTCTTCGAGCGCGACATGATGGTCCACCACGCGAACCAGACGCTGCAGACGCTGGACGCGGAGTACGAGGGCCTGGTCTTCGGCCGGCTCGACCACCGCGACGGCGAGCTGATCTACGTCGGCCGGCTCGGCATCCGCGACGCGGAGTTCGACAACCTGGTCACCGACTGGCGCGCCCCGGCGGCCGCGGCGTTCTACCAGGCGACCGCCGAGGAGCCGATGGACGTGGTGCGCCGCCGCGTGATCCGCTGCTCCGGGCCGAACGTGCTGGACGTGGACGACGACGTGCTGATCGCCGACGCCGTGCCCGAGGACATGCAGATCGTCGGCGAGGGCGCGCTGATGGCCGCGCTGGGCCGCTCGCGCGGCGAGAAGATGCGCGACATCGTCGCCACCATCCAGAAGGAGCAGGACGAGGTCATCCGCGCGCCGTGGCGCGGGGTCACCGAGATCACCGGCGGGCCGGGCACCGGCAAGACGGCCGTGGCGCTGCACCGCGCGGCGTACCTGCTCTACCGCCACCGCCGTCAGCTGGGCGGCGCCGGCGTGCTCGTGATCGGGCCGTCCGGGGTGTTCACCTCGTACATCTCGCGGGTGTTGCCGTCGATGGGCGAGACGAACGTGGAGCTGCGCGCGCTCGGCGAAGTGCTCGACGGGCTCGAGGCGACCCGCCAGGACAGCTCGCCGCTGGCCGCGGTGAAGGGCTCGCTGCGGATGCGGCGGGTGCTGCTGCGCGCGTTGCGCGACACCCCGCCGGAGGCGCCGGACGAGCTGCGGATCGTCTACCGCGGCGAGGTGCTGAAGCTCACCGAGCACGAGCTGGAGAAGGTACGGCGCAAGGCCCACACCCAGGGGGCGCCGCCGAACCGTTCACGCGTGCGCGTCGCGGAGCTGCTTCTGGACGCGCTGGCCGCGAAGGCCGAGGGGTACGCGAAGGAGGACGGCCGTCAGATCGACCGCGCCGAGCTGATCACGGACCTCGGCGAGCGCATCGAGTTCCACCGCTTCCTGGTCGTCTGGTGGCCGGTGCTGTACCCGGCCCAGATCCTGAAGTGGCTGGGCAGCGAGAAGCGGCTCGCGGCCGCGGCCAAGGGCGTGCTGAACCGCGGCGAGATCACCATGCTGGCGGCCGATTTCGCGGACCGCTCGCACGGCTGGTCGGTGGCCGACGTCGCACTCCTGGACGAGCTGCGGGTGCTGATCGGCCCGGAGCCGAAGCGCCGCCGCCGCCAGACCGTGCTCGAAGCGGAGCCGGAACAGCGCGGCACGACGCACCGCCCGGAGCACTACGACGAGTACTCGCACGTGGTCGTCGACGAGTCGCAGGACCTGTCGCCGATGCAGTGGCGCATGGTCGGCCGCCGCGGCAAGTACGCGAGCTGGACCGTGGTGGGCGACCCGGTGCAGAGCTCGTGGCCGGACCCGGACGAGGCCGCGGCCGCGCGCGACCAGGCCTTCGGCCCGAAGACCGCCCGGCGCCGCTACACGCTGCGCACGAACTACCGGAACTCCGCGGAAATCTTCGACCTGGCCGCGAAGGTCGTCATCGGCCACGCGGAGGCCGACGAGCTGCCGCGCGCGGTGCGCACCACCGGCATCACGCCGGAGGTCCGCCCGGTCGAGCGCACCGGCATGGAGGCGGCGACGCAGGGCGCGGTGAAGGAGCTGCTCGGCTCCGTCGAGGGCACCGTGGGCGTGATCACGGCGATGGACCGCGTCGCGGAAGTCACGTCCTGGTTCGCGGCCACCGCGGACGAGCGCCTGAAGGTCGTCGGCAGCCTCGACTCCAAGGGCCTGGAGTACGACGCCGTGGTCCTGGTCGAGCCGATGGAGCTGGTCACCGAGTCCACCACCGGCCGCCGGGTGCTGTACGTCGCGCTGACCCGTGCCACCCAGCAGCTCATCGTGCTGGCCTCGGACCCGGACTGGCTGCCCTCGGCCTGATCGCCGCCGCCCCGCCCACGCCCCGGCCCGGCCCCGGCCGAAGCGAGGTGACGTCCACCGCAGCCGCGCGGCGAAAAACGGAGGTTGCCTCGGGAAGGGAACAGGCCCCTCGCGCGTTACGCCGGATGTGAGTTCTCTGCCTGACGTCCCGCTGTCCGTGCTCGACCTCTCCCCCGTCTCGGAAGGGAGGGGGGTCGGCGACGCGCTGCGCAGCACCCTCGACCTGGCCCGGCACGCCGAGCGGCTGGGCTATCACCGTTATTGGCTCGCCGAGCACCACAACATGCCGGGCATCGCCAGCTCGGCCACCGTGGTGATGATCGGGCACGTGGCCGACGCCACCGAGACGATCCGCGTCGGCTCCGGCGGCATCATGCTGCCGAACCACGCGCCGCTCGTGGTGGCCGAGCAGTTCGGCACGCTGGAGGCGTTCCACCCGGGCCGGATCGACCTGGGCATCGGCCGCGCGCCGGGCACCGACCAGCGCACGGCGCTCGCCCTGCGCGGGCCCGGCGGGCTGTCCGCCGAGAACTTCCCCGAGCAGCTGCTGGAGCTGAACGACTACTTCGAGCACGACCCGGCCCGCGGCGTGAACGCGGTGACGGCCGAGGGCAACAAGCCGTCGGTGTGGCTGCTCGGCTCGTCCGGCTTCAGCGCGCAGCTGGCCGGTCGCCTGGGCCTGCCGTTCTCCTTCGCGCACCACTTCGCCGCCGAGAACACGCTGCCCGCGGTGCAGCTCTACCGCGAGAACTTCCAGCCGTCCGAGGTGCTCTCCGAGCCGTACGTGATGCTCGGCGTCTCCATCGTCGCGGCTGAGACGGACGAGCGCGCGCAGTTCCTCGCCGGCCCGAGCGGGCTGACGTTCCTGAGCCTGCGCCGCGGCCGTCCGATCGCGCTGCCGACGCCCGAGGAAGCCGCCGAATACCCGTACACGGAGATGGACCGCGCGTTCCTCGCCGAGCGTTTCGGCTCCGGCATCATCGGCTCGCCCGAGACCGTCCGCAAGGGACTCGAGCAGTTGCTCGCCGACACCGCGGCGGACGAGCTGATGGTCACCACGATGGTCCACGGGCACGCCGACCGCGTCCGTTCCTACGAGATCGTGGCCGATCTCAAGAATTGACCCGCGGCAAGAAGATCCCGGTCCGGACTGGACCGGGATTTTTCTTTTCCACCTCTGACAACAAGATCGGCCGCCTTTGTCAGAAATACACAAGAATTTCGCGGTTACCAGGCCGTGACCGCGTAACCAGCGACAAGTTCTTGTCTCCGAGCGGGCCCGTGGTTAGCGTACCGACCAGTAACGAAACCGCACGGTAACACCCGGAAAAGCATTTGCCCGGCACGCGAGTCCGCCATTCGGACCAGCCGGAAAGGCCTCTCGCGGGGTGATTCACCGCGCCCGGGGAATGCTGGGAGGCTCGGATGGCGACACAGTTCCCGGGTGCCGCCGCGCTCCGGCAGACCGGGCGGCTCTACGCGCTGGCCCTCGACGTGGTCCGGCTGACCTTCCGCCGCCCGTTCCAGTTCCGGGAGCTGGTGCAGCAGTTCTGGTTCATCGCGAGCGTCTCGATCCTGCCGACGGCGCTGGTCTCGATCCCGTTCGGCGCCGTGATCGCGCTCCACATCGGCTCGCTGACCACGCAGATCGGCGCGCAGTCGTTCACCGGCGCGGCCAGCGTGCTGGCGATCATCCAGCAGGCCAGCCCCATCGTCACCGCGCTGCTGATCGCGGGCGCCGGCGGCAGCGCGATGTGCGCCGACCTGGGCTCGCGCACCATCCGCGAGGAGATCGACGCGATGGAGGTGCTCGGCGTCTCGCCGATCCAGCGCCTGATCGTGCCGCGGGTGCTCGCCGCGATGGGCGTCTCGGTGTTCCTCAACGGCATGGTCAGCGTGGTCGGCGTGCTCGGCGGCTACTTCTTCAACGTGATCATGCAGGGCGGCACCCCGGGCGCGTACCTGGCGAGTTTCTCCGCGCTGGCCCAGCTTCCGGACCTGTGGATCAGCGAGATCAAGGCGCTGATCTTCGGCTTCGTCGCAGCCGTCGTCGCCTCCTACCGCGGCCTCAACCCGCGCGGCGGGCCGAAGGGCGTCGGCGACGCGGTGAACCAGTCCGTGGTCATCACCTTCCTGTTGCTGTTCGTGCTGAATCTGGTGCTGACGACCGTCTACCTGCAACTCGTGCCGCCCAAGGGGAGCTGAGCCGATGGCCACCAAGACCCCGCCCCGGGCCACGCGGGTACTCGAAGCCGTCGACCGCCGCTTCGGCTTCCTCGACACGCTCGGCGACCAGATCCTGTTCTTCCTGCGCGCGCTCGGCTGGGTGCCGCGCACGGTGCGCCGCTACCTGCGCGAGGTCGTGCGGCTGCTGGCCGAGGTGAGCTTCGGCAGCGGCGCGCTCGCGGTGATCGGCGGCACGATCGGCGTGATGATCGGCATGACCGTCGCGACCGGGACGGTCGTGGGCCTTCAGGGCTACTCCGCGCTGAACCAGGTGGGCACGTCGGCGTTCGCGGGCTTCATTTCGGCGTACTTCAACACCCGGGAGATCGCCCCGCTGGTCGCCGGACTCGCGCTTTCGGCCACGGTCGGCTGTGGTTTCACCGCGCAGCTGGGCGCCATGCGGATCTCCGAGGAGATCGACGCGCTCGAGGTGATGGGCATCCCGAGCGTGCCGTACCTGGTCACCACGCGCGTGATCGCCGGCTTCCTCGCCGTGATCCCGCTGTACGCCATCGGCCTGCTGTCCTCCTACCTCGCCTCCCGGCAGGTCACCGTGTGGGCGTTCGGCCAGTCCGCGGGCACTTACGACCACTACTTCCTGCTGTTCCTGCCGCCCGGCGACGTGCTGTGGTCGTTCGGCAAGGTGCTGGTGTTCAGCGTCGTGGTGGTGCTGGCGCACTGTTATTACGGTTTCCGCGCGAGCGGCGGGCCGGCCGGCGTCGGCGTGGCAGTTGGCCGCGCGGTGCGCACCGCGATCGTCGCGATCAGCGTGATCGACTTCTTCCTCAGCCTCGCCATCTGGGGCGCGACGACCACGGTCCAGGTGGCCGGATGAGCCGGCACGCGCGGCTGCGCAAGGCGGGCGTCCGGACCGCGGGGGTGCTGTTCCTGGCCGTGATGTCGGTGTTCGTGCTGATCACGATCAAGGTCTACGACAAGGACTTCGTCGCGTCCGTGCCGGTCACGCTCAAGGCCGACCGCGTCGGCAACCAGCTACGCGAAGGCGGCCAGGTGAAGGCGCGCGGGGTCGTCGTCGGTGAGATCCGCGGCGTGCGCGCGGTGGCCGGCGGCGCGGAGATCTCGCTCGCGCTCGAGCCGGACAAGGTGGACCGGCTCCCGCGTGACGTCTCCGCGCTGCTGGTCCCGAAGACGCTGTTCGGCGAGCGCTACGTCCAGCTGTCGATCCCGGCCGCGGACCGGACGCCGCCGCTGAAGGCCGGCGACGTGATCGCGCAGGACCACTCGGCCAACGCGATCGAGCTGGAACGCGTCTTCGACAACCTCCTGCCCCTGCTCCAAGCCGTGCAGCCGCAGAAGCTCGCGACCACGCTGACGGCGGTCTCCACCGCGTTGCAGGGCCGCGGCGCCCAGCTCGGGCAGACGCTGGCCCAGGCGTCGGACTACCTCAAGCAGTTCAACCCCGACCTGCCCCGGCTGGACCAGAACGTGCACGACCTCGCCACCGTTTCCCATCTGTACGGCGACATCGCGCCGGATCTGCTCGACGCGCTGTCCGCCTCCGCGGTCACGCTCGGCACCGTCAACGAGAAGCGCGGCGACCTCGGCGCGCTGTACCAGCAGGTGACAGCGTCCTCTGGCGACATCACGACTTTCTTGCAGCGCAACGGGAACAACATCATCTCGCTGTCCGCCGACAGCCGGCGGCCGCTGGAGATCGGGGCCGAGTACTCCCCCAGCTTCCCCTGCACGCTGCAGGCGCTGACCAACCTGAAGCCCGACATGAACAAGGTGCTCGGCGCCGGCACGAACCAGCCCGGCCTGCACGTGGAGATCTCGGTGACGCAGTCGCGCGGCAAGTACGTGCCCGGCAAGGACGACCCGGTGTACAACGCCACCGGCGGCCCCCGCTGTTACCCCAGCGGCGTCGTGCCGACCACCGGCACCGCGGCGGCCGCGCCCGGCACGTCGGCGCACCCGCTGCTGCCCGGCGCCGACGGCGACCTCGGCGTCGCGAATTCGCCGCAGGAGCAGGAGTTGCTGGCCACGCTCGTCGCGCCGTCGATCGGCGTGCCCACCGGGCAGGTGCCCTCGTGGGGCAGCGTGCTCGTCGGCCCGCTCTACCGCGGCACGGAGGTGAAGCTCAAATGAGGAACCTCGCCGCGCCACTGGTCAAGAGCCTGATCTTCATCCTGGTCACGGCCGTCGCCACGGTGGTGCTCGCGCTGTCGATCACCGGCGGCACCGTGGGCAGCGCGCAGGTCTACGGCGCCACCTTCCTCGATGCGACGGCGCTGAACGTCGGCGACGACGTGCGGATCTCCGGGGTCAAGGTGGGCCAGGTCGAGAGCCTGGACATCACCGACCACAACCGCGCGCACGTCAGCTTTTCGCTGGAGCAGGGGCGCACGCTGCCGTCGGACGTCAGCGCGGTGATCAAGTACCGCAACATGGTCGGCCAGCGCTACATCGCGCTGGACCGGGGCGAGCCCGGCGCCGGCACGTTGCCGCCGGGCGGCGAAATCCCGCTGTCCCGGACCACCCCAGCGCTCGACCTGACCGACCTGTTCAACGGCTTCAAACCGTTGTTCCAGGCGCTCTCGCCGAAGGACGTCAACGACCTGTCCGGCGAGATCGTGCAGGTGCTGCAGGGCGAGGGCGGGACGGTCGACGACCTGCTGGCGCACACCGGCTCGCTGACCACCACGCTGGCCGACCGCGACCAGGTGATCGGCCGGGTGATCGACAACCTGAACTCGGTGCTGAAAACCGTCAACGGCAAGGGGGACGCGCTCGCGACGCTCATCTCCACCCTGCGCCAGCTCGTCTCCGGGCTGGCCGGCGACCGCACCGCGATCGGCGACGCGATCGGCGGCATCGCCGACCTGTCGCAGTCCACCGCCGGCCTGTTCGAGCAGGCCCGGCCGGGGCTGAAGGACAGCATCTCCGGGCTGGGCGCGCTGTCGCAGAACCTGAACACCGGACAGTCCGATGTGGACAACTTCCTGAACAAGCTGCCGCCGAAGCTCAACGACCTCGGCCGGATCGGCTCGTACGGCTCGTGGCTGAACTTCTACCTGTGCAGCGCCACGCTGCAGACGTCGCCGCCTCGCGGCGTCCCTGCGACCGCGGCGAGGTGTGGCGCGTGAAGTCCTTCCGCGAGCGCAATCCCCTGACGCTGGGGGTGGCCGGCAGCATCGCGCTGGCGGCCGTGCTGACGCTGACCCTGAACTGGGACAACCTGCCCGTCGTCGGCGGCGGCACCACCTACGAGGCCGAGTTCACCGAGGCCGCCGGGCTGCAGGCCGACGACGAGGTGCGGATCGCCGGCATCAAGGTCGGCCAGGTGTCCGGCGTCGACCTGGCCGACGACCACGTGCTGGTGAGCTTCCAGGTGAAGGACGCCTGGATCGGCGACCGGACCTCGGCGCAGATCAAGATCAAGACCCTCCTGGGCCGTAAGTTCCTGGCGCTGAACCCGACCGGCGCCGGCGACCAGGACCCGAGCCAGCCGATCCCACGCAGCCGCACCGTCACGCCGTTCGACGTCACCGACGCGTTCAACGGCCTCGCCGACACCGCCGGCGCCATCGACACCAAGCAGCTCGCGGACAGCTTCGCGACGATCAGCGACACGTTCAAGAACTCGCCCGAGCACGTCCGGACCGCGCTGGACGGCCTCAGCGCGCTGTCCAAGACCGTGTCCTCCCGCGACAACCAGATCGCGGAACTGCTGGCGGGCGCCCGGAAGCTGACCACCACGCTGGCGAACTCCAACGACGACTTCGAAAAGCTCATCGGCGACGGCAACCTGCTGCTGACCGAGCTGAACAACCGGCGCGACGCCATCCACCAGCTGCTCGTGGGCGCGCAGCAGCTCTCGCAGCAGCTCAACGGGCTCGTCGCGGACAACAAGGACCAGCTCGGCCCGGCGCTCACCCAGCTCGGGCAGGTCACCGACCTGCTGCAACGCCAGAACGACAACCTCGCGAAGAGCCTCCAGCTGGCCGGCCCGTACTTCCGCGTGGTGAACAACTCCGTGGGCAACGGCCGGTGGGTCGACAACTACCTGTGCGGCTTGATCCCGGAGAACCGCGATCCGTGCACGCCGCCGAAGGGAGGCGCGAAATGACCACCACCCGGGCGGGCCTGCGCATCAGCCGGTTCCTGACCTTCGCCGTGATCCTCGTGCTCGTGCTCGCGGGGGTGCTCTGGTGGGTCTTCTCGGGCGCCGGGCAGCACCACGTCACGGCGTACTTCTCCCGCGCGGTCGGTGTCTACAGTGGATCGGACGTGCGGGTGCTCGGCGTCAAGGTCGGCGAGGTCACCGCGGTCACGCCGCAGGGCGAGCAGGTGCGGGTCGACATGTCGGTGGACGCCGGAGTAGCCGTCGCCGCCGACACGCCCGCGGTGGTGGTGGCGCCGAGCGTGGTCGCCGACCGCTACGTGCAGCTGGCCAAGCTGGCGCGCGGCGGCCCGAAGCTGCCCGACGGCGCCGTGATCGGCCGGGACCGCACGGCCACGCCGGTCGAGCTGGACCAGCTGTACGCCAGCCTGAACACACTCGCCACGGCGCTCGGCCCGAAGGGCGCGAACTCCGACGGCGCGCTGTCCGACCTGCTGCGCACCGGCGCGGCCAACCTCCAGGGCAACGGCACGGCGTTCAACAACTCCGTCCGCGACTTCGCCCAGCTCGCCCGGACGCTGGCGGGCAACTCCGACGACCTGTTCGGCACCGTCGACGAGCTGCAGAAGTTCACCAGCATGCTGGCCACCAACGACAGCCAGGTGTCCGACGTGAACCGGCAGCTCGCGGCGATCTCGGACACCCTGGCGGCCAACCGCGGCGAGCTGGCCGGCGCGTTGAACGGCCTCGGCAGCGCGCTCGCCGGCATCCAGTCCTTCATCCACGACAACCGGGCCGCGATCAAGTCCAATGTGGACAAGCTGGCCGGCACCACGCAGACGCTGGTGGATCAGCGCGCGTCGCTGGCCGAGGTGCTCGACACCGCGCCACTGGCCGCGACCAACGTTCTCAACGCGATCGACCCCGCCACCGGCACCCTGCAGGGCCGGACCGACCTGCTCGACTATGCCTCCGGTCAGCACATCGCCGGTCTGCCGTTGCCGATATCGGGCGACATCGTCACCGGGGGCGGGCGATGAGGGCCCGGCCGCTGCTGACCGCGGTGACGGTGGCCTGCCTGGCGCTGGCCGGATGCTCCTCGCCCGGCGGCTTCCACGGCGTGTACGACCTGCCGCTGCCCGGCGGCGCGGACCTCGGCGACCACCCGTACCAGGTCACTGTGCAGTTCGCCGACGTGCTGGACCTGGTGCCGCAGGCCGCGGTGAAGGTCGGCGACGTGCCGGTCGGCCGGGTCCAGTCCATCGGCCTCGGCGCCGACGGGTGGACCGCGCAGACCGTGCTGAGGGTGAACGGCGACATCGCGCTGCCCGCGAACGCGGTCGCGCGGCTGCGCCAGTCCTCACTGCTGGGCGAGAAGTTCGTGGAGCTGGCGCCACCGGACCAGGCCGCGTCCGGGAAGCTGGGCGACGGCGACGTCATCCCGGTCTCGCGCACCAACCGGAACCCGGAGATCGAGGAGATCTTCGGCGCGCTTTCGCTGCTGCTCAACGGCGGCGGCATCGGCCAGCTCCAGACCATCGACCAGGAGCTGTCGAAGGTGATGACCGGCAACGAGGCCGAGATCCGCGGCTTCCTGTCCGGAGTGGACACCCTGATGTCCAACCTGGACGCCCACCGCGCGGACATCACCACCGCGCTCGACGGGCTCGACCACCTGTCGGCGTCGCTGGCGAACCGCGACAACCAGATCGCCGACGCGCTCACCGACCTCACCCCCGGCCTCAAGACGCTCACCGACCAGCGCGCGCAGCTCGTCACCATGCTGGACTCGTTGAACCAGCTGTCCTCGGTGGCCACCAACGTCGTCGACCGGAGCCGGGACGACCTGGTCGCGGACCTGAACGCGCTCGCGCCGATCCTGCACCGGCTCGCCGACGCCGGGCAGAACCTGCCGAAGGCGCTGGAGATCCTGCCGACCTTCCCGTTCACCGACCCGGTGCTGGACGCGATCAAGGGCGATTACCTCAACGTCTACGCGTCGCTGATCCCCGCGCCCGGGGTGCCGCTGCCGCCGCCGGGTGAAGGCACGCCGCCGGGGCTGCCGACGCTGCCGTTGTCGGGAGGCCAGTGATGCTGTCGAGGAAAGCGCGCGTGCAGGTGCTGGTGTTCGTCGTGATCGCGCTGGTGACGACGGCGTTCGTGGGCGCTAAGTACGCGGGCATCAGCCGGCTGTTCGGCATCGGCTCGTACACGGTGAAGCTGGAGCTGTCCGACGGCGGCGGCATCTTCACCAACGGCGAGGTGACCTACCGCGGCGTCCCGGTCGGGCGCGTCGGGCCGCTGCGGCTGACCGATTCCGGCATGGAGGCCGACCTGCTGCTCGACTCGTCCGCGCCGCCGATCCCGGTGAACTCCCAGGCGGTCGTGGCGAACCGGTCGGCTGTCGGCGAGCAGTACGTCGACCTGCAGCCGCGCACGGACGGCGGGCCGTACCTGGCCGCGGGCTCGGTCATCCCGCGCGAGTCGACCACGCTGCCGCTGCCGGTGCAGACGTTCCTGACCAACCTGGACGACCTGACCGCCTCGGTGCCGACCGGCGACCTGCGCACGGTCGTCGACGAGCTGGACAACGCGTTGCAGAACTCGGGCCCGGACCTGCAACTGCTGATGGACACGGCGTCCTCGTTCACGAAGTCGGCCTCGGACAGCCTGCCGCAGACCCACCGCCTGATCGACGACGGCGCCACGGTGCTGCGTACGCAGGCCGATTCTTCGGGCGAGTGGCGGGACTTCAGCCGCAACGCGCACCTGTTCGCCGACCAGCTGAAGACCTCCGACGGCGACCTGCGCCGCCTGATCACGGCCGCGCCGCCCGCCGCCACGGAGATTTCGGGCCTGCTGAAGGACACCGACCCCGGGCTGCCGGTGCTGCTCGCGAACCTGCTCACGACGTCACAAGTGTTCAGCGCCCGCACCGACGGCCTGGAGCAACTGCTGGTCACCACGCCGAAGGCGGTGGCGGCGACGTCCGCGGCCATCACCCCGGGCAGCGGGAAGGTGTCGCTGGCGCTGACGTTCTTCGACCCGCCGCCGTGCCGCACGGGTTACGGGAGCACGCCGGTCCGCAGCAGCGCCGACACTTCGCCGCTGCCGTTCAACACCGCAGCGGCGTGCACGCTGCCCGCCGGCTCCGCGACGTCGGTGCGGGGCTCACAGAACGCGCCGCACCCGGGTTTGCCGCCCGTCGCCGTCCCGGGTGGCGCTGGGGGACTGACCGACCTGACGCGCTTCGACGGCCAGCCCACGTCCACCGATCTCGAGGAGATGCTGTGGCTGCGCAACGGAAACTGACCTCGGTTGTGGAACTCGACGCCGCCGATGCGGACTTCTCGGTGACCTTGCCGGAGTCCGACCACGCTCCGGCAACGCCCGGTGAAACGGCAGCCGCCGCACCGTCGCAGCTCGCCGATCCTGTCTCGGCAGGCGACTCCTCCGCGCCCCGGTCTTGGGTCTCCCGTCGGAAACCGGTCCGGGCCGCGGCGGTGGTCCTCGCGGCGGCCGCGGTGTTCGCGGGCTGGTCGGGTTATTCGTGGTACTCGGCGTCCCATTCGCCGTCCACCACCTACGGCGAGACCCGCGACGAGGCGCTGGCCACCGGCCGCACCCTGGTCGCCACCCTGAACACCCTCGACTACCACCAGGTGGACGCCGGCCTGTCCCGCTGGCTCGACGCGTCCACCGGCCCCCTCCACGACGAGCTGGCCCGCACCACCCCCCAGACGAAACAGGCGCTGGCCGCCGGCGCCACTGTCGCCACCGGCAAGGTCCTCGACGCGGGACTGTCCGAACTGGACACCCACGCGGGCACCGCGAAGCTCATCGCGTCGGTCGAAGTCACCGTCGCCAAGGAGGGCGCCGCCCCGGCCACCCGCCGCAACCGCTACGCCGCCACCCTGACCCGCACCGCGTCCGGCTGGAAGCTCAGCACCCTCGACCAGCTGGCGGTGACGTCGTCATGAGCACCACACCCCCCGATGGCTCGGCCACCCTCGCCAAACTGGGCATCCTCCCCCCGCGACGCCCTGTCACCCCACCCAGCGCCCCCTCCGACGGCACCCCCGGCGCGGGCGACGACCACACCGCCGTTGCCGAAGCCACGAACACCACCGACCCCGCCGAAGTCCCCACTCCCCACAATGGCGCCCTCTGCGTGAGCGACGACCACACCGTCCCCACCGAAACCACCGGCCCCGCCGACCCCACGCCAAGCTCCGATTCCAGCCCCCTCGCCACCCCCGAACCGCCCGGCCACCATCGCTTCCGCCGTCACCGCCTCCCCGCGGCACTCCTGGCCGTAGCCGTGCTCCTGGCCGCCGCCGGCGCCTGGTTCACCCTCGAAACCCACGCCGCCGCCACCTCCGTCGCGACGACGAACCAGGCCCTCACCGACGTCACCGGGACGGCCGACGTCACCTCGGCCGTCAGCCTCGCGCTCAACAAGGTCTTCTCCTACTCCTACGACAAGACCGACGTCACCGAAAAGGCCGCCGACGCCGTTCTGCACGGCAAGGCCCGGGATTCCTACGACAAGCTGTTCGCGGACGTCCTCCGAATGGCTCCGTCGCAAAAGATCGTGCTCGCTTCGCGCGTTTCGGAGGTTTCCGTCCAGCAACTCGACGGCAACCACGCACAGTTGCTCGCATTCCTCGACCAGTCCGCCACCCGGGCGGACAATGGCACCACCAGTACGGCGGCGGCACAACTTTCCGTCACAGCCGAACGGGTTGACGGGAGCTGGGTCGTCACCGACCTCTCACCGCGTTGAAAAAGGTTTCCGGGGGCAGCCGGGAACTGATCGTCAAACCACTAAGGAGAACAATCATGTCCATTTCCCGAAAGGTCAGGACCGGCGCGCTCGCCGCGGTGGCAGTGGTCGGGCTGAGCCTGGCCGCCGCCGTGCCCGCATCCGCCGACGTGGTGGAGATCCCGGTCTCCTACGGCGTGGCCGGCAGCACCACCGTGCAGAAGACCGGCAGCGCGATGAAGCTCGGCCCCGGCACCCTCGACGGCGCCCTGCTGATCGACGACCAGACCGGCAGCGTCGGCCTGCGCGCCGACCTGAGCCTGCCGCCCGCGCAGGCCGACATCTCGCTGGCCTCGGGCATCATCCGCATCAAGGCCAAGGTCACGGTGACCCCGACCGCGCCCGCCACCGGCACGATCGCGAACGGCACGCTCACCACGCACGCCACGGCGAACATGGAGATCAGCGACATCTGGGCCGGCTTCGTCGTGCCCGTGATACCGGTGCCGACCGTGCCCGGCAGCTGCAAGACGAGCAAGCCGCTCGACCTCACCCTGACCGCCGAGAACGTCGACATCACCCAGCCCATCACGGTCAAGGGCACCTACACCATCCCGGACTTCACCAACTGCTTCGTCGCCGATCTCGCACTCGGCGCACTGGTCTCGGGCCCGAACAACACGATCTCCCTGACCATGACACCGAAGACGGATTCCTGATTTTCGATCACCATGCCGAAGGGGCGCCGGAATCATTCGGCGCCCCTTCCGCTGTCCGCCGGGAGAATTTGTCATCGGCCGACGAAAACCGCAGATCCTTTAGTCGGGTGATGACAAGAGAATCGGTCCAGCCGACGCGACGGAAAACCCGCACGTCACAGGCTTGTTACTAGTAGAACTCGCGGGTAACCTTGGTTTCGCGACCGGATCCCGATGGTCCGGACGCCCTCTGCAAAAGCCTACTGCGCTCGATGATTACTCTCGAGCCGGGGGGATTTCGTGAGCACGTTGTGCCCGCGCCGAAACGTAGGCCACGCGGAAGTGAACCTCGAAACAAGGAGACCGGCATGTCCCGACTCAGGAAGCTGTCCACGAGCGCCGCGATGACCGGAATCGCCGTGGGCGCCATCGCGGTGCTCACCGCCGGCACGGCGGCCGCGGCCACGACCGTCTACTCGGCCGGCACCACGCCGAACCCCGCGATCACCTACACCTGCACGTTCCCGGGCATCCCGGCGCAGCCGGTGGCGATCACCGCGCACCTCAGCGCGCCCGACACGGTCCCGTCGGGCACCACCATCACGCCGACCGACGTGGGCGGCACCGCGACGGTCTCGGCGACCGTCCACGCGCTGCTCACCGCCGTCGGCCTCGACGGGATCCGGGGCTCGGCCACGGTTCCGGTGACGGCGACGTCGGGCACCCTCTCGCAGCCGGCCGCCACCGGCCTCGACATCCCGGAGACGATCTACCCGGCCGGCGGCCCGATCACGGTGGTCATCTCGCAGGTCGCGGCCTCGAGCATCCCGAACTACACCGCGGGCCCGGCGGGCTCGGCGACGCTCAAGCTCGGCACGCCGATCAGCGCCGCGCTGCAGTTCCACAAGGCGTCGGACGGCAGCTGGTCCAACTGGACGATGAACTGCACCCTCAAGGCGCAGTCGCCGGCGCAGAACACCTCGTTCAGCCCGAACCTCACCATCAGCTGATTTCCAGGGGCACGAAAGCGGGGGCGGCCGTGGTGGCCGCCCCCGTTTTCGTGGCTGGTCACTGGCAGACGTTCAGGTCCGCCTTGAGCACGAACGTCGCCCCGTCGCCCGCGGAGGCGCCGAAGATCGGGGCGCACGCGGAGGGGTCGCTCTCCCCGGAGATGTCGGATCCCCAGAGGACGATCGTGCCGTCGGACTTCACCGCGACGTTGTGGTTCCAGCCGGCGTCGATCGCGACCACCCCGGACGTCGCCTCGGCGGGCACGTCGACCTGGTGGAAGTTGTCCCGCCCCCAGGCGAGGACGCCGCCGTTCTTGAGCGCCAGGCTGTGGTCGTAACCGGCCGAAATCGCGCTGACGCCGGACGTCGCGGCAGCCGGCACCGTCGTCTGACCGTAGGTGTTGTTGCCCCAGGCGAGAACGCCGCCGTTCTTCAGCACGAGGTTGTGGTCGCCGCCCGCGGAAATCGCGCTGACGCCGGAGGCCGCGGCGGCGGGCACGTCGGAGCGCGAACCCCAGCTCACCACCTGCCCGCCCTGCTTCAGCGCGAGACTGTGCACATTGGACGTCGCGATAGCCGTGACCCCGCTCGCGACGGACGCGGGCAGGTCGGTCTGGCCGTACCAGTCGTTGCCCCAGGCGTAGACCCGGCCGTTCTTGAGCGCGAGTTCGTGTGCCCAGCCCGACGCCACCTGCGCGACGCCCGCGCTGAGCCCCGCGGGCACCTCCGTCTGGCCGAAGTTGTTGTCCCCCCACGCAAGCACGCCCCCGTTGCGCAGCGCGAGCGCATCGATCCCCCCGGCCGACATCGACGTCACCCCATCGGCCGACTCCGGCGGAATGGCCAACGTGACCGTGATCGCCACTCCCCAACCGAACACGCCCCCAGCGGGCGCCGCCACGGCCACCCCGCCCGTCCACAGTGGCGCGACCACGGCCAGCGCGGCCCCGAGAACGACACCACGGCGCGGGATCCGTCGGTAACGCGAGACACCAGACACAGCAGCCTCTTTTCTCCGCCCATTTTTCGCCGATGGTCGCAGCCGCCCCGGACCCGGTAAACCGCGGCGGATTTCTTTGTCACCCAGCTACGAAAATGCCCCGCCCAGCACGCAGGATCGGACAACAAAAGCGCCACTCACCAGGGCGTTGACCAGGGGTCTTGTCACCCGCTGAACCCGCGGGTAACTTCGACTCCGGCGGAGCTTCCAGGCATTTGCCCGCCCGGAAAATGGGGCGGTGGAACAACAGTGGCACGACCTTTCCGGCAACGACCCCGGTCTCTCGCGGCGCCGCTTCGTTTCCGGCGACGAGCCCGGTCCCTCGCGGTGCTGTCAGCCCTAGCCGTCCTGAGCACCGCCGGAGGTATCCTGACGGCGGCAGGCTCGTCCGCCGCACCGGGCCCGAACAAGACGGCCACCCACCAGGCCAGCGCAACCGTCGCAATGACCTGCCCCCTAGACGGCCCAGTTCCACTCACCATGCGCACAACCGTGACCGTGCCGGCGTCGGTGAAAACCGGTCAAACGCTGTCCCTCAACGACTTCACCACAACCTTCGCCCTGTCCCACGACGTCGCCCACGCCCTGACCTCAACCGGCAGCCTGGCCGGCGGCCTCACCTTCGGCCTAACAATCCACCGCGACGGCAAGAAGGACACCATCCCCGTCCCGATGACCTTCGCCCCCACCGCGGTCCCCCCAACCGGCGACGTCACCCTCACCGCCACCGGCCAAGCCCCCGGCCTCGCCCTGGACACCCCCGGCGCCGTAACCCTCGACGTCACCGCCCCGACCCTCGCCCTCTCCCCAGCCCCCGCTGGCACCGGCACCGGCTCTGGACCTGGCACCAGCCCCGGGTCCCCAGGTACTCCGGGCACTCCGGGCGACAATCCTCCGGCCCCTCCCAGCAGCGGTGTCCCCGGCAACGTCCCCCCAGCCAACGACTCCTCCAGCACCGGCTCCGACCCGAGCACCCCCACCACCGGCGCACCTCCGCAAACGGGCACCGCTCCCCCCACCGGAACCTCCCCCACCGGCACCCCGCCCGCCAAGGAAGTGACCTGCACCCTGACCCCCGGCCAGCCCACCTCGCTCGGCACGCTCATGGTGCTGCCCGGCCAGGCCGCAGCCGGCAGCGTCAAGGCGCAGAGCGAGAGCGACGAGCCGCTGACGATCGTCACGCCGCTGGTCCTCGTCCGGATCGTCGCCAAATCCACGGTCGTGCGCCTGGGTGCGAACATCACCAGCACGCCCACGGCTCTGCTCAACGGCATCTGGACCATCCGCCTCGACCCGAACACCGGAATCCCGATCGACAGCACCGTCTCGGGCACGACGTCGTTCAAGCCCCAGCAGTCCACCTTCCTCGGCTTCGGCTTCGTCCCGGTGACCGCGACGGTCGAGTTCCTGCCCGTCGATTACCGCAACGCCAAGCAGATCCCCATCACCGGCGCCATCACCACCGACGCGAACAACGTCTCCATCCTCACCAGCCACATCGACGTGATGGCCCGCCTCAGCAACGCCAAGGTGAACGGCCAGCCCCTCGACGTCGGCCCGGACTGCGTCACCTCCCAGCCGGTCGGCCTCGACCTCCGGGGCCCCTACGAGCCACTGGGCGTCGGCTCGATCGGTACCGATCCGAACTCCCCGGACCCCAAGTTCCGCGGTTTCGTCCTCCCGCCCTTCCGCAACTGCGGCGCCACCGAACCCGTGAGCCCGCTCCTCACCGGCATGGCCTCAGGCCCCGGCAACCAGGCCCACGTCGAGACGCTCAACCTGGCCGAGTGCACGTCCCCGGACCACACCCAGTGCCCACCCGACCCGAACCTCCCACCCGCACAGACCGCCAAGTCACCCCGCTAGAACCTGACGAACTCGCCAATCCCCGGCGACATGCCGCACCCTCGGGCAGACAGCGCGTCCGGCAGAGATCCAAACGCTCGGGCAAGCAGCCACATCCGGCACAGATCCCGAAGTGCTCAGGCAAGTAGCCATGTCCGGCACAGATCCCGAGCCGCTCAGGCAGACAGCTACCTCGAGCACGGAACCCCCGGAGCGCTCAGGCAGGCAGCTACCTCCGGCAGAGATGTCGAAGTGCTCGGCAGACAGCAGGTCCGACGGAGATCCCGAAGCGCTCGGGCGGGCAGCCACGTCCGGCGAGGATGCTGAAACGCGGGCAGGCAGCCGTCGCCGAGCGCTCGGCGGACAGCCACCTTCAGCGGGGATGCCGAATCTCCCGGGCGTGCACCGGCCAGGCTTGGCGACTTGCACAGAACCCAGCGCTCCGGAGGGCAAACCGGCCTCGCCATTCCGCGGCCATCGCCCGGGCGTCGCCGCTCAGGCGCCAAGTTCAGCGGTCGCTCCACTGTGGGCTTCTGCGCGGCGACGGCATCAGCTCGCCCACGGGAAAGCCGCCCACCCAGGATTCGCCCGCCGCCGGCGAATGGTCGGGAGAGCATCCGCGCAGCACCAGTTCCAGCTCGAAACGGGCCGACGGGTCGCGCAGCCGGTCGCCGAACGTCGCCTGCAGCTGGCGCATGCGGTAGCGCACTGTCTGGGGGTGAACCTGGAGGCGTTCGGCGATCTCGACGACGTTGCCCTGGCTGTCGAGCCAGGCCCGCAGCGTCTCGAGGAGACGGTCCTGCTGCTTGTCCGTCATTTCGGCGAGCGGCGCGAACAGCCGGGTGCGCAACAGCGTGACCAGCGCGGTGTCGGAGTTCACGAGCAGCGTGGCCAGGTGCTCCTCGGCGCGGATCACGCGTTGGCCGGGGATTCGCCCCCGATCGGCGAGCACCAATGCGGCTCGGGCCCAGCGCAGCGAATCCGCGAGGCTGTCCAGCGGCACGCACGGCCCGATGGACAGGCAGTGGTCCGGCAACGCCGCCTGCAACGTCGCCAGCCGCGCGCCGCCGACCGGGCCCGGGACGACGAGGCGGGGCTCCACGCCATCGAGTTCGGCCAGTACGTCGGAGTCCAGCGTGACGCGCCGGCGCGGATGGGCTTCGAACAGCGGCCGGACGGCAATCGGCGAAACCAGCTCCGGCACCGCCCAGCCGGTGAGCTGAGCGAGTTCCGCCACGGCCTTCGCCGGGGCCGCAGGGACCTCCAGCAGCAGCCCGAGCAGCTTTCGCCGCCACGTCTCCAACGCGCCGGCCGTCCGGGCCTTCGCCTCCAGGTAACCGTCGAGGGCCACCGACGCGAGCTCGTCCATGAACGCCAGCATCGCGTCCGCCAGCTGCGACATCACTGCCGATGAAAGGCCACTGCGCCGCCCGACCCGCATGATCCGCCGCCACGACACCCGCGCGCCAACGCGGTACGCCGACTGCAGCGTGTCCAGGCTGCGGCCCTCGCGCATCTCGTTCTGCCCGAGCCGGTGGTGCACCTCGTGCGACTGCTCCTTGGACACGCTCGGATCGGCGATCTGCGCGACGAACAGCGTGATCGCGTACTCGACCCCCGCCCGGATCGACTTCCCGTACGGCCCGTCGAGCGGCCGCGCGTACGCCGGGATCGTCGCCTGGATCTCGTCGACGATCTCCTCGGAAAGGCTCGCCAGTTCAGGGCGCAGGATCTCGGCCAGCTTCCGGGGCAGCGCCGAGGGCAACACCGGATGATCGAGTCCGCGCTCCACCGACATCGCAGCTCCTTTGCCCCGCCCCAGTTCCCGGCCGTCGCCACGGCGTGGCCGGACACCCCGCGGCCATCGAGGGGTGACACCCGACACATCGAAAAACCACGCCGAAACGTGTCACCCCTCGCAGAAGAAACCGATTTCTTGTCCCGTCCGTGACAAGTTCACGAGAAGCGGCTCGTACTTTCCGATAAATCTCCCCCGGCTGCCGCGAAAAGTACGTACGAACGGACGAACCCGCCCGTCGCCCTCCAGCGGCGCCGAAAACCGAGGTCCTCGCCCGGCGCAGCACAAGGCCGTCTTGTATCATGTGTTTGATACAAGGCTGGAGGGCTCGGCCATGCAACTCGACAACGCGCTGGCCGTCGCGCTGACCTGCGGCGTGTTCGGGCTGGTCATCCTGATCGTGCTGTGGCCGGGTGAACGGCAAGGCGCGCGCCTGCTCGCCAAGTGGGGCCTGCCCGAGGCGACGCCGGACCAGGTCGCAATGGCCGTGCGCTACCTGCGCCGCCGCCGGTTCTGGTACCCGTGGCTGTTCGTGGGCCTGCCCCTCATCCCGCACGCCGGCGACCTGCAGGACTCCAACGGCGGCGGCACGATCGTCGTCACCCTCCTGCTCGGCGCGCTGATCGCCGAAATGCTCGCCCAGCGACCCGCACGCACTGCGCGGCGCGAAGCCACCCTGGCGACCCGTCGGATGCCCGACTTCGTCCCGGTGTGGGCGCTCGTCGTCAACCTCCTCGCCACGCTCGCCGCCGTGGTGCACCTGGCCTTCCTCGGCCAGTGGACCCTGCTCGGCATCACCGTCGCCGCCAACGCCGCGGCCTGGCTGGTGGCCATACTCGCCGTCCGCCGCCCGGCCGAAGGTGACTCCGTCGTCGACCTGGCGCTGCGTTGCCGCAGCGCGCGCGTCGTCATCGGCCTCGGCACGGGTTTGTGCGCCATGACCGGATGGACCGCCGGCAACCTGTCGTCGCTGGTGGCGTTCGTCGTGACGGTCGCGGCGTTCCGCGCGATCGCTGCCCCGCCGGGGAAACTGCCCGCGGCCGCGGCGGCGAAGTAGGTGCCGCTGCGAGTCACGGTCGACGCCGACAGCGGCGTCGCCCCCTGGCGTCAGGTGTACGACCAGATCGTCCGCGCGATCGCGACGGGCGCACTCGCTGACGGCGCCAAACTGCCGCCGATCCGCCAGCTCGCCCGCGACCTCGGGCTCGCTTCCGGCACCATCGCGCGCGTCTACCGCGAGCTGGAGGCCGGTGGGCTGGTGGCCACGGGCCGCGCGAAGGGAACCGTCGTCACGGGTCCGGCCGAACGGCCGAACCGTGCCGGGCTGCTTCGCGAAGCGGCCATGGAGTTCGCCGCCCGGGCACGTGAACTGGACGCCGGACCGGCCGAAGCCGTCGACGCCGTCCGCGCGGCGATGGATGAGAGAGCCTCCGAACACCTCGGCTGAGGAGCCGGATCCGAGCCGGCCGGCGTGGTTTCGCCGTACGACGACCGATCAGCGTCACGGCCTCGGGCACACCTCCTTCGGGCCGCACACGTGCGTGGTCGTCTACCTGCAAGGACACCGGGACGAACAGCCGGTGTCCGGGGCTCAAGCCCGCATCAGCAACCTCCCCACCGCGGCGACGACGGGCTCGAGAACGTTCAGTTCCCTGCCCGTGCCGACGCACTCCGCGATCCCCGCGCCGACGACGTCCATTTCGGACAGTCCGTCGAGCGCCTCGACAAGTTCGGTGATCGTCAGCCCGCCCGGCTCCGGGTAGTTCAGGCCGCCGAATTCGGCCGGGTCCAGGACGTCCAGGTCCAGGTGCAGGTACACCCGATCCGCGCCGGCCGCGCGCAGCGTCCCGGCGACGTCCTTGGTCCGCACAGCCAGCCCGCGGGCGACCGCCTCCTCCTCGGCCGCGTCGAAAGCCCGCGTGCCGAACAGCGCGACCCGGCCGGGCTCCAGCGCTGGACTGGCCGCGAATGACGCGTCCCCCTCGCCGAGCAGCGACCGCAGCACCATCCCGTGGAAGGCGCCGGACGGCGACGACTCAGCGGTGTTCAAGTCCGCGTGCGCGTCGAACCACGCGGCTCCCAACCCTGCGCCGTAACGGAATCGTGCGACCCCGACCGGGATCAGCTCGACGCCGCAGTCGCCGCCGATGGTCAGCACCGGACCGCCAGGAGCCTCCAGCGCGGCCAGTTGCGCCGCCCGGTTCGGGCCGGTGAGCACGGCCCGGTTGGCGACGCCGTCGACCGCGTCCGAGGTCGCCCTGTCCTGGCGGACATGGCGCACCGGCAGTCCGAGCACGTGCCCGGCCAGTTCGGAAAGCGCGAGGCAGCCCTCGACCAGCCCGGTTGCTCTCGGGCCGATCGCGCCCTGCCACTGCGGCACCGCGTTGATCAGCATGCGGCCGACGTTAGCGCGGGCACGCCGAAGAACACGAGCCCAAAACGTCGCGAACGGCCCTTTCGCTACGCAGGGGAGCGAAAGGGCCGTTCGCGACACTGAAAACTGGCGTCGTGGCCGGCTACTCGAGCACGATGAGGAGGTCTCCGCCCTCGACCTGCTGAACGGAGGTGATCGCCAAGCGCCCGACCTTGCCCGCCGCCGAAGCGGTGATGGACGCCTCCATCTTCATGGCCTCGATGGTCGCCACGGTCGCACCGGACTCCACCTCGTCGCCCTCGGCCACCTGCAGCGTCACCACGCCGGCGAACGGCGCGGCAATCTGCTTCGGGTTGCCCTTCTCGGCCTTTTCCGTGGCCGGGATGTCCGAGGCGATGGAGCGGTCCCGGATCTGGATCGGCCGGATCTGGCCGTTCAGCGACGACATGACCGTGCGCAGGCCACGCTCGTCGGCCTCGCCGATCGCCTCCAGCTCGATGAGCAGGCGGACGCCCGGCTCCAGGTCGACCGCGTACTCCTCGCCCGGGCGCAGGCCGTAGAAGAAGTCCTTGCTGGGCAATACGCTCGTGTCGCCGTACGCCTCGCGGTGAGCCTGGAACTCCTTCGTGGGGCCAGGGAACAGCAGCCGGTTCAGCGTGCCGCGACGATCGTCCGTCAGCTCCTTGCGGTCCTCTTCGGACAGTTCCACCACCGGCTTGGCCGCCGAACGGCCCTCAAGAGCCTTGGTGCGGAACGGTTCCGGCCAGCCGCCCGGCGGGTCGCCGAGCTCGCCGCGCAGGAAGCCGATCACGGAGTCGGGGATGTCGAACTTGTTCGGCTCCGCCTCGAAGTCCGCGGGCGACACGCCCGCGCCGACGAGGTGCAGTGCGAGGTCACCGACCACTTTGGACGAAGGCGTCACCTTCACCAGGTGGCCCAGGATCTTGTCCGCGGCGGCGTACATGGCCTCGATGTCCTCGAAGCGGTCGCCGAGGCCCAGCGCGATGGCCTGGGTGCGCAGGTTCGAAAGCTGCCCGCCCGGAATCTCGTGGTGGTACACCCGGCCGGTGGGCGACGCGAGGCCGGCTTCGAAGGGCGCGTAGATCTTGCGGACGCTCTCCCAGTACGGCTCCAGGTCGCCGATCGCCTGCAGGTCGAGGCCGGTCGAGTGGTCGGAGTGGTCGGTGGCCGCGACGATCGAGCCGAGCGAGGGCTGCGACGTGGTGCCGGCCATCGACGAGACGGCGCCGTCCACCGCGTCCGCGCCCGCCTGGATCGCGGCGAGGTAGGTGGCCAGCTGGCCGCCCGCCGTGTCGTGGGTGTGGATGTGCACCGGGAGGTCGAACTCCTTGCGCAGCGCGGTCACCAGCTTCGCCGCGGCGGGCGCGCGGAGCAGTCCCGCCATGTCCTTGATCGCCAGGATGTGCGCGCCGGCGCCGACGATCTGCTCGGCCAGACTGAGGTAGTAGTCGAGCGTGTAGAGCTTTTCGCCGGGGTCGGACAGGTCCGAGGTGTAGCAGAGCGCGACCTCGGCGACGGCGGCGCCGGTCTCGCGGACGGCCTCGATCGCCGGCCGCATCTGCTCGACGTCGTTGAGCGCGTCGAAGATGCGGAAGATGTCGATGCCGGTGGCGGTCGCCTCCTCGACGAAGGCGTGCGTCACCTCGGTCGGGTAAGGCGTGTAGCCGACGGTGTTGCGCCCGCGCAGGAGCATCTGCAGGCAGATGTTCGGCACGGCCTTGCGCAGCTGGGCCAGCCGCTCCCACGGGTCCTCGGCCAGGAAGCGCAGCGCGACGTCGTATGTGGCGCCGCCCCAGCATTCCAGCGAAAGCAGCTGCGGCACGGTGGCGGCGACCACTGGCGCGACGGCGAGCAGGTCCTTCGTCCGCACCCGCGTGGCGAGCAGTGACTGGTGCGCGTCGCGGAATGTCGTGTCCGTGACGCCGATCAGCGGCGACTCGCGCAGCCAGCTCGCGAAGCCGACCGGGCCCAGCTCGATGAGCTTCTGCTTGGAGCCGTCGGCCGGTTTGAAACCGTCCGGGATCTTCGGCAGCTTCGCCGCCGCCTCGGGGGTGCGCGGGCGCTCGCCGTGCGGCTTGTTCACCGTCTGATCGGCCAGGTAGGTGAGCAGGCGCGTGCCGCGGTCGGCGGAGTGGCGCGCGGTGAGCAGGTGCGGGCGCTCCTCGATGAACGACGTGGTGACGTGGCCGTCGCGGAAATCCGGGTCGTCGAGGACGGCCTGCAGGAACGGGATGTTCGTCGCCACACCGCGGATACGGAACTCCGCGACGGCCCGGCGGGCGCGGCCCACGGCGGTCTTGAAGTCGCGGCCGCGGCAGGTCAGCTTCACCAGCAGCGAGTCGAAGTGGGCGCTGATTTCCGTGCCGGAGAAGGCGGTGCCGCCGTCGAGCCGGATGCCGGATCCGCCCGGCGAGCGGTAGGCGCTGATCATGCCCGTGTCCGGGCGGAAGCCGTTGGCCGGATCCTCCGTGGTGATCCGGCACTGGAGCGCGGCGCCGCGCAGGTAGATCTTGTCCTGCGAGAGGCCGAGGTCATCGAGGGTCTCGCCCGAGGCGATCCGCAGCTGGGACTGCACGAGGTCGACGTCGGTGACCTCTTCGGTGACCGTGTGCTCGACCTGGATCCGCGGGTTCATCTCGATGAAAACGTGGTTGCCCTGCTTGTCCAGCAGGAACTCGACCGTGCCGGCGTTGCGGTAGCCGATCTGGCGCGCGAACTTGACGGCGTCGGCGCAGATCCGGGCCCGTAGCTCGGGGTCGAGGTTCGGCGCGGGCGCCAGCTCGACCACCTTCTGGTGGCGGCGCTGGACGGAGCAGTCGCGCTCGTAGAGGTGGATGATGTTGCCCTCGCCGTCGGCGAGGATCTGCACCTCGATGTGCCGCGGTTCGACGACGGCCTTCTCCAGGAACACCGTCGGGTCGCCGAACGCGGACTCGGCCTCGCGCGCGGCCGCCTCGATGGACTCGCGCAGCTGAGCCGGCTCCTGGACCCGCCGCATGCCGCGGCCGCCACCACCGGCGACGGCCTTCACGAACACCGGGAAGCCCAGGTCGTCGGCCGCGGCCACGAGCGCGTCGATGTCGCTCGAGGGCTCCGAAGAGCCCAGCACCGGCACGCCGGCCTCGCGCGCCGCCTTGACGGCGCGGGCCTTGTTGCCCGTGAGCTCGAGGATGTCGGCCGACGGCCCGACGAACGTGATCCCCGCCTCTTCGCAGGCACGGGCCAGGTCGGGGTTCTCCGACAGGAAGCCGTATCCCGGATAAACCGCGTCCGCGCCCGCCTTCTCGGCGGCCGCCACGATCTCGTCCACCGAGAGATAGGCGCGCACCGGGTGACCCGGCTCACCGATCTCGTAGGCCTCGTCGGCCTTCAGCCGATGCAGCGAGTTGCGGTCTTCGTGCGGGAACACGGCAACCGTGCCCGCTCCCAGTTCGTAGCCTGCGCGGAACGCCCGGATGGCGATCTCGCCGCGGTTGGCCACCAGCACCTTGCGGAACATGCCCGGTCCTTCCCGTTTCGGATCGGTAGTGAAGGCACGTTACCCGGTTCTTCCCGCTGTCCGGGAGCCGTTGTCCAGGTGATGGACGTCATGTGCCCCGACCTGGGTGCATGATGCGGGGAGTTCCGCTTCCCCGCAACAGTCAGGGTTTCGCCGCGGGCAGGGTGCACAGGAGCCGGTTGGCCGTTCCGGTGGGCACGTTCTTGAGCACGTCCGGGGTCGCCGCCTGCACCAACGCCGTGGTGACGTCCGCCGGCGAGGCCTCCGGATGCTCCGAGCGGTAGAGGGCGGCAGCACCCGCCACGAAGGCCGCTGCCATCGATGTCCCCGAGAGCGTGCCGACGTTCGACGTCCCAGCGAGCGGCGCCGGGATGTCGACGCCCGGCGCGTACAGGTCCAGGGGTTGCCCGAAATTGGAGAAACTCGCCACCTGGTCCTGGACGTCGCTCGCGCCGACGGTCAGCGCGGCCGGCACGTGCGCCGGCGAGATCTGGCTCGCGTCCGTGCCGCCTTCCCCCGCGGGCACTGCGACGGGCATCACGGCGGCGAGGCCGGTGACAGCGTTGTCGAGCTTCTCGTTGGGCACGCCGCCGATGCCGAGAACGGCGACCGCGGGCTGGTGCGCGTTCTGCGTCACCCAGGTGATGCCCGCGATGATGTTGTCGGTGGAGCCGCCGCCGTCCTTGTCGAGCACGCGGACCGGGAAGATCTGCGCGCCCTTGGCGACGCCGTAACTGCTCCCGGCGATGATGCCCGCCACGCGTGTGCCGTGGCCGTTGGTGTCGGAGGTGTCGGCGCCGGTGGTGAGGAAGTCCTTGCCCGGCGCCACGCGGCCCTGGAGGTCCGGGTGCTTCGCGTCGACACCGCTGTCGATCACGTACACGGTGACGTCCGAAGCGTCGGTTTCGTAGTGGAACTTCTGGTCGAGGCCGGTCCGCTGGTCGATCCGGTCGAGTCCCCAGCTCGGTGGGTTGGCCTGGGTGCCGCCGGCCGCGAGCGCCGGCGTTTGCACGCCCGCCACCAGCAGAAACGCCATTGTCGCCGACAAGAGACCACGCGCCGTCCGATTCCGCATGACTGCGTCGTATCCCGGTCGCCAGCGGGCGGCAACTCGACGTCACCCGATGGGCTGGACCGTGTTTGACCGAAACAGTTTGCCCTCGTGACGGCTCGTGGGGACAGTGATCGACAACCAGGCGAGGAGGACGAATGAGCAGGACGGAGCCGTACATCGCCGTTGTCCTCTACGAGGCGACGGGCGATTCGCCGACCCACGAACCGCTGTACCGCGAGGACGTCGTGCTGGTCCACGCGGCCGACGAAAACGCCGCCCGCGAGGCCGTCCGTCGCCGTGCCGAAGGCGAGACGGGCAGCTACCGCAACGAGCGCGGCGAACTGATCACGTGGACCTGCAAGCGGGTGGTGGACGTCGCACGGTCGCTCGCCGACGACCTGACCGGCGACGCCGACCTGTACGCCCGGCATTTCCGGGATTTCGCCGCGTACCGGCAGTTCGAACCGTTGCTGTCCGGCGAGACTTTCGACGAGGGCCCGGCCGCCTAAGCGGACGGGACGTTCCCGCTGACGGACATCCGCGGCAGGTGGACCAGGGCGTCGAAGGCCTGCACGACGTCAACCGGCGTGAACAGGTGGGCGTGCCGCATGCTCGACGGCCCCGTGATGCCCTTCGCGCGGTTGGCGCGCAGGTCGACCAGACAGGAACCTGACTCGGCCAGCGCGGCCTCGACGCTGTCCTCCGCGAGCGGCGGCAGCTCGTTCTCGAAGACGCGGAAGGCGAGACGCTCGCTGTCATCCGGTGCGAGGCCGGTGGTGGTGCCCACGCCGGCGGTGAGGCCGAGGGCGAAGTAGTCGTCGCCGAGTTCCGCCGCCAGGTGCATGCCTGCCGAGGGGAAGCGCATCGACGGCTTCGGCGCGAACGGCACGCGCTGCAAGTGTCCGTTGTGGACCATCACGATGATCTTCTCGCCCTCGCCGTGGAGGCGCCGCAGCAACTGGACCGTCGAGGCCATGTAGGTGTCGCGCGAAGAACTCACGAGCGCGGGCGCCGCGCCGGACATCATCGCCGCCAGCTCGCGCAGGCAGGTGTCGATGCGGAGCGCGCCGGCCGCGTGGTGCTCGGCGATGGCGTGCGCGTGGGGGTCCCCCTCGCAACGCTGCTCATACACCGGCGCCAGCGAACGGAGATGCGCGACGAGCACGGCCAGCGCCGTCGTCGCCGCATCTCGCGCGGGCGCGGCCATGGCCGCGTAACGGCCAGGGGCGACGGCATTGCTGACCGACGCGTACGGCTCCGAAGCGGTGAGACCGGCCTCGACCAGCGGGACCACGTCCGGGTCGACGTCTTCCAGATACCGCCGCACGGCGAGCAGCGCCGGGACCGGCGAGCCTCCGGAACTCGGGACGTCGAGGCCCGCGTAACGGACCCCGCCGTGCCCGCGCAGCCAAGTGAGCATCTCGTGGATCTCGGGCGGGTCGCCGAGTTTGAAGGTGAAACCGTCGCGGGCGATGTCGGCGACGTCACCGGGACCGCCGCGCAGCCATTCGTCGACGAGCTGCCCCTCGGCGAATCCCGATTCGAAGCCCAGCACGGCGAACCCGCGCTCCGTCACGAGATGCCGCAGGAGCTGGTTGCGCAGCTCGCCGAACTCGCGGATGTGATGGTTGTTTTCGCCGATCGCCACGACGCGCGCGTCTCCGATCAGGTCCGCGATCGGGGCCACGTCGTCCGGCGAGAAGGGCGTCACTGCGTCGAGGTCTGGCATACTGGGCACACTAACGCAACAGGAGTCGCAGTTGGCAACCGAATTAGCCGGGACCCGCCGACCGGGTGGTCGCACGGAGCGGACGCGCCTCGCCGTGCTGCAGGCGACGCTCGACCTGCTCGCCGAGCGCGGCTTCGTCAACCTGACCGTGGAGGCTGTCGCCGAGCGTTCGGGCGTGCACAAGACCACCGTTTATCGCCGCTGGGAGTCGACGGACGGGCTCGTCGCCGCCGCGCTGCACATGGGCGTCGAGGACGGCTGGACGGCGCCCGACACCGGCTCGCTCGCCGGCGACCTGCACGAGATGCTGGCGGAGGTCGTCCGCTATTTCACCGACCCCGCGCTGCGTGAACTGCCGACGGCGTCGGTGCTGACGGCCTTCCATTCGGCGCGCGCGGCCGAGGCGCTGCACGCGTTTTACCAAGATCGGCACGACCGTTGCGCGGTGATCGTGACGCGCGCCGTCACCCGCGGCGAGGCCCCCGTCGGCACCGACTCTGCGGAGGTCCTACGCGCGGCGAGCGGGCCGATCTTCTACCGCCTGTTCATCTCGCGGGAGTCCGTGACCGACCACGATGCGCGGATTGCCGCGGAGACCGCCGCGGCCGCTGCCCGTGCCGGTGTGTTCGTCACGGATTCGCCGCCGGACGACGACGTCGGCACCGCCGCTGGTGGCGGTGCTGGTGCTGGTGCTGGTGCTGGTGCTGGTGCTGGTGCTGGTGCTGGTGACGACGGCAACCACAGCGCCCTCGCCGACCCCGGCACCGATTCGCCGAATTTCGCCGACGGCCAACCTCACCCGGCCTGACACCGGGAAGGCCAGCCAAACCGCCGCCGAACTACGTCCGAGTGACCGAATCTTCGACGCCTTGGGATGCGCAAGTACCCCGGGCCCCGCCGCGGCGCCGGAGCCGGAAGTTCAGCCGCGCAGCGACAACCGGTACCGGACCTCGTCCAGCGTGACGGTCCCGTTCGCGATCGTTTCGACCTTGGTGCGGTTGTCCGGTGACCAGCCGGCGCGTTCGTAGAAGAGGCGGGCGCGGGTGTTCGTCGAGAGGACCCACAGGGTGGCCGTGGTGAAGGTGGCGGCCAGCGTCGCGACCACGCGTTCGTGCAGGGCCCGCCCGGCGCCGCGGCCCCAGTGGTCGGGCAGGAGGTAGATCGACGTCAGCTCGCCGGTTTCCGGGGTCGCGTCCTCGTCACGGCTGGGGCAGACGGCGGCGAAGCCCGCGACGGCGCCGTCCAACAAGACGACCAGCACCGTTTGGCCGGAATCAGGGGCGGACAGCCTCTCCACCCAGGACCGTTCGCGCGCCGGCAGCGAAAGGCCCGCGAGGAACTCCGCAGGCAACAGCCCGTCGTAGGCCGCTTGCCAGGAGCCGACATGGACGGCGGCGATCTGCGCCGCGTCGGCGGCCGTGGCCGGACGGACGACCGGCGTCAACTCTTCTCCAGGTATTCCGCGCGGTCCATGTCGACGACGTCCGACACCATCTGGGCCAACCGCGGATACCCAGAAAGCGACGGGTCGCGCACCACGATCTCCTGCGACTGCTCGCGCGCCTCCGTGATCACGTCCTCGTCGCGCAACAGCGAAAGCAGCTTGAGGCTCGAGCGCTTGCCGGACTGCGACGCGCCGAGGATGTCCCCCTCACGACGCAGCTCGAGGTCCAAACGCGACAGTTCGAAACCGTCCGTGGTCGATTCGACCGCGGCCAGCCGTTCGCGGGTCGAGGTGCCGTCCAGGGTCTCCGTGACCAGCAGGCACAGCCCGGGCACGCTCCCCCGGCCGACGCGCCCGCGCAGCTGGTGCAGCTGGCTCACGCCGAACCGGTCGGCGTCGAGGATCACCATGGCCGTCGCGTTGGGGACGTTCACGCCGACCTCGACGACGGTCGTCGCCACGAGCACGTCCACCTTCCCGTCGCCGAACGCGCGCATCACGGCGTCCTTTTCGTCGGGCGGCATGCGGCCGTGCAGTGCCGCGACGCGCAGGCCCTTCAACGGCCCGCCCACCAGATCGGGCGCGACGTCGAGCACCGCGAGCGGCGGCCGCTTGTCGCTCTTGTCCGACGGCGGCTCGTCGCCGATGCGCGGACACACGACGTACGCCTGGTGCCCCTTCGCGACCTCCTCGGTGACGCGCTGCCACACACGGTCGAACCACGCGGGCTTCTCCGCCACCGGCACCACGGTGGTCTTGATCGGCGAGCGGCCCACCGGCATCTCGCGCAGCGCGGACGTCTCGAGGTCGCCGTAGACGGTCATCGCGACCGTGCGCGGGATCGGCGTCGCCGTCATGACGAGCACGTGCGGGCTGGTGGAGTCGGCACCGCGCGAGCGCAGGGCGTCCCGCTGCTCGACGCCGAACCGGTGCTGCTCGTCGACCACCACGAAGCCGAGATCGGCGAACTGCACGGTGTCCTGGATCAGCGCGTGCGTGCCGACGACGATGCCGGCCTCGCCGCTGACCGTCTCCAGCAACGACTTCTTGCGTTCCTTCGCGCCCATCGAACCGGTGAGCAGCGTGACGCGCGTGGCGTTGTCCGCCGCGCCCAGCTCGCCGGCCATGCCCAGCTCACCGAGCATTTCGCGCAACGAACGCGCGTGCTGCGCGGCCAAGACCTCCGTCGGCGCCAGCAGCGCGGCCTGTCGCCCGGAATCGACGACTTGCAGCATCGCCCGCAGCGCGACGACGGTCTTGCCCGAGCCCACTTCGCCTTGCAGCAGGCGGTTCATCGGGTGCTCGGTCGCCAGGTCGGCGGCGAGGTCCTCGCCGATCGCGCGCTGGCCCGCGGTGAGCTCGAACGGCAGCCGCTTGTCGAACGCGTCGAGCAGGCCGCCGTCGGTGTGCGGGCTGGCCTTCGCCGGCCGCGACACCGCGGAATGCCGCCGCTGCGCGAAAATCAGCTGGACGGCCATGGCCTCGTCCCACTTCAGCCGGTGCCGCGAACTCTCCAGGTGCGCCCAGTCCTCGGGCCGGTGGATCCCGCGCAGCGCGCGCTCCAGGCCGGGCAAGCCGTTGCGCTTCAGCAGTTCCTCGGGCATCGGGTCCTCGTCGACCTCCAGCACATCGAGCACCTGGCGCACGCACTTGGCGATCGACCACGACGGCATGCCCTGCGCCGCCGGGTACACCGGGATGATCTCGGCGAGGAAACTGTCGACGGCCTCGGCCTCGCGCTCGGCGTCCAGTAGCTCGTACTCCGGGTTCGCCAGCTGCAGCGTGTCGCGGAACGCCGTCACTTTGCCCGCGAACAGCCCCGTCTTGCCCGGCGACAGCTCTTTCTCGCGCCACGCCTGGTTGAAGAACGCGCAGGCCAGGCGACGTTTTCCGTCGGTGATGACCATGTCGAGGATGGTGCCGTTGCGCGACTTCATGCGGCGCTTGCTGATCTTCTCGATGCGCGCCAGCACGGTCGCGTGCTCGCCCAGCTCCAGCCCGGCGATGTCGGTGAGCTCGCCGCGCTCGGCGTACCGGCGCGGGTAGTGCCGCAGCAGGTCCGAAACGGTCTCGATGTCCAACGCCCCGGAGAGCGCCTTCGCCGTCTTCGCGCCCAGCAGCAGCGGGAGCTTTTCGCGTAGCCCGGCCATTCCTATTCCACCCCCATCAGCAGCACGGCCTCGGCCTGGCCACTGGCATAACTCGTCAACTCCACCTCGGGGTGTTCCAGCCGCAGCTGCTCGGCGAGTTCGGCGGCCACCCCGGGCGGGGCGTCCGCGCCGCCCAGCACGGTGACCAATTCGCCGCCGAGGGTCAACATCCGGTTGAGCACGCCCATCGCGGCCGCGACCAGGTTCGTCTCCGAGGCGGGCGCCGCTTCGATCAGCACCACCTCGTCGTCGACCAGGCCGATCACGTCGCCGGACTGGGCCCGGCCCACCCAGGTTAGCGACTCCTCGTGGGCGATCCGCAGCTCGCCACGCCTGGTCGCGGCGGCGGCCTCAGCCATGGCGACGACGTCGTCGTTGGCGCGACGGTCCCCGTCGTGCACCGCGAGCGCGGCCAGCACCTGCACCGGCGACGCGCATGGGATCACCACCACGTCGCGGTCGCCCGCCATCGCGTGCCCGGCGGCGGTGTCGGCGGCGGCGGTCAGGTCGATGCCGCCGGGCAGCACCGTGACGTGCCGTCCGGCGACTTCGTTGAACAGCCCGATCATGTCCTCGACGCCCGGAATCTCGCCCTCCGGAACGGCCAGCACGGCGACGCCCTCGGCACGCAGCAGCTCGGCCAGCCCGCCACCGCGGACGACGGCCACCACGGACCGGTCCAGGCCACCGCCGGGCTCGATCGGCGTGGGCGTGAGCAGCGGTTCGACGCGGACGCGGCGCGGCCGCCCCAGGTCAAGCCCGGCCTCGATAGCGGCGCCGATATCGGCACAGTGGACGTGGACGGCGTGACTGCCCGAACCGTCACCCGCGACCGTGACGCTGTCGCCGAAGCCGCTCAGCTCCTTGCGCAACGCCGGAAGCTGCGCCTCGTCGACGCCATCGAGCAGGTACATGACTTCCCACGCGTACGGCGCGGGCTCGGCGACAGGCGCGGCGACGGCGACCTCCAGCTCGTGTTCGGGCGCGGCGTTCTTGCCGGTGACGACGCCGGCGAGCGCGTCGAGCACGGCGACCAGCCCGCGTCCCCCGGCGTCGACGACCCCGGCCTTCGCGAGGGCGGGCAGTTGCTTGGGCGTCTCTTCGAGGGCGGCGGCAGCGGTGGCGGCGACGGTCTCGGCCACCTCGGCGAGCGGCCGCGTGTCCCCGCGAACGGCCCCGGCCACCGAATGCAGGACGGTCAGCATCGTCCCCGCGACGGGACGGCTGACCGCACCGGTGGCGACCTTGTCGGCATGCCCGAGCGCGGCGGCCAGCCCGGCGCCGTCCAGCTCGCCCCCCGTTGCCGCCCATTCGGCAATTCCCCGGATGACCTGGGAGATGATCACGCCGGAGTTCCCCCGGGCCGCGGCCACGGCGCCACGGGCCAGGACGGCGAGCGCCGCGGCGGTTGGCGACGGCTCGGACCGGGTGACGACGTCGCCAGTGGATGGCGACTGGTCATCGCGAGGCCGGGCTGCGGTGTTGTCGACCTGCGGGACATCGTCTCCGACTGCGTCGCGCGCCAACGGCGAGCCGCCCCTCGGGTCGGCATTGCCCTTCAACGGCGAAGCACCACTCGACGCAGCCTCGCCGGCCAGCGGCGGCGAACCGTGCAAACCAGGCTCGCCAGCTAGCGGCGAATCGCCGCGCAAACCACCGTCGCTCCCCAGAGGCGAAGCACTGCTCGACCCGGCCTCGCTCCCCAGAGGCGAATCGCCACGCAAGCCAGCGTCGCCGGCTAGCGGCGAAGGACTGCTCGACCCGGCCTCGCCCGCGAGCGGCGAACTGCCCGTCGAATCAGCGTCTCCCGCTGACAGCGAATCGTCGCGCAAACCGCCGTCGCCAGCCAGCGGCGAAGGGCCGCGCGAACCAGCGTCGCCTGTCAGCGGCGAGGAGCTGCCCACCCCAGCGTCGTCGGGTGCGGACGGGTCCTGGAGGGCGGCGGTCAGGGCGTCACGGGCGCCGGTCAGGGTGTGGAGGAGGTTGGAGCCGGTGTCGGAGTCCGCGACGGGGTAGACGTTGATGCCGTTGATCGCCGGGCGCAGCCGGTCCAGGCTGCGCACACACGCCGCCGACCAGGCCGTCACCGCTGCCACGTCCAGCACCCGCACCCCGTAACCTCCTCGCTGGTCCCCGCGAGGGTATCGACCCCGTGACGACCCACCCGAGACCACTCGTTACTATGGTCGAGTTGCCCGGCTGGTTCGGGCGCGCATTCTTAGTCCCATATCAGAGGAGTTCGACGTGGCTGCCGTGTGCGACGTCTGTGGCAAGGGACCGGGCTTCGGTAAGTCGGTCTCGCACTCCCACCGGCGTACCAACCGCCGGTGGAACCCGAACATCCAGACTGTGCACGCCAAGATCGGCGTGTCCCAGCGCAAGCGTCTCAACGTGTGCACCTCGTGCATCAAGGCCGGCAAAGTAGTCCGCGGCTGAGGCGAAAGTTTCAGGGTGGCGAGTGCTCGTGGAGAGCACTCGCCATTTTTTTCGCCTCAGGTGTCTTTCGGGGGTCGAACCCCCGAACCCCCGCCAGGGGGCAAGCCCCCTGGACCCCCGGCGGTCGTCACCTCCGGCAATCAGTCACCTGAAAAACCCACTGAGCAGGTCGCGGAGGGACTCGGGGTGGTGGAGCACCCCGTGGTCCTGTCCTTCGAGCGTCTCGTAACGGCCGTTGGGCACCACAGCGGCGACGGCCTCCGCGGCGGCCCGGATCCACGCCTCGCCGTTGCCGCCGCCGATGCCCAGGACCGGGGCGTCGATCTTCGCCAGCCGGTCGACGGGCAGGTGGTTTCCCGGGCCGCAGATCTCGAGGTCGTACGGCAAGGTGTGCGCCAGCGCCGTGAACCAAGCCCACACCGGCGACGCCTTCATGCCCGCGATCTGCTTCGGCGGGGCACCAACGCCTTCGGTCAGGAACAGCTCCACGGCGCCGCTGCGGTCGTCGGCGGAAACCAGGTCGCGCACGCGGGTGACCAGGTCGTCGCCCGGGCGTGGCCGCGATTCGACGACGACGAACGGCGGCTCGTAGACGGCGACTTTCGTGACCGGCAAGCCCTGCGAAGCCGCCTCCAGCGCCAGGATCGCGCCCGACGAGTGCCCGAACAACGCCGCCGAACCGCCCACGTGCGAGATCAGCGCGGCCAGGTCCTCGACCTCGCGCGCGACGCTGTACGCCGGCGCGTCGCCGCTGTCACCACGGCCTCGCCGGTCATAGGCGACGGCGCGAAATCCCGCTTCGCCGAGCACTGTGGCGAGGCCGGCGACCGTGGTCCGGTCGTTCACGGCGCCGCCGATGAGGATCACGGGCGCGCCCGCGCCGGTGCTGTCGAAGGCGATCGAGGTGCCGTCGGCGGAAGTGACGGTGGCGGTCATGGCTGCCCTCCAGGATCAGGGTGGTTCGTCATGCCCTGGTCGGAACCGCGACGCCGGACCGGACACCACACGTGCCGGAACTTCAGGGGAGTTTCCACTCCACCGGCGCCGCGCCCTGGTCGGCCAGCAGCTGGTTCGCGCGGCTGAACGGGCGCGAGCCGAAGAAGCCGTTGTGCGCCGAAAGCGGGCTCGGGTGCGCCGACTCGATGCACGGCACGTCGCCCAGCATCGGCCGCAGGTTACGGGCGTTGCGGCCCCAGAGGATCGCGACCATCGGCTCGTCGCGCGCGGCGAGCGCCTTGATCGCCTGCTCGGTCACCTGCTCCCAGCCCTTGCCCTGGTGGGAGTTCGACTTCCCGGGCTGGACCGTCAGCGCGCGGTTGAGCAGCAGGATGCCCTGCTCGGCCCACGGCGTCAGGTCGCCGTTGGACGGCAACGGGTGGCCGAGGTCGTCGGCGTACTCCTTGTAGATGTTGATCAGGCTCTTCGGGATCGGCCGCACGTCGGGCGCCACCGAGAAGCTCAGGCCGACCGCGTGGCCCGGCGTCGGATACGGGTCCTGGCCGACGATCAGCACCCGCACGTCGTGGAAGGGCTGCTTGAACGCGCGCAGCACGTGCTCCCCCGCCGGCAGGTACGTGCGGCCGGCGGCGATCTCCGCGCGGAGGAACTCCCCCATCGCGGCCACCTGCGGGGCCACCGGTTCGAGGGCCTGCGCCCAGCCTGCTTCGACGATCTCGTTCAGCGGTCGTGCGGTCACGGCCCGCAAGCCTAGCGCGGGGTGGGCGAGCTCACCTGGGCGGGTCGAGGCGGCGGAGCTCCGCGCGGAACCGGGCGCCGCGCCGGACGTAGGAGTCGACCACGGTGGCGATCTGCTCCGGCGAGAACGACTTGTTCGGCCGCGTTTTCGCCGGCACCCCGAGCGCGATCTCGCCGCTGCCGACGTGGGAGTTGTACGACAGCACGGCACCGGCGCCGACCATGCCGCCGTCCTCGATCACGGTCCCGTTCAGCACCACCGAGCCGGACGCGATCAGGCAGCCGCTGCCGATCGTGGCGCCCTCGACGTGCACGGCGTGGCCCACGGCCGACGACGGGCCGAGGATCGTCGGGTGCCGGCTGGTGCAGTGCACGACGCAGCCGTCCTGGATGTTGGACCGCTCGCCGATCTCGATGTAACCGTGGTCGCCGCGCAGCACCGTCTGCGGCCACACCGAGGCTCGCGGGCCGATCCGGACGTCGCCGATCACGGTCGCGTCCGGATGGACGTAGGCGTCCGGGTGGATCGACGGTACGAGGTCACCGAGCGCGTAGATCGCCATGTCGCCTCCGGTTCGTCAGTGCTGGAAGTCCTGGGCGGGCTGAGAATCTCGAGAATGCCGTGGCTCCACGGCGAGGTCCTTGCCGAAGTACCGGCTCTCGGCTTCGTCCTTGTACAGGCCGAAACCGGGGATCTCGACGTAGCCGGAAGAACCGTAGAGGGCGATGGCCTCGGGCTGTTCAGTGCCCGTCTCGAGCACCGCGCGCAGCCGTCCGGCGGCTGCCGCCGTTCGCTCCAACTCGGCCAGCATCACGCGCGCGTACCCGCGGCCACGAGCGGATTCGACGACGTACATGCGCTTCAGCTCGGCGTCCCCGGCTCGAAGCGTCGACGCCGGCTCGTCGTGCGCCCGCCACGCGCCCGTCGCGACGGGGACTTCGCCGACGTAGCCGACGAGGAACAACCCCCGCGGCGGAGCGAACTGCGCCGGGTCCATCGGGGTGGCGTCCTCGCTGCCGTAGCGCTTCACGTACTCGAGCTGGACCTCGGCCATCAGCTTGGCCGCATCGGGATGGTCGAACGCGACCGCACGGATCTCCACGCCGCCACTCTAGGCAGCTACCGCCAGTGCTCCCAGCCGCCTTCGTGGCCGTATTCCTTCCCGTCCACGGTGATGCCGGAGTCCGGCATGGTCACGGTGCCGATCCGGCGCCAGCCCTCGGGCAGATCGCCGAACGGCGGGAAGGTGGCGGCCAGCGCGTGGTCCTCGCCGCCGGTGAGCACCCAGCGCAGCGGGTCGGCGCCGAGCGCGGTGCCCACCTCCCGCAGCCGCGTGGAGACCTCCAGGTCGGTGGTCTGCACGTCGAGGCCGACCCCCGACGCCGACGCGATGTGCCCGAGGTCGGCGAGCAGGCCGTCGGAGATGTCGATCATCGCCGTCGCCCCGGCGAGCGCGGCCCGCGGACCGGCTTCGTAGGGCGGTTCCGGGCAGCGTTGCGCGTTGACGACGCCCACGGGCGAACGGAACCCGCGGCGCAGCACGGCAAGTCCCGCCGCCGCCCAGCCGAGCCGCCCGCTGACGGCCAGCACGTCGCCGGGCCGCGCGCCCGAGCGCGTCACCGGCTCGCGGTCCTCGAGGTCGCCGAGCGCCGTGACACTGATCACGAGCTGGTCGGCGCGCACCATGTCACCGCCGGAAACGCCGATGCCGGCGCGGCCCGCTTCGGCCCACATGCCGTTCATGAGTTCCGTCACGACCGCCGCCGGCAGGTCCGGCGGGCACGCGAAGCCGACGAGCACCGTGGTCGGTTTCGCGCCCATGGCGGCGACATCGGACAGGTTCACGGCCACGGCCTTGCGCCCCACCTGCTCGGGGCTCGACCAGTCCAGCCGGAAGTGCACGCCCTGCACCAGTACGTCCGTGGTCGCGACCACGCGCCCGTCCGGGGCGGCGACGACCGCGGCGTCGTCGCCGGGGCCGAGCAATGTGGACGCCGGCTGGCGACGTCCTTCGGTGACCGCCTGGATCAGCGCGAATTCGCCGATCGCGGCCACCGTGCCGTCGTTCGGTGACACCGGTCACCTCCGATTTCTCTCCGGCCCGAAGCCTCGACCACCGACAGTCGGATCCCCTAGGTTTTTCCCGGGGCTGGCGATACGTTGCCTACACCGTTCCTACCTCGACACCATCGCTACCGACGAAAGGGCACGCCGTGGTCCACGCATACATCCTCATCCAGACCGAGGTCGGCAAGGCGGCCGCGGTGGCGGCGGAGATCGCCGGGGTCCCCGGCGTGACCAGCTCGGAGGATGTCACCGGCCCGTACGACGTGATCGTGCGCGCGACCGCGGACACCGTGGACCAGCTGGGCCAGCTCGTCGTCGCGAAAGTGCAGAACGTGGAAGGCATCACGCGGACCCTGACCTGCCCGGTGGTCCATCTCTGAGCCGTGGTGCACTGGTCCGGTGGCAGATTCCGACACCGGCGCACCGCCGAAGGTGGTGCTCATCACGGCCTCCGCGCTCGTGGTCGCGTTGGCCGTGGCAGTCGCCGTCTTCGCGCTGACGAAGGGAACGGCGGCCTCCAGCGCGGCCCCGGAGGCGAACGGGCCGCTCGCGCTCGTCTCCGTTCCGGCCCCGCACGCGGACGAGCCGTCGTGCGCCACGCTCATCTCCGCGGTTCCGGCGGACCTGACGTCCAACGGCAAGCAGCTCGCCCCGCGCACCCTCGCCACGCCGGCACCGAAGGCCACGGTCGCCTGGGGCGAGGGTGACCCGATCGTCCTGCGCTGCGGCCTCGACCGGCCGCCGGAGCTGACGCAGACTGCGCAGCTGCGCGTCGTCAACGGCGTGCAGTGGCTGCAGCTCAGCGAGGACGGCTCGGCCACCTGGTACGTCGTCGACCGGGACGTCTACATCGCACTGACCATCCCGGACTCCGCCGGCACCGGCCCGCTGCAGACGATCTCCGACACCGTCGCGGCGAAGCTGCCGGTCAAGCCCCTGAAGTTCTAGCGGCGATCGTCTCCAGCGACTTGCCGGTCGTGCGTGGCCCCAGAATGGCGACGTCGATGATCAGCAGCACCATCGCGGCCGCCACCACGCCGTACATCGTGGTGGGGCCCGCGCCCTGCAGCACCGGCAGCAGGATGAACGGCATCGCCGCGGTGGCCAGCCGCGAGAGCGCGTACGCCGAACCGGCGGCGGTCCCGCGCAGCGACGTCGGGAACAGCTCGCCCTGGTAGGTGTGGAAAGCGTTCGAGAAGACGTTGCTCAGCGCCGTGTAGCAGAAGCCGAAGACGGCGATCAGCACCCCGGACGTCGAGTAGCCGAACGCGAGCCCGAACACCGCCATGCCCGCCGCGCTGGCGACGATCAGCCACTTGCGCTCGACCCGCTCGATGATCGGGATCGACAGCGCCGAGCCGATCGGATAGCCGAGGAACGTCAGCGCGCTGAAGGTCAGGGAGTTGACCAGGGAGAAGCCCTTGGCCGCGAACACGATCGGGACCAGCGAGCCGAAACCGTAGTAGCCGAACGACTGCAGCAGCTGGAACACGTAGAGCATCGCCGTGCGGCGGAACCACGGCGGGCGCAGCAGTGCGGACGCGCGCACCGGCTCCGGCGCGGGTGGCTCCGGTTCCGGCTCGGCCAGCGGTTGCGTCGCCGATGCCTCCAGCCGGCGGACGATCTCGTCGGCCTCCTTTTCCCGACCGCGCGAAGCGAGCCAGCGCGGCGACTCGGGCAGCGTGAACCGCAGTCCCCAGACGATCGCGGCGCCGAGCGCGCCGATCACGAACAGCCAGCGCCAGCCGTCGATGCCCAGCGGCGAGTGGCCGACCAGCGCGCGGGCCAGGAAACCGGCGGCAGGGACGCCGCAGAAGCCGATCGTGTAGGCCCATGCCGTGGCGCGGCCGCGGGCGCGGGCGGGCAGCAGGTCGGCGAGGTAGGCGTCGGCCACCGGCAGCTCCGCGCCGATGCCGATGCCCGCGACGAACCGGCAGGCCACCAGCATCCAGACGTCCGTGCTGAACGCGCCGAGCAGCGTGAAGACCGAGTAGATCCCGAGGGTGAGCAGGAACGCCCGCCGCCGCCCGAGCCGGTCCGCCAGCCGCCCGAGGAACACCGCCCCCACGAACGCCCCGACGAACGCCGACGCGATCAACGGCTTCAGCAGGTCGGCCGTGACCCCGAACTCCTTGGTCAGCACGGTGCTGATCGTGGCGGCGAGGAACAGGTCGTAGAGGTCGAAGAACGTCGCCACCCCCACCACGGCGACGAAGTACCGGTGCCGCCTGGTGACCGGCAGCCGGTCGAGCCGGGACGCGATCTGCACGCGCTGCCTCCTTGTGCGCCGGCGCGCGTCGCTGGGAGCCGCGACAGTGCCGCCGGGATTTCCGGTTGATCACTGTAATGGGTGACGGCCGGGGGCGCGGTTTCGCGGTTTCGCCGATCAGTGGCGACGGGCCGGGAGGTGGTCCGTTTCGGTGGGTTTGGTTGGTGTGGAGCGGTTTTCAGCGGGTCGCTCGCTCTGCGGTCCGAGCTGTCGCCGTCTTGTGGCGACAGTGATCACTCGGGGTCGCGGGCAGTCTTCGTCGCGGCATTAGCGAAGGAACGTCAACGAGAGACGCGGCGTTAGCGAAGAAGCGTCAACCAGAGACGCCGCGTTAGCGAAAAAGCTCCAACGGACGTCAGCCAGTAGCGAGGTCAGCGAAGGCCGGTGCCGCGGGCGATGGCGGTGTCGATGAGGGTCGCCAGGAGGGTGGGGTAGTCCACGCCGGTGACCTCCCACATCTTCGGGTAGGCGGACTTGGTGGTGAAGCCCGGCATGGTGTTGACCTCGTTGATCACCAGGTCGCCGCTCTCGGTGATGAAGAAGTCGACGCGGGCGAGGCCCTGGCAGTCGAGGGCGCGGAAGGCCTCGATGGCCATCGCGCGCACGCGTTCGGTGAGGGCGTCGTCGAGTTTGGCCGGGATGTCCAGCTCGGCGTCATCACCGAGGTACTTCTTCTCGAAGTCGAACCAGGCGTTGTCGTCGTCGGTGAGGACGCGGATCTCGGCGGGGAGGGAGGCCTCGATACGGCCGTCCGGGAACTCCAGCACGCCGCACTCCACCTCGCGCCCGGTCACGGCCGCCTCGATGAGGACCTTGGGGTCGGTGCGCCGGGCCAGCTCGATGGCGGCGTCCACTTCAGACCAGTCGGTGACCCGCGAGATGCCGACCGAAGAGCCCGCGCGCGCCGGCTTGACGAACACCGGCAGCCCCAGGCGATCCCGCTCGGACTGCTCCACTGTGGACTGTCCACGGCGGAGCGCCGCGTACGAGCCCACCGGCAGGCCTTCCGCGGCGAGGAGCTTCTTCGCGTACTCCTTGTCCATGGCGGCCGCGCTGGCGAACACGCCCGGGCCGACGTACGGGATGTCGGCCAGCTCGAGCAGGCCCTGGATGGTGCCGTCCTCGCCGAAGGCGCCGTGCAGGACCGGGAAGACGACGTCGACGCCGCCGAGCACCTCGGTCGCCTGGCCGGGGTCGATGGTGCGCAGCTCGCGGCTGGTCGGGTCGCCGGCCAGCACGAGCGCGCGACCGGAGTCGACGGACGGAAGCTCGCGGCCCTGGATGCTCAGCTCCTTCGGGTCGCCGCTGCCGAGCACCCAGCCGCCCTGCGGCGTGATGCCGACGGGAAGGACCTCGAAGCGCTCCGGATCCAGGTTCGCGATGACACTGCCCGCCGACAGGCACGAGATCGTGTGCTCGCTGCTGCGCCCGCCGAACACGACCGCCACCCGGACCTTTTCAGCACTCATAGCCGGTCACCGTACCGGGTGACCACCGAGAACAGCGCGGCCCCGGGTACCGAGCGCGACAGACACCACTCCGGCACAACCAGTCGACGGGGTGGGCTGGCGGTCCGGATGCCCTCGCTCGTGTCGGGCCGCGGCCGCCGCGGGTGGACGTTCGGGCTTCGCCCCTTTCGCCACCTGGCGGCGACGGCCCTTCGCCACCCAACGGCAACGTACTTCGCCACCCGGCGGCCACGGCACTTCGCCACCTGGTGGCTACGGCTCTTCGCCACCTCGCGACGGCACGCTCCCATCACCGGGCGACTCCAGGTTCTCGCCACCAGGCGGCCAGAACCGCTCGCCACCCAGCAGCAGTCTGTCGCCACCCAGTGGCAAGCCGCTCGCCAACCAGCGGCGACGCCTTTCGCCGTCCGGCGGCCACGGCTTCATGCCGATCCCGCGACCATGGCTTCTCGCCGACTGGCGGCGACGGTGCTGTGAGGAGTGCCCACGTCCACCACAACAACGGCAACGAACCTCGCCACACGGCGGCAACTGCCTCCCGCTGCCCGGCGACAACAACCACTCGCCACCGAGCGACGACAGCCCTGCCACCCAGCGGAAACAACCTCTCGCCGTGCGACGGCGACAGCCCGCCGCCCAGCGACGACAGGCCTGCCACCCAGCGGCAATATTCTCTCGTCACCCGGCGACGACAACCCCGCCGCTCAGTGGCGAGAGCCTCACCGAAGCAGCGACACCAACGTAGGCAAAGCCGTAACCAACGCTTCCCGCGAACAGCCCGCGTAACCCAGCGCCACACCGTGAGCCGTCGGAGTGCCCGCGAAGTGGCGGGCCAGGCCGTCGAGGCGGATGCCGTGGCGTTCGGCGGCGGCGATGCGGTCTGATTCCTCCGTGGCGGACTCGAAGAGGACCACCAGGTGGGCGCCCGCGTCGTCGCCGAGGATGGGGACGCCGGCGGACGATAGGGCTTCCGACAGGAGGGTGCGGCGCTCGGCCAGTTCGCGGCGGAGCTTGCGCAGGTGGCGGCCCAGGTCGCCGTGACGGGCCAGTTCCACGAGGACCCGCTGACCCGCCGGGGAAGGACGGGTGCCGGTCAGATCCCGGTACGCCAGCACGGCGCGCACGACCTCCGACGGCGCCACCAGCCAGCCCGCGCCGAGCGTCGGGGTGAGGATCTTGCTCGTCGTGCCCAGGTGGACGACGACGTCGGGGGCCAGGGCGGCCAGCAGGGGCAGCGGGGCGACGTCGAAGCGCAGCTCGCCGTCGTAGTCGTCCTCGATGATCAGCAGGCCGTCCGCGCGGGCCCGCTCGACCAGTTCCACGCGACGGGCCGCGCTCATCCGGCTGCCCATCGGGTACTGGTGCGCCGGCGAGCAATAGACGGCCCGCGCGCCCGCCGGGATGGCGTCCGGGCGCAGCCCCTGCTCGTCGACGGGCACGCCCACCACCGTGAGGCCCGCTTGCCGAAACGCCTGCACAGCGCGCTGATACCCGGGCTCCTCGAAGGCGACGACCGCGCCGCGCCGCAGCACGGCCGCGGCCAGTTCGACGACCGCGGCCGTCGTCCCGCCCGTGGCGAGCACCGAGCCGGCGGCCAGGCCGCGGTGGCGCAGCAGGTGTTCGGACACCGTCGCGCGGTATTCGGGCAGCCCCGCGCGGTGCGCCCGGATCAACGGCTCCGGGTCCGCCGCCGCCCGCCACGCGCGGCGCCAGGCGGCGCGGTCCAGGCCCGCGGCCCACGGCGTGCCCGGGCTGAGGTCCAGCATCGGCGCGATTTCGGCGTCGGCCAACGGCGGTCCCGACGGCGACACCGACGCGGCCGCGCGCGTCGGCGGAGTAGTCACGTACGTGCCGGAACCGTGCCGACCGGCGATCCAGCCCTCGGCGTGCAGCTGCTCGTACGCGGCCGAGGTCACCGTGCGGGAGACGCCGAGGCGGTCGGCCAGCGCGCGCGTGGACGGCAGCCGGTCACCGCCGCGCAGGTGGCCGCTCGCGGCGGCTTCACGCAGGGCGTCGGCCAGCTGGACGGCGAGCGGCGTGCCCGCTTCGCGGTCGAGGCGGACCGGCAGCGCGGTGTCGGCGTACGACACGAGGGACCTCCTCAAGACAAAGTGGACTTTCCAAGTGTACGAGAAGTGGACGTTTGATGGGTCCACTTGGCTGTTTCACACTGAGAGGCATGACGAGCCTCTCGCCGACTCCCAGGACCACCCTCGGCCGCAAGAAGCACCGCGCGGCCACCGACCGCGCCACCCTCCACGCCGTGCTCGACGAGGCGCTGATCTGTCACCTCGGTGTCGTCCGCGACGGCGCGCCGCTGGTGCTGCCCACCGGCTACGGCCGCGACGGCGACACCCTCTACCTGCATGGTTCCACGGGCGCGGCCAGCCTGCGAGCCGCGGCGGGCAGCATCGACGTGTGCGTCACCGTCACGCTGCTGGACGGCATCGTCTACTGCCGCTCGGTGAACAACCACTCGATGAACTACCGCAGCGCCGTCATCCTCGGCCGCGCCGAAACCGTTACCGACCCGGACGCCAAGATGCACGCCCTGCACGTGCTCACCGACCACCTCTCCCCCGGCTCGTGGGAGCACGCCCGCGGCGTCAATGCCAAGGAGTTCGCCGCCGTCAGCGTGCTGGCGCTGGACCTGGCAGAGGCTTCGGTCAAGCTCCGCGCGGAAGGCCCGGACGACGAGCCGGACGACGTCGAGGCCGACGCCGCGTGGGCCGGCGTCCTCCCCGTGCGGACGGTTTTCGGCGAGCCCGAGCCGTCGGCGGACCTGTCCGCGAAATGGACGACGCCCGAGCACGTCGCCCAGCGCGTCACGAAGGAAGGGGCAGCCGCACGGTGAACGTCGTGCGGCCCGGTTCGCTGGCCACCTCGACGGTGCCGCCGTGCTCCACCACCAGCGACTGCACCACCGACAGCCCCAGCCCGGTGCCCCCCGCCGAGCGCGTGCGGGAGTTGTCGACGCGGAAGAACCGGTCGAAGATCCGCCGCTGGTCCTCGGCCGCGATGCCGGGCCCGGCGTCGCTGACGCGCACGACCGCCTGACCGTCCTCGACCGTCAGCGCCAGCGAAACGGGCGTGCCCGGCGGCGTGTGGACCGCGGCGTTCGCCAGCAGGTTGTCGAGAACCTGACGGAGCCGGACCGGGTCCGCGTCGATTTCGACCGGCCCGGCCGGCACGGCGAGCTCCAGCGGGTGCCCCGGCCGTCCGGCCCGGAACGCATCGGCGGCCGCGCGCGCCGGATCGGCCAGGTCGATCCGCTGTGGCCGGACCGGCGGCTCGGCGTCGTGCGCGTCGAGCCGCGCGAGCAGCAGCAGGTCGTCCACCAGCACGCTCATCCGCGCGGTCTCCTCGCGGATCTTCGACAGGTGCGCCTCGCGTTCGGCGGGCTCGTTCGCGGCGGCGTAGCGGAACAGGTCGGCGTAGCCGCGGATCGACGTCAACGGCGTGCGCAGCTCGTGGGAGGCGTCGGCCACAAAACGGCGAAGGCGCTCGTTCGCCGCCGTCCGCGCGGCCAGCGAGGACTCGATGTGGGTCAGCATCAGGTTGAACGCCGTCCGCAGCTCCTGCACCTCGGCGCCGCCGCCCTCGCCGGACGCGCGGACGGGCAGGGCGGCCGTGGCCATGAGGTCGTGCGACGCGATGTCGTGCGCCGTGCCCGCCATGTCCGAAAGCGGCCGCAGCCCACGCCGCAGCACTAGCCGCCCAGCGACGACGAGGATCGCCAGCGCGATCAGGAACGCGATCACCTCGACGAGCACCAGCTGCCGCACGGTGTTGTCGAGGTCCGCCTGCGGCGCCGCGCTCAGCAGCACGGTGCCGGTGTCGACCTGGTTCGTCGCGACCGGGCAGGCGCGTACGCGGTACGCCCCGGCGCCGTCGATGTACACGGTGCGGAACACATCGCCGCGCGTCGCGTCGACAGCGACCTTCGCGAGCGTCGTTGCGTCGCCGGGCAGCTTCCCGCCCGGTTGCGCCGTCGCCACGCCTTTGTCCACTTCGAACACGGCGGAGTACCAGGAGTAGATGGTCTGCGGGCTGCCGTGGGACGAGCGCAGGTCCGGCACCTGCGCGACCTGGCTGGTTTTCAGCTGCTCGTCGAGCCGTCGGCCGAGATAGCCGTTCATGAAGCTCACGGTGACCGTGCCGACGATGGCGAAGACCACCAGCGCCAGCGCGCCCAGCCCGAACGCCAGCCGGGTGCCGAGCCGCGACGCGCGCCACGCACCGAACCAGCGCCGGGCCCAGCGGCCAAGCCGGCTCATCGGCCCGCCCGGCGCACGACGTACCCGACGCCGCGCACGGTGTGGATCAACGGTTCCGCGCCGTCGTCCAGCTTTCGCCGCAAATGGGAGATGACCAGCTCGACGACGTTGGAGCGGCCGCCGAAGTCGTACTCCCAGACGTGGTCGAGGATCTGCGCCTTGGTCAGCACCGTGGGCGAACGGCGCATGAGGTAGCGCAGCAGCTCGTACTCCGTGGGCGTCAGCTCGGCGGCGCGGCCGTCGCGGCGGACCTCGCGCGTGTCCTCGTCCAGCGTGAGATCACCCACGGTCAGGACGGCGCCGCGCGCGGCCGCCGGGACCGCGGCGCCGGTGCTGCGCCGCAGGACCGCGCGCAGCCGCGCCATCAGCTCCTCGACCGAGAACGGCTTCACGAGGTAGTCGTCGCCCCCGCGGGTGAGGCCGGCGATCCGGTCGGCCGTCGCGTCTTTCGCCGTCAGGAAGACCACGGGCACGGTGCTGCCGTTCGCGCGCAGGCGGTCCAGCACCGTGAAGCCGTCGAGGTCGGGCAGCATCAGGTCGAGCACCACGATGTCGGGCCCGAACTCCGCCGCCCGGCTCAGCGCCGCCGCGCCGGAGCCCGCGGTCACGGCCAGCCAGCCCTCGTACCGCGCGACGGTCGCCACCAGGTCGGCGATGTGCGGCTCGTCGTCGACGACCAGCAGCCGCACCGGGTTCGGGGTTTCCACTCCCCCATCCTCCGTGAGCCGCGGCCGGGCGCGCGAGCCGAGCCCCCGCTCGACAGCCAGTCGACAGGTTCCGCCCAGATCCCCCACAGGTTCCGCGCCGACGCTGGCTGTCGTGAACCCGAACCGAAGGGACCTCGTGTGAGTGTCATGACACCCATAGCCGCCGCACCGCCCAGACCCGCGGTCTCGCCGCGCGTCACCGCCAAGGTGTGGCTCTTCGCGTTCCTGGGCGCCAACGTCGCACTCGTCACCGTTTTCTTCGTCAACGGCGGCCTCTCCGACAACCCGTTGATCAGCGCCGGCCGCCTCGCCGGGCTGTACGCCGCGCAGGCCATGGCCTTCCAGTTGCTGCTCGTGGCGCGCTTGCCGTGGCTCGACCGGCGGCTCGGCATGGACCGGCTCACGGCGTGGCACCGCTGGACCGGCTTCACCCTGCTGTGGACGCTTCTCGCGCACGTCGTGCTCATCGTCTTCGGCTACGCGAGTGTGGAGGACCGCGGCCCGGTCGGCGAGCTGGTGCAGCTGGCCGACACCCTTGAGGGACTGCTGCGCGCGATCGTCGCGTTTGTGCTGATCCTCGTGGTCGGCGCCGCTTCCGCCCGGTTCGCGCGCAAGCGGATGGCGTACGAGACCTGGCACTTCGTGCACCTCTACACGTACGCGGCGGTGCTGCTCGCGTTCACGCACCAGATCGCCGTCGGCCAGTCGTTCACCGGTCACCCGGTCGCGCGCGCATATTGGTGGACGCTGTGGCTGGGCACCGGTGCGGTCGTGCTGGCCGGGCGCGTCGGGCTGCCGCTGTGGCGGAATCTGCGCCACCAGCTGCGAGTGGTCGCCGTCGTCCCGGAATCGCCCGACACCGTTTCGGTCTACATGACGGGCAAGGAACTCGACCGGCTGCCCGCGCGCGCCGGGCAGTTCTTCCTGTGGCGATTCCTGACGAAGGACCGCTGGTGGCAAGCCAATCCGTTCTCCCTGTCGGCCGCGCCCGACGGCCGCACGCTGCGGCTGACGGCGAAGGCCGTCGGCGAGTCCAGCGCGAATCTGCGCTCGCTGCGCGTCGGCACGCGGGTGTTCGCCGAAGGCCCGTACGGCGCCTTCACCACGATTCACCAGCAGCGACCGAACGCGCTGCTGGTGGCCGGCGGCGTGGGCATCACGCCGATCCGCGCGCTGCTGGAGGACATCACCGGCCACGTCGTCGTCCTCTACCGCGTGCGCACCCCGCAGGACGCGGTGCTGCTGCCCGAGCTGCGCGGCCTGGCCAAGGCACGCGGCGCCATCGTGCACGTCCTCAGTGGACCGTCGGACCAGCGCGGCCCGCACGGACCGCTGCTGGGCACGGAAAGCCTGCACGCGCTGGTGCCCGACGTGGACGATCGCGACGTGTTCGTCTGCGGTCCGCCCGGGATGACGGCGGCGGTGCTGCGGAGCCTGCGGGAGCTGCGCGTGCCCTCCGCGCGGGTGCACGCCGAACGTTTCAGCCTGGCCGCGTGAGGAGCGGGAGATGAAGAAGACGATCCTCGTCGTCGCCCTGTCGATCGCCGGGTTCATCGCCGTCTGGCGGTTCGAGCCGGACGCGATGGGGACCACCACGACCACCACCGCCACCCCGCCGTCGGCCTCGGCACCGTCCACTTCGGCCGGCAGCAGCGGGACCACGGTGACCGTGCCGGGTTCGGCGCAAGGCAGCGAGTTCGGCACCGTGCAGGTCCAGGTGACGTTCTCCGGCAGCCGGATCACCGACGTCCAGCTCCTGCAACAGCCCGACAGCGGTCGCGGCATCGACGCGTTGCCACAACTGCGGCAAGAAGCGTTGCAGGCCCAGAGCTCGCACATCGACACCGTCTCCGGCGCGACGCAGACCAGCGAGTCCTACATCCAGTCGCTGCAAGCGGCGATCGACGCGAAGGGCTCCCGATGACCACCCACGTCGAGCAGGTGATGGGCCTGCCCATCTCGCTCGATCTGCGCGACGAAGGCGACTTCTCAGCCGCTGTCAAGGACGCGTTCGGCTGGCTGCACGAGGTGGACGCTCGCTTCAGCCCGTACAAAGTGGACAGTGAGGTGTCCCGCTACGACCGGGGCGAGCTGGCCGCGGGCGACCTCAGCGGCGACCTCGACGAGGTGCTCGACCTGTGCGCGTACTACGAGCACCTCTCCGGCGGCGCGTTCTCGGCGCGGCTGCCCGGGCGCGCCCTCGACCCGTGTGCCGTGGTGAAGGGCTGGGCGGTGCAGCGCGCGGCCGACCGGCTGCACGCCGCCGGGGCGCGGCGGTTCTGCCTGAACGCGGGCGGGGACGTGGTCACCGCCGGCGAGCCCGAGCCGGGACGGCCGTGGCGCGTCGGCATCCGGCATCCCGAGCAGCCGCAGTCGGTGTGCGCGGTGGTCACCTCTCGCAACGGGGCGGTGGCGACGTCCGCCGCTTACGAGCGCGGGCAGCACATCTTCGACGGCCGCACCGGGCGCCCGGCCACCGGGCTGCTGAGCGTGACGATCGTCGCCGAAGACCTGACGAACGCCGACGCGCTGGCCACCGCCGCGTTCGCGCTCGGCGAGGAGGGCATCGAATGGGCGGCCGGGCAACCGGGCTGCGAGGTGCTGATCATCGACGCGGCGCGCCGGGTGCACCGCTCCCCCGGCCTGGACGCCGCCTGAAAAACGATCGCCCGTGATGTCCGGTTCAGGCAGACTCACGGCAACGGCAGCCGATGTGAGGAGCCTGATGGCCTCGGTAGTGCACAACATCACCTTCGGCTGCGCGGACGCGTACGCGCTCGCGCAGTTCTGGACCGTCGTCACCGAGCGGCCACTGGCCAACGACGACTTCCCCGGCGACCCCGAGGCGTCGATCGCGCTCGAATCGGGCGTCCACCTGCTTTTCCAGCAGGTGCCCGACCCCAAGACGGTGAAGAACCGCGTGCACGTCTGCCTGCGCCCGGACGTCCCGCGCGACGAGGAGGTGGCGCGGCTGCTGGCGGCCGGCGCGACCCTCGTCGACGATCAGCGGCGACCCGACGGCACCGGCTGGGTCGTGCTGGGCGACCCGGCGGGCAACGAGTTCTGCGTGGAGCGCAGCGCGGCCGAAAAGGCGGCGACGGCATGACCGGTTCGTTCAACCTCAACCGAGCCAACTGGGACGAGCGCGCGCCGCTGCACGCGGCGTCGGAGCAGTACTCCCTGCGGAAGTTCCTCGACGATCCGGAGTTCCTCAGCCACGTGGTGCGGTTCGACCGGCCGCGGCTGGGCGACATCGCCGGCCTGCGCGGCGTCCACCTCCAGTGCCACATCGGCACGGACACGCTTTCGCTGTCCCGGCTGGGCGCGCGGATGTCCGGACTCGACCTCTCGCCCGCGTCGCTCGCCGAGGCCCGCAAGCTCGCGGCAGGCGCCGGCGCGGACATCGACTACCGGGAGGCGAACGTCTACGCCGCTGCCGAGGTCTTCGGCGAAGGCGAGTTCGACCTGGTCTACACCGGAATCGGCGCGCTGTGCTGGCTGCCGCGGGTCGCGGACTGGGCCTCGGTCGTGGCGCGGCTGCTGCGCCCTGGCGGGCGGCTGTTCCTGCGCGAGGCCCATCCGATGATGTGGGGCCTGGACGACGAGACCGACCGCGCGTGGCCGAAGTACGACTATTTCGAGCACGCCGAGCCGCTGGTGTGGGACGACGAGAACACGTACGTCGACACCGAACGGCCCCTTCGCAACACCACCACGCACTCGTGGAACCACTCGCTGGGCGAGCTCATCACGGCCCTGCTGGACAACGGATTGACGCTGACCGCGTTCACCGAGCACGACAGCGTCCCGTGGAACGCGTTGCCGAAGGAGATGGCCGAGGACGAGGTCGGTGAGTGGCGCATGCGCGAGAACCCGCGCCGGCTCGCGGCGAGCTACACGCTCCAGGCGGTGAAAGGTTCCTGACACAGCCTCGATCCCGCCCGGTTCCTAGAGTGGCGGCATGACTCGTGCCTTGATCGCCGTCGCCGCCCTGGGCGGCACCATCTCGATGACCCCCGGCGGCCGGATCGAAGACGGCGTCGTGCCCCGGCTGACCGCCGCCGACCTGCTCGGCGAACTGGGCACCGACCTGCCGATGGACGTCCGCGCGGCCACGCTCGCCGGCATCGGCAGCGCCTCGATGGACTACGCCACCCTGGCGCGGTGCCTGGCCTGGGGATCCGAACAGGTCGCGGACGGCGCCACCGGGCTCGTCATCGTGCAGGGCACGGACACGCTGGAGGAGACGGCGTACTTCTTCGAGCTGGCCTGGCCGCACGACGACGTGCCGGTGGTGGTCACCGGCGCGATGCGCAACCCGAGCCTGCCGAGCGCGGACGGGCCGGCGAACCTGCTGGCCTCGCTCACCGTCGCGGCCCACCCGCGCAGCCGCGGCTCCCTGGTGGTGTTCAACGACGACGTCCACGCGGCGCGCTGGGTGCGAAAGTCCCATTCGAGCCACCTGGAGGCGTTTTCGTCGGTGCCGGCGGGACCGCTGGGCCTGGTCGCGGAAGGCTCGGTGCACTACTTCCACCCGCCCGTCCCGCGTCCGCCCGTGCTGTCCTTGGCGGACGCGGACTTCTCCGGGCTGGTGCCGCTGCTGGAGGCGGGCATCGCGGACTCGGGCGAGCTGCTTTCCCTGGTGCTGGCGGGCGGCGCGCGCGGCGTGGTCTTCGCGGCCAGCGGCGTCGGTCACGTTTCCACCGGCACGGCGGACGTGATCGCGGACGCGAAAGTCCCGGTCGTGATCGCGTCCCGCACCGGCGCCGGCCCGACTTTCCGCGGCACCTACGGCTTCCACGGCTCGGAGTCCAGCCTGATCCGCATGGGCGCGACTATGGCGGGCTGGCTGTGCCCGCGCAAGTCCCGGGTCCTGCTGCAGCTCCTGCTGGCGACCGGCGCTTCGCGGTCCCGGATCGAGGAGGAGTTCCGGCTCCGCGGCGACCTGGACCGTTGACCGGACACCGGGGTCCGCGGCCGCGCGAACGGGACTTTCACACCGGCACCCGATCGGGGCGGTTTCCCTGTGGCAGCAAGGACTTCCGCCCCTGAAACCGGCTCCGGACCAGGCTCGGGATCAGTCCCGGACCGGGCCGCCCAACGGGTCCAGGTGGTACGGCCGCATGTCGCGGGGACCGTCGCGGTAGACGTGGATGCTGATGGCCGGGTCGGGCCCGTCGTTGCGGACCTCGTGGACGTACCCGGGCCCGAACACCCGCGACTGGCCCGCGGCGAGCGCGTGCACCTCGGTCACCGCGCGGCCGCCGGGAGCGCGGCGCGCGACCGTCTCGCTCAGCCGCCCCGAGACGACCGTGAACGCGCCGGTGGCGAAAACGTGGTCGTGCAGGTCGGTGTGCTGGCCGGGCAGCCAGCCGAGCAGCCAGATCTCCTGGCCGTCCTCGCGGGAGACGAGCGCGGAGAACCGCTCGTCGGGATCGTAGCGGAGCAGGCCGCCCCAGCGGTCCCGGTCGGCGGCCACCTCGAGGGCGACGCGGACGGGGTGGCGCAGGGCGGGGTTCTCGGGACGCAGCAGGGTGTTGTCCGGAACGGCGAACATGGAACTGTCCTCACAGAAGGAAAGAAGAGAAGAGCTGGGCCGGGGCGGGGTTCACCGACAACAGCGACACGAGGCGCCCATGACGGGGCGGAGGTCACAGGACCCCGGCCACACGGTCATCAGGCACATCGACATGCCGTACAGCGAACCAGCGCCACCGGCCCCGGTCAACCCGTCCCACCCCGTGGACCAGCCCCGCCCGGGAACCCGCTCGTGAGTGTTCATGACGGTTCTGACCCGAAAATGATGGTGACCGGGCGTGCGACAGCGCCCGGCGGAGCCGGGTGGGTTGTGGGGTGTGCTGGCCGGTGTGGTCAGGCGACGGGTTCGAGGGTGACGTGGTAGCCGAGTGCTTGGAGCTGGCGGATGTGGCCGGCTTTCTGGCGTTCGGTGCCGCGTTGCCGCTGGTAGAACTCCGCCCCGAGGTCCCGGTAGCGGGCCTCGGAGTCGGACAGCAGATGCCAGACGATCACCAGGATGGATCGCCCGACCGCGACGATCGCACGGTTGGTACCCCGCCGTCTCGCGATGCGCCGGTAACGTTCTCCGAGGAAGGTGTCCGTTCTGCCGACGACGACAGCGATCTCCCCGAGTACCGAGGCGAGGTAGCGGTTGCCGTGCCCGGTCGCGGAGCGGCCCTTGCGCCGACCCGCGGATTCCGACACTCCCGGCGCGAACTTCGCCCAGGAGCTCAGGTGCGCGGGGGTGGGGAACCGGGACATGTCCACACCGATCTCGGCGATGATCACCGAGGCCGCGGTGACACCCACGCCGATGATCTCATCGAGCCGGGCCACCGCCACCGCGAAAGGGGCCAGCGCCTGCTCGACCTCGGTCTCCACCGCCGTGAGGTCGGCGTCGATGCCGTCGATCCGGCGCAGCATCGTCGCCAGCAGGAACGCGTGGTGATCGGTGAACCGGCCGGTCAGCGCTTCCTCCAGGACCGGGATCTTGCGGCGCATTCCCGCCTTCGCCAGCTGCGCCAACTGCTGCGCGTTGCGTTGCCCGTCAATCAGCTGCGCCATCATCGCCCGCCCGGACACCCCGAAAATATCCGACGCGACCACCGAGAGTTTGATGCAGGCGTCTTCGAGCAGCTTCTCCACCCGGTTCTTCTCACTCGTGCGGGCCCGGACCAGATCACAGCGATAGCGGGTCAGGTCCCGCAACCGCCGAACTTCGGGCGGAGGCACGAAACTCGGGCGCAGCATCTGCCGCTCGGCGACCTTGCACAACCACACCGCGTCCAGCCGGTCGGTCTTGGGCCGCCCCGGCAGATGCTTCACATCACGGGCGTTGACCAGCCACACCTGCCGCCCCGGCCGCTCCAGCAGATAAAACACCGGCTTCCAGTAATCCGAGGTCGCCTCCATCACCACGCGGGTGACACCCAGCTCCGCGAGCCGGTCCGAGAGCAGCAGCAACGACCGCGTCATCGTCGAATACGGCCGCACCTCCTGCAACCGCCGACCCGGATGAACCCGATCAGGCACCCGCACACAACACATCACCTCGGCCTTGCCCACATCAATCGCCGCGACCCGCTCGATGATCTCCTCATGATCCTGCGCCTCGGCCAGCATCACACCCACCTCCCAGCAGCGTCCCCGGGACAACCAACGGCTGCCCGGGGAACCACCAGGGAAACACAGAATCTGATCCGCGTGCTCGAAGCAACAGTCAAAGGCCCACCACGCAGTTCCCAGCGCCCGACTAACCGACGGCCTCCACCACAACCAAAGAACCACGACGTCAACAGGCAGCCAACCACAATTTTCAGCCCACAAAGGCACGCCCGCAAGGGCGACCCCAACTAACCGGCATAAACACTCACGAGCAGTTCAGCTCCACTCGTGTTTCTGCGACCGTCCCAGCAGCTCGGCGCCGGCCTGGCGGGGGTCGACGCCCTCGTGGCAGACGCGGTGCATCGCGTCCGTGATGGGCATGTCGACGCCCAGTCCCTGGGCCAGCGCGCGGATAGACGAGCAGGACGCGACGCCCTCGGCGACCTGGCCGCCGGCCGCGGCCTGCGCCTGCTCCAGCGTGTCGCCCCGGCCCAGCCGTTCGCCGAACGTGCGGTTGCGCGAAAGCGGCGACGAGCAGGTCGCCACCAGGTCGCCGAGGCCGGCGAGGCCGGCGAACGTCAGCGGGTCCGCGCCGAGTTTCGCGCCGAGGCGCGCCATCTCCGCCAGCCCGCGGGTGATCAGCGTCGCCATCGTGTTGGCGCCCAGGCCCATGCCCGCGGCCATGCCGCAGCTGAGCGCGATCACGTTCTTGCCCGCCCCGCACAGCTCGGCGCCGACCACGTCGGTGTTGGTGTACGGCCGGAAGTACTGGTTGGAGCTGGCCCGCTGCACCGCCATCGCGCGCTCGTGGTCGGCGCACGCGAGCACCGCCGCGGCCGGCTGGGACGCGGCGACCTCCCGCGCCAGGTTCGGCCCCGAAACCACCACGATCTCGTCCGCGGGCACCTGCGCCAGCTCGGCGATGACCTCGCTCATCCGCTTCAGCGTGCCCAGTTCGACGCCCTTGGCCAGGCTCACCAGGATCGCCTCGCGCGGCAGCAGCGGCTGCCACGCGGTGAGGTTCGCGCGCAGGCTCTGGCTCGGCACGCCCAGCACAACGGCCTCGGCGCCGTCCAGCGCCGCCGCGGCGTCCGCCGTCGCCGTGATGCGCTCGGGCAGCCGGACCCCGGGCAGGTACGAGGAGTTCGCGTGCGCCGAGCGGATCTCCTCGGCGACGGACTCCCGGCGCGCCCAGACGGTCACGTCCCGGCCGGCGTCGCCGAGCACCTTCGCGAACGCGGTGCCCCACGAGCCGGCCCCCAGCACGGTGACCCGCTGGACGTCGGTGGCGAAGGCGGCCATCAGGCGCCGTCCTCCGGCTTCTTCGACGGCGGCTCCTCGTGCCGGATCTCCGCCAGCAGGCGGGTGATCTCGTCCATCATCAGCGCGGTCACCTCACGCAGCGTCGAGGCGCTGCGCGGGTTCGCGCCCGCGTAGGCCGACAGGTCGATCGGGTCGCCGACCAGATGCGTCACGGTCTTGCGCGGCAGCGGCGTGAACTTCTTCGTGTAGCCGTTGAAGATCTCGTTCGTGCCCCAGCGCGCGATCGGGATCACCGGGACGTCGTTCTGCAGCGCCAGCCGCGCGACGCCGGTGAACGCGTCCTTCGGCCAGCCCGCGGGGTCCTTGGTGATGGTGCCCTCGGGGTAGATGACGATGACCTTGCCCTCTTCCAGCGCCTCGTGCGCGGCCTTGAGGCTGTCGCCGGCCGCGCTCGAACCACGCGAAACCGGGATCTGCCCCGAGCCGTCCACGATCTTCCCGAGCACCGGGACGTGGCGCAGGCTCTCCTTGAGGAAGAACCGCGGGACCCGCTTGAGCCGGTGCACGAACACCGCGTCCACCACCGGGTCGAGGTGCGAGATGTGGTTCAGCACCAGCACCGCCGGGCCCTGGCGGGGCACCTTCTCCGCACCGATCTGCACCCGCTTGCCGATCGCCGTCAACGGGTAGAACACAGCGGCGGCCAGTCCCACCCAGAAGCCGCCCTTCTCACGCCGGGTCAATGTCTCCTCCTCGAGCTCGCACTCCTGCTGATCCTGCCGCGCGCCGGTTCACGCAGTCCAGGGAGGGTGTGCTCACCACGGGCGGCGGCGGTTTCGGGTAAAGATGGACGGGTGGACGTGGACCTGATCGTGCCGTTGAAGCACCCGCGCGAGGGCAAGTCGCGGCTGCGCGGCGCACTCGCCGACGAACGGCACCCCGACCTGGTACTGGCGCTGGCCTACGACACGCTGGCGGCGGTGGCGTCGGCCGCGCACGTGCGGCGGGTGCTGGTGGTCGCGGCCGACCCGGCGGCGGTGTCCGAATTGGCCGCGCTCGGCGCGGAGATCGTGCCCGAGCCGGAGGTGCCCGGCCTCAACGAGGCGCTGCGGCACGGCGAGGCGCTGCTGCGAGCGGCCTCACCCGGCGGGGTGATCGGCGCGTTGCAGGCCGACCTGCCCGCCCTGCGCCCGGCCGATCTGACCACGGCGCTGGGCGAAGCGGCGGGACGGCGCGCGTTCGTCGCCGATCGGCAAGGCACCGGCACGACGCTGCTGCTGTCGGCGCCCGGCGCACCGCTCGACCCGCGGTTCGGGGTCGGCTCCGCGGGCCTGCACACCCGCTCCGGAGCCACCCCGCTGGCCGGCGGGCTGGTCTCGCTGCGCAGCGACGTGGACACTCCCGACGACCTCGGGCACGCCTGTTCGCTCGGTGTCGGGGAACACACTGCCGCAGTGCTGGGGACGGCCTGCGTGCCGCTGGGCTGAGCTGTTCATTTGACCTTCACCGCGGTCTGCGCAATCGGTGGCTTTGTAGTGAACAATGGGCCCCGTGAGCACAGACGACGGCAGCACTCCAGCCCGTAGCGGCCAGCAGGCCCGGCGACGCGGGACCAGCCCGGCGAAGCCGGTCGCGAAGGACCCCGCTCCCCGCCGGAGCTCGGCCGCCCGGAAGACGGCCACCGGCCAGGCGGCCCCTAAGCCCGCGGCCGCGGTCCAGGGTTCGGCGAAGTCGACCGCCGCGCGCGCCACGGCAGCCAGAGCCGGTGTCTCCGCTGCGGCCCGCAAGACCGCCACGGACGCTTCCGCGTCGAAGAGCGAGCCCAAGAACACGCCGTCGAAGTCCGCCGCGCTCCGGGCTTCGGCCTCGAAGCCGGCGACGCCGAAGAGCCGCGCGTCGAAGAACACCGGCGCCAAGAACGCGTCCGGGAAGACCGCGCTCGCGAAGATCACCGCCCGCGCTACCGCGGCGAGTGCGGCCGCGAGGGAGGCCTCGGGCGAGGAGTTCCGCGCCGTGCCGTCCGCGCCGCCGGCCGTCACCTCGACCGTGCCGACCGCGGTGGAGACCCTGCCCGACGACCGGTACTTCAACCGGGAGCTCTCCTGGCAGGACTTCAACGCGCGGGTGCTCGCGCTGGCCGAGGACGAGTCGCAGGCCTTGCTCGAGCGGGCGAAGTTCCTGGCCATCTTCGCGTCCAATTTGGACGAGTTCTACATGGTCCGTGTGGCCGGCCTGAAGCGCCGCGACGAGACGGGCCTGCCGGTGCGCAGCGCGGACGGGCTCACCCCGCGCGAGCAGCTGGACTACATCGCCAAGCGCAACCAGGACCTGGTGGAGCGGCACACCGCCGCGTTCGAGGAGCACCTGCGCCCGGAGCTGGCGGAGCAGGACATCCGGATCGTCGGCTGGGCCGACCTCGCCGGGGCCGACCAGCTGCGGCTGTCCAGTTACTTCTCCGAGCAGATCTTCCCGGTGCTCACACCGCTGGCGGTCGACCCGGCGCACCCGTTCCCGTACATCTCCGGGCTGTCGCTGAACCTCGCCGTGACGGTGCGCGACCCGCAGGGCGGGACCGAGCGCTTCGCTCGCGTGAAGGTGCCCAGCAACGTGCCGCGGCTGATGCGGGTGGAGCAGGAGCGGACCAGCCGCACGGCGACGTTCCTGCCGCTCGAAGAGCTCATCGCCGCCCACCTCGGCGAGCTGTTCACCGGCATGGAGGTGCTGGAGCACCACATCTTCCGGGTCACCCGCAATGCCGACTTCGAGGTCGAAGAGGACCGCGACGAAGACCTCCTGCAGGCGCTGGAGCGCGAGCTGGCCCAGCGCCGGTTCGGCCCGCCGGTGCGGCTCGAGGTCGCGCAGGACATGAGCGAGCACATGCTCGAACTGCTGCTGCGCGAGCTGGAGGTGGACCCGGCCGACGTGGTCGAGGTGCCCGGCCTGCTCGACCTGACCTGCCTGTTCCAGCTGTCCGGTGTGGACCGCAAGGAGCTGAAGGACCGGCCGTTCGTGCCGGCGACGCACCCGGCGTTCGGCGAGCGCGAGACGCCCAAGAGCGTGTTCGCGACGCTGCGCGAGGGCGACGTGCTGGTGCACCACCCGTACGACTCGTTCTCCACGAGCGTGCAGCGCTTCATCGAGCAGGCGGCGGCCGACTCGAAGGTGCTGGCGATCAAGCAGACGCTGTACCGCACCTCGGGCGACTCCCCGATCGTCGACGCGCTGATCGACGCCGCTGAGGCCGGCAAGCAGGTCGTGGCGCTGGTGGAGATCAAGGCGCGCTTCGACGAGCAGGCCAACATCGCCTGGGCGCGCACGCTGGAGCGCGCGGGCGTGCACGTGGTGTACGGACTCGTCGGCCTGAAGACGCACTGCAAGGTGTCGATGGTGGTGCGGCAGGAAGGCGCCACCATCCGCCGCTACTGCCACATCGGCACCGGCAACTACAACCCGAAGACCGCGCGCCTGTACGAAGACCTCGGCCTGCTCACGGCCGACCCGAGTGTCGGCGCGGACATCACCGACCTGTTCAACGTCCTCACCGGCTACTCGCGCCAGGACACCTACCGGACGCTGCTCACGTCGCCGCACGGCATCCGCCGCGGCATCGTGCGCGCGATCGGCGAGGAGATCGAGCTGGCGCGCGCCGGGCAGCGGGCCGGGATCCGGATCAAGTGCAACTCGCTCGTCGACGAGCAGGTGATCGACGCGCTGTACCACGCGTCGCAGGCCGGGGTGCAGGTCGACGTGGTGGTGCGCGGGATCTGCGCGCTGAAGCCGGGAGTGCCGGGGCTGAGCGAGAACATCCGCGTCCGGTCGATCCTCGGCCGGTTCCTGGAGCACTCGCGGGTGTTCCACTTCCGCGCCGGCGGCACGCACTGGATCGGCAGCGCGGACATGATGCACCGCAACCTGGACCGGCGGATCGAGGCGCTGGTGCGGGTCAAGGACCCGAAGCTGACGCAGCAGCTGGACGCGGTGCTCGACTCGGCGCTCGACCCGACCACGCGCTGCTGGGTGCTTTCGGCCACCGGCGAGTGGCAGCCGTTCCCCGCCGCGGGCTCGCAGGTTCGCGACCACCAGACCGAACTGGCGAAGCTGCACGGGGCCGCCGGATGAGCCCGGACGTACGGGCGGCCGGCGCCGTGCTGTGGCGCGGCGCCGGTGACGCGTTCGAGGTGGCGCTGGTCCACCGTCCGCGGTACGACGACTGGTCGCTGCCCAAGGGCAAGGTCGACCCCGGCGAGACGATCGCCGCCACCGCCGTCCGCGAGATCCGTGAGGAGACGGGTTTTCGCGCCGTGCTGGGCCGGTACGTCGCGCAGACCGCGTACGACGTGCCCGCCCGCCACGGCGACGGGGTGCTGAAAAAGACGGTCGACTATTTCAGCGGCGAAGCCGTGTCCGGCTCCTTCGAGGCCAACGACGAGGTCGACGAGCTGCGCTGGCTCGACCCGTCGGCGGCGGAGCGGTTGCTGACGCGGGACACCGACGTCCGGGTGCTGCGGGAGTTCTGCGCGCTGCCGCCGTCGTCGATCACCGTGTTGCTGGTGCGCCACGCGAAGGCGGGCAAGCGCGAGGACTGGACCGGCGACGACGACCTGCGCCCGCTGTCCGACGCCGGGCACCGCCAGGCCGAAGCCCTGCGCGCGCTGGTGCCGCTGTTCGGCGCGGACCGCGTGCTGTCCGCGCCGCGGCTGCGCTGCGTGCAAACGGTGGCCGGCGTCGCGGAGGACCTCGGCGTCGAGGTGCGGCACGAGCACCTGCTGTCGGAAGAGGGTTATTGGCCCGACCCGGTCCTCGGGATCGCCCGCCTGCTCGCCATCGCGGGCGACGGCGGCACTCCCCTGGTGAGCAGCCAGGGCGGGGTGATCCCGGACCTGATCAGCGCACTGGCCGACCGCGACGGCATCGAGCTGACCGCTTCCCGCGGCGGCGTGGTGCCCAGCAAAAAGGGCTCGCTGTGGGTGCTGACGTTCCGCCCGCCGTCCGGCAGCACCGGCCCGGAACTGATGAGCGCCGACTATTACCCGAGCGCCCTGCCTTCCCCGGCGCCGTCGCACTCCTGACCGGAAACGTACGTTCCTCCATTGTGGAGGCGCTGCGATTCGATGCTGGTGAAGATCGGCAATAACGCAAACGCCTCTCCCGGGCACCTTTGCGGGCCGACGGATTTAGTCCGGGGAATTCGATCGAGGTCCGCGCTTGACTGCGTGCCTCGCTCTTGCACCCCGCTTGTTGCGGCCCGCTGTTGCGCCTCGCGAGTTGTTGTCCACTGCCACCTGCCGATCGCTGCGCCACTCGGGGGACGGCGTCGCCTCGGCCTCCCAGCCAGGACGGCCGCTGAGCGACGTTGTCCCCGCGCACCCTCTCCTGGGACCATCCGCCGAACCACGGCTCGCTGGCGGGCTTCCAGCCCGCAGCAGCGCACCGTCCCGAACGCAGCGACCGCCGCCGAACACCCAGCCACAGACACCTGACGTGACCCTCACTCGTCCGACCGGGTGGCCACGATCCCACCACTGGAGGGGACTTTCCCGGCCAGGCCACAGGGAGTACGACTCCACGGACACCGCGACCAGCTCACGACGGCCAACTCTCAGCAGCATCTGCCCCCGCAGCTTGGCGGCTCGCCGCGCAAAGAACTCCTTACCAGCTATACCAATCGGCCGACCCCAGGGCCCAGACCGAAGCGCGCAGCCCGAAGCCCCAACGCGAACCCCACCCCCAGCAGCCGGTCCCCAGCCCGGCTACAAGGCCCAGACCCCGGCGGCCGCCAGCCACAAACCCAAGGCCCGCCAGTGTCCGCGCGCCCGAGCCCAAGGCCCAGCCTGGCAACCGCACGCCCAATGCCCGCAGTGGTCAGTCAGAACCCAAGGCCCAAGCCGCCGGCAACAAACCCAAAGCCCCACCAACGTCCGCCAGCCAAGGCCCAGGGGCCAGACCGCCGGCCGCGAATCCCAAGGCCTACGCCACGGTAGCCAGTCACCCGCGACAGCGGTGGCCAGTCGGAAACCCTATGTCCGCGCCAGCAGTGACCACTCACAAACCCCTGGCCCCACCAGCCAGACCTCAAGACTCAAACCACCAGCCGCCAATCACTGACCCGTAGCCGAAATCCCCAGTCGACCAGCAACAAACCCACGGCCAAAACCACCGGCCGCCGGCCGCAAGCCCGAAGCCAACAGCGGCCAGCCGCAAACCCCTAACCCAAGCAAGCGCCCGGCCGGCCCGAAAACCCGCCTCCCAGCCACCTTCCGCCCCACCAGCCCACCCCACCCCACCGAAATGCCCTGTCACACAGCCGATTCACAGAACCGGCCCCGAACATGCGGCAGGGCCCCACCCGTGGTTCGGGTGGGGCCCTGCCGTTGCTCGCCTCGAGAGGTGGCTACAACTGCCTACTTCTTCTTCGCAGCGGAGGTGCGCTTGGCCGGAGCCTTGGCGGCGGGCTTCTTGGCCGCGGTGGTCTTCGCGGCAGTCGCCCTCGCGGCCGGCTTGGCAGCGGCCTTCGTCGCGGTCGCCTTGGCGGCCGGCTTCGCTGCGGTGGCGCGGGTCCGCGTGGTCGTCTTCGCCGCGGTCGCCTTGGCGGCCGTCGCGCGGGCGGCCGGCTTCGCGGCCGTCTTGGTGGCGGTGGCCTTGGCGGCGGGCTTCGCCGCGGTGGCACGGGTCCGCGTGGTCGCCGGGCGGGTGGCGGCCGCACGCGTCGTCGCCGCTGCACGCGTGGTGGTGGCGCGGGCGGGGGTGGCGGTGGCGCGTTTGACGGCGGTGGCCTTGGGCAGCTTTTTGGTGCCCGAGATGACGTCCTTGAAGGTGGTGCCGGCGCGGAAGGCGGGCACGTTGGTCTTCTTCACCTTCACGGTCTCACCGGTGCGCGGGTTCCGTGCGGTGCGGGCGGCGCGGGCACGCTTCTCGAACACACCGAACCCGGTGATGTTCACCTTCTCGCCCTTGTTGACCGTCCGGATGATGATGTCGACGAGACCGTCGACGGCCTCCGAAGCAACCTTTTTGTCGCCCAGACGCTCCGACAGCGCCTCGATCAGCTGGGCCTTGTTGGCCATTCCAGTCCTCCAAGAAGAACTCTTCGTCCACGGCCACGTCGGCCGACTAGCGCACACGGTATTACCAACGCAGCACAAATTCCAAACGGCGCGCGGAAATTTCCCTTGCATCGGGGGTGGTTCCGCCTCCGGAGGGACCCGTTCGGGTCCGCTGGGAGGTGCCGTTCGGCGTGGTTTCGAAGGTTTCAACGGACCTGGTGCGGGGGCACGGATTCCGAGCTCGGCAACGGAAACCGTGCCCCTGACCAGGGCTAGGAGGCCGCGATCGGGACGGTCACGGGCTTCCAGGACGGGCGGGCGGACTCGAACTCGGTGATCTCTTCCGCGTGCCGGAGGGTGAGGGCGATGTCGTCCAGTCCTTCGAGCAGCCGCCACCGGACGTAGTCGTCGATCTCGAACGGCGCGGTGAAGTCCTTGGCTCGCACGGTCTTGGTCTCCAGGTCGACCGTGACCTCCGTGCCGGGCTCGTTCTCGAGCAGCTTCCACAGCAGCTCGACATCCGACTGCTGGCACTGCGCGGCCACCAGCCCGCCCTTGCCGGAGTTGCCCCGGAAGATGTCGGCGAAGCGGGCGGAGATGACGGCGCGGAAGCCGTAGTCCATCAGCGCCCACACGGCGTGCTCACGCGAGGAGCCGGTGCCGAAGTCGGGGCCGGCGACCAGGACGCTGCCCCGGTCGAACGGCTCCTGGTTGAGGATGAAGTCCTCCTGGCCGCGCCAGGCGGCGAACAGGCCGTCCTCGAAGCCGGTGCGGGTCACGCGCTTGAGGTACACGGCCGGGATGATCTGGTCAGTGTCCACGTTGGACCGGCGCAGCGGGACCCCGACGCCGGTGTGCTGGGTGAACGGTTCCATGGTGGGAGCTCCTTGTCTCGGGCGTCAGGGGGTCTCAGACGGTGGCGGGGACCAGGTCGTCGGGGGAGGAGAGCGTCCCCCGGACGGCCGTGGCCGCGGCCACGAGCGGCGACACCAGGTGCGTGCGCCCGCCCTTGCCCTGCCGGCCCTCGAAGTTGCGGTTGGAGGTCGACGCGCTGCGCTCGCCGGGGGCGAGCTGGTCCGGGTTCATGCCGAGGCACATCGAGCAGCCCGCCTGCCGCCACTCGGCGCCGGCCGCGGTGAAGACCTCGTCCAGGCCCTCCTCCTCGGCGGCCTTGCGCACGCGCATCGAGCCGGGCACCACGAGCATCCGGACCGAGCCGGCCACCTTGCGCCCGCGCAGCACCTCCGCCGCGGCCCGCAGGTCCTCGATCCGGCCGTTGGTGCACGAGCCGAGGAAGACCGTGTCCACGGTCACCTCACGCAGCGGCATGCCGGGCTTCAGGTCCATATAGGACAGGGCCTTCTCGGCCGCGAACCGCTCGTTCTCGTCGGCGATGGCGGCCGGGTCGGGCACGTTCGCGCCCAGCGGCAGGCCCTGGCCGGGGTTGGTGCCCCAGGTCACGAACGGGGTCAGCTCGTCGGCGTCGAGGTGCACCTCGGCGTCGAACTCGGCGCCGTCGTCGGTGCGCAGCTCGCGCCAGTTCGCCACCGCGGCGTCCCAGTCCGCGCCCTGCGGGGCGTGCGGACGGCCCTTCAGGTAAGCGAACGTCGTCTCGTCCGGGGCGATCATGCCGGCGCGCGCGCCCGCCTCGATCGACATGTTGCACACGGTCATGCGGGCTTCCATCGAGAGCGCCTCGATGGCCTTGCCGCGGTACTCGAGCACGTAGCCCTGCCCGCCGCCGGTGCCGATCTTGGCGATCACGGCGAGGATCACGTCCTTGGCCGTGACGCCGGGGCGCAGCGTGCCGTCGACGGTGATCGACATCGTCTTGAATGGACGGAGCGGCAGGGTCTGGGTGGCGAGCACGTGCTCGACCTCCGAGGTGCCGATGCCGAACGCCATCGCGCCGAACGCGCCGTGGGTGGAGGTGTGGCTGTCGCCGCAGACCACGGTGGTGCCGGGCTGGGTGAGGCCGAGCTGCGGGCCGATGACGTGCACGATGCCCTGCTCCGCGTCACCCATCGGGTGCAGCCGGACACCGAACTCCTTGCAGTTGCGGCGAAGGGTGTCGACCTGGGTCCGCGAAACCGGATCGGCGATCGGCAGGTCGATGTCCACCGTCGGGACGTTGTGGTCCTCGGTCGCGATCGTGAGGTCGGGACGGCGCACCGGGCGCCCGGCCAGGCGCAGGCCGTCGAACGCCTGCGGGCTGGTCACTTCGTGCACCAGGTGGAGGTCGATGTAGAGCAGGTCCGGCTCGGCGCCTTCGCCTCGGCGCACGAGGTGGCTTTCCCACACCTTCTCCGCCAGCGTACGGGCCTTGCCGGTCGGGCTGGTCATCTCCGGCTCCTTCCAATGGGGTCGGCGGGAGCAAGGAACTCGGGCGACGCGGCGAAGACGTGGCGAGCCACGTCACACGCGCAGCTCGAGTTCGTTTTTCCCAGATTCTGGACTTCCCAAAGTGCGGGAAGTTAGTATCGAGTCGTGGGACAGCATAGCGGTATCGGAGTACTGGACAAAGCCGTGGCGGTGTTGCAGGCCGTGGCCGAAGACCCCTGTGGGCTAGCGGAACTGTGCACCCGCACGGGGTTGCCGAGAGCGACAGCGCACCGCCTCGCGGTGGGCCTTGAGGTGCATCGCCTGCTGCGCAGGGGTCCGGACGGCCGTTGGCGGCCGGGCACCGCGCTCGCGGAACTGGCGGGCGGTTCGACCGACCCCCTGCTCGACGCGGCGGGTTCGGTGCTGCCCAAGCTCCGGGACATCACCGGCGAAAGCGTGCAGCTGTACCGGCGTGACGGCGTTCAGCGGGTGTGCGTCTCGACGGCCGAGCCGCCGAGTGGCCTGCGCGACACCGTCCCGATCGGCTCCCGGCTGCCGATGACGGCCGGCTCCGGCGCGAAGGTCCTTGCGGCGTGGTCGGATCCGCACACCCAGCGCACGATCCTGGCCGACGCCGTCTACGGCGAGCGCACGCTGCTGGAGGTCCGCCGGCGCGGCTGGGCGCAGAGCGTCGCCGAACGGGAACCGGGTGTGGCGAGCGTTTCGGCGCCGGTGCGCGATTCGTCCGGGACCGTGGTGGCCGCGGTCTCGGTTTCCGGTCCGGTCGAACGGATCGGCCGCAAGCCGGGCGCCCGCTGGGCCGCCGACCTCCTCGCGGCCGCCGACGCGCTGCAAGAGCGCCTCTGAACCCGCTACCCTCCCACCACGTCCGAACCCGGCCGTCTCCCCTTGCCGAAGGGGAGACGGCCTTTGTTTTCAGATGTGCCCGGTCAGGCCTGCCCGGTCTCGAAGCGCGCGATCTTCCCGTCGCGCACCACGAAGTGCCAGCGGGTGCGCATGCCGCCCCAGGTGGCGTTGGAGTAGGTCGTCACGAACGACCGGCCGCCCTCGGCCACGGACTCCAGCGAATCCGTGTCGAGATGGCCCTGGGAGCTGAAGATCTCGCGCTCGGTCCAGTCTTCGAGGTCCCGTTCCGTGCCGTCGTCGGACATCGCGGCGTCGTCGGTGAGCGCGGCGCGGAACGCCGTCCGGTCACCCGAGTTCAGCGCAGTCACGAAGGCCAGCACGGCGGGGTCGGTCAGTTTCTCGCTCATGCGCGCATTTCACCAGCGCACGCGGGGACCGGCAACCGCGCGGGGATTGCACGGCGCCGTCTGCCGTTGCGCCGAGCGGGTGAACGACAGGACGTCCGACTCCGGTGGCGGTCACCAAAACCGGCCGCGCTTGTCCACCAGCGCGAGACGGACGCCGGCGGGAAGCTTCCGCGGCGGTGACCCCCGCCCGCGCACGATCTCCGGTGGACGGACCCCACGATGACCTTGACCGAACTCGTCCAGGATGCGCGCCGCGCCACCACCGCGCCGGACCCGATCGCCGCCCTGCGCCGGCTCCAGGAACTCGTCGCGGACTCGGCGGGCGACGTCCTGTCGTGGCTGCCCGGCGGCGGTTCGGACGAGCAGGTGCTCTACGCGGAGCCGGCGCCGACCTTGCTGCGCGTCGAAATCCCGCCCCGCACCGAGTACCCGCCGCACGATCACCTGATCCCCGCGTGCGTCGCCGTCCTCCATGGCCGAGAGACGAACACCTTCTACCGCGCCGAGGGCCCTGCCGTCATCCCCGTCGCGGAGATCGAAACCGCCGCGGGCGGCGTGCTGCCGATGGACGAGCACGTGATCCACGCGGTCGGCAACCGGACCGCCGGACGCTCCATCGCGCTGCACCTGTACCTGGGTGATTTGTTCGAACTGTCACGCAAGATCTGGGACCTGCGGACCGACACCTGCGCGGCCTACACCGACGAGCGGTACTTCGCGCTCTCCCACATCACCGAGCCGGTCTGATCGTCCTCAGTGGACGCCCCCGGTTTTGCTCGACCGCCGACCGCACGCGCCTCGCTCCGGTCGCCGTCGGGTTGCCGGAGCGACCCCTCGGCGCCGTTCCCGCAAGGCCGACACGCGGACAGTCGCAAACCCGGTCGGCCGATCGCCGAACAGTCGTTTGTGGACCACGGTATTTCACTCACGGGCACAGGACTTCCGGCGAAACCGCTGATAGAAGCCCTTTTGCCGTCGGCAATCGAACAGGAGAGCGAATATCCGGAGGCCGTCACAAGCCACTCCGGAGACCCCGGATTGCCTTGGGTACAAGGAAACTCGAAGGGTCCCGTTTGGACTTTGCAACGTCATGGGTAATACTGTATTGAGGTTCGGCCGACGTGGCCGTGGACGAAGAGTTCTTCTTGGAGGACTGGAATGGCCAACAAGGCCCAGCTGATCGAGGCGCTGTCGGAGCGTCTGGGCGACAAAAAGGTTGCTTCGGAGGCCGTCGACGGTCTCGTCGACATCATCATCCGGACGGTCAACAAGGGCGAGAAGGTGAACATCACCGGGTTCGGTGTGTTCGAGAAGCGTGCCCGCGCCGCCCGCACCGCACGGAACCCGCGCACCGGTGAGACCGTGAAGGTGAAGAAGACCAACGTGCCCGCCTTCCGCGCCGGCACCACCTTCAAGGACGTCATCTCGGGCACCAAAAAGCTGCCCAAGGCCACCGCCGTCAAACGCGCCACCGCCACCCCCGCCCGCGCCACCACCACGCGTGCGACGGCAACCCGCGCGACGGCCTCCCGCCCGGCGACCACCCGCGCCACCACCACGCGGACCCGCGCCACGGCAGCGAAGCCCGCCGCGAAGGCCACGGCCACCAAGGCCCCCGCGACGAAGGCGAGGGCCACCAAGGCCACCGCCAAGCCCGCCGCGAAGGCAACTGCGGCCAAGGCCACCACCACCCGCGCCAAGGCCGCCGCGAAGCCGGCCGCCAAGGCCACCGCAACGAAGGCCGCCGCCAAGCCGGCCGCGAAGGCGACCGCCGCGAAGACCACCGCGGCCAAGAAGCCCGCCGCCAAGGCCCCGGCCAAGCGCACCTCCGCTGCGAAGAAGAAGTAACCCTCTCCCACTGGCGAGGATTTTCACCAGGCAGGGCCCCAACCACGGCGTGGTTGGGGCCCTGCCTGTTTCTCTCCTGCTTGTCTGCCAGCCTGCTTGCCTTCCCAGCCAGCTGGTTGCCGTCCCCGCCAGCTGGTTGCCGAGCCCGCCAGGCTGGTCGCCTTGCGCACCCAGCATGCTTGTCCGCCCAGCCGGCTCTTGCCCGCCTGCCTGGTTGGTTGGCCCGCTTGCTGCCTTGCCTGCCCCGGTTACCTAGGCAGCTTGCTTGCCCACCTCGCTCGTGCCCGGCCAGCCCGCTTACCACCTGACTGCCTTCTTTGCCCTGCTGCCTTGTTTGCTGCCACCTTGTCCGCCCGGCCGCCTTGCCCGCGTGGCTCCCGCTTGCCTCGTCAGCTTTGTTTGCCGCCTTGCCCGCTTGGTCACCTTGTTTGCTTGCCCTGGCAGCCTGCTTGCCACCCGGCCGGCCGGGCTACCTTGCCCGATGGAAGCCAGTCCACTCAGTTGCCTTGCCCGCCCTGTTGCCGCGTCTGCCAGTCGCCTTCCCTGCATATCTGACTGCCTGGTCGTCCCCCTGGCTGCTTCCGTCCCCACGCCTGCTGTCCGCCGGTCGAGATGCCGCCAGTCGACCCTCCGTTTCGCTTTACTGCCACTAAACGGCCGATCCAGAAGACATCTCCCGCCAGGCCAACCGGCATGAAGGCAGTACCTCGGCGCCCACCAGTCGCATGTAGACGCGACAACTTCGACCACACCGACCCGCGGCCGTCAGGCAGGGCCACAGAACCCGCAGTGCCCGCCAAACAAGAACCGCGGTCTCGGGCACGCCCCAGAACAAGCCACCGCCCAAACTGCGACTCCAGAACACCTCGGACCGTCCCGATCCCGACGACAAGTCAGCAACCCGAACGCCCGCCCGAAGTCCAATGCCGCCCTCAGCCAACTCACGACCCGCCGAACGACAGCCAGACCGACCGCCAGCCCGCCCCGAGCACCCACCACCCCGAGTGTCCCAAAGCGATGGCAATCCACCCGCCCTCCTAAAGAACGCGCCGCCAACTCGCCGACTACCCCTAACCCGAAACCCCACCCCGAACGAACTCACCGGTCACAGCGAATTCACCACTCCCAATGAAGTCGACCTCCGCCCCTCCTGATCGAGTCGACGTCCGCCACTCTCGATCAAGTCGACGTTCCATAATCCCGACGAAGTCGCGGTTCAATTGAAGTCACCCCGAACCGCCCCGGCGGAGAACAAGATCAGCTCCGCCGCCCAGTCACCATCGCCCCGACAGAACCGCTAGACCTGCTCGGCACCTCGTGACCCCGCCCAATGATCACCGCCAAATGACCGCCGCCCGGTGAGCCACCAGGCTCACCCATCCCCCGCACACAATGCGTGCCCCAGCGATCATCACCTCGGCAGCCCGCCTAAAACGGCCCACCTCCGAACCACCAACTCGAGCGGACCACCAGACCGGCCCACCTCATCCGCGGAACATGCGCCAACAACCACCACGCCGACGATCCACCCGCACTCGAACCACCGTCGCCAGCAGACCACCGGACCAGCCCCTAGCCCGAAGAGCACGCGCCAGCAACCACCAACCCGACGATCCGCTCGGCCCAGCCCACCTCGGACTGCCGTCGTCAGCAGACCACCAGACCTGCGCCCGTCCACGGAGCACGCGCCAGCGCCATCGCCCCGACAATCCGTCTGGCCCGACCACCTCAGACCTTCGTCACCACCAAGCGATCCAGACCGGCCAGCCCACGAGCATCGGCAAGCCATCCGGACTGCCCCACCAACGGCCGCCGTCACCACCAAGCCGCCCGGACCAGCCCAACCATGACCGTCCTCACCAACAAGCCATCCAGACCGACCCACACAACCACCGTCAAGCGATCCAGAGCGGCCGATCGTCAAAGAGCAGCGCTTCGACAGTCCCCACCGTCCAGCCCACCGCCAACCAACGGTCACCGCCGGGCCCGACCACGGTCGTCCCGCAGACCACCGGCGCCGCGCCCGCCCACGGTTCGCAGCCCCTCAGGGCCCACCGCCATCCCTCGGCGCGGCATCCCCCGGCCCGTACCGAACGGACCGTGCCACAGCACCCGCGAGCCCCACGAACACGCTCAGCAACAGCAGGCCAAACGCAAAAAACCCCGGCTCAGCGAGCAAGCTGAGCCAGGGTTTGTGCTGTACCCCCGATGGGATTCGAACCCACGCTACCGGCGTGAGAGGCCGGCGTCCTAGGCCGCTAGACGACGGGGGCTTAGGAACTTTCCCCGTTTCCGGGGCTTTTTCTGTTTTCTTGCGAGAGAGAACTTACCAGAGCCGCTTTCCCGCCCTGCAAGGGGGTCTCTCTCCGCAGCTGGGGTACCAGGACTCGAACCTAGACTAACTGGACCAGAACCAGTCGTGCTGCCAATTACACCATACCCCAGTGTGGCGCTTTCCCAGTTTGACCTGGTTCAGCACCGCACGAGGAGAAATACTAGAGCACGCGGTCCCGCAGCTGCGCAGCGGGGGTCCCCGCCGCACGCTGGGCCGGGACGCCGACCGTCACGTACTCGGAAACCAGCAGCTCAGGCAGCTCGGCGAGACTGGTTACCGTGTGTACACCCGCGGGCGCGCGCTCGCCGGTGCGACTCGTGCCGTCGCGGTCGAGCCAGACGGCGCCGAGGCCGGCGTCCTGCGCGCCGATCGCGTCGGTGTCGAGCTTGTCTCCGACGTGGACCGTCTGGGCCGGGTCGCAGCCGAGCGCCAGGCAGGCCGAGTGGAACATCAGTGGGTCCGGCTTGGCGACGCCGAGCTCCCCCGCGATGGCGACATGGTCGAAGAACGGCGCAAGCCCCAGGTCCGCGATCTTCCGCCGCTGGTGGGCCCCCGAGGCGTTCGTCACGGCGGCGAGCTGCAGGCCGGCCGCACGAAGCCACTCGAGGCACTGCGTCACGTCGTCAAACAGCTGCCAGGACTGCGAAAGGATGTCGCGCCGGCGTTCTTCGAACGAGGCCACCTGCGCGAAGTCCGCGAGAATGCCCAGCTCCGCGAGGAAACACTCGGTACGGCGGTGGTGCATCACGTCGTAGCCGAGTTGCCCGGCGACGACCATCGCCACGTGCTCCTCGGTGATCAAGTCCCACAACGGCCAGAGATCACCGCGCCCGGTCAGGGCGGTCAGGGTGCGGCGGATCGCGGCGGTGCAGTCGATCAGGGTGTCGTCGATGTCGAGGCAAACCAGCCGCAGCTGGGGCGGCGCCCACGGTTCGGGGCCGGCGGGCGCCGGCGGGGCGGTGCGCGAAGGGGTCCCTGATGCCACGGCGAAATCCACCCCGTGAGGCTAGGACACTCGCCGCGTTCGCAACGCGGCCAAAAAGGTGATAGCAGCTGGGCTATTTCGGCGCAACGGCTCTACTCCCGGTGGGCGGAAAGTGGCCGTCCGTTTATCCGATCAACTCGCCGCACGGCCGGTCGAGTGAAAGCCGATACCCCGCCGTCCTATCCCTGGATCACCACTCGAAGAGCCGCAAAACCCTTACAGGCATTGAAAGTTCCCACCCTGACCATACCCGCGGTCGGCACTCTCGGACGCCGCATCCCATGCCCGATGATCGGGATCCGCGATAGGCCGTGACGGACTTGGTTACCCGGCTTCGTCGCTCACAGTGAAATGCATCTCGTTACGGCGTGGAATCCGGACGGATCGGGACGAGCCACTGACGGAAAACTCCGGCAATCAGTCGCATGAGGACAGTTGTCGACGCGGTAGCCCGATCGGACCGTCCGCGAGCGCCGGCCTTGACGAGTTGCCACCGCCGGGTGCATGCTCCTCTTATTCAACATGTGATGAATAAGAGGGAGATGAGGGAGATGGACGAGCGCACAGGGTGCGTGGTCGTCGGCGGCGGGCCGGCCGGGATGGTCACCGGCCTGATCCTGGCGAGGGCCGGCGTCGAGGTGACGGTGCTGGAGAAGCACCCGGACTTCCTTCGGGACTTCCGCGGGGACACGGTGCACCCGTCCACGCTCACGCTGCTCGACGAGCTCGGCCTCGGCGAGAAGTTCGACGCGCTGCCGCACAGCGAGGTGTCTTCGGCCGGCTTCCCGCTTGAAAGCGGCGGGACGATGAAGCTGGCCGACCTGTCCCTGTTGAAAGTGCCGCACCCCTACATCGCGATGGTCCCGCAGTGGGACCTCCTCAATCTCCTCGCGGAGGCCGCGCAGAAGGAGCCGACGTTCACTCTGCGGCTCGAGACGGAGATGACCGGGCTTCTCCGCTCAGGCTCCCGCGTCGACGGCGTGCGGTACCGGACCGCCGAGGGCGTCGAGGGCGAACTGCGCGCTGACCTGGTCATCGCCGCCGACGGGCGATGGTCACTAGCCCGCCGATCCGCCGGGCTGGAGCCGAAGGAGTACGACACGCCGTTCGACGCCTGGTGGTTCCGCCTGCCCCGGTACGACGAGGAGGCCGGCGCGACGCTGATGCCGCGAATGCGCCACCGCCGCTTCGCCGTCCCGCTCCCCCGCACCGGCTACTACCAGATCGCTTACCTCGCGCCGAAGGGCGAAGATCTGCGCGCGGCGGGCATCGAGAGCTTCCGGCACAACGTCACCGAAGTCTGCCCGGAGTACACCGACCGCATCGACGAACTCAAGTCGATGGAAGACGTGAAGTTCCTCAACGTCCGCGTCAACCGCCTGCACCGCTGGCACACCGATGGCCTCCTCTGCATCGGCGACGCGGCTCACGCGATGTCGCCCGTGGGTGGCGTCGGGATCAACCTGGCGGTGCAGGACGCGGTCGCCGCGGCAAGCTTGCTGGCGGAGGCGCTCCTCCGCGGCCGTCCAACCGAAGCGGAGCTGAAAGCCATTCGCACCCGCCGCATCCTGCCGACGATCGCTGTCCAGACCATCCAGCGGGTGCTCCACCGGTTCGTGATGCACCCGGTCATGGACGGCCGCCGCGACGGGCCGCCACAGCAGATGATCAAGGTGTTCTCGCGTTTCCCGAAGCTCGCGTTCTTCCCGGCGCTCGTGCTAGGCGTCGGCTTCCGGCCCGAGCACGCCCCCGAGTTCGCCCGCCGAGCCCAGGAACCGGTCGACTGCTGACCTGACCGACCACTGACCAGACCGGGGCCGGACCCACCAGGGACTCCCGGCCCCGGCGGACCACGCCAGCGCTTCGACCAGCCCTCGCCACCCAATGGCGACAACGGGATCGCCACGTCCAAGCCGACATCCTCGCCACTCGGCGGCAACCGCGATCAGCTGTTTCCGCGACTCACAGTCCGGCCATTCAGCGGCAACTGCGGCCCGGCCATCTCCGCTGACACGGCCTAGCCGTTCAGTGGCCACCACGCCCACGGCCGCTTCGGCACCCACGGCGTCGCCGTTCAGTGGCAACCGCCACCCGGCCGGTCCCCCGCCCTCGGCCTGGCCGTTCAGTGGCAACCGCCACCCGGTCGGTTCCCCGCCCGCGGTCTAGCCGTTCCGTGGCAACTACCACCCGGCCGCCTCCGCGCCCACTGCCTCGCCGTTCAGTGGCAACCCAGGCCCAACCATCACCCTGGCACAGCTTTGGCCATTCAGCGGCAACCGCGGCGCGACCACCCCCGCGCTCACAGCCTCGCCGTTCTTGGGCAACCGCGGCTCAGCAGCACTCACGGCCTGGCCGCTGAGCGGCGGCGACCGGCGGCCACTTCAGGCGAGCCCCGCCAAATCCGAGCGCGCCAATCCACAACAGCGCTGTGGGAGTTCCGAAGCGGATAAGCGACTAGCCGAAAACCGGCGACACCCAGTCCCGGCCAGGCCAAGCCCGCACGAACTGATCATCACCCGGACCGACCCACGGACAGTCGCCAGTCAGCAGACGACTCACAGGTCGGGCGCAGCCGCGGAGCATTCCGGCGACCGCGCCCGACCAGTAGGTCAGACGTTCTGCACCGGGTTGGTCAGCGTGCCGATGCCCTCGATCGTGATCGAGACCTGCTGGCCGTCGTCGATCGGGCCGACGCCTTCGGGGGTGCCGGTGAGGATGATGTCGCCGGGCAAGAGCGTCATCACGCCCGACACGAACTCGACCAGCTCGGGCACCGTGTGCACCAGGTCCGAGGTGCGGCCGTCCTGCTTGACCTCGCCGTCCACCTCACTGCGGAGCGCGAGGTCGGACGGGTCGAGCGACGTCTCGATCCACGGGCCGAGCGGGCAGAACGTGTCGAAGCCCTTCGCCCGGCCCCACTGGCCGTCGGCCTTCTGAAGGTCACGCGCGCTGACGTCGTTCGCCACCGTGTAGCCGAGGATCGCACTCGCCGCGCGCGCGGCGGTCACGTTCTTGATCGGCTGGCCGATGACCACGGCCAGCTCGCCCTCGAAATCCACGCGCCCGATGCCCGACGGGCGGCGGATCGGCGCGTTGGGGCCGATGACGGTGGTGGACGGCTTGATGAACAGCATCGGCGCGGACGGCACCTCGTTGCCGAACTCCGCCGCGTGCTTGGCGTAGTTCCGGCCGACGGCGATCACCTTGGACGGCAGGATCGGCGCGAGCAGCCGGACGTCGGCGAGCGGCCACCGCTTGCCGGTGAAGTTCGGCTGGCCGAACGGGTGCTCGGCGATCTCCAGCACCTGGGCGTCGTCACCTTCACCCTCGACCGAAGCGAACGCGACACCACTGGGATGAGCAATACGAGCTAGACGCACCCGGCCAGTCTACGTACGCCCGCCGCCGGGCGCGCACCCCGCGCGTCGTGAACGGCCCATTCACGACGCTCACGGCGCGAACGGGCCGCTCGCGCCGGCCACGACCTCGGGAAACCTCCTGTTTTCGGGAGTGAAGGGACCATTCGCGACAGTGCGGTGCGAAAGGTCCTCTCGTGACCTGCGCCACGGCGAAACGCACGATAACGCCCGCACGAGCGAGGCCGGTCAAACGAGGCGCAGAAGACGCCTTCACAACGCATTCGCCGTGCCACAAATCACCTTGGTACAAGCAAAAAGGTAAGCAGCGCAATCGCCGGAATGGAGCGCACGGACGTCCGCACACAAGGGGCATCTCACAACGCGGACCCAAGGCCAACCTGCGGCACGAGCGGCCCATTCGTGCCGGCGAGGTCGTGAACGGGCCGCTCGCGTCAAGAGAATCTTGCGCGGATCACGTCGTGGGGGCCAGGCTCTTGTGCACCAACGCATCACACATCGCGAGCCAGCTGGCCTCCACGATGTTCCCGTGGACGCCCACCGTGGTCCATTCGTGCAAGCCATCAGTCGTTTCCAGCAGCACCCGCGTGACGGCGTCCGTGCCGGGATGGGAGGGCAGGATCCGAACCTTGTAGTCGGCGAGTTCGACAGTGTCCAGCCAGGACAGGTGCGGGCTGAGTGCCTGGCGCAGCGCGGCATCGAGCGCGTGCACCGGGCCGTTGCCCTCCGCCGTGGCGATCACGCGGTGCCCCGACACGTGGACTTTGACGGTGGCCTCGGACACCACCTCACCGTCCGGGCGGTGGTCGAGCACCACGCGGTAGGACTCCAGCTCGAACGGCGGTGCGGCCGGCTCCTCGTCGGCGGCGCCCGCGACCTCGCGCCGCAGCAGGAGTCCGAGCGAGGCGTCGGCGGCCTCGAACGACCAGCCTTCGGATTCGAGGAGCTTGACCTTCCGCATCGCGTTCGTCAGGGCTTCGGGCCGGCCGGCAAGGTCGACCCCGAGCTCACGTCCCTTGAGCTCGAGACTGGCCCTGCCGGCCATCTCCGTGACCAGTACCCGCATGCCGTTGCCGACAGAAGGCGGATCGATGTGGTTGTACAACAACGGATCCACCTTGATCGCGCTCGCGTGCAGCCCCGCCTTGTGAGCGAAGGCCGAAGACCCGACGTAGGCCTGGTGGGTGTCGGGTGCGATGTTCGCGATTTCGGCAAGGGCATGGGAGACGCGGGTGAGCTCGGCGGCGCCCCCGGTCGGGAGGACCTCCATGCCGAGCTTGGTCACGAGGTTTCCCGTCACGGCGAACAGGTCGGCGTTGCCGGCCCGCTCGCCGTAACCGTTCGCGGTGCACTGGACGTGCGTCGCGCCGGCCTGCACCGCGGCGACGGAGTTCGCCACGGCGCAGGAAGTGTCGTCCTGGCAATGGATTCCGAGGCGGAATCCGGTCTTCTCCTTGACCTCGCGGACAGTCTCGGCCAGGCCCAGCGGCAGCTGGCCGCCGTTGGTGTCGCACAGCACGAGGACGTCGGCGCCCGCGGTCGCCGCGGCGTCGAGCACACGCAGCGAGGTCTCCGGGGAATGGGCGTATCCGTCGAAGAAGTGTTCGGCGTCAAGGAAGACGCGGCGGCCCTCGCCGGTCAGGAACCTGACCGTGTCGCTGACCATCGCGCAGGCTTCGTCGACATCCGCCCGCAGCGCGCGCTCGATGTGCCGCAGGTCCGCCTTCGCGACGAGCGTGATGACCGGGGCGGCGGAATCCAGCAACGCCCTCACCTGCGGATCCCGGTCCGCCGTCGTGCCCGCCTTGCGCGTGGAGCCGAACGCGACGAGCGCCGCGTGCTTCAGCTCCAACTCGCCCTTGGCGGCACGGGCGAAGAACTCCGTGTCCTTCGGCAGCGCGCCGGGCCAGCCACCCTCGATGAAACCGACTCCCAGCTCGTCCAGCAGCCGCGCGACGGCCAGCTTGTCCGTGGCGGAGTACGTGATCCCCTCACGCTGGGCACCGTCGCGCAGGGTGGTGTCGTAGAGGTGGAAGGCGTCGCCGAGCGGGGTTTCGGCGGGCTCCGTGCGGGTCACGGTATCTCCTTGAGACGGGGCAGAACCTGTTTCTGGCAACAAAAAAACCTCCCGCATGGGTGCGAGAGGTTGCGCGCCGGAAGCTCTTGTGGAGCGTCTATCCGGCGCGCTCGGCGATAATGATCGAGATCGCGGTCATGGTCGCATCATGCCACAGGCCCCGCCCGGCGTCCAAGAACCGGGCGGAGCTTCCCATCCTGTGGGAGGCGTCAGTGAGGGAGGCCCGCGAGATAAGCGCCGAAAGACTGCACAGCCGACGCGTTGCGCGGGCCCTCCACCAACGCCGCGTACGGCAAAGCGAAGAACCTGCCTTGTTTGACCGCCGGGATGTCGCGAAGCCCGGGCCGCGAGCGGAGGAAGTTCTCCTTGTCGGCGACCGTGCCGACTTCGCCGCCGTAGTCGTTGATCAGGATGACGTCCGGCGCGCGTTGGACCACGGCCTCCCAGCTGACCGTCGTCCAGGTGTCGTCGAGGTCGGCGAAGATGTTGGTGCCGCCGGCTTTGGTGATGATCTCGTCCGGGCCCGCGTTGCGCGCGGCGGTGAACGGCTGGTCGCGCCCGTCGTCGTAGAGGAAGACCTTCGGCCGTTGCCGCCCGGTGGCGACGGCGCCCTCGACCGCCGCGACCTGCGAGCTGTACTGCTTGACCAGCTGTTCGGCCCGGTCGCTCACGCCGAAGATCTTGCCGAGGTTGCGCAGATCGGTGTACAGCGCGTCGAGCGGAGGCATGATCCCGCGCTGTTTGCCGACGCCGTTTCGGCACGCCTCGGTGAGCTGATAGCTGGAGATGCCGAGTTGCCGCAGGGTGTCCGGGGTGAAGCCGGTGCCCTCGGAGAAGCCGTAGTTCCAGCCGGCGAAAACCAGGTCCGCGCCCGCGCCCTGCATCACCTCGAGGTTGATCTTCTCGGCGAGTTTGCGCACTTTCGCGAAGTCGCCTTTCCACGGCGACGAGGCGACGCCGCCGAATTGCCCCTGGTCGACCACGTAACCGGCCATCCGGTCGCCGAGGCCGAGGGCGAACATCAGCTCCGTGATGCCGATGTCGTTGGTGACCACCCGAGACGGCGGACGCTGGACTGTCAGCGGCGAACCGCAGTTCGTCACCGTGACGGGATACCCCGCCGGCACGGCGCCACTGTCCCCTTCGGACACTTGGGCACCACAGCCCGTCACCGCCAGCGTGGCCACCAGGACCATCGCGACTGTCCTACGCATGACTGTCCTCCTGGGATTCGAGCCGGTCGAACAAAAGCTGCGGCCGGCCGGATGCCGGGTGTGGCACGACGTGCGCGCGCACGCCGAACACGTCGGCCAGCAGCTCGGGCGTCAGGACGTCCGCCGGAGTCCCGCTCGCGACGAGCCGGCCGCCATCGAGCACGTGCACGGTGTCGCACGTCGCGGCGGCGAGGTTGAGGTCGTGCAGGGCGGCGAGCACCGTCGGCCCGCTTTGCCGCACCAAGGCGAGGACCTCGAGCTGGTGGCGGATGTCGAGGTGGTTCGTGGGCTCGTCCAGCACGAGGATCTTCGGCTGTTGGGCCAGGGCCCGCGCGATCAGGACTCGTTGCCGTTCACCGCCCGAAAGCGTGAGCACGCCTCGTCCGGCCAGGTCCGCCAGCCCGACCTGGCGCAGGGCCGCCGCACAGATGTCCTGGTCGGCGGCGGTTGCCCGGTCGAGCAGGCCGTGATGCGGCAGCCGGCCCATCGCCACGACTTCGGCGACGGTGAAGTCGAACTCCGTGTGCGACTCCTGCGCGACGGCGGCGATCGCGCGCGCTCGTTCACGCGGGGCGAAGGCGTCGAGCGGACGCCCGTCGAGCAGCACGGCGCCGGTTGCGGGCTTCAGCACGTGGTAGACAGCGCGCAACGTGGTGGACTTGCCACTGCCGTTCGGCCCGAGCAGGCCGACGAACCGGCCGGCCGGCGCGTCGAGCGTCACGTCCTCGACCAGTGCGCGGCCGGCGGCACTCACCGTCACGCCGTGGAGCGAGAGGTCCATTCACGCACCCCCGAACACGTAGGCCCGGCGCCGCATCAGCACCAGGAACGCGGGCACGCCGACGGCCGCCGTCAGCACCCCGATCGGCAACTCCTCGGGCGCGGCGAGCACTCGCGCGGCAACGTCCACCCAGACGAGGAACACCGCGCCCGCGAGCGGCGCGACGGCCAGCACCCGCCGATGGTCGGCGCCGACGACGAGGCGCACCAGATGAGGCAGGATCAGCCCGACGAACCCGATCGCGCCACTGACCGCCACCAGCACTCCGGTCATGGCCGAACAAACGACGAACAGCAGCACACGCAGCCGGGGCACGCTCACGCCGAGCGTCGTCGCCGCTTCGTCGCCCATGGCCAGCGCGTTCAATCGGCCCGACAGCGCGAACAGCAGCAGCGCTCCGGCCACCACGACGATCGCCGCCACCGGCAACGACGCCCAATTCGCCCCGGCGAGACTGCCCAGCAGCCAGAAAAGGGCCGAGCGCGCGGCTTCGCCGTTCGGCGCCTGGAAGACGAGAACCGTGGTGACAGCGAAGAACCCGTACGACATCGCGGTGCCGGTCAGCACCAGGCGCAGCGGTGTGAGGCCTTCGCGCGTCCTCGCGACGAGGTAGACGATCACAGTCGCGCCGAGCGCGGCCAGGAACGCGCCGACGGACAGGGCGTAGACGCCCATCGAGGCGAAGACACCGAACAACGCCACCGCCGTCGCGCCCACCGACGCCCCGGAAGAGATGCCGAGCACGAACGGCTCCGCGAGCGCGTTGCGCACCATGGCCTGAATCGCGACACCCACCGTCGCCAGCCCCGCGCCGACGACCACCGCGAGCAGTACCCGCGGCAACCGGATGTCCCAGATGATCCGGTACTGGCCGACGTCGCCCGGACCGATGACGCCGCCGACGAGCCCGGCCCGGAGAAAGGCCCACGTGTGAGTGACCGGCACGGCGACCGTCCCGATCCCGACGGCGACCACTACGGAAACCAGGAGGGCCACGAGGAGTCCCAGGAGGATCGGCGCCAGCCGGCGACGGGTGGGCCCGGGATTGGCGACGACGGTGGCCGCGGAAGTGGAGGCGGAGGAAGTGGTGGCGGCCGACGTAGTGCCGATGCCGCTGGAGAGTTCGGCACTAGCACCTGAGGCGGTCGCGTCGGTGCAGAGCTCGGCACTAGCGGCAGAGGCGGTCGCGTCGGTGCAGAGCTCGGCACTAGCGGCAGAGGCGGTCGCGTCGGTGCAGAGCTCGGCACTAGCGGCAGAGGCGGTCGCGTCGGTGCCAGTGCCAGTGCCAGTGCCAGTGCCAGTGCCAGTGCCAGTGAAGAGATCGGCCCTAGGGCCAGAGGCAGTGGCGCCGGTGCCAGTGCCGGTGACGAGGTCGACGCTGGCGCCACCGGCACTGGCGTCGGTGCCGGTGGAGAGGTCGGCGCTGGTGCCAGAGACGGTGACGGGCTCGCTGGTGCCAGAGGAAATCCCCGCGTTGGCGGGCGCACCGGAGACGGCCGCTTTGGCAGTGGCACCGGAAGCGGCGTCAGTGCTGGCACCGGAGGACGCGACAGTAGCGGCGGCGGTGCCGGAAGCGGCGGCGGTGCCGGAAGCGGCGGCGGTGCCGGAAGCGGCGGTGTCGGTGGCGGTGCCGGAGGAGGCGGCCGCGTTGGTGGCGGTATCGGCGCCAGCGGTGCTGGTAGTGGCGTCGATGGGAGCAGCTGCCGGGCCCGTCCCCGACTTCGGTGCCGACGGATCGAACTCACGCCTGCGACCGTCCGAATCGGCAACGGCCGAAACTGCCGAGCGGCGATCCTCGGCCTCAGCGGTGCTTCCGCCGGGACGGCTGTTTCCGCCGGAAACAGGCAAGGCAGCAGCAGACCGGCCAGGGACACAGGCGCCCGGAGCACCGTCGCCGGAAACGGGCGAGACACGAGAGACCGATCCGGCGTCAGGCGGGAAGTCATCGGGAGGCACCGGCGGGACCCAATCTGTTCCGGGGTCCACGCGACGAAGACAACAGCCACCCGTGCGGCGAACGGCGAGCCACGGCGGGGAAGGTGTCGTCTCCCGCAGACCGCGACGGGAGGGGACGGGTGGGGCGAACCACCGCCGGTGTCGGGCTCGCTCGCGGTCCGGTGTGGACCGTGGGCCTACCGTTGCGGGTCAGCGCCGGAATTCGACCGGTCTTCCGCGGCGGGGGTTCTTGTTACAACGACTGGCGACTACAACCGGCTGCTGCCCAGCACGCTTCGCGTACCGGGCAGCAGCGGATTCAAGCCAAGCGGCAAAACTCAGCCCGTGCGCACGTTCGACGAGACCAGCGCCGCCAGGCGGTCGCCGATTGCCTGGGTGGCGCCGGGCGAAGCCTGGTCGCGGGTGGCCAGGTCGAAGGCGACCGACGCCTCGATGCGGCGCGCCGCCTCCTTCTGGCCGAGGTGGTCGAGCAGGAGCGAGACCGACAGCACGGCGGCCGTCGGGTCCGCGAGGCCCTGGCCCGCGATGTCCGGGGCGCTGCCGTGCACCGGCTCGAACATGCTCGGGTTGCGGCGGGTGATGTCCAGGTTGCCGCTGGCCGCGAGGCCGATGCCGCCGGTCACCGCGGCCGCCAGGTCCGTGAGGATGTCGCCGAACAGGTTGTCGGTGACGATCACGTCGAACCGCGAGGGGTCCGTGACCATGTGGATGGTCGCCGCGTCCACGTGGGAGTAGGCCACCGTCACGTCCGGGTGCTCCAGCGAAACCTCTTCGACGATCCGCGACCACAGCGAACCGGCGTGCTCCAGCACGTTGGTCTTGTGCACCAGCGTGAGGTGCTTGCGCGGCCGGTCCTCGGCGCGGTTGAACGCGTCCGCCACCACACGCCGCACGCCGTAGGCCGTGTTGATGCTGACCTCGGTGGCGATCTCGTGCTCGGTGTCCTTGCGAAGGAGGCCGCCGGTGCCCGCGTACGGGCCTTCGGTCCCTTCGCGCACCATGATCATGTCCACCTCGCCGGCGTCGGCCAGCGGGCCGCGCACCCCGGGGTAGAGCCGCGCCGGGCGCAGGTTCACGTGGTGGTCGAGCTCGAAGCGCAGGCGCAGCAGCAGCCCGCGCTCCAGGATTCCGCTCGGCACCGACGGGTCGCCGACCGCGCCCAGCAGGATCGCGTCGTGCTGACGCAACTCGCCCAGCACCGACTCCGGGAGCAGCTCCCCGGTCGAGTGCCACCGCGCAGCGCCGAGGTCGTAGTTCGTGATCTCCGCCGCTGGTGCTACTTCACCGAGCACCTTGAGCGCCTCGGAGACCACCTCGGGCCCGATCCCGTCACCTGGGATCACCGCGAGCCGCATCCACACACCTCCGTAGACCAGGCCACCGAACGCTCCGATGGCCCATCCGCAAGAAAACGCCAGCAGCGGAAGGTTACCGGCCGTAGACAAGAGGCCGTAGCCGCACCACCCTTATGCCGCATCCTCCCGCAGGGTGAGACACCTGAACGGGTTAATGACAAGGGGGCCTCCCGAGCCGTCAAGGCCCGGAAAGCCCCCTTGTCCCGCTGATCGGCGACGGTGACCGTTCCGTCGGTCGTTACCCGATCGGAGGATCACCACGCCTTTTCAGGACTGGCGGCGCCGAAGGTGTTATGCCCTCGGCACGCCCGTCTCAATCCGCACGACGGCGGCGCGCGAGCCCGCCGCGTTGTGGTGCTCGATCGCCAGCAGGCCCTTCGCCTTGTCCTCGGCGACGGCCGCCGCGTTGCGGTTCACCACGAGCGCGGTGCCCGGCTTCGCGACGTAGCCCAGCGCCGCGTCGCCGCCGCCCTGGACCGAGTACGCCGGCGCGAGGGCGTCGAACGAGATCGGCGTGCCGACGTAGTCGATCAGCCCGTTGGTGGTGCCCGGCGCGACGTAATAGCCGCTGGTGCCCACGGTGTAGCTGATCCGGTGCGACGCCTCGTTCGGGTCGATGCCCAGCGCGGCGATGCTGACCGGCAGCACCATCACGTTCGAATCGAAGACGTTGGTGTCGACGTCGCCGAGCTGGCCGTTGATCGCCTGCAGGTCGACGCTCGGGAACCCGGGCTTGGTCAGCGAGACGGTGTTGACCAGCAGGACGTCGGTGGCCGTCGCCTTGGTGACGAAGGTCTCGAAGTCCGGCTTCCCGTCGCCGGTGGTGTCGATGTCGACAAACGGCACGGTGTTGCTGCCCAGGTTCGCCCAGTCGCTCCAGGTGGTGAGGCCGAACGCGAGCACGGCGTTCTCCGGGTCGCCCTGCGCCTTGGCGAGCGGGGCGGTCGAGGCCGCGCCGACGTAACGCAGGTCGCCGCCCTTCGCGGTGCGGTTCAGCGTGCAGTCGGACGTCACGCCCGCGTCGCACTCCGGCAGCTGCGGCGATTCGGCCTGCAGTTCCAGGACGCTGATCAGCGAGCGGTACCGCTGGGCGCCGCTGCCCTGGTCCACGCCCTTGCCGCCGAGGTTCAGCACGGACTGGTTCTGTCCCGCGCCGAACCGCACGCCCGCGGGCGTCGTGATGGCCGAGACCGGCTTCGGCGCGGCGTAAACGGCAACGCGCAGCGGCACCGTCGCCCCGTTCTTCGGGGTGAAGGCGACGCGGCCCGAGGCGTCCGCGACGAACTGGCGCGCGAGCCCGGCCTGCGTGGCCTGCATGGTCGGGTCCATCACCTTGACCAGCTTCTTGGCGTCGGTGACCTTGAACGTCACCTTCACCGTCGCGACGCCGCGCGGGCTCAGCTTCACCGAGCTCTTGTCCACTGTGTACTCGACGCCGGGCAGGCTGTTGACCGCCTCGTACGCCACCGAGTACTCGGCCGGCTTGACGCCCTTGTTGACCACCTTGATCGTCTTGGTCAGCGTGACCGGGCCGCCCGCCTCGACGGTGCCGAAGTTGACGCTCACCGCGCCCGGGTCGTCCTGGACGTAGGCGAGCACCTGGTTGTCCAGCGCGGCCAGCGTGTCGATCCGGCCCGCGCCGACGCGCTGCGGCGCGTAGGTGTGACCGGCCCCGTCGGTCAGGTCGTGCCCGGCGGTGTCGATCACCGCGGCCTTGACCTCCTCGACCGACCAGTCCGGGTGCGCCTGGCGGATCAGCGCCGTGATGCCCGAGGTGTGCGGCGCGGCCATGGACGTCCCGGAGAGCACGGCCCGGCCGTTGCCGCTGCCGCGGAACGCCGACGTGATCGTGTCACCGGGCGCCGAGAGGTCCGGCTTGAGCGCCGGCCCGCGGCCGCCACGCGAGGTGAACGAGCTGGGACTGTCCACGATGGACTGGTCGTAGGTCTGCAGCGTCGACCGGCCGGCGCCGAAGAAGCGCACGGTCAGCGTGCCCGCGGCCAGTGCGGGCCGCTGCGCCGCGGTGGCCTTGCCGGTGAGCTGGAACATCGGCACGGCCGCGTTGCCGGCGAGCCCGGCGGCGAAGTGCTCCAGCGTCGAGGTCACCAGGAGCGCCTTCGCCCCGGCCGCCTGCGCGTTGTTGGCGCGCGCGGCGGAACCGCAGGCGCGGCTGGAGTCGTTGTCATCCCATTCGAGCCAGACGGCCTTGCCCGCGGCCTTGGCCTTGTCCTCGGCCGAATACGGCAGGCAGCCCGCGTTGTTCGCCGCGGAGAGGGCGACGACGGGGGCGGTCAGGTCGAGCGTGTCGTAACCCGCGTAGTCCTGGCTGTACTGGCCCGGCTGCTGGCCCTTGGTCGGCGCGGTGACCTCGACCGCGTCACGCAGTTCGCCCGCGTCACGGCTGCTGGCCACGGTGAGCGCCTCGGGGGTGGCGCCCGGCGAGCCCGCGATGTCGTTGAGGTCGCCGCCGTTGCCCGCCGCGAACACCGGGAGCACGTTGTTCTGCGCGAGCTTGCGGACGAACAGCGAGTCCGGGTCGTCCGGCGCGCCGAAGTCGCTGCCCAGCGACAGGTTGACGACGTCGAGGTGATCGGTGAAGTCGCCGTCGCCGTCCGGGTCGAGGGCCCAGTCGAGGGCCTGCGAAGTGACGTTCGTGGAGCCCGCGCAGCCGAACACCTTGATGGCGTACAGCAGCGCCTTGGGCGCGGTGCCCGGGCCGATCTTCAGCGCATCGAGCTTCTTCTTGTCCAGCTTCTTGTAGTCGCCGGTGAAGGTGCTGCCGTCGGCGTTCACGCCGAAGCCGGCGACGGTGCCGGCCACGTGCGTGCCGTGCTCACCGCAGGCCAGTGGGTTGGGGTCCGGCTTCGGGGTCGGGGATCCGGTCTTGCCGTTGGAGTCGTAGTCGTCGCCGACGAGGTCGGTGCCGCCGACCACCTTGGCGCTCGGGAACAGCGGCGACGCCTTCGTCGGGTCCACCGACTTGTACGCCTCGGGCGTGCCGGGGCCGCCGAAGTCGGCGTGGGTGTAGTCGATGCCGTCGTCGATCACGCCGACGCGGATGTTGTCGCCATACTTCCCGGTCTGCTGCCACGAAGCGAGCGTGTTCGTCAGCTGCTCGGCGCTGGCGTTCGTGCGCGACTTCGGCACGACAGTGCGCACGGAGACGACGTCGGCGCGCTTCGCGAGTTCACGGATCTTCGCCGCGTCCGCTGTGACGACGGCGCCCGCGACTGCGTTCGAAGTCTGCGTGACGAGCTTCGCGGCCGAGTCCGAGGCCTTGAGCTGTCCGAGCACGGAGGTGACCGCGGCAGCGGTGTCGGCCTTCGCGGCGCGCGCGGCCTGCTTCGCCTTCTCCTTGCCGGTGCCCTTGTTCTGCTCGGTGGTGAAGGCGTCGACGGCCGGCTTCTTGGCCAGCTCCACGAACGCCGTGATTTCGCCCTGCGCGGCGCTCAGCCGCGACGAGAGCTTGCCCTGCAATCCGGAGGCGTCGACCTTCGCGGGCGCGACCGGCTCGGCGAGCGGCGCCCCCTGCGCCGACGCGACCGGGACGCCGGCGACGGCGGCCGCGAGCACCACGGCGGACACCACGGCCGTCGACCGGGCCGTCCAGCCAGGTAAGCGGGATCTACTCATGAATACCCAACCCCTTAACCCGAGGCCCGGATCGTGAACCTGCCGGCCGCTCCCCCATCGCCCCCGACCGGTGAGCGCCCGGCACCGCACCGTGCCCTCACGGCGTGTGGTTCGGCCTCGCGGCACAGAACCTATCCGCCCGAAAGACCTACTTTCGTGCCGAATTGCCTCTGTTATGCGAATGTTGCCGCTCTGCCCGGACCGGGGGAAAAAGAAGGCCCCTTTCCCGCGGTGTGCGGAAAAGGGGCCTTCGACGTGCTGGTGCGTCAGCTGAAGTCGACCGCGCGGATCGTGTGCGCGCCCACGGCGGCGCCGATCGGCTGGAGCACGTTGTTGTCCACGTGCCGGTCGACGCGCAGCAGCATCACCGCGTCGGAGCCGTCGGTGGTCTGGCTGATCTGCGCGGCCTCGATGTTGATGCCGGCCTCGCCGAGCAGCGTGCCGACGCGGCCCATGATGCCGGGGCGGTCGGGGTACTCGAGCAGCAGCACGTGGCCCTCGGCGCGCAGGTCGAAGTGGCGGCCGTTGACCTCGACGATCTTCTCGGCCTCATCCTTGCCGGTGACCGAGCCCGACACCGTCAGGGTCGCGCCATCGGCGTGCACCGCGCGGACCGTGACCAGGCTGCGGAACTTCGGGCTCTCGGTCTCGGTGACCAGGTCGACCTGGACGCCCAGCTCCTCGGCCAGCCGCGGCGCGTTGACGAAGGTGACCTGGTCCTCGACCACACCGGCGAACACCCCGCGCAGCGCGGCGAGCTGCAGCACGGAGGTGTCCTCGCTGCCGAGCTCGCCCTTGACCACGACGGTCACCGAGGTCGGCGCCTTCGGGCTCAGCGCGGTGAGCACGGTGCCCAGCTTCTGCGTCAGCGACAGGTACGGGCGAACGTGCTCGCCGACGGCGCCGCCACCGGAGACGTTCACCGCGTCCGGCACGAAGTCGCCGCGCAGCGCGAGCAGCACGGAACGGGCGACGTCGGTGCCCGCGCGGTCCTGCGCCTCGGCGGTGGACGCGCCCAGGTGCGGCGTGACCACGACGTTCGGCAGCTCGAACAGCGGGCTGGAGGTGGTCGGCTCGGTGACGAACACGTCGATGCCCGCGCCGCCGACGTGGCCACTGCGGATCGCGTCGGCCAGCGCCTCCTCGACGATCAGGCCACCGCGCGCGGCGTTGACGATGATGACGCCGGGCTTGGTCTTCTTCAGCGCCTCGGCGTCGATCAGGCCCTTGGTCTCCGGCGTCTTCGGCAGGTGGATGGAGATGGCGTCGGCGCGCTCCAGCAGCTCGTCGAGGGTGACGAGCTCGATGCCGAGCTGCGCGGCGCGCGCGGCCGAGACGTACGGGTCGTATGCGATGAGCTTGGTGTCGAAGGCGGCGAGGCGCTGGGAGAACAGCTGGCCGATCTTGCCGAGGCCGACCACGCCGACGGTCTTGCCCTGCAGCTCGATGCCGGAGAACGAGCTGCGCTTCCACTCGCCCGCGCGCAGGCTCTGGTCGGCGGCCGGCACGCGCCGGGCGACCGAGAGCAGCAGCGCGACCGCGTGCTCGGCGGCGGAGACGATGTTCGACGTCGGCGCGTTGACCACCAGCACGCCCCGCTCGGTGGCGGCGGGGACCTCGACGTTGTCCAGGCCCACGCCCGCGCGGGCGACGACCTTCAGCTGCGTGGTGTGGCCGAGCACCTCGGCGTCGACCTTCGTGGCGGATCGGACCAGGAGCGCGTCGGCGCTCTTCACCGCCTCGAACAGCGCGGGACGGTCCGTGCCGTCCACATGCCGGACCTCTACCTCGTCACCGAACACACTCAGCACGGAAGGCGCGAGCTTTTCCGCGATGAGGACGACGGGTTTGCTGGGCTTGGTCACGATGCAGCTCCCACTATCTGGTCACATTCCAGGACGCTTGGGTCGACAAACGGTGTCAGCACGTCGTTGTGCCCCGGTCAGGGCGGAGTTTAACCCGCTGACCGCCCCCCTGGCTTCTCACGGTGTTAACTCGGCCGCAATCCTTCGAAAACAAGAGTCAGCAAGCGTTGCATGCCCTCACCGCCCGGCACGTGCGCTCCGGCCCAGGATGCCGCGTGCACCAGCAAAAGCAGCTCGTTCGGCGTGACGTCCGCGCGGAGTTCGCCGGCTTGCTTCGCGCGTTCCACTAGGTGGGAACCGGCTTCCCGCATCGCGTGACAGGACGCGTACAGCCGCGACGATTCGTCATTGAGCGCGTCGGCGGTCAGCTCCACCAAGCCGCGGAACGTGCCGGTGGCGTCGCCGAGGCCCACCAGCCAGTCGCGCAGGGCGTTCAGCGGCTCGTCGTGGGTGAGCAGCACGCGCGCCCGCTCGGCCTGGCCGTCGAACCGGGCCCGCAGGAGCGTCTCGAGCAGCGCTTCCCGGGTCGGGAAATGCCGGTACAGCGTGCCGATGCCGACGCCGGCGCGGCGGGCGATGTCCTCCAGCGACGCGTCGACGCCGTGTTCGGTGAACGCTCGCTGCGCCTCCTCGAGGAGGCGCTCGTAGTTGCGGCGGGCGTCCGCGCGCATCGGTTTCACTTCGGTCATCGCCCGGCCAATGCTACTCGGTGGATATTCGGAGGCATCCTCCGTATGTTAACCGGAGGCAGCCTCGGATTACTGGAGGGAACGAGATGACCCTGCTCGAAGACACCCGGGCCCGGCTCGGCGCGATCGGCGCGTGGTTGCCGAGCGCGCCGCTGGCCCCACCGCCGGACGTCGAACGCGCGGCCACCCGGCGGCTGGCCGCGCTCGGCTACCGCTCGGTCTGGAGCGGCGAGGGACCCGGCACGCGCGAGGTGTTCGCGCACTTCGGCGACCTGCTCGCCTCGGTGCCGGACGTCGTGCTCGGCACCGGCATCGCCAACATCTGGTCGCGGCCGGGGCGGACCGCCGAAAAGGGCGGGGCGACGCTCGCCCGGGCGCACCCCGGCCGGTTCGTGCTCGGCATCGGCGCCGGGCACGCGTTCCAGGCCGCGAAGTTCGGCGAGCGGTACCGGCCACTGGACCGGATGCGGGACTATCTGTCCGAAATGGACGCCATAGCGGCGGAAAACCCTTCCCCGGTGGCGTTTCCCCGGGTGCTGGCCGCCGTCGGGCCCAAGATGCTGGCACTGGCCCGCGACCACGCCGACGGCGCGCACCCGTTCGCCCAGCCGATCGGGCACACGCCGTACGCGCGGGAAATCCTCGGGCCGGACAAGTTGCTGATCCCGCAGCAGACGGTGCTGCTCGGCAGCCGCGAGGAAGCCAGGGCGAGCGTCCGCCGCAGTGTGGCGCTTTCGCACGAACACAACGTCAAGGCGTATATCGCGGGCTGGAAACGGCTCGGCTTCACCGACGCCGACATCAACGGCCCCAGCGACCGCTTCGTCGACGACTACCTCATCTGGGGCGACGCGAAGACGATCGCGAAACGGCTGGGCGAACTCCTCGACGCCGGCGCGGACCACGTGCTCGTCACCCCGTCCGGCGGCCCGTTCGAATCCATTGTGGACGATCTGGCGGAGCTGGCCCCGGCGTTGGCCGAGGTGACGCGATGAGCGTGGGAATCTGGCAGTTCTTCGACGGCGTCCCGATCGGCGCCGTGCGCGAAACCGCCGCCGAGGTGGAGGAGCTGGGCTTCGACGCGCTCTGGTTCGGCGAGTACGGCGGGCGGGACGCGTTCACGCAGGCGGCGCTGATCCTGGCGGCCACGGCGAAGCTGACCGTGGCGACCGGGATCGCGCGGTTCGACCGGCGGGCGCCGATCACGGCGGAGGCCGCGACGCGGGCGCTCGGCGAGGCGTATCCCGGCCGGTTCGTCGTCGGCCTCGGCGGGCACTTCCCCGGCCAGCAGCCGCTCGCGGCGATCCGCGAATACCTGGCCGGCATGGACCAGGCCGAGCTGCCCGGACTGCCGCCGCCCACGCCGCGGCCACGCCGAGTGCTCGCGGCGCTCGGCCCGAAGGTGCTGGAACTGGCGGCTGAGCAGGCCGACGGGGCGCACCCGTACTTCGTCCCTCCGGAGCACACGGCGCTGGCCCGGGAACGGCTCGGCAAAAGCGCGTACCTCGCTGTCGAGCAGGCGGTGGTGTTGGACGGCGACGTCGAGACGGCGCGTGCGGTGGCGCGGGAGCACGTCGGCACGTACGTGAAGCTCGCCCCGCATCACCGGTCGAACCTCCGCCGGCTCGGTTTCACCGACGACGACCTGACCGGCGGCGGCAGTGACCGGCTCGTCGACGCGCTGGTCGCCTTCCGCGGCGAACAGCAGGTCGCCGACCGGATCCGGGCCCACCTCGACGCGGGCGCCGACCACGTCTGCGTCCAGGTCCTGGCGCGGAACCAGCGGTCCTATCGCGACCTCGCCGCCTTGCTCGTCTGAGCGGCGAGCGCGGGCCCCCGCGGTAGGGTGGCGGGACGCGGTGAGGGCCGCGTCCCGTCCGCGGAAAGGGCCGAGCCCACCCCCGTTCCACCGCACCACCTGTTCCGCACCTTCTTTCCTGCCCGGTGCCGGCGGACCACGGGCGACGAGGGAAGGAGGCACCATGGGCACGCTGCCCGCCAATCCCAGCCTGGAGCAGTTGCGCAAACGCGCGAAAGAACTCGCGCGCGCCGAAGCCGTGAAGCTGTCCGAAGCGCAGTTCCGCATCGCGCGCGAGCACGGTTTCCCGAGCTGGCCGAAGCTTCAGGCGTACGTTCGACGCGTCGCCGAAAACGGGCCAGACCTGCAGCACGCCTATCACGCCGACGTCGGCTACTACGCCGACCGCGCGCTCGGGCTGCTCGCGTCCGCCGAGGACGGCACGACCGGCGCGCAGGTGGCGTTCGAACGCCACGGTCAGGCCCTCACCCGCGACGGCGCCCGGGCAGTCGTCGCGAGGGAGCACGGTTTCGGCTCGTGGCGGGCGTTGCGCGAGCACGTCGCGGTGTTGCCGGAAAACGGCGAACCCTTCGCCCGCGCGTACCGGCTGGTCGAGGCGGGTGACGTCAACGGGCTGACGGCGATGCTCGACGTGTTCCCGCAGCTGGTCCACGCCCGCGGCACCAACGGCAACGACCTGCTCGGCATGGCCGGCGCCACCGGCGACGAACGGCTCACGCGCGTGCTCCTCGACCGCGGCGCCGACCCGTCGCGCGCCAACGCGCACGGCTGGACGCCGCTGCACCAGGCCGCGTACAGCAAGCAACCGCTACTCGCCGAGATGCTGCTCGACGCCGGCGCGCCACTGGACGTCTCCGCGCGAGGAGACGGCGGGACGCCCCTGATCGTCGCGCTGTTCTGGGGAAACCGGGCGGTGGCCGAAAAACTGGCGGCGCGCGACCGGTCCCCTCGCAACCTCCGGGTCGCCGCCGGCCTCGGCGATCTCACGCTGCTGGACGAACTCCTCCGTCCGAACGGGACACTCGCGCCGGGCGCGGGCGAGCACCGTCAGTTCTACCGCCCGCACAGCGGTTTCCCGTTCTGGCAGCCCACGGACGACCCGGCCGAGATCCGCGACGAAGCCCTCAGCTGGGCCGCGCGCAACAACCGCGTGGACGCGATCCGGACGCTCGCCGCCCGCGGCGCGGACCTGGACGCCGACGTCTACCGCGGCACCGCCCTGACGTGGGCCGTCGCCCGGCACCGGCTCGTCGCCGTGCGGACGCTGCTCGAACTGGGCGCCGACGTTAACCGCGTGGGCACGTTCGGCGGTCCCGAGCACGGCGTCGGAATCACGGCACTGCACCTCGCCGCGGAGGGCGGCCGGCTGGACATCATCACCACACTCGTCACGGCCGGCGCCGACCTCACCGTCCGCGACAGCCAGTGGAACAGCACCCCCGAAGGCTGGGCCGAGGCCTGTGACCAGCCGGAAGCCCGGGCCCTGCTGCAACGGCTGGCCGATCCGGAGCACGTGCCCGAGGCGTAGCCGCCCAGCGGCCAAACCCTGGCCGACGTGGGCAGCCAGTGGACAAGCGGAGTCTGTAGTCCGTATCGTCGAGGACCATACGGACTATCGACTCCGTTTCATTGCCTGCTGGAGGACTTCGTGACCACACCGACTGACCTGTTCCATCGGCTTACCGAGGGCCTGGCCGAGGGCCGCTACGACGAGCTTTCGCCGTTGTACGCCGAGGACGCCGTGCTCGTGCATCCGACGACACCGCCGCGGCCCCGGCAGCTGGAGGGGCGCCAAGCCATCCACGAACTGCTCACCGGTCGGATCGGGGCGACGATGCGCCTGGTGGCCCACGACGTGGTCGTCCACGAGACGACAGCTCCCGAGGTGATCGTCGCCGAATACCAGAACACGGTGGAGTCGCTGAAAACCGGGCGGACCATCGAGAACGCCAACATCCTGGTGATCCGCGCGCGCGACGGGCTGATCGTGCGCAGCCACGACTACCACGACTACCTCAAGCTGGCCGCCGTCCGGGGCAGCATCGAACCGGTCGTGGACGCGTACGCGCAGGCACCGGCACACGTTCGGGGGCCTGTCGCGCCCCGGCCCGCCGAACTGGCCGACCGCAAGAGCCCGCTCGGCGTGTTCCAACGGCTCTGTTTCGGCGTCTCGGACGCCAGCTGGGCCGAGCTCCCGGACCTCTACGCCGAGCAGACCGACGTCCGCCACCCGTTCCTGCCGAACGCCCCGCTCCTGAAAACCCGCGACGACCTGCGGGCCCACTTCGCCTCGGCCGGCGAGCTGGGGATCCGGATGCAGGCGACCGACCTCGTGACGTACCAGTCAACGGATCCGGAGGTGATCATCGGCGAGTTCGCCTATGAGGGTGAACTCGGCGGGAAACCGTTGCGCATCAACAACATCTTCGTAGTGCGGGTCCGCGACGGCCTGATCGTCGAGTCCCGCGACTACGGCGATCACCTCGGGCTGGCCGCGACCGCCGGACGGCTGCCGGAACTGTTCGCGAGCCTGGGCGACCAGACGGCCTGACCAGATGGTCTGACCATCCATCCCGAACACGCAGCCTGACCACACGACCGCAACACCCGGCCTGGCCATGCAGCCAGCCCACGCAGCCGGTCCACGCGGCCTGACCACGCCGCGGCCCGGCGACGCAGCCGACGCCGCCCGGGGCGGCAACCGCGTCGCCGATCAGTGGCGACTACCGGAGATCCCCCGGTCAGCGGCTATTTCGGGAGATCCCCAGGCAGGTCGAACTCGCCGTCCTCGACGCCCTTCACGAACGCGTCCCATTCCGAAGGCGTGAACACCATCTTGAGCCCGTCCGGCTCGATCGAGTGCCTCAAGGCCACATAGGTGACGCCATCGGTGTGCGGCACGAAGGCGACTTCGAGGCGGTTCTCGAGCGTGACGCCTTCCTGCTCGCCCGGGATCCACTCGGCGGCGGTCAGGTCCAGCTCGTGCCGGATGTGCGCCTTGTCATCGACCGGCTGATCACTCATGAGCGCAAGGGTAACCACCCGGTCACCGGCCACAAGGGACGGCCACGCGGACGCCGAACGGCCCCCTCACCCGGCCGGGCGAGGGGGCCGTTCGCGACCGGGACCCCGGCGATCGGAACCGCCGCGGGGCCGGGACCGCCGTGAAACGTCAGGCGGTCTCGGTGATCGGCCGGTCCACCCACGACATCAGGTCGCGCAGCTTCTTGCCGGTCGCCTCGATCGGGTGCTGGTTGCCCTGCTCCTCGAGCTTGGTGAAGTTCGGCCGGCCGGCCTCGTCCTCGGCCACCCACTCGCGGGCGAAGGTGCCGTCCTGGATCTCGCCCAGGATCTTCTTCATCTCCTGCTTGACCGCGGGCGAGATCACGCGCGGGCCGCGGGTGAGGTCGCCGTACTCGGCCGTGTCGGAGATGGAGTAGCGCTGGCGCGCGATGCCGCCCTCGTACATGAGGTCGACGATCAGCTTGAGCTCGTGCAGCACCTCGAAGTAGGCGATCTCCGGGGCGTAGCCCGCCTCGGTGAGCACCTCGAAACCGGTCTGCACCAGCGCGGAAGCGCCACCGCAGAGCACGGCCTGCTCGCCGAAGAGGTCGGTCTCGGTCTCCTCGGTGAAGGTCGTCTTGATGACGCCCGCCCGCGCGCCGCCGATGGCCGCGGCGTAGGAGAGCGCGAGCGCCTGCGCGCCGCCCGTGGCGTCCTGCTCGACCGCGATCAGGCAGGGCACGCCCTTGCCGTCGACGAACTGGCGGCGGACCAGGTGGCCCGGGCCCTTCGGCGCGACCATGGCGACGTCCACGTTGCCCGGCGGCTTGATCAGGTCGTAGCGGATGTTGAAGCCGTGGCCGAAGAAGATCGCGTCGCCGTCCTTCAGGTTCGGCGCGATGTGCTCTTCGTAGATGTAGCGCTGCTTGGTGTCCGGCGCGAGGATCATGATCACGTCCGCCTCGGCGGACGCCTCGGCGACCGAGAGCACCCGCAGCCCCTGCTCCTCGGCTTTCGCCCGGGACTTGGAACCCTCCTGCAGGCCGATGCGGACGTCGACGCCGGAGTCGCGCAGGCTCAGCGAGTGGGCGTGGCCCTGGCTGCCGTAGCCGATCACGGCGACCTTGCGACCCTGGATGATCGAGAGGTCGGCGTCGTCGTCGTAGAAGATTTCCACTGCCATGGGGGGTACTACTTCCTTTCCTGACTGCTGAACGTCTTCGGGGGTCCAAACCCCCAGGTAATACTGGTCAGCGGGGCGAGGTGGCGGTGATCGAGCGGGCCCCGCGCCCGACCGCGACCATCCCGGACTGCACGAGCTCCCGGATGCCGTAGGGCTCGAGCATCCGCAGCAGCGCGCCGATCTTGTCCGAGGTCCCGGTCGCCTCGACCGTGAGCGCCTCCGGCGACACGTCCACCACCTTGGCACGGAAGAGCTGGACGGTCTCGAGCACCTGGCTGCGCACGGTGTTGTCGGCCCGGACCTTCACGAGCAGCAGTTCGCGCTGCACCGCCGTGGACTGCTCCAGCTCCACGATCTTGATCACGTTCACCAGCTTGTTGAGCTGCTTGGTCACCTGTTCGAGCGGTAGCTCTTCAACGGCGACCACGATCGTCATGCGGGACACCTCGGGGTTCTCCGTGGGCCCGACGGCGAGGGACTCGATGTTGAAGCCGCGGCGGGAGAACAGTCCGGAGACCCGGGCGAGCACACCGGGCTTGTTCTCGACCAGCACGCTGAGCGTGTGGACGGTCATCGGTCTTCTCCTTCCGCGGCGGTGGCGGCCTCGGCCACTTCCTGCGAAACGTCGTCGTCGTCGAACAGCGGCCGGATCCCGCGGACCGACATGATCTCGTCGTTCCCGGTGCCCGCGGCCACCATCGGCCACACCTGGGCATCCTTCCCCACGACGAAGTCGATCACGACGGGACGGTCGTTGATCTCCATCGCGCGGCGGATGGTGGCGTCGACGTCCTCCTTGGCCTCGCAGCGCAGGCCGGCGCAGCCGAGCGCCTCGGCCAGCAGCGTGAAGTCCGGGATGCGGTGCTTGTGCGTGCCGAGGTCGGTGTTCGAGTACCGCTCGGAATAGAACAGGTTCTGCCACTGCCGGACCATGCCGAGGTTGCCGTTGTTGATCACGGCCACCTTGATCGGCGCGCCCTCGATGGCGCAGGTGGCCAGTTCCTGGTTGGTCATCTGGAAACAGCCGTCGCCGTCGATCGCCCACACCGGCGTGCCGGGCAGGCCGAACTGCGCGCCCATCGCGGCCGGGACGGCGTAGCCCATGGTGCCGAGGCCGCCGGAGTTGATCCAGGTGCGCGGGTTCTCATACTTGATGAACTGCGCGGCCCACATCTGGTGCTGGCCGACGCCCGCGGCGAACACCGCGTCCGGGCCGACCAGCTCGCCGATCCGCTCGATGACGTACTGCGGCGACAGCGAGCCGTCGTCGGGCCACTCGTAGCCGGCCGGGTAGTCGGCCCGCCACGACTCGACCTGCGTCCACCAGTCGGCGAGGTCGGGCCGGTGGCCGGCGTCGAACTCGGCCTGCACCGCGGTGATCAGCTCGCCGATGATCTCCTTGCAGTCGCCCACGATCGGCACGTCGGCCTTGCGGTTCTTGGAGATCTCCGCCGGGTCGATGTCGGCGTGGACGACCTTCGCCTCGGGCGCGAACGACGAGAGCTGCCCGGTGACGCGGTCGTCGAAGCGGGCGCCGAGCGCGATCAGCAGGTCGGCCCGCTGCATCGAAGCGACGGCCGCGACCGCGCCGTGCATGCCGGGCATGCCGACGTGCTGACGGTGCGAGTCCGGGAACGCGCCGCGCGCCATCAGCGTGGTCGCGACCGGGATGCCGGTCAGCTCGGCCAGCTCCAGCAGCTGCTCGGAGGCCTCCGCCTTGATCACGCCGCCGCCGACGTACAGCACCGGCCGGTGGGCCTGCGCGATCAGCTTCGCCGCTTCGCGGACCTGCTTGCCGTGCGGCCGCAGCGTCGGGCGGTAACCCGGCAACCGCAGCTCCGTGGGCCAGGAGAACGAGGTCATCTCCTGGAGCACGTCCTTGGGGATGTCCACCAGCACCGGGCCGGGCCGGCCCGTCGACGCCAGGTGGAACGCCTCGGCGATGGCCCGCGGGATCTCCGCCGGGTCGGTGACGAGGAAGTTGTGCTTGGTGATCGGCATGGTGATGCCGCAGATGTCGGCTTCCTGGAACGCGTCCGTGCCGATCAGCGAACGGCTCTGCTGCCCCGTGATGGCGACGATCGGGACCGAGTCCATGTTCGCGTCGGCCAGCGGGGTGACCAGGTTGGTGGCGCCGGGGCCCGACGTCGCCATGCAGACGCCGACCTTGCCGGTCGCCTGGGCGTAGCCGGTGGCGGCGTGCCCGGCGCCCTGCTCGTGCCGGACGAGGATGTGGCGGACCTTCGTGGAATCGAGCAACGGGTCGTACGCGGGGAGGATCGTTCCGCCGGGGATGCCGAAGACGATCTCGGCGCCGACCGCCTCGAGCGAGCGCACGAGCGACTGGGCGCCCGTGACCCTTACCGGGGTTCCCGCCGGCGGCGCCGGCTTCGGACGTGCTCCTGGGACACCGGGCGTGCTGGGCCCGGGCTTCGCGTCGCTGCGCGACGTGGCACTGGTCATCGGTTCTGCCTCGTGGGTTCTCGGTGTCACTCGTTCGGGTTTACCTGGGGCCGTACACCGGTCGGAAACCGGTTTCACGCAACAAAAAACCCCCGCCGACCATAAGGTCGCACGAGGGTCGCGCGTCGACGCAGCGGACTCTTCCTAAGCGTCGACGCGCTTGGGAAGTACGAGGCCGGTGTGCGTTGTCACGGCGCTGACGTTAGACCGGCCCTCGCGCGAGTGTCAACTCTGCGGGACGGCGATTCCGCATGCTGGACGGCCAGTACTGTCCCCGCGGACCCCCGCGCAGGCCCGCGCGAGCGCCGGTGCACCATTCTCCCGTGGACGGAAAAGAGCAGGACCAGAGCGTGGACGAGGGCCGCAAGGCCGTCTTCAAGATCCCCAGCACGGCCTACCTGGCGATCGGGCTCCTGACCGTCTGTGTGACACCGATCGCACTGGGCGAGATCGGCGGACTGCAGTGGCTGTACGTCTTCCCGATCGGGTTGTTCGTGTTCGTCGCGCGGTGGCGGACCGTCGCGACCAAGCAGGGCCTCGCCGTGCGGACCGTGTTCGGCCACCGCGAGCTGCCGTGGTCGTCGCTCAAGGGGCTGGCCATCACCGGCAAGTCTCGAGTCCGCGCCGTGCTGCGGGACGACACGCAGATCTCGCTGCCCACCGTGCGGACGCGGCACCTGCCCGTGCTCGCGCTGGTCAGCGAGGGCGTGGTCAAGGACCCGAGCGGGCAGCTGGGCGACGACGACGTCAAGACCGGGAAGTCCGACGGAGCGGAGGCCGGGACCACTCCGGAGCCCGCTTCCGAGCCCGCGGCCGAAACCGCTCCCGCGGAGACCACCGGGTCCGAGGCCAAACCGGGTGAGTAGAATTGGTAGGACCAGTTTGCGGGGCGGTCTCATGACCCCGCCTGGACCAGCCTTCTGACCTGGGAGAATGCCGTGCCGCACCTCCGTTCCCGGACCACCACCCACGGCCGCAACGCGGCGGGCGCGCGCTCGCTGTGGCGCGCGACCGGGATGACCGACAGCGACTTCGGCAAGCCGATCGTCGCCATCGCGAACTCCTACACGCAGTTCGTGCCGGGCCATGTGCACCTCAAGGACCTCGGCGAGATCGTCGCGGAGGCGGTCAAGGAGGCGGGCGGCATCGCCCGCGAGTTCCACACGATCGCCGTCGACGACGGCATCGCGATGGGCCACTCCGGCATGCTCTACTCGCTGCCCTCGCGCGAGATCATCGCGGACTCCGTGGAGTACATGGTCAACGCGCACCAGGCCGACGCGCTGGTGTGCATCTCCAACTGCGACAAGATCACGCCGGGCATGCTGAACGCCGCCATGCGGCTGAACATCCCGACCGTGTTCGTCTCCGGCGGGCCGATGGAGGCGGGCAAGGCCGTGGTCGTCGGCGGGGTCGCGCAGGCGCCGACCGACCTGATCACCGCCATCTCCGCGTCCGCGAACAGCGAGGTGGACGAGGACGGCCTTGCGGAGGTCGAGCGCTCGGCCTGCCCGACTTGCGGCTCCTGCTCCGGCATGTTCACCGCGAACTCGATGAACTGCCTCACCGAGGCGCTCGGCCTTTCGTTGCCGGGCAACGGTTCCACGCTGGCCACGCACGCCGCGCGGCGCGACCTGTTCGCCGGCGCCGGCCGTACCGTGGTCGAGCTGTGCAAGCGCTGGTACGTGTCCGAAGGTCCAGGCGACGAGTCGGTTTTACCGCGCTCGATCGCCACCAAGGCGGCGTTCGAGAACGCGATGGCGCTGGACATGGCGATGGGCGGCTCGACCAACACCGTCCTGCACATCCTCGCGGCCGCCCAGGAGGGCGAGGTCGACTTCACCATCAGCGAGATCGACGAGATCGGCCGCCGCGTGCCGTGCCTGTCGAAGGTGGCGCCGAACTCCGATTACCACATGGAGGACGTGCACCGTGCGGGCGGAATTCCGGCCATCCTCGGCGAGCTGCACCGCGGCGGGCTGCTGAACACCGGCGTCCACTCGGTGCACTCCCCCGACATCGACTCGTGGCTGAACGAGTGGGACGTTCGCGCCGAGTCCCCGTCGGAGAAGGCGCTGGAGCTGTTCCACGCGGCACCCGGCGGCGTGCGGACCACCAAGGCGTTCTCCACGGAGAACCGCTGGTCTTCGCTGGACACCGACGCCGCGGGCGGCTGCATCCGCGACGTCGAGCACGCGTACACCAAGGACGGCGGCCTGGCCATCCTGCGCGGCAACCTCGCCGAGAACGGCGCGGTGATCAAGGCCGCGGGCATCGACGAGGACCTCTGGCACTTCCAGGGGCCGGCGCGGGTGCTGGAAAGCCAGGAAGAGGCCGTTTCGGCGATCCTCAAGAAGGAGATCCAGCCCGGCGAGGTGCTGGTGATCCGGTACGAGGGTCCCGCCGGCGGCCCCGGCATGCAGGAGATGCTGCACCCGACGGCGTTCCTCAAGGGCTCGGGCCTCGGCAAGAAGTGCGCGCTGATCACCGACGGCCGGTTCTCCGGCGGCTCCTCGGGCATCTCCGTCGGCCACATCTCCCCGGAGGCGGCCGCGGGCGGCCTGATCGCGTTGGTCGAAAACGGCGACCAGATCGTCCTCGACATCCACGAACGCCGCCTGGAACTCCTGGTCGAGCCGGAGATCCTGGCTGAGCGCAGGTCGAAGATGGAAGTCTCCGAACGGCCGTGGCAGCCGAAGGACCGCCAGCGCCCGATCACGGCGGCGCTGCGCGCGTACGCCCGGATGGCCACCTCCGCGGACACGGGCGCGGTGCGCGACCCGAACAAGTGACCTGAGCGCGTTTGCCGCGAAAGGGCCGTTCGCCACCCGTGGTGAACGGCCCTTTCGTTCGTCTTCAGCGAGTCAGGACGATGACCACGACGGACGCCGCCGCGGCGAGAAGCAGCGAAACGAGCCCCAGTGGCAACGGCCGTTTCCGCCACGGAGTGTTCCGCTCCAACGAGATTCGGCCGGCGCCGGTGAAGACCAGCGCCAGCGCGACGAGGCCGAGCAGCAGCTCGAACTCGAACCCCTTGCCGTCGCCCACGAAGAAGCCGCCGTGGAACTTCGCGTAGACCACGTTGGCCGCCACGCCGAGCAGCCCGGCGGCCGCGAGCGGCGTGAACAGGCCGACGAGCACCAGCGCCCCGCCCGCCACCTCGGTGACCCCGGTGATCCACGAAAGCAGCGTGGTCTGTTTGTGGTAGCCGAACATCTCCAGCACGTGCGCGAAGCCGCCGACCCCGGGCCCGCCGAACGCGCCGAACAGGTGCTGCAGCCCGTGCGCGCCCATGATCACGCCCAGCCCGAGCCTCAGGACCAGCAGGCCCAGGCCAAGCCCGGCCTGGCGCGGCTCGTCGGTGGCGTCGCCGCTGGAATCCTCCACGCCGGACAGCAGACTGGTCTGGTAGTCATCCCCTTGACTGGTCACGCGCGAAGGCTAGGCGATGACGCGCCCCGCCGCGAGCGAGCACGCCGAGGTCAGGGCCCCTTTCGTCGGAACCGGCCCACACCGCTGCCCGGAACCGGTCGACGTCGCGCAGGCACCGAGCCAGAGCGCCCACGCTGGGCTCCACAGCTCACGGGCGCAGGACCCACAGCGGTCGGGCGCAGGTTCCACGCCGCAGGCACCAGACCGGCTCGGCCCTTTCGCCGGAACCGGCCCACACCGATGCCCGGAGGCGGCCCGCACCGCACGGGGCACCCGACTCACCACGCCCGCGCTGGATCCACGCCCCAGGCACCGGACCGATTCGCTCCTTCCAGGAACCAGCCCACGCCTGTAGCCGGAACCGGGCCAGACGCACGCGCACCGGTCCACATCGCCCGCGCGTACCGGCCCGCAGCTCGCGGGCACCGGCCCCACGCCGCGAGCACCGGACCGGTTAGGCCCTTTCGCCAGAACCGGCCCACACCGCTCCCGGAACCGGCCCACGCTGAGCGGGCACCGGACCAACAGGTGCGGGCGCTGGACTGGCTCGCCTCTCTCCTGACCTCATCGCAAGGTGTGGGGTCTCCCCTGACCTCATCGCGAAGTCCAGCGTTCGCCCGGGACATCGTCGCGAAGTCCAGCGTTCGCCCGGTCTCGTCGCGGAGTCCAGCGTCTCCCCTCACCTCATCCCGAGGTCAACGGCGAAGTCAGTACTCCCCGTGCACCAGGTTGTCCGGCAACTCGCCCCCGGCATACCGAGCGATCTCGGCCGCGGCGACGGCGTACGAGCGGCTACGGCCACCGCTCACCGTCCCGCCGATGTGGGGTGTCAGCAGCAGGCCCTGCGCCGTCCACAGGGGGTGGCCCGGCGGCAGCGGTTCGGGGTCGGTGACGTCGAGTGCGGCGCGCAGGCGTCCCGCAGTCAGCTCGGCGACCAGCGCGTCGGTGACCACGACGGGGCCGCGCGCGGCGTTGACCAGTACCGCGCCGTCCCGCATCGCGGCCAGGAACTCGGCGTCGACCATGCCGCGCGTGCGGGACGTGAGGGGGACCATCAGCACCACGACATCGTGCGCCGGCAACAGTTCAGGCAGTTCCTGGACGCCGTGTACCCCGTCGCGCGCGGACATGCCGACCATGGTGCAGCGCGCGTCGAACGGTTCGAGCCGCCGGCGCAGCTGCCGGCCGAGATCGCCGGCGCCGACGATGAGCACGTGCTTGCCCTGCAACGTGTCGGCCGACAAGCGCGTCCAGCGCGTTTGCCGGTGCGCCTCCGCGAACACATCCAGCTGCCGGTACATCGACAGCAGCACGGCGACGACCCATTCGGCCATGCTGCCGCCGTGCGCGCCACGGCACGTCGAGAGCAGAACGCCTTCGGGGACTTTGCCGATCCAGTCGTCGGCGCCCGCGGTCAGCAGCTGGATCAGCCGGAGATTCGGCAGTTCGCGCCACAATTCGTCGCCCGCGGGGTGACGGCCGGGGATGAGCACCTCCGCCTTCGCGGCCTCCGTCGGTACCGGATCGCCCCATTGGTAGCGCACGGCCTGCACGAGCGGGACCTCCGAGAGCGCGGCGACGCCCTCGTCATCGGGGACCAGCACGGTTACGGTCATGATCACCACGGTAACCACTTACCCGTGGCTCACGCGGCGCCACCTAGGCTGGGTCACCGTGCGTACCCGGTACCGGTGGTCCTCGCCGCTGGCCCTGCTGGCCTGCGGCGGTCTCCTGCTTTCCGGCTGCGCCCGGTTCGACAACACCGCCGCGGGCCAGACGTTCAGCCCCGCGCCCGTCCCCAGCCCCGAATCGCCCCCACAGGTCCAAGGCCCCGGCGGCGATTCCGGTGCCGGCCCCAGTAATCCGGGCGGGTCCCAGCAGTCGCCGACGCCGGTCCCGCCGCCGCAGGGCTGCAAGGACTTCGACAAGGCTGTGATCGCCACCTGCCTGGACACGGTCGCGGCCGTGGCCGGGCTGCCCGGCGACGGCACCACGCCCAGCGCCCTCGCCGGCGAGCGGAAATCCGGCCGCGTCCTGCTCGCCACCGCCGGCCACGACGCGACGACGTTCGAGCAGCTCGACGTCCAGGCCACCGGCGACGGCGGTCTGACCGGGCTGGCGCTTTCGCCCAGTTACGTCGAGGACCAGCTCGTGTTCGCGTACGTCACGACGGCCACGGACAACCGCGTTGTGCGCTTCGCGAAGGGCCAGCCAGCGAAGGCCGTACTCACCGGCATCCCGAAGGGCGCGACAGGCAACCGCGGCGCGTTGGCCAGCGACGGCCATGGCGCGCTTCTCGTCGCGACCGGCGACGCCGGCAACCCGTCCGCGGCCGCCGACGCGAAGTCGCTCGCGGGCAAGATCCTGCGGATCGACACCTCCGGCAACCCCGCCGCGGACAACCCGGCGCCGGGCTCCGCGGTGTTCGCCTCCGGCCTCCACTCCCCCGGAGGCATCTGCGGTTCGGCTGACGGCAAGCGCCTGTGGGTCACCGACCAGCCGGGCAGCGCGGACGCCGTCTACCGCGTCCAGGCGGGCCAGCAGCTCACGGTGCCCGCGTGGACGTGGCCCGACAAGCCGGGCGTCGCGGGCTGCGCGGACTTCATCGACGCGAACGGCATCCTGGCCGTCGCCTCCTCCGGCGGCCTGCAGAACCTGCCGGTCAACGCGGACGGCGCCGTCACCGGCAAGCCCACCATCAGCCTCGACGGCAAGGGCAAGCCCCCCACCACGTACGGCCGCCTCGCCGGCATGGGCATGATCAACCCCCAGGTGGCCGTCGCGGGCACCGCCAACAAGGACGGCGGCAAACCCGTCTCCAGCGACGACCGCGTGGTGCTCATCACCATCAGCCAGACCAACGGCGGGCAGGGCAAGGACTGAGCTGGTCGTCCGTCAGCGGCGATTGCCTGGTCAGGCGCCGGATCGCTTGACGCCGGCAGCTCCGCCCCGACGATCGACGGGACCGGGCACCTGCGCTGTTGCCAGCTGCCGACGATTCTCCAGACCTCACCGATCGGCCGCGGCCCGGACGTCGCCGACCAACGGCAAGTCCGAGCATCGCCGATCAAGGGCGACAACAATCGGCGACGGCTCCCCGACGAAGAACCGCGGAACCGTCGCCGCTCAGGAACGACGAGGGCGCGGCGCTCGGGCTTCGGCGCGGGCAGCGCGGATGTCCAGGAAAGCCGTCACCACCGAGACCACCGCGAAGAGCATCCCGAGGTATCGCCCGATCCCGGCGTTGATCGCGATACCGGCCGTCTGCAGGAAGGCGCGCTGGTCGCTGTCGAAGATCCAGGCGAGCGTGGTCCAGCCGATGATCATCAGCAGCAGTGTCCCGAGGCCTGCGACGAGCCACAGGTGCGGCAGCCCGCTGGTCCGCGCCTTCGTCACCTGCCCGAAGAGCACCACCGCCACGCCCGCGAGCAGCAGCACGAACGGCGGAAACCACGAGAAGAAATCCGAGTTCCACGCCGACCGCACGACGTCGCCGTGGGGAAGCGACGCGAAGGCGTCGCGCACGTCCGGTGCGGCAGCGTCCGCGGTCAGCGTCGTCCACGGCAAGAAGAGCGATCCCAACGCGAGCAGCCCGGCCCCCAGACCGAGCCACTCGCGCCAGGTGACACGTTTGACGGAGAACGACACTCAGGAACCGACGCGCTCGATGATCAGCTCGCGGACGCGCTTGGCGTCGGCCTGGCCCTTGGTCGCCTTCATGACCGCGCCGACGATCGCGCCCGCGGCCGCGACCTTGCCGCCGCGGATCTTCTCCGCGATGTCCGGTTGCGCGGCCAGCGCCTCGTCCACGGCAACGAGCAGTGCGGAGTCGTCGGAGACGACCTTCAGCCCACGCTTCTCCACGACCTCACGCGGCGAGCCCTCACCCGCGAGGACGCCCTGGACGACCTCCTTGGCGAGCTTGTTCGTCAGCTCGCCGGAGGACACCAGCCCGACGACCTCGGCCACCTGCGCCGGCGTGATCGCCAGTTCGGCCAGCTCCACCTCACGCGAGTTGGCCTCCTGGGCGAGCGTGTTCACCCACCAGCCGCGGGCCTCGTCCGGCGACGCGCCGGCTTCGACCGTGGCCGCGACGAGGTCGACGGCGCCCACGTTCAGCAGGTCGCGCAGCGCCTCGTCGGACAGGCTCCACTCGGTCTGGATGCGCTTGCGCCGCTCGGACGGCATCTCCGGCAGCGTCGCGCGCAGCTGCTCGACCCATTCGCGCGACGGGGCGATCGGCACCAGGTCGGGCTCCGGGAAGTACCGGTAGTCCTCCGCGGTCTCCTTGATGCGCCCGCCGGACGTGGTGCCGTCCGCCTCCTGGAAGTGCCGCGTCTCCTGCCGGATCGAGCCGCCGCCGGCGAGGATGGCCGCCTGGCGCGTCATCTCGTACCGCACCGCGCGCTCGACGCTGCGCAGCGAGTTGACGTTTTTCGTCTCGGTCCGCGTGCCGAACTCGGTGGCGTCCTTGGCCATCAGCGACACGTTCGCGTCGCAGCGGAGCGAGCCCTGGTCCATCCGGACGTCGGACACGTCGAGCGCGCTCAGCAGGTCCCGCAGCGCGCTGACGTACGCCCGCGCGACCTCGGGCGCCCGCGCGCCGGTGCCCTCGATCGGCTTGGTGACGATCTCGATCAGCGGCACGCCCGCGCGGTTGTAGTCCAGCAGCGAATAGTCCGCGCCGTGGATCCGGCCGGTCGCGCCACCCACGTGCAGCGACTTGCCGGTGTCCTCCTCCATGTGCGCGCGCTCGATCTCCACGCGCACGACCTCGCCGTCGTCCAGCGTGACGTCGAGGTAGCCGTTGAAGGCGATCGGCTCGTCGTACTGGGAGGTCTGGAAGTTCTTCGGCTGGTCCGGGTAGAAGTAGTTCTTCCGGGCGAACCGGCACCACTCGGCGATCTCGCAGTTGAGCGCGAGGCCGATGCGGATCGCGCTCTCCACGCCCTTGCCGTTCACGACCGGCAGCGAGCCGGGCAGGCCGAGGCAGGTCGGGCAGGTCTTCGTGTTCGGCTCGCCGCCGAACTCGTTGACGCAGCCGCAGAACATCTTCGTGTTCGTGCTGAGCTCCACGTGGACCTCGAGCCCGAGCACCGGGTCGAACCGCTCGACGACGTCGGCGTAGTCCATCAACTCGGCCACGGCAGTCACTTCGTTCCTCCCAGCTCCGGGACCTGGTGCACGAGCGACCCGCCGGCGGCGGCGTCGCGTGCGGCCTCGTAGGCGGCGCCGACGCGGTAAAGCCGGTCGTCGGCGAGCGCCGGGGCCATGATCTGCAGGCCGACCGGCAGGCCGTCCTCGTCGGACAGTCCACTCGGGACGCTCATGGCGGCGTTGCCCGCGAGGTTCGACGGGATGGTGCACAGGTCGGCGAGGTACATCGCCATCGGGTCGTCCACGCGCTCGCCGATCTTGAACGCCGTGGTCGGCGTGGTCGGCGAGACGAGCACGTCCACCTGCTCGAAGGCGGCCGCGAAGTCCTGCGTGATGAGCGTGCGGACCTTCTGCGCGGAGCCGTAGTAGGCGTCGTAGTAACCCGACGACAGCGCATAGGTGCCCAGCATGATCCGGCGCTTGACCTCGGCGCCGAAGCCCTTCTCGCGCGTCAGCGACATGACCTCCTCGGCGCTGTGCGAACCGTCGTCGGCAACGCGCAGGCCGTAGCGCATGGCGTCGAACCGGGCCAGGTTCGACGACGCCTCACTGGGCGCGATCAGGTAGTACGCGGGCAGTGCGTAGGTGAAGTGCGGACACGAAACCTCGACGACCTCGGCGCCGAGCGCGCGCAGCTGCTCGACCGCGGCCTGGAACGACCGCAGGACGCCGCTCTGGTAGCCGTCGCCGCCGAACTCCTTGACCACGCCGACGCGGACGCCCGTCAGGTCGCCGTTGGCCCCCTCGCGCGCAGCCGCGACGACGGGCGGAACCGGGGCGTTGATGGACGTCGAGTCCATCGGGTCGTAGCCGGCGATGACCTCGTGCAGCAGCGCGGCGTCCAGCACCGTGCGCGCGCACGGGCCGGCCTGGTCGAGCGACGACGAGAAGGCGACGAGGCCGTAACGCGAGACGCCGCCGTACGTCGGCTTCACGCCGACAGTGCCGGTGACGGCGCCGGGCTGGCGGATCGAGCCGCCGGTGTCGGTGCCGATGGCCAGCGCGGCCTCGAACGCGGCGATCGACGCGGACGAGCCGCCGCCGGAGCCGCCCGGGATGCGCGCGTGGTCCCACGGGTTGTGCGTCGGGCCGAAGGCCGAGTTCTCCGTGGACGAGCCCATCGCGAACTCGTCCATGTTCGTCTTGCCGAGGATGACGACGCCGGCTTCGCGCAGCCTGCGCGTGACCGTCGCGTCGTACGGCGGCAGCCAGCCTTCGAGCGTGCGCGAGCCGACAGTGGTGGGGATGCCCTTCGTGGTGAGGACGTCCTTCAGCGCCAGCGGCACGCCCGCCAGCGGCGACGCGGGCTGCTCGCCGGCGGCCAGCTGCTCGTCGACGTTCTTGGCCGCGCCCAGCGCGCCCTCGGTGTCGACGTGCAGGAACGCGTGGACGTGCTCGTCCACCTCGGCGATCCGGTCCAGGTGCGCCTGGGCGACCTCGACGGCGGACACCTCGCGCGCGTGGATCTTCGCCGCCAGCTCGGCGGCGGTCAGCTTGACGAGTTCGCTCACTGCTCTTCTCCCAGAATCCGCGGCACCCGGAACCGGCCCTCCTCGGCGGCCGGCGCGCCGGCCAGCGCCTGCTGCTGCGTGAGGCAGGGCTGGACCACGTCGTCACGGAAGACGTTGGTCAGCGGCACGGCGTGCGAAGTCGGCGGGACATCCTGCGCGGCGACCTCGCTCACCTTCGCCACCGAGTCCAGGATCTGGTCGAGCTGGCCCGCGAAGACGTCCAGCTCGTCGTCGGTCACGGCCAGCCTGGCCAGCTTGGCGAGGTGCGCGACCTCGTCTCGGGAAATGTTGGGCACGCGGGTGACTCCCGGGTTGTGCTGTGCGGGTGCGGTCGGAAGCTGCAAGTCTATGGTGACGGCGTCGGCGAGCTCGACCGGGTTATCGCCGGGCGGGCCCGGGGCGAGGGCGCCCCGCTGGTGTCCCGCTCGCCGGACAGCGGTCCACATCCACTGCCCGGTCTGTCACAATCGGCGGCCGGCACGCGCGTTCCACGGCAAGGCTGGAACGCCTGAGGCGAGAGGGGCGCGTGGTGTCGTTCCTGCTCCGGGTCCAGCTTCCGGACTCACCAGGCACCCTCGGCGCCGTCGCGACCGCGCTCGGCACGGTCGGCGCCGACATCCTCAGCGTCGACGTCGTGGAGCGCGGCGGCGGCGTCGCCATCGACGACCTCGTGGTGGAGCTGCCGTCCGGGCGTCTGCCGGACGCGCTCATCACGGCGGCCGAGAGCATCGAAGGCGTCGAGGTGGACGCCGTGCGCCCGTACGCGGGAGTCCTCGACACGCATCGCGAGCTCGAACTGGTCGAGGAGATCGCCGCCCAGCCCAAGTCCGGCCTCGACCTGCTGGCCGAGGGCGTGCCGAAGATCATCCGCGCGGGCTGGGCCGTGGTCGTCGAGCACGCCGAGTCGGGCACCCGCCGTCTAGCCTCGTCGAGCGCCGCGCCGGAGAACCCGTTCACCGACCTGCCGTGGCTGCCGCTGGAACGCGCCACCGTGCTGGACGGCGAAGAGGACTGGATCCCGGAGACCTGGAAGGAACTCGGCACCGAACTGGCGGCCACGCCGCTCGGCAAGCCCGGCAAGGCCCTGCTCGTAGCCCGCCCGGGTGGCCCGAACTTCCGCGCCGCTGAGGTCGCCCGCCTGGCCCACTTCGCCGGCATCGTCGCCGTCGTCCTGGACGGCTGACAGGCTCCCCCGCCCGACGACAACCGGCCCGTCGCCACCAAACGGCAACAGCGGCCAGCCGTTCGCCGCCATGTGGCGAACGCTGATCAGCCGTCGCCTCTGGACGACGAGCGCCAGCCAACCGTCGCCGATGGAGGGCGAACCCAGGTCGTCGGCATCGCCATCAGCTGACGAACGCGGGATTCGGCTATCTGCCGGAACACCGACACCACGCAGGAAACGGCGCTGTCGCCAATGAACGGCAACCGGTCCGCACGAGACGAAAACCCGCTAGAGGTCGTAGCCGTACGCGATCAGGGTGACGTCCGGGAACGGCTGCCAGTCCCGTTCCGGGAGCCGGTGGAAGCCGATGCGCTCGTACAGCCGGTGCGCGGTCCGCATGCTGTCGAGGCTGCACAGCACGACCCGGCCCGCACCCAGCTCACGCCCGCGCCCCAGCACCGCACGCGTCAGGGCCTCGCCGATTCCGCGGCCCTGCGCCGCGCTCGCGACCGCCAGCATGCGGAACTCCAGCTCACCCGGCCGCGAGATCTCCGCGTACTTCGTGCCCGGGCGCACCACCGCGACGGAGCCGAGCGGTTGCCCGGAAACGTCCACCGCGGCCAGCAATTCGGTGTGCTCCGCGCGACGGGAGACGTCGCGCAGCTCGTCCTCGTAACCGACGTCCGCCACGAGCAGGCCACCGAACCGGTAGGCCTGGACGGTCAGCTCCCCCAGCGCGGCGAACTCGTCACCGCGCGGCGGCCGGATCTCGTAATCAGCCATCGTCCTGCCCCGTCCCCTCAGACTGTGTCTCCACCAGATCCGGACTCCGGCCCCCGGCCCAGCGCCCTACTCCGAGCCCGAATCAGCGCCCGGCTCGGCACCGGAATCAGCCCCGGCCTCGTCGTCGTCACCAGTCGGCAACGCCATCTCGGCCGCCGCCTCCGGCCCGCGTTCCAGCAGCGCGCGGAACCCGTCCTCGTCGAGCACCGGCACCTTCAGCTGCACGGCCTTCTCGTACTTCGACCCCGGCGCTTCGCCTGCCACGACGAACGCCGTCTTCTTCGACACCGAGCCCGCCGCCTTGCCGCCGCGGGCCATGATGGCCTCCTTGGCCTCGTCGCGGGAGAACCCGTCGAGCGAGCCGGTCACCACGATGGAAAGCCCTTCGAGGTGCCGCGGGATCGAGTCGTCGCGCGCCTCCTCCATCCGCACGCCGGCGTTTCGCCATTTCTCGACGATCTCCCGGTGCCAGCCGACCTCGAACCACTCCTGCACGGCGTGGGCGATGGTCGGGCCGACGCCGTCGACGTCCGCGAGCTCCTCCTCCGACGCCTCCTCGACGCGCTGGATCGAGCCGAACTCGCGCGCCAGCGCCTGCGCCGCCGTAGGCCCGACGTGGCGGATCGACAGCGCGACGATCACCTTCCACAGAGGACGGTCCTTCGCCGCGTCGAGGTTCGACAGCAGCTTGTGCGCGTTCGCCGACAGCTCGCCCGCCTTGGTGCGGAACAGCTCCACCTCGGCGAGCGACTCCTCGCTCAGGTCGAAGACGTCGCCCTCGTCGGCGACCACACGCGCGTCCAGCAGCGCGACGGCCGCCTCGTAACCGAGCACCTCGATGTCGAACGCCCCGCGCCCGGCCAGGTGGAACAGCCGTTCCCTCAGCTGCGCCGGGCAGAAGCGGGTGTTCGGGCAGCGGATGTCCTTGTCACCCTCCTTCTGGTACGCCAGCTCGGTGCCGCACTCCGGGCAGTCCGTGGGCATGACGAACTCGCGTTCGTTGCCCGTGCGCGCGTCGACGACCGGGCCGAGCACCTCGGGGATCACGTCGCCCGCCTTGCGGATCACGATGCGGTCGCCGATCAGGACGCCCTTGCGCTTGACCTCTTCCTGGTTGTGCAGCGTGGCCCGGGCGACGGTGGAGCCCGCGACCTTCACCGGCTCCGTGACGGCGAACGGCGTCACACGCCCGGTGCGGCCGACGCCCACCTGGATGTCCAGCAGCGTGGTGATGGCCTCTTCCGGCGGGTACTTGTACGCGATCGCCCACCGAGGCGCGCGCGACGTGGTGCCCAGCCGGCGCTGCAGCGAGACCTGGTCGACCTTGATCACCACGCCGTCGATCTCGTGCTCCGCGTCGTGCCGGTGCTCGCCCCAGTAGGCGATGTGGTCGGTGAGCTCCTTGCCCGTGTGCAGCACGCGCGTGTGCGGGGAAACCGGCAGCCCCCACGCCACCAGCGCGTCGTACGCGTGCGACTGCGTGACCGGCTCGAAGCCCTCGCGCTTGCCGAGGCCGTGGCAGATCAGCCGCAGCCGCCGGGACCTAGTGACCTTGGGGTCCTTTTGCCGCAAAGAGCCCGCGGCCGTGTTGCGCGGGTTTGCGTACGGCGGTTTGCCCGCCTCGACCATCTTGGCGTTGAGCTCCAGGAAATCCTCGACACGGAAGTAGACTTCGCCGCGCACCTCGACCAGCGCCGGCACCGGGAACTCGTCGGAGCCGGCCAACGTGTCCGGGACCTGCTCGAGGGTGCGGATGTTCAGCGTGACGTCCTCGCCCGTGCGGCCGTCGCCGCGGGTGAGACCACGGGTGAGCTTGCCGTTCTCGTACAGCAGGTTGATCGCCAGGCCGTCGATCTTCAGCTCCGCCAGGTACTCGGTGGCGCCGATCTCCTTCTCCACCCGCTCGACCCAGGTGAGGAACTCGTCGGTGTCGAAGACGTTGTCCAGGCTGAGCATGCGCTCGAGGTGATCGTGCGCGGTGAACTCGGTGGAGAACGTGCCACCGACGTTCTGCGTCGGCGAGTCCGGCGTGACCAGCGCCGGGTGCTCGTCCTCGATGGCCTGCAGCTCGCCCAGGAGCGCGTCGAACTGGCCGTCGGAGATCAGCGGCGCGTCCCGCACGTAGTACTGGAACTGGTGCCCGCGGATCTCCTCGGCGAGGGCGGCGTGGCGCTCACGCACGTCGGCGGGGACGTCGGTGACGTCCTCGGCCGCCTCGGCGGGGGCGGCCAGCTGGTTCTGGGGAAGGTCGCTGCTCACGGGTGGTAACCCTAGTCGGAGGTACCGACACTTTCGCCCGGTCGCTCGTCCAGGGCGTAGACCAGCTCGCGGAGCGCCAAGAGGCTGATCGCGCCCTCGGGCTCGGCCGAGGAGGTCTCGACGCGGCGGAGGCGTTCGGCGGCCAGCCGCTCACCCAGCGTGGCGTCCAGCGGGAGGAAGGTCATCGTGGTGCGGGCCGCCTCGTCGAGTTCGGCCAGCAGCGGGTGATAGACGGCGACATCGACGACCTCGGCGTCCACCTGAGCCACCACACGCACGTCGGCGAGGCTGATCCGGTGCTCGCCGAGGTTCACCGTCACCTCGCTCGGGTCCGGCACCGGCGGGACGGAATCGTGGTACTCCCAGATGGCGTCGTCCGGCGGCGCGGCGGCCTTCCACGCGTCGGTGTACGGGCGCAGCTCCGGGTCCTCCTGGCTGCTGATGACGAGCGCGTAGATCGCCCGGCGGCCACGCTCCAGCGCGAAGTGCAGCCGCGGGTGCAGCGCCTCGACCAGCACGCACAGGTCGTGCTCGAAGCGCTGCGGTTCACGGTCGCCCAACGCCGCGCTGAGCAGCGGGAGCATCTCGAACCAGGCCTGCCAGAACTTCGCCGCCGCGGCTTCGGCGTCGGCGGGCACGGGCCGGTCGGGCCACGGCGTGCGCGGGTCGGGCAGGTCGGAGCCGCTGCTGTGACGGCGGCGGAACAGGCGCATGATCGGCAAATCCCCGTTTCGGTCGGTCCCCGACACGCTACAAGTTCGGCGCCTCCGCCGTCCGCGGGTTGGCAGACTCGGCGTCATGGACGCATTCGGCACCACCGGCTGGCAATGGCTGAACCCGCCCGCGGACTACGACGCCTCGGACGGCCTGGTCGTCCGCACGGCGCCGGACACGGACTTCTGGCGCACCACCCACTACGGCTTCGTCCGCGACACGGGCCACGCGCTCGGCCGCACGGTTTCCGGGGATTTCGCGGCCACAGCGACGTTCTCCGGCGATTACACGCATCTCTACGACCAGGCGGGCCTACTGCTGCGCATCGACGAGGCGACGTGGCTCAAGACGGGCATCGAGTACGTCGACGGCGAGCAGCTCCTGAGCGTCGTGGTGACGCGGGAGGTCTCGGATTGGTCGGTCGTCTCGCTGCCGGCGTCACCCGCATCGGTGACGATCGCCGTCGAGCGGACCGGGGACACGGCGACGGTGAAGTACGGCCTCGATGGCGCACCGGCGACGCGGATGGCCCGGCTGGCGTACTTTCCGCCGAACGCGCCCGTGTTCACCGGCGTGATGGCGGCGTCGCCGCAAGGACCGGGCTTCAGCGCGCGCTTCGACTCCTGCGTCATCACTCCCGGCTGACGCTCACCAAGTCTCGGGCGGTTCCAGGAACGCGTTGCCGACGCCGCGGACCAGGGACAGCGCGGTGCGCATCCAATCCGGCGTCGCGCTCGCCATCCCGCACGCGGGCGTCGGGACGGCGCGCTCAGCCAGGATTTCCCGGTTGAAGCCGAGGCGGTCGACGAGCTTGAACGCGGGCGCGGCGATGTCGCGCAAGGTCAGGGGCGCGCCGGGGTCCGTCGCCGGCACGAGGCCGAGGAACAGGGTGGTACCGCTGTCCCACGCCTCGCCGATCTCATCCAGGAAGGCGGCCGGCGAGCCGCTGAGCAACGAGAAGTCGAACGCGATCGCGCCCGCGCCGGCCGCGCGGAACAGCGAGATCGGCGGCCGGGGCGCGCAGCAGTGCACGACCACGGGCTGGTCGGTGACGCGGTGGATGCCGTCGATCACCGTCGACAGCAGGTTCCGCACGTCCGGCGCGGGCACAGCCGGGACGTTGCCATAGCCAGACGGCGTCGACAGCCCACCGGCAAGCACCGCAGGCAGCGACGGCTCGTCGAGCTGCACGACGACGGGCGCCCCGGTCCGCGCCGTCAGCTCCCGGACATGCTGGGCCAGACCGTCCAACAGCGACGACGTGAAGTCCCGCAGCGCTCCGCGGTCGGTGAGAACACGGTGCCCGCGTGCCAGTTCGATGCCGGCCCCGAGGGTCCACGGGCCGGCGATCTGCGTCTTGATCACCGGCGGCGTGACACCGGCCTTCTCCTTGGCCTCCTGGATCGCGTCGAGATCCCACTGCAGCAGGTCGAGTCCGCGCCGGTGCTCGTGCCCGGGATGCGCGGCGACGCGATAGCCACTGGGCACCACCTCGACGGCGAGGTCGACGAGCAGGGCGGCAGTGCGGCCGAGGATGTCCGCGCCCACCCCGCGCGCCGGAAGCTCGGGCACGTGCGGAAAGTCGGGCAGCTCGCCGAACACGACCGCGGCCGCTTCGGCCGGGTCAGTCCCAGGCATCGAGCCGATCGCGGTGGCGGCGCCCGCAGGCCAAGCTCGTTCAGTCACGACGGCGATTCTCGCCGAGCCGGCCGTGGCTGGCCTCACCGGGCCGCTCAGGAGCGCGGGCCTGAGCCGGACATTCGCCGCATATCCCTTTGCCAGCACCGATTTCGCGGGGACAGCGATACCGTGGACTGTCATGACGAGTTCCGCGCCGCCACCGCCGGGCAGGTACCCCGACGAGGTGAGTCCCGATCAGCCCCCTCGGTGGAACGGCGAGACGCGGATCCCCGAACGGCGCTCGCCGGGCCGTTCCTACGGCGGCACCCTCTTCACCGAGCCGGTGCTCGTGGTCAGCCGCCGGCCGGAGATCTTCGAGGCGGCCGAGGAGTACGGCGTCTTCGACCAGAACGGCGCCCGCTTCGGCGGCGTCGCCGACGTCAGTCAGGGCTTCCTGCGCAAGGCCGCGCGCTTGCTGCCGAAGTACGACCAGTACGTCACCCACAAGTTCGAGGTCCGCGACGCCAACCACAGCACCGTCCTGAAAGTGGCGAGGCCGGCGAAGGACCCGCGCCCCCGCTTCCTGGTGACCCGTGCCGACGAGACGCCGATCGGCGAGATCCTCCGCGAGCCCGCCGCCGGGGAGACCCGCTTCACGTTCGTCGTCGGCGGCAGCACCATCGGCACGGTCATCACCGCGGACTGGCGAACGGGCGACATCGCGATCAAGAACCAGGCGAACACCGAGGTCGCCCGCGTCCGGCAACCACCTCCCGAGCCGGCGAACAGCCTTCCCCCGCACACCTACGTCGTCGAAATTCCGCGCCAGCTGCCGGAACCGCTGGCCAGCATGGTGGTCGCGACCACCCTCACCATCGACACCGCGCTCGCCCGGGCCATCGCCTGACCGAGTGACCGGTCTCTCATCCCGCCCAGGTGGACACCGGGACGATAACGGCCCAATGTGAGGAAAAAGGCCGGGACGCCGGAGTCCCGTCCGGACGGAGGTCGCCGTGGAGTCGTTGCCCGAAGACAGCAGCCGAAACTGGGCGGAGCCCGGCGTCTACGAGGTGGCCGCCGGCGTCTACCGCATCCCGCTGCCGTTGCCGAACGACGCCCTCCGCGCGGTCAACGTCTACGCCGTCACCGATGGCACGAACCTCGTCCTCATCGATTCCGGCTGGGCCCTGCCCGAAGCCCGCCAACTGCTCACCGACGCGCTCAAGGCCATCGGCGCCGAACTCGGCGACGTGCGCGAATTCCTGATCACCCACGTCCACCGCGACCACTACACGCAGGCAGTCGTCCTTCGACGGGAATTCGGCAACAAGATCTCGTTGGGCCAGCTGGAGGAACCGTCCCTGAAGGCTTCGTCCAGCCCGGACCAGTTCCCGATGCAGGCCCAGATCGAGCTGCTTCGCCTCAGCGGAGCCGACTCCGTCGTGGCCGCGCTCAGACAACTGTTCGGTGACTCGCCACGCCACACCGAGGCTCACCTGTGGGAGAGCCCCGACGAGTGGCTCACCCCCGGCCGTCGCACCGTGCTGCCGAACCGTGAGCTCGACGTGGTCCACACCCCTGGTCACACCAGCGGCCACGTGGTCTTCGTCGACGGCGCCGCCGGCCTGCTCTTCTCCGGCGACCACGTGCTCCCGCACATCACCCCGTCGATCGGCTTCCAGCCCGTCCCCGCCGAGTCGCCGTTGAGCGACTACCTCGACTCGCTGAAAATCGTCCGCGCGCTTCCCGACCAACGCATGCTGCCCGCCCACGGCCCCGTCTCCGACAGCGTGCACACCCGGATCGACGAACTCCTCGAGCACCACCGGAAACGTCTCGAGACGATGGCCGCCCAGGTGGAAGCCGGTGCCACCACCGCGTACGACACCGCGAACCGGCTGGGCTGGACGCGACGTGGCCGGAAACTGTCCGAAATGGACGCCTTCAACCAGATGCTGGCCGTCCTGGAGACCGGCGCCCACCTCGACCTCCTCGTCGCGCAGAACAAGCTCGTCGCCCAGCAGGTCGATGGAGTTCGCCACTACAAGACCACCTGACCCGCGCAGACCCTGGGCCGAATCTCCCTGCGACCGTCATGAACGCTGTCGCCGTTTAGTGACGACAAGCGCCGCACCATCTGGCCGAGCATTTCCTTCACGACCAGACAAGGCGCGACACACCGTCATCTGGACCGAATGCGCGCGGCTCGCCATGAAGCCGCGCGCCCGTGCTCACAGGGATGCTCGACCAAGCACGCCAACGCTGCTGCCGACGGCCGCACCGGACTCCCGCCTGGTCAGCTCCTGCACGCACGGGTTTCGGCCTCACCTGCCAACCGTTCACCCGATCGCTGGAATACTGACCTCCATGCCCGACATCGAAATCAGGAAGGCCCGGCGCGACGACATCGAGGCGATCGTCCGGATGCTCGTCGACGATCAGCTTGGCGCCACCAGGGATTCGGCTGACGACCTGGATCCGTACTTGCGGGCTTTCCAGGCCATCGACGCGGATCCCAACCAGTTCCTGGCTGTCGCAGTCTCGGACGGCGAACCAGTAGCGACTCTGCAGCTGACGTTCATCCCCGGGCTCGCCCGAAGTGGCGCACTACGCGGCCAGATCGAAGCGGTACGCGTCCGCCGCGATCATCGAAGCGCCGGCCTTGGCGGCGACTTGATGCGATGGGCCATCGACGAGGCACAACGCCGCGGCTGCGCGCTCGTCCAGCTCACCTCGGACGCGTCGCGCGCCGGAGCGCACAAGTTCTACGAACGCCTCGGCTTCGTTGCGAGCCACACCGGCTTCAAACTGAAGCTCTAACCTCATTTCAATCTATTTAGGACAGTAACTTCGCTCTGCAGTTCCACCTTGCCAGAACCGTGAGGCGACGACAAGAGAATGTCGCGAGGGGACCTTTCGCACCATTCTTTTCGTGCCAACGCGTCGAATCGTGCGTATGGTCGCCGACATGAACCACCCGGAACTGCCGAAGACCGGCACTGAAAAGCCCGCCGAGACAACCGATCTAGCCTTCCTGCTGCGCGCGATGCAGACAAACCTCGACATGTTCGAGCAGCTGCATCCGGAACAGCTCATGCAGGTCACACGAAGCGCAAGCTCGGAAATAGCGCGGCTGCAGGCACTACAGCTCCATTGCCTGGCCGGCCTGCGAAGACGAAGGGCTGACCGCCGTGAACTCGCCGCCGAAACAGCGCTGGCCCTGAGCATCACCGACAACCGGGCCGGCGCGATGATCTCCGCGGCGGAAGCCCTCACCAGCCGCCTCCCGCGGACGTTTCGCTTGATGGACAACGGATCCCTGGATCTCTACCGCGCTATGAAGGTCACCGACGGCACGATGTGGCTGTCGGACCACAACGCGCGGCTCGTCGACATCGTCCTCGAGGGAAGGCTTTCGGGCAGGAACCCGACTCAGATTCGCAAGGCCACCGCTTATGCCGCCATGAAGGCCGATCCGGAAGGCGCTGCGAATCGCGCCTTGAGGAGGCGGGGCGAACGCAGAGTCGCGCTGCACCAGCAGGATGATGGCGTCGCGCACCTGTCCGTCGACAACGCGCCGGCCGAGAAGGCCAACGCCGCTTACCTGCGTATCGACAAAATCGCTCGCTCACTCCAGACCGGCAGCGAGAAACGCACGCTCGATCAGCTCCGTACCGATGTTGCACTCGACCTGTTGCTCACTGGGAAGGGCGGAGCCGGCGAACGGACGGAGGTCTATCTCTACGTCGACCTGCAGACCTACCTCGGCCTGAACGACAGCCCTGCCGAGCTGGCGGACCACGGGCACGTCCCGGCCGCGGTCGCCCGCCACATCGCGACCGGGCCGGACACGACATTGCGACGACTCATCACCGACCCGCTCAACGGACAGGTCATCGAGGTCGGCAAGTTCCGATACCGGCCGAGCGTCGACGTCAGCGAGTTCACACGAATCAGAGACCGCGAGTGCCGTCACCCCGGCTGTCCACGGCCGGTGCAGGGATGCGCGACGGAGAACACTGCAACCGAATCCGCCAAGCCTGGACCCGGTACCGACAGCACGTTGAGCTATTGCCTTCGGCACCGGCGTCTCAAGGACCGCGTCGATTGGGAGTACAAGGTGCGCGCCGATGGAACGCTCATGGTCGCCACCCCAACCGGGCTGAGAGCGGAGAGCATTCCGACGCCACTACACGAGCCGCGACCCAGCTCCGAACAGCTCGGTGAGACGAGGCTGGGCGCCTGAGAACCCAGCTGGTCAATCAGCTCGTGCTGGAGATCTTCGCGCTGCCCAGCACGAGGTCGCCAGCCTCGCTGTCAGGCCGATAGAGGACGACGATCTGGCCCGGGGCGACGCCGCGCAACGGTTCGCGCAGCTGCATGCTGACCCGCTCGCCGTCAGCCTCCGCGACCGCCTCGGCAATGCCCCCGTGCGCTCGCACCTGGACGACGCACTCAGTGGGGCCGTCGAGTGCCTGTCCACTGGGCCAAATCGCACGGTCGGCTTCAATCGCGTCGATGCCGAGCCCAGCGGACGAGCCGACCTTCACCGTGCCCGAAACCGGTTCGAGCGAAAGGACATACCGCGGACGCCCATCAGACGCCGGGGCTTCGATCCCCAGCCCCTTGCGCTGTCCGACTGTGAAGCCGTGCACACCGGTGTGCTGTCCCAGCACGGCACCGGTCTCAGCGTCAACCAGCTCACCGGGCCGTTGCCCGAGCCGGTTCTCGAGGAACTTCTGCGTGTCGCCGTCGGGGATGAAGCAGATGTCGTGGCTGTCCGGCTTGTTCGCCACGGAAAGCCCACGCTGCTCAGCCTCCGCTCGCACCTCGGACTTCCACGAATCGCCGAGGGGGAACATGGCGTGGCTGAGCTGCTCCGGGGTCAGCGAGGCCAGCACGTACGACTGGTCCTTGCCCTCGTCCGCGCTGCGCCGAAGTTTCGGTTCGCCGTCCACAACGGCAAGGCGGGCGTAATGGCCGGTCGCTACTGCATCGAAGCCGAGCGCCATCGCCTTCTCCAGCAGCGCCTCGAACTTGATCTTTTCGTTGCACGTGACGCAGGGGTTCGGGGTGCGGCCGGCGGCGTACTCGCCGACGAAGGTCTCGACGACCTCTTCGGTGAAGCGCTCGGCGAAGTCCCAGATGTAGAAGGGAATGCCCATGATGTCGGCCGCGCGGCGGGCATCATGCGAATCCTCGATAGTGCAGCACCCACGCGAACCAGTCCGCAGCGTGCCCGGTTTGGCGGACAGAGCCAGGTGCACGCCAACGACCTCGTGGCCGGCGTCGACCGCACGCGCGGCTGCGACAGCCGAATCCACTCCTCCGCTCATCGCGGCCAGTACCCGCATTGCTTACACCTCTTGCTTCTGGGTCTGCTTACGCATACCGGCGAGTCCCGCTTGCCGGGCTCGCGCAACGACTCCGCCGATCTCGCGCGCAAGCGCCGTCACATCATCCAGTGTCGACGTGTGGCCAAGCGAAAATCGGAGGGATCCCCGCGCCGCAGCCGCGTCGGCACCCATGGCGAGCAGCACGTGGCTGGGCTGGGCGACGCCGGCGGTGCACGCGGAGCCGGTGGAACATTCGATTCCCTTGGCGTCCAGCAACATCAGGAGACTGTCGCCGGCGGAGCCGGGGAAGGTGAAGTGGGCGTGCCCGGGCAACCGGTCACCGGAACCGCCATTGAGGATGGCGTCCGGCACCTCACGGAGGACGGCGTCGATCAGCTCGTCGCGAAGCTTCTCGACACGCGCCGCGTACTCTTCGCGGGCTTCGACGCTTGCTCGGACTGCCACGGCGAAGCTGACGATCGCCGGGACGTCGAGGGTGCCCGAGCGAACGCTCCGTTCCTGGCCGCCTCCGTGGAGCACCGGCACGCACGCCGTGTCGCGGCCGAGAAGGAGCGCGCCCACGCCGTACGGTCCACCGAGCTTGTGGCCGGTGAGGGTCAACGCGGCCGCGCCGCTCTCTGCGAAGTCGACGGGAATGGCGCCGACCGCTTGGACTGCATCGGTGTGCAGCGGGATGCCGAACTCGGCGCATACGCTGGCCAGTTCGGCGATGGGGCTGATGGTGCCGACTTCGTTGTTGGCCCACATCACCGTCGCGAGGGCGACTGTCTCGGGCGCCGATCCGATGGCGGCGCGGAGGGTGTCCGGCGAGACCCGGCCCTGGGCATCGACCTCAAGCCAGGTGATCTCGGCGCCGCACTCGGCCTCAAGCCACTCGACGGTGTCCAGGACGGCGTGGTGCTCGACGGCGCCGCACAGGATTCGGCGGCGCTCAGGCTGCTCGTTGTGACGGGCCCAGAAGATTCCCTTGACCGCCAGGTTGTCACTCTCTGTGCCGCCACCGGTGAAGATCACCTCGGAGGGACGGGCACCGAGAGCGGCGGCTATGACTTCCCGGGACTCTTCGACCACGCGGCGCGCTCGGCGTCCCGAGGAATGCAACGCAGAGGCATTGCCCACGGTGGACAATGCCTCGGTCATCGCCGCCACGGCTTCGGGCAACATCGGGGTGGTCGCCGCATGGTCGAGATAGGTCATCGCCCCCTCAGGGTAGTCCGCTCCAGCCGGTGACGAAGCCCACCCTGGTCGCCGAAGTGGCCTGTCACACCTTCCGCGGCCAGCGGCTGGTCAGGCGAACTCCCAGCGAGGTGAGCAGGACGAGAGCGGCGCCGAGGATCGCCATCGCCGCTGAGGGGTGGACGGCCGACGCGACCATGGCGAGGAGCACGCCGCCGAGGCCGATCAGGAGGGCCGAGCCGACCCAGTCCGCGAGCTGCATGGCCGAGGTGTTGAAACCGCGTTCGCCGTCGGGCGAGTACCTGAGCAGCAGGACGGAGATGGCCGGCATCGCGATGCCCATGCCGGCACCACCGACCGCGCAGATCACGAACGCGAGCCAGGCCGGGAACCAGGGCTGCGACACCAGCACGAACCCGGCCAGGCTCACGGCGACCAAGGCGAAACCGGTGCGCAAGGACGCTTCGCGGGACCAGTCGAGGAATCGGCCCTGCAGCGCCGAGCCCGCTGACCAGCCCAACGCGGTAATCGTCAAGGGCAGGCCGGCCATGGCAGGGCCGTAGCCGTGGACGGCGCTCATGGTGAGGGGCAGGTAGGCCTCCATTCCTGCGTAGGCGCCGGAAAGCAGGGCTCGGGAGGCAATGACGGTCGGCAGGCCCGGGCGGGCGGTCAGAGTGCCGGTGGGGAGGAGCTTCCTCAAGGCAGCGGCTAAGGCGACAAGGCCCGCGGCGCCGTACGCGATGGCGGCCGGTGACGGGTGTTGGGCGGCCCAGCTCAGGGCGGCGACACCCAGCGCGGCGACCACGGCGGGGATCACGCCTGCACGGCGGGCTGTGGCCGTCGGCGCGTGCGTGGGCAGGCGGCGGGCCACGACGACGAGCAGGGCCACGCCGATCGCGACCAGCGGGATCAGGCCGAGGAACACCCACCGCCAGCCGATACTGACGGTGATCAGGCCCGCGACGGACGGGCCGACCACAGCGGGCAGGACCCAGGCTGCGGCGTTGGCGGCGTAGATGACCGGACGTTCACGGTCGGTGAACGTCGCGGCGATCAGGAGCGACACGGCGACCAGCAGGAAACCGGAGCCGAGGCCTTGCAGCGCGCGGCCGGCCAGCAGCATGGGCATCCCGTCGGCCGTGCCGGCGACGAGCAAGCCGGCGGCGAAAAGCACCGGCCCGGCGATCAGGGCAGGAGCCGGGCCGCGGCGGTCGCCCATGCGGCCGGACAGCACCGTCGCCACCACGCTGGCGATCAGGAACGTGGTGAACGGCCACGAGTAGAGCGCGAGGCCGTGCAGATCCGCGACGAGAGTGGGCATCGCGGTAGCGACACCCATGTTCTCGAACGCGACCAGCGTGACCACCAAGAGCAGGCCGATTGTGGTGAGCCGATGCTCGCGGCTCCACAGGACGCTTCTTCGGGGCGGGGCGGCGGCCGTCTGGGTCATGATCGCCAGCGTGCAACCTCCAGCGCGGTGAAGGTCAATACGCCGGATCGACTATCGGGCGGGGGATCCGGGTTGTGGGGTGGGCAGGCACTGCATCGTGGAATTGGGCAGCGGTGGGGTGAGTGTTGGCCGCCCGGTGTGGTCTGTGCCGTTGGCCTTGGGGTGGTGGGCGGGCGCGCGGATGGGCTCGGCGGTATGACACAGCGGGTGCGGCAGGGATTGAGGGGACAGCAGGTTTGAGGTTCCCCCCGAACAGTGGACAGGTCTTCAAGCAGCTTTCGCTGCGCCTGTCAGGGACTGTTCGTAGCACACAGGATTGAGCATCCCGATAGCCGAGTGACGCCTCTCATTGTTGTACCGACCGATCCACTTGTCAACTGCAGCAACAAGTTCTGCCTTGACTGTGAACGTGTGGCGGTAAAAGTACTCGTGCTTGAACGTTGACCAGAACGATTCCGCGGGGCTGTTGTCCCAGCAGATACCGGTCTCACCCATCGACCGTTTCAACCCGTACCGGTCGCAGGCTCGCGCCGTCAACCCGGCCGTGAATTCCCCACCGCGATCGGAATGCAGCACTGTGCCGGCGACACCGCGGCTGCGGCAGGCCACCGCCGCGTCGATGGCCTCACAGACCATGTCAGCACCGATATGGTCGGCGACGATGTGCCCGAGCACGCGGCGGGAATGCCCGTCGCGGATCGCGCACAAGTACAGATCACCCTCACCGCAGGTGAGGTAGGTGATGTCGGTCAGCCAGACCGCGTCGAGCTTGCCCTGGTCGAAGTTGCGTCGCACCAGATCCGGCGGAAACGACGCCGCCGGGTCAACCACCGTGGTGCGGACTTTGAAGGTGCGGGGACTGATGCCCTCGATCCCGATTCCGGCCATGATTGCCGCGACGGTTTTCTCGTTCACTGTTTCACCGCGTGCCCGTAGTTCGGCGGTGATCCGCGGGGACCCGTAGGTACCGTCGGACTCGGTGTGTACGTCGAGGATCTTCACCGCCAGATCAGCGCGGCGCTGCCGCCGGGGCGTCAACATCGTTGCTGCGGAACGTTTCATGTACGCGTAGTAGCCGGACGTCGAGACACCGAGCAGCCGCGCCATGCGCAGGACAGAGAACCGTGTGCCCTCGGGTGGTGTGGAGCCGGCGGGCTCGTCGGGGCCGGCGTACTTCGCCATCAGATCGAACCTCGCGGGTTCTTCTGCATCGCGGCAAAGTACGCCGACGCTTTTACCAAGAACGCGTTGTCCTTCTCCAGCTCGGCCACCTGCCTGCGCAATCGCAGCAGTTCGGCTTGCTCTGCAGCTTCCAGGGGTTTCTCGCCGTGGACCCCGGCGGCGGCGATCCTCCGCCGTTCGTCTTTGACCCAGACACTGAACATCCCCGGATCGATCCCCAGCTCACGGGCAACCTCGGCGATCGTGCGGTCGGAGTCGATCACACGATGCGCAGCCTCAATCTTGTACTCGGCCGTGTACGACCGACGCTTACGAGGAGGCATAACGGACATCCTTCCAGCAGGACCGCAGTCCTGCTAGCTCGGTGTCCACCGCCCAGGGGGAACCTCAGTTTCGCGGCGTGGCGAGGTTCGCGGCGCAGTAAGCATTCGCGGCGCAAGCAAGGAGACGGGCCTACCCACAGGGCAGCGCAGTGGAGTCTGAGGCGAGATGGCCCAGCGCGCCGAGAAAACCCGCCGTTGACCGGCAGCCGAGCAGTGCACAGAGCTCACCAAAACGAGTCGAAAGCCAGTCACACGGCGCGGAGCCGGCGGGCAGAAACCTGGCGTGAGTTAGGAAACAGGTCGCCTGAGCACAGACGTACGCGTAGCGATCGGCGCGGGGCTCACGCGATCCGGTGGTCAGCGATCGGCAGTGGAACTCACGCCGTCCGGTGGACCGTGACCGGCTCCAGGCGCAGGTCGTGGGCGAGGGCGGCGGCCTGGCCGCGGGAGGTGACCTTCAGTTTCTCCAGCAGGTTGCGGACGTGGAACTTCACCGTGTGCTCGCTCAGCTGCAGCCGGTCGGCGATCTGACGGTTGCGCAATCCCTCCGAAATGCCTGCGAGCACCTCCAGCTCACGCGCGTTCAGCCGGTCCAGCGGGCGCAGCTCGGGCGGTTCGGCGGTGGTCAGCGGCAGGGCGGCGGTGATCGTCGTCCCCCAGCCGGGGACGGTGTCCACCTCCCAGTGGCCGCCGAGCGGGGTGATGCGCTCGGTGAGGCCCGGGGCGACGACGATGTCGGGGGCGTCCGGGCCGTCGTCGCGGACGGTGATGCGGAGGACGGGGCCGTCGAAGTGCCAGGAGGCGCGGGCACGGGTAGTGCCGGGGCGGTCGAGCGCGGCGATGACCAGGCCACGCGTCACCGTGCGGGCGGTGTGCGCGATGTCCTGCGGCAGCCGGCGGTCCTCGACCGGGCCGACCAGGTCCACCCCGACCTCAGCGTGGCTGACGACGGGCGCGAGCTGCTCCGAGAGCACCCTGAACGCGGCGCGAGCAGACTCCGCCGACAGCACTTCATCACGTTCCGTCACCGCGCGGAGGTCAACGAGGGCGCGAGCGGCCAGATCCGTCGCCATCTGGCGAGCGGCGCTGTCCCCCAGCCGGCCCGAGCGGAGTACCGAAAGCAGGGCGACGAGCGTCGTCGCGTGGGTTTGGCCGAGGTCCGTCACGGTCTGGGCGCGGGCGGCCGCCGCGGCGAGGTTCGTGGCGAGCACGTCGGGGCCAGGGTCGACGGCCCGCTGGCCGGCGTCCGTGCAGGACAGGTGCCACAGCCGGGCGGCGAGGCCGAGGTCGCGCGCCGACGGGACGGCACCGTCGGGAACCACGACCAGCATCGCCCCGTTGCCGACGGCCGGCCGCGAGGTCAGCAGGACAAGCGTCCTCTCGACGCCCGCTAGCACCCCCTCGACGACCACCGCCTCGCCCGCGACGCCGACGTCCGCGAGGCGCTCCAGCTCGGCGCTGGTCACGGCGTCCGTCACGGTCGTGTCGCCGGTGACCTTGAACGGACTGCGCGTGCAGTCGCCGGTCTGCATGGCCGCCGCGCGGTGCGGCAGCACGGCCGCGAGCTCACGCGAGAACCGGGGCAGCAGCTCGGGCCGGGGCGCCGAGATGATGCGCGTGACCACGTCGAGCAGGTGCGCCGGATCAGCCCAGGATTCGTCCATACGTCCACAGTAGGGACGTGCGCGGTGGGCCCGGCTACTCGTCCGGCTAGTGAACGCTGCTCGTCCGAGCGGTTCGGACGGCGACCGGGAACAGTTGACTCTAGGCAGGACGTTCGACCGGGCGTCCTGAATCGAAGGAGAGTGTGAACCCCCATGCGAGCCATCACCTTCGCCGAGTACGGCGGGCCGGAAGTCCTGCGGCTGAGCGAGGTACCGGTGCCCGAGCCCGGCCCCGGCCAGGTCCGCGTCGCCGTCCGCACGGCCGGCGTGAACCCCCTCGACTGGAAAATCCTCAGCGGCGGCATGAGCGAGGACAAGAAGCCGGACGGCGAGCAGATCCCGGGCTTTGAGCTGGCCGGGGTCGTCGACGCGGCCGGTGAAGGCGCGGCCTTCGCCGTCGGCGACGAGGTCTTCGGCTGGTCGGCCACCGGCTCGTACGCCGAGTACGCGCTGGCCGAGGCGATCACGCGCAAGCCGTCGAGCCTCTCCTGGGCGGACGCCGTCGCGTTGCCGGTGGCCGGCGAAACCGCGTTGCGCGTGCTCAGCCTGCTCGGCGTCAAGTCCGGTGAGGTGCTCTTGATCCACGGCGCGAGCGGCGCCGTCGGACGGATCGCGACGCAGATGGCCGTCGCCCTCGGCGCGACCGTCCTCGGCACCGCGGGCCAGCGCAGCCTCGACGACGTCAAGTCCCTCGGCGCGATCCCGATCCTCTACGGCGAGGGCTGGCCCGAACGCGTCCGCGAGGCGACGGACCGTCCCGTCGACGCCGTCTTCGACGCTTCCGGCCACGGCGTGCTGCCGGACTCCGTCGAACTGCTCGGTTCGCAGGAGCGAGTGGTGACCATCGCGGACCCGGCCGCGTTCCAGCTCGGCCTGACGTTCTCCGCAGGTGGCAGCGACGGGCAGAGCACCGAGGTGCTGAACACGATCCTGGAGCACGTCCAGCGCGGGCTGCGGATCGCCCAGGGGAGGAGCTACCCGCTGGCCGACGCGGCCGACGCCCTGCGCGAAAGCCTGGACGGTCACCCGGGCGGCAAGATCACTCTCGCCGTTTCCTGACGACGCCGGGAACGGCTCGCCCGGCCGAACGAGGATTCGGCCGGGCGGCGCGACACCGGCGGCAACTGGACGACGGGGGTTGGGCGCAGTCCGGCAAATAGTCATGTCCGGAGAGCCGGCGTCCGGCAAACAGCCAAGCTCGTCAACCCGCTGGCCCGGCAAGTAGTCATGTCCGATAAGCCGACGTCCGGCAAGTAGTGAAGGCCGGGAAGGCGTTAGTCCGGCAAGCGGGCAGATCTGGTCATCCGCCGCCCGGCAACAGCCAAGTCCGGCAACCCGCCGAGCCGGCAAGCGGCTAGGCCCAGCCAGTCGCCGGCCCGGCAAACGGCTAAGTCCAGCAAGCCACCGATCCGGCGAACGGCTAAGTCCACCAAGCCGATGGCCCGGCACACAGCCCGGCTCAGCAAGCCGCTAGTCCGGGTACGCAGGCGAGCCCAGCAAGCCGCCGGTCTGGCAAGGAGCCGGTCCGGGAAGCCGCCGATCAAGCAGTCGGAGTGGCGTTCGGACGGGCCTTCGGAGCAACCGCGGAGCTGATGCCAGTCCGCGCGGCCGGAGCCGGAACACGCACCGGACGGGTGACCCGCGCAGCTACCCGAGCGGACACCGGACAGCTCCCGAACCGAGCGTCACGCGGAGGGCCGAGTGGGTAGTCGGAGTGACAACCGGAGCAGTCACCGCGCCGACAGCAGACCCAACCGCAGGACAGGCATCAACCGGCAGAACCGACCACAGGATGGGCGCCAACCGCAGAGCCGACCGCGGGACGGGCACCAGCAGCAGTACCGACGCCAGCACCAACCGCAGAGCCGACCGCGGGACGAGCACCAGCCGCAGAACCGACACCAGCACCAACCGCAGGACCCCCCGTCGGCGTGGTCGCCACGCGGCGACGGCGTTGTGGCGGGATCCGGACCGTCCCGAGTGCCGAATGGACCGAAGCCTCCGCCAGCCCGGCCAGCGACCGTCGGTCCTCCGCACGGCCCGGCGCGATCTCCGGGCAGACATGGACCTCCAGCACCAGCCCGCGGAGCGCGGCCACCCGGCGCAGCGACGCGATCAGCGACTCCGGCCCCACGAACGACGGGCGGCTGGTCTCGCGGCCGTCCGACAGGCGGTAGCGCAGCGCGATCGGGCGGACGGGCACGCCGCCGTCGATGGCGGCCTGGAAGGTGGCCGTCGTGAAGCGGCCGGAGGCCAGGCCGCACCAGGTGGTGCCTTCCGGGGTGACGTTGACGAGTGAGCCGGAGCGCAGGGCCTCCGCGAGTTCCGTCATCGTGCCGGGCAGCGTGCGCAGGCGGGTCCGGTCCAGGAAGATGCTGCCGCCGCGGCGGACCAGCGTGCCCAGGACCGGCCAGCCGCCGATTTCGACCTTCGCGAGGGCGCGCATCGGGCGCAGCGCGTTGATCGCGACGATGTCCAGCCACGAGATGTGGTTGTTCACCACCAGCGCGCCGCGGCCGGCGGGCGCGGCCAGGAAGTCCGCGCCACCGTGCACCGACAGCTTCACCCCGAAAGACCGCAGCACGGCGCGGAAGATGGTGCGCACCAACCGTTCCCGGCCGCGTCCGCGCAGCACGAGCAGCAGCGGCGCCGTCAGCAATGCCGCCACGACAACGGAAATCGCGCAGCTGAACCGCAGCACCCGGCGCGGGAGGCCGACCGTCGGCCCGTCCTCGGTGAGGCAGCCGTCGCCACACGGCGACGTCGGCATCCAGGCGTGGCTCACGACTGGACCCCGAGGAAGAACTTGAGGTACCGCTCGTCCACCTGGTGCAGGTCGAGCAGCACGAAGAAGTCCGCGACGCCGAAGTCCGCGTCGAGCGCCGGCGGGCCGCAGACCTTCGCGCCCAGCCGCAGATAACCCTTGATCAGCGGCGGCAGCACCGCGCGGTCCGGGCGCGCGACGCTGTCGACCTGCCACGGGTGCAGCGGCGAAACGCGAGTGGCCTCGTCCGAATAGTGCTTGGCGCGCACCAGGTCCCAGACGCCCGCGGCGTAGCTGCCGCCGCCGGTCAGCGGGACCGACGCGCAGCCGGCGAGGTAACGGTGGCCCGAAAGCAGCATGTAGCGCGCGATGCCGGCCCACACCAGGCCGACGACCGCGCCGCTGCGGTGGTCCGGGTGCACGCACGAACGGCCGGTTTCGACCAGCGACGGGCGCAGTCCGGTGAGCGCCGTCAGGTCGAATTCGCTGTCGGAGTAAAGGCTTCCGGCCTGCACGGCGCGCTCCGGCGGCAGCATCCGGTAGCAGCCGACGATCTCACCGGTCCGGTCGTCGCGCACCACGAGGTGGTCGCAGAACTCGTCGAAGTGGTCGACGTCCAAGCCGGGTTCCGGGGAATTGAGGTGCGCGCCCATCTCCTCGGCGAAGACCTCGTACCGCAGTTTTTGCGCGGCCACCACTTCTTGGTTCCCGTGGGCGACGAGGAGGGAGTAGCGCGGCGCGTCTGCCGGAAGCTCGGCACCGGCCTGATCAGTGCTGACGAGGAGCTGTGACGACGTCATGGTCAAGGTGTACCCGCCACCCGGAAACCGCGGAGAGTGCGAATCGATGACCGATCAGTGCACGTTGAGTTAATTGAGGGTTTTCTCCCCCGGCCCGGAAACGCCGAAGGCCGCCAGGGCGGACCCTGGCGGCCTTCGGAGCGGGAAAACCGCAGCGGGAAAACTCAGCCCTTGCGCTTGTCCACGGCCTCGGTCAGCTGCGGCGCGACGTTGAACAGGTCGCCCACGATGCCGAAGTCGGCGATCTCGAAGATCGGGGCCTCGGCGTCCTTGTTGACGGCGATGATCGTCTTCGAGGTCTGCATGCCGGCGCGGTGCTGGATCGCGCCGGAGATGCCGAGCGCGATGTACAGCTGCGGCGACACGGTCTTGCCGGTCTGGCCCACCTGGAACTGCGCCGGGTAGTAGCCGGAGTCGACCGCGGCACGCGACGCGCCCACGGCCGCGCCGAGCGAGTCGGCCAGCTTCTCGACGACGTCGAACTTCTCCGCCGAGCCGACGCCACGGCCACCGGAGACGACGATCGACGCCTCGGTGAGCTCCGGCCGGTCGCCGCCGACGATCGGCTCGACGCCGGTCACCTTGGCGGACTTCGCCGGGTCCTGCTCCGGCAGTTCGACGGTCTCTTCCGCCGCCGCGCCCTCGGCCGCCTCGGCCTCGACCGCGCCCGGGCGCACCGAGATCACCGGGGAACCCTTGGCGGACTTGGACTTCACCGAGAACGCGCCACCGAAGATGGACTGGTCCACGGAGCCGTCGGCGTTCACGCCCACGGCGTCGTACAGCAGGCCGGAGCCGAGCCGGACGGCGACGCGAGCGGCCACCTCCTTGCCCTCGGCGCTGGCCGCGACGAGCACGGCCGCCGGCGAGACCTGCTCGGCGAGCTTCGCCAGCACGTCCACCTTCGGGGTCACCAGGAAGCCGGTGGCGGCGTCGCCCTCGGCGGCGTACACCTTCGCGGCGCCGTGGCCGGCCAGCGCCGCCTTGGCCTTGGCCGCGGTGCCGGTCGGGCCCACCACCACGGCGGAGGGCTCGCCCAGCGCGCGGGCCGCGGTCAGCAGCTCGAGCGTGACCTTCTTGACATCACCGTCGACGTGGTCGACGAGGACGAGTACTTCAGCCATTTCTAGAATCCTCCTCGAAACCGTGTCTCAGATGAGCTTCTGCGCGACCAGGTACTCGGCGACCTTCGTGCCGCCGTCACCCTCGTCCTCGACCTTCTCGCCCGCGGTGCGCGGCGGCTTCGGGGAGGATTCGACGACGGTGGACCACGCGTTGGCGAGGCCGACCTCGCCCGCGTCGATGCCCAGGTCGGCGATGGTCAGCGTCTCGACCGGCTTCTTCTTCGCGGCCATGATGCCCTTGAAGGACGGGTAGCGCGGCTCGTTGATCTTCTCGCCGACGCTCACCAGCGCGGGCAGGCTCGCCTCGAGGTGGGTGATGCCGTCCTCGGTCTCGCGGTCGGCCTTCACGGTGGTGCCCTCGACGCTCAGCTGGCGCACGTAGGTCAGCTGCGGCAGGCCGAGCAGCTCGGCGACGATCGCGGGCACGGCGGCACCGCGGCCGTCGGAGGCCTCGTTGCCGGCGATGATCAGGTCGTAACCTTCGACCTTGCCGATCGCGGCGACCAGCACCTTGGCGGTGGCGATCGCGTCGGAGCCGTGCAGGGCCTCGTCGGAAACGTGGACGGCCTTGTCGGCGCCCATGGACAGCGCCTTGCGGATCGCGTCGGTGGCGCGGTCGGGGCCGACGGAGATCACCGTGACCTCGCCCTCACCCGCCTCCTTGATCTTCAGGGCCTCTTCGACGGCCTTCTCGTTGATCTCGTCGAGCACGGCGTCGGCTGATTCACGGTCAAGGGTGTTGTCGGCACCGGAGAGCTTCCGCTCCGAGTAGGTGTCCGGTACCTGCTTGACCAGGACAACGATGTTCGTCATAGGTCTTCTTCGACCTCCCGGTAGGGGCCGGCTTTCGGCCGCGGGACAGTGCTCTACTGGCCGGTAGATTAGGGCCATTCGAGCGACCGGACCCGCCGAGGTGACGGCATTCACCTGGATGAGCAATCTATTGGGACCATAGTCCCGGTAGTCGGTCGATTAACCCGCACAGCACACCGCTCGCCCGATCGGAGCAACGGTGGCCTACGGGCAGTAGGCCGATAGGCATTAACCTCCCCCACCATGTCCGCGCACATCGCCGTAGTCACCGACTCGACCTCGTGCCTGCCCGATCAGCTCGCCGCCCGTTGGGGCATCGGAGTCGTGCAGGTCCAGCTGCACGCAGGGGACGTCACGGACGACGAGCACCGGTTCGATCGCAGTCAGCTCATCGACGCCATGAAGGCCGGCCGGCCGGTCAGCACGTCGCCACCCGATCCGGGGGCGTTCTTCTGGACCTACCAGGACGCCGCGTCCAGTGGCGCTTCGGCGATCGTGAGCATGCACATCTCCGGCCGCCTCTCCGCGACCGTCCAAGCCGCCCGCGAAGCCGCGCAGCAGGTCCGCATCCCCGTCCACATCATCGACAGTGGCACGGCCAGCATGAGCCTGGGCTTCGCGGCGGTGTCCGCCGCGCGCGTCGCCGGCGCCGGCGGCCAGCTGGAACGTGTGCTCGAAGCCGCCGAACGACGCGTTCGCGGCTCCACCGAACTGATCTACGTCGACACCCTCGAATACCTGCGGCGCACCGGACGCGTCGGCGCCGCCCAGTCGCTGCTGGGCAACGCGTTCTCGATCAAGCCGCTGCTCACTGTCCGCAACGGCGAGATCGGCCCGCTCGCCCGGGTCCCGGGCACGAAAAGAGCCATGAACCGGCTCGTCGAGCTCGCCGTGCGGGCGGCCGGCGACCGGAAGGTGGACCTCGCGATCACGCGGTTCGGCTCCGACGAGCGCGAGGTCGTCCGGCGGCTGAAGCAGGAGATTCCGGACATCGCCGACGTGATCGTCGGCGACGCCAGCACGGTGATCGGCGCCCACGTCGGCCCCGGCGCGATGAGCATCACGGTGTCGCCGGTGAACTGACCCGCCGGCCCGGCAGGAGCAGCGTCACGACCGGGAGCACCAGGCTCGCCGACAAGGTTCCGATGATCAGCACCCGGTCGAGCTGCTCGAAGTGCGACACGTGGCCGAGGTGGTAGATCAAGTGCGGCACGGCGAACAGCAGCGTCGCCACCGAGGCCAGCCGCGCGAGCGCTGTGGTGCCGATCACGGCGGCGCCGATCAGCGTCGCCGCGAGCGCGAGGTTGAGCCCGCCGAAGTCGCGGATCAGGTGCTCGTTGAACGGTCCGTCCATCGAGACCCAGCCGGTCCGGAAGCCGGGAAAGTCCTGGTAGAAGCCGATCGGCGTGATCAGTGGCCAGAGCCCCGGCACTCCCTCGGCGACGCCGAGCAGGAGCAGCAGTACGCGGGTGAGGGTTCGTTGCATGGGCGGGGAACGAGACGGCCGCGCGGAACGTGACACGCGCTAGGGTCGCGCAGGTGACCACCCCAGCCACCCGGGCCGAGGCACTCCACCTCACCGGCGAACGGACCGTCCCCGGCATCCCCGAGGAGAATTATTGGTTCCGCCGCCACGAGGCCGCCTACGCCGCGCTGCTCCCCCATTGCGCCGGCGCGACGGTGCTGGAGGCGGGCTGCGGGGAGGGTTACGGCGCCGGTCTGATCGCCACGCGGGCGCGCCGGGTGCTGGCGCTGGACTACGACGTCCCGACCACGGAGCACGTCGCCCGCCGCTACCCGGACGTCACGGTGGCGCGCGCGAACCTGGCGTACCTGCCGCTGCGCGACGACTCGGTCGACGTGATCGCGAACTTCCAGGTGATCGAGCACCTCTGGGACCAGGCCGGATTCCTCGCCGAATGCCGGCGAGTGCTGCGGCCGGGCGGAAAGCTGCTGGTCACCACGCCCAACCGGCTCACCTTCACCCCGGACAGCGACACCCCGCTGAACCCGTACCACACGCGGGAGCTGGCACCGTCCGAACTGGACAGTCTGCTGCGCGCCGCGGGCTTCGACGTCGAGCTGCTCGGGCTGCACCACGGCGCGAGCCTGACCGCGGTGGAACGGCGGCACGGGGGTTCGATCATCAACGCGCAGCTGGACGTCGTGATGGGCGAGCTGCCCGGCCAGGCCGTCTGGCCCGAGGCGCTGCTCGCGGACGTCGCCGCGATCCGGGCGGAGGACTTCACCGTCCACGCCGGCGACCTCGACGCCAGCCTCGACCTGGTCGCCGTGGCGGTGCGCGCATGACCTCGACCGAGCACGAGGGCACGTTCTGCCTGGTCCTGCACAGCCACCTGCCCTGGCTGCCGCACCACGGCAGCTGGCCGGTCGGCGAGGAATGGCTCTACCAGGCGTGGGCGCACTCGTACCTGCCGATGGTCGACCTGCTGCGCCGATTCGCCGATGAGGGGCGACGCGACGTGCTGACCCTCGGCATGACGCCCGTCCTCGCTGCCCAGCTCGACGACCCGTACGCGATCAGCGCCTGCCACGACTGGCTCGGCCACTGGCAGCTGCGCGCGCAGCACGCGTCGACGCTGTGGGGCGGCGACCCGCTGCTGCGCGAGCTGGCCGCCGCGGAGTACCGCACCGCCGTGCGCGCGACCGAGGACCTGGAATCCCACTGGCGGCACGGGTTCTCGCCGATCCTGCGGTCCCTTGTGGACAGTGACACGATCGAGCTGCTGGGCGGGCCGCTGGCGCACCCGTTCCAGCCACTGCTCGACGAGCGCGTACGCCGCTTCGCGTTGCGCGGCGGCCTCGACGACACGGCGTTGCGCATCGGGCGACGGCCGGACGGCATCTGGGCGCCCGAATGCGGCTACGCGCCGGGCATGGAGCGGGACTACGACGCCGCCGGCGTTCGCCGTTTCCTGGTCGACGGCCCGTCGCTGCGCGGCGACACCTCGGCGGCCCGCCCGGTCGGCGACTCCGACGTCGTCTGCTTCGGTCGCGACCTCGAGGTGACCTACCGCGTCTGGTCGCCGAAAGCGGGCTACCCGGGCCACGCGGCGTACCGCGACTTCCACACGTGGGCGCACGAAGTGGGGCTGAAGGCGTCGCGCGTCACGGGCAAACAGGTGGAGCCACAGGACAAGGCGCCGTACGACCCGGCGCTGGCCGCGGACGTGCTCGGCCTGCACGTCAAGGACTTCGTGGAAACGGTCGTCATGCGGCTGCGCTCGCTGCGCGCGGAGCACGGCCGGGAGTCGCTGGTGGTCGCGGCGTACGACACGGAGCTGTTCGGGCACTGGTGGCACGAGGGTCCGGCCTGGCTGGAGGGCGTGCTGCGCGCGCTGCCCGAAGCGGGCGTGCGCGTGACGACGTTGAAGGGCGCGCTGGACGCGGGCCATCTGGGCGCGCCGATCGACCTGCCCGCCTCGTCGTGGGGTTCGGGCAAGGACTGGCGCGTCTGGGACGGCGAGCAGGTCGCGGACATGGTGCGGGACAACACCGCGCTGCAGACGCGGCTGCTGGACCTGGTCTCGGGGCTCGACCGGTCCGCTCGCGACACGGTGGCCGACCAGGCCGTCGCGGAGGCGATGCTGGCGCTGTCGAGCGACTGGGCGTTTATGGTCACGAAGGACTCCGCCGCCGACTACGCGCGACGCCGCGCCCACGTCCACACCGAGCGCTTCGACACGCTCGCCGGCTTGCTCCGCGCGGGCAACCGGACGCGCGCGGCCTCGCTGGCGGCGGAATACCGGCGCGACGACGGGCCGTTCGGACATCTGGACGCGCGAGCACTGCTGACCTAGCCGCAATGCCGCACGAGTGACATCGCCGCATGAGTGAAAGGGCACCAAAGGAATGGGTATCAACGAGATTCCGCTGAAGACGCTTTCGGGTGAGGACACCACCCTCGGCGCGCTCGGCGGCAAGGCTTTGCTGGTGGTCAACGTCGCGTCGAAGTGCGGCCTGACCCCGCAGTACACCGGGCTGGAGCGGCTGCAGGAGCAATACGGCGACCGCGGCTTCTCCGTGGTCGGCTTCCCGTGCAACCAGTTCGCGGGCCAGGAGCCGGGCACGGCCGAGGAGATCCAGACATTCTGCTCCACCACCTACGGCGTCTCCTTCCCGCTGTTCGAGAAGATCGACGTCAACGGCGAAGGCCGCCACCCGCTCTACTCCACGCTCACGGAAACCCCCGACGCCGAGGGCGCCGCCGGCGACGTGCAGTGGAACTTCGAGAAGTTCCTGATCAACCCGGCCGGCGAGGTCGTGGGCCGGTTCCGGCCCCGGACCGAGCCCGAGGACGAGACCGTGGTGAAGGCGATCGAGGCTGCTCTGCCTGCCTGAGGTGGGCTGGGTTCGGCGCCGTTTCGGTGCTGAATTTCGTCGCCGGGTTTTGGCACTGTTTTGGCGCTGTTTTGGCGGTGAGGGCGGGGACGCTGGTTGGTTGCGTTCCCGCCCTTTGCCGTTTCCTGGAGGGGTTCGGGCTGTCGCCCCTGCTTGGCGACGCGGCTGTGGTTGCCGGGTCTGAGCTGGGTTTGGACCCGTCGCCATTGCTCGGCTACGCGCCTGTGGTCGCCGCTTCTGGGCTGCTCACCATTCGTCGGCAACGCGCTACGACCACCTGTTTTGGGCTACGTCCCGACCGTCGCCATTCCTCGGCGACGCGCTGTCGCCACCCGCTTCTGGACTGGTCGCCATTCACCGGCAACGTGCCATGACCACCTGCTTTGGGCTGCGTCCCGACCGTCGCCATTCCTCGGCGACGCGCTGTCGCCACCCGCTTCTGGACTGCTCGCCATTCACCGGCAACGCGCCATGACCACCTGTTTCGGGCTACGTCCGGACCCACCGCCATTCACCGGCGACGCACGAACGCCGCCTGTTTTGGGCTGCATCCAGGCCCATCGCCATTCCTCGGCAACGCGCCGTCGCCACCCACTTCTGGACTGCTCGCCATTCGCTGGCAACGCGCCATGACCACCTGCCTTGGGCTGCGTCCCGACCGTCGCCATTCCTCGGCGAGACGCCGTCACCCGGCGTCGGCGCATCACATGGCCGTCGCCGTCGCCGGGCAACTCCGCCCGGCGATCAGCTGCTCGCCGCCCCGTCAGCCGCCTCGCCGCTTTCCGGCAACTCCCCCTCAGCCGCTCCAGCACCGGCTGAGCCGCGTCTGATGACCGCCCGGTTGTGCGCCGCCGCGACGGTCGCGTCGAGTTTTATGAGCTGGCGGTCGTAGGTCAGCAGCCCGTTGACCTCGTTCTCGACGTCCGTCGTCTGCGTGTAGACGGCGCCGGACAGGCCGAGTTCGCCGACCAGTTGCTCCAGCCGTTCGCTGACCTCGACGTACCGCTCGGTCAGCCGTGCCGACGACGGCGCCATCTCGTAGGCCTGTGGCGGGCCGGGCCAGCAGTGACCGTCCAGGACCAGGCCGATGCCGCCGTACTCGCCGTCCACCAGGGCGCGATGGTCCCGTTCGCGCGGCTCGCCGGGGCCGACGTACGTGTGGTCGTCGTAGACGTCGCCGGCACCGACGTCCGGACGGGAGAAACAACAGTTCACCCCGCTGTTCGCGACCACCAGCCGCGTCGGGTCCAGGTCCTTCACGAGCGAAGCGATACGCGCGGTGTCGAATTCGCCCCAGCCCTCGTTGAACGGGACCCACGCGACGATCGACGTCACGCTCCGCAGTTGCGTAATGAGTTCCCGCAGTTCCGCCTCGAACCGTTCCTGGCCCTCCGGCACCGGGTCGGGCGCGGGCCCGGGCGGCCCGTCGAACGACACCATCAGCGACGGCATGTCCTGCCAGACGGCCAGGCCCAGCACGTCCGCCCAGTAGTACCAGCGCGCTGGCTCGACCTTCACGTGCTTGCGGACGAAGTTGAACCCCAGCTCCTTCGTCTTTTCAAGGTCGAACCGGAGCGCGTCGTCCGTGGGCGCCGTGTAGACGCCATCCGGCCAATAGCCCTGGTCGAGCGGGCCGTGGAGGAAGGTGGCGCGGTCATTGAGCGTTATCCGCGGGCGTCCGGCTTCGTCCGGCGCGATGCCGACCGTGCGTAGCCCGCCATAACTCGCGACCTCGTCGAGAACGTCACCATGATGGTCCAGAACCCGGACCGTCAGGTCGTACAGATGCGGGTCGTCCGGCGTCCACAAGCGCGGGTCCGGCACGTCCACCCGTAACCGTTGCCCGGCGACGCCGCGGACTCGCGCTACCTCGTCGCCATTCGGCGACGACACCACCAACTCAACCTGCGAGCCCTCGGTGACCTGGGGAAACACCGTGAACCCGCTGAGGTCCGGGGTGATCTCGAGCCCCGAAACGCGGGCGGCGGGCACCGGCTCGGCCCACACCGTCTGCCAGATTCCGGACGCCGGCGTGTAGCAGATCCCGCCGGGTTCGTTGCGCTGCTTGCCGACCGGGAACGGCGCGACGTCGGTGCGGTCCTCCGCGCGGACCGTCAGCTCCTGCGGCCCCGACGCGCGCAGAACGTCGGTGATATCCGCCGAGAACGCCGTATACCCGCCCTCGTGGGTGACCACCAGCTGGTTGTTCACCCACACCTTCGCCGTCTGGTCGACCGCGCCGAAGTGCAGCAGAACGCGTTCGCCCCGCCAGTCGTCCGGGATCTCGAACAGCCGCCGGTACCAGAGGACCTCGTCGCGCCGCGCGATGCCGGAGAGTGCCGACTCCGGCGCGAACGGGACCAGGATGCGCTCGCCGTAGCCGACAGGCCGCGGCTCATCCGGCGAAAACGGCCACCCGGCGTAGTCCCAGAGGCCGTTGAGGTTCAGCCATCGCGGCCTCCTCAGCTGTGGGCGCGGGTACTCGGGGAGCACCGCGGCGGTGTCGACGAGGCCGGTCCACGGCGTCGTCAGGGGCGGGTCCTTGGGCTGCCACTCGGGCTGACCGGAAGTCATCACCACCGATGGTGGCAGAGATCGACGACGGCGGCAGCCAGGCAGCCCACCGGAACCAACTGGCGAGTAACCTCTGCCCATGCGCGTGCTGATGCTGTCCTGGGAGTACCCGCCCGTGGTCATCGGAGGGCTCGCCCGGCACGTGCACGCGCTGGCTCGGCACCTCTCGAAACAGGGCCATGACGTGGTGGTTCTCTGCCGCCACACAGCCGGCACGGACGCCTCGACGCACCCGCGCAGCGACCGCGTGACCGAGGGCGTGCGCGTGATCCGCGTGGCCGAGGACCCGATGCACCTGACGTTCGAGCGCGACCTCGTCGCCTGGACGCTCGCCATGGGCCACGCGATGGTCCGGGCGGCGCAGGACCTGCTGCGGACGTGGCAGCCCGACGTCGTCCACGCGCACGACTGGCTGGTGACGCACCCCGCCATCGCCATCGCGGAGGCCGCGCGGGTGCCGCTGGTCGGCACCGTCCACGCGACCGAGGCCGGCCGGCACTCGGGCTGGCTCTCGCACCCGCTGAACCAGCAGGTGCACTCCGTCGAATGGTGGCTGGCGAACCGCGCGGACGCCGTGATCACCTGCTCGCAGGCGATGCGCAAGGAGGTCGCGCACCTCTTCGAGATCGACGACGCCGACGTCACGGTCATCCACAACGGCATCGAGGAACGCAGCTGGCGCGTGTCCTCGGCCGAGGTCGCGCGGGTGCGCGAGCGGCACAGCCCGGACGGGGCGCCGTTCCTGTTGTTCTTCGGCCGGCTCGAATGGGAGAAGGGCGTGCAGGACCTGCTCGCCGCGCTGCCCCGGATCCGTCGTCGTTTTCCGGGCACCCGCCTGGTCGTCGCCGGCAAGGGGCGACATTACGAAGAGCTGGTGGAGCAGGCGCGCCGGCTGCGGATCCGGCGCGCGGTGGACTTCGCCGGGCACCTGCCCGACCGTGAGCTGCGTGCCCTGCTCGCCGCGGCCGACGCCGTGGTGCTGCCGAGCCGGTACGAGCCGTTCGGGATCGTCGCGCTGGAAGCCGCCGCCGCGAAGGCGCCGCTGGTGGCGTCCACCGCGGGCGGCCTCGGCGAGGTGGTCGTCGACGGTGAGACGGGGCTGGCCTTCGAGCCCGGCGACGTCACGGGCCTGACCACCGCGGTGACCACAGTCCTCAGCGACGCCACGGCCGCGATCCGCCGAGCGCGAGTGGCCCAGTCACGCCTCGCCGCCGATTTCGACTGGGGCCGCATCGCCGAGGCTACGGCGGAGGTCTACCGCCGCGCGCGCCCGGCCGAACCGGTCGAGCTGGGCCGCCCGAAGATCGCCACGGGAAACGCCTTCGAGCTGTAGTCGCCGCCTGTCGGCGACTACTTAGAAATGGCAGGGCCGGATACAGTCCGGTCGCGTCTGCCCGGCCCCCGCGCCCGCCGGCGCCGCGGATAGTCCCACCGCGACAACAGCGAGCACAGCGGCGACGACGAACCTGAACCTGCTGGTCATGACGGCTCCCCTTGGCGGACGGGACGTGGTTGCCGAGCATCCGTCCGGGGCAGGCGCGAAACAATAAGGGGAACAACAGGTAGGGCTACCTGAACGCACTCGGTGACCGGCCGACGTCGGTGGTTCGCCGCCGCGGATGCGCCTCCGATCCGGTTCCCGCCGCCGGTGCGCCGCAGTCTGGTCCGCCGCAGCGGTTCCCCGCCGGACATTCGCCGCCACCGCAGATTCGCTAGAGGCGGTCCGCCGCAATGGGGTCCGCCGCAGCCAGCCCGGTCCGTCGCCGATTAGCCGCCGCGGGCGGTTTGCCGTCTGACATTCGCCGCCGGTCCGCCGCCATGCTGGGTTCGCCGCCGCAGATTCGCCGTAGCCGATCTGCGGCAGTAGTTCGCCGCCGCAGAGGGTTCGTCGCGGCTGGTTCGCCGGAGTATTGAGTTCGGCGCTGGTGCTCCGTAGTCGGTCCGCTACCGCTGCAGCGGATTCGTCGCACTGGGTTCGCCGCAGCGCGGCAATTTCGTTCCCGGAAGCCGCGTCACCGCGCGCGCCGGGCCCGCAATCCCGTACCGCAGCTCATCCCGGCCCGGCAGCCAGCACCGTGCAGCAGCATCGTCAGCCCCTATTCCGAGCGGGAGCGAACGGGACCGTCACACCCAGCTCCGGAACCGATTCGCCGCCGGGCGGCAACCCTTGGCGCGTCAGGGCATCCGGCCGGTCAGCAAGGTGACCCGGACCGGTTCGACATACGGCGCGTGCGGCTCGATCGCCGCGCGGAGGCGAGTGTCGAAAGCCGGGCGTTCGCCGGTGGGCGGCAACCTGTCCTCGCTCAGGGCGGAGTACACGCCGCCGATGATGTCGTCCGGGGTCAGGGTGCTGCGGTAGTCCACGGTCCGGGTGCCGGTGACGTAGCCGGCCTCGGCGAGCGAAGCCCGGTAACGCTCGTGGCTGGCCTCGTCCGTGCCACACGGGGAGGTGAGTGGCTTGCCCAGCCAGTCGCCGAGGGTCGTGCGCAGAGCGCGGCTCCAGTCGCTGTCCTGTAGCCACAGGGGCAGGCCGTTGGTGATCACCGCGATGCCGCCTCCCGGCCGAAACAGTGGTCGCAGAGCGGCGAACAGAGTCGGGTGATCCATCCAGTGCAGGGCCTGGCCGATGGTGACCGCCGCCAGCCGGTTGCCGACGAGACTGCTCAGCGCGGGTACGTCCGTGTCGCCACCCAGGAGCCACGCGGCGTTCGAGACGCCGGACTCGAGTGCGGCTTGCCGGGCGCGCGACAGCATGTCCGGCGAGGGGTCCATGCCGACCGCCGTCCCGACTCGCGCGGCCAGCGGGAGGGTCAGCTGCCCGGTGCCGCAGCCGAGGTCGAGGACCACGTTGTCCCCGGCCAGGGCGAACTCGGCGGCGAGCGCGTCCAGCACCGCAGGCGGATAGCCGCGGCGATAACGGTGGTAGAACTCGGTCACTTCCCCGCTGAATCCCAGGCTCATGCGCCCGAGCCTGACCCTCCGGTGACGGGAAGGCACCCCGTTTCGCCCAGAGCCGAGCGTGCGGAAGCTGCTCAGAAAACGGGGAACTCCAGGCCGTGCTCGGATTCCGGGCGGGGTCCGAATATCCGCCGTTCGCTCTCCGCGATCGGACGGTCGTTGATGCTCGCCTCGCGGCGGCGCATCAGGCCCTCGTCGCTGAACTCCCACAACTCGTTGCCGTAGCTGCGGAACCACTGACCCGACGTGTCGTGCGACTCGTACTGGAAGCGCACGGCGATGCGGTTGCCGCGGAAACCCCACAGCTCCTTGCGAAGCGCGTAGTCCAGCTCGCGCGCCCACTTCGCGCTGAGGAACTCGACGATCTGCGCGCGGCCGACGACGTGCTGGTCGCGGTTTCGCCAGACGGAGTCCTCGGTGTACGCGAGCGAGACCTTCTCGGGGTCGCGCGTGTTCCAGGCGTCTTCGGCGGCCTGGACCTTCTGTCGGGCGGTGTTCTCGTCGAACGGCGGAAACGGCGGACGCGGTGCCATCGGGGCTCCTCCCGGATCAGCGGAGAACGTGCGTTCCCCTCCTGTCCGGTACTGTAGAGAACGATTATTCTCCGCACCAGAGGAACGTGACGTGAACACGGCGGAAGCCACCGAAAAGCTGCTCGCGGCAGCCGAAGACCTCTTCTACGCGCACGGCGTGCAGACCGTGGGCATGGACGCCGTACGCACGCGGTCCGGCGTGTCGCTCAAGCGGCTGTACCAGGTGTTCCCCTCGAAGGACGACCTGGTCACCGCCTATTTGCTCAAACGCGACGAACGCTGGCGACGGTCCCTGAGCGACTTCGTCCGCGCCCGCGACGACCACCCGCTGGCCGTCTTCGACTGGCTGCACGAGTGGTTCAGCGAGCCGGGCTTCCGGGGCTGCGCGTTCGTCAACTCGTTCGGCGAATTCGGCGAACCGGCCCCCGGCATCGCGGCGGCCATCCGGAAGCACAAGGACGAGGTGCGGGCGTACCTGCGCGACCTCGTCCCATCGCCGGCGCTCGCCGACCAGCTCTTCTCGCTCATGGAAGGCGCCACGGTCCTCGCCGCGATCACGGGCGACGCCGACGAGGCGCACACCGCCCGTGCCGCCGCGGAGACGCTGGTGAACAGCCAGAACTGAACGGATTCGCCTCGATCCGGCCAATCGACCGGAGCAGATCGGGGCGAACGGGCGGATCGCCATTGAACGGCCAGCGGAGACGACGCCGGTCATCGCCGGTCGTACGAAGCGGTTGGCCATCCAGCGGCAAAGAGCTCGGCGGCCCGCGCGAAGACACGGTCGGCGGCTCACTGGCAAACAGCCCGGCGACCCGGGCGAAGGCACGTTGGCCGCGCACCGGCAACCGGGCCAACGACTTGAGCGAAGACATCTTGGCCACGCACCGGCAAACGACTCGGCGACCCACGCGAAGACACAGTTGCCCACTCAGCGACCAACCCGCGCAAAGACATCGTCGGCCGCTCAGCGACAAATAACCCGGCAACCCGACCGAAGACAAGGTTTCGTCACCCAACGACAAACAGCCCGGCGACCCAGGCGAAGACACGTTGGCCACTCAGCGACCAACCTGCGTGCGGACATGGTCGGCGGCTCAGCGACAGATAGCTCGGCGACCCGATCGAACACAAGGCTTCGTCACCCAACGACAAGCCGCGCGGCGACCCGCGCGAAGACACAGTTAGCCGCTCACCGGCAAATGGCCCGGCGACCCGGGCGAAAGCAACCTTCGTCGCCCAGAGGCAAATGGCTCAGCGACCAGCGCAGGACCTGGGTGCCCACACAAAAACTCGGGTCCGGTGGCGGGGAGCCTCCGCCACCGGACCCGTCGCCACACCAATCCCATTCGGTGCGGAAACCCGGCCGCCCCCGGTCAGGTCGGGGGTGGCCGGAGACTGCTCACCGGGCGTCGGTGAGGTAGCGGGCGTACGCGCCCGTCGTGAGGAAGCTCGGCAGCTTCTCGCCGAGGGCGGTCTCGGTGAAGATCGCGTGGGCGTCGGCGAGCCGGGTGTCCGGGCCGAGGTCCGCGCGGACCTTCGTCAGCTCGTCCTCCAGGAATTCGGCGGCCAGCTCCCGGGTCAGCGCGGTGCCGTCCTCGAGCTTCGTGCCGTTGCGGATCCACTGCCAGACCTGGCAACGCGCGATCTCGGCCGTCGCGGCGTCCTCCATCAGGTTGTGGATCGCCGCGGCACCGGTGCCGCGCAACCACGAGTCGACGTAGCGCAGCGCGACGTTGATGTTCGCGCGCACGCCCGCCTCGGTCACCTCGCCGCCGGCGCTGGCGACGTCCAACAGGTCTTCAGCGGCGACGGAAACGTCTTCGCGCAGCTTGCCGAGCTGGTTGGGCCAGCCGCCGAGCACGCCGTCGAACACCTCGCGGCAGACCGGGACCAGACCGGGGTGCGCGACCCACGAGCCGTCGAAGCCGTCGCCGGCCTCGCGTTCCTTGTCCTGGCGGACCTTCTGCAGCGCGATCTCGTTGGTGTCAGGATCCTTGCTCGGAATGAATGCCGCCATGCCGCCGATCGCGTGCGCGCCGCGACGGTGGCAGGTGCGCACGAGCAGTTCGGTGTAGGCGCGCATGAAGGGGACCGTCATCGTCACCTGTGCGCGGTCCGGCAGCACGAAGTCGGCGCCGTGCGAGGAGAAGTTCTTGATGACGCTGAAGATGTAGTCCCAGCGGCCGGCGTTCAGCCCGGCCACGTGCTCGCGCAGCTCGTAGAGGATTTCGTCCATCTCGAACGCGGCGGTGATCGTCTCGATCAGCACGGTGGCGCGGATCGTGCCGCGCGGGATGCCCAGCTCCTGCTGCGCCAGCAGGAAAACGTCGTTCCACAGCCGCGCCTCGAGGTGGCTCTCCAGCTTCGGCAGGTAGAAGTACGGGCCGCTGCCGCGGGCGAGCAGCTGGCGCGCGTTGTGGAAGAAGTACAGCCCGAAGTCGACGAGGCTCGCTGAAACGGGGCGACCGTCGATGCGGATGTGCTTCTCCACCAGGTGCCAGCCGCGCGGGCGGGCGACGATCGTGGCCGGCTCGTCACCGATCGTGTAGCGCTTGCCGGCCTCGGTGGTGAAGTCGATGTTGCGGCGGATGGCGTCGAACAGGTTCAGCTGGCCGTCGACGACGTTGTGCCAGGTGGGCGACGTCGCGTCCTCGAAGTCGGCGAGCCACACCTTCGCGCCGGAGTTGAGCGCGTTCACCGTCATCTTGCGGTCGGTCGGGCCGGTGATCTCGACGCGGCGGTCCTCGAGCCCGGGGGCGGGCGGCGCGATCTGCCAGCTCTCGTCGTCGCGGACGCGGCGGGTCTCCGGCAGGAAGTCCAGCCTCTCCTCGCCCGTCTGCAGGCGCTCGCGACGGCGGCGGCGCTCGTCGAGCAGCTCTCGCCGCCGGCCGGCGAAGGTGTTGTCGAGCTTGGCCACGAAGTCCAGCGCGGCCGGGGTCAGGATCTCGGCGAACCGGTCACCGGCGGGCCCGGTGACCTCGATGCGGTAGTTCAGCTTGTCGGCCATCTCGTACCTCCGCGAGCTGCAAGGGGGTGGGGCGGGCCGGCGACGGGGAGGCCGCCGGCCCGCCGGTGGGGAGCAGGGCTCAGAACTGCGCTTCTTCGGTGGAGCCCTTGAGCGCCGTGGTCGAGCTCTCCGGGTTCAGCGCCGTGGCGACCAGGTCGAACCAGCCGGTGCCGACCTCACGCTGGTGCTTCGTGGCGGTGTAACCGCGCTCCTCGGAGGCGAACTCGCGCTCCTGCAGGTCGACGTAGGCGGTCATGCCGTCGCGGGCGTAGCCGTGGGCCAGGTCGAACATCGAGTAGTTCAGCGCGTGGAAGCCGGCCAGCGTGATGAACTGGAACTTGTAGCCCATGTGGCCGAGCTCGCGCTGGAACTTCGCGATGGTCGCGTCGTCCAGGTGCTTCTTCCAGTTGAACGACGGCGAGCAGTTGTAGGCCAGCATCTGGTCCGGGAACTTCGCCTTGATGGCCTCGGCGTACTTGCGCGCCACCTCGAGGTCCGGCTTGGAGGTCTCCATCCAGAGCAGGTCGGCGTACTGCGCGTAGGCCAGGCCGCGCTCGATGCACGGGTCGATGCCGTTGGTGACCTCGTAGAAGCCCTCCGCGGTGCGGCCGCCGGTGAGGAACTGGCGGTCGCGCTCGTCGACGTCGCTGGTCAGCAGCGTCGCGGCCTGCGCGTCGGTGCGGGCGACGATCAGCGACGGCACGTCGAACACGTCCGCGGCGAGGCGGGCGGCGTTCAGCGTGCGCTCGTGCTGCTTGGTCGGGATCAGCACCTTGCCGCCGAGGTGGCCGCACTTCTTCTCGGACGCGAGCTGGTCCTCCCAGTGCACGCCCGCGGCGCCGGCCGCGATCATGCCCTTCATCAGCTCGAACGCGTTGAGCGGGCCGCCGAAGCCGGCCTCGGCGTCGGCGACGATCGGCGCGAACCAGTCGATGTCGGTGTTGCCCTCGGCCCAGGTGATCTGGTCGGCGCGGCCCAGCGCGTTGTTGATGCGGCGGACGACCGCGGGCACCGAGTTGGCCGGGTAGAGGCTCTGGTCCGGGTAGGTCTGGCCGGACAGGTTGGCGTCGGCCGCGACCTGCCAGCCGGACAGGTAGATCGCCTTCAGGCCGGCGCGCACCTGCTGCACGGCCTGGTTGCCGGTGAGGGCGCCGAGCGAGTGGACGTAGTCCTCGGTGTGCAGGAGGTTCCACAGTTTCTCCGCGCCGCGGCGAGCGAGCGTGTGCTCCTCGACGACGCTGCCGCGCAGCTTCACCACGTCGGCGGCGGAGTAGGTCCGCTGAACGCCCGCCCAACGGGGGTCGGTCTTCCACTGCTCGGCCAGTCCGGCCGCCGCCTGCTCGAGCTGCTTGGCCTGCTCGGTCATCGGGCTCTCCCGTGTTGCGAAGTTTGCGATTGCTCGCCTTGCCTGGTCACGACCCTCACACGAGCACGAAACGAAGGGCTATAGCTCCAATTTGCCAATTTGTGTGAAGCTTCCGTAGCATCTTGCAAAGGTTGCTAATTTCAGATTCGCAACTGGGCGAAAATCCACGGGCTTGATCGTTCACGTAATCGTTCAGGCCCGGAAACCTTCCGGCCGGACGGAGCACCCATGGACAAAACTTTCGCCGGAGCGCGGCTACGGCATCTGCGCGAGAGCCGCTCGATGAGCCAGGCCGACCTCGCCCGTGTGCTCGAGATCTCACCGAGCTACCTCAACCAGATCGAGCACAACTCGCGCCCGCTGACCGTGCCCGTGCTGATGCGGATCACCCAGGCGTTCGGCGTCGACACGGAGTTCTTCGCCAACAACGACACCGCGCGCCTGGTCGCCGACGTCAAGGAGGCCCTGCTCGACGAGGTGCTCGGCGTCGATGTCACCACCGGCGAGCTGAACGACCTCGCCACGAATTTGCCGTCCATCGCCCAGGCGCTGGTCAAGCTGCACCGCAGCTATCGCAACGCAGTGGAGAGCACCGCGGCGCTGACCACGGAAAACGGCCTGGGCCTGCACGGCAGCGCCGCCGCGGCGTTGCCGCACGAAGAGGTGCGCGACTTCTTCTACGAGCGTGAGAACTACGTCGCCGAGCTGGACGAGCGCGCCGAGCGGATGGCCGCCGAGATCCCGCTGCGCCGCGGCGCCGTCCTCGGCTCGCTGAAGGAACGCCTCTGGCAGCGCTACGGCGTGGACGTCACCGCCGAGGGCATCGACGAATCCGCAGGTGAGCAGCACCGTTACGAGCCGGCGACGCGCGTGCTGCGGCTCGCGCCGAGCCTGCGCGTCGGGCAGCAGGCGTTCCGGATGGCGTCGCAGATCGCCCTGCTCGAATACGACGACCTGATCACGGACCTGGCCGACTCGTGGGCGTTCTCCGGGCCGGCCGCGCGGACGCTCGCCCGCGTCGGCCTGGCGAACTACTTCGCCGGGGCGCTGATCCTGCCGTATGGCCCGTTTCTGGCGACGGCCGAGAAGTTCCGCTACGACATCGAACGGCTCTGCGACCACTACGGCGTCGGCTTCGAAACGGCGTGCCACCGGCTTTCGACTCTGCAACGGCCGAAGCAGCGCGGAGTGCCGTTCTCGTTCGTGCGCGTGGACCGGGCGGGGAACATGTCCAAGCGGCAGTCGGCGGCCGGCTTCCACTTCTCGCGCGTGGGCGGCGCTTGTCCCCTGTGGAACATCTACGAGGCGTTCACCTCGCCTGGCAAGATCCTGACACAGATCGCCGCGCTCCCCGACGGGAAGCGGTACTTCTGGGTGGCGCGGACCGTTTCCCGCAACATCGGCGGCTACGGCAGCCCGGGCAAGACGTTCACCGTCGGCCTCGGCTGCGAGCTGCGCCACGCCGGGCGGCTCGTCTACTCCACCGGCCTCGACCTGGACGAGCCCGCCGCCGCGACGCCGATCGGCATGGGCTGCAAAGTCTGCGAACGCCCGGCCTGCTCGCAGCGCGCGTTCCCGGCGATCGGCAAGCCGCTGACCGTCGACGAGAACACGAGCACGTTCGTCCCGTACCCGGCGGTGCCCAAAGTCTGAGACGCAGCGGTGCCCCAGACGTGGCCGCGGGGCGAGAAGTACATTCAGCCGGGTGCACGACATCGAAACGGTGAACGCGGAACTGGTCGAACAGGCCGCCGGCCGGCTGGCGGGCGTGGTCACCCGGACGCCGCTGGAGCCCAACGCCCGGCTGTCGTCGCGGGTCGACGCGCGGGTCTGGCTCAAGCGCGAGGACCAGCAGACCGTCCGCTCGTACAAGATCCGCGGCGCCTACAACTTCATCGTCCAGCTCGACGACGCGACGCGCGCCCGTGGCGTCGTCTGCGCGAGCGCGGGCAACCACGCGCAGGGGCTCGCGTACGCGTGTCGCCGCCTAGGGGCGAACGGCCGCGTGTACGTGCCGGGCACCACTCCGCGGCAGAAGCGCGAGCGCATCGCGACGCTCGGCGGGGCGCACATCGAGGTGATCGTCGTCGGCGAAACGTACGAAGACGCCTTCGCCGCGGCGAACGACGACGCGCAGCGCACCGGCGCCACGCTGGTGCCGGCGTTCGACGACGTCCGCACTGTCGCAGGCCAGGGCACCGTGGCGCTGGAGGTCGTCGAACAGCTCGGTTTCGTGCCGGACGTGCTGGTGGTCCCGGTCGGTGGCGGCGGGCTGCTGGCCGGCGTCGCGACGTGGGTGCGCGAGCGGCACCCGGAGATCCGGATCGTCGGCGTCGAGCCGGCGGGCGCAATGTGCATGGCGGCCGCGATCGAAGCGGGCGAGCCGGTGCGGATCCCGACAGTGGACCCGTTCGTCGACGGCGCGGCGGTCCGCCTCGCGGGCTCCGTGACATACCCCCTCGTACGCGACAGCGGCGCCGAACTGACGTCGGTCCCCGAAGGCGCGGTCTGCACGGAAATGCTCGCCATGTACCAGTCGGACGGCGTGATCGCGGAGCCCGCCGGCGCCCTCGCGACGGCCGCGCTGGGGAACGCCGTGCAGGTGGAGCCCGGGCAGACGGTGGTCTGCATCGTCTCCGGCGGCAACAACGACGTCAGCCGCTACAGCGAGATCCTCGAGCGATCCCTGGTGCACGAGGGACTGAAGCACTACTTCCTCGTCGGCTTCCCGCAGGAGCCGGGCGCGCTGCGCCGCTTCCTCGACGAGATCCTCGGCCCGGAGGACGACATCACGCGTTTCGAATACGTCAAGCGCAACAGCCGCGAGACGGGCCCCGCCCTGATCGGCATCGAGATCGCCCGGCCGGCGGACCTGCCCGGCCTGCTGGCGCGCCTCGACGCCAGCCCGCTGCAGGTGGAGCGGGTCGAGTCGGGGAGTCCGTTGTTCCACTACCTGCTCTGAGGCCGGGCTCCCCCGGACGCGGGTCGCGCGCGAAAGTCCCCCTCGCGACGCGTGAAACCCTTCTGCGTCAACGGGGTCCAGCGCCGCGGCCACGATCAGGCGAGTTCGGCACTGCCCTCGCGGTAGATCTTCGCCGAGATGATGCGGCCGTCGCGGAGTCGGTAGAAGCCCGCGATGGAGAAGGTTCGCTTCTGGCCGTCGTGGGTGAGCGTTTCGGTCAGCTGGGCGGCCACGCGGTCGCCGTCGGTGAGGACGTCCTGGATTGTCAGGGTCGGCAGGAGCTGGGTCATCGCGTCGGCGAAGAAATCGGTCAGCTCGTCGATCCCGCGGACGGCCGTGGTGCCCGTGACCCAGACGGCGTCCTCGGTGAAGCCGGCGAGGAGCGCGTCCAGGTCACGGGCGTTGAAGGCGTCGACGTGTCGCCGCAGGGCTTCGCTCATCTCGCGAACGTAGCGACGGCGTCGAGCCGATTTCCCGTCACGTCCGCGGGACCGGGATCGGTGCGCCGAGACACGACTGGGTGGTTGTGCGGCCGGTGTCGAAGAACGTCACGGCGGCGTCGGCGCAGGGCAGTGACGACAGCGAACCGTGCGCGTCGTCCTCGACGGTCATGAGGGAGCCGCCGATTCGCCGCTGCATGGCGACGGCCCAGCCGATCGGCGTCACCGGCTCGTAGGTGTGGCCGACGAGTTGCAACGGGCTGGTGCCGGGGCCCAGCTGCCACGGCCGTGCGGGCTCCGGCCAGCCCACGCACAGCTGTTCGTAGAGCCCGAATCCGCCGGCGCCGGGGTCGCGCCGCATGCGGTCGAGGCGGTGTTGCCAGACGGTGTCGAAATCGCGCGGGCTCGGGGACTCGTTGCAGAGCAGGGCTGTCTGCTGGAAATGGTCGAAGCCGGTGGGTGTCGTGTCCCAGCCGAGTGCGCCCGTTTTCGCCGCGGACGGCGTCGCCGGGGTGCCACCGTCGCGGATGGTCGCGAGTTGCGCGGCGAGGTCCGCCCACTGGCGACGAGGGTCGGCGTACATCGCGTTGACGGTGTCGCCGTTGATCGGCGAACCGTCGGCGGCGGTGCGCGGGTGGGCCGTCAAGTCCGCGCGCAGGTCGAGCAGGGCCTTCGCCACCGTCGCCTCGTCGGGACCAAAGTGGTAGACGGCGTCGTAGCGGGCGATCCAGGCGGAGAACTCGTGGAAAGTGTTCTCGCCCGCGGTCGCCTGGCCGTCGTCCATGGCGGTGACGTTGAGGTCCGGCGGCGTGACGGAGTCGAGCAGCATCTTGTCGACGTGCCCGTCGAAGAGGGTCCGGTACTGCGCGCCCAGCGCGGTGCCCCAGGAAATGCCGTAGTAGCCGATCTTCTGCTCGCCCAGCGCCTCGCGGATCCGGTCCATGTCACGGGCGACGTCCGGCGTAGTGAACGAATGGACGAGCGCCGGGTCCCGCGCGATGCACCGCGCGTTGGCCTTGGCGTCCCGCTCGGCGATGAACCGGGCATGGTCCTTTTCGGACAACGACGGGTCAGGCTGGGTCTCGTCGCCGGGACACGGCAGGCTCGCGCTGTAGTCGACGCCGCGCGGGTCGAAGCCGATGAGGTCGTGGTGGACGAGCAGCCCGGCGGCCTTGCTTGCGGCGATGTCGTGCGGCATGGCCATCCCGGACTGTCCGGGCCCGCCGGGGTTGAACAGGATCGCGCCGGTGCGCTCGCCGGTCGCGCGAATCCGGCTGACGGCGATGTCGATCGTCCGGCCGCCGGGGTCGGCGTAGTCGAGCGGGACGGGGACCATCGCGCACTCCGTCCGCTGATCAGCCGCATCCCAATCCTTCGCGACGGAGGCGCAGGGCTTCCAGTCCAGCCCATCGGCCATGGCCACCGCCGGCACGAGGGGGACCATCGCCGCGGCCGCGACGAACGGGGCGAGACATCGGAACTTCGGCATGCGGCCCAGCTTCGTGACCATTGGTGTGGTGGGAGATCGGCCAATCGGCCGATGGTCACCGCCGAAGAGCCGGATCCCATTGGTTTCGCGGCGGGGCCTTGTCAGGGTCCTGACAAGCCCGTGTTCTGGCTCAGCAGCCCGGAATCCGGGACCGCCGACGATGGTCGACGGCGGCCGGACAGCGGCGGCTCGAAGCTCACCAACCCGAGCCAAGACTCAGCATCCGGCTCCAGGCGCCTGGCACGACGCCCAGCGACGCACGGCTCCGAGACACGAGCCCGACTCCCACTCCCGGGCTTGACACACGATCCCGACTCCTGCTCCGGGTTTCCACCCCGGCCCGACAACGGCTCCCGGCTCCCGGCTCCCGGCTCCCGGCTCCCGGCTCCCGGCTCCCGGCTCCCGGCTCCCGGCTCCCGGCCAGCGAACCCCAAGCGACAGGAACCTGACACCCCACCGAGTTTCAGCGGCCCAGCCCGACAAACATCGTCCGGTGGAGTTCGCCCACGTGGGCTCGCGTGACGAGCGCGGCGGTCTCCGGCTCCTGATCGGCGAGGGCCTGGACGAGCAGTTCGTGTTCGCGGTTGGACGCCCGCAGCGCGGACATCGGGTAGGGCAGGTAGAAGCGATACAGCTCGCGCAGCACCTGGCCGTACTGCTTCACCGCCGGCGCCGGTGCTCCCGCGGCGGCCACGGTCAGGTGGAACTCGGCGTCGAGGTCGTGGAATTCGGCCCAGCTCGTCGCGGCGTCCATGCGGTGGACGAGGTCGCGGAGGCGGTCGATCGACTCGTCCGGGCGGCGCAGGGCGACCAGCTGGGCCAGGCCCGACTCGAGCACCAAACGGTGGTCGATCAGCTCCCGGACTTCGGCCGTCGACTCCTCATACGCCTTGATCTCGCCGACTCGCCCCGCGGGCGCGTCGACGGCGACGAGGGTGCCGCCGTTGCGGCCGCGGCGGCGTTCGAGCACGCCGTCTTCGCACAACGACACCAGCGCCCGGCGCACGGTGATGTCGCCGACGCCCAGCGCCCGCGCGATTTCGCCGTTCGGCGGCAACCGCTCACCCGGCCCGAGCAGGCCCAGTTCGATGGCGAGCGCGATGCGGGCTCGGACGGTGTCGAGCGCGGACAGGCGCCGGATGCCCGTCAACGCGGGCGCGCGCAGGTCGGCAGCCATGAGTCGACGATAGCCCACAAAACTGCTCAAAATGAACACTCTTGTTTGACGGTGCGAGATGGACTACTTTTCGCCCATGTCCCGCCCGCTGCCGATCGCGCTCGCCCAGCTGCCGCCGCGCCCCTACACCGACACCGTGCAGGCGTACGCGGGCGAAGTCCGCTCCTTGCTAAGCGACCATCCCGGAACCCGGCTGATCGCGTTTCCGGAGCTGCACCTCTGCGGCGTCGAGGGCACAGCCGAGGAACGCACGGAGCAGCTGAACGCCGCCGCGCAGCCGTTGGACGGACCGCGCACCCGCGAGCTGGCGCAGCTGGCCGGTGACCTCGGCGTCTGGCTCGCCCCGGGCAGCGTCTGCGAACGCGGCAACAACGGCGAACTGTTCAACACCGCCCTCGTCTTCTCCCCCGGCGGCGAGCTGGCCGGCAGCTACCGCAAGATCTTCCCGTGGCGGCCCTACGAGCCGTACGACCCGGGTGACCGCTTCGTGGTCGCCGACCTGGCCGGCGTCGGCCGCCTGGGCTTCTCGATCTGTTACGACGCCTGGTTCCCCGAGGTCGCCCGCCATCTCGCGTGGCTCGGCGCGGAGCTCGTGCTCAACCCCGTGCAGACCACGACGCGCGACCGCCTGCAGGAGCTCGTGCTCGCGCGGGCGAACGCGATCACCAACCAGGTCTTCGTCGCGAGCGTGAATACCGCCGGCCCCGTCGGGGTAGGAGACAGCATCCTGGTCGACCCCGAGGGCACCGTGCTCGACGAGCTGCCGGGCGACGAGTCCGGCGTGCTCGCGCGCACGATCGACCTGGACGAAGTCGCCCGCGTCCGGCGCGAGGGCACGGCGGGCGTCAACCGGATGTGGGACCAGTTCACGGCGGCCGACGCGCCGCTGGAACTGCCGCTCTACCAAGGCCGGATCGAGCCGGACCGGTGGCGTCCGCGACAAGAAGGAGCCCGATGAGCACGGCGAGCACGGCCCCCGGGGCCACTTTGGAACGACGGCTGGGCCTGCCCGGCGTTGTCCTCTTCGGACTCGCGTACATGGCGCCGCTGATCGTGCTCGGCACGTTCGGCGTCGTGGCGACGACAACCGGGGGCACCGTCCCCTCGGCGTACGTCCTGGCGCTGGTCGCGATGCTGTTCACCGCCGCGAGCTACGGCAAGATGGCCGCCACCCACCCGGTCGCCGGATCCGCTTACACGTACGTGCGCAAGGCCATCGACTCCCGGCTCGGCTTCCTCGTGGGCTGGGCCGTGCTGCTGGACTACTTCTTCCTGCCGATGGTGATCTGGCTGATCGGCGGCGCCTACCTGTCCGCGCAGTTCCCGGCCGTTCCGAGCTGGCTGTGGCTGATCGCGTTCATCCTGCTGACCACCGTGCTGAACGTGCTCGGCATCAAGATCGCCGAGAAGGCCAACTTCGTCCTGATGGCCTTCCAGATCCTGGTGATCGCGTTCTTCGTGGTCCTCTCGATCTCGCAGGTGGTCTCCGACGGGCATTCGCTCGCCAGCGGCGACCCGTTCTTCCACGCGGGCAGCACGTTCGCGACGATCTCGGGCGGCGCCGCGCTGGCGACTTACTCGTTCCTCGGCTTCGACGCCGTCACGACGCTCACCGAGGAGACCATCGAGCCGCGGCGCACCATCCCGCGCGCGATCCTGCTGACCGCGCTGATCGGCGGCGGCATCTTCGTCGTGCTCGCCTACTTCACCCAGCTGGTGCACCCGGGCAGCGTCTTCAACGACGAGTCGTCCGCGGCGTTCGAGATCGCGACGCACATCGGCGGCAACCTGTTCGCCAGTTTCTTCCTGGCCGGCCTCGTCGTCGCGCAGTTCGCGTCCGGCATCGCCGCGCAGGCCAGCGCGTCACGGCTGATGTTCGCGATGGGCCGCGACGGCGTGCTGCCCCGGATCTTCGGCCGGCTCCAGCCGAAGCTGCACACGCCGACGTTCGCCATCGGCCTGACCGGGCTGGTGGGGCTGATCGCGCTGGCGCTGGACGTGACGACCTCGACGTCGTTCATCAACTTCGGCGCGTTCACGGCCTTCACCATGGTCAACGTCAGCGTGATCGCCACCTGGATCCGCGAACGGAACACCACCCGCCGCAACGTGCTGACCTGGCTGGTCGCCCCCGCGATCGGCGCCGTCGTCGATTTGTGGCTGCTGATCAACCTCGACGGCATCGCGCTGGTCTTCGGCCTGGTGTGGCTGGGGATCGGGATCGTCTACCTGACGTTCCTGACCCACGGCTTCCGCCGTCCGCCGCCGGAGATCACCTTCGAGGAGTGAGGTTTCCCCGTGCCGCCGACGACCGTCCCCCGTCGGCGGCACCGGTCGCCTGACCAGCGCGAACGCCGGATTCGCCGTGGAGAGGCGAGGCCCGTCAGCTCTCGCCGAGGGTCTTCTGCAACGCCTTGTTCGCCTTGCGGGCCATGTCCGCGACGGCCTCGCGGCGGGCGGCGTCGGCGGCGTAGTCGTCCTGGCGGTTACGCACCACGCGGGCCGGCGAGCCGACCGCGATCGAGTACTCCGGGATGTCGCCGCGGACCACGGCGTGCGCGCCCATCACGCAGCCGCGGCCGATGCGCGTGCCCTTGAGCACGCTCACCTTCGTGCCGAGCCAGGTGTCCGGCCCGATGCGCACCGGCGACTTCACGATGCCCTGGTCCTTGATCGGCACGTGGATGTCGGCGGTCACGTGGTCGAAGTCGCAGATGTACACCCAGTCGGCGACCAGCGTGGCCGCGCCCAGCTCGATGTCCAGGTAGCAGTTGATCACGTTCTGCCGGCCGAACACCGACTTGTCGCCGATGCGAAGGGACCCCTCGTGACAGCGGATCGCGTTCCCGTCGCCGATGTGCACCCAGCGGCCGATCTCCAGCCGCCCGTAGCCGGGCCGGCAGTGGATCTCGACGTCCTTGCCCAGGAACACCATGCCGCGCAGGATGATGTGCGGGTTGGCCAGGCGGAACTTCAGCAGCCGGTAGTACCGGACCAGGTACCACGGCGTGTACGCGCGGTTGCGCACGATCCAGCGCAGCGAGTCGCCCGTCAGGAACTTGGCCTGGTGCGGGTCGCGCCGGGCCCGCCCCCAGGCGCGCACGCGGGACAGCGCGGGCGCACCCCACATCGACGTCATGCCATTGACCGTAACCTGTGCGGGGACGCCCGCCACAGGCAAGGGGAGCACCGATGGGGACCAAGCTGATCATCGACACCGACCCGGGTGTCGACGACGCTTTCGCGATCGCCCTGGCGGCGATGTCGGCCGACGTCGACCTGCTGGGGGTGACGACCGTTTTCGGCAACGTCCCGCTGGCCATGACCACCGCCAACGCCCGCCGTCTCCTGCAGCTGTGCGGCCGCCCGGACGTCCCGGTCGCGGCCGGCGCGGCGCGGCGGCTGGTCTACGGCGGGGAGCGCAACGGCAAGGTCCACGGCGCCGACGGCCTGTCCGGGCGCGCCGGCTCGCTGCCCGAGGCGACGCGCCCGCTGGAGTCGCAGGACGCCGTCAGCCTGCTGGTCTCCCTGCTCGAAGCGTCCGACGAGCCGGTGACGATCGCGCCGATCGGGCCGCTCACGAACATCGCCGCGCTGCTGGCCGCGCACCCGGGGGTCCGCGACAAGATCGCGCGCATCGTGCTGATGGGCGGCGGCGTCGCCCGCGGCAACATCACGGCCGCCGCCGAGTTCAACATCTGGGCCGACCCGGAGGCCGCGCGGCGCGTGATCGCCGAGGACGAGGTGCCGTGCGTGATGGTCCCGCTCGACCTCACGCACCGATGCGCCGTCGACGCCGCCTGGCTGGCGAAGCTCGCCGCTTCGGGGCCGATCGGGGAGGCGCTGGACGCCTTCACCCCCGACTACCTCGCGTACTACCGCCGGGTTTTGGGCTACGACGGCATCGTGATGCACGACGCCGTCGCCGTCGCCGAAGCGATCAACCCGGGCATCCTGCAGACGGAGACGTACGCGGTGAACGTCGACACCACCGACGGCCCCGCCCGCGGCATGACCTTGGTCGACCGCCGCATCGCCCTCGACGACCCCGAGTCGGCGCCGGGCCGCCGGATCGAGGTCGCCACCGACACCGAGCTGGACGGGCTGCGCGAGTTCGTCCTGTCGAGGCTCACCGGGAGCCGATGATGGCGGCAGGGGTGGGACGGGATTCGTCGCCGGGGGGCGAGAGCGGTTCGAGAGGGTCTGACTCGGGCGGGACTGACTCGGGCGGGGTTGGCTCGGCGGGGGTTGGCTCGGCGGGGCCTGGCTCCGGAGCCAGCTCGACCGGGGCCAGTACGGCGGGAACCGGCAAGGGCGATGCCGGCTCAGCGGACGCCAGCTCGGTGACAGGCAGCTCAACGGAAACTCACTCGGGCGACGCCAGTTCGGCCGGAGCCAGCCCAGGTGATGTCAGCACGGCGGAGGCCATCGCGGCGGCAGCCACCTCGGAAGACGTCGGTACGGCCGGTGCCAGCTCGGCGAATGTCAGCACCGCGGCGGCCAGTTCGTGCGACGGCAGCGCGGCCGAAGCCGGCGCGGCGGGAGCCGGCGCGGAAGCCGATGGCCCGGCTGAAGCCGACTCGGCGGAGACTCGCTCGGGCGGCGGGGGCTCAATCGCAGCCGACCCGACGGAAGCGGATGTGGAAGCCGCCCGCTCGGCCAAGACGGCGGAGCCCGGCGGCGAGGCCCAGCCGGATGCTGGGGTTGCGCGGCCGAGTCAGGAACCTGACATGGAGCCTGCGGCCGTCCCCGCATCAGAGCAGGAACCTGACACGGGTTCCGGCACGAAGCCGCTGTTCGGCGCGAAACCGCTGTTCGGCTCGGAGACGTCCACGCGGCCGGAGCAGCCCGTGCCGGCGGGGGAATCGCTGGCGCTGGCACCGTTGTGGGGTGAGGATTCCGCTGGTCAGCCAGCCGGGAAGGAAGCGTCGCCAGTCAGTGGCGAGCCGTGGCCGGGAAGTGGCGAGCCATCGCCAGACAGCGGCGAGGCGTCGCCGGTCGGTGGCGAGACGTGGCCAGGAAATAGCGAGTCATCGCCAGTCGGCGGCGAGGCAGCGCCCGGAGGTGGCGAGCAGTCGCCAGGCAGTGGCGACGGCGGGCTTGCCACCGGGCAGCGGCCGAAGCGGCGGCGCACCGTGGTCGTCCTCGCGGCGGTTGTTGTGGCTGTCGCGGCGTTGGTTGTCGCGGTGCAGTTCGCGCCTGGTAGCCAACAGGCGGCCAATACGGCGGCCCTCACCTCCACGGCGCCGTCGCCGTCGTCGGCCGGGGCGCCGTCGTCGGCCGGGGCGCCGCCGGCGAGCAGTGCCGTGCCTACCCAGCCGAACGTGCCGAAGGCGAGTGAGTTCGACGCGTGGGCTTCACGGACCAGTCAGTGGCTCGACATTCCCTTACGCGCCATGACCGGTTACGCCGAGGCGACCGTCACGCTCGGCAAGGAACAGCCCGGTTGCCACCTTTCGTGGATCACGCTCGCCGCCGTCGGCAAGGTGACCAGCGACCACGGCCGCGCGCAGGGTGACCACCTCGACCCCAGCGGGACTCTCGCGAAACCCCTGGGCACCGTCGAGGTGCGCGACTTCTACAACCGCGTCGTCTCGACGGCGAACGCGTCCGGGCCGATGCAGTTGTCGCCGGCGATCTGGGCGAAGTGGCAGCGCAGCGCGTCCGGCGGGAAGCCCGACCCGCAGAACGTCGACGACGCCGCGCTCACCACCGGGCGCGCCCTTTGCGCCGACGGGCGCGACCTGTCGAAGGACTGGTGGAACGCCGTCAGCTCCCTGCAGACAGCGCCGCTCTTCCTGCACCGCACGCTGGCGACGACCAACGTCTACGGCACCGTCGGCCAGGGCAGCCAGGCCCCCAACCCCGCGGTGCTGAGCGCGGTCGACTTCGCCATCGACCAGATCGGCCTGCCTTACGTCTGGGGCGGCAACGGCACCGGCGACGCCGACCCCGGCTTCGACTGCTCCGGCCTGACCACCGCGGCGTACAGCAGCGCGGGCGTCAAGCTCATGCGCACGGCCGACACGCAGTTCCGCAGCGTCCCGCACGTGGACGCGCCCCAGCTGGGCGACCTGATCTTCTACGGCGAGCCCGCCACGAAAATCCACCACGTCGGCCTCTACATCGGCAACCAGCAGATGATCGACGCGCCGCAGACCGGCCAGGCCGTGCAGGTCCACCCCTACCGCAAGCCGGGTGACGACTACGCGGGCGCGGGCCGGCCGACCGCCTGATCAGCCAGGGGCGTGGCCGGGAAGCGATTGGACGGGGCGACGCCCGGGCTAGTAGCTTGGAGTGGACCGCGACACCGCCCGAGGAGGTGAGACCCATGAACGCTGTATCGATGTGGGTGCTCTCCTTCCTGCCACGGTCGGGCGATTGACGTAGGTGTCGCCGGGAGCGCCCGATAATCAGGCACTCCCGAAAGGCAACACCATGGACTCTCCACAGTTCGACGTAATCATTTCCGGATGCGGTCCGGCCGGACTGATGCTGGCCTCCGAACTGCGACTGCACGGCGTGCGGGTACTCGTGCTGGAAAAGGAACCCGAGCCCGTTTCGTACGTCCGCATAGTCGGTCTGCATATTCGAAGCCTTGAGCTGATGGCGATGCGCGGGCTCCTGGATCGTCTTCTTCAGCATGGGCGAAAGCGTCCGGCCGGCGGTTTCTTCGCCGGCATCCCCGAACCCGCACCCCAGGATCTGGATTCCGCGCACGCCTATCTGCTGGGTATTCCGCAGCCGGTCATCGTCCGCCTCCTCGAGGAACATGCGATCCAGCTGGGTGCGCAGATCCGGCGCGGTTGCGCGGTGAGGGGTTTCGCGCAGGACGACGAGGGGGTGACCGTCGAGCTGGCCGACGGCGAACAGGTGCGTTCGCGCTATCTCGTCGGGTGTGACGGCGCGCGCAGCACGGTGCGCAAACTGCTCGGCGTCGGCTTCCCCGGCGAGCCCTCGAAGACCGAGACGCTGATGGGCGAGATGGCAGTGGGAGTGCCACAGGAGGAGATCTCCGCCAAGGTGGCCGAAATCAGCAAGACCCATCAGCGATTCTGGCTCCGGCCCGTCGGCAATGACACTTACAGCGTCGTGGTTCCAGCCGCGGGAATCAGCGCGGAACCGCCCACTCTGGAGGATTTCAAACAACAGCTGCACGCCATCGCCGGAACAGATTTCGGCGTGCATTCGCCGCGCTGGCTGTCCCGATTTGGAGATGCGACCCGGTTGGCCGAACGTTATCGGGTCGGGCGGGTGCTGCTGGCGGGCGATGCGGCGCACATTCATCCGCCCACCGGCGGACAGGGCCTCAATCTGGGCCTCCAGGACGCTTTCAACCTCGGCTGGAAACTGGCCGCGCAAATCCGTGGCTGGGCGCCGGAAACGCTTCTGGACACCTATCAGGCCGAACGCCATCCGGTCGCCGAGGACGTACTGGACAACACTCGCGCCCAGATGGAATTGCACTCCACCGAACCGGGCCCGCGAGCCGTGCGCCGGCTGCTCACCGAACTGATGGACTTCGACGAGGTGAACCGCTATCTGATCGAGAAGATCACCGCGATCGACATCCGTTACGACTTCGGCGAAGGCCCCGACCTGCTCGGCCGACGTCTGCGCGACATCGACATCAAACAGGGCCGCCTCTACGACCTGCTGGATCGCGGCCGCGGCCTGCTGCTGGACCGCACCGAACGCCTGACCGTCGGCGATTGGTCGGACCGGGTCGATCACCTCGCGGATCCCACTGCGGCACTGGATGTTCCGGGTCTCCTGCTCCGCCCCGACGGCCACGTCGCCTGGATCGGCGACGATCAGCAGAGCCTGGACGACCACCTCTCCCGCTGGTTCGGCAAACCCGCCAGCTGATCACCTCACCGGCGAAGAGCCGCGTCAACGTGTTGGTTGACGAACCAATACGTCAACCAATACGTTGACGAGGTGGATGAATCCTTGATCGCGTTGCGGATGATGCCGTGGGCCCGCGAGGCCGTCGAGCAGGCCGAGCGGGTGCTGATCGAGTCCATCATGGACAGTGGCTGGACCTGGGAACAGCTGGGCGCGATCTACGGCGAACGCTCCAAGCAGGCGATGCAGCAGCACTACAAACGCCGGGGCGGGCAACGGACCTGGGCCGCCCCGCGACGATCGGGGCCGGACCAGCTCGACGTCGAAGCGGTCCGGCACGCGATCACCAGCCTGCTGCTGAACTTCCGGGCCACCGACGAGGCGCTGACCCGCACCATGGCCGACGCGTCCTGGAACAAACGCGATCCCGAGCAGGAGGCCCGCCGGCGCCTGTCCTGGACCGAGCGGCTCAACGACAGCCTGAACGAGCTGGACGACTTCATCAACAACCGCATGTCCCACATCCCCCGCGTGGACCGGCCGCTGGTGCTCGGCGAGCGCAACCGGGTCCAGCCCGATCACGCGGAAGTCGAGCGCGGCAAAGCCGAGGAGCTTCGCGCCGAAATCGACCGGGCCATCGGGCGGATCCAGCAGCACCGCGACACGGTCGACGCGACCATCGACGAATTACGGCGACGCCGAGCCGAACTCGACTGAACCCGAGGCCGACGCCGGGCCGAACCCGCGGTCAACACAGGCCGAACCCGGCTGAGCCCGGAGCCGGCACCGGCCGAGCCCCGGCGACGCGGGCCGAACTCAGGGCCGCCGCAGGCCGAACCCTGAGCCGCCACGGGCCGATCCGAAGGCCGACACAGGCCGAACCCCGGGCCTGCGCAGGCCAAACCACGGTCGACGCAGGCCGGGCCCGGGGCCAGCGCGGGCCGAACCAGGCTGAACCCGAGACCGAGTCCGAGTCCGGTGCAAGCCGAGCCCGTCAGTACGCAGTGAGCCCGCCGTCGACCACCAACTCAGTTCCGGTGACGAACGAGGATTCGTCCCCGGCCAGGAAAAGCATCGCGGGGGCGATCTCCGCGGGGCGGCCCGCGCGACGCATGGGCGTGCGCACGATGTCGGGCTGCTGGTCTCCCTGCGCGTCGAGGAGGTCCTGGATCATCGGGGTAGCGATGACACCGGGGTGTACCGAATTGACCCGGACGCCCTGGGTCGCGTATTCGACGGCCGCGGTTTTGGTCAGCAGCCGCACCGCGCCCTTCGACGCCTGGTACGCGGCGGCGGCCCCGCTGCCGACCAGGCCGAGGACGGACGAGGTGTTGACGATCGAGCCGTTGCCGGAGGCGCGAAGCAGGGGCATGGCGGCTTTCATGCCGAGCCAGGTGCCGGTCTGATTCACCGCGATCACCCGGTCCCAGGATTCCCGCGTGGTGCCCTCGATTCCGGGCCAGTCCACGATTCCGGCGACGTTGACCAGCACGTCCAGCCGCCCGAAGCGCTGCCGCGTCAGCTCGATCGCCTCGTCCCAGCTCTCGGAGGACGAGACGTCCAAGCGGGCCGCGAGCACGTCGGTGTCCAGGCGCGCGGACAGCGCACGCAGCGCGTCCTCATCCAGATCGGCGACGATCAGGGCGGCGCCTTCGCGGGCGAACAGCTCCGCAGTGGCCGATCCGATGCCCCCGGTCGCGCCCGTGATCAGCGCGACCTTGCCGGAAAGCCGTCCAGGCATGGTGTTCTCTTTCCTTGTCGTAGTAGTCATGCCGCGGTGTAACCGCCGTCGGCGGCGACGACGGCGCCGGTGATGAAGCTGGACCGAGGCGAGGCCAGAAACCCGATCACCTCGGCGATCTCGTCCGGCTGAGCGACGCGGCCCAGCGGGTGGGCGTCGCCGAAAGAGCGCAGATACGCGCGGCTGTCGTCCCGGAAGTTGTCGAGCAGGTCGGTCTCGATCACCCCCGGGGCAACGACGTTGGCGCGGATGCCGTGCGGGCCGCCCTCCAGCGCGAGCACCTTGGTCAGCTGCGCCAACGCCCCCTTGGACGCGCTGTACGCGGCGGCCTCCGGCAGCCCGACTGTGCAGGCGAACGAGCCGACCGTGACGATCGCGCCGCCGCGTTCGCGCATGACCCGGAACGCCTCGCGGGAGTGCAGGAACGCCGCGCGGGCGTTGATGGCCATCAGCTCGTCCCAGTCGGACGCCGTGGTCTCGACGATCGGTTTGTTCACCGACCGGCCGGCGTTGCTGACCAGGATGTCCAGGCCGCCGAACCGGTCCAGCGCCGCGGCCACCGACCGCACTGCGGTCTCCTCGCGCGAGACGTCGCCCACCAGGGTCGACACCTCGTCGAACCGAGCCTTCAGGTCCGCCACCTCGGGCCGGATGTCGGTGGCCAGCACCCGCGCGCCGCGGTCGTGCAGCCAGCCGACGGTCGCCGCGCCGACTCCCCGGGCGGCGCCGGTGACCAGCGCGACCTTCCCGGCCAAATCGCCGGCCGGTGCGCTCATCGCGGCACCGGCCATTCGCGGTAGAGGACGAGGTGCTCGTGGTAGAGAACGCCGTCGCGAAGGTCCCCGGTCGCGGTGAACCCGGTGTCGTCGACGTAATCCAGATGGCTCCCGGTCACGGTGTATCGGCCGGTGTAGGCGCTACGCCGGTCGCCGCGCGCTTCGTCGTAGCGTCCGTCGGCGCGCAGTTCTTGCCGGATGTGGCCGTCCGCGGTCACCCACATGCCGACCACGTCGGCCGTTTCACGGTCTGTCATCACTCACCTCGGTCCCGGTTGTGCTTCCAGCCTCGACGGCGGCCGAGCGCCGTGGCAGGACGCGCGGTGACCGGGTGCGCCACACCCAGCCAACCCGGCGGGCGGCGATCTAGCCTGGGTGCATGAGTGGCAACGAGCTGGGTGAGTTCCTGCGGGCCCGCCGCGCGCAGCGGTCCCCGGAGGACGCGGGCCTGCTCTATTCCGGACGGCGCAAGGTGGCCGGGCTGCGTCGCGAGGAGGTCGCCGTGCTGGCCGGCGTGAACGCCGACTACTACACCCGCCTCGAACAGGGCCGCGAGACCCGCCCGTCTGCGCAGGTTCTCGAAGCCCTGTGCCGCGCGCTGGACCTCGACGAGGACGCGCGCGAGCACCTGTACCGGCTGGCCGGAACCGCCCCGGACCGCGCGCCCGCGCCGGTGGCGCAAACCGTGAGCCCCGAACTGCGCCAGCTCATGGACGGCTACCCGCACACCCCGGCCTTCGTGCTCAGCCGCACCCTGGACGTTCTGGCCACCAACGCGCTGGCCGACGCGCTGTTTTCACCGTTCGAGACAGCGGACAACCTGGCCCGCATGACCTTCCTCGATCCCGCCGGCCGGCAGTTCTACGCCCGCTGGGACTGGACGGCGCAGGCCACCGTCGCCAACTTGCGGGTGGCCGCGGGCTTCGATCCGCACGATCCGGGTCTGCGGCACCTGGTCGTGGAACTCAGCGAAGGCAGCGAGCAGTTCCGTGCGCTGTGGGACACCCACCAGGTACGCGGCAAGAGCCGGGAGCCCAAGCACCTCGTGCACCCCGACGTCGGCCCGCTAACCCTTACCTACCAAGCATTCGACGTGCGCAGCGCGCCCGGCCAGCAGCTGGTCATCTACCACGCCGAGCCCGGCACGCCCAGCGCCGACGCCCTCGCACTGCTGGGCAGTTTTCACGCCCCGGCGCCCCATTCACGCGCCACGGAAGGCTGACTCGCGGAACGTCAGTCCACAGAGGACGGCTCGGCCGTGAGCGCGCGGCGAAGGCGGGCGAGGCCGTACTCGAAGGCACTGTCGACGTCTCCCCCGAGCCGGAAGGCGCCGACGAGTTCCATCTGGATGAACCCGGTGGCCCACGCGGTCAGCAGGCGCGCGGCTTCGAGCGCGCCTTCCTCTCCGACGAGGTCCCGGGACACCTGCAGAATCGGGGCCACGGCGCGATCGAGGGCCTCCTCCGGCGCCAGCGTGGACAGCATCATCAGCCGAAACCCCTCGGGGCTGTCCTGGGCGAAGCCGCGGTAGGCGCGCACCAGCCCTTCCAATGAACCGTCGGTTTTCTCAAGCCGGGCGACGAGTTCGTCGACGGCGGACCCGGCCACGGCCGCCAGCAGCGCCGCGCGGTCACGGACGTGCTTGTACAACGACGGGGCGCGGACCCCGACGCGGCCGGCGACGCTCTGCATCGTCAGCCGGTCCTGACCGCCCGACTCCAGGAGTTCCCGGCCCGCCGCGACGATCGCGCTCAACGACGTCTTCTCAGGAGTCGGCACGGTTCGCCCCTTCCAAAGCTATTGACCGTAGCCATCAAGGCTATGTACCGTAGTTATCGTAGCCGAACGACACCTCCGAAGGGCAACCCCATGAAGCTCGCTCCGCACCTGCACCGCCTCGGCAACGACGTCGTGGCGTGCTATCTGATCAACACCGACGAGGGCATCACGCTGATCGACGCCGGCCTGCCAGGCCACTGGCACGACCTGCAGGACGAGCTGCGGTCGCTGGGCAAATCGGCCGACGACATCCGCGGCGTCGTGCTGACCCACGGGGACGCCGACCACCTCGGCTTCGCCGAACGGCTGCGGCGCGAGCACGGAGTGCCCGTCTACGTGCACGCCGCCGACGCCGACCGCGCGCGCACCGGCGAGAAGCCCAAAACCACGATCGGCCCGATGAAAATCGGCCCCACACTCGGCTTTTTCTGGTATTCGCTGCGGAAGAACGGGCTGCGACCCCAGTATGTGCAGGAGGTGGTCGAGGTCGCCGACGGTGACGTCCTGGACCTGCCGGGCCGCCCGGTGATCGTGCAGATGCCGGGACACTCGCCGGGAAGCGTCGCCGTGCACGTGCCGCTCGCGGACGCCGTTTTCGTCGGAGACGCCCTGACGACCCGGCACGTGCTGACCGGGCGCACCGGCCCGCAGCCCGCGCCCTTCACCGACGACCCGGACGAGTCACGCGCGTCGCTGGAACGGCTCGCCCGGCTGTCGGCGTCGTGGGTCCTTCCCGGTCACGGAGCCCCTTCGCACACCTCCCCCGCTCAGGTGGCCGACGCGGTCAAGCAGGCCGGCGCGTAGGCAGGAATTCCCACCCCGGCACGGCTTACGCAGTCCAGGGAGTGCCGCCCGAGAAATCGCCGGCCACCGTCTTGTCGACCGAACTCAGCACTGCGGAGTCATTGACTATCAGCCCGAGTTCCCGGTTGCCGGTCAGCGACGCGCTGGAGAAGTTCTCCGAGCCGACGAACACCGCGGCCGAGGGCTTGCCGTAGTCGGCGACGATGACCTTGGCGTGGATGTAGAGCGTATTCGCGCTGTTCGCGTACGTGCTGACCTGGGCCCCGGCCGCGACCAGGGTGTTGAAATTGGCTTTGTAGCTGCTGTTGTAAGTCATCGTGACCTTGACCGCGACCCCGCGCTTGGCCGCGCCGGCCAGCGCGTCGACCACTGCCGGCAACGCCATTTCCTCGTTCTCCACCGACAGGCTGGTGGTCGCGGAGTTGATCAGCTTGAGCAGCGAGGCCTGCGAGTTGGTCGGGCTCCAGACCAGGTCGTCGCCGGTCGGCGGGGTGATGGAGCTGCCTGCGAAGTCGGCGTTGAACACCTTCTCGATCGCGCTGACGTCAGCGCTGTCCTGGTCGATCACCCCGAAGTCGCGGCCGGTCGAGTAGTACCGGCTGGTCAGGTTGCCGGACAGGATGAGCGAGGTCTGGCCGTCCACCGTCACGGTTTTCTGGTGCGTGGCCTCGAACTGCGCCGGAGCCCAGACCGCGTGCACGCCGTGCGCGTTGAGGTAGTCGTAGGCCGCCTGGTTGTTGCCGGCCTCGCGGTTCTGGTCGAGGATGACGCGGACCGTGACGCCGCGGCCCGCGTCCGCGACCAGGTCGTCGCGCGGTGTTGTCGACCAGCTCGTACATCGTCATGTCGAGGGTGCTGTGCGCGGAATTGATGGCGTTGTACACCGACTGCCAGTTGTCGTCGGGTTCGGCGAAGACCGTGTACGGGGACGAAGCGGCGGCGAGCGCGGTCGACGAGGACCCGACCACGGCGACGACCACCGCCAGCATGCTGATCAACCTCACATGACGCATGAAAACGACCTTCTTTCACGGATTCACCCACTCCCGGAACCTCCAGGAGCACAAAAGGCGTTAATTGGTTGAACCGCAAAATTCGGGCGTTTCCGATCGCGGTCAGCCAGCCGCCAAAACGGACCATAACCGCGCCACATCAGGTGAAACACCGACGAACAGCTTGACTTGTTCACACTCGAAAACGGACTCCACAAGGGGAATCACTCATATCGAAAACCCAACCCGGAAAGGACGGCAGCCGTTCACCGGAGTTATTGATTCCGTTCCACGGGTGTCAATTGACCGCTCAGGCCAGGACGGTGCCGCCGTCGATCAGCTGGACGGTGCCGGTCGCCCAGCGCTGGGTCATGCAGTAGACGTACGCCCGTGCGACGTCCTCGGGCTCGCCGACGCGGCCGGCAGGCAGGCCGGCGCCCGTCTCCTTGAACATCTGCTCGCGGTCGGCTTCGGTCATGCCCTGCCAGAGCGGCGAGCGCACGACGCCGGGGGCGACGGCGTTGACCCGCAGCGGCGCGAGTTCGACGGCGAGCGAGCGGGTCAGCCCCTCGATGGCCGCGCAGATGCTCGCCGCGATGCCCCAGCCGGTGCCGCCGCGCGCGGCCGCCGTCCCGCTGGTCAGAGTGATCGAGCCGCCCTCGCGCAGGTGCGGGACCGCGGCCTGCACGGCGGTGAGCGCGCCGAAGCAGCGCAGCCCGAAGAACCTGCGGGCGGCCTCGACGTCGAGCGTGTCCAGCGGCATCAGCTCAAGCGGCTCGCCCGCGGTGAACACGAGGTGGTCGAACTCGCCCAGCTCGTCGAAGAAGGCGCGGACCTTCGCGGCGTCGGCGAGGTCGAGCGCACGGCCCGTCGCCGTGGCAGGCAGCTGCGCGAGCGCCCTGTCCACACTGGACTGCCGGCTCGACGCGACAGTCACGTTCGCGCCCTCGGCGGCCGCCGCAACCGCCGTCGCGAAGCCGATCCCCGACGTGCCACCCAGGACGACCACGTGCCGGCCGTCGAGCTGTCCAGTTGCCGTTGTCATGAGAAATCCCCTTCGCCGTAGTGGTTCTCTTCCATCCTGCGACGGGCGACCGGGCGGCGTCCAAGACCTGTTTCCACCTCTGTGATACCCCACGGACATCACCGGGTCTGATGTCCAGCGGGTATCACAGACCGCCGATCAGGTCTTGGACGCCGTTGCGAGGCGCTGGAACCGTTGGGGGCACAACGAATTCCGGCGAAGGGAAAGCTGATGCGGCACGACATCGAGTTCGACGCCGAGGGCGCCGTGCTTCGCGGCTGGTTCTACGAGGCGGAGGGGGCGAGCGGTCCGGCGCCGTGCGTGGTGATGGCGCACGGCTGGTCGTCGACGAAGCTGATGTACCTCGACCGGTTCGCCGAGGTCTTCGCGGCGGCGGGCCTCGCGGTGCTGGTCTTCGACAACCGCGGCTGGGGCGAGTCCGGCACCGCGCCCGGGAAGCCGCGGCACGAGATCGACCCGTGGGAGCAGATCCGCGACTACCAGCACGCGATCACCCACGCGCAGAACCGCCCGGAGGTCGACCCGGACCGCATCGGCGTGTGGGGCACCAGTTTCTCGGCGGCGCACGCGTTCGTGGTGGCGGCGATCGACCGCCGGGTGAAGGCGGTGAGCGGGCAGGCGCCGTTCATCAGCGGCCACACGACGTACGCGAACCTCGCCCGGGTGAACAACCTCGTGGTCGGGCCGGAGGTCTTCACCGCCGATCGGCGCGCCCGCGCGGCCGGCGAGCCGCCCGCGACGATCCCGGTCATCGGCGACGACCCCGGCGAGCTGGTCGGCCTGCCGACCCCGGACTCGCGGGAGTGGTTCACCCGGACCCGCGCGGAGCTGGACCCGAGCTGGCCCAACGAGGTCACCCTGCGCAGCATGGACCTCTTCCGCGGCTACGAGCCGGCCCGCTACCTGCCGGACATCACGCCGACCCCGCTGCTGATGATCGTCGGCCGAGAGGACGGCCTCACCGGTGGCAACCTGGCCGCCTCGGCCTACGAAACGGCGGCCGAGCCGAAGAAGATCGTGTTCCTGCCGGGCGGCCATTTCGCCGCGTACACGGGTGATGGGTTCGTCGCAGCATCGTCCGCGGCGCGCGACTGGTTCGTGGAACACCTGACAGCCCGGTGACCCGTTGACAGGTTCCTGTCTTCCGGACTGCCGTGAAGACAGGAACCCGTCACCGAGCTGTGTCAGGATCCTGACGCCGGACGGGCGCGCACGTGGAACCGTTCGCCCTGCGGCCCGAACAGCGCGAGCACCTCGCACGGCTCCGGCCCGGGATTGCCGAACCAGTGCGGAACGTGTGTGTCGAACTCCACCACTTCGCCCGGCCGGAGGATGAAGTCGTGCTCGCCGAGGATGAGGCGTAACCGTCCGGACAGGACGTAGGCCCATTCGTACCCGTCGTGCACACGCAGGTCCGGCTCCTGGTCCGGCCAGTTCGGCGGGAAGATCTGCTTGTACGCGCGCAGGCCGCCGGGGCGGCGGGTGAGCGGCATGATCGTGATGCCATTGCGCACGACCGGGCGGGGGTGCAGCCGCGGATCGCCGGTCGGCGGCGCGTCGACGAGTTCGTCCAGCGGCACCTGGTGGGCGCGGGCCAGTGGCAGCAGCAGCTCCAGGGTCGGCTTCCGCTGGCCCGACTCCAGCCGCGAGAGGGTGCTGACCGAGATCCCGGTGGTCGCCGAGAGCTGCGTCAACGTCGCGTTCCGCTGTTTCCGCAGGCCGCGCAGGCGCGGGCCGATCGTCTGGAGTACCTCGCCGAAGTCGGGCTGTTCGTCGGTCATCCCTCCATTTGCTGGTTCGGCAAACATATTTGTCAAGTCCTCCGCTGGTGCGGATAGTCCGAAGGGACAGGCGAACAACGGGAGGAACCCAGTGGACGAGAGATACGACGTGGTGGTCGTCGGCGGCGGGGCGGCCGGCCTGAGCGGGGCGGTGGCGCTGTCGCGGGCGCGCCGTTCGGTGCTGGTCGTCGACGCCGGCGAGCCGCGGAACGCGCCGGCTGGGCACGTGCACAACTACCTGGGCCGCGAGGGCAGCACGCCCGCCGAGCTGCTCGCCGCCGGACGCGTGGAGGTCGAGGGCTACGGCGGCCAGGTCGTGAACGGGACCGTCACGACCGCGCGTCGACGCGAAAACGGCGACTTCACCCTGGAGCTGGCCGACGGCCGGTCGGTGCGCGCGCGTCGCCTCCTGGTGGCGACGGGCCTGGTCGACGAGTTGCCGGACGTTCCCGGCGTGGCCGAGCGCTGGGGCCGCGACGTGCTGCACTGCCCCTACTGCCACGGCTGGGAGGTGCGCGACCAGGCCGTCGGCATCCTCGCGACGAACCCGATGTCCGCGCACCAGGCGTTGTTGTGGCGACAGTGGACGGCGGACGTCACGCTGTTCCTCCACACCGCGCCGCCGCTCGACGCCGACCAGCGCAAGCAGCTGGCCGCGCGTGGGATCCGCGTCGTGGAAGGCGAAGTCGCCGCGCTGGAAGTGGCCGACGACGCGCTGACCGGCGTCCGGCTGCGGTCGGGCGAATTCGTCGCGCGGGAGGCAATGGTCGTCGCGCCGCGGTTCACCGCGCGAGTGGGCGTGCTGGCGTCGCTCGGTCTGGCGGCGGTGGAGCAGGAGATGGGCGGGTACGTCGTCGGCTCGGCGGTGCCGTCGGACGCGAATGGCGCGACGGCCGTCCCCGGGGTGTGGCTGGCCGGGAACGTGACGGATCTGCGGTCGCAGGTGATCATCTCCGCGGGCGCCGGGCTGAATGCCGCTGCCGCGCTGAACTTCGACCTCATCGACGAGGACGTGCGGCTGGCCCTGGACGCGAACGGACCGTTCACGCCCGAAACCGAACAGCGGGTGAGCGAGCTGGTGGCCGGCGCGCGTAGGCACGGGATTTGAGATGACGGAGCAGATGCCGGTGTTCGACCGGGGATTCTGGGAAGAGCTTTACGGTTCGCAGACGTCGCTGTGGACCGGACGGCCCAACCCGCAGCTGGTCACCGAGGCGGCGGACCTGCGTCCGGGCCGCGCGCTGGACGCGGGCTGCGGCGAAGGCGGCGACGCCCTGTGGCTCGCCGCCTCCGGCTGGCAAGTGACGGCCGTCGACTTTTCGGCCACGGCGCTGGCGCGCGGCGCGAAGGAGGCCGCGGCGCAGGGCCTGGACGAGCGGATCTCGTGGCAGCAGGCCGATCTGACGTCGTGGACGCCGGACGAGCAGTTCGACTTGGTGTCGGCCCAGTTCATGCACCTGCCGACGCCCGAGCGCACGGCCCTGTTCGCGCGGCTGGCGGCGGCGGTCGCGCCGGGCGGGACGCTGCTCATCGTCGGGCACCATCCGTCGGACCTGGAGGCGGGAGTGCCCCGTCCGCAGGTACCCGACCTGTTCTTCACGGCCGAAGCCGTCGCCGCGACTCTCGACGACGGGTGGGACCGCGTGGTCACCGACGCTCGGTCGCGGATGGGGACTCTTCCGGACGGGAGCGAAGTGTCCATTCGCGACGCTGTGCTGGTGGCCCGGCGCCGGGGGTGAGTGGGGCGGTGGTTGATCTCGGTGCCGGCGAGAGGGAGCGATCGGGCGGCTGCCGTGACACGGCATTGCCGTCGCGATCCACCTGGGGTGACGAGACGCGGTTCCGACCAGTTGGAGGGAGCGTGGTGCGGCATTGCCGTGGCGTCGCCGGTTATCGGCGAGAGGGAGCGATCGGTCGGCAGTCGTGAAGCGGCATTGCCGTCACGATCGACCGGGGCGACGAGACGCAGGTCCGACCAGTTGGACAGAGCGTGGCACGGCATTGCCGTGGCGTCGCCGGTTATCGGCGAGAGGGAGCGATCGGCCGGCAGTCGCGACACGGCATTGCCGTCGCGATCCATAGGGGGCGACGAGACGCAGGTCCGACCAGTTGGACAGAGCGTGGCACGGCATCGCCGGCTATCGGCGAGAGGGCGGTTCGGGTGGGCGGCAGTGGGCACACGATCTCCGGCGAAGCGGCTAAACTCCGGCCCGATCGTCCGCGCCTGCGGGGGTGATCGGCCGAAGGAGGCGCTGATGCGCGGGTTCGTCGTGGGGCTGGCGGTGGTCGTCGGGCTCGGGGTCAGTGGCGGGGTGGCCACCGCGGCCGAGGTGGTTTCCGTGGGCGGGGCCGTAGGATCACCGATGTCGTACTCGGCTGAGGAGCTTGCTGGGGACGGGCTGCAGCAGGTGGTCGCCGCGGCGGCGCCGGTGCTGCCGCCGGGGAAGAACACCGCGTTGCGCGTGACCGTGCGGGTGACGGGGAGCGGGCACCGGTCCGTAACGTTCGCGCTCGCTGAGATCGATCCGTCCGTCGGCAACCATCCGGCGGTGTTCCGGGCCGGGCGGCATGGGGTCGATCTGACGGTGCCGGGTGACCGGAACGCCAGCCGCACCGTGGCTGACGTGCGGACGGTGACCTTCGCCGTGTCCGATGCCGGGGCGGCTGAACGGGCCGTTCGCGTCACGCAGGGGCGGCGGGCTGTCACGCTGCCGCCGGCGTTGCTCGCGCATCTGCCGCGCCGGACCGTGACGGCCAAGTTCAACTCCGACGCCGGACCGCAGACGCACACCGAGTCCGGGCCGCCGCTCGCGCTCGTCCTGCTGCTGGCCGGGGTGTTGCCGACGTCCGGCGAACCGGTGGTCGCCGTGGGCTCCGACGGTTACGGCGCCGCCGTGACGCTCGCCGAGCAATCCGCCGGCGGACGGCCACTGCTGCTGTCCACGGTCGAAGACGGGAAACCGCTCGCACTGCCGCGCCTGGTGCCGTTGGGTGATCTGAAGGGCGGACGCTACGTCTCAGGAGTCACTGCGCTCGCCGTCGGCTGAGCCGAACCAGGCCAGGTCCGGCAAGGACTCGTGAGTGTTCAGGACGGTTAGAACCGGCATAAACACTCACGAGTCCTGAAGCTGACGAAACCGGCGAACCTCCGCCGTTCCCGCTGATCGGGACACCACTGCATCCGAATGGGCTATGGCTTGGGCCGACTTATTGGTCTATACCATTTGGACAAGGTTTCCCCTTCTCCAGGTCCCCGCTGTGGAGGTTTCACCGATGCGACTCCCCTCTCCCCGGAAACTGGCCACCGCGCTCGGCGGGCTGGTGGCGATCGCCGCCGGGCTGGCGGCGCCGGCAGCCACGGCCGGCGCCGCTCCCGCCGTCAATGACTCGGCGGTCCCCGTCGCGCCCTATGTGGACATGGGCGCCTGGCCGACGCCGGTTCTGTCTGCCATGTCCGCGGGCGGCGGGGTGAAGAGCTTCACTCTCGGCTTCGTCACCTCGGCCGGCTGCAAGGCGAGCTGGTTCAACGCCTACGACCCGCGCGCCGGCTGGCAGTCCGACGAAATCGGCAAGATCCGCGCGGCCGGCGGCGACGTGAAGGTGTCGTTCGGCGGCGCGTCGGGCATCGAGCTGGCCCAGGCGTGCACGGACACCTCGGCACTGGTCGCGGAGTACGACGCGGTCGTGAAGGCGTACGGCCTCAAGTACATCGACCTGGACATCGAGGGCGCCGCAGTGGCCGACACGGCGACGATCCAGCGCCGGTCGCAGGCACTGAAGACCGTGCAGGCCGACAACCCCGGCCTCAAGATCTCGCTGACCCTGCCCGTGCTGCCGGACGGGCTCACCTCGGACGGGCTCAACGTGGTCAACTCGGCCAAGTCCGCCGGCGTCGACGTGGACATGGTCAACGTGATGGCGATGGACTACTACCAGGGCGCCGGTGACCAGGGAGCGAAGGCGATCTCCGCGGCCAAGGCCACGCAGGCCCAGGTCAAGTCCATCTTCGGGCTGTCGGACGCGGCCGCCTGGCAGAAGGTCGGCGTCACCCCGATGCTCGGCGTCAACGACTCGCAGAACGAGATCTTCTACCAGAAGGACGCCACCGCACTGGTCGACTTCGCGAAGACCGTGCACATCGGCATGCTGTCGATGTGGGAGGCCGGCCGCGACGCGAATGCGTGCACCGGCGCGCTCTACAAGTGCACCAACGTCCCGCAGCAGCCGTACGAGTTCGCGAAGATCTTCGCGGGCTACAACGGCTGAGCCGGACCGGTCAAACGAAGCGGCCCCAGGAGTCCACTATGGACGCCTGGGGCCGCTTCACGCTCAGGGCAGGTAGTACATCGGGTTCGGCAGCTTGACCGGGTTGTCCGCGTAGCCGCCCTCGAGGTCGCTGAACTGGTCCCCGAGGTTCAGCACGATGTGCGCGCCCGTGGCCTGGATGTGCGCGCGGGTGCCGGACTTGTACTGCACGGTGTTGCAGGTCAGCCCGCACGGCAGGTAGTCCGGTGCGGTGCCTTTCGGCTTGAAGAACGCATCGGCCGGGGCCGGGTAGCCCTCGTTCGCCAGGTTCTTCAGCGACTGCGGCCCCTGCGGCGTGCTGCGCCCGGTGAGGAAGTAGACCTTCACCCCGTGCTGCGCCGCCCAGTTCGCCAGCTCCAGCACCGGCTTGTTGGCCACGAAGGTGCCGTTGTCGATCGCCTGCTGCTGCTTGACCGGGTCGAAGCCGAAGTCGTTGTCGGCCTCCCAGCCGTAGGTGACCTCGGCGGTGTCGTCGACGTCGAGCACGATCGCCGGGTTCTTCACGGCGCCCAGCTTCTGCGTCAGGTACCGCTTGGCGTCCGCGACGACCCGCTTGGTGTCGGTGACGAACCGGCTGCTGTCGGAATAGTGGTGCTTGCCCGAGGCGTCGAGGTAGTCGCCGTAGTAGGCCTTGACGTCGTTCTTCACCTGGCCGATGTTGGCCGGCTCCCGGCCGTGGGCGGCGGTCACGGCGTCCGAGCCGGCCAGCGCGGTCGCGCCGCCCGCCACGGTGGCACCGATCGCCGCGGCGGCGGCAAGCTTGACGAGACCTGGAAAACGGGACACGGCGACCCTTCCGTAGCTGTAACGAACCTGCCGAACCTACGCTGCCGCCGCCGCGGATTCCACCCTACGAAGGGATGCGCTCGGCCCGGCAGACGAAAACCGCGGGCGAGCGGCCGATCCGGGTGAGCACCACAGTGGACTCCGCGGGGCCACGCGGTTTCAACCGGCGGCGCAGCGCGTCCGGGTCGATGTCCAGACCGCGTACCAGGATCTCCAGCCGTCCGACCTCGAGTCGCTTGAGGACGGAGCGCAGCGATTTCTCGTTGTACGGGCCGTGTTCCAGCACCCGGAACGCCCGCACGCCGGACGGCGGGGTGTCGCCGGTGAGGTACGCGATGCGTTCGTCCAGTTGCCACAACCCATGCCGCGCCGCGTAGTGCCGGACCAGGCCGGCGCGGACGACGGCGCCGTCCGGGTCGATGATCCACTTCCCCGGCTCCCTCACCGGAATGTCGTCCGGCGAAGTATCCGTCAAAGTCCACTGTGCACCGTCCGAACGCAGCACGGTCGCCCGGCGCGAGACGCCATCAGACAACCCTCGCCAGAGGCAGGCTTCGCGGACCGCGCCGTCGAGCGAGACCAGCTCCACCTCCTCGGCCCACGGTGCGATCTCGAAGTCCAAGCCGGGCGCGCACTTGATCGACAGTGGACGGTCGGGGTAGGCGTCCACCAGGCCGTCGAGCGGGGGCAGGAAGTCGGCGGGCTTCCAGGTGCGGCGGCCCGCCGAGTCGCGCCGGGCCGGGTCCGCGACCACTACCGTGCCGCGGCTGACCGGCGCCAGCGCGTCCGCCCGGACCACGCCAGGCGAGACCCCGGCGACGGAAGCGTTGTGCCGCGCCATTTCCAGCCGTACAGCGTCCACATCGGACCCCAAAGCGCGGCGCGCCACCCGGGCCAGCTCAACCAGGTCCGCGCCCACGGAGCAGGTGACGTCGTGCACGTCCAGGCCGGCCAGCCGGGACGCCCGGTGCCGGGCCACCGGCGTCGCGCTCGCCTGCTGGAGCGCGTCGCCGGTGAACAGCCATTCGCCAGCGTCCGCCAGCTTCGCACCCGATTTCCGGCGCAGCACCACGGTTTCCAACACCGCGGCGGCGTACCGCTCCCCCACCGAACGCCGCACGGCGCCGACGTCGGCGATCCGGCTGGCGTCGGTCAGCGGCAGTGCGGAGGCCGCGAGCAACGCCGCCCGTCCCGCGCCGGAGCGCAGGAAGGCGACGTCTTCGGACGTGAAACCGTAGGCCAATTCAGGACGGCCGCTTGGTCCCGGTGATCATCACGTTGTAGAACAGCTCGCGCGGCAGCACCTTCGAGAGCACCTTCTTGTCCAAAGCGGACAGCCGCAGCCACAGGTGGTAGGCGAACAGGCGCCAGCGCACCGTCAGCTTCTCCTGCGGCACAGCGGCTTCGAACGTCCGGATCGGCCAGCCCGCCAGCGCCGCCGAGAACTCCTCGGTGACCGCGCGCACGTCCTGTGCGCCGGCGCCGCGGGCCATGGACTCGAGCTCCGACGGGTCGAACGTGTGGATGTCCACCACAGCTTCCAGCGCCGCGGCGCGCGAGGACTCGTCCAGCTCCTCCTGCGGACGGCGCCAGCTGCTCAGCGCGGACAGCTTGGTCACCCGCGTGGTCAGGAACCAGGTGAACTGGCCGAGCTTGCGCGCGTAGAAGTCGCCCACCTTGGTCGGCTCACCGGCGAACACGAACCGGCCGCCGGGCTTGAGCACGCGCAGCACCTCGGCGAACGCCGCGCGGACGTCCGGGATGTGGTGCAGCACCGCGTGCCCGACCACGAGGTCGAACGTGTTGTCCTCGTACGGGATCCGCTCAGCGTCGGCGACCCGGCCGTCCACGTCGAGGCCGAGGCCTTCGGCGTTGCGCAGCGCGACCTGCACCATGCCGGGCGACAGGTCGGTGACCGAGCCCTTCTTGGCGACGCCGCCCTGCATCAGGTTCAGCAAGAAGAAGCCGGTGCCGCTGCCCAGCTCCATGGCGTGCTGGTAGGGCTGGCCGTCCTCGCCCGCGACGGCGTTGAACACGTCGGTGGCGTACGAGATGCAGCGCTCGTCGTAGGAGATCGACCACTTCTCGTCGTACGTCCCGGCTTCCCAGTCATGGTAGAGCACGTTCGCGAGCTTCGGGTCGCCGTAGGCCGCCTGGACCTCTTCGGCGGTGGCGTGCGGGTTCGGCGCGGGATCGGTCACGCTGGTCACTTCCCCTCGAAAGTGGCCTTGCCCGGGCCGTTCTCGATGAACGACTTCATGCCGTTCGCCTGGTCTTCGGTCGCCCACAGGGCGGTGAACAGCTGGGTCTCGATCTTCAGCCCGGTAGCGAGGTCGACATCGAGCCCGGAATCGATGGCCGTCTTCGCGGCGCGCAACGCCACGGCGGGACCTCCTCCGAACTGCGCGGCCCACTTGCGGGCGGCGGCGTACACGTCGTCCGGGGCCACGACCTCGTCGAGGATGCCCAGCTTGAGCGCTTCTTCGGCCTTCACAAACCGGCCGGTGAAGATCAGGTCCTTGGCCTTGCTCGGGCCGATCAGCCGCGAGAGCCGCTGCGTGCCGCCGGCGCCGGGGATGATGCCGAGCTGGATCTCCGGCTGGCCGACCTTGACGTTGTCCCCCGCGACCCGCCAGTCCGCGGTCAGCGCCAGCTCCAGGCCGCCGCCCAGGGCGTAGCCGGTGATGGCCGCGACGACCGGCTTCGGGATGTTCGCGATCCGGGCGAGCGACGCGGTCAGCTCGGCGCCGAACTTGGCGATCTCCGGGTACGTGCGGTTGGCCATCTCCTTGATGTCCGCGCCGCCGGCGAAGGTCTTCTCGCCGCCGTACAGGATCACCGCGCGGACGTCGTCGCGGTCGGAAGCCTCGCGCGCCGCCTCGGCGAGCTCGGCCTGCACCTGGTTGTTCAGCGCGTTGACCGGCGGCCGGTCGAGCCGGATCGTGCCGACCCCGCCCTCGACCTCCAGGCTTACGAACTCTGCCACGCGACTTCCTCCTCGTTGACGGAAAACCAGGCTACCGGCCGGTAAGGACAAGCTACCGCCGACGGGCGAAGAACCGCTCGCCCGACCGCTGCAGGACCAGGTCCTGGTCGAACGTCTTCGACAGGTTCTCGCTGGTGATCACGTCGTCCACCAGCCCGGAGACCACGGCGTGGCCGTCCTTGAGCAGCAGCGCGTGGGTGAAGCCGGGCGGGATCTCCTCCACGTGGTGCGTGACGAGCACCATGGCCGGCGCGTCCGGGTCCAGCGCGAGGTCGGACAGCCGCGCGACGAGGTCTTCGCGCCCGCCCAGGTCCAGGCCGGCCGCCGGCTCGTCGAGCAGCAGCAGCTCGGGGTCGGTCATCAGCGACCGAGCGATCAGCACGCGCTTGCGCTCGCCCTCGGACAGTGTGCCGAAGGTGCGCTCGGCCAGGTGTGCGATGCCGAGCGTGCCCAGCAGCTCGGCGGCGCGGTTGACGTCCATCGCGTCGTACGCCTCGCGCCAGCGGCCCATCACGGCGTAACCGGCGCTCACCACGACGTCGCGGACCAGCTCGTCGCCAGGCACGCGCTGGGCGATCGCGGCGGAGGTGAACCCGATCCGGGGGCGCAGGTCGAAGATGTTGACCCGGCCGATGCGGTCGCCGAGCAGGTCGACGGTGCCGGCGGTCGGGTGCAACTCGGCGGCGGCCAGCCGCAGGAGGGTGGTCTTGCCGGCGCCGTTCGGGCCGAGCACGACCCAGCGCTCGTCCAGCTCGACACTCCAGTCGAGGCCGGCGAGCAGGTCGTTTCCGCTCCGTCGGACGCCGACACCGGCCATCCGCACCACGAGATCGTCAAGGTCGCTGGGCAGGGTCGGCTCGCTCACAAGCCCATTGTGGCCGCCCTCGCGCACGCGTTCGCACCCGCCCGGGTTTGTTCGCCCCGCGCACGTCCAGCCGGTGGGACGGAACCCGGCCGGGCCGCCGGGCTGTGGCAGGATTGCGGCATGTCCAGGCCCGCGCCCGCCGTCGCCCCCGTCACCCGGGGCTCGTTCTGGCGCCGTCGCGCGATCGACCTGCTCCTCGTCGCCTCCTCCGGGTGTACGCCCGCGCGGCACGCCCGCTGAAAGCCGAGGACGCCCCGCGTTCTCCGCGTGCCGCGCTGTGTCACCCCAGCCGTCACCTTCGAACGAGGAGCGCCCCCGTTGACCACGTCGATCACCCCTGACGTCGAGATCCACCCCCAGCTGACCGACCCGCTGCTGCCGCAGCTGCTGCACCCGTCGCGGCTGCTGTGGACGCCGCGCGAGCTGGCCGAGCTGACCAGCACCGTCACCACCGAGCTGACCGGCGGCCTGCGCGAGCTGCTGCGCTTCGACGAGGACTCCCGCTGGTGGGCGCGGCTGGCGCTGACCGACGGCGTGGAGCTGTGGCTGCTTTCCTGGCTGCCCGGCCAGCACACGAAGCCGCACGACCACGGGGGCGCGTCCGGCTCGTTCACGGTGCTGCAGGGCGAGATCGGCGAGGAGTACCGCTACCCCGGCGGGCCGATCCGGCGCCGCACGCACTCCGCGGGCGAGGGCATCGGCTTCGGCGCCGGGCGCGCGCACCAGGTCACCGGCCTCGGCGAGCAGCCGGCGGCCAGCGTCCACGCGTACTCGCCGCCGCTGGTGGCGACGCGGGACTACCGGACCCTCGCGGACGTGCCCGCGGAGATCCCGCCGCTCCCGGCCATACTCGGCCGATGAGCGTGATCGACGAATTGCTGGACGGCGCCCGGTCCGGTCTGGACCGCGTGGACCCGGTGCGCGCGCAGCGCCTGCAGTCCGACGGCGCGCTGATCGTGGACATCCGCCCGCACGCGAACCGGCTCGCCGAGGGCGAGATCCCCGGCTCGGTGATCGTCGAGCGGATCCACCTGGAATGGCGCCTGGCACCGGACAGCGAATGGAAACTCCCGGGCGTCACGCCGGGGACTGTCGCGATCGTGGTGTGCAACGAGGGTTACTCGTCGAGTCTTGCTGCTGCTGACTTGCAGCGGCTGGGGTTGAGTGGGGCGACGGATCTGGCGGGCGGGTTTCGGGCTTGGGCTGCGGCTGGGTTGCCGGTGACGGCTGGTGGGTCGCCGGCGGTGCCGTAGGGGCTCGTGAGTGTTCATGACGGTTAGAACCGGCATGAACACTCACGAGCCGTTCAGGCCAGGACCACCCGTGCCAGTTCGGCCGGGCTGGCCAGCAGGTCGTGTTTCGGCAGCACCCGGACGGTGTAGCCGACCGAGCCCGCGCGCGGCAGGGTGAGCGAAGCGGCGAACGCGCCGATGCCGTCGCCGTGCATGGGGACCGTGATGGTGTCGGTGAGTTCGTCCGCGTCGCCGACCTGGCCGACGACGGCTTGGACGTCCACTTCGGACGGATCGAGGCCGGCCAGGTCGATGCGGGCGCGCACGGTGACCTCGGTGCCGACCACCAGGCGTTCGGCGTGGTCGTAGAGCAGCTCCGAGTCGAAGATCCGCACGCGTGGCCACGCGACCTCGAGCTTGGTGCGGTAGTCGGCCAGCGACAAGGCGCCGCGGTAGCCGTCGCCGGTCGCGGCGGCGACGGTGCGGGACGCGGGCAGGTAGCCGGAATCCACGTACTCGCGCACCATCCGCGACGCCTGCACGAACGGGCCCAGCGTTTCCAGCGTGTGCCACACCATCGACAGCCAGCCGGTGGGCACGCCCGCCGCGTCGTTGTCGTAGTACAGCGGCGCGATCTGCTGCCCCAGCAGGTCGTACAGGGCGGCGGCCTCGAGGTCGTCGCGGCGCAGCGGGTCGGTGATGCCGTCGGCGGTCGGGATGGCCCAGCCGTTGCTGCCGTCGTAGCACTCCTCCCACCAGCCGTCCCGAATGGACAGGTTGAGGCCGCCGTTGAGCGCCGACTTCATGCCCGAGGTGCCGCACGCCTCCAGCGGCCGCACGGGGTTGTTCAGCCACACGTCGCAGCCGCGGTAGAGGTAGCGCGCCATGGACATGTCGTAGTCCGGCAGGAAGACGATCCGGTGCCGCACGGCCGGATCGTCGACGAACCGGACGATCTGCTGGATCAGCTGCTTGCCGTTGTCGTCGGCCGGGTGGGACTTGCCGCCGATCACGATCTGGATCGGCCGCCGCTCGTCGAGCAGCAGCGCGCGCAGCCGGTCCGGGTCGCGCAGCATCAGCGTCAGCCGCTTGTACGTCGGCACGCGGCGGGCGAAGCCGACCGTCAGCACATCCGGGTCGAAGACGCGGTCGGTCCAGCCGAGTTCCAGCGCCGAAGCGCCGCGCTGCACCCAGGCCGCGCGCACGCGCCGCCGGACCTCGCCGACCAGCTTCTCGCGCAGTTCCCGGCGCAACCCCCACAGCTGCTCGTCCGTGACGCCGTCGCGCAGCGAACTGCCCGGAGTCCGGCCCTCGTGGCCGAACTCGTCGTGGTTGCCGCCCAGCAGCGCGCTCAGCTCGCGCGCGACCCAGGTGGGCCCGTGCACGCCGTTGGTGATGGACGAGATCGGCACCTCGTCCTCGTCGAAACCGGGCCACAGCCGGGAGAACATCCGGCGGGTGACGCGCCCGTGCAGCTCCGAGACGCCGTTCGCGCGCTGGGCGAGCCGCAAACCCATGTGCGCCATGTTGAACAGGCCGGGATTGTCCTCGGCGCCGAGCGCCAGCACGCGCCGCGGGTCGACGTCCGGGACCAGCCGGCCGTCGGTGAAGTAGCGCTGCACGAGGTCCACCGGGAACCGGTCGATGCCCGCGCTGACCGGCGTGTGCGTGGTGAACACCGTGCCCGCGCGCACGGCGGGCAGCGCCTCGTCGAACGCCAGCCCGTCGGACTGGATGATCTCGCGCGCCCGCTCCAGGCCGAGGAAGCCGGCGTGGCCTTCGTTGGTGTGGAACACCAGCGGCTGCGGGTGCCCGGTCAGCTCGCAGAACTTCCGGACCGCGCGGAAGCCGCCGATGCCGGCGAGCAGCTCTTGGCGGATGCGGTGGTCGGCGTCGCCGCCGTAGAGCCGGTCGGTGACCGGGCGCAGGTCCTCGTCGTTGTCCTCGATGTCGGAGTCGAGCAGCAGCAGCGGGATCCGCCCGACGCGGGCGCGCCAGATCTGGGCGCGCAGCTCGCGCCCGCCGGGCATGGCGACCTCGACCACCACCGGGCGGCCGCCGTCGGTGACCAGCTCCAGCGGGAACGCGTTCGGGTCGATCACCGGGTAGTGCTCGACCTGCCAGCCGTCCAGCGACAGCGCCTGGCGGAAGTAGCCGGACCGGTACAGCAGGCCGACGCCGATCATCGGCACGCCGAGGTCGGACGCCGCCTTGAGGTGGTCGCCGGCCAGCACGCCGAGCCCGCCGGAGTAGTTCGGCAGCGCCTCCGTGACGCCGAATTCCATCGAGAAGTACGCGACGGCGCCGGGCAGGCCCTCGTCGGTGCGCCGCTGGTACCAACGCGGCTCGGTGAGGTAGCGCTCGAGGTCGTCGGCCGCCTCCCGGGTGCGGCGCAGGAAATCCTCGTCGACGGCCAGCTCGGACAGCCGTTCCGGCGGCAGCGCGGTGAGCATCCGCAGCGGGTCGCGGATGGCGTTGAACAGCTCCGCGTCCATCGACGCGAACAGGTCGCGGGTCGGCGGATGCCAGGTCCAGCGGAGGTTGGTGGCCAGCGCCCCGAGCCCGGCGAGCGACTCGGGCAGGCTGGCGCGAACGGTGAACCGGCGGACTGCACGCATGACCAGCGACCATATCGGGCCGGGGCGGCGGGCGCGCGGGCCAGTTGGCGGCAGGACCGGCGGGGACTGTGATCCGCGCGGCTTCGGGGATAACGCGCGCATCCGGCGTACCCGCTTAGTAGGGTCCTGCCTGGCCGTTGTCGACCCGGTCCGGTGGGCCGAAGAGTGGAACGAGTGAAGATGAGCCAAGGGGGAGGCCGGGCGCTGGTCGCGCTCGCGCTGGTGGCGGCGCTCGGCGTGGCCGCGTGCGGCAACGGGTCTTCCGGGCCGGTGACGGCCGGGGCGGGCAACGTCGCGGGCCTGCCGGTGACGCACTTCGAGAGCGGCCTCAAGTCGGGCGCGCCCACGCCGGGGCTGGACGTCAAGAACGCCGACGGCGGCCAGGACGACCAGCTCGCCACGGCCGCGATCGCCGACGTGGAGGCGTACTGGGGCGCCACCCTGCCCGCGGACTTCGGCGGCCTGAACTTCAAGCCCGTCACGTCGCTGCTGTCCTACGACTCGAACTCTGACACCGAGAACACCGCCTGCGGCAGCGTCAAGAAGCTGGTGAACGCCTTCTACTGCGCGGAGGACGACTCGGTGGCGTGGGACCGCGGCGTGCTGCTGCCGATGCTGCGCCAGCGCTTCGGGCCGATGTCGGTGGTCACTGTGCTGGCGCACGAGTTCGGCCACGCGATCCAGTACCGGCTCGGCGACAAGGCGGGCATCACCAAGAGCACCCCGACCGTCGTGAAGGAGCAGCAGGCGGACTGCTTCGCCGGCGGCTACTTCCGCTGGGTGGCCGAGGGGAAGAGCAAGTTCTACCAGGTGTCCACCGCCGAGGGCCTCGACCAGGTGATGGCCGCGATGTTCTTCATCCGCGACCAGGCGGGCACCAGCGCCACCGACCGGCAGGCGCACGGCACGGCGTTCGACCGCACCTTCGCCTTCCAGTCCGGGTTCGAAAAGGGCCCGACCGAGTGCGCCGGGATGAACACGCAGAACGTGCAGGCCCGGCTCACCGAGCGGCCGTTCGACCAGAAGGACACCGGCAAGGGCGACGCGAAGCTCAACAGCAGCACCCTGAAGCTGCTCAAGGAAAGCCTCGACACGGCGTTCAAGGGCGCCGGCGTGGTCGCGCCGGAGATCGTGCCGGGCAACGGCAGCTGCTCGGGCGGCCCGAGCACGCCGCCCGCCTCGTACTGCCCGGCCGACAACACCGTGAACATCGACCTGAACCGGCTCACCCAGCTGGCCCAGCCGTCCGACCCGCAGGCCGAACAGGCCGGCAAGGACAGCGGCGGCCTCGGCGACTTCGCGGCGTTCGCCGAAGTGGCCTCGCGTTACGCGATGGGGATTCAGAAGGGTGTCGGCGCTTCGCTGGACAACGCGAACGCGGGGCTGCGGACCACCTGCCTGGTGGGCGCCTGGGCGAAATTCGCCAGCCAGAAGCAGGCTGACGCGGCCCCGGGACCGCAGCTGCGGCTGTCCGCCGGCGACCTCGACGAGGCCATCGCCGAGGTGCTGCGCCAGGGCAGCGTGATCACGACGGACGTCAACGGCACCGCCCCGGCCGTCGGGTTCGACCGGATCCAGGCGATGCAGAGCGGCTACCTCCAGGGCTCGTCCTCGTGCTCGCAGAAGTACCCGTGACGCTGCTCCCCCGGACCGCCGAAAAGCAGTTGACCGGGCCGCGTTCAGAATTGCCCGGCTCGGGGGATTTTCGTTGTGGGCAAACGCGGTGCGCCCTGGGTCGCCTGCACCTACGGCGGGAACCTGCCGGGGACGGACACCGTCGGCGACCGGTTCCACGTCACGAACCGCGACGGCAACGGCGGCTGCTGCTACGGCACGGACACGCACAATGGCGTGTCCGGCTGGATCAGCGTCGATTTCCTGACCCTGGGCTGAGCCGGGAATGCCAAAAGCCCCCATCCGCGAGTGCCTGCGGCTGGGGGCTTTTGCCGGTGAAACGGCTCAGAACAAGGCGCTCGCCAGGTTGCGGCGGGCCTTCATGACCCGCTCGTCGGCCGGGTCGAACAGCTCGAACAGCGCGACCAGGTGCTCGCGGACGCGGTTGCGCTCGTCGCCGGCCGTGCGGCGGACCGTGTCGACGAGGCGGGTGAAGGCGGCGTCCACGTCCTGCTCGGCGATGTCCAGGTCCGCGGCGGCGAGCTGGGCGTCGAGGTCCGCGGGGTCGGCGTCGGCCTTCGCGCGGGCGTCCGGGTCGGCCGCTTCGGCGCGGGCGGTGAACTTGACCTGGGCCAGCGCGTTCTTGGCCAGCTCGTTGGCGGGTTCGGCGTCGAGGATGCGCTCGTAGGCGGCCTGCGCGGCGGCGAAGTCACCCTGCTCGAAGGCGTCCTCGGCCTCGGTGAACCGCGGGTCCTCCGGCTCCTCGGCCGGGCCGCCGTTCTCCTGCTCCGCGGCGCTGATGCCGGGCAGGCGGTCGCGCAGCGCGTCCAGCAGGGCGTTCAGCCACTTGCGGATCTCGGGCTCCGGCAGGGCGCCGGAGAACGCGTCCACGGGCTGGCCGCCGCCGATCGCGACGACGGTCGGGATCGACTGCGCGCCGAACAGCTGCGCGATGCGCGGGTTCGCGTCCACGTCGACCTTCGCCAGCACCCAGGCGCCGCCGGCCTCGGCGGCCAGGCGCTCCAGCACCGGGCTGAGCTGCTTGCACGGGCCGCACCACTCGGCCCACAGGTCCACCACGACGAGCTGGTTCAGCGAGCGCTCGACGACCTCGGCCTGGAAGGTGGCCTCGGTGACGTCGAAGACCGCGCCGGACGGCGGGCTGCTCGCCGGGGGTGCGCCCGCGGGCGGTGCCGGGGGCTGGTTCCGGGACGATTCGGCCCGGGCCTTGAGCGCGGACAGGTCGACCGCGCCGGACAGTGCGGCGGACATCGCCGCCGAGTTCGCTGCAGATCCGCGTGGGTGTGTCACCCTTCCATCCTGGCACGTCCGCCCCCGGCATTTCACCGCCGGTGCCCGCCCCGGCCCGGCACGGCGCACCCGGCTCGGGCAAGCTCAGGCGGGAACGGGCGGGAGGTGGCGGCGGACGTGATGAGCCGGCGAAGGATGACGGTGACCCTGGCGGTCGCCGCGGTGGTCGTGTGGATGGGGACGGTCACCATCCTCATCGCCCGCCAGCCCGACCCCGGTGCCCCCTCCCCCGCCGCCCTGCGCGACGGACTGGCCTCCGCCCTGACCGCCCACGACGCCGACGCGCTGGGCGGCCTGCTGAACTACCCGGGCTCGGGCGCCTCGGACTTCGCCGACAACTACGTGGCTGTGCTGAACGACCAGGGTGTGCGGGATGTCGCTGTGCACCTGCTGCCGGACGATCGGTCGCCGACCATCGCCGTGGTCACCGGGGTGGCCGGGCGGGGCCAGGCGTTCAGCTACCGGCTGGCGGTGACGCAGGAGGAAGGCCGCTGGACGGTGGCGTTCACGCCGCCGCTGCCTTGACCGGGCTTACGCACACAGCTTGGAACGAACTGTCGTCAGGCACTCTTACGTGTAGACGTTTTGTTCCATGGGCGGAGGTGACTGCGATGGCGACGGTGACACCGGGCACGGCCAACCGTCTCGGCCTGTCGCGCAGCGGGCTGTACCGCGCCGCACGGGAAGGACAGCTGGACCGCATCGCACGCGGGATCTACCTGCCGGCGGACGCTGCCGCAGCGGACTGGGATTGGACCGAGGCGGCAATCCGGCGCCCGAAGGCGACGATCTGCCTGACCTCGGCACTGGCCCACCATGATCTGACCGACACGATCCCGGCCGCGTTGGACATCGCGATCCCCCGGGGGTCTCGCATCCCTGCCGGAAACCCGTCGATCGCGTGGCACTCCTTCGACCGGGCCACCTTCGAACTCGGCCGCGACGAGATCCCCATCCCCGGCACCGAGTCGACCATCGGGCTCTACTCCCCCGAACGGTCGATCGCCGACGCCTTCCGCCTCCGCGGTGAGATCGGCTACGAACTCGCCCGGGACGCCTTGAAGGAGTGGCTGCGCCGCGGCGGCAAACCCGCACGCCTGATCAAGCTCGCCACCACCCTGCCCAGGGCCAAGACCCCGATCCTCACCGCGCTGGACGCACTCGCATGAACACCGGCACCACGACCTTCAAGCAGATCCAGGCCGCCGCACGTTCGACCGCGGCAAAGACCGGACGCGCCGTCCCGACGCAGGAGTACCTGACCCGGCACGTCCTCGAATCGTTCCTCGACCGCCTCACCCGCACGCCCCATGCCGAGGACTTCGTGCTCAAAGGCGGCATCCTGCTCGCCGCCTACGGGGTGCGCCGCCCCACCAAGGACGTCGACGCGAACGCCGTCACCGCCGAGGTCTCGACCGCGCACCTCAGCACTGTGGTGCGCGACATCGCCGCCGTCGACGCCCCGGACGGCGTGGTCTTCGACGTCGACACGATCACCGTGCAGGAGATCCGCGAGCAAGCCGACTATCCCGGCTACCGAGTGCGAGTGAAGGCCGCGATCGGGCCTTGGCAGGGTGTCGCAGCCTGGGACGTGTCCACCGGCGACCCGATCGTCCCCGCTCCACGACCCGTACGAGTCGGGCGGGTGCTCGGGGAGCCGATCGAGCTACTCGGCTACGCGCCGGAGACGGCCATCGCGGAAAAAGGCGTCACCATCCTCGAGCGCGGCATCACCAGCACCCGATGGCGCGATTACATCGACATCGTCCAACTCGCCCGGCACGGCGTCGACACTGACGAGATTCTCCGCTCCGCCCACCTGGCCGGCTACGGCAACGTCGGACAGGCCAAATGGGCCGCATGGCGTCGCAAAGAAGGGCTCGACATGATCTGAAGAAGAGCTCCTCGACAACCAGGCGGCACTCGTCGCGGCGATTCTCGATCCCGTCTTTCGCGCCGGGTCCAGCACGGACTGACCCGCGGAGCCCCGATCAACGTCGGACAGGCGTGGCTTTCAGAGAGCGAGTCCGCTCAGTCTTCCTGCAGGTGTGCCTCGATCCGCTCGACCTTCGCCGTCAGCTGGCCAGAGTCGTAGCCGGGGCGGAGGTCGGCTTTGAGGACCAGGCCGACGCGGGCCGAGCCTTCGCCCGCGGCCTCGACGGCCTGCTTCACCACGGCCATGCACTCGTCCCAGGTGCCTTCGATGTTCGTGAACATCGCGTTGGTCGAGTTGGGCAGGCCGCTGTCGCGGACCACCTTCACGGCGCGGGAAACCGCCTCGCTGACACCGCCGTCCGGGTCGCCGCCCGAGGGGCTCACGCTGAACGCGACGATCATGTCCGGGTCCCTTCAGTTGCTATATCGGTCAACAGCCGCCGAGCAGGTCGAGCGTCACGTTCGGAGTACTCGCTGGTAATTTCGCGTGTCATGAACCGTCCGTTGCCGTTCGACCCGATCGCCCGCGCGGCCGAGCTCTGGGAGGACCGGATCGGCCCGGCCGGAACCATGGCCGCGGTCACCGGTGTGATGCGGGTGCAACAGATCATCCAGTCCGCGGTGGACGGCGCGCTCAAGCCGCACGGCCTCACCTTCGCCCGCTACGAGGCGCTTGTGCTGCTCACCTTCGCCCGCACCGCCAGCCTGCCGATGCGGGTGATGGGTGAACGGCTGCAGCTGCACCCCACCAGCGTCACCAACATAGTCGACCGGCTGGAGCGCGACGGCCTCGTCAAGCGCGTGCCGCACCCCACCGACCGCCGCACCACGCTGGTGGAGATCACCGACGACGGGCGACGGCGGCGCGAAGCCGCGACCGAAGCCGTCACCTCGATCGACTTCGGCCTCAGCGGGCTGACCGAGCGCCAGGTCGAGCAGCTCACCGAGCTGCTGACCAAGGTCCGCAAGTCCTCCGGCGACTTCACCGAATAAAAGACTCGTGAGTGTTTATGACGGTTCTAACCGTCATAAACACTCACGAGTCAGGAAGAGCTGATCAGGCGGCCGCGGTCTCCACCACGCGCGGCTCGAACAGGCCGACGCCGCCGTGGGTCAGGCGCTCCGGGCCGTCGAGGCGGCCGTTGCGCAGGGCCCACTTCTCGAACAGCCAGGTGAACAGCGGCGGGACGCTGGACAGCAGCGCGAGCACCAGCGTCTTGGGGCGCCACCCGAGCGGCTTCGCCACGGAGAGGGAGACCAGCAGGTACAGGACGAAGATCACGCCGTGCACCATGCCGATGACGGGCACGCCGCCCTCACCGGAGGAGTGCACCACGTACTTGAGAAACATCCCGATCAGCAACGCGGCCCAGGACAGGGCTTCGGCGACTGCGGCCACGCGGAACACGAGAGCGGCCTTGCTGGACACGACTTCCTCCTGTGCGTCACACGGGTGCGTGCTGCCTGCACACACAAAAACGTCCGAGAAGCACTGTCCAAGACGGACGGACCCGCTTGGCGTCAACAGCACTGTCGGACGTGTATGAGACCAGTGTGAGGCGTGACCGCCCTCACCGGAACACCGGGGGCCGTGATCGTGCTCACGAAAGCGGTCCATTGTGGTCTGGACCACTGCGAGGAATCCTGGTGAAATGCCGGAAAAACCGTGAAGGCCCCTTCCCGATCCTGCATGGTGGGAAAGAGCCTTCACGGATTGTCTTCAGCCGGACACTAACCGGCACAAGGCGACGCCGGAGCCGACGAGGGTGACGTTGCCCACGTCGCCTTCGCCGCGTCCGCCGTCAGCGAGAAGTCCAGAGTCGTGCCACGGCGGAGTTGCTCGACGCTGACGTACGACTTGTCGCTCGGGCGGGAGCCCACCTTCAGGCCCTGCACGTATTGCAGCTTCGCGCCGTCCGCGCCGCCGGCGTTGATCGTGACCGAGCGGCCGTTCTCAAGATGCAGGACGGACTTGGCGAACCGCGGCGCGTTCAGCACGAAATTGCCGGTGCCCGGAACGGCCGGGTAAAGGCCCAGCGCGCTGAACACGTACCAGGCGGACATGGTGCCGAGGTCGTCGTTCCCGGTGACGCCGTTGGGCGCGTTGGTGAACAGCGTGTGCGCCGCGCGCACCACCGCGGAGGTCTTCCACGGCTGCCCGGTGAGCGTGTACATCCACGGCGAGTGCAGGTCGGGCTCGTTGTTCGGGTTGTAGCGGAACTGGTTGTAGTAGCTGTACGGGCCCACCACCCAGTCCTTGCGGACGGTCCCGGCCGGGTCCTTCACCAGGTTGTCGTAGGAGAAGAAGTCGTCCAGGCGCTTGCCGACGTTCGCCGCCCCGCCCATCTTCTGCTCCAAGCCGGGCACGTCCTGCTGCACCAGCCACTGGTACTGCCACGCCGTGCCTTCGTGGAAGCCGTCCTGGCTCTGCGGGCTGTACGGGCCATCGGCCGGGGTGAACCAGGCGCCGCCGGTGACCTTCGGGCGGAAGAAGCCGGTGAAGCCGCGGTCGGTCACGCTCGGGTCCCAGAGCGTGGAGTACGTACGCCCCTTCGCCGCCAGCGCCGCCGCGTCCTGCTTCTTGCCCAGCGCCGCCGCCATCACCGACAACGAGCAGTCGCCGAGGGCGTACTCGAGAGTGGCCGAAGCGCCGTGGTTCGGGTCGGTGTCCTGGCCCTTCTTCGGGAAGTCGGTCTGGTACTGGACGAAGCCGTCGGCCTGGTAGCTCGCGTTGCCCGAGCGCCCCTGGAACGGCGAGGACGCCGGCGGGATCTCCCGCGAATTCTGCAGGAGTGCTTGGTACGCCTGCACTTCCTCGCCGCTCAACGCGCCGAAGCGCCACAGGTCCACCAGGAACGGCGTGACCGGGTCGCCGGTCATCGTGTTCGTCTCCTGGCTCGCGTACGCCCACCGCGGCAGCCAGCCGCCCTGGTCGTGGATGGCGAGGATGCTCTTCGCGATGTCACGGGCCCGGTCGGGTTTCAGCAGCGCGAGCAGCTGGTTCTGCGAGCGGTAGGTGTCCCACAGGGAGAAGAAGTCGTAGTACGTCCAGCCGATCGCCCGGTGGACCTTCTTGTCGAAGCCGTAGTACCGCCCGTCCGCGTCGCTCGCGGTTAGCGGCTGCAGGAACGAGTGGTACAGCGAGGTGTAGAACACTGTGCGGTCGTCGGTCGTGCCGCCACTGATGTCCACACTGGACAGTTCCTTGCGCCAGGCGCTCTGCGCGTCGGCCTTCACCGCGTCGAACGGCCGCACCCTCGACGCCGCCAGGTTCACGTCGGCGCCGTGGGCGTCCACCTGCGAAATCGAGGTGGTGGCGGTGATCTGGCCGCCCTTCGGGAAGGTCAGCCACGCGCCGCGCAGGCCCGCGCCGCCCGCGGACTCCTTGCTGCCCGGGGTGCCGCCGGTCGGCGACCAGGTGCCGTAACCGGTGAACGGCTGGTCGTACTTGGTGGTGAAGTACGTGGTGTAGGACTTGCCGCCGCAGAAGGCCTGCGACTCCACGGTGCCGGTGACGGTGTGGTCGTCGATCACCCGCACGCTGCTCCCGGTCACCGGCTCCTTGGCGTTCGCCTGCCCGACGTTCACGAACACGTTGGCAGGACCGGACTTGTCGAAGGTGTAGCGCTCGACGCCGCTGCGGGTGGCGGCCGTGGTCTCCACGTCGACGCCGCCGTAGCCGGTCAGGTGCACCTTGTAGTAGCCGGGCTTCCCGACCTCGCCTTCGTGGGTGTACGGCGCGGCGTAGTTCGTGTAGTCGAAGGTGCCGGGCTTGCTCGTGTCGAAGGCGGCGCCCGGCCCGACGTCGCCGGTGGTGGGCAGCGTCGACACCAGCCCGCCCTGCTCCCAGCAGCCCGCGCCGGACAGCAGGAAGTGGCCGAACCCGCGGATCGCGGTGTCCGTGTAGAGATAACCCGCGTAATGCGTCGTCATGGGGCTGACCTGGGTCATGCCGAACGGCGCGGACGCACCGGGGAAGGTGTTGCCCTCGTCCTGTGTGCCGATGAACGTGTTGACGGCGTCGAGCGGGTCACCGCCCGGGCGCGCGCCGGCGGGTGCGGGCGACAACGCGGCCGCGACGACAGCGAGCGCGACCGCGCCCGCCAGGACTCTGCTCCTCATTGAGCTTCCTTACTGGTGAAAGGCCGTCAAGGCCTCCTTACCCGCGTCCGACGCGAGTAAGGAGGCCTTGACGGCTCTGGGCTTGAGAGATCAGCCGATGCCGATGGCGAACACGTGCAGCACGCCGCCGGTGACGTTGGACGGCAACGTCACGCTGGCCACCGCCTTACCGGCGTCGAGGGTGATCGGCGCGGCGCCGAACACCATCGTGCCGATCTGCTGCGGGTCGCCGCCCGAAGCGTTGCGGTACGGCGTGGTCAGCACGATCCGGTTGCCGAACGCCGGCTGCGCGCCGCCACCGCCGAGCGTCCAGTCCGACATCCCGATGGTCGCGGTGGACTTGCTGCCGTCGGTGTAGGTGATGGTGAGCGTGCCCTGCGCGTTGCCGTCGGCGCCCGCGCCCAGCAGGGAAAGCCGGGTGCCGGTGCCGGTCACGTTCACCGTCTGGCCGTTGGCGATCGCGTTGTCGGGCTCGCCGGTGGCGAACGACGGCCAGGTGAACTTGATGCCGTCACTGGTCACCGTGCTGCCCGGCTTGGCGCCGGCCGCGGCCAGCGCGTCGGCCGAGTAGCTCCAGCCGCCGCCGTCGAAGTTGGCCGCCGACGAGTCGGAGTCCGGTGAGATGCCGGTGTTGTCGACCGTGGCGAGCCAGCTGTTCGGTTGCGCCACCAGCACGGTCAGCACCGCTTGCGTGCTGGCCAGGCCCGGCGCCGAGAACGTCACCGGGATCTTCCGCGAGCCGTCGGAGGTGCCGGGCGGCACGGTGACGGTGAACGCGGCGTGCGCCTTGCCGCCGGCGGGAACCGCGACGCTGCCGGTGGCCGGCGAGACGGTGATCCCGTCCACCGAACCGGCGGTGTACGTCCACGTCTTCGCGGTGCCGGACAGGTCCTGCACCCCGGCCGAGGCCGCGATGCTCGAACCGGCCGGCGTCACCACGCGCGCCGGGTCCACAAAGGACAGGCTCGGCTTCTCCTGGTCGCGGAACGACGGCGGCGCCTCGGAAGCGGCGCTGCCCCACGCGGTCGCGGTGGCCGAACGCGTGTAGTCCAGCGTGCCCCCGGAGGAGATGAGGCCCTCCGGCAGCCACGCGTCGGCCTCGGGCGAACCGTTGACCTTGAGGCTGCCCACGTAGTCACCGGTGCCCGGCGCGTTGACGGTGATCTTCTTGCCCGCGCCCGTGGTGAGCACGGAGTGGGCGAACCGCGGCGTGGTGAGCAGCGTTTCGGCGCGGCCCGGGATCTCCGGGTACAGGCCGAGCGCCGACCAGACGTACCAGGCCGACATCTGCCCGAGGTCGTCGTTGCCGATCAGGCCCTCGGGACGGGGGTTGTACAGCTCGTCCATCGACCGGTGCACGATCGACTGGGTCTTGGCCGGGGCGCCGGCGAACGAGTAGACGAACGGCGCGTTGGAGTTCGGCTCGTTGCCCATGAACGCGTACGGCTTCTGGGTGCCCGCGTTCAGCTCGGTGAAGAAAGTGTCCAATCGCGACTGCACGGCGGTGTTGCCGCCGAACGCCGTGACCAGGCCGCCGAGGTCGTAGGGCACCATCCAGTCGTACTGCGCGCCGTTGCCCTCGACCCAGCCCTGCGAGCTGGCGGGGTCGAAGCTGCCGGAGAACGAGCCGTCCGCGTTGCGCGGCTGCAGGTGCCCGGTGCCCGGGTTGTAGAGATTCTGCCAGTTCTGCGCCCGCTTCATGAACGTGGTGTACGTGGCGCTGTCGCCGAGCCGCTTGGCGAACTGGGCGATGGAGAAGTCGGCGCTGGTGTACTCGAGGGTGTCCGCGCCGGCGCCCGGCACGTAGCCGAGCTTCTGGTACGCGTCCAGGCCCGGCCGCTCGGTGTAGCCCTGCGTCGGCTGGGTCGCGCCCTTGATCATGAGCAGCAACGCCTTCTGGGCGTCGAAGTCACGCGCCCCGAAGGCGTACGCGCTGGAGACGATGATGTGGTACGGGTCGCCGTTCATCACGCCGGTGTAGTCGTTGGCCACGGTCCAGCGGTCCCAGGCGCCGCCCTGTTCGGCGTACGCCATCATCGAGCGGACGATGTCCGAGGTCTGCTTCGGGTCGATCGTCGCCAGCAGCGGGATCTCCGAGCGGTAGATGTCCCAGCCGGAGAAGTTCGTGTACATCGCGTGGCCCTTGTCGGCCTTGTGGATGCGCCCGTCGAAGCCGGGGTAGCTGCCGTCCACATCGGAGAACACGTTCGGCTGGATCAGCGAGTGGTACAGCGAGGAGTAGAACGTGGTCATGTCCGCGTCCGAGCCGCCGCTCACGGCGACCTTGCCGAACTGGTCGTTCCACGCCTGACGGGTCGCCGCGGCCACCTGGTCGAACGACTTCTTGCCGTTGTTCTCGGCCTTGAGGTTCGCGTTCGCCCCGTCTACCGACACGAACGACAGGCCGACCTGGGCGTTCACCTGCGCGCCGTTGAGGTTGGCGAAGGTGACGTAGCCGCCGCTGCCGGGGCCGCTGACCGTGGTGTCCTGGGTCTTCTCCTTGGCCGGGCGCGCGATCGCGGCGTCCACGCCGTTCGGCAGAGCCACCTTGGCCTTCGCGCCGCCGGTCTCGGCGGTCTTGTTCGGCGTCACCGCGCCGTTCTTCCAGGTGCCGACCGAGGCGAACGGGGTGTCGAACTTCGCCGAGAAGTACACCCGGTAGCTGTTCTTCGCGCCGCAGAACCGGCCGCTGGTCGCCCAGCCGCTGATCGTGTCCTTGCCGATGCTGATCGACGCGTCGTCGGTGCCGTTGACCGAGCCGGAGGTGTTCACCAGCAGGGTGGACGAGGCGCCGGCCGGGTAGGTCAGGCGCGCGGAGCCGGTGCGCTGGGTCGCGCTCAGCTCGACCTTCGCACCGCTGTCCAGCTTCACGTCGTACTCGCCGGCCGTGGCGTGCTCGTTGGCGTGCGAGAACGTCGAGGTGTAGTGGCCGGGGTCGGTCGCCGGGGACGTGCTCACCTCACCCACGTACGGGATGAACGGGATGTCCTCGTAACTCGAGCAGCCCGCGCCGGAAAGGTGCGTGAGGCTGAACCCGGTGAGGGCGTTGTCGTCGTAGAAGTAGCCGCCCGGCTGGGATTTCACCGTGTCCGGGCTCCACTGCACCATGCCGAACGGCGCCACCGCGCCGGGGAAGGTGTTGCCGGCGCCACCGCCGGTCCCCTGGTCCGCACCACCCGGCCGGGTCCCGACGAACGGGTTCACCCATTTCGCCAGGTCCTGTGCAGTCTGTGCCGCCGGGCCGTTCGCCGCCGCGAGGGCGGGCGCGGCCGGGGCCATCGCCGCCACCACCGCCGTGGTCAGGAAGATAAGTCCGGCTCTCCAGCGCGCTCGCGCCATATCGCCATCGCCTCTCCAGTTGTCGGCGCGACACGCTCGCCCACCCGTGTCCAGGCATGGATGACAACCTTGTCGCGCACACCGTCGATGCGGGCAACCTTGGGCAATGGCTCACGAGAACGTCAAGTCCGGGGTGGGAGTCTGTCCGGTTCAGGACAGACTGATCAGCCATCTGCCGCACGACGTTCGGCGGGTGAATTCCGGTCACCGCGGCACGGGGATTGACATACCCCCGCCGCGTGGTGTGCAATCTGCGCCACTATGACAACGTTGTCTCCTCACGGCCGGGAAGCGGACGGGCTCCCCCGCCCGGCGAGCAGACGGGCCACCATGAGCGACGTGGCCCGGCTGGCGGGCGTCAGCATCAAAACGGTGTCGCGGGTCGTCAACGACGAGCCCGCGGTGCATCCGGACACCGCCGAGCGGGTGGTCGCGGCCATCGAGCAGCTCGGCTTCCGGCGCAACCTCGGCGCGCGCAACCTGCGCCGCGGTTCCACGACCGGCACCATCGGCCTGATCGTCGAGGACGTCGGCAACCCCTTCTACTCGGAGCTGAACCGCGCGGTCGAGCGGATCGCGACCTCGTTCGGCCGCCAGGTGCTCACCGGCTCGTCGGAGGAGAACTCCGACCGCGAGCGCGAGCTGGCCCTGGAGTTCTGTGCGCGCCGCGTGGACGGCATCCTCGTCGTCCCCGCCGGCATGCAGCACGGCTACCTGGTGCCGGAGATGCGCGCGGGCACGCCCGTGGTGTTCCTCGACCGGCCGGCCGGCGACATCGTGGCCGACACCGTGCTGCTGGACAACCTCGGCGGCGCCATCGAAGCGGTCACCCACCTGGCCGTGCACGGCCACCGCCGGATCGCCTTCCTCGGCGACAGCCCGGACATCTTCACCGCGGCCGAGCGCCTGCGCGGGTTCCGGGAAGGCTGTGTCCGCAACGGAATCTCCTACGACGAGAGCCTGGTCGTGATGACCACGCCGACGCCGGAGACCGTCGGGCACGCCGTGCGGAGCCTGCTCACCGGCCCCGGCGCCGCCACCGCGGTGATCGCCGGCAACAACCGGGTGGCGGTCCACCTGCTGCGCGCGCTGGCCCACGCGCCGCACCGGCTCGCCATGGTCAGCTTCGACGACTTCGAGCTGGCGGATCTGCTGGACCCGCCCGTCACGGTCGTCGCGCACGACGTCAGTGCCCTCGGACACGCGGGGGCGGAACTGCTCTTCGCCCGCGTGCAGGGGGATCAGTCCGCACCCAGAAAGGTAATCCTGCCAGTGCATCTTGTCGCCCGCGGTTCCGGTGAGGTTGCCCCGTGAGTGAGCGCCTCCAGCCCATCCGGCTCCCGGCCAACCAGCCGCCGCAGTTCTACCGCGGCGGCGACGCCATCGCCGCCCTGCGCGGCGTCGGCTCCGAAACCAAGTTCGGCCCGGAGGACTGGGTCGGGTCCGTCACCACGATGTTCGGCCAGGACACCACCGGCCTGACCCGGCTGCCCGACGGCGGCTGGCTGCGGGACGCCGTGCGCGAGAACCCGGCCGCGTGGCTCGGCGCCAAGCACGTGGCGGTGCTCGGCGACTCCACCGGCCTGCTGGTGAAGCTGCTCGACGCCGGGCAGCGGCTGCCGGTGCACTTCCACCCGTCGGACGCGTTCGCCCAGCAGCACTTCGACTCGCACTTCGGCAAGACCGAGGCGTGGATCGTGGTCGGGACGTACGGCGACGACCCGCGGGTGTACCCGGGCTTCAAGGAGACGGTGAGCAAGGAGACCGTCTCCGAGTGGACCCGCGAGCAGGACGCGCCGAGCATGCTGGGCGCGCTCAACAGCGTCGGGGTCCAGGCCGGCGACACGGTGTACATCCCTTCGGGCCTGCCGCACGCGATCGGCGAGGGCGTGTTCGTGGTCGAGCTCCAGCAGCCCACGGACTTCTCGCTGACCCTGGAGTGGCGGGACTTCCTGGCCTCGCCGGAGAAGGGCCACCTCGGCATCGGCTTCGACACCGCGATCGAAACGCTGGACACCTCCGGCTGGGACGAGGAGCGGCTGAAGTCCATCGTCAAGCACACCGCGGCGGACACTTCGTCCACTGTGGACCTGCTGGCGGCCGGCTCGGACGAGTTCTTCCGCGCGGACCGGCTCCAGGTGAGCGGTGCGCCCCTGGCGCTGGACCCGTCGTTCGCCGTGCTCGTGGTGCTCGACGGCGCCGGCACGCTGCGCACGGAGCACGGCGGCGAGCACCCGCTGGCCAAGGGCGACACGTACGTGGTCCCGTACGACTCCGGCCAGGCCGAGGTGACCGGGAACCTGACCGTGATCCGCTGCCGTCCCCCGCTGCCCGAGAAGAGGTAGGCCGATGAGCGAGATCCTGCTCGACGCAGTCAACCTCACCAAGCACTACGGCTCGGTCGAGGCCCTGCGCGGCGCCTCCTTCCAGGCCCGCGCGGGTGAGGTCACGGCGCTGATCGGCGACAACGGCGCCGGGAAGTCGACCCTGGTGAAGTGCCTGTCCGGCGCCGAACAGCCGTCGTCGGGCCAGATCCTGCTCGACGGCGCCGAAGTGCACTTCGACACCCCCACCACCGCGCGGCGCCTCGGCATCGAGACGGTGTACCAGGACCTCGCGGTCGCGCCGGAGCTCGACCCGGCCGCGAACCTGTTCCTGGGCCGGGAAATCCACCGCAAAGGCTTCCTCGGCAAGCTCGGCATGCTGGACAAGCCGGAGATGCGGCGGCAGGCGGTCGAGGAGTTCAAGCGCCTCGGCGTGACGCTGCAGAGCACCGACGTGCCGATCGGCTCGCTGTCCGGCGGGCAGCGCCAGAGTGTCGCGGTGGCGCGCTCGGTGGTGTGGGCGTCGAAGGTCGTGTTCATGGACGAGCCGACCGCCGCGCTCGGCGTGGTGCAGCGCGAGCGCGTGCTGGACGTGATCAAGAAGGTGCGCGACAAGGGCATCGCCGTGGTGCTGATCAGCCACAACATGCCCGAGGTCCTGTCGGTCTCGGACCGGATCGAGGTGCTGCGCCTCGGCAAGCGCGTCGCCCGGTTCGTCGGCTCGGACACGAAGCTGGAAGACCTCGTCGCGGCGATGACCGGCGCGTTGGTACAGGAGGAGGCAGCGTGAGCACACAATCGCGACAGCCCGCTCGCGCTGCCGACCGGGTGCGGGTGTCCCGCAAAACACAGGAGGCGGCGTGACCGCACCACCCAAGGACCCCGAAATCCAGACCACTGTGGACGGTGGGTTCGGCAAGGTGCCGCTGGGCAAGCGGCTGGTCGGAGCGAACACGTTCTGGATCGCGCTGGTGCTGGTGGCGCTGATCATCGTGTTCACCGCGATCGCGCCGAACGAGTTCGCCACGCTGTTCACCTTCCAGACGCTGCTGATCGAGACGTCCGTGCTGCTGGTGCTCTCGGTCGGCATGACGTTCGTGATCATCACCTCCGGCATCGACCTGTCCGTGGGCTCGGTGCTGATCTTCGCCGGCATGGTGGCCGGCAAGACCATGGAGGCGCTCAGCGGCGGCGACGCGTCGAACGCCGGCTGGGGCGTGATCACCGTCGGGCTGGTCGCGGCCGTGGTCGCGGGCACGATCTGGGGCCTGATCAACGGGTTCCTGATCGCGGTGGCGAACATCCCGCCGCTGATCGTCACGCTCGGCACGATGGGCGCGGCGCTCGGCGCGGCGTACCTGCTCAACGGCGGGTCCGACGTGCGCAGCGTACCCACCACGCTGAACAAGACGCTGGGTTACGGCACCTCGTTCGGCGGAGTGCCGAACCTGGTGCTGGTGGCCGTGGTGATCACGCTGATCGGCGCGTGGCTGCTCCACACCACCAAGTTCGGCCGCTACACCTTCGCCGTCGGCTCCAACGCCGAAGCCGCGCGGCGCTCCGGGATCGGCGTCACCGCGCACCTGCTGAAGGTGTACACGCTGACCGGTTTCCTGGCCGGGATCGCCGGTTTCCTCTCGCTGGCCTACTACGCGTCGACCACGATCTCGGCGCACACCACGGACAACCTGAACGCCATCGCCGCCACGGTGATGGGCGGCACCAGCCTGTTCGGCGGCGTCGGCTCGGTGCTGGGCACGGTGATCGGCGTGTTCATCCCGGCGGTGCTGAAGAAGGGCTTCAACATCACGCACGTCCAGGACTTCTGGCAGATGATCGCGGTCGGCGCGGTGCTGATCGCGGCCGTCTGGTTCGACCAGCGACGCCGTCGCAACCGCAACTCCCGCTGACTCCCCCCGAGTACGAAGAGGTGCTTGAAGATGAAGCTGAGCAAGACCCTGATCACCGCCGGCGCGCTCGCCTCGGCCGCCTCGCTGCTGGCTGCCTGCGGCCAGGGCCAGGTGGGCCAGAGCGGTGGCTCCGGCGGCACGTCGAACACGGCGAACAGCAAGAAGCTCGCGCTGGTGCCGGGAGTGCAGGCCGAGCCGTTCTACATCTCGATGCAGTGCGCGGCGCAGGACGAGGCCAAGAAGCTGGGCTACGACCTGACCACCCAGGCGCCGCAGATGTTCGACGCGGCCATGCAGACCACGATCGTCAACGCGCTGGGCTCCAACCCGCCGGCCGCCCTGCTCGTCACCCCGACCGACGACAAGGCGATGCTCGCGCCGATCCAGCAGGTGAAGAACCGCGGCACGAAGATCGTCGAGGTGGACACCTCGCTGCAGGACAAGAGCGTCGCGGTTTCGTCCATCTCCTCGGACAACACCGAGGGCGGCAAGATGGCCGCGCAGACGCTGGCGAAGCTGGCCGGCGGCAAGAGCGGCTCGGTGCTGATCCTCGACACCATCGCGGGCACCTCGACCACGGCCGCGCGCGCCAAGGGCTTCGAGGACGAGCTGAAGAACACCCCGAACCTCAAGTCGGCGGGCATCCAGTTCACCCAGAACGAGCCCGACCAGGCCGCCGCCAAGGTCACCGCGGCGCTGGCCTCGACGCCGGACCTGATCGGCATCTTCGCCACCAACCTCAACACCGGTGAGGGCGCGGCGACCGGCCTGCGCAACGCGGGCAAGATCGGCCAGGTCAACCTGATCGGCTTCGACGCCAGCCCGTCCGAAGTGGACGGCCTGCGCAAGGGCGAGTACCAGGGCCTGATCGCCCAGGACCCGGCCTCGATCGGCGTCCAGGGCGTCGACCAGGCGGTGGCCTCGCTGGAGGGCAAGACGGTGACCCGCAACCTCACCGCGCAGCTGCACTCCATCACCAAGGCCGACATGGACGCGAACTCGCAGTACTTCTACAAGCAGAAGTGCTGACCCCGAGCCAGTAGCCGCGAAGGGGACTTTCCCACCGGGAAGGTCCCCTTCGTCGTGTCCGGCGCCGTGAAAGTCCCCTTCACCGCATTCGGGGCTAGGATCTACTCCCCCAGACACCGTCGCCGAGGGGAGGCCGCCGATGACCGAGGGTGCGCGCCTGCCCTGGCGGCCCGCCCCGGCCGGCACCGCCACCGCGTCCGTGCTCGCCGCGGCCAGGAAGGCCTCCGACGAGCTGATGGACGGGCTCACCGGCGTCCGCGCGCGCCGGGCCACCCACGGGTTGCGGCGGCTGTTCGGCTTCGCCGGGCTCGGCCTCACGGACCTCTCGGGTTCACTGCTGTGGTCCGGGCGGCCGGGCGCCGATGAAGCCGTCGCCCAGGTGCTGGACGAGGTGCTGCACAGCGAGGAGCCGGTGTCCGCGGGCGGGGTGGCCGCGGTGCCGCTGCACGTCCACGACGAGCTGGCCGGCGCGTTGCTGGTGCTCGGCGATCCGCCCGGCGGCGTCCTGCGGCAGGCAGCCGACGTTGTCGTGCAGGCGCTCGAACGCGGCCGGCTGGAAGCCTCCGCCGACCAGGCCGCGCAGGCCGAGCTGCGGGCGCTGCGAGCGGAGATGTCGCCGCACTTCGTGTACAACGCGCTGACGGTGATCGCGTCGCTGGTTCGCGACGAGCCGGACCGCGCGCGCGACCTGATGCTGGACTTCGCGGACTACACGCGCTACAGCTTGGCGCGCCACGGCGAGTACACCGTGGTGGCCGAGGAGTTCCGCGCGGTGGAGACGTACCTGGCGCTGCAGCGCGCGGTGCTCGGCGAGCGGCTGCGGGTCCAGGTGCGGGTGGCGCCGGAGGTGCTGGCCGTCGCGGTGCCGTACCTGGTGCTGGAGCCGCTGGTGGAGAACGCGATCCGGCACGGCATCGAGCCGCGGTCCGGCGCCGGGCTGGTCCAGGTGCACGGGCAGGCGGAAGGGAACGACTGCGTGATCAGCGTGGAGGACGACGGCGTCGGCATGGACCCGGCGCTCGCGGCGGACATCCTCGCCGGGCGCGTGGCCGACGGCGCCGGGCTCGGACTGGCCAATGTGGACAAACGGCTTCGCAACGTCTACGGCGCCTGGTACGGGCTGACCGTCGAAACCGGACTCGCTGTCGGCACCCGGGTGATCGTGCGGGTGCCGCGGTTCCAGCCGGGGGTGCTGCCGTGAGCGGGCTGCGGGTGCTGGCCGTCGACGACCTGCCGGGGGCGCTGGCCGAGCTGTGCCGGATGCTGCGCGAGGCGCCGGAGGTCGGGGAGGTCGTCGGCGCCGGCGACGCGCTGCAGGCGGTGAAGCTGTTGCAGGCCGACCGGTTCGACGCGGTGTTCCTGGACATCTCCATGCCCGGGCTCGACGGCCTGGAGCTGGCTTCGCTGCTGGCAAAGCTCTCGGAGCCGCCGGTGATCGTGTTCGTGACGGCGCACGACGGCCACGCCGTGGCGGCGTACGGCATCGGCGCCGTGGACTACCTGCTGAAGCCGGTCCGCACCGAACGGCTCGCGGCGGCGCTGGCGAAGGTGCTGCGGATGGTCCCGAGCAGCGGTCCCCGCCCCACCCCCGACGCGATGGCCGCGCTGCCGGTCGACTCGGGCGGCCGCACCCGGTACGTCCGCCGCGACGACGTCCTGTTCGTCGAGGCCCACGGCGACTACGTCCGCCTGCACACCCGTGGCGGCGTCCATTTGGTGCGCATGCCCATCTCACGGCTGGCGGAATACTGGGAGGGCACCGGTTTCACCCGCGTGCACCGCGGTTTCCTGCTCGCCGTCGCCGGGGTGCTGGAGCTGCGCAGCGACTCGGCGGGCGGGCTGCTGGCGCACACCGAGGCCGGTGACGTCCCGGTCAGCCGCCGCCACGCCCGGGACCTGCGCGACCGGTTATTGGAAGCGGCGCAACGAGGTCAGCTGGGATCGGACTCGTGAGTGGCAATTACGGTTCTAACCGGTCTAAACACTCACGAGTCCTGGTGACGGCATGAGCCGCACCCGACGGGTCGCCGTCACGAGCCCGCAGACGCGACTGGCCCGGTCGCGTCGGCAGGCGCGCGGGCGTTGGCGCATGCCCCGCCTGCAAGTGGCCGACGCCGAGCGCGCGGCCGTCCTCTACCGCGCCCAGCGGCGGCGCGGGATCCCCGCCCTGGTGGCGATGTTCGTGCTCGTGCTGGGACTGCCCGTGGTCTTCGCGGCGGCGCCGGGGCTCGACAACGTCCGGTTGTGGGGAATCCCGTTGTCCTGGTTGATGATCGCGCTGCTGCCGTACCCGGTGATGGTCGCGCTGGCCCGCTGGCAGCTCCGCCGGGCCGAGGACGCCGAGCGCCCCGAGGACGAGCAGTGACGCCCCCGCCCGGAGCGCCCCAATGCCACATTGGTTGCGCCCAGCGCACCGAACGCCACATTGGGTGCGCGAAATGCGGGCTGGGCGCGGAGCGTCTCCGTTGAGGGCGGCGGTGGGGCAGGGCTGGAGCACCGAACGCCACATTGGGGCGCATCCCGCGAACCCGGCCGGAGCGCGGTAGTGGACATCGCGTTCGCCGTCGCGCCGGTGGTGCTCGTGACGCTGCTCATCGGCGTGCGCGGGGTGGCCGCGATCCGGACGACGTCCGACTTCCTCGTCGCGTCAAGGCGAATCTCGCCGTTCGTCAACTCGGCCGCGGTGTCCGGCGAATACCTGTCCGCCGCGTCGTTCCTCGGGGTGGCCGGGCTGGTGGTGAAGGACGGCGTCGGCGCGCTCTGGTATCCGGTCGGGTTCACCGCGGGGTACATCGCGATGCTGGTGCTCGTCGCGGCTCCCATGCGGCGTTCCGGCGCGTTGACCGTGCCCGACTTCGCCGAGGCGCGCCTGGCCTCGCCCGCGTTGCGGCGGCTGGCCGCGGTGGTGGTGCTGGTGATCGGCACGATCTACGTGGTCCCGCAGTTCCGCACGGCCGGGCTGGTGCTCACCGCGGTCGGCGGCACGCCGTACTGGGTCGGCGTGGTCATCGCGGGCACGGCCGTGAGCGTCACTCTCGCGCTCGGCGGGATGCGCGCGGCGACGTACGTGCAGGCGTTCCAATTCTTCCTGAAGCTGGTGCTGTTCCTCGTCCCCGCGCTCTGGCTCGTGCTGCACGTCGGCGCGGCGGACCGCGAAGCCGCGCTCAACCCGGTGGAGTTCACGCACTTCGGGCGCGAGACCCCGGTCGAGTTCCAGGCCGACGTCACGCTGGAGCTGCGCGAGCCGACCACGCTCGTCACCGCCGGCCGGCCCAGCACCCTCCCGCCCGGGGAATTGACCGCGCACAGCGGGGAAAAGCTGGTGTTCGCCGCGGGCGCGCCGGTCCCGGCCGTGCGCGGCGGGGCGGCGCTCGGCGGGCCGGACTGGCAACGGCCGCTGCTCGACCTCGACGACCAGGGTTACCCGCTGCTGGGCACCTGGGCCGTGCTCATCGCCACCATGCTCGGCACGATGGGCCTGCCGCACGTGCTGATGCGCTTCAACACCAGCCCGGACGGCCGCGCCGCCCGCCGCACCGCGGCCATCACCGTCGCCCTGCTCGGCGTGTTCTACCTCTTCCCTGGCATTTACGGCGTGCTCGGCCGGGTGCTCGTGCCCGAGCTGTACCTCTCCGGCGCCACCGACACCGTGGTCGTCGCCCTCCCCGCGCAGGTCGACCACGGCTGGGCCGGCCAGCTGTTCACCGCGCTGCTGACCGCGGGCGCGTTCGCCGCGTTCCTCGCCACGTCACTCGGCCTGCTGCTGGTGATGTCCGGCGCGCTCGCCTACGACCTGATGTCCGGCGGCCTTCGCCGGCTGCGCGTGACGGTGGTGTTCGCCGCCGTCGCGATGGTCCTGCTCGCGCTCCCCTCGGCGGGCCTCGACGCCGGGGTGCTGGTGACGTGGGGCTTCACCGTGGCCGCCTCGACCTTCTGCCCGTTGCTGGTGCTCGGCATCTGGTGGCCGCGGCTCACCGCGGCCGGCGCGATCGCCGGGGTGCTGGCCGGGCTGCTCGGCTCGTCCGGCTCGATCCTGTTCTCGCTCACCGGGCCGGCGCTGCACGGCTGGGTGGCGATCTTGGTGGCGCAACCGGCACCCTGGTCGGTACCACTCGCGTTCGGTGTGATGGCCGTGGTCTCGCTGCGCGGCCGGCCGCCGTCCTGGGCCGGGGCGGCGATGCTCCGGCTGCACCTGGACGAGCGCGAGCGCGGTCCGGGGCCGCCCCATTCGACGGCGCCCGCGTACCGCTCGTCAACCGTTCGTCGTGTCGCCCGGCGTTTGAGCCGCTGACGGTTCCTCCCGCCGCGTCCGCTTCCTTACTGTGGCCCGGACCACATTCGCAGCGTCGCGAGGGAGAAGCCCATGACCGCAGGCGAAACCGACGTGACCGGCGGGCCGCCGGACGCGGACTGGGAGCAGGTGCAGCAGAGCGCGGAATTCCGTGAGCTGCGCGGGCGGCTGCGCCGGTTCGTCTTCCCGATGGCCGGGCTGTTCCTCGCCTGGTACCTGCTGTATGTGCTGCTGGCGGACTACGCGCACGGGTTCATGAGCACCAAGCTGGCCGGGAACTTCACCGTCGGCCTGCTGTTCGGCCTGCTGCAGTTCGTCTCCACGTTTGTCATCACGGGACTGTATGTCCGCTACGCCAACCGGAAACTGGACCCGCTGTCCGACCGGATCCGCGCGGACATCGAGTCGCCGGCCGGGAAGGAGTCCGAATGAGCACGCTCGCGGCCGGCGTCGAGGGCAGCAACCCGACGCTGAACATCATCATCTTCGCGGTGTTCGTGCTGATCACGCTCGTGATCGTGTTCCGCGCGAGCCGCAACAGCCGAACCGCCTCGGACTACTACGCCGCCGGGCGCGCGTTCACCGGCCCGCAGAACGGCATCGCGATCTCCGGCGACTACCTCTCGGCCGCGTCGTTCCTCGGCATCGCCGGCGCCATCGCGGTCTACGGCTACGACGGTTTCCTCTATTCGATCGGCTTCCTGGTCGCCTGGCTGGTGGCGCTGCTGCTGGTGGCGGAGCTGCTGCGCAACACCGGCCGGTTCACCATGGGCGACGTGCTGGCGTTCCGGATGAAGCAGCGGCCGGTGCGCGCCGCCGCGGCCATCTCGACGCTGGTGGTCTCGTTCTTCTACCTGCTGGCGCAGATGTCCGGCGCGGGCGGCCTGGTCGCGCTGCTGCTGGGCATCGAGGGCAAGGCCGCGCAGTCCGTGGTCATCGCCGTGGTCGGCGTGATCATGATCGCCTACGTGCTGATCGGCGGCATGAAGGGCACCACCTGGGTGCAGATCATCAAGGCCGCGCTGCTGATCATCGGCGCGCTCGTGATGACGCTGTGGGTGCTCGGCAAGTACGGCTTCAACTTCTCCGACCTGCTGCAGGGCGCCGTGGACAAGGCGGGCAAGGCCGGTGAGACGCTGCTCGGGCCGGGCAAGCAGTACGGCGCCACCGGAACGTCCAAACTGGACTTCTTCTCGCTCGGCATCGCGCTGGTGCTCGGCACCGCGGGCCTGCCCCACGTGCTGATGCGCTTCTACACCGTGCCCACGGCGCGCGACGCCCGCCGCTCGGTGGTCTGGGCGATCGTGCTGATCGGCGTGTTCTACCTGTTCACCCTGGTGCTCGGCTACGGCGCCGGCGCGCTGGTCGGGCCCGAGGAGATCAAGGCCGCGCCCGGCGGCGTCAACTCGGCGGCGCCGCTGCTGGCACTGAACCTCGGCGGCCCGGTGCTGCTGGGGCTGATCTCCGCCATCGCGTTCGCCACGATCCTCGCCGTGGTGGCCGGGCTGACGATCACCGCTTCGGCCTCGTTCGCCCACGACGTGTACGCGAACGTCATCAAGAAGGGCAAGACCACGCCGGGCTCGGAGGTCCGGGTCGCGCGGATCACCGCGCTGGTGATCGGTGCCGTCGCCATCCTCGGCGGCATCCTGGCCAACGGGCAGAACGTCGCCTTCCTGGTGGCGCTGGCCTTCGCCGTCGCCGCTTCGGCGAACCTGCCGACCATCCTGTACTCGCTGTTCTGGAAGCGGTTCAACACCCAGGGCGCGCTGTGGAGCATCTACGGCGGGCTGATCATCACTCTAGTGCTGATCATCTTCTCGCCGGCGGTCTCCGGGAAGCCGATCGACGCGAAGACGGGCAAGAGCGCGTCGATGCTGCAGGGCGTGGACTTCCACTGGTTCCCGCTGGACAACCCGGGCCTGGTCTCGATCCCGATCGCGTTTTTCCTCGGCTGGCTCGGGACTGTGCTGTCGAAGGAGCACAACGCGGCGAAGTACGCGGAGATGGAGGTGCGGTCCCTGACCGGCGCGGGCGCCGAGAAGGCCACCGACCACTGACCCACAGACTCGTGAGTGGCTATGACGGTTCTAACCGTCATAGCCACTCACGAGTCAATAAGGCAGCCGTCCCTCGGTTATGCCGCCGAGGACGTCCTGCAGCACTCCGCGCAAGTGCCGCCACAGCCCCGTGCCCAGGGAAATCCGCGCCACCCCCAGCTCGGCGAGCGCGGCAAGCCCCGGCCCGCCCGGCAGTGCGGCCGCATTCACCGGACCACCGACCTGGCGGACGAACTCAGCGAGCAATTCGGGCGAGCGCACCAGGATCGGGTACACGCAGTCCGCGCCCGCCTCGAGGTACGCGCGGCCGCGGGCCACGGCGTCGTCGAACACCGCCGCTTCGTCGGGAGCGCCGATGAACGCGTCGACCCGCGCGTTCAGCACCAGCTCGTCACCCGCGGCCTTGCGCAGCTCCGTGACGCGCGCGGCCTGCTCGACGATCGGCCGAAGGCCACCGCCGGTGTGGTCGGTGTCCTCGTAGTTGCAGCCGGCCACGCCGATCTCCAGCAGCCGCCCCGCGAGGTCCGCCGGCGCCAGGCCGTAGCCGGACTCGGCGTCGACGGTCACCGGCACGGACACCGCGGCGACGATCCGCGCGGCGGCGGCGAGCATGTCGTCCACCGGCGCGGCCTCGCCGTCCGGGTGGCCGAGCGCCGCCGCGACGGCCGCGGAACTCGTTGCCACCACGGGGAAACCGGCCTCGACGACCAGGCGCGCGGAATCGGCGTCCCAGGCGTTCGGCAGCACCAGTGGGCGCCCCGGCACGTGCAGCGCCCGCAGTGCGCCGGCGCTCACGCGCTGCGGTCCGGCAGCGGCGAGTGGCTGGGGACCGCGATGCGGTTCCACGAGTTGATCGTGATGATCGCCCACGCGACCACCCGGTACTGCTCTTCGGTGAACACCCGGACGGCCTCGGCGTAGACGTCCTCGGGCACGTCCTTGGTGTCGGCGATCCGGGTCATCGACTCGGTCAGCGCCAGCGCCGCGCGCTCCTGCTCGGTGTACAGCTCGGCTTCGCGCCAGGCTTCGAGCACGAAGATCCGCCGGGGCGATTCGCCCATCCCGATGGCGTCGTGGGTGTGCATGTCGAGGCAGAAGGCGCAGCCGTTGATCTGCGAGGTGCGGATCTTCACCAGCTCGAGCAGTTTCCCGTCGACCCCGGCGTTCGCGGCCGCCTTGTCGACCTCGCCTTGCAGGTGGGCCATGGCCTGGTAGATGCCGGGCACTCCGCGCCCGATCGCGATGCGTGTTGTCATGTCTCCGAGATTAGCTCGAACTGGTCCACGAGTATGGTCCAGTGTCATGGCGGAAACGTGGTCCAGTTCGGGCATCGACGTGCACCTCGGCTGGCGGCCGGAAACCGGCCGGACGGGGCTCGCGGACGCAATCCGCGCGGCCATCCGGTCCGGGCGCTGGCAGCCGGGCGCGGCGGTCCCGTCGACGCGTGCGCTGGCGGCCGACCTCGGCGTCGCGAGGGGGACCGTCACGCGCGTGTACGCCGACCTCGCCGCGGAGGGCTACCTGCACACCCTTCAAGGCGCGCCCACCCGCGTCGCGACGGCGGGGGCGCTGCCGCAGTCCGCGCCCCGGCCCGTCCCGCACGAGCCGGCGCCGCGCTGGGACCTGCGTCCGGGACGGCCGGACCTGACCATGTTCCCCCGCGCGGACTGGCAGGCCGCCACCCGCAAAGCCTTGCAGCACGCGGCCGCGGCCGACTTCGGCTACACGAATCTGCTGGGCGCGCCCGAGCTGCGGGCCGCCCTGGCGGGCTACATCTCGCGCAGCCGTGGCGTGCTCGCGGACCCGGAGCGAACCGTGGTGTGCTGCGGTTTCTCGCACGCCGTCGCGCTGCTTTCGCGGGTCCTGCGCGAACGCGGAGTGACCGAAACGGCCTTCGAGAACCCCTCGCTGAACATCTACCGCGACATCGCCGCCGCGAACGGGCAGCGGATCCGGCCGGTGGACGTCGACGCGCAGGGGCTGCGAGTGTCCGAACTGGACAGTCCCGCGGTCGTGGTCACCGCCGCGCACCAGTACCCGCTGGGCGTCGCGCTCGCGCCCGAGCGGCGGGCGTCGCTGACCCGCTGGGCCGCGAAGACCGGCGCGATCGTCATCGAGGACGACTACGACGGCGAGTTCCGGTACGACCGCCAGCAGGTCGGCGCGCTCCAGGCGCTGGCGCCCGAGCACGTCGTCTACGCGGGCACGGCCAGCAAAACGCTCGCGCCCGCGCTGCGGCTGGCCTGGCTGGTGCTGCCGCGGGCGCTGGTCGAGCCGGTCCGCGCGGCGATGTTCGACAGCGGCGCGCGGCCGCCCCTGATCGACCAGCTCGCGCTGGCCGAGCTGATCACCTCCGGCGCCTACGACCGGCACGTCCGCCGGACCCGCACGGAGTACCGGGCCCGCCGCGACCGGCTGCTGGCCGCGCTGCCCGGCACCGTCCGTCCACAAGGGATCGCCGCCGGGCTGCACCTGCTGCTCATGCTGGACCGCCCGTCGAGCCCGAGCGAGGCCGAGGTGCTGGCCGCGTGCCGCCGCCGTTCGATCGGCGTCGAGGGCCTCACCCAGTGGTGGCACGGCGAACGCGGGCCGGGCGGGCTGATCGCCGGGTACGGCGCCCCGGCCGGCCACGCGTTCGCGGGTGCCACTCAGGCCCTGGTCGAGGCCCTGTGGGAGGTCACTTCCTGAGCCTGGCTCGCCTCGCCTTCAAGACCGGCTCAGCCGCAGAAGATGCAGAGCGGGAGGACGTGGCGCAGTTCGGTGGTGAGCACCGGCGTGCCGTCGACGGGGGTGGTGCCCGGCGGGGTGTCCGCGTCCGGCTTGATGCCGCCCGCGGCGACCTTGTCCAGCGTGCGCAGGCCGGCCGCGCCGACCGTGCCGAAGACGGTGTAGTTGGGCAGCAGCGTGGAATCGCCGTAGACGACGAAGAACTGCGAGCCGTTGGTGTCCGGGCCGGCGTTCGCCATGGCCAGCAGGCCGCGGGAGTAGATCCGGCGCTTACCCGTCGGGTCGTTGGGCGCGGGCGGCAGCGTCGTGGGCAGCTCGTCGCCGAACTTGTAGCCGGGGCCGCCCTCGCCGGTGGCCGACGGGTCGCCGCACTGCAGCACCTTCAGCGTCGGGTACGCGGTGAGCCGGTGGCAGGTGGTGAAGTCGTAGAACCGCTGGGTCGCCAGGTGCACGAAGCTCTGCACGGTGCACGGGGCCTGCGCGCGGTCCAGCCGCAGCGGCAGCGAGCCCTGGCTGGTGGAGACCAGCACGTCGACCTTGCCGTGGTCCGGGGTGTGCCGCGGGTCCGGCGGCAGCGAGACCGGCCGGACCGCGGGGTCGTCCGGCGTCTCGGTGTACTGGCACGGGCCGTGCGTGACCTTCGGCGGCGCCGTGACGGTGGCCGCGGTGGCCGCGGGCGTGACCGCGGCGAACAGCGCACCGACCGCCAGCGCGGTGACCAGGAGTCTCTTCATGTGATGCCTTTCCGATGATCCCCAGTAGCAGGCCCGCAGTATAGGAACGCCCGCGCCGGCGCGGCAGCCCGCGAAAGTCGCGGATGCTGACCGGACCCTGACCGGCGCCTGACAACCGCTCCCTAGCGTGCCGGTATGTCGATCATCCGCCTCCGCCCTGTGCAGTTCGCCGCCGCGCTCTCCCTGCTCCCGGTGTTCCTAGTGGGAGCCGTGACCCCTGCCTTCGCCGACTCCGCCGAAGTCGCCACCAGCGACCTCGCCGTGACGCCCGCCCAGCAGCAGGCCGTACTCGATTACTGGACCCCCGAGCGGATCAAGGCACTCACGCAGCCGTCTTCGGGCAACCCGCCGAAAGCCGCCGCCGACGGCGCGCCCTGGACCGGCCCGGCCGCCACCTTCGGCCGGCTCTTCTTCACCGACCACGGCGAGGACTCCAGCTGCACCGCGACGGTGGTCCGCAGCGCCAACCGCAGCACGGTCGTCACGGCCGGGCACTGCGTCGAGAACACCGACCTGCTGGGCGAAAACCACGCCTGGAACGCCAATTCCCTGTTCATCCCCGGCTACCACGACGGGCAGGCGCCGTACGGGAAGTTCGTCGGACGCCTCGGCGTCGCCGACTCGACCTGGCTCGCGAACGACCAGCAGCACGCGGCGAAGTTCGACGCCTACGACCAGGCCTTCGTGGCGCTCAACCCCAATGAAGCGGGCCGACGCGTCGAAGACGCCGTGGGCGCGTCACAGAACATCGCCTTCACCGCTCCGGGCGACGCCGACGTCTACCAGTTCGGCTACCCGCGCGCCGCATCCGACCCGGCGCGCGAAGGCCTGCCCGAGTACATCGGCGAGCGCCTGGCGTTCTGCCACGGCCCGGCGAAGCACTACCCGGGCACCGCGGACAACCCCGATTCGCCCGACGAGTGGGGCACGGCCTGCGTCATGGGCGGCGGATCAAGCGGCGGCCCCCGTCTGCGGGACTTCGATCCTGGTACGGGGCTGGGCACCGTTGTCGGGGACAACACGCATGCCGGCTTCTTTGACGCCGCAGGGAAAGTCTGCCCGTCGGGTGCCACGGAGAACTGCACGCGGAACTTGGTGGGGCCGCAGTTCAGCACGGCGATCACCAAGCCGTTGTACGAACGGGCCCAGTCGGCTCAGTGACAGCGGCGCGGCTTCGATGTAGGTCTCTGAAGGCCACCTTGAGGGCATGTACGCCTCTGAAGGTGGCCTTCAGAGACCGCGGCAACAGCCAAACCCGGCCGTCAATAACCCCGCAAGTCGGTGATCAGGGCCTCCGCCGCTGCGAAGGGGTCCAGTTCGCGGGCGACCACGAGGTCGGCGAGGTCGGCGAGGCGGTCGCCGTCGCGGAGGTCGGCCAGTTCGGCGCGCAGGCGGCGCAGGGCGATGGCCTCCACCTCGTCGCGGGCCCGGGCCGAGCGGCGGCGGGCGAGTTCGCCGTGGGCCGTCAGCCAAGCGTGGTGCGCGTCCAGCGCCGCGACGACCTCGGCGGCGCCCTCGCCCTTCGACGCGATGGTCCGCACGATCGGCTGGCGCCAGCTCGGGCCGCGCAGTTCGCGGCGGGCCAGGGAAATCATCTGCTTCAGGTCGTGCACGGTCGCCTCGGCGCCGTCGCGGTCGGCCTTGTTGACCACGAACACGTCCGCGATCTCCAGCACCCCCGCCTTCGCCGCCTGGATCCCGTCGCCCATGCCGGGCGCGAGCAGGACCACGGTGGTGTCGGCCAGCTTCACAACGTCCACTTCGGACTGTCCAACACCGACGGTCTCGATCAGCACCACGTCGAAGCCCGCCGCGTCGAGCACCCGCACGGCTTGCGGCGTCGCCCAGGACAGGCCGCCGAGGTGGCCGCGGGTGGCCATCGAGCGGATGAAGATCCCGGGGTCGGTCGCGTGCTCGGTCATCCGGATCCGGTCGCCCAGCAGGGCGCCGCCGGAAAACGGCGAGGACGGGTCGATCGCCAGCACCCCGACCCGTTTACCGGCCGAACGCAGCGCCGTGAGCAGCGCGGACGTCGATGTCGACTTGCCGACACCGGGCGGGCCGGTCAGGCCGATCACCCGCGCGGTGCCGGTGTGTGGCGTCAGCAGGCGGGCGATGTCCGCGACCCGCGGCGAGCCGTCCTCGACCAGCGAGATCAACCGGGCGACCGCGCGCGCCTGTCCTTCGCGCGCGCGGCCGACCAGTTCGTCGAGATCGGGTGCAGCCAAAGGCTTACCAATCCGATCGAAAAGCAGGCCCGACCAACTGGCGGCCGGCCTCGTCATGCCGATCGGCCGTGGCTGTCGGTCGGATTGGTATCAATGAAGCAGCCTTTACGCGGAAGGGACGCGCAGCAGCAGCGCGTCGCCCTGGCCGCCGCCACCGCACAGCGCGGCCGCGCCGAGCCCGCCACCGCGGCGGCGCAGCTCGTGCACCAGGTGCACGGCCAGGCGCGCGCCGGACGCGCCGATCGGGTGGCCCAGCGCGATGGCGCCGCCGTTCACGTTCACCTTCGCCGGGTCCAGGCCCAGCTTCTCGGACGAGACCACGCCGACGGCGGCGAACGCCTCGTTGATCTCGACCAGGTCTAGGTCGCCCACGTCCAGCTTCGCCTTGGCCAGTGCCTTGCGGATGGCGTTCGACGGCTGCTCGTGCAGTGACGCGTCCGGGCCGGCGACCACGCCGTGCGCGCCGATCTCGGCCAGCGGCGTGAGGCCCAGCTCCGCGGCCTTCTCCGGGCTGCAGACCACGACCGCGGCCGCGCCGTCGGAGATCTGCGACGAGGTGCCGGCCGTGATCGTGCCGTCGGAGGCGAACGCCGGGCGCAGCCGGGCCAGGCTCTCGACGGTGGTGTCGGCGCGGACGCCCTCGTCGGCGCTGAACAGCACCGGGTCGCCCTTGCGCTGCGGGATCGAGACCGGCGCGATCTCCTCACGGAAGAACCCGGCCTCGATGGCCGCCGCGGCGCGCTGGTGCGAACGCGCGGAGAACTCGTCCTGCTGCTCGCGGGTGATGCCGTAGCGGACGTTGTGCTTCTCCGTCGAGGCGCCCATGGCGACCTGGTCGAAGGCGCAGAACAGGCCGTCGTACGCCATGTGGTCGAGCATCGTCACGTCGCCGTATTTGAAGCCCGCGCGGGATTTCGGCAGCAGGTGCGGCGCCTGCGTCATCGACTCCTGCCCGCCGGCCACGATCAGGTCGAACTCGCCGGCCCGGATCAGCTGGTCGGCCAGCGCGATCGCGTCCAGGCCGGAGAGGCAGACCTTGTTGATGGTCAGCGCGGGCACGTCCATCGGGATGCCCGCGGCCACGGCCGCCTGCCGCGCCGGGATCTGGCCCGCGCCTGCGGTGAGGACCTGGCCCATGATCGTGTACTCGACGTCCTTCGGGGAGACGCCGGCGCGCTCCAGCGCCGCCTTGATCGCGAACCCGCCGAGCTGCGCGCCCGAGAAGTCCTTCAGCGAGCCGAGCAGCCGCCCGATCGGAGTACGGGCAGCGCCCACGATCACGGAACCGGACACGACGTCCTCCAAAGCATCAGTGCACTGGCAGTTCCCGTGACCATACCCGCGCGGCGAGGGCCGGGGCGCTTCTTGATTGAGCCAGTGTGAGGGGACGCACGTGCCGATTCAGGGGGCTTCACCAGCCGGTGGGCGCTTATTCTGCCGGGTATGAACGCAGAGTCCGCCCAAGCCGTGCTCAAGCCCTTCGTGACGGCCATCGACCACGTCGGCATCGCGGTGCCCGACCTCGACGCCGCGATCGCCTTCCAGACGGAGCACTTCGGCCTGGAAGTCGCGCACGAGGAGGTGAACGAGGAGCAGGGCGTCCGCGAGGCGATGCTGCGGGCCCCGGGCGCCGCGGGCACCGAGACGATGATCCAGCTGCTCGCGCCCCTGCGCGACGATTCGACGATCGCGAAGTTCCTCGGCCGCAGCGGGCCCGGGCTTCAGCAGCTCGCGTTCCGGGTGTCCGATGTGGACGCTGCCGCCGAGGCGTTGCGCGCGAAGGGGCTGCGCCTGCTCTTCGACGAGGCCAAGCGCGGCACCTCGGACAGCCGCGTGAACTTCGTGCACCCCAAGGACGCCGGCGGCGTGCTGGTCGAACTGGTCGAGCCGGCGGCCGCCGCGCACTGAGCTGGCTCTTGCGCCCCAATGTGGCGTTCGGTGCATGGAATCGAGGCTGGGCGCGGAGCGCCTCCGTTGAGGGTGGTGGTGGGGCAGGGCTGGAGCACCCAATGTGGCATTGGGGCGGAACCGTCAGTCGGCCGGGGCGGCCTTGCGGACCTTCGACGAGAGGGCGTTCGCGAGGAACGTCAGCTCGCCGTCGAATTCGGCCGGGCGGTCGTCGCGGGAATGGCGGGCCGTGGCGTGGCGGTGGCTGACCGCGCGGGCCAGCAGGCCTGAGGCGTTGTCGACGTCGGCGACCGCCAGCCGTCCGCCCGCGGCGCCCACGATCACCGAGTGGACCAGCCGCACCAGCTGCTGGAACCGGTCCGCGAGCGCCTCGCGGACCACGTGGTGGGTGTCGGCCTCGCGCCAGAGCAGGTGCGAGAGCCCGAGCGAGCCGGTGAACCGCCGGTCCAGCTCGACCACCAGCCGGCGCAGGCTGCCCGCCAGATCGCCGGGGACGACCACCGTGGCGGGCTCGATCTGCTCGTCCGGCAGCCGGTCCACGAGTGCGGCCAGCAGGTCGGCCTTGCGCCGGAAGTAGTAGTGCACCAGGCCCTTCGGCACCCCGGCGCGCTCCGCGATGCGGGACGTCGGGGTGGCCTCGAAGCCGGACTCGGCGAACAGCTCCTCAGCGGCGCTCAGGATCCGCTCTTTCGCCGAGTCCTCGGTCATGCCAGCTCCTTTGCTGCCAATACGCGTTCTTTCAGTGCTGCCCGGCCGTCCGGTGGGCGGCCTGCGCCACCGGCATCGCGGCCGCGCCGGCGATGATCGTCAGCGCGCCGGCCACCCAGGACGTCCACGACGCCCCGTTCAGCTCGGTGTACCCGATCACCCAGGGCGCGATGAACAGCAACACGCCGAGGACGATCTGGATCCCTTCGCCGTAGACCGCGCCGGGCGCGCCCAGCGACACCAGGCCGTCGATGGCGACCAGCGCGCCGAGGATCACCATCGTCCACATCGCCGCGTTGCTCGTGCTCAGCCAAAGGGGTGAAAGAGCGGCGACAACACCGATGACGACCTCGGCCCAGTCATGGGGCCGGGTCCAGGCGCGCGTCGAGACTTCACTCATTCGTGCTCACCTCCGCAGAGAACTCACTGTTCAGGAAGTTTCCTGACCCCGATTCTGCGCCTTGGTTGGCCAGCCGGTCAAGATCTGTGGGTCACACTTCGGGGTGTGCGGGTGCCCCTCGTCTCGTACAGTTGTGCCCGCGAGTTACTGGCGAGTAATTTCATCCGCCACGCCGCGACCCGCACCTTGTGGAGGTTCCGATGACGCAGCTCGACGAGATCAAGCAGGCCATCCTGACCGGCGACACCGCCGCCGTCGCCTCGCTTCCCGTGCCCGAGAGCTACCGCGGGGTGACGGTGCACGAGGACGAGGTGGCCATGTTCGACGGCCTCGAAAGCAAGGACAAGGACCCGCGCAAGTCGCTGCACGTCGACGACGTGCCGACCCCCGAGCTGGGCCCGGGCGAGGCGCTGGTCGCCGTGATGGCCAGCGCCATCAACTACAACACCGTGTGGACGTCGATCTTCGAGCCGATCCCCACGTTCAAGTTCCTGAAGAAGTACGGCAAGCTCTCGCCGCTGGCCAAGCGGCACGACCTGCCGTACCACGTGGTCGGCTCCGACCTGTCCGGCGTGGTGCTGCGCACCGGGGTCGGCGTGCACACCTGGAAGCCGGGCGACGAGGTCGTCGCGCACTGCCTGAACGTCGAGCTGGAGAGCCCGGACGGGCACAACGACACGATGCTCGACACCGAGCAGCGGATCTGGGGCTTCGAGACCAACTTCGGCGGGCTGGCCGAGATCGCGCTGGTCAAGGCGAACCAGCTGATGCCGAAGCCGGCCCACCTGACCTGGGAGGAGGCCGCCTCCCCCGGGCTGGTCAACTCCACCGCGTACCGGCAGCTGGTCTCGCGCAACGGCGCGGACATGAAGCAGGGCGACGTCGTGCTGATCTGGGGCGCCTCGGGCGGCCTCGGCTCGTACGCCACGCAGTACGCGCTGAACGGCGGCGCGATCCCGGTGTGCGTCGTGTCCAGCCCGGAGAAGGCCGAGATCTGCCGGAAGCTCGGCGCCGAGCTGATCATCGACCGCAACGCCGAGGACTACCGGTTCTGGAAGGACGAGCACGAGCAGGACCCGCGGGAGTGGCAGCGGTTCGGCGCGAAGATCCGCGAGCTGACCGGCGGCGAGGACCCGGACATCGTCTTCGAGCACCCGGGCCGCGAGACCTTCGGCGCGTCGGTCTACGCGGCGCGCAAGGGCGGCACGATCGTGACCTGCGCGTCGACATCGGGATACATGCACCAGTACGACAACCGGTACCTGTGGATGAACCTGAAGCGGATCGTCGGCTCACACTTCGCGAACTACCGCGAGTCGTGGGAGGCCAACCGGCTGATCTCGAAGGGGCTCATCCACCCGACGCTGTCCAAGGCCTATTCCCTCGAGGAGACCGGCCAGGCCGCGCTCGACGTGCACCGCAACGCGCACCAGGGCAAGGTCGGCGTGCTCGCGCTGGCGCCGGAGGAAGGGCTCGGCGTGCGCGACGAGGAACTGCGCGCCAAGCACCTCGACGCGATCAACGCGTTCCGTGGGGCCTGAACCCGGCTATCGGCCGATCACGTTCGCCCGCTCGGCGCACGTGTCGGCCGCACACCGTGGGGGCTCACCCGTCCGAGACCCCGTTGCGACTACGGTGGTCACATGAGCCTTGGCGAGGAACGGGAGCTTGTGCCGCTGGGAGCCGGCTTCGACGTGGCGAAGCGCGGGTACAGCCGAGCACAGGTCGACGAACATCTGGAACGGCTTGACGCCGACCTGAAGATGCTCACCGGAGACCGCGACGCCGCCATCGGACAGGCGGGCGACCTGGCGCGGCAGCTGGAGATCGCGCGCGGCGAGATAGCCGACCTGCGCGGCCAGGTGGACCGGCTGGCGCAACCGCCGACGAGCGTCGAAGGCCTGTCCGAGCGGCTTCAGCGCATGCTGCGCCTGGCGCAGGACGAGGCCGCGGACACGCGTGCCCGCGCCGAGGCCGAGGCCGGCCACATCCGGGCGAAGGCGGAGACGGACGCGAGCGCCATGCGCGCCCGTTACGAGCAGCTGCTCACCGAGCTCGACCTCCGGCGCAAGGAGATGGAGGCGGAGCACCGCAAGGTGCTCGAGGACGCCCGCGCCGAGGGCAAGGCGATCACGGACAAGGCCGAGGCCGAGCGCAAGAAGCTCGACGCGGAGTCCGAGGCCCGCCGCACGCAGGTCGAAGAGGACTTCGAGATCGCGATGGCGGCGCGGCGCACCGAGGCGATGCGCGCGCTGGCCGAGCAGGAGGCCGCGAGCAAGGCCGAGGCCGAGCGCCGGGTCCGCGAGGCGACCGAGGACGCCGCCGCGATCCGCGCGAAGGTGCTGGAAGAGGAGACCACGGCGAAGGCGGACATCGAACGCCGTCAGCGCGAGTCGGTCGCCGACGCCAACAAGCGCCGTCAGGACTCGATCACCGAGGCCAACGCCCGGCTCGCCGAGGCGGCCGACGAGGCCCGCCGCCGGGTGCGCACCGCCACCGACGAGTCGAACCGGCGGATCACCCAGGCGAACGAGCGCGTCGAATCGCTGCGCAACGTCCGGTCCAGCCTGGCCGAGCAGGTGCGCCAGGCCCGGACCGTGCTGGCCGAGGCGCACCACGTGCTCGGTGAGACCGACACGAACGTGCCCGCGGACATCAAGGCGTCACCCTCACCGGTGCCGGCCGCCGCGGCCGCGGGCAAGCCCTCGAACGGCGAGCACGAGACGGTCCGCCTGCGGGCCTCGGACGTGCAGAAGCCGAAGGCCCAGGCCCAGGCGTCACCGCGCCCGGCAGGGAAACCGACTGGCGAGTAACCTACGTCCCGACAAGGGGCGAGGACGCCCTTTCGCCGGGTCGCTGGGAGGTTCGCGGATGGCTGTGTATCGGACTGTGGTGGTGGGCACCGACGGGTCGGACTCGTCGTTCGCCGCGGTGGACCGGGCCGCCGGGGTCGCCGCCGACGCGGGCGCCACCCTCGTCGTGGTGTGCGCCTACTACCCGGCGAGCAAGCACGACGTCGAGCGCGCGCAGGACGAGCTGGGCGAGGAGTCGTACCAGGTCGTCGGCTCCGCGCCGGCCGAGGACACCCTCCAGAGCGCCCGTGACCGCGCGGCCAAGGTCGGCGCGAAGAACATCGAGACGGTGGCGCTGAAGGGCGAGCCGGTCGAGGCGCTGCGCAAGGTCGTGCACGAGCGCTCGGCCGACCTGCTGGTGGTCGGCAACCGCGGGCTCAACACCCTCGCCGGGCGGATCCTCGGCTCGGTGCCGTCGGAAGTGGCCCGCAAGTCGGGCGTCGACGTGCTCATCGTGCACACGACCTGAGCCGTGGCCCAGGACGATCTCCAGCAACGCCTCGAGCGGGTGCTGCTCGGCGGGCCGCGCAAGTACACCCGCCTGGACGTGGCCCAGAAGGCCGGCGTCCCCGAGGAACGCTCGCGGCGGCTGTGGCGGGCCCTCGGGTTCGCGACGGTGGACGACGACGAAACCGTGTTCACCGACGCCGACGTCGCGGCGATGCGCACGGCCGACCAGCTCGTGCAGTCCGGTCTGGTGGAGCAGCACCTCGAAGTCGCGGTGACGCGCGCGCTCGGCCAGCACCTCTCGCGGCTGGCCGAGTGGCAGGTGCACATGCTGTGGCAGCTGATCACCGAAAACCCCGAGCTGGCCCGCAGCGACCGTCAGGTGGCGCGCCTGGTGGAGCGGCTGCTGCCGGAGCTGGAGCAGGTGCAGAACTTCGTCTGGCGCCGGCATTTGGCGGCGTACGCGGGCCGCGCGTTCGCTTCCTCGGACGAGGACCTCGAGGCGCGCACGCAGATCGTCGGCTTCGTCGACATGGTCGGCTACACCCGGCTGACCCGCCAGATCGACGAGGACGAGCTGAGCCAGGTGCTGGACGCCTTCGAGTCGCTGGCCACCGAGGTCATCGCCGAGCACCACGGCCGCGTGGTCAAGATGATCGGCGACGAGGTCCTCTTCGTGGCCGACGAGCCCGCTGCGGCCGCCGAGATCGCGCTGACGCTGACCGAGCGGACCAGCGCCGCGCCGGACCTGCCGGCGGTGCGCGCGGGCATGGCGTCGGGCCGCATCCTGTCCCGCTTCGGCGACGTGTACGGCTCGGTGGTCAACCTCGCCGCCCGGCTCACCTCGGTCGCCCGCCCGGACACCATCCTGGTCGACCGCGAGCTGGCAGCTGCGCTCGAACCCTTGCCGGCGTACGAACTCCGCACCCGGCGGCCGGTGGCGGTGCGCGGGTACAACCGGCTGCGGCCGTCCGCACTGCGACGGGCCAAGGACGAGCCCTCGGGGATGTTCGCGTCTTCGCAGCAGCTGGCGGCGGAGATGATGGGGTTGCCGGAAAACGTCGAGGACACCGAAACCGCGGAAGCCGCCGCCGAGGATTTGACCGTCGGCTCGCGGAGGCGGCGCAGGCGGCGTTAAGCCCGCTGCCGGACTCGTGAGTGTTCAGGCCGGTTCTAACCGGCATGAACACTCACGAGTCCTCAGGCGTCGTAGTCGACGGTGACGCGGTCGGTGACCGGGTGGGACTGGCAGGTGAGCACGAACCCGGCGTCCACTTCGGACTTCTCCAGGGCGAAGTTGCGCCGCATCTCCACCGAGCCCTCGGTGACGCGGGCGCGGCAGGTCCCGCACACCCCGCCCTTGCAGGCGAACGGCAGGTCCGGGCGGAACCGCTGCGCACCGTCCAGCACGGACGACTCACGGGGCAGGCTCATGGTCGTCGAGCGGCCGTCCAGCACCAGCGTGACTTCCGAGGACTCGCCGGCCACCGCCGCGTCCACGTGCTTCACCGGCTCCGGCGGCACATCATCGACGTAGAACAGCTCCTGGTGCACGCGCTCGGCCGGCACGCCGAATGACGAAAGCAGCTCCTGCGCTCCCGTCACCATCCCGAACGGACCGCACAGCCAGAAGTGGTCGACCTCGTCCACCGGGACCAGCAAGTCGAACAGCGCGCGCAGCTTGTCCACGTCGAGGCGGCCGGTGAACAGCTCGGCCTCGCGCGGCTCGCGCGAGAGCACGTGCACCAGCTCGAGCCGCGACGGCCAGCGGTCCTTCAGGTCGGCCAGCTCGTCCGCGAACATCACCGTGTCCGTGCGGCGGTTGCCGTACAGCACGGTCACCGTCGCGGCAGGCCCAGCTTCATCGGACATCGCCAGCAGCGAGGACGCGATCGACAGCACAGGCGTGATCCCCGAGCCCGCCGCGATCAGCACGTGGTGACCGCCCGTGGTCAGGTCCGGGGTGAACGACCCCGTCGGCGCCGCGACCTCCACCTCGTCCCCCGGGCGGACTTCGTTCACCAGCCAGGTCGAGAAGACGCCGTCCGGCACCAGCCGCACGCCGACGCGTGGCTGCGAACCCGCCTGGGCGCAGATCGAGTACGAGCGGCGCTCGTCGCGGCCGTCGACCGAACGCCGCAGCGTCAACGACTGGCCGGGCGCGAACGCGAACGTCTCCGCCAGCGCCGGCGGCACCTCGAAGGTGACGGCGACGGCGTCGTCGCAGAGCCGCTCGACGCCGGCGACCCGCAGGGAGTGGAAGCCCGTGCGCCGGGAAACCGCGGTGGTCACTTCAGATCTCCTTGACGTGTTCGAACGGTTCCAGGCAAGCGCGGCACCGCCGCAGCGCCCGGCACGCCGTCGCGCTGAACCGCGACTGCTCCTCGGTGTCGAGCGAGCCGCAGTGCGGGCAGGCCACGCGCGAAACCGGCCGCCCCAGCGTGAGCGGGATCGGCCCGGCGGCCCGCCGCGGCGCGGACCCCGGCGGCGCGATCCCGGCCTCGGCCAGCTTGCGCCGCCCGTCGGCCGAGATCCAGTCCGAGGTCCAGGCCGGCTCCAGCACCGTGCGGATCTCGACGTCGGTGAACCCGGCGCGCAGCAACGCGTGCTCCAGGTCGTCGCGCATGGTGTCCATCGCCGGGCAGCCGGTGTACGTGGGCGTGATCGCCACCGTCACCCGTCCGTCCTTTTCGGACACTTCGCGCAGCACCCCGAGGTCCGCCAGCGTGAGCATCGGCAGTTCAGGATCGGTGACCGTGGACGCCACCGCGCCGGCGGTCACCATGTCGCACCCGGCATAGCCCGAGCGACACTCTGCAGCTCGCCGACCAGGAAGCCCATCTTCTCCGTGTGCACGCCGTCGCGGCCCGTCCGCCCGGAAACCCCGGCCACAGCACCGATTTCCGGCCGCGAGACGGTGGCGGCCGCGAAGACCTGGTCCACCACCGCGTCGAACTCGGGCCGCAGCGTCGCCGCGTCCACCAGCTCCAGCGGGTGCGTGGTGAACAGCTCGCCCACGTACGGCCAGACCTCGGCCAGCCCCTCCTGCATGCGCTCGTGCGAAAGCCCGGTGCCGTCGCCGAGCCGGATCAGCCACTGGGCCGCGTAGTCGCGGTGGTAGGTCAGCTCCTTGACGCCCTTGGCGGCGATCGCGGCGAGCACCGGGTCCGCGCTGGACTCGAGCCGCTGCAGCAAGGCGAGCCGCCAGGTCGAGAACACGAACAGCCGCGCGATCAGGTGCCCGAAGTGGCCGCCGCCCAGCTCGGCGAGGCGGACGTTGCGGAACTCGTTCTCCACCCGGTCGAAGGCGAACGAGTCCTCGCCCCGGTCCGAGCCGTCGGCCTTGCCGGCCCGGGCCAGCAGGAGCCGGGCCTGGCCGAGCAGGTCGAGGGCGATGTTCGCGACCGCCACCTCGTCCTCCAGCTCGGGCGAGTTCGTCACCCACTCCTGGAGGCGGTGCGAGAAGATCAGCGCGTCGTCGCCCAGCATCAGGCAGTACGCGCCGAGCGCGGCGGCGTCCAGCCCGTCCGGGACCGAAGTGTCCATTCCGGACAGTGGATCCTCGAACCCGGTGCCGAACGCCCAGCGGGCGTCGTTCTCCTCGGTCAGCGACTCGTAGACGTTGTCGAAAGACATGGCTCTCCCCTACATGTGCGGAACGTCGTCGGGGATTTCGTAGAACGTCGGGTGCCGGTACACCTTGTCGCCGCTGGGCGCGAAGAACGGGTCCTTCTCGTCCGGCGAGGACGCGGTGATGTCCGCCGCCTTCACGACCCAGATCGACACGCCCTCGTTGCGGCGGGTGTAGAGGTCACGCGCGTTGTGCAGCGCCATGTCGTCGTCGGCCGCGTGCAGCGAGCCGACGTGCACGTGGTTCAGCCCGCGCTTGCCCCGGACGAACACCTCGTACAACGGCCAATCGTGCTTCATCACGAACCCTTCTGTGTCCTCTGGGGCCTGGCCCCAGACCCCGGCCGGGGGTCGAGCCCCCCTGGACCCCCCAACAGCTGTTTGGAGGCATGCGCGGCCGCAGCCTCACGGACCCAGGAGCCTTCGTCGTGCGCACGCTTGCGGTGCGCGATACGCGCGGTGTTGCAGGGCCCGTTGCCCTTCAGCACGTTCTTGAACTCGTCCCAGTCGACGGCGCCGAAGTCGTAGTGCTCCCGCTCGGCGTTCCAGCGCAGGTCCGGGTCCGGGAAGGTGACGCCCAGCACCTCGGCCTGCGGCACCGACATGTCGACGAACCGCTGCCGCAGCTCGTCATTCGTGTGCCGCTTGACCTTCCACGCCATGGACTGCGCGGTGTTCGGCGAGTCCGCGTCCGGCGGGCCGAACATCATCAGCGACGGCCACCACCAGCGGTTCACCGCCTCCTGCACCATCTCGCGCTGCTGCTCGGTGCCCCGCATCATCGTCATCAGCAGCTCGTACCCCTGCCGCTGGTGGAACGACTCCTCCTTGCAGATGCGGATCATCGCCCGCGCGTACGGCCCGTACGAGCTGCGGCACAGCGGCACCTGGTTGCAGATCGCGGCGCCGTCGACCAGCCAGCCGATCACGCCGACGTCGGCGAAGGTCAGCGTCGGGTAGTTGAAGATCGACGAGTACTTCTGCTTGCCGGTGATCAGCTTGTCGGTCAGGTCCGAGCGGTCCGCGCCCAGCGTCGCCGCGGCCGAGTACAGGTACAGCCCGTGGCCGGCCTCGTCCTGCACCTTGGCGAGCAGGATCGCCTTGCGCCGCAAGGAAGGCGCGCGGGTGATCCAGTTGCCCTCCGGCTGCATGCCGATGATCTCCGAGTGCGCGTGCTGCGCGATCTGGCGGATCATCGTCTTGCGGTAGCCCTCGGGCACCCAGTCGCGCGGCTCGATGCGCTGGTCGCGCTCGATGGTGTGCTCGAAGAGTTCTTCGAGGTCCGGAGCTACAGCGGTCACGGCTGCTCCTTCGTCACGAGGGTGAGCACGTCGTACTTGGCCACCGAGTCGCCGTCCTGGTTGGTGACGTCGGCGTCCCAGCGCACCTCGCCGTACTCCTGGTCGATCCGCGGGGTGATCTGCTTGGCGGTCAACGTCACCGTCAGCGCGTCGTCGACCTTGACCGGGGTGAGGAACCGCAGGTTCTCCAGCCCGTAGTTGGCCAGCACCGGGCCCGGCTCGGGCGAGACGAACAGGCCGGCCGCGAACGACACCACCAGGTAGCCGTGCGCGACGATCCCGCCGAACAGCGGGTTGGCCGCGGCCGCCTCCGGGTTGGTGTGCGCGTAGAAGGTGTCGCCGGTGAACTCGGCGAAGTGGTCGATGTCCGCGCGGGTCACCGTGCGCGGGCCGGCCACCACGCAGTCACCGAGCCGCAGCTCGGCGAGCGACTTGCGGAACGGGTGCTCGCCTTCCGTCCGAGGGGCGCCGGCGACCCACTGGCCGGTGACGGCGCTCAGCACGGTCGGGCTGCCCTGCACGGCGGTGCGCTGCATGTGGTGCAGCACGCCGCGGATGCCGCCCATCTCCTCGCCGCCGCCGGCGCGGCCGGGGCCGCCGTGGACGAGCTGCGGCATCGGCGAGCCGTGGCCCGTCGACTCCTTCGCGTCGTCACTGTCCAGCACCAGCAGCCGGCCGTGGTACGGCGCGACGCCGAGCACCACGGTCCGGGCGAAGACCGGGTCGCCGGTCACGATCGACCCGACCAGGCTGCCGCCGCCGCGCGCGGCCAGCTCGATGACCTGCTCGACCGAGGTGTACGGCAGCAGCGTGGACACCGGCCCGAACGCCTCGACCTCGTGCGGCTCCGAGCGCTCCGGGTCGGCCTTCAGCAGCACCGGCGACATGAACGCGCCCTTGGCGGCGTCGCCGTCCACCACCTCGACCTGCTCGGGGTCGCCGAAGACCACACTGCCCGCGTCGAGCAGGGCCTTGAGCGACCGTCGCACCTCTTCACGCTGTTCCAGGCTGGCCAGCGCGCCCATCCGGACGCCCTCGGCGGCCGGGTTGCCGACGGTCACCTTCGCGAGCCGCGCGCTGGCAGCCTCGGCGACGTCGTCCAGCAGCTCGGCCGGCACGAACGCGCGCCGGATCGCGGTGCACTTCTGGCCCGACTTCACGGTCATCTCGGTGACCAGCTGCTTCACGAACAGGTCGAACTCCGGGGTCGACGGCCGTGCGTCGGGCGCCAGGATCGAGCAGTTCAGCGAGTCGGCCTCGGCGTTGAACCGCACCGCGTTGCGGACCACCGCCGGGTGCGCGCGCAGCTTCTGCGCGGTGGAGGCGGAACCGGTGAACGACACCAGGTCCTGCGCCGTGAGGTGGTCCAGCAGGTCGCCGACGCTGCCGGCGACGAACTGCAGCGAGCCCTCGGGCAGGATGCCGGACTCGATGATCAGCTCGACCAGCCGCGCGGTCAGGTAAGCCGTCTGGCTCGCGGGCTTGACCAGGCTCGGCACACCGGCCAGGAACGCGGGCGCGAACTTCTCCAGCGGCCCCCACACCGGGAAGTTGAACGCGTTGATCTGGACCGCGACCCCGTGCAGCGGCGTGGCGATGTGCTGCGCGACGAAGGTGCCGCCCTTGCTCAGCGGCTCCACCGCGCCGTCCACGTAGACGGTGTCGTTCGGCAGCTCGCGCTTGCCCTTCGACCCGTAGCTGAACAGCACGCCGATGCCGCCGTCGATGTCGAACTTCGAGTCGCCCAGCGTCGCGCCGGTCTTCGCCGACAGCGCGTACAGCTCCTCGCGGTGCTCGCGCAGGTGCGAGGCGAGTGCCTTGAGCAGGGCCGCGCGCTGGTGGAAGGTCAGCTCACGCAGCGCCGGCCCGCCCACTGTGCGGCCGTAGTCGAGCGCGGCGGCGAAGTCGACGCCCTCGGACGAGACCCGCGCGACCTCCTCGCCGGTGGCCGCGTCGTGCAGCGGGACACCCTCGCCGGGCGCCGTGTGCCAACCACCGGAGACGTAGCTGCGGAGCAGAACCATGCCGACCCTCTCGCCGAATTACCAACCGGACGTTCAGTAAGTCGCATGGTAGCCGCTTCCGGCCCGGACCGAAACCCCCGGGTGCTTGACACCGGAGCCGTCCCCCGCCTTTACTGACTCCGGGCGCTAATTACCGGCCATTCGGTCAGTAAGCCCATTCGGCCAGCTACGCAGATGGAGGCGCCGGACTTGGGACGCAACGCCGCGCACACGATGTTCGACACCGACAAGGCCTCGCTCGCGCTGGGGATCGAACTCGTCGAGGCCGCCGACGGGCACGCCGTGGCCACCATGGAGATCACCGAGTCGATGGTCAACGGCCACGACATCGCCCACGGCGGTTACCTGTTCCTGTTGGCCGACACCACGTTCGCGCTCGCCTGCAATTCACACGGCCCGGTGACCGTCGCCGCCGGCGCGGAGATCTCCTTCGTCGCGGCCGGCCGGCTGGGCGACCGCCTCATCGCCACCGGGGCCGAGCGGACCACCTTCGGCCGCAACGGCATCTACGACGTCACGGTGCACCGGGAGACCCCCGCTGGGCCCGAGGTCGTCGCCGAGTTCCGCGGCCGCAGCCGCGTCATCCAGAAGGCACGGGAAGCACAATGACCGACACCGCAGAGAAGCTCAGCGCCGACGAGCTGGCCGCAGTCCAGCTCGGACGTCTACAGTGGACATTGCGCCACGCGTACGCGAACGTGCCCTTCTACACCAAGAAGTTCGCCGACGCCGGCGTGCACCCGGACGACTGCCGCGAGCTGGCCGACCTGGCGAAGTTCCCCTTCACCACGAAGGCGGACCTGCGCGACAACTACCCGTTCGGCATGTTCGCCGTGCCACAGAAGGACATCCGGCGGATCCACGCCTCCAGCGGCACCACCGGGAAGCCGACCGTGGTCGGCTACACCGAGAAGGACCTGGACACCTGGGCCACGGTGGTCGCGCGCTCGATCCACGCGGCCGGCGGGCGGCCCGGGCACAAGGTGCACGTGGCCTACGGCTACGGCCTGTTCACCGGCGGCCTCGGCGCGCACTACGGCGCGGAAAAGCTGGGCTGCACAGTGATTCCCGCGTCCGGCGGGATGACCGCCCGGCAGGTGCAGCTGATCACCGACTTCGAGCCCGAGGTCATCATGGTGACGCCCTCGTACATGCTCACCCTGCTGGACGAGTTCGAGCGCCAGGGCGTGGACCCGCGGGCCAGCTCGCTGAAGGTCGGCATCTTCGGTGCCGAGCCGTGGACCGAGCAGATGCGCGCGGAGATCGAGGAGCGCTTCGCGATCGACGCGGTGGACATCTACGGGCTGTCCGAGGTGATGGGCCCGGGCGTCGCGCAGGAGTGCGTGGAAACCAAGGACGGCCTGCACATCTGGGAGGACCACTTCTTCCCCGAGGTGATCGACCCGTTCAGCGAAGCGGTGCTGCCGGCCGGCGCGCAGGGTGAGCTGCTGTTCACCTCGCTGACCAAGGAGGCGCTGCCGATCATCCGCTACCGCACCCGCGACCTCACCCGGCTGCTGCCGGGCACGGCGCGCCCGGCGTTCCGGCGGATGGAGAAGGTGACCGGCCGCAGCGACGACCTGATCATCCTGCGCGGGGTGAACGTCTTCCCCACGCAGATCGAGGAAATCGTGCTGCGCACCGAGGGGCTGAGCCCGCACTTCCAACTCGTCCGGACCACGCGCGGGCGCCTCGATCACCTCATCGTGCGCGTGGAGGCCCGCCACGGCGCCGAAGCCGCGCTGCGCGAGTCCGCCGCGTCCGCGCTGGCGGCGGGGGTGAAGGACGGGGTCGGGGTGACCGTTACGGTGGAGATCGTGGAGCCGGACACACTGGAACGTTCATTGGGGAAGATGCGCCGGGTGCTGGACCAGCGGGATCCCGCGTGACCACCCCTGCGGCGCGGCGGGGGCGGCCCGGATACGACCTGGAGTCACTGCTCCAGGTCGCGGTGAAGCTGTTCAACGAGCGCGGGTACGACGGCACCAGCATGGAGGACCTGTCGCGCAAGCTCGGCATCACGAAGTCCGCGATCTACCACCACGTGCCGAGCAAGGAAGAGCTGCTGCGGCTTTCGGTGGACCGGGCGCTGGACGGGCTGTTCGAGGTCGCCGCGCAAACGGCGGAGCTCGACGGGCGCGCGATCGACCGGCTCGAGCACCTGGTCCGCGGCAGTGTGCTGGTGCTGGCGGACCGGCTGCCGTTCGTCACGCTGCTGCTGCGCGTGCGCGGCAACACCAAGGTGGAGCGGGCGGCGCTGGCCCGGCGGCGCGAGTTCGACCTCGTGGTGACCGATCTGGTCAAGCTGGCCGAGGCGGAGGGGGACGTCCGGCCGGACGTCGACCCCGCCGTCGCCGCGCGGCTGCTGTTCGGCACGGTGAACTCGCTGATCGAGTGGTACCGGCCGCGCCGCGGCTCGTCCGCCACGGAGCTGGCCGACGCGGTGTGCAAGATGGCGTTCGACGGCCTGCGCGCCTGAGCCGGACAGATCCCTTGCGGTAAGCCGAATTTCACGATTGCCTTGCGCCGCAACGGAAAATCCGGCCGGAGCGAAAATCCCGGCCACCACAAGCTTCCGGCGGCCTGGGGACTACTCCCCCATGCCCTCGTAAGGCGGAGTCTCGAACGGTGGCGTCTCGTACGGCGGGCTCTGCCGAGGCGGACGGCGGGCCTGCCACAGCATCGCGGCCCGCAGCTGCTCGATCAGCACCTCGTCGTCTTCCTCCGACGGCTCGACGCCGAGCGGGATCCAGCGCTCGCCCACCAGGTGGCCCTCGTCGTAACTGCAGATCACGATGCCCGGGTAGGACATCGACAGCTGGCCCGTCTCCACTGTTTCGCCCGGCTCCCCGGCCCCGCAGCCGGGTTCGTTGTCCTCCGGGCAGTCCTGGTCGTCGACCCGTACATGCCGCTGTTGCAGGCGCACACTCACCCAGCGTCCGGCCGGGCCGGTCGTGCCGCCGTCCGCGTCGCCCATCAGCTCCTGCCCACAGCGCTTCACTTGCAGCCCTTCCCCCTGCCGGTCTCGTCGCGCCAGTGGCCGGGGAAGTTACCGGCCGGTCGTTCCGGTTGGGTAACGGCGCCGCGTTGACCGTACAAATACCGTCGCGCCGGACCGGGGGCAACACTCTTTACACGCTGTCAACAACTTGTTGACAGCGCGGAGGCAGGCGACGAGGCTGACCGGATGAGTACCGGAGCGCAGCCCACCCGGCGACGGATGGAGCCGGCCGAGCGCAAGGCCGAGATCCTCACGGCGGCGCGGCGGCTGTTCGGCGCGGGCAGCTACGCATCGGTGTCCACTTCGGACATCGCGGCCGCCGCCGGGGTGGCGCGGCCGTTGATCAACCACTACTTCGGCGGCAAGCGCGAGCTGTACCTCGAAGTGGTGCGGCAGATGATGATCGTGCCCGCGCCGGTGGTGGAATCGCTGCCGGACGAGCCGATGGAGCGCCGGCTGGAGATCGGCATCGAGCGCTGGATCGAGGTGGTCGAGCGCAACCGCGACGCCTGGCTGACCGTGATCGGGCCGGAGGCCGCGGGCCGCGACCCCGAGATCGAGCGCATCATGCTGGAGGCCGACGAGATCGCGGCCGACCGGGTGCTCGCCGCCGCGCTGATGACCGACGTCGCCGAGGGCCGTGAGCAGTTGCGCGCGATGATCCGTTCGTACGGCGGGATGTTGCGCGCCGCTTCGCGCGAGTGGCTGATCCGCGGCACGCTCGAGCGCGCCGAACTGCGCACGTTCCTCGTCGAATCGATACTGGGCCTGCTGAAGGTCACCTACCCGGCCGTGCTCGCGGAGCGGACCGGCGCGCGAACGCGGCCGGGGTCATCCCGGTCCACCGTTTGAACGCGTAGATGAAGCTCGACGCCTCCGCGTAGCCCAGCCGCAGCGCGACGTCCTCCACCGACAGCGCACCGGTGTCCAGCATCTCCTCGGCGAGCGCCTGGCGGACCTCGTCCACGAGCTGGCGGTAGCCGGTGCCCGCGTCGGCCAGCCGGCGGCGCAGCGTGCGCGGGCTGACCGCGAGCTGGCGCGCGATCTCGTCCATGCCGGCGTCGACCCCGCCCAGGCGCACCAGGCGCTCCCGCACCAGCTGGGAGATGCCGGAGCGTGCCCGGCGGCGGGCGACCAGCGCGTCGCATTGCGCAGCGCACAGGGCGACTGTCTGCTCGTTGGCCTGCGGCAGCGGATAGGCGAGCAACGCGGGGTCCATGGTCGCGATGTGGCGCGGGGCGCCGAATTCCGGGACCAGGCCGAACGCGTCCACATAGGACTGCGCGTCAATGGGTGCGTCGTGCCGGAAGGCCAGGTGCTCCAGGCGGATCTCCGGGAGCAGGTCGCGCATCACCGTGTGGATCGCGCCGAGGTCCCGCAGGGTCAGGAAGCGGGCGACGTCGGAGGGCACCCGCGAGTCGTCGATGACCACGCTGATCCCGTCCTCGTCCAGCTCGACGTGCGGGATGCAGAAGGTGAAGCTGAGGTCCAGGTAGCGCAAGGCGAACAGCATCGCGTCACGCATAGTCGGGCTGCTGATGCAGGCGAACCCGAAGATGCCGAACGTTGTCACGCGGTAACGGCGGCCCAGCTCCAGCGCCAGGTCGTCGGAATCCCCGGCGCGCGCGGCGACGGCGCGGACCACGGCCAGCTCCTGGCGAGCGTCCACCTGCCGGTCCGGCGCGTCCCAGCCGCCCAGTGCGTCGAGGTCGGCGGCGGGCAGCAGGTCGCGCGCGGGCACGCCGTGGTCCTCGGCGAACCGGAGCATGAGCTGGATGCTGGCCGTGCCTCGGGGGAAGTCCCAGTCGCGGACCGCGGGCGCGGCGAGCTCGGCCATGGCCGGGATTATGGATCAGGACCCGGCGCTCACGCTCGTCGAGGGCCGGAACTGTCCGCATTGGTGGTTACAGTCCGGCTATGAATCTGAGCCGGCGCGCCTTGAGCCGCGCGACGCTGGACCGTCAGCTGCTGCTGCGGCGGGTGAAGCTGCCGGCGTTCGACGCGGTGGAGCACCTCGCGGGATTGCAGGCGCAGGCGCCGTTCCCGCCGTACTACGCGCTTCAGGCGCGGCTGCACGGCTTCCAGCCCGAGGACCTGTCGAAGCTGCTGCTCGACCGGCAGGTGGTGCGCCTGGTGCTGATGCGCGGCACGGTGCACCTGGTCAGCGCCGCGGACGCGCTCGCGTGGCGGCCGCTGGTGCAGGTGATCATGGACCGCGACCTGGACACGAACATCCAGTTCGCGGCGGAGATCGCCGGGCTGGACCGCGGCGCCGTCGGCGAGGCGGCGCGTGAGCTGCTGGCCGCCCGGCCACACTCGGGCGCGGAGCTGGGCGCCGCGCTCGCGGCACGCTGGCCGGACCGGCCGGCCGGCGCGCTGACGCACCTGGCAAGGGGCCTCCTGCCGCTCGTGCAGATCCCGCCGCGGGGCGTGTGGGGCTCGTCCGGGCAGCCGACCTACCAGCACGCCCACGATTGGATCGGCAGGTCTGCTCCGGTCGCGCCCTCGCCGGCCGAGCTGGTTCGGCGGTATCTCAAGGCGTTCGGCCCGGCTTCGGTGGCGGACGCGCAGGCCTGGGCGGGCATCACGCGGCTCGGCGAGGTCTTCGCGGAGATGGACCTGCGCACCTACCGCGACCCCGACGGCCGCGTGCTCTACGACCTGCCCGAAGCCGTGGTCCCGGACGAGGACGTGCCCGCGCCGCTGCGGCTGCTGGGCCCGTTCGACCAGACCCTGCTGGCCTACGCCGACCGGCGGCGGGTGATCAGCGACGAGTACCGCAAGCGCGTCATCACGCAGAACGGGCTGGTGAAGGGCACCGTGCTGGCCGGCGGTCAGGTGCGGGGCAGCTGGGAAACGGCCAAGGCGGGCGGGAAAACCACACTCACGGTGACCCCGTTCGAACGGCTGACCAAGCGCGACGTCAGCGCCGCGGAGAGCGCCGGACGGAAGCTGCTGGCCTGGGCCTCCCCCGACACCGAGCCCGAGGTGCGCGTGCTGCCCGCCTCGTGAGTGGCTATGCCGGTTCTAACCGTCATGAACACTCACGAGTCCTGATGGCCGGGATTCTCGATTCGCTGTCCGCCGCTGTCCTTCCCCACGTGATGACCACTCGGTAGCTTCCAGGGCATGGGTGAAACGGCAAGGACGCCGTCGGTGCTGATCGTCGGCGCCGGCTTCGGCGGGATCGGGACGGCGGTCGAGCTCAAGCGCGCCGGGTTCCACGACATCACGATCCTGGAGCAGGCGGACGAGCCCGGTGGCGTGTGGCGCGAAAACACGTACCCCGGCGCGGCGTGCGACGTCGCGTCACCGCTCTACTCCTTCTCGTACGAGCCCAACCCGCGATGGCCCCGGCGGTACTCGCTGCAGCCGGACATCCACGCGTACCTCAAACGGGTCATCGGGAAATACGGGATCGCCCCGCACATCCGTTACGGGCAGGAGGTCACCGCGGCCACCTTCGACGAAGGCCGATGGCGCGTGGAGACGGCGGGCGGCGAGACCTACGAGGCGGACGTGTTCGTCCCGGCCGTCGGCCAGCTCTCGCGCCCGGCGATGCCCGACCTCCCCGGGCTCGGCACCTTCGAAGGCCCCTCGTTCCACTCCGCGCGGTGGGACCACGAGGCGGCGTTGGACGGCAAGCGCGTCGCGGTGATCGGGACCGGCGCCAGCGCCATCCAGTTCGTGCCGGAGCTGCAGAAGCGCGTCGCGAAGCTGACCATCTTCCAGCGCACCGCGCCGCACATCATGGCCAAGAACGACGCGCGGTACACCGGCTGGCAGCAGCGGCTGTTCCGGCGTGTCCCGGCCACCCAGCTGTTCGGCCGGCTGCGGATCTTCCTGCTGGCCGAGTACGCGACGTACGCGATGACGCAGCACCCGCTCCTGGCGAAGATGTTCGAGGCGCGCACCGCGCAGCTGCGTCGCCGCTACCTCAAGGACCCCGAGCTGCGACGGAAGCTCACCCCCGGATTTCCGCTGGGCTGCAAGCGAATCCTGTTCACCAGCAACTACCTGCCCGCCGTCGCGCAGCCGAACGTCGAGGTCGAGACCACCCGGATCCGCGAGATCACCCCGCACGGCGTGCGCACCGAAGACGGCGTCGAGCACGAGGTGGACGCGATCGTCTACGGCACCGGCTTCCGCGCCACCGAATTCCTCGGCACCATGAAGGTGCACGGGCTCGGCGGGCGGGCGCTGTCCGACGCCTGGGCCGGTGGCGCGCGGGCGTACCTCGGCCTTTCGGTGCCCGGCTTCCCGAACCTGTTCTGCGTTTACGGCCCCAACACCAACCTCGGCGCGGGCTCCATCATCTACATGCTCGAACGGCAGGCGCGCTACATCCGCCAGGCGGTGGAGCAACTGGCCCGGCCCGGAGTGTCCTATTTGGACGTCAAACCGGAGGTCGAGGAGCGGTACGACACCGAGGTGCAGCGGCGGCTCTCGCGCAGCGTCTGGAGCGCGTGCAGCAGCTGGTACCGGCAGGCGGACGGGCGGGTGACCACCAACTGGCCCGGCCTGGTCACCGAATACGACCGCCGGACCCGGCGCCTCGACCCGGCCGACTACCGGATGGTGACCACGCGCTGAGCCGCCGGTAAGGACTCCTTCACCGCGTCCGACCCGGTGTAAACAGCCTGACCAGGCGATTCAACAGCCGTACAACCGGTTCGCCTACCAGTACCGGGCAGGCTGGGGCCGGTCGCACGCGCTCACCCCCTCTGCGCGCGTGCACTGGGGGTGTTCTGGAGGGGTTCCCGCGGAGACTCCCTCCCCTGTCGTCGCGGGAACCCTTCCAGGTCTGTCCGGACCGCCCCTACGGCAGGTTCGCGAGCCCGGCACCGACGGTGTTCGCGAACGCGTACCCGGCGGCCGCGTCCCAGTTGATCGACCAGGTCATGGCGCCGCGGATCGCCGGGTACGTCGCCGCGGGCTTGAACGTGTCGCAGTCCGAGCCCTTCGCCAGGCAGTTCAGCGCCGAGACCACGTTCGACGGCGACTGGTAGCCGCCGCCCGCCGCCGAACTCGACGCGGGCAGGCCGAGGCCCACCTGGTCGTCACGCAAGCCGCCCTGCAGCTGGATGCACGCGAGCGCGGTCAGGAAGTTGACCGTGGACTGGCCGTAGACCTGGCCGTCGCAGCCGAGCATGGTGCCGGAGTTGTAGTACTGCATGTTGACGATCGTCAGGATGTCCTTGATGTTCAGCGCGAGCTGGAAGTAGGCCGCCTGCGTGGACTGCATGTCGATCGTCTGCGGGGCCATCGTGATCACCTGGCCGCCGCCGTCGTGGATGCTGCGCAGCGCCTGGGCCATGTAGGTGGCGTTGACGCCGTTCTCCAGGTCGATGTCGACGCCGTCGAAGCCGTAGGTCGAGATCAGCGACTTGATCGAGTTGGCGAAGTTGTCCGCGGACGCCGAGTCGCTGACGTTGATCGTGCCGTTCTGGCCGCCGACGGAGATGATGACCTGCTGCCCGCGGGCCTGCACGGCCTTGATATCGGCGCGGAACTGGTCGTCGGTGTAGCCGCCGAGCGCCGAGGACAGGCCGGAGTCGAGCGTGAAGCTCACCGCGCCGGGCGTGCTCGTGGCGTCGGCGAAGGCCACGGCGATGATGTTGTACTGCGAAGGCACATCTGCGAGCTTCAGCGGCTTCGCGCCGTTGTCGAAGTTCTGCCAGTAGCCGGTGAGCAGGTGCTTGGGCAGGGCGTTGGGGGCCGCCTTCGCAGCGCCCGGACTTTCCGCGCCGGTCTTGGCGGGAGCCGCGGAAGCGTTGCCGCCGACGGCGAACGTCACCGCCAGGCAGGCGGCGACGGCGGCCACCAGCGCGGTCAGCGCCGGCTTGGGGGTACGGGACATGGGGAGACCTCCGCTGGAGAGTGAGGCAGGTCACCACAAAGTGGACTAGACCAATACCGATGTCAAGGCACCCTTGGGCAGGCCCATACGAAAGTCGCACCGCCCCGGACGGCAGAATGTCCGGCACGGAACGTCGAGACGGAGCAGGAGCTTGGTTGTGAGCGTGCAGTCGGTCGAGCAGCGGATCGCTGAAGAGCTGGAGGTGCGCGAAGGGCAGGTCAAGGCCGCCGTCGATCTCCTCGACGGGGGATCGACCGTGCCGTTCATCGCCCGGTACCGCAAGGAAGTCACCGGGATGCTCGACGACGCGCAGCTGCGCACGCTGGAGGAGCGCCTGCGCTACCTGCGTGAGCTCGACGAGCGCCGCGTCGCCGTGCTGGAGTCCATCCGGACCCAGGGCAAGCTGGACGAGGCGCTGGAGGCGCAGATCCTCGCCGCGGACACCAAGTCGCGGCTCGAGGACATCTACCTGCCGTACAAGCCGAAGCGGCGGACGAAGGCGCAGATCGCCCGGGAAGCCGGCCTCGAGCCGCTGGCCGACGGCCTGATGAGCGACCCGTCGACCGACCCGCACGCGGCCGCCGCGGTGTTCGTCGACGCGGACAAGGGCGTGGCCGACGCGCAGGCGGCGCTCGACGGCGCCCGCTCGATCCTGGTCGAGCGCTTCGCCGAGGACGCCGACCTGATCGGCGAGCTGCGCGAGAAGATGTGGACCGAAGGCCACATCACCTCGAAGGTCCGCGCGGGCAAGGAGACCGAAGGCGCCAAGTTCGCCGACTACTTCGACTTCTCCGAGCCGTACACCAAGCTCCCCTCGCACCGGATCCTCGCCATGCTGCGCGGGGAGAAGGAAGAAGTCCTCGACCTCTCGATGGAGCCGGAAGCGCCCTCCGAAGAGCCGCGGGTCGGGCCGACGCAGTACGAGCAGCGGATCGCGCACAAGGTCGGCATCACCCAGCAGGGCCGCCCGGCGGACAAGTGGCTCGGCGACACCGTGCGCTGGGCCTGGCGCACCAAGATCCTCCTGCACCTGGGCATCGACCTGCGGATGCGGCTGCGCCAATCGGCCGAGGACGACGCCGTGCGCGTGTTCGCGGCCAACCTGCGCGACCTGCTGCTGGCCGCCCCGGCCGGCACCCGAGCGACGATGGGCCTCGACCCCGGCTTCCGCACCGGGGTGAAGGTCGCGGTCGTCGATGCCACCGGCAAGGTCGTCGACACCCACGTGATCTACCCGCACCAGCCGGCGAACAAGTGGGACCAGTCGATCGCCGAGTTGGCCGCCCTGTGCGCGCGGCACCACGTCGACCTGATCTCGATCGGCAACGGCACCGCGTCCCGCGAGACGGACAAGCTCGCGCAGGAGCTGATCAAGAAGCACGCCGAGCTGAACCTGACGAAGGCCGTGGTCTCGGAGGCGGGCGCTTCGGTGTACTCGGCTTCGGCGTTCGCTTCGCAGGAGCTGCCGGGCATGGACGTTTCGCTGCGCGGCGCCGTCTCGATCGCGCGACGGCTGCAGGACCCGTTGGCGGAGCTGGTGAAGATCGACCCGAAGTCGATCGGCGTCGGGCAGTACCAGCACGACCTGTCCGAGGTGTCGCTGTCCCGCTCGCTCGACGCGGTGGTGGAGGACTGTGTGAACGCCGTGGGCGTGGATGTGAACACCGCGTCCGCGCCGCTGCTCACCCGCGTCTCGGGCATCACCACCGGGCTGGCCGAGAACATCGTTTCCCACCGCGACTCGAACGGGCCGTTCAAGACGCGCACCGCGCTGAAGGAGGTCGCGCGGCTCGGCCCGAAGGCGTTCGAGCAGTGCGCGGGCTTCCTGCGCATCCCGGACGGCGACGACCCGCTCGACGCGTCCAGCGTGCACCCCGAGGCCTACCCGGTGGTGCGGCGGATCCTGACCGCCACCAGCACGGACCTGCGCTCGCTGATCGGCAGCACGCGCACCCTCCAGGCGCTGAAGCCGGCCGAGTTCGTCGACGAGACCTTCGGCCTCCCGACGGTCACCGACATCCTGGCCGAGCTGGAGAAGCCGGGCCGCGACCCGCGCCCGGCGTTCAAGACGGCCACCTTCGCCGAGGGCGTGGACAAGATCGGCGACCTCAAGCCGGGCATGCGGCTGGAGGGCGTGGTGACGAACGTGGCCGCGTTCGGCGCGTTCATCGACGTCGGCGTGCACCAGGACGGGCTCGCGCACGTCTCGGCGCTGTCGAAGAACTTCGTGAAGGACCCGCGCGACGTCGTGAAGCCCGGTGACATCGTGAAGGTCAAGGTGCTCGACGTCGACGTGCCGCGCAAGCGGATCTCCTTGACGCTGCGCCTGGACGACGAGCCGGGCGCCTCGTCTCAGGACCGCCGTGGTGGCGGCGGTGGTCAGCAGGGCGGTGGCGGCGGGCGCGACCGCGGCCAGGGCGGCGGCGGTCAGGGCGGTCAGCGCCGCGGCGGCCAGCAGCCGAACCGCGGCGGCGGAGGCGGCCGTGGCGGCAACTCCGGTGGAACCTCCGGGGGCAGCGGCTCCATGGCCGACGCCCTCCGGCGCGCCGGTTTCGGCAAGTAAGGACTCGTGAGTGTTTATGCCGGTTCTAACCGGCATAAACACTCACAAGCTTTTCAGTGCGCCCAGTCCTCGATGACCCCCTCCGCGCGGAAGCGCAGCGCCGGGTCGACGTAGCGCGCCTCGGGCACGGCATACAGCGCCTCGATCCCGGCCCGCTGCGCCGGGTACGCGGCCGCGTAAGCCGCCAGCTCGACCTCGCTCGCGGGCAGCGAAGCGACGTCAAGCAGCTTCCGGACCACATCGACTGCGTCCACTGTGGACGCCGGACTCAATTCAGGCATTGCTTTCCCCTTCCAGGACAAGCAAATCAGGCGGCGACGGGAGCCGACACCAGCGAGGGCTCCCGCAGGTGCCAATCGGTGACGAGCTGGAACGCGGCGCCCGTGCGCAGCAGCGCGGCCTCGCCGAAGGCCGGCCCGGCGACCTGGAGCGAGAGCGGCAGCCCGGCCGCGGTGAAGCCCATCGGCACGGCGAGCACGGGATTGCCGAGGCTGTCCCAGTACGGCGTGAAGATCGTCGAGAACAGCGCGCCGACGTCCGGCACCCCGTCCGGGCCGGCCAGGCTGTCGAACGCGGGCGCGCCGGCCGCGGCGGTCGGCATCACGGCCACGTCCACGGTCCGGAACAGCTTCGCGATCGCGTCCTGCGCCACCCGCCGGACGCGCTGGGCCTGCACGTAGTCCGCGCCGGAGACGGTCGCCCCGGTGGCCAGCATCGCCCGGGTGCCGACGAAGTAATCGTTCCAGCGGCCCGAAAGATCACCGCGGTGGTAGGCCAGTGCCTCACAGCCCATGGTGATCATGTCCGCCGTGATCATCTCCGACCACAGCGGCAGCGACACCTCCACCACCTCCGCGCCCAGCCCGGTGAGCACCGTGACGGCCGCGTCGAACGTGCTCGCCAGCGCGGGATCGCCGTCGGCCGGGAAGTGGTGCTCGCGCACCACGCCCACGCGCATCCCGGTCAGGTCGCCGCCGAGTTCCGGCGCGGTGAACGGCGCGTCGACGCAGTCCGGGTCGCTCGCGTGCGGCCCGGCCAGCACCTCCAGCACGGAAGCGCAGTCCTGCGCGCTGCGCGCGAGCGGCCCGATGTGGTCGAGGCTGTAGCCCAGCGGCACGCAGCCGGACTTCGGCACCCGGCCGAACGTCGGCATCAGCCCGCTCACCCCGCAGAACGCCGCGGGGATGCGGATGCTGCCGCCGGTGTCCGTGCCGAGCCCGGCCAGGAACATGCCGGCCGCGACGCCGCTGCCGGTGCCCGAGCTGGACCCGCCGGGCCAGGTCGCCGTGTCCCACGGATTGCGCGGGACGGGGAACGGCTTGGTGTCGTCCGGCATGCCGCAGGCGAACTCCATCGTGGTGGTCTTGCCGGTGATCACCGCGCCGGCCGCCTTCAGCCGCGCGACGACAGGCGCGTCCTTGCCCGCACCCCAGGTCCGGTCGAGGATCAGGCTCTGCGCGGTGGTCGGCCCCTCGGCCATCGCCAGGATGTCCTTGACGCCGAAGGGAATTCCGTGCAGCGGGCCGCGGTCCTCACCGCGGGCCAGCTCGGCGTCGGCCAGCTCGGCCCGCTCGAGCGCGTACTCGTCGAAACGGGCGAGGTAGGTGCCCACCTCGGCGTCGGCGAGATCGGCGCGGGCGATGGCGGCCTCGGTCAGCCGGACGGATGTGACGGCGCCGTCCCGCAACGCGGCGGCGGCGTCGGTGAGGGTCTGCGGGGTCTCCGGGATCTCGGTCATGTCAGCTCCTCGAGCATCGGGGTGCGGGTGCCGCGCGAGACGATGCGGAACCGGTCCGCGCGGGTGTGGACGAAAGCGAGGTCGAACAGCCGGCCGGACACGTCGGAGATGGTCTGCTCCATGGCCAGCACGGGCGCGCCGGCGGGCACGCCCAGCACGGCCGCGGTGTGCGGATCGGCGGTTTCCGCGCCGATCACGAACTCCGAGGCGCCGAACTCGACGCCGGCGTCCGCGAGCAGCGCGTACCAGTCCGTGACGAACGGGCAGTCGCGCAGCTTCTCCGCTTCGGGGAACAGCGCGTAGTTGGTGGCGAGCCACAATGGCTCTTCCTCGTGCAGCGCCACGTATTCCAAGCGCAGGCACGGGATTCCGGCCGGCACGCCGAGCCGTTCGGCGGCGACCGCGGAGAGCGCCACCACGGACCGGTCGAGCACCTGCGGCCGCGTCCGGCGGTTCAGCAGGCTGGTCGGCGAGGGCGAGCTGGTGCCGTGGGCCTCGGCGATCCCGGTGCTGACCGGGTGCGCCACGGCGTGGGTGCCGACGCCCTGCGTCCGCTCGATCAGCCCCTCGGCCCGGAGCAGGGCGAGCGCCTCCCGCACCGCCGCGCGGGACAGCCCGTACTCGGCCATCAGCTCCGTTTCACCGGGCAGCTGCCCGCCGGTGAACCGGTCGCCCTGCACCGCCGAACGCAGCAGGTCACGCAGCCTGCGCACGTCGTGCGCTCTCGACGCACCTCGCACACCGCCGGACCATAGGCAGCGGGCGTTGCCTGCCGGGGTCCGCGGCGTCACCCGGTTGTTAAGGCGGACCGGCGCGCTCACGGCGTCGCCTCGGAAGCGGCGGTAAGCGCGGGTTCACGGGGCGGCACCACGGGCATGCCCAGCGCCGTCTTGCGCGGCACCCACGCGCTCGGCTTGCACGCGTCCTTGCACTTGCCCTCGGTGGAGCAGCACAGCGAGCAGATCGTGCCGCCGTGGAACGGGCAGGTCGCCATGTCGCTGACGTCGTAGGTGCCCTCGCACACCGTGCACGGCAGCTCCGTCGCGTCGGCCGGCAGCTCCGAAACCCGCGCGACGTACCAGCGCCCGCGCGTCGCCAGGGCCACCAGCGGCGGCAGCACAAACGCGAGCACCAGCGCGAGGAACGGCGACAGCGCCGCCAGGTCGGCCCCGAACGCGCCGTAGTAGGCGACCATCGACACCCCGCCGGCCACGACCATCGAGCCGAAGCCGACCGGGTTCACGTTGTACAGGTGCGCGCGGTGGAAGACCAGGTCGTCCGGCGCGAGCTTGAGCAGCTTCCGGTTGATCACCAGGTCCGACACCATCGCGGCGATCCAGGCGATGCCGACGTTCGAGTACCAGGCGAGCACCTCGACGATGTGGCTGAAGATGTCCAGCTCCATCAGCACCAGCGCCAGTCCGACCTGGAGGAACACCCAGGCGGCGCGGCCGGGGTGGCGGTGCAGCAGCCGGGAGAAGAAGTTCGACCAGGACAGCGAGCCCGAGTAGGTGTTCATGATGTTGATCTTGATCTGAGACAGCAGCACCAGTACCCCGGCGAGCACCAGCGCGACCGTGTGGTTGCCGGTCAGCCGCTCGTAGACGGCGGTGAACAGGTCCACCGGCACGGCCACCTGCGCCGGGCCGAGCTTCGTCGCGGCGTAGCCGACCAGCAGCGTCGAGGCGAAGAAGATACCGACGGCGAACAGCGCGAACCCCGGGCCGCCCATGATCACCGCGAGCCGCCAGCGGCCGCGGTTCTCCGGCGTCGGATCGGGCATCAGCCGCAGGTAGTCGCCCTGCTCCCCGACCTGCGTGGCCAGCGAGAGCTGCGCCGCGGCGATGGTGAACACCGCCAGCACGGTCAGCCCGGCGAGCCCTTCGGGCGAAACCGTCGCCGGGTGGACCATGTTGTGCCCGGCGTCCGGCGCGGTCGCCGCGGTGCCGATGGCGAGCCCGATCAGCGCGATCCACAGCGGCCAGGTCCAGGCCTGGAACTTCGAGCTGAACGTCATCCCGTACAGCGTCAGCGGGATCATCACCGCGGAAACGACCACATAGGACAGATGGATGTCCAGACGGGTCAACGCGGTCACGGCCTGCGCCATGATCGCGCCCTCGTACGCCAGGAAGATCAGCGTGTAAGTCGCGTAGACCAGCGAGGTGAGCGTCGAGCCGAGGTAGCCGAAACCGGAGCCCCGGGTGAGCAGGTCGATGTCGACGTGTTTCCGGGTGATGGCAAACGCGATCACCAGCGTCAGCGGCAGCGTGACCGCCGCGGCGACGAGGAAACCGATCAGCGCGTTGGCGAAGCCGAACGCGTTCACGAACGCCGCGTCGAGCGCGTACCCGGCCATGGCCGAGATCCCGACCAGGCAGCTGAGGAACACCATCCACGGCGACCATTTCCGGAACGACGCCGGTGTGTAGCGCAGTGAGTAGTCTTCCATGTGCGGGTTGTCAGCGAGCCCCATGTCCGCTCCTTCCGGCCGGCTGGGCCGAAAGCTAGGAACGGAGTATTGCCGGGGTGTATCGGCGCGAGTTGCGCGCGGTTACGCCGCGACTTGCGCGTCGATCATGGGCTGACGTGGGGATTCCAGCGGGAAGATCGCGGAAACGCCGGTTCGCGGGCCGGTTCTGCCGGTAGGGCTCGTGAGTGTTTATGACGGTTAGAACCGTCATAAACACTCACGAGTCGTTCAGGGATTCATCGCGTAGGCGCCGGAAAGCCCGCGCACCATCGTCCACACGCGATCGAAGCGCTCGGCGTCGACGACCGGCTTGCGCAGCGCCGCCAAGGCGATCTTCTGCTGTGCGTCGGTGGAGCTGGCCTTGCCGTTGAGGTCGACGGCCGCGGCGCTGAAGTCCTGGACCAGCACGGCGAAGATCTGGTCGACGACGTCGGCCTCGATGCCGGTCAGCTCCGCCTGCTCCAGCACCAGCTGGCCATACACGACGAGGGTGAACAGCTCGGTCAGCGCCAGGCCGAAGTCGAGGTCCTTCTGCTGCGCCTCGTCCGACGTGGCCTCGGTGAGCAGCTTGACCAGCGCGGCGGCCTGCTCGGTGAACAGCGCGACGTTCGGGATGCCGGACGCCTTCTCGTATGCGGTCTTCCAGTCGTGGAAGCGGACCTTCGACAGCCCGCGCGCGGGGCCCTGGCGGAACAGGAACTCGTCGTCCGCGGCGTCGTCGCGGGTCGGCACCGGGGCGTAGTCCTGCGGCGCGAAGAGGTACGCGGGCATGAACTTCGCGATCAGCGCGAGGTTCACCGCGACCGTGCCCTCCAGCTTGGGCAGGCCGTCGATGTCGTTCTTCGCCATCGCCAGGTAGGTGTCGGCCTCGAAGCCCTTCGCCGCGACGACGTCGGCGACCAGGCCGATCACCTTCTGTGCCTCCGTGGTCACCTTCATCTTGGTGATCGGGTTGAACAGCAGGTAGCGGCGGTCGTCGGGGCCGGCCGAGCGGAAGTAGTCCACGGCGCGGTCGGAGAACAGCTTCATCGCGACCAGCCGCGCGTACGCCTCGACGAACTCGCGCCGCACGTGCGGGAAGTCGGTGACCGGGTTGCCGTAGAGGATCCGGTTCTGCGCGTGCGTGATTGCCTCGTACAGCGAGTGCGTGGCCATGCCGATGCCGCCGAAGCACAGGTTGAACTTGCCGATGTTGACCGTGTTGAGCGCGGCGCTGAAGGCCTCCGCGCCGACGTGCAGCAGGTCCTCGGCGTGCACCGGGTAGTCCTCGAGCCGGAACTCCGCGACGTACATCTGCGAGGGCACCACGTTTTTCACCACGTGGTAGTTCGGGTGGTTCGAGTCGGCGTAGAAGAACACGTACTGGTCCGGTCCCTCGACGCCGTCGACCCGGCCGAACACCGAGACGGTCTGCGCGCAGTTCCCGTTGCCGATGTAGTACTTCGAGCCGTTCGCGCGGTAGCTGTCGCCGTCCTTGGTGAGCACCAGGTCGGACGAGTAGATGTCGGCGCCGTGGTCCTTTTCGGACAGTCCGAACGCGCCGACGCCGCCGGCCGCGAGCGCGTCCGCGGCCCGCTTGCGCGCGACGTCGTTGGCGCTCTGCCAGACCGGGCCCAGGCCGAGGATGGTGACCTGCCACGGGTACCAGTAGTTGAGCCCGTAGAACCCGAGGATCTCCGAAAGCGCGGCGACGCGGCTGGTGTCCCACCGCTTGTCGGGGCTGCCGTCGGCGTTCGCGGCCGGGGTCAGGAAGGTGGCGAACAGCCCCTGTTCCCCCGCGAACTCGAGGAAGTCCGCGTAGAAGACGCGCGCGTGGTAGTCCTCGGTGAGCTTCGCCTTCCCCCGCGACTCGAACCAGTCGATCGTGGCGCGCAGCAGGCGCCGGGTCTCCGGGTCGAAACGCTGCGGGTCGTAGGCCCGCGGGTTCAGCAACAGCGACGTCGCGGTCATGACACTCCTCTGTGATTACTCATCGGTAACTTAGCAAGCGGGCCAAGTGCGGGCAAACTCACGCGACGGGAGCGGGGCGGACCAGGTAAACTGATCATGCGGTCCGCTCAGTTCTGCCTCGGGCCGTGTTGTCGACTACCACGCGCCGCGGCCGTAAAGGGTCTGCGCCGGGCAGGACAACCCTTCTCAGGTATGGAGACCAGGGCGCCTCGGGCGCCCGCACCGCTTATGACGACTTTCACCGAACTCGGCCTGCCCGCCACCCTCGTGGACGCCCTCGCGGCCCAGGGGGTCACCGAACCGTTCCCCATCCAGGCGGCCACGCTGCCGCACACGCTCGCCGGCCGCGACGTGCTCGGCCGCGGCCGCACCGGCTCCGGCAAGACGTACGGCTTCGTGCTGCCCCTGCTCAGCCGCCTGGCCGACGGCCCGACGCGCCGTCGCCCGGGCCGTCCGCGCGCGCTGATCCTGGCGCCCACCCGTGAGCTGGCCACCCAGATCGAGGCCGCGATCCTGCCGCTGGGCAAGGTGCTCGGCCTCAAGACCACCACGATCTTCGGCGGCGTCAGCGCCGGCCCGCAGATCACCCGGCTGCGCGACGGCGTCGACATCGTCGTGGCCTGCCCCGGCCGGCTGGCCGACCACATGCGCCAGGGCGAGGTGAAGCTCGACCAGATCGAGATCACCGTGCTCGACGAGGCCGACCACATGGCCGACCTGGGCTTCCTGCCCGAGGTCCGGCGCATCATGGACGCCACCCCGGAGCGCGGCCAGCGGCTGCTGTTCTCGGCGACCCTCGACGGCGGCGTCGACGTGCTGGTCAAGCGCTTCATGCACGATCCGGTCACGCACAGCGTCGACTCGGCCCAGTCGCCGGTCTCGACCATGACCCACCATGTGCTGCACCTCGAGGAGACCCACCGGCTGCCGGTGCTGGTCGACCTCACCGCGGCGCCCGGGCGCACGCTGGTGTTCACCCGCACGAAGCACCGCGCGAAGACCCTCACCCGCAAGCTGGTGGCCAGCGGCGTGCCCGCCGTCGAGCTGCACGGCAACCTCGGCCAGAACGCGCGGACCCGCAACCTCGAGGCTTTCTCCTCGGGCGCGGCGAAGACGCTGGTCGCGACCGACATCGCCGCCCGAGGCATCCACGTGGACGACGTCACGCTGGTCATCCACGCCGACCCGCCGGTCGAGCACAAGGCGTACCTGCACCGCTCCGGCCGCACCGCGCGGGCGGGCGCCTCGGGCACCGTCATCACGCTGATGACCGACGAGCAGGTCCGCGACGTGCGCGATCTCACCCGCAAGGCCGGCATCAAGCCGACCACCACGCAGATCGGCCCCGGCCACCCGCTGCTGGCCGAGCTGGCCCCGGGCGAGCGCACCTTCGACGCCTCCCCGCGCCGTCCGATCGTGGACAACCGGCCCAAGAAGGTCACCGCCGGCGGCCAGGCCGCGCCCGGCTCCCGCCGCGACGACGACGAGCGTCCCCCTCGCGGCCGTGGCCGTCGTGGCGGCGGTGGCCCGAGCGGCGAGAACCGCGGCGGCGCAGGCTCGCGCGCCGCAGCCGCTGCCCGTCGTGACGATGGCGGTGGCCGCGGCCAGCGCTCCGGTGGTGGCCGTGGCTCCGGCGGGCGCGGCTCGCGCTCGGAGTTCACGACCTACACGACCGAGACCGGCTCGGACCGTCGTGACGACGGACAGGGCCGTTCCCGCGGCCAGTCGGGCACCGGCGCGGCCTCCGGCGGACGCTCCGGCGGCGGCCGTTCGGGCTCCGGCGGACGCTCCGGCTCGGGTGCGCGCTCCGGCGCCGGCGCCCCGGCCCGCAACGGCCAGGCTCCGGCCCGCTCCACCTCCGGTGGCGGCCAGCGCGGCGCGGCCCCGGCCCGCACCGGCGGCGGCCAGCCCCGCACGGGCGGCTCCTCCCGCGGTGGCGCGGCGGCCTTCTCCTCGGGCACCCGCGCGGGCGGCCGTCGCTCCGGTCGCTGATCCGAAACACTCAACGAAACAGGCCCGTGGGTTCGCCCCGCGGGTCTGTTTCGTTTTCCGGGAACGTTCAGCTGAGCAGAGCCACCGCCACCGGGCCCGCCGCGAGCACAAAACAAGCCGCCGCATTGGTCTTCCGGTACTGCACCAGCAGCGCGACGAACTCGCGCAAAAAGGCACTCGGCACAAAGTACGAGGCCGTCCGCGCGCCGATCACATCCAGGCGCAACCCCAGCCGCCGGGCGAGAACCGCGGTCCGGAAGACGTGGTAGTTGTTCGTCACCGCGAGCACGCGGCCGGTGAATCCGCGTTCACGCAGCAGGGCGACGCTGTAACGCAGGTTCTCGTCCGTGGTGGCGGCCCGGTCCTCCACCACGATCTGCGCCACCGGCACCCCCGCGGCCACCAGGTAGTCGGCCATCGCGGCGCCCTCGGACCTCAGCTCGTCCGAGCCCTGGCCGCCGGAGACCACCAGCAGCGCGTCGGGACAGCGGCGCCAGAAGGCCACGGCCCGGTCCAGCCGGTTGGCCAGCAGCTGCGGCACCCGGTCCCCCAGCAGCCCCGAGCCCAGCACGATCACCGCGTCCGCCCGGGCCCGGCGCTTCATGCGGCTGTAGAGCACCGAGTACAGCAACAGCGCGCTGAACACGAAGGCCAGGTAACCCGCGATCAGCAGGGCCGAGAGCGCGACCACCACCAGCCACTGCGGGTGCGCGAACCGCAGCGCCGTCACGGTCACGCCGTACAGCGCCAGCATGGCCAGCCCGGCCAGCAGGGAGAGCAGGTTCGCCAGGCGGTGTCCCTCGCGCCGCCACATCACCACGCCGTTCGCGACCAGCGCCCAGGGCAGCACCAGCGCGGACATCAGCGCGAGCACCCCGGCCAGCACCAGCACCACGGTCTGCAGCCAGCTGACGCCGCCCAGCAGACCCAGCAGCCACAGCCCGGTCAGCACCAGCGCGACGCCGAACCACACCGCGTTGCCGAATCGCCGCGGCTCGCGCAGAAACCGCGCCAGGAAGATCAGGACGGCGATCAGCGCGAGCACCCCGGAGAACATGACCGGGGATTCTGGCAGGGCCGGTGCCGACCCGTCAGAGTGACGCCGTCAGCCCCCGCGCGCGCAGCACCGCGCGCTCCGCCGGGCGGAACACCAGCAGCTCGATCCCGACGCCCACCAGCATGATCAGGAAGATCGCCGCGATCACCTTTTCGATGGCGTTCAGCGACGAGCCCTGGTTCAGGTACGCGCCGAGCCCGATGCCCAGCTGGGGCGAAAGCGCGATCAGCTCCGCCGCCATCAGCGAGCGCCACGAGAACGCCCAGCCCTGCTTGAGCCCGGCGAGGAACCCGGGCAGCGCCGCGGGCAGCAGGATGTACCGCGCGGACGAGAACCGCCCGGCGCCCATCGCCTGGCCGACGCGCGGCAGGATCGGCGGGATCTGGTCGATGCCCGACACGAGCCCGTTCGCGATCGAGGGCACGGAGCCGAGCAGCACGACGAAGTAGATGGCGCCGTCGTTGATGCCGAACCAGAGGATCGCGGCCGGCACCCAAGCCACCGAGGGCAGGCTCTGCAACCCGGTCAGCAACGGCCCGATCGCCGCCCGCACCACGCGCACCTTCGCCACGAGCAGGCCGAGCGGCGTGCCGATGACCACCCCGGCGGCGAAGCCGAGCGCGGCGCGGTGCACCGAGGTCCAGATGTACTCGAACACGTCGCCGGAGACGAGCCGCTCCCAGAACTCGTCCCACACCGCGAGCGGCGCGGGCAGGTACGTCTCCGGCCAGAACGCCGCGGCCCACAGCACCTGCCAGAGGACCACCAGCAGCACCAAGGCGAGCACCGGCGGCAGGAAGCCCCAGGCGAAGCGCTTCCAGAAACCCCGGCGCGGTTCCCCGGCCGGGGCGTCCAGCGCGTCGAGGCCGGCACTGACGGCATCGACGGCGGCGTCGTCGGCGGCGGCAGCGGACCGGTCAAGCGGCGCCATGGGTACTGATCACCTCTCGCAGGTGCCCGGTGATTTCCTCGGTCAGCTCCCCGGCGTCGGCCAGCGGCACGTCGGCCCACTCGCGCACGACGCGGCCGGGCCGCGAGGAAAGCAGGACCACGCGCTGGCCGAGCCGGACCGCCTCGCGCACGTCGTGGGTCACGAACAGCACCGAGGTGCCGGTGCTGCGGTAAACGCGCAGCAGCTCGCCCTGCAGGACGTCGCGGGTGATGGCGTCGAGCGCGGCGAACGGCTCGTCCATCAGCAGCAGCGCCTGCTCCGGGTCGCCGCCGACGCGGTGGGTCGCGGCCAGCGCGCGGGCCAGCGCGACGCGTTGGCGCATCCCGCCGGAAAGCTCGTGCGGCCGCTTGTTCCCGGCACCCTTGAGGCGGACCAGGTCCAGCAGCCCGGCAGCCTTGTCGCGGCGCTCGGCGCGGCCGAAACCGGCCAGCCGCAACGGAAGCTCGACGTTGCGGGCCGCGGTCAGCCACGGCATCAGCGCGGCCTCCTGGAACATCACCGCGGGCCGTGAGGTGTTCAGCGTGATCTGCCCCGCGGACGGCGCGTCCAGGCCCGCCACCAGGTTCAGCAGCGTGCTCTTGCCGCAGCCGGACGCGCCGAGCAGGCAGACGAACTCGCCCGGCGCGACCTCCAGGTCGACCCCGTCCAGCGCGACCACCGCGCGCCCGGCCGGGCCGAACGCCTTGCCGACGCCGTCGAGCCGCACCGCGGCCGTGCCGGTGTAACTCGTCCGTCCACTGGGGAGGGTCGTGGTCATCGCGGGCTGCCTCACTGAGTCAGTTCGGGTGCGTTCACTGCGGGCAGGTTCTGGGCCTTCAGCACGTCGTTGAGCGGGCCGAAGTCGGCGAAGCCCTTCAGCGCGACCGCGGACTTCACCACGCCCGCGGTCACCGAGTCCTGGGCCAGCTGCGGGAACTCGGCCGGGATCGGGTCGGTGGTCAGCTCGATGCCGGAGAACGCGCGGTCCAGCACCGCCGGGCTCAGGCTGGCGCCGGCCAGGTCCTTGAGCTCGCCGTTGACCACGGTCTTGGCCTCGGCCGGATTGGCCTTCGCCCAGTCGATCGCGGCCAGCTGGCCCTTGAGCAGCGCCCGCACGGTGTCCGGGTGCTGCTGCAGGAACTCGCTGCGCACGATGACCACCGTGGTCGGGAACCGGCCGTCCGGCCACAGGGTCTTCTCGTCCACCAGCACCTTCGCGCCGGCGTCCAGCACCAGCCTCGACGACCACGGCTCGGGCAACCAGCCGCCGTCGACCTCGCCCTTCTTGAACGCGTCGAGCGTCTTCGGGTTGTCCATCGTGGTGATCTTGACCTGGTCGGTCAGCTTCTTCCCGGCGAGGAACTTCTTCAGCGCGACGTCCTGGGTGTTGGCCAGCTGCGGGGTGGTGAGGTTCTTGCCCTTGAGCTGGTCCACGCTGGTGATGTCCGGCTTCACGACCAGCTGCGCGCCGCCCGAGACCGAGCCGGAGACCAGCTGGATGGCGCCCTTGGACTTGGTGAAGGCGTTGATCGCCGGGCCGGAGCCGATGAACGCGACGTCGAGCGAGTTGCCCAGCAGCGCGTTGACCTCGTCCGGCCCGGCGTTGAAGGTCTGAGTGGTCAGCTTGGTCGAGCCGAGGTTCTGCGCGAAGAAGCCCTTCTTCACCCCGATCAGCGCGGGCGCGTGCGTGACGTTCGGGAAGAACCCGAGCCGGACCTCGGTGGCCGCGCCCTCGTTCGCCGCGGGCGCGGCGGAGGTGTCGGCGCGCGAACAGCCGGCGAGCACGCCCACGACGGTCAGGGCGGTCAGCGCCGAGGCCAGGAAGCGGGTTCTGCGGTGGGTGCGCACGTCAGCGTCGCCTTTCGGGGGTCGATGTCAGCGCGAGGTTCGCACGGTCACCCACTCGCGTGCATGGACATCCGCATCCCGGGAAACCTGATGAGATCCCTTGACAACCAAATCCGGTACGGCTAGCGCCTTTTCGTGTTGGCGATTCACCGCCAATCCGGACTGGCACGGCACCTGCAGGACCCGCGTCTCGCCGACCGAAGCCAACTACGCCACCGGCTGGGTCAACGCCATCTCCGACGGGGGCTGCGACAGCACCGGCCTGGTTTTCTGAGCCGACCCCGGTTCTCCCTTGCGAAAGCCGTCAAGGCCTCCTTACCCGCGTGCGACGCGGGTAAGGAGGCCTTGACGGTTCCTCGGACTCAGCTGGTCAAGCGGCGGACTAGGGCGTGTCTGGCAAAGGTTGCGGGTCGCTGTGCGGCGGGCTGGCTCGGTGGAGCGGATGACGCTTTCCCCGCACTCAGTGCAGGGAAAGCGTCATCCGCTACCGGCGGCAGCCGCGAGACCGGCTTTCTCAGACACGCGCTAGCCGCAGGACGGGTCGCCCGACTGTGCCGGCACGCTCACCGCGTCCCAGGCCGCCTTGATGCTGTTGAACTGGGTGCAGCTGCCCGGGAAGAGGTTCTTCGCCGCGGTCAGCGTCCAGGTGCGGTAGCTCTGGTAGGAGCTGTCGCTGGTCTTGAGCAGCATGGCGTTGTAGAAGATCTTCACCGCGTCCTGCACGCCGATCCCGGTGACCTGCGAGTTGTTGCAGGTCGGGCTGACCGGCTGGCCGTTGGTCGGGTTGGTGCCCTCGGCGGCCAGGTAGAACCAGTGGTTGCCCGGGCCGGCCGCGGAGTGCACCTCGGTGCCGGGAATCGAGTCGTCGTAACAGTTCTTGTCGCCGAGCTTGGACGGGTCGTACATGTTGCGGATCGGCCCGCTGCCGACGAGGTTCACCTGGTTGCCGACCAGGAAGTCCGGCACCGCGTACGGCGCGGCCTCGTTGGCGTACCACTCGGTCGAGGCGCCGAAGACGTCCGCGACGAATTCCTGGGTGCCGTTGCCGGACAGGCTGCCGGGGGTGTGGTCGTCGATGCCGTGGCCGTGCTCGTGCGCGATCACGTCGATCGAGCCGATCCACTGCCCGGCCGCGTTGTGCCCGATCTGGACCTGGCTGCCGTCGTAGTAGGCGTTCTCGTCGTTCAGGCCGACGCGGATCGGCCAGCCGCCGCCGTTGCCGTCGAAGCTGTTGCGGCCCAGCCAGTCCGTCAGCATCTTGTTCTCGGCCTGGATGCTGAACAGCGCGTCGGCGCAGCCGGTCTCCTTGCTGGTCTCGTCGCCGTTGCCCCAGCTGTCGCTGGACTTGGTGAAGGTCTTGTTGGTGTCGGCGTCCTGGCAGCTGACGTTCGTCAGCTTCGGGTCGGTCATCGAGTAGCTGCCGCCGGACTGCGTGGTGTCGATGTGCAGCGGCTCCGGGCCGTTCCACACACCCTGCGCGTCGCCGTAGGCCACGTGCTCCTGGGTGTGCAGCACCTTGCCGGTCACCGCGTCGACGATCACGTCCAGCTTGCTCGGCCCTTCGGCGTTACGGCCGGCGACCTGGGTCTTCCAGGCCAGCTTCGGCGTGGTGCCGAGCGCGAAGGCGGTGAGCTGCGCGGGATTCACACTGTCCACAGTGGGCACCTGCTGGCGGGCGACCGCCTCGGCCTGCTGCGCGGTCAGCTTCGGGGTGATGTTGGGCAGGTTGATCGCGGTGGTCTGCGCGACCGAGGTGGTGAGCACCTTGCCCGCGGAGTTCGTGGCCACGACGAAGTCGCCGCCGACCACCGGCAGGCCCTTGTAGGTGCGGTCGTAGGGCACGTACTTCAGCCCGTTGGTGGAGGAAATCACGTTGTGGGGCTGGAAAACGTCGTCCGCGCTGGCGTGCAGCACGGCGGGCCGGGCGGCCACCAGCTGCTGCGCGGCCGTGACGGCCATCGCCTCGGCGGTCTGCGGGCTGCGAGGGTCGGAAGTTTGGGCCTGGGCAACCGTCGTCGTGGTGACGGCCGCGGCCAGCACACCGGCTGCGAGCAGCACGAGTGGTCGTCGCAAGGTCATCGGCGAAGTTCTCCTCCGGGCAGGCCGGATCAGGCCCCGGATGGGGGCCGGATTCGGAGGTAAATGGGGACCGAACCCCACCAAGAGTCGGGTTTTCGTGAACTTCGAACAACCGACGAAGGTAGTTAATTTTCAACTTCCGGACATCCTGGCCACGTTCGGCCCATACCGGTATCCGGACTAATCCGGCAGAACACTCGTTTCCGGCGTGCGACGTCCGCGCAGTAGCAGATACACGGCGAGCGAAACCACAAAACCCGCGTAGTAGGCCAAATCCGCGCCGTGCAGCGCCGCCGCGACGGGTCCGGTGTAGACAGTCGTGTTCATGAACGGGACCGCGGCGCCGAAACCGACCACGAACGCGACGAGCGCGGCCCACGAGCGGACCGGCCGCGTCAGCTCGGCGGGGACGTCGACCGCGCGGCCGGGCCGGGTCCGGCGGAGCCAGTCCGGCACCACCACGCCGAGGAACGGCGGGATCCAATAGCTCACCACCAGCAGCACATTCTGGAACTTCGAGGCCAGATCACCGCTGTGCATCCACAGGATCAGCGCGAACGCGAGCACCGTCACCAGCACCGCGGACACCGGGCGGCGCAGGCGGACGCCGACGGTCTGCAGCGCGAGCGAGCCGCTGTAGTCGTTCATCGCGTTGGAGGAGACCGCGGCCAGCGCGATGACGAGCAACGCGAGGCCGCCGAGCAACCCGCCGCCCAGCAGCGTCGAGATGCCCGCGGCGGTCTGGTCGCCCAGCGCCGTGCCGAGCGCGAGCCCGATGCTCTCGCCGATCGCGTACGAGGCGGTGAGGCCGAGCATCGTGAACCAGAAGACCCCGCGCGGACTCGTCGACGCGGGCAGGTAGCGGCTGAAGTCCGACGCGTACGGCGCCCAGGAAATCGCCAGGCTGAGCGTGATCGTGGAGAACAGCACGATTCCGCCCGCGAGGTCACCGCCGCTCGCGGAGTTCGCGTACGTGATCGGGTGGTCGAGCACGACCTTCACGGCGAGCGCGACGAAGGCGACCACCAGCACCGCGCTCATCACGGCCTGCACGCGGTGGATCACGGCGTAACCGAACACGCCGAGCGCGCATTGCAGCACCAGCACGATCAGCACCGCGCCCCAGAACGGCAGCCCGGTCAGCTGGGCCAGCGCCTCACCGCCGAACAGCCCGACCAAGGCGTCCCAGGCGATCGAGCCGAGCCACTGCACCAGCCCGGGCAGCACCACCCCGCCGCGGAACGGCAGCCTCGCGAGCGGCAGCTGCCCGGTGCCCGTGCGCGGGCCCCAGGTCGACAGGTACGCCACGGGCAGCGAGCCGATCACCGTGCCGGCCAGCAGCACCAGCAGCCCGGTGCCGAAGCCCAGGCCCAGCGTGGCGCCGAGGGTGCCGGTGAACACCGCCGTCATGGTCAGGTTCGGCGCGAACCACACACTGGCCAGCCGCCACGGCCGGCCGAACCGGTTCGCCTCCGGGATCGGCGTGATCCCGCGCGTCTCGATCGCGAAATCCCCGGCCCCCGTGGGCATCCGCCCGCCGAAGACGTCCGCGTCGATCCCGCTCATCTGCCACTCCCGTGCTCGTTGCTTCCCGCGATCACCTTAGGCCGCGCACGAAGAAGGCCCCCTCCCCCGCCGTCTGACGGGAGAAGAGGCCTTCACCGACCCTCAGTGCATCAGACGAGCAACAGGAACGCCAAGCCGTTCGGCGAGCCGAGACCGGTCACGTCGTCGTAGCCCTTTGTCGTGTGGATGGTCAGGTTCGGGTAGTCCAGCGTGCGGGCCGAGGTGAGGAGGCCGCCCGTGGCGTCCACGCTGTTGGCGTAGTCCACGCGCTGCACCGCCGCGTCCACGTGCTTCACGTCGCTGATCGCCGAAGTGCGCGAGGTCAGCTTGTAGATCACCGGGTTGATGAAGCCGTGGTGGAAGTGGTCGAGGCTGTCGGCCACGGCCATGATCCCGGCGAACACCGGCGACGCGAGGCTGGTGCCGCCGATCCGGTACTGGTCGTAGTAGGCGCCGTCCGGGAAGGTCTGCGTCTGCCCCATCAGGAACCCGGTGTTCGGGTCCGCGACCGCCGAGATGTCCGGGACCACGCGGCCCTTCGCGTTGCCGGTCTGGTTCTTCGTCGACAAAGCGTCCGGCACGACGCCCTTCTGGTAGAAGGGCTGCGGGAACAGACGGCTCGTGCCGCCGCCCGCGCCGCCGTTGTACGCACCCGGGAACGCCGGGGTGTAGGTGCCGCCGGTCAGCTTCGACTTGCCGGTCTCCCAACCGGTTTCGAACTGCCGCTGGCCGTTCTTGCCGACCGCCAGCGAGGTGCCGCCGACCGCGGTGACCCACGGCGCCGAGGCGGAGAAGTCCGGCGACGGCGTGCCGAGACGGGCGACCTCGTCGCCGTTGTCACCGGAGGAGAAGTACACGCCGATGCCCTCGAGCACGGCCTGGATCGAGATCTGGTTGAACGCCTTGACCTCGTCGGCGGGGATGTCCTCGCCGGTGTCGCCGTAGGAGTTCGACACGATGTCGGCCTTGTGGCCCGCGATCACGTAGTTCAGCGCGGCGTCCAGCGAGAGGTCCTGGCAGTCGGCACCGCCGACGTAGAGCAGGTTCGCGCCCGGCGCCAGTGCGTGCGCGGCCTCGACGTCGAGGGTCTCCTCGCCGTACCAGCCCGCGGCGTCACACTGGTCCGGCGCCTCCTGGCCCGGGGTGGGCGGGAAGACGTGCTGGCTGAACTGCCCCTGGGTCAGCGGGTGCGACGGGTCGTTGCGCTTGGCGTAGGTGGACGCGTCCGAGTAGATCGTCGGCGAGCCGAAGGCGTCCACGATGGCGATCGTGGTGCCCTTGCCGTCCGCGCCGAGCTTCGCGGCGTTGTCCAGGCCGTACGCCGAACGCAGCTGCGCCGGGGTGTAGCCACACGGCGCGTACGGAAGCTGCTTGCCCTGGTACGCCGGGTCGGTGGTGTCGACCTTCTCGCCGTAGTAAGCGCTGCACGGGCCCGCGTTGCGGAAACCGGGGCCGGGCGCGACAACGCCGGGCTTGGCCGACTGCGCTGACGGGGTGGCCGCGCCGTCGGTGTGGTCGGGCTTGAACAGGCTGGTCGCCTGGTCCACGCCGATCACGCCGAGCACGTCGTTGGCCAGCGGCGCGGGCACGGACAGGTTCTTGTCCGCGGCGCGCAGGGTCTGGCCCTTGACCGAGTACTTGCCGAGCTTGACGGCGAACGCCTGCTGCACCTGGTCCGCGGTGCCGACGGCCTCCACGTACGCGCGGTTCGAAGGCACGTCGCCGATCTGGAAGCCGCTGCCCTGCAGCCAGCTCTTCACCGCGCCGACGGTCTGGTCGGACGCCGAGAACTGGTCGCGAACCTGTTGCGGCGAAAGGTAATTGCGGTAGCCCTTGCTTTCCGGGTCGGACACGGACTGCGCCGCGGCCTCCGCCCCGGCCTGGTCGCGCAGGTTCAGGTACACGCGGAAGTCCAGCTTCGACGACGGCGCGGTGTCGGCCACCTTGGCCTGCGGGCTGGCCCACAGCGGGTGCGACTGGGGGATGTCCTGGCGCCCCTGCGCCGACGCGACGGCCGGCGCGGTCGCGGCGAGCCCACCCGCCACGGCGAGCGAGAGGAACACGGTAAGGCTTCTTCGCACAGGCAACTCCCTTGTGAAGCGCGGCCCCCAGGCCGCAGAACGTCCGCACGAGACTATGTCGGCGGTGCCGCGTCAGGGAAGCTTCACACTGGTGAGTTCAGAACCGTTATCTGTCCTCACGGGACAGACGTGCGGGCGCCGCCGGGTTTTCCCTACGGGGAGTCCGGTTCGTCCCGGCTGTCCCGAGTGAAATGTCGGGAAAACGGGGGTACGTCCGGTTTGACAGTGCCGCTCAGTGGTATGGCGGAACACGCGGAGGCGTGGCGCGCCACCTACTTCCGTCGGGGCTTGTGAGTGTTCATGCCGGTTCTAACCGTCATAGCCACTCACGAGCTTTTCAGCCGCCGGTCCACCACGGCGGGCGCGAACACCGACTCCACCACCGTCGCGACCGCGCCGCTCACCGCCGCGTCGCCGCCGCGTCCGCCGATTTCCACGCGCAGGTTCCGCGTCGCGCGCGGCAGGGCGTGGCGGTACAGCACTTCGCGCACCCCGGCGGCGAACGACGGCTCCGCGAGGTCCCCGGCGATCACCAGCACCTCCGGGTTCACCACCGACACCACGGTCGCCAGCACCTCCCCCACCTGGCGGCCGGCGATCTCGGCGAGCCGGATGGCGGCGGGCTCACCCGCGTCGATCCGCTCGCGCACGCCGGAGCCGGACACCGTCGGCAGGCCTTGCTCGGTCAGCCGGGCGGCGAGCGCGCCACCGCTGGCGACGGCCGCCAGGCAGCCGTACGAGCCGCACATGCAACGGGCGTCCGGGAAACCGGCGAGGCGGATGTGCCCGATGTCGCCGGCGCCGCCGTCGATGCCGCGGTAGACCTCGCCGCCGATCACCAGCCCCGCGCCGATCCCGGTGGACACCTTGACGAGCACAAAAGCCGGCGAGTCCGGGTATGTCGAGCGGTGCTCGCCGAGCGCCATCAGGTTCGCGTCGTTGTCCACCAGCACGGGCGCGGCGAAGCGGGTGCCGAGGTGCGCGCCGATCGGATACCCGTCCCAGCCGGGCATGATCGGCGGCCGGCTCACCCGCGCGACGCCGGGCTCCACCGGGCCCGGCACGGACAATCCGACCCCGGCGACTTCCTCGGCGCTGCGGCCGCTTTCGGCCAGCAGCGCGTCGAACCAGCCGGCGATGGTGTCGAGCACTGGCTCCGGCCCGTCGGCCACGCGCAGGGCGCCGCCGCGGCGCGCGAGCCGTCGTCCGGAGAGGTCGGTGACGGCCGCTTCGGTGTGCATCGTGTCGACGCTCGCGGCGAGGACCACGGCGTGCCGGTCGTCGAACCGGAGGTAGCGCGCGGGCCGCCCGCCGGTCGAGTCCTCGTGGCCGCCCTCGGTCAGCAGGCCGGCCGCCTGGAGCTGCTCCAGCCGTCCGACGAGCGTCGACCGGGACAGCCCGCTGACCGTCTGCAGCGCCTTGCGGGTGGTCGCCTGACCGGTCCGGACCAGGTACAACAGCTCGCCCGCCGTGGTCGGGGCCGCTCCGCCGGTCACGCCTGGTCCTCCCTCCGCCGCCATTCGGGTGTAGCGGACATCATCCCAGGTCATCACTTCTGTCCATTGACAAGACAAAAGTCGGAGATAAATTGGACACATGCTGGAAACATCGAGCGCCTTGCGCGCCGCTGCCGCTCGCGTGCTCGAAGACAACTGGCTCGGCTCGTCCACGGTCCCCTCGCGGAACCTCTACCCCCACCAGTGGAGCTGGGACTCGGCGTTCATCGCGCTGGGCCTGCGCCACCTCGCGCCGGAGCGGGCGCGGCGCGAGCTGGTCACCCTGTTCAACGCGCAGTGGCGCGACGGGCGGGTGCCGCACATCCTGTTCAACCCGGACACCCCGCCCGAGGCCTACTTCCCGGGCCCGGGCTTCTGGCGCGCCGGGCGCACGTCCGGGCTGATCCAGCCGCCGGTGCACGCGCGGGCGGTGTGGGCGGTGCACCAGGCCGACCCGGTCGGCTCGGACACCGACACCTTCCTGGCCACGCTGTACCCGAAACTCAAGGCGTGGCACCGGTATCTGCTGGCGCACCGCGACTTCGGCGGCCACGGGCTGGTGTCGATCGTGCACCCGTGGGAGTCCGGAATGGACAACAGCCCGGCGTGGGACGGGCCGCTTTCGCGCGTCACCCCGGCCGACCCCGGCCAGTTCACCCGCCGCGACCTCGTGCACGGCGCGCCCGCGGACCGTCCGACGGACGACGAGTACTGCCGCTACGTGCGGCTCGCCGCGGGCTACCGCGACAGCGACTACTCCGACATCCACTGGCCGACCGAGCGCGACGGCTTCACGGTCGAAGACCCGGGTTTCAACGCCCTGCTGGCCGACGCCGAGCTGGCGCTGGCCGAGATCGCCGTCACGCTGGGCCTGCCCGCCGCCGCGGCGGGGCACCGCGAGAGCGCGGCGCGGATGGCCAAGGCGATGACGGAACGCCTGTGGGACACCCGCGCCGGGTTCTTCTTCCCCCTCGACGTCCGCACCGGCAAGGCCTGCCGCGAGTACACCTGCGGCGGTCTGCTGCCGTTGCTGCTGCCGGACCTCGCCGTCGCACCGGCCCTGCTCAGCACCGCCACCGGCCCGCGCTTCCGCCTCGGCCAGGTGCTCGCCGTGCCGAGTTACGACCTCACGTCGCCGAGCTTCGACCCGGCGAAGTACTGGCGCGGCCCGGCGTGGGCGAACGTCGGCTGGCTGGTCCGCGAAGGCCTGCTCCGGCACGGCGAAGACGCGCTGGCCCGTCAGCTGCGCCTCGACCTGCTGAACCTGGCCCGCTGGACGGATTTCGCCGAGTACGTCAACCCGCTCAGCGCCGCGGGCCACGGCGCCCGCTCGTTCGGCTGGACCGCCGCGCTGGCGATCGACCTGCTCGCCGGCGAGGAGTCCTAGACCGCCTGCAGCCCCTTCGAACCCGCGTTCACCACGAAGCTCTTGTCGGTGTTGATGACCAGCTTCGCCGGATCGTTCACGCTCGTGTCGGAGACCACCACGAAGTCCGCGAGCATCTGCGCGGGCGTCGCCGTCACCCGGACGTAGCCGCGTTCTCCCTTGCAGTACTTGACATGCGGGTTGTTCGCGAGCCACGCGGCGCTCGGCGGCGCGGCGTCGTCGCTGTTCGAGGTGACCGACGTGGTCACCAGCTCCGAGCCGACGATCGGGTCGGTGTGGTCGTAGTAGTCCTTGCGCAGGTCGGCCGCCCAGTGCCGGTGCACGTCGCCGGTGAGCACCACCGGGTTCGGCACCTGGCGGTCGATCCAGCCTTGGGTTATGCGGTCACGCGAGGCCTGGTAGCCGTCCCACGAGTCGGGGCTCTCGCAGGTGGTGTCCTTGCCGTCGCCGTCGCGCTGGGCGAAGAACACTTGCTGGCCAAGGAAATCCCAGGTCGCCGGGTGCGTCTCGAACGCCTTGAGCAGCCACTGCTCCTGCGCGGTGCCGGTGAGCGTGCGCGCGGGGTCGCGGTACGGGCCGCACGCCGTGCCGGTCACCTGCGCGCTGCGGAACTGCCTGGTGTCCATCATGTGGAAGCGCGCCAGATTTCCCCACAGGAACTGGCGGTACAGCTGGATGGACGCGCCGTTCGGCTTCGCGGTCGAGCGGATCGGCATGTGCTCGTAGAACGCCTGGAACGCGGCGGTCTTGCGCGCCGTCGACGCGGGGCTCGTGGTGCCGTTCCAGTTGTTCATCACCTCGTGATCGTCGAAGACGACCAGCCAGGGGGCGAGCGCGTGCGCGGCCTTGAGGTCGGCGTCGGTCTTGTGCTGGCCGTGGCGCGCCCGGTAGAGCGCCAGCGTGGTGGTGTCCTGCGGGACGGCCAGCCGCCGCGGGTTCAGCTCGGACTTCACCCGTCCCGAGGGCTTCTCGTAGATGTAGTCGCCCAGGAACAGCACCAGGTCCGGGTCGTCGCGCGCCACGCCCTTGTACGAGTGGTACCAGCCCTCCTCCCAGTGCTGGCAGGAGGTGAAGCAGTACTTCAGCTGGTTCACCGCTGCGCCGGCGGCGGGCGCGGTCCGCGTGCGGCCGACCGGCGAGAGGTAGCCCGCGGTCTTGAAGCGGTAGAAGTACTCGCGCGCCGGATCGAGGCCCGCGGGCTCGACGTGCACGCTGTGCGCCGACGCGCGGACGGCGTCCACCGAACCGCTTTTCACCACCGAGGCGAAATTCTCGTCGGTCGCCAGCTCCCAGTCCACGGGGTAGGTCGCGTCCGGCATGCCGCCGAAACCGTCGGCGTTCAACGGCGCCGGCGCGAGCCGCGTCCACAGCACCACGCTGTCCGGCAGTGGGTCGCCCGAGGCGATGCCGAGCTGGAACGGGTCGTGGATGGCCGGCGGGACGGCCGCCGCGGTCCGCGCGTTCGCCCACGACGGCAGCGTCATCGAGGGCAGCGTCATCGAAGCGGTCGCCGCGGTCGCTGCGGCGAGTCCGCCGAGCAGCACTGAGCGCCGGTTCACCTGGCCCATAGGGGGTCCTTCCGGAAAGCAGGGGCGGGGAGTTTCAGGCGGCGAAGTCGGTGAGGCCGGCGCTGCAACCGGCGAAGGTCGGCGGCGAGGTGTTGTGGCCGGTGCAGGTCTTGTAGAAGACCCACGAGCCCTTCGGCACCGCGGCCGCCTTGTCCACCGAGGTGCCCTGGCCGCCGGAGGCCCAGGCGTAGAACGGGCCGGCCCCGCTCGCGAGCCAGTACTGCACGACCGCGGAACTGCCGTCCGCGTTGGTGTCGTAAACGACGAAATGCGCGTCCGACGAGCGGAACTGGCCTTCCGCAGCGCACGCCGACGCGCACTGGGCGCTGCCGGTGCCGGTCCCGCAGTCGGGCGCGACCCGGCCGTCGGAGCCGGTCTTGACGTAGCCGTCGGAGACATAGCCGCCGAGGGCGGGCACGTAGTCCCAGATGGTGGTGGTGCCGAGCGGGCCGGTCACGGAGCTCCCGGCCGTTTGGCACTCGATGCCCACCGATGCGCCGTTCGCCACCGTTTTCACGGCCGTCGCCGCCGTGTTCGGGGCGCGGCGGACGTTGAGCGGGTCGCCGGCGGTCTGGACCGTCCCGGTCGCCGCCGCGGCCGCGGGCGCCGCCGTGGCGAGGGCGAACGCGCCGGCCGAGGCCAGGACAACCCCTGAACCGGCCCAACGCCGGAGCTTCGAACGCTTCATGGCCACAGAGTGACCCGGTCCTGTACACAACTCGTACAAAAGCGATTTACGGGGCTTTGCCCTCCGAATGGATCTAGCTATGCCACTCGAACGCTCCTACGATGCGCGGTCATGGGGACCTTGCCACGAAGGCGGGTAAAAAAATGCTGACCTCATTGGCTTTCCGGATTCTCGGACCGTTGGAGGTCGTCGCTGAAGGCCGGGCCGTCCCGCTGGGCGGGCCGAAGCCGAGGTTGCTGCTGGCCGCACTGGTTTTGCAGCCGAACGTCGTGGTGTCCACCGAGGTGCTGGTCGAGGTGCTCTGGCCGGGCACCGCGCCTCGTTCCGCGGCGGCCAATATCCGCACCTACGTCCATTCGCTCCGCCGCCGGCTGGCCGAAACCGCACCCGAGCTGGGCGACCGGATCAGCAGTCGCGCGTCGGGATATCAGCTCAGCGCCGCGCCGGAAGAACTGGATCATGTCGTTTTCAGCGAGCACGCCGCCGAAGCGCAGAAAGCATTCGATCGCGGCGACGCGGAAGCGGCACTCGCTTTGCTGGAACAGGCGGACGCGCTGTGGCGCGGCGAAGTGCTGGAAGGCCTGCCGCACGACCACGGCTGGAGCGCGGCCGTCGCCCGGCTGGCCGAGCTGCGGCTGTCCGTCCAGGAACAGCGGCTGAAGGCCCGGATCGAGCTGGGCCGGCACGGCGAGGCGATCGCCGAACTGCGCGGCCTGGTCACCGAACACCCGCTGCGCGAGGAACTCTGGGAGCAGCTCGTCACGGCTCTGCGCGACGGCGGCCGGACCGATGAGGCCGTCGAGGCTTACCAGCTGGCGGAGCGGACGCTTGACGAGGAACTCGGGGCGAAGCCCGGTGTGCGGCTACGCGAGTTGCGGGCCACGCTGGCCGTGCCGTCTGTGTCCTCGGCGCCGTCAGTGTCTTCGGCCAGATCGTCGACCAAGCAGCCGAAGTTGCCGGTGCTGCCGGCCGAAATCCAGGTCCGGCACGCCGCCGAGCTGCCGATCTGCCAGCTGCCCCTCGACCTGCCGGACTTCACCGGCCGCGAGGAGGTGGTGGACCGGATCGTCGCGCGGCTGCGCGAGCGCGGCGCGAACGGGCTGCCGTCGGTGATCGTGCTGTCGGGCGCGCCGGGGGTCGGCAAGTCCGCGATCGCGGTCCGGGTGGCGCATGCCGTGCGGGACGCTTTCGCCGACGGCCAGCTGCACGTCGATCTGGCGGGCACCTCCTCGTCGCCGCGGGCGCCGATGGGGGTGCTGGCGGAATTGCTGCGGGCGCTGGGAATCCCGGACGCGGGTCTGCCGCGTGATCTGCCGGAGCGCTCGGCGCTGCTGCGCTCGCGGCTCGCCGGGAAGCGGATGTGTGTGGTGCTGGACGACGCGGGCGGCGCGGCCCAGGCGCGGCCGCTGCTGCCGGGCACCGGGGCGTGTGCGGTGCTGGTGACCAGCCGCCTGAGCCTGCCGGACCTGGACGGCGCCGTCCCGGTGGACGTCGACCTGCTGCCCGAACCTGAGGCAGCCCGGCTGTTGCAGGGCATCGTCGGGGCCGAGCGCGTCGCCGCCGAGCCGGACAACGCCGCCGCGATCCTGCGCCAGTGCGGTCACCTGCCGCTGGCGATCCGCGTGGCCGGGGCGAAGCTGACGAACCGGCCGAACTGGTCGCTGCGCGTGCTGGCCGACCGGCTGCACGACGAACGTCGGCGGCTTGACGAGCTGCGCGTCGGCGACCTCGCCGTGCGCGCGAGCGTGACCTTGAGCTACGACCTGCTGCCGATGTCGGCGGCCGCGGCGTTCCGCTGGATCGGTGCGCTCGGCCCGGTGCAGTTCCCGGCGTGGGTGGTCGCCGCGGCGCTGGGCCGCCCTTCGGCCGACGAGGTCCTCGACGTGCTGGTGGACGCCCATCTCGTCGAGCTGGTCGCTTCGGACGCCACGGGCCAGCCGCGATACCGCCTGCACGACCTGCTCCGCGTGTACGCGGCGGAGCTGGCCGAGCGCGATGGCCCGGGCAAGACGCGCGCGGCGGCACGGCGGGTGCTGGAGGGTTATCTCGCGCTGGCCGTCGAAGCGGCCGACCGGATGCCGATCCACTTCTTCGGCCAGTACCGCGACGAGTCCGCGAAGCTGCCGGACCTACCGCCGGAAACGGGGCGGCTGTTGGCCGACCCCGCTGCCTGGTTCGGCGCGGAGCGGCACACCGCCGTCGCCGCGGTGACCCTGGCGGCCGAACTCGGCTTCGACGACCTGACCTGGCAGCTGACCGCCGCCCTCACGCCGTACTTCGATTTGCGCGGTCATCAGGACGATTGGCACAGCACGCACGCGCTGGCGCTGGAAGCGGCCCGGCGCGCCGGGTCCGCGCACGGCGAGGCGATCATCCAGCGCAACCTGGGCCAGATCCACCTCTACCAGGACAGTTACGCCGAAGCTCTGGTGGCGTTCGAAGCCTCGTTCGCCTTGTACGAACGGATCGGCGACGCGCAGGGCAGGGGCACGGCGCTCGCCGGGCTCGTCACGATCCTGCGCATCGAGGGCGAGAACGACCGCGCGCTGGAGCGCTGTCACGAGGCGCTGAAGCTGTTCGCCGAAGCCGGTGACCGGCACGGCGAGGCCGTGGTGCGCATCTCCGCCGGCACGATCTGGCTGGCGCAGAAGTGTTACGCGCCAGCGAAACGCTGGTTCACCGACGCGCTGGAACTGGCGGGCGAGATCGGCGACCGGCACCGCGAGGCGCACGCGCTGCAACGCCTCGGCCTGCTGCACCAGCACGAGGGCAACCTCGCCCAGGCCCGCGAGCAGGTCACCCGCGCCATTGCCATCTTCACCGACCTCGGCGACGACCACTGCGTCGGCTACGCGAACCAGGCCCTCGGCGAACTTTGCCTGTACAGCGGGGATTTCGCGCACGCGCAGCTGCTGCTGGTCAACTCGCTGAGCGTGCACCGCCGCAACGGCGACCGGCGCTCGGAGGCGGAGGTCTCGCAACTGCTCGGCGAGCTGCACTCGGCGCTGAGCCAGCCGGAGCGCTCACGCGTCTACTCCGAGCGGGCGCTGGCCATCTGGCAAGAGCTGTCCGCGCGGCCGCAGGAATCGGCGCTGGAGAACCGGATCCAGGGGGCGGGTGAGCACCGCATCGCGTCCGCCTGACGCCCGCCGATCTGTCGCTTGTGGACGGATACGACCTGACCGGCAGGACCGGCGGCGTAACGCTGGCTTCACCGACCGCTCATCAAGCCCGTCCCGTGGACACGGCCGGGTAGAGGACGGACGGGTGCTCGCCGAGCGCGGCCTTGGTCGCGAGGCTGTCGGCGTCGGCGATGATCTCGATCTCGCCTGCCTCGATGCCGTCGAGGGCGGCGCGCACCACGTCGGCAGGGTTGTTCTTCGGCACGTCGAACCCCGCCATCATGTCGGTGTCCGTACTGGCCATCACCAGGCCCGCGACCTGAGTGCGCTGGGCCGACAGTTCGAGGCGCACCCCGTTGGTCATGCTCCACGCCGCCGCTTTGGCGGCCGCGTACCCGGCCGAGCCCTGGTAGGAGATCCACGACAGGACGGAAAGCACGTTCAGGACGGCGCCGCCGCCGTTTCCGGCCAGCACGGGAGCGAACGCGCGGACGACGTGGAGCGGGCCGAAGAAGTTGGTCTCCATCTCGCGGCGGATGGCGTCGAGGTCGCCGGTGACCAGGTCGGTGTAGGCCGCCAAGCCGGCGTTGTTGACCAGCAGGTCGACGTCCGGGGCCGCCGCGGCCGCCGCGCGGACCGAGTCGGGGTCGGTGACGTCGAGGGCCAGCGGCGTCACGCCCGCGATGTCGGTCGTCCCGGGGCGGCGGGCCGTGGCGTAGACCTTGGCCGCTCCCCGGTCGAGCAGCGCCTGGGCGAAGTGGCGCCCGAGGCCGCGGCCGGCGCCGGTGATCAGTGCGGTCGAGCCGGTGATCTGCATGGTCGTCTCCTGTCGGTTCGAGGTTCTGACGCCGAGCTTGGTCCCTGACGCCAACGTCAGGTTCAAGCGGCTGTTTCGCAGGTCACACCCCCGCGCATCGCCGCGGCCCGGGCCGCGGCGCGCGTAAAGTTCGTGCGGTAACCGGCCGACCAGGGAGCAGACGATGCGGATCGGGGAAGTCGCCGAGCGGGCCAGGGTGAGTGTGCGGGCGCTGCGTTATTACGAGCAGCAAGGCCTGCTGGCCTCGACCCGCACCAGCGGCGGCCAGCGACGCTATCCTGACGACGCGGTCACCCGGGTCGAGCTGATCCAGATGCTCTACGCCGCCGGGCTGTCCAGCCCCACCATCAAGGACCTGCTGCCCCATGTGGACGCCGGCGAGAGCACTCCGGAGTCACGCGCCCGGCTCCGCGCCGAGAAGGCCCGGCTCGATGCGCGCATCGCCGAGCTGCAGCACACCCGTGACCGGCTCGAGGCCGTCATCGACGTTTCGCAGGCGCCGAACCCGCTCTGCCCGCTGGTCGTCGACGACGAGTCCACGCTCACCACGCGGTAACACGGCGACCGGTCAAGAATGGCGAATTCACATCCGTGAACAATTCACAACCGTGAATAGCCGATTCGGCGGGTGTACAAGCGCGTGTCGATCGTGTAAAACTTTGCCGACCTTCCCGTGATGCATTTCCCCACTGTGAATGGCGGGCACCCGTGAGCGTTTCCCGGCGCACCCTGCTGACCACCGCGGCCGGTGCCGCGGTGGCGGTGAGCGCGAGCAGCACCATCCCGGCAGCGGCCTCCGACCAGGCGGTATCCGGATCGGCGAGCCAGGCGGAGACCTTCCGCGCGGCGGCGGACTACGCGGTGCGGAAGCTGCGCGCGGTGGCCCCGTCCGTCACGGCCTTTCCGACCGGGACGAAGTTCGAGAAATGGACCTATTCGCAGAATGGCGACTGGGTCGGCGGATTCTGGCCGGGCACGCTCTGGATGGCGTGGCTGCACTCCGGTGACGAGCAATTCCGCACGCTCGCGCTCGCGTCGGCGGAAAAGCTCGCGCCGCGGCAGAACGACACCAGCACCCACGACCTCGGTTTCCTCTTCTACCCGTCGTGGGTGACCGCGTGGCGGATCACCGGCGACGAGAAGTGGCGGGCCGGCGCGATCCAGGCGGCTTCGTCGCTGATCCAGCGCTACAACCCGAAGGGCCACTTCATCCGGGCCTGGGGCGCGCTCACCGACCCGAAGGACGCGGGCCGGATCATCATGGACACGATCATGAACCTGGACCTGCTGGACTTCGCGACCCGGCAGACCGGTGACGGCAAGTACCTCGACATCGCCGTCGAGCACGCGAAAACGGCGCAGCGCGTCTTCCTGCGCCCGGACGGCTCGACGCCGCACGTGTTCGACTTCGACCCGGCCACCGGCGCCGAGATCGGCCCGAACACCGTGCAGGGCTACAGCCCGACGTCGTGCTGGTCGCGCGGCCAGGCCTGGGGCGTCTACGGTTTCACCACGATCTACCGGCGCACCGGCGACAAGCAGTTCCTCACCACCGCCCAGCGGCTGGCCGACTACGCCCTCGGCGCGCTGACCCCGGACCATGTGCCGGTGTGGGACTACCTCGCCCCGCAGGCGCCGAACGACATCAAGGACGCCTCCGCCGGCGTCGTCACCGCCTGCGGCCTGCTGGACCTGGCGGCGGCCACGAAACAGCCGAAGTACCGCGACGCCGGCCTGAAGATCCTGGAGGCGACGGCGAAAACCTGCCTCACCACCAAGTCCGCCCGCGCCGACGCCGTGGTCGCCCGCTGCACCCGCAACCGCCCGTCCGAGGACGGCATCGAGATCTCCCTGCCGTACGCGGACTACTACCTCCTGGAAGGCATCCTGCGGGTGCTCAAGCCGCGCGAGCTGAGCCAGGCGATCGACCTGTCCAGCGTCTGACCCGGTCATCAGCGCACCGGAGCGTTCGTATGCCGGTGACCGGCGGCCGTCCGTCCATAGTGGAACCTCCGAGGCCGGGTCTGCCGGTGACGCGGTGGTGCGGCGTCATGGATGTGGTTGCGCAGCGGGGTGCGGTCGGGATCGAGCCACGATGGTGGCAGGAACTCGGGGATCCCGTCCCGCATCCGGATCGCCCAGCCGCTGTGGTGGATGAGCCGGTGGTGGGCGGGGCAGAGCAGGACCAGGTTCGACAGGTCGGTGGGCCCGCCCTCCGACCAGGGGATCACATGGTGGGCGGTGCACCACTTCGGCGTGCGATCGCAGCCGGGGTGGGCGCATCCCTTGTCGCGCAAGGCCAGGGCGTGCCGCTGGGCCGGGGTGGCCAGCCGCGTGGTGCGCCCGAGGTGCAGTGGCTGGCCGTCGGTGCCCAAGATCGCGGGCACCACTTTTGCCTCACAGGCCTGCCGGCGTAGCTCGTCGAGACTGCCGGGGATGGTGGAGAGCGCGTCGGCCAGGCGGCCTTCGAGTTCGGCCAGGGTGACCGTCACGATCATCACGGCCCGCTCACCGCCCTGCACGGCCAGGTCATCGCAGCGGGCCGCCAGTTCGAGGATGTCGGCGAGCGCGTCGCCGCGTCGTTCGGCCGCGCTGCGCGGGTCGGGACCCTCGGTTTCGGGGTCGAGGCGGGGTTTGGCCAGTGGCCCGAGCAGGCCGTCGAGGACGGCGGTGGTCGCCGGGTCGAGTTCGCCGGCGAACCGGGAACTGCCGTCGGAGCGGTGGGTGATGTGCAGCCGTCGTGACGGATACAGTTCGCGGCGGCGCCGTTCGTCGGGCGGGGTGGTGTAGTCGGCCCAGTAGGCGAGCAGCCGCCGTCCCGCGGCCCGCAAGGATTCCGGGGCTGCTTGCGCGGCCAGCGCGATCAGGATGGCTTCGTCCGCGGCGCGGTTCCCCGGCTCGATCGCGGCCGGGCAGGTGGCGGACAGGCCCACGATGGCCTGGACGTGTTCCCGGTTGATCAGCCCGTCGGCCAGGGCCTGGCCGGTCGCCGCCAGCGATGCCGGTTGCGGCACCCCGGTCGGCGAGGAGGACGGCCCCGTCGCGCATGCGTGTACAACTCGGGTGGTGGCCTCGCGGGCCGAGACCCGGAGCGTCTCCCGCAGCATCGCGGCGGTGTCCTTGAACCCCAGTGTCCGGCCCAGCCCTCGTCGCTCGACCTCGTTGACGACGCCGAGCATCTCCGCGTGGTCGCGGCGCAGCTTTTCTTCGCACGCCAGGAGAAACGTGGTCAGCTCCTCGTCCGGAAGCTGCCACATCTCGTGGGCGCCTGTGGTGGTACTCACTCATTCAGAATAGCGGCGGATCGAACGTATGGTCGTCACCCACATGGCTACATGTGATGGCCGTGGACGACGGCGTGCCCCCGGCCGCGGGCGATCATCCACTTGTTCACCGGCACCGTGACCACGAAGGCGATCACCAGCGAAATCACCAGCGACAGCCAGAACAACCCGCTCGCCAGCCCGGCGTCCATCGCGCCGGGAATGGCGACCACCACGGTGTTGTCGACGATCTCCATCACCGCGATCGACACCGTGTCCGCCGCGAGCGCCACCTTGAACGCGGCCGACAGCGCCAGACCGGACTTCAGCACGCCGCGCATCGTCAGGCCATAACCGAAGACGAACGCGAGCACGATCGACAGCACCACCGTGGCCGCGTTGTGCAGGCCGAACGCGGTGCCGAGAACCATGCCGAGCACCTCGCCGATGGCGCAACCGGTGAGGCAGTGCAGCGTCGCCTGGGCCGCGGCGGACCAGGACGCGCCGTGCTGGTGTGTGGTCATGGTGTGGACCATACCCCTTGGGGGTATCTGGGGCCAGGGTGGTGGTGCGGAGCACGTCCGGGTCGCGAGGAGGCGGGGTTATGGGACAGAAGCTGGATTTCGCGACACGGCGGCGCGGCAGCTTCGCTGCGACGGAGCCTGACGGTGCGGCGGCGTAGTGGCCGAGCGGCAAAGCGGCAGCGGCGCGCTTCGCGGAGCGGCGCGGCGGAGCAGCGGCTTCGCTGCGACGGGGCCTGACAGCGCGGCAGTGCAGCGACACCGCAGCTTTGCGGCAGCGCCGCAGCTTCGTCGCGCTGCAGCGCGGCGCGGTAGTGCGGCACGGTGGTGCGGCGCGATCTCCCTGACAGCGCGGCGACACAGTGACTTCGCAGGGCGTGGCGGCGGCGCAGTGTTGCGGCGACACAGTGACTTCGCAGGGCGTGGCGGTGGCGCAGTGTTGCGGCGGCGCAGTGTTGCGGCGGCGCAGTGTTGCGGCAGCAGACGCAGTGCTCTGTCACCGAGCGGCGATGACAGCAACGACGGCGCAGCGACCTGATGGCTGACAGCACAACGGCTTCGCGGAGTCCGGATCGGACTCCGCGAAGCCGCTCGCTGCCGGGGCTTCCCGAAGGCAGCAGTCCTGGGCGCCCGGCTGTGGTTCAGCCGCGCCGGCCGCTCGCCCAGGGGAAGCCACCACAGGGAACCAGCCGCCCAGGGAGGCCAGCCATCCTGAGGACTCAGCAGTCCAGGGAAGGCGGCATCCTGAGCACTCAGTTGCCCGGAGAAAGCGGCACCCTGAGGACTCAGTTGCCCGGGGAAGCCACCGATCCGAGGACTCACCAGCCCGAGCGAATCAGCTGGCGAGCAGGGACTTCATCGTGGTGATCTCCGCCTGTTGGGAGTCGGTGATGTGCTGGGCCATGGCTTTCGCGCCGGTGTCCTGACCTTGGGAGAGCTCGGTGCGGGCCATGGTGATGGCGCCTTCGTGGTGCTCGATCATCAGGTCCAGCCACTTGCGGTCGTAGGCCTGGTCGCGCAGCTGGTCCAGGCCCGCGGTGTCGACCATGCCGGGCATGGGCTGACCGTGGTCCATGCCGTTCATTCCGCCCATGTCGCCTGTCGCAGGCAATGGGGCGCCCCAGGTCTTCAGCCAGGTGGTGAGCTGGTCGATCTCGGGTTGCTGGGCCTGTTGGATCTGCTTAGCGAGAGCGATCACGCGGGGGTTCGCGGTGTGTTGCGGCACGGGCACGGCCATCTCGACCGCCTGCTGGTGGTGCGGGACCATGCCCTGCGCGAAGGCGACGTCCGCGGCGTTGTGGGTGGCGGGGGCCGGCTGCGAGCCTGAGCATCCGACCAGGACCACGGCGATCACGGGCAGCACGAGGCCCGCCAGGAACTTGCGTTTCATGAGCTTCTTCCCTCACTGGGGTACGGCGAAATCTGTGGACACGGGGAAAACCGGTCCACTCAGATCCGCAGTACGCAGGAGGCAGTGAGGAGTTCTCTGCCGGTTCGCCAGGGCGGTGGCCGGGCGGCACCCACATTCCCCGAGCGTCCGGCGATCACTGGCCGGCCGGCCCGCCACACCAGCATCACGAGTAGTAGCAGGCCCGCCATCGCCAGCAAAACGGCCAGGCAGAGGTGCAGCATCGAATGCATCGCACCGTCCATCCCGGCCGGTGCGACAGCCTCAAGAGCGGCGGCCCCAGCAGCAGCACTCTCAACAGCAGCGTGAGCCTCGGCAACGTGCCCCATCGAGGCACCAGCCATCGAGACATCACCTATCGGCCCATCAGCCATCGCACCACCAGGAGCTGCCACGTGATGCATCGCGACAACCCCCAGCACCACCGCACCAAGCAGCACCCAGCGCGCCAGAAACGCGCCCGGGCCGGAAGCAGCCGAACGGGAGATCATCGCCGATCACCCTAACCCATACCCCGAATGGGTACCAACCCCGTCACCGCCACGATGAACTCACTTCAGTAACCCTTTGCACACAACCGGTTGACCCCCGTGAGCGGTCTCCCCTACCTTGCCTCCAGGTCTCCACCGTGCAGACCGCGAACCAGAAGGAATGGTGGGGATGCGAGGGCCGACGAAGACGCTCGTGCTGGGCGTCGTGGCGCTGCTGGGGGCGGTGGCCGTCCTCGTGGGCTGCTCGGGCGGGCTCGGGCAGGCGCCGCCGGACGCGCCGGTCAAGATCGCGTTCGTGCCGAAGGTCGCGGGTATTCCGTACTTCACCGCGATGAACGCGGGTGGGCTGAGCGCGGCGCAGCAGCTGGGCGCGCAGTGGATCACGCGCGGGCCCGCGACGGTCGACCCCGCGGCGCAGACGGCGATCCTGCGTGACCTGATCACCGAGCACGTGAACGTGATCGCGGTGGCGCCCAACGACCCCGCCGCGCTGGCGCCCGTGATCGCGGACGCGCGGGCGCAGGGCATCCACGTGATCACCACCGACACCGACGCGGCGGGCTCGCAGCGGGAGGTGTTCGTCAACCAGGCCACCGCCGACGGGGTCGGCACCGCGCTGGTCGACGCGCTGATGGCCAAGACCGGCGATGCCGGCAAGATCGCCATCGTCTCGTGTGGGGCGACCGCGGCGAATCTCAACGCGTGGACCGCCGTCGAGAAGGCGTACACCGCGGAGCACTACCCACGGGCGCAGGTCGTCGACACCGTGTACGCGGGCGAAGACACCGCTACGGCGACGACGCTCGCGAAGCAGATCCTCACCGCGCACCCGGACCTGGCCGGGCTGATCGGGCAGTGCACCACGGCCGCTCCCGGGGTCGCGCAGGCCGTGCGCGACCAGCAGAAAATCGGCCAGGTGTACACCGTCGGCGTCGGCACGCCGCAGACGATGAAGCCGTACCTGCTCGACGGCTCGTCCTCGATGTCCGTGTTGTGGGACGTCCAGGCGCTCGGCTACCTCACCGCCTGGACGGCCGAGCAGCTCGCGCAGGGCAAGCCGCTCGGCCCCAGCAACAACGTCAGCCTCGAGCTGCCGACGGTGAAGTACGACGCGACCACCAAGACCATCCTCCTGGGTGACCCGCTGCGGATCACCCAGGACAATGTGGACCAGTACAAGTACTGAGCAAACCTCAGCGGACGTCGATCGTCACGGTCGCGGTGCCGGTGCGCGCCGGCAGCTTCGTGGTGTCCACGGCCAGGTACTCGCCGTCGTCCTGCTTGCCGTCCGGCAGCGTCTTCGGGTGCAGGGTGTACGGGGCGGCCGTGTTCGCCACCGCGTCGATGCCGAAGTCGTTGTCGTTGCTGATCACCAGGGTCCGGCCGCCGTCCGTGGTCGCGACGCCCTCCACCTTGTCGTGGCCGAAGAAGCCGCCCGCCGGGTCGAGGTTCGTCACCAGCGCGCCGAGATCGACGTACAGCTTCTTCGAGACAGCCCGCACGCCCACCTTCGCCAGATCCTGCACGGCCTCGTCGGTGGTGTCCTTGCCGACGTACGCGTCGAGGCTCTGCTGCTTGTCGCCGACGAGCAGCCCGCCCTTCGCCGCGTCGTACGGCGCGTCCTTCACCTTCTCCCCCGGCCCGACGTCGGTCGCGCCGGAAAGGTCGATCTCGAACAGCTTCTTGTACGCGCCGGGCTGGAACTTGCCGTCACGCTCGTCCACCAGGAACTTCGTCGACGACAGCGCGGTGATCTCGCTGACTGCGGTGCCGGTGTCGTCGGGGTTGTCGAGCAGGTAGAGGTACTCGTGCGTGGCGCGGGTCTTCAGGTCGACGGTGACGATCCGCAGCGTGGTGACGTTGCCGGGCTTCTTGGTCAGGTCCGGCTGCTGCGGCGCGGACTGCATGATGCCGACCAGCGTCCGGCCGTCCGGGGTGAGGGCCAGGCCCTCCATGCCCTTGTTCGGCACGCGGTACTTCAGCTCCTTCGGCAGCGAGCCGTCGAACGGCGAGAGCCGCTCGATCGCGCGGCCGTCGGCGCGGAAGTGCGTGATGAACGGGCCGTACTCGTCCGACACCCAGAACGTGCCGTCGCGCTGCGCCACCAGGCCTTCGGAGTCGTAGCCGTCCGGGGAGGCGGGCAGCGGCTTCCCGTTCAGGTCCACGATCTTCTCGCCGGTGTCGGCGGTGGTGCTGACCTGCCCGTTGTACGGCGAGCCGTCGGCCGCGCGCAGCGGGATCCGCTTCTCCAGCACGGCTTTCCCGTCGCGGAGCCGGAACCGGCCGATCGCGGGGTCGAACGCGGGCAGCGGCTCCACTTTGGACCCGTCCGGGGCGTCGACGTTCGGGCCGCGGTCGGTGAGGCCGTAGAACTCGCCGGGTGAGCCCGGCACCGGCGTCAGCGCGGAACCGTAGGCGCCGCCGGTGAGGGGCACGCCGCCGATCGTCGCGAGCGGCGGCAGGTTCGTCGGGTACAGCCGGACGGCGTCCGAAGCCGTGTAGGTAAAGGTGTCCTGGCCGTGGAAGCCGGGTGCCGGGGTGTAGCGGAACGTGCCGTCGGCGCCGATCGTGAGGGAGCCGTGTGCGGGCGCGGTGTGCCGGACCACGGCGCCGCCGGAGGTCAGCGCGCGGCCGCGGGCGCCGAGTGCGTCGTTGCCGAGCACGCCGTCGCCGCCGATTTGCAGGGTCTGCCCGGACCGCGCCCGGTAGTGGTCGTCGCGGACGCTGGACTGGTAGCCATTCCCTGACACCGCACCTGATGCAGTGCCCGTGGTCACCAGCGGCAGGGCGAGCAACCCCGCGACAACCCCGAATCTCACGCGCTTCATCCGTGTTCTCCTCCTCCGGCGTCGGGTGACGCCGGAGGCGGAGTCTTCGCGGCCGAGTTGGACGGCGGCCGTCTTCGAGGCGAAACCCGGGTTAACGGCCGCGTCTCACACGACTTGCGGCGGCACCCGCGCCGAGCACCAGGATCAGCACGGTCAGGCCCCAGCGGCGCTGTTCCTTGACGTGCGCCGCGGTGTCGACGACCGGCGAGGCGCTCGGCTGGGGCTTCGGCCGCCCGGACGGCACCGGACTCGGCGGCGGGGCCTGGACCGCGGACGGCGTCGGTGTCGGGGATGGCGTGGAGGTGTCCACCCGCGGTTGCGGCGACGGCTGCTCCACGAGCGCCGACGCGTTCGGCGGCGGGGGCAGTGGAGGCAACGACTGCGGAGCGGGCGTAGGGCTCGAGGAAGACAGTGGCGCGCTTGAAGAGGACGAAGACGGCGGGCTCGACGAAGACGACGGCGGAGCCGGCAACGAACGCGGCGGAGGCGTTGAGAAAGGCGGCGGCGATGGTGGCGGTGAGGACGGTGGAGGCGAGGAGACCAAGCAGCCCGCGGCGTCGGAGCTGACCAGCGGCGGTCCGGTGCTGATCTCCACCGCCGGACCGGAACCGTCGAGCGGCAGCCGATACGTCACGCTGCGGTACCCGATCCGATTCGCGGTCGCGTACAGCGTGTTGTCCGGTCCCAGCACCACCGCCCCGTACGCGCTCGCGGCCGGGAAACTTAACCCTGGCAACGGTTCTACGTGCCCGGTCCGCGGGTCGATCGTGACCACCCGGCCATGGCCCGCGAACGACATGGAGACGCCGTACAGCAGTCCGGACGCCGCGTCGTAGGCGAAATCATCGACGCCGGAGGCCAGCGCCACCGGCCGCAGCTGCACCCGGCCGGTCACGGTGAGGTAGTCCGGGCCGGCCGGGTCGATGTCCACTGTGTACAGATCGTCGGCGCGTTGCAGGTACCAGGTGGTGCCGTCGATCGCGCCGGCTGTGGCGCCGGTGGCCCAGCTCCAGCCGCCGCGGCGGCCCGCGCGGCCGACCGAGCCGAGGTCGGCGACCTGCCCGGAGCGTGAGATCTCCACGGCGTGGGCGCCGTCGGCGAACCGGCCGTGGTGGGGCGCGTCGGCGACGCCGTAAACCATGTCCTGGTCGGCGGAATAGGCGATGGCGTTCAGCGCGTAGCCGGTTTCGCCGAGTTCGCGGCGGTCCCCCCCGGGCACCGTGAGGCGCACGACCGAGGACGCGCCGGAAAACTGGTTCTCCACCTGAAGGATTTCACAGCCGGCGGGCGCCGCGGCGGACGTCCGGCCGGGCGGGCCGAGCAGGCCGGACACGGCCAGCAGCCCCGAAACGACTACGGCGGCGGCCAGCGGGGGCAGGAGGCGGACGAGGCGCACGGCGGTCAGGAAAGCCGGGCCAGCGCGGAGGTGAACGCGTCCGGCTGGATGTTCGCCCCGCCGGCGAACGGGTTCTGCAGCTGGAAGATCGCGTACAGCAGCAGCGCGATGGTACCGGCCAAAGTGGACACGATGACCAGGTGCGCGGCCATCCGCGTGCCGCCGAAGAGGTTGGGCAGCAGCACGGAGATGAAGCTGCCGAGGATCAGCGCGAACCACACCACGGAGCCGACGCCGCTGGCCGCCGAGGCGGTGAGCCGGGCCTGGCGCGCCTGGTAGACCTGCCAGAGCTGGTTCGCTGCCTCGCTTTTACGGTCGTTCATCCAGTCGCCGTCGGCCTGCGCCCCCGCAATGGTCTTGCTGAGCTGGCCGAGCTGGTTCCAGCCGGTGTCGGGCATCGCGCCGCCGTCCGCGAGCCGCGGCCACTCCTGGCGCTGGACCGTGGCGGCGTACGCCGAAGCCAGCTGGCGGACCTTCGGGGCGGTGTCGCCGGGCAGCGAGTCGGCGGCCCAGCTCATCGCGACCAGGCCGTCCGCCTCGGTGTACGAGCCCTCGCGCGCGGTGCTGACGTTGTCGAACAACGAGATGAGCACAAAAACGACGAGCACGGCGTACAAACCGCCGACAATGGTGAACACCTGCCCGGCCGCGTCGTTGTTGTCACGACGACCTTCGTCCCAGCCGAAACGCCGCACCAGATAGCCGATCACCGCCGCAACCACCGCGGCACCGACCACCCAGAAGATCCCGGTCAGGTAGACGTTCATCCGCACCCTTCCACCACTGCCCGCGCCATCACCCGGCGAATTGCTCCGCTCAAGCTAGCCAGGTAAATAGCGAGCGACAAGACAGGCCTCGCCCTTTCCGGCGAGCGGCCCCGGTCGGCCCTGTGAATCGCCGGAACGGAGCAGCCGTGCGCGGTCACGGCGGTCGCAAAGCCGGGCGCCGACCTGGGAAAGTGCGGCGATTTCCCCAGACGATTCCCGACCGGGTGACGCGGGCGAACCGTCGGTGACCGAGCCTCGGCCCCGGCAAGATCATTTGCTCGAAATATGTCCGATTGTTGTTCGGCAAACAGGTGAACCGCTTCCCGAAACCCGATCGTGTGATTGTTCCGGGTGGGCGGCTTGATATGTTCATCCCGCCACGCCGGCCGGGGTAAATCGCAGGGCCCAGCAAATGCTCGCGAAGACGATCTTCATTTCGCACTGCACCTTCCGCGCCCGAAAATCGACGATAGGTGGTTTTCGCTGTGACCGTCACGGACCCCGTGGGCTCCGCGAGCCCGGAACAACCACTGCTGAGCCTGGGCCGGGCCGCGGCCCGCACGCTCGCGACGACGACCAAGTCCGTCCCCCAGATGCAGGGCATCTCCTCGCGGTGGCTGCTCAAGCTGCTGCCGTGGGTCGAGGTCTCCGGCGGCGCGTACCGGGTGAACCGCCGGCTGAGCTACTCGGTCGGCGACGGCCGGGTGACCTTCACCATCACCGGCTCGCAGGTGCGCGTGATCCCTCCCGAGCTGGGCGAGCTGGCGCCGCTGCGCGGGTACGACGACGAAGAGGTGCTCGCCGAGCTGGCCGGCCGCTTCGTGCAGCACGAGTACGCGCCCGGCGACGCGCTGGTCGAGTTCGGCCACCAGGCCGACCAGGTGTTCCTCGTCGCACACGGCAAGATCAGCAAGATCGGCACCGGCGCGTACGGCGACCAGACCGTGCTCGGCACCCTCGCCGACGGCGACTACTTCGGCGAGGGCGTGCTCACCTCGGACGACGGGATCTGGGAGTACACCGCGAAGGCGATCACCGCGTGCACCGTGCTTTCCTTGCCCCGCAACGAGTTCCTCGGCGTGTTGGACCGGTCCGAGACGCTGCGCGCGCACCTGGAAACTATCGCGGCCGGCGCGGCGGGCCCTGCCAACGACCACGGTGAGGCGGTGATCGACGTCGCGTCCGGCCACGACGGCGAACCCCAGCTGCCCGGCACGTTCGTGGACTACGACAGCTCGCCGCGCGAGTACGAGCTGAGCGTCGCGCAGACCGTGCTGCGGGTGCACAGCCGCGTCGCGGACCTCTACAACCAGCCGATGAACCAGATCGAGCAGCAGCTGCGGCTCACCGTGGAGGCGCTGCGCGAGCGCCAGGAGCACGAGCTGGTCAACAACAACGACTTCGGCCTGCTGCACAACGCGGACTTCTCGCAGCGCGTGTCCACCCGCACCGGCCCGCCGACCCCGGACGACCTCGACGACCTGCTGTCGCTGGTGTGGAAGGACCCCGGGTTCTTCCTGGCACACCCGAAGACCATCGCCGCGTTCGGCCGCGAGTGCAGCCGCCGCGGGATCTACCCGGATGCCGCCGACTTCAGTGGACAGCACGTGCCGGCCTGGCGCGGAGTGCCGATCCTGCCGTGCAACAAGATCCCGGTCACCGAGACGCGTACCAGCTCGATCCTGCTGATGCGCACCGGCGAGCAGGCACAGGGGGTGGTCGGGCTGCACCAGACCGGCCTGCCGGACGAGTACCAGCCGGGGCTGAACGTGCGGTTCATGGGCATCAGCGAGCAGGCGATCATGTCGTACCTGGTCAGCGCCTACTACTCGGCCGCGGTACTGGTGCCGGACGCGCTCGCGGTGCTGGAGAACGCCGAGATCGGCCGCGGTGACTGAGCATGGCCACCCCGACCACGCCGCCGCGCCCGGCGGAAGCCGAGCCGCGGCGGCCTGCGACCCCGCAGCCGCCGCAACAGAAGCCGTCGCCACGGCCCGGCCCACCGCCACAGGCTGGGCCGCAACCGTTGCCGCCGTCGATCTACGGCCCGACCGGGCTCGGCACCACCTCCGCCCGGATCGTGCCGAGGCCCGCCGGTGCGCGGCCGCCGGAAGCCGAGCCGCCTCGTCCCGCCCACCGTGCTGATCAGCGAGGACCTGCATGACCGTCACGGAAGAACCGCCGCTCAGCCTCTCCACCCGGGCGGCTCGCACGCTGGCCACCACCACCAAGTCGCTGCCGCAGATGCGCGGCATCACCCCGCGGTGGCTGCTCTCGCAGCTGCCGTGGGTGGAGGTGCCGGCCGGTTCGTACCGGGTCAACCGGCGGCTCACCTACACCGTCGGCGACGGCCGGGTGAGCTTCTTCAGCACCGGTGCGCGCGTGCAGGTGATCCCGGCCGAACTGGCGGAATTGCCGCTGCTGCGTGGTTTCAGCGATGCCGAAGCGCTTTCGGCGCTGGCCGAGCGTTTCGAACAGCGCGAGTACGAGCCGGGCGACACCATCGTGACCGCGGGCTCACCGCTGGATTCGGTGCAGCTGCTGGCTTTTGGCAAGGTCGGCCGGACCGCACCCGGCCAGTACGGTGACGAGGCGCACCTCGGCACGCTCACCGAAGGCGACCACTTCGGCGGCGAGCTGCTCGGCGGCGACGCGGGCAGCTGGGCGTTCACCGCGAAGGCCGTCACGCGCTGCATCGTGCTGACGCTGTCGGCCGAGGCCTTCGAACGGCTCAACGGGCGGGCCGACAGCCTGCGCGCGCACATCCGCGAGGGACAAGCGAATCCGGCCAAGTCGCACAACAAAGCCGGTGAAGCGAGCATCGACCTGACCGCCGGGCACGACGGCGAACCGCAGCTGCCCGGCACGTACGTCGACTACGACCCTTCGCCGCGTGAGTACGAACTCGCGGTGGCGCAAACGATCCTGCGCACCCACAACCGGGTCACCGACCTCTACAACCAGCCGATGAACCAGCTGGAGCAACAGCTGCGGCTCACCGTGGAGGCGCTGCGCGAGCGCCAGGAGCACGAGCTGGTCAACAGCACCGATTTCGGCCTGCTACACAACGCGGACCTCGGCCAGCGGATCACCACGCGCACCGGGCCGCCGACGCCGGACGACCTCGACGAGCTGCTCTGCCGCCGTCGCAAATCGCGGTTCTTCCTGGCCCACCCCAAGGCAATCGCCGCGTTCGGGCGCGAGTGCACCGCGCGCGGGCTGTACCCGGCGAACACCGTGGTCGACGGCCGCCGGGTCACCGCATGGCGGGGCGTGCCGCTGCTGCCGTGCGACAAGATCCCGGTCACCGAGGGCGGCACCACGTCGATCCTGGTGCTGCGCACCGGCGAGGAGGACAGCGGCGTGATCGGGCTGCGGCCGGCCGCGCTGCCGGACGAGTACCAGCCGGGGCTCAACGTGCGGTTCATGGGCGTGAACGAGCGGGCCGTCACGTCCTATCTGGTCAGTGCCTACCACTCCGCGGCGGTGCTGGTGCCGGATGCGCTGGGTGTGCTCGGCGACGTGGAAATCGGGCGCTGAGCCCGGCACCGGTGAGGGGACGAACATGACAACTGTGGACGCACGCGCCGGCGGCCGGGAGGTCGCCGAGGTGCTGGCCTGGAGCCGGGCGCTGTGGGAGCCGCTGATGCGCTCGGCGGTGGACCGGCTGCCCGAGTCGATGCGGCAGATCGCCGGCTACCACTTCGGCTGGTGGGACGAGGCGGGACGGCCGGTGCACGTCAGCAGCGGGAAGGCGCTGCGGCCGGCGCTGGTGCTGCTGTGCGCGGAGGCGGCGGGCGGCGACCCGGCCGACGCCGTCGCCGCTGCGGTCGCCGTGGAGCTGGTGCACAACTTCTCACTGCTGCACGACGACGTGATGGACGGCGACGAGACGCGCCACCACCGGCCCACGGCGTGGACGGTCTTCGGCACCGGCCCGGCGATCCTGGCCGGCGACGCGATGCTGACGCTGGCCTTCGACGTGCTGTCCTCGGACGGCCCCGACGCCGCCCGGCTGCTCGGCCGCGCGGTGCTCGACCTGCTGGAGGGACAGAGCGAGGACGTGTCGTTCGAACGGCGCGGCGACGTCGCGCCGGCCGAGTGCGTCCGGATGGCCGAGGGCAAGACGGGCGCGCTGATCGGCGTGGCCTGCACGCTCGGTGTGCTGGTGGTCGGCGGCCGGGGCGAGCACGTGGAGCGGCTCGGCGTGTTCGGCCACTCGCTCGGCCTGGCCTTCCAGCACGTCGACGACCTGCTCGGGATCTGGGGCGACCCGGCGGCGACCGGTAAGCCGGTGTACTCGGACCTGCAGAACCGCAAGAAGTCGCTGCCGGTGGTGACGGCGCTGGCTTCGGGCACGCCGGAAGCCCGCGAGCTGGCTTCGCTGTACAACCAGGAAACCCCGCTGTCCGAAGCGCAACTGGCGCGCGCCGCGTCCCTTGTGGACTCCGCGGGCGGACGCGAGTGGAGCCGCGGCCAGGCCGGCTCCCTGCTCGCCGACGGCCTGTCCGCGCTGGCCGACGCCCGGCCCACCCCACGCGCCGCCGCGGAACTCACGGCCCTGGCCCGCCTGATCACCCGCCGCGACCACTAGGACGCCGTCAAGGCCTCCTTACCCGCGTCGGACGCGGGTAAGGAGGCCTTGACGGACTTGGCCGCTCACGAGTCAGCTGCGCGGGCGAGTCAGCCCTTGGGTGCCGGCGCCGCGCGAGAGGATCACTTCGTCGGTGTTGGTCAGGGCCTGCTTGCCGCGCGGGCTGACCGGGCCCACGGTCAGGTCGCGCAGGCGGATGGGCGGGCCGAGGTCGATCAGGGTCGGCACGTACTCCGCCTTGTCGACGGCCCAATGCCCGTTCGTGCGCGTGAAGCGGAAGCGGGCGGCGGTGCCCTCCTCGGTGGAGCCGCGCGGCTCGTCGTGGCGGGCGACTTCGTTGCCCAGCCCGAACGCGACCCACTTGCCGTTGATCTTTTCGAACGGCTGCACCACGTGCGCGTGGTGGCCGACGATCAGGTCGATGTCCGGGGACGCGGTCAGCTCCTTGGCCAGCTTCTCCTGGTCGTCGGTCACCTCGTGCTGGTATTCGATGCCCCAGTGCAGGCTCGCGATGACCACCTCGGCGCCGGCCTGCTTGGCCGCGCGGGCCGCGGCGAGGATCTGGTCGGCGTCGATCTGGTTGGCCAGCCACGGTTTCCCGGCCGGGCGCTTGATCCCGTTGAAGCCGAAGGCATACGACAGCTGGGCCACCTTGACCCCGTGCACGTCGAGGATCAGCGGGTTGTCCGCCTCCTTTTCCGAACGCGCGGAGCCCGTGTGCTTCATCCCGGCCGCGTCGAGCTTGTCCAGGGTGCGGGTGATCCCGGCCTGGCCTTGGTCGAGCGTGTGGTTGGACGCTGTGGAGCAGGTGTCGTAGCCGGTGTCCTTGAGCGCGTCCACGATCTCCGGCGGCGCGCTGAACGACGGGTACCCGCTGTACGGCCCGCCCTCCGGCGCCAGCGGCGTCTCGAGGTGGCAGATCCCGAGGTCCGCGCCCGACACGAGCGGCTTCACCCCGGCCAGCAGCGGCCGGTAGTCGATGGCGCCGTTCCCGTCCGCCTCGGCCTGGTCGGTGAGCTTCGGGTGGATCAGCACGTCACCGGTCGCCACCACGGTGAACGAGTCCGGCGAGGACGGGGTGGGCGAGGCGGACGACGAACCGTCCGGCTTGGTGTCCGGCACGGTCACCGCGCCACCGCTCGAGCATCCCGCCGCCACCAGCAGCAGCGCGACGCCCGCCAGTACCGCGCTCCGGCGCGCGTGTGCCATGTTCGCCCCCTTTGTCCGGCTGCGCGGCACATCCTGCCGCATGTCCACCGGACAGGAAGCCCGGCCTGCCATAGCGGACCGTAATCAAACCCAAGTCAACAACAAAACCCACCAGACACCGCAGACTCCACCCGATCCGCAGCTCGTGAGCCACCCTGGTCAAGCCCGAAAAAATACGATAATTCCCCGGCATTCGTGAGCAAGATCGTCACTGTCCGTAGGTATCTGTCCGCTAACTGCTGGCCCACCTGGAGTTGACGTCACCCGATCCGGTGTCTTGTAATACGAGTCACTCGAAGTTTACGCGTAGGCAACACTCGTCCACGGCCCCCTTGGGAGCGCTCGATGTCCACATACCCGCACAGGTCACGCATCTGGAGCGTTGTTGGTTGTTGTTTGGTTGCCGGTGTGGTGTTGGCCGGGTGCTCGTCGGGCAAGGACACCGCCGCGCCCGCCCAGCAGGCGCCGGCCAACGGCAAGATCACCCTGTACTACCTGCAGAAGCAGGGTGACCAGCAGTACTTCGTCGAGCAGGCGCAGGGCGCCCAGGAGAAGGCGAAGGAGCTGGGCGCCGACCTCAAGGTGGTGAACCTCGGCCAGGACGCGAACAAGGCCATCACCGAGCTGGACGCCGCCGTCGCGCAGGGCGCCAACGGCATCGCGATCGTGGTGCCGGACCAGGCGATCGGCCCCGAGGTGATCGACAAGGCGAAGAGCGCCGGCATCCCGCTGGTCGCCTCCGACGACGTGATCAAGGACGGCTCGGGCCAGAACGCGGCGTTCGTCGGCTTCAACGGCACCCAGATGGGCACCTCGGTCGGCCAGGAGGCCGCGAAGCTGTTCAAGGCCGCCGGCTGGACCGCCGCCGACACCAAGATCATCAGCGCGTACAAGCAGGACCTCACCGTCTGCACGGACCGGGTGAACGGCGCGAAGGCCGCCTTCCAGAAGGACGCCGGCGCCGGTGTCCCGGTGATCGACGTCGGCACCGACAACTCCCCCGTCGACGCGCAGAACCGCAGTGGCGCGGTGATCAGCTCGAACCCGGGCGTCAAGCACTGGGTGGTGTGGGGCTGCAACGACGAGAACGAGACCGGCGTGGTCACCGCACTGGCCAACTCCGGCGTCGCCGCGGGCAACATCATCGGCGTCGGGCTCGGCGCGTACCTCGACTGCAAGGACTGGGCCGCGGGCAAGGACACCGGCAACAAGTCCTCGCTCTACATCTCGGGTGCCGAGGTCGGCCGCACCGCGATCCAGGTGCTCTTCGACAAGGTGAAGAACGGCAAGGCGCTGCCGGCGGAGACCATCGCGAAGACCCAGATCGTGAACAAGGACAACTTCAAGCAGGCCGGCGTCAACTGCACCTGATAGCCGTCGTGGGTGGTGGCGCCGGTGCGAGCCGGCGCCACCACGCATGAGTCGAGGAAGGTCGGACATGTCCAGTTCCACCGCGCTGACCGCGGAAGGCATCGGCAAGCGCTTCTCCGGCGTCACCGCGCTCGACGACGTCACGCTGGAGTTCCGCTCCGGCGAGGTGCTCGCGCTGATGGGCGAGAACGGCGCCGGCAAGTCGACGCTGCTGCGGGTGCTCTCGGGCGACCAGGGCCCCGACGACGGGACGCTGCGCATCGACGGCGAGCCCGTCGCGTTCGACACCCCGCGCGCCGCGATGGCCGCGGGCGTGCGCGTGATCTACCAGGAGCCGGAGATCATCCCGCACGTCTCCGTGGCGGAGAACGTGTTCGTCGGCGAGCTGCCCACGCGCGCCCGCGTGTTCAACCGCCGCACGCTGAACCAGCGGACGTACGAGGCGCTGGCCGAGTACGGCTTCGAGGGCGTGCTCGACCCGGCGACGCTCGGCAGCCGGCTTTCCGCCGCGCAGCGCCAGCTCGTCGAGATCCTGCGGGTGCTCACCGCGGCCACCCCGCCGCGGGTGATCGCGTTCGACGAGCCGACGTCCTCGCTGTCCGAGCACGAGGTGGAGGCGCTGTTCCGGCTGATCCGCCGGCTGCGCGACGCCGGGGTGGCCGTCGTTTACGTCTCCCACCGGATGAAGGAGATCTTCCAGCTCGCCGACCGCGTGGCCGTGCTGCGCGACGGCAAGCTGATCGGCGTCCAGCAGGCCGGCGAGACCGACGAGAACCAGCTGGTGCGCATGATGATCGGCCGGGACCTGTCCGCGCTGGAGCGCCGCGAGAGCGCGGAGCCCGGCGCGGTGGTGCTGCGGCTGGAAAACGTGACCACCGACGACGTCAGCGGCATCTCGTTCCAGGTCCGCGCCGGCGAGGTCGTGTGCCTGGCCGGGCTGGTCGGCGCCGGGCGCTCCGAGCTGGCGCGCGCGATCGTCGGCGATCTGCCGGTGCGCTCGGGAACCGTTGAGCTGGACGGGAAACCGCTCAAGGCCCGTAATCCAGGAGACGCGGTGAAGGCCGGCATCGGCTTCGCGCCCGAGGAGCGCAAGACGGACGCGTTGCTGATGCAGCGTTCCGTGCGCGACAACGTTTCCATCGCCGTGCTCGACCGGCTGCGCCGCTTCCGCGTGATCCGGCGGGCGAAGGAACGCGAACTCGTCGCGGAGTACATCCGCGAGCTGAGCGTGCGGACGCCGTCGATGGAGCAGGAGGTCCGCAAGCTCTCCGGCGGCAACCAGCAGAAGGCCGTGCTCGCCCGGTGGCTCGCGCGGCGCCCGCAGCTGCTGATCCTCGACGAGCCGACCCGCGGCGTCGACGTCGGCGCGAAAGCCGAGATCTACCGGATCATCGACGGGCTGGCCGCCGAGGGCATCGCGCTGCTGGTGATCTCGTCCGACCTGCCCGAAGTCCTCTCACTGGCCGACCGCATCGTCGTGATGCGCGCCGGCCACGTCGCGGGCGAGCTCAACCGCGACGAAGCGACCGAAGAAGCCGTACTCACCTTGGCCATCCCGGCGACGGAGCCGGCCGCCGAAGACATCCAGGAGGTGGGCGCGTGAGCACCCCGACCCGTCCCAGCCCCGCGCAGGAGCAGCCGACGCCCGGCGCGCCCGGCCCGGACCACGTCTCTCCGGTCCGCCGCGTGCTGAGCGGGATCGGCGTGCAGAACAGCAGCCTGATCATCACGCTCGTGGTGCTGATCATCGTGCTGTCCTCGCTCAACGACAACTTCTTCCGCACCAACAACCTGCTGCTGATCGGCAGCGCGGTCACCATCATGGGCCTGCTCTCGCTGGTGCAGACGCTGGTGATCATCCTCGGCGCGCTGGACATCTCGGTCGGCTCCATGGCCGGGCTGGCGTCGGTGATCTCGGCGATGGCGTTCACGGCCACCGGCAGCTCCGCGATCGGCATCCTGGCCGCAGTCGGCACCGGCATCGCCTGCGGGCTGGTGAACGGCCTGATCATCATCTTCGGCCGGGTCAACCCGGTGGTCGCGACGCTGGCCACGCTCGCCACGTACAAGGGCATCGCGCAGGTCGTCTCCGACGGCAAGGCGCAGGGTTACACCGGCGCGGACGACCTGTTCATCTTCCTGGCCAAGGGCACCGTGCTCGGGCTGCCGACGCTGGTCTGGGTGTTCCTGATCGTCGCGGCGATCCTGCACTTCCTGCTCAAGTACACCGACATCGGCCGCAACATCTTCGCCATCGGCGGCAACGACACGGCGGCGCGGCTGGCGGGCATCAACATCAACCGCTACATCATCGGCGTCTACGCGCTGGTCGGCGTGGTCGCGGCGATCGCGGGCGTGCTGATCACCGCGCGCACCGGCTCGGGCCAGCCGACGTCGGGCTCGGAGGGCCTGGAGCTGCAGGCCGTCACGGGCGCCGCGCTGGGCGGCACGATGCTCAAGGGCGGCAAGGGATCCATCGTCTCCACCGTGCTGGCGGTGTTCATCCTCGGCGTGCTAGACAACGGCATGTCCGGGCTGGGCATCAACCAGTTCTGGCAGAACGTGGCGCACGGCGCGCTGCTCGTGGTCGCCGTGGTGCTGCAGCAGCTGCGCAGCGGGGAGCGCCGCGTCGGTCTCCCGGCCTGAGGTGGCGGCGGCGCCAGGAGCGGGCCTGCACGCCCGGCTCGTCGAAGCGCTCGGCCGGCTGATCGTCGAGGGCAGCCTCCCCCAGGGCGAGCCGATCGTGCCGGAAGACCTGGGCCGCCGCTTCTCGGCTTCCCGGACGGTGGTCCGGGAAGCCTTGCGGGTGCTGGAATCCAAGGGCCTGGTGGCCGCGCGCCCGCGCGTGGGCACCTGGCCGCAGCCGCCCGAGCGGTGGGACGCGATCGACCCGGACGTGATCGCCTGGCGGGTGGCCGGCCCGGACGGGCCGAAGCACCTCGGCGACCTGTTCGAGCTGCGCGGGCTGGTGGAGCCGCAGGCCGCGCGGCTCGCGGCCCGGCACCGGGTGCCCGAGGAGCTTTCCGCGATGGCGGCGGCGTACGGGCTGATGGCCGACGCCGTCGAACGGGACGATGCCGCGGCTTTCGCGCAGGCCGACCCGCTGTTCCACGCCGCGCTGGTGCGGGCGGCGGGCAACTCGCTGTTCGCCCAGCTCCAGGTGCCCGTGCTGGCCGCGGTGCGCGCCGTGCCCGAGCCCCCGGCCGAAACGCTGCTCGCGCATTCCCGCGTGCTGACCAAGGTGCTGGCGAAGGACGCCGACGGCGCCGAGCAAGCGGCGTCCCGGCTGCTGGAAACCCTGGCCCAGTACCGCTGAACGGCACCTTGACACGCCCAGCAGGCCACAACCATGCTCCCGGGAGGCCACCGGACCCGGCGGCCTCCGCCGCCGTGAGCTCTTGAGGAGGACGCTGAGAATGCGTTTCCCGGGAATCCGTGGCTTTGCCGTGCTCGCCGCGGCAGTGACGGCGAGCGGGCTGGCACCGGCGGTGGCCACGGCCGCGCCTGCCGCCCCGTTTGTTCCAGCTGCCCAGTCTGTGCCGTCCGCCCAGTGCGCTGTGGCCGACGCGATGGTCAAGGCGGGCGACTACTGGGTCGCGAACGGCACCAACCTGGCCCCCGCCGACTGGCAGAACGCGACCTTCCACGTCGGCAACCTCGCGGTGGTCCGCACCACCGGCGTGTCCAACCACCAGACCCTGCCCTGGGGCCAGGCGAACAAGTACCTGCTGCCGCAGACGCCGGGGCAGCCGTTCGCGCCGGGCGACGAGGCGGCCGGCGAGGCCTACCTCGACCTGTACACCTACTTCCACCCCGACCCGCCGATCCTCGCCGACCTGCGCTCGCGGCTGGCCGGCGAGGTCAAGAGCGTCCAATCCGGACAGACCGGCTACTGGGACACCGTGGACGCGCTGAACATGGCCATGCCCTCGTTCGCCCGCATCGGGGTGATGGACCACAGCGAAGCGACGCTCGACGCGATGCAGAAGCTGTTCCAGCACACCGAAAAGCAGGACGGCCTGTTCAACGAGCTGACCGGCCTCTGGTACCACGACGCGGGCACGCGGGACTTCTGGTCGCGTGGCAACGGCTGGGCGCTCGCCGGGCTCACGAAGGTGCTGCAGGTCCTGCCCGCGAACGACCCGCGCCGGCCGGAGTACCTGCGGGTGTTCAAGAAGATGGCGACCACGCTGAGCCTGGTGCAGCGCCCGGACGGCTTCTGGAACACGAACCTGCTGAACCCGTTCGACCAGGCCGGCCCGGAGAGCAGCGGCACCTCGCTGTTCACCTACGGCATCGCCTGGGGCATCAACGCGGGGGTGCTGGACGCGCGGTGGTTCAAGCCCGTGGTCGACCGCGCGTGGAAAGCCTTGTCCACCAAGGCCGAGCGGGCTGACGGCTTCGTGGGCTACGTCCAGCCGGAAGCCTCCGGCCCGGGCGCGGCGAAGGCCACGGACACCGCGGCGTACGGGGTGGGCGCTTTTCTGCTGGCCGGTCAGCAGGTCGCGGACCTGACGCCGGGCTGCGCACCGCCCGCTGCCTGAACCGTCCGGAGGGCCGCCGCGCTGACGTGCGCGGCGGCCTTCCGCCGGAGATCAGGTCAGCCGGAACACGCGTTCGGCCGTGCGGTGGGCGAGTGCGGTCCGCTGATCGCCGGTCAGCGGCGCGTCCCGGAGGAAGGCGACGGCCGCCGCCGAGTCCTCGTACGGGAAGTCGATCGCGAACATCACGTTGTCCTCGCCGACCGCGCGCAGGACCAGGCCGAGCACGTCCGGATCGTCCATGCCACTGGTGGTGAGCACGAAGTTGCGCCGGAAGTACTCGCTCGGGGTGAGCGAAAGGCGCGGCATCGGCGTGGCGGCCCCGATCATCCGCTCCGCGAACGCGTGCCGGTTGTCGATCCGCCGCAGCCAGTACGGGATGCCCTCGCCGAGATGCCCGAGCACCACGGTCAGGTCCGGGTAACGGTCGAGGGTGCCGCTGAGGATGAGCCGCATGGCGTGCAGCCCGGCCTCGGCCTGATAACCCCAGACCGCCCCGGACATCCCGTAATCGCGGTAAACGAGCGCGCTCGGCACCCGCGGGTGCAGGTAGATCGGCGCCCGGTTCGCCTCGGCTGACGCGAGCAGCAGCGCGAACTCCGGCTCGTCCAGGTACCGCCCGCCGGTGTGCGAGTTGATCATGATCCCGTTGAGGCCGAGCGGACCCATGGCCCGTTCGATCTCGGCCGCCGCGGCATCCGGGTCCTGCGGCGCCACCGTGGCCAGCCCGCCGAACCGGCCCGGGTGCCGTCGCACGATCGCGGCCAGCTCGTCGTTGAACGCCCGGGCCAGCGGCACCGCGCCGGCCGCCGGGAAGGGCTGGACCCCGGGCGGATTCAGGCTCAGCACGGCCATGTCCTGACCGGCCGCGTCCATCTCCCGCAGCCGGGCGTCGAGATCGACGAGCCGGGCGCGGGGCACCGGGGACTCCTCCACCGCGCGCATCAAGGCCATCTCGGCCTCGTCGCCCGGCACGACGTCCAGGGTGTGCGCGGTGCGCAGGAACGCCTCGGTTGATATGTGCTCCTCAACCGCGATGACCCTCATGCCCGTCGCCCGCCGTCCACCGACATCGCGATCCCGGTGACGTACGCCGCGGCGTCCGAGCAGAGCCAGACCGCCGCCGCGGCGGCCTCCTCCGGCCGGGCCAGCCGGCCGAGCGGGGTGATCCCCTCCTGGAACGCGATCATGTCGGTGCCCGCCGCCACCTCGTCGAACCCCGGGGTGTGAGTCGGGCCGGGGCAGACGGCGTTGACCCGGATGCCCTCGGCCGCGTAGTCGACCGCGGCGGCCTTGGTGAGCCCGACGACGCCGTGCTTCGCGGCCACATAAGCGGGAGCGTGCGGGATCGCGTACAGGCCGCCGTTGGAAGCGACGTTGACGATCGCGCCGCCTTTGAGCAACGGCAGCTCGTACTTCATGCACAGGAAAGTCCCGGCGAGGTTGACGCCGAGCACGCGGTTGAACTCGGCCAGGGTCATCTCGTCGAGCTGCCGGTGGTGCGAGGCCATTCCGGCGTTGTTGACGGCGAAGTCGAGGCCGCCGTACGCCGCGACGGTGCGCTCGATGGCCGCCTTCACGGAGCCTTCGTCCGCGATGTCGACGGTGACCGCCAGCGCTTGCCCGCCCTCTTTTTCAATCAGCTCAACGGTTTCGGCCGCCGCGCGCTCGTCGAGGTCGAGCACGGCCACCGCGGCGCCGCCCCGGGCGAACTCCAGCGCCGCCGCGCGGCCGATCCCGCTGCCGGCGCCGGTCACCAGTCCGGTCTTGCTCATGACAGGGCTTCGTGGTTCGCCCAGGCAACCTGGTACGAGTGCCGCGACTGCCAGCGGTCGATCACCTCGTGCAGGCCGGGGTCGGCGAACGCCTTCGCCAGCGCCTCGGTGTCGGCCACGGCGAACTGCACGATCGCGGTCGCGATCAGCGCCGGGATGGCCTCCTCACCGAGGATCGGCAGGTGGCGCCGGCTCACGGCCGACTGCAGGAGACCGGTCGCGAGCGCGGCCCGTTCCACATCTGCCAGGTATTGATCCAGCTCGCTGTCCGGGAGGGGCTGATCGAAGGAGACGATCATCGTGTGGTTGATCATGCCTCGATTATCGGCGCGAAAAGACCGGGCCGTCCAAGATCCATTGGCTATCCGGCGATAACCTGGAGGCATGGTCGAACTGGAAACGCGGGAGCTGGAGTACTTCATCGCGGTCGCGGACGAGCTGCACTTCGGGCGGGCCGCCACCCGGCTCTCGATCGCGCAGCCGGCGTTGTCGAAGGCGATCCAGCGGATCGAGAGCCGGCTCGGCGTCCGGCTGTTCGTCCGCTCGAGCCGGCACGTCTCGCTGACGCCGTCCGGGGAGGCGCTGCAGGAGCATGGGCGGCACGCGCTGAACGCGGTGAGCGCCGCCGTCCGCAACGCCCGCCGCGCCGGCGACGACCAGGCCCACCTGCGACTGGTGCTCAAACCCGGCGGCGACGCCCAGCTGCTGTCCGGGATCCTCGGCGAGTACTCCCACCATCCGGACGCGCGCCGGGTGGACATCCTGTTCAGCGGCCCCGCCGACCGCACCGAGTTCCTGCGCGACGGCCGGGCCGACGTCGGCCTGCTCTACGCGCCGTTCGACGATCTCGACGGCCTGGCCCACGAGACGCTGCACGTCGAGGACCGGGTGGCCATCCTGCCGTCCGGACACCGGCTGGCCGGACGCGGCTCGGTGCAGATGTCCGATTTGGACGGTGAGATCCTGCCGCGCTGGAAGGGGATTCCCAGCGACGGCACCGGTCCCGACGAGAACGTCCTGCCGCGCCGGAAGGGCCAAGCCGTCCCGGACGCCGGTCCCGAGATCACCGACGTGGTCCAGCTGCTGCACCTGATCACAGTGAGCCGGGTGATCGGGGTGCTGCCCCGCTCGCTGGTCGAGCCGATCCCGCCCGGCCTGGTCACCGTCCCGATCGCCGACGCCCCGCCCAGCCGTCTGGTGCTGGCTTGGAACGAGCACGACCGGCGGCCGCTGGTCACGTCGTTCGTAGCCGCCGCGCTCGAAGCCCGCGGCGACTGAGCAAAACCCGCCGTCTGTCTACTCCAGACAGTCCCACGGCTCGCCGCGGGTCAGCGCCGGATCCGACTGCTCGAACGTCCGCGCCACCCCCGGGCCCGACGCCAGCGTCTCGAACCGCACCGTCACCCGGTTGTGCCCCGCACCCTGCACCCAGCCCGTGCCGAACTCCGCGTGCACCACATCGTCACCAGGCCGCCAGCCACTCGACGACACCGGCGCAGCGCCGCCCGGGGAAGGCTCCACCGCCACTACAGGTTCCGACACGGCAGGCACAGTGAGCGTGAACAGCGCGTCCTGGTGCGGAACCGAAAGGCCGCTGAACGCCACCCCCGCCAGCCGCACGCCGCCGAACTGGGCGGGGTCCAGCAGGAGCCGCTCGGCGGTGGCGGCGAGCTGCTCGAGATCGTCGGTGGGTGACGCCGTGGTCTCCGACCGGGTCACCGTGCTCATGTCCGTGTGCCGCAGCTTGATCACCACTGTGCGGGCGACGCGGCCGGCCTTGACCAGCCGCGCGTGGGCGCCCGTGGCGATCCGGCGGACCTCGGCGCGCAGCCGGGCCAGGTCGACCACGTCCACGTCGAACGTCGTCTCCGCGCTGACCTGCTTGGCCTCCCCGCGCTCGGCCACCGGACGGTCGTCCGTGCCGCCCGCGAGCTTGCGCAGCTCCCGCCCGACGGCGCCGCCCAGCGTCGCGACCGCGTCCGATTCCGGGAGGTTCGCCAGCTCCCCCAGCGTTTTCACGCCGATGGTGCGCAGGTTCGCCTCGGCCACCGGGCCGATCCCCCACAGCGCGCGCACCGGCAGCGGCGCCAGGAACTCCCGCTCGGCACCCGGCGGCACCACCAGCAGTCCGTCCGGCTTCGCCCGGTCCGAGCCGATCTTCGCGACCTGTTTCCCCGTGCCCGCCCCGATCGATGCAGTCAGGCCTGTCTCGGTGCGGATCCGCGCGCGCAGGTCTTCGGCGAACGCCGTCACCTCGTCGATCGAGGCGTGGGCCAAAGACGGCGGCTCCGCGAACGCCTCGTCGAGCGAGATCCGCTCCAGCACCGGCGCGACCGAGGACACCACGTCGAAAACCTGTTTGCTGAGCCGTTCGTACAGCCGGAACCGCGGCGGCAGGATCACCGCGCCCGCGGGCAGCATCCGCCGGGCCTGCGACATCGGCATCGCCGAGCGAACGCCGTACTCGCGCGATTCGTAACTCGCCCCGGCCACGACGCCACGCGGTCCGGTGCCGCCGACCACCACGGAACGGCCGCGCAGCGTGGGCCGGGTGAGCTGCTCGGCCGAGGCGAAGAAGGCGTCCAGGTCGAGGTGGATCACCCAGCGGGGCACGTCCTCAGCTCCCGCCGGTGGCGTCCAGCAGCCGGTGCAGCGCCTGGGTGTAGGCCTCGAACGCGGCGCGCCCCTTGGCCGTCAGCCGGACCAGGGTGACCGGCGTGCGGTGCTCGTGGGCCTTGGTGATCTGCACGTACTCGGCGTCTTCGAGCTTGCGCAGGTGGGTGGAGAGGTTGCCGGCGGTCATCTCGAGCAGCTGCTGCAGCCGCGGGAAGGTGATCTGGTCCTCGGCGCGCAGCCCGGCCAGCGCGACCGTGACCCGCAGCCGGGCCTGGGCGTGGATGACGGGGTCGAGCTCGGGCAGCGCGGACTCCGTCACCGGCGCCTCGTCCCGATCGGACGGCCACGGCGCTCACGCAGGTAGTAGACGAGCGAGGCGACCAGGAACCCGCCCCCGCCGGCCAGGCACAGCACCAGGAAATTGCCCGGGACGCCGACCAGCACGCTGGCCCCGCCGCAGACGATGATCCACACGCCGAAGCCGTACTGCAGCTTGTCCTGCCAGAGCATCCCGCCCGTGAGGTAGAGCGCGCCGGTGACCAGCAGCGAGGTGCCCGACCACAGCAGGGAGATCGTCGCCGGGGCCAGCTGGGCCACCGCCATCACGCGGAGGTTGACCACCGTCAGCGCGGCGAAGGAGATCATCCAGCTCCATCCGTACATCGCGCCGACGAGCTGGGACGGGCCGCGGATGCCGCGGTTGACCCGGCTGCCGTAGAAGATGGAGTAGGCGATCCCGGCGACGAACAACACCGCCACCACCACCGCGGCGACCCAGCCGGGCAGGAGCGGCTTCGCGTGGCTGGGATCGGCCAGGTACACCAGTCCCCAGCCGACCAGCCACGCGAAGGCCCATACCCCGAGCAGCCGCGCCGGGCTCGCCCCCAGCTCCCGGCGCATCCGCTCGTTCTGCCGGGCGATCAGGTTCAGCGACTCCTCCGCCGACAGCGGCGGTGTCTCGTCGTCTTCCACCATGATTCGCCCCTCCACCGTGCTGACCCCACATGCAGCACGGAAGCTAACACGTCGTCAACCGACCTTCGCCGTGTCCAACCGGAAGCGCCGCACCACCACCAGCGCGGGCACCACCAGCCACGCGGCGAGCACGGCGGCGGCCAGGCCCAGCCCGGCCTCGTGGGTCACCGGCAGCGTGCCGACCCGGCCCAGCCAGAACGTCGGGAAGAAGTGCGCGACCGTCGACATCCAGTCCGGCATGATCGACAGCGGCATCCACAGCCCGCCGAAGACGCCCAGTGGCAGCATCAGCGCCCCGGTCATCGCGCCGACCGTGTCGCCCTTGCCGAACAGGCCGAGCAGCAGCCCCAGCACCGCGAACGGCAGCGCGCCGAGCCACAGCCCGAGCCCGCTGAGCACCCACTGCGCGACGGTCAGGTCCACCCCGCGCAGCGCGCCGGCCACGAAGATCACCAGCAGCACGGGCAGAGCCATCGCCATCGCCGACGCGATCTTCACGAACAAGTATCCCGGCCCGCGCATCGGTGTCAGGCGCAACTGCCGCTGCCAGCCGTCAGTCCGCTCGGTCGCGACGCGGGTGCCGGTGAACAGGGCGCCGCTCATCGCGCCGTACGCGCCCATGTTGATCATCGTGGTGACGCTCGCCTTGATCCCGTCCGGCCCGGCCAGATCCCCGAACAGGCCGCCGAACAACAGGAACATGCCCAGCGGCACGGCGATGGTGAAGAGGGCGAACTGCGGGCTGCGGACGATCCGGAGGATCTCCAGTCGCAAGTAGACGAAGTTCATCGGAGCGCTCCTTCCGGCTCGTCGGCGGTCAGTGCCAGGAAGGCTTCTTCCAGGCCGACGGCGGTGATCTCGATGTCGGAGGCGAGCGGGAAGGCGGTGAGCAGCGCGCGGATCGCGAGGTCGGAGTCGGCGCAGGCCAGTTCGGCGCGCCCGCCCTGGACGCGCGCGGTGGTGACGCCGGCGAGCGCGGCCAGCGCGGCCTGGCCGGCGCCCGGCACCACGGCCCGCAGCACCCGCCCGGAGACGGCGGCGCGGACCTGCGCGACCGGCCCGTCGGCGACCACCCGGCCGTGGCGCATCAGCACCACGCGGTCGGCGAAGTCCTCGGCCTCGGCGAGGTAGTGCGTCGCGAACAGGACCGTGCGCCCGGACGCGCTGAACTCGCGCATCGACGCCCAGAACGCGCGCCTTCCGTCCACGTCCATGGCCGCCGTCGGCTCGTCGAGCACCAGCAGCTCCGGGTCACCGGTCAGCGCCAGCGCGTACCGGACGCGCTGGAGCTCGCCGCCGGACAGCTTGCCGCAGCGGCGGTTCGCGAACTCGGTGATCCCGGCCCGCTCGAAGACCTCCTTGACCGGCAACGGCTTGCGGTGCATCGAGCGCAGCAGCCCGACCAGCTCGGCCGGGGTGACGTCCCGCAGCAGGAACCCGTTCTGCACCATCGCCGCGATGCGTCCGCTGTCGATCGCCTCCCGCGGCCCGGCCCCGAAGACCCGCACCTGTCCCTGATCCGGGTGGGTCAGCCCCAGCAGCATGTCGACGGTGGTGGACTTGCCCGCACCGTTGGGCCCGAGCAGCGCGACCACCTCACCCCGGCTGACCTCGACGGACAGCCCGTCGACCGCCAGTACCGGGCCGAATCTCTTGGTCAGCCCCCGTAGGCTGAATGCCTCGCTCATCTTCGTTCCCCCAGAACTTTGCGTTGCAAACCTTGCCTGCACTTTGTAACACAAAGTTCCCTGCTTCGGAAAGCCCCTGCGAAGGGCTCGTGAGTGTTTAAGACGGTTCTAACCGTCCTAAACACTCACAAGCCTTGGTGAGCGGCGGAAAACCGGTTGGTCGCTAGCCGCGCCGACCTCTACCGTGTCGCCCATGACCTACTTCATGCGCCTGCGCAGTCACTGAGACGGCGTGACTCTCCGGGCCGCCCGCCACCGGGCGGCCCCTCTTCTGCGCGCCGTCCTTCCGTTTCAGTCCGGAAAGGACAGTTCATGCCCCAGCACATCGTCATGGTCGGCTGTAGCGCGCCCAGCCACGTCTACCCGTCGCTCGCGCTGATCCGGGAGCTGACCGGGCGGGGCCACCGGGTCAGCTACGTCGTCGGCGAGCCGCTGACCGGGCTCGTCGAGCCCACCGGGGCCGAGGTCGTCGCCCATCCGACGATCTTCCCGATCGGCGACGCCGCGGCCTGGCCAGAGGACCCGGCCGACGGGATACGGGTCTTCCTCGACGAGGCCATCACCATCCACCCGCAGCTCACCGCCAGGTTCGACGAGGACCGCCCGGACCTGCTGCTGTACGACATCGGCGGCCTCGGCGCGCCGCTGCTCGGCGAGCGCTACGGCGTCCCGGCCGTGCAGTTGTCGCCGTCGATGGTGGCGTGGGACGGCTACGAACAGGATTTGGCCGAGGTGCTCGGCCCGCTCCGCTCGTCACCGTCCGGAGTGGACTACAACCGCGCGTATACCGAGTGGCTGAAGGAAAACGGCATCATCGCCGAGGGCTGGGACTGGATCGCCCACCCGGGGCAGGTGCTCTCGCTGATCCCGCGCGCGATGCAGCCGAACGCCGAGCGGGTGCCGTCGAACGTGCGGTTCGTGGGCCCGTGCCTGGACCCGCTGCGGCTGGCGGACCGGAGCTGGACCCCGCCGGCGGACGGGAAGCCGGTGCTGCTGGTGTCGTTCGGCACGGCGTTCACCGATCAGCTCGACGTCTACCGGGCCTGCATCTCGGCGTTCGCGGACTCGGGCTGGCACGTGGTGCTCTCGATCGGCAAGCACGTGCCGGCCGAGGACCTCGGCCCGCTGCCGGACTCGTTCGAGGCACACGAAAGCGTGCCGCAGCTGGCGGTGCTGGCGGCCGCGTCGGCGTTCATCACGCACGCTGGCATGGGCAGCTGCACCGAATCGCTGTGGTTCGGCGTGCCGACGGTCGCGATCCCGCAGGCCGTCGACCAGTTCGGCAACGCGGCGCTGCTGGAGTCGTTGGGGGTCGGCCGTCACCTGCCGGCCGCCGAGGTCACCGCGGAGTCGCTCCGTGAAGCGGTCGACGCCGTGTCGTCGGACCCGGAGGTCGCCGCCCGGCTGGCCACGCTGAAGGCGGAGTCCCGCGCCAACGGCGGCGTCTCCATCGCGGCGGACGCGGTGGAGTCGTTCCTGAAGTAGCTGAATGCGCCCCAATGTGGCGTTCGGTGCGCTCAACGCACCCAATGTGGCGTTCGGTGCGTTCAACGCAACCAACGCCACATTGGGGCGCTTCGGCCGGGACCCTCAGCCGCGGATTTCGTTGAGGTAGTTGTAAATCGTGTAGCGGGTGACGTCCAGTTGCCCTGCCAGGTGGTCGACCGCGTCCTTGATCAGGAAGAAACCGGCCTCGTCCAGTTCCCGGACCACCGCGGCCTTGTGGCGTTTTTTCATCAGCTCCACCGGGATCCCGGCTTTGCCGATCGCGCGGGTGACCAGGAAGCGCTGGAGGCTGTCGACGTCCGGGGGGAAAGTCTCCTGCGGGGTCTCGGCGTGCGCCGCGCCCGGCAGCTCGCTGTTCACGCACAGGCAGCCGACCGCCACGCTCGCCGCGTCGCGCAGGAAGAGGGTGGACGAGCGGATGGCGCGGCCGTCCGGGCCGTGCGTGCGGTAGTTCGTCAGGTCCTGGGTGGTGCCGCGGCGGACCAGGCCGAGCAGCAGGTCCGTCATCGGGCCGCCGACGGTGCGGCCGGTCAGGTCGCCGGCGATGGCGACGATCGAGTCCGGCAGGCGGCTCAGGTCGTGCAGCAGCACCTCGTTGCCCGGGCCCAGCATCGCGGCCAGCCCGTCGACGGCCGGGACCAGCGCGCTGAGCAGCTCCGGCGTCGCCGCACCAGACGAGGCAGGCGGGACCACGGACAACGGTTTCCGTGGCCGGGTAAGGGTTTCCAGCGCCGCGCGCAGCTGATCGGCCGCGGCCACCGGCGTGGACGCGTGCGGTGAGAGGCGCACGTGCTCGGGCCGTACCGTGGCCGCGATCCCGGCCGACGCGAGCGCCGCGCCGACCTGCTCCGCCGGATGACCGGGCAGCGTGAACGCGAGGATGCCCGCGCGCCGTTCGGTCGCGGACACGATCTCCGCGCCACACGAGCGCAGCACGTCCTCCAGCGAGCCGAGGCGTTCGGCGATCCGGCCCGCGATCGCCCCGACGCCGGCCTCCTCCACCAGCTCGAGCGCGGCGGCGAAGGCGCCCGACGTGATCGGGCTGAGATTGGAGATCGACCAGCCCGCCGCCGTGGTGTCGGCCGGGTGGATCTCGTCGTCGAACAGGCCCGGGTCGCGCGCGCCGGTCCAGCCGGACAGGATCGGGTCCATCCGCTCCAGCGCGCGGTCGGACAGCACGGCGAACCCGGTGCCCCAGCCCGCGCGCAGCCACTTCTGGCCGCCGACCACCAGCACGTCCGCGACCTCCCACGGCGCCTCGGTCACGCCGAAGCCCTGGATGCCGTCGACCACGAGCAGCCGATCGCCGACAACCTCGCGCAGTGCGGCGAGATCGGCCCGGTAGCCGGTGCGGAAGTCGACGGCGCTCACCGAGACCGTGGTGATGTCCGGCGTCAGCGCCTCGGCCACCCGATCGGCCGTGACCGGGCCGCCGTCCAGCCGCCACACCTTGACCAGCCCGGCCTGCTCGGCGCGGGCCCACGGGTAGGTGTTGGCCGGGAACTCCGCGGCCGACACCAGCACCTCGCCGCCGGGGGTGTTGAACGCCGCCTGGAACAGGCCCAAACTGGTGTGCGGCAGCAAAACGGTGTGGTCGGTGTCGCTGCCGCACAGCCGCGCGGCGGCCGCCTTGGCGCGCGTCTCCTGCCGCATCAGCTCGTCCACAGTGGACGGACCGGCCTTGGTGGCCGCTTCGAGCAGGCTCGCCGTGGTGTCGAGCACGGCGTGGGACGGCGGGCCGAACCGGGCGAAGTCCAGGTAGCCCGCGGGCTCGTCGAACTGGAGCAGGTACCGGGGCGAGATCCGCGTCACGACAGGACCCGCGCGAGGAACTGGCGGGTGCGCTCGTGCTCCGGCGCCTTCAGCACCTTGTCCGGCGGGCCGGTCTCGACCACCGCGCCGTCGGCGAGGAACACCACCTCGTCGGCGGCCTCGGCGGCGAAGGCCATCTCGTGTGTCACGACCACCATCGTCATCCCCTCCCGCGCCAACGTACCCATCACCGCGAGCACCTCCCCCACCAGCTCCGGGTCGAGCGCCGACGTCGGCTCGTCGAACAGCATCAGCTTCGGCTTCATCGCGAGCGAACGCGCGATCGCGACCCGTTGCTGCTGCCCGCCCGAAAGCTGAGCCGGAAAGGCGTCGGCGCGGTGCGCGAGGCCGACGCGGTCCAGCAGCTCGAGGGCGTCCGCGCGCGCCTGGTCCGGTTTCACCCCGAGCACCCGGATCGGCCCCTCGACGACGTTCTCCAGCGCCGTCCGGTGGCCGAACAGGTTGAACCGCTGGAACACCATGCCGATGTCACGGCGCTGGCGGGCGACGTCGGCCTCGCGCAGCTCGTACAGCTTCCCGCCGCGCAGCTTGAAGCCGATCGGCTCGCCGTCGACCCACACCTGCCCGGCGTCGATCGTCTCCAGGTGGTTCAGGCAGCGCAGGAACGTGCTCTTTCCCGCGCCCGAAGGCCCGAGCAGGCAGACGACCTGTCCCTTGTGGACTTCCAGGTCGATGCCTTTCAGCACCTCCGTGTGCCCGTAGCTCTTGCGCACACCCACGGCACGCAGCAGTGGTTCAGACACGGGCACTCCTCACCAGCGGAACTCCCCGCAACGCCTTGCCCACGCGTGACGCCGGACCCCGGTCCGAGGCGCCGAACGCGCGTTCCAGGTAGTGCTGGCCGACGCCCGCGACGGTGACCACCACCATGTACCAGACCGCGGCCGCGATCAGCGTCTCCATCACCAGCAGGTTGTTGGACGAGATGTTGTTGGCCGCGTGGATCAGCTCGGTCACGCCGATCACCGACGCCATCGACGTGCCCTTGAGCATGTTGATGAAGTCGTTGCCGGTGGGCGGGATGATCACGCGCATGGCCTGCGGCAGCACCACGCGGCGCAGCGTGGCGCCCGGGGTCATGCCGATCGACTTGGCCGCCTCCGTCTGTCCACTGTCGACACTGTTCAGCCCGGCGCGGACGATCTCGGCCATGTACGCGCTTTCGTTGAGCGCCAGCCCGAGCAAGGCCGCGGTGAACGCGCTGATCAGCACGTTCGTCTGCTCGTGGAGCAGGTAGCCGCCGAACGGCAGCGGGATCGAGATGGTCGGGAAGATCAGCGCGAGGTTGTACCAGATCAGGATCTGCAGCAGCACCGGCAAGCCGCGGAACAGCCAGATGTAGGCCGCCGCGAACCACTTCGCCACCGGGTTCGCGCTGCGGCGCAGCAACGCGATCAGGATGCCGAGCACGATCGCCACCGCCTGCGAGATCACCGCGAGCACCACGGTGTTGAGCAGGCCCAGCGCCATCACGCGGTAGAACACGAAGTCCGGCACCGAGCCCCACTCGATCTGGGCCTGCGCGAGCGCGAACCCGAGCAGTACCAGCAGCGCGAGGATGACCACGGCGCTGACCCAGCGCCCCCAGTGCTTCAGCCGGACGATCGGCAGCGGCTCAGCTTCCGCCATTGACGGCCGCCTCCTTCACCGCGCCCTGCTCGACACCCCAGGACTGGAGGATCTTGCCGTAGGTGCCGTCGGTGATCAGCGACTGCAGCGCCTGCTTCACGGCGTCGCGCAGCTTCGTGTTGGCCTTGGTGAAGCCGATGCCGTACGGGCCGCCCTCGATCGGCTGGCCGGGCACGACCTCGAAGAACTTGCCCTCGCCCGCCGTGCGCGAGATGTAGACGGCGCTCGGCAGGTCGTTGAGGATCGCGGCGACGCGGCGGGTGCGCAGCTGGTTCTGGTTCTGCGTGTCGCTGTCGGTGGCCGTGACGGTGATCGCCGGCTTGCCCGCCTGCGTGCACTTCTCGCTCTGCGCGGCGGCGAACTTCTGGTGGCTGGTGCCCTGGACGACGGCGACGTTCTTGCCGCACAGGGTGTCCGGCCCGGTGATGCCGTCGGGATTGCCCTTGGCCACCATGATCGTGATGCCGGAGGAGAAGTAGTCGACGAAGTCGATCTGCTGCTGGCGCTCCTTGGTGTCGTTCATCGCGGCCATGGTCAGATCGACCCGGCCGGACTGCAGGCTGGTGATCAGCGAGCCGAACGCCATGTCCTGGTACGCCACGGTCACACCGAGCTTCGCGCCGACCGCCTTGGCCAGGTCCACCTCGTAGCCGATCGGCGTTTTGCCGTCGGCCGAGTAGAAGTTGTTCGGCGCCGACTGGATGTTGGACGCCAGGTGCAGCGTCTTGGCCTGCGCGACGGCGGGCGGCAGCGCGGCCGTGAGCTGCGGGTCGGCCTTGACGGCGGTGATCAGCGCGGTGTTGTCCGGGATGGCGGACGGGCTGTTCCCCGCGGCCGGCGACCCGCCGGCGCCGTCGGGACCACCCCCGCAGGCGGCGGTGACCAGGACGAGGGCGCCACCCAGCAGGGCGGCCTGCCAGGCGCGGGTACGGGACGGCGACGGCATCGGGGACCTCCAGGGCGTCGTGGTGCCGCGAACGGTACAACTCTGTGTTGAAGAGGTCAACGGTCAGTTGAAATTCACCGGACCGCTAAGGTTCCGGCATGCGGATCGGAGTGCTGGGAGCAGCCGGGATCGTGCCGAGCGCGCTGGTCAAGCCCGCGCGCGGCAATGCCGAGGTGGAGGTCGCGGCCATCGCGGCGCGCGACCCGCAGCGGGCCGCCGAGTTCGCCACGAAACACGGCATCCCGAAGGTGCACGCGACGTACGAAGACCTCCTCGCGGACCCGTCGGTGGACGCCGTTTACAACCCCACCCCGAACGGTCTCCACGGCCGCTGGACGCTCGCCGCACTGAAGGCGGGCAAGCACGTCCTGTGCGAGAAACCCTTTACTGCCAACGCGGACGAGGCCGCCGCCGTCGCGCGCGCAGCGGCGGAGTCCGGCCTGGTCGCGATGGAGGCGTTCCACTACCGGTATCACCCCTTCACCCTGCGGATGGAGGAGATCCTGGCTTCGGGTGAGCTGGGCTCGGTGCTGCACGTCGAGACCGCGGTGAGCTTCCCGTTGCCCCGCTTCTCCGACATCCGCTACAGCCTCCCGCTGGCCGGCGGCGCGACGATGGACGCGGGTTGTTACGCCGTCCACCTGGCCCGCGTCTTGGCCGCTTCGACGCCGCAAGTGGTTTCCGCGAGCGCGAAGCTCCACTCCCCCGGCATCGACCGTGCGATGACGGCCGCCCTTCAGTTCCCGACCGGCGCCACCGGGCGGATGCACTGCTCCCTGTGGTCGTCCGACGTGCTCCGCATTTCCGCCCGCGTCACCTGCTCCCGGGGCGAGCTGAGGGCGATCAACCCGGTGGCCCCGCAGCTGTGGCACCGCCTTTCGGTCCGGGGCCCGGGCGGCCGGCGCGTCGAACGGTTCCCGCACCGCCCGTCGTACGACTACCAGCTGGACGCGTTCGCGAACGCGGTGCTGCGCGACGGCCCGGTGAGCACTCCGCCGGAAGACGCCGTGGAGACGATGACGGTGATCGACGGGATCTACCGCGCCGCCGGCCTCGAGCCGCGAATCCCTACGCCGTAACCGGTTCAGCCGGCCGCGGCGCGCTGGTCGCGCACGGCCAGGAGGTTGTCGACCAGGCGGGCGGCGTCGGCGGCCGGGTCCAGCGGGCTGGAGATCAGCGCGTAGAGGTACGCCGGGGCGAGCACCATCTCGAAGACGTCGCGCCAGCCGATCGCGGTCGTGTCGCTGGCCTTCAGCATGGCCTCGATCTCGCGGATGCGGGGCTCGGAGAACCGGGCGACGTCGTCCGAGCCCTGTTCGCCGGCCTCGCCCGCCCGGATCATCGCGCGGGCCAGGGTCAGCTGGACCGGCTTGCGGAGGCCGTCGAGCAGCTTGGTGGCCCAGGTGAGCAGGTCGGCGCGCAGGTCGCCGGTCGCGGGCAGCGGTGAGCGGGTGGCCAGCTCGTCGACGATCGTGTCGATGACCAGGCCCTCAGCAGTGCGCCAGCGCCGGTAGATCGTCGCGACGTGCACCCCGGACCGGGCCGCCACCTCGGCGATCTCGACCGTGCCGTCCTCGGATTCGGCCAGCAGCTCGCGGGTTGCCGCGTGCACGGCCTCGCGGGTGCGGGCAGTCCGCCCGCCGGGTCGGGTCACCCCTGTCGCCTGCGCCATGCCGGCACACTACCGCGAATCTCTTGCGTTAGCACGTTCGTCGGGTCTACCGTTAACGCGAAACGTTCGCATCAATGGCGCGGCAGGGAGGGACAGGTCATGGCACGTGCACTGGTCGTCGGTGGGGGAATCGCGGGGGACACGCTCGCCCTGTTGCTGGAGCGGGACGGCTGGGCGGTGACAGTGGCCGAGATCGCCCCGGCCCCGCGCAAGGGCGGCCAGACCGTGGACCTGCGCGGCGACAGCCGCGAGGTGCTGGCACAGGCGGGCCTGCTGGAGCAGGCGCTCGGCTGCCTGATACCGCAGGCCGGGGCGGCGTGGATCACCGCGCGCGGATGGCGGCTGGCCGCGATGCCGGTGGAGGCGTTCGGCGGCCAGGGCCTGGTGTCGAAGGAGGAGCTGCTGCGCACCGACCTCGCCCGGATCATCCACGACGCGGCCGGCCCCGGCGTGACCCACCGCTTCGGCGAAACCGTGGAAGCGCTCCAGGACCGGGGAAATCGCGTGCTGGCCCGGTTCCGCACCGGCGGCGAGGAGGAGTTCGACCTGGTGGTCGGCGCGGACGGCGCGCACTCCAAGGTGCGCGCGCTGCGGTTCGGCCCCGAGGAGGCGTACCGCAAGCCGCTGAGCCTCGCGCACGCCTGGTTCACCATCACCGAAAAGCCCGGCACACCCCGGCTGGACGGCTGGTTCCTGATGCACAACGCGCCCGGCGGCCGTTCGGTCAAGGCTCGGCCGGGCCACCCCGGCCAGCAGGAGGTCGGCCTGACTTTCGCCGCCGCCGGGACGCTGCCGTCCCGCCACGACCGCGAGGCCCAGATCGCCTTGCTGGAGCGCACTTTCGCCGGCGTCGGCTGGCGCGCGAAGGAATTCCTGGCCGCGGCGCGCGACGCCGACGATTTCGCCCTGGACACGTTCGACCAGGTGCACATGCCTCGTTGGCACGACGGTCACGTGGTCCTGCTCGGCGACAGCGCCTGGTCCTCCAGTCCCCTCAGCGGGCTCGGCACCGCGCTGGCCCTGCGTGGCGCGGCCGAACTGGCGGCCGCGCTGCGCGCACACTCCGGTGCCGACGCCGTGCCCGCCGCGCTGGCGGCGTTCGAGGCGGCGATGCGCCCTCGTGTCACCTCCGCGCAGCAGCTCCCGCCCGGCCGGGTGGCCGCCGCGGCCCCGAAAACCAGGCGGGGCATCTGGCTCAACGCCTTTGTCATGCGCGCCATCCAGTCTCGGACCCTGCGCCCGCTGGTCAGGCGAGCCTTCGCCGGCTCCGGGCACGGCCGCGCCGCGAAAAACCCGTCAGCGCAGGCGAAAACGGCCGCGGCGGGGTAACCGATACCGTGGCCTCATGAAGATCGACCTCACGGACCGCGGCGAGGACTTCCGCCTGTTCTGGACCGAACGCCGCCTGGCCAGCCTCACCACGGTCCGGCCCGACGGGACCCCGCACGTCGTCGCCGTCGGGGTCACCGTCGACTTCGAGACGGGCATCGCCCGGGTCATCACGTTCGACGGCTCGCACAAGGCGAAGCTCGTCCGCGCGGCCGGGGAGGCCGGCGTCGCCGCCGCCGTCTGCCAGCTGGAGGGGCCGCGCTGGTCCACTTTGGAGGGACGCATGACGCTCAAGGACGATCCGGCGTCGGTCACGGACGCGGAAAACCGTTACGCCGCCCGGTATCGCCAGCCCAAGCCGAACCCGCAGCGAGTGGTGCTGGAGATCGCCGTCCGGCGCGTGCTCGGCAACGCCTGACGACTCGTGAGTGTTCATGCCGGTTAGAACCGTCATGAACACTCACGAGCAGTTCAGGCGAACAGCGCCAGCAAGCCCTCCGCGCTGCGCACCACCACGTGTGCGGCGGCGCGCTCGGCCGGCGGGCGGTCCGGGCGCTCGGCTTCGTGGCGCCAGCGGCGGACGGCGTCGATGCCCGCGGCGTAGACCTCGCGCGGGTCGGCGTCGGGGGCGAGGCCCAGCCGTTCCTCCGGCGCCGTGCCCTGCGCGCCCAGCAGCTGCACCGCCTCCTCCGCCGGCTCGCCGGTCAGCGCGGTCCGGCCGCCGCGGATGTCGGCGATCAGGCGCAGCTCGCGGAAGTCGTGCGCGGTGGCGGCGAATCGCTCGACGCGCGCGGCCAGCCGGTCGCCGTGCGGGCGGGGTTCGGCCTGCAGCACGGTTTCCAGCCGGATCACCGCGGTGCGCGCCTTCAACGCGTCGGCGCGCGCGGCGAAGCAGCCGGCAATCGTGTCACGAAGCTCACCCAACCCGCTGCGGCGCACCAGTTCCGCGGAGAGCTTCATCTGGCTGTCGGAGCCCGTGCGGATCAGGGTGAGCGCCAGCCGTACGCCGAAGAGCCCGAAGCGCGACACGAGCGAGCGCCGCGTGTCCACCGACACCGGGCCCGGGAATGCCGGATCGGTGAAGGAGTCCACCGAAATCAGGTACCGCTCCAGCTCTTCGCGCGGCACGGCGGCGAACGCGGCCAGCAGCTCGAACTCGTCGTCGTCGAACGCGTGCGCCCCGTACGCGAGCTGACCGGCGACGGCGATCACGCCCTGGGAACCGCTGCACAGCGGGTCTTCGCGCCACGCGCGCCGTGCGAGCTGCTTCGCGGTGAGAAGCGCGTCGATACGGCCCGCGCCCATCTCATCGGCGCGCGCGAGCACCAGGACCGTGTCCACAGCCGTCTGGCGCGCGAACGCCGACCGCGGCGTGGGAAGCGCCGCCGCCAGCTCGTCCGGCTCGAGGTGCCGGAACAGCCGGACGGTGGCATCGGTGAGCGTGCCCGGCGCCGGGTCGTCGATCAGCGCGAGATCGCGCAACGCCCGCGTCGGCCAGTCGCCGAGCGCCGCCGCGAGCGTCGACTTCCCGGTGCCGGCCGCGCCGGTGATGCCGACGCGCAGCGGCTGTTCGAGGTGCTCCAGCGCCTCGCGCAGCAGCCCGGCCGCGCGCGGACTGTCGCGGTAGAGCGAAAAAGCGTCGGCCAGCAGGCCGCGGACATCCTCGGTCACGCGGGCAGCTCCCGTGGCGCGCGGCCCGCGAGCAGGCCCAGTTCCCCGGCGCGCTGGTGCAGTGAGGCGAGCCGCTCGATCTCCCCCCGCAGCCGGGCAGTCCGGCGTTCCCGCTCCGCCGAGCCCGCGATGATCATCTCGCGCTCCTTCGCCAGCTGCTCGGACAGCTCGTCCGCCAGCGCGGTGAAGTGGTCCCGCAGTTTCCGTTGCACCCCACGGATCGCGTCGCGGCAGTCCTTGCTGAAACGCAGGAAGACGTCATCGACGTGGCGCTGGGCGGTCATCTTCGCCACGGCCTGCCGCCGCTGCCGCCGCATGCCGCCCTCGTCGCTGATCGTCTTGGCGGCGAACGCCACACCCGCGGCCGCCGAAACCGGGTTGAACATGCCCAGCCCCATGCTGATGTTCGTGATCAGGCCGAACATCAGCACACCGCCGTAGGAGCCGCGCAGGCCGGTGAACATCTTCTGGCCGATCTTGAACGCTTCGATGCGCGGCTGGCGGACCTCGCCGATCAACTCGGCGTCGGCGTCGACGAACTGCAGGTCCGGCTGCTCGTACTGCTCCCCGAAGCTCACCGCGACGGCCTGCGCGATCCACTCCGCCCGCTCGGCGGCCCAGCGGTAGTTCGTCTCCACGGCCTTGACGAGCGTGTCGTCGAGCCACGGCCCGAACTCGTCCCACACCTTGAGCGGGTCGCCGCGGTCGAAGGTCTCGTCGATCACCTCGACGATGTGCCGGGTCCGCTCGCGCAGGTCGAACTCGGCGTCCGACATCAGGTCGGCGATCTCGTCGGACAGCAGGTTCTGCCAGCGGGTGTTGCGCTTGCGCAGGTCGTCGGCCTTGCGCTGGGCGCGGTGCAGCAAGGTGGTCTGGTCGACGCCGGCGTCCTTCACCGCCATCTCGGCGCGCGTGCGCAGCGTCTCGACCAGCTCCGCGGCCGCGGCCCGCACGCTCACCGCGGCGAGCAGCGCGTTCGACCGGTCCGCGGGCCGCGCGACCTGTTCGGCGATCCACGACAGCAGTTCCGGGAAACCGGAGCGGGCATTCAGCTCCTGGTCCCCCGTTTTCGCCGCCGCCTGGCGGACTGTGGCCGAGATGGGCAGCACCCGCGCGTCGATCCCGGCGCCGGACAGCGCCGTGCGGTCCTCCTCGGCGACCGCGCGCCAGCTCGGGCAGACGTCGACCTTGGTCAGGGCCAGGAGCACGTGCGGGCACCAGGTGCGGACGTGGTGGGCCAGCGCCAGCTCGGCCGGGCTGAGCGGCGTGGTGGCGTCGGAAACGAGGATCACGGCGTCGGCCTCGGCGAGTACGTCGAGCGCGGCGGCCGTGCGGGCCGAGCGGGGATCGCCGATGGCGGGGGTGTCGATGAGCACCAGCCCCGCGGAAAGCAGCTCACGCGGGACGCCCACTTCCACGCGGCGCAACGATCCCGTGGGCCGCGCGCCGATTTCACCGGTCAGCCGCTCGAGGGCGACCGGGATGCGCTCATCGGCGCGCCCGACCAGCGTCGCGGCGGGCTCGGCGGCGTAACCGATCTCGACCGGCACCGCCGGGGTCGGCGCGTCACCGACCGCGCAGACCGGCGCGTTGAGCACCGCGTTGACGAGATACCCCTTGCCCTGCTTCGGAAAGCCGAGCACGGCAACCCGGGTCCCCCCGGACGGCCGGTCCCGGCGGCGGCGAAGGCGTAGGGCCAGGTCCTCGCGGCCGTGCGTCCGGCAGGCGTCCAAGGTCTCGTCGAGCACTTCGAGCCAAGGTGGAGCGGTCACGACGAAGCAGTGTCCCCCGTGTACGCAAAGTATTCGAACCGGGTGGTGGCTCCGCGGTCGCACCCAGACCGCGGAGCCACCTCCGTCAAACCTCTGCTCAGAGGGAAATGTGCAGGTCGCCGCCGCCGTGCTGCGACTCGACACCGGCGTGGAGGCCGACGTCGCCCAGCGCGTCGTGCAGCGGGGCCGTCACCGTGGAGACGGTGTCGTGCACCGCGCCGACACCGGCGTCGGTGCCGCTGTGCACCGCGTCGGTCCCGGAGTGGACCGCGTCCGTGCCGGTGTCGGACCGCGCGCCGAGGTCCGGCGTCGGCACGGCCGACTGCACGCCGTGGACCAGGCTGCCGGCGGCGTGCTCCAGGCCGGCCGGGCTGAGCGTCCCGCCCAGGTGGCCGACCGGCTCGGTGAGGTGGCCGGCCAGGTCGCTGACGTGGCCCGCGATGCCGCCGCCGGCCTGGGTCAGGTGACCGGCCAGGTCGCCGACCGGCGCGGTGGCGCCGCTGACGTCCGGCAGCTGCGAGGTGAGGCCGCTGATGTCCGGCGCGTGCGAGGTCAGGCCGGCCACGTCGGGCACCTGCGAGGTCAGGCCGCTGAGGTCGACCGGGGAGGCGTGCTCGACCGCGCCGACGACGTCGCCGCCGAGGTGCTGGACCTGCGAAGCCGCGCCCTCGGCGAGGCCGCTGGCCTTCGAGACGGCGTCGGAGTCGAGGCCGTTGGACAGGTCGTTGCCGAAGGAGAACGAGCCGGCCGGGCTCTGCGTGAGCGCGGTGACACCGGCGAGGGTGTTCTGCACCTCGCCGAGGCCGGGAAGCGCCGGCACACCCGGCAGCGCCGGGACCGCGGGCAGGCTCGCGCCCGACACGGCCGGCAGCGCGGGCAGGGCCGGGAGCGCGCCGAGGGGCAGGTCGCCCACGGGCAGGTCGCCCACGACCGGGAGGGTCGGCAGCTCGGGCACGGCCGGCAGCGACGGAACGTCGACGGCGGGCAGGCCGAAGGACGCGGTCAGCGCCTGGAGCTGCTCGATCGCGCCCTGCGGGCCGTCGGACAGGGCCCCGGTGAGGTCGCCCGCCTGCGGCAGGTTGCCGAGCGCGGCCAGGTTGTCGACCGGCACGTAGTCGAGCACGAGCGGCATGACCTCGTGCACGTCGGCGGCACTGATGTCACCGAGGCCGGCGGCGGCCAGCGCGGCCTGCGGGTCCTGGCCGAACGACGCGAGCGCGGTGGGGTCGCCGAGCAGGTTGAGCGTGAAATCGTGCAGGGTCTGCACCGGATCCATGGGGAGATCTCCAGATTGTTCGTCTGTACGGGGGATTGACCCGACCGTCTCCGGTCTGGGTGGCGCTCAAGGTAGGGACACCGGACCCCCGCCTACATCGGGGTTTACTCCCAGTCGCGACTCGCTCAGCCGTTAGGGAGTCGATATGAGATCGTTAGGGGGTTAGGGGCTCGTTCGAGCGAGCCGATGTTGGGCCGAATCCCACCGCCCGGCTTGCTCGAATGACCCTTACGGGTGAGGATGGACTACCCCTAGTGGTCCCCTTAGGCCGGTTGGCGGCCCCCCTGTCCAACGAAGGGAGGAAGCGGCGTTGCCCTACGTGCTCGGCATCGATGTCGCCCACGCCCGGACCCACGCCGCCACCCGTCTCCGGCGAGGAGACGGCTGGGAGGTGCCCGAACCGCTGTGGCTGGGCGAGCAGACGCCCGCCGCCGCGACCGCCCTGTTCCTCGACGACGAGGGCTACCTGCTGACCGGCGACGCCGCCGCGCGCGCCGGGGCCGCGGTGCCGTCGCGCCTGCTCACCGGCTTCCACCGGCGGATCGGCGACGACGTGCCGATGCTGATCGAGGCGGACGCGTTCTCGCCGGAATCGCTGACCACCGTGCTGATCGAGGGCATCGCGGAGCACGCGGCCGCGCAGTTCGGCGGCCCGCCCCGCCACCTCGTGGTGACCCACCCCGGCGACTGGGGCGACTACCGGCGGGACCTGCTTCGCCGCGCACTGGCCGAATCGGGCTTCCGGGCGGCGACCCTGCTGCCCGGCTCGATCGCGGCGCTGTACGCGCACCTGCCGGAGCCCGGCCCGGGCGACCAGGCCGCGGCCGTCTGCGAATTCGGCCCCGACGGCGTCACGGTCACCCTCGCGACGGCGTCCGGCGCGAGCGGCTGGGTGTCGCGCACGAGCACCGAGGGCGTCGCCCCCGCAGCCGCCGTGAGCACTGCTTTTGCGCTCGCGCACGGCGCCTCGGTCACGCCGGATGCGTTGGCGGGCATCGTGTTCTGCGGCGAGCCCGGCCCGGGCGCGCTGCCGGGGCGGCTGCCCTGCCCCGTGTTCGCCGGCCCCCAGCCCGCGCTGACGGCGGCTTTCGGGGCGAGTAGCCTCGCCGCCCAACGGACGAGCCCGCCCTCGCGGCGGGAGCGGCCGGCCGCCGAGACCACCCTGCTGCCCCGTGTCGACCACCCGCCCGAGCTGACCGAGCGGCCCGCCCGGCCGCCGCTCGACATCAAGCCGTTTGAGCTGCCTGAGCCCGAAGGACCCGCGAAGCTGCTCAAGCGGTGGCGGCCGCTGGCCGCGACCGCCGCGGTCCTCGCGATCGGCTCGTCGGTCCTGATCGCCACCCTCTCGTCCCACGAAGCCACCGCAGACAAGGGAAACACCCCGCCCCACTCCGCCACCCTGAGCTCCTGCGCCCACCCCGGCGCAGCCCCCACCGGTGAAGGTCACTGTTGAACGCACTGCTGGCGAAGACCGGCACCGAAGCCGTCCACCCCGTCGCGCGCCGGCTCCTCGCGGAGCTGGCCGACGCCCCCGCGACGCCCGCGCGACTGGTTGTCGTCGCGCCCGGCGGCTACGGCAAGACCGCGCTGCTCGGCGCCCTCGACCGCGGCTACCGCGCGGCCGGCGTCGAAGCGACCCTCATCGACGACGCCGACCAGCTCGGTGAAGAGGACCTGGCGAGACTGAGCACGCTCGCGACCACCGCCGAGGGCCCGATCGTGCTGGCACACCGGCCGAACGCCGGCTCGGAGGCGTTGCGCACGCTCGGCGAGACGTTCGGCCGGCAGGCGCCGCAGATCGTGCTGACGCCGCTGGCCGCCGACGAGGTGGCCGCGCTGGCCCGGCAGCTCACCGGCCGGTCCGTCGACGCGAAGACGGCCGCCGCGCTGCACACCCGCACCGGCGGGGTCCCGCGGCTGGTGGAGCGCGTGGTGACCGGCCGGCTCGCGGACTTCCGCGCCGAGCTGGCCGAGCTGGCCGAAGACGTGCTGCGGTACCTCATCGCCGCGGAGGCCGGCGCGGGCCGGAACCTGGACCTGTTGTGCGCGCTGCTCGACCGTTCGCCGGACCAGTTGCCGGAGGTCGTCGACGGCGCCCGCGCCACCGGCCTGCTCGACGCCGAGGACGCGTTGCTCCCGGTGGCCGCCGAGGCCGTGCGCACGTACGGTCCCCCGGCCCGGCGGCTGACCGCGTTGCAGCAGCTGGTGGAGCTGCAGCTGCGCAACGGTTTGCCGGTGCTGGAACTCGCGAAGTCTTTGCTGGACGCGGGAAGCTCCGGTTCCAGCGCGGCCGCCGCCTTCGCCGCCGCCGCGGGCGAGGCCCTGCCGAGCGACGCCAAGCTGGCCGCGCGCCTCTTCGAAGCCGCTTCGGAAGCCGGCACACGCGACGCGCTGGTGACCACGGGCTGGGCCCGCGCCGCCGCATTGTCCGGCGACCTCGACACCGCCCTGCGGCTCGGCGACGGCATGCTGAACGCCGCCGACCTCGGCACACGCGCCGCGGGCGCCGAGATCGCCGCCACCGTCCTGGCCCACCGCGGTGAACTGGCTCGCAGCGCGGAGTTGTACCGCTGGGCGGGACTCTGCGCTGCGGAAGCGGCCCGGAGCGCTGACGTGGCCGCCGAACCGCCTCAGCCGGACGACTTCGTCACCACGGACACGTATCCGACCGCGCGCGAGGGGTACCGCTGGACGGGACAGGGCGCGGTGAACGCGTTCGCCGCGATCGCGCTCGTCGGAACGGGCGAGCTGGCCGGCGCGCGGGAAGTGCTGCGGGCGACGGCGCCCGGGATGGCGCCGACGCTGTTCGCGGGCGCGGCGAGCCGCACGGCGGACGGGATCGCCGAATCGGTCACGGGCCATGGCACCGAAAGCCTGTCGACGCTGGTCGGCGCGGCGGCGATGCTGGAGCCGTCCGGGGGCGGCGCGCCGTTGCCGGACAGCCCGGCCGCGCTCGCGTCGATCGTCGGGCTGCACGCGGGTGAGCTGGGGCTCGCCGAGTCCGTGCTCACACGCGCGCTGGCCAGTGAAGTCGGCGGCGACCTGCTGACCACGCGGCACCGCCTGTTACTCGGCTGGGTCGCGATGACCGCCGGCAACCTGACCACGGCCGACGAGCACCGGAACGCCGTCGCCGCGTCCGGGCGGCTCGAGGCCAGGGACGAGCTGTTCTTCGCGACGCTGGAGCTGGGGCTGGCGCGCCGGGCGAGCGACCTCGTCGGGCTGCAGCGGTCCTGGGACCGCGCGTACCAGGCGTCGATGCGGCAGCAGACCGACCTGTTCACCCTGCTGCCGCTGGGTGAGCTGGCGATCGCCGCCGCGCGCACCGGCGCGCACGCGAAGCTCGCCCGTCAGCTCGAACGCGCCCACGAGATGCTCGACCGCCTCGCCAACCCTCCACTGTGGACGGTCTCGCTCTGCTGGCACGAACTGCACGCGGCGATCACCCTGGAGGACCGCGCCACCGTCGAGAAGCAGCTGACGGCGCTGGCGGGTTTCGCCGACTGCGGCCGGTACCCGTCAGCTCTCGCGCGGGCGGCGTCGTGCTGGCTCGCCGTCCTGAGCGGCACTTTCGAGCCCGACACCATCTCCGCCGCCGCAGCCGAGCTGCATGAACTCGGCCTGGGCTGGGACGCGGCACGCCTGGCGGGCCAGGCAGCGATCCGCACGTCCGACCGCAAGGCGATGGTGCAGCTGCTGGAAGCCGCCCGCCAGTTCCAGGGCATCACGAACCGGCGCGAGTCCCATGTCCCGGAGCCCACCGCGGGCGCCGGCCTGAGCGCGTTGAGCGAACGCGAGCTGGAAGTCGCCCGCCTGGTCGTCGACGGCCTGACCTACAAACAGGCCGGCAGCAAGCTCTTCATCTCGGGCAAGACCGTCGAGCACCACATGGCGCGCATCCGCGGCAAACTGGGCGCCGCGGACCGCCGCGAACTGCTCGCCACCCTCCGCGAGCTGCTGACCAAACCCGACCCTTCCTGAACTGGCCCCGGTCGCCTGGCTCATCGGCGATGATGAGGCATGCGCCCGGAAACCTGCCATCTCACCGAAAACCTCGGCGACTTCTTCGTCCGCGCTGAAGGCTTCCTGCACTCACGGCCCGCTTTGCACAACACGCCGCTGACTGTGCTCGAGAAACTGCGAAAGCTCCCGGGAGGCGAGGCCATCGTTTTCGGCTGGATGGAGCGAGGGGGCGAGGTCTGCGCCACCTTCTACCTCCGTCAGTCCGCGCGGCTGAGTGTCACTCCCCTCTCCGCTGGGCAGGCCGAGGTCCTCGCCGCCTATCTGGCCGGGCTCGGCCGCTCTCTCGCTGGGGTCACTGCGGAGCACGACACGGCCGCTGCGTTCGCCGAGGCCTGGCACCAGCGCACGAACGCGGCTCCGACGCTCACCCAGCCGTTGCACCTGTACCGTCTCGGCACGCTCACCCCGCCGGAGCCGCGCCCAGCGGGCCGGGGACGCGCGGTCGGCGAGCCGGACCGCGCGCAACTCATCCGTATGTGCAGCGAGTTCGTCACCGCCGTCGGGGAAGTCCCAGCCGTGGACGCCGATTCCTGGGCCAGCTCACGCTTCGCCGACCGGCACTTCACGTTCTGGGAAGCCCCAGACGGAACCCCGGTCTCCATGGCGGCCCGGACGTCGATGATCGCCGGCATGGTCCGGATCGACCCGGTTTACACCCCGGCCCGGCTCCGGGGCCATGGTTACGCTGGCGCCGTGACCGTCGAGGCGAGCCGGGCCGCGCTGGCCGCGGGCGCGAAAGACGTCGTCCTCTACACGGACCCGGCCAACCGCACCAGCAACGCCCTCTACCAGCGAATCGGGTACGTCCGGATCACCGACTTCGCGGTGTACGACTTCGCCTGAAACCTCAGTCGCGGCTGGGGCCGAAGCGCTCGGTGCGGATGGTGTGCGGGTCGTGGCCCAGGGCGAGCAGGATGTCGGCCACGGTTTCGACGAAACCGGTCGGGCCGCAGACGTAGCTGGTCGCGCCGAAGTCCGCCGGCCAGCCCGCCGTGTTGAGCGTGGCGACGCCGATCCGGCGCGGAATGCCGGGTTGTCCCTCGGGCAGCTCGCGCGTGTAGACGTACGTGACGTCCAGTCCCGCGACCGGGCGGCGGAGTTCCTCGGCGTAGTACCGCTCGGCCGGTGTGCGCAAGGAATAGACCAGCCGGAACAGCGCCTTGCTACCCGCCGCGCGGCGGGCGCGGATCATCGCCATCAGCGGGACGATGCCGGAGCCGCCCGCGACCAGCAGCACGGGCGCCGGGTCGGCGGGGCGCCACACGAACCAGCCGCCGACCGGGCCGCGGATCTCCACCGGGTCGCCGACCGCGTACCGGCCGGTGAGGTGTTCGGAGACCTCACCGTCGGGGACCCGCTGGACCGTCAGCTCCACCCGGTCGCCGTCCGCCGGCGCGGCGAGGGAATAGCTGCGCTGCGCGGTGTACCCGTCCGCGGCGGTGAGCCGGACGTCCACGTGCTGGCCCGCGAGGTGGCCCGGCCAGCCGGGGATGTCGAAGACGAGCGTGCGCGCCGTCGGCGTCTCCACCCGGGCCTCGGCGAGGCGGGCGACGCGCCACGCTAATCGCCCTGATACCGCTGTTCCCGCCATGGGTCTCCGTAGTCGTGATAGCCCGCGGTCTCCCAGAAGCCCGGGTCGTCCTTGGTGGTGAGCTGCAGCCCGCGCACCCACTTCGCCGACTTCCAGAAGTACAGGTGCGGCACCAGCAGCCGGGCGGGCCCGCCGTGCTCGGGCGTCAGCGGTTTGCCGTTGTACTCGTAGGCGACCCAGGCCTGGCCGTCGAGCAGGTCGGCCAGGGGCAGGTTGGTGGTGTAGCCGCCGTAGGAGCGGGCCATCACGTAATCGGCGGACGTGGTGAGGTCGCCGATCAGCGTCTCCACCCGGACGCCGCGCCAGCGGGTGTCGAGTTTGGACCACTGCGTGACACAGTGGATGTCCACAGTGAACTTCTCACTCGGCAGCGCGAGCAGCTCCCGCCAGGACCACGCCCGTTTCTCGCCGCTTTCCGTGACGACGGTGAACTCCCAGTCGTCCGTGCGGACCCGCGGGGTCGGGCCGGCGGACAGCACCGGGAAGTCCCGGGCGAGGTACTGCCCCGGCGGCAGGCGCGGGTCACCGCTGTGCGCGCGGCCGGTGAACCCCGGCGTGACGACGCCCATCCGGTGCTCCTTTCCCTTGCCCTCGCCGGAAAGCCTACCCGCGCACGTGCAGGCCGAGCGAAGTCACGAGCACCGTCGCCTGTTCCGGTGAGACGATCGCCCCGGTCAGCTCGGCCTGCGTCGGATCGAGCGTCGAGAGGTCGCTGCCGCGCAGCTCGGCGCCGGCGAACTTGACGTTGCCCAGGTCCGCGCCCGAAAGGTCGACGTCGGAGAAAACGGCGTCGGTGCCGTCCGCCCAGGCGAGGTCGGCCTCCCGCATGCGCACCCGCTCGAACGTCACGCCGCGCAGATCGGCCCGCACCAGCCCGACGAACGACCAGTCGCCCCCGCTCACCCGCAACGGCCGCATCGAGCACTCCTCGAACCGGCTGCCGACCAGCTTGCACCCGGTGAACTCGGCGTCGAACAGGTTGCAGCGCTTGAAACTGCACCCGGTGAACGCCGACTGGAAGTGCTTCGAGGCGTTGAACCGCACGTTGCCGAACACACAGTCGGTGAACGTCGCACCGCGCGTGACGGACTCCGTGAGGTCGATCTCGTGGAACTCGCACCGCACGAACCGCCGGCCGATGAACTCCTCGCCGTACCAGTCCTCGCGCCGGAAGGTCCGTTCCTCCTCCGGAGCCGCTTCGGTCGGCTGGTCCGCGGGCTGAGCTGGTTCCTGGGTGGCTTCGGGCACCGGCCCAGCCTAGTCGCCGGGAGGTTGCGCAGAGCGACATCACGGGGGACGCAGAGCAAAACACCCCGCCAATCGGCGCAACTTGCCGGGTGACGCGTTTCAGCGCCGTCTCGAAGTGGAATTTCACCGGCATGTCCAGATGGCGAGGCTCCACCACAACCCACACCAGTGCTGCTCGAGTGATCACCGGAATCGGCGCGCTCTTCGCGTTCATCGAGGTGCTGTACATGGTGATGCTGCTCGCCGGCGCCAACGCGGCGAACGGCTTCTTCGTTTTCATCCGATCATTGGCGGATCCCCTCGCGTTGTTCTGGCCGGGCCTGTTCCCGGTGGGCAACGCCGACCTGGCCGTGATCCTCAACTACGGTCTGGCCGCGGTGTTCTGGCTGGTGATCACCGGCATCATCGCCCGCATCGTCGGCCGGTGACGGTGGTCTTGATGTCTCCCCGGCCGTGGGCTCGCCCTGGCCGGGGAGCCGCATTTCCGGCGGGAAACCGCTCCCCTTTTCGCTGATCTTGCGTGAAACCGCGCGGTAAACCCCGACGCGGCGAACAACACAGCCGACAGCGAACGCGCGCTGTCCGCCATACGATGGCCGGATGACCGAAGGCCGAAGATTCGGCGGCTTGCCCTTCGAGGGTTTGCCGTTCGAGAACTTGGTGCCGTGGGCGGAGCTGGCGGGCCTGGCCGCCGCCGGGCGCTCCCTCGTGCCGGACGTGCCGGCCGCGCTCGCCCGCACGGTCACCGAACAACTCCTCGGCCGGCGCCTGACCACCAAGGTGGACGGCGCCGACCTGGCCCTCACCCTCACCGAACTCGACTACCCCGCCGACTCCCTGCGCCTGGCGACCGGCCGCATCGGCGACGTCCGCATCGTGGCCGAAAACATCACCTGGCCCGAACGCGACCCGCACTCCACTGACGCGCCCAAGGTCTCCGATGGCTCGGACACCGGCGGTAGTGGCGCCGATGCACCGTCCGACCCCGCGGCAAGCTCGCGACCGGACCCGGGTGCATCAGGCGCCGCCGCGGCCGGCCGGATCCCCTTGCGCCGGGTGGTCGTGCTGGCGAAGGACGTGCGGGTGCGCAGCCTGCCCACGCCGTCGGTGATTCCGGCCGAGGTGGGGCTGGAGATCTTCGTCGACGGTGAGGTGGTCCGGGAGCGGGTGGCCGCGCTGCGCCCCGGGATCGTCGCCACCCCGCACCACGACGGGCTGCGGTTGCGCTCGACCCGGCGGCCCGGGTGGGGACACCTGACCCTGGAGCCCACCGTGGAGCCGGAAGCCGTGGTGCTGACACCGGCCACCCTCCACATCGGACGGTGGAAGTTCCGTGCGCCGAAACGGATCCGGCCGATCGTGCTCCCGCTGCCGGAGCTGCCGAAAGGGTTGCGGCTGACCGGCGTCCGCGCCGCGGAGGGCGAACTGGTGCTGGACACCGTGGCGGACGAGTGGCCCGAACGGCTGGCCCGCATCCCCCTCGGTGATCTGCTGAGCTGGCTGACCACCGCAGCCCTGACCTTGACCCTGCCTCGACTCGGTACACGTTCCTGACCCTCCCCGGCTGTGGAACCTTTCCACCTGATCAACGGTACTCGAACAAGAGTTCGAATGTCAGTCACACGATCGGGCCTAGCTGTGGCCTGAGCAGAGCCGAGCTGACCGCAGTGTCCCGGCTCCGATCCGGTTAGCAGGCGCCGAAACCACCGGGGATCGGCCATCCGGCCGATAAAAGCGCCCGCTCCGGAAAGGTTGCCCGCCGCCTGGCCGGAATCCACCGGCTCATCGGTCGATCCCCCGCGACGCCGTCCTGAATAGCTTCGGATTGCTCACATTTCCGGCGGAGGTGGCCCGTTGCTGAAGCAGTTCGGACAGCTGAAGGTGCGCGTGGCGATCGCCGCGCTCATCGTCGTGATCGGCCTGGTCACCGCAATCGCCCTGAACAGCGGGTCCGACAGCAGTCGCTGGACCGCCGCGTGCAGCCAGGATCCGGCCGAGGCCGAGGACACGCAGGCAAGCGTCATCGCCGAAGCCAGGAAAGCGTTGCTGAGCAAGGGAAACGATCCCCGCCTCGAACTCGAGGTCGTTGACCTGGACCAGTGCGCGGTGCAGCTGAGCTGGAAGGCCGACCAGCCGCAGCCGACCGCGTCCGTGGTCAAGCTGCTCATCGCGCTGGACCTGATCGACCGGTCCGGGCTCCCCGAGGACAGCGAGGCCGCGGACCTCCACACCATGCTCGCGGCCAGCGACGACCACATCGCCAGCCGCCTGTGGTTGCAGGACGGCGGGCCGGCGATCGTCCAGCGGCAGGCCAGAAAGCTGGGGCTCACGCGCACCTCGCCTCCGGCCGACTCCGGCCAATGGGGCTCCACCCGGATGTCGCCCGCGGACGTGATCACGGTCTACCGCCACATCACCGCGGAGCTGGCCGAGGACGAGCGTGACTTCCTCACCGAGGCCATGGAAAACGCCCCGCGCAACGCTGCCGACGGCTTCGACCAGCACTTCGGCATCCCGCGCGCGTTCCCGGGCGCGGACTGGGCGGTGAAACAGGGCTGGGGCAGCAGCGAGGGCCGGCGCGTGCTCAACACCACCGGCCTGGTCCGGAACGGCTCCCGGACCTTCGCCCTCGCGGTCATGGCCACCTGGGACGACAGCGTCGACTGGGCCACCGCCACCACCGCGCTCACCGCGGCCACCAGCACCCTGAGAAACGGACTCACCGGCGGCGGCGAACTCCTCCGCTGACCCGAGGTTTCAGTCCTGGTCCCGATGCCGCAGGCTGGCGACCGCGATGTGCCGGACACTGTCCACAGCGGACTCCGGCATCCGCCCCGCGTGAACGGGAAGGGGCGGTTCAGCCGGTCAGAGCGAGGCTTGTTCTTCCACCGGAAGGCAAATCTCGAACCGCGTGTCGCCGGGGGCGGATTCCACCTTGATGTCGCCGGAGTGCCGCTCGACGACGATGCGCCACGAGATGTCGAGCCCGAGGCCGGTGCCCTCGCCCACGCCCTTGGTCGTGAAGAACGGCTCGAAGATGCGCTGCCGCACGTCTTCGGGGATGCCGGGGCCGGTGTCGCCGATCTCGACGCGCACCTGCTTGTCGACCTGCCAGGTGCGCAGGGTCAACGTGCCCTCGCCGGCCATCGCGCCCAGCGCGTTGTCGATGATGTTGGTCCACACCTGGTTCAGCTCGGCCGCGTACGCCGGCACCCGGGCGATGCCGTGGTCGTACTCCTTGACCACGCGGATGCCCGGGCCGATCTTGCCGGACATCATCACCAGCGTGGAGTCGAGTCCTTCGTGGACGTCGATCCACTGGTGTGGCGCACGGTCCATCTGCGAGTACTGCTTCGCCGCGCCGACCAGCGCCGAGATGCGCGTGGTCGAGTCCTCGATCTCGCCCATCAGCATCTCGGTCTCGAGCGCGTACGCCAGCCACCGCACCGCGCCGTCGAGCAGGCCCTCGCCGACGGACTCCAGGACGCCGTCCAGGCTGTCGGCGGTCAGGCCCGCGCTGACGAAGATGCTGGCGAGGTCCCAGCCCTGGTCGATGTCGTGCTCGTCGAACCAGTCGCCGATCTCGTCCTCACGGTCGGACTGCTGCATCGCGGTGAGCTTCGGCGCGTCGGCGACCTGCTTGACCAGCCGCTCCTGGACGTCGAGCAGCTGCTCCAGCAGATCCGGGTCGATGTCCTTCTTCGCCAGCACAGCCAGCTTGTGGCGCATCCCGGCGACCCGCTCGCGCAGCGAAGCGGTGGCGCGCACGGCGGCCGCGGCCGGGTTGTTCAGCTCGTGCGTCAGCCCCGCCGAAAGCTCGCCGAGCGCCAGCAGCCGCCGGCGCGAGGAGATCACCGTGTCGGTGTTGCGCCAGCCGACGTACATGCCCTCCAGCAGGTGCGCAGCCATCGGGAACCAGCCGCGGAACTGGACGGCGAACTCGGCCGCGGGCAGGGTCAGGAACTCGACGTCGCTGACCGCGTGGACCGAAGCGCCGTACGAGTGGTCGGTCTCCTGATGCACGAAGAACTGCGTTGCGCCGCAATAGGAACCGCGCTGGTCGGAGCGCTTCATCTCGACCTCGACGCCGCTGACCAGCCGCGTCATCCGCAGCGCCCCGCCGAGCAGGATGTAGAAGCAGGTGGCGGGCTCGCCCTCCTGGATCACCACGGAGCCGCCCTCGTAACGCTCGAGGGCCGCGTGCGCTTCGATCCAGTCCAGCTGCTCGTCGGACAGGTGCTCGAACAGGAACAGGCCGCGCAGTTCCTCGCGCGGCAGTGCGGGAGTGCTCACTGCTCCTCCAGGTAACGGTGGACCAGGGTGACCGCCATGGCCCCCTCGCCGACGGCGGAGGCCACGCGTTTCACCGACTGCGAACGGACGTCGCCGGCCACGAACACGCCGGGCACCGACGACTCCAGGTAGTGCGGGTCGCGGTCGAGCGACCAGCCGGCCGGGTAACGCCCTTCGGCGACCAGGTCCGGGCCGGTGCGGACGAAGCCGTGGCCGTCGCGCTGGATCGCCTCGCCGAGCCACTCGGTGCGCGGCGCGGCGCCGATGAAGACGAACAGGTGCCCGCTCTCGACCGTCTCGGTCACCCCGTTTTCGCACAGGGTAAGGGATTCGAGGTGCTCCGAGCCGTGCGCCTTGACGACGGTGGTGTGCGTGCGGACGTGGACGTTGTCGATCGCCGCGAGCTGCTCGATGAGGTAGTGCGACATCGACGCCTCCAGCGAGGCGCCGCGCACCAGGATCGTCACGTCCGCGGCGTGGCGCGAGAAGAACACCGCGGCCTGGCCGGCCGAGTTCGCGCCGCCGACGATGTAAACGTGCTCGGCCTTGCACTCGGGCGCCTCCGTGGCGGCCGAGCCGTAGTAGACGCCGCGGCCGGTCAGCTCCTCGATGCCCTCGGCCTCCAGCGCCCGGTAGGTGACGCCGCTGGCGAGGATCACCGAGTGCGCGGCGATTTCCGAGCCGTCGCCGAAGGTCACCACGCGGCTCGAACCGCGGGCCTCCAGGCCGACCACGTCACGGGCAGTGAGCACCTCGGCGCCGAACTTCTGGGCCTGCCGCCGCGCACGGTCGGTCAGCTGGGCGCCGGAGACGCCGTCGGGGAAGCCCAGGTAGTTCTCGATCCGGGAGCTGGTGCCGGCCTGCCCGCCGGTGGCCTTCTTCTCCACCAGCACCGTGCGCAGGCCCTCCGACGCGCCGTACACCGCGGCGCCGAGGCCGGCCGGGCCGCCGCCGACCACGACCAGGTCGTAGAACTCCTGCGCGGGCCGGGTCGACAAACCGACCGCGTCGGCGATCTGCCCGCCGGTGGGCTGCTTGAGCACGGTGCCGTCCGGCGTGACGACCACCGGGATGTCGGTCTCGCACGCCTCGGCGGCCTTCAGGATCCGGCCGCCCTCCTCGTCGTCCACCGAGTACCAGCGGTACGGCACGGCGTTGCGGGCGAGGAAGTCGCGCACCTTGAACGACGGCGCCGAGTAGCGGTGGCCGATCAGCTTGGTCTCCTCGACCGGCCGGTCGCCGACCGCGAGCCACGTCTCCACCAGGGAGTCGATGACCGGGTAGAGCTTCTCCTCCGGTGGGTCCCACGGCTTGAGCAGGTAGTGGTCGACGTCCACGACGTTGATGGCCTGGATGGCCGCGTCGGTGTCGGCGTAGGCGGTCAGCAGGGCGCGACGGGCGTTGGGGAACAGGTCCATCGCCTTCTCGAGGAAGACGATGCCGTCCATGTGGGGCATACGGTAGTCGGCGAGGATCGCCGCGACGGCGTCGCCGCGCAGCTTGATCTCGCGCAGCGCGTCGAGGGCGTCGGCCCCCGAATCGGCGCGGATGACGCGGTAGTCCTTGCCGTAGCGGCGACGCAGGTCACGGGCGACCGAGCGCGACACGGCGGGGTCGTCGTCGACGGTCATCAGGATCGGCTGGCTCACACGCCCAGCCTACGGCGTGCGGTCCCCGGACGGCGCCGTCACGTGGGAGGGCGCCTTTTTCCGGTCCACGTCGGGGTGGGGACCGGTGCACGCCGCGGCCGCCACCACGGCGTGCACCGGTTGTCCGGGGAGGTGGCTACGGGTAGCTCACCAAATTGACCGGCTTCGTACCGTCCGGCGTCGTATCGCCCGACGAGTTGATCACGTGCGTGATGGTGCCCTGGTGGTTCAGGGACACCGTGACCATGTCGTGGAACCGCACCCCGGGGGTGTTCGGCGCCTCGAACGCGTGCGCGCTGGCGACCGACGGGTTGGTGTTGAAGAAGCAGTAGCTGCCCAGCCCCCACGCCTCGTGACTGGTCACGTTCGGGCCCACCTTGTACGCGGAGTAGCCCTGGGTGGACCCGTTCATCCAGCCGGCCTGGTCCGGCACGTCGTACGGCATCTCGTTCTGGAAGAAGTACGTGCGCCCGCCGTTGCCGTTCCAGACGACCTGGGTCTTCTGGTAGTGCTCGACGAACAGCCCGTACATGGTCACGTTGTTGCCGTTGACGGTCAGCCCGTTGTCGGCGGTGTTGGTGTTCCAGCCGACGTAGCTGTTGTCCGCCGCGTGGTCGGCGCGCCAGATCCACATGTGGTCGCCGATCACGTTGTTGCTGTTCACCACCAGGCTGGTGGTCGCCTTGCCGACGGCGGCGCCGCCGATGCGGAAGAACACGTCGTGCAGCGAGGTCGGGTCGGCCGAGTGGTCGGCGCTCGAGCCGGCGGCGCCGACCTGCATGAGCGTGTTCGAGTTGGTGGTGCCCGCGTCGATCAGCAGGCCGGCGATCTTGGCGCCGTCGACGTCGTCCACGTTCATCGCGGTGATGCCGTTGTCCGGCACCAGGGTGGCGATGCCCAGGCCGAGCACCACGGTGTCCGGCCGGGTCACGTGCAGGGTCTGGTTCAGGTGGTAGACCCCGGGCGTGATCAGCAGGTTCTTGCCCGCCGCCAGCGCCGCGTTCAGGTCGGCCGCGGTCGCGCCGGGCTTGGCGATGTAGAACTGGTCGATCGGCAGGGAGCTGCCCGGCGCGGTGCCGTTCGCCCAGCTGGTGCCCGAGGTGCTGGTGCGCACCGACGGGACGAACACCTGGTAGTTGCCGGCGTCGTCGATGTAAAGGAACGGCTTCTCGCGGACCACCGGCGCCTGCCCGACCGTGGTGTACGGCGGGGACGGGAAGGTGTTGGCGGGGGCGCCGTTGACGCCGACGAACACCATGTTCCAGTTCGACCCGTTCCAGCTGCCGAACTGCGAGTCCCGCGAGATCCACTGCTGCTGCGAGCCGGACCGGACCTGGCCGTCGATCTTCGAGTCGGAGATCCAGCCGCCGCTGGCCCAGCCGCCGTCGTCGAGCGCCAGGTCGCCGCGCAGGTGCATGCGGCGGTACGGCGCCGCCTGCGACACCGCCCAGCGGTCGGCCCCGCCGGCCGGGTTCACCGACAGGTTCTCGGCGCCGCGCCAGAAGTTCTGCGTCGCGTTCTGCGGCGGGAACCAATCGGCCTCGACGTGCACGGCGCCGTTGATGGTCACCGCGTCCGGCGACAGGCCGAGGCCCAGCACCTGCGTGTAGAAGCCGACGTTGACGTCGTTGGAGTAGGTGCCCGGCTTGAACATCACCGCGTACCGCTGACTGCCGAACTGGTTTTTCTCCTGCTGGCTGAAGATGCTGTTCAGCTTGCTCTGGATCGCCGCGCTGTCCATCGAAGGATCGAAGACGACGACGTTCGGCCCGAGGTCCGGCTGCCCCGAGCTCGGAGGAGTAGTGCCACCCACGGGGGTAATTGTGAACGATTGGGCATTGGTGCCGTTACAGGTGTACTGCTGAAGCTGCACGCTGTCCGCCATCGAAGCGCTGGGCACGTCAAGACACTTGCCGCTGTTGCGGTTCACGAAGTGGTAGGCGCCGGAGGTCTCCTGGACGGGCAGCCACTGCTGGTTCGCCCCGTTCGAGTAGGCCCAGAGCTGCACCAGGCCGCCGTCGGCCGTGGAAACGTTCGTGACGTCCCACGCCTGCGCGGCGTTGGCCCGGGCGTTCACGCGGTAGTAGCCGTCGCTGGTCGCCTGGAACTGCCACTGCTGAGAGCCCGACTGATTGCACGAGTACTGCTGGACCGCGGTGGCGTTCGCACTGGCCGCGGCCCGCGCGTCGACGCACTTCCCGCTGTTCACCGAGCCGACGGTGGACCAGTCCCCCGGCACGGCCGCGGCCTGCGCCGCCGGTGCCAGGACCACCGTCAGATACCCCACCACCAGGGTGAAGGCGGACAGCAGCAACGTAGCCACTCTCCGTGACCGTCGACTCATCGGAACCTCCTCCGCCGCGTCGCGGCGTTCGCTGAGCAGGAAACGGCAAGGCTGAACCCAGGGATGGAGACGCGGCGTAGCGGGCGGGGACCTCGGCGTCACAACCGAGCAAAATGTAACCGGGACCACACGCAGAATCAATACAGGCTTTAAAATAAGTCATGAACGTGCAGGTCACCTGCCCGAACGAGCTAGCGGCTCCTGATCACCACCCCCCTGCCGCCGGGCCGGGGACGGGGTGTAACGTATGGCCACACGAGATGCGAAGTTCACCTTCGCCTCGGGGCTATGGCGCAGCTGGTAGCGCACCTCACTGGCAGTGAGGGGGTCAGGGGTTCGAGTCCCCTTAGCTCCACCGTGACGAAACACCGCCCGCCGGACTTGAAGGTCCAGGTAGGGCGGTTTTTTCGTCTGGACGAATCTTGAGTTTCATCAAGAAAAACTTCAGCTACTGGTGGGTAGCTGGAGCAAAGCTGGAGCACCGCACGGACGGCGGCGAAATGGGGTCAGGCGAAGCGGCGCGACGGCACCCCCGAACGGGTGGATCCGCAAAGGCACTTTGGAAGCCATGGCACCCGCAGTGCCGTCACCGCAGGTGCCAGTCGGGCCGGCGGCGCTCGTCCGCCAGCCTTGATCAGGCTCCAGCGCAGAGATGGCCCGCCAGCCTCTCAAGTGCTTACCGGAACGAGCACGTCGCACACCCAGTGCATGCTATTCTCGCGATTCCTCCTGGTGAGGACGCGGCCGCGTGTGAAGGGCTGCGATGGCATGAGCGACAGGGCTCCGGCGCCCCCGCTGGCGATGTCAAGGGTGTGGGGCACCCGCTTTGCGCGTAGGGATGGAACTGATCGTGTCAACGTGACCATGAGCGGGCCGGAACGCGGAATGGATCACACATGCCCTCATCATCGCGTCGCAAGCTCAGGGACATCCGGCGTTCGTACACCGGCGAAGACAAGGTGAGCGCGGAAGCCGGCGTAGGCAGGGGCGACCTGGGACTCGATCGCTGCTCACCGCAACAACGACGATTCCGTGCTGTCCTGGCGGTGTACCTCTTCAACGCCAATGTGCCCGACACGCCTTTCGACACTCAGCACAGCGCGACCGCTTTCCTGTCCTACACCATGACCGTGTCGCCGTGGTTCGACACCTTCGCCTGTGTCGTGCCGGGGGCCGTCGAGAACGTCGTCGGCAGGCTCTTGGCCTCTCCCGGGAATGGCGACCTCCAGTACGGGGTGCCTGGGCTGCGCGTAGTCGCCGCCGTCGACTTCGGGACGTACCATCTCGTCCACCTGCCCACCGGCGCGAAGATGGTAATCGCCCGCCGCCCAGACTTTCCGCCGCTGAGCGAAGTACAGCGCCACGGCCCATACGGCGAAACGTGGAGCGCCAGACACTACGTTGGCGCCGAGATCCCGCTGGCCGCAGTTGAGCACGAAGCCCTGTCTCGCCTTCCTTCAATGCCCTCGGGCATCGAGCGGATTCTTGCGGCGCTCGTAACCCGGCTCGATGCACACGACCCGTCTGACAAGTGGGCAATAGGAATGTGGTGGTACGACCCGCTGCTTCGCCCTAACAACCAGAGCTATCGGCGCAGCCATAGGTTTGTGCTGTGGGGCCAAGGGCCAAAGTGGGAACTCCGCTGGAACGGCTGGCCGCTACCAGAGGACGTCATCGCGTGCTTGACAGCACCCATCATCGGTGTACCGGGCCTCGCTGCCACGCTGAGGTTCCCCCCGAACAGTGGACAGGTCTTCAAGCAGCTTTCGCTGCGCCTGTCAGGGACTGTTCGTAGCACACAGGATTGAGCATCCCGATAGCCGAGTGACGCCTCTCATTGTTGTACCGACCGATCCACTTGTCAACTGCAGCAACAAGTTCTGCCTTGACTGTGAACGTGTGGCGGTAAAAGTACTCGTGCTTGAACGTTGACCAGAACGATTCCGCGGGGCTGTTGTCCCAGCAGATACCGGTCTCACCCATCGACCGTTTCAACCCGTACCGGTCGCAGGCTCGCGCCGTCAACCCGGCCGTGAATTCCCCACCGCGATCGGAATGCAGCACTGTGCCGGCGACACCGCGGCTGCGGCAGGCCACCGCCGCGTCGATGGCCTCACAGACCATGTCAGCACCGATATGGTCGGCGACGATGTGCCCGAGCACGCGGCGGGAATGCCCATCGCGGATCGCGCACAAGTACAGATCACCCTCACCGCAGGTGAGGTAGGTGATGTCGGTCAGCCAGACCGCGTCGAGCTTGCCCTGGTCGAAGTTGCGTCGCACCAGATCCGGCGGAAACGACGCCGCCGGGTCAACCACCGTGGTGCGGACTTTGAAGGTGCGGGGACTGATGCCCTCGATCCCGATTCCGGCCATGATTGCCGCGACGGTTTTCTCGTTCACTGTTTCACCGCGTGCCCGTAGTTCGGCGGTGATCCGCGGGGACCCGTAGGTACCGTCGGACTCGGTGTGTACGTCGAGGATCTTCACCGCCAGATCAGCGCGGCGCTGCCGCCGGGGCGTCAACATCGTTGCTGCGGAACGTTTCATGTACGCGTAGTAGCCGGACGTCGAGACACCGAGCAGCCGCGCCATGCGCAGGACAGAGAACCGTGTGCCCTCGGGTGGTGTGGAGCCGGCGGGCTCGTCGGGGCCGGCGTACTTCGCCATCAGATCGAACCTCGCGGGTTCTTCTGCATCGCGGCAAAGTACGCCGACGCTTTTACCAAGAACGCGTTGTCCTTCTCCAGCTCGGCCACCTGCCTGCGCAATCGCAGCAGTTCGGCTTGCTCTGCAGCTTCCAGGGGTTTCTCGCCGTGGACCCCGGCGGCGGCGATCCTCCGCCGTTCGTCTTTGACCCAGACACTGAACATCCCCGGATCGATCCCCAGCTCACGGGCAACCTCGGCGATCGTGCGGTCGGAGTCGATCACACGATGCGCAGCCTCAATCTTGTACTCGGCCGTGTACGACCGACGCTTACGAGGAGGCATAACGGACATCCTTCCAGCAGGACCGCAGTCCTGCTAGCTCGGTGTCCACCGCCCAGGGGGAACCTCACGCAGCGTTCGTCATCCGAATGGGCCGTCACTCTCGACGGATGCCACCTGATCTTGAGGCATGGCACGCTATGAATGCCGACGACCGCCAGAGCCCGGCTCCCGCCATTGACCGCGGAGGTCATGTACTCTCATCGAGTACTCGGAACGCAAGGAGCCGGGGCCGCAGCGGATCTACCCAGACGATCCCGCTGGCGGCAAGAGGGTGTGGGGCACCCACCTTGCAATTCATTGGTGTTGGGACGTCAGCATGTCTGGCACGTGTCTACAGTCGAGTCTGGGCGACAGGAGACGCGCTATGCCTGGAACTTCCCGTCTGCGCTTCGCTGACTCCCGTAGGCAGTTCACGCAGGAGCCCCGCTCACTTGCAGCACGAGCAATCCCGCGGATCACTGCTGGGATCAGGCCACCGGCGCTGGGCCTGGACACCTGCCAACCAGCCCAAAAACTCTTCCGCGCATCCGCCGCACCCTTTTTGCTCAACACACCAGACGTGCCACCTCGCCTCAGGATCGCCGGGGACGCTCAGCTCATCGCACACTCAGGAGTCTCACGAGTGGGATGGAGCGACGTCGTTGTCTCCCCGCAATACAACGACCTCAGCATCCTCACTCATCTACCCGATCACTTGGTCCGATGTCTCGCCGACACTGCCGACGACTCGGGCCATGGCATCCCAGGGTTACGCCCCCTGATGGTGGAGGGATCCGGCGACGCCCTGTTGCTGACGCATCTCCCCACCGGCGCCCTCTTGCGGATGCGCTACCACGACCCCGATATGCCCAAGGAGCGAACGCCACCGTGGTTCCACCCCACCAAGTGGCGCCGCCTGCGACGGGACATCGCCTTGGGCGCGCAAGAACGCAACATCCTCGACGCGATCCCTCCGATGCGGGTGGACACAGTGGACCTGCTCGCCGGCTTGGTAGCGCGGCTCACATGTCAAAGCGAGGAAGAAGGCTGGGCAGTCGGCTGGCTGGTCAGGGACCCCATACCACGCCGCTTCCGTGAGCAAAGTGAGTTCGACTTCACCCAGCTGTGGGGCGGCGAAGACCACTGGACACTTCGGTGGGGTGGCTACGGCGCGGTACCAGCAAGTGATGTAGCCCGAGCGCTTACGCACCCAGTCATCGGAATCCTCGACGCCCGTGCCACGAAATCAAGCGAGACGCGCGCGGAAGTCCGACTCCGGAAAGCGTGCCTGACGCTGGAAGTACACGACATTCCCGCATCCGAGTACCTCGCCAGCGCGAATCACACTACGCAGGACGAGGTACGACGGTGAACCGCTCCCAAGAGCCGCCGTCATGGCGGCACATCGTGGACAGCTGCCTCCGCGACCGCCGACGATTCCGCCGTCTCCTCGTACTGATCCTCGTCCTCGCCGCCTTCGCCCTCACACTCGTAGCCATTGCCGGCTGGCCCCTGGCCGGCATCGGCTCAGTAGCCACGTGCGCCCTGGCAGCCCGCCACAGTCGACAGCCACGTTCGCCCGGCTGACGAATGGACTCATGGTCCGCAATCAGCACATTGGGTCTGATGTGACGACGATGAGCATCCCTCCCACACAGGGCAATCCGGCCAACGGAAGCAGTGCGGGGTGGCGCCCAGACGCGGAGCTGCTGCGATCGACCTTGGCGCGGCTATGCGAGCGACCCGTCTCCGGTGCGATCTGGCCGCCGACGCTCCTGGCCTTTGAAACGGGCCTGCCGATCACCGAGGTGGAACTCGCCCTCGATCCTGGCCACCAACGCCACCGTGCCTCGAAACCGGAACTCGCTGCCTGGTCGGTCTACGAGCAACTGCTGTACCTGCTGCAGCCTGGTGACCACGACCGCGAGGTCTGCCAGGCAGCGCATGAACGGCTCGCTCAGCAGCTGTGGCAGCGCGTCCCTCCACCGCGCGACATCGCCGCCATCGTCACCGAGGCGGACTCTATGGCCGCCATGGCGGCGCTGACCGCCAAGTCAGGTACGAGCCTGCGAGCGATTGCGGCGGCGACGCGGGACCTTGACCGCAGGCACGCCTGGAGCAAATCCGGGCTCGCGCCGTACGTCGCGGGGAAGGAGCTGCCGCCGCTGGACAAGAAGGAACACCTACGCACCCTGCTGTCGGTGTTGTGTGGGCGCGCCGGGCGGCCCGTCGAAGATGTCGAGCACTACCTCTGGGTATGGGACTCGTTCCGACCTCGTCCTCAGTTCGCCCGTCCGCGGCCCGTGCTTCCGCCGGCTGCTTCGCAGCGGCCGGAGCAGAACCCGCCTTCCGCTGCGGCTCGACGAGTACCCCGCACGATCCAGCTGACTACGTCCGCCGCGGCGGTCGGAGTCATTGCTCTGGTCCTGCTCGTCGTCATCGTCGGGGTGGCGCTCTTGATCTAGGATCGGGCCGGTGACCAGGCGCAACAGAGTGCGAAGCTAAGGGGCGTGCGGTCCCTGCCCGGCACCGATGACGGCACGCCCAGTCACCGCAGCCGGTGAACTTCCTACCGGTGATAAGGCGGAGATGCCTCGCTGAACCGCCCCGGCCTTGATCTTGAGGTCACAGCTCTAGGAAGGCGAAATGCCCAGCCGCGGACCATTGGGCGCCGACACGCTGCTCAGCGGTGACGAGACCGAAGCGCTCCTCGCCCTTCTTTCCGACATCTCTCAGGGCCACGGTGGCGACTCCGGAGTTCGCGACGCGGCGAGCACCGCGTGGTCACTGCTGGGCAACCGCTCGGCAGGCCAAGGCAGATACGCACAAGCGCGCGACGACAACTACGCCCGACTTCTGGGGAGAGTGCAGTACCGGGACCGGCCCCGGCGCACCCCGCGATAACTACCGCAGCACGTCGCCGGCTGCCCCGTGTCTGGCGGCCAGCTGCCGCAGGACGACCGTCGCGCGCTCGCCGTGTCGTACGCGTTCGGGCTGGCTAGGTCGGCTCGGCACGGCAGACGCTGATCGAAAAGTGGCTACGGCCGGGTCGCGACTTGCGCCGGGAACAACGAAGCGGCGGCCGGCCCACGCACTGCGCCAACGGAAAAGCCCGGCCGGGTCGGAACCCTGCGCCGTAGAGTTCACACCTTGCGAGTAAAGGAGCGAACGGTGACAGACGTGTCGAAGCCGGACTTCGAACAGAACCTGGCTGACTTCGGGTCGGCGAGGTTCACTCAGCTTCGGCCTGGCCAGCGTCAGGTTCTCACAACGTACGCGGACCAGCACCTCGACACCGCGGATCTGGCCATCGAGATGCCCACCGGCGAGGGCAAGACGCTGCTGGCCTTGCTGATCGCCGATCACGCCCTTACCCGCGGGTGGTCGGTGGCCTACCTGACCGGCACCCGCCAACTCGCCGAGCGGGTCGAAGAAGAAGCCGAAGATCTAGGGCTGGATGTCGTCCGCTTCGCCGCAAAAGACTACGGCGGCGCGAAGCTGGACGACTATCACCAAGCCCAGGCCGTCGGCGTGATGAACTACTGGGTCTACTTCAACAGCGACCCAAAGGTCGGGGCCGCCGACCTGGTCGTCTTCGACGATGCCCACCTCGCCGAGCAGCCGCTCAGCGGGCTGCAGACCCTGCGCATCCCCGACAAGCTCGGCCCCGCACGCCAGCTCTACCAGACGATCTGCGAGTTGGTTGTGGCGCACACCGACGCCTACCCCGGTCTGCGCGCGATGCTCGACGGCACTGCCAGGCCCGGTACGCCACCCGAACTGCTGTCATTCAGCGACTGGGCCGCGATCGCGAGCCAGGCGCACGACGCCATCGCGGCATCGCCTCTCGTCACGAACCGAGAGCTCAAGGACGAGATGAGATATGTCTGGCCCACTGTTCGCGACCACCTCACCCAGTGCGGCGTGCTCATCGGCCCCTCCGGCATCGAGATCCGCCCCTACCACCCGCCGACCGCGCTCAACACCCAGTACAGCCGCGCCAAGCAACGGGTCTACCTATCGGCCACCCTCGGCTCGATGGACGACCTCCAGCGCCGAGTCGGGGGCGGGCCAGTCACCCGCTTGACCACCGCTGCTCCGCTGCCGCCTGGCGCGACGGGCGAGCGGCTAATGGTGCTCAACCCTAGTGCTGAGCACCCCTTTGACCAGAACGTTCTCGGGTGGGCGCTTGCCCAAGCCCAGGCGGCAGGTGGGCGAGCCGCCTGGTTGTGCGCCAGCCACGCCGAAGCCGACACCCTCCAGGAGACCCTCGCTGCCTACGGGCAGCAGGTCTACCGTCTCCGTCCCGGGGACGACTCGATGGTTGACACCTGGAGCCGAGTCGCCAGCGGACACCTGATCACCGCCGGCCGCTACGACGGACTCGACCTCGCAGGCGACCTGTGCAAGCTGGTCATCATCACCACCGTCCCACAAGCTAGCAGCGAGTTCGAGCGCTTCGTCGTCGCCTACCTCGGCGACGCCAGCTTCATGCGCCACCGCGTCGGCCAACGAGTCACCCAGGCACTCGGCCGCGCCAACCGCGAATCGACCGATCGCTCCCTCTACCTCGGGCTGGACCCCAGCTTCGCCCAGATACTCGCCGACCCGGCCGTCCGCAAGTCGATCCCCGCAGGCACAGAACCCACCATCCGCGCCGCGCTCGAGATCTACGACCAAGGCTGGGATGGCACCCTTCGGGCTTGCGCCACCTTCTGGCAACCGGCCACGCAAACCCCTGAATCCGGCGGAACCGCAGCCCCAGCGAGCCCACGTCGCAAGGTGCGGCCAGGCCGCAACATCAGCGGAAGCAGCGACGTCTCCAGCGCTGACGCCGAGGTCTCCGCAGCGACAGACCTCTGGCTCGGCGACCATGGCGGAGCAGCCAAGAAGGCCAGCGAAGCAGCCGTTCAACTTGCCACGGCCGGGGAAACCGAACACGCTGCGTTCTGGCGATACGTTGAAGCACACGCCCACTTCGACCGAGGACGCGCCCAAGACCTAGCCGCCGCCCGCAAGGCACTGGAGGATGCCACTGCCGGCGGCCCCCGCACCACTTGGTTCCGCCGACTGTCTCGCACCGTCGCCGACCTCGAAGGCTACGAACAGACTGCCGACGACACCGACCGGTTCTTCCTCGCGTGGGATGAGTGGCGCCGCGAAGCCGGTGCACGGCTCGACCGTGTCCTCTCCGAGGGACGAGCGCTGCTCACCGGTAGCCACGACCAGCAGTGCGAAGGACTGACCAGGCTGGCTCGCCTCGTGGGCGCCAGCGGCGAACGCCCACCCAGAACCGAACAGAGCGCCACAGACTGTCGCTGGACCTGGTCCACCGTCAAGCGCGCCGAGCGCCGCGTCTGGGAGGTCAAGACCGTCCCGAAGGGCGAGCCCAAGCCGCTCATCCGCAGCGACGTGAACCAACTACTCGGGCAGATCGAGGTCGAGACCAGGCGCTCGGCGAAGACCCGCGTATTCGGCTGTCTACTCACCCCGGCCACCACCACCAAGGCCGACGCCGCCGAAGCGGCCCACGACAAGATCGTGCTGGTCAACCACGGGGCAGCTGTGCGGGTCTACGACATGCTGGCTGACCGGCTCCGTCAGTACGACGCGCTGTGCGGCGACAACAACGCCGAAGCACGAGGTGAAGCCCGCACCCGGATCGAGGCGCTCCTGCCGCAAGAGGACGGCTGGCTGGGCAAGCTGCTCGCGCCCTCTCGCGGCCGGCTCGTCACCGCTGACGACGTAGCTGCCATCTTCCCGTCAACCTGACCGGAGCTGCCGCTCCGGTACTGGCTGCGAAAACACCCATGCCCTGTTCGAGCACAATCGGGTCACGCGACCTCAGTCGAGCGCTCGCATGGAGTGATCAACGGTAACGTGGTGCGCCGATCACCCGATGCGCTAAACGGCACGGCGCGAACTCGGTCGAGTCGTTGTCGGGTCGTCCTCGACCAGTTGGAGGTGGCCGCCGATGTCGCAAGACGCTGTCGCGGTGGCCCCGTTGCCAGCAGGAGTACCCGTCGGCGAGGCACGCATCAACTTCGCGGCGCATCAAGCGCGAGCCAATGCGCAGGGTGCCCGGCAGGATTTCGAAGAGATGATCGGCCAACTGGTCCGAGCTGTCCGCCCTGGTGTGGTCAAGATGGTCGCGGCGAATCCCGGCGACTGGGGCATCGACGTGTTCGTTGGGGACCTCGGAGGTTCCGTGACCGTCTGGCAGTCCAAGTACTTCATGCCGGAGGTCAGCAAAAGCCACCAAGCGCAAATCCGGGAGTCCTTCGACTCGGTGGTCGCAAACGCCGCAAAGGAGGGCTTCGCTCTCACGCAGTGGATCCTTTGCGTTCCGTCAAGCATGGATGGTCCCACAACGAAGTGGTGGAGCACCTGGAAGCGGAAGAAGGAACGCGATTTCGGGTTCGTGATCGACCTTTGGGATGAGACAGAACTGCGCAGCTTGCTGATCTCTCCCGATGCGGAGACGGTGCGTCGACACTACTACGAGCCCGCCCAGGCGACACGGCCGGAAACCTCCGTCGTTGGCCTCGCCGACGAAGACGCCGAGCGGCTGGAGACAGCTTTATTCGTCCGACAATTGCGGGAAGCTGGGCATGTCGAGGTCACGTCGTCCAAGCAGCAGTTCTTCAACGCCGAACTCCTGGCGCGCGAGATCGTGGACAAAGGCGTTCCCGCCGAGGTCGCCGCGCTGTCCTCGGCCGACGCAACCATTCACGGGGTCTGGGAAGATCATTTCAACGAGGCTTGCCAAACCGACGAGGGCGCTCGACTGGCTGGCTTGCACAAATCCGTCATGAGCGAGATCCGTGCCCAGCACACAACTTTGAGCAGTGGCCTTCCCTGCGGTCCTGTGCACACCTGTGGGCTGATGCATCGTGTTGTCGACAACCGCCGGGCAGGTTGGGTACGGCACTGGCGCCAGATCGCCGACGAGCACGTACGGGGCGACGGAGAACAATCACAAGACACCACTGCCGCCGTCGCACTCGACGGACCGCCGCCAGCGAGCCCGTCATGACCGTCCCTCACCTTCTCAGTTCAGATGCGAGCCGCCCCTCACTGGTCGTCGTTCCGGAGGACGACGTCGTCTTTCGTCTCGCTCAACTACTGCTCTTGCTCGCGTCATTGCAGCGTCAGCGGCAGCCTGGCGTCTCACTTGAGCGGCTCGGTTGCTACGACTTCCTGGTCGCCAACCCACTGCTGGTACTCACGGACGAGGACGACTCCGATCGTAAACGGCTGTTGATGGCTGGCTTCGATGGTCGTGCGTTGAGCTACGCCAGCCCGGCGCACCGCTTTACCACCCGGCGAGAACGACTTCAGCATGACTTGGCGCTACTAGTCGCCTACGACTTGGTTTCCCCCACCGTCAACAAGAGTGTTCTCTACGCGGTCACCCCGGCCGGCCTGGACCTCGCCGGAAGGTTCACTGCGGTATACGCACGTTCCTATCGCTTGTCGGCGGAGATTCTGATCCGCCGCCTATCGCGCCTGACCGACAAGCGTCTACGCGAAGCTGTCCGTACGTGGACCACAGTAGGACGCTACACGCCACGCCCCGAGGCGCTCGACCTCCTTGACGCCGTCGACCTCCTGCACGACGACACAGATGCGCCGTGGTTCACGAACACAGCGACGTCACCGCCGACTGACGGACAACTCACATGAGCGACCCAAAAGAGCCCGCCGCCGCCGGAGCCCCGCGAGCCATGTCCATTAAGGACCAAGCCGACTCGGCCTCGGACATCAAACAGGCAGCGAGTTTGCGGCAGGGAATCCGTGTACTCCGCCTTCGTCTCAAAGGCGTCGATCGGGACTACGAAGTCGACTTCCGCATCAGCAAGAGTGACGTCGCCCGGTCGGTGTCAGTCATTGCGGGGGCGTTCAGTACAGGCAAGTCATCCGTGCTGGAATTCATCGCCTATTGCTTGGGTGCCAGCAATCACCCACAACATCCCGAAATCCTGCGCAAGGTCCGGTCGGCCTTGCTTGAAGTGGAACTTAGCGGGCAACCGCACGTGATCGAGCGTGCCGTGGGCGAACCGTCGACAGCTGCGTTCGTCCGCACAGGACGGCTCGGCGAGATCGAAATACCGCCGATCGAAAAGCATCCGATCAGGCCCGCTGGCGACCCGGCGAGTCTGTCCAGTCTGCTGCTCTCATACTGCGGCCTCGAAGGTGTCGAGCTGAAGGAAGCGCCGACACAGGCAGAGTCAGGAACAGACCCTCTGAGCTTCCGTGAGTTGCAGTGGCTGTGCTTCATGCCCAACGAGCGCCTCGACGACAAGAATCTCTTATTCGAGAGCGCGCACATGAAGAAGCTCAAGCTCCGGCAGGTCGTAGATGTCGTGTTCGGAGTCCACGACGATAAAGCCGTCGAACTCGGGAGCCGCATCAAGGAGTTGGAGACAAGGCTTAGCCGAGCACGCAGCGATTACACCACTACTGAAGCCTTCATCGACGAGCAGGAGTTGGGAACGCGCATCGAGGTCGAACTCATACGCGGCGAAGCGGAGAGGACATCGGCCGAGACAGAACGTTTTCTGGGCGATCTGGACAGTCAGGTACGCGCGGCGTCGACTTTCGCCACCGAATTGCGCACTCGGCACCGCGACGCATCGCGCCGCGCGCAACAGACCGCTGCCCTGCTTCGAGACCGGGAGACGCAGCTGCGGAGATTCGTTCCTCTGCGAGCCCAATACGCAGATGACATCACCAAGTTGACGATGCTTGCCGAAGCGCGAATGCTCTTCGACCCACTCCAAGTGAAGGTGTGCCCGGCGTGCCTGACTACCCTTCGGGAAGCACCACACATCGCCGACGGCCAGTGCACGCTCTGCGCCTCCGAGATCACCGCCCCAGCAGCCAACCAGAAGCCGGCTGGCGAAACCCGAAACGGCAGCAGCCCGGCTACAACTGCGGGCTCTGATGGGTTCATGACGGAGGCCAAGTTCGACGTCTCATCGGAACTGAGGGCGACCAAAGCACGTCTGGCGGAGATTACCCAGTATGTCGAGGAACTCGATGCGGAACTAGGCCGGCTACGGGTCGCGGCTGAAGAAGCCGAGACCGAAGAAGCCGAACTCGCTCGTGCGGTCGACTCCGCGACCAACGAGGCTGTCAGCCCGTTCCTCAGCCAGCGTGACGACCTCATGCAGCACCGACAAACCGCCGCCGCGACCCTGGAACGAGCACGCACCGCCATCAAGATGTTCGACAGCCTCGACCGCCGCGGCGCGGCGGTCACACGACTGGAAGCCTCCCTCAAGGCCGTCCGTGGCGAGTTGGAACAAGCCACGATGCAACCCGATCGCAACGACGTCATCCACCGCATCAGCGAGAGGTACGCCGCGATCCTCACATCGTGGCGGTACCCCAAGCTAGAACAGGCATTTGTCGACACCAATCTCGTACCGCATATGCGCGGTGTCGGCTACGCCCACGCCTCGTCGGGCGGGCGGACGCTCATCTCCCTGGCATGGATCCTGGCCATCTTCGAGATCGCCTGGGAAACCGGCAGCTCTCACCCTGGCTTCCTCATGATCGACAGCCCACAAAAGAACCTCGGCCAAGGTGGCGACCGCGACGCCGATTTCGCCGACAGCGTGGCCGTCGCAGACTTCTACAAGCACCTTCACGACTGGCTGGCAGGTCCAGGGGAAGGTGCACAGATCCTCGTCGTGGACAACGCACCGCCTGCGTCGGTCGAGAACGACATCGTCGTTCGATTCTCTCGGCGAGCCGACCAGCCTCCGTACGGATTGATCGAAGATGAGGTCTCCTGATTCGTAGTGACGGTCCTCTGGATCAGCGGTTGTTTAAGGTCGTGGTCGTCCATGGGTGTCGCGGGTCTGGATGCCGCGTTCGCGGAGTTTGGTCAGCACGGTGGTGTGGTCGACGTTCAGGTGTTCGCCGACCCATGCCGGTGACCAGCCAAGGACAATAGAGTGACCCACATCACATCGCATGGGCTGGCTTGCTTACAAGTCTCAAGAACCGAGGAAGGAGCCGCGTTTAAAACGAGGCGTGAGTAGATCCGGACGGGAGGGGTGTTGTGCTCAAGACAGCAGACCAAGCGTTGGACCCGAGTGAGCCGCCCCCTGTCCGCCGGCCGGGCGAGATCGACGGGTTGCCAGAGAAACCCGATGATTGGTCCGCGCAGCAACTACGGCAGGTCGAGGACGAGCTCTGGGTCTACGGGTTCAAAGTCCTGAAGGACGCCATACGGACAGATCATCGCGTTGTCGCCTCGAGCAACGTGCCGATCTCTATGACCGAGGAGCAGCGCCGCATCCTGCAGCGTCGATTGAGGAGCGCGACGCCTTGACCGTGGACACCCTCCGTCGGGCGATTCCCTACTTCCGCAAGCACGCGCTGCTGGGAGGCGGCTGGGATCCCGAGAAAGGTTCGATCGCGACGTACTTCGTCGAGTGCTGCATCCGCGTCTTTCACAGCGTTGTCCGGTCTTGAGCGAAGGAGCGCTCCGGCTGGCTTGGCCGCGGCAGACACCCTGCCGGCAGAATACCTGCTCAGCAGTTGGACAGCGCCGACAGAACTCGATCCGGCCACCCAGGCGTACATCACCGACACTCTCCGCACGATCATGCGGTGCGCGAAGCCCGAAGCCTGAGCAATCTGCATGCTGATCCTTCACGACCTGACCGACGCCGAAATGAGCCCGCTACTCGACGGACTGAGCAACGAGCCATCGAGGGCCACATGCGCCGACTGCGGCGTCGCGTACAACGCTTGGTCACACTGGATTGAGCACACCACCGGAGTCGGATAAGCCCTGCGCCAAGCGGGTCGATGCCGCATGACCACCACCGAACGCGACAACGCACCGAACCGAAGGGCTCGCACCCAGGCCCTGACCGTCGGTTTGGGCTTCCTCGGCTCGGGCGTCGGTTCCGGCGGCGTGGTCGCGTGGTCCGGCAGCCCTTGGCTCGCACTGGCGATCTTCCTCAGCGGGATGTTCTGCACCCTGGTGGCGATCGTCGTTCAGGGCACGATCCCGCAGGACTCTGAACACCGGCTCGAGTTGTGGAAGCTGATCGTCAAACGTCCCCCACAACCTCCGGAGATGGAAGAGGCCACGCCATGAGCGCCAGCCACCGGGGCACGCGAAGTGGGAGCCAGCCCATGGCGACCCACCCCGATGAGCCGCGTCCTCCTGCCGAGCCTTGTCCAAGGAGCCCTTCCATTGGACGCCCGCGGGCGTTCGTAGATCGAACTCTTGAAGAGTGGGACGGTCCCCGGGTGGCAGTTCGTCCGGCGCGATCAGGCTGCCCCTGCGAGTTCGCGCCAGCGAGTACGCGTTGCATGAACTGGACGGTCAGCGACCGCCTTCTCCCAGCGAGTCTGAAGCGCGGCAAGGAGCCGTGCTTCCATGGCGGCGGCGACGTGGGAGTAGGTTTCCCGGACCTTGTCCCCCAGGATGTGGCCGAGACGTAGCGACTGGGCGATTTCGGCGATGCCGTCGTCAATCATCCAGGTCTTGTGGCTGTGCCGCAGACCGTGGAAGGTCAAACCCGGCTTGATCGGTTGCAGCCGGATCAAGGGGTTCTGGATGCGGGCGTTGCCGTCGGCCGCCGGGCGGAACGCCCGACGGGAGAAGTTGCTGCGCCGGTGCAACTCCTTTTGCTGGGTGACGAACACATGCGGGTGCGTGTGGGTCAGCAGGTGTGCTCTGAGCATGACGACCAGGAACGGTGGCAGGGTGATCTCACGGGCCGACTCCTCGGTCTTCGGCGGCCCCAGATACAGGCCACCCTTGTTCGGCTCGTGCAGTGCACCGACGTCGGGATCAACGACCATGAAGCCTGTGTCGTCGTCGAACAGGTGGAGGTTGTGCCGCTGCAGCCCGACGAGCTCGCCCCAGCGTGCCCCCGTCCACGCCGCTGCCACCACCAGCACGGCTCCCCCTGGCCCATACTTCAGCGCAACCTGGTCGGCCACACCCAGCACCTCCCCGGGTTCGGCCCACACCTTCCGGGGCGTACGTTTGTGCGCCCGTCGGCGGCGGCCCCGGCGGCGTGGCTGGATCGGGTTCGCGCCGATGAACTCGCCCACCGCGTCGGACAGCATGAGGGAGAAGCACTTGATGATGCTGTCGACCGTGGTCTTGGCGAGCTTCGCCGACCGCAGCGTCTTCTCCCATCCCCGGACCGCGAGGTTGGTGACCGCGTCCAGCGCTGTCGCTCCCCACTTCGGGACGATGTGCTTGTTGATGAAACCTCGGTAGTTCTCCTCGGTCCGCTGGTCGATGTCGAGCGAGGCCAGCCAATTCGGTGCGTACTCCGCGACCGTGGTCTGGCCGGCGAGCGGATCGATCCAGGTCCCTTTGCGCTGACTCACGGTCATCTCGTCGATGTGGTCGTTCGCGTCGGCCTCCGAAGCGAAACCAGGAAGCGACGCGACCGACCCGTCTTCACGGCGGAACCGCACACGCCAGCTCCCCTGACCGCTTGGTTCAACCCACGGCATCATGAACTCCTTCGCTGGGGTGTGGGGGTCACGGATAGGACGACGTCCATGGACGCTCCACTACAGACAGAGAGCAAGCACGGGCCGTAGAGAGCCTCGTAGGGGAAGGGAAGATCCTCGTTCGTCATCGCGCGGCGTTTCGATGTGTACGACGCGATCGTGCGCCGCTGCGTCGTGGATAGGTCCCGCCGGGGCGATGTCCTGCGGCGACGATCTGTTCCAGATCGGCGTGGGCGAACCGCAAATGCTTACCGACGTAGGTGCACGGGATCGCCCGTGTCCCCGCCTTACGCCGTAACCACGACTCCCCTATCGCGAGAAGCTCGGCCGCTTGCGCCGGTGTGTAGAGCAGCTGCGCACTCGGCGACTGGACGCTCCGGCCGACCGAGACGTCATGGGCCTGGTGGCTTCGCTGGTGGTCACCAACGCGGGCTGGCAACGGGATCCCCCGTTCGATCACGTCAGTTCCCTCCGAGAGCAACCGGCATCTGCGTTCTCGGTTGTCGGCCCGCCGCCACGATGTCCATCGCGTACAAGGTGATGCGGAATCTGCCGCACACTGGTCACGGGATCCTGGGCTGCCCAGAACAGGGCGGGAGTAATCAGGGCGCGGTGCGCGGGCTGGTCGGAGAGCGCCCACTGCTCGACGGGGCGGAAGGCGCCGTGCTCGTCGCGGGCGCCGGTGGCCTGGTAGCCGGTGTACTTGATGTTGGTCAGGACCGCGATCACCGCTGCGGGCGGCCAGGCGGTGTGGATTCCGGGCGGTGGGTAGCGGTCGGGATCGGCGTCGAGGCGGGCGGTGATGTGCTCGACCGAGAGGCCGGTGACCGCACGCCAGTAGAAGATGTTCTGCACCACCGGGGCGCGGCGCGGGTCCGGGGTCAGGCGGGTGCGGGGAGTTCCGCGCCGGCTGTGTGCCCCGCCCACGGTCATCGTGGTGTAGCCGTACGGCGGGTGGTGCACGTTCCAGCCCGCGCGGATCAGGACGGCGATCGCCTCGGCCGACCGCCGCGTCACCGGATGCTGGACAGGTTGGACACGGAGGGACGCGTGGCGGGTGAGTGCCCGGTGCGGTGGCCGCCGGTACCGCAGCCAGAGGCGGCCTGTACGGGCCTGGCGGCGCACACGGGTTGCGAGGTGGCGGGTCCTGCTGTGGGTGGGCATGGCGAAGGGCCCCTTCGGCAAGTCGGGCAGAGAGAACCTGGGCGGTGGGTGGAGCGTGGCGCTCCGGGGCGGGATCGGTGGTGGCCTCGCACCCCGGAGCGCCACGAGTTCAGCGGCGCGAGCGGGTACCGCTGCGACGGCCGCGCGCAGCGGTCGAGGTTCGGGCGGCACCGGGCGGTCGCGTCGAGCCGCCGCGCGCCGGGGCCGGTCGGCTCGCGCGGGAAGTGGTGTCCCGTGGGGTGCTGGCCGGCGGGTGGCAGCGTGGACGGTGCAGGTGGGTCAGGTCGTCCAGCAGGAGGCGCAGGGCGTGCGCGGCTTGCTGGGGCATGACGCCGTTGCCCAGGGCGCGCAGCTGCGCGGTGCGGGGCAGGTCGAGGTGTTCGGCGGTGGCCCAGCCAGGGGGCAGGCCCATCAGCCATTCGACGAACGGCGGCGCGAGGACGGGACGTCCGTGTCGCCCGGGCTGGGTCGGGTACGGCGCAGGACGGCCGGTGATGAGTTCCCAGCGGTGCACGTCGGCGGCGTAGTCGCCCCAGTCCACCGGGCAGGGTTCACCGCGCGCGGCGCGGCGGGCGCGAGGTGCGCGTGCGGCCACGATCACTCGCCTCCTTCCGCGCCTGGGTTGTCGGTGTGGGCGTGGTGACGGCGATGACGACCGAGGGCAGCATCAGATCGCCCTTCGAGCCGCGCTGCGCGGGGCAGCCCTTGGTGCCGTCGGTCGCCCGTGGGGTCGGGAGAAGTCGTAGCGTGTCCAAGAGGGACGGGCCTCCTTGTCGCGTGGCAGCGGAGATTCCGTTGGAAGAACCGTCGTGCGCGGTCGGTGTCGGCAGCAGGGCCCCACGCACCCGGGGAAAGACAGCTACGAATCCGCCCTGGACTTTGCGTTGCCGCGCAGCACGTTCCGTCTCTCGGTGATGGCGGCGTGCCGAGCGCGCGGGCTCTGTCCGGAAGGGACGGTCCGCCGTCGTGCGTGTCGTGGGTGCAGTTCTTCGCATCCGAGGCCGTCGGGGTCGGCAGCAGCCGCACCGAGTCGGTCAGCGTCACGCACCCGGCCGGGATCGGCCGGACCGGATGGAGCACGGTCTGAATCGCCGCCGACCGGGAGTCCGCCGCCGTCAGCGTAGGCAGCAGCTGCGCCGGCCGGATCACCGCGTCGACCGCGTCGTTGAGGTTCACCTGATGCCCGCCCGCGCGCCTGCGCGCGGGATCGACCGGACCGCGCGGTTCCCCGTCGCGGGCCTGCGGGGTCGGCATCATCCGCATCCCGTCCCGGCTGGGGGACGGCACACAGGAACACCCGCTCCCGCCGGTCGGCGGCGCCGATGTCGGCGGCGCGTACGCAACGCCAGACCGCGTCATACCCCACCTCGGCCAGCCCTGCGAGTACACGGTCGAGGCCGCCGTTTTTCCAGCGGAGTGCGGCGACGTTCTCCACGACGACGAGGCGGGGTCGTAGGACGCGAATGGCGTCCAGCACGTTGCTCCACAGTCCACTGCGAGCGCCTTTCTCGATACCCGCGCGCCGACCGGCCGCGGAAATGTCCTGACACGGAAACCCTGCGGTGAGCACCTCGACCGGCTCCACGGAGGCGAAGTCGACCGCGCGCAGATCACCGAGGTTCACCACCCCCGGCACGCGGGCGGCGAGGATCGTGGCGGCGTGCGGATCGACTTCGCAGTACCAGGCGATCCGGCCGCCGAGCACGGCCGCGACGCCGAGGTCGAGACCGGCCAGCCCGGTGCACAAAGACCCGATCACCGGGCCCTCGGTCGCCACGAACCGCAGCGGGTCGTGTCCGCTCGCGGTCTCGCACTCGGAGTCAGGGTGTGGTGAGGTCATCGCGCGCACCTGGCCGGTGGAAGACAACCGCACGCGTTGCCGCGCGCCTGCAGCAGTGGCAGCGGGCTGGTCTGCGGGGAGGCGTCGTGGTCGGTCGCTGTTCGGTGCTGCCGCTTCTGCGGTGGCTGGTTCGTGACGACAGCGCAGCGGTGGCGGGCTGCGGCGCGGTAAGCGGCAGTGGGCCGGCGGTATCGGGCGGTCCATCCGCAGTCCGTGCACCGTGTGCGAGCGCTCATGACCGCCGCTCCTGACCGCCATGGGCCGAGGGCTTCGGGGCAGGGGTGGGTTCGACCGGCCGGCGCAGCACGATGACGTCCTCGTGCGCGATCAGATGCAGCGGCAGGCCCTGCTCGCGCTGTTTGCGGATGAAGTCCCGCTGGAAGAACGAGCCGCGGGCGATCAGCTCGTCGTCGGCGACCCGGGCCAGCAGGGCGACGCAGCGTTCGACCGGGACCAGTCCGGCGGCCCGGCCGCAGGCGATGATCTGCGAGGGCAGGTCGATCAGCTCGGAGTGCTCGCGCCAGGGCCGCGCGGTGATCGCGACGTGCCCGCCGGGGCGCAGCACGGCCGCGCAGCCGGTGAGGATGCGGGTGAACCCTGCCAGCAGCCGGTGGTGCCCGACGTTGGCCAGGTTCCCGCGGTCCAGGGTGGAGCCGTAGCGGTGGTGGTACTTGTGGACCTTCCCGTCGTCCGAGCCGGTGGTGGCGGTGACGACCTGCCCGTGGGTAGCGGGCCCGTACGGGGGTGAGGTGACCACCAGCGCGACCTGCCCCCGATACCGCTCGGGCAGCAGGTGCGGCAGCTGGCGCGCGTCGCCGTGCACGACCTGCGCCCGATGGTCGTGCCCGCGTTCACGGGCCAGCTCGAGGTTGGCGCGGGCGACGGCGACCCAGTGGGGTTCGTACTCCACCCCGACCGCGCGCCGGCCGGCGTCGATCGCCTCGACCAGTGTGGTGCCGGAGCCGGCCATCGGGTCGAGCACCAGCTCCCCGGGACGGGTGTAGGCACCGATGGCGTGCGCGGCCACGGCCGGGAGCATCTTCGCCGGGTGCGCGGTCGAGTCGCTCACGTAGCGGCCCTTGCGTTGCGCGGCGGGGGAGGTCTGCGCGGTCGCCCACACCGACAACGGCAGCTCGTCCGTCTCGGTCACGTTGGTCGCGCTGGTCGGATCGATCGGGTCGTTTCCGGTCTGGTGCCGCGGCTGTGCGGTGGTGTCGGCGACGGCGTCGAGGGCGTCGATGAGCGCGCGCGAGATCGGCACAGTCGGGTCGTCGAGGACGCTGGCAGCGGGACCGGCGGCGGCCGTTGCCGAGGGATGCTGGTGGGACATGAGCGTGGTGCCTTTCATAAGTACGGAGGTGGCCGACGAAGAGCCGGTCGGGCGCGGCGAGAGCGGGCTCACTCGCCGCCACCCGTGCCTGGCGCGTCGCCGTGTGCCGCGGTCGCCGGACCGGTCTCGGGTGGCGGCGCGCTGGCGTCGGCGGGTTGCGCGAAGGCGAGGACGTCGCCGTGCGCGCGCAGGTGCGGCGCGGGCAGTCCGCGCACCGTCGCGCGGTGCCGGGCGCGGTCGTATTCGGCGGCCACCGCCACACCCGGCGCGGCCCGCAGGCGGCCGTCGCGGACGGGGGTGTGCAGGGCGACGATGTGCTGCAGGTAGAGCAGATCGGCGTGCTGGCAGGCGGCCACGATCGCACCGGTCGGGTCGACCAGCGTCCCCTGTGTCCAGTCACTGTGCGTATACACCGCGACGATGCCGCCCTGCCGCAGCCGGTCCGCCGCGAACAGCACGAGCCGGTCCAGCGGCACCGTCTCGGCGGCGTGGGCGGGCAGGGACACGAGGACCAGATCCGCCCCCGCGCCGTGCCCCGATTCCGGCGCACCCGCACGGTCACGGTCCCCGGTGCGCGCCGGGTTCGGCGGTCCCCCGGCGAGGGCTGCGGACGGGTCTCCCGTGTCGGTGACCAGGTCTGCCCAGAACGGGCGTGAGGACGCGACGGCGCCCTCCGCGCGCCTGTCGAAGGTGAGCGTGTCGGCGGTGCGATCGAGCGCGCGCACCGCCGCCCGCGCCGCCGTCACCGACACCTCGCCAGCGGTCGCCGAGCCGTCCACGCCGGATCGCGTGCCCGTGGCCGGCGCCGCATCGATGTCGATCAGAACGACATGCGCACCGGGTGCGGTGAACGCCGCGGTGATGGTCTCCACGATCGGCGCCGGCCACGCCGCGTGGGCGTCGATCGGCTCGGGCCCGCACGTCCACACCGTGGCCGGAGCCGGAGCCGCCGGTGGGGTCGTCGTGCGCCGGCGCGACGGGGCCGGTGCGCCCTCGGGGCGCGAGGCCGCACGGGCCCGGCCGGTGTCTGCCGTGGTGGTCCGTGTGCGGGCTCCGGGGTAGGGGGTGCGGTCGCCACCGCGCCGGGTGCGCGGCGGGCGAGCCGAGTCCGTGCGGCGGCCCGGACGGCCGTCCGGGGACTGCGCGCGCTGGGTCATGAGAAGCCTCCTGAGCGGGAGCCGCCGGGGTGTGCCGGCGGTGGCTGCGATCACCGACTAACTCCGCAAAAAAGTCTGCTTGGAGACATCCAAATCCCGGAAAATTCAAGAAACTTCCGAGACTTCACGACGAAATCAACCGCAACCGGGCAAGCCACGAACACACGCTTCCGATACCACGAGAATGACCTGTTCCCTGCTCGCCAGGGCATCGCGAGGGTTCTCGACAAGTTTCCCGAGGCACTCTCCCCCGCGCGTCCAGCACCCTCGCCGGTGGCACAAAGCTCGTGAGGCGCCTCGCCTCACTGTTGGCGCATCGGAGCACACTGTCGCAGATCAAAGCCGCATTACGGGGCGCCTCAAAGGCTGTGAACGTGCCACTGGGCCGCGTTCGCCAACTTTCCAGCGTGCGCACAAGACTGCGCTTGAGGCACTTCTTTGAGGCGGTTTTGATGCGGTTCGGAGGCGCTTTCGAGGCGGTGTTGGGGCGGTTGTGAGGCGCCTCGAATGGCTTGCTGGTGGCCGCACTGATTCCGCCTCTATCAGGAGTGGCCGCCATGAATATGTCGTTACCGGAAACCGATCCCGGGCCGGGCGTTTTCTCACTTCGCCGCACCGGCGACCACGCGGGGAGAGACGGAGTGTTCGACGTCGCCGCCGCCACCTTCGCGTGGCTGGTGACCGGCCCCCATCCCGTGTGCGTGGACGGCACCGCGATCCCCGGGCTCCCCGCACGCCCGGTGCCACTGGACGAACTCGGGGCGCTGCTGCTAGCCACGGGCTGCACCCAGGCCACCCGGGACGCGACGTGGACCTACCTGATCACCCGGGCGCGCGCGGAGGGCGGCACCTGGACGATGGCGTGCGTCGGCCTGGCGATGCCGGTGCTGCTGCCGGTCGCCGCGCAGCTGACCCACCGGTTCCGCGGCGACAGGCACGACATCCACGCCGCCGTCCTGACGGGGTTCCTCCACGGGCTCGGCGAGGCCGCGCTGGACCGGCCGGCGATCCTCGTGCGACTGCGGTGGGCGGCCTACCGTGCCGGCTACACCGCGCTGCGCGAGGCCCTCGACGCGCCGGCCCCGGTAGAGGACACCGAGTTCCGCTCCACACCATCACACCGCCCGGGCGGGCACCCCGACCTCGTGCTCGTGACCGCCGTGCGCGCGGGCGTCATCACGACCGACGAGGCCGCGCTGATCTCGGCCACCCGCTTCGGGGACCTGTCGCTGACCGAAGCCGCGCACGCACGCGGAGAGCACTACCGGACAACACAGCAGGCTCGCCGTCGCGCCGAGCAGCGCCTGGCCCGCTACCTCACCGAGCCAGCCAACGACACCGACGACGCCTCCGCTCCGGCGCCCGACACCGGCGGTCGCGGCTACCTGCGCGGGTCCGGGCACCCGGTCGTGCGGCTCTCCCCGACCCACCGGCTGCGGCTACGCGGCGTGACACGGGTGAGTCCGGAACTGGCGAAGAAATTCGTCCGCCCGATGTCTCCGCACGGCCCGAAATCCGGAGTTAGCGCACGCGGGACCCGGCTGCCCGCCCGCCCGCGCCGCGGCCACTCGCCCGGCCCCGCCGGGCACCCGGCGCCCGCTCAGGAGGCCCGCTCATGCGACTGACCACACCACGACACCGTCCTCATCCGCACCCGGCACCCTCACGCCGCACGGCACCACGCCGTCCCGGTACCCCGGCCTCCGCGCCGCAGCCGACGCATCCCCGGTCCGCGACCGCCGCCACACACCACCGCGCCGGGAGTCGCTGCGCGGGTTCCGCCGGCGCCACCGCGATGCCCGTATCGGCGCGGCCACAGCGAGGCGCGCACCGCCGCCGTGATGTCCTGCTGATCGGGTGGCTGGTCGCCCTCGGGGTGCTGCTGACGTCGTCGACGGCGCGGGCGGAGACGGTGCAGATCGTCGCGCTCGCCCAGACCGTCGAGCAGGTCTTCACCAACATCCGCAACTTGATCATGGGGATCCTCGCCGGCGCCGCCCTCGTGCTGTTCACCGTCGCGGGCCTGCGCTACCTGCTGGCCTCCGGCGACCCCGGGGAGATCGAGAAGGCGAAAGGCGCCTTCAAAGCCGGCTGCATCGGCTTCGGGCTCGCCGCGCTCGCCCCGCTCGTGGTCGAGATGCTCAAGACCATCGTGGGCGGGGTGTGAGCCATGACCGCCCCTCGCCACACACCCCGTCTCCGCCGGCGCGAGCACCAGGCCTGGCCGATGACGCCGAACGTGCGCCCCGTCCGCGCGGACGGCGGCCGGGCCAGCGCACGCACCGGGTCAGGCAGCGATGAACGGCCCCTGCACCGCCCACCCACCGCACGCGCGGGGAGCCGTTGTGGGCGCGGTGGCTGGGGACGGCTGGCCCGGCGGCGGCCGGTCCGGGTGCTCGCGGTGCTGGTGCCGTTGGTGGCAGCCGTCGCCGGGATCACGCTGAGCGCCTCCGCCGCACCCGGGCCCGAGCCTGCGCCCGTGGCCGCGGCCGCGGCTGCACCGCGCGCTGCCGCTCAGCCGCCGGTGCTGCCGCTGCCGCCCCAGCCCGGCTGCGCCCCGGGCTCGGCCGAGCCCGTATGCGTGCTGCCCGGCAGCCCCCAGACACCGACGCCGTCGGGACCGCCCAGTGCTCCGCTCGTGCCGCCGCCATCGGCACCGCCGGTGTCGTGTTTCCCGGGTGCGCTGATGCCCGAGTGCGGCGGACTCGGCGCCACGCCGGCGCCGCCGTCGTGTCAGGGACCGGACTGCATTCCCCAGCCCGTCCCGATCAGCCCGCGCGCCCCCGGCACGGCACCAGCCCCGGGGACCGGCAGCGGCGGCCAGGCCGACGAGTGCGGCATCACCGACCCGGTCGCCTGCGTCACCGAGGGCATCAGCAGCTTCTTCCGCGGGCTGGTGACCGACGCGCTCAACCCGCTGCTGGACCTGCTCGGCCGAACACTGCTGACCACACCCGAGCCCAGTGCGTTGCCGAGTGTCGGGCAGCTGTGGACGCAGTCGTGGCAGATCCTGCTCGCCGTCTACGTGCTCATCGTGCTGGTCGCCGGGCTGATCGTCATGGGCTACGAAACCCTGCAGACCCGTTACACCATCAAGGAAATCGGGCCTCGGGTCGTGATCGGTTTCCTCGCCGGGACGCTCTCGCTGTTTATCGCGACCCAGGCGATCCAGATCGCCAACGCCCTCGCCGGCGCGGTGCTGGGCGAGGGCGTCGACCCGGCCGCGGCGGGCAAGGCCATGACCGACATGGTGCTGAGCGCGTTCAACAGCAGCGTGTGGCTGGTCTTCCTCGGCCTCGCGCTCGTGATCATGGTCGTGGTCCTGCTGATCACGTTCATCGTGCGGGTGATGCTGACGATCCTGCTGATCGCCGCCGCCCCGATCGCGCTGATGTGGCACGCCCTCCCCCACACCGAGGGCATCGCGCAGGCGTGGTGGAAAGCGTTCGGCGGGGTCCTGGCCATCCAGCTCGGCCAATCGCTGGCGATGGTCACCGCGCTGCGAGTGTTCTTCACCCCCGGCGGGTTCACCGTGTTCGGCCCGAACGCCTCCGGGCTGGTGAACCTGCTGATGTGCCTGGCGCTGATCTGGGTGCTGATCAAGATCCCGTTCTGGTGCCTGGCCCCGCTGCGCAGCGGCCGGCGCTCGATGCTCGGGTCGCTGGTGCGCGGCGCGATCGCCTACAAGACGATGGGCCTGCTCGGCAGCGCCGGCTCCCTTTTCGGCGGCAAAGGCCGTCCGCGCGGACGGCCGCGAGGACCGGGCGGGGGTGGTCCTGGCGCGGATCCGCCGTCGACGACCACGGGACAGTTCATGCTGCCCCTGCGGGTGCGCCACACCCGGCCCCGGCCACGCCGAGCGCCGCGCCTGGGCGAACTCCCCGCCACCACGCGGGAAAGTCGCCGGGCTGGTCCGGGGCAGCTGTCGCTGTTCACCGCGAGCGGCTCCGGCAAGAACCGCGTCGTGTCGGCGAACCCGCGAGCGCTGCCACACGACGCGCTGCCGCACGCACTGCCCCGCGACCAGCTCGGCCTGCCGATCACCACCCGCCACGATCCCGGCGCGGTCGGGCGCCGGTCGCTGGCCGACGACCTTGCCGACCGCCCACCCGGCATGCCGCCGGTGCCGCAGCCGGGGCTGCTGACCCCGGACGGACGGATCAACCGCCACGCCCGCCCACCCGCGCGTCTGCCCCGCGCGCTGATCGCGCCGAGCACCGGGATGCTGCCCATCCACCTGCAACCCGCGCCCCCGCGCCCACCCCGCCAGACCCTCGCCGACGACCTCGCCAACCCACCGGCCGGCCCGGAGCGGCAGACCGGGCCCGCCCTGATCACCCCCTCCGGGCAGATCAACCGCGCCGCCCGCGCGACCCGCCGCCCGCCCCCCGACGCCTACACCGGCAACCGGGCCCTGGCCTCGGGCCAGTACCCGCTGCCCCTCGGCGTGCGCCGCCAGCCCAAGCCCACACCCACGCCCGAACCTCCGGAGGCAGGGAGCGCACCTGCCGCCGCACCCCCGCCCTCGGCACCGGTTCCGGCGCCGAAGCGGGTCGGGACGCAACTACCGCTGCCCCTGGACCTGCCCGCCCGCCGGGCCCCGAAGACGAAGTGAGGCCTTGTCCGCCATGACCTCTCCTGTGCGTGTGCCGACGGTCGTTTCATACTGCCTCTCCTGCGGTTGTTGGGGTGGTTCGTGTGACGCGGAACGAGTTCGCGACCTGCTGCCGGTAGAGCTCTTGTGTGGCCTCGTCCCAGGGGATGCACCAGCGTCCGGCGGCGCCGCGGCGGGCGGGCAGCTGTCCTTTCCGGATCCAGTTGCCGACCGCTTTGGGCGCGACGCCCAACTGCGCGGCGGCCTGGGCGATGCTGACTTCGCCCTCGCGGACCGCCGCGGTGCGAGGCGCGGGAATGCCGTAGGTGTCGCGGACCCGGGCAACGGCGGCAGTGTCCCAGGGACGTCCCTTGCCCGTGGTCAGGCCAGCGGCGTTGAGCTCCGCGGCGAGCTGCTCGCTGGTGCGTGTCGCGCCATGCCGGCGGATGATCTCCAACGCGGTGGCCGGGGTGCGACCGGGGCCTTTGCGATTGACGGTGACCTCGTCGATGGCGCCGGTGTGCCAGCGCACCCCGATCCGGGCCTCGCGGGGATCGTCGGTGGGCAGCAGGGTGACGTCGGCGATGAGGGTGCGCAGCAGCCGTTTGCGGTCACGCGGGCTGGTGTCCGGGTCGTCCCACAACCGCGGCAGATCCGCCGCCAACGCCTCCAACGTCGAGCGGGGCGGCAACGGTGGCTTGGCTGCCCGCGCGGTCTCCAGCGCCGCCTCCGCCTCGGCCACCGCGGCGAGCTTGACTTCCCAGCGGGATTCCAGGCTCCGTGCCACCAACCGGTTCTCCGGCTCCACCTGACTGAACGCGCGTTCGGCGCGGTCGGCCTCGTAGCGGGCGCGTTCGACCGTGAGTTCAGCGGCCCGGTGCGAGCGGACGTGCCGCTCGGTGACCTCGTCCGCCACTGCCAGCGCGGCCGTGATCTGTTCCGGGGTCACCGCCTTGAGCAGCAACTCCGAGACGATCGCGTCCACCGTGGAGGCGGTCACCGAGCGGCAGCGCGCGGTCTTGGCCTGGTCGCGGGCGCTGACGCACTCGTAGTGCACGTAGTGCCGGGCGCCGTAGCGGGTGCCCATCCGCGAACCGCAGCCGCCGCAGTAGACGATGCCCTGACACAACGCGATGCCCTCGCGCGGCGGACGGGCACCGGCGTTGGTCTGGTTCGCCGCGAGCTTGGCCTCGTTGTCCAGGTACTGCTGCCAGCTGATGTAGCCCTCGTGGTGGTCCTGGATCAGCACCGTCCACTCGTCCCTGGCACGGGTGCGGCGTGCCGAGCGCACCGTGCCATCCGGCTGGACACGGCGTTTGTCGTAGCTGCGACCGTAGGTGTAGGCCCCGGCGTAGGCGGGGTTCTTCAAGGCTTGCAGTACCCGGTAGTGGCCGAGCTTGCCCCACTTCAACCGCCCCGCCCACGCGCCGCCGTAGGCGCGTTGCGGGAACAACCTACCGGTCTCGGCGAACGCCTTGACCACCCCGAACGCCGACCCGGTGCGGGCGAACTCGGCGAACAGATCCTCCACCGCGGTGCGGACCTGCTCATCCGGGTCGATCACGACCTGGCCGTCGAGGTCGTAGACGAACCCGACCGCCAGCTTCGCGCGCAACTCGCCGCGGTGCGCGGCCGCGAGCTTCGCGCCGTGCAACCGGCCGGCCAGCACATGAAGCTCGGCCTCCGACATGCTTCCCTTGAGCCCCAACAACAAACGGTCGTTGACGTCGCCCAGGTCGTAGACCCCGTCGCCGTCGATCAGGAGCGTGTCGGTCAACCGGGCCAGTTCCAGCAGCCGCGCGAACTCGGCCGACGAGCGCGCCAGCCGCGAGACCTCCAGCCCGAAGATCGCGCCAACCTCGCCCAGACACACCCGGGAGATCAGCTCGCGAAACCCGTCGCGTTCCGACCCGAAGCGGCCGGACACGCCGAGGTCGGCGTCGACGACGAGAACCTGCTCGGCGGTCCAGCCGAGTTCGACCGCCACCGTGGACAGGCCGTACTGGCGGGCGGTCGACTCGCCATGCTCGCGGACCTGCATCAGCGTCGACTGCCGCACATACACCACCGCGCTGCGCGACCGGTGATCCGTGGTGATCTTCGACGAGCCGTTCACCGGTGCCACCGCCGCGACTGTCCTTGCGCAGCAACGATTCGACCATGTTCGCCACGGCCATCACCGCCTCGCCAGACCAGGCCGCGGCCACCACGCCCCATCCCCGGCCCGGTCGAGCCGTCGTTGTCGAGTGCACGCACCATCAAGATCATCATTCACCCACCTGGGTGGTGCCTGAACGGCGACCCGCCACCGCGTCGACCACCTCGCGCAACGCCGTCAGCCCGTCGGCCGATAGCCGCTGATCACCAGCCGGCGCGCCGCGATCGGTCCACTCCTGCCGCAGCGTCGCTCGCTGCTTGCCGTCGACCTCACACACGAACCACAGCCCGCGCCGCGTCCGCCGCTCGAACAACACCGGCAGATCCCGGCCACACAACGGATGAAAGGGATGGGTAACCACCAATGAGCTACCACGATTCCCGAACGAACGTGTCGTATGCGGTTCGTATCCCCGCCGATGTCGATCGCCCGGACCGGGTCCTCGGGCCGCTGACCGCCCGGCAACTAGGGATCCTCGGCGTCGCCGGGCTGCTGCTCTACGGCCTCTACGCGGCAAGCCGCGCCGTACTGCCGCTGCCGGTGTTCCTGATCGTCGCGGTCCCGGCCGGGATCGCGGCCACCGTGCTGGCACTGGGCCGGCGCGACGGACTCCCGCTGGACACGCTCGCCCTCGCCGCGATCCGCCAGCACCTGTCCCCGCGCCACCGCGTCTCCGCCCCCGACGGCGTCCGCGCGGCCCCGGCCTGGCTGACCGCCCAGCACCCCGACACGCGAGGCGGCCGCGGGCACCCCGCCGGGGCCGAGCCGGTATCGCCGGCCCCGCTGGAACTCCCGGCCCACGGTGTGGCCGACACCGGCGCGCCGGCCGGGATCGTCGACCTCGGCGGCGACGGCCTCGCGGTCATCGCCGTCTGCTCCACCGTCAACTTCTCGCTGCGCACACCGGGAGAGCAAGAAGCACTTGTCGCCTCGTTTGCCCGGTATCTGCACAGCCTGACCGCGCCCGTGCAGTTCCTCGTGCGGGCCGAACGGCTCGACCTCGCGCCGCAGATCGCCGAGCTGCGGGCCCGCGCCGGCGGGCTCCCGCACCCCGCGCTGGAGGCCGCGGCCCGCGATCACGCGGACTTCCTCGCCGAGCTCACCGCCCAGTCGGATCTGCTGCGCCGGCAGGTGCTGCTCGTGCTGCACGAACCCCTGCGCACCAGCCCGGCACCCGCCACAGCGATCAGGCTGCCGTGGCGGCGCGGCCGCAGCGACGAGCACACCGTGGACGAGCGGGTGCGGCAGGCCGCGGAGCAACGGCTCGTCCGCCGCCTCGGCGAAGCCACCGAACTGCTCTCCCCCGCCGGGATCGTCGTGACCCCGCTCGATGCCGCGGCCGCGACCGGGGTGCTGGCCGCGGCGTGCAACCCCGACACGTTCCTGCCGCCCTCGGCCGGGCTGGCCGCCGCCGACGAGGTCGTCACCGCCACCACCACCTTCACCGACCTCTACGACCCCGAACCCGCAGCGGCTGCGCACCCGCGCCGCGCCCCGGCCACGCGCCGCTCCCCCGGCCCTGCGGATCGCGGCCCCGAGCCCTCCCGCGCCGAGGCGCCGCGATCCGGCCGCCCGCAGGCGGCGGGGCCGTGGCTGTCCGACGACGAGGACTGGGACTACGACGACGAGATCGAAAGCAGGTAGACCTCCCATGGCACGCACCAGAAACCACGCCGCCGCGGGCCGGTCCGGGTCGGCCGGGGCGTTCACCCCCGACTCGTTGTCGGTATCCGCCCGGCACCTGGAAGTCGGCAACGAGTTCGTTGCCTCGTTCGGTGTGACCGGCTATCCGCAGGAGGTCTACCCCGGCTGGCTCGCCCCGCTGCTGACCTACCCCGCGCGCCTCGACGTGTCCGTGCACGTCCAGCCCGTCGACCCGGCCACCGCCGCCAAGGGTCTGCGCACCCAACGCGGCAAACTCGAATCGTCCCGCCGGCATAACGCCCGGCATGACCGGCTCGACGACCCGGACCTCGACGCCGCCGCCGCCGACGCCGCCGACCTGTCCCGGCGCATCGCCCGCGGCGACGGGAAACTCTTCAAATTCGGCCTCTACCTGACCGTGCACGCACCGGACGAAACCTCGCTCGCCGAGGAGGTCTCGGCGCTGCGGTCACTGTGCGCGTCACTCTTGTTGGACGCGAAACCCGCGACCTACCGGGCGCTGCAAGGCTGGGTGTCCACCCTGCCACTCGGGCTGGACCCGCTCGGGTTGAAACGGACGTTCGACACCGCCGCGGTCTCCGCCGCCTATCCCTTCACCTCACCGGACCTGCCCCCGACCGCCCCTGCCACCCCGGCCCCGCCCGGGGTCCTCTACGGCTACAACATCGGCTCCGCCGGGTTGGTGCACTGGGACCGGTTCGCGTGCGACAACTACAACTCCGTCGTACTGGGCCGCTCCGGGGCAGGCAAGTCGTACTTGGTCAAGCTCGAGCTGCTGCGCAGCCTCTACCGCACCCTCGGCGACGACGAGAACGGGTGGGCCGCGGGCGGGGTGCAGGTGTTCGTCGTCGACCCCGAGGACGAGTACGCCCGCCTGGCTGCCCAGGTCGGCGGCACCTACGTGCACCTCGGTGCGGGCGGGGTCAGGGTGAACCCGTTCGACCTGCCCGTGCACACCGACGCCCACGGCCGCCGCACCGCCCCACGCGACGCGCTCCGCCGGCGCAGCCTGTTCCTGCACACCGTCCTCGCGGTGCTCTTCGGCGCGGAGGTCACCGGCGCCGAGCGGGCCGTGCTCGACACCGCGATCACCGCCACCTACGCGGCTGTGGGCATCACCGGCGACGCCCGCACCTGGACCCGCCCGGCGCCGCTGCTGCGTGACCTGCGCGACGTCCTCGCCGCCTCCGGCGACAGAGGTGACGCGGTGGCCGCCGACCTGGCCGCCCGGCTGCACCCGTTCGTCGACGGGTCGTTCGCCGATCTCTTCGACGGGCCCACCGCTGCGGCCCCGGACGGGCACCTGGTCGTGTTCTCCCTGCGGGATCTGCCCGACGAGCTGCGGGCGATCGGCACCCTGCTCGTGCTCGACACCGTCTGGCGGCGCGTCTCGAACCCCGCCCACCGGCAGCCCCGGCTGGTGGTGGTCGACGAGGCGTGGCTGCTGATGCAGCAACCCGCAGGCGCGAAGTTCCTGTGGCGGATGGCCAAAGCCGCCCGTAAACACTGGTGCGGTCTCACCGTCGCCACCCAGGACACCGCCGACGTGCTCAGCAGCGACCTGGGCAAAGCCATCGTCAGCAACGCCGCCACCCAGGTGCTGCTGCGCCAGGCGCCGCAAGCCATCGACGAGATCGCCGAGACCTTCGACCTGTCCGCCGGCGAGCGGCAGTTCCTGCTGTCGGCCGACCGGGGCCAGGGTCTCTTGTCCTCGGGGACACAGCGGGTGGCGTTCCAGTCGCTGGCCTCGCCCACCGAGAACTTCCTGATCACGACTGACCCCGCCGAACTCGCCCGATTCGCCGAAGCAGACCCGGACGCCACCGACAGCGGCCTCGCCGACGCCTACCTCGACCTCGGGTCTGCCGGGGACACCGAGACGGAGCCCGACGATGACGGGCTCGACGACACCGGACACCTCGACCTCGGCCCCGCGTGACCCGGCTCCGCGCTCGCTCTCGAATTTTTCCTTGTCTCGCAAGAGTTTCCCGAAAGGGAGGTCCACCATGGCTTCGCGCGACGCGGCATCGCCGGTGATGCAGAACTGGGTGAGTGACTACCTGCGCGACCCCGGCAGCGCCACCGCCACCCTGCTCACCGCCCTGCGCGAGTGGGCGCTGGGGTGGGGACCGGTCGCCGCCGTGGCCCTGGCCGTGGCGCTGGCGGGCGGGGTCGCGGCACACCGCTGGTGGCGGACCCGCCGACATGCCGCGCTGCTGGTCGGTGCCCGCCGGATCACCGTGCTCGCCCCACCCACCGTGGATCCCGCCGGCGGCGTCGCGGTCTGGTCCAACCTCGTCGGATTGCTGCGCCCGGCCTGGCGGCGGTGGTGGGCCGGGCAGCCGCATCTGGCGATGGAGTACGTGTTTGGCGAGCATGGCGTCTCCGTGCAGTTCTGGGTCCCCGGCGTCATCCCACCCAGCTTGGTGGAGCGGGCGATCGAGGCCGCCTGGCCCGGCTCCCACACCCGCACCAGCCCCGCCACCTCCCCGTTCCCCGATCCAGGGTCCGGGCGCCGGCGGATCACGGTCGGCGGGCAGCTGCGCCTGGCCCGCCCGGAGGCGCTGCCGATCCGCACGAGCTTCGACGCGGACCCGATCCGGGGGCTCCTGGGCGCCCCGGTCGGCCTCGGCCGGGACGAGCGCGCCTGCGTGCAGATCCTCGCCCGCCCGGTCACCGGCGCCCGGGTCGCCCGGGCCCGCCGCGCGGCCCGCCGGGTGCACCAGGGCTCCCCGGGCCGGCTCGGTGGGCGGATCCTGGACGCGGTCACGCCGGGTGCGCACGCCGGTCTCCGGGGCCGGACCCCGGACTCGCGGCGGATCAGCCAGGACCCGCAGCTGTCGCTGGAATATTCCGCCCAGAACAAGGCGATCGTGGGCAAACAGCGCGGCTCCCAGTACGAGACCGTCGTGCGCTACGCCGTGGCCACCGAGCTGCCCGCCAACGTCCCCGACGACCTGGCCCGGCGGGCCCGGGACACCGCACGTGGGCGGGCACACGCGCTGGCCGCCGCGTTCGCCGCCTACACCGACCACAACCACTACACCCGCACCCGTCTACGCCGGCCCGCCCACGCGCTCGCCGGCCGGCGCCTCGAGCGCGGGGACCTGCTCTCGGTGCCCGAGCTGGCGGTGCTCGCGCACCTGCCCACCGACCCGGACATCCCCGGCGTCGAACGCGCCGGAGCCAAAGCCGTCGCCCCGCCACCCGGGGTCGCGACACCGGGACCGGAGGTCAAACCGCTGGGCCAGTCCGACACCGGCCACGCCCGCCCGGTCGGGCTGCGGGTCGCCGACGCACGCCACCACCTGCATGTGCTCGGCGCCACCGGCAGCGGGAAGTCAACCCTGCTGGGCACCATGATCCTCGACGACGCCGAGAACCACCGCGGTGTCGTCCTGATCGACCCGAAAGGCGATCTGGTCACCGACGTCCTCAACCGGCTGCCGCGCTCGGCCGCGGACCGCGTGGTGCTGTTCGACGCCGACTCCCGGCACCGCCCGCCCATCCTGAATCCGTTGGAGGGCGGGGACACCGACCGGGAGGTCGACAACCTCGTCTCGGTGTTCCGCAGGGTGTATTCGGCGTTCTGGGGTCCGCGCACCGACGACCTCATGCGCGCCGCCTGCCTGACCCTGCGGGCGCAAGAAGGTGTCCCGACCCTGGCCGATCTGCCGAAATTGCTCGTCAGTGAGGCGTTCCGGTCCCGCATCACCGCCGGGCTCGCCGACCCGGTGCTGCGCGGGTTCTGGGAGTGGTACGACGACCTCACCGACAGCTCCCGCTCCCAGGTCATCTCCCCGCTGATGAACAAACTGCGGGCGTTCCTGCTGCGGCCCTTCGTCAAGGAAGCCATCGCCGGCGGACGCTCCACAGTGGACATGTCCCAGGTCCTGGACGAGGGCGGCATCTGCCTGGTCCGCATCCCCAAAGGCTCCCTCGGCGAGGAGACCACACGGCTGGTCGGGTCCCTGGTCGTGGCCCGAACCTGGCAGGCCACCACCGCCCGCGCCCGCGTCCCGCAACGCGAGCGTCCCGACGCGAGCCTGGTGGTCGACGAATGCCACAACTTCCTGAACCTGCCCTACCCGCTCGAAGACATGCTCGCCGAAGCCCGGGGATTCCGCGTGTCGATGACGCTCGCGCACCAGCACCTCGGGCAACTGTCCCGCGAGCTGAAGGAAGGCATCTCCACCAACGCCCGCTCGAAAATCTTCTTCTCCGCCAGCCCCGAAGACGCCCGCGAACTCGCCCGCCACACCGCACCCCGGCTCTCCGACCACGACCTGTCCCACCTCGGCGTCTACCACACCGCGACCCGGCTGGTCGTGCACGGCGAGGAAACCGAACCCTTCACCATGACCACCACGCCCATGCGCGACCCGATTCCCGGACGGGCACGGGAAATCCGGGCCGCGCTCCGCGCCCGGCGCCGCGCGCACAACACCGCCGCCGGTGACACCGCAGCGGCGACTCGCGCCACCGCGACCCGGACCGCGCCGACCGCGCGCCGGGTTCCGCCGGCCCGGCCGCCCAAGACCGATCCCCGCCGCACCCGCCGCTGACCCGCCGCCCGACGCGGTATTCCGCCGCGCCACAAGAAAAACAGCCGCAGCCGCCGGTTCCACCCGGGGCGGAGCCGGACTGTCCACAGCACTTGTCCACACCCCTGTTGACACCTCGCCAGAGGAGCGTCCGTTGATCACCACCATCACCCGCCAGCACAGCCTGCGCGGCCACCTCCCCGGCCGCCACACCGCCCGCGCCGCCGGCTCGGTCGAGCACCAGGCCATGCTCGCCGCCCGCCTGACCGTCCGCGACAAGTGGCTCCTGGCCCTGCTGCACGAGCACCGGGTCCTGACCACCGCCCAGATCCAGGATGTGGCCTTCCCCTCCGGGCGCTCAGCGCGGCAGCGGCTGCGCGACCTGTACCTCTGGCGCGCGGTGTCCCGGTTCCAGCCGTTCCAGCAGCTCGGCTCCGCACCCATGCACTACGTCCTGGGCCCCGCCGGCGCCGCCGTCCTCGCCGCCGAGTACGGCCTCGAGGTCACAGAACTGGGCTACCGGCACGACCGCGCCATGGGCATCGCCCACAACCAGCGCCTCGCCCACACCGTCGGTGTGAACGACTTCTTCACCTCGCTGATCGCCCGCGCTCGCCGCACCCTGCCGCCCCAGGCGGAGGCGGTGGTGGTGTGGTGGTCGGAATCCCGCTGTGCCCGGCATTTCGGTGACCTCGTCATCCCCGATAGCTACGGCCGCTGGCGCACCCGCCACCGCACCGGCGGCGTCCGGGAGGTGGAGTGGTTCCTCGAGTTCGACACCGGCACCGAGTCCCTGACCAAGGTCGGGCGCAAGCTCGCCGGTTACGCCCGGCTGGCCGAGTCGACCGGCATCGCCACCCCGGTGCTGGTGTGGCTGCCCAGCACCCGCCGCGAAGCCGGCGCCCGCACCGCCCTCGCCCGCGTCCACGCCGGCCTCGACCACCCCCGGACGGTGCCGGTGGCCACCGCCGCGGCCGACCTGCTCGACCCCGCCGCGCCGTATCCGAGCCCGGCCGAGGCGGTGTGGCTGCCGCTGACCTCGGCGCGCGCCGACCGCGCCGGCCCGCGCTACCGCCTCGCCGACCTCGCCGACGCCTGGCCCGGCCTGCCACCGCCCGCCGACCCTGCCGCGCCCGACGACGGTCAGAGCGACGGCGAGGCCGCCGCGGCCACGCCGTACCGGCTGCCACCGCCGAGTCCGATCCCTCCACCGGCCACCCCCAACCGGGTCGCCCGCGGCGAGCACTGACAACCGGGGCCTTCTTCTCCGCCCACACCCAGGAACTCCCCCGTCCGGCCCCGGCCCTTCACTGCGAAAGGAGAGCGATCCCACCATGGGAAGCAAACTCGGCGCCAGCGTCGCCGCCCTGGTCCTCGCTATTCCGCTGCTGATCGGCGCCGGTGTCGCCGGCATCATCAGGCCTCTCTTCGGCAGCAGCGCCGCGGCAGGTGCCCTGACCTGCACGCCCGACGGCACACCGACCGGCACCGTCGTCGGCCTGACCGCCGAGCAAATGGGCAACGCCGCCATCATCGTCGCGGTCGGCAAGCAGAGGGGCGTACCCGAGGCAGGCTGGGTGATCGCGATTGCCGCCGCGATGCAGGAATCCGGGCTGCGCAACCTGTACTACGGCGACCGCGACTCACTCGGGCTGTTCCAGCAACGGCCCTCGATGGGCTGGGGCACCCCGCACCAAGTCGCCACCCCGACCTACGCGGCGGCAAAGTTCTTCGAACACCTCACCGCCACACCGAACTGGCAGACGATGAGCGTCAACGACGCCGCACAAGCAGTCCAGGGCTCGGGATTCCCGAACGCCTACGCCCAGCACGAAAACGCCGCCCGCGCGATCGTTGCGGCCGTGGCCGGGGTCCGCTGCCAACCCGCACCCGCGACGACCGGGACCGGGGACTGCACCAACATCCAGACCGCGACCGCCGCCGCGATGACCGCGATCAACTACGCCTGCGGGCAACGGGGACTGCCGTACGTGTGGGGCGGCAACGGGGCACAAGACGGTGGCTTCGACTGCTCCGGACTCACCACCGCCGCCTACGCCGCCGCCGGCCTCGCCCTGCCCCGCACCGCTGACGCGCAGTACCGTGCCGGCCCGCGCGTCCCCGCCGGCCAGCCCCTGCTCCCGGGTGACTTGGTCTTCTTCGGGACCGAACAGCACGTCCACCATGTGGGTCTCTACCTGGGTGCGGGTCTGATGATCGACGCGCCTGATGTCGATCAAGTGATCAAGATTGAGCCGTATCTCTGGGCAGGAGCGGACTTCCTCTCAGGGACCAGACCGACGTCAGAGCCAGCGCCATGAGACCCGTATATAGGCTCCCCCAGGCCGACACCTGGATAGCTGGCACTATGGACCGGTGACTCACGAGCCAGGCACCGGGCACCACGCGCAGCTCGTCGAATGGTTGTCCATGCACGTCCAGCTTTACCGCTCGTCCAGGGGCCCAGCCGGCTGGTCATACTGCTGCACCGAGGAGCTCGTACTTGCCCTCGGCCGCTGGGGTTTCCCGTCGCCTCTGCCACCTGGCCGAGCCCGCGGGACAGAACGAATGTGCTACTCCAACGCGTCCGGCTACAGCGAAACGCACGGCCTAACCTACGTCGAAGGCTACGGTCTGACCGAAGGCGGCTTCGGCTGCGCGCATGCATGGTGCGTCGACGAACACGGCAACGTCCATGACCCGACCTGGCCTGACGGACTCGGCATCGCTTATCTGGGGATCCCTTTCTCCGTCAACTACATCCGCGAGTTCACCGAGAGACTCGGCAACGCCTGCCTCCTGCACGACGCCCATCTCGACGGACACCGCATCCTCCGCGAGGGCCTGCCCGTCGACGCGATCCTGCCCATCGGTGATCCAGTAGCCACACTCGCATAAGCCAGCCCTGCAGCGCCGCCGTAGCACGATCACGCGGCCGGTAGCTCACTCCTGTCCGCGGTGCGTGCTTGCCCGCGCAGCTGACGGTCGATACCGAGCAGGAAATCGCGCGCCCGACGGGCGCCCCTGCTGTCCGGTGACCTCGTCTATTGTCGCTCGCCCTCGCGCATCCGGCATGTGGGACGCTGCAGAGGAAACGGGAAATCGCAACGCGTCAGACATCCACTGATCCGTGCGAAATCGACAACGACCGCTATCCCGGAGACGATCACGTTGGAAGCGCCCCGCACACTGATAGCGTGAGAGCGGCTTGATATGTGCACACGACATCACGGTTGATGGACCGGGAGCAGGTCCTGTGGTGATGTGGTCTCCGACGAGGACGATTCCGGCCGCCACGCGCGGGCGACGGATTGGTCGGCGAACATGCCGACGACCCGGGGGTCGGAGTCGGCGCGGTCCTGCAGGCGCACCACCCAGCCTCGCACGCGGTCATCGCCCGGAGGCTCCTCGGAAGTCGGTGTGGGAATCGCGGCCGGGCCGGGTGGAATGAGGTCGCACACGTGGGCGCGGTGCACATTGGCCAGGTCCAGGGTGCGGGTGACGTCGTGCCAGAACAGCGCGGCGTCCAGCGCGCTGTCGAACGGGCCGTAGCAGATCGGGCCGTTCGAGGTGTCCAGCAGGACCACGGCAGGGACGGGTGCCTCCGGGGTTGCGGCGGGCGTGCGGGCAGCGCCGAGAGCGCTGGCACGGACCGGCAGCAGGCGGCACTCGGCCGGACGGCCCCGGCCGGGCGCCAACGCGTCGGCCAGCCATCGGCGTGCCTGCGCACCGTCGAACGGTCCCACCGCGAAAGCGGCGCGCACCTCGGGGGTCGGCACCGTGACCAACGCGATGACGCACTCGTCGCGGGCGGTGGCCTCCGGGGTGCCGTTCTCCAGGACCGCCATGACTTCGTCGGGCAGCGTGAACACCTCGCCCCCGGTGGTGTTGTGTGTCAGCACCGGTTCCGCGTCGGGAGGGAACAGGGCCACGGCGCGGGTAGCGGCGACGTCCGGATCGGTGACACCGTGCCAATCCGCGCACAAGCGCGCGTCCGCACGTGTGCCGAAGACGCCGTGCGCGACGACACCGTCCTGCAGGGAAACAGTCAAAGCGATAAACGAACCACGGGTCATGTCGAATTACTCCTTCTCCTGACGGTTGCTATCGGCGCAGCACGTTGACCCGGTCACCGCCGAGCAGCGGCGCGTTCTCCGGTCCGGCGAGGTGCGGGTCGATCCAAATAGGACGGTGACCGTTTCGGCTGGCGTACCATTGATTGCGCCAATGTCCTCGCGCGAACCCAGCGATGCCGGTACTCACGTGTCGATGCCGTGGTCTCGCTATGGTCGGATGGCTCGGTGCGGGCGCGAGGCAGGTCGATGTAGCGGACGCCCGGGTCGGCGCCGGGGGTGTCGCGGGCCATGCGAGGACGGGCCGCGCGCGGCGCGGTGAGGTCTTCGGACCGGGCGATGGTCTGCCCCATCAGCAGCCAGGTGGCCAGGATCGTGCGGTCCAGGCTCAGGCTCGCCTCGGCCAGCCGCAGGCTGTTGCCGTCGAGCCCGGTTGTGATATCACCGGGCCAGCCGTGCATGTCGGTGTACTCCATCGGGGTGAGCCCGGACCAGTCGTAGCCGTGGGGCGGGGTGAACGACGGTGGAGCCGGGGCGCGGCGCAGGTTGGGCAACGGCCTGGACAGGAGGAAGTCGAACCCTTCCTCGGTCGTCAGCGGGACGTCGGGGTGGGTTTCCGGGCGCGTCACGGCGCGTTCGCCCCGCCGGATCGCCTCGTCGCGGGAAAGCGTCGCCAGGAGCCGCCCCATGGGGGGCGACCGTGCGGGACGGGCGTCGCCATCGGTGGCCCCACAGGCCGCCGCGTCCCGGCCCCCAGAACACGACGCTCACGCCGTCATGATGATCGACCGGGCTGGCCACGGGCGGCTCGGCGTAGACCATCATGCCGACCGGGGCGGGCAGGTCTCCGGGATGCAATCGGTACTCGGTCAGCGTGGTCACGGCGTGGCGTGCGAGTTCGGTCATGCCGCTGGAGACGTAGAACAGTTCGGCGGCCGGGAGCTGCGCGGCCAGCGTGCCCGCGATGATGGCGGCCACATCATCGGAGCGGTCGAACACTCGTGTTTCCGTCGCGGAATCGGGTTGCGGGCCGAGGAAGAACTGCAACCAGTTCGCCGCCCCATCGGGACCGGGATCTCGCGTCCACGCGGTCATACGCGCGCGAATCTCGGGCACGTCGTGTGCGGTCACAGAAATGGGCATGACGAAGCAGCTTTCAGAATAGGTAAGAGGAAAAGGTAAGCGCCGAGGGCGGGGCCGGCGGCGGAACCGCGGTTTACGGAAGTCTTGGTCTACAGGAGACAACATCCTTCTCGGAAATCGGTTGGCGTGGTTCGTGCCATGACAGCTCTATGGACGCTCCGTGCACGCGGCGATGTCAAGCCACGTATGGGTTGTCACTGATATTGCCGTTTCGCGATAGCAGCAGATTCGCGCTAGATCCACACGAGACAGGTGTCTTGTTTGACGAATCACTTGACATCGGCGCGGTGACGAAGCGTCCATAGACGTGCAGCCCGAACCACCGGATGCGCACCGGCGGGCCCGACGCCCCGGCCGGGGCAGGACCCTTTCCATTCCGCACTAGCACACGGAGTTCGTCATGTCCCGCAAGAACCGCACCACCCGCACCGCCACAGCCACCGACGGCGACCACTGCCTACACGCCGTGGCCGACGTCCCCGGCCAGCCGAACGCACCGAGCGCGGAGGACAAAGTGTGGGAAGCGCTGCGCGACGGTCCCGGGTCCACTACCGCCACAGTGGCGATGTCCGCCGGAGTCGGCCGTTCGACCGCCGCGAAGATCCTCGTCCGTTGGGAGCGCGACGGCACCGCCATCCGCACCGCAGGTGACGGCCCGCGCAATCCCGATACCTGGGCGTTCGCCCCGTCGGACAGTGGCGCAGCCACACCCGACACCGAAGACTCACTGCCGGACGCGACCGCGACGCCCAGCGACGACGACCCGACCGACCACCCAAGCGGCACCCCTGACAGCACGACCGAGGACCCGGGGATAGCCGAGGACCCGGCCGCCGACGTCGACGACACGACCACCGAGGACACCACGGCGGTGCAGGAGGTCACCACCGGATCAGAAGCCGACGACTCCGACGCCGACAGCACCACCACAGCCACCATCGACGAGGCCGCCCCATCTGCCGAAACCGACGACACCACCCCGCTGCCCGACACCGCACCGGTTGATCCGATGGACCACGCGACCGAGACCGCGCCGTCTCCGGCAGAGCCGCCTGCGGTCGCCGACCCCACCGGTTCCGCCAGTGCGGACACGGACCGACTGCCCAAGGGCGGCCTGCGGGCCTTGGTGGAGGAGTACCTGACCGACCACCCGGGCGAGGACTTCGGGCCCGCCAAGATCGGCAAGGACCTGAGCCGGTCGGGCGGTGCGGTCAACAACGCGTGCGAGAAGCTCGTCGCCGACGGGTACGCGATCAAAACCTGCGAGGCGCCGAAACGATTCGCCATCAACCCGGACAAGACCGACGTCCCGGAAACGGCCGGAGACACCGAATAGCAACAACTCAGCCTGCCCGCGCAGGGTCGCTCGCCACAATTCCGAGGCGCGGCCCTACGCGCGGGTTTCTCCGTCGATTGAGCCCGAAAATGCAGCTCGGGGAGGAAGCCCATGCCAGGAATGAGTGCGTGCCGCCGCAACCGTGGCGCGTTCAAGGTTGATGGCGATCACTTCGACGACGGATTTTGCCGTGCCTACGGCTTCAAGCGCGGTTACGGCCGTGCCCATAACGGCAAGACCGGGGGACGAATTCGGCGTCGGCTCATCCGCCGTCGCGAAACCATCAACTGGCGCCGTGGCAACGGTGCTTGATCGCTGCCGCGAGTCAGCTGATCGAGACATTCCAATGCGCGTGGATCACCCACGCCGCCCTGGGCGATGGTGGCCGTGAAGGGACCCGCCGCACCGTCCGACGCGGCCACGGCCCCACCCCGCCGCCACACCAGCCATGCCCCGGTCACGGGCGATGATCAGCAGGCAGCCTGCCGAGGAGCGGGAGGCTGGCGGTGGGCCGGTGGCACCGGACGCTCATGGCCCGACCGGGCAACGGATCGGCGCCGCAGCAGCAGGTACACGGTGATCACGGTCCGGGCCCAGGCTGTGCCGCGTGCCGCGGCGGCGAGGATCGTCGGTGGCCCGGAGTACCCGTTGACCTGCGGAACCACGTAAGTGACATCCAGCGAGCCCAGCGGGAGGCCGATGCGGCCCGCTGTTCCGGTTCGACCATCGCCGACGCGGGGGCGCGACGCGAACCCATGCGGGGTCGTGCCGCGCCCTGGCGTTCTCAGCGGGTGATCGGTGTCCAGCCTTGGGCGTAGACGTTGCCGGTGTGGCTGCTGGTGACCTCGCCGACCGCCTGGAAGGTGTAGCCCCCGGACAGGCCGTCCAGCGTGCCGGTCCAGCATCGGGTCTGGCCCGGGTTGACGAGGCCGTTGCCGCTGCCGCAGTCGATCGTGCTCACCTGGACGCCGTTGCGGAACCGGTAGAGGCTGGCTTGCCCCCATGAGCTGGCGTTGAGGGGCGAGTAGAAGCGCACGAACGCCCAGTAGTGGTACGCGGCGTCGCGGCAGAGCTGGCTCTTCCCGATCTCGGTCCCGTCCGAGAGTCCCTTCACCGGCGCGGACGCCACGACGACGCCGTAGCCGGTCGCGGTCTGGCAGTCCGGTGCGGCGGCGCTCGCCGACCCGCCCGCCACGACCAGGCCGGCCGTGACCGCGAGCGCACCCGCTGCTGCTGCCAGGATCTTCTTGACCACCATCTGTCATCCCTTTCGCCTTGCACGAGAGTCCGGGTTCGCCCGGGACGACCACGGTGCTGCGTCGATCGTGTACATCGCTTGCACGGTTTCTGCATTCCGCTGGTGGCTGTGCCACGCTGAGGCGGGGTTGAGCGGTTTGGGGGGATTCGGGTGACTGTCCTCGTGCGCGTGCTGGGAGAGCTGTCCGTGGTAGCGGAGGGGCAGCCGGTGGGGCTGGGGCCGGCCAGGCAGCGGTGCGCGCTGGCGGCACTCGCGGTCGACGCGGGCCAGGTGGTGCCCGCCGACCGTCTTGTCCATCGGGTGTGGGGTACCCAGGTTCCTCGGCGGGGGCGCGCCACGCTGCACAGCTACATCTCGCGGCTACGCCAGGCCTTGCGTGGTGTGACCGGGGTGGCGATCGTCCGAAGACCCGGCGGCTACCTGCTCGACACGCAGGGAACGGTGATCGACCTGCACCGTTTCCGCGACCTGCGCAGCCGCGCGCACGCCGAGCCCGCCGACGAGCCGGCCGCGCGGCTGCTGACCGAGGCGCTGGAGCTGTGGTGCGGGGAACCGCTCACGGGCATCGACGGCGAGTGGGCCCGCACCCAGCGCGACCTGTTCGCGCGCGAACGGCTGGCCGCCGAGCACGAGCTGACCGAGGCCCGGCTCAACCTCGGCCACGGCCGGGACCTGCTGGCGGACCTGGCCGCGCGCGCCGTGGAACACCCGCTGGACGAGGGCGTGGCCAGCCAGTACCTACGGGCCCTGCACCAGGCAGGACGCAGGGCGGAAGCGTTGGAGCACTACGGCCGGACCCGGCGCCAGCTCGTCGAGGAGCTGGGCATCGAACCCGGCGCAGCCCTGGTCGAGGAGCATCGGCGGCTCCTCGCAACCGCGCCCGCGACGGCCCCCGACCCGGTGCCCGGCGCTGGGGCCGCCGCTGGCCCTGGTACGGCGACCCCCAGGCAGCTCCCGGCCGCGCCTGGGGTGTTCGCCGGGCGCCGCGCCGAACTGGACCGGCTGGACGAGGTGCTCGGCCGCCCCGGTGGTGGCTCGGTCGCCGTCGCCGCCATCACCGGGCCGGGCGGCATCGGCAAGACGTGGCTGGCGCTGCGGTGGGCGCATCGGCATGCCCACCGGTTCCCCGACGGTCAGCTGTTCGTCGACCTGCGCGGCTACGGTCCGGACGGCACGCCGATGGATCCGCCGGACGCGGTCCGCGGCTTCCTCGACGCTCTCTGCGCCAAGCCCGGCCGCGTCCCCCTCGACCCGAACGCCAGGGCCGCGTTGTTCCGCAGCACGATCGCCGGGAAGCGGATGCTGCTCGTGCTGGACAACGCGGCCGACAGCGCCCAGGTTGCGGGGCTGCTGCCCGGCAGCGGAGGGTGCGCCGTCCTGGTGACCAGCCGCAACCAACTCTCCGGCCTGGTCACCAGGCACGGCGCGCATCCGCTGCGCCTCGACCCGCTGTCCGCGGCCGAAGCCCGCGCCGTGTTCGTCGGCCGGTTCGGCGAGGCCCGGGTGACCGGGCAAGCGCCCGCTGCCGAGGAACTCGCCGCCCTGTGTGGCGGGTACCCGCTGGCGCTGGGGATCGTCGCCGGTCACGCCCAGGCACGCCCCCAGCTCCCGCTGGGGGCGCTGGTCGCTCAGTTGCGGGGGCAGGGGCTGCGGGCGTTCGACGACGGAGACCCGGCCGCCAGCCTCCCCGCGGTGCTGTCGTGGTCGCACCGGGCCCTCAAGGCCGAGCAGGTCACCGCGTTCGCGCTGCTCGGCGTGGCCCCGGGACCGGACACCGGCCTGCCGGCCGCCGCGAGCCTGCTCGGCCTGCCCCGCGACGAAACCGCGACGCTGCTGCGCCAGCTGGAACAAGCTTCGCTGCTCGATCACGGCACCGACGGCCGCTACCGGATGCACGACCTGGTCCGCCAGCACGCTCGCGACACCGCCACTGCGATTCCCGAGAGGGTCCGCGCCGCCGCCCTGAGCCGGGTGACCGACTTCTACCTGCACACCGCTCACGCCGCCGACCGCCGCCTCAACCCGCACCGCGATCCGGTCCTGCTCGACGAGCCCGCGCACGGCACCCACCTCGACCCGCCGGTCAGCGACGAGATCGCGATGGCGTGGTTCGACAGCGAACACCGGTGCCTGCTGGCCGCCCAGGAACAGGCCGCCGCCCGCGGCCAGCACCGGGTCGTGTGGAACCTCGCGTGGGCGCTGGAGCCATTCCACCGCCGACGCGGGCACCTGCACAGCAGGCTCACCGTGTGGCAGACCGCCCTGGACGCCGCCGCGCACTTGCCCGACCCGGCCGCGCACATCCTCACCCACCGCCTGATCGGCCGCGCCCACTCCGACCTCACGCAGCACGACAAGGCGATCAACCACCTGCACCAGTCGCTCACGCTGGCCGAACACCACCACGACCGCGTCAACCAGGCCCACACCCACCGCACACTCGCCGCCGCCTGGGCACAACTAGGCAACGACCGCAAGGCCCGCGACCACGCCGAACGAGCGCTGCACATGTGCCACGCCCTCGACGACCCGGTGTGGGAAGCACGCGCCCACAACGCCGTGGGCTGGTACGCCGCCCAACTCGGCGAGCACGACCAAGCCCGCGCACACTGCGAGCAAGCCCTCACCCTGTTTCGCCGCAACGAAGACCCCGAAGGCAAAGCAACCACCTTGGACAGCCTCGGCTACATCGAGCACGCCGCCGGCCACCACACCCGCGCCATCACCCACTACCGCAACGCGCTCACGATCTTTCGCGACCTCGGCGCGACCTACCAACTGGCCGACACACTCGACCGCCTCGGCCAGCTCCACACAACCCTCAGCCAGCACGACCTCGCCCACGCCGCCTGGCAGGAAGCCCTCACCCTCTACCACCACCAATCCCGCCACCACGACGCCACCCGCACCGAACGCAACCTCAACAGCCGCCACCGGAACCGCCCGGACTGAAGACACGCGAAGACGGTCACCGGGTTCATTGCCCACCGCCATGGCCGGCCCAGCCGTCGCGCCGGCCTCGAGCAGTAGTGATCTGGGTCGACAAGCGCCGTGGCCGGCCCTCCGCCTTTCGAGGAGGACCAGCCACGGCATTGCTTTTTCATCACCGGCGACGATCTTTTTTTCACTTATCCATAGCTGGCTACAGTCCAGCCGGATTGCTTACATGGCGTGATAGACCTGAAGGGCCACCAGGTCGTCATTCCATTCATCGCCGACGTAGTACAGGGGCAGCGCGAAAGTGCCGTAGTGCTCATGCTCGTCGTTGATCCGGACACGGTTACAGTTGTTGAATCCCTGTATCGACGACACATTGATCTCGACCTGTACGTAGTTGACGAGGTGATAGCCGGCGAAGTCGCAGGGGCCGGCGGTGCCAACGAAGTCATAGATCGGGCCGCCGTAGCCGGCGTCCTTGTACTCGCGGAGCAGGAGGGTGTCCGTCTGCGCGGAAGACGTACCGTTGGCGCTAACTCCACCTGCCTTCTTGGACTGAGCCAGAGCGTCCTCCATGGTGGTCGAGCATCTCATCGGGCCAACCACGACGGAGTTTCCGTTCTTGTCGAACTCTCCGCTTACGACGGTCACGCAGTGCGAGGCGCCCTGCGCAGACTCAGTCGCCGCGGACGCAACCGCACCCGAGCTCACGGTAAGTCCGGCCGCAAGAACAAGCGCACCGATGAGCGGAACAAATGCGCGTGAACAGGTAGGCAAAATTCCTCCCAAAAATTGGATACCTTCGGGAAGAAACCTTGTCATCGGAATGGAAAAGTATCGAGAACCAACCGAGTGAGACCCAAGTCACAAAAGATTTCGTAATTTTGGCTAACGCCTAAATTCTAGATTTTCGCGACGGACAGGCCCATCGCAGCGCAAGTTGTGGCGTCTCCGGGGAACACGCCGACCGCGCCGACCGCGGCTCGGTCGATGCTGACGGCGTCGGAGGTCAGGACGCACGGGACGAGCGGCGGCACGACCCGGGGCAATCCGGGCTTCTGCCACTGGTAGTAGTCCTCGGTCCACGCGGTGGCGCAGTACGACATGATGTGGGCTGCGGTATCACCGCGACCGTTGGCGCTGCTGCCGCTGACGCCCACGGCGACGTGCTGGCCGTCCGCGCTGCTGGTGATGTCCGCGGTCTCGTAACAGTAGGCGATCTCACGTTCGGTCGGCGCCGCGGTGGTGACCTGTCCTGGTGCGGCTGGAGACACCGTCTGCGGGCCGCCGCGCGTCAACAGCGCGGCCGCGCCGAGCCCGACCAGGACCACAGCAGCGGCAGCGCCGGCCAGGGCCAGTTTGGTACGTCGCCGGACCGCGCGCTCCCCCTGTGCCTCGATCGCGTCGAAATCCAGCGATACTGGCGGTTGGTCCGAGCCCACGGCGCTCGTGAGCAGCTCCCGTTCCGTCGTCATGGCAGGGCCCTTTCGTTCGGGTTGAGCGTGGTCGGGTCGTGCGACAGCAGCGTCCGCAGAGTGGCCAAGGCTCGAGCGGACTGGGACTTCACGGTCCCCTCGCTGATCCGCAGCGTTGCCGCAGTCTCGGCGACCGAGAGATCGCAGTAGAAGCGCAAGGCCAACACTGCACGTTGCCGTGGTCCTAGCTTCCCGAGCGCGGCACGGACATCGGCGCCGTCCTCAGATGCCGCATCCAGGTGTGGATGATCGGGAGGCACGGCCAGCAGTTCAGAACGGCGGTGCGGTTGACGGGAAGCGTCGATCGCCAGCCGAGCCATGACCTTGCGTGCGTAGGCCTCGATGCCGTTCAGATCCAGCCGGTGCCAGCGCTTGTACAGCCGCAGCAGCGTCACCTGGACGATGTCCTCGGCCAGACCCCAGTCCCCGCACATCAGGAACGACACCCGTTGCCACGCCGGCGCACGGTCCCTCGCCACGTCGATGAAGCTCTTCCGGTCTGCCACGTCACCACCCCTCGTCGACTACCCAATACGATGCGGAACCCCCGCAGGGTTGCATGGCTCCGAGAAATCTCTCGCAGCATGCGATGGCGGCGCGAACGAACGCGCCATGGCGGAGCCGGTTGCTGACTTGCCTCTGGTGTTGTTCTCCCGGGCCGGTTCTTCGGGGCGCAACCGCGGCAAGCTTGAACGGTCCTCGAGCTGGCAAGGCCCTTCTTGGATTCCCGAAGGGCCCCCGGTTGCCGGCGCGCAGGGCTTCGCCCGAAGCAACGGCCAGCGCGAGGGCTGCGGGGCGCTTTCATGCTGGGCTCCCCGACCGGGTTCGGTGCCCGCCGTCAGGCTCTGTCGTGGCCGGGTGCGCCTCGCCCTCGGATTTCTCCGAGGCTGCCTGGAAGGTCCACTCGTCGCCGTCGATGCGGTAGTTCCCGTCCGGGTCGGGGTCGATGCGCCGGGGCAGGTAGCCGTCGCGGCTTCGGAGGTGCTGGTGGACGTGGACCAGGGTGTCGCCGTCGAAGTAGACCTGCGGGTGGTCGTCGGGGAAGGTGTCGTGGTTGCTCGCGCTCCACACCGCGACGGCCTCGGCGATCTTCGGCCGGAACACCGGGACCCACGCCTGCCCGGGTGGGGTGTCGATCCGGGCGGGAAACCCGCTCACGGGCAGGTTGTCCGGGTCGCAGGTGACCACGGTTTCGCCTGGGCGCAGGAAATGGCGCTCGGCGTCGCGCAGCACGTCGAGCTGGTGGTAGAACCGCGCGCGGGTGCGGGTCGGGCCGGACAGGAACCAGCGGCCCAGCTCCCCGAGCGGGTAGCGGCCGTCGGCGCCGACGGTGATCTCGTGGCGCTGGCGGGCTGAGTCTCCGGTGAGCACGACCAGCAGGTCGTCTTCGAAGCGGGCCAGCGGGTACCAGTCCGGGTCGGTCGGGTACACCACGTTGAGCCACTCGCACACCGCTTCGGCGACCTCCCGGCGCAGCCGGGGCCGCACCCACACGCCGTGGTGGCGGCGGGGTTCGACGACGGCGGGAAAGCTGACCTGGTGCGGCTCGGCATGGGTGGCGGGCACGGAACTCGATCCAGTACTCGCCGGCGGCGAGGCCGGTGGCCGCGGGCGAGTCCGGGGCGGACGAGTCGGTGGCGGTGGTGGGCGTGGTCATCGCGGCGCTCCTTCGGCAGTCGTGTTCTGGTGGCCGGGGCGGGTCCAGCGGTGGACGTCGGGGTCCCAGGTGGCTGTGGTGATCAGGCGGTTGAGGTCGGGCAGGCCGGGGCCGAGCATCCAGCCGAACTCCCGGCACTCGGCCTCTCCGGGCCAGCGTCCGGTCCAGACGTCTCGGGGGCAGCGGCACGATGCGTCGTGGCCGAGCCGCTGCAGCCCGGTGGCCAGGCAGCGGGCGACGTCGCAGCCCTCGCTGTGAGCTCGTCCGATGCCGACGTGGCAGTCCGGGCAGGACGATGCCAGCGGCGTGGCGTCGATGTCGGTGGTGGCGTGTGTGGTCATGCTGTCCTCCGGGTGGTGTCGTGCTGGGTGCGGAAGAATCCGGCCCAGTGCCGGACCTCGTCCTCGAGGTGGGGGCTGGTCCGCACTTCGGGGTCGGCGAGGAGCCGGCGGTGGGCGGCGATCAGTGCCGCTCCGGCGGTGATGGCCTCGGCGAGGCGCAGGTGCAGGCACGCCCACTCCAGGCAGCGTTCGTACTCGGCGGCCAGGGGCGGGGTCCGCCCCGGGTCCGGGTCCAACGTGCGGGCGCGGGCGAACAAGGTCTCGGCTGCGGCGCAGTGCTCGGCGGCACTCAGGTGCGCCGCCCCCTCCTTGCCGTCGGCTGCGGCGGGTTCCTTCGGCGTGGTGGCGTGGGTCATGGTTCCTCCGTGGCGGCCATGCGGGGTCAGTACGAGGCCAGCACGGCGCGGACGTGGCGGTCGGTCAGCGCGGGGTGGCTGGTGTGGTCGTCGTCGGCGACGAGGATCCGCATGCCGAAGCGGGGTGGTCCGCCGTCGGGATCGGTCCACCCATAGAGGGCGGGCAGTGCTGTGAGGGCGTGGGCGGTGGTCTCGGCGGCGGGGTCCCCGTCGCGGTAGCCGAACACCTCCCACTCCAGCTCCACGGCTGCTTCATTGGCGGTGACGGCGTACCGCAGGTGCGGCGACAGCCGCTCGCGTAACTCGGCCAGCTCGGCGGGCGCCCCCGGCCCGAGCGGCAGGGTGAGGTCGGCCAGGATCTGGAGCCCGAGCTGGTGCAGGTCGTGGCGATGGGTCTCGCCCTGCAGTGGGCCGTAGCGGCGCGAGAGGGTGTCGGCGGCGTCGACACCGGTGTAGCCGCAGGTATCCGCCCGGGCGGAAACACCAGAGGGCAGTCCCCTGGCCCGGGTGCGCCGTACTCGTCCGCGCACCGACCACCGGTCCCCGCGCGGCGCCGTCCACACCGCACCCAGGTCGAAGGCGTGGGTGTAATCGGTGCCGTGGCTGGCGGGCCAGGGCCACGGCCACTCGCGGCCCCTGTGCGTGACCTCGCCGGCCTCGTCGGTCTCGGCGGCGTGAAGGAAAAGGCTTACGAGGTCGGCGAACTCGTCCGCGGTGCAGGCCTGCTCGATCTCGCCGAGCCCGTTGCAGGCGCAGGAGTCGAGGTGGATCGACCCGATCCATTCCGCGCGCGGGCCGCGCCCGAGGTAGAAGTCATGGGTGCTGGAGCGGCTCACCACGCATCTCCGGCGGGGGTCCAGAATCCGGTGACCGGATCGCGCATGAGTGGCAGCGGCACCGAGGGCGGCGCGGCCGGATTACGCAGCCACGCCAGCATGTCGGGCGGGCCGAGTGGATCGTCGCCCTCAGGAAATCGTGGATCATGCGGGTCGATCGGGTGCCATGCGACCCCGCCGCCCACAGTGACGAACACCGCCCCGGCCCCGGGAGCGAACGCAATGACCCACCTGCTCTTATGGCTGGTCAGCCACGGCCACGGCCAGCCGAGGTACCGGGGATAGCCCTGGCCGAGACGGTCGTTCTCCCAGACCTCGAGGGCGTCGGCGACGGCGGCGCGGAAGAGGTTCTCCTCGGTCGCGGTCAGGGCCAGCCGCACCGGTGGCACGGCGAGGAACATGTCGGGATAGCACTGTCCGCGCAGAGAACCGATCCACTCGGCCGTCTCGCCACGCCCCACATACAAGTCGGTGTAATTCGGCAACATCAGGGGCTCCTTATTGTGCTCGCGCATACGGGTCCCCGCTCGCGGCGGCCGGGACGCAGGCGTAGTGATCGGGTGTCGCGGCGTCGTGGTGTGCGGTGTCCTGGTCGCGCTCAGCCGCGCGGCCGAGGAGGTAGGCGAGCACGATCACCGGGGTCCACGGTCCCGGCAGCATCACCGCCAGCGCAGCCCAGGTGAGCCGTTTCGACCTGTCGTGCATGGTGTTTGCCCCTTTTGTGGGAATCGACGGGTCGTCGGGGTCACGGCTGGTGCCACGACACGGGTACGCGATCGATGCGACGTGCCCTGTCCGGGAGGCGCCGTAGTAGCCGCCGCCGTCCGTCATCGGTCGTCAGAGTGCGTCGGATGTCGTGTTCGTGGCCATGACCGGGGTTTCCCTTCTCTGTTAATGGAAAGGTGACGGGTTGGATGTCCCTCGCGTGGAGGGCGGCGCGGGTGGTGGTGTTACGGGCGTGGGCATTTCTTGGCGTGGCCGGGGTCGGTAGCGGCCGAGCGCGGCGAGTTCGGTGCCCTCGGAGATCGGCACGTCACCGCCGCAGTGCGGGCACGGGCCGAGGATCCGCAGCGTCGTCACGGTGGCGCAGGTGGTGAAGCGGTACTCGTTCTCGTCGTGGTCGGTGATCACGACGCGGAACCAGCCAATTCCCCAGCTGTCACGAACGTGGTCGTCGGTCACCGTGACCTCCCAGGGGCTGACACCGAAGACGTCGCCGACGTCGGCGGCGAGAAGAACTGCATCGGACCTGCGCTCCTGGTTGATGGGCCCGGGGGCGGGGTGCCCACCCCCGGGCGGTGGGATCGTTCAGCGGGTGGCGCGCAGGGCGGCCGTGGCGGCCTGCCCGATCGCGCGGGCGGTGGTGGTCGGGTCGGTCAGGGTGTGCACGGTGGCGCCGCTCATCGGGTCGAGCCCCGGCGTGTCGGGCGCCAGCCACAGGACCGCGCATCCGCTGTCCCGCAAGCGGTCGAGCATCCGCTGACCCGGATTCCTGGTTTCGGACTCGAAATTGCCGTCGGAGATGATCACCAGCAGGCGCGCGGCGGTCGGGCGGGACAGGTCGAGGGCGCCGTCGAGTGCGCTGATCGCGGTGTCGATGACGTGGCCACCCCAGCGCGTACGGAATTCGGTCACCTGCGCGGGAGTGGCACCGGGACGGGTGATGGGGGTGACGATGCCCGCCCCGAAGACCACGGTGGCGGTGGTGGCGGGCACGGCGGTGTAGCGGGCGGCGTGGGCGAGGATCCAGGCCGCCGAAGCCACCGGGGCAGTGAAGGCGCTCATCGAGTCGGTGACGTCGCAGATGATGCCGAGCCGTAGCGGCGGGGCGGGCACGATGGCGCGGGTGGTGCGAGTGAACGGTTCGGCGGTGGGGATCGCGCCCGCCGCGCGCTGGGCGTCGGCGGTCATCGCGCCCCGCATCCGCAACCGCCCCGGGGGCACGGCCGAGCGGGTCTTGGTGGCCGTGCGGTCACGCTGTCCGGCGGTGGTCAGTGCCCGGGCCAGGTGCCGCGCGGCGGTGTGCTCGGCAGTGCTGGGCGCACGGGTGCCCCGGACAGGGCTGGCCGTCGGGTCGTATCCGGTACCCGTTCCCCCGAACACCGTGTCCGCCGCGTTCCGGGCCCGCTGACGTGCCCGGTCATCGGCGGCCCGGGCGTTCATGGCCTGCGTGGTGGGATCGGTGGGGGCGGGTTCAGCGGCCGCCGCGCGGCTGATCGCGGCGGCGGCGCTGGTGATCGCGTTCGCCAGCGGAGACGGCGCCCCGTTCCCGTTGCTGGTGGCGTTGGGATCGGGGGTGTGGGGAGGCTGGTTGGGGTCGGTGCCCAGCGTCTCGCACCAGCGGCGCCCGAGTTCGATCATGGCCGTGGCGTTGTCGTCGGCGGTGCGGTGCGCCGCACGCCAGATCCCGCGCAGGGCCGCAAGGGTGTCGGTGCCGAGCACGTCGCGCACGACACGGGCCACGGGGGCGACTTCGCGGCGGGTGAGGATGCCCCCGTCCACCCGCGCCAGCAGCAGCGCGGCGGCCCGGGCCGCGTCGGGCGCGGTCATCTGCGGTGCGGCGGCGGGATTGCTGGCCTGGGTGTCGGCGAGGATCAGGTTGGTGGCGCTGGCACGGAGCCAGTACCGGTCGCCCGGGCGGCGGCGTACCTGAGCCGCTTCCATCCGGGTCTCTTCCAGCAGGTTCGCCGCTGCGGCGGCGCCCGGGGGCGCGTCGTCGGGCGCACGCCACACGGAATGCTTGGCGTGGCCGCATTCGTGGGTGAGCAATCCCCACGCGGTGCGGTAGCGCTTGCGGTCCCCGACCCGGTGCGGGGCCACGGTGGCGGGGTCGACCCCGGGGGCCAGGTGGGCCCCGTCGACCTCGATGGTGGCGAGGTCCGGGAAGAAACAGGCCGGCGCCCCGTGCCCCGCCCCCGGGGACACGGTGACCACGAGGTCGTCGCGGTCGGCGATGGCGGGCACCTCGTCGCCGAACGCGGCGGACAGGGCCAGCCATCCCGGGGCGGCCGGGAACACGGCGGTCGGTGCGGCGGCGGGTAGTGCAATGTGCGCAGTCATCGTGTATGTCCTTTCGCGACAGTGTGGCGGCGGGGTGACGGCAGCGAGTCGGGCTAGAACTGGGGGCCCAGAGACAGCGGGGTGACGTTGGCGCCGAACACGTTGCGGACGATGTCGCCCACGATGTCGCGGTCTTCTTCCGGGGCGATGCCGATCAGGTTCCCGGCGGCGTGGGCGGTGCCGAGCGCGTCGGCGACCCGGTTGAACGCGATCAGTTCCCGCAGTTGCGGCGCCCACCCAACCTCGCCTTTTTCCTGCCGCTTGGCCAGATGCCGCGCCACGCGCACCGCTTTCGGGTCGATCTTCAACTGCGCGGCGAGGTCATAGTCGGTGGACACCTGGATCTGAACGGCGAACCGGGACGAGAGCGCGTCACTCAGCACCGCCCCGTGAACCCCGGGGTTGTGCCCGGCCACGACGTAGAACCCCGGTGCGGCATCGACGACTTCACCGTTATGCGTCTTGATGACGATCTGACGGCGCCCGTCCATCGCGGGGTACACCACCGCGAGCACGGTCGGCGGGATGAGGGTGGCGTCATCGATGAACAGCGCGCGCCCCTCCCGCATCGCGGTCACCAGCGGGCCGTGGGCGAATGCGTAACGGCCGTCCGGGGTCTGTGTGTAGGACCCGACGAAGTCGTCGGTCACGGTGTCGCTGTCACCTGAAATGGTCACCAGGTCGTCGAACGCGGCCTCCACCACCGACGTTTTCCCGGTACCGGGCGGGCCATACATGAGCGCGGACACCCCCGCATCCCGCAACCGTCGTAGCGCGGTCACATCCGACAACCCGGACAGCTTGCGCGGGTGGTACATCTGCCCGTTCGGACGGCGGACCGGACCGGTCACCAACGCGGGCGCGGCGGGCGCCGTGACGGGTACCGACGGCGCGGGGGCGGTGGTAGTGCGCGGGGCGACCGTCGCGGCTTTCGCGGCGTCGGCGGTTGTGTCGGTCGCACGGTAGGCGACCGGGTTCGTGCCGACCCTTTCGGCTTCCCCGCGCGCTTCCAGCGTCGCCAGCGCGTTCCCGACCGCGCCGGACGATTTCCCGCCAAGCGCGGCGGCGATCGTGCCGGGGGTCCATGCGGTCGCGGGGTCGCTGGCCAATTGTTCGGCCACCATGCGGCGAAGTTCACCGTTGCGCAACCGGGTTGCCGCACCCGGGGCGGCGGGCGTGCTGCCCGTGGCCGGAATCGTGGTCATCGTGTCGGTCCTTTCCTGAACGGGGCGGCGGGTTTCTGGTGTCAATCAGTGGCGAATTTGGTTTTGGGTGGGTTGCGTGCGGGTTGTTGGGGGGCTATCAGCGGGCGGGTTGTTTCTGTTGTCGGGCATGGCGCGGTTTTCTTCCGTGGTCGTGGTTCCGTGGTTGGTGGCGCGCCCCAACCGGGGCGTTCAGCCGTAGCGTTCTACCCACGCGGCGGGGTTTTCGCGGTAAAGCCGTTCGCTTTCTTCGAATTCTTCCATGTGCGCGCGTCCGGCGGCATCGGCGGCGTCCATGGTGGGGCGTGTTTCATTCCAACCGCAGTAGCACCAAATCGAAACGGTGCCGTCGTCGTTCACTTCCACGGAATCGCATTCGATCACGCACATGACACGTTACCCATTCGCTAGTTGCTGTTTCCGACTTCCCGGGGGCGATCGTTCGCGGCCGGGGCGGTGGTGTGTTGTGGTTTCCGGTGTTCCCGGTGACACAACAAACGTAACTCGATCCCAGGTGTCGCGCAATAGTTTTCCGGGTCAATTTTGGGGAATTTTGCCTATCTTTTCGCGTGAACAACGGGCATTTCTCGGGAATGTTTGTACAGGTCAGGCAATGTCGGGATGGTTTAGAATAGGAGCGCCGGCCCCGGCCGAGGCTGCGGATAAATGCGGTTCTTTTTAAGAAAAGGAGGGTGAGAAGAGGGGACGGTGAGTGAAGTGCAGTGGTGAGCACGGCTGGAACGATGACGAGCACCGGTGACACCGCCGCCGGGCCTGATGTGTTTACCTGCTTGGTGTCAAGCGAGTCTGAGACACCGGTGGATCCCCCAGGAGGGGGCTTGAGCTGCGAGAACGGCCGAGACGGGGGGATCCGCCTTAGTCGGATACCGGAGGACGAGGCGGATCGGCCGGGTCGGCGGCCCCACGGTTGGCACTCACCCTCCGCGTCATCCCAGTCCACGACCATGGCAGCGGGTGGCCGGGAGTGGGCACACCACTCGGCGCCGGAGGCGCCGGCGTCTTCCTGGACGTCGCGGCCGCACATGGGGCACCGGGACGTCTTCGCAGCGCGCGATAGCCGCATACGGCATTCGATGCGCAACGGTTCCGGATATGTCTTTGAATACAGGCGCGCATCCACCGGATTCTTTTTCTTCGGCCTCGACAATGGTGCTACCACGGTCGACGCTAGCATCGGAACGGACGGGATCGCGGCGAGACATCGAGGTATTTCGCTGTTCCGCATAATTACCTTGACCGGCCGCGGATCGCGCCTCGATTGCCGTCTCGCCGAGGCGTTATCGGGAACAGCGGGCTCGCTCATGTCATGGCGCCGTGGATCGGGAGAAGTCGTCGTCGACGGGGATCCCGGTGTGGCGGGCGCGCAGCCGCTGGGCGAGGTCGACGGTGTCCGCGGCGGGGGTGGCGTCGATTTCGGCGAGGCGGGTCCGCAGGAGGGTGAGGGTGCGGGAGATGGCGTCGTGCCGGCCGAGGTTGTGTTGCAGGCGCATGATGTCGCGGTAGAGCAGTTCGTTGTGCGGGTCGAACGCCCGCGCGGTTTCCAGCAGATCCAGGGTGTAGTCCGGGTCGGTCCCGACCCGGGCGCGGGCGAGCGCGGCCACCGCGTCGAGCGCGTCGCGGCGGGTCGCTTCCCGGGCGGCGACAAGCCAGTCGGCGTCCACGCCCTCAGCCAAGACGCCGCCGTAGCGCGCCACGATCGCCTCGTAGGCGTCGGCGCGCCGCTCGGGCGTGCCGGCGCTGCGGCGGGCGGTGACCGCGTTGGCGAATCCCCAGTAGTCCACCTCCACCACGGCCGGGTCGAGCTGGTACTGGCCGTGCTCAGCCAGGACCAGCTCGCCGACGGTGCCGTGAGTGGCGGTCTCGAGGGCGCGGCGGATCCGGGAGCGCACCGTGCGCAGCACGCTGGCGGGGTTGCGGGGCGGCGCGTCGGGCCACAGGGCATCGACGATCCCGTCCCGGGACACCCCGCCGGGATGCACCGCGAGAAACACCAGCAGTTCGACCGGCCGGCTGCTCAACTCCCCGGACAGGTCCCGCGGTACGGCCCCGGGCCGCGCGGGATCGGGTCGCCAGTGCAGAGCCGGGGCGCCGAACACCGTCAGCACCAGCGGTGCGCGCGTGTCCGAGGTCGCGTTCGCCCGCACCGGCAGCCGCGGGCACGGTGCGCCACCAGGCTCCCCGGCCTCGGCGAGAGGCGGCTCCGGCGCGGGCGGGCCCGAGGTGATCTCCAGGCGATCCGGGCCGTCTCCGGCGTTCTCGGGATGGGCCTGGTCCGCCTCCGGTGGCTGCGCCGCCGGCCCACGGGCGGGCGCGGTCGCCGCGCCGTCGGCGCCCGGTGCGGTGTCAGGTTCGCCGCGGGCGCCTCGAGCGGGCTGGGTGGTGTGCAGAAAGGCGAGCAGGTCGCGCATCGCGGTCTCGGGCAGGGTGAAGGCGCGGGTGCCGCGCAGGGGCTCGCCGAGGCCGGGATCGGTCGCGGAGATGATCCCGCCGGCGGTGACATAGGCGGTCACTCCGGCGCGCCACTGGCCCAGCAGCACCGCGGTGACACCGTCCTGGCCGCCGTTGTCGAGCAGCTGCTGCAGCCGGGCCTGCCGGTCCGGGTCGAGCGGCGGCGCCGCGATCAGGACGGCGGGCCGGGGTGAGGCCGGGTTCTGCGGGTCGAGGACGTCCAGCGCGGTGTCCAGGTCGGCCACGACGGTGACCGTGTCCGGCAGGCCCGTGGCGGGCACCGGCACACCGAGCAGGCGGGCCAGGTCCGTGGCGGGCACGAGCACCCTCGGCGCCGATCCGCCGTCGGGCACGGTGGTGAGGAGGGTGAGCAGCAGGGCGCGGGCCGCGGCGTAGCCGCCCGGCCCGACCAGACCGAGACCGTGGACGCGGGCCAGGTCAAGGGCAATGTGCGATCCCGTGCCCACCGGCAGGCTGTGCGTCGAGTCGCCGGTCGTGATCTCGCCCTCAGCGCCGGAGGCGGTCGCGCCGAGGGCGATATCCACCACCGACGGCACGTTCACTGGTCCGGCTCCACTGCCGGGGGCACCGATCACCCGGCGGATGCGGGGCGCGAGCACCCGCACCGGCCCCGCGTTCCCGGATCCCGCGTGCCCGGGGCTGACGGTGGTCGATCGCGGGGCCGCCTCGGGCCGGGGATGCTCGCGCCGTCGCTCCGGCGGGACCGGGTCGTCGATCTCCTGATCGCTCTCGGCGTCCAGCACGGTGTCCTCGTCATGGTGCTGGGCGCGCAGGTGGGCCAGGCGCAGCTGATACACCACCGGCGCGACCGGCAGGTCGTCGTCGTCGCGCCGGCCGCTGCCGGGCCGGTAGCGCGCCTGGCGCCGCCGCCGCGCGAGCACCAGCAGCGCACTGACCGCCGCGGCCAGCCCCAGGCCGACGAACACCTCACCGCTGCCCCACGTCACCGCACCCCCGCCGGGCCGTCCGGCCGCCGACTCCGAAGGCGGTGGTGTGGCGGCGCCCGGTGCCGGAGGTACCGGCCGAGTAGTGGGGGCCGTAGGCACGTGCTCCGGTGGCGCCAGAGCCGCCGAGGTGGGCGGGGTGGGCGCTGCGGCGGTGGGGAGCCGGAGGGTGTCGCCGGGGTGGATCCGGTTCGGGTCGCTCAGCACCCGTCCCCCGGGCTGGGCGCTGCCCTTGTTGAGGGCCCAGATCTGCGGCCAGCGATCGCCCTCGCCCAGGCAGCGCCGCGCGATCCGCCACAACGAGTCGTGCACCCCCGCCTCCGGCGGGCGGACCCGCTCGGTCCCGGGCCCGGCTGGGGGCGGGGACAGCGGGCGGCCGGTGTGCTCGCGGGCGGCCAGCGTGGTCCAGGCGGGGGCGGTCGCGACCACCGGGGCATGGCCGACGGGACGGGCGCCACCGGCTGGGGCAGCGGGTGCGGCGGTGGCGGTACGGCCTAGGACCGCGACCAGCAGCGCGCCGACGAGCACGGCCGCGAGGCGCCGCACCGGCCCGCTCTGGCCCCGCAGGTCCGGCCACCGCGCACCACGGGCCACGTCCACGACGCACGCGGCGACGTCGACGGCGAACACCAGCCACAGCAGCCAGGCCAGGCAGGCGAGCGTGTCGAGCAGGAACCTGGACGACATCGGCGCCATCAGCACCGCGCCGATGTCGCCGCTGCTCGGCACGTGACCCGGCAACGGCCACCCCACGCCGTAGATCAGCGCCCACGGCAACCCGGCCACCAGCGCGGCCAGCACGATGGCCGCGACCAGCCCCCGCGCCGCCCGGCCCAGCAGCCGCGCGACACGCGCGCTCGGCCCGCGACCAGACGACACCCTCATCAGCCGCGCGCCGCGCCGACCGCTCCCCCGGCCCTACCGGCGGACTCCGGTTCGGCCGGTGGTGCCGGCCGGGCGGCACGTGGCCCGGTGGCCGCCTGCCTGTCCGTGCCAGTGGTGTCGTTGGTCGTCGCACTGGGGCGTTTACGTTTGCCGCCGCGGGCGGACTTGGTCGTCTGGTCGCGCCAGCGGGTGAGGTCGGCGGCGGGAATGTCGGTGACCTGGGCCAGCTCCGGGACGTCGATGACGTCGCTGGCCTTCCTCAGGATCTCGCCGAGCTCGCGTTCGAGCCCGGCGAGCTGCCCGGCCAGCTCGGCGTGCCGGCGAGCCAGCCCGCCCACCGTGGTGGCCGCCTGCGCGCGGCGCATGCTGCGGGCGACGTCGCGTTCCTCGAGGCGGTGGGTGATCTCCTCTTCCGATGTGACCATGCCGTGTTCTCCTTCCGTGACGACGTGTGCCTGTGGTCAGGGTTCGATGCCGGTGACCCCGCGCTGTGGGTGGGCGGCACCCCGCCCGTGGGTGTGGATGTCGCCGATCCCGATCAGCGAGAGCAGCTGGGGCCGGTAGGTGGCGGTGACCTCGACAGTCACCGTGTCGCCAGCCACCGCGACCGTGCCGGTCGCGCCGACGCTGGCCAGGTACCGCTGCGCCAGGTCCCGCGCCCGCCCTGGATCGAGCCGAACCACACCGGTGGCGCGATAGGCGGCGAGGTCGAGCGCCTGGGCGCCGGCGCGGGCGGCGGACTCGGCCTGCCCGCCGGCGCGGACCTTGCTCGCCAGCGCGAGACCGCCGTCCAGGCCCAGCCCGGTCAGGGCAAGCAACCCCAGCAACAGCGCGACCACGAAGGCCGTCACCGCGCCCTCCTCGGCCCGCCACCACCACCGCCATCGGCAACGCGCGGACGCACCGGGAACGCCGGTGCACGACGAGCCGGCGGTGTGGCCAGAATGGGCCGGGTGACCGCGCCCGAGACACCGGAATCGCCCGTGGTGGACGAGGACAGCGTGACCGCCTGGCACGAGGCCGGGCACGCGGTCGTCTACCTGCTGCAGGGCCGGTCGCTGCGCTACGTCACGCTGCGGCCCCGCGCCGCCGGACGGATGGGGTTCACCGCGGTCCGGCCCCGCCCGGTGGACCTGTCCTCGCTGGCGGTCGTCGCCCACGCCGGCCCGCTCGCCCAAGCCCGGCACGTCCTGGACACGACCAGCGCGGCCGAGCGGTACCGCGAGGACGTGACGGCCGAGGACGTCCGGGTCGAGGCCTACCTGCACGGCGGGCACGACGACCTGGCCGTGATCGCCGAGGCCCGCCGCGCCTACGGGCTCCCCGCGGGCCAGCCTGAGCTGTGGGCGGGCATCGCCCACGACTTGATCGACCGGTACTGGCCGGAGATCGGCCGCGTCGCCGAAGGATTGCTCGAGCACCGGACGTTGACCGGCACCCAGCTGCGAGCCTGCGTCCCCGGGCTCGGATTCGCGCGCTGAGACGGCCATCAGGCACCCGCAACCTGGTGTGATGACCGGTAGGTGTCGACGACTTCGCTGGCGCTCGATTCCAACGTTTTCCCGCCGGGCACGCCCAGCAGCAGGGCTTGGCCGACATCGACGGTGCACCGCACCCGCACGGTCACCGCCGTGGCGGGGGTGAGCGTGCCGGACATCGTGGTGGTGACACCCCGGCACACCAGCCCGGCCTGGGCCAGCGCCGCTTCGGCTGTGTCCCGGGCGGCCGCGGTGGCGGCCGGGGTGCTGCGTTGCAGGGTGGCGGCACGGGCGGCCTGGTGGGCGGCGTCGTCCAGGCGCAACCGGGCATCGACGCCCCGGTGCACCACCACGGCCAGGAACACCAGCAGCATGACCAGTAGCGGGGTCACCAGCACGGCCTCGGCGGTCACCGAGCCGCGCTCATCCGCCCACCATCGCCGCAGCCACCCCGCGGTGACGTTCGGCGCGCGCCCGGTCATGACGGGTCCTCGCCCGATCGCACCAGCCGCAACAGCGCTGTCCGGGGTGCGGTGCCGCGGCGGAGCCCGCCGGGCAGGACGCGGAGAAGGCGTGCCCGCATGCAGGGGTGCTGTTCCCACGGGAACTCTCCGGCGCCGGTCAGGTCGCGGGCGGCGGTGATGAAGGCGAACACGCTCTGCGGCAACGCTTCCGCGGCCTGCGCGGCCTGCCGGACCTCGCGCTCGCCGGGCAGGGCGGCGAGGATGCCCTCGGTGCGGGCCGCGAGGTCTCCGCGTCGCAGTTTCGTCTCCCACTCCCGGGTCAGCACGAGACAGCCGTGCACATGCCGCACCACCTCGTCCAGGGCGTCGTCGATCACGGTGACCGCCTCGCGGGCCGCGGCGGCCAGCTCGCCGACCGCGGAATCGGGATCGTCGGCGAGCTCGCCGGTCAGGCTCCGGGCGGCGCGGGTGCGGTCCAGGCAGCACAACGCCTGCCACACCACCCGATGCACCTCACCCGGCACAGCGGGATCGATCCACGGGCGGGCCGGGCTGCGGTGCAGCTCGTCCACACCGGCGATCAGGGTCCGCACTGTGTCACCGGCAGTGCCGAGGCCCGCGACATCGCGGCTGCGGAAAAAGAACTCGCCCCGCACACGATCGAACCGGCAGGGCCGCGCCGGGCCGTGACGATGGTCGGCGAGCACACCGGTAGCACTGCGCCAGCCGACGAGGAGACACGCGACGAACGCGACGATCTCTATGCCCAGCACCGGCATCGCGGCGAGAACGCTGCCCTTCGCGACCGTGAGAACCGCGAGGACCGTCAGACTCGCCCCGCCGAGTCCGAAGAGGACAGTTCGAGGGTGCAGCGCGGCCCGGACACGCTCGCGACGCCACCGCCGCTCGGGAACATCAGGGTTCAGCAGCAAGGAATCCGGGCCATCAGGGAACAAGGCCGTGCGCACCGGCGTCGCCGTGCCCGGCCGTGGCTGGTCTGTCATCGTGTGGTGTCCTTTCGGCCGGTCGCCGCAATCACCGCTGCGGCAAGGAAATGTCAAGGCGCGGGTGTGGTGTCGGGCAGGAAACGTTCGACTGCGCCGGAGGCTTCGGCGTGCACGTGCAGGTGCACGCCGGGCAGGACCGTCGCGGCCTCGCCACGGACACTCACCGACACCGCAGCCGCGCCGCGGGACACTGTGAGGTCCGGGTCGCGCAACGGCCCGGCGGCGAGGTCATCGAGCAACAGCCGGCCGGCAGCCCGCCCCGCACTGGTGGTGCCATCCTGGGTGCGGGCCGCGGCCAGGGCCTGGGACGCGGCGGCCTGGGCGACATGGGTGGCGTGGGACCACACCGCGAACTGGATGATCGCCAGCAACGCCAGCAGCAGCAACGGGGTGGCGAGGACCAGCTCGACCGTGGCCTCGCCCCGGTCGCCCCGCAGCGCCCGCCGGACACGCTCGGCCAGAACGTGCGCGCGGGATCGGATGGAGGGAGCCGGCATCGTCAGCCGCCGATCCCGAGGTTGATCGAGTTCGCCTTCGCCGTCAGTTTCGCCACGATGATCGCGACGATGGCGATCGCGGCGATGGCCAGCAGGGCGGTGACGATGACGGTGGTGGTGATCTCCCCGCGCTCCGGATCGGCCCGCAGCAGCGCGACCCGGGCGCACGTCAGCTCCCAGAGAGAACGGATGCAGTACACCATGCTCATGCCTTCTTTCCATTGTGGCGCAATGCCTTTCGCGAGGTATCAGACAGCTATCTAGAGTCCATTAAGGACTTGAACCACCGCCGGATAGGCGATGAAGCCGAGGAAACCGAGAAACAGCAACGTGACGGGCAGCGCCATACGTTCGGTGGCAGCTTGGGCTTCGGCTTCGGCGTCGGTGACCTGGTGGGTGCGCAAGGCTTGGGCTTTCGCGGCGAGGGAGGCGCGGACGCGGGCGCCTTCGGTGCCGGCCAGCGACACTGAGGCCGCGAGTTCGGCGAGTTCGCTGATGCCGAGTTCCTCGCCGAGCCGGCGGAGGGTGGCCCAAGCAGCGGTGCGGGTCAGCTGCGCCGCGGACAGTGCGCGCCGCAGCTGGGTGAACGCGGGGCCATGGCCGATCTCGGCGGCGTCGGTCAGCGCGGCTTCGACTCCGGCGCCGCCGGCGAGGGTGATCCACACCAGGTCGAGGAACGCCGAAAGCGCGGTGCGGAACTCCGCGCGCCGCCGGGCCGCCTTCGCCCGGACTTCCAGGTCCGGGGTGAGGAACCCGAGTGCGGCCAGCACCACCGCGGCGACGAGCGGCACCTCGAGCCCGAGCGACAGGCCGTCCAGGACGAGCAGCAGCTGCAGCAGCCCAGGTGCGAGCAGGCCGGCCAGGGCGAGGATCGCCTTGGCCGCCACGTGAGGGTCGGTGCCGCGTCCGAGGACGAGCAGGTCCCGCTCGGTCTTCGCGCCCGGTAGCCCGAGGGCGCGCAGGCCGGGCACGAACGGGCGCCCGAGGGTGGTGGCCCAGCTGGTGTCCTGGGTGGCCACGATCGGCTCGGCCGGTGGCGTGGTGGCGCGGGCGAGGCGGGCACCGAGCGCGGGCCGGGGCGGGATCGCCCACACCAGCAACGCCCACAACCCGAGCCCGGTTCCGGCGCCGAACACGATCGCGGGAATCATGCGCGATCACCGCCTCGGCCGGCCCTCGGCACGGATTCCCCGGGCTCGCTGGGCGAGCCGGCGGGGGTGAGGTCCAGGACCCGGCGGGGCCGGCCACTGCCCGCGATGCGGGCCAGCCACGCGAACCCGGCCGCGAACAAGGCGCCGATGACCAGCAGCACGAACTGCCCGAGAGCGGTGTCGTAGACGGTGAGGTAGGCGCGGTTGAACACCACGACCCCGGCCGCGAACGCCAGCGTGGTGGCGACGATGACCCGCACCGAGGTGCGGGTCCGGGCCCGCCCGGTCTCCACGCGCATCCGCATCGCGGCCTGCTCCCGCGCCGTCGTGGCCAGAGAACCGAGCAGGGCACCGATCTGGCGGGCCTGATGCTCGGCCGCGAGCACGAGTGCGGCGAGCACCAGGTCCGCGGTCGGGTCGGCCAGATCCTCGGCGAGGCACCGCAAGGACGGGGCGAGGCGCTGCCCGTTCTCCAGCCGGCCGGCCAGCGCGGTGACCTCGCCGCGGATCGCGGCCGGGACAAGCCAGGCGGTCGCGATGATGGCCTGTTCCAGACCCGCGGCAGCCGAGAGGGTGTCGCGCAGCATCTCCGTCCAGGACGCCACCGCCTCGATCCGCGCCACCCGGCGGGCATGGGCACGGTCGGGGCCGACCAGCCCCGGCAGGAACCACACCGCCGCGCCCACCAGCGCCACGCCGACCAGCCACCCGGTCACCGCCCCTGCCAGCAGAGCGGCACCGGCCGCGATGCCCAGGCGCACCACCCAGCGACGGTCCCGGGTCCTGTGCCCGGCTGCTCGCGCGAGGCGCTGACGGCCCGCGCGGTCCCGTGTCGATGCTCTGGTACCGCGCCATCCTGCGGAGATCAGGAGCAGGCCGGCCGCGGCGCCGAGGCCGAACAGCGCAGCCACGGCACTCTCCGTGGTGATCACGGCGTCCACCACCCTTGCGGGGCCTGGAGAAGATCGGGGTCGAACCCGGCGTCGATCAGGTCGTCGAGGGTGTCGGCGCGCAACGCCCCGGCGACCGGCCGGGCGCGGCGGTCGTGGCCGCAGCGGTAGACCTCGTTGGAGACCACGGTGCCCGCATCGGCGTCGACCACCTCGCGAATGGAGGAGATGACCCGGGTGCGGCGATCCGCAGCTTTGTCGAGGTGGACGACGAAATGCACCGCCGAGGCGACCAGCAGCGCGGTCGCCTCCAGCGGCAACCGCTCCGCGCCCTGGGCGGCGTAGGAGGCGAGCCGGGTGAACGCGATCTTCGAGGACGAGGCATGCAGCGTGGCCATGGAGCCGTCGTTGCCCTGCGACATCGCGTTGCACATCGGGATGACCTCGGGGCCGCGAATCTCGCCGACGATCACGCGGTCCGGGGACATCCGCAGCCCCCAGCGGACGAGTTCGGCCTGGCTCACCGCGCCCTCGCCTTCCACGTTCGCCTCGCGGGCCTGCAGCGCGGTCACGTCCGCGTGCAGCGCGGGATCGAGACCGAGGCCGAGCTCGAAGGCGTCCTCGATGGTGACGATCCGCTCCATCCGGTCCATCTCTGAGGCCAGCGCCCGCAGCAGCGTGGTTTTCCCGATGCCGGTACCGCCGGTGACGAGAATGTTCTTGCGCGCCGTCACCAGCGCCCGCAGGAACCGTTCCAGTCCGGGGTCGAGGGTGCCGCGAGCGCGCAGCTGGGCGAGGGTGGCGGTGAGGTAGCCATGCCGGCGGACCGAGCACGCGGTGACCCCGCCCGCGGTCAACCCCATCACCGCGAACAACCGTTCCCCACCCGGGAGCTGCAGATTCAACGCCGGGGATCCGCGATCGAACCGGCGCTCCTCGGACGAGGCGCGCGCAGCGAGGGTGCGGACCAGGTCGGTGAGCTCGTCGTTCGACTCCGCGATCGGCGCGACCTGGGCACGGGTGCCGTCGGTGTACTGCACGAACACCCGGTCGAAGCGGTTGACGTTGATCGTCTCCACCGCCGGGTTCTCCAGCAGCGGCTGCAGCCCGCCCAGCCCGAACACCTCGTCCAGGACCTGCCCGGCGACCCGCTGCTCGGTCGCGGCGTCCACCAAGCTGCGGCTGGCGAGCAGCTCGGCCTCGGTGTGCGCGGCGATCGCCTCGTCGAGCATGTGGCGGCCAAGCTCCCGGCGCCGTTCCCGCGACACCGGTCCGCCCCCGTCGCGGGCGGCGGCCTCGACCCGGCCGGGAAGATCGGTGGTCAGCGCCTGGCGCAATCGGTCGCGCAGACGGCCTTCGGCGTTCCCGGGCTCGGGCCGGGCGGGATCGCCAGCCTGGTAGTGATCGTCAAGCATGGTCATCCCCGAGGGTCCTTCCTGGATTGCTGAGTGCGTGGTGGCCGTTGCGCCGCGGTTCTCGGCCGGGGGGCGGACGTGGCGCCGGCGGCGCGGTGACCGGCACACCGGGAAAGCGCACCTGCTGAGCGGGCACCCCCGGAATCTGCGGCGGACCGGCCGTGTCCGGTAACGGACTCGGGGCCTGGCCGGCCGGCGCACACCCAGGGACCGGCGTGGCAAGCGCGCGGGCGACAGCCGCGGCACAGCGGGCGAGCCCACCACTGCCGCGGCGCCGCGAAGACGTCACCGCGCGCCCGGCCAGAGCCGCCGCGGCGGCCGGGTCATGGGGAATCCGGCCCATCGCCCGGATCCCGAGTTCACGCTCGACCTCCGGCGTGGGATAGCCCTGCCCGGCCAGCAGCAACGACGAACGCCGCGCCCACCGGCCCAGATCGTGGATGCGGGCCGCGACATGGGCCAGCTCGTCCCCGTAAGTACCGGTGATCAGCACCAGTACGTCCGCCCGGCGCGCGATCGCCTCAGCGGGCGATCCCGCGTCAAGGCGCCCGCAATCGGCGAACACCACCACCCCGGGCTGGCGCGCGACCTGGTCCAGCACCAGACCGTGCGGGCCGGTGACCAGCGCGTACAGCGCCGCGCGGGCCTGCATCCCACCCATCGGGGCCGGGATCGTGCTCGCTCCGCCGGGCATCGCATGGGCGTGCTCCCACACCACCGCCGGATCTCCCGTGCGACGGGTCGCCGCAGCGAGGCTGACCAGGCTCGGCTCGGCGGGCAACCCGAACCGCATCGCGAGATCCCCGCCGGCGGGATCGCATTCCACCAGCAGCCCCCGTGTCTGCGCGGGCCAGCGGGCGGCCAGCGCCGCGGCGAAGGTGGTCACTCCGGGCGAGCCCTTCAGACTCGCCAGCGCGATCAGCATCAGCGATCACCGCCCGGCAGCATCACCAGCGCCACCTGACCCGCCGATACCTGCGCCAGCTGCACGCTCGCGCTTGCCTCCAGCTGCAGCGAGATCACCGTGGTCTGATCCGTGCCCGCCAGGGCAAGCCCGACCACCGTGGCCTGCCACGACGACCCTTGCCCCGTCTGCTGCCCCGCAGCGCCGGCAGATCCGCTCGCGGCGGCGACCACGACCGTGACCGGCGTCCCGGGTGCGAGTTCGGGCGGGAACTGACCGGGCTTCAACCCCAGCGCGGCCACCGCGTGCCCGGGGGCCGGGATCGCCGCCGCACCCACGCTGTCCGGGGTCAGCAGTGCCCCAGGCGCCAAGCTGGTAGCCATCGGGCGGCCGACCATCGTGGCGGCCCGGTCGGCGGGCACGGTCGCCACACCGGCGGAGAAGGAGACATCGGTGCTGCGCAGATCCGCAGGTTCGAGAACGTGCCCGACCTGCACCGGGCGAGCGATCGCGAGCACCGGCATCCGGTCCTGGGTGGTGCTGGTCCACCACACCGCGCCGCCGACGCAGAGCACGACCAGCAGCACTCCGACCAGCAGGTGCGGTAAGCGACGGCTCCCGCCGCGGCCACGCGGCAGCACGGCGGGTTTTCCCTTCTGCCCCAGCCACGACACCGGTCCGGCCGGCTCCGGCGCCTGCTCGGTTCGAATGGGGCTGTGTGGGCTGGTCACGATCTTCTCCAGGCATGGCTCGGCCGCTCCACGCACCCACCGCCAAAGACGGAAAGGCATGCGGAATAGGACAGGAAAAGTGAATTCAGATGTGCGAAACCGAGAACCGGGAAATCGGCTAGCGGTGACCGGTTCCGAGTGCTTGGGCCTCGGCGACGCGGAACGGCGCCGACGCGCTGGTGGTCAGGTCGGGGAACGTGCCCCCTGCTCCCATGCCGGACCAGGTCACCGTCCAGTGCACTGTCGCCGAGGTCGGGAATGCCTGGCCTGGCGCACCGGCCGAAGAGCGAAGGTAGGTGTGCCCGCAATCCGGAGACGCTGCCTGAGGGTCAGCATCGGCAGGGAAAGGTGTTCCTGGCCCGGTGCAGGTGAGTTCGGTGCCATCACCCATCGACCACGACGCCGAGGCCGGAGTCGCGGCCGCCGTCACCGACGCCCCCGGCACCGAGGCGGTCGCCGACCGCGCACCCCAACCGCCGCGATCCAGCCACAACCAGGTCGGCAGATTCACCAGCTTGGTCCCCGCAGGGTTGGACACAATCCGCGGGACGGGCAACCGCAACTGCGACCGGGCCTGCTGCGCCAGTTCCTCGGGCGACGGCAGCGGCGCCGCGCCCGGCGCCTGGCCGTCGGGAATCCACACCGGCGCCCGGTACAACGCATCCCGGACCCCCTGACCAGAGCACTGGTAGGTGTACCAAGCACCACCCTGGCCGGGCGCCTGCGCCAGTACGACGCCGCCATCTCGGTGGCTACTCAGTGAAATAAGCCGCATGTCGCCGGCACCGGAGCTACGCGGACGGAATGAAACAGTCTGAACACCATTCGCCGGCGGCCTGTAGTCACTGCGAACATAAGAGCATTTTGCACGATTAGAATCGCCGCCAACAACAGAATCACCAGGGTCGAGGCGCTGGCCATTTCCTTCTTTGGAGGAACGCTGCCGGTCAGGCTCACCGGGGTTCGCTTCCGGCGGCGCCGGCGAATCACCGCTTCCTCCTGCGCCGAGGTTGCATGAGGGGCTGAGGCTTTGGCCGCAGTCGACCGATCCCCACCAGTCGCCGGCAAGGGCGGTTCCGCTGGCCGCGATGACAAATAGAGTCGTCACTGCGACGATCACTGTCGCTTTTCTGCCTAACATGTCCCTATTCCTTGCACCGCAAACCGTGTGACTTTCCAACTACCGTCGACAGCGAGTTTGACCTCCGCCTCCATATGACGGCGTCCACCTGCTTCGTTGTCGGCTAGCTGCCCGTTGTCGGCTCGGTGCTTAAGCCAGTTCGTTGAGTCACCGCAGTCGCTGATAAGCACCGTGGTGGGTTTGCTGGCTGGTTCGGCCGATGTGGCTTCGGGGTTGTTGATCGGCTGCCCCGTGGTCACGAGCCCGTTGAGGTGGTCGGCGTACATAGCGCGAGACAGCACCGACAGTGCATCTGCCGTGGCGTTGTGCGCCAACCGTTCCGACTGCCAGTCCGAAGTCTTGGCCACCGCAGCGACGTCCTGCCACATGCCGAGGTACGCAGCAATCGCGTGCTGTTTCGCGGTCTCGGCGGGTGAGGTTGGCGTCGAGCTGGGAGCCGGGGAGGCTGCCGTCGTGGACGGTGGGGGGTTCGTGGTGTCTCCGGAACTGCACGCGGTCAGGCCCAGAGCCAGGGTGGCGGTGATGACGAGGGCGTGGTGTGCGGTGCGGAGCGGGTTCATGGTGGTCCCCCCGGTCAGTGACGGTCGCAGACAGCGGCGGACGGGCCGCAGGACCGTCATACACCGGGCACCGGTGGATGGTTCAAGACCAGCCGGGCGGGGCGTGCTGGTCACGGCCTCGGGCCGCTCCGCAGGTTCACTCATTAGCGTGATGGGTTGTGCGGCGCACGCGTGGTGTGCCCAGCATGAGGGAATGGGGAGAGCATCAGCGCTCGGCCAGTTCCTGCCGCCGCCGCTCGAGTCCGCTTCAGTGGCCAGGAGGACGAGGGCATGGTGACCGTCGGCTGGCTGGCCGCCTATGCCGGGGCGGGTGCGGCGTGCGGTGCGGCGCTGAGCGAGTTGACCCAACGCTCGCTTCTCGATCGTGCGGGCCGGGTCGTCGGCTCGTGGTGGCTGGCCGCCGCGGTGACCGGCTGTGTGCTCGCGGTTCTGGGGTGGCGGGTCGGTGTGCGGTGGGAGCTGGCGCTGTACTGGCTGCTGGTGGTGCTGGGCGTGCCACTCGCGATCATCGACTTCACCGATCGGCGTCTTCCCCGGCTGCTGGTGTACCCGTTGCTGATCGGTTTGCTGGGCGCCGCGGTGGTGCTCTGTCTTGTCCGTGGCGACGCTGCCCCGGGTATTCGCGCGGTGGCCGGGATGGCGGCGCTGTGCGGCGTGTTCTTGCTGGGGGCGTTGATCGTTCCGGGCGGGATCGGGGCAGGTGACGTGCGGCTGGCCGCCGTTGCCGGGCTGGTGGCGGGCTGGTCGGGCTGGACTTCCGTGGCAGCAACGCTGCTCATGTCGCTGGTCTACGCGGCGCTGCTGCTCGGCCTCCTCCGGCTCGCACGGTGGAAGAGCGCGCCGGACTCGAACGCGGCGCCGTTTGGGCCGTGCTTGCTCGCCGGCTTGCTCACCGCGGTCGTAGTGACCGGCGGCTGAGGCCATGCCCGGGTCACCGGCGCGGGCCGGCGTGATCAGGGTGGCGGTCATCGTGAAGTACTCCGATCGGCCAGGTGGCCGGGAGGGAATGAACGCCGCGCGTGGCGGGGCCCTTCCGGTCGGGCCGGCGTGGGTACTGCGGAGTCCTCGGCGACGGCAGCGTCGGCGTGGTCCGTCTCGGAGGCGCGTGGGCGGGGCACGGGTTCGGGTTCGTCAGCGGCGTGGGGGTTGCCGGTTGCGGCGCAGATGACGAGTTCGGCAACGGGCTGCCAGGTGGTGCAGGACTCGCACCAGACGTAGCGGGGCAGGGTGTCGGGATTGGCGCTCAGGTCGTCGAGGGTGGCGTCGTCGAGATCGTCCAGCGAGTGAGTGTCGGTGCAGGCAAGGAGGTAGTGGGCCATCGGTGCGCTCCTTTCCGGAGCCGAGGAAGCGTCAGTGGAGGTGGGTCGGTGTCGCGGGTGCGCGGTCATGGGCGGGTTGACGACGCCCGCCACACCGGGCTGGTCCGGGAGCAAGGAGAGGTTCTCCCGCACGGCTGGACGTCGGCGGCGTGAACACCGGGCGGGTTGTTCGTCGGATATCCGCCACCGCTCCAGCGCGTTGTCGGGTCGCTAGTCGGATCCGTCGAAGCGGATGCCGGGCCGCAAATCGGTGACCTCAGGCCCGACGCAGCGGGTGCGGTCGCCGCCGAAGAAGTCGGTGACCTCGAGCATGAGGGTGGGCCCGGTGCCGTCGCCGTGCCGGCACATGGCGCCGGGCACGGTGCGAACGCGGCGGCGGGCAAGGTTCGTCGTTGCCAGCATTGGTTGTCCTCCCAGAATAATGACGTCGCAATGGATCCATGCGTGATGACGCGGGCATGGCCGAGTACGCGCGCACTGCTCAAGCTGCGCGATGGCTGAACAATTTTGCGTGACTATTCGACTAGCACGAGTGGAGGTCGCGCCAACGTCGCTGCCTTCCGCCACGGCCGCGCGTTGAACGTGCCGTGCGAGCCACGTGCCGGGCGACACCCCGGGCGAACCGGGTGCCACGCAGCCAATGCGAGCCGACCGGCCCCGCAGATCCCCCGACAGGTACCGGCGATGCTGTGCAGTAGGTCGATTCGCACGGCTCCATTCTGGACGCTTGCACTGCTCAAGGGAACGAAGCGACGAGGACAAACTTGTCCTCTTTTTGTCCCGAACCTGTCCTCATTTTGTCAAGGTGAAAACGGTTCTCGACAGCCGGGCGACGATCCTGCGAACATCGGTCGTGAATAGGGTTCGTCTTCGCCCAGGAATTCGTGGTCCGCTGCGAGCTTGTCATCAGGGTGCGGAGCCGTCGACGGTCACGCCTCCCCCGGCGCACCGATGGCGCGGGGCACGGCGTGGAAGCCTGTGCGGTGGTCAGATCGCTCGGTCGTCGCGGGAGCGCAGGCAGGCGTTGAGGGTGGCGATCTGCGAGCGGATCTCGAGCGGGCGGGTTCCGGCTCGCGCAGTGCGGAGAAGGTTTCCGCGCGGGCGATCAGGGTTTCGGCTTTGCCCCAGCGTTCCCGGCTGGTGCGGCGGAGCGTGAGCGCGGCATCGCGATGGGTCAGTGCGATCCGGTGCTGCTGTTGCTGGAGCAGCAGGAGCCTGTACTGGTGGTGAGCCAGGCCGAGAACGGGGGGGCGGAGGGCACCTTCTGGGCGTGGCTGAGCGCGGAGACTGCGGCCTCGGTCGCCGCGGCGGTGTAGCCGGATGCTTGGTGGACGTGGGCGAACACGGCACGAGTGAACGCGAGACCGAAGTCGAAGCCCTGCTCGGCGAAGAGAGCGTCGGCCACGGCGAAGCAGTCTCGGGCTTCCGTGTGGAGGTCGAGGGAGAGATAGGCGGCGCCGAGGGCGAACGAACTCCATCCCCGCACGCGATCGTCCTCACCGAGTTCGGTGCGCAGCCGCAGCGCCTCGCGCAGATTCGCCACAGCCTCGTCGGTACGTCTGAGTTCATGACGTGCCCAGCCCAAGCTGTGCAGGCACCAGGCGATCCCGCGCCGGCTGCCGGACCTGCGGGCCGCGGCGAGGCTTTCGGTCGCCGCAGTCAGCCATGTGCCCCAGTTCTTGCTCAGGTAGAAGTACGGGAGCAACAAGTCAGCAGCGCCCACACCGCTTCGCGCAAGGCGTGGCTGCGGGCGTGGCGGGCGACTGCTGGTCACCTCGCCCTGCCGATCGATCTGATCCCCGACTTCGTCCCCGTCCTGGGCTACGCCGACGACGCGATCATCGCCACCGCGGTCCTGCGTTCGGTGGTGCGCCGCACCGGCCTCGACGCCGTCCTCGAACACTGGCCCGGCACCGACGACGGGTTCGCTGCGCTGGCCCGCCTCACCGACCTGCACAAGCACGTCCCACGACGAGCCTCTTCGCGACCGTGCTCCTCGCGTCGGCGGCGGCCTTCGCGCTCGCGCTGCTGTCCGCGGTCGCCGGGTTCAGCAGTGGCGCCCTGCTGCTACCGGTGTTCACCATCCTGTTCGGACTACGCGCCGCGGTCCCGATGCTCACCCTCACCCAGATCGCCAGCAACGGCTCACGAGTCTGGTTCAACCGCAGGGAACCGCGCTGGTCCTTGATCGGCTGGTTCGCTCTCGGCGCCGTCCCCTGTGCCGTCGCCGGCGGGCTGTTCCTCGCGCACGCACCGCTTGCCCCGCCGACCCGGCTGCTCGGGATCTTCCGCAATGCCCTCTTTTGGCGACGCCGAACCTGCTCCTGAGTGCTGGCCAGCCTGGTGCGCGACGGCCGCACCACCTTGCCCAGAGCGGCCCTGTCGGACTATGTCTAGTCTAGAAATAGACACGCCTCCGACCCAAGTTCAGGTCAGCTAACTCGCAAAATGCTGCCGAACTGACTTCGTGTTCCAGGGCTGCCAGAAGTGTCTACGTGTCTGCTAGACTCACTGCTGCGTAGGCAGTGACCTGCCTACGCAGACCACCCCGGGCTATCGCGCCACAGCGTTCCCAGCCCGCCGTCGCAGGTCTCCGGCATCTTGCCCGCTGGCCAGGCTTGATGACTATCTAGTCGAAGTGCTGGCCAGAAAGGTCTCCCATGTTCGAAGCATTAGAGCCTGAGCAACATCTCGGCGACGGCGGGATCTTTCGTCTCCGCTGGCCAGACGTCGCTGTGGTGGTAATCGGGATCTCCTTCACCATGTTCTTGATCGTCCGCGGCGTTGCACCGTTCACCGCGATCTGCCAGGCAACCTTGGCGCTGACGTCCTTCGTCGCCGTGGTGTTCGTCGGCCGAGGTCTGCGGAATCTGACTCAAGGCAGCGGGTTCCTCAAGAACGTTTCCGGTGTCGGCGCGCTCGAACCGCAGATTGCGGCGATGATCAAGGCCCTTCAGCAGGAGGCGCGCGTGATGCAGAGACTGTCGGACGGTTTCGGCGGCAGGTGGCCGGACTATCCTCCTGGCGATGCGCCTTCGAGCGGACGGAACGACGGGACGGAGCGCTTATGACCTCACCAGAGCCTCCTGCTTCACCGTCGAAACTTGCCTTCGTCGACACCGTGCCGGCCTTCAAAGACCGGCTGCGGGCGCTCATCCAGCAATCCGGGTTGACGGCAGGGAAGATCGCAGCCGCGAGCGGCATGCCCCGTAGTACCGCGTACAGCCTGACCGACGTCAACCGCAGTTCCCTGCCAACCTCGGACTCACTGCAGACGATCCTCGACGTCTGCGCCGTCGACGACGAACAGGTAGTGGAATGGCAGGACGCCCTCACACGCGTCCGCGCGATGGCGAACCTGACGGCCCTGACGGCCGACGCGAAGATCAACGAGCTTGCAGCGGAGCTGAAGGCCCTTCGCAAAGGGCTGGGCATTCAGGCGCCGAACCTGCCCGACCACGTCGGCGCCCGGCTTCGCCAGGTCTGCGGCGTCCAGGACGGGGACAGCTCCGGCACGGTCCGCGACAAGGTGTCCGAGACCATGCGAAGCCTGATCACGCGGCTTCCGAAGTCCCAGTGGGAAGTGGCCCGGCTGGTCTTCGGCATCGGCACCCCGCCCGGCCAGCGGTACACCGACCGGCTGGCGATGCTCGGCGACAGCGCGGACCGCAACGCGCGCACCATGCAGCGGCGTGCCGACGACGTCGTCTACCTGATCGCCGAAATCGCATACGCCGCCCCGGCGCCCTTCGGTCAGCCCGCCCGCACGGGCCGCAAGACCCCATGGCACACCTCGGCACTGGCCGTTCGCCTGACCTTCGGCCCGACCGGCGCGGAGGTGTTCGAAACGCGGCGGATCATCAGCCACGTCGACGGGCTCGAGGAGATCGAGCACGCGATCTCGCTGACCCGCCCGCTGCAGCCGAGCCGGCCGCTGCCCACCCTCGAAGGCCTCGGCATCGACGTCGTCGCCGGCGGTGAAGTGCACTCCGTGCGGATGGTCTCCTCCACCCGCGTCGCGTTCCGGCTGCGGCCTCCGAGCTCGTTGGACACGGGTGAGCAGCACGAGTTCTTCTTCCGGATCCGGGTCGACGAGTTCCCCTCGCCGTTCTACTGCTGCACCCCCGAGTACCCGTGCGAAAGCTTCGACCTCAACGTGCGCTTCGACCGCGGCCGTCCCCCGACCAAGGTCTGGCGCATCGATGGGGAGTTCTCCATGGACGCGGAAGATCCGCTGGCCCCGCGCAAGCCCCTGTGGCCGGACAACGCGGCCGAGGTCCACACGAGTTTCCACGACCTTGAGCCGGCCCGGTCCTACGGGCTCGGCTGGCAGCCCGCAGACGGAACTGCTGGAGGACTGCACACGCACTGACCGTACGTTGCAGACCTGCTGCGCCAGCCGTCCATACTCCGCATCGCTTCGTCGGGCAAGGGCCATTGAGCCAACAGCACATCCGACATGGGTGTACTGCGGCGTCGGTGGCCGCGCGGGCCGATTGTGGTGGCCCGGCAAGCCGTGTGTGGCCCTGGGCTTGCCGGTGGTCGGCTGATGCCGAGGACGGATTCGGCGGTGGTCCAGTCGGTGAGCAGGGCGTGTTGGGCAGCGGAGAGGGTGGCTTTCTTCGTGCACACGGCCTTCTTCACCGCGTTCTCGACCGAGTCCTTGCTACGGGAGTTCGCGAACAAGCGCCAATCGGTTACGCGAAGCACTTTCCGGCAGCGGCTGAGGTCACGAGGTTCGTCGAGCGGTCGCCGAGGCGAAGGCGGTCATGTTGTCGTTGAGGTGTGTCAGCGAACTGGTCCCGGGGATCAGCAGCGCGTGTGGTGAATAGTCGAGATGGAACCGGAAGATGCTGTGGAGTTGTTCTCGCGCAGGCAGTTCCGGTTGCAGTGCTTGACCGCCTCCGAGGGGGCGGTAGGGCACGTAGGCGATGTTGTTGCGCTGGCAGTGGTTTCGGACCGTGTGATCGGGGTTGGCGGGGTCACGGTAGTTCTGGACGGCGGCGATCGGTGTGAGGGTTTCGGCCTGCATCAGCTGCTCCAGGGTGACCTTGGATAGGCCGATGTGGCGGATTTTTCCTTGCTGGCGTGCGGTGATCAGCGCGCCGAGTTGGTCGTGGAGCGGGATTCGCGGGTCGATGCGGTGGAGGTAGTAGAGGTCGATCGTGTCGCGGCGGAGGCGTGTGAGGCTTTGGTCGATGCAGGAGCGCAGGTAGTCGGGGTGGCCGTAGTGGTCCCATTCGCCGGGGCGGGTTCGTCGGATGCCGCCCTTCGTGGCGAGCACCAGCGTGCTGTCGTAAGGGTGCAGGGCGTTGGCGATTAGGGTTTCGCAGGCGTGGGGTCCGTAGCAGTCGGCAGTATCGATGTGGTTGAGACCGGCGTCCAGAGCGGCGCGGAGGACCCGGGTGGCGTGCGCGGGGTCGGTGGGCGGGCCCCAGCGGTCGCTGTTGCCGGTGAACTGGATGGTGCCGAGCCCGAGCCGGGTGACCGGGATTTCCCCGCCGAGCAAGAAGGTGTCGAGTACAGGTGTTCGAGTTGAGGCGTTCATAGGTCGTCCCACAAGGAGTGTTGGTCGGACGGCGGGGAGAAGGCGGTGCCGTCCAGGTTCAGGCCTGCCACGGCCATGAGCCCACCGAGCGTGGCTTCCGCCGGTGCGGCGTCGTGCATGAACGTGCGCAGGAGGGCCGCGGTGCCGACGGTGTCCCAGAGGGCGCGGTGCGGCTGGCTGCCGGGTGCGGCGTGGGTGATGCCGTCGGACAGGGACAGCCGTTCGAGCCAGGCTTGGAGTCCGTGCCCTGTGCGGAGTTGGGGGTGGCGGTGTTTGGCGAGGCGCAGGGTGTCGACCAGGCCGATCGGTGCGGCCTCGGGGAGGACGGTGTGCAGGAGGCGCCAGTCGACGCGGACGTTGTGCCCGACCAGCGTCGCGCCGGCGACCAGTTCGAGGATGGCCGGGGCGACCTCGTCCAGGGTGGGTGCGTCGTGGAGGACGGTGTTGGTGATGCCGGGTGAGGTCCAGGGCCCGCGGGTGATGGTGCGTTGCGGGTTGATCAGCGTGCTGAACGCCTTGTCCACGTCGGGTGCGCCGCGTCGGATCGGGACCAGGGCGATCTCCAGCAGTGCTTCGCCGGCGGGATCCTGCGGGCCGCTGCCTTCGACGTCGATGGCGACGAGGTGGGCGTCGGTCCAGGGGGCGGTGTCGTCCGGCACAGGGGGGCTCCGTTCGCGGTGCGGGGGTGGTCACTCGTCATCGAAGCGGGTCTGGTGCTCCAGGTCACGGCGAACCTCCGCGATGTGGTGCTGATCTGCCTCATCGGGGGTGAAGCCGACGAGGGAGCGGCCGTGGTTGCCGTGGAAGTGCGGCAGGGTCGTGTCCCAGATCTGGTAGCCGGTCTGGTGCTGGATGGGGTAGCGCTGCTGCTCGCTCAGGCCGTGGGTCCAGACGTGTCCGTCGTCGAACGCGACCGGTGAGGAGTATCCGAGGGTGTCGAAGATGGCGTCCAGCTCACTGGTGGTGGGGGCGCGGTGGGCGTCGCGGCACAGGGTCTGCTGGGCGAGCGGGCAGATGTCGCAGAGGTCGTTGACGCCCCAGTGTCCATTGTAGTCGGCGACGCTGTGTGCGGCGGCGACACCGCAGGATGTCTTGCGGTACAAGGATGTGCTGATGCCTGATTTCTTCCACGCAGCGACGACTTTCGCGTCGATCTCCGCGGGCATGGCCTTGCGGCGTGCGACGTCGTCGAGGCCGTAGGGCAGCGGGATGCCGAGCGAGGTGATGAACTCCGCGTTCTCGGGTTTGTGGTAGTAGCCGGTGAACACGATGCCGTCGGCGTCGCGGCCGGCGTCGAGGACGCGGGCCATGGTGTCGGGGTGGTCGTTCCAGCCCGGCACGATCGGCCGCCAGTAGAGGATGACCTTGGTCCGGCGGCCGGGTGTGCGGCCGGCGGTCAGCAGGGAAGTGAGGGTGATCGAGCTTTTCGCGATGGGCTCGATCCGTGCGTCCTCGATCCCGGAGTAGGTGAACAACAGTGTGACGCGCAGGTGAGTGAGCGACTCCAGCTCGGCCATATCGGCGTCGGTCACGCGGAAACGGGTGATCAGCAGGACCAGGTTCGTCAGCCCGCGCCGGTCCAGGTCGTGCAGAGCGGCGAACAGTTCGGGCTTGACCGCGGGCAGGAACGGGTCGGTGGCCTTGTTGTAGAGCTGGATCGGGGTCACGTGCGGGGCGAAGCCGAGGTGGTCGACGAGCGCTTGCACGGCGTTGGCGGTGGTTTCGATCAGCTGCGGGATCTTCTGCTCGAAGTTGCCCCAGAAGTGGCGGACGCAGTAGGCGCAGTCCAGCGGGCAGCCGATGATGTTGTTCATCGACAGGCCGCTCTTGCGGTAACCGATGAACTGGGCCATGTACGGGTCGAGGCGTGCGATCTGCTCGGCCGGCATCATCCGCAGGGCGCGGGTGCCACGGGAGATGGCCGTGTCGAGCGCGACGGGTGTACGGGTCATGGGTGCGGTACCTCCGGAATGTCCTGTGCGGTGGCGGGTGGGCGGAGTAGTTCTGCGGCGCGGTGCCCGCCGAGCCAGATGTGGAAGTCGCGCCAGGCCGCGGTGGCGTCGTCGGAGCTGTGGATGAGGTTGTCGACCAGCCGGTGCTCCCGGCGTGCCGCGGCGAGGCTGTCGGCGCCCAGATCGGCGCGGATGGTCCCCGGCTCGGCGACGCTCGGGTCGAAGTCGCCGAGCAGGGCACGGGCCCGCGCGGGCGCGTCGCCTTGAGTGTGGTGGCCGAGGGCGACGACGACCTGGTGGCCGACGTAGCGGTGCCGGAGGCAGCCGGCGACATCGACGTCGAGCCGGTGCCGGTGGACGAACAGGTCCCAGTAGTGGGTGAAGATCTGCCAGTCCTGCACCGTGACGCGCTCGGCTACGACGAGGGTGACCGCGGCGGCGACCCGGGCCAGGACGGGGGTCACCAGGTCACGTTCGAGGCAGTCGGGTTTGAGCAGCACCACAGTCCACTGTGTCCAGTCCGCCGGTGCGGCGACGGGCACGCCGGTCATGGTCTGTCCCAGCCGAGAACGTCGGGCGAGGGGACCCGAGCCGGCCATTTGTGGTGCAGCAGCCACCAGTGGCTGGGGTCGAGCGAGGCGAGCATGTCCTCGTCGATCGGGCGCCCGGGCTGGTGAATGAGGTGGCGGTGCAGCTCCAGCAGCGCGATCAGCCGTTGCCAGTACGCCGGAAGCCCGGTCTTGGCCAGGGAGTCGAGGGTGTGGCTGATCCGGTTGGCCCGCAGCTGTGCTTCCTGCGCGCAGACCTCCTCGACCATCGCGCGCGTGGTACTGGCCGGCATCGGCGTCACCGGCAGCGACGATGGCCGTGCCCGGCGAGCTTCGGCGACGATGGCGCGGGCCTTCGCCAGGTGCTGGTCGCCGATGTGCATCGACCCGACGTGGTGCGTGTACGTCCCCAGCCGAAGGCCGAGCAGACGCGCGGCCAGCTCCTGGATGAAGGTGAAGGAGAAGACGTCGGACACCAAGCCCTGGAAGGCATCGTTGGCGCGCATGTAACACACCGCGTGCAGGCGGTCCTCGCGTTTGAAGAGCTGAAACGCGATGGTGCACGAGACGTCGGGGTGCTCGCCGTCGCCGACCTCGTGGGCGCCGAAGATCGGGATCACCGCGCGTTTGGTGTCGGGATCCTCGCGGATCAGGTCCAGCGTCGCGTCGAAGGCCGAGCGCCGGCCGGGGCCGGGCGTGCGGAACAGGCGGGTGCCGTAGGCGGCGCCGGCGATGGTGACGCCGTCGGCGGAGTAGCCCGCCATCCTCGGCGCGTAGTAGCGCATCATCGCCAGGTCATCGCGCCCACCGAGGAACCACAACACCTCGGCCAGGTTGAACACGATGTTCGCTTTACGGGAGGCGAACATCGGGACTCGCGCCGCGGGATTGCCCAGCTGGAAGGACACGTTCAGCCGTTCCGGCCCGGCGTTGCCGCGGGTGCTGATGTGTCCGGACGCTCGGGTGAGGTCGGCGAGCACCGCGGCGTACGCGTCGTGGAAGCTGCGGAACGACGACGGTGACAACGAGCGCCTTCCGGGCGGTGCGGGCTCTGGCATCACGGCTCCTCACTCGGCACGGCGCCGCCGCCGAACGGACGGCGAGTGCGTGGAATGACCGTGCCTGGCGGTGTCCGGTGCGAGGAAGGGTTCGCTGAGCGGGTGGTGATCGGTCGTGATCGGTACCCGGCGGTGCACGGCCCGCTACGCTGGGAATTCGCTAAGTTCGTGCGATCAGACCGCCGCCGGGAGGAACGTGCAGTGACCCGCCGCCCGACCTGGACGCCGCCCGAGGTGAAGTTGCTCCGCGAGGTCCAGAACCTCAGCCAGCGCGCGTTCGCCCAGCGGCTGGGGTACGCCCAGAGCACCGTGGTCGGCTGGGAGAAACCGCAGCGGGCAGCACCCCTGCAGCACGAGACGGTCGAGGTTCTCGATGTGGAACTCGGCCGCCTGGAACCGGACAGGCGGGAGCGATTCGATCAGGAGCGCGGTGTCGTCGTGCACCGGCTCGGTGCAGGGTCGGCCGTCAGGACGGCCGCGATCCTGGCTACTGTCGATTCGGAGCCCGGTGCTCCGCTCCCGTACACCCCGCCAGCCGGTGTCGTCGGCTCCGCCCGGCTGTTCCTGGAGTCCTCGGCACGTGTCTTCCTCGTGTCCGGCTCGGCCGGCATCGGGAAAACCAGCCTGACCCGGCACCTGGCCCAGCAGTTCACCCGTGAGGCCGACTGCCAACTGCTGACCGTGGGCAGCTGGGAAATGTCCACAGTGGACATCGCAGCCGAGATCCTGCGCTACGCCTCGATTCCACGCGGCGACGACGCGTTGCTCACCCTGGAAGAACACAGCGCCCGGCTCACCCGGCCCTGCCTCGTGCTCGTCGATGGCATCGCCAGCCACGAGGCATTCGCGACAGTAGGCCGCCAGATCGACGCGATTCTCCGCCAGGCCACAGCCTCCGCGCTGCGGTTCCTGCTGACCGTGCGAACCCCGCCTGCGATTGAGACCACTGCCCACCCGCTGCTGCATGCCTCCCTGTTCACTCCGGCCGACGAGCGTCACGCCTTGTCTCCCTGGCCGGTCGGGGAAGCTCGCGCGCACTGGGAGCGGGCCGCGGGCGCATCGTTCGACAGCCTCTCTGCGGGCATTCAGCATCTGGTGCGCACGCCCTTGTACATGAAGCTCGCTCTTGCCGCTCCACCGCTGGCCGGCGGAGGCGACCTCGGTGCTTACGCGCTCGTGGATCACTGCGTGCGCCGCGTCCTGGGCACCGACGGCACCGAGCGCTACTTCCCGCTGCTCACCGAGCTTGCGCACCGCTACGGTCACGACGATCTCCCCGCCGCGCTGAACGTCCTCGACGACGGGGCCCACCCGGTTCCCGAGCTGCCGTCCGATCTGCCTGCAACGCTGCTGCGGGTGACCCAGCACCGGCAGGTGGAGTTCTCCCACGACGTCCTGCGCGAATTTTTCCTCAGCACTCGGATTGCCGATCTGCTCCATCGCCAGGGACGCTCGGTCGCAGCCGTGCAAGCGCTCAATGAACTGGCCGACCGCGCATCAACGTCCGGCGCGGCCCGCAGCATGTTCGCCCTCGTCCTCGAGCGCCTCGATCTGCTCGCCCCCGCTCTGCTGGAGGCGATCGCGACCGCGCCCACCGCATCACTGAGAACCACCGTGCCTCTGATGATGTCGGTGGCCGGCCAGGCACGGTTCCTGACACCCGAAGTCCTGCGCTCCTGTGCTGCTCGCGCGGAGCACGACAACGATCCCGCGCTCAGCCGTGCCCTGCTGGGGAACCCGCGCCTGCACCACGCGCTTGGTCCCGGCCGCTACCGGTGGCTGCTGGCTCTGCTTCGGCAGTTCGGTGTGACGCTGTGGGCCGAGGTCACGTCGTTCGTCGAGGAGAACTTCGACAGCACCGACGCGTACACCTTCCTCGACCTCGCGAACCTTGCTGACGGCGCCGAGGCAACGTTTTTCGCCCGCCACTTCTATCTCTTCTTCGCCGACGCCGCGAACAGCACCCTGGAGATCTTCCTCAGCCACACCGATTGGCGCGTCCGCGCGGCCCTGGCCGAAGCGCTCGGCGACGACACCGTATCGGTCGACGACACCGGGCTGACCGTCATGACCAGGCTCGTGCACGACACCGACTACAAGGTCCGCGCGGCCATCGCTCCCGATGTCGGACGCGCACCCGGCCACGCCGCGGTGACGCACCTGACGGTGCTGCTCAACGACGACAACTGGCACGTGCGTGAGCGCGCGCTGCAAGGCCTGGACCGGCTGGGACTTCCCTCCCGACGACCCGACCTCATCCAGGCCGCGCTGGACATCCTGGCCACCGAACCAGCGTGGTCGCGAACACCCGGCCACATCCGTCCAAGCCAAGATCGTCTCCGTATTCTCCATGCGCCACCCCGTGACGCGGCGGCCTCGAACGAGGAGGCCGCCGCTTTCGCACACGACCCCCGCGCGATCGTCACCATCCTGCGGGAGATCCGGACCGGGCATCTCACCCCTCCGGACTACGTCCGTGACCGGCTCATCGACGGCGGACGGCGCAGCGACCGGTGGCTGGTGCGCCGCGAAGCCGAACACGCCGCGATGACCGACCCTGCCGAGGACGACGACCCGCGTCGCGTCCGCGAGCGGTACCGCCGCATCCGCAACCACCGGTCGGTGCAGATCGCACTCGATCTGCACGACGTTGCCGGCGCCGTGCAGATCGCCGAAGCTGCGGCCGACGCCGGCGCGGACTTCATCGAGGTCGGCGACCCGCTGATCAAAGAAGCAGGTGTCAGGGCCATCGAGCAGATCAAGAGCGCCGTCGAGGACACACCGGTGATCGCCGAGATGATGTCCGCGGACTGGGGCCGTGACCAGGTCGTGCTCGCGGCTCAAGCCGGCGCGGACATCGTCCAGCTGATCGGACCGGCCACCACCGCCAGCGTCCGTGCCGCCGTCGATGCCGGCCGCCGCCTCGCCGTCCCCATCCTCCTCGACGTTCCGGTGAAGGCCAGCCACCGCTGGATCACCGAGATGGAACGCGCCGGCGTCGACGGCTTCACCGTCACCACCAACATCGATGTCGGCATCGGCAGCACCACCCCGCTCGACGTCGCACGCGAACTACGGCACTGGACCGCGCTCCCCGTCGCCGTCAGCGGAGGCTTCAGTACCACGGACTCCGCGGTGCTGGCCAGCCCGGACTGGGACATCCTCATCGTCGGCCGCAGCGTCGTCGACGCCCTCGACCCCGCGACTGCCGCCAAGAACCTCGTCGAACTGGTCCACCTCAGCGAAAGGCACCGATGAAGATCAGCCCACTGACCCAGCACGACATCGCCGACGTCATCGAGCTGATGAGCCTCGGCGCGCCCTACATCCGGCCACGCACCGCCTCCGACTACTGGCTCTACGCCACCCTGTTCTCCACCACCTGCCCGATCGCCCGCGACGGCGATCACCTCGTCGGCGCGATCATGGCCTTCCGCAGCCAAGACAATCCCGACGACGTCTATCTCCAGGACGTCATCGCCCACCCCGAGCACCGCCGCGCCGGTGTCACCACCGCCCTGCTGAACGCGGTCCGCGAACGCAGCCAACTTCTCGGCGCCCGCAGGCTTTACCTCACCTCCGAACCCGACAACACCACAGCCCACACCACCTGGACACGACGAGGTTTCACCAACGTCCCCGGCGATCAGACGATCGAGGGCGTGTCCGTCATCAGTGACTACAAAGGACCCGGCAAGCACCGTGCCGTCTACGAACTCCTGATCTGAGCGTGACGCACTGGGCCAGGCCGCGCGGTTGAGCCTTGGCGCAGGCCGTCTCTGGGAAGCGACGCCGACCACCGCGCTAAAGACCTTCCCCGTTCACGATCTTCATGTGTGGGCAATAGTCCGGCCTGCCAAGGCTCAGCGACCTGGCGGACTGCTGGGATGCCCAGAACGCTCGCGCGCTCACCGAGTTGTCGACCTTCGTCGTCGACCACTGGAATCCTGGGCCGCGCGCGAGGACAGCGGCGACCAGGAGCGTGCCGATACGCCGTCGACGGTAGGTATCGTCCACGCGGATCTGCTCGATGACGCCGCGCCGGTCGATGCCGCACATCTGTACGTCGATGTCCGCGACGCTGCGCTCGCTGATCTGCAGCGCGATGTAGCCGACGCCGGCGGGCTGGTCCGGTGGATGTGCGACCAGTTCGACGATCGGGCGGTGGTACTTCCGCGGAACATCGACGCGACGGACCGCGGTGTGGTCGAGGGGGAACCACCCCGGCCGGTCGAGCCGGAGTTCGATGCAAAGGTTACACAGCGTGGCATCCAAGTCCAGGACGTGGTAATACGGCAAGGTTTGACCAGCGAGGTCGAGCGAGTGGCCGTTCAGACACCGTGCGTGAGGGCCTGGGGCGCGAAACGGGTAGCCGGGGTCCGGGGCGGTACCCACCGTGCCTAACTCGCTCACGCGTTCGAGTATGCAAGGTATCGAACGGCCCAGTCCAGAGATGGACCTCACCCGGGTGAGCCCGATCGGGCGCCGCCGGGCGAGACAGCTGAAGGCGACGCTCGCCCGGAACGTGGCTTCTGGCCGCTACGCTCGACCACGCGGGCTTGGCGCATCCCTCCCCCTCGTGCGCTGAGCCCGCCCTCCTTTGCAGGAAACTGCTTCACGTCACTTCGTCGTGCTCTTCGGCCAGTGGGACGAGATCGCCGACGTGGGCTCGTTCGTCGGTCGTAGTCATGTTCTACGGTGACGTTCATGAGTACTCCGCCGGCCGATGACAAGGCCCACGTTCGGCACGAACTGGACCTCGATCAGGTCGAGTGGCGTTCGACGGCCCCAGCGGATGCGGGTGACGTCGAGGATTGGGCCGAGTACGCGTTCGTGCCACACAGCGACGGAGTCACCTACGTAGCGCTGCGGCAGTCGAGGACGGTCGGGGTCACGCTCGTGTTCACGCCTTCGGAGTGGGACGCGTTCGTGAAAGGCGTTCGGGATGGGGAGTTCGACTTGCCCGGGTGACAGCAGGGCCGGCAGAAGCTGTTCGGAGGGGCTCGATGGCGGGGGTTGGAGCGGAGGTTGTCGATCCCGTCAGCGGGACGGTCGAGAAGGTCAACGTGGCGACGAAGCACCTCACGAGCGCGGGGGAGCCGCTGGCCGAGTTCCAACGCCTGCTCGAGCTGGCAGCGCAGGGCACCGCCGCCGATGAGGTCGGCCAGGCGATGGGGCTGGCGGCGGAGGCAGCGCAGGCGATCCCCGGGATCATGGGCTTGCTAAGCCGGGTCTCGGCGGACCTCGCGGCGTATGCGGCCGGGCTTGCCGGGGATTCCGCCGCGACCACCACTCCGCGCGTTGAGCCGAAGCCGCCGGCGCCTTCAGTTCCGCCGGGGCCGCGGAACGAGCCGGAGCACGTGAGGAAAGCCCGGCAGGAGGTGGCGCCGCCGGTGCAGCCGAGGAGCGGGCAGAAGACCCACGGCCGCTGGGCCGCGGGCGACGGAGCTGCTGGCATGCAGGCCATCGTGAGCAGGCAGGACGAGTACCAGTTGGCTGGCCTCGGTATCGCGAACGGCGCGGTGGCCGCGCATGTGGAGACGAAGATCGCGGCGCACATGGCGGCGAACAGCCTCACCGACGTCACCTTGACGATCAACAACGTGCCGTGCAAAGGGCCCTGGAGCTGCGACAAGGTGATCCCCGCGCTTCTACCGGAGGAGTCGGCCCTGACCGTCTATGGTGAGTCTCCGGCAGGTACGCGGATCATCAAGCGCTACACCGGAGGGGCGACGCTGTGAAGCTCGAAGCGTGGTGGGACGAGGACGCGGACGAGGGGACGATCGTGGAGACACCGGCCGAGCTGGATGCCGTGCTCGACGCGGTGGCTGCGCTCGACGGCCCGGCACTGGTTCAGTTCTACGACGCGGACGAGCCGAAGCAGGTCGAGTTCGCAGTGGGGCTCAACGGGGATCGCGGCGTCCTGCGCTACGCCGGGCTGGACGACATGGGCGGCTCCACCAGCAGGGCCACGAAGCAGCGGTTCACTGCTCCCGAGGGTGGCGTCCTGTACTACTGCATGTCCGCCGACACCGAGTTTCCTGATGACGCGGAAATCCCCGCTGCGGATGCCAGGGAGGCTGCCCACGAGTTCCTACGGATCGGCGGAACCCGACCCACCGGCGTCGCCTGGCAGGACGCCTAAGCACGTGGACTCCAACCAGGACAACGCACCCCGGCGCACCGACTGGGCTTGGAGAAGCCAGCGCCAGGCGGCCCGATCGCAGCAAGGGGCGGGTCCCCGGGCTTACGTTGGGACCCGCCCCTAGTCGGTGCGTCGGCTACTCGGCGGGAGGGACCTGGATCTTCGACGCGATAGCCAGGAGCTGTGTCCAGGCCTCGGCCGGAAGGTAGAAGGACCCTCCCTCAGGGTCTTTGCTGTCGCGCACGTGGGCGCCAGCCTTACCGAAACCGACTTCGACACAGTTCGTGGTGGCAGAGTCGTTCCCGGAGTAGCTGCTCGTGATCCACGCCTCAGGTGCGTCGTGCGTGGGGTTGCTCATCTGGTTTCCAGTACCTCAATCTGTCGGCGGATGAACTTGATCGTCTCGTCGGGTGACAAGGCGATCGCCCCTTCGTCGGGCGACTCCGGGACACGTGCGGCGTCCTCGTGCAATTTGGCAAACCGCAGCACGTCCTCCTCATTCTCCACCAGGTCAGCGCCCGCCTGGTACTCGAAGTACGCCCAAGACGGCTGCCCTTCTTCGTAGTCGACGATCGTGAGGCCGCCGGTGGCGGCGCCGTAGTCGCCAGCCTCCTTGGGCACGGCCTGAACGGTGACGTTGTCCCAATCCTCAGCCACATGCAGGACGTGTCGGAGTTGCGGCAGCATCACAGCCGGGCCACCGACGAGCCTGGTCAGGCAAATCTCGTCGAGAACGGCGTGATAGAAGATCGGATTCGGGTCAGCCGGGTCGAGACGTCGCTGCCGGGATTTCCGAACCTCGAAGGTCTTGTCGTCACGTCGCGACGGATCGTGGAGCGTCTGAGCCAGGGCCCTCATGTAGCCCTCGGTCTGAAGCATTCCCGGCAAGAGGTTCGTGGCGATCTCGCGAAACCCTTTGGCGACGAACGTCTCCTGAACAAGGCGGCGGAACGCCGGAGATGCACCCTTGGGCAGCCGGACCGGCTTCGGTTCGTCCTTCGTCGCCTGGTAGAGCGCCCAGGCTTCCAAAACGACCGAGTCGCCTTCTTCGGTGTGGCCGTACAAGGCGAGGAGCATCTTGATCACCGGCCAGGTCAAGCGCAGCGTACCCAGCTCGTAGCGACTCACAGTCGACGGCGATTGATCAAGATGCCTGCCGACCTGCTCTGCGATGAGCGGGACGGCTTCGCGCTTCTTCCTCAGAAACGCACCCAGGCGGCGCGTTGCTCGGGTTGCGGTCGGCATGGCCCGGAGCATAGCGCTTGCGCTAATTCGCGCACGTGCGCACTTTTATATTGCGTAGCGCACGTGCGCGGGTCTATCGTGCGTTGTGTTGGCTTGATGACAGGCGGTAGGCGGGTGGCGTCCATGGCAACCGCCACTCGCCGGTCCCGAGCCAGCCGAAGGCAGGCGGGTGCCGCCTCATCCCTCGATGGCGTCCCCGCCTGCCTGGCCACGACAACGGATTCGCGGAGACGCAGCTGAGTTCGGCGCCGCCGCTTTGAGGGGTTGATCGCATGCAACGTTCGTTCGGGGATTCCCTCGCTGCGTGGGAGCCGGGCATCGTCGCCGGTTTGGCGGTGGCTGCGCTGGTTGTCATCGGCGCCGGCTGGCTCCTGCGTAGGCAGTTCAAGGCGCGCCGGTCTGCTCTGGTGGCTACGGCGGCGGGCTCGCTCTACCTGACGGTGGCACAGCTGCAGGCCCGGCAGGCTCGTGACCACCTCGAATGGCAACTGCAGCGGGAAGCCGCCTTCCGGCAGGAGTTCTGTGCGAGGGCGGAGGAGTCCGCCAGGCGGCGCGCCGCCGAGGAGGACGCGCGGCTGGTGGCTTCGGTGTCTGCGGAGGATTGGCCCACCGTGGAGGACGAGAACGCGAACGCGGTGACCACCGGATTCGCGGTCATCGCCGACACGGCGCCAGAACCTGAGCCGATCTCTGTGTGGGGTATTCCGGAGCAGCGGCGCCCGTCGCGTAACCGGCCCTACCGGGGCCTGCGCCCACGGCCCAGGCCTGTGTCGAGCGCGAAGTCGGTGGCGTGAGCATGTCCGTCGTGGGACCCCACGGTCACGGTCCGGCGGGTCGCCAGCGTGCCGGTCACCCAGAAGCGCGCTGCGGGCGCCGAACGCTGAACTCCCGTGGCCGCGCCGGTTATCCGCCCGCCGGTACGGGCGAGGCGATGAGGGTCGATACCGGTGTTGCGGACGCCGTGATCAGCCACCCCGGCGCGCGTGCTGGCACGCAGGCGCCACCGGGGATCCCTGGTGGCGGGCGGACGAGGTTGAGCCCGACGGCTGACGCACCCCGGATCTGCGGAGTTGCGCGCCCAGGCACCCTCGTTCGCCTGCCGCCCATCAGCGGCGGCGGAGGTGGCAGCGCCCCGACCTGCCACCTCCGCCGCCTTCCATTCCCTCGATGAGGTGTTCCGACATGACCAGCAAAGCCGATCGCTTATGGACCTCACGCTGCACCTGCGCGGGTGACGCGCATGAACACGAGGTCACCGATGAGGCATTTCAGGCGGCCCGGGAGCAAGGCGTCCCGGTGATCGCGGTGTGCGGGCACCAGGTCGAGATGTCTCTCACCACCACGGCACCCGGACCCGCCTGCCGGGCCTGCCGGCTGATCGCGCGTCAGTCCCCAGCCGCGCAACGCGAGGTTCAACAGCTTGTCCTGGTGCCTGTCCGGCGGGTGCGGGCCCCGCAGCATCGGCAAACGCAGCGGCATTGCCGCCTCCGCCTTCGCCGCGATCCACGACACGCCGGGAGGGCGTCACGATGAGCACCGACGAGCCGAGGCCGGCGGAGACCGCCGCGGACGTGCCGAAGCCGCTGTTGCCGGAGCGGATGGTGTCCGACCAGGAATACCGCGCCTATCACGCGAAGACCTTCGATCAGCCGGAACGGCTGGCCGCGGATCTCGCGCTGTGGCAGGTGATGAGGACGCGACCGGGCTGGCGAGCCGGATACGTCGGCGAGCACGGCGGGGACGTCTGGACCTACGACCTGTCCTTCGGTGGCCGGCATCTGCTGGTGCACGATCTGCTGGACAAGGGCCTGGTGACGCTGCGGGTCGGCATCCAGCCCGACCGGTCAGTCCGCATCGGCCACTGCGGTGTCCACACCGGCTGCGCGCAGCATGCCGTCCGGGAAGACTGGTGTCCGGTGGACGCCCCGAAGCTGCCGGATCTGCTCGACGCGGCCGAGCGGACGGCCCGGGAGATCGATCGGGACGCGGTGGCCGGATGCCTGGTCTGGGGCGAGTGCGGCATGTGGGGCACCGAGCGGTTCTGGTGGGGCGAATTCGGCGAGCCCGACGCCACCCTCGGCGCAGCGGCGGACCCGGAAGCGGACTACGCGGCCGAGACGACGGCGATGAACGAACTGGCGGCGGCGGGCTTCCAGCTCGTGCACGCCGATGGCCCCGTTGACGCGCCGGAGCGGCTGACCTACGTGCGCACTGCGGGTGAGCGCGCGGACTTCGTGTATCTCGCGCTCAACGAGGGCGCCTACTCGATGGCCGCGCGCTACCCCCTTGAGGCCGCGCCCACGACGTTCGCCGAGGCTTCGGGCGAACACGTGCCGCCTGCCGAGGAGACGGCGAAACCTGGGTCCATTGTGGACGTGATCGCCGAGGTTCTGGGGTGGTCTCGTGGCTGAGGCGACGGTGGTTCCCGATCTCGGCTGGGCGGTGGCGAACATGGAGTTCCGTCACATTGAGCATGACCCGATCTTGGGCCCGCTGCTGGAGCAGCTCCTGCTGCGGTGTGTGGAGGCCGCGATGACGCGCAGCGCCATCTCGGCCCGGTTCGGATTCCCGATCGGGGGCATCCGCCGGGTCCTGCGCCGGGCCGACGCCGACGGTGTGCCGGACCGGGCATCCGCTGCCAGGCAGAGGAAACGCGGCCGCGGGAAGCGGGGTGCCACGCCCGTCTCGGAGGAAACGCTGGAGCAGTTCGCCGCAGGCATCGGCGATGCCCTGCGCCAGGAACGGCAGAAGCATGGCTGGACACGCCAGATCATGAACGGCAGGCTGCGCCTGGACCGCTCGGTGCAGAAGCTGGCGAGCCACGAGCGAGGCACTCGGGCGATGTCGGTGTGCCAGTTCGCCGAGTACTGCGCAGTACTCGGCGTCCAACCCGGCGAGATCTTCGATCGCGTGTACCAGGACGTCTTCGGGCAGCCGGATGACACGGTGATCGTGGACCTGGCCGTGCTGGCCGGGTGCGAGCAGCCGCAGCTTGCCCGGTGGGCGACGCTGCGGTTGGCCGAACCGGAAGCATCGGACACGGGGCTGGCGACGCTTCCCCGATCCGCGCAGGACGCGCTGGCCGTGGTGTGCGGGGTCGAGCTGCCGCAGCTGCTCGACATCCTGAGCGCTGCGTGATGCCCGGCCAGCCGGGCCGGCACTCGCCGACGTTCGAGCAATGCCCCGCGCTGGCCTCGTTCCTGCTCCGCCGCGTCGTCATCATGCACAAAGTCCCTGTAGGACAAATGCGGCTACTGCGCTGGAACCGCATGTGGATCGGGCTGAGCAGCTGCGCCGTCATGTGCTTCCCGCGGCGGGCGCTGCCTCAGCGATACGAGTTCACGTGGTGTCCACGCTGCTTCTCCCCCGGCGGCCCGGGAGTACAGCAGCGGGCACATGTCCAGCCGGCCCGGCCGTCACGAGGAAGGGGCCTCGGGCGATGAACGACTGGTTCCGCGTTTCCGCGCAAACGCCACTGTTCCCCGCTATGCCGCCGACCGAAATCCCTGGCTGGGCACGCCTACCCAGTTCCGTGCCGCCCCGCCGAAATCCCCGGCCGAGCAGCCGATCGTGCTCGGTGCGCTGTTCTACCGGCCACGCCACCGGCCGCTGCATGAATGGACGGCGGCACAGATGCCCGACCCCGTGGCCGCGTGGCCCACCCACGACGACCTGAATGACCATGAACACCAACGATTTTCGACGAACAGGAGCATGTGTGGGGAACAAGGTCCAACTGATCACGGTCGATATCGGCAGAACCCTCGGGGCATTCACCGGAGTGTCCACTAAGGACAGGTTGGCGGAGTTGGCGCCGTCGCACGTCATCGGACCGGACCGGATCGCCGAGACGGTGCGGTCCCTGCTGCACCGCGCCCCGGTGCTCACCGACGAGCTGATCGAACGGGTGTGCCAGCGGCTGCTGATCTCACCGGCGGACTTCCCTGCCGAATCAACGTGGCACCGCGGATACACGCCCTACCACGACACCGCCCAGGCGTTGTGGATGCTGAACGAGATAGCCGCGGTGGTAGCGCTGTCGAACATGGCCGTCACCGGCGGGCCGCAACGGGTCGCGGCGGTGAACGCGGCCCATCCGGGTGTGCTGGCCAAGGTGTACACGAGCTTCCAGCTCGGTGGCGCGAAGCCAGAGCCGTGGCTGTGGCAGATCGTCGCGGCGAACCACCGCGCCGACATCGGGGCCGTGATCCACATCGGCGACCGGCTCGACGCCGACGTCAGCGGCGCCCTCTCCGCCGGGGCACGCGTCATCCACATCCACCGACCCGGCGACGAACCAGCGCACTACCCGAAGGGCAACGACCAGCGGGTGGCGACGGTGCCGAGCCTGCTTGACGCGGTCCCTGTCGTGGTGGCCTGGGCCCGGCGCAGGTGAGGACCAGCATGGCGATCGCGTGGCGTGTCCCCGCCGATGACCCCTGGTCGCCCGCTCACGCGTCGAACGTCGGCGATTCCGACGACCTTCCCCACCTGATGTGCGGGAAGTTCACCTGCGCTGCACGCCTGCTAGTGCGGTGCCCGCCCGAGCGAACCATGTTCGGCTGCGTGGCGGCCGTCCGCTACGCCAAGCACGGTGTCGTTGCGGCCTCGCCGGCGCCGCGTTCTCCGCATCGGATCCCCTCCGCTGATGGTGGCCCTGATCGCCGTCCCGGCGTACGGCCTGGTGATGTGGTGGCCCCGGGGCTGCTCCTTCGCCTACGCACCTGCCGGCGTCGGCGGCGTCCATGCTGAACGAGCGCGACGACCACAGCGTCTGGCAGGCGGCGCACAACGCTGCTCTCCGAGGCTGGCCGATCACCCCCGCCACGCACCCCGAGCTGGATACCGGAGGCAGGTGGATGGGCCACCCCCATGCCGTCGGACTGACGCCGTTGTCGCCGGCCTGGTGGCGGGAACCCGTCTGGACCGTGGCCGAAGTCGACGCATGGTGGCAGCAAGCACCGTACGGGGTGCTTCTGGTGTGCGGATACGGAATCGACGCGATGGAGATACCGGAGACGGTGTTCGCCGCCCAGACCGCCCGGCTGCTCGGTCCAGTGGTGGCGGCATCAGGTCGCAGGATTGTCCTGACCTCGCCTGTGGATCGTGAGCAGCACGCAACACCCCTTCCACCGGGATGCCGCTGGATCACCGGGGCGAGCTGGATACCCCTGCCGCCAGCCCGGATCACGTCGCGCGTCTCAGCCGCCTGGAAACAGCCACCTTCACGGTTTCCCGTGATCCCCGACGCCGGAAAAGTGATGTACACAGTCCGCACCTGCTTCGATAGTACGTCGAAATAAGTGAGGAGGTACCATGAAAAGTAGGTCTCGCATGCAAGAAATGAAGCAGAATTTGCGCATACTCTGGGCCTGGATGCGCGGGAAAAATGGATCGTTCGCGCCGCCGTAGCCCTAGGCGTTGCGCCGCCCGCCGCGAAGGCTGCGCTGACAGCAACTGGTCATGACGTTGGGTGAGCACCTGTGAGCATCGCCGATTCCGCCGAGAAATTACGACCTGCCCACCATTCGATGGTTTCGGCGGCGCACCAAACTTCATTGACCAGCGTCACGGCCGAACAGGCAGCCGGGGAGGTACCGGTCGACGACACAATGGCACTCGCCGATCGTAAAGTCATGCCGTAAAGGAAGGTTCTTATGCTACGCGGACAAAAACCCCACAGTGCCGTGGACTGCACCACTTTCAGGGGTCGCGACTGCGCACAGGTGTTCGCCGACGCGGCCGAGTGGCTGGCCGACCCGGAGCAGGCCGACATTCAGGTGTGGGGCGTTGACCTCGACCAGCCCCGCCGTGCCGCTTGCGAGTCCGACGACGCGGACGTCTACCTCGAGCTGTTCTCCAAGTGTTCCCATGACGAAGCCCGCAGCACGCAGGAGCAAGCCGGATGACCACGGCGACTACCCCAGGTCACGCCGGAAGCGAATCGCGCTGTTCAGGACACTCGCCGGCGCGTTCCGCGGGGCTGCATCCGCGGACGGATCACCGGATCCCCGCAGTCGAGCGCCGTTGTCCCGAAAGGACTGCGTGGCGCCATGTCGGATTTCACCGCTGGAGCAGGAGACGTCCACATCGCTGCACCATGTCGCCGAACGCGGTGACGCCGGCAAGTAGCGCAGCCGTCTGACAATGCCCTTCGCTCACCCTGGACGCAGGCCTCCCGCGACCAGGCTGCATAAATCCATTGTAGACAACCGACCATGTTGTTTTCAGACGGGAAGACTAGTCCGTGAACAGAAAGATTCTGTCGTCCGCAGCAGCCGTGACGGCGAGCATCGCCGCCGCGCTGACCGCTCCCGCCGGGACGGCCGTCGCCGACACACCGCCGCCGGTCGCACCGAGGATCATCGGCGGTCACCCGGCCGCGACCGCGCCGCCGGGCATCACCTCGCTGCAGTACGACGCACCCGCGTACGGCGAGAAGTACATCGACTACCACACCTGCGGCGCGGCCCTGGTGTTCCGGGGCTGGGTGGTCACCGCCGCGCACTGTGTCACCGACCCGCCCGCGGGCGCGGCGGCCAGGTCGTCCGCGATCCAGCGGTTCACCGCCGACGCGGCACCGATCCCGACCGCGGACAACATTTCCACGTCCGGGTCGGCAGCCTCGACCGGCTCTCCGGCGGGGACACCGCGACCGTGACCAAGATCGTGGTCCACCCGGGCTGGAACTGGGCCCGGGGCGCGCCGAAGAAGCAGGTCTTCGACATCGCCATGCTCCAGCTCGACCACCTGCTCCAGCAACCGACCGTGCAGCTCGCCCGCAACACCGCCCGGCGCAGCAGCACGATCAGCCTCTACGGCTGGGGCGTGACCGAGCCCGACAGCACCTCCACCGGGCTGCCCTTGCGGCTGCAGCAGCTCGACACCCGCGTCACCGCGCCCTCGCGCTGCGCCGACATCGGTCTATCCGCCGGCGAGATCTGCACCGACAATCCCTCCAGCACCGACGGCAGCTGTTACGGGGACTCCGGCGGACCGGCCCTCGCCACGATCGACGGTGTGCCCCAGCTCGTCGGCAGCGCCAGCCGCACCGCCAACGAGTTCTGCGGCACCGCGCCGGCCGTCTACACCAGTTCCCCGGACTTCCGGGACTGGATCTACCACGTCGCCCGTACCGGCAGCGCGACCTGACCCACAACTCGGGGTGCCGCGCCACCTAGTGCATGACGCGGCACCCCGAGCTCACCAGAACACGACAGCACCGTCCGGAACACCAACGCCAGTGCGCCCACCTCCACCAGCAGCCCACCGGCCACCACTCCACGACGGCCGACGCGAGGCGTCCTCTGGATCGAGGACCAACACCGCACCCACCGGCCGGTTCGCGAGCTGGACCGGGGACATGCCGACACCGAACGGTCCGGCGCACACGCGACCAACCGGGCCTGGGCCGCTCTCGCCGGCACCGAGCGCGTTCTGCTCGGAGGTAGCAGAACCTTCCGTCTCTCGAGGAGAATCCTTGCCGCAGCAACCGATTGCCAACGTCCTACTCGCCGAGCTGCGCGCCCGTCACCGCCGCGACCCCCGCGAACTCGACCACGATCTGCCAGGCCTTGGGCTGCGGCGGTTGTCCGGCGGTCGCAACAACTGGGTATTCGGATGGGATGACAGCCCCGGTGACCCCGTCTGCCTGAAGCTCTACCGCGCTGACCGGGGTGACCGCGCGAGGGCCGAGTATGCGGCGCTGCGCCACCTCGCCTCCCACGGGCACACGTTCGCGCCACGTCCTTTGTGGCACGCACCCGACGACTCCCTGCCCGCGGTCGCCATGACCCTCATACCCGGAAGGCCAATCCCCACGCTCGCGCAGCCTGCTCAGCTCCTGCCGTCAATCGTCGAGGTCCAGCAGCTCCTTCGCGCGTCGCCGCTCGGGCCGTTTGCCCGTGAGGCTCGCGGCGGCTCCGCCACCTCCATCCTGAACCGAATCGCCGCCTGGTCCACACAGTTGGAACACGATTCCCGGGACCCGCGCAGCAAGGACCTGCAACGCCTGCTGGCAACCTGGCGCACACGAGCCGACGGCAGCATCCTCGCCGAGCCAGCACCGCCGGTCCTGTCCCGCGGGGACTCCAACCTCGACAAGTGGCACTACCACGACACCGGCGTCTACCTCCTCGACTGGGAGCTCACCGGCCACAGCGACACCGCCTACGACACCGCCGGCCTCGTCGAACATCCCAGCGCCCGCGCCATCGACGACCACACCTGGGCCCAATACCTGCCCGCCCTCGGCATCGACACTCCACTGGCCCGCCGCCGTTTCCTCGCCGCGCAACGCACCATCGCGCTGCACCGGCTCGCGGTGCTCTGGACAAACCGCGACACCCTCTCCGCCGATACGGAGTACCAGGCGATGCGCGTCCGAGACCTCTGCACCAGCGACTTCACCTGAGCAACCGCCACAACCGACACAACTGTCGCCGCATCCGCGTGAGTCACACCATCGAGCCGAGAAAGGGCAACGATCGTACGGAGCGGCTGCTGGTCCGCGCGAGGCCCTCACTGCGCCGCGGCTGATACCGAACTCGTCGCCGGCCACCACCGCCAAAGCATGCCCAGCTCCGAACCAGGGCCTCGACGGCGGCCCGTCAGGCGCGTCACCACCGAAGCCGACGCTCACGAACCGGCCGCATGTCGGCACGCGAGCACATGTCGCTGCGACGGCGGCCAGGGTGGACCTTCCCGCTCGAGACCCGATGTTCCGGAGGTTAGTCGCTGGTGAGCCCGGCGGTGGTGTTATTGATCGTCACCACCATCTCCCGGGGGGTGCCCGAGGTCATCACGATGTCGTCACCTGCGGTGGTGTAGTTGAGCACCCGGCCGCGCCGGACGAGGTCGATCGCGGTGATCGGGCTGGACCGCATCCGCTGCCCGTCGATGCGGCGGGCGGCATAGATCTGGTGAACCGCGTCCCTCGGGGCAGCCAGCACCTCGGCGAGATCGTCGCAATCGCTGATGCCGGCGGGCTCGGCCAGCGGATCACTCGGCAAGGTGTCCGGGTTGCCCCACTGATCCCCGGTGATGGTCACTGGCCGCACCCTCGCGCCGGGCACCGAAGGCAACGAGTCCACCAGGGTGGTTGCCAGCCACCGTGCGGAGATCGGCTCGACGATCACCACAGCACGATCAGCGACGACCCGTACCGCGTCGTCGCCGCTAGCGGCGAGCAGCACCGCCCCGTGCGAGCGGTCGCGATACTGGCCGAACACATACAGCTCATGCGCCGCACCTGCGATCAACGTCAGGGTGTTGATCCACAATGGATTGAGCCGGGCACGTGCCAGCCCGTGGTCCCGAAGCAGGTCCATGGTGGAGCGGTGCAGCTCGTGGGTGCCATCGTCGTCGGACCAGATGTCGCGTCCAGTGCCGATCACCACGTGCGGGTCAGGAAGATCGACCATCGAACATGTCAGGCGGTCCATTTGCGTGAGTCTTGTGTGTGGTAACTCAATTCTCTCAACAAATGGGCCGTCGCATCATTTCAAGACGCCGAAATCACGACAAACTCCCCGCGTGAATAACCCTCCTCGGCAGTCGACACGCTTCGAAACTGAACTAAAACCGCCCTTCCGGCACGTAAAATTCCATGGTGGAAAGTTCTCCACCCCAAGAGCAGGGCGGTCCACGGCAGGACACGGCTCATGGCTCCCACCATAACCATCACATCCCTACCATGACCTACTCCGCCTTGCGTCGGCCCAGGCTGCCTCGAACTCCTCCGCCTTGATAACGACGGGAGTGAACTCGACCTGCGCGGCGATCTCGGCGAGTTCAGGCATCCGTGCCTCCGACAGCATCGTCCTCCCTGTCGCCGCCGATCGATCAGCCCAATCCGCACGACCGTCACGGTAGACCTCGACCTTGCGAATCTCCCAGCCATCATCGTCGATCTCACTGAGTAAGTCGACGGGTTCTTCGACCAGGTTGTGATGCCAGGCGACCCGTAGGTAGTGCGTCATCCGTTGCCTCCCCAGCTCACGATCCGACCAGTCAGATCAAGTGGTCCGTCGTTAGGGACCACAAACACGTTGTCCCGACCCTGCACGACCTCCAACCCTGAAACGTCGATCTCAATATAGTGCGAGAACCTTGATCCCTGGAAAGGCTGTCCGATGAACGATCGCGACAGCTGAGCGTTCGTCCGCGTGCCCGGTACGATGTTGGACAAGTACTGGCCATCGCCGTAGCGTGCGTCGGCTGGATTGAGAGCCTTCAACGAAGGCATCAGCTTACCGCTGTCCAGGATGCCCCGCTGGCCGGCCTCGTTCGTATAGTGGAACAGCGTCCGATGAGGTGAACTCGCGCTGACGTAACTGTCGTCAGGACCCGGGACGCCGGCAGCCCAACTACCCGGGCCGTCTGGCTGGACTTGTGGATCATAAATTTTGGACGTTTCGTCGGGATTTGGGGTAGCGACGAGGTCAGTGGTGATCGGCTCATCAGCGGCGCCGGTACCCGGAGTTTTAGTGCCAGGCTGGTTCGCTGGCGCACTCTGCCCCGAAGGGCGTGCATTGATAGGGGTCTTGTAGATGTTGTCTTCGCCGTTGGGTTTCCTGGGTGCCGCAGATCTATTGGCCGGTTCGTCGCAGCTTCCCGCAGAAAAAGGGAAGAAGAACTCCATAGGATCGTAAAATTCGATCGGAAGATCTGGATTTTCGTAATGAATGTCAGGAAGTTTCGGAAACGGCGAACTACTCGGCGGCGGCTGGTAAGCCGGGTAATTGACCGTCGGGTCGTTGGCGTGGTTGTATTCCCAGTTTCGGTTCGGGGGGTAGTAGGTAAAGGAGGGGTTGTCGCCGGGCGTGGGGGCGTGCCCGTGCGACCTGCCGGGAGAGGTTCGGTGCCGCGGTGCCGGATGTGCGCGCGGGTGTGGGGTGCAGGAGTTGTTACCGGTGGGGTCGAGGTTGTCGAGGGGGTCGTCGTCGCCGTAGGCGTACTGGTTGGCGGTGACGGCGGGGCCGTCGAGGGCGAGTTGGGTGTCTTTGCTGGTGAAGGTGGCGGTGCTGGGGTCGTACCAGCGGGAGGCGGTGGCGACGTCGCCGGTGGTCGGGCTCGTCCAGCCGCCCTGATAGCCCAGGCCGTAACTGGTACCGGTTTGGGCGGTGGGCTGACCGTACGGGTCATAGCTGGTGGATCCGTCGAGGGTGGTGCCAGCGGCGGTGAAGGTGGCGCTGAGGTCTCCGTGTGCGTCGGTGAAGGCGAGCGCAGTTTGGTTTCCGCCGGCCACGGCGAAGAGTGATCCGTCGGGGCCCCGGCTGTAACTGTGGGTGCCGTCGCCGGTGAGGGTGGGGCTGGTGCCGTCGTAGGTGAAAGTGTTGGGGCCGCTGGTGAGCATGCGACCGAGGGCGTCGTGGGTGTAGTTGTTGGTGCCGTCGGAGGCGAGCTGGTTGTAGGCGTCGTAGCTGTAGCTGGTGGTGGCGTTGCCGGTGGTGGTGCTGGAGAGGGTGCCGCGGGCGGTGTAGCTGTAGGTTGTGCCGCCTTGGCTGACGAGCTGGTTGCGGGCGTTGTAGGTGGCGGTGGTGCTGCCGTTCTGGTTGCGGTTCCCCGCGTCGTCGTAGCCGTAGATCGTGGTGGCGCCGCTGGTGGTGGCGGAGGTGAGGCGGCCGGATTGGTCGTAGCCGTAGGTGCTGCTGGCCGCGCCGGCGAGTCCGGTGGTGGTCTGGCTCGTGGTGTGCCCGGCCGGGTCGTGGCCGTAGGTGATGGAGGCTTCGGTCGCACCGCCGGGCGCGGCGAGCGTCTGGCTGGTGAGCTGGTGCTGGGTGTTGTAGATGTTGGTTTGGCTGGCGGTTCCGGTGCCGTAGGAGATGCCGGTGAGCTCGTCGAGCGAGTCATACGAGTACGTCGCGGTGGCAGAGGTCAGTGGGTCAGTGTCGGTTTTCAGCCGGCCGGCATCGTCGTAGGTGAACGACGCGGTGCCGGCTTTGTCGGTGCGGGTCGCCAGCTGGCCGTTGCTGTTGTACCCGGACTCGCTTGCGCCGCCGGGACCGGTCGCGGTCAGCACGCTGCCGCGGTCGTCGTAGGTGAAGTTCTCGTCCCCGCCCGGCGCGCTGGTCGAGGTGAGCCGGCCGGCGCCGTCGTAACCGAAGTGGCGGTCGGCGGTGGAAGCGGGGGTACCGGTGCCGGTTTCGGTGCTGGGGCGATCGAGCGGGTCGTAGCCGATGGTGGTGGTGACGCCGCCGGGCTGGGTTTCAGTCACGGGCAGGCTGGCGGCGTTGTAGGCGAGGGTGGTGGTGCTGTCGGCAGGAGTGGTGTAGCCCTCGACGTGCGGGGCGGTCGTCGATTCCCGTAGCCCCAGGGTGTTGTAGGTGAAGGTGGTGGCGTTGCCGGCGCCGTCGGTGGAGCGGGTGGTGTGGCCGGCGGCGTCATGGCCGTAGCTGGTGGTGATGGACGTGCTGGTCGTGACGGGGTCGATGCGGGAGGTGAGGATGTTGAGGGCGTCGTGGGTGTAGGTGGTGGTGGCCTGGTTGGGGTCGGTGCTGGTGGCGAGGTTGCCGGCCGGGTCGTAGGTGCCGCTGGTCGCGGCCAGCGTTTTTCCGTCGGGGTCGAGCTGTGCGGTGCCGAGGTGGCGGCCGGCGGGGTCGAAGGTCGCGGTGGTGGCGGACCCGTCCGGGAGTGTGGTCTGGGTGATGTTGCCGTCGGCGTCGTAGGTGGTGCGGGTGGTGTGGTCGAGGGGGTCGGTGGTGGAGGTCAGCTGGCCGAGCTTGTCGTAGCCCAGCTGGGTTTTCTGCCCGCCGGGAGTGGTGACCGACAAGGGCTGGCCGAGTGGGTCGGGGCTGGTGGTTTGGGTGGGCTCGTAGGTGTAGGTGGTGGTGTCGGCGGCGGGGGTGGGTTGGCGGACCAGCGCGGTGGTGGTGAGGGTCTGGCCGAGTTCGTCGTAGGTGGCTTGGGTTTGCGCACCGGTCGGGTCGGTGGCCGAGAGCTGTTCGCCGTCGGTGTCGTAGGTGGCGTGCGAGATCGGGGCGGTGCCGTCGACCGCAGGCTGGGTGGTGGTGACGCGGTGGTTGAGCTGGTCGCTGGTGTAGGTGGTGGTGTGGCCGAGCGGGTCGGTGGTGGAGGCGGGCTGCCCGAGAGGGGTGTAGGTGTAGGTCGTCAGCGGGGTGATCGACGTCGTGGAGCCGGGTGGTGTGTAGGCGGGTTGGGAGACGCCGAGCAGTTCGGAGTCCGCGTCGTAGGTGTTGGTGGTGATGTTGCCATCGGGGTCGGAGGCGGTGGTCTGATCGCCGAAGGTGTTGTAGCCGTACTCGGTGATCGGGTGAACCGCGGTCGCCGTGCCGCCGTTGGTTTCGGTGTTCACGGTCGGGCCGGTGAGCGTCATGACCCGGCCGGCGGGGTCGTGGGTGTAACGGGTGGTGAAGGCGGCGGGGTCGGCTCCGGTGACGGTGCCGCGCGGGTCGGTGGTGGCGGTCAGGGCGCCGCGCTCGTCGTAGGTGGCGGTGGTGGTGAGGGTTGTGGCGCCGTTGTGCACGGTCGTGGAGGTGCGGTCGCCGAGGCTGTCGTAGCCGTAGTCGGTTTCCTCGTTCACGCTGCCGTTGGCGACCGTCGTCGTCGATACCTGAGCGTTCGCGTCATACGTGAATGTCGTGACGTGGCCGTCGGCGTCGGTGCTGGTGGTGACCCGGCCGGCCGGGTCGTAGGTCTTCGTGGCCGCCCCGGCTGCCGACGACAGGTCGAACTGCGAGGTGGGGTGCCCGGCCGGGTCGTACAACGCGGTGGCCACGCTGACCGGGACCTGTGTGCCGTGGCCGTCGTGGTAGTTCGTCAGGACAGCGGACAGCGGCCGGCCGGTGTTGTCGTAGGTGTAGCGGGTGGTCCGGCCCATCGCGTCGGTGTCGGACGCGGGCAGCCCGTCCGGGTCGTAGGCGCGGGAATCCAGCACGAGGTTCGTGGCGGCGATCGGGTTGTTCGGGTCGCCGGTCCAGTTCGTCAGGGTCGTGCCGGTGTGGTGGCCGTCGGCGTCGTAGCTGTCGGTGTAGGTGTTGCCGGCCGGGTCGGTGGTGCTGGTGCGGTGGCCGTAGCTGTCGTAGCCGTAGCTGGTCTGCCGCGTGGCCGGGTCGGTGGTCGTGGCGAGCTGGTCGTGGGGGTTGTAGGTGTTGGTGGTGGTGCGGGTGGGGTCGCCGCCGGTGGTGTCGGCGGTGGCCTGGGTGAGGAGGTTGCTGTCGGCGTCGTAGGTGTAGCTCGTCTGCCGGGTGTGGGTGGTGCCGGTGACCGCGTCGGTGGCGGCGGGCCCGGTTTGCGTGCTCAGCCGGTTCTGGTTGTCCCACGCGTAGCCGGTGGTGACGCCATTCGGGAACGTGTCCGAGGTCTGCGTGCTGGTCAGCTTGCGGCCGAGAGCGTCGAACGTGCTGGTGGTGGACAGCCCGGACGGCGCGAGCACGCCGGCGGAGTCGCCCGCGTCGGTGTAGCTGTAGGTGGTGATGTGTCCGAGCGGATCCTTTTGGGTGGCCAGGAGTCCGGCGGGTTCGGTACCGCCGCCGACGGCGGGTTCGGTGCCGGCGGTGTAGGCGTTGATGGTGGCCGACCCGGCGGGATCGGTCGTGGTCAGCAGCGCACCGGCGGGGTTGTAGGTGTAGCTGGTGCGGTAGGTGGCGTCGCTCGGGCCGGCGGAGTCGGCGGTGAGTGTGGTCAGCGGTTCGTCGTTGCGCGGGTCGGTGACCGCGTAGGTGTCGGCGGCGGGGTAGGTGGCGTAGCTGGTCGCGGTGGCGCCGCTGGAATCGCCGGTGGTGCGGGACAGGACGTTGCCGCGCGGGTCGTGGGTGACGGTGACGTAGTTGCTGTCGGGATAGGTCGTGGTGTTGGCGAACCCGTTGGTGTCAAAGGTGTAGTGCGTGGTGTTGCCCAGCCCGTCGGTCGCGGCGATCAGCCTCGAGCCGTTGTGCGGGTCGTACCGGTAGGACAGCTGGTGGCTGCCGGGGTCGGTGACGGTGGCGGTGGTGGCCGGGGTGGGGCTGGAGTTCGCGGTCTGCGCCGCGGCGTAGAGCCCGCTGACGGGGCCGGCGGTCAGGGGCGTGTTGTAGAAGGCGACGTCGGCGACCGAGCCGGTGAAGTGGCCGGCCGGGTTTGCCCCGGCGTTGTTCGCCGGAGCGCCGCTGCCCCAGGGGCCGGAGCCGATGGTGGCGGTCTGCAGGCCGGGCGCGTTGATGATCGGAGCGGTCGCCGTGGCCGTGGCGGCGCCGTCCAGGAATTCGGTTTGGGAGATGCTGTTCTGGGCGAAGTCCGCAGTCTGGGAGACCACGACGTAGTGCCATTTGCCGTCGGTGACGGCGCCCGGGCTGTTGAGGTAGCCGCTGCCGTACCAGGTGTACAGCTTGCCGTCGGTGCCGATGTAGAGCAGCGCATTGCCGCCCCAGCCGGTGATCACTCCGCCTGCGGTGGAGGATTTGAACCACAGGCCGAGCGATTTGCCGCCCACCGTCCAGGCGGTGCTCTGCACCGGAATCGTCAGGCTGGAAGTGGTGCCGTTGAACGAGACCGCGGTGTCACCGGTGGTCGGCATCGGACCCGGCAGCCCGAGAGTGACCCCTGCGTAGACGCCGTCGCCGTCGGCGGTCGCGCTGATCGCGCTCGTCGGGTTCTGGTTGACCGCCTGGGTTCCGGTGGTGTCGGTCAAGGGCCAGAAATCGGTGGGGTTGCTGGCATAGACCGCGCCGCGGTATTGCGCCGACGATCCGCTGGAGCTCGGCGGCGCGAGCGTCCACGCGCCGCCGTACTGGTCGGTGACCTGGGTGGCGCGGTCGAGGACGTTGTCGTAGACGACCCGGGCGTGGGTGTTGCCGGCCGGGGTGGTGATGGACGTGAGCTCCGCGGTGGATTGAGCTCCGGCCGCGTACTGCTGCATGACCGCGGGGGCGCCGAGGGGGTGGGTGTAGAAGGCGACATCGGCGATGTTGCCGGTGAAGTGGCTCCACCCGGCGGCGGGCCCGTTCACCCACGGGTTGCTGTTGACGTAGCCCGCGCCGACGAAGTTCATCGGGTCGGTGTTGGACAGGTTCCCGGCGCGGGTGCCGACGAGCACGCCGTCGAGATACATCGCCTGGGTGTCCCCCTGGCCGACCAGGGTCACCTGGTGCCACGCCGAATCGTTCACCTTGTTCGCCGACACGATCGGAGCGACGCTGCCGGTCCAGAACTGGCCGTAGAGCTTGCCGTCGGTGCCGACGTAGAGCATGGGCATCGCGCCCTGGTTCGGGTTCGCGGCACCGATCGCGCTGTGCCCGGTGGACAGCAGCACCCCGGCCGGGCCGTTCGGCGTGGTCTGGAACCACAGCTGGGTGCTCGCATAGGTCGCCGACGCGACGAGATTGTTGGGCAGCTGCAGCGATCCGGCGCCGTTGAACCAACTCGAGGCGCTCGGCGAGCCCGGGTGCGGGGTCGAATCACTCGGCGACACCGTGGTGAACGCCCCGTTGTCGGCGCCGAGGTTCGCGCTGACCTCGTCGACCGCGGTCGTGCCGCTCGAGGCCTGGTTCAGGCGCCAATAGGCATACGGCTGGGCATCGAGCACCGTGGAGCGGTAATGCGACCCGGGAGCCGGGCCGGTGGTGTAGGAGTAGCCGGTGCACGCGGTGCTCGAGGTGGGCGGGCAGACCGTGGTCAGGGTGCTGCCGCCGTAGGTGTAGGTCCAAGTCAGCGGCGACCCGCCGGCGGTGGCGGGGTCGGTGCTGACCGTCGCGACATGCCCACCCGACCACGTGAAGTGCAGCGCCCGGTTGCCGCCGACGTCGGTCACGGTCGCGAGGTTGCCGCTCGCGTCGTAGGCCAGCGTCTGGGTGCGGCTGGCCGCATCGGTGATGGAGGTCAGCCGCCAGGTCGCGCCGACCTGGTGCGCGAAGGCGTAGGTGGAGCCACCCCGCGCGGTCAGGGTGTAGCCGCCGCCCGAGAGCGCGCCGAAGGTGGCGTACGTGCCCTGCGGCGGGGTGTAGGTGGTGCCATCCGGGTTGAGTCCGAACCGGACGGTATGGCCGTCAGGGTAGGTGGCCACGACATTGCCGGAGCCGTCCGCGTCCGGGCTCGCGACCATGTCGTACACAGTGGACCAGCCGGTGCCGAAGAGGCCGGTGCGCGGATCGAGCGAGTTATAGGACCGGATGATCGCCAGCGCGGGACCGGCAGTGGCGACGCTGGCGTCGGTGGCACTGTTGGTGTAGTCCCCGACGCCGGGGTCGAAGTTCTGCTTGCCCGTGTTCGCGCCTATGTGGGCCGTGATCAGCGGCTGTGGGACCGCTGTGGAGAAGTACGCCGGCGTCGACCATGCCGAGGATCCCACGGTGTCGTTGTCCGACACCGTCCAGTAGTAGGACTGGTTCCAGGCGAGTTTCCCGGTCGGTACACGGTAATTGCCGCTTGTCTGAGCCCCCGAATCCACCACCAGCGCCGGGGTTCCCCCGCCGGCGGGCACCGAGTAGACGCGGAAGTCGAAGGTGATGCCCTTGCCCGGGTAGTTGTCCGGGTCGTGCCCGGTGACGAACAGCTGCGGTTGCAGCGTCGAGAGCACCGCGTTGGACGGTGGGCTGGCCGTGTCGATCTGCGGTGGGGTGTTCGCCGAGTTGATCAGCTCACAGGGCGAGTCCACGCCATAGCTGATGTTGAAGGACGTGGTGCCGTTGAACATGTCCCAGCACAGGTAGTACTGGCCTGGCGTGACCGGGCCGATGGTGCCGGTCATCGTGATCCGCTGGTTCGGCGCCACCGATCCCGGCAGATTCGTCCACGGATCGGGCGGATTGGTGATGTGCAGGTTGTTCCAGTTCAGGTCGTACAGCTGGTACCACAAGTGATTATTGGCGGTTGTCCATGTGCTGGTGCCGAGGTTCGTGACGGTGACCTGCTGCGACCCGCTCGCGGTCCCGGTCGGCTGCACGTAGTTCACCGGTGCGCTGTAGGAGGCGCCGTACGGGCTGTAGGTGATCGACAAATACGGCGGATTCGGGGAGTTCACGCTGTCGAACTTTTTCCACCCGTAAGTGTCGTGGCTGTCCGCGGTGACGGCCAGGCCATGGTTGGCCCCGCCGTGTGTCCACGACTCGATCAGTTTCGTGCCCTCGGCGGTAGGATTGTCACCCAGGTCGATCGACACCCACGCAGGCCCGGGGCAACCGCTGTCGTGGCCGACCGCCAGGTCCCTGTTGCCGATCGCGCCGCCGATCGACACCCACGGGTAGGTTTTCTGCCCACCGACCGACCAGCCCGAGGTAATCGGCGAGACATACACCGGACGCGCCTGGCACGAATACGACCAGATCTCGTCCAAATTCAGCGTCGCAGCCTTGATGTAGTTGTTGTTCAAGCCGCTGACATCGAATCCCAGGTACGAGTTCGCAACGTGCGCCCCGCCGTCGTAGGTGCCGGCATCGAGTTCGGCGCTACCGCTGTAGTCGTTGTTGAATGGCGACATCACATAGGTCGACCCGCCGGCTTGCTGGTTCCCGACTGACGGATCCACCTGCACGGGAAAAACTCGGGATGCGTCGTGCAGCCACGCCGAATCGAGACTCACCTGCAGCGCCGGCCGGCCACCGACGGTCGTCAGGGAGTACGTGACTCCGGTGGAGAACACGCCCTCGTCGGAGCGGGGGTCGATGTTCGAGTCCCGCATGAACCCGTGCGCGATCGTGCCCACCACCGCACCGGCCGCATTGGTGAACACGACGCTGCCGTCGCTGCCCAGCGACGGCGTCACCCCGGACAGCGTCAGCGGGAACACCCACGTATCCGACGCATCCGGGCTGGCGAGCGTCAAGGTCTCCTTGGCCCCGCCACTCGCGGTGGCCACGTAGCTGAGGTCGGCGTGCGCCGCCACCCCCGGGTACGTGATCGTGGAACCCGACGCGAGCCCCGTGGTGTGTGCCGCGCCCTGCAACCCGAACGCAATACTCTGCCCCGGGCCCACCGGCACCGATGCCAAGGCCGGATCGTCGGCCGTCGCGGCGAACGTCGTCGAGGCCGAATCGGCCTTCTCCCCCCACCGTCCATTGTCGCCTTGGGCCAGAGCGGTGTTGATGTCCGCCCAGTTGCCGGTCGTGGTGCGGTAGTGGACCGGCCGCGGATAGACCTTCGCGGTCTGCGTCCCATCCGAATTCTTGAACACCGACCTCGTCGCCGTCCGGTCGGCAACGATCTCGTCCCCCACCGCAGCAGGCGCACTGCGCGGCCCCGACGCTGCCGGCTGGGCGTTCGCCGGCGTGCTCACATTGGACAGACGAGAATCCGGCGACGCCGTGTGCGTGTCCGCCGCCGCCGCCGCACCTGCAGGCGTCGCCGGCGAAGCGCCCTTCTTCGTCGAACCCAGCGCCGAACCCGCGGCATCTGACGCCCCCGCCGCCGAGCCCGACCGCTGCTGCGGCGTCAGCGGCGACGATGGCGCCGGCGAAGCCCACGCCGACTGGCCCCCCACCGAGACGACCATGACGACGGCGACCACCAGCGACAGCACACGCCACCCGAACGGCCTGCCGACGCCTCGATCAGGTCTCGCCCAGCGCCCCGGAATAGCCATCGGCCCGCCCCTCCACCCACGGGCCGCTCCCTCATGGAGTTGCACCCGGAACGGATCTCACACGGCCACACCACCAGGAGCAACTGTGATCGAGATCACGGTAATGGTCGGTGATTTATCGGCGATTAGAAACGCTTCGTTGCTGCAGTAATTAGCCGGGTTAGGGCCATTCGACGTAGTGCAATCCGGACCATCCGCCGTAATCCGGATTCTGTCGAATCAATGGGATTCAACCGGATGTACCAAGCGACATGGCTTCTCGCAGCCCGCCACGGCCATTACCGTTCAGATCCGGCACGACCGCGCGACAAGCCTCCCGTGTCACCACTCACGGAAGGCCTCCTCCATTGGTAAATAAGTTACGTAACTTAGTGTCCAGGTCACGGCGAAACTGGAAAATAACCTTACCAGCCGGAGTTGTGCTCATCACTGCCATTGTCGCCGCCGTCGTCGTACTCACACCCAGCCCGGAACCCGAGGCCGTCGCCTATGCGAACGTCTCCCGCAACTACCGCGTCTGCATGCTGTCCACCACCACGGACGCCGTCCAGGCCGACCGGCTCTGGCCCGCCGTCCAAGCCGCGACCACACGCACGCCGATCAACGCCGAGCGCGTCACCGCCCCGACAGGGACCTCCGACCAGCTCACCCCCTACCTGAACAGCCTCATCGCCCAGCACTGCCGACTGATCGTCGCCCCCGGCCCCGATCTCGCCGCGCCTGCCGCGACCGCGGCACAAGCCCACCCGGACCAGCACTTCCTCACCTCCGCGCAACCCACGGCGGCCAACGTCAGCACCATCCCGGCCCGGCCGGCCGACCTGACCACCGCCATCGTCACCGCAGCCCGCACAAGCAACTGACTCATTCCGGCCAGACAAGGACACGACGCATGAGACGCATCGCCGTACTCGCCACCGCCCTGACCTCAGCGCTCGTGGCCGTACTTGCCGGCACGTCGCCCACCGACGCGGCCACCACCGACGCAAGCTGGTGCACCACCCACGACAAAGTCGCGATCCTCGGCACCTCCGCCGACACCGGCTACGGCACCACCGGCTACCCCGCCGACGCGGACACCTACCGCCCCACCACCTACGGCTGGACCACCAAAATCAACCTGAGCCTCGCCTCTCAATGGGGAACCGTCACCACCAACCACTCCCACAACGGAGCAATGGCCATGGACTACCTCACCGGAGGCCGCTGGCCGGACACCACCGCCGCACTCGCCGACATCACCACCACCAAACCCAACCTCATCATCATCGACCTCGGCGGCAACGAATTCTGGTCCCAAGTAACCCCCAGCACCTTCGGCGCCAACCTCACCACCGTCGTCAACGACGTGAAAGCCGCCACCCCCGGCGCCACCATCCTCCTGTCCATCTACCCACAGCTCAAGTGGACCCCCAACCCCTACGCCGGCACCGAAAACTACACCTGGGACTCCTACGCCCAGCAGATCTACAACACCGCCGTCAACACCCAGGAAGCCCTCATCGACCTCCGCCAATACGTCCCCCCGGCCGGAAACCCCAATCTCCCCAATCCCAGCCCCTGGACCGCCGACAACATCCACCTCAACGACGCCGGAAACCTCATCGAATACGGCGGCTACTGGGGCTGGGCATCGGCCATCGCATCCGTCTGCTGACCCGAAACGAGTAGGCAGCCATGCACAGAATAATCGCCTTCGCGCTATCGGCTGGGATAGTGCTGGCAGCAGGTACACCGGCGACGGCAGCCGGTTCACACGTAGGCGAATGGCCACTCGACGAGCAGCACTTGCGGGCGGATCAAGTGTGGGAGCATTCACAAGGAAACGGCGTCACCGTCGCCGTCGTCGACACTGGCTGCCAAAGCGACCACCCGGACCTGGCGGGACAAATCCTTCCCGGCACGGGTTTCGTCGGCGTGACCGGCGACGACGGGCGAACCGACATCTCCTCCGATTCCCATGGAACCTCGATCGCGGCAATCATCGCCGGAACCGGAAAGAACCCCGCGGGCAATGGGATGTTCGGACTTGCACCGCAGGCCAAGATTCTGCCCATCCGAGTCTCGACCGGCACCCAGGCCGAGCCCGTGGCATTGGCCCGAGGAATCATCTACGCAGCCGACCACGGTGCCCAGGTCATCAGCGTCTCCCTAGGAACCACCACACCCGACCCGAACGTCCGCGCCGCGGTCGAGCATGCCTTCCAGCGCGGTGCCCTGGTCGTCGCCGCTGTCGGCAACAACGGAAATACGGGAAACTCCGCCAACTATCCGGCCTCCTTTCCCGGAGTCGTCGCAGTGAGCGGTATCGACTCCGGCAACCAGTTCTGGCCCAGCAGCGCCTCCGGACCGCACACCACACTGGCCGCCCCGGGCGTGGACATCCGCTCCGCGAACGACCACGGCGGCTACCTGCACGGTGACGGCACCAGCTACGCAGCCCCCTACGTAGCGGCCACCGCCGCACTACTGTGGTCACAACACCCGAGCATGACGGCAGGACAAGTCACCCGCCAGATGATCAACACCGCCGACCGCCACGACGGCAACCAGCGTGACGATCAATTCGGATTCGGAACTGTCAACCCGTTACGAGCACTCACCACACCAGTCACAACCACTTCCGGAATACCCGTCCTCGAGCCGGCCGCTCCTGGACCGAACTGGCTCCTCGTGATTGGCGGAGCAGCCCTCGCCGCAGTCCTCGTCCTGGCCGGAGTTCTCATGTTCAGCCGCCGTAGGCGGAGAAGACGAGCCCCATGAGATGAGCTCTTACGCCCAGCACCCACCGGGCCGTCGACGGCGACCCCCGGCGTCCCCTGTGTCAGCCGCCTACTCGACCTGGTCGCCCAAGCATCCCGCAGAACAAACTGGCGCGGTTCGCCCGGCGACCGCAGCACGTCGTGCACCTCCGGCGGCGCGGCCTTGGGCAGGGCGCGGCGAACTCGGCCATGCCGCCAGGTTTCGGCACGGGCGTCACCATGCCGTCACGGGTCGGTGAGCGAGAACATCGAGCCAGGGCAATTCGACAGCAACCGGTGCCGGGCTCTGAACTAACGTGCCCGCGCCGTTCGGTGCATCTCGTGCCGGTTGGCCTTATCGGGGAAAGAGGGTCGCGCGGTGAGTCCACGCCAGATGCAGCGCTGCGGCCGCACCGGGTGAGAGGTTCCCGTGTTCGTACAATTCGCGCAGGGTGTTTTCCTCGAAGGGGAGGGCGTGGGTCGAGACCGTGCCTTCGGAGTTCGAGCTGACGGCGCCGGCGAACAGGGTGTCGTAGAGGCCTGGCTGGATGACGGCGACGGTCAGGATGTCCCCGCAGAGGGTCAGCGCGTCGAGCGTGACACCGAGGCACCACACCTGGATGTCGCCACGACGGTAGGCGTCATCGAGGGTGGCGAAGGGTTCGAGGTCGCTGTAGGCGATGGGGTGCCCGCTGCCGTCGTACTCGTCGTGCCCGAGCAGTTCCTCAGCGAATTCTCGTTCAATGTTGCGCCACAGGGAGAAGTCTTCGGCGACGGCGGCGGGCAGGACGCTGGAGGGCTGGAAGATCCCGGCTGGCATGAGGTGGGTCATGCCCCCGCCGCCGGCGACTCTGCCGCCGTCTCGCTGGTGCAGCACGATGCTGGGGGATTCGCCGCCGCGGATCGTGAGCGTACCGACGGCACCCATCAGCGGGCGGCGGGACAGGTCGAACGGGTCCGCGATCAGCTTGCGGAACGCCAGGTTGCGCCACGACGGTTTGGTGGTGATCACCTGCTCGTGCTGATCTCTGGCCAGGTGGTGCAGGGCGGTTTCGTGGGCAAGGGCCTCGTTGGTGTCCATCGAGTCGAAAAAGCCCATGTGCCCGAAGGTCATCCGGATCGTGGGTGCCGACCAGTCGAGGCCGGTCAGCCGGAAGCACAACCTGTTCTCGAACAATCGCGGTGCGGCGAGTTCACGGATCGCGTCGTGGTAGCGGCGAAAACGGTGCGCAGGGTTGGCTAGCGGGCGCGCCGGCGCGGTCTCGGGCTCGCCGCCGGTGAGCACGGGACGGGCTGCGTCGACGTCCAGCCTCAGCGCCACGTCAGCCAGCGGCACGGGCAGCGCCGGGATCCAGTCCGACCGGGCGATGACGCCGGTGTGTTCCAGCCCGGCGACACGATAGTCCGGGTAGAGGCCCTCGGCGACGAGCGCGAGGGCCCGCCGGGTACTGCCGAGCGCGGTACGGACCGCGACCCACCGCCGCCGGTCCTCGACGACATCCGGGTCCTGGCCCGGCGTTACCGGCGCGACGGCAGCCCCGTCGATGTCGAGGGACCGGCCGGGCTGGTGCTGGGGACGGTGGAACCCGAGCTCGGTGATGGAGACCCCGAAGTACTCGGCGAGCAGCCGCTGATAGAACCGCTTCGGGGATTCGGTCTCCCCGGACTCCCACCGGTACACCGACTTCTTCGTCAGCGTCAAGTGCCGGTGGTGCTGGGTGGTCGCCAGCCGGTTGAGTTCCCCGGCCAGCTCCTGCTGAGACAGGGCCTGCGCAGCCCGCAGGGCGATCAGAACCTCGTTCGGCGAGCGGAACGCATCGGAGGAACCAGCCATACGCACACAGTAAGCGAGCCCGGATGCCCCGCAGGTGCCGAAGTCCGCCACCCGTCCCCACACCGTCCACGATTCGGGTACCGCCCGCCCACCATGCGGGCTCGAACAGCGGCAAAACCGCTGGTGGAATGAGGTGAGCGCGTCGACCGGCGCGTTCACCACGGCGGGCCCACCCCGCTCGCCGCGGGTTCAGTACACGAAGGAGTCGAGATGGACCTGGACGCGATGTTCACCGGAGACCTGGTGCTCGATGTGCCCTCGACGGAGAGCCTCTACACGCCGAAGATGCCCGGCGACGCCGACGGCAACAACAAGGGCGACCACTGCGCCAGCTGACCGGACGCCACACCCACTGCGGCTCGGGCAGCTTCCGCTGCCCGAGCCGCACCAACCTTAGGGACCCGACATGCTCTCGTTCCGCCTGGCGCTGAGCGACCTCGCCCGAGCAGCCTGGCATGGGGACCACGACCGGTGGCGGTGCGGCGGCAGCTGGGTCCAGCCGATCTCCCATCCCGCTCTGCGCAACGAGATCCACCACGCCCAGCACACCACCACCATCCTGGTGCGTGACCTCGCCAGCCCGGTGACCCTGGCGGGACCGACGCCTCCCGAACCCGGCCGCAAGGGCACACACGGCGCTGCCCGCGGCGACGCGGTGGTCCTGCATCTGCAGCCGGGACGGATCACGATCAGCGCCGGCATCGGCGGCACAGTGCCGTTGTACCTGGCCGCTGAGGGCGAGTTCCTGTACGGCACGTGGGACCTACCCGCGCTACGTCGTCTCCTCCGGTCCTCGTCTCTGCGGGATCGTGCCGTGGCCCGTGCCCTGACGCGGCGGCACCGCTACAGCAGCGACACCCTGTTCACCGACGTGACCATGCTGACCGAACGCGCGACCGCGACGTTCACCACCGCGGGCCTCCAGCTCACCTACCCGCCCCCAGCCGAACACGTCACCCGCGCCCGCGAACTGCGCTCCGGCGCCGACCCCTTCGACGCGCTCGCCCACCTGCTCACCGAGGCAATCCATCCGTGGCGCGCCGGCGGGGCCTTGATGGGGCTGGAACTGTCCGGCGGCCTGGACTCCGCCACCGTCGCGATCGCCGCACACGAGCCCGCCGGGCCCGCGCTGCGGACTTTCGGGCTCCTCATCGAGGGAGCCCTCGGCACGGAGCAGCACCGCCGCCGGCTCACGATCGCCGAGCATGTCCGCGCGACCGACGATGTCCTGCGAGCGCACGAGCATGCCCCATTCTGCGCCGGCGGCATCCGCGCCCGCGGCGCTGCGCACGATCCCGGCGGCGAGTTCTACCGCGAGGCGTTCGAGGCCCTTGCCGACCGCGCCGCCCGCCACGGGGTCACGATCATGCTGACCGGCAACGGCGGCGACGAGATCATGGCACCCCGCCCCGACGAACTACCCCCGCCACCGCCCCAGAGCCTGGCCGAGGTGTCCTGGCTCGGGCCCCGCGCCCGCGACGCCCTGGCTACGATCGATGACAACCTGGCGCCGTCGGCCGTGCTGCCGACACCGACCCTGATGGGGTTCGCGATCCACCACCCCGCCTACCTGCGCGCGGGAATCTGGCCGGTCACACCATTCACCCACCCCCGCCTGGTGCGGTTCGCCGAACAACTTCCGCTCGAAATGCGCCGCGGCAAGAAGCTCTACCGGGACTTCCTGACCCGTGCCGGTCTCCCCCGCTCGGTCACCCACCCCGAACGCACGGAGAACTTCCGGGACCTCATGCAACACGGCCTGCGCCACCACGGACTCCCCCTCGCCAACCGCCTGCTCGGCGACGGCATGCTGCTGACCGACCACGGCTTCATCGACCCCGACGCGCTCCAGCGCACCGTGCGCGACGCGCACCAGAGCGATACCGTGCCGTCCGTGCTGTGCGACACCCTCGCCCTCGAAGTCGGCCTCCGCTCCCTGCTCACCCCCGACCCCGCGCCGGTCGCATGAACCTGGCCGAGCACAACATCGCCTACCGGCGCCCCGACCTCTACGACGCCCTCACCCACGACAGCACCACCGCCACCACCTGCCAGCGCCTCATCAACGACCACGGGCCCGGTCCTGCGGGGAGCGTGCTCGACCTCGGCTGCGGCACCGCCCGCGACCTCGCCGCACTCGCCCACAGCCACGACCGCGTCGGCGTCGATCTCCAGCCCGCACTCATCAACCACGCCCGCCACCAGCACCCCGAACTGGACCTGCACGTCGGCGACCTGCGCACCATCCGGCTCGAGCGCACCTTCGACACGATCCTCTGCCTCGGCAACTCCCTGGCCTACCTGCACCACAACAACGACATCCAAGCCGCCTTCACTACCTTCACCGCCCACGCCCACCCCGGCACCCTGCTGATCATCGTCACCCAAATCGCCCCCACCCACACCACCACACCCACCCGCGGCCGCATCGAAGCCGCCGGCATCCACGCCGACGTGACCACCCAGCACGGCTGGGACGCCCGCACCCAGATCGCCACCCTGCACCGCACCTGGCACCACGACAACGGCACCACCGACACCGACCACATCCGGCGCCGAATCCTGTTCCCCCGCGAACTCGAGCTTTACGCCACCCACGCCGGATTCCGCGCCACGGCGCTGTTCACCGATCCGCAGAACCACATCGGCCAACTCACCGGTTCCACCGCACACTTCGTCGCCACGTACGACCCTGCGGGGACCTCAGCACGGCGGAAGCCGCAGTAGCAGTCCGCGGCCAGCTCGACGGCGACACCGGCCACGCCCTGTTCGACCTCGCCGTTCACGGATACCGGCCGGGCGAGGCCGCGGCCCGGCTCTCGGATGCCTTCACCGGGCACACCGACGCCTACGCCCGCTCCCGCGCGATCTCCCAGACCAAGCTGGCCACGCTGACCATGGCCACCGGTGACCCCGCCGAAGCCGCCGTCATCAGCCAGGCCGCACTCGACACCGCGGGCACCGTCCGCTCCCGCCGGGCCACCGACGATCTGCGCGAGCTGTCCTGCTACGCCCACCGCCACTGCCGCACGCCCGAGGTCGCCGCGTTGCGCCAGCGCATCCACACGGTGGTCGCCGCGTCGTGACCACGACCGGAACTGAGAAGGCCGGAAAGGTGCTGCGCGATGCCTGTGACCAGGCGGGGATCGACGCGCGGGGCGCTGAGCCCATCCGGCTCGGGGAGAACGCGATCCTCCGGCTCCCCGGTGGCATCGTCGCCCGCATCGCCCGCTCCGGCCAGCACGCCGCTGCTGCCCGGGAAGTCCGCATCGCCCGATGGCTCGCCGACCACGACATCCCCGCCGTCCGTGCCCTCGACGACCTCGGCCAACCCATTGAGGCGCACGGGCACGGTGACCTTCTGGCACGAGCTGCCCGAGCACCACAACGGCACCCCCGCTCAAGTCGCAACGGCTCTGCGCCGGCTGCACGACCTGCCCGTCGTCAGTGGCTAGCACCCGTTCTCCGCGCTGGAGCCGTTCGTCCGGCTCGAAGAACGCATCACCGCCGCCACCAGCCTCACCGACGACGACCGCCCTGGCTGCACCACCACCTCGCCACATTGCGCGACCGCTACGACCAGCTGCCCGCCGGCCTGCCGCACACCGTGCTGCACGGCGACGCCTGGGTCGGCAACGTCGTCGCCACCAACGACAACCAGGTCGTGCTGCTGGACCTCGAACGCGCCTCGATCGGCCCACCCGAATGGGACCTCGTCTCCACCGCCATCAAACACACCAGCTTCGCCTGGATCACCGCCGCCGACTACCGCGACTTCTGCCACCGCTACGGCCACGACGTCACCACCTGGGACGGCTTCGCGCTTCTGCGAGACATCCGCGAACTCCGCATGACCTGCTACCTCGCCCAACACGCCGCAGAAAACCCCCGCGCTCAGCCCGAAGCCGGACTCCGTGTTACCTGCCTACGCGGCCGGAACGGGCCCCGCCCCTGGTCCTGGTCGCCTGCGTCCTAACCCTCCCGCCGCACACCGACGGCCGACGTCAACGTCGCGGCGAACGGCCGTATGGGGCCGAGGTACCGAAGATGAGCCTGGCGTGCTGGGCGGTTCACCATCGTTTCCGACCAGCAGGCCACCAGCGGACCGTCCCGCCGACCAGATCGGCGGTCCGTTCTTCGGCGTCGTCGGGGAACGGCACCCAGTAGGAGACGCCGTCCTCATGGATGCGGACCCCTTCCTGATAGGCGCCGAACAGGAACACACCGGCCGTGCCGTGCCGGCGCTGGTGCACCCAGTCCGGCATCGCGGCGGCAGGCAGGGTCTGCTCGATCCAGCGGCGGGCCTGGTCCTCGGTGCCGAAGTCCCGCTCCGCGACGCAATCGACGCTGTCGTCGTCGCCGATCCCGAGCAGGATCGCGGCGCAGAATCCGGTCCGAACATCCTCGCGCGTCGTCGTCACCATCGTGAACTCCCCATTCACTCGCGACAGATAGACCATCCATGATCGCACTCACGCTGCCGTGCCGCGACCCGCGCAGACGACCGGGCCGCGGAATAACTGCAGTTCAGGCCTCTCCACCTGGTCTACGGCTGCGGGAGGTTGCGCGGATGGTCAGCGGCGGAATCCGCGCTGCGGGTCGCGGGTCGGGACGTTGCCGAACTCGCCGAACCAGCCCTCGGCGCCCATGCCTGGCAACGCGATCGGGCGATGGAGCAGCCCTTCGTAGTGCTTGTCCTGAAACAAGGCATCCTGCAGAACTGGTCGAGCTCCACCGAGTCAGGCTCGGAGTCCAGCACCCCGCAGGGGCACGGTGCCCCAGCCTGTGTCGATGCCGGCGAGGACGGACGCCCCTGAAATCCGCCCCGACCAGGCCGTGGGGATAGGCAAGGCCTGGGGCGGGATAGTCCGGGCTGTAGTCCCTGATGACGAATTGGCCATAACTCAGGCACAAGTCCGCGGTCGCTGTCCTCACCGGCTTGTTCATGCGCTTCTCCTAGCTCACACTCCGACGGCAATCCTCGACGCTGCCAGCGAAAAATCTCACGATCCATCGTTGTTACTTCCGAACATGCGAAACACTTTCAGCTTAGGCTTTTCGGTCGTCGTTCCAAGTTATCGGAAATCATTGCCACCTTGACAAGAGTGTCACAACTTTCACACCGGATCGGCACAAATTTGTGCTCGCCATTTTCTTTTCCAGGAGCGATGTATCGGCGATCGTCGATCCATGCGGATCAACCATCTCCCCGGCGATGCTCGCCCCCGGACTGCCGAGTCAACCCATCGCCCGGTCGACGCGCAGCACTGCTGGGCGACGCCATCGGTGTCGTCAGACGCCGCCCGGCAGCGCGAACCAGGTCTCCCTTGGGTCTCGTCCAGGCCGGTCGGGACGCAGTCAGGCCCAGTGGACCTCGCCCCGGCGCGGGGCCCGCCGCTCCGTGCCGGCCATGCAGTCTTCGCCTGACAAATCCGGCTTCTGGCCCGAACCGAGAAGCACGTGAGGACGGCCAGACACCCCCAGCCCTCGGCGCGGCTCCCATCTGGTCGCCCCGGAGGCCACCTTGCGCCACGGGAAACCGATACGTGAATCACCGCTGCGATAGACGATTTTTAATCTGCCGCGAAAAAAGAATCCAAAAATTACTTGTAGACGTTCACCTGAACGTTTCTCAGTCGATCCGACAAACTTCCCAGGGAGAAACTATGTCCGCATCCAGCATGGTTTGCAACTCGCTTCTCATCGGGTTTGCAACCCTCGCCCTCGGATGCGCTGGCGCCGGAGAGGCCTCCGCTGCCGTCGCACACCCGGTCCGGCACGCCTCCGTCACGGAGGCGTGCGGCTACCTCGGCGGAGGCGATTACCGGCACTGTGACGGCGGAACCGGCTCGAGCCTGCTAGCGGGTGTCAGCGCCGCGGGCGCTGCCACCTCCGGCGGCGCGCACCAGGCGCCGGAGGCCGCCGGGAATGTCCGGGGCCTCGACGTCGGAGTCGCCAGCGAGGCACAGCCCCGGTTCGTCGCCGCGCCGGACAGCAAGCGGATCTGGTCGGTCTCGTCGACCACCGGTCCGCTGACCCAGCACCAACGAACCGGACACGCCAGCCGCTTCGCGCTCCCCGCGGCGAGCGCGAACAGCTCCTACGTCCAGATCCTGGTCAGTGGCGCGCGGCTGCGCTCGTCGGTGCCCAGCGGCTCGGTGACCGGCGTGGCCTACCCGGGGATGGCGGCCTACGTCAGCTGCCAGATCCCGAACGGCGGCTACACCTGGGGCTGGACCGGGGTGCAGCACTCCGACGGCTCGTGGAGCTACGGATGGATGCGTTCGGATCTCTACCGCGCGTACTCCCCGGGAGACGTCAACTGGTGCTGACGTGCCCCGTCGCGACCGTCGCCCGGCACATGCCGGGCCGATGAGCTCGTGGCCGCGGCACCTGGATCGAGTGGTGCCACGGACACCATCCCGAGGGAGGCGGCCAGGCACATTCCCCCTCCAGCCGGCCGCCTCCCTCACCCTTTGCCCTTCCGTCTGAAAGCCGTTGCCATGACCCAAGACCCGCCGGCGCCGCGGCATTCCGCCCAAACTGCAGGCTGCTGACCCAGCCCGAAACGGCCGGACCGAGCGGGCCCGCATCGGCGAAGACCAGAAGAAGCGTTGCGATCTCAGACCGCAACGCTTCTTCCTGGTAGCAGTACATACAGCTCCTTGCGTCTTGGCCGGTCTCGTCGGTACGCCGACGTACCGTCGTGATCTCCGAGGTCGGCGAGGAGGTACGCGACGGTACGTCGGGGAGCTGGCGCAGGGCGTTCGCTCGGCTTCGAGTCAGGCGGAGGCGGCTGGGGAACAAGTCAAGTCGGCAGGCACGATAGCCGAGGATGCTCGCGCAACGCTGGCATTGGCAACCGGTCCAGCTGCCGCTGACCAGCCGCTGGAAACCCTGCGCGGACCTTCCACCAGCCACTGCGAGCAGCGGACCCTCGACCGGCCGCACGGCTCCCGACCGGACCACAACAGGATATAGCGACCCGCATCGAGAGTACTGATTGACCGGAGCTAATGTGAATTGTTACCCGCAGGGGAATTATGTTCGGAGAATAAAAGAAGACTGGAGGATGCCCATGGCGCAGAAAGTCCGAGTCGACCTGGTCGACGACATCGACGGAAGTGATGCCGCACAGACCGTTCCGTTCACACTGGACGGGGTCACCTACGAGATCGACCTGTCCGACGACAATGCCGCACGCTTGCGCGACGAATTCGCCCCCTTCGTCGCGGCGGGACGCCGCACCGGGGGCCGCAAGACACGCTCAACGACACCGAGCACCAACGGCACCAAGGTCGCCACCAACCGAGAACACACGCGCGCCGTCCGCGCATGGGCCCGCGAGAACGGCTGGCCCATCTCCGACCGGGGCCGCATCCCCGCCGAAGTACTCACCGCGTACGACACCGCCCAGCAAGAAACCGTCACCACCCAGCCTCGATCGCGAACGCGCCGCAAGAAATAGCGCACTTCGACTCGAAACCGGAAACCGGATCGACCGATGGACGTGAAACTATCCGTCGGTGGATCCCGAAGCGGTGCAGCTGGATGAGGTCAACACCGTTGATGGCCAAGTCCTGCTGATATTTGCCGAACTGTGGCTTAGCCAAGTCGGCGTAGGCCCGGCGGATGGAGGCATTGCTGTGGCCCCGGCAGACCAGCTCAAGCGCCGCCTACGGCACCGGATTGGTCTGGTCGGGCAAGCTGTTGGCGGCACCGATCGCCAGGTTTTCGAAGTCGATGAAGACGGCGACCTGATCGGCGTTGCCTGGGCCTGTGGCGGCGGTCATGCCGGCGCCCCGTTCGTCGTCGTCGACAGCGTTGCGGAGTTCAACTTCAGGGAGGGCTCGTGGGGGATGACCCGGCGCGTGACCTTGGTCGAGTTCAGGACGAGACGGTCGTGTTTCACGAGGTGCTGCCCCGGTACCGGCGGATCCGGGTCAGTGCCGCCAGCTATTCGCGGCGGCGAATGCTCTGGGCCAGTCTTGCCAGCATCGACGCCGAAGAATGCCACGAGGTGATAAGTCAGCGCCAGGAGGCGTGGAAGCAGCGGCAGCAGCAGGAAGCCGAGGCGCGCCGGGAAGCCGAGGAACGGCAGCGTGAGATCGAACGCGAAGCCGAGAGAATCCGGCTGGAGCAGCAGCGCGAGCAACAGCGCGCCGAGCAGCAGCGACGGTGGGCGGTTCAAGCAGAGCGCGACCGGCAGCGCTGGGAAGAGGAACAACGACATTGGCAGGTCGCGGAGCGGGAGCGACTGGCGGCGGAGCAGGCCGCAGAGCAGAAGCGCCAACGTCTGGAGAGGATCGATGACGGCGCTCTCCGAATTTGTTCCTGTCGCTGATTGCGTGATCAACATGGGGTTGGTCTCGCAATCAGCGACAGGACCACTTTCAGGGAGCGCCAATAGCCAACGCTTATCGAAGTCAGGAAACGTGGGGGCAGGGTTTGCTGTTGGGGCCTGTGACGCCGCGCAGGCGGACCAGAGGGCCGGCACTCGCGCTGACGCCCGGGTCGAGTGTGCACACCGAACGTCCGATGACGTTGTCGGCAGCGATATAGCTGACCGTCCGGTCCTTTTCGACGAGAACGGTGAACCACTTGTCGGCAGTGGACAGCACATAACCCACAATTGGCCGCCCGGCTTTCGTGGTCACGATTTCCGGCGGCACCCATGGCCGCCGGAGGATGAACGCAGGATCGCTTCCGGTCGCCGGGATCACGTAGAACTCGGCGACGACACCTACCAGCGGGACGCTGAACGCAGCGACAGCCATCGCATAGAGCACACGCCATTTGACATTCCGACGCCGCTTGTCCTTCTCGTCCAACCGCAGCACGTCACGTTCCAACGCAATCCACTCCCTTCGCTGCTGCGGGGTGGCCTTCATGTATGGCAGATCGACAGATGTGAATTCACGGCGACCAGTCACATGGTTGAACCCCTCTTGGAGGAGATCAATTTTAGTGGCCTCGTTGTCGATCTTCCTGACCTTCTCCTCGATGTCCTTCTCCAGGGCGTCAATCGAGGGCCACCTCAACGGTTTCGGTGTCGCCGCCCACGCCGCGATCAAGCTCAGCAGCGCGACGACCCACAACCCCGGGTAGGTGTACTGGACGGGCAGAAACGCCGGCCCCTGATCGAGGATGTGCTGCCAACCCTCCCGCCAGGTGACCTTGGCCGAAGACACGAGAATTGTCGACACGGCGGCCATGACTGCCAGGAAGTATCGGCGGGCGATGACCAGCCACACCACGAACAATGGCAAGAACGGAGGCAGCAGCGGCACGACCGTACCCACCAGCGTGCCGACCAGACCGCCGGTGGTCGCGATCTTCATCGCCACCGTCGGGTCGAGGTTCGCGATCAGCAATAGTCTAGTGGCCACCGCAATCGCCACCACGGACGGCGACAGCAGCAACAACCTCAACCAGCGTGGAAACGTCATATCCCCTCGGCATTCATGGGCAAGGGCAGGCGGCTCAATGCTGAAACGACGCTGGCCAGCACTACTCTGCGCATCCGGTCCAGGCGGCAATGAGCGTCCCGTTGGCACGACCAGGAAGGATGTGCACCACGTCGGCGTCCGCGTCGCGCACGGTGTAGATGCGGCTCGCGGCGCAGTCCCACAGCGTCGACACGCCGCCCGACTGGTTAAGCACCACCAACAGGCGAGGCAACTGCACCTGCGGCGGCGGCATGATCGCATAACCTGGGGGATTCGCCGCCAGCTCCGGCGGCCGTCGTCGCGGATCGTGCCAGCGCACGTCGACCCAGCCCGAGCGGATACCGATCAAGTCGAGCCGCACGGAAGCCTGCCCGGATGCGCGAAGGAACTGGGCGCCGCTTGGAATCCATTCGTAGAGGATGACCGTCGCAAGGATCACTACTGCGGCTGCGGCAGCCGCGGAAGCAGCCCGGAGGCCCCAGACCGCGCGAAAAACCATCCACACGACCGCAGTCCCTAACCAGCAGCACAACACGTTCACCCCCGCACTGATCACGGGCAGGTCAGGCAACGACTGATCTATTGCCATGACGATAACCAGGCCGACGCCGAGAACCGGCGCGGTCACCGCGACTGGCCAGCGTGCGCTGAGCCGTTCGGGCAGCTTCTTGTGGATGAGGTTCCCTACGCCGATGCCCATCGTGAACAGCAGAACCAGGCAGAACCCGAAAATCGAAGCGAGCGGCACGATCCGCAGCAACGCCGAGAGCTTGTCGATGCCCACCTCATCCGGGTTCAGCCCGAACGCGCTGAAGAAACTGTCCTGAGCTGCGTACCCGAGCGCGTACGCAGCGGCCGAGCCGAATACCGCTACCGCACCAAGGTCGGCTGCGAAACCCGTACGACCAGCGCGAGGCCGAGTGTCCTCGCCGTCGGTCGTGCCATCAACAACTTCACTCGTCACGGATGCCCCGGTGCTGGCTCGCAGTCCCCGGCCAGATGATGCGAGCCCGCCGATACTGCCAGTCGTTGTGCTTCTGCGACGCCGACGGCGTCGCGTCATCTTCCGCGTTCACATGCCCCCCTGCCACTGCTCACCACCACGGCGATGCTGAAGTCGCGCACCGTCCAGTTGTCGGCGATCAAACAAGACGCCTCCCTCGGCCGTGCAGTCTAACCGCCGGAACCGGCCTCAGCCGCTGATGCAGCCCGCTAGGCACGAACTCGGCGAGGCGTAGCCCAACGGTCAGGGCGGCGTCCGCCCGAGGTTCGGACCGGTGCATGTAGGTCCGCGCGGATCGAGAGTCAGTGCTCGTTCAGGAAGGCCGTCTTGACCAGGTCTGCGGCGTCCACGAGCGGACCGGTGGGGACGGCCATCTCGCCCTGGGTTGTCAGGTCGTTGCTGTCTTCGGTGAGCACCCCGGTCACGCGCGCGGAGGTGGCCTGCGGGTCGCGGGCCACGAGCACGTAGTCGTCCTGATCGGTGCGCCACTCCACGTTCGGCCGTAACGGGGTCCGGCGGTGTCGTAGACATGGCTTGATTCAGCAGCCTGGTTTCCCATTCGGGCGGCGATTCCAGCGTGATCGCCAGCCGGTATCCGGTGTCTTGTCGACAGTATTCGAACGACAGCCGCATCCCTTCTGGGATCCGCCCGAACCGCCGTGCTAAAGCCGCGAGCTGGCGTTGTTTGGGTGCCTGGTCAGTCGATACCAGGACGCGATGATCGACTGCGTCCTGGAGTTTCTGCATGAGCTTGTCGACCGGTCCTCGCTTCTGCGCAACCAGCTTCGTAGCCGGCGTGACAGTAGGTCCGGCTGTGCTTGGCTCGGGCCGCTTCCGCGTGCCCGGCGCTGGAGCCTTGGGGGGTTGTTCAGGTCTCTTGGCGTCAGAAGGCGACGAACGGTGGCGGCCGTCTTCCATAGGCAGGTATGCGTTGTTCTCGAGGTAATAGACGCCTTCCTTGGTGATCGAGGCAACCCATGATGGGCCGTGGCCCTTCACGGCGAGCAAGCCTCGGTTGTGCAGCGCCCGAGCCACCGAACGGTGTGACCAATCGTCGTAGACTCCCGTCGCGCACCCACACGAGGACTTCCCGCTGAGCCGCGTTGAGGGGCATTTTGCGACTGGTCATCGTGACGCTCTCTCCTCGAAGGAACTGAACCGCTCGTGGCCGACGCTATTGTCGACTCTGTAGGAGCGCGACTGTGCCCGAGCCCGGGAACGGCAGGGCTCACAGACCGCGCAACCGTGCCACGACGGCAGTGTCGAGACGATCCCAGGTGGGCTGTCGTCATGCCTTGGTATCGGCCCACCTTCGGGGTACGCAGGGACCGGCCCGGGCACTCAGCTGGGTAACCTCAGGTTGTGTAGAAGCCTGGGGTGCATGGACGAGGTGACTGGGAAGAAATGTCGACCGATTCGATTCTCGGACCTGGCGAGGGACGTGATGGGCGCGCTGCGCCGGTAGCCGGCCGCGTTGCGGTGACGCTTACGGCGGGGCTGGACGGCGCGCTGTGGGTTGGTGTTGACGGCGCGGATGTCCAGGAGTTGGCGGCCAGGATCAGTGCGGTGTGTGACGCGCTGGCCCGGGCGCAGTCATCACTTGTAGTGACCACCGCAAGGCGCGGGCCTGCCGCGTCCCGAACAGCTGGGCGCCGTCGCGTGACGGTCAGGTCCGCGCGGACCTGACCGTCAAATGCCCCGGTGGCGGAGCCGATCCTGCGCATCCCCGCGGAAGACGAGTCCGCAGACGTACGGCGAAACGTTGCCAGCAACCCATCCGTTCCGCTCGGCATCCTCACCCTCCTGGCTCATAACTCAATCAATTCAAATTCGGGAGCATCAAGCCGGATATCGATCGAGTTCCCGTGGTTGTTGGTGAACGTCGCCACCGATTCTTCCACTGCTACCCCGTAGAACGGGTTGGAGTGAAGCAGTGACACGACCCAGACCAGGCTTCCCATGGCATCCAGGCGCGCGAAGAAGCCCTCCGATCCCATGGCACCCTCACCGCAGACCACCGAGCCTCCTCGGGGCAGGGACGCCTCGGCGCTGACATCGATATCGAGGACATCCTCAGGGTCGGCCAGCACGTCATTCAGGTCGAGCGGGGCGCCGATCTCGAACCACGACAATGCAGGACCGTCAACGTCGACCGCCCAGGCAGGGCCGTCGACCCTGTAGAGCCCGTCGCGAGCAGGAGTGGCGCCCGAGGCCCACAGCCGAAGAAGGCGTTTGTTCACTACTTCCCCTCAATGTCAGGTCGCTCGTAGAGGCCCTGCCAGGGTACCCGACACCCGTTCTCGTCTTGGTTACGCTTGCTAGTCATGCGTTTTTCAAAGCTCTTGTCCCAGTTCATTCCCGACGTCTTAGCCGGGTTTGGCGAATTCGGATCGAGACGTTGAACCTTAGCCTTGTAGCCTGGTATCTGTTGCCGAGCTTCACGCGCAGCGTCCAGCCTTCGGTTGTCGTAACTGACCAACTGGCCAGCACGGTCAAGTACCTTCAGCGCTGTGCCCGGCCGGTTCCAGTCCCAGCTTCCATCCAGCATCGATGAAACGTAATCGTTCGGCGAAACGGTCCGCTGCGAGAAGTTGATCAGGTTCGGATCTACCCAGTCGCCATCCTCTGGATCGGGCATACAGGATCCCGCACCGGGTCCTGCGGGTGGAACTGTTGTCGGAGGATCGGCCGGCGCACCGGCTCGGCCCTCGGCACCTGCCACAACCGAGTCTTCGTGGGTGCCGCGTTGTTCTTGCTTGCCAGCGCCGGCCTGAGGGTTGGGGGTGTTGGGGTAGCAGCCTTGGATGGTGCTGGTGAGGGTGAAGCAGCCGCCGAGGGTGGGGCCGAGTGCTTCGCCGAGGCAGTCGATTTCGGTGCCTTGCAGACCGCAGCCGCCGAGATGGTCCATCGGTGAGCCGACGTCGGTGTGGCCGGAGATGTCGTCGGAGGTGCCGACGATGACTCGTTCGGCTTGACTGGGGTCGATGGTGGGGATCGCGTCGGACCAGGTGTAGGTGGCCCATTCGTCGAGGAACCCCGGGAGTGGCTGGGTGAAGCCGTTGGACCAGTAGAGGGTGATGTATTTGTAAGTGTCGATGTGCTGGGTGTAGGTCGTAATGCGGTAGCCGGGGGCGTAGGTGGTTTTCTCCGGCTCCATCCAGGACACCGGGACCCGCCGCGTGACGGTCTTCACCACGGTCGGCGGAGGCGGTGGTGGGGGTCTGACCGCGGCGGGAGTGACGTAAGGCTGAGCAAGCACGGGTGCGGCGACGGTGGGGATGCTCACGGCGTCAGTGCCGGTGGCGAGCAGTCCTTGCAGCAACTCGATCCCGTCGAGAGCGAGCAGGCCCCAGCCGACCACCGGGACGAACCGGCCGCCGATCTTGGCCGGGATTTTCGCCCATACCGGGAGTTTCGAGAGCCATTCGAGGCTGTCGCCGACCGCGGCACCGAGGTCCCCGGCCCAGCCGCCGATAGTTCGGGTGACGTCGTCCAGCCAGTTGCCGGCACCCCAGTCCCACGGCAAGGCGGAGTGCCCGCTGGGGTCGACGGTGCCGATCGGGTCGCCGGCCCCGTAGAGGTACCGGTTCGTGCCGGCCGCGTTCTCTGCAGACAGCGCGCTGCTGTCACGGCTGGTGAAACGGCCGCTCTGCGGGTCGAGCCAGCGGGCGCCCATCCAGACCGAGCCGGTGCCGGTGTCGGTCCAGTCGCCCTGGAACCCTGCCGCGGTCGTGGTTCCGCTGGCGGCACGGGACTCGCCGGTCGGGGTGAACGACCGGGTGCCCTCGAAGGTGTTGCCGACCCCCAGCAGTGCTCGGATGTCGCCGTGGTTGTCGGGCAGGGTCAGGTTCGAGCCGCCCGAGTTGCTCACGCCCGTGGCTGCGCCGCCGGGGCCGCGGGTGATGGTTTCCTGCTGTGCCGGGTCGGCGGCGGGGGCTAGGACGGGGTTGTCTTCGCCGCCGGCGTAGCCGAAGGAGACGTTGTTACGGCTGGCGATCCGGTCAAGTGAGTCGTAGGTGTAGCCGATGCCGTGGTCGTTGACCATCCGGTCGAGCCCGTCGAACACGGTCGAGGCGGACACGGCGGAGCCGGCGGCGTCGGTGGTGGTGCGTCCGGCGGTGGTGCCGCGCGCCGTGTAGTCGTAGGTCGTGGTGGACTGGCCGGGCAACTCACGGGACAGCAGCTGGTTGCGGGTGTCGAATGTGGAGTGTTCGGTGATGACCGGGCTGGCACCGGTCGCGGTGCTGGTGGTCGTGAGCCGGTTGCCGACGCCGTCGAGCCGGTAGGTTTGCGAGGGTGCACCGTCCGCGGGTGTCCAGGTCTTCAGCCGGCCGGCACCGTCGTAGCGGTAGGTCCCGCCGTAGGTGAGGTCGGCAGTGCTGGTCTTGCTGGTGACCTTGCTGTCACGGTCGTAGGTGTAGGTCAACGTGTCGACGGGGGCACCGTTGGCGGACAGGGTGTGCCCGGTAGTGCGGCCGAAGTCGTCGTAGCTGGGTGTGCGTGTGGCGTTGTTGATGTCCTGTGTGGCGATGCTGCCGTCGTCGTTGTAATGGGTGGTGACTGCTCCGGCGTTGGCGTAGGTCTCGAAAAACGGGTCGCCGACCTGGTCGTAGTAGAAGTCGGAGGTGCCGCTGGCGTCGGTGCGTTCGCTGGTTCGCCCTGCCGCGGTGTAGCCGAACGTGGAGGCGCCCGCGGGGCCCTCGGAGTGCAGCAGCAGGCCGCGGTCGTCGTAGGTCAACGTCTGGGTGCCGCCAGGGTCGATGACGGAGGTCACTCGACCGGCCGGGTCGTAGCCGAGCGTTCTGGTTGCGGCAGGGGTGTTCGGGCCGGCGCCGGTTTCGCTGGTGAGGTTGCCCGCCGCGTTGAAGACGCGGCTGACGGTGACTCCGCCCGGGCGTTGCTCGGTGTTCGGCAGACCGGACGGGTCGTAGCCGGTGGTCCAGGTGCGGTCGGCCTCGGCGGGGAACGTGGCGGTCGGCGGGTCGATCTCGCGTTCGGGCAGCTGCCACGGGGTGTAGGTCTGCCAGGTCGTGTTGCCCTCCGCGTCGGTGACCCGGGTGCGGTTGCCGGCGGCGTCGTAGCCGAAGGAGGTGGTCAGGGTCGTGTCCGGGTCGGGGTGCTCGGTGATGGAGCGCAGCTGGTTAGCCGAGTCGTAGGTCCGTTCGCTGCGGCGCCCTTCACCGGTGACGATGGTGATCGCGTTCCCGGCCGCGTCATAGGTGGTTGTGGGACCGGGAAGCTGCTGGCCCGGCCCGGCGCCGAAGACGCTCGTCTGAGTAGGCCGACCGGCGTCGTCGTAAGTGGTGGCCGCCGTCCGGTTGAACTGGTCGCTCTGGGAGACGAGGTTGCCAGCGAAGTCGTAGCGGTAGGTCATCTTGCCGCGGCCGGGATCGACGCTGGTCGTGTCTCCCGCACCGTTGTGGCCATACAGGATGACCACGTCGTCGGGATCGGTCTGGGACATCAGGCGTCCGGCGTCGTCGTAGACGAACGTCGTGCTGTAGCGGACCGGTTCGGAGCCCTCGACGCGGACCACACTGGTCTTCGCGGTGACGTGGCTGAAGGCGTCGTAGGCGAAGTCGACGACTGCCCCGGTCGGGCCGGTCATCCGGCTCAGCAGGCCGCCCGGTGCGTAGTCGTAGCGGGTGACCGGCGTCTTGTCGCCGTCCTTCGGGCCGGTCTGGCTGGTCAGGTCGCCATAGGCGTCGTAGGTGTAGGTCACCAGCCCGCTGACCGCGTCGGTCTTCGCGTCCAGTTGGTTGAGCAGGTTGTAGTGGTACCGCACCACCCCGTCGGTCGGGGCGCCGCCGGGGGCAGTGTAGGTCGGGCTGTGCACTGCGAGGGTCTGTCCGAGGCGGTCGAACTCGGCGGTCGTCACGCCTCCGCGCGGGTCTCGCAGGTGCTCCTGCTCCCCGAACGCGTTGTAGCCATACGTGGTGATCGAGCTGATCGTGGCGGCGGCCTCGTTGTAGTCCTCGACCTCGTGGGGCGGGCCGCGCTCCTCCACGACGCGGCCCGTCTCGTCGTAGCGGAGACTGGTCGTGAAGGCCTCCGGGGTCCCGGCTGCGCCCCGGGGATCGGTGATAGTCAGCACCCGGCCGTACTCGTCGTAGGTCTTCGTGGTCACCAGGTCACCGGTCGACGCGACCACGCGGGTTTCGGTGAGCCGCCCGCCGTCGTCGTACCCGAGTTTGGTCGTTTCGCTGCGGTACTGGTCCGACAGCGTGGCCTGTATCGGGCGGCCCCACTGGTCGTAGGTGTAGTGGGCGGCGCGACGCACACCGGTGGGGTCGAGGACCTGGTCGGTCAGGTGGCCCGCGACGGAATAGCTGCTGGTCGTGGTTCGTGTGCCGGCGGCCGCGACCTCGGACGTGACGTTGCCCAGCTGATCATAAGCGCGGGTCCACAGCTCCACTTCGCGTTCCGCGGTAGTGCCGCTGGCGGGGACAACCCGGGCCGCGCGAGTCGGCAGCCCGTCGCTGCTCCAGCGGTAGCGAGTGACCTGACCGGTGGCGTCCATCTCGGAGAGCAGGTTGCCCGCCGGGTCGTGTCCGTATTTCGATGTCGGTCGCACGACCCCGTCCGTGCTGCGCCGGTCGACCTGGAACAGCCGGGCCTGGCTGTCGTAGTGGTAGGTGTCGACGTTGCCCGCCGGGTCGGTGACCCGTCGCGACCTGGCCCCGCACGTAGGTGTAGCGGTAGACCGCTCCGTTGGGGTTGCTCAGCTCGGCCAGTGTGCCGTCCGCGGCGTACTGGTAGCTCGACACCCGGATATAGGGATCTGCATCGGCCTGCCCGGGATGTGCCGCCAGCCAGCGTGCCGACGCGGGCACGTCGGAGTCCGTTTCGGACCGCAACCGGCCGTCACCGTCGAAGACGCGATCCACTACCAGCTGATGGGCTTCCCCGGTCACCGCATCGGTGGTGGACGACTCGGTGACACCGGACAAGTTTCCAGCCGTGTCATAGCGGTAGGTGGTGCGCGCGCCCTGCGGATACGCCGCCGAGTACTCCACCTTTGCCAGCATCCGGCCAAGATTGTCCCGCTCCACCGCTATCCGGGCGCCCGTCGCGGTATTGCGTAGTTCGGTCACATCGCCCGCCGCGTTGCGGCCGTAGGTAGTGGTTCCCGCGCCGTTCGTCACACTGAAGAGCAGGTCTTCCGGAGAGCCAATGCCGTTGGTGTAGCTGTATTGCTCCGCACCCACCGACGTTCCGGTGTCATGGGCCGGGGTCCGAGACTGCAGAAGACCGTGGTAATCGGCGTAGGCGAAGGTCTCCGGTACATACGGCTTTGTGTATTCATCATAAGGTGCTGCCGAGGTCATCCTGCTATTGCGGGGATCGGTCGCGTCAGCGAAATAGTCGTAGGAGTAGTTGACGCCGACGATGTGATCGGGGCTGCGGTAACTCCAGCGCGTGCCGATATCACCATTCGGGTTCGGGATGATGTGGGTAACCTCGAAGTTTTCGTTGAAGAACGTCTCCAGCCGCCCGGTGTAGGGGCTGTAGTTCCACAACCGGTAGTTCGTGGTCGCGGTACGCACCGGCACATGGTCCAGTTCGATCAGCCGGTTCAGCTCGTCGAACTTGTAGGTCTGGTCCTTGCCGTCGCTGGTCTGCACTGTGCGGCCGGCCCACCGGTTGACATGATCGAGATAGTCCTGCTGCTCCGGATCATTCGGTGGCAGATCGAAATACTGGAAATCCGTGCCCTGCGCAGTGTCGGCCGCAACCTCGACCCGCGCGACCTCCGCGGCTCCCGGTGCGCGGTAAACAACCCGGTCCAGCGGCCGGCCGGCCCGTGATGTCCCGCCCACCAGCCGACCGGCGCTGTCGTAGCTGTAGCGCTCGCATCCCACCCCGATCTGGCACACCTCGTCTAGCAGGTCGCACCCCGTGTAGTGGTACTCGATCCGGGTGGGCGCCTGCCCCGGCTGCGGCGCCTCCGTGGTGATCGCCTTCAGCAACTCCCGGCTCCGGCAGCCCTGGTCGACACCCGGCGGGTTCCACTCGACCTGCATCCGGCGGCCGGAGTTGAGCTGGGTCAGCCCGACGACTCGGCCCTCACCGTCCCGATCGAGCCGCAGGCTCTTGTTGTAGATCGCGGGACGCACCACGATCTCGGTGAGCTGGCCGGTGCCGCCGGCGAACCGCAGCACCTCGCCACCGCCGGTCTGGACCTCGTAGAAACCACCCACCAGCCGCACCGTGTTGCTGGATCCGGTATCCAACCTGGAGGCATAACTGCCGTCCGTGTTCTTCCCGAACACCTGCTGACGACCATCGGGATAAGTCACCGTCAGCGCCTGCTGCCCCTCGTCCCAGCTGACCTGGGAATCGAACAAACCCAACCAGCCACGCCCCATCGCACCGACGTAGCCCGCCACCGTCGCGGCGCTGCTGTAGCCACGTGTCACTTCCAGCTTCGGCGCCGATTCGGTAGCCACCGCAAGATCGGTCGACTGCCGCGTATACATCCCGAACGGCAGCACGACACCCTGAACCGTCGCCAGGTTGAGACCGCTGCCGACAGTCCGCCACCGATCCGGCGCTGGCGGCACCACCGTCACCGACAGCACCGGCGACGTCGTGGTCAACGCGCCATCTGTGGCCTCGACCTTCCACCACACGGTCTCGTTCCACCGCGCGTAGCCGTCAGGCACCTGGTAAGCCCAGTGGTCCTGCCACCCACTGTCGCGACAAGACGCCGTCATCGCCTGGTCGCCGCACATGGTGAACCGGTAACGCGACTCACCGTTCGGGTACTTGTCCGGGTCATCCGCCACCGCGGCCAGCGTCGGCGTCCGGGACAGCGAGGTACCACCGTTCGGGGGCCCCAGCACCGTGATGTTCGGCGGGCGATTCGGCACGTTGTACTGGATACCGAGTGCGCACACCCCGTGCTCACTCAGCCAGCCATAACCGCGCACGAACACGTCCCACGCCACGTAATGGCTGCCCGGGCTCAAGCCCGCCAACGAAGCTTCGACGTCGACCGTCTGTCCCTGCCCAAACGCGACAGTGATGTCCTGCTGCGGATTGCCGTCGTACTGCACCCACGGCAGACCCGACGGCCCACCCAGGTGATAACTCACGTATGCCGCGCCCGCCGCGAGCGAGCCTGCGCCGGTCATGGTCAAACGCAGCTTCTGCCGGCCCCCGGTCGGCAGAAACGGCGGTGCCGTCAGCCCGAGGTCCTGCCAACGCAAGTCATAGGGCACACCCCCGTCCCCGCAGGACACCCGTGCGGTCGCCGGAGCTGCCGACGTCACCGGCGCCGCGGCACCCGCGACGTGCACCTGCGTCAACTTCGTGCGCTCTCGCGCCGCGGCGGCATCCGCCGCGGCGCGCACTTCATCGAGGTCTTTGCGCTGCGGCGAACCCACCGGCGGCAACTCCGTCACCGCTCGCGAACCGACCGAGACCTTGCCCAGATCCACCGGTGGCTGTTCCGGCACGCTGTTCACTGGCGCAGCCGCACCCATCCGCCCCGCCGCAACCGCTGCCGGCCCCGGCAACGCAGCAACCAACCCAGCCAGCAACGACAACACCAGCACAAACCGCATCAACCGTCCGGCCATCGACGTCCCCCCAGTCGCTCACTCAGAGAACGTGATCGCCAGCCCGCTGTCATCGTTAGGCGACAACAGCATTTGTTTCCCTAAAAACAGCACAATGTTCACGCAACAGGGCAAAAAGTACACAGCGATAGGCCATAGGCAGGAACCACCGCCGCCCATCCATGCCAGCCCGCCGACCCGGACCCGAGTTGCAACAGCTGAGCACCCACGCCACGTGGAAGAACACCGACGGCGGGCGCGCGGACAGGCTGTTCTGCGTCGCCTAATGTCTCTTCGGCCGACACGCTCGCGCCCCCGGACGGACCTGCGCCGTGGTGGAAGACGGGCAGTGTTGTCGAGCCAGAAGTCGAGGTGGGTGGCCGGTTCGTCGTGGCGGACGCGGAAGCCGGTCCAGTGTTGGTGGGCGGAGTAACCCAAGGCGTTCGCGAAGGCGACTTGGTCGCCGTGATCGGCAGGGTCGATCTTGAGGATGACAACGTCGGCGAGACATGGACTTCGCCGTCCTCGGTGGCGCCGCGCATGGGCACGAAGCCACTGCTGAATCCTGCCAGCTGTCGTCGAGGCCCAGGACGAAACCCGCGGCCTCCGGCAACCTCGGGTTGCGTGGGACCGCCCCGCGTCGTCGCGGCGATTCCTGCCTGATTGCACGCTTTGCGGTCAGATTGGTTGAGCTGTAGGTAAATTCTTCACGGCTTCCTGCGAAGGTCGGTGGCGTTTGCTCTGCTTGTGCCGGACGCTGAGGGCACTGATTTCTGGGGAGGAGCATTCCGATGTCTCGACTTTCACGGTTCGCGGTGCCGGCTGTCCTGGTGGCCGGTTCGCTGTGCCTGGTCATGCCGGCTGCGCATGCCACCACCACCGTCGCGCACACGCCGGCGGCCAGGGCGGCGAGTTGTTCGCAGTCCTACCTGCCGCTGCCGGACCCGGCCTGCACCCCGGGCGCCACAAACCCGGACGTCACGCAGGCCACGATCGGGTCGACGATCTGCGTGTCGGGCTGGACCGCCACGGTCCGCCCGCCCACGTCCTACACCAATGCGTTGAAGAAGCAGGGCATCGCCGACTACGGCTACAAAGACACGAACATGAGCGACTACGAGGAAGACCACTTCCTCCCGCTCGAAGTCGGTGGCGCGCCCCGGGACCCGAAGAACCTCTGGCCAGAACCCCATTCCGGCAACGAAAACTCCCGCAGCAAGGACTCCGTCGAGAACGCGGTGAAGAAGGCCGTCTGCGCGAAGAAGGCCACCCTCTCCGCCGCCCAGCACGCCCTCCTTACCGACTGGACCACCGCCGAATCCGTCCTCGGCATCGGCTGACCACCCGGCCGGGGCAGGGTGACACAGGCCGTGCCCTGGCTGCCGCGGCCGGGCCCGTGGCAGCCGACTCGGCTTGTGCTTCCCCCGCGCGGTCGCGATCCGGTCTGTTTCGCGGTTACCGTGTCACGTCGAGCAGAGGTGGATCGGTTTCCTCGAGGAAGTCGATGAGCGCGTCTGCGCCTGCTTCGCTGGCTCGCGCGATTTCGGTGCTGGTCAGCGGTATCAGGGTCATGATCTCGGCCAGGACCTGGCGATCGCCGTCGAAGACGACGCTGAATGTGTCCTCCAGGTAGGGGTGCGGTCCGACCAGGATTCCGCTGATGTCGGTGCGTGCCAGCAGTGGCTGCCCGTTCGGGATGATCTGGTTGTTGACCAGTCCTCTGCGTCCCTGCAGGACAAGCTCGAGGGTGGCGCGCACGATGTAGAGGGCGGCGCCGTCCTGTCCTGGCTTGACGGAGCAGACGAATTCCTGTGGATACACCGCGGCGATGGGTAGCCCGGCGAGGCCGTGGGTGGCGAAGCTGACGAACTCGGGCCGTTCGTGCCGCCAGATCTCCACGTTCCCGATGCGGGTGTCGACCTCGCCGGCTCCGAGGTGACGGGTGAGGTGCTCGTCGATGCGGGAATCGTTCACCGCTGCAACATCTCCGCCAGCTCGTCAGGGAACTCGTACTGTCCTTTGGCGATCTCGGCGGGGGTGCGGCCGTTTTTTTCCGGTGCCGACGTGTCTGCCCCGTGCTCCAGGAGCAGCTTGATCATCGTGCCGTCGGGTGACTTGCGCCAGCGGATCACGGCGAGATGCAGCGGGGTCGCGCCGGGTGAGTAGACCGCTTGCACGTCGGCTCCCGTCTCCAGCAGCGCCCTTGCGGCGTTGACGGCACCGTCCTGCACGGCGAAATGCAGTGGCGTGTACTGGCTGCGCGACTCGGCCAGATTGACGTCGACCCCGGCGGCCAAGCGGTCCTGCACACCGGCGACGTCGTCGTTCTTGGCGGCGTAGTGCAGCAGGTCCCGGCCTTCCCGATCCAGCTCTGTCATCTCGTCTCACCCCGCTCCCTGTTCGCGTTTCCACGGTACCTCAGCGTCACCGGTCATCACGGTGGTAGCTCGTAGCGGTGGCTGCGGTTGGCCTCGGGTCTCTCCAGCCGATAGCGATCGGGGTCGTTCTGGTCCTCGATCACCCGTTGCCGGTCGTAGCCACCCGCTTCGGCTTCCTGCTTGTAGCGCCACCATTCGTCGCCCGGCTGGTGCCCGAACTCGGCCTTGCCTGGTTCGGGCACGGTCATCCCGTTCGGGTCCGGTTTGCCGGTGTCAGGGCTGACCTTGACGAGACTGCCGTCCGGGTTGTGGGCGGCCGGGATCCGTTCACGGGTCGCCTGGCACACGAAGTCACCCGTCCCGTCCGGTTCCCGCTCTGCATCGCGATAGATCGCCCGCTTGGTGGACTCGCGCAGCTTGACCCGGTTGCGGGTCGGTTCGTAGATCGGGCGGGGTGCCGGTGCGGCCGGCTGATCGGGACCGTCGTGTCCGTCCGGTTTCGGCTCGCCGTCCTCGCTGTGGCCGCCGACGCGTTCCCTGAATATCTTGCCGGCACCGAAGGTGGCAAACCCGACGAGCACGTCGCCGGTGATCTTGCCGAGGGCGCGGTCACCGCGGCCCGCGGCCCAGTCGTCCCAGGCGACGATCTCCTTGAACGTGTCCACCGGGTGCGCCACGCTGACCGCCATCGCCGCGACCGTCCCGGCCGGGTCGGACATCAGGTCGTAGACGCCCTCGCCGAACCCTTTGACGCTGTCCCAGATGCCGCCGAAGAAGTTCGCGTCGGCTTGCCTGCGGGAGTCCTGCGGCGCCAGCGCCGCCTCAGCGCGTAGCGCCTCGGCGCACCGGTCGCCCTCGCCGGTGAGCTGCTGACGGGCCCGGGTGAGCAGGTCCCGGGCTGCCTGGCGCTGGGCCTCGCCCGGATCGGTGAACGGCGGGGCCGCGACCACGGTCGGGTCGCCGTGCTGCGCATTCGCCCGTGTCCTGGTGTCGGCGTCGGCGACCGCGCGGTCGTGGTCGGTCCTGGCCTGGCGGGTGGCGTTGTCGCCCTGCTGCCACTGCGCGATCGCCTCAGCGGCCTGGCCTTGTGCCCAGGACAGGCAGTTGGCGAAATCCGTCAGCGCGAGAGCGGCGTTGTCCAGGGAGTCACCGGCGTTGCCCCAGCGGGGGACCTCGGTCTGGTGGTCCTCGTGGAACTTGTCCGAGGCCGGTCCCCGCCACGCCCCGGTGTCGATCCGGTTGAGCGCATCACCCGCGGCGAGCGCCTCCCGCGCGCGTCCGTGCAAGACCCTGGCGTTCTCGAACACCGCGTCCGGGTCGCCGGGGATCAGGGCTTTCGGGTCGGTCGTCTGGCCGAGTTCCGCCACGCTCAAACCGCCCCGCGGCCCGGCTCGTCCGGGGTGACCGCGTCCCGGCCTGGATCGTCCTTCAGGGCTGCGGTGTTGCTGTGTTCAACGCCGCGGTAGGCCTTGGCTGCCTTGCCGAGCAGGTCACCGAGGTCGCCGGCGCGGTCGGCGAGTGCGTCCAGGCCCACGCTCCACCGGCCACAGAACTCCGCCAGCGCCCCGTGGACACCGTCGTGCCCGTACAGCGGCGGCTCTCCGCACAGACCACGCAACTGGAAGCTGCTCTGGTCATGCACGATCTCGCCCATGCTCGTCGACGCGCTCTCCAGCACGTCGACCTCGACATGAAAGCCGGGCCCATCCACTTTTGCTATTCCTCCCCTTCGTACCGCGACGACCAGCCCGTCACGCTGGCGCCGTAGTACGCCCTGCTGTAAGCACCTGCGCCCATGCCCGCGCCAGGGCATCCGGTGGCGCCATCCGGGCCAGCACCGGAAACCGGTGCTGGTCATCCGGATCGACCATCAGGCCCACGCCCGGCGGAATCAGCTCGAGTAGATCCGCGCCCGTCGTGGCGAAGTAGTCGCATTCACCCTCATATGCTGCAAGCCGCGCAAGCGTCGAGAACGCGACCATCCATCGCCCACGCTCCGCCAGATCCATCACCAGCAGACCAGGCTGCTCCGGCCGACGGACAAACACATTGGCGCCAGCGAAGGCATCCATGAAATCACCGGGGCCACGCAGGCCAGCCCGGATGTCGCGCGCGATCAGCGCCAGACGTGACTCAGCCTCCCCCCGGTCACGATTCACGGGCGGAACAGTACTGGCCGTGATCTTTCGACTCAACAACCGAGGGATACTTCACCCGCGTGCAGCAACATCGACATCACGTTCTCCAGACCGCTCACGACAGAACGACTGGCGCACCACGAACTACGGCGGGCTCCGGGGTGGAGTGGGGCGCAACGTCCCGGCCGCGGGGGTGCACGCGCAGCCGGGAGGAGCCGGGTCCCCGTGGGCCAGCTCGAACAGCTCCGGCGCCGGCTCGCTCCCCGGCGCTTAGACGAGCCGTCGCCGCGCCGAGCCCGCCGGCCATCCACGGGCCCAACACCAACGCGACCGCGGCGCTCAAGGGCCGTCGCTCCGGACCACATCCGCAGGCGACGGCACCCCGACGGCGCTAGGCCGTGATTCCGCCGGTGGTTGTCCGGGCGCGGATCCCGGCGAGCGTCTGGGCACGTGCGGTTTCGGCGCCGATCGGCTTGTACGGGCGGAACCGCACGCGCACGCCGCTGATCCACACGGCGTTGAGGTCGCCCAACAAGCTCACCCCGGGCCGCAGTTGCCCCGGGTCGACAGTGCCGGTGTCCGGGGCCTCGGCGAAGGCAATCAGCTCGCGCAGCACCTCGTGCGCGTACGGGCCGCCGTCCCAGTCGAGATCGATGTGGCTGTCGAGCGTGCGCCACCGGTCGCGGTGCATCGCTCCCTCGAGAGCGCCGCTCTCGCGGATCGCAAGCTCGATCGCACCGAGCGCCAGTTGGTGCCGCTCACGGGGCGGCCTGACGAACGGGACACGAACCCGGGCGCTCTCCCAGATCACCGGCAGGTGCCCGAACTCGGCGACTTCGGCGAGCTGGTCGAGGATTTCCCGCCGGGCCGCGGTGTAGTTGATGCCCCGGCTGGCCGCGCGCTCCCGGGCGGCGGTCTTGAAAGCCTGATCGTGGGTCATGTTCTGCTGCCTCACCACGAGGAACCACGCTTCCCCGCTGGTCGCGCGAACACGTGTCGCTGGCATCCGGGGGCACGCGATCACGGACCTTGTCCTCGGCGCACCCGAGGTCGGCGTGGCGACCATGGCGCTCGGAGAGAGGCCTGCGTGCCGGCCCGTCCGAGACTGTATCCAGCCGTGTCGACTGCGGCGACCCGGGCGGCAGTCGTGCAAGTCGGGCTCGGCCGCCGGCACTCAGAAGGTGCGCCGCATTGACGACATGACCGCCTCCACGGAGATCGCCGACGAGCTGCTCCTGAAGCCGGGCGGCGTTCTAGTGGCCGTGTCCTCGTCCGTAGTCCCGGTCTTGCCGTAGTCGGGTCATCGGCCGGTACATGTGGGCTGGCACGTAGTGCTCCACCACCGTCTGCCATTGCCGGTCCGCCGAGAGCAGCTGGTACTTCACCAGGCCCAGCCGCCCGCCGCTCGCCCACGAGACCTCGGCCACGAGGATCCCCGCAGCTTCGTAGCTGGTCTGAACGCCGCCCGGTATCGACTCGTGCAGGTGGCGCGGGGAGACCGGGAACAACTTCGGCACGTTCACCCAGACATGCCGAGGTGGATCGATTCGCCGCCAGCCCGCTGGACCTGATGATGTCGAACGCATGTTCGATATCATCGCTCTCTAAGTAGCGGGCCGCAACGCCGGGTTGCGGTATCGCCGCAGGCCACATGGCGCCCCGCAGAGGAAACCCGCGCTGGGCGGCGCCGACCGGGATCGTCACGCAGACCCTGCGGTTGACGCTGATGACTCAGCATGCCTCGTCCAGCTGTGGCCGGATGGTGCGCACAAGCCAGCGGTACGGCGCGGGACAGCGCACAACCTCGACCTCGAGCCGGTAGCGGCGGGGCTGCCCGGGGTTGGCGAGGTTCTTACCGGCATCGCCTGGCCGGTCGCTGACCAGGCGCTCGGCGGATGCGTCGAGGCAGTCGACGATCACCACGCGGGCCGGCTCGACGGTGGAGACGGACCGGGCTTTCGGCGCGCGGTGGTACTGCCCCGCCATGTGCGCCGGGATGGACGCGAGGTCCGCGAGTTCATCGACGATGGTCGTCAGCGCCGGCTCGGCCAGGAGATGCGCGAACGATGCCCGCCAGTCCTGGGCGCCCGGGGATGCTTCGGCGTGCTCGCGCAGCTGCCAGTACTGCCGGTACACCTGCAGCGCGGCCCCTGCCATGGCGTGTTCGGGCGTCGGAATCCACGAGGGCGACACGACACTCAGGCTCGGCGGAACGGCCGACTGTACCGTGGTGTTCGAGCAGCCGGCGACGGCCGTGGCGGTGATCATCAGGCCTGCGACCGTGCACCTGATGCGGGTCATCGGAGCCTCCACGCGGTCGGCGGTGTGGCGGGCCCAGCACGGGGCGCCCGCCACGCCGCGGAGGGATCAGGCAGGGCCGTCGTACCCGGGCTGGCAGCCGACGCCGCTGTTCCACCAGGCGTCCCCAATGCGCCACGGAATGACCGGCTGGATGTCCGTCGTGCCGGGCCGACGCAGTAGTGGTAGATAGACCCCCAGCGGTCCTCGACGTCGAGCATCACCATCGAGCCGGTCCCACCGTCACAGTGCCGGAACGTGCCGTCTCCGAGGTAGCCGCACGCTTCCGCGGCCGACGCGGGTTTCGGGGGCTACGGCGGCAGAGGCCTCGCCGGCGGCCGCGCTTCCGAGGGCCAAGGTGGCGAACCCGATGAGCAGTGAGCGGCGAACAATACCGGATGTGAACATGTTTTCGCCCTAGACAGGTTATCTGCGGAATCGGAAACCGTTCAGAAGAACGTCGAATAGCGAGAGGTGAGAGGGCGGCTATTTTCCCGCGATGGACTCCACGTCGTCCATCGCGGCGATGAATCCGTGTGCCGGCTTCTAGGTGGCGCAGGTTGGACACCAGGGGCGGCCGGATGGAGGTTCCGAGGTTGACAAGGTTGGTGCGACGCGGTGGACCCCGCGTGGGCGTTGGGGTCCACCGCGTCTGGCATGCCCGGGCAGTGGTGGCTCTGCCGGGCTGGACAAGGTCCACGGGCGGTGCGGCTCGCGCTGCTGGGCGGCGCCTGACGACACCGAGGGTGCCGCCCAGCAGCGCTGCGAATCGGCCTGGCGATGCGGTGACCCAGTGGCGCCGGGGCCGGGCATCGCCGGAGGGGGAGGTGGTCGATTCACATGGATCAACCATCGCGAATGTGCCGCCCGGAGGGAAGGATATGACGAGCACAAATGTGTGCTGATCTTGTGCTGAATGTGTGCCAGACTTGTCAAGATGGAAATTGTTTCCACCTTGCTTCTGCAGGCACTCCGGGGGACTTGTGGTGAATGTTTTGGTTCGCCTGCGCGGAGGGCGCGTCAGTGGATCATGAGGTTGTGCGCTGGTAGCGTCCGGAGCCGTCGTCGGAGCGCAGCGTACGAGGGGATTCGATGGGGAAGCTCGCAGGTCGTGTCGCGGTGGTCACGGGCGGGGCGACGGGGCTGGGCCGTCAGATCGTCGAGGTGTTCGCGTCCGAGGGCGCGGCCGTGGTGATCGCCAGTCGCAACGGCGTCGCCTGCGAGGAGGCGGCGGTGCAGGTCCGGCGGGACCATGGTGTCGAGGCTCTGGCGCGCTCGTGCAACGTCGGGTCCTGGGATGAGTGCGGTGCTTTGGTGGACAGCGTGCACACGCGTTTCGGCCGTGCGGATGTGCTGGTGAACAACGCCGGGATGGCGATCCCGTACCGCAGCGTCGACGATCTCGACGAGCGGATGTGGCGCAAGGTGCTGGACGTCAACCTGATGGGCACGATCGCGCTGTCCCAAGGATTCGCAGCGCACATGGCGAAGGCCGGCGGCGGGTCGATCATCAACGTGACCTCGACCGGCGCGGTGCGACCCAAGGATCCCTTCGTGCCCTACGCCGTGGCGAAGTCGGCGGTCAACACGCTCACCCAGGCGCACGCGCAGAGTTTCGGCCCGCTCGGGGTGCGGGTGAATGCGATCCAGTGCGGGCCGTTCCGGACGAAGATGGCCGCTGGGTGGGATGAGAAGACGGTCGCGCTGCTCGAGCGGACGGCTGCGCTGCGGCGCATCGGGGATCCCGGGGAAATCCGTGCTGCGGCGTTGTATCTGGCTAGCGACGACTCCGCGTTCGTGACCGGATCGGTCCTGCAGCTCGACGGCGGGGCCACGTTCTGATCGCGTCATCCCATCGGTGACAGTGCGCTGCGGCACGGCAGTCGAGCGGCGCCCACCCCCTACGCTGCGGTGATGGGCACTTCCAGGTCCGGCGAGACCCCGTCTCCCCACCGGGACATGGGGTTGTGGATGGTGCTCGACGCCGACGCCAGGCTGTACGCCATCGCTGAGCGGCTGTATACGGGGCTGTCGTTGAACAATGCCGACAACATCGCGCGCAAACTCCTGCCACCCGCGGCAACCATCGTGCGGCAGACCCGGAGACCGTTGCGCGAGCGCCATCACTACGCCAACGAAGAGTTCGACATCGCGCTACGGCCGGTTCTCGGCGGCCGGGACGGGACACCGATCGCGATCCTCGCCTGCTACGCGCGGGCCGGCTCCGGCTTCACGCCGCCGCCGCTGGTGGCGGCGTGGGAGTGGCAGGAGCCGCCGCCCGGCAGCGGCGGGCCCTTTCGGCACTGGTGGAGTGAGCACGCTCCCGGGCTCTACGGCGTCGCCCCGCCACAGCCGGGCTGGACCGGCGGCCCCAGCGGCCGCGACCCGTTCCGCTTCATCAACGACATCCTCGTCGACGAGGGCCGCGTTCCCACGACCGCGATCATGCAGGAATTCCGGAACGCCGCCGTCGACCAGCCGATCATTCGTATCATGGAACAGCGCAACGCCGCGACCGGCGAGTATCAGGTCATCCGCGCCGTGGGCTGGAAGTCCGCCGACCGTCTGTACTGCGGGTTCTCGATGCGGGTGCGCGCCCAGGACCTGGAGCACGAGCTGCACTCGCCGCTGCGACGGCAGCTGACCGGGCTCTCGGCGATCATCACCGATCCCCTGATGGTCGTCGACACGACCTACGACGCCATCGTGATGACCAGCGACGACTACCTCGCGGCGGACCTTCACCTGCCCGAGGACCGCGCCCTCGCCGCGGTCGTCCGCGCCGAGAGCCTGGACGCGGTCCTCCGCCTGATTCACGATGCCGCGACACGGGCGGCGCATCGGGTCCCGCCGGTGCCGGCCGCCGTGAGACGACAGGACGGGAGCTGGTGGCACGCCCAAGTCCACGCGGTCGGTATCAGCGACAGCGCGAATCCGCACAGCAGGTTCATCCTCTGCCGCTTGGCCCCCGCCGAAGACCGGCACAGCGGCTAGCGCGCCGCCCGCTCGGTCATGCTGCGGACCGGGCCCAGTGCGGGGTTCCGTTCTGGCCCGGGCGCTGCCTCATGATGCGGCGTCGGCGTTGCCCAGCAATCCCAGGCTCGCGCGGAGGGCGGTGAGGCGCTCCCGGACGTCGAACGCGCGCGGGTCGTGCAGCGTGTCCAGGATCGAGGCGGCATCGCGATAGGCATCCACTGCCGCGACGGGCTCGTTGAGAGCGTGCAGCGCGCCGGCGCGGGCGACGAGCGTGTCCGCCTCGCCCCAGCGCTCGCGGCCGGTCCGGCGCAGCCGCAGTGCGCTGTCCAGGTGCGTCAGGGCGCGCCGGTGTGATCCCTGCGCGTGCAGCACCAGGCCGAGCTGGTGATGGGCCAGGCTCAGGACCGGATTCGACGCGACCTCCTGCGCGAGCGCAAGAGCATCGTGCGCGGTGGCCGGCGCCTGCGGGTCGCCGAGTTCCTGCTGGGTGCCGGCGAGCATGGCCCGCACGACCGCCGTGCCCAAGGTCAGGCCGGCACTGGTGAAAAGCGCGTCGGCACGCAGGTAGAGCGTGCGGGCGTCCTCGTGCTGTCCCAGGATGGTCTGCGCGGCGGCCAGCGCGACGGCGGTCCAGCCGGCGAGGCAGTCGTTGTCGAGCTGGTCGTGCAGCTGCAGCGCGCTGGTCAGCAGGATGGCGGCGTCGGCGGCGTGGCCGATCTCGTGCCGGACCCATCCCAGGCTGAGCACGCTGCATGCCGTGCCCAGGCGGCTTCCGGTGTGGCGGGCTGCGTTGTGCGCTTGCGCGGCTGCCGAGAGCCAGGTGCTCCAGTTCTTGGTCAGGTAGAAAAACGGCAGCAGGGTCGCCGGGAGCTGCCAGCTCAGCTCGGTGGTCGGGCCGCTGCGCGCGACCTGCAGGACCGCGGATGCCTCGGCTTCGAACCACGCCATCGCGCCGTCGTAGTCGCCGTCGGCGAAGCCCGCGACGGTGCTGTCAGCGGCGCCGGGGGGCAGCAGTCCGGGGCCGGCCCAGCCCGGCGCGAGCGCGTTGCTGGCCGATGCCGCGGTGGTCGCGTACCACTGCCGGAGCCGCTGCCATACCCGCTCCAGCTCGCGGGGGTGCTCATCCGCGGCGGCGCGCTCGTAGGCGTAGGCGCGCAGCAGGTGGTTCATGCGCATGCGGGTGCCAGCGGCGGGCTCGATGAGATGGGCCCGGCGCAGGACGTCAAGCGCCGCATGTGCCGCTACGGGTGGGATGTCGGCGAGTGCCGCGGTCGATGCGGCGCTGATGGGGCTGGCCGGGCTGGCGCCGAGCAGGCGGAAGACCCTCGCCGGCTGGGACGGGAGCGCGAGATAGGAGGCGTCGATGACGCCGTAGATGTTCACCGCGGGATCGGGCGAGGTGAACATCTCCAGGCGCTCGTGAGCGCTGCGCAGCTGGGCCGCGACCCGCTCGAGGCTGACACCCCGATGCGCGGCGTGCTCGGCCGCGATGAGCACCGCCATCGGAAGACGGCCGGCCCGCCGGACGATGCTTTCGGCCGCAGGCAGGTCGGCCGCAACCCGCGCCTCGCCCAGACGCTTGCGTAAGAGCCCGAGTGCCTCGTCCTTGGTCAACGGGGGCAGTTCCAGATGCAGACCACCGCTGCGCGCCAGGAGGTCCGTCTGGTGCTCGCGGCTGGTGACAAGGGCAACCGAGTTTCCCCCGGGAAGCAGGGGCCGGATCTGGTCGTAGTCCGCAGCGTTATCGAGGATGACGATCGCGGGCCGTTCGGCCAGATGCGAGCGGTAGTGCGCGGCACGCTCATCCACCGTGCCCGCGAACGCCTCTCCCCCGGCGCCGAGCGCACGCAGGAACCCGTTCACGATCTGCCCGGGGTCGGCAGGGGGGCCGGCGGCGAATCCATGCAGGTCGGCGAACAGGCACCCGCCGGGAAAGTCCGCCTGCGCTTGATGGGCCCAGCGCACGGCAAGCGCGGTCTTCCCGACCCAGAAGCCGCCTTCGATGACGGCCGTCCGCGGGGAATCCCGGTCGTGGCGCAGGGAGGCCAGCCCGTCCAGCGTACGCAGAAAGGATCCTCGCCCGATGAAATCGGGCACAGTCGACGGCAGCTGCGCCGGCCGGACCCAGTGATCCGGTCCGTCGTGTGCCTCGGCCGCGATGCGCACGAGCTCCCCCGCGGCACCGAGCGCCTCGTCCAGCTGCCGGACAACGTCCGGCAGCAAGGCCCGATGGCCATGCAGCAGCTTGGACACATAGCTGGCGCTGTAGCCGGTCCTCGCCGCAACCTCGCTGACATTGAGGTGGCGATTTCGGCGAATACGGTGAAACGCCGCAGAAAAGCTAGTGATTTCTCTCATCGGTTGCTCTCCCCGTGGCAACGCGACACGCTCCAGATCCCTACCTGAAGCTGATCACGTGGACGTGCATCGAATCGAGCGCCGAGCCATACCGCGTGGCGAGCACGTGGCAACGACACGTGGGTGCACAGTCAGAGGCAGCCTCGACTGAGGCCACCGCGCGCCCGTGTCGATCGTGCTTGCGTCAACGATGAACCGGGCTGTCAATGGCCAGTTTGTTCTCCCCGTAGGCGGCCGGATGTTCTCCCCAGTGGCGGCCAGCTGGATCTCCCCAACGGCGGCCAGATAATTCCCCGCCTGGTGGAGCTCGTGGTCAGTGCAGTGGTCTCACCCCCTGGCCGGAGGTGGCTTGCGCGAGCCGGAAGCTGTCACCTTGGGTGACGACGACGTGGGCGTGGTGCAGGAGCCGGTCGACCGTGGCGGTAGCCAGGGTCTTCGGCATGATCTCGTCGAACCCGGAGGGGTGCAGGTTGGAGCTGACGGCCAGCGCGCGTCGCTCGTAGGCAGCGTCGACCAGGCGGTAGAACCCTTCGGCGGCGTCGGGGCTGACCGGCAGCAGGCCGATGTCGTCGATGATGATCAGGTCGGTGCGGATCAGCCGGGCCAGGGCGCGGGTGATGGAGTCATCGACCCGGTGCCGGCGGACCAACGCGCCGAGGTCTTCGATGGTGAACCACGCGACGGTCAGCCCGGCCTCGATCGCGGCCTGCCCGAGCGCCTCACAAAAGTGTGACTTGCCGGTGCCGGACGGCCCGCAGATGCAGAGATTTTCCTTGTTCCGCACCCATTCCAGCGTCTTCAGGGAGTCCTGTGTGGGGCGAGCGATGGAGGAGGCTTGCTCGTCCCAGTCGCCGAAGGTCTTGCCCGCGGGGAACGCGGCGCGTTTGCGGCGGGTCCGCAGGTTCGCCGCGTCCCGCCCAGCGGCTTCCTCCGCGAGCAGCACCCGCACGACCTCCGCGGGGTCCCAGCGTTGCGCCTTCGCGGTCGGGATCAGGTCGGTCAACGCGCGCCGCAGGTGCGGCAGCTTCAGCCGTTTCGTCAAAGCGACAGCTTCGGCAAGTGGGTCGCCGGCGGAGCCGGCGACACGCAGTCCAGAGGTCATCACAGATCACTTTCAGAGTCATTGTCGCTGGCAGGAAGACCGAAGTTCGACCAGGCGGAGGTGCCCGGCTGCAGGCTGTGGTCCTCACTGGCCCGCGCCGGTTCGCCCGCGTCGCGGCCGGTGTGGTGGGTCAGGATGCGGATCAGGTCGTTCTCGGCGAACCGCCCGGCGATCGCCGCGATCCCGAGCGCCTGATCAACCTCCGCAGCCGGGTGCAGCTTGGCCAGGGTGACCGCTTCGGCCATTTTCGGGCGGATCCGGCGGACGCCTGCGGCCGCGGCCTCGGTCAGCCAGGCCGCCGCGCCGCTGCCCAGCGCGAGGAACGCGGCTTCCTCGGGCGAGGTGGCCCGCGGGATGCGATCGCCGTGGTGATCGGCGCGCGGCGGGTAGTGCTCGTCCTGGATCGACGGGTTTCCCGGTGTCGAGCGGGCGTGGCGGGCGACCTCGGCCGGGCCGTTCTCGTCGACCGCGGTGATGATCAGGTCGTCGCCGTGGAAGCGGACCCAGACCCGGGAGTCGACCAGCGGGTGCGGCACCGAATACCGCACCCCTTCGACCGAGACGGTGCCGTCCCAGTTGACGCGGCGGGTGGTGCCGAACGCGACGGTGAACGGCTTGCGGGTCAACGGATGCAGCCGCGTCCGTTCCTCCGCGAGTGCCTCGACGGGGCGGCGGTGGGTCTCGCGATGCGGCCGGTCGTTGACCTGCTCGCAGAACTCGCGGCAGGCGGCCTCCAGGTCGCCGAAGCTGTGATAGGCATCCAGCAGGTTGGTGTCGGTGGGGACCAGGTCCGCCTTCGCGATCCGCACCGTCGCCTCCGACCCGCCCTTGGTCTGCGGGTCCGCCGGAACACAGGTGCGGATCGTCATCCCGTAGTGGCGGCCGACCTCGACGATGTCGGGGTTGCGGACCGCGATCGAGGCGACGTGGTCCACCGACACCGTCTTTTCGTTGTCTGTCAACGCATACGTCGGAACACCACCAATCCGCCGCAGCGTGGTGTCCAGGCAGGCCACGATCGTCGGGAGGGTCTTGTCCATCACCGGGATCACCACCCGGAACCGTGACCAGGCCAGCCACGCGCACCACAGTTGCGTCTGCCGCCCACCGATTTTCGGGCCGTGGCCCCAATCCCACTGCAACCACAGGCCCGGCTCCACGACCCATGGCCGGAAGACCCGCCGCTGCCCGGCCCGCAGCCGCTGCTTGACCTGCGCGACAACGCGGCGGGTGGTGCGTTCACCGCCGGTGAAGCCCATCGCGGTGATCCGCCGATGCACCACGTCCGCGCGGACCTTGCCGTTCGACCGCACCACCAGCTCCTCGATCTTGGGCAGGTACTCGTCGATCGGGCGAAGCCGGTGCTCCCGCGCCACCGGCGCCTCGCCGGCCGCCCGCAGGGCCACATACCGCGCGACAGTGTGGTGGTCGCACCCGGCCAGTTCTGCCGCGGCGCGGTAACTCCCCGTGAGGTCATACGCCTCGAGGATCTCCATGATCTCCCTGCTGCTCTTCACGTCGCGCAGCCTCGCCGCACGACATCCCGGACTGTCTACCGGGGAGATATCTGGCCGTCCACGGGGAACCCGGTGGCCATCAGCGGGGCCTTATCTGGCCGCCTATGGGGAGTATTCACTGGCCGCTGACACCGGGCGCGATGTCGTGATTCGACGTCGCTGGGAGAAGACCACAACCGAAAAATGAACACTATTCATGACACTGTCCTTACCGGGTGACCGCGTCCTCAGCCAGCGAACCCGAAGTCACGCGGCCACCCTCCCCACGAGGCGGCGCGATCACCTGCCGTCATGGATACCTTGATCAACTTCCGCCTGACAACAGGTCGGCAGATGGTTACCTCGTATGGGCGACGAGATCCAGGTAGGACTACTCAAACACACTGGAAGGACTACTCAGGGTCAGCGCTCATGAAACTGCGGGATTGCAATGTGAGCACCGTAATAAGCATGCGAGCCGGCGCAGTCCGCGCTGCGGAGGGCCAGCCCGAACGACGAGCCGAGGGGAAAGACGTACCCCACGGTCGCCCGCCGCAGGTGAAATGCCGCAGCGCTGCGAGACCGTGCGCGGGTGGATCGCCAACGTTTCTGGAACCGGCTCCGGGCCTGCCATCGTAGGCAACGGCGGCCGTGCCCACCGGGCTGGACGTTCAGTGGGTTGACCGGGTCTGATGGATAGATGAAGAAATGGTGGGGTGCGTTGGGCGGTACCGCGACAGTGATAGGAGCTGCGGCCTGGGTGCTCACGCTGAGCTCCATCGGCAGCTCGGCGCTGTGGGCGACCGTGCTCTTCCTGCTCATCGTGGTCTTGGCCGGCGGGCTCGCTGTAGCCCGTGGCAGTGCGGGCGGGGAGAGTGCGATCGACGCCCTGCGGCGGGCCGAGCTATTTCGGTCTGCCGCCGGAGACCTCATCAGCCCCGACATGGCCACCCGATTGAGTGGCATTGGCGCGCTAGGCATGCTGCGGCGGGAGTCGCCAGAACATGCAAGGCCGGTCCGGGACCTCCTTCTGCACTGGGCCCGTTCTCGTACCTCGGACGGGAACCCGGCGGATCCGGAAGTGAGACGCGGGTCAACCGCTGACCTCGCGGCTGCGGTCAAGGAACTCGGCGCGCACGCGCCGGCGGGAGCCATCGACCTTTCTGATTGCGACCTGTCGCGATGTGATCTCGCGGCAGCCAGGCTTTCCGGCATCCTGCTGGCGAGGGCCACGCTGGATCACGCGGACCTACGCAAGGCATATATCGGCAACGGCGACCTCACCGGAGCGTCGTTGCGCGGGGCCGACCTGACCGATAGCCATCTGGCCCACGCCCGCCTGTCGGACGCCCGGATGCAACGAGCGGATCTCACGGGCGCGGACCTTCGCGACGCCGACCTTGCAGGAGCGGACCTTGCCGGTACGACGGTGACGAACGCTCAGTTTATCGGAGCCGATCTTCGTGGCACCGTGCTCGAGGACGTCGATCTCCGCGCCGCGAAAGGGCTGAGCCCAGGGCAGCTCCGACAGGCGCAGCTCAACCACGGCACCGTACTGCCCGCGACGATCTCATGGGGAGAGATCTCATCTCGCTGAGCTGTGGGCGATCCTGCTGGCCTGGCTGGCGAGTTCGTCGGACAGGGACTTGGTTGGGGATGTTGGCGCTCTCCGAATTTGGCTCTGGCGCGGGTTTCGTGGTCCGGTGACGGGCTGTGAGCGTGGTCGGTGATCATGTCGCCAGTGTCCTGTTGATCTTGAGTCGTTGTTGCCGCATTTGGGTGAGCTGGTCGTTGAGCGGGTGGAGGCTGCGGGCGACGGTGTAACGGTTTTCGCGCGGTCCGATGCGACGGGCGACCGTGCCGGGGGTGCGCGGCGTGGTCCGAGCGGGTGCACAGCCGCTACGTGCGACGCGTGTCTGACGCCCCGGTCGGCGGGCAGCCGGTGACGATCATGTTGGTTGTGCGTCGCTTCTACTGTCGCAAACGCCGACTGTGTGGCGGCAACGTTCGTGGAGCAGGTGGAGGGTCTGTCCGAACGGCACCGCCGCCGGTCGGTCCCGTTGCTCGCCACGTTGGCGCAGGTCGGCCTGGCTCTGGCCGGAAGTGCCGGGGCACGACTGGCCGCACACCTGGGTATCAAGGTGGACCGGACGACACTGTGGCCGCGAGAACGCACCACCTGGACCGCCGGCGCGATCCTCCTCGCCCACTCCGCCATCCAAGGATCGCTGCCAACCCTCAGCGTTTTCGGCGCAAAAGCCTGCACGCCAACGTAATCCAGGCTGAGCATCAGGCCACCGGGCTTCCAGGCAACCAGACAACGGACCGACACCGAGTCCAGCGGGCACGCAGGCCCGGCGAAGCGGCATTGGGCTCCGACATGGCGGCCACTGTGAGGTTCCCGTAAGTCACGCCGATCGAGGCCAAGGGTGTGGTGCCGACAGGATCTGCCCGATCTGACGCCGCTGCCGCGCATCGTGCACTCACCGGACGCGTATTTCACCCTGCACGGTCGCCGCCACTGCGATGCGGCGATATCCGAGCCGACAGGCGCGAAACCCCTCAGCTGACAGGGTCAACCGTTCGACGCGGTCGTGTAGGGCCGGCCGACGTTGGCTGCGATCGCTCCGTCAACGCCGTCGCGGAGCAGGTCCCAGCCGTTGAGGTGCTGCTCGAACAACAACTGGTTGATGTTGCCGCGCTGTTCCTGCTCCCGCAGGTACAGTTCAGTGAAGGGGATGCCGAGGTAGGCATGGCCGTCCGTGTTCCAGGTCGGGTCTTCCACGGTGCCGTCCGGGTGGGCGCACCAGGCGTGCGGCAGCCCGACGACGCCACTCGCGAGCGCGTAGCCCTCCACATACGCCAAACCGAACCGGGCGGCGTGCTGAGCCGCGTTGGCGAAACACAGCCCCTCGACGCCGAGGGGCCGGTCCGAAGGCATCGGCGCCGGCCGGAACCATCGTCCGTGGCTCAGGAGCAGGGCTTCCACGCTGTTGTGCCGCCACTCTGGCCGCGGTGGGTGAATGCCCGCCGCCTCCGTCACGTGCGTGGCCAGACGTGCCTGCGCCTGCAGCAGCGGGCTCGCCTCTGAGATGTTCACGCTGGCCATTATGCCCACCCTGCTCGGGGCCTGGACGGCTAGAGCACCCGCAGTGCGCCGACGAGATACCCTCCCCCACCGGCACGCCGACAGATCAGCCACGTTCTGCTTGGCAGCGAACGGTGAACTCGTCAGGCTGGCCCGGGTGTTGCCGCCCGTACTGTTGCCCAGCGGTCGGCGAGCTGTTGCGCAGCAGGCCCGATGAGCTCCGGGGCGAGCGTGTGCCAGTTGTAGCCGCGGACGCGCGGCAGCGCGCCGAGGGCGAAGTCCCGGTAGTAGGCCTCACCGTGCTCGGTGAGCACGAGCTCGTCATCGTCTTCTCCGAGCTCGGCGGCCGGGCGCTGACGCACCAGCCCGAGCGAAGCCGCGCGGGCCACGTACTCGCTGAATCCGAGCAGGGAGCCGAAGTACCGGGTCGAGTCTCCCTCAGCGGTGCCTTTCACGACGGCGACGACATGCAGCCAGGGGAAGTCAGTCACGCGCACGGCCCAGGATGGTGTCGGCAAGCCGCAGCGCGGCCAGCGCGGTGCCGTCTACCCGGTTGTTGATCTTCGCCTCGTCCCAGCCGCGGCCCTCATAGAGCACGAAGTGGTTCACCGCAGCGCTCAGAACGTCGGCGAGAGAGCCCACAGGCACATCCCGCAGCAGCGCCGTGTCCAGCGGCGACTGCATCGCCAGCTGCCCATTCACCCGCACCGTCGCCGCCGCCTCACGCAACCGCTCCGACGCCAGCCCCTCCGCCGCTGTCTCGCTCATCCGCTGCCTCCCCGTCTTGGGCCCGCCCGAGCCCCATGTGATCGGCCACCCGGCACCAGGCAGACGGACGCGACCGATCGCGACCCAGAGGTCGTGTCGCACTCGCGCCGCGCCACCCTACCGAAACCAGCCGACGAACTTCAGTAAGCAGCGATTGAAACAGACCGCGATCTTCGCCGAAGGTCGCTCTTGCGTAGTAGCCGTCGCGCGGCAAAAGCGTGGGCAACGGCGAGGTAAGCGAAGCGGACCAGCACGAGCCGCGATCATGCCGGATGGCAACCAGTCACACGCCGATACCCGCTGACCTGCACAGACATATTTCTCGGCACCTACAGGATGAGCGCATCGTGGACTTCGCCTGGTTGGCGGCGGACGGGCGACCGCCGTACTGATTGACGATCAGCGGCCGCCGCATCACGTAGCGTTTACCTACGGAGCTGATGACCTCGACGAGGACCTCGACCGACGAACCAGACTCGGCGACGTCGAGGCGTTCGGCGTGCTGGTCGAGCGCCGTTCCGACGGGTAGTCGAACATGGATTCGATCTGCAACTCGGCCATCGGCCGTACTCGGGCCAGGCGCCAACGGGGATTCGCTAGTCTGAAGCATGTGAGCGCTCAAGGAGACTCCCCCGAAGAGCAGTCCGAGGAAGAAGCTGCCGGACAGCCAGAATGGGCAAGGGTACTTGAAGATATCGAGTACAGCCACTTGTCGGGCGCCTCTGGCCGGTACCTGTACGAGCGCCTGGGTGAGAAGACTTTTCAGCGTCTCTGCAACGCACTCCTGGTACACAGGTTTCCCGGTGTCACCTGTATGCCGGTAGGACACAGCGACGGTGGGCGCGACGCCATGCGGTCCGATGACGACCGAGGTTTAATTGTCTACCAAGTCAAGTGGGCCGCGTCCCCGCCTCGCAACCCCGTTCGATGGCTGAACGAGGCAATCAACGGGGAACGCGCGAACATCGAACGGCTCGTCGCCGAAGGTGCGGAGTCCTACGTCCTGTTGACCAGCGTGGCCGGCACCGCGGTCCCTGGCAGGGGAACAATAGACAAACTACGCGAAGAGCTCAATCGCCACTCCGCCACACTCGGAGTCACCGTCGAGTGCTGGTGGCGCGCCAACCTCGACGCGATCATCGACGCAGCTCCTGACGCTCTGAAATGGTCTTACGGGGACATGCTCGCCGGATGGGATCTTATTCGCTACCTTAACCGATCCGGCACGCTGGCAGAACAGGACCACGTTTTACGCGATCTTGTTCGTCAAATTGTTGCGACACAGTGGGAGGAGGACTCCAAGGTCAAGTTCAAGCAAGTCGACCTCGCATCCTCCGCGCTGAGCGACTTGTTCGTCGACGTCGAGGCTACCCGATTTAACAGTCCCGGCAGTGGGCACAAAGACTCCGCTCACCGCGGAGCATTAGCACTGGGCGGCGCCGCGGCGTACCTCCTCAAGGCGGACTATTTGCATACTGCAGTACTCGGGGCGCCAGGACAGGGCAAATCGACACTCGGGCAGTATCTCTGCCAGATTCACCGCGCCATCTTCCTCGACAACGAGTCCCTTTTCCCGACCCCGCCCGGCGTGCAGACACCGACCACACCGCGACTACCGCTACGAGTAGACCTCCGAGACTACGCATTGTGGCTCTCAGGAGGGGACCCATTCGCAGCCGCCGCGCCGCGCAACCCCCCGCACTCTGAGCACGTTGACGACCCGTCTCTTGAGTCGTTCCTCGTTCGACTGGCCCAGGCAAAGAGTGGCGCGACACCGGTCACCGGCAAGACACTGCAGCGCATCTTTGCCAGGTTCCCGCTGCTGTTGGTCCTCGACGGCCTGGACGAGGTCGCCGAGGCTGCCGAGCGGCGACTGGTCGTCGCTCAGATCGGTGAGTTTTGCGCCCGCGCCCGCGCAGGAGATCAACGAGCACAGGTCGTAGTCACCATGCGTCCGAACGCCGGCGAATTCGCCGAGCCCTCGTCCGACTGGTTTGAGACCATCAGCCTTCAACCGCTGAGTCATGGGTTGCGCAGCGCGTATCTTGACCTGTGGAGCCGAGCTCAAGGTCTAGCAGAAAAAGACCGCGAGTCGTTACGCCAGATTTTCGACACGCACTCTGTCGAACCCCACGTCGCTAGTCTGGCCGAGAACCCTATGCAGCTGACGATCCTACTTTTTCTCATCCTCAAACGCGGCGAATCCATTCCGCGCGCCCGTACCGAGCTGTACTCCTCTTACATGCAGACGTTCCTGGACAGAGAAGCAGAGAAAAGCGCAGCGGTGCACCGGCATCGATCGGACCTAGAAGAGGTCACTGCCCACCTTGGCTGGCTACTACAGGAGCAAAGCGAGTCTGGCGAAGTGCACGGCCGACTCACTGTCGCTGCCGTAAAGAAATCTATCTTGCTTTACCTCCACGATGTCGGAAAAGACGTGACGCTAGTTGACGATCTCTTTACAGCTGTGACTGATCGAGTCTGGGCTCTGTCCAGTAAGCAGCAAGGTACCTTTCAGTTCGATATCCAGCCACTCCAGGAATACTTCGCCGCCAAACATCTATACGATGTCGCCGGCGCCGGGAGTCGCGACTTCGACAAAACTCGCATCTTTCGTCAGCTCGTGCGACGGCCCTACTGGATGAACAATTGTCGATTTTACGCTGGCTTCGCGACAGTCAGCGAACTGATCACGCTTGCCGACGTTCTAAAGGAGGAATTCGAGGTCGACCATCGCCCAGCACACCTCCGGCTCGTCACGTGGACGTTGTTGGCTGACGGAGTATTCAGCCGAAGGCCACGGACACAAAATGAGGTAGCTGAACTGCTTACGTCTGACGTTAGCGCGGCCATCTTGACGAACTTCCACCGCGGCTCAAACCAGCTACCTCAGTTGAGCAGCGATCATGGTGGCGCATATCTGCTTGACCGGTTTCGCACGTTGATCTCGGACCGGCCCGCAGTCGAATTGAACGTCGTACGCGCCTCTCTTATGCGACGAATGAACGAGATCGAGAGTTCATTCATACCTTGGTGGCAAGAGCAGATGCGTTCGGCTGCGGGAGGCTATGCCGAGGCTGCGTGGCTACACCTCACAACAGTCAGCCCTGATATTCCTCAGACAGTCTGGCATGAAGACATTCTCTCGCGTCTGACCTTGACTGCCCCTGCCGCCGCAAGCTACCTGCTGGCGACGAGCGCTCCGATTCACGAAAACTCTCCCTCCGAGATAATTTTGACCAATCAAGTGCTAAACGGGCATTGCACGATTGTTCCCAAGGAATTTGCAGGCTTCCCACGCCAGCTGTTGCGAGTGTTTGATCCCCGCGGTTTTGTCGCGTCCGCTCAGAATATAATGAATCTTCATCGAGGAGAGATTGCTCGCGGAACAGATCTGTCGTCGCCGCGTCGATCAAGCGTTCTGACTGATCTGGAGAACCTGGTCGCACGTGACGAGAGGTTCAGCGAAACGGCTATTGCGATGCTCTTCGGGAAGGGGCAGCAGAACACAACTGCTCCGTGGGCTAACTCCGCACGCTCTCTCGCAGCGATTTATGGACCGTGCTGGCTAGCCGCGGAGATCACGGTAATTGGCGCAGCAAGCAATCCCGACGCCCTGAAGACCAGTGCTGACATCACTCCAGGCTCGAGTTCCCTAGGGCCGGCTACAGACTACGGCCGATTGCTGACCGCAATTCGGGCGAATTCCAATGAAGGCGCTTGGTGGCTTGAACAATTTTATCACCACCCGGACCCGCTCTCGCGCTGCACGTGGAGCCTCGCTCTGGTTGCCGCAGCCGCACCGGCTGTGGTCCAGCTCTGCCCCGACCTGCTCCAGACCGCCGTCACTGACGTGCCGCCCGAGCGCCTACGGGCGCTTCTGGTCTCATCAAGCAACCTCGGCATGGCTCAAATCTGTCGCCCCCTGGACTTGACTTCGTTCCGTGACGTGGGCCGCTATAGTCCCGATGTGCTCCTTCTTCTCAGCCACTACGTGACTAACACCGTCGCATACGATCCGTTGCAGCCCCTACAGACCGAAAGTCTCACAGCGATGGCATCGCGGGGACAGGCTGGCTGGACCGCGGGTTGCGCTCTCATGGCACGTCTCCTTCGTACGCCGAGTGAGCATTCCGTCAAAGCGCTACAAGACTGCCCTTCCTCAGCTATCCCACACTTCCAGGGAGCCGGCTTCGAGATCCCAATCGATCACGCTCGCAGAATCTTTAGCGAACCGGATCGATTCCCGCCGCGAGCGGTTACCTTGGCTGAAAGATGCTTGCATCGTCCGTTCAGGAGGGGCCGATGTTCACTGCCGCCTCAGAGGAGGGTTGGTTTGAGGAGTAGGTGCAGAAGCGTCGCGCATGCCTGAGACCGTCGCGCACCACGTTCAGAGCGTGGTGGGGCTGGAGCACCGTACCGACGGCGGCAAAATGGGGTGACGCGAAGTGCCCCAGCAGCGTCCCTCAAACAGGTGGATCCCCAAAGGTGCTTTGAGCAGAGCCTTCCACCGCCACCAGTGTGGTCCGACGGCGCACCTGAGACGACATCGAGGCCATTCGCCTCGGTTCACCAACATCTTGCTTCCTTCAACACCGTTGACCGGAGTTAGCAGCGACCACGTCCTGCCGCTCATTCCGTGGGCGCCATACAGACCGACCACGAACCTCCCCAAGAGCGCGGCGCCGTGAACATGCCCCGCCGAGGCTTTCCGAGACACCAACTCCGACGAGACGGCCGCTGGGACGGATCAACACCCATATGCACCAGCAGCCACGGCGGAGCGGTTGACAGTCGAGGAGGCCCGACTCCGCCGCAAAGCCTGGCAGCTCCTGTGTCCATCCCGTTGTCGGACTTGGCCCTTGCGCGGTTGCTCCGCGTCTGATGGGGGCGGTGGTCCGCACGGGCGCTGTTCTGGGCGGCAAACGGCCATGGCCGACCTGTCGACGCCGGCCAAGACCGTTGCTGGCCCGATCTCACCTGGACCGTTGCCCTCTTACTTGCGATGGTTCTTTTCGCTCGGAGGCCCATATCCAGCAAGTGTCCCGACCGTGTGTTTGAAGCTGGGCTCGTTCGAGAACTCTGTCAGGTTGAACCCCGCGCCGTTGTGAAACACGGCCCGGTCGAACCGGGCTCTACCGGTGAATCGAGCCCGGAAGAAGTCCGCCACTCCGGCGAACGTCGCATCAGCAAAGTCAGTCTCGAAGTGGAAGGTGGCGGTCCAGAACAGCGCCTGACCGACGCTGCATTTGCTTAAGTCGAAGTCGACCAGCGTTGCATGGGTAAGGTCAAGATTGATGCCTGGCCAGTAGGTGTCAGCCGGCCGTTCCAAATCGGGGCCAGGCCGCAGGTGGCGCGCGAGGACACGCTGCGCGGTCAGCCGCACTTCCATTTCCTCGTGTTGCTGGACCAAGGTCGCCGAACTGGGCTGTGCGACGGACGCCGTCGGCCCGCCGGCCTTCCTCTTGGTGTGCGCGGGCCGCGTGCGCCCCAGGCGGCGCGTCCCGTCGAATGCCGGCGGAGAGAACGGCGCACGAAGGTACGCGCACAACACGTCGATTGCTGTCTGCCGTTGACTGGGATTGTCTTGGGCCACGCGCTCCAACGCATAGATACCGCCATGGCGAATCATTGCTCGATCAGAACCGAGCTGTTCGACGGCCTTGACGTACAGGTCGGTGAGACGCCGCTCCGTGGCGTCATGCTCCGTCGACCACTGCCGACGGCCACTGAGGACCAGCGCAACAACGCCACCGGCGCCTGCTCCGACCGTGAGTCCGGTCTTGATCAGCTCGATCCGGTCCTTCGGGTCGCCGCTGCTGACGAATGTCAGCAGCACCGTCATAGCGACCGCGGCGATCACTGCGACCGGGACCACGATCACCATAATCGCCCACCACCACGTGCCCCCGCGTCGGCGCCAGTGCCGTCCTAGACCTGCTCGTGCCTGCTTCATCAGCTTCATACCGACTACGTCGTCCGGGTTGGCGGTCCGCTACGCGGCACCACCAAACAGCCGAGTCGCCCGTAGCCTCAACTGCAGAGACAACCCGGATCATCCGCACCCACCAGCTCGACGGAGCCCGCAACGCCCGAGCCCTTGCGATCGATTCCCGGGACAGCGGGCAACGCAAGTCCCGCGTTGGAGTGTCGGCAGGCCCCCGACCTGTCGACACTCTTTTCCGTCCAGATGCCCGCCAGACGAACGGGCGCTGCGCCGGCTGGAACGTGTGGTCGGTGCGACAAGTCGGGTCACGTGGCGTTGCCCGCGAAGTACCGCGGGCGGTGCGCCTCCTTCTCCCGGGGTGTCCACGCGGTCAGCGGAGGGGCGCCCTCGTCGGCGATCACCGCCGGCGAGGCGGAGGAAGTCGCCACGGGCACCGCGACCGGCCCGGCCCGTGCCGCCGAGCAGCAGGTCTGCGAAGGTGATGGCGCCCCAGCTCGCGGTGACACCGTGGCGCGCCAGGTACACGCCGACCGACCGGATCTCGTGCCGATCGTGGGTGTCGAGCCCCATAAGGGCGAGCAACGTCCACAGCCACCGAGACATCGCGGCGCAGTCGAGCTGTGCAACGGCTCTTACCTCGATCAGCGTGGAGGCGACCAACAGGTCGGCCTCGGCCCAGTGCGGCACGATCACCGGACAGGCGACACCGAGAAGACCGGAGCCGCGTGACGGCCCGCCAGACAGAACACCGCGCTACTCCCGCAAGGTATCGCTGATATGCACAAGGCGCACCAGGCCGACCAGATCGGCGAGCGCGGCCTCGGGCACGCAGCGCCGGAGGCCCTCGGAGCGAAGCCGAGCTGATTCATCACCGCGTCCGCGTCCGCCGGGAACCGGGCGCGCGAACCGGTCTCCCACGCGGCCAAGATCCAGCAGGACCGCGCAAAGACCGGTCTCAGCACCGGGCCTGGTGGCGGCGTGCACTCCGCCGACGGCGGCCAGGGGAGCAGTCGTGAAGAGCTCTCGGAGGGCGTCGAGTTTATCGTGGCCCCATTTGGTGGCAGTGTCCAGATAGGACTGGATGACGGCGAAGTCGATGAGGCCCTGCAGGGTGCGCCAGGCACCGCCGGAGGTCTTGTTCGACATCACTCGACACCATCCGACAGAGAGGGCAGCGAACTCTTAACCGGCGGGTTCGGGGTCCACGGCCCGATCGCGCACCGGCGCCGGCTTCAGCCTGGATCCGGTCCGACGATGGCGCCCACCATGTGCTCCTGGAGCAAATCTGGAGCACAGCGTCGATCACAACGACGCCCAACGCCGTCGAATCACAGCCAACGGCAATCAACTGCACCAGCCGACCAGCAGGTTCTCCATAAGCCCAGGTCAGAAGCCCGCGCGCACCTCACTGGCAGTGAGGGGGTCAGGGGTTCGAGTCCCCTTAGCTCCACTCGCTCATGAGCGAGGAATGTCCGCAGAAAACGCGGACATTCCTCGCTCGTAGTGTTTTCTGGGGGTGCAACCCCCAGACCCCGCCCGGAGGGCTTCGCCCCCGGACCCCCAACCGTGGTCGCGTTGGGTGGAGCGGGATTCGAGTAAGCACCCGCAAGGTCCACGTCGCTCGGGGCGAGTTGTGTTGGCGGAAAGCGCCAACCGGATCGCCCCGTTGTTTTATCTGGGGGTGCAACCCCCAGACCCCGCCCGGTGGGCTTCGCCCCCGGACGCCCGACGTGGTTGCGTTGGGTGGGGCGGGTTCCAGTAAGCACACCTGAGGTCCGATGGATACCGCATTGGTGTCAGACAGGCGTGCCGCGCGGCGAACAGGACGGCAAGAGCGGTATAAGCCGCGAGGTTTCCGGGGAGCCCCGGGGAGAAATTTCCTGGCGCCCCGAGCCTCGGTCTCGAACTCAGCCCGAGGTGCTCGGCGACCCGAAGCCTGCTCCGACGAGGGACCCGCCGTCCACCGGCGTCACCGACCCCGTGATGAATCTCGAGTTCGGTGACACGAGCGTCGCAGCGACGTTCGCCAGCTCGCGAGGATTTCCGATGCGCCCCAGCGGCACCCTGGCACCAAGCCGATCCTTCGAGAGTTCCGGTTGCCGGTCGATCATCTTGTCGACGAGTTGTGTGTCGAAGAGCCCAGCGGTCAAGGTATTGACGCTGATGTCATGCCTTCCGACCTCGAGGGCCAGCGTCTGGGCGTATCCGATCACCGCCGACCACACGGCCACCGGGGCTGCCATGCCGAGGGCCGGTCGTTGGGCGACCGCGGAGACGATGTTGAGGATGCTGCCGCCTTCGCTCGTCATGTACGGCAGCGTGGCTCGCACGGACCTCACCACGTAGTAGAAGTGCCGCTCGAAAGCCGTCGCCCAGACGTCGTCGGTCAGCTCCGCGATCGGGAGAACGGGCGGCCCGCCGTCGTTGGTGACGAGGACGTGCACGGCTTGCCCGAACCGATCGACCGTCGAAGCCGTGACCTGGTCGATGTCGTCCGCCTTCGAGCAGTCGGCGGCCAGCCCGAGGACCTTGCCCTCTCCGTGTCTGCGAGAAAGCTCTTCAACGGCCGCGGCGGCCTTCTCCGCGCGGCGCCCGAAAATCGTCACGAAGGCACCTTCGCTCAGCAATCGGTCGGCGATTGCGAAGCCCAGTCCGTCGGTTCCGCCGCCGACGATGGCTACCTTACCTGCCAGCCCAAGGTCCATCAGCCTGCTCCGATCGAGGTCAGGAACGTTTCGGCGTTACCGTGGAAGACGTCGTCGAGGACCTCCGGCGAGAAGCCCTGCTCCTGCCACTCGTTCACCAGCCGCTCATGGCCGAGCATCGGGTAGTCGGCGGCGAAGAACACCTTCTTGCGGAGCCTTCGGCCGATCTCGCGCTTGAGCTCCTCGGGAAAATAGCGCGGAGCCCAGCCGTGCAACTCCATCCAGACGTTGGCCTTGTGCAGAGCGATCGCGATCATCTCCGGCTGCCAGGGCCAGGCCACCCGTGCCGCGATCACGTTGAGGTCCGGATAGCGGGCGGCGATCCGGTCGACGTAGCGGGGGTGGCAGGTCTCGAGCTCGAGGCCGAAGCCACCGCGGGTTCCGGCGCCGTTCGCCGACATGCCCACGAGCATCAGCACGGGACGGTTGGCCTCGATGCACAGATTCAGGCACTTTTCCCAGGCCGGCTGGTCCGGTGTGCCCGCCCCGGAGAACGGGTGGAGTCCCATCCCGACCAGGCCCGGCCCCTCGGTGAGGCAGCGCTCGAGCTCCTGGACATGATCCGGCCGGGTCGGATCGATGCTGATCCAGTTGCCGAGCACCACGTCGGGGTATCTGCGGGCGTAGTCGAACGCGTAGTCATGCTGGTCCCGCATCGCACCGGCATCCATCTTGTACGTGTAGGCGAGGTCGAGCATCACCCTGGTGTTGGCCTGGCGGAACCGGGCCGCTTGCTCCTCCTCGCTGACGAAGGCCATGTCCCACTTGAAATAGCCGCGCATCGCCTCCCGGGCCTCGGAAGTCTCGAACGGACTGCCCTTCCAGCCTTGCTCGGTCCCCCAGTGGGAGTGAAAGTCGATCAGCCGGGGCCGCGGTGTGGTCATCGTGCGGCGCCTTCGGACGCGGCCGACCGTCGCGCCTCGACGTCGTTCGCGAGGTCGTGCTTGAGGACTTTGCCGGTAGGCCCGAGGGGGAAGGACTCGAACAGTTCGAGGTGCTGGGGAAGCTTGTACTTGGCGACGTCGTCCTTCATGAAGGCGATGAGGTCCTGCAGGGTGGGTGCTGCGCCGGCCCGGGGAACGACGCAGGCGCAGGCGTTCTCACCGAAGTAGTCGTCGTGGATGCCGACGACCGCGACGTCGGCGACGTCGGGGTGCCCGACGAGGATTTCTTCGAGCTCGCGGGGCCAGATGTTGGCGCCGCCGTGGATGATCATGTCCTTGGAACGGCCGGAGATCGTCAGCCTGCCTGCCGGGTCGAAGAAACCGCGGTCCCCGGACCGGAACCAGCCGTCCGTCGTCCAGCTCTCGCTGGTTTTGGCCGGGTTGCGGTAGTAGCCGACCGAGACGGTCGGGCCGGTGTTCACGATCTCGCCCTCGACGCCCACCGGTACTTCCCGGTCATCGGAATCGAGGATGCGTACCCGCATGAACGGATACGGCCGGCCGACCGTGCCGACCCACTCCTGGTAGGGCTCGCCCGGATCGGTCCACGAGGTCACGCCGGTCTCCAGCATGCCGTACAGGTCGATGACCGGGCAGCCGAGCCGCTCGTTGGCCTCGCTGAGCACCTTCACGGGCGTCGACGACCCGCCGGTCTGCACGACGCGCAGGCAGGACAGGTCCCGGCCGTCGAGGCTGTCGTCCGTGAGGATGGCGAGGAGGGCGGAGGGTGCGGCCAGGAACGTCGTCACCTGGTGGCGTTCCACCAGGTCCAGCAACGCAGCCGAGGAGAACTTCTCCATCAGCACTCCCCGGGCCCCGGCATTGGCCACCTGAACGACGGCGCCGAACCCAGCGTTCAGGCCTACCGGCAGGAGCACCAGGACGGTGGCATCGCCGTCGACGCCCCGCGCCTCGTTCTCGCGTCGAGTCATCGTGAGCGTGGTGTTGGCGGTGTGCATCACGGCCTTGGGCTCGCCCGTCGTTCCCGAGGTGAACGCGATCCGCATGACGTCGTTGGCGTCGCCGGGCCGGTCCGGGGCGGGATCTCCGGGGTTCAGGTCGCGACGGAGCCGGCCGAGCGTGACCCAGGCGTCCCGGTCGAGCGCGACCTCGGAACCGGGCGTGGCGACGGCGATCGTGTTGGCCAGGCGTGGCAGCCTGCCCCGGATGCTGTCGATCATCTCGGTGTGGTCGAAGCCCCGGAACGTGTGGGGCACCACGATGGTGTGCGCTCCGGAGAATTCCAGGATGAACTCGATCTCCCGGGCCCGGTAGTCCGGCGGGAACTGGCAGAACACCGCGCCCAGGCGCGCCACGGCGGCCAGTACGAACACGAACTCGAGACGGTTCGGCAGCTGCACCGCGACGACATCCCCGCGCCGGACGCCGCGACGGGCCAGACCCGATGCCACCTCGCCACTGATCTGCCACAACTCGCCCCACGTGACCTGCGAGTGGTCATCGACGTACGCGACCTTGCCGGGAGAGTCCAAGGCGTTGCGCCGGAACACATCGGCGAGGGTTTCGTCCGACCAGTAGCCCGCAGCCGTGTACTTCTCGATCAGCTCCGGCGTGAGAAGCGTGTCCTCTCGGCTGATGGCCATGGCAATCCCTCCGGCGGCACTTACTGACATGTCTGTCATTAACTGTGGACGACTATGCCGAGGCGTCACGCAGGTGTCAAGACCGGTGCTCTTGGCCGCTGCGGGCGCTTCTGAAGCGTCAGGACCCATGTCGCAGTGAGTGCGGACCGGCGCGGGAACCGCACTACGCTCGTCCCGTGGCCACGCAGAAAGAGCGCAACGCCGAGACGCGGCGACGGCTGCTGTCCGCGGCCCGTGAGGTGTTCGCGGAGAAGGGCTATCCCCACGCCGGCGTCGCCGACATCGTGAAACGCGCCGGCCGCGCGCATGGTTCGTTCTACCTGCACTTCGCCAATAAAGAAGCGGTGTTGCAAGCCCTGCTCGAGGACGCGATGGCCCGGTGGTCACTCGAGTCGAGAACCTTGTGGTTATGGGACGAGCCCGGGGCAGATGTGCGAGTGGCCGTCCGCAGGTTCATCGAGGCATACGGCGAAGACCGAGATCTTTGGCTGCTCCTCGACCAGCGCAGCAGCCTGGAACCGAGCTTCAAGAAGCTGAGCGACGAATGGTTCCGCCGGCTCGTGACGAGCATCAGGCACGGCATGGCTTCCGCCGGAACCCCGGCGTTGCCGCCTGGTCTCGATCCTGAGGTTCTCGCGCAGATCCTCGCGGCCATGCTCTCCGACAGCACTCGCGCCTTCCATCAGGAAAACCGCAGCTGGACGCTGGACGAGATGGCCGAGGAGATCGCCACGAGCTGGTCGCTCACGCTCGGATACGACACTGCGGCAACACCTGGGAACGACGCGACACCGCGTTAGTGGCGCTGGTTCCGGCGATCGATGCCGGCGACAGTCCCGCGCGCGGACGATGGCGGCGTTGACCGGCCTGTCGCGCCGTCGCTATACTGACATGCGTGTCATTAAGTCGTCCCGGCTTGCCGGTCGACGGTGGCCACTCGTTCCCACTCTGACTCCACAAAGGACTGACGATGTCCCTGACGACACGTGAGTGGCATTTCGCGCGACGACCGGCCGGACTCCCTGCACCCGAGACGTACCGGCTGGTCGAGCGTGAGCTCCCGGCCCTGCGGCCAGGCCAGTGCCTGGTGCGGAACCTCGTCCTCTCGGTCGACCCTTACATGCGGTCGCGAATGGATGACGTGCCGTCCTATGTCCCTCCTTTCCAGCTCGGCGAGGCCCTGACCGGTGGCGCCGTCGGTGAGGTCATCGAGACGCGGAGCGACGAGGTCCCCCTGGGATCTTGGCTCGTGCATCAAGCCGGGTGGCGAGAGCACGCGGTCGTCGACGCCGCGGCGGGTCGCGTGGTCGACAAGGGGCGGTATCCGAGCTCCTACCACCTCGGCGTCCTCGGGGGGCCCGGTTTCGCGGCCTTCGCTGGGCTTTTCCGCAGCGCGGGCTTCCAGCCCGGGGACTCGGTCTTCGTGTCCGGCGCGGCCGGTGCCGTGGGCAGCATGGTGGGACAGTTCGCCTCGCTGGCCGGCGCCACGCGGGTCGTCGGGAGCGCAGGGAGTGCCGAAAAGGTGAGGTACCTCGTCGACGAGCTGGGATATGACGCGGCGTTCAACTACAAGGACGGTCCCGTTCTGGATCAGCTGCGGAGCGCGTTCCCCGATGGATTCGACGTCTTCTTCGACAACGTGGGCTCCGATCACCTGGCCGCGGCCGTCGAGGTGCTCAATGAATCCGGGCGGGTGGCGATGTGCGGAACCATCTCGACCTACAATTCGGCCGAACACGACGCGGTGCCGGTAAATGCTTTCAAAATCGTGGCCAAGCGGCTCCGCCTGCAGGGATTCATCGCGTTCGACCACGAGGACCTTCGGGAGGAATTCGGCGCTCAGGTGGAATCGTGGCTGGAGACCGGCCGATTGACTTATCGGGAGACCGCTAGCCAAGGAATCGAGGCCGTTCCCGAAGCGCTGGCGGGCATGCTCACCGGCGCGAACATCGGAAAGGCGATCATCCGGTTGGCGGATGACCCGCTATGATATGGCCGTGAGGCGGACCCAGAAGGAGCGAAACGAGCAGTCGCGTCAGGCACTTCTGGAGGCGGGAAGCTCGCTGCTTCGCGAAGTGGGTTACGCCCGCACCTCGGTCGTCCAGATCACCCGGCGGGCAAATCGCGCACACGGCACGTTCTATCTCCACTTCGCCAACAAGCGCCAGCTGGTGTCGGTCCTTCTCGAAGACATGGCCGAAGAAGGCCGGCAACGCGCTCGAGAGATCTGGCGCATCACGCCCGGCGTCGAAGGACTCTGGATGACCCTGCGGGAGTTCTTCGCTCTCATCACCCCCGAGCGCAGCCTCTGGCTGTTGCTCGAAGAGGTCATCGCACTCGAGGAGGACGCGGCACCACTCCGGTCGAGGCTTCGGCACCTCTACGTCGAGCCGGTGCTACGAGGCCTCCAGGCGAATCCGGACGGTCGCGTCCCACAGGCGGCAAGCCTCGAACTGCTCGCCGACATACTCGTGTCGGCGGGCTTGTACTTCGCGCGCACCGGAACCCTTCCCGCCTCGCCTGATCTCACCGCGCTGCACCTGACCGTCGTCTGGCGCAATGCCATCGGGCAGCCGCTGACCGAGGCAGACCTGGCACACCTGCGAGGCATGTTCGCGACCGGATGATCACCGGTACGCCGGCTTGCTCGCCGCGAGCCGGACCCGCTGGTGAAAATGCACGTCGCCGTGGATGGCGCCGGCCTGACCACCTTCGCTGGGAAACGAGGGTGCGCATCAACCAGCGGTCCTCGGCTGCGAAGGCCTTTGCCGACCCGATTTCGCCCGTCGTCGTGGCCTGTCATGCGCCTTGGCCGGCCTCGGGCGGAAGCGCGCTGACCGCGCGGACGGCGGCGATCACCGCGGCGATGCGCGGCGAGAGGTGTTCGCCGTCGCGGACGATCACGACGTTGTGCCGCAAGGTGTCGACTCCGTCGATCGGGAGCCGGACCAGCTTGGCCTCGGTGCCGACGGGAGTCAGCTCCGGTGCGATCGTGATGCCCCAGCCGACGCCGGCCAGGCCGATCGCGGTGCCGATGTCGTTGACGGTCGCGGTCACCTTCGGCTGGAAACCCGCCGTGATGCACAAGCTCATCGTGAGCCGGCCGAGCGTGCTGTCCGGACAGACGATCCACGATTCGTCCCGCAGCTGCGCCATTGTGCAGCTGCGGCTGTTCGCCAGGGGGTGTCCCGCCGGAACGCAGAGGCGCAGCGGGTCGTTGCCGAGAACCCATTCGCGCAGGCCCGGTGCGGCCGGGGCCTGGGCGACGCCGTACCGCGACACGATGACCATGTCCAGCTGATCACGGCTCACCGCGTCGGCGCCTTCCTCGTCGGTGACAGCGGCGAGCCTGATCTCCATCTCGGCGAACCGGCGGCGGACCTCCGTCAGCGCGCGGCTCATGATGCGCGGGCCCTCGTGGAACGGCACGCCGACCCGCAGCAGCCCGGTGAGACCCGCGACAGCACTGGGCAGCGACGCCTCGGCGGAGCGCAACTCGACGAGGATGCGTTCGACGTGCTCGACGAGCATGCGTCCGGCGGGGGTCAGCGTGACATGGTTCCCGGTCCGGTCGACCAGTGCCGTACCCGTCTCGTTTTCCAGCGCCGTCAGCTGCTGCGAGACGGCGGAACGGGTGTACCGCAGGACGCGCCCGGCCGCGGCGATGGATCCCTCGGCCGCTATCGCGCGCAACGTGATGAGCTTGCGGACATCGAGCATCTGTCAATTCCCCTAACGCTCAGGGTCATCGATCGTAACGTCAGTTTACTTGTTTCGGCGCCTCGGCGTGCCTGTACTTGTCAGCAGCGCGTGCCCCGGTTCCGCCGAACACGCCGAGCACACCGACAACGAGGTCGCCAAGGAGTCGCGCGATGAGTGACGACCGCTATCCCCCAGGCACGCCGCTTCGAACCAGGTCCGTCGCCCACCGCCGCCGAGGGCGTGGCTCGTCCCGCGCCATCGCCATCGCGGCCACGACGGCGATAGCGCTCGCCGGCTGCGCCGCGACGGGGACGTCCGGCGGGCCGGGTTCGGGACCGCTCAACATCGGCATGTCCTTGCCGCTCACCGGTTCGGCCGCCGACGTGGCGAAGTCGGGATACCAGGGCTACAAGCTGTGGGCGGCGCAGGTCAACGCCGCCGGCGGCCTGCTGGGCCGCAACGTCCACCTCGACGTCCTCGACAACGGGTTCGATCCGAACCAGACCGGCACCGACTACACGCGGCTGATCAGCCAGAACAAGGACGACCTGCTCCTCGGCACGTTCTCGTCGCTGCTCAACGCACCGGCCTCGGCGATCGCCGCGCGCCAGCAGATGCTCTACATCGAACCGTCCGGGGGCGCGGCGTCCCTGTTCACCCGGGGTTTCACGAACCTGTTCTTCGCGCAGCCGGGGACGACGGAGAGCCTGCCCGACCTGTTCCTCGAGTGGTTCGGCTCGCTGCCCGCGGACCAGCGCCCGAAGACGGCCGCCTACCTCACCCAGGACGACCCGAGCGCGAGTCCGGCGATCGCGATCTTCAAGACCAGGCTCCAGGCGCTCGGCGTCACCCTCGTCTACGACCAGACCTACGACCCGAGCACGTCGAACTTCGACTCGATCGCCGCCGGGGTGGCGCACGCCCGGCCGGACATGGTCATCCAGGGCGCGGTGAGCAACGACGGCGCGCCTTTCGTCCGCTCGCTGGAAAAGCTGGACTTCAGCCCCAAGATCCTCTTCCAGACCAGGGCGCCGGCCGACGACACCTACCCGGGCGCGATCGGCGCGAAGAACACCGAAGGCGTGTTCACCGCCGAGGCGTGGAGCCCGAAGGCGGCCTATCCGGGCAACGCCGCCTTCGTTTCGGCGTACACGAAGATGTTCGGCAGCCCGCCCGACGAGGACGCGGCCAACTCCTACACCGCGGCCCAGGTGCTCGAGACGGCCGTCAAGGCGGTGGGCCGGATAGACCAGAAAGCTCTCGCCGACTGGCTTCACTCCCACAGCGTCGGCACCATCGTCGGGCCGTTGAAGTGGGACGCCACCGGCGTTCCGGTGGGCACCGCCATGCTCGCGCAGTGGCAGCAGGGCACCCTGCAGGTCGTCGCGCCGAAGTCGGCCGCCACCAGCAGCACGGTCGTCTACCCGAAGCCGGGCTGGTCCACCCGATGACCGAACTCGTCCAGACGCTGATCTTCGGGATCCTCATCGGCGGCGTGTACGCGCTGATGGCGACCGGGCTCACGCTCACCTTCGGCGTCATGAAGATCGTCAACATGGCGCAGGGCGCGTTCCTGATCGTGTCCACTTATCTGTGCTACGCGCTGTGGCAGCATTTCGGCCTCGACCCGATCCTCGCCGCCTTCCTGGTGATGGTCCCGATGGCCGCGCTCGGGCTCGTGGTCTACAAACTCGTCATCGAGCGGCTGGAGCGCATCGACCCGGGCCTGACCATCGTGGCCACGTTCGCGCTGGCGCTGATCGCGGAGGCGTTCCTGGCGCTGATCTGGGGACCCGACCAGAAGACGACCACCCCGGCGTACTTCAACCAGGCGATCCACCTCGGCCCGCTGGTGATCCCGCGCGCGCAGTTCTACGGCTGCCTGCTCGCGATCGTGATCACGGTGGTGCTGCAGGTGGCGATCAAGCGGACCTGGCTGGGTCGCGCGATCACGGCGGCGTCGGAGAACCCGGAGGGCGCCCGCCTAATCGGCGTCGAGCCCGCACGCGTCGGGGCGTGGATCTTCGCCATCGCCACCGGATCGACCGCGTTCGGCGGCGCCGCGCTGAGCTTCCTCTACCAGTTCACCCCGGACACGCAGGACTTCTGGCTCGGGCTGGCGTTGAGCGTGGTGATCGTCGGCGGGCTGGGCAGTGTCCCGGGGGCCTTCGCCGCCGGGCTGCTGCTCGGCCTGGCCGAAGCACTGACCACGACGTACGTCTCGGTGCGCTGGGCGACCGCCGTGCCCACGTTGCTGATCCTCGTCGTACTGACCATCCGCCCGCAGGGCCTCTTCACCCGGACGACCCGGCAGGACGCCGGCTCATGACTTCTCCCGCTCCCACTTGGCGCCGCTACGCGTGGATACCGGTCGCGCTCGCCGCGCTGATCGGCTTTCCGCTGGTATCAGGCGATCTCTACTACCAGAACCTGCTGATCATGACGTTCATGCTCGCCATCGGCGCCAGCGGCTGGAACATCATGGGCGGCTACGCGGGGTACCTGTCGCTGGGCAACAGCGCCTTCATCGGGCTGGGCGCGTACACCACGGGCATCCTGGCCGCCAAGGCCGGCATCTCGCCGTTTCTCGGCTGCTTCGCCGGCGGTCTGGTGTGCGCGATCGGCGCCGCGCTGCTCAGCCTGGTCACGCGGCGCACCCGGGGCATGTACTTCGTGATCGTGACCTTCGCGACGATGCAGCTGCTGGGCGTGGTGGCCACGACCTGGTCCGGCCTGACGGGCGGCAGCCAGGGCCTGGCGCTGCCGCTGCCGACGTGGAGTCTGTCCTATCAGGACTGGCCGTTCTACTACCCGATGCTCGGCCTGCTGGTGGCGACCGTCGCCGTGTCCGCCTGGGTGCGGCGCAGCAAGCTGGGCCTCGGCCTGTTCGCGATCCGAGACGACGAGGACAAGGCCGCGGGACTCGGCCTGCGGACCGCGCTGTACAAGATGATCGCGTTCGTGCTCGGCGGCACCTTCGTCGGCATCGCCGGGGGCATCTACGCCTACTACGTGACTTTCCTGAACACCGCGGCCGTTTTCGACATCATCACGAGCGTGCTGATCGTCCTCGCGGTGCTGCTCGGCGGCCGGGGCACGCTGTGGGGACCCGTCCTCGGCGCGTTCATCGTCGCGCCGATCAGCAACTTCACGAGCACCGGCCTCGGCGGGGCCGACGCCGGCGCCGTCCGGCTGCTGCTGTTCGGCGGTCTGCTCGGCGCGGTCGCCCTCTTCCTTCCCCGCGGTGTCCTGCCGGTCGTCGAGTCCTGGTTCCGCCGCCTGTTCGCGCGCGGCGCGGGACGTTCCCCGACGGTCGCCGGCCAGTCGCCGACGGCGGACTCGCCGGCCGGGCGCGGCACTGATTCGCCCGAGGCACTCGTGGTGCGGGGTCTGCGCAAGTCGTTCGGCGGCCTCCGTGCGGTCGACGGTGTCGACCTGGATCTCGCGGGCGCGCAGATCACCGGCCTGATCGGCCCCAACGGCTCGGGCAAGACGACGCTGTTCAACCTCATCGACGGCACTGTCCCCAGCCGCGAGGGCACCATCACCGTCGGCGGCCGCCGGCTCGAACGGACGGGGCGCCCGGGGCGCGCGCACGCGGGACTCGCCCGCACCTACCAGCTCCCCCGGCTGTTCGCCGGGCTCACCGTGGTCGAAAACCTCGTCGTTCCCGAACGGCGGTTCGCCTTCGGCCGGCTCTGGACCAGACGCGTCACCGCGGCCGAGCGCGCACGGGCGCTGGCCGTGCTCGACGAGCTCGGACTCGCCGCCTACGCCGACGAAAGCCCGGCCGGGCTGAGCTACGGGCAACGGAAACTGGTCGAGCTGGCGCAGGTGCTCTGGCTGGATCCGGTCCTGGTCATGCTGGACGAGCCCGCCGCGGGCATCAGCCCGGCGCTCTCCGCGCGGCTCGCGGACATGGTCCGGTCCCTGCGCGGGCGCGGGGCCAGCGTGCTGCTGGTCGAGCACGACCTGGCGTTCATCGCGGACCTCTGCGGGCAGGTTTACGTCATGTCGCGTGGTGCCGTCATCGCGCACGGCTCGGTCGCCGACGTCAGCGCGGAGCAGCCCGTCATCGACGCCTATCTCGGCGACTCCCTCGTCCCGGCAGCCGCGGAAGGCCTCGCATGATTCACCTCGACGGGCTGTGGGCCGGCTACGGCGGTCTGGACATCCTCCGCGGTGTCGAGCTGAGTGTGGATCAGGGCTCGATCACCTGCGTCGTCGGCCCGAACGGGGCGGGCAAGTCGACGGTGCTGAAGACGATCAGCGGACTGCTCCGGCCTCGGCGCGGTTCGATCGTCATCGACGGCGTCGACCTCGGTGGCAAACCGCCGGCGACGATCCTGCGGGCCGGCGTGGTCCAGGTCCCGCAGAAGAACGCGCTGTTCGCGAAGCTGACCGTGCGGGACAACGTGCTGATGGGCGGCTACACCCAGCGCAGGCGGCGTAAGCACCTCGAGCAGCGGTACGACCAGTTGGCGGAACAGTTCCCGATCCTGGCCGAACGGCCGACCGCCCCGGCCGGTTCCCTGTCCGGCGGCCAGCGGCGCACCGTCGAATTCGCTCGTGCGATGCTGCTCGAGCCGAAAGTGGTGCTGCTGGACGAACCCACGCTCGGCCTCGACCCCCTGAGCCTCGCGATCATCCGCGACAGCGTGCGAGCCCTGCACGCCTCCGGCGTCACCGTGCTGATGGTCGAACAGAACGTGCGGTTCGGCCTGGCGCTGGCCGACCGGGCCACGGTGATGAGCGCGGGCCGGGTGGTGCTCACCGGCACCGCCGAGGAGATCCGGGACAAGCCGGATCTGATGGACGTGTTCTTCGGCGCCGCGCGGCACGGTGACTCCGGTGCCCAGGGGGACCGGCCGGATCGCGAATCCGCCGTCCCCGGGCGAACGCCCTAGCCGGCAAGGGAAACACAGGTGCGCAGTGCGCTTCGCCGAGCTGAGCCGTATTCCCGCCTCCAGCGCCCGTGCGGTCGAGCCCCGGTTCGTCGGCCGCCGCAACAGGGTTGATCCGGGTGTCGGGTCGGTCCTAGTCTTCAGCGTCGATGACCTGCCGAGGAGGACCAATGCGAGGCGCCAACCGTAGACGTGGCCACCTGGTGATCATCTCCTGTGCGCTGGCCGCCGGATTGGTGGCGGCGACGAGCCCGGCAGCGGAGGCGGCACCGCGGTACTCCCCCGGCGCGCCAGGCGCCGGGGATCCATATTTTCCCGACATGGGCAACGGCGGCTACGACGTCGGCCACTACGACATCCGGCTGGCGTTCAGCCCCGCAACCGGGGCGATCGACGCGACCACCACGATTCTCGCCACGGCCACCCAGGACCTGTCCCGCTTCGACCTGGATTTCCAGGGACCGCTGACGATCAGCAAGCTCTCGGTGAACGGCCGCAACGCCGCCTTCACCCGTAGCGGCGCCCAGGAGCTGGTGATCACGCCGCCGTCCGGTCTGCGGAAGGGCAGCCCGTTCGTCGTCTCGGTGAGCTACGCCGGCGTCCCGCAGAAGATCGACGACCCGGCACTGGGCCTGTCCGGCTGGGTCGCCACCAAGGACGGCGCGGTCGCGCTCAACCAGCCGATCGGCGCGGCCACCTACTTCCCGGTGAACGACACCACCGACGACAAGGCGACCTACACCCAGACCATCACCGTCCCGGCCGGGCTCACCGTGCTGGCCAACGGCGAACCCGGGCCCACCACCACGCACGATGGCCAGACCACCTTCCGCTGGAGCATGAACCGGCCGATGTCCAGCGAGCTGAGCATGCTCACGATCGGCGACTACAACGTCACCCGCGGCGTGGCGGCCGGCGGTCTGCCGAACATCACCGCGATCGGCCAGTCGATCGACACCAAACCCGGGCAGGGCAAGGTGTTCAACCAGACCACGGCGCAGGTCGTCCAGTGGGAGTCCTCGATGTACGGGCAGTACCCGTTCGACTCGACCGGCGGCATCCTCGCCGACGTCAACGTCGGCTACGCCCTCGAGACCCAAAGCCGCCCGGTCTACGACCAGAGCACCAGCGCCGTCGACGGCGACCTGCTCGCCCACGAACTCGGCCACCAGTGGTTCGGCGACAGCCTCACTCCGGTGCACTGGTCGGACATCTGGCTCAACGAAGGCTTCGCGACCTACTCGGAATGGCTCTACCAGGAGAAGTTCAACAACATCCCGGTGCAACAGACCTTCGAGAAGGCTTACGCCGACGAGAAGGACTGGACCGGCGCCGTCGCCGACCCCGGACGCGATCACATCTTCGACGACCTGGTCTACAACCGCGGCGCGATGGCACTGCAGGCGCTGCGCCTGAAGATCGGCGACCGCGACTTCTTCCGGGTTCTCGCGCAGTGGCCGACGGCTCACCGATACGGCAATGTCTCGACGCAGCAGTTCATCCAGTTCGTCGAGCGCCTGACCAACCGCAACCTCGACTCGTTCTTCCAGACCTGGCTCTACCAGCCGGGCCAGCCGACGCTCTGACTGTGTGATGGTGCCGCCAGGGCGTGTTTCCCGAGCGGCACCGTCCACATAGGTCAGGCTTGGGATTCGCCGCCGTCGACGAACAGTTCGGTGCCGGTGACGAACTTCGCCTGGGGCGAGGCCAGGAAGAGCACCGCGTCGGCGATCTCGGCGGGTTGCCCGAGCCGGCCGAGCGGGACGCGGCGGGCTTCGGCGTCCAGCAACGCGCGGGCCTCGACCGGATCGGCCGCCAGACCGGCGAGCCCGGGGGTTTCGGTCGGTCCCGGCGTGACCGTGTTGACCCGGACACCACGCTCGGCGAGTTCGATCGCCCACACGCGACTGAACTGGCGGATGGCCGCCTTGCTCGCCGAATAGACGCCGAACGCCGCGGTCGCCCTCGAAGCCGAGGTCGATCCGGTGATCACCACCGCCGCGTCGGGGTTGAGCAGGGGAAGCGCTTTCTGCACCGTGAAGACGGTGCCGCGGACGTTGATTCCGAAGGTGTGGTCGAAGTCTTCGGGCTTGAGTTCTTCCAGCGTGGCGAACGTGCCGCCGCCGGCGTTCGCCACGACGATGTCGAGACCGTCGCCGCGTTCGGCGATCGCGGCGTAAACCCGGTCCAGGTCGTCGAGGTTCGAGACGTCACCGCGGATACCGGTGACCTGGTCGCCGAGTTCGTCGACGAGCGTCTGGAGTTGCGGTTGCTGCCGCCCGGTCACGAAGACGTGCGCGCCCTCGCCCGCCAGTCGGGTCGCGACCGCGCGCCCGATCCCGGACGTGCCGCCGGTGACGAGGGCGGTCTTCGAATCCAGCTGTGCCATGTCGGCTCCTTGGCTCCCGAGTTATTGACTGTATGGTCCACAATACGGTTATGGACGAGAAAGTCAAAAAAGGTGTAGGGTCGCCGTCATGGCCAGGCCGAGGAAGTTCGCCGAGGACGAGGTGGTCGCCTCGGCCGGCGAGACCTTCGCGCGCAACGGCTACGGCGGGACCACGATCGACGACCTGACGAAGGCGACCGGGCTCGGCAAACAGAGCCTGTACAACACTTTCGGCGGCAAGCGCGGGCTGTTCATGAAGGCACTGCTGGCGAGCACCGCCGATGCCATCGCCGCCGTCGACGAGGCGTTGTCCGGCCCCGATGCCACGCCGCTGGAGCGGATCAAGGCGCAGATGCTGAAGGTCGCCATCGTGCTGAGCGACGACGACCGGCAGGGCTCGTTGTTCACCAAGGCCACCGTCGAGCTGGGGCACCGCGACACCGACGTCGCCGCGTCCGCGCTCGACGGATTCACCCGGCTCGAAGGGATCTACCGCCACTGCGTCATCGACGCCCAGCACAGCGGCGAGATCGCCGCCGACGCCGACCCGCACGCCCTCGCGGCGTACTTCGTCGCCGTCACCCGGGGGATGGAAGTGGTCGCCGCCGCCGGGGTCGGCCGCGCCGAGCTGACCACGATCGCCACGACCTCACTGGCGGCGCTGCCGCTGGCCGGGCGCACCGGATCCGCGTGATCCGGCGGTCCTGGCATGGAAACCGTTCCTGTCCATCGGCGTCGTCCATGCCGACGACACGAACCTGCGGTACCCCCACAACGCCGGCCTGTTCGCCGATCGTTACGGATCCTCGCGCCGGCGATGGCTGCGCGAGGGACTCGTACCGGAGCTGCGCGCGTGGGGCTTCAACACTCTCGGGTGGACCTCGGAGCTACCGTCCACATGAGACTCTGACGGCCGGTCATCCGTTGGCGGATGTGCCCGTGGACGAGGTGCGCGTCAGGGAGAAAGTCGTGCAGGCGGTTCCGCCGGATACCGCGGCCACGGTGCCGCTGAGTGTCTGGGTGGTGCCGGAGCCGGTGAGGGAGCCGTTCAGGTTGACGCCGCCGTAGCCGGCCGGCTGGGTGGTGAATGCCTGCCAGGTCAGGATCAGGCGTCCGGCCGTGTACGTCCCCCGTTGAGTGCCGCGGCCGGACGGGACGCCCGGATTCGCGGCCACCGCGTAGAAGTCGAACTCGGCGTCGAGGCCGGCGTCGTTTCCTTGGGCCTGCGCGATGTCGAGTGTGAGACCGGTCAGGCCTTGCTGACAGGTGTAGGTGCCCTTCCAGATCCCGAGCACACTGCTCGGCGGGGAGGTCGGCGCGGCGGGGGACGATGGGGGCGGCAGATGCGGCGAAGGGGAATTCGCCGGAGAAGCGCCGGAGCACGCGCTGAGCACCGAAGCCAAAACGACGGCGCCCGCGAAACAGGTTTTCTTCATCAATCCGGCCTTCGTGCTGTCTCAGCCGTTGGCGGTGCCGGGACAGCCGGAGTTGTCGACTGCCGCGAAGAACTGGGTGAAGTCGACCTGCGCCTCCGCGGCTCCGTATTTGGCGGTGAGGGCCGTGAGGACGTCCTGGCGAGTGGGAGCAGACCCGACCTGGACGGTCACGACCTTCATCGCGTCGGCGTAGGCCATGGTCTTGGCGATTGCCGGCCCAGTGCAGGCGTCGGCCCCAGCGCCGGGTGTTGCCTCGAAACTGCTGAGCTGATCGCTTGACCAGGCGCCGGGACCACCGGGACCCACTGCGGTTCCGGGCTGCTGGGCAGGTGCCGCGGGCGCCGGAGTGGCGGCGCCTCCGCATGCGGTGAGCGAGATGGCGAGGGCGGCTACGGTCGCCGCGAGCACTCCCACCTTGGTTGCCATACCCGTGAACTGCATGATTCCTCTTTGGGCAGAGAGTTACTCACGAACCGCAGGCAATCGTGTCGCGACTACCTGCGGAACGCAAAAAGAATGGCCGTCCTGAATAGGCCTCCAGCCAAATTGGGCTATGCGTACTCGTCGTACCGCCTATGACGCAGCCGACCACTTGACCGTTACCGGCTGAAGCCCCGTGGCCGCAACCGTTACCAAAGTCGCCCTCCGGCTCGCCGGCGGCAGGCGCGCGGGGTTACTGGTGCCAGCCGATGTTGATGTCGGCGTCGAACTTGCCCATGGTCGCGACGACCTGGACGGTGCCGCCGTCGGTGTGGCAGGTGATGGTCCCGGCCCGGTGGCCGCTGGTCATGTCGAGGTTCGCCACGCAGTCGTTGTTGTACAGCAGCCACACCTGGCCGGTGTCCGCCGGTCCGCCGCCGACGTGTTGTGCGGTGATGTCGTAGTCGACGTAGATCGTGCCGGCCGCGGCCTGCCATTCACCGGTTACGCACTGGGTCGTGTTCGGACAGTACTGGTACACCGAATCCGCCGGGGCCGCCGAGGCGGCGCCGGGAAGCACGGCCAGCGCGAGCCCGGCCACCGCGGCACCCGCCAGCATCGTTCGTTTCCTGTTCATTACCTCTCCCCTGTTCGTCGTGGTCGAACTCGATCCTCCAGCCAGGACCACGGCCGCGACAAAGGTTTCGACGTCGATGAAAAGGGTTGCCGCGCCCACTGCGGGACACCAGGATTGGCCTTGCTGCAAAAACCGTCATCTCACCTCTCGATCAACGAGAACTGTTCTCGTGCCCGCGTTCGCGACGACCGGAACCTGCTCTTCGCGACGCGGTTTTGCTGTGCCCTCAGGGAATCATTGGAGTATTGGTGACCATTTCGACCGAATCGAACTCGAGTTCCATCAAGAGAAAACTGCTGCCCACGCTGGGCAAGGGTGCCGCCGTGCTGGCGGCGGCCACGCTCGGCTTCGGCATCGTGGCCGGCCCGGCGTCCGCGGCCCCGGCCGCCCCCGCGTACCCGGACTGCGGCGGCACCTTCGACCACGGCTACCTCGGCGGCCCGCCCGACAACGACGACAACTTCGGCGTCCGGATCGAGTACCACAACGTCGGCGCCTGGATCGGCTCGCAGGTCGGCGACGCCGTCGTCACCAGCGCGGCCGGCCGGTCGCACGTCTACTCGGTCGACCCCAACGGCACGTATTTCGTCGCCGACTTCAACCTCGGGGAAACCGGGATGGCGACCCTCGCCCTGTTCCGGGGAGACGGCCCGCACGTGTGCTCGACCAGCTTCGCCATCGGCGTCGTCGGCTGACTAACGGCAGTGAACCGGGCCGGGTGCGACACGAGAGTCGCACCCGGCCTGACTGTTTCCCCAGTGGACAATTCCCCAGTGGGCACAGTGGACAATGCTTCCGCACAAGTGAAATGCGACCGGGTGTACTGGACGCCCGGGCCCGGACGGACATCACGTCCGCCCAGGCCCGGGCGACACCCCCTTGAGTTCCGGGTGGCCCACCCGGAAGTGCTGAAAAACGCGGCGGGCTCAGAAGCCCTTGGCGAGGTAGTTGCCGAAGTCCACCGGAGGCGCGACGTCGACGTCGCTGCAGGTGCGCTGGCGGGTCAGCGGCCACTGGGTCAGGTAGAACACGACCTGGCCGGTGTCGTGGATCGCGCGGGCGATCCCGTCGGCGGCCTCGCTGTCGTTGTAGTAGCCCTCGCCGATGATCCAGCCCTGGTCGTAGCCGTCGCCCGCCAGCTGGTTGTGGGCGTCGACGAACTGGCTGTACTCGTCCCCGTTGCCCCCGGCGACGTCGCCGTAGAGGTGGATGTCGAAGACGTTGGGCACGTTCCCGCCGTAGACGGCCGGGATCTGGCGGGCGCGGTCGGCGATCCACACGGTCATCGAGAAGCCGACGGTGTCGGCCTTGCCGTGGGCGGCGGTGTAGTCGGCCCAGAGGCGGTGGGTGTACTGGATCGGCATGGTCTGCCCGGTCATCGGCATGCCCTCGTTGAGCAGGTCCAGCAGGTACGGCACCCCCGAGGCCCGCACGATCGGGCGGACGGTCTCGATCACCGACCGGTCCTCCTGGTACTGCGCCTCGTTCCAGCTGGTCCAGTCCCCCGGGTTGGCCACGCCGAGCGGGAAGAAGGCGACCTCGATCTCCTGGAAGCCGGCGGCCTTCACCGCGGCGAGCAGGTCCGCGAGGTTCTTGCGGTTCTTCGCCGAAAGCGTCCCGCCGGTCGAGTCCATCACCGTGCCGGAGTCCGGGCTGTGCTGGTAGAACACCGGGATCCGCAGCCGCCGCTGGCCCGCCGCGTACAGCTGCTCCAGCTGGGCCTTGATCACGTCGGGCGCCTTGTCGTAGCTGTTCACCACCCCGTAGGGCTCCCGGTCGCAGACGCCCGGAGCGTCGTGGTCGACCTGGTAGAAGGCGTAGTCCGAGCCGCCGCGCCCGGTGGTCACCGGCGTGCCCGCGGCCGCGGGACCGGGGCAGGCACTGCTCAGTGCGGCCAGGGCCAGGCCCAGCGCGAGGCGGCGTTTCATGCCGTCATCTTCGCAACCGCTTCCGTTGCGCGCCAAGCTGTTCGAGCCCGCTTTGAAAGCTTCCGGCCGCCTCAGGGGCAGAGCCGGCGATACGGCAGGTCGGTGACGTACTGGGCCCACTGGTCCGCCGACAGCGGCGGGCTGGCCAGCGCGCAGATCCGGTCGGCGACCTCCGCCGCGTCCACCGTCCACAGGCGCGTGGTGTGGTCCTCGCCGGCGGTCGCGATCTGCGCGCCGTCCGGACTGAAGGCCACTCCGGTCACCTGTTTGACATGGCCGGGCAGCACGGCCAGGGCCAGCGGCTTCCCGCGGTCGGTCACGTCCCAGACCTGGGCGGTGCCGTCCTCGTCGGCGGTGGCGACCAGCCGCCCGTCCGGGCTGAAGGCCATCGTGATGGGCACCGAGGAGGCGGTCAGGCTCGAGAGCTGGCTCGGCCGCGCCGGATCCGCGAGGTCCATCAGGTGCACGGTGTGGTCCTCCGACGCCGTGGCCAGCGTCCGGCCGTCCGGGCTGAACGCCACGCTGGTGACGGCGTTGCTGTGGTCGCCGAGCTGGGCCAGGGGCCGGGGAGCGCGCAGATCCGAGACGTCCCAGACCCGGCTGCTGTAGTCGTCGCTGCCGGTCACGAGCAGCCGGCCGTCCGGGCTGAACGCGAGGCCGTTGATCGCGTTGGTGTGCCCGGTCAGCGAGGGAAGGGGGACGATCCGCGCCGGGTCGGTGGTGTCCCACAGCCGCACGACGGAGTCCGATCCGGTCGCGGCGAGCACCCGTCCGTCACCCCGGTAGGCCAGCGTGTACACCTTCGGCGAGCCGCTCGTCGTGGCCGTCACGCGGGGCGCGGCCGGGTCCGAGACGTCCCAGAGCCGGATCGTCCCGTCGTCCGCGCCGGCGGCCAGCACCCGGCCGCGCGGATCGTAGGCGAGCGCGTTGATCTGGCTGTCCCCGGCGGCGAGCACACCGACGGTGTGCAGGTCCGTGCTCGACCACAGGTGCACCCGGCCGTCCTCCGAACCGACGGCGAACTGCGGCCGGTGCGGGTCGTAGGCCACGGTCGTGGCGCCGTCCGGTTCGACCAGCACGGGCGGCGGCAGGTGCCAGAGCCACAGGCCACCGAGGTCGTCGCCGGTCGCCAGCGACCGGCCGTCCGGGGAGAACGCGGCCATGCGCGCGGGCGCGGGCTCCGACAGCGTGGTCAGGGGCGTCCCGTCCGCGGAGTTCCACAACCGCACCGTCTGGTCGTCGCTCGCGGTGGCGACCGTCCGCCCGTCCGGGCTGAACGCCAGTCCCTCGATCGCGTTCGCGTGCCCGGTCAGCGTCGCCTTGGCGACCGGGTGGCCCGGATCGGTGACCGTCCACAGGTCGACGGTGCGGTCGTCGCTGCCGAACCCGAGCGTCGTGCCGTCCGGGCTGAACGCGGCGGCGCGGATCGGCGCGGTGCGGACGGACAGCGATTCGGGGCGCGGGGCCGGCCCCGACAGATCCCAGAGCCGGCCCGTCAGGTCGTCGCCCCCGCTCGCCAGGAGCGGAGCTTTCGGGGCGAACGCCAGGCTCCGGATGGTCTTGCCCGCGGTCACGAGCGTGGCGAGGCGCACTGGCCGCGCGGGATCGGCCACGTTCCACAGGTCGATCCCGCCGTCGTCGTGGCCGACGGCCAATCGCGCCCCGGCCGGGTCGAGTGCCAGCGCAGTGGGCTGCCCGGCGCCCGGCAGGCTCGCGAGCAGCGCGGGGTGGTCGATCGACCGCGTCGACCAGAGCCGGGTCGCGTCGGGCTCGTCGGCGGTGGCCAGCAGCCCGGGGCCTGCGGCGAACGCCAGCGAGGTGACCGTTTCGGTCCCGGCCCGGACCACCGCGTGCGCGACCGGGGTGCCCGGTCCGGAGACGTCGAAGAAGCGGGTGGTGCCGTCGAGCCCGGTCGTGATCATCGTGCGGCCGGCGTCGTCGAAGGCCAGTCCGGTGATCGTGCCCGGGTGCGGTTTGAACCGCGTCACGTAGGTCGTGCCGGACGCGCTGAGCAGGCTGCCTCGCGCCTCCGCGGTGTCGGCGACGCGGTACGCGGCGAGGCTGAGCTGGGTGGCCAGCGAAGGATCGTTCTGCCGCAGCTGGTTCGCCTCGGTGGCCAGCTGCCGGGAGACGGCGATGTCGCGCTGGTGATTCGCGGCGTTGCCCTGGTACACCGCGATGGTGGTGGCCACCGCGGCGAGCACCATCAGCACCGCCAGGCCCGCCACCAGCAGCCGAAGCCGGCGGGTGTGCCGCCTTTCCTTGCGCGTCACCGTTTCCTGCAGTGCCTCGCTCGCCTCGAGGAAGGCGCGTTCCACCGTGTTGAGCCGGTTTTCGTGCCGGCGCGCCCAATCCGAGGCGAACGCCAGGCGCGGGCCCCGGTAGAGCAGGCTGGGATCGCGCTCTTCGGCCGCCCAGGCCTCGGTCGCCTCGGCGAGCTGCTGGTGCACGCGCAGCCCGGCGCGGTCGGCGTCGATCCAGCCGCGCAGGCGGGGCCAGGCGTGCAGCAGCGCGTCGTGGGTGATGGTCACGGTGTCGGCGTCGACGGTCAGCAGCCGTTCGGAAGCCAGCTCTTCCAGCGCCGCCCCGGTTTCGGCGGGCCGCAGGTGCAGCAGGGACTGGCGCTGGGCCGGACGGCGGGTGTCCTGCTCGTGATCGCCGACGTTCACCAGGCGCAGGAGCAGGGCGTGGGCGGCGTCGCGCTCGCCGGGTTCCAGCACGCCGTACGCCTTCTCGGCGGTGGAGGCGACGGCGTGCTCGATCCGGCCCGTGCGCCGGTAGCCGGCCACGGTCAGGACGGTGCCTTCGAGCTCTTCCCAGGTCGCCCGCAGGGCGTGGGACAGCAGGGGAAGCGCGCCCGCCGTGCTGGACCCGACGTCGGCGAGCAGCAGCTCGATCAGTCCGGGCTCCAGGGTCAGCCCGGCGGCTTCGGCCGGCTTCTCGATCGCCGACCGCAGCTGCGGCTCGGACATCGGCCCCACCGTGACCTGGTTCAGCTCCAGGGCCTCGAGCAGCTCGGGATGGGCGAGGCACTGGCCGTAGAAGTCGGCGCGCAGGGTCAGCACCACCAGCGCGCCCTCCTCGGCGGCCTTCCGGGTGAGCAGGCCGATGAACTCGCGCCGCTCCGGCTCGCTCTCGCACAGGGTGAACAGTTCTTCGAACTGGTCGACGAAGATCACGACGCGCTCGGCCTCGCCGTCCAGCCCGGCTTCGTGCCGTCGCAGCTCGGCGACGGGGGACTCGGTCGGCGTCAGCACCACGACCGGCCAGGCCGCCGACCCGGGCAGGTGGTCGCGGGCGAGCGCGGGAAGCAGCCCCGCCCGTACGAGCGAGGACTTGCCGACCCCGGACGGGCCGACCACGACCACCGGCCGCCGGTTGCCGAGCGCGTCGGCGACCCGGGCCAGGACGTCACCGGTCGCCTCTTCGCGGCCGAAGAACCAGTCCGCGTCGCCCGAGCTGAAGGTGGTGAGGCCGAGGTACGGGCACACCGGCCGTTGCTCGGCGGCGGCCAGTTCGATCAGCAGGCCGCGGGCGCCGAGTGCTTCGTCGAGCCGGGCCGCCAGGTCGGGCAGCGCGGGCTTGGCGCCGGTCTCGATCTTGCTCAGATAGCCCTTGCTGTAGAACGTCAGGCTCGCGAGCCCGGTGAGCGAGATCCCTCGCTCCGCGCGGATGCGACGCAGCTCCGCCCCGAACGCCGAAGACTCGGCCATGAGGTCTCTCCTGGTCAGCGGGTGTTTCCCGGCTTCGGCTGAGAACAGGCGACGGCTGATTCGACCCCATCCCGCCGAGTGCCGGTCATGATCGAAGCCGAGCCGGGATCAGGGTACTGCGGCCGCCGCCCGCGCCGGCCCGGCATCAACCCCCAGGACCGGGATCACCGTACGAGGAGTGAACGAGCCATGCGCGTCCACCTGTCCGCCACCGATCTGGAGAACGTCACTCTCGCCGACGGCCTCGCTCCGCGGTGCGAAGCGGCGATGAGCCTGCGGATGCTCGCCCGGGGCGAGGTGCCGGCCGCGTTCGAGGGCTGGCGCCGGCAGCTGAGGATCCCCGAGCCGGCGGTGCGAGAACTGGCCGCCCGGACGCACTCGGCACCCGGGTGGTCCGGCGAGTTGAAGGCCTACTTCGACGAGGCGATCTCGCCGTACTGGCCGGAGATCGAGCGGCGGGCCAAGGAGGACCGGACCGTCCGGTCGGCCACCCTGCTGACCGGCGGCCTGGGCGCGCTGCTGTCCGGACTGCACCCGGACGTGCGGTGGCGGCGCCCGGTGCTGGAGCTGCCCGGCGACCGCGACGTCCGCTCGGCCGGCCGCGGGCTCCGGCTGGCCCCCTCGTTCTTCTGCCAGGACGGCCCGCAGCTGAGCACAGACGCCGACGAGCGGCTCGTGCTGCTCTACCCGATCGCTCCGGGCGAGAAATGGGCCGCCCGCCCGCGGTCCGGCGCACCCGGCGTCCACGCCTCGCTCCGGGCCCTGCTCGGGCCGACCCGCGCCCAGGTCCTGGCCGCCGCGGTGCACGGCAGCACCACCACGGAACTCGGCAACCACGCGGGCATCTCCGTGGCCTCGGCGAGCTACCACGCTTCGATCCTCCGGCAGGCGGGCCTGGTCGAGACCCGGCGCTGCGGCACCGCTGTCCGCCACACCCTCACCGCCCTCGGCACGACGCTTCTGACGCCCGCCTGAATCAGGCCGGTTTCCTCAATCGTGGCAAGGGAAAGTCCCGATCGGCCATCGGCTTCCAGCTCTGCCCTCGATGGTGGTGATGGGGCTGGGGCTTGGCGGCCGGGGGCGGCGCGCCACCGGCAGCGGCCTCGACCTCGCCGACCTGCAGGCGGGCAACGCGATGCCGGTCCCGGCCGGGACTGCCGTGCTGCTGGGCGCAGCCTGCGGATTGCTGGCCAAACGCCGGCAGGCGCGGCTCCTTCAGTGATGCGTCGGCCGGGGCCGTGGCACGCGCCTCGGCCGGCGCTCACGGTCAGCGGGCACGGCAGGTCCGGAGGTAGCTGAGGAACGAGGCCTGCAAGCCGGTCACGTGGGTTTCGCGCAGGACCGCACTGGTGACGTCGCGTGAAGTGAGGCGGTGCAGGAGATTCGCCGTGTTCTTCGCGAGGTTTTGGTAGATGGCCAGGTCTCCGAGCAGCTCTTGCTCGTTGACCGTCACGTGGAGTTTGGCGGCGTACTGGTCCTCCCCCATCGCTTCGAGCTGGGCGAAAACCTGGCTGTCCGGGCTGGCGACGCCGGGGCTGCCCGCGCCGATGGTCTCGAAGAGCGGGTTGCCGGTGAGCCAGGTGTAGAGGCTGAAGAGCCCGCCGTAGGAGTAGCCGAACAGGCCGTGGCCGCTCGCGGCAGTGCCGTAGTCGCGTTCGATTCGCGGGTGCAGGTCGGTGGTGAGGAAGTCCAGGAATGCGTCGGCGTGGGTTTCGCGTAGTTCGGCGAGGTAGGCGTCGGCTGCTTCGCGGGTCATCGTGCCCGCTTCGAGGCCCATCTCCACGGCGTCGACGAACTCGGGGGCGATGGGCTCGCCGGGTGGCACGAGGTCCCGGTTGCGCAGCCGCGCCCAGTGCTGCGCTTCCTCGCCCGCATAGCCGACGCTGACTTGGAGGTAGGGCTGGATCTTCTGCATCGGGTCCAGCTGGGTGACGATGAGCGGAGCCGTCTGGCCGACGGCCCAGTTGCCGTCGAGCACATACACGGCGGGCGCCGGCGTCGTGGCGGGGTCGTAGCCCGGTGGCGTGGTGACCCAGACGCCGTAGTCGCGCCCGGCGCCGGAGCGGATCTCGAAGTAGTCGGTGTCGGCAAGGCAGCCGTGCCACATGGCGCTCATCGCAGGTCCTTCACAATGCGTCCGGCCTGGACGACGACGGCGGCGTTCGCGGGGTCGGCGAAAAGCTTCGGATTCTCCAGCGGATTTCCCTTCCAGAGCACAAAATCTGCCTGCAGTCCGGGCGCGATGACCCCCACCTGGCCGGACAGACCGAGGATCTCGGCGTTGGTCTTCGTGGCCGCCACGAGCGCGTCCATCGGCGTCTCGAGCTCCGCGCGCAACTTGAGTTCCTCGCCTCGACGGGCCTGCGCCGGGCCGATGAGATCGGAGCCCAGCCCGATCCGCACCCCGGCTTCCTTGGCAGCATGGAGCGCCGAGACCATCCGCTCACGAACGCCCAGCACCCGATCGCGCGTCGACTCGCCGAGGCCGGCTCCGGCGGTGTCGTGCAGCAGCTGCTCGACGACCGCGAACGTGGGCACCAGGGCGACGTCGCGAGCGGCCATCAGGGCGGCCGTGGACTCGTCGAGGTCACTGCCGTGCTCGACGCAGCGCACCCCGGCCTCGACCGCGTTCCGGATGCCTTCGTTGTTGTGGGCGTGCACGGTGACGTAGGTGCCCCGCGCCGCGGCTTCTTGGACCGCGACGGCGATCTCGTCCACAGTGAACTGGGTGTCGCTCAGCCGGTCGTGCGCGCCGACCACCCCGCCGGTCACGCAGAGCTTCAGGAAGGAAGCCCCGCGGCGAAACGCCTCGCGCACGTTGCCCCGCAGCTCGTCCGCGTTGCCCGCCATCATCGACAGCGCGCACAGGCCCGGAATGTGGTGGCTGCTCCACAGCTCGGTCGGTTCCCAGTCGGCCCCGTAGTAGCCGTGCCCGCCGGTCTGGCATTGCACCGGCCCGCACGACAGCACCCGCGGTCCCCGAACCTTGCCCTTGGCGATCGTGGTGACCACGCCGCCGTCGATCCCGCCGGTGTCGCGGACGGTCGTGAAGCCGGCATCCAGCGCCGAGCCGGCCGTGGCGAAGATGTCCGCCGCGATCTCGGCGGCGCTGAGCTGGAACGAGAACTGCGGCTGGATCGGGCTCGACAACCCGAGGTGGACGTGGGCGTCGATCAGGCCGGGCGTCATCGTCAGTCCCCCGGCGTTCAGGCGCTCACCGGGCGCATCGGAGGCGCCGAGCCGGGCGATCCGCCCGTCTTCGACCGTGACGTCGAGGTCGACGGGATCGCGACCCGACCCGTCGGCGACCGACGCGCCGACCACCTGAAACCATCCCACGAGCCGTTCCCTCCACCGCTGCCGTCAACTATTCTTTTCCAATGGATAAACTGTGGGAGTGATCCTGTCAAGCTCGGAACGCAAGGGCGACGCCCGCGAGCGCCTGCTGGCCCGGCTCCTCGACGCCTTCGACGAGGCCCTTCCCTCGCCGGAGGTGTCGCTCCGCGAGATCGCCGCCCGGGCCGAGACCAGCCACGCCCTGCTGCGGTACCACTTCGGGTCGCTCTCGGGGGTCTTGGCCGCCATGCTCGAAGCCCAGCGATCCCGTGACAACAAGGCGCTTTTCAAGACCGCCGAACAGGGCACCTTCGACGACCTCGTCAGGGCGATCTGGCGGGCCTACACCCGTCCCGAACAGCTCTCGCGGATCCGTGGCTTCTTCCACGTCGTCGGGCTGGCCGCGTACCGCCCGGAGGACTTTCGCGAGTTCATCGACTCGCTCGACGACCTGACGAAGATGCTGGCCTCGCTCGCGGAACGCGAAGGGTTCGGCGCCAAGGAAGCGCTGACGATGGCCACTGTCGCCGTCGCCGCGATTCGTGGGCTGCTCCTCCAGGAAGTCCTGACTCCCGGCGTCCATTCGGAGGACGCGGTCGCGTTGATCCTGCGCATGCGCAAGGGCTGACCGGTCACCGCGGCTGGCCCAACCAGTGGTTGAGGGACTCGGCCAGGCCTCGATCGTCGTGGTCCGGGGAGGACCGGAGGGCCCGCCGGTCCGCGAAATCTGGACCAAGGCGACGGCCGGCACGCACGTCCGGGCCGCCGCCTATCGCGCCAGGCAGAGTGCGTCCCCCGCCGAGTGGCGGGTCTTCCTGGAGACCGGCATCTTCACCGCCGACGCCGCGGACAAGCGCTGAGCGGCCTGGGTTTCACCCGGCGACCAAGTCGAACTCGTTGCCCTCGGGATCACGGAAAGTGGTCCAGCGAGCGGCGCCGGCTTCGACCTCGGTCACCCGGGTGCAGCGATGCAGGCCGGCTCGGTGTGGCGGATGACGCTTCCGCTGCACTCAGCGCAGCGGAAGCGTCATCCGCTGCCCGCAGCAACCACGAGACCAGCTTCTCAAACGGGCTGGACTCAGCCGCCAGGCGGCCCTGGTTGTCAACGAGAACAACGACATCATCCGCCCGACCATCAACTCGTGATCACAGATTGTCGCCGGGTGCTCGGCGCTTCTTTTCGCGCCTGTTCAGATACACAAAGGACTCGATCCGGATGAAGTAGAAGACCGCGAAGGATACCCACGCCCAGCGAAAGTCGCCGGCGATCAGGCCCCACGCGATGAATCCGGCTACGGCAGTACGACCGACGCCCAGTGGATCCGCTTCTTGAGCGGATCTTCGATCCATTTCATCCCACACGCCCGATCAGGTGCCTTGGGTGACGCAGAGCTCCAACACTGTCCAATCAGGACACCTCCGCCGGCCGGTGCGGATCCTCGGCCGGAAGCCAGGCGGTGGGGGCGTCCAGGCCGAGGGAGCCGACGCCGCGGGTCAGGGCGTCGACGGTGGCTTGGACGGCGGGGCGGGCCTCGGCTCGGCGTGAGACCAGGGACCAGGTCCAGAACGGCGACGGGGCGACGATCGGGCGCTGCGACAGGTCCGGGGGCAGCGGCGTGGTCTGACCCTTCGGCGAGTTGACCACCGGGCGGCCCAGCCGGCGCACGTGGTCGAAAAACGCCGGGCCGGTGATGCCGCCGTCGTCGATGCGGACGACGCGCGCGCCGGTGTCGCGGGCGAACTCCTCGGCGTACACGTTCCACGATTCCCAGCTGACCGTGTCGGCGTCGACGAGCACAACGGTGTCCTTGGCGCGGACCTCGGCGGTGCCGGCGCCGATCGCGTAGAGGCGGTCCGCGCCGATCAGCCGCGCTCGCAGGTCGTACTCCGCCAGGTCGCCCGTCCGCACCCAGCAGATCGCCAGGTCGATGGTGTGCTCGGCGACCCGCCTCGCCTGCGCGTGCGACGGCAGGACCCAAGTGTCCACGTGCACCTGCGCCACCCCGGACACCCGCGCGAGCAGGTCCGCGGGCCGCCAGTTGACGTAACCGAGCCGCACCGGCTCGCTCGCGGCCATGCCCGACGCGGACCGGGCCAGCTCGTCCGCCTGCGCCAGCAGCGCCCGGGTCTTCGGCAGCAGCGCCGCGCCGTATTCGGTGAGGGTGACCGAGCGGCGGTCGCGGTCGAACAGGCGCACGCCGAGATCCCGTTCCAGCGCCTTGATCTGCTGGGACAGGGAGGGCCCGGCGATCAGCAGCCGGCTGGCCGCCCGGCCGAAGTTCAGCTCCTCGGCGACGGCCACGAAGTAGCGAAGCTGACGCAGCTCCATGCCCGCAGCTTAGCGCGGTAGGAGGCTGGGCCTATCACCAGAGAGCCAGCCGGTCGTGGCGGACGACCCCCGGCCCGGCCCACGATCGAGCCATGCGGAGCACAACAACGGTACGGCTGATCGGCGGCCCCACCCTGGTGATCGGGGTCGGCGGCCTGCGGCTGCTGACCGACCCGGCCGACGGCCGACCCGGCCCGATCGGCGCCGGCCCGATCGACGTGGTGCTCCTGTCCCGCGACACACAGGACGGCCACGAGCTGCTGGCGCAGGTGCCGCTCGTGCTGACCACCTCGGTCTGCACCGAGCGGCTCGGCCGGTCCGCCCGGGCGCTGCCGCCGTGGTACCACCTCAGCCTGCCCCGCCCCGACGGCGGCGAGCTGCGGATCACCGGCGTCCCGGCGCAGCCCGGGCCCGGCGAGGTCACCGGCTTCGTGCTGTCCGGTGTGGACACTCCGGCCATCTACCTCAGCGGCGGCACCGTCTCCCCTGACGTCGCCGAAGCGGTGGCGCAACGCTGTCCGCAGATCGACATCGCCGTGCTGCCCGCGGACGGCGCCCTCACCGGTGACCAAGCCGCCGCGATCCTGGGCTCGCCCACCGTCATCCTCACCTGATTCGCGAAACCCTCTGCAGGACAAGGAGATTCATGAACACCCAGAAGGTCGCCGTCATCACCGGCGCTTCGCAAGGCATCGGCGAGGCCCTGGTCGTCGCCTATCGCAAGCTCGGTTACGCCGTGGTCGCGAACTCCCGCACCATCACCTCGTCCGAGGACGCTGGGATCCTGACCGTCGCGGGCGACATCGCCGATCCGGTCGTCGGCGCCCGCGTGATCGAGCAGGCGCTGGCCGCCTTCGGCCGCGTCGACACGCTGGTCAACAACGCGGGCGTCTTCCTGGCCAAGCCGTTCACCGGCTACACCGGCGCCGACTACGACCTGGTGACCGGCGTGAACCTGCGCGGGTTCTTCGAGATCTCGAAACGCGCTATCACCGCGATGCTTGACGGCGACGGCGGGCACATCGTCAACATCACGACGAGCCTGGTCGATCACGCCAACTCCGCCGTGCCGTCCGCACTGGCGTCCTTGACCAAGGGCGGCCTGAACGCGGTCACGAAATCGCTGGCGATCGAGTACGCCGGCCGCGGCATCCGGGTCAACGCCGTGGCCCCCGGCATCATCCGCACCCCGATGCACCCGGCCGAAACCCACGGCGCGCTCGCGGAAATGCACCCGCTCGGCCGGATGGGCGAGACCGGCGACATCGTCGAGGCGATCGTCTACCTGGAGAGCGCCCCGTTTGTCACCGGCGAGATCCTGCACGTCGACGGCGGACAGAGCGCCGGGCATTGAGCGTCCACATCGGACCGGACACGAGGACGCGGCCCTGGTGGCTCGTCGGGCAGGCCGCCGCCGCGCTGGCAGCGGGAATGGGCGTCGGACGGTTTGTCTACACGCCGATCCTGCCGCTGATGCAGGCGCAAGCCGGGCTGTCACCCCAATCCGGAGCCGCGCTGGCGACCTCGAACTACGCTGGTTACCTCGTCGGCGCGCTGGTCGCGATCGCCGTGCCGGCCCTGGCGCGATCACGCGTGGTCTTACGCGGATCGCTGGTCCTGCTGGCCGCGTCGCTGGCGCTGATGCCGGCGACCCGCGCGGAGGAAATCTGGCTGGGCCTGCGGTTCGTCGCCGGCGTAGCGAGCGCGCTGATCTTCGTTATCGCCGTGAGCGCATTGCTGACGGGGCTGCGGGCCCACGCGCACCATCTCGTCGGCTGGGGCTTCGGCGGCGTCGGAGCGGGGATCGCGGTCTCCGGCGGCCTGGTCCTCGTCCTGCGTGCGACCGGCACCTGGCAGCAGGCATGGTGGAGCGCGGCCGGATTGACCCTGGTGTGCACGATTCTCGCGTGGCGGCTGCCCATCCCGGCCCACCGGGACGAGCCGGCCGCGGCACCGGGTGAGCCACGGGGCGGGACGCCCTGGTTCGCCGCACTGCTGACCAGTTACACGTTGGAGGGCATCGGTTACATCATCGCCGGGACCTTCCTGGTCGCGGCGATCGACCAGACCTCCTCCGGCTGGCTCGGCACCGGCGCGTGGGTGCTGGTCGGCCTCGCCGCCACGGCGTCCCCGGCGCTGTGGGCGTGGCTGAGCCGGACCTGGTCGCGGCCGTCCCTGCTGGTGGTGGCGCTGGCCGTCCAGGCGGTCGGGATCGCGCTGCCGGTGCTCGGCGGGGGCGCCCCGGCGGCGCTGCCGGCGGCGATCCTGTTCGGCGCGACGTTCCTCGGCATCAGCACGCTCACGCTGGCCGTCGGCGCGCACCTGCGGGTGGCGCGGGCGGTCGCGATCCTCACCTCCGGTTACAGCGCCGGGCAGATCCTGGGCCCGCTGGCCGTGACCCCGTTGCTGCACAACGGCTATCAGACGGCGCTGCTGGTCGGCGCCGGCGTGGTCGCCCTGGCGGCGATCGCGGCCGGCGCGCTGCGGCTGCGCTTCCCCCACGATTTCGGCCCACTGCCCAGCCGGGTCCGGGCCACTCGCGAACCAAGGAGACCGGCATGACCGAGAACGACATCCTCACCACCGCGCTCGACCAGTGGAAGTCCGCGGTCGACGCGCACGACCCGAAACGCGTCGCGACCGGCTTCACCGAAGACGCGATTTTCCAGGGCCTGCACCCGTACAGCGTCGGCCCGGACAGCGTGGCTGAGTACTACGACAGCCAGCCCCTCGGCCTGACCGCGGACTATTCCGTCCTTCAAACCCGGCGCCTCGCCGACGACCTGGTCCTCGGCTACCTCAGCGTCGACTTCGGCTTCACCGACCGGCCCACGCTGACCGTGTATCTCAGCGTCATCCTGCGCCGCACCGGCGAAACCTGGCTCATCAGCCACTACCAGGTCTCGCGACTCCCCGACCACAGCTGAAGGAGCGAACGTCATGGAATTCCTGGTCGACATGGTGACCACCGTCCCCGAAGGCATCACCGCGGAAACCGTCGCGGACACCAAACGACGCGAGGCCGAACGAGCCGCGGAACTCGCCGCGCAGGGCCGTCTGCTGCGGCTGTGGAAACCACCGGAGGCGCCTGGCGAATGGCGCACGCTCGGCCTGTACGACGCCGCCGACGAGGACGAGTTGCAGCAGGTGCTCGCCTCGATGCCGCTGCACAAGTGGATGGCCGTCACGATCACGCCGTTCACGCCGCACCCGAGCGACCCGGGCCGGGGCTGAGCCGTGCGGGTAGCGGCCCGGCTCGGTGTAGCGGATGACGCTTTCACCGCACCCAGCGCAGCGGAAGCGTCATCCGCTGCCCGGGCTCGGCGTTTCCGCCGACGGCGCTACCGCAGCGCCTCGTTCACCCGGGCAAGATCGGCGCCGGTGAGACCGAGCAACGGCCGTGGCAGGTTCGGCGAAGGCACCAGCCCTTCGCGCTCCGCAATCGCGGCCACCACACGCAAACTCCCGTAGCGAGCGAACAACGCCCAGACCGCGGCCAGCTGATCGGAAAGGCGGCGGGTTTCGTCGGCGTCGCCCCGTTTCGCGGCGCGCGCGAGGGCGAGGCATGGTTCGGGCCATACTCCGCCGAGCACGCTGTACCAGAGGTCGGCGCCGGCGAGCAGGCCGCCGGCGGCGGAGGCGTCCCCGCTGACCCCGATCGTGACCGTTTCCGGGATGACGCGGCGCAGACGGTCGATACGCTCGCGCGCCGCAGCCGGGTCCTCAGGAGTCGGCGGGATCTTGATCGAGGCCACGTTCGGCAGCGCGGCGATGCGGCTGTGCAGCTCGTCGCTGAACGAGAAGTGCGTAGTGCCGGGGTTGTCGTAGACGCAGAGCGGTACCGAAAGCTCCGCGGTCACGTCGGCGTAGAGCTGGTACACCTCGTCGTCGGTGAGCGGTTGGTACGACATCGGCGGGAGCAGCACCGCGCTCGCGCCGGCGTTCTGGGCGTTCTCCGCGTGGCGCAGCACTTCCGCGGTGCGCAACGCTCCGATACCGATGATCACCGGGGTCCCGTCGGCGGCCTGGACCGCCAGCTCCGTGACCCGACGACGTTCGGCGGTGGTGAGATACGCGTAGCTGCCGGTCGAGCCCAATGCGCCGACTGAGTCCACCGTCGTTGAATCCACCGTGGCCTGATGCAGGCGCGAGACAAGGCCGGTGAACGCGGTCTCGTCGATCCGCTCCTCGGTCATCGGCGTCAACGGGAAAGCGCTGAGCCCGGTGAACAGATTGCTCATCCGTTGTCCAGTCCGAGGGCGACCATCTGGGCCGCGGTCTCCTGCTCCGGCGGGGTGCCCTGCGCCAGCCCGCGGATGACGCCGCTGCGGTCGGCGGCGCTGCGGTTCTGGTTCAGCTTCGCCTTCGCCACCACGCGGGTGATCACCAGCTGGATCCCGACGATTCCCTTGAGCTGCGAAGCGATGAACCGGTCCGGCGCGTCGGAAACCTGCCACGGCGCCGGGCGGCCGCTCTCGTGGTTGTCGGTCAGCCGGGTGACGTGCTCGCGCAGCCAGTCGCGGTCGTCGTGCGCGTGCGGCCGGCCGTGGACGTACAGGGCCTCGTAGTTCCAGGTCGGCACCGCCTTCTGGGTCTCCTGCTTGCTCGGGTAGTACGACGGCGTCACGTACGCGTCCACGCCCGGGATGATCGCCACCGACTCGGCCTCACCGGCGTAGCGCCACTGCGGGTTCGGCCGCGCCAGGTGGCCGACGAGCGAGTGGCTCTCCGCGTCGTAGAGGAGCGGCATCGAGGTCACCTCCAGCGAGCCGTCCGGGGCGGGGGTGACCAGGTGGCCGAATCCGCCCTTGCTCAGCAGGGCCGCGGTGTCCTCCGCGGACACCTCGAACTGCTTGGGCAGGTGCATCGCGTCTCCCTCGTAGTTTGTCACGTGACAATCACCGTACGCGGCGGAGCCGGTTCTGTCACGTGCCATACTGGGCCGGTGACGGACCAGGCCGCGGAGCGCGCGCCGATCAGCGGGACCACGGCGGGGGAGATCTCCGAGAGCGTGCGGAACCTGGTCGGCACCGGCCGGCTGCGGCCGGGTGACGCGGTCCCGCCGATCCGCGAGCTGGCCACGGAACTCGGGGTGCACCGCAACACCGTGGCCGCGGCCTACCGCATGCTCGTCGCCGCCGGCGTGGCCGAAACGCGGGGCCGGCGCGGCACGGTCGTCGCCTCGCTCCCCCGGCTGGACGGGGAGGCGGCCGCGAACACCGAGCTGGTCGACCTCTCCAGCGGCAACCCCGATCCGTCGCTGCTGCCGGACATCGCGGCGGCGCTGGCCAAACTCGACTACCACCCGCAGATGTACGGGAGCCTCGCCGTCGAGCCGCGCCTGGCCGCGTGGGCGCGCACGACGTTCACGCCGGAGGTCGACGCGCCGTTCGAGGTGTCCGTGACGCACGGCGCGGTGGACGCCGTCGAGCGGCTGCTGGTCGCGCACCTGACCCGGGGCGACCTCGTCGCGCTGGAAGACCCGTGTTTCTACGCCAGCTCGGGCACCGTGCGGCTCAACGGTTTCCGCGCCGCGCCCGTGCCGGTGGACGCCGAGGGCCTGGACCCGCGCGCCCTGAAGTCCACATTGGACGCCGGGGTCCGCGCCGTGGTCATCACCCCCCGCGTGCACAGCCCCACCGGCGTCAGCCTGACCGCCGAGCGCGCGCGGGAGATCCGCTCGGTGCTGGCGCACTACCCGCACGTGCTGGTGATCGAGGACGACCACTTCTCCGCGATCTCCCGTCACCCCTACCACCGGGCGACGCCGGACACGGCGCGGCGGTGGGCGCTGGTGCGGTCGGTGGCGAAGTTCCTCGGCCCGGACCTGCGCGTCGCGGTGGTGGCGTCCGATCCGGACACCAGCGAACGGCTCGGCACCCGGCTGCGCCCCGGCGCGACCTGGGTGAGCCGGCTGCTGCAACAGCTTGTTGTCGAGCTGCTCGAATCGGACGCGGCGGCCGGGCAGTTCGCGCGGGCCCGCCTTGCTTATGCCGAACGGGTGGACACACTTCGCGCCGAGCTGGCGGCGGAGGGCGTGGAAACGCCGTTTCCGACCGACGGTTTCAACGTCTGGGTCCCGACGCCACATGGTTCGGCCGCACCGGTGGCCGCTTTGCGCGAGGCCGGCTGGTCGGTCCGGGACGGCGGCCCGTTCCTGACCCCGGCGAGCACGGCGTCACCGGGAATCCGCATCACCGCGGCGAAACTGACCCAGCCGCAGGCTCGCGAACTAGCACAACGGCTGGGCGCGGTACTGCGCTCGACGTCCGGCTGACCGAAACCGCCCCGGTGACGGGCTCCCGATCGGTACCCTGCCCGCATGCCTGCGTACACCTACCTGATTCAGGTGCTCCCTCAAGGCGGCGGCAACTGGGCCACGCTGCGGGAACCCCGCACCGGCGCGCCGTTGAGCGGCACTTTTGGGGTACTGGAGGCGACCGAGGAAGGCTTGACCGACGCGGCGATGTCCGCGATGGAGAGTTTCCGGAGGATGGGCCTCAAGCTCAGGATCGCGTTCTGGAAAGGCAGCCGGATCAACGAACGCCTCTACAGCAACGAAATCTGCTGCATGGTGCACGGCGACGGCGCCGTTGTGACCGCGGAGGAGATCCAGCAGCAGGTACAGAACGAGGAAAAAGCGAAACCCCGCGTCCGGACGGATTGCCCGCACGCCCCGCACGACGCCGCGTGTGGGCACGCCGGAACCTGTCAGGCGGTGCACAGCGGCGCTGACTGCCAGGCCGTGCGCCCGACCTGCCCGGCTTGTTTCCAGGAAGTACGTTCGACGGCGATTCCCGGTCTCGTCCAGGAGATCCGTCGCAGCGGGGAACTGCTCGTGCGGTGCTCCTCGTGCGAAGCGCTTTCCTTCGCGTTCGACGCCGGTCTGGTGTGCGAAACCTGTCAGTGGCTGGTGCCGGAGGTCAACGAGGAGCTGGAAGACCGGTTCTCCGCCAACGGCGGGGTCTTCGCGCCCTCCCCCGGCGCCTGCGCCGGCTGCAGCCAGCAGATGCCCGGCGCCGACCGGGCGTTCTCGCTCGATTGCCCGCGCTGCGGGACCAATGTCTTCCTGACCCTGGACAACGCCACACCCGGCGGCACGATCACCACGATGTGCCCCGACTCCGCCTGCGGCCAGTTCATCACCCTGCCGGCGACCATCTGGTGCCGGGAATGCGGGCAGACCCTGCGCTCACCGGAGGTGGTCCGGAAACTCACGCTGGCGGCGAACGAACCGCAGCTGCCCGATTCGGTCGATTCGCGCGAGAGCGAGGACGTCCGGCTCGCCCGCCGGCTGGCCAACGCGGCGGAATCACTGGACCGGCGCTATTCGTACCTCACCCAGGAGCAGAAGAACCTCCTCCACGACAAGGGTTTCCTGGACTCCCTGATCTCCTCGCCCAGCCCGCTGGCGGACTGGGTGCGGGACGCCGTCGAAATGCGGGCGATCGGCCACGAGCGCTATCGCGCGGGCGGCATGCGCGCACTGCAGGAAACGCATCAGCGGATCATGGAACTGGGCGTGGGCCACCGGGTCGCGGCCCGGACGGTCGAACAGTACTGGGGCGGCATCGGCGACTGGCTGAGCTGAGCCGCCTCAGCCGGGGAAGTCCTTTTTCCGCAGCAGAGCGGAGATCTCGCCACCGATCGTCGGAGTCAGCTGGTCCGGGCACGACACTTTCAGCTGCTCGGCCAGCGCCGGGCCGTACAGGTCGCAGGCCGATTCCACGAGTTCGCACAGGTTCCCGGTCGCCTGCCGGGCCCGCAGGACGCCGATCACCGCGAGGCAGAACGCGATGAGCAGCGCCGGGCCCCAGAAAAGCCCAGCCAGACCGTAGAGAATCGCCCAGGCGACCGTGACACTCGATTTCTGGTAAGCGGTCTGCGCGACGGCGAGATCGTTTCTCGCCGACTCCGGCGCCACCAGCCACAGCCTCGGCCAAACTGCGGTCAGGTCCAGGCCGTACGCCCGGTGGATCCGGAGCCCGGCGGCGGACCAGCGATCACCGATCCAGGTCGGCCGCTCCGGCGGCTCGAGGCTGATCGCGTCCCGCCGGGCCATCGCGTCGCGGTACTCCGGCCCGGCCGTGGTGGCCGACTCGTCGACCGACTTCAGCACGTCGATCCGGCGCTGCGTGGCGACGCCCTGAGCCGCGTTCCACCTGCGGGCGCGCAACTGCCGGAGCCATTTGACCGGAACCCGCTGGCCCGGCCACGACCAGGCGCGCCGCAACGCGGTGGCCAGGCCGATGGCCGTCAGCCCCGCGACCGCGCTGCCGAAGAGCGCGCCCGCCACCAGCAGCAGGGCCTGCCCGGCCGAACGCGCGCCGGCCAGCTCCCGTACCAGGGACTCCACCGCGCCCAGGTCGACCGCGTGCGCCCAGCCCAGCCGTACGGCCAGCACCGCGCAGCACAGCCAAAGCAGCCCGGGGACCAGCAGGCTCGCCAGCCACCGGTCGACGATCTTGACGCTGAGCTGCTCGAGGAAGCCGGTCACCGGCTGTCCACCGAAATCCAGGCCAGCGCGTCGCCGGTGACCGCGCACTGCGGCGAGCCCTCCAGCTCGACGCGGCCGCAGCGGTGGGGCTGCGGGCAGCGCCAGCCGGTGACGGTCCGGACTCCCGGCCCGCCGTCCGGCAGCGGCCGGAATTCGCGGGTCGGGTCCGTGACCCCGTCCAGACCCGTTTCTCCCGCGGCCTCGTCGATCGCGTCGAGCAGCGCCGCCAGCTCTCGAGGTGCGCCGGCGCGGATCGCGTCGGCCAATTCCGCCCAGCCGCGGCCGGGGAATCCCCCGCTTTCGATCTCGGCTCTCAGACCGGGATCCGACTCGAGGCCTGCGCAAAGCACGCCGACGCGGCGCAGCTGGGGCGTAAGATCCGGCATGCCGTGATCCTCGCACGATTCTGGGACTGATGGACGCAACCGAAGAGAAGCTGCGCACGCGGGTCATGTACCTCCGGTGGCAGCTCGAGGGGACGTCCCAGGCCCATCCGGAACGGGCGGCGCGGCTGGCCGAGCTGACCGGGGCATTGCTGCGGTTCTTCACTCGGACAGGGGAAATCCAGGCGCTGCGCGAAGCCGTCACGACCGGCCGGACCGCGGTCGCACTCACCGCCGCGGACCGTCCCGAGTACAGCCGTTACGTGGGGGAACTCCGTCAGCTCTTGCTGCTGCTGTTCGAGAACACCACCGATCTCGACCCGCGAAGGCTCGAGCAGGCGGTGCGGTGGTCGCGTCCGTTGCCGGGCGAACCGGCCCCCGACAGTGATGCTGCCGCCGGATTGGCCGAGCTGGCCGCCGCCTTCCGAAGGGAATTCGACCAAACCGACGACCTGCCGACGTTGCGCGACGCGGTCGCCACCGCTCGTTCAGCCGTCGCGGCGGTCCGGCCGGACGATCCACTCCGCGACTCGTACCGGGCCGATCTCGCGTCGCTGTTGTGGCTGCTGGCCGGACGCGAGGGTGAGCCGGCGGCGCTGGACGAAGCCGTGCGCATCCTGCGGGAGCCGGCGAACCCGCGCGACGCTCGGCCACAGCTGCTGTCCCTTGTCCTGAAACGGAAGTACGAGCTGACCGGGGATGTCCAGGCGCTGCGGGAGGCGGTCGACGTCGCTCGTTCCGCCGTCCGCGAGGACAGCGCGCGGGCCAAGGCAAACCTGGCCGACGAGCTGCGGATGCTGTCGGAAAGAACAAGCGACCTGGCGATGGCGCGCGAAGCGGTGGGCCTCGCACGCGCTGCGGCGGAAGAGGTTCGGGAAACCGAGCCGGACTGGGCGGAGATCCAGTCCATCCTGGCCGCCTCGTTGACGAATCTGGCCGCGCGGACCGGTAACGGCCTGACGCTGGACGAGGCCGTCCGGGAGGCGGGGAAGGCGGCGAACGCGACCTCGCCGTTCCATCCGGATTACCTGGCGCGGGTGAACGTGCTCCACCGCGCGTTGACCGTGCAGTACGCGAAGTCGGCGGATCCCCCGCTGCTGGACCGGATCGTGGCGGTGGCCCGTGATCTGGCCGGCACCGCGCCCGCGGACCACCCAGACCGAGGGCGGTACCTGGCGTATCTCAGCGGCGCCCTGCGCGAGGTTTTCCTGAGCCGGCGCGAGAACAGGGTCGAAGACCTGCGGGACTCGGTCGAGTTCGCGAGACAGGCCGTGAAGAGCACCGCGCCGAACCACCCCGATCGCGCCGCCATCCTGTTCGGCCTCGGCGACGTGCTCAGCCTGTTTTACGCCCGGACCCGGGACAGTTCCGCGCTGCGCGAATACACCCGGGTCAATTCCGCGCTCGCGAAAATGACCGGCACGTCGGCGGGCCGGCGCATCGCCGCGGCCCAGCGAGCCGCGAGCGCGGATCTTCGGCTCGGCCGCGTCCGGCACGCGGTGGAGCTGGTCGGGCTCGCCACGGAATTGCTGCCACAGCTGGGTTTCCGGGATGTGGACCGCGCCGATCGGGAGCACCGGGTCAGTGCCGCGCACCGGCTGCCCGCGACCGCCGCCGCGGCCGCCATCGCCGCCGGCCGGCCCGGATACGCGGTCGAACTGCTGGAGCAGACGCGCGGGATCGTGTTCTCCGGAACCCTGGACACGCGCGAGGACGCCGCCGAGCTGAGGCGGGCCGCACCCGGCCTCCTGCCGGAGTTCGAGGAGCTGCGCGACCGGATCAACGACGCCGATCACGAGATCGCGGCGGCTTCGTTCGGCGAACCGCCTTCACGCGAACTCGCCGCGCGCCGCGAGGCCCTCAGCCGGCAGTGGGATGACCTGCTCGAACGGATTCGGCAGCATCCCGATCTGACCGGCTTCCAACGGCCGACGCCGATCACCGAGCTTTGCCGGCACGCAAACAAAGGCCCGATCGTCTCGGTGGTGGCCGACGAATCGCGCGCGTATGCCCTGATCGTCCGGAACGATCCCGCCGACCCGGTGCACGTCGAGGAGCTTCCCCCGGCGGTCACGAGGGATTCCGTCCTCGACAAGGCGGAGGTTTTCCGCCAGGCACGCAGTGTTGCGCTCGACCTGAACCAGCCTTCGCGCGCACGGCGCGAGGCTCAGCCGCGGATGCTCGAGATCCTGGCTTGGATCTGGGAAAACATCACCGAGCCCGTGCTGCGGCGGCTCGAGTACACCGAACCGCCGGCGCCCGACAAGCCCTGGCCCCGAGTTTGGTGGTGCCCAGTCGGCGTGGTCACCATGCTGCCCCTCCACGCCGCGGGGCGCCACGGTTCGGCGGAGGGCACCGATTCGCTGCTCGATCGGGTCGTGAGTTCCTACACGCCCAGCATTCGCGCGCTGGCGTACGCCCGCCGTCCCGGCCCGGAAACGACGTCCGCACTGGTCGTCAGCGTGCCGGAGGCGCCGGAAAGCCCGCCGCTCACCGGGGCGGCCGAAGAAGCTGACCTCTTCCGCGAATTCATTCCCACGGCGACGATCCGTCCGGCGGCCGACGCTCCCGTGCGCCGTGAAAACGTGGTCGAGTTGTTGCGCGAGCACGGAATCGTCCATTTCGCTTGCCACGGTTACGCCGACCTGAACAACCCGTCCGCCAGCCGGTTGCTGCTGCCCGACCACACCACCGACCCGTTGACGCTGCACGCCATCACCCGGCTGAAGCTGAATGGCGCCCAGTTGGCGTATCTGTCCGCCTGCAGCACCACCGAGACGAATCAGGAACAAGCGGACGAAGCCACTCACCTGACCGCGGCCTTTCAGCTGGCCGGCTATCGCAACGTCGTCGGCACGCTCTGGCCCATCAACGACCAGGCCGCACTGAAGGCCGCCCGGGCGTTTTACGAAGCGCTGACCTCCGGCGGCACCAAGCCACCCGATCCGGACGCCGCGGCGCCGGCGTTGCACCACGCGGTGCGCACGATGCGCGCCGGGAAACCCGCGCTCCCCAGCCGTTGGGCGGCTTACCTGCACTCGGGCGCCTGAGCGGTACCGCCTTCCGGGTTGTGCTTGCCGGGATCATTCGGTGGCGTGGTCACGGACACGGGCGGTACCCTCCGGCGATGGGGTTTTTCAAGCGGTCCGCGCGGAATACACCAGCAGCCAAACCACCCGCAGCACCGGTGAAACCGCCTGACCCGGCAACTCCTTCCACGCCGAGGCCGAGCCCTGACGGACGCTCGGTCACCTTCTCCAGCGACGCGGCGATGGCGGCCTGGAAACGGAAAGTCGCCGAGTTCGGCCTGACCGTGGCGGGCGTGGAATTCAACGGGCAAGCCAGCTACCTGACGTTGCGCGGGCCGGATGAGGAACGGGCGAAGGAATTCCTGGCGGGCGAATTCGTCGACCGCGAGCTGTACTACGTCGTGGTGGAAACCCCGGACGGGGTGTGGGGCGTCGACATCGAGGGGCTTTACCTGGAGAACCTGCGACCCTGGCAGCTGGAGGCCGATTCCGCGGACTGCCGGGTGCCCGCGGGCTCGATCGCCGGCCCGTCGAGCGCGGTCCAGTCGACCATGCGGGGCAAGCACAACAACTTCCTGGTCTGGGTGGGCTGCGGGCGCTGCGAGCACCGGTGGATCGACGGGGTCCGCTACCAGGACAAGACCCTGACCCGCTGCCCGAACTGCCGGGCGAGGAATCTGGTCGATTCTTCGAATATCACCATGTACTTGATCGACGATTCACCACAGCCCACCAGCCCGCTGTCCACCAGCGGCAGCGCGGCGCCGGACCATTCGGCGGACGAAGAGCGGCGAGCGCAGGTCTCGGCCCGCCTCGCTTCGCTGATGGACGCCAACCAGCGGCACTTCGGCAGCCTCCCCGACGAGCAGAAGGCGCTGGCGTCGGACTGGCGTCAGCTCGACGCGATCATCGCCGGCGCGGTGACCGGCTGGGAGTCCCCGCCGGACTGGCTCGCACGCGTCCTCGAAATCCGCAAGATCGGCCACCAGCTCAATCGCGAGGGCGGCGTCCGGCTGATGACGGAGACGATCGCGCAGGCGGAACGGGTGAGCGAGTTCCAGTTGATCGAGGCCGTCATCCCCCTGTTCTGGCAGGGCATCGGCGAATGGCGGGGGTGAGCACGCCGAGAGCGAGGCACCCGAACCGCCGCCGCCGTGCGCACGGCGGTCATGCGGGATCAACGCGGAACACCGCGATCCGCTGAGCCGCAGCGGCGACACCGTCCGGCGTCGGAGCCTCGGCCAGGCCCGTCGTCACGAAGCGGTTGCCGACGCTGGACGGGCTTCCAGCCACCAGCTCGCGCAGCAACGGGCCGCGCTCGGCGACCGGGACCTCGGTCAGGCGGGCCGTCGAGGCCTTGCGGCCGCGGGTCAGCGTGACGGTGTCCGCCGCGCGGGCGTTGGCCACCCAAGAGGCCTTCGGGAACGCCTGGAAGATGTACCGGCCGCCGCGCAGTTTGTTCACCGCGATGGGGAAGGTGAGCATCCGGCCGCTGCGGCGGCCCTTCACGGTCAGCAGCTGCATCGGGCCGAACGCGATGCCGACGCGCTGCAGCCCGACCACCACCTTGTTGATGGTGTTCGTCCGGTTCCGGTAGGTGTTCTCGTCCACGATCTTTCTCCCGTCGTCGAAGCCGGGCGGCCTCACACGGGTCGATGTTATATGACTTTCATAGTTTATGTAAGTCGTACGATGTGATCCAGCGCTCCACGTTGGCCTCGACCGCGGTCAACGGCAGCGCGCCGGCGCCGAGCACGAGTTCGTGGAAGTCGCGGACGTCGAAGGCGGCGCCCAGCGCGGCCTCGGCCCGCGAGCGCAGCTGCCACAGCTTGCCCCAGCCGAGCCGGTAGCCCAGGGCCTGGCCGGGCAGGTCGGTCGCGTACCGCAGGATCTCGGTGCGGATCTGCCGCGGCGACTCCATGGTCATGCCGGCCATGTACTCGGCGGCCCGCTCCACCGACCAGCCGTACAGGTTCAGCCCGGTGTCCACCACCAGCCGCTGGGCGACCATCCGCTGATGCTGATACGCCCCATACCGATCCCACGCGTCCGCGTACACCCCCATCTCGAACCCGAGCGACGCCGCGTATTCGCCCCAGCCCTCGGTGTAAGCCCCGAGGGCCATCGGCGCGAACTGGCCGCGGAGCGGGTGCAGGCTGGTGTCCTCGGACTGGCGGGCGAGGTGGAAATGGTGCCCCGGCACGAGTTCGTGCATGATCAGGGCCGCGGCGTTGATCTGCGAACGAGTGTCCAAACCGGACCCGTTGTACCGGTACCGGCCGCTCGGGCTCTGCCGGGACGGCGGCTCGTAATACCCGAACGACATCCCGGCTTCGAGGGCCGGATCGAGCCGTTCGACCTCGTACGGCGCCCGCGGCAGCACCCGGAACCACCGGTCGACAACCGGTTCCACGGCCCGCAGATGCCGTCGGTAGACAGCTTCGACGTCACCGGGTGCCGAGGCGTGGAAGCGCGGGTCCACTTCGAGGACCCGCCGGTATTCGGGCTCGCCGCCGTCGAATCCCGCTTCCACGCGCACCTGCGCCATCTGCTCGCCCAGGTGCGCCACCTGTTCGAGCCCGAGCTGGTGCACCTCCTCGGGGGTGATGGCGAACGTCGCATAACTGGCGACCAGCTGCCGGTACGCCGCCTCCCCGCCGGGATACTGGGCCAGGCCCACCCGGTCGGTCGTCTCCAACGGTCCGCTCAGGTATTCGAGCAGCGCGTCGAACGCGGGCAGGATCTCGTCGGCGAGGATCTTTTCGACGCCGTCGGCCAGCCGCCCCCGATCGGCCACGCCCAGCCGGTGCAGATCCTCCGGCTGGAGCCAGGACGCGGCGCTGTCGCGATGCCCGCGCGCCGTGGCGATGAACCCGTCGAGCGCCGCGCTCGGCACACCCCAGCCGCGTTTGCCTTGGGCGGCCAGCTTTTCCCGCGCAACACGGGCCCATGCGCCGACATCGGACGCCAGCGAGAGATAACGGTCGACGTCGGCCGGGGCGGAGGCCCGCAGCACCTGATTTCCGTGCCGCGCCAGCTCATACGCCTGGTAGGGCGCCACCGGGAACCGCCACCACCAGCTGTCCTCGGCCGCGCTCCAGTCCGCGCTCAGATGTTCCAGCAGCGCGAAGGTGTTCCGGTCGTCCGCAGTCAGCCCGGCCGGGTCGACTGCGTCCAGCCGCGCCCGGATCGACCGGCCCACGGCCGCCTCCCGTTGTGCCTCCTCGAGCGACCCGTGCGGCAGCCGTTCGACCGGAAGGTCGCTGCGAAGCGTGTAGTACGGCTGGGTCGCCACCACATGGGCCCAGGCCTCGTCCGCGGCATGCGTCAACGCAGTCATCGATTTTCCTCCTGAAGGGGTGGACACAGGGTCAGCGGAGCAGGTTCGCGCCGTTCGTCTCGGGAATCCGCAGCAGCAGCGGCAAGGCGAGCACGGCCACCACAGCGGCGTAGACCGCCGGGGCGAGCAGGCTGCCGGTCCCGTCGACCAGCACCTGGCTGATCAGCGGGGCCGTGCCGCCGAAGATCGCGTACGCGAAGTTGTACGGCAGGGCCATTCCGCTGAACCGGACGTTGGTCGGATACAGCTCCAGCACCGAGATCGCGCCCGCGCTCAGCAGGCTCACCGCGAGCAGGAGCACCAGCAGGGCCAGCACCACCGCGACGAGGTTCCCGGTGCCGATCAGCAGGTAGGCCGGGACCACCAGCACGATGGCCGCGATCGCGCCGAGGCGCAGCTGGATCCGGCGCCCGTGCCGGTCGGCCAGCACCGCCAGCACCAGGCCGGCCGGGATGGTCAGGATGTTCGCCGCCGTCACCAGCCACAGCACCGTGGACGCGGAGAAGCCGCCCGCTTCGGCGAGGTAGGTCGGCATGTAGCCGAGGAAGCTGTGGGTGAACAGGCCGAGCACGGCGAAGTAGGCGAACAGGATCAGCAGCTTCCGCCAGTGCCCGCGCAGTAGTTCGCGGAACGGGCGGGCCGGCGGACCGTCCGCCTGGTGTGCCTGCATGGCCTTGAACACCGGGGTTTCGTCCACCCGCAGCCGCAACACCAGGCCGGTCAACGCGATCACGCCGCCGATCAGGAACGGTCCGCGCCAGCCGCCGTTCGCGAAACCGTCGCCGGTGATCGATTGGAAGAGCAGCACCACGCCGGTCGCGCCGATGGCGCCCAGCCAGGTCGACGAGCCGACCAGCGCCAGGTACCAGGCCCGCCGGTCGTCCGGCGCGTGCTCGATGCTGAACGCCATCGCGCCGGTGTACTCGCCGCCGGCAGAAAACCCTTGCAGCAGACGGCAAAGCAGCAGCAGGACCGGCGCGGCCACGCCGATCTGGGACCAGCCGGGCAGCAGCCCGATCGCGGCGGTGGCCGCCCCCATCAGCACGATCGAGACGCCCAGCGAGGTGCGGCGGCCCCGCCGGTCCCCGATCCGGCCGAACACCAAAGCACCCAGCGGCCGGGCGACAAACGCGACGCCGTACACCGCGAACGCGCCGATCAATCCGCTGATCTTGTTGCCGGCAGGGAAAAACGCCGCGGCGATCGCGGCGGCGGTGTAGCCGTACAGGGTGAAGTCGAACCATTCGACGAAGTTCCCGACCGAAGAAGCGAGCAGCACGGTCCGTCGTGACGTGCTAGCCGCGACAGTGGCCGTCGGTGGTGGTGCGGACTGGTTCATGACACCTCCGCGACATCGTGGATCGTTCGATTCTGGGCATCCGGCCCGCGGGGATCCACTGGTAGATGTCGCGCTGACGCGGCCACGGCCGCGACATGTGTCACTCCGGGATTCAGCCGCCGAAGTGGTCGCGGTACGCGGTGGTGATGGTGCGGAGTTTGAGGCCCAGGTGCAGCATCAGCCGGTCGTCGCCGTTGTCGAAGCTGCAGCCGGTGATCTGCTCGACGCGCTTGAGCCGCTGGTACAGCGTGGCGCGGTGGATGCGCAGGGAGTCCGCGGTGCGCTGGATGTTGCCGCCGTGGTCGAAGAACTCGGTCAGGGTGTCGAGCAGGACGTGGTGGTTGTCCTCCTGCTCCAGCGCCACCAGCGCGGGCACCGGGGAGGTGTCGAGCAGGTCGTCCAGCGGGAGTTTCAGCAGCAGTTCGTACGGGCCCAGCTCACCCCAGCGGGCGAGCTCGCCGATGCTGGGCAGCAGCAGCGCGGCGTGGGCGGCCAGCCCGGCCTGCTGGTAGGAGGTGACGACGGCGTCCAGCCTGGTGACGGTGCCGCCGAGGCCGAACACGAGCCGCGCGCTGTCGTCGGTGAGGCCGCGGAACCGGGCGGTGATCCGCTCGGCCACGCTCTCGACCAGCGCCCTCGACGGCGGCTGGTGCTGGACCAGCAGGAGCCAGGCGCGCGAGCGGTTCGCCACCATCAGCGCGACGTCGTCGGCGACGGCGCCCACCCCGTCCTCGATCGCGGCCTCGAAGGCGACCTGCTGCGGCGCCGACGTCGTGTGGGTGATCCGGCAGTGCGCGGCGAGCACGGTGAACTGCGTGAAATCGTCGCCGAAGAGCTGCTCGGCCCGCAGATCCTCGATCGCCTGCGTGCGCACGGCGGTGTCGGGTGAGACCAGCTCGCGCAGGATGCCTTCCTGCCGGGCCTTCGAGCGTTCGTGGAGCAACAGCCGGCGGTACAGCATGGTGCCCGCCGTGGCCGCCGCTTCCGCCGCGGCGGTCAGCTCGGCCTCGGTGAAGGTGCCGTCCTTGTCGATCAGCCACAGGTAGCCCAGCAGCATGCCGTTGCAGCGGATCGGCGCGCACAGCCGCGGCCGCGCCCCCTCGACGTCGACCACGCCCGGCGCGGTCCAGCGGGCGATGCCCAGCGCGAAGATCCGGTCGGTGACCGCGGACTCGACCGCCCGGTTGATCACCGAGCTCACCCGCAGCGCGTCCTCGTCGCCGAAGTGCCGGCTGGCCGCGAGCAGCCGGATCGACGGGTCGTCGATCGCCACCGAACGGCGCAGGCGCTCCGCGAGCTCATCCACAATGGACTGGAGATCGCCCTCGGCCATGGCATCCCTTTCCGCTCGGCTGCTGCCTGCGGTCCACAGTAGAGGATTTCAGCCCATCACCGTGCCGGAGCTGCCGCTGTTGCGGTCGCGCTTGCGGGAGAAGGCACCGAGGTCGACGGCCAGGCCGGTGTGGACCCCCTTGTACTGCACGGGTTCCGCGTCGTGGTCGGCTCCGGCCTCGACCTGGTCGATCAGGGCCGTCATCAGCCGCCCGACCACGGGGGCGTTCTTGAACTGGTTGCCGCTGGTGCCGATCGCGACGTAGAACCCGGGCAGCCCGGTGCGGTCGTAGATCGGGGTCCAGTCGTCGGCGACGTCGTAGACCCCCACCACGCCCCGGGCCCGGTTCGGCACGCGCAGCCCGGGCAGCCGCCGCGCCGCCCGCGTCACCTGCGCTTCGAACACCGCCATGGTCGGGTTGGGGTTCGCGTCGTCGGGGTCGTCGAGCCACTGGAGCGGGTCGCATTCCGGCTCGGTGCCGCCGATCAGCAGCCCGCCGCCGACCTCGCCGCGGAAGTACGTGCCCAGGTCGACGTCGGCGACCGAGGGCCCGACGCCGCCGGCCGGGTGATAGCCCTCCGGCGCGAGGACGTGCGCGACCTCCTGCCGCAGCGGCCGCACCCCGACGGTGAAGTCGGCGCCGACCCCGGCCAGCGCGTTCAGCTTGCCGGACCACGGGCCCGCGGCGTTGACCACCACCGGCGCGGAGATCCTCGAACCGTCGGCGAGCACGACGGTGCTGACCCGGCCACCGGTGGATTCGATCGCCGTCACCGTGCTGCGGAACCGGAATTCGGCGCCTTCCGCGGCCGCGGCGGCGGCCAGGTTCTGCGCCGCCAGCTGCGGATCGGTGACGTAACCGGCATCGGGGGTGTAGACCCCGCCGAGTGTGCCGGGCGCGTCGGCCCAGAACCGGTCGTCGTCGATCCGGCGGGGCGGCCAGTACCGGCCCGGGTCCAGGCCCGGCACCCGCTCGGCGAGCGTCGCGCTGTCCCATTCCTCGTACGGCACGCCGACCTGCTCGAACAGCGGCAGCCAGCCGGTGCGCGGGGCCGCGTCCACGTCGAGCATGACCAGGCCGCTGCGTTCGAACCGCGCCAGGTCGCCGACGTCGTGGCCGAGGTGCTCGCGCCAGGCCGACCAGCAGAAGTGTGCCTCCCACGCGGCCGTCACCCCGGCGAGGGTGGAGAAGTTGTACCGCACCACGGCACTCGACGCGCTCGTCGAGCCCAGCCCGGCCCCGCCCGCGCGGTCCAGCACCACCACCCGGCGCCCGGCCCGGGCCAGCTCCAGCGCGATCGACGAGCCGATCACCCCCGCGCCCACCACCACGGCATCCGCGCTCATGGCCACCGTCCTCCCTGCGATCCCCGTGCACTCACGGACGACCCCAGTGTCGTTCGCCGGGGCCGCGGGAACAGCCTGCAACCGTCAAGTCCGCGATCGGCGTGACGCGACATCTGTAGCCGGGTCAGCGCCCGAGGACGTCGTGGATCGCCTGCAGGACGGCGTCCGGCCGGACCCAGGCGAGACCGGAGTGCCCGGCGTCCTCGATCCGGCGGTTTTCGCCCTGTGCCAACGCGGTGACGACGTCTTCGTACATCCGGTTCTTGCGCTCGTTCCGCTCGGCCATCCCCGGCGGCGTCAGCTCCTCGGCAAACGCGTCGGCGCCCATCGCGGTCAGGATGATCGTCGGCACGTCGGGATCCGGCCCGGCGTCGCGGACTTCGGTGAACAGGGCCCAGAGGTTCGACGCTTCCAGCAGCCCGCGGCGGAAGCCGCCCGGGCTCAGGTTCCGGTCCAGCAGCGCGTCGCGGAGCCAAGCCGGCCAATCGGCGAACGCGCGCCCGAAGACCTTCCGGTACAGCTCCCGCGTCGCGTCGATCCGGTCCGCCGGGAACAGGTCGGCGGGGTTCAGCTCCTCGAGCCGCCGGGCCTCTTCCTCGGGCAGGTAGGCGGGCAGGTTCTCGTGCGTGGGGTCGAGCAGCACCAACCCGGCCACCGCGCCGGGAAACCGCTTGGCGTAGTGGCGCGCGTACAGCCCGCCCAGCGAATGCCCGACCATGACCACAGGGCCGGGCACGTCGGCGGCGCGCAGCAGTTCCCGCAGGTCATCGGTGACCTGGGTGCCGGTGCGCGGGAGCGGCACCGGGTCGCTCCAGCCGGTGCCGAGGCGGTCGTACACCACGCTCGTGGTGAACTCGGCGACCTGCTGGTGCAGGTTCCAGTAGTGCAGGCCGTACATCCCGCCGCCGGCCAGGAACACCACCGCCGGGCCGCCCGTGCCGGCGCGGTGCAGCAGCAGCTGCCCGTCCGGCACCGGATAACGCTCCCCCTCCGGGGCGTCGTCCACCACGGTCACTCCTCTCGTCGGGAGCCTCAGTCTTGACGATCGTCGCTGCGGCCACAGCCAATTCGCGACACTCGGCCACAGACCGCGACCATGGCCAGGCGAATGCTGGAGACCGTCCGTCATTCGTCGTACCGAGGAGGAACATGACCGGCACCATTGCAGCCCGGCCGGGCCGGGTCGGGCCGAAGGAAACCGTGACCGGCAAGCGGGCCGTGGCGTCCAGCCAGCACCGGATCGTCACCGAGACCATGCTGGACACGATGCGCGCGGGTGGGAACGCGGTCGACGCGGCCATCGCCGGCTCGCTGGTGCAGGCGGTCGTCCAGCAGGACATGACCAACCACACCGGCACCGTCACCGCGCTGGTGCACGACGCGAAAACCGGCGAAGTGACCGAGCTGAACAGCATGGGCCGGATCGTGCCCGGGCTCGCGCCGTTCGCGCCGGTCCCAGCCGGGAAGGGGCTGTACGCGGCCGTGCCCGGCAGCCCGCGCGCAGTCACACCCGGGTTCATGCCCGGGATGAAGGCCCTCTACGAGCGGTACGCCACGCTGCCGTGGGAGCGGCTGTGCGAACCCGCGGTCCACTGGGCCGAGGAAGGGCACGAGGTCACCTCGTTCGAGCACCTGGTGCTGGCGCAGACCGTGGACTTCTTCCTCTACACCGAATCCGGGCGCAAGCACTTCACCCCGGGCGGGCACCTGCCGCAGGCCGGCGACCGCTGGGCGCAGCCGGAACTGGCCGAAACCCTGCGGAACCTCGCCGCGGACGGCCCTGACTATTTCCTCACCGGCAAGTGGGCGCAGGACTTCGTCACGCGCGGCAACGAACTCGGCTGGCCGGTGAAGCTGGAGCACCTCACCGCGATTCCGCCGCGGTGGACCGCCGGGCACCGCTGGGAGCACAAGGGCACGACGATCGTGCAGCAGTCCGCGCCGGAACGCCAGGGCATCTACTGCCAGATCGTGCTGGGCATCCTCGACGAACTCGGCATCACCTCGATCGGCCACTGGTCGGAGAACGCCGAGGCGCTGTACTACCTCGCGCACGCCCTGCGCCGCGCGGCGCACGAAACCGGGCTGCTCAACGATCCCGACCTCTTCGGCGACACCACCGGCCCGCTCACCTCGCCCGCGTTGATCAAGGGCTTCGCGGACATCCTGCGCAACGCCAAGGCCCGCGTCGACCTCACCGAGCACGTCAAGCTGACCCGCGGCGTCCCCGCGATGGCCGCGACGGGAGCGTCGAAGCAGCCGGCCGGCAGCTGCGAATTGGCAATCGTCGACGAGCAGGGCAACTGGGTGCAGATGATGAACACCCTGCAGAGCGGCGGCATCCCCGGCGAGGTCGTCGGCGGCGTGCCGATGGTCGGCAGCCACTGGATGAACAGCCTCGCCTCGCCGATCGAGGGCTGGGTAACCGGCGGCGGGCGGATGCGCTCCATCCTGTCCAACACGATGGTCCTGCGAGACGGCAAACCGTGGCTTTCGCTGGGCTCACCGGGCAATGTGCACTGCACCGTGCCGCAGGTGCTGTCGAACATCCTCGACTTCGGCATGGACCCGTACGCCGCCGACGACGCCCCGCGCTGCCTGCCGTACGAGGACGACCACACGATCTCCGTCGAATCCCGGGTCGCCGCCGGGGTGCCCGCCGGGCTGGCCAAGCTGGGCGTGCTCACCAACCCGCTGCCCGAGTACGACTACCACATGGGCACCTACCAAATGGCCTGGCGCGCCAAGGACGGCAGCCTGAGCACCTGCACCGGGCCACGCCGGGAGGGTGTCGCCGACGGGTTCTGAACCGAACCGGACGGCCGGTCGCGGGGGACTGTCGCGGCCGGCCGGGCTTCAGCCGGCCAGCAGATACCGGTCGAACCATTGGAGGACCCGCGTGAGGAAGTCGATCTGCGCGGGATACGCGCGCACGCCGTGGCCTTCCTCCGGGTAGATCACCAGCACCGAGGGCACACGCCGTGGGCGAGCAGGGCCTGGTGGAACTCCCGGGCCTGGCCCGGCGGCGTGCAGCGGTCGAGCGCGCCGGCCACGTTCAGGCAAGGGGTGCGGACCTTGCTCGCGTGGAGCACCGGGCTGCGCGTGTGCGCCCGGCTGCCTGCGGTTTCCGGGTCGGCGTCGAGGAAACGGTTGCCCCAGGCCGAAATGTTGCTGGTGAAGCCCTGGCTGTACCAGTCGGTGACCGGCGACATCGGCACCGCGGCGGCGAACCGGGAGTCCTGGGTGACCAGCCAGGACGACATGAACCCGCCGTAACTGCCGCCGATCAGCCCGACCCGCGCGCCGTCCACCACGCCGCGCTCGACCAGCGCGTCGATGCCGGACAGGTAGTCGTGGGTGTCGGCGCCGCCCATGTCGCCGACGACGTGGCCGGCGAACTCCTGGCCCCGGCCGCTGCTGCCGCGGGGATTGGGGCTCAGCACCGCGTAGCCCTGCACGACCAGCAGCGGCACCCAGGGGTAGCGCATCGACCAGGAGTTCTGGAACGACCAGATCGGCCCGCCGTGGATGTTGACCACCAGCGGGAACGGCCCGTCGCCGGTCGGGCGGCACAGGATCCCGTCGATCTCCAGCCCGTCCGGCGCGGTCCAGGTGACCGTCTCGGCCCGGCCACCGACCGAGTTCAGGTAACCGGTGCCCGGATGCGCCACCGACGCGAGCACCTCGCGACCGCTCTCGCCCTCGAGCACCAGCTGCGGCGGCAGCTCGTAGGAATCCTGCACGGTCAGCACCCGGCCGTCCGAAGTGAACGCGCCGTGGGCGTAGAAACTGCCGCCGCTGCAAGACAATTCGGTGGTGAACACCTCGCGCGCCTTGCCGTCCGCGACGATCCCGGCGACCGAGTCGAGCCGCCGCTGCCCGAGGTAGCCGAGCCGATCCGCGTCCAGCCATTCGACCTGGGTGACGTCGGTGCCGCCGGTGTCGATTCGCTGCACCTCGCCGGTGGCCGGGTCGATCAGCAGCAGGTCGCCGGCCACCAGCCAGCGGTCGCTGCACACGGCTTCGACCACCGCCACCTGGGCGCCGTCCGGCGAGCCCGCCGGCAGGCCGAGCTGGACCGTGCTGCTCAGCAGCTCACGCACCCCGCCGTCGGCGCGGATCAGCCGCAGGCGCGCGGTGTACCAGGCGTCCTCCCCCGGCTCCTCGGACGAGATCACGACGACCTGGTCCGGCCCGCACCAGCCGGCTTCCCAGCAGTTCAAGCCCTCCGGCGAAAGGCGCTTCAGCGTGTCGGTGGCCGGTGTGTAAACCCAGAGGCTGCGCCAGGCCCCGGCGTCGGTCCCGTCTTCGACCACCGGGAACCACGACGGCTTCTCCGTCTTCCGCTTGCTGTTCGTGCCCGAGCCCTGGCCGCCGGACAGCTCCGCGCCGAGCCCGGCAACGCCGAGCAGGATCGCGGTGCCGTCCGGGGACCAGTGCGCGTACTCGACGGTGCCGGGCACCTCGGGTGCGGGCCGCGCCTCGCCGAGCCCGCCGTCCGGGAGCAGGTGCAGCTGGGAAACGCCGGGCTCGCGGCGGTCGGCGAGGAACGCGAGCCGGCTGCCGTCCGGGGAAAACCGGGCCCCTCGCGCCGACCCGCGCCCGGCGGACACCGCGCGGAGTTCACCGTTCACCGCGGTGTACACGGCCGTTCTGGGCAGTCCGGTCAGGTCGTCGAGCACCGCGCCGGTCACCACCACGCGCTCGCCGTCACGGGTCACGTGCGGCTCCCGCAAGGCGTGCGGCCGGCCGAACGCCGGCTCGTGCCACGCGCGCAGGTGGGCCGTGACTTTCCGGTACGCCGCCGTGGTTTCCAGGTCTTCCACGATGTCCTCTTTCTGCCGGGGCCGCTCAGACGGGGAAGGTGGCCGGGATGGTGGCCACCTTCCGGGCGACGGCGAACTGTTCGCCCACCGCCGCCATGAAGGATTCGAAGTCGCCCTCGGGAGTCAGGCTGTTGTCGCTCTCGCTGTCGCCGTTACGGCTGTTGGCCATGGACGTCAACGCACTGCGCCAGTCACCGCGGAGCCAAAGATCCGCTTGCGGAGCGGGGGTGAGCGTGAACGCCGTGCCTTCGGGGCTGAGCCGCAGCTGCCAGTACACGGTCGCGCCGTCCACTGGGCCGTCGGTCAGCTCGTACGCGAGCACGTACTCGCGCGACAGCTCCTTCGCCGCGGCGGCCACCTCTTCGGAAGCAGCCAGCAACTCGTTCATCGCGCCGACGTGCTCCTGCGACATGAACTCCACCGTAACCTCCGGTTTCGCCTGGGGACACCGGAATTCTCGCTCGGTGGAACGGCCCGGCGCAGCCGACGATTGCCGACTGCGCGATCGCGGCGGGGCGACAACTGTCGTCGGGCCGTTCAGTCCGCGGCGTCGATCGCGCGGATCACCCGGTGCCCGATGGTCGCGAGCTGCTGCACCTGGGTCTTGCCGAGCGGGTCGAAGATCAGCCGCCGCACCTCCCGGACGTGGCCCGGCGCCGTGGCCACGACCTTGTCGAGGCCTTCTTCGGTGAGGGTCGCGAGGGTGTAGCGGCCGTCGGCGGGGTCGGGCGCGCGCCGTACCCAATTCCGTTTCTCCAACCGGGCGACGGCCTGCGAAAGGCGCGGGAGGGAGCCGTGGGCGAGCATCGCCAGCTCACTCATCCGCAGCGTCCGCCCGGGCGCCTCCGACAGGGACGCGAGCACGGTGTACTCGAAGTGGCCGAGGCCGGCGTCGCGTCGCAGCTGGGTGTCGAGGGCCACGTCCAGCTTCATCACCAGGCTGCTCAGCGCCAGCCAGGCGCCCTGTTCCTCGGCGGTGAGCCACTGCGGCTCCTCGGTGCTCGTCATCACCGGACAGTACCACGATTGACTTCAGCGATTAACCGATGACTTGCACCATTAAGTCATCTCGGAGTAGGTTGAGTTAAATAGTTAAGTCGTCCGCTGCCCGGGAAAAGGAATCCTTCATGCACAACGACCGTCTGACCGTGGTCTTCAACGATCTGCAGCAAGCCGTCGCCGACGTGGTCACCAAACACGCGGTGACCCCCGCCGAGTTCGACGCGGCCGTCGGCTGGATCGAGGAATCCGTGCAGGCCAAGGAGTTCTCGCTCGCGGCCCTGCTGCTGTTCGGCTTCCCGGTGCAGACCGCCGCCTTCGGGCAGGCGTACGCGAACCCCGAGAAGGACGGCGCCACGGCTTGGATCATGCCCGGCCCGGCCTACGCCCCCGGCGCGCCGCTGCTGCCCAATCCCGCCGTCCTGCCGATGCGCGCCGACGAGCCCGGTGAGCCGCTGGTCGTCTCGGGCACCGTCCGGTCGACCTACGGCGAGCCCGTGGCGGGGGCGCTGCTGGACGTCTGGCAGGCCACCGCCGAGGGCAGTTACTCCGATCTGACGCCGGAAATGGTGGCCCCGCTGGAACTTCCCGACTGGGACCTGCCCGAGCACCTGCTCCGCGGCAAGATCCGCACCGACGAGCAGGGCCGGTACGAGTACCGCACGATCGTGCCCGGCCTGGAACGGGTGGCCGCGCCCGGCAGCCGGCTCTCCGACCTGCTGGCCACCCTCGACCGAGCCGACGAGCGCCCGTTGCACATCCACGCGATCGTCAGCGGCGACGGCTTCCACACCCTCACCCACCAGGTCCACTTCGCGGGAGACCCGCGGATCACCCGTGTCACCGAGGGCTCGGTCCCGGCGGATTCGGTGCACCAGCTTGAACAGGACGGTGAACTCCGCACCCTGACCTGCGACTACGTGCTGCGTCCGGTCCGGTAGCGCTCCCCTCCCCCGCCGCCTAGCGCTCCCCCCCCTCCCCCGCCGCGTCGCGCTCCCCCGCCCCCGCTCCCCCGCCCCCGCTCCCCCGCTGATCGATGCAGCGGATGACGCTTCCGCCTCGCTCAGCGCGGGGAAAGCGTCATCCGCTGCGCCCGACCGCGGCCCGGGGCAGCAGCAAGGAGGGCGGGGAGAGCCAGGTAGCGGGAGAGTCAGGTAGTCAGAGCTCGAAGTACCGGACCAGCGCCGGGTCCGGTGGCGGCACCTCGACCGCGCCGCCGCCCGAGCGCAGTGACGTGGTCGCGGCGACGCCCGCGGCGACCGCTTCCCGGGCGGCAACCGGTGACGTCTCGATCGACCCGCCCTCGGCGACGAACCGCAGGAATTCCGTGACCAGCGCCGCGTCCGCGCCGCCGTGGAGGCCGCCGGGTTTGGGTGGGACCGCGATGTTCAGGTCGCCTTCGGCGCGGTAGCCCGATCTCGCGCGGTTCCACACCCGGATCACCGCGTCGTCGCCGGAGATGCCGTCGCCGAAGTTCTCCATCCGCCCCTCGTCGCCGATCACGGTGTAGTTGCGCCAATAATCGGGCGTGTAGTGGCACTGCTGGTAGCTGGCGAGCACCCCGTTGTCCATTTCGGACAGCATCAGGCTGAGGTCTTCCACGTCGATCACCGGATTGAGGTCCCGCAGCTCCGACGGCGGCCAGACGCTCGTGTCGAACCAGTCCTTCATCCGCAACCCGGCCGTGCCGCCAGTCCGATGCGGGTTCGAGCCGTAGACGGTGAGCCCGCCCAGCGCCGTGACCCGGCGGGAGAAACCGCCGGCCAGCCAATGCATCACGTCGAGGTCGTGCGCGCCCTTCTGCAGCAGCAGGCCGGTGGTGTTGGCCCGTTCCGCGTGCCAGTCCTTGAAGTAGTAGTCGCCGCCGTGCCCGACGAAATGCCGGCACCACACCGATGTGACCGCGCCGATCACGCCCTCGTCGATCAGCGCGCGCATCCGGCGCAGCACCGGCAGATGCCGCAGGTTGTGGCCGACGAAAAGCCGTGTGCCGGTTTTCGCCGCGGCCGCCAGTATCGCGTCGCAGTCCTCGATCCGGATCGCGAGCGGCTTCTCCACGAACACCGCGACGCCGGCTTCCAGGAACGTCAGCACGGGCTCGGTGTGCACGTAGTCGGGCGTCAGCACGAACACCGCGTCGAGCCGGTCCTCGAGCATCGCCTCGTGCCGGTCATGAATCGCGACGTGCTCGCCGAAGCGGTCCCTGGCCTCGGCGCGGCCCCGTGGATCCGGGTCCGCGCACGACACCACTCTGGCCGTTCCCGGCCGGTTCGCCAACGTCGCCACGCCCGCGCGCTGCCCCACGCCGACGACTCCGATCCGCAGTTCGGTCATGGGCCCGATTCTGCTTGATCCGGCGGGGTTCCCCGCGTCAGGGCTGGATGTTTTCCAGGTCCTCCAGCAGGTCGGGGTGCTTGGGCGCCCAGCCGAGCGCCTGCCGGGTGTGGGCGCTGGACGCGGGCTGGTCGGCCGAGAAGATCGGGCCGAGCGGGCCGTAGGTCTCCGCCGGCACCGGCTTGACCGGCAGGTCCAGGCGCCGGCCGATGACCTCCGCGACGTCCAGCACCGGGACGCCCTCCTCGGCCACCGCGTGCCAGGCGGTGCCGGCCTCCGCCTTTTCCAAGGCCAGCCGGAAGAGGACGGCCGCGTCACGCGCGTGGACGGCCGGCCAGCGCTGGGCGCCGTCTCCCGGGTAGCCGGAAACCCCGCTCTGGCGGGCGATGTTGGTGAGCATTCCGGCGAATCCGCCCGAGCCCTCGTTGTGCACCGTGCGCGGCAGGCGGACGGCCGAGGCCCGGACCCCGCGCGAGGCCAGGCCGAGCGCCGCCGTGACCGTGCGGCCGCGTCCGCCGACCGGCCCGTCGGTCGAAGCCGGGTCGGCCTCGGTGGCAACGCGGCCCGCTACCCAGGGCGTGCCCGAGACGACGACAAAGGGACGGTCGCTGCCGACGAGTTCTTCGCCGAGGGTCGTGATGGCGGCGGTCTCCTCGGCGACCATCTCGGCCACGGCCTCGGGGCTGCTGAAGTCGTTGCCGAAGGCCAGATGGATCACGCCGTCGGCCTCGGCCGCGCCGGTGCGAAGGACGTCCAGATCGCCGAGCGCACCCCGAAGCGACTCCGCGCCGGCCGCCTCGACGGCCTGCGCCGAGGCGTCGGAACGAGCGAGGGCGACAACCGTGTGGCCGTTGGCGAGCAGCTCGGCGACGACGGGAGACCCGACCAGACCGGTGCCACCAGTGACGAAAACACGCATGGAAACTCTCCCGTGAGGTGATGGGACTCTTGTCCCGTCACACGCTACCAGAGTTATGGGACAAGAGTCCCGTCACGTAGAGTGGACTTCATGAGCCGGTGGGAACCAGGGGCGCGCGAACGCCTTGTCGTCGCGGCCGTCGACCTGTTCACCGAGCAGGGCTACGACGCCACGACGGTCGCGCAGATCGCCGAGCGCGCCGGCGTCACCAAAAGCACCTTCTTCCGGCACTTCCCCGACAAGCGTGAGCTGCTGGTGGCCGGGCAGGAGACGTTGAGCCAGCTGCTGAGCGAGGGCATCGCCGAGGCGCCCGCGGACGCCAGCCCGCTGGCGATGGTCGCCGCCGGCCTCGAACGCGCCTCGACCGCGATGGGCCCGATGAGCCGCGAGATCGCCCCGCGCCTGAAGGCGGCCGTCGCGGCCAGCGCCGAGCTCCAGGAGCGTGACGCCCTCAAGTCCGTCAGCCTCGCCGCCGCCATGACCGCCGCCCTGGTCGCCCGCGCCGTACCCGACCCGACCGCGGCCCTCGCGAGCGAACTGGGCGTGCTCGCGTTCAAACGCGGGTACGCCGATTGGTCCGAAGGCGAGCGTGACGCAGAGGACCAACTGGCCGGGCACATCCTGGCCGCTCTGGACGAGCTGCGGGCCGCAAGCGCGACGCTGGGCTGACGGTCGTTTCCTGCCGCGGTCGGCTAGGCGCCGATCCGGCTGAGCTCCGCCGCCGGATACGGGATCTGCCTGCTTTCCAGCTGGAACTTGCGGTAGAAGTCCGTCATCACCACCGCGAGCGGCGCGTGCTCGGTGAGGATCGCCGCGATCCGCGGCGGGATCCCCTTCGGACGCTCGCCCTGGGCGCAGGCGCGCAGGAACGCGCTGCGCTCCTCGCCCCGGTACCCGTACAGGGCGGTGACCAGCCAGATCACCAGATGCGTGACGGAGTAGCAACGGTCATAGCTCTGGTGCCCGGCGAAGAAGGCGGCTTCTTCCTCGGACAGGTCGAACTCCGACGAGACCGCGAGGCCGTAGTCCGCGAAGAACAGGCGTTCGCCGTCGGTCAGGAGGTTCTGGAAGTGGACGTCGAGGTGCAGGAGGCCGCGGGCGTTCATGAACGAGGTCCCGGCCCGCAGCTGCTCCACGACCATCGCGCAGGCCCGCTCGGCCGCCTCGTCGCCGGCGTTGACCTGGACGTCCAGCCAGTCGTGCAGGTTCTGCGGGATGTACTCCAGGAACAACGCGATGCTCGCCGAGGCATCCCGCACCGCCTCGATCCGCCCGCGCACCGCCGATCCGCCGCCCCAGTAGGCGACGGCCTTCTCCGCGTCGGCCAACTCCTCGGGAAGCGACTGCCCGGGGTGAGGCAGGACCCGCCAGTGGTACGTCAGCGGGAAGCCCTCGTAGTCCCCTGCCAGCACCCAGTTCGTCGTCATGGTGTGCACGGCCAGCTCGCGCCAGGCGCCGAAGCCCGCGCCCCCGATGACGCCGACCCCGAAATGGCAGAAGTCCGGCAGCCCGAAGAGGTTCGCCGTGGACCGGACGTTCTCCGGCTGCCGTTCCAGGTCGGTCAGCGGCACCCGCTTGACGAAGACCGGGGTCCCGCCGACGTCCAGCAGCGCCGTTGTCCCGCCGATCCCAGACCCCACCGGCTCGGCCGCCTCCACGAGGTCGCGCAGCTCGAGATCGCTGCACCGTGCCAACGCCATGGAGACGGCACCGTGAGCCGCAAGCCGTGCATCGCGGGACAGGTCAACGAATGTCCGATTTGTGAGCACACATCCCCCTTCAGCCGCACCATACGGGAAGAAGCCGGACCGCCGCGAATGCCCGCAGTGGTTTAGACCAACCGGCGTCACCGCCTTGACAAGCGGGTGGTCCAGTCCAATTGTGAGTGCATCCGACCGATCCCCACCGTTGCCGCTGGAGCGATCATGCGTCTAAGACCCGCCCTGACCTTCCTCACCCTCACCGCGATGGCCGTCGCGACCGCCGGGCTCGGTGCCGGTACCGCGCAGGCCGCGACCGCGCTTCCCGCGCACGTCTTCGCACCGTATTTCGAGGCCTACAACGGCGATGACCCCGCCGCGCTCGCGCAGCAGTCGGGCGCGAAGTACCTGACCATGGCGTTTGTCCAGGCCGCCACGAAGGGCTCCTGCACCGTCTACTGGGACGGCGACACGAGCACCCCGATCGCCCAGTCCACCTACGGCAGCTCGTTCGCGACGATCCGGGCCAACGGCGGCGACGTCATCCCGTCCTTCGGCGGGTACGCCGCGGACAACGGCGGCACCGAGATCGCCGACAGCTGCACGGACGTCAACCAGATCGCGGCCGCCTACGAGCACATGATCACCACCTACGACGTCAGCCGGCTCGACTTCGACATCGAGGACAACTCGCTCACCAACTCGGCCGGAATCGACCGCCGCAACAAGGCCATGAAGCAGGTCGAGGACTGGGCCGCGGCCAACGGCCGGAGCGTCCAGTTCTCCTACACCCTGCCGACCACCACGAGCGGGCTCGCCGACAACGGCATGGCCGTGCTGCGCAACGCGGTCAGCAACGGCGCCCGGGTCGACGTCGTCAACATGATGACCTTCGACTACTACGACGGCGCGAACCACGAGATGGCCAACGACACCGAGTCCTCGGCGAACGGCCTGATCAGCGAGCTGGCCGGGCTCTACCCGGGCAAGACCCAGGCCCAGCTGTGGGCGATGGTCGGCATCACCGAGATGGTCGGCGTCGACGACTACGGCCCCGGGGAGACCTTCACCACCGCGGACGCCACCACCGTCTACAACTGGGCGGTTTCGAAGGGCATCAACACCCTTTCGTTCTGGGCGCTGCAACGCGACAACGGCAGCTGCCCGGGCGGCGCCGCGGCCGACAACTGCTCGGGGATTTCGCAGAGCACCTGGCAGTTCAGCCACACCTTCGCGCCGTTCACCAGCGGCGGAAGCACGCCGGCCAACGACTTCTCGGTCTCGTTGAGCCCGGCCTCGGGCACGGTCAACGCCGGCGCCTCGCTCACCTCCAGCGTGCACACGGCCGTCACGGCCGGCTCCGCGCAGAGCGTGAACCTGTCGGTCTCCGGCGCTCCGGCCGGCGTGACCGCGTCGGTGAGCCCGGCCTCCGTGACCGCGGGCAGCAACGCGACGCTCACCGTTTCGGCCGCCGCGTCCGCGGTCTCCGGCAGCTACCCGCTGACCGTCACGGGCACCGGCGCTTCGGGCAGCCACAGCACGACGTACACGGTGACCGTGAACGGCACGGCGCCTTCCACCGGCATCACCAACGGCGACTTCGAAACGGGCGCACTCACCCCGTGGACCGGCGATTCCGGTGATGCGGTGGTGTCGAGCCCGGCGCACGGCGGCTCACACGCGCTCAAGGTGAACGCGACGAGCAGCCAGACCGGCCAGGCCTCGCAGACCGTGACGCTTTCGCCGAACCACGCCTACACCCTCAAAGCGTGGGTGCAGGGCAACTTCGCGTACCTCGGCGTCAGCGGTGGCGCCAGTGCGACCACGTGGACGTCTTCGAGCGGATGGACGCAGCTGTCACTGCCGTTCACGACCGGGGCTTCGGGCACGGTGAGCGTGTCGGTGCACGGCTGGTACGCGCAGGGAACCGTTTACGCGGACGACTTTTCGCTCTCCTGACCTCCTCCACCGGCTCGTGAGTGTTGATGACGGTTAGAACCGTCATCAACACTCACGAGTCAATCGAGGGTGTCCGGGTCGATCGCGCGCATGATGCGCCCGCCGATCTCCCGCAGCTGCCGGGACTGGGTCCTGGTCAGCGGGTCGAAGACCAGGCGGCGGACCTCCTCGACATGACCGGGCGCCGCCTCGGCCACCTTGGCCCGGCCCTCGTCGGTGAGGGTCGCCAGCGTGGCGCGGCCGTCGTCCGGATCGGGCGTGCGGTGCACCCAGCCGCGCTGCTCGAGCCGGGCGACCACCTGCGACAGCCGCGGCAGCGAGCCCTCGGTCTGCGCTGCCAGCACGCGCATCCGCAGGGTGCCGTCCGGAGCCTGGGACAGCATGGCCAGCGCCTGGTACTCGAAGTGGCTGATCCCGGCGTCGCGGCGCAGCTGCGCGTCGAGCGCCGCCGGCAGCCTGATCAGCGTGCTGGCCAGGGCGATCCAAGACTGCTCTTCCTCGGCGTCGAGCCAGCGCGGCTCCGGTGGGGCGTCCATGGGTCCACGATAGCTTAAGAGCTGAACCAAATCAGCGAGCCAAGTTACTTGCACCTTGAAGTGATTCTGAGCTACGGTCAGTTCAAGCGTTAATCAAACCAGTCCCTCGGCACGTTCCTGCCGGGCTTCGACATCACCGCTCTGCAAAAGGAAACAAGCATGCCTACGTCTGTCATCGGCCTCAGCATCGACGCCGCCGACGCCGCCGCCCTCGCGACCTTCTGGTCCGCGGTCCTGCACCGCCCGCTCAACCCGGGCGCGACCGCCGAGAGCGCCGCGATCGACGCCGCCGACCCGGCCGAAGGCCCGAAGCTCGCCTTCTGGCAGGTCCCGGAGCCGAAGTCGGCCAAGAACCGGCTGCACCTCGACCTGTGGACCGACGAGTTCGAGGCCGAAAGCAAGCGGCTGACCGGCCTCGGCGCCAAGGCCGTCAGCGACAACGTGAAGCCGACCGTCCGCTGGACCACCTTCGCCGACCCCGAGGGCAACGAGTTCGACCTGATCGCGTCCCGGCCCGCGGAATGACCGGCCGGGCCACCACCGTCCATTCAGAACTCACCACGAAGGGGAGACGACCATGAACCAGCAGGGTTTGACCAGGCGGACGATGCTCCGCAACAGCGCCGTGGCCGGGGCGGCCGCAGCGGCCGCGTTCAGTGCCACCGGGCTGTTCACGGCCGGCACCGCGCGCGCGGCCACCACCACCGGCGGGACGCTCCCGTACCCGGCCGGCGTCACGGACACCTCGCACTGCACGCCCGAGGTCGCCGCGATCTTCCGTGACGTCTTCAGCGCCAAGAGCCGGCACGACGCCGCCGGGTTCCTTTCGCACTTCTCCACGACGAACACCGTCTACATCGACGCCAGCCTGGGCGTCGCCATGACCAGCTGGCAGGACCTGAGCACCTTCTTCACGCCGTTCTTCGCGACCCTGCCCGCGGCCGCGCTCTCGTACCCGCTGCGCATCGTCGGCGACACGTGCAGCGCCGCGATCGAGTTCATGGACACGCCCGAGTTCTTCCAGCAGGAGATCCGCGCGCTGTCCACCGTCACCTTCGACCGGAACCGCAAGATCGTCCGCTGGGTCGACTTCTGGGACGGCCGCAGCTCCCTCAAGCCGAACACCATCGGCAGCACCTATCCCAGCGATTTCGGCGACGCCAAGCAGAACGTGAGCCCCGCCGTCGTCAAGGCCGCTCAAGCGCTCCAGGCCGCGTTCGCCGCGGGCAACGCCGCCGCGGCCGTCTCGCTGATGTCCGACGACGTCGTGCACGAGGACATGGCCACGCACACCCGTCTCCGCGGCAAGCCCCAGGCACAGCGCTACTACGCGCGGGCGCTCGGCAAGCTGCCGTACGGCCCGGGCGCCGCGGTCGTCCACGTCGCCGGCGGCGGCCAGGGCGGCGGTTACGAGTGGTCGGCGGGCTCCGTCGCCGCTCCGTTGCGCCGCGGCCACACCTGCATCGAACTCGACCAAAACGGCAAGATCAGCCGCCTTTCGGCCATCTACGACGCGAGCCTCTTCAGCGAGGCCGCCTACCAGTCGCTCGTCGGCCTCGCCGCCGAGGCTCCCCTGACCACCGCCTGACCGAGAACAGGAACTCCAGTCATGACCGAACAGCTCGACAAAACCGCGCAAGACCTCTTGTTCCGCGACGCCCGCACCGCGAACGCCTTCACCGACGAGCCGGTGAGCGACGAGCAGGTCGCCGCGATCTACGACCTGATCAAGTACGCCCCGACCGCGTTCAACTCCCAGCCGTTGCGCATCCTGCTGGTGCGCTCCCCCGAGGCCCGCGAGCGCCTGGTCGCGCACCTGTGGGACGGCAACAGGGAGAAGACCACCAACGCGCCGCTGGTCGCGGTGCTGGCCTACGACCCCGAGTTCCACGAGCACCTGCCGGCCCAGCTGCCGCACTTCCCCGGCGCGCAGGATCTGTTCAAGGGCAAGGAAAGCCGCCTCGTCGAAGCGACCATCAGCGCCAGCCTGCAGATCGGTTACTTCATCCTCGGCGTGCGCGCCGTGGGCCTGGCCGCCGGGCCGATGACCGGACTGCACGCCGAAGGGATCGACCAGGAGTTCTTTGCCGACAGTGGGTACAAGACGCTGGTCGTGGTCAACATCGGCAAGCCCGGGGAGGACGCCTGGTTCCCGCGCGGGCCGCGGCTGGAGCAGGACCTCGTCGTCACCACGGTCTGAGCAAGGGCTCGTGAGTGTTCATGACGGTTCTAACCGTCATGAACACTCACGAGCTTTTTCAGAACCGCACGGCCAAACTGTCCAGGTGATGCCCCAGCGGCATGACCGGGCTCCAGTCCGGGGTCTCGTAGTCGGCCCGGATGTCGGGGTAGCGCTCCAGCACCGTGAGAAGGCATTCGCCGGTCTCCACGCGGGCCAGCGCCGCGCCGAGGCAGTACGTGGCGCCCATGCTGAAACCCATGTGGTGATTGGGTTTGCGGGTGATGTCGAACCGGTCCGGGTCGGCGAACACCTCGGGGTCGCGGTTGCTCGCGTTCAGCCCGAGGTAGAAGCGCTCGCCGGCCGGGAAGGCATGCCCGGCGATCTCCACCGGCTCGCCGCTGACGCGGGAGATCATGCCGGCCGGTCCGTCGCAGCGCATCATCTCCTCGACGGCCGAGGGCATCAGCTCGGGGCGGGATTTCAGCAGCGCCAGCTGATCCGGGTTCTCGAACAGCAGCACCAGGCCGTTGGCGATCAGGTTCGCCGTGGTCTCGTGCCCGGCGAACAACAGCAGGAGGCAGTTCGCGACGATCTCGTCCTCGTTCACCTTGCCGTCCCGCTCGGCCTCGACGAACATCGTCAGCAGGTCGTCGCGGGGGTCCTTCCGCCGGTCGGCCACCAGAACCCGCAGGTAGTCCTGCATCTCCAGCACACTGCGCTGGCTCACCCGGAGCTTGTCGACGTCCGCGATCAGGAAGATCGACAGGATGTCCCGCGACCACGCCTGAAGCCGTTCACGATCGGAGATGGGCATGCCGAGCATTTCGGCGATGATGTTGGCGGGCAACGGATAGGCCAGGTCCTCGACCACGTCCATCTTCCCGGCGTCCGCCGCGGCGTCGAGCAGCTCGTTGGTGAACTCGCGCACGCGCGGGCGCAGGCCGTTCACCATCGCCGGGGTGAAGTACCGCTTCAGCAGGTGCTGAAACCGGACGTGGTCCTCCTCGTTGGTGTGCCCCATCCACAGCTCGACCGACTTGCGCATCGGCATCAGCTCGGCCTGCTCGGCCGCGCTCAGCTGGTCGAGGCCCTGCGTCAGGTTGCCGGAGATGAGCCGCTGATCCCGCAGCGCCGCCACGACGTCCGCGTGCCGGGTGACCAGGTACGCGCCGAGTTCCGGCACCCAGCAGACCGGGCTCTCCGCGCGGACCCGGTGCAGCAGCGGCATCGGATCACGCTGCGCCTCCGGGCTGAACAGATCGTAGGACGGGAGCGTCACGGCTGGCGTCGTCATATCCCCGAGTCTGCCAGAAAAACGAGGCCGGGTTACGGGGCCGGACTCGGCACCAGTTCGAGTTCACCGTCTGCGGACATCTGCCAAGTCATCTTGACCGGCTCTGCCTTCTTTTCTTCTCCCTGCTGCCTTTTTTCCTGCTGTGGCAGGGCCTCCACGCGCGGCGGGAGGACCACCGGACGCGGTTCGACCGGTGCCGGGCGACGAGGCGGCACGACCTCGTCCACTTCGTCCTCGGAGTCCGGCGACGCGTCGATCACCGCGGGCACAACCGGTTCGTCGGGATCGAACAGGCCGCCTTCCCCGCGGAGCCAGGCCGGGGTCGTGTGGTCCTTGTCCTCCGCGCGCTTCCCGCCGCCGGCCATCTGGCCGCCCATCATCCCGCCGCCGGACGCACCACTCGCGGACGTCTTGGCCGCGCTGGTGCCGCCCGCCGAACGGCCGCCGTTGCCGGTGATTCCGGGCAGGCCGACGACCGGGCCACCACGGGCCGTGCTGCTGCCGGAAGTCAGATGGTCGGCGGCCACCGCCGGCACCATCCCGCTCGGCTTCGGGACGGCCACCGGCGCCGAGGAGACGAAAGTGCCGGCCGGACTGTCCGTCACCGGGAAACTGGCCGGGGAACTGGACGTGCCACTGCCCAGCCCGGTCCCCGACGACGTCCGGGCCGCCAGTCCGTTGGTCGAACCGGCGGACTTGCTCGGTGTTGCCTGACCCGCCGAGGTTTGGTCAGCGGGGGTCTGGTCAGCCGAGGTCGGATTGACCGAGGTGCTCGCTGTGGTGTCGGCCGAGGTGCTCGCTGTGGTGTTGGCCGAGCCAGTTCCGGAAGACCCACCGGTGTCCTGGCCGGAACTCTGCTGCTTCCCGTTCGGGGTAGGCCCATCAGCCCGGGAGCGCAGTGCCTGCTCGATTGCCTCGATCGCCGACACCACCTTGTCGATGAGCCCCTTGAGGTTCTGCCCGCTGGCCAGCAGCGCCCGCATCCGCGCGAGGATCCGCTGCGCGTACGACTCGGCGATCCGCACGCACTGCGGGATCGCCTCCGCCATGCTGGCCCCGTGGGTCGCTCCGACCTGTGCGCGGGCCGTGGTCAGGATCGGCAGCATCTCCGCGACCGCGTCGGTGATGTCCTGGCGGACCCCGCGGGCCGTTCGCGCCACCGCTCCGCCCGCACCGGAGATCGCGCTGCCCACCGCGGCGGCTGCCTGGCCGATCGCGGCGATCGCGTCCGCATGGTTCGTGCCGGCCGTCCGGTACGCCTCGGCGGCGTCACCGGACCAGTCGCGGGTCTCTCCGCCGACGGCCGTCCGGTACGTCCCGGCCAGCGTCGCCAGCTCGTCCCCGGTGCCGCTTGCGGCCTGCGCCGCCGAGGACACCGAACCCGAGTCGCCGGCCAGCTGCTTCAACGGATCCTCGAGGAACGACACCAGCGGCCGGACGGCGCCGAAGCCTGCGTCGGAGAGCGCGGACAGCGGGCTGTCCGCGGCGTCGAGCCCGCGCGAATCACCGCTCCAGGCCCCGAGATCGCCCATCGCCCAGGTTTGGCCCCGCGCCGCGGTGCCGACCGACGTCAGCTCGGCGAGCAGTCCCCCGGCCGCACCGTTCGAGGCCGTTTCCGCGGCGGTCATCCCACGTCCTCCCGTCAGCCCTTGCCGGGTATCGGGCTCGTCGGAGTCCAGAACTCCGAGGAGCCCATCTTCGAACCGGGCGCGGCGATGGCCGAGAACAGATCGGCCTGGCCGATGAAGCTCATGGCGCTCTGCTTGTACTGCCCGTACTGGGCGATCGATTGGCTGATCAGCGTCTCGACCCCGGTGACGAAGCTGTTGAGCGCGTTCCACAGCTCGTCGACCACCGCGACGTCCAGCACTTCACCCACGACGGGAATCCAGCTGAGACCTGCTCCGGCGGCGGCCTTCACCAATGCGTTCGCGCAGTCCTTCATGTCGTTGATCGCGTTCGCGTAGGTCGTGTAGACCTGCCCGGCGCACGTCGCGAGCGCGACTCCCATCTGGGTCATCACGCCCTGGTCTTTTCCCAGCACGGTCAGCACATTGCCGTTGAACGTGTCGAACTGGGTCTTCGCGTCTCCGGTCCAGTCACTGGCCAGATTGTTCGTGGCCTCCTGGATGGTGTAGATCTCGCTGCCCAGCGTCGTGTAGGCCGACCAGGTCTTTCCCAGTGCCCACACCTTGTCGGCGTCGCCGAACAACTGGTTCTTGATCAGGTTCAGCGTGTCGATCGCATTCTGATCACCGATCAGCGGCAGGCCGGCCCAGTCGCGGATCGTCTTGTCGTTGTCCTCCGGATAAGCCGGTTTGCCCGGCGGTGCACCGACAGGAGATGTCATCGGAGAATTTCCTCGCAGTCGAACGGGGGGCGGGTCAGGGCGTTCAATGGGCCATCTTGTTCAGGCCGTCGGTCGAGGCGTCTTCGATGCTCTGGTAATGCTCGGCCGCGGCATCCAGTCCCTTGCTGGCCGCGGCCAGATTCGTCACGCTGGTCCGCACCTTGTCGATGATGGTCTGCACCGCGGTGTTGTAGTCGCTGATCACGTTGGCCTGCCTGCCGATGACGCCCAGGTCGCCGTCGCCGAGCTTCCAGCCCTCCAGGTCCTTGAGCAGCCGGCCCCACTGGTCCGAGGTGTCCTGGTAGGCCTTCGCGACCTTCCCCAGCGCCTGCACATCGACCGAAAATCCGCTGGTCATCGAGTACTCCCGTGTCCGGCGGCCGCGGCCAGCCGGCTCGCTCTGGCTCGCTGTTCGGCTTCCTGGATCGCCCGGGTGACCTCGGCGGCCAGCTTTCCGGCGCCGACCATCCACGGGGCCTTCGGGCTCAGGTCCACCGACACGAGCGCCCCGGCCCCGGTCACCGTCACGGTGCCGAGCGCGCCGCCGATCGGCACCGTCAGCCGCGCCTGGATCGCTTCCCTGACCGTGGCCTTCGTGCGGCGCAGGTCCGCCTCGATCTCCTGGACATAGGCGTACAGCTGGTCATTGGCCTTCACCGCTCGCCTCCCGCGGTCTCGGTCAGCTCGGCCATCCGCGCCGCTGCTTCGGTGCTCGCCTTGGCACGAGCGGCGGCCAGCGCCGTGACGATGCCCGGCCCGATCCGCTCGGGGTGCGCCCCGCGCAGCGCCGCGTCCTCGATGCGCACCTCGATCAGCCGGCCTTTGCCGTCCACCACGGCGGACACACCGCTGTCGGCCGGCCGCTCGGTGAACCGGGCGGTGCCCAGTCCGGTTTCCAGCTCGGACAGCCGGTGCCGCAATTCGGCCCGCTCCGGGGTCAGCGCCATCTTGTCGGCCTCCTGTTCTCGGCTGCTTTCTACTTCAGGCCCATGAAATCCCGATGAAACAGCAGGCTTGACGAACGACGAAGCCCCGCCGGTGGACGCGAATCCACCGACGGGGCTCGGTCTTCAGGGACAAGCTCAGAGGTAACGGGCCGAGTTCTTCTCCAGCTTCGTCAGACCCGGGTTCTTCGGCTGTGGCTTGACGAACTCCGCGGCCCCGCCGATTCCGGAGTCGAACGCGGCGGTGATGATCGCGTCCCGCTCCTGGGGCGAGAGCACGCCGTTGTCGACCAGTTCCTGGGCCACGGCCCGGACATAAGCGACGAACTGGCTGTTCGACGCGTATTCCGACTCGTCGTCGATGGTGTCGTTGATCGTGCAGCCGGTGCCGACGTCACGGTTTTCGACCTGGCTGTCGGCCGCGCCGAGGATCACGGTGTCGCGGACGTCCGAGTTCGGGCACAGGTCCGGGCCCGGCGGGGCGGCGGCGATGAGGAACGCCCCGCCCTTCTCCGCCGAGACGTTGCCCGCCTTGTCGGATGCCCGGTACCACACCGAATGCGAGCCGATTCCGGTCACCTTCACCGGCTCGGTGTAGGTCGTCCAGACGCCGTCGTCGAGTTTGTACTCGATCTTGTCCACACCGGACCCGCCGGCGTTGTCCTCCGCGGTCAACGTCACGGTCGCGTTTTCGATGTACCGCCAGTCGGCGTCAAGATTGCCGCTGACCACAATGGACGTTGCCGGCGAAACGGTGTCGCCGCCCGCGACGATCGTGAACGCCGAGGTGCCGTCGGCCGAGACGTTGCCCGCCTTGTCCGTCGCCCGGTAGGCCACGGTGTGCGCGCCGACCGCGGTGATCGCGACGGGTTCGGTGTACGCCAGCCAATCCCCACCGTCCAGTTTGTACTCGACCTTGGCCACCCCGGACCCGGCGTCGGTGGCCGCCAGGGTCACGGTCGCCTTGCCGACGTAGTTGCCGTCCGGGTCCTTGGTGCCCGCGACAGACGCGGTCACCGTTGGCGCAGTGGTGTCACTGCTGACCACCGTGAAGTGCTCCATGCCCTCCGTCGAGGAATTTCCTGCCTTGTCCGAAGCGCGGAAGTGGAACATGTGCATGCCCGGCGCGGTCACCGGAACCGGTGCCGCGTAAGCAGTCCAGGCGCCTTCGTCGAGTTTGTACTCGACCTTGTCGATGCCGGAACCGCCGTCGTTGTCGGCCGCGGTCAGCGTCACCGTGGCGGTGTCGAGGTAATTGCCGGCCGTGTCCTTGGTGCCTGCGACCGAAGCCGTCACCGTCGGCGGCGTGGTGTCACCCGGTTTGGGCTCGACGACGGCGAACGACGCCATCGCTTCCGCCGACGCGTTCCCGGCCGTGTCCGTCGCCTTGTAGTGGACCATGTGCGGGCCGACCGCATTGACCACCACGGGCGCGGTGTACGTCGTCCACGCGCCGCCGTCCAGCTGGTACTCGATCTTGTCCACTTCGGACTGGGTGTCCGTCGCGGTCAGGTTCACCGTGGCGGAGCCGACGTAGTTGCCCGCCGTGTCCTTGTTCCCGGTGACGTTCGCGACCACCGTCGGCGGCGTGGTGTCGACCGGCGGCTCACCGGTGACGACCAGCTCGCCGACCATCTTCTCGTGGCCCTGCACCACACAGTGGAACCGGTACTTGCCGGGCGTGAGCGTGATGGTCGCCTGGTGCTCGCCGTTCTGGTCGTCGTACGGGTTGGCGGTGATGTTCAGGTCGACGTCGTGGTTGTAGCCCGGGGTCGTGGTGTCGAACGTCAGGGTGTGCGTCATCGTCGAGCCGAGGGCTTCGGTGTTCTTGAACAGGACCAGCGTCTCCCCGGCCACGGCGGTGGCCGGCGCGCTGAGGTAGTGGTCGGTGCTGTTGCCCGCCGTCCAGGTCAGGGTCTGGACCGGGGCGGCGCGCACGGGCACCGCCGAGGACGGCCAGGCCAGCCCGAGCAGGGCGAGCGCCGCGACCAGCACGGTCACCACGAGTTTTCTTGGGGACATCGCGGGAGAACCTTCCTTACCGCCTCTCGGCGAAGGTCAGGGCTCGTGAGTGTTGCGGACGGTTCTAACCGTCCGCAACACTCACGAGCGTTTACAGCTGCCGTACCCGGATGTTGCGGAACTCCATCAGGTCGTTGTCACTGTGGTTCTGCAGGCCGATGAACCCGTTGACGAACTGGCGAAGGTCCGTCGGCGGATCGCCCTGCCGGGAGGAGACCTGGCCGGGGGTGTTGTCGAACTCGTTGATCACCGCGCCGTTGCGGATGATCGTGTAGTGCTGCCCGACCACCTTGACCTCGTACTCGCTCCAGGTGCCCTTCGGGGTCACGCCGGCGTGGTCGAGCGTCTGCGGGTCGAAGTTGTACACCGACCCGGTCTTCTGCGGCTCGCCGGTGGCCCCGTCGTAGATCTGGATCTCGTGTCCACAGTAGATCGCCACCCAGGCCTGCGAGGTCCGGGCCGAGCCGACCGTGCCGCAGCTGCCGGGCGGGCGTTGCTCCAGTGGCGTCCGCGGATCCGGGAACCGGACGAAGACGCCGCTGTTCGCGCTGCCCGTGGGCGCGACGTCCTTGAACTGGAGCTTCACCGAGAAGTTCCCGTACTGCTTGGCCGAGTACCACAGCATGCCCAGCCCGCCGGAGGGCTTGAGCGAGCCGTCCGGCTGAATAGTGAACTCACCCGAAGGGGCCTGTGACCAGTTCCGGAACGATTCGGCCGTGCCGTCGTAAATCGCGTCGTACCCGGTGACGCCCTTGTTGCCGATCGGCGAGGCGGCGGCCACCGCCTTCAGCTTGTCCGCCTCGGCATCGTTCACCACCCCCCGGTCCGCCAGCGCGTCGACGGCCTGCTGCACGTGGTTCACGAATCCGGCGTGACTGGTCCACGTGCTTTCGTCGTCGATCAGGTCGTCGGCCGTGCAGCCACCGCCCGCGTTGCGGTTGGGGACCGCCGTGTCCGTGTCGCCGATCGTCACCGTCGGGCTCGGATCAGCGATGAAACAGCCGACGTTCACCGGGGTTTTCGTGGTCGCCGTTTCACCGTTGGCGTACGTCGTGGTCAGCTTGGCGGTGAACAGGCCGGTGGCCGGATAGGTGTGCCGCGGGTTGGCCTGAGTGGACACCGCGCCGTCGCCGAACTCCCACTTGTACGAGACGCCGCCGGACTTCGAGCCGGTGAACGCGGTGGTGAGCGGTTTGTTCTGCACCATCGTCGACGAGGCGGCCACGGCTGGCGTGGCGTCACCGCCGATGTAGCTGATCTTCAGCAGCTTCTGGTTGTTGTCCAGGGTGAAGAAGCCGCTGCCGTAGTCCAGCATGTACAGCGCGCCGTCCGGGCCGAACTTGGCGTCCATCCAGCTCTGCAGCTTCTGGTCGCCGCCACCGGACGGGAGGATCTGCCGCAGCGTCTCGGCGAACAGCGGCGGATCCTGCTTGGGGATCCCGTTCGGGTCGACGGTGACCGCGATCCGGTTCGCCCCGTTGCTCTCGTCGCCGATGAACCACTTGTCGTTCCAGTACGCCGGCCACGCCGAGCCGCTGGTGGTGTTGACCAGGTCGCGGTGATACGTCGGCCCGTCCATCACGGCCTGGCCGCCGCCCTTGAGGTACGGCTGGGTGTAGGTCGCGTCCGCCGCGTTGTACGTCGGGATGGCGCTGTTCGGCCGGTTGGGGAACACCGGCCCGCCGCCGTCCGGCGAGTACCAGATCATGTTCTTCTTCACCGGCGGCAGGTTCACCAGCCCGGTGTTGCGCGGCGAGGTGTTGACCGGGTTGTCGCAGTCGTACCAGCCGGTCAGCTCCGCGGCGTTGGTGCTGCTGCGGTCGCGGTAGGGCTGCTTGTTGCCCATGCAGTACGGCCAGCCCTGGTTGCCCGCCTCGGTGATGATCGTGGCGGTCTCGTACTTGGCCGGGCCGAGCTCCGGGCTCGGGGACGACGCGTCCGGGCCGACCCACGCCGCGTACAGCTGGTTCGTCTTCTTGTCGATGTGCAGCCGGGAAATGTTGCGCACGCCCATCACGTAGATCTCCGGGCGCGTCTTGTCGGCCGGGTACTGGCCCACCGGGAACAGGTTGCCCGCCGGGATCGTGTACGTGCCGTCGGCCTCCGGGTGGATCCGCAGGATCTTGCCGCCCAGGTTGTTGGTGTTGCCCGCGGTGCGGCGCGCGTCCTGGAACGACAGGCCCTGGTACTCCTGGGTCCAGTTGTTGCCCGAGTAGCCGTTGGAGCCCTGCGACGAGTTGTTGTCGCCGGAGCCGATGTACAGGTTGCCGTCCTTGTCGAAGTCCATGCCGCCGCCGGCGTGGCAGCAGCTGTGGATCTGGACCTCCCACGACAGCAGGTCCTTGCGGGTGGCCTGGTCCAGTGTCTGGTTCTTCAGGTCGTACGTGAACCGCGAGACGGTGCGCTTGCCGACCTGCTTGACCCGGTCGATCGAGTCGTGCGGCATCCAGTACGCGTACATCCAGCCGTTCTCGCTGAACTTCGGGTCCAGGCTGAGGCCGAGCAGGCCTTCCTCGTTCTTGACCAGCTCGTCGCCACCGCCGCGGTTGCCCATCACCGCCAGCGTGGTGAGCAGCTTCGGCTTCTTGGTGACCGGGTCCCACTGGTGGATCGTGCCGCAGCCGAGGCCGACGTTCGGGTCGTCCCAGCTGACCACCGGGCCGGTCGGGCAGGCGGCGCGGCCGATGTAGAAGACCTTGCCGTCGGGCGCGATGGTGAGCCCGTGCGGCTCGCCGATCTGGTCGAGCTGGCCGGGCTGGTTCTTCGCGGTCAGGCGCTCGACCTTGTAGTTCGCCGCGATGCCGGCCTTGCAGTCGCCGCGGACCATGCCCGTGGTCCACTTCAGCGCGCCGAGCAGGTGAGCCCGGAACTCGGCCTCGCCGTAACTGGCCTCGGTCCGGCCCATGCCGGTGTAGAAGGAGCGGCCGCCGTCGTAGTCACGGCACCAGGAGATCGGGTGGAACGGGCCGTTCGCGCCCGCGCCCGGGGTGTAGCCGGCCTCCTCGACCTGCGCCACCGTGTGCACGGTGCCCACCGGGTTGACCTCCCAGTTGGGCCACCGGTCGGTGCGCTCCCACTTCTGCGGCAGGTCAGCGGTCGCCGGGTTCAGCTTGTCGAGCACGTCGACGGTCGCCTTCGCCGGAGCGGGGTCCGGGGGCGGCGGGGTCGACGGGTCGGTGGCCAGCTTGAAGTCGGCCAGCTGGACGAGCGGCTCGCCGCCGTTCGCGGTGATGTTCAGCCGGTAGTTCGAGTACGCCGTGGTGTTGGTGAAGGTGAACGTGCGGCTCTGGAGCCGCTCGGCGAACGTCTCGTTCGTCCGGGTGTCCAGATCGGTCCAGGTCTTCCCGTCATTGGAGCCCTGCAAGGTCCAGTTCTTCGGGTCGCGGCCCGCGTAGTCGTTGGCCGACACCAGGTCGTAGCTGCTCACCGCGGCCGGGGCGGTGAGCTGGTAGGCGACCCAGCCGGTCGGGGTGAACGCCAGCCACTTGGTGTCGGGGTTGCTGTCGGTCAGGTTCTCCTTGCCCTCGCCCGGCGGGTTCTCCCCGCTCGCGGTGACCGTCACCGTGGGCCGCGAACCGGCCGGGCGCGCGCCGATCAGCCCGGAGAACCACTGCGAGCCGTCCTGCGCGCGGGCCGCGTCGGACAGGCCGAGGAACCCGCCGCCGGCCTTCATGTAGTCCTGCAGCGACGTTTCCTGGTCGTGGTTGAGCGTGACCCCTTGCGCGGACAGGAAAACCACGCCGCGGTACTTCGCCAGGCCCGCCGGGCTGAACACCGCCGGGTCCGAAGTGGACGACACGGTGATCCCGTTCGCCTGGCCGAGACTGGTGATCGCGTCCGTGGCGCGCAGCACCGGGTCCTTCTGGTCCGCGGCGGCGCCGTGGAAGACCAGTACGTCGATCGGGACGTTCGTCGCGGCCTGGGCCACGGGCGTGATCGTCAACGGCAGCCCCGCCGCGACGACTGCCCCGACCGCCAAAACGGCCAACGGCCGTCTGCGGAACCAGCGTTGCGAGACGTTTCGTCTCATTCTCTCGCTCCTTTCGTGATGGTCGGGGAACTAGTGCTGGTGCCCGGTCATGTCCATGCCGGACATGTCCATGCCCGGCATGTCGGCCATGCCCGGCATCGAAGTCTTGGCCGACGCGTCGGTGGCCACAGTGGGCGGCGGACCGGTCGGCGGTTCGGCCGCCGCGGTCCCGTGGTGGTGCCCCTTGAACCGGTCGATCGCGTCCTGTGCGCCGGCGGGCATACCCCCGTCGGCGTTGCGCACCAGGAACACGCCGGACATGCCGTCGTCCGAATGCTGCTGGACGTGGCAGTGGTACATCCACGCGCCCGGGCCGACGACGTCGCCCGCGATCACCTGGAAGCCGAACGAATTGCCCGGGTCCAGGGTCTTGTTGTCGATCACCGGCGCGTTGTCGGTGGCGCTGGTGAGCATGCCGGTGCGCGTGTCGGCCCAGCGGTGCGCGTGCAGGTGGAAGGTGTGCATCAGGTTGCCGTGCCCGATGCAGAGGAACTCCACGCGCTGGCCCAGGTTCGCCTCGAAGACCGGGGTGTCCGGGGCGGTCTGGTGGTTGATCCACATCTCGGTGAACACCACGGTGAACGTCTTGCTCGGCAGCAGGTCCCCGCGCTTGCGCACGATCAGGCCGCCGTAGAGGCCCTTCATCAGCCCGACCGTGCCGTGGTCGCCGCCGAACGCGTGGTCGTGGTAGTGCCAGTAGCCCGCGCTGCCGGGCATCCACAGCCCGTTCGCCGCCTGGTACGCGGCGCGGGTCTTCCAGGTGTAGGTCTTGGTCTCCCCCGGGTTGTTGAAGGAGTCGTTGAACGGCGAGCCGTCGGACTTCGTGTCGTAGAGCACGCCGTGCGGGTGGATCGACAGCCGCTGGTCGGTGTTGTTCACCAGCTCGATCTCGAAGGTGTCGCCCTCGTACATTTCCAGCAGCGGCCCGGGAATCGTCGGCTTGCCGGGCTCGAGCCCGTAGCCGACCCGGGTGGTGCCGGGCAGGTAGTCGGCGTACAGCGTGAGCTGGCGGGTCAGCCCGGCCGCGGCGGCCAGCGAGGACCCGGCGGCGCTGGCGACGGCGACCGGCGCCACCACGCCGGCCGCGGCCCCCGCCAGCACCGCTCTGCGGGACAGCCCGCCCTTGGCTTTCTTGTCCATTGTGGATTCTCCGGTCAGAAGCGGACGTGGCGGAGGTACTCGAAGCCGTTCTGCGCGGTCTTCAGCGGGTCGGCCGGCTGGTCGTGCTCGACGATGTACTCGGCCAGGTTCGGCCGGGTGGCCCGGAAGATGCGCGGGAAGTCGATGGCACCCTGGCCCGGGTCGACCATCTGGCCGTCCGCGGTCCGGTCCTTCACGTGGTACTGCGTGGTCCGCGGGAAGTTCTTGCGGTACACCTCGATCGGGTCAGCCCCGCCGTCCACCGCCCAGAACAGGTCGATCTCCAGGTGCACCAGGCGCTTGCTGGTGTTCGCCCGCAGCACGTCGTACGGCAGCACGCCGTCGATCGGGGCGAACTCGTGGGCGTGGTTGTGATAGCCGAGCGGGATCCCCGCCTTGAGGAACGCGCGCGCGGCCGCGTCCATCCGCCCGCCGAAGTCCTTCCAGCCCTGAATCGTGTCGAAGGCCGCGAACGGGACGTTGGCCCGGGTGTTCCCGAGCACCCTGGCGTCCGCGATGGTCTGGTCGAGGTCGCCGTCGATGCCGACGTGGGTGGACGAGGCCCGGATGTGGTTCTGGTCCAGCAGGCCGCGGAACTCCTTGGCCGTGCGGCCGTAGGTCCCGGCCAGCTCGACCTTCCGGTAGCCGATGTCCGCCAGCGCGGACAGCGTGCCGGGGAGATCGGCCTCCAGCGCCGTACGCAGGGAGTAGAGCTGGATGCTGATCTTGTCGACCGGGACGCGGTTCCGGCCGTGGCCGGAGCTTTCGGATTCCGGGACGTGCTGGGCACCGGCCGCGGCCGCGACACCCGGCAACGCGACCGCGGCACCGACCGCGACCGCCGCCGTGGCCGCGCCCCGCAGGACCGAGCGCCGGGAGTGGAACTTTTCGGCTTCTTCACCGCACATGGGGACCGCCCTCACTTCTGGTTGCTGAAAGCCGCGTCGAAGGCCGCCGACGGCTTGTCGAACAGGAGATTCCGCAGATAGGTCACGGCTTCCGCCGCGCCCCGCAGCCGGTCCATGCCGGCGTCTTCCCACTCCACCGAGATCGGACCGGCGTAGCCGATCGAGTTCAGCGCGCGGAAGCAGTCCTCCCACGGCACGTCGCCGTGGCCGGTCGAGACGAAGTCCCAGCCGCGCCGGGGATCGCCCCACGGCAGGTGCGAGCCGAGCCGGCCGTTGCGGCCGTCGAACCGCTTGCGGGTGTCCTTGCAGTCCACGTGGTAGATCCGGTCGGCGAAGTCGAGGATGAAGCCGACCGGGTCGAGGTCCTGCCAGATGAAGTGCGAGGGATCCCAGTTGAGCCCGAACGCCGGCCGGTTGCCGACGGCTTCGAGCGCGCGCTTGGTGGTCCAGTAGTCGTAGGCGATCTCCGACGGGTGCACCTCGTGCGCGAACCGGACGCCGACCTCGTCGAAGACGTCGAGGATCGGGTTCCACCGGTCCGCGAAGTCCTGGTAGCCCTCGTCGATCACGGCCTGGGAGACCGGCGGGAACATCGCGACGTACTTCCAGGTCTTCGAGCCGGTGAAGCCGATCACCGTGTCCACGCCGAGTTTCGCGGCCGCGCGGGCGGTGTCGGCCATCTCCTTCGCCGCCCGCTGACGGACGCCTTCAGGCTCACCGTCGCCCCACACCCTCGACGGGATGATGGCCTGGTGGCGCTCGTCGATCGGATCGTCGCAGATCGCTTGCCCGACCAGGTGATTGGAGATGGCCCACACCTTGAGGCCGTGCTCGGCCAGCAGCCGCAGCCGCCCCGGCACATAGTCCTCTTCGGACAGTGCGCGATCGACCTCGAAGTGGTCGCCGGAGCAGGCGATCTCGAGGCCGTCATAGCCCCATTCGCCGGCGAGTTTGCACACCTCGGTGAACGGCAGGTCCGCCCACTGGCCGGTGAACAGGGTGATCGGACGGCTCATGAGGTCTCCTCGAAAGTGATCGCATCCAGGTCGTACAGTCCGCCGGAACCGGTGCCGCGGAACACGAGGAACAGCGGGCCGGTGCCACCGGGGTCGGTGATCGCCGCGGGCGGGAGGTCGGCGTAGGTGTCCCAGCCGCCGGTGTTCGCGACGGTGACGGTCTGCACCAGCGGGCCGTCGACCGCGCCGGAGCGGACCTCAATCGTGCCGCCGGCGCCGCCGGACGAGACCCGGTAGCCGATGCCGCTGACGCCGGCCAGGTTCACCGGGTCGAACTCGATCCAGTCGCCGTTCTCGATGTGGCCGACCCGCTTGCCACCGCTCGCGGCCTCGTGCGCGACGACCTCGATCCCGCTGGACCGGTTGTAGAACTCCGCCTGCTTCAGCTTGGGCTGCAACACGGATTCCGACTCGCCAGACAGCGCCGGAACGCCGTTGGCGCCCTCGTCGGTGTAGGTCGCGTTGATCACGCCGAACACGTTGGCGTCGAGGCCGTGGCCCTCGTCGGCTGGCGTGGCGATGGTGCCCTCGCAGCCGGTGGCCCGGCTCAGCGGATGGCCGTGGCCCTCGTGCCCGAGGATGTACTCCACCGTCACCTTGGCGCAGTCGATCGGGTTGTCCTCCGCGTCGGTGACTTCGACCTTGAACGGCACCGTGTCGCCGAAGCTGAACACGCTCCCGTTGACCGGGGTCTTGAGCGTGACCACCGGCGCGGTGTTGCCGACGGTGACCACCACGCTCGCCGCGCCGGTCAGCCCGGTGGCGTCGGTGACCGAGAGCTTCGCCGTGTACTGGCCGTTTGCGGTGTAGGTATGGGAAACCGGGTTCGGCTCGGTGGAGTCGGTGGTCCCGTCACCGTCGAAGTCCCAGGCGTAGGTGAGCGCGTCCTGGTCGGGGTCCTGGGTGCCGGCAGGGTCGAACTGGACGGTCAGCGGCGCCTGGCCGGACGTGTGGTCCGCGGCCACCTTGACCTCCGGCGTGCGCCGGCCCTTGGTGTAGTCGATGCGGTAGACCGCGGACTCCGCGGAGCCGCCGAAGTAACCGGTGCCGTAGTCCAGGACGTAGAGCGCGCCGTCCGGGCCGAACTCGATGTTCATCGGGCGGGTCAGCGTCATCGAGTCGAAGAACGGCTTGATGGCACCGCGTTCACCATTGGCGCCGACAGTGATCTCCTTGATCCAGCCGCGTTCCCACTCGTAGGCGAAGGTCTTGGCGTCGAAGTACTCGGGGAACTTCGTGGTGGACGGGTTCGCCGCGTCGTAGTGGTAGACCGGGCCGCCCATCGGCGATTCCGAGCCGGTGCCGAACTCCGGCACCGAGCCGCCGTCGTACGGGATCCAGGCCTTCTCCACCGGCGGCAGATCGGTCAGCCCGGTGTTGTGCGGGCTGGTGTTCTTCGGCGCGGCGCAGTCGAAGGCCGCGCCGGACTGGCCGGTGGCGAAGTCGTAGTCGGCAAACGGCTGGTTGTCGCCGATGCAGTACGGCCAGCCGTAGTTGCCCGGCTTCTTGACCAGGTTGAATTCGACGGTGCCGCCCGGGCCGCGCGCCGGGTTGGCCGCGCCGGCGTCGGGGCCGTAGTCGCCGAGGTGCAGCCAGCCGGTCTTGCGGTCGACCGCGAACCGGAACGGGTTGCGGAAGCCCATGGCGTAGATCTCGGGCCGGGTCTTGTCGGTGCCCTCCGGGAAGAGGTTGCCCGACGGCACGGTGTACGCGCCGTCCTCGCCGACCTTGATCCGCAGCACCTTGCCGCGCAGGTCGTTGGTGTTGCCCGCGCTGCGCTGCGCGTCGAACACCGGGTTGCGGCCGGCCCGCTCGTCGATCGGGGTGAAGCCGTCGGAGGCGAACGGGTTGGAGTCGTCCCCTGTGGACAGATAGAGATAACCCTGCGCGTCGAAGTCGATCTCGCCGCCGGCGTGGCAGCAGATGCCGCGCTCGGTGTTCACCTGCAGGACCTTCTGCTCGCTGGCCAGGTCCAGGGTGTTGTCCTCGGCCAGCTTGAACCGGGAGAGCTGGTTGTAGCCCTTGAACGGCTCGAAGTCGGCCGGGGTGCCGGTCTCCGGCGCGTCACCGGCCGGGGTGTTCAGCTTGGGCGCGTAGTAGAGGTAGACCCAGCGGTTGTTCGCGAAGTCCGGGTCGATCGCGACGCCCTGGAGCCCGTCTTCGTCGTGGTTGTAAACGGGGATCTGCGCGGCCAGCTTGGTGGTCGCGCTCGCGCTGGTGTACCAGACGCGGCCGTCGCGCGAGGTGTGCAGCACGTCGCGGTTGGGCAGCACCGAGAGCGCGATCGGCTCGCCGAGGTTCTCCTCACCCTTGGCCAGGGTGATCTGGTCGAAGTCCGCGTCCACCGGGTCCGCTTCGGTCGGCTTGCCGCAGCCGGCCGCGCTCAGCTTGGTGGCGTAGAGGATGCCGCCCGCGAGGTGGGCGCGGAACGCCGGGTCGGCGTAGGACTCCTTGGTGTGGCCGCCGCCGGTGTACCAGGACCGGCCGCCGGAGTTCTCGTGGCACCAGGCGATCGGGTGATCGCCCATCGCGTCCGCGCCGGGCTGGTAGCTCTTCTCGTCCAGGCTGGCCAGCACGTGGACGCTGCTGCGCGGGTTGTCGCGGTAGTTGTACCACTCGTCGGTGCGCGGCCAGGTCTCCGGAAGATCCTTTGTGGACACGTGGTCGCGGTCCTCGACCTTGACGTCCGCCTGCTGGATGTTCGGGTGGGACTTGAAGTACGCCCCGACCAGCTCGCCGTACCAGGGCCAGTCGTATTCGGTGTCGGAGGCGGCGTGCACACCGACGTACCCGCCGCCGGCCTTCACGTACCGCTCGAACGCGGCCTGCTGGTCCGCGTCCAGCACGTCACCGGTGGTGGAAAGCCAGACGACCGCGCTGAACCGCTTGAGATTCGCGTCGGTGAACGCCGCCGCGTCCTCGGTGGCCTCCACGCCGAAATGGTTCTGCGCGCCGAGTTCCTGGATCGCCTTGATGCCGTCCGGAATCGAATCGTGGCGGAAACCGGCGGTCTTGGAGAAGACGAGCACCGTCGCTTCTTCGTGGTCCGGCTCGGCCTCCACCGGCATCGCGATGCCGGTCAGGGCCGTGATCATGGACGCGACGAGCACGCCGAGTCGTCGTTTCAGAGACATGGCTGTAGCGATCCTTCCAATGAGCGGCAGCGATCAATGAACCGGATTGCGGTGGAGCTTCTTCTCCCTTTGCCAATCAGATGGAAAGCAGGCGGATACGGTCCGCCGCCGGCCGGCTGGGGCCGTGGGCGGGTTGATGCTTCTTGTGGGCCAGAGGCCTGTGGTGGGTGTGACTCCCGAGAATCCCGGGGTCACAGTGGCAAGGAGGCCTGCACCCAATGCCACATTCGGCGCACTGAGCGCAGCAAATGTGGCATTCGCTCCACAATACGGACCCCCTTTCCACGGTGAATGCAGTCGGATCAGTAAACAGCTGGCACAGTGAGACCTTGTAGGGATAACAACAATGGCTGCACGCCGGTCGCACCAATGCGGCCGGATGGTTCGAAAGCGGGATCCGAACACAGCAGCAGTGGACCGTCTTCGGCGGAATCCGGCAGCCGCCCGTGCGAGCCGCGCACCCAGCGCGGATCGGTCGGGACGACGTCCATCGTGTACCGCAGCCCGGCGAACTTCTTCGCCAGGTTCAGCCCGGCCCGGGCCTTCGCGAACTTGTCTTCAGGGTCGAAGAACAGCTCGGCCGGGTCGTACCCGGGCTTGCGGTGGATCTCGACGCCGCGGGCGAAATCGGGTTTACGGGCGTCGTCGAGCCAGTAGTAGTAGGTGAACCACGAGTCCGGCTCGGCCACCGCGACCAGCTCGCCCGCGCGTTCGTGGTCGATCCCGTACTTCGCCTGCGCCTCGCGGTCGAGGACTTCGTCGACCCCGGCCAGCTCGCCGACGATCGACCGCACTCGGTCCACATCGGACTCATCGCGGACGTACACGTGCGCGACCTGGTGATCGGCGACGGCGAACGCCCGCGAGGCCCACGGGTCGAGGTATTCCATGCCCGCCTGGGTGTAGACCTCCAGCAGACCCTCCCGGCGCAGCGCGCGGTTGATGTCGACCGGCCGGTGCACGTTGGTGATCCCGTACTCGCTCAAGGCGACCACGGTCGCCCCGGCGTTGCGCGCGTCGTCGAGCAGCGGGGCGAGGGCGTTGTCCAGTTCCCGCGCGGCCTTCGCCGCTTCAGGTCCGTCGGGACCGAAACGCTGAAGGTCGTAGTCCAGGTGCGGAACGTACGCCAGCAGCAGATCCGGACGGCGCTCGCGCAGGATCTGCCGCGTCGCGCCGATCACCCACCGGCTCGACTTGAGCGACGCCGTCGGTCCCCAGTACTGGAACAGCGGGAACTCCCCCAACGCGCCGGTCAGCTGATCGTGCAGCTCGGGCGGGCGCACGTACGCGTCCGGCGACTTGCGGCCGTCGGCGTGGTAGATCGGCCGCGGGGTCACCGTGATGTCGGTGGACATGCCCATCGCATACCACCAGCAGACGTTCGCCGAACTGTACCCGGGGTGCGCCGCCCGCGCGGTCTCCCAGAGCTTCTCGCCGCCGACGAGCCGGTTGTGCTGGCGCCACAGGAAGATCTCCCCCAGCTCGCGGAAGTACCAGCCGTTGCCGACGATCCCGTGCCGGGCCGGCATCAGCCCGGTGAGGAACGTCGACTGCGCGCTGCAGGTGACCGCCGGCAGCACCGTGCCCAGCTCCGCCTGCCAGCCCTCGCTTGCCACCGCGGACAGCTTCGGCATGTCCCGCAGCGCCTTCGGGGTCAGCCCGACGACGTCGATCACGACCAGCGGCTTCATGCGGAAACCCCTTCCCCGACCAGGTTCCGTCCGGCCCATTCGAGTTCGGCGGCGATCCCGCCGACCAGGTCCCCGGCGTCCGGCAGCACGCTCCAGGTGTAGGTCTCCACCTCGACGTGCGGCTCCCCGGGCAGACCAGCGGCCACCGCGCGCAAGACGTCCGTCGTCGTGCCGAGTGGCGCCGCCGGTTCCTGGTGCAACGGCATGTGGAAGTGCACCCGCCACGGCCCCTCGCCCGGCAGTTCGGTCAACGCCTCGGGCAGGTCGTCGGCCTTGTGCACCGCCCCGTCGGCGCCGAGTTCCCGGACCTGGTGCAGATACCGGGGTTCGGCGAACGCGGCCAGCGCCTCGCGTGCCTCGGCGGGCCTCTCCACGTGCAGGGCCGCGGAGGCCTGCACCTTGACGACGTCCAGCCCGGATTTCGCGATCGCCGCCAGGGTTTCCGCCGGGTCGGCGAACGACACCGCGAGGTGGCAGGTGTCCAGGCACAGCCCGACGTACTCCGGGTCGGCGCGGCCCGAAAGCCAGCCCAGCGCGTCGGCCACCGTGTCCAGCACACAGCCCGGCTCGGGCTCGACGGCCAGCCGGATCGGCCGGTCGCCGGTGACCCGGATCGCCTGCACGACCTGCTCGAACGCCTCGGCCGCCCGGTGATCATCGTGCTCGGTCCAGGGCTCACGCCAGGCGAGCGGGAGCGTGGAGATGCTGCCGTACGAGGCGTCGGGGGCGAGCAGGTCCGCGAGCACGGTCACGCAATCGATCGTGTAAGCCGCCCGGTCCTTGCTGGTCCACGATGGACGGTAGACGGCCTGCTTGACCACCTCGTCGTGGAAACCGCCGTACGGGAAGGCATTGAGCGTGTACACGGCCAGCCCGCGGGCGTCCAGCTCGGCGCGGAAGCGCTTACGCGCGGCGGCATCGTCGGCGAGCCCACGCGCGACCGGAGCGGACAGCCAGAGCCCGACGCCGAGCCGGTCGGCGCCCAGCCGTTCACGGACCGGCAGCGCGTACCGCTCCAGTTGCGCGACGATGCCGTCAACGTCCTCGGCGGGGTGCACGTTGGTGCAGTAGGAGATCATTTGCGCGCACCTCGCAGCACCGAGTTGCCCGCGAACTCGCTCGCCTCGCCGGTGAACCCGGGCAGCGGGTCCAGTGTGAGCCGCCCGCTTTGGCCGTAGAAGGCGACCGGGTTCTCCCACAGCACCTGGTCCACCTGCGCCTCGGTGAAACCGGCCAGCAGCATGGCCTGCCCGGTTTTCGCGGTCTTCAGCGGATCCGAACGGCCCCAGTCGGCGGCCGAGTTGACGATCATCTTCTCCAGCCCGTACCGGCGCAGGATCTCGACCATCCGGTGCTCGTCCATTTTGGTGTCAGGGTAGATGGAGAACCCCATCCAGGCGCCGGAGTCCTTGACCAGCTCGACCGTGACCTCGTTGAGGTGATCGACCACCACCCGCTCCGGCGCGAGCCCGGATTCGGCGACCACGTCGAGCGTGCGCTTGGTCCCTTCCAGCTTGTCGCGGTGCGGGGTGTGCACCAGGACCGGGAGTTCGTGCTCGACGGCGAGCCCCAGCTGCCGCGCGAAGACTTCGTCCTCTTCCTTGGTCATCGAGTCGTAGCCGACCTCGCCGACCGCGACCACCCCGTCCTTGGCCAGGTAGCGCGGCAGCACGTCGAGCACCTCGACGCAGCGGGGATCGTTGGCCTCCTTGGGGTTCAGCGCGATCGTGCAGTGGTGCCGGATGCCGAACTGGGCGGCGCGGAACCGCTCCCAGCCGATCAGCGCGTCGAAGTAGTCGGTGAAGGAGCCGACGCTGGTGCGCGGCTGGCCGAGCCAGAACGCCGGTTCGACGAGCGCCCGGACGCCGGCCGCGTACATCGCCTCGTAGTCGTTGGTGGTCCGGGAGGTCATGTGGATGTGGGGATCGAAGATGCGCACGGCTAACGACCTTCCTCAAGCAGCTTCACGGCGTCGGCGGGCACGTCACGGCCGGCCGCCTGGCGTTCGTCGGCGAAGTCGGCGAGCATCCTTCGCAGCTCGTCGTCCGCGCGGGCTTCGAGACTCGCGACGGCGGCGAGCGGGACGCCCACGAAGACGCACTTCAGCACCCCGTGCCGCCACGCGTGCGGCTCCAGGTGACGCGCCGCGAAGGCGCCCATGGCGGCGGCGACCAGCCGGGTGTCGTTGGCGCGCAGGGCTTCCGCGACGATCCGGGCTCCGGCCGCGCTGATCTTGCCCTCGATCACCCCGTCCTCGACGAGCTGGTTCAGCCCGCGCAGGACGCCACGCCGCTCGGCGTCGTCGCCGTACCGGTACAGCTCCCCCAGCTCAGCCGCCAGTTCGTCGGCCGAAAGCTGCCGCGCGAGCACGGTGATCAGCCGGGCCCGGGCCTGATCGTCGACGGTGCCGCCGACCAGCCCCTGCGGATCGGTATCAGGCTCCAGCGGCGCGCGGCCGACCTCGCGGCCGACGGCCGGGAACAGCGAGCCGATCACCGACGGCTCCTCCCGGATCCGGCGTTCGGCCCGGCCCAGCCACGTGTCCGGCGGGGTTTCCTCCGGCCGCGCCGCCCGCAGCGCCTCGATCGCCCGCCGCGCGACGTCCGGCGCGGCATGGCTGTGGCGGGGCAGCTCGACCGCGGCCAGCCCGGTGTAGCCGATCTCGTCCAGTGCGGCGAGCGTCGCGGGCAGGTCCAGCTGTCCCTCGCCGAACTCCAGGTGCTCGTGGACGTTCGGGACCATGTCGTCGAGCTGCACGTTCCACAGCAACGGCCCGGCGAGGCGGATGCACTCGGCCGCGTCAGCAGGTTCCACGGCAACGCAATGCCCGACGTCGAGCGTGACGCCGAACAGCTCCGGCTCGCCGAGTTCCTGGCGCAGGTCCAGCACCTGGCTCAGGTGCTGCACCAGGTGCCCGGGCTCGGGCTCCATGGCCAGCCGGACGTTCAGCCGTTCCGCGTGTTCCAGCACCGCGGCCAGCCCGGCCCGCAGCCGCACCCAGGCCACATCGACGTCCACTGTGGACACCCCGGACCAGAACGAGACGCAGTCCGCGCCGAGGTCCGCCGCGATCCGCAGGGCACGGGCCAGGAAGTCGATCCGCGGCTCGGGCTCGTGCGAAAGCAGCGTCGGCGAGTGCTTGTGCCACGGGTCGAGCAGGTAGCGCGCGCCGGTTTCGATCACCACGCGGTTCAGGCCGAGCGCGGAAAGCCGGGCGGCGACGTGGTCGACGCGCTGGGCCAGATCGTCGGCGAACGGGTCGAGGTGATCGTGGTCCAGGGTCAGCGCCACGCCGGTGTAACCGAGGTCGGCGATCACCGCGAGCGCGTCGTCGAGCCGGTGGTTCGAAAACCCGTTGGTGCCGTAACCAAGGTGGAAGGTCATGTCGGGCTCACCTTCCGCGACAGCCGGCGCGCGATCGGCAGCGCGGCCGCGACCAGCGCCGCGCCGAACACCGACCGCTTGGCCGCGAGCGAGGCCTGCAACGGGACCATGCCGTGGATGCCGGTTTTGGTGGCGTGGCGGACCATCTTGGCCGAGGGGTCGCGGATGGCGTCCGCCTGCGCCCGGCCGACGAAGCCCGCGTAACCCGAGCCCGCGGCCACCGACAGCAGCCGGTTCCACCGGGTGCACGCCGGGCCCGAGACTGCCAACGTTGTCGCCACACCGGTGGTGGCGAGCGCGGCACGGGCGGTGTTCGGGTTCGCGCCGTGCACCTCGCCGGTGGACAACGCGGTGACGCCGAGCGTGTGCACGCCGACCGCCGCCGCGGCCGTCACCGCCCGCCGGGTTTCCCCGCCCGCGCCGAGCAGAACGTCGAGCGTGCGGCAGACCGCCATCGCGAGCGGGCCGGCCGGGGTCGGCTTGAACACGGTGTCGTACGCCCACACCGACGCCGCGAGCGGGACCGCCACGGCCATCCGCCCACCGCCGAGCGCGGCCAGCCCCAGCCCGGCCGCGGTCAGCGCGGCCCCGGTGCCGAGGGCCGCGCCGGCGCTCACCCGGCCGGACGGGATCGGCCGCTCGGGCCGTTCCACGGCGTCGAGTTTCCGGTCCGCCCAGTCGTTGAGCGCCATCCCGGCCCAGTAGAAGGCGACCGACGAAAACGGCAGCAGCAACCGCCGTCCACTCAGGCGTAATCCGGCGGCAGCGGAGCCGGCGACGGTGTCACCGAGCACGGTCAGCGCGGCCGGCGCGCGGACCAGCTGCACGTAATCCTTGAGCGCAGGGCTTTTCACCGCTGCGACCGGCGCGGGGACCTCAAGAATCTTCACAGGGTCGCCGCCCAGTCCGTCAGCCGACGGGTCTGCTCGGCGAACCGGTGCTCGTCGCTGCCCAGCGGGTCCTTGAAGAAGAACCCGAGTTCGGTCAGCACCCCGGTCTGTCCGGCCGCGTGCGCCGCGCCCACCAGCCGGGCGAGGTCGAGGATCAACGGGGCCGCGAGGGCCGAGTCGTAACCGGTCCAGGTGAACTGCAGGCTCATCCGCGCGCCGAGGAAACCCTCGAAGGACACGTGGTCCCAAGCCGTTTTGACCTCGCCGAGGTCGGGCACGTTGTCGATGTGCAGCGGCGCGGTGACCTCGTCGCCGAGCAGCGCCGCCAGCCCGCGGGCCTTGGATTCGAGCTTGCTGCCGACGGTCACCGGGTCGGCCAGCGTCTCGCCGTCGCCGCCGCCCAGCAGGTTGGTGCCCGACCACGAGCGGACCTTCAGCGCCCGGGCCGAGAACATCGGCGCGAGCACGGTGCGGAGCAAGGTTTCGCCGGTCTTGCCGTCACAACCCGCGTACGGAAGTCCCTCTCGCTCGGCGAGTTGTTGCAACGCAGGCAGGGTGATCCCGGCGGACGGCGTGAACCCGACGTACGGGCTGCCCGCTTTCAGCGCCGCGTACGCCGAAAGTGAGCTGGGCGGAAGGACGGCGCGAGCCGGGTCCGCCAGTGCCTGCTCAAGCGCGTCGAGGTCGTCGTGCTCGGGCAGGTGGGGGCACGGGGCCTCGGTGGAGGAAATGTCGATCACCACGACCCGGGCGAGGTCGTGCCGGACGGCGAAGTCCCGGATGTCCGCGGAAAGCCGTTCCGCCGCGTCGGCCTGCGCGCCCGTGTGCGTCGCCGGGTGATAACCGTCGCGGATCTCGGCGTCCACCTCGGCCAGCCCGGCCCGGACCGCCGCGAACACCGCGTGGCCGAGCACCCCGGCGCCGGCCAGCTGCTCGGCACGCTTCTCCAGCGGGGTGGCGACGATGTCGTGACCGCCGAGGACCAGGTCGTCCCAGCCGGGCAACGGCACACCGGCGAACGCGGGCAGCTCGGTGACACAGCCGGTCGGCCCGGCCACTCCCGCGCGCAGGGCCAGCAGCCCGGCCGTCGCGGTCGTGGCGACCGAGCCCCTCGCTCCTACCAGCCAAAGGCCGGTGCGCTCCTGAGCAGGCATAACCTCCACCTTTCCCTGCGCCACGTCGGTCTCGTGAGTGTTTATGACGGTTCTAACCGTCATAAACACTCACGAGCTGTTAACGGCGGTCCAGCGCGCCTCTTCGGCCGCGCTCCGCTCGACCGCGTCGAGCACCCGCTGGACCCCCAGCCCGTCCTCGAACGACGGCGCCGGGTCGGTGCCTTCGCCGATCGCGGTGAGCAGGTCGGCGACCTCGTTGGTGAACGTGTGCTCGTACCCGAGCAGGTGCCCCGGCGGCCACCACACCCCGACGTACGGGTGCTCCGGCTCGGTGACCAGGATCCGGCGGAACCCGGCCTCGGTCGAACGCCCGGTGCCGTCGTACCAGGACAGCTCGTTCATCGATTCGAAGTCGAACGCGAGGCTCGCCTTCGACCCGTTGACTTCCAGCCGCATCGCGTTCTTGCGGCCCAGCGCGTACCGGGTCACCTCGAAGTTCGCCACCGCCCCGCCGGAAAGCCGGCCGAGGAACAGCGCGGTGTCGTCGACCGTGACCTGCCCCCGGCCGCCGTCGCCGTCCGGCCGCTCCGGCACAAAAGTGTTCGTCAGCGCGGAAACCCCGGTGATCCGCTCGCCGGTGACGAACTGGGCGGCGTCGACGATGTGCGCGCCGAGGTCGCCCAGCGCCCCCGAACCGGCCTTTTCCTTGCGCAGCCGCCAAGTCATCGGCGACTGTGGGTCGGACAGCCAGTCCTGCAGGTACACCGACCGCACGTGCCGGATCTCGCCGAGCGCCCCGCTCTCGACCAGGTGACGGGCGTGCGCGAGCGCAGGCACCCGGCGGTAGTTGAAGGCGACCATCGAGCGGACGCCGTGTTCGCTGGCCTTCGCCGCCGCCGCGGCCATCGCCTCGGCCTCGGCCAGGGTGTTGGCCAACGGCTTTTCGCAGAGCACGTGTTTTCCCGCTTCGAGCGCGGCGATCGCGATCTCGGCGTGGCTGTCGCCCGGGGTGCAGATGTCGACCAGGTCGACGTCGTCGCGGGTGATCAGCGCCCGCCAGTCCGTCTCGACGTCCGCCCAGCCGAACCGCTCCGCGGCGGCCTTCGCCCGGCCTTCGTCGCGACCGCCGAGCACGGCGAGTCTCGGGATCAGCGGCGTCTCGAAGAACCGGTGGACGTTGCGCCAGGCGTGCGAATGCACCGCACCCATGAACGCGTGGCCCACCATGCCGATCCCGATCGTTTCCCTGGCCGTGCTCATGCCCCTCCTCGAATCCGCTGGCGTTTGCCGGGTAACCGCGTCAGGAGTCGAAGCCGACGTCCAGGTACTGGTCGACGTTCTCCTTGGTGACCACCGCGGAGTACGTGGTGATCTCGGACGGGATCTCGTGCTCGGCGAAGTCGCCCACGCCCTTGTTCTGGCCGAGCAGCCGCGCCAGCACGATCGCCGACGAGGCCATCGACGGGCTGTAGAGCACCGTCGCCTTCAGCGGCCCGGAGTCGGCCTTGATCAGGTTCATCGCGTTTTTCGAGCCGGCGCCGCCGACCATCACGAACTCGCTGCGGTTGGCGTTGCTGAGCGCCGCGACCACGCCGACACCTTGGTCGTCGTCGTGGTTCCACAGCGCGTCCAGCTTGGGCGCCGACTGCAGCAGGTTCGAGGTCTGCTGCTCGCCGGACTCCGGCGTGAACTGCGCGGAGACCCGCGGGCCGACCTTGAAACCCTGACGGGCCAAGGCATCCCGGAAGCCGCGGCTGCGGTCCTGGGTCAGCGGCAGCGAGTCGATGCCCGCGACCTCGCCGATGATCGGGTTCGTGAGGTTCTTCGCCTTCATCTGCTGCGCGACGTAACTCCCGGCGTTGACGCCCATCCGGTAGTTGTCGCCGCCGATCCAGGTGCGGTACGCCAGCGGGGTGTCGAACACGCGGTCCAGGTTGATCACCGGGATGCCGGCGTCCATCGCCTGCTGCCCGGCGGCGGTGAGTGCCTTGCCGTCGAACGGCAGGATCACCAGCACGTTCACCTTGGCGTTGATCAGCGTCTCCACCTGGGAGATCTGCTGGTTGACGTCGTTGGTGCCCTCGGTCGCGTTGAGCGTGACCTCGCTGAACTTCCCGGCCTGCGCGCGGGCGTTCTTGGTCATCGCCGCCATCCAGCCGTGGTCGGCGGCAGGCGCCGAGAACCCGATGGTGACCGGGGTGCCCGGCTTGCTGTTGTCACCGGCGTTCGCGACGTTGGCGCCCGCGTTCTCCTGCGCCGGGGCCTGGTTCGAGGTGCAGGCGGTGAGCAGCGCACCGGCCCCGACGGCCGCACCACCGAGCAGGAATCTGCGGCGGTGCAAGGATTGTTCGGTCATGACGGCTCTCCATCCACGGTGACTACGGGCTCGTCGGTGTTTACGGGTGCGGTGTCTTACGAGAACGGAACTGCAGCAGCGCGGCCAGGACGATGATCACGCCCTTGGCGATGTTCTGGATGTCGGTGTCCAGGTTGTTGAGGGTGAAGATGTTCGACAGCACGGTGAAGATCAGCACGCCGATCAGGGTGCCGATGAGCGAGCCGCGGCCGCCGGTCAGCAGCGTGCCGCCGATGACCACCGCGGCGATGGCGTCGAGTTCGTAGAGCATGCCGTTGGTGGAGGCGCCCGCGGTGGTGCGCGCGACGACCATCAGCGCGGCAATTCCGCAGCACAGCCCGGCGACGCCATACACGAGCGCGGTGTGCCGTTTGACGTTGATGCCGGCCAGCCGCGAGGCCTCCGCGTTGCCGCCGACCGCGTACGTGCGGCGGCCGAAGGTGGTGCGGTTCAGCACCACCCAGCCGACGGCGAACACCAGCGCGAACATCCAGATCAGCACCGGGATGCCGAGCAGGCTGCCGCGGAAGAAGTCGAGGAAGCCGGCGTCCGCGACCACCTGCGTCCGGCGTCCGCTGATGCGCTCGGCGAGCCCGCGGGCCGCCACGTACATCGCCAGCGTCGCGATGAACGGCACGATCTTCCCGTAGGACACCAGAATCCCGTTGACCAGCCCGCAGCCGAGCCCGACCAGCACCCCGCAGAGGACCATCACGCCCGGCCCGTAGGACTGGGTGGCCAAGGTGGTCAGCCAGACGCTGGAGAGCGCGACGATGGACCCGACGGACAGGTCGATCCCGCCGCTGATGATCACGAACGTCATGCCGACGCTGACCACGCCGATCGCCGCGGCCAGGCGCAGGATCGTCGAGATGTTGCCGTCGGTGAAGAACTGGTCCGGCCGGGTCAGCTGGCCGACCAGGCACAGCACCACCAGCACCCCGGTCAGCCCGAGCAGCCGGGGATCGGCTCGCCAGGCGAACCGTTTCCGCTGGGGGGACAAGGGCTTCCCCGGGTCGGTGACCCGGACCGACTCGGCTTGATCCGTCATGCCGCACTCCCCTCGAGAATCACGTCGAGCACGTCCGCCTCGGTCAACTCCGCGGACGGCCTCGTCGCCAGGACACGTCCTTCACGCAGCACCAGCACCCGGTCGGACAGTCCGAGTACCTCGGGGATCTCGCTGGAGACCAGCACGATCGCCACGCCCGTCGCGGCCAGCTCGCTGATCAGCCGGTACAGCTCGGCGCGCGCGCCGACGTCGACCCCGCGGGTCGGCTCGTCCAGCAGCAGCACCCGGCAGCCGCGGACCAGCCAGCGCGCGAGCACCGCCTTCTGCTGGTTGCCGCCCGAGAGCGTGCGGATGATCCGCTTCGGGTCGGCGGGCCGCAGGTCCAGGCGCCGCAGGCTTTCCCCGGCGTCGTCGAGTTCCCGCGACCGGTCGGTGAACCCGAGCTTCGCGTACCGGCTGAGGCTGGCCAGAGTGACGTTGTAGACGACGGGCAGGTCCAGCAGCAGGCCCTGGCTCTTGCGTTCCTCCGGGGCCAGGCCGATCCCGGCCTTGACGGCGGCGGAGACACTGCCCGGCCGGACCGTTTTCCCGTCCACGGTCACGGATCCCGAGTCCGGCTTGCGCGCGCCGAAGATCGTCTCGAGCAGCTCGCTGCGGCCGGAGCCGACCAGTCCGGCGATGCCGACCACCTCACCCGCGTGGACGGTGAGGCCGATGTCCTCGAACTCGCCCCTGATCGTCAGGTGCTCGACTTTCAGGACTTCGGTGTCGCGGTCGATGTGGGCTTCGTGCCGCAGGCCGAACACGGTCTCGACCTTGTGCCCCGCCATCAGCCGGACGAGTTCGGACGTCGGCGTCTGCTGCGCGTCGAGGTCGGTGGCCACGGTCTTGCCGTCCTTGAGCACGGTGACCCGGTGCCCGATCCGCCGCAGCTCCTCGAGCCGGTGCGAGATGTAGACGATCGCGACGCCTTCCGCGGTCAGCTCCCCGACGATGCGGAACAGGTTGTCGACCTCTTCGCCCGCCAGCGCCGCGGTCGGCTCGTCCATCACCAGCAGCTTGGCGTCGTAGGCCAGCGCCCGGGCCATCGACACCAGCTGCTGGCCGGCGGCGGACAGCGTGCCCACCTCGGTCGACGGGGTGATCTCGGGATGCCCGAGCCGGGCGAGCAGTTTCGCGGCCAGGCCACGGGATTCGCCGATCTTCGTGAAGCCGAAGCTGGCGCGCTCGCGGCCGAGGAAGATGTTGTCGGCGACGGAAAGCCCGGGCACCAGGTCGAGTTCCTGGTACATCGTGGCGATGCCGATCTTCAGCGCGGCGACCGGCGAGGCCAGCGTCACGGGCTCGCCGCGCCAGGTGATCTCGCCCTCGTCCGGGGTGTGCGCCCCGGCCAGCACCTTGATCAGCGTCGACTTGCCCGCGCCGTTCTGGCCCAGCAGGCAATGCACTTCGCCGGGCTCGACGTCGAAGTCGACCCCGTCGAGCGCGCGCACCCCCGGGAAGGTCTTCACGATTCCCCGAACGGACAGCAACGTCATGCCGGCGCCTCCTCGGTGCTGCTGGTGGGCGAAGAACTCGGGGCGAAGCCGGCCAGCGTCGGGTCGGCGAACAGCCGTTCCGTGGCCAGGTGCGCGGCGCCACGCAGCGCGGCGGTGGTGCCGAGCGGCGACGGTTCGATCCGGCAGGAGGGCTCGTGGCCGAGCGGGCGGGCGGACAGCTCGCGGCGCACCGGCTCGACCAGCCAGCGGCCCAGCGCGGCGAAGTAGCCGCCGAGCACCACCACGTCGGGGTCGAGCACGTCGACCACGGTGACGACGGCAACCCCAAGCGCCACACCGAGTTCCGACACCGCGGCGACCGCGCGCTGGTCCCCGCGCTGCACCCGGTGCTTGAGCAGTCCGACCCGGCCGTCCACGCCCAAAGCGGGATCGTGCAACGGATCCCCGGGCGCGGCCGCGGCCCGCAGCACGGCGTTCAGCCCGGCCTTGGTCTCGAGGCAGCCGACACGGCCACACGGGCACTGCTCCCCGGACGGGTCGACGGTGATGTGCCCGACCTCGCCGGCAAATCCTCGGGCCCCGCGCAGGATCGAGCCGCCGGAGACGAGCCCGCCGCCGACGCCCATCCCGCCGCTGAGGTAAAAAAGCTCGGCCACGCCCGCGCCGACGCCCGCGACCGCTTCGCCGACCGCGCCGAGGTTCGCTTCGTTGTCCACCACGACGGCGTCGGCGGTCAGGCCCAGCCGCGCGGCCATCAGGTCGGCGATCTCCGCGTCCCGCCACCGCAAAGTGGGCGCGAACCGCAGCACGGCCGCGGCCGAGTCGACCAGCCCGGGCACCGAGACGGTGACCCCGACCGGCTGCTCGCCGGCCAGCACCTGCCCGGCTAGGAAGGCGAGCTCGTCCATGCTGCGGTGGAGGCCGAGCGCGGCGACGTCGGCGGTCTCGGTGCGCTCGGCGATCACGCGGCCTTCGAGATTCGTGACCACGGCGGAGAACCGGTCGGCCTCAACGCTCAGTGCGAGCCCGTACGCGCTTTCTGCGTTCAGCTCGACCAGCTGGCTCGGCCGGCCGTTGCCCCCGGCGAGCAGCCCCGCCGCGCGGACCAGCCCGCGGCCGGACAGCTCGGTGACCAGCCCCGAGACCGCGGCCTTGGTGATCCCACACCGGGCGGCGAGCTGCGTGCGGGACAGCGGGCCGCCGCGCAGCGCCCGCAGCAGCGCCGCGAGGTTCGCCGTGCGTGGGCTCGGCGCGTCCCGCTGCAGCGCTGCGAGGTTCGCCGTGCGAGGGCTCACCGGCGCGTCCTGCTGCCCGGGATCGGTCGCGGCCACACTGCCCCCACTTACGACTCAGCCGTAACAAACTTTGTTACTTAGCAAGCGAAAGTAGGGTGAGCCCAGTCACCCGTCAAGGTGACAACAGGACAGAAACCTCCCCATTCACCCGAATAGCCGTCCGATTTGTGGCGAACTTTCGGTTAGAGAGTGCAAAAGTGTGTACGAAGTTGACGTTACTGACAGGATTCAGATCGCTGCTCAGGGTGTCACGAAGGGCCTTCAGCTACTGAGTGTGAAGGCCCGATCAGTGGCCGACCAGGCCGCTCCGATGACCCCGGCGGTGTCGCCGAGCTCGGACAGCACGATCGGGAGGTTGCCGGTCGCCAGCGGCAGTGAGCGCCGGTAGACCGAGCTGCGGATCTCGGCCAGCAACTGGTGCCCGAGCTGGGCCACGCCGCCGCCGATCACGACCATGCCCGGGTTCACGAAGCTCACCAGCGACGCCACCACCTGGCCCAGCCGGCGTCCCCCGTCACGGATCAGGTTGACCGCGCCGAAGTCGCCCGCGGCGGCCGCGAGCCCGACGTCCCGCGCGGTCACCACACCACGGTCCGCGACCACGTCGGCGAGGTAGGCCGAACGGCCGCTGCGCGCGAGCGTCAGCCCGTCGCGGGCCAGCGCGGCCCCGCCGAAAAACGCTTCGAGGCAGCCGACCTCGCCGCACGCGCAGGTCGGCCCGTAGTCGTCGAGCCGGATGTGCCCGATGTCCCCGGCGGTGCCCGCGACGCCGCGGTACACCTTGCCCTCCAGCACGATCCCGCAGCCGATCCCGGTGCCGATCTTGACGAACACCAGATCGTCGATCGACCGCGCGACCCCGGCGTGCCGCTCCCCGAGCGCCATCGAGTTGACGTCGTTGTCCACCGCGACCGGGCAGCCCAGCAGGCCGCCGAGGTGATCCCGCACGGAAAACCGGTCCCAGCCCGGCATTATCGGCGGGGCGACAGCCATGCCCTCGGCGAAGCTCACCGGCCCGGGCAGCCCGATCCCCGCGGCGATCAGCTTGCCCGGCGTGTCCTCGCGGATCTTCGCCGCCAGCTCGCCGACGCGCTGCAGCACCACGTGCGGCCCCTGCCGGACATCACAATCCTCGATGGTGTGCGCCAGCACCTCACAGGACGCGTCGGTCATCGCCACCCCGACCGACGTCGCGCCGACGTCCACCGCGAGCACCCGCAGATCCCCGGCCAGCCGCACCAGCGTCGAGCGGCGCCCGCCCCGGCTCGCCGACGGCCCGGCCGTCTCGACCAGCCCGACCTCACCGAGCCGCGTCACCTCGGCCCCCACCCGCGCCCGCGGCAGCTCCAGCCGCTCCCCCAGCTCCACGCGGGACATCGGCCCCTCGTCGCGCAGCAGGGTGAGCAGCTGGGTCTGGTGCCGGGTTTCGACCATCGGATGCTCCGTGGTGGATGCCGTGCTCATTCAGCCGAGCCTACGGCGTTCCCCGGGGAGCAGCCTTGGCGAGTGTTGGGGCCCTTCAGGAAGCGCGAGGTCCGGGCGGGGAGTGGCCGGGCCACCCGGCGATTACCCGGTAAGGTCGGTTCCCGCAGGTGAGACCCCCAGTACCGGCGGAAGGAGAACCGCGATGGCGTCGGGCAGCACGTCGTTCCCCACCCGGCGCGCGGCGGCCGCGCGCAACCGCGACAAGATCCTCGACGCCGCCCGGGAAGCGTTCGCCGACCCCGCTGCGGAGATCTCGATGGCCGAGATCGCCCGGCGCGCCGACGTCGGCATGGCCACCCTCTACCGCAACTTCCCCGGACGTCAGGAACTCCTCGAAGCCCTGTACGCCGACGAGGTCGACGCGCTCTGCGAGGCGGCGGGCGAGGACGCGCCGAGCCCGAGCGCGGCCCTCGTCAACTGGCTGCGCCGGCTCTTCGCCTTTGTGCCCGGCAAACGCCTGATCGTCTCGGAGCTGCTGGAGCACACCGGCCCCGGCAGCCCGGCCATCCACGGCAACCGCGACCGCGCGCTCGCCGCCGGCCGTCCGCTGCTGACCGCGGCGCAGGACGCCCGCGAGGTCCGCGACGACCTGACCCTCGAGCAGCTCTTCGACCTGATCGCCGCCATCGCCAAGATCCACGGCGATCCCGACTACCTCGAGCCGATCTTCCAGACCATGCTCGACGGCCTCCGCCGGCCGGCCTGACCCGCCGGGCCGGCCCGAAGCGCCGCAACCCGGCCGACAGCGGCGTCAGAGCCGTATCAGCCGGATGTCAGGCCTCTCCGCGATGGTGCTTCCAACACACCACCACGAGAGGAACACCCCATGAGTCAGCCGGTTGGCATCCCGCAGGGCCTCCCGATGGAGCGCAACGCGGGCCCGTTCGACCCTCCCCGCGAGATCACCGGGCTGCGCGCGGCCCGGCCGGTCTCCCCGATGGCTTTCCCCGACGGTCACCAAGGCTGGCTCGTCACCGGCTACGACGCGGTCCGGACGCTGCTGGCCGACACCCGGTTCAGCTCCCGCCAGGACCTCGGCATCATCCACGTGCCCTTCGAAACCCCCGGCATGCCCGTGCAGACCGAGCCGTCCCCGCAGACGCCGGGCCTGTTCATCAGCATGGACCCGCCGGACCACACCCGGCTGCGGCGCAAGCTCACCGGCGCGTTCACGGTCAAGCGGATGAAGCAGCTCGAAGAGCAGATCATCGAGATCGTGGAGGGGCAGCTGGCGGCGATGACCGAGCTGGCCCCGCCGGTCGACCTGGTCAAGGAGTTCGCGCTGCCGGTGCCCTCGCTGGTGATCTGCGCGCTGCTCGGCGTGCCGTACGCCGACCGCGAGAACTTCCAGGCCAACTCCACCAAGTTCCTGGAGAAGGATGTGAAGCTCGAGGAAAAGATGGCCGCGTACGGCGCGATGACGACATACCTGGCCGAACTGGTCATGGGCAAGCGCGCCGAGCCGGGTGAGGACCTGCTGTCCGATCTGGCCCGTGATGAGGACCTGAGCATCGAGGAGCTGGTCGGCATGGCCTTCCTGCTCCTGCTCGCGGGCCACGAAACCACCGCGAACATGCTGTCGCTGGGCACTTTCGCGCTGCTGGAGCACCCCGATCAGCTGGCCGAGCTGCGGGCCGACCGGGAGCTGTTCCCGGACGCCGTCGAGGAGCTGATGCGTTATCTGTCCGTTGTGGACGTCAACTACCGCTACGCCACCGAAGACCTGGAGCTCGGCGGCGAAACCATCCCCAAGGGCTCCACTGTGGTCGTCTCGATGCTGGCCGCCGACCACGACTCCGGGCGGTTCGAGGACGCCGACACCCTCGACATCCACCGCAAGGCCCGCGGCCACCTGGCTTTCGGCCACGGCGTCCACCAGTGCCTCGGCCAGCAGCTGGCCCGCATCGAGATGCGCGCCGGTTTCGAGGGCCTGCTGCGCCGCTTCCCGACCCTCGCGCTCGCCGTGCCCGCCGGCGAGGTGCGGCTCAAGACCGACATGAACATCTACGGGGTCCACGAGCTGCCGGTCACCTGGACGGAAACGGCTCAGTAGTCCCGATGGGCCACGCCGAATTCGTGGTACCAGCCGAGCAGGCCCGGCTGGTCGATGCTGCCGGGGTCGGCCACCGTGGCCGGGTCGTCCCCGCGCAGCAGGCGTTTGACCGGGACTTCCAGCTTCTTGCCGGTCCGGGTGTGCGGGATGCCCGGCGCCGCAACGATCTCGTCGGGCACGTGCCTCGGCGAAGCACCGTGACGGATCGCCTCGCGGATCCGCTCACGGAGCGCTTCGTCGAGGACCACGCCGTCGGCCGTCGTCACGAACAACGGCATCCAGTACTCGCCGCCGGCCAGTTCGACGCCGATGACCAGCGCCTCCTTGACCTCGTCCAGTTCCTCGACCGGGCCGTAGATGTCGCTGCTGCCCATGCGGACGCCGTGGCGGTTCAAGGTCGCGTCCGAGCGGCCGTGGATGATCACCGAGCCGCGGCCGGTGATGGTGGTCCAGTCGCCGTGGCGCCAGACGCCGGGGAAGGTGCCGAAGTACGCGTCGCGGTAACGGCTGCCGTCCGGGTCGTTCCAGAACCGCACCGGCATGGACGGCATCGGGCGGCGCACGACCAGCTCGCCGACCGCGTCCCGCACGGGTTTTCCGTCCGGCCCCCACGATTCGAGCGCCACGCCGAGGCACGCGGCCGACAGCTCGCCCGCCCACACCGGCGTGGTCGGCGAGGCGCTGACGAAGGCCGTCACCACGTCGGTCCCGCCGCTGCTGGAGACCACCTGCACCCGCGGCCCGACCTCACCGGCGACCCAGTCGTACAGGTCGGCCGGCAGCGGTGACCCGGTGACACCCAGGCGCAGCAACGCTTCCAGCTCGCGGAACCGGACGCCGGCCTTACGGCAGGAGGCCAGGTAACCCGGGCTGGTGCCGAGCACGGTGACCCGCAGGCGCGCGGCCAGCTCCCACAACGCGTCCGGGCGGCCGAACGCGGGGCTGCCGTCGTAACACACCACCGTCGACCCGACCAGCAGCGAGCCGACCAGCGAGTTCCACATCATCCAGCTCGGCGTGGTGTACCAGAGGATGCGGTCGGACGGCCCGAGGTTGTGGTGGAAGGCGAACTGCTTCAGCTGCTCGACCACCACCCCGCCGTGCCCGTGCACCATCCCTTTGGGACGCCCGGTGGTCCCGGAGGAGAACAAGACCCAGAGCGGGTGGTCGAACGGGACCGGCACGGGGTCCATTCCTGCGTCACCACCGGCGGCCGACGACCAGGAAACCGCGCCGGGCACCGAATCCGCGTCGTCGATGACAATGGTGGCGGCCAAGGTCGGCAGCGCAGCGCGCAAGCCCGCGACGTCTTCGGAACGGTCGATGAGCCGGCCGCCGTGCTGGGACCGGGTGGCGGTGAACAGTACGGTCGGCTCCAGCTGCGCGAACCGCGCTTCGGCGGCCGATCCGACGTAGTCCAGACCGCAGACCGCCCAGATCGCGCCGAGGCTCGCGGTGGCCAGGAACGCCACCATCGCCTCGATCGAGTTCGGCAGATAGCCGACCACCCGGTCGCCCGGCCGCACGCCCAGCCCGCTCAACGCCGCGGCCACCGAACCGACCTGACGACGCAGCTCACCCCAGCTCACCTCGACCGGAGCGCCGGTTTCGGCCACCCCGATCGCCGCGATCCCGGCGTCGTCCCGGCCGCGGAACACCTCGGCCGTGTAGTTCAGCGTGCTGCCCGGAAACCAGACGCTGCCCGGCATCTCTTCGCGCGCCAGCGCGGGCTGGCCCTGCGGGCGGGCCGGTAAGCCGAAGTAGTCCCAGACCGCCGACCAGAAGCCGTCGAGGTCCCGCACCGACCAGTCCCACAGCTGCTGGTACCCGCCCGTCAGGTCGTGACCGGTGCGCGCCGAGGCGTACCGCGCGAAATCGGTGATCCGGGCCTGCTCGACCTCGGTGTCGGACGGGACCCACGACGGCTGCGTGCTCATGACGTCTACCACCGGCCCAGTCTCGCCGACGCCGGGCCGGCCGCACAACCACCGTCTCACCGGCGGATGGCGTCACCGAGGACCCTCACTGTCCTTTATGGACGCTGACTTCGGTCACTGTCCGTGCGCGCCGGCGTCTGATCAGCTCCCGAGCCGGGCGAGCGGCCCGTCCGGGTTCGCCGGGGCGAGGCAGCTGGTCAGCGGGTCGACGAGGGAGCAGAAGCCCGGCCCTTGCACGAGCCGGTAGCCCGCCGGCACGCCGCCGTCCGCGATGGTCCGTCGGTACACCGGGACGGCGGCGGTCGGCCGGCGGGTGAGCGAGGGATCGGTCCGGACGTCCACTGTGTACAGACCGAAGCGCGGCCGGTAGCTGCCCCACTCGTAGTTGTCGGTGATGCTCCAGTAGTTGTAGCCGATCACGTCCATCCCGTCGGCTTTGGCGCGCTGGAGCCAGAAAACCGAGTCCTGCAACGCGGCTTCGCGGGTGTAGCCGTCCGCGCGCGGCTTGCCGTCGTCGGTCGGCATCCCGTTTTCCACCACGTACAGCGGCAGGTTCGGGTACCGGCCGGCGTAGTAGCGCAGCGCGTCGTAGATGCCCTCGGGCTGCATCTTGACCTGCCAGACGTCCCCGGACGCGGCGTTGCCCGCGGTCAGGTTGTCCAGGCTGGCGCCGTAGTAGTAGTCGAAGCCGACGAAGTCGACCTTGTCCCGGATCTGGTCCATGACAACGAGATCGGTCAACGCGTTGAAGCCGGTGTAGAACGCCTGGTTGCTGGTGACCTTCGCGGTCGGGTCGAGCCGGTGGATGAGGTCGTACGCGCGGCGGTGCGCCTGCACGACGTCGCCGATCCAGGCCGGCGCCAGCAGCGGGTTGAGCGCGCCGATCTTGATCTCCTGGCTGAGGAAGGTGACCGGCTCGTTGAAGGTCACCCACAGCACGCCGAAGTCGCGGTAGCGCGGCACGATCTTGCCCACGAAATCGGTGAAGTCGTCGATCACGCGGGAATCGGCGAACCCGCCGCGGTCGGCGACCCAGCCCGGGTACACCCAATGGCTGAGCGTGATCATCGGCGTCATGCCCGCGGCCCGCACGAGCCGGACGACGTCGTCGTAGTAGGCCAGTTCCTGCGCGTCCCACTCCCCCGGCCGCGGTTCGACGCGCGCCCACTCGACGCTGAACCGGAACGTGTTCACCCCGAGCCCGGCGGCGAGCCGGATGTCCTCGGGATAGCGGTGGCGGAAGTCGTCGGCGTTGCCGTACGGGTCAACGCCGCCCGACGCCGCGACGTACCGCGACCAGTTGCTGTCGGGCGCGCTGCCCTCCGACTGGAAGCCGGCGGTGGCCACGCCCCAGTAGAACGGGCGCGACCAGCCGGTGGCGGCGTTCGCGGGCAGTGGGGAGATCAGCAGGAGCACGGAGGTCAGGGCGAGGATGAGCGTCCGGCGCAACATGTGAAAGAAATTTACGTTCCCGGTGGCGGCGGGTCAATGCGCAACACTTAGCCCTTGCGCTAAGTGTCGCCGCGCGTTAATACTTAGCCTCATGGCTCAGTATTCAGCGGTCCTCGACGGCGTCTTCGTCGCGCTCGCCGACCCGACCAGGCGCGCGGTCCTCCGGCGGCTCGGCCACGGTCCGGCGAGTGTCGGCGATCTGGCCGGCGAGGCACCGATGACGTTGCCGTCGTTCATGAAGCACGTCCGGGTACTCGAGTCGAACGGCCTGATCCGCACGGCGAAATCCGGCCGCGTGCGCACCTGCGAGCTGAATCGCGAGCGGTTCGCCTTGGTCGAAGACTGGCTCGCGGAACAGCGAAGCATTTGGCACGACCGCACCGACCGCCTGGAGCGGTTCGTCACCGGCAACCCTGAGGAGAAGCAGTGAACCCCGACCTCGATCTCGGCCTCGACCGGGTCATCCGCGCGCCCCGCAAGCAGGTCTGGCAGGCCTGGACCGACCCGGCCAACCTGGCGCAGTGGTGGATCCCGGCGCCGATGCGGTGCCGCGTCGAGCGCCTCGAAGCCCGCTCCGGCGGCGCGTTCGTCACCCTGATGAGCGACGACGGCGACGCGTTCGTCCCGCACCTGGACGCTTGTTTCCTGGTGGTGGAGGAATACGAGCGGATCGTGTTCACCAACGCGATCACCAGCGCCTGGCGCCCCGCGAGCCCGGCCCCGATCTCGATGACCGCCGAGATCGTCCTGCTCGATCACCCGGACGGCACCGACTACCGCGTCACCGTCCGCCACGGCGACCCCGGCGCCCGGCAGCACCACGCCGACCTGGGCTTCGCCGACGGCTGGGGGACCACCACCAGCCAGCTCGCCCGACTGGCCGAGGCCGCGTCTGTCCACTGAGGACAAATCGCTCAGCGCGGCGCTCGTCGCTGGAGCCCGGGATGGACACCCGGCAGCAGTTCGGCGTGCGCGGCGACCCGATGCAGCATCGCGATGAGCCGCCGTCGTTCCGGCTCGCTCAGCGGTGCCAGGACGGTGTCCTCCAAGTTGTCCGCGGAGGCTTCGGCCTCGCGCAGGACGGCGCGGGCCCGGTCGGTCAGCCGCACGGCGTACGCGCGGCGGTCGTCCGGATGACGGGTGCGGCGGACCAGCTCGTGCGCTTCGAGGTCGTCGACCAGGCCGACCATCGAGTTGCGGTGGATGCCGAGGTTGTCCGCCAGGCGCTGCTGGGTGAGCCCGTCGTCGGCCTGCAAATGGGACAGGATCCCGAAATGCGCCGGCTGGAGCCCCAGTGGCATGAGGCTCGTCGCCATCCGCTCCGCGACGTGGTGGCCGAGCTGCGACAACAGGAACACGCCGCGTTCATCAAGCTGCACCACGCCAGCTTAGCAACCGCCAGGGATTGTCATCACTAGTGACAATCCCTGGCGGGGCGTTTATGGTCGGGGGATGACCGCTCCCGGACACACCGCCGCCGGCGTGCGCACGCCGGTCACGCTGATCAACGCCTTCTCGGTGCCGATGACCCAGCAGGACCGGTTCCTGAGCCGGTGGAAGGACAACGCCCGGCTGATGGCGTCCGCCCCCGGCTTCGTCGGCGCGCGCATGCTCCGCGCGGTGAGCGACCAGGCGGAGCTGACCTTCATCAACGTCGCCGAATGGGAATCCGGCGCCGCCCTCGACCAGGCCCGGCGCAATCCGGAGTGGCTGGCCTCGATCCAGCGCCTGATCAACGATCCCGAGCTCGACGCCAAGGCCCGCCCGATGGTCTACCAGTCCGTCATCGACGTGACTCCGGGCGACGAACTGCCGTAAAACCTCACCGGTCGCGGCCCGCTGGCTGGCGGACCGCGACCGGCGGACCTCACGGGTCGCAGCGGGGCGTGGGACCCTGGTAACCCTGCTTGGAGGAGTCGTCGATGCCGACCTCGCACTTGATGGACGGGTCGAGCTTGTTGTCCTTCACGTGCGCGTCGGTCGACTTGTTCTGCAGGCCGATCGCGTGATCCGGGCCCGCCGCCCAGGTGTTGCCGGTGACGGTGAGGTGCTGGACGTCGTCGACCATCAGCGTCTGGGAGGCCTCGCGCGTCTGGCAGTAGTTGTTGCTGAACGTCCAGTCTTCCGAAACGCCCTGGCCGCTGCCGTCGCCGGCCTCGGAGTTCGGGCCTTCGGCCATCAGGCACATGTTGTCGACCTGCTCGCAGCGGTTGCTGTCGATGACCAGGTGGCTGCTGGCCACGTCGTCCTCGTCGGTGGCGAAGGTCTGCATGCAGTCGGCGTGGGCGCCGGTGCTGTTGTCGGTTTTGCTGATGGTGTTGTGCCGGATGGCGATGTTGTCGCCGAAGAAGCGCAGCCCGTCCCCGTCGCCGCCCTTCGGCGCGGTGACGGTGTTGTTCTGGATCGTCACGCCGTTTCCGTGGACCTCGATGCCGGGCGCCTCGGGCTGGTCCATTGTGTACCCGTCGACGATGACGTAGTTCGCGTCGACGTCGATCCCGCCGACCTGCTGGCCCGCACCGGAATACGTGACGGGCGCCTGGGCCGTGCCGCCCTTGGTGATCTTCAGCCGGTTGGCTTTGGCCGTGCTGTCGAAGCAGACGACGTCACCGGGCCGCACGGCGTCGGCCGCCCCGGTGTCGGCGAGATGCCGCGTGCAGGCCGGCCCACCTGCATGGGCCCCCGCCGCACTGGTCGCGGGAGCGGCCGCGGCCGTCCCCGCGAACGGCAGCATCAGCGCGGCGCAGGTCGCAACGATTCTCATAGTGGACAACGTTTTCACCCTCCGGTTTTCGTCACTGGTCCTGGTGGGCGACGGTCAACCCGTAGACCACCGTCTCGCCGTAGTTCTCCGTGCTGCACGGCGAAGATTTGTCGCAGTTGGCCTGGGTGTAGACCCCCGTCTTGAAGTAGTCGCCCGAGGACTCCTCGGCGAAGTCGGCGACCTTGGTCCCGTTGTAGAAAGCCGAAATCCGGCCGCCCCCGGCCACGAACCGCACGGTGAACCGGGTGCCGAGCCGGTAGTTGCTCTCGGCGAGCTGGTAGTGCGTGTCGTTGCCCTTGGTGACGTAGAGCTTGCTGCCCTCGAGCCGGAAGACGGTCACGTCGTCCTCACTGTCGTGAATCTGCGCGACGACGACCTGGGGCTTGTCCGCGGGCAGGTGCGTGACGGAGGTGTCGACGGTCAGCGTGCTGGTGCCCTGGGTGGTGGACCAGCTCGCCGCGTCGCCGCCGTCCATCTCGCGCAGCTCCGAGCGCGGGTAGCCGCTGCCGCTGGTGGTCACCCCGTTCACCGCCGCCCGGAACTGCACCCCGGTGCACCCTGCGGCAGTGGTGAACCACGGATCGGCGCTGAAGGTCTTCAGCTTGGGCTGGCTGACCTCGGTGGGTTTGCCCGCCGACCCGGTGGGCAGGGTTTCCTTCCAGTTCGCCAGGTCCAGCACGTCCGCCGGATGACTGCAAGCCGGTGCCGCCTGCGCCGCCGTGGACAAGCCGGGCACGAACGCGCCGGCCACCGCCGCCGCGAGGAGGATCCGCTGGGTCCGTTTCATGATCGGCAAGATAGCCACACCCGCCGGGACCGGTCCCCGGAAACCGGGGGTCTTTGCGTCACGGAGGCGTGACAGTATTGTACGAGTCGGGCACGTTCCGTGATGTCGGCGGAACTTGGAGTAGGGGGAGAGAGAATGGTGGACGCCGTGATGCGGTCATGACCGCACCGCGCCGACCGATCGGTGATCTCGGGCAGCTGCAACAGCAGGCCGGCGAGCTGGACGCCCGGCTCGCGGCCGCCCGGCACACCGCGCGTACGGCCGACGGCCTGGTCACCGCCGTGGTGACCGGCCAGGGAAAGCTCGTGGACCTGCGGATCGAGGATCGGGCACTGCACGGTCCGGCGGGGCAGAAGCTGGGGCTCGTGATCGTCCAGACGATCAAAAACGCGCGCGATACCGCACGAGCCTCGTCGCTGCCGGAGTTGAACGCGCTGTTCGGCAAAGAGCCGCCAAAGCCGCCGGAGCCTCAGCCGGAGTGGGTGCCGTACGCCGAAGAAGAACGCCCCGAGCCGTCTTCGCCTCCGCCTCCGCCCGCGCGGGCGCCGCGCCGGCCGGACTTCGAGGAGAACTTCGAGGAGATCGACTTCCTCACCGACGACGAGCCGGAGACCGGCAGGGGGCACTGGTGAACACCGAGGAAGAGCTGTACAACCTGGCCAAGGAGATCGACGCCCGGGTCGCCGCGGTGGAACAGGCCGCGGCCGACGGGGAAGCCCTGCCGCTGGTCCTGGACATCGGCGCCAACCTCGGCCAGGTCATCGTGGACGGCTCAGGTGCCTTGATCTCGGTCGAGCTGGACCAGGAAGCCGTCGCCGTCCAAACGGGCGCCAGCCTGGCCGGCCACGTCCTGCGCGCGGTGAACAACGCGGAATCCGCGGCCTCGACCCGTCGCACCATGATGGTCGACGAAGCCGCCCGAGAGACAGGACCCCGATGAGCGGCCTCGACCCCATGACCAACGACTCCTCCGGCGCCGGCTTCGAGGTCTACCCACAGGCGCTGCGACAGGCGACCGAACACATCTTCGCCGCACGCGACAAGGTGATGAAGTTCGCCAACGACGACCTGTCATCGATGGTGCTCCACGAGGACGACGTCGGCCTGCTTGGCAGCCAGTCAGGAGTCGTCGGCGTCTTCAACAAGGTGATCGCCAGTCTGCAGGACAAGAGCGGTCGCGGCGCCGGACAGCTGGACATGCTCGCCGCCGCGCTCGACAAGGCGGCGGACTACTACGAAACCCAGGACGAAGAAGACTTCAAACGTCTGCGGGACAAGGAAGAGGGGATGAACTGAGCATGGATGGTGAAGCAACCCGTCCGCCGGACCCGATGACACCGGGCCCCTATCCGAACGAAGCCGACGCGAAGATTCGCCAAGTCGCGAACATCTTCGGCCGTGACGACGTCATCCGTCTGCTCGACAACATCCGGAACAAGCTGCTGGGCAATTCCCTCGCAGTACAGTCGATGGCCTTCGAATTCGCCAAAAACAACACTCTGGGCGAGGCGGGCGTGACCGACATCGGCGGAGCAGGACAGATGGTGAGCGGCACCTGGGCGGGCCGTGCGGCCGACCAGTTCAACACCTATGCCACCCGCGTCGGCAACGCCCTTCACGACCAGCAGGGTGCCGTGGCGACCATGTCCAAGACCCTCGTCGAGATCTCCCAACATGTGATCAGCACTTATAGCCAGGCCATCGATTTTGTCGGCACCTGCGCGGCCGAACTGGCTAAACTCGGCACTAAGCTGCTTGTTGCCATCGGCACCGCGGAAGTCCCCATCGTGGACTTCTTCACAACCAAAGACGTGCTCGACACAGTGATCGACGCATTCGGCACGCTGATCAGCAGCGCCGTCACACTATTCGCCGAAACGGTCAAGACACTGGGCGACTACAAAGGAAGTTCGACCGCTCTGAGGCAGACTGACACCGACTTCCCGGAAATTCCGGAGATGCCGGGAAACTCCGGTATGGGCAACGAAAAGCAGTGGCGCGTCAACCCGACAGCCTTCCCGGCGTGAACCCGATGGCATCGCTGAAGTCCATAGCAGTCCTCTGCGCGGCGATCATCGCCACGGCAGCGCTCACCGCATGCGACCCGAAACAGCCCACACCGACGTTGGCCCAACCACCCACGCCGGTACAACCCGGCGCCGCAATCCCGTTCACCCCCGTACAGCAGCCACTGGATCTCACGCCGTTCGAAAAGGCTCCCTGCGAGATTCTCACCAAGGACCAGGTCGCCGCTGTGGTAGCCGACCCGCCTAGCGACGTCACGCCCTCACCAGGTGCCGCGCAGTGGGCAATGGGCTGTAGCTGGAGTTCGGGACGGGGACCCCTTGTCTCCATCTCGAAACCGCTCACAAAACCAGCAAACCTGACCGAACTAGCCGCATCGCGATCCACTGACCCAACGCACCTCGAGCCCTGGACCGAAATCTCCCTCCAGGGCTACCCCGGCGTCATCTACCACTCGATGGAAGGCCCCGACTGGTGCGACGTCGCGATCGGAGTCAGTGACACCCAGATGCTGCACTTCAGCTTCGGAGCCACCGGCTCACCCTCACGCTATTGGGCCAAAGACCGCTGCGGCGGCGTACTCAAAACCGCCGACTTCGTCCTCGACAACCTCCGACACCACTGACTTCAAACCCGATGCCGCAACGATCCCCCCGCCGGCACCCCGAGCACCCGCCCCACGATCCAAGCCAGGCTGTCCGCCGTCCGCGCCGGGGTGTCGGAAGGCTGCATGACGTGGCTCAGCACCGTGCGGACGATCAGGTCGATCACCGCGGTGAGCTGGTCGGAGTTCAACGGCGGACGGTAGGACTCCACGCGCTGGACGAGCACCGTCCTGGCCTCAGTGAGCAAAGATCCCGCCTGGGTGGTCAGCAGCGGCAGCAGCTCGGTGTCGGCGCCGTGGGTGGCTGAGGCGATCGCGCGGAGCAGGGTGTTGTCGTCGGCCAGTTCGAGGACGGCGCGGACCGCCTCGTAAACCGCCTCGACGAGGTCGTCCGGACGGCGGTCGAAAGCGGCGCGGACGACGGACAGGAAACGGTCCAGCTCGTGCGCGACCATGGCCTCGGCCAGCGCCGGCTTGGAGCCGATCTCGTTGTAGACAGTCTGCCTGCTGACGCCCACGATCTCCGCCAGCCGGACCATCGTGACCGCCGACCAGCCGGACCGCGCGGTCAGCTCGATCGCCGCCACGACGATCGGCTGCCGATGCTGGCCGCCCCCGGGCGGTGCGGCCGGAGGTGCCCCGCTCATGATCGTCATTCTAGGCGCCCCGTCAGTCCCGCAGCTTCAGCGCCAGCACCGGGCAGGAGACGACGGCCGCCTCCAGATCCTGCCGATGCTCCTCACCAGGCTGTTCGACGAGCACCAGCACGGTGCCCTCCTCGTCCACCTCGAAGAAGTCCGGCGCCATGGCCTCGCACATGCCCAGCCCCGCGCACTTGTCACGGTCCGCTTCGATCCGCATCACGCGCCCACCCGTCCCGGCGCGACGAAGTCGACCTTCTCGCGGACGCCGCAGTCCGGGCAGCACCAGGCGTCCGGAATCGCCGACCACGGCGTGCCCGCCGGGAAGCCCTCACGCGGATCGCCGAGCTTCTCGTCGTACACGTAACCGCAGCCCGGGCACATCCCGCCTTCGGACGCGTCGCCGCGCGTGTCGGAACGGGCCACGGGCGCGGCCGCACCGGAAATTCCGTACCGCGCAAGGGTTTTGGCCCGCTTACGCGGCTGGAGGTTGGCCCGGCTGAGGTCGCCGTCGAAGTGCGCGAGCACCCGCGGGTCCATCACCCGGCGCCACACCGGCGGCAGCAGCGCGAGCACGATCATCCCGGCGTACCCGGTCGGCAACACCGGCGACTCGGAGAAATCACGCAACGTCTGGTAGCGGCGGGTCGGGTTGGCGTGGTGGTCGCTGTGCCGCTGCAGGTGGTACAGCAGGACGTTGGTGGCGATGTTGTTGGAATTCCAGCTGTGACTGGGATCCACGCGCTCGTATCGGCGCCCCACCCGCTGCCGCAGCATGCCGTAGTGCTCCATGTAGTTGACGACCTCCAGCAGCGAGAAGCCGATCACGGCCTGGATCACCAGGTACGGCAGCACGCCGACGCCCAGCCAGACGATCATCGCCGCCCACAGCACCGCCGACATCAGCCAGGCGTTGAGCACGTCGTTGCCGATGCGGTACGGGTGCCGCTCGCGCCGCGCGTAACGCTTGCGCTCCAGCCGCCACGCGGACTTCAGCGAGCCGAACACCGTCCGCGGCCAGAACCGGTAGAAGCTCTCGCCGACGCGGCTGCTCGCCGGGTCCTCCGGCGTCGCCACGCGCACGTGGTGGCCGCGGTTGTGCTCGATGTAGAAGTGCCCGTAAAAACTCTGCGCCAGCGCGATCTTCGACAGCCAGCGCTCGTGGCTCTCCTTCTTGTGCCCCAGCTCGTGCGCGGTGTTGATGCCGATCCCGCCGATGCAGCCGATCGAGACGGCCAGCCCGATCTTGTCCACAATCGACAGGTCGCCGCGGGCGATCAGCCAGAACGCCGCCACGAAGCCGAGATACTGGACAGGCAGGAAGGCGAAGGTGATCCACCGGTAGTAGCGGTCGTTCTCCAGCCGCTCGATCACGTCGTCCGGCGGGTTGCTGCGGTCCAGCCCGGCGAGCAGGTCGATCAGCGGCACGACCACCAGGATCACGATCGGCCCGATCCAGAACCACACGCCCCACCCGGTCGCCGCGTGCAGCCCGATCGCGAGGAACGCCAGCGAGGGCACGACAAGCCCGATCAGCCACAGGTACCGCTTGCGATCGCGCCACTGCTCGGTCGAGCCGGCCGGCACGGTCCCGATCGTTTCGCTCATCAGATCCCTCCTCCGTTGGCTGGATTTACAGAACGGTAGCTGACGTACAGTGTGATGTACAAGTGCAAGCTATCTGTAAACCACCGAGCCGGTCAGCCGGCCGTGACGGGTTCTTGCAGTTCGGTGACCCAGAGGGCGGGGTCCGCCGGGCAGTCCAGGTACAGCTCACGGGCCGGGCCGCCGGAGTGGCGGCCGTGGGTGTCGATCCAGCGCGCAAGCGCTTGCCAGGCGGGCAGCACGGCCTGGATCGGGCCACGGTGGACGAGCGTGGCGTGGTCGCCCGCGGGCAGGTCGACGATCGACAGGCCGTTGCGCACGGTGCCGTGTCCGGTGGCGATGGGGACCGCGGCGTGGACGGCCACCGCCGCGTCACCGCCGGGGGCTTCGACTTTGATGTAGTAGCAGGTCAGTCGGCCGACCGGGGTGACCTCGGCGGTGGCCAGCCGGCGGCCGAGCTCGGCGCAGAGTGGCTGCACCACCGGGCCGATGTCGTCCGGGTGGAAGCTGCCCGCGCTCGTCGACAGCTCGGCCATCCGGACCGCGGGCAGGTGCTTGACCACCACTTCGTGGGCAGGCAGCCGGCCGTCGAGTTCGATCGCCTGCAGTCTGGCCTCGACCTGGGCCAGCCGCTGCGTGCTCGCGGCGACGGCGGCTTCGAGGTCGGCGCGGCGCAGGGCGAGCATGTCCCGCACCTGCTCGACGCCGACCTGCTCCGCCAGCATGGCCCGGACCTGTTCAAGGGTGAAGCCGAGATCCTTGAGCGCGACGATCCGGTTGAGCTCGGTCAGCTGCGCGGCCTGGTAGGAGCGGTAGCCGGTGGCCGGGTCGACGTGGGCGGGCGTCAGCAGCCCGATGGCGTCGTAGTGCCGCAGCATGCGTACTGACACCCGGCCGTGCCAGGCGAACTCCCCGATGGCGAACACGGCTCATCCTGACACGGCCGGCGGCGTGAACCCGCCGATCACGTCGGCGGCCAGCTCGGCGAAGGTGATCGCGGTGTCGTCCTCGTGCCGGGGGCCGACGATCTGCGCGCCGACCGGCAGCCCGGTGCGGCCGACCGGGGCGGTGAGCGCCGGCAGACCGGCCAGCGAAGCGTGCGAGATCCAGAACCCCAGCTCCGGGGACGGCCCCTCGAGAGGGGGAGCCACGGTGCGGGTGGCGGGGCAGAGCAGTACGTCGACCTCCGAGAAGTACCGGTCCCAGGCCGCGCGGGCCGCCATCCGCTGCCGATGCTGCTCGACCACCGCCGTCACGGGGGCGAAGTCCGGGTCACCGCCGTGGAAGGCGAAGAACTGCCGTACCTGGAAGCCGAACGACTCGGCTTGCCGGACCGGATCGACGCCCTCCGGCCAACCCGGCACGATCTTCGCGCCCGCCGCCGCCAAAGCGTCCACCGCGTCCGACAACGCTGCGCCGACCTCGGCGGTGACGGCGGCGGCCGGGTGGTCGAGCACCACCCTGACCCGGAAGTCCGCCAGCCGGGTCCGCCGAGGCGGGGCCAGGTGCCAGGCGTACGCCTTGGCGTCCGGGCCATCGGGGCCGGCGGTGACGCGCAGCGCCAGGCGCAGGTCGGCGGCCGAGCGAGCCATCGGCCCCACTGCGGACAGATAAGCCAAGTCACTGGGGTCGCTGCGCGGGCCCGGCGGCTGGAACCCGCCCAGCGGGACCGTTCCGGCGGTGGGTTTGAGCCCGTACACCCCGCAGAAGGCGGCCGGGATCCGGATCGAGCCCGCCAGGTCGGAGCCGTACTCCAGAAACGTCAACCCCGCAGCCACAGCAGCCGCGCCGCCCCCGGTCGAGCCACCAGGCGAACGCGTGTGGTCCCACGGATTGACGGTCCGGCCGTACACCGGGTTGGCGCACGCCACGACGTCGGCGAGCATCTCGGCGACATTGGTCGTGCCGAACAGCACCGCCCCCGCCGAGCGCAGCCGCGACACGACCACCGCGTCCCGGTCGGCGACAAACCCGGCGAAGTCGGGATTACCCCAGGTGGAGCGCATCCCGGACACCTGGAAGCTCTCCTTGATGGTCATCGGCACCCCGTGCAGCAGCTCCACTCGCTCGCCGCGGGCCAGCGCTACGTCGGCGTCGTCAGCGGCTTGCAGGGCGGCTTCGCGGTGGACCTCCACCACCGCGTTCACGGCCGGGTTGATCGCATCGACGCGGTCGAGCACCAGCTCGGCCAGCTCACGTGCGGACAGCCGGCCCGCGCGCAGCCGCGCCGCGATTTCGGTGGCGGACTGGAAAACTGGCTCGGTCATGACTCCGGTCTACGGCCTGACACGGTGTCAGGGTCAACACCCGGATTTGGCGCTCTCGGTGAGCCCTACAGCCAGCCGCGCTCGTCGGCCTTCCGCAGGGCTTCCATCCGGTTGCGGGTCCCCGTTTTCGCGATCGCCGCCGACAGGTAGTTCCGGACCGTGCCCTCCGACAGGTAGAGGTTGGCCGCGATCTCGGCGACCGAAACACCGGACCGGGCGGCGATGAGCACGTCGCGTTCACGGGCGGTCAGCGGGGATTCCCCGGCGGCCAGGGTGGCGACGGCCAGGGCCGGGTCGACCACGCGCTCGCCCTTCATCACCCGGCGGATGGCGTCGGCGAGCACCTCGGCCGGCGCGTCCTTCACCACGAAGCCCACGGCGCCCGCGTCCATCGCGCGGCGCAGGTAGCCCGCGCGGCCGAACGTGGTGAGCATGACCACGCGGCAGTCCGGCACCTGCGCGGCGAGCACGGCGGCGGCCGCGAGCCCGTCGAGGCCGGGCATCTCGATGTCCAGCAGGGCGACGTCGGGGCGGCCCGCGAGCGCGGCGTCGGCCACCAGGTCGCCGCGGCCGACGGAGCCGACGACCTCGAAGTCGTCCTCCAGCTCCAGCAACGCGCACAGGGCCTGGCGGACCAGCTCCTGATCGTCCGCGAGCAGCAGTCGGATCGTCATGCGGGCGCTCCCATCGACACGGCCAGCCGCCAGCCTTTCGGCTCCAGCGGCCCGGCCTCCATGCGCCCGCCGGCCTCGGCGACGCGCTCGCGCAGCCCGGTCAGGCCACTGCCCGCGGATGCCCCCGCACCCACGCCGTCGTCGAGAACTTCCAGCGCCGAAGCGGAAAGGACGACCGTGCACCGGGTCGCGCGGGCGTGCCGGGCGACGTTGGTGAGCCCCTCCCGCACCACCCAGCCGAACAGCTCCTGGTGCGCGCCGTCGACGACGTCCGCGGCCGTGGGCAGGTCGGCGATGACCCCGGACGCGCGCAGCAGCTCCCGGCCGCGCGCCAGTTCGCCCGCGAGCGTGACGTCGCGATACCCCGAAACGGCGGCGCGCACGTCGGCGAGTGCCTGCCGGGAGAGCGTTTCGACCTCGGTGATCTCGTCCACCGACCGCTCGACCCCGTTGGCCGCGAGCCGCCGGGCGAGGTTGCTCTTGACCGTGATGGCGGTGAGCGAGTGGCCGAGCAGGTCGTGCAGGTCCCGCGCGATCCGCGCCCGCTCGGCCTCGGACGCGAGCCGCACGACCTCGGCGCGCGCCTCCACCAGCGCGTGGTTGGCGCGGATCGCCTCGGCGAACGCGTAAACCATCAGCACGGTGAACACCAGCGCGACGGTCTGCGTCCAGCCCGGCCCGCTCTGCCACGGCCGCACCGCCCACGGCACCAGCAGCGCGGCGAGCGCCGCCCCGGCCACGAGCGGAAAGGCGAGGCGGGGCAGCCGCGGCGCGGTGAGCGAGACGACGACCGTCGCCATGAAGAACGCGTTGGCGCGCGCGAACGGCAGAGCGGCCAGGAACAGCAAGGTGAGGACCCCGACCAGCGCCCAGAACCAGCGTGACCGCGACCGCGCCGCCAGCCAGGCGGACAGCGCGTAGACGGCGCAGAACGCCAGCACGATCACCCAGCCGGCGAACAGGCCCGCGCCGCTGGTGTACTGCGCCATCCCGACGCCGGCCACCAGGGGGTACACGAGCAGTCCGGCGTCCAGGAGGAACCGCCGCCAGCCCAGCAGCCACCGATCCGCGGCCTCGCTGTTCTGGTCCATCTCCCGCACGCTACCGCCTCACGCCCGCCCGGCCCCGGCGAACAGGGACCGCAGGTGCCTGCCGTTGATGATCAGGACGACCCCCAGCAGCGCGAGCCCGCAGACGCCCTGCTCGATCCGCAGCCACACCGGAAACGCCCCCGGCAACGCCACGATCACCACAATCGCCACCAGCATCACCCCCGAAACGATCCGCAACCGCCGAAACGCCCCCGGCGACCCGCGTGACGCACGGACGGTGAGCGAGAGCGTCAGCAGCGCGCTGGCCACCACGATGGTCGCCCGCACCCAGACGGAGTCGGTCACCATTGTCTTGTTGTCCCGCCACAGGAAGATCGCCACAAGCGTGAGCACGCTGAGCCCCAGGTACCCACTGACCAGCCCCCGCACGAGGCGAAAGGCCGACCGGCTGCGCGGATGCTGCAGGTCCTGGGCGGAGATCGTGGTCATGACTGTCCTTTCCGGACTTCGAAGGTTCTTTGTCACCTCTTCATGCTGGTCGGTGGGGGTGGCGCGGTGTAGTGAGGCTGCGCATGGGTCGGCCGTGACATTTGTCAGTGGTCGCGAGGCCCCCGGTGCAGGCCTGGCGCGGGCCGCTGACGCTCCCGATTGCGTCAAGCACTAAGCGTTACCTGACACCCAATCGGAGAATGGATGGACCTGCGCGATCGGAGAGCCGATTTCCGCGAGGGAGATCGCGAAATCCATAGCCAGCTCCGCACGGCTTCTCGACCTGATCCGCGCGATGAGATCCGGCAACTGCTCCACGAAGGCCGACAGGTCGTAGGCAACATCCACGGGCCATTCGAGAGCGCCAAACCCCTCGATGTGAAATCGGCAGTCAGTTTCCGCAAGCAAGCCGCAGGCCGCCGCGACCATGCTGTCAAAGTCGTCCTCAACCTTCGGGCCGATCAGCGACCCAAGGGCCAGCGACGAAGACGGCCTCTCCAAAGTGCAACGGAACACCAACGAAAGTTCCTTCCATTCAGGAACGCGCCTTCAAGGCACCGGCGGAACACCTTTTTCATCCATCCCCAGAGATCATGATCGACCAACCCCGACAAAGGACCCGGCATCAGATCGCGAACTCCACCCGAGAGCCTGTGAACCTGAATGGCAATGATCCCACATGATCCTCCGAAGAGGCTGAACTCCAGAAGACCGTAGTCCGCCGGCCGAACCCGGCAACCACCCCCGCACGCCCACCACCAGCCGCTCGACACAGCTCCAACCACGCGCCGGTACGATCGCGCAGCGGTCGCAGGCCGCATGATGTGGCAGCCTGACCTGGCCGGCGAGGAGATCCGATGAGCACCGTGGCGAGTGAGACGCTGCCCGCGAGACCCGACGCGGACCGGCCGCAACCGGGGTGGACGCGGGCGCGGGCCTGGAACTGGGCGGTGCTCGGCCTGACCGTCGCCGGCTTCGCGGTGCTGGCGTGGAACCGCCGGTGGATGAGCGACGACGGCATGATCGTGCTGCGGACCGTCCGCCAGATCCTGGCCGGCAACGGGCCGGTGTTCAACGCGGGCGAGCGCGTCGAGTCCAACACCAGCACCCTGTGGACGTTCCTGCTGCTGGCGTTCGCCTGGATCCCCGGGCTGCGGCTGGAGTGGCTGGCCGTGGTGACCGGCCTCGTCTGCTCCGTCGGCGGGCTGCTGCTCGCGCTCGACGGCGCGCGCCGGCTCGCCGGGGCCACCCGCTCGGTGTTCGTGGTGCCGCTGGGGGCGCTGGTCGTGGTGACGCTGCCGCCGTTCCGGGACTTCGCGACGTCCGGGCTCGAGACCGGCCTGATCACGCTGTGGCTGGGCGGCACCTGGTGGCTGCTGGTCCGCCGCGCGCGGCACCAGAGCGCCGGGCGCGTGTGGCTGACGGCCGTGGTGATCGGCCTCGGCTACCTCGTACGGCCGGACCTGGCGCTGTTCAGCGCCGTCGCCGGGGTGGGACTGCTGGTGCTCGCGTGGCGCGGCTGGCGCGCGGGGCTGCTGTGGATCGTCGCCGCGGCCGCGCTGCCCGCCGCGTACCAGGTGTTCCGCATGGGCTACTACGGCCTGCTGACGCCGAACACCGCGCTCGTCAAGGAAGCCTCGAACGCCTTGTGGCACAAGGGGTTCGGCTACCTCGCCGACTTCGTGGGCCCGTATTGGCTCTGGGTTCCGGTGGTGCTGTGCGCGCTGATCGCCGTGGCGCTGCTGTGGGGCAAGCGCGTGAACCGCGAGATCGCGGTCGTGGTGGCCGTGCCGGTGCTCGCCGCGCTCGGGCTGGCGCTGTACGTGATCCGCGTCGGCGGTGACTTCATGCACGCGCGGATGCTGCTGCCCGCGCTGTTCTGCCTGCTGCTGCCCGTGATGGCGATCCGCCTGACCCGGCTGACGGTGGTCCCGGCGATCGCGCTGGGCGCGTGGGCGCTGGTGGCCGTCGGCTGGCTGCGCACGCCGTACACAAGCCTGCCGCACCCGATCGACGAGGCGCGCGGGATCGCCGACGAGCGCGCCAACTACGTCGCCGACAGCCACCACACGCACCCGATCCTGGCCGAGGACTTCGACGAGTTCACCGCGATCGCGACCCCGCTCCGCACCCTGCTCGACCACGAGCCCGAGCCGGTGGTCCTGGTCCAGACACCGCAGGGCCAGTGGCACGCCTACCCGACCACCTCGGGCCACGACACCGTCACGTTCTTCAACATCGGCGGCCCCGGCCTGCTGCTGCCGCTGGACGTCTGGGTGCACGACCCGATCGGGCTGTCGAACCCGATCGCCGCGCACACCACGCCGTACCCCGACCGCCGGACCGGCCACAACAAGTACGCGGGCATCGACTGGGACCTCGCCGACGGCGGCCGCGGCACCACGGCCGAGCTCGCCGCCCGGGGCGACTTCACCGCCGTCCGGCTGGACGACATCCGGCGCACGCTGGCCTGCCCGCACAACCGGGAGATGCTCGACTCCGTCCGGGCCCCGCTGACCTTCGAGCGGTTCTGGGACAACCTGGTGCACGCCGTCGGCCGGACCTCCCTGCGCTACGACCACGACCCGGCGAAGAACCAGACCTGCGGCTAGAGCGTGTCTGCTAAAGATCGGTAGGTTGGTGCGGGATGCTCTGTAGGTGTTGCGCGCGGACGAGATTTCTGACGGGTTGTGGGCGTTGATCGCGCCGGTGTTGCCGGCGGGCGGGCATCAGGGACGCCCGTGGAATGACCATCGGTTGACGCTGGAAGGGATCGTCTGGCGCTATCGCACGGGATCTCCGTGGCGGGACGTCCCCGATCATTTCGGGGCGTGGCAGTCGGTCTGGGAGCGGCATCGCCGCTGGTCTGACGATGGAACGTATGTGCGGATGTTCGCCGCGGTGCGGGCGGCTGCTCCCGAGCGTGATGAACAGTTACGCAATCTGCTGTCGATCGATTCCACCATCGCTCGTGCGCATCAGCATTCGGCTGGCGCGCTGCACGATGCCCACGCAGGGGGCTCGATCGAATGACACGAATCTGGCCCGCGAACCAGCCGACCACGCGCTGGGCCGTTCCCGCGGTGGGATGAGCACCAAGATTCACGCACTGACCGACCGGTTCTGCTGTCCGTTGACGGTATTGCTCTCGCCCGGCCAGGCCGGTGACAACCCGTATCTCAAGCCGCTGCTGGCGGCGCATCGGCGAGGTGACACCGAGGCGTTCCGGTTGCTGGCGGACAAGGCGTACTCCCATCCCAGCACCCGCACTTACCTGCGGGCAAAGAAGATCGCCCACACGATCCCGGAGCGAACCGACCAGGAGAAACGCCGCAAGGCCAAGGGATCAGCCGGTGGACGACCACCCGCGTTCGACGCCGAGACCTACAAGGACCGCAACACCGTCGAACGCGGCTTCGGCCGACTCAAACAGTGGCGCGCTATCGCTACCCGCTACGACAAGTACGCCACCACCTACCTCGGCGGCCTCCTGCTCGCATGCACGCTCATCCACCACCGCGCCCGCAATTAGCAGACACGCTCTAGGCGGACGGCCCGGGCCAGCGCGAGGCACCCAGCTCACGCGAGATCGTCCGGGCCGTCTCCGCGACGGCCACCCGCACGGCGCCGGCCACCGGCCAGTCCGCGAGGGGGACCACCACGCCGATCGCGCCCGCGACGGCGTCGGCGGCGTCGAACACCGGCGACGCCAGGCCGCACTCCCCCAGCACGGCCTCCTCCTGCTCCACGGCGACGGCCTCGCGCCGGACGTCGTCGAGTTCGGCCCGCAGCACGGCCAGGTCGGTCACCGTTTCGCCGGTCATGCTGCGCAGCTCACCCGGGTCGGCGCCGGGCGTGAAGGCGAGCACGGCCTTACCGAGCGCCGTCGCGTGCGCGGGCACGACCAGGCCGACCTCCGACATCTGCCGTGACCCGTCCGGGCGCGGCTCGTGGTGCACGATCATCACCTCGCCGGGCAGCGGGACGCCGGCGCGCACCGCGTAACCCGTGCGCTTGGCCAGCTCCGCGGACCAGGCGAACGCGCGCGAGCGCAGCTCCAGGCTGCCCAGGTAGGCGTTGCCGAGCCGCAGCACCACCGGGCCCAGCCGGTACCGCGTGGACCCCGCCTCCTGCACGACCATTCCGTTGGCCTGCAACGTTTTGACGATCCCGTGCACTGTGGACGGTGCCAACCCGAGCCGCGCGGCGATGTCGGACAGCGGCACGCTGCGCGCCCCCTGCAGGACCCCGAGGACACGAACGGCCCGGTCGACGGCCTGGATCATCGCGGCACCTCTTCTGCGGGGACGCGGAGCACTTTACAACAGCGGGCCGGGCTCGTATGGTTCGTCGAATATTCGACAATGTCGAATCAAAGTCGACGATGACGAAGCTTTGGGGTGAGCACAATGGCCGTGCGACAGCTGGTGAACGATCCCGACGACCTGGTGGCCGAGGCGTTGCGCGGCCTGGAGCAGGCGCACCCGGACCTCGTCCGCTGTCACCCGGACCCGGCGTACGTGGTCCGCGCGGAGGCCGCCTGGCCGAAGGTCGCGCTGGTCTCCGGCGGCGGCTCCGGCCACGAACCCCTGCACACCGGCTTCGTCGGCCCAGGCATGCTCGACGCCGCCGTGCCCGGCGCGGTGTTCGCGAGCCCGACCGCGTTCCAGGTTCGCGCCGCCGTCGTGGCCGCCGACCACGGGCGCGGGGTGTTGCTGATCATCAAGAACTACACCGGCGACGTCCTGAACTTCACCATCGCCGCGGAGCTGGCGGCCGAGGACGGCGTTGAGGTCCGCACCGTGCTGGTGGACGACGATCTGGCCACCGAAAGCACCGAGGGCCCCGGCCGTCGCGGGACGGCCGCGGTCGTCGCCGTCGAGAAGATCTGCGGCGCGGCGGCCGAGCGCGGCGCCTCGCTGGACGAGCTGGCGGCGCTGGCCGAGCGCGTCACCGCGTCTGCCCGGACGCTGGCGCTCGCCCTCTCCTCGTGCACGCACCCCGGCGAGTCGCGGCCGTCGTTCGAGCTGGCCGACGACGAGATCGAGTTCGGCGTCGGCATCCACGGCGAGCACGGCATCGAGCGCCGCCCGTTCGCGCCGGTGCGCAAGCTGGTCGCGGACCTGGCCGACCCGATCGTCACGGCGCTCGGGCTCACGTCCGGTGAGCAGGTGATCGCCATCGTCAACGGCCTCGGCGCCACCCACGGGCTGGAGCTTTCCGCCGCGTACCAAGACTTGCGCGCCCATCTGTCCGGCCTCGGCATCGAGGTGGCGCGGTCGCTGGTCGGCTCGTACGTGACCGCGCTCGACATGCGCGGCTGCTCGATCACCCTGCTGCGCGCCGACGCCGAACTGCTGGAGCTGTGGGACGCCCCCGTCCGCACCCCGGCCCTGACGTGGTGAGGAGAAACGCCATGGACACCATTAACGCCCGCGGCTGGGTCGAGCGGTTCATCAAGACCGTCGTCGACCAGGCCGGTGAGCTGACCGAGCTGGACCGCCGCGCCGGCGACGGCGACTACGGCACGAACCTGCGCTCGGCCCTGCGCCGCGTGGAAGCCAATCTGGCCGGCGTCGCCTCCGACGCGCCGGACGCCGTGTTCACCGCCGTCTCCGACGGATTCCTGAACACCGGCGGCACCAGCGGCCCCCTGTTCGGCATGTGGTTCCGCGAGTTCTCGCGCTCGCCGGAGCTGACCACGGCGGCACTGGCCGAGGCGGCCGCCGGCGGTGTGGCCGTGGTCCAGCGCCTCGGCAAGGCGGAGGTCGGCCACAAGACGATGGTCGACGCCATGGTCCCGGCCGCCGAGGCCCTCACCGCGGCCGCCGGGCGGGACGAACCGCTGGCCGACGCCGTGCGCTCGGCGGCGTCCGCGGCCCACGCCGGCGCCGCGTCGACCGAAAGCCTGCTGGCGAAGCGCGGCCGGGCCAGCTACGTCGGGGAAAACGCCCGCGGCGTGGTGGATCCGGGCGCGCTGACCGTGGCGCTGTTCTTCGACTCCGCATCCTGACGGCCACGGAACCAAAGTGTAGTCAGTGAACTTTGCTAGTCCGACAACCGAAGAGGTACGCTGGGCCGGTGAGTGAGACGACGCAACCCCTCGGCCGGCGAGAACGGAAGAAGGCCGCGACCCGGCAATCCCTGGCCGACGCGGCGCTGGCGCTGTTCCTGCAGCACGGCTACGACCAGGTCAGCATCAAGGACGTGGCCGAGGCCGCCGACGTGTCCACCACCACCGTCTTCAAGCACTTTCCCGGCAAGGAAGCGCTGGTCTTCGACGAGGAAGCCGAACACGAGGCGATGCTGGTCGCGGTGGTGCGGGATCGGCCGAAGGGCCAGAGCGTGCTCGCGGCGCTGCGTGAGCACGTGCTGAACTCGTACTTCAAGACGTCGGACAATCCGGGTTTCACGGCGTTCCGCCGGCTCATCGCCGAGACGCCCGCCCTGCGCGACTACTCACACCGGATGTGGATGCGGCACGAAACCGCGGTGGCGCAAGCGATCGCGGAGGACGCCGGGCTGCCGGCGGACGACCTCTCGGCCGCCGCGCTCGCCCACTTCGCCCTGGAGTCCACCGCGCTCACCCACAACCGCGCCGACTCGCGCGCGGCCGTCGAAGCCGCCTTCGACCTGCTTGAACACGGCTGGCAGGTCTGATTCCCGGTCAGTCCCGCCCGGCGAAGGCGCCCGGCGCGTAGCCGGTGGGCAGGAAGTCATCGGTCTCGGCGATCTCGGCCTCCGCGGCCAGCTCGTTGCGGCAGCCGGCCAGTCCGAACACGTGCGGGGTGCGGCGCTCGCCCCCGTACTCCACGCAGCTGCAGAACCCTCGCAGCGCGCCGGTGGGCGGGTCGTATGGGCTGGCCAACTTCTGCCTCCTGACGGTTCGGGCGGACCTGGTTCTGTGACTGGTTCCCACGGTGCCGGGCCCCGGCCGGACGGTCCAGGCCCCAGGAGGCCAACAGTCGGTGCCGGGAGCCGAACGGCTCCGCGTACTTCGCCGGGCCTGAAGTCCGGCTGTCCTCTGGCTGTGCGCTCAGCGGGGCATCTCGGTTCCCTTGCGCGGGCCGATCGCGGCGCCCACAACTACCAGGAGCGCGCCGCCGACCAGCAGATACGGCCCCAGTCCCAGCAGCGAGAAGTTCCGCGCGAAGATCAACACGACCCCGCCGGCGTGCAGCAGGAGCATCAACGTCGCCCGGCCCGCGAAAACCGTGCGGTACCACCAGAAGTTGGTGTGCGTCAGCTCCTTGCGCCGGATGCTGCTGAGCAGGAACGCCGAACGCTTGGTGCGCAGCGCGCCGAGCGTCCACGGCAGCACGGCCGCCATCGTCAGCGCGGTGAGGAGGAAACCGAACCACTGCACGTACGAGGTGGCCAGGTCGGACGAGAACTTCACCTGATCCGACTGCTTCAGCAGATCCAGGAAGGTGAACGAGACCGACACCGCGCCGGAGGTGAACGTCACCCACGGCACAGCGAACAACGCCACCAGCTCCAGCACGATCCCGAGCCCGGCCGGGATCACGCCGAGCCCCACCACCGTCAGCGGTCCGGGTCGCTGCGGATACCCCTGATTCCAGGCCCCCTGCGGCTGCTGTTGCGGGGCCCACTGTTGTTGCGGATACGGGTTTCCCGGCTGCGCCCACTGCTGTCCAGGCTGCGGTTGCCCAGGCCACGGCTGCCCAGGTTGTTGTGGCGGCCCAGCTTGCTGCGGCGGCGCAGGTTGCTGCGGCGGCCCGGATTGCTGCGGTGGCGCAGGTTGTTGTGGCGCAGGCTGTTGCTGCGGCCACTGCTGCGGTTGCCCGGGCTGCGGCGGTACCTGCGCTCCCGGCCACGGCTGCTGTCCCGGCGGACCCCCTGGGTGGCTCATGACCGGAGAGCCTAGCCGCCCCCAGGGCTTCCGCACGGGGATCTCGCTACCCCAGCGGCTTGTCCAGCACGGCCTTGAGGTTGCTGAACGTGTCGATGGAGTATTTCCCGTGGTAGCGCCCCATTCCGCTTTCCCCGACCCCGCCGAACGGCAGGTCGGAGGCGGTGAGATGCGCCACCGGCAGGCCGAATCCCACGGCGCCCGAGGAGGTTTCGTCGAGGATGCGCTGTTTCGTCTCCGGCGCGCCGACGAACGCGTACAGCGCCAGCGGCTTGTCCCGCCCGGTGATGAAGGTGATCGCTTCGTCCAGCGACGCCACCGTGAGCACGGGCAGGATCGGCCCGAAGATCTCCTCGCCCATCACCGGCGAGTCCGGGGCGACGTCGGCGAGCACGGTCGGCGCGATGAACTTGCTGTCCCGGTCGGTCTGGCCGCCGGTGACCACGCGGCCGCTGCCGAGCAGTTTCGACAGCCGGTCGAAGTGGCGGGTGTTCACGATCCGCCCGTAGTCGGGGCTGGCGGCCGGGTCGTCGCCGAATTTGGCGCGCAGCACGTCGGCCAGCAGCGGCTCCAGCTTCTCCGCGGTGTCGCCGATCGCGAGCACGTAGTCCGGCGCCACGCAGGTCTGGCCCGCGTTCATGAACTTGCCGTAGACGATCCGCTCGGCGGCCTGCCGCAGGTCGACGTCGGTGTCGACGATCACCGGGCTCTTGCCGCCCAGCTCCAGCGCCACCGGCGTGAGGTGCTTGGCCGCGGCGGTCATCACGATCCGGCCGACGGCGCCGTTGCCGGTGTAGAAGATGTGGTCGAAGTGCTGCTCCAGCAGCTCGGTGGTCTCCGGGATCGCGCCCTCGACCACGGCGACGCCCTCGGGGTCGAGGTACGCCGGCACGTGCCGGGCGATCGCGGCGGACACCGTCGGCGAGAGCTCACTGGGCTTCACCACCGCCGCGTTGCCCGCGGCCAGCACGCCGACCAGCGGCGCGAGCACGAGGTGCAGCGGGTAGTTCCACGGCCCGATGATCAGCGCGACCCCCAGCGGCTCGCGCACGACCGTGCCGCGCCCGGGCAGCAGCCGCTCCGGCAGCGGCGCGGCCTCCGGCGCGACCCACGCGTCGAGGTGCTCCAGCGTGTGGTCGACCTCGTTGGCCACGAACGTGATCTCCGCGCTGCGGGCCTCGGCCGCGTTTTTCCCGAGGTCGGCGTGCAGGGCGGCGAGGAAATCGTCCGCCTGCTCCAGGAGCATGGCCTTCAACGCGGTCAGCTGCGCCTTGCGCCACTCCAGCGGCTTGGTCCGCCCGGTCTGGAACGAAGCACGCAAACGGGAGACGACTTCGGGGATCTCGCTCATGATCATGACCCTAACGTGGTAGCCACTCGGCGCGACCCGAACCGCGGGGCACCAAGATCGTCGAGAACTCGCCCGGTGTCTCCGACATCCGGACCTGGTCGGTGACGCCCTGGTAGTGCCCCAGCGGCGTCTCGGCGGTGAACGTCTCCGGGTCGAGGTAGGCGTGCTGCTCGCCGGTGCCCGCGATCGCGTGCGCGTAGTTCTTGTCGAACACGCCGAGGCTGATGATCCACAGCGCGATGCGCGTCAGCGAGATGTGCACGCGGTAGCTGCCGCCCTCGGTGGCGCGGCGCATCAGCGCGGCGCAGATGCCGGTGGTGGCGAGCCAGGGCACCAGATAGTCGTTGACCACGGTGATGTGCGGCAGCTTCGGCTGGTCCGGTGTGCCCTCGAGGGTCATCATGCCGGTGACGCAGCCGGCGGTCTGGTCGAAGCCGACGCGGCCGGCCCACGGCCCGCGCTCGCCGTGCAGCGAGACGGTGGTGTGGATGATGCCCGGCCGGATCTCCGCGGCGCGCTCGGCCGAGAGCCCGAGCCCGGACACCAGCCCGGGGCGGCGGTTGGCGTAGAAGACGTCGGCGCCGCGCAGCAGCTCGTGCACCCGCGCCATGGCCGCGGGATCCCGCGCGAAGTCCACAGTGGACGACCGGACGCCGACGTTCGCGGTCAGGTAGACCACGTCGTTCTCCCACTCGGTGGGGCGCCACAGGTTCAGCGCGTCGGCCCCGTGCTGCGCCAGCGCGCGGCCGATGCCCGCGCCCGCGATCACGTGGCCCATGCCGAGCGCGCGGATGCCGTCGAGCGGCTGTTTCGCGCCCTCGGGCAGCGGCTCGGGGGCCGAGTCGCCGATCTTCTCGATCTCGATCAACGGCAGGTCGGCGAGCACGTCCCGGTACTGCCGGGTGGCCAGGAACTCCTCGGTGCTGCGGACCATCGGCATCACCAGGCCCGCGTCCGAGCCCGCCTCTTCCAGCTCGGCGGCGCTCCAGCGGGCGACGGCGTTCGCGATGGCCGTGCTGTCGTCGTACGTGCGCAACAGCTTGAGGGTCTTGGACTTCAGCTTCGGGTAGATGTTGAGCGGCATCACCCAGCGGCCGTCGCCGGCGCGGTAGAAGCTGAGCGAAAGCGGGCTGCCCGGGTCGCCGGTGTTGGTCGGCGGCAGGCCGTTCAGCAGCTCCCATTTCTTGTCGTAGAACGGGCACAGCCGGTGCGGGGCCTGGCGCAGGTCCATGCTGATGTCCTGACCGGGGCCGCCGCGGTGGCGCCACAGCGCGGCCAGCGCGACCGACTTCGCGACGAGCCCGATCGCGGGCGCCGCACCGAGCCGTACCGCGCTCGGCACCACCGGGTCGGCACCGACGAACTCCACCTTCCCACCACTGTCCTTTTCGGACATCCCAGCGGCCGCGAGCACCTCCCCGAGCGCGCCGTGGATGTCGAACTGGTCCTCGGCCTCGGAGCGGATCGGGTTCGCCAGCGCGGCCTCGATCTTTTCGGTGACCGACATCAGGACTCCTGTCCGGGGGTGGTGCCCAGCGCCTTCATCACGGCGATCTGCGCGGTGTCACGGGCTTTCGCCAGCTCGTCGACCGTCCCGCCGAACCCGGCCGCCTGCTCGCTCAGCAGCGCGACGGTGGGCTCGTCGAGGTCCGGGGTGCCCAGCTGGCCCCAGCGTTTGCGCAGGCCGGGCCCGAGGTGCTCGAGGAAGTGCGGCAGCCCGCCCGCGCCGCCGCCGAGGTGGAAGCTCAGGAACGGCCCGCTCACCGCCCAGCGCTGGCCGAGCGAGGACGTGACGACGTCGTCCAGCTGCTGCTCGGTCACCACCCCGTCGGCGACCAGGTGCACGCACTCGCGGAAGATAGCGGCCTGCAGCCGGTTCGCGACGAAACCCGGCACCTCTTTGGACAGCACGATCGGCTTCTTGCCCAGGCTCCGGTAGAACTCGACGGCCCGTTCGACGGTCTCCGCCGACGTGCGCTCCCCCGGCACCACCTCGACCAGCGGGATCAGGTGCGGCGGGTTGAAGGGGTGCCCGACGATCAGCCGCTCCGGCCGCTGGAGCGCCGTGGCGATCTCGGTGGCGGGGATGCCCGAGGTCGAGGTCAGCAACAGCGCGTGAGCCGGTGCGGCAGCCTCGATCGTCGACCAGATCTTGTGCTTGAGGTCGAGCCGCTCGGGCCCGTTCTCCTGCACGACGTCGGCGCCCGTGACGGCGGTGGCGAGGTCGGCCTCGAAGCTCAGCCGCGCCTCGATGCCGTCGGCAGGCAGGCCCAGCTCACGCAGCGCCGGGACCAGCTCGGCGAGGCCCGCGCGCACCTGAGCCTCGATGTCCGGCGCCGGATCGCTGACCGTCACCTCGAGCCCGCGAGAGAGCATCAGCCCGGCCCACGAGACGCCGATGACCCCGGCTCCGACGATGGTGGCCTTCATGTGGTTGCTCCTCAGGCGAGGTAGTCGTGCACCGCGGCCGCACGGCCCAGTGTCAGGTCGGTGAGCAGGTGGCTCGCGGAGACGACCTCCAGCACCGGCAGGTCGGCCAGCGGCGCGAGGGCGTGCGCGACCAGGTGCAGCCGGGCGGGGCCGGTCCAGGCGCCCTTGACCGTGAGGTCGCTGATCTGGCTGCGCGCCAGCTCGCAGATCCGCGGTTTCCCGTCGTAGCCGGGCACGATCTTGAGCATGTACGTCGGCGCCGTCAGCTCCTGGCGGGCCACGTCTTCGTCCAGCTTGCGGTGTTTGTAGCCCATGGTGGCGAGCGCGACGCGGATGGAGCCGTAGTCGAGCGTCCCCACGAGCGTGTCGGAGTCGACAAAGAGCTTCGGCGCCCCGAGCTTCTTCGGGTACGCGGCCACCTCGCGCCCGCTCGCGATGGCGGGCAGGCTGTCCACGTACATGCCGAGGGTGAACTCGCCGGGCTCCCCGTCGTAACTGACCATCGCGACCTGCCCGGACTCGGTGTAGTCCCCCAGCCCGGTCACATCCGGCATCCGCATCACCTCGAACCGCACCAACGGCTCGACGACCCGCAGCGGCTCGGGCACCAGCGCCCGCAACGCGTCCGGATCCGTCCGGTAAGTGATGTTCAGGTACTCCCGGTCGGTGAACCGGTACGGCCCCCGCGGAAACGCCGGCGCGGCCAGCGGCGTGGTGAGCTGCGCGCGGACCTCGTCCTCACGCATGAGCTGACTCCGTCAAGGTCACGACCGCGAATCTACCTGCGGTTATAGCGGATCGCATCTCACCGTCCCGGCGCCGGTCAGGCGGTCACCAGCGCCCAGCCGGACCACCGGGCCGATCGGGAAAGTGCTTGCCCTGCGGATCGTTCTCCGCTTCGGCGACCACTGGAAACCCGCCACTCGATGACCCGGTTCAGTCGGATCTGCGCGAACGCCCCGTGCACCAGCGGCACCGCCGGCGTCGAGCCCCTGCCCGCAGGCCCCGGCGCCGGTCGGCCAAGGCCCGTCGCGACCCGACGGCTAAAGTCTTGCCGACCGGTCGGGGACCGCAGCTGGAGCAGGGGAACGTGCATGACCGTCACCAATGCGGAGACCGTTCAAGAGGACAGCCCGGTGACCCGGCCACGACGCCGCGCGCCTGCCGTTGTCATCGGCGTCGTGCTGCTCGCAGTGTTCCTCGCCGGCGTGTGGGCCGCCTGGTTCTTCACGATCGACGACGCTTTCATCAGCTTCCGATATGCCGCGAACCTCGCTGCCGGGCACGGGCCGGTCTGGAACGTGACCGGACCGCGGGTGGAGGGCTTCACCGACTTCGGCTGGGTGGTGTGGGCCGGCCTCGGCGCGTGGCTGGGGGTCGCGCTGCCGCTGTTCATGAAGCTCACGTCGCTGGTGTTCGGTCTGCTCACCCTCCTGATGCTGGCCGGCACGGGCCACCGGCGCGGCGGCATCGGCGGCATGCTCGTGGCCGGCGGCGCGTACGTGGTGTTCCTGCCGACGTACTTCCACATCACCAGCGGACTGGAGACGGCCGCATTCGCCGCCGTGCTCCTGCGAATCGTGCTGCTCGGCCTGCGAGTGCTCGACGGTGAACGGGTGCGCGCTTACGAGCCTCCCGTCCTGCTCCTGGTGCTCGGCATGCTCCGGCCCGAAGGCGTGCTCGCGGCCCTGCCGACGGTCGCGGTCTGGCTCTGGCGGGAACGGCGCAGCCGTGCGGCCTGGAGCTGGACGGCGGGGGCGGCCCTGGTCGGCGGCGGCTACTTCGTGTGGCGCTGGAAGTACTACGGCCAGCTGCTGCCGAACACCTTCTACGTCAAGTTCGGCAACCTGACCTCCGGTCGCATGTGGACAGAACACACCACCTGGCTGCTGCTCCCTCTCCTGCTGCTCACCCTCTCGCTCGTGATCCGCCGGGCGACGCGGCGGATCGGGTCTCTGCTGGTCGTCACGGTGCTGCTGACCTACGTGACGTATGCCGTCTCCGGCCCGTCGATGGACTACCTCGACCGGTTCGCCGACCACGCTGTGCCGGTGCTGTGCCTTGGCGCGGGCCTGGCCGCCGCCACGCTCGGCGGCCGCTGGGTGACGACGCTGACCGGGCTGGTCGCGGTCGTCTGGTCGGCCGTCCTCGGCGCCACCGCGCCGGACCTGGGAACAATCGCGAACTACGGCCCGGACCTGCAACGCGCACACGTCGCGATCGGCAAGGGCCTCGCGACGGCAGAGGTACCGGAGCAGGCCCGCACGCTCGCCGTCAGCGACGCCGGCGCCATGCCGTACTACAGCGGCTGGCACTCCACCGACTTCATCGGCCTCAACGACCCCCAGATCTCCAGGGGCGCAGACCCGACGCAGGTCGTCCTCCACGCCCGCCCGACGGTCATCGTGCTGACCGCGAGCAGCCCCACGCCGGGCTCGTCCAGCTACGGCCTGAACGTCGCCGAGGCCACCGCCGGCTACCAAGAGGTAGCAGCTGTCCAGATGCGCGACAACTACTTCCAAACAGTGTGGGCGCTCCCGGAGTGGGCAGGCACCGTCCGGGAGCACGTGCAGACCGCCGTCGCAACGGCCGCGCCGCTCAACGACCCGGGCCGGTACGACGAAACCGTCGGCCGCTGGCTCGACCGGCTGAAGCGCCAGCTGCCGGGCTTCTGACCGCCGCGCACCAGTTCGGCGCGTCAAAGCCGGAGGTCGGCGAATCAGTTCGGCGCGTCAAAGCGGGAGGTCGGCGACAAGGGCGTCGAAACGGTCGGCCTCGCCGTCGGTGGCTGGGCGGGACGGGTCCGGCAGCACCGCGGTCAGGCCCCAGGCCCGGCCGCGTGCCCAGGTGGCGTCGTCGATCGCGAGGGCTTCGCGGAGGACCCCGCGGGCGTCGTCGTCCAAGAGGGCCCAGGCGACGATGAGATCGCAGGCCGGGTCGCCCACGGCGAGGGTGCCGAAGTCGATCACCGCCGACAAACGACCGTTGCGGGACAAGAGATTGCCTGGCGCCGGGTCGCCGTGCACCCAGACCGGTGGACGGTCCCACGCGGGTGCCGCCAGCGCCGTCTCGAATACCTCCGTCACCGCGTCAATGTTGATGCGCCCGACGAGCGCGGCGATCCAGGTGCGCACCCGCGACTCCACCACCGCCGAGTCGCGCGGATCCCCCATCGGGACGCCGCGGAAGCCGTTGCTCCACTCCGGCGGCGGCCCGTCGGTCGCGTCGATCCCTTGCAGTGCAAGGAAGAACTCGGCCAGATCGAGAGCCGTTTGCCGAAGGTCCGTGAGCCGCTCCGGGTCGGCCCGTTCGCCGTCGAGCCAACGGTAGACCGACCACGGGAACGGGTACTCGGCCGTCGGCGCGCCCACCGCGAGCGGAACCGGGACGGGCAACGGCAGCTGCGGCGCGAGGCGTGGCAGCCAACACTGCTCCCGCGTCACCTGCCCCTCCCACCGCGAGAACCGCGGCAGCCGCACCGACATCGTTTCGCCGAGCCGGCACGTGGCGTTGTCCACCCCGGGCGAGGGCACCGGCACCACCGGCAGCCCGGCCCACTCCGGGAACTGCCGGCCCACGAGCCGCCGCACCACCGCCACGGTGATGATCACCTCGTCGGACGACATGTCCCCAGTGGACACTCAGCCTCCCCCACCTCGAACGCCTCCCGATCACACCGGCTCCCCTCGCCGCTGTCCACTCATTTCCGGCACCGGCTCACGCGCTGCGGGCCGGCTGGTAACCAGAGGAGGAACGAGTAGGGCAGCGTCTCAAGGCAGCAGCGAGCGGACCGTTTCCTCATCGCGCGCAACGAGGGTGGTGCCGTCGTCGGCGGTGATGATCGGGCGCTGGATCAGGACGGGATCGGCGGCGAGGGCGTCGATCCAGCGGGTCCGCGCGTCCGGAGTCCGGGGCCACGACTTCAGGCCCAGCTCGGCCGCCACCTTCTCTCCGGTGCGGGTGATGTCCCACGGGTCCAGGCCGAGGCGCTGCAGGACGGCGTCGAGTTCGGCGGGCGTCGGCGGCTCGTCGAGGTAACGGCGCACGGTGTACCCGACGCCGGCCTCGTCGAGCAGCGAGACGGCGGAGCGGCACTTCGAACAACGCGGGTTGACCCAGATCTCCACGCACACAGGCTACTTCGAGAACGGCTGCACCCGGTGGTGGCCGGCTTGGCTGGGTTGCCGTTCACCGGGCGGCGAAGGTGCCGCTCGTCACCTGCCGCTGGGGTACCGGTCCGGCGTACCGTTCAAGCATGGAAATGCCCTTGGCCACCGACCGTCTCGTGATCCGTGACTGGTCGGCCGAAGACGCCGAAGCCGCGTACCAGGTTTACGGCTCGTCGCAGGTCACCCATTGGCTGACGCCGGCGATGGACCGGGTCACCGACGTCGCGGCGATGCGCTCGGTGCTCCAGGCGTGGCTCGAGGCGCAGCCGAACATGATCCCGCCGCGGGGGCGGTGGGCCGTCGAGCGGAAGTCGGACGGTGCCGTGGTCGGCGGGCTCGGGATCCGGCTGCTGCCGCCGTTCCGCGAGGACCTGGAGCTGAGCTGGCAGCTGCACCCGGACGCCTGGGGCCAGGGCTACGCGACGGAGGCGTCGCGCGCGCTGATCGACTGGGCGTTCACCCAGGACACCGACGAGCTGTTCGCGGTCGCGCGGCCGAACAACACCCGCGCGGTCGCCACGGCGAAGCGGCTGGGCATGGAGTGGGTCGGCGAGACGACCAAGTACTACGACCTCAGCCTGCAGGTCTACCGGATCCGGCACAGCGACATCGCCGAGCAGCGATAGGGCTGGTTGCAGGCGGACGCTCACGAGGCCTGGTAACGCAGCCCGTCGACGAGCAGGTTCAGCAGACGGCCCGCCAACGCCTCCTGACCGGGCTCGCCGGCGATGAGGGTGACGCCGCCGAGTCCCATGAGGACGTCGTTCGTGTCGACGTCACGGCGCAGGGCGCCTTTGGCGATGCCAGCGGACAGGAGCGTTTCGAGCGCGTCGGTGAGCAGGTCGCGGGTGCGCATGCGGAGTTCCCCGTCGGCGGTCAGGACGGCTTTGAGCGTGTCGGCCATCCCGTGCTTCGCTGCCATGAACGCGACGAAGCGGTCCATCCAGGTCCGCAGGGCGTCGGCGGGGTTCGTGGTCTCCAGCAGGTCCGGGACGGAGTCGCAGAGCCGCGCGACCTCGTTGCGGTAGGTGGCCTCGACCAGCGTCTCCCGAGTCGGGAATCGCCGGTACAACGTGCCGATCCCCACTCCCGCATCCTTGGCCACCGCCTTCAGCGACGCGCCGACCCCCTCCTTCGCGAACGCCCTCGCGGCCGCCTCGAGCAACCGGTCTTGGTTGAGCCGCGCATCCGCCCGCAACGGTTTTCCCTCTTCGGCCACAACCACCTCACCGCCTGAACGGACCCGACTCCGGTTACCCAGTGTACGAGGCCCGGACGCGGCGGCGTGGCATCCACTGGCAGTGGATGCGGCGGCCCGATCCGTCCACTGTGGAGCCGCCAGGGCACCGCGGCACCTCCCCGGGCCGCGATGCCCCTGACTGCGCCGACGTGGGGTCAGGCGTTGGCCGGAACCCAAAGTGCGTCGATCTCGCGCTCGGCGGCGGCGAGGCTCTCGGCGGCGAGGCCACGCAGGTCGGCCATTTCCGGGTTGGACTCGGCGAGGGTCAGCTCGGCCGCGATGAAGCGCGGTTCGAGGCCGGTCATCGTGAGGGCGTGGGGCAGCCAGGCCGTGGCGTGGTCCCAGCCGGCGCGGGGGGTGCCCTCGCCGTAACCGCCGCCGCGGCTGGCCAGGACCAGCAGCTCGCGGCCGTCGAGCAGGCCGGCGCGCGTGGCCGGGTCGAAGGACAGCCCGGGCGCGATCAGGTGGTCGACCCAGGACTTGATGACGCTCGGCGGCCCGAAGTTGTACAGCGGCAGGCCGAGCAGGACCGTCGTCGCCTCGCGCAGCTCCCCGACCAGTTCCTCGGTGAGCTGCCAAGAAGCTTCCTGCGCGGGCGTGCGCTGCTCGGCGGGGATCATGCGGGCCAGGCCGTTTTCGGCGTCGAGGTGCGGCAGCGGGTTCTGCCCCAGATCGCGGTAGGTGACGGTGCCCTCGGGGTGCGCGGCGCGCCACGCGGCGGCGGCACGGGCAGTGAGCTTGCGGCTGACCGAGCGGTCGCCATTGATGCTCGAGTCGATGTGCAGCAGGTGAGCCATCTCGTTAGCCATCCGTAGATCGTTGGTGTAAGGCAAACCATTTATAGCACGCCTACGATCGCCTTCGTCTCGTATGCTGGGCAGATGAGCTCGCTCCCGGTCGTCAACCAGCCGCCCCACCGGTGCGGCGCGCTGCTCGACCACCTCTCGCGCCGGATGCGGCTGCGGGCGGAATCCGTGCTGGCCCCCCTCGGGCTGCGGCCGCGGCACCTGCTCGCGCTCACCGTGCTGCGCGACCAGGGCGGCAGCACCCAGCGGGCGCTGGCGAGCACGCTGGAGATGGACGGCACCACCATCGTCGGCCTGTTGAACGACCTCGAAGCTGACAACCTCGCCGAGCGCCGCCGCTCTCCCGAGGACCGCCGCCGGCACGTCGTGGAGCTGACCGACGTCGGGGCGAAGAAGCTGGCCAAGGCGGAGTTCGCCCTGGCCGGCGTCGAGGACGAGGTCCTGGCCGGCCTCAGCCACGACGAGCGCGAGCAGCTCTACGCCCTACTCCAGCAGGCGACCGCGACCACAGACATCGCCGCGTGCGCCGGGGCGGCCGACGAGGCGCCGGGACCGCCTGTCTGCTGAGCACAGCCGCCGACCCTTCAGAGCGCGGACCAGACTCGACGAAGCCGCCTGCCGAGTCGGAGACGGGGCCAAGACCAGCGCGTTGTCTTACGCTGGGCCGAGGAGGGCGGCGGACCATGGATGAGGCGGCTGAGCGGCTCGCGAAGTACCGTGCGATGCGGAATTTCGAGCGCACGGCCGAGCCCGCGGGTGGGGAGGCCGCGCGGGGCAACGCGGGCGGGGAAGCCGCGGGCGGTAAGCGGTTTGTCGTGCAGCGGCATCGGGCTCGGAGGCGGCACTACGACCTGCGGCTGGAGCTGGGTGGGGTGCTCGTCAGCTGGGCTGTGCCGAAAGGGCCGACGCTGGATCCCAAAGCGCGGCGGATGGCTGTGCACGTCGAGGACCATCCGCTCGAATACGCCGACTTCGAGGGGGTGATCCCGCACGGCGAGTACGGCGGCGGAGACGTGATCGTGTGGGATCGCGGGACCTGGGAACCCGCGGACACCGACGACCCCGAGCAGGCCCTCGCCGACGGGAACCTGCACTTCGACCTGTTCGGGGACAAGCTGGCCGGACGGTTCGTGCTCATCCACCCGAAACGCGACGGCGACGGCAAGCAGTGGTTGTTGCTACACAAGCAGGATGACCACGCCCGCTCCGGCTGGGACGCCGAGGATCATCTGAAGTCCGTGAAAAGCGGGCTGACCAACGACGAGGTCGCGGCGGCACCCGCGGCGCTGTGGCACGGCGACCGGCCCGCCGCCGAAGCGGAGGAGCCCATCCCCGGCGGCCGTACCGACAAGGCGGCGACGCGACGCAAAGACCACCCCGCAGCCGAAGCAGAGACCGTCTTCGTTGGGCCCACCGAACAAGAACTAGCCGAACTGGAGGCACTCGGCGCCCGCGGCACCTGGACCCTCGGCGGGCGAAAACTGGTGCTCACCAACCTCGACAAAGTCCTGATCCCCGGCCGCGACGGCGAGGAGCCGATCACCAAGCGCGAGCTCATCCGGTACTACGCCTCGATCGCGCCGGCGATGCTGCCCTACCTCGCCGGGCGGCCGCTCAATACGCAGCGGTTTCCCGGCGGCATCGGGAAACCCGGGTTCTGGCACAAGGAAGTGCCCGACCACGCGCCGGACTGGCTGCAGCGCTGGCACAACGAAGCCGCCGCGGCCGATGAGGTGCAGCAGTACCTCGTGCCGGGCGCGGCGGCGGATCTGGCGTGGCTGGCCAACTTCGGCGCGCTCGAACTGCACGCGTGGACCTCGCGGATTCCCGACGTCGGGAGTCCGACGTGGACACTCTTCGACATCGACCCCGGGCCGGAGACCTCGTTCGACGACGTGCTGGTGCTGGCCCGGCTGCACCGCACCGCACTGGCGCACCTCGGCTTGGTCGGACGGCCGAAAGTGACCGGGCAGCGCGGAATCCAGGTGTGGGTGCCGGTCGAACCGGGTTACACCTTCGCCGAGACGCGGGCGTGGGCCGAGACCGTGTCGAAGATGATCGGGAAGACCGTGCCGGAGCTGGTGAGCTGGGCGTGGCACAAGGACCGCCGGGGCGGGCGCGCCCGGCTGGACTACACGCAGAACGTGCACAACAAAACCCTGGTGGCGCCCTACAGCGTGCGGCCGCAGCCCGGGGCGCCGGTGTCGGTTCCGCTGGAGTGGGACGAACTCGACGACCCGGACCTGACGCCGGCGCGCTGGACCGTGCGGACCGTGCTGGACCGCGTCAAGACCGCCGGTGACCCGTTCGCCGCCTTGCTCGGGGTTTCCCAGCGGCTGCCGAAACTGTGAATTCCGTGGCTTCGCGCCACAGGTGGAGCGACTCCAGGCTTAGGGTCGGGGCCATGCGATTCGGACTCTTCGTGCCACAGGGCTGGCGCCACGACCTCGTCGGCATCGACCCCGCGGACCACTGGACCACCATGCTCGACCTCGCCCGCTACGCCGACGCCGGGCCGTACGAGTCGATCTGGGTCTACGACCACTTCCACACCGTTCCCGTCCCCAGCGACGAAGCCACGCACGAGGCGTGGAGCCTGATGGCGGCGTACGGCGCCGCGACGAGCCGGGTGCGCCTCGGCCAGATGTGCAGCTGCATGGGCTACCGCAACCCGGCCTACCTGGCGAAGGTGGCCGCCACCATCGACGTGATCTCCGGCGGCCGCGTGGAGATGGGCATCGGCGGCGGCTGGTACGAGCACGAGTGGCGCGCCTACGGTTACGGCTTCCCCAGCGCGGGGGACCGGCTCGGCCAGCTCGACGAGGGCGTGCAGATCATGCGCCAGCTGTGGACCGAGGGCAAGGCCACCTTGGACGGCAAGCACTACCAGGTGGACGGCGCGATCTCCCGCCCGCTTCCGCTGCAGGAAGGCGGCATCCCGCTGTGGATCGCCGGCGGCGGCGAGAAGAAAACCCTGCGTACGGCGGCGAAGTACGCGTCGTACACGAACTTCGTCGGTGACACCGAGGGCTTCCAGCACAAGTCCTCCGTGCTGGAAGCGCACTGCAAGGACGTCGGCACGGACTACGGCAAGATCGTCCGCTCGGCCAACTACAACGTCGTCATCGGCGAGACCGAGAAGGACGTGCAGGACCGCCTGGCGTGGATCCGCGCGCACTACGAGCCGCTGCTGCCGGCCGACGTGCTGGAGAGCTCGTACCAGAACATCGCCACGGGCCCGCTGGTCGGCACCCCGGAGCAGATCATCCCGAAGCTGAAGGAACTCGAAGGCCTCGGCATGACGTACGCGATCACGTACTTCACCGAAGCGGCGTACGACCGTTCGGGCATCGAGCTGTTCACCTCGAAGGTCGTCCCGGAGCTTTCCTGACGTCCGACGCGAACCGGCCGGGGACCTGTTCCCCGGCCGGTTTGTCCTTTGTAGACCGATTCAGCGCTTCGTGAGCACGACGAGGTACCGGCAGGGCTCGGCCGTCGGGTTCGCATACGCGCAGGGCTGCGGACGGCCCAGCTGGAGGCAGTCTCCGGCGTCGAGTTCGTGGACGGCCGCGCCCTCGTGGAAGCGCAGATGCCCGTCCAGGACCCAGATCTGATGATCGGCGAAGGCGTACGAGTCGGCCGGGAACGCGACCTCCGCGCCCGCCGGCAGGGTGACCTCGACGAGTTCCGTCGCACCGCGACCCGGGGGCGAGACGGAACGGCGGAGGTAACCGGTCACCGGGTCCGTCCACTTCGGCTGGTCCGCGACGCGCGCGACCCGGCGGTCGTTGTCCTCCGCGTGGGCCACCAGTTCCGACAGGCTCATACCGAGGGCGGACGCCAGCCGGCTCAGCAGCACGGCCGTCGGCTGGGCTTCACCGCGCTCGATTTTCCCGACCATGGCCCGGGAAACGCCCGCGCGTTCGGCGAGGGCACCGGCCGAGATGTCGTGGGCCTGACGAGCCGCGCGCAGCGTCGCGGCAATCGACTCGGAGAGGGGATCCGTCACAGCTGTCGACTATAGCAGCGTCTCGTGTCTACTATAGTGACCATGTTGATTCGAGACGCCTCGGCGAGCGACGCCGAAGCCTGCGCGGCGATCTACGCGCCGTACGTCACGGACACCGCGATCACCTTCGAGCTCGAGCCGCCCACCGTCGAGGAGATGACGGACCGCATCACCAAAGCCGTGAAGACCCACGCGTGGCTGGTCATCGAGGACGAAGGCCGTGTCGTCGGCTACGCGTACGGCGGCCCGTACAAGGAGCGCGCGGCGTACCGGTTCTCGTGCGAAGTGAGCGTGTACCTGGAGCTGGGACGACGGCGTACGGGTAGCGGCCGCGCGCTGTACGAAGCCCTCTTCGCCCGGCTCGTCGAGCGCGGCTTCCGTACGGCTGTCGCGGGCATGACGCTGCCGAACGACGCGAGCGCCGGCCTGCACCGCGCGCTCGGCTTCGAGCCCGTCGGCACCTACCGCCGCATCGGCTGGAAGCACGGCGCCTGGCGCGACGTCGCCTGGGCGCAGCGTGACCTGCTGAAAAGCTCGTGAGTGTTCATACCGGTTCTAACCGTCATAAACACTCACGAGTCAGCTCAGCCGACGCTGTCGTCCAGGTCTTCGATGTCCTGTTCCAGCCGGGCGCGCCAGGACCACTGCGGCTGCGTCCAGTCCGTGTCGGGCGCCGGGGGCTCGCCCAGCGGCAGGGCCTGGTCGGTGACGCCGTGGGTCACGCGGTAGGCCAGCACCGACGAAGACGCGCGAATCCACCGGTCGCTCGCCGCGCCCGAGGGCGGGGCGACCCCGAAGGCGTGCGTGAACCACACCGGCAGTAACGCGCTGGACCCGAGCGCACTGGTGATCCGCTCGCGCAGGCGGGCGTGCAGCTCTTCCCAGTCACGCTCCGCTTTTTCAATCTGCGGGAGGACGCGGGTGCGCGTCAGGTCGTCGGCGTCCAGCGCCTGCTGTGCCGCTTCGGCGTCCTTCATGGCGGCGGGGAGCTGACGGTCCAGCACCCCGCGGCGGCGGGCGGCCACCTCGGACAGCCGGGCCTCCGCGTCGGCGCGACGCTCGTCCGTGCGCTGGGTCGTCGCCAGCACGCCGAGCACCGCGATCAACGACTTTTCGCTGTCCGCCAACGCTTCCCACGCCTTCGGCAGCAGCGCGATGTCCTCTTCGTACGGCCGCCGCTGGTTCGCGGTCATGAGCTGCGCGGTGAGCGCGTGCCGCCGCTCGGCGTCGGCCGCGAGCTTGCGCAGCTCCGGGCCGACGTCGTCGAGGTCGACCACCGGCACCTTCTCCGACACCCGCACGGCGCGTTCCAGCACCAGCAGCCGCTGCTTGAGCCGTTCCAGCTGCCGCGTCGCGAGGTCCAGCCGGGACTCGTGGCGTTCCTGCGCCTCGCGGTAGGAATCCACGGACTCGCGCAGGTCGGTCAGCTCCCGGCCGGTGCGCGATTCGAGGTCGTCGACGGTCTCCTGCATGCCGTCGACGGTGTCGGACAGGACGGCGAACTCGTCTTCCCGCTCGCCGTCCGGGTCTTCGAACGGTTCGGCGTCCGGGTAGTACCCGGTGTCGGCGTAGTACTCGGAGTGGGTCACCGGACCTCCTGCACCAGGAACAGCACCGTGGCCGCGGCGGCGATGCCGGCCAGCAGGGCCAGGATCACCTCGGCGGCGGTGGAAGCCTGGAACACCAGCGCCGCCGCCGTCAGCACGCCGGCCGCCGCGCCCGTGTACGCCGCGCGCAGCCGCCGGTCGACCATCAGCGGCGTCGGGCCCACCGGGCCGAGCGCGATGCGCAGCCCGGCGCCGAGCAGCGGCAGGACAAGCAGCACCCACACCGCGCTGATCCCGCCGAACAGCATCAGCGCGCCGGCCACCAGCCCGACCCCGACCGGCAGCGTCGCGAGGTACAGCGCCATCCGCTGCGTGCCCACGCGCCGGGCCTCCAGCCGGGCCAGGCGCACCTGCTCGGCGGCTGCCTCGACCTCGCGTTCGGTGCGCAGCAGGTCACCGGCCTGGTCGACGAGCCGGTCCAGCGCCGCGGTGCGCTCCTGGTCATCCGCGAGCGCGGGCAGGCCGGCCAGCCCCGCGCGCAGGCCCTCCTGGAGCCGGCCGACGCGCGCGCTCGCCTGGTCGCGCTTGTGCTGTGCGGGCGTAGTCACCCGGCCACTGTAGGTACGAAGCGCGCCGGAAGACGGGAACGACGCGACTTCGGGTCATCGCCTCTTGGCGCGGACCCGGATCGTGCGCAGGTCCGTGACGGCGAAGTTCAGGTCCCGGCACGGCAGCCCGTGGGCCTGCAGCGCCTCGGCCGCGCGCTCCCTGGCGACGCGCTCGTCGTCGTCCGGCCCGGCGGGCACCTGGCAGCGGAACGTGAACGCGGTGGCGTTGACGTCGTAGGTGAAAGTGCCTTCTTCACTGAAGAGCGGGCCGCTGTCCTTGGCCCGCAAGGCGGTGCGGCCGGCGTCGTCGAGGCCGTCGAACTTGCCGCGGACGATCACCCGGAACAGGTCCTGCGTCATGACCGGTCTTCTTCCTTGACTGCGTAAGTGAGAACCCGCTCGCCGAGCAGTCCCTCGACGGCGTCGAGCAGCTCTTCGGCCGCCGCCGCGACGGCATCGGGCCGCTTCCCCGCGACGACGTGCCGGCCGATCTCCGCGTACACCAGGTTGTGCACCCAGCCGATCTGCGCGGCCACCAGCCCGGGCACGCGGTCGTCCGGGCCCGTGCCCGCCTCCTCGGCGAGCAGCGCGGCCAGTTCGCCGGTCATCCGCGTGCCCAGCTCGCCCAGCCGCGCGGCGAGCGTCGGCGCGGCCAGCATCATCGGCAGCACCCGGCCGAACCCCTCGGTCAGGCCGACCGTGCGTTCGCGCCCGCGCACCTCGGCGCGCAGCCGGCCGAGGACGGCGTGTGCCGCGGAGACCCCCAGCCCCCGCGCCCGCACCATCTCCGCGAGCCGTCCCGGCGACGCTTCTTCCGGCGGCAGGACCAGGTCCTCCTTGGTCCGGAAGTGGTTGTAGACGGTGTTCACGGACACGTCGGCCGCCTCCGCCACCTCGGCGATCGTGACCGCGTCGAACCCCCGCTCGACGAACAATCCGATGGCGACGCCGGAAATCCGGGCCGCCGTCTCGCGCTTCTTGCGGGCGCGGAGTCCTTCGGTCATGCCGGTCAGTGCAGCAGGCTCCGAAGTTGGGGTCAACTCTATTTTTGCAGTCGACTCCAGCCGAATTCGGTCGCGATGCCGTAAATCCGGGCGATCCCCGAGGTATCGGCGGCCCCGGCACGGCAGAATCGAGCGGTGCGGATCAGTTTGCTGGGGCCCTTGGACGTCCGGACCGAAGACGGCATTGCCGTCGAGGTGGCGGGCGCCCGTCTGCGCGCGCTGCTGACGGCGCTCGCGCTGGAGCCGGGGCGCGTCGTCGCGTCGGCGCGACTGGTGGACGCCGTCTGGGGCGAGCATCCGCCGGGCACGGCGAACGCGCTGCAGGCGCTGGTCTCCCGGCTGCGGAAGGCGGGCGTCGCGCCGGATTCGACGCCCACCGGGTACCGCCTGGTCGCGGAGACCGACGTGGCCCGGTTCGAAGAACTCCTCACCGAGGCCCGCGGGAGCGGCGACGCCGACACCGCCCAGCTACTGCGCGAGGCGCTGGACCTGTGGCGCGGCCCGGTGCCCGCGGACGGCGAGTACTTCCAGGCCCCGCTCGCGCGGCTGGCGGAGCTGCGGCTGACCGCCGTCGAGGAGCACGCCGAGGCGTCGCTGCGGCTGGGGGCCGGGGCCGCGCTGGCCGGTGAGCTGGCCGATCTGCTGGCCGAACACCCGTTACGCGAACGGCTGGCCTTGGCGCTCATGCGCGCGCAGTGCGCGGCCGGCCGGCCGGCCGAGGCGCTGAACGTCTACGAGCGGACCCGCCGCGTGCTGGCCGAAGAGCTGGGCGCCGACCCGTCCGGCGAGCTGGCCGAACTGCACGCGTCCATCCTGCGTGGCTCCACCGCGTTTGATTCCGCCGCGTTTAATTCCACAGTGGACGAATCGCGGACGAACCTGCGCGCCGGGCTGACCAGCTTCGTCGGCCGGGACTCCGACGTCACCGTGGTCGCGAAGCTGGTCGGCGAGTACCGGCTCACGACGTTGATCGGGCCGGGCGGCGCCGGGAAGACGCGGCTGGCCACCGAGACCGCGCGCACCCTGCTGGACGAGGCGGACGGCGGCGTCTGGCTGGTGGAGCTGGCGCCCGTCACCGACGGCGCCGACGTCGCGCAGGCCGTGCTCACCGCGCTGGGCCTGCGTGGCCAGGCCTACCTCGGGCCGGCTTCCGGGACGCCGCTGGACCGGGCCGTCGCGGCGCTGCGCGCCCGGAATGCCGTGCTGGTACTGGACAATTGCGAGCACGTGATCGACGCCGCGGCGGAGCTGGCGGACGCGTTGCTCGGCGAATGCCCGCGGCTGCGGATCCTCGCGACGAGCCGGGAGCCGCTCGCCGTCACGGGCGAAGCGCTGTGGCCGGTGGAGCCGCTCGCGCTGCCCCCGCAGGACTGCGGCGTCACAGAAGCGATGTCGTGCGCGTCGGTCCGGCTGTTCGCCGACCGGGCGTCGGCGGTGCGCCCCGGGTTCACCGTGGACGCCACGACGGTCGGCGCCGTCGTCCGGGTCTGCCGCGCGCTGGACGGGATGCCGCTGGCCGTCGAGCTGGCCGCGGCCCGGCTGCGCGCGCTCACCGCCGACCAGCTGGCCGCGCGGCTCGACGACCGGTTCCGGCTGCTCACCGGCGGCAGCCGCACCGCGCTGCCGCGGCACCGCACGCTGCGCGCGGTGGTCGACTGGAGCTGGGAACTGCTTTCGGACGCCGAACGCACGCTGCTGCGCCGGCTCGCGGTGTTCTCCGGCGGCGCGACGGCCGAGGCGGCCGCGGAGGTCTGCGGCGCCCCGGAGGCGTTCGACCTGCTCACCGCGCTGACCGACAAGTCGTTGCTGGTGGTCGTCGAGGACACGGGCGAGCCGCGGTACCGGATGCTCGAGACGATCAAGGCGTACGGGCTGGAGCGGCTGGACGAGGCCGGCGAGCGCGAGCAGGTGCGAAGGGCGCACGCGGACTGGTTCGCCTGGCTGGCCGAGACGGCCGACCCGCACCTGCGCCGCGCCGAGCAGCTCGAGTGGCTGGCGCTGCTGGCCGCGGACCACGACAACCTCACGGCCGCGGTGCGCGGCGCCATCGCCGCGGGTGACGCCGCCGCGTGCGTGCGGCTGGTCGTCGCGGCCGGTTGGTACTGGCTGCTGGGCGGGCACCGGAGCGAGGGGCTGAACCTGATCACCCAGGCGCTGGCCGTGCCCGGCGAGGTCGACGAGGCGCGGGCGACGGCGTACGCGCTGTACGCCATGTTCGTCACGGCGGGCGTCGGCGACGACAGCGAGATCGACTCGTGGGTGCAGACCGCGCTGGAGTTCGCCGAGCGGGAGACCTCGGTCCACCCGATGCTGCGGTTCCTCATCCCGCTGCAGGAGCTGATGCGCGGCCTCCGCGACGGCGCCGGCCCTCGACTGGACATTTTGGACGGCCTGCTCACCGACGAGGACCCGTGGCTGCGCGGCCACGCCCGGCTGACCCGGGTGCGGATGCTGGTCAGCTTCGGCGATCGCCTCGACGAAGCGGAGGCCGACGCCCAGCAGGCGCTGCGGGACCTCCGCGCGGCCGGGGAGCGATGGGGACTCTCGCTCGCGCTGGGCAGCCTGGCGGAGCTGGAGGGCCGTCGCGGCGATCTGGCGGCCGCGGCCGCCCACAACGGGGAGGCCATCGACGTCATCTCCGAAATGGGCACCGTGGAAGACGTCCTGCACCTGCGCAGCCGCCAGGCCCAGCTGCTCTGGCAGCTCGGCGACGCCGAGGGCGCCGCGGCCACGCTGGCCGCGGCCGACCGGGACGCGCGGACCGTCGTGTTCCCCGACGCGCTGGCCGGGCTGGCCCAGGCGAAGGCGGAGCTGGCGCGCTGGCGCGGTGATCCGGCCACTGCCCGCGTGGAACTCCGCCACGCCGAAGCGCTGATGGGATCCGCGCCGGTGCACCCGGTGTTCCGCGCCATGCTGCTGTACTCCCAGGGTTTTCTCGAGGCCGACGCCGGGAACCTGGCGGCGGCGGCGGATTCGCGTCGTGAGTCCTTCGAGCTGACCCGGAATTCCGGCGACGCGCTCTACCTGGCCCAGATCCTGGTCGGCGTCGCGGACCAGGCGCTGCGCCTGGGCCGGCCGGCCGACGCGGCCCGGATGCTGGCCGTGACCGCCACTGTGCGCGGCGGCCACGACCTGACCCAGCCGGACTCCGCCCGTATCGAGACAGCTGCCCGCGCGGCGCTCGGTGAAGACGCGTACGAGGAGGCGTTCCAGACCGGCGGAAACGTGACCAGCGCGGAGCTTCCCGCGCTGGTCACGTCCATTGTGGACTAACGGAGCAGGTTCCGGTTGTACAACCGCAGGGCCCACACGTAACCGCCGACCGTGATCAGCAGGCACCAGCCCACGGCCAGCAGCGCGGTGCCGCCCACCGGCGTGCCGTGCAGCAGGCCGCGGACCGTCTCCATCACCGGGGTGAACGGCTGGTACTCGGCGAACCAGCGCACGCCGGCGGGCATCGAGTCCGTCGGCACGAAGCCGCTGCCCAGGAACGGCAGCAGGACCAGCGGCATGGGCAGGTTGCTGGCGGTCTCGACGCTCTTGCTGACCAGCCCGAGCGCCACCGTCAGCCAGGTCAGCGCGAAGGAAAGCAGCACCAGCATGCCCAGCGCGCCGAGCCACTGCAGCGGGCCCGCGTCCGAGCGGAACCCGATGGCCAGCGCGAGGCCGATGATCACCGCGACACTGATCATCGCCTGGATCACGCTGCCCAGCACGTGCCCGGTCAGCACCGAGGCGCGGCTGATCGCCATGGTGCGGAACCGCGCGATGATGCCCTGGGTCATGTCCATCGACACGGCCACCGCGGTGCCCTGCACGGCGCCGGCGATGGCCATCAGGATGATGCCCGGCGTCACGTAGTTGACGTACGCGTCGCGCCCTCCGCCGAGGCCGGCCCCGAGCGTGCCGCCCAGGACGTAGACGAACAGCAGCAGGAAGATCACCGGCATGGCGACCAGCAGCACGGTCATCGACGGGTACCGGATCATGTGCTTGATGTTGCGCCGCAACATGGTTGCGGAGTCGCGCAGGGCGTAGCCGCTCATCGGGCCGAGGTCCTTTCGGTGAGTGCGAGGAAAACGTCGTCGAGGTCGGGCAGGTGCACGGACAGCTCGCCGACCTCCACCGACGCCGCGTCCAGCCGGTCGAGCAGGGCGCGCAGCGAGTGGACGCCGCCGTCGCTGGGGACCTGCAAGGAGAGCGCGTCGTCGTCGCGGGTGGAGCCGTCGAAGAGGCGCTCGGCGGCGGCCAGCGAGGCGACGTCGGCGAAGCGCAGCCGGATGTGGCCGCCGGGCACCAGCCGTTTCAACTCCTCGGCAGTGCCCTGCGCGACGAGCCGGCCGTGGTCGAGCACCGCGATCCGGTCGGCGAGCTGGTCGGCCTCCTCCAGGTATTGCGTGGTGAGGAAAACGGTGACGCCGCCCGCGACCAGCTCGCGGATGATGCCCCACATGGTGCGGCGGCTGCGCGGGTCCAGGCCCGTGGTCGGCTCGTCGAGGAAGATGATCCGCGGCACGCCGACCAGGCTCATCGCCAGGTCGAGCCGCCGGCGCATGCCGCCCGAGTAGGTCGAGGCGAGCTTGCCCGCGGCGTCGGCGAGGTCGAACCGGCCGAGCAGGTCGGCCACCCGGTGCTTGCCCTCGGCGCGGCCGAGGTGGTGCAGATCGGCCATCAGCTGCATGTTCTCGGCGCCGCTGAGCAGGTCGTCGACGGCCGAGAACTGCCCGGTGACCCCGATCGAGCCGCGCACCGCGTCCGGCTCGCGCACCAGGTCGTGCCCCGCGACGCGGGCCTCGCCGCCGTCGGCCTCGAGCAGCGTGGACAGGATCTGGACGGTGGTGGTCTTGCCGGCGCCGTTCGGGCCGAGCAGGGCGAAGATCGAGCCCTCCGCGACGTTCAGGTCGATGCCGTCGAGCACCGTGTGGTCGCCGTAGGCCTTGCGCAACCCGGTCGCGGTGATCGCGGTGGTGGTCGTGGTGGTGGTCAAGGGTCCCCCTTTCTCCGTGGTCGGCCCAGCGTGCGCCGGGGCGCTGACACGGCCCGTCGATGGCGCTGACACCGCGCTGACACCGCGGCCGAACCGCCGTTGCCGCTGGGCGGTTTGTGGGAACATGCCCGGGTGAACGGTGAGTGGAGCGACCCCCGCTCGGTGAGCGAGGAGTTCTTCACCGACCACGAGTCGTGGAGCGCGCGGGTCGCGCTGGGCGTGCTGGTCGACGACGCGCTCGAGGACTACGAAATCTCGACGGCCCTGCGCGTGGAGGAACTGCGCGCCGTGGACGCGCGAGACGCGCTGGTCGGCGACGAGGCGCTGCTCGCGAAGATCCGGATGATCCAGGACCGGGTGGATGACACCGAATCGGCTCCGCGGGCCCGGACGGTCGAGGCGCCGGAAGTCGCCTGGCTGGTGTTCGCGATGCTGCTCGGTGTCGGCTACCTCGCCCTGTTCCGCGCCGCCTGGCCGAGCCTGCCGGGGTTCCTCCGGATCTTCGCCGTGGCCGGGCTGTTGTGCTCGCTGGCCCTGTCCGCCCGGCTGGTCATCCGCCGCGCTCCCCTGCTGCTGACCGGGTTCGAGCCCGGCAACCTCGGCGCGGCCCGGTTCGGCGACGAGCAGCTCCGGCTGGGGAACCGGCAGGAGTTCGCGCTCCGCGAAGTCGTGCTGCCGGGGCTGCGGGCCTACATCACCGCGCATCGGAAGTGTTGCTACGGAACCAAACTCGCCTTCGACGATCAGCAGGGCCTCTACGACGAGGAGGACCTGCTGATCGTCCCCACCGCGTCGGCCAAGCGGTTGCGGCGGATCATCGAGCGGGCCGACACCGGGGCGGTCGCGCTCGGCGGGCAGCGCGGGGTCGGCAAGACGACCGCGATCCAGTCCATGCAGCGGGGACTCATCCACGGCAGCGAGACGCGCGCGCCGCTGGTTGTCGTGGCGTCCGCGCCGGCCAACTACGACGCGCGGGACTTCGTGCTGCACCTGCACGCGTTGCTGTGCAAGGCCGTACTCGATCTGGTCAGTGAAAAAGTCGGCGAGCGCACGAGAAGCTGGCGGGCCGCGATTCGCACTGGGCTTCGCGCGCTGGCCGACGTGGTCATCTCGGTCGCGATCGGCTGGGGTGCCGGGGGCTGGCTGTGGGGCGGTTCGCTGCTCGCGTTCCCCGGCGAGCTGTGGCAGCTGCTCAAGCGGGACTGGCGGACGCCGTTAGCACTGTGGACGAGCCAGCCGACCAGCCACCGCATCGCGCTGGTCATCGTGGCGATCCTCGCGCTGTGGCTGGTGGCCGACGCACTCGTCGTGGCCGGGCGATGGCTGGCGCGCGCGTTCGGCCGGGGACGCCACGCCGAGTTGCGGGGGCTGCTCGCCGAGGCGCGGGAGCAGCTGGACCGGATCCGGTTCCTGCAGACCCACACCAGCGGCTGGTCGGGCAAGCTCACCCTGCCGGCCGGCGCCGACCTCGGCCGCACCCGCAGCACCCAGCGGGCCGAGCAGCAGCTGACGCACCCCGAGGTGGTGGCGAGCTTCCGGGAGTTCGCCCGGCGCAGTGCGGCGACGTTGCGGGACGCGGGCGTCACCGACCGGCTCGTGGTCGCCATCGACGAGCTGGACAAGATAGGCGAGCAGGAGAAAGCGCACCAGCTCGTGAACGACGTCAAGGGCATCTTCGGCGTGCCCGGCTGCCTGTTCTTCGTCGCGGTGTCCGACGACGCGGTGGTCAGTTTCGAAAAGCGCGGGCTGGCCGTGCGCGACGCGTTCGACAGCGCGTTCTCCGAGCTGGTCCGCCTCGAACCGTTCACCATGGACGAGAGCCGGCTGTGGATCGCGAAGCGGCTGCCGGGGATCCAGGAGCAGTTCTCCTACCTGTGCCACTGCCTGTCCGGCGGCCTCCCCCGCGACCTGCGGCGCACCACGATCGACATGGTGGACGTGACCACCGAGCGGTACCAGCCGGCGCTTCCGGCCGTCGCGGGCATCCTGGTGCGCACCGAGCTGGCCGCCAAGGCCGGCGCGTTCACCGGTCAGGCGCGCGGCCTGGAGCACAGCGACGCGCTGGCCGACCTGTGGTCGAAACTGTTGCGTATCCCCGAATCCGGCAACGCCGTCGAGCTGGCCGCGCTCGCCGCCGAACTGAATCAGGGCGCCACCCAGGACACCACCGACGAGGTCAACCGGCTTCGCTGGCACAGCAGCGCTTTTGTGCTTTTCAGCGCGACGCTGCTGGAGGTCTTCACCGAAGCGCTCACCGAGGAGCGGCTGACCGCCGACCTGCACCAGCTGGCCGTCGCGCGGCGTCACCTCGCGCTGGACCCGCACCTGGCCTGGCTGACGCTGGCGGACTTCCGCAAGTCCCGCGATCTGACGTTGCCCGGGACGGACTGAAGTTTTTCGAGGCCGGGTGTCGATCCGGGGCCACGCCGTTCGACGCACCGGTATGACTGAAACCACGATCGAGCCGTACGCGACGAAAAACCTCGACCAGAGCGGGTCCGCGGAGCTGCCGTGGAGCCGGGCGCTCGACGCCATCGTCCAGCAGTGGCCCACCGCCGAGGTGACGTTTTTCCTGTCCACGGTGAGCCCCGGCGGACGGCCGCATTCGGCGGGCGTCGGGGCCGCCTGGGTGGACGGCGCGCTGTACTTCACCAGCGGGCCTGACGTCCGGAAATCCCGTCACCTGGCGGAAAACCCGGCGTGTTCCGTGTCGGTCCGGCTGCCCGGGATCGACGTGGTGCTGGAGGGCGAGGCCCACCGGACCACCGACGCCGAGACCCTGGAGAAGGTGGCCGCGGCTTACCGTGAAAGCGGCTGGCCCGCGACGGTGATCGGCGACGGGTTCACGGCCCCGTTCACCGCGCCCAGCGCGGGCCCGGCGCCCTGGCACCTCTACCGCCTCACCGCGCGTACCGCCTTCGGCGTCGCCACCGCCGAGCCACAGGGTGCGACCCGCTGGGACTTAGCTCGCTGACGCCCCAATGTGGCGTTCGTTGCGTCCAACGCACCGAACGCCACATTGGGGCGCATCACCGGGCAGGGGCGTCAGGCGGCGTCGAGGGCCGCGACCTCGTCGGCGGTCAGCGTCAGGTCGACGGCGAGGGCCGAGTCGCGGATGGTCTCCGGCCGCGAGGAGCCCGGGATCGGGATCACGACGGGGGCCTTCGCGAGCATCCACGCCAGCGTCACCTGCTGCGGGCTGACGCCGTGGGTCTTCGCCACGTCCGCGAACGGCGCGAAGCGCGAGCCCAGCTCGCTCGCCTTGGTGATGCCGCCGAGCGGGCTCCACGGCAGGAACGCGATGCCGAGTTCGGCGCACAGGTCCAGTTCCGGCTCGCTGGAGCGGAACGCGGGCGAGAACTGGTTCTGCACGCTCACCAGCCGGCCGCCGAGGATGTCGTTGGCCTGCTTGATCTGCTCCGGGTTGGCGTTCGAGATGCCGGCGAAGCGGATCTTGCCCTCGTCGAGCAGGTCGCGGATCGCGCCGACCGACTCGCCGTACGGCACCTTCGGGTCCGGCCGGTGGAACTGGTACAGCCCGATCGCCTCGACGCCGAGGCGCTTGAGCGAGGCCTCGGCCGCCTGCTTGAGGTACTCGGGCGAGCCGTTGAGCGTCCACGAGCCGTCGCCGGGACGCAGGTGGCCGCCCTTGGTCGCGACGAGCACGCCCGAGGTGTCGCCGCCGTAGCTCGCGATCGCGCGGGCGATCAGGGACTCGTTGTGCCCGACCTCGCCGGCGTCGCGGTGATAGGCGTCCGCGGTGTCGAAGAAGGTGATGCCCGCTTCGAGCGCGGCGTGGATGGTGGCCACCGAACGCTCTTCGTCCGGCCGGCCTTCGATGGACATCGGCATGCCGCCGAGCCCGATGGAGCTGACGTCGACATCGCCGAGGCGGCGCGTGTGCATGGACTTCCTCCTGGTGGTTACCGTCGTACTCCTCCACCCTCCGCCGGTGGCATTAAGCTGTCCAACAGAAGAAACCGATCCGGCTGAGCAGTCAGGGTGATGAATCGTGGAGCTTCGGCAGCTCGAATACTTCGTCGCGGTCGCGGAGGAGTCGCACTTCACCCGGGCGGCGTCGCGGATGCACGTCGCGCAGTCCGGTTTGTCGGCGTCGATCCGGGCACTGGAGAAGGAACTGGGCGCGGTGCTGTTCCGGCGCAGCACCCGCCAGGTGCAGCTGACCGCCGAGGGCGAGGCCTTCCTCGGCGAAGCGCGGCGGGCGCTTTCGGCCACGAGCGCGGGCCGCGACGCCGTGGCCGCGGTGCAGGGGCTGATGCGCGGGAGCCTCGCGATCGGGGCGTTGCAGTGCCTGTATTCACTGCACCTGCCCACGGCGCTGAGCGGGTTCCTGACCGTCCACCCCGGACTGGACGTGCGGCTCCAGCACGGCGGCTCCACCGAGCTGGTGGACCAGGTGCGAGCCGGCCGCCTCGACGTCGCGTTCGTCTCCCGGCCCGCGCGCTTCCCGGACGACGTGAACGTCGCGCCGCTGGGCAGTGAAGCGCTGGTGCTGGCGTGTTCGCTCGACCACCCCTTCGCCACGCGCCGCTCCGTCAAGCCGCTGGAACTCGCGGACGAGCGTTTCGTCGACTTCCAGCCCGGCTGGGGCACGCGCGATCTGGCCGACGCCGTGCTCGCCGAGGCCGGGGCACACCGCAAGGTGGCGCTGGAGATCACCGACGTGCACTCGCTGCTCGACCTGGTCGTCGCCGGACTGGGTGTGGCGCTGGTGCCGGAAACCTTCTGCCACAAGACAAATCGTGCCGCTTTTGTCCCGTTGGACGGCGACGTGCCCGCCTGGGAGACGGTCTCCGTCACCACGAACCCGACGAGCGCGGCGGCCACGGCGTTCCTGGAGCACGTGCGCGTCCCGCCGAAATAGTCGTACCCCCGTGCTGTGATGAAGGGCATGGAGTTGAGGGAGATGCGGGCCTTCGTCGCGGTCGTCGAGGAGGGCGGGCTGTCGGCGGCGGCGCGGCGGCTGCACGTGAGCCAGCCGGCGGTGTCGCAGACCATGCAGGCGCTGGAACGGCAGCTGGGCGTGCAGCTGGTGGTGCGCAGCAGTGCCGGGGTACGGCCGACCGAGGCCGGGTCGACGCTGCTCACCGAGGCCCGCGCGGTGCTGGCGCGGTACGACCAGGCGCTGGCCGCCGTCGCGCGGCACACCACCGCGGGCGGGAGCCTGCTGCGCGTCGGCCTCCCGCTGGAGCTGCCGCCCGGGCTGATCTCCCGCGCCGTCGCGGACCTCGCCCGCACCTGCCCGGACACCCGGGTGCAGGTGGTGCACGCGTCCACCACCGGGCAGGCCGCCATGCTGCGCCGGGGCGAGCTGGACGTCGGGCTGCTGCGCGAGCACCCCGTCGGCCCGGAGCTGGACGCGGTGCTGGTGCTCGCCGAGAACCTCGGCGTGCTGCTGGCGAAGGAGTTCGCCGAGAAGATCGGCGGCCCGGACGGCGTCCGGCTCGACGCGCTGGCCGGGCTGGAGTGGATCGGCTTCCCCCGCGAGGGCAGTCCCGCCTGGCACGACGAGATCACCGCCGTCTTCCGCACGCACGGCCTGGAAATCGGCCCGGCCGCGGCCGATTCCCTGCTGCCGGAGCTGAAGTTCGCCGCGGTGAGCGCGGGTGGCGCGTTCGCGCTGGCGCCACCGGACTGGGGCCAGCCGGTGCCGGAAAACCTGGCCTGGTGCGCGCTGAAGGGAAATCCATTGGTGCGGCGGACCTGGGCGGTGTGGCCGGCGTCCTCCCACCGTCGGGACCTCGGTCATCTGGTCGCGGCACTGGAGGCCGAGTGAAGGGCTTATGGCGGCCATAAGACGCCGGTATCGCTGTCCCGGAAGGCTTTTCTCCTCCGGCGTGCTTGAACGAGACGACCGCGGGGACACCGCGGACGGACTCGGAAGAAGTGATCATGACAAACGAACTGTCCGGAACCACCGCCCTCGTAACCGGGGCCACGAGCGGCATCGGCCGGGCCACGGCGGTGAAACTGGCGAAGCTGGGCGCGCACGTGCTGGTCGGCGGCCGCGACGCGGACCGCGGGGAGCAGGTGGTCAAGGAGATCCGCGCCGACGGCGGCCAGGCCGAGTTCCTGGCCGCCGACCTCACCGACGAGGCGAGCGCCCGTGACCTGGCCGCCCGCGCCGAGGCGATCACCGGCCACGTCGACGTGCTGGTGAACAGCGCCGGCATCTTCCCGTTCGGGCCCACCGAAGCGACCACCGAGCAGGACTTCGACAGTGTGTTCGCACTGAACGTGAAGGCGCCGTACTTCCTCGTCGCCGCGCTCGCGCCGAAGATGGCGGAACGGGGTTCGGGCGCGATCGTGAACGTGTCCACCATGGTCGCCGGGTTCGGCGCGGCCGGCATGGCCCTGTACGGGGCCAGCAAGGCCGCGCTGGAACTGCTGACCAAGGCGTGGGCCGCGGAATTCGGCCCGCGCGGCGTGCGGGTGAACGCCGTCAGCCCCGGCCCCACCCGCACCGAGGGCACCGCGGTGATGGGCGAGAGCCTCGACCAGCTGGCCTCGCTCGCCCCCGCCGGCCGCCCCGGCGAGGCGGCCGAGATCGCCGCGGCCATCGTCTTCCTGGCCACCGGCGGGGCCGGCTTCGTACAGGGCGCGGTCCTGCCCGTCGACGGCGGACGCGCTGCGGTGTAAGGGTTTCCTCCCGGCTACCCCGCCAGGTCCGGCACCCGCTCACCCGCGGGCGGCGGGCCGGGCGGGGTGCCGTCGCCGAACGGGCGGCCGCCCAGCTCCTCGCGGCCGTGCGCGGTGAGCCAGCCGGACGGGTCCGGGCCGAGCGGCACGATCCCGGTCGGGTTCACCGAGCGGTGCACCACGTAGTAGTGCTCCTTGATCTGGTCGAAGTCGATCGTGTCACCGAAGCCGGGCGTCTGGAACAGGTCGCGCGAGTACGCCCAGAGCACCGGCATCTCGGTCAGCTTCTGCCGGTTGCACTTGAAGTGGCCGTGGTACACCGAATCGAACCGCACCAGCGTGGTGAACAGCCGGACGTCGGCCTCGGTGATCGTGTCGCCCACCAGGTACCGCTGCGTCGCCAGCCGCTCGGAAAGCCAGTCGAGCCGGGAGAACAGGGCGCGGTACGCCTCTTCGTAGGCCTCCTGCGTGGTGGCGAAGCCGGCTTTGTAGACGCCGTTGTTCACGTCGCGGAACACCTTCTCCGCGACGTCGTCGATCTCGCCGCGCAGCGGCTCCGGGTACAGCTCGGGCGCGCCTTCACGGTGGAACTTCCGCCACTCGCCGGAGAAGTCGAGCGTCATCTGCTTGAAATCGTTGGTCACCACCTGCCCGCTCGGCACGTCGACGATCGCGGGCACGGTGATCCCGCGCGGGTATTCGGGATCCCGCTGGAAAAACGCCTCCTGCAGCCGTTCGATGCCCAGCACCGGGTCGCGGCCGCCGGGGTCGAGGTCGAAGGTCCAGCTCCGCTCGTCGTGCGTCGGGCCGCAGAGCCCGAGCGACAGCGCGTCCTCCAGGCCCAGCAGGCGGCGGACGATGGCCGCGCGGTTCGCCCACGGGCAGGCGCGCGCGATCACCAGCCGGTAGCGGCCGGCCTCCACGGGCCAGCCGTCGCGGCCGTCCGCGGTGATGCGGTCGGGCAGGTAGTTCTGGTCACGCTTGAACTCGCCGGTCATGACTCCGCTTTCGTCGAGGCTTCTGTCAATGCTTCCGTCGGTGAGACAGGCTCTTCGTCCGGTCCCGGCGGCCCCTTCGGCTCCGGGGGCTCGAGTGCCGCGGCGAGCCGGGCCAGGATCGGGCCCGCGGCGGCGACCTCGCCGGGGGTGAGGTGGTCGAACAGGTAGGCCCGCACCCGCGCGAGATGCCCCGGGTACGCCGCGACCAGCTTCGTGCGGCCCAGCTCGGTGAGGGTGGCGTTGGCGGCCCGGCGGTCGCTCGGGCACCGGGACTTCTCGACCAGCCCGTGCTTGACCAGGCTGTCGACCACCCGGCTGATCCGGCTCAGCGACAGGGCCGTGACCTTGGCCAGGTCAGTCAGGCGCAGCCAGCCTTCGGGGGCTTCGGACAGCGAGACGAGCACGGTGTAGTCGGTCATCGACACCCCGGTGTCGTTCACGAACTGGTCGTCCAGCGCCCGGGGCAGCACGGTGATGATCCGGGTCAGCGGCCGCCACACCGCCTGTTCCTCGCTGGTCAGCGGGTTGACGTCCACCATCTGGGCAGTTTACCCGAAGCTTGCTCGCGCAATCAGTTATTGTGGGCTACAGTCCTTGTTGAGCCCTCAACAACCTGGGGGCCGACCCCGGAGGAAGAAGAAGTTCATGACCAGCGCGACCACCTTCACCCAGCACACCGGCGAGTACACGATCGACGGCGCCCACTCCCGCATCGGCTTCGTCGCGCGCCACGCGATGGTGACGAAGGTGCGCGGCTCGTTCAACGAGTTCGACGGCTCCTTCACCGTGGACGGTGACGAGCCGTCGAAGTCGACCGCGCAGATCACCATCCAGACCAAGAGCATCGACACCCGCAACGCCGACCGCGACGGCCACCTGCGGACCAACGACTTCCTCGCGATCGAGCAGTACCCGCAGATCACCTTCACGTCCACCGAGATCGCCCACACCGGTGACTCCACCTTCGACGTGACCGGCGACCTGACCATCAAGGACGTGACCAAGTCCGTCACCATCCCGTTCGAGTTCGAGGGCTCCGCCAAGGACCCGTACGGCAACGAGCGCGTCGGCTTCGAGGGCTCGACCGCGATCCAGCGCAGCGACTACGGCATCAGCTTCAACGCCGCGCTCGAGACCGGCGGCGTGCTGGTCTCCGACAAGATCACCCTCGAGTTCGAGATCTCGGCGATCAAGAACGCCTGAGTCTCGTCCCAGACCCCGGGTGACCAGGTCGCGCAGGCGGTAAGGACTCGTGAGTGTTCATACCGGTTAGAACCGGCACAGCCACTCACGAGTCCTTACCCCCGCAGGTTTTCGATCCCCACGTCCAGCGCCGCTTTCAGGTAACCGGGATCGCCCGTCGACAGCAGCATCAGCACTCCGCCCTGCACCCCGGCCAGCAGCGCCGTCGCGGCCCGCGCCGGATCGGTGGACGACGGGATCTCACCGGCCGCCTGCAGGTGCCGGATGCCCGCGGTCAGCTCCGCCAGCCACCGGTCCATCAGCTGCGTCACCACGGCCTGCGAGCCCGGGGTGTTGCGGCCGATCTGCGACATCACCACGTTCAGCGGGCAGTGCCGTCCCCGCTCGGTGTAGTGCCCGACCACGGTGTCGCGCCACGCCTGCCAGTCGGCCCAGGTGTGCAGGCGCCCCAGGTGCGGCTGCTGCGCGGAGATCACCCGGTCCGCCTCGAAGCCCGCGACGGCGAGCAATAGCTGCTCCTTGCCGTCCGGGAAGTAGTGGAACAGCTGGCTCTTGCTGGTGCCGGTGTGCTCCCGCACGTCGTCCAGCGTGGTGTCGAGCACCCCGCGCTGCTGGATCACCGCGGCGGCGCCCTCGACGATGCGCTGCCGCGTCGCGGCGCCCTTGCGGGTGAGCGTGCCGGTCATCGGGGCCTCCTCCAGAGCTGGACCTGCTGGTCCAATTTACGCCCCGGAGCTCAGTAGGCCGTGCCGCCGTCCGACCAGTTCGTGTCGCCGAAGTCCTCGTCGTCCACGGCCTCGCGGCGCGGGCGCGGTTTCGCGACCGGCTCGGCCTCCGCGACCACCGGCGTCGGCTCAGGCTCAACCGGGTGCGCAGGCGGCTCCCCCTCCGGCCAGACGCACGGCGAGGTCGCCCCGAGGTAGAGCTTGCCGAGGTCGTTCGCCTGGATCGACAGGTCGAAGCCGTCGGAATCGTTGCGCGCGAACACATACGGGTCCGCGTGCCGATGGTCGGCGAGCACGGAGAAGCCGTGCGAAAGCCACCACGCGACGACGGCGTCGAAACACTCGCCGAAGGCCGCCGGGTCCAGCCCGGTCACCTCGTAGGTCGCCGAGATCTCGTACCGCCCGGCCGGGCCGTTGTCGGTCGGGTCGGCGCACTCGGACCGGTTGCGCGAGAACAGCTTCCGCCCGGCCGCGTCCGGCAATGCCGCGAAGGCCTCGTCGAGGTAGGCCTCGACGCGGTCCTGGGCCTGGTGTTCGGTGATCGTGGGATTCATGGCTCCACCTCCGGGGAGCGGGCCGCCGCTCATGCCGGCTTCCCCGCGATGATGCGGCCGAAGCTGCGCAACGACGGATTATTGTCCTCCCAGTACTGGCTATGCGCGGCGCCGCTCAGCCCGCCCTCGTACCACGGCCCCTTCGTGCCGGGCGCCGAAGCGAACACCTGACCGCCGAAGTCGGCGTCGGCCGGCGACGGGCCCAGCGCGATGTCGTGGCCCGGGATGCCGATATTGGTCAGCTTGATCATGTCGTGCTCGGCGACGGTCGAGTGCACATGCTGCCCGACATCGTCCTGGCTGATCCCGTCGAGGTGCAGCTGGTTCGCGTGATCGACGCCGACGCCGGGGCTGGCGACGAAGATGAGGTCGTCCGCGTTCAGCCCGCCGTCGCGCGCGGCGTGGCCGACCACCGTGGTGCCGTAACTGTGGCCCACCACGGTGTTGTGCGACGGCGGCCCGTCGTGCGAGGCGCGCAGGCCGTCCTCGAACCCGGACAACGCCGCTTTCCCGTTGTCGGCGTACTTCTCGCTGGCCGCGTCCAGCAGCTCGTTCGGCGCGTCGTAGCCGACCCAGGTGATCACCGAGGTCGACGGCGAGCCGGCCGTGGTCGCCGACTGCCACATCTTGTCCGAGCGGTCGAGGTCGCCGCCGATCTTGGCCAGCTCGCTGCCGGTGCCGGGCACGGAGGTGGCGACGTTCACCGAGGTGTCCGGGTTGCCGGCCGCGACGATCGCCTTGCCGTCGCCGCTGGTGTCCAGGCCGACGAGGTACGCCTGCGGGTGCCCGGGCCCGGTCGCGTCGAGCCGGGTCCGGATGGCCTCCAGGCCACGGAGCTTGGCCTTCGCGTCCTCGCTCGGATCCCCTTGCAGCCGGGCCATTTCCCGTTGCAGGACACCACGATTGGCCGCGTCACGGTCGGTCACCGGGATGCCGTCGAGGTTGCGCACCAGGTCCGGGTTGTCCCGCAGGATGGTGGCCTGCGTGGCGTCCGGCAGGCTGTCCCACCACGCGCGGTTGTCACCCGGCGTGCCGCCCGGCGGCGGGCCCTGCGTCGAAAGCCCGCTCTGCGCCGAGCCCGCATCGGCGGCCTGCGCGAGCGAAGTCGCGCCCTGGTCGGTGATCTCGCCGTTCGCGGCGCGGGTGAGGATCGCCGCGAAGTCCGCGTCCACATCCGTGGCCTGGCGCAGGATCTGCTCGACGCGGTCGGTCAGCTCGGTCTGCACGCGCTGCCGGGCCCCGGCGACGTCGGACGGCACCGCCGGGCCGGGCACTGCGGTGAGCCGGCCGCCGTCGTCGATGGTGAAACCGTTGTGGGCAGCCAGATCGTCGGTGTCCTTGACGTACGCGCTCAGCCGCTCGACCGCCGCCTGCACCTCGTGCGCACCGCGCCGCACGGCCGAAGCCTCGGCGACCCGCTGCTCCAGCGCCGTGGTCAAGGCCGTGCCACGCGCGGTGGCCGCGGTGGCGGCGTCACCCGTCCAGCCGTCGAACCTGGCCATGCCCTCGACGTCGTCGTTGGCCGCGACGAGGCGGGCGCACCGGTCGTTGAGCGCGTCGGCCACCCCGCCGATCATGGCCGCGTCCCAGCGCCGCACGTCTCCCCAGGTGATCATCGGGCGGCCGCCCGGACGCCGGCGCCGGCCCGGTCCTCGACACCGCGATAGCCGCGGGCGGCGTCGTCGAGCTGACTCCCGTACGCCTCGGTGTCCGAAGCCCACTTCGGCACGGCCTCACCCCAGACGTCGGACAGCCGCGCCGCCGCCGGGACGCTCGTGCCCCCGGGCAACCCGGCGGCCACGTCGGCCAGCGCCCCCGCGAGGTCCACCGGCCGCACCGCCGCGGCGGCCCGGTGCGCCTTGCCCGCCGACTCTCCCACCGACGCGGGAACCACCTCGAAACCGGCGCCCATGACGCTCCTCCCCCAGCCTGACCGCGAGACGCCCGTACGACGGCGGCACGGATACCGCGGTTCCCGGAAAGCCGGATTGTCCGTTAAACGCCGCTGACCTGGGAAATCTCGCCGTTACCTCATACACATATGTGAACGATAGTCACGTGACTGAATAGTTATCAGCCGGTGTATTGCCCGCCGGTAAGCAGCGTGTGACTGTGTACGGCGAAAGTTCGTCGGATCGTGCCGACGGGTACGCGGCTGAAAGCCCGGGACGAGGAAAGGCGTAACGGGTGGGGGAAACAGCCGTCTCGCAGCCCTGCGCTGCGAGTGCCCCGGCCCGCGCCGGCGCCCGGATCACCGGCCATCAGACCCACCCGCCCGATCCCGCTCCGCTGGCCGCCCCCAGCCGAACCGGACCGGCCGGCCAGCCCCAGAAAAGAGACGGCTCGGTTATGACACAGACAGCCGCGGCGCGGCGGCCCATCAACAGGACCACGTTGTACTTCTTCGGTGCCCTCGGCGGCATCCTGTTCGGCTACGACCTCGGGGTCATTTCCGGGGTGCTGCCGTTCATCGGCAAGGCCTGGAGCCTGACCGGGTGGGACAAGGGTGTGATCACCGCCAGCCTGTCGGTCGGCGCGATCGTCGGAGCGCTCTTCTCCTCGCGGTTGAACGAAAAACTCGGCCGCCGCCGGACGATCATGGTGGCCGCGGTCATCGTCATCGTCGGCACGGTGGCGGCGAGCGTTTCGCCGACCTTCGCCCTGCTGATCGTTTCCCGGCTGGTGATCGGCATCGGCATCGGCTTCTCCTCGTCGACCGTGCCGACCTACCTCTCGGAGCTGGCCCCGGCCCGGCTGCGCGGCGCGATGGGCGCGCTGAACCAGATCTTCATCGTGCTCGGCATCCTGATCGCGTTCCTGGTCAGTTACGGCCTCGGCCCGTCCGGCAACTGGCGGCTGATGTTCGCCGGCGCCGTGGTGCCCGCCGTGATCCTGCTGGTGGGCTTGATCTTCCTGCCCGAGACGCCGCGCTGGCTGCTGGCCAAGGGCCAGGAGGAGGCGGCCCGGTCCGTGCTGATCAGCTCCCACGGCAGCTCGGTGAACGTGGACGAGGAGATCGGCACCATCCGCGAGGTCATCCGGCTCGACGCCGAGAGCGCGAAGACCCGGTTCCGCGACCTGGTCACCCCGATGGTCCGGCCGATGCTGGTGGTCGGCCTGCTGCTCGCCATCGGCCAGCAGTTCAGCGGCGTCAACGCGGTGAACGCGTACTTCCCGACCATGCTGATCGGCCTCGGCTTCGCCACGCAGGCGGCGCTGCTGTCCGGTGTACTGCTGGGCGTGACCAAGTTCCTGTTCACCGCGTGGGTGGTGTTCGTCGTCGACCGCTGGGGCCGCAAGCCCCTGCTGCTGATCGGCAACGTGATCATGGTGATCACGCTGATCGCCGCCGGGCTGGTCGTCTACCTGGTCCACGACACCGGCACGAAGGGCATCCTGATGCTCGTCGCGATGGTGCTCTACCTGGTGGGCTACGAGCTGGGCTGGGGCGCGGTGGTCTGGGTGATGATGGCCGAGGTGTTCCCGCTCAAGGTCCGCGCCGCGGGCATGGGCATCAGCAGCGTGGTGCTGTGGGCCGCGACCGGCATCGTCAGCGCGGTCTTCCCGATCATCTCCGACCCGGGCGCGCTCGGCATCGGCGGCTCGATGTTCCTGTTCGCGGGCATCAACGTCGTGCTGTTCGGCCTCACCAAGTGGCTGGTCCCGGAGACCAAGGGCCGTACGCTGGAGCAGATCGAGCTGGACCTGCGCGGCGGTCACAAGGGCGCCGTGAAGGCCGCCTGAACAACTTCGCCAGACACCGGTCACACGCGGCCGGGACGGACGGGACCTTCCCGTTCGTCCCGGCCGCGCGGGTTTTCGGGTCCACTTCGGACAGAATTCGCGATCGTGCTTGGCACGGGTGCGAGCACGGTGCTGTACTGCCTGCCTGAGCCCGAGGAGGTGGCGCCGTGACCGAGCCGGAGGTCCCCGGCGGCGGCTCGCTGTCAGGACGTCACCGGCTGCCCGATCCCGGCGAAGCGCCGTCGGTCCGCCCCTATGCGCGCGACCGCATCCCGCCGCGGACCCAGCACCAGCTCGCGCTGGAGACATTGGTCTCGACCACTGAGCTCGGCCGCCGGCTGCGGCGGCTGCTGTGGGAGCAGTACGGGCGGGTGTGCGACCTGTGCGCGTCCACCACTTCGGTGGTGGAGCTGTCCGCCCACCTGGGCCTGCCGCTCGGCACCACCCGCACGCTGGTCGAGGACCTGCTGGCCGAAGGGCTGCTGCGCGCGCACCCGCCGGTCGCCGCGTACGACTCGGAGGCCCGCACGGAGGTGCTGGACCGCGTGCTCGACGGGCTCGACCGGCTGTAGGACTCGGTTAGAGTCGGCCCGGTGACCGCAGTGGACCGGCTCGACCGGTGGATCAGGACCGAGTTCGTCGAGTACAACACCGCGCTCGAGGAAGCGTACTTCGCCGAACGGCGGGAGATCGTCGGCGATCGGCCCGAATTGGAGAAGATCAAACAGGCCGTGGTGACCGAGGGCGGCCTGCTGATCGGGGCGATTCCGGGCCCGCTGCCGATTTCGGCCCGGGAGAAATACCAGCTCCTGGGCATGGTGGGCTTTTACCTCGCAGCCTGCCGCCGGCACGAGTCCGCCGAGCCGGTCGATCCGTCCGCCTGGTCGCTGGCCCAGGTGCTGGGCTCGGCCCTGGGCGTGGCGCCGCGATTCGTCTTCGCGCACCAGGCGCTGTACAACCCGGCCATTCGAGACCGTTATCAGACTTTCACCTCGCTGGCCGACGAAGCTGTTTTCCTGACCAACAACGGGCTTGCTGTGCTCGCCTACCAACGGGCCGCCGACGCGCTCCGCCGCATTCCGCCGATGGGCGTGTCCAACCCGCTGACCACGTATCTGCTGGAAACCGCGCTTTCCGCATTGGACGACGTGCTGCGGTTCAACCAGGACCTCGGCCGGACGCTCGACGTCGACCGGTTCTTCTTCAACATCCGGCCGTACTTCAAATCGCACCGCGTCGGCGCGGTCGAGTACCGCGGCGCCAACGCCGGCGACTTCTCCGCGGTCAACGAGATCGACCTGCTGCTGGGCCTCTGCGACGCGCGGGATCCCTTCTACCAGAACGTGATCGCGGAGAAGTACGCCTACGTCGCGCCCGAGGACCAGGTGCTGCTGCGCGCCGTCGTCGAGGAGGAGCCGCTGCTGGCCAAGTTCCTGCGCGAGGCGGAATCGGGGGCCGGACCGGGGTTGCGGCGGAACGCCGAGCTGTTCCTCGCCGTCTGCCGCGCGCACGGGGCCGCGTACACCTATCACCACCACCGGCTCGTCAAGCCGTTCCTCGTGGTCCCGGCGGAAAAGGCACCCGCCGACCGGCTGGACGGGATCACCGCCAGCGGGCCGCCGCTGGACGTGGTCGTCGCCGGGCTTTCCCGGCTGAGCGACCTCCGCTCGGCGCGGGACCGGCCGGGGACGCCGACCGCCCGGCCGGCGCTGGAACGCTTGCGCTCACTCGTTTCCGGGGCTTCGTCATAGCGGTGGCCCGGCACCTCGAGGCGCCGGGCCGGAATCCGCGAAACGCTGCTTCAGCAGCTCAGGAGCAGGCTCGTGATCGCGCCGCAGGAGCGCGAAGCCTTGTCGTTGACCACATTCGAGTCGGCGGGCGAGCTCTCCTGGCGCTGGACCGTGGTGGTGAAGCTGCCGATGGTGAGCAGCCCGGCCCGGACGGTGAAGCTCGCCTTGGCCGAGGAGCCGGACGGGATCGACGAGATGCTGCAGGTCACCGTGCGCCCGGAAGCCGTGCAGTCCGGGGATTTCGAGAACACCAGGCCGTTCGGCAGGTTCGCCAGGAGCTTGACGCCGGTGGCCGCGTCCGGGCCGTGGTTGGCCGCGGTGATCGTGTAGGTGATCTGCGAGGTCAGCACGCCGGCCGGCGAGGCGGCGAGCGCCACGCTGACGTCGGCCGAGCCGGCCGCCTGCGAGATGGTGAGCGCGGGGCCGTCGAGGGTGTCGAACGCGTAGTTGTCACCGACGAATTGGTCCTGCAGCGTCAAAGTACCGAGCGGGGCGGTGTCCTTGACCTTGAGCGTGAACGTGACGGTGGCGCTCTGCAAGGGGGCGAGATCGCCGACGACGGCACGGTAACTGCTGCCCAGCGCGCCGCAGGCGACGGTGCAGGAGACGATGTCGGCGACGTCGGTGATGGCCGCTTCCTTGCCGTACAACGCGGGCTTGGCGCCGGTGACGGTGAAGTTCTCGGGGTTGTAGATCGTCTCGGTGACGGTGAAGGTCGCGCCACGCTGCAGCGCCGTCTGGCTGACGGTGATCGCGCTGGTCGGGGTGTCGGCCAGTGCCGCACCGGGCGTCACGAGGACCATCGCGACCGCGGCCGCCACCATGGACACAATGGCAATACTTCGCCGGCGTCTTCGCAGGTTCATGTCTTACCTATTTCTTCCCGGGGATACCGCTCTGACGTTTCGGAAGGCAGGTGGAAAAAGACAGCTGCCCATCCGTCGTCGGAGATCGCCGGTTCGTTACAGCGTGTTCCGGTGGGGTCACCCGGGCCACGGCGCGGCGTGGCGCAACGCGAGCCCGGCCGGGCCCCCAGACCCAGCCGGACCCCATCGGCGCCGCCCTGCGCACCCGGTGGTTTCACACCGCGTGAATCGTCACCACTTCTTGCAGGGGGTGCCGTAGACCTGCCCGGTGGAGACCCGCTGGATCTGGCCGCAGCTCTTGATCCCGACGCCCTTGGCGTAGGTGGCGTTGACCGTGAACTTGTGCGAGCAGCTGCCCCCGGTCGAGCTGCCGCCGCAGATCATCGTGAACGTCTTCGTCGGTGAAGTCGTTGCGCTGTAGATGAATTCGTACTCGGCCGGCCCCGGGAGCTCCGGGATGCTGTGGACTGTGGCCGAGCTGACGTGGGTGCCGCTGCCGAACAGGACCAGCTCGACGTTCTTGTCGAGGATGGGCGCGTAGGCGGCGGCCGTTCCGGCGGCCGCGATCGACAAGGCCGCGCTCGCGACGACCGCACCGAGCACTGTCATTTTCTTCATGCGTTCAACTCCGGAAATAGCAATATGGGATCTCGATAGCTGCGAATTCCTCACTCGCGCTAAGCAGAGTTTGCCATCCCCTTACTTGCTGAACGCAGCTCCGATCCTGGTTTCATGCTCGGCTGAAAGGTCGAAGCGCCCCTTGACACCCGGCCCGCCGGTGTCGTAAAAGCCGGCGCTAGCCCGCCTGGATCAGGCCGAGTCCCAGCGGGGTGATCTCGTGGACCTGGGATTTGCCGGCGCGCGTGCTGACGATCAGCCCGCTGGCGCGCAGCACCGACGCGTGCTGGCTCGCGGTGGACAGGCGCGTGCCGGTCAGCTCGGCCAGTGCGCTGGTGTTGCACCGGCCGATCGCGATCGCGGTGAGGACCCGGGCGCGGGTCGGGCCGAGCAGCGCGGCCAGCGACGGGCCGGGCTCGGCTTCGCTGTGGAGGCTGGTGTGGCTGATCGAGCAGGCCAGGATCGGCGGGCGGCCGGGGTCCTTGTACGTGGTCGGCATCCCGTGGGCGAAAAACGTCGGGAGCAGCCGGATCCCGCGCCCGTTCAGGTGGAGCTCCTGCTCGATCGGGAAGCGCACCCGCAGCACCGGCGGATTCCAGGTGACGTCGGGATGCAGCGTCGACAGCAGCAGCTGCGGCCCGCCACGGTCCAGGCACGACTGCAGCCGCACGCGCTCACGGGCGACAGCCCCGCGGACCGTCACCCAATGCGGGGCGACGCACTGCTGGTAGTAGTCGTGCAGCGCGGTGCCCAGCCGGCGCAGCTCCCGTGTCTCGCCACCGGCGAGCCCGAGCAGCCACGGCGGAACGCGAGTCCCCTGCGCAACCAGCTCGGCGACGTCGGCGGCCAGAACCCGCTCGGGGGTCTCGAGCACCGCCGCGATCCCGTCGCCGACCGTGCGGGCCTCCGGCGGTGTGAGGAAGTCCGGGCAGTACCCGTACGGCGGCACCGCGGACATCAGCAACCGCCCCGAATCGGGAATCGCCGACCGCGACCCCCGCCGCCACCGCCCGAAAAACGGCTCCCCCTCGGGCCGCCGGATCCGGTAGCTGCTCATCAGCAGCTCCCACATCGGGTCCGCGTCTTCGGCGACGGCCACCTTCCCCAGGTCCGCTTCGGTGAAGTGCACGTTCAACAAGGCAGGCCGCCCGTCCTTCCGGAACTCGGGGATACCGCTTTGCCATCGGACGAACACCAGCTGGTTGCGCACCACCGGCGACCCGATCTTGGACTACCGGACCAGCGGGCCACCAGACTGCGGGCCACCGGACTGCGGACCACCAGACTGCCGACCGACAGCCCTTCGACTGCCAGCACCGCCATTCCGTTCCACCGCGTGCGCAGCCGGCCCTCCCTCGCGGCTCGCCCCAGCTCCCGCACCTCCGCCCCGGCCGCAAGCCCCAGCCCGGCGGTACAAGCCCCAGCCCGGCAGCACCAGCACTCAGTCCGGCAGCAACGGCACCTCCACTCCCGCCTCGGCCCCCAGCAACGCCGCCCGGGTGACCGCCCCGGCCCCGAACCGGTCCCGCACCCCGTCCAGGGTCGTGTCCAGTGCGTCACCGTCGGCGGCGTCGAACGGCAGCACCAGCTGGACCGCGCCGTCTCCGTCCAAATTGGACAACGAGACCCCGATCAACGTCAACCCCCGGTCGTACACCAGTGACTGTGACTCGTACAGCAGCCGCCGGACCGCGGCCAGGATCGTCTCCGTGTGGTCCGTCGCCTTCACCAGCGTCCGTGACCGGGTGGCGCGGGCGAAGTCGTCGAAGCGCATGCGCAGGACCACCGTGCGGCAAACGCGCTTCGCCGAGCGCAGGCGGCGGGAGAGGCGGTCCACGATGCCCACCAGGATCTCGTCCAGCTCCGCCATCGTGCGGCGACGGCGGCCGAGCGCGCGCTGGGAGCCCATCGAACGACGGCGCCGGCCCACCTGGACCGGGCGGGGATCGCGGTTGTGGGCCAGCGCGTGCAGGTGCAGCCCCGGGCCCCGGCCCAGCAACGAGATCAGGTCCACCTCCGGCATCGCCGCGACCTGACGCACCGTCTGGATGCCCCGGTCCCGCAGCTTCGCCGACGTCACCTTCCCCACGCCCCACAACCGCTCCACCGGCAGCGGGTGCAGGAACTCCAGCTCACGGTCGTGCGGCACTACCAGCAGCCCGTCCGGCTTCGCGACGCCGCTCGCGACCTTCGCCAGGAACTTCGTCCGCGCGACGCCCACCGTGATCGGCAGGCCGACCGCGCCCAGCACCTCCGCGCGCAGCCGCGCCGCGATGCGTGACGGGGTGCCCGCGATCCGCAGCAGCCCGCCGACGTCCAGGAACGCCTCGTCGATCGACAGCCCCTCCACCATCGGCGTGGTGTCCCGGAAGACCTCGAACACCGCCTTGCTCGCCGCGCTGTACACCGACATCCGCGGCGGCACCACCACCGCCTGCGGGCACAGCCGCCGGGCGTGCGCGCCGCCCATCGCGGTGCGCACGCCGCACGCCTTCGCCTCATAACTCGCCGCCAGCACCACGCCGCCGCCGACGATCACCGGGCGGCCGCGGAGCCGGGGATCGTCGCGCTGCTCGACCGACGCGTAGAACGCGTCGAGGTCGGCGTGGAGGATGGGGCCTTCGCTCGTCACGAACATATGTTCGCATCGAACCCCGACAAAAACCGGGATCCTGTCACCCTAATGGAGCAACCAAGGCCGAAAAGCCACGCCACCAACCAGCCCCGGCGTCCGGGATGACGAGGTTCCCGCGCGGACCTCCCAGTGCGCCGGCCGGGTCGTTCATCGCTGGTCAGCGTGCAGGTCCGGCGCGAGTCGGCCTAGGGTTCTCACCGTGCGGCTGGTGCTGTTCGACCTCGACAACACCCTCGCCGACCGGGCGGAGGGCTTCCGCCGGTGGGCTTGGGAGTTCTGCGCGGAACACCGGCTCGGCGACGAGGACGCCGAGTGGCTGGTGGCCGCCGACCGCGACGGCCTCGAGCCGAGGGAAGCGTTCTTCACCGCGGTCCGCGAACGGTTCGCGCTGCACGAGACCGTTCCACAGCTTCTCGAGGACTTCCACGAACGGCATCCCGCGCTGATCCCCATGGCGCCGGGCGTGCGCGGCGGCCTGCCCCGGCTGCGCGCCGCGGGCTGGCGGATCGGCGTGGTCACCAACGGCGACGCCGCGCAGCAGCTGGCGACCCTCGTCTGCACGGGCCTCGCCGGGATGGTCGACGGCTGGGCGATTTCCGCGCACGAAGGCGTCGGCAAACCCGATCGGCGGCTGTTCGAGATCGCGGCCGGCCGCTGCGAAGTCCCGCTCAAGGGCGGCTGGATGGTCGGCGACTCCGCCGCGGCGGACATCACCGGCGGCCGCGCCGCGGGCCTGCGCACGGTGTGGGTCGACCGCGGGCGTCGCTGGCCCGAAGACGACGGCGCCCCGGACCACGTCGTGGGCGACGCGGCCGGGGCGATCGAACTGCTGCTGCGCTGAGGGGCTCAGGACTCGGTGTCGATCTTCCAGACACCGTCCTCCTGCACCATCCGGTAGACGTGGTGGTTGGTCACGCTGCTGCCGCCGGGCTTGACGTAGGTGACGTCCGCGGTCAGCGTGTCGGGCCCGGTCTGCTTCACGTTCGCCACCCGGACGGCGCTGTAGGCCTTCCAGTAGCTCGTGTAAGTCTGCAGGGTCTGCTGCCGCTTGGCGAGGAAACCCTTGGACAGCAACGTGAATCCCGTTTCGGTGTTCCCCGGGAGCAGACCGAAGTAGTTCTCCAGCGCCTGCACGGTGTTCTGCGGCGGAGTCACGCTGGACGAGGCCGGTGGGCTGGTGGACGTCGGCGGCGTCGAGGGCGAGCTGGGCGTCGCACTGGGCGAGACGGGGGCGCTCGGCGAAGCGGAAGGAGCAGCCGACGGGGTGGTCGACGGCGAGCCGCCGGCGGTGTTTCCGGTGCTGCTGTTGCGGTTGACGAGCACGATCACCACGACCAGGACGACCACGAGCAGCGCGCCGATCCCGGCGAGGAGCATCGAGCGCCGTCTTCGGTCCACGCCCGGGTGCCCGGGCGGCGCCGGCGCGGTCGCAGCCGCCGGGGCTGCCTCCGAATCAGACACAGCCGACGCAGCCGGCGCGGCGGCCGGAACCTCAACAGCCTTGGTCCGGGGCAGGGTCAGCGGCTCGGGAATCGTCGCGACCGGGGTGACGCCGCCGTCGAGGCTGCGCAGCTCGACGAGCACCTCCGCCATCGTCGGCCGGTCCTCCGGCTTGAGTTCGAGCAGCTTCAGCAGCAGCGGCTCGAGCCGCCCGGCCTGCTTCGGCGGGGTGATCTCGCCGCTGGAAACGCGGTACAGCAAGGCAATCGCGTTGTCGGCCGTGCCGAACGGCGGCACACCCTCCACGGCCATGTACAGCGTGGCGCCGAGCGCGAAGACGTCAGAAGGGAACGTGGCTTCCTCGCCGCGCGCGGCCTCGGGCGCGAGGAACGCGGGTGTGCCGGAGATTTCGCCGGTGGCCGTCAGCGTCACGTCGCCGACCGCGCGGGAGATGCCGAAGTCGGTCACCTTCACCGTGCCGTCTTCGCCGAGCAGGATGTTGCCGGGCTTGACGTCGCGGTGCACGATGCCCGCCCGGTGCGCGGCGGCCAGCACGCCGGCCAGCTGCACGGCGACCGGGATGACCTCGTCGACGGTCATCGGGCCGTCGTCGTGCAGCTTCGCGGAAAGGCTGCGCGAAGGCAGGTACTCCATGATCAGCCAGGGCCGGTCTTCGTGCTCGACCACGTTGAACACCGAGATGGCGTTCGGGTGCTGGAGCCGCGCGGCGATCCGGGCCTCGCGCATCGCGCGGTTCTTGGCCTCCTCGACCTTCTCCTCGCCCTGGTTCACGGGCATCAGGAGTTCCTTGACCGCGACCACACGGCCGAGGATCTTGTCCTCCCCGCGCCAGACCATGCCCATGGCGCCGCTGCCGATGAGCTCGACGAGCTGGTAGCGACCGGCGACTTGCCGGCTCTCCTCGGTCAACGGACTAACCCCTCGGTGCGGCGTTCACGGGCGGCGACCACCAAGTTTTTCACGCCCCGGAAGAGGCGGTCCAGACGACCCACCCGAGCTGCCGGGGGTTGCTCCACGTGGCCGAACCAGGACACTCTGATCACATGAGCCCGGCTGCCCCCACGTTCCGGAATGTGTTCGGTGTGACCGAATTCCGGGCGCTGTGGCTGGCCCACGTGCTGTCCGTCGCGGGTGACCAGCTGGCCCGCGTGGCACTGACGGTGCTCGTGTTCGACCGTACGGCATCGGCGGGCTGGGCCGCGCTGACGTACGCGCTCACCTATCTGCCGGATCTGCTCGGCGGCGCGCTCGGCGGGCTCGCCGACCGTTACCCGCGACGGTCGGTGATGGTCGTGGCGGACGTGCTGCGGGCCGCGCTCGTCGCGGTGATGGCGATCCCCGGGCTGCCGTGGCCGGTCGCCGCGGCGCTGCTCGTGGTGGTCCAGCTGGCGGCGGGCCCGTTCCAGGCGGCGCGCCAGGCCGTGCTGCCGGACCTGCTGGGCGCGGACCGGCTGCCAGTCGGCCAGGCGATCCTTTCCTCGACCTACCAGGCCGCGCTGGTGATCGGCTTCGGCGCGGGCGCAGCGGTCGTCGCGTGGCTCGGGGTCGCGGGCGCGCTGTGGGTGGACGCGCTGACGTTCGCCGTCTCGGCGCTCGCGCTGCGCTGGGGGCTGCGGCCACACCCGGTCGAACCGGTGATTTCGCCCACGCCGCAACGATTGTCGCAGTGGGCGGCACTCGTGGCCGGCTGCCGGCTGGTGGCACGGGACCGGAAACTGCGGTCCCTGCTGGCGATCGCCTGCTGCTGCGGGTTCTACGTGATCCCCGAAGGGCTGGCGGTGCCGATCTCCGCCCAGCTCGGCGGGACGGGGGTGCTGGGCTGGCTGCTCGTCGCGAACCCCGTCGGCACGGTGCTGGGCGCGCTGCTGATCAGCCGGCTCCCGCGGGCGCGGCAGATGCGGCTGCTGGGCCCGCTCGCGGTGCTGACCAGCCTCCTGCTGCTGCCGACGGGCTGGTCGCCGGGCCTGGTCCCGATCGTCCTGCTGTGGACGCTCTCGGGCATGTGCTCCGCGCACGACCTCATCACGCAGGTGCAGTACAGCCTCGCCGCGCCGGCGGACCAGCGAGGCCAGGTGATCGGAGTCGCGATCGCCGCGTTGCGCGCCTCGCAGGGCGTGGGCATCGCCGCCGCGGGCGCGCTCACGCAAGTACTCGCGCCGACCGCCGTGGTCGGCGTGGCGGCGGCCGCCGGGGCGACGGCCGCCGCGCTCGCCGCCACGGCCTGGGCACGCGCGGCGTGGTCCCGCCGAAGCCCCGTCGGCGGAACCACGCCACCCGCGGCCGGTTGACCGGCCCGCACGCCCGGGTGCCGTCTCGCTCACCTCCCCGGACCGGATCGGGTGCTCTGCTCGGTTGTGCTCATCGGGTCCAGTTGTTGTCACGCACGCCTTTCACCTCCCCGCCGAAGTTTCTTCGCCTGGTTCCGGGATTCAGCGGGTCCAGTTGTTGTCGCGCATCGGCTTGCCTCCTCTCGGCTCACGCGGGATTGGCCAACGGGCTTCAGCGGGTCCAGTTGTTGTCGCGCACGGGCTTGCCTCCTTCCGGTTCGTAAAGGGACTGGTCAGCACGGCTCAGCGGGTCCAGTTGTTGTCACGCACAGCGCGTCTCCTCTCACTCGTTCCACCACGGCCGGTATCGGCGATTACGTCCAGTTGTTGTCGCGCATGATCGGCACCTCCTTTCCCATCCAGTGGATGCCCAGGTCGGCTGAGGGTTTACCGCAGCTCGACGTCACGCACAGTCGCCACTTCCCCTCCACCACGCGCCGGCACTGGGCTGTCCGGGCGAACTTGCCCGGCCTGCTCCCATAGTCCGGGCTACGAGCGGCTCGCGTTGCCCCTCGTCGTTTACGGTAGGAAGCCAACCGGGTGAGGTGAAGAGTGCGCGGAGGAACAGACCGGCCGGACAGCTGGTTCACGGGCTGGCGGCTTTGGCGGTTGCCTCCCCGCGTCCGCACCTATGTGCTGGTGGTGAACGTCGTCGCGGTGGCCGCGTCGGTGGGCACCGCGTGGCTCGCGCCGGTGGGCCGGCAGGATCTCGTGCGGTTCGGCGTGCTCGCCGTGTGCGCGGTCGCCGCCATCGAAGCGACCCGGCACATCGAGCGTCAGCGCGAGTACAACCGGGCGCCCACGGTCGCGTACGTCGACACCAAGGCCGTGTGGAGCATCGCGGCCGTCATCGCGCTGCCCGCCGTGCTCGCGTCGGCGATGGTCGTGCTCACGTACGCGGTGGCGTGGTGGCGGATCTGGCCGCGCGAACGGCCCGTGCTCCCGCACCGCTGGATCTTCTCCGCCGCGACCGTGCTGTGCGGCACGCAGGCCGCCGTGCTCGTGCTCGGCCTGGGCCTGCACCACTACCCCGGCATCCCGGACTCCGGTTTCGCCGCCGGCCTCGGCGACCTCGCCGTGATCGCGCTGGCCGCCGTGCTGCGCTGGGCGATCAACACGGCGCTGGTGATGGTCGCGATCGCGCTGTCGAGCACCCCGCGGTCGGTCAGCGAGCTGTTCTCCGGCTTCGGCGACCAGATCCTGGAGGCCGGCGCGATCGGCCTCGGCCTGGTCACCGCCACGCTGCTGGTGCTGGCCAACCCGCTGGTGCTGGTGGGCGTCGTAGTCGCGCTGGTGGCGCTGCACCGCGGCCTGCTGCTCACCCAGTTCCAGCGCGACGCGCGCACCGACGTCACCACCGGCCTGGCCACCAAGCGCTGGTGGCGCACCATCGCCGAGCAATACCTCGAGCGGGCCCGGGCGGGCCACGGCACGGTCGGCGTGCTGCTGCTCGACCTCGACCACTTCAAGGCGATCAACGACACGTACGGCCACCCGACCGGCGACCTGGTGCTGCGCGAGATCGCCATCGCGCTGCGCGACGAGGTGCGCGAGCAGGACGTGTGCGGCCGGTGGGGCGGCGAGGAGTTCGCCATCGTGGTGCCGAACGTGCCCACCATGGAGCACCTCGGCCGGCTCGCGGACCGCATCCGGCGGCGCGTGCCGCGGGTCGCGGTGGTCCTGCCCGACCGCGACACGGTGATCAGCGAGGTCACCGTGTCCATCGGCTGCGCCATCTACCCCGCCGAGCACCTGACCGGCGTCGACGACGTGCTGGTGGCCACCGACACCGCGCTCTACCGGGCCAAGCAGGCCGGCCGCAACCGCGTGGAGCTAGCCACGGGCTGACGGCCCGAGCCAGGCCTGCAGCGCCTCAGCCAAGCCCTCGCCCGGCCCGGCCCAGGCGACGTACCCGTCGGGCCGTACAAAGGCCGAAAGCACCACGTCCGCGAACGCCGCCACGCGAGCCTCCACCACCGTCAGCCGGTCTGCCCAGCGCGCGGCCACTTCGCCGCCGAAGCCGCCGTCGAGGAACACTGCCCGGCCGGACGCGAAGTGGGACGCCAGCGTGCTGCCGTCGGTCAGCGGCAGGTCCGGCGCGCGGTGCCCGACCAGCGGGTGCTCGCCGGGCAGGTCGTAGTGCTGCCAGACGCCGGCGATCCGCTTGACCACGAACGTCGCGCCGTCCCGGGTGTCCAGCAGCTGGCCGACGACGGTGCGCAGGGCTTCCGCGCGCGGGCCCTGCTCCAGGCTGAGCGCGGTCTGCGCCATGCTCCACTCCTGCACCCACCGGCCGATCGGGTGCCGCTCGGCGACGTAGCTGTCGAGCAGGTCCGCCGGCACATCCCCGCGGACCACCGCGGCCAGCCGCCAGCCCAGCCCGAACGCGTCGCCCAGCCCCAGGTTCAGCCCCTGCCCGCCCGCGGGCGAGTGGACGTGCGCGGCGTCGCCGGCCAGCAGCACGCGGCCGCGCCGGTAGGTCTCCGCCTGGCGCGTCACGTCGGTGTAGCGGGTGGCCGTGTGGACGGCCGTCACGGCGACGTCGAGCCCGCTGACCCGCCGCAGGCTCGCCTCGATCTCCTCGGCCGTCACCTCGCCGTCCGGGATCGGGCCGATGGGCTCGACGGTGTGCACGCGCGTATCACCGCCGCCCCAGCCGCCGACGGTGTAAGAGCCGCCGGGGCCGTGCTGCCAGCCGGCACTCTCGTCCAGGCCCTCGATGCCCGCGCCGGCAATGTCCACTGTGGCCTGTCGACCGAGGAAAACCGCGTCCACGCCTGGGAATCCGATGCCGGAGAGCTTGCGGACGGTGCTTCGCCCGCCGTCGCAGCCGACCAGCCAGCCGGCGCGCACCGAGGTCCCGGCCTCCACCGTCACCCCGGTTTCGTCCGCCTCGAAGCCCGTGACGGCGGCCCCGCGCCGGATCTCCACGCCGAGTTCCTCCGCGCGTGCCGCGAGGATGTCCTCCAAGTCCTGCTGGGCGACGACGCCACTGCCGTACAGCTCGGCCGTCATCTCCGGGTCCTCGAAGTCGAGCCGGTCGGCCCGCACCCCGATGCCCGCGAAGTGCCCGACGAACGGGAGCCCGGGCGGCGGCGAGCCGTCCTTCGACGCGGCCGCCTGCCGGGCCGCTTCCTGGAACTGCGCCTGCATCTCCGGCGTGACCTGCTTGGGGTCGAACCAGGACAGCGCCGCCGCGCTCACGGCGGGCAGCAGCCCGCGCAGGTGCAGGGCCGCGGCCGTCGGCGTGTTCACCGACCGCGCCCCCATCGACCCCACCCGCCACGGCCGAACCACCTCGGCGTCGCGCTCCAGCACCAGCACCCTGGCCCCGCCCAGCCGCAGCTCGGCCGCCAGCAGCAAGCCGACCGGGCCCGCGCCGGCCACCACCACGTCGTAGTCCATGACCCCATCCCCCAAACCAGGAACATCGTTCGCAGTAACTTCGAGGTTACCCCATGCGGGACAATCAACGCCATGGACCAGCCCGCCCCCGTCATCTGGATGAGGCCCGAGCAGGGCGCCCGCGGCCCGAAGGCGACCTACCGGCGCGACGACGTCGCCGCGGTGGCCGTGCGGGTGGCCGACGCCGAAGGCATCGACGCCGTCTCGATGCGGCGGATCGCCACGGAGCTGGGCGTCGGCGTCGCGTCGCTGTACCGGTACGTGCTGCGCAAGGACGAGGTCCACGAGCTGATGACCGACGCGGTGATGGCCGAGCTGGCCGACGCCGGCACCACCGGCGACTGGCGCGCCGACCTGCGCCGCTTCGCCCACCTCCTGCGCGAGGTCTCGCTGCGCCATCCCTGGCTGCCCGCGCTGGCGGCGGGCCGGCCGACCCACGGCCCGTACAGCCTGCGCTGGACCGAGCTGACCCTGGCCGCGTTCGACGGCACCAGCCTCGGCACCGACGACATGCTGCTGGCGCTCGGCACGCTGTTCTCGTTCGTGCGCGGGCACGTGCAGGCGGAGCTGGCCGAGCAGGAGGCGATCCGCCGCTCCGGGCTCAGCAACGACGAGTGGATGACGCAGCAGGGCGAGTACGGCCCGGCGATCATGAACAACGGCGCGTACCCGCGCTTCACCCGCGTGATGATCGAGGCCGAGACCCCGCACGCGGCCGACCGGCTGCAGCGGGCCTTCGAAGCCGGCCTCGATCGTGTCCTCACTGGACTGTCGGCCACGATTCCGGAGGATGTTCCGGACAAACAGCCCTGATCGCCGCTTCCCGGCGCCGACCTGCGGCCGGCTCGTGCCACGATGGAGGGTGAGGGCCCGCCGCCACGGGCCGCGAGGAGGTCCGAGTGCCCGACTGGGATGGCCGTGGGCTACCGCCGGTCGCGCAGGCGCGCGTCGACCGGTTCGCTTCTTCGGGCCTGCACACCTCGCTGCTGAGCGTGCCGGCCGCGGTCGGCGCCGAGGTCGCGGGCTTCACCGCCGTCGGCGAGGTGATGGGCTGCATCGTGGAGCGGCTCGGCTGGACCCCGGTGTACGGCATGACCCCGAACCAGCAGATCGGCCTGTACGCCGACGCGCTGCGGCAGGGCTACGGCGTCGCCCTCGACCGGCTCCGGCTGGAGGCGCAGGCGATCGGCGCGGACGGGGTACTCGGCATCAACCTGACGGTGACCCCGCTCGACGAGACCATGCAGGAGTTCGTCGCGCTCGGCACGGCCGTGCGCGCGGACTCGAGGCAGCGCCCGGGCCGGGTGTTCACCACCGAGCTGCCGGGGCAGGACGTCGGCAAGCTGATGCAGGCCGGCTGGGTGCCCGCGGACATCGTCACCGGCATCGCCGCGCACACCACGTTCGACTACAACATGCAGTACCAGACCACGATGTGGGCCGGGAACACCGAAGTCGACGCGCACACCCGGCTCGTCACGCACGTGCGGTCCGACGCCAGGAGCCAGTTCCGCCGCGCCGTGCAGGCCACCGGCGCCGACGGCGCGATCGTCTCGCGGATGACGCTCAACACCTGGCAGCTGGGCGAAATCGGCGTCGCCGGGGTGTCGAGCGTTTTCGGCACCGCGATCGGCCGCTTCCACCAGGGGGCCGCCGCGCCGACGTCCGCGCTCACCATGCTGCCGCTGAACCGAGCCTGACAAGGAGGCCCTGTGACCACTGTGGACCCCGCCGCGCAGCACATCCCCGAGGATGCGATGCGCCGGCTCGCCGAGATGCGGCCGGGACAGGCGACCAGCCTGTTCACTTCGGACCTGAGCGTGAACGAGTTCCTGCTCGTGCGCGAAGCCGGGTTCCGCCCGCTCGGGCTGGTGCTGGGCTCGAGCATCTACCACGTCGGCTTCCAGATGGGCCGGTGGAGCAAGAACCAGGAGATGGACCGGCTTTCCGCCGCGATGTACCACGCGCGCGAGCTGGCGATGTCGCGCATGGAGACCGAGGCGGACCTGCTCGGCGCCGACGGGATCGTGGCCGTGCGGCTGGAGATCGAGTTCAAGGAGTTCGGCAACGACCTGGCCGAGTTCGTCGCCGTCGGCACCGCGGTGAAGGCCGACGAACCCGGGGAATGGCGCAACAACACCGGAAAGCCGTTCACCTCCGACCTGTCCGGCCAGGATTTCTGGACGCTCGTGCAGGCCGGTTACGCGCCGCTGGGCATGGTGATGGGCTCGTGCGTCTACCACATCGCGCACCAGCGATTCCGCCAGGCGATGGGCAATATCGGGCAGAACGTCGAGATCCCGCAGTACACCGAGGCGCTTTACGACGCGCGTGAGCTGGCAATGTCGCGCATGCAGGCTGAGGCCGAGCAACTGCACGCGGAGGGCATCGTGGGCGTCCAGCTGCTCTCGCTGCCGCACCGCTGGGGCGGGCACACCACGGAGTTCTTCGCGATCGGCACCGCGGTGAAGCCGCTGCGCGCCGATCACCACATCACCAAGCCGCAGCTCGTGCTGCCCCTGACCGACTGATGGCCGGTTCGGAGCTGGACTTCCACCTGCTGGTCGCCACCTTGCGCACCGACCGCGCCGACGTCGAGTCCTACAGCCGCGTCCTGTCCGACACCCTCGGCGCGGCCCTCCCCCCAGGCATGGTGGAAGTCGACCGCCGCCGCACCTTCGCCGACCGCGTGGCGGGCCGCGCCGGCCAGCCGGTGGAAGTGCGCGTGACCACGCCGGACCAGCTGCTGGTACTTACCGCCAGCCGCAGCGGCGGTGTCGCCGCCGAGGTCCGGCAAGTGGTGCGGGGCGTGGTGATCAGCCGCCGAGACACGGAGCTGGACGAGTGGCTCACGGTGCTGGCCGCGGAGCTGCAATCCTTGGCGTCACGGGATGAACGGGCTCGTGCGGCGCTGGCCCGGTTGCTGGGGGGTTGACCGCGACTCGGTGTCCGATGTGGACTATTTGACACCGGCCTTCACGGCCGTGGCAGGCCCATCGGGTTCGGTACCGGCACCACACCCGCGTCGATGACCAAACGGCTCAACGTCGTGGCCAGTTCGATGACACGCTCGGTTTCCGCTGTGCCAAGGACTTCCAGCGGTCCGGCGGCCAGACGGTCGGTGGTGGCCTCGACCTCGTGGCGGACGGCGGCGCCGGCCTCGGTCAGGCGGCCGGAGGCGTCGAGCAGGCCGCGAGCCAGCAGTCGCGAGCGCGAGGCCTCCCACTCCTCGTCGGTCCAGCCGCGGGCGCGTTGCAGCAGTTCACGGGTCGTCGCGCCGGTTGCGATGTGGGTCAGGCCCGCTTCGAGCCCGGTCAGGCCCGCGGCCACGGACGCGAGCACGTGCCCATCGCCGCGGTGTTCGCGGAGGACGCAGGTCGCCAGCCACAGCCGCGCGAGCAGGCGTGGTGGGCGCGGGACGGCGGCCCACGCAGCTGCCAGCGGACGGCCATCGAAGCGGCAGCCCGCGACGGCCCGTTCCAGCAAACCGGTCAGCTCGGCCAGCCCCGCCTCCGGCAGCACCCGCGCGAGCACCGCTTCCACCGCTTCCACGCGGGTGCGCAACACGTCCTCGGGACGAGCGAACTTCCACGCGTCCGGCAGCGCGCGGGCCACCATCCCGGGCGCGAAGCCGAAGAACATCGACGTCACCGGCGCCGGCCCGATCGGGCCCAGCGGCGCCGCGCGGCCGGCGAAGTACCCCATCCACCAGCCCCGCAGCCCGGCGTCCTTCGCCGCCGCCGCGGGCTCCGGCGCGAAATAGACCACGGCGTGCAACGGCTCCAGCGCCACCCAGAACCGCCTGGCCGGGCTCGAATTCGGCTCCATGAACGGTCAGCGTAATGGCTCAGAACGCGAGGAAGCCCCCTCCACCAAGCGGTGGAGGGGGCTGCTCGAAACAGAACTACCGGAGGATCAGGCCAGGGAGAGGCCGTAGGACTGAAGCTCCAGGGTCAGCGGGTAGAAGTAGCTGGTCACGGTGTCGCCGCCGGACAGGGTGCCCAGGCCCGTCGAACCGTCGTACGCCGGGCCGCCCGAGTCACCGTGGTCGGTGTGGGCGGTGGTGCCGAACTCGTGGTTGAGGACACCGACGTCGAAGTTGACCGACTCGTCGACCGAGGTGACCTGGCCGCTGCCGCCACCGGTGGTCGAGCCCTGCTTCTCCATCTGCTCGCCGACGGTCGGCGAGCCCGCGCTGGTGATGGCCTGGCCGGTGTTGATCTCGCCCGGGCCGGAGCCGTTCGGGCGGGTCAGCAGGCCGGAGTCCGCACCGGGGCAGTCGCTCTCGACGACCGTGGCGCCGGAGACGTCGCCGCCGGACCAGGTGCCGCCGAGGTTGGTGCAGTGGCCCGCGGTGAGCAGGAACGGCGAGCCGCCCCGGGTCACGTTGAAGCCGAGCGAGCAGCGGCCCTGGTCGTTCTGGATCGCGTCGCCGTCGGCGATGTACAGCGACAGCTTGCCGGCCAGGTGCTCGATCCGGGCCGAGTCGCCGAGCTGGGCGGCGGCCGCGGTCACCTTGTCCGCGGTGGCCTTCGAGGCCGAGTCGTAGATCTTGACGACGACCTGGTTGTTCTTGGTGTCGATGCCCCAGGCGGTCTGCGGCACGTTCTTGACCGCGTCGAGGGAGTTCTTCGCCGAGGTCAAGGCCGCGAAGCTGTGCTTGACCATCTTCGTGGCGAAGCCGGCGGCTTCGGCCTTCTCCTGCGAAGCGGCATCGGTGACGTTGACGACGGCCTTGCCGTTGTCAAGGAAGATGCCGCCGCTCGCCGCGCCGAGGCTGCCGGCGACCTGCGTGGCCTGGCTGATGGCCTGCGCCTGCATCTGCGCGAAGGCCACCGGGCTCGCCGACGCGGCCGACGAGCAGATGCCCGCCGTCAGCGCCGCGGCCGAAAACAGGGTGAAGCTCGCGACGACCGTTTTCCGGGAAGTCATGGAATCTTCCTCCAGTTGTGCTGCTGGACGGATCCTGCGTGAGCGAGTCACGCACCACGGGGGGACGCTGCCCACTTTTGTTGCCCAGAAACCGATGCACCACCGACGAAGGTTGGTTAATAACCAAGGTATCGGACAAAACAGACAGCAGACCGCCGTTTGGCCCAGTCCGGCTGGACCAGACAGCCCTGCCCAGAACGGCGCTATCCGGTCATGCGGGCAGCTTCCGTGAAAAGCCCGCGCGCCGGCGTGCCCCGAATGGCCCAACGCCTGCGCGGGGCGAAACCGGGCTCCTGGCTAACCTCAGGCGTGCCCGACACCGAACTTCGCCACCAGTTCACCGTGGCGGCCACCCCCGCCGCCGTTTCCGCGCACCTCACGGAGCCCGCCAGCTACGTCGGTCTCTCACCCCTCGTCGTCGAGGTGCGCGACGTGGGCCGCGAAGGCGGGACAACGCGCTACACGGCCGTCGAGCGTTTCCGATTCCTGGGCTTCCTGCGGTACGACAGCCCGATCGTCGTCACGCTCCGGCTGAAGGCCACCGAAGCGGTGTACGGCGACGTCGTCTCCCCCGGCGGCATACGCATGGGCTACCGCTTCGGCCTCGAGCCGGACGGCGACGGCACGCGCGTCACCGACGCCCTGCGGATGCACGCGCCGTTCGGCCTGCTGCGCTTCGCCGCGTCGCGCGCCCGAGCGGTCCAGCTGGCCCGCTCGGGCATCCTCGCCGGACGGCTCGAAAATTCGTCCACAGAGGACTGATCAGCTGGCGGAAGTGCCTTCCGGCCAACGGACATGGTCGCCGTAACCCGGATTCTTCCGGAGGTACCCGGCGATGAACGGGCACACCGGCACGATCACGCGGCCGCGCTCCACCACGTCGTCCAGCGCCGCTTTCGCGAGCACCTTGCCGAGGCCGCGCCCGCCGAACGCGTCGTCGATCTCGGTGTGGGTGAACACCGTCAGCGGCCCGCGGTCGGTGTACGCGGCGAAGCCGGCCAGCTTGCCGTCGGCGAACACCTCGTAGCGGCTCTCGTCGTCATTGCGCACAACGCTGGTCTCGTCGCTCATGGTCACTCCTCGCAGTCGGGGTATCGGGGTGAACACCGCAGGCCCCGCAACACTTCCCGGTCCGGGCCCGGCAGCGGTACCGCAGCAGCATGACGCGAGCGGCCCGTTCGCTCGCGGCAGTACCGATGATCTTCACCTTAGAGCGACGGAACGGCACCCGGAGCCGACCGCGCGGTGACCCGCGCTGGGCTGCCCGGGCGACGGGCCCCGCTCATTCGTGTGGTCGCGCACCGCGGGGCTTCCGGGGCGCGGGCGGGTTTGATTGCCTCACGGGGTCCGGACCCAGCGAAAGGGAAGGCCAGGGAAGCCGCGTGCAGCCGTTTGCTCTGCCCGAGTTCTACATGCCGTATCCGGCCCGGCTGAACCCGAACCTGGGCCGGGCGCGGGCGCACAGCAAGGCCTGGGCGCACACCATGGACATGATCGACGTGCCCCAGCACGGCACGGTGATCTGGGACGAGGGCGACTTCGACTCCCACGACTACGCGCTGCTCTGCGCGTACACCCACCCGGACGCCGGCGCGCCCGAGCTGGACCTGGTCACCGACTGGTACGTCTGGGTCTTCTACTTCGACGACCACTTCCTCGAGCTGTTCAAGCGCACCGGCGACATCGACAGCGCCCGCGCGTACCTGGACCGGGTGGCGCTGTTCATGCCGGTGACCGGCGAGATCACCGCGACCCCGGAAAACCCGGTCGAGCGCGGGCTCGAAGACCTGTGGAACCGCACCGTGCCACTCCGGTCGGCGGGCTGGCGGCGGCGGTTCACCGACAGCACCCGGAATCTGCTCGACGAATCGCTGTGGGAACTGGCGAACATCAACGAGGGCCGTGTTTCCAACCCGGTGGAGTACATCGAGATGCGCCGCAAGGTCGGCGGCGCGCCGTGGTCGGCGAACCTCATCGAGCACTCCCTCCACGCGGAGGTGCCGGACTCGATCGCCGCGAAACGGCCGATGGAGGTGCTGCGCGACTGTTTCGCCGACGCCGTGCACCTGCGCAACGACCTGTTCTCCTACCAGCGCGAGGTGGAGGACGAGGGCGAGCTGTCCAACGGCGTGCTGGTGTTCGAGAAGTTCCTCGGCTGCTCCACGCAAGAGGCCGCGGACGCGGTCAACAACCTGCTCACCTCCCGCCTGCACCAGTTCGAGCACACCGCGCTCACCGAGGTGCCGGGGGTGTTCGAGGAGCACGGCGTGGACCCGGCCGGGCGGGCCGAAACATTCGCCTACGTCAAGGGTTTGCAGGACTGGCAGTCCGGCGGGCACGAGTGGCACCTTCGCTCCAGCCGGTACATGAACGAAGGCGCGCTGGAACGGCGGGACGGACCGGAGCAGTTGGGCGGGCCGGCGGGCCTCGGCACGTCCGCGGCGCGGATCTTCTCCTCGCTCGCGGCCACGGCGCCGCAGCGGATGCGCAGCTTCCAGCACAAGCCGTTCGAACCGGTCGGGCCGATCGACCAGCCGGAGATCACCCTGCCGTTCCCGCTCACCCTGAGCCCGCACCTGGACCAGGCGCGGGAGAACGTCGTCGGCTGGTCGCAGGCCATGGGCATCCTCGACGGCGTGGTGTGGGACGAGCACAAGCTGCGTGCGTTCGACCTCCCGCTGTGCGCCGCGGGCATCCACCCGGACGCGACGCCGGAGCAGCTGGACCTCACCAGCGGCTGGCTGACCTGGGGCACCTACGGCGACGACTACTACCCCGTCGTCTTCGGCACGACCGGCAACGTCGCGGGCGCGAAGGCGATGACCGAGCGGTTCAAGCTGTTCCTGCCGGTTGACGACGAGCCGATGCCGCCGCCGCTGAACGCGCTCGAGACTGCGCTGGCCGACCTCTGGTCCCGCACCACCGCGACCATGGCCCGGGATTTCCGGCAGCAGTTCCGCAAGGCGATCGTGGACATGCTCGAAAGCTGGGTCTGGGAGCTGGCCAACCAGGTCCAGAACCGCATCCCGGACCCGATCGACTACGTCGAGATGCGGCGCAAGACCTTCGGCTCGGAGCTGACCATGAGCCTGTGCCGCATCGGCCACGGCCGCACCGTGCCGCCCGAGATCTACCGCACCCGGACCATCCAGGCCATCGAGCACTCGGCGATGGACTACGCCTGCCTGCTCAACGACGTTTTCTCGTACCGCAAGGAGATCCAGTACGAGGGCGAGCTGCACAACGCGGTGCTGGTGGTCCGGAACTTCCTGGACGTCGGCGAACAGGAGGCCTTCGAGGTCGTCGCCAACCTCATGGCCGCCCGCCTGCAGGAGTTCCAGCACGCGGTCGACGTCGCGCTCCCCACGCTCTTCACCGACTACAACCTCGACGATGCCGCGCGCAAAACTCTGCTCGCGTACACCGGGGAGCTGAAGAACTGGCTCGCCGGCATCCTCAACTGGCACGAGGGCTGTCACCGCTACACCGAGCCGGAGCTCAGCTACCGGCCCGCGGCTCCCGTCACCCCGGCCGCCCACCCGTTCAGCGGGCCGACCGGCCTCGGCACCAGCTCGCTCAAGATCTCGTCGCTCCTGCCCACTCCCTGAAGCCCGGGCCCAGCGGGGGACCCGACAAGGTGCGACCTGCCACTCCGCCGGGCATTTCCGTCCCAACCAGGTGATACTCGGAACCGTGACCGGCCTCAACCTGCACTTCCTCGGCCACGCGACCACGCGGGTCGAACTCGGCGGGCGCGTGGTCCTCACCGATCCCGTGCTCACCTCCCGGGTCGGCCCGCTCACCCGCGTGGCCCCGCTGCCCGACGCGTCCGCGTGGTCCGACGTGGACCTGGTGCTGATCTCGCACCTGCACGGCGATCACCTCCACCTGCCTTCGCTGCGGCTGGTGGGCCGCCGGACGCGGATCGTGGTCCCGCGCGGCGCCGGGCATTGGCTCGCGAAGCGGGGTTTCCCGAACGTCGAAGAGCTGTCGCCCGGCGAGACCCTCACCGACGGCGACCTCCGGGTCACCGCGACGAAGGCCGTCCACTCCGGCCACCGCTGGGGACCGCGGCTCACGCACGGGCCGCAGAGCCCGGCGCTCGGACACCTCCTCGAGGCCGAAGGCGTCCGCGTCTACTCGGCCGGCGACACCGACCTGTTCGACGGCATGGCGGACTTCGCGCCGCTCGACGTGGCGTTGCTGCCGGTCTGGGGCTGGGGCCCGAACCTCGGCCCGGGGCACCTGACACCCGAGCGTGCGGCGGAGGCGGCGAAGCTTCTTCAGGCCGAAGTGATCATCCCGGTGCACTGGGGCACGCTGGCCGTGCCCGGCATCCATCGGACCGCGCGGATGCGCAAGCTGCTCGTGGAGCCGCCGCGCACGTTCGCGGCGGAGGTCTTCAAGGCCGGCCTGCCCACCGAGGTGCTGCTGACCCGGCCCGGCGCCGAGGTCGCGCTCCCGGCTCCCGGGGACAAGGTGTGAACTGGTCCGACCCGTCGGCGATCGGCTACCCGGCGCTGTTCGGCGGGGTCCTGCTGGGCTCGGTGATCCCGATGGTGCCGACCGGCGCGGTGGTCGGCGCCGCCGCCGCGGTCGCCACCACCACCGACCACCTCTCGCTGCCGCTGGTGATCCTGCTCGCCGTGCTCGGCGCGTACCTCGGCGACGTGCTGACGTTCGCGGTCCCCCGGTTCGGCAGCGAGGCGCTGCTGCGCTGGGTCGAACGCCGGCAGCAGGCCGAACGGCTGACCAAGGGCCGTGAGCAGTTCGCCCGCCGCGGCTGGCAGCTCGTGGTCATCGGCCGGCTGGTGCCCGCCGGGCGCATCCCGGTCCTGCTGGCCGCGGGCACGCTGAGCTACCCGTGGCGGAAGTTCCTGCCCGCGGGCCTGATCGCCTGCGTGCTGTGGGCCGTCGCCTACTCGCTGCTCGGCATCATCAGCGGCGGCATCTTCGACTCACCCCTGATCGCCACGTTGCTCGCCACCGTGCTGGTGCTGCTCGTCACCGTCGCCATGACGCTGATCAGCAAGCTGCGCCGCAAGCCGGAGCGAACTGGAGGACACCAGTGACGAATCCCGAACCGGGCAAGGGACGGCTGCTTCAGGGCGGCCGCGTGGTCGCCCGCGTGATCCTGGTCTGGGCCGCGGTCACCGGCGCGCTGCGCCTGCTCGACCTGTGGCTCGACGGGTTCTCGATGCAGTCCTGGTGGCAGCCCACGGTGTGCGCGCTGATCCTCGGCCTGCTGACGTCGGTGGTCTGGCCGCTGGTGGTCCGGATCGCCTGGCCGATCGCGTACTTCACCCTCGGCGTCGGCACTTTCCTGCTGCTGAGCGTGGCGACGCTGGCGATCCTGCAGGCCGTGCCCGGCGTCGAGCTGCACAGCTTCAGCGCGGCGGTGATCGTCACGGTCGCGATGTCGGCCGTCGGCGCGGTGATCTCCAGCCTGCTCGCGGTCGACGAGGACGAGATCTTCTTCCGCCGCGCGGCCCGCCGCCGTCGCCGGCACAACCCGGACGCCGGCCTTGCCGAGCAGCCGCCCGGCGTGATCTTCCTGCAGATCGACGGCCTCGGTTACGACACCGTGCGCCGCGCCGTGCGCGACGGCGACATGCCGACATTCGCCGCCTGGCTGGGCGAGGGCACGCACTCGCTCACCCGCTGGCACACCGACTGGAGTTCGCAGACCGGCGCCAGCGTCTGCGGCATCCTGCACGGCTCGAACCACGACATCCTCGGCTTTCGTTGGTACGAAAAGGATCGCGACCACGTGATGGCGTGCGCGCACCCGACCGACGCGGCCGAGATCGAACGCCGCCACACCAACGGCCGCGGCCTGCTCTCGGGTGACGGCGCGAGCCACGGCAACCTGTTCTCCGGCGACGCCGAGCACGTCAGCCTGACCATGAGCTCGATCCCGGTGCTGGTGCCGCGCACCCTGCGCGGCCGCAAGCGCGACCGGGTCGGCGCCGGCTACCGCGCCTACTTCGCGAACCCGGTGAACGTGCTGCGGACGTTCGGCGTGGCGCTGGTCGACGTCTTCCGCGAGCTGTCCGCGGCGGCCAAGCAGCGCCGCGCCGGCGTGATGCCGCGGATCCCGCGCGGTGGCTTCTACCCGCTCGCGCGGCCGGGCACCACGGTGATCGCGCGTGACGTGGTGGTGTCCGCGATCATCGGCGACATGCTGGCCGGCCGGCCCGTGGTGTACGCCGATTTCCTGGGCTACGACGAGGTCGCGCACCACTCCGGCATCGAGCGCTTCGACACCCTGGAGGTGCTGCGCTCGATCGACCAGCAGTTCGCGCGGCTGCAACGCGCGAGCCGGATCGCGCCGCGGCGCTACCACATCGTCGGGCTTTCGGACCACGGCCAGACCCAGGGCCAGGCCTTTGCGGACCGGTTCGGCGAGACGATGGAGGCGCTGGTCGGACGGCTGTGCGGCGGCAAGCCCGTGGCCGAGCCGGGCAAGCGGCGGCAGGCCGAAAGCTGGCAGGTCAACGCGGCGCTGGCCGAGGCCACCACCACCGGCGGCCTGATCGCGCGCCGGCTGCGCGGCCGCGTCGAGAAGGCCGAAGGCGGCGAAAACCGGCAGCGCACCACCAGCGGCGCCCCCGGCGCGGTCACCCGCGTGGCGCCCGGGGTGGTCGCCGTCGTGTCCGGGCACCTGGCGATGGTGTCGTTCACCGAGCACGAGGGCCGGGTCGAGCTGGAGACCATCGAGCGCGAGTACCCGGACCTGCTGCCCACCCTGGTCGACCACGACGGCGTCGGCTTCATGCTGGTGCACAGCTCGGAGTTCGGGCCCGTGGTGCTGGGCCGCGACGGGCTCAAGCGGCTCGCCACCGGCGTCGTGATCGGCGAGGACCCGCTGGCCGACTACGGCCCGTTCGCCGACGAGCTGGTCCAGCGCGTCGACACCTTCCCGCATTGCGCGGACATCATGATCAACAGCCGGTACGACCCGGAGTCCGACCAGTCCTCGCCGTTCGAGCGGCACGTCGGCTCCCACGGCGCGCTCGGCGGCCCGCAGCAGCGCGGGTTCATCGTGCACCCGCGGGAGTTCCCGGCGCCGGGCGAGCCGGTGGGCGCCGAGGCCGTGCACCACGTGTTCCGCGACTGGCTGACCTTTCTCGGGCATCCGGAACCCGTTGTCGTGAAAGAGAAATCCACTCCCGTCCCCTCGGAGGTCGTGTCATGAAGCCGGTGGTCTACGGCGCGAGCTGGTGCCCGGACGTCAAGCGCAGCCGCGCGCTGCTCGACGCGGAAGGCGTGGAGTACGACTACGTCGACGTCGAGGCGGACGCCGCGGCCGAGGCGCTGGTCCGCGAGCTGCAGGGCGGCCCGCGCCGCATCCCGACCATCGTCTTCGGCGACGGCACCCACCTCGTCGAGCCGAGTGACGACGAGCTGAGCGCGCGCCTTCCCCGATGACGCCGCTGAGGGAACTGCCGCTCGGCACCCGCGTCGTCGTGCGCTATCGCATCGAGGGCGGCTTCACCGACGCCCTCGGCCCGTTGCGCGAGCGCGACGCCGAAACCTGCACCGTGGAGACGAAACGCGGCCTCGTGGTCGTCCCGCTGGACGCCGTCGTCGCCGCGAAGCCGGTGCCGCCGCAACCGGTGCGGCGCCGCTGAGTTGCCACCATCCGGCTCCCGCTGTGACGATCAGGCCATGACACGCACGTTCGAAGAGCTGGTGGCCGAGGCCGAGGCCGTTTCGGTGGCGGGCTGGGACTTCTCCTGGCTCGACGGGCGGGCGACCGAGCAGCGGCCGTCGTGGGGCTACCAAGGGCTTATCGGCGAACGGCTCGCGCACGTCGAGTCCGCTTTGGACATTCAGACCGGCGGCGGCGAGGTGCTGGCCGGGGTGCCGGTGCTGCCGCCACTGACCGTCGCGACCGAATCGTGGCCGCCGAACCTCGCCAAGGCCGCCGCGCTGCTGGAGCCGCGGGGCGGGGTGGTCGTCGCGGACACCGACGAGCCGCCGCTGCCGTTCCGGGCCGGCACGTTCGAGCTGGTGATCAGCCGCCATCCGGTGACGGCGTGGTGGGACGAGATCGCACGGGTCCTGCGCCCGGGCGGGACCTACCTGTCCCAGCAGGTCGGCCCGGCCAGTGTGTTCGAGCTGGTCGAGTACTTCCTCGGGCCGCAGCCGCCCGAGGTGCGCCGGGGCCGTCATCCCGAAGACGCCCGGGCGGCCGCCGAACGCGCCGGGCTCGAGGTCGTCGACCTGCGGCCCGAACAGCTGCGCACCGAATTCTTCGACATCGGCGCGGTGATCTACTTCCTGCGCAAGGTGATCTGGATGGTGCCGGGCTTCACCGTCGAGGCTTACCGGCCCCGGCTGCGCGAGCTGCACGAGCAGCTGCGCGAAGGCCCGTTCACCGCCACCACCACCCGATTCCTCATCGAGGCGCGGAAGCGGACGTGAGGATCAGGTCGAGGCCGAAGGTGAACCGGTCGTCGAACCGGTCGTTGGCCTCGCTCAGCTGCACCCGCCGGAGGTGCGGGTACGGCTCCAGCGTCGCCGGCGATTCCAGGTGCAGCTTCGGCGACTCCGCGCTGCCCTGCTCCTCCACGACCAGCCCGATCGCGAAGTAGACGATCGTCCAGCAGGTCCAGTCGGCCTGACGGTCGTCGAGGCCGAGGCCGGTCAACGCGCCGATGAGCGCGTCCGCCGTGCCGAGGGTGCCCGGCCCGCTGGTGAACGTGCCCGCGACGACCCGTCCGCCGTCGCGGTGGGCCAGCAATGCCGCGCGGTAACGGTGAGCCAGCTCGACCACGCGCTCGCGCGGGTCCTCGGGCAGGCCGTCGAGGCCGATGCTGTCCAGGATCGTGTCGGCCATCAGCTCGCGCAGCCGCGCCTTCGTTTTCACGTGCCACAGCACGGTGTTCATCCGCACGCCCAGCTTGCCCGCGACCGCGCGCAGGCTGGTGGCCTCCAGCCCGGACTCTTCGAGCACGTCGAGCGCCACCCGCACGATGTCGGCCCGGCGGTCCGGAGCTGCGGAAGTCGTCACCCCGCCGATCGTAGGTGGTCGGAGCCACCTTGCCAGCACCTTGGTCAGTGACCTAGATTGGTCATTGACCAAGGAGGGGCGTATGGAACTCCCGGTGATCGTCCGGCAGCTGCGCTGGGAAGCCGCCGGCGTCGTGTCCGTCGAGCTGGTCCGCGAGGACGGCGGGGCGCTGCCCGAGTGGCAGCCCGGCGCGCACGTCGAGCTAGTGCTGCCGACCGGCATCAGCCGGCAGTACTCGCTGTGCGGCTCGCCGGACGACCGGTCGAGCTACCGCATCGGCGTGCGGCGCGACCCGCGCAGCCGCGGCGGTTCGGAGTACGTGCACGCGTTCCTAAGGCCCGGCCAGAAGGTGCAGATCCGGGGCCCGCGCGACAACTTCGGCTTCACCCGCGCCGGGGAGTACCTGTTCATCGCGGGCGGCATCGGGATCACGCCGATCCTGCCGATGGCGCGCCGGGCCGCCGAGTGGGGCGTGCCGTGGCAGCTGGCGTACGGCGGGCACACGGCGGACTCGATGGCCTTCTGCGCGGAGCTGGAATCATTGGGGCCCTTCGGTTTCCACGCGTCGGACCGGACCGGGCGGCTGCCGTTGGCGGAGCTGCTGGAGGAGCCGCGCGGCGAGGTCTACGTGTGCGGTCCGGAGCCACTGCTCGAAGCCGTCGAGAAGGGGATGGCGCACTGGCCGGCCGGCTCGCCGCACCTGGAGCGGTTCAAGCCGCGGCCCCGTCCGCCCCGGCCCGACACCCCGGTCGAGGTCGTGTGCGCGCGGTCCGCGCGGACCGTGCAGGTGCCCGCCGACCGCAGCATCCTGCGCGCACTGGAGGACGCCGGGCTGCCGGTCGAGGGCTCGTGCCGCGAAGGCGTCTGCGGGACCTGCCGGACGAAGGTGCTCGAAGGCGTGCCCGACCACCGCGACGACATCCTGTCCGAAGACGAGCAGGCCCGCGGCGACGTGCTGTTCCCGTGTGTTTCCCGCGCGCTGACCCCGAAGCTGGTGCTTGATGTCTGACGTCCCCGCCCACACCGCCGCCGACGACTACCCGGGCATCGGCCACGCCCGGCTGCGCGAGATCATCGGCGAGCCGATGCGGTTCATCGCCGAGAAGAAAGAACCGGTGCTGGGCGAGTTCCTGGTGCGGTTCATCGCGCACAGCACGTTCTTCTGCCTCGCCACCACCGACGCGGAGTCCAATTTGGACATCAGCCCGAAGGGCGACCCGCCGGGCTCGGTGAAGGTGCTGGACCCGTGGACGCTCGCCCTGCCCGAGAGGCCGGGCAACCGGCTGGCCGACTCGTTCGAGAACATCCTGCGCAACCCGTCCGTCGCGCTGCTGTTCTTCGTGCCGGGCATGCGGGAAACCCTGCGGGTCAACGGCCGCGCCACGGTTTCCGACGACCCCGCTTTGCTGCGCCAGCTGAGCGCGGGCGGCAAACCGGCGCTGCTGGCCACCGTCGTGCGCGTCGAGGAGGCCTTCACCCAGTGCGGCAAGGCCCTGATCCGCGCCCACCTCTGGGAGGGTGACGACCGCGGCCTCACCGAAGCCCTCACCCTCGGCGGCGGCTTCTACAACCTGATGATCGCCCAGGAGGCCGCCAAGATGGCCGACGCGCTCGGCGGCTCGGTCGGCTCCATCCGGGAGATCGCCGAGGCGGACTATCGAGCCAACCTGGTCTGACCGGCGACGGGCTCAGACCTCGCGGGCGATGGCCGTCTCGATGCCGTCCAGCAGGAGTTCCACACCGGCGTCCAGGCTGCGCCAGGCCTCGCGTTCCAGGTAGGACCCGGTGCCCGACGGCGGCGGGGTCTGGCCCTCGCCGAGGCGCGCGACCAGCGGGTACCGCTCGGCGAAGTCCGGGACCAGCTCGCCCAGCAACGCCGAGCGCGAGTACCACCAGTCCTCTTCCGACAGTCCGGTCTCGCGCGCGGCCTGGCGGGATTCGGCGGCGGGCTGGACCGAACCGCGCACGACGTTCAGCAGCGCGCCGACGATCCAGCGCACCCGGGCGGGCGGCAGCCCCGTCGCCAGCAGCACCCGCAGCACGAGCTGCTGCATCCGGAACTCCCCCGGCCCCAGCACCGGCCGCGCGTACGACACCTGCAGCAGCCACGAGTGCCGGAGGTGGAACTCCCCCAGCTCCCGCGCCAGCTCGAGCACCGCGGGCCGCCAGCCGGACGAGAGGTCGTGGTCCTCGCGCAGCTCGCCGAGCACGTGGTCGTACATCAGGTCGATCAGCTCGCTCTTGCCGGGCACGTACGTGTACAGCGCCATCGCGGTGCGCCCCAGCCGATCGCCGACCGCGCGCATGGACAGCGCGGCCATGCCGTCGGCGTCGGCGATCTCGATGGCGGCGGACACGATGAGGGCGACGCTCAGGCCCGGCTTCGGCCCGGGGGCCGTCTTGGCCGCGACCCCCGTGCGCCACAACAGCTCCATCGAACGACGAGCGTCACCCTGACCGGCGAACACGACCACGGACGGCTCCTCACCCCTCGAACGACTCCTTACACGATAAGGGGCCCCGCGTTCAGAGACCCAGCGTGGCGGCCGTCAGCACGTACTTGCCCTGCAGCAGCTCGCCGCGCATCTCCGGGGTGACGGACCGGGTGACGCTGGTGAAGGTGGCCGGGGCCGCGGTCTGCAGAGCGGTGACGAAGCTGCTCACACTGGGATCGACGACGAGGCTGACGGTCGGCGTCTGGGTGGCCGCGAAGTGGTTGACCGCGCCGACGTAACCGAAGATCGAGCCGACGACGGCCGCCGACGCCGCCCCGTCGGCCGGGCAGGTGGCGCCGGGAGCGGCCGGCAGCGAGAAGGTGGCCTTCTGGAACGCCCGCGATGCCGGGGCGGCGGTCGCGTTCGGGTTGCTGCCCATCCCGTCGACGATGGTGTCCACATCGGAACGAAGCTGCTCGGCCACCTCGCCGACGGCGGCACAGCGGGCCGGCGAAGGCGGCATCGGCGCGATGGACGCGGAAGCCGTCCCGGCGGCACCGGCCAGCAGCGCCGGCCCGAGGAAAAGCACTGTCACACAACGGCGAAACGACACGGCGGGAGTTCCCTTCCCCGGCAACAGGACGAGTCACCCTAGCCAGCGCGGGCCCGGCCACGACATTCCCCGGACGAGCGTCACCCCACCGGGAGAATCCGGGGCCCGAGGTCACGGACCGGCACCAACCACAATGGACGGACGGCCGCCGTGGCCGCCCGCCCACCGGGAACCGTTGCTCAGTCGGCCAGCTCGATGGCCAGCGCCGGGCAGATCTGGGCCGCCTCGCGGACCTGCGCGTGCAGCTCCTCGGGCGGGTTCTCCTGCAGCAGCACGACGATGCCGTCCTCTTCGCGCTGGTCGAACACCTCCGGCGCGGCCAGGACGCACTGCCCCGCCCCGACGCACCGGTCCTGGTCGATGACCACCTTCATGACTTTCCTCCCGAACCGATCACCAGGTCACGGGGAGCTCGTGCACCCCGTAGACGACCATGTCGTGCTTGAACTTCAGGTCTTCGACCGGCGCGGCGAGCTTCAGCGTCGGAATGCGGCGGTACAGCGTGCTGTACACGACTTGCAGCTCGACCCGGGCCAGCGGCTGGCCCAGGCACTGGTGCACGCCGTAGCCGAACGCCACGTGGTGGCGGGCCTTACGGGTGACGTCGAGCTTGTCCGGGTCCGGGAACGCGCCGGCGTCGCGGTTCGCGATGTCCGAGGCGCCGATCAGGCCCTCGCCCTTGCGGACCGTCTGGCCGCCGATCTCCATGTCCTCCAGCGCCACGCGCCGCCGTCCGGTGTGGACGATGGTGAGGTAGCGCAGCAGCTCCTCCACGGCGTTGGCGATCAGCGCGGTGTCGCCGTCGCGGACCAGGTCCAGCTGGTCCGGGTGCTCCAGCAGCGCCGTGGTGCCGAGCGTGATCATGTTGGCCGTGGTCTCGTGCCCCGCGACCAGGAGCAGCTGCCCCATCGCCGCGACGTCCTCGACGGTCATCGCGCCGGTCGCCACCTGCTCGGTCGCGAGCTTGCTCAGCACGTCGTCACCCGGGTCGGTCAGCTTCTTCTTGACCAGCCCGCCGAGGTACGCGAGCAGTTCCTCCAGCGCGGCCACCGATTCCGCCGGCGTCGCGTCGCGGGAGACCAGGATCTTGCTGATCCGGTGGAAGAGCGCGCGGTCCTCGTACGGCACGCCGAGCAGCTCGCAGATCACCAGCGACGGCACCGGCAATGCGAAGGCCTGCACCAGGTCGACGGGCTTCGGGCCGGCCAGCATGTCGTCGATCAGGTCGTCGACGATCTTCTGGATGCGCGGCCGCAGCCGCTCCACCTTCTTCACCATGAAGTCGCCGGTCAGCAGCCGGCGCTGGGCGCCGTGCTCCGGCTCGTCCATGGTGATGAACGACTTGGCGCGCTTGCGGCGGGCCCGGATGCCGGCCGTCTGGGGCGGGTAGCCGGGCAGCTCCGTGTCGGCGCTGACCCGCGCGTCGGCGAGCATCGCCCGGACGTCTTCGTAGCGGGTGAACAGCCACGGCTCACTGCCGTCCCAGATCTTCACCCGGGACACCGGTTCGTCGTGCAACCGGCGGTCGAGCTCCGGCGGCGGGTCGAATGGGCTGCGCCCTCGCGCCATCGGGAACTCGGGCGCGTCGGACAGGGCCTCCGACATTCATGCCTCCTACACAGAGTCACCAAACGATTGTTCGGACACTTACTGAACACATGTTAGGCAATCTGGTGGAGAGTTCGCCACCCTCGCGACCTAGATCACCATTACGGCCGAGAGCAGGTGGGGTGAAACCGGAGAAAACGCCCTGGCTCAGGCGAAAACGAGCGAGACGAGCTCGTCGACGAACGGCAGCACGGTGTCCGCCGTCGCGCGCCGCGGGGAGTTGTGGAACAGCGCGACGCGGCCGTGCGCGCCGACGAACGCGATCACGCCGGCGCGGTCGGCCGGCACCCGCAGCGGGTGCCCGGCGGCGTCGCAGCGCGCGAACCCGGCCGACAGCAGGTCGACGACACCCGGCAGCGAGGCCGTCGGCCGCGCCTCGATCGAAGACCGGGTGGCACCGACGGCCGTCATCAGCCGGTAGTGACCGGGGTTGTCCATGGCGAACTGGCAGTAGGCGTGGACCAGCGCGCGGACCCGGCCGACGACGTCGTCCGGGTCTTCGCTCGCTTCGGCGGCCTCCATTTCGGCGCGCAGCCGGGAGAACTCGTAGTCCAGCAACCCTTCGACGAGCGCGGACCGGTCGGTGAAGTGCTGGTAGATGCTCGCGGGCGCGATGCCGACAGCGCGCGCGACACCGCGGATGGTCAGGCCGTCTTCACCGCCGAGCTCGGACAGCAGGCGACTGGCCGCGTCGAGGATTTCCCCGCGCAGCCGGTCGCCCTCGCCCCACCGGTTGCGCGTGCGCGGGGCGCTGACCTCGACCTCTTCCGACACGCCCCCATTCTTACCGCTTACCCGGCGCGGCCGCGGGCCAGGCCCGCCGGGTGCGGCCAACCGTTACGACACCAGCTGCGGGTACTGTCCGGCGATGCCGCCCGACAGACCGGCGCGCACGCGTCGGCTCACTTCGTCCGCGACGACCTCGAACTCACCCTTCTCGACCCCGTCCAATGCCTGGGCGGCGACCTCGGCCGGATCGGCCTTCGGACCGTCGACGTGGGCGGCCATGTCGGTGTCCATGTAACCGACGTGCAGCGCCGTGACCTGCGTGCCCTGGCCCTTGAGCTCGATGCGCAGGCCGTTGGTGAGCTGGAGCCCCGCGGCCTTCGCGGCGGAGTACGCGGCCACGGGCGGCGCGGTGAACCACGAGAGCACCGACAGCACGTTCAGGATCGCGCCGCCGCCGTTGCGCTCGAGCACCGGCGCGAACTCGCGCGCCATCACCAGGGTGCCGAAGTAGTGGGTGTCCATCTCGAGGCGGGCGTCCTCGACCGAGCCGCCGAGGAACGACGCGCCGGTGGACGAGCCCGCGTTGTTGACCAGCAGCGTGACGTCGCCGGCCAGCTCGGCCGCGGCGCGCACCGACGCGGGGTCGGTGATGTCGAGCTTGATCGGCACCACGCCCGGCAGGTCGATGGACTCCGGATTACGCGCGGCGGCGTACACCTTCGCGGCGCCCCGTTCCAGCAGCTGCGCGGCGAAGCGGCGGCCCAGCCCGCGGTTCGCCCCGGTGACCAAAGCGACCGATCCCTTGATCTGCATGATGAACTCCTCTGACTTTTTGATAGCAAGCTAGCCAGCGCCGACGGTACGACGTAAGCTTGCTTTAAGCAAGTCAGCAGGCGAAGGAGATCCGATGGGCCGTCGAAGCGACTGGACGGGCACGCCCTGTCCCACCGCCCGCGGCGCCGACGTGCTCGGCGAGCCGTGGACGCTGCTGCTCCTGCGCGACGCCCACGCGGGCATCACGCGATTCGAGCAGTTCCGCGAGCACCTGGGCATCGCGGACAACGTGCTTTCGGCACGGCTGGCCCGAATGGTCGAAACCGGCCTGTTCACCCGCGTGCCGTACCGCGACGGCGGCCGGACCCGCGCCGAGTACCGGCTCACCCCAGCGGGCGCCGACACCCTGCCGATCCTGCACGCGATCGCGGCCTGGGGCGACGCACACACGTCATCGCCCGCCGCCTCGGAGCCGATGCGGCTGGTGCACACGCCGTGCGGGCATTCAACGCGCCCCGGCCAGGCCTGCGACCACTGCGGTGCCGCGCTCGAACGCGCCGACCTGCGCCTGGTCGAGACCTGGGTGCACCACTTCGACCGGCCACTGGCCGAGCCGGTCGGCTGACTCATGCACGAGTGAGCATGTCAACCCGGGGAAGGTGTTGGTAAATCACCAGTTACCGGACGGAACGAAAGTCGGGTCACAAAGGGGAAGAAACTGCCTAGATTTGGCCCAGCGCGCGCAAATCAGGCAAATCTCCCTCCCCTTTCCCCTGAGGAGCTTTCCGATGTCGAGGAAGTTTCTGCTGTCCGGCGCGATCGCACTGGCCGTCGCCGCCGCCCCGCTGATCTCCGGCACGGCCACCGCCGCGCCGGGCACGGGCCAGCAGGCCGCCGCGGTCACCACGGTGTACTACAGCACCTCCGGTGCCCCGACCTTCCGCGCCGCCATCAACGCGGGCGCGGCCAACTGGAACAACTCCGTGACGAACGTGAAGCTGGTCGAACGGTCCTCGGGCGCGTCGCTGCGCTACACCGAGGGCAACGACCCGCGGGGCTCGTACGCCCAGACGGACGGCCACGGCAGCGGCACCATCTTCATCGACTACACCCAGGCGCAGCAGTACAACAACACCCGCATCACCGCGCACGAGACCGGCCACGTGCTCGGGCTGCCCGACCACTACTCGGGCCCGTGCTCGGAGCTGATGTCGGGCGGCGGCCCCGGCCCGTCGTGCACCAACGCGCTGCCGAACTCGCAGGAGCGCTCCCGCGTGAACTCCCTGTGGGCCAACGGTTTGCGCGTCAACTCGGCAGCGCCGCAGCAGCGCATCTACGAGGAGCTGCCGGTTCTGGCCCACTGAGGTGAACCAAGGCTCTGAAGGCCACCATGAGGGCATCGGAGTCCCTCATGGTGGCCTTCAGGGCATCCCGCGCTACACGGTGATCTGGTCGACGTCGAACGAGCTCTCGCTGGGGTTGCCGAAGATGACCTGGTTGTTCCCGGCCATCAGGTACACCGGCACCGTGATGGTCCGGGCGGTGCTCCAGTCGCTGTCGTTCGTGCCCGGCACCGGCAGCTTGAACGAGCTGCCATTGACCGTGACCACGGCCGTGCGGCTGGTGTCGCCGTCGACGTAGCCCAGCCGGACCAGGTAGGTGCCTTCCTTGTCCGCCTTGATGTTGTTCAACGTCAGCAGTCCGCTGCCGCCGACGTTGCCGACCTTCTTGCCGCCCGAACACGTGCAGTCGGAGACGCTCGCGCCGCCGCCGGGGCTGCCTGCCTCGGCCTCGTAGACCACCGGCCCGCTCGCACTCGGTGTCACGTACGACACCGCGGTGCTCGGCGCCGAGCTGCGGCCGAACCGGTCACGCGCCACCACCGTGAAGCCGTACGACGTCGAGGGCTTGAGGCCGCTCACCGTCGTGCTCGTGCCAGTGGCCGAGGCGACCTTCCGGCCACCGGAGAACACGTCGTAACCGGTGGCTTTGCTCCCCGAACCGTCCCAGGCCAGCGAGATGCCGGACGGCGTCGAAGCGGTGCCGTGGACGACGGCCGGCGCCGGGATCTGCGTCGGGTTCAGCGGCGCGAGACGCAGCAGCTTCGAGCCGTGCACCGGCAGGGTGGCGCTGAAGGAACCGTTCTGCAGCCCCAATTCCTGGTGGCTCCACAGGTCACGCGCCTTGGCCGGGCCGGTGAGGCCGAAGTCGCCGAAGTCCGCGGTCACCTTCGCCGGCGCCGAACCGAGGTTGAACAGCGCCACGGTGTAACTGCCGTCGGCGTTGCGGGTGTACCAGACCTGCTGGTCGCCCGTCTGGCTCACCGGCTTGGCCGGCACCCCGGCCTGGTCGACGGCGATGACCTCGTCGTTGGTGAGCAGCTTGACGCCGTAGTCGTCGAGCTGGGTCAGGTCGTCACCGAGGTACAGCGGCGCGGATTCGATGGCCCACAACGTCATGTAGCTCTGCCGCTCGGCCTCGGTGATGCCGTCCATTTTGCCGCTGCCGACGTCGAGGGAGTCGAGGTTGTTCCAGTTGCCCGGGCCGGCGTCGGGGATGTACTGGACGACGTCGTTCCAGCGGCCCTTCACCGAATTGTTCCAGGTGACCAGGGTGTCGCAGTAGCACTCGACGTCGGTGTCGATGCGCCAGCCGTCGGCGTTCGGCTTCCACACGTCCATCCGCTCGTGGCTCAGCGACCAGGACAGGATGAACTCGATCGGCCGCCCGGTCTTCTTCAGCGCCGCGGACCACGCCCGCACGTCGGCGGTGTTGTCGTACTGCGGGCCGCCGCGGAACGAGCCGGGGCCGACGCCGTCCAGCTTCAGGAAGTCCACGCCCCAGCTCGCGAGCTGGTCCGCCTCGGACTGGATGTACGCCTGGGCGCACGGGGTGGCGAAGTCGATCTGGTACGACTGGTTGTCCCAGCCGCTGGTCTGGCGCAGATCGGGGTAGACCAGGTCGCGGGTGTGGCAGTCGGTGGTGCCGAAAATCGGGGAATTGCCGCCGTTGTAGGCCTTCATGTCGAGGCCGACCGCGAGGTAGGAGCCGAGTTTCAGGCCCTTCCCGTGCACGTAGTCGGCGATGTACTTCATGCCGTGGGGGAACTTCGCGGCGTCGACGACCGGGCGGGCGTACTGGTCGAAGGAGCCGAGCCAGCCCGCGTCGAGGTTCACGTGGTCGTAGCCGTGCTGCTTGAACTTCGAGGCCAGGATGTCGGCCTGCTGCACCACGTTCTTCTCGGTCAGCCAGGCTTCCCCGGACGGGATGACGCCCGGGTTCTTCGTCGATTCGAGGCTCCAGCTGCTCCAGCCCATGTACGGCTTCTGGGCCAGTTGAGCCGGCTGGGCCGCTGGGGCCGGGGCGGGGTCCGCCGAGGCGGCCGGGACCTGGCTCGCCGACAGCATCACCGGCAGCAGCAGCGCCGCGGCGGCGAGGACGCCGGGCGTCCGCCTCCTGGCTCTGCCCGATGTTGGCCTGATCACCATGGCCGCTCCTTTGCGCCTCGGACTACGTCGTGCACAAAGATCCGATGAATGAGCCGCCGAGTCCACCGGCCGTGAACACGGGCAGAATTATTTCCCGCGACCGACGGTGAGATGCCCAGGTGAAGGCGCATGGACCGGCGTCGAAGGTAGTCACGATCGTTATCGGCCTGGCGACGAATCCGATCTTGTCGGTGGGTCCCGCTAGCGTCGGACGGGTGTTGACCACGCTGGCCGTCGAGAACTACCGATCGCTGCGGAACCTGGTGCTGCCGCTGTCCCGGCTCACCGTGGTGACCGGGGCGAACGGGAGCGGGAAATCGAGCCTGTACCGCGCATTGCGGCTGCTGGCCGATGCCGCGCGAAACGGGGCGGTCGCCGCGCTCGCGCGGGAAGGCGGGCTGCCCTCGACGCTGTGGGCCGGGCCCGAGTCGGTGGGCCGAGCCGTGCGCGAAGGCCGCGCGCCGGTGCAGGGCACGCGCCGGACGAAGCCGCTCGCGCTGCGCCTCGGCTTCTCCGGCGACGAGTTCGGGTACGCGCTGGACCTGGGCATGCCGGCGCCGTTGGGCAGCCTGTTCGACCTCGACCCGGAGTTCAAGCGCGAGTGCCTGTGGAGCGGTCCGGTATTGCGTCCGGCGACGCTGCTCGCCGACCGGGCCGGCCCGGTGGTCCGCACCCGCGACGAGACGGGCGCATGGTCCGGCGAGAGCCACCGGATCGGGCTGACCGACAGCATGCTGAGCGAGTTCGCCGATCCGCGGGCCGCGCCGGAGCTGTTGCTGCTGCGCGAGCGGATCCGTTCGTGGCGCTTCTACGACCAGTTCCGCACCGACCCGGGCGCGCCCGCGCGGCGGTCGCGCATCGGCACCCGAACCCCCGTGCTGCACCACGACGGCGCCGACCTCGCGGCCACGCTGCAGACGATCCTCGAAGTCGGCGACCGAGCCGGCCTGGCCACCGCCGTCGACGACGCCTTCCCCCGCTCGAAGCTGGTGGTCGACTCCGTCGGCGGACGGCTGGAGCTGGGCTTCCACCAGCACGGCCTGCTGCGTCCGCTGAGCGCGCCCGAGCTGTCCGACGGCACCCTGCGCTACCTGCTGTGGGTGGCCGCCCTGCTCAGCCCGCGCCCGCCGGAACTGCTGGTGCTGAACGAAACCGAGACCAGCCTGCACCCGGACCTGCTGCCCGCGCTCGCGGCCCTGATCACCCGCGCCGCGAAGACCACGCAGCTGGTGGTCATCTCCCACGCTCGCCCGCTGGTCCACGCCCTGGAGACGATCGCCCCGGACGTCACCACGCTGGAGCTGGCCAAGGAGTTCGGCGCCACCGTCCTCGAAGGACAGGGCCGGCTGGACCAACCGTCCTGGCATTGGCCGAAACGGTGAGTCCCGGCGTGCCAGGATCGGCTGGGTGACTCCGATTCCCGAGAACGACGCCCTTGCTGACCAGGTCCCCTCGAACGACTACAACAGCTTCGCCGAGGCGTACTCCGCGGAGAACGAGACCAACCTCCAGAACGCCCACTACGAGCGGCCCGCGATCCTGGACCTCGCCGGGGACGTGACCGGCCGGCGAATCCTCGACGCCGGCTGCGGCTCGGGCCCCCTGTTCGCGGCGCTGCGTGATCGCGGTGCCGTCGTGACCGGCGTCGACGCCAGCGCCGGAATGCTGGAACTGGCCCGCCGTCGGCTCGGCACCGACACGGACCTGCGGGTCGCCGATCTGGCCGACCCGCTGCCCTTCCCCGATGGCGCGTTCGATGACGTCGTCGCGTCACTGGTGTTGCACTACCTCGAGGATTGGGGCCCGACCCTCACCGAACTGCGACGCGTGCTGAGGCCGGGCGGGCGGCTCATCGCCTCGGTCGACCATCCCTTCGCCATCCACCTCATGCATGGCCTGGCGGCCGGCCGGACCAACTATTTCGAGACCTACCACTGGTCCGAAGAGTGGACCATGGGCGGGCAGACCGCGCGGATGAGCTTCTGGAACCGGCCGCTGCACGCGATGACCGACGCCTTCACCGCGGCCGGCTTCCGCATCGCCGTCCTCAGCGAACCGCAGCCCTCGGCTGACGCCCGCGAGTTGTTCCCCGAGGAATACCGGCCGCTCACCACGGCGCCGAGCTTCCTGTTCTTCGTCCTGCAGAACGGCTGACCGCCGCAGCGCAGCACATATCGCGGGCGTATCGGAAAGTCGATACGGGCCGGCAACGTGGGCATACGTTGACTGGCGGGCATGAGGTACAGCGAAGCGGTGCGAGCAGGGGCGCCCGCCGCGGCGGTGCCGTCGACCGGGGTCACGGTGTACGGCTGCGAGCCGGACGAGGCCGCGTTGTTCCGGGAAGTGGCGGCGCGCTGGGGCCTGCGGCTGGTGATCACCGCGGAAACGCTGGGGGAAGCGAACGCCGGCCTGGCCGCCGGGAACCGATGCGTCAGCGTCGGGCACAAAACGCGGGTCACGAATTCCGCGCTGCTCGCGCTCAGCCGGGCCGGCGTTCGGTACGTCTCGACGCGGAGTGTCGGTTACGACCACATCGACGGGGACTACGCGCGCAGCGTCGGCATTTCCGTCGAAGGCGTCGCGTATTCGCCGGACAGCGTCGCCGATTACACCGTGATGCTGATGTTGATGTCGGTGCGAAACACCAAAACCACCCTCAGCCGCGCCGAGGCGCACGACTACCGGCTGCCCGCGGCCCGGGGGAAAGAACTGCGCGACCTGACCGTCGGGGTGATCGGCACGGGCCGGATCGGCGCGGCGGTGATCGACCGGCTGCGGGGATTCGGGTGTGCCGTGCTGGCCTACGACCGGCGTCCACGGAGTTCGGCCGACTACCTGCCCCTCGACGACCTGCTGCAACTGAGCGACATCGTCACCCTGCACACGCCGCTCGACGAGGGCACCCACCACCTGCTGGACCGGTCGCGGATCGCGCGGCTGAAGGACGGCGCGGTGGTCGTCAACACCGGGCGGGGCGCGTTGATCGACACCGGGGCCCTGCTCGCCGCGCTGGAAAGCGGCCGGCTGGGCGGCGCGGCGCTGGACGTCCTCGAAGGCGAGGAAGGTGTCTTCTACGCCGATTGCCGCGGCAAGCTCAGCGAGAGTGAAACATTGCCGCGATTGCAGCGAATGCCCAACGTGCTGATCAGCCCGCACACCGCCTATTACACGGACCACGCGCTGAGCGACATCGTCGAAAACAGCCTGATCAATTGCCTGAAATTCGAAAGCGGGGACACGGCGTGAACAAGGTGAAGGTCGGAATCATTTTCGGGGGCACGTCCGAAGAGCACCCGGTGTCGGTCAAGTCCGCGCAAGAGGTGGCCCGGAACCTCGACACCGAAAAGTACGAGCCGTTCTGGATCGGGATCACCCAAGGCGGCGCCTGGCGGCTGTGCGACGGCCCCGGCGAAGGCTGGGAAACGGGCGAGCACCGTCCTGTCACCCTGTCACCGGACCGGAGCACGCCCGGGCTGCACGTGCTGGCGGACGGGCGCCGTGAGGTGATCAGCCTGGATGTCGTGCTGCCGGTTCTGCATGGCCGGCACGGGGAAGACGGTGCGATGCAAGGGTTGCTGGAGCTGTCCGGCATCCCGTACGTCGGCTGCGACGTGCCCAGTTCCGCGCTCTGCATCGACAAATCCCTGGCTTACACCGTCGTCGCGAGCGCGGGGGTCGCGACGCCGGTCTGCCGGGTGGTGACGGACGAGACCCTGGACGCCGACCTGGACTATCCCGTGTTCGTGAAGCCGGCCCGCTCGGGTTCGTCCTTCGGCGTCAGCAAGGTGTCCGGCCCGGAAGAGCTGGCGAGTGCGGTCGAGGCCGCGCGGAAGTACGACTCGAAGGTGCTGGTCGAAAACGCGGTCGTCGGCAGTGAGGTCGGGTGCGCGGTGCTGGGGAACGACCTGGACCTGATCGTCGGCGAGGTGGACCAGATCACGCTGTCCCACGGGTTCTTCCGGATCCACCAGGAAGTCGACCCGGAAAGCGGCTCCGAGAACTCGACGGTGACCGTGCCCGCCGACCTCCCGGCGGCCACGCGCGAGCTGGTGCAGGACACGGCGAAGGCGATCTACCGCGCGCTCGGCTGCCGCGGCCTGGCCCGGGTGGACATGTTCCTGAAGGAGGACGGCACCGTGCTTCTCAACGAGGTCAACACTTTTCCCGGCCTGACCCGCTACAGCCGTTACCCGAGGATGATGGCGGCCGCGGGGCTGTCGTTCGCCGACGTGCTCGACCGGGCCGTTTCGCTGGCGTTGACGGGAAAAGTCCAGTGAACAAGGGATTCCGCTTCGTCGACGAGGTGGTGCCCGGAATTCGCTGGGACGCCAAGTACGCCACCTGGGACAACTTCACCGGCAAGCCCGTGGACGGGTACCTGGTCAACCGCATCCTCGGCACGACGGCTTTGTGCGCGGCCCTGGAGAACGCGCACGAGAAGGCCGCCTCGCTCGGCTTCGGCTTGGTCCTGTGGGACGGCTACCGGCCGCAGCGCGCCGTCGACCGATTCGTGCGCTGGTCGAAGGAGCGCGACGACGGCCGGACGAAGCCGCGGCACTACCCGAACATCGAGCGGGCCGACATGTTCGAGCTGGGTTACGTGGCGGTCAAGTCGGGCCACAGCCGGGGCAGCACAGTCGACCTGACGCTTTATCACCTGGCGTCCGGCGAACTCGTGGCCATGGGCGGCGACCACGACCTGATGGACTCGATCTCCCACCATGGCGCACCGGGCATCGGGGCGGCCGAAACCGGGAACCGGCACCACCTGCGCTCCATCATGGAGTCCTGCGGTTTTGCCGCCTACGAAAACGAGTGGTGGCACTACACGCTCGAGGACGAGCCGTACCCGGACACCTACTTCGACTTCCCGATCACCGTGGCCGGGCGGGCAGCTGCACCGTGACGCGCAGGCCGCCCCCGGCCACCGGGGTGAGGCCGAAGATCCCGTCGTGGGCGCGGGTGATGCTGCGGGCGATGGCCAGGCCGAGCCCGACGCCCGCGTGATCACCGCGGACGCGGCCGGTCCCGCGCCGGAAGGGTTCGGTGAGGGTCCACACCAGCTCGGGGCTGAGCTGGTCGCCGGTGTTCTCGACGGTCAGCAGGACGAACCCGGAGCGCGCGGCGGTTTCGATCCGCACGCTGCCGTGCTCGGGGAGGTTGTGGACGATGGCGTTGTGCACGAGGTTCGTCGTCAGCTGGAGCAGCAGCGCGGGTGAGCCTTCGGTGAGCGCGAGGTCGCCGGAAGTCTCGACGGTCACGCCGTGCTTCTCCGCGAACGGAAGGAGCGTCTCGACAGCCTCTTCCGCGACGAGCGACAGGTCGACCGGCTCCCGGGTGAAGGATCGCTGGTCGCTGCGGCTGAGCAGCAGCAACGCTTCGGTCAGCTCGATCGCCCGGGCGTTGACGGTGTGCAGGCGTTCGACCAGCTCACCGGAGTCGTGGCCGGGATCGTTGCGGGCGACGTCGAGCATGGCCTGCGAGATCGCCAGCGGGGTGCGCAGCTCGTGCGAGGCGTTGGCCGCGAACCGCCGCTGCTCGACGACGTGCGTTTCGAGGCGTTCGAGCATCGCGTCGAAGGCGTCGGCGAGTTCGCGGAACTCGTCGTGCCGGCCGGGCAGCCGGATCCGGTGGGACAGCGAGCCGTTCGCGGCCAGGCGGGCGGCGTCGGCGATGCGGGTCAGCGGGGTGAGCATGCGCCCGGCCAGGATCCAGCCGCCGACCAGGCCGAAGACCAGCAGGAAGACCAACACGAACGCGGCCGCTTGCGCGAAGACGGCCGGGCCGAAGTTGCGCGGGTCGAAGGCGCGCAGCATGTTGCCGAGGTTGGGCACGAACACGCTGGCCGGGAAGACCCGCAGCAGGAACACCCACACGGCGGTGAGCAGCGCGGCGCCGGCGATCATCAGGAATCCGGCGTAGCTGAGGGTGAGTTTGAGGCGCACGCTCAAACCGGAAGGCCTATCCACGGTCTTCGCCTCCGATGTCGATGCGGTAGCCGACGCCGGGCACCGTCGCGATGAGCCAGGGTTCGCCGAGCCGTTTGCGCAGCGCCGAAACGGTGATGCGCACGGCGTTGGTGAACGGGTCCGCGTTCTCGTCCCACGCCCGTTCCAGCAGCTCCTCGGCGCTGACGACCCCGCCTTCGTCCGCGACGAGGACTTCGAGCACCGCGAACTGCTTGCGGGTGAGCGCGACGTAACGGCCGTCGCGGTAGACCTCGCGGCGGAACGGGTCCAGCCGCAGCCCGGCGATCTCCCGCACGGGCGGCCGGCTGTGGCCGCGCCTGCGGTCGAGCGCTCTGAGCCGCAGCACGAGTTCCCGGAGTTCGAACGGCTTGGTCAGGTAGTCGTCGGCGCCCAGCTCGAAGCCCGACGCCTTGTCGTCGAGCCGGTCGGCAGCGGTGAGCATGATGATCGGCAGGCCGCTGCCGGACGCGACGATGCCCCGCGCGATCTCGTCACCGGACGGCCCGGGGATGTCGCGATCGAGGACGGCGATGTCGTAGGCGTTGACGCTCAGCAGCTCCTGCGCGGTGTGCCCGTCCCCGGCGACGTCGGCGGCGATCGCCTCCAGCCGCAACCCGTCGCGGATGGCGTCTGCCAGGTAGGGCTCGTCCTCGACCACCAGCACACGCATGCTCCGATGCTACGAGGCGACGTATATCGGCGGCATATCCAAAAGCGGCTACGCGCCGGCAACACCGCGCCGCCTTCACTGGAGCCATGCCCGACCTCCAACCAGCACGAACCCGTCCGCCGCGCTCCCACGGCGCCGTCCCCACCCCCGTGACGCCCTTCGACGACAGTGCCGCGGCCGTGGCCAACCTCGACCCCGCGCTGCTCACGGCCCTGCGCCGCGCCGCCACAGCCGCCGCGGCCGACGGCGTCAACCTCCTCGTCAACGGCGGCTGGCGTTCCCCGGAATACCAGGAATGGCTGTTCACCGAGGCGATCTCGACGTACGGCTCCGAGGCCGAAGCCACCCGCTGGGTCGCGACTCCGGACACCTCGGCCCACGTGTCCGGCCACGCCGTCGACGTCGGTCCCCCGGCCGCCAGCGCCTGGCTCTCCGAACACGGCGCGGCGTACGGCCTGTGCCAGATCTACCGCAACGAACCGTGGCACTACGAGCTGCGCCCGGAAGCGATCGACCACGGCTGCCCGCCGATGTACGCGGATCCGACCGAGGACCCGAGGATGCGGCGCTGACCAGCCGTCAGCGCGAACCGGCAGTACGCCGGAACTCGCTGGGATCCCGCTGCGCGGCCCACCCGGCCGGTGGCCCGCCGCCAGGTTCACGGCGCCCCAATGTGGCGTTCGGTGCGTGGAATCGAGGCCGGGCGCAGAGCGCCTCCGTTGAGGGTGGTGGTGGGGCAGGGCCGGAGCAACCAACGCCACATTGGGGCGCTTCAAGCGAAGCTGGTCCCGGCTTGGACGCCCACCGTGCTTTCCCTGATCTGCAAGGAAAACGGCGGCTGGATCTCGCGCGGGTCGCCGTCCGCGCCGGTGGTCAGCCGGCCGTGGATCAGCTCGATGGCCGCCTCCGCGATGGCAGCCTTGTCCGGCGCGATCGTGGTCAGCGAGGGCAGGCTGAACGCGCTCTCCTCGGTGTTGTCGAACCCGACGATCGCGATGTCCCCCGGCACGCTCAGCCCGCGCTCGGCCGCCGCGCGCAGGGCGCCGACGGCCAGCAGGTCGTTGAAGCAGAACACCGCGTCCGGCGGCTCCTTCAGCGCCAGCAGGTTCTTCATCGCCGCGGCGCCGACCGCGCGGTGGTACTTCTCCGCCGGGGCGAGCAGGGAGTCCACAACGGACAGTCCGGCGTCGGCCAGTGCCGCCCGGTAGCCCTCCAGCCGCAGCGAGGCGGTGCCTCGGGCCGGGTTGACGCCGATCGCGGCGATCCGCCGCCGGCCGAGCGAAAGCAGGTGCGAGACGGCGGTGCGCGCGGCGACCACGTTGTCGATCGCCACCCGGTCGAGCGGCACGTCCACCGCGTGCTCGCCCAGCATCACCATCGGGATCCCGTTGGCCAGGTCCGGGAAGTCACCCGCCTCCAGCGCCTCCGGGTGCACCAGCGCGCCGTCCACCAGATGCGGGCCCAGTGAGTCCAAAGTGGCCCGTTCCCGCGCGCGCGTGCCCTGCGTCTGCTCGATCAGCACGCTCCAGCCGCGCCGCTGCGCCGCGGTGATCACCAGCCCGGCCAGCTCGCCGAAGTACGGGATGCTCAGCTCCGGCACCATCAGCGCGAGGAAGCCGGTGCGCCCGCGCCGCAGGTTGCGCGCGCCGACGTTGGGCCGGTAGCCCGTGACGGCCAGCGCCTCCTCGACGCGACGCCGATTGTCGGGCTTCACGAACGCGTACCCGTTCACTACGTTGGACACGGTCTTCACCGACACTCCCGCGAGTGTGGCGACGTCCTTGAGCGTCACGGCCAACGCCGACTCCCCTCTGCTCGGGAGCCGGGGACCATGACCCCGGCGACCACGAAGCATAGCGACTATTTGCCTGTTTACAACGTTGTTCCAACGATGTAAAAAAGGTACCAGGCTCCCGCGGTGACCGCGATCACCCGGTGAGCGGGTCATCGTCGTAGCTGTCCCGAGGAGTCCACCGTGTCCCTGTCCGCCCCTGCCCGCCGCACCCGGCTGGTCCTCGTGACCGGTGCCGCCGCGGCCCTCGTCCTCACCGGCTGCACCAGCCGCGAGCAAACCTCGTCCGCGCCCTCCAACGGCGCCGGGCCGGCCGCGTCGGCCGCTTCGGCAGCCCCGACGGCCGACGGCTGCACGCTGGCCAAGACCGGTTACCCCAAGATCGACCCGAAGACCGCGATCGTCGGCTTCTCCCAGTCGGAGAAGGAGGCCAACCCGTTCCGGATCGCCGAGACGCAGTCCATCCGCGACGAGGCGACCAAGCTCGGCATCCCGGCCGGCCACCTGCTCACCACCAACGCGCAGAGCGACCTCAACAAGCAGATCAGCGACATCAAGTCGCTGCTCGACCGAGGCGCGCAGCTGCTCATCGTGGCCCCGCTGAACTCCGACGGCCTGGCGCCGGCGCTCGACGCGGCGAAGGCCAAGAAGGTCCCCGTGGTCACCATCGACCGCCAGGTGACCTCGAAGCCGTGCACCGACTACCTGACGTTCATCGGCTCCAACTTCGTGCAGCAGGGCCACCGCGCCGCCGCCGCGCTGGTCAAGTCGACCGGCGGCACCGGCAAGGTCGCGATCCTGCTCGGCTCGTCCGGCAACAACGTGACCACCGACCGCACCAAGGGCTTCAAGGACGAGCTGGCCAAGGCCCCCGGCCTGTCCGTGGTGGCCGAGCAGACCGGCGACTTCGACCGGTCCAAGGGCCAGTCCGTGATGGAGCAGCTGATCCAGACCCACCCCGACCTCACCGCCGTGTACGCGGAGAACGACGAGATGGGCATCGGCGCGGTGAACGCGCTGAAGACCGCGGGCAAGGCGCCGGGCAAGGACGTCAAGGTGGTGTCGGTCGACGGCACGCGCAACGCCGTGCAGCTGATCGCCGACGGCAGCTACAACGCCGTGATCGAGTCGAACCCGCGCTTCGGCCAGCTCGCCTTCCAGACGCTGCAGCAGTTCGAGGACGGGCAGCCGATCGCGCCGAGCATCGTGATCTCCGATGACTCCTACGACGAGTCGAACGCGGCCCAGAAGGTCGGGAACGCGTTCTGATGACGAGCACGGCCGACGAGGACGTGGTGACCACGTCCGCACCGGTGCTCGAGGTGGCCGGGGTGACCAAGCGGTTCCCCGGCACGGTGGCCCTCGACGACGTCTCGTTCTCCCTGCGCCGGGGCGAGGTCCACGCCCTGGTCGGGGAGAACGGCGCCGGCAAGTCCACTTTGATCAAGGTCCTCACCGGCGTGTACCGGCCGGACGAGGGCGAGATCCGCCACCTCGGCACACCGGTCGGGTTCCGCCGGCCGATCGACGCGCAGCGCGCCGGCATCTCCACGATCTACCAGGAGGTCAACCTCGTCCCGCTGATGAGCATCGCGAGCAACGTGTTCCTCGGCCGCGAGCCGCGCACCCGCGCGGGCCTGGTGGACTGGGCGAAGCTGAACGCGGACGCGCGCGAGCTGCTCAAGGGGTACGGGATCGAGGCCGACGTGCGGCGCCCGCTGCACACGCTCGGCGTCGGCGCGCAGCAGATGGTCGCGCTGGCCCGGGCGGTGTCCACGGACGCCGGCGTGGTGGTGATGGACGAGCCGACGTCCTCGCTCGAGCCGCGCGAGGTGGACACGCTGTTCGAGGTGCTGGCCCGGCTGCACGCCGAGGGCATCGCGGTGATCTACGTGAGCCACCGGCTCGACGAGCTGTACCGGGTCTGCGACAGCGTCACGGTGCTGCGCGACGGCAAGGTCGTCCACAGTGGACCGTTGAAGCCGCTGCCGCGGATCGAGCTGGTGTCCATGATGCTGGGCCGGGAGATCCGGCAGATCCGCGCCGAGGGCGTCACCGCGTTCGGCGAAGAGCATCATGCCGAGCAGGAGCCGTTGCTGCGCGCGGAAAACCTCTCCGGCGGCCACAAGCTGCACGACGTCTCGGTCAGCGTGCGGCCCGGTGAGGTCGTCGGGCTGGCCGGGCTGCTCGGGTCCGGGCGCAGTGAGACGGCGCGGGCGCTGGTCGGCGCGTTCCCGCTCGACGGCGGCACCGTGCTGGTGGCCGGGAAGCCGTTGAAACGCGGGCGGATCGCGGCCGCCATGCGGGCCGGGATCGCCCTGCTCGCCGAGGACCGCAAGGCCGACGGGATCATCCCGAACCTGTCCGTGCGCGAGAACATCGTGCTGGCCGCGCTGCCTTCTTTGTCCACCTTGGGGTTTGTCAGCCGGGCCAAGCAGGACCGGGTGGTGAAGACGTTCATGGACCGGCTGCGGATCAAGGCGTCGAGCCCGGAGCAGAAGGTGTCCGAGCTCTCCGGCGGCAACCAGCAGAAGGTGCTGCTGGCCCGCTGGCTCGCCACCGGGCCGAAGATCCTGCTGCTGGACGAGCCCACGCGCGGCATCGACGTCGGCGCGAAGGCCGAGGTCCAGGCCCTGATCGACGAGCTGGCCCGTGAGGGCCTGGCCGTGCTGCTGATCTCCTCGGAGCTGGAAGAGCTGCTCGACGGCGCCGACCGCGTGGTGGTGCTGCGCGACGGCTCCGTCGCCGGCGAGCTGACCGGCGAGGCCATCACCGAGGACAACGTGCTGGCCGCGATCGCGGCGGGGGGCGAAGATGGTCACTGAAGAACTCGTGAGTGTTCAGGACGGTTCTAACCGTCACAAACACTCACAATCCCTTGCGAGCTGGCTCCAAACCTACGGCGTCTACCTAGCCGTGTTTGTCCTGCTGCTGTTCAACCTCTTCTTCACGGAGAACTTCCTGTCCGCGGCCAACTTCCGCACGCAGCTGGTGCAGGCCGCGCCGGTGTGCATCGTCGCGCTCGGCATGGCGCTGGTGATCGGCACCGAGGGCATCGACCTGTCGGTCGGCTCGGTGATGTCGGTGGCCGCGGCGCTGGTGCCGCTGTACCTCGGCGCCGGGCCGGTCACCGCGGTCATCGTGGCCGTGATCGCGGGTGTGGTTTCCGGGCTGTTCAGCGGTTTCCTGGTGGCGCGCCTGGGCATCCAGCCGATCATCGCGACGCTGGCGTTGCTCGTCGGCGGACGCGGGCTGGCGCTGGTGATCGCGCACGGCCAGCTCGTCGAGCTGCACAACCAGGACTTCCTCGCGCTCGGCACCGGCGAGGTGGCAGGAATCCCGGTGATGGTGCTCGTCGCCGCGGTGCTCGCCGCACTGGCCGGATTGCTGGTGCGGCGCACCACGTTCGGCCGTCACCTGGTGGCGGTCGGCGGCAACCGGCCGGCCGCGACGCTGGCCGGGCTGCCGGTCAAGCGCGTGCTGATGGGCGTGTACGTGATCTCCGGCGCGCTCGCGGCCATCGCCGGGGTGCTGTCCACGGCGCGGCTCGGCGCGAGCGACCCCAACGACCTCGGCCTGCTGATGGAGCTGTCCGCGATCACCGCCGTGGTGGTCGGCGGCACGCCGCTGACCGGCGGCCGGGTGCGGGTGCTCGGCACGGTGTTCGGCGCGCTGCTGATGCAGCTGGTGCACGCCACCCTGATCAAGCACAACCTGCCGGACTCGGCCGCGCAGATGGTCCAGGCGGCCATCATCGTCGCGGCCGTCTACGTCGCCCGTGAGCGGAGCAGCCGATGACCGCCGTCACCGAAACCGACACCGCGGGCTCCGGGCGCGGTGCCCAGTTCGCCGGGGTGATCCAGCGGCAGGGCGCCGCCGTGGTGCTGGTGCTCGGGATCATCGCCGCGTGGTTCGCCTTCCCGCGCTTCGGCTCCGCCGACAACCTGCGTGACCTCGCGTTGCAGGGCTCGTTCCTGGCGGTGATCGCGCTGGGCATGACGTTTGTGATCATCTCCGGCGGCATCGACCTGTCCGTCGGCTCGGTGTACGCGCTCGGCGGCGTGCTGGCCGCGTACGGCTCGCAGTACGGCCTGCTCGTCGCGATCGTGCTGCCGCTGGTGGTCTGCGCGCTGATCGGGCTGGTGAACGGGCTGCTGATCGCCCGCACGAAGATGGCGCCGTTCATCGTCACACTGGCCTCGCTGCTGTTCGCGCGCGGACTGCTGCTCGCGCTGACGAACGAGGGCGCCACCACGTACAAGGTCCCGGTCGGCTCCGCGTTCCTGTGGCTGGGCCAGGGCACGGTCTTCGGCATCGGCGTGCCGGTGTACCTCGCGCTGATCCTCTTCGCGATCGGCGGGGTGGTGCTGCGCCGGACGCGGTTCGGGCAGTCGGTGTTCGCGCTCGGCGGCGCCGAGCAGTCCGCGTTGCTGATGGGCCTTCCCGTGGTGCGCACCAAAATCGCGCTCTACACGCTCAGCGGCACCCTGGCCGGGCTGGCCGGCGTGCTCACCGCGGCGTACCTCCAGTCCGGCGTCACGGTGCTCGGCGTCGGCACGGAGCTGGACGCGATCTCGGTGGTGGTCATCGGCGGCACCCTGCTGACCGGCGGCGCCGGCACGATCATCGGCACGCTCGTGGGCGTGCTGCTGCGCATCCTGATCCAGAACGTGATCAACCAGGTCGGCACCCTCGACTCCAACTACCAGACGGTGGTCAGCGGCGCGTTCCTGCTGATCGTCGTCGTGATCCAGCGTCTGCTAGCTCGTTCTCGCCGGTCCTGACCCCGTCACACACAGGAGGTTCGACGATGTTCCGTCCTGCCCGCAGACCCGGCCGATGGGCCACGGCGGCGGCCGCGCTCGCCGTGGTGCTGTCCGGTCTCTCGAGCGCCCCGGCCACGGCCGCGGCTTCCCCGCAATGGCAACGGCTGACGCCACCGTTGACCACCCCGTGGACGAACCAGGTCTCGCCCACCAACGCGCTGCCGGACTACCCGCGCCCGCAGCAGACCCGTGACAAGTGGCAGAACCTCAACGGCGTCTGGGAGTTCGCGAAGGCCCAGCCCGGTGAGGCGCCGCCGATCGGCCGCTCGCTGGGCGAGCGGATCCTCGTGCCTTACCCGGTGGAGTCCGCGCTGTCCGGGATCATGCGCCACGAAACGCAAATGTGGTACCGGCGCACGTTCCAGGTGCCGAACAACTGGCAGGTCGGCGGCCGCGGCCAGCGGCTGCTGCTGCACTTCCAGGCCGTGGACTGGGACGCCACGGTGTACGTCAACGGCCGCGAGGTCACCCACCACACCGGCGGGTACGACGCGTTCTCCGTGGACGTCACCGACGCGCTGACCACGGCCAAGGACCAGGAGATCGTGGTCGGGGTCGCCGACCCGAACGACGCCGGCGGCCAGCCGCTGGGCAAGCAGCGCCAGCCCGGCGACGGGATCTTCTACACCCCGTCGTCCGGCATTTGGCAGACCGTGTGGCTGGAGCCGGTCACGCCCGCGCACATCGACCGCGTCGACACCACGCCGGACGTCGCGAACGGCTCGGTGACGGTGACCGCGCAGGTCGGCGGCCCGGTGCGCCAGCGCGTCGAAGCCATCGCCTACGACCACGGCCGGGTGGTCGGCCGGGCCACCGGTGAGGCGAACAAACCGTTGCAGCTCAAGGTGGACAAGCCCCATCTGTGGACGCCGGACGACCCGTTCCTGTACGACCTGCGGGTGTCACTGTCCTCAGGGGACAGTGTCGGCTCGTACTTCGGGCTGCGCTCGATCTCGGTCGGCAAGACCGCGGACGGCAAGCAGCACATGCTGCTCAACGGCAAGTTCGTCATGCAGCTGGGCCCGCTCGACCAGGGCTTCTGGCCGGACGGCATCTACACCGCGCCGACCGACGCCGCGCTGAAGTTCGACCTGCAGCAGGAGAAGGCGCTCGGCTTCAACATGGTGCGCAAGCACATCAAGGTCGAGCCGGACCGCTGGTACTACTACGCGGACAAGCTCGGGCTGATGGTGTGGCAGGACATGCCGGCGATGAAGGACGACGTCGACGCGACCCCGGCCGCGCAGGTGAACTTCGAGTCCGAGATGCACCGGATGATCGACCAGCACCGGAGCTTCCCGTCGATCGTCACCTGGGTGCCGTTCAACGAGGGCTGGGGCGACTACCAGGTCGGCCGGATCGCCGACGAGGTCAAGTCCTGGGACCCGACCCGGCTGGTGGACGCCGAATCCGGGGTGAACTGCTGCCGGTCCGAACCGGACAGCGGCCGCGGGAACATCTACGACGACCACACCTACACCGGTCCAGGCACGCCGACACCGGACGCGACGAGAGCCGCCGTCGATGGTGAGTACGGCGGGCTCGGGCTCAAGGTCGACGGGCACCAGTTCGACCCGGCCGGCAGCTTCGCGTACGAAATGGAGCCGGACAGCGCGACCCTGACGAAGCGGTACGGCGAGCTCCAGCAACGGCTTCTGCTCGCGGCCCAGCAATGCGGCGTCTCGGCCGGCGTGTACACGCAGACCACGGACGTCGAGAAGGAGGTCAACGGCTTCCTCACCTACGACCGTCAGGTGAAGAAGATGGACTTCGCGGCGGTGCACGCGGCGAACCAGGCGGTGATCAAGGGCGCGACCGGCGCACCGGTCCAGGGCCCGGTCGCCTCGCAGGGCACCCCGGGTATCGACGGCATCGCCGCGTACCCGTTCGACGAGAACACCGGCACCACGGCGGCCGACACGGTCGGCGGCCACAACGCCACCCTCGTCGGCGGCGCCGGCTGGACGGCGGGCCACAGCGGCTCGGCGCTGGCGGTGAACGGCTCCGGCCAGTACGCCGACACCGGCGCGCCGCTGCTCAAGACGGACGGCAGCTACAGCGTCGCGGCGTGGGTGAAGTTCACCGCGCTGGGCGACGGCTTCCAGACCGTGGTGAGCCAGGACGGCGGTGACCACAGCGCGTTCTTCCTGCAGTACTCGGGCGCGGACCACAAGCTGGCGTTCAGCTTCGTCGGGGTGCGGGCCCTCGCGCCGATGACGCCGGAAGCCGGCCGCTGGTACCACCTGGTCGGTGTCCGCGACGCCGCCACCGGCCAGCTCGCGCTGTACGTGGACGGCAAGCAGGCCGTGAGCCGCAACGTCTGCCTCGGTGAGGCGTCGACCGGTCACACGGTGATCGGCCGCGGCCAGTTCGGCGGCAACCCGGTCGACTACCTCAACGGCGCCGTCGACCAGGTGCACGTCTACGACCGCGCGCTGACCGAGCAGGAGGTGGCGACGCTGTACAGCTCCGGTGCGTGAGTGCTCGGTGCTCGATGAAGGCCGCCACGGGTTCGCTCGTGGCGGCCTTCCGCGTCTTTCACTGGTAGGAACAGGGCATGACCGAAGAAGAGCGGTACGAACTCGGCGTCCGGACCATGGACGCCATCGGAGACGGCAGCGCCCAGCGGGTGATCGACTCGCTCGGCGACGTAGCGCCGGACCTGGCCCGGCAGATCGTCTCCTGGGGGTTCGGGGAGATCTACTCGCGGCCCGGGCTGGTGCCGCGGGACCGGCAGCTGCTGACGATCGGCATGCTGACCGCGCTCGGCGGGTGCGAGCCGCAGCTGGAGGTGCACATCGGCACCGCGCTGAACGTCGGGCTTACGCCGGCGGAGATCATCGAGGCGCTGCTGCAGGCGGCGGGCTACTGCGGGTTCCCGAAGTCGCTGAACGCCACGCTCGTCGCCAAGAAGGTGTTCGGCGAGCGCGGGCTGCTGCCGGTGACCGGCGCATGAAGGTGCTGTTGTTCGGCGCGACCGGCATGGTCGGGCAGGGCGTGCTGCGGGAGTGCCTGACCGACGACCGCGTCGAGCAGGTCCTCACGGTCGGGCGGACGGCCACCGGCACCGTGCACCCGAAGCTGACCGAGCTGGTCCCCGAAGACCTCACGGACCTGGGCGCGCACACTGCCGAACTCTCCCGTTACGACACGTGTTTCTTCTGCCTCGGCGTCTCCTCCGCGGGCATGCCGGCCGAGGAGTACGAGCGGATCACTTACCAGCTCACGCTTTCCGTCGCCCGGACGCTGGCGGCCACACGGCCGCACAGCACGTTCATCTACGTCTCGGGCGCCGGCACCGACAGCAGCGAGCGCGGGCGCATCCGCTGGGCGCGGGTCAAGGGCGCCACGGAAAACGCGCTGAAGCGGCTGCCGCTCACCACGTACTTCTTCCGCCCCGGCGTGGTCCAGCCGTTGCACGGGATCACCTCGAAAACCCAGCTGTACCGGTCGATCTACCGGTTCACCGGGCCGCTGTTGTCGTTGCTGCGACGGGTGGCGCCCGCGACCGTCACCACAACGGAGAAGCTGGGCCGCGCGATGGTGTCCGTCACCGCCGACGGTTATCCGCAGCAGATCCTCGAGCCGCGCGACATCACCGCTGCCGGGCGACGAGACCGACCAGCAGGTTGACCAGGCCCTCGGTGAGGCCGTCCGCGAACATCCGCGACGCGGGCGGCGCGCCGAGTTCGGCCGCCGCGCACGCGACCGCCTCGGTCGGGTTGGCGAACGGCCACAATCCCGCCACCACAACAAAAGCGGCGACCGCGAAGTGGTTCGCGCCCTCGGCCGACAGCTCCGGCACCCGGGCCCGGACCAGCTCGGCGAGGCGGCCGGTGTTGGCGGCCGCGCGTGCCTTGAAGCCGCGCGCGAACTCGATGGAGATGTTGCGCTCCAGCACCGAAGCCATGGCGCTGATGAGTTCGCACAGCAACCGGTCTGCGCGCAGCGACCGCGCGATCGTTGCGGCGACCCGCTCTTCGCGCGCGTACCCCGGCCCGTCCTCGGCCGGCTCGGCCAGCTCCCGCTCGACGCCGTCGAGCCATGCCCGCCACACCTGGTCCAGCACCTCGAGGAAAATCGCCTCGCGGCTGTCGAAGTAGCGCAGCACGTTGGATTTCGCCAGCCCCACGCGGTCACTCAGCTCACGCAGGCTGATCTCAGCGACCGGCCGCTCGCGCAGCATCGCGGTCGCCGTCTCGAGGATCGTGACGCGCCGGGCCTCGATCTGCTCGGGCCGCCGCGCGCGCTGGAAACCGGCGCTCACCGGGCCGAGAATAGCAGCCCGGCAGTCTTTTAACGGCCCGCTCGTCACTCGCTCGGCCTGGCCTTCTCAGGGTCCATTGGGTGACTTCCCCGATGTCCCGCCGACCGAACGCCAACACACTGAAGCCATGCGCAAAACGGCTGCGTTCACCATCGTGTTCACCCTCGCCGCCCTGACGTTGAGCGGGTGTGGTCCGGCTGCGGCGCCCGCCGCCGCGCCGGACAACGGCAACGTGAATTTCACGGACTACAGCGACAACGACGGGACCAAGGCGAAGGTCGTGCTCACCGGCGCGATCGGTGACTACGGCGACGCGGTGAGCCTCCTCTCGAACGGCGACGCGCACGGCCAGCGCACCGAAATCGACCTGAACCTCACCCGGGGCAAGTTCCGGATCAACATCGCGGACATCGACAAGAAGCTCGTCGACGCCTTCACGCACTTCCCGTCGAACACCACCACCTGCTCGGGCCTGGTGACGGCCACCGGCACGGCGCCCATCGAGGCGGGGTCGGGCACCGGGGCGTACCAGGGGATCAGCGGCCACTTCGACTTGACCGTCAACGTCAACGAGGTCGACGTCAAGGACCACTGCGGCCCGGGCGCCAAATTCCTCAGCCAGACGGTTGTCATCACCGGGCCGGGGACGGTCGGCTAGGCCTCCGGCGCGGGCTCACTCGGCGCCGGCTGCGGCGCAGCACGACGGGCCTGAACCCGGCGGTAACTCCAGATCAGCAACGTGAACAGGATCAGCCCGGACAGGATCAGGCTCGAGCCCGCGCTCCAGCCGCCGAACGGGAGCGTCTTCACCAGCCCCCACACCACCCCGGCGGCGATCAGGGCCAGACCGGCGAGCACCGAGCCCGCGATCCGCAGCGGTGACGCGACGCTGTCCTCCGCCGCCTTCATCGCGCGCTTGCGCACGGGGTCGACGAACTTCTGCAGCGCCGGGAACTCCGAGGCCAGCACGATCAGCCCCGCGAGCACCAGCAGCAGCCCGGGTCCGGGCAGCACCAGCAGCACCACGCCGACGGCCACCAGCACTCCGCCGGCCACCGCGGCCACCACCCGCTTCACCGGTTTGCCGACTCCCACGCGCTTTCCCCTCCCGTGTCCGATTCCGCCAGTCTGCCCGCTCCGGGCCCGGACTACCCGGCCAGGTAGACGCCCAGCTGGTCGAGCCAGTCGCCAGTGCCCTGCACGCGCCAGGACGGGTCCTCGTGTCCGTCGAGGAAAGTGCCCTGCTCGGTGAGGACCAGGTGCGTGCCGTCGCCGTCGGACTCCAGTTCGATGGTGGTCACCGAAATCGTGGTGATGATCCCGGCGGGCGAGCGCATGGTGCCCGAGTAGACGAGCCGCTCCCCCGGCACGATGTCGTGGTATTCGGCGGTGAACACCAGCCCGCGCGCGGCGTTCACCTCCTGCCCGCCGACGCGGAAGTCCAGGCTGTGCTGGCCGCCGGGCGTGGCGAACCAGGCGGCCTTGGTCTCGGGGTCGGACCAGGCGGCGAACACCTTCGCCGGCGGCGCCGGGTAACGGCGTTCGAGCGTGAACGTGCTGTGCTTGGTGAAGACGTCGGTCATCTCGTGCTCCCTTGGTCGGGTCCTTGATCGGTTTCGGTGAGGAAATCGCCGAGCTGGTCCAGCCGGCGCTCCCAGTCGGTGCGCTGCGCGCCCAGCCACTCCTGCGCCAGCCGCAGCCCCGCCGGCTCGAGCCGGCAGGTGCGGACCCGGCCGTTCTTCTCCGAGCGCACCAGCCCGCAGTCCTGGAGCACCTGGAGGTGCTGCATCACCGCGGGCAGCGACATGGCGAACGGCCGGGCCAGCTCGCTCACCGCGGCCGGCCCGCGGACCAGCCGTTCGACCAGCTCGCGCCGGGTGGAGTCGGCCAGTGCCTGGAAGACCCGGTCGAGCCAGTCCGAATCGTTAACCATGTCCTTGACTATCCGCGTGCCCCCGCCGATAGTCAAGTAACTACTTAAGTTTCAAAAAACTCCGCCCGGACTGTCGATTCCGGTGCTTCCCGATGGTCGGGGTGGTGACAGACCGGGAAGGAGACTCCTCGTGAACCAGCCCGACCCCCGCCGCTGGGCGGCGCTCGCCGTGCTCTGCACGGCCAACTTCATGGTCATCCTCGACTCGCAGATCGTGCTGCTCGCGCTGCCCTCGATCGACCGGGCGCTGGGCTTCGCCGCCGGCAACGCGCAGTGGGTGCTCACCGCGTACATGCTCAGCTTCGGCGGCCTGCTGCTGCTCGGTGGCCGCGTCGCGGACCTCGCCGGACGACGCCGGGTTTTCCTGTGCGGGACGGCTTTGTTCCTCGTTTCGTCGCTGCTGTGCGGACTGGCTTGGACGCCCGCGATGCTGATCGGCGCACGCGTGCTGCAAGGCGTTTCGGCCGCGTTGATGGCACCGAGCGCGCTTTCGCTGGTACTGACCACGTTCCCGGACGGCGCCGAGCGCAACCGCGCCATCGCGGCGTGGTCCTCGGTCGGCGGGATCGGCGCGACGGCCGCGCTCATCGTCGGTGGCGCGCTGACCCGCGCGCTGGGCTGGCCGTGGGTGTTCTTCCTGAACGTGCCCGTGGCCGCCGGGCTGCTGCTGGCGGGCGCGGGCCTGCTGCGGGAGAGCCGGGAACGCACCGCGCGCGGCTTCGACGTGACGGGCGCGGTGACCGTCACCGCGGCGTTGGCCTGTGGCCTCCTCGCGCTGACCCGCGCGCCGGTGGCCGGCTGGACCAGCCCGTGGACCCTGGTGCTGCTGGCCGTTTCCGCCGGGCTGTTCCTGGTGTTCGCCGCGACCGAACGACGCTCGGCGGCGCCGCTGGTCCCCTTGGGACTGTTCCGGTCCCGCCTGGTCACCGGCGGGAACCTGGTGACGCTGGCGGGCGCGATGGCGGTGTTCGGCACCTCGCTCACCGTCTCCGAATACGCGCAGCGGGAACTCGGCCTGTCCCCGCTGGCGTTCGGGCTCGCGGCCACCGCGCTGCCCGTGCTCGCGATCGTCGGCGCGTCCGCCGGGCAGGCCGCGGTGACGCGGTTCGGCTACCGGCCCGTCGCCGTCGCAGGCCTGGTTTCGGTGGCCGTCGGCTGCCTGATGCTGACCATGGTGTCGCCGGGCGGCTCGTACCTGCTCGGCCTGGTGCCCGGGCTGGCGCTGGTCGGGTTCGGGCTGGGCAGCGGCGGGCTCGCCGGGTCCACCGCGGCGCTGGCCGGCGCCGCCGAACCGGACGCCGGAGTCGCTTCGGGCGTCAACACCGCGGCGTTCCAGGTCGGCGGCGCGATCGGCGTCGCCGCACTGTCCACAGTGGCCACAACGCTGGCCGACGGCCCGGCGTTCGCCGTCGCGGCGGCACTCGCCGCGCTCGGCGCCCTGGCCGGCGCGACCACCCTGAAGCCCCGCCGGCTCGACCTCGCGCCCCAGGCGCGGTAGGAAACACCCGAGAGAAGGAGCGATCCGATGCGCTACATGTTGCTGATCTGCGGCCAGAGCCACGAGGGCAGCAAGCCGCCCGAGGACGGCCCCGCCGACCCGGCCACCGAATCCTGGGTGGACGAAATGGACGGGCGCGGCGTGCGCCTGATGGGCGACCGGCTCCGGCCCGCGAGCATGGCGACCACCGTGCGCGTGAAGGACGGCGAGGTGCTGCTTTCGGACGGGCCCTTCGCCGAGACGAAGGAGCAGATCCTCGGCTTCGACCTGCTGGAGTGCGCGGACCTGGACGAGGCGATCGAGGTCGCGTCGAAGCACCCGGCCGCGTTGTGGGGCCCCATCGAGGTCCGTCCGTTGTGGCCGTTCGAAGCGCCGTCTGAAGAGCCGGAGCAGGCCTGAACACCGAGGCCGCGGTCACGGCCGCCTTCCGCGAGGAGGGCGGCCGGGTGGTCGCCACGCTGATCCGGCTGACCGGGGACTGGGACCTGGCCGAGGAGTGCGCGCAGGAGGCGATGGCCCGCGCGCTCGAACGCTGGCCGCGCGACGGCATTCCCGACCGGCCGGGCGCCTGGCTCACGACCACGGCGCGCAACCACGCCCTGACGCGTCTCAAGCGAAGCGCCACCGAAGCGGCGAAGCTCCGCGACGTCGCGACGCTCGCTTCGCACGACGAACCGGACGCCGACCCCAGCGGCGTCCAGGACGACCGGCTACGGCTGATGTTCACCTGCTGTCACCCGGCGTTGCCGCTCGAGGGCCGCGTCGCGCTGACGCTGCGCACGCTCGGCGGGCTGACCACGTCGGAGATCGCGCGGGCGTTCCTGGTCAGCGAGTCCACGATGTCGCAACGGCTGGTGCGGACGAAACGCAAGATCCGCGAGGCCGGAATCCCCTACCGCGTGCCGCCCGCGCACCTGCTGCCGGAGCGGACGACGGCCGTGCTGGGTGTGCTGTACCTGCTGTTCAACGAGGGTTACGGGCCCGCCCGCCACGAGCTGTGCGCGGAGGCCATCCGGCTCGCCCGCATCCTGGCGGAGCTGATGCCGGCCGAGCCGGAGATCGAGGGCCTGCTGGCGTTGATGCTGCTGCAATCCTCACGCCGCGAAGCGCGCCTCGACGAAGACGGCGAACTCGTCACGCTCGAGGACCAGGACCGTTCCCGCTGGGACGCGGCCGCGATCGAGGAAGGGCTGCCGCTGGTGGAAAAGGCCCTGACCGAGACGGCCCGGCGCCGCGGCTCGGCCGGGCCGTACCAGCTGCAAGCGGCGATCGCGGCCTGTCACGCGAGCGCGCCCACCGCCGAAGCGACCGACTGGCCGCAGATCGCGGCGCTGTACGGGGAGCTGGCGAAACGCCTGCCGTCACCGGTCGTGGAGCTGAACCGCGCGGTGGCCGTCGCCATGGCGGACGGCCCCGAAGCGGGGCTCGCGCTGGTGACGGCCATGCAAGAGGATCCGCGGCTGGCGGGCTACCACCTGCTGCCCGCCACCCGCGGTGATCTGCTGCGCCGGCTCGGCCGTCGGACGGAGGCCGCCGAGGCCTTCCGGCAGGCGCTGGACCTGGCCACCACCGAGGCGGACCGCCGGTTCCTCGCCCGCCGCATCAGCGACCTGGTGGACTGAAACCCTTACACCCCACCGGAAAGCAGCTGCTCGAACGGGACCGACGCGAACTCCGGCTCGGCCACGGACTCGGGTGCCGCCGAGACCAGCGCCGCCAGCTCTCCCGCCGCGCGCTCGACGCGCTGCTGCAACGCGCCCGTCGCGGCGACGCTGCCCCAGTCCGACGAAGCCGCGTACACACCCGTCGCCACCGGCGTAGCGCGAAGGTAAGCGAAGAGCGGGCGCAGGGCGAAGTCCAGCACGAGCGAGTGCCGTTCCGTACCGCCTGTCGCGGCCAGCAGCACCGGCTTGCCGTCGAGGGCTTCCTTGTCCAGCACGTCGAAGAAGGACTTGAACAGCCCGCTGTACGAAGCGGTGAACACCGGCGTGACGGCGATCAGCCCGTCGGCCCGCGTCACGGTGTCGATCGCCTCGCGCAACCGCGGGCTGGGGAATCCGGTGAGCATGTTGTTGGTGACGTCCACGGCCACGTCGCGCAGCTCGATCACCTCGACCGTGGTCTCGGGGCCCAGCGCGGCGCGGGTGGCCTCCGCCAGCCGGTCGGCCAGCAGCCGCGTCGACGACGGCTGGCTCAGCCCGGCGGTGACCACGGCGATGGTGCGTGCGGTCATTTTCTCTTCTCCAGACTCGAAAACTCGGGGCTCAGACGACTCCGGCGGCTCAGACGAGGGCGTTTTCGCTGTCACGCGCGGCTTTCAGCGACTCGTGCGTGGGCGCGTCCGGAACATGCGCGGGGCGCTTCGCCTCGAGCTCCTTGCGCAGCACCGGGACGACCTCTTCGCCGAGCAGGTCGAGCTGCTCCAGCACGGTCTTCAGCGGCAGGCCGGCGTGGTCCATCAGGAACAGCTGGCGCTGGTAGTCGCCGAAGTGCTCACGGAAGGTCAGCGTCTTGTCGATGACCTCCTGCGGGCTGCCGACGGTCAGCGGCGTCTGCTCGGTGAAGTCCTCCAGCGACGGGCCGTTCCCGTACACCGGCGCCTGGTCGAAGTACGGCCGGAACTCGTTCCACGCGTCCTGCGACTTGGGCCGGATGAACGCCTGCCCGCCGAGGCCGACGATGGCCTGGTCGGCCTGGCCGTGGCCGTAGTGCTCGTAGCGCTGGCGGTAGAAGGCGATCAGCTGCTGGTAGTGCTGCGTCGGCCAGAAGATGTGGTTGGCGAAGAAGCCGTCGCCGTAGAACGCGGCCTGCTCGGCGATCTCCGGGCTGCGGATCGAGCCGTGCCAGACGAACGGCGGCACGTCGTCGAGCGGGCGCGGGGTGGAGGTGAAGCCCTGCAACGGGGTGCGGAACTTGCCTTCCCAGTCCACCACTTCCTCGCGCCAGAGCCGGCGCAGCAGCGCGTAGTTCTCGATGGCGAGCGGGATGCCCTGCCGGATGTCCTGGCCGAACCAGGGGTAGACCGGCCCGGTGTTGCCGCGGCCCATCATCAGGTCCACGCGGCCCTCGGCCAGGTGCTGCAGCATCGCGAAGTCCTCGGCGATCTTCACCGGGTCGTTCGTGGTGATCAGCGTGGTCGAGGTCGACAGCACCAGTTTCTCCGTCTGCGCCGCGATGAAGCCGAGCATGGTGGTCGGCGACGACGGCACGAACGGCGGGTTGTGGTGCTCCCCCGTGGCGAATACGTCCAGGCCGACCTCCTCGGCCTTGAGGGCGATCCGGACCATCGCCTTGATGCGCTCGTGCTCCGACGGCGCCTTGCCCGTGGTGGGGTCCGTCGTGACGTCGCCCACCGTGAAGATTCCGAACTGCATGACCGCTCCTCGACGCTGGTTCTCGCTGGCTCTGCTGCGCTGTGGTGGCCGCTCCCGGCCCTGCTGACCCGCTCAACCACTCGCGCGCAAGATGTATTCCTTCTTGACCATACCGGTGACCTGGGACACGCTGCGCCACCACACCCGGCCCCGAGGGCGCGGAAGCTGTCGGTGGGTGCGGATATCCTGCAGTACGGTGTCAGCCCGGGAGCACAGCTCCGGCGTGCGCACCGAACCCTGTCCACCGCCAGCTGCCTTGATCCGGGAGAGCGACCTCGTGACTGCTGAAACTCTGTACGGGGCCGACGACCTGACCCATCTCGAAGGCCTGGAAGCGGTCCGCAAACGGCCCGGGATGTACATCGGCTCCACCGACAGCCGCGGCATCAACCACCTCTTCTCCGAGGTCGTGGACAACTCGACCGACGAGGGCGTGGCCGGCCACGCGAGCCGCGTCGTGGTCACCCTGCACGCGGACGGCAGCGTGCAGGTGGACGACGACGGGCGCGGCATCCCCACCGGCACGCACGCCAAATCCGGCCTTTCCGGCGTCGAGCTGGTGCTCACGCGGCTGCACGCCGGCGGCAAGTTCGGCGGCTCCGGCTACAAGACCTCCGGCGGGCTGCACGGCGTCGGCGCGTCGGCGGTGAACGCGCTGTCGCACCGGTTCGACGTCACGGTGAAGCAAAACGGCCAGGTGCACCAGATGTCGTTCGCGCACGGCGTGCCCGGCACGTTCGACGGCCCGGGCCCCAAGGCCAAGTTCACCCGCCGCTCCGGCCTCACCCTGGCCGGCAAGATGAAGCGCGGCGAGCGCAGCGGCACGTCGATCCGCTACTGGTACGACACGCGGTACTTCGAAACGGGTTCTTCACTTGATGTCGAGGGCGTGCGCGCGAAGCTGCGCAACACCGCGTTCCTCGTCCCGGGCGTCACGTACGTGCTGCGCACCGCCATCGAGGACACGATCAACGAGGAGACCTTCCACTTCCCGCACGGGCTGGTGGACATGGTCGACTTCCTCTCCCCGGACGGCGAGAAGCCGGTCTGCGGCACCCTGGTCATCAACGGCGAGGGCATGTACAAGGAGAACGCGGCCGACGCCAGCGGCGTGATGCAGTCCAATGTGGAGCGTCGCGCCGAGGTCGAGGTGGCGCTGCGCTGGGGCACCGGCTACGAGCGCACCGTCGAGTGCTTCACCAACACCATCCGCAACGTGCACGGCGGCACCCACCGGCGCGGCTTCGACCGCGCCGTCACCAAATCGCTGCAGGAGGCGATCGGCAAGACCCGCGGGCTGCTCAAGCCCAAGGAGGACCCGCCGACGCTGGAGGACGCGCTCGAGGGCATGACCGCGGTGATCCACGTGCGCATCCCGGAGCCGCAGTTCACCTCGCAGACCAAGGACGAGCTGTCCACCGCCGGCATCACGCGGGTGATCCAGGGCGTGGTCGACAAGCACATCAAGGCGTGGGTCGAGGACCGCAAGACCAAGTCCGAGGCGAAGGTCGTGCTGCAGAAGGTGGTCGACGCCGCGCGCGTGCGGCTCACCCAGAAGCAGCAGAAGGACGCCGCCCGGCGCAAGACCGCGCTCGAGGGCGCGGCGATGCCGCCGAAGCTGGTCGACTGCCGCACCACCGGCGTCTCCCGCAGCGAGCTGTTCCTGGTCGAGGGCGACAGCGCGCTCGGCAGCGCGCGGATGGCGCGGGTCTCGGAGTACCAGGCGCTGCTGCCGTTGCGCGGCAAGATCCTGAACGTGCAGAAGGCCTCGCTCGGCGACACGCTGAAGAACGCCGAGATCGCGTCGATCGTGCAGGTGCTCGGCGCGGGCACCGGGCGCACGTTCGACCTGAGCACCATGCGCTACGGCCGGGTGATCCTGATGGCCGACGCGGACGTCGACGGCTCGCACATCCGCACCCTGCTGATCACGCTGTTCGCCAAGTACATGCGCCCGGCGATCGAGGACGGCCGGCTGTACGCGGCCATGCCGCCGCTGCACAAGCTGGTCACCAAGGGCCGCAACCCGGAGACGCACTTCACCTTCACCCAGCGCGAGATGGAAACGAAGTTCGCCGAGCTGGAGCGGGCGGGCAAGCAGATCGTCACCCCGGTGCAGCGGTTCAAGGGCCTCGGCGAGATGGACGCCGACGAGCTGTGGGAGACCACGATGAACCCGGCCACCCGCGCCGTGCGGCGGATCAGCTTCGACGACGTGGAAGCCGCTGAAAACGCGCTGGAGCTGCTGATGGGCGAGAAGGTCGAGCCCCGGCGCAACTGGCTCGTCGAATCCTCCGACCGCGTCGACCGCGAAGCCATCGACGTCTGATTTTCCTTCGTTCCCAAGGAGTTGTGAGCCATGGCTCGCCGTAGCAAGACCCCGGTGACGCGGGTGGACGCGAGTGCGTTCGACCGGCCGGGCGCGCAGGTCTTCGACAACCCGCTGCAGACCGAGATCGAGGACTCCTACCTGGAGTACGCCTACTCGGTCATCCACTCCCGCGCCCTGCCCGACGCGCGCGACGGCCTCAAGCCCGTGCACCGCCGCATCATGTACTCGATGAACGAGAACGGCTACCGGCCGACGCACGCGTACGTGAAGTCGTCCCGCGTGGTCGGCGACGTGATGGGCAAGTACCACCCGCACGGCGACGTGGCCATCTACGACGCCATGGTCCGGCTGGCCCAGGACTTCTCGCTGAACGCCCCGCTGATCGACGGGCACGGCAACTTCGGCAGCCCGGACGACGGCCCGGCCGCCTCGCGGTACACCGAGGCCCGCATGTCGCCCGAGGCGATGCTGCTCGTCGGCGAGCTGGGCGAGGAGACCGTCGACTTCCGGGCGAACTACGACGGGTCGCTGGAGGAGCCTTCAGTGCTGCCCGCGGCGTTCCCGAACCTGCTGGTGAACGGCACGTCCGGGATCGCGGTCGGGATGGCGACCAACATGATCCCGCACAACATGGGCGAGATCATCAACGCGGCGCGGTGGCTGATCAACCACCCCAACGCCACGCTGGACAAGCTGATGGAGATCGTGCCCGGGCCGGACCTGCCGACCGGCGGCGCGCTGCTCGGCCTCGACGAGGTGCGCCGCGCGTACGAAACCGGCCGCGGCGTGGTGCGGATGCGCGCGAACGTCGAAACCGGGCCGCTGGAGGGCAGCCGCGGGCGGCAGGCCATCACGGTCAACGAGCTGCCGTACGGCGTCGGTCCGGAGAAGGTGATCGAAAAGATCACCGACGAGGTCAACAAGTCCAAGCGGCTCACCGGCATCGCCGACGTGAAGGACCTGACCGACCGCGAGAACGGCACCCGCCTGGTCATCGAGTGCAAGGTGGGCGTGAACCCGCAGGCGCTGCTGGCGGACCTGTACCGGCTGACGCCGCTGGAGCAGTCCTTCGGCATCAACAACCTGGTGCTGGTCGACGGCCAGCCGCGCACGCTCGGGCTCAAGGCGCTGCTGGAGGTCTTCCTCAAGCACCGCTACGAGGTCGTCACGCGGCGCACGCGCTACCGCCGCCGCAAGCGCGAGGAGCGACTGCACCTGGTCGAGGGCCTGCTGACCGCGCTGCTGAACATCGACAAGGTCATCAAGCTGATCCGCGAGAGCGAAAACGCGCAGGCGGCCAAGGACGGCCTGATGTCGCGCTTCAAGCTCTCCGAGATCCAGGCCACGTACATCCTCGACACCCCGCTGCGCCGGCTGACCAAGTACGACCGCCTCGAGCTGGAGTCCGAACAGGACAAACTGCGCGAGGAGATCGCCGAGCTGAGCACGATCCTCGACGACGAGACGGTGCTGAAGAAGCTCGTCTCGTCGGAGCTGGCGAAGATCTCGAAGGACTTCCCGACCGAGCGGCGCACCCGCCTGATCGACGGCGACCTCAAGGAGGTGCTGGCGGCCTCGAAGCCGTCCGGCCCGCTGGAGATCACCGACGACCCGTGCCAGGTGATCCTGTCGGCCACCGGCCTGGTCGCGCGAACGGCCGCCGAGTCGGAAGAAGCGTCCGAAGTCCGCCGCCGCAACGGCCGCGTGAAACACGACGCCGTCTCGGCCGTCGTGCACACCACCGCGCGCGGGCAGGTGCTGCTGGTGACCAGCCGCGGCCGCGCGTTCAAGACGGACGTGCTGCCCCTGCCGGTCCTCCCGGAGCAGGCCGGCACGGTGTCACTGCGCGGCGGCATGGCCGCGAAAGAGCTGGTACCGCTGGAAAAGGGCGAGACCGTGGTCGGCATCGCCCCACTGGGCGAGCAGGCCGCCGACTCCCCCGGCCTGGCCCTGGGCACCCGCGGCGGCGTAGTGAAGGTGTGCGCCCCGGAGTGGCCCGTCCGCTCGGACGAGTTCGAAGTCATCTCCCTGAAACCCGGCGACGAGCTGGTCGGCGCCACCTGGCTGACCGACGGCAGCGAAACGTTGGCCTTCGTGTCCTCCGAAGCCTCCCTGCTGCGCTTTGCCGCCTCGCTGGTCCGCCCGCAGGGCCTGAAGAGCGGCGGCATGGCCGGCATCAACCTCCCCACCGGCGCCGGCGCGGTCTTCTTCGGCGCAGTCCGCACCGACGACGAGGAACACGGCGAGCCCATGGTCGTGACCGCCACCGGCCAAAGCGTGAAGGTGACCCCCTTCAGCGAGTACCCCGCCAAGGGCCGAGCAACCGCCGGCGTCCGGGCCCACCGCTTCCTGAAGGGCGAAACCGGCGTGGCCGTGGCCTGGATCGGCCCCCGCCCAGCCGGCGCAGCCCGCAACGGCGACCCCGTGGAACTCCCCGAAGTAGACCTACGCCGCGACGGCTCCGGCCACGCCCACCCCGGCCCGGACGTCGTGGGTCACGCCATTGAGCGTGACTGAGGAATAGCTGCTTCTACCGGCAGCCCACTCCCCAAGTCCGCTTTTGACTGCGGTCCGAACGCGACTGCGGATCCGAGCATGACGGCGGCGACTCTCTTGCCAGGCACGAAGATGTGTCTGCGGCAAGGGGTCGCCGCCGAGTTGCATGACGCGGCCAGCAGATCGATGTGGCCAAGCAACCTGCACCACTGATTCACGCTGGGGCTGCTTGACACAGTCGTGGCCACAGAGCGACTCGGTCCATTCATCGGCGCCGGGCTCCGGTTTTCGGCCGCAGGCATCCGGCCACTGAGCACCAACGTACAACGAGGTCACCGCACAACGGGGTCGCGGGGCCTGCGGGATCGCCGAGTCGCGAGGTCGCAGGGCCACGGGGGTGCGGAGCCGCCGGGCTGCGGGGTTGCGGGGTTGCGGGGTTGCGGGGTTGCGGGGTTGCGGGGATCGCCGAACAGCGGGGTCACGGAGATCGCCGGGTTGCAGGGTCGCTGGGATCGCGGGGTTGCTGGGTCGCCGAGCAACGGGGTCGCGGGAGCAGAGCTATCCATGAGACAAAGCGATCCTGTGCGATCGGTCGCACGGGTGACGCGAGGCTCATGTTTGTCCGGTGCGTCATCAGGCGGCTTGGGCGTGGGGTGGGTGGTGGGTGGTGTTGTGGAGGGGTCTTCGTTGGGGGTCGAGCCAGGCGGGTGGGAGCCATTCGACGGTGCCGTTGCGGAGTCGGATGGTCCAGCCTTCGTGGTGGGCGATGCGGTGGTCGGCTTCGCAGATCGAGGCCAGGTTGGTGATGTCGGTTCGTCCGCCGGGGCCGCCCTGGAGATTGGCCCAGAACTCGATGTGATGCGGGGTGGTCCATTTGGGGCCTTTGGTGCACCAGGGGGCGGTGCAGCCTTTGTCGCGCACGGCTAGGGCTCGTCGTTGGGCGGGGGTGGCGGTGCGGACGGCACGACCCAGGTCCAGGACTTCGCCGGCGCCGTTGAGGACGGCGGGCAGGACCTTCGCGTCACAGCACAAGCGGCGCAGCTGGGAGACGGTCATGGGGGTGTGGCCGTCGGGGGTGACGGTGCCGGCGCGGCGTTGCAGGTCAGCCAGGGGGATGGTGACGGTGGCGACGACGCGTTCACCGGCCTTGACCGGCACCTCGGGGGCGCGGGCGGCGAGGTCCAGGATGGCGGCGATCGCGTCGCCCTGGCGCTGGGAGCGGGTGCGGGGGTCGGGGTTGCCGAACGGGTCAACGGGAGCGGGTTTGGCCAGGACGGTGAAGAGCTGCTCGGTCAGGTCCGCCATTTCGGCGTCGAGTTCACCGGAGTACCGCATACGGCCATCCCGGGTGCGGGTACAGCGGAACTCGCGACGGGGCCGGGCCAGGTCGTGTTCGCGTTTGCCGGGATCGACACCGTCGAAGTCCCAGTAGGTACGGATGCGCTGGGCCGTTTTCCGCACAGTGAAAGGTGGGGCTTGACGGGCCAGGGTAACCAGGGTGGTTTCGGTGTCAGCCAAGTCGTCGAAGGTGACCGTGTCGGGGGCGTGAGTCAGCACGGAAGCGATCTCGGCGGCGTGCTCACGGTTGAGGTCACCAGCAGCCAGGGCGGCCCGCATCACCGGCAGCGCAGTGGTTGCTTGAGTGACGCGAGCGCGGGCTTCCTTGTGCGACACCCGTAATGCGCGCACGAGCATGACCGCGGTGCTGCGGAAACCCTTGCCCACCGCCACACCACGCCGGTCTACCTCACCGACCACCTCCAGCATCCGCGCATACCCGCGGCACAACATCCGTTCCACAACCAAGAGTTCCGTGGTCAGCTCCTCCTCGGAAAGCTGCCACACCGGCACCTGCTCCGTTCTTTCCATACCACCACAGTAGCTCGAACACCTGTTCGATGCATCACTCGAACAGGTGCTCCTTGGTTAGCGTATCGAAACCCCTTAAGCAGCAACAAAAAATCCAGAAACAGCAACCGCGAAACCAAGGAGTAGTGTCCACTATGGACGCAGAATCCGACTCGGACCCGCCAACACGAAAACCTCAAGGCAGCCGAGCAGCGATATCCTCGATACGCCAAGGCCCTTCCGTCTCCACGACCTTCACGTCATGCCACCCGGCCAGCTCCGAGATAGCCTCCCCTTGCACCGCAAAGACTTTTCCGCTAATCTCACACTTCTCAGTAGCCAAGTAAGCAGCCGCGGCGAAATATTGGCCGGAGAGAACGCATCGAACTCCCCCTCCGCCACCTCCTGCGCGAAGATCGCCCCCATTCCGGGCGTAGCCAAAGTCAGCCGGGTCCGCGCGATAGGAGCGATCGCGTTGACACGGACGCCATACCGCTCCAACTCCTGCGCAGCCACCAAAGTCATAGCGGCGATACCAGCCTTGGCAGCACCGTAGTTCACCTGCCCCGGATTGGGCATCGTCGTACCGGAAGCAGAAGCCGTATTGATCACCGAAGCAGCCACCCGAGAACCCGACTTGGCACAGGATTTCCAATACGCCGCAGCATGATGCAGGACCGCGGCGTGTCCCTTCAAGTGCACCGCGATCACCGCGTCCCACTGCTCTTCCGTAATCCCCGCAACAAAAGCGTCGCGGAGGATGCCGGCGTTGTTGACGACCACGTCCAAGCGGCCGAACTCCGATACGGCCTGGTCGATCAAGCTCGCGGCCTCGGCCCAGGAAGTCACGTTCGCGGAGTTCGCTACGGCCTGGCCGCCCGCAGCGCGGATTTCGGCAGCCACTTCCTGCGCCGGCGTGGTGTCGGCGCCGGTGCCGTCGTTGGCGCCGCCCAGGTCGTTGACCACGACGGCGGCGCCTTCGGCAGCGAAGAGCAGCGCGTGCTCACGGCCGATGCCGCGGCCCGCGCCGGTGATGACGGCGACGCGGCCGTCCAGTGCTCCCATGCCACTTACTCCTGATCCGTGAACTCGGCGAGGCCGTCCTTCAGGACAACGGTGTCGCCGACAGCGGTTTCGAATGCGTACGCCAGATCACCGGCGCGCCAGATCGTCGTGTCCAGGTCTGAGCCGGGCAGCACCGGCTTGGCGAAACGCACCGCCAAACGCCGCAGACGGCGACGCTCCCCCACCGAGGTCAGCAGCGCCCACGACGCGAAAGCCATGGTGCACAAGCCATGCGCGATGATGCCGGGCAGACCCGCGTCGCGAGCCACCTCGGCGTCCAGGTGGATCGGCATCGGGTCGCCGGCGGCGGGGGCGTAGCGGAACGTCTGGTCGTCGTCGACGTGTTGCGCCACCTTTGCAGCAGGCGCGCCCGAACGCGCCGAACGGTGATCCGGGCCCAGCACACCGCGCGTCTCGCCGGTGTCGAAACCGCGGACGAACAACGTCACGTACTGCTCGTTCACCGACTCCCCCGCCTCGTCGCGGGTTTCCAGGTACACCGTGCCGCGAGTGCCGTTCGGCAGGCCCTCGTAACCGGTCATCTTCGCCCGCGACACGAGTTTGTCCCCGGGCCGGATCGGGCGGTGGAAACGGAAATCCTGCTCCCCGTGCACCACCCGCCCGAACAGCCCCGTCGGCACCACCTCCAGCGCGGGCTCCAGCAGCGACTGGAACACGGGCACGATCGCGAACACCGGGCTCGCGACGTCACCCGCGCGGTGGGCGGGGATCGGGTCGTTGGTCGCCTCGGCGTACTCGACGAGACGGGCGCGCGTGACCTCGAACCGGCTTTCGTCGGTCCACCGGTCCAGCCCGGCCGGGTCGAAGCCCTCGGCCATCAGGCCGCGACCAGCTGCTTGAGGTTCTCCAGCGAGGAGTCCAGGTTCTTCTTGCCGTCCTTCTCCACCGCCTTGCCGAGCGCGCCGACGATCATCTGCCCGGAGAACTCGGCGTCGATCGCCGCGATCGCCCCGGCGCCGCCGGCCTGCACGGACAGCGCGAAACTCACCTTCACCCCGGCCATCCCGGTGCCGGAGATGACGAGCTTCGACAGCTCGGCGTACTCGTCGACGGTCCAGGTGATCGTGTTCGGCATGCCGAGCATCGTGACCACTTCGGACACCTGCGCGCCCAGCTCGAACCGCGCCGGCACGTCGCCCTTCCACTTGGTGTGGATGGTCAGCCACTTCTCGAAGTTGTTCGGGTCCGCGAACTCCGCCCACACCTTCTCCGGCGTGATGGGCAGTTCGACGGACGCGCTGATCCGGCCCATGGTGCTCCTTTCCTAAACAACAGCTCGCTGGTAAGCGGTGACCACGGCGGCGCCGCCGAGCCCGATGTTGTGCTGCAGCGCGGCTTCGACCCCGCCGACTTGACGCTTGTCCGCGTCGCCACGCAGCTGCCAGGTCAGCTCGGCGCATTGCGCCAGCCCGGTCGCGCCGAGCGGGTGGCCCTTCGAGATCAAGCCGCCGGACGGGTTCACCACCCACTTGCCGCCGTACGTCGTTTCGCCGGAGTCGACCAGCTTGCCGCCGTCGCCCTCCGCGCAGAGGCCGAGCGCCTCGTAAGTCAGCAATTCGTTGGCGGAGAAGCAATCGTGCAGCTCGATCACCTGGAAGTCCTCGGGACCGAGCCCGGACTGCTCGTACACGCGCGCCGCGGCCTGCTTGGTCATGTCGTAGCCGACGATGTTCTTCGCGCTGCCGTCGAACGTGCTGGCGAAGTCGGTGGTCATGGCCTGCCCGACGATCTCGACGGCGCGGCCCGCCAGCCCATGGACGTCCACATAGGACTCACTCGCCAGTATCGCGGCACCCGAGCCGTCGGACGTCGGCGAGCACTGCAGCTTGGTCAGCGGGTCGTAGATCATCCGCGAGCCGAGCACGTCTTCGAGCGTGTACGCGTCCTGGAACTGCGCGTACGGGTTGTTCACCGAGTGCCGGTGGTTCTTCTCGCCGATCTTCGCGAACTGCTCGGCCGTGGTGCCGTAGGCCTTCATGTGCTCGCGTCCGGCGGCGCCGAACATCCACGGCGCCGGCGGGAACAGCACCTCGGAGATCTCCGCGAGCGCCTGCATGTGGTTTCCCATCGGCTGCTCACGGTCGTCGAAGGTCGAGCCGAGCGAGCCGGGTTTCATCTTCTCGAAGCCCAATGCCAGCACGCAGTCCGCGCGGCCGCCGCGGATCGCCTCCGCCGCCAGGTACAGCGCGGTCGAGCCGGTGGCGCAGTTGTTGTTGACGTTCACCACCGGGATGCCGGTCGGGCCCAGCTCGTAGACGGCGCGCTGGCCCGACGTCGACTCCCCGTAGACGTACCCGACGTACGCCTGCTGCACCTGGTCGTACGCGATCCCGGCGTCGGCCAGCGCGTTGCTGCCGGATTCCTTCGCCATCTGCGGGTAGTCCCAGCCCTCGCGGCGGCCGGGCTTTTCGAACTTCGTCATCCCGACCCCGACGACGTACACCTTGTTCGCCACCGCAGCACTCCCTCGTGTAGGCGTTGACAACAAAGATACAGACCTGAATGTATTTTACAAGGCCGGAAAGGCGCGTGGATCACAGGGGCTTTACCTCAGAGTGAAGGCAAGGCTAACCTAACATCGATCAAGTTCGAGGGGGACGACCATCAGTACCGAACAGCTGACCCGCGCAGCCCCGGCCCGTAAGGGGAACGTCCGGCGGTGGCTGCGCCGCAAGCCCGTCCGCCGGGCGCTGGTCTTGACGCACCGGTGGACTTCGTTGGTACTCGGCCTGTTCCTGGTGCTCGAGACGACGTCCGGCGCCGTGCTGCTGTTCCACCCGGAGTACTACCGGGCCACGCACGGCGACTTCTACCGGCACACCGACAGCGCGCACCCCATCGGTTTCCAGCAGGCGCGTGACATCGTCGCCGCGGCCCACCCCGAGTTCTCCCCCGCCTGGGTCAGCGCCGACGGCGGGATCCTCGCGGTCGGCGACGCGGACTACTCGCGGGCGTTCGCCGTCGACCCCGGCACCGGGCGGATCAACGGCGAGGCGCCGGTCGAGGACGGGGTGATGGGCTTCCTGGTCAACCTGCACGATTGCGGGCTGACCTGCGCGAACGATCCGGGTTACGTCTCGTGGCTGGCCGCGCCGGTGCCGTCGATCGGGTTCGACTGGCCGCCGGGCACGAACTGGGGGCTGCTGATCCTGGTGGTGCTGGGCTTGCTCATGGTGTTGCTGGCGGTGACCGGGATCGTGGTGTGGTGGCCGGGATTCCGGCGGTTCTCGCACGGCTTCCGCGTGCGCACCGGCAAGGGCCGGTTCGCGCGCGACTACGACCTGCACAACCTGATCGGCATCGTGACGGTGCCGTTCGTGTTGATGTGGGGCGTCACCGGCGCCGCGTTCTACCTGCCGCCGGCGAAGGACGCGTGGCTCGCCATCACCGGCGGCGCGCCCGCCGACCCGGCCAAGTACTCGTTCACCGCGAACCCCGCCGCACCCGGCACCCCCGAGATCGGGATCGACCAGGCGGCCGCCGCAGCGCTGGCCGTCACGCCGGGCGAGGTGCGTTACCTGATCACAGCGAAAACCGGGTACTACCAGGTCTCGATCGCGAGCCCCGGCTACCAGCCGTACGGCGCGCGTGCCTTCTTCGGCGGCGACCACACGGTGTACGTCGACAGCCACGACCCGACGCATGTGTCCGATGTGGACGCGAAGCCACAGCCGGGCGCGAACACGTTCTACGAGAACGTTTTCGAGCCCGCCCACTTCGGCTGGCTGGTCGGCCCCTGGTGGCGGATCGTGTGGTTCGTACTCGGCCTGGCGCCGCTGGCGCTGATGCTGACCGGGCTGTCCACCTGGCTGTTCCGCTCCGGCTCGAAACGCCGTCGTCGCAAGGCGAAAGCGTGATCGAATCCCTCGCCTTCACCACCACGGTGGTGTGCGTGGCCGGCGGGCTCGTGGTGCTCGGCACCGGGCTCGCCGGCCGCTACCGCCGCCGCTGGGTGCTGCCGGCGCTGGCTGTGATCGAGCTGGCCCTGCTGGTCCAGGCGGTCGCCGACGTGGCCGGCCTGCTCGGCGGCGACCACCCCGGCGAGCCCGGCACGCACCTGGCCTACCTGGTCACCTCGCTGGTGATCCTGCCCGCCGCCCTGGGCACCGCCCCGGACGACGGCCGGTGGGCCGCGGTGCTGATCGCCATCGCCTTGCTGGTGCTGGCCGTGCTGGTGGTCCGGATGCAGACCACCTGGCGGCCGGCCTGATCACCCAAGCCGCACCGCGCTCGACCTGACTACTTGCCTAATCGGAAAGAAGTGAGTACTTTCCAGATAGGCAAGTAGTCAACGGGAGGACGTCATGAACCAGCAGGACGAGCAGCAGCAGGCAGCGGAGGCGTTGGCGTCGGTCCGCTCGCACCAGGAGCAGACCCGGCGGGCGGCGCGGCTGCCGTGGTGGGTGTACGCGGGGATGTTCGTGGTGGGCGCCGGGGGTTCGGCGGCGAACGACTTCATCAGCCTCAGCGGCGCGAAACTGGTGGCAGTACTGGTCATCCTCGCGCTGGTGGTGGTGTTCGTGGCCAGCCGGTACGAGCGGTCTTCGCTGCTGGGCCGGATGCGCGGGGTGCAGCAGCGGCAGCCGTTCGTCCCGTGGGTCTTCGGGGTCGTGCTGGCCCTCGGGGTGCTCGGCGCGTGGCTGATCGCCCAGTACGGCGCCGGTTTCGCCGACAGCCTGGCCGGCGCGGTCGGGCTGCGCGACTACCCGAACACCGTGGTCGGCGTGATCTACGGCGCCGCGTTCACCGCACTGTTCGCGCTGGGGCAGGCACTGGTCGCGAGTTCGCAGCGACGCCCGAGCGCATGACCACACCGCCGGAACTGGACCGCCTGTTGTCGGACCCGACGCGGCTGGCGATCATGTCGGTGCTCTGCGCCGCCGAATGGTGCGACTTCGCCTTCCTGCGCGACGGAGTGTCCCTTTCGGACTCCGCACTGTCCAAACAGCTGGCGACGCTGAAAAAAGCGGAGTACATCGAGCAGCGCCGGACCTACCTCGGCCGGGTGCCCAAGACCTCGGTGCAGGCCACCGGCGAAGGACGGGCGAAGTTCCTGGAGCACGTCGAGGCGTTGCGGGCGATCGTCGAGCGCGCCCCGAACCATTGAAAACGTGAGTGCTGAAGCCAGCAAGAACCGGCTTCAGCACTCACGCACGTCACGCCACGTGGAACGACTGCGCCGCCCCGCCGGTGCAGGCCGACTGGACCAGCTGGACACTGTCCGCCGTCGAGCCGCCCGGCACGGTCAAGCACTTTCCGCTGTTACGGGCGACGAAGTGGTAGTATCCGCCGCCTTCCGAGACCGGCTGCCACTGCTGGTTCGCCCCGCCGCTGTAGGCCCACAGCTGGAGCCCGGCGTTGTCCGTGGTGGCCACATTGGACACGTCGATCACCTGGGCCGGGTTGGTCCGGTTGTTCACCCGCACGTAGCCGCCGCTGGTCGGCTGGAACTGGAACTGCTGGGCGTTCGTGGCGTTGCAGGCGTACTGCTGGATCACGGTGCCATTCGCCGAAGCGGCGGAACGCGCGTCGACACATTTGCCGTTGGCCTTGTTCACCACGGGATACCAGGCGGTCGGTGAAATTCCGCCGGACGGCGGGGTGCCGCCGTCACTCGTGGCGCCGCCCAGCCAGCGCAGGCCGTCGAGGATGAATTTGTTCTGGTCGGCGCTTTCGAAGGTCGAGGAAAGCGCGGTGTTGGTGTCGTAGTTCATCTTGTTGTGGCCGAAGTTCGCGTAGATCATCTTGTAGTTCTTGTTCGTCCACATGATCGGGTAGTACCCGCTGTACCAGGTCTGGTTCGGGTCGTCGCCCACCGGGAAGGTCGACGGGTCGAGCGAGGCCAGGATCGAGATGTTCGGGTTCTGCCGCAGGTCGTTCTGCCAGGAGTACCACTCGCTCACCGAGGACTGGATGGTCGCGGGCAGGTTCACCGTGGACGGGTGCGTGCGGTTCTCGATCTTCAGCGTTTCCGCGGTCGGGCCCCAGCTGTTGGAGACGAACCGGCCGGTGCCGAGGAAGTCATTGTGGAACCAGTTCGCGTACGAGGGCGTGGAATCGTCGTTGTACGCCGAAACGTGGAACCCGAAAAACGCGCCGCCCGCGTTCATGTACCGCTGGAAACCCTCGAACTGCGCCTGCGACTGCGGCTGGTCGTCGTAGAACATCACCACCTGGTATTGGTCCGGCGTGATGCTGGTGAGCTGGTCCCAGTTGTTGGTGGAGGAATAGGTGAAGCCGTTGGCCGCCGCCTGCTGGGGGAACCAGACGTTGGCCTCCTTCTCGAAACTGATGTGCGCGGCGTCGTAGGTGCCGCTGTAGAACGCGAGCACCTTGAACGGGGTCGCCTCGGCGGCGTGTGAGGCGATGGCCGGCGAGCCGAACGCGAGGCCGAGGCAGGCGGTGAAAAACGCCAATGCCTTGCCCACGAGCCCGAACGGGCGTCGTTTGACGGACATGGGGAGCCTTCCGGTGGGGGCGGGGAGGAGGGGGTTGCCGTCACGGGAAGCGGTGGGAGTACCGCCTCCCGCACCCGAAGGGGACCCGCGCGGGCCGCTGGACGTCGCCGCGTATTCGGGTTCTCTCCGGCGAGAAACCAAACTTCACGTCTTGAATTAACGCACAGTTCAGCGCGGTGGTCCAGACCTCACCGGCGCCGGGTACCGGTCAGCGGGATGACCGTGACTACCGGCCGGGCACCACGTGCAGGACGGCGCTGATCCGGTTCATCGTCGTCACCCGGATGTCGTAAGCCAGCGGGGTGACCCAGTTGTATTCCTCCACCGTGACCGTTTTCCCTTGCACAGCACTGATGTACGCGACGTGCCCGCTCTCCCACTGCGCCACGGCGCCGGGCACGGGCTCGCGGTCGACGCGGTAGCCGAGCTTGCGCGCGTTGTCGTCCCAGTCGACGGCATTGCCCCAATGACCGGGAATCCCGTTGTGCCACTGGAAGTTGTGGAAGTACCCGAGCGTCTGCTCCAGCCGCCAGGCGACGAACGACGTGCACTGGCCGCGGTAGAACGCCCACCTGTCAACGTTGTCGGCGCGGGCGGTGCGGTACGGGTAGTCGTCGCCGGCGGGGTACGCGCCGGTCCCCTCGCACTCGGGCACGCCGGCCAACGTCCCGAGTTGCGCGGCCGGGGCCCAGCCGCCGGTGCTCAGCTTCGCCCAGCTGTCGTTGCCGTCCACCAGCTCGGCGCGCACGGTGCAGACGACCGCGGTCCGGTCTTCGAGCGTCGCGGCCGAAGCGGGGAACACGGTGCCGGGCCCGGTGCGGGCGGTCACCGTCGCGGCGACTGCCGGTGGCGCGCAGACACTCGTCACGAGGAGCAGGGCAGAGACGATCTTCGTTCGCATACCCCGGATCTTCGGGCGCCCGGGCCCGGATCCGCCTCCGCGGCCAGCCGTTCGGGTTCGCCCGAAACGGTCTTGCGCTCAGCGGTCCGGGCGCGGGCGATGCGGCCCGATATGGGTCAGCTGACCGAGCCGTTCAGCACCCCGGTCAGCCAGTCGCCCGAGGCCGAGATCGCCTTGCCGTTGATCGCGATGGTCGGCGTGCCGAAGCCGTGCGCGCCGTTCGGGAAGTCCTGGGCCAGGTTCGGGTCGTTCTCCGCCTGCTGGAAAGCGGTCTGCAGCTGCGCGTCGTAGGTGCCCGCGTTGATCGTCTGGGCGAACTTCGGGTCGGTGATGCCGAGGTCCTGGCCGAGCTTGATCAGCTGCGCCTTGTCGTAGCCGCGCTGGCCTTCCTCGGGCTGGTTCTTGAACAGCGCGTCGTGGAAGGCGGTGAACTTCTGCGAGTCGGCCGCGGCCAGCGCCGCGTTCGCCGATTCGAGCGAGTAGCCCGGCGGGCTCGAGTTCTGGTTCAGCAGTGTCACCATGTGATAACGCACGGTGAGCTGGCCGCTGTTGACCGCCTGTTCCATCCGCGGCCCGAAGTCCTTCTGCAGCTGGCCGCAGTACGGGCACAGGAAGTCGGCGTACAGGTCGATGGTCTTCACCGCGCCGGGCTTGCCGACCGAGACCACGACGCCGTCGCGCTTCTCCACCACGCCGGCGGCGAGCGTCGGGCTGGCGCCGGGCTGGATGGTGGCGCCCTCCGTCGCGTTCTTGCTCGAGTTGATCCAGATCACGCCGCCGATCACCAGCGCGGCGAGGACCACGACCGCGGCCACGACGATCGCGACCCGCTTCGGGTCGCCGCCCGCCGTGCCCCTGGCCTGCGCGACGGACCTGGCCGCCTGCGCCTGTGCCTGCTGCCGGCCCTGACGATTCTGACGACTCTTCCGAGCGCTCCGCGCTGCTCCACCCATCAGTTTCCTATTTCCCTTCAGCGATGCTCGTGGAGTAGTCGTCCGCCGGGCCGGTGGAGTTCCCGGTCCCGGTGGTCTTCTCCCGGCCCCACCCGAGCCAACCGTCGAGTGAGAGCCACGTGCGCGGGCGGACCAGCAGCCAGACCGCCAGCAGCGCGAACCCGGTGTCGCGCAGGATCTCCTGCGGGTACTCGGTCTGCCCGGCCGACACGCTCCCGCCGCCGCCGAAGCAGCCGCAGTCGATGCTCAGCCCGCGTGCCCACGACTGCGCGATGCCCGCGACCAGCACGGCCAGCAGCACCAGCGCGACCCCGGCCACGTACCGCGTGGCGAGGCCGGCCAGCAGCAGCAGGCCGAGCACCAGCTCGAGCAGCGGCAGGGCGGTCGCGACGGGGCCGACCAGCGCGTGCGGCAGCACGTCGTACGCCTGCACCGCGATGTAGGTCTGCCCCGGGTCCGCCAGCTTGATGCCGCCCGAAATCAGCCATACGGCCGCCAGCCCGAGCCGGGCCAGCGTGCCGATGGTGTCGAGCACGGGTTGGGGCAGTCTTCGCACAGGCTTAGGCTAACCGCCGGACCTGAGAACTTTGTGAGTTCATCACCGATCGCGAACGGAGGCGGCATGCGCGCTCGCGCCCTGTTCGCGGCCGCATTGTTGCTGGTCACGTGCGTGGCGTGTGGCCCGGGCACGGTCACTGCGAGCGACCCGCTGGTCAAGCGGGCGAGTGACGGCAAGCACCTGACGATCGGCATCCGCTTCGACTCCCCCGGCCTCTCCCAGCGCACGATCGACGGCCGGTTCATCGGCTTCGACGTCGATGTCGCCGAGTACGTGGCCGGCAAGCTGGGCGTCGACCCGCAGCACATCACCTGGCACGAGACGACCCCGGCCACGCGTGAGTCGGACCTCACCTCGGGCGCGGCGGACCTGATCGTGGGCACCTACTCGATCACCGACAAACGCAAGCAGCTGGTCTCGTTCGCCGGGCCGTACTTCAGCACCGGGCAGGACCTGCTGGTGCGGCTGAAGTCGACGGACATCACCGGCCCGGAGACGCTCAACGGCCGTCGCCTGTGCTCGGTCACCGGCTCGACCCCGGCGCAGATGGTGCGGGACAAGTTCGCGCAGGCCGTGCAGCTGGTCGAGTACCCGCGGTACCCGGACTGCGTCACGGCGCTGCTCGCGAACCAGGTCGACGCCGTGACCACGGACGCGGTGATCCTCGCCGGTTACGCCGCGCAGGACCCGGAGCTGCTGCGCGTGGTCGGGAAGCCGTTCTCGACCGAGCGCTACGGCATCGGCCTGCGCAAGGGCGACACCGAGAGCCAGCACGCGATCGACGACGCCATCAGCGACATGATCTCCAGCGGCGCGTGGCTGAAGTCGCTGCAGGCCAACATCGGCCCGTCGAACTACCCGCTGCCACCGCCCCCGCAGGTCACCGAGCGGTGACGATCCCGCCTCCCGAACAGCTTCCGGACCTGCCCGTCCGCGCGGTGCTCCGCTCGCTCCTGGCCGCGCTCGACGCCCACGGCACCGCGGTCCTCGTGGCGCCGCCGGGCACGGGCAAGACGACGCTGGTGCCGCTCGCGCTCGCCGGTTCACCCGGCCGGGTCGTCGTGGCCGAGCCGCGCCGGCTGGCCGCCCGGGCCGCGGCCACGCGGATGGCCGGGCTGCTGGGCGAGCCGGTCGGCGAGACGGTGGGGTACGCGGTGCGCGGCGATCGGAAGGTTTCGTCGCGCACGCGGATCGAGGTGGTCACGTCGGGCCTGCTCGTCCGGCGGGTGCAGAACGACCCGGAGCTGCCCGGGGTGTCGACGGTGCTCCTGGACGAGTGCCACGAACGCCACCTCGACGCCGACCTGCTGCTCGCCCTGCTCCTCGACGTCCGCGCGGGCCTGCGCGACGACCTGCGGCTGCTGGCGACCTCCGCGACCGTCGCGGCCGGGCGGCTCGCCGAGCTGCTGGGCGACGCGCCGGTGGTGACGGCCGAGGCCCGCACGTATCCGGTGACGCTCTCGTACCGCGCGCCCGCTCGTGGTGAGCGGCCCGAGGCGGCGGTGGCCGGCGCGGTCCGGCGCGCACTGTCCGAAGGGGACGGTGACGTACTCGCGTTCCTCCCCGGCGCCGGGGAGATCGCGCGCACCTCGAACCTGCTGTCCACACTGGATGCCGATGTCCTGCCGCTGCACGGGCGTCTCTCCCCCGCCCGTCAGGACGACGCGCTGCGACCGCGAGAACGGCGTCGCGTGGTGTTGTCGACGGCGGTCGCGGAGTCGAGCCTGACCGTGCCGGGTGTGCGCGCCGTGGTGGACTCCGGGCTCGCGCGGGTCCCCCGCGTCGATCACCGGCGCGGCCTGCCGGGCCTGGCGACGGTGCGGGTGTCGGCGGCTGTGGCCGAGCAGCGCGCCGGCCGTGCGGGCCGCGAGGCGCCGGGCCGCGCGTACCGCTGCTGGGCGGAGCACGAACAGGCGACTCTGCCCGCGTACCCCGAGCCGGAGATCCGCACGGCCGAGCTGGCGCGGTTCGCGCTGGAGCTGGCCTGCTGGTCCACTCCGGACGGCAGCGCCCTGTCCTGGTGGGACCCGCCCGGTGAAGGCGCGCTCGCCGTGGCACGCAGTTTGCTCCTGATGCTGGGCGCGACGACTGCCGACGGTGAGGTCACCGCCCGCGGCCGCCGGATGGCCGACCTCGGCCTGCACCCGCGGCTGGCGCGCGCCCTGCTCGACGGCGCCGCGGAAACAGGGCCGCGCTTCGCCGCCGAGGTAGTCGCCCTGCTGGACGCGGGCGCGACGCTCACCGACGTCGAAGCCGAGCTGCGAAGGCTGCGGTCCGCGACCGACGAGGGCGCCCGGCGCTGGAAAACGGAGTCCCGACGGCTGGCCGGACTCGTGCGTGGCCCCGAACGTGGGAAACCCGACGCGGCCCTGGTCGTCGCCCTCGCGCACCCGGAACGGCTGGCGCGACGGCGTTCCGGCACCGCGCCGGTGTACCTGATGGCCGGCGGCACCGCGGCCGAGCTGCCCACCGGGGCCGGGCTGGGCGACGTCGAATGGCTCGCTGTCGGGGAGGCCACGCGGGATCCCGGGCGGGTCCACGGCACGATCCGGCTCGCCGCGGCGGCCGACGAGCCGCTGGCCGTCCGGGCGGCGCCGAACCTGGTGTCCGAAGTGGACGAAGTGGCCTGGGACGGCGACGTGGTGGCCCGGCACGTCCGGAAGCTGGGCGCGATCACGCTGTCGTCCAAGCCGTTGCGCTCCCCGGACCCGAATCTCGTGCGCGAGGCGCTGCTGACCGGCCTGCGCGACGAGGGCCTCGGCCTGCTCCGCTGGACTGCCGACGGCGCCCGGCTGCGCGAGCGAATGGCGTTCCTCCACCGCGTTCTGGGCGAGCCGTGGCCCGACGTCGGCGATCCGGCCCTGCTGTCCACTCTGGACACCTGGCTCGACGTCTCCCGCGCCCGCCGCCGCGCGGACCTCGCCAATCTCGACGCGGGCGCGGCCCTGCGCGGCCTGCTCCCCTGGCCCGACGCCGCCCGCCTCGACGAGCTGGCGCCGGACCGGCTGGAGGTCCCGTCGGGCTCCCACCTCCGCGTCGACTACAGCGGCGACCAGCCGGTGCTCGCAGTGAAACTGCAGGAGACCTTCGGCTGGCGCGAGACCCCGAAAATCGCCGACGGCCGGGTCCCGGTGCTGCTGCACCTGCTCTCCCCCGCCGGCCGGCCCGCCGCCGTGACCGCGGACCTGGAATCCTTCTGGCACAACGGTTACGCGGCCGTCCGGGCTGACCTGCGCGGCCGTTACCCGAAGCACCCGTGGCCGGAGGACCCCGCCACCGCCGCCCCGACGCGGCACACCACGCGCCGCGCCCGCTGAGCCGCCCCCTGCCGAAAGTCGGGGGTGGCCCGGGCCGCTCGGCCGATGCCCACGGGGCACCGCGAGCCGCAGACTCGATCGCAGACGGGGATCGAGGAGGAAAAACATGATCACGCTTCGAGGTTTGACGAAGCGCTACGGGGACAAGACGGTGGTGGACGCGCTGACGTTTGTCGTCGCGCCGGGCGCCGTCACGGGGTTCCTCGGGCCGAACGGCTCGGGGAAGTCGACCACCATGCGGATGGTGATCGGGCTGGACCGGCCGACCGCCGGCGACGTGCTGGTGGGCGGCAAGCCGTACGCCGAGCTGCGACACCCGCTGCGGGAGGTCGGTGCGCTGCTCGACGCCAAGTCGCTGCACCCGGGCCGCAGCGCGGGCAAGCACCTGACCGCGATGGCGCGCAGCAACGGAATCCCGGTGAAGCGCGTCGAGGAGGTGCTCGCCACCGTCGGGCTCACCGAAGTCGCGGGCAAACGCGTCGGGCAGTTCTCGCTCGGCATGGGCCAGCGGCTGGGGGTCGCGGGCGCGCTGCTGGGCGATCCGGGGGTGCTGATGTTCGACGAGCCGGTGAACGGGCTCGACCCGGACGGCGTGCGCTGGGTGCGCCAGCTGATGCGCTCGCTCGCCGACGAGGGCCGGACCGTGTTCGTGTCCAGCCACCTGATGAGCGAGATGCAGCTGACCGCGAGCCGGCTCGTGGTGATCGGCAAGGGAAAGCTGCTCGCCGACGCGCCGGTCGACGAGTTCATCGCCGGCAACTCCACCAGTTTCGTCTCCGTGCAGGTGCCCGTGCCCGCGGAGCTCGAAGCGCTGGCCCGGCGCCTCGGCCCGGCCGCGCGGGCCGGAGAGCCCGGCGAACTGCTGGTGGACGGCGTCTCCGTCGGCCAGGTGGGCGACCTCGCGCACGAACTCGGCGTCCGGCTGCACGGCCTGGCCGAGCGGACGGCGTCGCTGGAACAGGCGTACATGGAGCTGACCGCTTCGTCGGTCGAATACGGGGTGACGGCATGACCACGACGGAAGCAGTGCGGGGCGGGGGCATCAGCGGCGCGGTCGCTTCGGAGTGGACCAAGCTCTGGTCCGTGCGCGCCACCTGGTGGTGCCTGTCCGGCGGGCTGCTGATGATGCTGTTGTACAGCGGCATTTCCGGCCTTTCGCAGCGGGTCGGTGACAGCCGGCCGGAAGGCGCGCACAGCATGGCGGCGGCCGGGGCGATCTACCTGACCGAGTTCTTCGTGATCGCGGTGGCGACGCTGTTCGTCACCAGCGAGTACGCGAACGGCGGGATCCGTTCGACGCTGCAGTGGGTGCCGGTCCGCCACCACGTCCCGGCGGCGAAGACCGCGGTGCTGGTGCCGGTGCTGTTCGGCTACGGCGTGGTGGTCGCGCTGGCCGGGATGGGCGTGTCGGGGCTGCTGATGGGGAGCCACGGGCTGCCGACGTCCTTCACCACGGCCCTGCTCACGGCGGCCGGGATGGGCGCGTACTTCGCGTTGCTCGGGGTGCTCTGCCTCGGCATCGGGTTCGCGCTGCGCAGCGCGGTGGGGACCGTCGTGACGGTGATGGTGCTGCTGCTGCCGTTGCCGTTGCTGCTTTCCTCGTACGTCTCGCAGGGGATCATGAACTACTTCCCCGCGTTCGGCGGCCTCAACACGATGACGGCGCCCGGCACGGAGAACCCGCTGTTCGGCGGCCCGCCCCCGTACAGCGCCTGGGTGGGTGTGGTGATCTGCCTGCTCTGGGCGGTGGCCGGGCTGCTGGCCGGCACCGCGGTCCTGAAACGCCGCGACGCCTGAAGCCCTACCCGCGCTGGTGCCCTGAAGGCCACCATGAGGGCATATCCGACCCTCATGGTGGCCTTCAGAGCGTGCTCAGGAGTTCCGGGGGCGAGGCAGGCCAAGGGCAGCCAGCAGTTCGTGGGCGCTTGAGGTCAGCTCGTCGAGGCCGGGCGGGGCGAGCGAGCCGGTGCCCGCCAGCGCGTCGAAGATCGACCCGTCCAGCCAGCCGATCAGGACGCGCGTGTGCCGCTCCGGCGCCGGGGAGCCCGCGGCCTCGAGGATCTCCGCGCAACGACGGCGCAGCAGCAGGCCACCGCGGTCGTACGCAGCACGCAGTTCCGGGCGGCGCACGGCCTCCAGCGCGAACTCGTACCGCGCGAGCATCCGCGTGCGCCCCTCGGTGATCGCCAAGTGGACTGTCGCGGCGAGGAATTCCGCCATTCCCCCCGCCGGCGGCTCCAGTTCGGCGGTGTCCAATTCAACACTGTCCAGCTCGACCATCCGCGTGATGGCCAGCTCCAGCAGCGCGGCCCGTGTGCGCGCGTAGTACGAGGTGGAGCCGACGGGCAGGCCCGCGGCCCGGTCGACGGCTCGGTGCGTCAGCCCGCGCATGCCCTCGGCCGCGATCACCTCGATGGCCGCGTCCCCGATCGTCCCGATTCGCTCCACCCCGCCACTCTACAGGTGTAGAGTCCACTACATCTGTAGAGGAGGACGTCATGGCACAACGGCACGCCGTGGTGGTCGGCGGCGGCATCGGCGGGCTGAGCGCGGCGATCGGGCTGCACCGCGTCGGCTGGCGGGTCACCGTGTACGAGCGCGCCGCCGCGTTCGACGCGATCGGCGCCGGAATCTCGTTGTGGCCCAACGCTCAGCGCGCACTGGCCGAGCTGGGCGTGCACCCGCCGTCGGCCCCGCAGCACGACGGCGGGCTGCTCACCGCGAGCGGGCGGCGGCTCGCGCGCTGGGACGCGGCGGCGTTCGAACGCCGTTACGGCCTCCCGCTCGGCGTGGTCCACCGCGCCGACCTGATCGACGCGCTGTGTGCCGAGCTGCCCGCGTCGAGCCTGCGCGCCGGGGTCACCGTCACGTCCGTTTCGCCGGACGGCCTCGTCCGCCACAGCGACGGGGAAGTGCACGCGGACCTCGTGGTCGCCGCCGACGGCATCAACAGCCCGATCCGGCAAGCGTTCTGGCCGTCCTCAAGGCTGGCTTACAGCGGCGGCACGGCGTTCCGCGGCGTTGTCAAGCTGCCGGAAACGCCGCGCCTGAGCACAACGTGGGCGCGCGGCACCGAGGTCGGCGTGCTGCCGTTGCACGACGGCCGCGTGTACTGGTGGGTCGCCGAGGCCGTCCCCGAAGGCATCCGGCACGCGGACGTGCGCGCCCACCTGGCCTCGGTCTGCGACGGCTGGCACGCCCCGGTCCCGGAGCTGATCGCGTCGACGCCGGAAATCCTGCACCACGACGTGTTCCAGCTGGCCACGCCGCTGCCCTCCTACACCCGCGGCCGGGTGGCGCTGCTCGGCGACGCCGCGCACGCCATGCCACCGTTCCTCGGCCAGGGCGGCTGCCAGGCGATCGAGGACGCCGTGGTCCTGGCCGCCGCGATGTCCACTTCGGACACGGTGTCGGCGGCGCTGGCCCGCTACGACGCGGAACGCCGTCCGCGCAGCCAGCAGGTCGCGAAAGCCTCCATCCGCGCCGGCGCCGCCGGTCCGCTGCTGCGCAACCGCGCGGCGGTGGCCGTCCGCAACAGCCTGCTGCGCCTGGCCCCGAGTTCGGTGACCGCACGGATCGGCGGCGACCTGAACGCGTGGTCACCGCCCAGCCTCACGCCTCGCCGCCCACCAACCCCGCTTCGTAGGCCGTGATCGCGGCCTGAACCCGGTTGCGCACACCCAGCCGGGTCAGGATCGTGCTCACGTGGGCCTTCACCGTGCCCTCCACCACGTACATCCGCGCGGCGATGTCCGCATTGGACAGTCCGCCGCCGAGCAGCGTCAGCACTTCACGCTCGCGCGCGGTCAGCGCCTCGATCCGTTCCCGCGCGGCGACACCGCGGCTGAGCTGCCCGCCGGAAAGCCGTGAGATGACGCGGTGCGCCACCTTCGGTGAGAGGAACGCCGCCCCGTCCGCCACGGCCCGGATCCCCGCCAGCAGCTCCCGGGGATCCCCCGCCTTCAACAGGAAACCGCTCGCGCCCAGGCCGAGCGCGCGTTCGATGTAGGCGTCCTCGCCGAAGGTGGTCAGCATGATCACGCCGGTTTCCGGGAGCAGGCGGCGGATCTCCTCGGCCGCGGCGAGGCCGTCGAGCACCGGCATCCGGATGTCGAGCAGCACGACGTCGGGCCGGGTCGCCAGCGCCTGCTCGACGGCCGCGCGCCCGTCACCCACCTCGGCCACCACCTCGATGCCCTCACCCGTGGCGAGGATCGCGGCGACGCCCGCGCGGATCATGGCCTCGTCGTCGGCCAGCAGCACCCTGGTCACCGTTGATCCTCACTGTAGTAGTCCTTCTCGGCCAGCCGTCCGTCCACAAAGCACAGCCGGTAGACCGCATAGTCGGGGTTCGTCCAGCTGCGGCCGGTGCCGTAGTACTCGCAGTTCGCGCCCGGCGGGATCGGCGGTTCGCGGTCCTGCGGGCGCGCGATCCGCTGGTGCGCAGGCAGCAGCCCGGCGAACGACGCCCGGTCCGCCCCGATCCGCAGCTGCTGGTAGGCACCGTCGGACAGCACGGAATCCGACCACTGCACCAGGAACGTCACCCCGGCCCCGCCGATCACGATGCCGAACATGGTCAACGGGATCACGATCGCCTGCACCAGGCTGCGCCGCACGTCCCGGCGCGCCAGCTCCAGCTCCCGCGCGGCCGTCGACTGCCCGACCACGGCCTCGGCGGCGTCCCGGCTCTCCGGCGTCTCCTCGACCGGCGCCGCGTCGTGCGGCAGCCGCGCCACCAGCTCGAACCCGCCCAGCTCACCGGTCCGCGGGCCGGCGTCCAGCGTGCCGCCGACCAGCCGCACGCGCTCGCGCAGGCCGATCAGCCCCCGCCGTCCCGAACTGCCGGGCAGCGGGCCCGCGGGCGGCGCCGCGTTCAGGACCCGGACCTCCGTGCTCTCCGCCGAACTCAGCACCCGCACCGTCACGGCGGCGCCCGGCGCGTGCTTCGCGACGTTCGTCAGCGCCTCCTGCAACACGCGGTACGCCGCGCGCGCCACCATCGGTGGCGCGTCCACCAGATCGTCCACTTGCGACTCGATCAGCAGGCCTGACGCGCGCGCCCGCTCGACCAGCTCGCGCAAGTCGCCCTGCACCGGCTCCACCGGCGCCGCGTCCTCGCGCAGCACGCCAATGATCTCGCGCAGCCGCTCGGTCGCCGTCGCCGCGCTGCCCCGCAGTTCCCCCGCGGCGGTGCGCTGCGGCTCGTCCAGCCCGCCGGCCACCTCCAGCGCGGCGGCCCGCACGGCGATCAGGCTCAGCTCGTGGCCCAGCGAATCGTGCATGTCGCTGGCGATCCGCGCGCGCTCCCGCAGCCGGGCCTGATCGGCGACGAGGCGCTGCCGGCTCTCCATCTCCGCCGCGAGCTGCCAGCCCGCGCGCGAAAGCTGCCCCCGCGTCCGCACGAACCGGGCGAGCAGCCACGGCGCGACGGCCGCGAACGCCAGCACCCCGAGCATCCCGCCCCAGGCCTGCAGCCCGGCGCTCGGGACCAGCAGCGCCACCGGCAGTCCGGCCAGCACGATCGCGCCGCACTCCAGGACCAGCGGCCACACGCGTGTCATCCGCAGGCCCGCGCGGTAGGCCATGGTCAGCATGAGGAAAAATTCCCAAACGGCCACCCGCCCGCCCCATCCGATGGCCACCACCACTGCCGTCGCCATGGTCACAGCGAGCGCGAACGCCGGGTACCGGCGCAGGGTCACGGTCGCCACCGCGACCGCCACCAGCCCGCCGGCCAGCTCCCAGCGGTTCGGGTTGTTCGAGGCGTCGATCACCACGAGCAGCGAGAGCAGCAGCCAGACCGTGACGTCCAGCGTCACCCGCCACCTGCGCTTGACCGCCTCCTTCATGCCGCCTCTTTCATGTCTCAGACGCTACAAGCGCGGCAGCCGGCGTCACCACTGCCGAAAGTCAACACCGCTCGCCCTGCGCCACCGCGGCTCTGGGGCATGATGGGTGACCATGGCCGAGCGCACCCTCGCCGAGCAACTCGGCGGCCCACTCCCCGAAGGCATCGAAGCCCTGCCCGAGGAGCACAAGCGCGACCTCGCCGAGGCCCTGCGCGACGCCCGGCACCGGCAGGCCAAGGCGCTCGGCGAGGCGGGCGAGGAAGGCCTTCGGTACGTGCCGGCGCTGCTGCGCGGGGCCGTGCGCAAGGTGGTCGGGCTGTGAACCCGGAGATCCTCAAGCTCGCGCGGGTGCTCGGCGTCGAGCCCGAGCGGCTGGCCTACCTGGCCGAAGTGGACATCGCCGACCTGCAGCTGTTCCGCGAGCAGGCGACCACCACGCTGTTCGACGCGAACCTCGTAGTGCTGGAGCGGATGGCGCTGGCCAGCCGTCTGCTGCCCGCGCCGCTGATCGCGAAGATCGCGGAGAAGGTGTTCGGGCCACTGCTGTGCGCGCGGATCGCCGGGCTGGTCGACGTCTCCCGCGGCGTCGACGTCGCGAAGCGGCTGCCGCCGAAGTTCCTGGCCGAGGTGGCGGCCGAGCTGGACCCGCGGCGCGCGACCGCGATCATCACGCGCATCCCGCTCGACACCGTGCTGGCAGTCGCGCGGGAGCTGGCGCAGCGGGACGACTGGATCACCCTGGGCCGGTTCGTCGGGCACCTGCCGGACCCGACCGTGCGGCGCAGTCTGGCCCTGCTGTCCGACGAAGCGCTGTTGCGCACCGCGTACGTCCTCGACGACAAATCACGCATCGACCACGTGATGGGCCTGCTGCCCGAAGGCCGGCTGCCCGGCCTGCTCCGCGCGGCCGCGGGTGACGAGACGCTGTGGGAGCCCGCCCTCGACGTGCTGTCCCATCTCGGCGAAACCCGCCGGGCCGCGGTCCTTCCGCTGCTCGGCGAGCTGCCGGAAAGCCTGCGCGCCCGCGCTCAGGCCACGATGAGGTAGATCCCGTAGGCGACCACCGCCGCGCAGACGGCGAAGCAGACGACCGAGCCGGTCAGCTGCATGGTGCCTGTGCCGCCTTGTTCCTTCGCCGTCTCGCGCTCGGACAGCCCGCGGATGCCGTAGGCGAACAGCGTGGTCAGGACTACGGCGGCGACCAGCGCGACGACGAAGACCTCGCCGAGCGCGCCCCAGTTGATGTTCATGCTCGCTCCCTCAGGCCGCGACCGGGGCGGCCTCGACGGCCTCCGGCTCATTGATGGTCTCGGCCGTCACCGGGTTGCGCCGCGAGGCGAGCCAGATGCCCAGCGCGAGGATCACGCCGACACCGCCGACCAGCACCGTGCCCCAGCTGCCCTGGGTCGAGATGACCGCGGCGAGCGCGCCCACGATGGCCGCGGCCGGCAGGGTCAGCACCCAGGCGATGGCCATCTTGCCCGCGACGCCCCAGCGGACCTCGGCGAGCTTGCGGCCGAGGCCGGAGCCGATGATGCCGCCCGAGGTCACGTGCGTGGTCGACAGCGCGAAGCCCAGGTGTGAGGAGGCCAGGATGACCGCCGCCGAGCTGGTCTCCGCCGCGAAGCCCTGCGGCGTCTGGATCTCGGTGAGCTTCTTGCCCATCGTCTGGATGATCCGCCAGCCGCCGAGGTAGGTGCCGGCCGCGATCGCCAGGCCGCAGGCCACGATGACCCACAACGGCGGGTTCGAGCCGGGCGCGAGCGTGCCGCCGGCGATCAGCGCCAGCGTGATCACGCCCATCGTCTTCTGCGCGTCGTTGGTCCCGTGCGCGAGCGAGACCAGGCTGGCCGAGAGCACCTGGCCGGTCTTGAAGCCCTTGCCCACCACGTTCTCCCGCGACTTCTGCGTGATGCGGTAGGTGAGGAACGTGCCGACCAGCGCCACGATGCCCGCCACGATCGGCGACGCGACCGCGGGGATCAGCACCTTCTCGACCACCTTGCCGAAGTGCACGGCGTCGGCGCCGGAGGCGATCCAGGTCGCGCCGATCAGCCCGCCGAACAGCGCGTGCGAGGAACTCGACGGGAGCCCGACCAGCCACGTGACCAGGTTCCAGATGATCGCCCCGATCAGCCCGGCGAAGATCACCACCGGGGTCACCTTCGTGTCGTCGACGATGCCGCCGGAGATCGTCTTCGCGACCTCGATCGACAGGAACGCACCGACCAGGTTCAACACCGCGGAGATGCCGACCGCGACCTTCGGCTTCAGCGCCCCCGTGGCGATCGACGTCGCCATCGCGTTCGCGGTGTCGTGGAACCCGTTGGTGAAGTCGAAGGCGAGTGCCGCCACGACCACCACCAAGACGATCAGGGAAAAGTCCATGCGCGCTCTCCATCTTCGGCCGAAGTGCCGTTTCGACGCTACTCACGATCGGGGGACCCCCGATCCCGCCGGAATGTCGAGTTACTGAACTCTGGGTGAACCACTTTTTCGCGCTGTACGGAATGTTCGGATTGACGGGATTGCGCGAGTCGGGCTTCCCTGGAATTCCTTGATCTTTCCGGCTTAGTGTGAGCCCGTGGAACTGCATGGGAAGCACATCGTCATCACCGGCGGCGCCGGCGGGATCGGCCGCGCGCTGGTCGAACGGTTCACGCAGGAGGGCGCCCGCGCGATCGTCGTGGCCGACGCCGACCTCGAAGGGGCCCGCGCGGTCGCCGCGGAATTCGGCGCCACCGCGAGGAAGTTCGACGCCGGGCTCGAGTCGGACGTGGCCGGCCTGATCGACTTCGCCACCGAGGCCAACGGCCCGATCGACGTCTACTTCTCCAACGCCGGCGTCGGCGGTCCCGCCGCCGGGCCGGAGACCCCCGACCGCGAATGGGACCGGCTCTGGCGCATCCACGTGATGTCGCACGTGTGGGCGTCGCGCATTCTCGTGCCGCGGATGACCGAGGCCGGCGGCGGTTATCTGGTGAACACCTCGTCCGCCGCGGGCCTGCTGATCCAGCCGTCCGCGATGGCGTACACGGTCACCAAGCACGCCGCGGTGTCGGTGGCCGAATGGCTTTCGATGACGTACCACCACCTCGGCATCCGCGTTTCCTGCGTCTGCCCGCAGGCCGTGCAGACGCGGCTGCTCGACGAGGCCATGGGCCAGTCCGACGGGGCGTCCGAAGTGGTCGCCGCCGCGGGGGTGCTGCAGCCCGCCGACGTCGCCGAGGCCGTGGTCGAGGGCATGCGCGCCGAGCGGCTGCTGATCCTGCCGCACAAGGACGTCGCCGAGCGCATGGTCTTGCGCGCCACCGACCACGAGGCCTGGCTGGCCGGCGTCCGCACGCTCGTCGAAGGCGGGGCCGCCCGATGATCCGCGGCATCCACCACCTCGCCATCGCGACGCTCGACATCAAACGCACTTCGGCGTTCTACGTCGACCTGTTCGGCTGCGAGGTGATCAGCGACTGGGGCTGGCAGGTCGGCACCGACGTCGCGGACCAGATCACCGCATTGCACGACTGCTCCGCGCACAGTGTCATGCTGCGCAAGGGAAACGCGTACATCGAGCTGTTCGAGTACGCCAGCCCCGAGCCCGGCCCCGGCGACCCCGCGCGCCGCGTCTGCGACCCCGGCCTGACGCACCTGTGCTTCGACGTCACCGACCTGGACGCCGAGTACGAACGCCTGGTCGCCGCGGGCATGACGTTCCACTGCCCGCCGCAGCTGGTCGCGCCGAACGTGCGCACCACGTACGGCCGCGACCCCGACGGCAACGTCGTCGAACTGCAGGAAGTCCTGGACGAAACGCACCGCGTCGCCGTCCCGTGGCTGCCCGGGCGGGGGCTCGCCGGTGAGTGACCTGCGAGAGCTGACGCTCGAGGTCGGCGAACACCGGCACACCGCGCTGGCCGCCGGCCCGGAAACCGGCGAGCTGGTCCTGCTGCTGCACGGCTGGCCCGAGTTCGCCGATTCCTGGACGGCCGAGCTGCGCGCGCTCGGCGACGCCGGCTGGCACGCCGTGGCCGTGGACCAGCGGGGTTACGCCCGCGAGGCCCGCCCGTCCGGCGTCGAGTCGTACTCGATCGACCACCTGGCCGCGGACGCACTGTCCTTTGTGGATGCCCTGGGCGGCGGCCGCTTCCACCTGGTCGCCCACGACTGGGGCGGCATGGTCGCGTGGGTGCTCGCCTCCCGTCACCCGGAGCGCCTCCGTTCGCTCTCGGTCCTCGCGACGCCGCATCCCGTGGCGCTGCAACGGTCCGCGCAGTCCGACGAGGAGCAGAACCACAACCTCGACTACGTCCGCTTCTTCCGGGCCCCCGGCGGCGTCGCCGAGGCGTCCCTGCTGGCCGACGACGCCGCCCGCCTGCGCGCCGCGTACGCCGGCCGTATCCCGGAAGCGCAGGTCGAGCGCAACGTCCGGCGCCTCACCGAGCCGGGCGCCCTCACCGCCACGCTCAACTGGTACCGCGGCGCCACTGACGACGCGTTCACCGTCCCGGCCGGCCCCATCACCGTCCCGACGCTCTACGTCTGGGGCGGCCAGGACAGCAAGCTGGGCCGCGGCGCCGCCACCGGCACCCGCGAACTGATCGAGGGCCCGTACCAGTTCGAAATCCTGGAGGACGCGAGCCACTGGCTGCCGGAGGAGGCGCCGGACCGGGTGATTCCCTTGGTGCTGAACCACTTGGCGGCTTACTCGGCCTAGCTCAGACCGGGAGCGGATCCTGGCCGAGGAACTGGTGGCCGTTCGCCGCGGACTCGCGCACCGCGGCGAACCCACTGGCCAGCATGGCCTCCTCGTACGCGGCGATCGCGCCACCGGCGACGGCCGCGTCCGGCCCCGCGCCCAAGGCCGCCGCCAACGCGGCCCCATCCCGTAGCGCGCAGTTCGCCCCGGACCCGGCCGCCGGGCTCATCGCGTGCACCGCGTCCCCGAGCAGCGTCACCCGGCCGGAATCCCACGGCGAGAACGGCACGCTCGTCCGGATCACCAGCGGGAACACGGTTTCCAGCGCCCAGCGGGAGACCATCGCCCGCACCCGCGGATGCCATCCGCCGACGAGTTTCAGCGCGAGTTCCTGCAACTGCGCGCCGGAGAGCCCGGCCAGTTCCGCTTCGGACAGCCCGATCGCTTCCCGCCGCAGGCCGACCGAGCAGGTCATGAACGGCTCCGGGTGCGCCACCGGCGCCACGCCGACCATCGTGTGCCCGGGCCCCACGATCATGCTGAACACGGCGTGCATCTCGTCGTCGAACAGCCGCCGAGCCTCGTCGTCCAACGGGATCTTGCCGTACAGCTGCCGCAGCCCGGTGTCCGCGATCCGCGCGTGTGGCAAAAGCCGGCGCCGGACCGGCGAGTTCACCCCGTCCGCGCCGACGAGCACCCGGCCACGCGCGGAGGTCCCGTCCGCGAAGTGCGCGGTGACCCCGTCGGCGTCGTTTTCGTAGTGGGTGAGCCGTTTCCCGAAGCGCACGTCGCCGAGCCCGCTCAGCAGGATGCGCCGCAACGTCATGCGGTTGACGTTGAACCCCGGGTCCGGGAACTCCCGCACGGACTGCAGCACCAGCTGCTCGTCGAACAGCGGGACGGTCGGCTTGGGCCGCAACGAGGTGTCCAGGAACCGTTCGTACAGCTCGTCCGGCAGCACTTCCCGCAACGCGTCGGTGCCCGCCCCGTCGATGTGCAGCCGGTAGCCCTGCCGCCGGGCCTCCGGTGACGCGTCCCGTTCGTAGACGGCGCAAGGGATTCCGGCCCGCCGCAATCCCTGGGCGAGGCACAGTCCCCCGATCCCGGCCCCGATCACGACAACCCCGTCTTCGGGCACAGCACGATTACTCGGCACAGACATGGCGAAGTCCCCTCACAGACGTATCGACTGGAAAGGGACGCACAGGGTTCACGCGAGCCGTGTCCTAGCGCCGCGAGATGCCGGGCGAATCGTCCGGACTAACCCATACCGGACTGTGTCTTCGCGCGTCCTCCGAGGCCAGGCTAGCGGATTCGGTCACCCCGCCGCCAGACTCCGTACGTCAGCGGAACTCCCGGCCGGTACGCCAGGTGGGTGACCGACGGCGCGTCCAGCACGTGCACGTCCGCCCGCGCGCCCGGCCTCAGCACACCCACATCGTCACGCCGCAGGGCCCGCGCCCCGCCCGCGGTGGCCGCCCACACCGCCTCGTCGATGGTCATCCGCATCTGCAGAACTGCCGTGGCGACACAAAAAGCCATCGACGTCGTGTACGAGCTGCCGGGGTTGGCGTTGCTGGCCAGCGCCACCGTCGCCCCCGCGTCCAGCAGCCGCCGCGCCGGGGCGAGGGACTGGCGGGTCGAGAGGTCGCAAGCTGGCAGCAGCGTCGCGACGGTGTCGGACGCCGCGAGGGCCGCCACATCCTCGTCACTCAGGTACGTGCAGTGGTCCACGCTCGCCGCGCCGTGCTCCACCGCCAGCCGCACGCCCGCGCCCTCGCCGAGCTGGTTGCCGTGCACCCGCAGGCCGAGCCCGCGCCCGGCCGCCGCCTTGAGCACCCGCGCCGACTGCGCCTCGTCGAACGCCCCGGCCTCGCAGAACACGTCCGCCCACCGCACGTGGTCCGCCACCGCGTCCAGCATCTCACCGCAGACCAAGTCCACATAGGACTCCGCGTCGGCGCCCGGCGGCACGAGGTGCGCGCCGAGGTACGTGACCTCGTCGGCCACTGCCGCCGCGATCCGCGCCGAGCGAGCCTCGTCGGCGACCGTCAGCCCGTACCCGGTCTTGGTCTCCAGGCAGGTCGTGCCCTGCGCGGCCGCCTCATCGACATGTCGACTCAGATTCCGGGTCAGCTCCTCGTCGGAAGCGGCCCGCGTCGCGCCGACCGTGACGGCGATTCCACCTGCGGTATAAGGCTTTCCGGCCATCCGCGCCTCGAACTCGGCCGTGCGGTCACCGGCGAACACCAGGTGGGTGTGGCTGTCCACCCACCCCGGCAGCACCGCCCGCCCCTCGACGTCCACGCGCTCGTCCGCAGCCGGCGCGCGCCCGGCCGGCCCGGCCCACGCGACGACCCCGCCGTCCAGCACCAGCGCGGCGTCAGCCAGTTTGCCCAGCTCGGCGTCGTTCGTGGTGAGCTCGCCGATACCCGTGATCAGAGTTGCCACAACGCCTCGATCTCCTTGGCCAGTACGGTCTCCGGTCGCTCCACCAGCAGGTGCCCGCCGTCGCGGACCACCTCGCGGCCCGCCACCACCACGCTGCGCACGTCGGCGGCCCCGGCCGCGAACACCACCCCGGACGGCTCAGCCCCGGCCGTGCGCACCGAGTCCATCGCCACCGTCACCAGGTCCGCCCCGGAGCCGACCGCCAGCCGGCCCACCTCGGGCCAGCCGACCGCGGCGTGGTCGGTGCCCGCCGCGAGTAGCTCTTCGACGCTGAACCGGCCGCGCTGCTCACTCGCCAGCCGGTCGTCCAGCTCGAGTGCCCGGGTCTCCTCGAACGCGTCGACCACGGCGTTGCTGTCACTCCCGATACCCAGCCGCGCGCCGGCGTCCAGCAACGCCCGGGCCGGGCCGATGCCATCGCCGAGGTCCCGCTCGGTGGTCGGGCAGAAGCACACACCGGCGCGCGCGTCGCCGAGCCACTTGACGTCCTGGTCGGTGAGGTGCGTGGCGTGCACGGCGGTCAGCCGCTCGTCCAGCACGCCGTATTCCCACAGCAGCCCGGCCGGCGTCCAGCCATAAGCCGCCTCGCACTGCTCGTTCTCCGCGCGCTGCTCGGACAGGTGGATGTGCAGCGGACGGTTCTCCGGCACAGCATTGTCGACCGTGGGCAGGTCGTACTCCGGCACCGCGCGGACCGAGTGGATCGCGCCGCCCACCCGGAACCCAGTGTCTTCCTCGAGTGCCGAGACGCGTTCCGCCCACCGTTCCGCGGAACCGTCGGAAAACCGTTGCTGCACTTCGTCCGGCGGCACACCGATGCCACCCGCGAGGTAACAGGTATCAAGCAGCGTCAGGCGAATCCCGGCTTCGCGCGCGGCCTCGCGCAACGCCTCACCCATCGCGTTCGGCGACGCGTACGGCTTCCCGCCCGGCGCGTGGTGCAGGTAGTGGAACTCGCCGACGCTCGTGTACCCGGCCAGCACCATCTCAGCGTAAACGCCACGCGCGAGCCGGTAGTAAGAATCCGGATCAAGCCGCGCGGCGAGGTTGTACATGCGCACCCGCCAGGTCCAGAACGTGCCGCGTTCGTGGTGCGTCCGGCCGCGCAACGCCCGGTGGAACGCGTGGGAGTGCCCGTTCGCGAACCCCGGCAGCGTCAGTCCATTGAGGATGGTGCCGACCCGCGGCGCGTCCGGCGTCACCGCGGTGATCCGGCCGTCCGCCACCTCGATCAGCACCCCGTCGGCGATCCCGCCGGGCAACCACGCTCGCTCACACCAGAAGGCCTTCATGCCGCCAGCCGCTCCAGCACCTCGGCCAGCGCCCGCGCGCCGGCCTCGACGTCGTCGACCTCGGCGAACTCCTCCGGCGAGTGGCTGATCCCGGTCGGGTTGCGCACATACAGCATCCCGGCCGGGACGAACCCGGACAGGATCGCCGCGTCATGGCCCGCCCCGGTGGGCAGCTCCGGCGGATCCCCGAGCCATGCGCCCAGGTCACGGCGCAGACCCGCGTCGAACACCACGTCGTCCGAATAGGATTCGCGCGTGACCGTCAGCCGGCAGCCTTCAGCCTCGGCCGCCACCCCGGCCGCCCGCCGGATCTCCTCGACCAGCTCGGGCGTGCCAGTGCCCGGCACCCGCGCGTCCAGCCACAAGTCCACAGTGGACGCGATGACATTGGTGCCGCCGGGCGTCGGAACCAGCCGTCCCACGGTGGCCCGCGCGTCGGCGTGCGTCCGCGCCAGCCGCCGGACGGCGACCACAGTCTCGGCCGCGGGCAACATCGGGTCGGCGCGGTCGGCGATCAGCGTCGCCCCGGCGTGGTTTCCCTGTCCCTCAAAGGAGAACCGCCACCGCCCGTGCGCGATCACGGTGCTGCCGACCGCCACCGGCCGCCCGAGGTCGACCAGCCCGCGGCCCTGCTCGACGTGCAGCTCCAGGAACCGCCCGACCATCGCCAGCCGGTCCGGGTCAGCACCCAGCCGATCGGCGTCCAGGCCGGACTTCATCGCCGCCTCCGCGAAAGTGACCCCGTTCTGGTCACGCAGCCCGCGGGCCTTGTCCGCGTCGATCGTCCCGGTCAGCAGCCGCGAGCCGAGGCAAGGCACGCCGAACCGGCCGCCCTCCTCCTCGGCGAACACCACCACCGCGAACGGTTTGGCAGGCTGGAACCCCTTGCGCTGCAACGACTCCACCGCCGCCAGCGCACTCGTGACCCCGAGCGGGCCGTCGAAAGCGCCGCCCCCGGGTACCGAGTCGAGATGGCTGCCGGTAACCACCGCGCCCGGCCCCGGCGCGCCCCACCAGGCCCACAGGTTGCCGTTGCGGTCGGTCTCGACGTCCAGCCCGAGCCGCTGCGCCCGCTCCACGAACCACGTGCGCAGGTCGTGCTCCGGCGCGTCGAACGCGTGGCGCGAGTAGCCGCCGCGCTTGCCGTCACGGCCGATGTCGGCGATTTCCCGCAGCAGCCCGGATGCGGTCACTGCTCGTCCCGCATCGGCACCCGGACGCCGCGCTCGTCGGCGACCTCGGCCGCGCGCTCGTACCCGGCGTCGACGTGCCGGATCACGCCCATGCCCGGGTCGTTCGTGAGCACCCGCTCCAGCTTCTGCGCGGCGAGCGGCGTGCCGTCGGCCACGCTCACCTGCCCGGCGTGGATCGACCGGCCCATGCCGACGCCGCCGCCGTGGTGGATGGACACCCAGCTGGCGCCCGAGGACGTGTTGACCAGCGCGTTGAGCAACGGCCAGTCGGCGATCGCGTCGGAGCCGTCGGCCATGCCCTCGGTCTCCCGGTACGGCGAGGCGACGCTGCCGGAGTCGAGGTGGTCGCGGCCGATCACCACGGGGGCCTTCAGCTCGCCGCTGGCCACCATCTCGTTGAACCGCAGCCCGGCCAGGTGCCGCTCGCCGTAGCCGAGCCAGCAGATCCGCGCGGGCAGGCCCTGGAACGCCACGCGCTCGCCGGCCAGCTTGATCCAGCGCGCGAGGGATTCGTTCTCCGGGAACAACTCCAGCATCGCGCGGTCGGTCGCCGCGATGTCCTCGGGGTCGCCGGAGAGCGCCGCCCAGCGGAACGGGCCGTTGCCCTCGCAGAACAGCGGCCGGATGTACGCGGGCACGAAGCCCGGGAAGTCGAACGCGCGCTCGCAGCCGCCCAGCTTCGCCTCGCCGCGCAGGGAGTTGCCGTAGTCGAAGACCTCGGCGCCGGCGTCGAGGAAGCCGAGCATCGCGTTCACGTGGTCGGCCATCGACTCGCGGGCGCGGTCGGTGAACTCGTCGGGCTTCTTGGCCGCGTAGTCCGCCCAGTCGTCCACGGAGATGCCCTTGGGCAGGTAGGAAAGCGGGTCGTGCGCCGAGGTCTGGTCGGTGACGATGTCGACCTCCACCCCGCGGCGCAGTAGCTCCGGCAGCACCTCGGCGGCGTTGCCGACGACGGCGACCGAAAGCGCCCGCCGCTCCTTCTTGGCAGCGGTGACCCGGCGGATCGCGTCGTCGAGGTTGTCGGCCACCTCGTCGAGATAACGGGTCTCGACCCGGCGGTGCGCGCGCTGCGGGTCGCACTCGATCACCAGCGCCACGCCGTCGTTCATCGTGACGGCGAGCGGCTGCGCGCCACCCATCCCGCCGAGCCCGGCGGTGACGGTGAGCGTGCCCTTCAGCGTGCCGCCACTGTGTCCCTTCAAAGCGAGTTTCTTGGCGACGGCGGCGAACGTCTCGTAGGTGCCCTGCAGGATGCCCTGCGTGCCGATGTAGATCCACGAGCCGGCCGTCATCTGGCCGTACATCGTGAGGCCCTGCTGCTCCAGGCGCCGGAACTCCGGCCAGGTCGCCCAGTCGCCCACCAGGTTCGAGTTCGCGATCAGCACCCGCGGCGCCCACTCGTGCGTGCGGAACACGCCGACCGGCTTGCCGGACTGGACCAGCAGCGTCTCGTCGACCTCCAGCGCGGTCAGCTCGCGGGTGATCGCGTCGAAGCTCGCCCAGTTGCGGGCCGCTTTGCCGGTGCCGCCGTAGACGACCAGGTCGTCCGGCCGCTCGGCGACCTCGGGGTCGAGGTTGTTGTGGAACATGCGCAGCGCGGCCTCGGTCTGCCAGCTCTTCGCGGTGAGCGTGGTGCCGCGGGCGGCGCGGACGGTGCGGGCGGTGCTCATCGGACCTCCAGTTCGGCGGCGGCCAGGACGGCACCCGACCGCACGAGTTCTTCGGCGGCCGCGATCTCGGGCGCCAGGTGGCGGTCGGGGCCGGGGCCCTGGACCTGGGTGCGGAGCAGGTCGCGGACCCGGCCGGTGACCGGCGAGGGCGCCAGCGGCGCCCGGAAGTCCAGCGCGCGGGCGGCCGTGAGCAGCTCGATCGCCAGCACGGTGGTGAGCCCGTCGACGGCCTTGCGCAGCTTGCGCGCCGCCGACCAGCCCATGGACACGTGGTCCTCCTGCATGGCGCTGCTCGGGATCGAGTCGACCGAGGCCGGCACCGCGAGCCGCTTGAGCTCGCTGACCACGGCGGCCTGCGTGTACTGCGCGATCATGTGGCCGGAGTCGACGCCGGGGTCGTTCGCCAGGAACGGCGGCAGGCCCTGCGAACGGGCCTTGTCGAGCATCCGGTCGGTGCGGCGCTCGGCGATGCTGGCGACGTCGGCGACCGGGATGGCCAGGAAGTCCAGCACGTACGCCACGGGCGCGCCGTGGAAGTTGCCGTTGGACTCGACCCGGCCGTCGGCCAGCACGACCGGATTGTCCACAGCGGACCGCAGCTCGCAGTCCGCGACGAGTTCCGCGTGCGTGAGCGTGTCCCTCGCGGCGCCGTGGACCTGTGGCGCGCACCGCAGCGAGTAGGCGTCCTGGACGCGGTTGCAGTCCGGCCCGCGGTGGCTTTCGACGATCTTCGAGCCCTGCAGCGCCGCGAACATGCGCGCGGCGGACGTCGCCTGGCCGGGGTGGGGGCGCAAGGCTTGCAGGTCGGCGGCGAAGGCACGGTCGGTGCCGAGCAGCGCCTCCACGCTCATCGCCGCGGTGAGGTCCGCGACGTCCAGCAGCCCGTGCAGGTCGGCGGCGGCGAGCAGCAGCATGCCGAGCATGCCGTCGGTGCCGTTGGTGAGCGCGAGGCCCTCCTTTTCGGCGAGCACAACCGGCTCGATACCGGCCTGCGCCAGCGCCTCCGCAGCCGGTTTCGCCCGGCCCTCGTGCACGACCTCGCCCTCGCCCATCAACGCGAGCGCCACGGCCGCGAGCGGCGCGAGGTCGCCCGAGCAGCCGAGCGAGCCGTACTCGTGGACGATCGGGGTGATGTCGGCGTTGAGCAGGGCCGCAAGCGTTTGCGCGGTCTCGGCGCGGACGCCGGTGTACCCGCTGGCGAGGGTGCGCAGGCGCAGCAGCATGAGCGCGCGGACCACCTCGGGCTCCACCGCCGGCCCGGCGCCCGCGGCGTGCGAGCGGATCAGGCTGCGCTGCAGCGCCGTGCGGCTCTCGAGCGGGATGTGCCGCGTCGCGAGCGCGCCGAAGCCCGTCGAGACGCCGTACGTGGGTGTCGTGGCGTGCGCGAGGTTCTCGATGTGCTGGCGGGTGGCGGCGAGGTTCTTCCCGGCCGCGTCGGTGAGCCCGACGGTCGCATGGCCACGGACGACGTCGACGACGTCCGCCGCGGTCATCGGCTGCGGGCCCAGGAGTACTTGTTCCGGCATGGGGCCATTGGACAACGATCGGCGGCGGGGCGGGAGTCGCGGTCGGGTGGTTGTGTCTGGTATTCAAGACAGTGCGTGGCCGGAGCGTCGATGGGAGGTGCGAGTGTCCCTCTCACACACGTCGAGCGGCTCCATTCGCGGCGACGGCGGACTTGGGTTGCTGGGCGACGGCGGGAGGTGCGTCGGCGCGAGGGCGCGAGGGCGCGTGTCCCTCTCGCACACGTCGATCAGCTCCATTCGCGCCGACGGCGGACTCGAGTCGCCGGAACGTCGGTGGCTGGTGCGTCAACGCGTGGTGCGAGTGTCCCTCTCGTGCACGTCGATCGGCTCCAGTCGCGCCGGTGGCGGGCTCGGGTTGCCGGGCGTCACTAGCACTCGGTCGTAGCTGTCGGACTCCGTCGGCGCCGGGCGGGACCTGCTGACAACCACCAGCGCCGGCGCCGGGCCCAGGTCAGCCGAGCGTCAGTCACCCGGACCGGAGCCACCGGCCACCAGGGAGATGCCGGACCTGGTCCGGCACGAAAGGAGGCCCCCGTTGAGCAGTTCGGACGTCCCCGCGCTCCGCAGCGGTCTGGCCGTGCTGCGGCTGCTCGCGGGCCACGCGGGCCCGGTCTCGGCCGCCGCCATCGCGCGTGACCTGCACCTGCCCCGCTCGACCACGTACCACCTGCTCAACGAACTGACCGCGGCCGGCTTCGTCGCCCACCTCCCCGCGGAACGCCGTTACGGCCTGGGCATCGCCGCCTTCGAGCTGGGTTCGGCCTACCTGCGCCACGACCCGCTGGAGCGCCTGGCGGGCCCGTTGCTGCGCAAGCTGGTGGACCGCATCGGGCACACCGCGCACCTGGGCGTGCTGCACGGCAACGAGTCCCTGTACCTGATCAAGGAACGCCCGGCCCGCCCGGAAACCCTGGTCACCGACGTCGGCGTGCGGCTGCCGGCGCATCTGACGGCGTCGGGCCGCGCGATGCTGCGCCATCTGCCCGCCGCGCACGTCCGCGCGCTGTTCCCGTCCTCGGCTTCGTTCGTCCGCCGCACCACCCGCGGCCCGGATTCGCTGGCCGCCCTGCGCCGCACCCTGGCCGCCGAACGCCGCCTCGGCTGGTCCCTCGAAGACGGCCACGTCACGGCCGGCTTCGCCTCAGTCGCAGCCCCCGTCTTCGACCACGGCGCCCGTCCCATGGCGGCGATCAGCGTGACCCTGCGCCACCTCTGCCCCGACGACACCCCCTGCCGCGAAACCTTCCCCACCTTGGCCACCGAAGTCGCCACCACCGCCGCCGACCTGACAACCCGCATCGGCGGCACTCCGGCCTGAGCGTCGGTTAGGAAAAGCGAGCCTGGACGGGCGCCGGCGTTACTCCGTTTGCCGATCTTTAGTCACCCCGATCGGACTATTCCCTTTCGACGTTGTCACGGATGGCAAACACGTATACCTCTAGTGCAGGACATCCTTGCCTTTTCGAATGGCGCCTACAGACCCTCCCGTGACAGCCAATTCACCGGGATTTCGTCCTGCCCTTGACGAAAACCTCCCCTCCCGGAAACCCCTTGGAGACCGCATTGAACCAGGCCGCCATGACCGTCTCGCTCGATCACGAATATTCCACTCCCGTATACCTCTCCTCGCCGCATCCGAAAACGATAGGATTTATCCCGTTTGCGAGACACGCGGTTCCGAAAGCAGTGTTCGAGTCAGGCGTAACGGGGAGAACGCAGATGACTGAACAGACAGGGGCGCCGAGCAGACCGCTCGGCGACGCGGACTTCTTCGCCCCCGGCAGCCAGCCCGGAGGCAGTGCGACACCAGGTGCTGCAGCAGGCTTCCGCCTGAGCCGTGAAGCGATGACCGCCGAACTCGGAAACCTTCAAAAGCTGCGGACCCGGATCGATGCCCAACTCGACGCGGCAGTACCCATGTGGAGCATCATCTCCCCAGGGCAGGATCCAGCTTCCCTGCGCAACGCCGCCGCCAGCAACAAGTCCGGCGACTTCTACCGAGGTCACCTCGTCCGGGAAAGCACGTACCTCAGCACTGTCATCAACAAGATGCGAGCGGCGCTCGGCATTCACGAGACGACCGATCAGCAAGCCGGCACCGCCGTCAATCAGGCCGGCCAGGGGCCAATCTGATGGTTATCCGTACCCGCTGGGCAGTTCTAGGATTGAGCGTATCCGCGATGCTGCTGTCCGCATGCTCAAGCGACCCTGGACATGCCACGCCGAGCGCCGCCCCGTGGTCATCCGGGCCAGGAGTCACGCCCTCAGATCCCGCGCCGCCCAAGATAGCGAGCCCCTTGCCGGCAGGAGCCTTGAACGGGGACCCGTGTCAGGCGCTGACCCCCGGCCAGGTCACCACCTTGCTGGGTGTTCCCGCAACCGGCGAAGCCCAGGACACCGGGCTCGCGCACATGTGTCACTGGGCGAACCTCGACCGGGGCTCCTCCATCAGCGTTCAGTTCGTGTACGCGTGGCCGGACGGCCTCCGCGCCGTCTACGCGAAGAAGAACGAAGGGTTCTTCAAGGAGCTGGATCCCGTACAGGGTTATCCGGTGACGGCGTATGGGCCGGAAGACGACCGCCCGACTGGGCGGTGCAGTGTCGCTGTCGGCGTTGCGGACAACGCCGCCTTCGAAGCGGACGCCACCATTTCCCGATCGAAGGTCGGCCAAGCCGACGCCTGCGACTCCGCCCGACGAATCAGCGACGCGGTGATCACCACTTTGAAGGGCGGCGCGTGATGGGGTTCGGGCCGACTGAAGCATTCGTCGCATACCTGAAGCAGATGCAGGCCGAAGGCAAGATCATCCCGCCGGGCGAACTGGTGCGCCGGGTGAAGGCCGGGCCAGGAACGGAAAGTCTCGGGCATGCGCAGAATGCCAGTGCGCTGCAGGCGAACGCACAACTGGGCATCGAGGCAGACACGCTGGCCGTGGTGGGCCGTCTCGAGAACGCCTGGTCGGGTCAGAGCGGAGATGCCGCAAGGGGATCGCTGCGCCCACTCGCCGACGTGGCCATATCGGCGTCGATTGCCTTGCACGGCAGCCAGAACACCCTCACCGACCAGGCACACGCCTTCACCTCGACCCGCGACTCGCTCCACGACGTGTCGGATGATGCGCCGTCGAAGTCCTTTTGGGACACAGTCACGCCGTGGGACACCGACAACGAAGACCAGGTCAACCAGCGCAACGCGGCGATCCAGCAGAACAATGCCGTGTACCAGGGCTTCGCCGGAACCAGCGACGACCACGCCCAGCAGATGCCCATCGACTACGGCCAGGTCCCCGACTCAGCGGACGGCGCCTACGCCCTGCAACCCGCGCAGGACCAGACCCACGCCGAAGGCAAGCGGAACCGTCACGTGCAGGTCGTCATCCCAAGCCCTTCCCGTGGTCCTGAACAATCGGTGGACCGGCCGGGATCGACCGCGGTGCCACCACCAGCGGAGCGCTACGGCAACTCCGATGAGCAGCAGCAGTCGGTCCACGTTCCGGCAGCAGCACACGGTGACGACGGGACCCACACCTCCGGATACGTCCCGCCGGGCACTAGCGTGGACGGCCCAACAGGATTCACCACGAGTAGCGCCAACGGCCCGAGCTTTCCTGCCGCCAAGCCAACCAGTTACGGCAGTGCCGGCGACTACCCGATCGGTCCTCTGGAGATCGGCGGCAGCACGCCGGGGGCAAGCAACGGCGCCAGCACTTCCCCACGCGGCAACCAACCCGGCGGTCCGGGCAAGGCGACCGGCGCCGGCCGGCTAGGCGGTACGGCCGAAGTCGGCGGGCGAAGTGGAACCGGCTCCGGAGCGACTGGAGCCCGCGGCGCCAACGGCATGCCCCTCCCCGCCGGCACCGGCAAGGGCGACAAAAAGGAGGAGGACAAGGAACGCAAGACTCCCGAGTACCTCCAGGAAGCCGACCCGAACGCCCTGTTCGGCTACGACGGCAAGGCCACGCCACCGGTCATCGGCAAATAGGCGGCATCCAAGCGAGGGGACAACGTGATGCTGCTCGACGAGCCCGTGACCGTGCCGCGGCTGGCGGTCGCGAAAGCGTGGGAATGGGAGCAGATCGGCCCGGCTCATCCGGTGCTGGGCGTCGTGGACGTCTGGGTCGAAGACGATGCCGCCGAACGCTTGGACGAGCTGGCCAGGCAAGCGCTGGCCGAGCCCGGTTTCTACAACTTACGCACCGGCCGGGTCACCGGAAAGCTCCGCGACCTGTTGTTGGCGATCGCCAACGCCGACGACGAGTGCTACGGCTGGTCCACCGACCGCCGCGGCCACGACCGCGCGATGCTCACAGTCCCGGTCGGCCGCAACGCCGTGCTCGCCACCGTCGAAAACGACCTGCTGACCCTGGCGACGATCAAGGCGAATCACCTGGTCCACGCCATCGTGGACGGTCTACCCGATTTCCCGGCCGCCGACATCCACGAGTTCTCCGTCCCGAAAACCGACTACGAGCCGAAAACGACCGGCTACACCCTCGACACCACAACCGACTACACCGCCGCCGAGCAACTCCGCACCCTGATGTCCTCACCACGAACAGCCAGCCACCAGCTCTACGTCGCCGCTCGCACCGGCGGCACCCGGCAGTCCAGTGTGCCGCTGACCGCCGTGGACGCCGACGACCACGGCCGCATCCTCACCTACCTGAGCCCCACTCCCACCGGCGCCCACGACATCACCTGCGGCCCCGGCCACCCCCGCTACATCACCGCCACCCTGCAAAACACCCTGACCACCCTCCGCAACTAACTCCCCACCCAACGTCACCACGATGGGGAGCGGGAAAGCCCTCCGGACGCCCCCCCCCAAAAAAAACACCCAACAACGCAACAAAGGCCGCGCCCCACACAGGCACGAGCCTCCAACTTGCGGACCTCAGCGTCACTCACTCAATCCGCCCCACCCAACCGCACCCCACTCACCCAACGCAACCACGCGCTGTGGGGGTCCGGGGGCGAAGCCCTCCGGGCAGGGTCTGGGGGTTGCACCCCCAGAAACGACGACGGGGCGAGCCGGTCCGCGCATTCCGCGAACACAGCTCGCCCCGAGGACCGTGGAGGTGCCGGGAATTGAACCCGGGTCCTCTAGCGTCTTGACAGGGCTTCTCCGTGCGCAGTCCGCTATGTCTCTACTCGGCCCCTTCAGTCACACGAACAAGCTGAAGTGACGGGCCCAGCCACTGTTTGCTTCCCAACCAGGACCCGTGGCCGGGACTGGCGGTAAGCCTCCTAGCTGATGCCGGCTACCGGGTCGGAGGCGATCCCGGGCCGACAGACTCACTCTGCTACTTAGGCAGCAAGAGCGAAGTCGCGCTGGCTATTGGCCTTGGCGCTTATTGGTTTGCGATGACGCTTGCGGTGGTCTCTCGCCTGCACCGGCACGCTTCCCCTGACTCAACGTCCAGAGTCGAAACCGTTCACCCCCTTGTAGGTGCTACATAACCTCTTCATCATAACGCCATCGGCAAGCCGTTTGATCCCGGCCGGGGTGGGGCTGGCCCTACCGGCAACATGCCCGCTCGCCCCCTGTCCCCTCGATGGCTCCCGGAGCGATGCTGTGCAGGTCAGCCGCACAGATGAGGAGCCCCGCCATGGTCACCGCTTCAACCGGGAGGCGCCGGAACCCGCCGTTGGGCGGGGGCCTGGCGTTCCTGCTCCTCAACCTGCCGCTCGGGATCGTGTCGTTCGCGCTGGTCGTCACGCTGTTCTCGGCGGGGGTCGGGACGGCCGTGGTCTGGGTGGGCGTGCCGTTGCTCGCGCTGCTCGTGCTGCTGGCACGCGGCGCGGCCCGGATGGAGCGGGCCCGCGTGTTCGCCCTGCTCGACACCTATGTCGACGCGCCGTACCTGCCGCTGCCGCCGAGCGGGCGCGCTCGCTGGGTGGCCCGGGTGAAGGACCGCGCCACCTACCGCGACCTGGCGTACTTCTTCCTGCTGTTCCCGGTCGGCCTGATCGAGTTCGTGCTGGTCGTGACGTTCTGGGCGACGAGCCTGGGGCTGATCGCGCTGCCGGTGTACTACCGCTTCCTTCCGGACGGCGCCTACTTCTTCCCGAGCTACGATGTGCGCTGGATCATCGTCGACTCGACGGTGGCCGCGCTGCCGTGGGCGGCGCTGGGGGTGCTGTTCGCCGCGTTGTCGGTGGCGCTGACCAGGGGGCTGGCCAGGCTGCACGCCGGCTTCGCCGTGGCCATGCTGCGGCCGACGGTCGCCCAGCGGCACCGCATGGAGCGCTCCTGGAACGAGATCGACGGAATGAGCACGGTGACCGGATGACCACGGAGCAGCAGCTGCGGCCGGAGCATCCGCGGCCCAATCCGGCCCGCACCATCGTCTACATGATCGTCAGCTTCGTGTTCCGGCTGGTGCAGTTCATCCTGATCGTCGTGGGCGCGGTGGTCGGCGTCGCCACGGTGGTGGTCTGGGTCGGCTTCCCGATCCTGCTCGCCACCACCGGGTTCGTCCGCTGGTCGGGCGACATGGAACGGCGCTGGGCGGGCAAGATGCTGGGCTCGCCGCTGACGTCGGTGGAGCGCCTGCCGCTCGAGGGCCAGTCCCTCACCCGCCGCTGGCTCACCCGGCTCACGGACCCGACGACCTGGCGTGACCTGTCGTACCTGATGATCGCGTTCCCGCTGGCGGTCGCGGAGCTGCCGGTGGCCATCGCGTCCATCGTGCTGCTGCCGATGGCGATCTGGGTGACGCCGTGGCTCGGCTGGCTGCACGGCAACCTCGCGATGTCCCTGCTGGGCCCGAACCGCACGAAGAAGCTGGAAGAGAAGGCCGAGCACCTGCAGGCGTCCCGGGCCCGTGGCGTGGACGCCGCCGAGGCCGAGCGCCGCCGGATCGAGCGCGACCTGCACGACGGCGCGCAGCAGCGGCTGGTGGCCGTCGCGATGAGCCTGGGCCGCGCGAAGTCGAAGTTCGACAACGACCCGGAAGCCGTGCGCGACCTGATCAACGAGGCGCACTCGGACGCCAAGCTGGCCGTCTCGGAGCTGCGCGACCTGGCCCGCGGCATCTTCCCCGCCGTGCTGGGCGACCGCGGCCTCGACGCGGCGCTCTCGGCGCAGGCGGCGAAGTCCCCGATCCCGGTGGACGTGCACGTGGACGTGGAGCCGCGCCCGCCGGCCGCGGTCGAGACCACGGCGTACTTCATCGTCGGCGAGACGCTCACCAACATCGCCAAGCACTCCGGCGCCACCGAGGCGATCGTGAAGGTCTGGCGCAGCGACACGCGCGTCATCGTCGAGATCACCGACAACGGCCACGGCGGCGCGGAGGTGCGCCCCGGCGGCGGCCTGGCCGGGCTGGCCGACCGCGCGGCCACGATCGACGGCGTCATCACGGTGGTGAGTCCCGTCGGGGGTCCGACCGTGATCCGCGCCGACCTGCCGTGCCAGTGGTGACCGGCTCGTGAGTGAATAGCCTCGGAGCTTTTCACTCACGAGCCTGGGGGCCTGATGCGGGTAGTGATCGCCGAAGACGCCGTGCTGCTGCGAGCCGGGGTCACGCGCCTGCTCGCGGACGAGGGCATCGAGACCGTCGCCGCGGTCGACAACGGTGACGATCTGCTCGGCGCGATCACCGAGCACCGTCCCGACCTGGCGATCGTCGACGTGCGGATGCCGCCGACGTTCACCGACGAAGGCCTGCGCGCCGCGTTGTCCGCCCGCAAAGCCGTGCCGGGCCTGCCCGTGCTGGTGCTCTCGCAGTACGTCGAGGAGAGCTACGCGGTGGAGTTGCTCTCCGGCGGCGCAGGCGGGGTCGGCTACCTGCTGAAGGAGCGCGTCGCCGACGTCGCGGAGTTCCTCGACGCGGTGCGCCGGGTGGCCGGCGGCGGCACGGCGATCGACCCCGACGTGATCGCCCAGCTGATGGCCCGCGGCCGCCGGAACCCGCTCGACGCGCTGACCGCGCGTGAGTCCGAGGTGCTCGGCCTGATGGCCCAGGGACTGTCCAACACGGCCATCGCGAACTCCCTCGTGGTGTCGCACGGCGCCGTGGAAAAGCACATCGGCAACATCTTCGCCAAGCTCGGCCTGGAGGCCAGCTCGGAGGAGCACCGGCGCGTCCGGGCCGTGCTCACCTATCTCGGCCGCTGACCGTTCGTCGCTCAGCGTGAGAATTCCTCACCCGTTTCCAGGGCAGCATCGGGCCGCCGACCTCGCCTACCATGGACCGATGCCGAGTGAGGAGCGCCCGATGACCGACCGCAGCGTCCGCTTCTTCGGCGGCCCGCTCGACGGCCGCGTCCAGGAGCTCGCCGACGCCGAGCCCGCGCCCGGCACCGTCGTCCGGCACATCCACCTCCACGGCGGCCCGAAGATCGAGACGCTGTACGAGCTCGGCATGACCGAAAACGGCTGGGAGTACCGGGTGCGCTCGACGTCACACAGCGAGGCCGAGCCGGAGCCGGACGGGCTGAGGTAGGGCCAGCCCCCGTATCGACCCCCAGCTGACCCGAACCCGGAAACGGCGGTCAGCACCGCTGTCCCGGAAGTCCTTTCCCGCCAGGCTTTACCCATGACGACGAGCCAGCTGCGGGTCAGCACCCCGGCCGCGAAAGGCGGCCGGGACAAGTTCCTCGACGTGGTCCGGGCGGGCGCGATCCTGGCCGTGATCACCCAGCACTGGGTCATGCCGGTGCTCTCCTATTCCGACGGTCAGCTCGCGACGGGGAACGCGCTCGCGACGCCCGGCTGGTGGGCCTTCACCTGGCTTTCCCAGGTGATGCCGCTGGTCTTCTTCGCCGGTGGCGCCGCGAACCTGATCTCCCTGCGCCGCGCAGCGTCCTCACGGGCTTGGCTGGCCGGGCGCATCCGGCGGCTGCTCGTGCCGGTGCTGCCGCTGGTCGCCGTGTGGCTGGTGGTGCCGGATCTCTTGCAGGGCATGGGAATTCCCCCGCAGCCCCTGCAGATCGCCGGCTCGATCGCGGCGCAGTTGCTCTGGTTCCTCTCGGTTTACCTGCTCACCGTGCTGGTGACGCCGTTGATGGTCGCCGCGCACCGGCGCTGGGGCCTGAAGGTGCCGTTCGTGATGGCCGCCGCCGGGGTGCTCGTCGACGTCGCCCGCTTCAACGACCTGGGCATGATCGGCTACGTCAACGCGGTGTTCGTCTGGGTCGCCGTGCACCAGCTGGGCTTCCACTACGTCGAGGGCAAGCTGGGTGAGCTGAGCCGGCGCGCCGCGCTCGGCCTGTCGGCCGCCGGTTTCGGCGTCACCGCGCTGATGGTCGCCTTCGGCCCGTACCCGGCCAGCATGATCGGCATGCCGGGCGCGCCGGTGTCCAACATGAGCCCGCCGACCGTGCTGCTCGCGTTCCTCGCCGTCGGCCAGATCGGCCTGCTGCTGGCGTTCCGGCCGCAGCTCAACGCGCTGGCCGCGAAGCCGGGCTTCGGCTCCGCGCTGAGCTGGATCGGCGCGCGGTTCATGAGCGTCTATCTGTGGCACATGCCGGCGCTGATCGTGGTCTCCGGCATCACCGTCTACGGCCTGCATTACGCGACGCCGGCGCCGGGCACGCTGCTGTGGCTCGTGATGGTGCCGATGTGGTTCGGCGCCTGCGGCGCGGTGCTGCTGGGCCTGCTGCGCCTGTTCGCCCGCTTCGAGATGCAGCGGGACAGCGTGGTCGTCACTGCCCGCACCCCGCAGCTGGTGCTGGCCGGGCTGCTCGCCTCGGGCGGCCTGCTGGGGCTGGCCGCACACGGTTTCCAGCCGCTGAGCGCGGGCCTGGTCCATGGCCCGGTGCCCTGGGTCGTGCTCACCGCCGCCGGGTTCGTGCTGGCCGGCCGGCAGGTGCCGGTGACGCGGTTCCTCGGCCGGGCCGTCGCGGTCGTGGAGACCGCGCAGCTCAAGAAGGTCTAGGGGGAGCTGGGGGTGCGCCCCCGGTCAGGGTTCCCGCCCTGGCCGGGGGTTCTCCGGCGGTTAAAGCAGCCCGGCGGGCGTGTCGTGCAACACAGCCCGCAGGAACGGCTCGCCGAGGCGTTCGTCGGCCGCCCAGCCGGCGATCGCCTGCAGCTGCGTGGCGTAGGAGTACGGGATGTTCGGGAAGTCCGTGCCGAGCACCACCCGGTCGGCGACGCCCGCCAGCCGCGCCGTCCAGTCCGGCGGCAGCGGCGCCATCTTCGCCACGAACGGCACGCCGACCATGGTGGTGTCGATGTGCACCCGCGGGTAGCGCTCCATCAGCTCGAACGCGGCGGTGAACTCGGGCATCGCGGAGTGCGCGAGCACGGCCGTCAGATCGGGGTGCTTCGCCAGCACCTCGCCGAAGACCTGCAGCCCGGTGAAGTTCCCGCGCAGCGGACCGTGTCCACAGTGGACGACCACCGGCACGCCCGCGTCGGCCAGCGCGCCCCAGACCGGCGCCAGCTGCTCGTCACGCGGGTCGTACGCGCCGATCTGGACGTGGGCCTTGAAGCAGCGCGCGCCCGCCCGCAGCGCCGCGTCCACATAGGACGCGGCCGAGGGCTCGGGGAAAAACGTGCCGGTGCGCACGGCGTCGGGCACCTGGTCCGCGAAATCGCCGGCCCAGGAGTTCAGCCACTCGGCCATGCCCGGCTTGTGCGGGTACACCAGCGGCGCGAACCGCTTGACGCCCAGCGACCGCAGGGTTTCCAGCCGCTCCTTCTCCTCGGTGCGGTAGAACACCGGCCACTCGGTGCCGTAGTGCTCGGTGGCACGGTCGAAATACGCCCACACCTTGTCCATCACGGACTTCGGCAGGAAGTGCACGTGCAGGTCGACGAGCCCGTCCAGGCCGACGGACGCGGTCCATCGCCTGACGTCTTCGTCCGACGCCGGACCCACCGTCACTCCGTGAACCGGCCCTTCAGCGCCCGGCCCATGGCCTTGCTGATGTCCCGCTCGGCGTCGCGCTTGGCCAGCGTCTGCCGCTTGTCGTAGGCCTTCTTGCCCTTGGCCAGCGCGATCTCGACCTTGACCTTGCCGTCCTTGAAGTACATCGAGAGCGGCACCAGCGACAGGCCGCTCTCCTTCGTCTTGCCGATCAGCTTCTCGATCTCACCGCGGTGCAGCAGCAGCTTGCGCGTGCGCCGCGGCGTGTGGTTGGTCCAGGTGCCCTGCGTGTACTCCGGGATGTGCACGTTGCGCAGCCACACCTCGCCGTCGTCCACGGTCGCGAACGCGTCGGCCAGAGAGGCCTTGCCCTCACGAAGGCTCTTCACCTCCGTGCCCTGGAGCACCAGTCCGGCTTCGTAGGTGTCCAGGATGGAGTAATCGTGCCGAGCCTTGCGGTTCGACGCGATGACCTTCTGTCCACGTTCTTTGGGCATGATGACGACTCTACGTGATTTCCGGGCCCTGAGCAGGTGGTTAACCCGCGGCTAGTGTCGGACGTACAGACGGAGCGTGACGTAGCCGGTGATCGCCGAGATGACCACCGAGACCGCGAGCAGTATCGGCGCGACCGGGAACAGCAGCTCCAGCGTGGTGATCTGCGGGAACACCTCGCCGGTGAACACGGTGTCGAGGAACGAGACCTTGGTCAGGATCAGGAAGACGGTCCCGAGCACCGCACCGACCACGCCGGCGACCACCGCCTCCAGCAGGAACGGCAGCTGTGTGTACCACCGGGTGGCGCCCACCAGCCGCATGATGCCGACCTCCGTGCGCCGGGTGAACGCGGAGACCTGGATGGTGTTCGCGATCAGCAGCAGCGCGGCGACGGCCATGATCAGCGCCATCACGAACGCGATGTTCCGCACGCCGTTGAAGACGTTGAACACGCGGTCGAGGAACTTCTTCTGGTCGTCGACCTTCCGCACGCCGGGCTGGCCGGTGTACTGCTTGATGATCGCGTCGGAGCGGTCCGGGTCCTTGAGCTTGACCTGCAGCGACGCAGGCAGCGCCTCCGGCCCGGTCAGCGACAGCAGCTCCGGCTGGCTCGCGAAGATCTTCTTGAACCGGTCGTAGGCCTGGTCGCGGTTCTCGAACACCACCGAGTCGACGCCGGGGTTGTTCTGGAGCGACTGGCGCAGCCCACTGCACAGCGCCTGCTGGCAGTTCTTGTCGTTGGCGCTGATGTCGTCGACCAGGCTGATGGAGATCTCGACCTCGGCGAGGAAGTTCGCCTTCATCTTGTCGATCGTGCGCACGGCGAGCAGGCCACCGCCGAGCATGGCGAGGGAGACCGCCGTGGTGAGGATCATCGCGATGGTCATCGTGACGTTCCGGCGCAAACCGGTGAGGACCTCGCTGAAGACGAAACTGGCACGCATCGCAGGTGTCTGTCCCTTGTCGGTTTCGGGGCGTTCGGGGAGGGTCTACGGCTTCGGTCAGCGACCGATGCCGTACACCCCGCGGGCGTCGTCACGGATCACGCGGCCGAGCTGGAGCTCGACGACCCGGCGCCGCATCGAGTCCACGATGGAGTGATCGTGGGTGGCCATGAGCACGGTGGTCCCCGTGCGGTTGATGCGTTCCAGCAGCAACATGATGTCCTGGCTGGTGTCGGGGTCCAGGTTCCCGGTGGGCTCGTCGGCGAGCAGCACCAGCGGGCGGTTCACGAACGCGCGCGCGATGGCCACGCGCTGCTGCTCACCGCCGGAAAGCTCGTTGGGCAGCCGGTCGGCCTTGCCGTCGAGGCCGACGAGCTCCAGCACCTCGGGCACCACCTTCTTGATGGTGGGCCGCGGCTTGCCGATCACCTCGAGCGCGAACGCGACGTTCTCCGCCACGGTCTTGTTCGCGAGCAGCCGGAAGTCCTGGAACACGCAGCCGATCGTCTGGCGCAGGCGGGGCACCCGGCGCCGGGCCAGCTTCGCGACGTCGAAGTTGGACACCATCACCCGGCCCTTGCTCGGGACCTCCTCGCGCAGCAACAGCCGCAGGAACGTCGACTTCCCCGAACCCGACGGTCCGATGAGGAAAACGAACTCGCCCTTGTCTATGTCGACCGACACCCGCTCGAGGGCGGGACGGGTCGAGGTCTTGTAGACCTTGGAAACCTCTTCGAGCCGGATCACGGTTCGGCATACTACCCATGGACCTCGTTAAGCCCGGGTTGCCCGTGCCCCGTAAAGCGGGCAAGGGACCCCCGCCGTCGCCAAGCGTGGCCGAACCGTCGCCAGGCGGTAGCAGAAGTCCCTTGCTCGCGTGCCGGAATCCCCGGCGGTGAAGAAGATCAGGCGACGCCGGCCTGCTTGCGCCAGCGGATGCCGGCCTCCAGGAAGCCGTCGATGTCGCCGTCGAGCACCGCCGAGGGGTTGCCCACCTCGAACTCGGTCCGCAGGTCCTTGACCATCTGGTACGGGTGCAGCACGTACGAGCGCATCTGGTTGCCCCAGCTGGAGCCGCCGTCCTTGAGCGCGTCCATCTCGGCGCGCTCTTCTTCCTTCTTGCGCAGCATCAGCCGGGCCTGGAGGACCTTCAGCGCGGCCGCCTTGTTCTGCAGCTGCGACTTCTCGTTCTGGCAGGAGACGACGATGCCGGTCGGCAGGTGGGTGATGCGCACCGCGGAGTCGGTCGTGTTCACGCTCTGTCCACCCGGGCCGGACGAGCGGTACACGTCGACGCGGATGTCCTTCTCCGCGATGTCCACGTGGTCGACCTCTTCGACCTCGGGCAGCACCTCGACGTGCGCGAACGAGGTCTGGCGGCGGCTCTGGTTGTCGAACGGCGAGATCCGGACCAGCCGGTGCGTGCCCTGCTCGACCGAGAGGGTGCCGTACACGTAGGGGGCGCTCACCTTGAACGTCGCCGACTTGATGCCCGCCTCTTCGGCGTAGGAGATGTCGTAGACGTCGGTGGGGTAGCCGTGGCGTTCGGCCCAGCGCAGGTACATCCGGAGCAGCATCTCGGCCCAGTCGGCCGCGTCGACGCCGCCGGCTTCCGAGCGGATGGTGACGACGGCGTTGCGGTCGTCGTACTCGCCGGACAGCAGCGTGCGGACCTCGAGCCCGTCGACGTCCTTGGTCAGGCCGGTGAGGTCGTGCTCGGCCTCGGCCATGCTGGCGGTGTCGCCCTCGGCCTCGGACAGCTCGTACAGCACGGCGAGGTCGTCCAGGCGCTGGCGGAGCTCGGAGACGCGCCGCAGCTCGCTCTGGCGGTGCGACAGCTGGCTGGTGACCTTCTGCGCCTCCTCCGGGTTGTCCCAGAGGGTCGGGCTGGAGGCCTGCTGTTCGAGCTCGGCGACCTGCGCGCGCAGCGCGTCGAGGTCCATCACCGACTCGATCTGGGCCAGCTTGCCGGTCAGGTCCTTCAGCGCCGCATCGAACTCATCACTCACGTTTAGCAAGGTTACGGCAAAACCCACGACCGGTTGCGCACCGGTCGTGGGCCGCGCGGAACCTCAGGCCTGCGGGATGGCGTCGAGCAGCTTCAGGGCGGCCTTGGCCTGCGCCTGGGCGAACTCGGCGACGGCCTTGGCGTAGGGGCCGTCGGCCGCCTTCGTCGCGACCTTCGCGTCGTCCAGCTGCTGCTGGTAGCTCGTGCGGGCGGTCTCGAGCAGGGCCGCGCGCTGCTTGATGGTCAGCGAGCCGGCGTGCACGAGCCGCAGGATGAGCGGGCTGCGCAGGTGGTCGGGCCCGGCCTCGGACGCGAGCCACGTCTTGAAGGCCTTCTTGCCCGCCGCGGTGAGCACGTACTGCTGGCTCGACCGGGGGCCCTGCTTGCCGAGGCGAACGAGGCCCTCCTTGGACAGGGCCGGGAGCTCGCGGTAGACCTGGCTGCGGGTGACACTGAAGAAGGCGCCGAAGCGCTCGTCGGCGCCGGCGACCAGCTGCCCGCCGGTGGCGGGACCGTCGTGGAGCAGACCGAGCAGAGCGGCGGCAGTTGCATTCAATTCGGACACACCTCTACGTTCCCACTTATTCGCCGCTGTGTCCACAGTGGTCTCGGGATCTGTCCATTGTGGCTAGTGTTATCCCCTCTTTCGGCCCAATCCGACCGCCGGTCCACAGTGGACCCGACCACGCTCAGCAACCGATCCGCCCTCCACCCAGCCCTCCCCCACTCCCCGCAACCACCACACGGGCGCATCCACCCCAGCAGCCGACCAAACGGTCCAACCCGACCACCCCGGGGGGATCCAAGGGGGCGAAGCCCTCCTTGGCGGGGGTTCGGGGGTCCAACCCCCGAGACGAATGCGAAAGAGGCCCTTGTCTTCGCGCTTTCTGCGAAGACAAGGGCCTCAGACCTCTGTAGCGGGGACAGGATTTGAACCTGCGACCTCTGGGTTATGAGCCCAGCGAGCTACCGAGCTGCTCCACCCCGCGTCGTTGTGTTAATAGATTACACCCCTCGCCCCACCCCTCCCACGCACCCCCCGTTAACCCCACCGCAACCCCCTGACCAGCCCCAACCCCCACCCAACCCCCCACAACCCCTCGCACCCCAACCCAACATCCCCACACCCAGCCCCCTCACCTCCGCCTAACACCGTTAAGGCCCCGCCCCGCCTCACCCCGCCCCACCGGTCACCTCCCAACGCCACGCACCCACGGCAATTGGGGGATCCAAGGGGGCGAAGCCCTCCTTGGCGGGGGTTCGGGGGTCCGACCCCCGAAACGAATGCGAAAGAGGCCCCTGTCTTCGCGCTTTCTGCGAAGACAGGGGCCTCAGACCTCTGTAGCGGGGACAGGATTTGAACCTGCGACCTCTGGGTTATGAGCCCAGCGAGCTACCGAGCTGCTCCACCCCGCGTCGTGGGACCTACCTTACGCCCGGGGGTTTTCCGGGCGCAAAGCAGGTGCCACTTGGGTCAGGGACGTCACCCGCCACCGGGCTGGTTGGCGCCGCTGCTGGCCGGCGGAGTGGTGGTCGGCTTGGCCGCCGTGTACTCCTTGGTCGCCGCGTCGAGGGCGCTGAGTGCCGCGCCCTGGTCGGTGAAGTTGCCGGATTGCTGGGCGGCCTTGAGCTGGCTCAGTGCCGCCTGGATGTCGGCCACGGCCTTGTCGAGGGCCGGGTTGCTGCCGCCGGAGTTGGCCGGTGGCGTGGTCGGCGACGTCGGTGTGGTGGGTGTGGTCGGTGGCGTTGACGTGTCGCCCAGTGGCGGCGTTGTCGCGGCCGCGCCGGTGCCCGCGCCGAACACTTGGTCCAGCGCCTCGTTGAGGGTCGAGGCGAAGCCGATCTTCGCGCCGTAGGACACCAGCACGCGGGCCAGCTGTGGATAGCTCAGCTGGTTGCGCTGCCGGATGTACACCGGTTCGACGTACAGGAACCCGTCCGCGACCGGCAACGTGATCAGGTTGCCGTAGATCGGGATGACGTTGGGGTTGTTGAGCAGCGTTCTGTCCTGGGCGACCCGTGGATCGCTCTGGAATCTGTTCTGCACCTGCACGGGCCCGTCGACCTGGTTGGCGCCGCTGGCCGGCGGTAGCCGGAGCACTCTGATCGTCCCGTAGTCGCCGGGATCGGAGGACACCGACATCCAGGACGCGAGGTACTGCCGTTGCAGACCGGTGAGCGCGCTGGTCAGCTGGAACGTCGGTTTTCCTTCCCCGGCCGCGTTGGCGAGGACGTAATAACCGGGTTGGTTCGCGACGTTGGCCGCGGCCGTGGTGGAGCTGCCGTCCTCGGTCGGGTCCTGCGGCACGCTCCAGAAGGCCTGCTGCGCGTAGAACTCCTGCGGGCTCGACACGTGGTAGCGCGCCAGCAGCTCACGCTGGATCTTGAACAGGTCCTCCGGGTACCGGAAGTGCGAGCGCAGCTCGGGCGAGATGGCGGAGCTGGGTTTCACCAGTCCCGGGAACACCTTCTCCCACGCCTTCAGCACCGGGTCCTTGTCGTCCGCGGAGTACAGCGTCACGGTGCCGTCGAACGCGTCGACGGTCGCCTTCACCGAGTTGCGGATGTAGTTGATGGAGTTGTTGGCCTGCTTGGTGACGCCGTTCAGCGAGTCGTTGGTGGCCTCGCCGAGCTGGGTCTGCTGGGCGTACGGGTAGTTGTTCAGCGTGGTGTAGCCGTCGACGATCCACTGGATCCGGCCGCCGACCACCGCGGGGTACGGGTCGCCGTCGAGGGTCAGCCACGGCGCGACCTTGCCGACGCGCTCCCGCGGGTCGCGGTTGTACATGATCTTCGAGTTCGCGCCGATGGCGTCGGAGAACAGGATGTTCCGCTCGCCGTACTCGGCCGAGAAGACCAGCCGGTTGAACCAGTTGTCCAGCGAGACGCCGCCCTTGCCCTGGTAGATGTAGCCGCGCTGGCTGTCGGTGTCGTACTCGCCCGGCGCCGTGCCCGGCTGGCCGCCGACGATGGCGTAGTCGTTGGTCAGCTCGCCGTAGTAGATGCGCGGCTGCGAGACCTGGATGCCCGGCTGGCCGCCGACGGAGCCGGCGCCGGTCGGGTTCGTCGTGTCGCTGGTGGTGGCGATCGGGTAGCCGCCGTCGGAGTTCGAGTCCTTCACCGCGCGGTCGATCGTGTTGGCCGGCGCGGCGACGAAGCCGTTGCCGTGGGTGTAGACGAGGTGCTTGTTGATCCAGCTCGTCTGGTTGCCGGTGAGGCCGTCGGTCTTGATCTCCTTGGCCGCCACGATGTAGTCCTGCGTGGTGCCGCCGACGTTGTAGCGGTCGACGTCGAGCTTCGCCGGGAAGCCGTAGAAGTTCTCCCGGCCGACGCGCTGGGTGAAGGTGTCGCTGAGGATGTTCGGGTCCAGCAGCCGGATGTTGGACACCGTGCCGGTGTCGGCCTTCACCGCGTCGGCGCTCGCCTCGGTCTTGCCGGGGTAGTCCTCGTACTTCACGTTGTTCAGCCCGAACGACTGCCGCGTCGCGTCCATGTTGCGCTGGATCGAGGCGGCCTCCTTGTCGTTCGCGTTCGGCTTCACCGAGAACTGGTCGAGGATCGCGGGCCACGCGACACCGACGAGCACGTTCGACAGGATCAGCAGGACGAGCGCGATCGCCGGCAGCTGGAGGTTGCGCAGGAACGCGCCGGCGAAGAACGCGACCGCGCAGATCACCGAGATGCACAACAGGATCAGCTTCGCCGGCAGCACCGCGTTCAGGTCCGTGTACGTGGCGCCGTTGAACAACGGCATGTCCCGATCGGACAACAGCAGGTTGTACCGGTCGAAGAAGTACTCGACGGCCTTCAGCAGCACGAAGAGGCCGACGGTGATGGCGAGCTGCGCGCGCGTCGGGCCGGCGAGCTGGCCGCCGCGGCCGGCGAGGCGGATGCCGCCGAAGATGTAGTGCGCGATCAGCGCGCCGAAGAACGAGATGACGATCGTGATGAACAGCCAGCCGAGCAGCCAGTTCACGAACGGCATGTCGAAGGCGTAGAAGCCGATGTCGTGGCCGAACTCCGGGTCCGTCTGGCCGAACGGCGTGCCGTTGAGGAACAGCTGGATCAGCTGCCAGTCGCCCATCGCGGACGCGCCGGCGATGAGCCCGGTGATCAGCGGGATGCCGATGCCGAACAGCCGGATGCGGCTGACGATCAGCGAGCGGTAGCGCGACAGCGGGTCGTCGGCGCCCGAGACGGGCACGAACACCGGCCGCGTGCGGTAGGCGATGGTGAGGCTGATCGCCAGCGCCCCGCCGACCAGCAGCCCGACCGCCACGAAGAGGACTATCCGGGTCAGCAGCTCCGTGGTGAACACCGACCGCGCGCCCACCTCACCGAACCACAGCCAGTCGACGTACGTGTCGAGCAGCCTGACACCCAGCAGCAGCGCCAGCACGATCACCGCGGCGATGATGAGGAGGATCCGGCTGCGGCGGGACAGCTTCAGGCTCACGGGGGGCCGAGTCGCCACGGCAACGCTCCTGTCTTCGTGAACATGTTCGCGGGGACAGCGTCGTCCCCTGACGGTCTAACTCTACGGATGGGTGCCCGAGTTCCCCGGACCGCCCGAACCGGGCGTCCGACGGCGGCGCGCGGACCGGCCTGGGACGATGTCGCCATGTCACCGAGTGAGCCGCCTGCCGCCAATCCCGTCGCCGGCCTGGCCCGGGAAGTCGAAGAGTTCGTCGCCTCCGGCGGCTGGGAGCAGCCGCCGCAGCTGTTCGCGCTGGTGCCGACCGCGGCGCTGCTCGACGAGCAGCCGGAGCTGGCCGGCCAGCTCGACCGGTCGAGCCCGCTGACGCCCGTCGCCCAGGAGGCGCTGCCCGAAGGAGACCTCGCCGAGTCGCTCGGCCGGATCGCCTGGCCGGAGATCGTCGTGGGCTGCGCGCTGGCGCAGGAGATCATCGTGCTGCCGCCCGACGTCGAGGCCGAGCTGCCGGGGTTGGAGGAGGCCGACGCCGACCGCCTGCGCCGCGCCGCGGCGGACCACCCGCGCCGCACCGAAGCCCGGCTCGTCGCGGCCGTCCTGCGCGAAGGTGACGCCGCGTGCGTCATGCGCCTGCGCGGCGCGCTCCCCGACGCCCCAGAAGGCGACGACGAGGCTGTCGACGAGATCGTCGAGAGCCCGGACCTCGCCCCGAACCTGCTCGAAGCGCTCAAAACCACGCTGATGCCCTGATCGCACCGGCCACGCCGGCCGCCGATGCCGCGGCCGGCGTTGGCCTGAGTGCTGTTGTCTTCGTAGTGCGCGCGGCGTTCGGTGCGGAGGCCTTCGAACGAAGGCGTTCCGTTCCGGACGGGCGTCAGCACTCGGTTTCCTTCAGCAGTGTGTGGTCGGCCGACCGGCCTTGAGGTTCTCCAGCTGGGTCAGTGCGTCGTCCAGAGTGGACACCTTGATCAGGTTGAGCCCGTCCGGCTTGGCGGAGACGGCCTCGGCGCAGTTGTGCTCCGGCACCAGGAAGTCGGTGGCCCCGGCCTCGCGCGCGCCCACGACCTTGAACGAGATGCCGCCGATCGGCCCGACCACACCCGTCTCGCTGATCTCCCCGGTGCCGGCGATGTGCCTGCCCCCCGCGAGATCGGCCTCCGCCTTCCCCGGCGGGGTAAGGCGGTCGATGATCGCGAGGGTGAACATCAGGCCGGCCGACGGGCCGCCGACGTCCTGCAACGAGATGCCGACGTTGAACGGCGCGACGGCGCGGTCCGAGGCGGTCAGTCCCATGAAGCCCTGCGTGCGGTCGGAGCGCTGCGCGAGCGTGATCGGCACGGTCCGGACGGGCTGGCCGTCGGCCTGGAAGGAGATCGGCACGGACTGGCCGGGCTTGGTGCTGGTCAGCGCCGCGGCGACGTCCGCGGCCTCCTTGACCTGCTTGCCGTTGACGGTGACCAGCTTGTCGCCAGGGGCGAGCACGTGGTCGGCGGGGCTGCCGGAGACGATCGTCTTGGCGACGACGTCCACCGGATAGCCGAGGTGGCGCAGGGCGGCGACCTGGGCGTTGCTCTGCGAATCCTGCAGCTGCTGGATGTTCTCCTGCTTGACCTGCTCGTTGGTCTCGCCGGGCTTGTAGTACTCCTCGCGCGGCGCGAGCGCGTAGCGGCCGCTGGCCCAGAGGCCGAGCGCGGTGAAGAGGTTGATGCCGTCGTTCAACGAGACCGTGGTCATCCGCAGTTCGCCGGTCGTCGGATAGGTCTGCTGCCCGTTGACCTGGATCACGGCGTTGCCGGCGGCGTCGCGACCGAGCGTGTCGTAGGTCGGTCCCGGGCTGATCGCGACGTACGGCACCTGGACCAGGAAACCGACAACGACGAACACCAGGAACAACGCGCCACTGACCAGCAGGGTCCAGCCGCGGCGGGTCATTCGCCGCTCGGTGCGGGCCCGCTCCCGCGGTGGCTCGCTCCGGCTGCTCTCGGTCGCGGTCTCCTCGTCGGGTTTGGTCACGTGCGACAGCGTACGGTGACCGTGTTCGCTTCACGGTTAAGCCCACGCTTGACGCGCTGAGAAGGGCCTGACCCGCGTACGGTGGACTCATGAGCAAACCCCCGTTCGGTTTCGGACCGCCCGATCCCGACAGACGAGGCGACAACGATCCTTCGGAGCAGCCGACCGGCCCCGAGGCCTTCAACCAGCTCGGACAGATGCTGAGCCAGCTGGGCCAGATGCTCAGTCAGGCGGGCACTTCGAGCGGGCCGGTCAACTACGACCTGGCGAAGCAGATCGCCCTGCAGAACCTGAGCGGCAGCGACGACGGCAAGATCGGGTTCTCGTCGTCCGACGCTTCCGGGGACTCCTCCACGGCTGTACGGGATGCCGCGCACCTGGCGGAGCTGTGGCTCGACGCCGCGACGATCCTGCCCGCGGGCGCGACCACCACCGTCGCGTGGTCCGCGCGCGCCTGGGTGGAGAAGACCCTGCCCACGTGGCAGCGGCTCTGCGACCCGGTGGCGCAGCAGGTGTCCGGCGCGTGGATGCAGGCGCTGCCCGAGGAGGCCAAGCAGGCCGCCGGGCCGCTGCTGTCCATGATGGGACAGATGGGCGGGATGGCTTTCGGCTCCCAGCTCGGCAACGCGCTGGCGCAGCTCGCGCAGGAGGTGCTGACGTCCACGGAGGTCGGCCTGCCGCTGGGCCCCGCCGCGACGTCCGCGCTGCTGCCGGCCAACATCGAGAAGTTCACCGAGGGCCTGGAGCTGCCGAGCAGCGAGGTGCTCGTGTTCCTCGCCGCGCGTGAAGCCGCGCACCAGCGCCTGTTCGCGCACGTGCCGTGGCTGCGTCAGCGGCTGCTGGCCACTGTGGAGGAATTCGCCCGCGGGATCACTGTGGACACTTCGGCGCTCGAATCGCTGGCCGGCCAGATCGACCCGGCCAACCCGGCGAGCATCGAGGAGGCCATGTCCTCGGGCCTGCTGGAGCCGCAGACCACGCCCGAGCAGCAGTCCGCGCTCAAGCGCCTGGAGACGATGCTGGCTCTGGTCGAGGGCTGGGTGGACGTCGTGGTCGCCGAGGCGATCGGCGACCGTCTGCCGGGAGCCGAAGCCCTCCGCGAAACCCTCCGCCGCCGCCGTGCGACGGGCGGCCCGGCCGAGCAGACCTTCGCCACCCTCGTCGGCCTGGAGCTGCGCCCCCGCCGCATGCGCGCGGCGTCTTCCCTGTGGAAGCTCGTGGGCGACCGCCACGGCATCGACAAACGCGACGGCCTCTGGTCCCACCCGGACCTCATGCCGACCGCCGAGGACCTCGACGAGCCCCTCGACTTCGCCGACCGTCTCGCCGACCCGGCCACCCTCCCGGACGACCTGGACCCGATCGCGGAGCTGGAACGCACGGAACGCCGGGAACAGGAAGCCCGCGACCGCGCTGACCCTTCGGCCTCTTCGGACGCGCCGTCTTCGGGTTCGGATTCGGGTACGTCGGGCAAGGACCAGCCTGCCGACTCGGGCTCCGCCTCAGACTCCGACTCTGATTCCGCCTCGGGCAAGGACGAGGGCACCAACCCCTCGAACTGACCGCCCCCTCGATCCGCCGTCTCGCCACCCAGCGAGGCGGTGGCTGGGCAGGTAATTCAGGGCTCGTCAGTGTTTGTGCCGGTTAGAACCGGCACAAACACTCACGAGCCCTTCACCAGGCAGTGCCTCCCTCAATCGTCCGTGGAGATCCCCCAGCCTGCCGCCGCGGACAGCCCTTCCAGGTAGCCCATGGCGCGCTCGGTTTTCGGGTAGCGGTTGACGAGCGCCCAGAACGCCGCGTCGTGACCGGGCTCGCGCAGGTGGGCCAGCTCGTGGACCAGGACGTAGTCCAGGACCCACGGCGGGACCCGCCGGAGCCGGTCGCTCACGCGGATCGTGGCGTCGACCGGTGTGCAGGACGCCCAGCGCGTGCGCATGGGCGGCACCCAGCGCACGCTCGCGGGCAGCGCCTTGCCGTCGAGATACCTCGACGCCAGCACGGCGCACCGTGCCAGCAGCGCTTCGTCCGACGCCTTCGGCGGCGCCGCCTTCTTGGGCTCGGAGCGCTGGAGCTTGCGCTCCATCTCCGCGACCCAGTGCTTCTCCTCCGCACGGGTCATCCGCGCCGGGATGAGCACGACGAGGGTGTCGTCGTTCCAGTACGCGGTGACCGTGCGGTGCCGGCGCTGGCTGCGCCGCACCTCGACCTTGTGTTCAGGAGTGTCCGATGGGGGGATCACTGCCCCCCGGCCCCGCAGCGAGGGCATCCGTGCTTCGACCACTCGACAACGGTAAGGCCAGCCACCGACAACTCCGAGAGCCGAAAGGTCACAGCCCTGAGTTGTCCACAACTGGGCCTGCCTGTGGACAACTGCCTTTTCCGACCCGGCTCGCCGCGGCGCGGGTGTCAAGCTGGCCGGCATGATCTTGTCCACCGTTCCGCCGCCGGATGTGCTGCTCCCGGCGTACCCGACGCTGCTTCCCGGGCTTCACCTGCTCGAACGCGGCGAAGACGAGGTCCAGCTCGGCCTCGACCCGCGCCACGGCGTGGTGGTGTCCGGGCTGGCGCCGAACGTCGTCGACCGCGTCCGCGGGCTCGACGGCAAACGCGGCCTCGAGGCGATCCTGCTCGCCGAGAGCGAACACCGTGACCAGCTCCGGCTGCTGCTCAAGCAGCTGACGGCATTGGGCCTCGTCACGGAGGCGCCCAGCCACGCCGCGCGACGGGTCGAGACCGGTCTGTGGTCACTGCGCGCCCGCCACCACCAGACCGCGCTGACCGAGCGCCGCAGGCAGGGCATCGTCACCGTCCGGGGCGAAGGACGGCTGGCCGTCGCCGTCGCCCTGCTGCTCGCGAACGCCGGTGTCGGGCACATCGACCTGCGAATGAAGGGCACGGTGGCCGAATCCGACCTCGGCTCCGGGCTCACCGCCGCGGAACTCGGCCTACCCCGCCGCCGGGCGCTGGCCGACGTCCTCGCGCGGGTCGCCCCGGAGGTCGTTACGACCCGCAACCACAGCGGACGCGCGCCCGACGTCGTCCTGCTGACCGACGCCGTCGTCCCGCCGCCGGAGGAGGTCGCGGAACTGATGGAAGGCGGCGTCACGCACCTGGCCGCCCGGGTCCGCGACGGCACCGGCATCGTCGGCCCGCTGGTCGTGCCCGGCCGAAGTGCCTGCCTGCACTGCTGTGACCTGCACCGGACGGACCTGGACCCGTCGTGGCCGCGCATCGCGAGCCAGCTCGTCGGGTTCGTCCAGCGTCCCGACCTGGGCGCGGTCCAATCGTGCGCGGCGCTGGCCGTCGCGCAGGCGATGCGGGTGCTGTCGCCGAGCCTCGAGCCGCCGCCGACCTGGAACACCACGCTGGAGCTCGACGCTTTCGAGGGCCGGCTGCGCCACCGTTACTGGGAGCCACATCCGGACTGCACCTGTGGCGCTCCGTGCGTACTGCAGGAGACGTAGCCCACAGACACGACGTCAACAGGCTGCGGCGGTCCTCTCGACCAGGGCAGAATCTTCAGTGTGACCGACTTCCGCGACCGCCCAGGAGACCGCGAACCCGCTTTGCCACGCCGAGGTGCCGCGCGCACCGCGAAGCTGGCCAGTCTCCCGCTGGGGATTGCCGGACGTGCCGTGGGCGGGTGGGGGAAGCGGCTCGCGGGACAGAGCGCGGAGCAGGTCAGCGCCACGTTGTCGGCGAAGGCCGCCGAGCAGCTGTTCGAGGTGCTGGGCACGCTCAAGGGCGGCGCGATGAAGTTCGGCCAGGCGCTGAGCGTGTTCGAGGCCGCGGTGCCCGACGACATGGCCAAGCCGTACCGCGAAGCGCTGACCAAGCTGCAGACGGCCGCGCCGCCGATGTCCGCGAAGCAGACCCATCGGGTGCTCGCGGAGCAGCTGGGACGGACGTGGGAGGGCCGGTTCTCGCACTTCGACGACGAGCCGGCCGCGTCCGCCAGCATCGGCCAGGTCCACCGCGCGACCTGGCACGACGGCCGCGAGGTCGCGGTCAAGGTCCAGTACCCGGGCGCCGACGAGGCCCTGCGCAGCGATCTGCGGCAGCTGCAGCGGCTCAGCCGGCTGTTCCAGGCGTTCGTGCCCGGCACCGACGTCAAGCCGCTGCTGGCCGAGCTGGCCGAGCGGATGGACGAGGAGCTGGACTACCTCGCGGAGGCCGATCACCAGCGAGCCTTCGCGAAGGCGTTCGAGGGCGATCCGGCGTTCCTCATCCCGCGCGTCGTGGCCAGCGCGCCGAAGGTCGTGGTGAGCGAGTGGGTGACCGGCACCCCGCTGTCCCGCGTGATCGCGGACGGGGACCAGGAGACCCGCAACCTCGCGGGCCGGCTGCTCACGGAGTTCCACTACTCGTCGCCGGCGCGGGCGCACCTGCTGCACTCCGACCCGCACCCGGGCAATTTCATGCTCACCGACGACGGCCGCCTGTGCGTGATGGACTTCGGCGGCGTCTCGAAGCTGCCCCTCGGCATCCCCCGTCACCTCGGCGAGATCACGCGCCTGGCCCTCGACGGCCACTCCGACGACCTCATGCGTCTGCTGCGCGAAAACCGCTTCATCCGCGGGGACTCGGACCTCACCGCCGATGAGGTGCTGGCCTACCTGTCGCCGTTCACGGAGCCGCTGGCCACGCCGACGTTCCACTTCACGCGCCGCTGGATGCAGCGCCAGGCGGGCCGGGTCGGCGATTCCCGCGGCAGCGACTTCCACGTCGGCCGCTCGCTGAACCTGCCGCCGGAGTACCTGATGATCCACCGGGTCACCGCGGGGTCCACGGGGATCCTCTGCCAGCTCGACGCCGAGATCCCGGCGCGGGGCATCGTGGAGCGCTGGCAGCCCGGCTTCGCCGGCTGAGTTGTCCACAGGCCGAGGGGCGGAAGGGGCGCCTCGGCCGGAGTTGTCCACAGATCGCCCGGACCGGTTCCACCCGGATGGCCGAGCGGTCATGATCGAAGTATGGCGACTACTGAAAGCGCAGAATCGCTGGCGCTCAGTGACACCGTCTGCGGTGTGCTGACGAGCAGGCAGCTACGCGAGGTCGGGGTATCCGCGCGAAGAGCCGCGCGGTTGGCCGGTCCCGGCGGCCCGTGGCGAAGGCTGTACCCCGGCGTGTTCCTGCTGCACGACACCCCGCCGACGCGGCGCCAGCTGCTGCACGCGACGATCAGCCGGCACGGCCACGAGGCGGTGATCACGGGGGCCGACGCGCTTCGCGCCCATGGCGTCCACCGTCCGCTGACCGGCCAGATCCAGTTGCTGGTTCCGCATTACCGGCGGCTCGCACCCGACGCGGGTGTGCTGACCTGCCGCACGGGCCGGATGCCCGAGCCGGTGATGATCGACGGGCTGCCCTTCGCCCCGGTCGCGCGCGCCGCCCTGGACCTCGCGCGCCGGGAGCCGGACGCGGCCGTCGTCGAGGAGCTGGTGACACTGCCGCTGTACTGGGGCCTGGCCGATCGCGCGGAGCTGCTGGCCGAGCTGGACGCGGGCAACCAGCGCGGCTCGGCGACCGTCCGCGCGATCCTGCGCGGCCTCGACGAGCGAGACACCTTCGCCCACGGCCTGGCCGCGAAGGTGCTCCGCGGCACTCCCCTGCCGGCGCCGATGTGGAACGTCTCCGTCTGCGACCGCCGCGGCCGCCGCATCGGCACGGCCGACGCTTGGTGGGACGAGGTGGGCCTTGCCTGGCGCTACCTGACCGGCGTGGGCGTCGGCGATTTCACGCACCTGGCCCTGACGGCGACCGGCACCGTGCTGGCCCGCTGCACCACCCAGCAACTGCTCGACAACCCGGACGAGGTCGGCCGCGAACTGATCCGCGCCTACACCCAGGCCGCGCGCACGCCACGGCCGAAAGTCCGCGCGGTGCACGAGGTCGGGACTGCGGCGTGAGAACGCTTCCCACGGCCTGGTCCCCACCGGATACGCACCCGCGACGATCCACCCCGCGCCACCAAGCCACCCCGGCAGGCCAGGCACCAGACGCAGCCGGACTCAGACGACGCGCGGCGATTACCACTACTCGTCAGGGAGTTTGGCCTCAACGTCGCGGACGCAGCACGAGAACACTTCTCGCGGCGTGGCTCCCACCGCAAACACACCCTCGACGATCCACCCTGCGCAACAAGCCACTCCGGCAGAGCAGGCACCCAGACATGACCGGGATCGGGCGACGCGCGGCGGTTGCCAGTACTCGTCAGGGAGATTGGCCGCGACATCGCGGACACAGTGTGAGAACACTTCTCACAGCGTGCTTCCCACTGCGGACACACCCGCGACCATCCGCCCCGCGCCACCAAGCCACCCCGCGAAGGCGGGCGCCGGACGCAGCCCGAATCGGGCGCCGCACGGCGGTTGCCAGTACTCGTCAGAGAGCTTGGCCCCGACATCGCGGACGCAACGTGAGATCGCTTCTCGCGGCGTGGCTCCCACTGCGGACCCATCCGCCAAGCATCGGCGGGCCACTCCGCCAGGGCGAGCGCCGGATGCGGCCGGAACCGAGCACCGCACGGCAGTTACCAGTACTCGTCCGGGAGTTTGGCCTCGATGTCGCGGACGTGGTCGCGCGCGCAGCCAGGGCACAGCCAGCGCTCTCGGCCGTCTTCCTTGGTGGAGACCCAGGACAGGCTGTCCAGCGAGTTCCGCTCGGCCGAACGGGCGCGGCCGCAGCGGGAGCAGGTGGCATCCGGCGCCGTCATGGCCGGCGTCCACAGTGGATGGTTTTGGCGCCGAGCAGGTAGAGGTCCCGGCGGGCGCCGACGAAGTGGGGGCCGTCCGGGTCGAGCAGGGCGTCGACTGTCGTGCGGTCCTCGGCGGTGAACTGGTCACCGGCGAACTCGCGCAGGCGGTCGATGCGGTTGACCACATAATCCGCGAGCGAGTCCGGGCCTGGCGACGGGTGGTGGACGAGCGCGCCGAACGAATCGACCTCGGTCAACCCCGCCCGGTCCAGAGCGACGGGCCAGCCGTACGGCATCGGGACGGCACTGTCGATGCCCTCGCGCATCCCGATGAACCACTCGGCCTGCGCGGCCAGCATCCGGTTCTCCAAACCCGGCCGGCCGACGCCGAGATCCCAAGGCAGGCAACGGAAGTCGAGACCGCCCTCGGCGAGCGCGACGAGGCCGCCGGGCTTCGCCACCGCCGCGACCGTCCCGACCGCGGCCTGCTGGTCCGCCAGGTGATGCACCACGTGCGACGCCCAGACGAGGTCCGCCGGCGGCAGGGTGTGCGGCAAGCCAGTGTCGGCGAGGTCCCCGAGGATCGCGTGGACCTGGACGGGCCCACGCCCCTGCGCCGCATGCTTGTCAGCCACCGTGCGTTCGGCTTCTTCGAGCAACGCCGGGGTAGCGTCCACGAGCACGACCGTGCCACCCGAAAGAGCAGCGAGTTCGCGGGCGAAGTGCGTGCTCATGCCGCCCGCGCCGCAGCCGAGGTCGACGATCGTCGGACGGGGAGGCAGGGCGGCGACGAGCCGGCGGGCGGCAGTGGCCATCGCGACGGCGTCGAGGGCGTCGGCGGCACGCAGGTGCGCGAGGCGGTCCGCCCAGTCGATGTGGTCATGGGTGTGTGCGGGCACGGCTTCATTCAACACCAGCAGCACGGTGCCACCGCTGGGATCGGGCGGCCACGACCCCACCCGGGCGCGGCCGATGTCGAACAGCTCCGACCAGCCACAACCGTCGTCAGACAGCGACGCCCCGACCCACCGGCGGGCCGGGGCGAAAGCCGTGAATACACAGATGAGCCGGAGGGCCGGCCGTCTCGACCGGCCCTCCGGCAACTCAACTTGCGTCGCGGTAACGCTCGGCGCGGCCGGCCGCCCATCGGGCGACCCGCGACCAGCGGCGAGCGGCCCTGGCCCGACGCCATGGACGTTGTACCTCGAACTCATGCTCCAGCTCCCGTATTCGGGCCCTGGACAGTTCTTCGTAAAGCAACATTTCGCTCGGCTCCTGAATCTTGATCTGCTTCAGCTGCGGATGCGCGCGATCGGTGTCGTTGCGCGCTTCGTAATCCCTGGTGGTGACTGGTTCGACGATCATGCGGCGGCACTCCGGGCAACGGCGGCGGGTTCGAGAGCGGCGTTCTTGCGCGGGCGCCCACGGGGACGCTTGCGCGCGATCACGACACCGCGCTCGAAGATCTCGCCACCCCAGACGCCCCACGGCTCACGCCGGGCAAGCGCTCCCGCGAGGCACGCCTCGCGGACCGGGCAGTCGGCGCAGAGCGCCTTGGCGCGCTCGAGCTCCGCGGGCGATTCGGCGAACCAGAGGTCCGCGTCACGCGAGCGGCAGGGGAGTTCCAGCTCCGGGGCGGCGATCCCGTCGAGCAGGTCGCCTATGCCGACGTCGAACCCGTCGGATACAGCCCCCTCGGCGAGGGCGATGGCCGATGACATTTCCGTGCTCCTTGTGGTCGAGGCGGTTTTGGTGGGATGGGCGATCGAACTGGACAACTTGTTCCTTGTGGTTGTGCAGCCAAAAAAACACGAAGGCCGCGGATCCGGTTACCGGTTCCGCGGCCTTCGTGAGCCTCTAGTCCTGACTAGGTCAGGAACTTCGCTCCCGTATGGACAACGGAACACGGAACTGCTTGATGGTCGGCAGATCGGCATCAACCTGCGGGTACGCGCCGACAACGGCAGCGGTCTTCACGAGGTTGATTCCGAAGATGCCGCCGCTGCGCTCGACGCGGTGCGTACCGAACAGAGCGTGAGCGCTCGTGGACACATCGGTACCCTGGCGCGGAGCGGCCATGACGCCACAGGCGGACAGACCGGTGCCAGGGTTCGCGAGCTTCATGTTGCTGATCATTTCACCGGCACCACCTTTCGCTGTCCGGACGCGCTACGCTCGAAGCGGAACTCGTCGTGTGGATCCCCAGACCGGGCGCTTCCCGCCCGGGTACCAGCAGATTATTGCCCCTCGCACACGGGGGCAACTTATTTTCCCGAAATCTCACCGAAGCTACGAAGATCGCCTTCGAGCAGCGGGTTCGCCGCACCGATCAGGGGGCGGACGCGGTCAAGAGCGCATCGCGGTGCGGACGACGTTGAGGACCTCCGCGCCGAAGCGTTCCAGCTTGGTCGCGCCGATGCCGGAGATCGACACGAGCGCTCCGTCGTCGGTCGGTCGCTGTTCGGCGATGGCCATCAGGGTGGCGTCGGTGAACACCACGAACGCGGGCACCTTCAGCTCCCTCGAGCGCTCACCGCGCCAGGCCTTCAGCTTCTCGAGCAGCCCTTCATCCACAGTGGACGGGCACCGCGAGCACCGGCCGAGCTTGACCTCCATGGTCTCCAGCAACGGCCCGCCGCACAGGCGGCAGCGAGCCGTCACCCCCGCCGCCGGCTTCCCCTGCGAGCGGGCGATGCGGGCGGCCGGGTGGTCCTCGGGGATCAGCCCGTAGAGGAACCGGCTGCGACGGCGGTTGCGGCGGCCACCCGGCGTGCGCGAGAGGGACCACGAGAGCGACAGGTGCTCGCGGGCGCGGGTGACGCCGACGTAGAAGAGGCGCCGCTCCTCCTCGATCGCCGCTTCGTCGCCGTCGGCGTGGAGGATCGGCATGGTGCCCTCGGACAGGCCGACGAGGAAAACCGCGTCCCACTCCAGGCCCTTGGCCGCGTGGAGCGAGGCGAGCGTGACGCCCTCCACCGTCGGAGGGTGCTGGGCGGCGGCGCGCTGGTCGAGCTCCGCGACGAAACGGGGCAGGTCGGCGTCGGCCACGCTCGCCGACAGCTCCTCGGCGAGCTCGACGATGGCGAGCAGCGCGTCCCACCGCTCCTTCGCCGCGCCACCGGCCGGCGGCTGCTCGGTGAGGCCGACCTTGGCCAGCGCCGAGCGGACGGCCGTGACCAGGTCCGGCCCCGTCGGATCGCCCGACGCCATCCGCAGCGCGGACATCGCCTGCCGCACTTCGGCTCGGGCGAAGAACCGCTCGCCGCCGCGGACCAGGTACGGGATGCCGGCCTCGGTGAGCGCCTGCTCGTAGGCCTCGGACTGGGCGTTGATGCGGAAGAGCACGGCGATCTCGCTCGCCGTCGCTCCCCCGTCGAGCAGCTCACGCACGCGACGCGCGGCGGCCGCGGCCTCGGCCGCCTCGTCCTCGTACTCGGCGAAGCGGGGCTCCGGGCCCGGCGGGCGCTGGCCGACGAGCTTGAGCCGCGACCCGGCCGGACGGCCGCGCGCCGCGCCGATCACCTGGTTGGCCAGCGAGACGACCTGCGGCGTCGACCGGTAGTCGCGCTCGAGGCGGATCACCGACGCCTCGGGGAAGCGCCGGGTGAACTCCAGCAGCGGGCGCGGCGAGGCGCCGCCGAAGGAGTAGATGGTCTGGTTGGCGTCGCCGACCACGGTGAGGTCGTCGCGGCCGCCGAGCCAGGCGTCGAGCAGGCGCTGCTGCAACGGCGTGACGTCCTGGTACTCGTCGACCACGAAGCAGCGGTAGCGGTCGCGGAACTCGGTGGCGACAGCCTCGTGCTCCTCCAGCACGGCGGTGGTGTGCAGCAGGAGGTCGTCGAAGTCGAGCAGCTGGGCGGAGTTCTTGATCTCCTCGTACAGCCGGTAGACCTCCGCGACCTGCGCGGCGGGCGCGGGTGTGTCGCGCTGCGTGCGCGCGGCGACGGCCGGGTAGTCCTCCGGCGAGACCAGCGACGCCTTGCTCCACTCGATCTCGCTCGCGAGGTCGCGCAGCACCTCGGTCTCGGTGCTCAGCCGGACCCGCGTGGCCGCCTGGGCGACGAGGCGGAACTTGTTGTCGAGCAGGTCCCACGGCCGGTCGCCGACCACGCGCGGCCAGAAGTAGCGGAGCTGGCGGCGGGCGGCGGCGTGGAACGTCAGCGCCTGCGCCGCGTCGATGCCGAGCCCGCGCAGCCGGGTGCGCATCTCGCCCGCGGCGCGGGTGGTGAAGGTGACCGCGAGCACCTGCCCGGCGGACACGTGACCAGCGGCGATCAGGTGCGCGATGCGGTGCGTGATCGTGCGTGTCTTGCCCGTGCCCGCGCCGGCGAGGACGCAGACGGGCCCGCGCGGGGCGGAGGCGGCGGCCCGTTGCTCGGGGTCGAGCCCGTCGAGCAGGCCCGGACGACTCTTTTCCGACGATGCGCTAACCACCCCGCGATCCTCGCAGAGGGGGCCGACGGATTCGTGGCAGGGCACGCGGCCGTATCCTGGTCAGATGGCGGGAAAGCAGGACAAGGAAGCGGCCAAGCTGGCCAAGAAGGAGAAGCGCGCGGCCAGCAAGGCCCGGCGCGGGCAGCTCTTCGAAGCGTTCAAGATGCAGCGCAAAGAGGATCCGCTGCTCATCCCCTGGATGGCTGGCTCGATCATCGTCGTCGCCGGCGTGCTGTTCGGGGTGGGCTTCATCTTCAACATCCAGTGGGCGCTGCTCCCGCTGGGCATCGTGCTGGGCATCCTGCTCGCCGTGATCATCTTCGGGCGCCGGGTGCAGCGCACGGTCTACTCGAAGGCCGACGGGCAGCCGGGCGCCGCGGCGTGGGCGCTGGAGAACCTCCGCGGCCGCTGGAAGGTGACGCCGACGGTGGCCGCCACCACGCAGCTCGACGCCGTGCACCGCGTGCTCGGCGGACCGGGCGTCATCCTCGTGGCCGAGGGCGCGTCGCACCGGGTCAAGACCCTGCTCGCGCAGGAGAAGAAGCGCGTGTCGCGGCTGGTCGGCGACACCCCGATCTACGACATGACCATCGGGCACGAAGAGAACCAGGTCCCGCTGAAGAAGCTTCAGAGCCACCTGATGAAGCTGCCCCGCAACCTCAAGCCGAATCAGGTGGATGCCCTCGAGGCGAAGCTCGCCGCCCTCGGCAACCGCGGCGCGGCCATGCCGAAGGGCCCGATGCCGGCCGGCGCGAAGATGCGGAACGTGCAGCGCACCATCCGCCGCCGCTGAGCTGAGCCCCAGGACGTGAAGAAGGCCCCCGTTCTCGCGGGGGCCTTCTTCATGCGGTCAGCTTGTTCCGTACGAGGTTCAGCGCATCCGGACCACGACGGTGCCGGTGAGCCGGTCGAGCCAGCTGCGGCCGTCGATGTTGCGCACCGCCGCCGGGATGAGCACCACTGTGAGCACCATGCGCACCGCCGCGCGCCACGGGCCGACCATGGACGCGCCGTCGAGGCGCGCCACGCGGATGCCGAACAGGCCCATCGCGGGGGTGAAGCCGAAGAACGCGGCCGACACCGTGGAGATGGCCGCCCAGACGACGCCGGCCCACAGGTTGAACGTCTGCATCGCGGCCGCGTCCTGCAGGTCGTAGCGCACGAAGATGGCCGTGACCAGTGCCGCGAGGACGAGGTCGACGATCAGGGCCAGCAACCGCGAGCCGCCGCCCGCCGCGGAGCCGACGCCGGACTCGGGCAGGCCGAGCCGCTCGCCGCGCCAGCGCGGTGCCTGTTGATCAGTGGTCGCGGGGCCGTCGCCTGCGCCCGGCAGCCATTCACCCGTCCATCTAGCCACCCGTCCAGGGTATGCCGGTGGCGCGCACCACGTCCGACCTGGTCGACTACCGGGTATCCACCGACCCGTTAACACCCGCGAAACATTCGGGTGACGGTCGGGCAACACCGCGCTTTTAGCGTGAGCCGAAGAGAGTACTGCCGTACGAGCTCGATTGAGAAGGAGTCACCGAGGGTGCCCACTACTCCAGACGATATCCAACGCCTCATCGCCGACGAGAACGTAGAGGTCGTCGACGTCAGGTTCTGTGACCTGCCGGGCGTGATGCAGCACTTCACGGTCCCCGCGAAGGCCTTCACGGAGGAGGCCTACGAAGAGGGCCTCGCGTTCGACGGCTCCTCGGTGCGTGGCTTCCAGTCGATCCACGAGTCCGACATGCTGCTCCTGCCCGACCCCGAGACGGCTCGCATCGACCCGTTCCGCAAGGCGAAGACGCTGTCGCTGAACTTCTTCGTGCACGACCCCTTCACGCGTGAGGCCTACAGCCGCGACCCGCGCAACATCGCGCGCAAGGCCGAGCAGTACATCTCCGAGTACGGCGTTGCCGACAACGTCTTCTTCGGCCCCGAAGCCGAGTTCTACATCTTCGACTCCGTGCGCTTCGACTCGGCCGAGCACGCCTCGTTCCACGAGATCGACTCCGTCGAGGGCTGGTGGAACACCGGCGCCGACGAAATCGGCGGCAACCAGGGTTACAAGACGAAGTTCAAGGGCGGTTACTTCCCCGTCCCGCCGGTCGACCACTTCGCCGACCTGCGCGACGACATCGTCCGCAACCTCGAGGGCTCCGGCTTCGAGATCGAGCGCGCGCACCACGAGGTGGGCACCGCCGGCCAGACCGAGATCAACTACAAGTTCAACACGCTGCTGCACGCGGCGGACGACCTGCAGTTGTTCAAGTACATCGTGAAGAACACCGTCTTCGCCCAGGGCAAGACGGCCACCTTCATGCCGAAGCCGCTCGCCGGCGACAACGGCTCGGGCATGCACTGCCACCAGTCGCTGTGGAAGGACGGCCAGCCGCTGTTCCACGACGAGTCCGGCTACGCGGGCCTGTCCGACACGGCGCGGCACTACATCGGCGGCCTGCTCCGGCACGCCCCGAGCCTGCTGGCCTTCACCAACCCGACGGTGAACTCGTACCACCGCCTGGTGCCGGGCTTCGAGGCGCCGGTTTCGCTGGTGTACTCGCAGCGCAACCGCTCCGCGTGCGTCCGCATCCCGATCACGGGCAACAACCCGAAGGCCAAGCGCGCCGAGTTCCGCTGCCCGGACTCGTCCGGCAACCCGTACCTGGCGTTCTCGGCGATGATGATGGCCGGCCTCGACGGCATCAAGAACAAGATCGAGCCGCCGGAGCCCATCGACAAGGACCTCTACGAGCTGCCGCCCGAGGAGGCCAAGAACGTCAAGCTGGTCCCCGGCGATCTGGGCACGGTGCTCGAGACCCTCGAAGCCGACCATGACTACCTGCTCGAGGGCGGTGTCTTCACGCCCGACGTGATCGACACCTGGGTCTCCTACAAGCGCGAGAACGAGATCGACCCGCTGCGGCTGCGCCCGCACCCGTACGAGTTCTCGCTGTACTACGACGTGTGATCGACCTGGCCTTCACCGGACACTGAAGGCCAGCTGACGACCCACCGGACACGGGACGGCGGTCGAGGGAATACCTCGGCCGCCGTCCCGTTTTTTGTGACCAGCACCGTGTGACCGGCCCGACGCGCGGGGCTCAGCCGGCGGGCGCCAGTACTGCGGGCCGCCGAGCGAAGACCAGCGCACCGGGCACGCGGTCGTCCGGGTTGAAGACGACCTCGGATTCGATCGCGAAACCCGCGGCACGCAGCAAATCCGAGACCTGGGCGGGACGGCGGCGGTGGATGTGGACGTTCATCGGGTGGCCGCCGTACCCCTGGGTCTTCACCGTCGTCTCGTCGCCGACGTGGAAGCCGATCATCACCGGGGCGCCGGGGCGCAGGGCGCGGTGGAAGTGCGCCAGCACCGCCGGCACCGCTTCGTCGGGCACGTGGATCAGCGACCACCAGGCGAACAGGCCCGAGACCGACGCGTCGGCGAGCGGGAGGTCCGTCATCGAGCCCACCGCGAACGGCACGCCCGGGTGTTCGCGCCGCGCGATGTCGATCATCGCCGGCGACAGGTCGATCCCGAAGGCGTTGACGCCCAGGGCACGCAGGTCGGCGGTGACCAGGCCAGGACCGCAGCCGACGTCCGCGACCGGGCCGTCGTCCGGCACCAGCTCGGCGAACAGCGGGAGCATCGCCCGCAGGTACGGCAGGTTCGCGAGTGCGCCGCGCAGCTGTTCGAGGTAGCTGGACGCGACCGTGTCGTAAGACGTCCGGGTGTCGGCCAGCCAGCTCTCCATGGCCGGAAACCTTATCCGGCAAGACGTCACTCCGCGGTCGAGAGCACCTTCAGGTCCAGCCCGGCGCGCTCGAAAAGCCCCCGCGGGTCGGCCACGAGCTTGCGCCGCTCGAGGTCCATCACGCCCAGCGTGCACTTGACCTCGGCCGACAGCGTGCCGTCCAGCTTGAGGATGCGCGAGGTCATCCAGAAGACTTTGCCCTCGCCGAAAGTGGTGTCGCAGGTGACGTCGACGACGTCGCCGCCGCGGAGTTCGCTCCGGTAGACGATGTGGGATTCGAGCAGGACCGGGGCCGTGTTGTCCTCGCCCACCTTCGTGTTGCCCGCTGCCTCGAAAGCCTCGAGCCGCGAGACCTCGGCGTACGAGTGGTAAACGGCCTGGTTCACATGCCCCAGCGCGTCGAGCTCGTACTGCCGCACCTTGAGCCGGGTCCGGAATGGTTCGCGATCAGTCACGCGCCCCAGACTAGTTGTCGTAGAACAGTTCCTCGACCACGGCGTGCGCGCGCCGCGTCACCCGGCGGTAGTGGTCGAGGAACTCGCCGGGGTCGTCGTCCGGGGAGTAGCCGAACACCCGCGCCACGGCGGCCAGGTCGCGGCCCGAGCTGGGGACCTGGTCCACGGCCTTGCCGCGCACCAGCATCCCGGCGTTGCGCACGCGCGTGGCCAGCAGCCACGCTTCCCGCAGTGACTCGGCCGACTCGACCGGCGCCAGTCCCGCTTCGGCCAGCGCCGTGAGGCCGTCGAGGGTGGACGTCGTCCGCAGGCCAGGGACCTCGTATGCGTGCTGAAGCTGCAACAGCTGGACGGTCCATTCGACGTCGGCGAGCCCTCCGCGGCCGAGCTTCGTGTGCCGCGTCGGGTCGGCGCCGCGCGGCATCCGCTCGGTCTCCACCCGCGCCTTGATCCGCCGGATCTCCCGGGCGTTGGTCGCGTCCAGCCCGCCCTCGGGGTAGCGGAACGGGTCGATCATCCGGATGAACCGCTCGCCGAGGTCGTCGTCGCCGGCCACGAAACGCGCGCGCAGCAACGCTTGCGCCTCCCACGCCTCGCCCCAGCGCGCGTAGTAGGCGCGGTAAGACTCGAGCGTGCGGACCAGCGGGCCGCTGCGTCCTTCCGGCCGCAGGTCCGCGTCCACGACCAGCGCCGGGTCCGAACTCGGCGCGCCCAGCATCTTCCGCACGGTCTCGGCCACCGAAGACGCGAAACGGACGGCATCAGCGTCCGGAACGCCGTCCGCGGGCTCACAAACGAACAGAACGTCGGCGTCCGAGCCGTATCCCAGCTCCGCCCCGCCAAGACGGCCCATCGCGATGACCGCGACGGTCGCCGGCGTCTGCCCCAATTCCGCCTGCCGCTGCCGGTACGCCGCGGCCAGCGCGCCCTGGAGCACGGCGACCCACACACTCGACAGCGCCGCGCACACCGCCGGAACTTCCAGCAGCCCCAACAGATCCGCGCTGGCCACGCGCAGCAACTCGTGCCGGCGCAGTGAACGCGCCGCCGCCACCGCCGCGTTGATGCCGGGCTGGCGCCGGACGGCCGCGCGCAGCGACTTCGCGACGTCCGCGGGGTCGCGGCCGGTCAGCCGCGCCGGGTCGCCGAGCAGCTGCAGCACCTCCGGGGCCCGCACCAGCAGGTCCGGCACCAGCCGCGACGTGCCGAGCAGGAACGCCAGCCGCTCGACCACGGTGCCCTCGTCCCGCAGCACCCGCAGGTACCACGGCGTGTCCTCCAGCGCCTCCGACACCTTGCGGTACGACAGCAGCCCGCCGTCCGGATCCGGGGTGTCGGCCAGCAGGTCGAGCAGCACCGGCAGCAGCGCCTGCTGGATGGCCGCGCGCCGCGAGACGCCGGACGTCAGAGCCTTGATGTGCTGCAACGCGCCTTCCGGCGCCGCGTAACCGAGCGCGGACAGCCGGCTGGCGGCCTGCTTCGTGGTCAGCCGCAGTGCTTCCGTCGGCACGTTCGCCACGGACTGGAGCAGCGGCCGGTAGAACAGTTTCTGGTGCAGGCGCCGGACTCCCTGCGCATGCCGGCGGAATTCCGCCAGCAGCGTCTCGCCCTGGCTGCGTCCCCGCACCGCGCGGATTCCACACGCGCGCGCGAGCACCCGCAGCTCGTCGGTGTCGCTGAACTCCGGGAACAAGTGCGTCCGCCGCAGCTGGCGCAGCTGCAGCCGATGCTCGATGGTGCGCAGGAATTCGTACGAGTCGGCCATCTCGGCGGCGTCCTTGCGGCCGACGTAACCGCCCTCGCCGAGCGCGCCCAGAGCCTCCAAAGTGGACGGTGAGTGCAGCTCGGGGTCGATCCGGCCGTGCACGAGCTGTAGCAGCTGCACGGCGAACTCGACGTCGCGCAGCCCGCCGCGGCCCAGCTTCAGCTCGCGTTCACGGTGCTCCTCCGGCAGGTGGCGCTCCACGCGCCGGCGCATCTGCTGGACCTCGGTGACGAAGTTGTCGCGGTCGGCCGCCGACCAGACCATCGGCGCGACCATCTCGGCGTACTGCCGGCCCAGCTCGGCGTCGCCGGCCACCGGGCGCGCCTTCAGCAGGGCTTGGAACTCCCACGTCTTCGCCCACTTCCGGTAGTACGCGGTGTGCCCCTCGAGCGTGCGGACGAGCGCGCCGCTCTTGCCCTCGGGACGCAGCGCGGCGTCGACCTCGAAGCAGGCGTTGCCGACCACGCGCATCATCGTGCTGGCCAGCCGGGTCGCCACGGCGAGGTCGCCCGCGCCGACGAAGATCACGTCGACGTCGCTGACGTAGTTCAGCTCGCGGCCGCCGGTCTTGCCCATCGCGATCACCGCGAGCGAGCCCTCGGTCGTCGCGCCGACCTCTGTCTCAGCCACCGCGAGGCCGGCGGTCAGCGCGGCCTCGGCGAGCACCGTCAGCTGGCTGGCGACGTCCTTGAACGGCGGGTGGTCGAGCCCGGGCTCCACCAGGTGCCCGAGGTCGACGGCGGCGATGCCCAGCAGCAAGCCGCGGTACGCCGCGCGCAACGCCTGCTCGGCGGCGAAACCGGTGAGGTACGAACCATCTTCGTCACGCAGCCGGTCCAGCAGCCGCTCGGTGAACCGGTCCGGCACCGTGCAGCGGTTGTCGACGAGGCAGCGCCATTCCCCGGGGTGAGCCGCGAGGAAGTCGGACAGCGCGGTGGACGTGCCGAGGACCGCGAGCAGCCGGCCGCGGAACGTGCGGTTGTCCCGCAGCGTCTGGTCGAGTTCGGGCCAGCCGTCCTCGTCGGCTTCGCGGATGCGGTCGAGTCCGCGGAGCGCGAGATCAGGGTCGGCGGCGCGCGAAAGCGCGGCCAGGACGTCGGCGACGCCGTCGACCGGTCCCGCCGCGTCCCACCAGCCCGCCGCACGCAACTGCCCGTCGGCCCGGGTGTCGGTGAAGCCGTATCTGGCCGCCGATGCGGCCGTCCGCGCGCGCTCTGCCATCACGACCACCGTAGCCGGATCGGCCCCGGCCGAGCAGGCGGGCGCGCGAGGAGTTCGCCACCCGTTCAGGCAGCGAGGCGGTCCGGCTCGGTGCCGGGCGCGGACGGCTCCGGAACCGTGAAGCTGTGCGCTGTGACGGGCTTGCGCCGCGAAAGCAGGTAGATGCCGGCGCCGAAGGCGATGCCCGCCACGCCGACGCCGAGCGTCCCCGCCGTGCCGAGGGATGCGAGCTTCCCGGCCGCCGCGCCGACGACAGCCGCAGCGGGCAGCGTGAAGAGCCAGGCGACGACCATCCGGCCCGCCATCCGCCAGCGCACCGGGGCCTCGCGCCGGCCGACGCCCGAGCCGACGATCCCGCCGGAGCACACGTGTGTGGTCGACAGCGGGAAGCCGAAGTGCGAGGACAGCAGGATCACCGCGGCGCTGCTCGTCTGCGCCGCGAAGCCCTGCGGGCCTTCGATGTCGGTCAGGCCCTTGCCGAGGGTGTGCGTGATCCGCCAGCCGCCGAGGTACGTGCCGAGCGCGAGCGCGGACGCGGCGCTGACGATCACCCACACCGGCGGCGCCGAGCCCGCCGGGAGGCTGCCCGCGGTCACCAGCGTCAGCGTGATCACGCCCATGGTCTTCTGCGCGTCGTTCGTGCCGTGCGCCAGCGAGACCAGCGACGCCGAGACGATCTGGCCCACGCGGAAGCCGCGACCGCCGCGCCGTCGCACGAACAGCCGGTAGACGAGGTAGGTCGCACCGGCGGCCACCAGCCCGGCGATCACCGGCGACGCGGCCGCGGGCACCAGCACCTTGTCCACGATCTTGGCGAAGTGGACGGAGTCGGCGCCCGCCGAAACCCAGGTGGCGCCGATCAGGCCGCCGAACAGCGCGTGCGACGAACTGGACGGAAGCCCGACGTACCAGGTGAACAGGTTCCACGCGATCGCGCCGATCAGGCCGCCGAAGACGATCTCGGGGCCGATCTTGGTGTCGTCCACCAGCCCGCTGGAGATCGTCTTCGCCACCTCGACCGACAGGAACGCGCCGGCCAGGTTCAGCACCGCCGAGATCGCCACGGCCACTCTGGGTTTGAGCGCCCCCGTGGCGATGGACGTGGCCATCGAGTTCGCTGTGTCGTGGAAGCCGTTCGTGAAATCGAAAACCAGCGCCGTGACAACCACGACGACAACCAGCAACGAGGGGTCCACCCCGACCTCCGAGCCCTACGGGAACATCATCCGCAAGGTACCCGACCGATCAGGTGAATCGTTAACGCGGCGTTAGTGATGTGGACATCAGGCGTCAAGCCATCGGCAACCGGTGTTGACTCTCCGCCGCGGCGTCCAGCTCTCCCGCGGCCAACTGGACGAACCGGGACGCGAACGGCCGCCAGGTCTCCTCGATGTCCGCGTGCACGGTGGTCAGCTTCTCCGGCTCCAGTGCGCCCGGACGGGTGAGTTCAGCCATCTCCGGCTCCGCCTCGGCCCACGCGAGCACGACGTCCGGCGTGGTCTCGATGTGGAACTGGACCCCGTAGACGCACCGGTTCAGCCGGAACGCCTGATTCTGGTAACGCGGCGCCGACGCGAGCAGCTCCGCGCCCGCCGGCAGGCGCTTGATCACGTCGTTGTGGAACTGCATGACGTCGGGCATCAGCGGGAGGTCGGCGAACAGCGGATCGGTCCAGGCGGCGTCCTTCTTGGACACAAGCCCGGGCCCGACCTCCGGCCCATCTTCACCGACGACGACCTGTCCCCCGGTGGCCGCCGCGAGCAGCTGCGCGCCGAGGCAGATCCCGAGCGTCGGCAGCGAGGCCGCCGCGGCGGCGCTGAGGAGCTTCCGCACGTCGGCAAGCCAGGGATGGTCCGCGTCGTCGAGCGCGCCCATACCACCCCCGAGGCAGACGACGCCCGCGTAGCCGTCAAGGCTGGCGGGTAGCTCCTGCCCCGGCGGCAGTCGAACGTCCAGCTCGGCCCCGGCCTCGGTGAGCCAGTCGCCGAGCCGGCTGAGCGGATCGCTGACGTCAGGTTGAATGATCAGCAGACGAGTCACGCCTCCAGGGTACGGAGCACCGGCGAGGGCTGTGCCGGGGTGACCACTCGGGCCCTCTCCGGACACGCTGACCCTGCCCGACCGCCCCAACGCTCGCCGACCTCGCTGCGGCCGGTGTGCGCTAGTGCGTTGTCGCCGCCGCGATGCCGACCGCCTTCCCGGAGGTCTGCGGGCCGACGAGTGGCCTCGAGCTGGCCGGCCTGCCGGTCGAGCGTCCGACCTGAGGCGGGTCGCAGCCCGGGAAAAGGTGCTGAAATAGCAGTAGGGCCCCGGGAGAACCGTTGAAGGTTCTCGACCGGGGCCCTACTGTTTCACGTTGAGTTCGGCGGCGTCCTACTCTCCCACAACCCTTCGGTTGCAGTACCATCGGCGCTACCAGGCTTAGCTTCCGGGTTCGGAATGGGACCGGGCGTTTCCCTGGCGCTATAACCACCGAAACACTACGAAACAACACACACCCACCCCATACTTCAGGGTGTCGGTGTGGTGTTTCAGAGCTGTAGAGTGGATGCGTAACATCTTCGTGGGCAAGTCCTCGGCCTATTAGTACCAGTCAACTCGACAACACATTACTGTGCTTCCATTTCTGGCCTATCAACCCAATGGTCTCTTGGGGGCCTTAACCCACATGGGGTGGGATACCTCATCTTGGAACAGGCTTCCCGCTTAGATGCCTTCAGCGGTTATCCCTTCCGAACGTGGCCAACCAGCCATGCCCCTGGCGGGACAACTGGCACACCAGAGGTTCGTCCGTCCCGGTCCTCTCGTACTAGGGACAGCCTTCCTCAAGTATCCTACGCGCGCGGCGGATAGGGACCGAACTGTCTCACGACGTTCTAAACCCAGCTCGCGTGCCGCTTTAATGGGCGAACAGCCCAACCCTTGGGACCTACTCCGGCCCCAGGATGCGACGAGCCGACATCGAGGTGCCAAACCATGCCGTCGATATGGACTCTTGGGCAAGATCAGCCTGTTATCCCCGGGGTACCTTTTATCCGTTGAGCGACACCCCTTCCACCAGGTGGTGCCGGATCACTAGTCCCGACTTTCGTCCCTGCTCGACATGTCTGTCTCACAGTCAAGCTCCCTTGTGCACTTGCACTCAACACCTGATTGCCAACCAGGCTGAGGGAACCTTTGGGCGCCTCCGTTACTCTTTAGGAGGCAACCGCCCCAGTTAAACTACCCATCAGGCACTGTCCCTGAACCAGATCATGGTCCGAGGTTGAGATTCCCAATTCGACCAGAGTGGTATTTCAACAACGACTCCACAGTAACTAGCGTCACCGCTTCACAGTCTCCCACCTATCCTACACAAGCCGAACCGAAAACCAATACCAAACTATAGTAAAGGTCCCGGGGTCTTTCCGTCCTGCCGCGCGTAACGAGCATCTTTACTCGTAGTGCAATTTCGCCGGGCCTGTGGTTGAGACAGCCGGAAAGTCGTTACGCCATTCGTGCAGGTCGGAACTTACCCGACAAGGAATTTCGCTACCTTAGGATGGTTATAGTTACCACCGCCGTTTACTGGCGCTTAAATTCTCAGCTTCACCCCCGAAGGGATTAACCGGTCCTCTTAACGTTCCAGCACCGGGCAGGCGTCAGTCCATATACATCGTCTTGCGACTTCGCATGGACCTGTGTTTTTAGTAAACAGTCGCTTTCCGCTGGTCTCTGCGGCCACCCACCCCTAGCCTGTAAAAAGCTTCAGGATGTTTGGCCCCCCTTCTCCCGAAGTTACGGGGGCATTTTGCCGAGTTCCTTAACCACAGTTCACCCGATCGCCTTAGTATTCTCTACCTGACCACCTGTGTTGGTTTGGGGTACGGGCCGTGCATGCACTCACTAGAGGCTTTTCTCGGCAGCATAGGATCACTCTACTTCGCCTCAAACGGCTACGCATCACGTCTCAGCCTCATGGAACACGGATTTGCCTATGTTCCGGCCTACACGCTTACACCAGGACAACCATCGCCTGGCGGAGCTACCTTCCTGCGTCACCCCATCGCTTGACTACTACGAAATCAGGTCCCACGCTCCACACACCCACCTAAGCCCGAAGGCTTCGCTGAGCGGCTTTGGGTGGTTAGTATCAAACGCCTCGTCATGGGCGCACATGCTCGGGTACGGGAATATCAACCCGTTGTCCATCGACTACGCCTGTCGGCCTCGCCTTAGGTCCCGACTTACCCTGGGCGGATTAGCCTGGCCCAGGAACCCTTGGTCATCCGGCGGCAGAGTTTCTCACTCTGCATTCGCTACTCATGCCTGCATTCTCACTCCCACACCCTCCACGACTCGTTCACACGGCCGCTTCCCTGGATGCAGGACGCTCCCCTACCCATCAACACGACTACACAAGGACTTCAAGAGTCCAAGCGGATCTATTGTGTCAATGACACAGCTTCGGCGGTGTGCTTAAGCCCCGCTACATTGTCGGCGCAGGACCACTTGACCAGTGAGCTATTACGCACTCTTTCAAGGGTGGCTGCTTCTAAGCCAACCTCCTGGTTGTCTGGGCAATCCCACATCCTTTCCCACTGAGCACACACTTAGGGGCCTTAGCTGGTGTTCTGGGCTGTTTCCCTCTCGACGACGAAGCTTATCCCCCGCCGTCTCACTGCCACACTCTCACACCACGGTATTCGGAGTTTGGTTGATTTCGGTAACCCGGTAAGGCCCCTAGACCATCCAGTAGCTCTACCCCCGCGGTGAAACATGTGACGCTGCACCTAAATGCATTTCGGGGAGAACCAGCTATCACGGAGTTTGATTGGCCTTTCACCCCTACCCACAGCTCATCCCCTCAGTTTTCAACCTAAGTGGGTTCGGGCCTCCACGACGTCTTACCGTCGCTTCACCCTGGCCATGGGTAGATCACTCCGCTTCGGGTCTAGACCACGCGACTCACACGCCCTATTCAGACTCGCTTTCGCTACGGCTACCCCACACGGGTTAACCTCGCCACGCAGCACTAACTCGCAGGCTCATTCTTCAAAAGGCACGCCATCACCTTATTACGGCTCTGACGGCTTGTAGGCACACGGTTTCAGGTACTCTTTCACTCCCCTCCCGGGGTACTTTTCATCTTTCCCTCACGGTACTAGTCCGCTATCGGTCTTCAGGAAGTATTTAGGCTTACCGGGTGGTCCCGGCAGATTCACAGCAAATTCCACGAGCTCGCTGCTACTCGGGAACACCACCAAAAACCACAACACAAGCTTTCGCGTACGGGGCTCTCACCCACTCCGGCCCGCCATCCCAAGCGGTTCCACTAACTCATGCGTGACTTCGAAAAAATGTCAGTTTCTTCAAGGTGGGTCCCACAACACCGACTACACAACCCCTGACAGGTATCACATGCAATCGGTTTAGCCTCTTCCGCTTTCGCTCGCCACTACTCACGGAATCACGGTTGTTTTCTCTTCCTACGGGTACTGAGATGTTTCACTTCCCCGCGTTCCCTCCACACCGGCTATATATTCACCGGCGGGTAACACCACATCACTGGTGCTGGGTTTCCCCATTCGGAAATCCTCGGATCACAGCTCGGTTGACAGCTCCCCGAGGCTTATCGCAGCCTCCTACGTCCTTCATCGGCTCCTGAAGCCAAGACATCCACCATGTGCCCTTAACAACTTGACCACAAAGATGCTCGCATCCACTCTACAGTTCTCAAACACCACACCAGAAACAACAGTGTGTTGCCTCAGGACCCAACAGCGTGCCAAGTGAACATGCCCAGACCCGACCCGGAAACCCGACTTTCCACGCACCCACCCCGAAGAGCATGTGCAGTACTCGCCGGCGACCGCAGTCACCACCTGAACACCTAGACCAGTAGTTCCACAATTCCTTGAGCAAGCGCGGCAACACCACAGGCGGGTGTTAAACCGTGCCCACTCCACCATGGTTGGTCCGGGTATCCCGGCCAGGTGGATGTGTTGTGCTCCTTAGAAAGGAGGTGATCCAGCCGCACCTTCCGGTACGGCTACCTTGTTACGACTTCGTCCCAATCGCCAGTCCCACCTTCGACCACTCCCTCCCTTACGGGTTGGGCCATGGGCTTCGGGTGTTACCGACTTTCATGACGTGACGGGCGGTGTGTACAAGGCCCGGGAACGTATTCACCGCAGCGTTGCTGATCTGCGATTACTAGCGACTCCGACTTCACGCAGTCGAGTTGCAGACTGCGATCCGAACTGAGACCGGCTTTAAGGGATTCGCTCCACCTCGCGGTATCGCAGCCCTCTGTACCAGCCATTGTAGCATGTGTGAAGCCCTGGACATAAGGGGCATGATGACTTGACGTCATCCCCACCTTCCTCCGAGTTGACCCCGGCAGTCTCCCACGAGTCCCCGCCATCACGCGCTGGCAACGTAGGATAAGGGTTGCGCTCGTTGCGGGACTTAACCCAACATCTCACGACACGAGCTGACGACAGCCATGCACCACCTGTACACCAACCACAAGGGAAGCCCCATCTCTGGGGATGTCTGGCGCATGTCAAGCCCAGGTAAGGTTCTTCGCGTTGCATCGAATTAATCCACATGCTCCGCCGCTTGTGCGGGCCCCCGTCAATTCCTTTGAGTTTTAGCCTTGCGGCCGTACTCCCCAGGCGGGGCGCTTAATGCGTTAGCTACGGCACGGACAACGTGGATGTCGCCCACACCTAGCGCCCAACGTTTACAGCGTGGACTACCAGGGTATCTAATCCTGTTCGCTCCCCACGCTTTCGCTCCTCAGCGTCAGTATCGGCCCAGAGACCCGCCTTCGCCACCGGTGTTCCTCCTGATATCTGCGCATTTCACCGCTACACCAGGAATTCCAGTCTCCCCTACCGAACTCAAGTCTGCCCGTATCGACTGCACGCTGAAGGTTAAGCCTCCAGATTTCACAGCCGACGCGACAAACCGCCTACGAGCTCTTTACGCCCAATAATTCCGGACAACGCTTGCACCCTACGTATTACCGCGGCTGCTGGCACGTAGTTAGCCGGTGCTTCTTATCCAGGTACCGTCACTTGCGCTTCGTCCCTGGCGAAAGAGGTTTACAACCCGAAGGCCGTCATCCCTCACGCGGCGTCGCTGCATCAGGCTTTCGCCCATTGTGCAATATTCCCCACTGCTGCCTCCCGTAGGAGTCTGGGCCGTGTCTCAGTCCCAGTGTGGCCGGTCACCCTCTCAGGCCGGCTACCCGTCGTCGCCTTGGTAGGCCATTACCCCACCAACAAGCTGATAGGCCGCGGGTTCATCCTGTACCGCCAGAACTTTCAACAACCCCCCATGCGAGGAGATGTGATATCCGGTATTAGACCCCGTTTCCAAGGCTTATCCCAGAGTACAGGGCAGATTACCCACGTGTTACTCACCCGTTCGCCACTCATCCCCGGCCGAAACCGGATCAGCGTTCGACTTGCATGTGTTAAGCACGCCGCCAGCGTTCGTCCTGAGCCAGGATCAAACTCTCCAACAATGAACAGTTCGATCGAGACCATTTTCTCAATCATTCTCAAAGGAAACCCCGACGAGGGGGTTTCATATAAGCTCTACTGGCTTAGTTCACTAGCACACTGTTGAGTTCTCAAGCAACACACTTAATTGCTTCAAGCGATATTCATAAACTTTTGGTCGAGCATGCCTGTACCTACGGTGTTAGTCGTAGGGAGTCGGCGGCCGCTCGTGGGCCGACGCTGAACGTTACCTGGTCCGTTTCGCGGTGTCAACCCGCTCGGCCCTGGCGCCTGGCCCGTGGGGCTTTCGGCCCCGCCAGCCCGGCGTTCCTGGCGACGAAGAGAAGATTACATGGCCTGGAACCCTCCGAAAACAGGGGGGTCACTTAACGCCATCGCCGCAGGTCAGGACCCAGAAACGGAGCCTGACGGCAGCTCGCGCAGGTAGCTCGGCGGCACGCGGGCCGGCGCGACGCGTTCGAAGTCGGCGGCCAACGCCAGCATCCGGCCGTCGGACCACCGGGCGCCCATGAACGAGATCCCGACGGGCAGCGGCCCGGCGAACCCGGCCGGCACGGTGACGTCCGGGTAGCCCGCGACGGCCGCCGGGGTCGAGGACGGGATCACGTCGTTGTCGCCCTTGGCGCAATCGGTCTTCCACGCGGGCGGGTTCGTCGGCGACGCGATGGCGTCGAGCTGGTACTTCGCCAGCGTCTCGTCGATGGAACGGCGCGCGAGGTCCGACAGCTCCGCCCGGCCGGCGCGGTATCCCGGGTCGTCCGGACCGGGCGCGGCCAGCGCTTGCTCGAACAGCTCCTGGCCGGCGAAACAGGTCCGCTCGAGCGGGTCGGCGCGGTTGTACGCGATCAAGTCGGCGAGATTCCGCGGGCCCGAAGGGCGCTTCGCCAGGTACGCGTCGATGTCGCGGTGGAACTCCGTGAGCAGCGCCGGGAACTCCAGCTCCCCCAGCCGGTCCTGGTACGGCAGGGTCACCTCGACGACGTCGGCACCGGCCTTGACCAGCGAATCCTTCGCCCGCGACATGATCGCGTCGGTGTCCGGGCCCAGTACGGGCAGGCGCCAGAGCCCGATCCGCGCGCCGCGCAGCGTGCCCGGGCGAAGCAGCTTCGCGTAGTCCGTGGGCTGCGTCGGTGGGTACAGGGCTGTCGCGGGATCGGAGGGGTCTCGGCCCTGCAGGACCGAGAGCGTCAACGCGACGTCGACGACGTGGCGCGCGATCGGCCCCGCCGTGTCCTGCTCAGCGGAGATCGGCACCACCCCGGTGCGGCTGACCAGCCCGAGGCTCGGCTTGTGCCCGACGGTCCCGGTCATGCCGGCCGGGCAGACGATCGAGCCGTCCGTCTCACTGCCGATCGCGACCTGCGCGAGCGAAGCGGCGACGCCGGCCGCGGAACCGGCGGACGACCCGCACGGGTTGTGGTCCAGCACGTACGGGTTGTGCGTCTGCCCGCCGACGCCCGACCAGCCGGAAGTCGGCTTCTCGGCGCGGAAGTTCGCCCATTCGGACAGGTTCGCCTTGCCGAGGATCACCGCGCCGCCTTCACGCAGGCGGGTGATCAGCGTGGCGTCGGCCGCCGGACGGCTGCGGAGCGCGCGTGAACCGGCCGTCGTCTGCTGGTCGCGGGTGTCGACGTTGTCCTTGACCAGCACCGGGATGCCGTCGAGCGGCCCGCGGACGCGGCCGGTGCGGTGCCGGACGTCGCTGGCGGCGGCTTGCGCGAGCGCCGTCGGGTTGAGCGCCAGCACCGCGTTCACCCACGGGTCCACGGCCCGGATCCGCTGGAGGTACGCCCTGGTCAGGCTCACCGCGGTGAGCCGGCCGGACGCCATCCGCGCCTGGAGCGCGGGGATGTCGGTGGAGTCGAGGTCCAACCCGCCAGGCCCGGCAGACGCCGCGGAGGCCGCCGGCGCCGTCATCGCGGCGACGCCGAGTGCGGCGACCAGCGCCGAAAGGATTCGGAACACCGGCCGCCGCCCCATCAGAGCACCGGGAGGAGCGTGCGGAGCTCGTACGGGGTGACCGCGCTCCGGTAGTTGTCCCATTCGACGCGCTTGTTCCGCAGGAAGAAGTCGTAAACGTGCTCCCCCAGCGCGTCCGGCAGCAGCTCCGACTTCTCCATCTCCGCGAGGGCCTCACCGAGGTTCTGCGGCAGCTGCGCGTAACCGGCGGCGCGCCGCTCGGAGTCCGACAGCTGCCAGATGTTGTCCTCCGACGGCGGCGGCAGCTCGTAGCCCTTCTCGATCCCCTTCAGGCCCGCGGCCAGTATCACCGAGTAGGCCAGGTACGGGTTGCAGGCCGAGTCCAGCGTCCGGATCTCCACCCGCCGGGACGACGCCTTGCCGGGTGAGTACATCGGCACCCGGACCAGCGCGGAGCGGTTCGCGCGGCCCCACGAGACCGTGGTCGGCGCCTCGCTGCCGTGGATCAGGCGCTTGTACGAGTTCACCCACTGGTTCGTGACCGCGGAGATCTCCTTGGCGTGGTGCAGCAGCCCCGCGACGAACGCCTTGCCGGTCTCCGACAGCTCGTACGGGTCCTCCGCGTCGTAGAACGCGTTGCGGTCGCCCTCGAACAGGCTGACGTGCGTGTGCATGCCCGAGCCGGGCTGGTCGGTGAACGGCTTCGGCATGAACGTGGCCCGCACGCCCTGCGTCAGCGCGACCTCCTTGACCACGTAGCGGAAGGTCATCACGTTGTCGGCCATGGTCAGGGCGTCGGCGTAGCGCAGGTCGATCTCCTGCTGGCCGGGCGCGCCCTCGTGGTGGCTGAACTCCACCGAGATGCCCATCGCCTCGAGGGTCTCGATGGCGTGGCGGCGGAAGTGCGTGGCCGTCGCGTGGCTGGCCTGGTCGAAGTAGCCGCCGTTGTCGGCGGGCTCCGGCTCACTGCCGTCGTCGGGGAGGTTGGCGAGGAGGAAGAACTCGATCTCCGGGTGCACGTAGCAGGTGAAGCCCGCTTCGCCCGCCTTCGACAGCTGACGCCGCAGCACGTGCCGCGGGTCCGCCCACGACGGCGAGCCGTCGGGCATCGCGATGTCGCAGAACATGCGCGCGGAGTACGGCCCGCCTTCCGGCGTCTCCCACGGGAGCACCTGGAAGGTCGACGGGTCAGGCTTGGCGACCATGTCGGACTCGTAGACCCGGGCGAAGCCCTCGATGGCCGAACCGTCGAACCCGATCCCCTCGCTGAAGGCGCCCTCCAGTTCGGCGGGCGCGACCGCGACGGACTTGAGGAACCCCAGCACATCGGTGAACCAGAGCCGGACGAAACGGATGTCGCGCTCTTCCAAGGTACGGAGCACGAACTCCTGCTGGCGATCCATGGCCGCACCCTAACCAGAGCGTGTTAACGGGATGTTTCGCGACGCGCCGGAAGTGTCGGTTCTGCGTGAACTCCCCCGCACTACGCGAAAGTGAGCTCGCGTTTCCCGGATCGGGTGATCGACACCGAGGCCACCGACGCGATCACCGCCAGGCCCGCCGCGACGTACCAGGCCAGCGCGTAATCGCCCAGCTGGTCGCGCACCGCGCCGGCCGCCGAAGCGGCGAAGGCCGCTCCCACCTGGTGACAGGCGAAGACCCAGCCGAACACGATCGGGCCCGCCTCGCCGAACGACCGGATGCAGAGCGCGACCGTCGGCGGGACCGTGGCCACCCAGTCGAGTCCGTAAAAAAGGATGAACGCCCACATGCTCGGCTGGACGGAGTTCGTGAGCAGCTGCGGCAGGAGCGCCAGCGAAACGCCTCGCAGCGCGTAGTAGACGCCGAGCAGCAGCCGCGGGTCGACACGGTCGGTGAGCCAGCCGGACGCGACGGTCCCCACCACGTCGAAGACCCCGACCAGCGCGAGCAGGCTCGCGGCCGTCGTCTGCGGCATGCCGTGGTCGTGGGCCGCGGGGATGAAGTGGGTCCCGACCAGGCCGTTGGTCGTCGCGCCGCAGATGGCGAAGCCGATCGCGAGCAGCCAGAACGACTTCGTGCGCGCGGCCTGGAAGAGCACGGTGAGCGCGCGGCGGGCCGAGCCGCCCTTCGGAGCCGGGCGGGCCACCTCGGCGTCGGCCGGCGCGCCGAGCGCGGTGGTGCCGATGTCCGCCGGGTGGTCGCGGACCACCAGCAGCACGACCGGGACCACGGCGAGCGCCGCGATCGCGATGACCAGCGACGCCGTGCGCCAGCCGTTGCTGACGGCGAGCGTGGCCACGATCGGCAGGAAAACGAGCTGCCCGGTCGAGCCCGCGGCGGTCAGCACGCCCGTGACGGCGCCGCGGTGGCGGACGAACCAGCGGGTGGTGACCGTGGCGGCGAAGCTCATCGCCATCGAGCCCGTGCCGGCGCCGACCAGCACGCCCCAGCAGAGGATCAGCTCCCAGCTGGTGTTCATGAACACCGTGCCGCCGGCGCCGAGCGCGACCACGAACAGCGCCGTCGCGGCGACGCGGCGGATGCCGAAGCGCTCCATGAGCGCGGCCGCGAAGGGGGCGAAGAGGCCGTACAGGACGAGGTTGACCGAGACGGCGGCGCCGATCGTCGCGCGCGACCAGCCGAACTCCTCGTGCAGCGGGTCGATCAGGACGCTGGGCGCGGCGCGGAAGCCGGCGGCGGCGAGCAGCGCGACGAACGCGGCGGCCGCCACGAACCAGGCGCGGTGGACACGGGGAGCGGGACGGGTTTCGACGGTCACAGCAGGTGAGTCTGGTTCGTCGACACGCCGCTCGACAGTGGCCTGAAGGACACTGTCCGAAAAGATCGGGCCACCCGAGTAGGCTCGTCCGCATGCGCTGCCGACGGTTCCTGCCGGCGCTGCTGCTCCTCGGGCTGGTCGGCAGTTGCTCAGCGTCACCCCCACTGCCGGCCGGCGGCGAGTTGCTCGGCGCCGCGAAAACCACGTTCTCCGACGTCCGGAGCCTGCACTTCGCCATCGACGTGAACGGCGTCCTGCCCGGCCTGCCGCTGCGGCAGCTGGACGGCGACGCGACCCTGTCCGGCGGCGGCTACGCGACCGGACAGGCCCAGGTGCAGAACGGCGCGCAGGACCACAAGTTCAGCTTCGTGGTCGACGGGGACACCGCCACCACGAAGGACCCGTCGGGCCAATCGTGGACCGGGACCTCGCCGTTCAAGGTGGCCGGTTTCCTTGGTGCGAACGGCAGTCTGGCGCAGCTGCTCGGCGCCGTGTCCGGGGCGCGCACGGAGATCCGCGAGACGCTGAACGGCGTGGACGCCTACCGCGTCGGCGGGTCCGTGCCCGCCGCTGTGGCCACCCGGTTGCTGCCGCAGATCCACGACGCCGTCCTGGTGAAGGTCTGGGTGACCGCGAGCGAGCCGCGTCGTTTCGCGCGGCTTTGGCTGCAGGTGCCGCCAGCTACCGAACGGGACAGCCCGGTGATGTTCGAGGTGACGCTTTCGCAGCAGGACCAGGCGGCTCCCGCGCCGACCGGTCAGGCGCAGCGGGCGTCGACCGCGGTGCCGGCGCGCAGGTAGTCGCCGACGGCTTTGTCGACGCAGGCGCTGCCGCTCAGGAACGCCGTGTGCTGCGTGCCCTCGAAGGTGAGCAACGCGGCGCCCAGGTCCTTCGCCAGGTCGACGCCCTGCTGGTACGGCGTCGCCGGGTCGTGGGTGGTGGAGACGACCAGCACCTTCGGCAGGCCGCGCGGCGGGGCCGGCTGATGCGCCCGTGACGTCGGCGGAACGGGCCAGCTCGAGCAGATGTCCAGCTCGCTCGTGTCCGGCGTGCCGCCCGCGAGGAACGGCGCGCCCGCCACCATCTGCGCGTGCGCCGAGTCGATGGCCGCACGGTCGGTGACCCGGGCGAAGTCCACGCAGCGCACGGCGAAGTACGCGTCGATCTCTCCGCTGTAGTGGCCCTGCTGGTCCCGCTCGTAGTAGCTGTCGGCGAGGTCCAGCAGATTGCCGCCCTGCCCCTGCGACAGTTGTTGCAGGCCCGTGGCCAGGTAACCCCAGCGCTGCCGCGAATAGAGCGCGGCGGTGACGCCGGTGATGGCGTCCTCGAAGGAAAGCTTCCGCCCGCCACGAGCCGGGACCGGCTTGGCCACGAGCGGACGGACGAGCCGCTGGAACGCGGCGGTGGCGTCACCCTGGAGCGGGCAGCCTGACCTCGGGGCGCACCATTTCGCGAATTCCGTGAACGCGTCCTGGAAGCCCGCGGTCTGCGTGATCAACGAACGCGGGAGGTCCTGAGCCGGGTCGATGGCGCCGTCGAGGACCATCGCGCGGACGCGGGCCGGGTACGCCTCGGCATACGCGGAGCCGATCTGCGTGCCGTAGGAGTAGCCGAGGTAGGTCAGCTTCGGCTCGCCGAGGGCGGCGCGCAGCACGTCGAGGTCCTGTACGACTTCGCGGGTGCCGACGTGCGCGAGGAACTCCGCGCCGGTGTGCGCCACGCAAGAGGCGCCGTACGACTTCGCCTCGGCGAGCTGCTTTTCGACACCCGCGGGCGAATTGTCGCTCTCGATGTCGGACGAGCGGTCGGCGTCCTGCTCGGCGTCGGAGCGGCAGGTGATCCGCGGCCGGCTCGCATGCACGCCGCGCGGATCGAAGCCGACGAAGTCGAACTCCTTCGCCAGGTCGCCGGCCGGCTTGACCAGCGACGCGGCCGCCATCATGCCGGAGCCGCCGGGCCCGCCGGGGTCGACGACCAGCGCGCCGACGCGTTTCGCGGCGTCCGTCGCGCGGTGCCGAAGCAGGCCGACGGTGACCGTCTCGCCGGTCGGCTTCGCGTAGTCCAACGGCACGGTGAGGCTTGCGCACTCGAGCGATTTATCCGCGTACGCCTGCTTCTCGAAGTCGTCCTGCCCGTACGCGGCGCAGGGGCCCCACGCGAGTTGCTGGGTGGTGAACCGGTCCATCGGGTCCGGGCCGGGCTTCGACGACGGCGACGGGGAGGGAGCGGGCGACGCCGAGCACGCCGTGGCCGCGAGGGCCACTGCCACCACGGCGGCCAGGCGTCGCACCGTCAGCTCCCGGCGCAGCGCGTGCCGTCGGCCGGCGTCGTGCCGTCCAGGAGGTACGCGACGCCCACCTTGTCCACGCACGAGTTGCCCTGCAGGAACACCGTGTGCTGCGTGCCCTCGAAGGTGAGCAGCGAGCCCTTCAGCGCCTTCGCCAGGTTGACCCCCGCCTGGTACGGCGTGGCCGGGTCGTTCGTGGTGGAGATGGTGAGCGTCTTCGGCAGGCCGGCGACGTTCGGCTCGTGCGGCTGCGAGGTGTTCGGCACCGGCCAGAACGCGCAGGCGTCGCGAGCGGCGCTGGCCTGGCGGCCGTCGTCCAGGAACGGGGCGACGTGCACGTACTTCTCCTGGCCGTCGAGGATCTGCTTCGGATCGGTGACCCGCGGGTCGTCGACGCAGCGGATGGCGGTGAAGGCGTCCTGCGTGGTGCCGTAGCGGCCGTCGGCGCCGCGCTCGTTGTAGATGTCCGCGAGCTTCTCCAGCGTCGAACCGCGCTGCTGCTTCAGCTCGTTCAGGCCGGTGTTCAGGTACTCCCAGAGGTTTTGCTGGTAGAGCGCCTGGATCGCGCCGGTGGTGGCGTCTTCGTAGGACAGCTTGCGGCCGTCGCCGACCGGCACCGGGAAGTCGATCAGCGGCCGGGTCAGGGCCTGGAACGCCTGAACCGCGCCGGCCGCGTCCGGGCCCAGCGCGCAGTCCTGCCGGGCGGCGCACCACTTGGCGAACTCGCCGAACGCCGTGCCGAAGCCCTGGCCCTGCGCGATCAGCGAGTCCTCCGGGCTCTGGTCCGGGTCGACGGCACCGTCGAGGACCAGCGCGCGGACGTTCTGCGGGAACGCCTCCGCGTACGTCGAGCCGATGCGCGTGCCGTACGAGTAGCCCAGGTAGGTCAGCTTCTGGTCGCCGAGGACCGAGCGCAGCACGTCCATGTCCTTCACGACGTCGCGCGTGCCGACGTGCGCGAGCATGTCGGCGCCGTACGTCGTGCGCTGGGCGCACTTGGCGGCGAAGTCCTTCTCCTGCGTCTCCTGCTTCGTGACGCCGGCGGGCGAGCCGTCCGTCTCGCTGTCGTCCGCGCGGTCGGCGTCGCGCTCCTTGTCGGTGAGGCAGCGGATCTGCGGCTCGCTGGCGCCGATCCCGCGCGGGTCGAAGCCGACCAGGTCGAAGCGCTTGCCGAGGTCGTTCTTGCCGACCTGGTCGAGCAGGCCCGCGGCCGCGACCATGCCGGACGCGCCGGGGCCGCCCGGGTTCACCACCAGCGAGCCGATCCGGGCGCCCGAATCGGTCGCCTTGTGCCGCAGCACGCCGAGCTTGATGGTCTGTCCGTCCGGTTTGTCATAGTCCAGCGGGACGGTGAGCCGCGCGCACTGGATGCCCTGCGCCCGGAAGGCGGACTGCGCGTCGTCCGAGGTCGCGTAGGGTGCGCAGTCGGCCCAGGTCATGCTCTGGCCGTAGAAGCGCTCCAGCCCCGCGGGCACCGGCCCCACCGGTGCGTGCGATTCGGTCGCCGGCGCGGGCAGGGCCTGGCCGCTGTTCGACGAGCACGCCCCGAGCGTGACGGCGAGCAGGCCGGACAGCCCGAGGGCGGCGATTCGGTGGGCACGAGGGCTGGCGCTGACATGAGGGGGCACGGTTTGATCGTGCCATCCGGCCGCGGAACTCCGACGCACCACCGGCGCGTTGGGGAGTAGGGGCCAGCCGCGGTCCGCGTACAGAGCGACACGGCGTTATACAGGACGGGAGACCAGGGGTGGCACTGATCAGCCGGGTGGGCAAGCGGCTCCGCCGGATCATCCAGCGGCCGGGCAGCGTCGAGCTGACGCGTTACGAGGCACTGCTGCCCGCAGTCGAGAAGCTCGAACCCGAGCTCGAAAAGCTGTCCGACCCCGAGCTCACCGAGCGCGCGGGCAAGCTGCGCGAGCAGCTCGACGGCACCACGACGTTCAGCGACGACCAGCTGGTCGAGGTGTGCGCGCTCGGCCGTGAGGCGGCCCGGCGGGCGCTCGACGAGCGGGCGTTCGACGTGCAGGTGCTTGGCACCATGGGCCTGCTCAGCGGGCACGTCGTGCAGATGGAGACCGGTGAGGGCAAGACGCTCGCCGGCGCGCTCGCCGCCGCGGGCCACGCGCTGCGCGGCAAGCGCGTGCACGTCGTCACCGTGAACGACTACCTGGCGCGACGCGACGCGGAGTGGATGGGCCCGGTGTACGACCTGCTCGGCGTGTCCGTCGGCTGGGTCGAGCCCGCGCACTCGCGTGAGCAGCGCAAGGAGGCGTACGGCAAGGACGTCACGTACGGCGCCGTCGCCGAGATCGGCTTCGACGTGCTGCGCGACCGCCTGGTGACCGAGGTCGACGACCTGGTGCAGGGCGCCCCCGAGATCGCGATCGTGGACGAGGCCGACTCGGTGCTCGTCGACGAGGCGCGCGTGCCGCTGGTGATGGCCGGCTCGATCGACCACAACGACGCCGACGAGGAGGTCGCGACCGTCGTCCGGCGGCTGCGGCTGGGCCTGCACTACGAGACCGACTCCGACGGCCGCAACGCCTGGCTGACCAGCGCCGGCTCGTCCGTGGTCGAAAAGTCGCTCGGCGGCATCGACCTCTACGGCGACTCCGGCTCCGACCGGCTCGCCGCGGTGAACGTCGCGCTGCACGCCCACGCGCTGCTCACCCGCGACGTCGACTACCTGGTCCGCGACGGCAAGGTGCAGCTGATCAACGCCGCCCGCGGCCGCGTCGCCGAGCTGCAGCGCTGGCCGGACGGCCTGCAGGCGGCCGTCGAGGCGAAGGAGCAGGTGGCGGCCACCGACCGCGGCGAGATCCTCGACTCGATCACCGTGCAGGCGCTGCTCGCGCGGTACCCGGAGGTCGCGGGCATGACCGGCACCGCCGTGGCGGTGGCCGAGCAGCTGCGCGAGTTCTACCGGCTCGAGGTCGCCGTGATCCCGCCGAACACGCCGAACGTCCGCGAAGACCAGCCGGACCGGATCTTCGGGTCGCCGTCGCAGAAGCTGCGCGCGATCGAGGAGGAGATCCGGAAGGTGCACGAGACCGGGCGGCCGATCCTGGTCGGCACCCAGGACGTCGCCGAGTCCGAGGAGCTGGCGGACAAGCTCGCGAAGGCCGACCTGCCGTGTGTGGTGCTGAACGCGCGCAACGACGCCGAAGAGGCCGCGATCATCGCCGAGGCCGGCAAGAAGGGCGCGGTCACCGTGTCCACGCAGATGGCGGGCCGCGGTACTGACATCCGGCTGGGCGGCACCGAGGGCGCGAGCCGCGAGGAGGTCGCCGAGCTGGGCGGCCTGCACGTGATCGGCACCGCGCGGTACCCGTCGAGCCGGCTCGACGGCCAGCTGCGCGGGCGCTCCGGCCGTCAGGGCGACCCGGGCAGCGCGATCTTCTTCGCCAGCCTGAACGACGACCTGGTGCTGTCGAACGCGCCGGACATCCCCGAGGGCATCGACTCCGACCCGGAGACCGGCGAGGTCACCGACCCGGCCGCGCACCGGCAGATCAACCACGCCCAGCGCGTGGCCGAGGGCGTCGACCTGGAGATCCACCGCAACACCTGGCGCTACACGCGGCTGATCGAGCGGCAGCGCGCCGAGCTGCTGGAGCACCGCGACAAGGTGCTGCGCACGGGCCTGGCGGCCGAGGGCCTGGAGAAGGCGCACCCGGAGAAGTTCGCCGAGCTGAAGGAGAAGCTGGACGACCAGGACCGGCTGGAGCAGCTGTCCCGCGAGGTGCTGCTGTTCCACGTCGACCAGCTCTGGTCCGACCACCTGGCGTACCTGACCGACGTGCGCGAGAGCATCCACCTGCGGGCGCTGGCCCGGGAGACGCCGCTGGACGAGTTCCACCGCGCGGCCATCCCGGAGTTCCACAAGATCATCCCGGAGGCGGCGACGCGCGCGGCGAAGACGCTGGAGGAAGCCGAGATCACCGACGACGGCCTCGACCTGGCCGACAACGGCGTGCGGCGCGCGAACACCACGTGGACCTACCTGGTGCACGACAACCCGTTCGACTCGGACTTCGAGCAGACGATCAAGCGGGTGCGCAGCATGATGAAGATGAAGAAGGCCTGACCCAGCCGGAAAATGGCTCGTGAGTGTCTATGACGGTTCTAACCGTCATAGACACTCACGAGCATTTCCGCCCACATTCGCTCGGCTGGGGGTGCCGCGGTGGGACAGAATGGCGGCATGCCGCAACTGCGCATCGCACTGGCCCAGGTCAACACCACCGTCGGCGACCTCGACGGGAACACCGCGCTCACCGTCGAGTGGACCCGCAAGGCCGCCGAGGCCGGCGCCCACGTCGTCGTGTTCCCCGAGATGTCCCAGACCGGCTACCCGGTGGAGGACCTGACGCTGCGCCGGACGTTCGCCGCCGCGTCCCGCAAATCCGTCGACGAACTCGCGCGCCGCCTCGACGAGGCCGGCTGCGGCGAGATCCTGACCTACGTCGGCTACCTCGACTTCGACGAGGTGGGCCCGCGGGACGCGGCCGCGGCGCTGTACCGCGGCGAGGTCGTGGCCCGGCAGTTCAAGCACCACCTGCCCAACTACGGCGTCTTCGACGAGCACCGCTACTTCAAGCCGGGCACCGAGCTGGAGGTCGTGCGGCTGCACGGCATCGACGTCGGCATGGTGATCTGCGAGGACATCTGGCAGGACGGCGGGCCGATCTCCGCGCTCGGCCGCGCCGGCGTCGACCTGGTGGTGTCGCCGAACGCCTCGCCGTACGAGCGGGCCAAGGACGAGCAGCGGCTGCCGCTGGTCGCGCGCCGGGCCGCGGAGGCGGGCGCGCCGCTGGTCTACACCAACCAGGTCGGCGGCCAGGACGACCTCGTGTTCGACGGCGACTCACTGGTCGTCGGCGCGGACGGGGCGCTGCTGGCGCGCGCGCCGCAGTTCGTCGAGCACCTGCTCGTGCTGGACATGGAGCTGACCGCGGGCGGCCACGCGGCCGACGGCGAGCTGGCCGGGCTGCACGTCCGGCGCCGGGTGCTGAGCGAGGAGCCGCTGCCGGCGTACCCGCCGCTGACCGACCCGGTGCTCAGCGAGCCGCTGTCCGACGAGGCCGAGGTCTGGTCGGCGCTGGTGGTGGGCCTGCGCGACTACGTGCACAAGAACGGCTTCTCGTCAGTCACCTTCGGCTTCTCCGGCGGCATCGACTCGGCCGTGGTGGCGGCACTGGCGGCCGACGCGCTCGGCGGCGAAAACGTGTACGGCGTCTCGATGCCGTCGAAGTACTCGTCCGGCCACTCGAAGGACGACGCGGCGGACCTGGCCCGGCGGATCGGCGCGCACTACCGCGTGGAATCGGTCGAGGAAATGGTTGCGGTGTACGTGAAGCAGCTGAACCTGACCGGGCTGGCGGAGGAGAACATCCAGGCGCGCACCCGCGGGATGCTCCTCATGGCACTGTCCAATTCGGATGGTCACCTGGTCCTCGCGACCGGCAACAAGACCGAGCTGGCCGTCGGCTACTCGACCATGTACGGCGACGCGGTGGGCGCGTTCGCGCCGATCAAGGACCTGTTCAAGACGCACGTGTGGCGGCTGGCCCGGTGGCGCAACGAGGACGCGGCCAAACGCGGCGAGACCCCGCCGATCCCGGAGAACTCGATCAGCAAGCCGCCGTCCGCGGAACTGCGCCCCGGCCAGGTCGACACGGATTCACTGCCGGACTACGCCCTGCTGGACGACATCCTGGACGACTACGTCGAGGGCGACCGCGGCTACGCCGACCTGCTGGAAGCCGGCTTCGACCCGGAGACGATCGACCGCGTCGTGCGGATGGTCGACAAGGCGGAGTACAAGCGGCGGCAGTACCCGCCGGGCACGAAGATCACGTTCAAGGCTTTTGGACGGGACCGGCGGTTGCCGATCACCAATGCTTGGCGGGAACGGAAAGACTGACTGAGCTGGGTCTGGCTGGGCTGGGTCTGGTTTGGGTTGAGTCTGGTTTGGGTTGGGCTGGTCGGCTGCGGATCGGTTTGACGACAGGTAGGTCCGCGGCAGCTCGGCACGGCGGCCCGAGTTGGCTGCGGCCCGGAGCGGCGGCAGCGCCCGAGCGATCCGATGAGGCCCGATCCGCTTGACCGGGGCCGATCCGATCCATTGGACGGTGCCTCCGCAGCACGAAGGGCCTCCGCAGCACGAAGGGCCTCCGCAGCACGAAGGGCCTCCGCAGCACGAAGGGCCTCCGCAGCACGAAGGGCCTCCGCAGCACGAAGGGCCTCCGCAACACGAAGGGCCTCCGCAACACGAAGGGCCTCCGCAACACGAAGGGCCTCCGCAACACGAAGGGCCTCCGCAACACGAAGGGCCTCCGCAACACGAAGGGCCTCCGCAACACGAAGGGCCTCCGCAACACGAAGGGCCTCCGCAACACGAAGGGCCTCCGCAACACGAAGGGCCTCCCCTCGCTCGGCGCGTCGGGGAGGCCCTTTTTCCGTCAGGGCTCCTGGCGGAGGTGGCCGGTCAGGCGGGTCAGCAGGTCGACGCATCGGACGAGTTCGGTGCGTTCGGCTGGGTCGAGGACGTCGTCGATGGCGGCGGCGAGGCGGTCCGCGCGGGCCCGGCGGTGGCTGCCGAGGCGGGCGCGTCCGTCGGGGGTGATGTGGAGGACCACCTTGCGGCCGTCGCTCTCGTGCGGTGCGGTGCGGACGAGTCCGGCGTCGACGAGGTCTTTTACGATCCGGGCCGCCGTCTGGTGGCGGATTTGGCGCCACTGCGCGATTTCCGCCGTCGTGGCGGGGCCTTCGCGGTCGAGGTGGCCGAGGACGGCCGCTTCACCGGCCGGCAGAGTGCCCGTCGTCCGCGCGGCGCGGACGAGGTGCCCGACGGCCGCGCGCAGGTCCTCCGCGAGCCGGTCGCTGTCCACCTCCGCCGTCACCCGGCCAGCTCGACGCTGTCACCGGCGGGGACTTCGGTGACGGCCACGCCGGTGAGCCCGTTTTCGCCCAGCAGGGCGGCGGTCGACTGGCGGCCGAGGTCGCTGAGCATCAGCTCGTGGATCTGGATGACGCGCTCCGGCCGGACGGCGCGGACGAAGTCGGCTGCCTCGCCCAGCTTCGTCCACGGGCCGCTGGTCGGCAGGAGCAGCGTGGACACCGGCACGCCCGGTGCGAAGTAGGCGTCGCCGGGGTGGAACAGGGAGCCATCGACGAGGTATCCGACGTTTTCGACGTTCGGGATGTCCGGGTGGATCGAGGCGTGGCGCTCGCCGTGCACGGTGAGCCTGAAGCCGGCGGCCTCGGTGACGTCACCGGCCACGACGGCGCGCACCCGGCCACCGTGGTCCCCGAGCTTCTCCAGCACGGCCGCCGGCCCGAAGACCTGCAACTCCGGCTGCAGCTCGAGGGCCTCGGCCACCAGGGCCTCGTCGAAGTGATCGAAGTGCTCATGGGTGACGAAAACGGCCCCGGCGCGCGCGACGGCGTCCTTCGCTCCGGGCGAGAGCGTGCCCGGGTCGAAGACGATCGAGGTGCCGTCCTTGGCCAGTTCGACGCAGGCGTGGGCGTGTTTGGTGAGGCGCACTGTGGGGCTCCTTCTTGGTGATTAATACAGCGCGACTGTACACCTTTGCTGTATATCTTGCTGGTGCCTGTCCGGGGCTTGGACGAGGGCGCGGCGTCGTGTCGTCGCGCTTGGTGCGTTCGGGTTGGGGCGTTCGGGCGGGCGGCGTTTCTGTCGGTGGTGGCTCGTACGCTGGTGCGATGACGGTTTCGTTCACCGTGTTCGGCACCCCGATCGGCCCGTGCGGCGTGGCCTGGCAGGGCGAGTTGCTGGTGGGCACCACGCTGCCGGAGGGCACTGAGGCGCGCACCCGCGCTCGGCTGCGGGCCAGGTTTCCGGACGCGGTGGAGGTCCCGGTGTCGGAGATCGGAGCGGACGTTCCCGGTGATAGGTCCTCGGGTGGGACGGATCGCGGGCTGGGCTCTGGGGCAGGGCACGAACCGGTGTCGGAGGCAGCGCGCGAGCCATCGTCGGGGGCAGCGGGTGAACCGGCGCCAGAGGTGGAGCGCGCGTCTGCGCTGAAGGCTGGAACCGGGGCGGCACCTGAGGCAGGGCATGGGCTGGCATCGGACGTGGGAGGCGAGGCGGTGCCGGAGTCAGGACGCGTGCCGGATGTAGTGCGGGTGCCGGATGTGGTGCGGGCGGCGGTGCTGGGGATTGTCGCGTTGTTGGGTGGGGAGCGGCGGGATTTGGGTGAGGTGGGGCTCGACTTCAGTGGGGTGCCGGAGTTCAATCGGCGGGCCTACGAGGTCGCGCGGGCGGTTTCGCCGGGGAAGACGGTGACGTACGGGGACATCGCGCATCGGCTGGGGATGCCGGGGGCGGCGCAGGCCGTGGGGCAAGCCATGGGGCACAACCCGTTTCCGATTGTTGTGCCCTGCCACCGTGTTTTGGCCGCGGGCGGGAAGGACGGCGGGTTTTCGGCGCACGGCGGTGTCCGGACCAAGCGGACCATGCTCGTGATCGAAGGCGCCATCGCGGACGAACCGACCCTCTTCTAGCGGCCGATTCCGTTCCGGGGAAGGCGAATCCGGCCGACGTTCCACTGAAGGCCACGAGCACGGTTGCCACATGCGCGGTTGGCCCAGAAACTCAGGGAGCAAATCCATAGCCGCCTTGTTCCTCTGCGGCGCCTGGCTCCTCCGCAGCGCCCGGCTCATCCGCAGCACTCGGCGCCTCGGTAACCCGAGACCCAGGCCACCCCGTGGGGCGACCCGACGTCTCGGGGACCGGAGACCAGACCTGCCAACCAGAAACCCGTCGACCGGAGACCGTCAACCAACTGCCCGGCGACCGGCAGGCCCGCAGCCCGGCGGCCCTGGCAACCGCAACCCCCGCGGCCCATGACCTGGCAACCAGCAACCCGGCGAGCGTGAAACAGAAATCCCTCAACCAGCGACCGGAGCACCTCGCCAAGGTTTGACCCAATCGGATTCCGGCCAGCCCTCCGCGGCGGCCATCAGCGGCATCGCCGTGGCGCCGTCCAGGGATTCGCGGATTATGTCGGCGTGGCCGGCGTGGCGGGCGGTCTCTTCGATCAGGTGCAGGAGCACCCAGCGGACCGACCAGGCTTCCACGTCCTTCGGGTACCAGGGCACTCCCTGGGGCACCGGCACGGCCTGGCCCAGATCCTCGATGCCCGCGATGACCTCTTCCGTGCGGGCGGCGATGCGGTCGTACCGGTCCAGCACCGACGCCAGCGTCTCCGACTCCCCCAGGCGGTAGTTGTCGAAATAGTCCGCCATCGCGTCGTCAAAGGGCTTCTGTGGTTGCTGCAGCACCACATCGATCCAGCCGCTCTCCGTGTTGGCCGCGTGTTTCACCAGGCCGCCGACGCTCAGGTCGCTGGCGCTCGGCACGGCTCTGGCCTGCTCGTCGGACAATCCGTGGGCCGCTATGCGGATCACGTGGCGCTGCTGGGCCAGGTACGCCAGCAGGCCGCTGCGCTCGTCGGTCACCGGAGGGACGCTTCCCGCCATGATGGGCCTCACTTTCCAGAAGGGGGTCTCACCCGAACTCCGGAAGCATCCCAGCCACCACCGACAATTTTCAGAGCCGCCGCGGCGCCGGCATCACCAAGACGTACGTGACGCCGACCGCCAGCAGCACCGTCCGCACCACCAGCTGCGCCCGCGTGAACAAGCCCTCCAGATGCCCTGGCCCCAGCAGCCCCGCGACGAACACCAGCGCCCACGTCACCAGCACCAGCGCCAGGCCGCCGACCGCCCACTCGCGCCAGCGCGGCGGCCACCACAGCACCAGGCTCAGCGCGCCCGCCACGAACACCAGGTTGGCCGCCACGTCGATGAGTCGCGTCCCCGGCCAGGCGGCGTCGGCCAGCATCAGGAAGCCGAACAGGCACACGGCGATCGCGCTGAGCCGGCCGGTCCAGTGCACCGGGGCCAGCCGCATCAGGGGCGGTCCGGACAGGACGAACGCGAGCCCCGCCACCCCGCGCGCGACGCGGAACACCGGGTCCGCCCCCAGCAGGTCCTCGGCCGGGCTCTGCAGCGAAGACAGCCCGGTCGGGACCACGAACTCCAGCAACCACGCCGAATACGCCGCCAGTCCGACGATGAACAGGACCACCGCAGCGATTCGCGCAGCACGCACCGGGACACCCTAAGGGACAAAGTGCGACGTTGCGCGCGATGGTGTCACAGCCGTGATTTTCATTGCACAGCAAGGCTCACGACCAGCGATCGCCCCGTCACTCAGCCGTGCGGGCGGACGAACGGGAACAGCACCGTCTGCCGGACCGAGGTGCCGGTCAGCATCATCAGCAGCCGGTCGATGCCGATCCCGAGCCCGCCGGTGGGCGGCATGCCGTGCTCGAGCGCCAGCAGGAAGTCCTCGTCCAGTTCCATGGCTTCGACGTCCCCGCTCGCCGCGCGCAGTGACTGGGCTTCCAGCCGCCGCCGCTGCTCGATCGGGTCGGTCAGCTCCGTGAAGGCAGTGCCGACCTCCAGGCCGAACGCCACCAGGTCCCAGCGCTCGGCCAGCAGCGGGTCGACGCGGTGCTGCCGGGTCAGCGGCGACACGTCGGTCGGGTAGTCGGTGTAGAACGTCGGCAGCACCGTCTGGCCCTCGACCAGATGGTCGTACGCCTTCAGCACCAGGTCACCGTGCCCGGCCTCCTCGGGCACCGGCACCCCCGCCGCGGCGCACAGCCGGCGCAGCTCGGACACCGAGGTCGACGAGGTGATCTCCTCGCCCAGCGCCGCGGAAACCGCCTCGTGCACCGGGATCACCGGCCAGTCACCGGAGATGTCGTGCTCGACCACGCGCCCGTCCGCGTCGAACCGGCGCACGATCTGCGCGCCGTACGCCGCTTCGGCCGTGTACTGCACCAGCTCGCGGGTCAGCACGCGCATCGAGTTGTAGTCCGCGTACGCCTGATACGCCTCGAGCATCGTGAACTCGGGGTTGTGGGTGGCGTCCACGCCCTCGTTGCGGAAGTTCCGGTTCAGCTCGAAAACCCGCTCCACCCCGGCGACACACAGCCGCTTGAGATACAGCTCCGGCGCGATCCGCAAATACATCCGCATGTCATACGCGTTGATGTGCGTGACAAACGGCCGCGCGTTCGCTCCACCGTGGACAGTCTGCAACATCGGCGTCTCGACCTCGAGATAATCACCCTGGTGCAACCGCTCCCGCACCGCCCGCACCACAGTGGACCGCAACCGCAGCATCTGCCCCGACTCCGGATTCACCGCCAGATCCAGATACCGCTGACGCACCCGCGTCTCCGGATCCGTCAAGCCCTTCCGCTTGTCCGGCAACGGATGCAGGCACTTCGCCGTCACCGTCCACTCATCGACCAGAACCGACAACTCACCACGCCGCGACGTCACCACCTGGCCACTCACACCCACGTGATCACCAAGGTCGACGCCACCCCGCCACCCCGACAGATCAAGCTCACGAGCGTCCAGCATCAACTGCAGTTCACCCGAGAAGTCCTTGATCCGCGCGAAACACAATCCGCCCAACGTCCGCAACGCCAGCACCCGGCCCGCGATCCGGACCCGGTGCCCGGTCTGCGCATCCGGCCCCAGATCCGCGTACTTCCGCACGATGTCGCCCAGCAGATCCTCCCGGCCGAAACCCACCGGATACGGATCGATGCCCAGTTCCCGCAGCTTGTCCAGCTTCGCGACGCGCACCCGCACCTGCTCCGGCCGTCGCGCGGTCTTGGGCGCGGCCTTCGCCGAGGACTCGTCGATGCGCTTGGCCTCGGCGACGAACTCCTCCCCCACGTTCTCCAGCCGCAGCGAGCGCGACCGGCCCGTGGGCACGAAGCCCTCCAGCGCGCCGGCGACGATGCCGACGCGCGGCAGCCGTCGAGCCGAGGAGTAGCAGAGGAAGCGCGGCTCCCAGTCCGGCCCGTACTTCGCGTTCGAGCGGTACAGCGATTCCAGCTGGAAGAAGCGTGACGCGACACCGAGCACGCCTCGCCAAGCGCGCAGCACCGGCCCGGCGCCGATCCGCTCGCCTTCGGAGAACACCGCGCGGAACATGGCGAAGTTGAGCGAAATCCGCTGCGCGCCCAGCTGCTGCCCGGCCGCGACGACCTCGGCGACCATGAACTCGTTCAGCCCGTTTTCGGCGTCGCGGTCGCGGCGCATCAGGTCGAGCGAGAGCCCACGACGGCCCCACGGCACGAACGACAGCATCCCGCGCAGCCGACCCTCGGCGTCGTACGCCTCGACCATCACGCTACGGCCGTCGCTCGGGTCGCCGAGCCGGCCCAGCGCCATGGAGAACCCGCGCTCGGTCTCCGCGCCCCGCCACTGCTGGGCGTGCTTGAGCAGCTCGGTCATCTCGTCGTCCGGGATCTCGCTGTGGCGCCGCACCCGCGACGTGTAGCCGGCCCGTTCGATCCGCTTCACGGCCTGGCGCACGGACTTGCGCTCGGGCCCGGTCAGCGAGAACTCGCGGATGTCCAGCACGGCCTCGTCGCCGAACTCCAGCGCCTTGAGGCCCGCGGCCGCGTACACCTTGGCGCCACGCTCGCTCGCGCCGAGCGCGCCGGGCGTCCAGCCGTAGGAACGAGTTTCGTCGAGCCACGCGCGCACGGCGTCCGGCCACGCGTCGGGGTCGCCGATCGGGTCCGCACTCGCGACGCTCGTGCCGCCGAGCACGCGGTAGGTCACCGCGGCGCGGCCGTTCGGGGCGAAGACCACGCTCTTGTCGCGGCGGGTCGCGAAGTAGCCGAGGGAGTCGTCCTCGCCGTACTCCGCGAGCAGCCGGCGCAGGCGCAGCTCTTCGTCGTCCGTGCGGAGGCGACGGCTGCGCACGCCGCGGAAGAGCATGTACAGCGCGGCGGTGGCGACGAAGGTCGCGCCCAGATCCAGGAACACGTCGAGCCACGCCGGGCCCTCACCGACGCCGATGCGCCGCAGCTGCACGTTCTCACCGGTCGCGTGGTTGACCACCCAGGCGAACCGCTCCCAGGTGTCGCCGAGGGTGCCGGGGAACGCCTCGCTCAGCGCCCAGCCGAGCACGATCACCACGAGCAGGCCGCCGATCAGCATCGACAGACCGTCGCGCCATGCCCCGGGGGCGAGCCGCGCCGGGAACGCCGGGCGCAGGGCGAGCAGGAACACGATCAGCAGGACCGAGAGCACGTCGGCGACGGTGAGCGCCCAGATCTGCGCCGGAATGTGCCGGAGCTGACGCGGGCCGAGCGTGAGCAGGCTCGGCGCCCAGAGCAGCACCGCCTGCATCGCCAGCGTGAGCAGCAGGCCGGCGACCTGGAACAGCAGCAGCGTGTACAGCGCGGCCTTCTTGCGCCTTCGCAGCGCGCCGCCGAGCACCACCAGCAGCAGGACGATCACCAGGCTCGCGCTGGTCGGCACACTGAGCGCGGAGAACGCCATGTCGATGCTGTTGAGCAGGCGGCCGTGACTGCCGCCGGCGATGAGGAGGACAACCGAGAAGACGGCCGCCAGCTGCACGACGGTGGCAGTCAGGCCACCCGCCCTTGCCTTCCAGCCGGGGATGCGCGGGCGCGCGCTCGCAGGGGTTCCCATCGTTGCCTTTCTCCGCGATGGTCGTGGTTGTCACGACGACTTCAAGGACGCCAGTGAACAGCGGTTGGTTGTCTCCGGTCATCACCCGGGAGGCTGAGCGCGGCTCATCCCCGAGTCGCAGGCCACCGCCGTGTGAAGCTGGTCGCACGGGCTTGGGGGCGCCGTCGGGGCGTGTCACGCTTTGAACCGCATCTGCTCCACGACCCGGGGACCTCTTCGAGGCCTCGAGGGAAGGACGGTCGACGACGATGTCTGCCCAGAAGACCCCTGCCGAAGGCACGCCCGGCGGATCCGCCGAAGAGGTGGCCGCACCGTACGGCTCCGGCCCCGCGGCTCCCGCGCAAGCGCCCGCGAAGAAGGTGCGCATCCACCATCTGCGCGAGCTGAAGGAGCGCGGCGAGCCCTGGCCGATGCTCACCGCCTACGACATGTATACTGCGGAGCTGTTCGACGAGGCCGGGATCCCGGTGCTGCTCGTCGGCGACTCCGCCGCCAACAACGTGTTCGGCTACGACACCTCGCTGCCGGTGACCGTCGACGAGCTGCTGCCGCTCGTCCGCGGCGTCACGCGCTCGGTCAAGCGGGCGCTCGTGGTCGCCGATCTGCCCTTCGGCTCCTACCAGCTCTCGCCGGAGCAGGCGCTGGCCACGTCGGTCCGGTTCATGAAGGAGGGCCGCGCCCACGCCGTGAAGCTGGAAGGCGGACGCCGGTTCGCGGCGCACGTCGAGGCGCTCACTTCGGCGGGCGTGCCCGTGATGGGCCACATCGGCTTCACCCCGCAGAGCGAGCACAACCTCGGCGGCTACCGGGTGCAGGGGCGCGGCGAGGCGGCGGACGTGCTGCTCGCCGACGCGCTGGCACTGCAGGAGGCCGGGGCGTTCGCGGTCGTCATGGAGATGGTGCCGGCCGAGGCCGCGAAGCGGGTGACGCACGAGCTGAAGATCCCGACCGTCGGCATCGGCGCCGGCCCGGACTGCGACGCGCAGGTGCTGGTCTGGCAGGACATGGCCGGCCTGCGCCGGGGCAAGGCGCCGCGGTTCGTGAAGCGCTACGCCGATCTGGCCGGCGTGCTGCAGGGCGCGGCGACGGCGTTCGCCGAAGACGTCCGGCGCGGCGAGTTCCCCGCTCCGGAGCACGCTTTCCACTGACCGCGTTCCGTCAAGGCCTCCTTGCCTGCGTCCGACGCGGGTAAGGAGGCCTTGACGGCGGTACGGGGAAGTAGTCACTGCCGGCGGAACCGTTGCGCCAGTTCGGGATCGTTCTCCCACCAGAGCCCGCTGGACGGGGCGGCTCCGGCTTCCTCTTCGTCGTCCAGACGCCGGTCGAGCTGCTCCGCGCGCTTCTCGTCGTCTCGGGCCCAGCGGATGAACAGCGCGCCGACGAACGGCAGGCCCGCCAGGTCGCCGCCGATCCACAGCACCCCGGCGCCGACGATCTGGTCCGTGCGCGGGTCCGGGCCCCAGCCCGGGTGCGCGACCGCGTAATGCGCGGGCGCGAGCACCGGGCCGAGCCACAGCACGAGCCCGAGCGCGCCGTCGAACACCACCTCGGTGAACGAGATCCACACCGACACCAGGTGCGAGCCGCCGCGCGGGGTCGGGTCGAGCTGCACGCGGCTGTAGAAGTAGAGGAACCCGCCCAGCGCCAAAGCCAGGCGGACGAGCCCGGCGACCACCGGCGAGTCCAGCGTCAGCTCGTACAACGGCGTCAGGTAGATCAGCAGGAACGGCGCGATCAGCACCACGGTGACCGACAGCGGGAAGGTGATGAACCGCGCGAAGCCGCTTCGGCCGTAGCGCCGCAGCACCGCGGCCAGGCCCGGCGACGCGGTGCGCATGAGCAGCGTGACGGGGGCGCCGAGCGCGAGCAGCAGCGGCGTCACCATCAGCAGCACGGTGTTCTGCGTCGCCCGGACCCAGAACAGCGTGGTGTCGTAGACGCCGAGGAACGAGCAGGTGACCAGGACGATCGTCGCGAGCCCGGAGAGGAACGCGGTGGTCCGTCCGGGTGACCAAACCGGCTGCCGCCGTACGGCGAACAGGTACGCCGAGCCCAGCAGGAGCACCACGACGACGGCCGGGATGTCGATGGTCCAGGCCGTGAAGAGAGTGGCCCCGCTCAGCGGAGGCACATTCGCCGCAGGTTCGATAGCGATAGTGTCCCCTTCCCGGAATTCGGGCCGGACACCACCCTCACAACGTGAAAAAGAGCAGGCTGCCGATTCCGGCGACGAAGCAGTAGATCGCGAACGGCGTCAAGGTGCGCGTTTCGAAGTATTTCGTCAGAAAACGGACAGCGATATAGGACGCGACCCCCGCGACAAGGCTTCCGACAAGCGCCGGGCCGAGCGAAGGGCTGTTCTCCGGCGTGAACAACGACGGCAGCTTCAGCACGCCCGCGGCGAGGATCACCGGCGTCGCGAGCAGCCACGCGAAGCGCGCCGCGTCCTCGTGCCCCAGCCCCCTTCGCAGACCCGCGACCATCGTGATGCCGGACCGGCTGATGCCCGGCAGCAGCGCGAGGATCTGGGCCGAGCCGATCAGCACCGCCTCGCCGACGCCGAGCTTCGAAAGCCGCGCGTCGGTGGTCTCCTCGACGGTGACCGCGCGCATCACGAGCGTCTCCTCCGCCGAGAAGTCCACCGTGTCTTCCGACCGCCGAGCTGCGGGTTCGGCCGACCGCTTCGGCCGGGAGAAGCGCTCGGCGGCGAACAGCACCCCGCCGTTGAGGGCCAGGAAGATCGCCGACGGCACGGGCTTGCCGAGGAAGTCCCGCAGCACGCTTTCCAGCAGCAGCCCGGCGATGCCGACCGGGATCGTGGCGAGCACGAGCAGCCACGCCAGGCGCTGGTCCGCGGTGCGCACTTCGCGGTGGCGGATCGAGGTCAGGAGGCCGCCGATGATCCGCACCCAGTCGCGCCGGAAGAACAGCACGAGAGCGAGCGCGGTGGCCACGTGCATCGCGACGAGCACGGCGAGATAAGGCGAGTCCTTGCCGATGCTCAGATCACGCTGCCAGGTACCGCCGACCAACGCCGGAAGCAGGATGCTGTGCCCGAGACTGGACACCGGAAACAATTCCGACACCCCTTGCAAGGCGCCGACGACGATCGCCTCGACATAGGTAACGGCGGACATTCAGGAGCCTTTCTCGGCATCGATCCAGGGAATTCCCGGCAAATCTAACCAGGGCCGGGTTAACACCGGGCAAAAGACCCGCGAGCGGCGTGTGCCATCCCACGATGTTCACATATCTGAACATCAATCATGTCCTTGACTGGTGTTCTGATGGTGGCTTAGCGTCTACGCCAACGCCGCACACCACGGAGCCCAGCCCTCGACGAGGAGGATGAGATGCGTGTACGTGAGCGGGTTCTGGCTGTGGCGGCCGGAGCCGCCGCACTGCTCGCCTTGGCCGCACCCAGCGCTTCCGGCGCGACGGTGCCGGTCTCGACGTCCGCGGAACTGAAGGCGGCGCTCGCCGCGGCGACGCCCGGCACGACGATCCAGCTGGCCGCGGACACCACGTTCACCGGCAATTTCAAGGCCGCGGTCAACGGCACGGCGGCCGGCCGCATCACGCTCACCGGCCCGCGCAGCTCGGTGCTGAAGGCGTCCGGCGGCCGTGGGCTCGAGCTGACCGGCAGCTACTGGACGATCTCGGGCTTCACCATCACCGGCGGCCAGAAGGGCCTGATGGCGCTCGGCGTGCACAACACGCTGGTGGACGGCCTGAAGGTCACCGGCATCGGCAACGAGGGCATCCACTTCCAGTACACGAGCAGCGACAACGTCGTGCAGAACTCGGAGATCTCCGACACCGGCAAGGACAACGGCGGCTTCGGCGAGGGCATCTACTTCGGCTCCGCGAACAGCAACTGGCCCGGCGGGCAGCCCGACCACAGCGACCGCAACAAGGCACTGGACAACAAGATCGGGCCGAACGTGCGGGCCGAGTCGATCGACGTCAAGGAGGGCACCACCGGCGGCGAGCTGCGCGGCAACACCTTCGACGGCACCGGCCAGAGCGGCGAGAACTACGCCGACAGCTGGGTCGACGTGAAGGGCAACGGCTACCTGGTCACCGGCAACATGGGCAGCAAGGTCTTCGTGCACGACGCCACGTACGGCTCGTTCGAGGTCCACGTGCAGGTGGACGGCTGGGGCCGGGACAACATTTTCTCGGGCAACACCGCCGACGTGCAGGCGCCCTCGGCGTACGGCTTCTACGTCGTCGCCGCCGCGCAGGGGAACAAGGTCTGCGCGAGCAACACCGTGACCGGTGCCGGAAAGGGATTCGCGAACGTGGCGGCCACCGAGGGCTGCTGACGCGCGACACAGACTGGGGGCCCGCTCAGCCCGGCGGCGGGGGCGGGCCCCCACCCATCCGCGGCGTTCCGGCAGAGTGTCCGCCATGGACGACGATCTCTACCCGCCGCTCCCGGTGCGCGCCGAAGGACTGCTCGACGTCGGCGACGGGCACCGGATCTTCTGCCAGGACGCGGGAAACCCGGACGGCAAGCCGGTGGTGGTGCTGCATGGCGGGCCGGGCAGCGGGATCGCGGCGATGTCGCGCCGGCACTTCGACCCGGACACCTACCGGATCATCCAGTTCGACCAGCGCGGCGCCGGCCGCAGTACGCCGAACGTCGGCGAGCCGGACGTGGACCTGGCCACGAACACGTTGTGGCACCTGGTGTCCGACATGGAGCTGCTGCGCGAACGGCTGAACATCGAGCGCTGGCAGCTGTTCGGCGGCTCGTGGGGATCAACGCTCGCGCTGGCGTACGCGCAGACGCACCCTTCGCGGGTCTCGGAAATCGTGCTGCGCGGCGTTTTCACGGTGCGCAGCAGCGAGCTGGACTGGATCTACCGCGGCGGCGCGGCGAACCTGTTCCCGGCGGAGTGGGAGGAATTCCTGGCGCCGCTGCCGGAATCACTGCGTAAGGACCCACTGGGCGGCTACGCCGAACTGCTCGCCTCCGAAGACCGCGGGGTCCGCGAACGCGCCGCGATCGCCTGGAGCGTCTGGGAAGGCGCGACGGTCGCCCTGCTGCCGCAGGAGGCGTTCCGGAATCAATACGCCAGCCCCAATTTCGCGTTGACCTTCGCGCGCCTCGCCGTGCACTACTTCCGCCACGGCGCCTGGCTCGAGGACGGCCAGCTGATCCGCGACGCCGGCCGTCTCGCCGGCATCCCGGGCGTCCTGGTGCAGGGCCGGTACGACGCGGTCTGCCCGCCCATCACGGCGTACCAGCTGCACCGCGCGTGGCCGGGTTCTTCCTTGCAGCTGACCGAAGCGGCCGGCCACGCCGTGAACGACCCCGGGATCCTGGCCGCCCTGCGCGCGGCGACCGACGGGTTCCGCTAGATCCGCCCGCCACTGGCGCTGTCGCCGCCCGAAAGCCGCTGGGCGAAGTACACCGGCACGGTCGAGACCACGATCAGCACCGCCGCCACCACGTTCACCACCGGCGCCTGGTTGGGGCGGAACAGGTTGTCGTAGATCCAGATCGGCAGGGTCTCCAAACCGGTGCCGAGCGTGAACGTGGTCACGATGATCTCGTCGAACGACAGCGCGAACGCCAGCAGCCCGCCGGCCAGCAGGGCCGAGCGCAGCATCGGGAAGGTGACCAGGCGGAACGTCGTGACACCGTCGGCGCCGAGGTCCATCGACGCCTCTTCGAGGTTGCCGCCCATCCGGCGCAGCCGCGCGACGACGTTGTTGAACACCACCACGATGCAGAACGTCGAGTGCGCGATGATCGCCGTGAGCAGGCCGAGGTCGATGCCGAGGATGGTGCGGAACGCGTTGTTCAGCGCGATGCCGGTGACGATGCCGGGCAGCGCGATCGGCAGCACGATCAGCAACGAGATCGAGTTGCGCCCGAAGAACCGGTAGCGCTGCAAGGCAAACGCCGCCATCGTGCCCAGCACCAGCGCGATCGCGGTGGCCGCGAGGCCGGCCTCGACGCTGGTCCACAACGCGTGCAGCGCGCCCTCGTTCGTCACCGCGCGGCCCCACCACTCCAGGGTGAAGCTCTTCGGCGGCCAGCCGAAGGTGGTGTCCGAGTTCACCGAATTCAGCAGCACCACCAACAGCGGGAAGTAGATCACCGCGAACCCGGCCCCGAGCGCCGTCCACAGCAGCGCCCTGGCGGTCTTCGACATCCGCACCGGGAGCCTCCTAGAGATTGTCCAGCGCGCCGGTGCGGCGCACCACGGCCAAGTACACGAGCATGATCACGACCGGCACGGTGGCCACGGTCGCCGCGAACGGCAGGTTGTTGGCCGCGCCGATGTTGTCGTAGACGACGTTGCCGAGCATCTGCGACGTGCCGCCGACGATCTTCACCGCGATGTAGTCACCCAGCGAAAGGGAAAACGTGAAGATCGAGCCCGCGACGATCGCCGGGAAGGTCAGCGGCAGGATCACCGAGCGGAACGTGCGGAACGACTTCGCGCCGAGGTCTCCGGAAGCGTCCACCAGCGAGTCCGGCAGCCGTTCGAGCCCGGCGTAGATCGGCAGGATCATGTACGGCAGCCAGAGGTAGGACAGCGTGATCACGGTGGCCGCGACGCCGTAGCCCGGCCCGGAGAGGCCGAACGGGTCGAGCAGCCAGTTGATCGCGCCGTTGCCGGACAACAGGGTCCGCCAGGCGTAGGCCTTCACCAGGTAGCTGGCCCACAGCGGCGTCATCACGGCGATCACCAGGATCCGTTGCGCGCGTGGGGAAGCGAGCTTGGCCATAGCGAACGCCATCGGGAACGCGATCACCGCGTCCACCACCGTGACGAGCGCGGCGATGCCCACGGTCCGCAGCGTGATCGTGCGGTACACCGAGTCGCTGAACAGCGTGACGAAGTTGTCGAACGACCAGTCCGTGACCACCTGGCCGGTGAACACGTCGGTCGACCAGAACGCCGTGATGAACAGGGCGGCCAACGCGCCGAGGTAGGCCAGGCCGAGCCAGAGCAGCGGGGCCGAAAGCAGAATGGTCAGGCGCAGCCGGGGTTTGCGGAAGAAGAAGGCCGAAGCTCGGCGGCTCGGCGGGCTCACGGCGGTCATGTCGGGCACCTTCGGGACACGCTGGCGGGAAGGGGGTCCAGGGGCGGCAGACGAGGGGGAGGATGCCTGCCGCCCCTGGAGCTGTGGGGCTTGTGAGTGTTTATGACGGTTCTAACCGTCATAAACACTCACGAGGGGGTCAGCCCTTGATTTCGGTCCAGGCGCGGGTCCAGTCGCCGTAGTCCTTGCACTTGACGTCCGTGCGGCCGTCGAGGCACTGCGGGATCGGCGTGGTCCAGTACTGGATCTTGGCGGCGTACGCGGCGTCGTTCGCGTGGTAGGTGTCGCACAGCGACTTGTCGGTGAACTCGGCGCAGGCCTTGCTGTTCGCCGGCGCCTCACCGAAGTACTCGGCGACCTGGGCGTTCACCTTCGGGCTGATGATGTAGTCCATCCACTTGTACGCGCAGGTCTTGTGCTGCGACTTCGTGGCCACCATCCAGGTGTCCGACCAGCCCGTGGCGCCTTCGCTCGGCACCGTCGACTGCAGCGGCGCGCCCTCGCTCTTGGCCAGGTTGACCGTCACCTGCCACGCGGTGCCGATCGTGCCGTCGCCGCTCTTGAGCGACTGCGCCTCCTTCAGGTAGTCCGCCCAGTACTCCTCGACCTGCGGGCGCTGCTTCTTCAGCAGGTCCACCGCGGCGTTGAACTGCTTGTCGTCCAACGCATACGGGTTCTTGATGCCCAGGTCCGGCTGGTGCGCCATCAGGTACAGCGCGGCGTCGGCGATGTAGATCGGGGAGTCGTAGGCGATGATCTTGCCCTTGTACGGCGAGTTCGGGTCGAACATCGACGACCACGAGGTCGGCGCCGGGTTCACCTTGTCGGTGCGCCAGGTCAGCACGTTCGCGCCCCAGCCGTGCGGGATGCCGTACGCGACGTTGTTGACACTGTTCCACGACTTGTTCTTCAGGAACGGGTAGACGTCGTTGTAGTTCGGCACGAGCGCGGTGTTGACCGGCTCCACGTCACCCGAAGCGACCAGTCGCAGCGACGCGTCGCCGGAAGCCGACACGACGTCGTAGCCCCCGGTCTTCATCAGCGTCACGGCCTCGTCGGAGGTGCCGAACGGCTTCACGTTGACCTTGCAGCCGGTCTCCTGTTCGAACGGCGTGACCCAGTTGACCTTCGGGTCGTTCGAGCCGTTTTCCGCGTAACCGGGCCAAGCCAGCACGTTCAGCTGCCCCTCGGGCTGGCCGAGCGCGGTCAGGGCGGACAGCTTCGGCGGGGTGAACCCCTGCGCGCCCGGCGCCGATCCCGAGGAGGAACTGTTACTGGCCGTGCCGCAGGCCGCGAGCAGGAGGCTCACGCCGCACAAGCCAACGAGCAGCGTCTTCCTGTTCTTCATGTCGAGAGAAACCTTCCCGTGAGGACTAACCGGCTTCGGGGACCCGGAAACTGTGTTCGCGGCGCCAGCTCAGTCGGACGCGACCATCGGCGAACTCGGTCGGAGCACTGATGTTCTGGCGGACAACGGACAACTGACCCCCCGCATCGAGCGCGACAGCGTAGCGCACTGTGGACCCGGCGTATACGACATCCGTGACGATTCCGGTCGCGCTGGTCTCGCCCGGCCCCGCTGGTGAAGCGAGGTTTCCGTCGATGGTGATCTTCTCCGGCCGGATGCTGAAAACACCCGGACGGCCGATCACCGCCTCCGCGCCGCGGCCGCTGAGCAGGTTGGACGTGCCGACGAAACCGGCCACGAACGCGGTCGCCGGCCGCTCGTACACCTCCACGGGGGTGCCGACCTGCTCGATCCGCCCGGCGTTGAACACCGCGATGCGGTCGCTCATCGTCAGGGCCTCGTCCTGGTCGTGCGTCACGAAGACGAACGTGATGCCGACTTCGCGCTGGATCTGCTTCAACTCCACCTGCATCGCTTGACGCAGTTTGAGATCCAACGCGCCCAGGGGCTCGTCCAGCAATAACACTTTCGGGCGATTTACCAGGGCGCGCGCGAGGGCCACCCGCTGACGCTGGCCGCCGGAGAGCTGCGAGGGCTTGCGCCGCCCGTACTCCTCGAGCCGCACCGTGCGCAGCGCCTGTTCCGCGCGCAGCCGGCGATCGGCCTTGCCGACGCCCTTCACCCGCAGCCCGTACTCGACGTTCTGCTGCACGGACATGTGCGGGAACAGCGCGTAGTCCTGGAAAACCGTGTTCACGTCACGGTCGAACGGCGCGAGGTCGCTGACGTCGCGGCCGTCCAGCTCGATGCTGCCCGAGGTGGGCAGCTCGAACCCGGCGATCAGCCGCAGCACGGTCGTCTTGCCGGAGCCGGACGGGCCGAGCATCGAGAAGAACTCGCCCGGCGGGATGTCGAGGTCGACGCCGTCGACCGCGCGCACCTCGGAAAAGTGCTTCTGCAGCCCGGTGAGCCGGATCGCCGGGCGGTCGCCGGGGTTCCGCGCGGCGCCGGCGCGGGGGGCCGTCGAGGGGGCTTGGTGGGGCATGGCGGGCCTTTCGGCGTCGTTCCGGTCCGGTCTCGGGTTACAGCGCGCTCATCACGTGCTTGACGCGGGTGTAGTCCTCGAGGCCGTAGAGCGAGAGATCCTTGCCGTAGCCCGATTTCTTGAACCCGCCGTGCGGCATCTCGGCGACCAGCGGGATGTGGGTGTTGATCCACACGCAGCCGAAGTCGAGCCTGGCCGAAACCCGCATGGCCCGCTGGTGGTCCTTGGTCCACACCGAGGACGCCAGCCCGTACGGCACGCCGTTCGCGGCCTTCACCGCGTCGGCCTCGTCGCTGAACCGCTGCACGGTGATGACCGGGCCGAACACCTCGTTCTGGGTGATCTCGTCGTCCTGGGTGACGCCGGAGACGACCGTGGCCTCGTAGAAGTAGCCCTCGTCGCCGGCCTGCCGTCCTCCACAGTGGACGGTGGCGTGCTCGGGCAGGCGGTCCACGAAACCGGCCACTTTTTCCAGCTGCGCGGCGTTGTTCAGCGGGCCGTACGCGACGGTGTCGTCGTCCGGGAGGCCGGTCTTGGTCGCCTCGGCCTGGCGGGTGAGCGCGGCGACGAAGGTGTCGTGCACGTCGTCGGAGACCAGCACGCGGGTGGCTGCAGTGCAGTCCTGGCCGCCGTTGAAGTAGCCGGCCATCGCGATCGTCTCGGCCGCGAGGTCGAGGTCGGCGTCCTCGAAGACGATCACCGGGGCCTTGCCGCCGAGCTCGAGGTGCACGCGCTTGACGTCGCGGGCCGCGGCGGCGGCCACCTCGATGCCCGCGCGGACGGAGCCGGTGATCGAAACCATCGCCGGGATCTCGTGCTCCACCAGCGCGCGGCCGGTGTCGCGGTCGCCGCAGACCACGTTGAACACGCCCGGGGGCAGGAACTCGCCGCAGATCTCGGCCAGCAGCAGCGTCGACGCCGGCGTGGTGTCGGACGGCTTGAGCACGATCGTGTTCCCGGCCGCCAGCGCGGGCGCGATCTTCCAGATGGCCATCAGCAGCGGGTAGTTCCACGGTGTCACCTGCGCGCAGACGCCCACCGGCTCGCGGCGGATGAAGGAGGTGTGACCCTCCATGTACTCCCCCGCCGACCGGCCTTCCAGCACGCGCGCGGCGCCGGCGAAGAAGCGCAGCTGGTCGACGATCATCGGCAGCTCTTCGGACATCGTCAGCGCGACCGGCTTCCCGGTGTTCGCGGACTCGACGCGGACGATCTCCTCACCACGCGCCTCGACGGCGTCGGCGATCTTCAGCAGCGCGAGCTGACGCTGGGCCGGCGTGGTCTCGCGCCAGCTCTCGAACGCCTCCGCGGCGGTCTTCAGCGCGCGGTCGACGTCTTCGGCACCGGCCACCGGAGCGGTGCAGTACGGGCGGCCGGTCACCGGATCGGTGATCTCGGCGACCGCACCGGACAGGGAGTCGACGAACTTCCCGCCGACGTAGTGCTTCAATTCCTGCACGCGTACGCCTCCTGACTCTCCGTGGCAGGCTGAAACATATAACTCCATATTTCAAATCACAAGACTCTGGGGCAGGATTGACTCAATCGCAGGTGCGAGACGGGTGGACTCATGCGCAAGGAGATGCCGAACAACGCGCGACTGGCCATGTTCGCGCCGCTGGACCAGCTCGGCCGGGCTGAGGCGGTGGCGGCGAGGCTGCTGGACGCCATCACCCTCGGCCTGCTCGACGACGCCGAGCAGCTGCCGAGCGAGGTCGAGCTGGCCGCGCAGTTCCGCGTCTCCACGGTCACGGTGCGAGAGGCGCTCGCGGTCCTGCGTCACCAAGGGCTGGTCGAAACGCGCCGCGGACGGGGCGGCGGCAGCTTCGTCCGCACGCCCGCTTGGCCGGCGCCGAGTTCGTGGGCCGAGCGCCTGCGTCTGGTCTCGCTCGCGGACCTGCGCGACTTCGGCGACCACTACCTCGCCGTCGCCGGCTCCGCGGCCAAGCTCGCCGCGGAACGCAGCTCGCCGGAGGACCTCGAACGGCTGCGGCTGGCCGCCGAGGACCTGGTCGACGCCACCGGGCCCGACGCGACCCGCGCCGAGCGGCACTTCCACCTCGAGGTGGCGGCGGCCGCGCAGTCGCCGCGGCTCACCAACCAGGAAGTTCAGTTGCAGAGCGAACGCGGGGGGTTGCTCTGGGTGCCCCTCGGCGGCGAAGACGGTTCCCAGCAGGCCTACGCTGAGCACCGCGCGATCGTCACCGCGATCGCTGCAGCAGACGGCGAACTGGCCAGGAAGCTCACCGAGGACCACATTTTGGGCGCACTGGATCGGCTAGCCGATCTCCACTTAAGCCTCGAAACGCCGTAAGCTTCGATGACCCCGCATCCGAGGTGAGCATCGTGACCGACACCCGAACGCTGACCGGCGATGAAGTCGTGGCCCAGGTTTCCGCGCTGGTGGAAGAGATCTTCGAACGGCTGAAGCCGGTACTGGCCGCCGCCGAGTCCCTGCTCGCCGAGCCGGGCGGCTCGGCTTCGGCCGCCCTGCACCGAATCCGGCCGCAGGTCATCGAGGCCCTCGGCGGCCTGGTCATCGGCGCCGGCTTCGTCAGCGCGCCGCACGTGCTGTCCGACCAGGAGTTCGGCTTCGAGTGGTGGACCAGCCCCGCCGAGGAGGGCGAGCCGCCGGAACAGCTGTTCATCTCGCTTGACCCGGACAGCGAGAACTTCCTCGACTACACGCGCCAATCGTGGTTCACGGTGCCGCGCGACAGCGGGCGAAGGCACATCAACGGCCCGTACGTCGACTACCTCTGCACTGACGAGTACACGCTCACCTTCACGCTGCCGGTCGAGCGAGACGGCTTCGCCGGGGTTGTCGGCGCGGACGTGTACGTGCGCGAGTTCGAGCGTACGGTGCGAAAGCGGCTTCGCTCACTGGGACGCGAAGCGGCGCTGCTGAACGCGCAGGGCCGGGTGATCGTGTCCAACAGCGTCCGGCAGGCGACGGGTTCGCTGGTGCGCGCGGTCGACGTGCCGGCCTGGTGGGCTTCCGGCGCCGAGCCCTACACCGCGGACGGCGGCCTGACCCTGCGCCGTTGCGGGGACTCGCCGATCGCGCTGCTCGTCACGACCTGACCTGCAGCGCCAGCCAGAGTTCGGCGCGCACACCGGGCGAGTCGAGGTCCCGGCCGAGCAGTTCAGCCGCCTTCGTCACGCGGTTGCGCAGGGTGTGCCGGTGCACGCCGAGCTTCGTCGCGGCGAGGTCCCAGTGGCCGTGGTGCTCGAGCCAGCAGCGCAACGACGTCTCCAGGTCCCCGCGGCCGGTTGCATCGAAGGCCCGCAATGGGGCGAGCAGCTGGGCGGAAAACGCTTGTGCTGCTTCGGGTTCCAGCAGTTCGAGGAGTCCACGGCCGGCGTGGTCGGCGTAGCGGACGAGCGGGACGTCGGTGGTGCGCGCGGCGGCCGCTGCCTCGCTTGCTTGGTGGAGGGCGGTGGCGAAGACGTCCGCCTCGGCTAGGCCCACGTGGAACTCGCCGACGTCCTGGGTCGCTGATATCACCCGGTCCGCGTCGTCGGTCACGGCGATCAGCAGGTTGTGGTGGTGGGCGAAGAACACTTGTCCGGCAAGGGTTTCGAGCCGGTCGTAGAGGGCGTTGCGCTGGCCTTTCGTGCCGGACAGGGCGAGCACGGTCCACGGCTGGGGTGGTACCTCTTGAACGGTGCGCAGGACGTCCAGGGCGAGGTCTTCCTGTCCTGCCGCGAGGAGGTCCAGGAGGCCGGTGCGCAGTCGCGACAACGCGGCGTGCTGCGTGCGATCCTGTTCCAGGGCAAGGGAAAGCAGCGAGACGGCGGTGTTGACGATGTGCCGTCCGGGCGCGTCGAGGGGATCCCTTCGCCCGACGGCGAGGGTGCCGCGGGTGTGCAGGGTTTGGAGGACCACCTCGTCGTCGTCGAGCGGGATGACGCGGGTGCCGGCGCGAAGTCCGGCGACGTCGAGGCGTTCGCCGTACGCGCGGGCGGCGGCGGGAGCGGCCTCGGTCACCCGGCCGGCGGAGTCGAACAGGACGACCCAGGCGTCGACGAGTCGCGCCAGGCGGCGGACCACTCCGGCGGGGCCGGTTTTGCCGACGGCTGTTCGGGTCAGCTCTTGTTGGGCCTTGCCGACGCGGATTGTGGCGGCGTACTCGTCGGCGGCCACTGAGCGGGAGACGGCGCGAGTGATGGCGATGAACGGGGTCTTCCTGGGTACTTCGAGGACGGGTAGGCCGATGTTGTCTGCGGTGGTTAGTAGTGCTTCGGGCACGCGCGTGTGGCTCAGGCCGACGCCGAAGCCGAGGCCTGCTACGCCGGCTTCGACGAGGCGTTGGACGTAGGCGGCTGACGTCGCTTCGTCCAGCGCTAGGCCGGTGGTGAGGAGGAGTTCGCCGCCTTCGAGGAAGGCTTGCGGGTCGGTTAGTTCGGTGGGGTGGACCCAGCTGATCGGGCGGTCCAGGGCTGCCGCTCCGGCGACCACTCGCAGGCCCAGCGGTCGGTCTTCGGCCAGTGCGCGCAGAGTCAGTGCCATAGTGGCTAATTCTACGTGCCGACTTGGACAGCTTGGCCACATGACGCCGTGCCCTCCCGGCCGCACTCTGGTGAACGACCCAGCCAGTCGTGAGTGTTTGTGCCGGTTAGAACCGTCGTAGGCACTCACGAGCCCGTTTCCAGGAGCCGCCCGTGACTACGACCGCCGCCGAGCCTCAGGCACCGGCACCCCAGCAGCGTCGGCTGCTTACCGAGATTCCTGGCCCTGCGTCGCGCGCGCTGCAGGAGCGGCGGGCGAACGTCGTCGCAGCTGGGGTTGCGTCCACGCTGCCTGCGTACATCACGTCTGCGAGCGGTGGGCTGCTGACTGACGCTGATGGCAACGTGCTGATCGACTTCGGTTCCGGTATCGCTGTGACGAACGTCGGCCACTCCGCGCCTGCGGTGGTCGATCGCGTTCGCGAGCAGGTGGGGCTGTTCACACACACCTGTTTCATGGTGACGCCGTATGAGGGTTATGTGGAGGTCTGTGAGGCGCTGGCTGAGCTGACACCTGGCGACCACGCGAAGAAGTCGGTGCTGTTCAACTCCGGTGCTGAGGCCGTGGAGAACGCGGTGAAGATCGCTCGCGCCGCGACGGGGCGGCAGGCGGTGGTGGTGTTCGACCACGCTTACCACGGGCGGACCAACCTGACGATGGCGCTGACCGCGAAGTCGGTGCCGTACAAGCACGGCTTCGGGCCGTTTGCGCCTGAGGTCTATCGGGTGCCTGGTTCTTATCCGTTCCGCGACGGGTTGGACGGCGTCGAGGCTGCGCGGGTTGCGATCGATCGGATAGAGAAGCAGATCGGCGGGGACCAGGTTGCCGCTGTGGTGATCGAGCCTATTCAGGGTGAGGGTGGGTTCATTGAGCCTGCGGCTGGGTTCCTGCCTGCTCTTTCGGCGTGGTGCACGGCCAACGGCGTGGTGTTCGTCGCTGACGAGGTGCAGACCGGGTTCTGTCGTACTGGTGATTGGTTCGCTTCCAGTGATGAAGGTGTGGTGCCCGATCTAATCGCTACGGCCAAGGGGATCGCGGGTGGGCTGCCGCTCGCTGCGGTGACCGGGCGTGCGGAGTTGCTTGACGCTGTCGGGCCGGGTGGGCTTGGTGGTACTTACGGTGGCAACCCGGTTGCGTGTGCTGCGGCGCTTGGGTCGATCGAGATCATGCGGGAGGCGGACCTGGCCTCTTCTGCGCGACGGATCCAGGAGCAGGTGCTGCGTCGGTTGCGGGCGCTGGCATTGGAGACCGGAGTGATCGGTGACGTTCGCGGGCGTGGCGCGATGCTGGCGGCGGAGTTCGTCAAGCCGGGTGGGGTGGAGCCAGACGCGGACTTGACCAAACGCGCCGCCGCGGCCTGCCACGCGCTCGGCGTGGTCGTCCTGACTTGTGGCACCTACGGCAATGTCGTTCGGCTGCTGCCGCCTCTTTCCCTGTCCGATGAGTTGCTCGATGAGGGGTTGTCCGTCCTCGAGTACGCGATCCGTGTGGAGGCTCGTAAGTGACCGTCCCCTTCTGGGTCGCCGGCAAGCCGGTGACCAATGACACCAACGCCGTTGTCCGTCATCCATTCGACGGCGGCGAGGCTGGTTCGCACCACGTACCGTCCACATCGGACATCGAGACGGCTGTGCAGGCTGCGGCTGACGTTGCTGATGAGTTCGCCACGTTGCCTGCGCACGTCCGCGCGGGGGCGTTGGACCACGTGTCCCGGGTGTTGGGTGAGCGGTCCGAGGAGATTGCGCAGCTGATCACGGCTGAGTCGGGTAAGCCGTTGAAGTGGGCTCGTGGTGAGGTCGGCCGTGCGGTTTCGACGTTCCGGTGGGCGGCTGAGGAGGCTCGGCGGTTCTCCGGTGAGTTGCAGCGTCTTGACACCGATCCTGGTGGGACTGGGCGGATCGCGTTGGTCCGGCGGGTGGCTCGCGGGCCGGTGCTGGGCATTACGCCGTTCAACTTCCCGTTGAATTTGGTGGCGCATAAGGTCGCACCCGCCATCGCAGTTGGCGCGCCGATCGTGCTTAAGCCTGCGCCTGCGACGCCGCTGACCGCGTTGCTGCTTGGCGAGATCCTGGCCGAGACGGGGCTTCCTGCGGGCAGCTGGTCGATTCTGCCTATCGGCAATGAGGAGACTGCCGAGCTGGTCAAGGATCCTCGGCTGCCTGTTGTTTCTTTCACTGGTTCGGTTCCGGTCGGGTGGAGCATTCGGGAGAGCGTGCCGCGTAAGCATGTGGCGCTCGAACTGGGTGGTAATGGCGCGGTGTTGGTCTGTCCTGATTGGACAGATCTGGACTTTGCGGCGCAGCGGATCGCTACGTTCGGCATGTACCAGGCTGGACAGTCTTGTATCTCGGTGCAGCGGGTGTACGTGCATACCGATGTGTATGACTCGTTGCGGGAGAAGGTGCTTGCGCAGGTCGCTGCGTTGCGGACAGGTGATCCGCGCGAGGATGGGGTGGATGTCGGCCCGCTGATCAACGAGGCTGCCGCCGTGCGGGTCGAGTCGTGGGTCTCGGATGCGGTGGCCGTAGGTGGGACCTTGCTGACCGGTGGTGGCCGTTCTGGTGCCGCCGTGGAGCCGACCGTGCTCGCTGACGTGCCTGAGGATGCATCGATGATGGCTGAGGAGGTTTTCGGGCCGGTGGTTTCGCTGATCCGGGTTTCCTCGGTGGACGAAGGTGTTGCGCGGATCAACGCTTCGCGCTTCGGACTTCAGGCTGGTGTTTTCACTCGCGACCTTCCGACTGCTTTTGACGTGTCCGCTCGGTTGAAGGTCGGCGGGGTCTTGGTGGGTGACGTGCCTAGTTTTCGGGCTGACCAGATGCCTTATGGCGGCGTGAAGGACTCGGGGGTCGGGCGTGAGGGGCCGGCGGCTGCGATGGCTGATCTGACCGAGGAACGTGTCACTGTGTTGACGGGGATTACGTTGTAGGGTGGTGCCCCGATTTTTAAGTGTCACTGACGCTCACTGGGATTTGTCAAGGCTGGAAAGATGCCTTGACAAATCCCAGTGAGCGTGTGGGCGGCGGGGATCGGGGTCGGGGAGGTGTGGGCATTTGTGCTGGTTATGTCGCGTAGCCATGTTTCGTTTCACCCCATTTAGTGACGTTTTTCGGCGTCGTTTTCGGTAAAATTGAAGGGTGAGTTGTTCTGGGGATTCTTCGTCCGAGGTGTTGACTCGGATTCGCGATCGAGCTGTTCGGATAGCACAAATGGAGGCTGAGCAGGCAGCCGATATCGCCGCGTTCGCTGCGAGCGGGTCATCTCGTTCTGTTGCCGCCGAACTCGCCTTGGAGCTGTCCATTACCGAACGGCGTGCCGGTGCCGAGGTCGCGCTGGCACAAGCTCTAACTACTCGGCTGCCTCGGACCTTCGCTGCCTTCCAACGCGGAGAGATCGACGGGTTCAAAGCCCGCATGGTGTTCGAGCCGACCAATGTCCTCTCCGATGACATGGCTCGCCAGGTTGACGCCATTGTTGCGACCCGACTTGCCGGGAAGAACCCCTCGTCGCTTCGGGCGGCTGTTAATCGCGTAGTGCAAAAGGTTGATGCTGCGGGTTACGAGCGGCGGTCTCGGGCTCGGCGGCGCGAACGCAGCGTTTGCCTTATCCACCAAGACGAAACCATGGCCACCCTTTTCTGCGACCTTCCCGTCGAACAGGCCTCCGCCATCTACACCTCACTCGACCAGCACGCTCGGCAGCTCCGCCGTCGCGGTGACGAACGAACTCTCGAACAGTTACGCGCCGATATCCTCTCCGATCGGTTACTCAACCGATCACCCGGCAACAGTGGCATCGCACCCGTCATCTACGTCTACGTCGATCTGCTGACCCTCGCCGGGCTCAACGAAGAACCCGCCGAGCTGGCAGGTAATGGCACTATCCCTGCCTGGCTCGGGCGGGAACTCGCAGGCGACGCCAATTCAGTGTGGCGGCGCATCATCACCGATCCGGATACCGGGCAGGTTCTCAGCGTCGGGCGCACTCGCTACCGGCCGCCCGCCGCCCTCGCCGACCTTGTCCAAGCCCGCGATCGCGTCTGTCAGCATCCCGGATGTCACCGGCCCTCTCAATACAGCGAGATCGACCACACCCGCGACTTCGCGAAAGGCGGCCATACCGCCGAAAACAACCTTGCTCCGCGTTGCCAGAACCATCACCACCTCAAAGACCAGCCGGGGTGGACCTACGCCACAAAGCCCGGCGGCGAAGGCACCATCACCACGCCATCCGGACGGACCTACACGACCAAACCCGCGCCACTACACGAAAGTCGGACAAGACGGTCGCGGATTACAGGGTGCGGAGCGCCTCGTTCAATGCAGCATGCGCGTCAACAAGCGAAGGGCCATACCAGGTCAGATACCGGCCCGACACCAGCACCGGCCTAGCGTCCGGGAAGAAACCCGGGCCGTCCTCGGCGGTGAATTCGTATGGCTCGTCCGGCAGAATCACCAGGTCGTCCGCTCGGGCCTGTAGCTCGTCCAGCGGGGGACGGGGGTAGCGGTCGGCCGAATCCGCGTAGGCGTTCTCCACTCCGACGCGCCGTAGTACGTCACCGGCGAAGGTGTTGCGGCCCAGGACGATCCAGGGCTTGCGCCAGACCGGGATTACTGCGTGGTGTCTGATCGGCGGGACCTCTCGCCACAGGTCCTCCGCCTCGTTCAGCCACGTGGGCTCCGCGATGCCGTAGGCCTGGGTCAGGATTCGGCGCAACGAGCCCAGGGCGGCCGGGACGGTGGCGCTGGCTTCCATTACCCACACCGGGATTCCGTTGGCGCGCAGGCGTTCCACGTCCTCCGGGCGGTTCTCCTCCGAGTTCGCCAGCACCAGGTCCGGGGCCAGGTCCAGGACGCGGTCCAGGGTTGGGTATTTCGAGCCACCGATCCTCACCACGTCCAATGTGGATGGGTGCGTGCAGTAGTCCGTGGCACCCACCAGGCGTCCGGGGGCGCTCACCTCCACCGCCTCCGTCAGCGACGGGACCAGCGAGACCACCCGCGACGGCGCGCCGTCGATCGGTACCAGTTCGCCCAGGTCGTCCAGTAAGTCGCGGGTTCTCATACGCGTTCGAACAGCACCTTTCGCTTGTCGACGTCGACTGCGGTCAGGCGGACTCCGATTCTTTCGCCCTCAGGGAAGCGCTCGCCCGCGCACTTCGCCATCACCGGCGGGTCCTCCACCAGGATCTCCGCCTTCGTCTCCTCCGCGCGCAGCACCACGGCCGTGAACTCACCACCCACGCGCTCCGCCAGCACCCACGCCTCCACCTGGTCGATACAGGCCCGCTCCACGCGCGCGGCCAGCACGTCCGAAGCGGACATCTTCGACGGCACCTCCTCCAGCGCCTCCCGCGCCCACGACGGCACCTCGCGCCCCGCCGTCACCGCCAGGCAGACCTCCGTGGCGAAACGGTCGACCAGGCGTCGGATGGGCGCCGTGACGTGCGCGTACGCACCGCCGATGCCCGCGTGCGTGTCGAGGCCGGGGCGCTCGCCGTCGAACGAGGTGTAGCCCGCGCCGCGCAGGAGACGCGTTGTGTCCGCGTACAGCGCCATCGAGGAGGGGCGTCCGGGGTCCAAAGAGGACAGGAACTCCGAGACCGTCCGCCCTTCCGGCCAGGCCACCCCCAGCGCGTGCGCCGAACGACGCAACCACTCCACCGCGTCCGGCTCCGGTGGCGGCAACGTGCGGAGGACGCCGATCCGCGCGTCCAGCATGATCTGCGCGGCGGCCATTCCGGTGAGCAGCGAAATCTCCGCGTTCCAGGCGTCGACGGCGGTGCGGGGGCGGCGGGCGAGCGCCCAGCCACCGTCGGCGTCGCCGCTGATTTCCTGCTCCGGCAGCTGCAACTCCACGGCCCCGCGGCGGACGGCCAGCTCACGCCGGACCCGGCCCAGCTCCGGCAGCGACGCCACGGACGGGTGCGGGCGGCCGGCGTCGAGCGCGGCCTGCACCGTCTCGTAGTCGAACTGCTCGGTGGACCGGACCAGCGCGCGGCGCACGCGCGTCTCCACCGGCTCGCCGCCCTCGTCCACGTCGATCGTCCACAGCACGGCCGGGCGGACCTCGCCGGGCAGCAGGCTCGCGGCACCCTCGGACAGCACGGGCGGGTGGAGCGGGACGTTGCCGTCGGGCAGGTACATCGTCTGGCCTCGGCGGCGGGCCTCGCGGTCCAGCGCGCCGCCGGGCGGCACGAACGCCGCCAGGTCCGCGATGGCGTAGTGCACCCGGAAACCGCGGCGGGTGCGCTCGACGAGCATCGCCTGATCCAGGTCCTTGGAACCGGGCGGGTCGATGGTGACGAACGGCAGGTTCGTCGCGTCCTCGCGGCCGCCGGCCGACGCGAGCGGGTCGAGCACCGACTGCTCCGCCTCGGCCAGCACCTCCGGGCCGAAGGACTCCGGCAGCGCGAACTCGGCCCGGAGACGACCGAAGTCCCCTCCCGCCGCGTGTGTCCTGATCACGAGTGGAGGCACCACACAACAGTATCCCGCTGAAGCGCCCGTGATCGCCCGTTCGGGCGCGCGCCGGTCGGGTGTACGTTGAGCCCGTCCAACAATGAAAACCATCTTCATTTCCGAAAGGGTTTCGCCGTGAAGATCGCGTTCGTCGGCAAGGGCGGCAGCGGGAAGACCACGCTGTCCTCGCTGTTCGTTTCGTACCTCGCCGACGCCGGCAAGCCGGTGCTGGCGATCGACGCCGACATCAACCAGCACCTCGCCGTGGCGCTGGGCGCCACCGAGGAGCAGGCCCTCGCGTGGCCGACGCTGGGCGACAACATGGCGTTGATCAAGGAGTACCTGCGCGGCGCCAACCCGCGGATCCCGGACGCCGCGTCGATGATCAAGACCACCCCGCCCGGCCGCGGATCGCGCCTGGTGAAGCCGTTCGAGGACAACCCAGTCTTCGACGCGTGCTTCCGCCCCCTCGGCGGCGTGCGGCTGGGCGTCACCGGCCAGTTCGACGAGGACGACCTCGGCGTGGCCTGCTACCACTCGAAGGTCGGCGCGGCGGAGCTGCTGCTGAACCACCTGGTCGACGGCCCGGGCGAGTACGTGGTGATGGACATGACGGCCGGCGCGGACGCGTTCGCCTCCGGCCTGTTCACCCGCTTCGACGTGACGTACCTGGTCTGCGAGCCGACGCTCCGCAGCGTCGGCGTCTACCGCCAGTACGCGGACCACGCCCGCGACTTCGGCGTGCGCCTCATGGTGGTCGGCAACAAAGTCACCGACGCCGACGACGTCGAATTCCTGAGCACCCAACTCGGCGACGCCCTGATCGGCTGGCTCAGTGCCTCCCGCCACGTCCGAGCCGCCGAGCGCGGCGCGCCCCGCCCCATCGGCGAACTGGAGCCGCACAACCTGGACACCCTGTCCCGCCTGCTGTCCACGGTGGACGCCGAACCCCGCGACTGGGCGCGGTACCAGCGGCAGGGGGTGGAATTCCACCTGCGCAACGCTCGTGCCTGGGGGAACGGGCGTACGGGGGCCGATCTGGAGGCACAGGTGGACCCGGAGTTCGTGCTGGATCCTTCGGTTCCTGCTTTGCGCTGAGGCTGTTCTGTCCGGCTGCTGTTTGCTGGGCTGGCTGGGGGTTGGCTGCGCCTGCTCGAGCGGCTGGGGACCGTCCCAATGTGGCGTCAGTCGCGGCCAACATGGGCGTTGGTGGCGCCCAACGCACCCGGGCACGGCGTCGAGTGCGGCCAGCCCGTCCGACGTGGCGTTGGGTGCGCCAGCCTCTGCCCCACCGGCGCTCCGCGCCCAGCCCTCACCCACGCGCCGAACGCCACGTCGGGGCGCTTCAGGCGGTCGGTTGGGCGGGGGCGCTCGCGGTCAGTCGCCGTCCCAGGCGTGGTCGGCTGCGTCGGCCTGTCGGGTCCGTTCCCGGGCGATGTCCAGCGCACGGCGGGCCGTGGCCTCGTCGGGGTACGGGCCGAGCAGGTCGATGCTCCGGCTCCGTTCGAGGTGCTCCACCTCGTTGGTGCGGGTGTTGTAGTACCAGCCTTGGTCCGGGTTCGGGTCGTCAGCCATGCCTCGTAGCGTGGCACCCGGGGACGCGCCTGTCACTCCGGCGGGACGATTCGGGTTACCGGTGCCGACGTCACTTCCGGTACTTGTAGGGGATCTCCGTGGGCTCGCCGGTCGGGCCGAACTCGCCGCCGCCACCGTTGTCCTCGCGGTTCTCGAACTCGTCGAACCACCCGCGTGACTGCGGCAGCGGCGTCCCCCGAGGCGGCGTCTCGACGTCATCGGCCGGCGAGGGAGCCGAAAAAGCGATCGGCGCATCCCGCACCTGCGGCGGTTCAGCACCCCCGGCCTCTCCCCCAAGCCGCCGAGCCATCGACGACTGCGGCTGCGCGGCTCCTTGAGCCCCGCCGAACCCCTGCTGCTCCGCCGGTGTCGGCTGAACCCACTGCCCAGCCGGGTCCTGAGGCTGCGGCAACCCGCCCGGCTGCTGCGCGGGTCCCTGCACCCCAGCGGACGTCCGCTGCCCCGCGGCGGCAGCGCCTTGCTGCTCCGCGTACCCGTGCTGCACGTGGCCCTGCTCTGTGTGGCCGTGCTCCGCGGGCTTCTGCGGCGTGTACCCCTGCTGCGCGGCACTGTCCTGTGGTTCTGCGGGCCCCGGCTGCGCGGCGGTCGCCTGTGAATCCGCGGGCGCCGGCGGTCCGGTGGGCACCGGCGGCACAACCGGCTCCCGCCCCGGGAACACCGGCGGTGCGGCCCGGAAACTCCGCACCGGTGGCGGCGGCCCGGCGGGTCCCGTCTCCTGCCCGGGAAACACCGGCAACGGCCGCCCATCCGGCCCGAATCCCGCCGAACGCCCCCCACCAGGCTGCGGCAACGCCGGCCGCTGCCCCTGCGGCTGCGGCAACGACGGCTGAGGCAACTGCGGCTGCGTCGGCTGCTGCTGCGGCTGCGGTTGCTGCGGCGGCTGCTGCTGCGGCTGCGGTTGCTGCGGCGGCTGCGGCGACGGCGACGGCGACGGTTGCTGCCGACTCTCGTGCTTTGGCTGGTTCTCCTGCTGTGACGGCTGAACGGGTCCGCCCGCCTGCGACTGCTGCAGGCTCTCGTGCTTGGGCTGATTCCCGTGCCAAGGCGGCTCAACGGGTCCGCCCGTCGGCGGCTGCTCCGGTCGGCTCGCTTGATGCGGCGGCTGCACAGTCCGATCCGCCTGCGGCTGTTCCGAGTGGCTCACTTCATGCGGCGGCTGCACAGGCCGGTCCGACTGCGGCTGTTCCGAGTGGCTCACTTGTTGCGGTGGCGGGCCAGGGTGGCTTGCCGGCTCCGTCGGCTGCATTTCCTGTTGAGCCGACCAACCTGGCTGCGGCGACTCCGAAGGCGGCACCGGTCCCGCCTGCGGCTGAGCCGCAACATCCGCCGGACGCACGGGCGGCTCGGCAGCAGCCTCGTGACGCTGCTCGTCCGGCCCTTCCGTCACCGGCGATTCCGACGAGTCCATCGGCGCCGCAGCAGCTTCCGGCCGGTTTGGTTGTTCCGCCGGAACCGTCGGCGGCGCAACAGGTTCAGGCTCCGCAACGGGTTCCGCCTCGGCTACAGGTTCTGGCTTGACGGCGGGGTCTGGCTTGGCGACGGGTTCGGTCTCGGGGGTCGGTTCTCCTGGCTCGTCGGCATCGGATCGAGCAGATGGCTCGGTCCGGCCAGCCGGCTCGGGCTCAGCAGCCGGGTCGGCTTGCGACGTTACGTCAGGCCGCGTCACTGCCTCATCAGCCGACCCCGCGGGCTCTGGCTGGGCGGCAGGTTCGGCCAAGTCGGCAGCCTCGGGTTCGGTCTGTCCGGTCTGCTCTGGCTCCGCGGCCGGGTCGGTCGACGGAGCGGGCGCCTCGGCGACGGGCTCTCGAGGCGGGCTCGGCACAGAATCCGTGGAGGTTTCGCTGTCCAGTTCAGGCGACGCTGCGTCCGTCGGCTGCTCTGCCGGTGACGTCGGAGCAGTCGCCTCCAAGGGCGCGACGGAGGCGTGCGGTCGAGTTGCCGGTTCAGGCTGGGGTTCAGGTGACGCTGCGGGTGGAGGTGTCTGCTCGCGATCGTGCCGTGGGTGTTGTTCCGGCTGAGACCAGGAGGTCTCGGCCGGAACGGCCGGTTCCGGGCTGAGCCGACCCGGTTCCAGGGGAAGCTGGCCCGGTTCCGGGGTTTGCTCGATCGGTGCGCGATGGAGCGGCTGGCGCTGGACGGCCTCGGGCTCGCCCGTCTGGTCCGAAGCGTGCGAGCGCGTAGTCGACCACTTCGGTGTCGGCCCGGGCGACCACTGCGGGAAGGTCTCCCGCGCAGGGCGTGCAGGCATCGGTGCCGAACCGGACTGCGCAGCATCGGGCACGGGATCGGCGCGGGGGGCTGTGGCGGCTGACATCGTGTTGTCTGACGCACCGGCGGGAGCAGCACCGGCCGAGGCCTGCGGTGCCGTCTCGGGCGCAGCCGGAGCTTGACCAGTCCTCGGACGGATTCCCGGCGCCACACCCGGAGCACCCGGTCCACCAGGCACCACAGGACTTCCGCCCGGCGCACCAGAAACCACCGGACCTGTGCTCGGAGCCCCAGACATCGGGGCGCCCGACGCACCAGGTCCATTCGCGCCACCGGGCGCAATAGCGCCAAGTCCGTTGGCAGCACCAGGTCCGTCAGCGACGCCCGGCGCAGCACCACCAGGTCCATTGGCAACACCAGGTCCGCTGGTGGTGCCCGGCGCAGCAGCACCGCCTTCGTGCCCCTCCGGGCCGCCGGAAATACCCGCACCGGAGCCAGCCCCGGTGGATCCGCCGACAGCTGAACCGCCCGCACCAGCGCCGGAAGCAGCCGCGCCGCTCGCACCGGGACGAGGGCCAGTCGCGCCCGGGCCAGCGGGAGGCGCAGAACCGGCAGCACCGAGACTGGCTGCAGAAGCACCGGAGGCAGCAGCACCGGGACCAGCAACAGAAGAAGCGCCGAGACCGGTGCCAGCAACACCAGAACCCGGCACCCCACCCTCAGCCCCACCCGGATGCGGCACCGTCCGCCACACCGGCGCCGGTCCGATGTTCATCGCCGCCGGGGCCGCCAGGGGACCCGTCGTGGGAGCAGGGGCGGCAGGCCGCGGAGCAGGCTTCGGGATCGGGTCCAGGCAGGAAACCAGCACGGTCGTGTTCAGGGGATCCGCCACTTTGCGCCCGCTGCGTTCCCGGTAGATCATCTCGCCCTCGGTGTCGATCTCGACGAGATAACCGGCCTCCGCCAGTTGTTCCTCGTCGAGATCCACGAGCTTTTCGTAGCGGGACGGCACCACGCGGTAGACCGGCCAGGTCAGGCGCGCGTGCTCGGCGTGGAACTGGGCCAGCAGGGCCGCCATCTGCTGCTGCCACGGCAGCGACATGCCCTCCGCCAGCGAGCGCGGCAGCACCACGTAACCGGCATCGACGCCGGGCCAGCCGTGGTTCAGCTGGTCGGCCAGCGGCGTGCTGGACGCCGGGTGCGCGGACTGACGCTGCGGCTGCGGTGCGCCGAACAGCGTTCGCGGGTCCTGGGGCTCGCCCGGGCCGGGCTTGCCTCGCTTGCCGAATTTCCGTGCCACGTGTGTCATCCTCTGCCAGCGCGCGGCCGCGTGCTCGTGGACAGGCCGCGACTTCGGGTGAATCGGGCCCGTCGCCGGGTCATCGGACAGGCCATAGCGGTCACCCCGGTCGGTGTCAAGAGCCGGTGACTCCCAAACCCCATGCTAGACGCCGGGACGCACCGCCTGCGGGACCACTTCCGCCTCGTCGAAGGAGAACGGCCGGATGTGCACCGGGACGCCCGTCTGCTGGGCCTCGACGATCTTGCCGTCGCCCAGGTACATCGCCACGTGGTGGATCGTCGACGGGTCCGCCGGGTCGGTCGCCAGGAAGATCAGGTCCCCGGGCTGCGCGTTCCGCACCGGCAGCATCGCGCCCGCCTTGTACTGGTCCTGGGAAACGCGCGGCAGGATCACGCCGGCCGACTCGTACGCGCGCAGCATCAGGCCGGAGCAGTCGTACGCGTTGGGCCCGGTCGCGCCCCAGACGTACGGCTTGCCCTGCTCCCCCAACGCGAACTTGATCGCCTGCGCCGCCGCTTGGCTCGGCGGCAGCGCGGCGCCCAGCCCCTGCCCGCAGCCGGCGGCGTCGACGACCTGGCCCAGGTTCTGCACCAGGACCGCCGCCATCGCCTCCCACTTGTGGTAGCGATCGGGGAAACCGGAGCGCTCCACGGACTGGGCCGCGTCGCCGGGACGCAGGTTCGTCCAGTCCGGGACCGACAGCAGCACGTCGAAGAACTTGTTGATCGCGTAGTTCGGGTTGGTCACCTCGGCGGCGCTGCCCCAGTTCATCGACGGGCGCATCTGGAAGACGCCGAGCGAGTCGCGGTCGCCGTGGTCGAGGTTGTGCAGGCCCGATTCGGTCATGCCGGCCTGGATCGCCACCTGCCAGGCGCGCGGGGCGAGGCCGCGCTGCTTGCCGATCGAGATGATCAGCGCGACGGTGCCCTTCTGCTCCTGGTCCAGGTTCGACGCGTCGGCGGCGCCCTGCTGGGGCTGGCCCGGCTGGGTCGGGCCGATCGCGGCGTCGCAGGAGGTGTTCATCAGCCCGCCGGCCGCGGCCTGCTGCTGGTCCACCACCACCTTGGTCACGGCGCTGGTGGTCAGCACCGTCGCGAACACCGCCGCGATCAGCACCCCGACCAGGATCCCGAGCTTCACCGGACTCAGCCCGCCTGGTCGTAGTCCGCCACTCGCCACCCCGCGCCGGTGTTGACCACGGTGATGCTGAGCTTCGGACCATCGGTGGGGACGACGACCTGGACGGAGCTGGTGTAGGAGGAAGTGACGGCCGGGTCACCGGTCAAGCGCGTGGCCGGGATGTTCGAAGGGTCCACAGTGGACATGACGGGCAGGAACTCGTCGGTGGTCAGCGCGCGCATCCCGTTGAGCCAGTCGGCGTTCGAGATGCCCGCCGGGTGGTTCACCCAGGCCGTGGCCCACTGTTTCGCCACATTGACGGCCTCGGGGTTCGGCGGCGCGGACGTCGGCGTGGCCAGCGGGCTGGACAGCCGCGTGGGCAGCGTCGAGGGGGTCGCCACCGGCGCGGCCAGGCCGGGCCGCGGCACGGAGCTGGTCGCCGAAGGGCCGGGCTGGGCGGCGGCCGGCTTGCCCATCGTCTTCGGCAGCACGATGCCGAGCGCGGTGACCAGGATGGCCAGGAACACCAAGGTCCCGGCGAGGTGCCGTGGCGAGCGCAACGGCCAGCCCCACAGGCGTCGGTAGACCGCGGCCCGGCCGCGGTTGGTGCGGATCGGCATCCGTCACCGCCCCATGACCTGGTCGGTGTCGCGCACCTCGATGCCCCGCGAGGGGCGGTAGAGCACGAACACCGGCTTGCCCGCCACGACCTCGGGGTCCACCCGGCGCGGCTGCGCGCGGATGCCCGGCGGCGTGTACACGTTGGCCTGGCCCGGGACCGACTCCGGCGTCGTGTAACCGCGGTCGGCGTTGTTCATCCGGGACGGCACCACCACTGGCTCGGGCTCGTCGCTCCAGCGCAGGTCGGCGACCGGCGAGGTGTCGACGCGGCGGCTCTCCTGCGCCGGCAGCCGGCGGCTGCCCACGACGTAATCGCCGGGCTCGCCGGAAACCGGGTTGTACTGGCCGTAAACCGGTGAGCCCCCGCGTCCGGCCGGGAGCGCGCCCGCCGATCCGCCCGAGCCCACGGCGCCGGGCCACGGCGCGCCGGACCACGCGGCGGCCGGCCGGACCGCGCCGGAGCCGTTGTCGAGCCGCTGGGAGCTGGCGAAAACCGTTGCCTCGGGGCGATAACGCCCACCGCCGACGGTGGCGCCCATCGGCCCGCGGGCTTCGCCGTCCACCACGTCGTCGGTCTCGCGCACGTTCTGCCAGAACGAATCCTGTGGTGTCGGCCCGTTCGCGCCCTTGCGGAACTTCGAGAAGATCCCGCCGGACGGCGAGGGCACCGCGGCGCCGACCATGCTCACGGACATCTCGACCATCTGCCACAACCGCCGCACCGGGCGGCCGACCATGAACAGCAGCACGGTGACCAGCCCGGCGAGCACCATCTGCGTCAGCATGTTCAGCGAGTTGCCCGCGTCGAAGATCGCCTGCAGCAGCAACGCGTGCACCCCGGCCAGCACGGACAGCACGACCAGGTTGAACGCCACCGCGCCGGCCACCTTCAGCACGCGCCGCAGGATGTCCGGGTGCAGCAGCGCCACCAGCCCGATCAACGGCGCGGTGAGCGCGAACAGCCGGATCAGCACCTGCGCGAGCAGCACGGAAGCCTTGGCCAGCAACTGGAACAGCGAGTAGACGATGCTCTGGCCCAGCGCCAGGAACCCGGCCCCGGTCCGCCCGCCGGACTCCCCGGTGAAGTAGCCGGTCGCGGGGCCGAGCTTGGTGGAGATGTCCTTGTACGCGGCCTTTTTGGCGTCGACGACGTTCTGCTTGCCGTCGTCGCCGTTCACCAGCTGGTCGCGGGTGAAGGCCTGCGCGTCCAGCAGCGGCTTGCCGAATTGGTCGGCCTGCGGCGCCGTCGGGCTGCCGAATTCGCCGCGCAGCCAGTTGTTGTAGACGATCTGCGTGTGCAGGTTGGTCGGCAGGATGTCGCGGACGATCCGGTCGGAGCTCTCGTCGACGAAGCCCGCCTGGATGTTCGTGGTGGTCTGGACGATCGCCCTGTCGATGGGGTCGAAGTATCTGAGCATTGCCAGTGACGACGCGGCCAGCCACACGGCCGCCAGCGCGTACAGCGCCCGTTTGCTGACCGCGGCCAGGTCACCGCGCCAGATGTTGCGGAACAGCATGATCGACATGATCAGCGCGACCAGCCCGAACAGCTGCGCGTAGATGTTGTTGTAGACCTTCTCGGCGCCCGATTTCACGGCGTTGTAGATCGGGTTCAGCAGACCGCCCTCGAGCACGGTGTAGTGCAGAGAGTTGGTCGCGCCGACAATGTTCTTGCCGACGTTGAACAGCTGGTTGCCCGCCCAGGTGTCGATGGTCGAGCTGGGCGAGGCGATGCTGGAGAGCGGGGAGCAGTCGGTCTGGAACGTGTCCCAGACGAGCCCCGCGTAGCTGTAATCGATGTACGCGCTGTTCGGCTCGCCGTGGCCCTCCGGCGGGTCGATCGCGCCGACCATGCCGGAGCCCGGCCGCTCGGGATTCGGCGCCTCACCGCAGGCGGCGGCGTTCGCGGACGGCGCCAGGACCACGGTCTGCATCCCGAGGATGACCATGACGGCGATCATGGTGGCCCGCCGGCTGGGCTTGTGCTTGCCCGGCTTGGGCCCCTGCCTGATCCGCCGGCGCAGGGCATGCCAGGCGGCGGCGATCGAGAGCACGAACGCCAGCGTCAGGACGGTGCTCACGCGGTCCTCCCCGCGGAGCCCGGTGTGGTCCCCGCGGACCGGCCGGCGACCGCCGGTTCAGGCACCCTGGCCAAGCCGGCGCGCGCACTGGCGAGGCCGCGGCTACCGCGGCCCGGTTCCGGCGGGTTCACGCGGCATCCCTGCCGGTGCCGCCCTTGCCGCCGGTCCGGGCGGGCTGACCCTGGCCCCGTCCATTGGCACCGTTTCCGTTCTGCTGCACCGCACCCTCCACCTCGCCGGTCTCGGACGCGAGCGGGTCCGGCGAGCCGAGGAGCTGCTCGTCGGTCAGGCCGACTTCGAGCTCGGCCTCGAGCTCGAAGTCGTGTTCCAGCTCGTCGTCTTCCGGTGGGGTGGGGACGTACGGGACGGGCTCTTCCTCCGGCGGGTGCGGCACGACCAGGTCGGTGCCCGGCTTGGTGTACGCGTCCTTCGAGCCCGGGGTGGTGTCCATGACCGACCGCAGCTGCTGCAGGTGCGGGCCGGAGAAGTCGACGCGGATGCGCTCCACGCCGCCGGCGCCGTCGCCGAAGATGAACTGGCGCGGTTCGACGTCGCGCTCCAGGCCGCGTTGCGAGCCCGGGCGGCGGCCCAGCGCCGCGACGACCTGCTCGTAGCCCACGCCGACCGGCACCTTCAGCAGGCGCAACGCGTCGGCCTGGGCATCGTCGTCGTCCAGCCGGCCGACGAAAACCGAGTCCAGCAGCGCGACGAAACCCTGGATCTTCAGGAAGTCCGCCGGGATCTGCGAGGACAGCAGCACCCGGACGTTCCACTTGCGCGAGTCACGCGCGAAGCGGTTCATCAGCACGCGCCCGGTCGGCACCTCGGACAGGAAGAACGCCTCGTCGATCCAGACGCCCTTGCGCAGTTCCTTCGGCTTCTCGTACACCGACCGCTGGGTCAGCCACGCCGCCAGGTTCAGCATCTCGACGCCGAGGGACTCCGCGTCCGTCCAGTACTCGCGCGGCACGCCGTCCTTGGGCAGGGTCAGGCCCGCCATGGTCAGCACGGTCATGCGGTCGTCGCGGGTCTCGGCGTACGGGTCGGCGTCGTCCTCCGGGATCAGCAGCGCCATGCGCTCGCGCATCTCGTCGAGGAAGTCCGCGACGACCACAGCGTGCTCGTGGTGCTCGCTCGAGTCCCGGCGCAGCGCGTCGATCACCTGGCCCGGGTCGGCGTCGAAGCGGCCGCCGACCGCGCGGACCGCGCGCAGCAGCACGATCCGCGTCTGCGCCATGCGTGACACCTCGTACGGCAGGACGCCGGTGAGCACGTCCAGCACCAGGCGGCGCCGCGTCGCGCCCGCCAGCGCCTTCTCCCGGCGCCAGGACCGCTCCGGGTCGTCCTCGTCCATGAAGTGCTCGAGCAGCGGGTCCGCCACCACCCGGTACGGGTTGAGGATGCCGGGCTGCGCGTTGAGCAGGTTGATCGGCCGCGCGTACGGGCGCAGCTCGGGCAGGTCGCACAGCCGCGAAAGCGGGCCGGACGGGTCGAGGATCGTCCAGTGCGCCCCGGCACGCAGGGTCTTGTAGACGATGCCGCCGCCGAGGAACGACTTGCCGCCACCCAGCCCGGCCACCATCGCGGTCAGGCCCGAGCCGTCGCGGATCTCCTGCGCCATCCACGGGTCCCAGGCCACCGGGCGCCGGGTCGCGGTGACCGTCTCGCCGAGCAGGATGCCGCGCCGGTCGCCGACCTCGGCCGTGGCCGTCGGCACCGCGGAGGCGCCCCACACCACGGAACCGCGGCGCATGTACGCCGCCGAAGCCAGCGGCTCGCCCGGGATGAACTCCCGCGCCATCGCGTACTGCGCCTCGGGGTGCTCGATCGCGACCTTCGGCTTGTACAGGTCGAGCAGCTGCTGGGCCAGCCGCAGCGCGTCACGCTCGGTGGGCCCGGAAACCGCCAGGCGCCACCAGGAACGCACGCGCGTGGCGAGCGCGGTGAAGCCCGACGTCATCTCGTCGTCGATCTCCAGCACCCGCCCGGCCTGGCGCGACAGCGACTGCGGCGGCTCCAGCTCGTGCTCGTCGGTGTAGTGCTTGACCTGCGAGCGCACCTTGTTCATCTGGCGCTGCAGCTCGCCGGACACCTCTTCCGGACGGCGGACGTAGATCCGCGCGGACACCTCGACCGCGGCGGGCAGCCGGTCGGCGTGCTGGATCCACGGGTCGTCGACCTCGGGGATCTGCAGGCCGTGCATCTGGCCGACGGTGAGCACGGCGAGGTGCCGCGAGACGCCCGCGTTGGACCCCGTCCGGCCGCGGACCGTGACGGTCGGGGCGTACGGGTCGGCGTAGAAGTCGGCGGCGTCGGTGAAGCTGGCCAGGTCCTCGGGCTCCCACGCGGCGCCCGGCACGGCGGGCATGTTCCGCGGCGCGGGCAGGCCCAGCGAGCAGGACCGGTGCATCAGCCAGGACATCTCCTCGGCGTGCACCGGGCGGCCCTCCAGCCCGGCGCTGCCGATCACCTGGTCCAGGTGCTCGACCTCGGAGTCCAGCGCCGCCAGCTCGGCGTCGACGGCCTCGGGCAGGATCTTGCGCAGCACCGGCGCGGCGCGCTCGACCGCGCGGTCCACCATGCGCCGGGTCTGGACCTGGACGCCGAGGTAGACCTCCTTCTCCGCCATCGACCGGCCCATCAGCTGCTGCTGCTCGCCGATCAGGTAGTCGTCGAAGGACAGCGCGCCCGGCACGTCGCCCGGGCGCCCGACCGCGTTGTGCACGTGGGCCTCGGCCCACATCCGGATCGGGTACGGCCGGTTGGTCACGCGCAGGTGCAGCCAGCGGCCCTGCAGCTCGGCGTACTGGCCGGCGATGGCCGCGATCAGGTCGCGGCGCTGCGAGTCGGAGCGGAACGACCAGCGCTGCGGCGCCAGCCGGTACCAGGCGTACACCTCGTAGCCCGTGCGCAGCAGGTGCCCGTCGATGCTGCGGGCGGCGATCGACGGGGTGTAGGCCGGTATGGCCTGCTCACCCGTCAGGCGCTTGCCGCCCTTGCCGTTCGAGGAGGTGTTCCTGGCGTTCGCGGACCTGACCTGCTGGGGCGTCTGCCAAGCGCCCACCGGCACGTCCTGATCCCGCTTCCCTCGGCTTCCGCCGCGACCGAACAACGACTACCTCCCGGCCCGAGCCGCGGGGCGGCTCCGGCGCGCTCGTGGTGCTCCCTGTGCCCCGGCCTGTGCTCCAGCGACCTGGCCGTAGCCGTGGTGCTGGTACTGCCGCCTTTTCTTGTGCTTCGGGACCGGGCGCTCGGCCCGGACGCGGATCCGGCTGGCGCTGACCGCGCCGCCCGTGCCCGTGCCCCGCTCCCGCGGCGTGTTGAGCTCACGGCCCGCCATCGCGACCACCGCGCCCAGCGGGCGCTCGTGGCTGATCTTGGCCGTGATCAGCCTGGTGATCACGATCGTGATCACAAAGGCCCACGCCGTGGAGAAGAACCCGAAGCTCCAGCCCGCCCACCGCTCCACGGTGAGCACGAGCAGGAAGACCGGTATGCCGATGAGCCACGCTACGTAGCGGGCCCTCCAGGGAAAAGTCGCCTTCGGCGGGCCGAGCCAGACGGCGTCGACCCGGTAGACCTCGTCATCTGTCCTGATACGCACGCCAGCCCCGCCTCAGCCGGTGAACAGGCCGGCGATCCACTGGCCCACGTTGACGCCGGCGCCGCTGACCGCGAGCCCGATGATCGCGAGCGCGATGACCACACCGGCGAGCCGGCGCATCACGCCCGCGTTGTCACCCTTGCCGCCGCCCAGCCACAGCAGCAGGAGCGCGACGGCGAGCAGCACCAGGGGGATGACGTTGTCGATCAACCAGCTACGGACGTTGCCGGTGCCGAGCTCGCCGGCAGCCAGCGTCTCGAGGGTGGTCATGGTCATCATCGCGATACTCCCGGTGCGCGGAGGGGGCCGCGCGGTTCTGGCTTGGGCGAAGCTTCGAACAACATCATGGCGTTACATGGGGTAATGGTCAAAGCGCGCTTGGTGAATGTCGACTTGTGGGCAGGGGCCGGGTCGGAGCGGTCTGGTCAGAATTCCTCGCCCTCCATCATGGTGGCAAGGGTGCTCGGGATTAACCCCGGACACCCGGATTTCGCAGTGGACCGACGAACTCACTCCGCCAGGAGCCCTTTGCTCACTCTCGGTGCTCCCGGTGCCGACGTGATGAGGCCGCAACCAGTGTGGCATGCCCCATTCGGCCGCCTCTCGCGAGTCCGCTGAGTGAGCGCCACGCTGCAGCCGTGGCCCGAAATCGATCACGAAGCAGTGAGGCGCTTGTCACGATACGCGCAAGTCGGACGCCTTTTTTCACTACATAGCGTGATATCGGACATCGGGGGCCGGGCCCGCCGAAAGCGGTGTTTAGGCCCTCTCCGCTCCGGGAACGCCCGGTTCCGGGCACCGGCCCGTGCTCACTCCGGGTACACGTTCGGCCGCCCGAACCAGCGTGACCTGCACCGTTCGGCGGCAACGGCGCCGACAAGCGCGGGCCGCGGAACTCCTCCGGTCAGGACGGCTTGGTGATCGCGCGGGGGAACGCGCCTGCCTTCACCACAGCGCGGCTCAGCGGGCGGCACAGTTCGCGCAGGCGGGCCGACTTCTGCTCGCCCAGGCGCGTCCACGGCTCTTCGGACGCCAGGTTCGTCGCGGCCTCGATCCGCTCGCGCAGCTCGGCGCCGCGCTCGGTGAGCCCGCCGTCCGCGCCGACGATGCCCTGGTCGACCAGTCCGGCGACGGCGGCGTCCCACTGCTCGTCACTCCAGCCGCGGGTCTGCTTCGCGGACTCCGGGGTGAAGCCGGCGCCCGTCGCGACGTGGGTGACGAGAGCGTCGAGCCCGCCCAGCCCGTTCAGCATCAGCGCGGCGACGTGCGCGTCGCCGCGGTACTCGCGCAGCAGCGAGACGGCGTGCCAGAGCGCGAGGTGCGGCCGGTCGGGCCAGGGCAGGCTCGCGTGCCCGGCGTAGAGGGCACGGCCTTCCGCACTGCAACCAGCCGTGGCTTCGCGCGCCAGCTCGGCGGCCTCGGCCACGTCGTCGGAGGCGAGGGCCTCGTCGCCGAGCAGCCGCCGGTACGCCGCGTCGACGGCCTCGAGCCGGGCCGTGAGCACGGCCTCCGGCGTCGCCAGCGTCCAGGCGCGCGGGATGTGCCGGGCGACGATTTCGGGGTTGAAGTTGTAGAACGTCGCAGTCACCACGGCCGTCCCGACGGCCCCCATCGGCGCGGCCCGCCCGGCGAAGTAGCACATCCGGCCCGGCCGCAGCCCCGCCGCGGTGAGGTACTGCTCGGTCTCCGGCACGAAGTACACCAGGGAGTGCAGCGTGTCGAAAGTGCCCTTGAACTGCTTCGCGACGTCCGTGGCCTCACCCATGCCGCGAACCCTACCGCGCGGTAACCAGGGTGCGCACCGTCGGAAGCACGAGTTCGGGAGGGGCTGGTCCGAAGCGCCCCAGCGTTCGATGCGCTGGGGCGGACGAGCTGGCATGTAAGCCGGATCCTGTTCCCGGCGCGCCTTGCGGTGCGACCGGGCGACGGTCATCCATCTCGGCCTGCCGTCGCCGGCAGGCTCCAGCGGCCTACCCGCAGGCATCGGACGGGCCGTCCTCGAACGCCTGCGCAGGAGCGTGAGCTCCCTCTTGGCCTTGCTCCGGGTGGGGTTTACCGAGCCATCCCGGTCACCCGGGATGCTGGTGGTCTCTTACACCACCGTTTCACCCTTACCCCCGTCGGATGGAACGTTGACGGGGGCGGTCTGTTTTCTGTGGCACTGTCCCGCGGGTCGCCCCGGGTTGCCGTTAACAACCACCCTGCCCTGCGGAGTCCGGACTTTCCTCGGACCGGGTTTCCCCGGGCCGCGACCGTCCTGCCAGCTCGTCCGCCGGTGAATGGTACCCGTGCCGGGGTCGCCGGCCTCGCGCGCGGTGGCGGTTACCGCGGCCCGGGGTTTTGCACCATCCTTTGTGGACGCGGTTCTCATCGCGTGGACGACCGTTGACGGTGCTGAGGCCCCGCTGTTCACTCGGGCCCATGTCCGCACCAGACCCGCACGAGCCACTGAAATTCGCCTACTGGGTGCCGAACGTGAGCGGCGGCCTGGTGACGAGCGACATCGAGCAGCGCACCGACTGGGGGTATGAGTACAACCGGAAACTGGCCGTGCTCGCGGAGGACAACGGCTTCGAGTACGCGCTGAGCCAGGTCCGCTACACCGCCAGCTACGGCGCCGCCTACCAGCACGAGTCGACCGGCTTCAGCCTCGCGCTGCTTCTGGCGACGCAGCGACTGAAGGTGATCGCGGCCGTGCACCCGGGGCTGTGGCACCCGGGCGTGCTGGCGAAGTTCATCGCGAGCGCCGACGTGATCTCGGGCGGCCGCGCCGCGGTCAACGTGGTGAGCGGCTGGTTCAAGGACGAGTTCACGAAGCTCGGCGAACCGTGGCTGGAACACGACGAGCGGTACCGCCGCACGGAGGAGTTCATCCGTGTGCTCAAGGAACTCTGGACCGACGACCACGCGGAGTTCGGCGGCGACTTCTACCGCATCCACGATTTCGACATCAAGCCCAAGCCTGAAAGCCGCCCCCACCCGGAGATCTTCCAGGGCGGCAACTCCACCGCGGCCCGCAAGCTGGCCGGCCGCGTCTCGGACTGGTACTTCAGCAACGGCAAGGATTTCGACGGCTTCACCGAACAGGTCGAAGAGGTCAACGGCTACGCGGCGGCGAACAACCACAGTGTCCGCTTCGGACTGAACGGTTTCGTCATCGCCCGCGAATCGGAGTCCGAGGCACGCGACGTCCTGCGCGAGATCGTCGCGAAGGCCAATGTGGACGCCGTCGAGGGCTTCCGCTCCGCGGTCAAGCAGGCCGGAAAGTCCACTTCGGACGCAAAGGGCATGTGGGCGGACTCGGAGTTCAAGGACCTGGTCCAGTACAACGACGGCTTCCGCACGGGCCTGATCGGCACGCCGGAGCAGATCGCGGACCGGGCCATCGAGTACAAGCGGCGGGGGGCTCACCTTTTGTTGCTGGGCTTCCTGCACTATCTGGAGGACGTGGCGCATTTCGGGTCTGAGGTGCTGCCGGTCATCCGGTCCAAGGAACGGGACGTGGCTCGTGGTGCTGGGGTTCCGGAACCGGCGACCGGGCGGGTCTGAGGCTGCTCGGCGGGCTTCGCTGAGTTTGCTGGGTTTCACTGACTCCAACGGCCGACAGCGAGGCACCAGCCGTACCGCGAGGTCACGCACGTCCGGCCCAGTCGCACCACCTCATGGAGTGAGCACATCCACCTGCTGCAGCACTGCCGGTGCCGAAATCCTCCTCGGCTCCACACCTTCCGCTGACCGGTCTATCCAAAACCCGCGACGATCGCGTATTCAAACTTCCGAGGCACCACCTTCCGGAGGTTGCATGTTCGAGTACCGATCGTCGTCCGGGGAAACCGTCGTAACCGAACCCACTCTGTTGGAATTTTCGAGCATCCTCGACGTCATCGCGGCGGGGTTCGCCTCGCCGTCAGCTTGCAGCAAAGTGTTGGTGCAGGAGGGCGAACTCGGGCCGGGGGTGCCGACTGCCGCCGTCACGCCCGGCCTCGCGTGCGACATCGTCCGCGGCGCCGACGTGCCCGATCCGGTTTGCCAGGCCGTCTGGTCCCGGCTCGTGCTGGGCAGCCGAAACAGCCAGTACTGGGAACGGGTCCTGCTCTGGTCCTGGGTTCCCCGTCTCCGGGCACTCACCAGGCGACTGCATTCGAACTGGCGCAACGACCGCTTGGACATCCAGTCAGACGTGCTCCTCGGATTCCTCCTGACGGCGCGGGATGTCGATGTGAACGACGAGCGTCTCCCCTCGCGCCTGTATTGGGGCACCCACGAGTTCGCCAAACAGGCCTGCCGCAGTGCAACGCAGGACTTGCCGTGCGATGACATCGAATCGCACCAGCGGAGGCTGGGTTACGTGGCCGAGACCGACCTCACCGTGGTGCCTCTGCATTCCCGGCCCGACGGCACCACGGTAGAAGGGGAACGCATCGGCGCCTTGGCCGACCGGATGGGCCTGCGCTCCCTGATCAACGCGCACAACGACAGGCCGGGTGAGGTCGCGTGAACCCACGAGACGATACCCAGGGCCCTTCGCTCGCCTTTGTCTACCGTTCCCGGCGGTCGATGACTTTCCCCGAGCTGTTCCGGTTGCCGGCGACGGTCGACCTGGCCACGGCCGCGAAGGCGTTCAACATGCATGTCAACACCGCGTACCAGCACATCCGGCGCGGCACGTTCCCGTGCGCGGTGATCCGCCCTGGTGGGCGCTACCTGGTTCCCACCAAGGCGTTGCTGGCAGCCTTGCAGATCGACGAAGTGCCGATCTATCTCGAAGATGTCGATCGCGGCGCGGAAAACGCCTCTCGGTCCGAATAGGCAGTACGGGGCGGTGGCCGCTCGGCCACGACGGCCACCGCCCGATCCCGCATCACAGCGAGCCGGTTAGCGTTCAGGAGTGACCGGAACCGCGGCGGCCGTAGCCAGCCTGATCCTCTTGGCCGCCACGCTGGTGTTCGCCATGGTGCGGCCGCGGGGGTGGCCCGAGGCGGTGGCCGCGGTGCCGTTGGCCGGGGTGGCGCTGGCGCTGGGGCTGGCGACGCCCGCGGAAGCCGGGAAGCGGGTCGTCGAGATTCTGCCGACGATGGGGTTTCTCGCGGCGATTCTGCTGGTCAGCCATCTCGCCGCGAAGGACGGGGTGTTCAGCTGGCTGGGGACCAGGCTCGCAGAGCTTTGCCGCGGGCGGCCGCGGCGGTTGCTGGTGCTCACGTTCGCCGCGGCGGCTGGGGTGACGGCGATCCTCAGCCTCGACGCGACCGTCGTGCTGCTCACGCCCGTTGTCCTCGCGACGGCCGAGGGGCTGCGGCTCGAGTCGAGGCCCCACGTTTACGCGTGCGCGCACCTCGCCAACTCCGCGTCCACCCTGCTGCCCGTCTCGAACCTCACCAACCTGCTCGCCTTCGCCGCGTCCGGGCTCACGTTCGCCGGGTTCACGGCGCTGATGGCGCTGCCGTGGCTGGTCACGCTGGCCATCGAGCTGGCCGTGTTCGCCCGGTTCTTCCGCGAGGACCTTCAGGCCGCGCCCAGCGCCGAGACCCCCGAGCACCGCGAAGCGCCGGTGTTCGCGCTCGTGGTGCTGGCGGGCACGCTGATCGGGTTCGGGGCCGGGCAGCTGGTGCACGTCGAGCCGGTCTGGGTGGCCACGCTGGCCGCGCTCATCCTCGGCGCGAAAGCGCTGGGGGAACGCAAGATCAAGCCCTGGCAGCTGGTCACCGAGGCCTCGCCGATGCTGATCCTGTTCGTGCTCGGGCTGGCCGTCGTCGTCGAGGCCGTTTCGGAGCACCTGCTGGGCGGCCTCCTGCGCACCCTGCTGCCGGACACCGCCGGGCTGCCCGAGCTGCTGGCCACCGCCGCGATCGCGGCCGTGCTGGCCAACGTCGTCAACAACCTGCCGGCCACGCTGATCCTGCTGACGGTGCTGGGCCCGCACCCGAACACCGGCATCCTGCTGGCCGTGCTGCTCGGCGTGAACATCGGCCCGAACGCGACCTACCTCGGCTCACTTGCCACGCTGCTGTGGCGCCGCGTGCTCGCGAAAGCCGGGCACCGGCCGTCGGCGAGGGAGTTCCTGAAGCTCGGCGTGCTGACCACGCCGCTCTCCCTCGCCGCGGCCACCACGGCGCTCTGGCTCGTGCTCCCCTGAAAAGACTCGTGAGTGTTTATGACGGTTCTAACCGTCATAAACACTCACGAGGGCTCAGGGACGCGGCGGAATGGTCTGGCCCGGCTCCATCGTCGGGCCGCAGTCCTTCAGGCCGTCGCCGAACCGGTAGGCCTCGACGTCCATCATCGTGGTCGCCGCGTAGTTCTGGACGGCCTTGAGCTTGGCCAGGTCCGTGATGGCGTCCTTGCGCACGAAGTCACCGTTGCGCGGGCCGGGGCCGGGGTAGACGAAGATCGGGTAGTAGTCGCGGTCCACGCGCGGGTCGACCGTGATCCCGTTGCCCGCCGCCCACGGGCCCCAGGAGTGGATGAAGGTCGGCTTGACCGAGTCGAACACGTAGTTGCGCAGACCGGCGATGTCGTCGTTCTTGGTCAGGTCCGCGATGTCCGCGTTCACCAGCCCGGCCATGTCCACCAGGTGCAGCCGGCTGGTCATCGACGAGCCGCCGAGGTCCGGCAGCAGCAGCGAGGCCTGCTGGAGGCCCAGCATGTCGGCGTACGTGTTGAAGCCGCGGCCGAAGCGGTCGGCGACCAGGCACGCGGGAATGGTGGGGCTCTTGATGAACTGGTCCGACGCGTGTGTGAACCCGACCAGCGACGGGATCGCCGCCGCCACCACCACGACCGAAGCGACCGCGCGCCAGCGCACCTTGACCGCGCGCAGCAGCTCGGCGAACGCCAGGGTCCCGCCCAGCGCGCCCAGCACCCACACCGGCGTCGCGAACCGGTTCTGCGCCATCCAGTCCGGGATCATCACGCCGAAGGCGATAACCCCCAGCGCGAACGGCGTCATCAGCGCCACCAGGGCCCGGCGCCACGGGGCCTTGACCAGCGCCCAGATCACCACGGCGGCGAGCACGATCGTGGCCGCGATCCCGGCGTACGCGATCAGGTTGCCGGGCCGGATGATCGACATCAGGTCGGGCAGGCCCTGCTTCTTCGCCACCGACGGGTTCGCCAGCAGCCGGTGGAACTCGCTGTAGCGCCAGGCCACATAAGACCCGAACAGGACGGCGAACGACGCGATGGACAGCGCGGCGAAGCGGAAGCTGCGCCAGAAGCCCTCCCGCCGGACGCCGAAGAGCAGGACGATCGGGTACGCGGCCGCGTAGATCAGGCCTTCCGGCCGGGTCAGCGCCGCGAACGTGACGATCACCCCGGCCGCGATAGCCACCTTCGGCGTGAGCGCGCGCTCCTTGTTCACCGCGGTGAACAGCAGCACAGCCAGGCCGAGCACGGCGAACGCGAACAGCGAGTTCTCCAGGCCCGACACCACCCAGATGACGAACGACGGGATGGTGGCCAGCGTCAGCCCGACGGCCAGCGTCACCGCCCACGCGCGGCGCGGGAACAGCTGGCGCGCCGCCAGGTGGCAGAGGATCAGGATGCCCGCGGTGAACAGCAGGCCGAGCAGCTTCGGGAACAGCACGTAGTCCGGGATGCCGAACAGCAGGCCGTGGTCGAACAGGCCGGCCACCTTGCCGAGCGCGAGCAGCAGCATCCAGGTCGGGTCGGAGAAGCCCTCGACCGGCGGCGCGCCGGGCTGCAGGACCGGGCCGAGGCCGTCGGCGAAGCTGCGCGCGTAGGAGAACGTGATGGCCGCGTCGTCCACGATCCAGTGGCCGTAGCGGGTGGCGTGCCAGGCGACCCCGGCCACCCCGGCGAGCACCGCCAGCGTGGCGGCGATCCAGCCGTGGCGCAGGCCGCGGGCGGTCTCGGGCGCGTCCTGCTCAGGCAGGTCGCGTTCGGATGCTTCGCTGAGTGCGCTAGCCGTCATGTCCTCGTCACTGTTTCTACTCGCAGATCTTGCCGAGAAACGCACGAGCCTGCGCCCCCCTGTGAGGATCCCCGGGGATCCGCGCCGCGGCGCCGCGGTCGACTGAGCACTCTAGCCAATACCTCACCGGCCGGTTCCCACGCGTCACCGTTGGGCGTGATCCGCGGCACATCCGGTGCCGGTCAGCTCAGGTGCGAGATGTCGTTGACCAGCCGGACGGAGGCGTTGCCGTCGGGGTAGAACTCGACGATCGACAGCGAGGCCAGATCCAAGTGCAGCCGGAACAGCAGCGACGGCCCGGCGTCCAGGCCCAAGCGGAGCAGCGTCTTGATCGGCGTCACGTGGCTGACCACCACAACCGTCTGCCCGGCGTACTGCTCGACCAGGTCCTCGAGAGCCTGGCGGACGCGCACGTACACCGTGTCGAAGCTCTCGCCGCCGGGCGGCGCGCACGAAGGATCGGACAACCAGCAGCGGTGCAGCTCCGGGTCGTGCTCCGCGGCCTCGGCGAAGGTGAGGCCCTCCCACTCGCCGAAGTCGGTTTCGATCAGGCCCGGGTGCGTTTCGACCCGGCCGCCGAGCGCGTCGGCGACGGCCTGCGCGGTCTGCTTCGTCCGGGTCAGCGGCGACGCGACGATGGGCGCGGCCTCGCCGTCCTCGCCGATCAGGCCCGGCATGGTGGCCAGGCGCTTCGCCGCGGCGGCGGCCTGGCCACGGCCGTGCTCGGTGAGCGGGACGTCGCCGCGGCCGGAGTAACGGCGGTCGACGGACATCTCCGTCTGGCCGTGGCGCAGCAGGAGCAGCTTGGTCGGGGTGCCGCGGGCGCCGGTCCAGCCGGCCGGGGAGACCCGGTCCGGCTCGGTGACTTGCGCGGGCGTGGTCTTGGCCGACGCGGCGGGCGCGGGCTTGGCGGGACGGCCGGTGCCGGCGTCCATCGCGACGTTGGCGAGCCGGTCGGCGTCCGAGTTCTCGGCGCGGGGGATCCACATGTAACTGACACGGTCGAAGCGGTCCGCGAGTTCACGCGCCTGCGCGGCCAGCGGCTGCAGCGCGGCGTGCTTGATCTTCCACCGGCCGGACATCTGCTCCACGACGAGCTTCGAGTCCATCCGGACGTCCACAATGGACGCACCGGTCTCGGCGGCCGCGGTGAGCCCCGCGATCAGGCCCGAGTACTCGGCCACGTTGTTGGTGACCACGCCGAGGAACTCGTGCCGCTCGAGCAGGATTTCGCCGGTGGCGGCGTCCTTGACCACGGCGCCGTAACCGGCCGGGCCGGGGTTGCCGCGCGAGCCGCCGTCGGCCTCCACGACCACCCGGTCGGTCACAGGCCCGACTCCAGGGTGCGGACGAGGATCGCCCCGCAGTTCTCGCACTGCACGACGGCGTCCTCGGCGGTGGCCTTGATCTCGTTGATCGTGTTGCGGTCCAGCTCCAGCTGGCAGGCGCCGCAGCGGCGGGCGCGCAGCAGGGCCGCGCCGATGCCCTTGTGCTCGAGGGTGCGCTGATACAGCTTGAGCAGCGGCTCCGGGAACCGCGGCAGCAGCTTCGCGCGGTCCTCGTCGCGGCGGGCGCGGGTGGTGTCGAGGTCCTTGAACGCCTCGTCTCGGCGGACGATCGCGGCGGCGACCTCCTGCTCCGCCTTGTCGACCTCGGCACCGGTGCGCTGCGCGTCCAGCTCGAGCGCCTCGCGCTGCTCCATCAGCTCCAGCAGGTCGTCCTCCAGCGCGCCCTGCCGGCGGCCGAGCGTCTGCAGCTCGTGCTCGATGTCGGTCATCTGCTTGGAGTTCACGGAACCGGACTCGAGGAGCTTGCGGTCGCGGTCCTCGCGGGCGCGCACCGACTCGATCTCCTTCTCCTGCCGGGCGATCTCGCGGTCGAGGTCGGACACGGCGGTCTGGACCGACACGAGGGCGTCACGCTTGTCCCGCGCGGTCTTCTCCCCCGCGTCGATCTCGGCGAGCTCGGGGAGGGTGCGGCGGCGGTGCGCCGTGCGCGAAAGCTCGGCGTCCACCTTCGCGAGTTCGAGCAGCTGGCGCTGGACGGCGGGGTCGGCCTTCACGGTGCTCCTTGTTGGCTAGCGCGGACGGTCCACGGGTCGGTGCACCGCGTGGAGACGTGACTGTCGACGTTACCCGCAAAGGCCGCGCCGACAATGGCCGAGGCTTGCCTGCACCAGGGCCATTCGCTGGCCCAGTGCGTGAGCCCGACCAGTGCCGGCGCTCCCCCGGTCGCGGCGAGGTGCTCACCGGCGGGGTGATGGCGCAGGTCCGCGGTGACGTAGGCGTCGACGCCCGCCGCGGCGGCCTTGGCGAGATAGGAGTCGCCGGCCCCGCCGGACACCGCGACGGTGCGGATCGGCCGGTCCGGATCGCCGGCGCCGAGCACGCCGGGCAGCGTCGCGGGCAACGCCTCGGCCACCCGCCGTACGAACGCTTCGAAGGGCTCGGCGTCGGCCAGCTCCCCGATCCGGCCGATCCCGGTGCGGCCACCGGGAACGTGGGGTTCCAGCGGCCGTCGCACGGTGAGCCCGATGGCCTCGGCGAGCGCGTCGGAGACCCCGGGGTCGGCCGAGTCGGCGTTGGTGTGCGCGCAGTAGAGCGCGATGCCGCCCCGGATCATGCGGTGCACGAGCCCGCCCTTCGGCGTGTCCGCCGGCACCCCGTGCACCCCCCGGAGCAACAACGGATGATGCGCGACGATCAGCTGCGCGCCCAGCTCCTCGGCCTCGGCCACGGTCGCCTCGACGGGGTCCACGCAGAACAACACCCGCGTCACCTCGTCCGCGGGATCCCCGCACACGAGCCCGACGGCGTCCCAGCTCTCGGCGAGCTCCTTCGGATAACTGCGTTCGAGGACTTCGATGATCTCGGTCAGGGCGGGCACGAGGGGATCTTCCCACGTCACCGGGTTCTGGAAGACTCACGCCCGTGACTCATGTCGTGTTCGTGTGCTCGGGCAACATCTGCCGCTCTCCCATGGCGGAGCTGGTGTTCCGGGCGAAGCTGGCCGAAGCGGGGCTCGACGGGGCCGTTCGGGTGTCGAGTGCCGGGACGGGGCCGTGGCATGTCGGGGAGGCGGCAGACCGGCGGGCGCGCGCGACGTTGAAGGCGCACGGCTACCCCACGGAGCACGTCGCGTCCGAGGTGAGCGATGAAGACCTCGAAGCCGACCTGCTGCTGGCCGCCGACGAAGGGCACCTCGAGTTCCTTCAGGCGCGCGTCGCCGAGCCGGGGCGGGTTCGGCTGCTCAGGGACTTCGACCCCGTCGCGCCGCCGTGCTCCGAGGTGCCGGACCCGTACTACGGCGCCGACGGCGGGTTCGAAGAGGTGCTCGGCATGATCGAACGGGCCATGCCCGCCCTCGTCGACTGGGTGCGCGCGCACGGTTAGCACGCTTTGTCCCACCCGAACGCGCCTGGTGGAGAGGTCGCCGCGCGCCCGGGGATGGTGACCGCCTACCGTGGAGGGGTGCGGTTGCGCTTTCTGCTCCGGCCCGGCTGGCTGGCTTTGACGGTGGTGGTGTTCACCTTCGCCGTCTGCTGCTTCACGCTCCTCGCGCCGTGGCAGTTCCGGCGCGACGGCGAGCAGTCGGCCCAGAACAACGCGCTGACCGCGTCGTTCACCGCGCAGCCGGCGGCCGTCTCGCAGCTGCTGGCGCCCGGTGCGGCGCCGAACCAGCAGAACGAGTGGCACCTGGTGTCGCTGACCGGCACGTACATCCCGTCCGCCGAGGTCGTGGCCCGGCTGCGGACCGTGCAGGGCGAAGCCGCGTTCGAGGTGCTGACGCCCCTGCGCGCGACTGACGGCACCGTCTACCTCGTCGACCGCGGCTACGTCCGGCTCGACGACAAGTCCGGCGTGCTCCCGTACGCCGCGGCGCCGGGCGGCCAGGTGACGGTGGTCGCGCGCATCCGCAGCGACGAAGCCGACCCGAAGCACCGCAACGCCTTCGCGGACGCCTCCACCGACGGCAAGCTCCAGAGCTACACCGTCGACTCGCAGGTGGTCGCGCGCTCGTCCGGCCTGACCATCCGGCCCGGTTACTTCCAGCTCGACCAGAACCAGCCCGGCGTGCTGGGCGCGCTGCCGCTGCCGCAGCTGGACTCTGGACCGTTCTTCTCGTACGCGCTGCAGTGGATCGCGTTCGGCACCATGGCGGTGCTGGGGTGGCTGTACTTCACCATCCGCGAGCTGAAGCCTGGTGGCGCGCTGACCGTGGACAAGGCGGACCGGACACGGCGGAAGTCGGTCGCCGAGATGCTGGCTGAAGACGACGAAGAGTTCACTGCGGTTCGATAAAGCGGACTGCGGTCAGCTCTTGCGGTGACGCAGTCCCACAGTCACGGCCACCACTACCGAAGTAGCGCCCGCGAGCCACCCCACCACCCGGGAAAGCTCCACAGCCCTCGTCACATGGCCCGCGTCCGGGTTGCGGCCGACGCCCAGGACCGGGAGTTCGACGACTCCGTGCGGGTACACCGTGCGGCCGCCGACGCGGATTTCCAGGGCGCCGGCGAAAGCGGCCTCGACGCGACCGGCGTTGGGGCTGGGGTGGGCGATGGTGTCGCGGCGCCAGGCTCGCCAGGCGCCGCCCGCGGAGCCGCCGACGACGGGGGCCGCCAGTACCGTCAGGGCCGCCGCGGCGCGGGTCGGGATGAGGTGGATCAGCTCGTCGATCCGTTCGACCGCCCAGTGGTGCCGGCCGGTGCCCCTGGCCGTCTGGCGCAGCACGCTGATCATGCGGGACGCCAGCAGGCCCGGCACCCCCGCGAGCGCGCCCCACAGCAGCGGCGCGACGACCACTTCGGACGTGTTCTCCGCCAGGGTTTCCACGGCCGCACGGGAAAGCCCGATCATGCCGAGGCTGTCCGCGACGCGGGTGTCCAATTCGGACAGTGTGCCGCGGGCCGGTTCGAGACGGCCTTCTTCGAGGTCCCGCGCCAGTTCGGTGCCCTGCGTGGCGAGGCCCGCGGCGCCGACGACCGCCCAGGTGGTCACGGCGGTCGTCGCGGCCTGGATCACCGGGCGGCCGCGGCCGGCCCGTTCGGCGACCACTCCGACGGCCACCGCCGCGGCCGTCACGCCCAATCCGGCCACCACGGACCGCACCGACGCGGGGGCCGGGGCAGCCGGGACCGAAGCCAGACGGCGGAAGGCGGTGACCGGAGGGCGTCGCCGGGGGTTGCCCAGGGCGCCGTCGGCCGCCAGGCCCAGCATCAAACCGATGGCACGCGCCGCGCTCACTTCAAGTCCCCCGGATTCGTGAAGAGTCGAGTGCAGGCCCGAGATTACCCGGCCACGGCGGCGGCGATCTCGTCGCGTGCCTGGTCCACGATGTCGCGCATCGCGCGCTCCGCCCGGCCGGCCTCGCCCGCGTCGATCGCGTGGGCGACCTCCACATGCCAGGCGACGGCTTCCGGCTGCGGCTCCGCGGGCATCAGGCCGTGCTCGGTGCGGCCCGCCAGCACCTCGGCGACCACCGAGGACAGCTGCGCGAACATCGGATTTCCCGAGGCCGAAAGCACCAGATCATGGAACGCGACGTCGTGGCCGAGGAACGTCGAAAGGTCCCGTTCCCGCGCCGTGCGCTCGAGGTGCGCCGCCAGCGCGCGCAGCCGGCCACGGTCCTCCGGCGTCGCGCGCAGGGCCGCGAACCGCGCGGCACACGGCTCGACGCCGGACCGCAGCTCGGTCAGCGTCCGCAGGGCGACGGCGCGGCCCGGGCCGTCCAGCTGCCAGCGGATCAGCCGCGGGTCGTAGTGGTTCCACTCGGCCGGTTCGCGCACGATCACGCCGACGCGCCGCCGGCTGCTGGTCAGCCGCATCGTCTCCAGCACGCGCACGACTTCGCGCGCGACAGTCCGCGACGCCCCGAAGCGCTCCTGCAGCTCGTCCGAGCGCAGCACCGAACCCGGCGCCAGCTCACCGCCCGCGATCGCCGCGCCCAATGCGTCGAGGACTTCCTCGTGCCTGTCACTCCCCACTCGATCAACCTAGCCCTCTGATTCGATTAAGTACTACTTCTTCTTGATTAAGTAGTACTTTTGAGTTTGACTGCTCCGGGCACAACGACGTGGGAGGTGCGGATGACCGTCATCGTGGTGATGGGCGTTTCGGGATCCGGCAAGACGACGGTCGGCACGGCACTGGCCGAACAGCTGGGCGTCGAGTACGCCGAGGCCGACACCTTCCACCCGCAGGCCAACATCGACAAGATGACCGCGGGCCACGCGCTCACCGACGCCGACCGCGCGCCCTGGCTCGAGTCCATCGCCGACTGGATCCGGCGGCACCAGGAGACCGGCGGCGTAGTCACGTCGTCCGCGCTCAAACGCCGGTACCGCGACGTGCTGCGGACCGGCGGCCGCGTCTGGTTCCTGCACCTGAACGGCGACCGGAACCTGCTCGCCGAGCGGATGAAAACCCGCACCGGCCACTTCATGCCCGTCTCGCTGCTCGACTCCCAGCTCGCGGACCTCGAGCCGCTGCAGCCAGACGAGGCGGGCCGCGTCTTCGACATCGCCGACAGCCCTGCCGACATCATCGCCGCCGCTCTGAGCGGCTTCCGGGAGCACGCATGACCACCCTCGCCGCCGGCTGGACCGGCCACGACACCCGCCTGATCGCCGCGACGGTGCTCGCCATCGCCGTGATCGTCGTCCTGATCAGCAAGGTGAAGCTGCACCCGCTGCTCGCGCTCACCCTCGGCTCCGGCGTGCTCGGCCTGGTTGCCGGGATGCCGGTCGACAAGCTGCTGAAGAGCTTCGAGAGCGGGGTCGGCAGCACCATCGCGTCGGTGGGCGTGCTGATCGCGTTCGGCGCGATGCTCGGCAAGCTGCTGGCCGATTCCGGTGGCGCGGACCGGATCGTCGACACCGTGCTCGGCCGGGTCCGCGGGCGCGGGCTGCCGTGGGCGATGGCGCTGATCGCCGCGCTGATCGGGCTGCCGATGTTCTTCGAGATCGGCCTGGTGATGCTGATCCCGGTGGTGCTGCTGGTCGCCAAGCGCAGCGGGAAACCCGTGCTGCTGCTGGGAGTTCCGGCGCTGGCCGGGCTCTCGGTGCTGCACGGCCTGATCCCGCCGCACCCCGGCCCGCTCGCGGCCGCCGGCTCACTCGGCGCGAACGTCGGCCTCACGCTCGCCCTCGGCCTGCTCGTCGGCCTGCCGACGGTGGTCATCGCCGGCCCGCTGTTCGGCCGCCTGGCCGCGAAGCTCGTGCCCGACGCCACGCCGCCCGAACGGCTCGTGCCCGATTCGGAGCGCAGCGACACCGAGCACCGGCCGAGCTTCGCCGCGACACTGTCCACTGTGCTCCTGCCCGTGGTGCTCATGCTGGCCAAGGCGCTGGCGGACATCCTGGCGGGCAAGGAAAACGGCGTCCGCCGGGTGCTCGACTTCGTCGGCGACCCGCTGGTCGCCCTGTTGCTCGCCGTGCTCGTCGGCATGGTCGTGCTGGGCCGCCCCGCGCGGCTCAACCGCGCCAAGCTGACCTCGATCATCGGCGAGTCACTGGGCCCGATCGCCGGCATCATGCTGATCGTCGCCGCGGGCGGCGGATTCAAGCAGACGCTGGTGGACGCGGGCGTCGGCGACGTGATCACCAGCCTCGCCACCGGCGCCCACTTCTCCCCGCTGCTGCTGGGCTGGCTGGTCGCCGTCGCGATCCGGCTGGCCACGGGCTCGGCGACGGTCGCGACGGTGTCCGCCGCCGGCATCGTCGCCCCGCTGGCCGCCACCCTCGACCCGACCCACAACGCCCTGCTGGTGCTCGCCATCGGCGCCGGCTCGCTGTTCTTCTCGCACGTGAACGACGCCGGGTTCTGGCTGGTCAAGGAGTACTTCGGCATGTCGGTCGGCCAGACGCTGAAGACCTGGTCGGTGATGGAGACGATCATCTCCGTGGTCGCGATCGGGCTGATCCTCCCGCTCGGCGCCCTGCTGTAACCAGCGCCGCAGGACCGCGAACGGTCCTGCGGCGCCGCATTGGTTGACATGTGACCTTTTGGTCACCTATTCTCGGCTCATGCCGGAGGACGACCAGGTGTTCAAGGCGCTGGCCGACCCCACCCGGCGGTTCCTGCTCGACCTGCTGTTCGCCCGGGACGGGCGGACGCTGGGCGAGCTGGAGTCCGAAGTGGACATGACGCGCTTCGGCGTGATGAAACACCTGAAGCTGTTGGAAGAAGCCGGACTGGTCACCAGCCGCAAGGAAGGCCGCGAGAAGCGGCACTTCCTGAACGCGGTGCCGATCCGGCAGATCCACGACCGGTGGATCGGCAAGTACACCGCCCGCCACACCGCGGCGCTGCTCGACCTCAAAGCCGAACTGGAGAAGGAGTCACCCGAATGACCGAGACGAAGACCGTGCAGGTCAACCGCGTCTACATCAAGGCGAGCCCGCAGGCGATCTGGGACGCCATCACCAAGCCCGAGTGGACGGAGAAGTACGGCTACGGCGGCCTGGCCGACTTCGACCTCACGCCCGGCGGCAAGCACCGCGTCCGCCCGACGCAGGCGTTCATCGACTCCGGGTTCACCGGCGACCTGCTCGACGGTGAGGTCGTCGAGGTCGACCCGCCGCGCAGACTGGTCATCACCTGGCGGCTGACCATGGACCCGTCGCTGATCGCGGAGCCGTACACCACGCTCACCTACGACATCGAGGAAACCAAGTCGACGGGCACCCGGCTCACCGTCACCCACGACGTCACCGGCGCGCCGAACCACGCCGCGATGGTCGCCGGGGTGCACGAGGACCTCGACGCCGGCCCCGGCCAGAACGCGGGCGGCGGCTGGGCCTGGGTCCTCTCGGACCTCAAGTCCCTGCTGGAGACCGGCGAGACCGTCGCGGTCCGCTGACCTCACTGGGACAACGGCCGTCAAGGCCTCCTTGCCCGCGCCGGACGCGGGTAAGGAGGCCTTGACGGCTTTGGTGGTCAGGCCCGCTGGGTGGCGGCCTTCAGCGCGGCCTTCGCCGAGGCGGGCGCGCCCAGCGCGTCGAGGCCGAACAGGGCCGCGCCGACAACCGGGTTCACGTCGACCACCCGCACTCGCGCGAGCGGCGCCACTTTCAGGCATCGCCGCTCGATCTCCGCGATCACCGGCGCGCCGACGCCGGTCAGCACGCCGCCGCCGAGGATCACCTCCGGGGCCGATTCGGTGAGGTCCAGCCGTCGCACGATCACCGCGACCAGCACGCTCACCTCCTCGACGAACCGCGTGACCACTTCTTGGGCCACCTCGTCACCCTCGGCCGCGACCTCGAACAGCAGCGGGCACAGGCCGTGGATCGACGCCGAGTCGATTTCGCCGAAGTGCAGGCCCTGCACCACGTCGAGCAGCGTCGGCAGGCCGAAGAAGCCCGCCACCGCGGTCTGCAATTCCGTCCGGGGGCCACGTCCGTCTTCCGCGCGGACGGCCCACCACAGGGCCTCCTCACCGAGCCGGTAGCCGCCGCCCCAGTCGCCGGAAACCCTGCCCAGCGCGGGAAACCGGTGCACGCGGCCGTCCGGGCCGATGCCCGCGGCGTTGATCCCCGCACCGCAGACCACGGCGATGCCGGTGCCGTCCGAGCTGCCCGCGCGCAGCAGCGCGAGGACGTCGTTGCCGACCTCCAGCGTGGTGCTCCAGCCGCGCGCGAGGAGCGCTTCGAACAGCGGTTCTTCCTCACGCGGGAAGTCGAGCCCGGCCAGGTACGCCGAGGTGTGCACGCCGTACGGCCGCTCCGCCGGCAGCCCGGCCGAAGTCAGCGCCTCGGCCACCAGGGATTCAAGCGCCGTAACACATCCTTCCACCCCGACGTTCTGCGGCGAGGCGCCGGGGCCGCGCGACTGGGCGAGCACCCCGCCGTCGCGCGACACCAGCAGCACCTCGGTTTTGCTGTTGCCTCCGTCGATTGCGACGACTGCTGGTTCGACCGGCCTCATGCCCATGGCAGGAAGTCGCGGTTGATCGACACCAGGGAGTCGGCCAGCTGGTCGGCCTTGGTGTACTGCCCGATCAGCGGGTGGGCCAGCAGCGCGTCGGCCACCCGGTCGCGCCCGCCCTTGACCGCCGCCTCCAACGCCAGGTGCTCGTACGCCGTCACGGCCGCGATCAGCCCGGCGAACCGCGGCTCGACGGGCTTCTGCGGGATCGCCACCGCCCCGCCGGAGTCCACAGTGGAGGACACCTCGATCACCGCGTCGTCCGGCAGGAAGCCGAACGTGCCGTTGTTGGGCACGTTCACCACGTGCTCCTCCGCCGGCCCGCCCGCGGTCAGCGCGTGCACGAGCTGCACCGCCGCCTCCGAGTAGTACGCGCCGCCGCGCTTCTCCAGCGAATCCGGCTTCGTCACCTGCTCCGGGTCGAGGTAGAGCTTCAGCAGCTCCTCCTCCACATCGCTGACCACCTCGGCGCGCGGGCGCTCTTTGAGCTGCTTGGCCACCTGCTCGTCGTGGGCGTAGTAGTACTTGAGGTAGTACGACGGCACGGCGTTCATCCGCCGCATCCACTCGACCGGCGCCGTGACCTCCTCGCCGAGGAACTCCGCGTGCTCGGACAGCAGCTCGGGCAGCCGGTCCACGCCGTTGACGAAAACGCCGCGCTCCCAGCTCAGGTGGTTCAGTCCGGTGTGGACGAGCTTGACGTCCCCGGTGCCGGCGCCGAGCAGCTTCCCGAACTTCCGCTGCAGGTTGATCGCGACGTTGCACAGCCCGACCGCGCGGTGGCCCTCCTGCAGCAACGCCCGCGTGACGATGCCGACCGGGTTGGTGAAGTTGACGATCCAGGTGTCCTCGCCCGCCACTTTGCGCACGCGCTCGGCGATGTCGAGCACCACCGGCACCGTCCGCAGCGCCTTCGCCAGCCCGCCCGCACCCGTCGTCTCCTGGCCGAGGCAGCCGCACGCGTGCGGGAACGTCTCGTCCGTCGCGCGCGCCCGCTGCCCGCCGACGCGCAGCTGGATCAGGACCGCCGAAGCACCCTCGACGCCTTCCTCCAGGTTCGCGGTCGTGCGCACCCGGGCCGGGTGCCCGGCGTGGTCCAGCAGCCGCTGGCTGAACCCGCCGACGGCCTCCACCCGGTAGGCGTCGGGGTCGATCAGCACGATCTCGTCGACGTCCAATGTGGAGCGCCGCCCGGCGATCCCGTCGACCAGCTCCGGCGTGTAGGTGGACCCACCGCCGACCACAGCCAGCTTCATCCCTTGACTCCCGTGAACGTGATGCCCTTGACAAACGACTTCTGCGCGAACACGAACAGCACGATCACCGGCGCCATGATCAGCGCGGTGGCGGCCATCGTGAGGTTCCACTCCACGTGGTGCATGCCGCGGAACGACGCGATCGCCAGCGAGAGCGGCCAGTTGTCCTGGTTCTCGCCGGTGTAGAGCAGCGGCCCGAAGTAGTCGTTCCAGGTGAACAGGAAGCAGAACATCCCGGTGGCCGCGATGCCCGGCTTGGCCATCGGCAGCAGCACCCTGATCATGGCCTGGAACTCGTTGCAGCCGTCGATCTTCGCCGCTTCGAGGTAGTCCTTGGGAATGGTGAGGAAGAACTGCCGCAGCAGGAAGATCGAGAACGCGTCGAAGAAGAAGTACGGCACGATCAGCGGCACCAGCGTGCCGGTGAGGCCGAGCCGCACCCACAGGTCGTACAGCGGCACGATGGTCACCTGCGGTGGCAGCATCATCGCCGCCACCGTGAGCATGAAGAACAGGTTCTGCCCGCGCCACCGCAGCTTCGCCAGCCCGTACGCCGCCGGGATGGCCGAGACCAGCGCCCCGACCGTCGCCAGCGAGGAGTAGAGCAGGCTGTTGCCGAAGTACTCCAGCAGCGGCGCCCGGCGGAACACCTCGACGAAGTTCTCGAAGTGCCACTCCGTCGGCCACAGGCTCGAGGACATCGCCTGGTCGCTCTTCATCACCGCGGTGAGGAAGACGAACAGCAGCGGCAGCACGAAGACCACGCCGAGCGCGATGCCGATCGCGTGCGTCGCGATGTAGCCGAGGCGTTTTTCCCACTGGCGCTTGAACTGTACGCGCGGGGGCACGGACGCGGGCGGGCGCGCGGGCGCCGAGATCGTGGTCATGCCCCCGCTCCGTTCATGCGGGATACCCGCACCCAGTCGGGGCCACGAACGGGCTGTCGCGAGGATAAGTTCATGCCCCCTCCTCCTGGTGTTGGGCCTTACGCAATTGCCTGACCAGAATCCACGTGAACCCGGCGGAAACGATGAACAGCAGCACGGCCATGGCCGCCGCGTAACCCATGTTGAAGTAGCGGAAACCCTGCACGTACAACCAGATCGGGTAAGTCAGCGTCGAGTTCTCCGGCGCGCCGATCAGCTTCGAGTTGCCCGCGACGTCCGCCGTGCCCGCCGAAGCGGACGAGGCCACGATCGCCTGCGTGAAGAACTGCAGCGCGTAGATCATCGAGTTGACCACGCCGAACAGCAGCACCGGCGAGATCGACGGCAGCGTCACGTGCCAGAACCGGCGGACCGGGCCGGCGCCGTCCAGCTCCGCCGCCTCGTACTGCTCGGCGGGCACGTCCAGCAGCGCGGCCAGGATGATGATCATCAGCTCGCCGGAGCCCCACAACGCCAGCAGCGTCAGCGCGGGCTTCGACATCTCCGGGCTGTTGAACCACAGCCCGCCGTCGATGCCCAGCAAGCGCAGGAACCGGTTCACCGGGCCGAATTCGGGGTTGAACACGAAGACGAACGCCAGCGTGGCCGCGGCCGGCGGGGCCAGCGCCGGCAGGTAGCAGAGCGTCCGGACGATGCCGACGCCCGACTTCAGCCGCGAGATCACCGAGGCGACGCCGAGCGAGAACAGCACCCGGCAGACGGTCAGGATGATCACCAGCCACAACGTGTTGTACGCCGCGGTCTTCACCAGCGGCTCGCTGGTGAACATCCGCACGTAGTTCTCGAACCCGATCCACTGCGGCGGGTTGATCAGGTCGTAGCGGGTGAAGGAGTAGTAGACGGTGGCGATCAGCGGGTAGCCGAAGAAGATCAAGAACCCGAGCGTCGCCGGTGCCATGAAGAAGAACACCGTCCGCCTGCGCTTCGCCCGGCGGGCCCCCGCCCGCACCTTCGCGGGTGCGGGCGGGGCGCTCGCCTCGACGGGCAGCGTCGAGGTCATCCGCCCGCGCCCTTCTGCGCCAGCTCGTCGTTCACCTGCGCGTCGACCTGCTTGAGGCCGGCGTCGAGATCGGGCACGGAGCCGGCCTGCCACTTCTCGGCGAAATCGTTGACCGCCTTGAGGAAGGCGTCGCCGATCGGGGTGGACGGGTTCGCGACCATCTTGCCGCTGTCGTAGATGTCCAGGAAGGTCTTGAACTGCGGCGGCACGTCGAGCTTCGGCGACGACAGCGAATCCTTGGTGCTGGGCACGTTCTTCAGGCCGTTGGCCATGTCCACCAGGGTGTCGGTGTCGAGGCTGGCCTGCTTGATCAGCTCCCAGGCCGCGCCGGGGTTCTTGGCGCCCTTGGGGATGGCGATGATGGTGCCGGTGGCGAAACCGCCGCCGTAGTGGTCGGCCATGCTGTCGAGCACCGGCGCGGGCGCGGTGGCGTAGTTCAGCTTCGGGGTCTGGTCCTTGATGAACGCGGTGCGGAACTCGCCGTCGTACATCATCGCCAGCTTGCCGGTCTGGAAGCCGTTGTCGGCCGAGTACTCGTCGCCGAGGCCGGCCTTGAACTTCTCCACCTTGTCGTGGCCGCCGTAGAAGTCGATCAGCTTCTTCTGGAACTCGAACATCGCCTTCCAGCCGGGGCTGGACGAGAGTGAGGACTTGCCGTCCGGGCCGATGAACTGCGCGCCGAAGTTCGGGGCCCAGTACTGCGCCTGGTTGGCGTAGAACGGCATCGCAGGGATGAAGCCCGCGGTCTTGATCGAGCCGTCCGGGTTGAACTCGGTGAGCTTCTCGGCGTCCTGGAGCAGCTCGGTGGTCGTCTTCGGCGGCGAGGTGATGCCCTTGGCCGCGAACTGGTCCTTGTTGTAGTACAGCCCGTAGACGTCGGCGAGCATCGGCATGGCGCAGCGCTTGCCCTGGTACGAGGTGTAGTTGCGGACCGCCTCGGGGATCTGGTTCAGGTCGATCTTGTCCCGGTCCAGGTAGGGCTTGAGGTCCTGGAAGCTGCCGGTGGAGCACCAGGCGCCGAGGTTGTCGGTGTAGAACGAGATCGCCACGTCCGGCGGGTTGCCGCCGCGGATCGACTGGGTGAGCTTGTCGTCGTCCTGGTTGCCCTCGTGGTTGATGGTGATGCTGGGGAACTTGGCCTTGAGCTTGTTCAGCGCCGCGGTGACCACGCCGTACTCACGGTCGGTGAACTTGCTGTAGACGGTGATGGTGAGCTTGTCGTCCTTGCCCGGCGGCGCGGCGGCGTCACCCGAGGCGGTCGGCGCGGCCGCGCCACAGGCGGACGTGAGCAGCGCGGTGGCGGTCGCGGCGCAGAGCAGCAGAGAGCCGCGCCTTCGGGCGATTCTCCGGATGCGGGTCGTGAGGGGCATGACCCTCCTCCTCATCGGTGGGGACTACGGGGACTACTCGGACTACTCGGTCGGGAGCGCCGCGGGCGGCGTTCCCCCTGCGGGCCTGCGCGACCCGAGGAGCGTGGGGGTGACGACGCCGAAGACGTCCTCACGGGCGGTGGCGAGCGCGGACTGCAACGCGCCCGCGCGCACCGCGTTGCCCTGCACCGAAGCGACGCCGACTGGCGTGCGGGGCAGGACCAGCGCGTGCAGCTTCTCGGCGACGTTCGCGGCGAACTCCTCGCCGCCGGCGCGGCTGGTCTCGCCGCAGAGCAGGATCAGCTGCGGGTCGGCGACGGCGACGAGGCTGGCGATGCCGCCCGCGACCCGGCGCGCCAGATCGTCGAGGAAACCGTTGCCGGACAGGGATTTCGCCTGGTTCACCGCGTCCCAGCCGGCTTCGGCGGTGATGCCGTGAGCCTTCGCCAGGCGGGTCACGGCGGGCGAGTCGACGAGGTTGCCGAACCGCGCGCCCGCCTCGGGCCACTCGTCGCCGGTGTCCACAGTGGCCGGATCGGGCACGCGCATCCAGTCGATCTCCCCGCCGCCGCCGGTCGCGCCGCGCAGCAGCCGGCGGCCGATGACCACGGCGCCGCCGACGCCCTCGGAGAGCCAGACCATGACGAAGTCGTCGACGTGCTGGGCTTTGCCCTCGCTCATCTCCTCCACCGCGACGAGGTTCACGTCGTTCTCGATGGTGACGGCGATGCCCAGCTCCTGCGAAAGCCGTGCCGGGACGTCGAAGCCGAGCCAGCCGGGGATGTGCGGCGCGGAGGACAGCAGCCCGGTGCGCGGGTCGAACGCGCCCTGCGCGCCGATCACGACGTTCGCCAGGTCGGCGAGCTCAAGCCCGGCCTCGGCGGTGACGTGCCGCAGTGCCTCCCCGAACGTGCCGACGACATCCGCGCCCTCGTGCACGGGCAGCTGCACCTGGTACTCGGCGAGCACGGTCCCGGCTACGTCGGCGACGATGAAGTCCGCGAGCTGCGGCGTGAGGTCGACGGCGACCACGTGCGCCAGCCCGCCGTTGACCGCCCAGAGCTGCGCGCGCGGCCCGCGGCCACCCCCGCGTTCTCCGGCCTTGCCAACGACTTTCTCCTGCTCGAGCCGGGTCAGCAGCTGCGCGGTGGCGGGCTTCGACAGCCCGATGGCGACCTCCAGCTCGGACCGCGTCAACGGCCCAGCACGCAGAAGCGCCTCGATCGCCGCGCGATCGTTGATCTCGCGCAGCATCCGCGGACTGCCGGCTCGCACTCTTGATCCCCTTAATTAGGATACTTTACAGACGGTTTCCGGGGACTGTAGTGAGCGCGGCCACAGCACGTCAATGGCCATCGGGAACGGGCGGGTAACGCTTCGGGCCCGGCAGGGAAACGCTTGGTTTACCTACGCTCTGCGGTCGGTTGGGCACTTCGAGCCACCTGTCGCCACCCGCAGACAGTTACCCTGCGCTCGTCGTTCCGATCCTGCCCTGCTCGACCACCCGGTCCGATTCGCTTGAAAGGCTGCCGTCGCCCGAATGTCCAAGAACACCTTCGCGCCTGCCCTGCTGGTTGTGGCCACGCTGGTGGCCGGCTGCTCCGGTCAGACCGGCACCGCCGTGCCCGCGTCGCCGGCTAGCTCCACCGGGCTCCGGTTCGGCGCGCCGCCCGTGCCTGCGCCGTTGGACCCGACGCCGCTGGAGACGGATCCGTGCGCGGCTATGACACCTGTGCAGGTGGCCAGTCTTGGCGCGCCTTTCAAAAACGAAGAGTCGAAACCCGCCGACCCTCTCGGCCCAGCCTGCAGCTGGAGCTTCGCTACCGAAGACGGCCGTTCGTCCACCACTGGTGCAGTGTTCACCGGAGACCCCAGTCACGGCGGCATCAGCGGCCTCTACGGTCGGCAACAAATGGGCGGACTGACCAAATTCCAACCTTTCACCGCCAACGGCTACCCCGGCGTGATTTACGACGCGGCAAGCAACACCCCACCAGGCAGTTGCCCACTTGCCATCGGCCTCCGCAACGACCTCACTTACACCATCAGCGTGGACCTCGACGGCCTCGATCACCCCTTCGCCGACGCATGTGAACTCGGCAAAAAAGTCGCCGGCTTCGTCATCCGATATCTCCAGAACGGGGGCCGCTGACGCCGATATGTGGGCCCGTAGGACACGCAGTGGGCGCGCTTCGCCCACTCAGTGGATGATCACCGATTCCTGTCACCATCTGCAGACGAACTGCTACCCTCTGTCCGTTCGAGTTACGGGCGGGGAGGCCTTCGATGACGGACAACGTGACAGACCCTGTGCAGCGCGTGCGGCACCTACCAGCGAACATGCAGGGCCCGCTGGTGCCCGGCTACACCTACGTGCGGGACAAGACTCCGGAGCAGATCGCCCAGGAAGCGGCGGACGCCCAGGCCAAGGCCAACGCGTCCATGCCCACCGGCGGCAGCGGCTACCGCCTGGACCCCGACACCGCCCACGAGGTCATCACCGAGATCGACGACATCCTGGACTGGATCCAATTGGATCTCAGCCAACATGCCCGTCAGCTCAGAGCCTTCACACCCATGGGTGACGAGGTCGCCAGCATCAACTACGTGCAGGATCTCAACGCTGCAGGTGCGTCCTACAACAACTACCTCACCAGTGTGGTGGCCGAACTCAAGCGTCAGCGAGAGGCAGTTCAGCAGGCGCTGAATACTTACCAGGAGCAAGAACACCAGGCCGCCAACCAGCTGAAAGGCACGACCAGCCGCCATGCCTAAGTCCTGCACGACCGTACTGACGCTGCTTGCCACAGCCACCCTGATCGTCGGCTGTTCCGGTCAGCCCGGCACTGCCGCGCCCGCATCCCCGGCACCTCCCAGCTCGACCGGCCTCCGATTTGGGGCGCCTCCGGTTCCAGCACCACTGGACCCTGCACCGCTCGAGAAAGACCCCTGCGCCGCAATGACCCCAGCACAGGTGGCGAGTCTCGGTGCTCCGCTCAAGAACACAGTCCCCAAGCCCGACGATCCCACCGGGCCAAGCTGCGGATGGCGTTTCGTCACCCCGGACGCGCCTGCCTCGGTCAGCGGCGCAGTATTCACCGGAGACCCCAGCCACGGCGGCATCAGCGGACTCTACGGCCAGCAGCAGACCGGCGGACTCAGCAAATTTCAACCATTTTCGGTCGACGGCTACCCCGGTGTCGTCTACGACGCGGGAACCAATACGCCAGCCGGCGGTTGCGCAGTGGCCGTCGGGCTCCGCAACGACCTCAGTTACACCATCAGCGTCAGCCTGGACGCACTCGAACATCCTTTCGCCGACGGCTGCGAACTCGGTAAAAAGGTCGCCGGCTTTGTGATCACCTATCTCCAGCAAGGGGGCCACTGATGCCGGACGGATACACCGGGGCGGACGTCTACGCCCGGATGCACCGCTTCAACGGCGACACCTCGACGCTGGACAGCGGCCAGCAAGCGGCTCAGGCACTCAAGGGCGGGCATGACGACCTGGTCGCCCGGATCACCAAGCTGCAGGGCAAACTTGACGGATCGTGGCAAGGTGATGCGTCGCAGAAGGCGCAGGCCGGGTTTGCGCCCCTGATCCAGTCTTCGCAGCAGGCGGCTGACGACTTGAATCGCAGCGCGGAGTCCATCACCGCGCAGAACAGCGGGTTCCACGAAACGCTGACGAAGCTCGCGCCGATGGACAGCAATCGGCCCGACACCAATGACCTGGCCAGTTACAACCCGTTCCATGCGAGCGACTCGGAGAAGAAAGCCGCGCAGTGGGACACCAATGACCAGGCCAACAAGAACGCTTACGGCTCCTATTACGCGACGACGGACGGAAACCGGAACAGCGCCGCGAAGGATTACCCGGCGCTGAATGCGGCTCCAGCCGGACTTGCGGTGGCACCGGCGCCGCCGCCGGGAGGCCACGGCACAAGCGGTACCGGCGGAACAGGCGGGACCGGCAGCACCGGGGGCCCTGGCGGAACAGGCGGCACCGGGCACGGTGGAGTCCCAAGTGGACACAGCGCGGGCGGCACCGGCCAGGTCGGACCACACAGCACTGCGACCGGTCCGTCCCCCGCAGCTTCGGGAACCGCTCCGGGTGGGACGCACGGGGCGGGAGCCACCCCTCCCCCATATGGCGGGACTTCCACGGACTCCACTTCGACGGCGGGGTACACACCGAAGCCGCCGGCCAGCAACGCGCCCGGATTCGGCTCGGGGCAGCTGCCGACGTTCGGACCGGGCAGTGGTGGCGGAGACTCGAGCACCGGCGGAGGAGCCGGCCCGATCGGCGGATTCGGAGTGCCCGGCGGTTCCGGTTCCGGCCTGGGCGGCGGAACCGCCGGCGGAATCGGCGCGGGCACCGGAGCCGGCGCAGGCTCCCGCTTGGGCGGCGGAGCCGGACAGCAGCTCGGCAACGGTGCGGGCACCGGCAGCGGCGGCCCGGCTGGGCAAGGCGTGGCCCGCCCCGGAGGCGGGACCGCCGGCGCCCCAGGCGCGAAAGGCTCTTCGGGCATGGGCGGCATGGGCGCCGGCGCCGGGAAGGGCAAGGGCGGCGCAGACGAGGAGCACGAGCGGAAGGTCACTCTGCCCGACCAGGACGCCGACGAGCTGTTCGGTGGCTACCCCGACGGCATGCGGCCGACCCCGCCCACCATCGGCGCGTGAGCGTGCTGCGTGCGCCGCTGAAACTGAGCCGGGAGGCGTACCAGAACCTGGTGCGACGGCTGGACGGCGGTGAACTCCACCCGACGCTGATCGGCGGGGAGAAGTGGTACCCGCCGGATGAACAGGACCAGCTCGCGGCGCGGGCCGACGCGGAACTCCAACGCGTCGGCTGGCGGTCCCGAGACTTCGCCGACGTCGTCACGCTGCTGCAGCGTCCGGCCGTCGATCACTATTGCTGGGCACGGATTTCCGGTCGCGACGTCACGCTCCAAGCAGCGTCGCAGGGACGCGACGCGGTACTCGCCGTCGCCGACGACGAGACGGTGCACCTCTTCCCCAGCTCCGCCGAGACGGCAGCGTGGGACCTGGCGACAGCGCTGCCTGACACCCCACCCGTCGCGCGGATGCACTCGCTGTCCTGCTCGGAAGAGGACTACACGGCCGTGCTCGCGGGCGACGCCCCGCCCAGCCGGACCAACAGCGCCCGCGACGCCCGCCGCGCCGCGGAATGGATGCAGTTGCCCCGCGTGCACGTCGGACGGCTGTATGCCGCAGTACGCAGCGGCGGGAAGCGCATCCGCAACGAGACTCCGCCCTACTGGATCGACACCGAGCAGGGACGCTTCATCGCCTCGGTGAGCGAGGGCTGGCTGAGCGTCGCCGCCGCGAGTGCCCAGGACGTGGCCCACCGGCTCCAGCGGCTCGAATCCGACCTCCGCTCCCAGTGAGCCCGACGCCCGGCTTTGAACATCACGGAGGCGATTGAGGAAGCGAATCGAGTCTGGCCGCGCATTCCTGCACCTCGTTCAAGGCCGCGGCAGCATGGCGCGCGAAGTCCTCGTTCTCCGACGCCATCCAGCGTTCGAGGGCGATGCGGAAGGCGAGCATGCCCACTTCCGCGCCCAGCCGGGCAGTCAGGTCGTCCGCGCCACGGGCACGCAGGGCGTCGCTGATCGAGGCGGAGATCCGGGCGTACTTGAGCAGTCCCCGTTCCTGCGCCTCGGCGTTCGCCGCAACCACCTGCACGCGTTGAAGGGCTTTGGCCCGCCGCTGCGGGGTCATCGCGACCTCGGCGGCCGTGAGCGCGGCCCGCAGGCACTCGGTGAGCGTCGCGCCCGGCGGGGCCGCCCGGACGGCGTCGCCGAACAGCCCGGCCAGCACGTCCTCACCGCCGAACAAGACCTCCCGTTTGTCGGCGAAGTGCCGGAAGAACGTGGCGCGGTTCAGCCCGGCCCGATCAGCGATCTGCGCGACGGTCGTCTCCTCGTACCCGTTCTTCACGAACAGGTCCAGCGCCGCGGCCTCGAGGCGCTCGCGCGCGTCCGGCGCCCATCTACTCACCGGACCAGTCTAAGCAAGGCGACTGGGTCGCATCACTTGTGCTAGCGTTGATGCGACTCGATCGCATCACTCACTCACCGCAGGAGAACTCCCATGCGCGTCTTCGTCACCGGTGCCTCCGGCTGGATCGGCTCAGCCGTAGTCCCCGAACTCCTCGACGCCGGCCATCAGGTCCTCGGGCTGGCCCGCTCGGACGCCGCCGCAAAAGCCGTCGCCGAGCTGGGTGCCGAGGTGGTGCGCGGCGACCTGAACGACCTCGACGTGCTGCGGGCCGGCGCCCTCGACAGCGACGGCGTCATCCATCTGGCCTTTGTCGTGCCCAGCACAACCGAGGCCGCGACGCGGACGGATGCCTTGGCCATCAACACTTTTGCCACCAGCCTCGCCGGTTCCGGCAAGCCCTTGGTGGTCTCCGGCGGAACGCTCGTCCGGCCCGGACGACCCGCGACCGAGCGCGACGAACTCATCGCCGAAGGACCGATCGCGGCCCGCATCACGAACATGCGGGCCGCGCTGGCCGCCGCCGACCAGGGCGTTCGATCCTGCCTGGTCATGCTGCCGCGCTCAGTGCACGGCGAGGGCGACCGGCACGGATTCGTCCCCCGGCTCGTCACTTTGGCCCAGGCCAAGGGCGTGTCCGGCTACCTCGGCGACGGGACCAGCCGCTGGCCCGCCGTCCACGTGAAGGACGCTGCGAGCCTCTACCGGCTGGCCATCGAGAAGGCACCCGCCGGCGCGGTGCTCCACGCGGTCGGCGACGAAGGCGTGCCGGTCCGCGACATTGCCGAAGCCATCGGCCGGCACCTCGGCCTGCCGGCCAAGTCCTTGCCCGCCACCGAGTACGAGGGCATGGTCGTGCGCCTGCTCGGCACCGACATGCCCGCCTCCAGCGCCATCACCCGGGAGCTCCTCGGCTGGACGCCCACCCACCCGGGCCTCATCGAGGACATCGAGCAGGGCCATTACTTCTCGTGAGTGTTCATGACGGTTCTAACCGTCATGAACACTCACGAGTCACTCGTCCGCGTCGGCCCAGGCTTTGAGCATCACGCGGGCGATCGAGGAGTTGCCGGGGAGGATGATTTCCGCTGCGCCGCCGGCGATGGGGGTCGGGACGGCGCCCTCGTTGCGGACCTGGCTGTTGCGGAAGGCCGCGCGGACCTCCTCGCGGGTGACCCACAGGGCTTCCTCGATCTCGCCGTCCGCGGGGACCAGCGGCACCGACGGGTCGGCGCGGGCGGTGAAGCCCAGCATGATCGAGCGCGGGAACGGCCAGGGCTGGCTGCCCAGGTACCGCACGTCGGACACCTTCGCGCCGACTTCCTCGAGGATCTCGCGCTCGACACAGCCTTCCAGCGATTCGCCGGCCTCGACGAAGCCTGCCAGCACCGAGTAGCGGCCCGCGGGCCACACCGGCTGGCGCGCGAGCAGCACGCGCGAGCCGTTGGCGCCTTCGTAGTCGTGCACCAGGCAGATCACCGCCGGGTCCGTCCGCGGGTACTCCTCGTGCCCGTTCGCCGCGCAGCGGCTGGCCCAGCCGAACTGGATCAGCTCGGTCGGCGAGCCGTCGCGGGTGCAGTATTTCGCCTGGCGGCGCCAGTTCCGCAGCGCCTGGGCGGTGGTGAACAGGCCGGCCGACGTGTCGTCCAGCAGGTCGCCGTGACCGCGCAGCTCGACCCAGATCTCGCCGTCGACCCGCGGGACCTCCTCGACGAAACCCCAGCTGCCGGCCATCCGCACGGTGTCCGCGTCGCCCTCGGCGCGGCCGGGCAGCGACCAGTAGTCGGTGTCCTCCCACTCGCCGAGGAACACCGCGTCGGCGGGCGGCTCGCTGCCGTAGTTGGCCGCCTTGCGCGTGGCCAGCGAGGTGGTGCCCTCGACCACCGGGGTGCGCCCGGTGTCGTCGAGCAGCACCACCCGGGCCGTCGGCCACTTCGCGGCGAGCCGCTCCGGGTTGGTGCGCAACATCTCCTGACGGTCCACAGTGGACCGGGACAGCGTCGGGAGCGAGCCGAGCGTGTACGGGGCGGTCATCAGGCCTCTTCGCCGACCGTGACGTCGCCGAGCGCGGTGAGCTTCGGGGCCAGCAGATCCGCGTCGCCCACGACCACGCCGGTGAACCGCTTGGGCGCGAAGAAGTCCAGCGCCGCCTGGGCGACCTCCTCCTCCGTCACCGCCGCGACCCGCGCCGGGTGCTCCTGCAGCCACTCGACGCCCAGGCCGGTCGATGCGAGCGCCATCACCTGCCCGGCCAGGCCGGACTGCGAGGACGTCGAGGTGAGCAGCGAGCCGATCGCGTACTGCCGCACCGACTCGACCTCGACGCCGGTCGGCGGCACCAGGCCGAGGCGGCCCAGCTCGTAGCGCGTCTCGAGCAGCGCCGCGGCCGTCACCTCGTTCGCCGTGTCGGCGTCGACGTTCACCGTCGCGTTCTGGTCCGTGAACTCGAAGCCCGAGTGCGCGCCGTACGTGTAACCCTTGTCCTCACGGATGTTCTCCACCAGGCGCGAGGAGAAGTAGCCGCCGTACGCCAGGTTCGCCAGCTGCACCGCGGCGTAACGCGGGTCGGTGCGCGGCACCGTCTGCGCGGACAGCCGGATCTGCGACTGGACGGCACCGGAGCGCGGCACCAGCAGCACGTTGCCGCCGGTCAGCTCGGGCAGCGCGGGCAGCCGCGGCGCGGAGCGGTCCGACGCCCAGCCGCCGAGCGCGCGCTCGAGGTCGCCCGGCACGGTCTGCGGGTCGATGTCGCCGACGATCACCAGCACGGAACCGCGCGGCAGCACCGAAGCCGCGTGCAGCGCCCGCACCTGCTCCGGCGTCACCACCTCGACGTCGGCGGCCTCCGGCACCTCGCGGGTGGCCGGGTGGTCGCCGTAACGCTGCTTCTGCAACGCCTCCCGCGCGATCGTGCGCGGCTGCGTGCGCGAGACCGCGATGCGCTCGATCAGCCGCTCACGCTCGCGGCCCACCTCGGCGTCGGTGTAGGCCGCGCCGGTGAACACGTCGCCGAGCACGTCGAGCAGCGTCGGCAGGCCGCTGGACAGCGCGGAACCGGTGACGTACAGGCGTTCCGGGTCGACGCCGGTGCCGAGGTCGCCGCCGATCAGCGCCAGCTCGGCGTCGATCTCGACCCGATCGCGGCGCGCGGTGCCGGTGAGCAGGGTCTCCGCCAGCACCTCCGCGGTGGCCGGGTGCAGCTTGTCCTCGCCCGCGAACGGGATCCAGACGCGGACCTCGACCAGCGGCACGGTCGCCTTCCGCACGGCCACCACCCGCAGGCCGTTGCTCAGCGTCGTGTCCACATGGGACAGCTCGGCGGCCGGGGACTGCGACCCCAGCGGAGGCAGCGGGCGCGGCCCCGTGGCCGTGCGGCCGATCTCCGCCGCACTGCGATGCGTAGCCGAAGTCACTGTTCGTTCGTCCCTTCAGAAGCTTCGGAATCGGCCGGCTTCACGACCAGCACGGCGCGCGAGTCCGGGCGCAGCGCCTTCGCCGCGGCCGACACCGCCTCGCCGGTGATCGCCGACATGCGGTCGGCCAGCCGGTGCACCAGCGTCGCGTCGCCGTACAGCAGCTCGAACGCGCCGAAGGCCAGCGTGCGCGACACCAGCCGGTCGTGCTCCGAGTGCAGGCTCGCGGCCCAGCGGGCGGTGACCTTCTTGAGTTCCTGCTCGTCCGGCGCCGTCGCCGCGAGCTTCTCCAGCTCCTCGTCGAGGGCGGCGAGCACGCGCTCGCGCGAAACGTCCGGCGGGTGGATCGCGGTGATGGTGAACGTGTCCGGATCGCGGGCCTCGAACGGGCCGAACAGCCCGGCGCCCGCGCCGATGTCGACCACCAGCGGCTCGCGGTGCACCAGCCGCTGCTGCAGCCGGGAGCCGTCGCCGTCGGTCAGCACGCTGGCGAGCACCAGGTACGCGAGGTAGCCGTCGAGGTCGTTGATCGGGTCCGGCATGCGGTAGCCCACGGCGAGCGCGGGCAGCGGCGCGTGCGCGTCCTGGTGCTCCCCGTACAGCTCGCTGGTGGGCGCGGGCTCGGCGAACGAGCGGCGCGGCGGCGCGGGCCGGTACGGGACGTCGCCGAAGTGCTTCTCGATCAGTGCCTTCGCGTTCTCCACCTCGAAGTCGCCGGCGACGGTGAGCACCGCGTTCGCCGGGGAGTAGAAGGTGTCGAAGAACGCCGCGCAGTCCTCCAGGGTGGCGCCCTCGAGATCCTCGAACGCGCCGTAACCGTCGTGGGCGTTCGCGAAAGTGTTGTACAGCACCGGCGGGAGCAGGATCCACGGGAAGCCGCCGTACGGCCGGTTCCGCACGTTGAGGCGGATCTCCTCCTTGACGACCTCGATCTGGTTCGCCAGGTTCTCCGCGGTCAGCTTCGGCGCGCGCATGCGGTCGGCCTCGAGGAACAGCGCGCGCTCGAGCGCCGCCGAGGGCAGCACCTCGAAGTAGTCCGTGTAGTCCGGGTGGGTGGACCCGTTGAAGGTCCCGCCGCTGGACTGCACGTGCCGGAAGTGGGCGAGCTTCTCCAGGCTCTCGCTGCCCTGGAACATCAGGTGCTCGAAGAGGTGCGCGAACCCCGTCAGCCCCTCCGGCTCGGAACGGAAGCCCACGTCGTAGTGCACGCTGACCCCGACAACCGGCGCGGTCGGGTCCGGGGCGAGCACCACGCGCAGACCGTTGTCGGTGGTGAAGCGGACGAGTTCGGGATCGGCCATGCCCCCACCCTACGCAGGAGCGGGGTCCCTCGGTGCGTCCGGTCGGATGCCTCTCACCCCGTGGTGCGCCGAGGCGAACGCGGCGACCAGCGCGGCCGTGAAACCGCTGGTCGCGGCCACTGCGGCCGGGCCTTCGGCGACCGTCCCGTACCAGTACGCCTGTGGCGAACGGCCGGGCGCCGCGAAGGCCGTCACCCATTGATCGGCTTCGCCGAGCGCGAGTGCATACGGGAGGGCGCGGGAGAACAGCAGCTCTCGGTCCGCGGCGGTGAGACGCGCGGGGTCCGGCGCCGCCAGCCGAGCGCGCAGGCCGAGTAAGCGGCGGCGCAGGAGCAGGCCTGACGTCGTGCGCGCCGGGAGCAGACGGGACCCGAGCGAGAGCGCGACTCCACAAGCGATCACCACGAGGCCGAGCTGGGCGTAGCCGACGGTGAAGGTGAGCAGAACCGTCAGGAAGACGCCGTACAGGCACAGTCGCGCGCCGGCCCGTGCCAGCTTCGCGCCGCGACGGGAGAGCCAGCGGCGACGGAGGACGTCGGCCAGCACGCCGGTCTGGAACGGGGCCAGCGACGACACCTTCGCCGACTCCCCCGGCAGCACGGCCTCGTACACCGTGCGCTCGAACCGGCCGAGCTGCTCGTCCGGCGGGTTCCGGCGGACGAGCACCCAGTCGCGCGGGCCGTCCTCGCTGACCCAGATGTAGTTCCGCACGCACAGGTCCAGCACGGTCGCGGCGAGGTCGACGGCGTCGGCACGGCCGGTGAGCAGCGGGCCGACGTGGCCGGGCAGCACGCCGTCGGGTGAGGAGAACTGGCCGTCCGACAGCAGGTCCACCGGCATCGGCACGACGGGCGCGGCGTCCCGGCGGCGCAGGAACGCCACCAGCGCCAGCGCCGCCAGCAGCAGCACCGCGAACGCGCCCCAGGCCCACCACACCGGGGCCGACGCCGAGATCGCGCCCGCCACGGTCTTCGACGGCACCAGCCGCTCGGTGACCGGCACGGTGCCGCCCGGCAGCTCGGCCGTCAGCTCCACGCGCTGGCCCGCGGCGAGGTTCGGCACCTGGACGCGGGTGAGGCCGGAGTGGTCGATCTGCGCGGCCCCGCACGGGGTGGCCGTCCCGGGCGGACCGGCGAGGCAGGTCAGCGCGTCCGGCACCCTCGGCGCGGCGAACGTCGCTCGCACCAGCTCCAGCCGCGTGTCCCAGCCACCCGCGAGATCCCACGTCACCCGCTCGACGCCGCGGCCCGCCCCGACCGCACCGTCCACCGTGTACTGGACGATCGAGGTACCGCCGCGCAGGTCGAGCGTCACGGCGTCGGCCGAGGTCTCGGAGCTGCCGGCGCCCTCGATGCTCAGGTCCCGGACGGTGAGCAGCCGATCCTGGTCGTCGTCGGCCGGCGCGCGCAGGGCGATGCGCCGGGTCATCGAGGTGCCCTCGGGCACGGAGACGGCCTCGGTGACGGACAGGCTGCCGTCACGCTGGACTTTCAGGGTGACCTCCGCGCTCTGCGGCAAGGTGGGCAGGTCCTGGGCGGATGCGGTCGGGGTCAGGGCTAGGAGCAGCGCCGGGATGAGGAGGAAAACGGTGCGCCTCATGCGAAAACCCCGTCCGGCTCCAGCGCGCGGCGGCGTTCGGACAGGGCGAGGACGCCGTCCAGGGCGGCGGCCAAGGCTTCGTCGTCCGGTCTGGGTGGGGCGGCGAGTGCACGCCCCCGCGCGGTACGGCGGGGCAGCCACGGCGCGATGGCGACCAACGCGAGACCGGCGACGACCACCGCAACTCCCAGCAACGCGTACCCGACAGTGAAGGTGAGCACGGCCATCGCGACCACGCCCAGCACGATCAGACCGAAGCCACTTAGCCGGGCCCGGCCGGGTAAGCGGGACAGCCAGCCTTCGCGGACGGCGTCGGCGCGTAGGCGAGCACGCAACGCCGCCGGATCTAGGGCGCGGACCTCCGACAACCGCGACACGTTGAAGGCCGCGAGCACGGTGCGTTCGAAGTCGCGCGGGGCGTCGCCTTCGGCGCGGGTTATGAGCCAGTCGGCGCCGTCCGTTTCGGCGAAGTGCAGGTGACCGCGGGCGGCCAGGTCGAGCGCCGTGCCGGAGAGGTCGAGACGGTCTTCGGTGACTATCGCGGCGTACGCGGGCGGGACGGCGGTGGTCGCGGTTGCGGTGCGGTCGCGGCGGCGCAGCCACCAGACGGCGAGCGCGCCGAGCAGCAGCAATACCACCAGAACGCCGAGGCCCACGGCCGTAACCGGGCCGAAGACGAAGGCCGCCGCGACCGTCGAGACCGGGACGAACCGAGCGTTGGCCGGCAGCGCCCCGGCCGGCAGGCGCACGGCGAGGTCGATGCGGTCTCCGCGGGCGAGGCCGTCCTGCTCGACGCGGACCACGCCCTGGTCGCCGATCTCGGAGAAAGTGCACTGCCGCGCGGATCCGGGCGAGCCGGCGAAACAGTCCGCAGTGGACATTCCGGGCACGGGCGGGGTGAAGGCGGCGGTCACGCGGGCCAGGTCGGCGTCCCAGCCGCCGGTGACCTGCCAGCGCAGCTGTCCGCTGCCGTCGACCGCACCGTCCACTGTGTACGTCAAGGTGGCCGGGCCGCCGTCGAACGTCGCCACCACGCCGTCGGCGCCGGTTTCGACGTGACCGCCAGTGATGCGGACGTTGTCGACGGCGTAGACGCGGTCCTGCGCCTCGGTGGCGGGCACCCGCAGCGGGATCCGGTGGACGGCGGGGCCACGGGTGGTGACCCGCTCGGTCACGGTGAGCGAGGCGTCCCGCGCGGCCGTCACGGCGACGTCGTCGGTCACCCCGCCGGACGGCGCGAGCACCAGCGCCACGGCCAGTTCGGTCAGCACGGCGACAGCGTAGAGCCCACGGTCAGCTCGGTGGGGTGAACGGGTTGTCCGGCTCGGGCCGCGGGGGCTCGGGCACGTAACCCGACGTGACTCCGGGCTGCTGCGGGGAGACCGGCTGCTGCGCATAACCCGGCTGCGGCGCGAACCCCGGCGCCAGCCCGGGCTGCGGCACATAACCCGGTACCGGCGCGGGCCGTCCATACGCCGGTGCGAGCCGGGCCTGATCCCGATTGCGGCGTTCGGCCAGCACGGCCTGCAAGAACGTCCACGGCGGCATCCCGTACGGCAGAGCCACCCCGACGGCGTTCGCCACCTGGTACGCGAGCCCCTGGCCGAGCGACGCGGCCGCGTCCGGGCGCAGCTCGTGGTACCGCCCGAGGAACTGCCGGGACGCCAAAGCCAGGTCGTCGGGCAAGCGGCTGAGGTCGAGCTGCGAGGCCCACGCCTCGAGGCCCACCGGCATCACGACGTACGCCTGCGCGCTTTCCGGCACGCGCTCGCGGATCACCAGCGTGCCGGCCAGGAAGTCGCCGACGCGGCGGCCGTCCGACGAGGTCAGCGAGACGATCACCGCCACCGCGCCCAGGAAGCCGAGCGCCCAGAAGTCCACGAAGAACCCGGCCAGCGCGCGGGTCAGGGCGTGGCGGAAGCGGATCGGGCCGCCGTCGAGGCGGACCACGCGCAGACCCAGCGCCAGCTTGCCGAGCGAGCGGCCGCGGCTGAGCGTCTCGAACAGCACCGGGTAGCCGATCACGATCAGCACGAACAGGGTGAGCAGCAGCGCCACGGTCAGCGACGAATCGGCGCTGGGCATGGTGAACACCAGCACCAGCACGGCGATCAGCAGCAGCGCGCCCTGCACGAGGACGTCGAGCAGCATCGCGACCCCGCGGCTGGCGAGCTTGGCCACCCGCAGGTCCAGCACCACGGCTTCGCCGGTGACGAGATCGGACTCTTCCTGCACCGGGTCAGTCTAGTGAGCCCTAGGCTGGGGTTCGGCGAAACGGAGGTGACAGGTGGACGTCGACGTCTTCGTCGCGGCGCACAGCGCGGAGTGGTCGCGGCTCAGCGAGCTGGTACGCCGGCGACGGCTCAGCGGCGCCGAGGCGGATGAGCTGGTGACGCTGTACCAGCGCACGGCGACGCATCTGTCGATCATCCGCTCGACGGCGCCGGACCCGGCCCTGCTCGCGCGCCTGTCCGCGCTGGTGGCGCGGGCGCGCTCGGCCGTCACGGGCTCGCACAGCCCGGCGTGGCGCGAGGTGGCGCTGTTCTTCACCCGCCGGTTCCCGGCGGCGGTTTACCTGAGCCGGCGCTGGTGGATCCCCGCCGCGCTGGTCTCGGTGGCCCTGATGGCCGTGCTCGGCGTCTGGATCGCGGGCGACCCGCAGGTGCGCGCGTCGCTGATCTCGCCGGACGAGCTGAAGGCCATGACCGCGCCCGGCGGCCAGTACGAAACGTACTACTCGACCGGGCCCGCGGCCTCGTTCGCGGCGAAGGTCTGGACGAACAACGCCTGGGTGGCGGCGACCTGCCTGTTCCTCGGCGTCGCGCTCGGGCTGCCGGTGATCAGCGCATTGTGGCTGAACTCGCTGAACGCCGGTGTCGCCATCGGCCTGATGTCCTCAGCCGGCCGCGGCGACGTGCTGCTCGGCCTGCTCCTGCCGCACGGCCTGCTGGAGCTGACGGCCGTGTTCATCGCCGCGGGCACCGGCCTGAAACTCGGCTGGACCGTGATCGACCCCGGCCGCCGCTCCCGCAGCGCCGCGCTGGGCGAACAGGGCCGTTCGGTGGTGGTGATCGCGCTGGGGCTGGCCTGCGTGCTGCTGGTCTCGGGCGTGATCGAGGCCTTCGTGACGCCCTCGGGCTGGCCGACCTGGCTGCGCATCGGCATCGGCGCGGTGGTGGAACTGCTCTTCCTGACCTACGTCTTCACCCTCGGCCGCCGCGCCGCCCGCGAAGGCGAAGTCGGCGATCTCGAGGCCCAGCACGCTGGTGACGCTCTGCCTGAAGCCGGTTGAGGCTCGTGAGTGTTTATGCCGGTTCTAACCGTCATAGGCACTCACGAGCCCTTGCGCCTCACAACCGCCCCGCCGCCTTCAACGCCAAGTACCGGTCAGCCAACGCCGGAGGCAACTCCTCCGGCACAGCATCCACAACCGCCACCCCACGCCGACCCAGCCGAGCCACCGCCGACGCACGCTCGGCCATCGCCCGCTCCGCCGCGGCCGCGTCGTAAACCGCCTCAGCGTCGCCGCGGCCACGCGCCATCTCAGCCACCCGCGGGTCCGCCACCGACGCGACGATCACCTCGTGCCGCGAGGTCAGCGAGCCCAGCACCGGGAACAAACCCTCCTCCAACGGCGCCGCGTCGAGACCGGTCAACAACACCACCAGCGCCCGTCGCCGGGTGCGGCGCAGGATTTCCGCGACCATGCCGCGCGCGTCCGTCTCCACCAGCGAAGGCTCCAACGGCGCCATCGCGTTCACCAGGGAAGGCAGCAGCGCAGTCGCCGAAGAGCCCTGCACCGCGGCGCGCAGACGACGGTCGTAAGCCAGCAGGTCCACTCGGTCACCCGCGCGGGAAGCCAGCGCAGCCAGCAAAAGCGCCGCGTCCATCGCCGCGTCGAGCCGGGGGGCGTCGCCGACGCGGCCGGCCGAGACGCGGCCCGTGTCGAGGACCAGGACGAGGTGGCGGTCGCGCTCCGGGCGCCAGGTCCGCACCATCACGTCGGCCGCGCGGGCCGAGGCGCGCCAGTCGATCGAGCGCACGTCGTCGCCGATCACGTATTCGCGCAGGGAGTCGAATTCCGTGCCCTGGCCGCGGATCATCACCGCGTTGCGCCCGTCGAGCTGCTGCAGCCGGGCGAGCCGCGACGGCAGGTGCTTGCGGCTGTGGAACGGCGGCAGCACCCGCACCGACCACGGCACCTCGTGCGAGCCCTGCCGCGCCGCCAGACCCAACGGCCCCACCGCGCGCACGGTCACGCGCACCGCGGGCCGGTCGCCGCGGCGCGTCGGCAGCAGGCGCGTGGTGAATGCGCGCCGCTCCCCCGACGGGACGGCGATCCGGTGCCGGTCTTCGGCCGCGGCGCTCGGCGGCCACGCGTCACGCAGCAGCCCGCGCACCGCGCGCCGCCCGGGATTGGTGACGGTCAGCGTCACCTCGGCCGGTTCGCCCAGGCGCACGGAAGTCGTTCCAGTGCGCGAAAACCGCAGCGCGCGCACGCTGCCCGCGAGCACCAGGTCCACCACCACCAGCACCAGCAGCACCAGGAGCACGGCCGCCACGCCCACACCGGACGGGGCCAGCAGCCCGACCACCAGCGCGCCCAGCAGGGCCAGCAGCCCGAGCCGCCCGGTCAGCGCCATCGGCTCAGCGCGGCACCGGCACGGAGGCCAGCACCCGGTCGAGGACGCCGTCCGCGGTCACGCCTTCCAGCTCGGCTTCCGGCCGCACGCCCAGCCGGTGCCGCAACGCCGGGCGGGCCAGCGCCTTGACGTCGTCCGGGGTCGCGTAGTCGCGCCCGGCGAGCCAAGCCCACGCGCGGGTCACGGCGAGCAAAGCCGTTGCGCCACGCGGGGAAACGCCCAGCTGCACCGAAGGCAGCTCACGCGTCGCGCGGCACAGGTCCACGACGTAGCCGATCACCTCGGGCCCAACGGTCACCCGCGCGACCGCCTGCCGCGCGGCCGTCAGGTGCGCCGCGCCGGCCACCGGCCGGATGCCCGCGGCCGCGAGGTCACGCGGGTCGAAGCCCTGCGCGTGCCGCCACAGGATGCCGATCTCGTCCTCCCGCGACGGCGCGGGCATGGTCAGCTTGAGCAGGAACCGGTCCAGCTGCGCCTCGGGCAGCGGGTAGGTGCCCTCGTACTCCACCGGGTTCTGCGTCGCCACCACCACGAACGGGTCCGGCAGCGGGTGCGAGCGGCCGTCGATCGAGACCTGCCGCTCCTCCATCGCCTCCAGCAGCGAGGACTGTGTTTTCGGCGGGGTCCGGTTGATCTCGTCGGCCAGCAGCAGGTTGGTGAACACCGGGCCCTGGCGGAAGGAGAACTCGCCGCTGTGCGCGTCGTACACAATGGACCCGGTGACGTCGCCCGGCATCAGGTCCGGGGTGAACTGCACGCGGGTGGTCTTCAGGTCCAGCGACGCCGCCAAAGCCCGTACCAGCAACGTTTTCGCGACGCCGGGCACGCCTTCGAGCAGCACGTGCCCACGGCAGAGCAGCGCCAGGATGAGCCCGGTGACGGCCGCGTCGTTGCCAACCACGGCCTTGCCGACCTCGGCGCGCAGGGCGATCAGCGCCGCCCGCGCGTCTACCGGCGCCTGCGTCTGTTCGGTACTCAAGACCGCTCCACCTCTCGTTCCACCCTGTCCAGTTCGTCCGCCAGCCGCACCAAACCGGCTTCATCGACCGGCGGCGGCCCGTGCAGCACCGCGCCGATCTCGGCCGGCGCGCGTCCGGCGCGCGTGCTCACCGTCTCCGCCAGCGACGCCGGATCGGCGTCACCCGGCAGGCCGAGCCTCGACCGCAGCCGCGCGCGGGCGGCCTCCCGCAACGTCTCAGCGGCGTGCCCGGTCGCGCCGCCCCGCCGGTACAGCCGCGCGCGCCCCTCGGCCGTCTCAGCCGCGCGCACGACGATCGGCAGCGGCTCGCGCACCACCGGCCCGAGCCGCCTCGCCCGCCACAAAGCCAGCAGCGCCACGGCGATCCCGGCCATCACCGCGCCGTACCGCCAGCCCGCGGGAATGAGTTCGAAAAACGGCTTCTGGTGGCCTTCCAGCGCGGGATCCGCGGGCGAGGGCAGGTACCAGACGAGCCGTCCGTGGTCGCCCAGCACTCGCATGGAAAGCGCCGCGTTGCCCTCGTCGGCAAGCCGCTCGTTGGTCAACGGCGCGGAGGTGCCGAGCACGGTGACGGTGCCCGTGCGGTCGGCGACCTGCACGAACGTCGGGTCTTCACCGTCGCGGTAACAGGACCGCGCGGACGGGTCCGTGGTGCGGTACCGCACGCCGCCGAGCGACGCCGAACCCGCGGCGACGGCCGAGCCGACCGTGCAATCCGGCTGCAGCGTCTGCACATCGCCGCTGCCCCCGGCGGTGACGGTGGGCAGCACCGCGCGCAGCGCTTCGGGCCCCGGCGCGATCAGCACGAGGTGCGCGACGCGGCGGCGCAGCTCGGCAAGTCCGTTGCCAGGCACCAAATCCGGCGCGCTGACCAGCAGGGTGCCGCCGTCGACCTGGTGCAGGGCCTCGTCGATGGTGTGCGCCGGATGGACGTCCACACCCTGGCGGCCGAGCAGCTGGGCGAGCGCACGGCTGCCGCCCGGCTCGTAGGACCCGGGCTCCAGCTGGCCACTCGTCTGATCGCCGCGGCTGAGCACCAGCACCAGGCCGGTCAGCACGATGAGCAACAGCAACGCCAGCGGAATCCTTACGCCGCGCCAAATCCGGCGTAAATCAGGCGAGACCGAGGTGCTCACGCGCCCACCAGAGCCGGCCGCTCACGGCGGACGCGGTTGTCGAGATCGGTCAGCGCGCGGTAGCCGTCCTCGGTGCCGGGGCGGCCGCCGTAGTGCACGTCGTCGAACAGCCGGGCGCCGGCGGTGAGGTCGGCGGTCAGGTTCGGCAGCAGCGCGCCCGCTTCGGCGGCGGCCTCGTCGGCGGTCCGGCCGGAGCGGCTGTCGAGCAGCGCGCGTTCCTCCAGACCCCGGACGAGCGCGCGGAAGCGTTCACGCACGGCGTCGGCGAACTGTCCTTGCGCCGCAGCCTCTTCGGCGGCGCGGCGGTACTCGTCGGCGGAACGGCGACGACCCGCGAAAACCTGCTTGGCCGCCTGCCCGGCGCGGCCGACCTTGCCGACGCGCAGCCGTACCACCACGACCAGCACGATCAGCAGCACCAGGACCAGCAGCACACCCAGCGGACCGCCGGGCACGCCGGACAGCGAGTTGAGCAGCTTGTCGAAAACCTCGCCCAGCCAGTGGGCCAGCCGTTCCAGCAGGCTCGGCTCGGCGGCCCGGTAGCCGGGGTCGGTCAGCTCCTGGGCCGCTTGCACGCGGGCGGGGTCCCGGTCGATGTCGACCGGGACGTCGGTGAGCCGGAACGTCACCACGCCGGCTGCGGCGGCGCCTGCGGGTTGATCCCCGCCGCCCGCGCCAGCTCGATGTCCATGCCCTCACGCCGCATCCGCTGGTCGATGTAGAGCACCACGGTGACCAGCGCGGTGAACGGTGTGACGATCGTCGCCGCGATCACCGAGCCCACCGACTGCAGGACCAGCCCGCCGGTGCTCTGCTGCGGCACCCCGGCCTGCGGGTCGAACAGCCCGGAGAACGCGCCCGAGCCGAGGCTGAACGGCACGCCGATGATCGTGGTGATCAGCCAGCCGATCAGCGTAGCCAGCAGCAGGATGCCCAGCACCCGCCAGAACGAGCCGGACACCAGCCGGCGCGAGCGCGCGAACGACTGGCGGATCGTGCCGCGCTCCAGCACCAGCGCCGGGCCGGCGAGCGCCCAGAACACGTACGGGATCACCGCCGGCAGCAGGCAGAAGATCGCCGCGACCATGGTGGCCAGCGTGTACAGCAAGGTCAGGGCCAGCAGCGGCAGCAGCCGCGGGCCGGCTTCGCGCATCGCCGTGCGGAAGTCGACCGGACGGCCGAGCACGGCCTTGCCCATCACCACGGTCAGGAAGCCGGTGAGGAAGGTCTGGCCGAGGATCGTGATGATCAGCGTCGGGATCAGCGTGAGCAGGGTGCTGCCGAGCAGGTTGTAGACCGCGTCGAGCTGCTCCTGCTGGGTCGCGCCGGGGCCGAGGGCGGTCACCCGCGTGACGTCCGGCAGCAGCGTCAGCGAGATCACCAGGTTCAGCGCCGCCACGACCACCGCGACGACCGCCGAAACCCCCAGCACCAGCAACGGGTAGCGGCGGATCGCGGTGATGGAGCCGTCGAGGATGTCGCCGATGTTGAGCGGACGCAACGCGATCACGCCCGGTTTGCCGAGTCCCTGCGGGTTCCAGCCACCGCCGGGACGGCCGTACGCGCCACCGGGGTACTGCGGCATCGGCGGCTGGCCGGGCGACTGCCACTGCTGGCCCGGCGCGCTGCTTTGGGCGCCGAACGACGGCGGGGCCGACGGCGGCACCGGGGTGTTCCCGGACGGCGGGGCCTGCTGCGGGAGACCCGAGGCCGGGGTCTTGGCGTCGTCGCCGGTCTCGGCGCTCGCGCCGGAAGCCGCCGCAGCGCTCGTGGCGGAAGTCGCCGCTTCAGCGCTCGCGCCCGACGACGAGGTCGCGCTGCCGGGCGTCACCTCCGGCGCCGGACCGGAGCCGTCGCCCGCCGCGCCCTGCTGCGGCGTGACCGGGGCCGGGCCGCCGGTTTCGGACGGGGAGGACGCGGCGGGCACTTCGGGCCTCGGGAAGCCTTGGCTCGGGGTGGGCGTTTCGCCGTCCGCACCGGGCCCGGGCGAGCCGGGTGTGTCTGTCATCGAAACCCCTAGTCCTCACGACCCGTCACCAACTGCCGCTCACTCTTCCAGAGCCCCCCAAACCCGGCCAGACCTGGGGTGACGACCGGGACGGGTGACCAGTCTCGGCAAGTGCTGGGGAAGCGGCCCGTTCCCCCGATATGCTGAACGGAAGCCGGGGGCCGCCCGGCTTCCCGCCGAGACCCACCGGGACTGTCCTGATGACGCAACCGCCCTACGGCCCAGTGCCGCCTCGCGGGACCGTTCAACCGCCTCCGGTACCGGGCCAGGGGCCGGTCCAGCCGCCTCAGGGGCCGCCGTACCAGGGCCGGCAGTACTCCGGTCAGCAGCCGTACGCCGGTCAGCAGTACCCGGGCCAGCCGTACCAGGGCGCCCCGCAGGGACAGCCCGGCTCGTACAACCAGGGCCCGCCCCCGCAGGGGCCGTGGGGTCAGCAGCAGCACAACTTCCCGCCGCCGAAGCGGCGCTCGACCGGCCTGATCATCGGACTGTGCCTCGGCGCGGTGGTCGTGCTGGTGCTGGGCGTGGTGGGGATCGTCGCGCTGAACGGGTCCGGCTCCGGCGTCACCAACGCCGGCTACCAGAACACCCCGACGCCCGCGCCGAGCAGCCCGTTCGAGCTGCCGCCGAACAACGGCTCGTCGACCCCCTCGTCCGAGCCGTCGACCTCGGACGCGCCCAGCAGCGCGCCGAGCTCGACCGGCCCGCAGAAGATCCTGAAGCTCGCCGATCACCCGATCCTCCAGGACCCGAACGCGGGCCTGCAGAACCGCGTCTGCAACCTGCCGCCGTGGGTGAGCACGCAGGACGGCGCCGAGGCGTTCTTCACCGCGGCCAGCAAGTGCCTGGACGCCGCGTGGGGCCCGTTCCTCCAGGCCTACAACCTGCCGTTCACCTCGCCCGCGCTGCACTTCCCGACCGGGCCGAGCTTCGAGACCGAGTGCGGCACCATCCAGGTCGGCATCGCGACCGCCGCGTACTACTGCGAGAACAACCTGTACGTGCCGTTCAAGGGCCTGCAGACCGACCAGTACGGCAACAACCCGGGCGTCTACCTGGCGCTGTTCGCGCACGAGTACGGCCACCACGTGCAGGAGGTCGCCGGGATCATGGACGCCGCGTGGCAGAAGATCTACGCGGCCGGCCAGAACAGCCCGGACGGCCTGGACATGTCGCGCCGCAAGGAGCTGCAGGCCCAGTGCTTCTCGGGCATGTTCCTCGGCGCGCACGTCGACCAGGGCGGCACCGTCACCCGCGACATGTACAACAAGGCCTGGAACGACCAGGAAACCCGCGGCGACAACACCTCGCACAGCCACGACCACGGCACCAACGCCCACTACGCGCAGTGGTGGCGGGCCGGCGCGCGCAGCAACCGGATCGCCGACTGCAACACCTTCGCGGCCCCGGCCTCCGAAGTCAGCTGAGCGACGCCGCCCCGCTCGCTCGCCCGCCCGCGCCCGCCCCGGCCTCCGGCCCAAACGCCCCAATGCCACATTGGGTGCGTTGAACGCAACCAACGCCACATTGGGGCGCAACCGAACCGGCCGGGCAGCCGGGCGAGCGAGCGGGCAGGTCAGCTGAGCAGGGCCAGCCGGCCGGGTCCCTTGATCACCAGGAACGCGTACATCCCGCCCGCGAAGCAGGCGAAAACCAGCAGCACCAGCGCGATCGGGCCGCGCAGGTCCTGGGCGCCGGCCGAGGTGTCGGACGCGCGGAGGGTGATCGGGCCGTCGGCGGGGGCGTCCGAGGGGACGCCGACCTCGACGTGGTCGCCCTGGGCGTGACCGCAGGCGTTCAACGTGCCCTCGCGCGGCTTGCCGCCGAGGGTGAACTTGACCGTCTCCACCGGGTTCGCGGCCGAGCAGGCCGCCGGCTTGGTGACCTCCGCCGGGGTGGGCACTCCCCCGTCGTTGACGGTGATGCCGAACAGGCCGGGCCCGGCGAACCAGGCCAGCACGACCACGAGCACACCGGCGGCCGTGGGGATGCCCACCTGCAGCCACCGCTGCAGGGAGGTCTTTCTCGCCGGGTCGGAAGACAGCACGCCGCCATGGTTCCAGATACCCCGGGCAAAACCCAGTGAAGGTGACGCCTGGCCCCGGGTGACCCCGCGCGGGCCTGCGGACCTTAGCGTTCGACCTTGTCGGACTGGGTGACCTTCTTGACGTACAGCAGCCTGTCGCCGGGCTCGATGGCGTCGGACTGCGGGGCGTCCACGCGGTAGAGCACGCCGTCGCGGACCACGCCGAGCACGATGTCCGGCAGGTGCCGCGGCGAGCCGCCCTCCTCGGACGGCTCCACCGCGCGCTCCGCGATGGCCAGGCCCGATTCCGGTGTCAGCAGGTCTTCGACCATGTCCACCACCAGCGGGGTGGACGTGGCCAGGCCGAGCAGCCGTCCCGCGGTCTCGCTGGACACCACCACCTGGCTGGCCCCGGACTGCTTGAGCAGGTGGACGTTCTCCGCCTCCCGCACCGACGCCACGATGTGCGACTTCGGCGCCAGTTCACGCGCGGTCAGCGTGACGAGCACGGCGGTGTCGTCACGGTTCGGCGCGACCACCACGGCCCGCGCGTGCTGCACGCCCGCCACCCGCAGCACGTCCGCGCGGGTCGCGGAGCCGTGCACGGTGACCAGGCCGAGGGCGCTCGCCGCGTCCAGCGCCTGCTGGTCGGTGTCGACCACCACGATCCGGCTCGGCTGGACCTCCTCGTCGCCGAGCAGCGCGTTGACGGCCGACCGGCCCTTGGTGCCGAACCCGACGACGACGGTGTGGTCGCGCACCTTCGTCCTCCACTTCTGGATCTTGAATGCCTGCCGGGAGCGCTCGGTGAGCACTTCCAGCGTGGTGCCGACGAGGACGATGAGGAACAGCACCCGCAGCGGGGTGATGATCACGATGTTGACCAGCCGCGCCGTCGCCGAGGCCGGCGCGATGTCGCCGTAGCCGGTGGTCGAAAGCGAGACGGTGGAGTAGTAGATGGCGTCCAGGAACGAGACGCCGTCCCCGTTGACGTCGCGGTAGCCGCCGCGGTCGGCGTACACGATCAGCACCGTCGCCAGCAGCGCCAGCAGCGCGCCGATGACCCGCTTGACGATCGAGCGCATCGGGCTGACGGTCAGTTCCGGCATCCGGATCACGCCGACGAGCTCGTGATCGGGGCGGTCGTTCAGCCGGACGTTCAGCGGTAGCCGTTTGAGGGCCTTCATGCACCGGCTCCCCGCGGGTGTTCGGCGTCACTCACGTCGGGGAGCCTAGCTCAAGGTCACCCGCTGCACACCCGTCGCTGTGGCAGGGTGAGCACATGCCCGACTCCCGTGGTTCACAGCGGGCCGCCTACCTCCTCGCCGGCCTGCTCGCGACGTCCGGCGCCCTGCACTTCCTGCGCCCGAAGCCGTTCGACGCGCTGGTCCCGAAGGAGCTGCCGGGCTCGCGCCGCGCCTGGACGTACGGCTCAGGGGTCGCCGAGCTGGGCGTGGCGGCGAGCATCGTCGCTCCGCGCACCCGGCGGCTCGGCGGGCTCGCGGCGGCGCTGCTGTTCGTCGGGGTGTTCCCGGGCAACGTGAAGATGGCGCTCGACTGCCAGCGGCTCGGCCGCCCGGCCCGCGACCGCGCCATCGCCTGGCTGCGGCTGCCGGTGCAGTGGCCGCTGGTCCGGTGGGCGCTGACGGTCCGCGACCGCGGCTGAGCCCGAACTCGTTGTGGCTGGACGCCTTTACAGCTCCGTGGCGCGCTCGTGGCGGGGTTCGTACAGGCCCACCTCGCCGCCACCCGGCAGGCGCAACCTGGTCAGCCGTCCCCAGCCCGCGTTGGTGACCGGCTGCGTGAACTCGACGCCTTTCGCGCTCAAATCGGCCACGGTCGCGTCTACGTCGTCGCACATCAGGTAGAACTCGTGCGTCTCCGGGCCCTCCGCGGGATGCACCGCGACCTCGCTCGGCGGAAGCTTGAAGATCAGCCAGCCGCCGCCCGCGTCGACATGCGGGAACTCCAGCACGTCCCGGAAGAAGGCCCGGTCCGCTTCCGCGTCGCGGCTGTAGACGATGACGTGCCCACCATTGATCACGCCGCCAGGATAAGCCTGCGGGCTACTCCGAGGGCACGTTTCGCAGCAGGTCACGCAGGCCTTCCGCGTCCAGCAGGTCCGCCGGGCGCAGCGTGTGGCCGGGGCGGACGTAGTGGAACGCCGCGCGCACGCGTTCGACCGGCACGCCCTTGAGCGCCGCCCAGGCGAGCCGGTATGCGGCCAGCTGCACGGCGAGCGCGGGCAGCCGCTCGGCGGACGGCACGCCGCCGGTCTTCCAGTCGACCACAGTCCACCCGCCGTCGGCGTCGGCATACACGGCGTCCATCCGGCCGCGGACGGTGATGCCCTCGACGTCGGCCGAGAACGGGATCTCGACGGCCAGCGGTACGCGCTCGGCCCACTCGCTGCGTTCGAAGGCTTCCTGCAACTCCTCGAAGTCGCTGTCCGGGGCCTCGCCGAAGTCGGCGGCGCCGGGCAGGTCGTCGATCTCCAGCAGTCGGTCGCCGGAGAAGCGCTGCTCCAGCCAGCCGTGGAAGGCCGTGCCGCGGCGCGCGAAACTGTTGGGCGGCAACGGAAGCGGGCGACGCAGCCGTTGCGCGAGCCCGTCCGCGTCGGCCGCCAGCTCCACCAGCTGGCTCACCGACAGCTGCGACGGGAGCACCACGCGGTCCACGGTGGCCCGGGCCCGCGCGCGCTCGGCGAGCAGGACGTCGGTGTCCGAAGCCCAGCCGTCCGGGTCCTCCGGGTCGACCTCGTCGGAAGGGTCCTCTTCGGACTCTTCGAACGGTTCCTCGTCGGCGAAGGAGTCCTCGAATTCCTCTGGTTCTGGCGGCAGCGGCCACTCTTCATCCGAGTCCGCCGCCGTTTCAACCGGGGTTTCGACCTTCTCGACGGGAGCGGCCGGGTCCGGCTCCGGCGGCGCGGCGGCCATCTCCGCGAAGACCAGCTCCACCCCCGTCGACACCCCGGTCCGCCGGTCGCCCAGCGGGTCCAGCGGCCAGCGGCCGGTCCGGGAGTCCGCGACCAGCGGGTTCTCCTCGTCCGCGGCCGGCTCCTCGGCCCACGACGCGAGCGAGCCGATCGGCGGGTCGGCAGCGCGCAACACCTCCGCGATGTCGGTCAGGAACACCGAAGGCCCCTTGGGCCGGGTACTGCTCTCGTTCCACCAATGCCCGGAAACGATCAGCGCGCGCTCGGAGCGAGTCAGCGCGACATAACAGAGCCGCCGCTCCTCGTCGGCCTCCCGCTCGGCGAAGCCCTCCTCGTGCAGCTCAAGCGCTTCCTGGACTTCCTTGCGGTCAAAGCCTTCCGAGACGCGCAGCTCCGGCAGGTCCGCCGAGTCGCCGCGCAGGATCGCGGGCAGCGCCGTCGAGGTCCGCAGCCAGGAGGACGAGCGCCGTTTGCTCGGGAACACGTCGGCCACCAGGTGCGGAACGGCGACGACCTCCCACTCCAGCCCCTTCGCCGAGTGGACGGTGAGCACCTGCACGCGGTCCGGCGCCACCTCGACCTCGCCGGGCGTCAGGCCGTCCTCCGCGTGCGCGGCCGTGTTCAGGTAGTCCACAAAGGACAGCAGGGTGGCGGTCGGCGCCGTCTCCGCGTAGTCGGTGACGACCTCGGCGAACGCGTCCAGGTGCGCCCGCCCCGCCGAGCCCGGCCGGGCCAGCGACTCGACGTCCAGCAGCAGCGTCCGCTCGACGTCGGCCACCAGCTCGGGCAGCGACTGGTCCAGCCGCCGTCGCAAGGCCGCCAGCTCGGCACCGACGCGCCGGATCCGCCGATACCCGTCCTCGGAGTAACGCTCGGGTGAGCCCGGTTCGTCGACGGCGTCGATCAGACCCGCCTGCTCGGCGCGTTCCATGACCAGCGTCGGCTCTTCGCCGGAACCGGAGCCACCGGACGGCACCGGCGACGAAAGCTCATTGGCCCGCCGCCACAACGCCGCGAGGTCCGCCGCCGCGAGCCGCCAGCGCGCACCGGTCAGCAGCCGGGCGGCGGCGCTGCCCGCGAGCGGGTCGGCCAGCACCCGGAGCGTGCTGACCAGGTCGGCGACCTCCGGCTCGTCCAGCAGCCCGCCGAGGCCGACGACCTCCACGGGCAGCCCGCGCATCCGCAGCTCGCTCGCGATCGGCGCCATGTCCGCGCGGCGGCGCACCAGCACCGCGGCCGTCGGCGGCTTGCCGGACTCCTCTTTTTCCGCGAACCAGCGGCGGGCCAGCGCGTCCGCGACCCACTCGCGTTCGGCGCGCACGTCCGGCTGCAGCGAGACGGCGATGTCCGCCGGCCCGGCGCCCTCGCGTGCCCGCAGCCGTTCCACGCCCAGCCCGCGCGCCCGTAGCGGCTCGGCCACGGCGTTGGCCAGCTCCAGGATCTCGGGCGGGTTCCGGAAGCTGGTCAGCAGCCCGAATTCGTGCGCGGGCTCCAGTCTTTCCCCGCTGTGCCGGGGAAAGTCCGTGGTGAACCGCGGCAGGTTGGCCGCGCTCGCCCCGCGCCAGCCGTAGATCGCCTGCGCCGGGTCGCCGACCGCGGTGACCGGCATCGGCTGGTGCCCACCGCCGCCGAACAACGACCGCAGCAGCACGCGCTGGGCGTGGCCGGTGTCCTGGTACTCGTCGAGCAGCACGGCGCCGTACCGCTCCCGCTCGCCGGTCACCACCGCCGGGTAGTGGTCGGCGAGCTGCGCCGCCAGGGACATCTGGTCGGCGAAGTCGAGCGCGCCTTCGGCCCGTTTACGCCGGTGGTACGCCTCGACGAGCGGCAGCAGCTCGAGACGGAACCGTTGCGCCGCCATGACTTCCATGAGCTTCACCGGCAGCGAGGCCCGCTGGCCCTTCGCGCGCGGCGCGTTCTCGATCACCTCGCACAGCCACGAGGTGTACTCGCCCAGCCGCTCGGTGGACACCAGGTGCTCGCCCAGCTCCCCGGCCAGCGCGAGCAGCTGCGCGGTGACCGAGGAGGGCACCCGGTCGGTCTCCAGGTCGTTGTCCCATGTAGACACAACCCGATGGGCCAGCTGCCACGAGGACGTCTCCGAAAGCAGCCGCACGCCGGGCTGCACCGGCAGCCGCAGCCCGTGCTCGCTCAGCAGGCGGCCCGCGTACGCGTGGTAGGTCAGCACCGTCGGCTCACCGGCGACGACGGTGGCGCGCAGCCCGCCCGTCGGGTCGAGCCGTTCCAGCAGCCCGGACCCGGCCAGCCGCCGCAGCCGCGCCCGCACGCGCTCGCCGAGCTGCCGCGCGGCCTTGCGCGTGAACGTCAGGCCCAGCACGCGTTCCGGGCTGACGATCCCGTTGGTCACCAGCCAGACCACCCGCGCGGCCATCGTCTCGGTCTTGCCCGCGCCGGCGCCCGCGACCACCAGCGACGGCTCCACCGGCGACGCGATCACGGTCGCCTGCTCCGGCGTCGGACGGTGCAGGCCCAGCGCGTCGGCGATTTCCGCCGGCTCCACCGGGTTCGCAATAAGCAATGGGCTCACGGTCCGGTCACCTGCCGGCCCTCCGGGCGCAGCGGGCAGCAGCCGCGCGCCGGGCAGCGGTCGCAGTCCGGGTTCTCGCTGGCCTGGTAGTCCGGCCCGGCCGCGGCGTTCGCCGCCGAGCGCACCAGCTCGAGCCACTGCTTGCCGCCGTCCTCGTCGAGCGGCAGCTGGTCGCGCTGGGTCGAGCCGGTCTGCTTGTTGGACTTCGCGACGTACACCAGCCGCGCGCCGCCGGGCGTGTTCTTGCCTTCGATCGCGCCGAGCAGCACAGCCAGCTGGTACGCGGCGAGCTGCGGGTGCTGCTCGGCGTCGGCGGCGGACACGGGCACCTTGCCGGTCTTGATGTCGACGATCACCGGCCGGCCGTCCTTGTCCAGCTCGACCCGGTCGACGCGCCCGCGCAGCATCACCCGCACCTCGTCGTCGCCCATCGGCAGCTCGACCTCGATGTCCTGCTCGACCCCGGCCTCGATCAGCTCCCGGCGGCTGGTCTCCAGCCAGGTGACGAAGTTGCGCAGCATCTTCTCCACCCGGCCGCGCTCGCGGCGGGAGAACCACGGGGCGCCGGCGTCCACGCGCACCCACGCGTCGTCGAGCGCCGCCTGGATCTGGTCCTCGGTGCTGCCGCCCGCGACGGCCTGCGCGAGGCCGTGCACCAGCGTGCCGGTGACGGCGGCGAGCTGCGCCGGGTCGCTGCCGCCGTGGCGCTCGATCAGCCAGCGCAGCGGGCACTTCACCAGGATTTCCACTGTGGACGGTGAGATCCGCATCAGGTCGCCGGGCCCGTGCACCGGCCGGTCGGTGGACGGCGGCAGCAGGCCGTACCAGGTGCTCGGGTGCGCGCCGGGCACCCCGGCGTTCGCCAGCCGCGCCAGCTGCTTGGCCGCGCGGGCCCGGCGGCCGGGTTCCGACTTGTCGTCGCAGACCACCTCGCGCAGCTCGCCGACCAGCTCGGCCAGCACCAGCGAGCGGCCGGCCGGCTTCATCCGCGAGTCGAGCGCGCCGTCGTCGGCGCCGTTCTCCTCCAGGTCGTCGAGGAAGCGCGAGGGCTGCTCGTCCTCCCCCGCGACCGCGGTGACCAGCAGCGTCCGGCGCGCGCGGCTGGCGGCCAGGTAGAACAGCCGCCGCTCCTCGGCGAGGATCGGCGCGATGGCGGAGACCTTGTCGTTGTCGTCCACTCCGGACAGCAGGTCGACGAGCCGTTCCACGCCCAGCAGGGATCCGCGCAACCGCAGGTCCGGCCACGCGCCCTCCTGCACACCGGCGACCGCGACCACTGTCCACTCGCGACCGGCCGAGGCGTGCGCGGTGAGCAGCGAGACGCCGTCGCCCGGGATCGCGGCGGGCGCGAGCGTGTCACCCGCGATGTTCTGTGAGGACAGGTAGTCGGCGAACGCCGCGACGCTCGCCCGCGGCAGCCGGTCGACATACCGACCGGCCGAGTCGAACAGCGCGACCACGGCGTCGAGGTCGCGGTCGGCCTGCGCGCCCAGCGAACCGCCGCGCTCGACCATGCGCAGCAACCGTTCCTGCAGACCGCTGGCCTGCCACAGCTCCCACAGCACCTGCTCGACGCCGTCGCCGCGTTGCACCGCCTGGTTCGTGACGCTCAGCAGCGAGCCGACCCGGCGTACGGGCAGCGCCTCCGCGTCGGCGAGCCCGGCCAGGATGTCGCCGCCGCGCAAGGCTTCCACGAGCAGTTCGTCGCTGGAGCGCTGCCCGCCGCCGGCCAGCTCCAGCCGGCGTAGGCCGCGTCGCAGCCGCCGCAGCGCCAGCGGGTCCGCACCGCCGAGCGCGGACGAGAGCAGCATTTCGGCGAGGTCGACGTCCAGCAGCTCCGGCTCGGCGGCGATCCGCAGCACGGCCAGCAAGGGCCGCACGGCGGAGTGCCGGGCCAGCGGCAGCTCCTCGGTCGCCGAGCCGATCGGCACCCCCGCGGCACGCAGAGCCCGTTGCAGCACCAGGAAAGTCCGCGCGGGCGAGCGCACCAGCACGGCCATCTCGGTCCACGGCACCCCGTCGACGAGGTGGGCGCGGCGGAGCTGGTCGGCGATCCAGCTGGCCTCCGCGGCCGGCGTCGGCATCAGCCGCACGCGCACCTTGCCACCGCGTTTTCCTTGCGGTGTCACGAGTTTCCGATGCTGGGACGCACCGGGCAGCGTGGCGCCGAGCCTGTTCACGGCCTCGCGCACGGTCGGGGCGAGCCGGTGCGAGGTGGTCAACATGACCGTCCGGTCCCCGTCGGTGTCCGCGTCGGCGAAAAGGCTCGGGTCGGCGCCGCGGAAGGAGAACACGGACTGGTCCGGGTCCCCGGCCACCACGAACTCGGCCGCGGTGTGCCCGATCAGCCGGATCAGCTGGCTCTGCAGCGGGTCGAGGTGGTGCGCGTCGTCGACGAACAAGTGCCGCACGCGGGCGCGCTCACGGTCTCGCAGCTCGTCGTCGTCCTCAAGCGCGAGCAGCGCGGACGTGACCAGCTCGGCCGCGTCGAGCGCCGGCGCGCTGCGGACGCCGAGCGCGTTGCCGCCCACTCCCTGCAGCTGCGTGACCTCCTCGTACTGCGCCCAGAACCGCCCGGCGGCCACCCACTCCTCACGGTCCTTGCGGCCTCCCAGCTCTTCGAGGTCTTCGGGGCCGAGGCCGCGTTCGGCCGCGCGCATCAGCAGGTCGCGCAGCTCCTCGGCGAACCCGGGCACGACCAGCGCCGGGCGCAGCTGCTCGGGCCAGTCGAGCGCGCCCGATTCCAGGTCTCCTTCGAGCAGCTCGCGCACGACGACGTCCTGCTCGGCGCCGGCCAGCAGGCGGGGCGCGGGCAGCTCTTCGGCGCGCGCCTCCAGGCGTAGCAGGGAGAACGCGTACGAGTGCACTGTGCGCACCAGCGGTTCACTCACCGTGCGCGGCAACGGCGACGCCTGGTCGGGGTCGGCGGTGAGGCGCCGGGTGATGTCGGCCCGCAGCGTGTCCGCGGCCTTACGCGAAGTGGTCAGCACGAGCACGCTCTCGGGGTCCGCGCCGTCGGCGATGCGCCGCGCCGCCGCGGAAGCGAGCAGCGAGGTCTTCCCGGTGCCCGGCCCGCCGAGCACCCGCACGAAACCGGCCGGGGCCGAGAGGACCTTTCGCGCGCCCGCGTCCCAGGTGAACGAAGGCGCGCCGACGACCGGCGGGCGCACCAGCCGCGCCTGCCCCTGCGCCGTTCTCCGCCCGTTCACACCAGCGATGGAACCACGCCGACCGACCGGGGTGGCGCACCGGCACGCACTTGGCGGTCCGGTGCGGCACGGTGTTGTCCGACAGAGCGCCGGTGTGGTGCGGCAAAGTGCGATCCGACAGAGTGCGTGGTCATGGACGACGAACTGCACGAGCGGATCCGCGCGGTCATCGCCGACGTGCCCGCGGGGACCGTCGCGACATACGGGGACATCGCGACGCTGTCGGGCGCGCCCTCGCCCCGGCTGGTCGGCCGGGTCCTCGCCGAAGACGGCCACGACCTGCCGTGGCAACGGATCCTGCGCGCGAACGGCACCCCGGCGCCCCATCTGGCGCACGAGCAGCTGGAGCGCCTGCGCGGCGAGGGCGTGCTCGCCGACGGTCAGCGCGTCGACCTGCGCAAGTACCGCTGGCGCCCGGACGGTGTGGTCGAGGAGGACGGCCCGGACGGGTTGTTTTGCTGATCTGACCGAAAGTAGGCGGATACGGTCTGCAACCGGCCCGCTCGCTGAGCCCTATGCGCGTAGCTGCCGTCAGATCAGCAACCGGACAGCAGAGTAGGTTAGCCTGGCCTAATGATTAGCTTGAACTACCACCGCGGCCGGGTCACCGCGGTCCGCCGGCTGACGCCGCGCATGGCCAGGATCACGTTCGCCGCGCCGAGCCTCGCCGCCGCCGGGCCGGTCGCGCCTGACGGCTACCTGAAGGTCTTCTTCCCGCTCCCCGGCGAAGCCGAGCCCCGGCTGCCGCCGCCGGTGAACGGCGAGGTGGCGTCCTGGTACCGCGGCAGCTACCTGGCGATGCCGGACGACGTGCGGCCGCCGATGCGCACGTACACCGTGCGCGCCGCCCGCCCCGGCACCGGCGAGGTGGACGTCGATTTCGTGCTGCACGAGGACGACGGCGGCCAGGCTTCCGGGTGGGCGGCGCAGGCCGGCGTGGGCGACGCGGTCGCGTTCCTCGGCCCCCACGGCCTGTACGACGTGCCGGCGGACACCGGCTGGCAGCTGCTGGTCGGTGACCTGACGGCGTTGCCCGCCATCGGCGCGATCCTCGAGTCGCTGCCGGCCTCGACGCGCGCGGTCGTGTACGTCGAGGTCCCGGATCGTCAGGAACGCCAAGCATTCGAGACGCGCGGCGCGGTCGAGCTGCACTGGATCATCAACAGCGGCCGCCGCCACGGCGAGGCCCTCCTGGACGCCGTCCGCGCCGCCGACCTCCCCGGCGGCGTGCCGTACGCCTGGGTTTCCGGCGAGGCGGGAGTGGTGAAGCAGGTCCGCCGTCACCTGGTGCGCGAGCGCGGCTTCGACAAGCGCGCGATCTGCTTCACCGGGTACTGGCGTCAAGGGATGAGCGAGGAAGCCGTGGGCCGCGCGAACGTGGCCGAGAGCGCCTGAGGATACTCTCGAATCGAGAGTGCATGGAGATCAGGAGTTCGGGGAATCCTCATGGGCATGGTGCAAGCGAAGCGGACCCATCTGCTGGGCCACCAGTACGAGGTCACCGACGACGGGCAGCAGCTGCCGGAACTGGTGCTGAAACGCGGGCGCGTCGAGGCCGAGTTCAGCCTCGACGGCACCGGCTACCGCGTGCGCCGGCACCGTTTCAGCGGCGTTTACGAGCTGCTCGCCGAGAACGACGAGGTCCTGGCGAGCACCGACCGCGTACGCCGCCACTGGACTCTGCACGCCTCGGGCCAGGACATCCGGTTCCGCGCGAACTCCTTGGGCAGCCGCGAGTATTCGATGCTCGCCCCGGACGGCAGCCCGACCGGCACCCTCCGCCGCGACGGCATGGGCGGCGCCGGGGCTACCGCCGACCTGCCCGGCCTCGCCACCGAACTCCAGCTGTTCGCCCTGGCCGCGGTCCTGCTGACCTGGCGCCGCAAGCGAACCGCGGCGAGCGCCCAGGCTGCGGCGAGCAGCTGAACCTCAGCTTTCCCGCCCCAGCCTCGTAACCAGCAACTTCACCAACGCCCCAAGACGCTGACGTTCCGGCTGCACAGTCCGGACGCCGGCGTCCTCCAAGGGCGCCGCAGTAACCGGCCCGACACAGGCGCACACCACGTCACCGCGCCGCAGAACCTCCAGCAGCTCAGCGCCACGGCCATACTCGCCGGCCAGCGCGAGGAAGTTCGTCGCCGCCGGGGCGCTGGTGAAGGCGATGGCCTCGACCTCGCCGGACAGCACGTCGTGGATCAGCGAGAAAACCGGCTTGGTGTTGGGCGGCGAGTGCCACCGGTAGGGCTGCACGGTGACCAGCGACGCGCCCGCGTCGGTGAGCAGCTTCGTGTACTCCGGCAGCGGCGTGCCGTGCAGCTGGATGGCGACGCGCGCGCCCGCGACCCCCGCGTCCACCAAGCTGCCGAACAGTTCCGCGTTGCTCTCCCCCGGCGCCGAGAACTCCTCGCGCAGCCCGGCGCCCCGCAGCGCGCCGACCGCTTTCGGGCCGCGCGCGAAGATCCGTGACGCGCTGAAGGCGTCCAGCAACGGCTGGCGCAAGCCCCAGCCCTCGGCCGCCGAGAGCCAGCCGCGGAAGCCCGCGCCGGTGGTCACGGCGGTGAAGTCGACCGGCTCGGCCAGCACCTCGCCCGTGCCGTCGCGCAACTGCGGGTCGTCGGGCAGATCGACGATGGTGATCGTGGGCGCGTGCCGGACCTCGGCGCCGGCCCTGGTCAGGGCCCCGATCAGGTCGTCGGCCCGCCGCTCGGCCGTGACCCCGATCCGGACCCCGTCCAGCTCACCCATACACCGCGCCCATCTCCTCGATCGCCTTCGCGAGCCGCGCCCGCAGGTCCGCCGGTTCGAGCACTTCCAGATGCGGCCCGAACCGCAGCAGCTCGCCGATCGCGGGCTCCCCCGACTCGACCGGCAGCTCCATGGTGAGCCAGCCGTCTTCGTCGGGTTCCGCGCCGCCGTCGACGGCCGAGCGCAGCGCCCGCGCGCCGACACTGCCCAAGTAGAACGGTACGAGAGCCTGCGCGCGCGACGAAAGCCGCACCTTCGCGGCCGTCGGATACATACGCTTTTCGAACTGCGCCGACCATTCCTGCCAGTACGCCGCGAGGTCGAAGTCCGGCGGCCGCTCGAACGGCTCGCCGAGATCCTCCAGCTCCTGGACGCGGGAAACGCGGTACGTGCGGTCGGCGCCGTCGCACCGGCCGGCGAGATACCAGTTGCCGCCCTTGAGGATCAGGCCCAGCGGCTCCAGCTCCCGCTCGACCACCTGACGGCCCCAGCGCTCGTACCGGATCCGGATGCGGTGCGCCGACCACACCGCGTCCGCGACGGCCGAAAGGTGCGGCAGGCTTTCGATGCCGCGGTGCCAGCCGGGCACGTCCAGGTAGAAGCGTTCGGCGACGCGTCCCGCGCGGCTGCGCAGCTCCTTCGGCAGCGCCGCGTGCAGCTTGAGCTGGGCCGCCGCGAGCACCGTGCCGAGCCCCAGCTCGGCGGCCGCCCCCGGCAGCCCGGCGAGCGAGAGGGACTGCGCCTCCTCCTCGGTCATCCCGGTCAGGCGCGTGCGATAACCGTCGACGAGCTGGTAGCCGCCGGTGCGGCCGCGGTCCGCGTACACCGGGACGCCGGACGCCGACAGCGCGTCGATGTCGCGGTACACGGTGCGCACGGACACCTCCAGCTCGGCCGCCAGCTCGTCGGCCGTCATCCGGCCGCGGTTCTGCAGCAGCAGGAGGACGGACAGGAGCCGGCTGGCGCGCATGATTCGAGTATGACCGAAATACCTGACACAAGTTGACAGGTATGGCTGATTGAGTGTCTTCCATGAGCACATTCACCATGAAGAACTGGGAAGAGCACCTGGCCAGCGGCGCCGAAGGGCAGCCGCGGGTGGCGTACGCGCACGCCACGATGGCGTACACCGGCGTGATCGAAGCCGAGTCGATCTGCGATTACCTGCTGTACTACGCGGGTGAGGGCTACGACGGCGGCGACACCACGTCGCCCGGCTACGAGCGCTTCGACGGCACCGTGGATGGCCGTCGCGGCACCTTTGTCGTGCGGCACGAGGTCGGCTTCGACCCGAAGGGCATCCAGTCGAAGTTCGAGGTCGTGCCCGGCTCCGCGACCGGGGAGCTGGCCGGGCTCACCGGCACGGGCTCGGTGGACGGCGTGATGGGTGAGCCGGCCATGTCCTACACCTTCGACTACCGGCTCTGAGCGAAAGGGGCCCGAAGTGCTCGACGTGTCACGCCAGCAGGTCATGGCGTACCGGATCGCCGAACACGGCCTGCACCGCGGCTCGGCGGACCCGCTCGAGCTGGCCGTGTTCGACCTCGGGCTCCAGGACAGCATGCGTGACACGGCGTTGCTCGGCCTCGCCGCGCGTTCGGCCGGGCCGGTGGTCCCCACGACGCTGGCCGAAGACCCCCGCCTGACGCTGGTGTGGTCGCACCGCGGCGCACCGCACTTCCACCGGCGCGCGGACCTGCCGGAGCTGGTCGCGTCGCTGGTCCCGCTGGACGAGGCGGACGCGCTGGCCCGGATGTTGTGGCAGCAGAAGGAACTACAGGCCACCGGACTGTCCGCAGTGGACGTTCTCTTCACCACCGCGCGGGCGCTGCGCAAGGTCGTGACGAAGACGATGTCCAAGGGCGCCGCGAGCACCGCGGTGACGAAGCTGCTGCCGGACTCGTTCTCGTACGCGTGCCGGGGCTGTCAGGCCACGCACGTCTACGAGCAGCTCATGCGGGTCGCCGCACTGCACGGCGGCCTCCGCCTGGAGGCCGACCAGTCCCCCGCGACGTTGGCACCGCTGGAGGACCGCGGACGGGTCTCGACGCGCCCGGACCCGGCCGCCGCGTCCCGCGTCCTGGAGCGGTACCTGCGCCTGAACGGCCCCGCGACCCAGGGCGACGCCGCCGGTTTCGCGGGCACGGCGAAGAGCGTGCTCAAGCAGACCTGGCCCGACGACCTGGTCGAGGTCCGGGTGGACGGCCGCCGCGCCTCCCTGCCCGCGGACCGGGTCGCCGCGCTGGAGAACCCGCCGTCGCCGTCGCTGGTCCGGCTGTTGCCGCCGTGGGACCCGTTCACGCAGGCGCGCGACAAGTCCGTGCTGGTCCCGGACAAGGCGTACGCCAAGGAGGTCTGGAAAATCCTCGGCAGCCCCGGCGCCCTGCTCGTCGACGGTGAGCTGCTGGGCACCTGGCGCGCGAAGGCGAGCGGCAAGCGGTTGACCCTGACGATCGCTCCGTTCACGCCGCTCCAGCGCGCGGACCGCACGGCCGCCGAGGACGAAGCGGCACGCGTGGCCACCGCACGCGGCTACGACACGCACACCGTGACCTGGGCTTAAAAGCTTGTGAGTGCCTATGACGGTTCTAACCGGCATAAACACTCACGAGTCCACCGCCAAGCGGTACCCGCGCTTCACCACCGTCTGCACCACCCCACCACCACCCAGCGACGTGCGCAGGCGCCCGATCGCCGTCTCCACCGCATGCTCCTCACCGCCACCAGGCAACGCCGAAGTCAGCTCACGCCGCGAGACGACCCGGCCCGGCGAACGGGCCAGCGCACGCAACAGCGCCATCGGAGCCGGGGCGACGTCACACCATTCACCGTCCACAATGGCCGCTTGGCCGCGTAGTTCGATAGCGTGCCCGGCGGCGCACAGCCGCGGCGAACGGGCAACCAGCGCTTCCGAAGTGGTCCGGGCCAGCGCGCCGATCCGGGACCGCTGCGGCTGCACCGTCGGCACGCCCAGCGCGGCGAGCGGCCCCGCCGTGATCGGGCCGACGCACGCGACCACCACCCGCGTCGACAGCGCGTCCACCAGCGCGGGCAGCCGCCCGGTCCGCCGCGCCATCGCCAGCGCGGACGCCACCGCCGGCGCGCTCGTGAACGGCAGCGCGTCCACGGCGCCGTCCAGCACCGCGTCCAGCAGCCGGTCCAACGGGCCCGGGTCCGCGGGGCCGACCCAGCGGTACACCGGGATCTCGATCACCTCCGCGCCGGCCTCGCGCAGGGTGTCCACAAAGTACGGCAGCGGCTCGCCGTGCAGCTGCACCGCGATCGACCGTCCGTCCACACCGGACTCCAGCAGGTGCTCCAGCACCTCGGCATTGCTCTCCGACGCCGGCGAGTAGTCCTCCGAAAGCCCGGCCGCCCGCAACGCGCCGGTCGCCTTCGGACCACGCGCCAGCAGGGACGAGCGGGAGAGGCACTCCAGCAGCGCCTCACCGAGCCCCCAGCCCTCGGCCGCCTCCACCCAGCCGCGGAAGCCGATGCCGGTAGTCGCCACGACCGCGTCCACAGAGGACTCCAACAGCCGCAGTGTCGCCGTGTGCAGTTCAGAGTCGTCGGCCAGCGGGACGATCCGGATCGCCGGCCCGTAGCGGATCTCCGCGCCCTTACGCACCAACAGCGCGCCGAGCTCCTCAGCCCGGCGCGCCGCGGTGATGCCGACCACAAACCCGGCCAGCGGCCGTACGTCCGTCACGACGACCCCACCTCGACCACACCCGAGCGCACCCGCACGGAGTACACCGTCACCTGAACGCCTTCGTGCTCCAGACAGCGTCCCGTGGCCAGCTCGAACCGGTCCTTGTACACCGGCGACGCGACCACCGGGATTCCCCCGGAGTCACCGACGATTCCACGCGAGAGCACCGCTGCCCCGCTGCACGGGTCCCAGTTGGACAGTGCGTGCCAGTTTGAACCGTCCACATGGAACACGGCCACCTGCTCGCCGTCCACCAGCGCCGCGACCCCGGAGAACTCCGGGACCGCCGAGGCCGGGCACACCGCGGTCCAGGTCCGCTCGATCGACACCGTCATCGCCTGACCTCCGGCACACCCAGCATCACGGGCACCTTCTGCGCGCGCTCCTCGCGGAACGAGATCGACGGGTCCGGCGTGCCCGGCGCGTTCACGAACGAGCTGAACCGCGCCAGCTTCTCCGGGTCCTCCAGCACCCCGCGCCATTCGTCGGTGTAACCCTCGACGTGTTTGGCCATCGCCGCGTCCAGGTCCTCGCAGATGCCGAGCCGGTCGTCCACGATCACCGCGCGCAGGTGGTCGAGGCCGCCGTCCATCTCCTCGATCCAGGGCGCCGTGCGCTGCAACCGGTCGGCCGTGCGCACGTAGAACATCAGGAACCGGTCGATCGTCCGGATCAGCGTCTCGGTGTCCACATCGGACACCAGAAGCTCGGCATGTCGCGGCGTGGCCCCGCCGTTGCCGCCGACGTACAGGTTCCAGCCGTGTTCCGTGGCGATCACGCCGAAGTCCTTGCTCCGCGCCTCCGCACACTCCCGCGCGCACCCGGACACGCCGGACTTGATCTTGTGCGGCGAGCGCAGCCCGCGGTAGCGCAGCTCCAACTCGATCGCCAGTGCCACACTGTCCTGCACGCCGTAGCGGCACCAGGTGGACCCGACACACGACTTGACCGTCCGCAACGCCTTGCCGTACGCGTGCCCGGACTCGAACCCGGCGTCCACCAGCCGCCGCCAGATCCCCGGCAGCTGGTCCACGGTCGCGCCGAGCAGGTCGATCCGCTGCCCGCCGGTGATCTTGGTGTACAGCCCGAAATCCTGCGCCACCTGGGCGATCACCATCAGCTTGTCCGGGGTGATCTCCCCGCCGGGGATCCGCGGCACCACGGAGTAGCTGCCGTTGCGCTGGATGTTGGCCAGGAACTTGTCGTTGGTGTCCTGCAGCGTGACCTGCTCGCCGCCGAGAATGTGCCCGTTGCCGAGCGTGGCCAGGATCGACGCGACGGCCGGCTTGCACACCGCGCAGCCCGTGCCCGTGCCGTACCGCGTGATGACCTCGCTGAACGTGGTCATGCGCGTGGCCCGGATGATCTCGAAGATCTCCGCCCGCGACTGTCCGAAGTGCTCACACAACGCCTTGGACTGCTCGACGCCACAAGCGTTCAGCAGTTTGCTCAGCATCGGCACACACGAGCCGCACGACGTGCCCGCGCGGGTGCACGCCTTCAGCTTGCCGACCGAATCGCAGCCGTCCGAGGTGATCGCCCGCGTCAGCGTGCCCTTGGAAACGCCGTTGCACGAACAGATCAACGCCTCGTCCGGCAGCGCGTCCACACCCACCGAAGCGGCCCCACCGGCCGGTGCCAGCAAGGCACCCGGCTCGGCCGGCAGCGGGCTGCCGACCAGTGCGCGCAGCGTGTTGTACTCCGCCGCGTCGCCGACCAGCACACCGCCGAGCAGCGTCTTGCCGTCGTCGGTGACCACGAGCTTCTTGTACGTGCCGGCCACCGCGTCGTTGACCGCGACCTCCAGCGCGCCCTCGGTGGCCGCGTGCGCGTCGCCGAAACTCGCGACGTCCACGCCCATCAGCTTGAGCTTGGTCGAGGTGTCCGGCACCGGGAACGTCGCGCTGCCACCGGTCAGCCCGGCCGCGACCACCTCCGCCATCGCGTACCCCGGCGCGACGATGCCGTACACCCGGTCCTCGACCGCCGCGCACTCGCCGATCGCGTACACCGCCGGGTCGCTGGTCCGGCAAGCCGAATCCACGAGCACGCCGCCGCGCCCGCCAACCTCCAGACCGGACTCGCGCGCCAGATCGTCGCGGGGCCGCACGCCCGCCGAGAACACGACGAGGTCCACGTCCAGCTCGGTCCCGTTGCCCAGCCTCGCCAGCAGCCGGGGACCGTCCGCCTCGATCACGTCCGTGGACGTTCCCGTGTGGACGGTCACGTCGAGCCGCGCGATCAGCCGACGCAGCAGCGCGCCGCCACCCTCGTCCACCTGCAACGGCATCAGCCGCGGCGCCATCTCGACCACGTGAGGCGACAGTCCCATGTCCCGCAACGCTTTCGCCGCCTCCAGCCCGAGCAGGCCACCGCCGATCACCACGGCGGAACGGCGTCCCCGGCCGGGCTGGGAAGCGGCCGCCCGGATGGCGTCGAGGTCTTCGATGGTCCGGTAGACGAACACGCCCGGCAGGTCCCGCCCCGGCACCGGCGGCACGAACGGCCGTGACCCGGTGGCCAGCACCAGCGCGTCGTACGGCTGGGTATGACCCGAAGCCGTGGTGACGGTCTTCGACGCCCGGTCCACCGACGTCACCGCGTCGCCCAGCCGCAGCTCGACCGCGTCGTCACCGGCGTAGTCGGAGCCGGGCAGGGCCAGCGCCGCCGGGTCCCACGTGTCCACATAGGACGTCAGCGCGACCCGGTCGTACGCCGGCCGCGGCTCCTCGGCGAGCACGACCACCCGCCACTGTCCGTCCGTATCCGCCGCGCGCACCGCCTCGACGAGCCGGTGCGCGACCATGCCGTGCCCGGCTACCACCAGCGTGCGCATCAGACCCCCGCCAGCGCCGGCTTCACCTGGGCCACCGGCTTGCGCAGGTAAACGGCCCAGGTGACGGCCACGCACACCGCGTAGAACACCAGGAACGCGACAAACGCGGGCACCCCGCTGTGCGCGTCGGCGAAGGACTGGCGGAAGGCGAGGTTGATGAACAGCCCGCCCAGCGCCCCGATCGCCCCGGCCAGCCCGATCAGCGCGCCGGACAGGCGGCGGGCCTTGAGCAGCTCGGCGGTCTCGTCGGCGCCCTCGTCGATGGCCGCGCGGGCTTTGGCGCGGAAGATCGCCGGGATCATCTTGTACGTCGAGCCGTTGCCGACCCCGGTCAGGATGAACAGGACGATGAACGCGACCGTGAACAGGGCCAGCGACCTCGCCGACGAGGCCAGGATCAGCACCGCCGTGGCCACCGCCATCGCGGCGAACGTGACGAAGGTGACCCGGCCGCCGCCGATCCGGTCGGACAGCCGTCCGCCGAGCGGGCGCGACAGCGAGCCGAGCAGCGGGCCCAGGAACGTCACCGCGGCGGCCTGCAGCGGCGTCCGGCCGAACTGGTTCTGCAGCACCAGCCCGAACGCGAAGCTGTACCCGATGAACGAGCCGAACGTGCCGACGTACAGCAGCGACATCACCCAGGTGTGGCCGTGCCGGACGACCTCGCGCATCGCTTTGGTGTCACCGCGGACGGTGGCGAGGTTGTCCATGAACAGCGCCGCGCAGCCGGCCGCGATCACGATCAGCGGAATGTAGATGTAGAGCACCAGCCGCGGTTGGGTCGCGCCGGCCACGGCGATCACCAGCAGCCCGACGAGCTGGATCACCGCCACGCCGAGGTTCCCGCCGCCGGCGTTGAGGCCGAGTGCCCAGCCCTTGAGCCGCTCGGGGTAGAAGGTGTTGATGTTGGTCATCGACGATGCGAAGTTGCCGCCGCCGACCCCGCCCAGCGCGGCCATCACCACAAACGTGCCGAGTGACGTGCCGGGATGCAGCACGATCGCGGTGAGCACCGTGGGGATCAGCAGCAGGGCCGCGCTGACGACCGTCCAATTGCGACCGCCGAACCGCGCCACGGCGAAGGTGTAGGGCAGCCGCATGAGCGCGCCGACCAGCGTCGGCGTGGACACCAGCAGGAACTTGTCCGCGGCCGAGAAGCCGTACGCCGGGCCCATGAACAGCACGACCACCGACCACAGGGTCCAGATCGAGAACCCGATGTGCTCGGCGAACACGGAGAACCACAGGTTGCGGGAGGCGATCTTCTTCCCGGTGGCCGCCCAGAAACCCTCGTCCTCGGGCTCCCAGCGCTCGATCCAGCGGGCGCCCCGGTGGGCCGTGGTGGTCATGGCGTCCTCCTCGTTGACGGTTCTTTCGTCGGCAGGGGCTTTCATTGCGCGGCAAGCCAATCCGCGACGGCGCCGACGGTGTCCCGGCAGCCGCCGCAGCCGGTGGTGGCGCGGGTGACGCGAGCCAGCGCGGCGACGTCGGTCGCCCCGCCGCGCCAGGCGTCGACAAGCCGGCTTTTGGTGACGGCGTTGCACCGGCAGATCAGCGCCGAAGCAGGCAGCTCGGCCGGGCTCGCGGCGGCCGGGGTGCCCGCGGGCAGCGCGCGGCCGAGCAGCACCGCGAGCCGGTCTTCGGGCAGCGGGATACCGCGGTCGTGGAACTGCGTGACGATGGCGGCCGCGTCCGGCAGGCCGAGCAGGATCGCGCCGGTGACCCGGTTGCCGCGGATCACCAGCTTGCCGTAACGGCCGCCGGACGGATCGTCGAACGTGAGCACGTCCGCGTCGTCGTCCTCGCTGGTCACGTGGGTCTCGCCAACGGCGGTGAGGTCGACGTCGCGCGCCTTCAGCCGGGTGACCGCGGTGGTGCCGCGGTAGCGGGCGGCGGTGTCGGCGCCGGTGAGCAGGTCGGCGAGGACCGCCGCTTGTTCCCACGCGGGCTGCACGAGCCCGGCGGGCGCGTTCGCGTGCCGCGCGCAGTCACCGAGGGCGTGGATCCGGCCGTCGTTGGTGCGTAAGAGATCGTCGACCAGCACGCCCCGGTCGACGGCCAGCCCGGCGGCCTCGGCCAGCGCGGTTTCCGGCCGGACGCCGGCGGCGACCACCACGAGGTCGGCCGGGACGAGCGCGCCGTCGTCGAGCTTCAGCCCGTCGCCGGGCAGGTACCGCGCGGCCGTCGCCTCGAAGCGGAACGTGACGCCGAGCTCGGCGAGCCGGCGCGCGAGCACCCGCCCGGCGCCGGGGTCGAGCTGGCGTTCCATCACGTGCCGCCGCGGGTGCACCACGGTGACGTTCGCGCCGCGGCCGGCCAGCCCGCGGGCGGCTTCCAGCCCCAGCAGGCCACCGCCGAGCACGGCGACGGGCGCGCCGGGACGGGCGGCGTCGAGGATGCGGGCGCAGTCGTCGAGCGTCCGGAAGGCTACGACGTCTGGGCCGGGCTCGAGCCCTTCCACCGGAGGCAGCCAGGGCGTCGCGCCCGTGGCGAGCACCAGCGCGTCGTAAGCCAGCGGGCCGGCTTCTGTTTCCACGCAACGGTTCTTGCGGTCGATCGCGGTGACTGAGGTGTCCAGGTGCAGGTCGACGCTCGTACGCGCGGCCCATTCCTCGTCGTGCAGCCGGACCATCTCGGCACTCAGCCCGCCCGCGACCACCGACGACAGCAGCACCCGGTTATACGCCGGATGCGGTTCGGCGCCGACCACGGTGAGCCGCACCCGCTCCCCGGCCGGGTCGCGTCGCCGGATCTCGTCCGCGAGCCGCGCGCCGGCCATGCCGTAACCGGCGATCACCACCTGCCGGGCGCTCATGTGTCCGCCTTGGACAGTGCCACCGCGCACACCTTGAACTCGGGCATCCGGCTGACCGGGTCGAGCGCGGGGTTGGTGAGCAGGTTCGCGCGACCCTCACCCGGGAAGTGGAACGGCAGGAACACCAGGTCGGGCCGCAGTGAGCCGACACAACGCACCTTCGCCACGGTCTCGCCGCGCCGTGAGCGGACCAGCGCGCGCTCGCCGTCGGCCAGTCCGGAGCGCGCGGCGGTGTCCGGGTGGACCTCGACGAACATCTCCGGCACGACGTCCATCAGCTCGGTGATCCGCCGGGTCTGCGCGCCGGACTGGTAGTGCTGGAGCACCCGTCCGGTGGTGGCCTGCAACGGGAAGTCGGCGTCGGGCAACTCGGCGGGCCCGGTGTGGTCGACGGCGGCGAAGCGGGCGCGTCCGTCCGGGTGTGCGAACCGGTCGAGGAACATCCGCGGGGTGCCGGGGTGGTTTTCGCCCGGCACCGGCCAGTGCAGTGCCTCGCCCGCGCGCAGCCGCTCGTAGGTGACGCCGGAGTAGTCCGCGGTGCCACCCTTAGACGCGGCGCGCAACTCCTCGAAGACGGTCTCGGCGTCGACCGGGAACCGCGCGGCCGGCTGGCCGAGCCGGGTGGCGAGGCCGTGGATCACCTCGAGGTCGGTGCGGACTTCCGGCGGCGCGTCGAGTGCCTTGCGGCGCAACAGGATCCGGCCCTCCAGACTGGTGAGCGTGCCGTCCTCCTCGGCCCACTGCGTCACGGGCAGGACCACGTCCGCCAGCGCGGCCGTCTCGGACAGCACCAGGTCGGCGACCACCAGGAGATCCAATGAGGACAGTCGTTCTTGGACGCCCGACGAGCGCGGCGCGGACACCACCACGTTGCTGCCGAAGACCAGCAGCGCGCGAGGACCGTCGTCGTGGCCGAGCGCTTCGAGCAGCTCGGTGGCCGACCGTCCCGGCCCGGGCAGGCTGTCGGCCGTCACTCCCCACACCGCGGCCACGTGCTCGCGGGCGGCAGGGTCGGTGATCTTGCGGTAACCGGGCAACTGGTCGGCCTTCTGCCCGTGCTCCCGGCCGCCCTGGCCGTTGCCCTGCCCGGTCAGGCAGCCGAAGCCGGAGCCCTCGCGGCCGGGCAGCCCGAGCGCGAGCGCCAGGTTGATCCAGCCGCCGACGTTCGCCGTGCCCGTGGCATGCTGTTCGGTCCCGCGCGCGGTGAGGACGTACGCATTACGAGCGCCCGCCAGCTTGGCCGCGGCGGCCCGCTGGTCAGCCGCGGAGACGCCGGTGACGCGTTCGGCCCGCTCCGGCCACCACGCGGCGGCGATCCGCCACATCTCGTCGAACCCCGCGGTCCTGAGGTCCACAAAGGACTTGTCCAGGTGGCCCTCGGCGACCACGGCGTGCAGGATGCCTAGTGCCAGAGCCAGATCCGTGCCCGGCGCGGGGGCCAGGTGCAGTCCGGCCAGCTCGGCGGTCGGCGTGCGGCGCGGGTCGACCACGATCAGGTCCGCGCCCCGCAAGTGCTGCACGAACGGCGGCATCGTCTCGGCCGGGTTGGCTCCGGCCAGCAGCACCACGTCGGCGCCGCCGAGGTCGGTGACCGGAAACGGCAGCCCGCGGTCGGCGCCGAAGGCCTGGAGCCCGGCCGCCGCGGCCGAAGACATGCAGAACCGGCCGTTGTAGTCGATCTGCGAGGTCCCGAGCGCGACCCGGGCGAACTTGCCGAGCTGGTAAGCCTTTTCGTTGGTCAGCCCACCCCCGCCGAACACCGCGACGGAATCGGCCCCGTGCTGTTCCCGCAGCCCCCGCAACTTCCCGGCGACGACGTCCAGCGCCTCGTCCCAGCTCGCGGGCTTCAGCTCCCCACCCCGCCGGACGAGCGGCGTCGTCAGCCTGCGCCCGGACGTCAGCAGGTCACCGGACGTCCAGCCCTTCTGACACAGTCCCCCGGCATTGACCGGAAAGTCCCGCGGCTCGACCCGCGACCCCGCCAGCCGCATCCCGCACTGCAACGCGCAGTACGGGCAATGCGTGTCGACGGGCGGCACGGCCACGGGCACTCCTCGGGATCGGCGATGACCCCGACGCTAAGGACGCCGTGTTACCTGGAAACTCCCGAATGTTTCGACGAGTTGACATATCTCGCCGCCGTGCGCGGGCCAGCCGGTGAGGTCTGTGCCGGTCAGAGGACGGCGCTGACCTCACGAGCCGCTGCCCGCAGCCCGTCCAAGGCGGCCCCCGTCGAACGCGGATTGAGCGCGTTCGCGGCCAACCGGAAGAGCACCGCACGCAGCAGCAGTTGCGGCCATTCCGGCAGATGGGCCCACCGGTCGATCAGCGCGGCCGTCGCGCCGCCCCAAGAAAGCGCGTCGACGGCGGCGATCGCGGCGCCCCATTCGCCCGGGCGGTAGTACGGGACGAAGTCGACGATGCCCGGGGCCGCGGGGCCGTCGAACAGGACGCCGCCGAGCAGTTCGCCGTGGGCGATCTGCGGGGGCAGCTTCACCGGGCGGCGGGCCGGGGCCAGGATCTCGAACCAGCGGCCGCCCTTGGCCTCGTCGAGCGGGCGGTCCAGCTCTTCCCACGCGATCCGGTCCGCGACCGCGTCGATGTCCTTGCGAGCGCTCAAAAAGTCCGGCCGCGGCAGGTCGGCCGTGGCGCGGTGCAGCTTCACCGCGGTGAGCACGGCCTCGTCGCAGCGGTGCTCCGGCGTGCCGGAGACATACCGCCACGCGGACCAGTCGCCGACGATCCAGCGGCCGTCACGCGAGCGCACCGGCTTGGCGACCCGCAGGCCCGGCTCGTCGATGTGGTCCAGCGCCCGCGCCGTCCACAGCGTGCGCGACTTGTCGGTGACCGGCTTGAGCACCAGGTCACCGCAATGCCAGGCGGACGAGTCCGGCAGGGCCGAAGCCCCGTCCAGCTCGCCGCCGAAGGCTGCGCACACGCGCTCGGAAGGCCGTTCGAGAGTGGACCGCACAACAGGAAACGGTACCCCGGCCACTCCGCCACGAACGAGAAGACGCGCTGGTCACACACCGTTTTCTCGGACCCGGACGTTCACCGCCAAAAAGCCGTCAAGGCCTCCTTACCCGCGTACGACGCGGGTAAGGAGGCCTTAACGGAGCACTACGGTCAGTACGTCGGCAGGCTCGGGTCGATCTGCCGCGCCCAGGCCAGCACGCCGCCGCCCAGGTGCGTGGCGTCCTTGAACCCGGCCGCGTGCAGCGCCGCCAGCGCCTCCGCGGACCGCGCACCGGACTTGCAGTGCAGCACGATCGGCTTGTCCTGCGGCAGTTCCGCGAGCGCCTCGCCCGAGAGGATCCGGTCCTTCGGGATCAGCGTCGCGCCCTTGATGTTGACGATCTCGTACTCGTGCGGCTCGCGGACGTCGATCAGGGCGAAGTTCTCGCCGTTGTCGAACTTGGCCTTGAGCTCCGCGGGCGTGATCGTGCTGCCCGAAGCGGCCTCGGCCGCCTCGTCGGAAACCACGCCGCAGAACGCCTCGTAGTCGATCAGCTCGGTGATCTTCGGGGTCTCCGGATCCTTGCGGATCTTGACCTCGCGGTACTTCATCTCCAGCGCGTCGTAGCTGATCAGCCGCCCGAGCAGCGGCTCGCCGATGCCGGTGATCAGCTTGATCGCCTCGGTCACCATGATCGAGCCGATGGACGCGCAGAGCACGCCCAGCACGCCGCCCTCGGCGCACGAGGGCACCATGCCGGGAGGCGGCGGCTCGGGGTAGAGGTCGCGGTAGTTCAGGCCCTTGCCGTTCGGCGCGTCCTCCCAGAAGACGCTGACCTGGCCCTCGAACCGGAAGATCGAGCCCCACACGTAGGGCTTGCCCAGCAGCACCGCGGCGTCGTTCACCAGGTACCGCGTGGCGAAGTTGTCGGTGCCGTCGACGATCAGGTCGTACTGGCCGAAGATCTCCAGCGCGTTCGCCGACTCGAGCCGCTCGGTGTGCAGGTAGACCTTGACGAACGGGTTGATCTCGGCGATCGACTCCTGCGCCGAGGCGGCCTTGAGCTTGCCGACGTCGGAGATGCCGTGGATCACCTGGCGCTGCAGGTTGGACTCGTCGACCACGTCGAAGTCGACGATGCCGAGGGTGCCCACCCCCGCCGCGGCGAGATACAGCAGCGCGGGACTGCCCAGGCCGCCGGCCCCGATGACCAGGACCTTCGCGTTCTTGAGCCGCTTCTGCCCGACCACCCCGACGTCGGGGATGATCAGGTGACGGCTGTACCGGGCCACCTCTTCCTTGGTGAGCTCGGCAGCCGGCTCTACGAGCGGCGGCAGTGCCGTGTCTGACATCGGGTCCTCCATCTCGCGCGGATCGCGTTGTCGATCCCAGTATCTACAACGCGCACACGCAAGCCACCCTTCCCCGGGTCCAGATCGTGGGAAGGGGGTTGCTTTGTACGGCTACTGCGGCGGGGTCGGGTTCGGCCACGCGTTGGGCACGCAGACCCGGTGGTCAGGGGCCACCTTGCCCTTGTCGCCGCCGGGGATGTTGTTCAGCGCGGCCACGTAGTCGTCGGCCACGCCGAACGACTGCTGCATCATCACCGGCGCGGGCTGGCCGTTGCCGGGGCAGCCGACGTGGATGTTGCCGAGCGCGTGACCCACCTCGTGGTTGATGGCGTACTGGCGGTAGCCGGTCATGTCCGCGCCGTAGACCTTCGCGCCGCGCACCCAGCGGGCCAGGTTGATCAGCACCCGGCCCATGCTGCGCCGGTAGCAGGAGGCCTCGAACTTGATCTGGAAGCCGCACGCGTCGGCCCGGTGCGTGGTGTTCGGCGAGGTCAGGCTCACCTGGAAGCTCGGGTCCGGGAAACTCGCGTCGACCCGCTGCAGCCGGATCTCGCCGTTCCAGGTCCAGCTGCGCGGGTCGGACAGGATGCCCTGGACCGCGGTGCCGAAGCTGTCGTCGCCGGCGTAGCTGGCCGGGTCGATGCCGTCCTCGACCGCCACGGTGTACGTGTAGAGCTTGCCGGCCTTGCCGACGACCGGGCCGGAGCCGGGCACGACGTGCCAGGTGCCCTTGCCGTCCTGGGTGTAGTCGCCGCCGTTCGGCAGCTCCGCGGTCGGCACGTTGACGTCGACCGGTTTCGCCGGGTTCTCCGGGATGCCGTCGCTGCCGTCGATCGCGCCCGCCGAGGAATCGCCCACGGCCGCCTCACCCGCGGCGGCCCCGGCCGGCGTGCCGGGCTCGGGCGGGCCGGTGGCGGTGTTGAACACCACCAGCGCGGTGATCACCACCAGGATCGGCAGCGCGTACACGCGCCAGCCGTAGGTCTTCACGAACTTGCCGATGCCGCCGCCGGACTTCTTGACCGGACGGCGCGCGGGCCGCTCCGGCTCGTCCTCGCCCTTCGGCTTCCACGACGCGCGCAGCGGCTCCGCGCTGGTGCGGCGGGTGCCGGGCCGGTAGCGGTCCTCGCCGACGCGCTGCGCCGGGGGCTTCGACGGGCGGAACTGGCCGACGCGCGGCGAGCCGGTGTCGGTCAGCGGGGAGTTCGCGGGTTTCTTCGAGGAGCCCGAAGACGCGGCCCCGGACGACGTGCGTCGCGACGACCCGGCGTACGAAGCCCGCCGGTCATCTCCTCGAGCGTCGTGCTTAAGCCGGTCCACGGCCCCAGGGTGCCATAACCGCACGGTGATGCTGAAAGCGACTGGCGGATTACCGAGAGATCATCTTTCACCCGATCGGACTACCATTGACCGTTTTCTGCGGACTCCCAGAGTCCGAGCACGGCCCGGGCTACGACGTTCGGGCGTTCCATCTGCGCCACGTGGCCGGTCCGGGGAAGCACCAGCAGCCGCCCGCGCGGGAGCAGCCGGGCGGTGCGGGGCGCGCGGCGGGCCGATATCACCCGATCGTGCAGGCCCCAGACGACGAGTGTCGGGCTCGTCACACGAGGAGCGACTGCCCACAGCGAAGCGTCCCCGCGGGCGGACCAAGCGCGGAAAATGCCGAACGTACTGCGAGCCATGGCCGGCGCGGCCCAGGCGAACCCGGCCCGCGCACCGTGCTCCGCGGCCAGCTCGTCCAGCCGGGAATCGGGGAACTTCGACGGGTCGCGGAAGCACAGCTTGATCACCTGCGCGGCGCGTTCCCGCGCGGTCAGCCCGGCCATCCGCCGCCGCACGCGCGTGCCCACCAGCGGCAGGTACGCGAGCGCCATCATCGGGTCCGACAGCCGGCGCGGGTCCGGGCGGCGGTCCGGCATCGCGGGCGAGATGAGGGTGAGCGTCTTGACCAGCTCCGGCCGCCGCGCCGCGACGAGCAGGGCGACCGCGCCGCCCATGGAGTTGCCGAGCAGGTGGACGGGGCCGGCGCCGAGCCCTTCGACGTACTTCGCGAGGACGCCGGCGTGCGCGTCGAGGCTGAAGTCGAACTCCGCCTCGGGCTCGGAGTAGCCGAAGCCGGGCAGGTCGATCGCCCGTCCGCTGGCGACCGGCGAGAGCAGCGCGGCCAGGTCCGTCCAGTTGCTGGACGAGCCGCCGAGGCCGTGGACGTAGACCGCGACCGAGCCGTCCGGGCCCGGGGTGCGGCGGACGTTCAGCGCCACGCCGCCGACCTCCTCGACCGCGCCCGGCCAGGGCGGGAGCACCGGTTCGAGCGGTGGCAGCGGCCGCGTGGAGAGGGGCACGTGGGTGAGCGGCGCGCGGCTCGCCGCCGGCACCGCCGGGCGCGTGGTCGGAAGGGTCACGGATCCAGAATGCCCGACACTTGGCGTTTCGGGCGTACCGACGAGTAATCTCAAAACCACTTCACGCGGTGGTGACCCCCGCCCGTCGAAGCCGCGGACGGGAGGAACAATGACGGACATGGCGCGACTGCAGCAACGGGGCGTCCGGCTGCCGAGGACGGAACGCCGCGCCCAGCTCCTGGCGGCCGCGCAACGGGTCTTCGCGGAGAACGGCTACCACGCGGCGGCGATGGACGAGATCGCCGAGGAGGCCGGCGTCAGCAAGCCGGTGCTCTACCAGCACTTCCCCGGGAAGCTGGACCTGTACATCGCGCTGCTGGAAAGCCACGTGGACGACCTGGTCGGCCGGGTGAAGGGCGCCTTGGACTCGACCACCGAGAACCGCCAGCGCGTGCCCGCCACCGTCGCCGCGTTCTTCGACTTCGTGAACAACGACGCGGGCGCCTTCCGCATGGTCTTCGAGTCGGACCTGCGCGGTGAGCCCGCCGTGCAGGAGGCGGTGGACCGGGCCACCTCGGCCAGCGTCGAGGCGATCACCGAGACGATCACCGCGGACGCGGGCCTGGACGAGGACAAGGCGCGGCTGCTGGCCGTGGGCCTGGTCGGGATGAGCCAGGTGAGCGCGCGGTACTGGCTGCAGCACAACCAGTCGATCAGCAAGGAAGAGGCCGTGGCCCTGACCGCCAACCTGGCCTGGCGCGGCGTCGGCGGTGGCTTCCCCCTCAAGGACAGCTGACTTTCCCTTGCCGTGAAAGGAAAAGCGGCCGCCTCGTCCCCCTGCCACGACGAAGCGGCCGCCGGTTCAGCGTGCGGCCGCCCGGACCAGCGCCCCGATCCGCACGGCCACCTCGCCCGCCCGCTCCTGCGGCAGCATGTGCCCGGCCCCCGGATAACGCACGAACTCCGCGTCCGGCAGCTCGTCGGCGATCACCTTGGCGTGCGGCAACGGGCACAGCCGGTCCTTCTCCCCCGCCAGCACCAGCGTCGGCACGCCGCGCAGGGCGGCCAGCGCCACCCGCCGGTCGTGTGTGGAAATGGCGTCCTGGAACTCGCCGAGGCTGGCCGGGTGCGCGCACAGCAGCTGATCGGCGACCAGCCGGACGTCGGCCCGTCGCGGATGGTCCCCGAACACCAGGAACCGGGCGCCGGAACGCACCAGCGCCGGGCTCAACGGCAGCCGCTCGCCGCGCCGGTGCGCCAGCGCCTTCGCGATCCGCCGCTCGAACCGCACGGAGAACTCCCCGGCCAATCCGGGCAGCCCCAACGTGATCCGGTCCATCTGGCCCGAAGACGTGGCCACGAAAGCCGCTCCCACCACCCGCTCGGACACCAGCTCCGGATGCCGCTCGGCCAGCGCCATCACGGTCATCCCGCCCATCGAGTGCCCGGCGAGCACGATCGGCCCGGACGGCACGCGCGCGGCGATCAGCTCGGCGAGATCGTCGGCCAGGCGCGGGATCGTCGCGGTGCCCCGGCGGGCCGGCGCCGATCCACCGTGGCCGCGCAGGTCGTAGCGCACGACGCGGGTGCCCGGGCCGAGCGCGGCCACCACCCCGTCCCAGGTGCGGTGGTCCTGCGTCCAGCCGTGCACGAGCACCAGCGTCACCGCGGCGTCGGCCGGACCGGACGCCTCGACGTGCAGCGCACAGCCGTCACTCGCGACGAACCGGTGCTCACGGGCCGGGTGACGCAAACGTTCGACGGTGGTCATTTCTACTTGCCCTTCGGCAGCAGGAACGACTTGCGCCAGAAGTACCGCCCCGGCCACCCGACCAGGCCGGACTCCTGCAGGAACGGCATGATCTTCTCCCCGGCCCAGGCGATCGTGCCCTGCCACTTCGGGTTTTCCAGCGCGGCCTTGACGCCGTCGCGGGGCCGGATGCCGACGGCCTTGTAGACGTTCGGGTTGATGAACGCGCGCGTCACGAAGTACGAGATCAGCGCGATGATGAACTGCTGGTAGACGATCTCCGCCTTCGACAGTTTGGCCATCCCGCGCGTCACCTCCTCGCGGGCGAACGTGACGTGCCGCGCCTCCTCCAGCACGTGGATGCGGTTGACCATGCGCACCAGGGGCTGCACGTCTTCGCTGACCATCTGCTCGCGTTGCAGCCGGTCGAGCACCTCCTCGGCGACCAGGATCGCGCCGTACCGCGCGGGGCCGTAGGAGAACGACGGCATCAGCTTCGCGAAGCGGCGCAACAGCGGCACCGGGCCGTACGCGGGGCAGCCGATCCGCGAGGCCATGCGCGCGAACATCGTGGAGTGACGGCATTCGTCGGCGATCTCGGTGAGCGCGAATTGCGCGTGCGCGGTCGTGGGGTCTTCTTCGTAGACCTCTTTGAGCAGCATCTGCATCAGCAGGATCTCGAACCACAGCCCGGTGGTCGCCACGCTGGCGACCTCGTGCTTGCCCAGCTCGATCCGCTGCTCCGGGGTGAGCTTGTCCCACAGCTCGGTGCCGTAGAGGGAGGAGCGCTCGTCGAGGATGAACCGCTTGCCCTCGACCAGCGGCGCGTCCCAGTCGATGTCGACGTCGGGGTCGTAGAACTTGTTCGCCGAGGACTTCAGCAGCCGCTCGGCGGTCCTGTCCCGGTCCGTGTCCTTGAGCGTCCGCGTCATGACTCGCCCCTTCCGGCGCCGGTGCCGCAATCGCCACTGCCATACATGTAACCCGAGGTAACAGTTACCTCTGGTAGCATGACCCGCGTGATCGAACGTGTCAAGCGCTCCAGCAAGCAGTCCGGCAAGCAGCCCGCTTCCGGCGAGGCGGCGACCGGCGACGCCCGCCGCGACCGGTGGCGCAAGCACCGCATCGCGCGGCGCGCCGAGTTCGTCGAAGCCGCGCTGCGGGCGCTCGACAGCCACGGCCCGGACCTGGGCATGGAGGACGTCGCCGCGGAGGCCGGCGTCACGAAACCCGTGCTGTACCGGCATTTCGAAGACAAAGCCGACCTGTACGTGGCGCTCGGCCAGCGCGGCACGGAGATCCTTTTCGAGCGGCTGATCCCGGCCATCAACGCCGAGCTGGCGCCGGTGCCACGGATCCGGATGGCGCTCGACGCGTTTTTCACCGTGATCGAGGAGCACCCGAACCTGTACCGCCTGCTGGCGCACGGCGGCCTGCCGGGCAAGGTCGTGGACGCCGACGTCGTGGCCGAGGACAAGGAGGTCATCGCCACCGCGCTGACCGCCCTGCTCGGCGACTACATGCGGATGTTCAACATGGACTCCGGCGCGGCGGAGCCGTGGGCGCACGGCATCGTCGGCATGGTCCAGAGCACCGGCGAATGGTGGCTCGACCGCCGTTCGATGAGCCGCGACTCGGTCGTCGAGTACCTCACCCAGATCATCTGGGCGGCGATCGACGGCCTGACCCGCCAGCACGGCGTGGTGATCGACCCGAGCCTGCCACTGGAGGCCAACAAGGTCGTCCAGCTGGGGCGGTCGAATGACGACGGAACCCCAGCCGACAGCGACGCCGGCTGAATCGCTGGATCAGGGCGCTGGATGCGGCGTCGGATGAGCAGAGGAGCACCTTCATGAGCGAGCACGACGAAGACGGCTACGCAGGCCCCGCAACCCTCGTCGCCAACGGCCGGGAACTCCCGATCGAGGTCGACCTGCGCGGCTACTTCCAGCCCATCGACGGCTACTACCACTGGTACGGCCGGATTTCCGCCACCCCAGCCGTCACCGACCTGGCCGGCGGCAAGAAGACACCGTGCGAAATCCGCATCGCCGACCGCACCGCCCCCGGCGAACTCTCCGACCCCGACCCGTGGGGCCGCTACCGCGTCATGGGCACCTCGACCCCACCGTTCGCGGTCCCGACCACCCTCGAAGACCTGAACGCCTGACCCTCGCCTTTCGACCCACCCCACCCACGTTTGTCCACACCCCCGGCCAATTGTGGACAGCACCCGCACCCCACGCCGTTCCACCCGGTTCCGTCGTCCCCCGCCGGTAAACTGGGCATGGGACGCCCCCCGGTGGCGGGTGGGGGCAACCCTTCCGGCGGGGGGCAAACCCGCGGCGGGTGGGGGTTCCGGACAGGACGTCGGCCACGCGGTCTCACCCGGACGGCGAGCGGCTGCATGACGAACCGCTGCTCGGCAGCGAGCCCAGGCTGCAGGTCATGCTCGACGAACTCGCCGCACCGACCTGCCTGGCCCGCCGCACTCATCTGTCTAGCCCGCCCCACCGATCCGCGTAGCCCGCCGCACCGATCCATGTGGCCCGCCGCACTGACCTGCCTGGCCCGTCCCCACCGCGACGTCCTGTCCGCCATGCTCCGCGCCAAACCCACCCGATACCCGCCCCCGCGAGCCGTGACCTGACAAACCAGCTAGGGGCAACCCCCGAACACGACAAAGGCCGCCCCGGGAATCCCCGGAGCGGCCTTCCTCGCGTACAGGAGCAGCCGGACCTCAGCCGCCGACGCCGAAGCCGACCTTGCGGGCGTCCGAGGGGGCGATCTCGACGTACGCGATGCGGTCGGCGGGCACGAGGTACTTGCGGCCCTTCTCGTCGTTGAGGCGGAAGAGCCCGTCACCGGCCGTCAGGGCTTCGGCGACCAGCTTCTCCACCTCGTCGGCGGTCTGGCCACTGGACACCACCAGCTCGCGCGGGGTGTCCTTGATGCCGATCTTGACCTCCACGTGGGACCTCCGCTGGAAATTCGATGGGGTTACGCCTGGCAAGGCTAGCCGAACCGCTCCGCTCCGGTGTCGCGCGTCCGCGCGATAAAACGACCTCACCCGAGTCCGAGCGCCTGCATGCGCTTGGTGTGCCCCTGCTGCAACCGCCGGAACAGGGCGCCGATTCCCGACAGGTCACCCGACCCGGCCACGATGAGTTCCGCCAGGCCATCGCGCTCGGCGACCACGTATTGGGCCTGCGTCAGCGCCTCGCCGAGCAGGCGGCGGCCCCACAGCGCGAGCTTGTCGCGCGTCTTCGGATCGGCCTTGATGCCGGCGGCGACTTCGCGCTCGGCGAACGCGGAATGACCCGTGTCGGCCAGCACGGTGAGCACCAGGTCCTTGGTCTCCGCGTCGAGCCAGCTGGCGATCTCGCGGTACAGATCGGCCGCCAGCCCGTCGCCGACGTAGGCCTTGACCAGCGACTCCAGCCACGACTTCGGCCGCGTCGAGGCGTGCCAGGCGTCCACCTGCGCGACGAACGGGCCCATCGCGTCCTCGACCTTCACGCCGCCGCCCGCCAGGTGCGCGGCCAGCAGGTCGTAGTGGCCGATCTCCGCCGCGGCCATCGACGCCAGCGCGGCGCGGCCGGCGAGCGTCGGCGCTTTGCGGGCGTCCTCCGCCATCCGGTCGAACGCGGAAAGTTCGAGATAGGCGATCACGCCGAGCAGGTCGACGACGCCTTCGCTGATCTCTTTCGGCTCGCTCACGGCGATGAGGGTATCGCCGAACGAGCCCCGGCCATCGGGAAGAGACCGATCCCACCCGGCCCCGGCGCGCCCGGTACTGTTGAAAAACTCCTGACCAGGTACACTGCCGAAGAGATTGACAAAGCTTCCGCACGCCGTCGGGCTGCGGGAACCAGGCGGGCGACCGGCGCCACCAGGGCTGCCGGGGTTCGCCGCAAATTGTGCGTGCACGCCTCCAGCGGCATTCCCGGGTGGACGGCTCCGACATCGCCAGACGGTGCGAGCCCGAGCCCCCGGTCGAGTGTCGAGTGACAAACCGGCCTGTGCGCGCTGGTCACGAGAGAGGCGATCACCCTGACCGCAGAAATTTCCACTACCGAAAAAACCGCCGCGGTGGCCCTCGAGCACAGCGAGAACGGCCCGGCCGCACTCGACACCTCGCACCCGCTGCAGGCCGGGGCCCCGGTGACCCCGGAGGCGCCCACCTTCGCCGAATTCGGCGTCAAGCCGGAGATCGTGCGCGCGCTGGCCGAGGCCGGCATCGAGCGCACGTTCGCCATCCAGGAGCTCACCCTCCCGCTCGCCATGGCCGGCGACGACCTGATCGGCCAGGCCCGCACGGGCATGGGCAAGACGCTCGGCTTCGGCGTCCCGCTGCTGCACCGCGTCGAGGTCCCCGGCGACGGCACCCCGCAGGTGCTGGTCGTGGTCCCGACCCGCGAGTTGTGCGTCCAGGTCGCGAACGACCTGAAGGGCGCCGGCAAGCACCTCGGCATCCGCACCCTGGCCATCTACGGCGGCCGCCCGTACGAGCAGCAGATCGACGCGCTGCGCAAGGGCGTCGACGTCGTGATCGGCACCCCGGGCCGGCTGCTCGACCTGGCCGAGCGGCAGGACCTGGTGCTCGGCAAGGTCCGCGGCCTGGTGCTCGACGAGGCCGACGAGATGCTCGACCTGGGCTTCCTGCCCGACATCGAGCGCATCCTGCGGATGGTGCCGGACGAGCGGCAGACCATGCTGTTCTCGGCCACCATGCCCGGCCCGATCATCACGCTGGCCCGCACCTTCCTGCGCCAGCCGACGCACATCCGCGCCGAGGAGAACGACGCGAGCGCGATCCACGAGCGCACCACCCAGTTCGTCTACCGGGCGCACTCGATGGACAAGCCCGAGGTGATCGCCCGCATCCTGCAGGCCGAGGACCGCGGCCTGACGATGATCTTCAGCCGCACCAAGCGCACCGCGCAGAAGGTGGCCGACGACCTGGTGGAGCGCGGCTTCGCGGCCGCCGCCGTGCACGGCGATCTCGGCCAGGGCGCGCGGGAGCAGGCGCTGCGCGCGTTCCGCTCGGGCAAGGTCGACGTGCTGGTCGCGACCGACGTGGCCGCCCGCGGCATCGACATCGACGACGTCACGCACGTGATCAACTACCAGTGCCCGGACGACGAGAAGACCTACGTCCACCGCATCGGCCGCACCGGCCGCGCGGGCCGCACCGGTGTCGCCGTCACGCTGGTCGACTGGGACGAGATGCCGCGCTGGAAGCTGATCTCCGACACGCTCGGCCTGGACAAGCCAGAGCCGGTGGAGACGTATTCGTCGTCGAAGCACCTGTTCAGCGACCTGGGCATCCCGGAGGGCACCACCGGGCGGCTGCCGCTGTCCAAGCGCACCCGCGCCGGCCTGGCCGCCGAGGAGGAAGAAGACCTGGGTGGCAAGCGCCGTGGCCGTAGTGGCCCTGGCCGTGGCTCCTCCTCGTCCTCCGACGCCGAGGAAGCGCCACGCAAGCGCAACCGCAGCCCGCGCAAGCGGACCCGCGGCGGCTCGCGTGCGGCCGAGGCCGTGGAAGCCGCCGACGCCACAGCTTCAGCCCCTTCTGACTCCGACACCGCCGAGGGTGGCGAGCGCACCCGCTCCCGCCGTCGCACGCGCGGTGCCGCGAACTCGAGCCCCGAAGCCACCGGCCCCGCCGGCTCGGCCGAGAAGGACTCCAGCGACAACGGCGAACGCCCGGCCCGCCGGCGCCGTCGTCGCCGCCCCTCCGCGACGTCTGATACACCTGCGTCGGCAGACTGAGGGGCACAAGCGGAGCCGACGGCAGGAGCAAGGCACGTGAACGACCACGGGGACGGTGCGGAGCACAACGCACCGGAACAGCCCGGATCGGACGTAGCGGGCACTCCCGCCGACGGCCAGCAGGACACCGGATCGCCCGGCGCTGAGGAACTCGGCGCCGGGCGCTTCGGCGAAGAACAGCCTTCCGGCATCGTCTCCGCAGCGCGGTACGAGGCAGAGCCTGCTTCGCACAGCGACGAACCTGGCTATGCAGGGTCTGCCGCGCACAGCGACGAAGCGCACGACGCCGAGCCCGCCGCGTACAGCGACGAGTCCGACGAAGCAGAGCCCGCTGCGTACAGCGCGAAGCGGCACAACGCCGAACCACCCGTGTACGGCGATGAGGACGTCCTGATCCCGGCGCGGCACGACGTCGCGGCGGGCCGGGGCACCACACCGCCGGTGAAGGCGCGGAAGTCTCAGTGGAACCGAGGCCGCGACCGCGTGATCGCGGCGTTGATCGCGGTGGTCGTGGTGGTGGTCGCGTTGATCGTGGCCGTCAACAGCGACAACCTGCACACCAGCCGCGCGATCGCCGAACCGCCGCCGGCGCTGCCGCCCGCGCCCGCTGCGGTGCCCGGGTCGATGGCCCAGCTGTGGCAGGCCCTCAGCTCCGCCACGCCCGTGCCGATCGGCGAGGGCGGCAACGCGGTCACCGCCGACAACGGCGAGGTCGCCGGCCGCGACCCGCTCACCGGCCAGATCCGTTGGCACTACACACGCGAGAACCTGCAACTGTGCACTGTGGACAGTGCGTGGGGGCGGGTGAACGCCGTCTACCACAAGTCGCAGGGCTGCAGCGAGGTCACGCAGCTGAACCCGTCGACCGGGCACATCACGGCCCAGCGCAACGGCGACGCCGAGCTCGGCACCCAGCTCGTCAGCGACGGCAGCCACGTGACCACCACCGGCAAGCGGCTGCTCGACACCTGGCGCGACGACCTGGTGAAGAGCATGGAGTACGGCCAGGTCCCGGCGATCGTGAACCCGAACAAGCAGCCGCGCACCGGCTGCACGTACGGCACAGTGGCCGCGGCGGCGGAGAAGGTCGGCGTGATCGAGCGCTGTCCCGGCGACCCGCACGACCGTCTCACCGTCTACAAGGCGACGGGCGAGCACGAGGACGAGCCGCCCGTGGTGTTCAGCTCGGTGCTGGCCGGCTCGCGCGCGCGAGTGATCGCGATGTCGGGCGACCTGACGGCCGTGCTGCTGCCGGACCAGAAGCTGCTGGTCATCTACGGCGCGGACGGCAACGAGAAGTCCGCGTACCCGATGGATTTGCCGCCGAGCGACCTCGCGGCCGACCCCGCGGGCGGCGTCGAGCAGACCTCCCGCACCGACAGCGGCATCTATTGGTTCACCGGCACCAAAACCGTCGCCCTCTCCCGCGACGACCTGACACCGCGCTGGACCCTCGACGGCACCATGGGCCCGGGTATCACCTTCGCGCAGCAACTGGTCGTCCCGATCAAGGGCGGCCTGGCCGTCCTGAACGAGGCGAACGGCTCGACACTCCGCACCGTCGGCGTCGACCGCGGCAGCTATGGCGGGGTTGTCCGGCTGACCGCGCTGGGCCCAGTGCTGCTGGAACAACGCGGCCCAACCTTGGCGGCACTGAAGTAATTCCGGCGCCGCTCGGAACACTGCGGCCCCGTGAAGGTCGCGCTGAAGGCCGCTGGAACACCGCGACCACCACGTGGCGGCGCTGTGCTGCCGGAACAGCGCGGTCCGTTGCGGCGGCGCTGAAGCGACCCGGGCGCAGCCGGAACAATGCGGCCCGTTGTGGCAGCGCTGAGATACCCCCGGCGCAGCCGGAACAACGAGGCCCGCCGTAGCAACCCTGGCGCTGCCGGAACACGAGGCCCCGCCGCGGCGGTGATGAAGCACCTGGCACCGCCGGAGGAACCCCGCCCCGTCATCGCGGCCCTGAGGCAACCCTGGCGCTGCCGGAACAACACGGGCCGCCGTGGCGGTGAGGTGACCCGGCGCTACCGGCACGGCGCTGCCTTGTCCTGGCGACGCTGAATGAGCTCCGGCGGCGCCCGGCTGTTGCTCTCCGGCCAGCCGCGCCCCGCTGGGCCCGCTGTCTGCTTGGTGGCCGATCGCTCAGCCGACGCGTCGGGCGATGGTCACGATCTCTCGGCTGGCGCCGGTTAGCGGGCCGCGCTGCCAGTCGCCGTATTGCTCGGTGACTTCGAAGCCTGCTTCGGCGAGGAAGGCGTTCAGCGGCGCGACATCCAGGAACCGCAAGGCGGTGCGGTCGATGCGCAGCACCGTGCCGTCCGGCCCGGCGGTGGTCTCGGTGAACGTGACGACATCGTCCTCGACGGACTCGACCTCGTGCCACATCCGCAGCCCCGCGATTTCGGTGACTTCGGCGGGATTCCAGCCCTGCCAAGCCTTTGCCTGCGGATGGCGTGTCTCGAAGGCAAAACACCCACCGTCCGCCAACGCCCCGCGAACGGCCGTCAGCGACCGTCGCAGTTCGTCATCGGCGACGAGGCATTGGAACGCGTGGCTGACCATGGTGGCCAGCTCGAACTCCTGCCGCAGCCCGATTTCCGCGGCGGTGCCGGCGATCCACTCGACATCGGCGCGCCGTCGGGCCCGCTCCAGCGCGGCCAGATCCGGATCAATCCCGACGAGCCGCCCCCGGTGCCCACGTTCACGCGCCCGGTGCAGCATGGCCCCGGTCCCGCACCCGACGTCGAGCACGGATCCGGCGGCCGTCACCAGCCCGTCGTAAAACGCATCCGCCGGAAAGCGGCTGCCATCCCAGGGATTCAGCGTGTCGTACAGCTCGGCGGCATCGGCGTCGGAGAACACCCGGCCAGTCTCACCGGAAGACCGGGCGCCGGGCCAACTGTTTTACGCGCCGGGTCAGGCCCACCAGGGCATTGCGCCCGGTCAGAGCTTTGCCCGACCATCAGTCCACCAGCGCTTTGCACGCAGCGTCAGGCCCACCAGAACAACGTCAACGCCACAAAGGCGATCACCAAAACCCCGACCCCGGCCACTCCGGCCACCGCCCCATTCCGCCGATCGGCGACGCGTTGGACCAGCAGCGCCACCACCGCCGCGACTGGATGGCCGACCAACAGGAACAGCCCCGGTCCCGGCGCATTGGTCAGCAAGCACACCCCGGCCACGCCCAGCACCCCGACCGCCAGCACGGCCAGCCCCGCCGCAACCGAACCGGTGAACCCCCGCCACCACCGGCCCCGCTCCTTCGCCCCTCGGCCGCCAACCTCGGGAACCGCTACTGCCTCGGCCCCCGCACTGGTCCGGTTCTCTGCACCGTTGCCGGTCCCGATGCTGCTCCCGGTCACGGAGTTGGTCCCGGCATCGATGCGAGTCCCGGTCGTCTCGGCCACAGCGCTGGTCTCGCTCCCGACGCTGGTGTCGGTCACGGAGTTGGTCCCGGCCGGAGCACCGTCGACAGCAGTTCCTACGGCACCGCCGGTGGGCAACTGCGCGGTCGCAGCCCGGCTGTCGACCGCCGCAGCAGCAGGGTCGACGGCTGCCCCAGCCACAGAAGCTTGGCCATTGCCAGAACCGCTCGCGCGCCCAACACCAGCTCCAGGCGCGTGGCCGTTGCCACCGGCGGACCCCCCGGCACGCCGAGTCTTCCCCGGCCTCCGGGGAGCGCCAGTGCCAGTGCCACTGTCGGCGCCAGGGCCGGTGCCGGTGGGGGTGCCGGTGGCGGTGCCGGTGCCGGTGCCGGTGCCGGTGCCGGTGCCGGTGGGCAGCTCAGCAGTCGCGCTCTCCCCCGCTGCAGGAGCGTCCGGGCCGGGAAGCTCGTCGGTGGGCAGGGGGACGGTCGCCAGGTTCTCGGTGTCGGGTGACGCCACGTTCTCGTCGTCCAATCGTCGTCTCGGGCGGCCGGGGGTGAGCGAGGGCCGGGGCGGGCAGGCTTACGGGGCGAGCAGCTCCCAGGACTGCAAACCGGGTGCCGCCTGTTGGCCCTCGGCGCAGCTCGGGCGGAAGTCGCACCAGGAGCAGCGGCGCTCGGGGCGGGCGGGGAACAAGACGTCGCCGTCGCCGCCTGCGTCCAGGGTATCCGTCGCGAGGCGGATGTCCCCGGCGGTCTCTTCGGCGCGTTCCAGGTGCCGCCGCAGGGTTTCCGGGGTGTGCTCGGCCGCCGCGACGGTGCCGGTCGGCAGGTGGTGCAGCTCGACTTTCGTGCACGGCATCCGCAACGTCCGCGACGACGCCACCGCGTACATCGCCAGCGCCTGCGACGCCCGCGCCTCGTACTCGTCCGGCTCCCGGCGGCCCGTCTTGTAGTCGACGATCACCAGCTCGCCGCCACGCTGGTCGATGCGGTCGGCCCGGCCTTCGATGATCAGCGACGGCGGCCCGCCCGCGGGGCTCACCGGCGCCGACACCCAGCGCTCGAGCCCGATCGGGTCCTCGCTGACGTCGTGGTCCTCCACGTACTCACCGACCCAGCCCTTGGCCCGGGCCCGATAGCGAGCGGCCTGCTCGGCGTCGGCGAAGCCCGCGTCCTTCCAGTACTCGGCCACGAGCGCCATGGCCCGCTGCGCCGTGCGCTTCGCGACCGGCAGGTCGAACAGCGCGCGCAAAGCGTTGTGCACCACCGCACCCAGGGTGCTGTGGGCCCACGGCCCGGTGCGCTGCGGCGTCGGCCGTTGCAGGTAGTTCAGGCGGTATCGGCGCGGGCAGTCTTCGAACGTGCTCAACCGCGCCGGCGACACCTTGGTGAGCCGCTGCGGCTGCTCGACCCCGAAGTCGAACCCCAGCTGTTCCTTCACGAGCACCCCCTCTCCTGGAGCCGATGCCCACGCTACGCACCACCACCGACACTTTCCGGCGCGGGTCGGCCCTCAGAACGCGTCGGCGTGGCGCTCGCACCAGTCCCTGAACGTCGCCGTCGGGCGGCCCAGCAGACGGGCAGCGGTGCCCGATCGCGAGCCCGTGACGTCCGCACGCAGCCTCGTGTAAGCCTCCACGAGAGCCTCGGCGAGCACCTTCGGCGCCCCCGCAGCAAACCGCGCCCGCACGACCTCCTCCGGCGAACCTGCCTGCCGCACCTCGATTTCCCGCCCGAGCACGTCGCCGAGGATCTTCACCTGATCCGCGCACGTCATCAGCTCACCGCCGCTCAGCACGTACTCCGCACCTTCATGCTCGTCCGACGTCAGTGCCACCGCCGCGACGGCCGCGATGTCCGCCGTGTCGATCGGCGCGTACCGGCCCGGCCCGGACGGGTCCAGCACGTACCCCTCGCGCACGGAATCCCGCCACTGCAAGGCATTCGACATGAACCCGCCCGGCCGCAGGATGGTGAACGGGATGCCGGACGCCCGCACGGACTCCTCCCGCTCGTGGTGCCAGCGGCCCATCATCAGCATCGGATCGCCCAGCACGTTGTCGGACGACAGGTGCACCACGTGCCGCACGCCGGCCTCTCGCGCCGCCGCAAGCGCGTTCGCGACGTTCGCGGTCCCCATCCCGGGCGTCAGCAGGAAGAACCGCTCGATCCCGGCGAACACGGCAGGCAGTGTCGAGGGCTCCCCGAGATCCCCGACGACGCACTCGGCCTGCGGCGGCAGGCCGGCGGCGCGGGCGGGGTCGCGGGTCAGGGCGCGGACGTCCGCACCCGCGTCGACCAGCGCGCGGACGAGGTGCCCGCCGATGTCTCCGGTGGCTCCGGTAACCAGTAACATGAGTTCCCCAAGTCGTTTGCCGTCTAATGACTTCCCGAGAAACGCTAGCCGGTAAATGATTAGCCGTCAATCGACCCGGAGGGCGCGGTGCCCGAGTTCCTTGACCTGCACGGCCGGACGAACAAGGCGGTCCGCGCGCTCGCCGACGCCGCGATGCGCCGGCACGGCCTGCACGAAGGCCAGAACGTGCTGCTCAGCGTGCTCTGGACCACCGACGGAGCCACCCCGGGCGAGATCGCGGCGAAGCTGCACGTCACCACCCCGACCGTCGTCAAGATGGCCACCCGCATGGCCGCCACCGGGCTGCTCACCCGCCGCCGCGACGACAAGGACAACCGGCTCGTACGGCTGTGGCTGACGGACGCCGGACGCGCGCTCCAAGAGCCCGTCGAGGCGGAGCGCCAGGCGATCGAGGAGAAGGTACTGGCGGACCTGACCGGAGCCGAGCGCAAGCACCTCATCACGGCGCTCGCCAAGGTCAACGACGCGGCGAGCGCGCTGCTGGCCGAGCCCTGAACCGGCCTAGAAGGCGCCGTCGATGAAGCCCTTGACGGAGTTGGCCACCAGTTCCACCGCGATGGCCGCGAGCAGCAGGCCTGCGATCTTCGCCAGCAGCGTGATGCCGCTTTCCTTGATCAGCCGGATGACCACGCCCGAGAAGCGCATGCAGGTGTAGAGCACGAAGTGCACGGCGACGATCGCCAGCGCCAGCGCGATGTACGCGCCGATGTGGCCGTCGGCCTGGCGCACGAAGACGATCGTCGCCGCGATCGCGCCCGGGCCGGCGAGCAAGGGGGTGCCGAGGGGGACCAGGGCGACGTTGACGTCGTCGCTGGCCTCCGGCTCGTTGCCGCCCTTGCCGGTGAGCAGCTGGAGCGCGATGAGCAGGAGCAGCAGCCCGCCGGCGCCCTGCAGCGCGGGGATGCCGATGCCGAGGTACGCCAGGATCGCCTGCCCGGCCACCGCGAACAGCGAGATGACCAGCAGCGACACCAGCACCGCCTGCCGCGCGGCCTTCACTCGCGTGGCCATCGGCTTGCGGCCGACCAGGCTCAGGAACACCGGCACGGTGCCCGGCGGGTCCATGATCACCACCAGCGTGATGGTGGCGCTGATGAAGAGCTTCGCGTCGAAGAAGTCCGAGATCGACATCTCACCCCTTCACGATCTGGGAACCGGTGGCGCGCGCGACGAGCTCCTCGAACTGGCCGGGGTCGGTGGTGCCCTGGCCGAGCCCGATCGTCTTGTTGGTGCCGTGGTAATCGCTCGAACCAGTGCGGATGAGCCCCAGCTCGTCGGCCAGCTCGCGGGTCCGGACGCGGGTCTCCGGGGTGTGGTTGGGGTGGTCGACCTCAACGCCGGTGAGGCCGTGGCGGGCGAGGTCGCGCAGGGTGTCCTCGCTGATCGTCGCCCCGCGGCTGTACGCGAAGGGGTGCGCGATCACCGTGACGCCACCCGCGGCCGCGATCATGTCGATCGCCTCTTCGACGGGGGTGTCCCGGCGCGACACGTAGTACCCGCGGCGGCTGCTGAGGTAGTCGGCGAAAGCCTCGTCGACGCTGCCGACCAGGCCCGCGCGCACCAGCGCCTGCGCGAGGTGCGGACGGCCGGCGGGCGAGTCGGCGGGCAGCAGGCCCATGATCTCGTCGGCGTCGATCGGGAGGCCGTCGGCGGCCATGCGGTCGGCCATCGTGCGCAGCCGCGTACGGCGTTCGGCCCGCAGCCGCGCCTGCTCGGCGACCAGCGCGGGCGAAGTCGGGTCGAAGAGGTACGCGAGCAGGTGCACGCTGACCGGGTACGGCCGATCCGGCTCGTCGGAGACCGTGGACAGCTCGGCGCCGGGCACGAGCGTGAGCCCGGGCGGCACGGCTTCGGACGCCGGCGCCCAGCCCGCGGTGGTGTCGTGGTCGGTGATCGCGACCACGTCGAGACCGGCCCGCGTCGCGGCAGCGACCAGCTCAGCTGGGCTGTCGGTGCCGTCGGAGGCCGTGGAGTGGGCGTGCAGGTCGATGCGCATCGTGTCCATCATCGACGATGCGCTGCGTCACAGCGGAGCCGGTACCTGGGAGAACGGCCCGCAAGTCAGCCGACGGGCTTCTTGCCGCGGGCGGCGCGCTGCGCCTTGATCATCGAGAAGCGCTCGGCCTGCTTCTGCTTGTCACCGAACACCAGCTCGGAGATCGTGTCGTAGAACTCCTCGGGCCGGGGCAGGTAGTCGATCTTGTTCAGCGCCTGGATCTGACCGGCGGACTCGACGACCATCGTGCCGTAGCCGAGCATGCGGCCCCAGGCCGAACGCTGGTAGGTGAGGTCGGTGACCTTGCTGATCGGCATCATCAGCACCTTGGTGGTGAAGACGCCGGTGGTCATCACGAACCGCTTGTCGGTGACGACCAGCCGTTCCACCCACCACTCGACCACCACGTAGGCGAACCGCAGCACGACCAGCAGCGCCACGTACCAGAGGATGTTCTGCACTACCCACAGCGAAGGCGGCAGCAGGTAGGACACGAGCACGCAGACGGCGAGCAGGGCAGCCGCTTCGAAGGTGTCCCAGAGGAGCACAGCCCAATGGCGGCGGATACGGATGACCCGCCGCTCGGTGTCGAGGAGGTACTCGTCGGGGTCGCGTGGCGCGAACATGGTTCGAGGGTAGCCCCTCCTCAGCCGTGGAAGACGTTGCTGACGAACGTGATCACCGATTCAGCCGAGCTGCGGAGGAAGCCGACGATGTTGCCGACGAGCCCCGCGGCCTGACCCGGCTGTGCGATCACGAAGAACAGCACCAACGCGATACCCACGAGACCCGCAAGCTTCTTCGCGTTCACAGCGATCAATCCCGTCTCTTACGTGACACCCGGAAAAACTGACTTTCTACGTTGTACCGCACCGACCGCCCACGCGGGAGGAAAGTCCCGCGCATGGGTCAGCAGGGCGTCCGGAGTGTACCGTATGACTACTCTCCGTGTACAGCAGCACGATTTCAGGCATAGGGGTGGGCTGGCTACTGTCGGCGGCCATGAACCCCCGCGTGCGCTGCGTCGGCGGCATCGTGTTCGACGACCAGGGCAGACTCCTGCTGATCCAGCGCGGCCACGAGCCGGGCAAGGGCCTCTGGTCGGTACCCGGCGGACGCGTGGAAAAGGATGAAACGGACAGCGTCGCGGTTGTTCGCGAGCTGCGCGAAGAGACCGGATTGGACGTGAGACCGGCCACATTCGTCGGCACGGCCGTCCGCGGCGATTACGAAATCCACGACTACGCCTGCACTGTCGTCGGCGGCACGCTCACAGCGGGCGACGACGCGGACGCCGCACGCTGGGTCGGCTCCGCCGAACTGGTCGCGATGGACACCTCGGGGCAGCTCGCGGAATTGCTTTTCGTGACATTGCGTGACTGGGGAGTGCTCCCGCGAGCCTGATTAGCAGTGGTCGCATTTCCGGGGCACTGTGATTGCATTCGGAAATCGCTGGCGATCGGCGCGGTGGGTTAATGGGGTTTATTCGCCAGCTGAGCACTGTGAATAGGGTTAAACGGGTATTCGATATCACCTGATGCGCATGCGGCTCGGGATCGGACTGGCGGGCTCTGGCGGGCTCGGATGTGACCGGTGGGGTGAAAGTGACACATGTGACCCTGTGTGCGGGCTCGGCAGACGGACTCGGCGGGCGGACTCGGCGGGCGGACTCGGGTCGGCTCGACAGGCTGAGTCGGCGGGCCCGCGGGCCAGGTCCGGTCTGATGCGCCCCAATGTGGCGTTCGGTGCGTCCAACGCAACCAACGCCACATTGGGTGCGCTCAACGCAACCAACGCCACATTGGGGCGCTTCACGCCGTCGGTGGGCGGACGGCGGGGAGGACGGGCCGAGCCCGTGGAGGCGCCGGGCAAGGCCGTCCCGTCAGGCGGGCAGCCAGGTCATCCCGCTGGCCGCGGGGGTACGGGCAGGCCGAGCCGTCGGGGGCGTCGAGCAGCGGCCGTCCACCGCGCGGGCAACCAGGTCACCTGCGGACCGCAGGGGTGCGGACAGGCCGAGCTGTAGGGGGCCGTCGAGCGGGGACCGTCCGTCAGGCGGGTAGCCGTCAGGCGGGTAGCCAGGTCATCCGCTGGCCGTGCGGGGTGGTGCGGGCCAGGGCGCGGGCCTCGGGTTTGCCGTCGGTGAAGTGGATCAGGCCGAGGACGCACATCTCGCCTGTGCCGGGGACCGCGGCGGCCAGGTCGGGGCGATCCGGGAGGACCAGGTCGAGGGCGGCGCCGTAGAAGCCCTCCGTCACCCACCAGACCGGGCGGTCCGCGGACAGCTTCGCCAGCTCCTCGACGAAGGCGGCGCGGCGGTCGCCGAAATACGCCAGGGCGTGGCTGGTCAGCACGACCAAGGGCAGCTCGGACGGCAGGGTCGCGGCGGCCGAGGCCAGGTCGTCGATGCCGTCGCCGGTGATCAGGGTCGGGGTGTGCTTGCGCTGTTCCGCGGCGGCCGTGCGCAGCAGGCGGATCCGGTCGGGCTGGTCGGCCCAGACGCAGGCTTCCAGCCAGGCCAGCTCGTCCTCGTCGGAAAGGTCTACGGGGGCCCGGTCCAGGCCGGCGCGGGCGCCGATGGCGACCTTCTTCGGCAGCTTCGGCAGCACGGCGCCTGGCGCGAGATCGAGGCTGCAATGCAACCCCACCGCGGCCTTCGCGGGACCGGCGACGAGCTGTTCCCCGCCGTCGCACTGGTAGCGGTACGCGAAGCGGTCCAGGCCGAGCAGCAGGCCGGCACTGCAGCCGACCTCCAGCAGCGCGATCTTGCCGCCCGCCTCCTTCGCCGCCGCCGAGATGGCCGGGTAGACGAGGGCGGCGCGGCGCACCTCGTTGGTCTGCGTGTAGCGGGACGCGATGATCTCCCGCGCCTTGTCCGCGCGCTCCAGCAGGAACGAGCGGAACAACGGCCAGGTCTCCCCGTCCACGCCGTCGAACCCGCCCAGCGACGGGTAGTAGCGCGACAGCGGGTGGATCGGGTCGGCCTGGACGAGCCGGTGCGCGGCGGCCATCAGCAGCGTGCCGCGGGCCTCGCCGCCGCGAGCGCCGGCCAGCAAGCCGGCCACGTCGTCGTCCTCGGCCGCCTTCGTGGCGAGGTGGTCGTACAGCGGGGATACGCCGCGGGCTTCGACCTCCGCGAAGGTGCGCAGGGTCTGCTTGATCTGTTCCAGGGCGATGGCCACCCGTGCTCCTCGTTCCGGTGTGTCACTCGTGCGGCGTCGGGCGGCCGGGCTGCTCGCCGCCGCGGGTGTCGCCATAGGACCGCTTCGGCACCATCACCTTGCGGCGGAAGGTGCACACGATCGTGCCGTCCTGCTTGTAGCCACGAGTTTCCACGTACACCACGCCACGGTCGTCCTTGGACTTCGACGGCGTCTTGTCGAGCACCTCGGTCTCACCGTAGAGCGTGTCGCCGTGGAACGTCGGCTTCACGTGCTTGAGCGACTCCACCTCGAGGTTCGCGATCGCCTTGCCGGACACGTCGGGCACCGACATGCCCAGCAGCAGCGAGTAGATGTAGTTGCCGACCACGACGTTCTTGCCGAAATCCGTGGTCTCGCCCGCGTAGTGGGCGTCGAGGTGCAGCGGGTGGTGGTTCATCGTGAGGAGGCAGAACAGGTGGTCGTCGTACTCCGTGACCGTTTTGCCCGGCCAGTGCTTGTACACCGCACCGACCTCGAACTCCTCGTAGTACCGACCGAACTGCACCCGTGGGCCTCCGTCCGAGTAACGCCGCCTGAGCCGCGTGCGACACGTATTCGTGGTGAGGAGTACCCTCGACCATTGGTGTTCGTGCGTCAACGCGAGCCCCACCACTCTCCGCGGTTCGAGGCCGCGCCGGCCTGAAGGAGGTGAGGAACGCCCCATGAGTAGTGGCGATAGTCCGCTCCCTAGTAGTCCCAGCGTTCCCCCTTTGCCGGCCGGCCTTCTTTCCCCCTCCTGGTAGGCCTGGCGATCCGGGAACGCCGGTGATGCCGGACGGACGCCCGAGTCCGCCTGGCCGTCGTCTTCGTGCTCCACACGACGCCAGCCCCAGGAGATCCCATGCCTGCCATTCCCTCGCTCGGCGGCCTTCGAGGCCGCGGCGGCAACCGCGCCAAGGCGGCGGCCCCGCGCCCGATCCCCGTTCCGCTGTCCGCCTATGTGGTCGACTGCGCGGTGTACGTGGAGGGCAAACGGCTGCCGGGGCGATGGACGCATTCCGAGGCCATCAAAGAGGTCCGCAAGCGCCACGCGGGCTTCGTCTGGATCGGGCTGCACGAGCCGGACGCCGAGCAGATCCAGGGCGTCGCGGACACGTTCGGGCTGCACGAGCTGGCCGTGGAGGATGCGCTCGAAGCGCACCAGCGGCCCAAGCTGGAGCGTTACGACGACACGTTGTTCATGGTCGTCAAGACCGTGCGCTACGTGGAGCACGAGTCGCCCACCACGGCGAACGAGATCGTCGAGACCGGCGAGCTGATGGTGTTCCTCGGCCGCGACTTCGTGATCACCGTCCGGCACGGCAACCACTCCGGGCTGGCCCGGCTGCGGCGTGACCTGGACGACGACCCGGAGCGCCTGGCCCTGGGGCCTGCCGCCGTGGTGCACGCGATCGCCGACCACGTGGTCGACCACTACCTGGAGGTCACCAGCCGGATCGAGTCCGACATCGACGAGATCGAGGCACAGGTCTTCGCGCCGCGCTCGCTGGTGAGCGCCGAGCAGATCTACCTGATGAAGCGGGAGGTGCTGGAGCTGCGGCGCGCGGTGATGCCGCTCGGCACGCCGGTCTCGCGCCTGGCCGAGGGCTACACCCGGCTGGTGCCGGACGAGGTCCGCTCCTACTTCCGCGACGTCGCCGACCACCTCGCCACCGTGTCCGAGCGGGTGGCGGCGTTCGACGAGCTGCTGAGCACCCTGGTCGACGCCACCGTCGCGAAGATCTCGCTGCAGCAGAACACCGACATGCGCAAGATCACCTCGTGGGCGGCGATCATCACCGTGCCGACCATGGGCGCCGGCATCTACGGGATGAACTTCGACTACATGCCGGAGCTGCACTGGAAGTTCGGCTACCCGCTCGCCGTCGGCGTGATCTTCGCGATCTGCCTGCTGCTCTACCGAATATTCAGGAAGAACGGCTGGCTCTGAGCCGGCCGGACGCCTCTCCCGTTTCTTCCACCCCGGTAGCACTGCAGGAGTACTCCCATGCCTCGTCTGCTGACCAACCTCAAGTTCTGGGCCGTCACCCTCAGCCTCGCCTGGATCGTCGGCATCGTCACCGTGATCAGCCTCAACCCGGGGTTTTCGCACGGCATGAAGTAGCGCCGCGCGCCGTACCCTGGGCGCATGCCGAAAGCGCTGGTGGTGGCCGACGAGGTCGACGAGCGGTTGTGGACCGATGCGGTCCGCGCGCTCCGCGTCGACCTCGTCGTCGGCGCCGGCGATCTGCCGTACGACTATCTCGAGTTCCTCGCGAACACCCTCGACGTGCCGTGCGTTTTCGTGCCCGGCAACCACGATCCCGACCTGACCGGCTACACGCGTTACGGCGGACTGTCCATGAAGGACGGTTTCCCGACCGCGTGGCCCGGCCCGGCGGGCGCGGTGAACGCCGACGGGAGCGTGGTGGACGTCGCCGGGATCCGGTTCGCCGGGCTCGGCGGGTCCATCCGGTACAACAACGGCCCGAACCAGTGGACGCAGCGGCAGGCCTCGCGCCGCGCCCGCGGGCTCGAGCGGCGGGCGCGGTGGCGGCAGTGGCGCGACGGCCGGGCGGTCGACGTGCTGCTCACCCACTCCCCGCCCCGGCGCCTCGGCGACCGCGAAGACCCGCCACACCACGGTTTCGCGTGCCTGCACCGGACCATCGAGACCCTGCGGCCGCGCTGGCTGCTGCACGGCCACATCCACCCCCACGGTGAGCCGGTGCCGGACCGAGTGGTCGGCGGCACCACGGTGCGCAACGTGGTGGGCCACCAGATCATGGAGTTCCCGCGATGACCAGACCCACCGGTTTCCCGCGCGCCGACGCCGAGCACGACTTCCTCCGGGCCCGGCGCAGCCAGGTCCTTTCGCGACTGGCGACCTGGCTGCGCCGCGAGCCGGACGACGTGAACATCATGCTGCCGTTCCACGAAGTGGTGGAGGCACTGGGTTACGCGGGTGAGGCGCGGCTGGGGCTGCGGGTGATCCGGCTGGACTCGATCGCCGGCACGGTGGACCGCAGCCGCGACTTCGACCGCCGCTTCCGCCCGACGTCCGGGCGCGTGCGCGAGCGCTGGGAGCGGCTCGCGCTGGCCGCCCGCCGGGGCGAGGAGATCCCGCCGATCGAGGTGTACCGCGTGGGCGAGCTGCACTTCATCATCGACGGCCACCACCGCGTCTCCGTCGCGCTGGCGCAGGGACTGTCCACAATAGAGGCTTTCGTGACGGTGGTGCGCACGAAGCTGGACCCGAGCGGCATCCGCTACCGCGGCGACCTGATCGTGAAGGACTACCGGCGGCTGTTCCTGGAGCGCGTGCCGCTGACCGGCCACGCGCGGGCGTCGGTGATCGTCTCGGACCCGTGGGACTACGCGCGGCTCGGCGAGCACGTCGAGGCGTGGGGCTTCCGGCTGATGCAGGACGAGGGCCGCTTCACCGAGCGCGCCACGATCGCCCAGCGCTGGTTCGACGAGGAGTACACGCCCGTGGTCGGCATGCTCCGGCAGGCCGACCTGGTCGGCGACCGCACCGACGCGGAGGCCTACATGTGGGTGGCCTCGGAGCGCTACCGCCTGATCCGCACGCACCGCTGGGACGACGAGGTGATCGAGGCGCTGCGAGCGCGGCAGCACTGACCCCTTGTCAGGATTGCCCTGACGCCCTACTGTCAGGTCCATCCTGACAAGAGGGAGGATCCCCATGACCACGATCCAAGGCCTGTACTGCTCGTTCTGCGCGAAGCCGCAGGACGACGTCGACAAGCTGGTGGCCGGGCCCGGCGTCTACATCTGCAACAACTGCGTGGACCTGTGCATCACCATCATCGCCGAGGGCGACGGCTCCACCCCCGAAGTGATGCTGTGGGAGCGGAAGACCGACGAGGAGATCCTCGAGAGCCTGCCCCGGATGGCGATGGTGAGCGCGCAGGCCGACCGTCGTATCCAGACCCTGGTGGACCTGCTGCGCACCCGCGGCGTGGCTTGGGCCCGGATCGGCGAGGCCCTCGGCGTGACACGGCAATCGGCGTGGGAACGGTTCTCCGCGGACCTGTGACCGTGTGCCTGTGTGACCGTCCACTTCGGAGGGTCACGGGATCAGCCCGCGGGTCAGCACGACGTCGGCGGCCTGCTCGGCGGTCAGCGGCGGGAGCGGACTCTGCACGGCCACGGCGTCGGCCAGACCGTGGCGCAGGACGCCGCTGTTGTTGGTGGTGACCACGGCCAGCCAGCCCGGCGCGGACAGGCGGGCCTCGTACGTGATCAGCCCGCCGCGCCGGTACGTGATGGTCTGCAGCGCCCCCTGCGAAAGCTGGGAAACCCCGCAGCCGTCCGGATTCGGCGGGCTGACCTCGGTGCAGCGCGGCACCGAAAGCCCGTCGACGGCGATCAGCTGGACGTACACGGCGCCGGCGCCGTGCTGGTCCGTGACGCGCACGCCCAGTTGGTACATCGACTCGCCGGTGACTGCCGGGAGAAACGGGTCCGCGGGCGCGGTTTCGCCGGGGATGGTGAGGCGCTCGATTCTCGCCGACGGGCTCAGCCGCGACCGCACGGCGTCACCGATCACGCAGGCCAACCGCGTGCGGGTGTCCGCGGACTTCGTCGCGCAGGCGGTCCCCGAGGCGGGCGGTGGTGCCTGCGGTCCGGGCCCGCTGACGGCGAGCGTGACCGCGGCGACCAGCACCACCACCGCTCCCCCGGTCGCGGCCACCAACCGCCGTCGACGCGAGCGACGGCCGGCGGCCAGCACGGCGGCGCCGGAAAGGCCGATGGGCGGCTCGTCCTCGGTGACGTAGGAGCTGAGCGCGGACCGGACGTCGAGGTCTTCCATCAGCACTCCCTGGTCTTCGAAGTCTTTGGCACAGCAGGGGTTTCCGGCGCGGGCAGGACGGCGCGCAAGGCCTCGACGCCGCGAGCGGTCTGACTCTTGACCGTGCCCTCGGCGACGCCCAGCGGGCCGGCCACCTCCGCGACTGGCAGGTCTTCCAGGAACCGCAGCACGACCATCGCGCGCTGGCGAGGGGTCAGGGTGCCGAGCACACGTTCCAGGTCCACCCGCTCGTGCGCAGGGCGCGCAGGCCGCTCAGAGAGGAGGCCGTTCAGCAGGATCCGGCGCGCGTAGGCGTCGACGGTCTCCAGCCAGACCTGCCTCCCGCCCCGTATAGCCGCACGACCATGGACTGCACCAGGTCTTCAGCCGCGTGCCAGTCGTCGCAAATGGCGAACGGCCACACGCCGGACAAAAAAAGGACGGGCCCCTCCCGAACCGAAGTCGGGAGGGGCCCGTCCGCCCCCGGTCGAACACCTACATGTGCACCGCGGCCACCGCGGCCTGCTGCTTCGGCGCGCCCGGGCGCAGGAGCAGGCCCGTGATCACCGCGCCGGCCACGAAGATCGCCGCCGCCCAGGTGAATGCCGTGGTGTAGCTGTGCACGGCGGCTTCGGCCGCGAGTTGCGGCGTCGGCGTGCGGCCGGCGATGAAGGACGACGCCGCGTTGCCCGCGAGCGTGCTCAGCAGCGCCGTGCCGATGGAGCCGCCGACCTGCTGCATCGTATTCACGGTCGCGGACGCGACTCCCGCGTCGTGCATGTCGACGCCGAAGGTCGCGACGCTCATCGCGGGCGCCATCGCCAGGCCGATGCCCACGCCCATCACCATCAGCGGACCCAGCACGCCCCCGACGTACGTGCTGCCGACGTCGATGCCGCTCAGCCAGAACAGCCCGGCGCCCGCGATCAGCATGCCCGTGGGCACCAGCGGCCGCGTGCCGAAGCGGGGCAGCAGCACGCTCGTCGCGGTGGTCGCGGCGATCATCAGCGTCGCGACCATCGGCAGGAAGCCGAACCCGCTCTGGATCGGGGTGAACTTCAGGTTCAGCTGCACGTAGAACGTGAGGAACAGGAAGATCGAGAACATCCCGATGGCGAGCAGGAACATCGCGATGTATGAGCCGCCGCGGTCCCGGTCGAGCAGCACGCGCAGCGGCAGCAGCGGATGCCGGACGCGTTGCTGCAGCCCGACGAACGCCGCGAGCAGCACCAGCCCGGCGGCCAGGAAGCCCCACACCGAAACCGAGCCCCACGAGTCGTGCTCGGCGTTCGAGAAGCCGTAGACGAGCGCGAACAGGCCGGCCGACGCGGTGAGCGTGCCCGGCAGGTCGAGCTTCGGGCGCGGGCCGTCGGACTCGTGGCGGCGCAGCAGGATCGCGCCGCCGATGAAGGCGACCACCGCGAACACGATGTTCACGAACATGCACCAGCGCCAGTCCAGGTACTCGGTGAGCACGCCGCCGAGCAGCAGGCCGACGGCGGCACCCCCGCCGCCGATCGCGCCGAACACGCCGAACGCGCGGCCGCGCTCCTTCGGGTCGGTGAACGTGGTGGTGAGCAGGGAAAGCGCGGCCGGCGCGAGCAGCGCGCCGAACACTCCCTGTGCCGCCCGGGCGATCAGCAGCATCTCGATATTGCCGGCGAAGCCGCCGATCGCGGACACCGCGGCGAACCCAGCGAGGCCCACCAGCAGCGCGTTCTTGCGGCCGAACAGGTCCGCGAGCCGCCCGCCGAGCAGCAGCAGGCTGCCGAACGCGAGCGCGTACGCGGTGACGACCCATTGCCGGGCGTCGTCGGAAAAGCCCAGGTCAGCCTGCGCGGAGGGCAGGGCGATGTTCACGACGGTGGCGTCCAGCACCACCATCAGCTGGGCGAGGCCGATCACCACGAGGATCAGCCAGCGTCTGGCGTGGTGCGGGTTGTCGGCATGGCTCGGCGCGTCCTCCCCCGGACGTTCGAGCGTGGCCGTTGACTCAGTCATTGCGGTGCATACCTCACGGATAGTGATCGCGGCGCTATGTGGAGTAGGTGCCTCCCCTTACGTCGACCAAGGTACACAAAAAGCGGAGAACATGCCTCGACTTAATTTGGTAACCTGTTCGTCATGACACGGGACGCTGCTCCCGCCGCACCGGCGCGGCCGCTGCGGCGTGATGCCGAACTCAACCGCCGGCGGATGCTCGAATCCGCGCGCGCCGTCTTCCGACGACGAGGCCTCGAAGCCACGCTGGACGACGTCGCCCACCACGCCGGCCTCGGCGTCGGCACCGTCTACCGGCGCTTCCCCAGCAAGGAACACCTGGTCGAGGCCATGTTCGCCGACCGGATGGAAGAGCTGACGGAGCTCGCCGCGAAGGCGCTGGAGAACGAAGACCCGTGGGAGGGCTTCGCCGGGTTCATCTGGCAGGCGGCCGAGATGGCCGCGTGCGACCGCGGGCTGCGCGAGGTCATGCTGTCCAAGGCGTTCGGGCACGGGCACGTCGCCGAGGTCAAAGAGCGCATGGTGCCGTTGATCACTCAGCTCGTCGAGCGGGCGCAGGCCTCGGGCCGGCTGCGCGCCGACGTGGTGCCGACCGACCTGCCGCTGATCCACCAGATGGTCGGCTCGGTCGTGGAGTACACCAGCCTGGTCGAGCCGCACCTGTGGCGCCGCTGCCTGGCCCTGATCCTGGACGGCCTGCGCGCCGAGCCGGGCCGCTCGTCCGACCTGCCCCACCCGGGCCTGAACCAGGCCGAGATCGACGAGGCGATGTGCGCGTGGCGGCAGCCGCGGCACCCGGCCGCGACAAAAGGCTCGTGAGTGCCTATGCCGGTTCTAACCGTCATGAACACTCACGAGCCGGTAAAGGTCACTCGCTGGGGATGATCGCCCAGAGGATCAGGTAGGCCACGAACTGCGGGCCCGGCAGCAGGCAGGACAGCAGGGCCAGCAACCGCACCTTGCCCGCCGAAATGCCGAAGCGGCGGCCCAGACCGGCGCACACCCCGCCGATCATGCGGTCGTTCCGCGGACGGCTGAGCCTGCGCGTGACGGATGCGGTCATCGTCTTCCCCTCCCGTTGGGTGCTTGTTCCCATGTGACCACGGCAGGCGGGGCGCGCACATCGCCCCGCGGGACGATCCGGGCCCCTAAGGGATGCGGGCCGCGCGGGCGGAATCATCCGCCGATTACCGGTTTTTTCGGCGCTGACCTGCGCAGACGATCTCAGGGAAAGTGGGATTTCCCTGTCAGGGCTGGCTTAGTCAAGTTTCAGCTTAGGGGGCTAGCTGGCCGGGCCGGATTCATGCAGGTCAGAAGCTGTAGCTCGGTTGAAGAGCCGCCATCCCGGGCGGCTCCTCAACCGACATGGTCGCAAGCCTGAACCGTATTCTCACTCAACGACGAACCGGAGTCGCGGAGTGTAACCAGTCCTGAGGTCAGAACCTCAACTCAGGGATTGCCGTGAAGTCGATGCCGTAGCGCGCGTAGACCTTGATCTTGTTCTCCCCCCGCCAGGTCGTCGGGACCGCCCCCCAGTAGGGCCGCGATCCTGATCACTTCGGCCTTCGACTCAGCCTCGGTCTCCAGGTAGGCCAGGATGCGAGGCCACGTATCGATGCCGGAAGAGCTCCCGCCACTCATTGGCCGAGCGACGGTCTAGCCCTCTCTCGGAAGTTTGAGCGTGCCACGAGCAAGTTGATTCGTTTCCGCGCCGTTCTTGATAGCCGAGTGCAGGATTCCGTTGTAGGTCAGGTCCCAAATTTGACGGTCGCTTTGAAGCAGGGTGACACTGACCTGCATTTTACGGCCGTCAGCATCGATAAGATGTAAATTTAGGTCATTGCCGTAAGTGTACGCCTTGATGGATTTAAGCTCGTAGACCCGAACCCACGACTTTCCTTCCATCACCCACTCGACCCCTGCCGCGCAGTTGGCCGCTTTGGCACTGAAGTACATCAGCACAGCAAAGAAAATCAAGGCCACCCAAACCTGCCAATAAGGTAGCCAGTTGACTTGAAAACCTCGTGAAATAAACAGGAAGATGCCGACGAAAACAAACAGTCCTATCGCAAAAATGACCGCCTTGCGCTTGCTGGCTCGATACCAGACAAGAGTCGGCCCCTGTCCTGCTGGCGGGCGTGGCTTCCGAGAATTCGTAGTGTCACGCCCCCTGTCGTGCTCCGGCGTTCCCTTGCCTGCCCGCATGTACCCCGGTGCGTGAGGCGGGAAAGGCTGACCAGTCTCAGAGTTGGGCTTAACTGGGAGCCAATGGTCTCCAAAATGTTCACCCTGGTGCGGATCAAGCGGACGAGGGAAGCCGGGATCTTCAGCCATTATCGTAGCTCGATTCCACAATTTTATCAGCGGCCATGCCGCCAATGATGCCCCCGACAACGGCACCAACCACTGTGCCAGCCACGGGTACTTCGGAGCCCATCGCAGCGCCCACCAGGGCACCTCCGGCCCACCCTCCGGCGATCTGCCCACCGGTCGACGCAATGGTCGACACGGCCACCTTTCCCAGATCTTCGCCCATCGCTACATCAGCAACGGCGCCTGTGACGGTAACGGCGGTACCCACAAGTGGAAGTCCCTTCAGGACAACCTTACCACCCTTCGCGAACACATTGGCAGACTCGCCAAGTAGTGATCCCGGATTTGTGACAATAAACTGTCGAGTTCCTTCGGGGATTTTGTTCATCCAGCGGCCGATGCCGTCGGCGCGGGCTGTCATTGCTCCTGATTTGGCGTTGGAGTCGGCTTCCCAAGCGCTGAGCACAGTTTTATCGCTGTCGGTGAGGTATTTACCGTTGGCGATCTTGTTGAAAACCTCTGCCGAGTCGCTGAGCTCCACCGAGAGTCGGGTGAGGTCGTTAACCGCTTCTTGGGAGCCTTTGATGGCGTCAAGGCCGCCGCCAAGCACCAAGAGGCTGATCTTTTTGAGGTCCTTCACCCAGCCGTCGATGCCGGTGGAGAGCTTGTCGAGATCCTCGTGGGCAGTGCGTTCGAGTTCGCGTGCGTCGGCCACGAGGTCGCGGCATTCGCTGTACACGGGAGCTTGTTTGTTCTCCCGGTCGAGGTCGGCTTTGTACTGGGCCATGGCCGCGTTGTGCTCGATCGCCATCCGCTGTGCGTCGGCCGGTTATTGGGGTGAACGTCCGCTGTCCATCGGCGGGCCTGGAGGCGCGGGTGCGGGTGGGTAGATCTCGCCCGGGGTGACCTTGAGGCCGACGGCGGTGGCCTTGCCGCGAGCGTCATTTATTTTGCCGCGCACGGTGTCGAGGCGGTCAGCGAACGTGAGCAATCCTCGCCGGTACTCCTCGCTCCGGTCGACCAGTGTGTCACCACCTTGCGTGGTTTCGGCGAGATCGTGGCGCATGATGTCCCCGGCCGGCCCTTCCCAGACGGGGAGAGAATGAGCCCGGACGTTGTTGCAAGCGGTGACGGCCTCGTGTTCGGCACCAATGAGGCGGCCGAGCCAGTCCGCAGTCGCCCGCACTGTCGCCGAGTCGCCCTTGAGTTGCGTGTCGAGGATCAAACTCCCCATGTTCCCCTCCTCACTACTGGCGGCCGTGCATGCCCTTGTCGAGCCTGTTCGCGGCCACATTCTCGACGTTGCCGTAACTGCCGTTGGAGCGGTGGATCTTGTCCGCGGTCTGCACCAGGATTCCACCCAGCCCAGCGCCCGACCCGACTAGCTTCGCCAGGGCCTTGCCGACCAGTTCAGTGCTCGCTCCGCAGTCCGGCGTCACCGGTGCCTGGTTGGCCAGGCCGTTGAACGCGTCCGCGCCGCTGTGCAATTCACGCACCAATCCATCGAGCCCGCCCGGGTCGACGCGATAGCCGCCAGATCCGGTCATGGCGGATCCCCTCCTCGTTACGGTTTGTGGTCGAAGACCACGATGTCAGCGCCCAGCTGGTAGCACGTCTCCTCCACCGTATCGGGCGGGATCGAAACCCATGGCTGCTTCACACCACGGCACGCGCGTAGCTGCTGAGGCGACGAATACGCCAGCATGGCGATCTCACCGGTTTCGAGTTCAAACAGCTTGATGTCAGCGTGGCTCGCGCCCAGGCGGTGCGGCCGGGACGGCAGATACACCATGCCCGAGGTGAGTGAGTCGTCGGCGACGACCTCCGGCAACGGCGCATCCTGCGCTTGCTCTGGCAGTCCCTGGTCCAGCACCACACAGCTGAAACCCACCAGGTGACGAAGCCGCTTCAAATCCGCGGCCGGGACGGTGACGAACGGCTGTCCCGAGCCACACCCGGCCACCAGCGCTTCGGCCGAGGAGAACGCCACCAATGCCAGGCCATTGGACGCCGTCTCACGCAGCTCCAAGGCGACTTCCGTGGCCCCCTCAGCCGGTGGCCGGATCGGCACCCACACCTCCGGCGGCATGTAATGCACCTCATCGGCATCCAAAACCGCCGGCACGCGCCGTTTCCGCGCGCTCTTGTCCACCCGGTACCCCCTCCCACAGCGGCCGGTGTCCTTGCCCGCACGTTGCCGTGTGCGTCCGGCTGCCGAGTGTAGCCCCCAGGCGGCCCACCAGGCAGGATTCCGAAAAGTGACCTAGCCGTCACCCAAAAGGAGTACTTCGAACTGCGTCGGCCACCCGGCTGCGCCCGTTGCGAAGCTGCGACTCGCCCTCAATGTGACCGCAGCCCAGTTTTACTCGTCACCGGCAGACTCAGCCGTGCGGTTCTCAACGTCGATCGCAGCACGGTTCTCCTCCAGCAGTTGCCATAAGCAGGCGACCGCTGCGTCATCGAGTATCGCCAGCCGACCATGACCAACGCGCAAGCCGGTCGCGAAACCCATGTCCGTTTCGACAATGAATAGCTGAACCTCCGCTGGTGAGCCGCCAAGCCACTTTGCGGTGATCCTCAACGGCGAACGCGGAGGGACCTCGTTATTCGAATAGTCGCTGCCGAAATTCATTAGTGTCCACTTCCTTTATTGTATTAAATTGGAATTTCAACTTGAGTATTCGAATAAGTCGGGAACCGAAGAGGAAGCCGGAACCCGGCCGCCCTACTACTGTCGAGGGGCGTGCAGCTGCGCGGCGGCCGGAGGCCAAGAGCGCGGTGCCTTATCGCCGTTCGCGGTGCCGTCGGAGATTGACGCGTCACCCAGGCAGCCAGCGAGCATGACGGACAGGAACCGGCCCATGAGCCCACTGATTTGGGCGACGAAACGCGCGCAGGATTCGCACACTTCCTCCCATCCGTCGGGCAGGGCGATGTCGTCCGGGGCGACTTTGAAGCACGCCGGACAGGGCGGCTTCACTCGTCGCCACCGCAGACCGGCTCGTCGATAAGGGAACCGTCGCTGGTGTCTGCTTCGTAATTCTCGAAGTACGGTTCAGTGTCGTCATTGGAGGTTTCTCGGGCCATTTCTACACCTTCCAGATGGCGTTTTTTCCAGGCGTGCAAGGAATTTTGAAGCCGCCCGCCGCACAAGTGGGAAAAGCGCGGCGGGCGGCAAATGGAAATACTTCAGTCAAATCTAAGTTGAATAGATCCGCGAACAGATAGAATTTGTGATGTAACCTCACTCGTCGTCCGATCGTTCGACTTCGTCGGCGAGAATCCATATTTTTCGCATGTTCAATCCTCTCCATTAGTGGTGGAACCCGGCCGCCGGGCCGGCCGGAGAGACAGCTCGGCGACCGGGGGATCAGGACGAGCCGCCCGACGGCAACCCGTTCGCCGGGTCGGCCTCGATGACGTTCGGGTCCGTCGAAGCCGATCTTGTCCTTTCGGCTGGAGTCACCGCGGGTAGCGTATGGGTTGACCCTGACGTGCATCCGTTAGGCGCGAGCGTGCACCGCAGGACGCTCACCAACCTGGTCACCTGGCCGTTCACCGGAGACCCGCCGCCTGATCTGCGTGGCTTCGTACCGAAGGTTCCGCGCCGCGGGCCGGTCGCTTCCGGTCCCACGCTGAGCTCCGACGAGCGGGTCCGGTTCTTCGATCACCTGATGACCGTCGCGGAACGCGGCGTGCGTCCGGCCGAGGCACTGCTACGCCGACAAGCGGTGTACCTGCTGGGCTACGACGAACGCCACCAGGCGGCGCAGTGGTTGCGCGAGGAATGGGAAAACGCCGGCCGTCGCCCGATCGCCGATGGCGACGTGACCAACCTGCTTGGTGCCCGATCCGCGTCGATCGCGCTGGCCTCCACCGGCGATGGGACTTACTTGCACGACTTCGTCGCGCGCACCGCCGATACCAACGCCGAGCTTGCGAACCTCAACTATTGGGCGCACTGGATCGGCGAACTCAACGACGACCAAACCGACGACACCTTCATGGTCGCAGACAACACGACCCCTTGGTCTGGCGTTCGGCTCTTCGACCACCTGGTGAGCCGTCTCGACCCGTCCTCACCTCACCTGCCGCTCAACTTGCACACCGTGCACACGCTCATGGCAAGCCGTCCCGCTCTGCTGGGGACACCGTCCATCGCCCGTGAGGCGCTGTCAGGAGTGCTGGATACGCTCGCTTCCGGCGACGTGCTGACTCGTAACGGACGCGACCAGGTCGCCGGGACTTCACTACGCTCTGCGTTTCGCCGACCGTTAGGGAGAACACCTTCATGTCAGATAAACCTGCCGCACTCGCCGCGTTTGGCTACGAACTCGGGTTGCTCAAGCGGATTCGCCGGGCGGGATGGTGGCACGCCGGTGTCCGGGACCCGGAATCGGTCGCTGAACACAGTTTGCGCGCGGCGCAGATCGCGGCCTTGCTCGCTGCGGAGGAAGGCGCCAATCCTGAGCGAGCCGCATTCCTCGCTCTCTGGCACGACACGCAGGAGACCCGCACCGGGGACATCCCGCACACCGCGGCCAAGTACATGAGCAAGCCCGAGCCGCGCGAGATCACCAACGATCAGACGGCTGCCCTGCCGGAGACATGCCGTGACCTGGTCCGGGCGGCGGTCGACGAGTACGAGACTCGGCAGTCCCCTGAGGCCCGGTGCGCGAAGGACGCGGACAAGCTCGAAATGCTGCTCCAAGCCGTCGAATACCGGGACATCGGAGTCGAGCGTGTTGCCGGGTGGATCGACTCTGCCCGCAAGGGGCTCGCGACTGAGACCGGCCGACGTATCGCCGAAGTCGCCGTCACCGTGTCCCCACTGGCCTGGCGGGACCGCTGAGCGGACACGGTGGCGGCGCCGCCGCGTTCAGTCGAGGCCCAACCAGGCCGGCACTTCGCACATGCCCGGAGATTTAGGCCAGCGCCGCGGCGAGCGCGATGTACGTGCCGCCGCCGAGCATGATCCCGGCCACGGCGCCCGTCGTTACCTGGGCGGTCATGTGGTCCTTGAGTTCGACCCGCGACCAGCTCCCCTGTAGCGCTCCGGGCCGCCCTCTTTGTCAATCTCTTATCCACGGCACGGCTACCAGCAGTCCGCTGGTCTCAGGGTCACTGTTGGACCCCTCATGTAGTCGATCAAGCCTTACCGTGCGCAATACCCGGCCTGGACCTGCAAGGATCCAGGCCCAGGCCCCTTTTCGAAGCCGTCCATGCCAAATCAACCTAAGTTGAAGGCTGGCTTTTCGGCCGTTCGTGGTGATACTTCACCCCGTGCGTAACCCACTCGGACCTGTTGTCGTCGCGCTCGGTGGCGCCCTCGCCTTGGCCGGCTGTGCCAGTACGCCCGCGGCGGCGCCCGACGACTCCCCGCCCACGCCGCTGACGGCCAGCGCCGCGCTCGGCGAGTTCACCACGCTCGACTACTGCAGCCTGCTCGACGTCAGCCGCCTGCGCAGCGCCACGGCCGACCAGCCCGACTCGTCGTTCGACTCCTGCCACGGCGAATTCATCCAGAACGGCCAGCACCGGCAGGTGGCCGTCGGCCCGCTGGCCGCCGACAGCGACCCGAACGTCAAGCCCTACGACTACGCCGGCGCGGTCCCCGACGGCATGGCCGTGGCGCAGTCGAGCTTCAACGCCGCGGCCTCGTGCGGCCGGGTGATCACCTTCGCCGACGGCATCCGGCTGAACGTCGCGGTCACCGACACCGCGGGCCCCTCGGCATCCGACGACCGCTGCGCCGACGCCGACGCGGCCGTCGGCGGGGTCTTCGCCGCCATCAGCGGGAAGCAGGTGCGGCACCAGGCCTTCGCGGACCGCTCGTGGGGCCGCGTCGACGCGTGCGCGCTGCTGAGCGCGCACGATCTCGACGCCACCAGCGGTGCCGGCGCCCAGCCGTCCGGCGGGCTGTCCGGGCACTCCTGCATCCGCGGCCGGGTGAGCGTGCAGTTCTCGGTCGAGGATTCGGCACCTGCCGGGCCGGCCGAGTTGCTCGGCGGGCGGACGTCGCGGGTCAGCACCGACGGCGCGTTCTGCCGCGTCACCACCGTGCAGCCGGCTCCCGGCGCCGCGGGCCGCAGCGAGCAGGCGGAGGTCGACGTCGTGGACACCAGCGGCTCGTCCGGCGCCGCGGCCTGCCCCGACGCCCGCACCGCCGCGGCCGTCGTCTTCGCGAAGATCCCGTGAAGTCCGCTAAGGCCTCCTTACCCGCGTGCGACGCGGGCAAGGAGGCCTTGACGGCACCCGGTCGCTACTCGCTGTAGGTGAGGTTGCGGCCGTTCGCCGGGTCGAACAGCTTGATCTTGTCCGGGTTGAACCAGATCCGGACGTCGGCGTTCTCCTGCGCCGGGGAGGCCGCCGAAAGCCGCGCGACGACCTGGGACTCCGCGCCCGGCACGTCGGCCGAACCGCTGTCCGCGGCCAGCTCCGCCAGCTCGGCCGAGGTCGCGGCCTCGCCCTCCAGCGTGAAGTGCGCGAACTTCTCCGAGCCCATCGACTCCAGCACGTCGACGTGCGCGGTGAACGTGCCGCCGCTGCCCTGCCCGTCGGTGATGAGCGACGCGTCCTCGAAGTGCTCCGGCCGCACGCCGATGATCACCTCGCGGGGCGCGTCCGCCGCCTCGGCCATCCGGCGGATCCGGTCGGTCAGCGGCGTGGTGCCCAGCGCGCTGTGCAGCTCGCCGTTCTCCAGCGTCGCCGGCACGAAGTTCATCGACGGCGAGCCGATGAACCCGGCCACGAACAGGTTCGCCGGGTTGTCGTAGAGGAACTGCGGCGAGCCGATCTGCTGCACGTAGCCGCCGCGCAGCACCACCACGCGGTCGCCCAGCGTCATGGCCTCGGTCTGGTCGTGCGTCACGTACAGCGTGGTGGTGCCGAGCTGCTTCTGGATCTTCGACACCGAGGTGCGCATCTGGCCGCGCAGCTTTGCGTCCAGATTGGACAGTGGCTCGTCCATCAGGAACGCCTTGGGGTTGCGCACGATCGCGCGCCCCATGGCCACCCGCTGCCGCTGTCCGCCCGACAGGTTCGCCGGCCTGCGGTCGAGGTGGCCGGTCAGGTCGAGGATCTCCGCGGCCTCCTCCACCTTCGCCTTCACCGTGGCGTCGTCCACTTTGGCCAGCCGCAGCGGAAACGCCATGTTCTCGCGCACGCTCATGTGCGGGTACAGCGCGTAGGACTGGAACACCATCGCGATGTCCCGGTCCTTCGGCGCCTTTTCGTTGACCCGATCGCCGTCGATGCGCAGCTCGCCGGAGGAGATGTCCTCCAGCCCCGCCACCATGTTGAGCGTGGTCGACTTCCCGCAGCCGGAGGGGCCGACGAGGATGATGAACTCGCCGTCCGCGATTGTGATGTCCACTTCGGACACCGCGAGCGCGCCGTCGGGGTACTTCTTGGAAACCTTGTCGAGAACGATCTCAGCCATGGATCAGCCCTTCACCGCACCGGACGTCAGCCCCGCCACGATGCGACGCTGGAAGAACAACACGAACAGGATGATCGGGATGGTGATCACGACCGCGGCCGCGCTCACCTGACCCGTCGGGTCCTCGAACTGCGAGGACCCGGTGAAGAACGACAGCGCGGCCGGCACCGTGCGCGACGCCGTGGTGGACGTCAGCGAGATGGCGAACAGGAAGTCGTTCCAGCAGAAGATGAACGCCAGGATCGCCGTGGTGAACACGCCTGGCGCGGCCAGTGGCGCGATCACCTTGCGGAAGGCCTGGGCCGGGGTGGCCCCGTCCATCTTCGCCGCCTTCTCCAGCTCCCACGGGATTTCCCGGAAGAACGCGGAAAGCGTGTAGATCGACAGCGGCAGCGCGAACGTGATGTACGGCAGGATCAGCCCCGGCCAGGTGTCGAACAGGCCGAGGCCGCGCTCGATGTTGAACAGCGGCGTGACGAGCGAAACCTGCGGGAACATCGCGATCAGCAGGGAGAGCCCCACCAGCACGCGCTTGCCGGGGAAGTCGAGCCGCGCGATGGCGTACGCCGCCATCGTGCCCAGCGCCACCGCGATCACCGTGGCGATCACCGCGATGCCGATCGAGTTCACCAGCGCCCGGATGAACTCCGAGGTCTGGAAGATGTCGGCGTAGTTCTTCAAGGTCCACGCCTTCGGGATGAACGAACCGTCGGTGAGCGTGTCCTTCGTCTTGAAGGACAGCGAAACCACCCACAGCACCGGGACGAGCGCGAACACCACCACGAGGATGTCCACCAGGCCCCAGCGGATCTTGCGGCCGGTCGTGACCGCTCCACCCATGACCATCAGCGTTTACCCCCGTCGTCGCTACCGGGTGCGGCCGTGCCGAACACCTTGATGAAGATGAACGCGATGATCGCCACCGTGATGAAGATCAGCACCGCCATGGTGGAGCCGATGCCGAGGTTGAGGCCCTTGACCAGGTTGTCGTAGGTCTGCATCGACACGGATCCGGTGTCCTGCGCGCCGTTGGTCAGCACGAAGATGTTGTCGAAGATGCGGAACGCGTCCAGCGTGCGGAACAGCAGCGCCACCAGGATCGCCGGCTTCATCACCGGCAGCATCACCTTGGTGAACCGCTGCCACGCCGTGGCGCCGTCCATCGACGCGGCCTTGAGCAGGTCTTCCGGCACCAGCGCGAGCCCGGCCATCAGCAGCAGCGCCATGAACGGCGTGGTCTTCCACACCTCGGCGGAGATGATGATGAACAGCGACTGCCACTGCTCGGTGAGCGGCGCGCCACCTGAGGCGAGCGCGTTCGCCAGATAGCCGGTTTTCGGCGTCCACGCGAAGTACCACGAGAACGCCGCGACCACCGTGACGATGCCGTACGGGATCAGCGCGACAGTGCGCACCAGCCCCCGGCCGACCAACGTGCGGTGCATGATCAGCGCGAGCAGCATGCCGAGCACGAACTCGATGGCCACCGACACCACGGTCAGGAACATCGTGGTGCCGAACGCCGTCCACCAGTACGAATTGGACAGCACGGCCGCGTAGTTGGACAGGCCGATGAACTGTTGCTGCGCGGGGAACCGGAGGTCGTAACGCTGCAGCGAGAGCCACACCGAGTAGACGATGGGGTAGCCGGTCACCGCCACCATCACGATGAAGGCCGGTGCGCACAGCCAGAGCCCGAGCCGGCGCTCGGCCTTTTTCCCTTCGCTGAGCGCGGGTTTCCCCTTGCGGCGGTGGGCCGCCGCCTGATGCGTGGCCGACGCGTCCGCTGCGGGGTCCTGGACGGTCACGGGATCACTCCCTTCGACTGGAGCGCGTCACTGAGCTGTTGCCGCAGCTTTTCCGCCGTCGCCTGCGGGTCGATGTCCGAAGGCGGGGACAGGATCTTGGCCATCACCGTCGCGGCGTTCTGGTACGCGGGGGTGAGCGGGCGGACGGCGGCGGTGCTCAGCGCGTTCAGGATGGTGTCGCGCATCGGGTACTTCATCGCCATGTTCGGGTTGTCGGCCGACGCGGGCTTCGCCGCGTCCACCGGCACGTCGTCGTGGTACACCGACTCGATGGTCGGCGGCACGCCGTCGTTGATCGCCGAGAACTTCTGGCTTTCCGCGCTGCGCAGGCACAGCGCCGCTTCGAAAGCCTGCGGCTTGTGCGGCGAGTACGTGCTCACTGCGAGGTCATAGCCGCCGATGGTGGTCTTCGCCGGCATGCCCGCCTTGGCCTCCGGGTACACCGCCCACTTGAAGTGGGACAGGTCCTGCGGCTTCTCCTTGGCGTAGGAGGCGTAGACGAACGGCCAGTTCAGCTCGAACGCGGCGTCACCGCGCTGGAACGTCTGGCGGACGTCGTCCTCCTTCTGATTGGTCAGCGACGGGTCGGTGATGCCCGAGGACGAGACCTGCTTGAGCAGCTGCAGCGCCTGCACCGCGCCGGCGTCCATCACCACGGACTTGCCGTCGTCGGAGAGGATGTGGCCACCGAGGGAGTCGACCAGCGTGTTGTAGACGACCACCAGGCCCTCGTACTGCGCGCCGGTGAACACGATGCTGTACGGCTTGTGCTGGCTCTTGAGCTGCTGCGACATCTGCATCATCTGATCCCACGTCTTGGGCGGGGTGGGGGTGATGCGGTCGTCGTACCAGAGCAGCTGGATGTTGGTGTTCTTCGGTGCGGCGTAGACCTTTCCGTTGTAGGTGGCGGTCTCCATCGGGCCTTGCAGCACCCCGGCCGACGCCGCCGCCCTGTCCGCCCCGGTCCACTCCTGGGCCCAGCCCGCCTCGGCGAACTCCGAGACCCAGGTGACGTCGAGGCCGAGCACGTCCATCGACGTGTCACCGGCCGCGAGCCGGCGCGCCATCTGGATGCGCTGGTCGTCGGCGCCGCGCTGGAGCTTGTTGTAAACGATCTCGTAGCGCCCGCCCGCCGCCTTGTTGCAATTGTCGACAACGGTCTGGAAGTTGTCCTCGGGCGCGTAGTAGACGTTGATCTTGATGCCGGAGCCGGCCCCGCAGCCGGCCACCAGTCCCGTCGTCACCAGCCCTGCGGCCAGTAGCGCGGCGGCACGCGCGGGCGAACGCCCGCGCAGCCTTTTCTTCCCCATGAAATTGCCTCCTCACCCGCATGCACGTCAGTTACCGTGACGCCCCCAGGCATCACGACGCGATGAGGCAAACCGCGCCAGCACCCCGACGTGCCAGTGATCGGCCGGTCGCAGTGCAGAACTGCGACCACCCGACTTGGTGTCGGACAACCTATGCCGGGCGATCACACCCCGCAAGCAGTATCGGTAACGATTCAGCCCTGTGCCGGGTGAAACGCGGGAAACTCTGCGGTTACGCGGAATTCCGGCGATCCCACTACCTCAAACGAGTGAGGCGAGCGCGCTGGTGAAAGCGGCCAGGGCGGGCAGGCCGAGGATGCGGCGCTGGAAGGAGCGCACGGCGGAACGGTAGGACGGCTCGTCGAGCACCCGTTCGATCCCGGTCGCCAAGGCGTCCGGCGTGAGCCCGGCGGGATCGATGTGGACGCCCAGTCCCAGCCCGTGGACCCGGGCCGCGTTTTCGGGCTGCTCGGCGAACAGCGGCACGGCCGCCATGGGCACGCCGGCCGACAACGCCTCGCGGACCCCGCGTGGGTGAGGAGCAGGTCGCACGCGCCGAGCACCGAGCGCTGCGGCACGAACGACGCCAGGTGCACGTTGGCCGGGCGCGGACCGGTCCACCCGGACACGGCCTGGTCGCTGCCGAGCACGGCCACCGCCCGTACCGGCAGCGAACCCAGCGCGTCCACGGCGCTGCGCATCAGCTCGGACCCGCGGCGCGATGTCGAGCACGGTCAGCGGCAGGCCGAGCATCTCCGCGGCCAGATAACCGCCGTACTCGTTGGTCAACCCGTTGAACAGCGAAGACGCCAACGGCACGAGATGCGAACGAATAGGCAAGCCGGTCAGTAAAACCCGCACCGCGGCACCCTTCCCCGGTTTTGCCGAAGCCGATCGGAAAACACCAATAGCGTCGCGGCACTGATATTCCGCCGGAATTCCCGGCCCGCCGCGAATGGCGTCAGGCGGGCGCGGCGGGTGGCTTCAACGCCAGTTTGGCCAGCAGCCCACGGCCCTGCTCGGCCGTGCGCGGCTGGCACAACACGTCGTACCGGCCGGCGACGAGCTGGCTTGCCGAGGAGAAATCGCGGCGGCCACGCGACATGCCGTAGCCGAGGGCGGAAAACAGCAGACCGGCCAGTATGCCGAGCACCAGCCCGGTCAGCAGCTGCAACGGGAAGCCCTGGTTCACGAACATCCCGAGCAGCAGTCCGGCGAAGAGGCCGAACCACGCGCCGGAAACCGCGCCGGCGCCCAGGGCCCGGCCCCAGGACATCCGGCCGATCACGCGTTCCACGAGCATCAGGTCCACCCCGACGATGGTCACGTCGGTGACCGGGAACTCGCTCTCGGCCAGGAAGTCCACCGCCTGCTGGGCTTCGTGGTACGTGCCGTACGAGCCGATCGGCCAGCCGGTGGGCGGGGTCGGGAGCCGCGGCAGCCCGGCTGCCGGCCTTCCGCCGCCAAAGGGACTGCTCACCATCGTCTCCTGCGCACTCGTCCGGACCGGGAACTCCATCTTGTCAAGAACCGGCGAACCGTGCGAACCGCGTGCGGCGCAGGAGCCGGTGAAGGGCGTTCACCGGCTCCTCGCGGGCGACCTCAGCGGGCGACGAAGTCCACCACCGCCTGCGCAGGCACGCGAGTCAGGACTTCGCCTTGTACTCACGCAGGAGGCCGCGGCTGATGATGGTCTTCTGGATCTCGCTGGTGCCCTCGCCGATGAGCAGGAACGGCGCCTCGCGCATCAGCCGCTCGATCTCGTACTCCTTGGAGTAGCCGTAACCGCCGTGGATGCGGAACGACTCCTGCGTCACCTCGGCGCAGTACTCGCTCGCGATCAGCTTCGCCATGCCGGCCCCGACGTCGTTGCGGGCACTGGAGTCCTTGAGCCGCGCGGCATTCACCATCATCAGGTGCGCCGCCTCGACCTTGGTGGCCATCTCCGCGAGCTTGAACGCGATCGCCTGGTGCTCGGCGATCGGCTTGCCGAAGGTCTTGCGCTGCTGGGCGTAGTCGATGGCCAGCTCGAACGCGCGGATCGCGATCCCGCAGGCGCGCGCGGCGACGTTCACGCGGCCGACCTCGACCCCGTCCATCATGTACGAGAAGCCCTTGCCGGGCGCGCCGCCGAGGACCTTGTCGGCACCGATGCGGAAGCCGTCGAACACGGCCTCGGTAGTGTCGACGCCCTTGTAGCCCATCTTCTCGATCTTGCCCGGGATGGTCAGCCCCGGCGCCACCTCACCGAAGCCCTCGGGCTTCTCGACCAGGAAGGTGGTGAGGTTCTGGTGGGCCTTCTCGGCGCCTTCGTCGGTCTTCACCAGCAGGGCGATCAGGTTGGAGCTGCCGCCGTTGGTCAGCCACATCTTGGCGCCGTCGATCACGTAGTCGTCGCCGTCGCGCCGGGCGCGGGTCTTGATCGCCGCGACGTCCGAGCCGAGGTCCGGCTCCGACATCGAGAAGCTGCCCCGGACCTCGCCGGTCGCCATGCGCGGCAGGAAGTGCTGCTTCTGCTCCCCGGTGCCGTGGCGGGAGATCATGTGCGCGACGATGAAGTGCGTGTTGATCACGCCGGACACGCTCATCCAGCCGCGCGCGATCTCCTCGACCACCAGCGCGTAGGTGAGCAGCGACTCGCCGAGCCCGCCGTACTCCTCCGGGATGGTGAGCCCGAACAGGCCCATCTCCTTCATCCCCTCGACGATCTCCGTCGGGTAGGTGTCGGAGTGCTCCAGCTCCTGCGCGTGCGGGATGACCTCCTTGTCCACGAACGAACGGACCGTCGCGAGGATCTCGGACTGCACGTCGGTCAGGCCGGCGGTCTGGGCAAGGCGGGCCATCACAGCTCCCTTCGGCGGGCGACGCCGGCTCCCGGCGCTGGGTTACCGGCGAGTATGACGGTAATCCGGCCACCCGGCTATGAGGGTGCTCACGCCTTCGGGCCGGTTCCACGCGTTACTGATCCGACCGGAAGTAGGCGGACACGGGCCGCAGCCGATCTGCCTGCAGGAACCTTGTCCGCCGTGACTGTAGTCGGATCAGTAACGTACGGCACAGTAAGGTGCGGATCCGTCGTCGAAAGCGACCTAGAGGGACACCTGATGAGTGAGGGTTACGAGCACCCGTCGTTCGAGCACCAGCCCTTGCCGCGGCAGCCCTACCCGCCGCAGGGACCGCCGCCCGGCGCGGGGCTCGCGATCGGCTCGCTGGTGTGCTCGATCGCCGGGCTGATCCTGTGCGCCCCGGCGGCGATCGCGGGAATCGTGATGGGGCACATCGCGTACGCCCGCTCGCGCCGCGGCACGGCCACCGGCGGCGCGGTCGCCGTGGCCGGATTCGTGATCGGCTACGTCGGCGTGGTGGTGTGGGGGGTCATGATCCCGTTTGTCATCCACGAGCTGATCAAGTACGGCGCCTTCGGCTGAGCGCTCCTTCGGCTGAAGCGTCAAGTACGACGTCTTCGGCCGGGGCGCCCCCGCTACGGTGGAGATCCGCACGATCCGAGGGGGCACCCGATGACCAACCCGACCGACCCGAACGAACCACCGGCCCCGGCCCAGCCGTCGGAGCAGCCTGCCTCGCCGGAGCAGTCCGCGCCGTCCGCGTCGTCTGACCAGTGGCAGGCGCCCGGCCAGCCGGAGCTGGTCGCTCCGCAGGACCGGTTGAGCGACCCGACCGCGGGCGACACCACGGCCTACTCGGCACCGTCGGGCACGGATGCGACCCTGTCCGACCCGCTCGCCGCGACGGCCTCGTACAGCTCTTCCTCGACGGCCGAGCCGAACCCGTTCAGCGCACCGTCCACTTCGGACTCCGCGACGACGGCGAGCCCGGCGTCGAACCCGTTCGTCGCGCCCGGCACGGACCCGTCCGCCGCGCCCCCGGCCGGTGCCTACGCGCCGCCCGCGTATCCGGGCCAGCCCTACCCCGGCGCGACGGCGGGCTACCCGGCCGCAGCACCCCAAGGCCAGCCACAAGCGCAGTCGCCGTACGGCCCGCCGCCGCAGCAGCCGTACGGCCAGCCCTATCCGCCGTACGGTCAGCCGTACTCGCCGTACGGCCCGATGGGCTCACCGCAGTCGCAGGACAGCGGGCTCGCGATCGGCGCGCTGGTGTGCTCGGTGCTCGGCCTGTTCACCTGCCTGATCGCCGTCCCGGGCATCATCATGGGCCACATCGCGCTGAGCAAGGCCAACCGCGGCGAGTCCGGCGGCCGCGGCATCGCGCTGGCCGCCGTGGTGATCGGCTACGTGATCGTGGCGCTGTACATCGGTTTCATCGTCACGATCATCATCCTGGGCGTGAACGGCTACCTCGACAACTAGCCGCGCTTCACTCGGACTCGGTCAGGGCGTCGCCCGGCCGGCGGGGTGACGGGGCGGTCCGGCCGTTCGTCTCCGGCTGGGCGCCCTCCGGCAGCGCAGGTTCTGTGTCCTCAGGCGCGGCAAGCTCAGGCGCAGCAGGCTCCGGCACAACAGGCTCAGCCGCGGCAGCCGGTGCCGCGGCCGCAGCCGCCGCGGCCGGTCGCGGGGTGGCCGCGTCGAGGAACCGCAGCAGTTCCACCGGGAACGGCAGCACCAGGGTCGAGTTCTTCTCCGCCGACACCTGCACCACGGTCTCCAGCAGCCGCAGTTGCAGGGCGGCCGGGGTGTCGGCCATGGTGGCCGCCGCCTGGGACAGCTTGTACGACGCCTGCAGCTCGCCGTCCGCGGAGATCACCCGGGCGCGGCGCTCCCGTTCGGCCTCGGCCTGGCGGGACATCGAGCGCTTCATCGTCTCCGGCAGGGCGACGTCCTTGATCTCGACGCGGTCGATGTGGATGCCCCAGTCCAGCGCCGGGCTGTCGATCATCAGCTCCAGGCCCTGGTTGAGCCGTTCGCGGTTGGACAGCAGGTCGTCGAGGTCGCTCTTGCCGATGATCGAGCGCAGCGAGGTCTGCGCGACCTGCCCGACGGCCGCGCGGTAGTCCTGCACGTTCACCGTGGCCAGCACCGGGTCGACCACCTTGAAGTACACCACCGCGTCCACGCGCACCGTGACGTTGTCGCGGGTGATGCCGTCCTGCGCGGGCACCGGCATGGTGACGATCTGCATGTTCACCTTCTGCAGCCGGTCGGCCACCGGCATCAGCAGGGTCAGCCCCGGCCCGCGCTGCTTGGTCAGGACGCGGCCGAACCGGAACACCAGGCCGCGTTCGTACTGCTTCACCACCCGGACGGTGGCCCCGAGCCAGACTCCGCCCACGACTACGACCGCGCTCAGAATTTCGACGATCATGGCAGCTCCCGGGTCACCTCGCCCCTGGTCTCCCCACTCTACGCGCGCGGCGCGGGCGGGGAAATGGACTCGACACCACTGACAGGCTGAACCGGTGACCCCGTTACGGATCCCGCCCGCCTTCGCCGCCCGCGCACCCCGGGTGCTCGGGCCGGAGAGCCGGCCCTGGCTCGCGGCCCTGCCGGACCTGGCCGAGAAGTACGCCCGGCTGTGGGGCCTGACGCCGGAAGGCGAGGCGATGCACGGCTTCGTCGGTGTCGTCCAGCCCGCGCGTCGCGAAGACGGCACCGCGGTCGCGCTCAAACTCGGCTGGGTGGAAGCGGAATCGCGGTACGAGCCACTCGCACTGTCCACATGGGCCGGTCGCGGCTCGGTGCTGCTGCTGGAATCCGCACCAGACGAAGGGGTGATGCTGCTCGAACGCCTCGACCACACCCGGACGTTGGACGACGAGCCGCTGTTCGAAGCCGTCGACGTGATGAGCGGGCTGGCGCGGCGCCTCGCCGTGCCCGCGCCGACTGAGCTGGCCCGGACGTTGCGCGGCGAAGCCGAACGGCTGCTCGAATACCTGCCGAAGGCCTGGCAAGAGCTGGGCGAGCCGTTCCCCCGCAAGCAGCTCGACGCCGCGCTCGAGGTGTGCCGCGACCTCGGCCCGTACGCCGGCCACGCGCTGGTGAACGAGGACCTGCACTACCAGAACGTGCTCGCCGGGCAGCGTGAGCCGTGGCTGGTGATCGACCCCAAGCCGCTCGCCGGCGACCTCGAATACTGCGTGTTCCCCTTGCTGTGGAACCGGTTCGAAGAGTCCACATTGGACGATAAGCTCACCGTCACCGGGCTGGACGCCGAGCGGGTGAAGGCCTGGACGCTGGTCCGCGCCGTCGAGAACCAGCTGTGGTTCACCGAAGACCTGCGTGACACCGGGGACCTCGGCGACGAAGGGCCCGCGTACGAGTCGCTCCCGTGCCTCGTTTCGTGGGCGCTGTCCTGACTGAGAGGACACGGAGAACACCGGCGTGCTCGGCGCGGGCGCGGCGGAGCGGCAGCCGATAGTGTCTGGTGCATGTCCGCCGTGAACAGGGTTTTCGCAGCTCAGCTGGCGGGTCTGCCGGTATTCGGACCCGACGGGGAGTCGATCGGGAAGGTCCGTGACGTCGTCGCGGGCCTGCGGCTCGACCAGCAGCCGCCGCGGGTGCTCGGCCTGGTGGTCGAGCTGGCGACGCGGCGGCGCGTCTTCGTGCCCATGCTGCGCGTGACGTCGATCGAGCCGAACGCCGTGACGCTCGCCACCGGCTCGGTGAACATGCGGCACTTCACCCAGCGCCCCAACGAAGTCCTGGTGTGCGGGCAACTGCTCGACGCGCATTCGACGCTCGTCGGCACCGATACCCGGGTCACCGTCGTCGACGCCGCGCTCGAGCCCACCCGCACGCGGGACTGGGTGCTGGCCAAGCTGGCGATCCGCGAACGCTCCGCGCGCCTCGCGCTGGGCCGACGCCGCGCGGCGATGCACGTGGTGCCGTGGAGCGAGGTCGCCGGGCTGGGCCTGACCGACCTGGCCGGGCAGCCGCAGGGCGCGGGCCAGCTGCTGATGCTGTTCGACACGATGCGCGCGGTCGACGTCGCCGCGACCGTGCGAGACCTGCCGCTCAAGCGCCGTCACGAGGTGGCCGACGCGATGGACGACGAGCGCCTCGCCGACGTCATCGAGGAGCTGCCCGACGACGACCAGAAGGAGCTGCTCGGCTACCTGCCCGAGGAGCGCGCCGCCGACATCCTCGAGGCGATGAACCCCGACGACGCGGCGGACCTGCTGTCCGAGCTGGCCCCGGCCGAGCAGCGGCGGCTGCTGGAGCTGATGGAGCCGGAGGAGTCGGCGCCGGTCCGGCGGCTGCTGGCCTACACCCCCGACAGCGCGGGCGGCCTGATGACGCCGGAGCCGGTGGTCCTCACCCCCGACGCGACGATCGCCGAGGCGCTCGCCCACATCCGCAACGCCGACCTGCCCGCCGCGCTGGCCACCATGGTGTTCGTCTGCCGGCCGCCCTCGGCGACGCCGACCGGGCGGTTCGTCGGCGTGGTGCACTTCCAGCGGCTGCTGCGCGAGCCGCCGGCCGAGCTGATCGCGAGCGCCGTCGACACCGACCTCACCGCGTTGCGCCCGACGGCGTCGCTGCCCGAAGTGACGCGGTACTTCGCGGCGTACAACCTCGCGTGCGGCCCGGTGGTCGACGCCGAGGACCACCTGCTGGGCGCGGTCACCGTCGACGACGTCCTCGACCACCTGCTGCCCGACGGCTGGCGCGAGACCGGCCTGCGCGACGTCGCGGACGGCGTGGAAACCACTGAGACCACAGAAACCGCTCAAACCACCGGGGCTTCCGAGTCCGAGACCGCCGAAACCCAAGGGGCCGAACGTGCCTGAACTCACCTCGGGCCGCCGGCTCGACCAGCCGCGCGGCCAGGCCCGGCTGCGGCTGAACATCGACCCGGACACCTTCGGCCGGCTGACCGAGCGCCTCGCGCGTTTCCTCGGCACCGGCAAGTACCTGTTCTGGCAGACGCTGATCGTGGTCGTCTGGATCGTGCTGAACCTGGTGGCGGTCTCGGCGCGCTGGGATCCGTACCCGTTCATCCTGCTCAACCTGGCCTTCTCGACGCAGGCCGCGTACGCCGCGCCGCTGATCCTGCTGGCGCAGAACCGGCAGGACGACCGCGACCGCGTCGCGCTCGACGAGGACCGCAAGCGCTCCGCCCAGACCAAGGCCGACACCGAGTACCTGGCGCGCGAGCTGGCGTCGCTGCGGCTCGCGGTCGGCGAGGTCGCGACCCGCGATTACCTGCGCAGCGAGCTGGAACGGCTGCGCGAAGACCTCGCCGTCGAGCCGAAGCCGAGGCGCACGAAGCAGGCGTGAAAACACCTCCGCACTACCGATACGTAACATGGGCTGGGTGACGAGTACACAGCAGCTCCCCAGCGTCGAAGACGTCCGCACCGCGCTGAAGGACGTGTACGACCCCGAAATCAAAAAGCCGATCACCGACCTCGGCATGGTGAAGGACGTGGTGGTCGGCGAAGACGGCGTGGTCACCGTCGGCATCTACCTGACCGTGGCCGGCTGCCCGCTCAAGGCGACGCTGACCTCGGACACCACCGAGGCCGTCAAAAAGCTCCCCGGCGTCGCCGACGTGCGGGTCGAGCTGGACGTGATGAACGACGAGCAGCGCAGCGAGCTGCGCAAGTCCCTGCGCGGGGACGCCGCCGAGCCGGTGATCCCGTTCGCCCAGCCCGGTTCCATGACCCGGGTGTACTGCGTGGCGTCCGGCAAGGGCGGCGTGGGCAAATCCTCGGTGACGGTGAACCTGGCCGTCGCGATGGCCGAGCGCGGCCTGTCCGTCGGCGTGGTGGACGCGGACATCTACGGCCACTCGATCCCGCGCATGCTGGGCGCGCGCGAGAAGCCGACCAAGGTCGACACGATGATCATGCCGCCGCAGTCCCACGGCGTGAAGGTGATCTCGATCGGCATGTTCACCCCGGGCAACGCGCCGGTGGTGTGGCGCGGCCCGATGCTGCACCGCGCGCTGCAGCAGTTCCTGGCCGACGTGTTCTGGGGCGATCTGGACATCCTGCTGCTGGACCTGCCGCCGGGCACCGGCGACATCGCGATCTCGGTGGCGCAGCTGATCCCGAACGCCGAGATCCTCGTGGTCACCACGCCGCAGCAGGCCGCCGCCGAGGTGGCCGAGCGCGCGGGCGCGATCGCGATGCAGACCCGCCAGCGCGTGGCCGGGGTGATCGAGAACATGTCCTGGCTCGAAACGCCCTCGGGCGAGCGGATGGAGATCTTCGGCTCGGGCGGCGGCCAGTCGGTCGCGGACTCGCTGTCCAAGTCCATCGGCTCGCCGGTGCCGCTGCTCGGCCAGGTGCCGCTCGACCCGCGGCTGCGCGAGCAGGGCGACGAGGGCACGCCGATCGTGCTCGCCGAGCCGGACGCGCCCGCGTCGCTGGTGTTGAAGGAAGCGGCGAAGAAGCTCACCGTCCGGGCCCGCGGCCTGGCCGGGATGATGCTGAACGTCAGCCCCGCCGGTCGCTGACCCGTCGAAGCCGTCAAGGCCTCCTTACCCGCGTCCAACGCAGGTAAGGAGGCCTTGACGGTTTTCCGGGCCGGGGTCAGCCGGCGTGCACGGTGACCAGCACGGTGTTCGCCTCGCGCAGGGAAACCTGGGTGTCGCCGGCCTTCAGCACGGTCCAGTTCACGTCCGCGGGCTGGCCCGGGCCCACGTTGGCGCTGCGGTCGGGCTGGCCCTGCACGTCGATGTTCTGCTGTTTGTCCGAGGTCAGGCGGAGCTTCACCTTGTCGCCGACCTGCACGTCGACGATGCCGGCGGGCGGGGTGACCTGGCCGTTTGCGTAGGCGACGGTGATCAGCACGTCGACGCCGGCCTCACCGGTGTCGGCGCCGCGCTTCACGTTCGGCTGGGCTCCCGTGGCGTTGCCCGCGGGCGAGCTCGAAGAACTGGGGACGGCGGGCGTCACGACCGGAGTGGTGGTGGCCGGCGGTGCGGTGCTGGGCTCGTCGTCGGCGGTGCAGCCGGCGAGCGCCAGCGCGGCGGCCACAACCGTCCCGGCCAGTACTCCCGTGCGAAGCGACATCTCAAGACCTCCTGGCGGTTCCGGACGGTTTGCCCAGAGGCTACCCAGGAAGATCGACAATCGCCGGAAGGGGTCAGGTGGCGTCCGGGTCCACCGGCGGGCGCTCGCCCGGCTTCAGCGGCTCGGCCTGCGGGGCGATGCTCTGCGGTTTGACGCCGGAACCGTTGGCGCCATTGGAACCGTTGGACCCGTTCGTGCCGTTGGATCCGTTCGACCCGTTGAACGCGCCGAGCCCGAGCGGGTCCGAGTCACCGTCGAACAGGTGCTGGGTGACCACGCGCTTGGGGTCGAAGTTGCGCAGCCCGCGCAGGTCTTCGAGCGGCTTGCGGAGCTGGTCGAACTCCGGGCCCATCTCTTCGCGCAGTTGCTCCTTGGCGCCGGTGGCGAACTCGCGGACCTTGCGCACGCTCTTGGCCATCCACGACGCCGCTTCCGGCAGCCGCTCCGGCCCGAGGATGAAGAGCCCGGCGACGATGAGCACGAGGATCTCGCCCCAGCCGACACTGTCGAACACCCGTGAACCTCCGCTCGCGCCTTACCGGCTCAGCCTACCCGGGCCGCCCCGCGTTCCGGCAGCCCGAAGGCCAACCTGTCGACCGGTCAGTCCGACCCGAGGGTCACGTCGACCACCAGCACCGCGCCGTCGCGTGCGAGCTGCACCGGGACCACCTCGCCGACGTCGTGGTTGCGCACCGCCACGGTCAGCTCGGCGGAGTCGCGGACCGGGCGGTCGCCGATCTTCGTGATCACGTCGCCCTCCTTGATCCCCGCGGCCGCGGCCGGGCCGTTCGGCGCGACGTTCTTCACCTGCGCGCCCATCGTGGCCGAGCCGGTGACCGTGGACGAGGCGTTGATGCCGATGTCCGCGTGCGTGACCTTGCCGTCCTTGATCAGCGCCTTGGCGATCTTGATCGCGTAGTCGCTCGGGATGGCGAAGCCGATGCCGATGCTGCCGCCGTCCGCGCTGGAAGAGCGGATCGAGGAGTTGATGCCCACCAGCGCGCCGGTGGAGTCGACGAGCGCGCCGCCGGAGTTGCCGTGGTTGATCGCCGCGTCGGTCTGGATCGCCTCGTAGGTCACCGGGGGCGTGCCGTTGTCGCCGCCCGCGGTGATCGGCCGGTCCAGCGCGCTGACGATGCCGGAGGTCACGGTGTTCTGCAGCGCCAGCGGCGAGCCGACGGCGATCACCGCGTCGCCCACCTGCAGCCCGGAGGACTTGCCGATCTGCAGCACCACGGGATTGGTGACGTTCACCTTCACCACGGCGAGGTCGCTCTTCTGGTCCGAGCCGACGATCTTCGCCTCGGTGCGCGTGCCGTCGTTGAAGATCGCGGTGACCTTCACGGTCGGGTCGGCCACCGCGGTGGTGACCACGTGCTCGTTGGTCAGGATGTAGCCCTGCGGGTCGATCATCACCCCGGACCCCTGCTCGCCGGAGTCCGCGCCGGGCTTGAAGACCTCGAGCGAGACGACGGCGGGCGAGACGCGCTTGGCGATGTCGGCGACCGAGCCCGGCGGGCGCTCCTTGGCCGCGTCGGCCTCGGAGATCGTGGCGCTGCCGGTCAGCGCGGACCCGGTGTCGGCCACCCACCAGCCGACCAGCCCGCCGACCGCGCCGACGAGCAGCGCGACCACGCCGAGCAGCACCAGTGCCTTCGTCTGCACCCGGCGGCCGAACAGCACCTCGGGCAGGCTCAGCAACGCACCGGGCGGGCGCTTGCCGGGCTTCGGCTCGTCCTCGGCCGGCACGGCGGGACCGGCGAGCACGGCGCCCGCGGCGGGGTCGCGCCACGGGTCCTTGTCGTCCGTCCACAGGGGAGGCTCCGCGGCGGACGCTTCACCGGTGGCCTCACGCGGACGCTCCAGCACCACGCCTTCGGAACCCGGCGGGCGCCGGAACGCCTCCGCCAGCGATTCGGGCGCGGGCGGCGCGAGGCTCAGGTTCTGGCTGCCGTTGGACGACGGGGTGTAGAGCTTGTCGAACGCGCCATCCACTCCGCGCGGCCGGCCGAACACCGCCGACTGGGCCGGATCCACGGCGGGCCGGTCCAGCGGACGGGGGCCCAGCCGGTCGTCACCGGTGGAGCCCGGCTGGGCTGGGTTCGCGTCAGGCTGCTCGGTCATTTTTCCCCGGGGCTGAGATCAGGTGGCTGGGCGTCGACGATACCCAAGCCCAGACCACCGAGTCTGCCCAGACGACGGTGAAATGGCTGTTGTCTGATCAGCCAAAAGGACAAACAGGACTCGCGGCCGGGCGAAAGCGTTCAAGAAAGCACTGAGGGCCCGCCTGCGACCAGGCGAGCCCTCAGTAATGGAACGAAAGTCTTCAGCGGGCCGGGACCGCGGCGGTGCTGGTGGTGTCGCTCACCGGCCGGACCGTGGTCGAGGTGGGCGACAGCAGCGGCTGCACCCCCATCTGGGCGGGCAGCAGGTTCGCGTTCGGCGGCGGCTGGGGGCTCGGGTCGGTCGAGCCCTCACCGCTGTCCGCCGACGTCCCCACCAGGGCCAGCGCGCTCAGCACCAGGCCCGAGACGACCACGCCCGCGCCCTGCGCCGCCTTCTTGCGGCTGAAGCCGAACCGGCCGCCGCCGAGCACGGTGGACGAGTGCCCGAGCGGCGCGGTCGAGCCCAACGGGGTGCCGCCGAACACGCCGCTGTCCTTCAAGCCCGCGACCCGGTCCGGGCGCTGGATGGCGACCAGCTGGCCGTCGGCCGTCACCGCCAGGTTGTCCGGTGAGCTGGGCAGGTCGGTGTGCTCCGGGATGGACCGGAGGCTGGCCAGGAACCCGGCCGACATGGCCGGGTCGACGGCGCGCTTGACCGCCGCGACGGCCTGCCGCTGGGCGGCCACCTCGGCCGCACAGCCGGGGCAGCGCGCGATGTGCGAAGCGGCCCGGTCCTGCGGGCCCAGGGAAAGCTCGCCGTCGACGAACGCGACGACTACGTCCGGTAGCAGGTGCGACTCGGGGAGTCCCCAGCCTCGCGGTGCGGTCATACCGACACCTTCGCAGACTCGTCCCGCTGCGCGCGACGGCGCTCGAGCGAGGCGCGCAGCGCCTGGCGGCCACGGTGGATCCGGCTGCGGACAGTGCCCAGCTTGACGCCGAGCGTCGCGCCGATCTCTTCGTACGAGAGGCCTTCGACGTCGCACAGCACCACGGCCGCGCGGAACTCCGGGGGCAGCTCGTCGAGCGCCGCCTGCAGGTCCGGGTCCAGGTGCGTGTCGGTGTAGACCTGCTCCGGGCTCGGGTCGTCGCCGACGATCCGGTCCGTGTCGTCCGGCAGCCCCTCCATGCGCACCCGGGACCGGCGGCGCGCCATGTCGAGGAACAGGTTCGTGGTGATCCGGTGCAGCCAGCCCTCGAAGGTGCCGGGCTTGTAGGACGCCAGCGAGCGGAAGACGCGGATGAACGTCTCCTGGGTCAGGTCCTCGGCGTCGTGGGCGTTACCGGTCAGGCGGTACGCCAGCCGGTACACCCGGTCGGCGTGCTCGCGCACGATCTCGTCCCACGAGGGCGGCGTCCAGGCCGCCTCGCCGCCGCCGTCCACGGCGACCGGCTCGGCTTCGGGCATATCGGCGTTCTGCATCAGGGGAGCAGGCACCTCCATCTGCGTGTCTCCTCTTCTGCTCAGCCAACGTGCTCCGGGTGCACGGAGTTCCCGTGCGCTTGGATCCCGAGTCTCGCGGGTCTCCCTATGGTTCTAGTGAGACAGGACTGAGAACAGCCTGAGAAGTTATTTCGGCGGGCTTACCAGGGAGCCTTCGCGTATTTATCGACAACCAACGCTAACCTTCGCGCGTGAGTTCCGGGACGCATGCGGCCTCGGCAGCCGATCCGGTCGGCGCCGAGTACGTCGACGGGTACCTTCCCGACGACGACGTACTGGCCGCGGCGCGGGCGCGCGCGGCCGATCTCGGCTGCTCCCCGCTGGCCTCGGGGGCGGGCGCGACCTTGCGTTTCCTGGCCGCGACGGTGGCCGCGCGGGCGGTCGTGGAGGTCGGCACCGGCACCGGCGTCAGCGGCCTGCACCTGCTGCGCGGCATGGCCGCGGACGGCATCCTGACCTCGATCGACCTCGAGCCGGAGTACCAGCGCGCCGCGCGCAAGGCGTTCCTGGAGGCGGGCTACCCGCCGGGCCGGACGCGGCTGATCGTCGGGCGCGCGCTGGACGTGCTGCCGCGGCTCACCCCCGGCGGCTACGACCTGGTGTTCATCGACGCGGCGCGGATCGAGTTCCCCAGCTACTACGAGAAGGGCGTGGCCCTGCTGCGCCGCGGCGGGATCATCGCGTTCCACAACGTGCTGGCCGGCGGCCGCGTCGCCGACCCGTCCCGGCGCGACCCGGAGACGCTCGCCCTGCGTGAGGTCGCCCGCGCCATGCGCGAGGACGAACGCCTGGTCCCGGCCCTGCTCCCGGTGGGCGGCGGCCTGCTGGTCGCCGCCGCCTGCTGACTCAGCGCGGCGCCAGCTCACGACGGGCCGGCGCGGGCGAGCGGACGGCCGTGCCCGCCCAGACCGCGGCGACGGCCAGCAGCAGGCACCCGGCGACGGCGCCGATCAGCCAGGCCCAGCCCGCCTGCCCGTAGACCGCGCTGCCGATCGAGCCGACGACGCTGCTGCCCAGGTAGTACATGAGCGTGTACGTGCCACCGACCTGGCCGCGGGCGTTTTCCGGCGCCTCGGCGGCGGCCCAGCTGTTGGCGATCGAGTGGGCGGCGAAGAACGCGCAGGTCAGCACCGCGAAGCCGAGCACGACCATGGGCAGCGAGTCCGGGATGGTCAGCGCGGCGCCCGCCGCCATCAGGATCAGCGCGGCGCTCAAGGCGCGGCGGCGCCCGATCCGCGCGGCGAAGCGGCCCGCCGTCGCCGACGAGACCGAGCCCAGCGCGTACGCCAGGAACACCAGCGACGCGATGGCGGGTGACAGGTTCAACGGCGAGCCAGTGAGGCGGAAGCCCGCCGCGTTGTAGAGCGCGACGAACGAGCCCATCGCGAGCAGCGCCACGCCGTACTGCGCGAGCAGCACCGGTTTCCGCACGGCCGCGAGGAGTCCGGCGCCGACGTCGCGGAGGGTCTGGCGCCGGGCGTCCGCCTGAGGGGTCGACGGTGGCAGCGTGACCACCGTGATCACCGCGCACACCAAGGAAATCCCGGCCACTACGTACAACGCCCCGCGCCAGCCGAGCGGGCCCGCGGTGAAGCCCGTCGCGAGCCGTCCGGTCATGCCGCCGATGGAGTTGCCCGCGATCATCGCCCCGACGGCCGCGGCCACGCCCTTCTTCCCGAGCCGCTCCACGAGGTACGCCGTGGCGACGCCGGGGAAGCCCGCGATCGCGACGCCCTGCACCGCGCGCAGCACCAGCAATAGCGGGTACGACGGCATCAGCGGCAGCAGCAGGCCCAGCAGCGTGGAAAGCACCACCGACGCCAGGATCACCGGCCGTCGGCCGACCACTTCGGACAGTGCCGCGATCGGCAGCACGGAGATGGCGAGCGCGCCGGTGGCGACGCTGACCGCGAGCGAGGCGCCGGCGGGGTCGAGGTGGTACTGCGCGGCCAGCTGCGGCAGCACCGGTTGCGGGGCGTAGAGCAGGGCGAAGGAGGTGAATCCGGCGGCGGCGACAGCGACCTTGACCCGTCGGGCAGGAGCGGTGATGGTCACGACTCTGAAAGTAAGCAGCGCTAAACAATACGTCCAATACGGCCATCGGCGATAATCGATACCATGTCGCATGAAAGCCTGACTGCGCAGCTCGCGCCCCATCTGCTGCTGCTCGCGACCCTGCGGAAGACGAGGAACGTCACACGCGCGGCCGAACTGCTCGCCGTTCCGCAGCCGACGATCAGCCGCCGGCTGGCCGCGCTCGGCGAGGCGCTGGGCAGCCCGCTGACGGTCCCCGACGGCCGCGGCATCCGGCTCACCCGTGCAGCCGAGCTGCTGGCCGAGGCGGCGGAACGCGCGCTGGGCCCGGTCGACGCGGGCGCGCGGCTGGCGCGGGAGGAGATCGAGCCGGGCAGCGGCCGCGTCGTGCTGGGCTTCCTGCACCTGCTCGGCCGCTCGCTGGTGCCGACGCTGCTGCGCGACTACCGCGCCCAGGCCCCCGCCGCGCGATTCACGCTCGTGCAGGGGTCACGCCAGGAGATGCTCGACCGGCTCTCCAGCGGCGAGCTGGACCTGGCCCTGCTCGCCCCGGTGCCGGACGACCCGGCGCTGGAGACGGCCGTGCTGGACGAGCAGCCGATCCTGCTGTCCGTCCCGGCGGGACACCGGCTGGCCGGGCACGAAGGCGTCGGCATGGCAGAGCTGGCCGATGAGGAGTTCGTGATGCTGGAGCCGGGTTACGGCCTCCGCCGGATCACCGACGACCTCTGCGCGGCGGCCGGGTTCAGCCCGAAGATCGCGTTCGAGGGCCAGGAATCGGACACCGTGCGCGGCCTGGTCGCGGCCGGGCTGGGCGTCGCCCTGCTCCCCCACTTCGAGCCGGGCGCGCCGGCCGGGGTCTCGGAAGTCCCGCTGCTGCCCCCGGTCGGCCGGACGATCGGGCTGGCCTGGCGCGCGGGCGAGCCGGTTTCACCCGCCGTGCGCGCGTTCCGTGACCACGTAAAAGCTCGTGAGTGTTCATGACGGTTCTAACCGGCATGAACACTCACGAGTCAGGAAGCGTAGGAGGCCGCGAACTCCACCAGGGTCCGGCTGGCGAAGCCGGACGCGCCGGGCACCACGTCGTCGTAGGTCTTGTCCGCGCGGCCCGGTCCGGCGATGTCCAGGTGGGCCCACGGCAGTCCGGCCGTGAACTCGCGGAGGAACAACGCGGCCATGATGCCGCCGGGGCCGCCCGGGGCCTGGCGGACGTCGCCGAGCTCACCCTGGATCGACGCGGCGTAGTCCTCCACCAGCGGCATCCGCCACCACGCCTCGCCGGCGCGGGCGCCGGCGGCGACCACTCGCGCGGCCAGCTCGTCGTCGGTCGCGAAGAGGCCGCCGGTACGCAGGCCGAGCGAGACCTTCATCGCGCCGGTCAGTGTGGCGGTGTCGACCACCACGTCCGGCTTGTACTTCTCGATGCCGTACGCCAGCGCGTCGGCCATCACCATCCGGCCCTCGGCGTCGGTGTTGCCGACCTCGGTGGTGCGGCCGCCGTAGTGGCGCACGACGTCGCCGGGGCGGTAGGCCGAGCCGGACACGTGGTTCTCCGCCGCCGGCACCAGCGCACTCACCCGCACCGGCAGCTTCAGCGCGGCGATCGCGCGCACCGCGGCGATCACGGCCGCGCCGCCCGCCATGTCGGTGCGCATCAGGTGCATGCCGTCGGCCGGCTTGATCGACAGGCCGCCGGTGTCGAACGTGATGCCCTTGCCCACCAGCAGTACGTGCGAGGAGGCGCCGCGCGGGCGGTACTCCAGTTCGATCAGCCGAGGCGGCGAGGCCGAGCCGCCGCCGACGGCCAGCACCCCGCCGAAACCGTTGTCCGCGAGCCACTTCTCGTCCCGCACGGTCACGGTCACGCCCTCGGCCGCGCCCACCACCTTTGACGCGGTGTTGGCCAGCCAGGCGGGATTCTTGATGTTCGACGGGGTGTTCGCGAGGTCCCGGGTCAGCGCGGCGGCCGCGGCCAGCTCCCGCACCCGCGCCACCTCCGCCGCGTACTCCGGCACCGCGGCCTCGCTCGCCGCCACCAGCCGGACGGCCGTCAGCGCGGGCTTCGGCTCCTGCGTGGTCACCTTGAACCGGTAGCCGCCGAGCAGCAGGCCCATGGCCAGCTCGCCGGCCTGCTCCGCGGTGACGTCCTCGGGCAGCGCGATCTGGACGGCCTTGGCCGAGCCGTCCTCCGCCGCGGCGCGGGCCGTGCGGGCGAACGCCGCGCCCGCCTTGCGGTAGTCCCGCGGCTCACCCGCGCCGAGCCCGACCACCCAGCGGGGGGAGCCTTCGCCGGGCACCTCGTGGACGTCGCCGGCCTTGCCGCTCGCGCCGTGCTCCACATGAGACTCCCCCGCCGGATCCGGCGCCGTCGCGAGATGCGCGAGCGGGGCGCCGCGCCGATAAGTGACGGAGACCTCTACCTCGGGCAGCTTCGTCGGGACGGGCGGTAGTGAGTTACGCACAGTGGGCAACCTTTGGGCGCAGACGAGCCGCGACCCCGGTCTCCGACGGGAGACCGGGGTGCGGGAAGTGGACGGGAGGGGGCGCCGGGATCAGCCGGTGACCTCCTGAAGTGCCACGCCGAGATCCTTCGCTTCTTCCGCGGAGAGCTCGACGACGAGCCGGCCACCACCCTCCAGTGGCACCCGCATCACAAGGCCCCGCCCCTCCTTAGTCACTTCGAGGGGACCATCTCCGGTCCGGGGCTTCATGGCCGCCATAGCGTGCTCCCTCCGTCTCAACCGGCGCGCCCGGGTCGCGCACTCCCAAACCAGCCGGGTCTCGGCCCCCATTGTCCCTCATCAGCGGCCGGGCGCGAACGCGGACCGATCATTTGCCCCGGCATCGGTGCTGGTATGCCGCCCGCCGGGCTGAAACACTCGGTGCGGAGAACCGGGATTTCGCCAAGAGGAGCACCAGTGACCACATCCGACGTCCTGCTGACCGCCGACGCCGACGGCGTGCGCACCCTGACCCTGAACCGGCCGCAGGCGTACAACTCGCTGACAGTCGAACTCAAGGAGCGGCTGCTCGCCGAACTGCGCGCGGCCGCCGAAGACGCGGACGTGCGCGCGGTCGTGCTCACCGGCTCGGGCCGCGCGTTCTGCGCCGGGCAGGACCTGAAGGAGCACGTGGGACTGCTGCAGGCCAACGACCCCGCGCCGCTGCACACGGTGAGCGATCACTACAACCCGATCGTCCACGCGATCATGGACCTGCCGAAGCCGGTGATCGCGGCGGTGAACGGCACCGCCGCGGGCGCGGGCGCGGCCTTCGCCTACGCCAGCGACCTGCGGATCGCCGCGAGTTCGTCGAGCTTCCTGATGGCGTTCGCGAACGTCGGCCTCGGCCCGGACTCCGGTGCGTCGTGGACGCTCCAGCGGCTGATCGGCCTCGGCCGCGCCGCGGAGCTGATGCTGATGGCCCGCACCGTGGACTCGGCCGAGGCGCTGCGGATCGGGCTGGTCGGCGAGGTCGTGCCGGACGAGGAGCTGGCCGCGCGCGCCCAGTCCGTGGCCGCGAAGCTGGCCGCCGGGCCGACCGTCGCGTACGCGAAGATCAAGCACGTGCTGTCCGTCGCGGCTCAGTCCTCTCTGGACGACGCGCTCGCCGCGGAGGACGCGGCGCAGACCGCGCTGGGCGCCACCGCCGACCACACCGAGGCCGTCGAGGCGTTCGTCGGCAAGCGCCGGCCGAACTTCCAGGGCAAATAGGACTCGCCAGGTCCCGGACCGGACTCCGTCAAGGCCTCCTTACCCGCGTCCCACGCGGGTAAGGAGGCCTTAGCGGACTTCGGTCACGAGCGCTTGGCCCGGAAGCAGCCGGCCACGTGGTCGTCGACCATTCCGGTCGCCTGCATCAGCGCGTAACAGGTGGTCGGGCCGAGGAAGGCGAAGCCGCGTTTCTTCAGGTCCTTGGCCATCGCCTTGGACTCGTCGGTGATCGCCGGCACGTCGGCCATCGTCTTCGGCCGCCGGTGCTTGGCCGGGGCGAAGGACCACAGCAGCTCGTCGAGCGGTGTGTCCAGCGCGGCGATGGCACGCGCGTTGGTGATCGCGGCGAGGATCTTCGCCCGGTTCCGCACGATCGACGCGTCCTGCATGAGCCGCTCGACGTCCGCGTCGCCGAAGCGCGCGACCTTCGCCGGCTGGAACTTCTTGAACGCCTTCCGGAAGTTCTCACGCTTGCGCAGGATGGTGATCCACGACAGCCCGGACTGGAACGACTCGAGACAGAGCCGCTCGTACAGCTCGGCCTCGCCGTGGAGCGGGGTGCCCCACTCCTGGTCGTGGTAGGCCGCGTAGTCCGGCGCCGAGTTGCCCCACGAGCACCGGGTCACGCCGTCTTCGCCGAGCAATCCGGTCATTCCCGTCATCGTCCCCCCATCGAATAGTTCTCCGCGAAGCGCGCGAACTGCCGCAACGACTGCCGCACCCCCAGCTCGAACGCCGGCCGCAGCACCGGCCAGGCCAGCTGCCCGGCCACGCCGAACGGCAGCTTCAGGTGCTCCGCCCAGACGAACGTGCAGCGCACCGCACCCTTGGCCACCACCTGGAACACGCCCGTGCCCTGCACCACGCTGCCGAGGTGGCGCACAGTGCACCGCAGCGGCGGCTCCCAGGCGGTGATCTCCATCGTGTCCGTGAAGCCGATCCCGGCGACGCCGGTGAACGCGGCGATCTTGGAGCCCACGCTGCGGCCGTTGCCTTCGACCACCCGCACCGAGGTGCCGAGCATCCACTCGCCCTGGCGCGTCCAGTCGGTCAGCGCCAGCCAGGTGGTCCCCGCCGGCGCCGCGACGTCGACGGACAGCACCAGGTCACTCACCAGTGGCCCACGGCTGCGCGCCCGCCTCGTGCACCTCGTGCGTCTCGCGGGCCTCCAGCTCGGCGACGCGGGCCCGCAGCCCGTCCAGCTCCACGCCGAGGCGCCGCATCACCCAGTCCACTTCGGACATCTTGTAGCCGCGCAGCACCAGCTGGTAGTGCACCTGCTGCACGTCCTCGCCGGTGATGTCCTCGGCGGGCAGGCGCGTGGGCGAGCTGCCCGGCGGCAGCGGGGCCAGCTCCTCGCCCCGGCCGAACACCACCGCGGCGAGCAGGAACACCACGGCGGCCACCAGCAGCATGACTACGAGGTAGATCAGCGCGGTCGTCACGTCACGATCGTGGCACACCGGCCCCGGGACCGTCGCGCGAGCACGACGAGCCACGCCGGGGAGCGGCCTTGAAGGCGTCCCCGGCTGGCCCGGCTCGACGGCGCCGACCACCGGTTGCCCCCGGTTTGTGTCCGATGTGGACGACGCTCACCCGGGCAGCCGGCCGGCCCGTGCCTCGCGCATCGGCGGCCGGTCCAGGACCGGGATCTCGGTGACGTCGGGCAGCCATTCCCCGGAGACCTGCACGAACTGCGTCAGCTGCGCGGCGGAGTCGGTGGGCACGCCGCAGCGGGAAAGTGCCGTGCCGAGGATCTGGCGGGCCATCACACCCAGTTGCAGCAGCGAGCGGTTGCGGTGCTTGCGCACGCCGAGGTTGACCTGTGCCAGGGCGTCGAGGCCGTGGCGGGCCTCGGCGTCGAGCAGCAGCCCGATCTCCACGCCGTAGCCGCCCGCGAACGGCACCGACTCGAAGAACTCGCGGGTGCCCGCGTACTCGCCGCCGAGCGGCTGCACGAGGTCCGACAGCGCCGGCCGCAGCGCCGAGAGCACGGGCCGGGCCAGCAGCTCGGTCACGCGGCCGCCGCCGGTGCTCTCGAGCCGCAGCGGACGGCGGTAGAAGCCCTTGACCAGGTGCACGCCGGACTCGGTGAGCAGCGGCCCGAGCAGCGAGGGCACAAACGCCGGGTCCGGGTCGACCAGATCGGAGTCGAGGAACACCACGAGGTCGCCGGTGGTCGCCGCCAGCGACCGCCAGAGCACCTCGCCCTTGCCGGGCCGGGGCGCGAGGCCGGGCAGCACGTCCTCGCGCCGCACCACCCGCGCGCCGGCGGCTTCGGCGCGCGCGGCCGTCGCGTCGGCCGAGCCGGAGTCCATCACCACCAGCTCGTCCACGACGGTGCCGAGCAGCGGCCGCACGGACGCGACGACGCCACCGACCGTCCGCTCCTCGTCGAGCGCAGGCAGCACGACGGACACCGTCCGGCCACGCTTCGCCGCGAGGATGTCGGCGGGCGCCCACCGCGGCTCCTGCCAGGTGCGACGTTCGAACCAGGTCATGCGGCCGATCGTGCCATGCTGGGGAAGCCGCCCGGCCCCACTGGAGGGAGACCCCTTGCTGCCCCTGCTCCTCCGTTTCGTCGTCGGCCCGCTGGTCCGCGTGCTCTACCGCCCGCGGGTCGAGGGCCTGGCGAACATCCCGGCCGAAGGCCCGGTGCTGCTGGCCTCCAACCACCGGGCGGCGCTCGACACCGGTGTGATCACCTTCACCACCCCGCGCCAGGTCCGGTTCCTGGGCAAGGCGGAGTACTTCACCGGCAAGGGCCTCAAAGGACGGTTCATCGCCAAGTCGCTCGACGCGCTGGGCTACGTCCCGGTCGAGCGCGGCAACGCCCAGGCCGGCCTCGCCGCCCTGGAGGCGGGCCGCAAGGTGCTGGAGGCGGGCGGCGTCTTCGCCATCTACCCCGAGGGCACCCGCTCGCTGGACGGCCGGCTGCACCGCGGCCACACCGGCGTGGCCGCACTGGCCCTCTCGACCGGTGCCAAGGTCGTCCCGGTCGCCCTGTTCGGCACCGAGGGCATCCAGCCCGGCGGCGCGAAGATCCCCCGGCCGGCCAAGATCAAGGTCGTCTTCGGCGAGCCGCTGGACTTCTCCCGCTACGAGGGCCAGGACTCGTCTTCGGCCATTCGCCGCTCGGTCACCGACGAAATCATGTACATGATCCTGGAGCTGTCCGGCCAGGAGTACGTGGACCGTTATCACAAACGCCCCGACGAAGGTGCCGCCTGACCTCTTCCGGCCATTACCCGGGTAAATATCGGCGCGGTTGTGCCGTGACCTGGCCGAACGGAAATGGCCCCGCGGGAAACAACACGACCGTGACAGACCGGACAATAGGTTCACGGCCGATAACGCGGGATCGGTTTTCCAGCCCTGGCGCACCGGTCGGAGTTCGGTCATACTCACCAGTAGCACCGCTGGTCGGGACCGTGACAGCCGGACCGCGGGTGCCACAGGCGCATTCACCGGAAAACACTACTTTCTCCGGTTACGCCAGATGGTCCAGTCCAGTAAGGACCGACTACTCAGGCGGAAAGACAGCGGGACAAGAAGGCGAATATCGCTAATCGGTATTGCCACCCGCGCACTGCGTCAGTAACCTCTCACCCGCCGTCACCGGCATTCGTTCCGGTTCACGACTCCCTTGCGGTTCCGGGAATTCGCGGTGCCGGCTGTCGCCGCCTTCGCCCTTCCACGGATGGGAACCCGCATGCCCGTCAGCGCCTCAGCAGTCCACGACGACCTGGCACGGTTGTTCGACGCGGTGGACAGGTGGGCCGAGCGCACCCCCGCCGGGACCGCCTTCGCCGCGCCCGACGGGACGCTCGACTTCCGCGGGCTGGCCCGGCACACGGCGTCGATCGCCTCGGCGCTGGCTGAAGCCGGAACCGGGGCGGGCACCGTGGTCGGGGTGGCCATCGGCCGCTCCCGGCTCGCCGCGGCCGGCCTGCTCGCCGTCTGGCGGCTCGGCGCGACCGCCGTGCTGCTCGACGACCGCCACCCGGCCGAACGGCTCGCCTTCGTCCTCGACGACGCCGGCGTCGAGGTGCTGCTGGCCCACGAGGCTGCGCCGGTTGCCGGTGACCGGCGCAGGGTCGATCCCGAAACCGCGCCGGAAACCGCCGCCGCACCAGAGGCTGTGTCCGCCGAACCCGGCGAAGTCGCGTACATCGTCTACACCTCCGGTACCACCGGACGGCCCAAGGGCGTCGAGATCACTTACGGCGGCCTGGGCGTTTTCCTTGCGGCGCTGGCGGAAATCGGCCTCACGCCGGGCGGGATGGGCGTCAACGCGCTGTCCCCCGCGTTCGACGGCTGGCTGTGGTGCACCCTGCTGCACCTGCTGCACGGGCAGGGCACCGCGATCATCGACCTCACCGACGAGCGCACCGACGAGGTCGACCTGGCCCAGCGCATCGCCGCGATCGGCCCGCGCACGGTGGTGCTGACCCCGTCGCTGATGGCCGCCTGCACGGACGCTTTGTCGACCGCGGAAGTGGTGGTCGTCGCCGGGGAACGCTGTCCCCGCGGCCTGGCCGAGCTGCTGGCGGCGAACCACCGCGTGCTCAACGTGTACGGCCCGACCGAAGCCACCATGGCCGCGACCTGGGCCGACACCGCCCGCGGCGACGACGTGTCGACGATCGGCCGCGCACCGGCCGGATACCGGACCTTTGTGCTCGACGAGGACTGGCGGCCCGTTCCGGAGGGGACGCCGGGTGAGCTGTATATCGGCGGCGACGCCCTCGCCCGGGGCTACCACGACCAGCCGGCGCTGACCGCCGAGCGTTTTGTGGCTGTGCCGGGGATCGCCGACCGGCTCTACCGGACCGGCGACCTGGTCTCGGCCCGGCCGGACGGCCAGCTCGACTACCTCGGCCGCACCGACGACCAGGTGAAGGTGCGTGGTTTCCGGATCGAGCCGGCGGAGCTGGAGAAGGTCGTCGAGGAGCTGCCCGCGATCACCACGGCGGCCGCGTTCGTCCTGGAATCCGGTGCGGCGCTGGGCCTCGCCGCCGTCGTGGCGGCCGGGCACGACCTCACCGCCGGCGCCGCGATGGTCCGGGAACACTGCCGCGCCAAGCTGCCCGAGCACCTGGTCCCCGCCGTGGTCGACTTCGTGTCCACGCTGCCCGCCACGGCCAACGGCAAGGTGGACCGGGCTGCGCTGAGCCGGGCGTCCGCCGAAGCGCACGCGTCGACCGGACGAGCGCCGAGTACCCCCAGGGAAATGGAGGTGTGCGCGGCCTGGAGCGAGCTGCTGGAGCGCCCGGTCACCGACGTCGACGCCGACTTTTTCGAGCTGGGTGGCCATTCCCTGCTCGCGGCGAGAGCCGTGGCGGCGCTGCGCCGGTCCCCCGGCGTCCGGTTCTCCATCACCGTCCTGCTGGCCAACCCGACCCCAGCCATGCTCGCGCGCGAACTGGACCGGCGAACAGAGCCGAAGACCGAGAGCGTGCGCCCGGCGTCGTGGCTGGTTGCCTGGCACCCCGAGCCCGCCCAGCGTCCGACGCTGCTGTGTCTGGCTCACGGCGGTGCCGGCTGCGGCCGTTACCGCTCCTGGCAGGACCGGCTCGGCGACGAAGTTTCCGTGGTCGGCGTCCAGCTTCCCGGGCGGGAGAACCGCTGGCGCGAGGAGCATCCGTCCACAATGGCCGAAGCGGCCGAAGCCGTGGCGGCCGAGGTCGCCGGGCTGGTCTCGCCCACGGCCCCGCTGATCGTGTTCGGGGAGAGCTTCGGCGGCCTGCTGGGCTACGAGGTCGCGCGCCGGCTGGGCGAACGCGGACGGCCACCGGCCGCGCTGGTGATCGCGGCCAGCGACCCGCCGCACACCTGGGCCGGCAACAGCGACCGGTACGGCAGCGACGCCGTCATCCAGAAGCTGCTGGACAACAGCCCCGCGGAAGTCAAGGCGCTGGACGAGGACGCCCGGGAGTACACCCTCGGCATCATGCGCAAGGACGGTGCGCTGGCCTCGACCTTCGTCCTGCCCGCCGAAACCCGGCTGGACTCGGCCGTCCACGTGTGGGGCGGCGACACCGACAAGCTGGTCACGTCGGCGTCACTGGACGAGTGGAGTTCTTACACCGCCAAGGAATTCCACCGCCGGCAGTTCGACGGCGGCCACATGTTCGGCACCGAGCTGGCCGGCACGACCCTGCCGCTGCTGGCGAAGCTGCTGACCGCCGGGGGTGCCTCGTGCTGATCGACCTCACCGACCAGAAGGCGTTTTCCGGCACCGGCTTCTGGCAGGACCTGGCCTGGCTGCGCGAAAACGACCCGGTGCACTGGCACCCCGAGCTCGACGGCCCGGGCTTCTGGGCGGTGACCCGGTACGAGGACGCGCTCGGCGTCTACCACGACTGGGAGACCTTCAGCTCCCGCAACGGGATGCGCCTGGAGACCAACCCGGCGGCGGTGGCCGCGGTGACCCAGCGGATGCTGATCGTCTCGGACCCGCCGGACCACTCGCAGCTCAAACGCGTGCTGGCCAAGGGTTTCTCGCCGGCCGAGATCCCGCACGCCGAGGACCTGATCCGGCGGGTGGTGCGGGAGCTGCTGGCCGAGGCGCTGCGGGACCGGGAAATCGACATCGTCGACCTGGCGCGACGGGTCCCGACCCGGGTCGTCTGCGCGCTGATGGGCGTCCCGCGCGAGGAGTGGGACTGGCTGGGCGGCACGATGAACGCCGCCTTCGAGGGCGAGGACGAGCAGAGCCGGCTGGCCGCGCACGCCGAGATCTTCCTGTATTTCTCGGAACTGGTGACCGAGCGGCGCGCGTCCCCGGGCGACGACTTCGTCAGCCGCATCGCGCACGACCGGCGGGCCACTTCGGTGCCGGGTGAGACGCGGCTGCTCTCGGACGAGGAGATCGTCGTCAACTGCAACGGCGTGCTCGCCGGCGGCAACGAGACCACCCGCTACTCCGCCGGCGGCGCGGTGCTCGCGCTGCTGGAAAACCCGTCCCAGTGGGAAAAACTACGCACCGAGGGCCGCTCGATCCTGCCGACCGCGATCGAGGAGGTGCTCCGGTGGACCACGCCGGGCGTGCACGTCCTGCGCACCGCCACCCGGCCCGCCCGGATCGCCGGCACCGACATCGCCGAAGGCGACCGCGTGACGGTCTGGAACGTCTCGGCCAACCGCGACGAGGCCGTCTTCACCGACCCGGAACGGTTCGACCTGGCCCGCACCCCGAACAAGCACCTCTCGTTCGGCGGCGGACGGCACCAGTGCCTCGGCGCCCGCCTCGCGCGGCTGGAGCTTTCGGTCTTCCTCGAGGAACTCGTCGCCGGGGTCGACTCGATCGAGCAGACCGGGGAACCGGATTACACCGCGTCGAACTTCACCTGGGGCGTCCGGCATCTGCCGGTGCGCCTGACCCCGGCGCGGTGACCGTCAAGGAGTCCTTGCCCGCGTCCGACGCCGGTAAAGAGTCCTTGACGGCGTCGGACCCGGCTCAGTCCCGGCGCCCGCGGGCCGCCACGGTCATCCAGGTGTAGTCCACAAAGGACGGCGTCTGGTACATCGCGAACGCCTCGTCGAGTTCCTCGCGGGTGATCAGGCCGGTGTCCAGCGCGTGCTGCTCGACCAGTTTGGTGGTGTTCATCAGCCAGTGCGCCAGATCCTGGCCGCCGCGGGCCGGCACGATCGACCCCTCCGCCGAGCAGTCGGCCAGCCCGGCCGCCTCCAGCGGGATCGGCAGCGTGCGGGCCCAGTCCGCGGCCGTCCCGACGCGCTCGGTCATGACCTGCGTCAGCACCGCCATGGACCGGCGGGTCGCCGGGTGCGAGGCCAGTTCGGGCATCGTCGTGCCGATCTCGAGCAGCAGCCACCCGCCGGGCTTGAGCCACGACGCCATCCGCTTGATCACCGCTTCCCGCGAGGGCAGGTGGTCGAGCACGAAGCGGGTGTGGATGAGGTCGAACTCGCCGGGCGCGTCATCGGTGGTGACGTCGTGGTGCAGCACCGTCACGCCGAGATCGGCCAGCGGGCCGAGGAACTTGAGGCTCAGGTCCGTCGCCACCACGTTCTCGGGCCCGGCCAGCTCGGCCATCCGCCGGGCCACCGAACCCGCGCCGGCGCCGACTTCCAGGCACTGCCAGCCTGGCTGGACCCCGAGGTCGTCGAGCTGCCGGAGGCTGAACGGGTCGAAGATCCGCTCCAGCAGGAGCAGCCGCCGGCGCTCCGCCTCCGCTTCGGTGTCGACGAAGTTGTTCCAGCCGATCGCCTGCGACATCAAGGATTCCTCTTCACCGTGAGTCAACGCGCGCCGGAGCGGCCCGCCTTCATGCGTAGCTTCGTGAAACGTCCGACTCGTCCGGGTCCTCTTCGGCGATGGCCAGCACCGGGGCCAACGTCCGCAGTTCCTCGTCTTCGGGTGCTTCGTGGTAGCCGTCGAGCAGCGGGGAACCGGACAGCAGCGCCGCGCCGACCGCGAGCAGCACCGCCCCCAGCGCCGCGCCGAGCAGCCACCACCCGCCCCGCACCTGTTCGTGGAACACGAGCACGCCCCAGAGGACCGCCACCACGGGGTTGGCGAGGGTGATGCCCGGCTGCGAGGCGACCAGCCGCCCGGCCTGCAAAGCGTTCTGCAGCAAGACGAACGCCGCCGCGCTGACCAGGATCAGCGCCCAGGTCTGCCAGGTGGTGACCAGCGCCCCCACGCCGTGCCCCACCGCCGCCGTGACCGGTTTGACCACCACGGCGATCAGCCCGGCGCCCATGCCGGCGGCGATCCCGGCCAGCGCCGTGCGGGCCACCCGCCCGGCCCACCGCGAGGCCAGCAGGATCCCGGCGACCGCCGCGACCGTGACGCCGAGCCCGATCAGCCAGGTGCCCAGCGGGACCTCGTCCGCGTGGCCGCCGTGCGGCGAAAGGGCCAGCAGCAGCACGACGAGGCCGAGCGTCATCGACGCGATCGCCGCCCATTCCCGGTAACGCAGGCGTCCGCCGAGGATCAGCTGGGACAGGATGAGCGTGAACGGCAGCTCCATGACCACCAGCAGCTGCACCGTGGTGACCGTGCTCTGCGACAGGGCGAGCGCGTGCAGCCCGAACTCGGCCAGCATGGTGGCGATCCCGGCCAGCCAGAGCGGGCGGTGCCGGATCATCAGCCACAGCTGCGCCCACGAGAACCCGGGCCGCTCCGGCTCGGACTGGTTCGCCTTGCGCAGCAGCACCAGGCCCAGCCCGCTGACGGCGGCGGCGAGCAACACCAGCAGGACCGCCACCGTCGAACCTCATTCCGTGCGCTCTGTCGGCGGGACAGCCCGACCTTGACGACCGGAGCCGATCCGACCACGGCAAGGTCTGCCGCGGTTGACCTGGCTTTACCCACCGAACTCGACTGGTCACAGCGAGGCGGGTGAAGGTGTCCCCACCTTCGGTCCGGCTGGAACTCGAAGTATTTTCGTATCGTACCGGTGGTGCGGCCGGTCACTCACGCACCCGGCCCGGCGGCCCTGGTACGCCGGGAGCCGAAAACCCGGGTCAGCGGACGAAGTCAGGCAGTCATCCCAAAACGGTCGAGCAGCTTCGTGGCGTCGGCGTCGATCGTGAGGAGGTCGCGGTAGCCGGTGCCGAGGAAGCCTTCCGTCACCATGTGCTCGGCGAACGACATCAGCGGCGCGTAGTACCCGGCGACGTCGACCAGCCCGATCGGCTTGGCGTGCAGGCCGAGCTGGGCCCAGGTCCAGACCTCGAACAGCTCCTCCAGCGTGCCCGCCCCGCCCGGCAGCGCGAGGAACGCGTCGGACAGCGCGGCCATCTTCGCCTTGCGCTGGTGCATGTCCGGGACGACGTGCAGCTCGGTCAGCCCGGCGTGCGCGATCTCCACCTGGGACAGCGCCTCCGGGATCACGCCGATCACCTCGCCGCCCGCGGCCAGCGCCGCGTCGGCCACCGCGCCCATGGTGCCGACGCTCGCGCCGCCGTAGACCAGCCCGATCCCGCGCTGCGCCAGCTCTTTGCCCAGCGCGGTCGCCGCCTCCGCGTACACCGGCGAAAGGCCCATCGAAGAGCCGCAGAACACACAAACCCGCATCAGTGCGTATCCTCCCAGGCCTGGTACGACTCCTGCACCACCCGCACAGCGTCGTCGATGTCGTCGGTCAGGTGCAGCAGTTTGAGATCCTTCTCGCCGATCTTCCCACCCTCCAGCACGGACTTGGCGATCCAGTCGTACAGCCCGCCCCAGTACTCGGTGCCGAACAGCACCACCGGGAACTTGGTCACCTTCTTGGTCTGGACCAGCGTCAGCGCCTCGAACAGCTCGTCCAGCGTGCCGAAGCCGCCCGGCAGGCAGATGAACGCCTGCGAGTACTTGACGAACATCGTCTTGCGCGCGAAGAAGTAGCGGAAGTTCACGCCGAGGTCGACCCACGGGTTCAGGCCCTGCTCGAACGGCAGCTCGATGCCCAGGCCCACCGAGAACCCGCCGGCCTCGGCCGCGCCGCGGTTCACCGCCTCCATCGCGCCCGGCCCGCCGCCGGTCATCACCGCGAAGCCGGCCGCGGCCAGCGCGCCGCCGATCCGGCGGCCCAGCTCGTACTCGGGGTGGTCGCGCTTGGTCCGCGCGGAGCCGAACACGGTCACCGCGCGCGGCACCTCCGCCAGCGCGCCGAAGCCCTCCACGAACTCGGCTTGGATGCGGAGCACCCGCCACGGGTCGGTGTGCACCCAGTCGCTCGGGCCGCGGGCGTCCAGCAGCCGCTGATCGGTGGTGCTGCCCTGGTCACGACGGTCGCGCCGCAGCACCACCGGTCCCTTGTGGCGCTCCACCGGGCGCTCCGGGTACTGGCCGTCGGGAAACTCAGACTCTTCGCTCACCCCCCTGAGCCTACGGCCAGCGCCACCCGGGAGAACCCCAGCGTCGCCCCGGCGGTGACCCCCGGATGACGCCCCCGTTAACACCCCCGGCGCGGATCACCGGCCCGCCCCTACGAACGGGGTGTAACGGACAAATCCCTACGAAAGTCGGGACGCCCGGCCGCCCGGCGCGAAAGCCCTGATGTTCAAGGGTTTTTCCCGATTGGTTCAGGCTCAGGTAATGGACCGCTGGGCCATTCGGCGCATTGACCGTCCTGGTGACCGCTCGTTTACTCACGGTGTCCGCGGATTCGATCAGCATCTTCCCAGCTCGAAGCCAACTTCACCCGTCCCGCTCACCGTGAACCCGTGACCCGGCAGTCGTCTCCCCCTCCCCACCGCCGGTGTGTTCGGGCTGCGGTCAGGCATTCCGAGAGGACCCCGATGACCGTCAGAAAAGTGCGCACCGCCGCCGTGGCCACCGCCGCCGGTTTGGCGCTCTCCCTGCTCGCCCTGCCGGTGACCCCGGCCGGCGCGGCCCCGGCCCAGCCCGCCGCCGACCCCCAGGCCCTCGCGGCCACGGCCTCCGACCAGGCCGCCGCCGCGGGTCTGGACCACCTGCGCAAGGGCGCGGACGAGGCGTTCCGCCGCCTCGGCACCACCCCGGGCGACGCCGGGCTGTTCTACAGCTCCTACGAGCGCACCTACCGCGGCCTGAAGGTCGTGGGCGGTGACGCGGTGGTCGTCGCCGACGGCGCCGGACGCGTCCGCGACACCGCGGCCGCCGAAACGGCCCCGATCGGCGTGGAGACCAAGGCGGCCTTCGACGCCGCCCGCGCCGCCTCCGTCGCCCGCACTCAACTGCCCACTGTGGACAGTGTGAGCGCGCCGGAGCTGGTCGTGCTGGCGGGCTCGGCGCCGAAGCTGGCGTACGAGGTCGTCGTCGCGGGCCGCACCGCGAAGGCGCCCAGCAACCTGCACGTGTTCGTCGACGCGGCCACCGGCGCCGTCCTCGACCAGCGTGACGACGTGAAGGCCGACGCCAGTGAAAGCACTGCCAGCACTGCGAGCACTGCTGTCGCCGGCACCGGCAACAGCTACTACGTGGGCAACGTCAGCATCGACACCACCGGCTCCGGCAGCTCGTTCTCGATGCGCGACCCGGGCCGCACCGGCCTCAGCTGCGGCCGTGAGGGCGGCTCGGTGTTCACCGGCACCGACAACGCCTGGGGCAGCGGCAGCGGCACCGACCTCGAGACGGCCTGCGTCGACACCCTGTTCAGCGTCCAGACCGAGTGGAACATGCTGCGCGACTGGCTGGGCCGCAACGGCATCAACGGCTCCGGCGGCGGTTACCCCGCGTCGGTCGGCCTCAACGACGTGAACGCGTACTGGAACGGCTCGTCCACGCACTTCGGCCACTCGCAGGACAACCGGCGCCAGGCCACGTCGATGGACGTCGTCGGGCACGAGTTCGGCCACGGCATCTTCCAGACCACCCCGGGCGGCGCCGGCGGCGGCAACGAGAACGGCGGGATGAACGAGTCCACCGGCGACATCTTCGGCGCGCTCACCGAGGCGTACGCCAACAACGCCAAGGACACCCCGGACTACCAGGTCGGCGAGGGCGTGAACCTGGTCGGCCAGGGCCCGATCCGCTACATGTACAACCCCTCGCTGGTCGGCGACCCGAACTGCTACTCCTCCTCGATCCCGAGCACCGAGGTGCACGCCGCCGCGGGCCCGCAGAACCACTGGTTCTACCTGCTCGCCGAGGGTTCCGCGGCCGCGGGCAAGCCCGCCAGCCCGACCTGCAACAACAGCACCGTCACCGGGATCGGCATCCAGAAGGCGGGCAAGATCTTCTACAACGGCCTGTTGAAGAAGACCTCCTCGTGGAACCACAAGGCCGCCCGCAAGGCGACGCTCGAGGCCGCGCTGGCGCTGTACCCGGGCAGCTGCACGGAATTCAACGCCGTGAAGGCCGCTTGGAGCGCCGTCAGCGTGACCGCCGCCAGCGGTGAGCCGGCCGGCTGCACCGCGCGCACCGTTAACTGAGCGGGAAGGGAAAACCCATGGAATGGAAGAGGAAGGCCGTCGCGGGCCTGACCGGGTTGACGCTGGCCCTCGGCGTGCTGACGCCCGCGGTCGCCCACTCCGCCGTCGCCGCGCCGGCCCCGGACATCTCGCTCGCGAACATCAAAACGCACCTGAACCAGTTGCAGGCCATCGCCCAGCAGAACGGCGGGAACCGCTCGGCCAGCGGTGGTTACGCGGCGTCAGTGTCCTATGTGGAGCAGAAACTGCAGGCCGCCGGCTACACCGTCACGCGGCAGACCTGCACCAGCTGCGCGGGCCGCACGCAGAACCTGATCGCGGAATGGCCGAAGGGCGACGCGAACCAGGTGCTCATGCTGGGCGCGCACCTCGACAGCGTGAGCGCCGGCCCGGGCATCAACGACAACGGCTCGGGCAGCGCGTCGATCCTCGAAGTCGCGCTGACCCTGGCGCGCACGGACCCCGCCATGGCCAAGCGCGTGCGTTTCGCGTGGTGGGCCGACGAGGAGTCGGGCATGCGCGGCTCGCGGTTCTACGTCAGCAGCCTGTCCTCGGCCGACCGCGCGAAGATCAAGACCTACTTGAACTTCGACATGATCGGCTCGAAGAACTGGGGCTACTTCGTCTACGACGACGTGGCCTCGGTGAAGGCGGTCTTCGACGAGTACTTCACGTCCATCGGCATCCAGACCGAGGGCGACAGCGAAGGCGACGGCCGCTCGGACCACGCGTCGTTCAAGAGCGCGGGCATCCCGGTCGGAGGCCTGGCGACCGGCGCCGGTGACGTGAAGACCACCGCCCAGCAACAGAAGTGGGGCGGCACCGCGGGCGCCGCGTTCGACAACTGCTACCACCGCTCGTGCGACACCGTTTCGAACATCCCGGACGCCCCGCTGGAACACAACAGCGACGCGGTCGGCTACGCGGTCTGGAAACTCGCGACCACGTGAGTGCGCGCCCGCCGTCACCTCGCCCGGCCCTCAGCCGGATGGGGTGACGGCGCGGCGTTCGCCACTCCCGCCCGGCCCGCGGATCCGGGCAGCCCGGCCCAGCCCCCTGCGCCCGGCCAGACCCGCCTTAGTTGTCTAGACCACCCGTTCGTAGGTAGTCAACCGCCGAGTGGGGCGCCTACCGTTCTTCGACAACGCCGACGGGCTGTTCTCGAGACGGGAGCCGGTATGTTCACTCGGAAGTCACGTGTGTTCGGGGCCGCGCTAACTGCGCTGCTCGCCGTCCCGATGATGTGGGCCGCGCCCGCCGGAGCGTCCGCTCAAGCCGATACCTGCGCGGTGAAATCGCGGCCGTCGGGCAAGGTTCTCCAGGGGTACTGGGAGAACTGGGACGGTGCCGCGAACGGCGTCCACCCCGGCCTCGGCTGGACGCCGATCACCAACCCCGACATCGCGGGCCACGGCTACAACGTGCTGAACGCCGCGTTCCCGGTGATCCAGTCCGACGGCACCGTGCTGTGGCAGGACGGCATGGACACCGGCGTGAAGGTCGCGACCCCGGCCGAGATGTGCGCCGCGAAGGCGGCCGGCGCCACGATCCTGATGTCGATCGGCGGCGCGACGGCCGGCATTGACCTCAGCTCGTCGACGGTGGCGGACAAGTTCGTCAGCACCATCGTGCCGATCCTCAAGCAGTACAACTTCGACGGGATCGACATCGACATCGAGACCGGCCTCACCGGCAGCGGCAACATCAACACGCTGTCCGCGTCGCAGTCGAACCTGATCCGGATCATCGACGGCGTGCTGGCGCAGATGCCGTCGAACTTCGGCCTCACGATGGCGCCGGAAACCGCGTACGTCACCGGCGGCAGCGTCACCTACGGCTCGATCTGGGGCTCCTACCTGCCGATCATCAAGAAGTACGCCGACAACGGCCGCCTGTGGTGGCTGAACATGCAGTACTACAACGGAAGCATGTACGGCTGCTCCGGCGACAGCTACGAGGCCGGCACCGTCACCGGCTTCACCAAGCAGACCCAGTGCCTCGACAACGGCCTCACCGTGCAGGGCACCACCGTCAAGGTCCCGTACGACAAGCAGGTCCCCGGCCTGCCCGCCCAGTCCGGCGCCGGCGGCGGCTACATGACCCCGGACCTCGTCTCGCAGGCGTACGGCTCGGTCTCCGGCATCAAGGGCCTGATGACCTGGTCGCTGAACTGGGACGGTTCGAAGGGCTGGACCTTCGGCAACAACGTCAAGTCCCTCGAAGGCCGCTGATCCCAGGACTCGTGAGTGTTTGTGCCGGTTAGAACCGTCATAAACACTCACGAGCCCTTGGTGCTAGCCCAGGAACTTGCGCAGCACGTCGGTGACCTGACGGATCTCCGCGAGCCGGACGTTCTCCTGCTGGGTGTGCGCCAAAGTCGGGTTACCGGGGCCGAAGTTGACCGCGGCCATGCCCCGGGCGGCGAACCGCGCGACGTCCGTCCAGCCCAGTTTGGCGGCGGCGCGGCCGCCCGCGGCGGCCACCAGCTCGGCGGCGGCGGGCGCGGACAGGCCGGGCAGCGCGCCCTGCGACATGTCCACAAGGGACACATCGTGCCCGTCGAACACCTCGCGCACGTGGGCCTCGGCCTGTGCCGCGCTGCGGTCGGGCGCGAAGCGGTGGTTGACGGTCAGCACGGCGGCGTCCGGGACGACGTTGCCGGCCACCCCGCCGGAGATGGCGGTGGCCTGGAGGCCCTCGCGGTAGGTCAGGCCGTCGATGTCGACCACGCGGGGGCTGTACTCCGCGAGCCGGCGCAGGGGCTCGGCAAGCGCGTGGATCGCGTTCTCCCCCATCCACGCCCGCGCGGTGTGCGCCCGTGTGCCACTCTTGCGGACCTCGACCCGCAGGGTGCCCTGGCAGCCGGCCTCGATCACGCCGTTCGACGGCTCCCCGACGATCGCCAGGTCGCCCGCCAGCCACTCCGGCAGCTCGCGCTCGATGCGCCCGAGGCCGTTCTTCACGGCCTCGACCTCCTCGTTGTCGTAGAAGACAAACGTGACGTCGTGCCGCGGCTCGACCAGCGTCGCGGCGAGGTGCAGGAAGACGGCGTCGCCGCCCTTCATGTCGACCGAGCCGAGGCCGTGCACCGTCTCCTCGTCGCCAGCGCCCGAGCGGCGGGACGGCAGATTGTCGTTCAGCGGCACCGTGTCCAGGTGCCCGGCGAGCACGATCCGCGACGGGCGGCCGAGGTTCGTACGCGCGAGCACGGCGTCGCCGTTGCGAACCACTTCCAGGTGCGGCGCCTGCTCCCGCAACGCGGCCTCCACCGAGTCCGCCAGCTCGGCCTCGTGCCCGGACACGCTGAACACGTCCACGAGGGCGGCAGTCAGGTCGGCAGGATCGGCGCGCAGCTCGAGCGAGGTCATACCGGCACCGTACCGAGCGGGCGCGAGGGCTACCGTGAGGGACGTGCGCACGCGAAGCTCCCTGGTCGCCCTGAGCGGCATCCTGGCCTTGGCTCTCGCCGGCTGCGGTCACGAGGCAGGCCCCACCCCCGGCCCGAACCCCGGCCCCGTCGGCCCGGACGCGCTGCCGATCAAGCTCGACGCGCTGTCCGCCGACGCCTGCTACGGCAGCCCGGAGACCCAGCTGCCGAAGGGCTGCGAGAAATACGTCACGGAGGTCGGCGGCACCGCCGGCGCCGTGCACCAGCGCGCGCAGGCGGGCAAAACCGTCGACCGGCCGCTCGACGGCGAGGCCAGTGGCCTGGACCAGGCGGTCAACTCGTTCCGGTCGGCGGGCTGCACCACCGTGCCGACCCCCGGCGGCACCTGCACGAAGGCGCTCACGGACATCGCCGCGGCCCTGGATTCGATCAAGAAACTCGTGAACCAGCAGGCCACCACGGGTTGAGGCGCGTCGCTCGGCTACCGTGACCAGCGTGAGCGAGCAGACTCCTGACCCCGAAACGACCGGCGCCGTCGGCGTCGGGCTGGCCACCGTCACCGCCGACGGGACGGTGCTGGACACCTGGTACCCGCACCCGAAGCTGACCGACGCCGGCACGAGCGGCACCGAGCGGCTCTCCGCCGCCGAGACCGCCGAGCTGCTCGGCGACGCCGCCGCCACGCTGCTGGGCCCGGACACCGACCGCGGTGTCGAGGTCGTCGCGGTGCGCGTGACGGTCGGCCGCCTGGCCGACGCCCCCACCGACGCCCACGACGTCTACCTGCGGCTGCACCTGCTGTCGCACCGGCTGGTCCAGCCGCGCGGCCAGAGCCTCGACGGCATCTTCGGCCTGCTGGCGAACGTCGTGTGGACCAACCACGGCCCCTGCCCGGTCGAGGCCTTCGAGCAGACCCGGCTGCGGCTGCGCTCGCGCGGCGCCGTGACCGTGTACGGCGTGGACAAGTTCCCGCGGATGGTCGACTACGTGCTGCCCACCGGCGTGCGCATCGCCGACGCGGACCGCGCGCGCCTCGGCGCCCACCTCGCGTCCGGCACCACCGTCATGCACGAGGGTTTCGTCAACTACAACGCCGGCACGCTCGGCGCGTCGATGGTCGAGGGCCGCATCTCGGCCGGTGTGGTCGTGGGCGACGGCAGTGACGTCGGCGGCGGCGCGTCCATCATGGGCACGCTGTCCGGCGGCGGCACCGAGGTGATCTCGATCGGCGAGCGCTGCCTGATCGGCGCGAACGGCGGCGTCGGCATCTCGCTCGGCGACGACTCGGTCGTCGAGGCCGGCCTGTACGTGACGGCGGGCACCAAGGTCGTCGTCGAGGGCAAGACCGTCAAGGCGCGGGAGATCTCCGGCATCTCGGGCGCGGTGTTCCGCCGCAACTCGGCCACCGGCGCCGTCGAGGTCGTGGCCCGCACCGGCGTGGGCATCGAGCTGAACGCGGCCCTGCACGCGAACTGAACCCGGCCTCTTCGAAGGGCGCGCTCCCCCGGCGGGGAGCGCGCCCTTCGTCGTTGATGTTCACGTGTCATTCACCTGCCCCAGCCCGTCTGAGGAGCGCATTCGCTTACGGGAGCACGGCCTTCGCCGTTCCGACGAGCAGCTTGTTCACCTACCATTCAGGTGATGACCGCCGAAGCAGCCCCCGCGACGTCCGTCCGCCGCCGTGCCCCGAAGCCGACGACCCCGGCCGAGCTGGGCCTGCCCGACGAACCCGCGAAGGCCGGGCCGCGTGACCCGGCGGCCACGCACATCCGCGCGAAGCTCGACCACGAGCTGCGCGAGCTGCTGGCCCGCGAGCCGGGCACCCGCGCCGGCGCCGACCCGGAAGACCTGCACCAGATGCGCGTCGCGTTGCGGCGTATGCGAAGCGTGCTGAAGACGTCCGGCGCGCTGGTCGGCCCGGGTGCCGAGCGGGCGCGCGCCGAACTCGGCTGGCTGGGCCAGTCGCTCGGCGAGGTCCGGGACTACGACGTGCTGATCGGCCACCTGCGCGAGGTGATCGCGACGTTCGAGGTCCGCGACCAGCCCGCCGGCCGCCGTCTGGTGTCGGCCTTCGTCACTGAGCGCTCCGCCGCCCGCAAGCGGCTCACGCGCGCCCTGTCCAGCGCCCGTTACGCGAGCCTGCTGCAGAGCGTCGCCCAGCTCACCCGCGCCCCGGACCACGAGATCGACGAGACCCCGACCGCCGATCGCGACCTGATCGCCGACGTCCGCAAGCCGTACCGCCGCCTGGCGAAAGCCGTGCGCGCCCTCCCCGCCGACCCGCCGGACGACGACCTGCACGCCCTGCGCATCCACGGCAAGAAACTCCGCTACAACGCCGAGCTGGCCCGCTCGTCGGCGAAGAAGAAGCAGGCCGCGAAGCTCGCCGCGCTGGTGAAGGCGACCCGCAAACTCCAGACCGTGCTCGGTGACCACCAGGACGCCGTCGTGGCCACCGACCGCGTCCGCGCCCTCCTGCCCGCCGCGGACGCCGAACTCGGCTTCGTCGCGGGCCGCATCGCCGAACACGAACTCCGCAAGCGCACCGAGGCCCGCGCCGCCTGGCCGGCCGTCTGGGCGCGGATCCGGGAAACCGCACTCGCCACGCACACCCCCGGCTGACCCGGCGCGGTCACTTCGACCGCCCCAATGTGGCGTTCGGTGCGTTGAGCGCAACCAACGCCACATTGGGGCGCTTCGGCGGGCACGGCGGCGAATTTCAGGCGATCGACCGGACGTACCCGTCCGGCCGCACCACCACGCGACGACCAGGCGTGGCTTCGTACGCGGCGTACGCGTGCGCGCCCGCGTCGACGAGGTCCGTGCCCGTTGCCGTGGAGCCGGCGGGCAGGATGCGGTAGCCCGGGAAACCGGCGTCCACCGGGCCGTCGCCGAAGACCAGTTCGGTCGCGTGCGGGCCGCGGAACAGCTCGAACAGCCGCAGTTGTTTGCCGTTCGCGTCGGTGAGCGGGGCGTCCGGGGCGCGGTCGCCGGGGCGCAGTTCGCCGGTGGCGAGCTCGGCCAGCGGGCCGCCGCGGTAGGTGATGTCCAGCTGCTGGGTTTCGGGGCCGCGGCGGTGGGCTTCCTCGTCGCCGTCGGCGTACTTTTCCATCAGCTCCGTGGACACCCCGAGCACGCGGGCGGCGACCGTCCGGCGCTCGGGCTCGTAGCTGTCCAGGAGCTCGGGTGAGCCGTCGGCGAGCTTCCAGCCCAGGTTGTACGCGTCCTGCACGCCGGTGTTCAGCCCCTGGCCGCCGGTCGGCGGGTGGACGTGCGCGGCGTCGCCCGCGAGGAAAACGCGCCCGCGCCGGAACGACTCGGCCAGCCGGATGTTCGGCCGCCACACCGTGGACCAGGCCAGGTCGTGCAGCCGGATCCCGCCGCCCGAAACCGAGTCGAGCCGGGCCTGCAACGCGGTCAGCGACGTCTCGGCCGCCAGGTCGCCGTCGCCCAGCGGCGCGCCGAACTGGAAGTGCGGCGTGCCGGCCAGCGGCGTGAACATGACGCCTTCCATGAGCTTCGCCGCGGGCGCGAACCAGTACGCCGCCGTGTGGTCCAGACCTTCGGCCTGCACGTCCCCGAGCAGCATCCGGATCGACTCGTCCGTGGTCCCCTCGAACGCGATCCCCAAAGTCTTGCGCACGACGCTCTTCCCACCGTCCGCCCCGACCAGATAAGCCGCTCGCACCGTCTCCTCGACGCCGCCGCCGCGCGAAAGCACCGCCGTCACGCCGAGTTCGTCCTGCGTGAAGCCGGTCAGCGCCGTCCCCAGCTCGACCCGCACGCCGAGCTCCGCCAGCCGCGCCCGCAGGATGCCCTCGGTCTGCGACTGGCCCAGGAACCAGATGTTCGGGTACGGCAGGGCGGGCGTCGGCTCGACGTGCTCGCTCATCCACCGCTCGGTGACGTACTCGCCGTCCAGGTAGACCTTCGTCGGGTACTGCGGTGAACCGGCCGCGAGCACCGCGTCCAGCACGCCGAGGTCTTCGAAGACCTCCAGCGTGCGCGGTTGCAGCCCGTCCCCGCGCGAGCCGGCGAAGTAGGTGTCGGCCTTGTCGATCAGCCGGACGTCGACGTCGCGCCGCGCCAGCTCGATGGCCAGCGTCAGCCCGGTCGGGCCCGCCCCCGCGATCAGCACCGTGGTGTCCATGTTCCCCTCCAGTGAATTATGATTCAGTGAATCTGCATTCAGGATGCGCGCTGCTAGCGTTCCTGTCAAGGGAGGTGCCGCATGACGGCGACGAGCCGCAAGGAAAAGGCCGCCGAGACCGAGACCGCGCTGAAGGAGGCGGCCAAGCGCGTGTTCGCGCGCAAGGGCTACCTGAACACCAAGATCACGGACATCACGACCGAGGCCGGCCGCGCCGCGGGCTCGTTCTACAACCACTTCGCGGGCAAGGAAGAGCTACTCGAAGCGCTGCTGGCCGACCTGGCCGCGTCGAGCGACGAGCAGGCGGCCGACACGGGCCACCTGTCCGACTTCACCGACCCGGCGGCCGTCCGCTGGCACGTGCGCCAGTACTGGAACTTCTACCGCGCCAACGCGGTCACCATGCAGGCCCTGCGCCAGGCGTCGATGGTCAACGAGGGTTTCGCGCGGACGTTCGCCAGCTTCGGCGTCGCCCAGGCCGCCGACATCACGGACCACCTCGACCAGGTCACCGCCGCCGGCCACCGGCTGCCCGCGACGACCCAGACCAGCGTCGCGATGATGTACCAGCTGATCGACGGTTTCGCGCAGATGTGGCTGCTCGCTCCAGAACCCCAGGGCTGGACCGCCCCCACCGACGACGAGGCCATCGAAGCCCTCACCCGCTTCGTCTACCGCGGCTTCACCGGCCGCGACTACTGAGCGACGCGGTTCAGGAGACCGACGCTGCGCCCGAGACCGGCTGCGGTCATCAAGCGATGCCCGGCATTGCCGGGAGGCCGATCGCCGAGAACACCCTGATCCGGCGGCTACGGCCCGTCCGTAGCCGCTGACCGTCGCGGCTCGCTGCAGCAGCTCAGCCAGAGACGAGCTTCGGACTCAACCGGCGCGGCCTCGGAAACCCGGACACTCACCACGCCGCCCACACACCGTCCCGGCCGCGCCTGCCCCACCGTATTTTGCCGCGCCCGCCAACGGCTCACGCCGCGGAACCGAAGGTCTCTGCTGTCCTTGGCGACCCCGGTTCAGCGGGCGGAATAGCGACGCGGTTCAGGAAGCGAGACGCTCGGCAGCCGCGTCGATGCGTTCGTCAGTGGCGGTCAACGCGACGCGGACGTGCTTGCCGCCCGTCGGGCCGTAGAAGGTGCCCGGCGCCACCAGGATGCCGCGGTCGGCGAGCCAGCCGACGGTGGTCAGCGAGTCTTCGCCGCGGGTGGACCACAGGTACAGGCCCGCTTCGGAGTGCGAGATCTCGAAACCGTTGTCCTGCAACGCTTTGCGCAGCACGACCCGGCGGCGGAGGTACCGCTCCCGCTGGGCGGCCAGCGCCTCGTCGTCGGTCAGGGCGGCGACCATGGCCTCCTGGACCGGGCGTGGCACGATCATGCCGGCGTGCTTGCGGATCTCCAGCAGGTTCTTGACCAGCTTCGGGTCGCCGGTGACGAAGCCCGCGCGGTAGCTCGCGAGGTTCGCCGACTTCGACAGCGAGTGCACGGCGAGCAGCCCGTCGAGCCGTCCACCGTGGACAGACGGGTGCAGCACCGACACGGGCTCGGCCTCCCAGCCGAGCGAGAGGTAACACTCGTCCGACACCACGATGACGTCGCGCTCGCGCGCCCACTCCACGACCTTGCGCAGGTGGTCGGCGCCGAGCACCCGGCCGGTGGGGTTGGACGGCGAGTTCAGCCAGATCATCGCGGGGCGCCGCGGGCCGAGCTGGGTGAGGCCGTCGGCGCGGGCCACCTCGGCGCCGGCGAGCAGCGCGCCGACCTCGTACGTCGGGTACGCCAGCTCCGGGATCACGACCAGGTCGCCCGGCCCGAAGCCGAGCAGCCGCGGCAGCCAGGCCACGGCTTCCTTCGAACCGATCGTCGGCAGCACAGCGTCGGGCTCGATGCCCTCGATGCCGTGGCGGCGGCCGAGTGCCGCGATGGCCGCGGAGCGCAGCGCGGGAGTGCCGTGCGTGGCCGGGTAGCCCGGGATGTCCGACACCGACGCCAGCGCGTCACGGATCCCGGCCGGCACCGGGTCCACCGGCGTGCCGACGGAGAGGTCGACGATCCCCCCGGGGTGTTCCTGCGCGCGGGCCTTGAAGCCGGCCAGCGAGTCCCAGGGGAAGTCGGGCAGTTTCGCCGCGGTCATTCGCCCTGCGGGGGCAGCGCCTTGATGAAGGCGGGGTCGTTGCTGGTCTTGCCCACCTTCGAAGCGCCGCCGGGCGAGCCGAGCTCGTTGAAGAAGTCGACGTTCGCCTTGGTGTAGTCCGACCAGTTGTCGGGCACGTCGTCCTCGTAGTAGATGGCCTCGACCGGGCAGACCGGTTCGCAGGCACCGCAGTCGACACACTCGTCCGGGTGGATGTACAGCATCCGGTCGCCCTCGTAGATGCAGTCCACGGGGCATTCGTCGATACACGCCTTGTCGAGCACGTCGACGCAGGGCTCGGCGATCACGTAGGTCACTGCGTACTCCTGCTTTTCTCTGCTTAGCCAGTCGCTGCGGACATTACGCGCTTCCCGCACCCCTGGTGGTGATTAGGCAACCCTTATCCATACCCCTGGTATGGCCCGGAGACGGCCCGGTCAGCGGTCCCGGCGCCGGGGTTTCGGCGCGGACCGGGCGTCACCGGTGATGACGAAGCCGGGGCTCTTCGGCTTCCCCTCGCCTTCGGGCTCCTTCAGCGTTCGCTTGAAGCCGTCGGCGATCTCTTCGACCAGGTCCTCGTTGTGCCGGTCGTCCTTGCGCGCCAAGCTCATCGGTTCTCCTGCGGTGATTCGGGCCGGAGTCTCAGTCACAATCTAACCGTGAACGACTCGGAAAAGCTTGAAATCGTCTGCGCGCGGGCTTGGCCGCCGGTCCTCGAGCGCCCGCTCGGGCAGTGGCGGCTGCGCTGGGCCGACGGCTTCACCGGCCGCGCGAACAGCGCACTCGCCGTCGGGGACCCCGGGATCGCGATCTCCGAGGCGCTGAAAGCCGTGTGTGACTTCGCCCACGATCAGGCGATCCCGGCGGTCGTCCAGGTGATCGAGGACGGCGCGATCGAGCGCGCGGTGGCCGGAGCGGGCTGGGTCGAGTGGACCGAGCACGCCGCGGGCCACCGGGTCTCGGTGCTCACCGGGCCGCTGCCGGACGGGCCCGCGCCGGACGGCGAGGTGCTCGACGAGCCGACGCCGGCGTGGTGGGAGCTGACCGCCGGCGGCCAGGAGCCGGGCGACGCCGAGCGGCACGTGCTGACCACCGGGAAGGTGGGTTACGGCGTGGTGGAGGTCGACGGCGTCACCGCCGGGGCCGTGCGCGGCGCCGTGGTGGACGACTGGCTGCACGTGTCCCGGCTGGCGGTACGGCCGGAGTTCCGCCGCCGCGGGCTGGCGTCGGCGCTGATGCACGCGCTGGCCGCCTGGGGCCGCGAGCACGGGGCCGGGCAGTGGGTCCTGCAAGTGGCGCTGGACAACGCCGGCGCACTCGCGTTGTATTCCGGGCTGGGCTGTACGGAGCACCACAGGTACCGGTATTGGGGCCCGGGCCCCGGCGCGTGCGAGGATCCGCAGTCGTGAAGATCGTCGTATTGGTGGGCGGGGTGGGCGGCGCCCGGTTCCTGCTCGGGGTGAAGGCCGCACTGGGAATGCCCGCGATCGGCCCCGCCGAGTCGCCGCACGAGGTGACCGCGCTGGTGAACACGGGTGACGACGTGTGGATGCACGGGCTGCGCATCTGCCCGGACCTCGACACCTGCATGTACACCCTCGGCGGCGGCATCGACGCCGAGCGCGGCTGGGGCCACTCGGGCGAGACCTGGGTGGTGAAGGAGGAGCTGGCCGCGTACGGCGCCGAGCCGACCTGGTTCGGGCTGGGCGACAAGGACATCGCCACGCACCTGATCCGGTCGCGGATGCTGCGCGCGGGCTACCCGCTCTCGGCCGTCACCGAAGCGCTGTGCGACCGCTGGCAGCCCGGCGTGCGGCTGCTGCCGATGTCGGACGACCGGGTCGAGACCCACGTCGTGATCGACGACCCGGAGCAGCCGGACCAGCAGAAGGCCGTGCACTTCCAGGAATGGTGGGTGCGCTACAAGGCCGGGCCGCCGGCGCACTCGATCGTCTCGGTCGGCAACGACGAGGCGAAGCCGGGGCCGGGTGTGCTGGAAGCGATCGGCGACGCGGACCTGGTGCTGTTCGCGCCGTCGAACCCGGTGGTTTCGGTGGGCACGACGCTGGGCGTGCCGGGGGTGCGCGAGGCGCTGGTGAAGTCGCGGGCCAAGGTCGTGGGCGTCTCCCCGATCATCGGCGGCAAGGCGTTGCGCGGCATGGCCGACGCGTGCCTGACCGCGATCGGCGTCGAGACCTCGGCCGAGGCGGTGGGCCGGCACTACGGCGCGCGCAAGGACGGCGGCGTGCTCGACGGCTGGCTCGTCGCCGAAGAGGACCACGACGTGACCGTGCCGGGCGTGACCGTCCGCGCGGTGCCGCTGCTGATGTCCGATGTGGACGCGACCGCGGCGATGGCGCGCGCGGCCTTCGACGTTGCGGGAGTTTCCCTTGACTGAGCCCGAGTTCGCCGACCACGCCTCGGCGAAGATCGAGATCCTGCCCGTGGCCGGGCTGCCCGAGTTCCGGCCCGGCGACGACCTCACCGGCGCGATCGTCGCGGCGGCGCCGTGGCTGCGCTCGGGCGACGTCGTGGTCGTCACCTCGAAGGTCGTGTCGAAGATCGAAGGCCGCCTCGTGCGGGTGCCGACCGATCCCGAAGCCCGTGACGCCGCGCGCCGCGCGCTGATCGAGCAGGAGTCCGTGCGGGTCGTCGCGCGGGTGGCGCGCACGCTGATCACCGAGAACCCACTGGGCATCGTGCAGGCGGCGTCGGGAATCGACGCGTCGAACGTGCGGGGCGACGAGGTCGCGCTGCTGCCGGCCGCGCCGGACGCGTCCGCGCTGGCGCTGCGAAACGGCCTGCGCGAACGGCTCGGCGTCGAGGTGGCCGTGGTCATCACGGACACGATGGGCCGGGCCTGGCGCGTCGGGCAGACGGATGCGGCGATCGGTTCGTCCGGGCTGCGCGTGCTGCACGCGTACGCCGGCCAGATCGACTCGCAGGGCAACGAACTGGCCGTCACGGAGATCGCCGTGGCGGACGAGCTGGCCGCGGCGGCGGACCTGGTGAAGGGCAAGCTCGGCAGCCTGCCGGTGGCCGTGGTGCGCGGGCTGACCCTCACCGACGACGGCTCCACCGCGCGGAACCTGATCCGGCCCGTCGACGAAGACCTCTTCCGCATGGGCACGAACGAAGCGCTGGCGCAGGGCCGGCGCGAGGCCGTGCCGCACCGGCGATCGGTGCGCTCGTTCAGCGACGAGCCGGTGGACCCCGAGGTGCTGCGCGGCGCCGTCGCGTCCGCGCTGACCGCGCCCGCGCCGCACCACACGCACCCGGTGCGGTTCGTCTGGCTGCGCGATGCCGGGCTGCGCAAGAAACTCCTCGACGCGATGCGCGACTCCTGGCGCGGCGACCTGGACGGCGACGAGTTCACCGAGGAGCAGATCGCGCGCCGGCTCTCCCGCGGCGACATCCTGTACAACGCGCCCGAGGTGGTCATCCCGTTCCTCGTGCCCGACGGCGCGCACACCTACCGCGACCAGCGCCGGAACGACTGTGAGCACACGATGTTCACGGTCGCCGCGGGCGCCGCGGTGCAGGGCCTGCTGGTCGCGCTGGCGGCCGAGGAGCTGGGCTCGTGCTGGATCGGTTCGACGATCTTCGCGGCGGATCTGGTGCGGTCGACCTTGGGGCTGGACTCGCGGTGGGAGCCGCTCGGCGCCGTCGCGATCGGACACCCGGCTGGCGGGCCGCCGCCGGCGCGGGAGCCGCGGCCGGCCGGTGACGGGCTGGTCGAGCTGTGAGCGGGCCGGTCGGCGCCGTGGACGCAGAAGCTTTGTCGGGTGGCGCGCTCACCGACGCAGTGCACTCGGATGCCGTGGCGACACTGACTTCCTGGACGCCGTCGTCGACCTCGCAGGAGGCGTTGCGGCAAGCGTTCCTCGGCTTCCTCGCCTCGCGCGACGACACCTGCCGCCGTTCGTGCGAAGCGGGGCACCTGACGGCGTCGGCCGTGGTCCTGGACTCGACCGGGACGCGAGTGCTGCTGACGCTGCACCCGCGCGTCGGACGGTGGCTGCAGCTGGGCGGGCACTGCGAGCCGTCGGATGCTTCGCTGGCCGGGGCGGCGTTGCGGGAGGCCACGGAGGAGTCCGGCATGACGGGCCTGCGCATCGGCGCGGAGCCGGTGCACCTGGACGTCCACCCGGTCACCTGCTCGCTCGGCCTGCCGACGCGGCACTTCGACGTCCGCTACGTGGTGCGCGCCCCGGCCGGCGCGGAACCCGTCCGCAGCGACGAGTCGGACGACCTGCGCTGGTGGCCGGTCGACGCCCTCCCGGCGGATTCGGCGGACCTGGGCGAATTGATCAGGGCGGCCGTTTCGTCCGGTTAGACTGATTGGCATGGACCTTTTCCTGGCCCGCCCGCACATCCACACCGGCGACGGCGGTTACATCGGCCTGTGGGTGGTGCTGGCCGGGTTCGGGCTGGCCTTCCTGGCGCTGATCGTCGCGATCGTGATCCGGCTGCGCAAGCAGCGGCGCCGCTAGGGTGGGCGGGGTGACCGTCAGCTTCGACAGCGCTTCGCCGGTGCCGCCGTACGAGCAGGTGCGCTCGTCGCTCGCCGCGCAGATCAACGACCGGACCCTGCCGGTCGGCACCAAGCTCCCCACGGTCCGCGGTCTGGCGGCCGACCTGGGCGTCGCGCCCAACACCGTCGCCCGCGCCTACCGCGAGCTGGAAGAGGCCGGTCTGATCGAAACCCGCGGCCGCGCAGGCAGTTTCGTCGGCTCAACGGGCGACGAAAGCCGCTCCCGAGCCCGCGAAGCAGCCCAGGAATACGCCGCCGTGACCCGCAGCCTGGGCCTCGCCCCGGCCGAAGCCCTGGCCATCGCGAAGGCGGCACTGGGCTGAGACCCCTACGATGGGCGTCTCGGCGAGAGGGGTGCTCATTCCGTGAACGCGATCCAGCCGTGGCATGTGCTGATCCTGCTGATCTTCCTGGCTTTGGCCGGGGTCGTGACCGCGATCGTGTTGGGGGTACGGGGGTCGGGGCACAAGAAGCAGCAGGGCCCACCGTGGCAGGGTGGGCCTGGGTATCCGCCTGGGCCGGGGTATCCGCCGCAGGCTGGGCCCGGGTATCCGGGGTATCCGGGGTATCCGCCCCATGGCGGCCAGGGCTACCCGGCGCAGGCCGGGCAGGGCTATCCGCCGCCTGGACCGGGGTTTGGTCCGCCACCGCAGGGGTTTCCTCCACCGCAAGGATTTCCGCCGCCACAGCAAGGAACTCCGCCGCAGCAGCCATCGGACCAGCAGGCAGCGGACCAACCGCCGAATCAGCAGCCGCCCGAGCAGCTTTGACCAGGAGCGACCCGCTGCGGTCGCCGTTCGTTTTCAGGAATCAGAAAGAGGAGTGTGGCCTTGAGTCATCTCGTGGTTGTTGTCGTTCCGGCGTTGGCGGTGATCGCGCTGGCGATCATCGTGGTGTTGCGGATCGTCAGGGCGAACAAGTCGACTCCGCAGCCGCCGTACCCGCCGCAGCAGCAGCCCGGTTATCCGCCGCAGCAGCAAAATCCGCAGCAGCAGTACCAGCAGTACCCGCCACAGCAGCAGTATCCGCAGCAGCCGCCGCAGTACGGGCAACCCGGTCAGCCGCCGCAGTACGGCCAAGCCCCCGGCGGGCAGCAGAACCCCCAGCAACCCCACTGACTCAACCCGAGCGAGGCCTCACATCGCGCGATAGTCACGCAGCTCGATACGCGGCCCGAACCGAGGCTTACGCGCCCCGGCGACCTCCAGGTAACGGATGGCCCGCTGGCGTTGCGGCGCATAAGGCGCCAGCACGTCCGCCATGCCCTCGTCGTCGATTTTGCGGCCGAGCAGGGTGTGTCCGACGATCGACGGGATGTTGTAGTCGCCGAAGCTGACTGCGTCCGGGTCGCCCCAGGCGCGTTGGGCGATTTCCGACGCGGTCCAGACGCCGATGCCCGGGACCTTCCGCAGCAGCGCCCGCCCGGCGACGCCCCGCAGTGCCACCGCCTCCTCGAGCCGGGGTGCCACGCGCGCGGCGTTGATCAGCGCCGTCCGGCGTTTCAGGTCGACGCCGATGCGGTGCCAGTTCCAGTCCACAATGGACCGGATCGCGAGCGGGTCCGGCGGCACGCGCAGGCGGTCCGGCCCGGGGCCCGGCGCGCGGGTGCCGAACCACCGGCACAGCTCGGACCACGAGCGCAGCGCCTCCGGGCTCGCCACCTTCTGCTCCAGCACCGCGAGCACCAGCGAGTCCCACACCCGGCCGGTCGCGCCGAGGCGCAGGCCCGGGAAGCGACGGCGGGCCTCGGCGATCACGTCGTGGTGGGCGACGAAACCCGTGTCGTCATCGTCGGCCCCGAGCAGGGCCGGGACGCCGTCGAGCAGGAAGCCCGCGCCATCGCCCCAGGCCTCGGCCTCGATGTCGCCGTCCGGGCGGTGCAGCAGCGCGAGCGTGCCCGGGCCGGCGGGCGTGTTCGCCGCCAGCCACCAGACACCGCGGTGACGCTGGAAGTTCAGCGAACCGCGCCCACGGCTGAGCGGCCCGAGCACCGAGCCCGGGTCGAGCGTGAACGGCGGCCGCCACAACGCCACAGCGTGGTTGCGCATCGTTACGCGTCGCTCGAGAAGCGGATGCCGCCGTCGGGCAACGTGATGCCGGGCCAGACACGGGCGCCGTCGAGCAGTTCGCAGCCTGCGCCGACCGTCGCGCCATCGCCGACCACCACGCCACGCAGCACGGCACCCGCGCCGACGCGCGCACCGCGGCCCAGCACCGAACGCTCCACAGTGGCCCCTTCCGCGACGACGGCGTCGTCGAACAGCACCGAGCCGGTCACCGTCGCGCCGGAGGCCACCTCGGCCTTCGCGCCGATCGTCGAGCCGCCCGAAACGACGGCCGTGTCGGCGACCCGCGCGCCGTCCAGCACCAGCGATTCGCCGGTCGGGCCGGCCAGCGCGGACGTCGGCGCGATGCCGCGCACCAGGTCGGCGCTGCCCCGCACGAACGCCTCGGGCGTGCCGACGTCGAGCCAGTACGACGAGTCCACGAAGCCGTGCAGGTGGGCGCCGGCCTCGAGCAGGCCCGGGAACGTCTCGCGCTCCACGGACACGCGCCGTCCGGCCGGAATGGTCTCGACCACTGAGCGGCGGAAGACGTAGCAGCCGGCGTTGATCTGGTCCGTCGGCGGGTTCGGGGTCTTCTCGAGGAAGGCCTGGACGCGGCCGTCGGCGTCGGTGGGCACCGAGCCGAACCGGCTGGGGTCGGGCACGCGCTGCAGGTGCAGGGTGACGTCGGCGCCGGAGTCCACATGGGTCTGAAGCTGCTCGCGCAGATCGGCGCCGGAGAGGATGTCGCCGTTGAAGATGATCGCGTGCTCGGCGCGGAGCCGGTCGTAGACGTTGCGGATCGCGCCGCCGGTGTCCAGCGGCTCGTCCTCGACCACGTACTCCAGCTCCAGGCCGTGCGCGGACCCGTCGCCGAAGTACTCCTCGAACACCTCGGCGCGGTACGAGGTGCCGAGCACGACGTGGCGGATCCCGGCCGCGCGGATGCGCGAGAACAGGTGACTCAGGTAAGGGGTCCCGGCCGTCGGCAGCATCGGCTTCGGCGCGGACAGGGTGAGCGGCCGCAGGCGGGTGCCTTTGCCCCCGACCAGCACGACGGCGTCGACTTCGAGCTCGGTCGTCACAGAAAAACTCCTCTTTTATCACGCGCCGCTCAGCGACAAGCCGTGGGAAACCCTGACGGCGCGGGCTCCGAGGGCCTACCCTAGACAGGAAACAGGTGGGCCTTTCCCCAGAGGGCCCCGGGTCAGTCGGGAGGCCGAGGGGATGGACCCCCGCGATCGCGCGGACGCCTTGCTCGCACGTGCTCGTTCCCGCGGCGCCTTCGTGGTGACGCCGGACAACATGACGTCACCGATGGACGCCTCCAATACCCAGCAGATCGCCAGAGCCGTGGTCGCCGGGCTGGACCAGCAGGACCCCGACACGACGACGCAGCTGCCGGCGTCGCTGATCGAGGAGAACGATCACCCGCTGGCCGGCTACAACCCGACCACACCGCTGGAAATGCCGGGCGGCTCGTCCGAGCAGGCCACCAAGCCGGTTGCGGCGCAGCAGGTCACCACTCCCCTGGTGCCGCGGCCGCAGGCGAAGCCCGTGCCCAGCCCGCTGCGCGAGCCGACCGAGGAAGAGCTGACCGGGCTCGTCCCGACGGTCCAGCAGAACAACGGCCGCTCGAACCTGTCCCGCCGCCTCGACGGGCTGTGAGCCCATTCGCGTAAGAAAATCAGGCGGCCCGGTGATCTCCGGGCCGCCTGATTTTCTTGACCGGGTCAGCCCTTTCGGGTCTCCAGCTTGACGCGCAGGGCCAGGCCCAGCTTCACCGCGGCCAGCACCGGCTTCCAGCGCAGGCCCTGGTGCCGGTCGGCGAGGTAGCGATAGGCGCTGGCGTGGTGCGCGCGAAGCATCTTCGCGGACGCGCGCGCCGTCGAGTGGCCACCGATGTGCATCACGCTGGACGACGGCGCGTAGACGTTCAGCCAGCCGGCCTTCGTGAGCCGGTCGCCGAGGTCGACGTCCTCGAAGTACATGAAGTAGCGAGTGTCGAAGCCGCCGACGGAGTCGAACGCCTCGCGCCGGAACAGCTGGCACGAGCCGGACAGCCAGCCGGACGTGCGCTCGACGGGGGTGCCGGTCTCCTGGCGGTACTGGCGCGTCCAGGGATTGCCCGGCCAGATCTTCGCGAACACGGCGTGCCCGATCCCGCGGCCGAACGACGGCAGCAGCCGCGCGGACGGGTACACGGTGCCGTCGAGGTCATGGATGAGCGGCCCGAACGCGCCCCCGCGCGGCCACCGCTGCGCGACCTCCAGCAACGCGTCGAGCGATCCGGGCTCCCACTCGAGATCCGGGTTCACCACGACGATCCAGCCGTAACTGTCGTCGAGCGCCGCGACGCCGCGATTGGCGGCCGTGCCGTAACCGACGTTCTCGCCGATGCTGACCAGCTGCACGTTCTCGCGCTCCGCCGCCTGCTCCGGCGCGCCATCCGTGGACGCGTTGTCGGCGACGACGACCTTGACCTCCCGGTCAGTCGCCTTCTCGAGCGTGTCGAGGAACTTCTCGAGAGTCTCGCCGGGAAAGTACGTCACGGTCACGACGGCGAGCCCGTCGCCGTAGCTGGGGTGCTCTGTCACCGGGCCATTGTCCCCCGGTCACCGACTGCAACTGCGACGGACCAACCCGCACACCGAGGGTGACTGTGTACGCGTTCGTCGACTCCGTCCTCGGCGGGCAATACCCGTCGTTCCCGCACTCGGTCCGGCAAAAGCGAAAAGCCTGCGAGACGACCGTCCGGACGCATCGCAGGCTCACATACTCGGCCCCACCGAGGCCTCGCACTTAGGAAGTTAGCACCTCCAGCAACGGCCCCTCAGCGGTTCTGCAAGTGCCGCGCCCAAGCCTTGCCATAAGCCTCACGATGCCGCTCCGCGGTCGTAGCCCATGAGAACTCCTTGGCCCGCTGCTGCGCAGCCGCAGCAAGCTCAGCCCGGCGGGAGGAGTCAGCGAGCAGCTCCGTAATCGCAGCGGCCACGTCGCCCGCGCCGACGCCGCAGTAGGCCACCGCGTCGCCGCCGACTTCCGGCAACGAGAGGCGGCGGGTGGTCAACACGGCGGCGCCGCAGGCCATCGCCTCCAGAACCGGGAGGCCGAAGCCCTCGCCCAGACTCGGGTAGGCCACCAGTTCCGCACCGCCGAGGAAGCCGGCCAAAGTGCCGAACGGGAGGTAGCCCGCGCGGATCACGCGCAGGCGGTGCGGCACGCCGTCGAGGGCGCGCTCCACCTGTGTGTCCCAGCCGGGCTGGCCGGCGAGCACCAGGGCGGGCGCGTCGGCGCGGCCGGAGACGGCGCGGGCGTAGCCGCGGATCAGCGCCGGCACGTTCTTGCGCGGCTCCAGCGCACCCAGGAACGCGATGTACGGCGTCCGCCCGATGCCCATCGCCGCGCGGGCCGCCGCGATCTCCTGCGGGGACGGCGGGTGGAAGCGTTCCGTGTCCACGCCGTGGTGGATGATTTCCAGCTCCGCGCGCCGCACCGGGCTCACGCGCGCCAGCTCGTCGGCCGTGGCCTGGCTCGGGACGACGCACATCGTCGCGCGGCGCAGGGCGGCCGAGGTCCACGCGCGGAAGAACCGGGCCTTCACGGACGAGTGCAGCACGGCGTCGGTGAAGAACGTCGCGTCGTGCAGCGTCACCACCGAAGCGGCCCCGCTGGCCAGCGGCATCGTGTAGTGCGGCGAGTGGACGACGTCCGCGGCGAGCTTGCGCACCAGCCTCGGCAGCGTCGCCTGCTCCCAGGTCAGCCGGGCCGTGCGGGTCGAGGTCGACGGCGACGCGGGCACCACCCGCGCACTCGGCGCGAGCCGGTCGTACAGCGGCAGGTCACGCGGCTGGCAGACGACCGTGAGCCGCGCTCCGTCCTGGTCGAGCGCCGCGACGAGCGAGTCCACGTACCGGCCGACGCCACCCCGGTCCGCGGGCACCGCGGTCGCGTCGATCAGCACTCGGGGATCACCGGTCACGTGAGCAGAGTACGACCGTGACAGCGGGCGATGGTGAGGAACCGACAAACTGCTCCCCGCCTGGGAATGCTCGTGAGTGTTCCGGACGGTTCTAACCGTCATGAACACTCACGAGGAGCGCCGCCGGTGCGCGGCCCACACGGCTTCCGCGGCGGCACGCCAGGTGAACGCGCGGGCCCGCTCACGGCCGAGCCGCGCCAGTTCCGCCGCCCGGTCCGGGGACGCCAGCACCGAACGCAGCCCGGCGGCCAGCGCCGGGACGTCGCCGCGCGGCACCACCACCCCCGCGCCACCCGCGACCTCGACCAGCGCCGGGACGTCGGTGTGCACCACCGGAACCCCCGCGGCCATCGCTTCCAGCAGCGGGAGACCGAAGCCCTCGGCGAGGCTCGGCACGGCCAGCACACTCGCGCCGCGCAGGGCGGTGGCCAGCTCGGCGTCGGTCACCTTTCCCAGCACCCGCACGTCGGACAGGCCCCGCTCGGCCGCCATGCGCACCGGGTCGATCGCGCCCCAGCCGGGCTGCCCGGCGATCACCAGCGCGACGTCGCCGAGCTGCGCGACGGCGTCCACCAGCACGTCCATGCCCTTGCGCGGCTCGATCGTGCCGACGGCCAGCACGTACCGCTCCGGCAGGTCCAGCGGCGCCGACCCCTTGGCCACGGTCACGCCGTGGGGCACCACGCGCACCGGCACGGTCACGTCCACCAGCACCGCCAGCTCGTCGGCGACGGCCCGGGTCGGCACGATCAGCCCGGACGAGCGCCGCGCCGCCCGCGCGATCATCGACCGGTGCCAGCTGACGCCGCGCGCGGTGAGCGTCTCCGGGTGCGTCCACGGCACGGTGTCGTGCACGGTCACGGTGAGTGTCCGTCCGGCGGGCGCGCGCGGCGGGGCGAACGGCGTGGGCGCGTGCACCGCGTCGCCGCCCGGCCACCACGGCACGCCGAGCTGCCAGAGCCCGATCAGCCCGCGGGGCGGGAGTTTCAGCACGCGCGGTCCTTCGATGCCCTCGACCTGGGCGGCCGTGACATCCGCGTGGCGCGCGACCACGCTCGACACCGTCCACCCCGGCGGCGCGGTGCGCGCCAGCGCGGGGAGCAGTTCGGCGGTGTACCGGCCCGTACCACCCGGGACGGGGGCGAGCAGCTGCTCGGCGAGCACTACCAGTTCGGGCACGCCGCTATTCTCACCCAGGTGACCAGCGCGGAGCCCAGCACCACCGTCGTCGTGGTCACCTGGCGGGGCGCGGCCCACGTCACGGCCTGCCTCGACGCCCTCGCCGCCCAGACCCGTCCACATCGGACGCTGGTGGTGGACAACGCCTCCGACGACGGCACGGCCGGCCTGCTCGCCGCCCACCCGTCCCGGCCGCGGGTCCTCCGGCTGCGCCACAACACCGGTTACGCGGGCGCGATGGCCACGGCGCTGAAGCACGTCGGCACCCCGCTCGTGGCCTGGCTGAACGACGACGCGGCCCCCGATACCGGCTGGCTCGCCACGCTGGAGGACACCCTCGACGAGCAGCCGCTGGCCGCCGCCGTCACGTCGCGGCTGGAGCTGGCCGACGGCACCACGCAGTCCACCGGCGTCCGCCTGACCGCCGACGGCCACGGCGCGGACCTCACCGAACACACCGACGAGGTCTTCGGCTTCTGCGGCGGCGCCGCCCTGCTGCGCGCGGACGCGGTGCGCGAGGCAGGCGGGGTCCCGGCGGCTTTTTTCTGTTATTACGAGGACACCGACACGGCGTGGCGGCTGCGGCTCGCGGGCTGGCACGTCGTCGCGGCCGAGCAGGCCCGCGTCCGGCATCTGCACGGCGCGAGCACCAACCCCGGCTCGCCGCTGTTCCACCGCTGGAACGAGCGGAACCGGTTGCTCATGCTGCTGCGCTGTGCCCCGGCGGGGGTCGCCGCGCGGGAGCTGGCCCGGTTCGCCGCGCTGACGGCCGTGCTGCCGCTTCGCCGAAAGCGACCGGCTGCGGCCAACTTCGACCCGCGGCTACGGGCACGGGTGCTCGCCGAGGTCGCCGCGAGACTCCCGTCGGCGCTGCTGGCACGCCGTCGCATCACCCGGATCGCCGCGCTCGGCCGAGGCGCGATCTGGGAGGCATGGGCTGGCCTTTAAGCTGAGCCAGGCCCGACATCACGGACAGGAGCTCGTCTTGACGCAGGGGGACCCGCAACCGCTTGTCTCGGTGATCGTGGTGAACTACCGCGGCGCTGACGACACGATCACCTGTCTGCGGGCACTCGGCACCGAGCTGGACTACGAGAACGTCGAGCTGATCTGCGTCGACAACGCCTCGGGCGGTGACGACGCGGCCCGCATCCGGGCCGCGGTCCCGGCCGTGCAGCTCATCGAATCGCCGGTCAACACCGGGTTCGCCGGCGGCTGCAACCTCGGCGCGAAACACGCCAAGGGCACCGTGCTCGGCTTCCTGAACAACGACGCCCGCCCGGCGCCGCGCTGGGTCTCCGCCGCCGTCGCCGAGCTGCGGGCGCAGCCGACGGTGGCCGCCGTGGCCAGCAAGGTCGTCGATTGGGAGGGCACTGGCACCGACTTCGTCGACGCGGGCCTGACCTGGTTCGGCATGGGCTACAAGCGGCACGCGGGCACCCCGCTGGCCGAGGTCCCCGAGGCCGAGCACGAGCTGGCCAAGGACGTGCTCTTCGGCACCGGCTCGGCGATGTTCGTGCGCGCCGCGGTGTTCGCCGAGCTGGGCGGGTTCGACGAGCGGTTCTTCATGTTCTACGAGGACGTCGACCTCGGCTGGCGGCTGAACCTGCGCGGCTGGCGGGTGCGGTACCTGCCGGAATCGCTGACGTATCACCGGCACCACGGCACGATGGCGGCCGTCGACGCGCCGGAGACCGGCCGCGAGACGTTCCTGCTGGAGCGCAACGCGCTGGCCGCGCTGTACAAGAACCTGTCCGACGAGTCGCTGGCCCGCGCGCTGCCCGCCGCGCTGGCGCTGGCCGTGCGGCGCGCGACCGCCCGCGGCGGCCTGGACCCGGACCAGCTGGACCTGGAAAAGGGCGTCGGCCCGGTCGAAACGGGCGACATCGCGGTGCCGCGGACGACGCTGGCCGGGGTGCTGGCCGTCGACCGGTTCGTGGAGCTGCTGCCTTCGCTGGCCGAGTCCCGCGCGGTCGAACAGGCCGCGCGGGTGCGCACCGACGCGGACCTGCTTCCGTTGCTGCGCAAGGCTTTGGAGCCCGCGTACCCGCTGCCGGACTACCTGCGCGCGCACGAGATCCTGATCGAGGCGTTCGGCATCGAGGCCGTCTTCGGGCAGCGGCGCAAGATCCTGGTGCTGACCGGCGACTCGATCACCGAGCGGATGGCCGGGCCGGCGATCCGGGCCTGGAACATCGCCTCGACGCTGGCCGCCGAGCACGAAGTGCACCTGATGACCACGAACCCGCTGGTCTCGCCGCCGCCCTCGGTGTTCCGCGTCAGCTCCGGCAAGCACCGTGAGCTGGACGGGCCGATCGAGTGGGCCGACGTGGTGATCCTGCAGGGCCACGTGCTGGAGCTGGCGCCGTCGCTGAAGAAGCAGCACGAGCACAAGATCGTGGTCGCCGACGTCTACGACCCGATGCACCTCGAGCTGCTGGAGCAGGGCAAGGGCGTGGCCGACGACCAGCGCGCGCTGGACCTGGCCGGGGTCACGAAGGTGCTGGACGCGCAGCTGGAGCGCGCGGACTTCTTCCTGTGCGCCTCCGAGCGGCAGCGGCACTTCTGGCTGGGCCACCTGGCCGCGCTGGGCCGGCTCTCGCCGCGGCTCTACGACGCGGACCCGACCACGCAGTCGCTGCTCGCGGTGGTCCCGTTCGGGCTTTCGCCGCAGGCGCCGGTGCGGACCGGGCCGGGTCTGCGCGCGTCGCTCGGCATCGGCGAGTCCGACCGCGTGGTGCTGTGGGCCGGCGGGGTGTACAGCTGGTTCGACCCGCTGACCCTGATCCGCGCGTTCGACCTGCTGCGCGAGCGCCGCGACGACGCCCGGCTGGTCTTCCTCGGCATGAAGCACCCGAACCCCGAGGTCGCCGAGATGGACATCGGCGCGCGGACCGTGCGGCTGGCCGATTCGCTGGGGCTCACCGACAAGCACGTGTTCTTCAACGAGCACTGGGTGCCCTACTCCGACCGGCAGAACTGGCTGCTGGACGCGAACACCGGCGTCACCACGCATTACGAGCACGTGGAGACCACCTTCGCGTTCCGCACGCGGGTGCTGGACTACCTGTGGGCGGGCCTGCCGATCGTCACCACGGACGGCGACGCGTTCGCCGACCTGGTGCGGGCCGAAGGGCTCGGCGTCGTGGTACCGGCGGAGGACGCCGTCGCGCTGGCGGCGGCGCTGGAAAAGACGCTGTACGACGAGGAATTCGCGGCCGGCTGCGTCTCGCGCATCACCGAGGTCGCGCGGCGGTACGCGTGGCCGGAGGCGCTGAAGCCGCTGGTGGACTTCTGCCGCGATCCGCACCCGGCGGCCGACCGGCTGCCCGGCTCCGCCGACCTCACCACGACGCCGCCGGTGCGCGGCCGTCAGATGGTGCGGCGCGACGTCGACCTGATCCGGGAGTACCTGACCGCGGGCGGGCCGTCGGAGCTGGCGCGACGCGTCGGCGGGCGGGTCGTGAAGGTCGCACGCCAACGGCTGCGCCGTGGCTGACCGCCCCTTGCGGGTGCTGCTCGACGGCACTCCCCTGCTCGGCTCGCGGACCGGCATCGGCCGGTACACCGCCGCGCTGAGCGAGGAGCTGGCCTCGATGTCCGATGTGGACCTTCGCGCGGTGGCGTTCACCTTGCGCGGCTGGCGAAAGCTGCGTCACGTGCTGCCCCACGGCGTGCAGGCGCGCGGCATGCCGGTGTCCGCGCGGCTGCTGCGCCAGACCTGGCTGCGCTCCGAGCTGCCGCCGGTGGAGCTGTTCGCGGGCTCGACGGACGTGGTGCACGGGACCAATTTCGTGCTGCCCGGCCGGCTGCGGGCCGCGGGCGTGCTGACGATCCACGACCTGGCGTTCCTGGACGCGCCGCAGGAGCTGGCGCCGTCCGACCGCGATCTGCCGGAGCTGGTCCGCCGCGGCGTCGCCCGCGCGAACGTGATCTGCACTCCGACGGCCGCTGTCGCCGACGCCGTGGCGACCCGCCTCGACGTGGACCGCGACAAGATCGTGGTGACGCCGCTGGGCGTCAACCCGGCGTGGTTCACCGCCCGTCCCCCGGACGACGGCCGTCGCGCGAAGCTCCGCCTGCCGGAGAAGTACCTGCTGTTCGCCGGTGCGGCCGGCCCGCGCAAGGGCCTGGACTGGCTGGCCCGCGCCCACGCCTCGGCGCCCGACCTGCCGCCGCTGGTCTTCGCGGGACCGGGCCCGTTCGAACGGCTGCCCCGCTCCGGCCAGACCGGCTATCTGTCCGATGTGGACCTGCGCACGGTCGTCGCCGGCGCCGCTGCGCTGGTTTTGCCTTCCCGCGACGAGGGTTTCGGCCTGCCCGTGCTGGAAGCCATGGCGTCCGACGTCCCCGTGGTCTGCACCGACATCCCGGCCCTGCGCGAAGTCGCGGGCGATTGCGCCACCCTGGTCCCGTACGACGACGTGGACGCGCTGGCCGACGCGCTGCGCACCGCCGTCACCGATCCCCACGCCACCGCGACGTCGACCGCCCGGCGGACCCACGCCGCGAACTTCACCTGGCGCAAGTGCGCGGACCTCACCGTCGGCGCTTACAAAAAAGCCATGGAGCGCTGAGTTTTTACGGCGTGGCGAAGTAAGCCCTCAACGCGTCATCCCAGCGGCGCAACGGGGTCAAGCCCGCCTCACGCCAGGAAGCGTTCGACAGCACCGAATAGGCCGGCCGCGGCGTCGGGCTCGGGTACTCCGCCGTCGTACAAGGCTTGACCCGTTCCGGATCGGCGCCCAGCTCGGTGAAGATCGCCTTCGCGAAGCCGCACCAGGAAACCTCGCCCGCACCAGTGCAGTGCAGGACCGGCGAAGCCGGCGCGCGGTCCTCCGCCAGGAACCCGGCCAGCTCGACCAGCCCGGTCGCCAGATCGGCCGACCAGGTGGGCGAACCGATCTGATCATCCACAACGGACAGTGTGTCCTTCTCCTGCTCCAGCCGCGCCATGGTCTTCACGAAGTTCTTGCCGGACTTGCCGTACACCCAGCTCGTGCGCACCACCCAGGACCGCGCGCCGGAGCCCAGCACCGCGTCCTCTCCCGCCGCCTTCGTGCGGCCGTACGCCGTGTGCGGTCCCAGCGCGTCCGTCACTTCATACGGGCGGGAGGCGTCGCCGGCGAACACGTAGTCCGTCGACACGTGCACCAGCGGCACCCGGCGGGACGCGCACGCCGCCGCCAGCACCCGCGGACCGTCGACGTTCAGCGCGAACGCGCGCTTCTCGTCCGTCTCGGCGGCGTCGACCGCGGTGTAGGCCGCGGCGTTCAGCACTACCGGGAACGCGCCCGAGGCCGCCGCCCGCGTGGCCAAAGCGCCCACCGCGGACAGCACATCGCCCACCGACGTCAGGTTCAGCTCGGCCGAGGACGGCGCGAGCACCTCGACGTCCGGACCGGCCGACGCGGCCAGGTCCCGGCCGAGCTGGCCGGACCCGCCGGGCACGAGCAGAGCTAGCCGCACCGCTTACCTCCCAAAGCAAACGCGAGAATCAGGACGCGCCGAGCGCGGCCCGGGCCTTCAGCGGCTCCCACCACGCGCGGTTGTCCGCGTACCAGCGCACCGTACCCGCCAGACCGTCCTCGAAGGACACCCGCGGAGCGTAACCGAGTTCACCGCTGATCTTGGTGATGTCCACGGAGTACCGCCGATCGTGGCCCTTGCGGTCGGCCACCGGCTCGACCATGTCCCAGCCCACGCCGACCGCATCCAGCAGCCGTTCGGTCAGCTCGCGGTTGGTCAGCTCCGTGCCGCCGCCGATGTTGTAGATCTCGCCCGCCCGGCCGCCGTCGGCGACGAGCTGGATGCCGTGGCAGTGGTCGTCCACGTGCAGCCAGTCGCGGACGTTGAGACCGTCGCCGTACAGCGGCACTTTCCGGCCGTCGAGCAGGTTCGTGACGAAGAGCGGGATCACCTTCTCCGGGAACTGGTACGGGCCGTAGTTGTTCGAGCACCGCGTGACACACACCGGCAGCCCGTGCGTGCGGAAGAACGAGCGCGCGATCAGGTCCGAGGACGCCTTCGACGCCGAGTACGGCGAATTCGGCTCCAGTACGTGTTCTTCCGACCACGAACCGTCCGCGATGGACCCGTACACCTCATCCGTGGACACGTGCACGAACTTGCCGACACCGGCCTCCAGCGCCGCCTGCAACAGGGTCTGGGTGCCGAGCACGTTGGTCAGCACGAAGTCGGCCGAGCCGAGGATCGAACGGTCCACATGGGACTCCGCGGCGAAGTGCACCACCAGGTCGACCCCGCGCATCAGCCCGGCGACCAGCTCGGCGTCGCAGATGTCGCCCTGCACGAAGCGAAGCCGCTGGTCAGCGGCCACCGGGTCGAGGTTCGCCCGGTTGCCCGCGTAGGTGAGCTTGTCCAGCACGACCACTTCGGCGTCACCCAGCGTCGGGTAGGCACCCGTCAGCGCCTGCCGCACGTAGTGCGATCCGATGAAGCCGGCACCGCCGGTGACCAACACCCGCATGTCTGCACCCTTCCTGCCCGTCCGCTCTGCCCGACCGGGCAATGAAAGCACCAGCCTACGGATACCGCGCCGGAGACTCGGTAGGGTTGCCTGATGCCACGATGGTGGCGGGGTTCGCCTTGGGGGAGGAACACGTGACCGAGTGGCCTGGGCCGGCGCTGCCGGCACACCGCGGTCGAGGGGTGGTCACCGGGTTCCGGCGCGGCGGCAAGGTCGTGCTGTCCGTGCTGTCGATCGTCATCCTGGCGCTGACCTGGTACGGCTGGCAGTTCATCGGCGACCCGCAGACCGGGTTCACCACCACCGAGATCTTCGACCAGGCGCAGTCGCACGCCAAGCCGCTCGACGGCGCGATCGACATCCTCCTGGTCGGCCAGGACAGCCGCACCGACGCGCAGGGCAACCCGCTGCCGCGCGAGGTGCTGGACATGCTGCACGCCGGCGTCGCCGACGGCGAGCGCCAGACCGACACGATGATCCTCGTGCACATCCCGCAGAACGGGCAGCACGCCATCGCCATCTCGTTCCCGCGCGACTCGTACGTCGACATCACCGGCGGGTTCGGCAAGCACAAACTCAACAGCGCGTACGTGTACGCCTACAACGACACGTTCAAGACACTTCAGGCGCACGGGGACGCCGACCTGAAGGACGTGGACGAGAAGTCGAAGGTCGCCGGCCGCAAGAACCTGGTCGCCACGCTGGAGAAGTTCATGGGCAAGCCGGGCATGATCGACCGGTACGCCGAGGTGAACCTGGCCAGCTTCTACGAGATCACCAACGCCATCGGCGGCGTCGAGGTGTGCCTCAACAACGCCGTGAAGGAGAACAAGTCCGGCGTCGACCTGCCGGCCGGGCAGCAGAGCATCGAGGGTGTGCAGGCGCTGGCGTTCGTCCGGCAGCGCTACGGGCTGCCCAACGGCGACCTCGACCGGATCGGCCGCCAGCAGGCGTTCCTGTCCGGGCTGGCCAACAAGGTCCTGTCCTCGGACGTGCTGGCCAACCCGGTGAAGATCGCGCAGCTGATCGACGCGGTGAAGAAGTCCGTGGTGCTCTCGGCGGGCTGGGACCTCACCGAGTTCGCCGAGCAGATGCGCGGGCTGACCGGCGGCAACGTCGAGTTCCACACCATCCCCACGCAGGGCAACGCGACGATCGGCGGCGCCGACGTGCTGCGCGTCGACCCGGCCCAGGTGCAGGCCGAGGTCGGCCGGCTGACGTCCGACGGCGGCGCGCCGCAGGACCAGCCCGCCTCGGCCACGCTGCCTGGCGCGGACGCGGTCACCGTGGAGCTGTTCGACGGCACCGGCGCCGGCACCGCGACCCAGGCGCACACCCTGTTGCAGGGCAAGGGATTCAAGCTCGCGGGCGACACCAAGCTGTCCACCCGCTCCACCAGTGTGATCCGCTACAACCCGGCGGACGAGTCCGCGCTCGCGCTGGTCCGCGAGGCGCTCGGCACCGAGGTCGAGGCCGAGCCGGACGCCGACGTCACCGCCGGGCACGTGCGCGTGCTGCTCGGCAAGGACCTGCGCGGAAAGCTGACGCCGGACGCATCGTCTGGTCCTTCCACCTCGACCGCGCCGAAGACGCCGGTCGCGCCCGTCACACCGACCGCTCCGCCGATTACGGCGGGCGGGGTGCCCTGCGTCAACTAAAGTCGGGCACTGAGCGTGGCGGCCGGGGGTGGTCCGTCCGCGCGCCTTTAAGGTGGGGACCGGGGAGGTGCATGGGGTGCACGAGAACGAGGGCAAGTCCGACAGCGCGGACGAAGCCGAGCCGACGTCGGAACCTGCCGACGTGCAGGCCGCTTCGGCCGAAGGTGTGACGGAGTCGGCCGAGAGTGCGCCGAAGCCGGTGATCGACCTGCCGCAGCCGACCAAACGGCCGGACGCGGACACGGAAAGTGACGAAGAGCCGGTCTGGAAGCCGTCGCCTTACCCCCGTACGCCCAGTCCCGCACCCGCGGTGGTCACGCGCCGCCGCCGGGTGGGCCGCGCGGGCTGGCTGACTGGGCGGATCGCGATCGGGCTGGTGTCGGTGCTGGCGCTGGGCGCCACCGGCTACGCGTACGTCACCACGACCCAGGTGCAGAACAACGTGCCCACCACCGACGTGCTGACGCCGCGCGCGGGTGAGCCGCCCGCGCCGCCCGCGGACGACGGCGGCACGGACATCCTCCTGGTGGGCAGCGACGCGCGCACCGACGCGCAGGGCAACCAACTGCCGGCGAGCATGCTGAAGTCGCTGCGCACCGAGGGGACCCCCGGAATCAACACCGACACGATCATCCTGCTACGGATTCCGAAGGGCGGCGGCAAGGCCTCGGGCATCTCCATTCCGCGGGACAGCTGGGTCGACATTCCCGGCCGTGGCCAGTCGAAGATCAACTCGGCGTACGGCGTCGCGAAGGCCGCGTTCGCCGCCGACGAGCGCGCGAAGGGCGAGAAGGACCAGGCGAAGATCGAGCGCGACTCCGACGGCGAAGGCCGCCGCGTGCTGGTCCAGACCGTGCAGGACCTGACCAAGGTCCGGATCGACCACTACGCCGAGGTCAACCTGCTGGGCTTCTACCTGCTCACCGAGGCGCTCGGCGGGGTCAAGGTCTGCCTGAACCACGCGACCACGGACAAGGACTCGGGCGCGAACTTCCCCCGCGGCGTCCAGACCGTCTCGGGTGGTGAGGCGCTGTCCTTCGTGCGCCAGCGCAAGAACCTGCCGAACGGCGACCTGGACCGGATCGTGCGGCAGCAGGCGTTCCTGTCCTCCGCGCTGCACCAGGTGCTCTCCGCGGGCACGCTGACCAGCCCGTCGACGATGAACAGCCTGATGGACGCCGTCCACCGCTCCATCGTGGTCGACGACGGCCTCGACGTGCTGACCTTCGCGCAGCAGGTGAAGGGCATCGCGTCCGGCGACCTGAACTTCAGCACCATCCCGGTGGTCACGTCCAACGGCCGCAGCCCGGACGGCCAGAGCATCGTGCAGATCGACCCGGCGGCGGTGCAGTCCTTCGTGGCCGGGCTGGTCGGCCGCGGCGCCCCGGCCGGCGGCGGCGGCGCGGCGGCCGGTGCCCCCGCACTCACGATGGACTCCGGCATCCCGGGCGTGCCCTGCGTGGACTGACTCGTGAGTGTTCATGCCGGTTCTAACCGTCATGAACACTCACGAGCCCTGGCTGCGGCCGGCGCTGGCTAGCCTGGACGCATGAGCCTCACCGAGCAGCTGCTGCGCCCGCTCCTGGCGTCGCCGGCGAAACCGCTGATCACGCATTACGACGACCGGCTCGGCAGCCGCGTCGAGCTGTCCGTGGCGACCACGGTGAACTGGGCCGCGAAAACGGCGAACTGGCTGGTCGACGAGTTCGACGTCGAGCCGGGCGACGACGTCGCGGTGCGCCTGCCCGCGCACTGGCAGACCGCCGGCGTGCTGCTGGGCGCGTGGTGGTGCGGCGCCCGCGTGGTCGCCGAGCCTGCCGGGGCGCGGGTGGTGTTCGTCGGCCCGGACGAGGAGGTGGACGCGCCCGCGGTGGCCGTCGTCTCGCTCGACCCGATGGGCCGCGGCCTCGGCCGCCCGCCCGGCGGCTCCGCGCTCGACTACCTCAGCGAGGCCCGGCTGTCCGGCGACCAGTTCAGCCCGCTGTCCCCCATCCCAGGCGACACCCCGGCGCTCGGCGAGTCCACAGTGGACGAGGTACTGGCCGAAGCCCGTACCCGTGCCGGGAAGCTCGGGCTCACCGGAGCCGACCGCGTCCTGTCCACACTGGACTGGACGGTGCCCGAGGGCGTGCTCGACGGGCTGCTCGTGCCGCTGGCCGCGAGTGCCCACCTGGTCCAGGTGACGAACGCGGACCCGGCGAAACTCGGTGCCCGCCGCGAGGCCGAGCGCACCACGGCCGACCTCTCCTGAACCCGGAAATGGCCCCCTCCCACGGAAATCCCGGCGGGAGGGGGCCATTGCATGCCGTGTCTCAGACGGTCTCGAGTTCGCCCGTCGAGATCCGCGCCTCACGCTTGCGCCAGAACAGCACGTGGTCCAGCGAAAGCCGCCCGCCGTTGAAGCCCAGCGCGAGCGCGGCCAGGCCGAGCACCAGCACGAGCTCGTAACCGCCGTTGCCGGTCAGGCCGTTCTGCGCGTGCACGGAAATCAGCGCGCCGGCCATGTCCACCGCGTAGCCGACCGCGATCAGCGGCAGCAGGAAGCCCGCGACGAACGCGACGGACCCGAGCAGCTCCAGCACGATCACGAACACCGCGGCGACGGTCGGCAGCGGGATGCCCACGTGGTCGAACATGGTCGCGGTGGCGCTCACCCCGCTGTCCCACTTCTGCAAGCCATGGGCGAAGAACACCACGGCGACGCCGATCCGGCCGAGCAGCAGCGCGACGTCCTTGACTCGAGCGAACATAAAGTCTCCAGCTCCCCGATGGGTGAATGTTCAACGTACTGAATCCACGGTAGGGCACCTGTCGGCGATCACCGGGCTTCGGCGAGTGATCGACAGGAAACCGACAGGCACCGCCAATGCCAATGAGCTTGCCGGTTTGGCATCTATCAACACAGAACTCGCTGTACACGCCTGGCGTCGCGCGATACCGTGCCCGACGCCTGGTCAACACCACAGCGAGGAGCCTTCGATGCGCCGACAGTCCGACCGACCCCAGTTCGGCCTGTCCCCCGCATCCCTCGAGGACCTCGTCACCCATGCAGACCCTGACCATCGGAATTCTCGCGCATGTCGACGCCGGTAAGACCAGCCTGACCGAGCGCCTGCTCTTCGAAGCGGGCGTGATCGGCCACCTCGGCAGCGTCGACGGCGGCGACACCCAGACCGATTCGCTGGAGCTGGAACGCCGCCGTGGCATCACCATCAAGTCCGCCGTCGTGGCGTTCAGCACGGGCGGGCGGCGCGTCACGCTCGTCGACACCCCCGGCCACTCGGACTTCATCGCGGAGGTCGAGCGCTCGCTGCGGGTGCTCGACGGCGCCGTGCTCGTCGTCTCGGCGGTCGAAGGAATCCAGGCGCAGACCCGAGTCCTGATGCGCACGCTGACCCGGCTCGGCCTGCCGGTGCTGGTGTTCGTGAACAAAATCGACCGGACGGGCGCGCAGGAGGGCCCGCTGCTCGACGCCCTGCGCACGAAAGTCTCACCGCGTTGCGTCGCGCTCAGCACCGTGACCGGGCTGGGCACCGCGCAGGCGAAACCGTCACCGCTGCCGTTCGGCGAAGAACTGGCCGAAGCACTGTCGGACGACGATCGTTTCCTCACCACGTACGTGTCCGGCGGAGTGTCCGAAGAGGACTATCGTGACGCGCTCGTCCGGCAGGTCGGCCTCGGCGCCGTCCACCCGGTGCTGTTCGGCTCGGCGATCACGGGCGCCGGCGTCGGCGAACTCGTCACGGCCGTGCGCGAGCTGTTCCCGGCCCGTAGCCGCGACGGCGCCGGGCCGTTGGACGCCACGGTGTTCAAGATCGAACGCGGCCGCGCCGGCGAGAAGATCGCGTACACCCGGGTGCTCAGCGGCATGCTGGCACCGAGGCGACCATTTCCCTTCTACCGCAGGCAAAACGACGGAACCGTGGTCGAGCTGACCGGACGGGCGTCGGCCGTGCGCGTTTACGAACACGGCGCGACCCCGGTGGAAGGCGCGGCGCTGGCCGGCGACGTCGCGCGGGTGTGGGGCCTGAAGGACGTCCGCATCGGCGACCGGCTCGGCTCACCCGAGCACCTGCCCGCCCAAGGGTTCTTCGCTCCGCCCAGCCTGGAGACGGTGGTCCACCCGGTGGACCCGGACCAGGGCGTGGCGCTGTACGCGGCGTTGGAACGACTGTCCGAACAGGACCCGTTCATCACCATCCGGCGGCGTGGGCACGAGGTTTCCGTGCGGCTCTACGGCGAGGTGCAGAAGGAGGTCGTTCGCTCGACGCTCGCGGAGGAGTTCGGCGTGGAAGTCCGGTTCGAAGAGTCACGGACGCTGTACGTCGAGCGGCTTTCCGGAACCGGCGCTTTTGTGCAGAGCCCGGCGCCGGACGAACGGGTCTACTTCTGGGCGACGGTCGGCCTGCGCGTCGAGCCCGCGGCACCCGGCTCCGGCGTCGGCTACGCGCTGGGCGTGGAGCTGGGTTCGCTGCCGCTGGCGTTCCACCGGGCAATCGAGGAGACCGTGCGCGAAACGCTGCGCGGCCGGAGCGTGATCGACTGCCTCGTCACGCTGACGCACACCAGGTTCTACCCGCCGCTCAGCACCGCGGGCGACTTCCGCGGAATGACGGAACTCGTGCTGCGGGAGGCGGTGGGCCGAGCCGGGACCCGTGTCCACGAACCCGTGCACACCTTCGAAGCCGAGGTCCCGACGGCCGCGGTGAGCGCCGTTCTGCGCAAGCTCATCGAGCTGCGCGCGGTGCCGGGCGAGCCGGTCGTCCGCGGCGAAGTGTGCACTGTGGACGGTACGATCCCGGCCGCGTCGGTGCACGAGCTGGAGCAGGCGTTGCCCGCGCTGACGCAGGGCGAGGGGGTGTTCTTCAGCGAGTTCGGCGGGTACCGGCCGCGCTGAACCGGCTCAGACCGGGCGGCGGCGGGCCGAGTCGAGTTCGGCCCAGCCGCCGTGCCGGGCCAGCAGCGTGAGGACCTGCTCGGCGTGGTTCGCGAACCGCCGCAGGTCGTCGTGCAGGGTGCGGGCCCGCTCGAAGTCCAGCGGGGCGTGGTCGTCCCACCACAGCCCGATCACCGCGCTCGCGCACAGCACGAGGGCCTGGAGCAGCCGGACGAACTCCTCCGACGGCTCGGTGGTCGCGGCGCGGTAGCCGGTCTCGATGTCGTCACACGCGTCGAGCAGCTCACGCAGCTGGTTGACGGCGTGGGCGGGCGTGCCGTCCCAGGCCGCGCTCGGCCACGCGCAGTCGCTCAGCTCGAGCCAGAGCCGCCAGCCGGCGACCAGCTCGGCGTCGTCACTCGGCTTCCAGGTGTCCGGGACCGGCCATAACATGGGGTCGACTGTGACATCAGAGGCTCGGGAAGCACAACCAGAACCACCCGCCCGACCCGAAAATGTTCGCGTTTTTACCCCGGCTTCCCTGTCCCCTTGCCCTGGCTGCCAGGCCCCGGTCTCGGCAATACTCGCGACGGTGATCATCCGTGACGCGAAGGCGGCCGACTGGCCCGCCATCTGGCCGTTCCTGCACGACATCGTCGCCGCGGGCGAGACCTACGCCCTGCCCCCTGACCTGGGCGAACCGGCCGCGAAGGAGATGTGGCTGCTCACCCCGCCGGGCCGCACGGTGGTCGCCGCCGACGAGTCCGGGACCGTGCTCGGCTCGGCGAAGATGAACCCCAACCGCGAAGGCCCCGGGGCGCACGTCGCGAGCGCGAGCTTCATGGTCGACCCAGGTCAGGCCGGCCGGGGCGTCGGCCGGGCCCTCGGCGAGCACGTGCTGGAGTGGGCCCGCGCCGAGGGCTACCGCGCGATGCAGTTCAACGCCGTCGTCGAGACCAACACCCGCGCGGTCGCCCTGTGGAAGTCACTGGGGTTCACCGTGATCGGCACGGTGCCCGGGGCGTTCCACCACCCGGCCCACGGTTACGTGGGACTGCACGTGATGCACCAGTTCCTCAGCTGATCACCGGCGGCACGAAAACGCACTGCGGGGTCTTGGCGTTCGCCGGGTCCAGCGCGTTCAGCACCTCGCGCTCCGCGATCGGGTCGTAGGGGATGCCGAGGTGATCGGTGAAGTCCTGCGCGCAGACGTCCTGCAGCACGATGTTCTTGACGTTCGGCGCGGGCTTCAGGAACGCGTTGGTGTAGGGCGTGACCACGTCGTCGTACTTGGTCTGGATCACGGTGTAGTCGATGCCCGCCACGGTGTCGCCGCCGGCGTTCAGCGCGGTCAGGAACGCGGAGCCGGTGGACTGCTCGTTGCACGAGGCGCAGGCGAAGCCGACCAGGTCGCGCACCGGCGGGATCGCCTGCACCGCGGTGAGGAGGCCGAACAGGCTGGTGCCGTAGTTCGACGGCGAGAGGCCGATCAGCTTGCCGATCTTCGAGGCGCCGCCGAGGTACTTGATCCAGTAGCGCGGGTTCATGCCGCCCTGCGAGTGGCCGACGATGTCCAGCTTCGCCGCGCCCGTGGCCGCCAGGACCTTGTCCCCGAAGGCCGCGAGCTGCGCCGTGGTGTCCGCGACCGGGCCGACGGTCTGCAGGAAGCTGCCCGGCGCGCCGCCGAAGTTGCCGGTGAACACGCAGTAGCCGGCGTCGGCGAGCACCTGCGAGAGGTTCGCCCAGTTCTCGTAGGCGTTCGCCGTGGTGCCGTTGGACAGCAGGACCGGGTCCGGGTGCTCGGCGCTGGGCTTGCAGTTCCAGTCGTTCGCGCCCGGCGGAGCGATCGTCGGCTGCAGCACCGAGTACACCGCCGCCGAGATGATGTTGGGCTGCACCGGCCCGGTCGGCTCCTTCACCGCCGCGTCCGCGGTGCCGGTACTCAGGGCGAACGCCCCGGCCACGGCCAGCAGAACCACCACTCGACGCCCGAACGCGCGCACGCCCATCCGCTTCACCTCTCTGTGAGCCGATGGTGACCAGTGTCACCCGATCACTTAACGCGCAAGTAGGTGAAGGGAAACGCTCCCGGGTGGGTTACTTTCCGGCCGCGTGCTCGGCGAGGAACGCCTTCAGGTGCGGGTTGACCTCATCGGCGTGCGAGAGGCTGAGGAAGTGCGCGCCGTTCACGACTGTGACCAGCGGTTCGGCGTTGGGCAGCGCGGCCACGAGCGACTCGGCCCGCGCGATCGGGTACTCGCTGTCGGCGGTGCCGTGCAGCACGAGCACGGGCGCCTGGATCTCGCCGGCGCGCTCGAGCACGCTCTCCCGGCTGATCAGCGTGGTCATGATCCGCTGGAACTGCTCACCCGTCACCCCACGCCACTTCGCCTTCCATGAGGACGCTTCGTAGTCGCCGAGGCAGAACGTGGCCACGCCGTCGACCAGCGGCTCCGGCCCGGTCTGCAGCCAGGCGCCGATGAGCTGCCGGTAGACCGCGGCGGTCCCCTCGGCTTCCGGCTCGGCGGAGGTGCCCAGCACAGCGAGCGAGGTGACCCGCTCCGGCGCGAGCAGCGCCATCCGCAGCCCGATGAACCCGCCCTGGCTGGTGCCGACGACAGCCGCCCGGTCGAGGCCGAGGTGGTCCATGACGCCGAGGACGTCGCGGGCCACGTCCCAGTAGTCGAAGTCCGCGTCGGCGGGCGTGCCGCCCTGGCCGCGCTCGTCGACCGCGATCAGCCGGTACTCCGCGCCGAACGCCTCGACCTGCGGCTCCCACATGTCGATGTCCATCAGGAAGCTGTGCAGCAGCACGACCGCCGGCCCGTCACCGCCGTAGTCGACGAAGTGGACCTGCTGCCCACCGTTCACGGTCACCGTCGCCATCGATACCTCCGTGTTGAGACAGGTGGAAACCTTCTCTCACGGGGCTCGCGCTTTGGCAAGCGGGGGCCGGTGGCTACCGCCGGCGCAGGCGCTTGTCCAGGATCGCCGGGGTCGGGCTGATGTAGAAATCACCCGAGTGGACGTCGACGCCCGGGGGGACGATCTCGTCGATCCGGTCCAGTACATCGCCGTCCAGCTCGACGTCGGCGCCGGCCAGCAGGTCGGCCAGGTGCTCGGGACGGCGCGGGCCGATCAGCACCGACGTCACCGCCGGGTGCGCGCGCACGAACGCGATGGCCAGGCGCGAAAGCGGCAGACCCGCGTCGGCGGCCACCTTGGTCAGCTTCTCGACGGCTTCGGCCTTCGCCTGGACGCCCGGCAGCGAGAGGTCGAACATCTGCGCGCCGATGCCCGCGTTGCGGTGCCCGGCGGTCGGGTCGGCACGGCCGGAGAGCCAGCCGGAGTTGAGCGGGCCGAACGTCAGCACGCCCAGGCCGTACCGCTGGGCCGTCGGCAGCACGCGGTTCTCGATGCCGCGGGTCAGGATCGAGTACGGCGGCTGCTCGGTGCGGAACCGGTGGTGGCCGCGCCGCTCGGCCGTCCACTGCGCCTCGACGGTCTCCTCCGGCGAGAAGAACGAACTGCCGATCGCGCGCACCTTGCCCTCGCGCACGAGGTCCGAAAGCGCGCCCAGCGTCTCGTCGATCGGGGTGTCGTGGTCCGGGCGGTGCATCTGGTAGAGGTCGATGTAGTCGGTGCCGAGGCGGCGCAGGCTGTCCTCGGCCGCGCGCTTGACCCAGCGCGGCGAGCCGCCGTGGTGGTTGGCGTCCTCGCCCATGGGGAGCCCGAACTTGGTGGCGAGCACGACGTCGTCGCGGCGTCCCTTGAGCGCCTTGCCGACGATCACCTCGGACTCGCCGCCCGAGTAGACGTCGGCGGTGTCGACGAAGTTGATGCCGCCGTCCAGTGCCGTGTGGATCATCCGGACCGACTCGTCGTGGTCGGTGTTGCCCATGGCGCCGAACATCATCGTGCCGAGCGCGTACTCGCTGACGGAAATGCCGGTGCCGCCGAGAATCCTGCGTTTCATGGGTTTCAGCCAAGCACCGGTGGGCGGTGGGCTGGGAGAGTCGTTGGCACCGGGGGTCCAGCAAACCCCCTTTCGTGGTTACGACCGGGCGTGATCTCGCTCTACGCTGGTTTCATGAGCGAGCCGAACGCGGACCTGCGGGAGTTCCTGCGCTCGCGCCGGGCGAAGGTCACGCCCGAGGCGGCGGGCCTGCCGCCGTACCCCGGCGCGCGGCGCGTCCCGGGCCTGCGGCGGGAGGAGGTCGCCCAGCTCGCGGGCGTCAGCGTCGACTATTACGTGCGTCTGGAGCGCGGCCGGAACCTGAACGTTTCGGAGTCGGTGCTGGACGCCGTCGCGCGGGCCCTGCAGCTGAACGACTTGGAGCGCTCACACCTGTTCACCCTCGCGAAGCCCCGCCGCGGCCGCCCGCGCCCCCTGCCGCCGCAACGCGTGCGCCCCGGCCTGCGGCTGGTCCTGGAGAGCCTCACGGAGGTCCCGGCGCTGGTCATCGGCCGCCGGATGGACGTCCTGGCCAGCAACCGCCTGGCCCGAGCCCTGTACACGGACTTCGACGCCCTCCCCGCCCGCTCCCGCAACCTGGCCCGCCTGATCTTCCTGGACGACACCGTGCGCTCGGTGTACGCGAACTGGGAAGGCGCCGCCCGCGGCATCGTCGCGTCCCTGCACCTCTACGCCGGCCGCAACCCCCACGACCCGGCCCTGGCCGACCTGGTCGGCGAACTCTCGGTACGAGACCAGGACTTCAGGCGCTGGTGGGCCGACCACGACGTCTTCGAACGGACCCATGGCGTGAAGCACTTCCGCCATCCGGTTGTCGGCGAGCTTGTTTTGGGTTATGAGGCTTTCGCGCCTGCGGACGATCCGGAACAGACGCTTGGCATTTGGACTGTTGAGCCGGGGTCGCCATCGGCGGAACGGCTGCGGTTGCTGGGCAGCTGGGCTGAGCCGGCTACTTTGGACAGTTAGTTTTCCTGTGACAGCAACAATCCCCGGCCACCGGTGCTGGTAGCCGGGGATTGTCCGGTCGGGTGGCGGTCAGCCCTTGAGCAGGGCCCGGGCCATGACGACCTTCTGGATCTGGTTCGTACCTTCGTAAATCTGCGTGATCTTCGCATCGCGCATCATGCGCTCGACCGGGAAGTCGCGGGTGTAGCCAGCGCCGCCGAAGAGCTGGACGGCGTCGGTGGTTACCTCCATGGCCGTGTCGGAGGCGAAGGTCTTCGCGGCGGAGGCCATGAAGCCCGCGCGCTTGTCGCCGCGTTCGGAGGCGGCGGCGGAGGCGTAGACGAGGTGGCGGGCGGCCTCGATCTTCGTGCCCATTTCCGCGAGCATGAACTGCACGCCCTGGAACTCCGCGATCGACTTGCCGAACTGGCGGCGGTCCTTCACGTACGCCACTGCCGCGTCCAGCGCGCCCTGCGCGATGCCGAGCGCCTGCGCACCGATCGTGGGACGGGTGTGGTCCAGCGTCCGCAGCGCGGTCTTCAGGCCGCTGCCCGGCTCGCCGATGATCCGGTCCGCGGGGATGGTGCAGTTCTCGAAGTAGATCTCCCGCGTCGGGGAGCCCTTGATGCCGAGCTTGCGCTCCTTCGGGCCCACCGAGAAGCCCGGGTCGTCCTTGTGCACCGCGAACGCCGAGATCCCGTTGGCCTTCTTCTCCGCCTCCGGGTCCGTCACCGCCATCACCGTGTACCACGACGATTCGCCGGCGTTGGTGATCCAGCACTTGGTGCCGTTGAGCACCCAGTGGTCGCCGTCCAGCCGCGCGCGCGTGCGCATCGACGCGGTGTCCGAACCGGCCTCGCGCTCGGACAGCGCGTACGAAGCCGAAGCCTCGCCCGACGCGATCGCGGGCAGCACCTGCTTCTTCAGCTCCTCAGAGGCGGACAGGATGATCGGCTGCGTGCCCAGCTTGTTCACCGCCGGGATCAGCGACGCCGACGCGTCCACGCGCGCGACCTCCTCGATCACGATGCACGCGCCCACCGCGTCCGCGCCCTGGCCGTCGTAGGCCTCGCCGATGTGCACGGCGTTGAAGCCGGACTTCACCATCGCGTTGTACGCCTCGATCGGGTAGCGCTCCTGCTCGTCGACCTCCGCGGCGTAGGGCGCGATCTCCTTCTCGGCCAGAGCCCGGACAGCCGCCCGCAGCTCCTCGTGCTCCTCGGCAAGCTGGTACAGGCCATCGGCCACTTCCGTCACCTCTTCTGCAGCGTTGGGAGAGTTCCGTCGATGTTAGCGCTCGTTCACGCCGGTCGTCGGCTTCGTCCTTGTGTCTTTGGCCGCAGAATTCGTAAGGTCGGGTGATGGCCATCACCGCGTCGACGCCGCCGCCCGGATTGCCCCGTTCGCTCGACTACCCCGAGGTGCCGGCGGGTTCGATACTCGCCGGCGCCGCCGCCCGATACGGCGACCGCACGGCCTTCGCACTGGGCGACGACAGCCTCACCTTCGCCGAGACGTACTCCGCCGCCTGCCGCTTCGCCAACGCGTTGCGCGCCCGCGGCATCGGCCACGGCGACGTGGTCGCCATCCACCTGCCGAACTGCCTCGCCTACCCCATCGCCTACCACGGCACCCTGCTGGCCGGGGCCACCTTCAGCCCGACGAACCCGCTGCTCCCGCCCGACGATCTGGCCTTCCAGCTCACCGACTGCGAGGCGGCCGCCGTCGTCACGTTCGGGCCGGTGGCCGGGACGCTCGCCGCCGTCGCCGACCGGATCCCGTCGCGGCTGACGGTCGTCGTGGCCCCCGACGGCGACCTTGGACCCGACACCGTCGAGTTTCAGGACTTCCTGGCCGATCAGCCCGGCACCAGGCCGGACGTGGCCATCGACGCGCACGCGGACCTGGCGCACCTCGCGTACACCGGCGGCACCACCGGCCGGTCGAAGGGCGTGCAGCTCACGCACCGCAACATCGTGGCCAACAGCCTCCAGAGCGCCTGCTGGAGCAGCGGCTCGGTGCCGGTGCTCGACGCGAACGGCGACGTCGTGCTCGACCAGATCGGCAGCGAGGACGAGTTCCCGGCACGGCTCGGCACCGGCGTCGCGATCAACCTGACCCCCTGGTTCCACGCGATGGGCGTGATCGCCGGGCTGAACTCCGCGCTGCTCAGCGGTTCGACGATCGTGCTGCACTCGCGCTTCGACCCCGTGGCCTACGTCGCCGACGCCGAACGCCTGCAGGTCACGTCCCTCGGGGGCGCGCCCGCGCTGTTCGCCGCGCTGCTGGCGACGCCGTCGTTCCACACCGCCGACCTGTCGTCCGTGCGCGGCATCGGCTCCGGCGCGGCGCCGATGAACCACGAGATGATCCGCGCGCTGCAAAAACGCTTCCCCGGCGTGATCATCGCCGAGGGCTACGGACTGACCGAGATGACGATGGGCGCGGTCATCGCCCCGTCGTACCGCTCGGGCCTGCGCAAGGTGGGCTCGGTCGGCGGGCCGGTCTTCGACACCGAGCTGAAGGTCGTCGGCCCGGACAGCGAAGAGCCGTTGCCGACGGGGCAGGAGGGCGAGGTGTGCCTGCGCGGCCCGCAGATGATGCGCGGCTACCGCAACCGCCCGGAGGACAACGCTGCCGCCCTCGTCGACGGCTGGCTGCACACCGGCGACATCGGCGTGATCGACGAGGACGGCTACCTGTCCATTGTGGATCGCAAGAAGGACATGCTGCTGTACAAGGGGTACAACGTGTTCCCGCGCGAGCTGGAGGAGCTGCTGATCGCCCTGCCCGGCGTCCGCGCGGCGGCGGTGATCGGCCGCCCCCGCGCCGACGTCGGCGAGCTCCCCGTCGCCTTTGTCGTCCGCAAGCCGTCCGAAACGCCCGACGCCGACCGTCTCATCGCGATGGTGAACGAGAAAGTGGTGCCCTACAAGCGTTTGCGCGAGCTGCACTTCGTGGACGAGATCCCGGTGTCCGCGGCCGGGAAGGTGCTGAAGCGGGAATTGCGCAAGCAGCTGCCCGAGTTCAGCTGACCCGGGTCACTTGCCGGCCTTCTCGCGGAGGGCGGCGTCCTTGTCCAGCACCAGTTGCTCCAGGTCGGCCTGGAACTGGGTGATGCGGGCCTGCAGCTCGGGGTCCGCGGCGGCGAGGATGCGGACCGCGAGGAGGCCGGCGTTGCGCGCGCCCCCGACGGACACCGTCGCCACCGGGATGCCGGCCGGCATCTGGACGATCGACAGGAGCGAGTCGAGGCCGTCGAGGTACTTCAGCGGGACCGGGACGCCGATCACCGGCAGCACCGTGGCCGACGCGACCATGCCCGGCAGGTGCGCGGCGCCGCCCGCGCCCGCGATGATCACGCGCAGGCCGCGCGAGGCCGCGGAGGTGGCGTAGTCCAGCATGCGCTGCGGGGTCCGGTGCGCCGAGTAGACGCCGACCTCGTACTCCACGCCGAACTCGCCGAGCGCCTGCCCGGCGGCTTCGAGCACCGGCCAGTCCGAGTCGCTGCCCATGATCACGCCCACTTGCGGCGCCATAGTGCTCCCTTTCAATGGATCGTCGCTGTCCGGTTCAGTGGATCTCGTAGCCGTCGAGCCAGACGGCGTGGGACAGCCAGTGCGCGGACAGCAGCGCGCGGTTGCGCAGGTCCTCCATGCGCTCCCCGGCGAAGTTGACGTGCCCGAGCTTGCGGCCGGGCCGGTCTTCCTTGCCGTAGAGGTGGATCTTCACCTCGGGGTAGCGCGCGAAGAGGTGGTGGACGCGCTCGTCGGTGCTCATCTGCGGGGTGGCGTCGGCGCCGAGCACGTTCGCCATCACGCACGCGGGCTCGATCAGGTCCGTGCGGCCCAGCGGGTAGTCGAGCACGCCGCGCAGGTGCTGCTCGAACTGCGACGTGCGGGAGCCGTCCATCGTCCAGTGGCCCGAGTTGTGCGGGCGCATGGCGAGCTCGTTGACCAGCAGGCCGGTGTCGGTCTCGAACAGCTCGACGGCCAGCAGCCCGGTGACGTCGAGCGTCGCCGCGATCCGCAGCGCGAGGTCCTGCGCCTCGTGCACCCGCGACTCGCTCAGCCCCGGCGCCGGCGCGAGCACCTCGGTGTTGATGCCGCCGGTCTGCACGGTCTCGACCACGGGGTACGCCGCGCCCTGCCCGAACGGCGAGCGCGCGACCAGCGCGGCCAGCTCGCGTTTCATGGCCACCTTCTCCTCGACCAGGAGCGAGGTGCCCGCCTCGAGCAGCTCCGGCACCGTCTCGCGCGCATGGCGGGCGGTGTCGAGCATCCAGACGCCGCGGCCGTCGTACCCGCCACGCGCGGCCTTGAGGACCACCGGCCAGCCGTGCTCGTCGCCGAACTTCAGCACGTCGTCCACAGTGGACACTTCGGCGAACGCCGGCCCCGGCACGCCGAGCCCGGCCATCATCTCGCGCATCACGAGCTTGTTCTGCGCGAACCCGAGCGCCGAAGGCGCGGGCCGGATGACAAAGCCCTCCATGGCGAGCGTCAGCAGGTGCTCGCCGGGCACGTGCTCGTGATCGAAGGTGAGCACGTCGACCCCGCTGGCGAACGAGCGCAACGCGTCGAGGTCCGTGTGGTGCCCGAGCACCACGTCACTGGCCACCAGCGCGGCGGAATCGCCCTTACCCGCCGCGAGAATCCGCAGCGACTGCCCGAGCGAGATCGCCGCCTGGTGCGTCATCCGGGCGAGCTGTCCGCCGCCCACCATCCCGACGACGGGAAGACCGGTACGTTTGTCCATAACGCCGCCCAGGTTACTGGGCTGCTTCCGGCCTGGCTGCGGGTACCTGGCGGTGTTGACGCAGCTCACCTGGCTTGTGGGGCGCGTTGGTCTTCCCGGCGGGGTCTTCGGCTGGTGGCCGAGGGCGCCGGATTGCCGTGGCGTCGGGGCCGGTGTGGACCTGTCTGCGGGGATACGGCGGTACTTGGCTGCCGCAGTTCCTGCTCGGCCACCTCGACCACGGCACGCATCCCCGGCAGGCGTCTGCGGGCAGGGCCGCGGAATCCGGTTATTCGGCCGGTTCCGGCTGCACTGTGGGTGCGGTCGTGCGGGAGCGCAGCCGGAGTTCGCGGATGGACAGGGCGAGGATGGCTGCTGCGGCGGCGAGGACGTAGGCGTTGCCGAGTACGGACCAGCCGATGCCCCAGGTGAACTCGGTGTCGCCGCCGTTCGGGACCAGCATCACGATCTGCGAGGCGAACAGCACCGCCACCAGGAGTGCCCACCACCGTCGGCCCTTGACCAGCAGCAGGCACACCAGCGGCACCGCCCACACCCAGTGGTGCGACCACGACACCGGCGACACCAGCAGGGCGTAGAACGCCGTCACGAGCAACGCGGCCGCCTGCTCACCCCGGCGATGCCAGAGGACGACCAGCCACACCGCGGGCACGGCCAGCACCGCAGCCACCCCGACGGCCACCGCCATCGACCACGGCGCGAGCGAGGACGCGCGGCTGACCAGGCCGTTCAGCGACTGGTTGAAGATCCAGTGCACCGAGCCCACCCGGCTGGGATCGGAGACCGACTCGGTCCAGAAGCGCCACGAGTCACCCGGGATGACCGCGAACATCACCGCCTCCAGGCCCACGAAGGTGCCCAGGGCGCGCAGCCCGTCCTTCCACCGGCCGGTGAAGAACAGATGCGGGACGAAGATCAACGGGGTCAGCTTCACCGCCGCCGCCACACCGATCAGCACACCGGCCCACCGGCTGCCCGTCCGCGCACGTTCCCCAGCAGCGCTCACCGAGCCACCAGCGCCGACCGAACCAGCCGAGGCCGAAGCCCTAACCCTCGAACCGGCCAAGCGCCCCAAGCTCGCACCACGGCTCGACAGCACCAGTACGTCGAAGACCACCAAAGCCATCAGTATCAAGTTGATCTGGCCCAGGAACAGTGTCTTCCACACCGGTTCCAGCACCAGAACGATGGCCGTGCCCGCCGGCAACCAAACCCCGGACGGCCGCGCCACCACCGCGATCACGACAGTAAGCGACACCACCGACAAAACCGCGATCACGCCCCAGACCAGGCCCGACGGCACCAGCACCAGCGGCACGAACAGCGCCGCCGCGGCCGGGGTGTAGGTGAACGGCAGGCGGACCCAGTCCGGGAGGGTCGTCAGGTCCGATGAGGTGTAGAGCGGTTCGCCCTTCAGCAGGGTCAGGCCGCCGGCTCGGTAGACCGCGCTGTCCGCGCCCACGTGCCAGCCGGTCAGCCACACCACGACGCCGAGTACCGCGGTCGCCAGTAGCAGAACAGCAGTCAGCAGACGGGCGAGGCGGGAAGGCGGGAGCCACCAGGACGGGAGCCACGAGCGCGGGCGCCAGAAACGACGCAGCCGTGACAGCGACGAAGGACCCCGCGAGCGTGACTGCCGCAACCCTGACAACCACGAACGCAACCGCGAACGCCCCGAGACAGCAGGCGGAAAAGCCTCAGTCGCCTGGTGTGGCGTCGGCATACTGCGTGGCCTCCTCCGGCGCGCGGCGGCTGCGCGCGCGGCGCTGCAGGCCCCACCGGAAGATCAGCGCGAGGCCGAGCACCACCGGCATCAGGATGTAGGCGTCGCCGAGGACGTTCTGCCACACCTTCCAGTGCAGCTCCACGTTGCGGCCGTTCGGCAGGATCAGCAGGACGCAGCTGACGAACACGAACGCCACCAAGCCTGTCCCGACCCAGCGTTTCCACGCGGTCGCCGGGGTGGTCTTCGGCAGGCGCGAAACCAGCAGCACGATCAGCGGCACGACCCACACCCAGTGGTGGGTCCAGGAGATCGGCGAGATGAGCAGCGTCCAGAACGCCGTGACGAGCAGCGCGGCGAGCGCCTGCCCGCGGCGGTGGAACCGGATCAGCAGCCACAGCGCCGGGATCGCGAGCAGCAGGCCGATCCCCATCGCGGCCTTCGACGCCCACGGCGCGAGGTCGGTGGCCCGGTTCATCAGCGCGTTCAGCGACTGGTTGCCCGCCCAGTGCACCGGGCCGATGCGGCCGGTGTCGGGCAGCGTCGAGGTCCAGTAACGCCACGCGTCGTGCGGGTTGACCAGGAACATCAGCCCCTGCATGAGGACGAACGTCGCCAGCCCGCGCAGCGCGTCCTTGCGGCGGCCGGTGATGAACAGGTGGCCCAGGAACACGATCGGCGTCAGCTTGATCGCCGCCGCGACGCCCACCAGCACGCCGCCCCACCGGCTGCCGCGCGCGCCGAGCACCAGCATGTCCAGCAGGATCATGGCCATCAGGATCAGGTTGATCTGGCCGAGGAAAATGGTGCGCCACACCGGTTCCAGGCCGAGGAAGACCAGGAAGAACACGATCGTCGAACGGGCCGGCGAGGCCCACCAGCGCGGGCCGTCGGAGGCCGGGCTCGGCAGGGCGCCGATCGCGATGCGGATGGAAAGCGCCATCGCGCCGAGCGAAACGGCGGTCAGGAAACCCCACGCGACCTGCGTCGGCACCACGGCGAGCGGGACGAACAGCAGCGCGGCCGTCGGCGGGTAGGTGAACGGCAGCAGCGCCCACCCCGGCTCCGGGTCGAGCGTGTTCGCGTCGTAGAGCGACTGCCCGTGCAGCAGGGTGAGCGCGCCGGCGCGATAAACCGCGCTGTCGACCCCCAGTACCCAGTCGTGCGTCCAGCCCCAGATGCCGAACCCGATCGCGAGCAGCGGGATCACCGAGAGAATCAGGATCGACCGCGGGCGGACGGAGAGCCGGGCCAGCGACCGGCGCAGGGCCAGGCGGGGTAAGCCGGCTCTCGCCGGAGCTTGGGCTTCGGCGGCAGAGGGTACGGTCCTGGTCACCCCATCAGGAAATCATGACCGGCGCCGAGCTGGTCCAGAAGGGTGGGAAGGATTAGGCGCCGGCGCCGGACTTGTCCGGCTATGACCGGGACAGCTCCGCGAGCAGACCGCAGGCCCGCTCGTGCGTCGGCGGCAGCCGCAACGCCGAAACCCGCGGACGGCTGACCTCGCACAGCTGATCGTCCACCGACAGCCGGTCGTTGAGCGCCCGCCGCAGCGCCACGCCGTGGGAAGCGAGCCGGTCGTCACGATGGGCCAAAACGGCGACGGTGGACGGGCCGAGCGCCGCGTAGCTCTCGCCCGAGTCGAAGACCGAGCGGACGGCGTCCGCGGCCAGGATCATGCCGGTCAGCCGCGGCCAGCCGGAGACGGCCGAGAGGTCCAGGGAGACCACCAGCAGCACCTTCTCCTCCCAGCCGCCGCCGCGGTACAGCTCGGCGAGGCGGGTGCGCAGGTAGGCCGAGGACGGCAGACCGGTGAGCGGGTCGGTGACCTCGGTGTGCACGAGCTGGTCGGTCGCGACGTCCGCCCACGCCAACGCCGTCACCCTGAGTATCCGCGACGGCGTCGCGTCCACGTCCGGGGACACGAAGCCGTCGACGGCTTCGGGGTCCACGAGCACGGCGTGCAGGGCGGCCAGGTCCGACAGCGTCTCGGCCAGCCCGGCGCCGGCGGCGGCCCGGGCCCGGCCCAATCCGGCCAGCGCCGTCTCGGCCCCGAGGGCGCCGTGCCGGACGACGGCGGCACACACCGCGTCGACCTCGGGCAGGGCCCAGTCGCTGGGGAAACGCCAGCCCGCGGCGAGGCTGGCGGTGCGCCAGCGCGCCCGCAGCGCGCGCAGGGTCCCGTCCCGGTCGAAGCGGGTCGGTGCCTCCTGGCCCTCTGCGGCTCCGGACCGGGCTCCGGTCGCCGGTACGTCCACTGGCCACCGCTCCTTTCGTCCGGATCTTGTCGATCTTGTCCCGCTACACCAGAGGGACTCCGCCGCCCCGTCCGCGTGACGACGTTCCGGAGCCTTTTTCCGGGTCGATTGCCAGGTCCCGGGTGAACTCATTGGGCCGTCGGTGGCGATACCCGGACCACGACGTGACGAGTGTCGCCGCGTCCGTCACACTTGTGGACGCGTTAGAGAGGTAGGTCGTGGCTGGTCCGGCCGCGTGCGCGCAGAAGAAGGAGCCCCGTGTCCACCGTTCCCGCCGACCTGTCCGGTAAGAGTGACGCCGAGCTGATCGCCGAGGTGCGCGCTGGGGAGATCGCCTCCTACGGGACGCTGTTCGAGCGTCACAGTGGAGCCGCGTACAACCTGGCCCGGCAGCTCGCCCGCTCCAGCGCCGAAGCCGACGACCTCGTCTCCGAGGCGTTCGCCAAGGTCCTCGACACGCTGCGTGGCGGCAAGGGCCCGGACACCGCCTTTCGCGCCTACCTGCTCACCGCGCTGCGGCACACCGCGTACGACAAGACCCGCCGCGACCGCCGCGTCGACCTGAACGAGGACATGAGCGACGCCGGCGGGGCCATCGGCGAAGCGCTCACCGTGCCGTTCTCCGACACCGCCGTGGCCGGCCTCGAGCGCACGATGGCGGCGAAGGCGTTCGCGCGGCTGCCCGAACGCTGGCAGGCCGTGCTGTGGCACACCGAGATCGAGCAGCAGAGCCCGGCCGAGGTCGCGCCGCTGCTGGGGCTGACCGCGAACGGCGTGTCCGCGCTCGCCTACCGCGCCCGTGAGGGCCTGCGGCAGGCATACCTCCAGGTCCACCTGCAGGAGAACAACGCCGACCGGTGCCGCGCGGCCGCCGACCGGCTGGGCGCGTGGACCCGGGACGGACTGTCCAAACGCGAGCGCTCCCAAGTGGAGAACCACCTCGACGAGTGCGAGGCCTGCCGGGCGCTGGCCGCGGAGCTGGCCGACGTCAACGGCGGTCTGCGCGCGATCATCGCCCCGATCGTGCTGGGCGGTGCCGCGCTGGGCTACCTCGCGACGATCGGCGCGGCCAAGGCGGGCGCCGCCACCGCGGCAACGGCCGGGGCCGCGGCCGCCGCTTCCGGTGCGGCCGCCGCCGGTGGCGCGAAAGCGGGTGCCGCCGCCGCGGCCTCCGCGCCCCGCCAGTTCGCCGGGGTCGCGGTTTCGGGCGCGGCCATCGTGGCCGCCGTCGCCATCGCGCTGGCTTCGAGCGGATCACAGGAGATCCCGGTGGCGGCCCAGGTCCCGCCGCCCGCCGCGGCGCCCGCGCCCCCGCCGCCGAAACCCGCTCCCCCGGCCGCGCCCGCGGTGCCCGCCCCGCAGGCGCCTCCGCCGGCCCAGCCCGCGCCGCCGCCCGTCGCGCCGCCGGCCGCACCTCCGGCAGCACCGCCCCCGGCCTCGCCCGCGCCGGCGAAGATGTCCGCGACCGCGCCGTCCGGCGACCTCGAACTGCAGCCGGGCGCGGGCCCGGTCACCCTGCCCATCACCGTCCGCAATGACGGCGGCAGCCTGTCCGACCCCGTGCAGGTCGCGCTGAACCTGCCGCAAGGCGTCTCCGCGGTCCCGGTGGGCGGCGGTGGCGCGGTGAGCTCCTTCCGGGAAGACAGCCCCGCCGCCCAAACCCCAGCCCCGCTGGCCGTCAACTGCCCAGGCGGCACCGGCACCGTGACCTGTAAAACCGGCTCAGGCCTGCAGCCCGGCCAGTCGGCCGTGCTCACCTTCCGGCTCCTCGCCGACGACAGCGCGAAGGGCGGCACTGTCACCGGCTCCGTCACCTCGGGCGCGACGATGCAGGTCACGGTGAGCGTGAAGGTCACGGTGAAGGCCCCGCCGCAGGACGACCTGCTGCTGCAGGCGGACACCGACGGGCTTTCGGCGTTCCCGTGGACGCGCAACCCGCTCGTCTACGTCCGCGTGCGCAACACCGGCAAGACGACGAAGCCCGTCACCGTCACCTTCGACCACGCGATCTACCAGTCGTGGAGCCTCAGCGGATTCCCCTGTGAGCCAACGGGCTCCGGCGCCACCTGCACCACCCGCGGCTCCCTCGCGCCGGACCAGCACGTGAACCTGTGGGTGCGGCTGGACGGACGGCCCTCCCGCGACACCCCGGTCACCGTGAGTGCCACCCTGGGCAAGGCCAACGCCAAGCCCGTACAGCTGTTCTTCGGCTGCTGGCTGGGCATCTGCGAGGTCCCGTACCCGACCACCGGGAGCCCGGAGCCGTCGGAGAAACCGACGACCTCGCCGGACACCAGCACCAGCCCGTCGAAGCCGAAAAAGCACCCGAGCCCGAGCAGCGCCCCGCCCGCGCCGCCGGCCGACCCGGAGACGACCACCGCGCCCAGCACGCCCGCGACCAGCACGAGTGCGCCGCCGAACCCCGGTCCGGGCAACTCCGGCAAACCGGGCCAGACCCCGCCGACGATCGAGCCCCGCGGCTTTTTCGACTGGCTGAGGGGGTAGCGTCGCGCAGGTGCGGATCCTGCGCGAGTTACTGACGAAGCACCGTGAGCTGCTGCGGTTCGCCGTGGTCGGCGGCATCAGTTTCCTGATCACCACGGCCATCACGTACGTGCTGAAGTTCACCGTGCTCCGGACACACCCCGTGACCGCGCTGATCGTCGGGGTCCTGGTCGCGACCATCTTCTCCTACGTCGCGAACCGCGAATGGTCCTTCCGCACCCGCGGCGGGCGCGAGCGGGCGCACGAGGCCGCGCTGTTCTTCCTCATCAGCGGCGTCGCGCTGGGCCTGAACGCGCTGCCCCAATGGGTCTCGCGCTACGTGCTGGACCTGCAGGAGCCGCACCTGACCCTGCTGGGCCAGGAGGTCGCCGACTTCGTCAGCGGCATGATCCTGGGGACGCTGCTGGGCACGCTGTTCCGCTGGTGGGCGTTCAAGAAGTGGGTCTTCCCGACCGAGGGCGCGCGGCTGAAGACGGTTTCCGGCAGCCAAACGGGGGATCCGGACATTACCGGCAGGAAGGCCGCCTGAGCCCGGCGGTGGCCCCGGATTCTCTAGACTGCCTGGTGTGACCGTTGTCGAAACCGTGCTGAACCGCACGCCGGAGCCGCTGCGCGCGGTGCTGATCAAGCACCGGGAGATGCTGAAGTTCGCGCTGGTCGGCGCCACCACCTTCGTCGTCGACAACGGTGTCTGGTACCTGCTCAAGCTCAGCGTGCTGGAGTCGAAGCCGACCACCGCGAAGGCCATCGCGATCATCGTGGCCACGATCGTCTCGTACGTGCTGAACCGCGAATGGTCGTTCCGCACCCGCGGCGGGCGCGAGCGCACTCACGAGGCGACGCTGTTCTTCGTGATCAGCGGCATCGCCGTGGTGGTCAACCTGATCCCGCTGTACCTGTCGCGGTACGCGCTGCACCTCGAGGTGCCGCACGTGAGCAGGCTGGTGCAGGAGGTCGCGGACTTCGCCAGCGGCTCGATCATCGGCATGCTGCTCGCGATGGTGTTCCGGTTCTGGGGCTTCAAGAAGTGGGTCTTCCCGGACGACCTCGGCGAGCGCCGGCGCGAACAGGTCACGCGCTTGCCCCGTTAGAAATGGGTTTGCCCGCGAGCGGTGACCCGGCTTAGGGTCGCCGCCGTACTTGCTCCTTTGTGACAGCGACGCCGCCCGGGTTCGACCGGGACCGGCGGGACGATTCGAGGTGGTTCCCGAGCGCGAAGAGGACCGCGCCCCGTAGCCGGGCGACGGTTGGAACCTTTTCACCCTCGTGGCCCCCGCACGCCCTGCGTGCGTTTTCGTTCCTGCACAAGGAGTTTTCCATGATTCTCGTTCTCGGCGCGACCGGCAAAGTCGGCCGCTCCCTCGTTCCCGCCCTGCTCGAAGCCGGCGCCGAAGTCCGCGCGCTGACCCGTGACCCGTCCCGGGCCCGGATCGACCCGCGGGCCCAGGTGGTCCGCGGCGACCTCGACGACACCGCTTCGCTGCCCGTTCTACTCGACGGCGTCGAGCGCGTTTTCGTGCTCACCTCCGGCCACGGCTCCGACGGCCCGGCCCAGGAGGCCGCCTTGGCTGCCGCGGCGGCAAAAGCCGGGGTACGGCACCTGGTCAAGCTGTCCACCACGGGTGTCCACTTCGGACAGACGGATCCGATCAGCACCGGCCACGCCCGCGCCGAGCGGGCGATCCGCGCCGCCGGTCCGGCGTGGACGATCCTGCGGCCCGGCGCGTTCATGGACAACCGGCGCGGCTGGCTGCCCTCGATCCGGGCCACCGGCGCGGTGTACGGGCCCGAAGGCGACCCGGCGTCCGCGTTGGTGCACGGCCGCGACATCGCCGCCGTCGCCACGCTGGTGCTCACCACGTCCGGCCACGAAGGCGCGACGTACGAGCTGACCGGCGGCGAAGCCCTCACGACCGAGCGGCAGGTCGCGATCCTCGGCGAGGCGCTCGGCCGTCCGGTCCGCTACATCGAGGAGCCGCACGAAGCGGCGCGCGCCCGCATGATCGCCCAAGGCTGGCCGGCCGCGGCCGTCGACGGTTCCTTCGAGCTGAAGCGGCAGTCGGCTGGTTACGAGGACATCGTGTTCGACACCGTCGAACGATTACTCGGCCGTCCGCCGCTGACGTTCGCCGACTGGGCTCGCGAGCAGCGCGCCTGACCTCGCCGTCAAGGCCTCCTTACCTGCGTCGGACGCGGGTAAGGAGGCCTTGACGGACTTTGAGCCGAGCTCAGCGGGGCACGCGCTCGGCGGGCCAGCGCACCTGGCCGACGTCGTCCGGGCGCGGGACCTTGAGGAACAGGCTGAAGATCGCCGGCCGTTTGTTGGACAGCTCGAGCCGGCCGCCGTCGGCCTCCACCAGCGCGCGGGCCAGCGCCAGGCCGACGCCGGTGGAGCCGCCGCCGGAGAAGCCGCGTTCGAAGATGTGCGGGGTGAGTTCGTCGGGGACACCGGAGCCGGTGTCCCCGACCTCGATCACCACCGTGCCGTCGGCGTCACCGCGCCGGGCGGTCAACGTGACCGTGCCGGCGCCGTGACGCAGTGCGTTGTCCAGCAGCACGCCGATGACCTCGCGCAGCCGGCCGGGCGTGGCGCGCGCCATCAGGCCGTCGGCGACCTTCAGCCGCAGGTTGCGGCCCTCGACCCGCAGCAGTTGCCGCCACTCCTCCGCGACCTCGGGCAGCGTCGCGGGCAGGTCCATGGGCTCGGCGTCCACCTCGCGGGCGGCGCGGGCGGCGGCGAGCAGCTCGTCGAGCGCGTCGGCCAGCCGGTCGGCCTGCTCTTGCGCCGCGCGCGACTCCTCGACGACGTCGGGGTCCTCGTGCACGGTGAGTGGTTCGAGGCGCAGCTGCAACGCTGTGAGCCGGCTGCGCAGCTGGTGCGAGACGTCGCCGACGAGCTGGCGCTCCCGCTGCACGAGCTGCGCCAGCGCCGAACCCGACGTGTCCAGTGCCTCGGCGACCATGTCCAGCTCGGCGACGCTGTAGCGGCTCGGGTCGGGCCGGAAGTCACCGCCGCCGAGGCGGGACGCGCGGTCCGCGACGTGCCGAAGCGGCTTCGCGAGCCTTCGCGCGGTCACGGTCGCGACCACCGCGCCGGTGCCGACCGACAGCACGACCAGCAGCACCACGAGCAGCGTCACCTGCGTCTGCTTGGTGCGGACCGGGCCGCTCGGGATAGCCAGGATGACCGCGCCGTGCCGGGCCGTCGGCACCGATTCGACCACCGGGTCCGGGCCCGGGTCGAGGCCGAGGTGCTTCTCGATCAGCCCGTCGCCGCGCACCGTGAGCAGACCGCCCTGCGGGACGCCGACGCGGAACTGCCCGATGTCGATGTCCTGGCCGTTCGCCACCTGCGTGTCCACGGTCGCCGCGATGTTCCGCGCCCGCTCGGCGAGGCTCTCGCGGTTCAGGTTCTCCACCAGCCGCCACGCGGTGACGCCCAGCGGGATGCCCAGCACCGCCGCCGTGACCAGCACGGCGAGCAGGATCGCCAGCAGGATCCGGCGGCGCATGCTCATGGGACCGGACGCTATTCGACGTTGAAGCGGAAGCCGACGCCACGCACGGTCGCGATCCGCCGCTCGCCGTCGGAGTGGGTCGACTTCGCCGGGCGGCCCGCCGCCTCGTCGGCCGCGATCGCCAGCTTCCGGCGCAGCCACGACATGTGCATGTCGAGCGTCTTGGAGGTCTTCGACTCCAGGTCGTTCCACACCTCGGCGAGGATCTCGTCGCGGCTGACCACCTGGCCCGCCCTGGTCATCAGCACCCGCAGCAGCTCGAACTCCTTGTTCGCCAGCTGCACCTCGTGCTGGTCGACGGTGACCAGCCGCGCGCCGAGGTCCATCCGGACCCCGCCGGCCTCCAGCACCTCCGGCACCCGGCGGCGCAGCAGCGCGCGGATCCGGGCGAGCAGCTCGGCGAGCCGGAACGGCTTGGCCACGTAATCGTCGGCGCCCGCGTCGAGCCCGACCACGAAGTCGACCTCGTCGGTGCGCGCCGTGAGCATCAGCACCGGCAGCTCGGTGCCGCTCGCGCGCAGGCGCCGGCACACCTCCAGCCCGTCCATGCCGGGCAGGCCGAGGTCGAGCACGAGCAGGTCGACCCGATGGGCGGCCGTCGCGTCCAGTACCGAGGGACCGTCGGTGACGACCTCGATCTCGTAGCCCTCCCGTTGCAGGGCGCGGGACAGCGGCTCGGCGATAGCCGGATCGTCTTCGGCAAGTAGGACCATGCTCACCTCGCCAACCTTACGGTGAACCGGCGTGAAACCATCGTGATCGTGCCTGGTTATGAGGATGATCTGACGCTTGCCACCCGCCTGGCTGATGCCGCCGACACGATCACCACGTCGCGGTTTCGCGCGCTCGACCTGTCGGTCTCCCGCAAACCCGACCGGACGCCGGTGACCGACGCCGACACCGCGGTCGAGGACGCGATCCGCGCGATCCTCGCCACCGACCGTCCCGGCGACGCCGTGGCGGGCGAGGAACGCGGCGGCACGGCGGGCTCGAAGGGCCGCGCGTGGGTGCTCGACCCGATCGACGGGACCAAGAACTTCCTGCGCGGGGTGCCGGTCTGGGCCACGCTGATCGCGCTGGTCGAGGACGGCACCCCGGTGGTCGGGATGATCTCCGCGCCGCTGCTGGGACGACGCTGGTGGGCGTCCCGCGGCGACGGCGCCTTCCTGCGCGACGCAGCCGGGACGAGGCGTCTCGCGGTGTCCTCGGTGGCGTCGCTGGAGGACGCGTATCTGTCCACGACGGACCTCAACTCCTGGACCGAGTACCACTCGCGCGAGAAGTACCTGGCGCTCACCGAAGCCTGCTGGGAAAGCCGCGCGTTCGGCGACTTCTGGCACCACTGCCTCGTCGCGGAGGGCGCGCTGGACCTGGCCGCGGAGTGCATCGTGAACCCGTGGGACGTCGCGGCCGCGCAGGTGCTCGTCACCGAGGCGGGCGGGCGGTTCAGCGACCTGTCCGGCGCGGAGACCTACGAGGGCGGCTCGGCGCTGTCCAGCAACGGGCTGCTGCACGACGCCGCGCTGGCTGTCCTCAAGCGCTGAAAGGCTCGTGAGTGTTTATGACGGTTCTAACCGTCATAAACACTCACGAGGTCAGTTGGCTCCGGGCAGGACCCCGACCGCGCCGCGCGCCACCTGCGACCACGCGAGGCGGCCGAAGAGGTAGTGGCAGGCGACCTGCTCGGAGCTGAAGCGGGCCCAGTCGTACCGGTTGCCCTGCTCGCGCCAGAAGACTTCCCAGCCGTTGTCCTCGACGGGCATCAGGCACCACGCGTTGTCGGCCTCGGCGCCCACCGAAACCACTTCCGCGGGCACGCCGAGCACGTCGAGCCAGCGGCGGATCGACTGGGTGTTCATCGCTTCTCCCCCGTGACCTCCGCCAGGAACCCCAGCGTCACCAGCTCGTCGGCGGCCAGCACCGCACGGTACCGGATCCCGCCGCCGGGCTGGCCGAACCACTCCGCGGACGTCGAGCGCCACATCGGCACCGGCTTCACCACGCGGTAACGCCGATAGCCCTCGTCCACGGCGGACGGTGGCAGCGAACGCTTCGCGAACGGCGTGCCGTCGGCGGCGAAGACGCGGCCGTGCTCCCCGCCGAAGCGGTCGAGCAGCGTGTCCTTCGGCAGCACAACGGGTTCCGTGTGGTCCAGACCACCTTCGGGGAACTGCGCGGCGGGCGGCCCGGCCGGGCTCGCCGGCTCGGCTTCGGGCTCGTACCCGGTGAGCAACTCGGCCGGCGGTTCGACGGCGGCGGGCGGCGTCGGAGTGCGGCGCAGGCCCCGGGTGACGTAATAAAGCGCGTCGCTGTCGTCGAGCAGCGCGGAATCCGGGTGGTCGAACGGGGCGCGCCCGACGGCGTCCGTTTCGGCAGGGATGGGCAGTTGCTCGGCCGGCCGCGCGGCGGCGACGGGCAGGTGGCCGATGGGGAACATGTGCACGAGGAACAGCGCGAGCACGCTTTCACGCTCGGTCCGCGGCGCGCCCATCGGCGGCTTTTGCCTGGGCGGCTGTGGTTGTTGCGGGTACGGCCGCTGGTACTGCTGTTGCCGATACGCCTGCGGCTGGTGTGCTTGCCGCGGAGCGGACAGCCCCGGCTGATACGGCGCCGGCACCGGCGACCGAGGTGCGCCGCGATGCGGAACCGGCGGGAGGCGGGTGCCGGACGGCGGCGTCGGCGACAGGTGGGTGCCGGACGGCGGCGTCGGGACGTCCTCGAAGCCGCCGGCGTCCAGCAGGCCGCTGTACTGGGCCGGAAGGCGGATCGGCCCGGTGGAGACGTCGGTGTCGGCCGGTTCGGCCTGCTCGGTCACGGGCACCCTCCGTCGGTTCCGCCGGCTCGGGGAAGGACGTTTCCCCGGCCACCCGGTTGCCGTCCCGCGCGCACAATTCCCCGATAGGGCGAATTCCGCGCGCGCGGTGGCAATTCCACCTTATCGGCCGCGGCCGATAAGGCGCCGCACCAACGCACGTACGCGCCCGCGCCGTGCCCGTCCGGCCCGACGGGCTAGCCCGCCAGAGCGTTCACCACGCGTGACGGCGAGGGCCGCCCCAGCTGCCCGGCCATCCAGACGCTCGTCTCCACCAGCTTGGCCAAGTCGACGCCGTGCTCGATGCCGAGGCCCTGCAGCAGCCAGACCAGGTCCTCGGTCGCGAGGTTACCGGTGGCCGACTCCGCGTACGGGCAGCCGCCGAGGCCGCCCGCCGATGAGTCCACAGTGGACACACCCGAGCGGAGCGCGGCCTCGGTGTTCGCCAGCGCCTGGCCGTACGTGTCGTGGAAGTGCACGGCCAGCGAGCCCACGTCGACGCCCGCCTCGGCAAACGAGGCGAGCAGGTTCGTGACCTGGCCCGTCGTCGCGACGCCGATGGTGTCGCCCAGGGAAAGCTGCGAGCAGCCGAAGTCCAGCAGCCGGCGGCCCGCGCGGACGACCTGCGCCGCGGGCACCACGCCCTCCCACGGGTCGCCGAAGCACATCGACAGGTAGCCGCGCACCTCCAGGCCCTCGGCGCGGGCGCGGGTCACCACCGGTTCGAACATGGTGAACTGCTCGTCCAGCGTCGAGTTCAGGTTGCGCTTGGCGAAGGTCTCGGTGGCGCTGGCGAAGATCGCGATGTGGTCCACGCCCGCGTCCAGCGCGCGGTTCAGGCCCCGTTCGTTCGGCACCAGCACCGGGTACCGGACGCCCTCGCGGCGGTCCAGGCCGGCGAGGAGCTGCTCCGCGTCCGCGAGCTGCGGCACCCACTTCGGATGCACGAAGCTGGTCGCCTCCAGCGTGGTCAGGCCCGCGCCCGCCAGCCGGTCCAGGAACTCGACCTTCACCTCGACCGGGACGACCGAGTCCTCATTCTGCAGGCCGTCGCGCGGGCCGACCTCCCAGATCTCCACGCGTGCGGGCAGGCCGGGCGCCGGCACCCGCTCCGGCAGGCCGACTTCCAGCGCGCCCACGTCAGCGCCTCCGGCCGCGAGGCTGGCGGCCCTGCGGCGGCAGCGGCTCGGTCTGCTGCGGGCCGGGCTCGCCGCGGTAGTCGTCGTACGGGTTGTCGTTGACCTCGCGGTAGATCACCGTGTGCACGCGCTCGACCCGCGGGATGTCGTCGAAGCGCAGCGGCTCGTCGGACGCCGACTCGATGATCAGCGTGCCGCAGCCGAACACCCGGTCCAGCAGGCCGTGCTCGAACTGCACGCTGTTGATGCGCGACATCGGGATGTCGATGCCGGTGCGCTTCAGCACGCCCTCGCGCGCGATCAGCCGGTCGGTGGTGACGATGAAGTGCGTGGTCCGCCAGCGCACCAGCGGCGCCAGGAACAGCCACACGACCAGCACGACCCCGACCACCCCGATGGCGATCATGGCCACGTTGTTCCACGGCGAGGGCGCGTTCGGCGCCAGTGTGAGCAGCCAGATCGCGGCGGCGACCGTGATCACGAACGCCACGAACGGGAAGATCAGCATCTTGAAGTGCGGGTGGCTGTGCACCACGACTTCCTCGTGCTGGCTGAGCAAATCGTCCGGATAGGCCACGGCGGACGCTCCCCTGGTGTGTGCTGGTCCTGGTGCACTCACCGTACCGGCGCGAAGGTCGCACGGACGCCAGGACACCGTGAATCCGCTCAAGCCGGGCGGACGTGCACCACGTCGCCGGCGAAGACGGTCAGGCGGCGCCCGTCCTCGACGTCCACCAGCAGCTGGCCGGCCGGGTCGATGTCGGCGGCGCGGCCGGTGAGCGAGGCGCCGTCGGGCAGCTCCACCCGGACGTCCTGGCCGAGCGTGGCGCAGCGCGCGCGATAATCGGCGAGCAGGCCGGCCCCGGTGAGGTCGCCGCCGGCCTGGCGCCAGCGGCGTTCGAGGTCGTCGAGCCGGGTGAGCAGGGCGAGCGCGACGTCGGTCCGGTCGGGGTTCTCCGCGCCCTGCTCGGCCAGCGAGGTCGCGGGCAGGCCACCGGGCCCGGCCGGCACGTCCTCGCCGAGCGGCAGCACGTTCAGCCCGATGCCGAGCACCACGGAAGGCTCCGGGCCGGCGACGGCTTCGGCGAGGATGCCCGCGCACTTGGCCCGGTCCGGCCCGGCGAGCACGTCGTTCGGCCACTTCAGCACGGCGTCCACCCCCAGCTCCGACGCGACGGCACGCACTGCGAGCCCGGCCACCACGGACAGTGAGCCCAGGGCGGCGAACGGCACCCCTGGCCGCAGCGCGACGCTCAGGTACAGCCCGGCGCCCTTCGGCGAACTCCACGCGCGGGCCCGTCGGCCGACCCCGGCGGTCTGCTGCTCGGCGATCAGCACGGTGCGGTCCGCGGCCCCCGCGCCGACGGCTTCCCGCAGGTCGGCGTTGGTGGAGCCGGTGGTCTCGACGACGTCGACCCGCGCGTAGCGGCCGGCCAGTCCCTCACGCAGCCGTACTGCATCCATTCCAGGCATGCGCCCACAATATGAGAGTCCCCCTAACGTGCAAGCCACTCGCTCGTTACGCAGAGGTGCGCTCTTCTAGATTGGGCAGCGTGACCCCGCCGCCCGAACCCGACGCCGTGCCCGCCACCGGCAAGGACCCGAAGCACTCCTGGGCCCGTGGCGCGCTGCACCGCGGCCTCGTCGCGCTGCCGCTCGTCGCCGGGCTGGTGACGGCGGGCTGGCTCGTCGCGGACGGCAACGAACCGGCCCCGAAAACTCCCGTCGCGGCTTCGGCCGACACTGCGCCCGCGGTGTCCGGTCCGTCGGTGCTCGAGGTCAGCGCGCCTGTGCAGGCGCAGGCACTCGGGCAGGGCGGGTCCGGCGGTGGCGGCAAATCCCCGTTGCAGCAGTGGGCCGGCAACCTCAGCGGCCCGCTCGGCATTCCCGCGGCGGCGCTGATCGGCTACGCGAACGGTGAGCTGACGCTGCGTTCGGAAGACCCGGGCTGCCACCTGTCCTGGGTGACGCTCGCGGGCGTCGGCGAGGCCAGCTCGGACCACGGGCGCCAGGGCGCCAACCCGATGGGGCTGTCGTCGGCGCAGTGGTCGAAGTACGGCGCGAAGATCACCGGCGTCGCCAAGCCCGCGCTCACCGACCCGGACTCGGCTTCGGTCGCCGCGGGCCGTGCCCTCTGCGCAGGCGGCACCGATCTCACCGGCGGCACCGGCTGGTGGAAGTCGGTGGCGGCGTACAAGGGCGGCAAGGACGCGGAGCTGTTCCGTCAGCAGGTGCTCGGCAACGCGCAGCTGTACGCCACGCTCTCGCTCGACCCCGCGAAGGCGAACAGCCCGGCCGTCCACGCCACCCGGTTCGCCCTCGGCCAGCTCGGCCTCCCGTACGTCTGGGGCGGCAACGGCCCGGACGCGGGCGCGGCGGGCTTCGACTGCTCCGGCCTGACCAAGGCGTCGTACGACAGCGCGGGCGTCGGTCTGCCGCGCACGGCGGATAGCCAGTTCCGCGCCATCGCCCGAGTCCCGGCCGCCGAGGAACCGCAGCTGGGCGACCTGGTCTTCTACGGCAACCCGGCCACCAACATCCACCACGTCGGGCTGTACCTGGGCAACGGCCTGATGATCAACGCGCCGACCGAGGGCCAGGCCATCCAGATCCACACCTTCCACACCCCGGGCGACGATTACGCCGGGGCCGGGCGGCCTGCCGCCTAATCCAGAGCTCGTGAGTGTTCATGACGGTTAGAACCGTCCTGGCCACTCACGAGCCGGTCAGGCCGCGCGGCCGACCGGTCCGCCGTCCTCGCCGGGTACGAAGCGGGGCAGCCGGGCCGGGTTGAGGTTGGCCAGCTCGTCGAAGGTGGCCCGCTCGTAGGACTTGGCCCAGGCAAGGTCCACATCGGACAGTTCGCCGCTGGCCAATCCGGCGATCAGCCGCTCGCCGTATTCGGTGTGGTCGTGGGCGGTGAGGATGAGCAACTCGGGGAGTTCGCGGCGGAGCCACTGGATCCGCCGCACCGAGTCCACGTACTGGGCCTCGTCGCCGGCCTGGATGGCGCGGACCTGGTCCACAGCCAGGTGCCGGACGGTGTAGAGGGCGTCGCCGGTCAGCAGGAATCGGTGATCCACCAGCACACTCGTGCTGCCCGGGCTGTGTCCCGGCGTGGGTAGCGCGACGATGCTCCCGTCGCCGAACAGGTCGGCCGAGGCGGCGAACCCGCCGACGGCCGGGCCGCTGAACTCGATCGGCCGCCAGTCGGTGATCGCCGCGACCGATGGTGGGTAGGCCAGCGGAATCAGGCCGAACACCTTCTCCTCCCGCGCCGCGTACTCGGCCGCGCCCAGGTACACCGGGGCGTGCGCGAACAGGTTCAGCGCGCCGACGTGGTCCTCGTGCAGGTGGGTGATGATCACCGCGGTCACGTCCTGCGGCCGGTAGCCCAGCCGCGCCAGCTGGGCCGGCAGGGTCTGCCCGGACGGCAGGTCGTACTCGTCGACGTCCATCACGTGCTCCATGATCGAACCGCGGTAGTAGTCGACGTGCGCGGTCTGCTCGGGGCTGATGCCCGCGTCGACCAGCACCGGCCCGGCGGTCGGGTGCTCCAGCAGGTACGCGCGGATCGGCACCCAGATGAAGTGGTCCTTGTCCGCGGCGAACTCGCTGATCGAAAAGCCGCGCAGGCCGCCGTAGAACTGGCCGAACGGCACCTTGGTGCGGCCGATGCGCAGCGGGTGGATCTTCATGGCGCTCTCCCGTCCTCGACGGAACGGAACTGTTCCGTCGTCCACCGAAACGGTAGCCAGCACAGCGATGGAACGCAACTGTTCCGTCGCGTGTAAACTCCGGGCATGTCGACCGAGCGAAAACCGGCGGGGGCGGCCGCGTTCCAGGAGTCCGTCACCGCGGCCATCACCGCCGCGATGTTCGACCAGCTCGCCGAGATCGGCTACGCGCGCATGACGATGGACGCCGTGGCGCGCCAGGCCGGAGTCGGCAAGGCGGCCGTGTACCGCCGCTGGCCGTCGAAGCAGGCCATGCTGGTCGACCGGGTCGGGGCGGTGCTGCGCGACAACCTGCCGGAGGTGCCGAACGCCGGTTCGCTGGCCGGCGACGTGCGCGGATTCCTGGACGTGATCGTCGCGCAGATCGGCGATCCGCGGACCCGGCGGATCGCGCTGGATGTGCTGGTCGAGACCACGCGCACCCCCGAGCTGGGCACCGCGCTGAACGACGTGGTGGCCGAGCCGCGCCGGACCGCCGCGGCCGCGGTGCTGTCCCGGGCGATCGACCGTGGCGAGCTGCCCGCCGGCCTCGATCGTGAGCTCGGCCTCGACCTCCTGATCTCACCGTTGGTGATGCGCCTGCTGTTCGCCACCGGCGAGGTGGGCGAGGCCTATCTGACCCGGCTGACTGCCGTAACCGTGGCCGGCCTCGGCGCGCTCTGACCCCTCAGGCGGCGGGGCCGAGCAGGTCCCAGCGGTTGCCGACGATGTCACGGAAGACGACAACCCGGCCGTACGGCTCGGTTCGGGCTCGGTGAGGAACTCGACGCCGGCGTCGCGCATTCGCTGGTAGCCCGCGTCGAAGTCGTCCACCCGGAGGAAGAAGCCGACGCGGCCGGCGTGCTGGTTGCCGACCGCCGCGAGCTGGTGTTCGCCGTCCGCGCGGGCCAGGAGGATGCTGGTCTCCGCGCCCGGCGGGCGGACGACCACCCAGCGCTTGGGCCGGCCGTCGTTGGTGCGGGACGGCGAGTCTTCGGCCAGCTCGAAGCCCAGGGCCCGGACGAAGAAGTCGATCGCGGCGTCGTAGTCCTCGACGATGATCGCGGTGAGCTGCAAGTGCGCCATGGGCCTCAGCCTGGCAGGCGCCCGGGATCGCGGCGCGGCGATCCCGGACGACGGCAATTCAGGGCACAAAGTCCTTGGCCTGGCTCAGGATTCCGGGTTCAGCTGCCGTTCGAGCACCGCGGCCCCGGCCCGGAGGTCCCCGGCGAGGTCGAGCCGGCCCAGCCGCTCGTACTCGTCGGCGGCAGCCACCCGGTCGCGCGTCTCCTTTTCGACGATCGACCGCACGTCGGTCTCGGTCAGCTGACGGCGTTCCACCTCCGCCGCGCCCAACCCGACCGCCGCGCCCGCGACGTGTTCGTTCCCGGTCACGCTCGAGGAAAGGTGCTCGACGTCAACCGCCTCGGCGTTGTCGATGGCCGCCAGAGACGAGCGGAGTGCAGCGGTGGCGGCGCGGTCTCGGGCCTTCATGGCCGTCGTGAGCGCGCGCCTCAAATTGGTGCGCATACCAGCAAGGTAATCGAGCGACGACGGCCGGGCGAACGCATTTGCGGCTCAGGACAGGTCGGACAGGTCGAGCACGAACCGATAGCGGACATCGTTGCGGGCCAAGCGTTCCAGGGCTTCGTTGACCTTCGAGGACGGGACCAGCTCGATGTCCGCGGTGACGCCGTGCTCGGCGCAGAACTCCAGCATCGCGGCGGTCCCCGGGCGCCCGCCGCTGCCCGCGGAGCTGAGTTTCTTGCGCCCGGCCAGCAGGGACATCGTCGCCACGGTGACCGGGCCGAGGTACCCGACCTGGCTGAGGGTGCCGTCCATCGCGACCAGGCTCAGGTACGGGCCGAGGTCGTGCTCGACGGCGATGGTGTCGATCAGCACGTCGAACCGGTCGCGGGCGGCCGCCAGCTGCCCCTCGTCGGTGGACACGAGCAGGTCGTGAGCGCCGAGCCGGCGGGCGTCTTCGGCCTTGTCCGGCGTCCGGCTGATCACCGTGGTCTCGGCCCCGAGCGCGACGGCGAACTTGACCGCGAGGTGCCCGAGCCCGCCGAGCCCGGCCACCGCCACACGGGTACCGGGCCCGACGTTCAATGCCCGCAACGGTTCCCAGACAGTGATTCCCGCGCACAGCAACGGAGCCGCGGCCGCGGGGTCGAGCCCGGACGGCAGCGGGTAGGTGAACCCCTCCCGGACCACGTACTCGCGTGAGTAGCCGCCCAACGTGGTCGATCCGTCGTGCCGATCGGTGCCGTCGTAGGTCAGCGTCGGGAACTCGTAACAGAAATTCTCCTGACCCAGCAAGCACATCCGGCACACCCCGCACGAGTCCACGATGTTGCCGACGGCCACGGCGTCCCCCGTGTCGAATCGCGTGACGGCGGTCCCCACCTCGGTCACTACACCGGTGAACTCGTGGCCCGGCACCAGCGGACGGCCGGCGCGGCTGTGCAGGGCGTGCAGGTCGGTGTGGCAGACCCCGCAGTAGTCCACGCGCACGGCGACGTCGTCCGCCCGCAGCTCACGGCGCTCGATCGGCACCCGCCGCAGCGCGTCCCCGGCGTCGGCCCGCCAGCCCACGGTTGTCCTCATGCCCCACTCCTCCAGCAAACAGACTGTTCGGTCTATTCAAGAGTAACAGCAAACAGACTGGTCTGTTGTTATCGTGACCGGCATGGCCGACAGACCCTTGACCTCACGCGGCGCCGCGACCCGGCAGCGCATCGTCGACGTGGCGACGCAGGAGTTCGCCGAGCACGGGCTGGCCGGGGCGCGCGTCGAGCGGATCGTGGCTGCCGCCCGGACCAACAAAGCCCAGCTGTACGGCTATTTCGGCAGCAAGGAAGCGCTGTTCGACACGATCTTCCACGGCTCGCTGGAACGGATCACGAACGTCGTCCCGATCGACGCCGGCGACCTCGCGGACTGGGCCGTCCGGCTGTACGACGAGTACCTCCGCCGGCCCGACCTGATCCGGCTGGCCACCTGGGTGCGCCTGGAGCGGCGCCCGTCCGGGCACCTCGTCGAGGACACCGACCGCCTCGACGGGGCCAAGCTGGGCGCCATCGCCGACGCGCAGGCCGCGGGGACGGTCCGGGCCGGGGACCCGTTCGACCTGATGGCCGTGGTGATCGCGATGTCCATGGCGTGGTCGCCGGTCAGCAACGTTTACGCCGCCACCGATCAGGAGCCGCCCGAGGTGCACGAGACGCGCCGGGCCCTGCTCCGCGAGTGCGTCCAGCGGGTGGTCGCGCCGTAGCGAGCCCCTTCACGACCGGGCGCGGGCCTCGACTTCCGCGGCCTCGCGGCGGTGGACGGCAGCGTCTCGGCCGAGCGCCTCGGCCAGCGCGGCCAGGCAGCCGGCGACCGGGCCGAGGGTGACCAGGCCGCTGCCCGCGCCCGCGAGTTCACCGGCCGCGGGCAACAGGGCGTCGTACAGCCGGGTCATGGTCGCCCGGTCCCCCGCCGTGATGGCGGCGACGGCGTGCAGGCAGGTGCGGGCCTCGAAAAGCAGGTCACGCGGTGAGTCCGGGATCTCGCCGGACGGGCGGCACCACGGGGCGTACGCGCCGAAGTCGTCGTCCACTTCGGACTCATCACCGTGGAGACGACGGAGGCAGAGCAGTGCCAGCGCGAGAATTCCGTTGTCCACACCGGACATCCCGGTGCCGGACAGGCGCGCCGCGGCGGACCGGTACGCAGCTTCCGCTTCGGCGGGCGGGCCCGTGACGGCCGTGCGCAACGCGCGGTACCACTGCGTGAACACGCCGATGAGCGGGATGTCGTAGGCCTCGCCGAGCCGGTCGGCCGCGGCGGCGTGGACGTCGGCCGCGGCGAAGTCGGCGAGGGCCGAACGGGCCTGCACCAGGATCAGATGCCCCAGCACCTCGAACGTGACCAGCCCATGCCGCGCGGACAGCTCCACCAGCTCGGCGCCGAGGGTGGCGCGCTCTGGGGCCAGCCCGGCGCGGTCGAACGCCTGCATCCACCGCGCGTTCAGGGCGAACGCCAGCAGCGCCGGATCCGCCAGCTCACGCGCGAGCGCCTCGGCCTCGTGGGCGGCGGCGCGGGCGCGTTCACCGCCGACGTTGCGCAGCTCCAACGCGAGCGTGGCCAGCAACCGGCACCGCGTGGCCCGGTCCGTGCCCGGCAGGACCCGCTCGACGGCGTCCGCGACGCGACGTGCCAACTCCGGGTCGTCGTTCTCGGTCCAGACCCCGGGGACGTCAAACGCCGTGAGCACGCGAAGAGTCATCTCACGATCGTTGCCCGCCAACGTCAACGCCTCGGCACGATGACGGCGGGCTTCGGCGAGGGCGCCGGCGAAAGCGAGCGACCGCGCGAGTCCCATGTGGAGCCCGGCGTCGTCACCCTCGAGGTCGAGCGCGGCCCGCCACAGACGCGCGGCCTCGTGCGGCGCGAAACGTCGCTCGGCCCGTTCGGCAGCCGCGCGCGCGTACGGAACGCCACGACGCGAACCGGCCAGAAGGAAGTGGTGAGCCAGCGCTTCGACGTCGTCCGGCCGCAGCAGTTCGACGGCTTCCGCGACGTCGGCGTGCAGCCGCGCGCGACGGGAGCGGGAGAGGTCTTCGTAGACGGCGTCGCGGACCAGCGCGTGCGCGAACCGGAAGGCACGCGGCCCGCGTTCGGTCAGAAATCCCCGTGCGGCAGCGGTTTCCACGGCGTCAAGCGTGGTGTTGCCGTCGCCGAGCAGGTCGAGGTCCACGTCCGTGCCGATCACGGCGGCGCGGCGCAGCACGGCCCGGACGTCTTCCGGAAGCTGCGCGACGCGGTAGCGCACGACATCGCGCACGCCCTCGGGCAGACCGCCCTCGGCGTCGAGGACCCGGCCCAGCTCGCGGACGAAAAACGGGTTCCCGCCGGTCCGCCGGTGGATCACTTCGGCGGCGTCCGGCCCGACCAGCTGCGCGACGTCCTCGACCGTCAGCCCGCCGAGGTACACCCGGACGGGCTCGGCGCGCGCGACCCGGCCGAGCAGTTCCGTCAGCTCCGGGGAAATGTCGGTGGTCCGGTAGGTCGCGACCACGAGCACCGGCCGGGCCACCGGGTCGGCAACCACTGCGGCGAGCAGGGCGAGCGTCTCCTCCCCGGCCCAGTGCAGGTCGTCGAGAACCAGCAGCAGCCGCCCCGGCCCGTCCCCGAGGCGCCGGGCGACGGCGCGGTGCCAGTGAAACCGCGCCACCGCCGGATCGTCCGCGGGCTCCGGCTCGGGCACGGATCCGCCCAGTGAAGCCAAAATCCGCGTCCACGGCCAGGCGGCGGGCACCCCCGAACGGTCCGGGCTGGTGCCCCAGGCCGTCGTCCAGCCCCGTGCCGCGAGGTCTTCGGTGAACGCCTCGGCCAGCGCGGTCTTGCCCGCGCCCGCGTCGCCGGAGATCAGGACCAGCCCGAGCCGTCCCCTGGCCTCGACGGCGGCGGCGGCCTCCGCGAGACGGGCCAGTTCCGCTTCCCTCCCGACTAGGACTCGTGAGTGTTCATGCCGGTTAGAACCGTCATCAACACTCACGAGGGTCAGCTGCGGAGCCTGGTCCAGGATGTCCTTCTCCAGCGCCCGCAACTCCGGCCCCGGGTCCACGCCCAGGTCCGCGGCCAGCGCCGCCCGCGCCCGCCGTAACGCGCCGAGCGCGTCACCCTGACGACCGGCGCGGTAAAGGGCCAGCGCGAGCAGCCGCCAGGCCTCCTCACGCCACGGGTGAGCGTCCACATGGGACTCCAGATCCGCGGCGGCCTCGGCGGCGCGGCCCTCGGCGAGCCAGCCCGACGCCCGCCGTTCCACGGCCACCAGCCGCAGTTCCTCCAGCCGCGCGGCCTCGGGACGGGCCCACGGCTCGTCGGCGAACTCCGCGTAGGCCGGGCCCCGCCACCAGCGCAGCGCCTCCTCGATCCCCTCGCCGGACCGGACGGCGGCCTCGAACCGCCAGGCGTCAACGCCATCCGGGGGCAGGCGCAGCGCGTAGCCAGGAGCCTCCGTCACGAGCAGGCGCGCGGGCGTGCGCGGCGCGCGATCCGGCTCCAGGACCCGGCGCAACGTGGCGACGAACGTCTGGAGCGCGCCCACCGCGCCGGGCCGCGGCTCCGGCCACAACGCGTCGACCAGCGCGTCCACCGGGACAACGCGGCCGCGCGCGACCAGCAGCCGGGCCAGCACAGCACGGTGCCGGGGCCCGGGCAGCGCCAGCGGGCCCCGCCCGTTCCCGGCCACCAGCGGGCCGAGCACCCCGAACGACACGTCCATCGGTTTCGCACTGTAACCACTGAGTCCGCGCTGATCGAACGCTGATTGGCCGGGCGCAGGCTGGGGCCATGAACTTCGATCTCCAACGGGTGCCCGTCGCCGACCACGTGTCACTGAACGTCGCCGTCGCGGGCAGTGGATCTCCCGTCGTACTGTTGCACGGCTTCCCGCAGACGCACCTGATGTGGCGGCACGTCGCGGCCGACCTCGCCGCCGACCACACCGTCCTGTGCCCCGACCTCCGCGGTTACGGCGACAGCGACAAGCCCGCCGACACCGACGGGAAGGCCTACTCCAAGCGCACGATGGCCGCCGACATCGTCGCCCTCGCGCGCGCTTTCGGACACGAGCGCTTCGCGCTGGCCGGGCACGACCGGGGCGCGCTGGTCGCGATCCGCGCCGGCCTCGACCACCCCGAAGCGGTCAGCCACCTCGCCATCCTCGACGTGCTGCCGACTCTGGACATGTGGAACGTCCTGCACGGCACCAGCGCCGCCGTCGCGTTCCACCTTTACCTGATGGCGCAGCCGACGGGCCTGCCCGAGCAGCTGATCGGCGCCGCGCCCGACGCGTTTTTCGGCTACTTCCTGGATCTCTGGGCCAACGACCCGGCGGCGATCCCGGCCGACGTCCGCGCCGCGTACCTCGAAGCCTCGCGAAACGCCGTCCCCTCGATCGTCGCCGACTACCGGGCTTCGGCGACCATCGACGTCGAGCACGACACCGCCGACCGCGACGCCGGCAATCACCTGCGCATGCCCGTCACCGTGATGCAGCAGGACTGGGGCGCGGCACTGGGCTACGACGCCACCGCGCTGTGGCGGCCATGGGCGCCCGACCTCGTCCACCGGACGGTGACCTGCGGGCACTTCATGGCCGAGGAGGCGCCGGCCGAGGTGGTCAAGGCGCTGCGGGGACTACTGGACCGCTGACCGTCCTATCCGGACGGCTGGAGGCGGCGGGCCCGGGCCATCGTCTCGTCGAGCGCGTCCCGCGTTTCGAGGAGTTCGACGATGTGGGCGGAGAGTCTTTCGCGCTCCTGGGCCATCCGCTCCAGCGCGGCCGTGGAGTTGTCGAAGCTCGGCGAGTCCACGCAGGGCAGCAGTTCCAGGATGGTGCGGCTGGACAGCCCGGCGGCGTAGAGGCGCTGCACGAACAGGACCCGGTCGACGGCTTCCTCGCGGAAATGGCGTTGCCCACGCGGGCTGCGCTCGCTCACCAGCAGCCTTTGTTCCTCGTAATAACGAAGGGACCTGATGCTGACGCCGCTGCGTTGCGCGAGTTCCCCGATGCGCATGTCCGCCACTTCCTCGCCGGGCCACCGCCCGCGTGACCTGCGCCATACGGACTTGTCTCTCACATGGATGTGAGGTTTTAGCGTACAGCGTAGTTCGTTACCAATCCGACTACAGCCACGGCGGAAACAGGTTCCGGCGAGCAGATCGGCTGCAGCCCGTATCCGCCTACTTCCGGTCGGATTGGTAACGCGTGAGCCCGTCAACCGGAAAGGTCCCTCACGATGTCCACCCGCACCACCTGGCGCCGCGCGCTGTACGCCCTCACCGCGGCGTCCGCCGGACTGGCCGCCCTCACGATTCCCGCCACCGCCGCCCAGGCCCACGAAAACGGCGACCGCACGATCACGGTCAACGGCAGCCAGGTCTTCCCCGAGAGCGTCGCGGCCGACCACCGTTACGTCTACACCGCGAGCATGGCGGACGGCACCGTCTACAGAGGACGCGTCGGCGCGAAGACGCTCGACCCCTTCCTGCCGGCCGGGCAGAACGGCCGCACCCAGGTCACCGGGGTCAAGCTCGACGGCGACCGCCTGCTGCTCGCGGGCGGGTTCACCGGGCACTTCTTCGTCTACACCAGCGCCGGGCAGCTCGTCTCCGACTACACCGTCGCCGGCGCGGACAAGACCCTGGTCAACGACGCGGCCGTCGCCGCCGACGGGGACGTCTACGTCACCGACTCGTTCCGCGCCGTGGTCTACCGGATCCCGGCGGCCGAGGTGCACGCCCCCGCCGCCGGCGCCCACCGGCCCCTGCAAGTGGCCTACCACCTGCCCGACTACGTGGCCGGCACGTCCAACGGCAACGGCATCGTCGCCACCCCGGACGGCCGGTCCCTGATCGTGGGCTACTGGAACAGCGGCGCGCTCTACCGGCTCACCCTGGCCACCGGCGAGGTCCGCAAGATCGACGCTCCCGCCCTGACCAGCGCCGACGGCATGGTGCTGCGCGGGAACACCCTGTACGTCGCCCGCTCGGTGGACACCGAAATCGCCACCGTGCGCCTCTCCCCCGATTACACCCGGGCCACCGTCTTGTCCGAACGCACCTACCCCGGGGCCGACACCCCCACCGGCATCGCGGCGAGCGGGGACCGGCTGCTGGTGACCAACTCCCAGTTCGACACGTTCCTCTACGGGGCGCCGCTGACCAGCCCGGTGTTCACGCTGGAAAGCCTGCCGCTGCGCTGAAACCGCCCCGGGCTCCACTGACGCTCCCTGTCAGTGGAGCCCGGTTAGCGTCCCGGCATGACCACGAAAACCACCGGCTACGGCGATTTCGACTTCCTCATCGGCACCTGGGAGGTGACCAACCGGCGGCTGCTCGCGCCGCTGACCGGCGGCACCGAATGGGACACCTTCCCCGGGGTTTCGGTGAGCACCGGCCGGATCTTCGACGGCGGCGCGCACTTCGACGAGATCGTCTTCCCCACCAAGGGCTTCCGCGGCCTGACCCTGCGCCTCTACGACCCCGAGCGCGACGAGTGGTCGCTCAACTGGGCCAGCAGCCGAGACGGCCGTCTCACCCCGCCCGTGGTCGGCCGCTTCGGCCCGGACGGGACCGGCGCGTTCGAGGGCGACGACTTCCACGACGGGGCCGAAGTGCGCTGCCGCTTCCGCTGGTCCAACATCTCCGCGACGACCGCACGGTGGGAGCAGGCGTTCTCCGCCGACGGCGGCCAGGCCTGGGAGACCAACTGGACCATGGACTTCCAGCGCCTCGCCGGCTGAGGCGGGACGGCTGGGTGAGGCGGTGCCGGGCGGCTCGGACGAGGTGTCAGAATTGTCAGATTCAGCGGATCTGACACCCGGGAGCGGCCATGGGCGACGACGGCCCGACGTCCGGACGGCCCGCCAAGGCCGAGGTGCTGGCCACCGAGCTGGCCGCGCTGCGGGCGAGCGCCGGGGACCCGTCGTTCCGCAAGATGGCCGAGCGCTCCGGCTGCATCTCCCACACCACCCTGCACGAGGCCGTCAAGGGCATCCGCTTCCCGTCCTGGGAGACGACCCGCGAGTTCGTGAAGGCCTGCGGCGCGGACGAGGCGCCGTGGCGGCGGCGGTGGGAGGAGCTGAAGGGCCTCACCCCGGCGACCACCACCGTCCAGACGAGCGGCGAGGCGGTCGGGCACGCGACCGTGCTCGACGCGCCGAGCCCGGACGTCGCGGAAACCGGGGACATCCGGCTCGCGCCACCAGCAAAGCGGCGGCGGCCGAAGCGAAAGACCGCGCTGATCGTCGCCGGTGCCGTGGTCCTGGTGCTCGCCGCGGTCGCCACGCTGGCGCTGACCGGCCGGCTCGACAGCGTGGCCCCGGCCGTCGACCTCGGCGCCCGGATCAAGGGTGACAACACGAAGTTCGTCGGCGACGTGACGGTGCCCGACGGCACCGCCGTGCGCGCCGGCACGACCGTGCTGAAGGTGTGGGAGATCCAGAACACCGGCTCGATCCCGTGGCACGAGCGTTACCTGCAGCGGATGGACCTGCCGCCGGCGCCCGGCGCCTGCCGCACGCCGGACCGGGTGCTGATCGGCGACACCCCGCCCGGCGACCACGTGATGATCAGCGTGCCGCTGACCGCCGCCGAAAAACCGGGCCGCTGCTGGATCGGCTGGAAGATGGTCGACGCGGCGGGCCGGGAGTTCTTCACCACGCGCCGTCCGGTGTACGTGCTGGTCACGGTCGTTCCCTGACGCTGTCAGATTCTGTCAGACCGGTACCGAACACCCGCCCGCCCGCACCAGGATGGGCAGTGGCTTGGCGCGCAGAAGACGACCGTCCCCCGTCTTCCGCCTTCTCTGGGGGTCGGTCCGTGGTGGCGGCTCCCCGTGAGGCGCCACCACGGACCGCCGGCTTCAGGCCGAGCGGCGGAACGTGCTCCGGTACGCGCTGGGCGAGACCCCGAGCGCGCTCTGCAGGTGCTGGCGCAGCGAGGCCGCGGTGCCGAACCCGCACTCCGCCGCGATGCGGTCGATCGGCAGCTCCGTCTCCTCCAGCAGCCGACGCGCCCGTTCCACACGTTGCTGGGTGAGCCATTGCAGGGCGGAAATCCCGACCTCGTCGCGGAAGCGGCGGGTGAACGTCCGGGTGCTCATCGACTCCCGCGCCGCCAGCTCGCGCAGGGTCAACGGCCGATGCAGGTGCTCCAGCGCCCACGCCCGCGCAGCGTTGGTCGAAGAGGACTGCGGCTCCGGCACCGGCCGTCGGATGAACTGCGCCTGCCCGCCCTCGCGGTGCGGTGACACGACGGTGCCGCGCGCGACCTCGTTGGCCACCGCCGCACCGAAGTCACGCCGGATCAGGTGCAGGCAGAGGTCGATGCCGGAGGCGACGCCGGCGGAGGTGAAGACGTTGCCGTCCTCGGTGTAGAGCACGTCCGGGTTCAGCCGCACCCGCGGGTACTCCAGCTGGAAGTCGCACGCGGACTTCCAGTGGGTGGTCGCGCTCCGGCCGTCGAGCAAACCCATGGCGGCGAGCACAAACGCGCCGGTGCAGATCGACGCGATCCGCGTGCCGGGCCGGATCAGGTCCATCGCCGCGCGCACCGGCGGCGTGATCCGGCGGGCGTTCGGCTCGTACTCGATCGAGGACGCCGGGATGATCACCGTGTCGGCCTCGGCCACCGCCTCCGGCCCGATCGGGACCGGGATCCGCACGTCGGAGTCGGTGCGCAGCTCTCCGGGCTCGGGAGTGCAGGTGACCACCTCGTACAGCGGCTCGCCCTCGGCCGAGCGCGCCTGGCCGAAGAGCCGGTGGACGATGCCCAGCTCCATCACGAGCAGGCCGGGCCGGACCAGCACGGCGACGTGGTGCCGGTCAGGATGGCGGAAGACGGACATGGCCCGATTCTTGCACAGGTTGTCCATCGGGCCACTGGTTCGAGGCCGGCCGCGGAGAGAACCTGGCGGCATGAACGTGTTGTGGATCTTCGCCCACCCCGAACCCCGGTCCCTCGGCGGCGCGCTGCGTGACGAGGGCCTGGCCACGCTGCGCTCGCTCGGCCACGACGTGCGCGAGTCCGATCTGTACGCCATGGGCTGGAACCCGGTGGTCGAGCAGGTCGGCACCACCCCGGCCGACGTCCGCGCCGAGCAGGACAAGCTGGCCTGGGCCGGCACGGTGATCGTCCAGTTCCCGCTCTGGTGGTACGGCACGCCCGCGATCTTGAAGGGCTGGTTCGACCGCGTCTTCGTGAAGGGCTACGCCTATGACGTACGCGGCGAAGATGGCCGCACGTTGCGCTACGGCGAAGGCGTGCTGGCCGGAAAGCGCGCGCTCGTTGTCGTCACGGCCGGCGGTCGAGAGCCGAGCCTCGGGCCGCGTGGCGTGAACGGCCCGCTCGACGAGCTGCTGTTCGGGCTTCAGCACGGCACCCTCTTCTACGCCGGGATGTCCGTGCTGCCGCCGCTGGCAGTCTACGGCGCCGACCGGCTCTCTCAGGACGGCTTCACCGAGGCCGCCGAGCTGCTGCGCAAGCGTTTGCGGGCCCTGCCGACCACGGCCCCGCTGCCGTTCCGGACGCAGAACGGCGGTGACTACGACCGCGATTTCGTCCTGCGCCCGGAACTGGCCCCCGGCCGCACCGGGATGGCTGTGCACCAGTGCCTCACACCGTGAGGCGCTCCCCGAGACCGCCGTCGACGGCCAGCTCGGACCCGGTGGTGAACGTCGCCTCGAAGGCCAGGAACAGCACCGCGGCGGCGACCTCGTCGACCGTGCCGTGGCGCTTCAACGGCGTCACGGCGTCACCCTGCTCCTTGAACGCCTGCATCACTTCGGCCGGCAGCCCGGTGACGCCCATCGACGGGGTGTTGATGAACCCGGGGCTGACCACGTTCACGCGTACGCCGCTTGGCGCCAGCTCCGCCGCAAAGCCGCGGGCGAAGGCGCGTACGGCGGCCTTCGCACCGGCGTAGACGCTCATGCCCGGGAATCCCGAGCCGGTGGCGACCGACGTCGTGAAGACGAACGAGCCGCCGCGCCGGACGAGCGGCGCCAGGTGCTGCGCGGTGAAGTAGGCACCACGGGTGTTGACGGCGAACGTGTGGTCGTACCCCTCGGCCGTCACGTCCGGCAGCGGCAGGAGCGACGAGAAGCCGACGTTGACGAACACCAGGTCCACCTCGCCGAGCGTCTGCCGCACAGTCTCGCCGAGCTTCGCCACCTCGCTGATATCGGCCGCGTCCGAGCCGACGACGTGCACCTTCCCGGACAGCTCGGCCCTGGCGCCGGCCAGGTTCTTCTCGTCGCGGCCGGTCAGCAGCACCTCGGCGCCGCCGTCCAACAGGGCACGCACGACGGCGAGCCCCATCCCGTGCGTGCCGCCCGTGACCACGGCCTTCTTCCCCAGGAACCTCATGACTGCTTGATCACCTCGAAAACGCTGGAAATCCCGTGCGCGCCATGGCCTTGCGCCACCGCCCGGTCGAACAACTCGCGGATCGGCCGCGGCACCGCAGTGCTGATGCCCTGCGCCCGGCTGGCCTCGACGAGGAGGGCCAGTCCTGCGGCGTTGATGTCCAAAGCGGACACTTCAGTTTCGTAAGCGCCGGTGGCGGTCTCCTCGCCCATGGGCGGCAGGAAGCTCTTGACCGCGTCGAGCCAGCCGAGCGCGAGCGGAGTGAACCGTTCGGCCGTGACCCCCTCGGTCCCGACGAGCGCGAGCGCGTGCAGGTATCCGCTCATCGTCGACCACATGATGCCCAGCAACGCGAGGTCGTACAGCGCGGGCAGGCCGACGTCCTCGCCGAGATACGTAACGGCGCCAAGGGATTCCAGCACCGGCCGAACCTCGGCGAGCACCGCTTCCGCGCCGCCGTAAAGGATGTTCGCCGACGGGCCGCCGATGCCCTGCGGCACGGCCATGATCACCCCGTCGACGTACGCGATGTCGCGCGAGGCGGCCCATTTGGCGGCCGTCCTCGCCTGTTCGGGCGTTCCGGATGTGAGGTTCACCAGAACCGTTCCCGGCGAAATCCGGTCGAGCACCTCCTGTTGATCGTCGTATGTGGACAGACAAGTGAGCACGAGGCCGGTGACTTCGGCGACACTTCCCGCCACCTTCGCCCCGCGCCCGGCGAGCGCGGCGGCCTTGCCCGGCGACCGGTTCCACACCGTCACCTCGTGCCCGGCCCCCAGCAGGGCCCCGGCGAGCGCCGAGCCCATCCGGCCCAGCCCCAGCACACTCACCGGCTTCGGAATCTTTTCCATGGCACCGATGCTGCTGCCCCGCTTTACTGGGGACAAGTACCGACTAATAGGTGGGGTGCCCACCAGAACGTAAGGATCGAGCATGCAGCCACGCAGCTACAACTGCGGCCTGGACGCGGCCATCGACGTGATCGGCGGCCGCTGGAAGTCGCTGGTCCTCTGGGCGCTGCACGAGGAGCCGCTGCGGTTCGGCGAGCTGAAGCGCAGTGTCCGCGGGATCAGCGAGAAAATGCTCATCCAGTCGCTGCGAGAACTCGAGCACGACGAGATCGTGCACCGCGAGGCGCACGCGGAAATCCCGCTGCGCGTCGAGTATTCGCTGACCGAACGCGGCCAGGCGCTCAACACCGCGCTGTTGCCGCTGGGTGATTGGGGCGAGAGCAACATGCGGCACATCGCCGGACGACGGGGCGTCGAACCGGCTCCCCAGCACTGAAGACTCGTGAGTGTTCAGGACGGTTAGAACCGTCATGAACACTCACGAGCGCTAGCCGGTGAAGAACGTGCCCGCGGCCTTCATCGCGACCTCGTCGCGGAGCACGTCACCGGGACGGCTTCCGTTGCCCAGCAACACACCGCCCCATCGCATCCCCAGGTAGTCCGCGGTCTTCTCCAGGGTGCCCACGAGCGGGTCCGCCTGCTCCGGCCCCTCGCTCAGCACGCTGACGCCCCACAGCGTCTTGCCCTTCATCCGGGCCTTGAACTCCGCCTCCGGGCGGCGCATCCAGCCGGACCAGTAGTCGAGGTACAGCTTCACGCTCGCCGCCACCGAGTACCAGTAGACGGGCGAGGCGATCACCAGGTCGGTGGCCGCGAAAGTGTTGTCCATCAACAGTTTCTCGTTGCCTTCGGGCACCGGGTGGTCGCCGCCGCCGTGCCGCCGGTCCTCGAACGCGGGCAGCGGCAGCTCCGGCAGCCGGAGCCAGGTCTGCGCCGTCCCGCGCGGAATCTCCGCCGCGGCCCGCCGCGCGAGCATCTCGGTGTTGCCGCCGGCCCGCGCCGCCGCCACCAGGAACAGGAAGCTTCGATCCGTCATGCGATCCCTCCTCGGGTGAAATATATGCATGTGCATACAGATGTTGTCATTGCATATACTCTCGAGTCAAGCGAGGAGGACACATGCGCACCGACGAAGAGGCCTGGGGACGGATGCTGGCCCTGCACGCGCGCATCGAGCAGGAGCTGACGAAGGCGTTGCACCGCAGGCACGGGCTCGGCCTCTCGGAATACCGCGCGCTCGGCAAGCTGGCCGCGGCCGAGAAGCGCGGGCTGCGCATGCAGGAGCTGGCCGAGGCGGTCGGGCTGAACCAGAGCTCCGTCAGCCGCATGGTCGCGCGACTGGAGGACGGCGGGCTGACCTTCCGGGACATCTGCGAGGACGACCGCCGCGGCGTCTACTCCGTGATCACCGACGCCGGCCTCGCCCGCCACGCCGAAACCGAGCCGACCTACCGCGAAATCCTCGCCGCGGCACTCGACCAGGCCGCCGCGGACCCCACGCTGGCCGAGGCCGTGGCCGCCATCCGACCGGCTTGACACGTATATGCCTTGATGGTTATGTACGGGCACTGGCTACCCGAGGAGGACGTCGTGCCCGCACGCGCACAGCTCGAGACCGTCGGCGACCGGCCGGTGCTCCGCCTGGAGCGCCGGCTGCGGCACAGCCCTGAGCGGGTCTGGCCGATGGTCAGCGATCCGGCCGAGCTGAAGCACTGGTTCCCCGCGGCGATGAGCGGCGAGTTCGAGCCGGGGGCCACGATCGAGTTCACCTTCGAGGGCGCGACCGAGTCCAGCGAGGGCCAGGTGCTCACCTTCGACCCGCCGCGGGTGTTCGAATTCTCCTGGAACTCCGACGTCCTGCGCATCGAGCTCACGCCCGACGGCGACGGCTGCCTGCTCGAGTTCACCCACACGTTCAACCGCGGCGAGTCCGCGATCGCCCGGCTCGCCGCCGGCCGCACCGCCGCCGGCTGGGACACCTGCCTCGACACGCTCGGCGCCCGCCTCGACGGCCGCGAGCCGACCCCGCCGGACGGCTGGCACGAGCGGATGTCCTCGTACACCGAGGAATTCGGCGTCGACGAGGGTGAAGTCCTCAACGGCGGCACGCTGATCCGCTTCCGCCACGACCTGGTCTGGAAGCCGTTGGCCGACGTCTGGTCGCTGCTGCCGGGCCCGGGCGACGGCGAGGTGACCGAGTCCGTGGAGCCGGAGGTGCTCGAATACACCTGGCTGCACAACGGAAAACCGGCCGGACGCGTGCGCTGGGAGCTGCTGCTCGACCCGCTCGACGGCGTCCGCGCGTCGTTCACTCAGACCGTTCCGGAAGAGCTGTCCGCACTGCTCCCGGAGCTGCTGGCCGCCCGGCACGAACAGTTGGCGGCGCTGTTCGCCCGCACCTTCGGCGTCGAGCCGGAGCCGTGGCCCGCCGACCGGGTGGAAGCGGTCACGAAGCACTATTCCTTGCTGGCTAAGGAATAGCCCCTCAGCCGAGCGCGCGGTTGTACGCCGCGAACCGGCGGGCGGCGTCGCCGGGCAGAGGCTTGCCACCCAGCACCAACCGCGGCGCCGGATCATGCGGGGTCAGACCGCGGGCGACCAGCCACTCGCCGAGGCCGGGCTGCCCGAGATCGGCGTCGACGCGGACCTCGCCGCCCGCGGCCCGGGCGATCCCGCGGACCAGGGCGCGGGCCTGCTCCTCGTCGGCCGCGACGATCGGGCCGATCACGGTGCGGCCCTCGGACTCCGTGCCCAGCGCGTAGCTGGATTCGGTGACGTGGACGTGCTCGGCGTCGAACAACAGCCGTTCGAGCAGCGCGCGGCGGTCGAAGCCCATGGCCTCGGCGTCCAGCTCGTACACGCGGGTCAGGTCGGGCGGCGCGATCGGCCGGGACGCCGGGCCACCGTCGTCGGCGAGGGACCCGACGTGACCCCGGCAGCCGCCGTCGGCGATGAAGCCCATGGACTCGTACAGCGGACGGCCGGCCTCCGTGGCGTGCAGGGTCACGACCGCTTCGCCGGACTCGGCCAGCGCGTCGGTCATCAGCCGCCGGCCGAGGCCCTGGCGTTCGAAGCGGGACGCGACCACCATCATCGAGATCGACGCGAGCGGACCGGTCTTGGTGAGCACGACCGTGGCGGCCAGGCCTCCGTCCGGGGCGTCGACGCCGAACCCGCGGCCGACGTCGAGCACCACGGACCACTTGCGCGAATCGCGCGGCCAGCCGCGGGCGGCGGCCAGGTCGAGGCAGGCGGACAGGTCGGCGGGCCCGATCGGGCGAACGGCGAACGGCACGCCGCCAGCTTAGGCCGGGACGAGGCCTACGCCACACGCGTGGCGACCCGGCAGTAGCTAGGCTGCGGATCCATGAGCAGTGCGACGCAGCCGCTCGGGACCCCGCCCGAGGAAGAACCGGACATCCACACGACGGCCGGCAAGCTCGCGGACCTCTATCGCCGGTACGACGAAGCGGTCCACGCCGGATCCGAGCGCGCGATCGAGAAGCAGCACGCCAAGGGCAAGAAAACGGCGCGCGAGCGGATCGACCTGCTGCTCGACGAGGGCTCGTTCGTCGAACTCGACGAGCTGGCGCGACACCGTTCGACGAACTTCGGGCTGGAGAAGAACCGCCCGTACGGCGACGGCGTGGTGACCGGCTACGGCACCGTCGACGGCCGTGGTGTGTGCGTGTTCTCCCAGGACGTCACCGTCTTCGGCGGCGCGCTCGGCGAGGTCTACGGCGAGAAGATCGTCAAGGTGATGGACCTGGCGATCAAGACCGGCCAGCCGATCATCGGCATCAACGAGGGCGGCGGCGCGCGCATCCAGGAGGGCGTCGTCTCGCTCGGTCTCTACGGCGAGATCTTCCGCCGCAACACCCTGGCCTCGGGCGTGATCCCGCAGATCTCGCTGATCATGGGCGCGAACGCGGGCGGGCACGTCTACTCCCCCGCGCTGACCGACTTCGTCGTGATGGTGGACGAGACCTCGCAGATGTTCATCACCGGCCCGGACGTGGTCAAGACCGTGACCGGCGAGGACGTGACCTTCGAGGAGCTGGGCGGCGGGCGCACGCACAACACCAAGTCCGGCGTCGCGCACTACCTGGGCTCCGACGACGAGGACGCGATCGCGTACGTCAAGGAGCTGCTCTCGTACCTGCCGCAGAACAACCTGTCCGAGGCGCCGGTCTTCGAGCCGGGCGACGCGCCGGCCGGGTTCTTCGACAACGTGACCGACGCCGACCGCGAGCTGGACACGATCATCCCGGACTCGCCGAACACCCCGTACGACATGCACGAGGTCGTCACGCGCGTGCTGGACGACGGCGAGTTCCTCGAGGTCCACGAGCTGTTCGCGCCCAACATCCTGGTCGGCTTCGGCCGGGTGGACGGCCGCAGCGTCGGCGTGGTCGCGAACCAGCCCACGCAGTTCGCGGGCTGCCTGGACATCGCGGCGTCGGAGAAGGCGGCGCGGTTCGTGCGGACCTGCGACGCGTTCAACATCCCGGTGCTCACCTTCGTCGACGTGCCCGGCTTCCTGCCCGGCACCGACCAGGAGTGGAACGGCATCATCCGCCGCGGCGCGAAGCTGATCTACGCGTACGCGGAGGCGACGGTCCCGCTGATCACCGTCATCACGCGCAAGGCGTACGGCGGCGCGTACGACGTGATGGGCTCGAAGCACCTCGGCGCCGACGTCAACCTGGCCTGGCCGACCGCGCAGGTCGCCGTGATGGGCGCGCAGGGAGCGGCGAACATCGTGCACCGCAAGACCCTGGCGAACGCCGCGGCCGAGGGGCGCGATGTCGACGCTCTCCGCGCCGAGCTGATCCAGGAGTACGAGGACACGCTCCTGAACCCGTACGCCGCGGCCGAACGCGGTTACGTCGACTCGGTCATCGTGCCCGCGCACACCCGCGGCCATGTGGCGAAGGCGCTCTCGCTGCTGCGGAACAAGCGCGAGACCCTGCCGCCGAAGAAGCACGGCAACATCCCCCTGTGAGGAGCCCCCGATGACCGACGCCCGCCCGCTGCTGCGCGTCGTCCGCGGCCACCCGGACGACGCGGAACTCGCGGCGCTCACGGCCGTCGTGGCGGCTGCGGCTGCCTCGTCCGCGGCCGCTTCACCTGGCCCGGCTCGGCGGACGTCGTGGTGGGGTGACCGGGCTGCGCAGCTTCGCGCCCCGCTTCACCCTGGGGAAGGGGCTTGGCGCGCTTCGGCGCTGCCCCGCTGACCGCCGCCGCCACGCTGACTCGTGAGTGTTCATGCCGGTTCTAACCGTCACAAACACTCACGAGTCACCCGGTCCACCAGTGCATCGGTAAACGACCGCGGCACCGCATCCCCAGTCACCAGCACGCGGTAGTGGACCGGCCCGACCAGCCGTTCCACCGCGTCGTCCAGATCGGTTCCGGCGGCCAGCTCGCCGCGCGCCACCGCGCGTTCGAAGGGCAGCCGGTCGCGCGCCCGCTGGTCGAGCAGATGCCCGGCGCGCAGCCGGGTGGCCAGCTCCGGATCGTGCTGGGCCTGGCCGAGCAGGGCCCGCAGCACCGCCCCCGCGTGCGCCGTGGTCAGGAACTCCGCGACGGCGGCGAGGTGCTCCCGCAGGTCGCGGCGGAGGTCTCCGTGGTCCGGCGGGGTCAGCTCCTGCGCCAGGTCGTCGCCGAGCGCGTCCAACAGGACGTCCACTTTGGACGGCCACCAGCGGTAGATGGTCTGTTTCGCGACCCCGGCCCGTACCGCGATCTTCTCCATGGTCAGGCCCGCGAACCCGTGCTCCACCAGCAGGTCGTCGGCCGCGTTGAGCACCGCCTCACGGGCCTGCTCGCTGCGCCCGTGCCGGTTGCCGTGATGCCGGCGCGCCTGGTCGTCCGCCACCGTGATCTCTCCCACGCCGCGGAAGTCTAGCGACTTCTAGACAAGACGCAACGTTGCGTCTAGCGTTTCCCCGGGGAAAGACAATCCGGCGTCCAGCGCCGGCAAAGGGGGTAACTGTGTGTGTCGCCTGCGGCGTGCCCGGACACGTGCCCGAGGCCGTTGAGGCAGCAACGGCGCCGGGACCGCGGCCGCGTAAATTCGCCGCGCTCTACAACAAGGACTGCCGCCCGTACCTGTTCGGCACCGCGCTGGCGATGATGGCCGACAACATCGAGCACGTCATCACTTATTGGGTGCTGTGGGAGAAGTTCCACTCGCCCGCGCTCGCCGGGTTCGAGGTGATCAGCCACTGGGTGCCGTTCCTGCTGTTCTCGGTGTACTTCGGCTCGCTGGCCGACCGGCACGACTGCCGCCGGATCATCCAGGCGGCGCAGGTGCTGTTCATGGCCGTCTCGGTCACCTGGGGCGTGCTGTTCCTGACCGACTCGCTCCAAGTGTGGGAAGCCTGCGTGCTGCTGGTGCTGCACGGCTGCGCGGGCGCGGTCTGGGGCCCGGGCGAACAGCTGATGCTGCACGACTTCGTCGGCCCGGAGGAACTGCCGAGCGCGGTCCGGCTCAACGCCACCTTCCGCAGCCTCGGCATCCTGTTCGGCCCCGTGGTCGGCTCGGCGCTGCTGCTCGGATTGGGGCCGGTGGCCGGGATCTTCGCGAACGTCGCGTTCTACCTGCCGCTGACGATCTTCTTGTTCCGCACCAAGTTCACCGGGCACACCCGCGACGGCGGCATCAAGCCGCGCCAGCGCGTCGGCCTGCTCGACTCGATCCGGGTGCTGCGGGAGGTCCGGGCCGACCCGACCATGATCGGCATGATCGTGCTCGCGGGCCTCGGCGCGTTTTTCGTCGGCGCCTCGCTGCAGAGCTCGATGCCGATCTTCGCCCAGGACCTCGGCGCGGGCAGCGCGGGCACGGCCTACGGCGTCCTGCTCTTCGCGAACGGCGCCGGCGGCGTGATCGGCGGAATCCTGCTCGAAGCGACCGGCAAGATCAAACCGAGCGTGCGCGCGGCCGTGGTGAGCACCGCGATCTACGGCGTCTCGAGCCTGTTCTTCGCGATGACGGCCAGCTATCCGATCGCGCTGGCCCTGCTGGTCATCGGCGGCGTGGCCAACCTGGCGTCGATGTCCATCGGCCAGACCGTCGTGCAGCTGCTCGCGAAACCCGCCGACCGCGGCCGGGTCATCGGCGTCTACAACGTCTCCGCGAACGGCCTGCGCGCGGGCAGTGGCTTCACCGTCGGCCTGCTCGGCGCAGCGGTGGGCGTGCATTGGTCACTGGGCCTGAGCGCCGCCGCCCTGACGCTCGGCACGGGCATCGCGGGCTGGTACTCCCTGCGCGGACGCCGGACCCGGCAGGTCGCGGAGGCCACCAGCTCCGTCGACTGACTGTCCTCACGAGCTGGTTCCGGGGTGATTCCCGGGCTGGTTCAGGGAAACCCCGCCGTCGCCGCCTGGGCCGCGGCGGGGTTTTCTGCGCCACCCCGACCGACACCGGCCCTTGATCACCGCGAAGCTCCCCCGGCCCCACTTAGTCGGCGATCCGTTTTTGTCGGTCCCCCCTCGTACCCTCAATCCCATCATCACCGGCTGGCCTCACGGACAGCGACAGGGCGCTCACCAGGGCAGACCCCCCTGGACCCCCGTTACCCGAAGCCGTATAGTCCACACGGAATAACCGACAAGGATCACCCGAAAGGATCACTGAGCATGGCCGCAGCGAAACTGACCCCGCTGGGCGTCGCTGTGCTGGAGCTGCTGCACGAAAATCCGATGCACCCGTACGAGATGGCGCAGCTGATGCGCGAGCGGTACGTCGACAACCGGGTCAAGCTCAAGGCCGGCTCGCTCTACCACACCGTGGAACGCCTGCAGCAGAACGGATTCGTCGAGGTCGTCAACACCCAGCGCGACGGGCGACGCCCGGAGCGGACGGTGTATGCGATGACCGCCGAGGGCAAGGACGCCTTCCAGCAGCGGGCCCGCGAGATGCTCGGCGACGTCGTGCAGGAGTACCCGCAGTTCCTCAGCGGGCTGGCGGTGATCGACGACCTTGGCCCGGACATCGCGCTGGTGGAGCTGGAGCACCGCCTCAACAAGCTGCGGGCCGGCGTCGCCGCCGACCAGGTGATCCTCAAGCGCCTCTCGACCGACGGCACACCGGAGATCTACTGGCTCGACTTCCGCTACCTCGCCGCCCAGCGGGCCTTCGAGCTCGAGTGGGCCGAGCAGCTGCTCGCCGACCTCTCCTCGGGCCGCATCCGGTTCCAGGACACCGAAACCCCGCTCAGCCTCGTCACCAAGGAAAGTCATGAACGCAAGACAAGCTAATCCCTGGGCCGCGCTCAGCGCACTGTGCCTCGGCTTCTTCATGATCCTGCTGGACACCACCATCGTGTCCATCGCGATCCCCAACATGTTGCGGGAGCTCAACTCGGGGCTGAACGCGGTCGTCTGGGTGATCAGCGTCTACCTGCTCACCTACGCGGTGCCGATGCTGTTCACCAGCCGGCTCGGCGACCGCTTCGGGCCGAAGCGGGTTTTCCTCGCCGGGCTCGTGGTGTTCACCGGCGCCTCGCTGTGGTGCGCCATGTCCGGCAACGTCGAAATGCTGATCACCGCCCGCGCGGTGCAGGGCCTCGGCGCGGCGCTGATGACGCCGCAGACCCTGGCGTTCATCACGCACCTGTTCCCGCCGGCCAAGCGCGGCCCGGCCATGGGCATGTGGGGCGGCGTCGCCGGCCTGGCCACGATCGCCGGCCCGCTGCTGGGCGGCGTGCTGGTGGACCACTTCGGCTGGGAGTGGATCTTCTACGTCAACGTGCCGATCGGCGTCATCGCGATCGTGCTGGTCCTGGTGCTGGTGCCGGACTGGCAGCCGAAGCACTCGCACTCGTTCGACGTGCTCGGGATCCTGCTCTCGGCGGCCGGGCTGTTCCTCGTCGTCTTCGGCGTGCAGAACGGCCAGCAGTACGACTGGGGCACCGCGTTCGGGGGCATCACCGTGTTCGAGATCATCGGCGCGGGGGTGCTGCTGCTGATCGCGTTCGTGCTGTGGCAACGGTTCAACCGCAAGGAACCGCTGGTGCCGCTGAACGTGTTCGCGAACCGGAACTTCTCCGCGGGCACCCTGACCGCGACCACCGTCGGCTTCACGATGACCGGCATGTTCCTGCCGCTGATCATCTACATCCAGACGGTGCTCGGCCTGAGCCCGACGCTGGCCGGCGCGCTGACCGCGCCGATGTCGCTGGTTTCGGGGATCTTGGCGCCGTTCGTGGGACGCGCGTCGGACAAGGTCAACGGCAAGTACCTGGTGATGGCGGGGCTTTCGCTGCTCGCGCTGGGCATCGGCATCATCGCGCTGCAGGCCCGGCCGGACACGAGCCCGTGGGCGCTGATCCCGGCGCTGCTGGTGTGCGGCCTCGGCATCGGCTGCATCTTCTCGCCGATGAGCAACCTGACGATGAGCGCGGTCGAGCCCCGGCTCGCGGGCACGGCCTCGGGCATCTTCAACACCGCCCGCCAGGTCGGCGGCGTGCTGGGCAGCGCGGCCATCGGCGTGCTGCTTCAGGCCCGGATCAGCGCGTCGATCGCCGACGAGGCGACCACCGCCGCGGCCCAGCTCCCGGAGCCGTACCGCGCGCCTTTCGCCGAGGGCATCGCGCACGCCGCGGCGTCCACCGGCGAGTTCGGCTCGTCCTCGGGCCCCGCGCCGATCCCGGGCCTGCCCGCGGACCTCGCCGCCCAAGCCGGCCGCCTCGCCACCGAGGCCGTCCACAATGGACTCACCGACGCCGCCCGCACGACCCTGATCCTGCCGATCGCCGTCCTAATCCTGGGCGTCGCCGCGGCAGCAGTCATGCGCCGCGCCACACCTCCCCGTCCCCAATCCCCCGCCCCCACGGGTTCCGAAGCCCCCGCGGCGGCCTGACCCGCCCCCACCAGCTCGCCCCGCAAAACACGTGACGGCCCCGGACCCTGGTGCGGGAGCCAGAGCCGGGGGCCGTCACGCTTTACCGCGGGAGAAAGGTCAATAGCGACTGCACAACGCCGCAACCACCCGAGCCGAACGAGCGCTGCCGGGTCTCTGGGCCGCGCCACCCAGCCAAGCGCGACCGGGCCTCAACACCGCGCCGCGACGCCAGGCGCGGCCGGGCCGGTCGACCGTGGACCACGTGAAGCCAGGTCCGTCAGCCGTGGAGAGAGCCATGGAGCGAGCAGCGAAGCGAGACCGAGCGTTGCCAAGCCCGCCAGCGCCAGAGCGAGCCCAACCAGCCGTCAGCTTCGTGAAGGTGCTGAAGTCTTCGGCGCCGAGGCAGCCACCGCTGGGTCGGGCACGCCGCCCTTCGGTGTGCGGAGCTTTGCCCACCACAGCGACCGCGACCTGGTGGGACGAGCCGATTCCGTCACCCGCACTGTCATAGGTCACCGTCGTGCCCTTCCCGGCGTCAGCGGTGACGCCGTCGAAGATGGTCGTACGCGTCTGGTGCGGAGGTGTGGCATCGTTTTCCCTCCGGGAGCCCTCAAACAGATATGTTGCGAGCAACAACAAACTAACTCCACGATCGAGTGTCGCGGGTCACAATTCGGTATCAGCGGGGGTGGGCGGTAACTTTCCTGCCGTGCGCCTCGTTCTCGCTTCCCAGTCCCCCGCCCGCCTCATGCTGCTGCGCAGCGCCGGTCTCGACCCGAGCGTTGTCGTGTCCGGTGTCGACGAGGACGCGGTGGCCGCCGCGCTCACCGATCCCGCGCCCGACGAACTGGTCACGGCGCTGGCCAAAGCGAAGGCCGAGGCCGTCTACGAAACCGTCGCCGGCACCCATGCCGACTCGGTGATCGTCGCCTGTGACTCGATGCTGTCGATCGGCGGCGAGATGGTCGGCAAGCCCGGTACGCCCGAGGTCGCCCGGCGACGCTGGGCGGACATGGCCGGACGGTCCGGCGAGCTGCTCACCGGGCACGCCCTGATCCGCATCGACGGCGGCCGGCGCGTCAAGGAGGCCGCCGGCACCCGGCGCACGACCGTCCACTTCGGACGCCCGACCGAAGAGGAGATCGAGGCCTACATCGCCACCGGCGAGCCACTGCAGGTCGCGGGCGCCTTCACCCTCGACGCACTGGGCGGCTGGTTCGTCGAGGGCATCGAGGGCGACCCGTCGAGCGTGATCGGCCTCAGCCTGCCGCTGGTGCGCCGGTTACTGGGCGAGGTCGGCGTGAGTGTCGTGGATCTCTGGCGGACGTCCACATTCTGAGAGCACTGTCACCCGAACGAGTGACCAGGAAGAGTTCACGAGGGCCCAAACCGGGCCCAACGGGAACTTTCGACCCCTGGGGGTGGCCTCGTGTCCTTCGTCCGGACCTACACGCGACCGCGTGTCTTCGCGGCTGCGGTACTCGGCTCGCTTGTCGTCGGAGCCGCTGTCGGCATCCTCGCGCGGACGACGGGCGCCGGCTGGCTGACCGACCTGCTGGACCAGATCGGCACGATCTTCACCACGCTGCTGCAGATCGCGGTGATCCCGCTGGTCTTCACCGCGATCGTCGTCGGCATCACCAGCCTGCGCAAACTCGGCGGCGGACGGACGGCCGCCCGGCTCGGCGGCAAGACGGTGCTGTGGTTCGCCATCACGTCGCTGATCGCCTCGCTCATCGGCATCGCCGCCGGACGGCTGTTCGACCCGGGCTCGGGCGGGCTGGGCGCCGGGGTCGCCGCCACGGCGCAAAACGCCGACAAGGCCACGAAGAGCGTGAGCAGCTGGGGTTCGTGGGACGCGTTCGTGAACGGCCTGCTGCCGAAGAACTTCTTCTCCGCCTTCGCCGACGGCAACACGCTGCAGGTGCTCTTCCTCGCCGTGCTGATCGGCGCCGCGGCGTACAGCCTGGGTGACCGCGCGAAGCCGTTCGTGGACTTCACCACCAGCGTCTTCGAAATCGTCCAGCGCTACCTCGGCTGGATCGTCCGGCTCGCCCCGCTCGGCATCCTCGGCCTGATCGGCGCGGCGGTGTCGAACTACGGCGACGCGCTGTTCCGCCCGCTGCTCTCGGCCACGCTCGCGGTCTACGCGGGCTGCCTGGTGGTCCTGTTCGTCGTCTACCCGATCCTGCTGCGGTTCGTCGCGAAGGTCAGCCCGGTGAAGTTCTTCGCCAAGGCGGGCACGGCGATCCAGTTCGCGTTCGCCTCGCAGTCCTCGTCCGCGACGCTGCCGCTGACCCGCCAGTCCGCGGTGAGCCTCGGGGTCGACCCGGCCTACGCGGCGTTCGCCACCCCGCTCGGCAGTGCGACCAAAATGGACGGTTGCGCGGCCGTTTTCCCGGCCATCGGCGCCATTTTCATCGCGAACCTGGCCGGGGTGCAGCTGAGCTTCGGGCAGTACGCGGGCATCGTCGCGGTCGCGGTCCTCGGCGCGCTGGCCACGGCCGGCACCACCGGCTGGCTGACCGCGCTCACCCTGACCACCGCGTTCATCGGCCTGGACGCCAAGCAGGTCGCGCTCGGCATCGCGCTGATCTACTCGGTGAACCCGATCATGGACATGATGCGCACAGCCACGAACGTCGCGGGCCAGATCGTGGTCCCGACGGTGGTGGCGCGCAGCGAGGGCCTGCTGGACGACGAGGTGCTCAACGCCCCGGCCGAACGTCCCCAGGCCTCCCAGCCGGAAGCGAAAGTCCCTGCCCCGGCCTAAAAGGCTCGTGAGTGGCTATGCCGGTTAGAACCGGCATAGCCACTCACGAGGAGGGGCAGGTGGAAAGCTCGCTGCGCCGCACCTGGACCTCGGGCCAGCCGCGCAGCTGCGAAGGCGACGTCACCTTCCGCGTGCAGCCGAGGATGTCGCCGCTCAGCTGGTAGACCTCGGCGAGCACGGGCGCGGCCTGGCAGGTCGGCGTGCCCGGGGTCGAGCCGGGGCACTCGTGGCGGACGAGGACCAGGTCCGGGCGGCCGTCCTGGTCGACGTCGTCGAGGGAAAGCGTGCCGGCGTCGGCGAAGTAGGGCTGGCCGAAGTCGCGCCAGACGCCGTTCGACTCGATCAGCAGCTCGCCGAAAGCGCCGCCGCTGACGGTGCCGCGCACGAGGCAGGCGGACGTGGTCCCGGCGATGCACTGGAGCGAGTTCGCCGCGAGCTTCGCGCCCATCCCGGAGATCGCCAGCTCGAACTCGGTGTCCGGCTTCGCTCCGACGCGCACGTGGCCCCAGCCGCCGGTGGCGTCGGCCAGCAACGAGACCGGGGTGCCGCCGACGGTCATCGCTGCCAGCTCACGGCACGGCCCCGAGCCACAGGTCGTGGCCGTCGGCTGGTCCGTCCCCGGAGCGGCGACCGGCGCTGTGCCCGGAGCCCCGTCCTGCGAAGGCGGCGAGCGCAAGACGACAACGGCGACGAGCGCCGCCGCTGTCACCAAGGCCGCGAGCAGCGCGGTGAGCAGCGCCGATCGTGGTGCCCGCTTGAGCGAAGTCCCCATATCCGAGACTGTAGGCGACCTTGCGCTGAGTGGCCGTCTATGTTGTCCCCGTGACGAACCCCAACCTGCCCCCGGCCCTGTACCTCCCGACCGGCCCGGTGTCGGCCACCACCGACGGCGGCACCGGCGCCAACGTCGAGCTGCGCCGAACCCCGGACGGACGGGTGGCGCTGGTCGCCTTCACCGCGCTCGACCGGCTGGTCGACTGCTGCGGCGAGCACCAGCCGTGGATCATGGTCAACACCGAGCACCTGCCGCGGATCCACCAGGTCAACCCCTACGACGTGATCGTGCTCGACTCCGAGCTCCCGGTCGAGCTGCGCCACCGGGCGCGGGTATAACCGGAAGGAGGTGGTCCAGCTCTCATCCCGGCGGATGCGGCGGTCCGTAGACTCCCGGATTACCAGCAGCGGAGCTGACGTGACACACGGGGAGGTACGGGGTGAGCGAGCAGGACGTCGCGAGCACGGGCGGTCCGGTGACCAGGGTCCTGGTCGCCAACCGGGGTGAGATCGCGGTCCGCGTGATCCGGGCGGCGAAGGACGCGGGGCTGACGAGTGTCGCCGTGTACGCCGACCCGGACCGTGACGCCCCGCATGTGCGCCTGGCCGACGAAGCCTTCGCGCTCGGCGGCACCACGGCCGCGGAGAGCTACCTGTCCATCGACAAGCTGCTCGACGTGGCGAAGCGCGCCGGCGCGGACTCCGTCCACCCGGGATACGGCTTCCTTTCCGAGAACGCCGAATTCGCCCAGGCGGTGCTCGACGCGGGCCTCACCTGGATCGGGCCGAGCCCGCAGTCCATTCGCGACCTCGGCGACAAGGTGACGGCGCGGCACATCGCGATGCGCGCCGGCGCCCCGCTGGTGCCCGGCACCAAGGAGCCGGTGAAGGACGCCGGCGAGATCCTCGCGTTCGCCGACGAGCACGGCCTGCCCGTGGCGATCAAGGCCGCGTTCGGCGGCGGCGGGCGCGGCCTCAAGGTGGCGCGCACGCGCGAAGAGATCCCCGAGCTGTTCGAGTCCGCCACGCGTGAGGCGGTCGCCGCGTTCGGGCGTGGTGAGTGCTTTGTGGAGCGCTACCTGGACAAGCCGCGGCACGTCGAGGCGCAGGTGCTGGCCGACCAGCACGGCAACGCCATCGTGGTCGGCACGCGCGACTGCTCGTTGCAGCGCCGCCACCAGAAGCTGGTCGAGGAGGCGCCCGCGCCGTACCTGACCGACGAGCAGCGGGCCCGGATCCACTCCTCGGCCAAGGCGATCTGCCAGGAGGCCGGCTACTACGGCGCCGGCACGGTCGAGTACCTGGTGGCCACCGACGGCACCATCTCGTTCCTCGAGGTGAACACCCGGCTGCAGGTGGAGCACCCCGTCTCGGAGGAGACGACCGGGCTGGACCTGGTGCGCGAGATGTTCCGCATCGCGCGCGGCGAGAAGCTGCGGATCACCGAAGACCCCACGCCGCGCGGCCATTCCATCGAGTTCCGGATCAACGGCGAAGACGCCGGGCGCGGCTTCCTGCCCGCGCCGGGCACCGTGACGAAGTTCGTCACGCCGAGCGGACCCGGCGTGCGCGTCGACTCCGGGGTGGAGTCCGGCAGCGTGATCGGCGGCCAGTTCGACTCGATGCTGGCCAAGCTGATCGTCACCGGCTCCGACCGGGCCAACGCGCTGGAGCGCAGCCGCCGGGCGCTGGCCGAGATGGTCGTCGAGGGAATGGCGACCGTGCTGCCGTTCGACCGCGTGATCGTGGACCACCCGGCGTTCATCGGCGACGAGAACGGCTTCGGCGTCTACACCGACTGGATCGAGACCGAGTTCGACAACCGGATCGAGCCGTTCACCGCGCCCGAGGCCGACGCCGAAGAAGAGGCGCCGCGGCAGAACGTCGTCGTCGAGGTCGGCGGACGGCGGCTGGAAGTCTCGCTGCCGGGCGGCTTCGCCCTCGAAGGCGGCGCGGCCACGGCGACGAAGGCCAAGCCGCGCAAGCGTGCGGGCGGCGCGAAGGCGACCGTGAGTGGTGACGCGGTGACGGCGCCGATGCAGGGCACGATCGTCAAGATCGCCGTCGAAGAGGGCCAGCGGGTCGAGGCCGGCGAGCTGATCGTGGTGCTCGAGGCGATGAAGATGGAAAACCCGGTCACCGCACACAAAGCGGGCACCGTCACCGGGCTTTCGGTCGAGGTCGGCGCCGCCGTGACCCAGGGAACGTCACTGCTGGAGCTCAAGGACTGAAGTTGTGCCGAATGTCGTGGGTCCGCGGGCCTTCGGCGGCCTACCATCGATGACGTGACAGAGGTTCCGTCTCCGCAGCTGCGGATCAGCGACCAGGAGCGGGAATCCGCACTGAGCGCGCTCGGCGATCACATGACCGCCGGGCGGATCGACATCGACGAGTACGGCGAGCGCTCGGCCCGGATCACCGCGGCGAAGACCCGGGGCGAGCTGGGCGAGCTGTTCGCCGACCTGCCCCAGCCGCACCCGGCGTACGGCGCGGCCGCGGCCGCCGCGGCGCCACCGGCGGACCCGGCCCCGGCTCCCCGGCCGGAGCCGTCGACCGCCGTGGCCGCGCCGCGGGGCTGGTCCGGCGGTCAGCGGCTGGCCGCCTCGATCGTGCCGCTGGCCTGGCTGGTGGCCATCGTGCTCATCTCGACCGGCGTGGTCGCCCCCTGGCCGATGATCGCCCTGCCGATCGCGTTCACCATCTTCGGCCGGGCGCTGTGGGGCCACGGCTCGGACCACGACCACCGGGACCGTGACGACCGCCGGATGGACCACCGCGAGCACCGGCTCGACCACCGCGACCGGCGTCGTGAGATGCGCGACGAGTTCCGTCGCCAGCGCCGGTTCGACCGCTGAGGACCACCGTGACCGACATGCGGCTGAGCGACGACGAGCGGCAGGACGCGCTCGACGTCCTCAGCGAGCACGTCCGCACCGGGCGGCTCGACTTCGACGAGTACGGCACCCGCTCGGCGAAGGTGACGGCTGCGAAACGAGTCAGCGACCTGCTGCCCCTGTTCGACGACCTGCCGTCGCCGCGGCCGAGCGCGCTGCTGACCACGACGCGGGACAGCGTCGCGCCGGCGCCGGGCCGCCCCGTGGGTGAGAGCGCGCTGACGCGGTGGGCGCTGCGCAGCGCGGTGCCGATCGCCGTGGTGCTGGCCATCGCGGTCTTCGTGCTCTCGCGCGGCCGGCTGATCCTGGTTTTCGCGCTGCCGCTGGCCATTCTGCTCATCACCGGCTGGCGACGGCGCTGATCCACCGATCGGTGGATGCCGCGGACGATCGACGGACTCCCGTGCGCGCCCGAGCCTGCGAGAATCGGTTCATGATGGGTCTCCGGCCGGGCGAGGTAGACCCGCGGGCCGAACGGCTCGGCGGGCGGATCCTCGCCGGGGTGGGCCTGACCGGGCTCGGCATCTGCACGATCATCGCCGCCGCGCTGCCGCACGGCGACCCCGCCCAGTGGCGGCTCACCCTGGTTTTCGTCGCGGTCAACGCCGTGTGGATCCTCGGCATCGTCCCGCTGTTCCCCCGCCGGTATCGGCGGCCGTGGCTCCCTGCGCTGTTCTTCCTCGGCCTGCTCGCCGGGGCCTGGGTGCTGGGCTCGCGGGTGGAGACGTTCACCGCCTTCGCGTCCGTCGGCTACCCGATCGCCTTCTCGATCTTCACCGCCCGGTGGAGCATCTTCGCGGTCACCGCCACGGCGATGGTCCCGATGATGGCCCGCGGCGGCTGGGGCCCGGACGCCAGCACACCGGCCTGGGTGGTCGTGGTGTCGGTGATCGGCCCGATGCTCTTCGTCGCCTGGTTCGTGGGCGTGGAGAACGACAAACGCAAGCGCGCCAACGCCGAACTGGCCAAGTCCAACGCCCGGCTGGAAACCGCGCTGGAGGAGAACGCCGGTCTCCACGCCCAGCTGCTGACCCAAGCGCGCGAGGCCGGCGTGCTCGACGAGCGCCAGCGGATGGCGCGCGAAATCCACGACACCCTGGCGCAGGGCCTCACCGGCATCGTCACCCAGCTTCAGGCTGCCGGCCGAGCCCCCTCCGAAGCCTCGCGGGAACGGCATCTGACCCAGGTCCACACGCTGGCGAAGGACAGTCTCACCGAGGCGCGCCGCGCCGTGCAGGCCCTGCGGCCCGAACCCCTCGCGGACTCGCGGCTGCCGGAGGCGCTGGCGGACCTGGCGCGGCGCGTCACGGATACCTCCGGTGTTGCTGTAGCGGCGGAAACCTCCGGCGAAGCGCGCCCGCTGCTGCCGGAGCTTGAAGTGACGCTGTACCGCGTCGCGCAGGAAGCCTTGGCAAATGCGGAAAAACACGCGCGGGCGTCGCGGATCGGCGTCACGCTGACCTACGCCGACGACGTGGTGCTGCTCGACGTCCGCGACGACGGCACCGGCTTCACCCCCGGCGAACCCGCCCGCGGCGACGGCACGGGCTTCGGCCTCCAGGCGATGCGCCAGCGCGTGCAGCGGGTCGCGGGCACGCTGGCGATCGAGTCCGCGCCCGGCGAGGGCACCGCGGTGAACGTGCAGGTCCCGGCGATCCCCCTGGTGAAAGACCCGTGATCCGCGTCCTGCTCACCGACGACCACCCGGTAGTCCGCGACGGCCTGCGCGGCGCGCTCCAGGGCGAGCCCGACATCGAGGTGGCCGGCGAGGCCGCCACCGGCGCCGAGGCGCTGGCCTTCGTCGCGCGCCACCATCCCGACGTGGTCCTGATGGACCTGCGGATGCCGGAGCTCGACGGCGTCGGCGCGATCCGGCGGCTGGCGGTCGAGCATCCGGCGGTGCGGGTGCTGGTGCTCACGACGTACGACTCCGATTCCGACGTGCTGCCCGCCATCGAGGCCGGCGCGACCGGTTACCTGCTGAAGGACGCGCCGGTGGCGGACCTGCTGCGGGCCGTCCGCGCGGCCGCCCGCGGCGAGTCCGTGCTCGCGCCGAGCGTCGCGGCCCGGCTGATGGCCCCGCTGCGCCGGACCCCGGCGAAAGACCTGACGCCGCGGGAGCTGGAAGTCCTGCGCCTGGTCGCGGAGGGCTCGACCAACGCGGCGGCCGCGCGCCGGCTGTTCGTCAGCGAGGCGAGCGTGAAAACCCATCTGCTGCACGCGTACGCGAAGCTCGGCGTGAACGACCGCGCCGCCGCGGTGGCCGAGGCCTACCGGCGGGATCTCCTCTGACCGCTCGCGCGCGGTTACGCTGGTGGCGTGGAACCCGTGGAGATCAACGCGGGCGCGTACTACCTGCGCCAGCTGCGGGCGGACCGGCACCTCGACGACCGGACCGCGTTGATGGAGGCCTTCGCCGACCCGGCGCACCGGCGGTACGTGCTGAACTACCGGCTGCGGACGCTCGACGAAGCCACCGAGTACATCGCGCTGCGCGCCGCGCAGTGGGCGTGCGACGAGCGCTGTTCTTGGGCCGTCGCGGAGCCGACGACCGGGCGGCTGCTCGGCGAGGTCGGGCTGCGCGAGCTGGACCTCACCTTCGACACCGCCGAAGCGTCCGTCTGGACTCACCCTGACGAGCGAGGCAAGGGCATCGCGGCGACGGCGCTCGCCGCGGCCCTGCGTTACGGCTTCGGCGGGCTCGGCCTCCAGGAGATCAGCTACCGGTACGAGGAGAGCAACGTCGCCTCCGCGGCCATCGCGGCCCGGTGCGGCTTCACGCTCGTCGGGCCGGAACGCGACCCGTCGCCGTCCGGCGAGCCCCTGATCCGCTGGATCCGCAAGGCCTGACGCCGCTCCGCCCGGCTCCGCCCGCACCGCTCCGCCCGGCTCGGACGAACGCAGCGGATGACGCTTCGGCCTCGCTCAGCGCGGGGAAAGCGTCATCCGCTGCATCAGCTCTGGGGGCCGGGCCGGCTAACTGACGGGCTCGATGATGCCCGCCCGGGCCTCGGGCGCGGCGGCGCGCAGGGCGTCCGCCAGATCGTCCGTGGCCTGCGACTGCGACTCCTTCTCGGCCTGCACGCGCGCGGTGTAGACCTCGACCTCGCGCTCGACCGTCTCCGCCGACCAGCCGAGCACCTCGCCGACCAGCTGCGCGACCTGCTTCGCGCAGTCGACGCCGCGGTGGGCGTACTCGATGGAGATGCGCGTGCGGCGGGCGAGCACGTCCTCGAGGTGCAGCGCGCCCTCGTGGGTGGCCGCGTACACGACCTCGACGCCGAGGTAGTCCGGCGCCGACTCGATCGGCTTGAGCAGCTCCGGCCGTCCGTCGGCCAGGGCCAGCACCTCGTGCACCAGCGAGCCGTAGCGGTCGAGCAGGTGCCGCACGCGGTACGGGTGCAGCCCGTGCTCGGAGGCCAGGTGGTCGGCCTGGTTGACCAGCGCGTGGTAGCCGTCGGCGCCGATCAGCGGCACCTTGTCCGTGATGGACGACGGCGGGCGGCCGGGCAGGTCCACCACGGCGGCGTCGACGGCGTCGGCCGCCATCACCCGGTACGTCGTGTACTTGCCGCCCGCGATCGCGACCAGGCCCGGCGCCACCCGCGCGACGGCGTGCTCGCGCGAGAGCTTCGAGGTCTCCTCGCTCTCCCCCGCCAGCAGCGGCCGGAGCCCGGCGTACACACCCTCGATGTCGTCGTGCGAAAGCGGGGTGGCCAGCACCGTGTTGACGTGCTCGAGGATGTAGTCGATGTCGTGCTTCGTGGCCGCGGGGTGCGCCAGGTCGAGGTTCCAGTCGGTGTCCGTGGTGCCGACGATCCAGTGGTTGCGCCACGGGATCACGAACAGCACCGACTTCTCCGTGCGCAGGATCAGCCCCGACTCCGAGACGATCCGGTCGCGCGGCACGACGATGTGCACGCCCTTGCTCGCGCGGACGCGGAACCGGCCGCGGCCGCCGGAAAGGCGCTGCAGCTCGTCGGTCCACACACCGGTGCAGTTGATCACCGCGCCGGCCTGGATCTCCGTCTCCCGCCCGTCCTCGACGTCGCGCACGCGCACCCCGGAGATCCGGTCGGCCTCGTGCAGGAACCCGACCACCTGCGTCGACGTGCGCACGACGGCGCCGTAGTGCGCGGCGGTGCGGGCGACGGTCATGGTGTGGCGGGCGTCGTCGGATTGCGCATCGTAGTACCGGATGCCGCCGATCAGCGACGAGCGCTTCAGCGCCGGAACCATCCGAAGGGCACCCGCGCGGGTGAGGTGCTTCTGCCCGGGCACCGACCGGGCGCCGCCCATCGTGTCGTACATCAGCAGCCCGGCCGCGGTGTACGGCCGCTCCCACACGCGGTGGGTCAGCGGGTACAGGAAGCTCACCGGCTTCACCAGGTGCGGCGCCAGCTTCGTCAGCATCAGCTCGCGCTCGTGCAGCGCCTCGCGGACCAGCCCGAACTCGAGCTGCTCCAGGTACCGCAGCCCGCCGTGGAAGAGCTTGCTCGACCGGCTGGACGTGCCGGAAGCGAGATCGCGGGCCTCGACCAGCGCCACTCGCAGGCCGCGGGTGGCCGCGTCGAGCGCGGTTCCGGCACCGACCACGCCGCCGCCTATGACCACCAGGTCGAAGGTCTCCTTGCCGAGGCGAGCCCAGGTCTCTTCCCGGCGGAGCGGGCCCAGCCGGGCCGCGGTTTGATCGGCTTCGTGCTGAGAACTCGTCACCAGTCACTCCTCCTCGTGCTACCGGAGTCCAGCATCGCACGGCCCGGTGACGGCGCGCTCCCCTCGGTGTGACACGTGTGGCGTAACCCTCCAAGATCTTGGTGACATTGATGCACTCGGCGCCTGGAATGATCTTGTACGCACGGGTAGCGTCCAGCCGATCTGGGTCGGCGACGATGCCGTGGCACCGAGTGATCGACCCTGCGCAGAGTGTCCAGTGTGGAGGTAACGAGCTTGAGTGCCGGAGCGATTTTCATCTGGGAGCTGCTGGGTACGGCAGTGCTGATCCTCTTGGGTAACGGCGTCGTGGCCAACCACGTGCTGCGAAAGAACAACGGCCATGGCGCCGGGACGCTGTTCATCACTTTCGGCTGGGCCTTCGGTGTGTTCGCGGGCGCCAGCATCGCCGCGCCGAGCGGCGCGCACCTGAACCCCGCCGTCACCCTCGGGCTCGCCATATCGGGCAAGACGCCGTGGGCCGACGTGCCGTATTACATCCTCGGCCAGATGGTCGGCGCCATCCTCGGCGCGGTGCTGTGCTGGGCGGTGTACAAGCTGCAGTTCGACGACCACCCCGAGCCCGCCGAGACGCTGGGCATCTTCTCCACCGCCCCGCAGATCCCGAACAAGGTGTGGAACCTGGTGACCGAGATCATCGGCACCTTCGTGCTGGTCGCGTGGATCCTGCTGAGCCCGGTGTACGCCACGAGCGGCGGCACGCCGAACTTCGGCAACTCCGCGCTCGGCTACGCGGGTGTGTCCTTTGTGGTCTTGGTCATCGGCATCTCGCTCGGCGGGCCGACCGGCTACGCCATCAACCCGGCGCGTGACCTCGGGCCGCGCATCGCCTACGCCTTCATCCTGCCGATCAAGAACAAGCGCGACGGGAACTGGGGCTACTCGTGGATCCCCGTCCTCGGCCCGCTGGTCGGCGGCGCGCTGGCCGCGCTGCTGTACCTCGCCGTGCACAACCTGACCTGACCCCGACCGCCGAGCCTTCCGGAGCGAAACCTATGACCTCGTACGTAGCCGCGATCGACCAGGGCACCACGTCGACCCGCTGCATGATCTTCGACCACTCCGGCCGGGTGGTCGCCGTCGACCAGCGTGAGCACGAGCAGATCTTCCCCAAGGCGGGCTGGGTCGAGCACAACGCCGAAGAGATCTGGGAGAACACGCGCGCCGTCGCCGCGGGCGCGCTGGCGAAGGCCGATCTGAAGCCGAGCGACATCGCCGCCGTCGGCATCACCAACCAGCGCGAGACGGCGCTGGTGTGGGACCGCCACACCGGCAAGCCGGTGTACAACGCGATCGTCTGGCAGGACACCCGCACCGACAAGATCGTCGCCGAGCTGGGCGCACTCGGCGGCGGCCAGGAGCGGTACCGCCAGAAGGTCGGGCTGCCGCTGGCGACCTACTTCTCCGGCCCGAAGGTCAAGTGGATCCTCGACAACGTCGAAGGCGCCCGCGCGAAGGCCGAAGCCGGTGACCTGATCTTCGGCAACATGGACACCTGGGTGCTGTGGAACATGACCGGCGGGGTCGACGGCGGCATCCACGTCACCGACCCGACCAACGCCTCGCGCACCCTGCTGATGGACCTCGACACGCTCCAGTGGGACGAGGGCATCGCCGCCGAGATGGGCATCCCGCTGTCGATGCTGCCGGAGATCCGGTCTTCTTCGGAGGAGTACGGCAAGGTCCGCGAGCGGGGCGCGCTCGCCGGCGTGCCGATCGCGGGCATCCTCGGCGACCAGCAGGCGGCGACGTTCGGCCAGGCCTGCCTCTCCCCCGGCGAGGCCAAGAACACCTACGGCACCGGCAACTTCGTGCTGCTCAACACCGGCACCGAGAAGGTCATGTCGGACAACGGCCTGCTCACCACCGTCTGTTACAAGATCGGCTCCAACGACACGGTGTACGCGCTGGAGGGCTCCATCGCGGTCACCGGTTCGCTGGTGCAGTGGCTGCGCGACAACCTGGGCCTGCTCACGAACGCGGCGCAGGTCGAGGAGTACGCCCGCACGGTGGAGGACAACGGCGGCGCGTACTTCGTGCCGGCGTTCTCCGGCCTGTTCGCGCCGTACTGGCGCTCCGACGCGCGCGGCGCGATCGTCGGGCTCACCCGGTTCGTCAACAAGGGCCACCTGGCGCGCGCGGTGCTGGAGGCCACGGCGTTCCAGTCGCGTGAGGTGATCGACGCGATGAACGCCGACTCCGGCGTGCCGCTCAAATCACTGAAGGTCGACGGCGGCATGGTCGTGAACGAACTGCTGATGCAGTTCCAGGCCGACATCCTCGGCGTGCCGGTCATCCGGCCGGTGGTCGCCGAGACGACCGCACTGGGCGCCGCGTACGCCGCCGGGCTGGCCGTCGGCTTCTGGGAGTCGGAGGACGACATCCGCACCAACTGGGCGCAGGACAAGCAGTGGGACCCGTCGATGGACGAGGCCCGGCGCGAGTCCGAGTACCGCAACTGGAAGAAGGCCGTGACCAAGACCTTCGACTGGGTCGAGGACTGAGCCCCGCACAAGCTGAAGGCAGGGCCCCGCGCACACCCCCGACCGGGTGAGCGCGGGGCCTTTTGCTTTTCCCCGGGCCGCCGGGATTTCGCCCGAAACACCCGATTTTTATTCAGTCCGATGAATGACAGTTCACCTATGTGACAGCTCCCATTTCCGGGCCGGAAAATCAGCGTCCATCCCTTGACCTTTTTGGTTCAGACCACACACACTGGTCGGCAACGTGATCCGGAACACGGCAGAAACCGCTCACTCTCCCTCCCCCACAGGAGAATTATGTCCACCATTCGCGTGGCCCGGGTGCTCGCGTGCTCCACGGCCGTGGTCGTCGGTGCGCTGGCCGTTCAGGGCGTCCCCGCTTCGGCGGCCTCGCTCGATCCGGGCTCCCCTCCGGGCAGCAACTTCAACCTGTCCCTCTGGGAGCTGCAGGAGCCCACCGGCTCGCCGGGCAGCCCCGACACCATCTCGCCCTCGAAATTGAAGGGCGGCTTCCAGGACAAGTACTTCTACACCGACTCCGGCGACGGCTCCATGACCTTCTGGGACCCGGAAAACGGCGTCACCACACCGAATTCGAACTACTCGCGCTCCGAGCTGCGCGAGATGACGTCCTCGGGCGGCGCGGCGAGCTGGAGCGTGCCCGGCACGCACAAGCTCAACGCCACCGTGAAGGTCAGCGAGGTGCCCGACCACGTGTGCGTCGGCCAGATCCACCTCGCCGAGGGCAGCGGCTCGACCAAGCCGGTGGTGGAGCTGTACTACTACCAGAACGGCGACATCAAGATGGGCGTCGAGCGCGGCCCGGACGGCGGCCAGGACCAGCACAAGGTCGGGAACGTGCCGCTCGGCACCCAATGGTCCTACACGATCAGCCTCACCGGCGGCAACACACTCGGGCTCACCGTGAACGGCAAGAACACGACCTGGCCGCTGCCGTCTTCGTTCAAGAGCTACCCGATGTATTTCAAAGCGGGTGACTACGACCAGACCAGCGGAAGCAGTTCTTCGGTGGGCGCGCTAGTGCATTTCTATTCGCTCTCGCTTTCCCACAGCTGAATGGGACCGGGTGCGCCGGACAGTCCGGCGCACCCTGCTCCCGCCTCAGCCGTTCACCGTCAGCCGGCCCGGCCCGTCAGCCCTCCCAGCCCGCGGGCTTGCCGGACTGCTCGTTCGGCATCATCAGCCGGAACGACACGCCCTGGTTGTCCACTGCCGCCACCATGCGGCCGTGCGGCGTGTCGACCGGCGGCTCCACGACCTGACCGCCCAGCTCGGTGATCCGCGCGGCGGAGGCGTCCGCATCGGCCACCCAGAAGTACGTCACCCAGCTCGACGGGACGTCCGCCGGCGCCTCCGCGGGCAGCTGTCCCAGCCCGCCCACCGGACGGCCGGAGAGGTCCAGCGTCGCGTAAACGAAGCCACCGCCGGACATGTCACCGAATCCGTAGCCGAAAACGTCGCCGTAGAAGGATTTCGCGGCGGCGAAGTCCCGGCTCATGCACTCGTTCCAGGCCGTCGCGCCGGGGGCGTCGAGCACCTGCGTGCCGTAATGGTCACCCGCCTGCCACAGCCCGAAGACGGCACCGGCCGGGTCCTGCGCGATCGCCATCCGGCCCGCGCTCATCACGTCCATCGGCGGCGCCAGCACGGTGCCACCGGCCTCGGTGACGGCCGCCACGGCCTTGTCCACATCGGACACAGCGAGGTACGTCGTCCACGCGGGTGGCATGCCCTCCTGGCCCGGCGGTATCTCCCCCACGCCCGCGACCGGGCGCCCGGCCACCGCCGCCATGCCGTAGAACCCCGTGTCGGCCCCGCCGACCTCGACCTGCCAGCCCAGCAGGCCCTGGTAGAACTCCACGGCCTTCGCCCGGTCGGGCACCATCAAGTCCACCCAGCACGGCGTGCCGTCCGCCCAGCGCTCGTCTCGGAACAACATTCGCCTCTCCTGCCCGTCGATTGTGTCGGTGACCACAGTCTCGCACCGGGCACCGACAAAACGCGGCTTCGAGCCGAACTACCACGTACGTGGTGCGATCAGTGACCGTCGGCGACCAGTGCCGCGTAGACGATGATGTTGTCCACGTAGTTGTGCGAGGAGTGGTCGAACACGCCACCACAGGTGATCAGGCGCAGTTCCGGGCCGGCGGTGTCGCCGTAGACCGCGTCGCTCGGGAAGACGTCCTTGGGGACCTCGTCCACCTTGGTCACCTTGAAGTGCGCGGTGGTGCCGTCCTGGCGCGCGATCGCGACCTCGTCGCCGGGCTTCATTTCCTTGAGCCGGTAGAAGATGCCCTTGTGCTTGTTGCCGTCGACGTGGCCCAGCACCACGGCCGGGCCGGTCTCCCCCGGCGTCGGCCCGAACTTGTACCAGCCGGCCTGCAGCGGGGTGCTGACCGGCGGCACCTGGACGGTGTTGTCGGCGTTCAGCCCGAGCGGCACCAGCGACGAATGCGCCCCGATGCTCGGGATGTCCAGCGAAACCGGGTCCGACTTGGGCAGCTCCGCCGCGGCCGTCGACGGGGCCGCGGCCTGCACCGGCGTGGCCGGCGGCGCCTGCGCGGTCCCCGGCCCCGCGCCGCACCCGCCGAGCAGCAGGGCCGCCCCGAGCGCCACCGCGGCGAACGACTTCCTGATCATGTCTCCCCCTCCAGCTCCGAAGCCGAGTGGAACGGCCCCAGCCAACCAGCCCCGGCTTGCCTGCTGCCGCGCGGGCCACGCGGCACCGTCCCGGTCGCGGGCCCGGCGCACCCCTCCGGCGCCAGGCCCGCGACCGGGCGGCAGTTCACCCGTCAACGACGGATCTTGTTGCGCAGCAACGCGATTCCGGCACTGCCGAGGGCCAGCACGCCCATGGCGGCCGCCGCTGGGAACTCGTCAGCGCTGTGCGGAGCCGAAGCCGTGGCCTGGCTCCCCGCTCTTCAATCGACGACGTAGCCGTCGCTGCCGCCGGTCTGCGGAGCGCCCGCGGGGACCTTCACGACCTGCTTCGCGGGCAGCACGGTGAACTTCGACGTGATCTTCGCGCCACCGCATTCGTAGGACGCGGTGTACGTGCCCGGCTTCGCGTTCTTCTTCACCGTCGCCGTGCCCGTCGAGACCGGCGCGACCGCCGGGTTGTCCTGCGGGCCGGCGGTCAGCTTCCCGAAGTCCAGCACGGGTGAGCTCAGCTTCTCGATGTAGCCCGCCTCGCAGCCCACGCGAACCGCGACGTGCGCGCCGGGACGGCCCGCCGCCGGCAGCAGCCGCAGGAACGCCTTCGGGACGCCCGCGTTGTTGTCGTCCGTCGGGGCACTGGTCGGCGTGCCCGTCGGGGAAGTGGTGGGCGTGCCCGTCGACGAGGTCGGCGGCGCGGTGGGGGTGCTGGTGCTGCCGGCGGCGAACGCCGGTGCCGCGATGAGCATGCCCGCGGCCAGTACGGACGAAAAAACAACAATACGCTTCATGATTTACCCCGATGAATGAATTCTTCCCGATATCCCGACACGGAGATCCCCGCACCCCGCCGCGCAGTTCCCCCTGCCGTCCGGATGCTTTTTCCTCCGATACCCTCAAGACGTCTCGGCTGGTACCGGGGTTGCCAGCCGGTCCGGAGAAAAACGAAAGAGCCGCCGGGAACGGATTCCCGGCGGCTCTTGCTCGTTCGGCGCGGCTATTCGGCGAGGCTTCCGTCGCCCGCTTTCGCGGCACCCGCGGGCACCTTGGCGACCTGCGCGTCCGGGACGGTGAACTTCGCGCTGTACGGCTTCCCGCCGCAGTTCACCGTGAGCTGGTAGCTGCCCGCGGGCGTGCCCGGCACCAACCGCGCGTTGGCGCTCACCGTGGCCTCCACCCCGATGAACGGGCCGAAGTAGTAGTTCGCGAACGTCAGCACCGGCGAGCTGAACGAGGTGGCGCCCGCCTTCGCGCCGGGGCACTGGGCGAGCGCGACGTTGTCGTCACCGCGCTGGAACTTGTTCAGCGTCTGCTGGCCCGCCGTGTCCTGGTTCAGCTGGACCGACACCGCCGCAGCGGGCTGGGCCGGAGCCGCCCCGCCGGTCGCCGCCGTCGCCGGACCGGCCACCGCGGCCGCCCCGATTGCCGCCACCGCAACGAAAACCGCCCTCTTGCGCACCCTCGTGCCCCTTGTCCCGCAGTCCAGCCATCGCACCTGTCACCGAGCAAGACGCGGGGCTCCTGGACTGGGTTGCCCGCGCCGGGAGATTCAGTCCAGATCGTCGTGGCGCATGAGCTGGCGGCCCGCCTCGGTGATCGACCCGGACAGCGACGGGTACACCGAGAAGGTCAGCGCCAGGTGGTCCACGGTCAGCTGGTTCTGCACCGCGAGCGCGATCGGCAGAATCAGCTCGCTCGCCGACGGCGCCACCACGACGCCGCCGACCACCACCCCGGTGGCGGGGCGGCAGAAGAGCTTCACGAAACCGCGGCGCAGGCCTTCCATCTTGGCCCGGGCGTTGGTCGCCAGCGGCAGCATGATCGTGCGCGCGGGCACCTCGCCGGAGTCGATCGCGTGCTGGCTGATGCCGACGGTCGCGATCTCCGGGTGCGTGAACACGTTCGCGGCCACGGTCTTGAGCTTGATCGGCGCGACGCCTTCGCCCAGCGCGTGCCACATCGCGATGCGGCCCTGCATGCTGGCCACCGACGCGAGCATCAGCAGGCCGGTGCAGTCGCCCGCGGCGTAGATGCCGGGCACGCTCGTGCGCGAGACGCGGTCCACGGTGATGAACCCGCCGGGGCCGGGCTCGATGCCGACCCGGTCGAGGCCGACGTCGGCCGTGTTGGGGATCGAGCCCACGGTCATCAGCGCGTGGCTGGCCTCGATCACGCGGCCGTCGGCGAGGTGGACGGCGACGCCCTTGTCCGTGCGCTCCACCCGCTCCGCGCGGGCGTGCTTCGCGACGGTGGTGCCCCGCTGGGAAAAGACCTCCTCCAGCACGGCGGCCGCGTCGGCATCCTCGTGCGGCAGCACGCGGTCGCGGCTGGAGATCACGGTGACCTTGACACCCATCTCGGTGTACGCCGAGGCGAACTCGGCGCCGGTCACGCCGGAGCCGATCACGGCGAGGTGCTCGGGCAGCTCGCTCAGGTCGTAGAGCTGGCGCCAGTCGAGGATCCGCTCGCCGTCGGGCACGGCGCCGGGCAGCACCCGCGGGGTGGCGCCGGTGGCGATCAGCACGACGTCGGCGTTCAGCGCCTCCGTGGTGCCGTCCGTGTGCGTGACCGCGACCTTGTGCGTGGCCAGGCCCGGCTCGTCGTCGCAGAAGCGCGCTTCGCCGATGACCACGCGCACGCCCTCGCGCTGCACCCGCGCCCGGATGTCCGCGGACTGCGCGAGCGCGAGCCCCTTCACCCGGCCGTGCACGGTCGGCAGGTCGACGCTCGTGTCTGCCATGTCGGTGTTGATGCCCAGCTCGCCGAGGTCGTGCATCTTGGCCAGCGCGCCGGAGGAGGCGATGAACGTCTTCGAGGGCACGCAGTCGTAGAGGACACACGCGCCGCCGAGCCCGTCCCGCTCGACGATCGTCACGTCCGCGCCGTGTTGCGCGGCGACCAAAGCGGCCTCGTAACCTGCCGGGCCCCCGCCCATGATCACGATCCTGGTCACCTGAAGTCCTCCTAGCGGCCGAGCTTGCGGTGCTCTAACCGTACGCGGAGGGGCGCCGGTAATACTGAGTGGCCGGACACGGCACGTGCTTCCGCTCGGGTGGCGGGTGGGTCGCTAGGCTGTCGCCCGTGCCGTTGTATGCCGCTTACGGATCCAACATGGAGCCCGCCCAGATGCTGGAGCGCGCCCCGCACTCGCCGATGGCCACCACCGGCTGGCTGGAAGGCTGGCGGCTGACCTTCGGCGGTGAGGACCTGGGCTGGGAAGGCGCGCTGGCCACCATCGTCGAAGACGCCGGCTCACGCGTGTTCGTGGTGATCTACGACGTCACCCCGCTGGACGAGGAACGCCTCGACCGGTGGGAGGGCGGCGAGCTGGGCATGCACACCAAGCTCCGGCTCCGGGTGCAGACCATGGACGGCTCGGTACTGCCCTGGCTGTACGTCCTGGACGCCTACGAGGGCGGCCTCCCGTCGGCCCGTTACCTCGGCGTGCTGGCCGACGCCGCCGAGGCCGCCGGCGCCCCGGCCGACTATGTGGATGACCTGCGCACCCGGCCGTGCTCCGGGATCACCGGCTGACCCAGCCTGTGGATAACTCGGTGGCGCAGGCCGCCGACCAGGGCATCATGAACAGCGTTCACCATTAACGGGATTGGGTCGGACACAAGGTTCGGGCCCGGTTTTGTCGCGAGTGTTGGGTCGGGGCTTCCGCGGATCTTGTTCCCTTGCGCTCGTGGCTGTGGGATTCGTTGGGGTGCAAGGGAAATCGGCCGTGTTTGGCTCGTCTTCGAGGGGTCTTGCGGGGGCGGGAAATCACCCGGGGTGAATAGATCATCCACGGTCGTGATCATGCGTCACGAGACCGGGTGAAATGGCCGCCCACAAGACTGGGGATAGAGGCGGAAATCACCCACCGGAGTTGTCCACAGGCGAGGGTCACCTGTGGACAACCTGGGCCGGGATGGCCGGGCAGGCTGTGGACAGGTGTGTGGATAACCGCGGGGCGACGCAGGTCGCGGACAGTGCTCAACCACGGCTTGAGGCCTCGCCGGAGGCCCGGCTCCGGGGCCCGCTCGCAACCCCGCCGCGCGCCGGTCCCAGCGCTCGGTGTAGTGAATGACGCTTTCACGGCGCTCAGCGCAGCGGAAGCGTCATCCGCTACACCTCGGGCAGCCGCGAGACGTACACCTCGGCAGCCGCGAGACCAGCTTTCTCAGACACGCTCTGGTTGCCATCAACCGTCACCGATCGGCGGGGTGCTCCACCCTGCGTGCCGGAATCGCCGTCAAGGACTCCTTACCCGCGTCCAACGCAGGTAAGGAGTCCTTGACGGACTCGGCGCGGCACAGTGGCCGCGGCCGGAAGGGTCAGGCCAGCGTGGCCAATGCCGTATGCACCAGTGTCCGAACTCCGACCAGCAAAGCGCGCTCGTCGAGGATGAACGTCGGGCGGTGGATGTCGGACTGGAGGGCCGGGGGGCCGGGCCAGACGCCGAGGCGGGCGAAGGCGCCCTGGACGTGTTCCAGGTACCAGCCGAAGTCCTCGCCGCCCGAGGACTGCTCGGTACCGGCCAGGCCCTGCTCGCCGATGGCGGCCTCGACGCCGGCGCGCATCAGCGTGGTCGACTCCTGGTCGGAGACGACCGGGGGGACGCCGCGGCGGTAGTCCAGCGAGAAGCCGACGCCGGTGGGCGCCAGGAGCGATTCCACCGAGGCCGCGACCAGCGGTTCCAGCTGCTTCCACACCTCGTGGTCGGCGGTGCGCAGCGTGCCCCGCAGGACACCGTCCTGCGGCACGGCGTTCGCGGCCTGGCCGGCGTGCACGGCGCCCCACACCAGCACGGTGCCCGAGCGCGGGTCGACCCGGCGTGAGAGCACCGAGGGCAGCGAGGTGATCACCGTGCCGAGCGCGTACACCAGGTCGGCGGTCAGGTGCGGGCGCGAGGTGTGCCCGCCGGGCGAGGTGAGGCGCAGCTCGATCAGGTCGGCCGCGGACGTCAGCGGGCCCACCCGGGTGCCGACCTTGCCGACCTCCAGCCGCGGGTCGCAGTGCAGGCCGTAGATCCGCTCGACGCCGTCGAGGGCGCCGGCCGCGACCATGTCCAGCGCGCCGCCGGGCATGACCTCCTCGGCGGCCTGGAAGATCAGCCGCACACGGCCGGGCAGCTCCGGGGCGCCGGCCAGCGCGCGGGCCGCGCCCAGCAGGATCGCGGTGTGCGCGTCGTGGCCGCACATGTGCGCGGCGCCCTCGGTGGTCGAGGCGAACGGCAGGCCGGTGTCCTCGGTGAGCGGCAGCGCGTCCATGTCCGCGCGCAGGGCCACACAGCGCTCGCCCCTGCCGATGTCGCACACCACGCCGGTGCCGCCGGGCAGCACCCACGGCTTCAGGCCGACCGTGCGCAGCAGCGAGACGACCAGCTCGGTGGTCGCGAACTCGTGCCGCGACAGCTCCGGGTGGGCGTGGATGTGGCGGCGCCAGGCCAGCACGTCGGTGGCGTTGGCCCGCAGCCAGTCGTCCAGCCAGAACGGTCCGCGACCCGCGCCGAAATCCTCCACGGGTGCCATGCTGACCCCGGCTTCGGTGATCAGCGCGGCGGGCACCTCGTTCGGGTTGGCAATAGGACCCTGGGGGTCGCCTGGAACGTCCGGTCGTGAATCAAGCACAGTCACGCCGCGCCTCCTCCCGCAACACGGGTGGCCCAGGGGTCACGCAGCGTGCCGATCGTTGCAGTCTTACGCATCTGCAGACGATCGTGCACCATGCAGGTGGCAACAGTCGCGCCGCCGGCGGCCGTCCGAGACGGCCGGTACCGGATCTGCGTTGAACGGCTTGCCGGAATTCGGTCAGGGCGAACGGAAAGCGCTACTTGCCCGCGGCCTGGTCCTTGCTCTTCTTGCGCTTCTTGGCGCGGGACCGCCGTCCGAAGAAGACGATCGCCAGCAGCACCACGGCGACCCCGCCCGCGATCAGCTTGTTCCTGGTCTTGGCGGCGTTCGCGGCGTCGGTCTGCGCCGGGTCGATCACCGGCCCCGGCTGCACCTGCCGCGGCGCGATGAGCAGCGATTCCGCGCTCACGGCGGCCCTCGCCGGCACTGTCACGGCCTCGGCGGGCACGACCACAACCGCCTGCGCGGGCGGCGCACAAAGCAACAGCACGCCCAGCAGCCCCACCAGCAGCAGACCCCGCACCTTCGCCATGACTTCCCTTCTACGGCACTGCAGGGCATTGTGCCCGCCGAACGGCCGCCGCGTCAGCCGCCACGCGGTGGAGACTCCCCGCTCGGCCCCCGTCGCCGACCGCCGGGCGCCGCCGGACGGTCGTTCGCCGTCCACCGTCCGGCGGAGCGGTTCAATCCCCGGTCGGCGTGGCAAAGGCGTCCAGGATCCGGCCGGCGGCCAGCGTGGGCGTCAGCTCGCCCGCGCGCACCGCGCGTTCCAGCTCGCTGACCAGCGATTTGACGCCGGGGTGCGAGGTCAGGCGGTCGAGCAGCTGCTCGCGGACCATCGACCAGGTCCAGTCGACCTGCTGCTGACGGCGCCGGGCCGCCAGCTCGCCGGACTCGGTGAGCTGGTCGCGGTGCCGGCCGATCTCGGCCCACACCTGGTCGAGGCCGGTCGCTTCGAGCGCGCTGCAGGTCAGCACCGGCGGCGTCCACGGCGCGTCCCGGCCGTAGATCATCCGCAATGCGCCCGAAAGCTCCCGCGCCGCCCGTTTCGCGTCTTTCTCGTGCGACCCGTCGGCCTTGTTGACGGCGATGACGTCGGCCAGCTCCAGCACGCCCTTCTTGATGCCCTGCAGCTGGTCGCCGGTGCGCGCCAGGGTGAGGAACAGGAAGCAGTCGACCATGTTGGCCACGGCCACTTCGGACTGTCCTACGCCGACGGTCTCCACCAGCACCACGTCGAAGCCCGCGGCCTCCATCAGCACGATCGTCTCGCGCGTGGCCCGGGCGACGCCGCCGAGCGTGCCGGACGTCGGCGACGGGCGGATGAACGCGCGGTCGTCCACCGCGAGCCGCGCCATACGGGTCTTGTCGCCGAGGATCGAGCCGCCGGTGCGGGTGGACGACGGGTCGACGGCCAGCACCGCGACCTGGTGCCCGGCCCCGGTCAGGTCCGTGCCCAGCTGGTCGATGAAAGTCGACTTGCCGACCCCGGGCACGCCGGTGATGCCGACCCGCTGCGCGCCCCCGGCGTGCGGCAGCAGCTCGACCAGCAGCTCCTGCGCCCGCGCCCGGTGGTCGGCGCGCTGGGACTCGACCAGCGTGATCGCTTTGGACAGCGTGCCGCGGTCACCGGCGAGGACGCCCTTCGCGTACGCGGCGACGTCGATCTTGCGCGGCAAGGCTCAGGACTCCTGCTTGGCCAGCTGCTCGAGCAGGCCGATCGCGGCGTCCGCGATCACCGTGCCCGGCCCGAAGATGGCCGCGGCGCCGGCGGCGCGCAGCTCGTCGTAGTCCTGCGGCGGGATGACGCCGCCGACCACGACCATGATGTCCTCGCGGCCCAGCTCGGCCAGCTCGTGGCGCAGCGCGGGCACCAGCGAAAGGTGCCCGGCGGCCAGCGAGGACACACCGATCACGTGCACGTCGGCCTCCGAGGCCTGCCGCGCGACCTCTTCCGGGGTGGAGAACAGCGGGCCGACGTCGACGTCGAAGCCGATGTCGGCGAAGCCGGTGGCGATCACCTTCTGGCCGCGGTCGTGCCCGTCCTGGCCCATCTTCGCGACCAGGATGCGCGGGCGGCGGCCCTCGTCCTCGGCGAATTTCGCGACCAGCTCACGGGCCTTCTCGACGTTGTCCGACTTCCCCACCTCTTCCCGGTACACCCCGGAGATCGTGCGGATCTGGCCGGAGTGGCGGCCCCAGATCTTCTCCAGCGAGTCGGAGATCTCGCCGACGGTGGCCTTGGCCCTGGCCGCGTCGATGGCCAGCGCGAACAGGTTGCCGCCGTTCTGCGCGCCCTCGGTCAGCCGGCGCAACGCGTCCTCAGTGGCCTGGGGGTCGCGCTCCTCGCGCAGCCGCCGCAGCTTCTCCAGCTGCTGCGCGCGCACGCCCGCGTTGTCGACCTTGAGCACGTCGATCTGCTCTTCGTCCCCGGTGACCTGGTACTTGTTCACGCCGATCACGGGCTGACGGCCGGAGTCGATCCGCGCCTGGGTGCGCGCGGCCGCCTCCTCGATGCGCAGCTTGGGAATGCCCTCGTCGATCGCGCGCGCCATGCCGCCCGCGCCCTCGACCTCGGTGATGTGGCCCCACGCCTTGCGCGCCAGGTCGTAGGTCAGCTTCTCGACGAAAGCGCTGCCGCCCCACGGGTCGATCACGCGGGTGGTGCCGGATTCCTGCTGCAGCAACAGCTGTGTGTTGCGGGCGATGCGCGCGGAGAAGTCGGTGGGCAGGGCCAGCGCCTCGTCAAGAGCGTTGGTGTGCAACGACTGTGTGTGCCCCTGGGTCGCGGCCATCGCCTCGACGCAGGTGCGGGTGACGTTGTTGTAGACGTCCTGCGCGGTCAGCGACCAGCCCGAAGTCTGCGAGTGCGTCCGCAGTGACAAGGACTTCTGCGACTTCGGGTCGAACTGCTTGACCAGCTTCGCCCACAACAGCCGGGCCGCGCGCAGTTTCGCGACCTCCATGAAGAAGTTCATCCCGATCGCCCAGAAGAACGACAGCCGCGGCGCGAACTTGTCCACGTCCAGCCCGGCGTCGACCCCCGCGCGGATGTACTCGACGCCGTCCGCGAGCGTGTACGCCAGCTCCAGGTCGGCGGTCGCCCCGGCCTCCTGCATGTGGTAGCCGGAGATCGAGATGGAGTTGTACTTCGGCATGTGCAGCGAGGTGTAGCCGAAGATGTCGGAGATGATCCGCATGGACGGCTGGGGCGGGTAGATGTAGGTGTTGCGGACCATGAACTCCTTGAGGATGTCGTTCTGGATGGTCCCCGCGAGCTGCTCCGGCTTCACCCCCTGCTCCTCGGCCGCGACGACGTACAGCGCGAGCACCGGCAGCACGGCGCCGTTCATGGTCATCGACACGGACATCTTGTCCAGCGGGATGCCGTCGAAGAGCTGGCGCATGTCGTAGATCGAGTCGATCGCCACGCCGGCCATGCCGACGTCGCCGGACACGCGCGGGTGGTCCGAGTCGTAACCGCGGTGGGTGGCCAGGTCGAAGGCGACCGACAAACCCTTCTGCCCGGCCGCGAGGTTGCGGCGGTAGAAGGCGTTGGACTCCTCGGCGGTGGAGAACCCGGCGTACTGGCGGATCGTCCACGGCTGGTTCACGTACATCGTCGGGTACGGCCCGCGCAGGTAGGGCGCGATGCCCGGGTACGTGCCCAGGAAGTCCACATCGGACAGATCGTCGGAGGTGTACACCGGCTTCACGCCGATGCCCTCGGGCGTCTCCCAGGCCAGCGCGTCCGGCCCCTTGCCGGTGGCGTCCTGCACGGCCTGCGCCCACGCGGCGCGGCCGGCCGGCTCGGGCGTGCCGAGCGGGACGTCGGCGAAATTCGGGACAGTCATGCGGACACTCCCAGCTGTGCGTGGATGCCGGTCAGGATTTCGAGCGCGTCGCAGCCGGCGAAGATGTTGCCGCTCACGCCGTCGTAGCGGCCTTTTCCGGCCAGCAGCACGGATTCGGCGCCGAGTGACGCGGCGACGTCGGCGGCCTGCTCCTCGTACGCGGCGTCCGTGCCGCAGATGCAGGCGATCGTCGCGCCGCTCTTGGCGAACGCGCCGGGCAGGTCGTCGGTCGCGCCCGGGTTGACCACCTCGATCCCGCCCGCGGCGAACAGGTTCGCGGCGAACCCGGCGCGCGTGGTGTGCGCGGCGACCGGGCCGAGCGTGGCGAGGAAGACCTTCGGCCGCTCGCCTTTCGCCGCCAGGTACGCGTCGGACCCGTCACGGAGCTTCTCGAACCGTTCTGCGTAACGGTGGCGTGGCAGTCCACCGTCCTCAGTAGACAGATGAGAAGCCTCACGTTGCACGGGTTTCTCGGTCAGGTTGGGAAATTCGCTGACGCCGGTGATCGGGTCGCGGCGGGTGGCCAGGCGCTGCGCGCGCTTCTCCCAGGTCGCGGCGAGCCGTCCGGCCAGCGCGCCGGAGGCCAGCTCGGCCTCGGCCCCGCCGGCGGCCTCGATCGCGGTGAACTCGGCCCACGCGGCGTTCGCCAGCTCGTCGGTCAGCTTCTCGACGTACCAGGAGCCGCCCGCCGGGTCGATCACGCCGCCGAGCCGGGACTCCTCCAGCAGCACGGCGTTGGTGTTGCGGGCGATCCGCGAGGAGAACGCGTCCGGCCGGCCGATCGCGGAGTCGAACGGCAGCACCGTGACGGCGTCCGCACCGCCGATTCCCGCGCCGAAGCACGCGACGGTGGTGCGCAGCATGTTCACCCACGGGTCACGCTGGGTCAGCATCGCGGGCGAGGTGACGGCGTGCTGGTGCATGCCGCGCGCGGCCGGCTTGGCCCCGGAGACCTCGAGCACGCGGTCCCACAGGCGCCGGGCCGCGCGGAACTTGGCGATGGTGAGGAACTGGTCGGCGGTCGCGGCCAGCCGGAACTCCAGCTGCGCCGCGGCGGTGTCGACGTCCAGGCCCGCTTCGGTGAGCGCGCGCAGGTACGCGACGCCGACGGCGATGGTGGCGCCCAGCTCCTGCGCGTCGGACCCGCCCGCTTCGTGGAACGGCAGGCCGTTCGCGACGAGCGTGCGCAGCTTCGGGTACTTCGCGGCCACGCGCGCGGCCAGCTCGGCCGCCGGGGCGACGGGCTGGGCCTCGCCGGTCCGCGCCGTCACGCCGATCGGGTCCGCGCCCAGCGTGCCGACCGCCGCGCTGGCCGGGATCTCCCGCTCGGCGAACACGTCCAGCAGCGCCTGCGCCGCGGCCTCGTACTCGGTGCCGGCGTCCAGCACCACGGGCGCGAGGTCGACGTAGACCTCGTTCAGCGCCTCGGCCAGCGCGGTCACCGGCAGCGCGCCCTCGCCGAGCCGCAGCCACACGGAGGAGGCGCCGCCCTCGAGATCGGCGAGCACGGCGGCGTTGACGACCTTCGGATCGGAGCCGGCATGGCGGACGCGCACGTCCCAGCCGGTGCTGACGACGCCTTCGGGCTTCGCGCCGCGGACGAACGGTGGCAGTCCGGGGAAACCGAGGTCTCCGGCGGTGTCGTCACGGGTGTAGAGCGGCTGGATCTCGATGCCGTCGTACGTGCGGGTGACGAGCTTGCTCTCGGGGGCGCCGTCGAAGTCCTCCGGCAGGCGCCCGCTCTTGCGCAGGACGCCGGCCACCAGCTCCTGCCACTGTTCCCGCTCGGGCGCCGGGAACTCGGCGGCGAGGGAAAGCTCGGGGCTCGGCACTGACTCCGGGCCAGCCACGTTCGTCATACCCAGTGATGGTAGAGGCACGCCAGTCCCGGCACCTGTGACTCTAGTCGCCTGCCGGAAGTATCCAGGGGTACCCCCGATTTGGGCCGGAAGGGCTGGACACCCCCACTGAGTCGAAGACTGTCGGTGCCTTACGACACAATCAGGGGGTGTCGTCCTCGAGCGAATCCTCTTCCCGCGAGACCTCGCGAGTGGTCGCCGGCCGGTACCGCCTGCGGTCGGTGCTCGGGGCCGGCTCCATGGGCACCGTCTGGTCCGCGTACGACGAGTTCCTGCACCGGCCGGTCGCGGTCAAGGAGATGAAGCTGCCGCCGGGCGTGCCCGCGGCCCAGGCCGACGAGCTGCGCGAGCGGACGCTGCGCGAGGCGCGCGCCATCGCCGTGCTCTCTCACCCGAACGTGATCATCCTGCACGACGTGGCCCGCGACAACAACGAGCCGTTCGTGGTCATGGAGCTGCTGCCCTCGCGCAGCCTGGCGCACATCCTGCGCGACCACGGCCCGCTGAACGTGGAGCAGGCGGCCGCCGTCGGCATCGCGGTCGCCGCGGCGCTGGAGGCGGCGCACGCGGCGGGCATCACGCACCGCGACGTCAAGCCGGGCAACGTGCTGGTGGCCGGCGACGGGCGGATCAAGCTCACCGACTTCGGCATCGCGCGCAACGTCTCCGAGGCGACGATGACGCGCACCGGGATCATGCTCGGCTCCCCCGCGTACATCGCGCCCGAGGTCGCGTCCGGCGGTGCGGTCACGCCCAACGCGGACCTGTGGGGCCTCGGCGCCACGCTGTTCGCCGCCGCGCAGGGCGCCCCGCCGTACGACGCGGACGGCGACCCGCTGGAGACGGTCGGCAAGGTCGTCAACGGCAAGGTGCCCAAGCCGAACCCCGGGCCGCTGGCCGCCGTCATCAGCGCGCTGATGAAAAAGGAGCCGGAGAAGCGGATCTCGCTGCGCGAGGTGCGCCACCGGCTGTACCCGTTGCAGGGCAAGACGGCGCTGGACCTGTTCGGGCCGGAGCTGTTCCGCACGCCGGACGGGAAGAAGACGTCGGCGCACCTCGACGCCACCGACACGCAGGTGATCAAGACCGTCACGCCGGACGGCGAAGCCGAGCCGAAGGCCGCGGCCAGCACCGAGCTGGCCGCCGACCCCGGGCCGCTGCCGTTCCTGCGCGGATCGTCCGGTGCCTCCGGGTCTTTCGGCCCTGGGGCATCCGGCGCCGGGGTGTCCGGGGCTGGGGTATCCGGGGCTGGGGTATCCGGAGCCGGTTCCGGGACGTCCGGCATGGCCTCGCTCGGCGCGGCGCTGTCCAATCTCGGAACCGCGGGCACGGGATCGTCCGGCTCCGGGGTGTACGGCCCCGGCGGTGGGGCGTACGGCCCGGGAACTTCCGGCACCGCGGCCCAGCCCCCGGCCGCCGTCCCGGCGCCGGTGTCCGCGCCCGCCCGTCGCGGGGCCGCCGCGTCCGTGGTGCTGGTGCTGGCCGCGGTGCTGCTGTTCCTGGTCGCCGGCGGCGGCGGGTTCGCACTGGCCCGGGTGGTCAGCGGGCAGGATCTGCTGCCGCCCGAGGGCACCCCGTCGGGCAGCCTCGGCCCCCCGGCGACCACGGTGCCGCAGGAGCCGCTGAAGCTGGTGCCGCAGAAGGGCGACGCGAGCGACACCGCGAACCCGACGCCGGACAGCGAGTACACGGTGTCGGTCCCGGACGGCTGGAAGCGGTTCGTCGCCGGGCGCACCAGCCAGCTGGGGCCCTCGACCGTCGTCCAGTACGTCTCGCCGGACGGCCGTCAGTCGCTGCGGCTGGAGCGATTCCCCGGTTACTTCGCATCGCACGAGATCAACGACTACGTCAAGAACCTGTCGCTGACGTACGGCCCGGACTCGTTCACCATCGCCAAGGAGCCCACCGGCACGCCCGCGGGCACGGAGCTGACCTACCGCAACGTCGAGCACGCCACGCCCAGCCGGCAGCAGGAGCCGACACCGGTCACCCGCGCGACGTTCGCGGCGTTGCGGCAGGACGGGGACAACCTGTGGGTGCTGTCGCTGACCGTGCCCGCGGAGCAGGAAGACACGGCGATCACGACGTTCCAGCAGATCGCGCCGACGCTGGTGCTTTCCTCCCCCTGAGCCGGGGTCAGTCCTGCGGGAAGCGGCGGCCTGATTCGGCGCTCTGGGCCAGGCGCCGCAGGGCGGAGAAGAGCCGGTCGCCCAGGACGGTGCCGATCACGGTGGCTTCGACGATGCGGTCCAGCGAACGCAGCGAAGTCACTGTGTCCAGGTCCACCTCGGCGGTGCGGTCGGCGAGGGTGGCGTAGTCGTCCAGGCGGGCGAGCAGGCCGTCGTGGGCCTGGGCCAGGTCGCGGATGGTGCAGAGGGTGAGGACCAGGGCGGCGACCGACGGGCTCTCCGGCTCGGCCTTCCAGCCGTGGCGGGCGGCCAGGTCCGTCACCACGTCGAGGGCCCAGGCCCGGGACTCCTCGTCGACCTCTTTTGCCGGGCCGACCAGGGCGCGCTGCGCCAGGCCCAGCACCTCGTGGGTCGGGGCCTGCGAATCGACCGCGGCGAGAACCTCGCCGACCGTGGCCACCGAGAGCCCGCCGACGTCCAGCAAGGCCCGGATCAGCTTGAGCCGCTGGACGTGGTCCTCGCCGTACCGGGCCTGGTTGGGGCTGGTCCGCTCGCCGGGCTGCAACAGGCCTTCGCGCAGGTAGTACTTCACCGTGGCCACCGGCATGCCCGACGCCGCACTCAGTTCCGCCATCCGCACGTGACACGACTCCGATCTCAGGGGCAACCCTGAAGACTTCTCAGGATAGATAGTTTAACTTCCCATAACGGAGAGCTTCACTATCCATTCTGGGAGGATCCACCATGACCATCCTGACCGATCTCCGAGACCGGACGAGCACGTGGCACCGGCCATCGGCCTACTTCGCGGGTGTGCTGGCCGTCGCGGCCGTCGGCTGCATCGCGCTGCTGCTGCTCGACCAGCGGACGCTGCTGGGCGCCCCGATCTGGGCCAAGCCGTTCAAGTTCGCCATCTCCGGCTCCCTGTACTTCTTCACCTGGAGCTGGCTCGTCTCGCTGCTGCCGCGCTTCCGCCGCGGCGCCGGGATCGCCACCGACGTCGCCCTGGTGCTGTTCGGCGGCGAGTACGTGCTGATCGTGTTCCAGGCGGTCCGCGGCCGGGCGAGCCACTTCAACAACGCGACGCCGTTCGACGCCGCCCTGTTCCAGGTCATGGGGGTGATGGTCGCCGCGCTCTGGGTGGCCACGCTGGTGCTCACCGTCCTGCTGATGTTCAGCCGGATCGCCGACCGCGCGACCTACTGGGCCGTGCGGACCGGCGCGGTGGTGTCGCTGATCGGGGCCGGGCTCGGCGCGCTGATGGTGGGCCCGACGCCGCAGCAGAGCGCGTCGCTGAAGGCCACCGGGATGTCCGACCTGGTCGGGGCGCACAGCGTCGGCGTCACCGACGGCGGGCCGGGGCTGCCGCTGCTGGGCTGGAGCACCACCGGCGGTGACCTGCGGATCCCGCACTTCATCGGGATGCACGCGCTGCAGGCGTTGCCGCTGCTCGCCCTCGGCCTCGGTCTGCTCGCGACGCGCCTGCCGCGGCTTCGGGAGAGCGCCGTCCGCACGCGGCTGGTGTGGGTTGGTTCGGCGGGTTACGCGGGGCTGGTCGCGCTGGTCGCCTGGCAGGCCGAGCGCGGCGAATCGCTGGTCCACCCGGGCGGCGCGACGCTCACGGCGCTGGCGCTGCTGGTCGGCGCGGTGGCGCTCGGCGGCCTGGTCGCGGTGTACCGGCCGGCTCGGGAGCTGGCCCGATGACGGATCTGACGGTCTTCACCTGGACGTTCCCGATCGCCGTGCCGTTCTGGGCGCTGATGATCTTCCTGCCGGGCTGGCGCTGGACGCGGCGGGTGCTGGCGTCGCCGTGGGTGCCGCTGCTGCCGTTGGCCTGTTACTTCGTGCTCGCGCTGCCCCACTTCGGCGAGCTGTGGACCGCGGTCAGCCGGCCGGATCTCGGGGTGCTGCAAGCGTTTGCGGGCTCTTCGTACGGGGCCGCGCTGCTGTGGGCGCAGCTGATCGCGTTCGACCTGTTCCTCGGCCGGTGGATGTTCTTCGAGGCGCGCGAGCACGGCGTCCCGTGGTGGGTGCTGAGCCCGGTGCTGGTGCTGACGATCTTCCTGTCCCCGTTCGGGCTGGTCGTGTTCCTGGCCGTCCGGAGTGCCCGGATACGCTCGGCGGCATGAGTAACCACGAGGAGGCGGCTGCCGCCGTCATCGCCGAGCGCACCGGCGTCGAGAAGCACGACATCGCCGTGGTGCTGGGCTCGGGCTGGCGCCCGGCCGCGGACGTGATCGGCCCGGCCGAGGCGGAGATCCCGTTCGGCGAGCTGCCTGGTTTCACCACTCCCGGGGCCGTCGGGCACGGCGGCACGGTGCGCTCGCTGAAGGTCGGCGAGAAGCGCGCGCTGGTGCTGCTGGGGCGCACGCACTTCTACGAGGGCAAGGGCATCGACCCGGTGGTGCACAACGTGCGCACGGCCGCCGCGGCGGGCGCCCGCACGGTCCTGCTCACCAACGCGGCCGGCGGCCTGCGCGAGGGCTTCCGCGTCGGCCAGCCCGTGCTGATCTCCGACCACCTCAACCTCACCGCGCGCTCCCCCATCGCCGGCGCGAACTTCGTCGACCTGACCGACCTCTACTCCGCCCGGCTGCGCGGCCTGGCGAAGGAGATCGACGGCTCACTGGAGGAGGGCGTTTACGCGGGTCTGGTGGGCCCGCACTTCGAAACCCCGGCCGAGATCCGCATGCTCCGCACGATGGGCGCGGACCTGGTCGGCATGTCGACCGTCCTGGAAGCCATCGCGGCCCGCGCCGCCGGCGTCGAGGTGTTCGGCCTCTCCCTGGTGACCAACCTTGCCGCCGGCATGACTGGTGAGCCGCTGAACCACGAAGAGGTCCTGGAGGCGGGCCGCAATGCCGCCACCCGGATGGGGTCGTTGCTGCGGGAACTCGTCAACCGCGCCTGAACCGCTCGTGAGTGTTTATGCCGGTTCTAACCGGCATAAACACTCACGAGACCTCAGGTGTACTGCGGAAGTTGCGCCGCCACCTCAGCCGGTGACGGCATGCCCGCGACCTCGTCAGCCAGCCCGCGCACCGCGTCCGCCACGGCTGAATCGCTCAGGAGGCGGGCGGCGTCCGAGTGCACGGACTCGGCGGTTACCTCGTCGCCGAGGAGGCGGGTGCCGACGCCGGCCGACAGGACCATTTCGGCGTTCGCGAACTGGTCCGCGCCTTGCGGGAGCACGAGTTGCGGTGCACCGGCGGCGAAGGCGCCCAGCGTGGTGCCGCTACCGCCGTGGTGGACGACCAGGTCGACGTGCGGCAGGAGCGCCGACTGCGGCACCCAGGCCGCCAGCCGGACGTTCGGCGGGACCTCGCCCAGTGACGCGGGGTCCAGGGACGGGCCGGTCGCCACCAGCACGTCGGCGTCCAGGCCGGACAGGCCGGCGATCGCCGAGGCGAGCACGCCCTGCTTGCTCATCGGGGTGGTGCCCAGCGTGAGGTAGACCAGCGGACGCGAATGGTCCGCGACGCCGTCCGGCAGCTCACCCGAGTCGCTCCAGCCGACCGGGCGCAGCGGCACGCGGTGGGCGCTCGCGAGGAATTCGGGCGCCTGCACCGAAGGCGGGCAGATGTCGACGAACGGGGTGCCCCACGCGGGGCCTTCTTCGGTGATGCCCAGCTCGTCGGCGTACTCCCGCATCGAACGGTCGATATCCGCCATCAGGCCGTCGGACGAAACCCGGCCGAATCCGTGGCCGATCGCCGGAATCCCAGCGGTCTTCGCCGCGAACAGCCCGCCGGGGTTGCCGACTTCGTAGACGACGAGGTCCGGCCGGTGCTGCTCGAACAGCCCACGGAGGTCCGTGGCGAACCGCTCCGGCATCACCCGGCCGAAGACCCTGCCGATCGTCGCGGCCAGTTCCTCCGGCGGCAGCTCGCGACGGGCCAGGCCAGGCTCGAAACCGGGGAACTGGGCGGCGAAGGCCTCCCCGATGGTCAGGCCCGCCGTGGCCGGTTCGAGGCCCGCTTTCTCAAGCGTGGGACGGAAATCATTGGCCGTCGCGAAGACGACGTGATGCCCGGCTTCGCGCGCGGCGGCCGCGAGCGGCATCAGCGGGAACAGATGGCCGTGGGCCCCGAGGGCAGTGAAGAGCAGTCGCACTGTCCCGACAGTAGCGGCACCCGGCCCGCCGTGGCCCGGTATTAACCCACCCCGGTCCCGGATCAACCGGACGTCCGCCGCGAAGGGGTCGTAGGCTGGCGCGGTGCCGAAGAACCTGACCACCGAGCTGCGCGACGCCACCTACCGCTGGATCGCCGACGACCCCGACCACGCGACGAGCGACGAGCTGCAGCGGATCCTCGCCCGCGCGCTCGGCCAGGAGCCCGGCGCGGCCGAAGAACTCGCCGACCGGATGGCCGGCCCGCTGGAGTTCGGCACCGCCGGCCTGCGCGGGCCGGTGCGCGCGGGGCCGAACGGCATGAACGTCGCGGTGGTCACGCGCACCACCGCGGGCGTCGCCGACTGGCTGGTCGCGCACGGCCACGCGGGCGGCGTCGTAGTGGTCGGCCGCGACGCGCGGCACGGCTCGGAGGCCTTCGCCACGGCCGCCGCCGAGGTGCTCACCGCCGCCGGCTTCGCCGTGAAGGTGCTGCCGGAACCGTTGCCGACGCCGCTGCTCGCGTACTCCGTGAAGCACTACGGCGCGGTGGCGGGCATCCAGATCACCGCTTCGCACAACCCGCCCGCGGACAACGGGTACAAGCTCTACGACGGCACCGGCGGCCAGATCGTGCCGCCGTCGGACGGGGAGATCGAGCGCGCGATCCACGCCGTGCCGGCCGCGGTCAGCGTGCCGCGTCAGTCTGGCGCCGAAGTGGTCGACCCTCGCGCCGCGTACCTCGCGGAGGTCGCCGCCCTGCCGCACGGCTCGGCGCGGGACATCCGGATCGCCGCCACGGCGCTGCACGGCGTCGGCGCGGAGACGGTCCGCGCGGCGCTGGCCGCGGCCGGCTTCACCGACGTCCACCTGGTCACCGCCCAGTCCGAGCCCGACGCGGACTTCCCCACCGTCTCCTTCCCCAACCCGGAGGAGCCCGGCGCGACCGACCTGCTGCTGGCGCTGGCGTCCGAAGTGGACGCTGACCTCGCGGTGGCCCTGGACCCGGACGCGGACCGCTGCGCCCTGGGCGTCCGCGACCGCGACGGCGGCTGGCGCATGCTCCGCGGCGACGAGACGGGCGTACTGCTCGGCTCCCACCTTCTGTCCACAACGGACAGCACGGACCCGCTGGTGGCCACCACCATCGTGTCGTCCTCGCTGCTCGGCGAGCTGGCCAAGGCCGCTGGCGCCCGTTACGCCGAGACGCTGACCGGCTTCAAGTGGCTGGTGCGCGCGGGCGAAGGCCTGGTCTTCGCTTACGAGGAGGCGCTCGGCCTCTGCGTGAACCCCGGTTTCGTGCGGGACAAGGACGGCATCGCCGCCGCGGTGGTCGCCGCCGGGCTGGCCGCCTCGCTCAAGGCCGAGGGTCGGAGCCCGCTGGACGTGCTCGACGAGATCGCCGTCCGCCACGGCGTGCACCTCACCGACCAGGTTTCCTTGCGGGTCACCGATCTCGCCGTGCGCGGCAAGCTGATGGCCGGCCTGCGCGCGCAGCCGCCGTCGGCACTCGGCGGCGTCCCGGTGACGCTCGAGGACCTGTTGCCGGACGCCGACGTGCTCCGCCTGCGCGGCGAGGGACTGCGAGTGGTGATCCGGCCGTCGGGCACCGAGCCGAAGCTGAAGGCCTACCTCCAGTCGGTGCAGCCGGTGGCCGAAAGCCTCGACGCCGCGCGGGAGACCGCGACCGCCCGCCTCGCCGCGGTACGGGCGGACATCAGCGAACTGTTGAGCTGACCGGCGCCGAGGGCAGGGACGGGACGCCCCTGTCCACCAGGTCCGGCCCGAACAGGCCGGCCACGTCGATCACCAGCAGCACCGCGAAGGCGGCGAGGAACTCGCGACGCCGCAAAGCGACCGCGCCGACCAGCCCGAGTACGGCCGGCAGCAGCCACGGCCACAGCTCACGCAGCTGCGCGGCCCAGCCGTACGCGGGCTGGAAGAGCACGGACAGGAACCCGTCGACGATCAGCACCAGCGTGGCCGCCAAGCCGGCGACCCCGAGCAGGACAAGCACGACGACTTCAAGCCGCCGGCGGCGGATCTCCCCCATCATCTGCGCAGCTTGCCCGCGCGCGGGCGCCCGCACAAGTGGCAGGCTCTGGCCATGGCCACGCTGTTGATCGTGCACCACACGCCTTCGCCTTCGATGCAGGCGATGTTCGAGGCCGTGCTCGCCGGCGCGAAGCACCCGGACATCGAAGGGGTCGACGTCGTGCGGCGCCCCGCGCTCGGCGCGACCGTCGCCGACGTGCTCGCCGCCGACGGTTACCTGCTCGGCACGCCCGCGAACCTCGGCAGCATGAGCGGTGCGCTGAAGCACTTCTTCGACACCGTCTACTACCCCTGCCTCGACGCCACGCGCGGGCGGCCGTTCGGCGCGTACGTGCACGGCAACAACGACACCTCGGGCACCGTCCGCCAGCTCGACGCCATCACCACCGGACTGGGCTGGGAACGGGTGGCGGAGCCGGTGCTCGTGACGGGCGAACCCGGCAAAGCGGAATTGGCGGCACTACAGGAATTGGGCGGCACAGTGGCCGCGACGCTGATGTCCTGAACCGCGGTAAATGCTCATTTGAGCGAAAACAATGCCGACCGGCGGAATAGGCCCGGAAAAAGTAAGGGGCCTGTCACCGGAAGCCCTGGGGGTCGACCTCCGGCAACAGGCCAAATCAAGGGTTCGCAACGAGGCGATCGACCTTGACGACCCAAGCGTACTACAGAGAGGGCGATCATGACGAGCCAGGCGGCAGGACAAGATCCCGCTCCGGGTTCCGGACACCCCCAGAGTGCAGACCTCCGGAGCGGGACGCGGCCACTGTAAACCACTGCATACAAGGGCTGTCAACAGGTGCGTACAGTGGTTGCGGAGCTATTATCCGGGCACCGAGGGAGAAGGGGGCGGGCATGCCAGCGCAGCGCACCTTCGCGGAGAAACTGAGCACTTTGATCGACTCCGCCCGCGCCGATGGCCACGCGCCGCACAGCTACCGGGAAATGTCGGCGGCGATCGAACGGGCCGGTGGTCCCGCGATGTCGCCGGCATACCTGCAGCAACTGGCCACGGGCAAGCGGGTCAACCCGAAAATCCACTACGTCGAGGCGCTCGCGAAGCTGTTCGCCGTACCGGTGACCTACTTCTTCGAAGACGAAGCCGAGCAGGGAACCGGCACCGGCGGCGCCGACGTCGAAGCGAAGCTGATGGCCATGCGCGCGCAGGAGCTTTCGCCGCAGGGCCGCCGTCAGGTGATGGCCTTGCTGGACCTGGTGGAGCGCTACGAGAAGGCGGATCGGGAAAGCCCGGGGGCCACGTGAAAGAACGCGAACTGCGCAGGCGCTGCCGGCGGCTGCTCAACGACCTCGACATCAGCCCGCCGCTGGATGTCGGGCAGCTGTGCGAGCGGCTCGGCGCGAGCCGGTCCCGGCCGATCCGGCTGATGGCGTACCCGCTGGAGGTGCCCGGCCCGTTCGGCTGCTGGATCGCCACCGGCTCCGCGGACTACATCTTCTTCCAGCAGGAGACCACCAAAGCCCACCAGGACCACATCATCCTGCACGAGCTGGGCCACCTGCTGGCCGAGCACGAGCCGGGCGGCGACGCCGAGCCCGCCGACTTCCTGCGCGGCCCGGCCACCGGCCTCGAGGACGACGCCGTGCACCGCGCCCTGCGCCGCACCTCCTACGACGAGGTCCACGAGTGGGAGGCCGAGACGGTCGCCACGATCATCCTGGAGTGGGCCTCGGTGCTGAACTACACGATCCCGCGCCGCGCGGCGGACCACGACCTGCGCCGGATCCAGGGCGTGCTCGGCGACCACCAAGGCTGGCTGTGAACTCCGCGTCCCTGCTCGCCCTCCTGCTCTTCCTCCTCGCGCTCGGCTGGCGGGTGTACCAGCTGGTGCGCTCGCCGCGGCTGCCGAACTGGGCCGTCACGGCCACCATCGCCGCGTTCACCGCGGCGTTCCTGTTCCAGCAGAAGGGAATCTCGGACTGGTTCGACGGGCTGACCGCCCCCGGCGGCTCGCGGATGGCGAACAACGTGCTGCTGGCGTGCGCCGCCTGCGCGCTGCTGGTCTTCTTCCACGGCTCCGCGCTCGGGGCCGGCCACGTGCGCCGGGTCCTGCTGGAGCTGGTGCCGCTCGCGGCCGCCGTCGTGCTGATGTTCGTCGCGACGGGCCTGACGCCGGTGCCGCTGCGGGGCGCCGCGCTGAGCCCGGCCGACGTGCACGTTTCCGGCATCGCGCTGTTCTACCTCGGCGCCGGGCTGTACCTGATCTACGCGATCACCGCGTGCGTCTGGTGGATCACCCGGTACCAGCGCACGGCGGACCGGCACCTGCGCACCGGCCTGCGGCTGGCCGCGGCGGGCCTGGCCTCGGCGTCGATCGGCAGCGTGTTCCGCGCGCTGTACATCGTGGTCGCCTGGGCGTTCGGGCCGGCGGTGCCCGTGCTGCTGTTGCTCGGCGTGCCGTTCGTGATCCTCGGCGTGGTCCTGTTCCTGGCCGGGATCAGCTACCCCGGCGTCCGCGCGCGGTTCTCGGCGCTGGGCCGCCGCCGTCGCCGCCGTGACGACCTCGAGCGGCTCACTCCACTGTGGACACTGCTGGCCGCGGCCTACCCGACCATCGTGCTGCGGACGCCGCCGGGCGGGATGCGCGACCGGCTCGCCGTCCACCGCCGCTACTACCGGCGCGTGATCGAGATCCGCGACGGCCTCGTTCAGCTCAGCCCGTACCTCGACACCGACTTCGCCGCGCTGACGGCCGAAGACCCGGCTGCGGCGGCGAAAGCGCTGCGGCGGGCGCTCGACCGGCATGCGGCCGGCGAAGAGAACGACGGCCGCGCGAAACTGGTCCTGCCCGGCGGGGCGAGCGACCTGGAGTCGGACGTCCGGCCGCTGCTGGCGCTTTCGGCGGCCGTCTCCGGAAAGGACGATTGACCCTGTGGACACCCTGATCACCGCGGACCGCGTGCTGCCCCGGCCGAACACCCCGCTGGAGCACGGCGCGGTGCTGGTCCGGGACGGCGAAATCGTCGCCGTGGGCCGCCGCGACGAGGTGGCGCCGCTGGCGCTCGACCCGGTGACCCGCGACTTCCCCGGCGGCACGGTGCTCGCCGGGCTGTTCAACGTCCACGTGCACCTGTCGTTCGACGCGAGCCGCGAGATGCTGCCGAACTTCCTGGCCGCGGACGAGCAGACCCTGGCGGACGGCGCGCGGGACCGCCTGGAGCAACTCGTCCGCAGCGGGGTCACGACGGTCCGGGACCTGGGCGGCCGCACCGTTTCGAAGCCCGGTGTCGGCCCTCGGCTGCTGGCGTCCGGCCCGCCGTTGACCGTGCCGGAAGGCCACTGCCACTTCTTCGGCGGCACGGTGTCCGGCGACCAGGAGATCCGCGCGCTGGTCGACGCCAACGCCGCGGCCGGCGCCGACGTGATCAAGGTGATGGCCAGCGGCGGCCAGATCACCGAGGGCGGCGCGGACATGTGGGAATCGCAGTTCGACGCCGCCGCCTTGCGGGTGATCGTCGAGCAGGCGGCGCGGCACGGCCTGCCGGTGGCCACGCACGCCCACGGCGCGGACGCGATCGAGGACTGCGCGAACGCGGGCGTCGCGACGATCGAGCACTGCACCTTCATGACCGGGCCGGGGCAGACCGACCTGCGCCCGGACGTCGCCCGGCGGATGGCCGCGGCGGGCATCTCCGCCTGCTCCACCAGCAGCCGGAACTGGCGGATGATGGCCGAGCGGATGGGCGAGGAGCTGGCCCGGCGCGTCTACGGCCGGCTGCCCTGGCTCGAGGAGCACGGCGTCCGCCTGATCGCGGGCACCGACGCGGGCTTGCCCGGCTCGGTCTTCGACGACCCGGTCGGCGCGCTGGAGCTGTACGAATGGCTCGGCTTCTCGCGCCGCCGCATCCTGGAGATCTCGACCGAGGACAGCGCCAAGGGCCTCGGCCTGGCCGACGTCACCGGCCGCCTGGAGCCGGGGCTGGCCGCGGACGTGCTGGTCGTGGACGGCGATCCCCTGGCCGACCTCGACGCGCTGCGGCACCCGCTGCTGGTCATGGCCGGGGGCCGCACCAGCTGACCCCTTGTGAGTGTTTATGACGGTTCTAACCGTCATAAACACTCACAAGCCCTTTCGATACGTCCGTGTATTGAGTACGTTGGCGTATCGAAAGGGGTTCACCCATGACCACTCGCGTGCCCCGGCGCCGGACCGAGACCCGGCGACGGCTGTTGGACGCCGCCCTCGAAGTGTTCGCCGAAGCGGGCTTCGGACGGTCCACTGTGGAGCAAGTCTGCGAGCGCGCGGGTTACACCCGCGGGGCGTTCTACTCGAACTTCGCTTCCCTGGACGAGCTCTTCCTGGCCATGTGGGAGCAGCGGTCCGCGACGATGATCGACGGCCTGCGCGCGGCGTTCGACGAGGCGGGCGCGGGTGAGGTCACCGACGTGCGCTCCGCGGTCGAGCTGCTGCTGCCGGCGATCCCCGTGGACGACGCCTGGTACCGCGTCAGCGCCGAGTTCACCGCGCACGCCCTGCGCACCCCGGGCCTGCGCCGGAGCATGACGGCGCGTGAGGACTCGATCGCCGAGGCGCTGATGCCGTTCCTCGAAGACCTGCTCACCCGGATCGGGCGCACCGTGCCCGATCGCGCCGCGCTGGGCCAGGCCCTGATCGCGGTGCACGACGGCACCGCCGTGCAATGCCTGATGGAGCCCGAAGACCCGGTGGTGTGGCAGCGCCGCACCGACCTCGCCGTGCACGTCGTGACGGCCTACAGCACCGAAAGCCAAGGAGCGTGAAGTGACCTTCGAACCGGACGTCATCGTGGTCGGGGCGGGCCTCGCCGGGCTCGTCGCGACGCACGAGCTGGTCAAGGCGGGCCGCCGGGTGCTCGTGCTGGACCAGGAGAACCGCGCCAACCTCGGCGGCCAGGCGTTCTGGTCGCTGGGCGGGCTGATGTTCGTCGACAGCCCCGAGCAGCGCCGGCTCGGCGTCAAGGACTCCTACGAACTGGCGTTGCGGGACTGGCTCGATTCCGCGGGCTTCGACCGCGAGGACGAGGACCACTGGGCGCGGAAGTGGGCCGAGGCGTACGTCCGCTTCGCCACCACCGAGAAGCGCCAGTACCTGCGTGACCTGGGCCTGCGCGTGACGCCGATGGTCGGCTGGGCCGAGCGCGGCGGCGGCGCGGCGGGCGGGCACGGCAACTCCGTGCCGCGGTTCCACCTCACCTGGGGCACCGGCCCCGAGGTGGTGCGGGTGTTCGCCGAGCCGGTGCTCGACGGCGAGCGGCGCGGGCTGGTCCAGTTCGCGTTCCGGCACCAGGTGGACGAGCTGGTCGTCGAGGACGGCGAGGTGGTCGGCGTCCGCGGCACGGTGCTGGTGCCCTCCGACGAAGAGCGCGGCCACAAGTCGTCACGCGAGAAGGCGGGCGAGTTCGAGCTGCGGGCGAAGGCGGTGCTGGTCAGCTCCGGCGGCATCGGCCACAACCACGAGCTGGTCCGGCGCAACTGGCCGGTCGAGCGGCTGGGCCCGGTGCCTGCCACGATGATCCCCGGCGTACCGGCCCATGTGGACGGTCGCATGATCGCGATCACCGAGACGGCGGGTGCGAACGTGGTGAACCGCGACCGGATGTGGCACTACACCGAGGGCATCCACAACTGGGACCCGATCTGGCCGGACCACGCGATCCGGATCATCCCCGGCCCGTCCTCCCTGTGGTTCGACGCGACCGGACAGCGCCTGCCCGCGCCGAACTTCCCCGGCTTCGACACCAACGGCTCGCTCAAGGCGATCCTCGCCACCGGCCACGACTACTCGTGGTTCGTGCTGACGCAGACGATCCTGGAGAAGGAGTTCATGCTCTCGGGCTCGGAGCAGAACCCGGACATCACCGGCAAGGACCTCAAGCGGACGCTGGCCTCGCGCGCGGCCAAGGGCGCGCCGGGCCCGGTCGACGCGTTCAAGCAGCACGGGGTGGACTTCGTTGTCGCACAAGACGTTCCCGCGCTCGTCGAGGGGATGAACAAGCTCTCGCGCGGACCGCGGATCGACGCCGCGGAGCTGGAACGCCAGATCGTCGCCCGTGACTTGGAGGTCGGCAACCCGTACTCGAAGGACCTGCAGCTGATGGCCGTCGCGAACGCGCGCCGGTTCATCGGCGACCGGCTGGCGCGCGTGGTCAAGCCGCACCGTTTCCTCGACCCCGCGCACGGGCCGTTGATCGCCGTCCGGCTGAACATCCTGACCCGCAAGACCCTCGGCGGCGTCCAGACCACTTTGGACTCCCAGGCGGTCCGCGCCGACGGCTCGCCGTTCCCCGGCCTGTACGCCGCGGGTGAGGTCGCGGGCTTCGGCGGCGGAGGCGTCCATGGGTACAACGCGCTGGAGGGCACGTTCCTCGGCGGCTGCATCTTCTCCGGCCGCGCCGCGGGCCGCGCGATGGCCCGGGCCGTGGGATGACGGCGGCCCTGCACGTCCGCGAGGACGGGCCGCCGGACGCGCCGGTTGTGTTGCTGGTGCACGGGTTCTGCGGCTCGGTGCGCTCGTACGACCGGCTCGTCCCGCTGCTCGCCGAGGACTACCGCGTGGTGCGCGTCGATCTGCGCGGGCACGGCGCGACGGGCGGGCACACCGACCTCGACGCGTCCTCGCAGGCCTCAGCGGTGGCGCGGGTGCTGAAGGACCTCGGTTGTTCGGCGGTCACGGCCGTCGGGCATTCCTTCGGCGCGGACGTGGTTCTCGCGCTGGCCGAGCAGACCGGCCTGGTCGAGCGGGTCGTGGTGATCGGGCAGGCGCCGGACTACAGCTATGCGACTTTCCCACCGGGCCACGGCTTGCTGCCGTGGGTCGGCGGCCCGCTGCGGTTACTCGCGTCCGTCCCGTTGGTGCGGCGGTTCGGCGCCGAGTTCGCCGCGACCAGTCCCGCCATGGACCGCGCCATCCTGGTCGACCGGCGGCGGGTGCTCGCGGCCCGGCCGCTGGACGTCCAGCTGCGCGAGCTGGGTCTGCCCGCGCTGGTGATCCTCGGTGCCCGCGACCGCTTGTACGACTGCGCGAAAACCGCGGCCCGTTACGCGACGGTCGGTGCGCAGGTGGAGGTGGTCGCGGATGCGGGCCACTCCGTGGCGAGCACCCGGCCGGCCGAAGTCGCGTTGTTGCTCAGGAAAATGCTCGTGAGTGGCTACGACGGTTAGAACCGGCATAGCCACTCACGAGCATTTCACCTAGTGGTTGAGCAACGCGACCACCACGCCCGGCACCTCGGCCAGCGCGACCTGCTGCTGCTCGCGCGTGGCCAGGCCCCGGACGGTCACGTTGCCCGCCGCCCAGTCCTCCTGGCCGACGATGACCACGGCCGCCGCCCCGGCCTTGTCGGCACGGGTCAGCTCCTTGCCGAGCTTGCGCTGTTCGAGCGGGGTCGACGTGCGCAGGCCCGCGCGGCGCAGCGACGTCGCGACCTCACGCGCCGCGTCGGCCAGCTGCTCGTCGACCGGGATCACCACGACGTCGACCTCGCTGCGCGGTGACGGCGTGAGGCCGTGCGTGCTGAGGAAGTCCATCAGCGTCACGTCGCCCATGCCGAAGCCGATGCCGGGGATCTGCTCCTTGGTGAACAGCGACGCGAGGTCGCTGTACCGGCCGCCGCCGAACAAGGCGCGGCGGTTCTGCGGCGAGGTGTCGAAGACCTCGAACACGGTGGACGTGTAGTAGGCCAGCCCGCGCACGATCATCGGCTCGAACCGCACCAGGCTCGCGGCGCTGCTGGACAGCACGCGCACCAGGTTCGAGTTCTCCTTGACCTCGGCGGGCAGCTCGTCGAGCAGCGCCGGGCCCGCGGCGAGCGTCTCGGTCAGCTTCTCGAACTGCTTGTCCGCCAGCCCGATCTCCGCCGCGCTCGCGGCCAGGTCGTCCGCCGCCGTCTTCTCCCAGCGGTCCACCAGCGCGAACACTTGCGGCAGCTGCTCGGCGCTGACGCCGACCACGTCGGTGAGCGCCGAGGAGAGCAGGTTCCGGTCGTTCACGCGCACCGCGAACATGTCCGGCGTCGCGCCGAGCGCGCCCATCAGGTCGTGGATCAGCTCGAACATCTCGATCTCGCAGTTCGCGCTGTCCGAGCCGAAGATGTCCGCGTTGATCTGCCAGTGCTCACGCACGCGGCCGCGCTGCGGGCGCTCGTAGCGGTGGCAGTTCGGGTGGCTGTACCAGCGCACCGGGAACGAGAGCGACTTCGCGTTGCCCGCGATCATCCGCGCCACCGACGGCGTCATCTCCGGGCGCAGCGCCAGCCGCTCGCCGCCCCGCGTGGTCAGCGTGTACAGCTGCTGGTCGGCGATCTCCTGGCCGGACTTCCGCTCGTAGACCTCGGCCTGCTCCAGGATCGGGCCGTCGTAGCGGAGGAAGCCGTAGCTCTCCAGCACCTCGTAGAGATGGCCGAACACCTGCGTGCGGACGGACATTTCGGGGGGGAGGAAGTCTCGGGTCCCCTTGACAGGCGCGGTCGACAGGTATTCAGGCACGTCACCAAGCTTAACGACCGGCCGCGAACGCATTCTCTAGGGGAACGCGACGCCGTACGCGGTGATCAGCATCGAGGCGCCGAGCAACACCGCGCCGGCGGTGGTCACCCGCATTCCGACGCGGGTCTTCAGCATGGCCAGGAAGAACCCGCCGGACTGCGCCAGCACGCCGAACAACAGCAGCAGGCAGACCACCCAGCGCGTGGAGTCGGCGAGCCCGCTGCGGTCCAGCACTTGCAACACGGCGAGCACCAGCACCAGCAGGACTCCGGCGTGCGCGTGGCCCGCGCGGAACATCCCGCGCTGGGCGTCGGTGAGGTCTCCGCGGCGGAGCACGCCCATCAGCGCGTACCCGCCGTACATCACGGTCGGCAGGGAGACCAGGGCGATCACGGTGAACAACTGGACGGGACCGTGCATGGTGATCTCCTTCGCCTGCTCCAGTAGGACCGACGGCAACCATAACACCGTTTTAAAACACTGTCACGGAAACTTTCGTTGCATAGTCATGACATAACTAGTAATGTCATGACTATGAGTACGATGGACAAGCGCTCGGCACTGGGGCTGACAGTGCTCGGCCTCCTCGCGGGTGAGCCGATGCACGCCTACCGGATCCAGAAGCTGATCAAGGACTACGGCAAGGACCGGGTCGTCAACGTCCGGCAGCGCGCGAGCGTGTACCAGACGATCGAGCGGTTGCTGAAGCTGGAGCTGATCAGGGTCGACCGGGTCGAGGGGCACCCGGAGCGCACGGTCTACGGCCTCACCGACGCCGGGCTGACGACCGCCAAGGCGTGGATCAAGGACATGCTCGCCACGACCGGGAACGAGTTCCCGGAGTTTCCGGTCGGCCTGTCCTTCCTGATGATGCTGACCCCGCAGGAAGCGGCGGAGCAGCTCCAGACCCGGCTGGCCGCGGTTGACGCGCGGCTCGCCGAGATCTCGTCCGTGCTCGACGGTTCGGCCGGCCTGGCCCGGCTCTTCTTGGTGGAGGAGGAATACCGGCACGCGCTGCTGGTCACCGAGCAGCGCTGGCTCCGCGCCCTCATCGCCGATCTGCACACCGGATCGCTCACCTGGTCCGAGGAATCCCTGCGGCAAGCGGCCGCGGAGTTCGACGCCCGACAGGAGGAAGGACAATCATGAAAACCACACCCGTCCTGATCGCCGGTGGTGGCCTCGCCGGCCTCACCACTTCGCTCTTCCTTGCCAGACAAGGCATCCCGTCGTTACTGGTGGACCGGCACGCGGGTGTGTCGATCCACGGCCGGGCGCGCGGGATCAACCAGCGGACGATGGAGATCTACCGCGCCTACGGGGTCGCCGACGCGATCGAGCGGGCCGGTGCGCCGTTCAACGCCGAATCGGGGGTCGCCCGCTGCACCTCGCTCGCCGCCGAATGGGAATGGCTCTTCGACGCCGAGGAGCCACGGGCCTGGCCCGAGCTGACCGCCGGCGTGTTCTGCATGGCCGACCAGAACACGGTCGAGCCGATCCTGATCGATGCCGCCCGGACGGCCGGGGCCGAGCACCTGTTCAACACCGAGCTGCTCGACTTCGACACCGACGGCGAGGGGGTGCTGGCCACGGTCGAAGACCGCAGCACCGGTCACCGGCAGATCGTGCGGGCCGGCTACCTGGTGGCCGCCGACGGCAACCGGAGCCCGATTCGGCAGCGGCTGAGCATCGCCCGTACCGGCGAGATGACGTTCCAGCACTCCATGAACATCGTGTTCCGCGCGAACCTGGCCGAATTTCTTCCTCGCCGGGCCCTTTTCTGGATGATCGCCAACCCGGACGGGTTCTTCGGTGGCCTGGTCAGCACCGCCGACCCGGATCGCTGGCAGCTGTCCGTCGGCTACGACCCCGCCACCGAGTCCAGTGCCGACTTCACGCGGGAGCGGTGTGTACGGCTCGTCCACGCGGCCGTCGGCAAGGACATCGACGTCGGCATCGAAGGGGTCGCCGCCTGGGAGCAAGGCGTCGGCGTCGCGGAGAGATACCGCGACGGGCGGGTGTTCCTGGCCGGGGACAGCGCCCACGTGTGGCCGCCCGCGGGTGCGCTCGGCGCGAACACCGGCGTGCAGGACGCGCACAACCTCGCGTGGAAGCTCGCCGCCGTGCTCAAGGACCAGGCCGGCGACGACCTCCTGGACACTTACGATGCCGAACGCCGGCCGCTGGCCGAAACCCTGGCACCCCTGATCGTGGCCCATCAGCAGGCCAGGATCAGTGGCGCGGCCGAACCGGAAGGAATGGACGGGCGCACCCAGGCCTTCGGCGCCGGCTACGGTCCCGGTCCCGTGTTCGGCTCCGGGCCTGGCCGGCAGGCACGCGTCGGCTGGAGGGCACCACACCTCTGGCTCGGCGACACCGCCCTGCACGACCTGTGCGTCGGCGATTTCGTCCTGCTCTGCGACAGCACCGAGTGGATGGAAGCGGCTCGAACGGTGCCGGTACGCGCCCACCGCGCCGAAAACGCCGATGGCTGGCCGGAACGCTACGGGCGCGGTGCCGTGCTCATCCGCCCCGATGGCTACATCGCCTGGCGGTCCACCGGGTCTGCCTCGGCAAGCGAGCTCACGAAAGCCATCGACCAGGCACTGCACCCGGCGCGGCCGGAGACCCGACCCACACCAGCCGGAACCGCTACTGCGCGGCGCGAGTGAACCGCAGGGTGAAAGTCGCGCCCACGCCAGGAGAACCGGCCGCCGCGATGGTGCCGCCGTGGCCGGTGACCACCTCGTGGACCAGGGCGAGGCCCAGGCCGAACCGGCGGCCCTCCCCGTTGGTGCCGTGGGAAAAACGCTCGAAGAGCCGCTCCGCGTCACGCTGGGCGAAACCCGTTCCGGTGTCCTGCACGCGCAGCTCCACGTGCCGGTCGTCCGGGTTGGCCAGGCTCACCTCGATCGAGCCGCCCGGCGGGGTGTGGCCGATGGCGTTGTCGAGCAGCGCGGAGAGCACGCGGCGCAACGCCGTGGGGACGCCGGGCACGACGTCGGCCAAGCCCGGGGAACGGCGCACGCAGATCCGGACCCGGCGATCGCCCGCGCGGACGGCCTCGGCGGCCACCGCCTGGTCCGCCAGCAGGCCCAGCTCCACCGGCTCCAGCGACGGGCGCTCGCACCCCGCCTGCGCGGACAGCAGCAGGTCGTCGACCACCTCGCCCAGCTCACGGGTGCCGTCGACCAGCATGTCCAGGTCCTCCGGCGACACCGGGGAAGACGCGGAACCCCGCGCCCGGCGCGCCATCAGCTGCGTGCGCGTGTGCAGGCGCGTCAACGGCGCGCGCAGCTCGTGCGACGCGTCCGCCACGAACGTCCGCTGCCGCCGCAGCGCCTCGCCCAGCGGGCGGATCGCGCGGCCGGCCAGCAGGTAACCGCTGAGCACGGCCACCAGCAGCACCACCAGCTCGGCCACGGCCAGCCCCAGCACCAGCTGCTCGCGGTCCGAGATCAGGTAGTACTCGTCCATGAACACCTGTGAGACCTGCCCGCCGCGGTTCACCGTGCGCATCGTGTAGGTGCCGCCGCCGAGCGAAACCTCTTGCGTGACCACGTCGCCGGCGTGCGGCACCGGCGCGGGCGGCGGCACGGCGAACGGCAGCGGCCCGGACGGCGCGTGGCCCGCGGGCGTGATCAGGTAGACGCAGCCCGGCGGCGTCGCCGACAGGCCGCGGGCCAGGGTGGTGTTCAGCGTGCGGTCGACCTCGTCGTCCTGCCCGCGCAGCAGCACCCAGTACGAGATCCCGCCGGCCGCCAGCACCACCAGCGTGATCACCACGGCGATCTGGCCCGCGATCCGCCGCCGCGTGCGCCGCAGCACCCGCGTCTCCGGATCGACCACCGCTGTCAATTCAACACCGCCGTCACGTCCGCACCGCCGTCACATGGCCCCGATCTGGTAACCGAGGCCGTGCACGGTCTTCACCACGTCCCGGCCCAGCTTGCGCCGCAGGTAGTAGACATAGGTATCCACAATGGACTCACCGGTCGAATCGGCGAACACGTTGGTGCGCAGCGCGGCGCGCGGGTGGATCGACTTCGGCCGCTGCGCCAGCGTGCGCAGCAGCTCGAACTCGCGCCCGGACAGCGTCACGCGCTCGCCGCGCGCCAGCACCACCTCGTGGCGCAGCAGGTCCAGCGCCGCCGTGCCGAGCGGGATCGACTCGGCGCCGTCGAGGTCACGACGGCAGAGCGCCCGCAGGCGCGCCAGCAGCTCGTCGGCCTCGAACGGCTTCACCAGGTAATCGTCGGCGCCCGCGTCGAGGCCGTTCACGCGGTCGGACAGCTCGCCCAGCGCCGAGAGCACCAGCACGCGCGCCGTGACGGCCTTGCGCCGCAGCCCGGCGAGCACGGCCAGCCCGTCCATCACCGGCAGCCGGCGGTCGAGGACGATCACGTCGTAGCGCCCGGTGAGCCCGAGGTGCACGCCGCGCTGGCCGTCGTGCGCCTGGTCGGTTTCGTAGCCCTCTTCGCGGAGCAGGCCGGCGAGCATCCCGGCCAGTTCACGGTCGTCCTCGATCAGGAGCACCCGGGCCGGAGCCTGAGTTTCCACCGCTTCGTACACACACCCATACTGGCAGTGAATCTCTAGCTTGAACCCTCAACTTTCGTCGGGAATCGGTCATGATCGGGCCGGTTGCGCCGAACGGAGGAACTCCGGCAGCTCCTGGCCCGCGTACCGGCGCCCGTCGCGGCGGTCGAGCCAGCTCAGCAGCGGCGCGGTCATGATCGTGGTGACCAGGGCGACCAGGACCAGCACCGTGAACAGCGAAGGCGACACGATCCCGGCCTGCATGCCGACGTTCAGCGCGATCAGCTGCATCAGCCCGCGCGCGTTCACGAGCACGCCCACGCGCAACGCGATCGGCTGCGACTCCCCCGCCAATCGGGCGGCGGCCCACGAAGCGCCCAGCTTCCCGACCACCGCGACCACGACGACGATCACCGCGTACGCCAGCAGCTTCGGGTCCGCCAGCAACGCGAACCGGGTGTTCAGGCCGGAATAGGTGAAGAACAGCGGCAGGAACACGATCCGCCCGATCGGCATGAACTTCGCGAGCACGGCGTCGGAAGCCTCGCCCCGCGGGAACGCGATGCCGAGGACAAACGCGCCGAACACCGCGTACAGCCCGATCACGTCGGTGAACCAGGCGGCGCCGAACAGGAACACCGCCGTGACGAGCATCCGCTGGTCGGTGTTCACCCGCGGGCCGGCCATGGTCTTCGCCAGCACCCGGCGCACCACCAGCCACACCAGCAGCGCGAACAGGACCCCGCCGCCGACGGCCGTCACGACCGGCCCGGTCGAGCCCGCGTGCATGCCGAGCACCACGGCCAGCAGGACCCACGCGAGCACGTCGTCGAGCGCGCCGCAGGCCAGCGCCAGCGAGCCGAACCGGGTGCCGCCGAGGCCGCGCTCGGTGATGATCCGGGCGAGCATCGGGAACGCCGTGATGGCGATCGCCACCCCGACGAACACGGCCGAGACCGCGGGCGAAACCCCGGGCTTGAGGATGCCGACCCAGTTCGCGCCCAGCACGCTCACCCCGATACCCAGCACGAGCGGGACCACCGTGCCGGCCGCGGAAACCGAGACCACGGACTTCACCGAGCCCTTGATCGCGCCGACGCGGAACTCGTACCCCGCGCCGAACATGTAGATCACGAGCCCGATCTGGCCGCCCAGGTACAGCAGCATCCGCACTGTGTCGGGGAACAGCGCGGCCTGCACGCCGGGCAGCACGAGCCCGAGCAGCGACGGCCCGAGCAGCACGCCGGAGACCATCTCGCCGACCACGGGCGGCTGGCCGATCTTCACCGCTAGCATACCGACCAGCCGGCACACCACGAGGATCACGACCACCGCCAGGAAAAACGCGGGCGCCGCCTGGGTCGGGGTCATCACTCGCCTCCGGGGCTTTCGCTGCTCTGGGTCTCGAAGTACTTGGCGCACAGGCGTTTGTGCCGCGCGTCGAGCACCATGTAGGTGCCGAAGACGAGCTGGGCCAGGCTGCGCCAGACGTCTTCCCAGCGGTCACGGGCGGCGAGGGCCGCCAGCGCTTTGGCCGAAGGGGGACGCGAGCCGCGCGGGGTGAGGATCACCGGGCCGCGGTTGGGGATCGAGCGGGTGTGCGCGGCGCTCGACGCCAGCGAGAACCGGCGCAGGACCTCGCGTGTCACCACCCGCATCGTCACCGGCGCCAGGCCGCGGGCCGGGCACGCGCGGTTCTGCGCGACGCCGAACGGCAGGAAGTTGACGTCCTTCTTCGCCGGCACCGGCGCGATCGTGGTGCGGGCCGGGAAGCTCGCCGGGTTCCAGCGCTCGGGGTCGAACTCGTCCGGCCGCTCGAAGCCGGCGTGGTGGAAGTCGGGGTAGCTGAACAGCAGCACGGTGCCCGCGTCGATCTTCGTGTGGGCCAACTCGATGTCGTCGGTGGCGATGCGGTGGGCGATGCCGAACAGCGGGTACGTGCGCAGGCCCTCGTCGATCACGCGGTCCAGGTACTCGTCATCGTCCGGGTTCGCGACCAGCCGCGCCTGCACGTCCGGATGCTGCGCGATGATCATCAGCAGGTGTGCCATCGCCTCGGACATCTGCACCACGGCGGTGTTGAAGAAGGTGCCCTGCAGGTAGAACACCTGCTCCTCGGGGGTGAGCCGGGCCGGCATGGGGTGCGGCACGTCGGCCAGGCGGCGGCGCAGGTACGCGGTCAGCCGCGCGCGGCGTCGCATGTTCCGCGGCCGCACGCACTTGAGCGCCGACACCACGTCGTCCGCGTGTCCGACGATCAGGTCCCGCGCCTGCGCCGGGCACGGCTCGCCGAACACCAGCTCGTAGTACAGCTCGGCCCAGACGGGCATCATCTCGTCGCGCAGCCGGATCGTCCGGCCGTCGCCGATCTCCAGCCCGTCCAGTACATGCGCGGCGCAGCGGCGAGTCAGCTCTTCGGACTCCGCCTTGGTTTTCACCAGGATGTGGCGGGTGGTCTTGGCGACCTCGTCGTAGCGCGGCCCGGCCTCCAGGTGCTCCTGGTGCACCTGCGGACCGGGCGCGAGCCAGTACCAGAACAGGTCCGAAAGCGCGGCGCCCTTGCTCCGCCCGCCGGCCGCCGGGTCGGCGTACACCCGCCGGAAGTCCTCGACGTCGACGCGCTCGCCGGGGATCGGCAGCCCTTCGTCGCCGTTGACCAGGGCGAAGATCTTCATCCGCAGCGCCACCACCCGGCCCGGCAGCCAGCGGGGCAGCGTCACGAGCAGGCCGGCGAGCAGCACTCGCACCAGGAGCCGGGTCATCGGACGAGGTCCGCGGTCAGCTCGGCCGGGGTTCCCGCCCCGCACAGTGCGAGCGTGTGGTCCAGCTCTTCGCGCAGTCGTTCCAGCACTTCCGCCACTCCTTCCCGGCCCGCCGCGGCGAGGCCCCACAGCACCGGACGGCCGATCCCGACGGCGTTCGCGCCGAGCGCCAGCGCCTTCACCACGTCCGTGCCCCGCCGCACACCGCCGTCCAACACCAAGGGCATCGCGCCGCCGACGGCCGCGGCCAGCTCGGGTAACGTGTCCAAAGTGGACACCGCCGTGTCCAGTTGACGGCCGCCGTGGTTCGAGACGACGATCCCGTCGACCCCGGCGGCGACGGCCAGCCGCGCGTCGTCGGGATGCAGGATTCCCTTGAGCAGCACGGGAAGCGAGGTCGTCCCACGCAGCCAGGCGATGTGCTCCCAGGACAGCTCGGCCGACATCTCGATGTCGCGCACCCGACCCGAGGCGTCCCTCATGTTCTCCACGGCCAGCTCCGGCGGCAGGTCGTGGAAGCCGTGGCGCTGGTCGCGCTCGCGCCGGCCGAACACCGGCGAGTCGACGGTCACCACCAGCGCCCGCACCCCCGCGCGCTCGGCCCGGCGTACCACGGATTCGGTGAACTCGAGGTCGGGCTGCAGGTACAGCTGGAACCACAGCGCCGGGTCGGCCACGACGGCCTGGGCAGCGGCCGCGACGTCCTCGATCGCCGTCGTCGCGGCCATACTGACCACCATGACGGTGCCGGCGGCGGCCACCGCCTCGGCCGTGGCCCGCTCGCCGTCCGGGTGCGCCAGCCGGTGGAACGCCGTCGGCGAAACCAAGACCGGCATCGACAACGGCGAGCCGGCGATTTCGACCGCCAGGTCCCGTTTTCCGTTACCACGCAGCACCCGCGGCACGAGCGAGCGCCGGCTGAACGCCGCTTCGTTGGCGCGCAGGGTCAGCTCGTCACCCGCCGCGCCCGCGAAGAAGTCGTAGTGCGCCGGTTCGAGCCGCTCGCGTGCCGCGGCCTCGAACTCCGCGATCGTGCGCATGGTCAAGCCAGCTGCTTCGTGAGGAACGCGGTGAGCGCGTCCACGTGCACCTCGCGGTTCCACTCGTTTTCCAGGTTCTCCGTGACGTGGTGGGTCGCGACCAGCTCGCCGTGCCGGTAGTGCCGGACGATCGGGTGCAGGTAGTGGCCCTCGCCGCTGTCGTTGGCGACGTCCTGGCTGGCGCGCTTCACGGTGAAATCGAACGGGTCCACCTTGTCGTGGTCCGGCCCGTAGTCGAGGGTGATCACAAACGCGTTCTCGACGTCCGGTGAGCGCTCGGCGACCCGCGCCACCGGCACCTCCTCGTAGTACCGCGCCTGCCCGCGCTCGAGCGCCAGCACGTCGGCCAGGAAGCCGAACTGCTGGTACAGCGCGGAACTGCGGTTGATCCGGGTGATCACCGCCTCGACCAGGTCACCGACGTCGGTCTTCAGCACGGTGTGCGGCCACTCGCGGCCGTGGTAGCGCTCCTCGAAGACCTTCGACAGCGCGCGCACGCCGTAGCGGAAGCCGTGGATGAACGCGCTGGTCGCCTTCTTGAAGTCGCGGACCTGCGTGATCGTGCCGGCGAAGTACAGCCCGGGCACGTTCACCGACTCCCAGGACGAGGTCTGTGCCGGGAACCGGTCGTCGATGGTCAGCTCCGGCCGGCAGTCCTCGTCGAAGATCGAGGCGTCGAACCGGAAGCCGGTGCAGGCGATCACCCGGTCGTAACGCAGCTCCTTGATCACCTCGTCGGCGCGGAAGAAGGCGAACTTCACGTGGTAGCCGTCTTCGCGCTTGGTGATCTCGCGGACGTCGCCGTCGAGGATCGCGTGCTGCAGCTTGAGCTGGTACATGTCCAGCACCCCGGCGTTGAACGCGCGCAGGTGGCCGACGAAGTGCGTGCGCCAGGCGAGCTTCACCGGCCGCGGGCCCGAGACGTGCAGCACGGCGGCGTACGCGTTGAGGCTGTCCGCGGTCTCGAAGGCCGAGTTTCCCTTGCCCAGCACCAATACCCGCTGGTTGGTGAACTGCGCCGGATCGGTGTCGAAGTCGGCGTACTGGTCGACCAGCTCCATGCCCGGGACGTCCGGGATGTGGGCTTTGCTCACGCCCGTGGCCATCACCAGCCGCAGGGCGGTGAACGCGGTGCCGTCCTCGGCCGTGGCCACGAAGTTCCCGTCGGCGCGGCTGATCCGGCGCACCCGGGTGTCGTACCGGATGGCGATCTCGTGCTTCGCCGCGTAGTCCGCGGTGTACCGCAGCAGGGCCTCGGCGGACGGGAACATCTCCGCGCTGTAATCGGTGAACAGCAGCGGATCGGGGTCGCCCTCGGCCAGCAGCGAGTTCCAGTCCATCCGGAGGTTCAGCTCCGGGTCGGTCCAGCCGGTGTGCTTCTTGTTGACCGAGATCAGCGTGCGGTGCCGCGGGAAGGTGCGGAAGAACGTGGCCGGCCCCGAGCCCGCTTCGAGGACCAGGTAGCTGTGCCCCGCCCGGTCGAGCTGCTGGCCGAGCTGCAGGCCCGCGGGCCCCGCGCCGACCACCAGGTAGTCCAGAACGTCCTCCGACACGAAAGCCTCCTGCGTCCGATCCCGGTCACCCGATCGGCGTCAGCCTGGACCGGAGATCTCAGAAAAGGCTCAGAAGACCCGCGCTGGTCCCGATGGCCGGGACGGACCCGGGCGAACGCCGTCAAGGCCTCCTTACCCGCGCGTGACGCGGGTAAGGAGGCCTTAGCGGCCGCACCGGGCGGAGGTCAGCGCGAAAGCATCCGCATGGCGGCCTCGGGATAACGGGTGCCCGCCACCGCGTCGGCCGGGAACGCTGCCTCGATCGCCTTGATGTCCTCAGTGGACAGATCCAGTGCCACGGACCCGACGTTCTCCTCCAGGTACTTGCGTCGCTTGGTACCCGGGATCGGCACGACGTCGTCGCCCTGTGCCTGCACCCAGGCCAGCGCCAGCTGCCCGGCGGTCACGCCCTTCTCCGTCGCCAACGCGCGCAGAGCCTCGACAATGGCGACGTTCTTCTCGAAGTTGCCCTCGGCAAACCGCGGCTGGGTCTGCTGCCGGAAGTCACCCTTGCCGAAGTCCTCCTTCGAGGTGATCCGGCCGGTCAGGAATCCGCGGCCGAGCGGGGAGTACGGCACCAGGCCGATGCCCAGCTCACGGCAGGCCGGCACCACGGCGTCCTCGATGTCCCGTGACCAGAGCGACCACTCCGTCTGCACGGCGCTGATCGGGTGCACGGCGTGCGCGCGGCGGATGGTGTCCGCGCCCGCCTCCGACAGCCCGAGGTGCCGGACCTTGCCGTCGCGCACCAGCTCGGCCATCGCGCCCACGGTTTCCTCGATGGGCACGTTCGGGTCGACCCGGTGCTGGTAGTACAGGTCGATGCGGTCGGTGTTCAAGCGCCGCAACGACTTCTCGACCGAGGAGCGCACGTACTCGGCGTCGCCCTGCACGCCCCGCTTGCTCGGGTCCTCCGGGTCGCGCACGATGCCGAACTTCGTGGCCAGCACCACCTGGTCACGCCGGTCCGCGATGGCCCGGCCGACCAGTTCCTCGTTGCGCCCCATGCCGTACATGTCCGCGGTGTCGAGCAGGGTGACGCCCAGCTCCAGCGCCCGGTGGATGGTGGCGGTCGACTCGGTGTCGTCGCCCTCGCCGTAGAACTCGCTCATGCCCATGCAGCCCAAGCCCTGCGCGCCGACTTCCAGTTCGCCGAGCCTGCGCGTGGGCAGCGTCGATCCACTCATGTTTTCTCTCCCGCTGTGAAAACTCTGGTTACTTGCCCGCCGCGCGCGCGAGCCGCTCGGGGTAGCGCGCCCCGGCGAAAGCGGTCTTCGGGGCCGCCTTTTCGATCGCGGCGATGTCCTCTTCGGACAGTGCCAGCCCGGCCGCCGCGACGTTCTCCTCCAGGTACTTGCGCCGCTTGGTGCCCGGGATCGGGACGACGTCGTCGCCCTGCGCCTGGACCCAGGCCAGCGCGAGCTGCCCGGCGGTCACGCCCTTCTCCGCTGCCAGCGCCCGCAGCGCCTCGACAATGGCCATGTTCCGGTCGAAGTTCTCCTCGGAGAACCGCGGCAGGCCACGCCGCATGTCGTCCTCGGGCAGGTCCTTGAGCGAGGTGACCTGGCCGGTCAGGAACCCGCGGCCCAGCGGCGAGAACGGCACCACGCCGATGCCCAGCTCACGGCAGGTGCCGAGGATCTCGTCCTCGATCCCGCGCGTCCACAGCGACCACTCGCTCTGCAGCGCGGTCACCGGGTGCACGGCGTGCGCGCGCCGGATCGTCTCGGCGCCGGCCTCGGAAATGCCGGCGTACCGGATCTTTCCGGCCTGCACGAGTTCCGCGAGCGCGCCCCAGGTCTCCTCGACCGGCACGTTCTGATCGACCCGGTGCTGGTAGTAGAGGTCGATGTGGTCGACGCCCAGGCGTTGCAGGGATTCGTCGCAGCTCTGCTTCACGTACGCCGCGTCGCCGCGCGCGGACATGCCTTCCTCGGTCCAGACGATGCCGAACTTCGTCGCGAGCACCACCTGGTCGCGCCGGTCCGCGATCGCGCGGCCGACCAGTTCCTCGTTCACGCCCGCGCCGTACACGTTGGCCGTGTCCAGCAGCGTCACGCCCAGCTCCAGCGCGCGGTGGATGGTGGCGATCGACTCTTCGTCGTTGTCGCGCACGCCGTAGGCCTGGCTCATGCCCATGCAGCCCAGGCCCTGCGCGCTGACCTCCAGCTCGCCGAGCTTCCTCTTGCTGATCACGCGGAGATCTCCTCCATGGCCGGCCGCTGGCCCAGCGCCTTGCGGTCGATCTTGTCGTAGTTGCTGATCTTGTAGTCGAGGATCTCCAGGCAGCCCTGGAGCTCGGCGATCCGGTCGGCCACGGACTGGCGCTGCTCGACCAGGATCGCCTTGCGCCGCCCGGCGCTGGCCACGCCGTGGCGGCGCAGGGAGGCGTATTCGCGCATGCTCTTGATGGGCATGCCGGTGAGCCGGAGCTTGGTCAGGAACCCCAGCCAGCCCAGGTCGTCGTCCGAGTACGCGCGCCGCCCGGCGCCGTCGCGGGCGGGCGGGTCGAGGAGCTTGATCCGCTCGTAGTACCGGAGGGTGTCGATCGACAGGCCGCTACGTCGTGCGGCTTCCGCTATCGAGTAGCTCATGCGCTCGACAGTACGACCTGGAGTGCGCTCCAGGTCAAATCCGCTACCAGCCGGTTCAGCCGGTCAGGGCGGCGGAGATCCGGGCCAGCTCGTCGACCACATCCGCCAGCGGCGCCCGGTCCTCGGTAGCGCACCAGTCCTGCAACAGTCCGTTGACCGCGCCGATGTAAGCACTCGCGGCCAGCCGATAGTCGCGGCCGGGGATCTCACCAGCCGCGACGCCCGCGCGCAACAGATCGCGGATCAACCCGGCCCAGCGAGCGCGCGTGGCCATCCGGTGCGCTTCGACGACGGGATTCACTCCGATGATCTCCACGTACGCGACCCGCGCGCGGCGTAGGTCGGTCGCGGTGCTCAACGCGTACGCGGTCAGCGCAACTCGGATCCGCGTGGCCAGCGGCTGGCCTTCGACCCCGGCCAGAGCGTCGGTCACCGCGGCCGTCGCCTCGCTGTTGACCTGGTCGTACACCGCGATCAGGAGGGCCTCGCGGCCGGCGAACTCCTCGTAGTACTGGCGGGTGGACAGGTTCGCCGCCCGGCACACCCGCCCGACCGTGGACGTGGCGTAACCCGCCGTGCCGAACAACTCCAGCCCCGCGGCCATCAGGCGGTCCCGCCGCTCGGCGCGGCGCTCGGTCGCGGTGCGGCCGGCGTAGCGGCCGCGGGGTCCGGGCTGGGTCACGACGTCACCCTAGTGTCCTGCGGCTCTGCCGGGTTACGCCCCAATGTGGCGTTCGGTGCGCTGGGCGCACCCAATGTGGCGTTCGGTGCGTTCAACGCAACCAACGCCACATTGGGGCGCTTCGGGCGGTGGATCGATCCACCGACGACCGCGTCTTGCACCCGCGTGCCCAGCGGGCTACCGTCCGTGCTCAAGTCTGAAACATTGGTGATTCAGATAATGGCTTTTGGAGGCCGAAGATGTCCTCGAAGCATTTCCGCCGCTGGTCCCCCGCCATCCTCGCGGCGATCGCGCTGACCGCGTTCGCCGCCCCGGCCGTCGCGGCGCCCGCTTATCCCGTGACGTCGAACCTGTTCGCCGGGATCGCGCAGTCACTCAAGGATCCGTCGGCGCCGCCGCCCGGCGTCAACGTGCCTTCGTGCGAGCCCAGCGCCGCGCACCCCCGCCCGGTCGTGCTGATCACCGGCACGTTCGGGAACATGACCGACGACTGGGCCGGCCTCGGCCCGACGCTGGCCAACGCCGGTTACTGCGTTTACAGCACGCCGATCGGCGGCGACCCGAAATCGGTGCTGCAAACGATCGGTCGGGTGCCGGATTCCGCGCGGCAGATCAGCTCGTTCGTCGACCGGGTCCGGTCGGAAACCGGGGCGGCGCAAGTGGATCTCATCGGCCACTCGCAGGGCGGGCTGATCGGCGAGTACTACCTGAAGCTGCTCGGCGGGGCGTCGAAGGTGCACAGCTTCGTCGGCCTGTCGCCGACCACCCACGGCACCAGCCTGGTCGGACTGGCCTACCTGGCCAAGGCGTTCCCCGGCGGCGAGGCGCTGGTCGGTGCCGTGTGCCCGGCCTGCGCCGACCAGATCGTCGGCTCCCCGGTGGTCCGCGCCGTCGGCGACGGCCCGATCGCCCAGTCCGATGTGGACTACACGGTGATCGAGACGCGGAACGAGTTCGTGGTCACGCCGGCCGGAACCGCCGCGTTCATCAACGAGCCCGGCGTGCACAACCTGTGGGTGCAGGACACCTGCCCGGCCGACCTCGCCGACCATGCGGGGCTCAGCTATTCGAAGACGGTGTACGGGCTGGTCGGCAATGCCCTCGACCCCGCGCACGCGGCGCCGGTGCACTGCTGACGGCTGCATCCGTAACACTGTCGCGTTACGGTGGGCGCATGCCCCGTCCCCGTACGCACGACGAAGCGCTCCGGCTGAAGCTGCTCGATCGGGCCGGCGAGCTGATCTCGGCCGACGGGCCCCGGGCGCTCTCGCTGCGCAAGCTGGCGGCGGACGCGGGCACGTCCACCACCGCCGTCTACTCACTGTTCGGCAGCAAGCCCGACCTGGTCAACGCCCTGTATGTGGAGGGCTTCCGCCGGTTCGGCGAGCGGCTGAGGGCGGTCGAGCGCACCGGCGACGCCGTGGAGGACCTGGTCCGCCTCGGCGTCGCCTACCGCGTCAGCGCGCTGGCCGACCCGCATCTGTACGCGATCATGTTCACCCGCTCCGTGCCCGGCTTCGAGCCCAACGACGAGGCCGACCGCTTCGCCCGCGCCACGCTGCGGCCGCTGGAGGAGATCGCCGCCGACGGCGTGGCGTCCGGCCAGTTCGCGGACGTCGAGCCGTCGGTGATCACGATCGGCGCGTGGGGAGTGGTCCACGGCCTGGTCTCCCTTGAGCTGTCCGGGAACCTGCCCGAGGAGTTCAGCGTGAGCGGCGCGTACGAACAGGTGTTGCGCGCCTACGCCTCGGGCTGGCTCAGAACAACTTGAGCTCAGACGGCGCCGTACTGCCGGTCCCCCGCGTCGCCGAGGCCGGGCACGATGAAGCCCGAATCGTTGAGCCGCTCGTCGATGCTCGCGGTGACCACGCGGACCGGGAGGCCGGTCTGCTCCAGGTGCGCCAGGCCCTCCGGCGCGGCCAGCGCGCAGATGGCGGTGACGTCTGTGGCGCCGCGGTCGGTGAGCAGGCGGATGGTGTACTCCATCGAGCCGCCGGTGGCCAGCATCGGGTCGAGGACCAGCACGGGCCGGTCGGCGAGCGACTCCGGCAGCGACTCCAGGTACGGCGTCGGCTTGAGGGTCTCCTCGTTGCGCGCCAGGCCGACAAAGCCCATCTGCGCGTCGGGGATCAGCCGGTGCGCCTCGTCGGCCATGCCGAGTCCCGCGCGCAGCACCGGAACCAGCAGCGGCGGGCTCGCCAGCCGGAACGCCTCCGTGCGCGCGACCGGCGTGTGGATCCGCTCCGTGCGCACCGGGGCGTTGCGCGTGGCTTCGTACACGAGCATCACGGTCAGCTCGTGCAGCGCGGCCCGGAACGCGGCGCTGTCCGTGCGCGCGTCGCGCATCGTGGAGAGGCGGGCCTTGGCCAGCGGGTGATCGACGACGTGCACATCCATGCCGCACAACTTAGCTGGCAGACCGGACTCGTGAGTGTTCATGCCGGTTCTAACCGTCATCGCCACTCACGAGCTTGTCTCCGCGAACCAGCGCACCCAACGCCGTTGCCAGGCCGTCTCCACGGCGCGGTGGTGATGGTTCTCCCGCACCCACGCGACGGCCTCGTCCGGGGCCAGGCCGGACACCGTGGCCAGGCAGGCCAGCACCGTGCCGGTCCGGCCGACGCCGCCGTGACACGCCACTTCCACGGCCTCGCCCGCCATCGCGCGGGAGTGCAACCCCAGAATCCGGCGGCGGGCGTCGGACCGGTCCAGGGGTAGCAGGAAGTCCGGCCAGCGGATCCAGTCGTGGTCCCAGCCGAGCCCGGCGTCGTGCCGGCGGCGCAGCCGGTTCGAGCCGAGGTAGAGGCCGTAGTCCGGGTCCGGGCCTTCGGGTTTGGGCCGGCCGAGGCCGCGGCCGCGCAGCTCGGCGCCGTCCGGCAGCACGAGAGTCCCCACCAGTGCGGATGCCATCGGCCCATTCTGGTCCCCTATCCATCCTTCGACGGACACCGGGAGCGCCCGGCCGGGGCTAGGCTGCGCCGGGTGAGTCAAGACCCAGACATTCCCGGCCCCGAGCAGATGCGGGCGTCCGACGCCGACCGCGAGCAGGTCGCCCAGGTGCTGCACCAGGCGCTGTCCGAGGGCCGCATCACGATGGCGGAGCTCGAAGAGCGGCTGACCTCGGTCTACGCGGCGAAGACCATGGGCGAGCTGAAACCGGTGACCGCCGACCTGCCGATCTCCAGCACGTCCACGGCGCTGCAGCCCGCCCCCACCCGCGCGCTGGGCTTCCCGGACACCCGCGTCGGCGGCCACCCGGGTTCGACGCTTTCGGTCGCCGTGATGTCCGGCGCCCAGCGCAAGGGCAGCTGGGTGCTGCCCTCGCAGCACACCAGCGTCGCGTTCTGGGGCGGCACCGAGATCGACCTGCGCGCGGCCCGGTTCTCGGAGAAGCACTCGACGATCACCGCCGTCGCGATCATGGGCGGCATCGAGATCACCGTGCCCGACGACATCAACGTGGACGTCACCGGCATCGGCCTGATGGGCGGCTTCATCCTGGAGGACCGCTCCGGCGCCCAGCCCGCGCCGCCGACCGCGCCGACCGTCACCATCAACGGCCTCGCCTTCTGGGGCGGCGTGGTCGTCTACCGCAAGCCCGCCAAACAGGACCACCAGCAACTCGAGGGCTGACTCAACTTCCTGGGGGAATGAGAAATGCGCCTGTTCCGCGCACTGCTGAGCACCGTCACCGTCGCCGCGCTGGTCACCGCGGCGCCCGCCGACGCCTCGGTCGATCGCCGGCAGGCGGCCATGGACGCGGCCACCGCGGCCGGGATTCCGGGCATGGCCGCGGCGGCGCCGGACTGGCGCGGGTCCAGCGGCCGGCTCGACCTCGACCGGCCGGGCAAGCCGGACCCGTCGGGGCAGTTCCGCGTCGGCAGCGTGTCCAAGACCTTCACCGCGACGCTGGTGCTCCAGCTCGTCGCCGAGCACCGCCTTTCGCTGGACGACGTGGTGCAGCAACGGCTGCCCGGCCTGCTGCCCTACCCCCAGCCGATCACCGTGCACGAGCTGTTGCAGCACACCGCGGGCGTGCCGCGCGACCTGCCGCTCGCGTACACCTGGGCGACGCTGCCGGAACTCGACACCGAGCGGTTCGAGCACTTCGACCCGGCCGAGTCGGTGCGGCTGAGCACCACGCAGCCGCTGCTGTTCGCGCCCGGCACCGGCTGGTCGTACTCGAACACCGCATAACAAAAAGACCGGAAGTAAGCCGACCGGGCAAGGCGACCGGCCGCCGCAAATGCTTGCTTCCGGTCGGTTTGGTATCTATCGGCACAGCAACATTCTCGGCCTGCTGGTCGAGAAGGTCACCGGGAAGCCGCTGGCGCGGGTGCTCGACGAGCGGATCGCGCGCCCGCTGGGCCTGCACAGCACCTTCCTGCCCGGAGACTTCCCGTTCCTCCCGCGGCCCGCCGCGCACGGCTACGAGCAGGCGTACCCGCTGCCGCACCCGATCACCGACATGACGACGTACAACTACTCGCGTTACCTCGGCGCCGGGCAGCTCGTCTCCAGCGGCCCGGACGTCAACCGCTTCCTCGCCGCCCTGCTCGGCGGCCGCCTGCTGCCGGCCGCGCAGCTGGCCGAGATGCAGACGACCGTGCCCGCCGTCGACACCCCCACCGGCGTCAACCAGGGCTACGCCTACGGACTCGGCCTGATGCGCTTCGACCTCACCCCGATCTGCGGCACGCCGATCACGCTGTGGGGCCACGCGGGCGACGTGGCCGGGTACAACACGCTGGCGTTCAAGGACGCCGCCTCACCACGGCAGATCACCACGGTCGCGACCCTGGACATCACCGCGAACCCCCGCCAGAGGCTGCTGCGCCAGGTCCCGTTCGTGAACGAGTTCTGCGCCTTCACCCCGCCGCCGGCCTCGGCACCGGCGGCGACGGCGGCGCCCGCCCCGCTGTTCCGCTCCGCGGTCTGAGGGGCCCACCTACACTCACCGGTATGACAGCTACCACCAGCTCGTCAGCGGCGCCGGCCACCCCGGCGCCACTGGCGGACGTGACTCGCGACGAGGCGAGCCTGCGGCGGTTCCTCCACGGGCTGCCCGGCGTCGACCAGGTCGGTGTCGAGCAGCGCGCGGCGGGCCTGGCCACCCGCTCCATCAAGAAGGACGCCAAGCGCTGGGCGATCGACACCGCCATCTCCATGGTCGACCTGACCACGCTCGAGGGCGCCGACACCCGCGGCAAGGTCCGCGGGCTCGCGGCCAAGGCCGTGCGGCCGGACCCGGAGCGGCAGGACTGCCCGCGCGTGGCCGCGGTGTGCGTGTACCCGGACATGGTCGAAGCCGCCGTCGAGGCGCTCGGCCGCAGCGGGGTGCACGTGGCGAGCGTCGCCACCGGCTTCCCGGCCGGGCGCACGAGCCGCGAGGTGAAGCTGGCCGACACGCGCCTGGCCGTGGAAGCGGGCGCGCACGAGGTCGACATGGTGATCGACCGCGGCGCGTTCCTCGAAGGCCGCTACATGAGCGTGTTCGACGAGATCCGCGCGATCAAGGCAGCCTGCGGTCCGGCCCACCTCAAGGTGATCCTCGAAACGGGCGAGCTGGCGACGTACGACAACGTCCGCCGCGCGTCCTGGCTGGCGCTGCTGGCCGGCGGCGACTTCATCAAGACCTCCACCGGCAAGGTCTCCCCCGCCGCGACACTGCCCGTCACCCACGTGATGCTGCAGGCGGTGCACGACTGGCACGAGCAGACCGGCGAGCTGCGCGGGGTCAAGCCCGCGGGTGGCATCCGGACCACCAAGGACGCGATCAAGTACCTGGTGGCGGTACACGAGGTGGCCGGCGAGGCGTGGCTGACCCCGGACCTGTTCCGGTTCGGCGCCTCCAGCCTGCTCAACGACCTGCTGCTGCAGCGGCGCACCCAGGTGGACGGCCACTACAGCGGCCCCGATTACGTGACGGTGGACTGACATGGGCATCTTCGAATACGCCCCCGCGCCCGAGTCGCGCGCGCTGGCCAACCTCAAGGACCACTACCGGCCGTTCATCGGCGGGGAGTTCGTGGACGGCTCCGGCGAGCCGCTCAAGACGATCAACCCGGCCACCGAGGAGATCCTCGCGGAGGTCGGCACCGCGTCGGTGTCCGATGTGGACACCGCGGTGAAGGCGGCGCGCAAGGCGTACACCTCGGTCTGGTCGAAGATGCCGGGCACCGAGCGGGCGAAGTACCTGTTCCGCATCGCCCGGCTGATCCAGGAGCGCTCGCGCGAGCTGGCCGTGCTGGAGTCGCTGGACAACGGCAAGCCGATCAAGGAGTCGCGCGACTCCGACGTGCCGACGGCCGCCGCGCACTTCTTCTACCACGCGGGCTGGGCCGACAAGCTCGACTACGCGGGTTACGGGCCGGACCCGAAGGCGCTCGGCGTGGCCGGCCAGGTGATCCCGTGGAACTTCCCGCTGCTGATGCTGGCGTGGAAGATCGCGCCGGCGCTGGCCACCGGCAACACCGTGGTGCTGAAGCCGGCCGAAACCACGCCGCTGACCGCGCTGGTGTTCGCCGAGATCTGCCAGCAGGCCGAGCTGCCGCCGGGCGTGGTCAACATCCTGCCGGGCGCCGGTGACATCGGAGCGTCCATTGTGGAGCACGCCGACGTCGACAAGATCGCGTTCACCGGCTCGACCGAGGTCGGCAAGCTGATCCAGCGCACCGTCGCGGGCACGCGCAAGAAGCTGACCCTGGAGCTGGGCGGCAAGGCGGCGAACGTGGTGTTCGACGACGCGCCGCTGGACCAGGCCGTGGAGGGGATCGTCAACGGGATCTTCTTCAACCAGGGTCACGTCTGCTGCGCCGGCTCGCGGCTGCTGGTGCAGGAGTCGGTGGCCGAGGAGGTGCTGGAGAAGCTGCGGTACCGCGTCTCCACGCTGCGCCTGGGCGACCCGCTGGACAAGAACACCGACATCGGCGCGATCAACTCGGCCGAGCAGCTGGCCAAGATCCGCGGCCTGGTGGAGTCCGGCGACGACGAGGGCGCGCAGCGCTGGACCAGCCCCTGCCCGGTGCCGGAGCGTGGTTTCTTCTTCGCCCCCACCGTGTTCTCCGAGGTGCACCAGTCGATGCGGATCGCGCGCGAGGAGATCTTCGGGCCGGTGCTGTCGGTGCTGACGTTCCGCACGCCGCAAGAAGCCGTGGCGAAGGCCAACAACACCCCGTACGGGCTCTCGGCCGGGATCTGGACCGACAAGGGCTCGCGCATCCTGTGGATGGCGAACCAGCTGCGGGCCGGCGTCGTCTGGGCCAACACCTTCAACCGCTTCGATCCCGCCGCGCCGTTCGGCGGTTACCAGGAGTCCGGGTTCGGCCGCGAGGGCGGGCGTGCGGGACTGGAGGCTTACCTCGATGTCTGAGTCGCGCATTTCCGTTGCCAAGACGTACAAGCTGTACATCGGCGGCAAGTTCCCGCGTTCGGAGTCCGGCCGGGTGTACCCGGTCACCGACCCGAAGGGCAAGTTCCTGGCCAACGCGGCGCACGCGTCGCGCAAGGACACTCGGGACGCGGTGGTGGCCGCGCGCAAGGCGTTCGGCGGCTGGTCCGGCGCCACGGCGTACAACCGGGGCCAGGTCCTCTACCGCGTCGCCGAGATGCTGGAGGGCCGGCGCGGCCAGTTCACCGCCGAGGTCGCCGCGTCCGAGGGGCTGTCCGACCGCAAGGCCGAGTCCCTTGTGGACACTGCCATCGACCGCTGGGTCTGGTACGCGGGCTGGACGGACAAGATCGCGGCCGTGCTCGGCTCGGCGAACCCGGTGTCGGGGCCGTACTTCTCGTTCTCCGTCCCGGAACCGACGGGTGTGGTGGGTGTGCTGGCGCCGCAGGAGTCCTCACTGCTGGGCCTGGTGAGCGTGCTCGCGCCGGTGCTGGCCACGGGTTCCACCGCCGTGGTCGTCTCCAGCGCCGAGCGGCCGCTGCCCGCGATCACCCTCTCGGAGGTGCTGGCGACGTCCGACCTGCCCGGCGGCGTCGCGAACATCCTCACCGGCCAAGCCGCCGAGCTGGGCCCCTGGCTCGCCTCGCACGGCGACGTCAACGCCCTCGACCCGACCGGCGCCTCGCCCGCCGACCGCGTGAAGCTGGCCCAGGAGGCGGCGGGCACGGTGAAGCGGGTCCTCACTGTTCCGGACGCGGAACCGGATTGGACGGTGCGGCCGGACCTCTCGCGCCTGCGCCCGTACCTGGAGACGAAGACCGTCTGGCACCCGATCGGCGTTTGAGGTTCAGCAGGCCCTGGCCCCGGCACGCGCCGGGGCCGGGGTTGACCAAGCACGACCGGGGGGACGACGACGATGGCCCGCGCCCGCAAACCGGTGTCCTACCAGCCGATCCCGCCGGACCTGGTGGCGCGGATCCGGCGCTCGGCCCTGCCCGTCGGGCTCGGGCTGCTGGGGCTGTCCATCGTCACGACCGTGGCGCTCGTCTTCGTCGCGGTCCGGTGGACGCCGCGGCTCCCGTTGACCGGGACGATGGTCGGGCTGCAGGCGGGAGCCGTCATCGAAGCGTTCATCGTCGCGGTGATCGTGCTGAGCCTGCCCGAGCACGTCGCGTCCGGGTACCTCGACCGGAACGCCGGCTTCGCCGCCCGGCGGAACGCGATCGTTTTCTGGCTCGCGGGGTTCGCCAAGACGGCGTTCAGCTTCGTCGTCCTGCCGCTGGCGCTGAGCATCAACTTCGACAAAGTCGACGTCGGGCTCGGCTTGTTCCTGGCCGGGCTGCTGCCCGCGCTGGCACTAGCCCTGTACGGCGGCTTCGCGGTGGCCTTCGTCCGGCGGGTGGTCCCCCGGCTCAGTTGATGTCGTGCCGTCCCAGCGCGCGGCCCGGCAGCGGGGTGCCCGGGTTGGCCTGGAGGCCGTCGATCATGATCGCGATGCAGCGGGCGGTGGAGACTTCCGCGATTTCCGGGCGGCGGGACTCCATCTGGCGTAGCAGCAGGGCGAACAGCATCGCCACGTCGCCCGCGCCGACGTCCGGGCGCAGGTCGCCCTCCTGCTGCGCGCCGCGGACCAGGGTGTCGACCTCGACCAGGAGGTCGTCGCGCAGCCGGGCGATCACCGGGTCGTCCTTGACGATCTCCAGCGCCTTCTTCGACAGCATCGCCAGCTGGATCGTCAGGTGCAGCTCCACGGACTGGTAGAGCAGCCGGACCAGCGCCTGCCAGGCCGTCGGCTCCTCGGCCATGGCCACCCGCGCGTCGTCGAGCACCCGGGCGAAGTTGTCGACCGCGACCGCGCGGATCAGAGCGTCACGGTCGGGGAACCGCCGGTAGAGCGTGCCGACGCCGACCCCCGCCGAGCGGGCGATCTCCTCCATCGGCACCTCGGGGCCGTACTCCCCGAAGATCACCCGCGCCGCCGCGATGATCTGGTCACGGTTGCGCCGCGCGTCCGCCCTCAAGGGAATCTGGGGGTCTGCGCTCATGGCCCCGCCCTTCCGCCTAGCCCATTCGGATCCACTACGAGCCCGAATTCTCGCATGGTCAGCGGTCGACGTACTGCGAACACGACCCGTCACCCCTTTGCTAGTGGACGAAGATATTCCACTTCGGTACCGTGGCCAATGAACCGGAATGTAGTCCTCCACATACGTTCCGTACAGGTTCAAACCGCACAAAGGGGACTCGAACATGACCGAAGTTGCCGAACCCGAAGTCGCCAGCTTCCCGATGACGCGCACCGACCCGTTCGCGCCGCCACCGGCGTACGAGCGGTTCCAGAAGGCCAGGGCCGAGCTCGTCGAGCTCGAATCCGGCCAGGAGGCCTGGGTGCTCACGAAGCACGAGGACGTCCGCGCCATGCTGAACGACGCCAGGTTCAGCTCCGACCGGTTCAACCCCGGCTTCCCGAACCTCTTCCGGAACGTGCAGCAGCAGAAGCCGGGCGAGCGCCGGCTCAAGCCGTCGCTGATCAACATGGACCCGCCGGAGCACGGTCCCGCCCGCCGGGCCGTGGTGGGCGAGTTCACCGTCAAGCGGATGAAGGCCCTGCAGCCGCGCATCCAGGAGATCGTGGACGAGTGCATCGACGGGATGCTGGCCGGCGACCAGCCCGCCGACCTGGTCTCGGCGCTGTCGCTGCCGGTGCCCTCGCTGGTGATCTGCGAGCAGCTCGGCGTCCCCTACACCGACCACGACTTCTTCCAGTCGCACAGCAGCCGGCTGCTCAACCGTGACGCGACCGGCGAAGAGCGCCTGGCGACCGTGGAAGCGCTGCGCGACTACCTCGGCGAGCTGGTCGAGAAGAAGGAGGCGGCCCCCACCGACGACCTGCTCGGCCGCCAGATCGTGAAGGGCCGCGAAGAGGGCAACTACGACCGCGAAGCCCTCGTCGCGATGGCCTTCCTGCTGCTCATCGCCGGGCACGAGACCACGGCGAACATGATCTCGCTCGGCACCGTCGCGCTGCTGGAGCACCCCGGGCAGCTCGAGGTGGTCAAGGCCGACCCGAGCAAGACGCTCGACGCCATCGAGGAACTGCTGCGCTACTTCACCATCGCCGAGTTCGCCACCACGCGCGTCGCGACGGCGGACGTCGAGATCGGCGGCGTCACCATCCGCGAGGGCCAGGGCGTGCTGGGGCTGAGCCACGCCGCGAACTTCGACGGCGAGGCGTTCCCCGAGCCGGGCAAGCTCGACATCACCCGCGGCGGCCGCCACCACGTCGCGTTCGGCTTCGGCGCCCACCAGTGCCTCGGCCAGAACCTCGCGCGGATGGAGCTGCAGATCGTGTTCGACACGCTGTTCCGCCGCATCCCCACGCTCAAGCTGGCCGCCCCGGTCGCCGAGCTGGCGTTCAAGCACGACTCCGCGATCTTCGGCATCCACCGCCTGCCCGTCACCTGGTGAGGGGAAAGCCATGACCACGATGGAAGAGCTCCCGATCGCCCGGTCTTCCCCGTTCGCGCCGCCCGACGAGTACACGGCGACGCGGGAGCAGGACCCGATCCACCGGGTGCGGATCCCGGACGGCAAGCAGGCCTGGGTGGTCTCGCGGCACGAGGACGTGCGGGCCGTGCTCAACGACCCGCGGTTCTCCGCCGACCGGTTCAACCCCGCCTTCCCGGCTCTGGTCAAGGGCGGCCAGGTGCTGCGCCGCTCCGAGTCCGAGCGCACGATGCTCGCGATGGACGCGCCGCAGCACGGGCCGGCGCGCAAGGCGGTGCTCGGCGAGTTCACCGTCAAGCGGGTCGCGGAGCTGAAGCCGCGGATCCAGCAGATCGTCGACGAGCTGATCGACGAGATGCTGGCCGGCCCGAAGCCCGCCGACCTGGTCGAGCTGCTCGCGCTGCCGGTGCCCTCGCTGGTGATCTGCGAAATGCTCGGCGTCCCGTACGCCGATCACGAGTTCTTCCAGGAGAACACCAAGAAGCTGATCAGCCGCAAGACCAGTCAGGAAGACCGGCGCACGGCCCTGGACAACGTCACCGGCTACCTCGGCGACCTGGTCACCGCGAAGGCGGCGAAGCCGGGTGACGACCTGATCAGCCGGCAGATCGCCAAGCACCAGGCGGAAGGCACGTACGACCACACGGCGCTGACGAGCCTTTCATTCCTGCTGCTGGCGGCCGGGCACGAGACCACGGCGAACATGATCTCGCTCGGCACCATGGGTCTGCTGGAGCACCCCGAGCAGCTGGCCGCGATCAAGGCGGACCCGGGCAAGACGCCCGTCGCCGTCGAGGAGCTGCTGCGGTACTTCTCCATCGTCGACAACACCACGCGGCTGGCCAAGGAGGACGTCGAGATCGGCGGCGTCACCATCAAGGCCGGCGAGGGCGTGGTGGCGATGACCTACGCCGCGAACTGGGACCCCGGGGTGTTCGCCGGCTCCGAAGCGTTCGACATCGAGCGCGGCGCGCGCCACCACGTCGCCTTCGGTTTCGGCCCGCACCAGTGCCTCGGCCAGAACCTGGCCCGCACCGAGCTGCAGATCGTTTTCGACACCCTGGTCCGCCGCGTGCCCACGCTGGCGCTGGCGGCCCCGGTCGGCGAACTGCCCTTCAAGAACGACGCGTTGATCTACGGCCTGTACCGGCTGCCGGTCACCTGGTGAAGGAGGAGCGATGACAACGATCGAAGAAGTGAAGTTCCCGCTCTCGCGCACGAGCCCGTTCGCACCGCCGGAGCTGTACACGCAGATCCGCGAGGAGCAGCCGATCACCCGCGTGCGGATCCCCAACGGCGAGCACGCCTGGCTGATCACCCGGCACGAGGACGTCCGCGCGGCCCTCAACGACCGGCGGTTCTCCTCCGACCGGTTCGACGACCGGTTCCCGATCCTGGTCGAGGGCGGCAACGCCTTCCGCCGCAACCAGGCCGAGCGGTCGCTGATCTCGATGGACGCGCCGGAGCACGGCCCGGCGCGCAAGGCGGTGCTCGGGGAGTTCACCGTCAAGCGCGTGAACGCGCTGCGGCCGCGGATCCAGGAGATCGTCGACGGGCTGATCGACGAGATGCTCGCCTCCCCCGGCCCGGTGGACCTGGTGGAGATGCTCTCGCTGCCGGTGCCCTCGCTGGTGATCTGCGAACTGCTCGGCGTGCCGTACGAGGACCACGACCTGTTCCAGAAGGACACCGCGAAGCTGCTCAAGCGGAACCTGCCGTTCGAGGAGCGGACGGCGGCGTCCGACCGGGTGCGCGCGTACCTGCGGGACCTGGTCATCTCGAAGGAGGCCGACCCGGGTGACGACCTGGTGGGCCGGCAGATCGTCAAGCTGCGGGAAGAGGGCACCTACAGCCGCGACGGCCTGGTGGGGCTGACGTTCCTGCTGCTGCTGGCCGGGCACGAGACCACGGCGAACATGATCTCGCTGAGCACGGTCGCGCTGCTGGAGCACCCCGAGCAGCTCGAACTGGTCAAGGCCGACCCCGGCAAGACGCTGCACGCGATCGAGGAGCTGCTGCGCTACTTCACCATCGTCGACCTGGCCACCTCGCGGTTCGTGACCGAGGACGTCGAGATCGGCGGGGTCACCATCAAGGCGGGTGAAGGCGTGCTGCTGGTCGGGTACACCGCGAACTGGGACCCGCGGGTCTTCGAGGAGCCGGCCCAGCTCGACATCGAGCGCGGCGCGCGCCACCACGTCGCCTTCGGTTTCGGTCCGCACCAGTGCCTCGGCCAGAACCTGGCCCGGGCCGAGCTGCAGATCGTCTTCGACACCCTGTTCCGCCGGATCCCGGGGCTGAAGCTGGCCGCGCCGATCGAAGAGCTGCCCTTCAAGCAGGACGCGTCGATCTATGGCCTGTACCGGCTGCCGGTGACCTGGTAGAGATCAGAGTGCTCCCACCACGAGCCAGGAAGAGGAAGTCATGAAGATCATCGCGGACACCGGCAAGTGTGTCGGCGCCGGCCAGTGCGTGCTCACCGAACCCGCCCTGTTCGACCAGAGCGAGGACGACGGCACGGTCATCGTGCTGAACGAGACGCCGGACGGCGAGCTGGTGGACAAGGCCCGCGAGGCCGTCAACGTCTGCCCGAGCCAGGCCCTGTCGTTGCAGGAGTAGGCACTTCCGGACCGGCGAATCCGTCAAGGCCTCCTTACCCGCGTCGCACGCGGGTAAGGAGGCCTTGACGGATTTCTGGCGTCTCAGTTCAGGCGCAGTGACGTGCCGGGGTTGAACGCGTGGGTCTCGCCTTCGCCGCGCAGGGCGACGCGCACGTTGTCTCCGATCCGGGGCGGCGTGCGGCCGTCGACGCGGACCACGAACCGGTCGTCGCCGACCTTGCCGTGCAGGTAGGCGTCGGCGCCCAGCTCCTCGACCAGCTCCACCACCAGCTCGAAGCCGCCCTCGGCTTCACCGACCAGGCGCAGGGACTCCGGCCGGACGCCGAAGATCACCTCGGTCAGGTTGTCCGCGCGGGCGGCGGTCAGCGTGGCCGTCGGCAGCGGCACCACCAGGTCGCCGAGCTTGACCCCGCCCTCGGCCAGCGGCAGGGTCGCCAGGTTCATCGCCGGCGAGCCGATGAACCCCGCGACGAACGCGTTGGTCGGGTTCTCGTACAGCTCACGCGGCGCGGCGCACTGCTGGAGCACGCCGTCCTTGAGCACGGCCACCCGGTCGCCCATCGTCATGGCCTCGACCTGGTCGTGGGTCACGTAGATGGTGGTGGTGCCGAGGCGCTGCTGGAGCTTCGCGATGTTGGCGCGCGTCTCCACCCGCAGCTTCGCGTCCAAGTTGGACAGTGGCTCGTCCATCAGGAACACGCTCGGCTCGCGCACGATCGCCCGGCCCATCGCCACGCGCTGGCGCTGCCCGCCCGAGAGCGCCTTCGGCTTGCGCTCCAGGTACTTGGTCAGGTCCAGCATCGCGGCGGCCTCGGCCACTTTCGCGTCGATGTCCGATTTGGACACTCCGCGCAACTTGAGGGCGAACCCCATGTTGTCGGCCACGGTCATGTGCGGGTACAGCGCGTAGGACTGGAACACCATGGCGATGTCCCGGTCCTTCGGCGGCAGGTCGGTGACGTCGCGGTCGCCGATCCGGATGGCGCCCTCGTTCACGTCCTCGAGCCCGGCCAGCATCCGCAGTGCGGTGGACTTGCCCGAGCCGGACGGGCCCACCAGCACCAGGAACTCGCCGTCGGGGACGTCGAGGCTCAGCTTGTCGACGGCGCGCACGCCCGGGTTGCCGGGGTAGACCCGCGACGCCTGCTCATAACTCACTTCAGCGGACACAGTGTCTCTCCCTTACTTCACGGCGCCCATGGACAGGCCGCGCACCAGGTGGTTCTGCGCGATCCAGCCGACGATCATCACCGGCAGCGAGGCCAGCAGCGCGGCGGCGGACAGCTGGGCCCAGTACAGGCCCTCGCTGGTGATGAAGCTGACCAGGAACACCGGCACGGTGCCGGCCCGGGCAGCGGTGAGGTTGACCGCGTAGAAGAACTCCGTCCAGGAGAAGATCACGCAGATCAACGCGGTCGCGGCCACCCCGGGCGCGACCACCGGCATGATGATCTTGCGCAGCAGCGTCGGCAGGTTCGCCCCGTCGATCCGCGCCGCCTCGATCATCTCGCCCGGCACCTCCAGGAAGAACGAGCGCATCATCCAGATCGCCAGCGGCAGGTTCATCGCGGTGTACAGGATGATCAGCGCCCACACCGTGTCGAGCAGGTTGGTGTTCTGCGAGATCACGTACAGCGGGATGATCGCCGCGACGATCGGCAGCATCTTCGTGGAGAGGAAGAAGCTCAGCGCGTTCTTCGTGCCCTTCACCGGCGCCAGCGACAGCGCGTACGCGGCCGGGATGCCCAGCAGCAGCACCAGCAGCGTCGAGATGATCGTGACGAACGCCGAGTTCCCGAGGTAGGGCAGGAAATCGCCGTTCAGCACCCCGGAGATCTGGTCGAAGGTGGGCTTGAAGAACAGCTTCGGCGGATCGCTGTAGGCGTCGGACTCCTGCTTGAACGCGGTGAGGATCATCCACAGCAGCGGGAAGACGAACAGGATGGCCAGCACCCACGTGACGACGGTCAGCGAGCCCGCCCCGACGCGGCGCTTCGGCTTGCGCTGCGGCGGTTGTGAGCCCGTGCTGACGGGTGCGGTGGCGGTTGCGGTGGTCACTTCGTGCCTCCGTCCACGGAGAACGCCCGGAACATCAGCCGCAGGGCGAAGGTCGCGACGATCATGGTCAGGATGACCACGACCACGCCCATCGCCGAGGACTGGCCGATGTCGAAGCCCTCGAACGCGCGCTGGTAGATGTAGAACGGCAGGTTGGTGCTGGCCGTGCCCGGCCCGCCCTGGGTCATCAGGAAGATCGCGTCGAAGCTGTTCACGATGTAGATCGCGCCGAGCAGCGTGGCCAGCTGCAGGAACCGCGAAAGGTGCGGCAGCGTGATCGAGTAGAAGGTGCGCCAGCGGTTCGCCCCGTCCACCGAGGCGGCCTCCAGCACCTCCTTCGACTGGCTCTGCAGGCCGGCCAGGGTCAGCAGCATCATGAACGGCGTCCACTGCCAGACGATCTGCGCCATCACCGCGGCCAGCGGGAACTGCGAGAGCCAGTCGACGTCGGTGTGGAACACGAAGTGCAGCAGGCCGAACGTCGGGTCGAACATCGTGGTCTTCCACAGCAGCGCGCCGGCCGCCGGGAGGATCAGGAACGGCGTGATCAGCAGCGTCCGTACGAAGCCGCGGCCGGCGAACTTGCGGTCGAGCAGGATCGCCAGGCCGAGCCCGAGCAGCAGCGACACCAGCACGCACACCACGGTGAGGATCACGGTGTTCAGCAGCGCGCCGAGGAACGTGGTGTCGGTGAAGACGTCCACGTAGTTGCTGAAGCCGACGAAGTGCTGCGAGCCCGGCCGCACCAGGTTCCAGGACTGGAACGAGTAGTACAGCGTGAGCAGGAACGGGATCTGCGTGACCGCGATGACGAAGATCAGCGCGGGCAGCAGCGGCAGCCGCCGCTTCCCGGACTTGCTCGCCTCTTTCTTCGCCGGTGCGGACGTGGTTGCCGACGCGGTGCCGGCGGGGACCGAGAGAGTGCTCATCGGGCCACCTCCTGATAGGACTTGCCCACCGTCTCCGCGTACTTCTGCGACTGCGCGAGCGCGTCCGCCACGGAGGTCTGCCCGGCGATGGCCGCCGAGAGCTGCTGGCTCACCCGGGTGCCGAGGTCCTGGAACTCCGGGATCCCGACGAACTGGATGCCCGGGTAGGGCACGGGGTTGACCATGGTCTTCTGCTGGTTCGCGTTCGCGATGCCGTCCAGCGTCGGCTGCGCGTACGCCTTGGCCGCTTCCTTGTACTGCGGGATCTCGTACGTGGACTTGCGGGTGCCCGGCGGCACGCGGTTCCAGCCGTAGGTCTCGCCGACCTTCTTCGCGTACTCCTTGTCGGTCATCCACGCCATGAACTTCCAGGCGTCGTCCTTGTCCTTGGCCACCTTCGGGATGGCCAGCGACCAGGTGTAGAGCCAGCCGCTCGCCTGCGTCTTGTCGACGGGGGCCGGGGCGTAGCCGTTCTTCCCGACCACGAGGCTGGTGGACGGGTCCTCGGTGGTGCCGGTCATCGACGTGGCGTCGTACCACATCGCGGCGTTGCCTTGGGCGTACCGCGTGCCGCACTCGGTGAACCCGGCGCTGGAGGCGCCGACCTCACCGTGGTCGCGGACCAGGTTCACGTAGAAGTTCGCGGCCTTGGTGAACTCGGGGCTGGTCAGCTTGGCGTTCCAGTCCTTGTCGAACCACTGCGCGCCGAACGTGTTGGCGACCGTGGTGAAGGGCGCGAGGCTCTCGCCCCAGCCCGGCTTGCCGCGCAGGCAGATGCCCGAGACGCCGGTCTGCTTGTTGTCGAGCTTCGCGGCGTACGAGGCGATCTGGTCCCACGTGGGGTGCGCGGGCATGGTCAGGCCGGCCTGCTGGAAGAGGTCCTTGCGGTAGACCACAAAGGACGACTCCCCGTAGAACGGCACCGCGTACATCTGGTTCTGGTAGGACAGCGATTCCCGGATGCTCGGGATGAAGTCGGCCTCGTCGTAACCCGGGGTGGCCTGCATGTGCGGCTCGAGGTTCTCGAGCCAGCCGTTGGCCGCCCACTGCGGGGCCTCGTAGTTGCTGATCATCACCACGTCGAACTCGCCGCCCTGGGTGGCGGTGGAGGCGGTGATCTTCGCGCGGGCCTCGTTCTCCGGCAGGGAGACGAACTTGAGGTTCACGCCGGGGTTGTTCTTCTCGAACTCGCCCTTGAGCGAGATGGCGTCCTTCATCTGGGCGTTGGACACGATCGCGACGACCAGTGTCCGGCCACCGTTGCCGAGCGAGCCGGCTCCGGCGCATCCCGTCACGAACAGCGCTGTTGCGGCCAGGAGGCACAGGAGTTTACGCACGGCCACCTCCGGGGAGGACCTGGATCTTCAGTCCGGAGCCGCTGCGCATCTTGGCCAGCGCGTCCGGGTACTGCTCGAGCGGAAGGGTGTCGGTGATCAGGGCTTCGGTGTCGACATAGCCCTTGGCCACCAGGTCGAGCGCGTTGGCGTAGCTGTTCAGCACGGCCATCGAGCCGACGATGGTGATCTCGTCGTTGTAGATGCGGAACGGCGAGAGCGCCACGCGCGCCTCGGCCGGCGCGACGCCGAACACGAGCAGCCGTCCGCCGCGCCGCAGCGCGTCGAAGGCGGACTCGATGGCGGGCGCGGCCCCGGTGCAGTCCACGGCGGCGTCGTACAGCTCGCCGTCGAGCGCGGACACGTCCTCGGCCACGGCGGTGGCGCCGAGCCCGGTGGCGCGCGGCAGGCGGCCCGCGTTGCGGTCGACCACCGTCACTTCGGCGCCCGCACGCTGCAGCAGCTGCTGCATGATCAGGCCCATCGTGCCGGCGCCGACGACCAGGAACCGTTCGCCGGCCTCGACGCCGATGCGCCGCACGCCGTGCACGGCGCAGGAGACGGGCTCGACGATCGCGCCCTGCTCCCAGGTCATCGAGTCGGGCATCCGGTGGCAGGTGTCCGCGGGCACGGCGACGTACTCGGCGAACGCGCCGTCCACCGTGTCACCGGTCGCGTTCCAGTTGGCGCAGAGGTTCCCGTGCCCGGAGCGGCACGGCGTGCAGTATCCGCAATACAGCGAGGGGTCGACGGCCACGCGGTCGCCGACCTTCCACTCGGGCGGCACGTCCGCGCCGAGCTCGACGATCTCCCCGGCGAACTCGTGCCCGGGGACGATGGGATACGGGGTCGGCGGGAAGTGCCCGTCGGCGATGTGCAGGTCGGTCCCGCAGATCCCGCAGGCACCCACCTTCACGACGACCTGGCGCTCCCCGGGCTTCGGATCGGGAACGTCTCCGACCCGGATTTCGCCGGGCCGGTCCACGATCGCGGCGCGCATGCCTCATCCCCTTCCTGTTCGCTCATCTGAGCGACTGTGATCTATGGCTCAACTGACATGTGTAGAGCATTAGAGGTGTTTCTAGGGAGTTACGTCAACCTCTTCAGGTGTTTTTCAGGTTATAGTGCTCATATGAGCAGAAAGAAAGGGCAACCCCGCCTGACCGAGACGCTGGAGCTGGCCACCATGGCCCGGCGCTTCTACGTGCAGGGCCGCTCGAAGCTCGAGATCGCGGACGAGTTCGCCATCAGCCGGTTCAAGGTCGCCCGCATGCTGGACACGGCCCGGGAGAGCGGGCTGGTGCGCGTCGAGTTCGACCTGCCGGCGCCGGTCGACGTGGAGCTGTCCGACGAGCTGCGGCTGGCGTACGGGCTGGACCGCGTGCTGGTGCTCGAACGCACGGCGGCGAAGGAGCCCAAGGAGCTGGTGCGCAAGAAGGTCGGCGCGCTGGCCGCTCATCTGCTCGAAGAGATCGTCAGCTCGAAGGACGTGGTCGGCCTCTCCTGGGCCCGGTCGGTCAACGCCATGACCGAGTCCATCCGGACGCTGCCGCGCTGCCCGATCGTGCAGCTGTGCGGGGTGCAGGCCGGGATGGACATGCGGGGCCGGTCGGTCGAGACGGTCAGCCGCGTGACCGCGGTGTCCGGCGGCGACGCGTACCCGATCTTCGGCCCGCTGGTGCTGCCGGACCGCCGGACGGCCGAGACGCTGCGCCGTCAGCCGGGCATCGCGGAGACCTTCGGCCAGTTCAAGAACCTGACCAAGGCGGTGGTGAGCATCGGCGCCTGGCAGCCGGGCGAGTCCACCGTCTACGACGCGCTGGACGAAGCCGAGCGCGCCGCGATCGCCGCCCGCGGCGCGACCGCCGAGGTGGCCGCGCGGCTGTTCGACGCCTCCGGCAACGCCGTGTCGACCGGGCTGGCGCACCACGTCCTGGCGATCAGCACCGAAGACCTGCGCGCCGTCCCGGAGGTGATCGCCATCGGTTACAGCGAGCCCAAGGCCGCCGCCGTGGACGCCGTCCTGCGCTCGGGCATGGTCTCCACCCTCGTCACGGACGCCGCGGCGGCGGTGCCCCTGCTGGACCTGGTGGCGAAGACCCCGCTCCCGGCACCGCCGGCCACGTAGCCGCGGGCCATGCCTAGGTAATTCAGGTCTCGTGAGTGTTTATGACGGTTAGAACCGTCATAAACACTCACGAGTCCGCGGCTGCCTGGGCCGCCAGAACCGCGTCCCCGCATAGGCGGTGTGGGTGGGCTGACTCGGCGTGGTGAATGACGCTTCCGCCGCGCTGAGCGCAGGAAAGGGAGCTTTCGCTGCACTGTTCCTGGCCAGCATCAGCGGTCTCAGCGGTCGCAGCGGATGACGCTTAACCGCACTCAGTGCAGGAAAGCGTCATCCGCTGCACCCAGCAGCCATAGAGCCAGGCGATCCTCGCCCCCGCCTAGAGCTGGTTCACGTCCACGATCCGCACCACCGCGGCGCCCACCTCGTCCGAGGCCCGCAGGTCGACCTCGGCGCTGATGCCCCAGTCGTGGTCGCCGGCCGGGTCGTCGAAGATCTGGCGGACGCGCCAGAGGTCGGGCTCGGTCTCGATGAGCAGCAGCGCCGGGCCGCGGGCGTCCGGGCCGATGCCGAGGGTCTCGTGCTCGTCGAAGTAGTCCTCGATGGCGTCTTCCCACGCGTCCGCGTCCCAGCCGGCCTCGGCGTCCAGCTCGCCGAGCGCGTAGAAGTTGCGGCGGGCGGCCAGCTCCACGCGGCGGAACAACTCGTTGCGCACCAGCACCCGGAACGCGCGCTCGTTGCGCGTGACCCCGGGCGGCTCGGACGGCGGACGCTGCGAGACGGGGCCCTCCTCGCCCGGGTGTCGCAGGGCCTCCCACTCGTCGAGCAGGCTGGAGTCGACCTGGCGGACCAGCTCGCCCAGCCACTCGATGAGGTCTTGCAGCGCCTCGGTTTTCGCCTCGTCCGGGACGGTGTGGCGCAGCGCGTCGTAGGTGTCCGCGAGGTAGCGCAGCACCAGGCCCTCGGACCGGGCGAGCTGGTAGAACCCCACGTACTCGACGAAGTTCATCGCCCGCTCGTACATGTCGCGGACCACGGACTTCGGCGAGAGCTCGTAGTCCGCCACCCACGGGTGGCCCTGGCGGTAGGACTCGTAGGCGGCGGTGAGCAGTTCCTCCAGCGGCTTCGGGTACGTGACGTTCTCGAGCAGCTCCATCCGCTCGTCGTACTCGATGCCCTCGGCCTTCATCGCCTGCACGGCCTCGCCGCGGGCCTTGAACTGCTGCTGCGAAAGGACCGGCCGCGGATTGTCCACAGTGGATTCCACAACGGACACCACGTCCAGCGCGTACGACGGCGACTCCAGGTCCAGCAGTTCCACCGCCGCCAGCGCGAACGGCGAGAGCGGCTGGTTCAGCGCGAAGTCGAACTGCAGGTCGACGGTGAGCCGCACGATCCGGCCGTCCGAGTCCGGCTCGGGCAGCCGCTCGACCACGCCCGCGGTCAGCAGCGCGCGGTAGATCGCGATGGCGCGCAGGATCAGCTTGCGCTGCGCCGGGCGGTCGGAGTGGTTGTCCTCCAGCAGGTGCCGCATGTGCTCGAACGCGTTGCCGGGCCGCGAGATCACGTTCAGCAGCATCGAGTGGCTGACCCGGAAGCTCGACGTGAGCGGCTCGGGCTCGGCCGCGATCAGCCGGTCGAACGTGCTCTCGGTCCAGTTGACGAAGCCCTCGGGCGCCTTCTTCCGGACGATCTTCTTTTTCTTCTTCGGGTCGTCGCCCGCCTTCTCCAGTGCTTTGGCGTTCTCCACGACGTGGTCAGGCGCCTGCACCACCACGTACCCGTCGGTGTCGTACCCGGCGCGGCCCGCGCGGCCGGCGATCTGGTGGAACTCGCGCGCCTTGAGGTGCCGCTGCCGCACGCCGTCGTACTTGGTCAGCGCCGAGAACACCACCGTGCGGATCGGCACGTTGATGCCGACGCCGAGGGTGTCGGTCCCGCAGATCACCTTGAGCAGCCCGGACTGCGCCAGCGTCTCGACCAGCCGCCGGTACTTCGGCAGCATGCCGGCGTGGTGCACGCCGATGCCGTGGCGGACCAGCCGCGACAGCGTCTTGCCGAAGCCCGCGGAGAACCGGAAGTCGCCGATCAGCTCGGCGATCGCGTCCTTCTCCGCCTTGGTGGTCACGTTGATGCTCATCAGCGTCTGCGCGCGCTCGATCGCCGCCGCCTGCGAGAAATGCACCACGTACACCGGCGCCTGCCCGCCGTGGAGCAGCTCGGACATCGTCTCGTGCACCGGGGTCAGGGCGTAGCGGAAGGTCAGCGGCACCGGCCGCTCCGCCGAGGTGACCACCGCCGTGGTCCGGCCGGTGCGGCGGGTGAGGTCCTTCTGGAAGAAGGACACATCGCCGAGGGTCGCCGACATCAGGACGAACTGCGCGGAGTCCAGTTCGATCAGCGGGACCTGCCAGGCCCAGCCGCGGTCCGGCTCGGAGTAGAAGTGGAACTCGTCGGCCACGACCTGGCCCACGGGCGCGTCGGCACCGAGCCTTAACGCCATGTTCGCCAGGATTTCCGCCGTGCAGCAGATGATCGGCGCGTCGGCGTTGACCGAGGAGTCGCCCGTCATCATCCCGACGCTGTCCGCGCCGAAGATCTCGATGAGCTGGAAGAACTTCTCCGAGACCAGCGCCTTGATCGGCGCGGTGTAGAAGCTGCGGCGGCCGTGGGCCAGCGCGGTGAAGTGGGCGCCGACGGCCACCAGGCTCTTCCCGGAGCCGGTGGGCGTCGAGAGGATCACGTTCGCGCCGGAGACGACCTCGATCAGCGCCTCCTCCTGCGCCGGGTACAGCTGGATGCCCCGCTCGGCCGTCCACGCGGAGAAGGCTTCGAACAGGGCGTCGGGATCAGGATCCGCAGGCAGGAGGTCTGTGAGTGTCATCGCGGGACCCATCGTGCCATCCCTTCGCCGGGTCTTGGCGAGGGGCGATCGCGGCTGCTTGCCCAAACCCGTAGGCTTCGCGGTACCGCGCACCGACCGGGGGATACTTTCGGACGAGCGCGTACACGGGCGGAACTGCCGGAGGGTTCGCAGAATGGCACAGGACATCATCCCGATCGAGCTCGGACTGCCGCAGGGCGACGTGGTCACCCTGTGGGCGCCCCGGTGGCGGGAGGACGGCGAGGAGTGGGAAGCGTTCCTCGGCGACGAGGACGACCTGTACGCCTTCCCCGACGCCGCCCACCTGGCCGCCTTCGTGCGGACGTCCGAGCAGCACGACCTGCTGGACCACCCGGCGTGGGACGCGGTGCCGGCGCTGAACGTGCCCGAGCTGATCCCGGACGACGACCACTCCTACGACCTGGTCGGCGTGCCCGAGCTGGTCGCCGAGGAGCCGGACTCGTGGACCATCGCGGAGCTGGCCGAGATCGTCGGCATCGTCCGCTCGCTCGCCGACGTGTGCGAGCTGGAGGAGGTGCACGAGGTCCTCGACGCGTACGAGGGCTTCTCGCTGCTGGAGCAGGGCCGGCTGCCGTTCACCGGGCGTGAGGGCGAGGCGCTCTGGAACGACCTGTCGAAGGCCGTGTCCGAGAAGTGGGACATCGTGCTCGACGCGATCGACAACCTGGTCACGACGCCGGACGTCGACGCCGCGGTGCTGGAGCAGACGGCCGAGGAGCTGGCCGCGTTCCACGAGGAGTCGGCCGAGGCCGAAGCCGCGCAGCCCGAGGACCTCGAGGCCGTCGACGCGCCCGACTCCGACTCCGACGAGGAAGACGACGAGCCGGTCGGCTTCTGGGGCGAGGTCGGGATCGACCCGATCAAGATCGTCACCTCCGGCACGGAGTACTACACGCTGCGCTGCTACCTCGACGACAAGCCGCTGTTCCTGGGCAGCGACGGCGAGATCGACGTGTTCACCTCCGAGAAGGCGCTGCTCAAGGCCATCAAGGGCGGCACGGACCTGGCCGACACCGACATCGCCGAGGTGTCCACTTGGGACGAGGTGGTCGCCAAGGCCACCGCCGGCGAGCTCGAGGTCGAGGTCGACACCGAGAACACGTACGTGCTGGGCGGCCTCGACGCCGACATCGCCGAGGGCCCCGAGTCGATCGACGCGACCCAGCTGGAGCTGGCGGTCGAGCTGATCACCGACGCCGCCGACTGGGCGGGCGACGACACCGTCGAGGAAGCGCTGGCCGCGAACGAAAGCCTCGGCTGGCTGGTCTCCTTCGTGCTGCGCCCGGACCCGACGCGCCTCGAGCCGAGCGCGCCGTTCGACGCGGAGCAGAGCGCCTGGCGCAAGCTGGTGGAGTCGTTCGAGAACCGCCTCACGGTGGTCTGAACCTGAGGTTTTCCCCGGCCGGAGGCCGTCCCCGATCCCGGGGACGGCCTCCGGCTTTTTGGTACTGCTCAGTCGAAAACGCTGAAAACGACCTCGGCTTCGCGGCCGTCCGAGTACATCCGCCACGCCGCGTCCGCGATGGTGTCCGGATCGAGGGTGCGCCCGCCGAGGTCGCCGAACTCCGCCGGCTGGGCGGCCACCAGCCGGTGGATGTCACCGCGCTCAATCACACCCCCGATGGTCAGGCTCCCCGCGTACACGCCGGTGCCCTCGAGTCCCGCGTGGAGGGTCACGGCGTAGTTCCGCAGCGCTGCCGACGAAAGGGCGAGGGCGCCGAGCGCGGGCATCGGCCGGACCGAGCTGAGCCCGCCGGCGAACAGCAGCCCGCCGCGCCCGCGCTCGCGCATGCCGGGCAGCACCCGGCCGACCACGTCGACCGCCGGGTACACCCAGCTCATCGCCCGCGCGACGGCGGCGGAATCGGCCTCGGTGATGGGCCCGGGAAAGCTGTCCGGGTCGGTCGACGCGGGCCCGTAGTAGACGAAGTCGATGGTGCCGAACCGCTCGGTGATCGTGTCGAGGACGGTCAGCACGTCGGCCCGGACGTCGCCGGTGAAGGCCTCGGCGGTGATCCCGGCGTCGGCCAGGGAAACGAGGTAATCGGCGTGGCGGGTGTCAGTGCGCGAGACGAGCGCGACGTCGTAACCCGCCCGCCCGAACCGGTGGGCGACGGACAACCCGAGCCCGGGACCGGCCCCGAGGACAACGGCGGTCGGACGGCTCGCTTCAGCCATGGCGAATTCCTTCCCAGTAAGTCGAGGGTCACCTCGATTTCCCGGCCGACGCTATCACGAAACCCGAGGGTGTCCTCGACTTGTAGGATGGCCACATGGCCGCCGGATCCAAGCCGCTGCGGGTAGACGCCGCGCGCAACCGTGACAAGCTGCTCGCCGCCGCGACCCAGGCGTTCGCCGAGCACGGGCTCGACGCGCCGCTGGAGCCGATCGCGCGCGCCGCCGGCGTCAGCATCGGCACGCTGTACGCCCACTTCCCCACCCGCGAGGCCCTGTACGACGCGATCCTGCCCGCGCAGCTGGCCGCGTTGGACGCGATCGCCACCCAGGCTTGGGCCGAGCCGGACCCGTGGGTGGGCTTCGTCCGGTTCGTCGAGGGCCTGTTTTCCACCCAGGCCAAGGACCACGGCCTGAACGACGCGCTCGCCCGGAGGCTCCCGCTCAGCCCCGCCGTCCTCGATGCCTGCCGTCTGGGCTTCCAGCACGCCGAGCGCATCCTCACCCGCGCGAAGGCCGCCGGTGAGCTGCGCCTCGACTTCGAGCCGTCCGATCTGGCCGCACTGGCCACCGCGATGTCCCAGCTGATCCACGAATCGATCAGCACCACTCCGGACGCCTGGCGCCGGCACCTGGCGTTTTTCCTCGACGGGCTCAGGGCTTCCGCCGCCCGGGCCCGCTGAGCCGTCAGTCCGTTTCGGACTCCGCGCGGACCGGGACCACGGCGATGGCCACCGCCGGGAAGATCGCCGCGACGCAGAAGGCCAGCGCGTACCGGCTGTCCCCGATGACCAGGCCCAGCAGCGGCGGGGTGAGCGAGGCCGCGATGTTCTGCGCGGTGTTCTGCGTGCCCATCGCCCGGCCCGACCACGCGACGCCCGCCAGCTCGGCCGACGCGGTGAAGCCGAGGCCGTTGTCGGCGACCGTGATCACCGCGGCGAGGACCAATGCGAGCAGCACGAGCCACAGCCAGCTCACGTCGCCGACCGCGACCAGCAGCATCACCAGCACACTCGCGACGGCGAGCTGGCGCATCGGCCGCAGCCGGCTGCCGACGCGGTCCGACCAGTAACCCGAGCCCAGTCGTCCCGCCGCGCCCAGCACCTGGGCCACCGCGAGGAAAACACCGGCCCCCGACGGGCTCCAATGCTGTTGCGAGACCAGGTACACCGGCGCGAACGCGGACACCGCGAACTGCGGCACCACCAGCAGCGCGCTCGCCCCGTGCACCCGCCACAGCCAAGGCTTGCGGTACGGCGAAGGCGGCTTCTCCCCCGCGGCCGCGCGCGGCGGGCGCGGCGGGTCGACCACCAGCGCGGCGACCAGCAGCGCGACCAGGATCGCCAGCACCGCCGGCAGCAGCATCGCGGCCTGGAAGCCCCAGTGCGCGGCGATCGGCGGCAGCCCCAGCGCGGCCACGCCCACGCCGAGCGGCTGCGCCGTCTGCCGGATGCCCATCGCGACGCCGCGCTCGGACTTCGCGAACCAGCCCATCACGACCCGGCCGCTCGCCGCGTTCACCGAGGCCGTGCACGCTCCGGCTACAAGAAAGACCCCAAAGAGTAGGCCAACCGGGTGATGCCACACAGCGGCGTACACCAGGAGTAATCCCGAAACCCCCAGCCCGAGTGCCATGATCAGCCGCTCTCCGTAACGGTCCGCAGCCGCGCCCCACGCGATCAGGGTCAGCAGGAGCCCGATGCTCGGCGCCGCGACGACCGTGCCCGCCTCGGCGAGCGACAGCCCGTCGGCCGCGCGCATCGCGGGCACCAGGAACGGCAGTCCATAGAGGAACGAGCAGCTCGCGGTCTGCGCGGCGAGGCCGAGCGCGAGGATGAGCCACCGCCGAGAACTGGGCTTTTCTCGTACCGTGTCACCTGCCGCGACCTGCGCCATGTTCGTCACCGTCTCAAAATATGGGAATCAATTCCTACATCGTGAACATTAGTTGGCCATGCTAAAGGACGCAACCGCCGTTCTGGCGATCACGTCCGGGAGCAGCAGAACTCAGCCCAGCGCGGCGTACCCGGGCTTGATCACGTCGTTGATCAGCGCGAGCCGGGAGTCGAAATCGAGGAACGCGGATTTCATCGCATTGATCGTGAACCAGCGCAGATCGTCGAGGCCGAACCCGAACGTGGAGGTCAGCGCCTCGAATTCACTGGTCATCGTGCACCCGCTCATCAGCCGGTTGTCGGTGTTCACGGTGACCCGGAAGTGCAGCCGGGCCAGTTGCCCGATCGGGTGCTCGGGCAGCGAGGGCACGGTGCCCGTCTGGACGTTCGACGTCGGGCAGATCTCCAGCGGTATCCGGCGGTCCCGCACGTAGCTCGCCAACCGTCCAAGGTGGACCGTTCCGTCCGAATCGGTCTTGATGTCCTCGACGATCCGCACGCCGTGCCCGAGCCGTTCCGCGCCGCAGTGCTGGATCGCCTCCCAAATGGAGGGCAGGCCGAACGCTTCGCCGGCATGAATAGTGAAATGCGCATTGTTCTGGCGCAAATACTCGAATGCGTCCAGATTGCGGGTCGGCGGGAATCCGTCCTCCGGCCCGGCGATGTCGAAGCCCGCCACGCCGGCGTCGCGGTAGCGCACCGCCAGCTCGGCGATCTCGAGCGAGCGGGCGTGCTGGCGCATCGCGCAGAGCAACGTCCGGACGACGATCCGGCCCCCCGCGGCGGCCACGCGCCGTGTTCCCTCGGCGAACCCCTCCTGCACAGCCTCAACCACCGCATCGAGTGACAGGCCGCGTTCGACGAACAGCTCCGGCGCGTACCGCACCTCGGTGTAGGCCACGCCGTCGGCGGCCAGGTCCTCGACCGCCTCGGCCGCCACCCTGACCAGCGCGTCCTCGGTCTGCATCACCCCGCAGGTGTGGGCGAACGTCTCCAGGTAGGACACCAGCGAGCCCGAGTCGGCCGCCTCACGGAACCAGCGGCCGAGCGCGCCGGCGTCGGTCGTCGGCAGGCCGGCGTACCCGGTCGCTTCGGCGAGTTCGACCACGGTGGCGGGCCGCAGGCCGCCGTCCAGGTGGTCGTGCAGCAGGACCTTGGGGGCCCGGCGCAGGGTTTCCGCGCCGAGCGGGGTTACATCTGACATGCCTCAACGGTAACCTCGTTGTCATTCCCCTACATGGCCCTAACTTCCCACCCCGAGGCAACCCTCAGCTTTGTCGATCAAGGATCGAATCGGCCATCCGGGTAGCGCGGGTGTTATCCCACGTTCACGGGGGCCACACGCAGCGCAATTTTCTTATCGATAAGCTTCGTCCCACGTCCCTTCCATTTCCCCGCCGACGAAGGACACCGCAGTGACCACTGACAACCAGATTGCCGCTCCGTCCTTCGACCGGATGCGCAACATGCTGGTGCGCGCGGCCGAAGTGCGTGAGAGCGAGCAGCAGCAGATCTTCGACGCGCTGGACGACATCTACGCCCGGCTCGCCCCGGTCGACTCGCTGGGCGCGGTCCGCAAGCGGCTGTCGGAGATGCCCGACCGCACCGAGGTCGGCGTGCTCGCCGAGCGCCTCGACGAGGCCATGACCCGCCTCGAGGCCCAGGACAACGCCATCGCGGCGATCACGCACGCGGTGGAGAGCATCGTCGACAAGCTGGCGAAGCCGTTCGCCCAGCTCGACGGCCGCCTGGACGGCGTCGCGGCCCGGTTCGAGGGCGTCGCGGGCCGGATGGACGGGCTCGAGGACAAGCTGCAGAACATCCACCGCCGGATCGACGAGCTGGGCGGGCACCTGGACAAGCAGGACGCCAAGCTCGAGTCGATCCCGCAGTCGGTGCTCGGCCCGGTGCGCGAGCGCGTCGAGTCGGCCGAGGCCGCGCTGCGCGAGCGCATCGACACCGCCGACCACGAGCTGCGCTCGCGCGTCGACGAGCTGGACCGCGCCACCAAGGAGCGGATCGGCGCCGGCACCGAGGCGCTCAAGACCGCGCTGACCGAGACCGGCGAGATGATCGACTCCTCGGACCGGCTGGAGAACCTGGGCAACCGGCTCGAGACCGTCACCCAGCGCCTCGACGACCTCGGCAACCGCCTGGACAAGGTGGAGGACGGCTTCGTCTCGCAGCTCGGCGACCTCGACGGCGCGCTCAAGAGCGGCCTGTCCAAGGTCGAGGGCACGCTGGCGAAGCAGCCGGACACCGACTCGGTGGACTCTCTGGTGCGCCGCAGCAACGACGAGTCCGTGCGCCGCATCGGCGGTCAGCTGGACGAGGCCATGGCCACCTTCGCGGAGCTGATGCTCGGCGGCGGCCCGGCCGTGCAGCAGATCTCCCCGCCGCCGCCCGCGCCGCGGCAGCCGCGTCGCAGCTCGCGCAACGGCCGCTCCCCCAAGGCCGCGGCCGACGCGAAGTCGAACAACGGCTCCGACAGCGAGGACTCCTCCTCGGAGTAGCCCGGCCCCGCTCAACTGCCGTCAAGGCCTCCTTACCCGCGTCCTACGCGGGTAAGGAGGCCTTGACGGCGTTTCGGCGTTGAAGGGCTCGTGAGTGGCTATGACGGTTCTAACCGTCCTGAACACTCACGAGTGGTTCAGGGACGAACCGTGTCCAGCACGATGGGCCCGGCACCGGGCGCCGAGTCGGCCACCGTGTACGCGCCTTCCAGCGCCGCCAGCGCGGACGGAACCGCGTCGGGCGTGTCGGTGTGCAGTTCCAGCAACGGGTCGCCGGCCGAGACCCGCTCGCCCGGCTTGGCCAGGCACAGGATGCCCGCGCTCGCCTGGACCGGGTCCTCCTTGCGCGCCCGTCCCGCGCCGAGGCGCCAGGCCGCCACTCCGACCGCGTACGCGTCCAGCGAGGCCAGCACGCCTGAAGAAGGCGCCTTGACCACGTGAACGTGCGAAGGCTCGGGCAGCGCCGCCGACGGGTCGCCGCCCTGGGCCGCGATCATCCGGCACCACGTCTCGTACGCCGCACCCGAGGCGAGCACCGCCGCCGGGTCCACTGAGGACAGCCCGGCCAGCGCGAGCATCTCGCGGGCCAGCGAAACCGTCAGCGAGACGACGTCGGCCGGGCCGCCGCCCTTGAGCACCTCGACCGCCTCGGCCACCTCGACCGCGTTGCCGACCGCGCGGCCCAGCGGCACGTTCATGTCCGTGATCAGCGCGACCGTGGCGACGCCGTGCGCGGTGCCGATGTCCACCAGCGTCCGGGCCAGCGCCCGGGCGTCGCCGACCGTCTTCATGAACGCCCCGGAGCCCGCCTTGACGTCCAGGACCAGCCCGGACGCGCCCTCGGCGATCTTCTTGCTCATGATCGAGCTGGCGATCAACGGGATGGACTCGACGGTGCTCGTCACGTCCCGCAGCGCGTACAGCTTCTTGTCCGCCGGCGCGAGCCCTTCGGTCGCCGCGCAGACCACCGCGCCGACGGAGTCGAGCTGCGCCGCGATCTCGTCCAGCGACAGCGCGGCCCGCCAGCCCGGGATCGACTCCAGCTTGTCCAGCGTCCCGCCGGTGTGGCCGAGGCCGCGGCCGGACAGCTGCGGTACCGCGGCCCCGCACGCGGCGACCAGCGGCGCCAGCGGCAGCGTGATCTTGTCGCCGACCCCGCCCGTCGAATGCTTGTCCACGGTCGGGCGCGAGACGTCCAGCGACAGCCGCGAGCCCGACTCGATCATCGCGCCGGTCCAGCGCGAGATCTCGCCGGAGTCCATGCCGCGCAAGAAGATCGCCATGGCCAGCGCGGCCATCTGCTCCTCCGCGACGACCCCGTGCGTGTAGCCGTCGACAACCCAGTCGATCTGCTCGTCGCTCAGCCGCCCGCCGTCACGCTTGGTGCGGATGACGTCCACCGCCGCAAACGTCATGGCAGGTCGTCCGGTCCGAAGGCGTCCGGCAAGACCTCCGACATCGGCAGCACACCCCGCGGGGTGTCCACCAGGCACGTCGAACCGCCCAGCTCGAACAGGATCTGCCGGCAGCGGCCGCACGGCATCAGCAGCTCGCCCTCGCCGCTGCGGCACGCGACGGCCACGAGCCGGCCGCCGCCCGAGAGCCGCAGCTGGCCCGCCATCGTGCACTCCGCGCACAGGCCGAGACCGTACGAGGCGTTCTCGACGTTGCAGCCGGTCACCTGGCGGCCGTCGTCCACGATGCCCGCGACGCCGACGTGCAGGCCCGAGTACGGCGCGTACGCGTGCCCGGCAGCGGAAACCGCTGCGGCCCGCAGCGCGTCCCAGTCCACAGTAGACACAGTCATCAGTCGCCTTCACCCCGCCGGTACGGCTGCCCGTCGGCCTTCGGCGGCCGTAGTCGTTGCGAGGCCACGGCCAGCACGATCAGCGTCACGAAGTGCGCCGTGTACGGGATCAGGTCGCTGGGCAGCGTGTCGTTCGTCCAGTAGATCGCGTACAGGATCCCGGCGCCGACGACGCCGAGCCCGGCCGCCAGCCAGCGCCGCCGGAACAACTGCACCACCACGATGACGCCCAGCAGGATCACCGAGCCGTACAGCAGCGCGAGCACCGCTTCGCCGCCACCGGCCAGCTGCAGGCCGTCGGCGTAACCGAACAGCGCGGCGCCGCCGAGCAGCCCGCCGGGCCGCCAGTTGCCGAAGATCATCGCGGCCAGGCCGATGTAACCGCGGCCGTTGGTCTGGTTCTCCAGGTAGTCCGCGCCGCCCTTGAGCAGCACCAGCGAAGCGCCGCCCATGCCGGCGAAACCGCCCGAGATCAGCATCGCGACGTACTTGTGCCGGTAGACGTTCACGCCCAGCGACTCGGCCGCGACCGGGTTCTCCCCGCAGGAGCGCAGCCGCAGGCCGAACCGCGTGCGCCAGAGCAGGTAGTAGCTGATCGGCACCAGCAGGATCGCGATCATGGTCAGCGGCGCGACGCCGGTGACCAGGCCGCGCAGGATGCCCGCGACGTCGGAGATCCCGACGCGTTGCTCGTTCTCCAGTGAGCCCAGCCAGTCGGACAGGCCCGACGCCGAGTAGGTGTCGAACTTCGGCACCGGCGGCGACTGCCGGGGGTTGCCGGAGATCGGCGCGAAGATCAGGTTCGCCAGGTACTTCGCGACGCCGAGGCCGAGCAGGTTGATCGCGACGCCGGAGACGATGTGGTTGACGTTGAACGTCACCGTCGCCACCGCGTGCAGCAGGCCGCCGAGCGCGCCGAACGCGATCGCCGCGAGCAGGCCGGCCCACACACCGCCGTTGTACGCGCCCCAGGCCGCACCCCAGGTGCCGAGGATCATCATGCCCTCGAGACCGATGTTGACCACGCCCGCGCGCTCGGCCCACAGCCCGCCCAGCGCGCACAGCAGGATCGGCAGCGCGAGCCGCAACGCGGTCGACGCCGTGTTGCTGGACGTCAGCGCCGCGACCCCGGTCGAGTACGACGCGGTCGACATGACCACGATCGCGACGACCGCCCAGATCACGCCCCGCGCCCAGCCGGGAATCCGGGGAATGCGGCGGCGCGTCGGCATCGGGGTGCCGGATTCGGGCTCGGGGCGGGAGAACTCCGTCGTGGCGGTCACACCGCACCGCCTTCCGCGACCGAGGAACCCTTGCGCCCGTTGCCGGCCAGCGCCCGGCCCACCCGGCGTTGCTCGGCGGCCAGGTCCGCGCGCCGCACGACCTCGTACGCCACGACGACCGACAGCACGATGATGCCCTGCATGATGGTCGCGATCTCCTTGGACACGTTGATCTGCTCCAGCGAAACCGCCGAGGTGTCGAGGAACGCCCAGAGCAGCGCGCCGAGCGCGATCCCGCCCGGGTTGTTGCGGCCGAGCAGCGCCACCGCGATGCCCGTGAAGCCGTACATCTGCGTGGACGTGATGCCGTAGCTGTAGTCCCGGCCGAGCAGCTCCGGCATGGCGACCAGCCCGGCCACCGCGCCGGAGAGGATCATCGCGATCAGCGTCATCTTCTTCGCGTTGACGCCGCCCGCGGCCGCCGCGGTCGTGGACTCGCCGCTGGCCTTGAGCTCGAAGCCGAACCGCGTCCGGTTGAGCATGAACCAGTACGCGACGCCGATGACCGCCGCGATGATCACGAAGCCGAACAGCGTCCCCGAGCCGAGCGGGATGCCCGGGATCCGGCCCGACGGCGGGATCACGCGGGTGCCGATGTTGTTGCCGGTCTGCACGCCGAACTGGTCGGCGTTGATCAGGAAGGCGATGATCCCGGCGACGATCGAGTTCAGCATGATCGTCGAGATGACCTCGCTGACCCCGCGGGTCACCTTCAGCACCGCCGGCACCGCCGCGTACAGCGCGCCGGACACGATGGCCACCAGCAGGATCACGATGGTGTGGATGACCGGCGGCAGCTGCAGCGCGCCGCCGATGATCGCCGCGACCACCGCCGCGAACCGGTACTGGCCCTCGACGCCGATGTTGAACAGGTTCATCTGGAAGCCGATGGCCACCGCGAGCCCGGACAGGTAGTAGACCGTGGCCAGGTTGACCGTGTCGACGGCGGTGGAGCCCTTGAACAGCTGGCTGACCATCGTGCCGTACGCCTCGAGCGGGTCGGCGCCGGAAATGATGAGCGCGATCGCCGAGAGCAGCAGGGCGAAGACGATCGCCAGCAGAGGCGGCAGCAGCCGCGTGCGCCACGAACTCATAGCTCTTCTTCACCTTCTTCGGCGCCGGTCATGGCGGAGCCGAGTTCCTGCGGGGTCACGGTGGCGGGGTTCGCCTCGCTCACCAGACGGCCGCGCAGCATGACGCGGATGGTGTCGGACAGCCCGATCAGCTCGTCGAGGTCCGCGGAGATCAGCAGCACCGCGAGCCCGTCGGCGCGGGCCTGGCGGATCTGCTCCCAGATCATCGCCTGCGCGCCGACGTCAACACCGCGCGTCGGGTGCGAAGCGATCAGCAGCACGGGATTGCCGGACAGCTCCCGGCCGACGATCAGCTTCTGCTGGTTGCCGCCCGAAAGCGCGGCGGCCGGCACGTCGATGCCGGGCGTGCGCACGTCGTACTCGCGCACGATGCGCTCGGTGTCGGCGCGCGCGCCGGCGATGTCGAGCAGCTGCCCGTTCGAGACCGGCTTGCGCGTCTGGTAGCCGAGGATCCGGTTGACCCACAACGGTTGCGTGAGCAGCAGGCTGTGCCGCGTGCGGTCCTCGGCGATGTAGCCGATGCCCGCCTCGCGCCGCGCCAGCGTGCCGGCCTTCACCAGGTCGCGGGCCTCGCCGTCGGCCGACACCAGCTCGATGTGCCCGCCGTTGGCCTTGCGCATCCCCATGATCGTCTCGACGAGCTCAGTCTGGCCGTTGCCCTCGACGCCGGCGATGCCGAGCACCTCACCCGCGTGCACGGTGAAGGAGATGTCGTCCAGCAGGTTCCGCTCGGAGCCCTCCGCGGCGAGCCGCAGTCCGCGCAGGCGCAGGATGTCGCGATCGGTCACCGTCGACTCGCGGGTCTCCGGGCTGGGCAGCTCCGAGCCGACCATCATCTCCGCCAGCTGGCGGCTGGTGATGGTCTTCGGATCGGCCGTGCCGACCGTGGTGCCGCGCCGGATCACCGTGACGGTGTCGGCGATCGCGCGCACCTCGTCGAGCTTGTGCGAGATGAACAGGAAGGTGTAGCCGTCAGCCTGCATCCCGCGGACGGTGGCGAACAGCGCGTCCACCTCCTGCGGCACGAGCACGGCGGTCGGCTCGTCGAGGATGATGATCTTCGCGCCGCGGTAGAGCACCTTCACGATCTCGACGCGCTGGCGGTCGGCGACGCCGAGCTCCTCCAGCAGCGTCTCGGGCTTGGCGTGCAGGCCGGTCTGCTCGGCCAGCTTCGCCAGCCGGGCCCGGGCCGCACGGCCGATGCCGTGCAGGGACTCGGCGCCGAGGAACACGTTCTCGCCGACGGTGAGGTTGTCGGCCAGCATGAAGTGCTGGTGCACCATGCCGATCCCGGCCTCGATGGCGTCCTGCGGGTTGCGCAGCTTCACCTCGGTGCCGTTGATCGCGATGGTGCCCTCGTCGGGCTGCTGCATCCCGTAGAGGATCTTCATCAGGGTCGACTTGCCGGCGCCGTTCTCACCGCACAGGGCGTGGACCTCGCCCGGTGCCACGGTCAGGTTGACGTCGGAGTTCGCGACCACACCCGGGAAGCGCTTGGTGATCCCGGTCAGCTGGACGGCCGCCACGCCCCGGTCCGGGACGGCTTCGGCCTCTGCGGTGCTCATGGAGGAAGGCATCCAGTTCTGTCGAAACGCGTGAGGGCTCGGAAGGAAGATCCTTCCGAGCCCTGGCGCGTCGGTGAGCTACTTAGCCGGTTTGTCCGAAACCTTGATCGTGCCGTCGATGATCTGGGCCTTGTACCCGTCGAGCACGTCCTTGATGTCGTCGATCTTGCCGCCCGAGGTGGCGTAGCCGACGCCGTCGACCTTCAGGTCGAAACGCTTCGGCAGCACGCTCAGGTCACCCTTGGCGACCGCCTGGATGTAGTTGAAGACGGCGACGTCGACGCGCTTGATCATCGAGGTGATGATGATGTCCTTGTCCGCGGCGACGGTCTTCTGGTTGTACTGGTCGGAGTCGACGCCGATGGCCAGCGCGTTGCCCGCCTTGGCGGCGTCGAACACGCCCTTACCGGAGGCGCCGGCGGCGTGGTAGACGACGTCCGCGCCCTTGGCGATCTCGGCCGCGGCCTTCACGTTGCCCTTGGCCGGGTCCTGGAACCCGGAGAAGTCACCGGCCGGGGACAGGTACTCGTCCTCGATCTTGACCTTGTCCGAAACGGCCTTCGCGCCCTGGATGTAGCCGGCCTCGAACTTCTGGATCAGCGGGGTGTTGACGCCGCCGACGAAACCGATGTGGCAGCTCTTGCTCTTGTAGACCGCGGCGACGCCGGCCAGGAACGAACCCTGCTCCTCGGCGAAGACCAGCGGGGTCACGTTCGGCTGGTTGATCGAGTCGTCGTCGACGATCGCGAACTTGGTGCCCGGGTGCTTCGGCGCGACAGCGGCGACGGAGGGGGCGTACGCGAACCCGACCGCGATAATCGGGTTCAGGCCGTCCGCGGCCATCTGCTCGAGACGCTGCTGCTTCGCGGATTCGGCCTCGCTGGCGCTGGCCGTGCTCTCGCTGACCTGCGTCACGCCGAGGTCGGCCTTCGCCTTGTCGGTGCCGGCCGCGGCCGCGTCGTTGAACGAGGCGTCACCACGGCCGCCGACGTCGAAGGCCAGGCCGATCTTGAGCTTGCTCGCGTCGACCTTCCCTTCCGAGGCGCTGCTGCTCGTCGCCGCCGCGGGGGCGACGGGCGGCTTCGGCGCGGTCACGCAGCTCGAGCCGGAGTTGCCGGTCGAGCCCGAGGCGTTGTTACTGCTGTTCCCGGTGTCCTTCGCGCAACCGGCCAGGGTCAGCACCCCGGCCATGGTCACGGCGGCCAGCGCGGTTCCACGCATGCGACGCAACGTGTGTCTCCCTCCCCGCTGATCCAGCGGATGATCCGAGAACGACCCGGCCTTTGGCGCCGGGTTCGACCGCCAGACCGTACCCAACGGCCAGGAAGACGCCATAGGAAAGGCACGCTACGTAACACAAACGTTTACTCAGCGGCCCGATGCGCGACCATTCGTGTACTTACGGTGATCACGTCGGACACCCTCCGCAGGGTCGACTGACCGGTCTCACCTGATCAGCGGAACCGCCGGGGTGGCTCGGGCCGCCCGACCGGCACGTTCGGTGTCCATTGTGGTCACCCCAGGCCCCCGGACGGAAGCCCTCCGACGGCGAAGCGGCACCGCCACGTGCTCCACACCACACGCCCGAGTGGAGCAGGACGCTCCCGGTGTCTGGTCCATCACAGAGACGAACCCGGAGGTGAGCCGGGCCCGGATAGCGGGTCTAGCATCCATTCATCCACGCTCGATGGCCCCTGATCTCGGCACCGTTGCCGGAGTTGTCCCCAGTGGACCGACCCCGGAGGCGAGTGCGGACCTCACCGGTCACCCGGGCACGACAGATGACGTTGGAGGCCGTTCACCGATGTCCACCACGGCGAGCCCTGCCACAGAGGCGGGAGCGAGCGATCGGGCGGGTGCCTCACGCCGTCAGGGATCCTTCTACCGGGGCGACCCGGGCATGTGGTCCTGGGTGCTGCACCGCATCACCGGCGTGCTGACATTCTTCTTCCTGTTCGTCCACGTGCTCGACACCGCGCTGGTGCGCGTGTCGCCGAACACGTACGACCAGGTGATCGAGACGTACAAGACCCCGCTGGTGAACCTGCTGGAGGTCGGCCTCGTCGGCGCGGTGCTCTTCCACGCGCTCAACGGCATCCGGGTCATGCTGGTCGACTTCTGGGCGAAGGGCCCGAAGTTCCAGAAGACGATGCTGTGGGTGATCGGCGTCGTCTGGGTCGTCGTGATGATTCCCGGTGCGTTCTTCATGCTCAAGCGCACGGTCGAGACGCTCTTCGGGGGTAACTGACGATGGCCGACTCGCTCATCATCGAGAAGCCGCGCGCGCCCAAGCGCCCGGCCGCCCGCCGCAGCAACTTCGAGCTGTACAGCTGGCTGTTCATGCGGATCTCCGGCCTCGCGCTGATCATCCTGGTGCTCGGCCACCTGCTGATCATGAACATCCTCGACGGCGGGGTGCACCGGATCAACTGGGGCTTCGTCGCCGGCCGCTGGGCCTCGCCGTTCTGGCAGTTCTGGGACCTGGCGATGCTGTGGCTCGCGGAGATCCACGGCGGCAACGGCCTGCGCACGATCATCGACGACTACGCCCGCAAGGACTCGACGCGGTTCTGGCTGAAGATCCTGCTGTACGTCTCGATGGCGCTGATCCTGGCCGTCGGCACCATGGTGATCTTCACGTTCGACCCCGAGATGCCCGCCAGCTGACGGCGCACCCACCACAGCGCACATCCGAGAACAAGCGGAGTCTTTCCCATGCAGTTCCACAAGTACGACGTGGTGATCGTCGGCGCCGGTGGCGCCGGCATGCGCGCGGCCATCGAATCCGGCCAGCGCGCCCGCACCGCGGTCCTCACGAAGCTGTACCCGACCCGGTCCCACACCGGCGCGGCCCAGGGCGGCATGTGCGCCGCGCTGGCGAACGTCGAAGAGGACAACTGGGAGTGGCACACCTTCGACACCGTCAAGGGCGGTGACTACCTGGTCGACCAGGACGCGGCCGAGATCATGGCCAAGGAGGCCATCGACGCGGTCCTCGACCTGGAGAAGATGGGCCTGCCGTTCAACCGGACGCCCGAGGGCAAGATCGACCAGCGCCGGTTCGGCGGGCACACCCGCGACCACGGCAAGGCCGCCGTCCGCCGCGCCTGTTACGCCGCGGACCGCACCGGCCACATGATCCTGCAGACGCTGTACCAAAACTGCGTCAAGTACGGCACCGAGTTCTTCAACGAGTTCTACGTGCTCGACCTGGTGACCAACGAGGACGAGAACGGCAACCCGGTCGCCTGCGGCGTCGTGGCCTACGAGCTGGCCACCGGCGAGCTGCACGTGTTCCAGGCCAAGTCGATCGTGTTCGCCACCGGCGGCGCGGGCAAGATCTTCAAGACGACGTCGAACGCGCACACCCTGACCGGTGACGGCCTCGGCATCATCTTCCGCAAGGGCCTGCCGCTGGAGGACATGGAGTTCTTCCAGTTCCACCCGACCGGCCTCGCGGGCCTCGGCATCCTTATTTCCGAGGCGGTCCGCGGCGAGGGCGGCATCCTCCGCAACGCCGACGGCGAGCGCTTCATGGAGCGTTACGCGCCGACCATCAAGGACCTCGCGCCGCGCGACATCGTCGCCCGCTCGATGGTCCAGGAGGTGCTGCAGGGCCGCGGTTGCGGGCCGAACAAGGACTATGTGGTCCTCGACGTCACGCACCTGCCGGTCGAGGTGCTGGAGACCAAGCTCCCGGACATCACCGAGTTCTCGCGCACCTACCTGGGCGTCGACCCGGTGAAGGAACCGGTGCCGGTGTTCCCGACCTGTCACTACGTGATGGGCGGCATCCCGACCAACATCCACGGCGAAGCGTTGCGGGACAACGAAAACGTGATCCCTGGCCTGTACGCGGCCGGCGAGGTCGCGTGCGTCTCGGTGCACGGCTCGAACCGCCTGGGCACCAACTCGCTGCTGGACATCAACGTGTTCGGCCGCCGGGCGGGCATCGCGGCGGCGGAGTACGCGGTGGCCCACGAGCACGTAGAGCTGCCGGAGATCCCGACCAAGCTGGTCGAGGACCAGCTGGAGCTGCTGCTGTCGGAGCACGGTGACGAGCGCGTCGCCGACATCCGCAAGGCGATGCAGCAGACGATGGACTCGCACGCTTCGGTGTACCGCACCGAGGACACGCTCAAGCAGGCGCTGACCGACATCCAGGCGCTCAAGGAGCGGTACACCCGGATCACCGTGTCGGACAAGGGCAAGCGGTACAACACCGACCTGCTCGAGGCCGTCGAGCTGGGCTTCCTGCTGGAGCTGGCGGAGGTCCTGATCGTCGGCGCGATCGCCCGCAAGGAGTCCCGCGGCGGCCACGCCCGCGAGGACTACCCGACCCGCGACGACACGAACTTCATGCGGCACACCATGGCCTACAAGCAGGGCGAGGGCCTCTCGGCCGACATCCGGCTCGACTACAAGCCGGTGACCTTCACCCGCTACGAACCGATGGAGCGGAAGTACTGATGACGACGGCAACCCCCGAGGCCCCCTCGTCCGAGGCCTCCGAAGAGCACACGCCGATCACGGTCACGCTGAAGATCCTGCGGTTCAACCCGGAGGTCGACTCGGAGCCGCACTGGGAGTCCTACGACGTCCCGGCGCAGCGCACGGACCGGCTGCTGAACCTGCTGTTCTACGTCAAGGACTACATCGACGGCACGTTCTCCTTCCGCCGCTCGTGCGCCCACGGCGTGTGCGGCTCGGACGCCATGCAGATCAACGGCATCAACCGGCTGGCCTGCAAGGTGCTGATGAAGGACCTGCTCGAGAAGGACGGCAAGAAGACCGTCATCTCGATCGCGCCGATCAAGGGCCTGACCACCCTGAAGGACCTCTATGTCGACATGGACCCGTTCTTCGAGGCCTACCGCGCGATCAAGCCGTACCTGATCACCTACGGCAACGAGCCGTCCCGCGAGCGCATCCAGTCCCAGGCCGACCGCGACCGCTTCGACGACACCACCAAGTGCATCCTCTGCGCCTGCTGCACGTCGTCCTGCCCGGTCTACTGGAACGACGGCTCGTACTTCGGCCCCGCCGCGATCGTCAACGCGCACCGCTTCATCTTCGACTCCCGCGACGACGGAGCCGAAGAACGCCTCGACATCCTGAACGACGGCGAAGGCGTCTGGCGCTGCCGCACCACCTTCAACTGCACCGACGCCTGCCCGCGTGGCATCCAGGTCACGAAGGCGATCCAGGAAGTGAAGCGCGCACTGCTGTTCAAGCGCGTCTGAGGTTTTCCCGGCACATTGTCCGTCAAGGCCTCCTTACCCGCGTCGCACGCGGGTAAGGAGGCCTTGACGGCATTTCGGGGACTTATCCACAGCATCCCAGTTGTCCACAGGAGTGCGGGCGAGGTCTGCCACCTCCCGCGACGGGCACCGACCATCATGAGGTGGCAAAGCGAGGACGATGGGCGAGCCAGCCGGAATTGCTCGCCGAACGAAGCAAACTAGGTGTCGCTCGGGCGGCAGACCTTCAATCGTTGGAGATGCACAGCAAAACCGTCTATGCCAGGTGCCTGCCCGGAGGTCCATGGCGACGTCTGTTACCCGGCATCATCCTGCTCCACGACACGGAGCCGACCGAGGACCAGCGCATCGCGGCGGCTTTGCTCTACGCGGGCCCGGATACCGTGCTCAGTGGCAGTGCTGCCTGCCGTCGGTACGGCCTGAGAGCGGCCGCTCTACCACCGTCCGCGGATCTTCAGATCCTGATTCCCCATCATCGCAAGATGCGCAGTGCGGAATTCGTGACGGTCGAGCGGACACACCGCCTGCCGTCACCAATCCTGCAAGACGGGGTTCCACTCGCGCCGCTGGTGCGGGCAACAACCGATACGGCTCGCCGGATGTGCGAGACGAAAGCCTGCGAAGAGCTACTGATCGAAGCAATTCAAAGAGGACGTTGTCGGCCTGAATCGCTCCTGAGCGAGCTCAACCAGGGCGCGCCGCGGGGGACCGCGTTGCCCCGTCGTCTCCTGTCTAAGTGGACCGATATCCGGTCCATCGCCGAGTCCACAGCGAGACGGCTCAGCATGCAGCTGACAAGCCCGCCCAGTCACTGGAACGTGGCGCTCTGCGATGCCGCTGGACGCTACGTCGGACGTCCAGATGCCTGGTGGGACGACGTCGGGCTGGCCTGGGAAATCGACTCCTACGCATTTCATTTCTCACGACAGGACTACGCACGGACGCTCGCGCGAAACACTCGGTACGCGGGGGCCGGAATCACAGTGGTCCAGACGCTGCCAGATCGGCTGTCCGCCGACCCAGCAGGGATCCTCGCCGAACTCGACGCTGCTTACCGTGCGGCAAGTGCACGCCCTCGCCCACTAATCCGCCGCGCCGAGGACGCCACCTGACGTTGTCCGTCAAGGCCTCCTTACCTGCGTCCCACGCGGGTAAGGAGGCCTTGACGGTCTTTTGCCGGCTACCGGACCGCGTCGAGGGCGTTGACCAACCCGTGTCCGTAATACGAGTTGTCCCGCGCCGGCCCCGAGCACTCCGCCGCATCACAAGCCACCGGATCCGCCTGTCCCTCCAACAACCCCGTCAAGATCCGCGGCGAAGCGAACGGATGGCGCGAAGCCAGCAAAGCCGCCACACCGGCCACATGCGGCGAGGCCATCGAAGTCCCGCACTTCGTGCCGTACCCGCCGTCGAAGATCGTCGACAGCGGGCAGCCCTCCCCGGAGCCCGTGGGCGGGAGTTGCGTGAAGTCGCCGCCTGGGGCCGTGACCGAGATGGCACCGAAGTTCGAGAAGGAGGACTTTGTGCCCGCGTAGCCGACCGACGAGGCCGTCACGACGCCGTCGATCGCCTTCGGGAGGATGCCGCACGAGGAGTCGACCGGGTGGGGGCGGTTGGGGTCCGTCGTCTGCTTCGTGACGTCGAAGCCGCTGTTGCCCGCCGCCGCCACGTTCAGCACGCCGCGGCGGGTCGAGTACACCACCGCGCGCCGGACGGCCTCGTACGCGGCCGAATCACCCGGCTCGCGCGAGCAGTAGAACATGCCCGGGTCGATGTAGTAGCTGTTGTTCGTCACGCGGAAACCGTGCTGCGCCGCCCAAACGAAGCCGCAGACGGCGGCCTCCGGGAAGATGTAGCCGTCGTCGTTCACGACCTTCACCGACGCCAGCCGCACGCCCGGGGCGATGCCCGTGAAGCCGCGCGCCGCGTCCTTGCCCGCGATGGTGCCAGCGACATGCGTGCCGTGGTCGGAGTTCGTCGGGGCCCACGACGCCGGGGTGCGGTCCGGCGCGCCCGTCACGCAGCCCGCTGACGAACCCGCGTCGACGGCCTTCGCCAGCGCCGGGTGCTTGGCGTCGATGCCCGAGTCCAGCACGCCGACGGTGACCGACCGCGAGCCCTGGTCCACCCGGTTCGCCTCGGGCGCGTGGATCGCGCGCATGTCCCACTGCTGGGCCGAAAGGTCCCCGTCACCGGCCACGCGCCGCGTCGCCTCCAGCTCCCGGACGGCCGAGCGCGCCGAGACCCGAGCCGCCTGCGAGGCCACGTCCTTCCCGCCCGAATAAGCCCGGTTGACGCCGATCCGCTGCGCGAAGTCCGCATTGCGCGAACTCGCCACGGCGACGCCGATCTCCGGGTAGTACGCCACCTTCGCCCCGCACTTGGCCCGAAGCTCCGCGTCGACCACGAACTGCGGCGAACCCGGCTGGTACAGCACCACGTAGCTGAACGGCGTGCTCGTGGTGTCACAGGCGACTGCCGGGGTAGCTGCGGCCGAGGCCGGCGCAGCCAGCCCACCGGCGACGACGGACACCAGCGCCGTGGGCACGAGCAATTGGCGTAAACGGGACATTCCCACCTCCGGGGTTGGTGGCGAGAACGTTAGGCAGCCGGTGCGCCGCCCGCCACCGACCAAAGGACCGTCACACGATCAGGTGGCCGACGTCTTCTCGGCTTCCCGGTCCTTCGCGGTCGACCGGACCGCGCGCCACCCCAGCACGCCGATGATCGTGCCGAGCACGAACGAAACGACCGTCAGCACCGCGTGCACGATGAAGTACGCGGTCGGCGAACCGTCCGCTGACCAGGACTGATCACTGGCCCACAGGTTCTTCGCGAAGGTGATCCAGATGATCCAGGACCAGATGCCGAAGGCCAGCAGGAACCACGCGGTACCACGGGAGATGCGCATGTCCTGAGTATGCCGCCGGGCCCTCCGGGCTAGATTGCGTGGGTGTTCAGCGCCTCCTCCCGGTCACCCCGGCTCCTCGTCGCGTCGCTCGCCGTCGGCGTCCTGTCCGTCGTCGTACCACCGGTGGCGGGCGCGGCCCCCCAGACCGGCGCGCTCACGCAGGCACCGTCGTGCGCCACCGCCGCCGCGCCGCCGGCCCCGGTGGACACGTCCGAGAAGCCGGCCCCCGGCCAGACCGTGCCGCCGCCGCTGCCGGTCCCGGCCGAGCCGGTCGGCGGCCCGCTGCTCGGCAGCTGCACCACGATCCTCCCGCCCGGCGCACCGCCGCTGCCCGCCGGCGACACCGCCGCGTCGTGGGTCGTGCAGGACCTCGACACCGGCGACGTCATCGCCGCCAAGAACCCGCACGCGCGCGAGCGGCCCGCGTCGCTGATCAAAACACTGCTGGCGCTGGTGGTCGTCACCGAGCTGAAGCCGGACAAGATCGTGGTGCCGACCGAGGAGGACGCCAAGCAGGAGTGCACCTGCGTCGGCATCTCCGCCGGCGCGCCGTACACCGTCGACCAGCTGCTGCACGGCCTGCTGATGCACTCGGGCAACGACGTCGCGCACGCGTTCGCCACCGCGCTCGGCGGCGTGGACGTGACCGTCGGCAAGATGAACCGGCTGGCCGCGCGCATCGGCGCCACCGACACCCGCGCGGCCACGCCGTCGGGCCTCGACGGGCCGGGCATGTCGACCTCGGCCTACGACCTGAGCGTGATCTTCCACTACGCGATGAAGCAGCAGGAGTTCGCGCAGGCCGTCGGGACCAAGGCGTACACGATCCCGGCGTCCGGCGGGAAGCCCGCGATCCCGGTCTACAACGACAACAAGCTGCTCGGCGCCTACCCCGGTTTCCTCGGCGGCAAGACCGGCTTCACCGACGACGCCCGGCACACCTACGTCGGCGCCGCCGAGCGCGACGGGCACCGCCTGGCCGTGGTGATGATGCGCGCCGAGCAGCGGCCCACCCTCGTCGTCGCGCAGGCGGGCAAGCTGCTCGACTACGGCTTCGCGCTGGAGGACAAGCACGCGGCGCCGGTCGGGCGGATCGCGTACGAGGCGCTCGTCGCCACCGCCCCGCCCGGCGCGCCGCCGCTCAACGTCGCGCCCGCCGCGGCGAAGTCGGCCCCCGCCGCGAAGCCGGACCCGTTCGGCACCACCGGCTGGATCCTGACCCTGGTGGTCGCCGTGATCATCGCGGCCGGGTTCACCCTCCGGCACCGGCTCCGCAAGCAGCGCAGCGCTTAAGGCCGGCGCCGGCCCAGCCAGCCGAGCAGCGCACCGGCGCTGAAGGCGCCCGCGGCCGCGCCCAGGCCCAGTCCACGTTGGACAGTCACCTGCGGCTCCAGCCGCACCGGCGGCGGTGGTTTCACCACGCGGCGCTGGTTCTCCCGCGCCGTCGCCGTCCACGCGGTGACGAGCAGCAGGAAGCGCGAGACGAGGTTCGCGAACACCAGCAGCCCGATCACCGGTCCGAAGATCGCGAACGACGGTGATTTTGTCACGCTGGTCAGGTAGACCGTCGCCACCTGTTGCAGGATCACGAATCCCACGGCGGCGAAGATCGCGCCCTTCACGGCGCTGCGCAGCGCGACGCGCTCACGCGGCAGCCGCGCGATGACCCACAGGAACACCAGCGTGTTCGCGATCAGGCCCAGCACGATCGTCGCGGCCGTCAGCAGGAACCTGGCCCAGGCCTGGTCTTGCAGGCCGACCAGTTGCAGCAGCAGCCGGCCGACGCCGCTGCCCGCGGCCGTGAGCGCGAACGAAACGACCAGCGCGAGCGCGAGCCCGAGCAGCGACAGCAGGTCCTTGAGCGTGGTGGTGACCAACGGCTGTTGTTTCTTTTCCTGGCCCCACTGGGCGGTCAGCGCGTCGCGCAGGTTCGCCATCCAGCCGATGCCGGAGTACAGCGCGAGCAGCAGGCCGAAGATCCCGATGCCGCTGCCGGAGCTGATCGCCGCGTCGGTGATGGTCTTGACCAGGCCTCGGAGGCCTTCGGGCACGGAGTTGTTGATCCCGTGGGTGATCTGGTCGATCACCGCCTGGTCGCCGCCGACGACCTTGCCCACCACCGCGAACGCGACCATCAGGATCGGGATCACCGACAGCACGCTGAAATAGGTGATCGCCGCGGCGTAGTGATTGCCGTAGTGCTCGTTGAAAGAGTCGTTGGCACGGATCAGGTGATCCAGCCACTGGTACTTCCGCCGCAGCCGGGGCAGCAGCTTTTCCTTCTCACCGGTCTCTTTCGCCACTGGTAGACGCTAACTACGCGGGTGTCACCCCGCAACGCGAGCGGGTACGAGTGGGTCAGTCGAGCCGGGACAGGAACGCACGGTAGGCGTCGTCCACCCGTCCGGCGGACACGGGCACCACGTCTGCGCGGGAACGGGTCTCCAGGCGTGACGCGAGCCGGTCGTAGAGCGCGGCGATTTCGGCGGGCGTGGTGTCGGGGTGCTCGGGCGCCGGCGTCCGCTCGGCGAACCGGCGGAGGATCTCGTCCTTGCTGTCCCACAGGACGATCTCGTGGAAGCTCGCGCCGGTCTCTTGCGCCAGCGCGGCCAGCCGGTCCAGGAATTCCCATCTCCCGAGCAGCTGCGGGATGACGACGTCGAGGCCCGCCTCGAGATGCGCGCGGGCGGCGGCGATCGCCAGCTCTCGAGCGGCGAGACCGGCCGCGGACGGGTTCTCCCGCCAGCCGCCGATCAGCGCGCGCACCTTGTCGATGTCCAGGGCCAGCGCCGGCGGGTGCTCGTCGGCATAACGGCCCGCCAGCGTCGACTTGCCGACGGCGGGCGGGCCGTTGAGAACGATCAGCCGCGGGCTCAGCGGGCCGCCGGCAGGAAGCCGATGCGCTCGTACACCGTCGCGAGGGTGGCGGCCGCGACCTCACGGGCGCGCTGCGCCCCGGCGGCCAGGACCTTGTCCAGCTCGGCGACATCGTCCAAATAGGACTGGACGCGCTCCTGCAGCGGCGTCACCCACTCCACCAGCACGTCGGCGAGGTCCTTCTTGAGGTCGCCGTAACCCTTGCCGTCGTAGGCCGCCTCGAGGTCCGCGATCGTGCGGTCGGTGAGGGCGGAGTAGATGGTGAGCAGGTTCGAGACGCCGGCCTTGTTCTCGGCGTCGAAGCGGACCTCGCGGCCGGTGTCGGTGACGGCGGAGCGGATCTTCTTCGCCGAGCGCTTCGGGTCTTCGAGCAGCTCGACCAGGCCGTTCGCGGCGGACGCGGACTTGCTCATCTTCGCCGTCGGGTCCTGCAGGTCGAAGATCTTCGCGGTGTCCTTGACGATGTGGGGCTCCGGCACGGTGAACGTCTTGCCGAGCCGGTTGTTGAAGCGCTGCGCGAGGTTGCGCGTCAGCTCGAGGTGCTGGCGCTGGTCCTCGCCGACGGGCACGGCGTTCGCCTGGTAGAGCAGGATGTCCGCGGCCTGCAGGATCGGGTACGTGAAGAGCCCGACGCTGGCGCGGTCCGTGCCCTGTTTGGCGGACTTGTCCTTGAACTGCGTCATCCGGCTGGCCTCGCCGAAGCCGGTCTGGCACTCCAGCACCCAGCTCAGCTGTGCGTGTTCGGCCACGTGGCTCTGCACGAAAAGCGCACTCCGCTGCGGGTCCACACCGATGGCCAGCAACTGGGCCGCCGACCGCCGCGTCCGCTCGAGCAGCACCTTCGGATCCTGCTCGACGGTGATCGCGTGCAGGTCGACCACGCAGTAGAACGTCTCGTGCGTGTCCTGCAGCCGCACCCACTGGCGCAGCGCGCCGAGGTAGTTGCCGAGGTGGAACGAGTCGGCAGTCGGCTGGATCCCGGAAAGCACCCGCAGGCGCCCGGTCTGTTCGTCGGACACGGGTGGATTCTTTCAGGCCCGGCCGGGGCGGGTCACACGGAGGTCTCCCCCGGCGGCCCTTCGCCTGCTCGATGCCTGCTCTTCGACTGCTCGCCGGCTACTCGACGGAGCGGCGGTTCACGGAGAGCTATCACGATTTCGCGCTGGGCAAGGGAAACTGGCAGGTCAGGTCGGGTGTGCTGGTTTTTGTCGCTGCGAGCGCTGGTTCTCGGCACGAGCGGCATGCTGGGTTTCTGCCCGCCACAGCGGCGGTCCTCGCGCGAATGGCGCGCTGGGGTCCCTGTCCGTCTCAGCAGTGGCCCTCGATCGAACGGCCTGCTGGACTTGCTGTCCGCGGAGCGTGCCTCACGCGGCGGCGCTGGAGCGAACGGCCCGCTCGGTTTCCTGTCGGCGGAGCGTGCCTCACGCGGTGGCCCTGGGGCGGACGGCCCGTCGGAGCTGAAAGAGCGCGAAGCGGCGCTCTCGGCGGCGTCAGGGCTGGCGGAGCGGGGAAAGCGGGCGAGTCGGGTCCTCGCTGTCCACCCGGGCCTCGACGGGCCGGGCCGGTGCGGCGGCCGCGCGGGCCTTGCGGCGCTGGCGCAGGACGCCGAGCGTCATGCCGACGATGCCGAGGGCCACGGCCGCCAGGCCGACCGGCCCGAGCATGCCGAAACCCGTGGAGTTCGTCTCCGCGCGGGCGACCCCGTCGTCGGCGAAGGCGACGCTGCTGCCGGCGAGGAGCAGTGCCGCCGGGAGGGCGACCAGCGTCGCCGTCCGGGCCGAGCGCAGGGTGTACCGCATCAGGAGATGACCTGGGTAACGCACCGGAGTGCCTCCCGCGAAGTGACTGTGCCTGGCGAGAACGCTCACCCGTAAGGATGAGCTACTGGTGAGAAAACTACCGAGCGTGTCAAGACCTGGGGGTTTTGATCAACTCGGGCGCCGAGACTAGCGCCCATCTGTGGCTGCCGAATGAGCACCCCCAACGCCTGAGTGTTGTAGGTGGTCAGCACTGCGTGACCAACCGGCGACGGCGCACGAAGGCCGCGGCCGAACGCACGAAGGCCGCCGACACCGTCCGGACGAACCCGGTAGCCGCCCCTCGGCCGACGAGAGCCTCCAGGGATCTTCACCCACATGGCCGTACCGGGTTACCCTCCGCGAATTTTTCACCAAGTTCACTGGTCTTATCGCGGCTTTCTTTCCGATGTCCGGTTTCCGGCTCTGGTCACCTGACCGTTATTGGTCTATACCTCTCTGGTGTAGACCACTTCAGGGGGCCCGACCAAGGGAGCTGACGATGTCTCTACGAAGGATTTTGCAGGCCGTCGGAATCACGGCCGCCGCGTTCGTCGCCACTGCGGCGGCGGTAATCCCGGCTTCGACGGCCACCGCGGCACTCACCAGAAGCGCCACCGTTTCCTCGCCGGCCGCCAGCTTTATCGTCAGTGAGGACCAGTTCAACCAGATCTTCCCGGGCCGGAATTCCTTTTATACCTACGGTGGGCTGACGGCCGCGCTCGACGCGTACCCCGGTTTCGCCAATACCGGCAGCGACACGGTGAAGAAGCAGGAGGCGGCGGCGTTCCTGGCCAACGTCAGCCACGAGACCGGCGGGCTCGTCTACATCGTCGAGCAGAACACTTCGAACTACCCGCATTACTGCGACACGAGCCAGTCCTACGGCTGCCCGGCGGGCACGGCCGCGTACTACGGCCGCGGCCCGATCCAGCTGAGCTGGAACTTCAACTACAAGGCCGCGGGCGACGCGCTCGGCATCGACCTGCTGAACAACCCGTACCTGGTCGAGCAGGACGCGGCCGTCTCGTGGAAGACCGGGCTCTGGTACTGGAACACCCAGACCGGCCCCGGCACCATGACCCCGCACGACGCGATGGTCAACCAGCGCGGTTTCGGCGAGACGATCCGCAGCATCAACGGCTCCATCGAGTGCAACGGCGGCAACCCCGCCCAGGTGCAGAGCCGGATCGACGCCTACACGAAGATCACCGGCATCCTGGGCGTCGACCCGGGTGCGAACCTGAGCTGCTGACCCTGAATGAAAAGGTCCCCTCGGCGCGATGCCGAGGGGACATTTTCACTTGTGTGGCAAGGAAATCAGCGGGTGAACGGGTAGTCGTAAACGGCGGTGACGGGCGCGTGGTCGGACCACCGCTGGTCGTAGCTCGCCGCGCGCTCGACGACCACCGAGGTGACCTTCTCGGCCAGCCCCGGGGTGGCGAGCTGGCAGTCGATGCGCCAGCCGGAGTCGTTGTCGAAGGCCTGGCCGCGGTAGGACCACCAGGTGTACGGGCCGGGGCCTTCGGGGTCGAGGCGCCGTTGGACGTCCGTGTAGCCGGCCTCGGTGTAGACGCGGCCGAGCCACTCGCGCTCCTCGGGGAGGAAGCCGGAGGCTTTCCGGTTGCCGCGCCAGTTCTTGAGGTCGACGGTGTCGTAGGCGATGTTCCAGTCGCCGACCACCACAACCTCGCGCCCGGCCGCGGCGGACTTCGCGCGCAACTCGACGAGGTAAGGCAGGAAGGCCGCCATGAAGCGTTCCTTTTCGTCCTGCCGCTCGGTGCCGACGTCCCCGCTGGGCAGGTAAAGACTCGCGACGACCACCCCGGGCAGGTGCATCTCGAGGTACCGCCCGCTGTCCTCGAACTCGGCCTCGCCAAATCCGATGCGCACCTCTTCCGGCTCAACGCGGCTATAAAGCGCGACGCCACTACGCCCCTTCACCGAGGAGGGCGCGTGCACAGCAAACCACCCCTCGGGCGCCACAACAGACGCCGGCAATTGCCCAGCCTCAGCCCGCACCTCCTGACAAGCGACAACGTCGGCCTTCGTAGTGGCAAGCCACTCGACGAAGCCCTTCTTCACGGCGGCTCGAAGGCCGTTGACATTCACGGTGGAGACGGTCAGCACCCCGCGAACGCTACCTCCCGGGTCCGACAATCCCCGGCGAGACCTTCCGCGAGACCTTCTGCCAGCCCCTCCGCACGACCGACGCGGAACCTTCCGCCAGCCCTTCCGCACGACCTACGGCCAGCCCTTCCGCGCAACCGTGTGCCACGCCTTCCGCGCGCAACCTTCCGGCAGCCCTTCTGCGAACCTTCCGCGCGCAACCTTCCGGCAGGCCTCCTGCGAAACGTTCTGCGCGCAGCCTTCCGCCGGCACTTCTCCGAAACCTTCTGCCAGCCCCTCCCCGCGTCCTTGTGCCAAACCGTCCGGGAGCCTTCTGCGAAACCTTCTGCAAGACTGCCCCCATGACCCGGCTCACCGTCCTGGGCAGCTGCGGTGCCTGGCCTGAGCCAGACCGCGCCTGCACCGGTTTCCTGTTGTCCCACAACGGTTTTAATGTGGTCATCGACCTCGGCTACGGCACCATGAGCCGACTGCTGACCCACACCACCGCCCGGGACGTCGACGCCGTGGTGATCACCCACGAACACCCCGACCACATGGCAGACCTGAGCGCCCTCGGGCGCGCCTGGCACTACACGGTCCAGGCACCGCCCGCCTCGCCCGGTCCGGACGAAAGCGCGCCCCGTGCACAAGTCCCCGAGCACCCACCGCGGTTGCCGCTGTTCTGCACCCCCGGAACCCTCCGACGACTCGAAGCCACAGAGCCCCGCCCCCACCCCACGACGATCTTCGACGTGCGAGACCTCGACTCGGGTGGGCGGTCTGGCTCAGATGTGGAGCACGGTGCGACGCGCGAATTCCGTTCGGAGCCGCAGCTGCTCCCAGAGCAAGAACACGATCCAGCGCAACCCAGCGCAGCGCCCGAACACGATCCCGCACAAAGACCAAGCCCAGCGCCCGAACACGGTGCGGCACAAGGACTCAGAGCAGCGCCCGAACATGGTCCAGCGCAAGGACTCAGAGCAGCATTGGAACTCGGTGCAGCGCAAGGACACCCTTCGGGATGGGACGTCGGACCGTTTCGGCTCACCTCCGTTCTGTTGCCCCACCATGTGCCGAACCACGGCGTGCGGCTGAGCGCGCCGGGGCTGAATGTGGTCTATTCGGGCGACTGTGGACCGTCGCGGCTTCTGGTCGAGCTGGCTCGGGATGCGGATCTGCTGATCTGTGAGGCGACCCTCCAGGGTGCGCCTCCCGCGGACGAACCACGGCAGTTGATGACGGCGGCCGAGGCCGGGCGGACAGCGGCCGAAGCGAAAGTAAGCACACTTCTCCTCACGCATTTCTGGCCCGGGACGGACCGGGCGGTGTCAGTGGCCGAGGCACGCGCGGAATTCGCCGGCGACGTGCTCGTGGCGGACGAGGGACTGACCCTCACTCTGTGATGCACCAGGTTTACCACCTGGCACCGACAAAACCCGCAAACCCGCGGCCCGACCTGCTTGCGCTGGGAAACCGACCACGGCCAGGACCGGGACCAGCCACAGTCGACACCAGGAACCCAGCCACCCATGAGCCCCGCGGCCTGCCCTGAAACCGACCGCCGTCAACACCACCGTCAGCACCACGAACCGGTCATCGTCAGGCCACGAGAGCAGCCACCGTCGCCAGAGCCAACCCGGCCGGCGTCAGAACCAGGAAGCAGTCACCGTCAGGGCTGGGAACAAACCACTGTCAGCAGAGCAAATCCAGCCACAGTCAGCACTTCGACCCAGCCAACGGCTTCACAAAGTCCCCCGCCACCCATTTGCCCTCGGCGACCTTGCGGAAACCGTTCTGTACCACCGGCAGCGCGTCGAATTCGGCGCCGTTGAGGTATTTGCCGACGACTTTGCCGTTGCCGTCCGGGGTTTCGCGGGCGTTGAGGACGTCGGCGGTCACCGAGACTTTGCACCCGGTCGTGGAGCCCTGGGCGTCGGCTTGGCCCTTCTGGTTCAGCACGTAGATGATCACCACGGCGGCGATAGCAGCGAGGATGATCAGCGTCTTCTTCGACAAGCCCAGCATGCCGGCCGCTCCTCCGTCGCGAAAAAGTGTGCTGGACCAGGGTAGACAGTGAGTGGGTACGGCGGACAGGGCTCGGACCCCAGACCACCCGGAGGCGCCAACCGCGTCACCGCGGCGTCACTCTGCGTGAAAAAACAAGGGCACCTCGGAAGACTCCTCCGAGGTGCCCTTGCGGAAAAGCGCCGAAGATCAGCCCTGCGCGATCTTCTTGGCCAGGTTCTCGTCCAGCGTCGCGAGGAACTCCTCGGTGGTCTGGAACGGCTGGTCCTTGCCGATCAGCATCGCCAGGTCCTTGGTCATCTTGCCGCCCTCGACGGTGTCGATGACAACCTGCTCCAGCTTGTTCGCGAAGCCGACCAGCTCCGAGTTGGAGTCCAGCTTGCCGCGGTGCTCGAGGCCCCGGGTCCACGCGTAGATCGACGCGATCGGGTTGGTCGAGGTCGGCTTGCCCTGCTGGTGCTGGCGGTAGTGCCGGGTCACCGTGCCGTGCGCGGCCTCGGCCTCCACGGTCTTGCCGTCCGGCGTGCGGAGCACCGACGTCATCAGGCCGAGCGAGCCGAAGCCCTGCGCGACCGTGTCGGACTGGACGTCACCGTCGTAGTTCTTGGTGGCCCAGACGTAGCCGCCCTCCCACTTGAGCGCCGCGGCGACCATGTCGTCGATCAGCCGGTGCTCGTAGGTCAGGCCCTTGGCGTCGAAGTCGGCCTTGTACTCGGCCTCGAAGATCTCCTGGAACACGTCCTTGAACATGCCGTCGTAGGCCTTGAGGATCGTGTTCTTGGTGGAGAGGTACACCGGGTAGCCGCGGTCGAGGCCGTACTGCAGCGACGCGCGCGCGAAGTCCTCGATCGACTGGCGGTAGTTGTACATACCCATGGCGACGCCGCCGCCCTCGGGGTACTTCGCGACCTCGAACTCCATCGGCGCGGAGCCATCGTCAGGCGTGTACGTCATGGTGACGGTGCCCGGGCCGGGGACCTTGAAGTCGGTGGCCTTGTACTGGTCGCCGTGGGCGTGACGGCCGATGATGATCGGCTTGGTCCAGCCCGGCACCAGCCGCGGGACGTTCGACATGATGATCGGCTCGCGGAAGACCACGCCGCCGAGGATGTTGCGGATGGTCCCGTTCGGGCTCCGCCACATCTTCTTCAGGCCGAACTCCTCGACGCGGGCCTCGTCCGGGGTGATCGTCGCGCACTTGACGCCGACGCCGTGCTGCTTGATGGCGTTGGCCGCGTCGACCGTGATCTGGTCGTCGGTGCGGTCCCGCTCCTCGATGCCCAGGTCGTAATAGTCCAGGTTGACGTCCAGGTACGGGTGGATCAGCTTGTCCTTGATGAACTGCCAGATGATGCGGGTCATCTCGTCGCCGTCAAGCTCGACGACGGTGCCCTGGACCTTGATCTTGGCCATGAGCAGCGGTGCTCCTTCCGCGGATCTTCGCGATACTTCTTCGACTCGTCGTAGCGGTACAAGCGTACTGCTTGACGGAGCTGGATGGTTCCAGAAGTGGTAGGCGTCAAGTCTCCAACAAGCGCCGATGCCACCGATCACCGGGTTTACCCCGCTTCAGCGGATCGCGGAACCGGGTGATCTCGGAGACCATCCCCTCGGGCACTCAGTCACCCGGGAGGTCACGCCATGTCGTACTCCGAGCCTTACACCGCCTATCAGCCGGCCGTCGCAGAACCACGCAGCCGGGCCGTGCCGCGCCTGCTGAGCGGCATCCTCGGCCTGGTCCTGACCCCCGTCGCGCTCGGGCTGCTGAGCTACGGCGGCCTCCGCACGCAGCAGAACGAGATGGCCATGGTCGTCACGCATCGCGACGCACCGGCCATTGCGATGGTGGCCGGCGGCGCGATCCTGCTGCTGGTCGTGGCCGCGCTCGGCGCGTGGTCGTCGACGGGTCCGCTGCTCGGCGGGCTGGTGTGGGGCGTGCTGCCCGGCGTGGTGGGGCTGGCGATGCCGGAATGGGACCTGCGGGTGTTGCGCGCCCTGCCGTTCGACCTGATGTCGGGCGCGAGCGTCTGGCTGTTCTCCGGCGCCCTGATCGCGGCCGGGTTCCTGCTGGTCGGCACGGGGCTGGCGGCGACGCTGGTGCGGCGCCGCCGATGACCGGTCCCGGTGGGAACATTTCGCGCATGGGACTGTTCACCGTGGCCGACGCCCGCGCCGAACTCGCCCGGCTGCGCCCCGTGCTCGACGAGCTGGTGCGGGTGCGCGCCGACGCCGCGGAGCTGGCCGCGTCGCTGCGGACGGGCGGGCGGGACACCGACCTCGGCGGCCTGCCCGAGTGGAAGGCCGCGCAGGCCCGTCTCGACGACCTGATGACCACGGTCCAGCGCACCGGCGCCGAGCTGAAGGGTTTCGCACCGCTGCTGGTGGACTTCCCCGCGGAGCTCGACGGCGTGGACGTGCTGCTGTGCTGGCTCGAGGGCGACCCCGAGCTGTCCTGGTACCACCGCACCGATCTCGGCTTCGCGGGCCGGCGGCCGTTGAGCTGAAAACCGCTGGTCAGCGTCAATAAGGTGGGCCGGTGAGTGAACTCTTCGACGCACTGGCCCCCGGTTACGACGACGACGCCTTCCACCCGCTGGTGGCCGAGACCCTGGTCAACGGATTGGCTCCCGAACCGTCCCTGCTGGTCGACGTGGCGACCGGAACGGGCGCGGCGGCCTTCGCGGCGCTGAGGCTTTCGCCCGGTTCGGTGCTCGCGGTGGACATCTCGCCGGCGATGATCGAGCTGGCCGCCGCGAAGGCCCCTTCGCTGGACCCGGACGGCCGGATCTCATGGCAGGTCGCCCCCGGCGTGCCGCTACCGCTGGAGGACGACTCGGCCGACGCCGTCGTCTGTGCCTCCGCCCTGCACTTCCTGGGCCCCGCAGCCCTGGCCGACTGGCGGCGCGTGCTGCGGCCGGGTGGGCAGGTGGCGTTCAGCGTGCCTTCGGTCCACCGGTTCCAGACCTCGGACTCGTTCGCTTCGGTGGTGGCGGCCGACCTGCAGATGCCGGGCGACCTGAGCGAGGCCGCGGCGCTGGCGACGTCGGCAGGCTTCCGCGAGGCGACTGCCGACACGGTGACCAGTACTGCGGGCGGGCGGACGCGGTCGGTGTTTGTAGTGCATGCGGTGGTTTAGGCGGGACGCGCGCTTCGCGGGGGTGCGGCGGGAGAGTCCCTCTCGCAACTGCCTGCACGAATGTCCCGTTCGCGACCTGACCACGCGGTGAGCGGACCTTTCGCGATCGCATCACTTCGCGAACGGTCCACTCACGGCCGCCGACGCGTCGCCAACGGCCACGTCGCCCGCACAGCGAGCGGCCGCCTCGCAGCCGACCCCGTTTCCACAGTTCAGCGGCGACACGGGCGGACAGACTCGCTCAGTGCATGCGGCGGCTCAGCGGTGGAAATGCACCTCACCGTGTGCGGCGGGACCATCGGCCGCATCGCAGCGATGGTTGAAGGTGGCGTCGAGGTCGGTGACGGTGCCGTCGTCGGCGCGTCGGGCAGCTGATGGTGAGGTCGGCGTAGACACCGCTGCAGCCCAGCGCGAGAGTCCCTCTCTCAACCGCTGCACGAATGTCCCATTCGCGACCTCACGACGCGGTGTGCCCGCGCAGCGAACGGCCACCTCGCGACCGAGCCCTGTTTTCGCAGGTCAGCGGCGATATAATGGAGCGGGGCGCACCCCCCGTGGTTGGGTGGGGGTCTGGGCTGCGAGGGATCTAGACCGCGCGGTGGCCCGGCGCCGCGACAGTGGTGCGCGGCGACAGGGCGCAGCAACCGTGGCGCTCAGCGGCGGCCTGCCACAACCGTCATCGTCAGCAGGCCGCGCAAGCGCGGCGTTCAGCGGGCAGCCGCGGCAGCTGCGGGCCGTCAGCGCAGCAGGAGCACCCGCAGTGATCCTCGCAGCGCAGCGGGTCACCGGGGAAGGCGCCATTCGGCGCAACTCAGCGGTGGAGTTCCGCGCCCTTGAGGATCTTGTCCACCGCGTTTTTCGGCCCGTGGACAGCCAATCCCGCCAGCGCGAGCTTCTCCCGAGGCACCGCGCGGACGGCAGCCCGGTTGTCGGCGTCGTTGCCCGTCTGGAAGAGCTCCTCGGTGAAGATCGGGATGCGCAGGCCGCGGTCCAGGGCCCGGCGATGGGCCGTCGTAAGGGTTTCGGCGGTGCCGGAGAAAACCAGCACCGGCTGGCCGAACATCGGCAGGTACTCGGTGCCGTCGGCGTCGGAGTAGGGCTCGCCGAGGAGTTCGGGCGTCGCGTGGGCGATTCCGCTCACCAGGAACGCGGTGACGTTCAGGCGCTGCCACGAGGCGAGGTCGTCCCGGAGCAGCACGGCGATCTTCGTGTCGAATCGGGTCATGGCGGTCAGCGTCGCCTGGTGGGGGCGCGGCGGTCTTGTACGTTCTGAACATGACCGTCTCGGCGTGGCGCCCGCAGGTGCCCGGCATCGCCGAGGTGTTCCACGCCCGCTTCGTCGACCACGCCTACCCCGTGCACACCCACGACACCTGGACGCTGCTGATCGTCGACGACGGCGCCATCCGTTACGACCTCGACCGTCACCACCACGGCGCGCTCGGCGCCGCCGTCACGCTGCTGCCCCCGAACGTCGCCCACGACGGGCGCGCGGCCACCAGCCACGGCTTCCGGAAACGCGTGCTCTACCTCGACGCCGACGTGCTCGGCGAGGACCTGATCGGCGCCGCCGTCGACCGGCCGAGCCTCGCGGACGGGCTGTTGCGCACCCGCGTCCACCAGCTGCACGAGACGCTCGCGAACCCCGAGCCGCTCGAGGCGGAGAGCCGTCTTGTCCTTGTCGCCGAACGCCTTCGCGCGCACCTCGGCGCGCCAGAACCCGTCAACGCGCCCAAAGGCCTGGCCGAAAACCTGCGCGATCTGCTCGACGATCGCCTGCCCGAAGCATTGACCCTCGCCGAAGCCGCCGACACCCTCGGCGCGCACCCGGTGCACCTCGTGCGGTCCTTCGGGCGACGGTTCGGGCTGCCACCGCACCGGTACGTCACCGGCCGTCGCGTCGACCGCGCCCGGCGGCTGCTGCTGGACGGCACCCCGCCCGCGGACGTCGCGGCCGCTGCCGGCTTCACCGACCAGGCCCACCTGACGCGGCACTTCAAGCGCTACCTGGGCACCACGCCCGGCCGCTTCGCCCGGCGCTGAAAACCCGGTTCAGCCTTCCTTGGCGGCGGCCTTCGCGGCCTTCTTGAACGCGCGGACCTCCGCCAGGGTCTTGGGGTTGATCACGTCGGCGATCGAACGACGTGAGCCGCGGTCGCCGTACGCGCCGGCGGCGGCGCGCCAGCCCTTCGGCTGCACGCCGTACTGCTTCCCCAGCAGCGCAAGGAAGATCTTGGCCTTCTGCTCGCCGTAACCGGGCAGGGCCTTGAGCCGCTTGAGCACCTCCGGGCCGTCCGGCTTGGGCCGGCCGGACGTCCAGATCGCCTCGGCGTCGCCGTCGTAGTTCTCCATGATGAACTGGCACAGGGCCTGCACGCGGCGCCCCATCGAGCCGCCGTAACGGTGGATCGCGGGCGGCGTGACGCACAGCTCGACGAACTGCTCGGGATCTGCCTCGGCGATCTTCCGCACGTCGAACCCGTCCATCCGGTCCGCGATCTTGCGCGGCCCGATGAACGCGACCTCCATCGGGATCTGCTGGTCCAGCAGCATCCCGACGAGCAGCGCCACCGGGTCCTCGCTCAGCAGCTTGTCGGCCTCGGCCTCACCGCTCAGGTGCACTTCACGCGTCATGGGCCCAGAATCCCACGCGCCGGCCGGCCTTCGCGCCACAACCAGCCCCCGGAAGCGTTACGACAGTTACTGTCACTACGTGGTAGAGTCAGTAACTGTCACTACGCAAAGGGAGAACCCATGAGCCCCATCACCGCCACCGCCGTCCGGTTCCACGGGTACGGCGAGCCCTCGGCCGTACTGCGTGAGGAGCGCGCCGAAGTGGCCGACCCCGCGGAAGGCCGGATCCGGGTGCGGGTGACCGCCGCCGGGCTCAACCCGGCCGACTGGGAGCTCTGCCGCGGGTTCATGGCCGGGAACCTGCCGCGCGGCATCGGCTACGACGTCGCGGGCACGGTCGACGCCGTAGGCGGCGGGGTCGAGGACGTCGCCGTCGGGGACCGGGTCTTCGGGACGGCGGACTTCATCGGCCAGCCGAGCGCGGGCGCCGCCAAGTTCGCGATCCTCACCAGCTGGTACCCGGTGCCCGAGGGACTGGACCCGGTCGAGGCGGCCGTGCTGCCGATGGCCGTGCAGACCGCGAACTGGACGCTCGACGCGTTGGGCCTCGAAGCCGGGAACACGCTGCTGGTCAACGGGGCGGGCGCGATGGTCGGGTTCGCCGCCGTCCAGATCGCCCTGCGCCGCGGCGCCCGGGTCATCGCCACGGCCGGCCCCACCTTCGCCGACGAGCTCACGAAGCTGGGCGCCCAGGTCACCTCCTACGGCGACGGTCTGGCCGACCGAGTACGCGAACTCGCCGGCGGGCCGGTTGACCTCGTCTTCGACGCCCCGCCGCCGCGGCCCGGCTCGATCGCCGAGCTGATCACCGTCGTCGAGGAGCCGAGCCGGGTCATGACGATCAGCAACCACGAGGAGGCGCGACGGCTGGGCGCGCGCGTCAACCTCGACCACGCCACCGCACCGGTGCCGGCGTCGACCTTCCTGCCCCAGTACGCCGCCCTCGCGGCCGAAGGCGCGTTCCGCATCCCGATCGCGCGCGCCTACCCGCTGGCCGAATGGCGCGACGCCGTGGAACTCAGCGTTTCCGGCCACCCCCACGGCAAGGTCGTCCTGCTCCCCTAACTCACCAACAAAACACGTAACGGGCCGAGCGGCTCGGCGCCCCAAGCGAGCGCGGCAGACAAGGCGTCGCCGTGCTCGTAGCCCACCACCGGCAGCCCGGGGAACGCGGCCGAGACGGCGGCGACGGCGCCGGACCAGTCGTCACCGGTGAAGTTCGAAAGCCCTGCCGCCGACGAGCCGCGGTGGGCGATCGCGGACGAGCCCGGCCCGGTCAGGAACACGAACGACGGATCGGGCGAGGGCGACGCCGTCCACCCTGAAACAGTGGCGGGAACCGGAAAATGCAGCCACGAAGCCTCGAACAGCACCAAGAAACCCGGCAGTTCGAGCGTGGCGAAGCTGTCCTTCATCGAGCAGCCCGCCGACGCGTCCACCAGCGGCAGCACGTCCGCCGCGGTGGCGGACGGGGTCAGCGTCACCGCGTCCGGGTAGAACTCCGGAGTGCGCGCGGGCGACGTCCACGCACGCGGGCCGAAGACACCCGTGGCGCCGCGGACCCGGCAGTACACGTCGCACCAGGCGGCGTTTTCCTCGACGGCCGCGGTCAGGAGCGCGCGAACCACAGCACGTCCGGCTCTCCCCGCGGCACCGGGACCTCGACGGTCCGCACGTCGGCGAACCGGGTGCGCAGCCGGTCCGTGAACGACGGCGCCGCGCCCGCGCTCCACACGGCCAGCACGCCGCCCGGGCGCAGCAGCCGTGCCAGACCGCCCACTCCGGACTCCGCGTACAGCTCGGCGTTGCCTTCGGTGACCGTCCACTCCGGACCGTTGTCGATGTCCAGGCACAGCGCGTCGAATCGCTCCTCGGTGGCACGCAGCCACGCCACCAGGTCTACCTCGACGACGCGCACGCGCGGGTCCGCGAGCGCGTCGTCGTGCACCGAGCGCAACGGGCCGCCGCGGTTCCACTCGATCACCGCGGCCTCGCGCTCCACCACGACCACCGAGTCGACGTTCGGGTGATCCAGCGCGGCGCGCAGCGAGAAGCCGACGCCGAGGCCGCCGATCAGGATGGTCGCGCCGGGCGCCAGCCGGTCGGCCGCGCCGGTGACGAGGAGCCGCTCCGACTCCCCGTTTCGCGTGTCCATCAGGAAAACCCCGTTGGCGATCACCTCGAACGCCGACCCGTCCCGCCGCAGCACCAGCTCACCGCCGCGGCCGGTCACCACATCCAGCACCTCAGCCACGCCGGGCAGCCTCTCACAGGCGCCTCAGCCGACGGCGACCTCCTCACGGGCCGCCGCGCGGGCCCGCGCGCCCCAGAAGAACAGCATCACGGCGAACGCCACGGCGGTCAGCACCGCGGCGATCTCCGGCAGCGCCTTCGGGCCCGCGGAAGTCAGCACCGCGCCGCCGACGACGCCGGACAGCCCGACGCCGAGGTAGATCGCCGAGGCGTTGAGCGACAGCGCGAGGCCCGCGTGACCCGGCGAAAGCTCGATCAGCCGGTGCTGCACCGGCGGGCTGAACGCCCACGTGCCCATGCCCCAGAAGAACAGCGTGACGGCCGCGCCCACCACCGTGGCGGTGGTCAACGGCAGCAGCACCAACACCAGGGTGATCCCGGCCAGCACCACGAGGATCGGCACGCGCGCGCCCCACCGGTCGGCCACCCGGCCGCCGACGTAGTTGCCGACCGCGCCGCCGATGCCGTAGCAGAACAACAGGATCGTGACGGTCGCGCCGGTGACCCCGGCCGTCGCGGCGAGCAGCTGCGAAACCAGCGTGTAGACCATGAACGCGGCGAGGCAGGCGAGCACGGTGGTCACCAGCAGCGCGACCACGCGCTTGTCCCGCGCGACCGCGAACCGCTCGGCCAGCCGCACCGCCGGCGGTGCGGCGACCTTCGGCAGCACGAGCCGGATGGCGACCGCGCCGGCCAGCGACAGCACGCCGACGAGCAGGAACGCGGCTTCGTAGTCAAGCTGCTGCGAGATCAGGCTGCCGAGCGGCACCCCGAAGATGAGCGCGACGGTCAGCCCGCCGAACACCGTCGCGACCGCGCGGCCGCGGCGCTCGGGAGTGGACAGCTCCGCGGCGACCGCGGTGGCGCCAGGCGTGAAGACCGCAGCGCCCACGGCGGTGACCACCCGCGCGATCATCAGCGTGGTGTAACCCGGCGCGACAGCGGCGAACAGGTTGCCGAGGCCGGTGACGACGAGCGCGGCGACCAGCAGCGATCGGCGCTCCCAGCGGCCGGTGGCCGCGGCGAACAGCGGCGAGCCGATGGCGTACGCGATGGCGAAGGACGTGACGAGCTGAGCGGCGGCCGTCGCGGAGATGTGCAGCTCCGCGGTCAGCGACGGCAGCAGCCCGGCGACGATGTAACCGCTGGTGCCGACGCCGAAGGCGCCGAACGCCAGCACCGCGTTCCGGGACGTGCCCGAGGACGGGACGGTGGACATGGACGTGCCCCCAAAGGCGAACAAGGGTGATTGGTTCGATGAACGTCGTAGTTCGATCTCGACCGTACTACGACCCACCGACAATTTCGACGGGCGTCGTACAATGGGGCCGTGGCCGACACCGCGCACCTGACCCCGCTCGTCCATCCCGCCCGCGACGAGATGACCGTCGAGGCGGTGCTGCGCGCCCTCGCCGACCCCGTCCGGCTGGGGATCGTCCGCCAGCTCGCCGCGGCGGGCACCGAGGTCGCATGCGGCGTGCTCGAGGTGCCGGTGACGAAGTCCACAGTCACGCACCACCTCGGAATCCTGCGCCAGGCGGGCGTCGTCGCCGGCCGGCAGGAGGGCACCACGCGGTACAACTCGTTGCGCCGCAACGATCTTGACGCGCTCTTCCCGGGCCTGCTGGACGGCGTGCTGGCCGCGCGGCGCTAGCGAAGCGCCCGGCGTGAAGAGGCTCACCCGAATACCGGGATGACAAACCGGCCCCGCGTCGGTTGAACTGGGTTGAGACAGCTCGACGGCGTCGGGGCCGCACAGGCTGTCTTGTTTTTTGCCCTCGTACTAAAGCGCTTCAGAACGGGTTCAGCCCGGGCTGAGTAATCGATTTCTCAAGGAAGGAGAGCCGTGCCCGTCGCGTTGCTCGCACTCGCCATCGGTGCCTTCGGCATCGGTACCACCGAGTTCGTGATGATGGGTGTGCTGCCCCAGACCGCCGCGGACTTCCACATCGACATCCCCACGGCCGGTTACTTCATCTCCGCCTACGCGCTCGGCGTCGTGATCGGCGCCCCCCTGCTCACCGCGCTGGCCGTCCGGCTGCCGCGCAAAACCATGCTGCTGGCCATGATGGGCCTGTTCACCCTGGGCAACGGCTTGTTCGCGCTGTCGCCGAACCAGGAGTTCGGCGTGGCGTTCCGCTTCCTCGCCGGCCTGCCGCACGGCGCGTTCTTCGGCGCCGGCGCGGTGGTCGCGTCGAGCATGGCCAAGCCGGGCCAGCGGGCCAAGGCCGTGTCCATGATGTTCATGGGCCTGACCCTGGCGAACGTGATCGGCGTGCCGCTGGGCACGCTGCTGGGCCAGCAGGTCGGCTGGCGCGCGACGTTCGGCGTGGTCGCCGTGATCGGGCTGGTGGCCGCGGCCGCCATCGCGAAGCTGGTGCCGCACCAGGGCCGTCCGGCCGAGACCTCCCTGCGGGGCGAGCTGGGCGCGTTCCGCCGTCCGCAGGTGTGGCTGGCGCTGGCCATCGTCACGTTCGGCCTCGGCGGCGTGTTCGCCTGCCTGTCCTACATCACGCCGATGCTCACCGACGTCGCCGGCTACTCGCCGTCGAACGTCACCCTGCTGCTTTCGCTGGCCGGCGTGGGCATGACGCTGGGCAACTACCTGGGCGGCCGGCTCGCGGACCGGGCGCTGATGCCCGGGCTGTACGCCGCGCTGCTCGCGCTGGCCGCGGTGCTCGGCATCTTCACGATCACCGCGCAGGGCAAGGTCGGCGCCGCCATCACGATCTTCTTCGTGGGCGTGGCCGGCTTCATGATCGGCCCGATGATGCAGGCGCGGATCATGGAGAAGGCGGGCGGCACCCCGTCGCTCGTCTCGGCGGCCGTGCAGTCGGCGTTCAACATCGCCAACTCGATCGGCGCCTCGCTGGGCGGCCTGGTGATCGCGGGCGGCCTCGGCCTGGTCGCGCCGAACTGGGTCGGCGCTTCGCTCGCGGTGCTGGGCCTTTCGATCGCCCTGTTCTCCGGCACGCTCGACCGGCGGGAAGCCCGCGCGGCCGAGCAGCGGGAACTGGCGCTGGCCTCGTAACCAGCTCGTGAGTGTTTATGACGGTTAGAACCGTCATAAACACTCACGAGTCGAACGGGCCGCCGGTGATCGTCAGCGCGATGTAGAGGACCGCGGCGCAGAGCAGGCCGCAGGTGACGACGTCGACCTTCTTGCCGCGGATCGCCAGCAGGCCGACCTTGTCGGCGGGCAGCACCGCGCGCAGGAACCCGGCCACGAACAACGCGACGCCGACCAGGATGGCGCCCTCGCGCCAGTGGTACTGGAAGGTGCGCAGCGCCGCCGCCGCGAGGAGCAGCAGCACCACCGCGAACGGCACGTGGACCGCCCAGGCCTTCCCGTCCCGGCGCCGGTCGCCCGCCATCGCCATCAGCCCGCGACCGTGCGTTCCGCCGCCTCGACGACGTTGCTGACGAGCATCGCCCGGGTCATCGGGCCGACGCCGCCGGGGTTCGGCGACAGCCAGCCGGCGACCTCGGCGACGGCCGGGTCGACGTCACCGGTGAGCTTGCCGTCGACGTGCGAGACGCCGACGTCCAGCACCGCCGCGCCCGGCTGCACCATGTCCGGCGTGATGATCCCGGGCACGCCCGCGGCCGCGATCACGATGTCGGCGCGGCGGACCTCCGCGGCGAGGTCGCGCGTGCCGGTGTGGCAGAGCGTCACGGTGGAGTTCTCGCTGCGGCGCGTGAGCAGCAGGCCGAGCGTGCGCCCGACGGTGATGCCGCGGCCGACCACGGTGACCCGCGCGCCGTTCAGCTCCACGTCGTGGCGCTTGAGCAGCTCGATGATCCCGTACGGCGTGCACGGCAGCGCGCCCTTCTCGCCGAGCACGAGCCGGCCGAGGCTGATCGGCGCGAGGCCGTCCGCGTCCTTGTCCGGGTCGATGCGCTCGAGCACCCGGTTCGCGTCGAGGTGCTTGGGCAGCGGCAGCTGGACGATGTAGCCGTGGCAGGCCGGGTCGGCGTTCAGGTCGTCGATGACAGCCTCGAGCTTCTCCTGCGAGATGTCGGCGGGCAGGTCGCGGCGGATCGAGTTGACGCCGATCTTCGCGCTGTCCGCGTGCTTCATCTTCACGTACGAGTGCGAGCCGGGGTCGTCGCCGACCAGCACCGTGCCCAGCCCGGGGACCACCCCCCGCTCGGCGAGCGCGGCCACCCGCGGGCGCAGCTCCGCGAAAATGGCGTCCTTCGTGGCCTTGCCGTCCAGAATCTTCGCCGTCACGACGCCCATTCTGGCAAAGCGGCGCCGGAGACCGCAGTTCGCCCGGGGGAACCCGGCCGGGTGAGCCGTCCGGGGCGGATCACGATCACCCCGCGCGTCGCGGCCGGGCGCGGATGACCACTGCCCGTAGACTGCCGGTTACCCCCACCACCGGCTCCGCGGGTCGGCTCGCACGTGCGTGTGATCTTCCGCATAAGGCGTCGGCCGAGGTCAGACCGCATGCCGGCTTGCGCTCGAGTGGCAAAACCCGCATGCGGGGTGCGTTCGTGCGCGCGAACAGTCAAAATGTCACCGTGGCACAACCGACGACGCAGCTGAACGCGACGGAGCAGGACACACTGGTCAAGCAGATCGGACTGGCCCTGCTGCGCGCCGCACCGCGCGACTGGCGCAAAGTCACCGCGGAGTACCGGGCTGTCGGGAGGTACCACGAGCTGACCGGCCAGATCCTCACCGAGGACGGGGCCAGTCAGGAGTGGGTCGCCACCCACGACATCGCGACCCTCTTCGGACGGCTGCGCGGTGGCATGTACCGCGACGGGCGCGGCACCTGGTTCAACGCGCGCTACCAGCTCGACCACCCCTCCAGCTACAACCTCGAGTACAACCGCGACGAGCCGCCGTGGAACCTGGCCCCGCCGCCGCAGGCGTACCAGGACGAGCTGCGCATGTTCCCGCGCACCGAGGAGAACGTGCCCGAGTGGCTGATCCGGCGCATGTCCGGTCTCGGCCCCGAGCAGCCCGGCCCGCACTTCCGCATCGCGCGCATCTTCGACACCATCGGCCCGGCCGGCCGTCCCGTGATCAACCGTCCCGATCTGGAGGTGGCGGAGCAGGACCGGCTGCTCGACTACCTCGACCACGCGCCGCTGGTCGTGCAGGAGCGCGGGTACGACATCGACCGGCTCGCGCCGGCGCCCGAGGCCACCGTGCCCGTCGCGTTCCACAGCGACGGGCAGTGGATCTGGCCCGCGGCGGTGAACTTCTACCTGCAGCGCTACGGCGTCTCGCCCGAGAACGACCTGGTCGAGCACATCCGCTCGAACGGCTTCCAGCTCCCGCCGGTCGACGACCTCGCCCTGCAGGGCGCCGCGGCATACCTGACCCGCGGCAACCAGCAGCCGCCGCAGCAGCGGCCCGGACCGCCTCCTCAGGGGCAGGCGCCGGGTGGGCCTGGTGGTCCTGGCGGTCCCGGTCAGGGCGGACCTGGTGGGCCCGGTGGTCCTGGCGGGCCCGGTCAGGGTGCGCCCGGTGGACCTGGTGGGCCCGGTCAAGGCGGTCCTGGCGGTCCTGCTCAGGGCGGGCCCGGTGGGCCGGGTCAGGCTGGACCTGGTGGTCCGGGTCAGGCTGGTCCGGGTGGCCTCGGTCAAACCGGTCCCGGTGGGCCTGGCGGGCCCGGCCAAGGTGGTCCGGGTGGACAGGCCGGTCCTGGCGGCCAGCCCGGTCCCGGTGGTCCCGGCCAGGCTGGTCCCGGTGGGCCCGGCCTCGGTGCCGCGGCGCTCGGTGCCGCAGCCCTCGGGACCGCGGGAATCGGCGCGGCGGGTGCCGCCGCACTGGCGGGTGCCGGTGGCTCGGCGCCGTCGGAAGCACCGGCGCCGGTGGACGTCCCGCTCGCGGTGCACACGCCGCCCGCGGAGCCGGAGCAGCGTGGTGAGCCGCCGTTCGAGCAGGCCTTCGACGACTACCCGGACGCGCATCACGAAGACGACCAGGCGTACGGCGAAGAGCAGTACCACGAGGACGAGGGCTACGAGAACGAGTTCGACGACCACTTCGCCGACGAGCAGCAGCACGCCGAGTTCGAGCCCGGCCAGGCCCCGAACGGCCCGTCGGCGACGCCGCCGGCCGAGCGGACCGCGCTGTACAGCCCGGTCAACCCGAACGCCGCCCCGCCGGGGCAGCCGCCGCATCCCGCGGAGGAGACCGCGCTCTACGCGCCGGTGGACGCCGCGCCGCAGCACGAAGAGCAGCACACGCAGCTCTACGCCCCGGTCGACCCGCACGCGGCGCCGCCCGGGCAGCCGCGGCCTGCCGAAGAGACCGCGCTGTACGCGCCCGTCGACCCGAGTGCGGGCCCGCCCGTGCCTCAGCACGACGAGCAGCACACGCAGCTGTACGCGCCCGTCGAGCCGGACGAGCAGCACGCGGACCAGAACGGCCTGTACACCGGCCCGCAGGACGAAGAGCAGCTCAGCGAACAGCACGGTCTGTACACGGGCCCGGAGTCCGAAGCGGGCCGCGACGAGCACTACGAAGACGAGCAGCACACCGACCCGTACGGCAACGAGGTCGGCCAGCACTCCGACTCGTACGCCGAGGAAGGCGTCCACCCCGACCCGTACGTCGAGGAAAGCGGCCAGGACGCGGACCAGTACAGCAACGACGGCAGCCCGTACGCCGACGACGGCGGGCACCAGCTGCGTGAGGACGAGGGCGGCCATCAGCTGCGCGAGGAGGAGCCGGAGTTCGACTCGGGCCCGCCGACCTCGCTGATGGACGCCGAGGCGTCCGTGCCCGGGATCCCGGCGGTGCCCGGAGTGCTGCCGGTGCCCGAGGCGCCGGCGCGTGGTGGCCACGCGATGCGGTCCGAGGAGCCGGACGAGGCCGAGGCGCCGCAGGCCGACGCCCAGCCGGTCCAGCCCCAGCCCGTCCAGCCGCAGGCCGCCCCGCAGCCGCGACGGTCGCGCCGGGCCCGGCCCGCCGAGCCCGCGCTGGCCGGTCTGCAGGACAAGCTCGACCAGCTCGACGTGCCCGAGGAGGCGTACCGGCTCGGCGAGGCGACGGACCGCGGCTGGAGCGTCGAACAGGTCGAGGAGGGCTGGCGCGTCGCCTGGTACGACGGTGAGCTGGTCAACCCGGCGGTCTTCGGCGACGCCGAGGACGCGGCGGCCTTCATGCTCGGCAAGGTGCTGATGCACCCGGACGGCCACGCGCCGGTCGAAGAAGAGCCTCCGCCCGCGCCGCCCGCCGAGGACCCGGTGGCCGACGCCCCGAAGCCGCCGGTGATGGCGACGCTTTCGCCGGCCGTCGCGACGGGCTCGTTCCCGGTGCGGCCGCGCGAGGACGTGCCGCCGCAGGAGCAGACCGCGTTCACCTCGGCGGAGGAACTGCTCGGCGACGACGAGCCACCGGCCCGTCCGCCGGCTCCGCTGGCCCCGCCGGTCCCGGCGGTCCCGGCGCAGCAGTCCGTGGCGGCACCGACGCAGGTCGCGCCGCCCGTCGCTCCCCCGCGCCGGGAACCGCCGATGGGGGCGCCGATGCCGCCGCCGATGTCCCCGCCGCAGCGCCGTGACGAGCCGGTCCGGGCCGCCAACGGCGCGGGCGGCCGCGGTGTCAACGGTGGCGGCGGCTCGGGACAGCAGTGGCCGATCTCGCCGCTTTCGGGCGAGCCGCCGCTGACGCTGTTCCGCGGCAAGGAGCTGCGCGAGCTGCCCGCGGGCAGCGAGCTGGACCGCTTCGGCGGCCCGAACGGCAACCTGACCTACGCCGCCGGGACGCCGTTCGAGGAGCGCTCGCTGGTGCCGGAGTGGGTGCACCGGCCGTACCACGTGTACCGGGTGCAGCGTCCGCTGGAGACGCTCGCCGGGGTCGCGATCCCGTGGTTCAACCAGCCGGGCGGCGGGTCGGCGTACCTGCTGCCGGCGTCGATCGAGGAGCTGGTCGCCGAGGGTGACCTGATCGAGCTGGACCCGGGCGAACCGCCCATCGACTGACCGTCGTCACAGTGAAGGCCCCCGGTTTCCGCCGGGGGCCTTCACTGCTTATTTGACAACGAGTCCGTGCGCGGCGGCGAAGGCGATGGCCGTGTCCGGGTCGATGTACGCGCCGCGTAAATCGGCCTGCACCAACGCGTTCGCGTCGAGCACCGCGCCGCGGAGGTCGGCGCCGGGCAGCTTGGCCGCGAGGAGCCGGGCGCCGCTCAGGTCGCTGCCGCGCAGGTCCGTGTCGGTGAGGTCGGCCTCGGTCAGGTTGGCCTCGCGCAGCCGCAGCCCGGACAGGTCGAGCTTGCGCAGCCGTCCCCGGGCCAGCGACGCGAGCGAAAGGTCGCACTCCGTCAGCGCGATGCCCTGGAACCGGCAGTCCATAAAGGACGATCCGAGCAGCGAGCACGACGACCACCGGCTCTCGGCCAGCACCGTCCGGTCGAACTTGCACGAACGGAACGCCGACGCGTCGTGCCGCGAGCCCGCGAGGTCGGCCCTCGTGAAGTCGCAGTCGTCGAACGTACAGCCCCGGGTGCGCAGGTCCCGCAGGTCCGCCTCGGCGAAGTCGCAGCCGACGAACTGGCGTTTTTCCCACCACTGCCCGGAAAGCACGGCCTCGTGGTAGTCCTCACCCGTCTCGATCACCCCGACAGGATGTCACAGCCGCTCAGGCGGGCCCGTGCCCGATGAGACTTTCGGCGCATTCGACGGCGGTCCGTCCGGCGGGCCGCGACGTCCAGCCGAGGATGCGCTGCGCCTTCTCGGTCGTGTGCCGGCTGCGGCGGCCGAGGAGGCCGGTGACCAGCACCCGGGTCATGTCGTGGCCTCGCGCTCGGTTTTGCGGTCGGGTAGCGCCATTCCCGGGATACGGGCGCGGATCGCGTTCATGGTCTCCTCGTCGGAGACGCCCTGCCAGTCGTAGCGCGGGGTGTAGGGCGCGGTGAGGGAGCGGACGTCCTCGTCGGTGAGTTCGACGTCCAGCGAAGCGATCGCGTCGTCGATCTGCGCGATGGAACCGGAGCCGACCAGCGGCGCCGTGACGACCGGTTGACGACGCAGCCAAGCCAGAGCGACGGACGCGCGGCTTACCCCGTGGGCGGCCGAGACCTGGCCGACCGCGTCGATGATGGCGTGGTTGGACGTCTCCTGCTCGGGCGAATAGAGCGCGTCGGCGTACGCGCCGTCGGTGCCGGAGCGGGCGGTGGACTTGGCGTCGTCCCAGGCCCGGGCCAGCCGGCCGCGGGCGAGCGGGCTCCAGATGATGGTGCCGACACCCTCGTCCAGGCAGAGCGGGATCATCTCGCGTTCTTCCTCGCGGGCCAGCAGGTTGTAGTGGTCCTGCATCGACACGAACCGGGCCCAGCCGTGGCGCTGCTGCAGGTGCAGGGCCTTGGCGAACTCCCAGGCGGGCATGGACGACGCGCCGAGGTAGCGGACCTTGCCGGCCTTGACCAGGTCGTGCAGCGCCTCGAGGGTCTCCTCCAGCGGGGTCGCGTGGTCGTTGCGGTGCACCTGGTAGAGGTCGACGTAGTCGGTGCCCAGGCGCCGCAGCGAGTGGTCGATCTCGGTCATGATCGCCTTGCGCGACAAGCCTTTCCCGTTCGGACCGGGGCGCATGGGATGCCGGAGCTTGGTCGCGATCACCACGTCGTCCCGGTCCGCGAAGTCACGCAGCGCGCGGCCGAGGATCTCCTCGCTGGACCCGTTCGAATACATGTTGGCGGTGTCGAAGAAGTTGATGCCCGCGTCCAGGGCGTGCTTGATCAGCGGGCGGGCGTCTTCTTCACCCAGCGACCAGACGGGGTGGCCGCGGGCGGGCTCGCCGTAGGTCATCGCGCCGATGGCGATGGGCGAGACGTCCAGACCGGTGGCGCCGAGTTTCACGTAGCGCATGGGTGCGCCTCCTGCCGAAGGGAACTTGCGGAGGATTCTCCGCAAGTCCGAAACTAGCGGAGGATTGTCCGCGAGTCAACGGGAGGGCATCATCGGGTGATGACCGACCAGACGCCGAGCACCTACGGCACCCAGCGCAAGGCCGCCGCGCGCAACCGTGTCGCGATCATCGAGGCCGCCCACGAGCTGTTCGCGGACAACCCGCTGGTGCCGTTGAGCGAGGTCGCCAAGCGGGCGGGCGTCGGCGCCGGGACGCTGTACCGCCACTTCCCCACCCGGGAGGACCTGATCCTCGCGGCCTACCAGCACGACATCGAACGGCTGACCACCACCGCCGACCAGGTGCTGGCGAGCCACTCGTCGGCCAAGGCCGCGTTCGTCGAATGGTTCGAGACCCTTTCGGCCTACATCCGCATCAAGCACGGGCTCGGCGACGCATTGCACAGCGCCGCGGCTCAGGACGTGATCAGCGCTTCCTGGGCGCCGACCACCGCGGCGGTGGCCAAGCTGGTCGACGCCTGTGTGGCCGAGGGGACCATCGCCGCCGGGCACGAGCCCGCGGACATCATCATGCTGATGAGCTTCCTGTGGCGGGTGGCGGACAACAACGAAGGCCTGGCCCAGGGACGACGCCTGATCGCCGCCGTGTTCTCCGGTCTGCAGGCGCCGCCCCAGCCGATCTGAGCGCCGCGGCGGCCCTGCGCTCAGCGGAAGTCACGGGACTTCGCCGTGATGCGCAGGGGCAGCGGCTCGAGTTTGAGGGCCCGGACGCTCGCCACCCCGTCCGCCTTTTCGAGCACACCGTGGACCAGCAGCGCCGCGCTGGAGCGCGCGACACGGTGGAAGCGTTGCCACAGGCCGAGTGTGCAGATGACGTTGACCATGCCCGTCTCGTCCTCGAGGTTGATGAAGGTGACGCCGCCGGCGGTGGCCGGGCGTTGGCGGTGCGTGACGGCGCCGCCGACGAGCACGCGTTCGCCGTCTTCCAGCCCCAGCAGCCGGTCCGCGGTGACCACGCCGAGCGCGTCGAGGCGGTCGCGGACGAACTGCGTCGGGAAGCTGTCCGGGGACAGGCCGGTGGCCCAGACGTCCGCGGCGGCGACGTCCAGCTCGTCCATGCCCGGCAGCGTCGGCGCGTCGACCCCGGTGCCCGTGCCGGGCAGCTTCTCCGGCCGGTCCTGGGCCGCCGCGCCCGCCGACCACAGCGCCTGGCGGCGGTCGGGGCCGAAACAGGCGAACGCGCCCGCCGTGGCGAGCGCCTCCAGCTGCGGCGTGGTGAGCCGCACCCGGCGGGCGAGGTCGGACATGCTCGCGTACGGCCCGTGCTGCTCGCGCTCGGCCACGATCTGCTCGGCGACCGTGGTGCCGACCGAGCGGACGGTACCGATCCCGTTGCGCACGGCCCGCAGCTCCCCGTTGTCCGGCAAGGGTTCCAGCGTGGCGTGCGGCAGGCTGAGGTTGATGTCCGGGCCGAGCACGGTGACCCCGTGCCGTCGGGCGTCGGCCACCAGCGATTGCGGTGAGTAGAAGCCCATCGGCTGCGCGCGCAGCAGGCCCGCGCAGAAGGCGTCCGGGTGGTAGTACTTGAAGTACGCGCTGGAGAACACGATGTGCGCGAAGCTCAGCGCGTGGCTCTCCGGGAAGCCGAAGTTCGCGAACGCCTTGAGCTTCAGGAAGATCTGCTCCGCCAGCTCCAGCCCGACGCCGTTGGCCACGGCGCCGTCGAGGAACCGCTGCCGCAGCCGTTCCATCTTCCGCACCGACCGCTTGGAGCCCATCGCGTGGCGCAGCTGGTCGGCCTCCGCGGCGGTGAAACCCCCGACGTCCAGGGCGATCTGCATCATCTGCTCCTGGAACAGCGGGACGCCCTTGGTCTTGCTCAGCGCGTTTTCCAGCAGTGGATGGTCGTAGTCCCACTCTTCGCGGCCCTGCGCACGGCGGATGTACGGGTGCACCGAGCCGCCCTGGATCGGGCCGGGGCGGATGAGCGCGACCTCCACCGCGAGGTCGTAGAACTCCCGCGGCTGCAGCCGGGGCAGCGTGGCCAGCTGCGCGCGGCTCTCCACCTGGAACACGCCGATCGCGTCGGCGCGGCAGAGCATGTCGTAGATTTTCTGGTCCTTCAGGTCCAGGTCGGCGAGGTCGACGCGCACGCCCTTGTGCTCGAAGACCAGGTCGAGCATGTAGTGCAGCGCCGAGAGCATGCCCAGGCCCAGCAGGTCGAACTTGACCAGCCCGGCCGAGGCGCAGTCCTCCTTCTCCCACTGCACCACGCTGCGGCCGGGCATCCGGGCCCACTCGACCGGGCAGATCTGGCTCACCGGCTCCTGGCAGATCACCATGCCGCCGGAGTGGATGCCCAGGTGCCGCGGGAAGTCCTCGAGCGCGAACGCGAGCTGGACCACGTCGTCCGGGATGTCGTGGTCGTGGTCCTTTTCGGTGCTGCGCAAGGAACCCCAGCGGTCGATCTGCTTGCCCCACGCGTCCTGCTGGCCGGGTGAGTAGCCGAGCGCGCGGGCGGCGTCGCGGATCGCCGAGCGGGCGCGGTAGGTGATCACGTTGGCGACCTGCGCGGTGTTGAGCCGGCCGTACTTCGTGTAGACGTGCTGGATGGCCTCCTCACGGCGGTCGGACTCGATGTCGAGGTCGATGTCCGGGTAGCCGTCGCGGTCCGGGGCGAGGAACCGTTCGAAGAGCAGCTTGTACAGCACCGGGTCGATCTTGGTGATGCCGAGCGCGTAGCAGACGGCCGAGTTCGCCGCGGATCCCCGGCCCTGGCAAAGGATGTTCGCTTCGCGGCAGAACTCGACGATGTCGTGCACGATCAGGAAGTAGCCGGGGAACTCCAGCTCCTCGATGATCTTCAGCTCGTGCTCGAGCTGCTGGTACGCGCGTTCTTCGTGGTCCTTGCCGTCGAAGTGCTCCTTCGCGCCCTTCATGGTGAGCACGCGCAGGTGTTCCGCCTCGGTGCGCCCGTCGGGCAGGTCGAACGGCGGCAGCTTCGGCTCGAGGTGGTGCAGCTCGAAGGCGCACTCGCGGCCGAGCAGCGCGGACCGCTGGACGGCGCCGGGGTGGCGCTCGAAGATCTCCGCCATTTCCGCGCCGGAACGCAGGAAGGCCATGGAATCCGGCGGCAGCCAGGGCTCCAGCTCCTCGATGCCGCGCCGGGCGCGGATGGCCGCGAGCGCGTCGGCGAGCGCGCCCCGCTCCGGCCAGGCGTAGTGGGCGGCGGTGGTCGCCACGGTGGGCAGGCCGAAGTCCTCGGCCATCTTGGCGAGCAGGTTGTTGTGCGTGTCGTCGAGCGGCAGGCCGAGGTCGGTCAGCTCGACGTACACGTTGTCACGGCCGAAAAGCTCCACGAGTTCCCGCAGCCGCTCGGCCGCCGCGGCGGGCCCACGGGTGACCAGCGCCGTGCGGACCGCGCCCTTGCGGCACCCGGTGAGCACGGCGCACTGCCCGGCGACCTCCTCGGCGACCTCGCGCAGCCGGTAGATCGGCCGTCCTTTTTCGGCGTGCAGCCCGGGCTCCGCGCGGCCGTCGTGCCCGCGCATCTGCCCGGCGGTGATGGCGCGGCACAGGCTGCGGTACCCCTGATCACCGCGGGCCAGCAGCAGGAGGTGTGCGCCCTCGGGATCGGCGTCCCCGTTCTGCGGCCCGGAAAGCCCGAAGCTCAACTCGGTCCCGAACACCGTCGCGACGCCCAATTCCTTCGCCGCCTCGGCAAACCGCACGACGCCGTACATCCCGTCGTGGTCGGTCAGCGCGATCGCGTCGAGCCCGAGCCGCGAGGCCTCCTCGACGAGCTCCTCGGGATGGTTGGCGCCGTCGAGGAAGCTGAAGTTGGAGTGGCAGTGCAATTCGGCATACGGCACCCGCCCCTTGGCCACCTCAAGATCACTCCGCGGCGGCGCCACCCGCTCAGGCCGCTGATACCCCTCGCGACGCCTCCCCCAGGCCGGACTGTCCCCGTGGTCCCCGGGCGGCAGGGCCCCGGAGAGGGCCCGGGCGAGGTCCTTCCACGGAACCGGCGGATTGTTCCAGCCCATCTGTCTGGCCTATCTCTCCGACGAGGGGCGGGGCGCGGGGACTAGAACGTCGGCGGCGGGGCCGGTTGCGCTTGGCCGCTGGGGCGGGATTGCGGGCAGAGGTGTGCCGGTGTCGCGGAGAGCTGCCCTCTGCAGCGGGATTGCGCGCAGGCGCGCACCGGCATCGGCCAGACCTGTCTCAGGCAGGGGTGCACCTACCCCGCCCAGCCTGGCCCGCTGCGGCGGGATCGCGAGCGGGCGCGCACTGGCGTCGCCTAGGCCTACCTCCTGCGCCGAGGTCGCGGGCAGGGGCGCACCGGCATCACTCAGGCCTGCCTCCCGTGGCGGGATCGCGGGCGGGCGAGCATCGGCGCCGTCCGGGATCTCGGCTTGGGGCGGGATCGCGGGCAGCCGGGTGTGGCCGGACCAGGCCGAGTCCAGGGTCTCCGGGCGGAGTGCGGAGCGCAGCCAGGCCAGTACCTGGCGCACGTAGTCGTCGTTCACCTAGTCGTACACTCCCTCTACTGTCCACTGTGGATTTTCCAGGCCCGCGCACAGGAGCAGGACGGCCTCGGGCGGCTCGTCCGGCGCGCCGGCGATCAGCATCTGCACCCGGGCGCGCGGGGGGCCAGGCGCGCGGTTGGCCACCCTGGTCATCGGCCAGACCCGGGACCAGTCGAGCACCTCCCTCGACGGCTCGCCGAGGATGCTGAGGCGGCTCGGGGGCGAGGTCAGGCGACGGTGGGCGGTGAGGCCCACGAGCCGTCCTTCGGCGTCGACGACCTCGGCGGGCAGTGGCCGGACGAGCACCGTCGCCGGGGAGGGCGCCGGCAGCCGTCCCGGCCAGGTCGCGCCGAGGGCTTCGCCCCAGGCGGTGGGGCCGTTGTCGTGACTCCAGCCTTCGCGGGACGGTGCTGGTAGGGCGAGCACCGGCGAGTCCGGGGGCGAAACCGGGTCACGGGCGTCTCCCCAGGGCACGAGGCGGACGCGGCCCGCGGGGTCTCGTCCGCCGTCGAGGAGCGGCGTGACGACCCCCTCCGGCCCGAGCAGGCCCTGGACCCGGACGAAGGCTCGGCCGGCGCGTTCCGCTGTGAGTTCCTCGTCCTCGTCGGGGCCCGCGGCCGGGTTGCCACCGCGCCAGAGGCCGAGTTGCAGGGACCGGCCCTCGACCGTCTCCTGCGGTTCCAGCGTCAGCCGGGCGACTCCCGAGGTGGGCCGGGCACCGGGCGCGGCCCGCAGCCAGCCCTCGAACTGCCAGCGCACACGGTCGGAAACCCCTTGCGGCGTCAGGGGTTCCGCGCAACGCCAGACGCGGCCGAGCTGCTCGCCGGATTCGGTGGTGGCGTAGATGCCGAGCCGCGTGCAGGCCAGCCCCCGCTCGGCGAGGCCCGCGTGGAACCGGGCGCCGGCGCTCTGGGCCACGAACGCGGCGACGTCGACCCGTTCCAGCACCGGGTCGAACGATTCCGTCAGCGACAACTCCGGCGGAGGACGGCGCCGCAACGGCGGCCGCTCCGACAGGCCGCGGGCGAGCCGGTGCGCCAGGACGCCTTCGAATCCGAAGCGGGCCAGCACGTCGCGTTCGGTGAGCGCGGCGAAGGCACCGAGCGTGTGCAGCCCGAGCCGGGTGAGCAGGCCGACGAGTTCCGCGCGTTCGCTGCCCGGCTGGTCGAGTTCGGCGACCGGCAGCGGCGCGAGGAACGCGGCCGCCTCCCCATGCTCGACGAACTCCCCGTGCCGGGCCGCGATGGTCGCCGCGAACAGCCCCTCCGCGACCCCGACCTGACACTCGACCCCGGCCGCGGCGGCGACCTGGTCCAGCAGCTTCTCGGCGAGCCGGATCTCGCCGCCGAAGTAGCCCGCCGCCCCGGACACGGGCACCGCGATCAGCCCGGGCCGCACCACCTCCAGCCCGACGACCAGTTCCTCCACCGCCCTCGCGACGGCCTCGAACAGCCGCGCGTCCCGCCCCTCATCCGCCCCGAACACGGCCAGCTCGGGGCACCGGGCCTCCGCCTCCCGCCGCCGCATCCCCCGGCGAACCCCCCGGACCCGCGCCACTGCCGTACACGCCACGACCCGGTTCGCCAGAAACACCGCGGCAGGCCTAGTGACGGCCACCCCACCCGCCGCCACCGCCGCGACGGCCGGCCAGTCCGGACACCAGAGGACCAGCAGGCGGGTGGGCAGGACGCTCATGGGGTGACCGCCCCACGGGAGTGTGCACTGTGGACGGACGCGGTCCGGGCAGTGCCGGGACAGACGGAGCGCGGGCCGACGTGGTGAGCAGTCACCCGGGTACCGCGAAGCCCGGCGACGACAGTGGCAGCGGTGATGGCAGCAACGGCGGTGGCGGCGGGAACGGGAACAGCGGCAGCAGGAACAGCAGCGGCGGCAGCAAAGTAAGCGGCAGTAGGAACGGTGTCGGTCGCAAGAACGGCGGCGGCAGGAACGGTGCCGGTGGCAGAAACCGCGGCGGCGGAAGGCACAGCGGCGGTGGCGACAGCGGGAACGACAGCAACAGGAACCACGGTGGCGGAGGCAGGAACAGCAGCAGGAACGACTGCCGCCGGATAGACGGACCCGCGAAGACCAAAGCAGGAAGTGGTCATCCCACTGCCTCCTCGGGGATCAGGTGCAGCGGAGCAGCCAAGGTCTCCTCCGCGGCCTCCGCGCGGGTCAGCTGGCGTGGCATCCCCATCGGCAGCTCCATCGGCTCTGCCGGTTCCACCCGGGCCGGGGCGATCCGGCCGGTCGGGTCGGGGAGGGTCAGGGCGGTGGACAGGGGGCGGGCGGCGGCGCCACGGCCGGCGGCGTGGACCACGACCGGGCGGGATTCCAGGTGGCCGGCGCCGCGGGAGAGGCCGGACCAGGGGCCTCGGGTGCAGTGGAGTTCGACGTCGGCCGCGGGCCAGGGGCCCAGTGAGACCAGGACGGCGCCGCGGTGGCGGGCGCGCGCCGAGAGGCGGCGGGCGATCGACGGCTGGACCGAGCGGGGCTCGGTGACGACCAGGTCGACGCCGTCCAGGAGGGCGGCCATCACGGCCGGGTACTCGGCGCCCGGGCGTGGGACCAGCGCCAGCCGGGAGACCGCGACGCCGTGTTCGGCCGCCGCGGCCACCCCCAGTGAAGGCACGCCGACCACCGCCGCCCACGACCCGGCGGCGGTGGCCTCGGCGAGCAAGGCGAGGAGCAGCGAGGTGGAACTGTGGACCGCCACGGTGCTCCCGCGCCGGAGCCCCGAGGCGGGCAGCAGACCGGCCAGCGCCGGGGACACCGGGAGCACCCTTCCCGTCGTCCTGGCATGCGCGGCCTGGGCCGCCACCCGGCTCGCCGTGCTCACCCCGGGCAACGCCGCCAGCCGCGCGACCGGCGGTTCCACCACAGCCGTCACCACATCCACCTCCCCCGTACGGATCAACGCGACCACTCGCAAACGGCCACTCGAAGCGATCACTCACCAGCGACCACTCGAAGCGGCCGCCCGAGAGCGGCAGCTCGAACACGGACACGACGTGCGTCGCGCCGCGGCACGCCATGACGCCGGACGCCATGACGCACACCGGCACACCAACCCGCCCCCACGCCGGAAGGACCATGGGACGGGCGGGGCACCGTTTCACCGCGGGGAAGGCGGCTCCAACACCCTGCATCGAACACCTGTTCGATGGCTCCAGTAGACCTCAGACCGGGAATCCCTGTCAAGCAGACGACGCGAGTCAGGACATCCATCACCCGATCAAGGCGCCTCGTGCCGGGCAGAATCCGCCTGAAACCAGGAAGCGACGTCAACGCCGCCGAGACGCAACCGGCCCAACACGTTGCGCCACCCCATCGACAATCAACGTCAGCCCAGCATCAAACACAGCCGCGGGATCCAGCGGGGGATGCCCCGCGCCGTCGCCGATACCGGCCTGCTCCTCCAGCACGCTCAAGACCGTGAAGTGACCGGTGGTGAGCATCGCCATCTGCGCGTCCCGCTCAGACAGGCCCGCGGCGACCAGGAAGGCGACCTTGTGGAAGGCGCGGGAAAGGTCCGTCCCCTGCGGATTGGTGCCGGCATGCAGCCGCGCCCCGCGCTGGTCGGCGCCTACGTCCTGGCCGGGGAGATCAACCGGAACCCGGATGACCCCCCGGCCGCGTTCGCGCAGTACCAAGCGACGCTGAAGCCGTTCATCGAGCACGTTCAGGACGAGGTCAACCCGAAGCTGCTGCGCCTCGGATTCCCGAAGGGCCGCCTGGGAATCACCAGCATTCGCGCGATGGGCGCGGTGGCCACGTTCCTGCGGCTGCCCGAATTGGCCGCGCGGTTCGCGAAGGAGGACCGCGGCGGCGACTGGCCACTGCCGGACTATTCCCAGCCCCTCGCAGCTCAGCACTCGTGAGTGTTTATGACGGTTCTAACCGTCATAAACACTCACGAGCTTTTCAGCCGGCCAGCAGCGGGTTCAACGCCTGCCACGCCTGCCAAACCCGCGTCGCCCCGAACTGGGCGTTGAAGCGCAGCACGGCGCGCACGTCGTCCGGTGAAGCGCCCGCGCGCAGGGCCCGGCCGACGTGGATCGCGAAAGTCTCCCCCAGGGTCTGGTAATGCACGTCGACGCTCATCGTCGCGAATGCGCGTTCACGCTCGCTCAGCCCCGCGAAACCCGGGTCCGTCCGCATCCTCGACTGCAGGCTGAAGTACTCCGCGAAGTGCGGATCCAGCTCGGCCAGCCGCGCCTGCGCCGACGGCGGCATCGGGCTCGGCCCGGGCACCAGCAACTCCTCGGCCGGCAGGGACGCCTCCGGCCGAAGCAGGCCCAGCGCCTCCTCCAGTTCGACGAGCCGCTCGAGGCCCGCGGCCGCCGCCGGGTAGCCCGTGTCGTAGGAGACGAACCGCAGCAGCGTGTGAATGTCCACAACGGACACTCCCGCGGCGAGGCCGGCGCGGACGTGCGCCTCGAACGGCAGGCCGAGGCTCGGCTGGCAGACGTCCGCGACCACGTACAAGAACACCGTCTCCCGTTCGGTCAGCTCCGGCACCCGGACGTGCCGCGTGGTCGCCCCGACCATCCGCGCGAACGCCGGGTCCAGCGCCGCCAGCCGCTCCAGATTGCTCTCGGCAATCGTTGTCATAGCAGTACTTCCCCTCAGTACATCCGTAGCGCTACAGCTGTAGCGTGAAATGAAGCTACACCTGTAGCGCGATAACTGTCCAGCTACACTGGGGCCGCCATGGAGAAGACCACCCGACGACGCCCCAACGCCCGCGGCCAAGGCGAGCTGCTGCGGGAAGAGATCGTGACGGCCGCCGTCCGGATGCTCGAAGAGCTGGCCGACGACGAGGCCCTGTCGCTGCGGGCCGTCGCGCGCGAGGTGTCGATCGCGGCGACGTCGGTGTACCTGTACTTCCCCGACCGCGACGCATTGGTGCTCGCCGCCATGCAGCGCTGTCACGAGGAGCTGGTGCGCGGCGGCGACGAGGCTGAGCAGGCTCACGAGGGCGACCCGGCGGCTCAGCTGCGCCACCGCACGCTCGCACAGGCCGAGTGGGCGCAGGCGCATCCCGGCCTCTACAAGGTGCTCCACGAAAGCAAGGTGCACCGGCGGCTCGGCATGCCGTTCAAGGAAGTCCTGCTCGGGCGCACCCGCGCGGCCGTCCAGCGCTGCATGGACGCCGGCGTGGCCCCGCAAGACGACGTCGCGACCGTGACGATCGACTTCCGCACCGCCGTCAACGGCATGCTTTCCCAGCGCATCAACGAGCCGGACCTGGACTGGCCGCCGGCCCGCGAACAGATCGACCGCTTCCTGACGAAACTGGTGGGCTTGAAGTGAAACACGTCGCGCTCCGCGCCTTCGCCGAAGACGACCTGCCGGTCCTGGACCGGTTCGCCACCGACCCCGAGGTGCTCGGGGCGTTCCAGTGGAACGGTTTCGCCGATCCGCAGGCTCGCCGCCGTCGCTTCGCCGAGGACGGTCTGCTCGGCGGAACGTCGAGCTTCATCGCCGTGACGGTGGACGGCGCCGTGGCCGGGATGGCCGGCTGGCGGGCCGCCGACCGCGGCGGGCCGGCCGGCGGCTGTCACGAGATCGGCGTGACTCTGCTGCCCGACCAGCGCGGCCACGGCACCGGGACGAAGGCGCACCGGCTGCTCGTCGACCACCTGTTCCGCTTCACCCGCGCGCACCGGCTGGAGGCGTTCACCGACGACGACAACGTCGCCGAGCAGCGGGTGCTGGAGAAGGCCGGCTTCCACCGCGAAGGCCTGCTGTGCCAAGCGGTCTGGCGCGACGGGGCCAACCGCGACGTGGTCGTCTACGGCCGCCTGCGCGAGGGATGACGCACCAGGGCCGGCCGGGGAAAACCCGGCCGGCCCTGGGAAAACCCGCGGTCAGTGCGCGAAGTGACGCGTGCCCGTGAGGTACAGCGTGATCCCCGCGGCCTCCGCGGCCGCGATCACCTCGGCGTCGCGAATGGACCCGCCGGGCTGGACGACGGCGCGCACGCCGGCCTCGATCAGCACCTCGAGCCCGTCCGGGAACGGGAAGAACGCGTCGGACGCGCCCACCGAGCCCTTCGCCCGGTCACCCGCGCGGGTGACCGCCAGCCGCGAGGAGTCGACGCGGTTGACCTGCCCCATGCCGACGCCGACGGTGGCGCCCTCGTGCGCCAGCAGGATCGCGTTGGACTTCACCGCGCGCAGCGAGCGCCAGGCGAACTCCAGGTCCGCGAGCGTCTGCTCGTCGGCCGGGGCACCGGTCGCGAGCTGCCAGTTGGCCGGGTCGTCGCCGGGGGCGTCGATCGCGTCGACGGTCTGCACGAGCACCCCGCCGGAGATCGGCCGGAACTCCACCGGCGCCGGGTGCTCGATCACCGGCAGCTTCAGCAGCCGCACGTTCTTCTTGCGCTGCAAGATCTCCAGCGCCTCGGGCTCGAAGTCGGGCGCGAGCACGACCTCGGTGAACACCTCGGCGATCTGCTCCGCGGCCAGCACGCTCACCGGCCGGTTCGTGGCGATCACGCCGCCGTAGGCCGAAACCGGGTCGCACGCGTGCGCCTTGCGGTGCGCCTCGGCGACGTCCACGCCCACGGCGATGCCGCACGGGTTCGCGTGCTTGATGATCGCGACGGCGGGCTCGGCGAAGTCGAACGCGGCGCGCCGGGCGGCGTCGGTGTCGACGTAGTTGTTGTACGACATGGCCTTGCCGTGCAGCTGCTCGGCGTGCGCCAGCCCCGGCTGCGCGCTCTTGTACAGCGCGGCCTTCTGGTGCGGGTTCTCGCCGTAGCGCAGCACGTCCGCGCGCTCCCAGGTGGCGCCGGTGAAGTCCGGGAAGCCGGAGTCGTCCGCGGGCGCGTACGAGTTCGCGAACCACGAAGCGACAGCCGTGTCGTACGCCGCCGTGTGCGCGTACGCCTGCGCCGCGAGACGCTTGCGGTCAGCCAGCTCGAAGCCGCCTTCGGCGACGCGCTCCAGCACCCAGTCGTAACGCGCCGGGTCCACGACCACCGCGACGCTGCCGTGGTTCTTCGCGGCCGCGCGCACCATCGCCGGGCCGCCGATGTCGATGTTCTCCACGCAGTCCTCGGGGCTCGCGCCCGAGGCGACGGTCTGCGCGAACGGGTACAGGTTCACCACGAGCAGGTCGAACGGCGCGATGTCGAGCTTCTTCAGCTGCGCCACATGGTCGTCGTTGCCCTGGTCGGCGAGCAGCCCGGCGTGCACGCGCGGGTGCAGCGTCTTCACCCGGCCGTCGAGCGATTCCGGGAACCCCGTGACCTGCTCGACCGGCGTGACCGGGACCCCCGCGTTCGCGATCACCTTCGCGGTGCCGCCGGTCGACACGATCTCCACGCCGGCCGCGTGCAGACCGGTCGCGAGCTCGAGCAGGCCGGCCTTGTCCGAAACGCCGATCAGCGCGCGCCGGACCGGGCGTCGTCCTTGTTCAGTGCTCACGAAAACCTCACCTTTCGTCCGTCCACGGTGCAGCCACCACGGCCGAGTCGCTCGATCGTTTCAACCAGCAGCCTGCGTTCCACGGCCTTGATCCGCTCGTGCAGGACGTCTTCGGTGTCCTCGGCCTCCACCACCACCGCCTCCTGGGCGATGACCGGGCCGGTGTCCACCCCCGCGTCGACGAAGTGCACGGTCGACCCGGTGACCTTGACCCCGGCCGCCAGCGCGTCCGCGACCGCGTGCATGCCCGGGAACGACGGCAGCAGCGCCGGATGCGTGTTGACCACCCGGTTCTCGAACCGGGACAGGAACCGCGGGCCGAGGATCTTCATGAAGCCCGCCGACACCACCAGATCGGGCTGGTAGACGGCGACGGCCTGGGTCAGCGCCTCGTCCCAGGCCGCGCGGTCAGGGTGGTCGGCGACGCGGACGGTGAAGGACGGCACGTCCGCACGCTCGGCCCTGGCCAGTGCCTCAATACCCGTGCGGTCGGCGCCGACCGCGGCGACGGAGGCGGGGAAGCCGGGGCGCGCGACGGCGTCGAGCAGCGCCTGCAGCAGCGTGCCGGAACCGGACGCGAGCACGACGATCTTCACCGGGGTGGGCAGGTCCAAGCGACTGGCCAGAACGGGCTCCTTGCACGGCGGCACGCCTCGGGCGCACGGCGCTTCAGCAGGTCACCCCAACCCTAACGGTCGTCCTCCGGGGACTTCTCGTCGACAGAGGCCTCGGTGGACCCGGTCACAGCGCCGGGCGGCTCGGGCCGGGGCTCCGGCTCGTCGAGGACCACGTCCTCCGGCTGCTCCAGGCCCAGTTCCGCGTCGGCTTCGGCGTCGAATTCGGCGGTCTCGTCGAAGTCATCGGGCTCGTCGGTCTCGTCGGCCTCGGCGGTGTCCGGCTCGGTCTCCGGCTGATCGGCGTCTTCCGAAGCGTCTTCAGACGTGTCCTCTTCGGACTCCTCGGCCCCGTCGGACTCCTCGGCTTCTTCGGATTCCGCGGCCGCCTCATCGTCGAAGGCCTCGTCCGGCTCGACGTCCAGAGTGGTGGGCGGCGCGGCCGGCGCGTGCTCCCCGGCGAAGAACGCCACGAACCCGCCCGGGATCACGATCCAGCAGAACGCCACGATCGAGGCGACCCCGACCGGCACGCTGACCGGGTCGAACGGGCCGTCGCCGAGCCGTCCGCCCGCGAGCGTCCCCAGCACCACGCAGCCGAAGCCGACCACGGCGCCCGCGACGGCGACCACGCGGATGCGCGCGGCCGGGTCGTCGTCCACCCGGCGGACCGACCAGCCGACCAGCGCGCCGACGGCGGCCGGCAGCACCAGCAGCGCGGGCCACCACACGGCGGCGTGCGCGGGGATCCCGCCGAGCAGCGGCAGGGCTGGCACGTCGCCGCCGCGGTAGCCGACCAGACTGACGTCCAGCGAGCCGATGGTGAATCCGGGCCCGGTGACGAACGACATGGCCGCCACGACGGCGTTGGGCAGGTACAGCACCGAAAGCAGCAGCAGCCCGAGACTGCTGCCGACCGAAGGTTCGAACAGGTTGTCCACAGTGGACATCGACAGCACCGTGGCGAGCGTGAACACCAGCGCGCCCACCAGCACCAGCGCGGCCAGCCCGAGGGCGCCGGCCCGAGCGCCGCGCGCGGCCAGCGGGTCGAGTCGCTCGGCGACGGCGTGCGGCAGGCCACAGCGGCGCACCACCCCGGCACTGGCGGCGAGCGCGGCCAGCACCCCGGGCATGGCGAAGGCGAGCGCCGGGTTCACCCGCACCGGCGCGCCGAGTGCGAGCAGCGCGATGACCAGGCCGAACAGCGCGTGCGCCCCGGCGATCACGGCGATCAACGGAACGGCCTGCCTCGGCCGGGTCAGCCCCAGCCGCTGGACGGCGCCGGACGCCGTCCGCGCGACCAGCAGCACCGCGCCGGCCGTGGGCAGCAGCGGCAGCACGCCCAGCGGGTGGCCGCCGATGCCGAGCTGCACCTGGTACGCGGCGAGCCAGCCCGGCCCGGCCGTGAGCAGCGCACCCGTGGCGGAGAACCGGTCGGCGGTCAGCGTGACGAGCGCGATCAAGGTCGCGACCAGGGCGTATCCCGTGATCAGCGGCCCGAGGGCGGCGGAGGACAACACCCGCACCCGCGTCGCCGGAGTCACTTCCGCGGCGAGTTCGGGAGCGTCCGCCACCGGTTCGTCGCCCGGCGGGCGTCCGGAACTGGTGAGCAGCTGCATGAGTTGACCATGACATCCGCGCTGGTCCGTCCGGGTGAGGCACGCCGCCGCCGGAGGGCGTGGCGAACCTAACCCACCCGACCGGGTTGGCCAGGACAACAAAAACACCCGCTGTGACACGGAGAGTCACAGCGGGTGTTTTGACAGCGGCAAACGCCCCAATGTGGCATTGGTTGCGCTCAACGCACCGAACGCCACATTGGGTGCGTTCCACGCACCCAATGTGGCATTGGGGCGCTTCGTGGAAGCGGAAGAATCAGCCCTGCTGGCCGAAACCGCCCGGCGGAGTACCCGTGCCCGAGCCCGGCTTCGGCTGGTCGGCCGGGGGCTGCTGGAAGAACTGGCCCTGCTGAGGCGCGTACGTCGTGGCCTGCTGGCCCGGTCCCGGCGGCGGCGTCGAACCCGGCTGCTGGCCAGGGGTCGAGCCCGGCTGCTGGCCGGGAGCCGGCGGCGTCGAGCCGGGCTGCTGGTACTGCTGCGGCTGGCCGAACGGGCCGGCGGGACCGGACTGGCCGTACTGGGTCTGCTGGTACTGCGGCGTGGCGGGCTTCGGCGCCGGCAGCTTGAGCACGTCGTACTCGAGCAGCAGCCCGGCGACGGAGACCAGCATCTGCACGAAGCCCAGGATCAGCACCACGGTGACGATGCCCGGCGTGCTCGTCTCGGCCACCACCGTGTCCAGCGCCCCGAGCGCGCCGACCACGCTGAACAGCGCGGCGAACGGCAGCACCTTCGGCGCCTTCGGCAGCACGTGCAGCGCGGAGAGCAGACCGCCGACGAGCAGGAAGACCGTCTCCTGGCCGACGTCGCCGGCCTCGTCGGAGAAGCCGAGGAAGTACTGGATGACACCGAGCACGACCACCACGAGGGCGAGCAGCGTGGGCAGGTTCTGCGGCAGCGCCGGTCCGCCGGACGACGGGGGCGGGCCCTGCTGGGGGAACGGGCCGGACGGGGGCGGGCCCTGAAGGGGCTGCTGGCCGCCACCTTGCTGGGGGTAACCGGGCCCGCCGCTGGGGTAGGTCATCGGAAGCTCTCCTGTCGTCGGGGCCGGCAATTGAGGGGGGCGTGCGGCGACCCGGTCCGGCGAGACGGCCGGGCCACCCGAACGCTAGCGCATTCACCGCACACGCCGGTTCGGGCCGTTGGACGTGCGAGCCGCCCGATCGGTTGCCGCCGGAAACACCGGAGGCCGGGCACCGACGTGGTGCCCGGCCTCCGGGAGGGTGTCATCGCAGGTCAGCCGCGGCCGACCCGCGGGTCAGCCCAGGCTGTTGTACAGCTCACGCGCGAGCACAGCGGTCTCGCTCGGGGTCTTGCCGACCTTGACGCCGGCGGCCTCGAGGGCCTCCTTCTTCGCGGCCGCCGTGCCGGAGGAGCCGGAGACGATGGCGCCGGCGTGGCCCATCGTCTTGCCCTCGGGCGCGGTGAAGCCCGCGACGTAGCCGACGACCGGCTTGGTCACGTTGGCCTTGATGTAGTCGGCCGCACGCTCCTCGGCGTCGCCGCCGATCTCGCCGATCATCACGATGACCTTCGTCTCGGGGTCGTTCTGGAACGCCTCGAGCGCGTCGATGTGCGTGGTGCCGATGATCGGGTCGCCGCCGATGCCGACGGCGGTGGAGAAGCCGATGTCACGCAGCTCGTACATCATCTGGTAGGTCAGCGTGCCGGACTTCGACACCAGGCCGATCCCGCCGGGGCCGGAGATGTCGGCCGGGATGATGCCGGCGTTCGACTTGCCCGGGGTGATCACGCCGGGGCAGTTCGGCCCGATGATGCGGGTCTTGTTGCCCTTGGCGCCGGCGTGGGCCCAGAAGTAGGCCGAGTCGTGCACCGGGATGCCCTCGGTGATGACCACGGCCAGCGGGATCTCGGCGTCGATGGCCTCGAGCACCGCGTCCTTGGCGAACTTCGGCGGCACGAAGATGACCGACACGTCGGCGCCGGTCTCCTTGATGGCCTCTTCGACCGTGCCGAAGACCTTCAGGTCCTTGCCCTCGATGGTGACGGTCTGGCCGGCCTTGCGGGCGTTGACGCCGCCCACGATGTCGGTGCCGGACTTCAGCATCTTGGTGGCGTGCTTCATGCCCTCGGAGCCGGTGAGGCCCTGGACGATGACCTTGCTGTTCTCGTTGATGAAGATCGACATCTCACGCACCTGCCGCGGCGAGCTCGGCGGCCTTGTCGGCCGCGTTGTCCATAGTGTCCACCACGGTGACCAGCGGGTGATTCGCGTCGGCCAGGATCTGGCGGCCCTCGACGACGTTGTTGCCGTCGAGCCGGACGACGAGCGGCTTGCTGGCCTCGTCACCCAGGATCTTCAGCGCCTCGACGATGCCGTTCGCCACCGCGTCGCAGGCGGTGATGCCGCCGAAGACGTTGACGAACACGCTCTTCACGTCGGTGTCGTTGAGGATGACGTCCAGACCGGCCGCCATCACCTCGGCGGACGCGCCGCCGCCGATGTCGAGGAAGTTGGCCGGCTTCACGCCGCCGTGCTTCTCGCCCGCGTACGCCACCACGTCCAAAGTGGACATGACCAGGCCCGCGCCGTTGCCGATGATGCCGACCTGGCCGTCGAGCTTGACGTAGTTGAGGTTCTTGGCCTTCGCCTTGGCTTCCAAGGGGTTCTCGGCCTGCTTGTCGACCAGGGCCTCGTGGCCCGGCTGACGGAAGTCCGCGTTCTCGTCCAGGGTGACCTTGCCGTCGAGGGCGATGATCTTGTCCTGGGGGTCGCGCACCAGCGGGTTGACCTCGACCAGCGTCGCGTCCTCCGCGACGAAGGTCTCCCACAGCTTGACGACGACGTCGGCCGCCTCGTCGATGACCTTCTCCGGGAACTTGCCCGCGGTGAGGATCTCGAGAGCCTTCTTCTTGTCGACACCGGCGATCGCGTCGACCGGGATCCGGGCGAGTGCTTCGGGGCGCTCGACCGCGAGCTGCTCGATCTCCATGCCGCCTTCGAACGACGCCATCGCCAGGAAGGTGCGGTTCGACCGATCCAGCAGGAAGGAGAAGTAGTACTCCTCGGCAATGTCCGAGGCCGCGGCCACCAGCACGCGGTGCGTGATGTGGCCCTTGATGTCGAGGCCGAGAATGGCTTCCGCCTTCTCCTTCGCCTCGTCCGGCGTCTGGGCCAGCTTGACGCCACCGGCCTTGCCCCGGCCGCCGACCTTCACCTGCGCCTTGACGACGACCTGGGTGCCGATCTGCTCCGCGGCGGCTTTGGCTTCTTCGGGGGTTGTTGCCACCGAGCCCGGCAGAACCGGTACTCCGTGGGCGGCGAAGAGATCCCTCGCCTGGTACTCGTAGAGGTCCACTACTCCAGTCTCCTGACGACACGCCACTGTGGTGGTCCGCTACCGGACCGCGCTGTCGGACCAGTCGAGGTTAGCGACCTGCGCAGACGCCAGACACTCCGCACCTGGTGAAGTCGGTCACCGTGCGCGGTCAGACGGTGTGCCGGGGGTGTGAGACCGCCCACCGGCGAGCCGTTCGGCCAGTGCTTCGAGCGGTTCGACCGGGTTTTCGGGGTGCACCACGAAGAGGTGAACGCCGCCGAGCCCGTCGGCCAGTCCGGCCGGCACCGCGTCGCCGAAGACGCCGAGCGCGTCCGGGTCCTCTTGCTCGGCGGTGCGGAGGATCTGCTCGGGCCCGAGCACGCCGGCGTGGATCACCTCGACGCCGGCGTCGCGCAGGAGACGGCCGAGGCGCGCGGCCGTGGGCGTCTCGGCGAGTTCGACGAGCAGTACACGCGGCCGCTCGCGGGTCACGGCTTCCCGGCCGGCGCGGTGTCCTCTGTGGTCGCCTTCGCGCCCACGGCGGCGGTGACGGCGGCGGCCACCGTCGCGACGACGGCCGCGAGACCGAGCCAGAACCCGAGGCCGGGGCGGGATCCGTCGATCGAGGAGCCGACGAGCGGGAGTTCGGCGACGTGCAGGGCCAGCACCAGCGCGGCCCCGCCGAGCGCGGCCGCCGCGGCGCCGGGCCGGGAGCGGACGGCCAGCGCGAGCACGCCCAGCACCACGAGGACCGCGGTGAGCAGGCCCCACGACGGAGTGTCGAAATCGGACCAGAGCCCGGGCGACGGGTAGTCCGGCGCCGTGAACACGGGAGTCCCGAACGTCGCGACGGCGAGTACCGCGGCCGCGATGACGGGGAGAAGAACGTTGGGGCGCGGGCCTTCCGTGCCTTCGTCGTCCCGTTCGACGACTCCGGCGACCGTCGTGGCGAGCGCGGTCAGGGCCGCCAAGCCGAGCGCGATCGCGGTGAAAACGGAGCCGGCGCCGAGGTGGTAGCTGATGGTGCCGCCGAGCCCGCCCAGCCCGGTCGCCTCGGATGCGGTGATGGCGGTGCTGAGCACGGCCGTCCCGGCGAGGACGACGCCGGCCCAGAGCACGGCGAGGAAACCGCGCGCCGCCCGTGCCGTTTTCGCGGCGAAGAGGAACGGCGCGGGCAGCAGCACGAGAACGGCGGCGACGACGAGCAGCCAGCGCGCGGGACTGTTCGTCTGCGTCTGGCCCGCGAGTTGCGGGGCGAGCGCGCCGATCACCGCGGCGACGGCGGTGAGGACGGCGAGCAGCGCGGTGGCCGCGCGCCAGAGCGTGAGGCCGGGAACGCGGGCCTCGCCGGCGAGGTCGGTGCCTTCGGCCGCCGTCTGCTGGGGCGTGGCGAGCGGGGTGAGCAGCAGGACGAGCAGCGTCGCGACGACGGCCATGCACGGCCCCCACGCGACGTGCAGGTCCGGCACCACGAGCCCGGCCACCACGGCCGGCAGCGCGACGGCGAACACCGCGGCGGCGGCCCCGCCGAGCGTCCCGCGCGCCACCCCGTCGGACGCCGACGAAAACCCGACCACCGCGGCGATCGGCAGCGCCCCGGCGAGCAGGACGAACCCGGCCAGCGCGGCGCCGGGCCCTTCGAACGCCGAGCGCGCCAGCAGGTACGGATCGGTGGAGACCACCGGCGACATCAGCAGCCCGACGGCCGTGACCACGGCGAGCAGCGGCACGACCAATCGCCACCGGCGTTGCCCGCTCTCGCTGCCCGCGATCTCGTTGAGGTCCCGCGCCACGCGCGCGGCCCGCAGCCCGGCGCCGATCGTGAGCAGGTGCCCGATGGCCAGCAGCCAGAACCCGGCGGCCACGCCGCTGCGGTCCAGGAGGCGGTCGGGCAGGTACAGCTCGGGGCGGACGGTGAGCGAGCCGTTGACGAAGAACTGGACATCGAGCAGCAGCCGCCCCGGCGCGAGCGCGGCGAGCCCCGCAATCAGACCGGCGGCCAGCCCGTGCCGCCCGGCGTACGCGGCCCACACGGCGACCGCCGCGGGCACCAGCGCGAGCACCGCGAGGAGCGGCCAGCTGAAATACCCGGGCCCGGCGTCGGGCGAGACGGGCAGCAGCGCGCCGACCGTCAGCGCGACCGCTCCGGCCACGGTGACCCACACGGCCGTGGCGAGGGCCGCGGACGGCTGCCGCTCCGCGAACTCGAGTTCCGGCTGGGGGTGGGGTCGGGTGCGGTCTTGGGGCTGGTTCTGGTCTTGCCTCTTGGCTTGGTCGCCGGACTGGCCTTGTGCCTTGGCTTGCCCGCGGGATGAGCCTTGGGCTTGGCCGGCTTCGGGCTCAGTTTGCGCCGTCGCGTCCGCACTGTCGGCCGGGGGCTGCGACGACACTCCGCCGCTCGTCTCCGATCGAGCGGACTCGCTCGGCATCTCCGGTCGGGGGGACGCACCGGTGGAGGATCGGCGGGCGCGCTCACGGGCGGCGGCCTTGCGCTCGGCAAGACTGGGCCGCCGCGAACTGGGCGGCCCGGAGTTGTCCTGACCGGAATCAGGCCGGTCCGCGGATGGGTCCCCGTCAGAGGGCCCTGCAGGCGAATTCATCGGACGCGACGCTAGCAAGCCGACCCGGCGGGGGCGCGCTGCCGCCAGCCAAGCCACACCGCCGCCCACGCAACCGGGCAAAAGTCGACAAGAAGACAACCCTTCGGGTGGAGCAAGGGCGACGGACAGCGGAGTCGCCAACTCTCGGGCGCACGAGTCGCCGCTCGCCGAAATACGTCGCGACGGGCGTAGCTACTCATGGCGCGAGCGGCGTAATGAGATGCCGTCGAACGGGGCAGTCGGGCGTGCGGCGCACGAGGGGCGTCAAGTGGACAAAACAGTCATAAAATCGTCCCGACGAGGTGGTTGCGCCTCAACAGCGAGCCGCAATCGTTTATTTCAACGGCAGGAGCCTTGAGGGGGCGCCGGAGCCCTACCCGGAGAGTCGATCGTCCGAAAGACCTGTAACCGAAGTCACACCTTTCGGAGTAGTTCTCGATTAACTTTGAGTAATCCCCACAGCTAGCCGCGGGATCGGCGCCGCTCGTTCGGCCGACTCGCGGACGACGCCTTGCCGACAGCGGTGCCGCTTGGTTACTGTCCCCCGGTCCCCATTACAGTCAGGTCACAAAGCAGGACGACGAGCGAACCACCCCCGAGGTTGGCTCACCGGGTCCCCCCGCCCGCAGTCCTTCGCAGCAGACCCGGCTCCCCGACGATGGAAGGCCCTGTCTTGGCTTCACACCGCTCCCCCGGCGGCCAAGCCCCTTCCCCGGCGCTGAAGGACGCACTGGACGGTGCGGTCATCCGCGTGCGGGGTTCGCACCGCATCGCCCCGCCTTCTTCCGCCCTGCGTGGGCGGGTCGTGGTCGCCGCTGTCGCGGCAGGCGCGTTCGCCGCAGCCGCCGCCGGCCAGACCCTCAAGACCGTGACCTCGGAGTCCGACGCCGCCGTCACCCCGCTCGCCAACGCCCAGGAGGCGAGCGCCTCGTTCACCCTCGGCAGCGCCGGCTCCGGCGGCGCCCCCGAGCTGCTGCCCGCCGGCCACGGCATGGACGCCTCCGCCGAGGCCGCCAAGATGGCCGACAACCAGAAGGTCACCGAGGCCCGCGAGCAGGCTGAAGCCGACGCCGCGCGCAAGGCCGCCGACGAGGCGTCCCGCCCGAAGACCTGCCTGCCGGCCAACGGCACGTTCACCTCCGGCTTCGGCGCCCGCTGGGGCACCAGCCACCTCGGCATCGACATCGCGAACTCGATCGGCACCCCGATCTACGCCGCCTCCGACGGCACCGTCATCCAGGCCGGCCCGGCCAGCGGCTTCGGCCTCTGGGTCCGCCTCCAGCTGGACGACGGCACCATCCAGGTCTACGGCCACATGGACAGCTTCTCGGTCCACGAGGGCCAGAAGGTCAAGTGCGGCGAGCAGATCGCGAAGATCGGCGACCGCGGCGAAAGCACCGGCCCGCACCTGCACTTCGAGGTCTGGCAGAACGGCACCAAGAAGATCGACCCGCGCCCCTGGCTCGCGGCCCGCGGCATCACCGTCTGAGCCGCCCGGCGTCACGGTTCGAGCCGGCGAGCATGGCGGTTTGAGCCGCCGCTGACTCCGGCCACCGCCCGCCGCGACTGGACCCAGCTGAGCCTGGGCCAGGCACGCTGGAATCAGGCGCAGCGGCGCAAACAAATCCGGCAGAGCCTCGGACAGACCTGCCAGGGACGCAGGCCGATCCGGCAAGCCGGACAGCGGCGCGGGCAGATTCCGTTGCGGCACAAGCCAATTCGGCAGGCCAGACAGCGACGCGGGCAGACCATGCTGCGGCGCAGGCCGACCCGGCAGGCCAGACAGCGACGCGGGCAGACCCTGTTGCGGCACAAGCAGACCCGGCAAGCCCGCCAGCAGCGCGGGCAGACACTTTCGCAGCACAGGCAGACCTGGCAAGGGTGCAGGCCAATCCGGCAACCGCAGTTGCGGCGCAGGCGGACCCGATGGGGGCACGGGCAGGTCCGGCAAGCCAGGCTGCCGTGCAAGCAGGCCCGGCAACCCGCAGGTGGGTCCGGCAGCCATGGTTGCGGCGCGGGCAGATCCGCTTGCTGCGCAGGCGAATCCGGCAGGCAGGGCAGCCACGCAGGCAGCCCCGGTTGCTGTACAGGCAGCCCCGACCGGGGCGCAGGCAAATCCGGCGGTCCTGGTTGCGGCACAGGCAAATCCGACAGGAACAGCACCGGTCAACCATTGCGGCCGCTCTGCCTGCCATGACGACGGCTCGCCTGCCTCAGGCATCTGGCGCCGTGGGTGCTCGTGTGTCCATGGGCTGTGCTGGCGTCGCGGGGCGCTCGGTGCCGGATACCGCGGTTCGGCCTCGTAGGTCCGTGAGCTGTGCTGGCGTCGCGGGGCCCTCGGTGTCGGATGCCGTCGCTGGGGGTCGCTTGGGCTGAGCAATCGTCGTTGCGGCGGCTCGCTTTTCACGGGCCGCGCGAAAACCGGCTCAAACGGCCGCAGAGCCACGATCTGCCACTTGTCCGGGCTCGGGGCCTCGTTAGCGCTCCCCGGTCGGCAGCCGTCGGATGAAGTACGCGACAGCCACTTGCCAGACGGTGCACAGGTCGCTCCGTCGCCGCAGTGGCCACCAGCTCGAGCCGACCGGGTTCGGGCGGTCCAAGTCAGAACAAACCTGGCTTGAGTGGTCCGACGACGAGTGGTCCGGAGACGAGTGGCCAAACGGCGAATGGCCCAAAGGCGAGTTGGTGAAAGAAGAGCGGGCCAGAACCGACCGTCTCGTCCATCGGCCCCGGCCGCAGGTCTGGCAGTGGCCGTCGGCGGCCAGGTCGTGTTGGCGGAGCAGTGCGCGCCAAGCCGCGGCCAATCTCGGTGCTTCCCCTGGACCGGCGCCACCCCGACGCTGGTCCTGAGCCGTCCCCACGACTCCCTGCAAATACTCCTGTACCCCACCGGCCAGGACACCAAACAAGATCGCGTCCACACCCCTCGTCTCCCCCTCCCCAGGGGTGCCGGCGCGAGCACCAGCCTACCCCATCAAGTCGAACTTGTGTTCGACTGACTCGAGGTTAGTGGAGGGGTCCGACAAAAAACGCCGCCGGCAGAGCCACCACGAGCAGAAACCCGCCGCCAGGGGCAAAAAGCGCTAGAGCTTCACCATCGGCACGCTGCCGATCAGCATCAGCCGGACCTTGCCCGAGGCGCCGAAGTCGATGGTCGCCGTGGAGCGGGGGCCGACGCCGTCGCACGAGACCACTGTGCCGAGGCCGTACTTGTCGTGGCTCACGCGGTCGCCGACGTCCAGCTTCAGGGCCACCGTGTCCTTCCACGCCTTGCCGAACGGCGACGTGGACGAGGTGGACGAGGACGAAGACGGGGACCGGCGGCCCCAGGTGGTCGCCGCGCGCGGGCCCGAGGACGACGAGCCCGAGGACGAGCCGAAGTTCCCGAAGCCCGGGGACGAGGGCTCCAAGCGCCGCCAGTCGACCAGGTCCGGCGGCAGCTCGTCGAGGAAGCGGGAGGCCGGGTTCATCTGCGGCTGCCCCCACGCCGACCGCACCAGGGCGCGCGAGACGTACAGCCTCTCCCGCGCGCGCGTGATCGCGACGTACGCGAGGCGCCGCTCCTCCGCCAGCTCCGTCGGGTCGCCGAGCGCGCGCATGTGCGGGAAGACGCCGTCCTCCCAGCCGGTGCAGAACACCACCGGGTACTCCAGGCCCTTCGCGGTGTGCACGGTCATCAGCGTGACCACGCCCGCGCCGCCGTCGCCCTCCTCGCCGCCGTCCGCGGCCGGGATCGAGTCGGCGTCCGCGACCAGCGACACCCGCTCCAGGAACGCGGGCAGCGAGCCGGGAGCCGGGACGCCGTCGTCCAGCACCAGCTCGGCGTTCTCGTCCTGGGTGACCTCGGCGGTGAACTCGGTGAACTCCCGGGCCACGGTGACGAGCTCGGTCAGGTTCTCCACCCGCGAAGCGTCCTGCGGGTCGTCCGACTCCTCGAGCTCCGCGCGGTAGCCCGTGCGCTCCAGCACGGACTCCAGCAGGTCGTGCACCTCCGCGCCGGAGGCGGCGACCTCGCCCAAGTCGTCGAGCAGCGACACAAACCCGGTGATCGCCTTGGCAGAGCGCGGGTTCAGCAGCGCCACCTTGCCTTCGACGGCGTCGCGCAACGCGGCCGCGAAGGAGATCCGCTCGCGCTCCGCGTGTGTCGCGACGACGGCCTCGGCGCGGTCGCCGATGCCGCGCTTCGGGACGTTCAGGATGCGGCGCAGGCTGACCGTGTCGTCCGGGTTCGCCAGCACCCGCAGGTACGCCAGCATGTCCCGGACCTCGCGCCGCTCGTAGAACCGCACGCCGCCGACGACCTTGTACGGCAGGCCGAGGCGGATGAAGATCTCCTCGAATACCCGCGACTGGTTGTTGGTGCGGTAGAAGACGGCGATGTCGGAGTAGTCCGCCTCGCCCTTCTCCGCCAGCGCGTCGATCTCCCCCGCGACGAACGCCGCCTCGTCGTGGTCGTTGTCCGAGACGTAGCCGACGATCTTCTCGCCGTCGCCGGAATCGGTCCACAGCCGCTTCGCGCGCCGGTTCGGGTTGCGCGCGATCACCGCGTTCGCCGCGGACAGGATCGTCTGCGTGGACCGGTAGTTCTGCTCCAGCAGGATGGTGTGCGCGTTGGGGAAGTCGCGCTCGAACTCCTCGATGTTGCGGATCGTGGCGCCGCGGAACGCGTAGATGGACTGGTCCGCGTCGCCGACCACGCACAGCTCGGCCGGCGGGATGCCGGAGTCGCTCGCCTCGGTGCCCGCCAGCACTCGCACCAGGGTGTACTGCGCGTGGTTCGTGTCCTGGTACTCGTCGACGAGTACGTGGCGGAACCGGCGCCGGTAGTACTCGGCCACGTCCGGGAACGCCTGCAGCAGCGACACCGTGCGCATGATCAGGTCGTCGAAGTCGAACGCGTTGGCCTGGTCGAGCCGGCGCTGGTACTCGCCGTACACCTCGGCCACGCGGCGCTCGAGGTCGTTCGCCGCGTTCGCCGCCGCGTCCTCCGGGCCGACCAGCTCGTTCTTCAGGTTCGAGATGTTCACCGCGAGCGTGCGCGCGGCGTACTTCTTCGGGTCGATGTCCAGGTCCCGCGCGACGAGCGTGATCAGCCGCTTGGTGTCGTCGGAGTCGTAGATGGAGAAGCTCGACGACATGTCCAGCGTCTTCGCCTCGCGGCGCAGGATCCGCACGCACATGGAGTGGAAGGTGGACACCCACATCGCGTTGGCCCGGCGGCCCACGAGCGCCGCGACGCGCTCGCGCATCTCGGCCGCGGCCTTGTTGGTGAACGTGATCGCCATGATCTCGCCGGGGTGCACGCCCCGCTGCCCCAGCAGGTACGCGATCCGGCGGGTCAGCACCCGGGTCTTGCCCGAGCCCGCGCCGGCGACGACGAGCAGCGGGCCGCCCGCGTGGCTGACGGCCTCGCGCTGCGCGGGATTGAGGTCCTCGAGCAGGTCGCCCGCCCCGTTCCGGGCGGTGGAGGGCTTTTCGGCGGGGAGATCGAAGAGGGTGTCCATCGTCTGTCCACGCTACCCCTGGGGTACGACAGGTATTCAACAGCCACAGCCGCGGGCTGCGCTTCTGAACGTACGCCGCGGTGCCGCCTGGCGACCGACGCGCGGAGGCCGCGCGCGGCGGAGCATCGAACGGTATGGACGACAAGATTCCCGCCCGCCTCAGGGCTTCCGACGACGACCGAGAGCGCGTCGCCGCGACGATCCAGGCTGCCGGCGCTGAAGGACGCCTCACCCTGGAGGAGGTCGAAGACCGGCTGAGCACGGTCTACGCGACCCGTTTCACCGACGAGCTCGGCGAGCTCACCACCGACCTCCCGCGGCCGCAGCCCGAGCGAAGGCCGTTCGCCCGCGAAGCGCTGCGAAGCCCGGCGTTGCGGATCCACCTCGGGATCGTGGTGGCGCTCGCGGTGCTGCTGATCGTGCGCTGGGCGGTGTCCGGGGCCGAATTCTTCTGGCCGGCGATGCCGATGTTCTGGCTCTTCATCAGCGTTCTCGTGCACGCGCGCGTGCGTGCGTTCCGGGGCGCGAGCCGGCGGGGACGCGGCGCGCCTGTGCCATACTGATCGGGTGCGGCACTACAGCGAGCGATTTTTTTACGGGACCCGGACTCCGGCTCCCGTGATCGCGTAGTGCCCCACCCGCCATCACCCGCAGCCCCGGAGTCCACGGACCCGGGGCTTTCGCCGTCCCAGGGGCCCGCTGGGAGTCCGGACTTCAGAGAGGTCCCGATGAACGCGCATACGCAGAACGCCGACGGACAGCCCGCCGAGAACACCACGGCGGGCGAGGACATCGCCTCGCTCCGCAAGGAGATCGACTGGCTCGACGCCGAGATCCTGCGGCTGGTCAAACGCCGCGTCGAGGTGTCGAAGACGGTCGGCGCCGCCCGGATGGCCGCCGGCGGCACGAGGATCGTCTACAACCGCGAGATGGACGTGCTGGCCCGCTACCGCGAGCTCGGCCCGGAAGGCCGTCAGCTGGCGATGGCGCTGCTGAACCTGGGCCGCGGGCGGCTGGGCCGGTGAATTTCGGGTGGCATCGGGGACTTCCCCGATTCACGCGGCCGGGAAAACGGGCAGACTGGCCCCATGATTAACGTCATCGCCGTCATCATCGCCATCGCGAGCGTGCTGGCAGCACTGGGCCACGTGGGTTACTTGGCGCTGCTGAACAATGCGGCGGGTAAGCGGGCCGGCGGGGCGCCGGTCGCGCAGTACGTCCGGAGTCGCTGGGCGGTCGCCGGTGGTACCACTGCGGCATCACTGCTGGCCTGGCTCCTCACGAGTGGGGGAACCACCCTCGACATCCTCGCCATCATCATTGCCGCGGGTAGTGGTGCGGTGGCCATGAAGTCCCTTCAGTCGACCCAGACGAAGTACCGCAGCGGAGGGTGACCAGCGCGACCTGCGCTGATAGCACTGCGTAGCGTGAGCCACGCCCATTTGGCCGCGCCCGACAGGGTGAAACCTGTGCAAGTTGCACTTTGCCCCGAGACTTTCGCCCATGGGGTCTTTTACTGTTGGGCCCGTGAGGACCCTTGCGTCTGGGTCGGGATCCGGCCCCTGGACGCGCGGCAGCTGCGGCGCCGTGCGCCCTCTGCCGGATGCGCGTGCAGATGCTCGGGAGTCCGCAAGTGTGGAAGCAAGTGACTCCGTCGGCGCCCCTGCTCCGTTCGGCTTAACCGAGGCGCGGACTCCGTCACGGCCACACCGGGGAAGGGTCGGACGGGCATGACGGGAAACACGATGGGCGGGCCGAGCCACCCGGACAGCCTGGCGGCGGCCGAGGTCACGATGCCGGGCCGCCACCGGCCGCACGGGCCGGACGCCTGGACGCCCGTCGTGCCGCGTCGCGCCGCCGGGAACCACCGGCACCGCCCCGGACCGGACAAGATCGACCCGCCGGCCGTCGGGGCCTTCCCCCCTCCGCGCGCCGAGCAGCAGGCGGCCTTCCCCCCTCCTCGCGCCGAGCAGCAGGCGGCGTTCCCCGCCGCGCGCGGAACGCTCCCGCAGGCCCGGCCTGACTTCCTGGCCGCCCCGCTGCCCCAGCCCCAGAACCCCACCCGGGCAGCCGTCGCCGATGCCTTCCGTCCGGTGGCCGCACGCCGCGACGCCGGTGTGCTGCCCCAGGCCGATGCGGCGTTCCGTCCGCCGGTCTCGCGCGCTACCGGTGTGCTGCCGCAGGGTGACGAGGCCTTCCGGCCGCAGAACCCGCGCGGGGACAGCACTTTCCCGTCGCAGCACCCGCATCGCCGCGATGACGAGGCCTTCCGGCCCCCGGCCGCGCAGGGTTTCCCCCAGCAGCACCAGTCCGGCACGGCCGTCGCGGAAGACGCCGACGCGGCGTTCCGGCCGCCGCAGCGGTCCGGGGCGTTCGAACTGCCCCAGCCGCAGCGACTCGCGGAGCCGGACGACGCCGTGGCCCCGGCACGGCGGGAGCGGGTCGACTTCGGGTCGGCGCCGGCGTCCGGCCGGCTGCCGGGTGAGCCCACTCCGCGAAGCCGGCGGGAGCGCGTCGCCGCCACCGCTGCTTCGCTGCAGCGCCAGACCGACGAGCCGAAGTCCCAGTGGGCCGAGGACGACGAAGAACTCCTGCCCTTCGACGACGAGGCCGATGAGGCCGCAGAGAGCCCCGCCGAACCCCCGCGGCGGCAGCGCGTCACGCTGCGGACCCCGGCCGTGCGACCACGTCAGCGCGAAGAAGACGAGGTCCGGGTGTACGCCGCCCCGGCCGTCGACGGGCTGGGGACGTTCGACCTCGGCTCGGTGCCGGCGTCGGTGACCCCGCCGAAGTCCTGGCGCAAGGCGGCCTGGTTCGCCACCGGCGCATCGGGCGCGGTGGTCGTGGGGCTGCTGTTCGCCGGGACGTTCCTGGTCGGCGGGCCGACCACCACCACGACCACGGAGGCGCTGGGCGGGGGCTGGCCCGGGCGGCAGAACGGCGGCAACCCGCTGTTCATCCCCGACTCCCCCACCGGCGGCCACCACGGCGGCAAGGCCGGCGAGACGCACGACAGCGCCACCAGCAGCCGCCAGGACACCGCCGCGGACGACCCGCGCACGCAACCCGAGGCGGCCGGCAACAGCGGCGCCACGAGCGACGACACGACCTCGGCCGACCCGGTGACCGGCGGCTCCTCGTCCGGCCCGGTCACCACCGGCTCGCCCTCGCACCCGCCGCGGAAGCCGCCGGTCACGCCGGCTCCCCGCGAGACCGAGCCGCAGGTCTACTACAAGACCCCGGCGGCCACCAAGAAAATGGGCGACAACTCGGAGAAGTTCTTCAACACCGTGACCACCGACCCGAGCCAGGCCGCGGCCGTCACCTCCGGCGACCTGCACGACCAGGGCGCCAGCGGCCTGCGCCAGCGGTACTCCGACGTCGCGTACTTCGAGGTCAAGAAGGTGACCATCGACCCGGACCGCGACGTCACGGTGAACACCGTCGAGGTGACCCACACCGACGGCAGCAAGTCCACCGAGCAGCGCACGCTCACTTTCGGGGACGACGGGAAGATCACCGACGACGGCGCCTGAGATCGCGTGATCGCCCAGGTCAGACGCGGCGTTTCGGGCAAGTGCAAGGTTCCCGTTCCGATGCACGTGCGGTGCGGTGAGCGGTTATCCATCGTCCGGCTGGGTGACATAAGCTGCCGCTCGTCGTATGGCGACGGCATTCCGGCGACTGAGCCTGGCGGGTGCCGCCCGTCGCAGGGTTACCTGACGACAACGGGTCCGGTAGCCGACCAAGAATCGGCGGTCCGGACCAACGGCGTACGGCCGAACGGCCGCATCACCGTCCCCCGGAACCCCAGAGCGAGGAACTTCGTGCTTGATCGGCAGCGCACTCGGCGTGAACCAGACGCCGTACGCGTCGAGGACGTGATCCCGCCCGACCTGCTCGACGGCGTCGGCGACGAGGATCGTGACTACCTCGAGCAGGTCGTCCGCGAGCCGCAGAAGTACCTTCCGCCGCGGTCCCGGCGCCCGGTCGCGGTCAGCCGCGCGGAGGAGCCGGTCGAAGAGCTCGAGAGCCGGTTCGCGCGCCGCGCGAAGCTGGTCGGCCTCGTCGGCGCCGGAGCGCTCGTCGCGGGCGCTGTGGTCACCGCGTCGCTGCTCAGCGGCGGCCCGCGCCCCAACGCGCCGGTGACGGCCGAGGAGTCCATTCCCGTCGGGTTCAGCGGCGCCGCCGCGCTCGGAGGCGCGGCCGTGCCGGGCCAGGAGCACCACAGCTCGGGCGGCACCACCCCCGGCCACCGCGGGAGCACCCAGGCCGCGGCGGGCGGCGACACCACCGTCACCACGCCGGACACCGGCAGCATCACCCGCGAGAGCACCGGGCCCAGTTCGTCCACCTCGTCGGGCAGCCCGTCTTCGACAAGCTCTGGCGAGTCCGCCAGCGCCGAGCCGGCCACCGCCGGGACCAAGCTCGCGGCCGTGAAGAAGTTCTACTCGTCGATCGAGCAGAGCCCGAACACCGCGCTCTCCCTGCTCACCCCCGCGCTCGCCGGCGGCGAGGCGGGCAGCCTGGTCCGCGCGTGGAGCGCGATGAGCGCCATCGACGTGCAGGACGTGCGCGTCCAGGACGACGGCTCCGTGCTCGCGGTCGCCGTGCTGCACCAGGCCGACGGCACTTTGGTGCGGGTCACGCAGCTGTTCGACGTCACCGGGCCCGACGTCATTTCCGAGGCCCGGGTACTGTCGGCCGTCGCCTTCGCGTGACCTGCGCATAACACGTGCCGGGAAGACGACCAGAACGTGCCGCGTGTGTGTGCACAGAGTGAACGCCTAGCCTTGTCACGGGCCGGTCTCGGAAAAACCGGCACACGGCCCACGACAGGTGCCTACGCTCCGGTGCTGCGGCGGGTTTGTCGCACCTTCGGGGTGGGCAGGTCCCACCCCGGGAAGTCGGAGCCCCAAAGGGAGGTCGCGTGAGCGACGAGGGTCGTCTGGTCGCCGGCCGCTACCGCGTCATGAGCAAGATCGGCTCGGGCGCGATGGGGGCGGTCTGGCAGGCGCACGACGACGTCCTCGGCCGCACGGTCGCCATCAAGCAGCTGCTGCTGCAGCCGGGCCTCGACGAGCACGCAGCCGAGGACGCCAGGCAGCGCACCATGCGCGAGGGCCGGATCGCCGCGCGCCTGCACCACCCCAACGCGATCTCGGTGTTCGACGTCGTCACCGACGACAACGGCCAGCCCTGCCTGATCATGGAGTACCTCAAGTCCACCAGCCTGGCCGAGGTGCTGCAGGAGCACGGCACGCTGCCGCCGCTGGAGGTCGCGGCGATCGGCGCGCAGATCGCGGCGGCGCTGCGCGAGGCGCACGCGGTCGGGATCGTGCACCGTGACATCAAGCCGGGCAACATCCTGCTCGGCGACAACGGCACGGTGAAGATCACCGACTTCGGCATCTCCCGCGCCAAGGACGACGTCACGGTCACCAAGACCGGGATGATCGCCGGCACCCCCGCGTATCTCGCGCCCGAAGTGGCCATCGGCGGCGACCCCGGCCCCGAGTCCGACGTCTTCTCGCTCGGCTCCACGCTGTACGCCGCGTGCGAGGGCCAGCCGCCGTTCGGGCTGTCGGAGAACACGCTGAGCCTGCTCCACGCGGTCGCGGCCGGGCAGATCAACCCGCCGCGCCAGTCGGGCCCGCTGGCCAGCGTGCTCGCGGTGCTGCTGCACCCCGACGTCCAGCACCGGCCGACCGCCGAGGAGTGCGAGGAGCTGCTGTCCGCCGTCGCGCGCGGCGAGACCCCGCTCGGCGGGTCCGCGGACGAGACCGTGATGACGCCGATGGCGGGCACGCTGGGCGCCGCGGCGATCGCGGGGGCGGCCGGGGCGGGCGCCACCCGGATGCTGGGCGAGGAGGAGATGCCCGCCGGGCACTCCGGCACCCTGCTCGGCGAGCCCGGCCCGGCGCAGCAGTACTACCCCGAGGACGAGTACCCCGCGGGCACCGGCTACCCGGAGAACGACTACGACGGGTACGACCAGTACCACGAGGAGCCGCCGCTCTACGGCGACCCGAGCCGCAACGGGCTGGCCGCCACCCGCGCCGTCCCGGTCGGCCCCGGCACGCCCGGTTACGACGACGAGCCGTACGACGACTACGACGACGAGCCCCCGCCCCCGCGCGCCCACACGAGCCCGGCCGACGAGGACGAGGAACGCCCCGGCGCCTGGAAGAAGCCGGCCATCATCGGCGGGGTCGTGGTGGTGGCGCTGGTCGCGCTCGGCGTCTGGCTGCTGACCCCCAACAACCCGCCGGACGCCTCCCACCAGCAGGCCCCGCCGCAGTCCTCCCCCGCGGTGGTGCCGACCTCGGACGCGTTCCCGTCGACGAGCGAGGCAACCACCAGCTCCGACCAGACGTCTGATTCAGGGGCGTCGTCCTCCGGACGGGCCAGCTCACGGCGGTCCCAGCCGCGGGACACCCCGACCCAGGACAGCCCCACGAAGCCGCCGAAGACGTCGGATCCCTCGACCGCTGAATCGTCGTCTTCAGGGCCGACAGCTACGAAGACGAGCAGCGCCCCGCCCCCGACGTCGAACAACCCATGATCCAGGAAAAGATTTGAGTTCTGAAGGCAGCATCGTCGGCGGCCGGTACCGGCTGGACCAGCCGATCGGCCGTGGTCGCGCGGGCATCGTGTGGCTCGCGTTCGACACCCGGCTGTTCCGCACGGTCGCGATGAAGCGCATGTACCTGCCCGTGGGCCTGCCGCCCGACCGGGCGGAGCAGGCGCGCGCGATGGCGATGCAGGAGGGCAAGGACGCGGCGCGGGTCGAGCACCCGTGCGCGATCACCGTGTTCGACGTGCTGCCCGACGGCCAGGACGTGTGGCTGGTGATGGAGTACATCCCGTCGCGCGGGATGTCGACGTTCCTGGCCGAGCACGGCCGGCTGACGCCCGAGCAGGCCGCGTCGCTGGGCATCCTGCTGGGCGACGCGATGGCGGCGATGCACGCGGCCGGCATCATCCACCGGACGCTGGAGCCGGGCACCGTGCTGCTCGCCGACGACGGCGGGGTGAAGCTCACCGACATCGGCATCACCGGGGGCGGGCCGCACGCCGCCTACCGCGCGCCCGAGGTGACGCGTGGCGGTGCGCCGTCGCCGGCCGCGGACGTGTTCTCGCTGGGCGCCACGCTGTACACGGCCGTCGAGGGGGTGCCGCCGTTCGGCGACGACGGCAACTCGTCCGAGCGGCCGGCGCAGAACGCGGGTGTGCTCACCGGCGCGCTGCGCAAGATGCTGCGGACGGACCCGGCGACCCGGCCGACGATGGCCGACTCGGTGAGTGCGCTCAGCGCCATCACGGAGGGCGGTGAGCAGACTGCGTTCGTGCCGCCGACCGCGCCCGCGATGCCGGCGTCGTGGGCCCAGCCTGGCGCGTCGCAGCCGCCGGGTCTGCTGCAGCCGGGTCTTCACCAGCAGGGCCTGCCGTCCGGTCCGCAGCAGCAGCCGTACTCCGAAATGCCGACGCAGCAGCATCAGCCGCCGGTGCCGTTGATGCAGGTGCCGGTCCAGCAGGTGCCCTACGCGCCCGCGCCGCCGCAGCCGATGGCCCAGCAACCGACCCAGCAGATCTCGCCGCAGCAGGCGCCCATGCCGCCGCAGTCGCCGACAGCCCGGTTCGTCCCCTCACCCGCGCAGCAGGCGGCGACGGCCGAGGCTGCCGCGGAGAAGGCGGCGGCCCGGCGGAAGCTGATCATGACCGTGGCCGCGATCCTGTGCGCCGTGCTGATCGGCATCGGCGTCTCGCAGCTGCTGTTCGTCTGAGCCTTTACCGCGTCTTCCCGGCCGCCTCGCGCATGGCCGCGATCAGCGTCCGCACGGCCGGGCTGCCCGCCGCGCGTGCGGTGACGGCGGCGTAGATCAGCCGGCACGGCTCGGGGTTGCGGATCCGGCGCACGACCACTCCCGGGTGCGGTGTGCCGAGGCCCAGTTCCGGCACCAGCCCGACGCCCAGTCCGGCGGCGATGAACCCTTGCGCGGTCTGGTAATCCTCGGACTCGACCACGACGTTCGGGGAGAAACCCGCCGACGCGCAAGCACTGTCGAGGATCTCCCGGCACATGCCGGGGATCGGGTCGACGCCCACCCACGGCTCGTCGGCCAGGTCGGCCAACGCCACCATCCGCTTGCGCGCGAGCGGATGGGCGCGCGGCAGCACCGCGCGGTACGGGTCGTCGAGCAGGTGCAGGAGCTCGATCCCCTTGGCGGGCGGGTTCGACCGCGGGAACACGACGATGGCCACGTCGGCGCGACCCGACTCGACCTCGGGCAGCGGGTCCTCGGGCTCCACCAGCTTGAGGTCGATCCACACCCCGGGGTGCTCACGGCGGACGGCGGCCACGGCGTGCGGCACCACCGAGGCGCCGGCCGTGGCGAAGTACCGGATCGCCAGCTTTCCGGTGCGCCCCTCCTTCAGCTCGGTGAGCGCGGTTTCGGCGCGCGCCAGCTCCGCGCTGAGCGTCTCGGCGTGTTCGCACAGCAGCGTGCCGGCCGGGGTGGGCCGGACGCCGCGGCCGACGCGTTCCAGCAGTTCGGTGCCCGCCTCGCGTTCCAGTGTCGAGAGCTGCTGGCTGATCGCCGACGGGGTGTACCCGAGGTTCCTGGCCGCGGCGGTGATCGACCCGCTGGTCACCACCGCCCGCAGCACCTGCATCCGCCGCACGTCGAGCATGCCCCGACTCTACAGCTGAGCTTAAGTGTCCCTGCAGTTAATTTCGCTTGTCCTTACGCCTGAGCGAGGCAAAGCTGGCGCTTGATCGTAAGGAGGACGTGGGTGGGCGAGACGAAGACCCTGCTCAGGATCGCCGCGCTGGCGCTGATGTGGGGTTCGAGCTTCTTCTGGATCAAGCTCGGGCTGGCGGCGCTTTCGCCGGTGCAGCTCGTGCTGGCGCGGCTGGTGCTCGGCACCGTGGTGCTGCTGGCGTTGTGCCGGCTCTACCGGCACCGGATGCCCTCGGGCAAGCGCACCTGGGGACACCTTCTCGTGGCCGCGTTCTTCCACAATGCGTTGCCGTTCCTGCTTTTCGCGATCGGCGAGACCACTGTGGACTCCGGCATCACCGGCGTGCTGAACTCGACGACGCCGCTGTGGGTGCTGGTGGTGGCGCCGTTCCTGGGCGTGCCGAACCGGATGACGGGCACCCGCGTGGCAGGCCTGGTGCTGGGGCTCGGCGGGATCCTGCTGATCTTCGCCCCGTGGCAGGCTTCGGGCCTGCTGAGCTGGGGCGCGCTGGGCTGCCTCGCGGCGGCGGCGAGCTACGGCTTCGCGTTCGTCTACGAGGGCCGCTACCTGTCCGGCACGGGTACCTCGCCGTACGCGCTGTCCGGCGGGCAAATGCTGCTGGCGACCGGTTTCCTGCTGCTGGTGCTGCCGTTCGGCGGGTTGACGCCGGTGCACCTGAGCCCGCTGCCGCTGATCGCGATCACGGTGCTGGGCGTCGGCTCCACCGGGATCGCGTTCGCGCTCAACTACCAACTGCTGGCCAGTGAGGGCGCCGTGGCCGCGTCCGTGGTCGGCTACCTGCTGCCGGTCGTCTCGGTGCTGCTGGGCGCGGTGTTCCTGCACGAGCAGCTGAGCCTGCGGGTGATCGCGGGCATGGTGGTGGTGCTCGCGGGCGTCGCGTTGACGCGGTTGAAGCGCAAGACCGCACCCATGGCCGGTGCCCTCGCCGAAACGGTGGCACCGGAGCGGGCCGACTTGGTGTAGCGGATGACGCTTTCGCTACATTCAGCGCAGGGAAAGCGTCATCCGCTACACCGCGGCAACCCTCACACGAGACGGCGGTCCGAAGCCCAGCGGGACAGCTCGTAGCGGTTCGAAAGCTGCGTCTTGCGCAGGACGCTCGACACGTGCGTCTCCACCGTCTTCACCGAAATGAACAGCTCCGACGCGATCTCCTTGTACGCGTAACCGCGCGCGAGCAGGCGCAGGACGTCTCGCTCACGCGGGGTGAGCAGGTCCAGCTCCGGGTCGTTGATCGGCGCGGAGCCGGGGCGGTCGGCGAACGCGTCGAGCACGAAACCGGCCAGGCGCGGGGAAAACACCGCGTCGCCGTCGGCCACGCGAACCACCGCGCGCACCAGCTCCTTGGAGGAGATGGTCTTGGTGACGTAGCCGCGCGCGCCGGAGCGGATCACGGCGATCACGTCTTCGGCCGCGTCGGACACCGAAAGCGCGAGGAACACCACGTCCGGCAGCTCGGGACGCACGCGGCGCAGGACTTCGGCGCCACCGCCGTCGGGCATGTGGACGTCGAGCAGCACCACCTGCGGCTTGGTGCGGACGATGCCGGTGACGGCGTCCGCCACGGACCCCGCCTCGCCGACCACCCGCACCTCGTCGGTGATGGAGTCGAGCTCGGTGCGGACCCCGGCGCGGAAGAGCGCGTGGTCGTCCACGAGGAAGACCTTGACCGGCTCTCGCTGGCTCTCCGTCACGACACCACTCCCTCGCTCCGACTGCTCCTGCGGCGAGCATAGCGAGCTCACGCCGGCACCTTGCCGGTTTTGACCGGCATGGCCAGCTGGACCTCGGTGCCCTCGCCCGGCGCGGTCCGCAGTTTGCAGGTGCCGCCGTGGCGCTCCATGCGGCCGCGGATCGAGTCGGCGAGCCCGTGGCGGTCGGCCGGGACGACGTCCGGGTCGAAGCCCTTGCCGCGGTCGCGGACGAACACGGTGACCGACGTCGGCTCCACCTCGGCGTACACGCTGACCTCGTCGACGCCGGCGTGCTTGGCCGCGTTGACGATCGCCTCGCGCGCGGCCTGGACCAGCGCCGTGAGCGGCTCGTTCAGCTCCGCTTCGCCGACCACGACCTGGCCGACGGAGATCGCGAACTGGTCCTCGACCTCCCCGCAGGCGGCGGCGAGCGCCTCGGACAGCTGACGGCCGCCCTCGTCCTGCTCCTCGGGCTTCTTCTCGCTGGGCTTGCCGTAGCCGTTGGGCCCGTACAGCCAGCCGCGCAGCTCGCGCTCCTGGCCGCGGGCCAGCCGCGCGACCTCACGCGGCTGGTCGGAATGCTTCTGGATCAACGCGAGCGTCTGCAGCACGGAGTCGTGCAGATGAGCGGCGATCTCGGCGCGCTCGTCGGTGCGGATGCGCGCGCGGCGCTCGTCGCCGAGGTCGCGGACCAGGCGCAGCCAGAACGGGACCGTCAGCACCGCGACGCCGAACAGCGTCGCCAGCACCGCGAGCAGCGCGAACTGGACCTGGTCGAAGCTGCCGCTCTGGAACACGACGACGCCGATGCCGGTGGCCACCAGCGCGACGCCGGCCAGGATGCGGATGATCGCCGAGCGGCGGCCGCCCCCGCCGACCAGCGCACCGGTGACGCCGTCCCGCGCGCCGGCCCGCCAGCGGCGGCGCTGCGACTCGTCCGCCTCCCGCCAGACCACCGCCGCCCCGAGCATCGCCAGGGCCAACGGCACGGCGACCCAGCCGCGGATGGCACCGGTGAGCGTGCTGAACGCGATGGCGAGGCCGATGCCGAGGGCGATCAGGCCGTACGCCTGCTGACGGTCCTTCGCGTTGGTCTTCGGGGTTTCGCCCTCTTCGGCGCGCTGCCGCACGAAGACCCACAGCAGGCCGTACGCGAGCATCCCGGCGCCGTTCAGCGCCGCCAGCAGGGCGAACACGGTGCGGACCCACACCACCGGCACGCCAAGGTGGTCCGCGAGCCCGCCGGCGACACCGGCCACCGCCCGCCCGGACCGGCGCCGGTACATCTTCGGCGGCGTCGCGGGCTCAGGCAGGCCCGCGGGCAGCACGGCCGTGACCGAGGCGGACGGCGCGGGCGCGTCCGGCCCGCTTCCGTCCGGCCCGGTCGCGGCCGGCTGAGTCACCTGCTCGGCGGTGTTGTTGTCGAGGGAGTCCTGCACGCCGTCCATGGTCACACGGCGGGCCGTCCGGTGGCATCGGGGAAGCCCCCGATGCACTACCCCGAGCCGGTCAGCGCGGCCCGTAGACGAGGCTCGACGACGACGGGCCGGCGCAGACGTAGTCCCAGCTGATCGACTCGCAGCCGTCCGGCACCGGCCACCACTTGCGGGTGTCCTTGGGGACGTTCGCCAGCGAGATCGGCGCCTGCTCGTGGTTGAAGTACAGGTGCAGGTCGGCCAGGTCCTGATAGCCGGCGCTGAGCGCGAACCAGACGTCGCCGACGATCTGCGAGGTCTTGCGCGTCTCGATGGTGCGGTGGTGGAACTGCCGGTCGCCGCTCGGCGGGTACTCGTGGTCCTGTGGTCCGGGCATGTCGTCCTCCTGTTCGGGTGGGGTGAACCGCGCCCCGAGGCCGCCGAGCGCGGCTGCGCACCTGGCCTCGGACGCGACGATCTCGAAGTGCATGCCGTCCTTGCGGCCGACGTAGTCGCCGCCCCAGCGCACGCAGCCCGCGGCTTCGGCGAGCAGGGCGTGGATCTCGTCGATCTGGGCCGCGCTGTAGTTCGCGGACGGCGCGGTGCCGAGCGGGTGCCGAGGCGCGTTCAGGTCGATCGCGGTGCCGCTGGCGTGGTTGGACAGGTCCTGGCCGCCGACCACGTCCCGGAACGCGTAGCCCCAGCACCCCGGCCACTCCAGGGCCTCGACGCGGCTGTGGAACTGCTCGCCGACCCACGCCAGCAGATCACCGGTCGCACCGGCGCGGAGCGGCACGGTGCCGCCGGGCAGCTCGCGGCTGACGGGGTCGATCGGAGCGCTGTACCCGTTCTGGGAAGTCCTCATGGCTGCACCACCTTTCACCGGACGGAGTCCGCGAACGGTGGTGGTGATACGTATTCGGCCGGCGCGATTTTCGCGCGGGCTCAGCGGAAGCCGGCGGTCGCCACCACTTCCGGCTTGTCGTCCGGCGCCGGGGCCATCGAGTAGGTGATCTCCGCCGACACGAGATCGCCTTGATTGCGGGCGTCCTGCAGGGGAATCTGCCAGGGCCGGCCGGCGTCGACGGGAAACGGGTCCGCGCTGTGGTCGAGGGCCTGGAGCGTGTTGGTCCCGGTGTCGGGCGTCGGGCCGAAGAGCGCCACTTTCGACACGTACATCCGCACCCAGCCGACGGTGATGACCAGCTCGGCCGCGGTCTTCGGCACGATCAGCGTGACGGAGCGGGTGCGCGCGCCGTCCGTGGGCAGCAGTTCGCGGTCGGGCATGTCTTCCTCCGTGAGATGGCTGGTGAGGTAGGCGTCGGTGTAACTCCAGTCGAGGTCGACCCCCTGGGCGCTGATGCCGGAGATGGAGCCGCTCGAGCTGTACTGGTGGATGTCGTAGCGGCCGGCCGCCGCGTCGGGCCGCGCGCCGTAACGGGCGATCCAGATGACCAGGTCCGGCACCGCCCAGGTGTCGGGGCGGATGAGCTTCGCCAGCGCGTTGTTCAGGTACACGCCGGGCCGGTATCCCTGCGCGGCGACGCGATTGCAGAACGCCGTGCCGAACGCGGCCTTCTGGTCGTCCGGGATGTTCGGCAGGCTGGAGGACGCCGGGTTGTCCTCGAGGTCCAGCATCGGGACGCAGCCGTTGGCGCCGAGCCGCGCGACCTCGCCGAGCAGGATGTCCGCCTGCGTCTCCGGCGCCGGGCTCGCCTGCACGAAGTGATAGCCACCGACCGGGATCCCGACGGACTTGGCGCCGTTCACCTCGTTGTCCCCGGCGCCCCCGACCGGCATGCCCCCGCCATCGGACAGCTTCACGTAAACGAACTCGACCCCGGCCCCTTGGACGGCCGGCCAGCTGGTCACCGTCTGGAACGACCGGTAGATGTCGATACCGAGTGCCATCACGGCACCACCTTCCATGGCGTGGAGGGCCGCCGATCTTGCCACTTTCCCCGTCGGCGCGAATCCGGCGGGCGGGTAGTTGTTCGGCTACTTTCCGCAACAGTGAAATGCTCCGACTTGCTGTCATCGGTCGGAAACACTCGGTAGCCTGACCGGAGGATTGAGCAACGGCATGAAGCAGGGGTGAGGGGCATGACGGGGGCGCACTTCGGCGCGGCGGGTTCTGCCGGTTCAGGTAAGCCGTCCGCGTCTGGAGACGCTGGGCAAGACTTCCTGTCAGGCCTGCTGGCAGGCCCGACAGACACGGCGGCCGCACAGAAGGTGAACACTGGCGGCGCGGAGCTGAAGAGTCTTGCGGAAAAGGGCTCATTCGCCGTGAACGAGGCCGGGCTCCAGGCTTACGTCAAGGCTTGTAACTTCTTTCTCGAAGGTTACGACAGGATGTACCAAGACGTGCAGATGCTTAGCCAAGCAGCGCAGATGGGCTCGTCCCCATACGCCCACGCGGTCGCGGACTTCAACGTCAAAGTCGCCAACGGAGATCCACAGTCACTGCTGCCGAACCTCGAGCTCATGAGGAAAGGCGTCGAACAGGCACGCGATGCTCTGACCATCGCGCGGAAGAACTACCGTGAGACCGAAGACGCGCACAGCACCTCCTTCGCCGAACTCAACAAGGAACTGAACGACAAGTGAGCACACCGGGAACCAGGAACCTCCTGCTGCCAGTGGCGGCCACCGCAATCCTGCTCGCCGGATGCGACAGTTCAGTCGACGGGGCGGCCACGCCCAGCGCTCCATCGACATCGACGCGGACCAGCAGTCCAGCCTCGGCAAACCCGTTCTCCGGAATGGACCCGTGTGCCCTGGTCGACCGGCTCCTCGCCGGAAAAGGGTTCCCCAAGGCAACTCCCACCGTCGCCGACTCAAAGCGCTCCTGCGCAGCCCAGAAACCGAACGTCGGAACCACAGATGGCGCCGACGTCGGAATAGCACTGCAAAACGGCCAGCTCTATACCGACAACATCAACAACCCCAGCACAGCGCGACGAGGCGACGTAAACGGGCGCCCGTCCATCGAACAACCCGAGCCGCTCGGCTCACCGGGCCAGTGCCAGGTCGGCATGGCCGTGGCCCCGAACTCACGCGCGCTGGTGCTCGTCACCGGCGGCTCCGACACCGCTGTCTCCTGCCAAACCGCCGAAGACCTGGCCACCAAGCTGGAGCCCCTCCTGCCACCGGCCTGACCCCGCCACGAGCCGGAACCACTGCTCCCGAAGAGCCGAGAGGAACTCGTCATGAGTGAGTCGCATCGGGCCGAGCATCAGCAGTCCGCCGGGGACTACTACGCGCAGACGCAGCAGCGTTTACAGCAGAACGCCGCGCGTTTCGGCTCGGAGGATCGGCCCAGCGCCGAAAAGGGCATCACCGGCGAGACCCAGAAAGAGGCTTCCGCCTACTCGGTCACTCAGGGCAACCAGCTGCTCGAAGGCCAGACTACGCGTGACGACGCTCCCGTGCCGGGCCAGAACTACGCGGCCGCATCGCACGAAGACCTCTACAACATGGTCCACCAAGGCCTCGATCTCGAAGAAATCAATGACCGAAGCCGGGTCACCAACACCTACGGCAACTGGCTCGCCGACGCCTCCAATGCCTTCCGCGACGCCGCGAACACGGCCGGCGCGTCCTGGCAGGGTGGGGCGGCCTCTCAGGCCAACTCGTTCTTCCAGAGCACCGCCAGCCACACCGAGCAGACCGGCAACGCGATGCAGCTGGTGTCGAACCGGTACTCGCAGCAGTCGGCGGCCGCGGATTACGCGCAGAAGAACATGCCCGAGCCGACTGGCTTCAACCAGCAAGCCGAGATCAACAAAGCGACCACGCAGCTCAGCAATGGCGATCCCGCCGGCAGCGCGCTCACCATGAACAACGTCGCGAACAAGCAGCAGCAGGCGGACGCCGCGCATCAGCATGCCGTGCAGGTCATGCAGGGGCTGGACAGCACCTACCACGGCACAGCGACCACCCAGCCGACCTACGCGCCGCCTCCGCAGATCGGCGCGCCGGACAGCAGCACCCACATCAGCAGCGCCGATTCCGGCGGCGGTGTCGGCACGCACGGGTCCGGGGTCGGGGCGCCCGGGGGCAGCAGTTACAACCCGGCGGGCGGCCAGCCTGGTGGCGGGCAGCCCGGAGTGGGCACCGGTGGGGCTGGGTCGTCGTACACGCCTGGGTCCGGTGCCAGTACCGGAGCAGGCAACATCGGTGGGCCACCCGGGGGTGGCGGCGGGTTCCGCGGCCCCGGCGGTGGCGGCGGTTTCGGCCGGGTCACCCCCGACGCGCTGGCGATGGGCGGTCCGCCCGGTGGCGGCGGCAGCGGGGGTGGCGACATCACCCGCAGCCGGCCGGGGATCGGGAGCGGGCGGTCCGGCGGTGGGTTCGCGGGCAGCCGCGTGTCCGGTGGCGGGTACAAGCCCGGCGAGGTCGAAGAGCCTGGCAAAGGCACCGGCAAGGGTGCTGCCGGCGAGCGGCTCGAACGTGGGGGCACCGCCGCGGCGAACGCAGGCAAAGTCGGCAAAGCGGGCGAGGGCGGAGCCGCGGGCAACGCCGCCGGCAAGAAGAAGGAAGAGGACAAGGAACACAAGAACAAAATCCCGACCCAGGTCGACCCCGACGAGGTCTTCGAGGTCCGACCCGAACGCGGCCCCGACGGCGAGAAAATCACCCCACCGGTGATCGGCGGCTAACAGCACGAAAGAAGCGGGCCCACGTCGGCACCACCGAAGAAGGCCCCGGACATCCGGGGCCTTCTTCGGTGGTATGAGTGGGTTTCCGCCGGTTACGGCCGCCGTTTGCGGAACGACGCGCCCAGCAGCAGCACCCCGGCGAACACCGCGCCGCCCGCCAGGATCCAGCGGAAGTCGAAGGTGGGCAGCCAGCTGTTGCCGTCGGAGAGGACGTACGCGGACACCAGCAGGATGGCGATGCCGGCGATCAGGGTGAACACGTCCACCCCGCGTCGCGCCGGGCGGTGCCGCTGGTCGGAATCCGAGTAGGCGTAAGGGTTTTCAGCCACGTCGCACCTCCACATCGCCCACGCCGTTCGAGACGTGGAGGGTGATCTTCTGTCCGCCGGCACCGTCGTCGCCGAGCTCGGTGCCGGTAATGGGGGACTGGCCGACGCCGTCACCGGAGTGGCCGAGGCAGCTCACGCTGCCCGCGGTGTTCTTGCAGTCGAACGTCACGTCCGCGGTCGCGGGGACCGTGACGACGGTGTCGCCGGCGCCGTTGGACACCGTGGTGGTGATCGGGCCGGTGAGCGGCATCTGGGTCAGGTCGAGCCGCAGGTTGCCCGCCGCGTGCTGGTAGACCGGCTGCAGTTCCGCGGCCGAGCGCGGGGTGGCGGTCAGGTCGCCGACGCCGCCCTTCAGGTCGAAGCCGGTGAACGGGCTCGTGGTCAGGATCATCCCGGCGATCGCCAGCGGCGCGGCCAGCGCGATCAGGCCGCGGGAACCGCGGACGAAGGACCCCGCCACCATGCCCACGCCGAGCACACCGAGCACCAGGCCGATGATGTGCGCCACCGAGAACCAGCTGGAGCCGTTGAGGTTCAGCACCACGCCCACGCCGGCCACGATCACGGCCGCGCCCAGCGTCATCGAGCCGATCTTCGACCGCGGCTGCCGCGGCTGCGGCGCGGGCGGTTCCTCGTAGGAGGGCGGCGGGGGCGGCGGTGCCGCCGGGTCGGGCAGGTCCCAGCCCCCGGGGGAGGCCGCGAGCGGGTCCCAGTCCGGCGCGGCCGTGCCGGTCGCGGTGGTGGTGTCGGTCATCGTGAACGCTCCGGTTCCGGTCGCGGCCTGCGCCGTCGCATAAGGGACGACGGGGGCCGGGCGGTTGTACTGGCCGCGGCTGCGGTGCAGGAAGTAGAGGCCGATGGAGAGCAGCGCGAGGCCGATCAGCCCGCCGCCGTCGAACCAGCCGCCGCTGGTGCCGAACCAGCCGCCGCCGAAGGTCCAGCCGACCACCGGGATCAGGGCCACGCACAGCACCACGGTGAACGCCGTGGTCATCGACGAGCGCCCCCGCCCGATCATCGACTCGAAGCCCGACACGTCGTCGCCCTCGCTCGGGAAGAACAGCCAGCCCAGCAGGTAGAACACCAGCCCGAACCCGCCGAACACGGTCGCCGCCACCAGCGCCACCCGGATCACGACGGGATCGATCCCGTACCGCTGCCCCAGCCCCGCCGCGACCCCGGCCACCTTCCGGCCCCCATGCGGCCGCCGGGGCCTGCTGGCCCAGAAATCCTTGACGGTCTCCTCGAACCCGTTGAGCGGATTCGTCTTCGGAGCCCGCGCCTCGTTCGCACCACTCATACCGAAAAGCATGCTCGACGCGCGCGCCGGCCACATCGGGGATGGTCCCTGATGTTCGGCTCAGGGTTGGATCAGGCGCAGCCTTACCTGGTGATCCCGACCACGATTACTGTGATTCCCGCGAAGAACGCGATCAGCACCCCGCCGCGAGGAACTTGTGGCGACGAGTCCGGTCGGCCCGCAGCTCATCCTCGGTTTTCGCCACGATGAGTGCCCGCCCGACTGGGGTTTCCCGATCACCAGCGGGCCGGCGGCGTCGTGCGCCTCGCCAAGGACGTAGCGGCGCGCGTGCCCGGCCGGATGAGCCATTCCCGGTAGCGATAGCCGATGGTCGAGTCCTGGTTGCCGCCGAACATCGCCGGTACCCGGAGGCCGAACAGCTCGAACGACTGGTCGCCGCCGCGGTAGGGCTCGAACCGGTTCACCGTCTGCTCGACGGCCTCGGGCCGGGTCCCGTCCGGCGCGACCCCGATGGTCCGGCCCCGCTCGTCGATCAGCGCGTAACCCTCGTTCGAGGTGTGGTCGGCGACCTTCTCGGTGCGCTTGGCCCGGCGGCGCCGGGCGTCGCGGTACACAACGTGCTCGTACTCGCGTTCGAACTGGTAGCGGTACCACGCGAACGGCGTTTTGCTGACCTCCGCGGTCAGCGGCCCTTCGGGACGCGGGTGTGCGGCGCCGACCACCTCGGTGACCTTGCGGGACCCGCCGCGACCGCCCAGCTCATCGGAGACCCGGCGCAGGTCCTCCAGCTCGGGGAAACTCAGTGTCTCCGCGGGCGATCATCGCGTGCAGCTCGCTCTTGGTCGCCCGCAGCCCTGACGAACCCGGCCACCGCGGCGACGATCGGCAGCGCCCCCACGATCCACATCGGTCACTCCCACTCGATGGTGCCCGGCGGCTTGCTCGTCACGTCCAGCACCACGCGGTTGACCTCGGCCACCTCGTTGGTGATGCGCGTCGAGATCCGCTCCAGCACCTCGTACGGCAGGCGGGTCCAGTCGGCGGTCATGGCGTCTTCCGAGGACACCGGGCGCAGCACGATCGGGTGTCCGTAGGTCCGGCCGTCGCCCTGCACGCCGACGCTGCGCACGTCCGCCAGCAGCACCACGGGGCACTGCCAGATCTCCTGGTCCAGGCCCGCGGCCGTGAGTTCCTCGCGGGCGATGGCGTCGGCCGCCCGCAGCGTTTCGAGCCTTGAGGCGTCGACCGCGCCGATGATCCGGATGCCGAGACCGGGGCCGGGGAACGGCTGGCGCTGCACGATCGTCTCCGGCAGGCCCAGCTCCAGGCCCACGCGCCGCACCTCGTCCTTGAACAGCAGGCGCAGCGGTTCGACCAGCTCGAACTGCAGGTCGTCGGGCAGGCCGCCGACGTTGTGGTGGCTCTTGATGTTCGCCGTGCCCTCGCCGCCGCCGGACTCGACCACGTCCGGGTACAGCGTGCCCTGCACGAGGAACTTGAAGTCGCCCTGCGCCTTGAGGTCGCGCTCCGCCTGCTCGAACACACGGATGAACTCGCGCCCGATGATCTTGCGCTTCTGCTCGGGGTCGGTGACCCCGGCGAGCGCGTCGAGGAACCGGTCGCGCGCGTCCACGGTGACGAGCTTGACGCCCGTGGCGTTGACGAAGTCGCGCTCCACCTGCGTCCGCTCGCCGGCCCGCAGCAGGCCGTGGTCGACGAACACACAGGTCAGCCGGTCGCCGATCGCGCGCTGCACCAGCGCCGCGGCGACGGCCGAGTCCACCCCGCCGGAAAGGCCGCAGATCGCCCGCCCGTCGCCCACCTGCTCAGCGATCCGCCGGACCTGTTCGTCCACAATGGACGTCGTGGTCCACTGCGGGCTGATGCCCGCGATCTCGCGCAGGAACCGGCGCAGCACCTCCTGCCCGTGCGGCGAGTGCGCCACCTCCGGGTGGTACTGCACGCCGGCGAAGCGCCGCTCGACGTCCTCGAAGCCGGCCACCGCCGCGCCGTCGGAGGAAGCGGTGACCACGGAGCCCTCGGGCGCCTTGGTGACGCTGTCGTTGTGGCTCATCCACGCCGTCTGGTGCGCGGGCAGGCCGGTGTGGAGCACCCCGCCCTCACCGACCATCCGCACGTCGGTGCGGCCGAACTCGCGGACGCCGGTGGGCTCCACGACCCCGCCCAGCGCCCGCGCGAGCAGTTGGTGGCCGTAGCAGATGCCGAGGATCGGCACGCCGGCCTCGACGAGCGCAGGGTCCATGCCGGGCGCGCCCTCGGCGTAGACGCTCGACGGGCCGCCGGACAGGATGATCGCGGACGGGTTCTTGGCCAGCAGCTCCTGGGCGGTCGCGCTCGACGGCACGACCTCGGAGTAGACCTGGGCCTCCCGCACGCGGCGGGCGATCAGCTGCGCGTACTGCGCCCCGAAGTCCATGACGAGTACCGGACCGGTGGGACTGGGCACCTAAGACCTCCAGGCGGTGAGCGCTTTGTCCCCCCATCGTCCCAGGTGGGCCCGGTCACGCCGCCGCTGCCCCATGAACGAGGACGCGAGCTGTCCTTGATCGGGCCTACGGTGCCCGCATGGCTATCGATTGGACCACCGAACTGCACGAACAGCTCGACTGGCACTGGTCTAACCACGTGCGCCCGCACCTGGACGGGCTGACCGACGAGGAGTACCTGTGGCAGCCCGTCGACGGCTGCTGGACCGTGCGCCCGCGGACGGGACCGGACGAGTGGGGCTCCGCGGATTTCACCATCGACTACACCGACCCCGCGCCGGAGCCGCCCCCGGTGACGACGATCGCCTGGCGGATGGCCCACATCACCGTCGGGGTGTTCGGCATGCGCGCGGCCTCGCACTTCGGCGGCCCGCCGATGACCTACGGCTCGTACCCGTACGCCGGGACCGCGGCCGAGGGCGTCAAGCAGCTCGACGACGCCTACGCCTCCTGGAGCTCCGGCGTCCGCGGCCTGGACGCCGACGCACTGGAGCGCCCGGTCGGACCGGCGGAGGGCCCGTACGCGGAATCGCCGATGGCCATGCTGGTCCTGCACATCAACCGCGAGGCGATCCACCACGGCGCGGAGATCCTGCTGCTGCGCGACCTCTACCGCAACCGGCCGGTCCGCTGACGTAATCACTGAGGTGAAAAAGGCGGTCCGGCCCGCTCGCCCCCTCGGCGAACGGGCCGGACCGCCCTACCCCCGTCATCACCCTTGGTCCGTCAAGGCCTCCTTACCCGCGTCCGACGCGGTCAAGGAGGCCTTGACGGACGCCTTCGGCAGGAGCAGGAAGCCCAGCGCCATCCCCAGCAGCGCCGGCATCCCGTGGTTGTCGTGCAGCAGCGTGTCGAGCACCGCGAGCGGAAGCACCAGCAGCGACGCGACGAAGACCGGCCTCGGCAGTTCCACCCCGTGCCGCGCCGGCGCCCGCAGCAGCGCGACGGCGAGCGCCCCGATCAGCCCCGCGACGCACATCGAGTTCCCTGCCCCGACCGGCTGCAGCCAGACGTAGCTCAAGAACTGCCCGAACAGGCCGCAGCCGAAATACAGGACAAACCACCGCGTCCGGCCGAAATAACGCTCGGCCAGCGTGCCGGCCACGACCAGGGCGACCAGGTTGAACAGCCCGCCGAGCAGCTTGCCGTCCTGGAAGAACATGCCGGTGACCAGCCGCCACCACTGGCCGGCGTCGATGGCTGCGCCGTCGCGGCGAAACTGGTCGAGCAACGCGGGGTGCACCAGCTGGGCGATGAGCGCCACGGCGGTGACCACGGCAACGGTCACGGTGAGCACCGGCTTGCGCTGCGTGCCGATGCGGTCGAAGACGGCCACGAACGGGTTCTCGTGCCAGCGCGATGTCGCCGATGTGTTCATGCTCGGAACGGTAGGTCCGGCCGCCGCGACATACCCCGGACATTTGTCATCACTCGCCCACGGCATGCGTCACGTGGAATGAATCGCGGCCGGATCGACTAACAAGAGGGTGAAGCCGAACCACGGAAAGGACCTTCATGCGAGCGACTCTCATCTACGGTGCCGGCGATGTCCGCGTGGAGACGGTGCCCGACCCGAAGCTGGTCGAGCCGACGGACGCCGTGGTCCGCGTGGTCCGGTCCTGCATCTGCGGCAGCGACCTCTGGCCGTACGGCAGCATGCCGGCGCAGGAGCAGGGCCGGCCGATCGGCCACGAGTTCCTCGGCGTCGTCGAGGAAACCGGCGCGGACGTGACGAGCGTGCGCAAGGGTGACCTCGTCGTCGCGCCGTTCAAGTACTCCGACAACACCTGTGAGTTCTGCCAGGAGGGCCTGCAGACCTCGTGCCTGAACGGCGGTAACTGGGGCGAGCCCGGCGTTGACGGCGGGCAGGGCGAGATCGTGCGCGTGCCGCTGGCCGACGGCACGCTCGTGCAGCTGCCGCACACCGAGGACGACGATCTGCTGGCGTCGATGCTCACGCTCTCGGACGTCTTCTCCACCGGCCACCACGCCGCCGTCACCGCGGGTGTGACCAAGGGCAAGACCGTCACGGTGATCGGCGACGGCGCCGTTGGCCTGTCCGCGGTCCTGGCCGCGCACCGGCTGGGCGCCGAGCGGATCGTCCTCATGGGACGGCACGAGCAGCGCACCGCGCTGGGCCGCGAGTTCGGCGCGACGGACGTGGTCGCCGAGCGCGGCGAGGAGGGCATCGCGCTGGTCCGCGAGCTGACCGGCGGCCGCGGCACGCACACCGTGCTGGAGTGCGTCGGCACGAAGCCGGCGTTCGAGATGGGCCTCGGCGTGGTGCGCCCGGGCGGCGCGCTGAGCCGCGTCGGCGTGCCGCAGTACGCCGACGGCCCGATCGGCCGCCCGGTCTTCGTCAACAACATCACCATCACCGGCGGCGTCGCCCCGGCGCGGCAGTACATCCCGGAGCTGCTGCCCGACGTCCTGGAGGGCCGCTACCAGCCCGGCCGCGTCTTCGACCGCACCATCGGCCTGTCCGAGGTGCCCGCGGGCTACCGCGCGATGGCCGACCGCGAGGCGCTGAAGGTGCTCGTCAAGCCGTGACGCCGCCGTCCGGGGCGACGCGCTCGTTGCCCCGGACGGGTGGGGGTCCGCCCGGCCGGGCCCCGGCCCGAATACCTTGGTGCGTATGGACATGATCACCCCGGACCCGCGGCCGTCGTGGATCGCCGGGCGGCCCGAACCAGGCGTCGCCACGCTGACGGTGCACCACCCGTACGACGGCAGTGAGGTCGCGACCGTCGCTGTGCCCGGACCCGAGCAGACCGAGCGCGCGGTGGCCGCCGCGGCCGGCGTGGCGAAGGAGTTCCGCCACAGCCCCGCGCACGTCCGCGCCACAGCGCTCGAACACGTCTCCCGCGGTTTGCAGGCGCGCGCCGAAGAGATCGCCGAGATCATCACCGCCGAAAACGGCAAGCCGCTGAAGTGGGCCGAAGCCGAGGTGAGCCGCGCGGTGTCGGTGTTCCGCATCGCCGCCGAGGAGGCCCGCCGCTTCACCGGCGACGTCCAGCGGCTCGACAGCGACCCGGCCGGCGACGCCCGCCTCGCGCTCACGCGGCGGGTGCCCCGCGGGCCGGTGCTGGGCATCGCGCCGTTCAACTTCCCGCTGAACCTGGTGGCGCACAAGGTGGCGCCGGCGCTGGCGGTCGGCGCGCCGATCATCGTCAAGCCCGCGCCGCGCACCCCGCTGTCCGCGCTGGTCCTCGGCGAGATCCTGGGCGAGACCGAGCTGCCCGAGGGCGCGTTCTCCGTGCTGCCGCTGGGCAACGCCGAGACGCAGGCGCTGGTCGCCGACCCCCGGCTGCCCGTGGTGTCGTTCACCGGCTCCGGCCCGGTCGGCTGGTCGATCGCGGACGCCGCGCCGCGCAAGCACGTGGTGCTGGAGCTGGGCGGCAACGCCGCGGCCGTGGTCCTGCGCGACTGGCCGGACCCCGAGGGCGCCGCGCACCGCATCGCCACCTTCGGCAACTACCAGGCCGGCCAGTCCTGCATCGCGGTGCAGCGGGTGATCGTGGACGCCGCGATCGCCGGCGAGTTCGTGCCCGCGCTGGTGGAGGCCGTCGAGGCGCAGCAGACCGGCGACCCGTACGACCGCAACACCGACGTCGGGCCGGTGGTCGACGAGGCCGCCGCCGAGCGGATCGTCGCGTGGGTCGATGAAGCGGTGGCCGCGGGCGCGAAGGTGCTCACCGGCGGCACCCGCGAAGGCGCGACGGTGGCCCCGACCCTGCTCACCGACGTCCCGCCGGAGGCGAAGGCCTGGGCCGAGGAGGTCTTCGGGCCGGTGCTCGCGGTGTCCGTTGTGGACGGTGTGGACGAGGCGTTCGCCGCCGTCAACGCCTCGGCCTACGGGCTGCAGGCCGGCGTCTTCACCAGCGACGTCCAGCTCGCCTTCCACGCCTCGGCCGAGCTGGAGGTCGGCGGCGTGATCATCGGCGACGTGCCGTCCTACCGGGCCGACCAGATGCCGTACGGCGGGGTGAAGGGCTCCGGCGTCGGCCGTGAAGGCGTGCTGTCGGCGATGAACGACTTCACCGAGGAACGCGTGACGGTCTTCACCGGGGTCGATCTCTGAGGCGTCACAAGGATTGGGCGAACTTGAACACGCCGTCCGGGTCGTAGGTCTTCGCGACCTGCCCGAGCCGGGCGGCGTTGTCCCCGTAGTACGCGGTCTTCCAGTCCGGCAGGTCCGGGTCGATGTAGTTGACGTAGCCGCCGCCCGCGCCCGCGTCGGCCAGCCCACCGACCACAGTGGACACCGACTTCGCGACGGACGAGCGGTTCCCGGCCGTCGCCGGCGCGTAGACCTGCACACTGGCCAGCGCCTTGCGGTGCCAGAACGCGGTGTCCGTCGGCGCCAGGTTCGCGACCGCGCCGCCGAGGCCGTCGATCAGCAGGTCCATGCCCTGGTGGCCGGAGGCGAGGTCGCTCACCTTCGCCCCGGCCACCGGGTCGGTGATGATCCGCGACGAAGCCACGAAGGTCTGCCGGCTGGAGCTGCCGGAGAAATACTGCATCGCGCCGGCGTAGCTCAGGGGTTTCATGGTTCGGCTCGACGGGGTGGCTTCCAGCTTGGCCAGCAGTGCCGTGAGCGCGGAGGAACTCCCGACGAACGCGCCGCCGATCCGGCACTGCACCGGCGAACCACCCGACACGACGATGTTCGACCACAGCTCGGGCGGCGTGGTCGGCAGCCACCGCTGCCAGGCGTCCAGCGTGTCGGCCGCGGCCCCGCCCGGGAAGTGCAGTGAGAAAACGGTGATGTCCGGCGCCGGATCGGTGGTGAACGTGAACGAGGTGACCACGCCGAAGTTGCCGCCACCGCCGCCGCGCAGGGCCCAGAACAGGTCCGGCTCGGTGTCGGCGTCGGCCGTGCACAGTTTGCCGTCCGCGGTCACCACCTGCGCGGCGGCGAGGTGGTCGCAGGTCAGCCCGTATTTGCGGGCCAGCACGCCGATCCCGCCGCCGAGGGTGAGCCCGGCGATGCCGACGGTCGGGCAGGAGCCGGCGGGCAGGCACCGGCCGGCCTTGGCCAGCGCCGCGTAGACGTCCGTGAGCCGCGCGCCCGCGCCGATCGTCACCCGGTCGCCCTGGACGTCCACTTGGGACAGTGCGCCGACGTCGAGCACCAGCCCGCTGTCCGGCACCGAGTAGCCCGCGTAGCTGTGGCCGCCGCTGCGCGCGGCGATCGGGAGCCGTCCCGCGGCCGCGGCGAGGCAGGCCTGCACGTCCTCGGGCTTGCCGATCTTCGCGACGGCGGCCGGGCTGTGGCCGTCGAACAGCGGGTTGAACGCGCGCTTGGCGGTGGCGAACTGGCCGTCGCCCGACAGCAGGAGATCGCCGCTGAGCTTGCTCCGCAACGCGTTCCAGTCCGGCGGCCCGGTCGGCTTGGCGCTGGTCGGCGGCGGTGACGACGGCGTGGGGCTGCTGCTCGGCGCGGCCGGCGGGCTGCTCTTGCCCGGCCCGCACGCCGCGGCCACCGCGCCGACCGCCGTCAGCCCGGCCGCCCGCAGGAACGTCCTTCTCCCCACTGAAGTCATGTAATCAATGACGTCCGGGGCACGGTGGCGGTTGCGCTCCGTCGCCTGGCCGGGTGGTGGCGGGCAGGTCAGGTGGCTGCTTTCGTCAGGTGCAGCGCCTTGCCGAGCGCCCGGGCCCGCTCAGATCAACGACCTGAGGTCCGGCACCGGTCCACTCAGCGCGGAGCCGTCGGCCCGGCCGGAAACCCAGGCCAGCAGGTCGCCGGGACGGCCGGTGACCGTGCCGCCGGAGCCGTCGCCCATCGTCCAGCTGTGGGCGCCGTCGGTGGTGGCCAGGCGGCGGGCCGGGAGGTCGCCGCCGTACATGCCGATCATGTTCTCGACGACGTCGCCGAGGAACGGGCCCAGCAACGTTGTGGACGCGGCGAAATCGTGGCCGCGGTCCAGGTCGACGAGGTGGATGGTGGTCTCCGCCAGCCGCAGCGTCACTGCGTTCGCGCCGGTGATCCGCTGGCCGAAGCGGGCGCGGACCGGGGCCGTCCAGACGCGGTCCGGCAACGCCGAAGCGAACTCCACCAGCCGCTCCCCCGAAGCGACGAAGTCGGCCAGGATCTCCGCGGTGCCGCGGGCCGCGCCGGCCTCGATGTCGTCGTCGCGGGCCGTGCCCGGGCCGTACATCGGGTGCTCGACGCCGGTTTCGGCCCAGGTCAGCAGGTTGACGACGGCATCGGCATTCCGCGCGAGGTGCGTCAGCAGGTGGGCGCGCGACCAGCCGGGCAACGCGCTAGGCGCCCGCACCGCGGCCTCGTCCAGCGCGCCGACGGCGAGCGCCCACTCGTCCTGCAGGTCCCGGATGCGGGCCACCGCCGCCGTTTCGCTCACCCGGCGATCGTAGGGCTTATCGGCGCAGCGCGGCAGGGGCGCCGGAAGGAACCGCCGGGTTCTTGGGAGCCACCGGGTCCAGCCGCGCGTACGCCGCCTCCTGCGCCGGGCGTCCATCGGCCTCGCCCTTGTTGGGCCAGAAGGAGAACGCCCGCTCGGCCTGCGCCGCGATGGTCAGCGACGGGTTCACGCCGAGGTTCGCGGTGATCGCCGATCCGTCCACAACGGACAGTCCGGGGTAGCCGAAAACGCGGTGGTACGGGTCGATCACGCCGGCCTCGGCACTGTCGCCGATCGGCACACCGCCGATGAAGTGAGCGGTGAGCGGGATGTCGAAGATCTCGCCCCAGGTGCCGCCCGCGAGCCCGCCGATGTGCTCGGCCGTGCGCTCGTTCGCCTCGTGCCCGGCCGGGATGAAGCTCGGGTTCGGCTCGCCGTGGCCCTGTTTCGAGGTGTACTTGCGCCGCCCGAACAGGCCGCGCTTGGTGTAGGTGGTGATGGAGTTGTCCAGGCTCTGCATCACCAGCAGGATCACCGTCCGCTCGCTCCAGCGGTAGCCGTTGAGCAGCTTGGCCGACTGGATCGGGTGCTTGGCCATGAAGGTGACGGCCTGGCGCCAGCGTGGCACCGGCGAGGCCCCGTCGGTCGCGATGCTCTGCAGCAGGCTCATCGCGTTGCTGCCCTTGCCGTACCGCACCGGCTCGATGTGCGTGTTCTCGTCCGGGTGGATGGACGAGGTGATGGCGACGCCGCGGCTGAAGTTCCGGCTCTCGTCGACCTCGGTGCGCGCGGCGCCGATGATGGCCTCGGAGTTCGTGCGCGTCAGCTCGCCGAGGCGGCGCGACAGCTTCGGCAGCGCGCCGGTGTCCTTCATGCGGTGCAACAGGTTCTGCGTGCCCCAGGTGCCCGCCGCGAACACCACCTGGCCGGCGGTGATCGTGGTGCGGAAGCGCTTCGAGCGGGTCCCGGTCTTCTGCAGCGTGACGTGGTAGCCGTCGCCGACCGGGCTCACGGAGGTGACCGTGGTGAGCGGGATGACCTTCGCGCCGTCCTGCTCCGCGAGGTACAGGTAGTTCTTGACCAGCGTGTTCTTCGCGCCGACGCGGCAGCCGGTCATGCAGGCGCCGCACTCGGTGCAGCCGACGCGGTCCGGGCCGGCGCCGCCGAAGAACGGGTCCTTCACGCTCTCACCGGGCTTGCCGAAGTACACGCCCACCGGCGTCGCGTGGAACGAGTCGCCGACGCCCATGTCCTCGGCGACCTTGCGCATCACCACGTCGGACGGCGTGACGGTCGGGTTCGTGACCACCCCGAGCATCCGGCTGGCCTGGTCGTAGTGCGGCGCCAGCTCCGACTCCCAGTCGGTGATGTGCGACCACTGCCGGTCGGCGTAAAACGGCTTGAGCGGGCGGTACAGCGTGTTCGCGTAGACCAGCGAACCGCCGCCGACGCCCGCGCCCGCCAGCACCATCACGTCCGAGAGCATGTGCACGCGCTGGATGCCGTAACAGCCGAGCTGCGGCGCCCAGAGGTAGCGCTTGAGGTCCCAGGAGGTCTTGGCGAACTCGTCGTCCGCGAACCGCCGCCCGGCCTCGACCACCGCGACGCGATAGCCCTTCTCGGTCAGCCGCAGCGCCGCGACGCTGCCCCCGAACCCCGAGCCCACGACTACGACGTCGTAGTCGGGGCTGCCCGTCACTGTGGTGGTGTTACTGGCAGTCACAGGTTCGAGGGTAACCCCGGGATGTCCTTCTGACCAGACGTAAGTTACCCGCGGGTCACCCCCGCCCCGCTGAGGCCCTGAAGGCCACCATGAGGGACCTAAATGCCCTCATGGTGGCCTTCAGGGCACTCGGTCGGGTCAGCGGCGCACGGTCAGCCCGACGCGCTGGAACTCCTTCAGGTCCGAGTACCCGGCCTTCGCCATCGCGCGGCGCAGGGCGCCGAACAGGTTCACCACGCCCTCGGCGTCCGAGGACGGGCCGAAGAGCAGGGTCTTCAGGTCGACCGCGTAGTCCGAGTCCGGCCCGGCGACCACGCGCGAGCGCGGCAGCGACGGGTGGGCCGCGGCGGCCGTCCAGTACAGGCCCTGGCCCGGGGCGTCACTGGCGGTGGCGAGCGGGGCGCCGAGCATCACCGCGTCCGCGCCGCAGGCGATGGCCTTCGCGATGTCGCCCGAGGTGGTCATGCCGCCGTCGGCGAGCACGTGGACGTAGCGCCCGCCCGTCTCGTCCAGGTAGTCGCGGCGCGCGGCGGCCGCGTCGACCACCGCGGTGGCCATCGGGACGCCGATGCCGAGCACGCGGTCGGTGCTGGTGACGCCCGGGGTGTAGCCGTGGCCGACGATCACGCCCGCCGCGCCGGTGCGCATCAGGTGCATGGCCGTGCGGTAGTCGCTCACGCCGCCGGCGATCACGGGCACGTCCAGCCGTCCGATGAAGTCCTTGAGGTTCAGCGGCTCGGCCTCGCGCTCGACGTGCTCGGCGGAGATGATCGTGCCCTGCACGACCAGGATCTCGACGCCCGCCGCGAGCAGGTCCGGCGTCAGCTCGGCGGCGTGCTGCGGGCTGACGCGCGCGGCGACGGTGACCCCGGACTCGCGGATGGTCTTGATGGCCTCGGTGAGCAGGTCGAGCCGGACCGGCGCCGAGTGCAGGTCCTGCAGCTCGCGCACGACCGCCGTCGGGTCCTCGCCGTCCTCGGCCGCGCGGACCAGCCGGAAGATGGCGTCCTCGACGTTCGGGTGCCGGGCCCAGAGGCCCTCGGCGTTCAGCACGCCCAGCCCGCCCAGCTCGCCGATCGCGACGGCCGTGCCCGGCGACACGATGGCGTCGGTCGGGTGCGTCACCAACGGCAGGTCGAAGCGGTAGGCGTCGATCTGCCAGGCGGTGGACACCACCGAGGACGACCGCGTCCGCCGCGACGGGACGATCTCCACGTCATCGAGGTCATACGCCCGCCGCGCGGTGCGGCCCATGCCGATCTCGACCAGTTCCCGCACGTGAAGTCCCTTCTCCGCACCGACGACAACGGCCTCCATTGTCGCTAGGCCGCGTGGGTGACCTGCGCACGGGGTGAGCAAAGCGGCTCGTGAGTGTTCATGACGGTTAGAACCGTCCTAAACACTCACGAGTCCGGCTCAGTGCGTGGTGTAGTTCGGCGCCTCGACGGTCATCGTGACGTCGTGCGGGTGGCTCTCCTTGAGCCCGGCCGCGGTGATCCGCACCAGCTGCGCTTCCTGCAGCTGCGCGATCGTCTCGGCGCCCGCGTAGCCCATGCCGGCGCGGAGGCCGCCGACGAGCTGGTGCACGACGTTCGACAGCGGGCCGCGGAACGGGATGCGGCCTTCGATGCCCTCGGGGACCAGCTTGTCCTCGTTGAGCACGTCGTCCTGCGCGTAGCGGTCCTTCGAGTACGACTTCGCCTGGCCGCGCGACTGCATGGCGCCCAGCGAGCCCATGCCGCGGTAGACCTTGAACTGCTTGCCGTTGACCAGGATCAGGTCGCCGGGCGATTCGGCGGTGCCGGCCAGCAGGCTGCCCAGCATCACGGTGGACGCGCCGGAGGCGATGGCCTTGGCGATGTCGCCCGAGTACTGGATGCCGCCGTCGCCGATCACCGGGACGCCGGCCGGGCGGCAGGCCTGGTCGGCCTCGTAGATCGCGGAGATCTGCGGGACGCCGACCCCCGCGACGATGCGCGTGGTGCAGATCGAGCCCGGGCCGACGCCGACCTTCACGCCGTCCACGCCCGCGTCCACCAGCGCCTGCGCGCCCGCGCGGGTGGCGACGTTGCCGCCGACGATGTCGACGGTGTCGCCCAGCTCCTTCTTCAGCAGCTTCACGGTGTCCACCACGGCGCGGGAGTGGCCGTGGGCGGTGTCCACCATCAGCACGTCCACGCCGGCCTCGGCCAGCGTCATCGCGCGCTTGTGCCCGTCCGCGCCCACGCCGACGGCGGCGCCGACGATCAGCCGGCCGTCGGTGTCCTTGGTGGCGTTCGGGTACTGCTCGGTCTTCACGAAGTCCTTGACCGTGATCAGGCCGCGGAGCTTGCCCGCGCCGTCGACGATCGGCAGCTTCTCGATCTTGTGCCGGCGCAGCAGCCCCAGCGCCGCCTCCGCGGTGACGCCGACCTGCGCGGTGACCAGCGGCGCCTTGGTCATGACCTCGCTGACCAGGCGGGTGTAGTCCACCTCGAACCGCATGTCGCGGTTGGTGATGATGCCCACCAGCGAGCCGGACGCGTCGGTGACCGGCACGCCGGAGATGCGGAACCGGGCGCACAGGGCGTCGACCTCGGCCAGCGTGTCGTCGGGCGAGCAGGTGACCGGGTCGGTGACCATGCCGGCCTCCGAGCGCTTCACCACCTCGACGGCCGCGGCCTGCTCGTCGATCGGCAGATTGCGCTGGAGCACGCCGATGCCGCCCTGGCGCGCCATCGCGATCGCCATCCGGCCCTCGGTGACGGTGTCCATGGCGGCGGAGACCAGCGGGATGTTCAGCGTGATGTTGCGGGTGAGCCGGGTGCTGGTGTCGACCCCGCTGGGCACCACGTCGGACTCGGCAGGCAGCAGCAGCACGTCGTCGAAGGTCAGGCCGAGCATCGCGAACTTGCTCGGCACGGGGGCGGTGATGCTTTCGCTGGTCATGGCGGGCGAAGGGCCTTCCTGGCAGGGGTGTGCGAAGCCGCTGGCGGACAGCGGCCGACGGGGCTGGGCCTTCCCCTCATGATATCCGGGCCGGACCCCCGCCCTGGGCGGGTGGGGACGACACCGCGTGAGCAGGTACCGTGCAGGCCGTGCCGCACGATGTGTTGCCCCCAGATCCGTTCGCGGACGACCCGGACGATCCGGCCCGGGCCTTCCTCGACCCCGAAGACGACCTCGACGAGCCGATCAGCTCGGACGAACGCACCGAGCTGCTGGCCGACCTCTCCGATCTCGCCGTCTACCAGGCCCTCCTGGAGCCGCGCGGCGTGCGGGGCATCGTGGTGGACTGCGGCGAATGCGACGAACCCCACTACCACGACTGGCACCTGCTGCGCGCCAGCCTGGAGCAGCTGCTGGCCGACGGCCGGATGCGCCCGCACGAGCCGGCCTTCGATCCCAACCCGGGCGACTACGTGAGCTGGGACTACTGCCGCGGCTTCGCCGACGGGGTCACGGCGAACGAAAGCGCCTACTGAGCCGGTAGCGGCTTGGCGAAGGCCTCGGTGACGTTGCTCACCGAGGCCTTTTTTCGTGCCCGTTTCCTGGCCCGGCATACGAAAAAAGGGCCCCGGCGGAATCGATCCGCCGAAGCCCTTTCTCGAAAGCGTCCGGAATTACGGGGTTTGCGGAGACCCGTTCTGCTCGGCGCCGCTGCCACTGGGGTCGTTGCGCGGGCTGCCGCTGCTGCCGCCCGAGCCCGGGTTGCTGCCCGTGACGCCGGTCGGCGTGGTGGGCGGCGGCGGGGTCGTGGTCGTGCCGCCCGAGGGCGGCAGCGACTCCGGGATGCTGGTGGCCGGCGGCGGGGTCGCCGTGCTGCCCGTGCCCGGCAGCTGCGTGGGCTGACCGCTGGCCTGCGGCGAGCCGGTGCCCGGGTTGTTCGCCGGCGGATTGGCCGGCGGGTTCGCCGGGTTCCCGCCCGGGTGCGGCGCGGACGGGTCGTCGAGCTGCGCCGCCAGCTGGCGGTGCTGCTCCATCAGCTGGTTGCGGTTGTCGTCGTCGCTGACCTGGCCAAGTGCGGCCTGCGCGTCGTCGAGCGCCTTGCGGGCGTCGGACAGGCGGTTGTCGGCCAGCGCGATGTTCGCCTTCTCCAGGTCGAGCTTCACCGTGGCGGCGGCTTCGACCGAGCGGGCGTGGTCGGCGTAGAGGACCTTCGTGAGGCCCCAGAGGGTGTCGCCCGGCTGTGCGTCACGCGCCGCCAGGCCGGTGCCGGTGAAGGCGATCGCGGCGGCCGCGCACGCGGCGGCGACCGGCACGAGGAAACGACGGCGGCGGCCGCGCTGTGAGTGCTTGCGCGCCAGCGTGGCCGTCCGGACGGTGGTGACCGCGGTGTCGACGTCGACCAGCTCGGCGAGCGGCTCGCTGTCGATGTCGCGCCGCCAGGCCAGCAGCAGCGCGTTCAGCTCCTGGTCGCCGAGGCTGTCGGCGATGGCCGGATCCGTGCCCCCGAGCGCGTCCAGCAGCGCGTCGTCGGCCTGGATGGCCGACAGGTCACCGTCGGCCTCGGCGTCGAACGCCGTCATGCCGCTCGGCCACGTGGATGGCGACAGGTCACGGTCGTCGTCGCGATCGGTCACTCAGATCACCTCCTCGGCGGCGAGCACCTTGCGCAAGCGGGCCAAGGCGCGGTGCTGGGCGACCCGGACCGCGCCCGGCGTCGAACCGACGGCCTCCGCGGTCTCCTCCGCCGACAGCCCCACCACGACCCGCAACACGACGATCTCCCGTTGCTTGTCCGGCAGTACCTGCAACAACTGCGACATCCGCTCGTTCAGCTCACCCTGCAACGCGCGCTGCTCGGGTCCGACCCCGCCCTCGACCTCGTCGGGGACTTCGGCGACCGGCTCAGCCCGGTTGCGAGCCGCCGCGCGGTGCGCGTCGGCCACCTTGTGCTGGGCAATACCGTAGACGAACGCGAGGAAAGGCCGCCCCTGGTCACGGTACGAAGGCAATGCCGTGAGCACCGCGAGACACACCTCCTGCGCAACATCGTCCGCAGAAGCGAACGAACGCTCCTGCCTGCCAACCCGAGCGCGGCAATACCGCACTACGAGAGGACGGATGGCCGCCAGCAGCCGCTCCACCGCTTGAGGATCTCCCTCGACAGCAGCGGCGACTGGCTCATCCAGTCCATCCCCCACATTGGCCATCGCAGACAACAGTCCCAGTGTTACGTGTAGGCGTGCAAAGAATCCGGCGCGTGGTCATCCTGCCCCGCCCGCCGGTGACAGTTACCGTACCGTCGGGGACCCCCTGGACAACCGCCAGAGGTGGTCCCCGGCGCGCCGCGCTCGCGGCGCCGGTGGAAACCCGGCTTTACCGGCTGCTCACGCGTATTCGCCCAAGCCGGCCGAACGGCTGGCCAGTGCGGTACGCGAGGCGGCCCGGGCGGGGTGGCGACCAGTCCGGAAGCCTGCCCGAGCGGTGGGGACAACGGCGCCGTCCGTGACACGGAACACAGGTACGGGCCAGGGCGCGAGCCCTGGCCCGTCGTCACCGTGCAACCGCGTCGGGAACGAAGCCGCTGGAGAGCGCTTTACCTCAAGAGCCCCGGAAGATCCCGGGGCCCGGTCTCAGGAGACGAGACCGCGGCGGAAGCCGTGGGCCACCGCCTGAGCCCGGTCGCGGACCCCGAGCTTGCGGAACAGCCGCCGCGCGTGGGTCTTCACCGTGTCCTCGGACAGGTAGAGCTCGCGGCCGATCTGGCCGTTGCTCTTGCCCTGGCTCATGCCGCGCAGGACCTGCAGCTCGCGCTCGGTGAGCTGCACGCCGGGGTCCGACGGCTGGCGCGGCGCCGGCACCGAGGTGCTGGCGAGCGTGTGAGCCAGTGCGGCGACCAGCTCGGGCCGCGAGGCGTCCCAGCGCAGGTAGCCGCGGGCACCGCCGGCGATCGCCGCGGCGATGCTGCCCGCGTCGTCCGGGGCGCCGAAGACGATGACATTCGCCTGGGGGTTCGCGGAGACGAGCCGGCGCGTGGCTTCGACGCCCGTCGGGACCGCGCGTTGCGTCCCGACCAGCACGACGTCGACCGGCTGACGGGTGTACCGGGCCAGCAGCTCGTCACCGTGCGCTACGCAGTCGATGCGACTGACCCCTGGGACCGCGGACATCACGCGGGTGAGCCCTTCGCGGACACTGCGTCGGTCGTCGCAGATCAAGACCGTCGTCACGGGGTTTCCTTCCTGCAGCCGGGTGACATTCCACTTCCCCTATCGGACGCTTTAGCTCGAACCTTGACACGATCCGGTGGCTTTTTTTGAAGTTTCTTAGCCCGGATGCCGGAACGGCCTTTCCAGGAGGCTCAACCGGACCCGGTGGGAACCCAGGGCGAATCGTGTGCGATACGCATCACGCAAGGATCGACTCGTCGTAACACTGCGTGCAACACCTCCTGGCCTCTGAATCGATACTTCTCGGCGTGTTGAGCCCCGAGATCAGCCGCGACCCGGGCCGCCACCCAAATAAGTGAATGGAGTTCGCATTTCTCGGCCTCGGCGAGGGCGCTTTCGACAAGCTTCAGCGCGGCTTCCCGATCGCCGGCGTCGCCGGCTGCAGACAGCGCGACGCCGAGCACGATGTCGGACTTCACGACGTGCCGCCGCGCGCCGCGTTCCCGCGCGGTTTCGGCGGCCCGCCGCGCCGGCGCCACCGCTTCGGCCGGCCGTCCCGCCGCCAGCTCGATCTCGGCCCCGACCCACCCGGCCCGGACGGTCGCCCGCCACCGCCCGTCCCCGGCCACCGCCCGCGCCGCCAGCCGCCGCGCCGCCGCGATCCGGCCCAGCGCGAGGTTGTCCGCCGCCAGGCCGAGCAGGGCATCGGCCCGGGCGCCGCTGTAGTCGAGACCGTCAGGATCGGAATAGTCGAGATCTGGGGTGGGGTGATTGGCGGTGCCGGAAATGGTGGAAGTGCCGGGATCTGGGGCGGGCTGGCCGGAGGCTGAGGCGGGCCGGGCCGGGTTGGCTGCCGCAGGGTCAGCAGCGGCACGGGCGGCAGCGGGATCGGCGGCAGCACGGTCAGCGCCGCGATCGGCCACCACGTCGACGGCAACCGGGCCGGAAGCGACGGGGTTGGCGGCAGCACGGTTGGTGGCGGCGCGGTCGACGGCCGCGGGACCGGCGGCAGGGTTGGTGGCAGCGAGATCGGTGGCGGCGCGGTCGGCAGCCGCAGGACCAGCGGCAGGGTTGGCACCTCGGTCGACGGCGGCGAGGTCGGCAGCGGGGGCCGCAGCGCGGGAGTTGGCGGCCGCAGGGTTGTCAGCGGCACCGCCGGACAAGCGGCGACCGACAGAACGGCCCCCCTGGGAGCTGGGGCCAACCGGGCCGCCGCCGCGGGAGCTGGGGCCAACAGGACGCCCCCCACGGGAGCTGGGGCCAACAGGACCGCCGCCGCTGGAGCCGGGGCCGAGCGGCAGCGCGGAGGTGGCCGTAAGAAGCGCCAAAGCCTCCCCGTCCAAGGCCCGAGCAGCGGTGTGCCCGCCAAGCTGGCGACGGTGCGATGCCAGCGTCGTAGCGGCCAGCGACGCCAGCAGCGGGTCACGGCTCCGGCGGAGATCAGTCAGGGCCGTGGAAGCAGCCGCATACCGGCCCTGGGCGCCCAGCACCACCGCGGCCAGCAGCCGGTCCCACGGCGCGGCCGACCGCGGCGCCGTGACCGGCTCAGGTGGCGGCGGGTGGTCGCCGAAGGCGAGGGCCCGCAGGGTCTGTTTCTCCACCCGTTCTTTCTAGCGCGTCCCACCGACAAAATCCGCCCCTCGGAAACCACTCGCGCCAAGTCCGCGAAAGGCCCGCCGAACGGCCGATCGAACCGGGCGACCGGCCTAACCCCTCGTACCCACCAGGACGTGTTCGACGCGGTCCGCGGCCGTGGGCAGGTCCACCAGCAGTTCCACCTTGTCCGGCAGGGTGGCCGGGTCCCAGCCGGGGCCGCAGGCGAACAGGCGGCTGCGCTGACGGCCACGGGAAACGCGCGCGAACAGGCGCGGGTCCGCCGCCGCCCGGCGGTGAGCCCACAGCACCACGGCGGCCGGCGCGCTTCGGCGCACGGCCACCGCCAGCACCTCCGCGGGCAGCGGCACGCCGAACAGCTGCGTTCCGACCCGGCGGCCCGCCAGCGCGGCCGCCAGCGCGTACACCGGGGTGCTGTCCCGTTCCTCCGGCACGCAGCCGAGCAGCACCGGGCGCTGGTTGCGCGGGTGGTCGAGCACCGGCGTCGCGCGGACGAGCGAGGCGTACACGCACTCGGCCAGCAGGTATTCGACCTCCGCGCCCGCGCTGACCCCACGCCAGCGCGCGCCCAGCGCCGTCAGCACCGGGTCGATCACGCCGGACCACGCGGCGAGCACGCCCAGCTCGGCGATCGCGTCCGCGAGCATGCGCTGGACGGCGCCGACGTCCATGGCCAGCGCGGCCGTGCTCAGCCTGCGGGCGAGGCGGGACGGGACTTCGTGGTCGCCGTCGAGGGCGGGGGCCTCGTCCTCGTCGGGAACCTGGGCCGGGGCCGGCGGTGGCAGTTCGTCGACGACTGCGCGCGGCATGTGGTCGAGGGCGTAGCGCGCGGCCTCCGCCGTCGACGCGCCCCGGAGCAACGCGCGCTGCATGAGTTCGAGGCGCCCGATGTCGGAGCTGCCGTACCTGCGGTGACGGCCGTCGGTGTGCCGGCTGGGGCCCAATCCGTAACGGCGGTCCCAGGTTCGAAGGGTGGACGGGGCGACCCCGAGCCGGCGAGCGACCGAGGCCACCGGCAGGGTGGGCTCTCCTTCGCTCGACCCGGATCCCACTCGGCCCAATATCCAGGCCTGGGCCGGTCCCGGCAACCGGAGCCAAAAGCCCTGCTCACACATCCGGGGGATGCCTAACGGCTGAATCGGCCCGGATCCCTTGAACAACTATTGGCGCGCTTCTAACGTTACCGCCGTTGCACCGAATGGAGTATCGGCACCACAGCAGAGCAGCTAATGGCATCGACCGGATGACGGAGGCGGTCAGGATGGCAGACACGCGCAGGCTCCCCGGCCCCAATGCGGACATGTGGGACTGGCAGCTGGAGGGGTCGTGCCGGGGGATGGACAGCGCGTCCTTCTTTCACCCGGACGGCGAGCGGGGGCCGGCGAGGGCACGGCGCGAGGCCAGGGCGAAGGCGGTCTGCCTGAGCTGCCCGGTACTGGAGATGTGCCGCCGGCACGCGCTGGCAGTGCACGAGCCCTACGGCATCTGGGGCGGGCTGTCCGAATCGGAGCGGGAAAACCTGATCAAGCAGGACAAACGAGCACTGAGCATGTCCGGCTGAGCTCAGCCGGGCACGGAAGGGGCGGCGTCCACCTCGGACGCCGCCCCTTCGACGTCGGCGGCTGCTGACAGATCTTCGTCTTCCACGCCCCCGGCGAAGGCGCGCGCGGATCAGCTCACGCGTCTCCTCGCGCGCCTCGGCCAGGTGATCGTGGACGCTCTGGCGTGACGGTGCGTAGTTCGTCGCGACCATCGACGAGCTGGAGGTCGCGACCATCGACCACACCTCGGCGGCGCATGTCCGCGCCGTGCTGGTCACGACGCGGGCGGCGGTGGCTTCATAGCCTGAACCGGTGAAAACGAAAGCGGGGCGGCACCCCCTAGGAAGGGAGTGCCGCCCCGTTTTTCGTTGCGGTGAAACAGAAGTGACTAGTGCGAGTGGCCGTGGCCGTGGCCCGCTTCGTCCTCTTCCTCAGCCGGCTTCTCGACCACGGCGCTCTCCGTGGTGAGCACGAGCCGGGCGATGGACGCCGCGTTCGCGACCGCGGAGCGGGTCACCTTGACCGGGTCGACGATGCCGGCCGCGATCAGGTCGGTGAGCTCGCCGGTGGCGGCGTTGAAGCCCTGGCCCCAGGACTGCTCCTTGACCTTGTTCACGATGACCGCGCCCTCGTGGCCCGCGTTCGTCGCGATCCAGAACAGCGGGGCGGTCAGCGCGTCGCGCACGATGTGCACGCCGGTGGCCTCGTCGCCGGTCAGGCCGAGGTCGCCCTCGAGCTCCTTGACCGCGTGGACCAGCGCCGAGCCGCCACCGGGGAGGATGCCCTCCTCGACGGCCGCCTTCGTGGACGCCACCGCGTCCTCGATGCGGTGCTTGCGCTCGTTGAGCTCGGTCTCGGTGGCCGCGCCGACCTTGATCACGGCCACGCCGCCGCCGAGCTTCGCGAGCCGCTCCTGCAGCTTTTCGCGGTCCCAGTCGGAGTCGGTGCTCTCGATCTCCTTGCGGATCTGCGCGGTCCGGCCGGCCAGGGCGTCCTTGGTCCCGCCGCCGTCGACGATCGTGGTGTCGTCCTTGCTGACGACGATCCGGCGGGCGCGGCCCAGCGAGCCGAGGTCGGTCTCGGACAGCTTGCTGCCGATCTCGGCCGAGATGACCTCACCACCGGTGACGACGGCGAGGTCGTCCAGGAACGCCTTGCGGCGGTCGCCGAAGAACGGCGCCTTGACCGCGACGGCGGTGATGGTCTTGCGCAGCGAGTTCACCACGAGGGTGGACAGCGCTTCGCCGTCGACGTCCTCGGCGATGATCAGCAGCGGCTTCTTCGCCTCGACGACCTTCTCCAGCACCGGGAGCAGGTCGGCCAGCGACGAGATCTTCTCGCGGCTGAGCAGGATGTACGCGTCCTCGAGGATGGCCTTCTGGTCCTCGGGGTTGGTGGCGAAGTGCGCCGACAGGAAGCCCTTGTCGAACTGCACGCCCTCGGTGATCACCAGCTCGGTCGCCAGGGTCGACGACTCCTCGATGGTGATGACGCCGTCCTCGCCCACGCGCTCGACGGCCTCGCCGAGCAGCTGGCCGATCGCGGCGTCGCGGGAGGTCACGGTGCCGACCTGGGCGATGTTCTCGCGGCCCTTGACCGGGGTGGCCTTGGCCTTGAGGACCTCGATGACCTTGTCGGCGGCGGCCTCGATGCCGCGGCCGACCGCGGTCGGGTTGGCGCCGGCGGCCACGTTGCGGAGGCCGACGCGGACCAGCGACTGGGCCAGCACCGTGGCGGTGGTGGTGCCGTCGCCGGCGACGTCGTTGGTCTTGGTGGCCACGTTCTTGGCCAGCTGGGCGCCGAGGTTCTCGAACGGGTCGTCGAGCTCGATCTCACGGGCGACGGTCACGCCGTCGAGGGTGATGGTCGGGCCGCCGAACTTCTTGTCGAGGACCACGTGGCGACCGCGCGGGCCGAGGGTGACCTTGACGGCGTCGGCGAGCTTGTTCACCCCGCGCTCCAGCGCGCGACGAGCGTCCTCGTCGAAACTGATCTGCTTGGGCATAGCGTTTTCCGCTTACCTTTCAGGTGTCTTAGGACACAAGAACGCCCCGTCCCCCGGCTTGTGCGGGGCCCGGGGCGTCATTGCGCTGCGACTGGCTACGTCAGTTGATGACGGCCAGCACGTCGCGGGCGGAGAGGATCAAGTAGTCCTCACCGTTGTACTTGACCTCGGTACCGCCGTACTTGGAGTAGATCACGACGTCGCCCACGGCCACGTCGAGCGGCACGCGGTTGCCCTTGTCGTCGATCCGGCCCGGGCCAACGGCCAGAACCTTGCCCTCCTGGGGCTTCTCCTTGGCGGTGTCGGGGATGACGAGGCCGGAAGCGGTCGTCTCCTCGGCCTCACTCGTCTGGACAACGATCTTGTCCTCGAGCGGCTTGATGTTCACGCTCACCGGGTTGACCTCCACGGTCGTCGAAAGCGTCGGCAGGATGACTTACGGCTCCTACCACCCCCGCCGTCGCGGGTGCCGGGGCGTGTTCGGGCCGTGCGATTAGCACTCTAGCCACGTGAGTGCCAGCTTCGCAAGGAGGGTCCACTCGACGTGGCGGAACTCGCGTGGCCTGCTGGCCGATCAGCGACCGAGATGCCGCTTGATCACCTCGTACACGTCACCGCGCTTACTGATGACCAGCACGAATACGAGCAATCTGCCGTTCTCGAGCCGGTAGCAGATCCGATAGTTGCCCACTCGGACCCGGAGCACCCCCGGGTACCCGGTCAGTGGAAGGCACCCGGGCGGGTGTGGGTCTTCCGCCAGCTCGTCGAGCCGGTCCTCCAGCGCAGCGGCATCCTTGGGCTGAGCTCGGCTGAGCTTGGCGAGGAACTTGTCAGCGGTGCCGGACAGTTGGATCTCGTAGGACACTCAGCCGTCCCGGCGGGCGGTGCGACGGCGATAGGGCACAGTCTTCTCGGCGCCGTCGGCCAGCGCTTCCAGGACCTGCCGCACCTGCTCTCCGTCGATCAAGTTCTCAAGGTCTTCCAGCAGTTCCGCGCTGGCCGCGGGTACCACGGCGGCAGTACGACGGCCGTGCTTGGTCAGGTAAGTCGTCTCACCGACATACTCGGCGCGGTTGGTGATGTCCGGAAGTTCGCGACGAGCGTCGGTCATGTTCATCTCGATGCTCATGTACAAAATGTACATCTTTTGCCGAGCGTTCGCCAGCCGCCGATCGGTACGGGCCCCGGTCTGGCGCTCCGGCCGAACCTCGCCGACCCCGCGCCGCGGCCAGGCCCCGGGAAACGGCCCGTAAACCCGGCAGATCCACCCGGACCAGGCCTTACTCGGTGGGCCGCCTTCTGGTTAGGTCTTGCCTGAATGACACCGACACCTGGGGGTCACACCATGTCGTTCCCTCCCCTTCCCCGGCGGCTGGCCGTGGCGGCCGCCGTCGTTTCACTGGGCGCCGGGCTGTTCGCCGCGGCGCCGGCGCAGGCTCAGCCGTCCGGGCAGCAGCGGCAACGGGACTTCGCGGCCGCCGCGAGTGAGTTCGGCGTGCCGCTCGACGTGCTGCTCGGCGTTTCCTACATGGAGTCGCGCTGGGACTACAACGCCGGCACGCCCAGCACCGCCGCCGGTTACGGCCCGATGCACCTGACCGACCTGCGGACGGCGGGCGTCGCCGGCACCGAGTTCGACCAGGGCACCGAGGACCCGCGCGGGGACACGGCCCGACCGGCGCTGCAGCCCAAGGCGAGTGAGCCGGCCGCGCCGCCGCCGACCCTGCAGACCGTCGACACCGTGGCCTCGCTGCTGCACACCGACGCCGCCACCCTGCGCACGAACCCGACGCAGAACGTCCGGGGCGGCGCCGCGCTGCTCGCGGACTACCAGCGTCAGCTCGGCATCCACAGCCAGGACGCGAAGGACTGGTACGGCGCCATCGCGCGTTACAGCGGGTCCGACGACGTGACGGCCGCCCAGACGTTCGCCGACGAGGTCTTCGACACCATCTCCACCGGCGAAGCCCGCACTACGGACGACGGCCAGCAGCTGACCCTCACCGCCACGCCCGGCCTCGCGCCGGACCGCGCGCAGGCGAGCCGGCTGGGCCTGCGCTCCGACGCGCCCACCGCGACGGAGTGCCCCAAGCGCGTCGCGTGCGAGTCGGTGCCCGCGCCGTACCAGGAGCTGCCGGGCGGCGACTACGGCAACTACGACAAGGCGAACCGGCCGCAGAGCCAGAAGATCGACTACATCGTCATCCACGACACCGAGGGCTACTGGGCCGACGCGCTGAAGCTGGTGCAGGACCCGGCCTACCTCGCGTGGCACTACACCGTGCGCTCCGCCGACGGCCTGATCGCCCAGCACGTGGCGACGAAGGACGTCGGCTGGCACGCGGGCAACTGGTACATCAACTCGAAGTCGATCGGCATCGAGCACGAGGGCTTCGCCGCGAAGGGCACCTGGTACACCGAAGCGATGTACCGCGCTTCGGCGAAGCTCGTCGGCTACCTCGCGAAGCGCTACGACATCCCGCTGGACCGCGCGCACATCATCGGCCACGACAACGTCCCGGGCACCACGCCGGCCACCATCGCCGGCATGCACTGGGACCCGGGGCCCTACTGGGACTGGTCGCACTACTTCGACCTGCTCGGCGCGCCGTTCCAGGCGGTCGGCCGGCCGAACTCCTCGCTGGTCACGATCGACCCGTCGTTCGCCGGGAACCAGCCGATCTTCACCGGCTGCGACAAGATCGGCTCCGGCAACGCGTGCGCGGCCCGCGGCTCCGAGGCGGTCGTGCTGCACACCGCGCCGAGCGAGGACGCACCGCTGCTCGCCGACGCCGGCCTGCACCCGGGCGGCGGTCCGTCCACAATGGATGTCGCGGACGTCGGCAGCCGCGCGGCGACCGGGCAGAAGTACGCGGTCGCCGGCGTGCAGGGTGACTGGACGGCGATCTGGTATCTCGGCCAGAAGGGCTGGTTCCGCAACGCTCCGAGCGCCCGCACCGCCGTGCCCGCTGTGGGCCTGGTCGCCACGCCGCGGCCCGGCCTGGCCACGATCCCGGTGTACGGCCGCGCGTTCCCGGAGGCCTCGGCCTACCCGGCGAACGTGCCGGTGCAGGCACTCGCGCCGATGCCGTACACACTGGCGGCGGGCCAGAAGTACTCCGTCGGCGGCGTGGAGGGCTCCGAGTACTACTCGGCCACCACGTTCGACCCGGCCCAGCACGTGGTCGTGAAGGGCAAGACGAAGTACGTCGAGATCCAGTTCGGCCACCGCATCGAGTACGTCAACCTCAACGACGTGCTGCTGCTGCCCGCTTTCTGACCCTCGTGAGTGCCTATGACGGTTCTAACCGGCGTAGGCACTCACGAGTCCAGCGCGACCTTCACGCCCGCTGTCGTCTCGGTGTTGCGGCGGGTCTTCGCCCAGCCGTTGCGGCCGCGCACCAGGCGCAGGAGCGCACGCCACGACGTGATGTAGAAGGTGTAGATGTACACCGCGTACAGCAGGCCCATACCGATGCCGCGGAAGATGTTCTTGCTGCGCAAGCACTTCAGCTGGTAGATCGGGCCCCAGACGATGAACGGCAGCAGCCCGAACGAGCCGTAGATGACAAACAGGATCCAGGCGCCGCCGGTGAACCAGGACCAGACCTGGCTCGGGTCGCCGGCCGTGCCGACCAGCAGCAGGATGAACGGCACCGGGTACAGCAAGGAGCCGAGCAGCTGCATCCACGGCTGCGCCAGGTAGTACATCATCTCCGCGGCGCCCAAAGTGGACACGTGCGGTGAGTCCCAGATCCGGCGCAGGTAACGGGAGCACTGCATGGTGCCCTGACCCCAGCGCGTGCGCTGCACCAGGAACCGCCGCAGGCTGTACAGGCCCTCTTGCGCCACATGGGAATCCGGCGTGAAGCCGGTGCGCCAGCCCGCGGTCAGCAGGTGCACGCCGAGTTCGAAGTCCTCCAGCAGCGAGCCGCGCCACGGCTGGCGCTCGTCGCCCGCGATGGAGTCCAGCGCGGCCAGGCGAGTGAACTGCCCGTTGCCGCCCATCGAGATCGTGCCGGTGAAGCCGCGCGAGGTCTGGATCGCCGCGATCGCCGTGCGGAACTCCAGGTCCTGCAGCTGCGCCAGCTTCAGCCCGAATGCGCGCGAAGCCCAGGTGCGGCCCGGCGGGCGGGTGCGGACGTTGCTCATCCGCACGTCGAGCTGCACGGCGCCGATCTGCTCGTCGCCGAACAGGTGGCCGGCCGCGCAGACCTCGAGGCAGTTCGGGGCCGGCCGGCCGTCGGCGTCCACCACCACGACGACCACGTCCTCGCGGGGCTTGCGCGGGTCCAGCCACTCGTCGAGAGCGTGGTACGCGGCGTTCAGCGCGTCGCCCTTGCCCGTGCGGGCTTCGGGGCGCGTGCGCGCGACCAAGTGCAGATGCTCGTCGTAGCCGCCGTTTCGCCGCCACAGCGCGCGCACGACGCGGGCGGTGCGGTCCTCGGAGTCGTCGTCGACGACCCAGACGTGCGCACGGCGGAAGGTGCCGCGCAGGTAGCGCACGGTCTCGCCGATCACCGCCTGCTCGTCGCGGCACGGCACGAAGAAGTGCCACTCGAAGTCGTCCGGATCGCCCACCGGCGCGGGCTTGCGGCGCAGGTACGGGACCACGATCACCACGACGTACACGATGAACGCGACACTCATGGTCAGCGCGAACGCCTGCGTGATCGAGAGCAGGATCTTCAGCCCGTCCCCGCTCACGCGGCGGCGCCCTTCTCGGCCTTGGTCCGGCGGGTGGCCAGCCACACGAACAGCACCAGCGACACCGCGCCGCCGAACACGCTGACCATGGAGCCGAGCAGGGTGTGGCCCCAGTAGTAGCCCTCGTCCGTGCCCAGCCCGTTCACGAGTCCGACAATGGTGAGGATCCGTAACTGATTAACCAGAATGACGGCGATCGCGGATATCCCCAACGAAAAGAACAGTCGTCGCGCATTTCCGGGCCGGAAGTAGAGCATCACGGCAGTGACGAGCAGGAGTGGCAGTAACAGGAATACCGACGAGCATTCCGGAGTCATTCGCAACCCGAATGGAGTAGCGCCGGTCAACCCGAAGTAAACGGATTCACGATTACCCGCCACATAAACACCCGAAGAGGTGATGACCCGGAGTATCGCCCCGGCCAGCTGCACCTCGAACTCCCGGTAGACCCGCTCGATCAGCACCAGTCCGACGCCCACGGCCACCACTGCGAGCACCGCCAACCGCAGGGGAAACCGGGTGCTACCAGGTACAGGTGTGTTCGCTACTGCCACGACGACCCTCTCAGCCGGAAGCGACGATGAAACGAGCGGACCCCGAGCGTCAGCGTAAGCCTCCCGACCCCGGAATCCCGGCGGGTCCCCCTTTCGTGGAGCCCCTGAAAACGCCTTTCGGCACCCTCGGCGAGAAACTTGCTAGGCCGTTCAGGTGATGCTCACTCGACCTGCAGATAAGCACCAATGAAACCACTCGATACGGTGAGAACCGGGAAATTGTGTGCCTTTTCGGCCGCCTTCGCCGATACCCGATTCGGCGTGCCGACTCTTTGCTCAGCGGGATTCGTCCGTGCAGCGGCTCGCTCTGACAAAAATCGGAGGACCAGTGAAAAGACACCTCGCGCGACGGGGCGGAATGCTCGCCGCTGTGGTGGCGTGCGTCGCCCTCGCCGGAGCGGCCCCGGCCTCGGCGGCACCCGGCGACGGCTCCGCGTACGGCGTCAGCGTCGACGTCCAACTGCTCGGGCAGTCCGCGGTCAAGGTCGGACCGCTGGCCGCGTCCAACACCAACGGGCCGACCAAGGCCAGCGTGGCGAACGCCAACGCCGCCGGGATCCTCACGGCGGGGGTCATCACCAGCTCCGCCATCCGGGACGACAACTCCGGCGCGGTCACGGCGAAGGCGAGCACCGCCGACGTCGGGCTGCCGTTGCTCAAGGCGGCGCTCGGCACCGTGAGCGTCAAGGCGGTCGAAGCGGTCTGCACCGCGACCCAGGAGGGCGTGAAGGGCAGCAGCACGCTGGCCGACGCGAAGCTCGGCAGCGTGGGCACGGTGGACGCCAACCCGGCGCCGAACACGCAGATCAAGGTCGCGCTCGGGCCGGTGAACGTGGCCACGCTGATCCTCAACGAGCAGATCAAGAACCCGGACGGCAGCCTCACCGTGAACGCCCTGCACCTGAAGCTGCTCGGCGGGGCGGTCGGCGCGCTCGGCTCGGGTGACGTGATCGTCTCGTCGGCGACCTGCGGCCCGGCCGCGCCGCCGATGCCGCTCGCGTCCGGGCCCGGGCTGTGGGTGGGCCTCGGCCTGCTCGGAGCCGTCGCGATCCCGGTGGGTCTGCGCTTCTCCCGCCGTCGCGCGGGCGCCTGAGACGGTACGGGGTGATCCGATGTACAAGATGCCCGGCGCCGGGGTCGGCGTCGCCGGTGGCAGCGTGGGAACCCTCGCCTCCACCGGTGCCGACATCGGCTGGTGGCTGGCGGTCGGCCTGCTGCTGGTGGTCCTCGGGACCATCGCGGTGATCGCCGCCCACCGCCGCAATCGGCGCCTCGCCAAGGCGCGAGGCTGAAGACCCCGGGCTGCCGGCGAGCGCGCCGGCAGCCCGGGACTTCCGGGACACTCGAAAGCGTGGAACCTGTGGACGTGATGTTGCTGGCCGGCACCCGGCCGGAAGCGGTCAAGCTCGCTCCCCTGACGCTGGCCCTCGCTCAGCGGCCCGGCCTGCGGCCGCTGCTCGTGCACAGCGGGCAGCACCAGGGCATGGTCGAGCAGGCGCTGGTGCCGTTCGGCCTCGGCGTGGACGCGTGGCTGGACATCCCGCCGCGGGTCTCGGGCACGCAGGCCGAGCTGGTGGCGGGTCTGCTGCCGGCGCTCGACGCGGCGCTGCGGCGGTTCTCCCCCGGCGCCATCGTGGTGCAGGGCGACACGACCACCGGGCTGGCCGGCGCGCTCGCCGCGTTCTGGCTCGGGATTCCCGTGGTGCACCTGGAGGCGGGGCTGCGCACGCACGACCTCGCCGCGCCGTTCCCCGAGGAGGGCACGCGCCAGATGGTCTCGCGCATCGCGTCGCTGCACCTCGCGCCGACCGAAAGCGCGGTGGCCGCGCTGCTCTCGGAGGGCATCGACCAGCGGCGGATCGCGATGACCGGCAACACCGTGGTCGACGCGGTGCTGGCCGTCGCGGCCCGCGACCTGCCGGCCCACGACCAGGGGCTGGCCCTGCTGGAGATGGAGATCGCCGAGACCGGCGGACGGCTGGTGCTGGTCACTTCGCACCGGCGTGAGTCGTGGGGCGAGCCGCTGGGGCGGACGCTCGCCGCGGTCCGGCGGATCGTCGCCGAGCACCCGGACGTGCAGGTGCTGTTCCCGGTGCACCCGAACCCGGCCGTGCGCGCGCAGGTGGTCGGCGAGCTGGGCGGCCGGGCGCGGGTGACCATCACCGAGCCGCTGGAGTACCCGGACCTGGTCCGGGCGCTGCGGCTGGCGTCGCTGGTGCTGACCGACTCGGGCGGCATCCAGGAGGAGGCCCCGACGTTCGGCACCCCGGTGCTGGTGCTGCGCGAGGTGACCGAACGCGCGGAGGCGATCGACGCCGGCTGCGCGTGGCTCGTCGGCACCGACACCGAGCTGATCACAGCCACCGCGGGCCGGCTGCTGCGCGGGGAGCTGCGCCCGTCCCCGGTCGGAAACCCTTACGGGGATGGCCAAGCCGCCGAACTGGCGAGCGCGGCGATCGAGGAGCTGCTCGGCCTGCCGGAGCAGGCCGTGCCCGATCTGGAACAGGCCCGCAGCTGAGGTCCGTCAAGGCCTCCTTACCGGCGTGGGACGCGGGTAAGGAGGCCTTGCCGGTGTGCGGGGGCGTAGCGCGGCTAGAGCGAGATCACGTCGACCGGCAGGGCCGGGTTGGCCGAGAAGTCCAGCGGGGCCACCGGCCGGTCCGCCGCGACGACGTGCGCGCCCAGCGCCGCGATCATCGCGCCGTTGTCCGTGCACAGGCGAGGACGGGGCACGCGCAGCTCGATGCCCGCGGCGGCACAGCGCTCCGCCGCCAGCGAGGACAGCCGGGAGTTCGCCGCGACCCCGCCGGAGATCACCAGCGTGCCGATGCCCTGGTCCTTCGCGGCGCGCACGGCCTTGGCGGTCAGCACGTCGGCCACCGCCTCCTGGAACGACGCCGCGACGTCGTTCACCGGGACCTCGGCGCCGCCCCGCTCGGCGTTCTCCACCCAGCGCGCGACCGCCGTTTTCAGGCCCGAGAACGAGAAGTCGAACTTCGCGTCCCGCGGTCCGGTCATGCCCCGCGGGAACGCGATCGCGGACGGGTTGCCCTCACGGGCGGCCTTGTCGATCGGCGGGCCACCGGGGTACGGCAGGTCCAGCACCCGCGCGACCTTGTCGTAGGCCTCCCCCGCCGCGTCGTCCACAGTGGACCCCAGCTCGGTGATCTTCGACGCGATGTCGTCCACCCGCAGCAACTGCGTGTGCCCGCCCGAGACGAGCAGTGCCAGCACCGGCGAGGGCAGCGGCCCGTGCTGCAGCGTGTCCACCGCGATGTGGCCGGCCAGGTGGTTCACGCCGTACAGCGGCACGTCGAGCGCCGCCGAGTACGCCTTCGCCGCCGAGACGCCCACCAGCAGCGCACCAGCCAGGCCCGGCCCGGCGGTCACCGCGATGGCGTCCACATCGGACAGTTTCAGGCCCGCGGTCGCGAACGCCCGCTCGGCCGTCGGCACCATGGCCTCCAGGTGCGCGCGGCTCGCGACCTCCGGCACCACGCCGCCGAAGCGCGCGTGCTGGTCGACGCTCGAGGCGACCTCGTCCGCGAGCAGCTCGACCGCGCCGTCGTCGGACAGCCGGACGAGGCCGACGCCGGTCTCGTCGCAGGAGCTCTCGATCCCCATGATGATGCGCGACATCAGCCGGCCACCTCGTCTCGCGCCGGGGCCTGCGCGGGGCGGGCCATGGTGAACGCGTCGGCGCCGGAGGGCTGGTAGTAGCGTTTCCGGACGCCGAGCTTCTGAAAACCGTGCCGCTCGTACAGGCCGACGGCGGTGGCGTTGTCCGTGCGGACCTCGAGGAACACCGGCGCCTTCAGCTCGTCGGCCTTCTCCAGCAGCGCGCGCAGCAGCGCCTTGCCGATGCCCTGGCCCTGCGCCTCCGGCACCACGCCGATGGTGTGCACGCTCGCCTCGTAGTCCCCGCGCCGCCCGACGACGGCGAGGCCCGCGTAGCCGAGCAGCTCCGTGCCGTCGTCCGAGCGCGCGGCGAGGTAGTAGTGGCCCTGGTCCAGCTCGGAGTGGAACGCGCGGGCGCTCCACGGGTCGTCGCCGGGGAAGAGGATCTCCTCGATCTCCGCGCACCTGCGGACGTCGCTGCGGCGCAGCTGGTCGAGCTTCACGGCGCGGTCACCCGCTTGCGGCCGGTGGGCTCGACGGCATCCGGGCGACGCAGGTACAGCGGCGTCAGCGGCTCGGGCGCCGCGCCGGACAGCAGGGCCGCGCGCGCCGCGGAGACCAGCCCGGCCGGCGACGGGAACCGCGGCTCGATCGGGGTCACGCCGACGGCTTCGGCGTACAGCAGCGCGCCGTCGCCCGCGGCCACGCGCACGGTGGTCTCGACCTCGGCCGGACGCTGGACGTTCGGCCCGTCCACCCGGGCGCCGGCGGCGTCGTACGCGGCCCAGTAGACCTCGCGGCGGCGGGCGTCGGTGAGCACGAGGAACGGGCTCTCGGTCTTGACCACGTCAGCGGCGATCGCGTCCAGGCTGCACACCGGGTACGCGGGGATGCCGAGCGCGTGGGACAGCGCCGCGGCGGTCGCCATGCCCGCGCGCAGGCCGGTGAACGGGCCGGGGCCGACGCCGCAGACGATCGCGTCGAGGTCACGCAGCGTCACACCGGCCGCTTCGGCGGCGGCGAGGGCGTGCGGCGTGATGAGCTCGCCGTGGGCACGCGCGTCGACCGTCACGCGGTCGCCGCGGGTGGTCAGCTCCGCCTGGTCCACGGCGACGATGCCCGCGGTCACGGCCGGGGTCGAGGTGTCGATCGCCAGTACTAACACGGTGTCCAAGCCTACGACCAGGCTCGCGGCGCATGTCTGCCGGGCTGAACGGGCAACCCCCGTAACCCTGTGAATCGCGTCGCAGGTGGCGGACGTCGTGGCGCGGTACCGTGCGAAGCCAGGCGCCGGTCGATGAAGCGACGCAGGAGGTACTCGACGTGCCCGATCCGCTGTTCCCCGCGATCACCACCGGTTCGGACACCGAGGCCTTGCGCTTCGGCGACCGGGCCCTCAGTTACGCACAGCTCGGCGCGGTCGCCGGCGCGCTGGCGCGTGAGCTGCCCGGCGACCGGGTGGCGGTGTGGGCGACGTCCACGCTGCCCACGAGTGTCGCCGTGGTCGCCGCGCTGCTCGCGGGGGTCCCCGCGGTGCCGGTGAACCCGAAGATCGGCGAGCGCGAGCTGGCGCACATCGTCGCCGACAGCAAACCCTCGCTGGTGCTGGCCGAACCGGGTGTCGAGCTGCCCGCGGGCCTGGCCGAATTGCCGCGCCTCGACGTCACCCTCGAAGGCGACGGCCCGGTGCCGGAAGCCGAGCCCGACCCGGAGTCACCCGCGCTGATCGTCTACACCTCCGGCACCACCGGCCCGCCCAAGGGCGTGGTGCTCCCCCGGCGCGCGATCTCCTCGACGCTCGACGCGCTGGAGGACGCGTGGGGGTGGAGCGCCTCAGACGTCCTCGTGCACGCACTCCCCCTGTTCCACGTGCACGGCCTGATCCTCGGCATCCTCGGCCCGCTGCGCCGCGGCGGCTCGGTGCGCCACCTCGGCCGGTTCTCGACCGAGGGCGTCGCGCGCGAGCTGGCGGACGGCGCCACGATGATGTTCGGCGTCCCGACGATGTATCACCGGATCGCGGAAACCGTCGCGAATGACAGCGATTTGTCGACCGCCCTGCGTGGCGCGCGGCTGCTGGTCTCGGGCTCGGCGGCGTTGCCGGTGCACGACCACCAGCGGATCACGGCGGCGACCGGGCAGCAGGTAGTGGAGCGTTACGGGATGACCGAGACGCTGATGAACACCAGCGTCCGCGCGGACGGCGAGCGCAAGCCGGGCACGGTCGGCGTCCCGCTGTCCGGGGTCGACCTGCGGCTGGTCGACGAAGCCGGCGCGGCGATCACCGACCTCGAGACCGTCGGGGAGATCCAGGTGCGCGGGCCCAACCTGTTCACCGAGTACCTGAACCGGCCGGACGCCACGGCCGCCGCGCTCGACGGCGGCTGGTTCCGCACCGGCGACATGGCCACCCGCGATGCCGACGGCTACGTGAAGATCGTCGGCCGCAAGGCCACCGACCTGATCAAGAGCGGCGGGTACAAGATCGGCGCGGGTGAGATCGAGAACGCGCTGCTGGAGCATCCCGGCGTCGCCGAGGCGGCCGTCACCGGCGAGCCGGACGACGACCTCGGCGAGCGGATCGTCGCGTGGGTCGTGCCGGACGGCGAGCGGCCGTCGGCCGAGGAGCTGGCCGACCACGTCGCGAAACTGCTGGCGCCGCACAAGCGGCCACGAGTCGTGCGGTACCTGGAAGCGTTGCCGCGCAACGACATGGGCAAGATCCTGAAGCGGGCGCTGGGATGAGGCCCCCGGCCCGTGAGGTGATCGCCGCCGTTTCGACCGGCTTCGAGGAACTGAGGGTGTCCTCTGTGGACACTGACGGCCCGGACGGCCCGATCGACTGGCCCGGCTACGGCGTGGCGCGCGCCGCGGCGGAAGAGCGCAGCGGCGAATCCGAGTCGGTGGTCGTCGGCACGGCGAAGGTCGGCGACGTCGAAACGGTGCTGATCACCTGGGAGTTCGGCTTCCTCGGCGGCTCGATCGGGCAGCGCACCGGCGACCGGGTGGAGGCCGCGTTCGCCAAGGCCCGCGAGCTGAAGCTGCCCGTGGTCTCGCTGATCGCGACCGGCGGCAGCCGCATGCAGCACGGCATGCGCGCGCTCTCGCAGCTGCAGCGGATCGCGCGGGCTTCGGCGGCAGCGCGGAAAGACGGCGTCGCGCAGATCTCCGTGCTGCGCGACCCGACGACGGGTGGCGGCTGGGCGACGCTCGGCGCGAGCGCCGACGTGGTGCTCGGGCTGCCGGAGGCTCAGGTCGGCTTCGCCGGCTCGCGGGTGCGGCCCGCGACGTCGCCTTCGGAGGCGTACACGGCGGAGGCCAAGTACGAGTGGGGCCAGATCGACCAGCTCGTGGAGCCCGAGGACCTGGCCGACGTGTTGGCGCGATGGCTCTTCCTGCTGACGGCCCGCTCGACCGAAGCCGTTCCGCCGCCTAAGGCATTGGGCACGGTGGAACCGCCCGAGTCGGGTTGGGACGCCGTACGCGCAGCGCGCGCGTCTTCCCGCGCCCGCGCCGCGAAGTACCTCAACAGCTACTTCGACTGGCGCGAAACGATCAACGGAGACCGCGCCGGCGGTGTCGACGAAGGCGTCCTGTGCGGCTTCGGACGGCGAGACGGCCGCGCGGTCGCGTACGCAGCACAGTGCGGCACCGCTACGCGCCCGGCGGGCTTCCGCACGGCGGCCCGTCTCGTGCGGCTGGCGTCCCGGCTGGGCATCCCGGTGCTGACGCTCGTCGACACCCCGGGCGCGGCCAACGACGAGGACGCGGAGCAGACCGGCGTCGGCGCGGCCATCGCGGAGCTGTTCGAGGCGATCGCGACCGCCGAAGTCCCCGTCACCACGCTGGTCATCGGCGAGGGCGGTTCGGGCGGCGCGATGGCCTTCGCGGCGCCGGGGTCGTCCTGGGTGGCGCCGGACGCGTACTTCTCCGTCACGTCACCGGAAGCGGCCGCGGCGATCCTGAAACGGCCGATGACCGAGATCCCGGAGATCGCCGACCGGCTGCGGCTGCGCCCGGCCGACCTGGTGGAGCTGGGCATCGCGAACGGCATCGTCCAGCCGGCGGACGGAGCGGCGTCGTGACCGACTGGCTTCTCGACTCGGACCCGGCGCTGCGCTGGCAGGTCGAGCGCGACCTGCGCCACGAGCCGCCCGAGGTGTGGGAGGCGACGCGGGCCAGGGTCGCGACCGAGGGCTTCGGCGCGCGCCTGCTCGCGCTGCAGGACCCGGACGGCCAGTGGGCGGGCGGCGCGTTTTTCCCGGCGGGCTTCCGCGGCGGCGAGGACGGCCAGCCGTGGACCGCCACGACCTGGTCGCTCAACTCCCTCCGGGAATGGGGCCTCGACCCCGCGGTCCTGCGGGCGCGCCGCACGGCCGAGCTGATCGCGGAGAACAGCCGCTGGGAGTACGACAACCTGCCGTACTGGGGCGGCGAGGTCGACTGCTGCATCAACTCCTGGACGGTGCTGAACGGCCTGTGGCTGGGCGCCGACGTCACCGGCATCGTCGACTGGTTCGTCGAGCACCGGCTGCCCGACGGCGGCTGGAACTGCGAATGGGTCGAGGGCTCAACGCGTTCGTCAGTCCACTCGACACTGAACACGCTCAAGGGCTTGCTCGCGTACGACATCGCGACCGGGGGCACGGACGCGACGCGCGAGGCCCGTCGCTCCGGCGAGGAATACCTGTTGCAGCGTAAGCTTTTCCGCCGTCTGTCCACGGGTGAACCGGTCGCGGACTGGGTGGACCGGTTCGCGTATCCGTTCCGCTGGTTCTACAACGTGCTGAACGCGGCCGAGTACTTCCGCGAGGCCTCGCTGTTCGACGGCACCCCGCCGGATCCGCGGATGGCCGAGGCGATCGAGCTGATCCGCGCCGCCCGGCAGCCGGACGGCAGCTGGCTCCAGGGCCGCCGCCACCCTGGCCGGGTGTGGTTCGAGGTCGACGTGCCGGCGGGCGAGCCGTCCAAGTGGCTCACGCTGTCGGGCACCCGGGTCCTGGACTGGTGGCAAAAGGGCTCGTGAGTGTTTATGACGGTTAGAACCGTCTTAAACACTCACGAGCCGGCGTGCGGCCCAGGTGCCGTGCGGCTCCAGCTCCACCACGCGCACGTCGTCGTCGCGGCGGTCGAGGCGGACGACCAGGTAGTCGTCCGACAGGCGGTCCGCCGTGCCCTCGCCCCACTCGACGACCACGGCGGAACGCTCCAGATCCGTGTCCAGGTCGAGGTCGTCGAGCTGCGAAAGGTCGCCGCCCAGCCGGTACGCGTCGACGTGGACCAACGGCACGCCCGCGGTTCCGGCCGGGTGCACGCGGGCCAGCACGAACGTCGGCGAGCTGACCCGCCCGCCGACGCCGAGGCCGTCCGCGATGCCGCGGGTCAGCGTCGTCTTGCCCGCGCCGAGCGGCCCGGCGAGCAGCACCAGGTCGCCCGCGCGCAACGACGCGCCCAGCGCCCGGCCGAACGCCATCGTGTCCTCGGGGGTCGCGAACAGGAAGCTCACCGTTTCCACCACCAGTTCCGCCGGTTCGGGGCCGCGCTGCCGAAACAGCGCTGCAACAGGTCGATCAGATGGCTGGTGACCAGCTCGGGCTGCTCCAGCAGCACCATGTGCCCGGCCCCGCGCACGCGCACCAGCTCCGCCTCGGGCAGCTCGGCGGCGATGCGCTCGGCGTGCGCGAACGGCGTGAACCGGTCGGAGTCGCCGCCGATCACCAGCACCTCGGCGTGTTTCAGGCCGGCCAGCGCGGCGTAGCGGTTGTGGCTGCCGAGGGTGTCGACGAAGTTCACCAGCCCGCGCACCGGCGTCAGGTCCAGCATCTGCAGCATGAAGTCGACCAGCCGCGGCGAGACCTCGCGGCTGCCGAACGCCAGCCGTCGCACCGCCTGGCGCGTGAGCTGGCCGCCCGCCGCGCGCACGAACTCCACCAGCCCCGGCTGCCAGCCGGCCAGATTGCCGACGCCGCGCGTGAGCGGGTTGTACTTGGACAGCAGCGGCCGCGGCAGCCCGCGCGAGCCGATTTCGCCCGCCGCGGTGGCGATGAACGCGACGCCGAGCACGCGGTCTTCGAACAGCTCCGGGTGCTCCGCGGCCAGCTCCATGATCACCATGCCGCCCATGGAGTGTCCGATGAGGACGATCGGACCCTCGGGCACCATCGCCCGCAGCACGCTGTCGAGGTCGTGCGCCAGCTGCTCGATGGTGCTGGTCTCCGCCGACGCCTGGCCGGACAGCCCGTGGCCGCGGTGGTCGTAGTACACCTGCCGCACCCGCGGCAGCCGCAGCGTCGCCAGGTCCCGGCGCTGGAAATGCCAGCAACGGCGCGAGAGCGCGAAACCGTGCACGCCGACGACCGTCAGCTCCGGTGTCCCCCCGTCCTCCGGATCGATCTCCTCGACCGAAAGCGGCGTGCCGTCCTCGGCCGCGACGGTCGAGGTGCGGTCGGGCTTCAGCTCGCCGAGCCGCTCGTCCACGTACGGGTCCTCACTGTGCCTGCGCTGCTGCGCGGCGACGAGCGCCGCGGCCGCGGTGCCGGTCGCCACGGCGCCCACACCGCCGACGATGGCCCACAGTCTCCGTGAAGGTGTCACGCCGGTCCTCCCAGATACCGCCGGCGCACGCGCGGCCGGTACATCGAGGTCACGATCTCGTAGTCGATGGTGCCGAGTTTGTCGGCCCATTCCCGCGCGGTGGGCGCCCCGGCCTCGCCGGCGCCGAACAGGACGACCTCGTCGCCGACCGCGGGCACGTCGTCACCGCAGTCGACCACCAGCTGGTCCATGCACACCCGCCCGGCCACCGGACGGCGCCGCCCGCCCAGCCAGACGTCCATCTTGCCGGACAGCGACCGCGGCACCCCGTCCCCGTACCCGACGGGCACCAGCGCCAGCGTGGTGTCGCGCTCGGCGGTCCACGTGTGTCCATAAGAGACGGACTCGCCGGCGGGCAGCGGTTTGGTCAGCGCCACGGCGGAGCGGAACGACATCACCGGGCGCAGGTTTTCCTTCTGTGGCACGGGATTGAGCCCGTACATCGCGATGCCGGTGCGCACCAGGTCGAAGTGCAGGTCCGGCCGGGTCAGCACGGCGGCGGAGTTGGCCAGGTGGCGCAGCGGCTCCAGCCCGGCGGCGCGGGCGATGTCGAACGCCTCCGAGAAGCGCTTCGCCTGCGCGTCGACCGAAGGGTGGCCCGGCTCGTCCGCGCAGGCCAGGTGCGACCAGATGGCGACGACGTCCACCCGCGGCTCGGCGGCCGCGGCCTCGACCAGCTCCGGCCACGCGGCGGGCGGGCAGCCGTTGCGGGAGAGCCCGGTGTCGATCTTGAGGTGCACCCGCGCGCGCTTGCCGGCCTGACCGGCGGCGTCCGCGATGCGGCGGAGCTCGTCGACGGAGCTGGCGGCGAGATCGACGTCCGCCTCGATCCCGGGCGCGAAATCGGCGGTCGGCACGTCGAGCCAGCTCAGCAGCCGGGTGGTGATGCCGCCGTGGCGCAGGTCCAGCGCCTCACCCAGCGAGCAGGTGCCCAGCCAGGTGGCCCCGGCGTCGATCGCGGCGCGCGCGACGGGCAGCGCGCCATGGCCGTACGCGTCGGCCTTGACCACGGCCATCAGCTCGGCGCCCGGGGCGCGCTCGGCCAGCAGGGTGACGTTGTGGCGCAGGGCGTCGAGGTCGATCACGACCTCGGCCCGCGGGAAACTGGCAGTCATAGCGACTACCAGTTTCCCACGTCACGACCTCAGGGGAGCCGCAGCCCGGTAGTGCCGGAGAACACATGCAGCTCGTCGGGACGGATCCGCAGGTGCAGGGTGTCGCCCATCTTCGGCGGTGTGCGCGGGTCCACCCGCGCGACGACGTTGGACTGCGTGCCCGCGGCGTCCTCGCCGGCCAGCTTGCCGTAGACGTACGCGTCCGAGCCCAGCTCCTCGACCAGCTCGACCTTCATCGGCAGGGTGCCGTCGGTGTCCGTGGTCACCTCGAGCGACTCCGGACGGAAGCCCAGGGTGATCGTGTCGCCGTCGGCCGCGCTGACGATCTCGCGGCTGAGCGGCACGCTCGCGCCGCCGACCTCGGCGCCGTCCGCGGTCAGCTTCGCCGAGGCCAGGTTCATGGCCGGCGAGCCGATGAAGCCCGCGACGAACACGTTCGCCGGGTGGTCGTACAGCGCGCGCGGGGTGTCGCACTGCTGGAGCAGGCCGTCGGACAGCACCGCGACGCGGTCGCCCATCGTCATGGCCTCGACCTGGTCGTGCGTGACGTACACGGTGGTGACGCCGAGGCGGCGCTGCAGCGCGGCGATCTGCGTGCGGGTGGACACGCGCAGCTTCGCGTCCAGATTGGACAGTGGCTCGTCCATCAGGAACACCTGCGGCTCGCGCACGATCGCGCGGCCCATGGCGACGCGCTGGCGCTGGCCACCGGAGAGCGCCTTCGGCTTGCGGTCGAGGTAGTCCTCGATGTCGAGCAGCTTCGCGGCGTCGAGCACCTTCTGCTTGATCTCCGACGCCGGGCGGCCCGCGATCTTCAGCGCGAAGCCCATGTTCTGCGCCACGGTCATGTGCGGGTACAGCGCGTAGTTCTGGAAGACCATCGCGATGTCACGCGAGCGCGGCGGCAGCTGGGTGACGTCGCGGTCGCCGATCCACACGGCGCCGTCGTCGATGTCCTCGAGGCCCGCGAGCATGCGCAGGGCGGTCGACTTGCCGGAGCCGGACGGGCCGACGAGCACCAGGAACTCGCCGTCGGCGATCTCCAGCTCGAGCGCGTCGACAGCGGGCCGGTCGGTCCCGGCGTAGCGCCGGGACGCCTTGTCGTAAGTGATGGTGGCCATCGGTCAGTCCTCTCCGAATTTCGCGGGAACCCCGTGCACGGCTTGGCGTGCTTCGCGGTGGCGGTGCTGGATCTCGTGGCCCGCGGCGCGCTGCGCCCCGGTCGGCTCGTCCAGCTCGAGCCGGTTTCCAGGTCCCTGTCCCGCCCAGGCGGGCGGCTCGGCGGAGCCGGCCAGCGCCCAGGCGGCCTGCCGCGCGGCGCCGAGGGCGACGTACTCGCCGACCTCGGGGATCACCACGGGCACGCCGAACACGATCGGCGCCACGGCCCGCACGGCCGCGGACTGCGCGCCGCCGCCGATGAGCAGCACCCGCCGTACCTCCAGGCCCTGCGCGCGCACGGCGTCGAGGCCGGCGGCCAGACCGCACAGCATGCCTTCGACGCACGCGCGGGCGAGGTTCTCCGGGCTCATGTTCGCCCGGGTCAGGCCGTGCAGTGAGCCGGTGGCATCCGGCAGGTTCGGCGTCCGCTCGCCGTCGAGGTACGGCAGCAGCGTGAGCCCGCCCGCGCCCGGCTCGGCGGCCAGCGCGAGGCGGTCGAACTCGGCCAGCTCCACGCCCAGCATCGCGGCGCCCGCGGTGAGCACGCGGGCGGCGTTCAGCGCCGCGGTGAGCGGGAGGAACCGGCCGGTCGCGTCGGCGAACCCGGCGACCAGGCCGCTCGCGTCGGCCGAGCCCTGCTCCGCCACGCCGAACACGGTGCCGCTGGTGCCGATCGAGACCACCGCGTCGCCCGGCGCCAGCTCCAGCGCGAGGGCGGCGGCCATGTTGTCGCCGGTGCCCGCGGAAACCAGCATGCCGTTCCCGGTGTGCCCGGCGACGTCGGCCGGGCCCAGCACCGTGGGCAGTTCGGGGGTGCGGCCGCCGAACGCGTGGGCCAGCACGTCCAGCCGGTAGGTGTTCTCGGTCGGGGAGAAGTAGCCGGTGCCGGACGCGTCGCCGCGGTCGGTCACGGCCGTCTCGGGCCGGCCGAGCAGCCGCCAGGTCAGCCAGTCGTGCGGCAGCAGCACCCGCGCCACGCGGTCGGCGTTCTCGGGCTCGTGCTCGGCGAGCCAGCGCAGCTTGGTGACGGTGAAGCTGGCGACCGGCACCGACCCGACGGACTTGGTCCAGACGCCGGGCCCGCCCAGCTCGTCGGTGAGGTCCTTGGCCGCCTGCGCCGAGCGGGTGTCGTTCCACAGCAACGCCGGGCGGACGACCTCGCCGTCCTCGTCTAGGGTGACCAGACCGTGCTGCTGACCGCCGATGCCGATGGCCCGGACGCCCTCGAGCACGTCCTTCGTGGCTTCCCCGAACGCTGTCCACCACGCGGCGGGGTCCACCTCGGTGCCGTCCGGGTGCGGCGCGCGGCCGGTGCGCACGACCTCACCTGTGCGCGCGTCGCAGACCACCACCTTCGACGACTGGGTCGACGAATCGACCCCGGCCACCAGCTCAGCTGTCATAGGGCTGCCCCTCCTCGACGTGTTCGACGGTCTCCACGGCCGTGCCCTCGTTCAGCGCGGCCTCGATCTCCTCGGTCGGCGTGATCTCGCTGGTGACCAGCAGGTCGTAGTCGCCGACGGAACCGTGCGCGTACGTGGCGGTGCGGCCGAACTTCGAGTGGTCCAGCACCAGCACGTTGCGGTTCGCGGCGCGCAGCACGGCCTTCTTCAGCTCGGCGTAGTCGCGCACGGGATGGAACAGCCGCCCGACGGCGACGGCGCTGACGGACACGAACGCGACGTCCGCGCGGGTCCGGTCGAGCAGCGCCAGCACGTCCGGCCCGGAGCAGGAGTCGTACTCGGCGTGGTACCGACCCCCGGCGAGCACCACCTCGACACCGCTGCCGAGCAACCGCGCGGCGTGCAGGGAGTTGGTGATCACGGTCAGGCCCGGCACCTCCGCCAGCCGCTCGACCAGGGGAAACAACGTGGTGGAATCGTCGACGAACACGGTCTGCCCGGGCTCCACCTGCCGGATCGCCGCCTCGGCGAGCGCCTCTTTCTCGCCCTCGTGCAGCGAGAACCGGCTCGCGGTCTCCATGGTGAGCGCCGGGTAGGCCTCGACCTTGCCGCGGAGCTTGCGCAGGAGCCGCCGCTCGGCCAGGTCGTCCAGATCGCGGTGCATCGTCATCAGGCTGACGCCGAACCGCGCGGTGAGGTCGTCGATCCGAGCCTCGCGCACCTCGATGACGTGGTCGAGGATCTCTTTCCGCCGCTGCTCGACGGCGGCATCCGACGGGCGGGTCCTAGGCACAGGCCACCCCGCTGGGGGCCGCCTGATCAGGAGTGTCGCCGCTCACACGTGCTTCTTACCAGATTTTGCCCCGGGAGTTAACAGGTAACTCGATAACTTCCAGCCGGGAAGGGCTCGTGAGTGTTGCTGACGGTTAGAACCGTCATAGCCACTCACGAGCCTTGACCACCCGCAGCGCCGAAGGAATCGCGTCGACGATCCCCGACGCCGAAGTCGGCGCGCCCTTCGCCGCCAGCGACCCGGCCAGCGAGTGCACCTGTGCCCCCGCCGACGCCGCCAGCCATGGGTCGACGCGAGCGGCCAGGAGGGAGCCGATCAGGCCGGTGAGGACGTCGCCGGAGCCGGCGGTGGCGAGCCAGGAGCCGCGCGGGGTGTTGACCGAGACGCGGCCGTCCGGTGCCGCGACCACCGTGCAATGCCCCTTCAACAGGACCACGGCGTTGTACTTCTTCGCCGCTTCGCGCGCGGCGGTGAGCCGGTCGGCGCCGGGCTTGCGGCCCATCAGGCGCTCGTACTCCCCCGCGTGCGGCGTCAGCACGAGCGGGGTGTCCGGGTCGCGGGCGTCGAGCACGTCGGGGTCGCGCGCGATGATCGTGGTGGCGTCGGCGTCGGCGCAGACCGGGACGCCCTGGCCGAGGACGTGGCGCAGCAGCTCACGGCCGTCCGCGCCGGTGCCGATGCCCGGCCCGACCACCCAGGCCTGCACCCGCCCGGCGTCGGTGACCGAGCCCGTCGCGACGATCTCCGGCCAGCGGGACCGGACGACCTCGGCCGCGTGCCCGGCGTAGCGGACCATGCCGGCCGTCGCGTGCACCGCCGAGCCCGAGGCGAGCACCGCCGCGCCCGGGTACGTCGCGGAGCCGGCCGCGATGCCGACGACGCCCTGGCTGTACTTGTCGTCCGTCGGGCCGGGAGTCGGCCACACCGCGGCGACATCCGCCAGTTCGAGCTGCTCCAGGTCCGGCTCACCCAACGAGGGCCGCAAGCCGATGTCGACCAGCACCACCTCGCCGCACTCTTGCGGCGCGAGAGCGTGGACGGGCTTCAGCGCGCCGAACGTGACCGTGCGCGTGGCCGTGACGTGCGGCCCGTCAACGGCACCGGTATCCGGATCGACACCACTGGGCAGATCCACCGCGACGATGGGCGCCTCCACCGACTCGACCAGCTTCGCCGCGTCCGGCCGCAGCGGCCCCCTCGCGGAGATGCCGACGATGCCGTCGACCACGACATCAGCCCGCGAGATCCACTGTGGACTGTCCTCGAGCAACACCAACCGGCCACCGGAACGTCGCAGTGCGGCCAATCCCGCCGCGTGCGCCTTCTCCGGCTTGAGCAGTACAGCCGAAACAGCCACTCCGCGGCGACGCAGGAACGCGCCAGCCCACAGGGCGTCACCACCGTTGTTGCCGGACCCGACGAGCAGCACGGCCCGCCGTCCGGACACCGACCCGGTGGTCTCGGCCAGCAGCTCCGCGACCTGCGTGGCCAGCCCGAAGGCGGCGCGGCGCATCAGCTCACCGTCCGGGGTGACGGCCAGCAGCCGGTCCTCCGCCGCCCGGATCCGTTCCGTGGTCCAGATCCCCAACACGGCAGCGGCCTCCCGCTTACTCGACGGTGACGGACTTCGCCAGGTTACGCGGCTTGTCGACGTCGTACCCGCGGGAGCGGGCGATCTCCGCGGCCAGCACCTGCAGCGGCACGGTGGACACCAGCGGCTGCAGCAGCGTCGGCACGGCCGGCACCTCGATCAGCTCGTCGGCGAACGGCCGCACCGTCTCGTCACCCTCTTCGGCGATGACGATGGTGCGCGCGCCGCGGGCCTGGATCTCACTGATGTTCGAGACCAGCTTGGAGTGCAGCACCGCGCGGCCCTTCGGCGACGGCATCACGACGACCACCGGCAGGCCCTCTTCGATCAGCGCGATCGGGCCGTGCTTCAGCTCGCCCGCGGCGAAGCCCTCGGCGTGCATGTACGCCAGTTCCTTGAGCTTCAGCGCGCCTTCGAGCGCCACCGGGAACCCGACGTGACGGCCGAGGAACAGCACCGCGCGCGAGTCGGAGATGCGCCGGGCCAGGTCCCGCGTCTGGTCCACAGTGGACAGCACCTTCTGCACGGCGGCCGGCATGGCCTCCAGCTCGGCGAACTCGCGGGCGACCTCGTCCGGGTACTTCGTGCCGCGGGCCTGCGCCAGCGCCAAGCCCACCAGGTAGTTGGCCGCGATCTGGGCGAGGAACGCCTTCGTCGAGGCGACGCCGATCTCCGGGCCGGCGTGGGTGTACAGCACCGCGTCGGACTCACGCGGGATCTGCGCGCCGTTGGTGTTGCAGACGGCCAGCACCCGTGCCTTCTGCTCGCGCGCGTGGCGCACGGCCTCCAGCGTGTCGGCCGTCTCGCCGGACTGGGACACGGCGACCACCAGCGTGTCGCGGTCCAGCACCGGGTCGCGGTAGCGGAACTCGCTGGCCAGCTCGACCTCGACCGGCAGCCGGGTCCAGTGCTCGATCGCGTACTTGGCGACCAGCCCGGAGTGGTACGCCGAACCGCAGGCGACGACAAAAACCTTGTCGACGTCGCGCAGGTCCTGGTCGGAGATGCGCTGCTCGTCGAGGATGATGCGGCCGGACTCGAAGTGCCCGCGCAGCGTGTTGGCCAGCGCCTCGGGCTGCTCCTCGATCTCCTTGAGCATGAAGTACTCGTGGCCGCCCTTCTCGGCGGCGCTCAGGTCCCAGTCGACGGTGAACGGCTTGGCCTGCGCGGCGTCGCCGTGGAAGTCGGTGACCTCGTAGCCGTCGCGGGTGATCACCACGAGCTGGTCCTGGCCCAGCTCGACGGCCTCGCGCGTGTGCTCGATGAAGGCGGCGACGTCGGACGCGACGAACGTCTCACCCTCGCCGACCCCCACCACCAGCGGCGAAGAACGGCGCGCCGCGACGATGGTGTCCGAATGGTCGGCGTGCGTCACGACCAGCGTGAACGCGCCCTCCAGGCGGCGGCAGACGGCGGCGACGCTGGCCGCGAAGTCACCCTTGGTCTCGCCTGCGTCGTACGCGCGGGCGACCAGGTGCGCGGCGGTCTCGCTGTCGGTGTCGCTGGCCATCTCGACGCCGTCGGCCTCCAGCTCGGAGCGGAGGGCGGCGAAGTTCTCGATGATGCCGTTGTGCACCACGGCGACGCGGTTCGACGCGTCGCGGTGCGGGTGCGAGTTCCGGTCCACCGGGGCGCCGTGCGTCGCCCAGCGGGTGTGCCCCATGCCGGCGGTGCCCGCGAAGGCGTCCCGGCCGACCTCGTCGAGCCGGGTCTCCAGGTTCGCCAGGCGACCGGCTTTGCGCTCGACGTTCAGCGCGCCCTTGCCGTCCAGCACCGCGACGCCGGCCGAGTCGTAGCCGCGGTACTCCATGCGCCGCAGTCCGCCGAGTACGACGTCCAGGGCCGGCCGGTGTCCGACATATCCCACGATTCCACACACGCGGATAAGCCTAACGAGGGATGTCCAGTCCCCTACTCCGGTACCTTGACGAGCGGTTTCTGGCGGGTTGACCAGGCGTTTCACTCATCGGCACATACGCTGTAAGGCTGCGTCCGACCCCACCCCTGAAGCGTGGTCCGGCGGCTCGGAGCGGCGGACGGGCCGGACGCACGCCCGGGCAGTAAGGTCACGCGCATGGCCAGCAAGCCCAAGCAGCTGCTCACGGAGCTGTCACACCCGGGGCCCCACGAGGTCCTGCGCGGCAATCTCGCCCTGGTCGGGCTGCCGGGCATCGTGTTCACCCCGCGCAGCGGCCTCGGCCTGCCCGCCATCGCGTTCGGGCACGGCTGGCTGCAGCCGACCGGGCGCTACCGCCAGCTCCTGCACCACCTCGCCAGCTGGGGCGTGGTCGCCGCGGCGCCCGCCACGCAGCGCGGCCCGCTGCCGTCGCACCGGCTGCTGGCCGCGGACCTGCTGACGACGCTGGACGTGATCACCACCGTCCGCCTCGGCCCGGACGGCATCAGCGTCGACCCGGAGCAGCTGGGCCTGGCCGGCCACTCGACCGGCGGCGGCTCCGCGGTACTGGCCGCGGGCACCTCGGCCGCGGCTTCTGCCGATTCCGGCAAGGCCCGTGCGATTTCCGCGCCGCAGAACAATTCGGCCGGCGACCTCGGCCGGACGTACCCGCGGATCGGCGCCGTCGCCACGATCACCGCCGCCCAGACGTTCCCGCCGGCCACCGAGGCCGCGAAGCTGATCACGGCGCCCGGCCTGCACCTGGCGGCCGAGGAGGACCTGGTCGCCCCGCCGATCGGCCACGCGGAGGCGATCGCCAACGCCTGGGCCGGGCCGGTGCAGCTGCGCACGCTCGGGAAGTCCTCGCACCTGGGCGTCACCGAAGGCCGGCACTGGAGCCAGCTCCTGCTGCACGGCAAGCCCCACCGCAGCACCCAGCAGCTCACGCGGGCGTTGTTCACCGCGTTTTTCCTGACCCACCTCACGGGCACGGACAAGTACCTGCCCCTGCTGGAGTCGGACGTCAAGCGCGCCCCGATCGACCTGCCGGAAGAGCCCGCGGCCTGACTCAGTCGACCATCCAGCTGTTGTTGGAGAAGTCGTCATCGTCGAAGGAGCCGGTGCGACGGCTGGCGGCGGGCGGCGGTGACGGGATCGGCGTCGTCGGCGGAGACGGTTCGGGTGGCGTCGGCTGGGTCGAGACCGGAGGCCCTTCCATGATCGGCGCGTCGATCGGCCCGGGCGGCTTCGGCGGGATGAGCTTGGTGAAATCGTCGCGAGGCTTGTCGTCTTCTTCCGGGCCGAACTCCATGGTCTGCCAGCGATCGACGAGCGCCTTTTCGGTGAGCCAGCCGCCCGCCTCCTTGTGCCGGCGGTTCAGCTCCTGCATGTGCGTGATGTAGCGGCCGTGCACGGCGGCGTCGCGCTCCATCGTCTGGCGCGCCTGGGTTTTGGCCTCCTCGAGGTGCCGCTCGCGTAAGCCGCGCTGCTCCTGGTGCTCACGCGTCGCGGACTCCATCGCCGAGCGCGCGGCCGCGAGCCGGTCCCCGGCCGCCCCGTTCGTCGCGGACGGGCCCGGCCACTCCTCCGATGCGGACGGAGTGGTCACCGGCCGCCGCCCTCATGGCGAACGGGCCCGCTCTCGTCGTCGAGCGAACCGCTGATGCGGTTGCCGGAACCCCGCGCCTCGAAGACGTCGTCGCCCAGCCGGTGCTGGCTGGTGCCCCGCTGCTGGTCGCCGCCGGGCGAACTGCCCAGCCCGCCGCCCATGCCCATCCCCATGCCCACGCCGCCGAAACCGCTTGTCCCGTCAGGCATCGCGCCGGTCTGCTGGCCGGCGCCCAGCGGGTCGACGGTGAAGCCGCCCGGCGCTGCGCCCAGTTGCCCGTCGGTCGAGTTCTGGTCGGGTTCGACCCCGTACGGCTGACCATCCGCGTCGAGCACGTGCGCCCCGAGATCGCTCAGCGAAGCCGACGCCGTGGTCATCTCGTCCCCTGAATCAGCCGACGCCGTGCTGGTCGACGAATCCACCTCGAAGCTCGGCGCCGCGAACCCGCCACCGTGCGCGGGCCTGGCCGCCTCTCCGGAGCCCGATCCGCCCACCGAGGCGAACATCGCCGAGACGTCCGGCGCCGCCGGCACTGCTCCGCCACCAGAACCCGTTCCCACCAACGAAAACGGGTTCTGGTGTCCCGCCATGAACCGCGAAAGCGTCTGGAAGTGGGAGTTGATCGTGTCCGTGGCCGTCTGGCACAGGCCCTTGAACGAGTCGTACCGCTGCCCGAACTCCGCCGCGAACGGCCCGGTGAGCCACTGCTTGGCGGCCCCGATCGCGTAGTCCTTGTTCTCGTCGGTGAGCCCGCAGTCGTCGTCGCGCAGGCGGTCGTGCAGGTTGTTGCCGGGGCACGCGGAATCGAGCCACTGCGCGATGTCCAGCAGCCTTTCCTTCGAGACGGCCTTGCCCTGCGCGACCTCGACCACCTGGTTCGCCAGGTACAGCGGCGCCGTGGCGATCTCGTCGACGCGCAGCTTCAGCACCTCGTCGACCTTGGTCTTCAACGCGGCGTAGATGTGCGTCATCGTCTCGGGGATGAGCTTCGCGGCGCCGTCGAGCTGGTCGAGCAGGTCCTGGGCGCCGGGCTGGATGTGGTGCTCGTACTGGGTTTTCGCGGCTTTGGCGCCCTCGCCCTGCCAGTCGTTGAACAGCGTGGTCACGGCGGTGGTCGCGTCGGCGCGCGTCCCGTCGACGGCCTGGCGCGCGTTGGCCAGCTCCTCGGCGTCGGCGAGGAACTTCCGGAAGTCGAGCTCGGCGTTCTCGGCGAACTTGTCCCGGATGTCCTGGCCAGGCTCGATTTTCGCGGCCGGGCCGTCGGGCATCCGGTTCCAGATCTGGTCCGCCCAGCCGGCGAAGAAGTCGAGCGCCGGCTTCGCGAGGTCAAGCACCTCGTCGGACTTGTTCACCCCGGCGCCGCCCGGCGCCGGGCCCTGCTGCGCGTCGAGGGCCTTCTCTGATTTCGCCGTCTCGTCGCGGTTGGCTTGGTCGCCCTGCGCGTGCGAATCGTGTTCCGCCTGGGCCTTCGCGTAGGCCTCGCCGGCGCCGTCCGGGCCGGCTTGGTGGTACGCCGAAATCGCCGACTGCTTCGTGGCCTCGGTGACGTACGGGTCGTTCTGCAGCGCCTTGATCTGCTCCTCGGTGACAGTCATCAGCGCCCCGCATCCCGCGCGGCCGAGCCCTGTTCCTCGTCGCCCGCCGAGTACCGCGAGGCCGCCGTGCCGACGCCGCCACCAAGCTGCGCGAGCTGGCCCGCGTAACTCTTCATGGCGTCGCCCAAGGCGTTGATGCCGTTGCTGTAACCAGCGAACGCGCCGCCGTGCACGCGGCCGAAGTCCTTCTCGGTGAGCAACGTCGACTTGCCGAAGGCGCCCGCCGCCTTCTCGGCCGCGCTCTCCAGCGCCCCCTTGGCGGACAGCATGCTCTCCGAGTCGTGCCGGTAGCCACCGTCGGACATGGCCCTCGCCCCCTTGGTCCCGCGTGTCTCGCCCGGTTCGACGCGCCGGCCCGCCCCCGGGTGCCGTCCTCCGTGCACTGGGGAATCTACTCACCCCAGGCGCCCACGAGAACCGTGCGGCTTCCGCGACCGGGTGTTCCCACGGCACCACGCTGCGTTTCCGGTCGGCTAGGTGGCCAGCCAGTCGGTGTTGGCGAAGTCGTCTTCGTCGGTGCGGGCTGCACCGCGCCGGTGTCGTCCGGGCACCGGCGGCGGTTGCGGCGCGGGCGGCGTCTCGACCTTGGGCAGCGGGACGGCGCGGCCCCCGGCAGCGGGCTCGGGCTCCCCCGCGGGGCGGTAACCGGCGCGGCGGTCGTTCTCGGCGTCGTCTTCCTCGAACCCGAAGTCGCTCTCGTCGTCGGGCTTCTCCCCGACGGTCGACTCCGTCGCCCAGCCGCCCGCGGCCTTGGCCCGGCGGTTGCGCTCCTGCAAGCGGGTGAACACCTCACCCTGGATCTTGCCCTGCTTGTCGAGCTTTTCCTTGCTCTCCGCGACGGCCTCGTCCCGGCTGCGGTCCAGCAGCGCCGCGCGGGCGGTGTTCTCCGCCTCGAGCGTCGAGAGCTTGGCGCGCATCGCCGCCAGCGCGTCTTCGGAACTCATCGGACTCCCCTTCCCGACGCCGGCTACCGGGAGCCGATCGCGCTGTCGTCGTCGAGCGAGCCGCTGATCCGCCCACCCGACGCGGACGACTCGAACAACCCGCGATCGACCCGGTACGGGCTGGCGGAACGCTCCTGTTCCTGCTCCCCGCCGCCTCCGCCGCCGCCCATCATCCCGCCGCCCATCATGCCCATCGAGGCGGGCTGCGAATGCTGGTCACCAGCCGTCGGCGCCACCCCCAGCCCGGACTCCGACGGGTCCGTCGCCCCGCCACCACCCAGCCCGGCCGAGTCGACAGCCGCGCCCAACCCGGCGTCCTCATGCCCGCCGACGCTGCTGTGACTGTCCATCGGATCAGTGAGCGACTGGGCCGACGTCGAGTTGTCCGGCCCGGACGCCTGCGCCACAGGAACGCCGACGGCCGACTGCGCGGCGGTGGTGTCCGGCGTGGACTGCACGTGGTGAGAAGGATTCCCTTGCGGCGCAAAGGATTGCGCCGAGGACTGGCCATGTCCACCTGAAACCGAATGCCCGTACGCCGGGCCATGCGCCGCCGAAACGGACTGGGCGGACGCCGGATCATGACCGGCCGAAGCCGAGTGGGCCAAGGCCGGGTCCTGCGCGGCCGGGACCGGCTGCGCCGAACCAGACGGCGTTGCCGGCTCGTGGCCGACCGTGCCGGGATGGCCACCGGGCGCCGCACCGCCTGCGGCAGGGTCGGCCGTGGCTGCACCGCCGTGGCCACCGACTGCGCCCAGGTCACCGGTCGCACTGTGGCCACCAGTGACAGCCGGGTCGTCGCCGAGGGTGTACTTGGCCGGCTGGCCGTTTCCGTCGTCGACGGTCACCACGGTCGGGCCGCCGGGGCCCTGGGGCTGTTCGGCGGTGATCTTGAGCGGGCCGTCTTCGATGTGGATCTTGCCGTCCGGACCCGGCCGGTAACCGCCATCCGATGCGGGCTGAGCGCCGGGCTCGTGCACCGCCGTGCCGCCCGGAGCGGTACTGCCCGCAGCGACGCCGCCCGGAGCGGTGCTGCCCGTAGCAACGCCACCCGGAGCCGTGCCGTGGGCCGGAACCCCCGGCTGCGGGGTCCCCGCCGTGCCGTCGGCAGGCGTGGCCCCGGGCGTCGCGCCGTCCTTGGCCTGGCCGAAGTCGAGCTGATAGTCCTTTGCCGACCCGGACCCGTCGTCGACCTTGATGTCCATCCGGCCGTCCGCGCCCGGCTCGGTCATGGCGATCTTGTGGTCACCCTGCTGGACGGTCATCGACTCAGGCGCGGTCGTGTCGGTCTTGATCGCGGCGCCGGTGCGCGGGTCGATCGGGTACGGCTGCCCGGTCTCGGGATTGGTCTCCAGGGCCTGGTGGGTGACCGGGTTCAGGTTCGGGTCCGGCACCTCGGGCAGCTTCGGCGGCGCTCCCACCGACGCGGACGGCGGCGGAGCGGCCCCGCCACTGTTGACCCCACCACCTCCGCCACTGTTGACGCCACCGCCACCACCGCTGTTGACGCCGCCGGAGCTGCCGCTGGCCTTCGTCGCCCCACCGTCGTCCGCGGACTTGCCGACATCGGCGAACGGGTCCTCCGGCAGCGTCAGCAGGAAGTCCGACAGCGCCTTCCACGCCCCGTCGACTGCCGTGTGCGTGTTGGCGCACATGGTCTTGAAGTCGCGGATGTACCCGTCGAAGAACTTGCCGAAGTTGTCCTTCAGGTACTGGGTGCACTGGTCGACGATGTGGCTGATCGTGTCGTCGTTGAGGTTGCAGTCGTCGTCGTTGATCAGGTCCTGCGACTGCTGGTCGAGGAATTTGGCGCAGTGCTTGAAGTCGTCCTGGCTCGCGTTGCTGCGCAGCTCGACGATCCGGATGATCCGGTCGAGGTCCTGCGCGGTGACCGGGCCGAGCGAGTCGACGCGGTACTTGATCACCCAGTTCGCCTTGTCCCGGCAGGCTTTGCCCACCGAGCCGACGGCCGCCAGCACCGCGTCGGCCGCGTGCCCCATGCCGTCCGCGGTGGTCTTCGCGTCGGCGAGGTAGTTCTTCTGGAAGGCGTTCGCCTGGTCCGCCGCGCCGCCCTGCCAGTTCGCGAGGTCGGTCGCGAGCTGCCCCTTCACGTCGTTCGACGAATCCGCGACGGCGGTCTTCAGCTTGGTGAACTCGTCCGCCCCCGCGACGAACTTCGTGAACGGGATCTTGCGCTGCTCGTTGTAGAGCTTGTACAGATCGTCCTTGTTGGCGGGCTGGTAAGTGCCGACCGCGGCGACCGCCCGGTTGAACAGCGGCACGAAGACGTCGAACGTCCGCATCCCCGCGTTGCCGAGGTCGAGGATCTCGTCCGAGGTGTTCGCGCCGGCGTTCGTCGCGGACGCGCGACCGGCCATCTCGTCCAGCTTGCCCTTGGCGTCGTCGGCGGCCTTCTTGTCGGCCTGACGGCTGCCTTCCTGGTTCTGGTCGTAGACCGCTTTGGCGTTCGAGTACGCGCTGTAGACGTCCTGCTGGAGGCTCGACACCCCGGGGATGTCGGAGGTGAAGCCGCCGACGAAGTTGTTGGCGTTGATGTCGCCTTCGCTGATGCTGAAGTCCTGCTTCAGCTTGTCTCGCCACTGGTTGAACTCGTCGCGGTCCTTGAACCCGTACTTCGTGGGGTCTTCGTCCTCGACGTAGTCCAGGTACTGCAGCGCCAGATCCCGCCCGGTGTCCGTCTTGGCCAGGCCGGGCGAATAGATCAGCTGATCGACTTCTTGCTTTGACGGAGCGTCGTCCCCGGCACTCGCGCTCATCGGCCCGAGCCCCCGGCCGCCTGGGCGCTGTCGGCCTCGTTGGACTGGTAGCGGCCGCCCGCGGCGTTCAGCTTCTGGGAGAACGCGTCCGACGCCTTGAGGTACGCGTCGGCCATGTCGGCCAGCCGCAGCACGCCGGAGTGGTACGAGTCGAAGTTGCCGCCGTGCGCCTCGCCGAAATCGGCGGCGGTGAGCTGCACGTCCTTGACGGCCGCGAGCGGCTGCTGCAGCGTGCTCCGCGGCGTCTCGCTCACCGCCTTGGCCGCACTCGTCAACGCTTCCGTGTCGACCTTGTGGCCGCCCGCCATCGCTCGTCCTCCCTCAAAGACCGCTGTGTACAGCACCTTGAGACGCGGGAAACCCCCGTCCGGTGCCGTCGCACTCGCACACGGAATGTACCTGGCCGGTGACGGCGAGCGCAGCGATTTGGGCGATTTCGGGTGGTCAGGAGGCCGCGGAGACGACTCCCGCGAGGCGGTCGGCGGCGGCCTGGGCCCTGGCGGGCGACGGGGCCTCCACCATGACGCGGACCAGCTGCTCAGTGCCGGACGGGCGGAGCAGGACGCGGCCTTCCTCGCCGAGCTCGGCTTCGACCTCGCCGACTGCGTCGCGGACCTCGACCGACGCGGCGACGGCGGCCTTGTCCGCGACGGGGACGTTCACGAGCACCTGCGGGAGACGGTTCATCACCGCGGCCAGCTCGGCGAGCGGCTTGCCCGTGGCGGCCATGCGGGCCATCAGGCGCAGCGCCGTCAGCAGGCCGTCGCCCGTGGTGGCGTGGGCCGGGAGGACCACGTGGCCCGACTGCTCGCCACCGAGGGCCAGCCCGGACGCCCGCAGTTCCTCGAGCACGTAGCGGTCGCCGACGGCCGTGGTGACCACGTGGATGCCGTTGGCCTTCATCGCCAGGTGCAGGCCCAGATTGCTCATCACGGTGGCGACCAGGGTGTCCTTGACCAGCTCGCCCTCTTCGGCGAGCGCGAGCGCCAGCACGGCCATGATCTGGTCGCCGTCCACCAGCTCGCCGGCGGCGTCCACGGCCACGCAGCGGTCGGCGTCGCCGTCGTGCGCGATGCCCAGGTCGGCGCCGTGCTCGACGACGGCGGCGCGCAGCAGGTCCGGGTGGTTCGAGCCGCAGTGCTCGTTGATGTTGATGCCGTCCGGCTCCGCGTGCAGGGCGACCACCTCGGCGCCGGCCCGGCGGTAGGCCTCCGGCGCGGCGACGGACGAAGCGCCGTTCGCGCAGTCGACGACCAGCTTCAGCCCGGCGAGCGGGTGCGGGGTGGCCGAGAGCAGGTGCTCGACGTAACGGTCCAGCGCGTCCGACACGTCCGAGACGCGGCCGACGCCGGAGCCGGTCGGTCGGACGACCTCACTGCTGAGGCCCGCCTCGATCTCGTCCTCGATGCCGTCGGGGAGCTTGTGCCCGCCCGCGGCGAAGAGCTTGATGCCGTTGTCCGGCATGGGGTTGTGCGAGGCGGAGATCATCACGCCGAGGTCGGCGTCCAGCGCGCCGACGAGGTGGGCGACGGCGGGCGTCGGGAGGACGCCGAGGCGCAGCACGTCGGCGCCGGCGGAGGCGAGGCCCGCGACCACCGCGGCCTCCAGCATCTCGCCACTGGCCCGCGGGTCACGGCCGACCACGGCGATCGGCCGGTGCGAACGGTCGTGGGCGGCGAGCACCCGCGCCGCGCTGGCGGCGAGCGACAGCGCCAGCTCCGGCGTCAGCTCGGCGTTGGCCAGGCCACGTACCCCGTCGGTGCCGAATAGGCGAGCCATTCTCGACCTCCTTGTCCACGAACAACCACGACAACCTAACGGCCGTCACGGACCATCGGCCCCCTGCCCCCGCCCCTGGAAAGTCGCCCGCGGAACGCGAAACGCATCACTTCGGGGACGAGCAGGCGCGAAAGGGCCCAAAAAACACGGGAGCGCCCATCCGATGGACGGATGGGCGCTCCCGGGGTTGCGCCTGAGGCGCGATCAGCGCTTGCTGTACTGCGGAGCCTTACGGGCCTTCTTGAGGCCGTACTTCTTCCGCTCCGTGGCGCGCGCGTCACGGGTCAGGAAGCCGGCCTTCTTGAGGGCCGGGCGGTCGTCGGCGTCGACCTCGATGAGCGCACGGGCGATGGCCAGGCGCAGCGCGCCGGCCTGACCCGAGATGCCGCCACCGTGCAGGTTGGCGAAGATGTCGAACGAGTCCGGCTTGTCGACCAGGACCAGCGGCTCACGGATGAGCTGCTGGTGCACCTTGTTCGGGAAGTACTCCTCGAGCGTGCGGCCGTTCAGCTTGAACTCGCCAGTGCCGGGGATCACGCGAACGCGGACCACGGCCTCCTTGCGACGGCCGACCGTCTGGGCGTTGCCGCCCGCGGCCCGCGACGGGCGCGGGGCGGCAGCGGACTCGCTGGTCGCGACGGCGTCGGCGACCGCGGGGGTCTCCGACGTGGCGACGACGGCCTCGGTCTCGGTGCTGGTCACAGACTGTTCCTCACTCACTGCGCGACCTGCGCGATCTTGGTGATCTCGCGCGCCTGCGGCAGCTGCGCGGCGTGCGGGTGCTGCGGGCCGGCGTAGACCTTCAGTTTCTTCGCCTGGGCGCGGCCGAGCTTGTTCTTCGGCAGCATGCCCTTGACGACCTTCTCGAGAAGGTGCTCGGGCTTGGTGTCGAGCAGCTCGCCGAACGAGCGCTTGCGCAGGCCACCGGGGTAACCGCTGTGGCGGTACGCGAACTTCTGCTCGCGCTTGTTACCGGTGAGCGCGACCTTCTCGGCGTTGACGATGATGACGAAGTCACCGGTGTCCACGTGCGGGGCGTAGGTCGGCTTGTGCTTGCCGCGCAGCAGCGTGGCGACCTCGGTCGCGAGCCGGCCGAGCACGACATCCTCGGCGTCGATCACGTGCCAGGCACGAGTGACGTCGCCGGGCTTGGGGCTGTACGTGGGCAAGGGTCTACCTCGTCGTCAACATTGCGTGTGGGTTCTGTGCGGGCCTAGCGCTGACGCGCCGCAACGCACAACGACATATGAAGATACCCCCCTGTTCGCGGCGCCCGGACAGCGGGGTGGCGAACAAGGCCTCATCCTACGGTGCACGGTAGGCCCGTTCACGGTGAAGTGTACCGGGTGGTTCCGGCGGAACCACCTGCGCGTCCCGGCGTCGAACGCGATGATGAGACGATCGCGGCGGCCAGGCGAGGACCGGGGGACATCGATGGCGAAACGGGTAGTCAGGGCGATCAGCGCTGTGAGCGCCGTGCTGGTGCTCGCGACCGCGTGCGGGCAGGCGCGCGCCGGCACCGCGCTGCCGGACGGCGACCAGGCGGCCTCGTACGTCGGCGCCAAGTTCGAGAAGGCGATGTCCAAGCTCGAGGACTCCATCCTCGACGCCCGCGACGTGACGAATTCCGCCGACGCGTACCTCCGCATCGACGACAAGTGGGTGCACAACATCATCACCTCGGCGCGTACCGGCAGCCCGGAGAGCCGCGTGGTGCACAACCGGTCGCAGAAGAACCCGGACGAGATCATCGACTCGTTCACCCCCGCCGACGGCCCGGTCGAGTACCTGTACCTCGGCCCGGCGTACAAGTCGCTGGAGCCGACGCCCTGGGTCTCCATGCCGAAGCCCGACGCCGGCCTGGTGCAGCCGTGCGCCTGGGGCGGCGTGCTGACCGCGTGCAAGATGGCCGACGCCGTCGACGCCTCGTACGCGGCCGACAAGAAAGCCGTCCGCGGCGCCAAGAGCATGGGCGACGGGACGACCGAGCTGACCGTGAACGTGCCGTTCTCGCAGTTCTTGGACAAGCGCGTGGAAGTCATCCCGGCCGACCTGCAGGCCAAGATCGGCGCCGACCTCCGCAAGGCCCCGGTGCCCACCACGATCCGCCTCAACCCGGACGGCTCCCTGATCGAATTCGTGATGGACGCCAAACTCCAGGGCAGCGGCCACAACATCGAACTGCGCTACGACTTCCGCTTCACCGGCAAGGCCAGCGCCCAGGACCTGCCCAAGCCCCCCGACGCGACCCAGGTCACGGCCCTGCCGGACGCCGCCGCGAAACAGGACTTCTACGCCCGCCTCAGCCAACTGCAGGGCAACTGATGAGCACCCGAGGTGATCTCCGATGAGCCAGCCGCCCGAGCAGCCGACCGGGACTGGTGAGCCGGGTGGGGTGCCTGGAACACCTGGGGTTTCGGGGGTTCCGGGTGTGCCTGGTGTGCCGGGTGTGCCGGGTGGACAGCAGCAGTGGTGGCAGCCGCCCGCTGCGGGACAGCCGGGGCAGTTGGGTCAGCCGGGCCAGGCAGGGCAGCCGGGCTCGGTGGGACAACCGAGCCAGGTGGGTCAGGTGGGTCAACCTGGCCAGTCGGGACAGGCGAGCCAAGCGGGGCAACCGAACCAGTGGGGCCAGCCAGGACAGGCGAGTCAGCCACAGGGCGCTGCGACCGGGGCCTGGCAGCAGCAGCCGGATCAGACTGGCGGAGGTTGGTCTCCGAGCGGTCCGGCACCGTCGGGCCCGTGGCAGCAGCCGGGCGACGGCCGGCAAGGCCAGTGGCAACAGGCCAGTGACGCCCAGCAAGGCCAATGGCAGCAGCAGCCGGGTGGGCAGCAGGCCGCCTGGCAACAGCCAGGCCAAGCACAGCCCGGACAGGCACAGCCAGGGCAGGCACAGCCAGGGCAGGCACAGCCAGGGCAGGCGCAGAGTTGGCCTCAGCAACCCGCGCAACAGTCGCCTCAGCAACCGGCACAGCCGGGAACGTGGGCCCAACCCGCCACTCCCGACAGCGGCGGCTGGCAAACACAACAGCCGGCGCAACCGGGTGCAGGGACCCAACCCACCGCTCCCGACACCGGCGGATGGCAAACACAGCAACCGACGCAACCGGGTGCAGGGGCCCAGCCCGCCGCTCCGGACAGCGGCGGCTGGCAAGCACAGCAATCGGCACAGCCGGGCGCGTGGCCTCAGCCCGCCACTCCCGACAGCGGCGGCTGGCAAACACAACAGCCGGCGCAACCGGGTGCAGGGACCCAACCCACCGCTCCCGACACCGGCGGATGGCAGGCACAGCAATCGCCTCAACAGCCGGCGCAGCAGGTCACCTGGGCCCAGCCCACCGCTCCGGAAACCGGTGACTGGCAAGCGCAACAATCGCCTCAGCAAGCGGTGCAGCCGGGCGCATGGGCCCAGCCCGCAAGTCCCGACAGCGGCGGCTGGCAAGCGCAGCAGCCGCCCAGTGGTGGGTTCGCGCAGCAGGTGTCTGGAGCGCCATCACCGGCAGGCGCGGTGACCGGGGCGCCGTCACAGGCGGGCGCGCAAGACCAGGCCGGGCAGCAGCAGGCGGGTCAGCAGCAATCCGGGCAGCAGCAGGCCGGGCAGCAGTTCGGGGGCGGGTTCCAGCCGTCGCAGTATGGGGGGCTGGGGGCGTTTTCCGCGGAGGCCGTGCGGAAGGCGCCGCGGTCCAAGCGGCCGCTGGTGATCGGCGGGGGCGTTGTCGCGGTGGTGGTTGTCGGTGGGGTTGCCGCGTGGCTGCTCGGGGCGTTCCAAGGGGACACTCTTGAGCAGAAGTCCTTGCAGGACGGCGTTTCCCGGGTGCTCAACCAGAACTACGGCGAGCCCGACGTGCAGAACGTCCAGTGCCCCAGCGGCGAATCCGTGGCCAACGGGACGACGTTCGACTGCAGTGTGCAGGTCGGCGGGCAGCCGAAGAAGGTGACCGTGCGGGTGCTCAACGACAAGCCCGAGTACTCGGTCGGCGCCCCGCACTGAATTCCTTGATGCGAGGAGACAACCTCGCGCGAATTCGGCGTACCTGAATTCCGTGCGGGCACGGCATTTTCGGGGCCGCACAACAACAACCAGCAGGTCGAAATCCGGCGCGGAGAACTGTGCCGCGACGGCACCGGCCGTGCGTCGCGAATTTCGTGACGCGTCGGTGTCGTGTGCACAAAAACTCGCTGAACACTTGGCCTGGCAACGAAAAACGGCGGGCCCGCACCGAAGTGCGTGACCCGCCGTGGTTTCGGCCGGAGGTGGCTCAGAACAGGTTCTGAACGCCCTTGTCCGTGCTCTGGTAACCATCCGCGATCTGCGGCAGCACCGCGGCGATCTGCGCGAGAACCTGCTTGAGGTCCTCGAACTTCTGGTCCCACTCACGCTGCGCGTTCATGTACTGGTCCTTGGCTTCACCGGACCAGCTCTGGATCAGCGGGTTCAGGTCGTCCTTCAGCTGGTCGAACGACTGCTGAAGCTCCTTGCCGGTCGACGTGCAGTCGTCGGCAGCCGCGTGGATGGTGGCGTAATCGACAAGAATGCCGTCAGCCATGGTGAACTCCCTTGCTAATCAGTGAAGAAGAAGTCTGGGGTGGTAAAGAAAACCGGGCGGGAAGGCCCAGATCAGCCGAGGACGCCGAAGCCCTTGTTCATCGACTGCATGATCTCCTGCTGCTGCTCCTCAGAGCGCTTGTACTTGGAGCCCGCTTCCTGAAGCAGGTTCGCAATGTTCTGCAGGGCCTGGTTCATGCCCTTGCCGTCCTCGTCGAAGCGCTGCATGACGTGGTCGAACGCCTTCTGCGCCTCGCCCTGCCACCCCGCGCGGGTCGCCTCGATGCGGTCGCGCAGCTGCGAGAGGTTCTGGTCCATCCGGGCGCGCACGTCGGTGACGCGACCCTCAGCGTCGGTGAACTGCTCCGGAGTCCCTGTAAAACCGCCAGCCATGGGAGCTACCCCCTTCATTTAGTGGTTGTCCGCACTAGCTCGTGTTTGTTTCGTACGGACCTACGACGAAGACATTGCCATGTCTGGTTCCCTCTTGTCGCTGTTTGGCGGCAAGTAGTTGCTTGCGTGAACGCGAGATCCGGGAACCGATCACCAGGTACGACCCCAGGCCCGCGCCGTGCGCAGACCCGTTGTCGGAAAAGAAGACTTCCACCTGCACGGTTAGCAGACGCACAGCGGGACCCGAAGCGGATTCACTACGCCTGACGCATGATTCGCAACTGCGAAAAGTCTTCGTCCGCTTCACTCGTCCGTGGGGGACGCGGTGCGGAATTCGGTGCCGGCTCCGCCAATTCCGCCGCGGAGGGAACCTCCGGCACGGGCAGGCCGCGCGCCGCGCGGAACCGCTGGGCGGCGCCGCGCAGCACGCTCGGCACCGGCTCGGCCCCGCCGGAGAGCCGCTGTCGGCCGAATTGCTTCAGCAACTCCCGGTTCTCGGTGCGGTGCCGTTGATTGCGGGCGAGCGCGGTGCCGGCGACGCGGCGCGCGTACGTGACCGCGTCCTGCCCCGCTCGGGTGAAAGCCGCCGTTGCGGACTCGGGTTCGGACGGCACGGGCACTCCTCAGCTGGTGATCTTCAGCGTCCGCACGACCTGGTCACAGGCCGCGGCGACACGCTGCCGCAACGCCGGCACGTTGTACTGACAGCCGACGTGCACGCGGAACTTCCCTTGCACGACCACGTACCAATCGACCTGCAACTGGTCGCCCTTGGTCTCGTGGTAGCCGATGACGGTGCGGCCACCATAGGTCATGCCGGGATCGAATCCGCTGTACTTCTCCTGACTACCCGCTTCAGCCCGCAACGCATCGATGAGCCGCTGGCGGTCTGCCGTCGCGTCATAGTCCATGACGTACTCCTGCGCGACGACGAGATCGTTGCCCGCGACGGATTCCTGCGGATGCAGGATCACCTGCCGCTGGGCGACCTGGTCGCTCGTCTGCACCCAGTCTTCGGGCGCGACAAGGCTGAAATCGTACTGCGCGTACGTGCGGCCAGGCGTCGTGCCGGATTGGTTGGCCGGCCGACTCACCAGGTAAACCACGAGCCCCGCAACGAGCAGGACCACCACGGCGGGCACGCCGATCCACAGGAGCTTCGAGCGCCGCTTCCCGTCTTTCGGCTCGGAGTCTTCACGCCCCTGCGACGACGACCACGCCGGTGCGCCGCCCGGACGGACGGAATTCGGCCCGCCTGGACCGCCCGCCGAGCCACCCTGGCCGGAGGCCCCGGCCGGCGCTTGGCCACCGCCGAGCCCGAGTCCGCTGCCCAACCCGGGCCCGCTGCTCGGTCCATTGCCCGGCGCAGATCCAGCACCGCCACGCCCGCCACCCAACGCCGATCCAGCGCCGCCGGGGCCACCGGGGCCACCGGGGCCACCGGGGCCACCGCCCAAGGCGGATCCAACGCCACCAGGCCCACCGGCTAACGCCGATCCAGCGCCACCGCCCAAGGCCGACCCGGCACCGCCGGGCCCGCCGCCCGGCGCCGAACCGGCGCCACCAAGGCCGCCACTCAATGCGGATCCAGCGCCACCTGGCCCACCGCCCAAAGCGGAACCAGCACCGCCGGGACCGCCGCCCGGAGTGGAACCGGCGCCTAGGCCTCCACCCAATGCGGGTCCGGGGCCGCCGCCCGGAGTGGAACCGGCGCCTGGGCCGCCGCCCAGTGCGGCTGCGCCGCCGGGTCCGTTGCCCAATGCGGGTCCGGCGCCGCCGGGTGCTGGGTTCGCGATGCCACCGGGTGTCTGGCCGCCGTAACCGGACCGGCCCGGCGACGGCGGGTGCGCGATCGGGAGCGGGCCGGACGGTGGGCGGCCGCCTGGGCGCGGCAGCAGCTCGGTACGGCCCTCGGCGTCGGCTCGGCCGTCGCGGGGCCAACCGCCTGGGCGGACGACCTCGGTGCGCTCGCCGCCTGCGTCTTCGCCCCGGCCCAGGCGCGCGATGGACGAGCCGGGCAACGCGCCGGTGCGGTCCGGGTCCACGAGCACCGCGCGCAGTGCTCCTCGCGCCACCACGGTCTCCGGCTGGTCCAGGCTGGTCGGCACGACGCCGGTGCGCTCGTGCACGAGCCGCGAGATCATCGGGATCCGGCTGGAACCGCCGACGAGGAAGATCGCCGTCAGCTGCTTCGGTCGTAGGCCCGCTTCGGCGATGGCCGCGCTGGTGAGTTCGACCGCGCGGCCCAGGGGCGCGGTGATCAGCCGCTCCAGGTCCTCGCGCGTCACGTGCGCGTCGGCGAACGGCGGTGGCATCGGCACGTCGGTGTAGGTGTGCCGGGAGAGGGTTTCCTTCGCGCCGCGGACGTCCTGGCGCAGCACGCGCCGTCGTCGGCGGTCGGTCAGCTCGCGGCCCTCCACCAGCTGCCGCCAGGCGTCGGGATCGGTGGCCGAGACCAGTGAGCCGATGTGCTCCAGCAGCGCCTGGTCGATGTCGGCGCCGCCGAAGCTCGGGTCGCCGCGTGTGGCCAGCACTTGGAACCCGCCGCGTGGGGGACCCGCGGACGGCGGCCGCGCCCGGTCGTGCGACGCCTCCGGCAGCCGCTGCACGACGCTGACGTCCACCGTGCCGCCGCCGAGGTCCAGCACCGCAAGGGCTTCGCCGGGACGGCCGCTGAACTCGACGGTGCGATCGTCGGCCGACGCGACCGGAGCAAATGTGGCCGCGTGGTAAACCGCCGCGGCGACGGGCTCCGGCACCAGCGCGACCTCGTTCGCCAGCCGGCCCGCGGCCTGGCGGAGCAGCCGGGTGCGAATCGCGCCCCAGTCCGCGGGGTGGGTGAGCACCAGCAGGTCGACCTCGGCGTCGCCGGCGATCCGTCGGGCCTCGGCCACCACCCGGGCCAGCACGGCGTGCACGACGTCGGTGACCCGCAGAACGGTGTCGCCGAGCAGCAGCTCACCCTCGTCGATCCGCCGCTTCGGGTTGGGCTCGTACCGCGACGGGTCGACCGCCGCCTGCCGCTCGGCCTCCTGGCCGACGAAGAGCGTGCCGTCGGCGGCCGCGTAGACCGCCGACGACATCAGCGGGAGCCCGTCGATGACCACGACCTGCGGCTCGCGGCCGTTGACGGAGATGACGACGCAGGTGCTCGATGTCCCGAAGTCCACCGCCACCCGCACCGTCACCGGAAACCCCCGCTGACGCTCTTACGCACTCCTCCCGGCCTCAGTCCGGCTGGATCCACGACACCTGCACGAGTTGCTTGCCCGCCTTGCGGGTCAGCAGGTTGCCTCGACCCGGCGGCATCGCGCTGGGCCGGATGTTGCCGATCAACGCGCCTTCGTCCTTGGAGCCGTTCATGACCATGCCGGGTGCGGCGATTTCCTTGAGCTTGCCGATGACCGGGTCATACGAGGCCCGGCTCGCGCCACCCGTGCGGCGGACCACGACGAGGTGGAGGCCGACGTCCTTGGCCTGGGCCAGGAAGTCCGAGAGCGGTTTGAGCGGGTTGTTGGTTTGGGTGACGACCAGGTCGTAGTCATCGACCAGCACGAACAGGTCCGGCCCGGTCCACCACGACCGCGTCTTCAACTGCTCCTGCGTGACATCCGCGCCCGGCAGGCGGCGGGTCATCGACCCGTAGACGTCCTGGACCATGCTGTCCAGCTGCGTCGAGGAGACCGCGTAGCCGAGCAGGGAGTCGCCGGAGAGGAACCCGAGCATGGTGCGGCGGTAGTCGACCAGCAGGATCACCGCCTCCTGCGGGCTGTAGCGCTCGGTGATGCCGCGGGCGATCTGCCGCAGCAGGTTCGTCTTGCCGGACTCGCCGTCGGCGAACGCGAAGAAGTGCGGGTCGGCGTTGAAGTCCAGGTAGATCGGCTGCAGATCCTCCTCGTTCACCCCGATCGGCACCAGCTTCGTGTCCCGCCGGGTGTCGGCCTTCAACACTTCTTCGTAGGTGATCATCTCCGGCAGCAGCCGGACCTGCGGCGCCGGCCGGCCGCGCCACGCGCCCCGGATTTTCGCGACCGCGTCCGCGACACCGGCGGCGACGGTGTCCGCGTCGCTGGAGCCATCGATCCGCGGCAACCCGGTCAGCATGTGCAGCTTCTCCCGCGTCAACCCCCGACCGGGCCGGCCGGCCGGGACGTTGACCGCGGTGCGGCGGTCGATGTCGGACTCGGTCGGGTCACCCAGCCGCAGCTCGAACCGGGTGCCCAGCATGTCCTTGATCGCCGGCCGCAAGTCCGCCCACCGGTTCGCCGAGATCACCACGTGCACGCCGTAGGCCAAACCCTGGGTGGCGAGGCGGGTGATGGAGGTTTCCAGCTCCTCGAAGTCATCGCGCAACGCCCGCCAGTTGTCCACCACCAGGAACGCATCGCCGAACGCGTCGGTCTCGGGTGGGATCTCGCCGCGGCGTTTGCGGTTCCGGAACTCGTTCATCGAGTCAATCCCGAGTGCCCCGAACCGGCCCTCCCGCTCGGTGAGCAGGGTGGTCAGCTCGGCCACGATCCGCCGGGCCTTGTCCGGTTCGCGCCGCGCCACCGCGACACCGCCCACGTGGGGCAGGTCGGCCAGGCCGGCCAGGGTGCCGCCACCGAGGTCCAGGCAATAGAACTGGACCTCTTCCGGGGTGTGGGTCAACGCCATGGACATGATCAGGGTCCGGAGCATGGTCGACTTGCCCGACTGCGGACCACCCGCGAGGACGCCGTGCCCGGCCGCGCCGGCGAAGTCCGCCCACAACATGTCCCGGCGCTGCTCGTACGGCCGGTCCACAATCCCCATCGGCACCTGCAGGCGCCCGTTCCCGAAGAAACCGACCGGGGACAGGCCCCGGTCGTCGGTGGGGTTCAGGTTCGGCAGCAGCGTGTCCAACGAGTTGGGCTCGTTCAACGGCGGGAGCCACACCTCGTGCGCGGGCGGGCCCTGCCCGACCAGCCGGGAGACGATGACGTCGAGCTCGCTGGGCTCGACCGCTTCCTCGGGCTGCTTCTCCTCCGCCTTGGGTGCTTCCTCGATCTGCTGGGGCTCGGGTTCCTTCGGCAACTCCACGAAGTCCGGCACGAACAGCTGCGGCCGCTTGTCCGCCCGCACCACCGTCGCCGCCGGGCCCGCCGCCTGAATCCCGGCCGGCCGATACGCCCCGGAGACGTAGGAGGCCTTGAACCGCACCAGTGTGGAGGTGTCGAACTTCAGGTAGCCGCCGCCGGGGACCGAGGGCAGTTCGAAGGCGTCGGGGACGCCGATCGCCGCGCGGGATTCCGCGGCGGAGAAGGTTTTCAGGCCGATCCGGTAGGACAGGTGCGAGTCCAGGCCGCGCAGCTTGCCTTCTTCCAGGCGCTGGGACGCGAGCAGCATGTGCATCTGCAGCGACCGCCCCAGCCGGCCGATCGCGACGAACAAATCAATGAAGTCGGGCTTGGCGGCCAGGAGTTCGGAGAACTCGTCACAGACGATGAACAACGCCGGCAGCGGGTCGAGGTCGGCGCCGTTCTCCCGCGCTTTCTCGTACTCCCACACGTTTTTGAAGTTGCCGCCGTTCTTCAACGCTTCCTGGCGGCGGTTCATCTCCCCCGCCAGTGCGTCCCGCATGCGGTCGACCAGGGTGACCTCGTCGGCGAGGTTGGTGATGACCGCGGAGACGTGGGGGGCCTTGTCCAGGCCGAGGAACGTCGCACCACCCTTGAAGTCCACCAGGACGAAGTTCAGGGTGCTGGAGGAGTGGGTGGCGAGCATGCCCAGCACGAGGGTGCGCAGGAACTCGGACTTACCGGAACCGGTGGCGCCGATGCACAGGCCGTGCGGGCCCATGCCCTCCACCGCGGCCTCCTTGATGTCCAGCTCCACCGGCTGCCCGTACTCGCCCACGCCGAACGGGACGCGGTAACGGTCGCGGATCGGGCGGGGCCGCCAGGCCTGCTGGACATCGAACGTCATCGGGTCGCCCGGGATGCCGAGCAGTTCCAGCAGCGACGGGTTGGACAGCAGCGGCTCTTCTTCGCTGACGTCCGCACCGGAGGCGGTCCCGACCCGGTAAGGAGCGATCAGGCGGGACAGGGCCTCGGCTTCGACGATGGAGAGGGTGTCGGGGCGGCCGAACCACTCCACCCCACCGGCACTGCGCGCACCCAGGCGGTCCGGTTCGACCACCAGGCGCAGACCACGACGGGCGGCGAGGTTGCCGATCGACTCGGACAGGTCGATCAGCGTGACGCCGACCAGACCCTCTTCGAGGATGATCTGCTCCTCGCGGGTCACCTCGGCGTCGTCGACGATGATCACCACATGCGGCTGGTCCGGCGGCGGGGTCGCGTTACGCGAGAACCGTTGGCGGTCCCGCAGTTCCTCGTCCAGCCACTGCTCAACCTGGGCCAGTGAGCCGGCCATCATGCGTAGCTGGCCGATGCCGTCGGCCATCGTCGGGTGCTGAACGTGCGGGAGCCACTTCGCCCACTCCCACTCCTCCTTCGCCCGGCCCGCGGTGGCGATCGCGATCATCACGTCGTCGGGGCCGTGGAAGGCGACCAGCTGCGCGACCATGGCGCGGGCGAGGCCGCGGGTCAGCGCGCGCTCGCCCTGCATGCTCACGGCCGCGAACCCGCGCAGGGTGATCTGCGTGGGCAGGTCGGGCACGATCGAGTGCGCGCGCACGAACCGGCGCAGCGCGAGGGTGGCGATCGGCTCCAGCTCGTCGACCGGGCCCGTCTGCGGCGGGACCAGCCGCGTAGCGAGACGGTGCGAGCTGCGGCCGACGCGCAGGTGCAGGAAGTCCTGGTCGTTCGTCCGGCGCTCCCACATGCGGCGGCTCGCGGCGAGCGACCACAGCGACTGCGGGTCCGGGTGCACCCACTCGAGCGCGGCACGCTGGTCGACCATCGCCTCACGGGCGCGGTCGCGCATCTGGCCGAGGTAGCGCAGGTAGTCCTTGCGGTCCTCGTCCATCTCGGCCTTCTTGGCGCCACCGCCCCGGCCGCCACCGCCGGCGAGCATGCCGACGGTGCCCATCAGCATCATGCCGCTCATCATGATCGTCTGCGGGTTCCGGCCACCGGCCGTGAACATGTAGCCCATCATCCCCAGCGAGGCGAAGATCATCACGCCGGGAATCAGCTTCTGCACGATGTTGCCCGGGATCGTGCGGGGCACCTCGGGTGGTGGCTCCAGGTGCACCTCGCCGCCCGGCGGGCGCGGCGCGGCCAGCCGCGGCGACTTCTTGAACTGCAGCGTGCTCATCGAGGTCCCCTCTGTTCCTACTCGACGATGGCGGCCGGCGGTGTGCGCTCGGGTGCGCGGGACAACCTATCGAACGTCGCCGTGGAAATCCGGGCAACGCCCGGATCCGGCCCGTTCGGCCCCCACGGCGGGCCGTTCGCCCACCCGTTTCCTCTTGCCGCCAGAGTCTACGACCCACCACCGACAGTAAAGATCAGCTCACCGGATCCGGCCCCCCGGACGGGCGCCCGCAGTAGTACGGCGAGGTACTTTCGCCGGTCATTTTCGGACAGTCGGTGTAACCGCCCCCTGGGTTCGGTATAAGTTCCCCCGGGAGCTGACTCATCAGAGCGGGGGCAACTAGTGGCAACGGGCACGACGGTTTTCAGCAGGGTGACGGTGGTGGCACCCAACACCCGGATCGACGTCGCGCTGCCGGCGGACGTCGCGGTGGCCGACCTGCTGCCCATGCTGCTGGACATGGCGAAGGAGACATCGCCGGACGGCGGCGCCCGCCACGGCGGCTGGGCACTGGCGAAACTCGGCGACGCCGCCCTCGACCCGAGCCGGACGCTGGCGTCCCTCGGGATCATCGACGGCGAGCTGCTGCAGCTGCGCAAGCGCAACGAGAACCCGCCGCCGCCGCTGTACGACGACGTCGTGGACGCCATCGCGGAGTCGGCGCCGGACAGCTTCCGGCCCTGGACCAAGGAGACCGCGCGCCGCTTCGGCCACGTCGCCGGCGGGCTGGCCCTGGCGCTGTCCGCGCTCGCGCTGTTCCTGAGCGGGTCGCTCTACGGCGGCAGCTCGATCGCCCCCGCCATCGCCGGCGGCATCGGCGCGATCGCGTGCGTCGCCCTCGGCGCGACGCTGGCGAAGGCGTACCAGGCGGAGGCCACGGGCGTGCTGATCGCCGCCGCGGGCGGCCTGCCGCTGGCGTTCGTGAGCGGGTTCTACATCGTGCCGGGGCTCTCGGTCCGGGCGAACCTGCTGCTGGGCGCCGTGCTGGTGCTGATCGTCGCGTCCGTCTGCATCGCGGTCATCGGCGCGGGCATCACCGTCTTCATCGCCGCCGCCACGGTCGGCACCTTCGGCGCGCTCGCCTTCCTGGCCGCGATGCTGATCTCGAACGAGCCGCCCGCGGGCATCGCCGCCGGCGCGGTCGCCGTCGCGCTCGCCTGCATCTCGATCCTGCCCCGCGCGACCATCTGGCTCGCGAAGCTCCCCCTGCCGCACGTGCCCAGCACCGCGGAGGAGCTGAAGGAGGACACCGGCTTCCCGGACTACCGCGCCATCGAGCAGCGCACCTCCATCGCCCACGACTACATGACCGGCCTGATGATCGGCTGCGGCACCGTCACGGCGATCTCGGCCGTGATCGCGGCGACCGCCCCCGGCGTCTTCGGCATCATCCTCGGCGTGGTCGCCACGCTCGTGCTTCTCCTGCGCGCGCGGGCGTACGCGAACGGCGCGCAGGCCATCGCGCTGCTGACCACCGGCATGGTGTCCGCCGCGGGCATCCTGATCGGCTGGATGACCTCGGCCACCGCGGACCAGCGCGTGATGTACGTCTTCGGCGCGCTGATCCTGGTCGGCGCCGGCGCCCTCGTGGTCGGCGTGATCTTCCCGAACCAGCGCTTCTCGCCGCCGCTGCGGCGGACCGTGGAGATCCTCGAGGCGATCTGCATCGCCGTGGTGATCCCGCTCGCGCTGGGCGTGATGGACCTCTACACGACACTGCGACACCTGAACCTCAAGTGATGACCGGCCGCAAGCGTCCCGCCGCCCGCAAGCTCGGCTTCACCGGCCGGGCCGGGGTCGTCCTGCTGTCCGCCGGACTGGGGGTGCTGTCCCCGTTCGCCGTCGCCTCGCCCGCGTCCGCGCAGACCGCCGACAGCACCACGGGCTTCTGGGCGACACCGCCGCCGGTGGACATGACCCAGCTGCCGGCGGACCAGAAGAAGCCGGACAAGACCTACACCAAGAAGACCAACTGCGTGCAGCGCAGCACGCTCGGCAACAACGTCGAGATCAAGTACCGGCCATGGGGCCAGGACTACCTGCAGCTGCAGAAGGCGCAGGACATCGTCCGGGCCGCGAAGCACAGCGTCGGCGGCGACCAAAAGATCGGCGTGATCGACACCGGTGTCACGCAGCACCCGTGGTTCGGCGGCCGGGTGGAGAGCGGCGGCGCCGACTACGTCGCCCAGCCGGACAACGGCATCCCGCCGAGCCTGCAGGACTGCGACGGTCACGGCACCGAGGTGGCCGGCATCATCGCGGCCAAGCCGGACAACCCGCAGGTCGGCTTCATCGGCGTCGCACCGGACGCCACGATCGTCTCCTACCGGCAGCTGAGCGAGAACTACGCCGAGGCCACGAACAGCTCGTCCGGCGGCGCCGGGAGCTCGAGCCAGCCGAACAGCAGCGGGCAGCCCAACGGCGGCTCCTCGCTCCCGCCGTCGACCTCCGGCGGCGGCGGTGGCCAGCCCGGCGGGACCAACTCCCAGCAGGACCAGGGCGACCAGCGCCAGCTGCAGAAGGAGGGCACGGCGGGCACGCTCGACACGCTCGCCGAGATCATCCGCGGCATCGCCGACCGGCACGACATCAAGGTCGTCAACATGTCGGTGGACCACTGCCGCGCGGCCGACGGCAACATCCAGGCGGGCGAGCAGAAGGTCCAGGCCGCGGTGCAGTACGCGGCCAACAACGACGTGGTCATCGTCGCGGCCGCGGGCAACGTCTCCGACACCTGCCCGCAGAACGACCAGGCGGACGCGAACAAGCCGAAGTCGATCGTCACGCCGCCGTGGTTCACCAACGACGTGCTTTCGGTCGGCGCGATCGACCGCACCGGTGGTGTGGCAAGCTTCAGCGTGCACGGCCCGTGGGTCGGCGTCGCTGCGCCGGGCACCGAGATCGTTTCGCTGGACCCGGCCGCCGGCTCGACCGGGCTGGCCAACCTGACCATCTCCAGCGGCAGCCAGACCTCGCCGATCCAGGGCACCAGCTTCGCGGCGCCGTACGTCGCCGGGGTGGCCGCGCTCGTGCGGCAGATGTACCCGCAACTCAATGCCCGCCAGGTGATCCAGCGCCTCGAGGTGACGGCGCAGCACCCGGCGGCACCGGGTGGCCGGGACGAGTACGTCGGCTATGGCGTGATCGACCCGGTGGCCGCGCTGACCGCCAACCTGCCCGGTGACGTCGGCGTGCTGGCGACGCCGAAGCCCATGGTGCAGCCCGCCCAGCTGCCGCCCGGCGACGGCCAGAGCTCCACGCCGATGATCGTCGCGCTGGCCGGCACCGGCGGCGGGGTGATGGCGCTGCTGATCACGCTGTTCGTCATGCACACGATCCGGCGGAACCGGTCGGCGACGCCTTCGCGCTGACCGGCTGAATACTCGGGCTGAAAGGGCCCCTCCTCGCTTTTCACCGCGAGGAGGGGCCCTTTGTCAGTTCCCGGGTTTCGGCTTCTTGGCGGGCTTCTTGGGGCTCTTGGGGTCCTCGCCGATCACCGGCGGGGTGACGTTGGCCGGCTCGCCGAACAGCTCCGACCGGTTCGCCGGCGTCCGGTTCTTCGGCTTGTGCTGCGTAGCGCCGCCGCCACCGCCCATACCTCCGCCCATGCCGCCCATCATCGGCATCATCGCCATTCCGCCGGATTGGCTCTGCGCGGCGGGCGGCGCGGCCGTGGCGATCGGCTCCGGCGCGTCCGGGACGGCGCCCGCCTGGCCCTGCTCGATCCCCGGGGAGGCGGCGCTGTGCTTGCCGTCGTGGAGATCGCCGGTCGCCGACGGGGACACGGAATCGTCTGTGCTGGAAGGAGAAACGGCGTCGTCGGCCGGTGCGGACGCGGGCGGCTCCCCCGCCGCAGAAGCCGCCGCGGCCGCCGCGGGCTGCGCCGAATCACTGTGCGGCGCCGGATCGGCGGGAAGCGTCCCCTGTGCCGGACCACTCGCGGCCGGTGCCGCGTCCTCGTCGTGCAGGCGGAACTGCTCCTGCGGGTACCGATGCCGGACCTCGATGGTGGACGCCGTGCCGGGCGGCGCGTCGACGCCGTCGCACAGCCGGCCGAAGCCCTGCAGCAGGTGCTCGGCGGCGTCGTGCAGCGACTTCACCGACTGCTCGGTCTCACGCAGCTGCCCGCGGGCCCGGCTGGTGCCGCCGGAGGGCAGCATCGCCGATTCGGACAGCAGATCCGCCGCGTCCACGAGCACGGCCTCGGCGTCGTGGACGATCCCGGTCAGGGAGGTGACCAACTCGTCCAGCGCGGCCGCGAGCGCGTCGAGGGCGTCCTCGACGCCTTCGCTCGCCGACCGGATTTCACCCATGTAGGCGACAAAAGCGTCGGCGTCCGCGCCGGACCAGGACGCGTCGAGGCGGCCCAGCTCGTCGGTCAAGCCACCCGAAGCGCCGGCCGCGGTCTTCGCCGCCGCCCGCAGGCGTTCGGCCTCCGCGCCCAGCTCCTCCCACTGGCCGACGAGCGGCCGGTAGTACGTCTCGACGGGGTCGGTCGCGCCGAGCTCGCGCGCGAGCTCCGAGACGAACGTGAGCGACGGCTCGGTCACGAGGTCCTCCCGGCGCGGTTGATCTGCTCGGCCGCGTCGGCGTCACGCTGCGCGTGGCCCGAGGCGAGCTGCTCCAGCGCGGCCGCCGCCGACCGGAGCGCGACGGCCCCGGTGGCGAGCTGCTGCCGGAGCGCGTCCGACGCCCGCGTGTACGACTGGCCCACGCCGAGCCGGCCGCCCAGTTCGCCGAACGGCTCGGCGGCACTCGCGCCGGCGCCCACGTCGGCCGCCGCGGCGTCCAGCTCCTCTGCCGCCTGTGCGACCTTCTCCGCGTAGCCACCGACGACGACGCCGTCGATCCGCAACGCGCTCTGCCCTGGGGCCACAACGCCCTCCACTTCACCCGAGGTGTGTTCGAGTGTGGACGGCCGGGAGCCGCCCGTGGTTCCGGCGTCCGGGCCGCGGTGCCCTCAGTTACCGGCCGGCGGGGTCGACGGGGTCGGGAAGGCGCCCGCGTTCGGGTCGATCGGCACGGAGTCGAACTGCTTGAGCACGTTCTGCGTGTTCAGCGAAGCGCCGGTGGGCAGCAGGCCGATGATCGATTCCGGCGCCGGCAGCCGATCGGTGAGGCCGAGGCCGTCCGCCGTGGCGGTGTCCGGCACGCCGTAGCGGATGCCGCGGTCGGAGATCAGCTGGATCGGGCCCTTGCCGAAGGTCGCGGGCGACTCGGTGGCCGACTGCACCACCGCGCCGTAGCCCGGCGTCATGTAGAAGCCGGTGATGGGCAGCCCGTTCGGCCCCGTGGCGCTGACCGGGAGCACCTTCGACGAGCCGTCGGCGTTCTTGTCCACCGGCAGGTTGCTGCCCACGTAGACGGACGTGTGGGCGTTCGTCTTGTCCGCGCTGAGCGACCAGCCGAGGCAGGCGACCGGCGAGCCCTGGGTGGCGTCCAGGACGGTCGGCACCTTCGCCGGGAAGTTGTCGACCTTGATGTAACCGTCGTCGGTCGGCTGCAGCTGCTTGGTGACCTTGGTCTTGTCGAGGCCGAGCGACTTGATGGTGCCGCTGTCGCCGTTGCGCGCCACGCGGATGATGTCGGCGACGGCGGGGGTCACCTTCTGGATGCCGTTCTGCGTGATCAGCCAGAACTCCGGCTCCTGGCCGGCCGGCGTGGTCGAGAACACGTCGCCGACGGTCAGGCCGTCGAAGTCCGCGGACGGTCTTGTTGACGCTGTCCGGCTGCGGCAGCTGCGGGTCGAGCTCCACCTGGTCGCAGACGGCCCAGTTGGCTGAAATGCGCTGCTGCGCGTCGGGCAGCAGCTGCGGGCCGTCCGGGATTCCGGTCAGCTTCGTGCGCGGGATGTTCTTGAGCTGTTCATCCGAGACGACGGTCGGGACCTTCAGATCCGTCGCGGGGGCCGGCTGCCCGGCCTGCCCTTGGCCCTGCCCCTGGGACGCGGCTTTCTTCTGCGCCATCAGGATCAGCCGCGCGGACGCGAGGTTGAACGTCGGGGTCAGCTTCTCCGGGTTGCCGGAGACGACATACACGGTGCCGGACTGCTGCCCGATCACGATGTTGTCCGTCGCCGGCAGCGACGGCGCGGGGCTGAGCAGGGCGATCAGCACGAAGACGACCCCGCCGAGGACACCGAGGATCACGCCCACGACGGTCGCGCGCGAATGCGTGCGCATGGGGTCGTGGAGCATGACGGCATCGCGCCGGACCAGCGCCGACTGCATCCGGCGCAGAACGAACTTGTAGGCCTGAACCTGAGACTTAGTCGTGGGTGTTGATGGCATTCTCGACCTACAGTCCTCCCCGTCGCGGTACGGTTCCGCAGGATAGCCGTACGGGGACCGTCTGGTGTGGGGTTTCTACCAACTCAAGCTAGGGTCGGACACCCCGGGACCGGCTTTCCGGGTACGCAGCACGCACGAGGGGAAGAGAACGCGCGGATGTCCGTCAGCACGCCTCCACGCCAACCTGGTCCCCCGGGGCCGCCACCGCCGCCAGGGGGACGCCCCCTCGGCCCGCCTCAGCGGCCAGGGAGAACCGGTGGGCCGGGCGGTCCTGGTGGACCCGGCATGCCGCCGCGTGGCCCGGGTGGACCGGGCATCCCCGGCGGGGTTCCCGGCGGCCCTGGCGGACCCGGCCCGCGTCCCGGCGCCCCGGGCGGTCCCGGCGGTCCCGGCGGACCTGGTGTCCCGAATGGACCTGGCGGACCCGGCGCTCCCAAGGGTCCGGGTGGCCCTGGCGGTCCCAAGGGGCCTGGCGGTCCCGGTGGGCCTGGCGGACCGAAGGGTCCGGGCGGCCCTGGAGGTCCCGGTGGGCCCAAGGGTCCCGGCGGACCGGGTGGGCCTGGCGGACCGAAGGGTCCGGGCGGTCCCGGTGGACCGGGTGGACCCGGGCCCAAGGGTCCCGGCGGACCTGGCGGTGGCCCCGGCGGACCGAGTGGTCCTGGTGGGCCCAATGGCCCCGGCGGTCCTGGTGGACCCGGCGGTCCCGGCGGCGGCTCTGGTGGTCCCGGCGGCCCGGGCGGACCGGGTGGCCCAGGTGGTCCTGGCGGCTCCGGCGGCCAGGGCTCGGACGGCCCCGGTGACGCGCCTCAGCCGAGCGCGGCGTCCACGGCCCGGATGGCCCCGCCCTCACGCCGTCGCTCCGGCGGCATCAGCCTCGGCCCGCTGCCGGTGGCGAACCTCGTGCTGCTCGAAGTCGGCGTGGCGATCGGGCTGGTGCTGCTCGCGATCAACATGTCGCTCAAGTACGTGGCGATCGGCATCGCGGCGCTCGCCCTGATCTTCGCGTTCCTGCGCTGGGGCGGGCGCTGGTTCACCCAGTGGCTCGGCCTGACCATGCGCTACCGGTTCCGTTCGCACGACCGCGTCGCGACTCCGCCGCCGCCGAGCAGCCTCGAGGCGCTGGCGGCCGAGGGCGAGGACAACGCGGTCACCGGCCCGGACGACGCGCGGGTGAACCTGCTGCGCCTCGCCGTGCCGGATCTCGTTGTGGCACACGGTGTCGACCACGAACGCCAGCAGGTCGGCATGGCCTGGAACGACGGCACTTGGACGGCCGTGCTGCTCGTCGAGCCGGCGCCCGCGCTGATCACGCAGGCCGGCGGCGCGCCGAGCCTGCCGCTGTCCTCGCTCGCCCCGTGCCTCGAAGACCGCGGCGTGGTCCTCGACTCGATCCAGATGATCTGGCACAGCTACCCCGGCTCCGCGGCCCTGCCGTCGGACTCGCCGGCGCTCAGCTCGTACATGGAGGTGCTCGGCCCGCTGCCCGCGGCGGCCCGGCGGACCACGTGGATCGCGATCCGGCTCGACCCGCGGCGCTGCCCGGCGGCGATCCGGGAGCGTGGCGGCGGCGTCGTCGGCGCCCACCGCGCGCTGATCGGCGCGATGTCCCGCGTGCGCAACGCGCTGGAGTCGCAGGGCGTGCCGACGCGGCCGCTGGACCCGGACGAGCTGTTGCGCTCCAGCATCTCCGCGGCCGAGCTGACCGCGGTCGCCGGCTCGCCGTCGAAGGTCACGCTGCAGGAGAGCTGGACCGGCGTCACCGCGGCCGGCATCGGGCACTCCAGCTACGCCATCACCGGCTGGCCGAAGGGCAAGATCAGCGGCAGCCTGAACGCGCTCACCAGCGTCCGGGCGCTCTCGGCGACGGTCGCCATGTCGATCTCGCCCGCGGCCGACGAGGGCCGGATCGGGCTGCGCGGCGTCGTCCGCATCAGCGCGCGCAACCCGCGTGAGCTGGACGTCGCGGACCAGCGGTTGAAGACCATCTCGGAACGGCTGGGCGTGGACCTGACGCCGTTGCGGGGCCTGCAGATCTCGGCCTTCGCCGCGACGCTGCCGATCGGAGGCACGGCATGAGTACCCGCCTTCGCGACGCCGGGCAGAACGCCGGCGTGGCGCCGGAGTTCACCGTCGACCCCGCGATGCTCGACGCGATCAGCCCCTCGGGCGACCGCGGCGGCATCGTGCTCGGCTCGGGCCTCAAGGGCGAGCCGCTGACCATCTCGGCACTGCGCTCCACCCCGACCCGCATCGTGCTCGTCGGCGGGCTCTACCTGGCCCGCCAGGTGGCCATGCGCGCGATGGCCGTCGGCGCCTGGGTGGTCGTGGCCACCGGGCGTCCGGCGGCCTGGCAGGTGCTCCCCCAGGCCGCGGGCGACCGCGACGGGCGGCCCTCCCCGCTGGTGCAGATCCGCCGCCTGTCGCCGGTCGAGCTGCCGCGCCCGTCGGAGGACGCGCCGCTGCTGGTCGTCACCGACGGCGGGCCGACGCCGCAGGACCTGTTCCCGCCGCGCTCGTCCTGGCAGACCACCGTGTACGTGCTGCCGTACCTGCACCCGCAGGCCGGCGCCACGGCGAACGCCGCCGACCTCGTGCTGATGCAGCGGCTGCCCGCCGGTCAGGCCGAGCTGGCCGCCCGCATCTGGCGCCTGCCGCCGCAGATGATGCGCCAGCTGACCACGCTGAAGGACGACCAGGTGGTGGCGCTGGGCCGCAATCTGTGGCGGCCGCTGCGCCTGGTCACCACGCAGAAGGAGCAGCAGCTGCTCGGCCCGGTCCGCCGCGGCGACTGAGCCCTTTCGGGCAAACTTCCGGACACGGAAAAGCGGGTGGGTCCTCAAGGGGCCCACCCGCTTTTCGTTGTCAGGACGAGGTTCGCACGTTCCGCGTCTGCTCCGCGCGCGCGGCCAGCTCCGCGTCCGGCGGGTAGTCCACGGCCGTCAAGGTGAGCCCGTGGGCCGGCGCGACGGCGCTGTCCCGGACGCCGCTCGCGAGGACTTCGGCGGGCCAGTCGCCACCGCGGCGGCCGTCGCCGACCAACAGGAGGGCGCCCACCAGGCTGCGGACCATCGAGTGGCAGAAGGCGTCGGCCGAGACCTCGACCTCGACCAGGTGCTCGTCCACGCGCTGCCAGACGAGCCGCTGCAGCTCGCGGATCGTGGTGCCGCCCTCGCGCTGCTTGCAGTACGCGGCGAAGTCCTGCAGCCCCAGCAGGGCCTGCGCGGCCTCGTTCATCGCGTCCGTCGACAGTGGACGACCCCACGCGAGAGTGTCGTTGCGGCGCAACGGGTCCACGCCCCAGGGAGCGTCGGAGACCCGATAGCGGTAGTGCCGCCGGATGGCGGAGAAGCGGGCGTCGAAGCCCGGCGCGGCCACCTGCGCGCGCAGCACCCTCGCGTCACCGTTCAGCAGCCGGTTCCAGCGGCCCGTCATCCGGGTCAGGTCCGGGATTCCCTTGGCGTCCACGGGAATCCGGGCGGCGGTGGCCGGCGGCAGCGGCTCGACGTCGACGTGCACGACCTGCCCGGTCGCGTGCACCCCGGCGTCCGTGCGGCCCGCCACGACCACCGACTTCGGCACCGCGGCACCCGGAGGCTGCCGCTGCAACGCCTCCTCCAGCACGCCCTGGACGGTGCGACGGCCCGGCTGCCGGGCCCAGCCCGAGAAGTCCGTGCCGTCGTAGCTCACATCCAGGCGCAGACGAACGAGCCCGCCCTCCCCGTGGGGAGTGGCGGGCTCGTCCGGTGTCGACTGTGCCGTCAGGACTTCAGTCCTTCTTGGCGTCCGCGTCGTCCGAGGCGGCGGCCTCGTCCGAAGCCGAGGCTTCGGTCTCGGTCGTCTCTTCGGTGGCGGCCTCGGCAGTCTCGGCGACCTCAGTGGTCTCCTCGGCGACCGGGGCGGCCTCGACGGCCTGAGCGGCCTCGTCCTTCGCGAACTTCGTCTTGCGAGCCCGCTCGGCCTCCGACGTCACGGTCTGCTCCGCGACCAGTTCGATGACCGCCATCGGGGCGTTGTCGCCCTTGCGCGGCACCGTCTTGGTGATGCGGGTGTAACCGCCGGCGCGCTCCGAGAAGTGCGGGCCGATCTCGGCGAACAGCTTGTGGACGACGTCCTTGTCACGGACGACGCGCTGCACCTGACGGCGGTTGTGCAGGTCGCCCCGCTTCGCCTTGGTGATCAGCTTCTCGGCCAGCGGGCGCACCCGGCGGGCCTTCGCCTCGGTCGTCGTGATCTTGCCGTGCTCGAACAGCTGCGTGGCCAGATTGGCCAGGATCAGCCGCTCGTGCGCGGCGGACCCGCCGAGCCGGGCTCCCTTGGTAGGGGTGGGCATCGTTTCTCCTAGTTCAGCTCACAGCGTCCAGGCGTGAAGCCTCAGAGCTGCTCGGTCTCTGCGTAGTCCTGGCCATCGTCGTGGCCCTCGTCCGAAATCCCGCCACCGATGCCGGTGACGCTCTCCGACCAGCCCTCACCGTCGTAGCTGGTGGCCGCCTGGGTCGGGTCGAACCCGGGCGGGCTGTCCTTGAGCGCCAGGCCGAGACCGACCAGCTTCAGCTTGACCTCGTCGATCGACTTGGCGCCGAAGTTGCGGATGTCGAGCAGGTCCGCCTCGCTGCGCGAGACCAGCTCGCCCACCGTGTGGATGCCCTCGCGCTTGAGGCAGTTGTACGACCGGACGGTGAGGTCCAGGTCCTCGATCGGCATCGCGTAGGCGGCGATGGTGTCCGCCTCCTGCGGCGACGGGCCGATCTCGATGCCCTCCGCGTCGACGTTCAGCTCGCGGGCGAGGCCGAACAGCTCCACCAGCGTCTTGCCGGACGACGCCACCGCGTCGCGCGGCGTGATCGACGGCTTCGTCTCGACGTCCAGGATCAGCTTGTCGAAGTCGGTGCGCTGCTCGACACGGGTGGCCTCCACCTTGTAGGTCACCTTCAGCACCGGCGAGTAGATGGAGTCGACCGGGATCCGGCCGATCTCCGCGCCCGCCTGCTTGTTCTGCAGGGCCGGAACGTAACCGCGGCCGCGCTCGACGACGAGCTCGATCTCGAGCTTGCCCTTGCCGTTCAGCGACGCGATGTGCAGGTCCGGGTTGTGCACGGTGACGCCCGCGGGCGGCACGATGTCGGCAGCCGTGACCTCACCGGGGCCCTGCTTGCGCAGGTACATGGTGACCGGCTCGTCCTCTTCCGAGGACACGACCAGCTCCTTGAGGTTCAGGATGATGTCGGTGACGTCCTCCTTCACCCCCGGGACGGTGGTGAACTCGTGCAGCACGCCGTCGATGCGGATGCTCGTCACGGCCGCGCCCGGGATGGACGACAGCAGCGTGCGCCGCAGCGAGTTGCCGAGCGTGTAGCCGAAGCCGGGCTCCAGCGGTTCGATGGTGAACCGGGAGCGGGTCTCGTTGACCGTCTCTTCGCCGAGAGCCGGCCGCTGGGAAATCAGCATTGTTCCTTGTTCCTTTCCAGACGACGCCCGCCATATGACGTCGAAGGGATGGCGTTGGCGGCGGCGCACTCTGGGCGCCGCCGCCCGTGGTCCGACCGGGGCCGGACTACTTCGAGTAGAGCTCGACGATCAGCTGTTCCTGAACCGGAACATCGATCTGCGCGCGCTCCGGGAGCTGGTGGACCAGCACGCGGAGGTTGGACGGGACGACCTGCAGCCACGCCGGGATCGGGCGCTCGCCGAAGGACTCCTTGGCCACCACGAAGGGCAGCATCGCGAACGACTTCGGCCGCACGTCGATGATGTCCCACTTGGAGACCTGGTAGGAGGGCACGTTGACCTTGACGCCGTTGACCAGGAAGTGGCCGTGGCTCACCAGCTGCCGCGCCTGACGGCGGGTGCGGGCGATGCCGGCGCGGTAGATCACGTTGTCCAGCCGGGACTCGAGGATCTGCAGCAGCACCTCGCCGGTCTTACCCGGACGCCGCACGGCCTCCTTGTAGTACCGGACGAACTGGCGCTCAAGCACGCCGTAGGTGTAGCGAGCCTTCTGCTTCTCCTGCGACTGCAGGAGGTACTCGGACTCCTTGATCCGGCCGCGGCCGTGCTGGCCGGGCGGATAGGGGCGACGCTCGAAAGCCTGGTCGCCGCCGATGAGGTCAACCTTCAGGCGACGCGAAATACGCGTCGCGGGGCCGGTGTAACGAGCCATTTCTTCTTACTCCTCCCCGTTCCTCAGACCCGGCGCCGCTTGGGCGGGCGGCAGCCGTTGTGAGGCTGCGGGGTCACGTCCTGGATGGTGCCGACCTCGAGGCCGGCGGCCTGCAGCGAACGGATCGCGGTCTCGCGGCCGGAGCCGGGACCCTTCACGAACACGTCGACCTTCTTCATGCCGTGCTCGGCCGCCTTGCGGGCGGCGGACTCGGCGGCCATCTGCGCGGCGAACGGGGTGGACTTACGCGAGCCCTTGAAGCCCACGTGACCACTCGACGCCCACGCGATCACGGCACCGGTCGGGTCCGTGATCGAGACGATGGTGTTGTTGAAGGTGCTCTTGATGTGCGCGTGACCGTGCGCGATGTTCTTCTTTTCCTTACGGCGGACCTTCTTGGTCCCTGCCGCAGTGCGGGACTTCGGTGGCATGTTTTGAGGGTTCTCCTGTTAACGCGCGTTCTGAAGGTGAGCGGCGGCTGCTTCGTGCTGACCGCGCCGGATGATGGACCCGGCGTCGGTGTACAGGTTGCGCAGCGCCATCGGGCGGGCGTAGAGCGCCTTGGGCGAGACACAAGCCGCGCTGTGGCGGTTGCCGCCACGCATCTGCACGACCTTCTTGCCCTGGACGCTCACTTCTTGCCAGCCTTCTTCTTGCCGGCGACCGTCTTCTTCGGACCCTTGCGGGTGCGGGCGTTGGTCTTGGTCCGCTGACCGCGGACGGGCAGACCACGACGCCAGCGCAGGCCCTGGTAGGTGCCGATCTCGATCTTGCGACGGATGTCGGCGTTCACCTCACGGCGAAGGTCACCCTCGACCTTGAAGTTCTCGTCGATGTACTCGCGCAGCTTGATGAGGTCGTCGTCGCTGAGGTCCTTCACGCGGGTGTCCGCGTTCAGCTCGGCGGCGGCGATCATCTGCTTGGAGCGCGTACGGCCGATGCCGTAGATGTAGGTCAGCGCGATCTCCAACCGCTTTTCGCGGGGGAGGTCGACGCCAGCGAGTCGTGCCATTGGCGCTGATGCTCCTTCTTCGGTTTCGTCTCCAGGTCTTCTCCCCGTCCGGTTCCGGAACCGACTCGCCTGTCGTGCCCGGAGCTTGCGCTCCGGGTGTCCCGGCCCCGGCCTGAAGTCCGGGGGTGAACCGGACCGCTCGCGCGGCCCGGCAGGTGCGGGGAGGGTGTGTAGCCGTCAAGCCACTCTGGTCGAAAGTGCTGTGGTCAGCCCTGACGCTGCTTGTGACGCAGGTTCTCGCAGATCACCATGATCCGGCCGTGGCGGCGGATCACCTTGCACTTGTCGCAGATCTTCTTGACGCTCGGCTGGACCTTCACGTCTCCTGCTCTCCTGCTTCTTCTCAGCTCTTCGTGATCACTTGTAGCGGTAGACGATGCGACCACGAGACAAGTCGTAGGGCGAGAGCTCCACGACAACCCTGTCCTCGGGCAGGATGCGGATGTAGTGCTGCCGCATCTTGCCGCTGATGTGGGCAAGAACCTTGTGGCCGTTCTCCAACTCGACGCGGAACATCGCGTTGGGGAGCGGCTCGACTACGCGGCCTTCGACCTCGATGGCCCCGTCTTTCTTAGCCATGTCCTCCGCAATCCCTGAATGCACGCTTGATGCACACAGCGTGATCGGTTGAGCTCGAGTCCTTGCTTACCTGGGTGGTGCTCCGGCACACTCCACCCCGACTCCATTGACCGCGAGATTCACGAGCGCGCTGGAACCGGCGCGATGAGTACGCCGACTTGACAGTGTACGCAACACGTGTCGCGTCCCCAAACGGGGGGTAACTGTGCTACAAGTCGGCGCCGGTGCGCCTCGGCTCCAGTATGCCGGAAAATGGCCCGACCTGGGGAAACACCTGGTCAGGTGAGGGAAACCGCCCGTTCGGAGCAGCGCTCCGATGCCGGGTCAGTCCTCTTCGGGGGCGGTGAGCACCCAGGGGCCGTCTTCGGTGATCGCGACGGTGTGCTCCCAGTGCGCGGCCCGGGAGCCGTCGGCGGTGACCACGGTCCAGCCGTCCTCGAGCTCCACCGTCTCGCCGCTGCCGCCGGTGAGCATGGGCTCGATCGCGAGCGCCATGCCGACCTTGAGCCGCGGGCCCTTGCCGGGCTTGCCGACGTTCGGCAGGAACGGGTCCATGTGCATCTGGCGGCCGATGCCGTGGCCGCCGTACTCGACGATCTGGCCGTACTCGATGCCGTGCTCGCGGCCCGCCTGCTCGGCCGCGGTCTGCACCGCGAACGAGATGTCGGTGAGCCGCGCGCCCGCCCGGACCGCCTTGATGCCGGCCCACATGGCCTGCTCGGTGGAGGCGGACAGCGCCAGGTCCTTCTCGCCGACCTCGCCGATGGCCAGCGTCACGGCGGAGTCGCCGTGCCAGCCCTCGAGGATCGCGCCGCAGTCCACGGAGATCAGGTCGCCCTCGGCGAGCACCTGCTTGCCCGACGGGATGCCATGCACGATCTGCTCGTTCACCGACGCGCAGATGGACGCCGGGAACCCGTGGTAGCCCTTGAAGGAGGGCACCGCGCCGGCGTCACGGATGGTCTGCTCGGCCAGCTCGTCCAGCTCGGCAGTGCTGACCCCGGCCCGCGCCTTGGCCCGGACGGCGGCCAGCGTCTTCGCGACGACCAGCCCGGCCGCCCGCATCGCCTGCAGCTCGCCCGGCGTCTTGACCTCGATCATGCGCCCACGGCGGAGCACTTGCAGAACACGCAATCCTCCGAGATTCACGTGCGGTCGCGCAGCGCTTTCAGCACGCGGTCCGAGATCTCGTCGACCTCGCCGACTCCGTCCACGCTGATCAGGATGTCGGCGTAGTACTCCAGCAGCGGCGCGGTCTCCGACACGTAGATCTGCTGGCGGCGGCGGATCACGTCTTCGGTGTCGTCCGCGCGGCCGCGGGCCATCAGCCGGCCCACCACCACGTCCTCCGGCACCTGGAGCTGGATCACGGCGTCGAGCTTGAGGTCCGACTCGGCGAGGATCTCACCGAGCACGTCGGCCTGCTTGGTGTTGCGGGGGAAGCCGTCGAGCAGGAAGCCGGCCTTGGCGTCCGGCTCGGCCAGGCGCTCGCGCACCATTTCGTTCGTCACCGAGTCCGGCACCAGCTCGCCGGAGTCCAGGTACCGCTTGGCCTCCTGGCCGAGCGGGGTCTCCTGGCCGACGTGCGCGCGGAACAGGTCGCCGGTCGAGATGTGCGGGATCCGCAGCTGCTCGGACAGGGCGATGGCCTGCGTACCTTTGCCCGCTCCGGGCGGGCCCACGAGAACCAGGCGCGTCACTTCAAGAACCCTTCGTAGTTGCGCTGCATCAGCTGGCTTTCGATCTGCTTGACGGTGTCGAGGCCGACACCCACCATGATCAGCACAGCCGTGCCACCGAACGGGAAGTTCTGATTGTTCCCGCTGCCGGTGAGGGACAGGAAGAAGTTCGGGAGGATCGCGATGATGCCCAGGTAGAGCGAGCCCGGCAGGGTGATCCGGCCGAGGACGTAGCTCAGGTATTCCGCGGTGGGACGCCCGGGGCGGATGCCCGGGATGAAGCCGCCGAACTTCTTCATCTCGTCCGCACGCTCGTCCACGTTGAACGTGATCGTGATGTAGAAGTACGTGAAGAAGATGATCAGCGCGAAGTAGAGCAGGACGTGCACCCAGCTGCTCTGGTTGACCACGAAGTTCTGGATGAAGGACTGCCAGCCGGAGTTGCTGTTCGGGTCGCCGATGAGCTGGCTGAGCAGCTGCGGCAGGTAGAGCAGCGACGAGGCGAAGATGACCGGGATGACACCGGCCTGGTTCACCTTGATCGGCAGGTAGGTCGAGGTGCCGCCGTACATCCGGCGGCCGACCATGCGCTTGGCGTACTGCACCGGGATCCGGCGCTGGCCCTGTTCCACGAAGATGACGCTGGCGATGATCACCAGGCCGAAGATGCAGATCATGACCAGGGCGACGCCGCCGCCGTTGCTCAGGATGTTGGCGCCCTCGGACGGGATGCGGGCCGCGATGTTCAGGAAGATCAGCACGGACATGCCGTTGCCGACGCCGCGCTCGGTGATCAGCTCGCCCAGCCACATCATCACGGCGGTGCCCGCGGTCATCGTGCAGACGATGATCGCCAGCGAGTAGACGCTGTTGTCCGGGATGATGTGCTGCTGGCAGCCCTGGAACAGGGTGCCGCGGTCGGCCAGCGCGACGACGCCGGTGGCCTGCAGGATCGCCAGCGCGATCGTCAGGTACCGGGTGTACTGCGTCAGCTTGTTCTGGCCGGACTGGCCTTCCTTCTTCAGCTCCTCGAACCGCGGGATGACCACGGTGAGCAGCTGGATGATGATGCTCGCCGTGATGTACGGCATGATGCCGGTCGAGAACAGCGACAGCTGCAGCAGCGCCCCGCCGCTGAACAGGTTCAGCAGCTGGTAGACGCCTTGCTGGTCCGCCTGAGAGCTACAGGCCTGGACTGCGGAGAACGAGATCCCGGGTGCCGGAATGGCGGCACCGATCCGGTAGACCGCGACGATGGCTAGCGTGAACAGGATCTTCTTGCGTAGATCCGGCGTCGCGAGAGCCGAGCGGAAGGCGCTGAGCACGCGGGGGACCTCCTCGGCGTCGTCGGCTGTCCTACCGACGATCGGCTTGGCCGGTACAGGACCGGCGGGAACACAGCTCACTGGCGGTAAAGCCAGGAACGCCTCAGGGCACACTGGTCCCGAAGCGTGTCGCCGACTCTAACAGCTTCACCGGGCGTGTCCGCAGTGTGTGTGCGTTTTCCGTCCGGGCACCGTCCGGGGGCCTGGCGCAGAGGCGCAGGTTGGGCCGTTCGCAGGCGGAGATGATCACCTGTTCGGCCCCGGCCGGAGGTCGCTTTCCGGACGTGCTTTGCCGCTCCCCCAAGCGTTTTCGCCCGTTGCGAACACTCTCGGCGGACAGCACGATGGCCCGCCCGGCAGGTGCCGGACGGGCCATCGTCGGGTGGTGCGTCAGTTGGTGGTGGCGGTGCCACCGGCGGCTTCGAGCTTCTCCTTGGCAGAGCCGGAGAAACCGTCGGCCGTGACGTCGAGCTTGACGCCGTTCAGGTCGCCGTTGCCGAGGACCTTGACGAGCTGGCCCTTGCGGACGAGCCCGCCCGCGACCAGCTCCTCGACGCCGACCTTGCCACCGTCCGGGAAGACGCGGGCGATGTCGCCCACGTTCACCGGCTGGTACTCGGTGCGGAAGCGGTTCTTGAAGCCACGCAGCTTCGGCAGCCGCATGTGGATGGGCATCTGCCCACCCTCGAAGCCGGCCGGCACGTTCTTCCGGGCCTTGGTGCCCTTGGTACCGCGGCCGGCGGTCTTGCCCTTCGAGCCCTCACCACGGCCGACGCGCATCTTCTCGCGCTTCGCACCGGGGGCGGGACGGAGGTGGTGGATCTTGATGGCGGTCATGACTGGACCTCCTCGACCACCACGAGGTGGCGGACGGCCCGGATCAGGCCGCGCACCTCGGGGGTGTCTTCACGCACAGTCGACTGGCGAATCTTGTGCAGCCCGAGGGTGCGCAGCGATTCGCGGTGAGCGTGCTTCGTGCCGATCTTGCTCTTGACCTGGGTGACCTTCAGCTGAGCCATGTCAGACCCCCTGGCCCGCGCGCTGGCGCAGCATCCGGGCCGGGGCGACGTCCTCGAGCGGCAGGCCGCGGCGGGCCGCGACCTCTTCGGGACGCTGCAGGCCCTTGAGGGCCGCCACGGTCGCGTGCACGATGTTGATCGCGTTGTCGGAGCCGAGCGACTTCGACAGCACGTCGTGGACGCCCGCGCACTCCAGCACCGCGCGCACCGGGCCACCGGCGATGACACCGGTACCGGCGGACGCCGGGCGGAGCAGCACGACCCCGGCGGACGCCTCACCCTGGATCGGGTGGGGAATCGTGCCGGCGACGCGAGGCACGCGGAAGAAGTTCTTCTTCGCCTCTTCGACGCCCTTGGCGATGGCCGCGGGAACTTCCTTGGCCTTGCCGTAGCCGACGCCGACCTGACCGTCGCCGTCACCGACGACGACGAGGGCGGTGAAGCTGAAGCGACGACCACCCTTGACGACCTTGGCGACGCGGTTGATCGTCACGACCTTCTCGAGGTGCGGGGTCTTGTCCTGGCCGGCCCCGCCACGGCCACTGTCGCGCCGGTCCCGGCCGCCACCGCGGCGTTCATTGCGGTCGTTGCCGCCCTGTCCGCCCGGTCCGCCCTGGCCGCCGCCGAATTGCCGTGTACGTCCCGGCATCAGGCTTTCCTTCCATTAACGAGCATGTGCATCAGAACTCCAGCCCCGCCTCGCGCGCGGCGTCGGCGAGCGCGGCGATGCGGCCGTGGTAGGCGTTGCCGCCACGGTCGAACACCACAGCCGAGATGCCGGCGTCCTTGGCCCGGGCGGCGACCAGCTGGCCGACCTTCGCGGCCTTGGCCTTCTTGTCGCCCTCGGTCGTCCGCACGTCCGCCTCGAGGGTGGACGCCGAAACCAGGGTGTGGCCGGCGAGGTCGTCGATCACCTGCACGGCGATGTGCCGCGAGGAGCGCTTGACGACCAGGCGCGGCCGCGCCGGGGTGCCGTTGACCTTCTTGCGAAGGCGGAAGTGCCGACGGGTCTTGGCGACGCGGCGGCGGGTCGAGATGTCCTTGCCGACCGGCTTGCGCTTCGTCGTAGTCGTGTCGCTCATGATCACTTACCCGTCTTTCCGACCTTGCGGCGGATCTTCTCACCCTCGTAGCGCAGGCCCTTGCCCTTGTAGGGGTCGGGGCGGCGCAACTTGCGGATGACGGCCGAGATCTGGCCGACCTTCTGCTTGTCGATGCCGGACACCGAGAACCGGGTCGGGGTCTCCACCTTGAAGGTGATGCCCTCCGGGGCCTCGATCTTCACCGGGTGGCTGAAGCCGAGGGCGAACTCGAGGTCCGCTCCCTTGGCCTGCACACGGTAACCGACGCCGTGGATCTCGAGCTTCTTCTCGTAGCCCGCGGTCACACCCACCACCAGGTTGTTCACCAGGGTGCGGGTGAGCCCGTGCAGGGCCCGGCTCGTGCGCTCGTCGTCCGGACGCTTCACCAGCAGCGTGCCGTCTTCATCGCGCTCGACGATGATCGGCTCGGCGATGGTGTGCTCCAGGGTGCCCTTGGGCCCCTTGACCTGAATGTGCTGACCGTTGATGGTCACCTCGACCCCGGAAGGGACGGCGACCGGCAGCTTACCGATACGAGACATGCCTGTACCCCCTTCCTTACCAGACGTAGGCGAGGACTTCGCCGCCCACGCTGTTGCGCTTGGCCTGACGGTCGGTCTGGAGCCCGGACGACGTCGAGATGATCGCGACGCCGAGGCCACCGAGAACGGACGGCAGTTCGGTCGATTTTGCGTAGACCCGCAGACCGGGCTTGGAGACGCGCCGGAGGCCGGCGATGCTCCGCTCGCGGTTGGGGCCGTACTTCAGCTCCACCACGAGGTTCTTGTGCTTCTCGCCCGGCTCGTCGCGGTAGCTCGCGATGTAGCCCTCGCGCTTGAGGATCTCGGCGATGTTCGCCTTGATCTTCGAGTGGGGAAGCACGACCTCGTCGTGGTACGCCGAGTTCGCGTTACGCAGACGGGTCAAGAAGTCTGCGATGGGGTCGGTCATCGTCATGGTGACCTGTCAACCTTTCTCGCCTGGTTCCCCGCCCCCTGCGTCCGGGTTGTCCCGGAAGCAGAGCGGGCGGGGCCTGTGGCGAACTGGGAAATAGTTTCGAGCCTTACCAGCTGGACTTGTGGACGCCGGGCAGTTCGCCCGCGTGCGCCATCTCCCGGAGGCAGATCCGGCAGAGCCCGAACTTGCGATACACCGAGTGCGGCCGGCCGCATCGCTGGCAGCGGGTGTAGCCGCGCACCGCGAACTTCGGCTTCTTCGAGGCCTTGTGGACTAGCGCTTTCTTGGCCATCGGCTCAGTTCTCCTTGAACGGGAAGCCGAGCTTGCGCAGCAGCGCCCGGCCCTCGTCGTCGGTGGTGGCGGTGGTGACGACGGTGACGTCCATGCCGCGGGGGCGGTCGATGTCGTCGGGGTTGATCTCGTGGAACATCGACTGCTCGTTGAGACCGAACGTGTAGTTGCCGTTGCCGTCGAACTGCTTGCCCGAGAGGCCGCGGAAGTCGCGGATACGCGGGAGCGCGATGGTCAGCAGCCGGTCGAGGAACTCCCACATCCGGTCGCCGCGCAGCGTGACGCGCGCACCGATCGGCTGGCCCTCACGCAGCTTGAACTGCGCGATGGACTTGCGGGCCTTGCGGACCTCGGGCTTCTGGCCGGTGATCGCGGCGAGGTCACGGACCGCGCCGTCGATCAGCTTGCTGTCGCGGGCGGCGTCGCCGACACCCATGTTCACGACGACCTTCACGACGCCGGGAATCTGGTGCACGTTGGCGATGGTGAACTCCTTCTGGAGCTCGCCCTTGATCTCTTCGCGGTACCGGGTCTTCAGACGCGGAACCATCTTCTCTGCGGTGGTCATGATCAGATGTCCTTACCGTTCCGGCGCGAGACCCGGACCTTCTTGCCGTCCTCGCCGAAGCGGTAGCCCACACGGGCCGGCTTGCCGTCCGAGTCCACGACCATCACGTTCGACACGTGGATGGGCGCTTCCTGGGTGACGATGCCACCGGACTGCGCACCACGCTGGGTCTGGGTGATCCGAGTGTGCTTCTTGATCCGGTTCACGCCCTCGACCAGCACACGCTCACGCTCGGGGTAGGCCTGGATGACCTTGCCCTTGGCGCCCTTGTCCTTGCCGGCGATGACGACGACCGTGTCGCCCTTCTTCACCTTCATGCTCTACAACACCTCCGGCGCGAGCGAAATGATCTTCATGAACTTTCGGTCGCGCAGCTCGCGGCCCACCGGGCCGAAGATGCGAGTGCCCCGGGGCTCGTTGTCGCTCTTGATGAGGACAGCGGCGTTCTCGTCGAAGCGGATGTAGGAGCCGTCCGGACGACGCCGCTCCTTGACCGTGCGGACGATGACCGCCTTGACGACATCGCCCTTCTTCACCCCGGCAGCCGGGATGGCGTCCTTCACGGTGGCGACGATGATGTCGCCGATGCCCGCGTAGCGCCGCCCGGAACCGCCGAGCACCCGGATGCAAAGGATCTCCTTCGCACCGGTGTTGTCGGCGACTCGTAGCCGCGACTCCTGCTGGATCACGTCAACTCCTGTATGTCGCGCCGGTTCTCGCCTGTCTCAGACAGCACGAGCCTTGCGGAACCAAGGACTCCGAAGAGCCCTGCTTACTTGGCCTTCTCAACGACCTGCACGAGGCGCCAGCGCTTCGCGGCCGACAGCGGACGGGTCTCCATCAGGGTGACCCGGTCGCCGACGCCCGCCTCGTTGTTCTCGTCGTGCACCTTGACCTTGGTGGTGCTGCGGAGAACCTTCGAGTAACGCGGGTGCTTCTTGCGGTCCTCGAGCTCGACCACGATCGTCTTGTCCATCTTGTCCGAGACGACGTAGCCCTCGCGGACCTTGCGGTCGTTGCGGACGGTCTTCTCGGTCGTCGGCTCGCTCATGCGGCACCTTCACTCTCGGCGTCGGGCGCGACGGACAGGCCGAGTTCACGCTCGCGCATGACCGTGTAGATCCGCGCGATGTCCGTGCGGACGGTGCGCAGCCGACGGTTGTTGTCCAGCTGCCCGGTCGCCATCTGGAAGCGGAGGTTGAACAGCTCCTCCTTGAACTCCTTCAGACGCAGCACGAGCTCTTCCGCGGTGAGCTCACGAAGCTCCGATGCCTGAGCGGCTCCGTTAGCCATCAGAACTCACCACCTTCACGGGTCACGATGCGGCACTTCATGGGCAGCTTGTGGATCGCGCGACGGAGCGCCTCGCGGGCGGTCTCCTCGTTCGGGAAGCTGATCTCGAACATCACGCGGCCCGGCTTCACGTTGGCGATCCACCACTCGGGCGAACCCTTACCGGAACCCATGCGGGTCTCCGCCGGCTTCTTGGTCAGCGGGCGGTCCGGGTAGATGGTCGTCCACACCTTGCCACCACGCTTGATGTGACGGGTCATGGCGATACGAGCGGACTCGATCTGCCGGTTCGTCACGTAGCTGTGCTCAAGCGCCTGGATGCCGAACTCGCCGAAGCTGACCTTCGTACCGCCCTTGGCGGCGCCGTGGCGCTTCGGGGAGTGCTGCTTCCGGTGCTTGACCCTGCGCGGGATGAGCACGTCTCAGCCCTCCGTCTTTTCTGCGGTCTCGGCAGCCGGGGCCGCCTCGGTCGCGGCGTCGCTCTTGGCAGCAGCGGCGGTGGTCTCCGCCTCCCGGGCAGCGGCCCGGGCGGCTTCGGTCGAGGTCGCCGTCGTGCCCGACGCGCCGGAACGACGCGGGCGGGACGGACGGTCACCGCGGTCGCGGCGGGGGGCCCGCTCGGCAGCCGCGGCGGCGTCGCGCGCCTCGCGGGCCTTGAGGCCACCGACCAGCTCCCCCTTGTAGATCCACACCTTCACGCCGATGCGGCCGAACGTCGTCTTGGCCTCGAAGAAGCCGTAGTCGATGTCGGCGCGCAGCGTGTGCAGCGGGACCCGGCCGTCGCGGTAGTGCTCGGAACGGGACATCTCGGCACCGCCGAGACGACCGCCGCACTGCACGCGAATGCCCTTGACCTGCGGCGAGCGCATGGAGGTCTGGATCGCCTTGCGCATCGCGCGGCGGAACGCCACGCGGTTGGACAGCTGCTCCGCGACACCCTGCGCAACGAGCTGGGCGTCGGCCTCGGGGTTCTTGACCTCGAGGATGTTCAGCTGCACCTGCTTGGCGGTCAGCTTCTCCAGCGCGCCGCGGATCCGGTCGGCCTCCGCGCCGCGGCGGCCGATGACGATGCCCGGCCGGGCGGTGTGGATGTCGACGCGGACCCGGTCACGGGTGCGCTCGATCTCGACCTTGGAGATGCCGGCGCGCTCCATGCCGGTGGAGAGCAGCTTCCGGATCTTGACGTCCTCGGCCACGTACTCCGCGTACTGCTTGTCGGCGTACCAACGCGACTTCCAGTCCGTGGTGATACCCAGGCGGAAGCCGTGCGGGTTGATCTTCTGGCCCACTACCGGCCACCTGCCTTCTTCTTGCTCTGCGCCTTCTTCACGTCGGCCTTCGGCCGCGACTCCACCTCGACGGTGATGTGGCTGGTCCGCTTGCGGATCCGGTACGCACGGCCCTGGGCCCGCGGCCGGATGCGCTTGAGGGTCGGGCCCTCGTCGGCGTACGCGTTCTTGATCCAGAGCGTCTCCGGGTCAAGCTGAAGATTGTTCTCGGCATTGGCCACGGCACTGGCGAGCACCTTCGCGACCGGCTCGCTGGCCGCCTGGGGGGCGAACCGGAGCACGGCCAAGGCGTCGGCGGCGCTACGTCCCTTGATGAGCTCGATCACCCGGCGCACCTTGGTCGGCGAGTCCCGGACGAAGCGAGCCCGCGCGTAAGCCGTAGGCAGAGCCTCGACCGTCGCGTCGTTCTGGGCGTTCATCGCTACTTCCCTTGTCTTGTCTCGTGCCCGCTCAGCGGCGGCGCGACTTGCGGTCGTCCTTGATGTGGCCCTTGAAGGTCCGCGTCGGGGCGAACTCGCCCAGCTTGTGACCCACCATGGCCTCGGTGACGAAGACCGGCACGTGCTTGCGGCCGTCGTGCACCGCGATCGTGTGTCCCAGGAAGTCCGGGATGATCGTGGAGCGACGCGACCAGGTCTTGATCACGGTCTTCTTGTTGGCCTCGTTGAGCGCGTCCACCTTCTTGAGCAGGTGGTCGTCCACGAAGGGGCCCTTCTTAAGGCTGCGTGGCATGTTCTTCTACCTCCCTGCTCAGCGCTTGTTCTTGCCGGTACGCCGGCGGCGGACGATCATCGAGTCACTCGCCTTGCGGCGACGGGTGCGACCCTCGGGCTTGCCGTTCGGGTTGACCGGGTGGCGACCACCGGAGGTCTTGCCCTCACCGCCACCGTGCGGGTGGTCGACCGGGTTCATCACGACACCACGGACGGTGGGGCGCTTGCCGCGCCAGCGGTTACGCCCGGCCTTGCCCCAGTTGATGTTGGCGTGGTCGGCGTTGCCCACCTCGCCGATCGTGGCGCGGTTGCGCACGTCGACGTTGCGGATCTCGCCCGACGGCAGCCGGAGCTGGGCGTAAGGCCCGTCCTTGGCCACCAGCTGCACCTTGGCGCCGGCGGAGCGCGCCATCTTCGCGCCGCCACCGGGGCGGAGCTCGATCGCGTGCACCACGGTGCCGACCGGGATGTTGCGCAGCGGCAGGTTGTTGCCCGGCTTGATGTCGGCGCGCGGGCCGTTCTCGACGGTGTCGCCCTGCTTCAGCTTCTCCGGCGCGATGATGTAGCGCTTCTCGCCGTCGGCGTAGTGCAGGAGCGCGATGCGCGCGGTGCGGTTGGGGTCGTACTCGATGTGCGCGACCTTGGCCGGCACGCCGTCCTTGTCATTGCGACGGAAGTCGATGACGCGGTAAGCGCGCTTGTGGCCGCCACCCTTGTGCCGGGTGGTGATCTTGCCGGACGAGTTACGGCCGCCCGAGCCGCTCAGCGGACGCAGCAGCGACTTCTCCGGCGTGGACCGGGTGATCTCGGCGAAGTCCGAGACGCTGGAACCGCGACGACCCGGGGTCGTCGGCTTGTACTTGCGGATGCCCATGTCAGCTCAGTCCTTTACGCGGTGGGTCCGCCGAAGATCTCGATCGCCTTGCTCTCAGGCGAAAGAGTCACGATGGCGCGCTTGGTGTCCTTGCGCTTGCCGAAGCCTGCGCGAGTCCGCTTCCGCTTGCCCTGACGGTTGGCCGTGTTGACGCTGACCACCTTGACGCCGAACACCTTCTCGACCGCGATCTTGATCTGGGTCTTGTTGGCGTCCGGACGGACGATGAACGTGTACTTGTGGTCCTCGAGCAGCCCGTAGGACTTCTCGGAGATGACCGGCGCGAGCAAGATGTCGCGGGGGTCGGCAATGGCGACCGAACTCACTGCTCGTCACTCCCTTCCGAAACCTCGCTCGACCGTGCGGTCGCCTTCGCGCCCTTGCCCCGGACGGGGCCGGCGACGAACGCGTCGTACGCGGCCTTGGTGAACACGACGTCGTCGTTGACCAGCACGTCGTAGGTGTTGAGCTGGTCCGCCCAGATCAGGTGGACCTGCTCCAGGTTCCGCAGGGAAACCCAGCTGAGCTCGTCGTCGCGGTGCAGCACCACGAGAACGCGCTTCGCCTGCGTCACCGCGGCGATGGCGTTCTTGGCGGCCTTGGTCGAGGGCTTCTCGCCACCGACCAGCTCGGTCACCACGTGCAGCTGCCCGGCGCGCGCCCGGTCCGAGAGGGCACCGCGGAGGGCGGCGGCCTTCATCTTCTTCGGGGTGCGCTGCGAGTAGTCGCGCGGCGTGGGGCCGTGGACGACGCCACCGCCGTTGAACTGCGGCGCGCGGGTCGAACCCTGACGGGCGCGACCGGTGCCCTTCTGCCGGTACGGCTTCTTGCCGCCACCGGAGACCTCACCACGGGTCTTCGTGTCGTGCGTGCCCTGGCGCGCGGCGGCCAGCTGGGCCACCACCACCTGGTGCATCAGCGCGACGTTGGCCTGCACATCGAAGATCTCCTCGGGGAGCTCCACGGTGCCGTCGGCTTTACCGGCCGGGGTCTTCAGCTCGACGTTCGTCATTCGGTGATACCACCCTTCGCGGCGCTGCGAACGAACAGCAGGCCGCCCTTGGGACCGGGCACCGCGCCCTTGATCAGCAGCAGGCCGTCCTCGGCACGCACGGCGTGCACGGTCAGGTTCTGCGTGGTGACCCGGTCGTTGCCCATCCGGCCCGCCATGCGCAGGCCCTTGAAGACGCGGCCGGGGGTGGCACAGCCACCGATGGAGCCCGGCTTGCGGTGCACGGCCTGGGCACCGTGGCTCGCGCCCTGGCCCTTGAAGCCGTGGCGCTTCATGACACCCGCGTAGCCCTTGCCCTTGCTGGTACCGGTGACGTCGACCTCGACGCCGGCGGCGAACACCTCGGCGGTGATCTCCTGGCCGACCTCGTAGGTCTCAGCGTCGGTGGTACGCAGCTCCGCGAGGAACCGTCGGGGGGTCACGCCCGCCTTGTCGAAGTGGCCGGTGCGCGGCTTGTTCACCCGGCGCGGGTCGACCGCGCCGAACGCCAGCTGCACGGCCCCGTAGCCGTCCTTGTCATGGGTCCGAACCTGGGTCACCACGTTCGGGCCGGCCTTCACGACGGTGACCGGAACGATCCGGTTCTGCTCGTCGAAGACCTGGGTCATGCCGAGCTTGGTGCCCAGGATGCCCTTCATCTGCCTGTCAGACATGAGTTTCTCTATCTCCGCCGCTCGCCCAACGCTTACTGGATGTTGACGTCGACGCTCGCCGGCAGGTCGATGCGCATGAGCGCGTCGACCGTCTTCGGCGTCGGGTCGAGGATGTCGATCAGACGCTTGTGCGTGCGCATCTCGAAGTGCTCGCGCGAGTCCTTGTACTTGTGCGGCGAGCGGATGACGCAGTAAACGTTCTTCTCGGTGGGCAGCGGCACCGGCCCGACAACACGGGCGCCGGTGCGCGTGACCGTCTCCACGATCTTGCGCGCCGAGGTGTCGATCGCCTCGTGGTCGTAGGCCTTGAGCCGGATGCGGATCTTCTGTCCCGCCATGGTGGCTGCTCGTTCCTTCGTCGTCTCGTGCCGCTTGTCTGGTCAACCCGGGCCTGAGCCCCGGTTTCAGCAGTTCAACGGCCCTGTCCCCGGTCCACGCGGTCGGGCGTGTCGCGCCCGACGCACAGACGGATCCCGTGGGATCGTCCTGCCTGGTCTTCCTCAACGTGAGGTGGCCGCGGGCCGGCGTACCGGCCTCTGGCCTTTGCCCGCTAGCCGCACCCCGAAGGAAGAGCTGGACGGACCGTGGCCACTCGTACAGGGGCGGCCGGAACCCGTTGAGTCATTCGCACAACTCTGGGATTCGGCCGCCCCGGGACGAGCAACCTGATTAGTGTCGCACACGTGATTTGACGCCCCGAACCCGGGGGTGTACTGGCGTCCCGCGAGCCTGCGCGCATGACCTGCGCTAAGACTTGGGCGGTGGCGCGCGTCGTGTCCGCCTTGGCAGCCGCGACGCGCGTTCCAGCACCCCCGGGCGGGGCGCCTAAATCACTTGTTGATCTTGGTGACCTGGCCCGCGCCGACGGTCCGGCCACCCTCACGGATGGCGAACCGCAGGTTCTCGTCCATGGCGACCGGCTGGATCAGCTCCACCGAGATGTCGGTGTTGTCGCCCGGCATGACCATCTCCGTGCCCTCGGGGAGGGTCACGACGCCGGTCACGTCCGTGGTGCGGAAGTAGAACTGCGGGCGGTAGTTGTTGAAGAACGGGGTGTGACGGCCGCCCTCGTCCTTCGACAGGATGTAGACCCGGCCCTCGAAGCTCGTGTGCGGGGTGGTGGTGCCCGGCTTCACGACGACCTGGCCACGCTCGACGTCCTCGCGCTTGATGCCGCGCAGCAGGAGGCCGACGTTGTCGCCCGCCTGGCCCGAGTCGAGCAGCTTGCGGAACATCTCGACACCGGTGACAGTCGTCTTCTGCGACTTCTCCTTGATGCCGACGATCTCGACCTCTTCGTTGACGTTGACCACGCCACGCTCGACACGGCCGGTCACCACGGTGCCGCGGCCGGTGATCGTGAAGACGTCCTCGATCGGCATCAGGAACGGCTTCTCGAGCTCACGCACCGGGTCCGGCACGTTGTCGTCGACGGCGGTCATGAGCTCGAGAACGGCCTCGGCCCACTTCTCGTCGCCCTCGAGGGCCTTGAGGCCGGACACGCGCACGACCGGCGCGTCGTCGCCCGGGAACTCCTGCGAGGACAGCAGCTCGCGGACCTCCAGCTCGACGAGCTCGAGGATCTCCTCGTCGTCGACCATGTCGGCCTTGTTCAGCGCGACCACGATGTAGGGCACGCCGACCTGGCGGGCGAGCAGCACGTGCTCACGGGTCTGCGGCATCGGGCCGTCGGTCGCCGCGACCACGAGGATCGCGCCGTCCATCTGAGCGGCACCGGTGATCATGTTCTTGATGTAGTCCGCGTGGCCGGGAGCGTCCACGTGCGCGTAGTGACGCTTCTCGGTCTGGTACTCGACGTGCGAGATGTTGATCGTAATACCGCGCTGGCGCTCTTCGGGCGCGTTGTCGATCTGGTCGAACGCACGCGACTCGTTGAGCTCCGGGTACTTGTCGTGCAGAACCTTGGTGATCGCCGCGGTCAGAGTCGTCTTACCGTGGTCAACGTGACCGATGGTCCCGATGTTGACGTGCGGCTTGCTCCGCTCGAACTTCGCCTTCGCCACTGGAATGTCCTCCTGGACTGATTTCGCTTTTGTGCTCGTGGGCCGGCGTGGCTGCCGGCCCACGATATTTCTCGTCTGTGCTGCGGACGTTCAGGAGTGTCCCTTATGCCCGCGAGCGAACGGGGACTACTCCCCCGTCGCCTTCGCGATGATTTCCTTCGCGACGTTCGCGGGAACCTCGGCGTAGGAGTCGAACACCATGGAGTAGTTCGCACGACCCTGGGTGCGAGACCGCAGGTCGCCCACGTAACCGAACATCTCCGACAGCGGGACCAGTGCCTTGACGACACGGGTACCGGCGCGCTCCTCCATGGCCTGGATCTGGCCACGGCGGGAGTTGAGGTCGCCGATCACGTCGCCCATGTAGTCCTCGGGCGTCGTGACCTCGACGGCCATCATCGGCTCGAGGATGACCGGGCTGGCCTTCCTCGCGGCTTCCTTCATCGCCATCGAACCGGCGACCTTGAAGGCCATTTCCGAAGAGTCGACCTCGTGGTACGCACCATCCAACAAGGTGAACTTCAACCCGACGAGCGGGTAGCCGGCCAGGATGCCGTACTGCATGGCGTCCTGCGCGCCCGCGTCGACCGACGGGATGTACTCCCGCGGCACGCGGCCACCGGTGACCTTGTTGTCGAACTCGTAGAGAGCACCGTCGGTGCGCTCGAGCGGCTCCAGCTTCACGATGACCTTCGCGAACTGGCCGGAGCCACCGGTCTGCTTCTTGTGGACGTAGTCGAGCTTGTCCACCGTCTTGCGGATGGTCTCGCGGTAGGCCACCTGCGGCTTACCGATGTTCGCCTCGACCTTGTAGTCGGACTTCATCCGGTTGACGAGCACCTCGAGGTGCAGCTCGCCCATGCCGGCGATGATCGTCTGACCGGTCTCCTCGTCCAGCTTCACCTGGAACGTGGGGTCCTCTTCGGCCAGCTTCTGGATCGCCAGGGAGAGCTTCTCCTGGTCGGCCTTCGTCTTCGGCTCGATCGCGACCCGGATGACCGGCTCGGGGAACGTCATCGACTCCAGCACGACCGGGTTCTGCGCGTCGGCCAGGGTGTCACCGGTGGTGGTGTCCTTCAGGCCGATGACCGCGTAGATGTGGCCCACCTGGGCCTCTTCGACCGGGTTCTCCTTGTTGGAGTGCATCTGGAAGATCTTCCCGATGCGCTCCTTGCGCTCCTTCGTCGCGTTGACGACCTGCGCGCCGGCCGCGACCTTGCCCGAGTACACCCGGATGTAGGTCAGCTTGCCGAAGAACGGGTGCGCCGCGATCTTGAAGGCGAGCGCGGCGAACGGCTCGTCCACCGAGGGCTTGCGGGTGACCGGGGTCTCGCCGTCGGCGAGGAAGCCCTCGACCGGCGGCATGTCCAGCGGCGACGGCAGGTAGTCGACGACCGCGTCGAGCATGGGCTGCACGCCCTTGTTCTTGAACGCGGAGCCGGCCAGCACCGGGAAGACCTGACGGGCAATGGTGAGCTTGCGGATGCCGGACTTGATCTCGGCCTCCGTCAGCTCCTCGCCCTCGAGGAACTTCTCCATCAGCGTGTCGTCGGCCTCGGCGGCGGTCTCGACGAGCTTCTCGCGGTACTCCGCGGCCAGCTCGGCGAGCTCGGCCGGGATGTCCTCGACCGAGTAGTCCTCGCCCTTCTTGACCTCGCCGCGCCAGGTCAGCGCCTTCATGCGGACCAGGTCGACAACGCCCTCGAAGTCGTTCTCGGCACCGATCGGCAGCTGGATGACCAGCGGCCGGACGCCGAGGCGGTCGACGATGGTCTTCACGGTGTAGTAGAAGTCCGCGCCGAGCTTGTCCATCTTGTTGACGAAGCAGATGCGCGGGACGTCGTACTTGTCCGCCTGCCGCCAGACCTGCTCGGACTGCGGCTCGACGCCTTCCTTGCCGTCGAAGACCGCGACCGCGCCGTCGAGCACCCGGAGGTTGCGCTCCACCTCGACGGTGAAGTCGACGTGGCCCGGGGTGTCGATGATGTTGATCTGGTTGTCGTCCCAGAAGGTGGTGGTGGCAGCCGAGGTGATGGTGATGCCCCGCTTCTGCTCCTCCTCCATCCAGTCCATGGTGGCGGCGCCGTCGTGGACTTCACCGATCTTGTAGTTGACCCCGGTGTAGAACAGGATCCGCTCGGTGGTGGTGGTCTTACCGGCGTCGATGTGCGCCATGATCCCGATGTTGCGGACCTTGTTCAGGTCTGTCAGCACGTCACGTGCCACGAGAATGTTCCCCTGTCTCAAGCGTGGGGCCCGGCATGGCTTGGATCGGCAGCCGGGCGGAAATCACCAGCGGTAGTGCGCGAAGGCCTTGTTGGACTCGGCCATCTTGTGCGTGTCTTCACGGCGCTTGACGCTGGCCCCGAGGCCGTTGCTCGCGTCGAGCAGCTCGTTCTGCAGGCGCTCGATCATCGTCTTCTCGCGACGGGCCTGCGAGAAGGAGACCAGCCAGCGCAGCGCGAGGGTCGTGGAGCGGTTCGGCTTGACCTCGATCGGCACCTGGTACGTGGCGCCACCGACGCGTCGGCTCTTCACCTCGATGGTGGGCTTCACGTTGTCCAGGGCGCGCTTCAGCGTGACGACCGGGTCGGTGCCGGACTTCTCGCGGGCGCCTTCGAGGGCGCCGTACACGATGCGCTCGGCCAGCGAACGCTTGCCGTCCTTCAGCACCTTGTTCACCAGCTGGGTGACCAGCGGGGAGGCGTAGACGGGGTCGGAGATCAGCGGCCGCTTCGGGGCCGGACCCTTGCGGGGCATTAGCTCTTCTCCTTCTTCGCGCCGTAACGGCTGCGCGCCTGCTTACGGTTCTTCACACCCTGGGTGTCGAGAGAGCCGCGGATGATCTTGTAGCGGACACCCGGCAGGTCCTTCACTCGGCCACCGCGCACGAGCACCATCGAGTGCTCCTGGAGGTTGTGGCCCTCACCGGGAATGTAAGCCGTGACCTCGATGCCGCTGGTCAGCTTCACACGCGCGACCTTGCGCAGCGCCGAGTTCGGCTTCTTGGGGGTCGTGGTGTACACGCGGGTGCACACGCCACGACGCTGCGGGCTCCCCTTGAGGGCCGCGGTCTTCTGCTTGGCAGCCTTGTCCTGGCGGCCCTTGCGGACCAGCTGCTGGATCGTGGGCAATGGACCAGCTTCCTGTCGTGATCTTGCTTCTTCGTGTCTTCACCGGCCCCCGCGGTCGGGCGTGTCGGCCCGCGTCACGGTCTTTCGACCGGTAACTTCCCGGAGGGATTTCCGTCGGAACCCCACGTGAACCAGGCCGGTGAACCGGGTGCGCGAGCACCCCGCTCATGCCATACGGCACGCGGAGCGGCCCGACGCCTGCCGGGCACGGTCTCCAAAGATACCCGGCCACTTCCCGGCAGGTCCGGGCGGGGGGTCCGAAGGGACGGCGACCGCCCATCGTAACCCCAGCTGGGGCCCACGTGGGGGCACGACCGAACCGTCCCATAGGTCAGAACATGGCGGGACGAGCGCCTATTCCTCGTCCGGCTTGGCGTGGTCGGGCTTGCCCGGGTGCGGGTCGCGCGAGAGGTCGATCAGCGGGTGGACCCCGGCCCCCTCCGGCGCGGCGTGGCTCCCCTTGGGCTGGTCCTTCTTCTCTTCGGTCCCGTTGCCGTCCATTGACGCACTCCCCTTTGGTGTGGCGGTTTCCCCTTGCGGCTCGCACGGTACCCATTCCACGTTCGGGTGACACACATGGCCGTAACGCACCATTCGCGCCGTTTCTGTCGGGGTGGGCGGTCAGGATCGGGGGCAGAGGGCGCGGGAGGCGTCTTCGTCGAGGGGAGGGAGCGGTGTGGTGACAGGGAGGGTTCGGGCAGCTCGCGGGTGGGTCCGGCAGTGGTGCCGGGGGGCCGGTCCGCGGTTCGGGGGCTTTGGTGGCGCTTCGCCGGGTGCAGGGCGGCGTGCTCCCCCGAGCGGGGGAGCGAGGTGACGAACGCCTCGATGCTTGGCGGGCCTCGGCTGGCTCCGGCGGAGGCTGGTGGGCTCGCCGGGCGGCCGGGCGTGGCCTGGCCCGGGCGTGAATTTCGGTGGACAACCTGGTGACGATGGAGCGGTGAACGATAGCTGGACGATCACCGAGACCCCCATCGACCATCCGGACTCCCGGCTGATCATCCGGGAGTACATCGCCGAGATCGCCGCTCGGTACTGGGGCCGGCCGGTCACCGAGGCGGAGGTGGACATGGCGCTGACGGAGGACCCGATCGACGACCTGGTGGCGCCCACCGGCACCTTCCTCATCGCGCGCATGTCCGACGCCACGATGACCGGCTGCGTCGGCACGCGAGTGGAGCAGCCGGGCCTGGGCGTCCTGAAGCGGATGTACGTCCGCCCAGGCCACCGCGGGAATGGTGCCGGCGCCCTCCTGGTCGCGGCCGCCGAGGACGCTGCCCGGGCACTCGGCGCGACCGTCATGCGCCTGGACACCCGGGACGACCTCGTCGAGGCCCGAGCCCTCTACGCCCGCACCGGTTACACCGAGGTCGAGCCCTTCAACAACGACAAGTACGCGGAGCACTGGTTCTCGAAGAACCTGACCTGAACCAGCTTCGGTGGTGTCGGATCAGCTGAGGCGGCCGGCGCAGGAGGCGACCTCGCCGGGGGCCGACTTCTCCGTCTTGACCACCACGCCCCGGATGGAGATCCGGCATTCCACCGCACCGGCGCCCTGGCCCATCAGCTGGACGGTCGGCGGGACGCCCGTGTTCGGCCACGTCAGGTCTTTGCGCCACGGCAACGGGACGGACAGTTCCTGGTGCACCAGGCCCAGACCGTTCTCGTCGTAGACCACGGTGGCGGTGCCCGCGCCGGTGAGTTCGTAGGTGACCGGCCAGTCGTTCGAGGCGGCGGCCACCGAGGTGGACGGCGGGAGGGTGCGGGTCACCGTCTGGTCCGGGCCGCGTTGGGGCGCGGGCCTCGACGGCTCCCCCACCACGGCCACCGTGGCCGGCGCCGGGTCGCCGCCGCCCGAGCCGAGGATCACCACCACGGCCGCGACGGCCACCACCGCGATACCGGCGATCGCGAGCCTGCCGACGATCTGTCTGTCCACGTCCCCGTTCCTCTCGCCGAGGGGCCGGTGGCTCCCGCGCGGGAGCCACCGGCCGCCGTTACCGGGTGATCGCCGCTCAGTAACCGGCGGCGGGGGCCGGCAGGAGCTTGCCCGGCACACCGTTGATCGACTGGAGCAGGCCGAGCACCGGAACACCCAGCGGAGCGAACGTCCACAGGTTGTTCAGACCACTGGTGTCCGGCTCGTCGACCACGACAACACCCGGCTGGTCCGACGTCGCGGCCAGCGCCGGCATGGACGCACCGAGCACCCCGGCGCCCGCGAGCGCCACGATCGCGACGGTCCGCGTGAAGGTCTTCTTCATGGGATTTTCCTTTCGCTGGTTCAGGAAATCGGGGTGATGAGGTTGAACAGCGGCGCGAGCAACTCGGTCGGCGCCTGGACGGTCGGGCCGAGCAGCCCGCCCAGGTCGACGCCCGGGAGGGCCCAGATCGCCGTGCCGTCACCGGTCGGCAGGGCCGGGAGGCCAGCGGTCGGCAAGCTCGGCAACGCGGGCGAATCCGGTGCCGGTGCGGCGGGAGCGGCGTCGGCCACTCCCCCGGCGAGAGCGGCGAACGCGCCCGCCACAGCGAGCGGCAGCAGGACACGGGCGATGGTGCGTTTCATGGATTCCTCTCCTCGGAACACTTCGGGGACACTTCGGGGACACTTCGACGGCGCCACTTCGGTGGGGCACTTCTCCGCCCGGTTGAGCGGAATCCGCCCGCCGGGGCGGAAGATCGGGACCTCGCGGGTGAAGTCGGCTGACCAGCAACACCGGACCTGGCCGGTGGAATCCGCCGAGCAGCGCGCGGGACATGACCGGAGCGGTTGCCAACCAGCGGGCCGCGTCTCATCGCAGGAGTCCGCTGACCGGCACGATCGTCCCGTCCGGAACCCATTGGCCCGCGTAATCACGGGTCGCCTCCATGCCGGGGGCGTGCTGTTCGCCCGGGTACATGGGCATCGCGTTCACCTGCGCGGCGGCGTAGAGCTGGACTTCGCCGTTCACGGATTGCCACTGCGGGCCCAGCCAAGACCGGAAGCCGCCGATGGTGGGGCTTTCGCCGCCGAACGTGTTGCCGACCGTGACTGCGTAGCTCACCGCCAGCTGGTCGCGCGGGTCGAAGCGCAGGGGCATCGACGAACTGGCCACGGCGTTCACGATGGGGCCGTTCAGGAGCCACGGCGCGAGGTACAGGCCGTACTGGTGCGTCGGCTTGAGGCGTTGCGATTCGGCGGCCCGCGTCATCGCCAGGTAGCCGTCCGACCAGCCCGAGACGACCACCAGGGCGGTGTCCGCGCCGGCGTCCTTTTGCACGGGCAGGCCGAGGCGCGCGGCGGTGTCGCGCACCAGCCGGGCGGCCGCCACCCCGCGGGGCGACGAATCCTCGACCAACGTGATCGCCGACGGCCTCCGGCCGGCCAGGAACTCGACCAGCTTCACCAGCGCGCCGCTGTCCTCGGGCGAAAGGGCGTCGGACGGGCAACTTGTGAGGACGTCGTGCTTCTCGGCCACCAAGCCGCCGAGCGCGGCCGAGGCGCATTCGGGCGCGTCGGCGTCGGCGATGACCGGGCCCGGCGCGGTGCCGGCGTCCACTTCGACGGTGGTGGTGGCGTCGCCGCGTTTGATCACCAGGGAACTGCGGCCGGGCGGGAGATCGACGTCGGCCCAGGTGCCCTCGGCGCCGCCGCGCGCGACGGCGGGTGAGATCAGGCCGCCCTCGGCGCCGGCGGAAAGGCCTTCACCGGCGCCGGGCGGGAAGTGCACGAGGTTGCGCCCCGGCCGTTGCGGGCTGAGCAGCACGGGCACCGAACCGCCTCCGACGGTCGCGTCGGCCAGCAGCGGCACCCCGGGGATCGGCAACGGCGGCGGCTGCGGCACCGCCGCGAGCGCGCTCCACGCGACGAAACCCGCCGCGACGCCGAGCACGCCATACCGGTACACACGCGTGGAACCGTTGCGGGACAACAGGATTCCGGACAGCACGGCGACCATGGCCGGCAGCGCGACCACGACAAGCAACGCGATGCCGAACAGCGACTCGTACAGCCGCCGGTCGAACCCGACGCCGGACAGCACCAGCTGCACGACGCCCGCGAACGTCAGCAGCCCGCCGAGCGTCACGGACAGCGGGCCGACGCGGAACTGCGTCGCGCGCCACTGCTCCGCCGGCACCCAGGCCGAAAGCAGCGTGATGCCGAACCACAGCGCGGCGGCGGCGACGTACACGGTGTCGATGGCGAAGTCGATGCCCGAGCCGTCGAGTGAGGTCTCCAGGACTACGAGCACCACCAGCGCCAGCGACGCCCACCGGCCAGCGGAAGGCCAGCGCAGCAGCACCGGCACGGCCAGCGCGAGCAGGATGTGGATGATCAGGGCGGCGAGGTTCACCTCGACCGTGGCCGCGGAAACCGCCGCGAGCACCGCGGACAGCAGGCCCAGCCCGCTGACGGTCAGCCACAGCTTCCGCGGCAGGTCACCCACGAGCGGGCGGAGAATCCCGGTGCCGGCAAGGAACGCGGTGGCCAGCAGCAGCACCAGCCGCAGCACCAGCGCGGTGATGTCCACTCCGGACGAACCGGTGCTCACCGGCGTGACGTGGTGATCCATGGAGACCTTCCGGGGAACGGAGGAGCCAGCGGGACCGGTGTCCCGAAAGCCGGGACAGCGGCGGGAAAGGAACCCGCGGCCGGCCGGCGGCTACAGCCGGCCGGCCACGGGCGAGGGGTCACTTCACGTTCTGGTCCGCGACCACGAACAGCTCCGAGTGCGGCTTCGCGTTGCCGAAGTCCCCGTGGGGCCAGGACTTGCGGTTGAAGTTGATGCCGACCTGGCCGGTGAACTCGTCCCGGAAGTTCTGGTCCACCGAGACCTTGCCGTCCGGCGAGAGGTTCAGCAGGTTGACCTTGTGGTCACCGTCCAAACCGGACCGGGCGACGAAGTAGTTCGACACCGCGAGGTGCTGCGGCTGCGTGGTTTCGTGGTAGAAACCGTCGCTGCCGAGCGCGAAGTTGTCGTACGCGCCCCAGTGCGGCCCGGCCGCCGCGGTGCCCGGGTTGATCGGCGCGGCGCCGACGACGGTGGGCAGATCGTCCCCGCCGCCCTGCTGCGCCTTCTCCTTGGTGTCGATGCGGCCCTTGATGTCGTCGACGTTGTCGCCGGCGGCCAGCAGCTTCTGGATGTCGAGCACGTACACGCCGCCGGTGGTGCCGGGGTCGTCCGCCGAGAGGGTGCCCTTCTGGCGGCCGACGATGGCGCGGTACAGGAACCGGTCGTCCGGGCTCGTCTGGATCCAGCCGCCGTTGGAGCTGGCGCCGTTCGAGTCGTTCTGCGCGTACATCGCCTTGTTGGCGGCGCCGTCGTCGAACACCTCGATCCAGTGCGGCTCCTTCGCCGTGATGTCCGGCGTGTAGAACACCGCCCCGCCCTGCATGGTTTCGGCGAACGCGCCCTTGTGCCCGGGCAGGTTCGTCACCGTGGTCTCCATCGCCGCCCGGCTTTCCGAGTGCAGCGGGTCGGCCGGGTCGGCGCGCGGGCCGTCCGGCAGGTACGACACGGTCTTCAGCTTCGGGTGGTTGCGGTCGGAGATGTCCCAGGTGCGGATGGTCGGCCGCCGCAGGTACGGCGACGGCTGCTTCACCGGGTCGAGGATGATGTTGCGCGGTTCGGCGTAGTCACTGGTGACCAGCGTGTTCAGGTCCTCGCGGGCCTGGACGCCGTGCGGGTTCGCGCAGGACGGCTTGCCCAGCTGCGGGAGGTTGTCGCACAGCTTCGCGTTGTCCCCCTGCGGAGTTGCCGCCGGGTTCTGCGACAGCACCTGCGCGTTCTGGTCGAAGTGCACGACCTCGCCGGGGCTGCCCGCGAAGCCGTTGCCGATCTGCGTGGAGCCGTCCTGGTAGGTGTACGGCCCCGGGACGACCGGGCCGCCCATGTACGTGCCGTACGCCGAGCCGTCCTTGAGCACCCAGTAGGCGTCCGGGACCGAGCCGCCGAGCGTCTGCGTCGGCAGGCTGACGCCCTTGAGCTTCAGCTGCGGCAGCGCGCTGACGTCGAACGCGTACGTCGCCGCGGCGAACAGCGCGCCGGCGTAGATCGTGTTGCCCTTGTGCCACACGTACTGCATGTGGTGCGGCTCGTTCTCGACCAGCGGCCCGACGGTGGCGGTGTTCACCACCTTGCCGTACGTCGCCGAGCCCTGCGTCGCGTCGATCACGGCGAGGAAATCGGGGCCGGGCAAGGCGTTCTTCACCTTGTTCAGGCCGCCGCCGAGCGAGCCGGGCAGGTTCTTGACGTCCTTCACCACGGTGTCGGCGATGTTCTCGTCACCGGCCCACACCAGCAGCCACTTCTTCGGGGTGCCGCCCGCGCGGGACTGCGCGGCCAGGTCCTTGGTGACCAGGTGGTTCTGCACCCAGTACTGCTTGCCGTCGGCGCCGGCCTTCGAATCGGTGAGGACCTGGACGTCGGCGTACGCGCTGGTGGTGGCGCCGGTGTACGTCACCGCGGCGACGGCGAGCGCCAGCGCGAGGGTGCCCGTCAGCGCTTTCCGCCATCGGGGCGGGGCACCCGAGGAGGAGCTGAATCGCATTGTGTCTCCCTGTTCTCAGTAATGCGAAAATGCCGAGCGGACGCGACGAACTCGCGAATGCCGAGAAGCTCAGCACCCGCTTGAAGCGTTACCGCACAAGGGAAAGAGTCGCGTCCAGTCGACGGGAATTGATTCAGAAGTCCCTACACAGCGCGCTGGCCTGCTGGCGCAGGTCGACGTGCCGGCGCCACACCAAGGCGACAGGAGAGGGCATGCGCGAAATCGTCTTGCGAATCGGACTTACTGTCAATCTTGTGATCAACGGCTGGAACGTCCGTCAAAGGGGTGAATATCCCACGACCTGGACCGACTTGCGCCCCCTCGTTACGCCGAACGGGTGGCAGCATTTCGCGACCTGCGATAGCCCGTTCGGCGGTGTCACGAGTAGTCACAATGGCGCCCGGCGACGGACCGTTTGCCCATTATGTTCGTGACCGTTTCGTGACCGAATCCCGGGAACTCAGGCGGCTGACCTGGATCAGCAGCCGAGGTGGCGCGGTGGGGCTCACGGCACGAAGGGAGGTAAGCGGCATAATCGGCGCATCAGCAACCTCGACCTGGACCGGTGAATGGACGACCTGCTCGACCCCTGGTTCATCGTCGGTGGCTACGCGATCGCGTTTGTCCTGATGCAGCTGGCCGGGTGGTGGGAAAAACGCGGCACGGTGGCGTCGGCGGTCTGTTATGCCCTGTGCGGCACCGTGGTGTCGGAGACCTCGCTGTACTGGCTCTCGGCCGGCACCGGCAGCTCGGTGCCGCAACTGGTGTGGATCGCCTTCCCGCTGGTCTTCACCGCGTTCGTGGCGTGGCGGGGCTGGCGGCAGCAGACCTGGATCCGGTGGCTGGACCCGGTCGAGGAGCCGACCTTCGGGGTACTGCCGCACAACGGTCACGCCGTGCGCCTCGGCCACCCGGACCTGCTGCCCCCGCGCCGGACGGTCGAGTTCGGCCATCAGGGCCACCAGCTGCTCGGCGTCGAGTACTCGACCAGCCCGCCGGGGCGCTCGGGTGGAGCCGTCAAGCTGGCTGAGCAGATCGACTCGATCTACGCGATGGTCGAGCTGCGGACCCCGGTGGTGCCGACCCTGGTGATCCGGCCGAACACCAAGGCGTTCGAACCGGAGCACTTCACCCCGCTGGAGGACGCCCGGATCACCCGCAACTACTTCGGCTGGCTGGACCCCGTCGCGCCCAAGCGGGAATCCATCGAGATCAACGCCGAGTTCGACCGCCGGTTCTCCGTGTCCACCGACGACCCGGAGTTCGCCGCGGCCGTGCTGACCATCGAGGTCCGCGCGCTGATCCTGAACGACCCGTGGTTCCGCGTGCGCCCGGTCGCGTTCGGCGGCGACGCGATGTGGACCATCGAATCGGGCGGGTTGACCGAGGACCGGATGTTCGGCAACTCCCGCCGGCTCGCCATCCTCGCCGCGGCCGTGCCGGCCCCGGTGTGGGAGGTGTGGGGCGACCCGGCGTTCAGCTCGGTGGCCGCCGGCTCCGACACGAGCTACACCGGCTGGAACGGCAAGCGCGGTGGTGTCGTCCGCACACCGGTGAACCGGCGGCGCGAGGCCGCGGACCGGCAGCCGGTTACCTCGGTGTCGCTGACCATGCGCTCGCTGATCGCGCTGGGCCTGCTGGTGGGCGGCCTGTTGCCGATCGGCAACTCGGTGGCGGCGATGACCGGCCTTGCCACCGAAACGCACCTGGTCGTCACCGCTACCTACGTCGGTACCTCGTGTCCGGTGTCCGACAACGGCTGCCAGAACTCAAGCGATCGGGTCCACGGCACCTACGAACTCGGCGGCACCACCCACGAGGTCACTACCCAGTGGTACGGCTCCCTGCCCAAGCGAGGTGACGTCGTCGACATCGCGGTGGGACCGCTGTGGTGGCGCCCCGTACTCGAGAGCAACCGCGCGTCGGTGATCACCCTCTTGTATGGCCTGATCCCCCTGGTCCTCGGCGGGGGCCTCGCGAAGGCGACCTACCGGCCACGACCGCCACGCCGGATTCGCAAGCTACGCAAGGAAAAGGCCGCGCGCGTCTGAACCCTCGTGAGTGTTGAGGACGGTTAGAACCGTCCGCAACACTCACGAGCGCCAGCTCAGGATGTCTCCAGCAGTTCCTTCAACCGTGCCAGCTCCACCTCGAGGACCCGCCCCTGGTCGGCGAGGACGTCCGCCGCCGCCGACTCCGGCAGCAGCAGCGTGAAGACGAACTCGGCGCCGTCGCCGTTCGCGAACGTGCGGGTGTGCGCCACCGTGACCGAGCCGTCCCCGGCGGTCAGGTGGAAGTCCACGGTCCCGGCGGCGGCCGCGACCACCGGCGAAACCTGAAGGGTGCCGCGGCTGGTCTCCGCCACCCACGCTCCCCCGGACGGCCTCACGGACTTCGCGAACTCCGGCGCGTAACGCGGCATCGTCTCCGGGTCCGCGACGAACGCCACCACGTCCGCCGGCCGAGCCGCGATCCCGATCGACCTGGTCACACCTTGTCGCAGCATGACGCCACCCTAGCCCGGGCAACGAAAGAGCCCCCACCCCGGCGGACCGGGATGGGGGCCTCTTCTCGTCAGCTAGCGGATCAGCGGAAGTCGCGACCGAAGTCGTAGTCGTCCAGCGGAACCGCGGCACCGGTGCCCGAACCGAACACGTCCGGGGTGTAGTAGCCGTCGTCGTAGGACGGGATCGCGTACGCCGCGACCCGCGCCTCCTCGGTCGGCTGCACCTGGATGTTCCGGTAGCGGTTGATGCCCGTACCGGCCGGGATCAGCTTACCGATGATCACGTTCTCCTTGAGGCCCACGAGCTTGTCCGAGCGGCCGTTGATGGCCGCGTCGGTCAGCACGCGAGTGGTCTCCTGGAACGACGCCGCCGACAGCCACGAGTCCGTGGTGAGCGACGCCTTCGTGATCCCCATCAGCACCGGGCGACCCGAGGCCGGCTCGCCGCCCTCGGCCACCGACGCCCGGTTCGTCGCCTCGAACTTGGTCCGCTCGGGCAGCTCGCCCGGCAGGAAGTCCGTGGCACCGGAGTCGATGATCGTCACGCGGCGCAGCATCTGCCGCACGATGACCTCGATGTGCTTGTCGTGGATCGACACACCCTGGGCGCGGTACACCTTCTGCACCTCGTCCACGAGGTGCATCTGCGCCTCGCGCGGACCCATGACCCGCAGGACCTCGTGCGGGTCCGGCGTGCCCTCGAGCAGCTGCTGGCCGACCGACACGTGGTCGCCGTCGCCCAGCGGGCCGTTCGCGGTGTTGGCGAGCCGCTGCCGCTTGGACAGCTTGTCGAAGACGATCTCCTCCGACCCGTCGTCCGGGATCAGGGTGATCTTCCAGAACCGCTCGCTCTCCTCGATCCGCACGCGGCCGTCGACGTCCGCGATCGGCGCCTTGCCCTTCGGCACGCGAGCCTCGAACAGCTCGGTGACACGGGGCAGACCGGTCGTGATGTCGTCACCGGCGACACCACCCTGGTGGAACGTACGCATCGTCAGCTGCGTGCCCGGCTCACCGATCGACTGGGCGGCGACAATGCCGACCGCCTCGCCGACGTCGACGAGCTCACCCGTCGCCATCGAACGGCCGTAGCAGGTCGCGCACACGCCGACCGCCGACTCGCAGGTGAGCACGGAGCGCACCTTGACCTTGGTGATGCCGCTGGAGATGAGCTTGTCCAGCGCCGGGTCGCCGACGTCGTCACCGGCGTTGAGCACGACGTTGCCCTTGGCGTCCACCGCGTCCGTCGCGAGGTTCCGCGCGTACACGCTGGTCTCGACGTGCTGGTCGCGCGCGACCTTGCCGTCGCCGAGGTCCTCGCCGATCGGCATGTTGATGCCGCGGGTGGTGCCGCAGTCGACCTCGCGGACGATGACGTCCTGCGAGACGTCCACCAGACGACGGGTCAGGTAACCCGAGTCGGCGGTCCGCAGGGCCGTGTCCGCCAGGCCCTTACGGGCACCGTGCGTCGCGATGAAGTACTCCGCCACCGACAGGCCTTCACGGAAGTTGGCCTTGATCGGACGCGGGATGTACTCGCCCTTCGGGTTCGACACCAGGCCACGCATACCGGCCAGCGACCGGACCTGCGTCATGTTGCCCGCCGCACCCGACTTCACGATGATCGCGATCGGGTTGTCGTCCGGCAGCGCCGTCTCCATGATCTTGTGGACCTCTTCGGTGGCCTGCGTCCACACCTTGACGAGCTCGTTGTTGCGCTCGGTGTGCGACAGCTGACCACGCTGGTACCGCTTCTCGACCTGGTCGGCCTTGCCCTCGTACTCGTCGAGGATGGCCTTCTTGCCGACCGGGGTCAGCACGTCCGAGATGGCCACCGTGACGCCGGAGCGCGTCGCCCAGTAGAAGCCGGCGTCCTTCAGCCGGTCCAGGGTCTGCGCGACCTGCGTCATCGAGTACCGCTCGGCGAGGTCGTTCACGATCGCGGCCTGACGCTTCTTCGGCATCGGCTCGTTGATGAACGGGTAGTCCGCCGGCAGCAGCTCGTTGAACAGCACGCGGCCCAGGGTCGTCTCGGCCAGCCAGGTCTTGCCCGGCTCCCAGCCGCCCTCCGCGAGCCGCGCCTCGTCGGCCTTCGCCGGCTGACGGTCGGACACGCGGATCTTGATCGGGGCGTGCAGGCTCAGCGCCTTGAGGTCGAAGGCCATGATGGCCTCGGCCGGCGAGGAGTACGCGCCGCCCGCGCCGTCGGCCTTCTCGTTCAGCCGGGTCAGGTGGTACAGACCGGTCACCATGTCCAGTCGCGGCATGGCGAGCGGGCGGCCCGAGGCCGGCGACAGGATGTTGTTCGCCGACAGCATCAGGATCCGGGCCTCGGCCTGCGCCTCGGCCGACAGCGGCAGGTGCACCGCCATCTGGTCACCGTCGAAGTCCGCGTTGAACGCCTCGCAGACCAGCGGGTGCAGCTGGATGGCCTTGCCCTCGACCAGCTGCGGCTCGAAGGCCTGGATGCCGAGGCGGTGCAGGGTCGGCGCGCGGTTCAGCATCACCGGGTGGCCGGTGATGACCTCTTCGAGCACGTCCCACACCTGCGGGCGCGAGCGCTCCACCATCCGCTTGGCGGACTTGATGTTCTGCGCGTGGTTCAGGTCGACCAGCCGCTTCATCACGAACGGCTTGAACAGCTCGAGCGCCATGTCCTTCGGCAGACCGCACTGATGCAGCTTCAGCTGCGGCCCGACGATGATGACCGAACGGCCCGAGTAGTCCACGCGCTTGCCGAGCAGGTTCTGGCGGAACCGGCCCTGCTTGCCCTTGAGCAGGTCGGACAGCGACTTCAGCGGGCGGTTACCGGGACCGGTCACCGGGCGGCCGCGGCGGCCGTTGTCGAACAGCGCGTCGACGGCCTCCTGCAGCATCCGCTTCTCGTTGTTCACGATGATCTCGGGCGCGCCGAGGTCGATCAGCCGCTTGAGCCGGTTGTTGCGGTTGATCACGCGGCGGTACAGGTCGTTCAGGTCCGAGGTGGCGAACCGGCCACCGTCGAGCTGGACCATCGGACGCAGGTCCGGCGGGATCACCGGGACGGCGTCGAGCACCATGCCGCGCGGGTCGTTGCCGGTCGCCTGGAACGCGGCGACGACCTTGAGCCGCTTCAGCGCGCGGAGCTTCTTCTGCCCCTTGCCGTTGCGGATGGTGTCGCGCAGGTTGTCGGCCTCCGCGGCGACGTCGAACTCGGTGGCCAGCTTCTGGATGGCCTCCGCGCCCATGCCGCCGGTGAAGTACTCGCCGTAGCGGTCGACCAGCTCGCGGTACAGCAGCTCGTCGGCGATCAGCTGGCGGGTGTCCAGCTTCGTGAAGGTCGTCCAGACCTCCTCGAGCCGGTCCAGCTCGCGGCCGGCGCGGTCGCGCAGCTGGCGCATCTCACGCTCGCCGCCCTCCTTGACCTTGCGGCGCACGTCGGACTTGGCGCCCTCGGCCTCCAGCTCGGCCAGGTCGGCTTCCAGCTTCTGCGCACGGGCCTCGATGTCCGAGTCACGCTTGGTCTCGAGGTTCTTGCGCTCGACGCCGATCTCGTTCTCGAGGGTCGGCAGGTCGGTGTGGCGCAGCTCGGTGTTCACGCCGGTGATGACGTAAGCAGCGAAGTAGATGATCTTCTCGAGGTCCTTGGGCGCCAGGTCGAGCAGGTAGCCCAGGCGGGACGGAACACCCTTGAAGTACCAGATGTGGGTGACCGGCGCGGCCAGCTCGATGTGGCCCATCCGCTCACGGCGCACCTTGGCGCGAGTCACCTCGACGCCGCAGCGCTCACAGATGATGCCCTTGAAGCGGACCCGCTTGTACTTGCCGCAGTAGCACTCCCAGTCCCGGGTCGGGCCGAAGATCTTCTCGCAGAAGAGGCCGTCCTTCTCGGGCTTGAGCGTGCGGTAGTTGATGGTCTCCGGCTTCTTGACCTCGCCGAAGGACCACTGACGGATGTCGTCGGCGGTGGCGAGGCCGATGCGGAGCTCATCGAAAAAGTTGACGTCCAGCACTAGACCGCCTCCCCGAACTTACTGGTGTGGTTGCGCTGCGAAGAAAGGTTGCGACTCATATTTCCCTCGGTCGGCCTGCGTCACGGTCCCCTGAGGTTCCGTGACGCAGGCCCAGACTAGGCGGGCTGCTAGTTAGTGGACGACGTCGTCAACGCTGGGCGACTCGTTGCGGGACAGGTTGATGCCGAGGTTCGCCGCGGCGCGCTCGAGGTCCTCGTCGTCGGAGTCGCGCATCTCGATCGCCGCACCGTCGCTGGAGAGCACCTCGACGTTCAGGCACAGCGACTGGAGCTCCTTCAGGAGCACCTTGAACGACTCCGGGATGCCCGGCTCGGGGATGTTCTCCCCCTTGACGATCGCCTCGTACACCTTGACGCGGCCCACCACGTCGTCCGACTTGATCGTCAGCAGCTCCTGCAGCGTGTAGGCAGCGCCGTACGCCTGCATCGCCCAGCACTCCATCTCACCGAAGCGCTGGCCACCGAACTGCGCCTTACCACCCAGCGGCTGCTGCGTGATCATCGAGTACGGGCCGGTGGAGCGGGCGTGGATCTTGTCGTCGACCAGGTGGTGCAGCTTCAGGATGTACATGTAGCCGACCGAGACCGGGTACGGGTACGGCTCGCCGGAGCGGCCGTCGAGCAGCGTGGCCTTGCCGTTCTCCTTGACCATGCGCTCGCCGTCGCGGTTCGGCTTGGTCGAGCCGAGCAGCCCGGTCAGCTCCTCCTCCTTCGCGCCGTCGAACACCGGGGTGGCGGTGTTCGTGTTCGGCGCGACGTCGTAGAGCTCCTGGTTGAGGTTGGCGGCCCAGCTCGGGTCGCCCTCGATCGTCCAGCCCTGCGAGGCCAGCCAGCCCAGGTGCAGCTCGAGGATCTGGCCGATGTTCATCCGTCGCGGCACACCGTGGGTGTTCAGGATGATGTCGACCGGGGTGCCGTCCTCCATGAACGGCATGTCCTCGACCGGCAGGATCTTGCCGATGACGCCCTTGTTGCCGTGCCGGCCGGCGAGCTTGTCGCCCGGCTGGATCTTGCGCTTCTGGGCCACGTAGACGCGGACCAGCTCGTTGACGCCCGGGGGCAGCTCGTCGTCGTCCTCGCGCGAGAACACGCGGATCCCGATGACCTTGCCGGTCTCGCCGTGCGGCACCTTCAGCGAGGTGTCGCGGACTTCGCGGGCCTTCTCGCCGAAGATCGCGCGGAGCAGGCGCTCCTCCGGGGTCAGCTCGGTCTCGCCCTTGGGCGTGACCTTGCCGACCAGGATGTCGCCGTCGCGGACCTCGGCGCCGATCCGGATGATGCCGCGCTCGTCGAGGTCGGCGAGCACCTCCTCGGAGACGTTCGGGATGTCCCGGGTGATCTCCTCGGCGCCCAGCTTGGTGTCGCGGGCGTCGATCTCGTGCTCCTCGATGTGGATCGACGTGAGCACGTCGTCCTGCACCAGGCGCTCGGAGAGGATGATCGCGTCCTCGTAGTTGTGGCCCTCCCACGGCATGACCGCCACGAGCAGGTTCTTGCCCAGCGCCATCTCACCGTTCTCGGTGGACGGGCCGTCGGCGATGACCTGCCCCTGCTCCACCCGGTCGCCCTCGTTGACGATCGGGCGGTGGTTGAAGCAGGTGCCGTGGTTGGAGCGGCGGAACTTGTACAGTCCGTAGCTCTTCCGCGTGCCGTCGTCGTGCATGATCGTGATGATGTCCGCGGACAGCTCCTCGACCACGCCGGCCTGCTCGGCGACCAGCACGTCACCGGCGTCGACCGCGGCGCGAAGCTCCACGCCGGTGCCCACGTACGGCGCCTGGTTGCGCAGCAGCGGCACGGCCTGGCGCTGCATGTTCGCGCCCATCAGCGCGCGGTTCGCGTCGTCGTGCTCGAGGAACGGGATCATCGCCGTCGCGACCGAGACCATCTGCCGCGGCGAGACGTCCATGTAGTCGATGTCGAGCGGGTCGATCAGCTCGACCTCGCCGCCCTTGCGACGGCCGAGGACCTTGTTCTCGACGAAGTGGCTGTCCTCGGTCAGTGGCGCGTTGGCCTGCGCCTTGACGTACCGGTCTTCCTCGTCCGCGGTCAGGTAGTCGACCTGGTCGGTGACCCGGCCCTCGACGACCTTGCGGTACGGCGTCTCGATGAAGCCGAACGGGTTGACCCGCGCGTACGAGCAGAGCGAGCCGATCAGGCCGATGTTCGGGCCTTCCGGCGTCTCGATCGGGCACATGCGGCCGTAGTGCGACGGGTGGACGTCGCGGACCTCCATGCCGGCGCGCTCACGGGACAGGCCACCGGGGCCGAGGGCCGACAGACGCCGCTTGTGCGTCAGGCCCGACAGCGGGTTGTTCTGGTCCATGAACTGCGACAGCTGCGAGGTGCCGAAGAACTCCTTGATCGCCGCGCCGATCGGGCGGATGTTGATCAGGGTCTGCGGGGTGATCGCCTCGACGTCCTGCGTGGTCATGCGCTCGCGCACCACGCGCTCGGTGCGGGAGAGGCCGACCCGGATCTGGTTCTGGATCAGCTCGCCCACCGTGCGCAGGCGACGGTTGCCGAAGTGGTCGATGTCGTCGGTCTCGACCGGCACCTCGACGTCGTTCACGCTGGTCATCTTGTCCTCGCCGGCGTGCAGCCGGACCAGGTACTCGATGGCGCTGACGATGTCCTCTTCGGTCAGCGTGCCCGTGTCGTACGGGGTGGTCAGGCCGAGCTTCTTGTTGACCTTGTACCGGCCGACCTTGGCCAGGTCGTAGCGCTTCGGCTTGAAGAACAGGTTCTCCAGCAGCGTCTGCGCGCTTTCCTTGGTGGGGGGCTCGCCCGGGCGCAGCTTGCGGTAGATGTCGAGCAGCGCCTCGTCGGTGCCGGCCGTGTGGTCCTTCTCGAGGGTGGCGAGCAGCGTCTCGGAGAACGAGAAGCGCTCGCGGATCGCCTCGGTGGTCCAGCCGAGCGCCTTCAGCAGCACGGTGACCGGCTGGCGGCGCTTGCGGTCGATCCGGACGCCGACGGTGTCGCGCTTGTCGACGTCGAACTCGAGCCACGCGCCGCGGCTCGGGATCACGCGCACGCTGAAGACGTCCTTGTCGGTCGTCTTGTCGACACTGCTGTCGAAGTACACGCCCGGAGAACGCACCAGCTGGGACACGACGACCCGCTCGGTGCCGTTGATGATGAACGTGCCCTTGTCCGTCATCACCGGGAAGTCGCCGAGGAAGACCGTCTGGCTCTTGATCTCGCCGGTGTTGTTGTTGACGAACTCCGCCGTGACGAACAGCGGGGCCGCGTAGGTCATGTCCTTGTCCTTGCACTCCTCGATCGAGGCCTTGACCTCGTCGAAGCGCGGGGCGGAGAAGGACAGCGACATGGAACCGGAGAAGTCCTCGATCGGGGAGATCTCGTTGAGGACCTCCTCCAGGCCGCCGACCGGGTTCTCTTCACCTTCGTTGACGCGGCGCTCGAACCACGCCTCGGCTCCGGTGAACCACTGGAACGACTGAAGCTGCACGTCCAGCAGGTTGGGGGTGTTCAGGGGCTCGCGAATCTTTGCGAAAGAGACTCGCTTGGGTGCGCCGGGGATACCTGTGGACTCCGAGCGAGATACAGCCGAGGTGGTCGCAGCAGTGGCCTGGTTCGCGGGAGAGACTGCCAAGATGCGTCCTTCCGGGGACAATGAGCGGTGAGCAGCCGCGATGGCAACAGCTGTCGCGGACTGTTCAAGGGTGCCGTGTGCCCACTACTCTAACTACCGGCTCCGGGCAGCCTGAAAGAGGGCAGCGCAAAGAGCCAGTCTAGCCCGAGCATCGCGGTCTGTCCAGGGGGCGCTCCCGATGGGGCCCAGCCTGCTGCGCAACGCTCCCAGCAATGCTTCGTAATGCCTCCGGCTTACCCGGTTTCGCGCCCCTCCCGCAAGGTTCGCGTTCCCCGGCCGTCGCCGTTGGCAGTAAGCGTGAACCCACGGCGCGCGAGAGTCAAGATGCCACACGGGGGTCCCGCCGGTTGGCGCAGCGTTGAACAGGGGGTGCGGAGGGTGACAACCGGGATGATCATCCCGGTTACCCCCGGGTACCTGCGGAATCGGGCCGCGGCGGCCGTTTCGGACAGCCGGTCCGGGCGGCAAAACGGTGTTCCCCGTCACGGCCCCAGCCCCTGTCCGACGGGGCTACGGTCGCTTCGTGGACCCCGACGACCCGGCTTACCGCGCTGACCCCGTGGAGCAGACCGAGTGGGACGGCGTGACGAGCCGGGACGGGCACGACCCGCGCGACCTGGCCGTCCGGGATCGACTCGCCGACGCCGCGTCGGGAGCCGACTGGTCGACGGTGCTCAGGACCCTGGAGACGGCGCCGCACCTGGTCAACGCGTCGCGCCTGGGCAGCCGGCGGGGTTACTCACCGCTGCACCAGGCGGCCTGGCACGGCGCGCCTCGCGACGTCGTCGAGGAGCTCCTGGACCGCGGCGCGTGGCGGACGCTGCGGACCGGCCTGTACGGCCAGCGCGCCACCGACGTCGCCGCCGAGCGCGGTCACGAGGAGACCGCGGGGCTGCTGACGCCGTCGCCCCGCCACGAGGTGCCCGACGAGGTCCTGGACGGTCTCGGCGCGCAGCTCCACCTCCTGATCCGGGGCCGGTCCGCGGAACTCGTCGTGCGTCACCGCCTGCGACTGCCGCAGCTGGGCCCGCTGACCGAGCTGACCCGTCCGCGCCTGTGGTTCCCGATCCCCGGCCAGTACGGCGGGTTCAGCATCGAGCTGACCGGGCACGAACTGTCGGTGACGAGCTGGAACCGCGTCGTCGGCGGGTGGGCGCAGCAGCACCGGGTGACGGTGGACAGCATTCATCTGGTCGAGGCCGGGATGGACCTGTAGTCCGTCGTATACCCGATAAGTCGGATTTCGGTGAGAGATTTTCGCTTACTCCTTGCGAAAGCCTGTACGCGGTGCGTCAGCGGTCGATAGGGTCCCGCGCCGGGAGATCATTCGTGATCAAGGGGTGGGGAATTGCCAGAACTGACCGAACTGGTCGCGCGCGTTCGAGCGGGCGACGGCGCGGGCGCGGCGATGGTCGCGGTCTTTCGCGACACCGTTGTCCTTGTACCGCAAGAAGAATCGCGCACACTGGCCGCCGGCGACGCCGGTGGGATCCGCTGGCTGTCGCGTTCACGTCCGAGGCGGAGCTGGCTCGCTGGGCCCTCGCGCGCGGCGCGGACGGGGCCTCGGGCCAGGCCTACGTGAGTGTCCTGGGGCGACGACTGCTGCGCAGCGGCGCGGGGGTGGCGCTCGACGTGGCCGGCCAGGCGCCGATGCTGCTGCCACCGGTACGCGGCATCGTGCCCGACGAGCTGGCGGTGGACGCCTGATGGCCGGCGAGGGTTACGGCCTGGAGCCGGCCGCGCTGCAGGAGACCGCGCAGGGCATCAACACCGCCATTACGGAGCTGAAGGCGATCGGCGTCGACGAAGCCGGCGAGTCCGGCCGCGGGTTCTCCGAGCTTTCGCTGTCCGGCCTGGAGATCGGGCACGAGGGCCTGCAGGGCGCGTTCGACGCGTTCTGCGAGCGCTGGTCCTGGGGCGTGCGCACGCTGGTGCAGGACGGCAACGAGATGGCGAGCCGGCTCGGCTTGGCCGCCGGGCGGTATCACGACATGGAGCAGTACGCGGTGGGCCTGCTGAAGGACGTCGTGTCGGACGTCGGCGGCGACCCGCACAAGTCGGACGAGCAGGTGGCGCAGGAGTCCTGGCAGCAGCTCGCCGCCGACAGCCGTCCGGACTACAGCGCCGCGTCCTGGGACAAGGCCGGGAGCCAGATGGCCGCGCAGTGGAAGGCGGAGGGACGCGACCTGGCCGAAGGCCCGATGGGGCTCGGCAAGACGGCCGCCAACGCGATCGGCGTGGGAGACGCGTACGCGCACGTCGAGGACCAGGCGTTCGGCCCCGTACCGCAGCAGGATGCCCACTGATGGGGCTCTGGAACTTCATCGACGAGATCGGCGACGACCTCGAGGACACCGTCGAGTCGGTCGGCCGCGGGGTCGGAAAGGCCGCTGACGACGTCGCGCACTTCGTCGGCGACGGGCTGGACAGCGTGGGGCTGCACTCGGCGGCCGAAGCGGTCGACGGCTTCGGCGACTCGGTGGCCGACACCTTCGGCGCGCAGGTCGGCGAGGAACAGCTCGGGCAGACCGAGGACCCGACCCGGCTCGTGCACGGCGACGCCGGCGCGATCACCGAATCGGCCGGGCACCTGGCGAAGTTCGCGACGGCGTTCGGCAACACCGCCGAAGGGCTGGCGAAGGTCGACACCGCGCACTGGACCGGCTCGGCCGCGGACGCGTTCCGCGCGTCGTACCACCAGCACCCGGCGCAGTGGTCCGACGCCGCCGCCGCGTGCGCGAAAGCGGCCACGGCGCTGACCTCATACGCCGCCGTGGTGCGGTGGGCCCAGGCTCAGGCCGCCGAGGCCGTGAAGCTGTACAAGCAGGCGAAACAGGACTCCGAACACGCCAGGTCCGCGTACAACCAGCAGGTCCTCGCCTATACCGCGCAAGAGGGGCCGAGGCCGGCGGACTTCCGCGATCCCGGCGCCGACGGGGCGCAACGCGCGCAAGACCTGCTGGGCCAAGCCCGCCGGCGGCGCGGTGAGGAGGGCGACCGGGCCAAGGCCGCGGTCGACGCGGCCACCGCCACGGCACCCGCCGAGCCGAAGTTCACCGACCGGCTGCTGAACGACGCCGGCGACCTGGTGGACATGGGCATGGACGGCGTCACCCACTTCTACGGCGGGATCATCAAGGGCGCCTTCGGGATCGCGAAGTTCGCGCGCTCGGTGAGCCCGTTCGACCCGTACAACATCACGCACCCCGCGGAGTACGTCGCCGGCCTGTCCGGCACGGCCGCCGGGCTGCTGCACACCGTGAACCACCCGATGGACCTGCTCAAGGGCATGGTCGGCGACGGCTGGGGCAGCGACCCGGCCGAGGCCTTCGGCAAGCTCATCCCGAACATCGCGCTGGGCGCGGCCACGGACGGCGCGGGCACGGCCGGCGCGGCGGCGGAGCGCGTCGCCGTCGGCGTGGGCGAGGAGGCCGCCGAAGGGGCCGCGGTGACCGTGGGCCGGAGCGCGGCGGAGACCGCCGGCCGGGACGCCGCGTCGGCGATCGGCGACGACGCGGCGGCCACGGCCGGCCGGGACCTCGCCGGCCCGCCGGGCGGGACCACGGCCTCCGACGCGGCGGGATGGGGCGACCACGGCTACGGCGCCCACGAGGATTTCGGCCCGGCGGGCGACTTCGGCCCGTCCAGCCACGCCGAGCCTCCTGCGCCCGAACCGCAGCCGTCGCACTACGGCACCCCGCCGGAGGCGTCGTGGGACAAGTCCGAGCTGATCGAGAAGCCCGACATCGCCGGGCGCCTGGACGGCCACGCCCCCGCGGACCCCGGTGTGCACCACGACATCGGCTCGCGCCTCGACGGACCCGCCCCGGACCACGCCGCGCCGCATCATCCCGGGGACTACCAGGACCCCGGCCACCACGCCGGCGCGGCCGACCACCAGGCGTTCAACGACAAGTTCGGGCCCGGCAACGAGCGGCTGCTGCAGGAGCAGCTGGACCGGGCACCCGACGTGGGACTCGGCAACGAGGAGGTCCGCGCGCTGGACCACTACACCGGCATGGCGCACCAGGACCTCAACAGCGCGCTGCGCGCCGGCGACACGGGGGCGCTGCGCACGATGGACCCGGAGATCAGCGAAGCCGTGTCGGGCCTGAACAAGCTCCCCGCGCACCAGGGCGAGGTGTACCGCGGCATCGACATCGCGCCCCATGACATGAACGCGTTCCTGGACCGCTATTCGCCCGGCGCCTCGGTGCGCGAGCCCGCGTTCACCAGCGCGGACATGAACCAGGCGTTCAGCGGGAACGTCGAATTCGTCATCCAGTCGACCACCGGCAAGGACATCTCGTGGCTGAAGGACGCCTCGGTCGGCCAGAGCGAGGTGCTGTTCCCGCCGGGCAGCGGCTTCCGCGTGCTCGGCCGTGACCAGGACGCCGCGGGAAACTGGAAGATCCACCTCAAGGACCTGGGAAGGTGAGGGAATGCCCGAAGAGCCGCTGAGCAACGAAGAGCTGCGCCGCCGCTACCACACGAACATCGAGGACCTGCCGCCCGAGCTGCAGGAGCCGCTGCGCAAGCTGATGGCCGCCGATGCGCGCAACCGCGCCACCGGGAAGGTCGCGCCGCCGCGCCGTCCCGGCGACAACTTCGCCATCGGCCTCGACGACAACCTCGAACCGTTCCCGGTCGACAAGCAGCAACCGCCGCAGTGAACCCGCCCGGACGCGGCCCCGATCACGATGGGGCCGCCTCCGGCGGACGCGGTCAGAGCCAGTCGGGCAGGGGCTCCGTGGCCTGGAGCCATTCCACGGGGATCTCGTGGGCGCCGGCGGCCAGCACGCCGCCCGCGATGGCCGCCACGGTGTCGACGTCTTCGGCGAGGCGGGCGACCAGCCACATCGCCTCGACGTACGCGGCGGAGTGGCGGGCGGCGATCCAGAGCGCCAGCGGGACAGTGTCGTGCGCGGCGATCTCGCGGCCGGTGCCCAGTGTCCTGGCGGCGTCAGCGGGGTCGGCGCCGGAGCGCAGGAGTTCGAGCGCCGTCGTCAGGCCGTCACGGACGCGGCCCGGCGGGACGAACGGGATCACCGAGGAGAGCAGGTCCGGGCCGCCGAGGGTCGGCTGGACGGCCCGCATCGCCGCGGCCGCCGCGACCGCCACCGCACCTGCCACCCCTTCGAAGTGCGCGTGCGTCACCACGGCGGATTGTTCGGCCTCGCGCAGCACTCGCGGCAGGTCCGCGCCGTACCAGGCGCCGAGCGGGGCGACTCGCATCGCGGCGCCGTTGCCCCACGAACCGGAGCCGCCGAACGCCGTCGCGGCCAGCTCCGGCCACGGCTGCCCCGCGCGGATGTCCTGCACCAAACGCGCGACGCCGGATCCGTACCCGCGGTCGGGATCGTGGTGGGTGGCGAAGGACGCCGCGAGCGCATTCTGGTCGACGTGGCCTGCGCGGCGCAGGACCGCGTAGAGGGAGCACGCCATCTCGGTGTCGTCCGTCCACCGCCACGGCGCGGTCGGCAACTGCCGCCCGACGATGTTGGGATGGTCGCCCGGCAGCAGGATCTGCGCCCCGAACGCGTCGCCGACGGCCAGTCCACGGAGGCTCGCGAACGCTTGCTGATCAGTCACCGCCCCAACCTAGCCGGGCCGCGGCCGCCAGGTCCGCGGTCCCCTCAAGAGTCCACTGTGGATGATTTTCGGGCACGAACTGTGTCCACCCGGCGGAAATCGCGGGTCCCGGGCCTCGTCCGCCGGTAAGATCAGCCGCGATCCCGGTGCCGCGCGTCGAAGGGAAAAGCCCATGTCCGTGTCGAGGTCCGTGCGGCGGTTCGCCGTGACCATCGCCGTGGTTCTGGCGGCACTCACCATCGGAGGCACTCAGGCCATGGCCGCACCCGACGCCGCCGGCCGGCTGGGCCCGCTGACCGACCTGGTCGTCCAGCGGCTCAAGGTGAGCGACCAGGTCGCGGCCGCGAAGTTCGGCACCGGCAAGCCCATCGACGACCCGGTCCGCGAACAGCAGGAGCTGGCCGACGTTCGCGCCCGGGCCACCACCCTCGGCATCGACCCGGACCGCACGGCGGCCTTCTTCCAGGACCAGATCGCCGCGAGCAAGGTCGTCCAGCGCGGCCTGTTCGACCGCTGGACCAAGCACCCGGACCAGGCACCCACCACCCGCCCGGACCTGAACGAGATCCGCGTGGAACTCGACCAGCTGACCACGTCGCTGCTGCAACAACTCGTCGCCACCGACGGAGTCCGGCACCCGGGGATCACGTGCCGCGTGCAGGTCACGGAGGCCCAGCTGTCGGCCATCGTGATCGACCGGCTCGACGGACTGCACCGGGACGCGTTGCGGACGGCTTTGCGGTCGGTCTGCTGAGCTGCGTGCATGTCGCTCGACTACAGCTTCGACATGGCGACTGAGCTGTCGCTTGAGCTGTTCGCCCGGGAGGTGGTCGACGTCGCGCGGGAATTCGGCCTGGTCGAGGCAGCGGTCACCCCTGAGCAGATCGTTTCCGATGGCGCCAAGACAACCCTCGGCACGTGGCTCAAGGTCTATGCGCCCGCCCCTCCCCCGTGGGCCCCGGAAGTCACGGAGCTGGGCATCACCGCCACGGTGAGCATCTCGTTCGAGCTGTACAAGCACGACAAGCTCGAGGAGCAGAAGGACGACTTTGTGCGCATCGTGGGTCGGCTGCTCAGGAGGGTTCCTGGAGACGCGGTCCTCACCGGGATGGAGAACCACTGGCTGGTCCGCCGTGGCGACGAATTGGACGTCAGCGAGGTCGACTACCTCTGGCCACCGCATCGGCTGGCCGAACTGCCAGAGCCGTACCGGCGTATGACGCACGTCTACGGGTGAGCACCCGGGACAGACCGGCGCGACGCGACCTGGTCGGCTATGTGGAGTTGATCGACCGGTTCGTCGGCCGGGAGATCGACGCCGGGCTATTCGAGGCCGAGTACCTGCGCATGGTCAAGGACGACGAGGTCATGCACGGCGATCCAGCCTTCGGGGCCATCGACGAGCTGTTCTTCCACGTCGACGAGTACTTCGTGCTGCCGGATGCTTCAGCGGACGACCGCGCTCGCGCAGAGGAAGCACTGCGTGCGCGGGCCCGAGCTGCCGGAGAGAAGCTTCGCGTTCTTAGAACCCAGCCGAGGAACCTTGATGTCTCTTGACTACTCACTCAAGATGGCGACTGAGCTGTCGCCGGACGAGTTTGCCCGCGAGGTACTCGATCTCGGGATCGCGGCCGGAGTGTTCGACAACTCGGTGACGCCCGAACTGATCACCACGGACGGGGCCGTGACCGCGCGCAAGGCTTGGTCGCGGGTCTACGAGCCCAAGCCTGAGCCATGGTGGCCGGAGGTCACCGAACTAGGCATCACCACCACAGTCGGGCTGGCGTTCCAGCTGTACAAGCACGACGCGATCAGCGAGCAGATGGACGACGTCGTCCGGCTCAGCGCGCGGATGCTCGAACGGCTCACCGGCGATGCGATCCTCACCGGCCTCGACGTGCTCTGGCTGGTCCGCAAAGACGGCACCCTCGACGTCAGCGAAAACCCCGACATCTGGACCCCCGAACGGCTCGCCGAACTCCCTCAGCCCTACCGCCGCCGCACGCACTCCTACGACTGATGCCCCGCCCGGAGAATCCCAGGGCGGGGCATCAAACAGAGAAAGAACCTACTTCGAAGGCGGCGGCGAGGCCGGGGCCGACGAAGCCGGAGCCTGACCGGCCGGGGCCGGGGGCGCCTTGTATGTGTCCAGGTCCGTGATCTTCCACGTGTTGCCCTGCAGCTGGGCGTCGACGTGGAGTTGGGCGCTGCCGGCGGTGGTTTGCTTGGTGTCGGCGCGGGTGGAGGTTTGGTCGACGAACACCATGACGCGGGCGCGGTCGCCGTCGAGCATGATGACGGCGCTGCGGGTGACCTTGCAGGTCACCACCATTTTCTGTTGCGGCGCAAGGCGTTTCACCTCGCCCATCAGCGAGTTGTACTTGGCCTTGACGTCGTTGTTCGCCAGGAGGTTGTTGGCGGCGTCCTCGGTCTTCTTGATGTTGTTGAAGTCGTAGGAGAACAGGGACTCCGTCGCCTGCGAGACCTGGTCCTTGACCTGCGCGGTCTTCGCCACGTCCAGCAGCGCGGTGTTGCTCGTGGCGCCCTCCGCGGTGTCGTACTGCAGCTTGAAGAACACCGCCAGGCCCGCGAGCACCAAACCGACGATCACCAGGCCGATGGTCAGCATCTGGCCGGTCGGACGGTTCGGGCGCGCCGTCGAGACGCTGATGCTCTCCTCGCCGGAAGTCTCCGCCTCGTCCAGGTCGACGGGCTTCGCCGTGCCCCCGTCGCGGCGCTTGCGGCGGGGACGAGCCGGAGCGTCGGCCTCAGAGGTGTCGGACACCTCCTCGCCGGTGAGCGGGTCGACCTCGGTGGGAGCTTCGTCCGCAGCCTCAACGGGCTGGGGATCAGCGTCCGGCGAAGCGACCGGCTTGGCCCGGCTGATGCCGCCGGGCAGCCGGATCTCCTGCGTGGTTTCGGCAGCCGACGGGGCCGAGCTGGTCAGCGGCCCGGGCCGCGGCACCGGACGCGGCCGCGGCTTCGAAGGAGCCGGAGACGCAGCCGACTCAGCCGGTTCGACGGGCGCTGGTGCCGGGTCCGCGTTCGGCGGCTTGCGCATCCCGGCCACCTTCGGCCGGCGGGCCGGCGGGGTGCTGCTGCGGGGCGGCTGGCGGCGAGAGGGGGGCACTACGGGACTCCGTTCTGGGTGAAGCTACTGGCCGGCGGCGACGAGGGGGACGTTGTCGATGCCGGACAGCTTCCAGTCGCTTCCGACGCGGACCATCGAGACCTCGAGGCGGATGGCCTTCGAAGCGGTCTGGCCGCCCGCGCTGTTCATCGTGGTGATCGCGGCCAGGAAGCTCGCCTTGCCCTCGTGGTCGTCGAGTTCCTCGACGGCGATGTCCTGGACGGTGGTGCTGACCTTCACCTTCTGGTCGGTCAGCGCCTTCGAGTAGTTCGGGCGGGCCGCGTCGATCTGCTTGGACATGTCGTCGTTCGACACGGCCTTCTGGTTGGCGAAGTAGTCGTCGAGGTGGGTGTAGTCGACCTCGGTGTACGCCTTCACCGCGGCGGTGCCCTGCTTGACCACCTCGTCGCGCGAGGCCGCCAGCGCGGCGTTGGTGCCCGAGGCCGCCGACCACCACATGATGCCGAACACGACCGCCACCACCAGCGCGGCGAGCGCGAAGGCGCCGGCGCCGTACAGCCAGATGCGCGGCGAGCCCGGCAGCGCCCGTGAGGACGGGGCGGCCGAGGGGGTCACCTCTTCCTCGGCTTCCTCGGTGGTGGCTGGGTTGGTGCTCATAACGCTCCAGAGTAGGTAACGGTCATCAAATCCATGTCAGCCGAGCCCGAGCAACGCTCCCAGGCTGTTCAACGAGACACCCGGGCTCCCCGCTACGCCCGGCACCTGCGCGTCGCGCTGGTCCTGCAGCTCCTGCGCGGGCCGGCCGGCGTTGTTGTTCACGTCCTGCTGTGACGGCGCGACCGGAACACCGTTGTACGGCGCGTTCTGGGAGCCGCGGACGTTGATCGGGCTGCCCTTCGGCTCGGCGCAGTAGGCGTTGTCGTCCGCCGGCCGCGTCGCGAGGTCCGCCCCGGTGCGGTACTGGCTGTACGGCAGATAACCCTTGGTGCACGAGGGCGGGTTGAACAGGTTGAGCACCAGCCCGAGGTGCGCGGTGCCGTCGCCCGGCGCGACGCTGGGCCCCGCGGCCGCCAGCGCCGGGTAGGTCACCAGGCCCTGCTCGATGCCGTCGAGGCGGGTCACGGTGAGGTTGGCCGTGGTCAGCAGGTTCGCCACCAGGGCGCCCAGACCGGGCCCGGTCTCGGTGATCACCTGGGTGATCTGGTTCGCCACCTGCGGCGTGATGCCGATCAGCTTGCGCAGCTGCGGGTCCGAGTTCTTCAGCGTGCCGGTCAGCTCGTTGAGGCTCTTCGAGAAGTCGGCGAAGTTGGCGGCCTCGTGGTTCTGCGTGTCCAGCACCTGGCCGCCGGCGTCCAGCAGGTTGACGGTCTGCGGCAGGTACTGCTGCGCCGTGGTGGTGAAGCTGCGCGCGGTGTCCAGCAACGTCTGCAGGTCGCCGCCGGTGCCGCGGAACGCGTCGTAGGACTCGTCGACGACGGTGCGCAGCGAGTCCGTCGGCACCGAAGCGGCGAGCGAGTCGAGGTCCGAGAGCAGCTGGTCGGTGCTCACCGGAGTGGACGTCTTCGCCGCCGGGATCACCGAGCCCGCCGCCAGGTACGGGCCGCTGTCCACCTTCGGCTGCAGGTCCACGTACTGCTCGCCGACCGCGGACCGGTTCGCGACCACCACAGCGAGGTTCGAGGGCACCTGCGGCGCCGACGGATCGATGTTGAGGTCCGCTTCGAGCCCGGTCTGGGTCAGCCGCAGCGGCCCGACGCGGCCGACGTTGAAGCCGCGGTAGGTCACTTCGGCGTTGGTGAAGATGCCGCCCGATTCGTTGAGCTCGAGCTTCACCGTGTAGCCGCTGCTGCCGAACACCGTGCCGAGGCCGGCGAACCGGATCAGCGCGTACACCAGCGCCACGATCGAGATGATCGCGAACGCCACCAGCTGGAACTTCGTCTTGCGCAGCAGCATCAGCCCGCCCCTCCCGAAAGCAGGCCGAACAGGCCCGTGAGACCGCTCTGCTGCTGTGGCTGCCCGCCGCCCTGTCCGCCGGAGGCGTTCGGCTGCGAGCCCGAACCGGTCTGGCCCGGGATCGGCAACGGCGGCGCCTGGTTCCCCGGTGTGCCGCTGACCCCGCCGGTCAGGCCGGGCACCGGCAGGATCCCGGACAGCCCGTTCTGCCGGCTGCTGCCGAGGTTGTCGATGATGTCCTTCAGATTCAGGTCGACCTTCGCGAAGAGGTTGAAGTAGTCGCCCTTCACGTCGTCGTAGGCCTGGTCGCTGAACGGGAACGTCAGCAGGATCTGCAGCGCCTTCGGCAGGTCGTTGCCCGCCTCGCCGAGCTTCTGCAGCGTCGGGGTGAGGGCCTTGAGGTCGGCCACGAGGTCCGCCTTGCTCTTGTTGACCGTGTCGGTCGCGACGCCGGAGAGGTTGTTCAGCGCGTTCAGCATCGTCACGAGCTGGCCGCGTTGCTGCTCCAGCACGCCGAGGCCGGGGCCGAGGTTGTCGACGGCGCCGACCAGCTTGTCCTTCTGGTCCTTGAGGGTCATCGAAAGCCGGTTCAGCCCGTCGAGCGCGCGCGTGATGTTCGACGACTGCTGGTCGAGGTTGGTCACCAGCTCGTTGGCGTTGTCCAGCAGCGCCTTGATGTCCGGCTCCTTGCCGGCCGTCGCGTTGTTCAGCTCCTTGGTGATGGTGTTCAGCTGCGCCACACCACCGCCGTTGAGCAGCAGCGACAGCGCGCCGAGCACCTCTTCCACCTCGACGTCACGGCCGGTGCGGGCGAGCGGGATGGTGGCGTTGTCCGCCAGCTGCCCCTGTGCCTCGGTGCCGCCGGGCGAGGACAGCTCCACGTACTTCTCGCCGAGCAGGCTCGACTGCTTCACGTTCGCCAGCGCGTTCGCCGGGAGCTTCACGTCGCCGTTGACCTTCAGGGTCACTTCGGCGTGCCAGTGGTCCGGCGTCAGCCCGATCGACTCGACGCGCCCCACCGGCACCTCGTTCACCTTCACACCGGCCTGCGGCACGAGGTCGAGCACGTCCTGGAACTGCACCTTCACCGTGTACGGGTGGCTGCCGAGGTCGGCGCCGCCGGGCAGCGGCACGTCGTAGATGCCGCTGAACCCGCAGCCGCTCAGCACCAGCGCGGACACCGTGGTGACCACCCCGGCGCCGGCGAACTTCGTGAGTCGCTTCACGATCAGCTCCCCGTCCCGTAGACCTGGCCCGCGAGCGGGAGCGGCAGTGGTGGCAGCTTGCCGTTCTCCAGCGACTGCAGCACCTGCGCCGTCGACGGCAGCGGCACCAGCCCGTCGACCACGCCGGCGACGCCGTCGCACGCGCTGCCGAGCAGAGCCTTGGTGGCGGCGGTCTGCTTGAGCAGGTTGCAGACCATCACCAGCGGCGGCGCGGTCAGCTCGTTCAGGTTCGGCCGGGCGTCGAGCGTGCCGGACGAGCCGTTGTAGACGTTCACCAGGTTCGACAGGCCGACGGGCGCGACGTCGAGGATCTCGGCGAGCGCGCTGCGCTGGTCGACCAGCACCTTGGTGACGCTGGCCAGCTTGTCCACATTGGACTTCAGCCGGCCGCGGTTCTGCTCGATGAAGCTCTGCACCGAGGTCAGCGTCGTGCCCAGCTGCTGCACCGTGGCGGCGAGATTGTCCTTCTCCCCGGCCAGATAACCGCTGACGTCGGCCAGCTGGCTCTCGAACTGGCGCACCTGGCCGTCGCTGTTCACCAGCGTCTGGGAGAACTGGCCCAGGTTCTGCACGGTCTGGAACAGGTCGTCCTTGTTGCCCGCCAGCGTGCCGGAGGCCTGGCCCAGCTTGGTGATCGTGTCGTGCAGGGCCTGGCCGTTGCCGTCGAGGTTCTTCGCCGCGGTGTTCAGCAGGTCCGAGAGCGAGCCGTTTTTGTTGGCGCCGTTGGGTCCGAGCGTCTCGCTCACCTTCGCCAGGCTGGCGGCGAGCTGGTCGACCTCCAGCGGCACCTCGGTGCGGCTCAACGGGATCACGGCGCCGTCGGAGATCTGCGGGCCGCCGGTGTACGCCGGGGCCAGCTGCACGTAGCGGTCGCTGACCAGCGACGGCGCCACGATCAGCGCCTTCGCGTCGGCGGGCACCGGGATCGAGCGGTCGTACTCGAGGTCGACCCGGACCTGGTTGCCCATCGGCTGGATCTTGGTGACGGTGCCCATGTCCACGCCGAGCATCCGCACGCTGTTGCCCTCGTACAGGCCGACCGCGCCGGAGAAGTACGCGGTCAGGTGGGTGCGCCCGGCGTCCTTGAGCGTCCACCAGAGCCCGCCGGCGACCACCAGCGCGAGCACGATCGCGATGGTGAAGCCGCGGGTGAGGGACTGGCCGAAGCGGGTGTCGGTCATTTCGAGTAACACCCCTCTTGGTTGAGCGGGCCGACCGAGGGCAGCACCAGACCGCAGATGTAGTTGTCGAACCAGTGCCCGGTGCCGATGGTGTTGGTGAACACCCGGATGAACGGGGCGAACTTCGCGATGCCCTGGGCCAGCGAGTCCTGGTTCCGCTGCAGCATCGAGGTCAGCTGGTCGAGGTTCGTCAGCACCGGGTCCAGCTGCTTGTCGTTGTCGTCCACCAGGCCCTGCAACTGCGTGGCCAGCTGGCGCGAGCCGTCGAGCAGGGCGCTGATCGCCTGCTCGCGCTTCGACACCTCGTCCAGCAGCTGGTTCCCGTCGGTGATCAGCTTGGTCACCTCGGCGTCGCGGTCGACCAGCGTCTGCGACACCTCACGGGTGTTGGCCAGCAGGTTCGACAACTGCGAGTCGCGCTTCGCGATGGTGTCCGACAGCTTCGACAGGCCCGAGAGCGCGCCCTTCACGTCCGACGGGGTGTTCGCGAAGGTCTGCGTGATCGCGTCGAAGCTCTGCGCGAGCTGGTCGGTGTTGATGTTGTCGACCGTCTGCGAGAGGCCGCGGAAGGCGTCGAGCACGTCGAACGGCGACATCGTCCGGTCCCGCGGGATCGTCTGGTCGGGGTTCAGCGTGCCGACGCCCTGCGGGTCGAGCGACAGGTACTTCTGGCCGAGCAGCGTCTTGATCTTGATCGCCGCCGTGGTCTTGTCGCCGAGCCAGGCGTCCTTGACCTTGAACGACACCTTGACGCTGGCGCCGTCGATCTTGATCGCGGACACCTTGCCGACCTTGACGCCGGCCACCCGCACGTCGTTGTCCGTGGTCAGGCCGGCGGCCTCGGAGAACTCGGCGCTGTAGGTGGTGCCGCCGCCGATGACCGGCAGGCTGTCGGAGTTCAGCGCGGCGATGAAGCCGAGCGCGAGCACCGCGATGCCGACCAGCGCGATCGGCACGGGATTGCGTTTCTGGAACGACTTCATCCGCTGCACCTCTCACGGTTCGAGGGCAGCAGCGGGACGTCGATCGGCTGGTTGATCAGCGGAGGCAGGGCAATGCTCCCCTTCATCTCGCACGCGTAGAAGTTGAACCACGAGCCGTAGTCCGCGGTGCGGGTCAGCGCGCTGACCTTCTGCGGCAGGAACTGGATGAAGTGCTCGAGGTCCGGCTGGTTCTGGTCGAGCCGGCTGGTGAGCGTGCCGAGCGCGCTGATGTCGTCCTTCAGCGGCGCCCGGGCGTCGCCGAGCAGGCCGGCGGTCGTGGTGGCCAGGTTGCCCAGGCCCTGGATCGCGTCGCCGATCGGCTTGCGGTCCGCGGCCAGTCCGGACACCAGCTGCTGCAGCTTCACGATCAGGTCGGACAGCTGCGGCGTGTGCGCGTTCACCGTGTCGAGCACCGAGTTGAGGTTGTCGATCACCTCGCCGATGACCTGGTCCTTGTCCGCGATCGCGGTGGTCAGCGAAGCGGTGTGCGACAGCAGGCTCTCCACGGTGCCGCCCTCGCCCTGCAGGACCTGGATGACCTCGTAGGAGAGCTTGTTGACGTCGTCCGGGTTCAGCGCGGTGAACAGCGGCTTGAACCCGTTGAACAGCTCGGTGAGGTCCAGGGCCGGCGTGGTCCGCTCCAGCGGAATGGTGCCGCCGGGCGCGAGCATCGCGCCGGTGGTGTTGCTGCCCTCGCCGAGCGAGACGTAACGCTGGCCGACCAGGTTGCGGAACTTGATCTGCGCGGTGACCCCGGCGGGCAGCTTGAGCCCGGTGTCCACCTCGAAGTCCACCTGCGCCTGGCGCTTGTCCACGATCTTGACGTCCTTGACCTGCCCCACCCGGACGCCGGCGATGCGGACGTCGTCGTTGGGCAGCAGCAGCGTCGCGTCGGTGAACCGCGCCGAGTACTCGTTGGTGCTGGTGGTGTTGATGTTCGCGATGCTGATGCCGAGCACCGTGGTGAACAGCACGGTGACCACCACGAAGATCGACAGCTTGATCAGCGGCGCGAGCAGGCCCCTCACTTGACCGTCACCTCCGCACCTCGGTAGAGCGGGCCGACGAGCAGTGAGCCCCAGCCCGGGAAGTCGCTCGCCGGCATCCCGACCTGCGGGCCGACCAGCTGTGACAGGAACTCGTTCTCACCGGCCGAGTAGGCCGGGTTGCCGCCCGCGGCGCCGCCGCCGAGGCTGTTGGCCACGTCGGCCTTGAAGTTGGCCGGGTTCAGCCCCTCGCCGACCGTCTTGGGGGAGGTCGTGTGCGTGGTGCCGTCCTTGAACGCGCCGTCCGGCGGGTCCTGCGGGAACGGGTTCGGCGCCGGGTTCAGGTCGTAACAGCGGGGGCCGCGCTTGTCGTCGAACCGCGGCTCGTCCTGGCCTGCCTTGTACGGCCCGCGGTTGACCACCACCTCGATGGTCGCGTGCAGGCCCGGCTGGCCCGTGCCCTTGCCCAGCGCCTTGTCGATCACCGGCACCATCTTCGCCATCTGGCCGATCACGCACGGGTACTCGGGCGCGTACTTGGCCAGCAGCTCGGCGGTCGGCCGCGCCGTGCCGGCCAGGCTGATGATGTTCTGCTCGTTGTTCTCCAGGAACGTCTGCAGGTCCTGCGAAGCCGTGGTCAGGCTGCCGTAGAGGCTCGAGAGGTTCTGCTGCTCGTCCACCACGGTCCGGGTGGTCGTGCTCAGGTTGTCGAGGCTCTGCACCAGGTCCGGCGCGGAGTTGCTCAGGTTCCCGGAGAACTGCGCGAGCGCCTTGAGGTCGTGCTGCAGCTGCGGCTCGTGCGGGTTCAGCTGGCCGATGTAGTCGCCCAGCTGGGAAAGCGTGTCGCCGAGCGGCTTGCCGCGGCCCTGCAGCGCGGTCGAGATCGCGGTGAGCGTGCTCGAAAGCTTCTGCGGCTGCACCGCCTGCAGCACCGGCAGCAGGTGCTCGAACGCCTGCTCCAGGTCGATCGCGCTGGACGTGCGGTCCTGCGGGATCACGTCGCCGGTGGCCAGCGTCTTGGTGGACGGGTCCTTCGGGATCTGCAGCGAGACGTACCGCTCGCCGAACAGCGTCTTCGGCAGGAACCGCGCGGACACGTTCTGCGGGATCAACTTCGCCGACGCCGGGTCGAGCCGCAGGGTCAGCTCGGCGCCGTTGCCGGTCACCGCGATGTCGTCGACCGAGCCGACGATCAGCCCGCGCACCTTCACGTCCGACTGCTTGAGCAGCTGGTTGCCGATGCTGTCGGCCTCGAGCTTCACGGTGACGAAGCTGGTGAACGACTTGTTGTACAGGGCGATGCTCAGCGCGATGCCGCCCACCAGCAGGGCCACGAGCAGCAGGCCCAGCAGCCTGCGCCGTAGTGCGATCATCCCGCAATCCTCACCGTGACGTCGGTCCCCCAGATGGCGAAACCGATGAAGAAGTTCACGATCGAAACCGTGACGATGCTCAGCCGCACCGCCTTGCCGACCGCCACGCCGACCCCGGCCGGCCCGCCGGAGGCCCGGTAGCCGAAGTAGCAGTGCGAAAGAATGATCAAGACGCTGAAGATCAGCACCTTGATGAACGAGTACAACACGTCCTGTGGAGGTAGGAAGAGGTCGAAGTAATGGTCGTAGGTCCCGGCTGACTGGTTGTAGATGTAGATAACGACCAGCCGCGAGGCGAGATACGAGCTGAGCAGGCCGATGATGTACAGCGGGATCACCGCGACGAAGCCGGCGATGATCCGCGTGGTCACCAGGTACGGCAGGCTCGGCACGCCCATCACCTCGAGCGCGTCGATCTCCTCGGAGATCCGCATCGCGCCGAGCTGCGCGGTGAACCCGGCGCCGACCGTCGCGCTCAAGGCGAGCCCGGCGACCAGCGGGGCGATCTCGCGGGTGTTGAAGAACGCGGTCAGGAAGCCGGTGAACGCCGAGGTGCCGATCGAGTTCAGCGCCGAGTAGCCCTGCAGGCCGACCAGGACACCGGTGAACAGGGTCAGGCCGACCATCACGCCGACCGTGCCGCCGATGACCGCGAGCGAGCCGGAGCCGAAGCTGACCTCGGCCAGCAGCCGCAGCACTTCCTTCATGTAGCGGCGCAGCGTCCGCGGCGTCCAGAGCAGCGCCCGGCCGTAGAACGACATCTGGTCGCCGAGCGTGTCCAGGGTCTGGAGCGGGCGGTTCGCGATCCGCTTGGCCCCCGCGATGAACGTCATGGCTAGTCCAGCTTTCCGGGCACGATCTGCAGGTAGATCAGCGTGATCACGAAGTTCACGACGAACAGCAGCAGGAAGGTGATGACGACGGACTGGTTCACGGCGTCCCCGACGCCCTTCGGGCCGCCGCTCGGGTGCAGGCCCCGGTAGGCGGCGACCACCGCGGCGATGAACCCGAAGATCAGCGCCTTCAGCTCACCGACCCAGAGGTCGGGCAGCTGCGCCAGCGCGGAGAAGCTCGCCAGGTACGCACCCGGGGTGCCGCCCTGGAGGATGACGTTGAAGAAGTAGCCGCCGAGCACGCCGATGACGCTGACCATGCCGTTGAGCAGCAACGCGATCAGCATCATGGCCAGCGCGCGGGGCACGATCAGGCGCTGGACCGCGGAGACGCCCAGCACCTCCATCGCGTCGATCTCCTCGCGGATGGTGCGGGCGCCGATGTCCGCGCAGACCGCGCTGCCGCCCGCGCCGGCCACCAGCAGCGCGGTGACCAGCGGGCTGGCCTGCTGCACTGTGGCGAGCACCGAGCCCGCGCCGGTGTACGACTGCGCGCCGAGCTGGCGTGCGAGCGAGCCGAACTGCAGTGAGATGACCGCGCCGAACGGGATCGCGACGAGTGCCGTCGGCAGGATCGTCACGCTCGCGATGAACCACGACTGCTGGATGAACTCCCGCAGCTGGAACGGGCGCTGGAACAGGCCCCGGATGATGTCCAGGCCGAGGGCGAACAGGTTCCCGGTCTCGCGGAGCATGCCGTAGCCGGGGATCTTCTTCGCCTGCGTCGCGTTGGAGCTCACGCGCCACCTGGCCCGTTCCTGGGCGGGTAGCCGGTGCCGGGTCTCGGGGCTTCACCCGCGTTGCCGGGGTTGCCGCTCCAGCCGCCCGGGATCCGGGCGACCTGGTCGGCCGGCAGCTCGCCGTGGTGCTGGTTGGGCACCGGGCCGGTGACCCGCGGGATCTGCTGGGTGTCCCCGAGGCCGTGCCGGGCGGGCACCGGCGCGCCGTGGCTCGGGTGGACGTTGTAGTGCCGCTGCTCCTCCGGCGAGAGGGACTCGATGATCCCTTCCTGCGCGGCGGGCGGGAGGGTGTGCAGGATCCGCATCACGCGGTCCATCCGGCGGCGGGCGCCCGCGCGCTCCGGCAGGCCGGGGCTGGGCTGCATCTGCGGGACGACGCCGCGGATGTCCTCGTCCGGCGAGCCGTCGGAGTGCCCGGCCGCGGCCTCGGCCTCCTCGCGCGCCATCGTGGCGGTGTCCTTCTCCTCGGACATGCCGATGGGGCCGCGCTTGCGGCCGTTGAGGAACTGCTCGACCACGGGCTCGTCACTGGTCAGCAGCACCTCGCGCGGGCCGAACATGACCAGTTCCTTGCGGAACAGCATGCCCAGGTTGTCCGGCACGGTGCGGGCCAGGTTGATGTTGTGGGAGACGATCAGGATCGTCGCGTCGATCTGGGTGTTCAGGTCGATCAGCAGCTGCGAGATGTACGCGGTGCGCACCGGGTCGAGGCCGGAGTCCGGCTCGTCGACGAGGATGATCTGCGGGTCGAGCACCAGTGCCCGCGCGAGGCCGGCGCGCTTGCGCATACCGCCGGAGATCTCGCCGGGCAGCTTCTTGTCCGCGCCGGCCAGACCGGTCATCTCCAGCTTCTCGTTGACGATGCGGCGGATCTCGGTCTCGGACTTCTTGGTGTGCTCGCGCAGCGGGAAGGCGACGTTGTCGTACAGGTTCATCGAGCCGAACAGCGCGCCGTCCTGGAACAGGACCCCGAACAGCTTCCGGACTTCGTACAGCTTGCGCTCGGAGCACGTGACGATGTCGACGCCGTTGATCACGCAGCGCCCGCGGTCGGGCTTGAGCAGGCCGATCATCGACTTCAGGAACACGGACTTGCCGGTTCCCGACGGGCCGAGCATCGCGGACACCTCGCCGGGCGGCAGGGTCAGCGTCACGTCCCGCCAGATGGTCTGCCTGCCGAAGGACTTCGTGAGACCTTCGATGACCACCTCGGCACCCATCGCACCTCCAGGAGCTGTTCCGCGTCGTCGCGCACCGCCGCCCCGCGCCACCGGCCGGCAGCGGAGCCCGCGCCGAATGCGCGCCGCGATCCCCGCGTCAACCAGGTGCAACGAGCTGAATGCGCATAGGTTACTCACCAGTTTTCTTTCCTGGCCAGGCCTGTGGGCACCTCACCCGGTAGAGCAGAGATCGGGTGACCGCTGGCAGCACGGTAGTGCACGTCACTCCGGGATGCAGAGCCAGGCGGGGCAACGATTCGCACTCGTTCGGACTAACAGGAGTAAGCGGAACAGATCGGCTCGCTACTGGACGTGACGTGGTTGGCCTCCACCGTCTGCACTGCGATGACGATCCCGCAGATCACGGACGCGACCACGCCGAGCACGGCGATGACCGTCAGCCCGAGGAGGTAACGGCGCGTGGCGACCTGCTGAGCCAGCACCTCGACGAGGATGCGCTGCAGGTGGAGCTCGTTCTGGCCTTCTTCGGCGGAGGTCTTCAACCGCCGCTCGACCCCGGGCGGGCCGAGAGCGCCCAACGAGCTGTTACGCATCGCGGGCAAACGGAAGGGGCGGGCATCCACTCGGGATGCCCGCCCCTTCACGAGGTGGTGCAGCAGGCGCTCACGCGCCCGTGATCACTTGATGGAGATCTTGGCGCCCGCGGCCTCGAGCTTCTCCTTGGCGGCCTCGGCGGCCTCCTTGTCGACCTTCTCCAGGAGGGCCTTGGGAGCGGCCTCGACCAGCTCCTTGGCCTCCTTCAGGCCCAGGCCCGAGACGACCTCGCGGACGACCTTGATGACCTGGATCTTCTTGTCGCCGGCGCCCTCGAGGACGACGTCGAACTCGTCCTGCTCCTCGGCGGCGGCCGGGGCGGCGCCACCCGGGGCGGCGGCCACGACGGCGGCCGGCGCGGCGGCGGTGACGTCGAAGGTGTCCTCGAACTCCTTCACGAACTCGGACAGCTCAAGAAGGGTGAGCTCCTTGAAGGCGTCGATCAGCTCGGCGGTGCTCAGCTTCGCCATGATGGCTTCCTCTCAAAAAAACGAACGGGAACGTTCGGGGTGGGGGGTGTTCAGCTCTCGGCGGGTGCTTCGGCTGCTTCGGTACCGGTGGCGTTGCGCTGCTTCTCCTCCAGCGCGGCAGCCAGGCGGGCGACCTGGGACGCCGGCGCCTGGAACAGCGCAGCGGCCTGGGAAAGCTTCGCCTTGAACGCGCCCGCTGCCTTGGAGAGCAGGACCTCACGGCTGTCGAGATCGGCGATCTTGGTGATCTCGTCCACGGACAGCGGCTTGCCGTCCATGTAGCCGCCCTTGATGACAAGCGCGTTGTTTTCCTTCGCGAAGTCGCGAAGGGCCTTCGCGGCGTTGACCGGCTCACCCTCGATGAAGGCGATCGCGGTCGCGCCCACGAACAGGTCCTCGAGCCCCTCGACGCCGGCGTCCTTGGCGGCACGCTCGACGAGGGTGTTCTTCGCGACCCGGTACTTGGCACTGGTGCCGAGAGCGCGGCGCAGCTGGGACAGCTGGGACACGGAGAGGCCGGTGTACTGGGTAACGACGGTGGCCGAGCTGCTGCGGAAGCTCTCCGCGATCTCGGCGACGGCCGCCACCTTGTCGGGCTTCGCCATGGTCGCCTCCTCTCTTGGCTAGTGTTTCCACTGGCACGAGAGCCCCATCGAAACGACAAAACGCCCCTGCGCAACAGGCGCGGGGCGTTTGATGGCACACGACCGGGGTCGCGGGCGAGCCTCGTTCCTCCTGCGCGGGCCGCCTGCACGTTTCGTGGCAGGACCTTCGTTCTTCACGCCATGGGGCGCTCGGAAAACCAGCGGTCTTCGGTAGAACCGTGGACAAGCATACGACACGCTTTCCCGACTCTTCCCGCCACCCCCTCCTGACCAGCGACAAGACGCCCGGGTTCGGAGAATTCACACCCGAGCGGGCATCATGGTGACGTGGCGGAGCAGCGTGATCACAGCGAGCGGACCGGCGACCCCGACCCGGGTCCCACCCCTGCCGACGGCACCCCGCCGGTGTCGCAGCCGCCGGGCTCAGCGCCCGGCCCGGCCGCGCAAACGCCTGCGCCGCAACAGAATCCGGCCGAGAGCGGGCCGCAGCTTCCGGCCGTGACACAGCCTGGCGCGCAACCCCCCGCACTGCCGCAGCCCGGCGCGCAGCCGCCCGCGCTGCCGCAGCCCGGCGCCCAGCCACCCGCATTGCCGCAGCCTTCCGCGCAGCCACCCGCACTGCCACAGCCGTCCGAGGGGCAGCCCGCGCTCGATCCCGAGCAACTACGCCAGTTCCAGCAATTCCAGCAGTTCCAGGACTATCTGCGGTTCACCCAGGCCCAGCAGGGCAACCAGCCCGCTCCGGCCCCCGACGCCGGGCTGGTCGCCGTGGGAGCGCAGCCGCCGGCGACGCAGCCGGGCTGGCAGCCGCCCGTCCCGCCGGGCCCGCCGGGAGCGTTGGCGCCGTACGAACAGCCCCGCCGCCCGCGCCGCGGAGCCCCGCGCTGGCTGAAGCGCCTCGGCGGCAAGGTCCTGGGCTGGCTGATCGTGATCCTGCTGATCGCGATCGCCGCCACCTGGGCCTACCGCCACTTCTTCCCCAGCGACGAAGGCAAGTCCTCGGCCCAGATCGCGGCCGAAGGCGGCGGGACCTATCACACCAACCACATCTACTCGACGAACCCGTACGAGGCCGTGCGCTTCGTCTACCACAACATCGCGCAGGGCCTCGTCGACGACGCTTGCGGCCGGTTCCGCGAGGACGTGCAGACCAAGTTCGCCAAGGACGTCGGGCAGCCGGACTGCCGGGTGGCCGTTCAGGCGCTGCACAAGCAGGTCACCAACATGAACGACTACGCCGAATCGCTTCCGTCCTATGTGTCCGGTCCGCCGCCCGCCGACGTCACGACCATCGACTCCTGCGACTACGCCGTCGTGGGCGGGCCCGCGCTCGGCGTCTTCCAGGTGACCAAGGTCGACAAGGGCCAGTGGCTCATCACCGGCCACTCGCCCGGGCCGGAGAAGTGCTCCCCGTCGCAGCCCTCGACTACGCCGACTTCCTGAGCAGCCCCACCAGTTCCGTGAGCCGTCCCGTCACGATCGCCGACGGGGCCGACAAAGCGAGCGCCGCCACCACCCGGTCCGATTCGACGACCGGGACGGCGACCGCCGCCATCGTCTCCAGCACGTGGCCCGAGTCGACCAGGGCGTAACCCTCCGCGCGGATCGTGGCCAACGCAGTCAGCAGGTCGACGGCCGCGCGGGTGTCGGGGCCGAATTCGTGCGTCACCGCGGCGCGGCGGGCGGCCTCGGGGAGCGACGCGAGCAGGACGCGGCCCGCCGCCGTGTGCGGCAGGGCCGAGCGCAGCGAGCGGGAAAGCGCGTAGTCGAACGGCTCGTCCGTGCCGGCCCAATCGACGTACACCGCGCTGTCGCCCACCTGCACCGCGAGCAAAGCGGCGCAGCCCGACGCCGAAGCCAGCTCGGCCAGCGACGCGTGCGGGATCGACCGCACCGGCACGCGCCCTGAGCGCACGGTCAGCACGTGCGGCGCCGGGCCCAGCACGAAACGGCGGTCCTCCTCGTCGAGGTAGCCGACCGCCGCCAGGCCGTTCACCAGCTTCTGCACCGACGACACCGGCGCGTCCAGCCGGGCCGCGAGCTGCGTCAACGTCAGCCCCGACGCGCTGTTCGCCACCGCCTCCAGGATCGACGCCACCCGGTCGACCGTGCGGTGGTGCTGCCGAGATTTATCCATATAGATACCAAGGTATCACATTGCGTAGATTACTTAGGTTGCCTAAATTAAAACCAAGACCAACCAAGGAGGAGCACAGTGGAACAAGGCGCCCTGCACGGCATCCGGGTGATCGACCTGTCGTCCGTGGTGATGGGCCCCTACGCCACCCAGATCATGGGCGACCTCGGGGCCGACGTGGTCAAGGTCGAGTCGCCGGCCGGTGACAGCACCCGGCGCACGCACCCGCAGCGGCACGACGGCATGGGCGCGCTCGCGCTCAACGTCAACCGCAACAAGCGCAGCGTCCAGCTCGACCTCAAGTCGCCCCAAGGGCACGAGGCGTTCCTGCGGCTGGTGAAGTCGGCGGACGTGCTGGTCACCAACATGCGCCCCGGCGCGCTGCAGCGCCTCGGCCTCGATTACGAGCAGCTGGCGAGCGAAAACCCCAAGCTGATCTACTGCAACGCCCAGGGGTTCCGCACCGACTCCGACCGCGCCGGGCTGGCCGCCTACGACGAGATCGTGCAGGCCTCCTCCGGCATGGCCGACCTGATGCGCCGCGCCACCGGCAAACCCACTTACGCACCGACGATCCTCGCCGACAAGCTGTGCGCACTCACCATCGTCTACTCCGTGCTCGCCGCCGTGGTCCACCAGCGCACCACCGGCCGCGGCCAGCGGGTCGAGGTGCCGATGGCCGACACCATGCTGGCGTTCAACCTGGTCGAGCACCTCGCGGGGCACACCTTCGAGCCGGCGGTGGGCCCGATGGGCTTCAACCGCTCGATGACCGAGGGCCACCAGGCGGTCAAAACGGCCGACGGCTGGGCGTGCATCCTGCCCTACACCGAAAAGAACATCCACGGCTTCTTCCTCGCCGCCGATCGCGAGGACCTGGCGAACGACCCGCGCTTCGGCGATCCCGCAAGCCGCGCGAAGCACTACGGCGAGCTGTACGAGGAGATCGGCCGCGTCTCGGTCGAGAAGACCACCGCGCAGTGGCAGGAGATCTGCGCCGGGCTGTCCATCCCGTTCGCGCCGGTGCTGGAGCTCGAGGACGTCGAGACCGATCCGTACTACACCGGCAGCGGCCTGGTCTCGCTGGTCGAGCACCCCACCGAGGGCACGTACCGCCAGGTCGGGCCGCCGATGATCCTCTCGGACACCCCCGCCTCGGTCCGGCGGCACACGCCCGCGCAGGGCGAGCACACCGCCGAGGTGCTGGCCGAACTCGGTTACGCGGGCGAGGAAATCGCCAGTCTGGTGTCGCCGGTGTCGGAGTAGGCGAAGAAACCGGCCAGCGCGGCCACGAACGCCGGGTCGGCCACGGCCGTCATGTGGTCACCCGGCACGCGCACCAGCCGGGCGCCCGCGACGGCCGCCGCGAGCCGCTCGGGCTCGGCCGCCAGCTGATCGGACTCCCCCGCCAGCACCAGCGTCGGGACGGTGATCGAGGTCAGGTCGATCCGCGTCTGCTGCTGGGAAGCACGCAGCACCGCGGCCAGCGCCTCGACGTCACCACCGGTCCGCCGGACCAGCCGCCGGAACGGCAGGACGGCCGCCGGCACGTCCGCGCGGTCCTTCGCCAGCAGCCCGGCCGCGACCTGCTCGGGCGACACCACGCGCACGTCGACGCCGCCGAAGTCCACCACCCCGGAGCCGACGCCGCCGATGGCCAGGCAACGCACGCGTTTGTCGTTCGCCGCCACGGTCAGCGCGACGATCGCGCCCAGTGAGTAGCCGGCCAGCGACACCTCGTCGTAGCCCAGCTCGTCGAGCAACGCGGAGATGTCACGCGCCATCGTTTCCTCGCCGTAGCGGGACTCGTCGTGCGGCTTCTCGGATCCGCCGTGGCCGCGCGCGTCCAGGGCCACCACGGTGAAGCCGGCGTCCAGCAGCGCCTCGACGACGCCGGGACCGACCCAGTTGGCCTGGGAATCGGCGGCGAAACCGTGCTGGAGCAGAACCGGGCGCCGGAGCCGGCCGTCGCCTTCCCACACCGTGTAGCTCAGCTGGAGCCCGTCGAACGACGTGAAGGTCGGCATGTCCCCATCAGACACGAAAAAAGGGCGGCCACGCACATTGCGTGACCGCCCTTTCGCGTGATGTGCGACTCAGACGGCCGCTTCCTCGGACAGGAGGTTGCGGGTCCGCGCCGGGTCGACCGGGATGCCCGGGCCCATCGTGGTGGTGAAGGTGATCTTCTTGACGTAACGGCCCTTGGCCGAGGACGGCTTGGCGCGCAGGATCTCGTCCAGCGCGGCCGCGTAGTTCTCCACCAGCTTCTCGGTGTCGAACGACGCCTTGCCGATCACCAGGTGCAGGTTGGCCTGCTTGTCGACGCGGAAGTTGATCTTACCGCCCTTGATGTCCGAGACGGCCTTCGCGACCGCGGGGGTCACGGTGCCGGTCTTCGGGTTCGGCATCAGGCCACGCGGGCCGAGGATGCGGGCGATGCGGCCCACCTTGGCCATCTGGTCCGGCGTCGCGATCGCGGCGTCGAAGTCGAGCCAGCCACCCTGGATGCGCTCGATCAGCTCGTCGGTGCCGACCGCGTCCGCGCCGGCGGCCTCGGCCTCGGCGGCCTTGTCGCCGACGGCGAAGACGATGACGCGGGCGGTCTTACCGGTGCCGTGCGGCAGGTTCACGGTGCCGCGGACCATCTGGTCGGCCTTGCGGGGGTCCACACCGAGACGCATCGCGACCTCGACGGTCGCGTCCATCTTGGTCTTGGAGGTCTCCTTCGCCAGCTTCGCGGCCTCGAGCGGCGCGTACAGGCGCGCCTTGTCGATCAGCTCGGCAGCCTGGCGGTAGGCCTTGCTGTGCTTGGTCATGCTTCTGTCCTTACCTAAAGAAAATCGGATCAGTGTGGTGTCGAGCCGCACTGGCTCTCCCACGGGAAACTGCGAGATCGCGCCGGTTTCTGGACTGAGCGATTTCGACCGGCCCCTGGCCGGGCGGAATCGGGAGGGAAGAAATCGGCTCAAGGCGATCTCGCCGCCTCGACGGAGTCGAGGCAGAAGACTCAGTCCGTGACCGTGATGCCCATGGAACGAGCAGTACCGGCGATGATCTTCGCGGCCTGGTCGATGTCCTGGGCGTTGAGGTCGGTCTCCTTGGTCTTGGCGATCTGGCGAACCTGATCCCAGGTGACCTTGGCGACCTTCGTCTTGTGGGGCTCGGCCGAGCCCTTGTCGACGCCCGCGGCCTTGAGCAGCAGCTTGGCGGCCGGCGGCGTCTTCAGCTTGAAGTCGAACGACCGGTCCTCGTACACGGAGATCTCAACCGGGACGACGTCCCCACGCTGCGACTCGGTCGCCGCGTTGTACTGCTTGCAGAACTCCATGATGTTGACGCCGTGCTGGCCCAGCGCGGGGCCGACCGGCGGCGCGGGGTTGGCCGCACCGGCCTTGATCTGCAGCTTGATGATCGCCGCAAGCTTCTTCTTCTTGGGTGGCATTACCTTGTGTCCTTCTAACTGACTTGAGTCCCCCGCACACCTGCCAGTACGCGGGGACTGCCGGCCGTATTCCCGGCCGTCAGATCTTGGAGACCTGGGTGAACGACAGCTCGACCGGGGTCTCCCGGCCGAAGATCGACACCAGGACCTTCAGCTTCTGCCCGTCGACATTGACCTCGGAGATCGTCGCGGGCAGCGTCGCGAACGGGCCGTCCATGACGGTGACCGACTCGCCGACCTCGAAGTCGACCTCCACGGTGCCGCCGCCGAGCGGGGCGGAAGCCGCCGAGGAGTCGCCCTTGCCGGCCTTGGCCGGGGCTTCCTTCTCGACCTGCGGCGCGAGGAACTTGAGCACCTCGTCCACGGTGAGCGGCGACGGGCGCGAGGTCGCGCCGACGAACCCGGTGACGCCCGGCGTGTTGCGCACCGCGCTCCACGACTGGTCGTTCAGGTCCATCCGGACCAGGATGTAGCCGGGCAGCACCTTGCGCTGCACCTGCTTGCGCTGGCCGTTCTTGATCTCGGTGACCTCTTCGGTCGGCACCTCGATCTGGAAGATGAAGTCCTCGACGTCCAGCGTCGTGGTCCGGGTCTCGAGGTTGGTCTTCACCTTGTTCTCGTACCCGGCGTAGGAGTGCACCACGTACCACTCGCCCGGCGCGGCCATCAGCTCGGCGCGCAGCGCGGCGACGGGGTCGTCGGCCTCGGCGGCCGGCTCGGCCACCTCCGCCTCGGCGTCCTCGGTGTCGGCCGTGGTGGCCTCGTCCGCCGTGTCGTCGGCCGCGGTGTCTTCGTCGGCGGTTCCGTCGACCTCGTCGGCGTCGGGCACCTCGACGGGCTCGAGGTGGGCGGACGCCTCGTCGCCGAGGGCCGCGTGCACCTGCTCGTCGGAAAGCTCGGTCAGGTCGCGACCGGCTCCTGTGCCGTTGTCGGAGGTCACGTTCCGTCCTCTCAGTTGATCACTTGCCGGGTCCGGGCAGGCCGGCCCGCGCGGCGCACGGTGGCGCGCACTTTCGGCGTCAGCCGAAGACCAGCCCGATGACCTGCTTGAAGCCCAGGTCGAGGCCGCTCACCAGGGCCACCATGAACACCACGAACACCAGCACCACCGCGGTGTAGGTGACCATCTGCTTGCGGTTGGGCCAGATGACCTTGCGCAGCTCCGCCCAGACCTCGCGGATGAAGCGCATGATCCGGGCGAAGACCGAAGGCTTCTTGGCCTTCTGGTCCCGCTTCGGGGTCGGTGCGCCCTTGGCGTCGGCGGGCTTCGCGACCTTGTCGCCCGCCTTGCCCGCCGGCCGGTTCTTGCTCTCCGGACGCGCCTCGGACTTGCCGGACGGGCGGGCGGAAGCGCGGCGCTCACGCCGAGCCGCAGCACTCACCGGGCGGGACTCGATCCCGGGCTGCTTGCCCGAATCGTCCTGCTCGTGCTCGCCGCTGGCGTCGCTGTCGCTCACGACCACTCCTCCGCTTCACCAGTACCCGTACGCAGGGGTGACAGGACTTGAACCTGCAACCTGCGGTTTTGGAGACCGCTGCTCTGCCAATTGAGCTACACCCCTGTGGAGCCCGGTCGCCCGGGCTCCGGAGGACGCATTCCATCATCCCCACCATCCAGCGGGGCTGACCGTAGTGCGTTCCGAGTTCAGAAGTCTACGGCAAGCCGTATGGAGTCTCGCAACCGCGCCCCTTCAGAGCAGTCCGCGCCGCCCGCCGCTGTGCGCGGCACCCGCGGCGCGGCCGTGCCAGGATGACCGCGTGCCCCGTTTCGCGATTAATCGCCAAACTGCCCCGTGCTGGGCGGCGACTCGCGTCCCGTGGCCGAATCCCCTTCCCCAACAAGGAAAAGCCACCTTCAAGGAGGCCCGGTGACCGCGTTACGACTCGGACTCGCCCTGCCGCAGTACGGCCAGCTGGCCGACCCCGCCGTCATCGCCGGATTCGCGGCCGCGGCCGAGCGGATCGGCTACTCCTCGCTGTGGACCGGTGACCGGGTACTCACCCCGGTCGAGCCCTCGGACTACTACCCGGGCGGCGGCACGGCCGAGCAGCCCTACCCGCCGGAGCTGGTCCGCTTCCTCGACCCGATCGTCACGCTCACCGCCGCCGCGGGCGCCACTAGCACCGCGCGGCTCGGCACGAGCACGCTCGTCGCGCCGGTCTACCCACCCGTCCTGCTGGCCCGCTCGCTCACGTCGCTGGACTTGATCTCCGGCGGCCGCCTGGACGTCGGCCTCGGCCTGGGCTGGCTGCGCGACGAGTACACCGTCACCGGCGTCCCGTGGGCCGGCCGGGGCGCGCGCCTGGACGAGCTGATCGACGTCCTGCGCACGCTATGGACCGCGGACCCGGCCTCGCACCACGGCAAGCACTGGCAGATCCCGGAATCGCGGATCGGGCTGCAGCCGGCCCAGCAGCCGCATCCGCCGATCCTGCTGGGCGGCATGTCGGAGCGCGCGCTGCGCCGCGTCGGCCGGGTGTCCGACGGCTGGCTCCCGACCCTGGCGCCGGTGGAACACCTGCGCGAGATGTGGTCGGTGATCTCGGCGGCCGCCACCGAGGCCGGCCGCGACCCGGCGTCGCTGCGCCGCGTCCTGCGCGCCAACCCGCGCGCCGGCATGACGGTGGCCGACATCGCCGCACGGCTCAAGCAGGTCGTGGACGAGGGGTACACCGAGGTCTTCGTGGACCTGCACTACGTCGCCGAGGACGTCGCGCACGCGCTGGAGCTGGCCGAGGAGCTGTACTCCACCCTCTAGCGCCGACAGCACCGCGAAAAGCCCCCGTGAGGTCCGCTCGCGGGGGCTTTTCAACGCGTTGGCCAACGTCTGTTAGTTCTAGTACAGTTAGAACTATGTTGGTCCGCATCGATCCCGGCTCAACCGCCCCGCTGTTCGAACAGGTGGCGGCCTCGCTTCGCCGCGCCGTCGCCGACGGGACGCTCACCGCGGGCGAGCAGCTGCCACCCGCGCGGGAGCTGGCGGGGTCGCTGGAGATCAACGTCCACACGGTGCTGCGCGCGTACGCGCTGCTTCGCGACGAAGGCCTCATCGACCTGCGACGTCGCCGTGGCGCGGTGGTCATCGGCGGCGCCCAGCCGCTCGCCCGGCTCGGCGAGCTGGTGACGGCACTGGTGGACGAGGCGCGCCGGTCCGGCGTCGGCCCGGAGGAACTGGCTTCGATGCTCAAGGAGAGGTACGCATGAACCGCACCCGTCTCGCCCGCGCCCTGGTCTCGACGCTGGTCCTGCCCGGCGCCGCGACCGCCGTCGCCGCGGTGCTCGCCGGCTCCTGGGCGGGCCGGCTGCCGGACCCGATCGCCACGCATTGGAACGGCGACAGCGTCAACAACACGGCCTCGCCCGGCTCGATCACGCTGGTGATGACCATCGCCGGGGCGGTGCTCACGCTCGCCCTCACCGCGCTCGCGATTGTGTTGCTGCGCAAGGGAGAATCACTCCCCCGGCTCGGGGCGGGCGTGGCCACGACGATCGCGGCGATCCCCGCCGCGACGCTGACCGGGGTGCTGCTCGCGAACCTCGACGCGCCGGACTGGCAGCACGCCGGGAGCCCGCTGCCGGTGTTCCTCGCGCTGGCGGGCGCGGCCGTGCTCGGCGTCATCGGCGGCCTGGCCGGAGGAGGCGCCGTCACCGTGGCGGCCGGGCCATCGGCGACCGATGCGACGGTCGGGCTCCGGCCGGGCCAGCGCGCGGTCTGGGTGGGCAGCGCGTCGAACGCCGTGCTGCTCGTGACGCCGCCGCTCGCCGCCGCCGTGATCACCACCCTGCTGGCCACCACGACCTCGTTCAGCTGGACCACGGCCGTGCTGCTCACGGTGCTGTTCGCGCTCGTCGGCGCCATGACCCACCGGGTGCAGGCGCGGGTCGACGCGAGCGGGGTGACGATCCGGATGGGCGCGTTCGGCCTGCCGCGCCGGCACGTCCCGCTGGCGAGGATCACCGAGGCGGAGCCCGCCGAGCTGAGCCTCATCGGGGACGGCGGCCTCGGCCTGCGGTTCAACGCCCTCACCGGCACCACGGCGTACAAAGTCCGCGGCGGCAGCGCCTTGGTGCTCAACCTCGGCAACGGCCGCAAGATCGCCGTCAGCGTCCGGGACGCGGCCACCGGCGCCGGGCTCGTCAACGACCTGCTCCGGCACCGTTCGCCGGCGCAAAAATAAGGGCGGTGATCACCCGGATACTGGTCGTAACCCGGGGCCGGCTCCAGTAGAAACGAACGAGTGGCGGGGAAGAAGAACGGCGGCGGCTGCGGGCTGCTGGTCCTGGTGATCGTGGCCGGACTGCTCGGGTACGGCTACTACAAGTCCAAGCACGACTCCTCGACCGCGCCGCCGTCCGGCTCCGGCACCGGCGGCGGCACCGGGCGGTACGTCGCACTCGGCGACTCCTACACCTCGGCCCCGCGGACCGGGAAGCAGGCGGGCAGCCCGGCCGGCTGCGACCGTTCGGACGACAACTACCCGCACCTCGTGGCCGCGAAGGTGAAGCCCGCGCAGTTCGTGGACGTCAGCTGCAGCGGCGCGAAGACGTCGGACATGGCCGGCTCGCAGAGCACGCGCAACGGCACGAACCCGCCGCAGCTGGACGCCGTCACGTCGGCGACCACGCTGGTCACCCTCGGCATCGGCGGCAACGACATCGGCTTCATCGCTCTCGCGCCGAGCTGCGTCACCTCGCACCGCGACGGCGAGCCGTGCCACGACAAGCTCACCGCCGGCGGCCACGACCAGCTCGCCGACCGGATCACCGCCACCGCGGACAAGGTCGGCGCGGTGCTCGACCGGATCCACCAGAAGGCCCCGAAGGCGCGTGTTGTCGTCGTCGGCTACCCCACGGTGCTCCCGGACGGCGACGGCTGCTGGCCCGCGGTCCCCCTCGGCTCCGGCGACGTCGCGTACCTGCGCGACGAGCTGGCCAAGATGAACGACATGCTCAAGCAGCAGGCGACGTCCCACCAGGCGGGCTACGCCGACACTGCCGCCCCGAGCAAGGGCCACGACGTCTGCACCGGCTCGGAGACCCGCTGGATCGAAGGCCTCATCCCGCTCTCGCCGGCCGCCCCGCTCCACCCCAACTCCCGGGGTGAAGCGGGCATGGCCGACGTCGTCGAGTCGCTGGTCGGCTCGAGCTGAAACGCACCCAATGTGGCGTTCGGTGCGTTCAGCGCAACCAACGCCACATTGGGGCGCAAACGGCGACCGGGCGGAGCAAGGCGGCGGGTCAGGCGCGGACGAGCACCTGCGGCTTGCCCAGCACGGTCTTCCCGTCGAACTTGACCACCAGGTCGAGGCGCGCGATGCCGTCGTCGGAGATCGCGCCGACCTTGCCGCTCAGCTCGACCAGCGCGCCTTCGTCGTTGTCCGGGACGACGACGGGGCGGGTGAAGCGGGCGCTGAAGTCCACCAGCCGGCCCGGGTCGCCGAGCCAGTCCGTGGCCACGCGGCCGGCCAGCGCCATGGTGAGCATGCCGTGCGCGATCACGTCCGGGAGCCCGACTTCGGTGGCGAAGCGCTGGTTCCAGTGGATCGGGTTGAAGTCCAGCGAGGCGCCCGCGTACCGGACCAGCTGGTCCCGCGTGACGCGGACCTCCAGCGGCGGCAGTTCGTCTCCGACGTTCACGCGTCCTCCCCTCGGACCACGAGCTGGGCCTGGGTGACGCAGACGAGCTTGCCGTCCGCGTCGGTGATCTCCGAGCGCAGGTTGATGAAGTCGTTGCCCGCGCGGGACATGATCGAGTCGATGCGCGCCGCGATCTCCAGCACGTCGCCCGCGTGCACCGGGCGCTCGTAGCTGAACCGCTGGTCGCCGTGGACCATGCGCGAGTAGTCGAGGCCGAGCTCGGGGTCGTTCACGATCCCGTTGATCTTCGGCAGGTTGAGGATGGTGATGAACGTCGGGGGCGCGAGCACGTCCGGGTGGCCGGCCGCGCGGGCCGTCTCCGGGTCCCGGTAGAACGGGCTCTCGTCGCCGATCGCGTCGGCGAACTCCCGGATCTTCTCCCGGCTCACGGCGTACTTGCTGGTCGGCGGATAGCTCCGCCCGGCGAACGACTGGTCCAAAGGCACCCGGTGAGGCTATCCGACGCCGCGCCCCGGCCCGCGCAGTGCGCGGCGGGGGTCACCGGGCAGCAAGAAGCCGCCCCGGGGGTCCCGGGACGGCTTCTTCAAGCTGGAAAGAACCGCGCTCGCGTCAGCGGGTCTCTTTGTGAGTCCGGTGCGTACCGCAGTTCGGGCAGAACTTCTTCATCTCCAGGCGATCCGGGTCGTTGCGCCGGTTCTTCTTGGTGATGTAGTTGCGGTGCTTGCACTCCTCGCACGCCAGCGTGATCTTGGGTCGCACGTCGGTGGCAGCCACAGCGTTTCCTTCTCTCTAGGTCCGGGGACAACAGCCCCAGTGTTACCGCGTAGCGGTGGCCGGACTTGAACCGGCGACACAGCGATTATGAGCCGCTTGCTCTGCCAACTGAGCTACACCGCCAAGGTGACGACCACCCCGCCGGGGTCCAGGGGCGAGCCCCTGGCGGGGGTCTGGGGGTTTGACCCCCAGAGGACGCCGCGAAGCGAGCTAGGCTTGCGCTTTTTGCAAGCATAGCTCGCCTACTTGCGAGCCCCTTTACGGAATCGAACCGTAGACCTTCTCCTTACCATGGAGACGCTCTGCCGACTGAGCTAAAGGGGCCTGCCTCGTTGAAGCCTAGAAAAGATTACAAGGCGCCTCACCCGGTCGTGCACCCGGGGTCGGTTTGGAGCAAAACCTCAGGTCAGGAGGGTCAGGACGGTCTCGGAGTGCCGGCCCGGCGAGCGCGCCGTGCGGGCCTGCAGCCAGGCCTCCAGGCGGTCCTCGGGCAGCGGGCGCGAGATCAGGTAGCCCTGGGCCACGTCACAGCCCATCGCCTCCAGCTGGTCGCGCGCGACGTCCTCCTCGACGCCCTCGGCGACCACCGTCAGCCCCAGCGAGTGGCCCAGCTCGACGATCGAGCGCACCACGGCGAGGTCGCCGAGGTCGGTGCCCATGCCGAGCACGAAGCTCTTGTCGATCTTCACCTGGTCCACCGGCAGCTGCCGCAGGTACGCCAGTGACGAGTAGCCGGTGCCGAAGTCGTCCACGGCCAGCTCGATGCCCAGCGAGTGCAGCTCGCGCAGGATCGGCAGCGCCTTCTGCGGGTCGGACATCACCCCGGACTCGGTCAGCTCGAACGTGAGCAGCTCCGGCGGGATGTCGAAGCGCTCCAGCTCGCGCTGGACCTTCGCCGGGAAGTCCTCGTCCGCCAGGTTCCGCACGGACAGGTTCACCGCCGCGGAAATGCGCAGGCCCTCGTCGAGCCACTTGCGCACGCGCTTGAGCGACTCCTCCAGCACGAACGACGTCAGCACGCCGATCAGGCCGGCCGCCTCGATGGCGGGCACGAACTCGTCCGGCCCGAGCCGGCCGAACTCCGGGTGCACCCAGCGCACCAGCGCCTCGACGCCCTGCACCTGACGGTTCGGCAGCGAGATCTTCGGCTGGTAGTGCACGGACACGTGCCCGTCCTCCAGCGACTGCCGGAACTGCGTGACGAGCTGGAAGCGGCGCAGGAAGATCTGGCCCATGCTCGGCGCGTAGCCGCGGACCTCCTCGCCGCCGCGGGTGGCGCGCACGGCGACGTCGGCGCGCTGCAGCAGCCCGTCCACGTCGACCTGCTCGCCGTTCTCGTCGGAGGTCGTGGCGGCGTAACCGATCATCGCGTTCGCCTCGACCGAAAGCCGGTCGACGGGATAAGGCGCGGAGAGCTGGACGCGCAGGCGCTCGGCCGAAGCGTGGGCGTTCTCCTGCGTGCAGCCGACGAGCAGCGCCGCGAACGACGCGCCCTCCAGCCGCGCGAGCGGGACGTCCGGGCCCAGCGCGTCGCGGATCCGGCGGCCGGCCGCGATCACCATCCGGTCGGCCCACGAGTAGCCCAGGGCGTCGCTGACGGTGGAGAAGACGTCGAGGTCGATGCGCAGCACCACGGCGTCGGCGAAGTCGCGCAGCGGCTCCTTCGCGATCTGCTGGAAGCCCGGCCGGTTCAGGTGGCCGGTGAGCGGGTCGTGGTACGCGTCGTGGCGCAGGGTGGCGAGCAGCCGGCGGTTGTCGAGCGAGGTCGCCAAGTGGCTGGCCATCGTGCCGAGCAGCTGGACGTCGTACTTGCCGAAGCCCCGCCAGCGCGAGAGCCGGTCGTGCGCCTCGACGACGCCGAGCAGCTGGTTCCCGGTGCGCAGCGGCACCACGAGCGCTTCCTGCGCGCCGCGGTCGAGCAGCGCGGCGCGGACGTCGGGGTTCGCCTCGGTGATGCGGAAGTGGCGGACGTGCGCGCCGGGCAGGCGCAGCAGCGGGTCGTCGCCGGACGGGTCGGGCACCGGCAGCTCGTCGCCGGCCACGACCACGCGCATCGTGTCCTTCGCCTCCAGCCGCAGCCGCAGGACCACGCGCCCGGCGGCGAGCTGGTCCTTGATCCGCTCGGCGATGGTGGCCCACTCGCGCACGTCGACGCCGCCCACGAGTTCGTCGGCCCGGCTGGCCGGGCGCGCGGCGGCCTGCTGGCCCGAGCGGGCGACCATCAGGCTCACGTCGGACAGCGCCTCCATGTCCCGCTGCTCGCGCAGCAGGTCGGAGTAGGCCCAGTACAGCGCGGTCAGGCCGAGGAAGACGGCCAGCACCAGCGGCCAGGCCTGCGGGGTGCTCGAGATGACGAGGTAGCCCGACAGGCCGACCGAAGCGTTCACGAAGCCGACCACCAGGATGCGGCCGGTGAGCCGGATCGCCGTGCTCACGCGCATCCGGCGGCGCAGCACGCGCACGGCGGCGAGCGCCAGCAGCGTGCTGACCAGCGGCGCGGTCAGCGTGCCGGCGAGCGCGGCGACCCACGGCATGGCCTCGCCGCCGCCGATCAGCTGCTTCACCAGCCCGGCCACCGCGAAGGCGCCGGTGATCTCGAGCAGGAACGCGCCCGCGTTGTAGAGGACGCGGCCGGACACCTTGCGGGCCAGCAGCGTGCCGATGCCGGCGACCAGGTGCGCGGCCAGCACGACCTCGAACGGCGCCACGAAGAAACCGATTACCAGCGGAATTTCTGTGAACGAGATCGTCCACGAGATGCCGCTGCGCACGTCGACGTTGATGCCCAGCTGTTCGGCGAGCAGGAAGGCCAGCGCGAGGACCGGGCCGATCCACCAGAGCTTCGCCGAGCCGTGGAACGGGAGCCAGGCGCCGACCGCGAACGCCGCGATGAGCCCGAGGCTCAGCACGGCGAAGGTGTAGACGCGGAACCGCCGCTCGTCCGTCCGGGCCTCGGTCAAGGTCCCGGATCCGGATCCGGCGGCCCTGCCCTGCCTCGCCCCGGTGGCGGCATCGGGGTGGGCGTTCGTGTCCGGCATCCGACCTTCCTTCCCGGCTGCCCAACCGGTCGCGCTCGATCAGTGACGTCAGGTGTGGACAAGGGCAATACCGTACCCCGTAGGGCGTACCCGTGTCCCTTTCGAGACAGTAGGAGATCACCCCAGGGTTAACAATGGGGTTGTGGCGCTGACCTGCGTGGACCAAGGAGTGAAACGCCCCGTTCGGCTCTGATCCGGCCCCATCGGGCGCTGCGGGGCGTGTTCAGGGGTTCTGCCAGCGCGCACAGGACGACAATGGAAAGCATGCACAACGACGTGACTGCCACCGGACACGCGGCGCGGATCGCCACGGTGGACGCCTTGCTTCCCGCGCCATTCCCCTTCGAGGTCAACGGGGACACCACACTGCTGTCCGCCCAGGTCGGCGCCACCGGCGCGGCCGGCCTGGCCACCCACACCGAGCTGGGCGCCGACAGCCCCCAGTCCATCTGGCGGGCGCTGGCCGAGCACCGGCTCGAGGTCCAGCTCGCCGGGCCCGACCCCGCGGCCGCCCTGGACGCCCTGCTCACTCGATGGGATGAACACCTGCGCACCCTCGCCCGCCCGGGGGACCCCGAATGTGCGGCAGTGCTCTCCCGGCCCAGCCGGGACACCGCCGGAACTGCCGAACTCCTGCGCCACGGCTTCGCGCCGGCCGGCGTGATCGCGGTCCGCCCGGCCCAGCGCATGGCCGCTCCCGGACCCGCCGCGACGCCCGGCGTCTGCATCCGCCACGCGACGCCGGACGACCTGGACACCGCCGTCGGCCTGATGCTCGAGCTCCAGCGTTACGACGCGCAGTTCGGCCGCGTCACGGTGCGCCCCGGTGCCGAGGAAGTGGTGTCGAAGGAGCTGCTGCGCCAGCTGGAGCGGCCGGAGCCGCAGGTCTGGATCGCGGAGCTGTACGGGCAGCCGCTGGGCATGGCCGTGCTGCAGATGCCGGACGAGACGTCGTGGATCAAGCACCGCGTCGCCGCCTCGCGCGTCGGGTACCTCTCTTCCCTCGCGGTCGCCGAGGCCGCGCGTTCGGCCGGTGTCGGCACCGCGCTGGCGGCCCACGCGCACCAGGTCTTCGACGAGGCCGGCGCCGACGTCGTCCTCCTGCACCACGCGCTGGCCAACCCGCGGTCGACGCCGTTCTGGTACGCCCAGGGCTACCGTCCACTGTGGACGGGATGGCAGCGTCGGCCCGCGGTCCGCTGACCGCCCCTGCGACGAGCGGTCCCCTCGCGGCGACTGGCGGCTGCCTGCCGCCACCGCGCTGACTAGGCTGGCTGTAGTGCCTGACGAGGGGAGTCGTCGCGTGACCGATCAACCGGATTCCGCACCGAGAGCGCCGGAAGGCGTGGACACCGAGAAGCCGTCCGCGGCCCGGATCTACGACTGGTTCCTCGGGGGCAACCAGAACTGGGCCGTCGACCGCGAGTTCGGCCGGCGGGCCGAGCGGCAGTGGTCGCTGGTGAAGCCGGGGGCGAGGCAGAACCGCGAGTTCATGAACCGCGTGGTGCAGGCGGCGCTCGCGGCGGGCATCCGGCAGTTCGTCGACCTCGGCTCCGGCGTGCCGACGGCGGGCAACGTGCACGAGATCATCGAGGCCGAGCTGGACGACGAGGACACCGCGACCGTGGTGTACGTCGACTACGAGCCGGTCGCCGTCGCGCACGCCACGCTGATCCTCGAGGAGGCGGCGGCCACCGACTGGGCGGGCATCGTCCACTCGGACATGCGCAAGCCGAGGTCGGTGCTGCGCGACGCCGTCACCCTCGAGCTGATCGACTTCGACCGGCCGGTCTGCCTGATGATGATGGCGGTGCTGCACTTCGTCGGCCCGGACGACAATCCGGAAGCCATGGTCAAGGCGTACCGCGACGCGCTCGCGCCCGGCAGCTGGCTCGCCATCTCGCAGATGAGCGAGGGCGACGGCAGCGGCTCGGCACTCGAAGGCCTGCGCTGGCTCGTCGAGCAGTACCGCAAGACCAGCAACCCGATGTGGCTGCGCGACCGCGACGAGATCGAGCCGCTGTTCGGCGGCTGGCCGCTGCTGGAGCCGGGCATCACGCACCTGCCGGACTGGCGCCCGGAGCGGGAGCTGAACGCGGTCGAGGCCGAGGCGCGGCCGTTCGCCTGGTGCGGGGTCGCGGAGAAGCCGCCGGCATGACAGCGGACGAGGTCCCGGTCGGCGTCGACGTCGAGAAGCCGTCCGCCGCCCGGGTCTACGACTGGTACCTCGGGGGCGACCAGAACTGGGCCGTCGACCGCGAGTTCGGCCGCCGGGTGGAGAAGGTCTGGCCGCTGATCCGGCCGATCTCGCGGCAGAACCGGGCGTTCATGAACCGGGTGGTCGAGGCCGCGCTGGACGCCGGCATCCGGCAGTTCGTCGACCTCGGCTCCGGCGTGCCGACGGCGGGCAACGTGCACGAGATCGTCCGCGACCGGCTGCCCGCGGACGAGCCCGCCACCGTCGTCTACGTGGATTACGAGGCCGTCGCGGCCGCGCATTCGACCCTCATCCTCGAGCGCGAGGACGCCACGGACTGGGCCGGGCTGGCCCAGCGCGACATCCGCGACCCGGCCGCGGTCTTCGCCGACGAGGCCACGCAGCGGCTGATCGACTGGTCGGAGCCCGTCTGCCTGCTGATGATCACCGTGCTGCACTTCATCGGCCCGGACGACGACCCCGACGGCCTGATGGCCACCTACCGCGCGAAGCTCGCGCCGGGGTCCTGGCTGGCCGTGACGCACGGCACCTGCACCGACGACGCGCCACGCGAGCGCGCCGCGGAAGTCCGCCGTTTCGTCGACGCCTACCGCGACACCTCGAACCCCGCGTACCTCCGCTCGGCCGAGGAGATCCTGCCGTGGTTCGGCGGCTGGCCCCTGCTGGAGCCGGGGCTGACGGCGCTGCCGGACTGGCGCCCGGAGCAGGCGGTCTCGGCGGTGGAAGCCGAGACCCGGCCGTTCGCCTGGTGCGCGGTCGCGCGGCGGCCCGCCTGACCGATCGCTCCCAGCGAACACTCCTCCGGAAACAAACCGGCCCGTCGGAGAGTTGAGCAGTGCAGACTCAACTATCCGAGGAGTGCACATGACCGACACCCGCCTCCTGCCCGTGCTTCCGCTCGATGACGACGTCGTGCTGCCGGGCATGGTGGTCCCGCTCGACCTCACCGACGCCGAGACCCGGGCCGCAGTGGAGTCCGCCCAGGCCAAGACGCCCTCGACGGCGTCCTTCCCCGGCATCCACTCCGGCGCGGCCGCCAAGGCCGAGGTCCTGATCGTGCCGCGGGTCCACGGCGAATACGCCGAACTCGGCACCGTCGCGACCGTCGAGCGCGTGGGCCGGGTCCCCGGTGGCAAGGCCGCCGTCCTGCTGCGCGGCACCGGCCGCGCGGTCGTCGGCCGCATCGCCGACGGCCCCGGCGCGGCCCGCTGGGTCCACGCCGACGACGCCGCCGAGACCACCGACGACCGTTCCGCCAAGCTCGCCGCCGAGTACAAGGCGGTCGTGATCTCCGTGCTCCAGCAGCGCGGGGGCTGGCAGATGATCGACGCCGTCCAGCAGATCGAGGACCCGTCCGCGGTCGCCGACCTGTCCGGCAACGCGCCGTACCTGAACACCGAGCAGAAGATCGAGCTGCTGAACGCGCTCGACGTCAGCGCACGGCTCGAGAAGGCGCTGGAATGGAGCCGTGCTTACCTCGCGGAGCTGGAGGTCACCGACACCATCCGCAAGGACGTCGCCGACGGCATGGAGAAGCAGCAGAAGGAGTTCCTGCTGCGCCGCCAGCTCGAGGCGATCCGCAAGGAGCTGGGCGAACTCGACGGCACCGCGGAGGACGACGACTACCGCGCCCGCGTCGAGGCCGCCGAACTGCCCGACAACGTGAAGAAGGCCGCGCTGGCCGAGGTCGACAAGCTGGAGCGCACCTCCGAGCAGTCGCCCGAGGGCGGCTGGATCCGCACCTGGCTCGACACGGTGCTCGAGCTGCCTTGGAATGAGCGCACCGAGGACGTCTACGACATCGCCGCCGCGCGCGCCGTGCTCGACGCGGACCACGCGGGCCTCGACGACGTCAAGGAACGCATCATCGAGTACTTGGCCGTGCGCAAGCGTCGCGCGGAATCGGGCCTCGGCCCGGTCGGCGGACGGCGTTCCGGCGCCGTGCTCGCGCTCGCGGGCCCTCCCGGGGTCGGCAAGACCTCGCTGGGCGAGTCCGTCGCGCGGGCCATGGGCCGCAAGTTCGTCCGGGTCGCCCTGGGCGGAATCCGGGACGAGGCGGAGATCCGCGGGCACCGGCGCACGTACGTCGGCGCGCTGCCCGGCCGCATCGTGCGGGCCATCAAGGAGGCCGGCTCGATGAACCCGGTCGTGCTGCTGGACGAGATCGACAAGGTCGGCGCCGACTACCGCGGCGACCCGACGGCGGCCCTGCTGGAGGTGCTGGACCCGGAGCAGAACCACACGTTCCGCGACCACTACCTCGAGGTGGAGCTGGACCTGTCCGACGTGGTCTTCCTGGCCACGGCGAACGCGCTGGACACCATCCCCGGCCCGCTGCTGGACCGGATGGAGCTGGTCACGCTGGACGGGTACACCGAACACGAGAAGGTGACCATCGCGCGCGACCACCTGCTGCCGCGTGAGCTGGAGCGGGCCGGCATCAAGCCGGGCGACGTGGTGCTGACCGACGAGGCGTACAGCCGGATCGCCGCCGAGTACACCCGCGAGGCGGGCGTGCGCGACGTGAACCGGACCATCGCGAAGGTGCTGCGCAAGATCGCGACGAAGGTGGCGCTCGACGAGCTCTCGCTGCCGGTTTCCTTGGACGCCAACGATCTGGAGACGTACCTGGGCCGCCCGCGGCACGTGCCGGAGTCTTCGCTGCCGGCCTCGACGCAGCGCACGGCGTTGCCGGGCGTCGCGACGGGCCTCGCGGTGACGGGCGCGGGCGGTGACGTCCTGTACATCGAGGCGTCGCTGGCCGACCCGGAAAGCGGGGCGACCGGTCTGCAACTGACCGGGCAGCTGGGCGAAGTGATGAAGGAGTCGGTGCAGATCGCGCTGTCGTACCTGCGTTCGCACGGCGCCGAGCTGGAGCTGCCGGTGAGTGACCTGAAGGACCGCGGCATCCACGTCCACGTCCCCGCGGGCGCGGTGCCGAAGGACGGCCCCTCGGCCGGCGTGACGATGACCACGGCGCTCGCGTCGCTGCTCTCGGGCCGCGTGGTCCGCGCCGACGTCGCGATGACCGGCGAGGTCTCCCTGACCGGCCGGGTCCTCCCGATCGGCGGCGTGAAGCAGAAGCTGCTGGCCGCCCACCGCGCGGGCATGAAGACGGTCATCATCCCGCAACGCAACGAGCCCGACCTGGACGACGTCCCGGCCGAAGTCCTGTCGCAGCTGGATGTCCACGCTGTGGCGAACGTTCGTGAGGTGCTGGATCTGGCTCTGACGCCGGCTTCTACAGCGGTGCGCCAGGCTGCGTGATTTCGGCGCACAAACAAGATCGGCCCGGCGACCTGATGGTCACCGGGCCGATCTGGCTGGTGTGGCGAGTGAGGGATTCGAACCCCCGAAGGCTGAGCCGTCTGATTTACGGTGAAGTACTGCGAGGCCGTGATCAGGGCTTTTGGGTTTCGGCCGACCCGTGCGACCACGGTGCGGCCGCACGACCCGGATTCGGGTAGTCCCCGCTCGAACCCACCAGCCCTTATCCTTGGAGCTATGTCGAACGTGTTCACCGCCGCCGTCCATCAGGAAGAGGACTGGTACGTAGCCCAGTGCCTGGAGGTCGACGTGGCCAGCCAGGGCGCCAGTGTGAACGAGGCGCTGGCCAACTTGGCTGAAGCCGTCGAGCTGTACCTCGAAGAGGCCGAGGACCCGCACCCCAGCGCGACGCCCCTGGTCACCTCATTCCAGGTGCCCGGCGCCGCGTGAGCCCGGCTCTCTCCGACCTGCCGGTCCGCAAAGTGATTCGCATTCTCGAATCCGTCGGATTCGAGCACAGCCGAACAAAAGGCAGCCACGCCGTCTTCCGGCACAAGGACGGCCGCGTCGTTGTCGTTCCCCAGCACGGGACCATCAAGCGTGGCACTCTGTCGTCGATCCTCCGGCAGGCCGGCCTCACCGCGGCGGAGTTCCTCGACCTGCTTGGCTAGGACCAGCGGCCGCCGCGAGACCTGAGCACCTGAACGGCCCGTAAACCAAGATCGGCCCGGCGACCTGATGGTCACCGGGCCGATCTGGCTGGTGTGGCGAGTGAGGGATTCGAACCCCCGAAGGCTGAGCCGTCTGATTTACAGTCAGATCCCTTTGGCCGCTCGGGCAACTCGCCATGGCCGGGCGAACCAGCCGTGGAGAAGGATACCCAACCGGCCGGGGCCGGGGTCAACCGGGATACCCGCGGGTGGGGCAGGGGCTAGGCTGGTGGCCCCTGACGAGCGAGTACGAGGTGTGAGGACACGTGGCGGATCCCTCTTTCGACGTGGTGAGCAAGGTCGACCGCCAGGAGGTGGACAACGCCCTGAACCAGGCGAGCAAGGAACTCGGCACCCGGTTCGACTTCCGGGGCACCGGCACCACCATCAGCTGGGCCGGCGAGGAAGCCGTCACCTTCGAGTCGGAGACCGAGGAGCGCGCGCTCGCGGCGATCGAGGTCTTCCGGGAGAAGCTGATCAAACGCGGCATCTCGCTGAAGGCCTTCGAGGCGGACGAGCCCGCCCTGTCGGGCAAGATCTACAAGGTCGGCGGCAAGATCCTCCAGGGCATCGCCTCCGACAAGGCCAAGCAGATCGCGAAGTTCATCCGCGACGAGGGTCCGAAGGGCGTCCAGGCCCAAATCCAGGGCGACCAGCTGCGCGTCTCGGGCAAGAAGAAGGACCAACTGCAGGACGTGATCGCCCTGCTGAAGGGCGAGGACTTCGAGATCGCGTTGCAGTTCACGAACTACCGCTGACGCACCCGTGGGCATCCGCGCGCCGGATGCCCACGGTTCGGCAGCTCCGCCGAGAGCGGAATGCCGTGACCCCGCCCCATCCCGGCTGCGAGGGTCAGGCACATGACCGAAGAAACCCTCCGCACAGCCGAACGCCGGCTGCAAGCCGCGCAGCTCGCCTCGGACATCACGGTGCTGGACGAGCTGATCGACGACTCGATGCGGTTCACCGGGCCCGACGGGAGTCTCGCCTCCAAACAGGACGACCTGAGCGCGCACGAGAGCGGCAGGCAGGTCGTGAGCCACATCCAGCAAGAAGACCTGACAGTGTTCGCCACCGAACACGTCGGCGTCACCTGGTTCCTCGGCACCCTCGAAGCGACCGTCGACGGTCAAGCGTTCGCCGCGCGGATGCGGTACACGCGGACCTGGACTCCTGACGGGCACGACGGCTGGAAGATCATCGCGGCGCACGCCACGGTTGTCGAAAACCTCGTCACGAAGCCGTGAAAGTCCACTTCGACTCGTAGGCCTCCACGGCCACCAGGGTCGGGCCGGGGACGTTGAAGGTCACCGTCGTGGCGCCGATCTGGTTGACCGCCAAGTCCATCGTGCCGCCGCCCTGGACCCAGACCGCGGAGTGGCCGTCCGAATCGGTCTTGAAAGTGCCCTGGGTGACGCCCGCGGGGATCTTCAGGACTGCGTCGCCCTTGCCCTCGTACGGGGCGGCCTTCGTGACGGCCGGGAGGGCGCGGTGGTCGGTGATCGTGGCGGTCCAGGAGGAGTTCGCGCTCACCGTGAAGGTGTGCGAGGGCTTGGCGTCCTCGGAGACGTTGAACCACACCGTGCCGTGGTACGCGCCGATGGCGTTGATCAGCAGGCCCTCGTCGCCGTCGGTGTTGACGACGACGTTCGACGAGCAGTGCGGGCAGTCGAACGTCAGGTAGCCGGCCACGTCCTCGGGCCAGGTCAGGGTGATGCTGCCGTTGCCCTTGCCCTGGTGCGTCTCCGTCGGCGCCTCGACCGGGCGCGGCGGCGGGGCCGACGACGACGGCTCGGACACCGGCGACTGCGCCTGCCCCAGGACCATCCCCCAGCCGGACGGCTGAACGGAGCAGCCCGCCAGCGCGGCCGCCGACAGCACGCCCGTCAGCACCAGCGCGACGCGCCCGACGAAACCAGTCATCGTCTTGTTCCCCCTCGTGGGCCGCGACCCGGCCCTCAAGCGCTCTTTCGTCACCCTTTGACCGCGCGTTACCAAACCGGCCACCCGATGGAGAGATGCAAACCCCTCGGACGAGTGGAATTCTGCCGCCGACCTGCGCAGGAGCGGCGACGAAGCCTGGCCGGCCGCCGTGTGCGTGGTGTAATCGCGCGGCCGCTGTGAGAAAGGTTCAGGATGCGCCGTGCCACCCCCTTGATCGCGTTCCTCACCTCGCTGGTGGTGGTCGCCGCGAGCCTCTCGCCGGCGTCCGCCGTGGTCGAGAAACAGCAGCTGGTGGACGGCTACGGCTCGTACCCGCGGCTGGTCCGGCTCGAGTACTCGGCGTTCGGCCGCGGCCACATCCTCGCGGCGCTGACCAGCGAGGACGGCGGCGGCAAGTTCACCCCGATCATGGAGAGCACCGACGAGGGCGCGAGCTTCCACAAGATCGGCGAGGTGCGCGACCCCGACGGCAAGCTCGGCGAATGCTGCGGAACGCTGTACGAACTGCCCCAGCGCGTCGGCGCGCTCCGCCCCGGGACCCTGCTCTGGGGCGCCAGCTACCGCCAGGACGCGGGCGCCCAGCGGCGCATCGGCATCAAGGTCTGGGCCAGCCGCGACGGCGGCCACACCTGGACGTTCCTGTCCGAAGCCGCCCGCTCGCACAACCACGACGGCATCTGGGAGCCGGAGTTCAACGTCGACGCGGGCGGCACGCTCTGGGTCAACTACGCCGACGAAACGCAGGCGCCGAAGTACGCGCAGGTGATCAACCGCGTCGCGAGCACCGACGGCGTGCACTGGGGCACCAAGCAGCTCACCATGGCCATCCCGCCGGACCGGGTGCGCCCCGGCATGCCGATCATCCGGCGGCTGCCCGACGGCCGGTACTGGTTCAGCTACGAGATCTGCAACTACGGCGACCGCTACTGCGACCCGTACTACAAGATCTCCAGCGACGGCGCGAACTGGGGTGATCCGGCCGATCCCGGCACCCGCGTGACCACCGCGAACGGCGACTACTTCCAGCACGCCCAGACGGTCACGCTCTTCCCCGGCGGCCCCAACGGCGTGCGGATGGTGATGGTCGGCCAGATCTACACCGACGCCGGCGGCACGCCAGTGGCCGCGAAGAACGGGCAAGTGCTGCTGGTGAACGACAACCTCGGCGCCGGCAACTGGTACGAGGCGCCCGCCCCCATCCTCATCACCGGCATCTACAACAACTTCTGTCCCAACTACTCCTCCGCGCTGCTGCCGGTGGACGACGGGACGGGCGTGCTGGAGGTCGCCACGCAGTACAACACCGGCTGCAAGGCGTACTTCGGCAAGGGCCCGATGCCCTGAGCCCGCCCCCCGTCCCCGCCGCGAGCGGTTCACGGCACACTCACTCGGTACGGTGAAATCGGACGAGGCGAGGAGCGGGAATGAAGGGCATCGTGCTGGCGGGGGGCAGCGGGACGCGCCTGCACCCGATCACCCAGGCCGTGTCGAAGCAGCTGCTCCCGGTCTACGACAAGCCGATGATCTACTACCCCATCTCGGTGCTGATGCTGGCCGGGATCCGGGAGATCCTGATCATCTCGACCCCGGCCGACCTGCCGAACTTCCGCCGGCTGCTCGGTGACGGCAGCCAGTACGGACTGTCGTTCTCGTTCGCCGAGCAGCCCAGCCCCAACGGGCTGGCGGAGGCGTTCGTGATCGGCGCGGACTTCGTCGGCGACGAGTCCGTGGCGCTGGTCTTGGGCGACAACATCTTCTACGGCCAGGGCTTCTCCAGCACCCTGCAGACCGCGGCCACCGACCTCGACGGCTGCGTGCTGTTCGGCTACCAGGTGAAGGACCCCGAGCGCTACGGCGTCGGCGAGGTCGACGCGAACGGGCGCCTGCTGTCCATCGAGGAGAAGCCCGCGAACCCGCGCTCCAACAACGCGATCACCGGGCTGTACTTCTACGACAACGAGGTCGTCGACATCTCGCGCAAGCTCAAGCCGTCCAAGCGCGGCGAGCTGGAGATCACCGACGTCAACCTCACCTACCTGCGCCGGGACCGCGCGAACCTGATCGAGCTGAGCCGCGGTTTCGCCTGGCTGGACACCGGAACGCACGACTCGCTGCTGGAGGCCGGGCAGTTCGTGCAGGTGCTGGAGCACCGGACCGGCGTGCGGATCGCCTGCCTGGAGGAGATCGCGCTCCGGATGGGCTTCATCAGCGCGGACGAGTGTTACGCGCTGGGCACGAAGCTGGCCAAGTCCGGCTACGGCGACTACGTGATGAACGTGGCCCGGACCGCGGGCGCCACCGGCTGACCTGACTCGTGAGTGTTCATGCCGGTTCTAACCGTCATGAACACTCACGAGCGGCCCCGGGCCATCTCCTCCAGCCGGCGGATCCGGTCTTCGATCGGCGGGTGGGTGGAGAACAGCTTCGACAGGCCTTCGCCCGGGCGGAACGGGTTCGCGATCATCAGGTGCGACTGGGAGACGACCGCGGGCTCTGGCATCAGCGGGGCCGCGCGGGTGCCGCGCTCCAGTTTGCGCAGCGCGGACGCCAGGCCGAGCGGGTCGCCGGTGAGCTGGGCGCCCGAGGCGTCCGCCTGGTATTCGCGGGAGCGGCTGACGGCCATCTTGACCACCGCCGCCGCGATCGGGCCGACCAGGACCAGCAGCAGGGAGACCAGCGGGTTGCCCTCGCGGCTGTTGCCGCCGCCGAAGCCGCCGAAGAACATCGCCACGTTCGCCAGCACGGTGATCACGCCGGCCAGTGCGCCGGCGACGCAGGAGATCAGGATGTCGCGGTTGTAGACGTGCGAAAGCTCGTGGCCCAGCACCGCGCGCAGCTCGCGCTCGTCCAGCAGGTCGAGGATGCCCGTGGTGCAGCAGACGGCGGCGTGCTGGGGGCTGCGGCCGGTGGCGAACGCGTTCGGCGCGACCGTGGGGCTGATGTACAGCGCGGGCATCGGCTGGCGCGCGTGCGTGGCCAGCTCGCGCACGATCCGGTACATCGCGGGCTGCTCGACCTCCGAGACGGGCCGGGCGTGCATCGCGCGCAGGGCCATCTTGTCGGAGTTGAAGTAGGCGAACCCGTTCACGCCGAGCGCCAGCAGCAGGCCGATGAACAGCGCGCCACGGCCGAAGAACCCGCTGATCACGATGATGATCGCCGACAGCAGGCCGAGCAGCAGTGCCGTCTTCAGCCCGTTCTGGTGCTTGTGCACGCCCGTCTCGCCTCCGTCCGCCCAGTGTGGTATCTGCCGAGTGTGGTGGTTACCCACCGGAAACAACGCCATCGGGGGACTCGAAGTTCCTTCACCTGATCGTCGCCCGGGTTAGGGTCGGGGCGCTATCCCAACGGATCATCCTCCGGCGGAGGTGGGCGATGCGGGGTCCGGAGCCTTCCGGGCGGCTGACCCGGCGCGGACTGTTCGCGCTGGTCACGGCGGGTGCGGCCACGGCCGTGCTGGCCAGGCCCGCCTGGGCGGAGCAGGTGCGGGTGGTCGACGTCGGGGGCGCGCCCTCGGCCGTGGCGGTGAACCCGGTCACGGGGCTGGTGTACGTCACCGAGCCGGCGTCCGGCTCGGTCGCGGTGCTCGACCCGGGCAGCGCGCAGGTGGTCGCCGTCCTCCCGGTCGGCGGCGCGCCCAGTGACGTCGCCGTGGACCCGGTCGCGAACCGCGTGTACGTCGCCAACCCGCCGGGCGGCACCGTCCTGGTGATCGACGCGCAGAGCCACGAGACGGTGAGCGTGATCGGCGCCGGCGCGGGGGCGTCCAGCGTGGCGGTGGACTCGCGGGCCAACCAGGTCTACGCGGTCAGCAACAGCACCGGCACGCTCGCGATCCTGGACGGGGTCAGCCTCACCACGCAGACGATCGTGCCCGCGCCGAAGCCGGGCCTGGCCGGGGTCGCGCTCGACACCGGGCGGCGGATCGCCTACTGCACCAGCCCCGGCACGAACTCCGTGGAGGTCTTCGACCTCGACACCGGGAAGTTCACCGGCAGCACCGGCGTCGGCCCGTCCCCCACCGGCGTCGCCGTGCACCAGGCGAGCGGCACGGTGTTCGTGGCCAACTCGGCGATCCACAACATGTCCATTGTGGACTCCGTGACGCGGGTGCAGAGCAAGACCGTGCTGCTGCGCAGCGAGGCTTCTTCGCTCACCGTGCACCAGGGCTCGGAAACCGTGTACACCAACGGCGGGCAGAACGGATTGTCGCGCGTGGACGGCAAAGCCGGCGTGCTCAGCGGCGAGCTGAGCCTCGGCGTGAACCCCGGCGACGTGGCGGTGGACCAGCGCACGCGCGCCGTTTACGTGACGGATCCCTTGCACGGCACCGTTTCCATCGTGCGCGACTTCTGATCCGGGCGGATGGTGTAACTCCAGGTATACCGTTTGGGCCATGAAACTTGGACTGCAGATTCCCGACTTCACCTGGGCCGGCGGCGCCCCGAAGCTCGGTGCCGATCTCGCCGCTGTGGCGCGCGCGGCCGATCAGGCCGGGTTCGAATACCTCGCCGTGATGGACCACTTCTTCCAGATCCGCGGCGTCGGCCCGAGCGAGAACGACATGCTCGAGGCGTACACCACGCTCGGCTTCCTGGCCGCGCACACCGAGCGCGCCAAGCTGCTGACGGTGATCACCGGCGTGCTCTACCGCCACCCCGGCCTGCTCGCGAAGGCCATCACCACGCTCGACGTGCTTTCGGGCGGCCGCGCGATCCTCGGCATCGGCGCGGGCTGGAACGAGGAGGAGTCGAAGGGCCTCGGCTTCCCGTTCCCGCCCACCGCTGAGCGCTTCGAGCTGCTGGAGGAGAACCTCCAGTACATCCTGCAGATGTGGGGCGAAGGCGACGCGCCGTTCACCAGCAAGCACTTCGAGGCCGAGCGGCTGCTGAACGTGCCGCAGGCGCTGCAGTCGCCGCGCCCGCCGATCATGGTCGGCGGCGGCGGGGAGAAGAAGACGCTCCGCTTCGTCGCGAAGTACGGCGACTCGTGCAACATCTTCAACACCCCCGAGCTGGAGCACAAGCTCGACGTGCTCAAGCGGCACTGCGAGAACGAGGGCCGCGACTACGACGAGATCACCAAGACCGTCTACCACGTGCTGGACATCGGGCCGAAGGGCGAGAAGGCCGGTGAGCTGGTCGCCGAGCTGGAGCGGCTGCACGGCCTCGGCGTGCACGCGGCGATCGGCGCCGCCCCGGGGGTGCCGGACCTGGGCCTGATCGAGAAGTTCGCCACGGACGTGATCCCGGCCGCGGAGCAGCTGGCATGAAACTGGGACTCCACCTTTCGCAGCTGACCTGGCCGAACGGACCGGCTGCGCTCGGGCCCGACCTGGCCGCCGTGGCGAAGGCGGCCGACCAGGCCGGCTTCGAGTACCTGTCGGTGATGGACCACTTCTTCCAGATCGAGCGCTACGGCCCGCCCGAGCACGAGATGCTGGAGGCCTACACCACGCTGGGCTACCTGGCCGGGCACACCGAGCGGATCAAGCTGCTCACCATCGTCTCCGGCGTGATCTACCGCCACCCCGGGCTGCTGGCCAAGGCCGTCACCACGCTGGACGTGCTGTCCGGCGGCCGCGCACTCCTGGGCATCGGCGCCGGCTGGAACGAGGAAGAGTCCCGCGGCCTCGGGTTCCGCTTCCCGCCCATGAAGGAGCGCTTCGAGCAGCTCGAGGACGCCCTCCGGTACATCCTCCAGATGTGGTCCGAGGGCGATGCCCCGTTCACCGGCACCCACGTCTCCGGTGAACGGCTGCTGAACGTGCCGCAGCCCCTCCAGTCGCCCCACCCGCCCATCCTGATCGGCGGCAGCGGCGAGAAGAAGACGCTCCGCTTCGTCGCGAAGTACGCCGACGCCTGCAACGTGTTCCCCGGCCCGGACCTGGGGCACAAGCTGGCGGTGCTGAGACAGCACTGCGAGGACGTGGGCCGGAATTACGACGACATCACCAAAACCGTGCCCCTTTGGCTGGATATCGGCGAAAACGGCGAAAAAACCACGGAACTCCTTGACCGGCTGGGCGAATTGAGCGCACAGGGCATCCAGGCCACCATGGGCTGGGTGCCCGGCGTGCCCAGTCTGAAGCTCCTGGAGAAGTTCGCCACCGACGTCATCCCGGCGGCCGCGAAGCTCTGACCGGCTCGCTCGATGCAGCGGATGACGCTTTCGCCTCGCTCAGCGCGGGGAAAGCGTCATCCGCTGCATTCGGCCCCCCGCTCCCATGTCTCATTCAGAACACGGTGCCCGCGCCCTCGGCAGCTCCTTGTAACGACCCTCCGCTGGTGGTCGACGTGTTTAGCACGCACGCCGCGAGCCAAGGAGCCCGTTGATGACCACATGCCGACTCTGCGGATCGACAGCTCTGGCGAGCGTCGTCGACCTCGGGGCCACGCCGCCCTGTGAGCGGTTCCTGACCGCGGCGCAGCTGGCCGAGCCGGAGCCGACCTACCCGCTGCACCTGCAAGTCTGCACCGAGTGCTGGCTGGCGCAGATCCCGCCGCTGATCACACCCGAGGACACGTTCACCGATTACGCGTACTTCTCCTCGTACTCGACCTCCTGGGTGGAGCACGCGCGGAAATACGTCGAGGAATCGGTCGAACGCCTCGGCCTCGGCCCGGACTCGCTGGTGGTCGAGGTGGCCAGCAACGACGGTTACCTGCTGCAACACGTTGTGGCGCAGGGAATCCCGTGCCTGGGCATCGAACCCTCGGTGAACGTCGGGCAAGCGGCACGAGAAAAGGGCGTGCCGACGAAAACGGCGTTCCTCTCCCCCGAAACCGCGCGTGACGTCCGCGGGGAGCACGGCCCCGCGAACCTGGTGGCGGCCAACAACGTCTACGCGCACATCCCGGACATCGTCGGCTTCACCCACGGCCTGCGGGCGCTGGTGGCCGACGACGGCTGGGTCAGCATCGAGGTGCAGCACCTGCTCACGCTGATCCAGGACAACCAGTACGACACGATCTACCACGAGCACTTCCAGTACTACACGGTCGAATCCGCGCGCCGCGCGCTCGCCGTCGGCGGACTGTCCGTTGTGGACGTCGAACTGCTGCCGACGCACGGCGGCTCGATCCGGTTGTGGGCCCGGCCCGCCGCGGTCGCCGGCGAGCCGAGCGCGCGGATGGTCGACGTGCTGGCCCGCGAGAAGGCGGCCGGGCTGCACGAGCTGTCCGGCTACACCGAGTTCGCCGAGCGGGTCACGCGGGTGCGCCTCGACCTGCTGGAGTTCCTGGTCAAGGCGGCCAAGGAGGGCAGGACCGTGGTCGGCTACGGCGCGCCCGGCAAGGGCAACACGCTGCTGAACCACTGCGGCATCCGGCCCGACCTGCTCGCCTACACCGTCGACCGCAACCCGTACAAACACGGCCGGTTCACCCCCGGCACCCGGGTGCCCGTGCTGGAGACCGACCGGATCGCCGCCGACCGGCCCGATTACGTGCTCGTCCTGCCCTGGAACCTGCGGACCGAGCTCACCGAGCAATTGTCCTATGTAGACGAGTGGGGCGGGCGGCTCGTGTTCCCGATCCCCCGCCTGGAGATCGTCGAGGTGAATCAGTGAAGGTAGTCCTGTTCTGCGGCGGCTACGGCATGCGGATGCGCAACGGAGACGCCTCCGACGTGCCGAAGCCGATGGCCATGGTGGGCCCGCGTCCGCTGATCTGGCACGTGATGCGCTACTACGCGCACTTCGGCCACACCGAGTTCGTGCTGTGCCTCGGCTACGGCGCGCACCACATCAAGGAGTTCTTCCTCAACTACCGCGAGACCACGTCCAACGACTTCGTGCTCCGCGGCGGCCGGACCGAGCTGCTGTCCACCGACATCGCCGACTGGACGATCTCGTTCGTGCAGACCGGCATCGAGTCGCCGATCGGCGAGCGCCTGCGCCGCGTGCGCGAGCACCTCGACGGCGACGAGATGTTCCTGGCCAACTACGCCGACGTGCTCACCGACGCGCCGCTGGACCAGATCGTCGAGCGGTTCGAGCAGAGCGACGCCGGCGCCTCGATGATGGTGGTGCCGCCGCAGTCCTCGTTCCACTGCGTCGAGATGGACGAGGGCGGCCGGATCGGCGCCATCACGCCGGTCAGCGACATGCCGCTGTGGGAGAACGGCGGCTATTTCGTGCTGCGGCAGGAGGTTTTCGACCACATCCCGGAGAACGGCGACCTGGTCGCCGACGGCTGTGGTGAGCTCGCGAAGCGCGGCCGGCTGCTGGCGTACCCGTACCGCGGGTTCTGGAAGCCGACCGACACGGTGAAGGAGCGCTTCGCACTGGACGACGCGTACACCCATGGCGACCGGCCGTGGGCGCTCTGGGAGCACGGGCAGCCGGACCGGGTGCACGCGTGATCCGGCTGGCGGCGGAGCGGCTGGACAGCATCGTCGTCCTCGGCGCGCACTGTGACGACATCGCGATCGGCGCCGGCGGGACCCTGCTGACGATCTGCGCGCTGCGGCCCGGGATCCGGGTCGACGCGCTGGTGCTGTCGGGCGGCGGCACCGAGCGGGAGGCCGAGGAGCGGTCCGCGCTCGCCGCGTTCTGCCCGGGCGCCGACCTCGAGCTCACCGTGCTGAAGCTGCCCGACGGCCGGCTCCCGGCGCACTGGGACGAGGCCAAGAACGCGCTCGAAGAGCTGCGCGGGCGCACCGATCCCGGCGTGGTCCTGGCGCCCCGGACCGTCGACGCGCACCAGGACCACCGCGGCCTCGCCATGCTGGTACCGACCGTCTGGCGCGGGTATCTGACGCTGGGCTACGAGATCGTCAAGTGGGACGGCGACCTCGGCCGGCTGCCGGCGTACGTGCCGCTCACCACCAAGCTGGCCGAGCAGAAAGTCCAGCTGCTGCAAGAGCATTACGCCTCCCAGCGGCACCGCCCCTGGTACGACCGCGAGGCCTTCCTCGGCCTGGCGCGGATCCGCGGCATCGAGTGCCAGGAGCACTACGCGGAGGCGTTCGAACTGAACAAACTCGTTCTCGACTTGAGGGGCTGAAGACATGCGGGTGTTGCTGACCGGGCACACGGGTTACCTGGGCACGGTGATGGCGCCGGTGCTGGCCGAGGCCGGGCACGAGGTCACCGGGCTGGACTCGGGCCTGTTCGCGGACTGCCTGCTGGGCCCGGCGCCCGCCGACCCGGCCGGGATCACCGTCGACCTGCGCGACGTGCGGCCCGAGCAGCTCGAGGGGTTCGACGCCGTGATCCACCTGGCGGCGCTGTCGAACGACCCGCTGGGCTCGCTCGCGCCGCAGCTGACGTACGACATCAACCACCACGCGTCGGTCCGGCTCGCGCAGCTGGCGAAGGACGCCGGCGTGGGGCGCTACCTCTACGCGTCCACCTGCTCGGTGTACGGCGCTTCGGGCGGCGGTGGCCTCGTGGACGAGGACGCCCCGCTTCGCCCGGTGACGCCGTACGCGGAGTCGAAGGTGCGCGTGGAAGCCGACGTCTCGAAGCTCGCCGACGACAGCTTCACGCCGGTGTACATGCGCAACGCCACCGCGTTCGGCTTCTCGCCGCGGCTGCGCGCGGACATCGTGCTGAACAACCTCACCGCCCACGCCTTCCTCTCCGGCGAGGTGCTGGTGCTCTCCGACGGCACGCCGTGGCGTCCGCTGGTGCACGCGAAGGACATCGCGCACGCCTTCACCGCCGCGCTGTCCGCGCCGCGCGAAGTCGTGCACAACCAGGCGTTCAACATCGGCACCGAGCGCAACAACGTGACGGTCGCGGAGATCGCGCAGGAGGTCGTGGAGGCCGTGCCGGGCTCCAAGCTGCGGATCACCGGTGAGGCCGGCGCGGACCCGCGCTCGTACCGCGTGGACTTCGCGCGCTTTCGCGAGGCGATCCCGGGCTTCGACTGCGAGTGGTCGGTCAAGGACGGCGCACTCCAGCTGATCGACGCCTACCGCGACTACGGCCTCACCAAGGCGCAGTTCGAGCGCCGGTTCACCCGGCTGAACTGGCTGAACGACCGTCAGAGCGCCGGCGCCGTCGACGAAACGCTGCGGCACGCCTGATGCTGACGGGGGCGCAGATGCACGCGCTGGTGGAGCGGATGTACCCGTTCTGCCGGAGCATCACGGGCGACGGCGTGCGCGAGACGCTCGCCGTCGTCGGCGAGCACATCCCGCTCGAGCTGCACGAGGTGCCGACCGGCACCTCGGTGCTGGACTGGACCGTGCCGCAGGAGTGGAACATCCGCGACGCCTACGTGGCGGACGCGGCCGGGCGCCGGGTGATCGACTTCCGCGAGTCGAACCTGCACGTGGTCGGCTACAGCGTGCCGGTCGACGAGACGATGAGCCTGGCCGAGCTGCGCGGCCACCTGCACACGCTGCCCGAAACCCCGTCGTGGGTGCCGTACCGGACCAGTTATTACTCGCCGGCCTGGGGGTTCTGCCTGGCCCAGGACGTGCTCGACGCGCTGCCGGACGGCGACTACCGGGTCAAGATCGACTCGACGCTGGCCGACGGCTCGCTGACCTACGGCGAGCACATGGTGCCCGGCCAGGTGGGCGACGAGGTCATCGTCTCCTGCCATATCTGCCACCCCTCGCTGGCGAACGACAACCTCGCGGGCATCGCCGTGGCCGTCTCGCTCGCGCAGGCCCTGGCGGCGGAAAAACCGTTCCACACCTACCGGTTCCTGTTCATGCCGGGCACGATCGGCGCGATCACCTGGCTGGCACGCAACGGCGAGCGCGTGGACCGCGTGAAGCACGGCGTGGTGCTGGCCTGCGCCGGCGACCGCGGCTCGCTCACCTACAAGCGCAGCCGCCGCGGCGACGCGGAGATCGACCGGGTGATGGCCTTCGTGCTGAAGGACAAGCCGCACGAAATCCGCGACTTCTCCCCGTACGGCTACGACGAGCGGCAGTTCTGCTCCCCCGGCTTCAACCTCGGCGTCGGATCGCTGACGCGGACGCCGTACGCGGGCTACCCGGAGTACCACACCTCCGCGGACAACCCGGGTTTCGTCTCGCCGGAGTCGATGGAGGACACGCTCGACACGCTGCGCACCGCGTTCTCCGTGCTCGACCGCAACCGCCGCTTCGTCAACCTCAGCCCGTACGGCGAGCCGCAGCTGGGCAAGCGCGGGCTGTACGACTCACTCGGCGGGCGCAGCGACGCCAAGGACGCCCAGCTCGCGATGCTCTGGGTGCTCAGCTACTCCGACGGCGGCAACAGCCTGCTCGACATCGCCGAGCGCGCCGGCCTGCCGTTCGACGCGGTCGACGGTGCCGCGCGGGCCCTGCAGGCCGCCGGCCTGCTCAAGGAGTGAGGGCGGTGCCCTCGATCCTGCGCTCGCGCGCCGTCCGCGCGATGGCCGGACGGCTCAGCTGGGGCCTCGGCGACCAGGCCGTCTCCAGCCTGACGAACTTCGTCGTCGGCCTGTACGTCGCGCGCTCGCTGGGCGCGACGGCGTTCGGCGTGTTCAGCATCGCCTGGGTGACCTACGGCGTGATCCTGAACGTCTCGCGCGGCCTGGCGACGGACCCGCTGATGGTGCGCTTCTCCGGCGTGACCCGGCGACGGTGGCGGGAGGCGCTCGGCCGGGCCGCGGGCACGGCGCTGACCGTCGGGCTGCTCGCCGGCGCGTTGAGTGTCCTTTTCGGACTCTTGGTGGGCGGGGCGGTCGGCGGGGCGTTCGTCGCGCTGGGCGTGGTGATGCCCGCGCTGCTGCTGCAGGACGCCTGGCGGTTCGGCTTCTTCGCCGCGGGCTCCGGGCAGAAAGCGTTCCTCAACGACGCGATCTGGGGCGTCGCGTTGTTCCCGGCGATGGTGCTGGCCGCGCGGCACGGCACCGTGGTCGGGTTCCTGCTCGCCTGGGGCGCGTCCGCGGGCGTCGCGGCGCTGTACGGCTGGGTGCAGACGAGCGTGCTGCCGAACCTGGGCGCGGTGCGCCACTGGGTGCGCGACCACCGCGAGCTGGGCGTGCGCTACCTGGTCGAGAACGTGAGCAACAGCGGGGCGTCGCAGCTGCGCGCGTACGGGCTGGGCGCGATCGCCGGGCTCGCCGCGGTCGGCACCGTGCGCGGCGCGGAACAGCTGCTCGGGCCGTTCCTCGCGCTGTTGATGGGGCTTTCGCTGGTCACCGTGGCCGAAGGCGCGCGAGTGCTGCAACGGTCGCCGCGCCGGCTTCGGCACTTCTGCCTGATCCTCGGCGGCGCGCAGGCCGCCGCCGCGCTGACCTGGGGCCTCGCCCTGCTGCTGCTCGTGCCCGACAACGCCGGCCGGTTCGTGCTCGGCTCGCTGTGGGACACCTCGTCGAAGCTGATCCTGCCGGTCACGCTCGCCGTGGTCGGCGCCAGCTTCACCACGGGCGCGGCGGCTGGGCTGCGCGCACTCGGCGTCGCGCGAAGGAGCCTTCGCTCGCAGCTGATCGCCTCGGCCATGTACGTCACCTTCGGCCTCACCGGCGCCGCGATGGGCGGCGCGCTCGGCTCCGCTTGGGGCGTCGCGGCGGCCACGCTGGCCGGCTCGGGCGTGTGGTGGGTACAGCTGCACCTCGCCCTGCGCGACTACTTCGCGACACCAGTCACCTCGACACCGCGCGACGACGCCGCCGCTGTCGAAACATCCGTCGAATCATCCGTCGGTCATGAGGAAATGAGAACGCGATGAGGACCGTCCCCCGGCTGAGCATCGGCCTGCCCGTCTACAACGGCGAGGAGTTCCTGGGCGAGGCGCTCGACGCGCTGCTCGGGCAGACCTACGAGGACTTCGAGCTGATCATCTCCGACAACGCCTCCGCCGACGGCACCGAGGAGATCTGCCGTCAGTACGCGGAAAAGGACACCCGCATCCGCTACCGGCGCCAGGCCCGCAACGTCGGCGCGACGCCGAACCACAACGTGCTGCTGGACATGGCGCGCGGCGAGCTGTTCAAGTGGGCCTCGCACGACGACCTGTACGGCCGCGACCTGCTGCGCCGCTGCGTCGAGGCGCTCGACGAGCGACCCGAGATCGTGCTCGCGCACTCGTGGCAGGCGATCATCGACGAGCGCGGCGCGGTCACCGTGCCACTGGACTACGTGCACAAGACGGACGCGGCGCGGCCTTCGGTCCGGTTCAAGAGCCTGCTGTTCGAGCCCGGCGGCGACGACTTCTACGGCGTCGTGCGCACCGACGTGCTGCGCCGCGTCACGCCGATGGGCAGCTACCACCACGCCGACCGCACGTACGTGGCCGAGCTGGCCCTGCACGGCCCGTTCCACCAGGTCCCGGAGCTGCTGTACTTCCGCCGCGACCACCCGGACCGCGCCGAGCGCGCGAACCCGAGCAAACGCGCGCGGTGCGCGAACCTCGACCCGAAGCGCGGCAACCCGTTCACGAACCCGACCGCGCGGCTGCTGGCCGAGTACGTCTGGGGTTACGTGCACGGCATCCGCGTCGCCCCGCTGTCCTCGCGCGAGCGGCGGCGCTGTTACCTCGCGCTGGCGGAGTGGTTCGCCAGCCGGGCCAAGCCGGGCGAGGCCGGTGAGCGCGTGGAGGACCGCGCACCGGTGGCCGCGGACGAGCTTTCCCTGACCGTCGACCAGGTTGTGGCCGGCCGTGAGGGACGGGTTTCGTGAGCGCACGCGTCGGGCTGTTCGGGCTGCTCGGCTCGGGCAACCTCGGCAACGACGGCTCGCTGGAAGCGGTGCTCGGCTATTTGCGCGCCGAGCACCCGGACGCGACCGTGTCCGCCTTCTGCGGTGGGCCGGCGGTGGTTTCGGCTCGCTACGGCATCCCGGCGACGCGACTGAACTGGTACGCCGACGAGTACCAGACGGCTTCGGGCCTGCGGTCCATCGCCATGAAGGCGTTCGGGAAACTGGTCGACGTCGTGCGCACGGCCGCGTGGGTGCGGCGCCAGGACGTGGTGTTCGTGCCCGGCATGGGAGTGCTCGAGGCGACGCTTCCGTTGCGGCCCTGGGGTTTCCCGTACGCGCTGTTCCTGCTGAGCGCGGCCGGGCGGGTGTTCGGCACGAAGGTGGCGCTGGTCAGCGTCGGCGCCGACCGGATCACTGTGCCGGCCACCCGGTTCCTGGTCCGGCAGACGGCGCGGCTGGCGGCCTACCGCTCGTACCGCGACGAGCTTTCCCGGACGGCGATGCGCTCGATGGGCGTGCCGGTGAACGGCGACGCGGTGTACCCCGACCTCGCGTTCTCGCTGCCGGTGCCCACCGTGGCCGAGGACCCGCGCGCGGTCGGCGTCGGCGTGATGGCGTACTACGGCGGCAACGACGACCGGGCCGACGACGAGCGGATCTATCGGTCCTATGTGGACGCCATGACGCGCTTCGTGCGGCATCTGGTGGCGCAGGGGCGGCCGGTGCGGCTGTTCATCGGCGACCAGATCGACACCGCGGTGGTCGAGGAGATCCAGGCGGCCGTGGCGTCGCCGCTGGTCACGGCCACTCCGTTGGAGACGCTGGACGAGCTGATGCGCTCGATGGCCGGCGTCGGCACGGTCGTCGCGACGCGGTACCACAACGTGTTGTGCGCGCTGAAGCTCGGGAAGCCGACGCTGGCGATCGGGTATGCGAAGAAAAACGACGTGCTGATGGCCGAGATGGGCCTCGGTGAATTCTGCCAGGAGGCCCGCGCGGTCGACGTCGACCGGCTGATCACGCAGTTCGCGGAGCTGGACCGGCGCGCGCCGGAGCTGCGGCTGACGCTGGCCGAGCACAACGAGGAGAACGAACAGCGGCTCAAGCACCAGTTCGCCGCGCTGTCCGCTTCGCTGTTCCCTGCTTCGGAGGTCCGATGAAAGCCATTCCCGTGCCGTCCATCGCGGGCGCGTACCTGTTCCAGCCCACGCCGCACCGCGACGACCGCGGCTTCTTTTCGCGCACTTTCGACGCGGACGTGGCCCGGTCGGTGGGAATCGAACCGGAAACGTTTGTGCAGGACAGTGTTTCCCGTTCCTATCGCGGGGTGCTGCGCGGAATGCACCTGCGCTCGGGCGACGGCGAGGCGAAGCTGGTGCGCTGCTCGTTCGGCGAGGTCTTCGACGTGGTCGTGGACCTGCGGCCGGAGTCGCCGACGTTCCGCAACCGCGAGTTCTTCCGGCTTTCCGGCGACACCCAGGAGAGCGTGTACATCCCGGCCGGCTGCGCGCACGGTTTCCAGGCGCTTTCCGATATCGCCGACGTCTCATATCGGATCGACCGGGTGCACAATCCGGACGAAGACGTAGCAATCGCCTATAATGATCCTGAACTCGCTATCCCGTGGCCGCTGCCGGCCGCGCTGGTTTCCGAGCGGGACTCCGCCGCCGGCTCGTTGGCCGAGGCACTCAAACCGTTGGGGTGAAGACGATGGAACTAACCGCCTCCCGCGCGGCTGACGAGCGGCTGCACCGGGTGATCCCCGGCGGCGCGCACACGTACGCCAAGGGCTCGGACCAGTACCCGGAGAACCTGGCGCCGGTCATCTCGCACGGGCTCGGCGCGCGCGTCTGGGACGTCGACGGGAATTCCTACGTCGAGTACGGCTCGGGGCTGCGGGCGGTGAGCCTCGGCCACGCGCACCCACGAGTGACCGAGGCGGTGCGGCGGGAGGTCGGGCGGGGCAGCAACTTCTCGCGTCCGTCCATTGTGGAGGCTGAGGCAGCGGAGCGGTTCCTGGCCACCGTGCCGACCGCGGACATGGTGAAGTTCACCAAAAACGGCTCGGACGCGACCACCGCCGCGGTGCGCCTGGCCCGCGCCGCCACCGGCCGTCCGCTGGTGGCCCTGTGCGCCGACCACGCGTTTTTCTCCACCGACGACTGGTTCATCGGCACCACGGCGATGGCGGCCGGCGTCCCCGGTGAGATCACGGACCTGACCGTGCGCTTCCCGTACGGCGACCTCGCGGCCACCGAGGCGATGCTCCAGGAGCACGACGGTCAGGTCGCCTGCCTGATCCTGGAAGCCGCGACCCAGGCCGACCCGCCCGAGGGCTACCTGGCGGGTCTGCGCGAGCTGGCCCACCGGCACGGCGCGCTGCTGGTGTTCGACGAGATGATCACCGGCTTCCGGTTTTCCGAGCATGGCGCGCAAGGGTTGTACGGCGTCACGCCCGATCTTTCGACGTTCGGCAAGGCACTCGGCAACGGCTTCGCGGTCTCCGCGCTGGCCGGCAAACGCGAGCTGATGGAACTGGGCGGCCTGCGCTCGGGCCGCGACCGGGTGTTCCTGCTGTCCACCACCCACGGCGCGGAAACGCACGCGCTGGCCGCCGCCATGGCCGTGATGGACGTCTACGAAACCGAAGCGGTCACCGCCCGGCTGCACACCATCGGCGCGCGCCTGGCCACCGGCGTCCGCGAAATCGCCGCGAGCCACGACCTGTCCGACCACGTCATCGTGCGCGGCCGCGACAGCAATTTGGTCTTCGGCACGCTGGACGCCAGCGGCCGCCCCTCACAGGACTACCGGACACTGTTCCTGCGCCAGCTCGTGACCGGCGGTGTGCTGGGACCGTCGTTTGTCGTCAGCGCGGCGCTGACGGACGCCGACCTGCAACAGACCTTGGACGCCGTCGCCGCGGCTTGTGTGGTTTACCGCAAGGCCCTCGATGCCGGCGACCCGTCACCGTGGCTCGGCGGGCGGCCGGTGAAACCGGTGTTTCGGCGGAAAGCCTGAGCGAGCCTTCCTGACGGCGGACGGTCGAAACCGCGTGGTCAGCGGATGAGGTCGACCGGCACGCCGGCATCGACCCGCGCCCAAGCCCGGTCCGCGGTGACCGCGCGGCCTTCCGGGACACTGCCGGCGACCGCGAGGCACGCACGGTCGCCCAGCGACAGACCGCCGCTGCGAGTGCTGGTCCACAGCAGCGCGGTGTCGACGGCCTCGGCTGCGGTGAACGCGGCCACGGTCGCGCCGAGGGACAGCACAACGCCTGCCGCTTCCGCCGGTGCCGGGTGGCCGTTCTGGACGAGCTTCCGCACGACCTCGGAGAAGTTCACGGCACTGATCACCGCGCCTCGGATCTGCGCGGCCACCTGGTCGTGACCGTCCTCGCGGTAGATCAGCGCGAGGATCGCGCTCGCGTCCAGCACCGCCGTCACGCCGGGCCCCCTTCGACCGCGGTCGCGTTGCCACCGGCGCCCTCCTGCGCTGCCGCTGCTCGCCGGTCGGCGAGCAGGGAGTCCGTCACGCTCCCGGTCACCCCGGCGGCGCGGGCCGCCGCGATCGCTTCGTCCTGCACTCGCCGCAGCAGGTGATCGCGGTCCTCCAGGATCACCCTGCCTCGCTCGACGTAGGCGACCAGGTTCGACCCCGGCGAGATCCCCGCCGCTTGCCGAAGCTGCGCCGGGATCGTCACCCGGCCGTCGGCGGCGACGGATACGTCCGCCCGCGCCATCATCGGATCAGTGCTCGTCACGCGCCCCAGCCTACCGCCGTATTCAGTGACGTTTCACCGTGGATCGCAAATCTCCGGCGGTACTCTCATTTCTACGGCGAACCTGAGCAAATCTCGGCAAGTGGAACCTGTCAGCGAACCAGCACCAGATAGCCGAGCCCGAGCACGCCCCGGTAGACGGACACGTACTCCCGCTCGCGCTGGTCGAGCCACTCGCGCGTCTCGGCGGCCCGCGGGTCGTCGGGGTGGCTCAGCAGCCAGTCCAGCCGGCCGGACCAGGAGGTCGACTCGAAGTCGTCCCACTCGCGCTGGTCGGCCGTGCTGAGGTGCCGCACGCGCCACCCGGTTTCGCGGCAGGCTTCGAGCAGTTCGGGCAGCGTGAGGATGTCGTCGCCGAGGATTTCCCGCGCGGCTTCGGTGGGTTCGGCGGCCCAGTAGCCGTCGCCGAAGAGCAGCCGGTCGGTGGTCGCGGCGAGGGCTTCGAGGGCAGGCTTAGTCCCGCCGAACGCGTGCGAGGCGCCGATGCAGATGGCCCGCACGGCCGTCCCGCGCCACTGCGCCGCGGGCTGGTGCACGAACTCGACCGCGGCGCCCCGCTCGCTCACCGCTTTCCGGCCCCGGTCGAGCGCGACCTCGTCGACGTCGACGCCGATCCCCCGCGCCGCCGTCCCGTCGACCGCGCGGATCAGCAGCTCGCCCCACCCGCAGCCGAGGTCCACCACGGTCCCCCCGCGGACGTCGAGCCGGCGCAGCAGCAGTTCCGCGTGCTGCTCGTCGAGCGGGGTGTTCCAGCGCATGTTCGCCCGCCGCGCGAGCGCGTAGTCGTCGATCACGCGGGGCAGCATGACAAGTCCGCCCGGCTCGCGTCGCGCCAATTAACCCAGGAAACGGCCGGCCGCGACGAAGGCGGCGAGCAGCAGCAGGAGCACGTTGGCCGGCAACGGCCGCCGTTCGTTGCGGACCAGGTGCACCCGGAGCGCGCCGATCTGCACGACGACGAGGCCGACCGCGGCGATCGGGGTGAGGATCGGCGCGATTCCGGTCAGCCAGGGCAGGACCACGCCGAGCGCGCCCAGGATCTCCACCAGGCCGACCGCCTTCACCCCGGCGTCCGAGGAGTCCTTCATCCAGTCCAAGTTTCCCGTGGCGACCAAGCGTTCGCGCGGCCGTACGACCTTGAGCCCACCCGCCGCTAGGTAAACCGCAGCGAGGAAGACCTGGACGATCCACAATGCGATATTCACCGTATTCCCCAATCCTTACCTTGTGTGCGCAGCCTGATGATCTGTGTGCATGGGGACGGCGGCAAAAGGCACAGCGATGTATGTGTCCAGGAAAGGAGCCTCGGGCATGGCGAAGGTCACACCGAAGGGCGCGCGGATCCGCGAAGGCGGCGCGGTCCGCGAAGTGCTGGACCGCATCGGCGACAAGTGGAGCCTGCTGGTGGTCGGCACCCTGCGCGCCGGGCCGCTGCGGTTCGGCGCGCTGGAGGAGGGCATTGCCGGCATCTCACAGCGGATGCTCACCCTGACGCTCAAACACCTCGTCGAGGATGGCCTGGTGACCCGCACCGCCTACGCCGAGGTGCCGCCACGCGTCGAGTACGAGCTGACCGAGCTGGGCCACAGCCTGGTGCCGCTGGTGATGGCGCTCGCCGAATGGGCGATGGCCAACCACGAGCAGATCAACGCCAACCGCTCCGGTGCCGTCAACGCCGCGCCCACACCCGGTCGACCGCGAAAGCCGTAGCCGGGATCACCGCCAGTGCCGTGGCGAAGCCGCCGATGGTGTCCGTCGGGTAGTGGGCGCCGAGGGCCACTTCCGCCCACGCCATCAGGAGACCGCACACCAGGGCAAGTCCCAGCATCAGCGCCAGACCACCAGCGCGGCCCAGGCGAAAGCGGTCCACCAGCACAAAAGCGCCAATGAGAGCCAACGCCGTGGCGAACGCCGTGTGCCCGCTCGGGTAGGACAGGAAGCTGCCGTGGATCGTCCGGCCGGTCAGCGGCTTCAACACTGACGTCAAAGCGACCGTGATCCCGCAGCCGACGAGTGCCAGCACGGCCGTCCGCACCCGGCCCGCCAGTAGCGCGCCGCCGACGAACAGCACCATCAAGATCGCCGAACCCACTGGCTCGCCGCAGAAATCGATGGCGTTGGCGAAGTACCACCACGGGTCGAGCAAGCCGTCCGGGCCCGGCAGCAGGCCCGCGTCGAACGCGCTCGGGGTCGAGCGGCCCGCGAACAGCAGGCCGAGCACTACCAGCGTCACGAGGCCCAGACCGGCGAGCACCAGCGAAGGCGCGCGCACCGAGGCGGGCAACGCCGGGCGGACCCTAGTTCTCATCGAGCGGAACCGTACGCCGTGATCGCCGCCTCGTAACCCTCGATCAGGCGGCGCAGGCCGGTTTCCGGGGTGAAATCGAGTTCGTACCGCTCCCGCGCGGCCGAGCCCATCTTGCGGTTGCGCTCCGGATCCCTGACGGCGTCCCGCAACGCGTCCGCCAGTGACGGCGCCGAACCGGGGGTGTGCAGCAGGCCCGTGACGCCGTCGGAAATCAGCTCCTCGAACGCGCCGTGCGCGGGCGCGACCGTCGGCACTCCCGCGGCCATCGCCTCCACCACCACCAACCCGAACGCCTCCAGCCAGGCCGACGGCGCGACCATCACCGCCGCCCGAGCGGCCAGGTCACGGCACTCCGCAGAACTCTGGAGCCCGACGTACGACACGTCGTCGCGCCCCGAGGCCCACGCAGCCACCTCGTCCGACAGCGGGCCGGTGCCGGCGATCACCAGCGGCAACCCGAGCGAACCACCCAGCCGGTGCCACGCGGCCATCAGCAGCGACACGCCCTTCTCCTCGGTCAGCCGGCCGAGGAACAGCACGTGCTCACCGGCGCCGGTCCGGCGCACGCCGGGGTCGGTGACGAAGTTGTGCTTCACGGTCAGCCGGTCCGCGGGCAGGCCCGCGTCCACGAGCAGCCGCCGCTGGGCGCCGGAAATGCAGAAGAACCGCGTGACCCCCGTGCGCCAGCGGTGCCGGTTCGCGACGAGGTTGACGGCCATCGGCAGCGTCGCGACGGCGGACCCGCGGTAGCACCCGTGCCGCACCGCGGGCACCGGCGCGCGGCCGACGCAGTCCGTGCACACGTGGCCGTCGCGGTACAGCGTGCCGGGCGGGCAGACCAGGCCGTAGTTGTGCAGCGTCGCCACCACCGGCACCCGCGCGTCCGCGCACGCCGCCAGCACCGAGGGCGAAAGCAGCGGGAACGTGTTGTGCACGTGCACCACGTCCGGCCGCTCCACCCGCAGCCGCGTGGCCAGCTCGGCGCGCGCCGAGCGGTTCCACGGCACCTGCAACGGCACCAAAGCCTTGCGCGGCAACGACATCGACGCTATGTCGTCGCTCTGCCGCTCGAACCGGCCGACCTTCACCCCGCCGTGGTGCAGCAGCTTCACCTCGGCGTCGACGACATTGTTCTCCCCGCTCGGCTGCTCGGAGCGGTAGCGGTTGTGGACGACGAGCACCCTCATTCGGGCCGGCCTTTCGGGATGAAGTCGTCCTCGCGCATCCGGCCGCCACCCTGCGCGAGCAGCGTCGCGGCCAGCGCCAGGTGCAGCAGGTACGGCGAGGCGTCGCCGAGTCCGGCTTCGGTGTAGGACGCGGAGATGCAGTAGGTGATCAGGAAGATCGCGCAGGCGCGGGCCAGCGACGGCGGCCGCAGCAGCGCCACCGCGACCAGCACCAGCAGGAACGTCGCGACGATCGCGATCCCGACAAAACCCTGCTCGTGGTAGACGGCGAGCCAGCTGTTGTCGATCGGGAGCCCGCCGTAGGACTTGTCGGTCAGGCCCACGCCGAAGATGTACTCGTTGATCGTGCGCGGGGCCGAAAGCAGCGCGTCCCACACCTTCGCGCGGCCGGTGAGGCTGGAGAAGTTGTCCTGGCTCTGCCCGCGCAGGAACCACGCCTGCAGCAGCCCGCCGAGCACCACGGCGGAGAACCCGCTGATCACGACAAGCACGGCGAACACCTTGCGCGCGCGGGCGCTGGTCAGCGCCAGCGAGAGCAGCGCGACGACCAAACCGGCGACCAGCCCGAGCGTCGCCGTGCGGGTGTGCGTCAGCAGGAGCAGGGCGAGCGACGGGACGATCACCGCCAGCGCCGTCTTGTACTCCATCCGCTTGCCGAGCCACAGCAGCGCCGCGAGGCCCGCGATCACGGCTGCGTATTGCCCGACCTGCGGTGGGGTCAGCGGCCACACCGCACCCGCGAGCCGCCCGCCGTAGGTCCCGGGCATCGCTTTGCCCGGCGAGACGACCAGCCCGATGACGACCGAGACGAGCACCGCGCCGAACATCCGGATGTGGTGCCGGACGAAGGTGAACGACCCGTTCCACCACGGTGTGAGCAGCCACAGCGTCACCACGAAGATCGCGAACCGGAAGCACCGGAACAGCGCCCCGAGCCCGCTTTCCAGGTCGAGGCTGGCCACGATGCTCGAGACGAGCAGCAGGCTGAGCAGCATCAGGTACGCGCTGGGCCGCACCTTGATCCGCGGGTTGAGCACCAGCGCCAGCGCGAACGCCGACATCAGCGCGCCCATGGTGACGATCTGGATCACCGAGCGCGGCAGCGGGATCACAGTCTGGGCACCGGTGGAGCCCAGCGTGTTGAGGATCAGCAGCGCCCACGACGCGCCGACGAGCTTCGGCGTCGGCTCACCCGTCTCCACGGGCGTCGGCTGCCGGATGTTGTTCAGCAGAGCCATCTCAGCCACCCCCGCCACGCTGATAGGTGGTGCGCGCGTCCTGGTCGTACGGCGCGCCCTCCCACTCGCCGATGCCCAGGATGTGGCTCTGGTCGCCGGCGATGAACGTCCACGGCCCGGTGTAGGCGTTGTCGTGCCAGGAGTTGTCCTGGTTGTGGGTGATCGCGGTCTGCACCACGTCGCCCTTGTACGGGGACCAGTCCGGGTAGGTGCCGAAGTTCGACAGCAGCCCCATCCGCGCGCAGGTCTCCTGGCAGCCGATCGCCGCCGGGTCGAGCATGAAGCGGTTGTTGTGCACGTCCACGCGCTGGGTCTTCCAGCGGCAGTCGTCGTACAGCGGCTTCTGCGCGATCGCCGGCGCGGCGCACTTGGTCGTGTCCGGCACGAGCTCGGTGCAGACGCCGCTGGAGGTGTTGGCCGGGCTGTTGCAGAAGCGGTCCGCGTTCTCCCACAGCGTGATGCCGTTCCAGTTGTTCTCGAACACGTTGCCGTAGATCTCCAGCTTCGACGTGCGCGCCTTCACCCGCGGCTCGCCGCCGGACTCGGAGACGTAGATCGTCGCCAGCGGGAAGGTGTCGCCGCGGTCGGTGTAGGAGCGGCCGTCGACCAGGTTGTTGCGGCGCAGGGTGTTGTTCCGGATCACGGCGTTGTAGCTGGTCTCGTACGTGATCGCGGAGCTGTCGTTGTTCTCGATCAGGTTGCCCTCGATCAGGAAGTCGTTGTTGTTGGTGTCGGCCCACAGCCCGGTGCCGCGGTTGTCGTGCACCCAGTTGCCGGTCACGTCGGCGCCGTTCACGTCCCAGAACTTGATCCCGCCGGTGCAGCCGCAGCCGTCGACCTTCTTCTCCCAGTCGCCGGTGTTGTTGCCGGTGATCTCGTTGCCGCGCACCACCAGCCCGGTGATGTCGCCGTCGCCGGAGAACGCGTTCATGCCGTACTGGCCGTTGCGCCGCAGGCAGTTGTCCAGCACCTGCTGCTTCGCCCCGGCCATCAGCCCGGCGCCGTCGTTGTCCTGGACGGTGGTGTGCTGGATCAGCCAGCCGTCGCCGGAGTCGTGGTTGACCACGCCCTCGTCGCGCGGCGCCACGAAGCCCTGCACGGTCAGCGACTGGATCTTGACGTTCTTCGCGTGCCCGGTGAAGGCGTACTGGTTGATCCGGCGCCCGTCGAGGACCGCGCCGGGCGCCCCGACGTAGACGTCGCCGTCCTTGGGCTGGACCTGGTCGAACCGGTCGTCGCCGAGGTGGTGGGCGCCGGGCCCCAGCCAGAACGTGGTGCCGGACGGGGAGTCCTTGGTCTTGGTGGCGAGGTCGCCGGGCACCGCCGGGTCCACGGTCACCGCGCCCGCCGGGGCGGTGGCGGGGCCGGGCGGCATCTTGTCGCACACCGCGGCGACGGGCCCGGCCGGCGCGGCCGAGGTCGCGGCGACCTGGCTCGCCGCCGGGTCTTCGTCGGGTGCGCTGGAGCACCCGGCCAGGACCAGCGGGCACAGCGCACCCAGGAGCAGAGCCAGCCTGCTGGTCAGTCGCACATCGATCCTCTCGGTGAAACGCCTCAGGTGAAGCGGAGCACGGTGGTCAGCGGTTCGGTGATGAAGCCTTGGCCCACCAAGGTGGTCGCCGGTTCGCGGCGGCCGAAGCCGGCCGAGTACCAGCCGAGCGGCGGGTTCGTCTCGCCGCGGTGCGCGGTCCAGGCGAGCCCGCCGGGCAGTTCCAGCGCCGCCGTGTGGCCCGGCCAGGCCAGCTTCGCGACGGCGCCGTCCAGGCTCACCTCGACGAGCGGCCCGAGGTGGAAGACGAGCCGGGCGGGCAACGGCGTCCCGGACTCCACCTCGTCGACCACGGTCAGCGTGCGGCCGGCCAGTTCGACGCATCGGCGGTGCACGGCCGGCGCGTAGCCGTCGTGCTCCGCGCGCCAGCGCACCGGGCCGACGGCCAGCGTCCGCGTGTTCGCGTGGCGCGTCCAGAGGAACGGCCCGCCGGACGCCGACTGGTCCGTGCCGCCGAGTTCCAGCGTGTTGTGGCCCAGCGTGGAGCGGAAGTACGAGCGCCACTCCGGTTCGCCGTGGTAGCAGTAGGTGCCGGGGTCGGCGAGGATGTCGACGCCGTCGTGGCGGACCTCCAGCGAAAGCGCGTCCGCGTGCGCGTGGGCGGCGATGGCGAGGAAGCCGTGCGGCCCGCCGTCGCAGCGGCACCAGATCTCCCCCGGCTCACCGGACGGAGTGCGCAGGATCGTCAGACCGGCGTCGAACAGGTCGTCGGGTCGGCGCGGCGGCCGCGTGCCTTCCAGCGCGGGCACCTTGGCCAGCGTGGAGAACAACGCGGTCCGCACGTCGCCGCCCGCCACCTCGGGCCACCACTCGCAGCGGCCGAAGAGCGCGTCACCCGTCGCGAGCAGCGAGGCCCAGCGGCTCACGCCGGCGCCGTCTACGACCAGCCCGTAGCCGTCGTCGGCGTCGCCCTGCCGCGGCGGCCGCAGTTCGGCGTCCACAATGGACGCCAGTGCGTCGCACATCCGGCGCAGCACCAGCCAAGTCGATTCCGGCACCACGGCACCGGCCTCCAGCGCGGCCGCGAGTCCCAGCTCCAGCACCAGCCCGTGGTACTCGGTGGCCAGCTCACGGTTGAGCCCGGAGGCGAACGTGTTGGCCTGCAGCTGCGTGTCCAGCGACCGCATCGCGGCCTCGCGCCAGGCTGGTGATTCCGGGAACCAGTCGAACGCGCAGGCGGCCGCGAGCTGTCCGGCGTCCTCGGCGATCACGTGGTTGTTGGCCGAGGAGCCGCGGCTCGGAAACGCGGCCAGCCAGCGCTGGTGGTGCCAGATCTGGTGCAGCGCCTCGGGATTGTCCTCGAACAGGCCGGGCGCGCCGGCCCAGCCGTCGAGCAGCCGCCGCACCCACACCCAGGACAGCAGCCGGATGCCCAGCTCGATCCCGCTCAGCCAGTGCACGCCGCGCATCGGCGGGTTCGCCACCCACCAGGACTTCAGGTGGTCGGCCACGCGGTGGGCGTACCGGTCGTCGCCGGTCAGCGCGTACGCCGCGGCCAGCACGGTGAGGTGCTGGTGCCGCGAGGGCTCCCAGATCTGCTTGATGTCGCCGACCGTGTCCTCGCTGCGGTAGGCGATGTCGAACGAGTAGGCCTCGCCCGGCGCGCGCCGGCCGGTCTTCGGGTCGAAGGCCCAGTCCGGCGCGACGAGGTCAGCGCGCTCGACGCCGAAGTACTCGGCGTGCCCGTCCATCAGCCGCTCGGCCGTGGCCAGCAGCTCGCGGCGGGCCTCTTCGGAGACTCCAGCGACTCCGGTGACCGGGGTGAACGGCGGGAACGCGCGATGGGGCAGCCAGCTCGCCTTCTGCCGGGCGACGCCACGCCACTGTTGCTTGCGCAGCGCTTCGGTGGCGCGGCCGGCGATCTCGGCCGGCCCCATCGCCGAAAGTCTTCGCAGGTACCAGGCGGGATCCATCACCCGAGCACCGCCGAAGGCTCCAGCCGCACCGGCGCGCCGGTTTCGAGGCTGCGGTTCACCGCGAGCGTCGCCAGCGTGGTCGCCACCAGGGAGCCGACGCTGATCGGCATCGCGACGCCGGTGGTCAGCGCCGTCACGAAGGCCTCGATCTCGGCACGCTGGCCCTTGTCGCGGCCCTTCGGGATGCGCGAGCTGGACCAGCGTTTCTTGCTGTAGACGGACGCCCTGGTGAAGTCGTCGAACTTCAGCACCCGGCCGTCGGCCAGCACGTCCAGCGTCTCCTTCGGGAACGCGGTGGATCCGCTGGTGACGTAGCTGATCGCGGCGGTCGAGCCGTCGGCGTAGCGCAGGAGCACCTGCAGGTCGTTGTTGCCCGGGGCGGCGGTGGCGTAGACCGAAACCGGGTCGCTGCCCAGGAACCAGCTGACGGTGTCGATGAAGTGCCCGCCCTCGCCGGCGAACCGGGTGCCCTCGGCGCCGGCCTGGTTGTACCAGCTGCCGGAGTCGAGCCGGCCCGCGTTCACCAGGTAGCGCACCGAAGCCGGGCCGACGCGCGGGCCGAACTGGAGCCGCGCCTCGTTCAGCAGCGGCGCGAACCGGCGGTTGAAGCCGACCTGGAGCCGGTTGTTGCCCGACTCCGCGATCGCCTCGACGATCCCGCGAAGCTCCTTTTCGGACAGTGCCAGCGGCTTCTCCACGAACACGGCCTTGCCCGCGAGCAGCGCGCGCCGGGTCAGCTCGGCGTGCGAGCTGTGCCGGGTCACGATGAACAGCGTGTCGACTGCTTCGTTCGCGAGCAGCTGGTCGAGGTCGGTGCTCGCGCGGGCGAAGCCGAACTTGCGCTTGGCGTTCGCGCCGGACAGCGCCGAAGTGGTGACCACCTCGGCCAGGCTGACGCGGTCCTGCTCGACCAGGTGCGGCAGCAGCATCGACGACGCGTAGTTGCCGGCCCCCACAAACCCGACCCTCAGCCCGCCGCTCCGCGGTTCCGGACGTGCTCTGAAGGCCACCTTGAGGGCATCTGGGTCCCTCATGGTGGCCTTCAGGGACTGCGGCGGGGAGGAGGTGAGCGGCGCGTCCGGGTAGCGGAACAGCACCGCGACGGCCTTCAACTCCCCGTCGTTGAGCGATTTGTAGGTCTCCACGGCGGAAGAGAAGTCCGCCACGTGCGTGATCAGCGGCTCGACGTCCAGCTTGTCGCGCGCCGCCAGGTCGAGGAAGCACTCGATGTTGCGCCGCTCGGTCCAGCGCACGTAGCCGATCGGGTAATCGCGGCCCTCCAGCTCGTACGACGGGTCGTAGCGCCCGGGCCCGTACGAGCGGGAGAACCGGACGTCCAGCTCCTTCTCGTAGTACGCGTTCCACGGCAGGTTCAGCGAGATCTTGCCGATGTCGACCACGCGCCCGCGGTCGCGCGCGAGCTTCGCGGCCAGCTCCACCGGGTCGTTCGTGCTACCGCCCGCGGCGAGGTAGACCTGGTCGGCGCCGTGGCCGCCGGACAGCTCGGCCACCGCGTTGGCGATCAGCCCGGAACCCGGGTGACCGCAGGCCAGCGCGCCGAGCCCCTGGGCCAGCTCGCAGCGGGACGGGTCCGGGTCGACGCCGACCACCCGTGCGCCCGAGGCCACCAGCAGCTGGACCACGAGCTGCCCGATCAGGCCCAGCCCGATCACCAGCGCGAGGTCTCCGAGCTGCGGCTCCCCGCGGCGGACGCCCTGCATCGCGATCGAGCCCACGGTGCCGAACGCCGCGTGCCGCGCGGAAAGCCCGGCAGGCACCTTCGCGTACAGGTTCTTCGGCACCCAGTTCAGCTCCGCGTGCAGCGCGTGCTCGTTGCCGGCGCACGCGACGAGGTCGCCGACGGAGACGTCGTCGATCCCCGCGCCGACCTCTTCGACCACGCCGCAAAGCGAGTAGCCGAGCGGGGTGTACGAGTCGAGCTTGTTGGTCACCTTGCGATAGGTCGCGGGCAGGCCGTTGGTCGCGACGCTCTGCATCACCTTCGCCACCTGGTCCGGCCGCGAGCGCGCCTTGCCCAGCATGGACATGCTCGCCTCGGACACCTTCATCATCTCGGTGCCGGTGGAGATCAGCGAGTACGTGGTGCGCACGAGCACGCCGCCCGGCTTGCACGCGGGCACCGGGACGTCGAGGAGTGCCAGCTCCCCGCTCTTGTAGTTCTGCACTACCTGCTTCACAACGCTCCTAGCTGCTCGACGCCGCGGCGGCCTGGGCGCCGCGGTACCAGTACTCGAGGGTCAAGATGTGCCAGAGGTGCTTGGCCCGGTCCTGCTGCCCGGCGGCGTCCTCGGCCACGAGCTTCTGCAACGCGTCGCGCCGCAGGAACCCGGATTCGACGAGCACGCCCTCGTTCACGACCTCCCGCACCAGCGGCGCGAGGTCCCGGCTCATCCAGGCCCGCAGCGGGGCGCTGAACAGGCCCTTCGGCCGGTAGACGATCTCCTTCGGCAGGATCGCCAGGGCGGCCTCCTTGAGCGCCGCCTTGCCCTGGCGTCCGACGATCTTCTTGTTGCCTGGCACCCGGAACGCGGCCTTGACCACCTCGACGTCGACAAACGGCGTGCGCACCTCGGTGGACGCGGCCATCGTCGAGCGGTCGGTGTAGGCCAGGTTCAGGCCGGGCAGGAACATCCGGGAATCGGCGAGGCACATGCGGTTGACGTAGTCGGTCAGCGAGTTGTCGTTGTACGTGTCCGTGTGCTCGGTGAGCACGTCGTCCACCTCGGCGGCCAGGTCCGGGTTCACCAGGTCGAGCAGCTCGCCGCGGTCGTACATGGTGTAGCTGCGCCGGAACGCCGTCTCTTCCGGCAGTTCCGCGAACGACAGGAACCGCTTGGCGAACCGCACCGTCCGGTAGCCGCGGCTGGCGGACGCGACCGGCAGCCGGTCCACCACGGCGCCGATCGGCCGGCGCACCGGGCCCGGCACCCGCTGGTAGCGCAGGGCCAGCTGGTTCGCGAAGTGCTTGCGGTACCCGGCGAACAGCTCGTCCGCGCCCATGCCCGAGAGGAGCACCTTGACCCCGGCCTCGCGCGCGGCCGAGCAGATCAGGAACGAGTTGATCGCCGCGGGATCGCCGATCGGCTCGTCGAGGTGGTAGGTCATCCGCGGCAGCAGGTCGAGCACCTGCGGCGCGATCTCGATCTCGTGCAGGTCGACGCCGAACTGCTTCGCGACGATCCGCGCGTACTTCAGGTCGTCCGGCATCGCCTCGAACTTGGCGTCCTCGGCGCGGAAACCGATGGTGTAAGCGGAAATCCCGGGTGTCTGCCGGGCGGCGAGCGCGGTCAGGTAGCTGGAGTCGAGGCCGCCGGAGAGGAAGGTGGCCACCGGCACGTCGGAAAGCAGGTGCTTGCTGGTGGAGTCCGCGATCACGGCGTGCAGGTCGACGTCTCCGGTGTACGCGGCGCCTTCCTCTGCCACCTGGCGCAGCGACCAGTACGTGCCGCGCTCGCTGGTGCCGTCCGGCCGGAACCGCGCCCACGTGCCGGGTTGCAGCTTCTCGGCTTCGCGGTAGGCGCACCGGCTGTCCGGCACCCAGTAGTAGAGCAGTGACGCGATGAGCGCGGCCTCGTCCATCCGGAGCGTGCCGCCCAGCTCGCCGGCCAGCGCCTTCAGCTCCGAGGAGAAAACGACACCACCGCCGCGCCGGACGAAGAACAGCGGCTTGATGCCCAGCTGGTCGCGCACCAGCACCAGCTCACCGGTGCGCTCGTCGAAGACGCCGAACGCGAACATGCCGCGCAGCCGCGGCAGGCAGTCCGTGCCCCACTCGCGCCAGGCGCGCAACAGCACCTCGGTGTCGGACGTGCCGCGGAACTTCACGCCCTTCGCTTCCAGCTCGACCCGCAGCTCGGGCGCGTTGTACAGCTCGCCGTTGTAGGTCAGGGCCAGGCCCTCGGCCACCATCGGCTGCGCGCCCGTCTCGGACAGGTCGATGATCGACAGCCTGCGGTGTCCTAAGTGGACCTCACCGGGGCCGGAACGGTGGTCGTAGCGGCCCGAGCCGTCCGGCCCGCGGTGCGTGAGGCACTTGGTGAGCCGGTCGGTCAGCGGGCCGCCGTCCGGCCAGTGGTAAGCACCTGCGATGCCGCACATCGGCGTTCGCCTCTCTGCAGGTCAGGACTCGTGAGTGTTTATGACGGTTAGAACCGTCATAAACACTCACGAGTCAGGTCTGGTGGCCGTGGCCATTGCCGACGGTGGTGCCCGAGGGCGGGACGATCGGGTGGAACCGGCGGGTCGGCGCGTCGAACGAGTCGGTCCCGCGCGGGACCACGACGGGCGGGGCCACCACGGTCTGCTCGTCCGGCAGCTCCACCGGCCAGTCGATCGGCCGCTCCGGCTCCTGCTCGACGAACTTGCGCGGCCCGGCCTCGGCCGGGATGTGCTTGACCGGGACCCGTTCGGCCGTGGCGTGCACGGCCGGCTCGCCCTCGACCTGCTTGGCGGCGACGGCCGAGGCCCGGCCCCGCAACGCCGTGTGCAGGCCGTCCCAGAGTGTGCCGTCGGTGTGGTCCTTCGGGTCCGGGTCGACCAGCACCACGCCGGCGATCGGGATCCGGCAGTCGGCGAGCTGGCGCGCGACCGTGTGCAGCCACAGCGTGTTCGCGTGCCCGGCGCGGACGACGAGCACCGCCTCCGTGCCCAGGTATTCCAGGTCCGTCCACGCGGTGCCCGGCGTGACCGTGCCGACGCCGATGCGCCGGGACGCCGCGTCGATCGCCGCGTCACCCGCGCCGGCCACCCGCACGTCGCCCTCGACCGGCAGCTTGCCGACGTCGCGGTGCGGCAGGTCGTCGACGACTACCACCGGGCCGTCCTCGGCCAGCTCCTTCGCCAGGTTCAGCGCCAGCTCCGCGGCGACGCCGGGCGCGCCCAGCTCCAGCACCGCAAGCGGCCCCCGCTCCGAGCGGATGGCGCGGGCCAGCGTGACCGCCACGCGCTTGCGCTCCACCACCGCCGAGCCGCGGGACCAGAGCCGCGACGGGCCGGGCAGTTTCGAGCGCAGCTGGGCGATCACCGAGGCGCCGAGGTGCTCGGCGATCTCCCGGCGCAGTACCGGCCGGTCGCGCACCAACGCCGTCACCGCGGCGAATCCGAGGCCCAGCGCCAGTCCCAGCGCGAGGCCGATGGCGCCGTCCGTGGCACCGGTCTTCAGCAGTGACGCCGGCAGCACGACCGGCGCGTCCACGATCTGGGTGCCCGCGGCGACCTGCGGCGTGCCGATGCCCGCCTGCTGCGCCTGGTTCTGCAGGTCCGCGACCTTCGACACCAGGTCGGCCCGCTGCGTGTAGAGCTGCTCGAGCGTGCCCGCGTTCGCCTTGCTGCCCTTGTCGGTCTCGGCCGCGACCTGCGCGTCGACGTCCGCCAGCTGCTGCTGGGCCTGCGCGCGCTGGTCCAGCAGCGCCTTGGCCTGCGCGGTCGCGGCGGCCTGGTTGCGCTGCACGTGGTCGGCGATGAACACGTCGGCGAGCGCCTGTGCCTTGGCGACGGCGTCGGCGTTTGTCTTGGCCTTGACCGAAACCTGCATGATGTTGTTGGTCATGCCGAGGCCGGTGTACTCCTTGAGGAAGTCCGCCGGCGCTTCCGTGCTGCCGAGCTTCTTCAACGCCGCGGAGGCGATCTTCCCGGTCTGCAGCACCGCGACGTCGGTGCGCATCAGCGTGCCGCTGTCGGTGGGCGAGTCGTCCGGGTGCACCACGAGGACCTTGGTGACGGCGGTCGGCGCCGCGGGCAGCACGACCGCCGAAGTCCCGCCGATCACCAGCCCGGCCAGCGCGAAGCCGAGCCACAGCCGGCGACGGCGGCGCAGGGCCACGCCCAGGCGGTGCAGGTCGACCAGCGGCGGGGAGGAACTCTGCGGACTCGTCACGCCGAACCAACCATCACGTCACGGTCCGCCTGGACCTCGGGTGGACCCGCGTCGGCGGGTTGGTCACGCGTCTTGCCCTTCACGCGGACAGCGCGGGTGAGCACGGCGCCCAGCACCTCGTGCCCGGCGTCGGCGCAGGCCTCCGCGATGGCGACCAGTTCCCACGCGTTGCGCGAGCCGAGGGAGAGCACCACGAGCACGCCGGTGCTGCCGTCCGGCACAACCGGTTGCGCCACCGTCACTTCGGCGATGGTCAGCTCGACGCGGGGCCGGGCGGCGTCCGCCAGGTTCGTGAACTGGGCGACGGCCTGCTTCGCCACGGTGTCGCCCTCGGCGACCAGCACGAGCAGCCGCCGGACCCCTTTTTCGGCCGTCAGCCGGGCGAGCACCCGGTGGTACCGCCGGTCGCGGCTGGCCCGGTCGGCCGAAGCCGGCATCTGGGGCAGGTGCCACGGCCGGTCGCTGCCGGTGAACCGGCGCAGCCGCGCCCGGAAGCCGACGGGCTTCGCGCGTTCGGCAGGCTCGGGCACGTCGACGGCGGCCAGCACGGGCGCGCCGAGGGCCGAGCCGATCTCCTCCTCGCCGCGCAACCGTCGATCGGTGCGCGCGCCGAAGAGATAGCTGAGCAGGCCGATCAGGAAGAAAAGGACCGCGCCGCCGGCGATCAGCTGCGGCTGGGTGGGCACAGCCGCGGACGTCGGCCGTTCGGCCGGGCCCATCACGACCATGTTGCCCGAGCCGGTGGCGGCGTCGGCCGCGTTGAGGTTGTTCATCGCCTGTTCCAGCGAGGTGCGCAGGCCCTGCAGCTCGGTCCGCACCTGCACGGCCTCGACGGTCTGGCCGTCCTGCACCGAGCGGGACAGGTCGAGGATCCGCTGATTGGTCTGGGTCACCTGCTGCCGCAGTGATTCGCGCTGCTGCTGCGCGAGCTGGGCCGCGCTGTTCGCCGAATTGCTGAGCAGCTGGGTGGAGTACTTGACGAACTCCTTCGCCACCTCGTCCGCCAGCTGCTGCGCCGACACCGGGCTGTCCCCGCTGGCCGTGATCGTCACGACGTTGCCCTGCGCCACCGAAGCGGTCACCGACTTCTGCAGGTCCGTGCCGCTGACCCGCAGGCCGAGCGTGGCCGACGCGCGGTCCAGCACCACGGAACTGGTGGCGACCTGCGCTTGGGTGAGCAGTTCGTCGGCCTGGCGCGGGCCCTGAAGCAGCACGCTCGCCGAGGTCTCGTACCCCGGCGAGAAAACCAGCGAAGCGCCGGCGCCGACTCCCGCGCCGATCACCGTCAGCAGCAGCAACGCCCGCCACCGCCGCCGGAGGAGCACTCCCACTGTGGAAAGCCGAACCGTGTCGTCGCTCAAAGCGGGGTCCCTTCCCACATTTGCACTTCACTGGTGGCGTGCGGAGTCATAGACCCCGTCGTCAGCCCGCGGGTGTTGGTTACAAATACCCTCGATGCTTGTTCAAACCGCGATCAAGACCGGACAGCCCGCTCATACGCGGCCAGCAGCGCCTGCTGCGAATTCCCCCAAGCCAACGGCCCGCTGACCCGCTCCTGGCCGAGCTTGCCCATCCGGGCGCGCTCCTCCGGGGCGTCGAGCAGCTCCCCGACCAGCCGGGCGAACTCGGCGACGTCGTTGGGTGGGGCGTAGCGCGCGGCCTCGCCGGCGGAAACCCGGGCCTCCCGCAGCTCGAACGAGACGATCGGCTTGCTCATCGCCATGTACTCCATGATCTTGTTCATGGTCGACACGTCGTTGAGCGGATTGAGCGGGTCCGGCGAAAGGCACACGTCGGCCGCGGACAGGTAACGCAGCAGGTCGGCGTCCGAGACGCGGCCGGTGAACTCGACCTGGTTGTCCAGGCCCAGCTGTTTCGACAGCGCCACCATCTCGTCGAAGGTGTCGCCGGCGCCGACGAACACGGCCTGCCAGTCGTCGCGGCCCACCTCGTCGCGCAGCGAAGCCAGCGCGCGCAACGCGTAGTCGACGCCGTCCTGCGGGCCCATCACGCCGAGGTAGCAGAGCAGATGTGGCTTGCCCCGCTTGAGTTCCGGCTCGACCGGCACCTCGTGGAACCGCTCGACCACGGGCGCGCTGCGGACCACGAACACGTCCTCGGGCCGCTTGCCGCCGCGGATCAGCGCCACCTGGCGGTAGCTCTCGTTGGTGGCGATGACGACGTCGGCCGCCCGGTAGGTGGACCGCTCCAGCGCGCAGACGCCACGGTAGAGCACGTCCTGCCCGCGGTCGAACCGCGAGAGGTACAGCTCCGGCACGAGGTCGTGCTGGTCGAAGACGAACTTCGCGCCCTGGCGCTTGAGCATCCGGGCGACCAGGAACAGCAGGTCCGGCGGGTTGCAGGCGTGCACGACGTCGACCGGGCCGATCCGGCGCGCGAGCCGGAACGTGTGCCACAGCGCGGTGCCGTACTCCTGCAAATACCCGGCCGGGCCGCCGGTGGCCGCCGTGAGCGGGTAACGGTGGATGTGGACCTGGTCGATCACGGCCTCGGTCTCGGTGTCACGTTTGGTGCCCTGCGGGCAGATCACGTGCACCTCCCAGCCGACGTCGCGCAGCGTGGTGCACTCCTGCCACACGCGGCGGTCGAAGGGGACCGAGAGGTTCTCGACCAGGATCAGCGCTCTTCTCTTGTCACCAGGCAAGACCGACGTATCCCTCTTCGGCCCGGCGCGCCTCGGCGTCGGGGATGCGGACCAGGTCGACGAGCGTCTGCCCGCCGCCGTGCGGGAGCGCGGCCAGCACCGCGGGGTCGGCCGTGCCGATCAGGCAGACCTCGGCGTGCGCCAGCACCTCTTCGACGGACCCGGCGAGCAGCTGCCCGAGGTGCGGCAGCCGGCCTTCGATGTACTCGCGGTTCGCGCCCATCAGCCGGGAAAGGCTGACGTTCGCGTCGTAGATCTTGAGGTCGTAGCCCTTGCCCAGCAGCCGCTCGGCCAGCTCGACCAGCGGGCTCTCGCGCAGGTCGTCGGTGCCGGGCTTGAACGACAGCCCGAACAGCCCGACCTTGCGCTTGCCGGTGCGCGCGACCAGGTCGAACGCGCGCTGCAGGTGATCTTCGTTGGAGGGCAGCACATGCGCGAGGATCGGCACCGAGACGTCCGCGCGGTGCGCCGCGTAAACCAGCCCGCGCAGGTCCTTCGGCAGGCACGAGCCGCCGAACGCGAAGCCGGGCCGCAGGTACGCGGGGCTCACGTTGAGCTTGCGGTCGGCGAGGAAGACGTCCATCACCTTGTGCGAGTCGAGGCCCAGCGCCCGGCAGACCGAGCCGAGCTCGTTGGCGAAGCCGATCTTGAGGCCGTGGAAGGCGTTGTCGGCGTACTTGGTCATTTCCGCGACCGGGATCGGCACGCGGAAGACGTCGCCGGGCAGGCCCTCGTAGAGCTCGGCCACCACGTCGCCGCTGGCCGGGTCGATCTCGCCGATCACGGTCTTGGGCGGGTCGAAGAAGTCGCGGACGCTGCTGCCCTCGCGCAGGAACTCGGGGTTCACCGCGACCCCGAAGTCGACGCCCGCCGTGCCGCCACTGGACTTCTCCAGGATCGGCACGAGCAGGTCCAGGCAGGTGCCTGGCAGCATGGTGCTGCGGAATACGACCGTATGCCGCGTTCCTTTGCGTGCCAACGCTTCGCCGATCTGGTCGGCGACCCGTTCCAGGTACTCGGTGGACAGGCTGCCGTTGGCCGCCGACGGCGTGCCCACGCACACCAGCGACACGTCGCTCGTCGCGACGGCCAGCGCCACATCGGTGGTCGCCCGCAGCGCCCCGGACGCCACGACTTCCGCCGTCAGCTCCCCGATCCGCTCTTCGACCACCGGCGCGTGGCCTTGCGTCACCAAATCGACTTTCACCGGATTCACGTCGACACCGACGACCTCGTGCCCACGCCCCGCCAGGCAGGCCGCGGACACACACCCCACGTAACCCAGCCCGAAGACACTGATCTTCACGCCCGAACCTCCGCCCGTTAGCTGACGGGTTGGTCGGCAGGCGGGGGCCGTTCGTTACCACTTTCGGCCACCGGGGGAATCGTTACCGAATCCCGGTATCGATTTCGCTTTTTTTGCCTCGCGTGCGGCGGTTTTCATTGCCGTTGGGCCATTTCCGGCCAAGAAGCGACGAAGCGCCGGGGGAAGCCGCGAAAGCTTCCCCCGGCGCCGCGTGGGCCGGTCAGTTGCTGTTCACGAAGGTGGTGGCGAGACCCTGCCCCGTGCTCGTGGCGCTGCCGTGGTCCTCGATGGGCGAGACCTCGGAGTTCTTGAAGCAGATGTAGGTGACGCCGGAGTCGGTGCCGCCGTTGGACGGGTCGGGGTTGATGCCGAGGTCGTTGGCCGTCGCGTAGGAGGCCTCGCCGATGATCCCGGTCGGCCCGGTGTCGCCGATCACCGCGTACTCGACCTTGTTGTTGTAGATCACCGCGCACGACCCGCCGCCCTTGAGCTGCGAGGACTCGTAGTTCCACTTGCTCGAGGCACTGGGCACGACGATGTACGGCAGCTTCGCGGCGTCGAGAGGCTGGTCGTCGGACTGGTGGAACGCCGTGTCGGGCTGGAAGCAGCAGTCGGTGTTCTCGTTGCACTGCGTGGTCCGCTGCCCGTCGCAGTCGATGTCCATGTCGGCTTTCCAGAACACGGCGCCGTTGGCGTCGCAAACGGCGACCGTGTCCGACGAAGCGTCCTCGTCGGTCTTGTACTTCCCGTTGGACACCTGCTGGCAGCCCGTGGTCTTCGCGAGCAGCTCGGCGGCAGTGGGCGCCGCGGCCGGCGCGGCCTGGCCGTGCCCCGCGGGCACCGAAGCCGAAGCGACAGCCGACGGCATCACAGTGGCAGCGAGCACCACCGTCGCGAACAGGATCAGCTTCCTCATCATCTGTCGCACTCCCTCTGGTTAGGAAACTTTCCTTACAGATTCGCGGCGTGCCAACAGAATGCCCCTGCGCGTTACACCTTTCAACTTGGGCGAGGCGTACTTCCCCACCACCGGAACACTTTCCCCATCACCGAGACGCCCCGCCCCCGTCACCGAATACCCAGGCCCGGCCCGGCCTGCCGCCAAGGCCCCCTTAACCGCGTCCAACGCCGGTAAGGAGTCCTTACCGGCGTCCGACCCCAGCGGAGCAGGTATCGCCAAAGCCCGGCCACCCGCCCGAACGTCAGCCCCACCACCGTCCGCCCAGCCCCCGCCGCAGTCCCCCGCCGGTGCCGAGCGCCGCCTTCACCCACCCCGAGTCCATCTCCCGATGCACCTGGACCCGCGGCTGAAGCCATCCCCCGGGCCCGGTCCCCAGCGACCGCGAACTCGAATAGACCCGCGTGGCCCCCGCGGCCCGCAGCCGCCCGAGCACCCGCCGGTCCAGCCGTCCCGAAGGCAGCGAGTACCGGCAGACCGCCCGTCCGCTCAGCTCGGTCAGCAGCTGCGGCGCCGCCTCCAGCTCACGGCGCGCCTGCCGGTCGTCCAGCCGTCGCCAGTCCCGGCGCTCCCAGCCGTGGGAGCCGACGTGCATGCCCGCGTCGACCAGCTGCCGCAGCCCGTCCGGATCGACGTAGCCCCGCTCGCCGACGCGGCCGGCCAGCGGGAAGAACTCCGCCCGCAGCCCGCGCGAGACGAGCCGCGGCAGCGCGACCTCCACGTCGGAGGCGTTGCCGTCGTCGAAGGTCAGATGGGCGTCTTCCTGCTCGGCGACGGCTTCGAGCAGCCGGTCGAACTGCTCGACCGTGATCCAGCGCTCGTCCTCCCCTGGATCGAGCGGGCGCTCCGGACGTCCTACTCCGTGTACCGCGAAGTTGACCATCGCGCTCCCCTCCGAGACCGTGCGTACCCCCGTTTCACGATTAATCGGATTGGCAAATGGAGTAGTTACACTGTTGACACAAAGTTATTTGCGAATCTCCAAAGTGCAGCACTTCGGACCGCCGCCGGCCTTGCGCAACTCGGAGATGTCGACGTGCACTGGGTCGTACCCGCGGGCCGCCAGCCGGGCCGCCAGCTCGGTCGCCTCCAGCGGCAGGACGACGTTGCGCCCGTCGGAGACGCCGTTGAGCCCGAAGCACTCCGCGTCGGCCGCCGTCGCGATCACCGCGTCCGGGAAGAGCCGCGCCAGCACCCGCCGGGAGCCGGGCGAGAAGGCCTCCGGGTAGTACGCGATCTGCGCGGGGCCGGCGTCCGTGGCCTCGGTGAGCACGAACAGCGCCGTGTCCAGGTGGTAGTAGCGCGGGTCGACCAGGCTCAGCGAGACGACCGGGACGCCCAGCGCCTCCTGTGCCTCCGCGTGCGCGGCCGGGTCGGTGCGGAAGCCGGTGCCGGCCAGCAGCAGCCGCCCGGTCCAGGCGAAGTCGCCCTCGGCCTCGTTGACCTTCTCCGGCATGGTGATGTCGCGGTAGCCGTGCTCGACGAACCAGCGGCGGAAGTGCTCGGCCTCGGCGGTGCGCTGCGGCGCCCGGAACCGCGAGCCGAGCACGCGCCCGTCCACGACGGTGCCGGAGTTCGCGGCGAAGACCATGTCCGGCAGCCCGGGCTGCGGGTCGATCTCCTCGACGGTGTGGCCGAGGCGGCGGTAGGTGTCGCGCAGCTCGGTCCACTGCGCGACGGCGACGTCCGCGCTGACCGGCTTGGTGGGGTCCATCCAGGGGTTGATCACGTAGTCGACCGCGAAGAACCGCGGCGCGCACATGAGGTAACGGCGGGTGGTCGGCACTCGCTGCTCAGCTGTTCCCGGCATACCTGAAGACTAAGGTTGACCTAATATCACAATCAATCGCTGTTTGCTGCGCGTATACCTGCTAAACATTGCGTGTGAACAGCATCGACCAGCGAATCGTTTCCTGCCTGGTGGCCAACGCGCGTTCCAGCTACGCGGAGATCGGCAAGGTCGTCGGTCTGTCCGCGCCCGCGGTGAAGCGGCGCGTGGACCGGCTCCTCGAAACCGGGGTCCTGCGCGGCTTCACCGCGGTGGTCGACCCGGAGGCGCTCGGCTGGGGGACGGAGGCCTTCGTCGAGGTCCACTGCCAGGGCAACGTCACGCCCGCCCGCATCCGCGCCCGGCTCGAACCGCTGCCGGAGGTCGTCGCCGCGTACACCGTGTCCGGCGCCGCGGACGCCATCGTCCACCTGCGCGCGGGCGACATCCACCACCTCGAGACGGCGCTGGAACGGTTGCGCGGCTTGGAGATCATCGACCGCACCGTGTCCACGGTCGTGCTGTCCCGGCTGTTGGAACGGCCACCGAACCCCAAAAGCTCGTGAGTGTTCATGCCGGTTAGAACCGTCATAAATACTCACGAGTCCTTCCTGGGAAGGTGAGCCCCATGACCGACCGCATCCACAGCGAGCACGACCAGGGCGTCGCGCTCCTCACCGTCGACGCGCCGAAGAGCCGCAACGCGCTGACCCTCGACCTGTCCGCCGAACTCGCCGCGGCCGTCGCGCGGGCCGAGGCCGACGAGTCCGTGCACGCCGTGGTGGTCACCGGCGCGCCGCCCGCCTTCTGCGCGGGCGCGGACCTGACCGCGCTCGGCGCCGCGGGGGAACAAGGCCTCCGCGCGGTGTACGAGGGATTCCTCGCCGTCGCGCGCTGCGCCCTGCCGACGATCGCCGCGGTCGGGGGCGCGGCCGTCGGCGCCGGGCTGAACCTCGCGCTCGCCGCGGACGTCCGGCTGGCCGGCCCGCGCGCGAAGTTCATCCCGCGGTTCCTCGAGCTGGGCCTGCACCCTGGCGGCGGGATGACCTGGATGTCGCAGCGCGCCGTCGGCCCGCAGCAGGCCGCCGCGATGACGCTGTTCGGCGAGGCGCTCGACGCCGAGGCTGCGGTGCGCGCCGGCCTGGCCCTCCGGCTGGTCGAAGGCGGCCACGACGAATTGGTCCAGGCCGCCCGCGACCTCGCCGCGCCGGCCGTGGCCTCGCCCCGCGAAGTGGTCTTGTCCACCAAGCGGACGCTGCGCCACACCGGCGGCCTGACCCAGCACGCGGCCGCGGTCGACGCCGAGATCGGGCCGCAGCTGGAATCGCTGGCCGCGCCCGCGTTCGCCGAGCGGCTGGCGGCGATGAAGGCCCGGATCAGCGGGCGGTAGGGGCCGGCAGGAGACGCGCGTCACTGCGTTCGGCCCGGTCATCCCTTTACCATCGGTCGAGCAGAGCTGAATTGTGTCCGCCACCGCGGCCGGGCCCGGAATCCTTCCGGTCCGGGTACCCCACACTTCGGGAATACCCGAGTCCCCGACGAGTAGCCTCGGGGTAGGCCTGGTGATCCAGCCGACATCGCCGGGCGGGCGTTCATCCCGGGGCCGACCCGGGGCCGCAGTACGTCGGGAGAGAGGGATTCCCTGACCTATGAGCACGAGTGCGAACGGCAGCGGGACCGGTGACGGCCCCAGCTCCCTGACCGCAACCAGGTCCACCGAAGTCAGCAAGCTGGACCGGGTGGTCATCCGGTTCGCGGGCGACTCCGGCGACGGTATGCAGCTGACCGGCGACCGCTTCACCTCCGAAGCGGCGGCGTTCGGCAACGACCTGTCGACGATGCCGAACTTCCCGGCCGAGATCCGCGCCCCGCAGGGCACCATCCCCGGTGTCTCCTCGTTCCAGGTGCACTTCGCCGACTACGACATCCTCACCCCCGGCGACCGGCCGGACGTGCTGGTGGCGATGAACCCGGCGGCGCTGAAGGCGAACCAGCGCGACGTGCCCAAGGGCGGCACGATCATCCTGAACACCGACGAGTTCACCAAGCGCAACCTGGTGAAGGTCGGCTACGAGAACGACCCGCTGGACGACGACTCGCTCTCGTCCTTCCAGGTGCACCGCGTCGCCATGTCGACCCTGACCCAGGGCGCGCTGGCCGAGACCGGGCTCGGCAAGAAGGACGCCGAGCGGTGCAAGAACATGTTCGCGCTCGGGCTGCTGTCGTGGATGTACCACCGGCCGACCGAGGGCACGGAGCGGTTCCTCAAGGAGAAGTTCGCCAAGAAGCCGGACATCGCCGAGGCGAACATCCTGGCCTTCCGCGCGGGCTGGAACTACGGGGAGACCACCGAGTCGTTCGCGACCACGTTCGAGGTCGCGCCCGCGAAGCTGAACCAGGGCACCTATCGGCAGATCACCGGGAACACCGCGCTGGCGTACGGGCTGATCGCCGCCGGTCAGCAGTCCGGGCTGCAGATCCTGCTCGGCACGTACCCGATCACGCCGGCCTCGGACATCCTGCACGAGCTGTCCAAGCACAAGAACTACGGCATCATCACCTTCCAGGCCGAGGACGAGATCGCCGGCATCGGCGCGGCTCTGGGCGCCTCCTACGGCGGCGCGCTGGGCGTCACCTCGACCTCCGGGCCGGGCGTCGCGCTGAAGTCCGAAGCCGTCGGCCTCGGCGTGATGACCGAACTGCCGCTGGTGGTCATCGACGTGCAGCGCGGCGGACCGTCCACCGGGCTGCCGACCAAGACCGAGCAGGCCGACCTGCTGCAGGCGATGTTCGGCCGCAACGGCGAGTCCCCGGTGCCGATCGTGGCGCCGCTCTCGCCCGCGGACTGCTTCGACGCGGCGATGGAGGCGACCCGGATCGCACTGAAGTACCGGACCCCGGTGCTGCTGCTGTCCGACGGCGCGATCGCGAACGGCTCCGAGCCGTGGCTGGTGCCGAACGTCGAGGACCTGCCGGACCTGCGCGTCGAGTTCGCCACCGAGCCCAACGCGGACGACGGCTCCGGCGAGTTCTGGCCGTACGTGCGCGATCCCGAGACGCTGGCCCGCGCGTGGGCCGTGCCGGGCACGCCCGGCCTGCAGCACCGCATCGGCGGGCTGGAGAAGGCCGACCGCACCGGGCACATCTCCTACGACCCCGACAACCACGACAAGATGGTCCGGCTGCGCCAGGCGAAGATCGACGGCATCGACGTGCCCGACGTTGTGGTCGACGACCCGTCCGGCGGCAAGGCGCGGGTGCTCGCGCTCGGCTGGGGCTCGTCCTACGGTCCCATCGGCGCCGCCTGCCGGCGGGTGCGGAAGCTGGGCATGCCGGTCGCGCAGGCGCACCTACGGCACCTCAACCCGTTGCCCGGCAACCTCGGCGACATCCTCCGCTCCTACGACAAGGTCGTGGTGCCGGAGATGAACCTCGGCCAGCTCGCCCTGCTGCTGCGAGCCAAGTACCTGGTGGACGTCCACTCGCACACCAAGGTCGCCGGCCTGCCGTTCAAGGCCGAGGAGCTGCAGGACCTGTTCCGCGAGATCATCACGAGCGTTACCCCGGAGGGCGTCAAGTGACTGCCATCGACCTCGGGCTGCCCCAATTGGGCGGCCTGGACCTGGTGCCGACCACCGAAGAGCCGCAGAAGGCCAAGGACTACAAGTCCGACCAGGAAGTCCGCTGGTGCCCCGGCTGCGGCGACTACGTCGTGCTCAATGCCGTGCAGTCGTTCCTGCCGACCCTGGGGCTCAAGCGCGAGAACATCGTGTTCGTCTCCGGCATCGGCTGCTCGTCGCGGTTCCCGTACTACCTCAACACCTACGGCATGCACTCGATCCACGGCCGCGCGCCGTCGATCGCGACCGGGCTGGCCACCACCCGCCCGGACCTGTCGGTGTGGGTCGTCACCGGTGACGGCGACGCGCTGTCCATCGGCGGCAACCACCTGATCCACGCGCTGCGCCGCAACGTGAACATCAAGATCCTGCTGTTCAACAACCGGATCTACGGGCTGACCAAGGGCCAGTACTCGCCCACCTCCGGGCAGGGCATGGTCACCAAGTCGACCCCGATGGGCTCGCTGGACTCGCCGTTCAACCCGCTTTCGCTCGCGATCGGTGCCGAGGCCTCGTTCGTCGGGCGCGCGCTGGACTCCGACCGCAAGGGCCTCACCGAGGTGCTGCAGGCCGCGGCCGAGCACCGTGGTTCGGCGCTGGTCGAGATCTACCAGAACTGCCCGATCTTCAACGACGGCGCCTTCGACGTGCTGAAGGACAAGGACGAGGCGGCCCAGCGGCTGATCCCGCTGAAGGCCGGCGAGCCGATCCGGTTCGGCCCCGAGGGCGAGTTCGGCGTCCGCCGCGGCGACTGGGGTGGTCTGGACATCGGCAAGGTCAGCGACATCGGCGAGGACAACCTCGTGGTCCACGACCCGTCGATCGCGGACACCACCTACTCGTTCGCGCTCTCGCGCCTGGGCGACCAGAACCTGACGCACACCCCGATCGGCATCCTGCGCCAGGTCGAGCGGCCCACCTACGACGACGGCGCCCGCGCCCAGGTCGAGCAGGCCCGCGCGGCCCGCAAGCCGGACCTGCAGGGTCTGTTGCGCGGCAAGGACACGTGGACCGTCGTCTGACCTGAATGGACAGAGAAAGGGCCACCGCTCGGTTTCCGGGCGGTGGCCCTTTTCTTGGGTCCGATGTGGACTTTTGTCATTCGGTCAGGAGAGCGGCCGGAACCCGACCCGCTCTGCGTCGGCCGAGGTGCGGAACCAGACCTCGGCGACCATGCGCGGGAACTGCGGGGACTCCTCGGTGCAGTACCGCAGCGCCGTGACGCTCGCCTTCACCGCGAAGCCGTCCGACGGCCTTCCGCCACCTGGACGGGGCATGGCCGAGCCGGGGCCGAACGGGCCGGGCGGCACGGCGTCCTCGGTGACCTGCCGCGCGGGCGGCGGCTCGGGCGCGTTCAACGGCGCGGCGCCGCCCTGCTGGTTCGGCTGCACCGAGGGCTCGAACAGCGAACCGCTCTGCGTGCCCGCCAGCTCCGGCTCCCGGCGCTCGACCGGCCGCATCGACGGCTGGATCGGCCGCGGCGGCTCGAACCCGCCCCGCGGCGCCTCCCGCGGCTGGCGCTTGGGCAGGACCTGAGTGGAGTCGATCGGCTCGTCCCCGGCCACGAGGTCACCGCCCCTGTGCTCGGAAGGCTCCGCGGCGCGTTCGGCCGAGGGGATCAGGTGCTCGGTGGACGACTGCTCGTCGAGGAAGTCCCCGCCGGCCGGCTCTTCGAACGGCGAGCGGTCCGGCGTCACGTCGTCCCCGTGCTCGAACCAGGCCGGCTCGGGCTTCGGGTCGGTGGCCTTCGCGGGCTGGAACAGCGAAACCTGCTCGTCCTCGGATTCCGGCGCCCGGCCGAAGTCCGATTCGGACTCCTGCGGGCGGGCGGGCTCGGCCTCCGGCAGGTGGCCGAAGTCCACTTCGGCCTGCGGTTCCAGCTGCCCGAACGACGACCCGGCCTCGGCTTCCGGCTCCAGGCTGCCGAACGACGAACCCGCCTCGGCGTCGTGGGTTCCCAGCTGTCCGAACGACGATCCGGCCTCGGCGTCGCCCGCCGGCTCCAGCCGATTCGAGAAGGACTCCTCGGCTTCGGGCTCGGGCCGCGTGAACATGGACGTCGTCTCGGCGGCGTGGTGGCCGCCCTCGGCTTCCAGGTGACGGCCGGCGGAACCCGCGAAAGCGTCTTCCTCCTCGCGGTGGCCGGCGCGCTGCCCGACCTCCTGGAAGCTGCCGCGGCCGGTGTCGGCGAACTCGTCGAGGCGGTCGGCTTCGTAGCCACTGGCCGATTCGGCGTAGTCCGGCTCCAGGCTGTGGGAGACCGGGCTGAGGTACTCGGTGGCGGCGGCGCGGTAGACGGACCCGTCGATCTGCCGCGTGGCCGGTTCGGATTCCCTTTCGTGGGGCCGTTCCGGCGTCCGCTCTTCGTCCACAGTGGTCTGACTGACGGCCGGCTCGGCCGCGGTGCGGTACTCCGCCTCGTATTCGGCCTCCGGCTCGAACCCGCCGAGCCGGCTTTCGACGGCGGCGGGCTCGGGCTCCGGCTCGGCCCGGTGGATCAGCTCGGTGGGCGACTGCTCACGGGCCCACGAGGGCGCCGCGGCCGGCTCGGCCGGGGAGAAGTCGTCTTCCTCGTCCACCGGCGAAAGCAGTGCGGTGCCGCCCGCCAGCGCCCCGGCGTTGGCCGGGGTCCGGGCCGACTCGGCGTGGGCCGCGGTCAGCGCGGCCTCCAGCTCGCGGGTGCGCTTGCGGGCGGGCAATACCAGCACCAGCCACGTGAGGAGCACCCCGACGAAAAACGCCAACAGGCTCCACAGCCAAACCTGTCCGAAAATGGACATCTTCCCTGCCCCTTTAGTGCGTGCGCGCGACCATGTAGTCGGCGACCGACTCGCAGGCATTCCGCGCGGGGGAAGCGGGCAGCGCTGCGAGCTCGGAACGTGCCCGCGAAGCGTAGTCGGAAAGGGTGACGCGCGCGCGTTCGAGGCCACTGGAACGGCGCAGCAGCTCCAAGGCCTCCTCGACCAGCTCGTCCTCGGTGATGGGGCCGGCCAGCAGCTCGATCAGGCGCGGGTCGGTGTCCGGGTCGGCCAGCGCGTACAGCATGGGCAGGGTGCGGACGCCTTCACGCAGGTCCGTGCCCTGGGCCTTGCCCAGCTCGTCCGACGGCGAAGCGATGTCGATGATGTCGTCGGAGATCTGGAACGCGGTGCCCACGATGTCGCCGAACCGGCGCAGCGCCTGGACGTGGTCCTCCTCGGCGCCGGACATCATCCCGCCGAACCGGCCGGACGTCGCGATCAGCGAACCGGTCTTCTGCGCGATCACGGTGAGGTAGTGCTCGACCGGGTCGTCGCCGGGCCCAGGCCCGACCGTCTCGCGCATCTGCCCGGTGACCAGCTCGCCGAACGTCTCGGCGATGATCCGCGCCGCGTCGGTGCCCAGGTCCGCGACCAGCCGCGAGGCGTGCGCGAACAGGAAGTCGCCGGTCAGGATGGCGACGGTGTTGTCCCAGCGGGCGTTGACGCTCTCCGCGCCCCGCCGCATGGTCGCCTCGTCCATCACGTCGTCGTGGTACAGCGTCGCGAGGTGCACCAGCTCCACCGCGGCGGCGGCGATGAGCACCTGCTCCCCACCCTGCTTGGGCCCGAACTGCGAGGACAGCAGCGTGAACAGGGGACGAAAACGTTTGCCCCCCGCCTCGACCAGGTGCAACGCCGCGTCGTGGACCGCCTGCACGTCGCTCTTGACGACGTCGCGCAGCATCGTCTCCACCTCCGCGAGCCCGCCCGCGATGGCCCTGAGCAGCTGCTCGTCCTCGATCTGCAGCCCGACGGTCGCGCGCAGGTCCTCGACAGCGCCATCCCGAGCAGCGGCGGGTCCCGCCCCCGGGGGTGGTGAAGACACAGACACGTCGGCTCCGCTCTCTCATGCGCCGGTCGGGTTTTCTGCTTTCAGGGTAGTGGTTACCCCAGGTACCCGGTTTACCCGCTGTCCAGGGGAAACGGTGACGAACATGACATCGGTCCTATTTCAGTACCCCCGTGGCCAGAGTGACCAGTACCGCCGTAACCACCGGGAGAGCGATCGCCGGTACCAACCGCCTGAGGCCGGTCATGAAATCGACGAACCTCCACTTGACCGGTGGTTGCCCCGCAGGGTCCCAACCATCGATCGGAACTGGCCAGGGCTGTCCGGATACGACGTGGCGCACCACGTCATTGCACAAGCGGATAGCCAGCTCCGTCCGGTCGGCCTGGTCGAGACCATCCGCGGCCCACACAAGCACCTTGCCGAGGCTGCGACCAGGATCCCGATGCCTGCGGGGGTAGCCCGCCAGCAGGGCAAGATCGCCGTCTATCTGCCACGCGAGCGTCTTCAGCCTGCGCCGCTGCCGCGCCCGCAGGCGACTCAGCGCGAACCAGCGGCCAGGCTGTCCAGGGCGCCTCCGACGTCGTGGGATGATCGGGGGCCGCAGTGCCGAAACTGCCGCCTGCACCCGGCCGAGCAGCCGTTCCGGCGCCGTTCGACGTCCGGCCACGCGGCACAAGACGATCACCAGCACAGGGATGGCGAGCGCGATCGGGACGGCGTTCAGATAGAAAACCCAGCGGTTGCGCCAGAGCGTCCAAACGGCTTCGAACGCGAGGTCCCAGCCGACGATGAACGCCATGGTGAAGAGCCAGCCGTGCAGCATCGGCACCAATGAGGTGGCCGCTGTGTCCCACCCCGCTCTGGCCTCGTCGGCGGTGAGGCCAGAGCGGACCATCTGCTTCCACGGCCGAGGGCTGGTCAGAAACCTGTGGTTCCACCGCGACCAAGCCACGCAGAGACGCCACAGCGGAGCCGACCGAAAGAACCCTTGGACTGTCTTCATGATTCCTCCCGGCACACGAGCCTGCCGGACGGGCACCGGAGCCACGAACGGGTTGATCACCGCGCGCAGACGAGTGATCACCGCGGCGTGGCGCAACGGGCGAATCGGGCGCGCGGATATTCAGTCAGTGGAAGAGCTGCCGGTCCCGACAGGTCTCCCGGGGTTGTAAGGAGGACAGCGCATGCGTAACACCATCGTCAGGCGGGCCGGGCTCGTCGGTGCGGTGCTGGTGGCCGGTGGGGTTTTCGCCGGCGTGGGGACGGCCCAGGCGGGCACGCCGACGGGCGCAGCAGCCAGCGCAGCAACATCGTCAACACAAGCCACAGCAAAGGCACCAGCCACCGCGGCCGGCACGGCCGATCTCGGCGAAGCCGGATTCACCAAGGGCTCCACCACAGTCACCGTCCCGACCCTCGCTCCCTGCGCGGTCGAAGGACCGACCAGCGCGACGGCCTCACCGGTCACCAAGACCGGGCTGACCTTCGGCGGCGGCTCGACCACCTGTGACACCACGGTGACCGACCCGGGCAACGACCTCACCACCACCACGTCGACGGCCAACGGGAAGAACTTCGAGCTCTCCGCGCTCGTCAGCGCGGGCGGGCCGCGCGTGCGGCTGTCCTCGTACACCGTCACCTGCACCGCGACGCAAACCCAGACCAACGCGAACTGGACGTTCAGCGGGCTCGGCGGCATCAGCGGCCTGCCCTCGCCGATGCCGGCGAACTACACCAAGCCGCTGACCAAGACGAACGGCACCGTGCTCGCCAACGCGGTCTTCAACGCCCAGACCCTGCCCGGCGACGGCAGCATCAGCCTCACCATGCTGCGGTTCGACTTCCTGCCGGCGTCCGGCATCACGGGCTCGGTGACCGTCGGGCGCACCGCCTGCTCACCCACGCCGTAAGCCCAAGTACTCGTGAGTGTTTATGACGGTTAGAACCGTCATAAACACTCACGAGTCCTACGAGGCGAACCCGCCCGAAGAGGCCCAGTTCAGCGCGAACGCCGGAACCACGCCGAGCACCAACGTCACCACCACGCCGAGCGTGATGGCCGCCGTGGTGAACCCGCCGGGCACCGTGACCGTGGGCCCGTCCGCGGCCGGCTCGGAGAAGTACATCAGCACGATCACGCGCAAGTAGAAGAACGCGGCCACCGCGCTGAACACCAGCGCCACCACCACCAGCGGGGCCATGCCGTCGGACAGCGCGGCCGAGAAGACCACGAACTTGCCGACGAACCCGCTGGTCAACGGTATGCCGGCCAGCGCCAGCAACAAGAACGTGAACACCCCGGCCAGCACCGGCGAGCGTTTGGCGAGGCCCGCCCAGGCGGACAGGTGCGTGGCCTCCCCGCTGCCGTCGCGGACCAGGCTGATCACGCCGAACGCCGCGAGCGTCGTGAAGCCGTACGCCAGCAGGTAGAACAGGGTGCTGGACAGGCCGTTCTCGGTCATCGCGATGGCGCCGACGAGCAGGAAGCCCGCGTGCGCGATCGAGGAGTACGCGATCATGCGCTTCACGTCGGTCTGGGTCAGGCCCAGCACCGCGCCGATCAGCATCGAGATGATCGCCACGGCCCACAGCACGCCGCGCCATTCCCAGCTGGTCGAGGAGAACGCGACCGACAGCACGCGCAGGATCCCGCCGAACGCGGCCACCTTCGTGCAGGCCGCCATGAACGCGGTGACCGGAGTCGGGGCGCCCTGGTAGACGTCCGGCGTCCAGGTGTGGAACGGGCCGACCGAGCCCTTGAACAGCAGGCCCACCACCAGCAGGCCGAGGCCGGCGAACAGCAGCGTGTCCGAGCGGTCCGAGCCGGCCGCGGCGTTGGCGATGTCGGCGAGCTTCACGGAGTTCGCGTAGCCGTACAGCAGTGCGAGGCCGTAGAGGAAAAACGCCGAGGAGAACGCGCCGAGCAGGAAGTACTTGACCGCCGACTCCTGTGAGATCAGCCGGCGCCGCCGGGCCAGGCCGCACATCAGGTACAGCGGCAGGCTCAGCACCTCGAGGGCGATGAACATGGTCAGCAGGTCGTTGGCCGCGCAGAACGCCATCATGCCGCCGAGGGCGAACAGCGTCAGCGGGAACACCTCGGTCTGCGACGCCGTGGTCGGGCCGGCCTGCGCGCGGTCCTGCACGGTGCCGGGGCTGATCGCCGCCTGCGCGACGAACGCGCCGCCCGGCTCCACCTTCCGCTCCGCGATCAGGAACACCGCGCCGAGCGAGAGCAGCAGCAGCGTGCCCCAGAGGAACAGCGAGGGCCGGTCCACCGAGATGGCGCCGGCGAACGTGGTCAGCCCGGCCTTCGGCGAGCTGCCGGTGGCGTACAGGATCAGCGAGACCCCGGCCGCGAGGATCGCGATGACGGAGATCGTCACCTGGATCCCCCACCGGACCGCCTTCGGCGCGAACGCCTCCACCAGCACGCCCACACAGGCCATGCCGAGGACGATCAGCATCGGCAGCACGGCCGCGTAGTCGATCGAAGGCGTCGGCAACGGCTGTGGCGCTTGCGCCAGGAACATGTCGAGCACGGTTTACTTGCCTCCCTGCACGGCAGACAGGGTCGCCTGCACCGACGGGGTGATCGTGTCGAGCACCGGCTTGGGGTAGAAGCCCAGCCCGATGATCAGGATGACCAGCGGGGCGAGGATCGCGATCTCCCGTGCCCCGAGGTCCTTGACGGCCTTCTTCACGCCGGTCTCCTGCGCGACCGCGGTGGCGACCGAGCCGCCCGACTCCACGCCGCCCGGAGTGGACGAGGCTGGCGAGAGCAGCGCGTCACCGCGCACCGGGCCCTGCATGATCCGCTGGTAGAGCCAGAGCACGTAGGCCGCGGCCAGCACCATGCCGACCGTCGCGATGATCGTGTACACCGGGTGGTCCACAAAGGACCCCAGCAGCACCAGGAACTCGCTCACGAACGAGTTGGTGCCCGGCAGCGACAGCGCGGACAGGCCGGCGATCAGCAGCATCCCGCCGAGCAGCGGGGTCAGCTTGGCCATCCCGCCGTAGTCCGAGATCCGGGTGGAGCCGCCGCGCCGGATGATCAGGCCGACCACCACGATCAGCATGCCGGTGGAGAGGCTGTGGTTGAGCATGTACGACACCGAGCCGACCATCGCCTGCTCGTTGAAGGTGAAGATGCCCAGCGCGATGAAGCCGAAGTGGGCGATCGAGACGTAGGCGAGGAACCGCTTCATGTCCGACTGCCCGGCGGCCAGGATCGAGCCGTAGACCACGCCGATCACCGACAGGACCAGCACCAGCGGCGCCAGCGTCTTGCTCGCCGCGGGGAACATCGGCAGCAGGTAGCGCAGGAAGCCGAACGTGCCGACCTTGTCCAGCACGCCGACCAGCAGCACGGCGACGCCGATCGGCGCCTGCCCCGCCGCGTCCGGCAGCCAGGTGTGGAACGGCACTAGCGGTGCCTTGATCGCGAAGGCCAGGAAGAAGCCGAAGAACAGCCAGATCTGCGTGCCGGTCGGCGCGTCCCGCACCACGGTGACCAGGGTGGCCCAGTCGAACGTGCCCTTGCCCAGCTTGTCCGACGCCAGCGAGTACGCGCCGATCGCCGAGGCCAGCATGATCAGGCCGCCGAGGAAGGAGTACAGGAAGAACTTCACCGCCGCGTACTGCCGGTTCGCGCCGCCGTAGCCGCCGATCAGGAAGTACATCGGGATCAGCATGATCTCGAACAGCACGTAGAACAGGAACACGTCGGTCGCCGCGAAGACGCCGATGGTGATGGCCTCCTGCAGCAGGATCAGCGACAGGAACCCGCCGGCGCTGCGGCCGGCCGGGAGCTTGTCGGTGAGGCCGAGGCCGCCGACCACGATCGGCACCAGCAGGGCGATCACCGCGATCATGATCAGCGAGATGCCGTCGGTGCCGAACGAGATGTGGATGCCGAAGCTGGGGATCCAGTCCATCGTGGTCGCCTGCTGGATCCGGTCCCCCGAGGGCGAGTAGCTCGCCCAGAACGGGATGATCAGCAAGAACTCCACAATGGACACGACCAGCGCGGTGGCCATCGCGGCGCGGTCGTTCCCCTTCAGGAACGCCAGCACCAGCGAGCCGGCCAGCGGCAGCAGGATGAGCGCCAGAAGCCAAGTCATGTCAGGAGAACCTCACCAGCAGAAGGGCCGCGAGAAGCAGGAACGTGCCGCCGAGCATGGACAGCGCGTACGACCGGACGAACCCGGTCTGCAGGCGCCGCAACCGGCCGGACCCGCCGCCGAGGGCCGCGGCGAGGCCGTTGACCGCCCCGTCCACCCCCCGGTTGTCGACGTACACCAGCGCCCGCGCGAGCCAGGTGCCCGGGCGGGCGACCAGCGTCTCGTTGATGGCGTTGCCGTACAGGTCCTTGCGCGCCGCCCGGATCGGCCACGAGACGCGCTCGGGGCGTTCGACCGGGATGTCGGCGCTGGGCCGGAAGACCAGGACCGCGATCACGGCGCCGATCAGGGCCAGCGCGAGGGTCAGCCACGGGACCAGCGACGCCGAGATCGGCGTGTGCTCGGCCTCGTGGAACTGGCCGACGGTCGGGGCGAGCCAGTCCACGAACCGGTTGCCGATGGCGAAGAACGCGCCCGCGCCGACCGAGCCGGCCGCCAGGATCACCATCGGGATCCACATCACCGGCTTGGACTCGTGCGGGTGGAACTCGCGCCCGTCGGTGCTCTTGATCGTCTTCCAGCGCGACTTGCCGAAGAACGTCATCATCATCAGGCGGGTCATGTAGAACGCGGTGAGCCCGGCGCCGATGACCGTGGCCAGCCCGAACACCCAGCCGCGCCAGGCCTCCTGGCCGAACGCGGCCTCGATGATCGCGTCCTTCGTGTAGTAGCCCGAGAGGAACGGGAAGCCGATCAGCGCGAGGTAGCCGAGGCCGAAGGTGACGAAGGTGATCGGCATCTTCTTGGCCAGGCCGCCGAACTTGCGCATGTCGACCTCGTCGTTCATGCCGTGCATGACCGAGCCGGCCCCGAGGAAGAGCCCGGCCTTGAAGAAGCCGTGCGCGACCAGGTGCATGATGCCCAGCGCGTAGATGCCCGGGCCGAGGCCCACGGCCAGCATCATGTAGCCGATCTGGCTGACCGTGGAGTAGGCGAGCACTTTCTTGATGTCGTCGTAGGCGCAGCCGACGATGGACCCGAGCAGCAGGGTCACCGCCCCGACCAGCGTCACGACCAGGCGGCCGTCCGGCGTCTGGCTGAAGATGACGTTGGAGCGGGCGACCAGGTAGACCCCGGCGGTGACCATCGTCGCCGCGTGGATCAGGGCCGAGACCGGGGTCGGGCCCTCCATCGCGTCCGGCAGCCAGGCCTGGAGCGGGAACTGGCCCGACTTACCGCAGGCGCCCAGCAGCAGCAGGATCGCGATCGCGGTGATCGCGCCTGACGGGATCTTGCCGCTCGCGACGCCGTCGAAGACCTGCGCGTAGCCGGTGGACCCGACGTACTTGAACATCAGGAAGATCGCCAGCGCCAGCCCGACGTCGCCGACGCGGTTCATCAGGAACGCCTTCTTCGCCGCGGTGGCCGCGGACGGGCGGTCCTGGTACCAGCCGATGAGCAGGTAGGACGCGAGGCCCACCCCCTCCCAGCCGAGGTACAGCGTCACGAAGCTGTTGCCCAGCACCAGGATCAGCATCGAGGCGACGAAGAGGTTCAGGTACGCGAAGAAGCGGTGCCTGCCCTCGTCGTCGGCCATGTAGCCGATCGAGTAGAAGTGGATCAGCATGCCGACGCCGGTGATCAGCAGCACGAACGTCAGCGACAGCGCGTCGATGCGCAGCCCGAAGTCCACCTGGAGCTGCCCGACCGGGATCCACGAGAACAGCTTGGTGTCCACAGTGGATTTGCCGTCGAAGCCGAAGAACAGGATCAGGCCGTAGACGAAGGCGGCGACGACGGTGGCGGTGCCGAGCAGGTGCCCCCACGCCTTCGAACGCTTCCCGGCCAGCAGCAGGATCAGGGCGCCGAGGGCCGGCAGGGCCACCAGCAGCCACGATGATGCGGTCACACTCGCCCTCTCAGTACTTCAGCAGGTTGGTGTCGTCGACCGAGGCCGAGCGCCGGGTGCGGAAGATCGACATGATGATCGCCAGGCCCACCACGACTTCGGCGGCGGCCACGACCATCACGAAGAACGCCATCACCTGGCCGTCGAGCCCGCCGTTGATCCGGGCGAACGTGACCAGGGTGAGGTTCACCGAGTTCAGCATCAGCTCGATGCACATGAACACCACGATCGCGTTCCGGCGGACCAGGACGCCCACGGCGCCGATGGCGAACAGCAACGCCGACAGCAGCAGGTAGTAGGTCGGGGTCACTTGCCTTCCCCTTCCTCTTCCGCGCCGGCTTCGGACTCGGCGCCGACCAGCGCGTGCGCGTCCGGCTTCGGGCCCTCGTCGGCGACGAGCTTGCGGTCGCGCAGGAGCTGCACGGCCGAGGTGGACTCGATGATCGCCGAGAGCGACTCGGGGGCGATCGTGCCGTCCGGCAGCAGGGCCGGGGTGGCCACGGAGTTGGCCGTGGCGAACACGCCCGGGCCGGGCAGCGGCGACGGGCGGTCGTGCTCGCCGCGGAAGCGCATGACCACCAGCTCGCGCTGGGAGAGCTTGCCGCCCTTGGCATGCCGGTCGGTGAAGGCGAGCACCATCGCGCCGAGCGCGGCGGTGATCAGCAGCGCCGAGGTCAGCTCGAACGGGAACAGGTACTGGGTGAAGATGAGCCGGCCCAGCCCGCCCGCGGCGCCGCCGGCCGGGGTGTACGGGTCGAGTGGCGCGGCCGGGGTCACGTTCACCAGCGAGCGGAACAGGCCGGCCGCGATCAGCGCGGCGAGCCCGATGCCGAGCAGGGTGGCCGCCATCCGCTGCCCGCGCAGGACCTCGACCACCGAGTCGGAGCTCTCCCGCCCGACCAGCATCAGCACGAACAGGAACAGCATCATGATCGCGCCGGTGTAGACGATGATCTGCGTGAACCCGAGGAACGGCGCGGACTGCGTCATGTAGAGCGCGCCCAGGCTCAGCATCGTGAGCACCAGCCACAGCGCCGAGTGCACGGCGTTGCGGGAGAAGATCATGCCCAGCGCGCCGAGCAGGCAGAGCGGGCCGAGGATCCAGAACGCGATGGCCTCGCCGACCGAGACCGAACCGTCCGCGGCGGCGGGCGCCTGCGCGAGGAGAGCCGTGATCATTGCTTGCCCTCCTGCTGCTTCGCCAGCTCAGGGCCGTTCACGTAGTAGTCCTGCTCGTTCTCGCCCAGGCGCATCGGGTGCGGCGGCTGCTCCATGCCGGGCAGCAGCGGGGCGAGCAGGTCTTCCTTGGTGTAGATCAGCCGCTGGCGGTCGTCGTCCGCCATCTCGTAGAAGTTGATCATCGTCAGGGACCGGGTCGGGCAGGCCTCGATGCACAACCCGCAGCCGATGCAGCGCAGGTAGTTGATCTGGTAGTCCGCGCCGTAGCGCTCACCCGGGGAGAACCGCGCCTCCTCGGTGTTGTCGCCGCCCTCGACGAAGATCGCGTCGGCCGGGCACGCCCAGGCGCACAGCTCGCAGCCGACGCACTTCTCCAGCCCGTCCGGGTGCCGGTTGAGCTGGTGGCGCCCGTGGTACCGCGGCGCGGCCGGGGCACCGGCCTCCGGGTACTCCTCGGTGGCGACCTTCTTGAACATCATCGCGAAGGTGACGCCGAAACCCTTGATGGGATTGAGGAAGTCAGTCTTGGCCATCTTCCGCCCCTTCCTTTGCCGCGGTGCCGACGGCGGCCGGGGCCCGCCGGGCGGCCCTCGCCTCCGCCTTGGCCAGCGCCTTGCGGCGCGGGGTGCTCTCGGGGACCTTCAGGTCCAGCGGCGGCAGCGGGTGCCCGCCGCCGGTGATCGGCACGTAGTCGTCGTTCGGCACCTTCTTCTCCGGCAGCGCCAGGCTCAGCAGCACCAGCACGACCAGGACGATGCCGACCCCGACCAGGATCTGCGGCCAGCTCCACTGGACGGTCTTGATGGCGACCACCACGACGATCCAGACCAGGTTGACCGGCACCAGCACCTTCCAGCCCAGGCGCATGAACTGGTCGTAGCGCATGCGCGGCAGCGTGCCGCGCAGCCAGATGAAGCAGAACAGGAGGACGAAGGTCTTCGCGAAGAACCAGAGCATCGGCCACCAGTTCTGGTTCAGCGCCGAGTCTTCACCGACGAACGGGAAGCGCCAGCCGCCGAGGAACAGCGTGGTGCAGAAGGCCGAGACGATCACCATGTTGACGTACTCGGCGAGGAAGAACATCGCGAACTTCATCGAGCTGTACTCGGTGTGGAAGCCGCCGACCAGCTCCGACTCGGCCTCGGCGAGGTCGAACGGCGCGCGGTTGGTCTCGCCGACCATCGAGATCAGGTAGATCACGAAGCTCGGGATGAGCATGTAGAAGTACCAGCCGTGGGCCTGCGCGTCGACGATCCCGGAGGTGGACAGCGTGCCCGAGTAGAGGATCACCGCGACGATCGACAGGCCCATCGCGATCTCGTAGGAGATCACCTGGGCGGTCGAGCGCAGCGCGCCCAGCAGCGGGTACGGCGAGCCCGAGGCCCAGCCGGCCAGCACGATGCCGTACACGCCGATGGACGAGCAGGCCAGGATCACCAGCACGCCCACCGGCAGGTCGACCAGCTGCAGCGTGGTCTGCTGGCCGAAGATCGAGACCACCGGCCCGAACGGGATCGCGGACAGCGCGATCAGCGCGGGCACGGCGGCGAGCACCGGGGCGAGGAAGTACACCTTGCGGTCGGCGGTGTCCGGGATGATCTGCTCCTTGAACGGGAGCTTGATCGCGTCGGCCAGCGACTGCAGGTACCCGCCGGGGCCGACCCGGTTGGGGCCGGGCCGGTTCTGCATCCGGCCGACCGCCTTGCGCTCCCAGACGATCAGGAAGATCGTCAGGATCGGCCCGATCAGCAGGATGACCACGGCCTTGATCAGGATCAGCCACCACGGGTCGTCGGCGAGCAGGCGAGCCCGCTCGGCGGCGTCCGGCATCTGGTCCAGGAACGGCGTGAGCTGAGGGCTCACTGTTCACCTCCGGAGATCTGCACCAGCGCGCCGTGGCCCGCGCCGAGAGCGGCGCGGACGGCGGAGCCGTCGGAGTTGCCCGGGAGCCAGACGACTCCGTCGGGCAGGTCGGCGACCTCGACCGGCAGCGTGATCGCGCCGCGCTCGGTCGACACGCGGACGGTGCCGCCGAGGCCCTCGGCCGTCTTCGCCGAGAGGCGGGCGACGGGCTCGCGCTGCGTGCCCTTGAGGTGCGGCTCGTCGTCCTGCAGCGAGCCGTTGTCGATCAGCTGCCGCCAGGTGGACAGCAACGCCTGGCCCGCCCCCGGCTCGCTCGCCCTGAAGGCCACCTTGAGGGCATCTGGGTCCCTGAAGGTGGCCTTCAGGGACTCTCCCAGCTTGGCGAAGTCGGCCGCCGCGGCGGCCGGGGTCTGCGTGAACAGGTCCGCGTCCATCTCGACCGCGAGGGTGTCGAGCACCCGGCTGTCGGCCAGTGCGCCGGTGCCTTCGAGCGTGATGTCGAACGGGCGGTGGCGGCCCTCCCAGTTGAGGAAGCTGCCCGCCTTCTCCACCGTCGGCGCGATCGGCAGGACCACGTCGGCCCGCTCGGTCACCTCGCCCGCCCGCAGCTCCAGGCTGACCACGAAGCCGGCGTTGTCCAGCGCGCGCCGGGCCAGGTCCGGGTCGGGCAGGTCGTTCGGGTCGACGCCGCCGACCAGCAGCGCGTCGAGCTGCTGCCCGGACGCGGCCTCGAGGATGCCCGTGGTGTCGCGGCCCGCCTGGGCGGGAAGCGTGACGCCCCAAAGCTTTTCGACCTCGGCGCGGGCGTCGGCATCTTCGGCGGAACGGCCGCCCGGCAGGAGCGTCGGCGCGCAGCCGGCCTCCAGCGCGCCGCGTTCGCCGGCCCGGCGCGGGATCCACGCGAGCCGCGCGCCCGTGCGCTCGGTGAGCCGGCGCAGTGCGGAGAACAGACCCGGGACCTCGGCGGCGCGCTCGCCGACCAGGATCACCGCGCCCTCGGCGCTGAGCGCGGCATCGACGTCGGCCGCGTGCTGCGCGATGCCGTCGACCGCTGCGGCCTCGCCACCCGGCACGCAGGCCAGCAGCTCACCGAAGGTCTTGCGGACCGAGGAGGTCGTCCACTGTCCTAAGTGGAGCACCCGGGTGCGGTTCTTGCGGGCCGCCTTGCGCAGCCGCAGGAACACGATCGGCGCCTCGTCCTCCGGCTCGAAGGCCACGCACAGGACCGTGCGGGCCGTTTCGATCTCGCCGAAGGTGACGCCGTTCTCCGGCGTGGTGCCCAGCACGTTCGAGGTGAGGAACGCCAGCTCCTCGGCCGAGTGCGCGCGGGCGCGGAAGTCGATGTCGTTGGTGCGCAACGCGATCCGCGCGAACTTGGCGTACGCGTACGCGTCCTCGGTGGTCAGCCGGCCGCCGGTGAGCACGCCGGCGCCCTTGCCGTCACGGGCCTTCGCGAGGCCCTCGGCGGCGGTGCGCAGCGCGTCGGTCCAGGAGGCCTCTTCCAGCTCGCCGGCCGCGTTGCGGACCAGCGGGCGGCGGATGCGGTCACCGGCCTGCACGTAGCGGAAGCCGAAGCGGCCCTTGTCGCACAGCCACTCCTCGTTCACCTCCGGGTCGTCGCCGGCCAGCTTGCGCTGCACCTTGCCGCGGCGGAAGTCGGTGCGCTCGGCACAGCCGGACGAGCAGTGCTCGCACACCCCCGGCGCCGACACCAGGTCGAACGGCCGCGACCGGAACCGGTACGCCGCGCTGGTCAGCGCGCCCACCGGGCAGATCTGGATGACGTTGCCGGAGAAGTAACTCTGGAACGGCTGGCCCGAAGTGGTGCGCGAGGCCAGGTCCAGCACGTCCGCGGTCTCGGCGGTGCCGATCTGCTGGTGCGCGCCGCGTTCGAGCAGCTCGATGAACGGGTCGCCGGCGATCTGCGCGGAGAACCGCGTGCAGCGCTGGCAGAGCACGCAGCGCTCCCGGTCCAGCAGCACCTGCGAGGAGATCGGCAGCGGCTTCGGGAACGTGCGCTTGGTGTCGACGAACCGCGATTCCGTGCGGCCGTGGGCCAGAGCCTGGTTCTGCAGCGGGCACTCGCCGCCCTTGTCGCAGATCGGGCAGTCCAGCGGGTGGTTGATGAGCAGCAGCTCCATCACGCCGTGCTGGGCCTTGTCCGCGACGGCCGAGGTCAGCTGGGTCTTGACCACCATGCCGTCGGCGACCGTCATGGTGCAGGAGGCCTGCGGCTTCGGCATCGGCCGGCCGCCCATCTCCACCTCGACCAGGCACTGGCGGCAGGCGCCGGCCGGGTCGAGCAGCGGGTGGTCGCAGAACCGCGGGATGACCGTGCCGAGCCGCTCGGCGGTGCGGATCAGCAGCTCGCCCTTGGGCGCGATGACCTCTTCACCGTCGATGATCAGCTTCACGTGACCTTCGGGGACCGGGGTCTCCTGGGTCGCCGGCTTGTCGGGGGCGATCGTCATGCCTGTGCTCCCACCAATTCGGGCTGGGCGGCCTTGTTCTTCTCGCACAGCGCGAGGAACTCCTCGCGGAAGTACTTGATCCCGCTCTGGATCGGCGACACCGCGCCGTCGCCCAGCGCGCAGAACGAACGGCCGAGGATGTTGTCGCAGACGTCCAGCAGGGTGTCGATGTCCTCGGCGGTGCCGTGGCCCTCCACCATGCGCTCCAGGATCTGCGCGAGCCAGTACGTGCCCTCGCGGCACGGCGTGCACTTGCCGCAGGACTCGTGCTCGTAGAACTGGGTCCACTTCATCACGGCCCACGGCACGGAAACGGTCTCGTTGAAGACCTGCACCGCGGTGGTGCCGAGCATCGAGCCGGCCTCGGCCGCGCCCTCGAAGTCGAGCGGAGTGTCGAGGTGCTCGGCGGTGAACATCGGCGTGGACGAGCCGCCCGGGGTCCAGAACTTGAGCGGGATGCCGTCCTTCATGCCGCCCGCCAGCTCCAGCAGCTCGCGCAGCGTGGTGCCGAGCGGGCACTCGTACTGGCCGGGCTTCTCGACGTGGCCGGAGATCGAGTAGATCTTCGGGCCGGGTGACTTCTCGCGGCCCATCTCGCGGAACCAGGCCGAGCCGGCGTTCACGATGAACGGCGCGGAGGCGATCGTCTCGACGTTGTTCACCGTGGTCGGCGCGGCGTACAGGCCCGCGGCGGCCGGGAACGGCGGCTTGAGCCGGGGCTGGCCGCGACGGCCTTCGAGCGAGTCGAGCAGCGCGGTTTCCTCGCCGCAGATGTACGCGCCGGCACCGGCGTGCACGGTCAGCTCGAGGTCGTAGCCGGTGCCGAAGATGTCCTTACCCAGGTACCCGGCCTGGTACGCCTCGCGCGCCGCCGCGTTGAGCCGGCGGATGCAGTGCAGCGCCTCGCCGCGGACGTAGATGAAGCAGTGGTTCGAGCGCATCGCGTACGAGGCGATGATGCAGCCCTCGATCAGCGAGTGCGGGTCCGCCATCATCAGCGGGATGTCCTTGCAGGTGCCCGGCTCGCCCTCGTCGGCGTTGATCACCAGGTAGTGCGGCTTGTCGAAGTTCGGCGGCATGAACGACCACTTGACGCCGGCCGGGAAGCCCGCGCCGCCGCGGCCGCGCAGGCCGGAGTCCTTGACCACCTGGACGAGCTGCTCGGGTGTGCCGGCCAGCGCCTTGCGCGCCGCGGTGTAGCCCTCGAGCCGTTCGTAGGTCTCCAGGCGCCAGGAGTTCGGCGACAGCCAGCGCTTCGTGAGGACCGGAGTAATGGGATCAGGCATTACTTCTTCTCCCCTTCCTTGGCGGGCAGAACCGGCAGCGGGACGTCCTGGGTGGCCGGCGCGGTCCAGCCGCGCTCGTTCGCGATCTGCGCGCCGCGCAGCGTTTCCACGGCCTGCGAAGGCCCGTCGACGTCACCGCGGTAGATGGCCTCGTCCTCCGGGAAGAACCCGGCGAGCTGGAGCTCCGCGCCCTTGAAGTCCGTGAGCGGGGCGCCGCGCGTCGGGGCCGGCTTCTTGCCTGCCTGCAACGCATCCACCAGCGCGACGGCCTTTTCCGGCGTCTGGTTGTCGAAGTACTCGTAGTTGACCTGCAGCACCGGGGCCAGGTCGCAGGCCGCGAGGCACTCGGCGTGCTCCAGCGTGATCGAGCCCGGCTCGCCCGGCGTGCCCGCCGTCTCCTCCTGGCCCAGCGGCGCGTCCTCGGAACCGAGGTGCGTCTGGAGCTTCTTGTAGATCGCCTCGCCGCCCATCGCCGCGCACAGCGTATTGGTGCAGACGCTCACCAGGTGCTCGCCGCACGGGCGGCGCTTGTACATGGTGTAGAACGTCGCGACCGCGCTGACCTCGGCGTCGGACAGGTCCAGCTGCGCGGCGCAGAAGGCGATGCCCTCTTGGCTGACGTACCCCTGCACGGACTGCACCAGGTGCAGCAGCGGCAGCAGCGCCGAGCGCGACATCGGGTAGCGGGCGATCAGGTCCTTCGCCTTGGCGTGCACGTCCTCGCCGAAGATGTCCTCGGCCGGGTGATCCGCCAGGATGCCTTCGGCCACAGCGGGATCCGGCGCGATCGCGACCACGTCGGTGTCGCCGCCCGAGGCGGCGTACGTCGCCTTCGCGTCGTGCGGCCCCGGCTCGGGCATCGCAGTCGAACTCGTCATCGGTCCACTCCCCCCATCACCGGGTCGATCGACGCGACCGCGGCGATCACGTCGGCCACCAGCCCGCCCTCGGCCATCGCGGGCATCGACTGCAGGTTCACGAAACTCGGCTCCCGCACGTGCACGCGCAGCGGCCGGGTGCCCCCGTCGGACACCAGGTGCGCGGCCAGTTCCCCGCGCGGCGACTCCACCGGCGAGTAGACCTGGCCGGCCGGCACGTGGAAGCCCTCGGTGACGAGCTTGAAGTGGTGGATCAGCGATTCCATCGACTGGCCCATGATCTTCTTGACGTGCTCGAGCGAGTTGCCCATGCCGTCGCTGCCGATCGACAGCTGCGCCGGCCACGCGACCTTCTTGTCCTCGACCATGACCGGGCCCGGCTCGAGCTTCTTGAGCACCTGCTTGATGATCCGCAGGCTCTGGTGCATCTCCTCGACCCGGATCAGGTACCGGGCCCAGCAGTCCGCGTCGTTGGACGTCGGGATGTCGAAGTCGAACTCGTCGTAGCGCGAGTACGGCTCGGTCTTGCGCAGGTCCCACGGCAGCCCGGCCGAGCGCAGGATCGGGCCGGTGACGCCGAGCGCGAGGCACGCGTCGACCGGCAGGTAGCCCACGCCCTTGAGCCGGTTGCGCCAGATCGGCTGACCGGTGAACAGCTTGTCGTACAAGGGAAGGCGCTTGTCCATCACCTTGCAGAACTCGGTGACCTTCTCCTCGAAGTCCGCCGGCATGTCCTGCGCGAGCCCGCCCGGGCGGATGAACGCGTGGTTCATCCGCAGGCCGGTCAGGTGCTCCAGCAGGTGCAGCACCTCTTCGCGCTCGCGGAAGCCGAGCGTCATCGCGGTGGTGGCGCCGAGCTCCATGCCGCCGGTCGCGATGTAGACCAGGTGCGAGCCGATCCGGTTGATCTCCAGCAGCATCACGCGAAGCAGCTCCGCGCGCGGCGGGGCCTTGATGCCCAGCAGCTTCTCCACGCCGAGGCAGTACGCCATCTCCGTGGACAGCGGCGCCAGGTAGTCCATCCGCGTGACGAACGTGACGCCCTGGGTCCAGGTCCGGTATTCGCAGTTCTTCTCGATGCCGGTGTGCAGGTAGCCGATCACCGAACGCAGCTGCGTGACGGTCTCGCCCTCCATCTCCAGCACGAGCCGGAGCACGCCGTGCGTCGACGGGTGCTGCGGGCCCATGTTGATGACCATGCGCTCGTCGTGCTGCGCGTCGGCGACGACGTCGTCCCAGTCACCGCCGGAAACGGTGTAGACGCGACCTTCGGTGGTGTCGCGGCTGTCCGCCTCGGGGACCGCGGCGTCGGTCTCGGTGGTGTCTTCGATGCTCACGAGTACGACCTCCGCTGGTCCGGCGGCGGAATCTCCGCGCCCTTGTATTCGACCGGGATCCCGCCGAGCGGGTAGTCCTTGCGCTGGGGGTGGCCGTCCCAGTCGTCCGGCATGAGGATCCGGGTCAGCGCCGGGTGGCCGTCGTAGACGATGCCGAACATGTCCCAGGTCTCGCGCTCCTGCCAGTCCGCCGTCGGGTACAGCCCGACCAGCGACGGCACGTGCGCGTCCTCGACGTCGAGGGTGACCTCGAGCCGGATCCGGCGCCGGTAGGTCATCGAGGTGAAGTGGTAGACCGAGTGCAGCCGCTGCGGCACGTCCACGCCGTAGTCCACTCCGGACACCGAGCTGAGCAGCTCGAAGCGCAGGCCCGGATCGTCGCGCAGGGTGCGGGCGATGGCCACCAGGTGCTCGCGCTCGACGTAGAAGGTGATCTCGTCGCGGTGCACCGTGGTCTGCAGGATCGCGCTCGCCGGAACGTTGTTGTCCGCCAGCGCGGCGAGGAACTCGTCGGCGAACTCGTCGAACCAGCCGCCGTACGGGCGCTCGGCCGGGGCCGGGCTGTACGCGGGCAGGCGCACGCCGCCGTAGCCGGAGGTGTCACCACTGCCGGTGACGCCGAACATGCCCTGGCGGGCGCGGCCGGAGACGACGGGCTCGGCGGGGGCGGCCGGGTTGGCGCCCTGGGGCTCGAGGCCGCCTTCCGGGCGCTCGGCGCTGGACTGCTCGCCGCCGGTTTCCGGTCCGGTCTCTGGGGTTTCGGGCACGTCGCTCACTTCTTCGCGTACTTGATCGACGACGGGATCAGCTCGGTGCGCGCCCCGCTGGCGGCGCGGATCGCGGCGCGGCGGGCGTTCAGCGGCTCGTCCTGGATCTTGGCGTGCAGCTTGAGGATCGCGTCGAGCAGCATCTCGGGCCGGGGCGGGCAGCCGGGCAGGTACATGTCGACCGGCACGACGTGGTCGACACCCTGCACCACCGCGTAGTTGTTGAACATGCCGCCCGAGGAGGCGCAGACGCCCATCGCGAGCACCCAGCGCGGCTCGGCCATCTGGTCGTAGATCTGGCGCAGCACCGGGGCCATCTTCTGGGTCACCCGGCCGGCGACGATCATCAGGTCGGCCTGGCGCGGGGTGGCGCTGAACCGCTCCATGCCGAACCGGGCGATGTCGTAGCGGGAGCCGCCGACCGTCATCATCTCGATCGCGCAGCAGGCGAGGCCGAACGTGGCGGGCCAGAGCGAGTTCTTGCGCGCCCAGTTGACCAGGCCCTCGAGGCTGGCCAGCAGGATGCCGTTGGGGAGTTTCTCTTCGAGGCCCATGGCTTCAGTTCCAATCCAGGCCGCCGCGCCGCCACACGTAGGCGTACGCGAACCCGACCGTAACGATGAACAGCACGATCTCCACCAGGCCGAACACACCGAGCGCGTTCGCGTTCACCGCGAACGGGTAGAGGAACACCATCTCGATGTCGAACAGGATGAAGAGCATCGCCGTGATGTAGTACGCCACCGGCATCCGCCCGCCGCCGACGACCGGCTGGGGCGAGGGCTCGATCCCGCACTCGTAGGCCGAGGTCTTGGCCTTGTTGTACCGGCTCGGGCCGACCATCGGGCCCAGCAGCACGGACAGCAGCGCGAACGCCGCCGCGAGAACGAACAACAGGACGAGCGGCAGGTACACCTTCAGGCCAGGCGCGGCCGCAGCCGCTCCTGCGGTTTCCGCCTGCGCCAGCACGGGCAACATCAGCACGGGGTTTTCGCCATCCTTTCCGCGCCGCTGCGGGGTTCTTCTACGGGTGGTGGTCCGCTTCCTCGACGGCACCCTAAGGGAGCTGGGTCACACCGCCGAGGGTCAGGGCACCCTTACGGCCCGTGGCCGGACCGGGGGCTGCTTGTGAAATAGTTCACAAGCCACTCGTCGTGGATGTGAAGCGGTTCACAAGCATGGGGGGAGTGTAGGACGCGACTCACACGGTTGTCCCTAGGGGCCGTGGTATAAGGCTTACCTAACTTGACCAGGCGGCCAATCCGGGACTCGCCCGGGCGCACTCTCGGGACCAGCGGGAAGAGGCCTCGCGAGCACTCGCATATGGTGCTTACCGGACCTGATCTTGTGACGTATCCCACCTGACCGGCCGGGCAACCACTGCTCCGGCCGGGTCACTCCGCCCCAATGTGGCGTTGGTTGCTCCAGCCCTGCCCCACCACCACCCTCAACGGAGGCGCTCCGCGCCCAGCCCCGATTCCACGCACCCAATGTGGCGTTCGGTGCGCTCAACGCACCGAACGCCACATTGGGGCGCTTCAGACGGCGGGTCAGCGGGGACTGGGCGTGGCGCGCGCGAGAGCGGCGATCAGACGGTCGACGCCGTCGCCGCCCTTGGCGTCATAGCAGCCGGAAAGTCCCTTGTACACCAACGGAAGGATCTTGTTGATCCGCAGGCCGTACTTGGTCGCGGCGTGCATGATCTTGGGCTTGCCGATCAGCTTCGCGAACACGTTGCCGAGCCGGTAGTAGCCGCCCATCAGCTCGCCGACAGCGCGCGGGTAGCCCTCCAACGCGCGCTCGCGCGAAGGCCCTTCGGCGCGGGCCAGCGCCTGCACCACGAACTCCGAAGCGAGCTGCGCCGATTCCATCGCCGCGGAGATGCCCTCGCCGTTGAACGGGCTCACCATGCCGCCGGCGTCGCCGAGCAGCAGCAGGCCGTCGCGGTAGTGCGGGGTGCGGTTGAAGCCCATCGGCAGCCCGGCGCCGCCGACCTTGCCGATCGCGTTCTCCTCGCGGTAGCCCCATTCCTCGGGCGTGCCGTCGAGCCACTGCCGCAGCAGCGCGCGGTAGTCGGTGTTGCGGAACGAGGCGGACGTCGACAGCATGCCGAGCCCGACGTTGACCGTGCCGTCGCCGAGCGGGAACGCCCAGCCGTAACCGGGCAGCAGCTTCGGGTCGCGCGGGTCCGAGCGGTCCCACAGCTCGAGGTGGCCCTCGATGAACGGGTCGTCGTGGCGCGGGCTCTTGTAGTACCGGCGCACGGCGACGCCCATCGGGCGCTTCTCGTTCTTGTCGATGCCGACGCTCAGCGCGAGCCGCGCGGAGACGCCGTCGCAGGCCAGCACCAGCGGCGCCCGGTAGCTGACCGGCGTCTTCTCGGGGCCCACCTTCGCCTCGACGCCCACAACGCGCCCGGAGGAGTTGGTGATCGCGCCGGTGACGCTGGTGCGCTCGTACAGTCGCGCGCCGGCCTTCACCGCGGTCTTCGCGAGCAGGTCGTCGAAGTCCTGGCGGGTGCGGGCGACGCCGTACGGCGGGTAGCTGGTGAGGTCCGGCCAGTCGAGTTCCAGCGTCAGGTCGCCGGTGAGGATGCGCAGGCCGCGGCTGTGCACCCAGCCCGCGTCCTCGCTGGTGTCGATGCCCAAGTCGATCAGCTGCTTGACCCCGCGCGGGGTCAGCCCGTCGCCGCAGACCTTCTCCCGCGGGAACTCGGTCTTCTCCAGCAGCAGCACGTCGACGCCCGCGCGCGCGAGGTAGGTGGCCGCGGTGGATCCGGCCGGTCCGGCGCCGACCACGATCACTTCGGCATCGTGGTCCGGGTTACGACGAGGGCTCATACCGCCGAGTTTAGAGAAGGCTTCTTCGCCCGATGAATGGCGACGACGCCGAACGTGAGGTTCAGCCACTCCACCTCGGTCCAGCCGGCGCTCGCGATGATCTCCCCCAGCGCCCGCTGGTCCGGCCAGGCCAGCATGGATTCGGCCAGGTAGGAGTAGGCCTCGGGGTTCGTCGAGGACCGGCTGCCGACCCAGGTGAGCAGCTTGAGCACGAACCGGCGGTAGAAGAACCGGATCGGCGCGAATGTGGGCGTCGACACCTCGCAGATCACCAGCCGCCCGCCCGGCTTGACCACGCGGGCGATCTCGACCAGCGCCGCCTTGGTGTCCACGAAGTTGCGCAGCGCCAGCGAAATCGTGACCGCGTCGAAGGAATCGTCGGCGAACGGCAGGTGCAGCGCGTCGGCCGCGACCATCGGGACCTTGCGGTGCAGGCCCGCCCGCAGCATGCCGACGGAGAAGTCCGCGGCCAGGCACCAGGCGCCGCCGCGGGCGTACTCCACGGTGGAGACGCCGGTGCCGGCGGCGAGGTCGAGCACCTTCTCCCCGTGCTTGGCGTCCAGCACCCGCGCGGTGGTGGTGCGCCAGCGCCGGTCGAAGCCGAACGTCATGAACGAGTTGGCCCGGTCGTAGCCGGACGCGACGCCGTCGAACATCGCGGCGACCTCGTGCGGATCCTTGTCCAAGCTGGCGCGTGGCATGTCCTGAACTCTAGACACCGTCGTTCAGCGGACCTGGTGCCGGTTCTGCGGAAGCAGGACGCTGACCAGCACCAGCCAGATCAGGCCGCCGAACCGGCCGACCGGGATCAGCGGGTTCAGCGCCGGGGTCAGCAGCGTGAAGGTCGCCAGCACCGCGGCGGCCGCAATGACCAGCCCCGCGATCGACACCCAGCGTGGCAGCAGGCCGAGGAACAGGGCGGGCACGGCGATCCCGGCGATCAGCAGCGCGAGCGGGACGACAAAACCGGCAGCGCCGGTGGCGAACGCGAGGCTGGTCAGCGCGCGGGACAGGGCGGGCACCGCCGGGTCCGCCGTCTGCGCCGCCGTCCACGTGACGAGCCCGCTGAGCGCGAGCGAGGCCGACGCCAGCACGCCCCCGGTCAGCCCGATCACCGCTCCCGGCGCGGTGACGCCGAGCCTGCGCAGCCGCCGGTAGACCGTCGCGGACCAGATGGCCAGCGGGATCGACGCGCCGAACACCACGAGCGCCAGGAGGTTCAGCAGGCCCTGGTGCCCGAGGTCGTACGCGACCACGTCGGCCGGGCTGGAGTCCGGCCGGGTCCCGGCCGCGCCGAGGGCGCCCGACGCGATGGTCAGCACCCCGAACGCCAGCGCGGGAACGAGCAGCGGCGGTCCGCCCTGCTGTCGGGTCTGCGTGGTGGTTGTCATGAGAACCTCCTGGTCAATTAGTTTCACTACTAGAACGATTACACTGGTGTAATCGATTGTCAAGAGATATGGTTTCGGCCATGGAAGGGACTCCTCGCACCGGCAGCGCGTTCCTGCTGGCCCAGCTCGGCGCGCACGCCGCCCGGCGGTTCACCGAGCGCATCGCGGAGCTGGACCTGACGCCGCCGCAGACCGGACTGCTCCGGGTCATCGCGCGGCGGCCCGGCGAGAGCCAGCAGACGCTGGCCGCCGAGCTGGGCACGCCGCCGACCCGGCTGGTCGCGCTGGTCGACGGGCTCGAGCAACGCGGCCTGATCGAGCGCCGCCGCAACCCGCAGGACCGGCGCCTCTACGCGGTTTTCCTCAGTGACGCCGGGAAAAAGGCGATGCGCTCGCTGGCCGAGGTGGGGATGGCGCACGAGGACGACCTCACGTCAGCCCTGTCCGCCGAGGAGCGCGCGACGCTGTTCGACCTGCTCAGCCGGGTCGCCGAGAAGCAGGGCCTGGCGCCGGGAGTCCATCCCGGCTACCGCGACTCGTGAGTGTTCATGACGGTTAGAACCGGCATAGGCACTCACGAGCCTTAACCGTGGGCCGCCAACATCCCCCGCACCGACTCCGGCCACGCGAACTCCTCCGCCCGAGCCCGGGCCGCCGCCCGCCGTTGATCCTCCGGACTGTCCAGCAGCCCAGTCACCGCCGTAGCGAAAGCAGGCGCGAAGTCGTCGACCGCGGCGCCGCAGCCCGGGCCGACGATCTCGCGCAGCGCCGAAGACGCCGAGACCACCACGGGCGTCCCCGACGCCAGTGCCTCCAGCGCGGCCAGCCCGAACGTCTCGTGCGGCCCCGGCGCCAGCGAAACGTCCGCGCTGGCCAGCAGCCGCGCAACCTCCGCGCGGCCGGACAGGAAACCCAGGAACGTCACGGGCAGCCCGCGCGCCCGGCGTTCCAGCGCGCGCCGCCGCGGGCCGTCGCCGGCGATCACCAGCCGGACCCGGAAGCCCGATTCGGTCAGCTCCGCGACGGTGTCGACGCTGCGCTCCACGTGTTTCTCCGGCGACAGCCGTCCACAGTGGACCAGCAACGCGTCGGCCGCGCCGGTCAGGGTGTGCCGCCAGCCGTCGTCCCGCATGGACGGCGCGAAGGTGGCCAGGTCGACGCCCAGCGGCACCCGCCGGACGTTCGGCACGGCGATCCGGTCGAACTCCGCGCGGGCGAACGCGGTGGTGCAGACGACCGTGTCGTAGCTGGCCGCCATCCGGCGGTTGGCGGCGTCCGCGACCGCGCGCGCCATCGATTCCGGCAGCAGGAACTGCTCCAGCAGCCGGTCGAGCCGCTCGTGCGAGATGACCGTGCTGGGCACGCCGTGGCGGCGCGCCCAGGTGCCCATCCCGCGCAGCGTCAGCCGGTCCGAGACCTCCAGCCGGTCCGGCTCCAGCCGGCGCAGCTCGGCCCGGACCCGGTGCGGGTCGACCGCCCGGTAGCCGCCGGTGCCGGGGATGCGCGGCGCGGGCAGCGAATACCGGCACACCCCCGTGGGCAGGCTCTCGACGGAGTAGCGCGTGCCCGGCACGACCAGCGTGACCCGGTGCCCGCTGGCGACGTACCCCGCGCCGAGGTGGTGCAGCGCCGTGCGCAGCCCGCCGGAGCGCGGTCCGTAGAAGTTGGCCAGCTGGACGATGTGCACGGCTCAGGCCGCACGGGCGACTTGGCCCCGCACCTGTTCGTAGTGCCCGACGAGCTCGTGGCAGACCGCGGGCCAGGTGCGGCCCAGCACCACTTTCCGGGCCTTCTCCCCCAGCCGCGCCCGCAGCGCCGGGTCGCGCAGGGCGTCCACCTTTTCGATCAGCGCGGGACCGAAGCCGGCGCGGTCGGCCGGCAGCAGGTACCCCGTGCGGCCGGGCAGCACCAGGTCCTTCGGGCCGCCCGCGGCGGGCGCGAGCACCGGCAGGCCGGACGCCATGGCCTCCTGCACCGCCTGGCAGAACGTCTCGTGCGGTCCGGTGTGGACGAACACGTCCAGGCTGGCGTACGCGGCCGAGAGGTCGTCGCCGTACTTCGCGCCGAGGAAGGCCGCGCGCGGCAGGCGCTCGCGCAGCGCGGGCAGCTCCGGGCCGTCGCCGACCACGACCAGCCGCACGCCCGGCAGGTCGCCCAGCGCGATCAGCCGGTCGACCTCCTTCTCCGGCGCGAGCCGGCCGACGAAACCGACCAGCAACTCGCCGTTCGGGGCCAGCTCGGCGCGCAGCGCGGGGTCGGCGTGCGACGGCGAGAACCGGTCGATGTCCACGCCGCGGGCCCAGCGGTGCACCCGCGGCACGCCGTGCAGCTCCAGCTGTTCCACCGCGTCGGACGACGGCGCGAGCGTCCGGTCTGCCCGCGAGTGCACGCGCCGGACCCAGCGCCAGGCCGCGCGGGCACCGATGCCGAAGCCGTACGCGGCGGCGAACCCGGCGATGTCGGTCTGGTAGACGGCGACCGTGGGCACGCGCAGCCGTCTGGCCGCGGCCAGCCCGCGCGCGCCGACCACGAACGGCGACGCCAGGTGCACCACGTCCGGCGCGAAACCGGCCAGCGCGGTGAGCACCGTCCGCGTCGGCAGGCCGATCGGCAGTGAGTGCACCCCGGGCACGTCGAAGGCGGGAATGCGGACGACGGGGGCGCCGCGGTAGGACTCCGGGCCCGGACCGGGCGCCACCACGAGCACGTCGTGGGCGCGGTCGGCCAGGTGCTCGACGACCCGCAGCACGGAGTTCGTTACGCCGTTCACCTGGGGCAGGAAACTTTCGGTGACTATGGCGACTCGCACCCGGCCACTGTCGCACCGGAGCGCGCGGGCCGGGCCAATCCCGCGTGACACATGAGCCAACGGTGTCCGAACACTCCGAATGCGCCGGGCCGGGCGCCGCGCCGTCGGCAGATCGGACACCACATGTCATCTCAAGGTCGTGTCCCGTAAACCAGCCTCGCCCAGACTAAGCAGGCATGACCCTCTTGTCCTCCAGGCCGTCGAAGCCCGTGGAGCCGGGGCTGCTCTCGAGGGCCCTCGAGGTGGCCGGCCGGCTGGCCAACGACGCGACCGACGTGATCACCGCGACCGCCGGCCGGGGCGCCCACCCCTCGACCCTGGACTCCCCGTTCGACTGGGTCACCGACACCGACCGCATCCTCGAACGGCACACCCGCCGGGTGCTGACCGCCGAGTTCCCCGGGATCCCGGTGGTGGGCCACGAGTTCGGCGCCGACCACGGCGCGGACGTCGCCGAGTACCGCTGGGTCGTCGACTCCGTGGACGGCACCGCCAACTACGTCGCCGGGGTCCCCTGGTGCGCGTACAGCCTCGCGCTGGTCGACGCGTCCGGCCCGGTCGTCGGCGTGGTCGCCGACCCGTACCGCGCGCAGATCTACGCCGCCGCGCGCGGTCGCGGCGCCCGCGCGAACGGCAAGCCGATCAAGCTGGCCGACCGGTGCGTAACGGCGGGCGCGATCGTCTGCACCGAGCTGGCGCGCAAGGGCCCGTGGCCGGGCATGGGCGGGTTCATCGAACGCGCGGCGGCCGCGCACGCGGGTGTGCGGGTGCTGGGCTCGGCCGCGCTGTCGATCGCACAGGTCGCGCTGGGCCACGCGGCCGCGGCGGTGCTGCACAGCTACCACGAGTGGGACGTCGCGGGCTCGGTCGCGCTGGCCATCGAGGCCGGCGCCGTGGTGCTCGACAAACACGGCGAGGACACCGCGCTGCCGGCGGACGGGCTGCTGGTCGCCGCGCCGGGCGTCGCCGACGAGGTGCTCGGCTGGTGGCAGGAGACGGCGACCGTCGCCTGAGAACCGGCCCGGTTCAGGAGGAGACCGGCACCTCGGGGGTGCCGGTGGCCGCGGGCGCCGGGTGGGCGGCGCGGTCGCGCTTGATCAGGCGGCGCAGCCACCACAGCAGCGGGCCCGCGATCAGCCAGGTGAACAGGATGGTCGTGCCCAGCGGCAGCAGGGTCAGCACGGCCGAGCGGCCGGCGACCCGGGCCAGGTCCGGGTCCGTCGCGTCGTACTCGATCTGCACGAGCTGGCCCGCCGACAGCCCGGACGGGTAGAGCACGCCGTTCGCCGGGCTGTGCACGATGCCGTCCGGCGTCCCGTACTGGATGATCGTGCGGTCGAAGGCGACCGACTCGACCGTGGCGTTGGCCGTGCCGAGGTGCGACTGGATCGCGTTGTCGTTGCGGATCGCGGCGAACAGCAGGCTCACGCACATCACGGTGAGCAGTGCGGCGAGGCCGAGGACGGCGAACCACCCGATCCGCCTCGCCCGCTCGTTCCTTGCCGTCACGCTCGGGAGTTTAACTCGTAAGAGTGGCTACGCCGGGGGGAACCGGCGTAGCCACTCCACAGGGTCAGCGTTCGCCGGCCGCGGCCAGCGACTGGTGGTTGGCCCGGATCTGGTCGTACGACTTCGGCTTGGCCTGGGCGATCTTGCTCGTGAAGGCCTTCGCCGCGGTCCCGTTCGGCCCGGTCGCCGGCTTGCCCTTGGTGAACAGCCAGGTCTGGAAGAAGTCCTGCAGCGGCTTGCCCGAGACCTTCTCGGCCAGCGCCTCGAACTCCGGGATCACGCCCGACTTGCCGCCCTTGAGCACCTGCCACTGCTTCAGGGTGGTGAAGAACGCGTCGTCGCCGACCGTCGTGCGCAGGGCCTGCAACGCCATCGCGCCACGGTCGTAAACCGCGCCGTCGAACTGGTTCGCCTCACCCGGGTCGCCCGGCAGGACCTGCCAGAACGGGGAGTCGGCCGGGTAGGAGTCGTACGCGTACTGCGCCAGCTCCGCCGTGGTGCCCTCGCCCTCGTGCTCGGACCAGAGGTACTCGGCGTAGGAGGCGAAGCCCTCGTTCAGCCAGATGTCGCTCCACTTGCCGAGCGAGACGTTGTCGCCGAACCACTGGTGCGCGTTCTCGTGCGCGATCAGCGTGGTGTTGGAGCCGGCCAGGAAGTTCTTCAGGCCGTAGGTGGGCCGCGTCTGGTTCTCCAGCGAGAAGGTGATGCCGCTGGTCACCACGCCGCCCTCGGCCTCGAACGGGAACGGGCCGAACTGCGACGCCAGGAACGCGTCGACCTCCGGCGTGCGCTCGACGCTGGCCTTCGCGGCGTACAGCGAGTCGCCGAGGTCCGAGCCGTACGCGGTGATGAACGGCTTGCCGTCCGGCGTCGTCGACTGGTTCACCTCGTACGGGCCGATCACCAGGGAGGTCAGGTAGGTGGCCTGCGGCTTGGTGCTGCGCCAGTTCCAGCGCGTCCAGCCGGCGCGGCTCTGCCTCTTGCGCACGAGATTCCCGTTCGACACCACGGAGTTGCCGTCCGGCGCCTCGACCGAGACGTCGTAGGTCGCCTTGTCGGTGGGGTGGTCGTTGGACGGGAACCACCACGCGGCGCTCTGCGGCTCGTCGACGCCGAGCGCGCCGAACGAGCCCTTCTTCCACGCGTTGAGGGTGCCGATCTTCGCCGTGGACGGGGTGTCGGAGTAGGCGACGACGACGGTGGTGGTCTGCCCCTTGGCCAGCGGCGCGGCGGGGGTGATCACCAGCTCGCCGTCGCCGTTCTGGTTGGTGAACTGCGCGGGCCGGTTGCCGACCAGCACGCTGGAGGCCTTGAGCGCGAAGTCCAGGTCGAACCGGGAGAGGTCCTGGGTCGCGGTGAGCAGCAGCGTGGTCGTGCCGGACAGCACGTCGGTGGCCGGCTGGTAGCTGAGCCGGATGTCGTAGTGCAGCACGTCGGTGCCGCCGTTGCCGGCGTTCGGGTAGTACGGGTCGCCGACGCCCGGCGCGCCCGGCGCGGGGGCCGCGCCCGCGACGTTCGCCAGCAGCACCGAGGCCACGCCGGCGGCGAGCACACCGAGCCCGGCGCGAGTTCTGGAACGCATGTGATTCCTCCCAAAGGTGATCAGCGCGCTCGAACCTAGCCAGGTCACCGGTGCCCGAGATACAGCCGAAGGAAGGTTCTTACCGGCTGGAACGGCGCCGGTAAGCGGTTGACACGCGGGTCCGGCCGAGCCGATCGCCGCTCGCAGCCGTCGGCTGGTTATCACTAATGAATCACGAATATATTTCTCTTCGATCTACCGACCGAGCACTCGGTCGGTCGCGTGCTGTCATGGCCTCCTCACTGCCGAGGTCGCAAGGAGGCGATCATGGCCACGACAGCTTCCGCCGCCACGCAAGGCGACGTGCTGATCCCCCCGCCCACTCGCAAGGCACCGCCGAGGGTCGTCGCGACCATGGCGCTCGCGCAGGTGGGGTTGTTCTTCGCGCTGCTGACGCCGGTTCTGGCCAGCCTCGCGATCAAGGTCCAGTCCCTCGTCGGCCCGGACGACGCGGTCGCCGCCCTCGGCACGGTCAGCAGCGCCGGCGCGGTCGCGGCGTTCCTCGCCAACCCCGTCTTCGGCCGGATCAGCGACCGCACCACCGGGCGGTTCGGCCGCCGGCGCCCGTGGCTGGTCACCGGCTCGCTCGGGCTCACGGTCTGCCTGGCCGTGATCGGGCTGGCCGGCAACCTCTTCGTGATCGCCGCCGCCTGGTTCGTCGCGCAGGCGCTGGCGAACGCCGCCCTCGCCGCGCTGATGGCGACGGTCGCCGATCAGGTGCCGTCCGTCCAGCGCGGGAAAGTGAGCGGCCTGCTCGGCGTCATGCAGCAGGTCGGCATGCTCGGATCCGCTTACGCCGCACAGTTCCTCGGCGCGCACCTGCTGCTGCTGTTCCTCGTGCCCGGCCTCGTCGGGTTCGCGCTCACCACGCTGTTCGCGATCGTGCTGCCCGACCGGCGGCTCCCCCGGCGCCCGCCGTCCGAGGGCCTGCGCACGGCGCTGAAGACGTTCTGGGTCAGCCCGCGCAAGCACCCGGATTTCGCCTGGGCCTGGGTTTCCCGGTTCATGATCATCCTGGCCTCGTTCCTGTTCACCACCTACCGGCTGCTGTACATGCAGCACGAGCTCGCGCTGTCCCTGGCGGACGCCACCGCGGTGATGGCGACCGGGGTGCTGCTGTACACGATCATGGTGGCGCTGACCGGGCAGGCCGCCGGCTGGCTGTCCGACAAACTGCGGCGGCGCAAGGTGTTCGTCGCCGCGTCGACCCTGCTGTTCGGCGTCGGGCTGATCCTGCTGCTGCAGGCGGAGACGATCGGCGCGTTCTACGTGGGCGAAGTGGTGCTGGGCGCCGGGTACGGCATCTACATGGGCGTCGACCTCGCGCTGGTGATCGACGTGCTGCCCAACCCGGACGACTCGGCGAAGGACCTCGGCGTGCTCAACATCGCCAACGCCGGACCGCAGGCGCTGGCCCCGGCGGTCGGCGCCGCGCTGATCGGGATCGGCGGCGGCAACAACTACTCGCTCCTGCTCGGCGTCGCGGCCGCGGTCTGCGTCGTCGGCGCGGTGGCCGTCCTGCCGATCAAGTCGGTGCGCTGATGCCGCGCCCCGGAAAGGAACCCATGAACGACCTGGAAAACCGGATCGAGAAGGCCCTCGGCGTCCTCGACCTGCCCGCGAAGGTCCGGCTGCTGACCGGCGCCGCCCTGTTCGCGCTGTATCCCGAACCGGCCATCGAACTCGGCGAGGTCGTGCTCTCCGACGGCCCCACCGGCGTCCGCGGCAGCGAGTTCGCCGGCGGCCGCGTCACCTGCCTGCTGCCGAACGCGACCCTGCTGGCGCAGCACTGGGACACCGCCGTGGCCGCCGAAGTCGGTGCGCTGCTTGCGGAAGAGGCGGCCGCGCAGGGCGTGCACGTGGTGCTCGGCCCGACCATCAACCTGCACCGGAGCCCGCTCGGCGGCCGGCTGTTCGAGGCGTTCAGCGAAGACCCGCTGCTCACCGGCGCGCTCGCCACCGCGTACGTGAAGGCCATGCAGGAGCGGGGAATCGCCGCCACCCCCAAGCACTTCCTGGCCAACGAGTCCGAGACCGAGCGCAACACGATGAACTCCGTGGTGTCCGAGCGGGCGCTGCGCGAGGTGTACCTGCTGCCGTTCGAGATGACCGTGGCCGAGGCCGATCCGTGGGCGGTCATGGCTTCGTACAACCGGATCAACGGGATCACCGGCACCGAGCACGCGCCGTTGATCGAAGGCGTCCTCAAGGGCGAGTGGGCGTACGACGGGCTGGTCATGTCGGACTGGTTCGCCACGACGTCCACCGCGGCCAGCGCGAACGGCGGGCTGGACCTGGTCATGCCCGGGCCGGCGGGGCCGTGGGGGACGGCGCTGGTCGAAGCGGTGCGCGAAGGCGCGGTCCGGGAGTCCGTTGTGGACGAACACCTGCGGCGGCTGCTCCGGCTCGCCGGCCGGGTGGGCGCGTTCGGCCCGCGCCGCGAGCCGCCGTCCGGACTGCCCGCGCCGGACAGCCCGGCGCGACGCCGGCAGCTGCGTGACCTCGCCGCTGGTGGCATGACCGTGCTGGTCAACCGGAATTCGGTGCTGCCGCTGGAGAACCCGGGCCGGGTGGTGGTCATCGGCCGGCACGCCACCGAGACCATCGCCCAGGGCGGCGGCTCGGCCCAGGTCCGGCCGCCGCACGTGGTCAGCATCGCGGACGGCCTCACCGCCGTACTCGATCAAGTGTCTATTGTGGACGGAGTTGAGGTCCGCCAGGATCCGCCCGTCGCCGCGCCGGGCACCGTGCGGGATCCGGAGACCGGCGAGGAGGGCGTCCGGCTTGTCGCGCGCGACGCTTCCGGCACGCTGCTCGTCTCCAGGCACCTGGACTGGGCGGAGACCGCGGTCGGCTTCGGCACCGCACTCGACGACGTGGCGAGCATCGAGCTGACCGCGCAGGTCGTCCTCGGCGGACCGGCCCGGATGCAGGTCGGGGTCCGCGGGGCCGGCGAGTGGACGTTCACCGCGCCGGGGCACCAGGAGCGGTTCGAGCTGGCGGCGCCGGACGGCCCGGGCGGCGGCGTGCTGCACCCGCCGGCCCGCACCGTGACCGCCGATCTCGAACCGGGCGCGATCATCACCGCGACCACCCCCGGCGAGCCGGGCATGCGGGTGCTGGGGCTGATCGTGCGGCCGGCGCCGCTGCCCGCGGCGGCCGCGATCAGCGCGGCGGCGCACGCGGCCCGCGAGGCCGACGTGGCGGTGGTCGTCGTCGGGCTGAGCCAGGAACAGGAAACCGAGGGCTCGGACAAGGAAACCCTGGCCCTGCCCGGAGAACAGGACGCGCTCGTCGCGGCCGTCGCGGCGGTCGCCCGCCGCACGGTGGTCGTGGTGAACGCGGCGACGCCGGTGCTCATGCCGTGGCGCGAACAGGTCGACGCCGTCTTGTGGGCCGGCTTGCCCGGTCAGGAGTCCGGGGCGGCCGTCGCGGCCGCGCTCACCGGCGAGGTCGAGCCGGCCGGGCGGCTGGTGACCACGTTCCCGGCCCGCGACGGCGACGGGCCGGCCTGGTCCACCGTGCCCGTCGACGGCGAGCTGCCCTACACCGACGACGTGGCGACCGGCTACCGCGGCTGGTCGGGCGAGCCGTTGTTCTGGTTCGGCCACGGCCTCGGCTACACCGAGTGGACCTACGGGGCCGCCGAACTCACCGCGGCCGAAGCCATCAGATCGGTACGGGTCGAGGTCGCGAACAGCGGCTCCCGGGCCGGCCGTGAGGTGGTCCAGGTCTACCTGCGCCCCGACGGCGAACCGGTGCGGCTGATCGGGTGGGTGGGCGTGCGGCTGGAACCGGGGCAGAGCGCGCGGGTCGACGTCCCGTGTGATCCGCGGGTGCAGCGGATCTGGCGTGACGGCGGCTGGCACCCGCTGCCGGCCCGCGGCGAGGTGCTGATCGCCCGCGGCCTCGGCGACGTCCGGATTACGCTGCCGGTTGGCCCCTGACCGCAGCGCCGGCTGCGACCGCGAACGAGGAGCACGAATGTCCTTCCCACCCCGATACCGCACCGCGCCGGTGAAGTCGCGCGGCGACCTGGCGGGTGAGGCCTCGCGGTCGAAGGCCCTGCACGCCGCGTTGGAGCTGTTCGCGGTGAGCGGGTTCAAGGGCACGTCGATCGCGCAGGTGGCGGCGAAGACCGGGTTGTCCCAATCCGGTCTCCTGCACCACTTCCCGAGCAAGGCCGCGCTGCTCTCGGCCGTCCTGGAGGAGCGCGACGCCGAAGACGGCCGCTTCATGAGCAACAACGGCGAACCCCCACTGGGCTGGGCCGCGTTCGACGCCCTCGGGTCCCTGGTCGCCCGCAACTCGACGCGGCCCCAGCTGGTGAGCCTGTTCGTCCGGCTCTCCGGGGAGGCGATCGAACCGGGACACCCGGCGCACCAATGGGTCCGCGACCACTACGACGGCATCGAGTCCTGGCTGACCGACGCCTTGCGGACCGGCCAGGCCCAGGGCGAAGTCGACCCGGAGGCGCCGATCGCGAGCTTGGTGCACATGACGATCGCGGTACTCGACGGGCTGCAGCAACAGTGGCTGCTGCAGCCCGCCCGGGTCTCCATGGTGAGCGATTTCGCCGCGCACGTGGCCATGTTGCGCGCCCAGTGGGGCACCGGGCCTGACGTCCAAGGAAGCTGAACCAGCCCTACCGAGCCGGTCAGGCCGAGCCGACCGCCGCCGCGACCGCTGAGCGGAGCCGGGCGTGCAGGTCGCGGTGGCGGGTCCGGTCGACGCGGACCTCGACGACCCGCAGGCCCGGCTGGGGCTTCAGCGCGGCGCGGAACTCCGTGATCGTCTCGGCGACGACGTGGGGCACCCGGTAGCCCGCGCACAGCGCGCCCAGGTCGGCGCCGTGCGGGGTGCCGAAGACGCGTTCGAAGCTCGCGTTGTACTCCGGCGCGCCCTGTTCCAGCAACGAAAAGATGCCGCCGCCGTCGTCGTTGAGGACCACGATGGTCAGGTCCGGGCGTTGCTCCGTGGGTCCGGTGAGCAGGCCGCTCGCGTCGTGCAGGAAGGTCAGGTCGCCCAGCAGCGCGTACGACGGCGCGCGGTGCACCATCGCGGCGCCGATGGCCGTGGACACCGTGCCGTCGATGCCCGCGACGCCGCGGTTGCGGTGCACCAGCACGTCCGGGCGCAGCCGGCCGGCCAGCGCGACGTCGCGCGTCGGGTTGGAGGAGCCGACCACCAGCAGCGCGCCGTCGGGCAGGGCGTCCACCAGCTCGGTCGCCACCCGCAGGCCGCTCGGCCACGGCTCGCCCGCCAGTGCCTCGGTGACGGCGCCGGTGGCGGCCGCGTCGGCGCGCTGCCAGCTCGCGAGCCACTCCGGGTCGGCGGGTTTCGTCGGCTCGGCGAACCACTGGCCGACCTGCCGGACGTTGTGCGCGGGCGCGGGCCAGTCGGAGTCCGGGCGCACCAGCAGCACCTCCACCGACGGATCGGACAGCACCTGCTGGACCTGCCGGAACACCGTCGGACGGCCGAGGCAGAGCACCTGCTCCGGCCGGTGCTTGCTGATGAACTCCTCAACGCCCAGCAGCCACGCGCCGGCCGGGATCGCGGTCGAGCCGGACAGGCCGAGGCCGCCGGTCTCCGAAACCACCGGCCAGCCGTGCTGTTCGGCCCACTCGCTGGCCGCCTGCACGCCGGTGTCGCAGGCGATCACCAGGCCGTGCCGTGCCGAGGGGACCACAAAGGAGGGCAGCGCGCCGAAGTCCGGCAGCTCCGTCCAGCGCTCGCCGTCCGGGCGGCCCTCCAGTGACTCGTACCACGCCTCGTCGACGAAATCCGGCACCAGCGGCTCGCGGAACGGGATGTTCAGGTGCACCGGCCCGCAGCGCCACTCGCCGTACGCGGCGTTCCACGCGCGGCAGATCTGGCTGCGCCAGTAGGAGTTCTGGCCGGCCCGGCGCTCGGCCACGGCCAGCTCGTCGAAGTAGCGCACGGCGTTGCCGTACAGCTGGTACTGGTCGATCACCTGGCTCGCGCCGGCCGCGCGCAGCTCCGGCGGCCGGTCGGCGGTCAGCACGATCAGCGGCACGCCGGCGCGGTCGGCCTCGAGCACGGCGGGGTGGAAGTTCGCCGCCGCGGTGCCGGAGGTGCACACCACGGCCGCGGGACGGCCGGTGCGCGCGGCGATGCCGAGGGCGAGGAAGGCGGCGCCGCGCTCGTCGATCCGGACGTGCAGCTGGAGCCGCCCGGCCGCGGCCGCGTCGTACAGCGCGATCGCCAGCGGCGCGTTACGCGAGCCGGGGCACAGGACCACGTGGGAGACGGTGTTGCGGACGAGCTCGTCGACGATCACCCGGGCTTGCGCGGTGGACGGGTTCACCGGCGCGCCCCGGCGGAGGCGGCATCAAGCGCAGCAAGAGTGTCCACAGGTCCTATTCTCCCAAACGTGGATGACGCCCGAGTTTCCGAGCTGTTCGATCCGGCCGCGTGGACCGAGGTCGAAGGTTTCGACTTCACCGACATCACCTACCACCGCTCCACCGAAAGCCGCTCCGGCAAACGGGTGGTCCGAGTCGCGTTCGACCGGCCCGAGGTCCGCAACGCCTTCCGGCCGCACACCGTCGACGAGCTCTACCGCGCCCTTGACCACGCGCGGATGAGCTCCGACGTCGGCTGTGTGCTGCTCACCGGGAACGGCCCGTCGCCGAAGGACGGGGGGTGGGCCTTCTGTTCCGGCGGTGACCAGCGTATTCGCGGAAGGTCCGGGTATCAGTACGCGAGCGGGGAGACCTCTGACACGGTGGACCCGGCGCGAGCCGGCCGGCTGCACATCCTCGAGGTCCAGCGCCTGATCCGGTTCATGCCGAAACCGGTGCTCGCGGTGGTGCCGGGCTGGGCCGCGGGCGGCGGGCACTCGCTGCACGTGGTGTGCGATCTCACCCTGGCCTCGGCCGAGCACGCCCGGTTCAAGCAGACCGATGCCGACGTCGGCTCGTTCGACGGCGGTTTCGGCTCCGCCTACCTCGCGCGGCAGGTAGGGCAGAAGTTCGCCCGCGAGATCTTCTTCCTGGGCCGCGACTACACCGCCGAGCAGATGCACGCGATGGGCGCGGTGAACGCCGTGGTCCCGCACGCCGAGCTGGAGGCCGAGGCGCTGGAGTGGGGCTGGGCGATCCTCGGCAAGTCGCCGACCGCGCAGCGGATGCTGAAGTACGCCTTCAACGCGATCGACGACGGCCTGGTCGGCCAGCAGCTCTTCGCCGGCGAAACCACCCGTCTGGCGTACATGCAGGACGAGGCCGTGGAGGGCCGCGACGCGTTCCTGGAGAAGCGGGACCCGGACTGGGCCGCCTACCCGTACTACTACTGACCCCTCGTGAGTGTTTATGCCGGTTCTAACCGTCACAAACACTCACGAGTCCTGACCTGCTGGAGGTTCGCTCGTGCGTGTGGTGTGGCTCGACGGGAGCGCGGACGCGGTCGCCGCGCTGGACGCCGCGGTGGCGTCGGCGCTGGACGGCGGCGAGGCGGTGCTGCCGCTGAACGCCGCCGACCCGTCGGCGCCCGCGCTGCTGGCGGGGATGGCCCCCGACACGCCGGCCGAGCCGGGGACGGCGGTGGTGATCGCCACATCCGGGTCCACCGGGGCGCCGAAGGGCGTGCTGCTCTCGCCGTCCGCGCTGACTGCTTCGGCGCGCGCGACGCACGACCGGCTCGGCGGCCCTGGCCACTGGCTGCTGGCGACGCCCGCGCACTACATCGGTGGCCTGCAGGTGCTGGTCCGCGCGCGGCTGGCGGGCACACGACCGGCGTACCTCGTCGGCGACGGCTTCCGCCCGGACGACTTCGCCGCGGCCGCCGCCCCGGTGCTCGCCGCGTCAGGCCCGACGTACACCGCGCTGGTTCCGACTCAGCTCGTCCGGCTGCTCGACGACGGCGGGGCCGGTCTCGAAGCCGCGCGCGCCTTCGACGCCATCGTGCTGGGCGCGGCCGCGACGTCGCCGAAGCTGCGTACGCGCGCGGCTGAAGCGGGCGTACGGATCATGCCCGCGTACGGCATGAGCGAGACGGCCAGCGGCTGCGTTTACGACGGCGTCCCCCTCGACGGCGTCCACGTGCAACTCGACGCCGACGACCGCATCCGCATCTCCGGCGAAGTGCTGGCCCACGGCTACCGGCTCGCGCCGGAGCTGACCGCCGAGTCGTTCGCCGACGGCTGGTTCCGCACCTCCGACCGTGGCCGGATCCACGCCGACGGCCGGGTCGAGGTGCTGGGCCGCGCGGACGACGTGATCAACACCGGCGGCGTGAAGGTGTCGGCCGCGGCGGTCGAACGGGTGCTCGGCGGCCAGCCCGGGGTACGCGACGCGTGCGTCGTCGGCCTCCCGGATCCGGAGTGGGGCGAGGCGGTGGTCGCGCTGGTCGTCACCGAAGGCGTGGCCGACAGCTCCGGCCTGCGCGCGGCCGTCCGGGCCGAGCTGGGCCCGGCCGCGACGCCGAAACGCCTGGAGTTCGCCGCGGAGCTGCCCCTGCGCGGGCCCGGCAAAATCGACCGCGGCGCCGTCAGGGCCCTGCTCGCGACCTGAAATCCCGGTGAATCGTTGACAGCGCGCCGGTATTCGCGTTTGGCTGACGGGCATGACGAGATGGACGAAAGCGGTTGTCGCCACCGTCGGTGTTGTGCTGGGCCTGGTGGTCGCCGCCGGGGCCGCGGCGGCGGAGGAGCCCCAGAGCGGGACCCTCACCTGGCAGGTCGGCCCAGGTTACTGATCCGACCGGAAGTAGGCGGACACGGGCCGCAGCCGACCTGCTCGCCGGAACCCTATCCGCCGTAGCTGTAGTCGGATCAGTAACGACCAGCACAGTATTGACCGGCTGAAAAACCCCATGGAGTTGAATAACTCTCATGGCGACAGTGAGTGAATGGATCGAAGGCGCCCGCCCGCGGACGCTGCCCAACGCGATCGCCCCGGTGGTCGCCGGCGTGGGGGCCGCGATCGCGCTGGACGCGTTCTCGTGGTGGCGCTCGCTGCTCGCCCTGTTCGTCGCGCTGTCCTTGATCATCGGCGTGAACTTCGCCAACGACTACTCCGACGGCGTCCGCGGCACCGACGAGAACCGCGTCGGCCCGCTGCGGCTGGTCGGGTCCGGCACCGCGGCGCCGAAGGCCGTGCTCCGGGCCGCCCTGGGCTGCCTCGGTCTGGCCGGCGTACTGGGCCTGGCGCTGGTCGTGCTCACGGGTCACTGGTGGCTGCTCGTGATGGGCGCGCTCTGCATCCTCGGCGCCTGGTTCTACACGGGCGGCAAAAAGCCTTACGGCTACTACGGTTTCGGCGAGATCGCGGTCTTCGTCTTCTTCGGCCTCGCGGCGGTGCTGGGCACCGCGTACGTGCAGGCCGGTCGCGTCAGCTGGGCCGCGCTGGGCTGCGCCGTCGCCGTCGGCTGCTTCTCCATGGGCGTGCTCACGGCCAACAACCTGCGTGACATCCCCACCGACCTCGAGTCGGGCAAGCGCACCCTCGCCACCCGCCTCGGCGACCAGGGCACCCGCCGGATGTACCTGACGCTGGTGGCCGTGCCGTACGTGGTCAGCGTGCTGCTCGGGATCTGGCACCCGCTGGTGCTGATCACGCTGATCACCGCGCCGATGCTGCTCAAGTCGGTCAAGGCCGTCGGCGGCGGGCAGCACGGCCGCGCCCTCATCCCAGCCCTGCGCGACACCGGGCTGGCGATGCTCGCGTGGGCCGTGCTGAGCGCCGTCGCGCTGAGCTTTTAGCCTTCGAACTTGCCGCTGAGCAGGAACTCGTCGAACTTCGCGCGGTACGGCGTGATGTCGATGTCCTGCTCGGCGAGCCATTCGTCGGAGTAGTAGGTGTTGGCGTAGCGCTCGCCGCCGTCGCACAGGAGTGTGACGACCGAGCCGGCCTGGCCCTCGGCGATCATGCGCGAGATGAGCACGAACGCGCCGTACAGGTTGGTCCCGGTCGAGCCGCCTGCCCAGTGGCCGGTGTGGTCGCGCAGCAGCCGGATCGCGGCCAGCGAGCCCGCGTCGGGGACCTGGAACATCTCGTCGATCACGCCGGGCACGAACGACGGCTCGACCCGCGGCCGCCCGATGCCCTCGATCCGTGACGGCATGCCCGTCGCGTAGTCCAGCGCGCCGGTCTCCCAGGCGCCGAAGAACGACGAGTTCTCCGGGTCCACCACGCCGATCTTGGTGGTGTGCCGCTTGTAGCGCACGTACCGGCCGAAGGTCGCGCTCGTGCCGCCGGTGCCCGCGCCGACCACGATCCAGCTCGGCACCGGGTGCCGCTCGGCCCGCATCTGCGCGTACACCGATTCGGCGATGTTGTTGTTGCCGCGCCAGTCCGTCGCGCGCTCGGCGTAGGTGAACTGGTCGAGGTAGTGCCCGCCGCACTCGGCGGCCAGGCGCTCGGCCTCGGAGTACATGTCCGGCGCGCGGTCGACGTAGTGGCACTCGCCGCCGTAGAACTCGATGAGGGCGATCTTCTCCTTACTCGTCCGCCGCGGCACCACGGTCACGAACCGCAGGCCGAGCATCCGGGCGAAGTACGCCTCCGAGACCGCGGTCGAGCCGCTGGACGCCTCGATCAGCACGGTGTTCTGGCCGATCTGGCCGTTCACCAGCCCGTACAGCAGCAACGAGCGGGCCAGCCGGTGCTTGAGCGAGCCGGTCGGGTGGACGGACTCGTCCTTGAGGTAGAGGTCCACGCCCCATTCCGGGGGCAGCGGGAAAACGTGCAGGTGGGTATCGGCGCTGCGGTTCGCGTCGGCCTCGATGATCCGGACGGCCTCACGCACCCAAGCGCGGCTGTGGAGCTTGCTCATGCGGTCCGGTGATCGGACTCGATGCCGATGTTGTCGGCGCTGATGTTGTCAACGCCGGTGTCACCGCGCAGCTGCGCGCGCAGGGCGGCGCGGGCGCGGGCGCGGGACTCGTTGCGCTTGGCCAGCCCGGCGGTCACGCGCGCGTTCAGCGAGCGGAAGACCAGCAGCCCGACCGGCAGGCCCACGACGAGCCCGATCAGCAGTGCGACCAGCAGCGGCACCCCGACCAGCGACAACACCCAGGCCACAACGGCCACCAGCGCGAAGCGCGCGACGATGTAGATCGTCAGGTCACGAGGCAGATGATCAGCGCGTTCCTGCATTTCGCTCACATCAAGGCAGGCTACGCCCCTGGCGCGCCGTCCTCGTCCAGGCCCGCGTTGTTCGGGCGGCTCTCGAAACGGGTCGAAAGCACCACGGTGGTGTTGGTGCGCCCGACCCCGGGAATGCGGCGCAGCCGGCCGAGCGTGTGCTCCAGCTCGTCCACCGTCGGCACCCGCACCTTGACCACAAACGCCTCGTCCCCGGCCACGGCGTAACAGCTCTCCACCTCGGCCAGCTCGCCGAGCGCGGCGGCCACGTCCTCGTCCGTGGCGGTGTCGGTGGGATGGATGCCCACCAGCGCGCTGACGCCGAGGCCGACGGTGCTCGGGTCGACCGTGGCGTGGTAGCCGGTGATCACCCCCGCCGCCTCCAGCTTGCCGACGCGCTCGTGCACCGACGACGCGGACAGCCCCACGGATCGGCCCAGGTCGGCGTAGGTGGCCCGGCCGTTGACCCGCAACGCCGCGATGATCTTTCGGTCCAGCTGATCCACCGGCTCATTATGCTGCGCCGCCCGCCCGGCCTGCGGCCGCGGTAAAGCCGCCGGTGTCTCGTGCGTCACAGCCAGGGCGCCAGCCGGCCACGCGGCCGCGGCGCCTTTGGTCCGGCTTTACCCTTTCACGCCGGGAGCGAGATGCAAAAGCGCAGGTCAGAGTCAAGGTGAAAGATTCACGAGTCGCCGAACGAGGTCCGAGGTTATGTCCCTTTTGCACTTTAAGGGCTCTTTACTCGTGGACAACCGTTCGAGTACCCGACGGGTGAAGTGCCACGATTGCCGTGTTGGCTTACCCGGCGCGACGGGCGAAAGGCCCGATGCCTCCGGTATAGCAAGTAGGTCGTTAAGGAGGCGGAAAATGACCGCGACGATGGGCGGAAGGTTGCTCACCCCCGGTGAGGTGGCCGCTCTGTTCCGAGTGGACCCGAAAACGGTCACCCGGTGGGCCACCGCGGGCCGGATCGGCTCGATCCGGACCCCGGGCGGGCACCGCAGGTTCCGTGAGTCGGAGGTGAACGAGCTGCTGGCCGAGCTCACCACCGACGCGAGCGAACCCGCCCGCAAGGTCTGAGCGACCACGGGCTGAAGGGTCGTGAGTGGCAGACGGTGTCTTCCGGCACCTTCTCCCGGTCACGACCCTTCGTCGTACCCGGGTTCACCCCTGATTCCGGAATTCGGGCTAACCTGGGGCCCGGCAAGGCCTTGCGACGGAAGGACCCGGGCATGATTCCTCTGCTCGCAGCGGTGGGCGCGATCACCATCGCCGTTCTGTTGTGGCGGGCCTTCGGGGCGCAGCGCATCGGCGTGCCCCAGCGCCGCCCCACCCTCGCCCCGGACGACGACCCGGACTTCCTGCGCAAGCTCGGTGAGCAGCAGCGCAAACGCCCCACTGACGAGGACGACGCCTGACCCCCGCCGGTTGACAAGCCCGGCTCACCCCACGTAGCGCCCCAATGCGGTGTTCGGTGCGTGGAATCGAGGCTGGGCGGCTCAGCGGTACTGCTGCCCGCCGAATCCGTCCGCGACGGTGGCGGCCAGTTCCAGCAGCGAGAGCCGGGTGCCGGCGGCCAGGCGTTCCAGCTCGATCTCCGCGCCCTCTTCCAGGTGCGGGTCGAACGGCACGCGGCAGACGGCCCGGACCTTCGCGCCGAAGTGGGCCGAGAGCTTGTCCAGGTCGACCGAGCTGCCCTTCGGGCGCACCGAGTTGATCACCACCACGGAGCGTTTCACCAGGTCGCCGTAGCCGTGGGCCTCGAGCCAGTCGAGCGTGGCCGAGGCGCTGCGGGCGCCGTCGACGGAGCCGGACGAGACGACCACGAGCGCGTCCGCGGCGTCCAGGACACCCTTCATCGCCGAGTGCATCAGGCCGGTGCCGCAGTCGGTGAGCACGATGTTGTAGAAGTGCTCCAGCAGGTTCACCGTGCGCCGGTAGTCGTCCTCCGAGAAGGCCTCCGACACGGCCGGGTCCTGCTCGCTGGCCAGGATCTCCAGCCGGCTCGAGCCCTGCGAGGTGTACGAGCGGACGTCGCTGTAGCGGGTGATCTTCCCGGCGTCGCGCAGCAGGTGGCGCACCGTCGCGGTGGTCTCGATGGCGATCTTCTGCGAAAGCGTGCCGCGGTCCGGGTTCGCGTCCACGGCCACCACGCGGTCGCCGCGCAGTGAGGCGAACGTCGAGCCCAGCGTGGTCGTCGTGGTGGTCTTGCCGACGCCGCCCTTGAGGCTCAGCATCGCGATCTTGTAGCACCCGCGCAGCGGCTGGTTGACCCGCGCGATCAGCTCCCGGCGACGCCGGTCGGCCGGGCTCTCCCCCGGGTTCACCAGCTTGCCGGTGCCCAGGTACAGCGCCTTGCGCCAGCCCGACTGCGGGGTCCGCTTGGCCTGCTTGACCAGGTGGGCGGTGGCCAGGTCGTCCGGTCCGTTCGGGCCCGGGCGCCCGCCCGGCTGCGGCAGGCCGGGACCAGCCTGGCCAGGGCCGACGGGCTGCTGCGGACCAGCGCCGGGGCCAGGCTGCTGCGGAGCGGCCTGCTGCTGCGGATATCCCGTGTACGGCTGCTGTGGCTGGAGCGGCGGCAGGTTCTGGTCGTACTGGCCCGCCGGGTAACCCGGCTGCGCCGTGGGCTGCGGCGTCGCGTACGGGCCCGAGTTCGGGTTGGGCGAGGCGACGACCTGCGTGGGCTGCACTTCGAACGCGTCCGAGTTCGGGTGCGGCGTCGAGTCTGTGCGTTCCTCGGAGAACAGCTCGGCCGCGGGCTCCTGGGCCTGGTCGGACTGCCCGGTGGCAGCCTCTTCACTGGGTCCGGTCACCGCTGAAAACCTCCCGCGTACGCCGACTGCTGCTGCCCCCAGTGTCGACGTTAGTCGCCGCTACCGCAGCGAAACGCGCGGACCCCCGCTCAGTTCACCCCGGCGTAGGAGTGCAGTCCGGCAGTAACCAGGTTGATGAAGAACAGGTTGAAGATCGTCACGGCGAAGCCGACCACGTTGATCACCGCGGCGCGCTGCCCGCGCCAGCCCGCGGTGGCGCGGGAGTGCAGGTACGCCGCGTAGACCACCCAGGCGATGAAGGCGACCGTCTCCTTCGGGTCCCAGCCCCAGAACCGGCCCCACGCCGCCTCGGCCCACACCGCGCCGCACAGCACGCCGAAGGTGAACACGGGGAACGCGATGATCGTCGCGCGGTAGGCGATCCGGTCGAGCACGTCGGCGGGCGGCAGCTTCGGCCCGAACTTCGGGAACCGCTGCGGGTTCTTGTCGTTCGCGGTGCGGAACAGGTAGAGCACGCTCGCGACGCCCGGCACCAGGAACACGCCGGAGCCGATGATCGCGGCCGAAACGTGGATGTAGAGCCAGTACGACTGCAGCGCGGGCACCACCGGGGCGGCGACGGTGTACAGCAGCGTGCCGTTGATGAACATCAGGATCACGACGGGCAGCAGCAGGAAGCCGGTGAGGTGGCGGACCGGGAACTTCCGGATCACCACGAGCCAGGCGACCACGGTCACGAAGGTGACCGTCATGCCGTACTCGTACATGTTGCCCCACGGCGCGCGGTGCACCGCGAAACCGCGCAGCACGATGGCCGAAAGCTGGAGCAGGGCGCCCAGCACCAGCAGCGAAACGCCCATGCGGCCGATCCGCTCGGGACGGCCGATCTCGCGCGGCGCCTCCGGCTCGGCCGGGACGTCCGCGTCCTCGACCACCGGCGCGCCGGCCCCGACCAGCGAACGCTGCGCGCTGCGCTCGGCGGCGCGACGGCCCTTCGCCCCGAAGGCCTGCTCGAACAGCGAGAAGCACAGCGCGAGCACGTAGATCGCCACCGTGGTGGTGTACAACCAGTCGCTGTACTGCGACAGAGTCTCGTTGACCTGCATGCCTCAGCTGCCCTTCCTGCCCGTGACCAGCCGTTCGCTGATCCGCTGGAATTCTTCGCCGTACCCGGCCTGGTCGGTGCGGGCCAGCCCGGCGACCTCGATGACGGTACCCGGCGAGCCCTCGTCGCCCGGCCGCACCCGGACCCACACCCGCCGCCGCTTGACCAGCAGCGATCCGCCCAGCCCGGCGAACATCACGATCGCGAACGCGAGCACGTAGACCTGCGTCGGGTCGTGCGAGATCTGGAGGTTGACCCAGGTCCCGACGCCGTCGAAGCGGACGCGGGTGCCGTCGGCGAGCTTGATCTCCTGGCCCACGGCCAGGTTCTGCCGCGCGACCTGCTTGAGCCGCCCGTCGGCCACCCGCGTGGGGTCCACTTCGAACACCGACTGGCCGCGGCCCGCGTCGAGGCCGAGGTCGCCGCGCATCACGTCGACCGCGACCATCGGGTTCTTCAGCTGCGGCGCGGTGGAGGTGAGCACCCCGCCGTGCACGAACGAGGTCGGCGCGAGCACCCCGGTCACGGCGATCTGCCGGGTGCGGCGCTGGGCCTCGTCGGTGATGCCCGGCTGGTCGAACTTCGTCGCGCCCTCGGACAGCATCGTGGTCTGGTCGGTCGGCCGCCACTGCGTGTTCTGCGTGCGGGTCTGGCCGTCCGGGAAGGTGATGGTGAACGTCGGCGAATAACCGTTGCCCAGCAGGTAAACCCGGTCGCCCACGACCCGCAGCGGGTCGTTGACCTGGAGGTTGTACGGCCGCCAGGTGCCGGACTGCAGGTCCGCGCCCGCCTGGTACTGGATGTTCGAGTGGTAGTAGTCGGCCTCGCCGCTCGGCGTGTAGCGCGCGGTGAAGTCGTTCACCTTGACGCAGAACGGGTCCAGGTCGGTGCCGTCGATGCGCAGGCCTGCCTGGAACGAGTCGTAGTTGTAGATGCCGGAGTTGCAGAACTGGCTGCCGTCGGCCTGGACGATGACCTGGCCCTCGTACATGTAGAGCTTGCCGAGCGCGAAGAAGATGATCAGGCCCAGCATGCCGAAGTGGAACAGCAGGTTGCCGGTCTCGCGAAGGTAGCCGCGCTCGGCGGAAATGCTGTACCCGCCGTCTTCCTCTTCGCGCTCGATCCGGCGCCAGCCCGAAAGCTGCTTGCGGACGTCCTCACGGATCGCTTCGGGCTTGCGCGCCGTACGCGCGATGCGGTGGTGCGGCATCCGAGCGAGGTTCTTGGGGGTGAGCACCGGCCGGGCGCGCATCTGCCGGATGTAGTCGAAGCTGCGCGGCGTGAGGCAGCCGATCAGCGAGATCATCAGCAGGATGTAGATCGCCGAGAACCAGACGCTGGAGTAGACGTCGTAGAACTCCAGCTTGTCCAGCAGCGTGCCCCACCAGCCGTGGGCGGAGATGTAGTCCTCGACCTTGCCGAGGTTGAGCCGCCGCTGCGGCAGCAGCGCGCCGGGCAGCGCGGCCAGCGCCAGCAGGAACAGCAGCACCAGCGCGGTCCGCATGGAGGTCAGGCCGCGCCAGGTGTTGCGCAGGAAGGCGAGCACCTGCTTGGCGGCCGAGGGCCGGTACGGGCGCTGGGGGTTCGTCGGCGGGGCTTCGGTGGTGGTCACAGTGGCAGCTCGAGGTTGGAGGCGACGGAATTGCGGAGCCAGCCCATGACGTCTCCCCAGAGCCCGGTGACCAGGAGGATCCCGACGGCCAGCAGCAGCGCCCCGCCGACCACCTGCACGCGGCGGCCGTTGCGGCGGAGCCAGTCGGTGGCGCGCACGGCCCAGCGGGCGCCGACCGCGATCAGCAGGAACGGCACGCCGAGCCCGATGCAGTAGACGAGCACCAGCAGGTAGCCGCGGGCGGCCGCGCCGCCGGTCGCGCTGGCGAGGCTGGTCACGGCCGAGAGCGTCGGCCCGATGCACGGCGTCCAGCCGAGCCCGAAGACGGCGCCGAGGATCGGCGCGCCCCAGAGGCCGCCGCCCGGCACGCGGTGCGAGCGGACTTCCCGTTGCAGGCCGGGAATCCAGCCGAGGAAGACCAGCGCCATGGCGATCGTCAGCACGCCGCCGACGCGCTGCAACAGGTCCTGGTTGATCAGCAGGGTGTCGGCGAGCCAGACGAGCGTGCCCAGCGTGGCGACGAACACCACGGTGAACCCGAGCACGAACAGGCCGGCGGCGCCGACCACGGCGTAGCGGCCCTTCTTGCGTTCCTCGTCGGCGCGCACGGCGGGGGCGTCGGCACCGACGAGCGCCGCGAGGTACGCCAGGTACCCGGGCACGAGCGGCACCACGCAGGGCGAGGCGAACGAGATCGCGCCCGCCACCAGCGCCACCCCCGCGGCGAGCAGCAGCGGTCCGGAGATCGCCAGCTCGGACACGGAGTTCACGGTGTTGAGAGTAGGCAGTGAGCTTCCCGTGAGCCGGGCGGGGCCGGTTCACAGGACCTTGGCCACACCCGAACGGGACCTAAGTCCCCACCGCCCTGAACTGCTCGTGAGTGGCTATGCCGGTTAGAACCGTCATAAACACTCACGAGTCATTTCTCGGCCAGCAGCCGCTGCACCGTGGGCATCAGGTCGGTGACGAGCACCGGGCGCAGGAACACCGCCGCGACCCGGTGCTGGCGGTCCAGCACGATCGTCGACGGGATGATGTTGCGCGGGTATCCGGCCAGCTGGAGCAGCACGCGCCCGGACGGGTCCCAGATGGACGGGTAGGTGATCTGCCGGTCCCGCACGAAGTCCTGGGCCACCTGACGGGACGGGTCGCGCACGTCGAGCCCGATCAGCTGCGCGCCCAGCGGCGTCATCTGCTTGCTGGCGTTCTCCAGGTCCGGCGCCTCGGCGCGGCACGGGCCGCACCACTGGCCCCACAGGTTGATCACCATGGGCTTGCCGGGGAAGTCGTCGAGCGAGAGCTGCTTGCCCTCGTTCATCAGGTCGTCGCCGGACAACGTCGGCGACTTCTGCCGCTGCGCCTGCGGGTACGTGATGTCGATCTGGCCGCCGGGCGAGACGAAGGTGAAGGTCCCGCCGGTGACCACCGCGTCCTTGCCGGCCGAGCAGCCCGCCAGGAGCAGCGCGGCGGCGAGCAGCAGCGCGGGCACTCGCTTGATCATGCGCCCGTCACCTTCGGGTCGGTGGTGCCGGCCGGCTCGCTGTAGACGATCTCCACCAGCGCCTCGCCGTCGAAGACCAGGCTGGTCAGCGAAGCCAGCGAGCACTGCCGCTGGCGCGGGTCGTGCCACAGCCGCTTGCCTTCGAGAAACCGCCGCAGCGTCCAGATCGGCAGCTGGTGCGAGACGCACAACGCCTCGCGGCCCTCCGCCTCGTCGCGCGCGCGGTAAACCGCGCCGAGCATCCGGTGCGCGATCTCCACGTACGGCTCGCCCCACGACGGCCGGAACGGGTTGATCAGGTGCGGCCACGCTTTCGGCTGCCGCAGCGCGCCGTCGCCGACGGCCACGCGCTGGCCCTCGAAGACGTTGCCCGCTTCGATCAGGTCCCCGTCGGTCGCGATGTCGAGCCGGTGCGCGGCGGCGATCGGCGCGGCGGTCTCCTGCGCGCGCTGCAGCGGCGACGCGACGACGTACGCCAGGTCGTGGCCCGCCACGGCTTCCGCGACGGTCAGCGCCTGCCGCTGCCCGCGCTCCGACAGCCGGAAGTGCGGCAGGCGGCCGTAGAGGATCTTGTCCGGGTTGTGCACTTCGCCGTGCCGCAGCACGTGGACGACGGTGGTCACGACTGCACCGCCTCGGCCGCCGCGCGGGCCGCGGCCGGGAGCGCCGCTTCGATGACGCCGAACGCATCGTCGTCCATCGCCGCGTTCACGAACCAGGCCTCGTACGCGCTGGGCGGGGCGTACACGCCTCCGTCGAGCAGCGCGTGGAAGAAGCCCGGGAAACGCCAGGTCTCACTGGCCTGCGCGCCCGGGTAGTCGCGCACGGGGGCGTCGGCGAAGAACACGCTGACGAGGTTGCCCGCGTACTGCACAACGTGCTTCACGCCCGCTTCGGTCAGCGCCGCGTCGAAGAGACCGCCGAGCCGCTTCGCGTTCGCGTCCAGCTTCGCGTACACGGCGTCGTCCGCCAGGCGCAGCGTGGTGAGGCCGGCGGCGACGGCCACGGGGTTCCCGGACAGCGTCCCGGCCTGGTAGACGGGGCCGCCGGGAGCGAGCTTCGCCATCACGTCGGCGCGGCCGCCGAACGCCGCGGCGGGCAGCCCGCCGGACATCACCTTGCCGAAGGTGTACAGGTCGCCGGCCACGCCTTCGAGGCCGTACCAGCCCGCGCGCGAGACGCGGAAGCCCGTCATCACCTCGTCCATGATCAGCAGCGCGCCGTGCTCGCGGGTGAGCTCCCGCAGGCCCGCGTTGAACCCGGCATCCGGGGCGATCGCGCCCATGTTGCCCGCGGCCGCCTCGGTGATCACCGCGGCGATCTGCCCCTCGTTCTCCACAAAGGACTGCCGGACCGCGTCGAGGTCGTTGTACGGCAGCACCAGCGTGTCCGCGGCCTGCGCGCCGGTGACGCCGGGCGAGGTCGGCAGCCCGAGCGTGGCCACGCCGGAGCCGGCCTGAGCCAGCAGCGCGTCGACGTGCCCGTGGTAACAGCCGGCGAACTTCACGATCTTCGCCCGGCCGGTGAAGCCGCGCGCCAGCCGGATGGCGCTCATCGTCGCCTCGGTGCCGGAGTTCACCAGCCGCACCTGCTCGACGGGCTCGACCCGGCCGATGATCTCCTCGGCCAGCTCGACCTCACCGATGGTCGGCGTGCCGAAGGACAGCCCGTGGGCGGCGGCCGCGCGCGCGGCTTCGACCACCTGCGGGTGCGCGTGCCCGAGGATCATCGGGCCCCAGGACGAGACGAGGTCGACATAGCGGTTGCCGTCGGCGTCCCACAGGTGGGGGCCCTCGCCGCGGACCATGAAGCGCGGGGTGCCGCCGACCGAGTTGAACGCCCGCACCGGCGAGTTCACCCCGCCCGGGACGGCCGCCTTCGCGCGTTCGAACCAAACCTTGGACTGCTCGGTGCCAGTGCTCACCCACCCAGTCTCGCAAATCCGGTGCTCACGGCCGGGCGCGGGCCGGTCTGCCCTCGTAAGCTGGCCCGGATCGCCTTGCGGGACCGAGGAGGAGACGTGACCGCGCCCACCCCCCAGCGCAACCCGTGGCTGGTCCTGCTGGTGTTCTTCGGGATGGTCGCCGTGGTCGCCGTCGTCGCCGGGCTGGCCGCGACCTCGGCGACGGAGGTCTACAACCGGCTCGCCCAGCCGTCCTGGGCCGCGCCGGCGAGCGTGTTCGGTCCGGTGTGGACAGTGCTGTACGTGCTGATCGCACTGGCCGGCTGGACCTACTGGCGCACCGACGGCGAGACGCGGGGCTTCGCCGCGTACGGCATCGGCCTGCTGCTGAACCTGCTCTGGACGCCGCTGTTCTTCGCCGGCGGCTCCAGCCGGCTCGCGCTCGTCGACATCGTGCTGCTGGACTTCACCGTGCTGATGACGATCGGCCTGTTCTACCGCCGCTCGAAGCTGGGCGCGGTGCTGCTCCTGCCGTACCTGATCTGGCTTTTCTACGCCACGGCGCTGAACGTCGCGGTGATCGCACTGAACGACGTCCGCTAGCGCGCCGGCTGCTGCACGATCGTCTGCGCGGCCACCGTTCCGTCGGTGCCCGCACGGCCCTGGACGGTCACCGTCGCGCCCGGCTTGAGGTCGCTGAGCTTGCCCGGCTGGGTCAGCCCGACGGTCGTGGAGTCCGAAGTGGACACTGTGACGTCGGTGCCCTGCGTCGTTTTAAGCGTCACGGTGGTGCCGTCGACCTTCTCGACGGTGCCGACCGTGCCGCGTCCGGCCGCGCCGCGAGCGCCGCCCGCGCCGAAGCCCTGGCCCGCGCTCGGCTGACCCGCGCCGGTACCAGTACCCGTGCCGGTGCCCGTTCCCGCACCGGTGCCGCGCGCGCCACCGGCCGTGCCTCCGGTACGAGCAGTGGCGGAAGACGAGCCGAGCGCCGAGTGCGTCCAGGCGCCACCGGCGAAGGACAGCGCGATCACCAGCAGCCCGGCCAAAACCAGCGTGGTCTTGCCGAACGGCTTCGCGACCCGCTTCATCTCCTGGTTCAGGTCGCCCGCCACGGCGGGGGTCGCCACGATCTCCTCGGGCGAGAGCTCGGCCGTCACCGGCAGGAACTCGGCCGTGGGCTCGTCGACGGGCGGCTCGTCGGCCGGCGGTGCGGGCTGGGTGGACGAAGACATGCTGGGGAGCTCCTACTCGTGCCGGAGGGCGTCGATGGGCCGCAAGCGCGAGGCCCGGTTCGCCGGGAAACTGCCGAAGAAGAGGCCGATCAGCGCGGACACGGCGAACGCGAGCACGATCGACGAGGGCACCACCACGGGGTTGATGCCGGCGAAGCTGAACTGGCTGCCGACCACGCCGATCACCACGCCCAGCAGCCCGCCGAACAGACTCAGCATGGTCGCCTCGGCGAGGAACTGGCCGAGGATCGCCGAGCGCGGCGCGCCGATCGCCTTGCGGATGCCGATCTCGCGGATCCGCTCGGTCACCGTGACCAGCATGATGTTCGTGACGCCGATGCCGCCCACCAGCAGCGAGATCGCGGCGACCGCGCCGAGCAGCACGGTGAACGTCTCGGTGGCCGAGGTCCGGGTCGCGAGCAGCTGCTCGGAGTTCTGGATCTGGTAGTCCGCGGTGCCGCCGAGCTGGATGCCGTGGCGCGCGTTGAGGATGGCCGTGATCTCGGCCTGCGCCAGCGAAACGGAGTCGGCCGAGGTGGCCTGCACGGCGATCTGGCTCAGATTGCCGTAGCCCGCCAGGGAGTTCTGCACCGAGCTGATCGGCGCGATGGCGACGTCGTCGGCGTTCTGCAGCCCGGTGCTGCCCTTCGACTGCAGCACCCCGATCACGGTGAACTGGATGCTGTTGAGCAGCACGTTCTTCCCGACCGGCTCGGCGGTGCCGAAGATCGACTGCGCGGTGGTCGGGCCGAGCACCACCACCTTGCGGGCCTGCGTGACGTCGTCGGCGGTGAACAGCGCGCCGTCGGCGACCGCGCGGTTCGTGGTGGTGAAGTAGGCCGGCTCGGTGCCGGTGACGCTGGAGATGTCGTACGACGTCTGCCCGTACGTCGCGGTCGCCGTGGTGTTCACGACCGGCGAGGCGGCCTTCACGTCGGGCGCGCCGACCGGGTCGACGAGCGCGTGCGCGTCCTGCACCGTCAGCGGCCGGGTCTCGCTGCCCTGCCCGCCGCCGCGGACCGGCGACACGTTGACCACGTCGGTGCCCAGCCCCTGGATGCTCGCCGCGATCGCCGCCGACGCGCCGTTGCCCACGGCCACCAGCAGGATCACCGAGGCGACGCCGATCGTGATGCCGAGGGTGGTCAGCGTCGAGCGCAGTTTGTTGGCGGTCAGGCCGCGGACGGCGAACCGCAGCACCTCGAAGACGTTCACGCGAGGGCTCCGACCCGGCGGCGGACCTCGTCCGAGACGATCAGCCCGTCGCTCACCCGGACCACCCGGTGCGCGTGCTTGGCGACCTCGTCCTCGTGCGTGATCACGACGATGGTGCGGCCCTGGGCGTTGATCCGGTCGAACACCCCGAGCACGTCCGCGGTGCTGGCGCGGTCCAGGTTGCCGGTGGGCTCGTCGGCGAGCAGCAGCGCGGGCCCGGTGACCAGCGCCCGTGCGACGGCGACCCGCTGCTGCTGCCCGCCGGACAGCTCGTTCGGCAGGTGCTTCGCGCGGTCGGACAGCCCCACCAGCTCCAGCGCGGCGAGCGCACGGTGCCGGCGCGGGCCGCGGCGCAGTCCGCTGTAGACCAAGGGAAGCTCCACATTGGACAGCGCGTTGGTGCGCGGCACGAGGTTGAACGACTGGAAGATGAAGCCGATCTTTCGGTTGCGCAGCAAGGCAAGCTGACGTTCGTTGAGGTCGGCGACGCTGAAGCCGTCGAGCCGGTAACCGCCGGCTGTCGGCATGTCGAGGCAGCCGAGCATGTTCAGCAGGGTGGACTTGCCGGAGCCGGACGCGCCCATGATGGCCACGTACTCCCCCGGCTGCACCACGAGGTTGACGCCGCGCAGCGCGTGCACCGCCGTCTCACCGGAGCCGTACGTCTTACGCAGTCCGGAGACCGCGATCACAGGCTTCATCCGCGTCCCCTGGTGCCGCCGGTGCCGCCGAGCCCGCCCGTGCCGCCGGTGCCCCCGAAGCCGCCGGTCCCGCCGAAACCGCCAGTAGCACCGGTTCCGCCTCGCTGGCCGCCCGCTCCGGTGGTGGCGGTGGGCGACGCGGCGGTCAGCACCACGCTGTCGCCCTCGTTGAGCCCGGACTTGATCTCCACTGTGGACTCACCGCGCACGCCGAGCTCGACCTGGCGGCTGACGTCCTGCCCGTTCTGCACCACGGTGACCACGCTGGTGGAACCGGCGGTGGTCACGGCGGCCGCGGGCACGCTGAGCACGTTGTCGGCCTCGGCGACGGTGACCACCACGCTCGCCGACTGCCCGGGCCGCAACCCGGCCGGCGGGTTGGTCAGCGTGAGCCGGGCGCCGTAGGAGACGACGCTGCCGCTGGTGGTCGGGGTGAGGTCGACCTCCGCGACGGCGGCCTGCACGGGCTGGTCCGGCGTCGCGTTCAGCGTCACCGTGGCCTTCTGGCCCGCCTTCACCTTGCTGACGTCGATCTCGGCGATGGAGGTGTCCACCACCAGGTTGCTCATGTCCGTGATGTCGATGAACCCGCTGCTGCTGGACGACGAGGACGAGGACGACGCCGAAGAGCTGGCCGCGCCGGACTGCTGGCTTCCACCCGATGAGCCGGATGCGCCGGCCGAACTCTGCCCGCTGCCGGACGAGCCGCTGCCGGCCTGCTGGCCGACGGTGCCGTTGACCGCGGTGACCGTGCCCGCGCCGGGCGCGGTGAGCACGGTGGCGTCGACCGCCGACTGCGCGGTGTCGACGTCGAGCTGGGCCTGATCCACCTTGGCCTGCAACGAGGCGACGGTGTCCTGGGTGTTCGCCGCGCTCTGGCTTTGGCTCTGTCCCTGGCCTTGGCCGCTCGAGGTGGACGTGGTCGCCGGCGCGTTTTCCCCGGCGGTGAGGTTGTCCTCCGCCACGCCGAGGTTCGCCTTCGCGACCTGAAGCTGTTTGTCCGCCTGCGTGGCGTCGATGGTGGCGAGCTGCTGCCCGGCGCTCACCACGTCGCCGACCTTCACGCCGATGCTGGTGACCTTGCCGGACGTGGCGAAGTTCGCCGCGCCGGTGTAGTTGCTGGCGACCGTGCCGGCGGCCGACACGGTCTGCGTGACGTTCGCCAGCCGTACCGGGGTGGTCCGGCTCTGCGCCTGAGCGGTGTTGGCCGCGGGCGTGAAGGCCTGGTAGATCCCGAAGGCGGCCCCGCCGAGCAGCACCACCAGCGCGCCGTTGATCACCCATGTGCGGGTACGTGTCATGCGGGAAACACTGGTGCCGATGGTTAGCAGTCAGCTGTTGGTTCCCTGTGCGGGACCTGTGTATCGGCCGTCTCGAGTTGCGAGGTCAGTCCTTCTTCTTGCGGCGGCGCGCACGCACCGCGAGCAGCAGCTGACGAACCGCGTCCACCACCACGACCGCGGCCACCGTGCCGACGCCGAGCGCACCCGCGATCGGCCCGCCGAAAACCCGCTGCGAAGTCAATCGCGCGCCGTCCCCGGCCGTGGTGACGACCGTGACGACTCCCGAATGCCACAGCGCGAACGCCGCCCACAGCAGCAAAGCGGCCACGACCACTTCGCCGAGCGCGACGAACGCGCGCCAGGGCTCGTTGAGCCGCGCGGGCGTCTCCGGTTCCTCGGGTGGCCAGAGCTCTCGGCCCGTCGGCTGGGGTAGGTCGATCACGCGTGCAAGCCTCTCATGACTCGTGAGTGTTCATGCCGGTTCTAACCGTCATGAACACTCACGAGTCCTTCTTCGGTTGGTTGGCCTCGGCGAGCTCGGACAGCGCGGCCTGCAGCGCCTCGACGTCACGGGCCCAGGCCAGCACCACCGTGCCGTCGTCGAGTTTCACGGGCAGCTCGTCGTACTTGCGCGGCACCGTCCAGCCGCCGCCCAGCACCCGCGCGCCGACGGGGGTGCCGACGTCGGTCACCGCGGCGATGCGGACCGCCTCCAGTTGTTCCCGACCCTGCCGCAGTCCCCGCGTGGTCACCTCGAGCGAGAGGAACCGCCGCCGCGCGTACACCCACGGCAAGGTCAGCGCGCACAGGCCGATCGCGATCATGATCCACGCGACGGTGTGCACCGGGCCGCCCGTGGCCAGCTCCGCCAGCGCGCCCAGGAGCGCGAACAGCGGCCCCCAGACCAGCGCCAGCCAGCCGACGCCGGCCTCGGAGTACAGCGTCCTGGTCACGGGAGCTTCTTGCCGACCTTCGGGAAGTAGCTCGCCACGCTCGGCAGGTACATCAGCACCAGCGCGATCAGCAGTACAAACGCCGCGATGAGCGTGAAGAAGTTGTAGAAGATGACGATCTGGAACAGCACGCAGACGATGGCCAGCCCGGTCAGCACCGAGCGCGCCGAACGCGTGCCCTCCCGCGCCTTCCACGCGAACAGCCCCAGCAGCACCGCGAACACCACCGCGCCGATCAGCAGCAGCCACACCAGCGTGTTGGTGCCCGACGCGATCTGGTCCGGCGCCACTTTCTGGCCGGTGCCCTGCTGGTTCTGCTTGACCAGCTCGGTGATCAGCTGGTCCTTGATCAGCAGGGTGTAGGCCTGGCCGATGATGACCACCACCCCGGCCGCGATCCACAGCCAGAACGAAACCTTGACCGGCGTGGGCGGGTTCACCACGGGCGCGGACTGGCCCGGCAGCACCGGATCAGGCGAGCGGCCCTGGGCCCGGAGGCGATCGGAGAACTGGCCGGGGGTCTCGGTCTGCTTGGGCACGGCGCCGGGCTTGGCCCACTTCCAGGACCCCGCTGCCTTGCCGGACTCGGCCGCGGCACTGGCTCCATTGCCGGACCCCGCCGTCTTGCCGGACCCGGCGGCGGCACTGGCCTCGTTGCCGGAGCCGGACTCTGCAGCAGCGCCGGGCTTGTCCGCGGGCGCTTCGGCTGCGGCGCCTGGCTCGGCGGCGCTGGCCCCGTTGCCGGAGGTGGAGTCGGCGGCGGCGGACTCGGCCGCCGCGCCTGGCTCGGGTCCGTCACCGGGTTTGGCCGGTTCGGGCGCGGGAACCCGGTCGGAGGTCAGTCCGGGGGTCGCTTCGGAGCTGGCGGTGTTCTCGTCCTTCTCGGCCACCCGAGGACTCTAGCCCAGCCTGCGGCCCAGGTCAGCCGCCTGGTCTCAGTGGTGCCAGTGCAACGCGGCGGAGTGCTCAGTCGAGCCAGGCCGCGGCCTCGGCGGCCCAGTAGGTGAGGATCAGGTCCGCCCCGGCACGGCGGATGGACGTGAGCACCTCGAGCACGGTCCGCTCGCGGTCCAGCCAGCCGTTCGCCGCGGCCGCCTCGACCATCGCGTACTCGCCTGAGATGTTGTACGCCGCAACGGGAACCGGCGAGATGTCGGCCGCCGCCTTGATGACGTCCAAATAGGACAGAGCGGGCTTGACCATGACCATGTCCGCGCCCTCGGCGAGGTCCAGCTCGATCTCGCGCAGCGCCTCGCGGACGTTGCCGGGGTCCTGCTGGTAGGTCTTGCGGTCGCCCTTGAGCTGGGAGTCGACGGCCTCGCGGAACGGGCCGTAGAACGCGCTCGCGAACTTCGCCGCGTACGCCAGGATCGTGGCGTCGGTGTGGCCCACCTCGTCGAGCGCGCGGCGGATGACGCCGACCTGGCCGTCCATCATCCCGCTGGGCCCGAGCACGTGCGCGCCCGCTTCCACCTGCGCGACGGCCATCTCGGCGTACAAGCGCAGGGTCGCGTCGTTGTCCACCGCGCCGTCCGCGTCGAGCACGCCGCAGTGACCGTGGTCGGTGAACTCGTCTAGGCAGGTGTCGGCCATGAGCACGGTGGAGTCGCCGAGTTCGCTGCGCAGATCGCGCAGGGCGACGTTGAGGATGCCGTTCTCGTCGATCGCGCCCGAGCCCTCGGAGTCACGCACCTTGGGGATGCCGAACAGCATGAGCCCGCCGACCCCCGCGTTGACGGCGTCGACCGCCGCCTTCCGCAGGGTGTCCCGCGTGTGCTGCACCACGCCGGGCATGCTCGAAATCGGCCGCGGCGCGTCGAGCCCCTCGGCGACGAACATGGGGAGGATCAGCTGACGCGGGCGAAGCGTCGTTTCACCGACCAGCCTGCGCATGGCCGGCGTGGTACGGAGCCTGCGGGGTCGATGCTCGGGGAACACCCCGTCCACGGTACTCCGGCAGCTGGACGCGCTTTTCTTCTGCCCTGCGCCGGCCGTCGGCAAACCCGGCGCCGATCCCGGCCAGGACGCGCAACCGTTGTGCGACAAGGACGTCGACCCCAGGTCACCGGGACGCTGGACAACCCGGCCTGAACGCGCCGAAGGCCCTTCCCCCAGCGGGAAAGGGCCTTCGACACAAGACGCGTCAGCTGCGACGAGCGCGCTTCGCCTTGCGCGGCGGCGGCAGGGCGCCCTCCGCGCGGAGCCGGGCGGCGTGCTCGGCCAGTGCGTCGACCAGGTGCGGGACGTCGGCCTTCTCCGGCTGGACGTCGACCCGCAGCCCGAACTCCACGGCGGTTTCCGCGGTCTTCGGGCCGATGCACGCGACCAGCGTGCGGGTGTGCGGCTTGCCGGCGATGCCGACCAGGTTCCGCACGGTCGAGGACGAGGTGAAGCAGACCGCGTCGAAACCGCCGGTCTTGATCATCTCGCGGGTCTCGGCGGGCGGCGGGGCGGCGCGGACGGTCCGGTACGCCGTCACGTCGTCGATCTCCCAGCCGCGGTCGCGCAGGCCGGCCGAAAGGGTCTCGGTGGCGATGTCGGCGCGCGGCAGCAGCACGCGGTCGACCGGGTCGAGCACGTCGTCGTACGGCGGGAACTCGGCCAGCAGGCCCTCCGAGGACTGCTCGCCCTCGGGCACCAGCTCGGGGATGATGCCGAACGAGCGCACCTTCTCCGCCGTCGACTGGCCGACGCAGGCGATCTTCACGCCCGAGAAGGCCCGCGCGTCGAGGCCGAACTCCTCGAACTTCTCCCACACCGCGCGCACCGCGTTGGTGGAGGTGAACACGATCCACTGGTAACGGCCGTCGACCAGGCCCTTCACCGAGCGCTCCATCTGCGCCGGGCTGCGCGGCGGCTCGACGGAGATGGTGGGCACCTCGTGCGAGGTCGCGCCGTGGCCGCGCAGGCGCTCGGCCATCTCGCCGGCCTGCTCCTTGGTGCGCGGCACCAGCACCTTCCAGCCGTACAGCGCGCGCGACTCCCACCAGGACAGCTTCGAGCGCTGCCCGGCGGCCTGGCCGACGGTCACGATCAGCGGGCCGACCAGCTCGCCGGCGTCGTTCGCGAGCGAGCTCAGCGTGGTGTCGAGCGTGCGCTGGGTGTTGATGGTGCCGTTCGCGGTGACGGCGACCGGGGTGCTGGGGGACAGCCCCTTCTCGGTCAGCCGGCTGGCGGCCTCGGCGAGGTGCTGCGAGGTCGCGTGCAGCACGAGCGGGCCGGGGACGACGGCGAGCGCGCCCCAGTCGACCTCGCCGCGGACGTCGACCTCGGTGTGCGTGCCACCGAGCGCCACCCCGGCGTACGCGGGGACTGCGGCACCGGGCGAGACACCGGGCACGACGTCGAACACGGCGGACGTGCGGGCCACGGCCTGCACCTCGGCCACCACGGCGGCGCTGGTCAGCGGGTCGCCGGCGACCAGGCGCAGCGCGAGCCGGCCGGCCTTGGCCTCGGCGGTCAGGTCCTTGGCGACGTCGGCGGGCTCGCCGACGGCGGGCCGTACCTCGGCGCCGGGCGCGGCGAACGCGAGCACGCCGGCCGGCACGTCCGGGTCGGTCACCACGACCTCGGCCTTGGCGAGCAGCTCCTGGGCGCGGACGGTGAGCAGTCCGGCGTCACCGGGGCCCGAGCCCACGAAGGCGACACGCCCTGTGGTCTTGCGAGCGGGGGTCATCTCTGCAAATTCTCCTCTTAGGCAGCCGGGTGCGTCGTTGGCCGCAGGTGTGTGGTGCTGGTCGTTCGGGTCGGTGACGCGGGGGTCACTGGGCGGGGCCGGACAGGGCGCCGGCTCCCAGGTCGAGCAGCTCGGCGGCCAGTGTCCGGCCCAGCTGCTCGGCTTCGCTGCGGTCGGCGAGTGCGATGGCCCGCACCATGTCGACCGCACCGTTCTCGCCCTCGGCGGCCGCGGTGCCGCGCAGCGAGATGCGTTCCACGACCGCGCCCTCGGCGTCGAAGTCCTCGACGATCTCGGCGAGCGCGCCGACCGGCGAGCTGCACCCCGCCTCGAGCGCGGCCATCATGGCCCGTTCGGCCGTCACCGCGGCCCGCGTGCCCTCGTCGTCCAAAGTGGACGCGAGCAGGTGCTCGACGTCCACGTCGGCGGCCCGGCACTCCAGCGCCAGCGCCCCCTGCGCGGGGGCGGGCAGCATCTGGATCGGGTCGAGGGTCTCGGTGATCTCCCCGTCCCGGCCGATCCGGGCCAGTCCGGCACGCGCGAGCACCACGGCGTCGAGCACTCCGTCGGTCACCTTGCGCATGCGGGTGTCGATATTGCCTCGGATCGGCACGATTTCCAAACCGAGGCCGAGCGCGCGCAGCTGAGCGGTGCGCCGCAGCGAGCCCGTGCCCACCGTGGCGCCCGGCGGCAGCTCACCCAAAGTGAGGCCGTCACGCGCGATCAACGCGTCGCGCGGGTCGGCGCGCAGCGGGATGGCGGCGACCACGAGACCGGGCTCCGGCGTCGTCGGCAGGTCCTTCAAGGAGTGCACGATCAGGTCGATTTCCTTGCGCTGCAAGGCTTCCCGCAGCGAGGAGGTGAACACGCCGACGCCGACCTGCGGGATCGGCTTGTCGGACAGGTCCCCCGGGGTCTTGATGGGGACGATCTCGACCTCGACGCCGGTCGCGCGCAGCGCGTCGGCCATGGTCCCGGTCTGCGCGAGGGCGAGCTTGCTGCCCCGCGTGCCGATGCGAATGACTCTGCTCACGTACTACTTCTTCTCGTTCTCTGGCGGCGCGGTCGGACTCGCCATGGCCGCGGGGGCCTGCGGGTCGAGACAGAACAGCTCACGCAGCGCGTTGGCGTAGTCGGTATCGGCCGTCTCGGCGGCCAGCTGCTTGACCCGCACGGTCGGTGCGTGCAGCAGCTTGTCGACCACACGGCGCACCGTGCGGCCGACCTCTTCGCGAACCTGGCTGTCGAGCTCCGGCAGCCGGTTGTCCAGGCGGAGCAGCTCCGCGTCCACCACGTCGGCAGCGCGGCGGCGCAGCGCGGTGACCGTGGGGGTGACCTCGGCGCGGCGCTGGCCGGCCAGGTAGTCACGCACCTCGTCCAGCACGATGCCGTCGGCCTTGGCCTTCTGGCGTTCGGTGGTCGGCGCGCCGGCCTCGCGCATGCGGCGCTGGATCGTCTCCAGGTCGACGACGGCGACCCCGGCCAGGTGGGCGACCTCGGGGTCGACGTCCTTGGGCAGGCCCAGGTCGCACACGACCAGCGGGCGGCCCGCGCGGGCGGGCACGTGCTCGGGGGCGAAAACGGCGTTCTGCGCGCCGGTGCAGCACACGACGACGTCGGCTTCGGCGACCGCGGCGGCGACACCGGACAGCGGCACGGACTGGGCGGGCACACCCTGCTCGGTGACCTTCTCGGCCAGCCGGATGGCGTTCGCCTCGGTGCGGTTGGCCACGGTGATCCGGCCGATGCCCGCCTTGCGCAGGTGCGAAGCGGTGAGCGCGCCCATCGAGCCCGCGCCCACGATCAGCGCGTGCTTCCCCGCCAGCTCGCCCGCGGCGGCCAGCGCCTCGGACACGACCGACGCGCCCAGCTTGTCCAGCCCGGTCTCGGAGTGCACGCGCTTGCCGACGCGCAGCGTGGTCTGGATCAGCTCGTGCAGCGTGCGGCCGACGGTGCCGGCCTCACGCGCGGTGGCGTACGCCGCGCGGACCTGGCCGAGGATCTGCGTCTCGCCGACCACCATCGAGTCCAGGCCCGAGGTGACGGAGAACAGGTGCTCGACGGCCGCGCCCGCGTAGTGCACGTACAGGCTGTCGTACAGCTCCGCCGGCTCCATGCCGGCCTGGCGGGCGAGCACGTCGGAGACGTCGTTGACGCCGCCGTGGAAGGTCTCGACCACCGCGTAGACCTCGATGCGGTTGCACGTGGACACCAGCATCGCTTCGCTGACGTGCTCGGCCTGCTGCAGGTCGTGCAGCAGCTTCACCAGCTCGCCGGCGGGCACCGCGGCCCGCTCGAGTGTGCTCAGCTCCGCGCTGCGATGGGAAAGCCCGACCGCCAACACGCTCATCAGCGCACCACCATTCCGCGACCGCCGTCAGTCCCGGCGCCTTTGTGTCCGTTGCCGTTGCCATTGTCGACCGGCAGCCCGGTGCCCGGTAACCCGGGTTTTCCCTGGTTTTCCAGTGCGGCCTCGGCGATGTCGGCCCGGCGAGCCACGTGGAACGAGAGGATCTGCAACTCCACCGCGAGGTCGACCTTGCGGACCTCGATGTACGAGGGCACCTGGAGCACCACCGGCGCGAAGTTGAGAATGCACTGCACCCCGCCCGCGACCAGCCGGTCGCACACCGACTGCGCGGCGGTCGGCGGGGTGGCGATGATCCCGATCGAGATCTGGCGCTCGGCGCAGACCCGCGGGATGTCCTCGAGGTGCGAGACCGGCAGGCCCCCTACGGGCACCCCGATCAGGTCCGGGTCGAGGTCGAACAGCGCCTCGACCGGGAAGCCCCGGCCGGGGAAACCGCCGTAGTTGGCCAATGCGTGGCCCAAGTTACCGATACCGACCACGGCGACCTTGTGCTGCCGGGTCAGCCCGAGGATGCGCTCGATCTGACTGACCAGCACCTGCACCTCGTAGCCGACGCCTCGGGTGCCGTAGGAGCCCAGGTAGGACAGGTCTTTGCGCAGCTTCGCCGAGTTGACCCCGGCGGCCGCGGACAGCTCCTCGCTGGAGACGGTGGTCAGCCCCTGCTCCGCCATCCCGGACAGCACCCGCAGGTAGACCGCGAGCCGTGCGACGGCAGCTTCGGGGATCGACTTCGCGCGGACCACGGTGTCCTCGCCCTCGGCGGGCACGGCGGGCATCTCGGCGGTCGGGGCGTTGTCGGCGTCGGGGGCACGGCCGTTGCGGGCGGACCCGTTACGGGCCGCGGTACGGCGGGCGCCGGTGCGGCGAGCGCCTTCGGCGGCGGGACGGCCGTTGCCATTGGCGTCGGCGCCGTTCCCGGCGGCGGCACGGCCACCGGTCCCGGCTGCGGCACGGCCGGTGCCGTTCCCGACAGCACCGCCGCCGTTCCCGGCAGCGGCACGAGAGCTGGTTTTTGCGTGTGCGCCAGTGGATCCTTCGGCGGCAGCGCGCCCGTTTCCGTTCCCGGCAGACGCACCGGCTTCGTCCGCGGCTCCGGCGGCGTCGCCGCGCGCACTGCGCCGGGGGGCCCGGCGGGGCGGGGTGGCTGCCGGCTCGGCATCGCCGTGCCGTCCCCGCTCTGTCACCACGCTGGCCACTCCTCGTCGGCTGCTCTGCACATCTCTCCGGGCACCGGCCTGCGGCCCGTACGAACAAACTCTTGACCCCACGGCTCACGTCCGGTTCGATGTCCGGGCCACGCGGGGGCGATGTCCCTACGGTAGTCCACTTGTGAACGCACGCACAAAGTCACTGGTCACCGACATGACGAGGGGCACATTCCCCGCGTCGAGCGGTCGGTGCCGCGGATGCCGGGAATGCCCAGGGCGTCCGATCAGGTGACACAGCGCAGGTCCCGGCCGATCGGCGGCGCCGGGCCAGGCAAGATCGTCCGGGCCCTGCCCACTTCCCGGAGGTATTCGCGCCCCATGGCCACCCACTGGATCTGGTACGTGCTCGCACCGCTGCTCATCGGCGGTTACGCGTTCTGGTACGTGCGCCGCTACCAGCGGAACAAGGCGTCGTTCGAGGCGTTCGCGACCCAGCGCGGGTGGGTCTACACCGAGCGGGACCTGGAGTGGCTGGGCCACTGCCACGGGGAGCCGTTCCACATGGTCCAGACCCGCCCGAGGACCTGGCACTCGATCGAGGGACAGCGGGGGAACCTGCACGTGCAGTCGTTCGAGTACAGCTGGGTCCACCGGCGCTCGAGCAGCCAGGCGCGGCGGAAGTTCATGCAGGTGACCGGCATCCGGCTGCCGTTCCCCGCCCTCGACGTCTACGCCGAGCCGCGCGGCCCGATCGGCCAGTTCGTCCGGGACGCCGGGTTCAAGCGCGCCGGCACCGGCGACGAGGGCTTCGACCAGCAGTGGGTCACCCGCGGGCCGGTCAGCCCCGCGATGCAGCAGTGGCTGGTCCGCCACGGCCGTCAGGTCCGGGTGCGCGACGGGATCCTCGAGACCTGGGACAGCGGCCGGTTCGACCCGCAGCGCATCGACCCGGCCCTGGCCGACCTCGAGCAGCTGGTGCCGCTGCTGGCCGGAGTCAGTGGGCGTTGAGCGAGACCGAGTGCCAGCCGGACGCGCCGTTCGGCACCGGGTCGGCGATCTGGTCGGTCTGCGTGTAACCCGACTGGTCCGTGGCGCGGACGGTCACCGAGTGCGTGCCCGAGGGCACTTCCACCTCGGCCCACCACATCCGCCAGGTGTCCTTGTTCACCTCGGCGGACAGGATCGCCTGCTGCCACGGGCCCTGGTCCACGCGTACTTCGACCTTGGCGATGCCGACGTGCTGCGCCCACGCCGTGCCCGCGACCCGGACCTTTCCCGCGGTCACCGAGGCGAAGCCGCTGGGCGAGTCGATCCGTGACTCCGTCTTGATCGGCGCCTGCTCGGCCCAGCCGCGCTCCAGCCAGTACGACTGGCGCGCGTCCCACTTCGCGAACTCCAGGTCGGTGACCCATTTCGTGGCGGAGACGTAGCCGTACAGGCCGGGGATGACCACGCGAGCCGGGAAACCGTGCTCGACCGGCAGCGGCTCGCCGTTCATGCCGATGGCCAGCATGGCGCCGCGCTTCGGGTCGAGGGCGACGTTCGCCGGGGTGCTGCAGGTGAAGCCGTCCACGCTGGTCGCGTACATCTGCTCCGCGCTCTGGCGCACGCCCGCCTGGTCGAGCAGGTCGACCAGGTCGACGCCGATGAACTTGGCCGTCGAGATCAGGTTCCCGCCCACCTCGTTGGACACGCAGGTCAGGGTGACCTCGCGCTCCACCAGCGGGCGCGAGCGGATGTCGGCGTAGGAGAACGTGACCTCGCGGTCGACCAGCCCGTGGATCTTCAGGCTCCAGTCCTCGGTGCGCACCTGCGGCACCACGAACGCCGTGTCGATCCGGTAGAAGTCCGCGTTCGGCGTGATGAACGGCGGTGAGCCGAGCTTCTGGAAGTCCGCGTCCGCCGGCAGCGGCGGGGCCTTGCGCGAAGGGATCAGGGGGCCGACAGCGGCTCGTGAAGCCTCGGCGTCGCCCGAACTCGAGATGGCCTGCCCGGCGATGGCGGCGACCCCCGCGCCCGCAGCGACCCCGGCGCCGCGAACCAGCACCTGCCGGCGCGTCGGCCCTTGCGGCGCGCGCGACTCGTCGAACGCCGGCGGCAGCGCGTACCGGTGCAGCCAGCCGAACACCAGCAGCGAAGCCACCAGCGCGACGACCGGGGCCAGCAGGGCGAGCTGCCCGACGTCCGTGCGCTCGTAGACCGCGGCGACCCCGGCGATGCCGAGCAGCCCGACGAGCACCTGCCCGGCCAGCGGCTTGCGCCGTGACAGCTGGCCCGCGAGCACCGCGAACAGCACCAGCACCACGGCCAGGCCGATCTTCAGGACGGTCTTGTCCGCCGTCCCCAGCGTCTGCTCCGCCCACACCACCACGGGATGCGGGCTGTGCGCGATGACGAAGTCCGCGACCGCCACGAACGGCGAGGCGTTGTAGCCGACGAAGGCGGCGATCAGATGCCCGACGCCCAACGCCGTGACGAGGGCGGCCAATCCGATCAACGTGGCCACCGGCAGCGACAGCCGCCGAGGCTCGGGTGGCTTCACCTGGACCGGGATTTCCTTCAACGCGCTCACTCCACCATCTTCGGCAGGGTCGCGGTGTCCATGTGGCCCCGAACTCTTACGGCTTGGTTACCTCGTGAGTGTTCATGCCGGTTCTAACCGTCATAGCCACTCACGAGCCCTGGTTGCGCTCAAGCCAGCACCTTGCGCAACCGCTCCTCCTCGACGCGCCAATAGCCGTGCTCGGCGCCGTCGACCAGGATCACCGGCACCTGGTCGCCGTACTCGGCGCGCCACTCCGGGTCGCTGTCGACGTCCGCGGTCTCCCACGCCACGCCCAGCTCGCCGCAGATGCGCTCGACGTCCGCCTCCGCCACCTCGCACAGGTGGCAGCCGGCGCGGGTCATCACGGTCACCTGGTGCACAACCCGAGTCTAGGACCGGGAAGTCCGTCAAGGCCTCCTTACCCGCTTGCCACGCGGGTAAGGAGGCCTTGACGGCGTTGGGGCACCGGCGGACGGCGACCGGGCACGACTCAGCGGAGCTTGAGCCGCCGCAGCTTCCCGGTGGCCGAATGCGGCAGCGTCTCGGCGAATTCCACCGAGTGCGGCACCTTGTACCCGGCCAGGTGCGCCACGCACTGGTCCACCACCTGCTGCTCGGACAGCGACGCCCCCGACTCCGGCACCACCACGGCCTTCACCGCTTCGCCGCTGCGCTCGTCGACGACGCCGACCACGGCGACCTCCGCCACCTCGGGTAGCAGCGAGACGACCTCCTCGACCTCGTGCGGGAAGACGTTGAAGCCGTTGACGATGATCAGGTCGTTGGCGCGGTCGACCAGGTGCAGGTCGCCGTCGGAGTCGAGGTAGCCGACGTCGCCGGTGCGGAACCAGCCCTCCTCGTCCGGGCCATGGTGGCCGTCGGGCCAGTAGCCGGAGAACAGGTTCGCGCCGCGGACCGAGACCAGCCCGGTCTCGCCGGTCACCTCGAACACGTCGGCGGCGTCGTCCGGGTCGAGCGGGATGTCGGCGGCCGTGCCGTCGCTGTCGACCAGCCGCAGCTCGACGCCGGGCAGCGGGCGGCCGACCGAGCCGGGCTTCGGGTAGCCCGTGACCAGCGTCGAGGTGACCACCGGCGCGCACTCGGTGAGGCCGTAACCCTCGTAGACGTCGAGCTCGGTCGCCTCGCGGATCGCGGTCAGCACCCGCGGGTGCAGCGGCGCGGCGCCGGACGTCATCTGCCGCACGGTGGCGAGCCCGCGCTTGAGCTCGTCCGGGCCGAGCGCGGCGAATTCGGTGTACATCGTGGGCACGCCGGCGATGGTCGTCACGCGGTGCGCGGCGCAGTCGTCCAGCGTCCGCTGCGGCTCGAAGCGCTCGGACAGCACCAGCGTGGCGCCGACGGAGGTCGCCTGCAGCAGGCCGGGGCCGAGGCCGTAAACGTGGAAGAGCGGGATGGTCACCAGCACCCGGTCGCCGTGTCCGAGCACGCCCTCGACCTGCGCGAGCTGCTCCAGGTTGGCCAGCAGCGCGCGGTGCGAAAGCATCACGCCGCGCGGCGGCCCGGTGGTCCCCGAGGTGTAGGAGACGACGGCGAGGTCCTCCCCCGCGCGCTCGCGGCCGACCGGGTCGCCCGGAGCGTCGCCGTGCGGCGTGAGACCGGTCACTCCGTCGGGCAGATCGGCCTCGGCGTCACGCTGGACGACGAACCGCGCGCCGCAGTGCTCCAGCAATTGCCGCAGCTCCGGCTCGGGCGCCTGCGGCGAGACCGGCACGACGATCGCGCCCGCCCGCAGCACCGCGTAGAGGGCCACCGCGAAATCCGCCGACGTCGGCAGCCGCACCGCGACCCGGTCGCCCGGCTCGACCCCGGCCTCGACCAGCCGCCGGGCCTGCGCGTGCGCCGTCTCGTCGAGCTGCTGCCAGGTGAACGTGGCGCCAGTCCCCGTCTCGACGACGGCGGTCTCGCCGGCCCAGCGCTCAGCGGCCAGTGTGAGCAGCTGCGCGACCCCGCTCTGGTTGGTCACCCGTGACCCCTCTCGTGCCGTTGCTCTTTTGTCATCTTGTCACCCGTAATGGGGACCCGGCGCGATCGTCGCACCTCCAGTCACCCGGGACCTCTACCTACTTCGCGGTAACTACACGTATGCTGCTCTGCGTCGCCGGGTGGCGTTGATCACTGCCGGGTGACGCGAGAGAGGGAGTCGTCGTGACGAACTTGCTGGTCCACGAGGTCGTGGCACACGCGAGGCGGCACGCCCCTGCTCGCTCGGGGTTCGGGGGTCGAGCTCGCCCGGCCGGTTCGCCACGGGCCGCCGGGACCGCCGGAGGTGCCGCCCGATGACGTTGCCGACCACCGCCCCGCGCGGGCCCGCCGTGATGTTCACCGAACGGGTGTTCGGCCGCCCGCCCGCGGTCCCGCTGACCCGCCCGGCCGCCGGGCCGGACCCTGCCGAGGTGGCCAAGGCCGAGGCCTGGGAGCTGGTCCGCGCCGCCCAGGAGGGCGACTCGTCCGCGTTCGGCAGCCTCTACGACCGGTACGTCGACGTCGTCTACCGCTACGCGCTGTTCCGCCTCGGCGACCGCGACCTGGCCGAGGACGTCACCAGCGAGACCTTCCTGCGCGCGCTGCGGCGGATCACCTCGGTCAGCTACCAGGGCCGTGACGTCGGCGCCTGGTTCGTCACGATCGCCCGCAACCTGATCCTCGACCACGTGAAGTCCAGCCGGTTCCGGCTCGAGGTGGTGACCGGCGAGGTGACCGAGCCGGGCGCGGCGGCGGGCGCGAGCGTCGGCCCCGCGGCCCAGGCCGGCCCGGAACAGCAGGCCATCGCGGGCGCCACGCGCACCGAGCTGCTGCGCTGCGTCGCCGAGCTGGGCGAGGACCAGCGCGAGTGCATCGTGCTGCGGTTCCTGCAGGGGCTGTCGGTGGCGGAGACGGCCAAGGTGATGCAGCGCAACGAGGGCGCGATCAAGGCCCTGCAGCACCGCGCGGTGCGCCGTCTGGCCCAACTTCTGCCATCCGGGTTGCGCTGACTTTTTTCATCACCTGACGAAGCCGTAACTTTCGCCTCTTCTTAATCGTTTCTCCACGCAGACCGGCAGTCAGGGCCGGCCGCGTGGGAGACGGAGCAGCACCGTGGGCGTGCCCGGGCGATTTTCGCGGGAACGGGTGGAGGTCGAGCGGTTCGACCGCGCGCTCGATCCGTCGCCGGCGCAGCGTGACGGTGAGTTCGCGGCCGAGCTGGCGGTGGTCGCCGCGCTGCGCGAGCTGGGCCCGGCCGGCGGGCCCGACCCGGCCACGCGCGAGCGCATCCGCGCGGAGATCGAAGGCCGGCTCGGCGAACCCGTCATCCGCCGGCGCTGGCGACCGCGGATGGCCGACCTGGCCGCCGCGAGCATCGCGCTGGTGCTGGGCCTCGTCGGCCTGACGCTGCTGCTGTCGAAGAACGCGGTCCCGGGCGAAACGCTGTACGACGTCAAGCGGGCCGGAGAAGCGACGTCACTCGCCTTCACCTTCGGCGACGAGGCCAAGGCCCAGAAACACCTGGAATTCGCGGCCGACCGGGTATCCGAGCTGGCCCGGATGACCGACGCCTCCCCGTCGGCCTACCGCACCGCACTGGACGACTTCGGCACCGACGTCCGCGCCGGCGTCACCCAGCTCACCGCCCTCGCCACGAGCGGCGGCGACCACGGTCAGCTCGCGGACCTGAAGACGTGGGCGCGCGACCAGTCGAGCCTGCTGGCCGCCGAACAGTCCCACGTCCCGGCCGCCGCGGCCCCCGACCTGAGCGGCGCCCGCGGCCTGCTCACCCGCATCCAGGAACGCACGACGGCGCTCGTCTCGCGGCTCAACTGCTACGAGATCACCACGGGCAGCTCCGACGAGCTGGGCCTGCTGCCTGCCAAGGGCGCTTGCACTCAGCAACAGCCTTCGCGGATCGGCGCCACCCCGGCCCCCGAGCCTTCCTCGCCCCCGCCGTCGTCCTCGGAGACGGTGCCGCCGAGCACTGACACCTCGACACCTGGCACCCCGGACCTGGCCGTCCCAACCGCGCCGACGCCGACGCCTACTGGTGGCGCGGCGCCGCCGCCGGTGTTCGCCCCGCCGATTCCGACGCCGTCCGCACCCCGCCTGCCGACGCCCACCTCGCCGCCGCCGGTGCTGGTGTCGATCCCGCCATTGCTGCCGGGCCTTCCCCCGATCGTGATCGGCTGAGCGGGCCGCTCGTCAACGTTCGTCCAGCTGTTCGCGCAGGATGTCCGCGTGCCCGGCGTGCCGGCTGGTCTCCGTGAGCATGTGGACCAGGACGTTGAACAGCATCACGTCCGGACGTGGCCACCAGGGCACGTAGCCCGGCGAGCGCGGCGATCGTCGCGTCGGAGTGCGCCCAGACGCGCTGGTAGCGGCCGGTGATCTCCTCGCGTGTTTCGTGCTCGGCCGCCCGCATGTCGGTGCCGCGCTGTTCGAGGTCGTCCCATCGGGGGACGTGCTCGGGAAACGGTCGGTCAAAGACCTCGCCGAAGTACCGGGACTCCCACACCGACAGGTGCTTGACCAGCCCGAGGAGGTTGGTTCCGGACGAGGTCAGTGGTCGACGGATGTCGTGCTCGGGCAGCCCGTCGAGCTTCCGGAGCATCACCTCGCGGATCTCTCGCAGGTCGCTGTGCAGGTACTCCTTCGCGAAATCGTCGATCACGAGTACGAGCATGCCCGAGCAGCCGCGCGGCGGGCCCCGGCAACGACCTCCGCAGCCCGCTCGTCAACCCTTGACCGAGGGCCTCGCCACACCTCGACCGGGTGAGTCGCCCGGTCGCTACCCTGTGCAGCAGGGCCCGGCCGTTTCCGGCCGCCGGGACGTGCGGCGAACGTGGAGGCGGTGCGTGTCAGCTTGGCGTGGCAAGGATAAGAGTCAGGAGCTCGAACGGCTCGCCACGATCGCGGGCGAGGCGTCGGCCGAGGCTGCCACCGCGACGGCCAACGCGGTGCCGCCGGTGCCGCCCGCCCCGCCGGACCTCACCGCGGCCGCGTTCTTCGACGTGGACAACACGATGATGATGGGCGCCTCGATCTTCTACTTCGCGCGCGGCCTCGCCGCCCGCAAGTTCTTCACCTCCTCCGATCTGGCCGGTTTCGTCTGGCAGCAGGTGAAATTCCGGCTCGGCGGGCGGGAGAACAAGGAGGACATCAAGTCCCACCGCGAGCGCGCACTGTCCTTTGTGGCCGGTCGCACGGTGGAGGAGCTGACCACCATCAGCGAGGAGATCTACGACGAGCTGATGGCGGACAAGATCTGGTCCGGCACCCGCGCGCTGGCCCAGATGCACATGGACGCCGGCCAGCGCGTCTGGCTCGTCACCGCCACTCCGATCGAGCTGGCGGCGATCATCTCCCGCCGCCTCGGCCTGACCGGCGCGCTCGGCACCGTCGCGGAGTCCAAGGACGGCGTCTACACCGGCCGCCTGGTGGGCGACATGCTGCACGGCCGCGCGAAGGCCCACGCCGTGCGCGCGCTCGCCTCCCGCGAGGGCCTGAACCTCAAGCGCTGCACGGCCTACTCCGACTCCCAGAACGACGTCCCGATGCTCTCGGTCGTCGGCACCGCCGTGGCGGTCAACCCGGACAGCGGCCTGCGCGACGTCGCCCGCGCCCGCGGCTGGGAGATCCGCGACTTCCGCACCGGGCGCAAGGCCGCGAAGATCGGCGTCCCGTCCGTGCTGGGCGCGGGCGCGCTGGCCGGCGCGGTGGCCGCGGGAATGGCTTACCGGCGGCGCTGAACGCGAGTCAGCCGTTGACGATGCCGCGCGCGACCAGCGCGGCGACGACGTAGAGCAGCGCGCCCACGAGCAGGCCCGCCCACGGCCCCCAGCCCTTCCTCGACGCCCACCCCGCGGTGATCAAGGAACCGATGATCGCCGACGCCCAGCCGATCCACGGCAGCCAGAACACCGTCTGCTGACCGTCGCCGGTGCAGATGAAGCGGGTGTCACCGCTGAAGCAACCGTCGCTGCTCATCACCGAGGCGAAGCCCACAACCGCCGAGAACACCGCCCCCAGCAAGGAAATCAGGGTCAGGGCCAGTACGAAGCCGCCCCAGCCCGGGGAGCGGGGCGTGGTCGTGATCGGGTCGTCCAGCATGAACCCGACTGTGCCCGGCACGCCGCCGCCGGCGCGTCCGGAGGACTACCCGAAGACCTCGCGCAGTTCTACTCAGGCCCTCGAAACCAGCCCCCCGAAATCAGCCCCGGAACACGCTCTTGCGCTGCGAAAGCCGCCGGTACAGCGTCTGCTGGATCGACTCCCGCACCTGGTCCGTGACGGTGAAAACGAGCATCGGGTCGTCGACGGCGTCCGGGCCGTACTCGTCGGTGCGGATGGGCTCGCCGAACTCGATGCTCCACTTCGTGGGCAGTGGGACGGCGCCGAGCGGGCCCAGCAGCGGGAAGAACGGCGTGACCGGGAAGTACGGCAGTCCGAACAGGCGCGCGAGCAGCCGGATGTCGCCCAGCTTCGGGTACGTCTCCTCGGCGCCGACGACCGACACCGGGATGATCGGCACGCCGGCGCGCATCGCCGCGGACACGAAGCCGCCGCGACCGAAGCGCTGCAGCTTGTAGCGCGCGGAGAACGGCTTGCCGACGCCCTTGAAGCCCTCCGGCCAGACGCCCACCAGCTCGCCGCCGGTCAGCAGGCGCTCGGCGTCGGCGTTGCAGGCCAGCGTCTGGCCCGCCTTGCGCGCGAACGAGCCCACCAGCGGCAGCTTGAACACCAGGTCGGCACCGAGGCCGCGCAGGTGCCGCCCGCCGGTCTCGTCGTGCACCGCGACGGCGGTCATCAGCGCGTCGAGCGGCAGCGTGCCGGAGTGGTTGGACACCAGCAGCGCGCCGCCGGTCTTCGGCAGGTTCTCGACGCCGTGCGTGTCCACCCGGAACCACTTCTCGTACAGCGCGCGCAACGGCGGCAGCACCAGGGTGTCGGTCAGCTCCGCGTCGAAGCCGAACTCGTCCACGGAGTAGTCGCCGGTCAGCCGGTGGCGCAGGAAGTCCAGCGCCGTCAGCAGGGCTTCGGGCAACGGCTCCTCGGCCGCGGCAGCGGGCGAAGGCGCCGAGGGGAACGCCACCACGGGCGCGTCCGCGCGCGGCTCGGCCGCCGACGGGGCGGCCTCGGGCTCGTCGGCCACGGGCTTCTCCCGGCCGGGACCGTGCAGGGGGATCACCTGTGCCTGGGCACCGTTCACGGTGTGCGCCTCACTCTCGGCCCTCGCGCGGCTCATCGGCTCGCCTGCCCGGTCGCGGCGGCCACGAGCACCTTGCCCGCCAGCCCGGCGAGCCGGCCGCCGTCGAGCACCGGGCGCAGGCCGCGGCCCGCGACATAGTCGTCGAACGCCTCACGCGTGGTCCAGCGCGGCGTGAAACCGAACTCCTGCTTGAGTTTCGTGGTGTCCACCACCCGGCCGAAGTTCAGCAGCCGGACCTGGTCGGCGGAGAAGTCGACCACGCGGGCCCCGCGCAGCACCTTGCCCACCGACGGCACCACGGCGCTCGGCATGGGCAGCCCGACCCGGCCCGCCCGGCGGATCGCCTGCGAGAGCGTGAGCACCCCCTCCGACGCCACGTTGAACACGCCGGGATGGTCCTCCAGCGTCGAGAGCTCCAGCACCGACAGCGCGTCCGACGCGTGCAGCAGCTGCAGCCGCGCGTCGTAGCCGAAGACGGTGGGGATCACCGGCAGCGCGAAGTAGCGCGAGAGCACGGTGTCCACCTCGGGGCCGATGATGTTGGCGAACCGGCAGAGCGTGACCGTGATGTCGGGACGGCGCCGGGCCAGGCCGCGCACGTAACCCTCCATCTCCACGGCGTCCTTGGCGTAACCGCTGGACGACGCCGGGATCAGCTCCGAGTCCTCGCTGAAGACGGCCTGCGAGCGCGCACCCGCGCCGTACACGGCCGCGCTGGACTTGACCACGAGCTTGCGCACCAGCGGCGAGCGCTGGCACGCGGCCAGCAGCCGCATGGTGCCGATGACGTTGACTTCCTTGACCGCCGCGCGCCGGCTCGGCCCGGCCGGGTGCGCGGTGCACGAGGTGTGCACCACCGTGTCCACCTCGGCGGTGCTGATCACCTTGGCGATCAGCGGGTTCCGGATGTCGGCGCGGACGAACTCGGCGTTGCCCATGCGCTGCAGCACCGATTTGGCCGGCGGGGCGGTGTCGACGCCGATCACCCGCTCGAACCCGGGGTTGTTGCCGAGCCGGGCGAGCAGCTTTCCGCCCAGGTCGCCGGCGACCCCGGTGACGAGCACGATGTTCGACGGCATGAGACTCCCTGGGGGCGGCTGGAGCGTGGGGGCGGGCGATCACCCGGAGCGCGCGAACCTGCACTCACTGGAAGCATCGCGCGGACGCACCGGCCATGTTACCGGCCATGAGGGGTGCCCTGACCAGGTCTTACCTGGTATTAACGCCGGAGGCCCGGATTGCGGCACGTGCCTCACTCGAACGGGGGAAAAGGCCCGCCAAATGGACGTGGCCCGTCCAAACGCTGGACGGGCCACGACAGTTCAGTGAGCGTAAGGCTCACTTACCGGCCTTACGGCGCTGCACTCGCGTGCGGCGCAGAAGCTTGCGGTGCTTCTTCTTGGACATGCGCTTACGGCGCTTCTTGATCACAGAGCCCATGGGCGCTCCTTAGGTCGTCGTCGGTAACGCTGCCCGGCGCAGCGTCCAACGGGTGGAGCGCACAGGCACGAGCGGTTTACCAGGTTACCCGCGTGCCGACGCGGGCCGGTCGGCGGGCATGACTCTGCTGCTGGCCATCGCCAATCCGACCACAGCTACGGCGAATCGGCTGTGCCCGACGGTCACCACTCGACCGCCTTCTTTTGGCCGGATTGGCTACGCATGCCCGGCGACCGATCAGCCCACGTCGAAGTAGGCACCCTGCAGATACTCGTGCACTGCCTTCTCGGGCACCCGGAACGATTTCCCGACGCGTACGGCGGGCAGCTCACCCGAGTGCACCAAGCGGTAGACGGTCATCTTCGAGACCCGCATCAGCGTGGCCACTTCGGCGACGGTCAAAAACTGGACCTGCCCTACGGCGGGCAAATCCTCCTTCTTGTTCGGCGACATGTTTACCGCGTCCTTCGACACGTGTCGCGCCACGAGGCTTCCCCACCTGTGGTATCGACACGCACGTGCTCTTCACGAGAGTAGCGGGACAGGTGGGACTAGTGCGACGCCTGTCACCGGGATGGGCCCTCACCAGGGCCGTAGCGCACACCCTGAGTGGGGCATTCGGGTGATACGAGCGGTTTGCCCGCTCCTGTGGAACGGTTCGGCCTGGTGAGTCATCGCTCCGGTTCTCGTCCGGACCGACGACTCAGCGGGGCTTCAGCGACGCGCCGAGGCGCCGTGGGCGAGCCGCTGATTGACTTCCTCCACCGAGAACTCGCCGGCGTCGAAATCGGCACCCGACTTCAGGCCCAGCCAGTCGAGCAAGGTGTCGTGCTCCTCGGCTGCGGGGTCGGCCAGTGTGTCCTTCAGCTGCTCGTAACCCCAGATGCCGCCGCAGTCCTCAGGAGGGCAGGCCCCTTTGCCGCCCGTGCACAACGCTCCGGTCACCCCAGGATCGGCCGGCAGGATCCGCTCCAGGACGATGTCGTGTTCCCAGCCGTCACCGAAATCGTAGGCGTACTGGATCCGGTCGCCGGCGCCGCCGAGCAGCTGGGACAAATACACCTCCCGTTCGTCGTGATGGCCCAGTTCGGGGTCGGGGAGCCCGTATTCGTACTGCCCGTCGGAGAACGCGTGCATGTGGCTGTCGCCCCAGCCCATGGCGGCCTGGATCACCCCGTGAAGCCGGTCGAGGCTCAGTGCGGCCGGCACCTCCATGCGCCGCCATACCGGCGGTTTCGTCACGCCCCGCAGCTGGACCTTGATCCGGAAGCGGGCATCGGCACGTTCGGGGCGCTCGGGCAGAACCGGGCGGCTGAGGGGAGCCATACCCAGCCCGGGAACGCCCAGCCCGGGAAACGGGTTCGCCAGGTGGGCGGTCAGGAGGGTGACCAGCCGAGCGGCGCCCGGATGATCGCAGTCGCCGAGCAGCGGCAAGACCTCGGCAAGCTCGGCATCGCCTTGAGCCTGCAGCAGAGCGGAAACCAGGTCCGGGGGCAGGCCGTCGGGCATCGCGTCCAGCATGCTGGACACCGTGTCCACGAAGATCCACGTCAGGTCGGCCTCGGCAGGCTCGGCGTTCTCCTGCTCGGCCAGCCAGACCCTGGCGTAGGCGCCGGCCCCCTTCAGCGTCGCCAGTTCCTGCCACGCGGGTGCCGCATCAGGGCCGCATTCGCGCGCCAGGCTGAACGCGGTGAGACGCAGCGGCCCGGAGGCGGCTTGCCCGAAGGCGAGCAGCTCGCGGGCAGCTGCGACCGGAGCACGGGCGGCCAGCCACGGACGGCACATCAGCGAGGCGACCGTGTCCGGAAGCCCGCTCAACACATTGACCAGCGCGCCCGCATCGACATCGGCGGACGGGGCACTCTGGCGGAACATGACGTCGGTGAACCAGCGGGCCAGCGGGGTCAGCTCGGCGGTGTCCTCCCGCAGGACGACCATCCCGAACTCGTTCAGGACCGCCACTATGTTCTCGACCGCCTCCATCCCGGCCAGGTCAGCGGGCAGCGACGTGCAGTCCGGGCAAGAACAGTCCGGTGCACCGCCGTCGAGGTACTGGAGAACGGCCTCGTCCAGCTCATCCAGCGAGACCGCGTCCTCGTGCTGGTGCAGGAATGCCAGTACGACCAGAGCGTCCAAGTCGGTCTCGCCGCCTTCACCGGCCAGGCCGAGGAACTCCGCCGCGCACCGGGCCCAGATGACCAGTACCTCCTCCGGTGTCCCGCCCAGCCAGGACCGAAGCGGCGGCCTTGCCGCCGCCCGGGCCCGGTCCACCTCGATGAACCCGGCAATGCCCGCCGCTGTCCACGCGACCATCAGCGAGCTGATGTCCAGCGCACTGCGGGGCTTGCGTGAGGACAGTTCGATGCCCAGCAGATCACAGGCTTCGACGGCGGCGGCGGGCTTGAGCACTCCGCGCGTGGTGACCGGGCGGCCGGTCCCGACCCATTCGGCCAAGGTGCTCGCCGCCGTGAGGATCGAGCAGCTCCGGGCTGCCAACGCGAGCTGTTGCGGCGCAGGTTCCACCGGAAGCGCTGCGGTACGAGAGGACATATCGCCACCGTACGAATCCTCGTGGCACGGCACACAGCGGGGTCTTGGTGACAGCCCTCAGCCACGACGCGGCCGCCTCGGGAGCAGCCCGGGTCGGTGCGGGTCAGTGCTCGTCGTGCGCGCGGCCGAGTTCCTGGGACCGGTCGCGGGCCGCTTCGATCGCGTCGAGCAGGGCCGCGCGGACGCCGTGTTTCTCCAGCTCGCGGATGGCGTTGATGGTCGTGCCGGCGGGCGAGGTGACGGCCTCGCGCAGCAGCGCCGGGTGCTCGTCCGACTCGGCCAGCATCTTGGCCGCCCCGACGGCCGACTGGATGATCAGCTGCCCCGCCAGCGCGCGCGGCAGGCCGAGCAGGATGCCGGCGTCGATCATGGCCTCGACCAGGAAGAAGAAGTACGCGGGGCCGGAGCCGGACAGCGCCGTCACCGCATCCTGCTGGCCCTCGGGCACCTCGACGACCTGGCCGACGTGCGCGAGCAGCTCCTTCACCACGGCCAGGTGCCCGGCCGTCGCGTGCCGGCCCGCGGAGATCGCGCTCATGGCCTCGCCGACCAGCATCGGCGTGTTCGGCATCACCCGGACCACCGGCACGCCCTCGGCGAGGCGCCGCTCGTACAGCGACGTCGGCAGCCCCGCGCACAGCGAGACGACCAGCGAGGACGGCCCGAGCAGCGGCGCCAGCACGTCCAGCACCGGGTCGATGTCCTGCGGTTTCACGGCGACCACCAGGACGTCGGCCTGCTTGGCGGCGTCGGCGACGGTGACCGAGCGCAGCCCCGGGTACCGCTGCGTCAGCTCCTCGGCCCGCGCCGGGTAGCGCTCCATGAAGAGCAGGTCCCCGGGCGCGTGGCCGCCGTGCAGCAGCCCCGACAGCAGGGCCTCCCCGATCTTTCCAGCTCCCAGCACCGCGATCACCGTCATGGCGCCAGCGTGCCAAACCGCCGTCAGGGCCCCGGGGCCGGGGCGAGGGCCAGCTGGCGCGTCTGGGCGACGAGCCGGCCCTGCGCGTCGACGACCGTCGCGTCGGAGTCGAACCAGGCCTCGTTCACCGAGCGGGATTCGACGACCACCCGCAGCCAGCCCGGCGCCGGGCGCGTGCGCACCAGCGCGGTGAGCTGGACGGTCGGCGCCCAGCCCAGCCGGCCGAGGTTCGCGACCAGGGGCGGGTTGAGGTCCCCGGCCAGCAGCGCGAAGTAGACGTCCACCACGCCGTGGCGCGGACGGGCCCACAGGCGCATCCGCGGCGGGTCGCCCGCGCGCCCGGCCAGGTAGCCCGCCGTCGCCGGGTCGATCCGGACCTCGCAGCTCTTGGACAGGTTGAACCGGCCCTCGGACGTCTCGGCCGTCAGCTGCAGCGCGCCGGACGGCGGCTCCGCGGGCATCTGCGGCAGGTCGGACCACTCCGCGCGCCGCATCGGCAGCCGCCCGGTGGTCACACGCGCCTCCACGCAGCTGCGGCCGCGCTGCTCCAGGCGGACGGCGACCACCGTCGCGCGACGGCCGACCTTGCGGACCTCGGTGCGCAGCAGCACCGGCCCCAGCGCGGGCGCGTGCAGGAACTCGGCGCTCACCACCAGCGGTTCGGCGGTGGCCTCGTCCCGCTCGTGCAGGACGGCCGTGGCGGTTCTCGCCAGCAGGGCCACGAGGAAACCGCCGTGGGGGTGGCTCGCGATCGACCATTCCGCGCGCAGCGTCGCGGTGAACGTGCCGTCGCCGAGCGAGCGGACCGCCGTGGCGGCCTCGAACGCGGTCGTGGTGTCGTCGGCCGCGCTCACGGACGACCGGCCACTGCGGGGCAGCGCGCGGGGCCCGGCCCGCGCGTTCCGACGGCGGCGAAGTTCAACGATCGCAACGAGTTCACGGTCGGCACTTTACGTGTCCGAGCCCTGGTGGAGCAGGCCATCGGCCGTTGTCCGCCCGGACAGCCGATCTTGGTGACGGCCAGGTCACTGTCCAAGGTGCAGACGGGCAAACAGCAGCGCCTCGGCCAGCGCGCGGGCCCGTTCGGCCGAGCTGGTGGCGTGCCGGGTGTTGACCTCGAGCACGATCTGGCCGCGGAAACCGTTGCTGACCAGCCGCTCCACCAGCTCGGCGCACGGCTGGCCGCCGTGGCCGGGGATCAGGTGCTCGTCCTTGGGCAGCCCGGTGCCGTCGGCGAGGTGGACGTGGCTGAGCCCCTCGCCCATCCGCTCGGCGAGCTCGAGCGCGTCCATGCCCGCGGCGGCGGTGTGGGAAAGATCAAGTGTGTAGTGCCGAAACCCTACGTCGGTAGGGTCGATCGAGGGCCGGAACGCCGAGACGCGCGAGTTCTTCGAGCCGCCGGGCGGGCGCACCTTGAACATGTTCTCGACCGCGACCTCGATGCCGCTGGACTCCTCCAGCTCGTCCACCAGGTCGCCGAACGCGTCGCCGTAACGCCGCTGCCACCGGAACGGCGGGTGCACGACCACCGTGCGCGCCCCGAGCTCCACGGCGGCGTCCACGGACCGCCGCAGCCGCACCACCGGGTCCGGCGACCAGACCCGTTGCGTGATCAGCAGCGACGGGGAGTGCACGGACAGCACGGGCACGCCGGTCCGGCGCGACCACCGCCGCACCGCGGCGACGTCCTGGCTGATCGGGTCGGCCCACACCATCACCTCGACGCCGTCGTACCCGAGGTCGGCCGCGAGCTCGAAGCCCGCGCCGGCCCGCAACGGCCACACCGAGGCGGTGCTCAACCCCACCGGCACGGGTTTCTCGGCTGCGCTCACGCCGCCCATCCTGCCGTGTGCGCCGGGGCGGCACTCCCCCGGCGGCACCGTTCCCGTTCTCCGGGACCTTCTCCCGGGCCTTCTCCGGAACGGCGGCCAGGCCGCCCGGGGACTTACCGGGCGACGAGCAGCAGCGCAGCCGGCGACACCGTCACCACCAGCCCGACCAGCAACGCCAGCACCGTGGTCTGCAGGTCCTCCGCGCGGCGGATCTTCCGCACGATCCAGACCAGCGCCACGATCACCAGCAGCGCCCCGACGAGGGCGGCCGGCGCGAGGTTGACCCACAGCCAGTTGAAGCCGAGCCAGACCCCGGCCCCGCCGACCACGCCCAGCGCGAGCTGGCCGGCCAGCGTCAGCCACTGCTTGCCCGGCGAGCCTTCCGGCGCCGGCTCCCCGGCGGGGGCTTCGGCGGCTTCTTCCTCGTCGTCGTAGTCGTCCTCGTACTCGACGGACTGCTGCTCGTAGCCGTAGTCGTCCCGCTCGAAGTCCGGGCCGTCGGCGTAGGCCGGCTGCTCGAACTCGCGCTCGTACTCGGACAGGTCGTCGTCGAGCGGGTGACGGTCGTCCTTGCGGCCGGGCGCGAACGGCATCGGCGGCGGGTAGCCCGAGGTCGGCGGGCCCGCGTCGTAGTCCTCTTCGGGCGCGTAACCCTTGTCGGCGGCCGGATATCCGTTGTCGGCAGCGGGATAGCCGTTGTCGGGGGCCGGGTAGCCGTCGTTCTCGTCCTGGTAGCCGTCGTCGGCGTAATCGTCGTCGGCGTAGTCGTCGTCGGCGTAGTCGTCATCCGCGTAGTCGTCGGCCGTGCCGTCCTGCCCGGGGACCACCGGCATGACGCCGATCTCGGTGTCCTCCAGCTGCTCCTGCTGACGGCGCTTGCGCCAGCCGGCCAGTCCGGCGGGCTGCTGCGGCGCCGGGCCGGGGCCCGGGGGCTGGGGCGGCGCGGCGGCGGGCGGCTCGGGCTCGAGCCGGTCGGCCACCGCGTCGAACTGCTCGGTGTGCGGCTCCTGCTTCGGGGCCGGACGGCGGGCCGGCGCCCGGCGCGGACGCTGGGGAGCGCCGGCCGGGAAGGCGCCGCTGGCCATCGCGCCCGGGCCGGCGGGCGGCTCGGGGACGTCGGCGTCGGGGGTGCCGTCGAGCCCGTCGAGGCGGGCGGTCAGCGAGGTGTTCGGCGGCGCGGGCGGTGCCGGCGGCGGGCCGGGGCGACGCCGGACCGGCTGTACCGCGTCGCGGGTCTCGTCGGCCGGCAGCGGCGGCGGGGCCTGCGGCGGCGCGGCGGGCGGCGGGCCCGGCGGCTGCTGGCGCGGCGCCCGGCCACGCGGCGGCACCGGCAGCTGCGCGGAATCCTGCGGGGGCCGGGCGAACTGGCCCGACTCCTGCGGGGGCGCCGGCGGGCGCGCGAACTGACCCGACTCCTGCGGCGGAGCGGGCGGGCGGGCGAACTGCCCGGATTCCTGCGGCGGCGCCGGGGGGCGCACGTAACCGGAGTCCTGCGGGGGCGCCGGCGGGCGCGCGAACTGACCCGACTCCTGCGGCGGAGCGGGCGGGCGCGCGAACTGGCCGGACTCCTGCGGCGGCGCCGGAGGACGCACGTAACCGGAGTCCTGCTGGCCGTTCACCGGACGGCCGGACGGCGGCGCCGGCGGCCGGGGCAGCGGCTGCGACTCCTGCGGGACCGCTCGCGGCGAGGGCGGCGGGCCGTCCGGACGGCGGCGGCTGCCGGTGCGCGACGGCGGGGGCGGCGTGCCCCCGTCCGAGGTCACCCGGTCGATGATCGCCTGGGGTGCGGTGTCGGTGACGTTCGCGGCGCGGCGGGAGCCGGTCGTGTTCGTCGTCTCGGGGGCCTCGTCGTCGTCCGCGGCCCGGCGCCTGCGCCGTCGCCCGCCGTCGACCTGCTGCCCGTGCTGGGCGAGCAGTTCGGCCACGGTCTTCTGGGGCTGGTCGCCGCCGGTCTGGTCCGTCATACCGTGCTGTCCAAAGCGCGCTCGGGGTTGGCTGTGACACGTGCCTGCGACTGGACGCAGACGGCGCCGCGCGCGCTGACCACCGTGCTGTGCATGTCCGTCACCTCTTCACCGTGCCTGTTGTCCGTCAACGAAGTCCAGTCCGCTGCTGTCACCGGTCCTCCCCGTTCGCCGAAACGCCGGTGAGGGCGGGCCCAGTGTCGTCCGCACCGTTGGAATGGTCCAGCCGCCGCAGGATGACACCCTCTCGCAGCGCCCATGGGCAAATCTCGAGTTCCTGGAGCGAAAGTGCCCGCATGGCGGCCTGCGCCACGAGCGCGCCGGCCACGAGCTGGTGCGAACGGCTCGAGCTCACGCCCTCGAGGTGCGCCAGCTCCGCCGAGGGCATCCGGGAGATGAAGGCGATGAGCTGGCGCAATGCGGTGTCCGTGAGGGTACGGCGCACCCGGGGCCCGGCCGCCGAGGGGGCGGCGCCGGTCAGCCGGGCCAGCGAGCGGAACGTCTTCGACGTCGCCACGACCCGATCGGGTTCACCCCATTTGGCGAGCTTCCTGGCCAGGGCGGCGAGCTGCTCTTCCAGCCACGCCGAGGTCGCCACCACCTCGGACCGGGTGGGCGGGTCGTGGTGGAAGCGCGTGCGCGTGGTGCGGCCGGCGCCGAGCGGCAGGGACTCGGCCAGCACCGGCTCCTCGTCCCGGCCCATCGCGACCTCCAGCGAGCCGCCGCCGATGTCGAGCACCAGCAGCTGCCCGGCCGACCAGCCGAACCACCGCCGTACCGCGAGGAAGGTCAGCCGCGCCTCGTCGACGCCGGAGAGCACTTTGAGCTCGACCCCGGTCTCGTCCGCGACCCTGGCCAGCACTTTCGCCGAGTTCCGGGCCTCGCGGACCGCCGAGGTCGCGAAGGCCATGACCTCTTCGCAGCCCAGCCGCCGGGCCGCGCCCTTGGCCGATTCGACGGCCCGGACCAGCTCGTCGGACCCGGTCTTGCCGAGGTCCCCGGACCGCGTGATCTGCTCGGCCAGCCGCAGCACGGCCTTTTCGGAATGCATCGGGGTCGGGTGGGCGCCACGATGGGCGTCGACCACGAGCAGGTGGACGGTATTGGAACCGACGTCGAGTACCCCTAGGCGCACGAGGATCCAGCGTACCGGTCCCACAGCCAGGTCTCGAAACTGTAACCAACACCACTCGTTCAGGGCTCGACTCTGCGTGCCTGAACTGACGCGGTGCGTGAAAAAGCTCGTGAGTGCTCATGCCGGTTCTAACCGTCATAGGCACTCACGAGCGGGTCGATCAGGTCTCGAACTTGTACCCGAGGCCGCGGACGGTGACCAGGTGCCGGGGCGAGCCCGGGTCCGGCTCGATCTTCGAGCGCAGCCGCTTGACGTGCACGTCCAGGGTCTTGGTGTCGCCGACGTAGTCCGCGCCCCACACCCGGTCGATCAGCTGGCCGCGGGTGAGCACGCGGCCGACGTTGCGCAGCAGGTACTCCAGCAGGTCGAACTCCTTGAGCGGCAAGGAAACCTCGCCGCCGTCCACGGTCACCACGTGCCGCTCGACGTCCATCCGGACCGGGCCGGCCGAGAGGACCAGCGGGGCCAGTTCGCCCTCGGCGCCCGGCTCGCCACCGCGGCGCAGGACGGCGCGGACGCGGGCGATCAGCTCGCGGGCAGAGTACGGCTTGGTCACGTAGTCGTCGGCGCCCAGCTCCAGGCCCACGACCTTGTCGATCTCGCTGTCGCGCGCGGTCACCATGATCACCGGGACCGCGGAGCGCTGGCGCAGCTGCTTGCAGACGTCGGTGCCGCTCATCCCGGGGAGCATCAGGTCGAGCAGCACGATGTCGGCGCCGTTGCGGTCGAACTCCTCGAGCGCCTGCTGACCGGTACCCGCGACGGCGGCGGTGAAGCCCTCTTTCCGCAACAGGAAGGCGAGCGGGTCGGCGAAGGACTCTTCGTCCTCGACAATGAGAACCCTCGTCACAGGTTTCCTCCTGGGTTTGGGCCGGAGATTTCCTGCCCGGTTACCACGAGCCGGGGTGTCCGCTCGGGGGTCTTGTCCGGCCGCGCGGGGGCGGCCGGCGGGATCTGCTTGCCCGTGGCGCTGCGCTGCGGCTCGCCGTCGGGCTCGGGGCGCACGTGCGCGGGGATGCGCAGGGTGAACGTCGACCCGGTGCCCTGCCGGCTCCACAACCCGACGGAGCCGCCGTGGTTGGCCGCGACGTGCTTCACGATCGCGAGGCCGAGGCCGGTGCCTCCGGTGGCGCGCGAGCGCGCCTTGTCCGCGCGGTAGAACCGCTCGAAGACGCGCTGCTGCTCGTCCTCGGCGATGCCGATGCCGCGGTCGGTCACGGCGATCTCGACCATCCCGTCGGCCAGCCGCCGCGAGATGGACACCGGGCTGCCCGCCGGCGAGTACGCGACGGCGTTCTCCAGCAGGTTCGACAGCGCGGTGACCAGCAGCGTGCGGTCGCCCTCGAAGAGCAGGCCGCTGTTCGGGTCGGTGGTGATGGTGATTTCGGCGGACTCGGCCGACAGCGTGGTCCGGCCGAGCGCCTCCCGGACCACCGCGTCCACCTCGACGACGTTGAGGTCCGGGAGCCGCTCCGCGCCCTGGAGCCGCGAAAGGGCGATCAGCTCGGTGACGAGCTGGCCGAGCCGGGTCGACTCGCGCAGGATCTTGCTGCCGAAGCGGCGGACCTCCTCGACGTCCTCGGCGGCGTCGAGCACGGCCTCGGTGAGCAGCGCGATCGCGCCGACCGGGGTCTTGAGCTCGTGGCTGACGTTGGCGACGAAGTCGCGCCGCACGGCCTCGAGCCGGATGGCCTCGGAGTGGTCGACGGCCTCGACCACGGTGAACCCGTCGCCCAGCGGGCGGACCTCGCCGAGCACGGCCTCCGGCTGGCGGCGGCCGCGGCTCTCCAGCGGCGAGAGGTCGACCTCCATCGGCTCGTCGGTCTCCACCACCTGCTCGGCGGCCTTGCGCGCCCGCGGGTCGGGCTGGTTCACGCGCACCAGGCCCAGCTCGTAGGCCCGCGGGTTGTGCAGCACCATGTCGCCGAAGCGGTTCAGCACCAGGATGCCGCTGTTGGAGGAGCGGATGAGGCGCTCGATCAGCTCGGCGACGGTCGGCCCGGTCGGCTGGGCCGCCTCCCGCCGGGCGCGCGCCCGGGCCGCCAGGAAACCGGCGACCGCGCCGACGACGAGTGCGCCGACGGCCAACAGGAGGGCAACAGGCGTGGTCACAGGGGAATCGTAAGCATCCCGGTAGCCTTCTGGCCTAGTCCTGGAAGCCCCGTCGTGAGGCTCATGACACCTGCGGGCGACATGTTCGCCCTGGTGTCAGGCCCTGTTCACCCGATCGAGACATTCGTTGGCGATCTTCAGCCGGCATCGAGATCGGCCAGATCCTCGTCGGTCAGCCGCAGCGCGCCCGCGGCGACGTTCTGTTCCAGATGCCCGACATCACCCGTGCCCGGGATGGCGAGCACGTGGTCGCCCTGCGCGAGCGTCCACGCGAGCCGGACCTGCGCCGACGTCACGCCGTGCCGCTCGGCGACCTTCGTCACCTGCTCGTCGACGCCGTTCTGCCCGCTGGCCACGGCGAAGAACGGCACGAACGCCACGCCGTGGGCGCCGCAGAGCTGCAGCAGCTCGTCGTCCTCGCGGCGCGCGGTGAGGCCGTACTGGTTCTGCACGCAGACGACCGGCGCGATCGCCCGCGCCTCGGCCAGGTGCTCGGGGCCGACGTTGGAGATGCCCAGCTCACGGATCATCCCGGCCTCCCGCAGCTCGGCGAGCGCGCCGAAGTGCTCGGCGATCGGGCCGGTGCCGCGGTCCAGCCCGCCGCCGATCCGCAGGTTGACGACGTCGATGTAGTCGCGGCCGAGCTGGCGCAGGTTCTCCTCGACCTGCCCGCGCAGCTGGTCCGGCCGGGCGTAGGGCAGCCACTCGCCCGACGCGTCGCGGCCGGGGCCGACCTTGGTGGTGAGCACGAGGTCGTCGCCGTACGGGGCGAGGGCGCTGGTGATCAGCTCGTTGGCCGAGCGGAGCGGGCTGAAGTAGAACGCGGCGGTGTCGATGTGGTTCACCCCGAGCTCGATGGCCCGGCGGAGCACGGCGATCAAGCCGGCGCGGTCCCGTGGCTCGCCGTCGCCGGACATCGGCAGGCGCATCGCGCCGAAACCGATCCGGTTCACGGTCACCGAGCCGAGCTGCCAAGTGCCCGCCGCGGCGGCGGGAAGTGCGGTCTGTGTCATGCCTCCAGCCTCGCGAGCCGCCCCCGGCGCCGCCCGTTTTGGCAGCAAGCTGCCAGCTTGATGACCCGGCAGTGGCACCGGAGCGGCCTCGGGGCGGACACTGGAGGGCGTGACCAAGGTCGAGGACGTCGTGACGGTGCGCGGGGACCGGGAGCTGTTCGAGCGCACCGGGCACCTGTTCGCCGCCGCCACCGAGATCGCGTGCGCCGCGAACGACATGCACACCTGGTCGGCCACCCGGCCGCCGACCAGGGTCGAGAGCGTGCGCGGTCGCAAGGTGCGCAAGGTCTACCTGCCCCGCGTGCTGCTCGACCCCGCCAGCGCGGCCCACCTGCGCGAGATCACCAGCCTGGGCGCGCAGGTGCGCATCACCGAGAGCGAGATCAACGAAACGATCATGCTCGACCGGCGCATCGCCATCCTCGCGGCGGAGGTGACGCCGGACGGGCGGAGCTACACCGTGCTGAGCCGGCCGGACCTGGTCAACGGCATCCGGTCGCTGTTCGAGGTGGCGTGGCGCTCGGCGACCGACCTCGCCACGTACGAGGTGCGCTTCGACGAGCTGCGGCAGTTCACCCCGCAGATCCTCGACCTGCTGTCTTCGGGCTGCACGGACGAGACGGCGGCCCGGACGATGGGCGTCGGGCTTCGCACGTACCGTCGTCGGGTGGCGGAGCTGATGGCCGCGCTCGGCGCGACGTCGCGTTTCCAGGCGGGCGCCCGCGCCCGGGAGGCCGGCCTGCTGTAACCGGCCCGCTGTGGACCGGCTTGCGTTCGACCGGCTTGCTGTCGACTGGCAACGGCCGAGCCCGCCCCGACCTGACACCGACGACCGGAGCCCCACCAGTCATGACCCAGCCGACCGACGGCCGTTGCCCCCGGCCGCACCCGAACCCCCGACCGGCCAAGGCCGTCACGGCGCTGGCCGCCGGCGCCGCGGTGCTCGCCCTCGCGGCCTGCGGCGGCCCCGCGACCGGGTCCGCGAACCCCCCGGCCGCGCCGGCGAGCCCGCCGGCCCCGGCGAACCTCGCGTACGTCGACGCCAAGGCGACCACCGACGCCGCGGACGGGGTGAAGAAGGCCGTCGAGACGGTCTTCAGCTACGACTCCACCCAGGCCGCCGCCGTGGTGAAGAACGAGCAGGAGTACCTCGCCGGCCCGGCCCGCGCGCAGTTCGACGAGACGTTCGCGCAGGTCAAGACCACTCCGGTGCAGACGCAGACGAAGGTGCTCGACTCCGGCGTGCTCGACCTGACCCGCACCAGCGCGAAGGTGCTGGTCATCGCCGGGCAGCAGAGCAGCGGGCAGAACGGGCAGAAGAACTCCGCCACCGCGATCATGCTGCTCACCGCGACGCCGGCGGGCGGGCACTGGCAGCTGTCGCAGATCGAGGTCTCGCCCAAGGCGGCCGCCGAGCCGGCGAGCGGCCGGCCCGGCACCCCGGCCGGCACCCGCGACCAGGTGCTCGCGGCGGCGCACAAGGCCGCCACGGTCCTGCTCACGGTCGACGCGAAGAACGCCGACGCCCTGTTCGACAGCTACGAATCCGTCGCCGCCGACCCGCTGCTGACGCAGTTCCGCCAGACCCGCGCGCACACCGTCGACAGCATGAAACAGAGCGGCGCCAAGGCTTCCCTCGACCCGCTGTCCATCGCCGCCGTCTCGTCGCTGAACGCCGACGGCACCCAGGCGGAGGTGCTGCTCGGCGGCATCGTCAACAGCCAGCAGCAGGGCGGCGCGCAGCAGCGTCAGATCCCGGCGCGGCTGACCATGGTCAAACAGGGCGCGACCTGGAAGGTGTCCGGGCTCAACACCGTGGCCCAGGGCTCCTGACTGAAAAGCTCGTGAGTGTTCATGACGGTTAGAACCGTCATGAACACTCACGAGCGGGTATCAGCGGCCCTGGTTGGCGACCGCGGCGGCGGCCTCTTCGGCGGCTTCCGGGTCGAGGTACAGCCCGCCCGGCTTGACCGGCTTCAGCTCGTCGGTCAGGTCGTAGCGCAGTGGGATCCCGGTCGGGATGTTCAGCGCCGCGATGTCCGCGTCGGAGATGCCGTCGAGGTGCTTGACCAGGGCGCGCAGCGAGTTGCCGTGCGCGGCGACCAGCACGTTCTTGCCCGCGCGCAGGTCCGGCACGATCGCGGACTCCCAGTACGGCAGCAGGCGCGCGACGACGTCCTTCAGGCACTCGGTCAGCGGGGCGGTGTCGCCGAGATCGGCGTACCGCGGGTCGCCGGCCTGGCTGAACTCGTCGGCCGGGTCGATCGCCGGCGGCGGCGTGTCGTACGAGCGGCGCCAGAGCATGAACTGCTCCTCGCCGAACTCGTCCAGCGTCTGCTTCTTGTTCTTGCCCTGCAACGCGCCGTAGTGGCGCTCGTTGAGCCGCCAGTCCCGCTTCACCGGGATCCAGTGGCGGTCGGCGGCGTCCAGCGCGATGTTCGAGGTGCTGATCGCGCGGCGCAGCAGCGAGGTGTGGACGACGTCCGGCAGCAGCCCCGCCTCGGCGAGCAGCTGCCCGCCCTGGCGGGCTTCGCGTTCACCCGTCTCCGAAAGCGGCACGTCCACCCAGCCGGTGAACAGGTTTTCCGCGTTCCACGTGCTCTGCCCGTGACGCAGCAGCACCAACGTCCCAAGTTCGGCCATAGCCCACAGCCTGCCAGAGCGGACCAGGACCCCGACTGGCACGTCGATTGAACGATGTTCTACGCAGAGTGTGTTACCCGAGGGTAACACCTCACCCGACCAGAATTCGGTCTGCCAACAAGGGCGCAAACGGGTGCAACGCGATGCGCACCGTTATCGCCAGATACAAAGTTCACTCGAACGGCGTAACCAGTAGTCTTGTGATTACAGGTGGACATCTGACAGGTTTGACATGTCCCGCTCAGCTGGATTCCACGCACTCCCCGGCTGACGGCGGGCTACGACCGCGGCTCGTCTCCCCCCCTGCCGAGCCGCGGCCCGCCGGCCCCGTTGGCATCCCCCTCGTCACCGGGTCCATCGGCGGGAACTTCAGCGGAGCGGCTCGAGATCGCGACTCCCCCCTCCCTCGAGCCGCTCCGCCTTTCCCGTTCACTCAACGGGTTCCGGCGGGTACTCCCCGGCTCCCGCCCGCCGCCGCTTCCGCAGCCACCAGCCCAGCAGCCCGAGTGGCAGGCCGATCAGCACGGCGAACGGCGCCACCGCACCGAGCACGGTCAGCAGCCCGCCGCCGAAGCCGAGGAACGCGTCCCAGCCGCCGGCCAGCCCGCCCAGGAACCCGCTCGAATCGTCGGTTGAGGTCGAAGGCACCCCGGCGGTCTCGGCCGTCACGGACAGCGCGACCGTGGCCATCGCGACGCTGCCGGACAGGGACTTCTGCTGCTGCTCGAGTGATTCCAGCGTCGCCTCGCGGTCGGTCAGCTCGCTCTCCACGGAGGCGATCTCCGAGACCGAAGTCGCCTTCGCCAGCAGCGCCCGGATCCGCTCGACGCTCGCGCGCTGCGTCGCCAGCCGCGCATCGGTGTCCACGACCTGAGCGGTGACGTCCTGCGCGCTCAGCTCACGCCGGGTCACCGTCCCGAGCGCGGCGAGCTGGTCGAGCACCCCGTCGAGCTTCTCGGCCGGCACGGCGAGGCTCAGCGTCGCCGAAGACGCGACCGTGCTCTCCTGCCCGGTGTAACCCCCGGCGCCCGCCGCGATCGCGCGCGCCTGGCTGACGAGGTCGTCCAGCTTCGGGGTCTTGACGTCGAGCCGCGCGCTGCGGGCGAGCTTGCGGTCGGTGGTCCCCGGCTGGCCGGCCGTCGGCGCCGGGGCTTTCGACGCACCCGGCTTCGGCACGGCGGGCGCCGCGCCCTCGTTCGCGGAGACCCCGCCGCCCGTGGCCGGCATCCCGCTGCTCGCGCTCTGCGGCGCGCTGGTGCTGGTGCACCCGGCGAGCACCAGCGCCAGCCCGGCGCCGGCGACCACCAGCGAGCGTCTCCATCGGCTGCTCATCCGTCTCTCCCTCCAGTAGGCGGGGGTGGGACGGCGGCGCGGTTCAGCGCCGTTGCACGCCGGGGGTCACGACTCGGTCAAGCCGGGCTCGTGCGGGGTCGCGGGCGCCATCAGGTGCTTGAACGCCTGGAGGTTCGCCAGCGACTCGCCGCGCGAGACCCGCCAGTCCCACTCGCGCTTGATCGAGGTGGCGAAGCCGATCTCCAGGATCGTGTTGAAGTCGCCGTCGGCGGCCTCCAGCACCTGGCCGAGGATCTTGTCCAGCTCGGCCTCGGTGACGGTCTCCTTGCCGAAGCGGCCGACCAGGTAGATGTCCCCCATACCGTCCACTGTGTAGTGCACGCCGTAGAGCCTGGCGTTGCGCTGCAACAGGAATCGGTAGACGGCCTCGTGCTCCTCGTCCGGGCGGCGGCAGACGAACGCCTCCACGGAGAAGGCGTGGTCGCCGTCCACCAGCCAGCAGTTGGTCTGCAGCTTCTTGGTCCCGGGCAGGGTGACGAAGTACTTGCCCTCGCCGCGGCGGTCGTACTTCAGCCCCGAATCGTCCAAAGTAGACTTGATCGTCGCGTCCAGGCTCACACCGCCACCTCCGTGCGCAGGTCGAGGGCGTTGCGGAACGCCAGGGTGGCCTGAGCATAGATGTCCAGCAGCGAGTCCGTGGTCCGGCGCCAGGAGAACCGGCGCGCGTGCTCGACGGCGTTCGCGGCCAGCTCACGGCGCCGGTCCGGGCGCAGCGCGAGCGCGGCCAGCGCGTCCGCCCACTCGGCCGCGCCGTGCGAGGGCACCAGCAGCCCGGAGACGCCGTGCACCACCGCGACCGGCAGCCCGCCGACCTCGGCGGCGACCACCGGCGTCCCGCACGCCTGGGCCTCCAGCGCGACCAGGCCGAACGACTCGTTGTAACTCGGCACCGCGACCAGGTCGGCCGCGCGGTAGACGTCCACCAGCGCCGCCCCCGGCTGCGGCGGCAGGAACCGCACCTGGTCCCGGATGCCGAGCGAGACGGCCAGCTCGCGCAGCGCCTGCGGCTGCTCCAGCCCGGTGCCGGACGGCCCGCCGACCACCAGCACCACCAGCCGCGGGGCCAGCTCCGGCCGTTTGCGCAGCAGCTCGGCGGCCGCGTGGAGCAGCACGTCCGGCGCCTTCAACGGCTGGATCCGGCCGGCGAACGCGAGCACCACCGCGTCCTGCGGCAGCCCGAGCGCCTGCCGCGCGAGCGCCTGCGAACCCGGGGTGAACCGTTCGAGGTCCACTCCCGGCGGCACGGCGTGCACGGCGTGCGGCTCGGCGCCGTACAGCTCGACCAGCTGGCGGGCCTCCACCGGGGTGTTCGCCACCAGGCAGTCGGCCTCGGCGACCACCTGCTCCTCGCCCATCACGCGGGTACGCGGCTCCGGCTTGTCGCCGTCGGCGAGCGCGGCGTTCTTGACCTTCGCCAGGGTGTGTGCGGTGTGCACCAGCGGCACGCCCCAGCGGTCGCGCGCGAGCCAGCCGACCTGGCCCGAGAGCCAGTAGTGCGAGTGGATCAGGTCGTAGTAACCCGGCTCGTGGAACGCCTCCGCCCGCAGCACGCCGGAGGTGAACGCGCACAGCTGCGCCGGCAGCTCGTCACGGCCCAGCGGCTCGAACGGCCCGGCCTGCACGTGCCGCACGGTGACCCCCGGCGCCAGCTCCGCGAGCGGCGGCTGGTCCGAGGACGTCGCCCGGGTGAACACCTCGACCTCGACGCCGCGGCGCGCCATTTCCTGCGCGGTCTGGCTGACGTACACGTTCATCCCGCCGGCGTCGCCCGTGCCGGGCTGCTCCAACGGCGAGGTGTGCACCGACAGCACCGCGATCCGGCGCGGCGCACGGCGAAATCCCTGAAGGGAGATGGTCACCTGGTCACTACTTTCCTGTGCGGCTGGCGGCTACTGGCCTGTCTGGCCGGCGAACTGCCGCAGCGCGGAGTTGAACTCCCCCGCGGCCTCCACGAACGGCAGATGCCCGGCCTCAACGAACCAACGCTGAACCGCCCCCGGAATCTTCCCGGCCGAATATTCCGCCGCCGCCGGGTCGACCACCGCGTCCGCCGTGCCGTGGACGACCAGCGCCGGCTTGTCCACCGCCTGGAGCACCCCGGCGCTCTCGACGTCCCGCTTGAACAGCGCGGCCCGGACGGCCGGCGGCACGGCCAGCGACGCGCCGAGCAGGTCCTGCGCATAGGTGCCGGGCACCGGGCCGGTCGCCATGGACCGGGTGAACTCGACCAGCGCGGGTACCGCGACCTCGGGGTCGTCGGACAGCGCGGCAGGCAGCGCGGCCCGCATAACGGCGCCGGTCTTGCCGCCCGCCCGGCCGCGGCCGATCTCGGTGATCGCGCCGACCAGCACGATCCCGGCCAGCCCGGCGGACCCGTGCACCCGCAGGTAGTCGGTGAGCACCAGGCCGCCGTAGGACCAGCCGACGACGATCGCGCCGGGGCCCGCGAAGTCGAGGACCGCGGCCAGGTCGTCAGCCCACTGGCGCGGATCGTCGTAGCCCGCGGCCGGCACGTCGGACGCGCCGTGACCGCGCAGGTCCATCGCGACCAGGCGGAACCGCTCGGTGAGCGCGGGATCCGCGAACTGCGCGGCCCACGCCCGGGACGACTGCGCCCAGCCGTGCACGAAGACCAGGGGACGCGAGTTCTGGGCACCTTCGACGCGCAGCGCGATGCGCACTCCGCTGGTGCCGACGACTTCGGTGTTCACGCCTTACTTGTTAGCAGACAGACCCCGCCAGGCGGACCAGTCGTAGAACCAGTCTTTGACGTCGGAGCCGGTCGGGCTGGACAGCCGCGAGCCGGTGACCTCCACCGGGTCGCCGATCAGCGCCGAGTCGAAGAAGTCCTTGGCGTCCGCGTCGAGCAGGTTGACGCAGCCGTGGGAGTTGTTGGTCTTGCCGATGGCCGCGGCGTTGTCCTGGTTTTCGTGGATGTACTCGCCGTGGTTGGAGATCCGGCAGGCCCACTTCTTGTTGACGTTCGTGTAGCCGTAGCGCGCGTTGTCGAACCGAGCGGTCGGCTCCTTGGACATCACGATGAACGTGCCGTTGGGGGTGTTGCGGTCCACGTCGCTGTCCAGGCCGTTGCTGCACGGGTAGCTCTTGTGCTCGGCGCCGCCGCGGTAGACCTTCATCGTGTGGTCCGGGGTGTTCACCTTGACCACCTGGTTGCGGCCGATCTTGAACTTCGTGGTGACGTCGGCCTTGCCGTACGAGCCGCCGCCCAGGTCGACGCCGTAGAGGTTCGCCTCCACGCTCACGGTGATGTTCTCCGGCCAGTACTCCTTGGGGCGCCAGTCGACCTGCGTCGCCGACAGCCAGCCCCACGAGCCCTCGACGTTGGAGTCGGTGGTCACCTTCAGCGCCTTCTCGACGGCCGCGCGGTCCTTCGGCGCCGAAGCGAACTTGACGCTGATCGGCATCGCGACGCCCACGTGCGCGTTGTCGGCGGGGTTCAGCGTGGCGCGCAGCTGCTTGGCCGGCGCGACGGTCTTGAACGAGCCCGTGAACTCGGCCGGGCGGTTGTCGGTGCCGGTCGCCTTCGCCGCGTACGTGTAGGTCTTGCCGTAGCCGAGCTGCTCGGAGCTGGTCCAGGTCAGGCCGTCAGCCGTCAGATCGCCCTTGACGTCCTCGCCGTCGGAGTTGGTGACCTTCACCTCGGTGAGCTTGCCTTCGGCCACCTTGACCACCACCGGCTCGCGCACGCTCGCGTCCTGGGCGTCGACGGCCGGGGTCGCGGTGATCTTCGCCACCGGTGCGACCGGCTTGCCCCCGTCGTCCCCGCTGCCGCCCTGCGGCACCGCGTTGCCGTCGTTGCTCCCGGAACACGCCGCCACCAGCGCGGCCGCCCCCGCGGCGAGCGCGGCTTTGAACACCGAGCGCCGTTCGATCACCGAAAAACCTCCCATAACCCCCGCACCGGCCGAAGCTTCCACGCTGATCAGCGCCGGTGAGCGACTCGACGTTACCTGCCGGGTGGGAGATCACCCGCTCCCGCCCTTGTCGACAAGACGTCTTGGCGGCTGCCCGGGTTGCCGGTGATGCCGGATTTCAGGCGGATTTCACGGCTGGTTCTCGGGGCTTAGAGCGTGCAGCCGATCAGCAGCGGCTCGGGGTGCAGCGTGACGCCGAAGCGCGCCTCGACGCCGTCGCGGACTTCGCGGGCGAGCGCGAGCAGGTCCGCCGTCGTGGCGCCGCCGCGGTTCGTGAGGGCGAGCGTGTGCTTCGTCGACAGCGAAACGCGGCCGCCTGGGCCGGGGTGGCCCTTCGCGAAGCCCGCGCGCTCGATCAGCCAGGCCGCGGACAGCTTCGCGCCGCCTTCGGCCGGGTACTGCGGGATCGCGACGTCCGCTCCGACCGCTTCGCCGATGCGCGCCAGCACCGCCTCGACGTCCCCGGACGGCACGATCGGATTGGTGAAGAACGAGCCCGCGCTCCACGTGTCGTGGTCGGCCGGGTCGAGCACCATGCCCTTGCCGCGGCGCAGGCCGAGGACGGCGTCGCGCGCGGCCGCGGCGGGGACCCTCGCGCCGATCTCGACGCCCAGCGTGCGCGCCAGCTCGGCGTACCGGACGGGCGCGGACTCGCCGCTGGGGTCCACCCGGAACCGCACGCTCAGCACCACGCCGGCGTCGGTGCCCTTGAGCACGCTGGTGCGGTAGGCGAAGCCGAGTTCGTCGGCCTTGACCGTGCGTACCTCGCGCGCAGCTCGGTCGTAAAGCTCCAGCGAGACGAGGGATTCGGCCACCTCGCAGCCGTACGCGCCGACGTTCTGGATCGGCGTCGCACCGACCGAGCCGGGGATGCCGGACAGGCACTCGAGCCCGCCGAGGCCCGCCTCGGCCAGGCCCGCGACGAACTCGTCCCAGCCCTGCCCGGCGGCCACCTCGACCACGTCGCCGTCGCGGGTCCAGCCGGTGTTCGCGACCTGGACGAGCGTGCCCGCGAAGCCCTCGTCGGCCACCACCAGGTTCGACCCGCCGCCGAGCAGCAGCACCGGTTCGCCGGCCTCGTCGGCCGCCCGCACGGCGGCGACGAGGTCTTCGCTGGTCCCGGCCCGCACGAACCGGCGGGCGGGCCCGCCGAGCCGCAGCGTCGTGTGCTCGGCGAGGCGGGGCTGGGCGGCGGGATCGGCGGGGTTCACGCTGGCCAAGATACTTGTGAGTGTTTATGCCGGTTCTAACCGTCCGGAACACTCACGAGTCTTTCAGGCCTGACGGTACTGTCCGGCGAATGGGATCCCGGATCGAGCACCGTGCAGAGTTCTCCGCCGGACTCGCGGCCGTCGTGGCCGCGGTGTCGGGTGAGGAGGCCCTGCTGGCGCGCCTCGAGGAGCTGGGCGGCGACAACGCCAAGCTCCTCTCGTACACCGCCGACGACAGCGGCGCGCGCTTCGAACTGCAGCACGGCATCAACGCGTCGCGGCTGCCGCAAGCCGTGCGCGCGCTGCACAAGGGCGACCTGATCGTCCGGCGGACCGAGGAATGGCGGCCCGACGGCGACGGCTACGCGGGCCGCATCGACGTGAACGTCAGCGGGGTGCCCGGCGAGATCACCGCGCGGACCTCGCTCAAGCCCGAGGGCGAGCGCGTGCGGTACCGCACCGACGGCGAGGTCACGGTCCGGATCCCGTTGTTCGGCGGCAAGATCGAGAGCGTGGTGGCGGAGCAGGTGACCACCCTCCTGCGGCGCGAGGCCGAGTTCACCGCGCGATGGCTGGCCGAGCACGCCTGAACCCGGTGGGCGCCCCGACGCGGGGCACCACCAACCCGAACCGGCTCCGGCGCGTCGACCGCTGGCTGGCCGGTGACGCAGCCGTCACCCGGCTGCTGCGCCGGGCCGCGGACCCGCTGGTGGTCGACCTCGGCTACGGCGCCTCGCCGGTCACCACCGTCGAGCTGGCCCGCTGGCTGCGCCGGGTGCGGACGGACGTCCGCGTGCTCGGGCTGGAACTCGACCCGGACCGCGTCGCCTACGCCCGCCCGGCCGCCGACCCACCACGCCTGGACTTCCGCCGCGGCGGCTTCGAACTCGCCGGCACGCGCCCGATCCTGGTGCGCGCGTTCAACGTCCTGCGGCAGTACGCCGAGCACGAGGTGCCCGGTGCGTGGGCGCTGATGCTGGCGAACATGCCCGCCGATGGACTACTTGTGGAGGGCACCTGCGACGAGATCGGCCGGCTGTCCACTTGGGTCACCGTCGCGGCAGACGGCCCGGTGTCACTGACCCTCTCGATGCGACTGGCCGACCTGGATCGTCCGTCCACTGTGGCTGAACGGTTGCCGAAAGTGCTGATCCATCGCAATGTTCCCGGTGAGCGCATCCACGAACTGTTGTCCACTATGGACTCCTGTTGGGCAGCTGCGGCGCCGCAGCGCTCGTTCGGCGTCCGCGCTCGTTGGACGGAAACGGTGCGCCGCCTCACCGCCCGCGGCTGGCCCCCACTGGGCCGCCCGGACCCGCCGCGGCTCGGCGAGCTGACCGTCCCGTGGGCCGCCGTCGCGCCGAAGTGATCACGTCGTCGATCCGTTGAGGCGCGCCCGAAGAGTCCCGCTTCGCGTGGCAGCATCGGGATCGACTGCGGGGAACCGATGGTCGCGCATGTGCGGCGGCCGTACCCCGGCCGGAGCCGGACCGGGTCGTGACGGCGCCGGGTGGGGACGCGCCGCGTGTTTGCCCGGATACACGGGGATCCGCACAGTGCGCTCGGCGGCGCTCTCCTCCGGAATGAACTTGGCCGGCTCCGCCGGGGCGGCTTTGGCCCGGATCGTGGGCAGGTGCCAGCCGAACAGCACCGCCGCCATCCGCGTGCCGAAGATGACGACCAGCGTGACGGGCGCCAGCACCGCGTGCGGCAGGTGGTTCAGATCACTCAGCGCCAAGAGCAGCGCCCCGCCGAACGCGGGGATCGCGTAGATCTCCCCGCGCACCACCGCCGGCACCCGCCCCAGGATCGCATCACGCACGAGGCCGCCGCCGATCCCGTTGACCAGCCCGATCACCGCGGCGGTGTAGTACGGCGTCCCGTGTTGCATCGCTTTGGTCGCACCGGTGACGGTGAACAACGCGAGCGCGACCGCGTCCGCGGCCTCCATCGGCAGCCGCAGCCGCGCGAGCTTCGAACGGAAGGCGCACACCAGCAGCGCGGTCGTGGCACAGACCACGAAGTACCAGGGCGTGACCAGCGGAACCGGCGGGAACACGCCCAGCAGCACGTCACGGAGGGTGCCGCCGCCGAGCGCGGTGACGATCGCCACCAGCACCGCCCCGAACAGGTCCAGCCGTGCCCGGACGGCGTCGACGGCCCCGGCGAACGCGCATCCGACGATGCCGATCGCTTCCAGGATGAGCACGGCGAAGACCAACCTTTACCAACAGAGATGCCGATGGTTCATGGTGATCGGCGACACGAGGAATGACCGGGAAATGGCCTCCGACGTCAAATTATCGGTGCTGGACCCGCGGTGCCACCCAGCCGAATTCTTCTGCCCTAAAGACTCAGGTTCGTTGTACGGGCGGGATTAGCTGGCCATTCGGAGAACCTGGCCGCGAAGTTCATCTCAATCCATCCTTTTGATAATTTCCGCTTGGCCATCGGTTCACCTTCTCCGGCAAGAAATAGCGACCGTCATTATCTGGACAATAAGGCGCGAAACGTCGCCACATTACCGAGGGTGACCGCCAGGGCCGGAGCGCGCCCCGAAGCCCTGCATCCGGGTACGAAACCCACCTGTTCACCGGGCGAATGCCGGTGCGTCACCCGCCGTCGACCTGCGGTGATCACCATGAGCGGGTGGAACTGCTGGAGCACGTCACCGAGCTGCTGCGCGGCGCGCTGGGCTCGCCGTGGCTGTGGGTGCTCGTCTTCGCTGTGGCGGGGCTCGATGCGCTGCTGCCTTTCATGCCGAGTGAGACGACTGTGGTCACGGTCGCGGTGCTGCTCGGGCCGGATCCGCGGTGGCTGGCGACGCTGGCACTGGTCGCGGCGGCCGGGGCGTGGGCCGGGGACTGCCTGGCCTACTCGGTCGGCCGGGCGGCGGGTCCGCGGGCGCTGGCCCGATTGCAGCGGGGGCCGTCGGGGCGGCAGCGGTACGAGTGGGCCCGCGCGCAAGTGCAGCGGCAGGCGCCGTTGCTGATCGTCGCCGCGCGGTATCTGCCCGGCGGGCGGGTGGCGAGCGCGCTGGCGTGCGGCAGCCTCGGGTACCCGCCGCGCCGGTTCGTGCCGCTCGACGCACTGGGCGCCGCGCTCTGGGCGTGTTACAGCGTGCTGATCGGGCTGGCCGGCGGCGCGGCCTTCGCGGACGAGCCGGTCAAGGGCCTGCTGCTGTCGTTCCTGCTGGGGCTGCTGCTGGTCAGCTTCATCGAATCGGTCCGGCGGCTCCGGCTGCGCGCGCTACGTTCGGCGCATGGACCGAGTGCACCCCCTGCTGGAGACGATCGACATCCACAGCGACCGGCTGAAGACGGCCGTGCTGACGGCGGGCCCGGCGGCGCGGGTCCGGAACTGTCCGAAATGGACGGTGCACGACCTGGTGACCCACCTGGCGAGGGTGCTCTCCTCCAGCGTCGCGGTGATCACGGGCCGGGCTGCTGAACCGTCCGCACCGGCGGACTGGACAGACCTGCTCGGCTGCTGGGACGGCGAGCGGCTCGCCCTGCGCGAGGCGCTGCGCCGGCCCGCCGACAGCCCCGTCCGCTCGCCGTTCCCGCGCGGCGGCGCCACCATCACCAGCGGCGAGCTGACTCGGCGACTGGCGCACGAGATGGCGATCCACCGGCTGGACGCCGAAAGCGCGCTGCCCGAGCCGCCGCCGACCCGGTACGCCGCCGCGTTCGCCGCCGACGGCGTCGACGAGTTCCTCACCTTCCTGATGCCCCGGCGCTCCCGGCCGTCGAACCGGGGCGGGACCGTCCGCGTCGAGGCCGAAGGTCGTTTGTGGACCGTCGTGCTGCGGGAAAGCGAGCCACCCGCGCTCGTCGACGACGGCCGCCCGGACGTTACGCTCAGCGGCCCGGCCGACGACGTCTACCGCGCCCTCTGGGGCCGCCCGAACCACGCCGCCACCACCGGCGACACCACCCTGCTGGAGCCCCTCGCGGCACCCTGACCAGCACCGGCGAGAATGGACGGCGTGCCTGATCCCCAGCGTTACGTCCTGACCTTCGGCTGCCCCGACCGCACCGGCATCATCGCCCGCATCTCGGGATTCCTGGCCGAGCACGGCGGCATGATCGGCGAAGCCGCGTACCACACCGACCCGGACACGGGCTGGTTCTTCACGCGCCAGGTGGTCCGCGCCGACTCCCTGCCGTTCGACGCCGCGGGCCTGCGCGAGCGGTTCGGCGCGGTGGCGGCGGAATTGTCCGCGGAGTCCAGCTGGGCAGTGCGCGACACCGGCGAGCGGCCGCGCGCGGTCGTGCTGGTTTCGAAGGCCGGGCACTGCCTGTACGACCTGCTGGGCCGCGTCGCGTCCGGCGAGCTGGACGTCGACATCGCCGCGGTGATCGGCAACCACGCCTCACTCGCGGACATCACCCGCGCGCACGGCATCCCGTTCCACCACGTGCCGTTCCCGGCCGGGGACCCCGAGGGCAAGGCGCAAGCGTTTGCTCAGGTGCGGAAACTCGTCGACGAGCACACTCCGGACGCCGTGGTGCTGGCCCGGTTCATGCAGGTGCTGCCCGCCGACCTGTGCGCAGAATGGGCCGGGCGAGCGATCAACATCCACCACAGCTTCCTGCCGTCCTTCGCCGGCGCGAAGCCGTACCACCAGGCCTACACGCGCGGCGTCAAGCTGGTCGGCGCCACCTGCCACTACGTGACCGCCGACCTCGACGCCGGGCCGATCATCGAGCAGGACGTGATCCGCGTGGACCACGGGGACTCGGTGGAGGACATGGTGCGCAAGGGCCGCGACATCGAGAAGGTGACGCTGGCACGCGGCCTGCGGTGGCACCTCGAAGGCCGCGTTCTGGTGCACGGCAACCGAACCGTCGTGTTCTAGGCGGACACCGTCAAGGCCTCCTTACCCGCGTCCCACGCGGGTAAGGAGGCCTTGACGGCTTTTCTCAGGCGCCGATGGTCGAGGCGTCGATCACGAAGCGGTACCGCACGTCGCTGTTCTCGACCCGCTCGTACGCCGCGTTGACCTGGTCCGCGGAGATCGTCTCGATCTCGGCGCCGAGGCCGTGCTCGGCGCAGAAATCGAGCATCTCCTGCGTCTCGGCGATGCCGCCGATCATCGAGCCGGCCAGCACCTTGTTGCCGCCGAGCAGCGAGAAAGCGTTGTAGGACAAGGACTCCGGCGGCGCGCCGACGTTCACCATCGCACCGCCGACGCGCAGCATGCCGAGGTACGCGTCGATCGGGAGCTTCGCCGAGACGGTGTTGATGATGACGTCGAAGCGGCCGCGGAGCACGTCGAAGGTGGCCTCGTCGCCGGTCGCGAAGTAGTCTTTCGCGCCGAGTTTCAGACCGTCTTCCTGCTTCTTCAGGCTCTGGCTGAGCACCGTGACCTCGGCGCCCATGGCCACCGCGAGCTTGACCGCCATGTGCCCGAGCCCGCCGAGGCCGACCACGGCGACCTTCTTGCCCGGCCCGGCGCCCCAGTGGCGCAGCGGCGAGTAGGTGGTGATGCCCGCGCAGAGCAGCGGCGCGGCGACGTCGAGCTCGATGCCCTCCGGGATCCGGCAGACGAACGCGTCCTTCACCACGACCTGGCGGCTGTAACCGCCGTACGTGACCTCGCCGTCGAAGCCGACGCCGTTGTACGTCTGGACATTGCCCTTCAGGCAGAACTGCTCGGTGCCGGCCAGGCAGTACTCGCACTCACCGCACGAGTCGACCATGCAGCCGACGCCGACCCGGTCGCCGACCTGGTACTTCGTCACGCCGGAGCCGACCGCGGCGACCACGCCGGCGATCTCGTGGCCGGGGACCATGGGGAACGTGGCCGAGCCCCAGTCCTCCTTGGCCTGGTGCAGGTCGCTGTGGCAGATGCCCGCGAACGCGATGTCGATCAGCACGTCGTCCGGGCGCAGGTCCCGGCGCTCGATCGTCGTCGGCTCGAGCGGGGCGCCCGGCGCCGGTGCGGCGATGGCGTGCGTGGTCGTGGTCATGAAACCCTCCCGACAAGTCCGGGCGACTGCCCGGGTTTTGGATGTAAGACCTCTCTCACATGACTATAGTAAGAGGCCTCTTACATATGCGCGAGTGTGATCGGATGTGATTCAGCGCATGGGCGGCAAGTACCACCACGGCGATCTGCGCGACGAGCTCGTCCGGGTGTCGGTGGACCTGATCGCGGAGCTGGGCATGGACGGCTTCTCGGTGGCGCAGGTGGCGAAACGCGCGAAGGTCTCGCCCGCCGCGCCGTACCGGCACTTCCCGGACCGCAGCAGCCTGCTGGCGGCCGTCGCGACGAACACCGCCTGCCAGCTGCGCGAACAGGTGGAGGCCGCTGTGGCCGGCGCCGGGCCCGACGCCGTCGCCCAGCTGGCCGCCGCGTCCGGCGCCTACACCGGCTTCCTGATCGACCGCCGCATCGGCTTCCAGGCGATCTTCGCCGACGGCCTCGAAGACCCGAAGTACACCGAGCTGCACGACACCCGCCGCGCCCTGATCGACACGTACCTGACGCTGTGCCTGGCCGTCTGCCCGTACCCGCCGGCCGCGCTGGAGCTGATGGAGCAGGTCCACGCGCAGGGCCACGGCTACGGCGAACTGTTCCTCAACGGCCACTACCGCCGCCTGGACTACACCGCCGCCCAGGTGACCGCCAAGTCCACCACCGCGGCCCGCATCGTGATCGAAGCCCACCGCGACGGGCACGGGCCGGCCCAGGCCTGAAAAGCCCTGTCGCCGGCCCGTCCCGGCGCGGTTCACTGGACTCATGGCGACAACGGTGATCTCCACCCACGAGGCCCTGCGCGACGTGATCGGCGAACCGCGCGCGACGACGGCCAGGAAGATCCTCGGCTCCATCGACGAGCACGCGCGGACGCTGATCGCGCACTCGCCGTTCTGCCTGCTGGCGACGTCCGCGCCCGACGGCAGCTGCGACGTCTCCCCGCGCGGCGACCCCGCCGGCTCCGTGCTGGTGCTGGACGACAAGACCCTCGTGCTCGCGGACCGGCCGGGCAACAAGCTCGCGGACAGCTTCCGCAACATCGTCGACAACCCGCACGCCGGCCTGCTGTTCCTCATCCCCGGCATGAACGAAACCCTGCGGGTCAACGGCCGCGCCACGATCGTCTCCGACGCGCCCTTCTTCGACGACCTCCTGGTCAAGGGAAAGCGCCCGCAGCTCGCGATCGTGATCGAGGTGCGGGAGCTGTACATGCACTGCGCCAAGGCTTTCCTGCGCTCGTCGCTGTGGCGGCCGGAGACCTGGCCGGAGCGCTCGGAGCTGCCGACGCTCGGCTGCATCCTGCGTGACCAGCTGAACCTCGCCGAGCCCGCGGACCAGCTCGACGCCGACCTCGACCACCGCTCCGCCACCCAGCAGTACTGACCCGCTGTAGGGAGAAACCGTGCTCTGTGTCTTCGACGTCAACGAAACCCTGCTCGACCTCGCGGGCCTCGACCCGTGGTTCGCCGAGCTGACCGGGACGGCGCGGGCGCGGCGGGAGTGGTTCGACCTCGCCATCCACACCGCGCTGGCCACCACGGCGACCGGGGGCTACCGGGACTTCGCGGAGATCGCCGGCGCGGCGGCCGTCGACACCGTGGCGCGCTACGGGCACGATCTCACCGAAGCCGAGCTGGCCCGGTTCCGCGACGCCCTGCTGTCACTTTCCGCGCACGCCGATGTGGTGCCAGGACTGAAGAAACTCAAGCAGGACGGGCACACCGTCGTCGCGCTGACGAACTCGCCGCTGGCCACCGTCGAGGCCCAGCTGCAGCACGCGGGGGTCGCCACGGTGCTCGACCGGATCTTCTCCGCGCAGCAGGTCAGCCGGCTCAAGCCCGCGCCCGAGCCGTACCGGCAGGTGCTCGACGCCTACGGGATCGAGCCCTGCCAGGCCGTGATGGTCGCGGCGCACGGCTGGGACATCGCGGGCGCGGAGGCGGCCGGACTGCGGACCGCGCTGCTCACGCGGCCCGGCGTCCGGCCGTTGCCGGGCACGCCCGCCCCCGATCACACGGCGGCGAGCCTGCCCGAACTGTCCTTCGACTGAAACTCAGAAGCTCAGAGCCGGACCAGCATCTTGCCGGTGTTGGCCCCGCCGAGCAGGCCGATGAACGCCTCGGGCGCGTTGCGGATGCCGTCGACGAACGTCTCGGAGTACTTGATCTCGCCCGAGGCCACCAGCGGCGCGATCTCGGTGACGAACTGCTCGCGCAGGCTCCAGTGGTCGATCACCAGCAGGCCGCGGATGGTGAGGCGCTTGGCGATGATCTGCGGGAGGTTGCGCGGCGCCGGGGTCGGCTCGGTGGCGTTGTACACCGAGATCATCCCGCAGACGGCGATGCGGCCGTGCAGGTTCATCGACGCGATGGCGGCCTCGAGGTGCTCGCCGCCGACGTTGTCGAAGTAGACGTCGATGCCCTCGGGCGCGGCCGCCGCCAGCTGCTCGGCGACGGGACCGTCCTTGTAGTTGAACGCCGCGTCGAAGCCGAGGTCGTCGATCAGGTGCCGCACCTTCTCGGCCGAGCCGGCGCTGCCGATCACGCGCTTGGCGCCCTTCAGCTTGGCCAGCTGCCCGACCAGGGAGCCGACCGCGCCCGCGGCGCCGGACACGAACACGGTGTCGCCCGGCTTGAACTCCGCGCTCACCAGCAGCCCGGCGTACGCGGTGAGGCCCGGCATGCCGAGCACGCCAAGGTAGGTCGAAAGCGGCGCCGCCGAGGCGTCCACCTTCACGCTCTTCGCCGCGTCGAGCACGACGTGGGTGCGCCAGCCGGCCTGGTGCAGCACGTGGTCACCCGGCTTGAAGTCGTCCACAGTGGACTCGATGACCTCGCCCACCGCGCCGCCGGACATGACCTCGCCCACCCCGAACGGCGGCGCGTACGACTTCGCGTCGCTCATCCGGCCGCGCATGGCCGGGTCGACGCTCATGAACAGGTTGCGCACCAGGATCTGCCCCGCGCCGGGCGTGGGGACCTCGGTGTCGACGATGTCGAAGTTGTCCTGCGTCGGGACGCCGTGCGGACGGGAGGCGAGCCGGATCTCCGTGGCCTGGGTCGGTGCGTTCACCGCTGAACTCCGTTTCGTGGGACTGAGTCAACCGGGGCGTTCGCCCCGCATATACCCGGCCAACGAGCCAACCGGGGCGATCATTCCGATTTCGCGGGGACCTGTGGTGAGCGCTACACGATCTCTTCGAGCTTGCCGAGCACGCCGTCGTAGATCTTCTTCAACCCGCCCGGGGCGAACGTCTTCTCGAAGAAGCCGCCGATGCCGCCGGCGCCGTCCCAGCTGGTCTCGATGCGCACCACGGAGCGCTCGCCGGCGGACGCCACCGTCCAGGTGGTGACCATGCTGGAGTTCGCGTCGGTCTCGACCAGGGTGCCCGGCGACGGCTCGCTCACAGTGGCCGCCACGTCGCGGACGCGCTTCGACGTCGCCTGCAGCTTCCAGCTCGCCTCGGTGCCGGCGCCGTGCCCGCCCGCGGTCACCTCGTAGTCGCGGTAGTGCTCGGTGAGCAGCTTCGGCCGGGTCTCGGCGTAGTCGGCGACCAGTTCGCGAACCTTGTCCACCGGCGCGTCGATCGTGCGCTCCGCGGTGGCCGTGACCTTTCCCATCTCGCTCCTCAGCTTCTCCTCGTGTTCCGCCGTCGCTACCTTCGCACACACAACGAACGGGCCGCCCGGGAGAACCCCGGGCGGCCCGTTCGACCTGTCGAAACGCCTCAGGCGAGGCCCTGCTGCTTCAGCCAGTCCTTCGCCACGTCCGCCGCCACTTCGCCGTCGGAATCCACGCGCTTGTTCAGCTCGCGCATGCCCTCGGTGGTCAGCTTCGCGCTGACCGCGTTGACCACTGCCGCGAAGTCGGCGCCGCGCGCGTCGAGCACCTTCTTGTTCACCGCGGGCACCACGTTCTCGGTGGGCACGATGGTGAGGTCGTCCTTCAGCGCCACGTACTGCGAGTCGCCGACCAGCGGGCTCACCGAGTCGACCGGGATCACCGTGACGGCGCCAGAATTGAGCTGCTGCACCCGCGGCCCGGCCTCCTGCACGGTCTGGAAGGTCGCGTTGGTGAGCTTGTACACGTCCTTGAAGCCCTGGAAGCAGGGCAGCCGCTTCTCGCACTCCGGCGGGCCGGCCATCACGACCTTGTCGAGCTTCTTCAGGTCGCTGATGCTGGTCAGGCCCTTGGACTTGGCCAGGTCGGCCTTCACGATGTAGGTGTTCTTGTCCTCGGCCGCCGCGTAGTTCAGCAGCGAGATGCCGGACGGCTCGAACAGCTTGGCCAGCTGGTCGTGCTCGCCGGCGGCGTCCTTGACCGGGTCCTTGCCGAAGCCGGTGGTGATCGCCGACCCCTGGTACTCGGGCAGGAACTGCAGCTCGCCCGACTTCAGCGACGGGTAGATCAGCTCCCGCGAGCCCAGGTTGAGCTTGCGGGTGACCGGGTAGCCCTTGGCCTCCAGCGCGGCCGCGTAGATCTCGGCCAGGATCTGGCTGTCGGTGAAGTTGAACGAGGCGACGACGATCGGCGCACCGCCCTTGCTCGGGGCGGCGGGCTGGCCGGAGCCCCCGCTGCCACCCCCGCAGGCGGTCAGGCTCAAAGCGGCGACCGTCACCAGTGCCGCCGCTCGGATGTTCCGGGTCCAGCGCACGTCCCCACACTCCTCTTTCCTCGAACAGAGGATTGGACCTTAACCGTGAGCCACGACAGAAACCACGCATTGGGATTCAACCGCTACCTGATCTCAACAACCGGAATCCGGCGCCCCGAACGGGGTAAGGTCGGCCAGTGCATGCGCCTTCGGTGACCCCGCTGCTCGCCGAGAGCAGCCGGCCGATCTTCGAGTGGCGGTGGGTCGAGCGCAATTCCGACGCCATCGTCCAGCGGCTCGGCGAGCACATCGCCCTGACCGCCGCGGCGCTCGGCATCGGGCTGGTCGTCTCGCTGGTCCTGTCCACCCTGTGCCTGCGCTACCGCTGGTTCTACCCGCTGGTGCTCGGCGCGACCGGCGCGCTGTACGTGATCCCGAGCCTCGGGGCGTTCGCGCTGCTGGTGCCGTTCTTCGGGCTTTCCTTCACCACGGCGGTGATCCCGCTGGCGACGTACACGCTGCTGATCCTGATCCGCAACATCGTCACCGGCGTCCAGCAGGTGCCCACCGAGGTCCGCGAGGCCGCGATCGGCATGGGCTTCACCCGGCGGCGGCTGCTCTGGCAGGTCGAGCTGCCGCTGGCGCTGCCGGTGGTGATCGCGGGCCTGCGCGTGGCCGCGGTGACGACCATCGGCCTGGTGACGGTGACCTCGCTGCTCGGCATGGGCGGCCTCGGCTACTTCATCCGCGCCGGCATCCAGACCACCACGCCCAACCCGAGCCCGATCATCGTCGGCATCGTGCTTTCGGTGGTGCTCGCCGTGGTCGTCGACCTGCTCCTGTGGCTGAGCGAACGCGCGCTCGCCCCGTGGGCGCGGAAGGTGCGGGCCCGATGAACGTCTTCACACAGCTGGGCCAGTGGCTGTCCGATCCGAACCGGTGGAGCTGGACGGACCCGGCCGGCATCCCGTACCGGACGGTCGAGCACCTCTGGTTCTCCGTGCTGTCCCTGCTCGTCGCGGCCGTGCTGACGATCCCGGCGGCCGTCTGGCTCGCGCACTACCGGCGCGGCGCGTTCCTGGCCAGCAGCGCGGTGAACATCGGGCGCGCGATCCCGAGCTTCGGGCTGATCATCCTGTTCTGGTTCCTGGCCAGCCGGTGGGGCGCGGACACGAACTTCTGGCCGCTGCTGCTGGCGCTGGTCGGCCTGGCGCTGCCGCCGCTGTTCACGAACACGTACGCGGGCGTCGTCCAGCTGGAGCAGGAAACGGTGGACGCCGCGCGCGGCACCGGCTACCGCGAGTGGCAGATCATGCTGAAACTGGAGCTGCCGCTGGCGTCGCCGGTGATCGTGGCGGGCGCGCGCGTGGCCTTCCTGCAGCTCGTGGCCACCGTCGCGATCGGCGCCATCGTGAACGACGGCGGCGGCCTCGGCCGGTACATCGTCGACGGTTTCGCCGAAGGCGCGCAGGGCTACGGCGAGATCTTCGGCGGCGGCATCGCCGTGATCATCCTGGCTTTGGTGTGCGAGGGCATTTTCTCGCTACTGACGCGCTGGGCCACGCCGAAGGGCCTCGCCCTGCAGAACGCGCGCCGCGAGTCCTGAAGCCCGTCAAGGCCTCCTTACCAGCGTCCGACGCGGGTAAGGAGGCCTTGACGGACTTTTCAGGCCAGGTCCGACAAGTCGTCGAGGTAGGTCTCCCGGCAGACCGCCACCAGCCGCTCGACGTCCGGCCCCAGCGGACGGTCCACCAGCACCGGCGGGACGGTCGCGGCGATCCAGCGGTACGCCCCGGCTAAGCCCTGGGCGCCGTCACCTTCGGCGAGATGCCGCGCCTGCGCACCGGCGATCAGCTCACACGCCGTGATGGCGAACAGGTGCTCGATCGCCGTTTCCAGCTCGGCCCCGGCCGCCCACGCGAACGCCTGCACGTCCTCCTGCCCCGCCGACGTGTCGAGCGAGCCGATCGTCGCCGGCGCGGCCAAGCGCCGCAACGCATGCAGCTCCCCCACCGCGCGTTTGTGCAACGGCGTCAGCCCGGCCTGCGGCCCAGGGTCCACGGCCAGCTGCGCCGGCAGCCCGCTGAACTGCGGGTCCAGCAGCCGGTGCAGCCGCTGCACCGCGACCTCGCCGACGTGCACCACCGCGGCCTTCACCGCGTCCATCCGCAGCCCGAGGTCGGCCGCGTGGTACCCGGTGGTCGGCACGAAGGCACCGTCCACAAACGACGGTGAGTCGCCCGGCGTGTCCCAGGACTCGCGCAGCGTGGCCACGAGATCGGCGGACACCTGGTCCAGGAAGCCGATCACCCGCGGGCCGACCCGCACGGACACCGGCGCCTGCACCACACCCGGCCGCGCGGCCGCACCCCAGGTCAGCCTGGTCACGTCCGCGAGCACCGCCGTGACGTGCGGGTTCGGGATCGAGTACTGGTACACCGCGCGGGGCGCGCCCATGACGTCGACCGCGATCGCGGCGCACAGCGTCTGCAGGTCGACGAGCTGGTGCACGCTCCCGCTCAGCTGCCACGCGTACGCCTGCGCCAGCGGCGAGCCCTGGATCAGGCTCGCGCCCTCCTTCGGCCCCAGTTCGAACGGCTGCACCCCGCGCTGTCGCAACGCTTCCGCCGCGGACACCACGGCCCCGTCCTCCAGCACCGAACCGAGGCCGATGAAGGTCTGGAACGCGTGCGCCAGCGGGATGATCTCGCCGGAGCTGCCCAGCCCACCGCGCGGCACGGCGGGGGTGAACCCGTCGTTCAGCCGGTCGACGAGGAACGAGACCAGTTCGGCGCTCACCGCAGCCTCCGGCCGCAGGAAACTCCGCAGCCGCATGATCATCAGCGCGCGCGTCAGCTCCGGCGAGAGCCACGGCGGGCCTCCGACGGCCCGGCCCACCAGCAGGTTCCGCTGGTGTTCGGCCTGCTGCGCGGCGGAAAGCCGCACGCCCGCGAGCCGCCCCATGCCGGTGTTGACGCCGTAGATCGGGCCCTCGGCGGAGTCCAGCGCGGCCAGCATCGCCGAACGGTTCGCGCGCACCGACGCCAGCAGCGCCGGGTCCAGCTCGATCCGCTCGACCTCGGCGCGCACCACGTCGCCCGGCTCGCGGGCGATCATCGGTACGGCAGCATCGTGCCGACGTCCGCCGCTTCGGCCCGCTGCAGGATCATGTTCGCCACGGCGACGTCCGTTGTGGACAGTCCGCGGTGCCAGAACAGGATGCGCTCGTCGTCGTTCTCCCGGCCGGGTTTGCTGCCGGCCACGATATCGCCGATCTCCGCGTACACGCCGTCCTCGGTGAGCAGGCCCGCGTTCAGCTGCGGCCGCAGCGCGCCGAACCGGGGGTTGCCGGACTGCGACTCGCGCCAGTTGTCGACCACGAGCTTGTCCACGGCGTCGAGCAGCGTCAGCTCCAGCGCGCTGATCGTGCCGTACGGGACGAGGAACGTGCCCGGACGCAGGAAATCCTTGCGCACCAACGCTTCCGGCTCGTTCAGCCGCGAGGCCTCCACGAGCACGTCGGCGCCGTCGAGGGTCGAGGCGGCGTCGGCGCAGACGCGGACCTCCTTGCCGAGCTCCGCCGAGAGCCGCCGCCCGAAGTCCTCGCGCGACTCGGGCCGTTTGCTGGTCACGCGGATCTCGTCGAAGTCGAAGATCGAGTCCAGCAGCACCACGTTCCACCAGGCCGTGCCGCGCGCGCCGACGTGCCCGAGCACCTTCGAACCGGGCCGCGCCAGGTATTTCGCGCCCACGGCGGTCATCGCGCCGGTGCGGGCCTCGGTGATCATGGTGCCGTCGACGATCGCGCGCGGCATGCCCGTCTCCGGGTCGAGCAGCAGGATCAGCGCCATCTCGCTGGGCAGCCCGCGCTCGAAGTTCGAGACGAAGTCGCCGACCACCTTCACGCCGCTGACCTGCTTCGCCGACAGGTGCCCGCGCAGGATGTTGAAGTGCCCCTTGCCGCCGTTGTCCGGCACGAGGTGCGTGCGCGGCTCGAACACGACGTCGCCGTGCCCGTGGTCGACCAGCACGTCCTCGACCGCGCCGACGATGTCCGCGTGCGTGACGCCGAGTGAGTCGATGTCCGCGCCGCTCAGGTACCGCATCCAGACGGACGTCACCGGGCGAGGCCCTCGATGACCTCCGCGTTGGGCAGCGACGCGAGCGCGGCACCGGAGATCAGCAGCTTGCTGCCGCGGATCCCGCTGCCGATCACCAGTTCCGGCGCGGCGGCGACCGCGGCGTCGATCAGGATCGGCCACTCCGCGGGCAGGCCGACGGGCGTGATGCCGCCGTACTCCATGCCGGTGAGCGAAACGGCCTCGTCCATCGGCGCGAACGACGCCTTGCGCACGTCGAGGCGGCGCTTGATCACCCCGTTGACGTCGGCGCGGGTGGTGGCGAGCACCATCGCTGCGGCGAACCGGACCTCGCCGGCGCGCTTGCCGGCGACGACCACGCAGTTCGCGGACGCGTCGAGCGGCGAGCCGTACGCCTCACAGAACGCGGCGGTGTCGGCCAGCTCGGGATCGATCTCCGTGACGCCGACGGCATCCGGCGAAGCGAGCGCCGCCAGCGCCTTCGCGACGGGTTCGGCGAGCAGGTCGGTGCGGGTGGGCGCGGGAACGACGGTGAGGGTCCCGGCAATGCTCCAGGTGGTCACTTCGCCACGCTACTGCTTTACCAGTTGCGCTTGCCGCGCTGGACCTCGTTCAGCCGCGGCCGCACGTCGACCAGGTAGACCAGCACCGCGGCCATCGCGGGCACCCAGAAGATGAACCCCGCGTCCTGGAGCCAGAACAGCGCCAGCGCGAGGGTGGCGCCGAAGGTGATCAGCGACCAGATCGGCTTGGTCCGGCGATCAGCGGCCGAGAAGGCGTCCGACCGCTGGAACAGCGCGTGTACGAAGGCGAAGAGCCCGACCAAGGCGCTGCCCCAGTGGATGACCCCGAGGATCCAAGTGGCAACCAGCACGTTTTCCAGCTTACGGCAGGCCGCCGGGACGACTCTGGCCCCGGCACTCCTCGCGGGGTGCCGGGGCCAGCAGGGCGGTGCCGTTTACTTGTCGGTCTTCGGCGCGGCCGGCTTCTTGGCCGCGGTGGTGCTGGCGGTCGTGGTGGTGCGACGCGCCGCCGGGCTGGTGGTCTTCGGCGCCGTGCGGTTGGCGACCTTGCGGGTGGCCGAGCGGGTCTCGTGGGCGAGCTCGCCACCCAGCTCCTCGACGGCGTCCGCGGTCTCGCCGGCGACCTCGGTCACCTTGCGGGCGGCCTTCTCGCCGGCCGAGCGGGTGCGCTTGGTCACCTTGGCCAGCACGCCGTCCACGCGCTCACGGGTCTCGCCGGTCAGCCCGTCCACGCGCTCCTGCGCGGTGGACAGCGCGTCCTCCAGCTGCTCGATGGCCTTCTTGACCTGCGGCTGCGCGGCGATCTTGTCCCAGGCCTGCTCGCCGGACTCGGCCAGCTTGTTGTACAGCTTGAGCGCGGCCTCGGTGTACTCGTCGATGACCTTGCGCAGCTCGGCCGGGTCCAGCTTCTCGCGCAGGCCCTCGACGTCGGTCGGGATCTCCTCGAGGTTCTTGCGGGCCGCCTCGCCGCTCTTGGTCACGTTCTCGCGGGCCTTGGCGACGGCGTCCACCACGGCCTGGCTGGCCAGGTTGCCGGCGCCGAGCGCGGCGAGCAGCGGGGTGCGGACCTGCTCGAGGGCGGTGTCGACGGCCTTGCGGACGTCCTTGGTGGTGGGTGTGGTCATGCCGACTCCTCAGTGATGTCTTCAGTGGTCTGTGTTGGGGGTGCCTCCGCGGCTGGACGGGCCGCGGCGTTCTCGCGTCGGAAGGACTCGTAGACGTCGAGCAGGACCTGCTTCTGCCGCTCGGTCAGCTCGGTGTCGGCTCGGATCGAGTCGCCCACCGGGCCGCCCGTGGGCAGGTCGAGGATTCCCGCCTGCACGTAGAGCGCCTCGGCCGAGATGCGCAGGCCCTTGGCGATCTGCTGCAGGATCTCCGCGCTGGGCTTGCGGACCCCGCGCTCGATCTGGCTCAGGTACGGATTGGACACTCCGGCGAGTTTCGACAGCTGCCGCAACGAGATCTTCGCGCTGCTGCGCTGCTGCCGGATGTACTCGCCGATGTCGGAAGCGATGTCCGCGACCTTCTCCATCGGGTTCTGGGCTCCGCCGGGTTCTGTCATCCGGTCACCTCCTCGCGACACCTTCGACGTTACGCGGGAGTGCTAGCAGTTGCAAGCACTCTGCTTGCAACTATCGGGTGTGTTGCCCCTCACCCGGCTACGGTGGAGTCCATGGGCACGCAACGGCTGCGCCGCCGGCTGGTCAAGCACCTCGTCGAACAGGACGCGCTGCACGACGACCGCTGGGCCGAGGCCTTCCGCTCGGTGCCGCGGCACGTGTTCCTGCCGCGGTTCTTCCTGCCGTCCGGCGAGGGCTGGACCGCGGTGGACTCCGGCGACCCGGGCTGGCTGGAGCACGTCTACTCACCGGAAGTGCTGGTCACCCAGCTGGACGACGACCCGTCGCGCTGGGCCGAGGCCCGCCGCGGCCCCGTTCCCGGGATACCCACCAGCTCGTCGAGCATGCCCGCGATCATGGCGATCATGCTGGAGGAGCTGCGCGTGCGCGACGGGCAGCGGGTGCTGGAGGTCGGCACCGGCACCGGGTACAACGCGGGGCTGCTGAGCCACCGCTGCGGATCCGGCCAGGTGTCCACTGTGGACATCGATGCGGATCTGGTGGCCGCGGCGCGCGAGCACCTGCAAGCCTGCGGCTACGCCCCGTCCTGCGCGGTGGGCGACGGCGCGCTCGGCTTCCCGGCGGGCGTGCTGTTCGACCGGGTGCTGTGCACGGCTTCGGTCTCGGTGATCCCGCCGGCCTGGCTGGAGCAGACCGTGCCGGGCGGGCTCGTGGTGACGACGTTGAACCGGCCGCTGGGCGCGGGCCTGGTGCGCCTGGTCGCGGGCGAAGGCGCGAAGGGCACCGGCCGCGTCCTGGCCCGCGACGGCCGGTTCATGCCGCTGCGCGCCCACCGCCGCCCCGAACCCGCGCCCCTGCCGATCCCGGACGACTCGGACTGGCGCCCCACCCGGCTGCCGATGTCGTTGCTGGTGAAGCCGAAGCACCAGTTCGAGTTCTTCGCTTCGCTGGAACTGCCGGACGTCCACCCGGTCCGAGAGAAGCCGTCCAGCGGCACGTCGGTGATCCTCACCCGCGCCGATCCGGGCCCGGTGGCGCTGACCCATCCCGACGGCTCGTGGGTCCGCTGCCGCAAAGCGGGCGGGACGTTCGAGGTCGCCCAGGGCGGCCCGCGCGCGTTGTGGGACTTGGCCGAACGCGCGTACGTGCTGTGGGAGTCACTGGGCAAACCCGAGCGCGACCGCTTCGGGCTCACCGTGGACGGGCCGCACCAGGAGTTCTGGCTCGACGAACCGGACGGCCTGCGGTGGCCCCTGGTGGCTTGAGCCCGGCGCGAACCCACTCCTCGACGTACGCGACGGTGCTGTCCAACGGCACGTCGGTGGTGTCGAAGTGGTCGACTTGGCCGCGAATCCAGTCGTTGAAGCCGAGCATCTCGTCGATCCGCGCCTCGTCCCACTCCCGCCAAGCGGGCCTGGCCCGCAGCCGACGCCGTAGCGTCTCGGGCTCGGCGACCAACGCGAGGTAGTGCACGTCGTCGAAGAAAACCCGCTCCGGTAAGGGTTCCAGCTCGGGCGGCGCGACGGTCCCGCACAACACGACCGGGCGGCCGTTCTGGTGGAGCATGGCCGCCATCCGCAACCAGGCCGCGCGGAACGCAGGGTGGCCGGGGACGTCGTCGCGCAGGGCACCGGTCCAGAGCACGTCCTGTTCCAGGACCACAACGTCACCGGCCATCCTCGCCGCGAGCGCGGGCCCGACGGTCGACTTGCCCGCCCCGCTGGGCCCGGTGAGCGCGAACAGCGGCAGCCGCCGGAACGGCCACCGATGCCCGCATCGCCCGCACACCAACGTTTCCCCGTCGGCGATCGGCTGTTCGGCACGGTCGCCACAGGCTGGGCAGATCCTGAGATCAAGCACCGACTGGTTCAGTCGAAGAGGTTCTCGAGGAAGCTGCGCTTGCGGCGTCCGCCGTGGTTGCCGCCGCCGTACGGGCGCGGGGAGTCGGAGTAGCCGTGGCCGCCGTAGGGGCGGGGCGAATCCGAGTAGCCGCGGTGAGGCCGTGGCGAATCGGCGTAACCGCCGCCGCGGTAGGGCTGCGGCGAGTCCGGCCGCCCGTGGGGCCCGGCCGCTCCGTACGGCGGTGGCTGCTGCTGCCGTCCGTAGTAAGAGCTTTCGGCGCCGACGATCTGCTCCAGCTCACCGCGGTCCAGGAAGATGCCGCGGCAGCCGTCGCACTGGTCGATGTGGATCCCGTTCTTGTCGACGGTCCGCATCTGATTCTGACACTTCGGACAAATCACGTATCAGAGCCTACGCATTTTTCGCGCACCGCGTCAGCAGGCGCACAGGCAGAACGGGTGACCCGCCGGATCGGCGTACACCCGGAAGGTCTTGGGCGAGGCGTCGAGGAGCCGCGCGCCGAGGCCCAGCGCGCGCTCGTGCGCCGCTTCGAGGTCGGTGACGTCGAGGTCGAGGTGCGCCTGCTGCGGCTTGTCCGGCGACGGCCACTCGGGCGCCCGATAGTCGTCCACCCGCTGGAATTCGATGCGCGGACCACCCTGTGGATTGACGAGCGTGACCCATCCGTCCTCGATCTTGGGTTCGTCCCAATCAAGCAGCACCCGGTAGAAGCCGGCGAGCGCCGCCGGGTCCGGACAGTCGAGGCACACGCTGCCGAACGTCGGTATCGCACCCATTTTCATCCACGTCCCTCCAGTCGGATAACCGTCGTAGGGAGTATGGAAGTTAGCAAGGCGGTCCGCAACCGCCATTCCCCGTACACTGGTTGTGTGCACACCGACGCTTCCCTGGTGGTCGCCTTCCTCAACACCGTCGACGTCGAACGGAACGAGGACCTACTGGACGACCCGGAGCTCTGGCACCGCTGGTCCGCCGAGCACGCCGGGCACGCGATCGCCCCCGACAAGCCCGCCGACGCCCGCACCACGCCTGCCACCCTCCGCGCCGCACCTGCCGACGCCCGCGCCATGCGCGACCCCGCCCCCGTCACGCCTGCCCGCACCGTGCCCGCCGATGCCCGCGCCACGCCTGAGGCAGCCCGCGCCGTCCGTGACGCACTCCGTGCCGCGATCGGCGATCCTCGCCTGCCGCCCCGGCCACTGGACGTCCCGCTCCACCTCGCCCTGACCGCCGACGGCCCGGCACTGCTGGCCCCCGACGTCATCACCGCCGTACTGGCCGCCGCCACCCGCCTCGCCATCCGCGGCGACTGGGTCCGCCTCAAGATCTGCCCTGCGGACGACTGCCTCTGGGCCTTCTACGACGAGTCCCGCAACCGCTCCCGCACCTGGTGCTCCATGCGCGTCTGCGGCAACCGCGAAAAGGCCCGCTCCTGGCGGGCCCGCACGGCCGGTGTGCACAACTCAAGCCCTGTGGACAACTAGTGCACAGCCACCACATGTGCACGTGCAGACGCACCGGATCCCCACAACTTGTGGACGCCCGTTAGGCCATCACCGTGAAAAGCTGTGGATAACCCCGGGGATAACTCAGCTTCCTGTGGACAACTGGTTTGAGGCTCCCTCGGGTGTGGTATAGCGGTTCGTTCATGTTTCGCCCCGCCCTCCACCTGGGGATGCGCCCTGTGGACAGGCCGCGGCGGCTGTGGACCGCCGCCGGAAAACGCAGAACCACAGCTGCCGCGAAACAGCAGCCACCGCTCAGAACAGCAGCTGTGCCACCGTGTAAATCACCAGCCCGGCCAGCGCCCCCACCACAGTGCCGTTGATCCGGATGAACTGGAGGTCCCGGCCGACCTGCAGTTCGATCTTCCGCGAGGTCTCCTCCGCGTCCCAGCGTTCCACGGTGTCGGTGATGATCGTGGTGATCTCCTTGGAGTAGTTGGAGACCAGGTACACCGCGGCGCTCTCGACCCAGCCGTCGACCTTGCCCGCCAGGGTGTCCTCCGTGATGAGGCGCTCGCCGAGGGCCTCCAGACTCGCGCGGACGCGGCGGCGCAGCTCGCTCGACGGGTCCTCCGCGGCGTTGAGCAGCATCTCCTTCGCCGTCGCCCAGGCCGAGCCGATCAGCTTCTGCACCTCGGCGTGGCTGACGATCTGGCCCTTGACCTGCTCGGCGCGCTCCATCGTCTGCGGGTCGTGCTGCAGGTCCTGCGCGAATTCGCCGAGGAACTTGTCCAGCGCGAGCCGCATCGGGTGGTTGACGTCCGTCTTCACCGCCCAGGTGAAGGCCAGGACCTCGCCGTACACCTTGTCCGCCAGCATCTCGTCGACGAACTTCGGCGACCAGCTCGGCGCGCGGTCCGAGACCACGCGCAGCATCGTGTTGTGGTTGTCGCGGACCCATTCGTAACCGCGGTCGCACATGAGGTCCACGAGCTTGTGGTGCGCGCCGTCCTCGAAGACGCCGGCCAGGATCTTGCCCAGCGGCGGGCCCCACGGCCGGTCGACGATGCGCTTGACCACGGCCTGCTCCATGATCGCCTGCACGTCCTCGTCCCGCAGGACCGTGATGGCGCCGCGCACGACCGTGGCCAGCTCGGACGTCACGCGCTCCGCGTTCGCCGGCTGCCGGAGCCAGCCGCCGAGGCGCCGAGCGATTTCGACGCGCCGCAGCTTGTCGCGGATGACGCCCTCGGACAGGAAGTTGGACCCGACGAACTCGCCGAGGCTGTTGCCCAGCTGGTCCTTCTTGTTCGGGATGATCGCCGTGTGCGGGATCCGCAGGCCCAGCGGATGCCGGAACAGCGCCGTGACGGCGAACCAGTCGGCGAGCGCGCCGACCATGCCCGCTTCGGCGGCCGCGCGGACGTAGCCGACCCAGCCGGGCCAGCCCGAGGATTCCGCCCAGGCCGTGAGCAGGAAGATGACCGTCGCGCCGAGCAGGAAAGCAAGCGCGACCAGCTTCATCTTGCGCAAGCCGCGTTGTTTTTCCGCTTCCCCGGCGGCGCCGCCGGGCGGGTCTGCCGGGGTGAGGTTGGCTGGCGTGAGTTGCTCCACAACGCCATTGTCCGTGAGGATGCGTTTTCGTGCGCGAACCAGCTCTTGTCCCCCGCCTCCGCCCGTTCACCGCGACGATCTTCGCGGAGATGACGGCACTCGCCGTGAAGCACAACGCCGTGAACCTCGGCCAGGGCTTTCCCGACACCGACGGGCCCGCCGGGATGCTCGAAGCCGCGAAGAACGCGCTGTTCGGCGGCTCCAACCAGTACCCGCCCGGCCCCGGACGGCCCGAGCTGCGCGCGGCGATCGCCCGGCACCGGCTGCGGTACGGCACCGAGTACGACCCGGACACGGAGATCCTGGTCACCGCGGGCGCCACCGAGGCCATCACCGCCGCGCTCATCGCGCTGACCGAGCGCGGCGACGAGGTCATCGTCGTGGAGCCGTACTACGACTCGTACGCCGCGGCGGTCGCCATGGCCGGGGCCGAGCGGCGGGTGATCGGCCTCGTCGAGAATCCCGACGGGCGCCTGGAGCTGGACCTCGGCGCCCTGCGCGCCGCGATCACCCCGCGGACGCGCGCGGTGCTGCTGAACTCGCCGCACAACCCGACCGGGACGGTGTTCACGCGCGGGCAGCTGGAGGCCGTCGCCGCGTTGTGCGTGGAGCACGACCTGATCGCGATCACCGACGAGGTCTACGAGCACCTCGTCTTCGACCGCGCCGAGCACATCCCGCTGGCGACGCTGCCGGGCATGCGCGAGCGGACGGTGTCGATCTCGAGCGCCGGCAAGACGTTCAACTGCACCGGCTGGAAGATCGGCTGGGTCTGCTCGACGCCGGAGCTGGTCGCGGCCGTGAAGGCGGCGAAGCAGTTCATCACGTTCGTCTCGGGCGGGCCGCTGCAACCGGCGGTCGCGTACGCGCTGGACAACGAGCTGGAGTGGGTCGAAGGCCTGCGCACGAGCTTGCAGGACAAGCGCGACCGGCTCTCCGCGGGCCTCGCGGACGCCGGTTTCGAGGTGCGCCCGAGCGAGGGCACGTACTTCGTCTGCGTCGACGTCCGGCCGCTCGGCTTCACCGACGCCGCCGAGCTGGCGTGGGAGCTGCCGGAGCGTGTGGGTGTCGCGGCCGTCCCCGTAAAGGTGTTCACCGATCACCCGGAAGAGTGGAAACACCTGCTGCGCTTCGCGTTCTGCAAGCGCAACGAGGTCATCGACGACGCCGTCCAGCGATTGCGGTCACTCGTCTGACCACTTCACGTCGCGGCCGGCGGGCTGTCCTTTCAGTACAGTCGCGGGCCGGTACCCAGCGTTGATCACGCGATACCCTGAGTGGTTGTCCGGCTCGAGACATCAGGTCAAACGCCTGCGGGGACGGTCGAAGGAGGGGCCCGGATGGCCCTGGCGCGACCGTCCGGGAGCACACACGGTGATCAACTTCGGCCGTTCGGACACCAGAGCCGGTGAGGCTGTTCCGCCGTACGGGGTGGATCGAACGCGGGAGAGATGAAACACTCGCGAGCGGTGCTAGAAAGAGTGCAGCCCCGGGGTAACTGCGACCTGGCCGGAAGAGAACCCCAGCAAGATCAGCTTCGTGCGGTGACCGCATGAGCTTCAGGCGCGGACGGTGGTGGTGGCGTGATCGACACGATTCCCGTGCACCCCACTGTGCCTGCGCAAACCATGACTGGGGAAGCTCCGGATTCTCGCGCTGCGGCTGCCCAGGCTGCGGCTGCTGAGCTGAAGGTTGCCTCGGTTCCGGCGACGTCGGCGGGTGGGGCGAGGGCGCACCGTCCGAGGGCTTGGGCTGGTCCGATCGCGCGGCCGACCGCGCGGATCGCGTTGGCGGGTGGGCTGGCGCTGGCCGGATGGCTACTCGGGGCGGTACTCGCGAATACGAGCGCGTCGGCCGATGAGCGGAATGCCGCTGATTCTTCTTCCGGTGACGCTGTCGCCACGGCCTCCGCCCACGCCGGAAAACACGCCACCGACTCTTCACCCGCCCGGCACCACCAGGCCGCCGACGGCCCCCGCGGCTCAACCACCCCCGGCGACCGCGAAGCAACCCACCCCGGCACAGCCGCGACCAGCCGCGGATCGAGAGCCACGGGCACCTCCAGCTCGAGCAGGCCCAGCCACACCGGCTCGACGGCACCGGCGACCACCGCCCCGGACAGCTCGGCCACCGACAACTCGGCTACCGGAACCACTTCGCCGAGCAGCGATGCCGCCTCGTCCAGCAGCGACTCGGCCAACGGGTCCAGCGCCGACGGCAGTGCCAGCACCGCCAACAACGGCAACAGCAGCGCCGGCAACACCGCTGACGGCAGCACGGGCACCTGCGGCAACGCCGAGACCGGCACGGGCGGCAGCGCGAGCAGCAGCAACACCGCCGGCGGCAGCGCGGGCGATGGCATCACCGACGGCAGCAACAACAGCACGGGCACCAGCAGCAACGCCAGCACCGGCACCAGCAGCAGCGCCAGCACAGGCAGCGGCAGCACGGGCAGCACCAGCACTGCCGTCGTGCGGCCGTTGATGGTCGTCCAGCAGCCCCTGGTCCAGCAGCCCGTCGAGAAGCCCGCGGCCCAGCCGGACCAAACGACCCAGCAAACCCAACCGACCGCGCCCAAGCAGAGCGGCGGCCTCCTCGGTGGTCTAGTGGGCGGCCTGGTCGGCGGCCTGGTCGATGTAGTCGACACAACGCTGAACACCGCGCTCACCACCGTCGGCGGGGTCCTCGGGACCGTCAACACCGTCGGGCAGACCGTGTTGCCGCCGTCGACGCCGGGGAACGGCACCGACCTGCCGCCGTTGTTGCCGATCGACGGGGTGCTCGGGCCGGTGTTGTCCGGCGGCTCCGTCAGCGGGGGCGTCACCGCGACCGTGCCGACGCTGATCGGGACGACCGTCGCGCCGGCCAGTGCTACTGCCCCCGCCGTGACCACGCCGGGGGCACCGGCCACGACGACCACCGTCATCTCGAACCGCAACAGCCTCGCCGAGCCGACGGGGACGACGACGAACGGGCTGTCCGGCAACAGCGCGCAGCGGCATCAGCAGCGCGACTCCGACACCCACGCGATCAACGGCGGCGGCAGCGGCGGCGGGGGTGGCGGCGGGCTCCCGGCCGCGCCCAGCGCGCCGATGGCACCGACCACCACCGCCACCCCGGGGCACGACGGCTCCGGCGGCGCGCGGCAGGCGTTCGCCGTTTCCGGCGACTGCGCCACCACCACTCAGCTCAAGCTGATCGGGGTCAGCCGCGACCACGAGGTCGACGGCGCGGGCCGGGAAGCGGCCCTGCCCACCACCTCCCCGGACTGACCGGCACCTGGTCCTCCGGGGAGAGCCGCGTCCAAATCAAGATCAACTTCTTGTTCGCGCGCCCTGTGCGGCTGCGCCGCGCCCTCCCCTGAAAGCGCTGTTACCCGCTGACGAAACACAGGGGCAGATCCATGCACACCTTCCTGCTTCCCGACCGGCCGACCGCGCCCGGCCGGATCGGGTCCCGGTCCCGGCGCCGCGCTGCCCCTGCGGCGCCGGGACCCACAACGGGCGTGCTCCGGAGGTCCTCGCTCACCGCGCCGAGCGAGAACCTGCGCCAACCGAAGCCCGCCTGAGCCGTCGGCGCTTCCCGGCACGTCGAGGGGCTGTGCCAGAAAGCCGCCACGGTGCCCGCTCCGTTCTGCGGAGCGGGTGACGAACAGCCGGTGCGCCGGATGTGACCGCCACCCTCCCTGGAGTGGCCAGGACCATCCGGTGCACCGGCTGTTTATCGTCAAAAGCCTTACGTCACCGGCACATTCACGGCCGGCAGTCCCCGCACCGAGCCCGCCGCCGCGCTCAGCCGGCGGACGGCCTCGAACAGCTGGTCCGGCGGCAACCCGAACGGCACCCGCAGCCACCGCTCCAAACCACCCTGCACGCCGAATCGCGAGCCCGGCGCCAGCTGCACGCCGTGGTTCGCCGCCGAGACCGCCAGCCGGGTGCTCATCGGCTCCGGCAGCCGGCACCACAGTGAGAGCCCGCCGGACGGCACCTCGAACGTCCATTCCGGGCAGTACCACTTCAGCGCCCCGACCAGCGCGTCCCGCTGTCCCTTGAGCTCCTCCCGGCGACGCGCCAGCGCCTCGTAGCCCGCCGGCTCCAGCAGCGACGCCAGCACCAGCTGCTCGAAGACCGGCGCGCCCAGGTCCACCGCGAACCGCGACGAAGTCAGCCGGTCCACCAGGTCCGCGGACGCCCGGATCCAGCCCAGCCGCAGCCCGCCCCAGTGGGACTTCGCGGCGGAGCCGACGGTCAGCGACAGGTCGCCGGCGAACGCGGCCAGCGGCGGCGGCCCGTCCACCGGATCGCCCTCGTAATCCAGCTCCACCAACGATTCGTCGACGACCACCGGGGTCCGCGAACGGGCCAGCAGCCCGCCGAGCCGCTCGCGGGCCGCCGCGTCCAGCCGCAGGCCGGTGGGGTTCTGGAAGTCGACCACCAGGTAGCCGAACCGCGGCGACGCCTGGCGCAGCGCGGCCTCGATCCCGGCCAGGTCCCAGCCGCGCACCGGGTCGAGCGCCACCGGGACGGGCAGGGCGTGGGCGGCGCGGATGGCGTCGAGCGCGTTGGGATAGGTCGGCTGCTCGACCAGCACCCGGTCGCCCGGGCCGGCGAGCATCCGCAGGCAGAGCACAAAAGCCGAGTACGCGCCGCCGGTCACCACCACCTGCTCCGGCGACGTCGGCAAGCCACGCGCGGTGTAGCGCTCGGCGATCCGCTCACGCAGCAATGGCAGTCCGCCGGTGAGGTAGCCGTTGCCGGTGACGTACTCGGCCATGTCGCGCCGCGCGTCGTCGATCGCGGACATCAGCCCAGGCAACGCGGCCGGCGCGGCGCGCGCCAGGTCGAGCAGGCCTTCGCCGGACGGCAGCGCGGGCTCGTGTCCCCGCCGTCCGTTGCCGGCGATCCAGGAACCGGCGCCGCGACGGCTGGCTACCAGGCCGTCTTCACGCAGCCGGTCGAGGGCCGCGCCGATGAGCGTCCGGCTGACGGCCAGCGCTTCGGCCAGCTCCCGCTCCGCGGGCAGCCGGGTGCCGATGGGGAGCTGGCCGTCGAGCACCTGCAGCTCGACGGCCGCGGCGAGGTCGGCCGCGCCCTGGCGGGAGCCCCGGCGCCGCCACTCCCCCAGCAACACGGCCAATCTCTGACCGGAGACTCGACTCCCCAGCGGTACCTGCGATTCCATGAGTCCAATTATCCAGAATTGGCCATGGTTTACCAGACCAGTTGTGCCGGATAGTGCAGAAGTGGCAACAATCGATCTCAGTCCGCTCAGCCTCCGCCGGGCCCCCGCGCTCCGCGGCCTCCAGCTCCTCGGCGGGCTCTCGCTCTACGGCGCCAGCATGGCGATGCTCACCCGCGCGGGCCTCGGCCTCGACCCGTGGGACGTGCTCAACGACGGCGTCACGAAGATCACCGGGCTGAGCTTCGGCACGGTCAGCGGGATCGTGTCGGTGTTCGTGCTGCTGCTCTGGATCCCGCTACGCCAGCGCCCCGGCATCGGGACGGTCGCGAACATCGCGGTGATCTCCGTGACCGTCGACGCCGTCCGCGCCGTGCTGCCCGACCAGCACGTGCTCACCTGGCAGATCGTGCTGCTGGCCGGCGGCGTGCTCCTGAACGCCATCGCGACCGCCGTCTACGTCGGCACCCGCCTGGGCCCCGGCCCGCGCGACGGGCTGATGACCGGGCTCACCGCGCGCACCGGCCGATCGGTGCGGCTGGTCCGCACCGGGATCGAGGTGACGGTGCTGGCCGCCGGCTGGCTGCTCGGCGGCAGTGTCGGCGTCGGGACCGTGCTCTACGCGGCGTCGATCGGCCCCCTGACCCACGCGCTCCTGCCGCTCGTCACGTGGCGGTCCGGGCACCGCCAGCAGGAACAGCATCAGCCCGCCGCGCGCTGACCGACTGCCCGGCGCACGCTCAGGTAGTCGACGCCGCGCGCGGCCAGCAGGTCGGCGACCGCGCCCTTCTGCTGCACCAGCGCGAGCAGCATGTGCTCCTGGCCCAGGTGCTTGTCGCCGAGCTTGACGGCTTCGCGCAGGCTCAGCTCCAGCGTTTTCTTGGCCTCGCCGGTGAACGGGATGTGGCCGCGGCGGCCGCGTTTCCCGCCGCCCGCCAGCGCGCCCTCGCCGTGCGTCTGCTCGATGCGCTCGACGATCTGGTCGACGTCGATGCCGAACTCCGTGAGCGCCTCGACGTCGGCGTCGCTGATCCCGCCGCGGCGCCGGATTCGCTCCAGCTCGGCGAGCAACTCGGCCTGCGAAACGCCCAGCTGTTCCAGCAGCCGCCGCGCGTCGCCGTTTTCCGCTCTGGCGAGGCCGGCGAACACCTCCTGCGGCGAGACCTCCCGCGAACCCAGCTCCCGGGCCACGATCTGCGCCTCGACCACGGCCATCCGCGCGTCGATGGTGAACCGTTCGAACATCAGTTCCTCCCGTGCTTCTTGTGCACTGCCTGCCGGCTGACCCCCAGCTCGGCGGCGATCTCCTGCCAGGACCAGCCGTGCATCCGCGCGCTGCGCACCTGGACGGCCTCGAGTTGCTCCACCAGCCGACGGAGCGCCGCGACCGCGCGAAGCCCCACGCGGGGATCGCGGTCGCCGGCCCGTGCGGCCAGGTCTGTTGCTTCCGTCATGCCTGTCAATCTAGGTTGACAAGCCGGCCGTGTCAACCTTGGTTGACGGGAGGACTCGTGAGTGTTCACGACGGTTAGAACCGGCATAGGCACTCACGAGGGTTGAGGACGGCCGTGGGTCCCGGGTTAGAGTCGGCTGATGCCCGAGATCGCGATCGCCGAGCGGGCCGGGGTCGGTGCGGACGGCCTGCCCCGGCCGACCGAAGACCACGTCGTCGTGCTGGACAACGCCGTGCTGGTGCTGGACGGCGCGACGTCGCCGAGCCCGGACCTGCCGCCCGGCGGCTGGTACGCGGGGCTGCTGGTGCGGGAGCTGGCCACCGAGCTGAGCGCGCAGCCCACTGCCGACCTGGGTGACGCGCTGGCATCGGCCATCGCCGGCGTCGCGGAGGCGCAGCAGCTGACTCCGCGCAACTCGCCGTCGAGCACCGTCTCGATCGTGCGCTGGGACGCCGAGCAGGTGGAAGCCCTTGTCCTGGCGGACAGTCCGATTGTCGCGTTCGGACAGTTCGGCACCGATGTGGTCTCCGACGACCGGCTGCTTTCCCTGCGCGACGGCGGCCTGCTGCAGACCGGCGCTGACGTCCGACGGCGGCGCAACGCCGAGGGCGGCTTCTGGGTCGCGGAGGCCGACCCGGTCGCGGCGGAGAAGGCCGTGCGACGCCGGTGGCCGCGCGCGGAGGTCGACGCGGTGCTGCTGGCCACCGACGGCGTCTCCATCGGCGTCGACGAGTACCGCCTCTTCGGCTGGCCGGACGTGCTGCGGCTGGCCCGGGCGAGCGGGCCGGACGCGGTGCTGGACGCCGTCCGCACCGCGGAGAAGCAGGACCCGCAGGGCGAACGCTGGCCGCGCGCGAAGCGGCACGACGACCAAGCACTGGTCGTCGCGGAGTTCAACCCCTGTCGCGACCAGGGGTGAATTCAGGGTTTTCCCGGATCACGGGAGGGCCCGGAACCGGAACCCTGTGATCATGGGGAATTCACGGGGGGTCCGGATCTGGCGGCTGGCCGCGCTCGCGGCGATCGCGTGGGGCATGTTCACCATCACCGTGCTGCACATCATCAGCTCGCGGAACCCGGTGTACGACACGTTGTCGAGCTACATCATCACCGACCGCGGCCAGGGCATGCTCGGCGCGAGCGTGCTCTCGCTGGCCATCGGCTCGCTCGCGGTGCTCGGCACGCTGGTGGCGGCGGGCGTGCCGCTGCCGCGGACCACCCGGGTGCTGCTCACGCTCTGGTCACTGGGGCTGGCGACGGCGGCGGTCTTCCCGGCCAGCTACCCGCCGAACCCGAACCCGCTGAGCGGCGACATCCACATGTACTCGTGCCTGGTGGCGTTCACCAGCTTGCCCGGCGCGGCCATCACCCTGCTCGACCCGCTGCGCGACAGCCCGTACCGCGCGATCGTGGTGCGCTGGCTGCGGCTCGGCGTGGTGGTGCTGGGGCTGTTCGGGCTGAGCTTCCTGTTCGTCCGGCTGGACGAGGCGGGCATCGCGCCGTTCCACGTGCTCGCCGACGCCGTGCCGATCGGGGTGACGCAGCGCCTGATGCTGATCGCCGACGTCCTCCTGCTGCTGGGCCTGGTCCGCATCGCGGTCCGGACCGACGCGGCCAAGGCCCTGGTTCCGGCAGTTTCGCAGCTCGAGCCCGAGCGAAGCTGACTTCACTCCTCCATGGCGGCCGCGAATTCCGGGGCGTAGCCGTACAGCCCGGGCAGGCCTCCGGTGTGGACGAAGACCACCGTCTCGTCCGGGTCGAACCGGCCGGCCGCCGACCATTCCACCAGCGCGGCCGCGACTTTGCCGGTGTAGACCGGGTCCAGGACCACGCCCTCGGTGCGGCCGAACAGCCGTAGCGCGCCCCAGGTCTCGGGCGCCGGGATGCCGTAGCCCTCGCCGAGGGTGGAGTCGCTCATCCACACGTGGTCCAGCACCGGGGTGTCGATGCCGAGGAGCTGCGCGGTCGAGGTGACCAGGTGCGTCAGGTTCTCCGTGGCCTCGCCGATCGGATGGCTGACGCACGCGAAGTCCGCGCCCAGCGAGCCGAGCAGCGCCGTCCCGAGCGCGATGCCCGCCGCCGTGCCGCCGCTCGCGTGCGGGCCGACGACGCGGGCCCGGCTGATGCCCGCGGCCGAAAGCTGGTGAGCCAGCTCGCGCGTCGCGTCCAGATAACCCAAGGCGCCCAAGGCATCCGAGCCGCCGACGGGGATGGTCGCCACCTTCCGGCCCTCCGCCGCGGCCTCGGCCACCAGCTCGTCGTACGTCCGCCCGGTCTCCTCGTCGTCGGCGCAGACGTGCACCCGCGCGCCGAACAGCAGGTCCAGCGGGATGTTGCCGGAGCGCTCGTACGCCTCGCCCGAGCGCGGGACTTTCGCGGTGAGCACCAGCTCGCAGCGCAGGCCGAGGCGCGCGCACGCGGCGGCCGTCTGACGGCCGTGATTGGTCTGCAGCGCGCCGAACGTGATCACGGTGTCGGCGCCGGAAGCCAGCGCCGCGCCGAGGTGGAAGTCGAGCTTGCGCAGCTTGTTGCCGCCGAGGCCGAGCGGGTGCACGTCGTCGCGCTTGAGCAGCAGGTTCGGCAGCCCCAGTGCTTCGCCGAGCCGCGGCGCCGGGACCAGCGGCGTCGGCCACCCGCCCAGCCCGGCCCGCGGGAAAACTTCGAGAGCGGGAAACCGGTCGAAGTCGAACGTCATCGATCCTCCGTGGGCTGAGGCGGTTCTCGGTTCACCGTAACCGTTGCCCGGCAAAACGCCGGATGGCTGACACCGCCCGCGCCGGGCTGCCAGGCCCGTGCCAGCCGCGTGTGCGCGGCCCGACAGCGCCCGCCGGCAGCCTGAGCAGGTCACCATCACCGAGCACGAGAAGAGCGAACATGTCCACTCCGGTCACCATCATCGGCGCGGGCCTCGCCGGCCTCACCCTGGCGCGGGTCCTGCACCGCCAAGGCATCCCGGCCGCCGTTTACGAGGCCGAGCCCTCGGTTGCCGCACGCGCCCAGGGCGGGATGCTCGACATCCACGACTACAACGGCCAGCTCGCCGTCGAGGCCGCCGGCCTCATGGCCGAGTTCCGCGAGCTGGTGCTGGAGGGCCGCCAGGCGATGCGGATCGTCGACCAGCACGGCAAGGTGCTGTTCGAGAAGGCCGACGACGGCACCGGCGGCCGTCCCGAGGTGCAGCGGGGCGAACTGCGCCAGCTGCTGCTCGACTCGCTCCCGCCGGGCACCGTCCACTGGGGACGCAAGGTCAGCGACGTCCGCAGCCTGGGCGAAGGCCGTCACGAGGTGGCTTTCACCGACGGCACCACCATCAGCACCGGCCTGCTGGTCGGCGCCGACGGAGCCTGGTCCCGCGTCCGGCCGCTGGTGTCCGACGCGGTGCCCGAGTACACCGGCGACTCGTTTGTCGAAACCTGGCTGTACGACGCCGATGCGCGCCACCCAGCTGCCGCGAAGGCCGTCGGCGGCGGAACCCTGAGCACGACCGGGAAGGCCGGTTCGATCAACGCGCACCGGGAGCGCGACGCGACCCTGCACACCTACGTGATCCTCACCCGGTCCCAGGAGTGGTTCGCCGGCATCGACTTCACCGACCCGGCCGCGGCCACCGCGCGGATCGCGGCCGAGTTCGACGGCTGGGACCCGGTGCTCACCTCGCTGATCACCGACGCCGACACCCCGCCGATCCTGCGGCCCCTCTTCGGGCTGCCGGCCGGGCACCGATGGGACCCGCGTCCCGGCGTGACCCTCATCGGCGACGCCGCCCACCTCGCGCCGCCGGACGGCGAGGGCGCCAACAACGCGATGCTCGACGGCGCCGAACTCGCCCAGGCCATCGCCGCGCACCCCGGCGACGTCGACGCCGCGCTCCGCGAGTTCGAGCAGGCCATGTTCCGCCGCAATGCCACGCCCACCGACGGCAGGGAGTTCCTGGTGCAGCTCTTCGGCGACAACCCGCCCCAGGAGCTGGTCGACCTGTTCTTCTGAGCCGGTTCTCTCAGGTCGGCGTGGTAACGTTCGTTCGAACGAACGAGAGACGGGAGCCGCTGATGACCGTCAGCCCCGAGACGACCGCCTTCGCCGGCCTGGCCGCGCAGTCCACCGCGCTCGCCGCCGGTTCGGTCACGTCCGCCCAGCTCACCGCCACCGCGCTGGACCAGGCGAACGCGAGCCAGCCGGTGCTCAACGCGTTCCGCCGGATCCGTGACGAGGACGCGCTCGCCGAAGCAGCCGAGGCCGACCGCCGCCTCGCGAACGGCGAGCGCGCCCCGCTGCTCGGCGTGCCCGTCGCGATCAAGGACGACGTGGACCTGGCCGGCCAGCCCACCGCGTTCGGCTGCCCCGGGGACTTCCCCGTGGCCATCGCCGACGCGCCCGCGGTCGCCCGGCTCAAGCAGGCCGGCGCGGTGATCGTCGGCAAGACGAACACGCCTGAGCTGGGCCAATGGCCGTTCACCGAGGGTGCCGCGTTCGGCGCGACACGCAACCCGTGGGACCCCGGCCACACGCCCGGCGGCTCCTCCGGCGGGTCGGCCGCCGCCGTCGCCGCGGGCATCGTGGCGGGCGCGCTCGGCTCCGACGGCGCGGGCTCGGTGCGCATCCCCGCCGCGTGGACCGGCCTGGTCGGCATCAAGCCCCAGCGCGGCCGCATCCCCACCGGCGGCGAGCTGTTCCACGGCCTGACGGTGCTCGGCCCGCTGGCCCGCACGGTCGGCGACGCCGCGCTGCTGCTCGACGTCACCGCGGGCACCGGCACCGCGTTCCAGACCGCCGCGAAGCGGGAACCGGGACGGCTGCGCATCGGCCTGTCCACCAGGATTCCTTTCACGGCAACGAAAACCCGGCTCGACCCGGTGGTCGAGGCCGCCGTGCGGGACACCGCCGAGAAGCTGGCCGCGCTCGGCCACGAGATCGTCGAGCTGGAGCCGGACTACGGACTGGTCGGCCTGACCTTCCTGCCGCGCTCGCTCACCGGGGTGCGCGACTGGACCCGTCGCGTCCCCGCCGTGGCCGCGCTCGACCCGCGCACCCGCAGCAACGCGCAACAGGGCCGCCTGCTCGCCGGGCCGGCGCTGAAGCTCGCGCGCGCCTTCGAACCCGCGCTGCAACGCCGGATCGGCTCGGTCTTCGGCCGCGTCGACGTGCTGCTCACCCCGACCACCGCGACCCCGCCGCCCGCCGTCGGCACGTTCGACGGCCTCACCGGCTGGCGCACCGACCAGACGATGATCGCCGCTTGCCCCTACGCTTGGCCGTGGAACGTGCTGGGCTGGCCGGGCGTCAACGTCCCGGCCGGGCGGACCGCCGGCGGGCTGCCGCTCGGCGCGCAGCTGCTCGGCCCGTCGCACGCGGAAGAGCGGCTGATCTCCGTTGCCGCGCAACTGGAAGAGGTCGAACGATGGCAGGAGCGCCGGCCCGCGACGGTGTGGTGAGCACCCGCGACTCGATCCTGCGCGCGACGCTGAAAGTGGTCGGCGAGGTCGGCGTCGGCGGCCTGACCAACCGGCGGATCGTGGCCGCGGCGGGCGTCTCGCTCGGCACGCTGACCTACCACTTCCCCAGCCAGACCGAGCTACTGCGCGAGGCCATGCTGCTGTTCGCCGAGGACGAGACGGCGAAGCTCACGGCGATCGTCGACGCGCACCGCGCCGACGGCCTGAACCTCGAGCAGGGCGCCGCCGTCGTCGAGCAGGTCATCAAGCAGCTGCCCTTCGGCACCGACGAGCTGGCGCCGCACGAGTTGTACCTCCAGGCCGCGCGTGATCCCGCGCTGCGCGAAGCGTCCTCGCGCTGCTTCGCCGCGTACGACGACCTGGCCATCGCGATCCTGCGCGCGCTCGGCGTCGCAGAGCCGGAGCGGCTGGCCGGCCACGTAGTCGCGCTGATCGCCGGCTTGCAGCTACGCCGGTTCTCGACCGGCGTCGACGTCCCGGCCGCCGAGCCGCTGATGATGCTGCTGCGCGGCGCGCAGGTGTGAGGTGGCGCCGCCGGTCGTGAGGGGGACCGCCGTGTGGCGGTACTTCGGCGACTTCCGCGACGTGCTGCTCGCCGGCCAGGTGCTGGTGCTGCAGGTCGCGCACCCCGTGGTCGCGGCCGGCGTGCGCGACCACTCGGACTACACCGAGGACCCGTGGACCCGCCTGATGCGCACCGCCGCCTCGCTCTCGATCTACGTCTACGGCGGCGCTGATGGTGCCCGCGTCGAGGCTGCGCGGCTGCGGAAGCTGCACCGGACGTTCACCGGCATCGACCACGGCCACCGCTACAGCGCCCTCGACCCGGCCGCCTACGCCTGGGTGCACGCGACGCTGGTCAAGGTTCCCGTTGACGTACAACGTTTTTTCGGCCGTCCACTGTCTGCTTTGGAGCTCGACGAGTACTACGCGCAGATGTGCGACATCGGCCGAACGCTCGGCGTCCGCCAGCGGGACCTGCCGCCGGACTGGGCCGCGTTCGAGCAGTACTACGCCGACATGGTCGCGAGCTTCGAGCCGAACGACACGATCACCACGCTCCTGCACACGATCCGCACCGTCCGCAAACCCGTGCGGTGGCTGCCGGACCGCTGGTGGTGGCCGTTGCGGCGGCGTCAGGCGCAGGCCCAGCTCTTCCTGCTGCGAGCGACGTTGCCACCGGAGTTCCGTTCCCGCCTTGGTCTACAGTGGACTTTGGCCGATCAACGGCGGTTCACCCGTTTCCGCCGGGTGGTCAGGATCCTCGGCGCACTGGTCCCGCCGCCGCTGCGCACCGCGCACATGCGCTGGGTCGGGAAGCTGAACGTCTGGCTACGCGCACACCCCTGGGCCTACCGGCTCCTCCCCTGAACCCGCGCATAGTGCGCCCGCGCCTTCGCCCGGTTCCCGCAACGGGACATCGAGCACCACTGCCGCGTCCGACGCGGCGAAACGTCGTGGAAACGCAGCCCGCAGTCGTCCGCCGCGCAGATTCGGACCAGGGCGTCCGAGGCCGCCAAGTCAACGGCGTCCGAGGCGATGGCACCCAACGCCGTCGCCACCCAGTCCGGTGGGGCGGGGACCTCGCGGTGCAGGACGCCGTCGTCGAGGCGCAGGCGGGCGGGAGGCGGGGACGCCGCAGTCCTGTTGACGATCAGTACGTCGGCCGCGCGTGGTGGCGCCGTGAGCAGCCGGTTGACGGCCTCGCGCAGCGTCTTCGCCGCGGTCACGTTTGCGCTGGTCACAGACCTGCGGCCGATGGCGAAGCCCGCCAGCCCCAGCCATTCGGCCAGCGCCGCCGGCGACGTCAGCAGCTCCACCGGCTCGGCGAGGTGCCGCGAGCGGAGCGTGTTGACGAGGTCGAGGCACGGGCGCCCGCCGTCGAAGACCCAGTCCATGCGGCTGATTCTAACCGTTGCCACCGGTTAGGCTCGACGGCTACCGTCTAACCCTATGAGCCAGTTAGAACCAAGCACCACCCAGGTCGGCGGCCTCCGGATGCACTACCTCCGTGGCGGCGACGGCCCGCCGGTTTTCCTGCTGCACGGCTGGCCGCAGACGTCGCACTGCTGGCACCGCGTCGCCGGGCCGCTGGCCGAGACGCACACGGTGATCGCGCCCGATCTGCGTGGTTACGGCCGCACCGACAAACCCGTTGGCGGCTATGACAAACGCACCATGGCCGCCGACGTCGCGGGGCTCGCGGAGCAGCTCGGCTTCGAACGCGTGGCGGTCGTCGGGCATGACCGCGGCGGGCGCGTCGGCCACCGGTGGGCGCTGGACCGTCCCGACCAGGTCGAACGGCTGGCCGTGCTGGACATCGCGCCGACCCGCGAGATGTGGCGCCGCCTCGACAGCGACATCGCGAACGGCTACTGGCACTGGCTGTTCCACCTCCAGCCCGATCTGCCGGAGCTGCTCGCGGGCCAGAACATCGCCGCGTACCTGGGCTACTTCTTCGAACGCTGGACCTTTCAACGCCAGGGCCTGGCCGCCGAGGACGTCGCCGAGTACGTCCGCGCCTTCTCCGCCCCGGGCGCCCTGCGCGCCGGCTTCGACGACTACCGCGCGTCCTTCCCGCACGACGCGGACCTCGACAACGCCGACTTCGCCGCGGGCCGCCGCGTCACCCAGCCGCTGCTCGCCCTCTGGGGCCGGAACGGCCTGCTCGGCAAGCTCCCGACGCTCGACATCTGGCGCGAGTACGGCGAGCAGGTGACCGGCGCCGCGCTGGCCGAATGCGGCCATTTCCTGCCCGAGGAACAGCCGGACGCCGTGCTCGCCCACCTTCGCGAGTTCCTGGGCACCTAAGGGTCCCCCTCCCCCGTGTTGGGGACGGATCTTCCCCCGCCGCCGTGACGATTCGGGCCCCGCCGGGCCGCTACTTTCGATCGTGATGGGGACCACACTGCGCAGTTCGGTACCAATCCGACTACAGCCACGGCGGAAACGGGTTCCGGCAAGCGGATCGGCTGCAGCCCGTGTCCGCCTACTTCCGGTCGGATTGGTACCGAGGGGGCGGCGCGCGGCGCTGCTGGGGCTGCTGTGCGCATTGGGGATCGCGCTCGGCGGCGGCACCGCGCACGCCGACGGCGCGCCGGTCGGGAACGACATCCAGGTGGCGCAGACGCTCGGCGCACGCGAGCTGACCGTGATCATCCGGCGGATCGACGTGACGCCGGGGCCGCTGCACGTCGACGTCGTCACGCACGCCGGGACCACCCCGGGCACGATCCACCTGCAGGCCGCGGCCGCCGGCGTGGTCGTCTCGCGCGGCGACGTCACGCTCGGCGCGACGCCCGGCATCTACTCCGGGACGCTGCAGGCCGACCAGCCCGGGCCGTGGGAGCTGGGGCTGACCGACGCCGCCGGCGGGCCCACCGCGACGATCCCGTTTGTCATCCCGGCGCGCGTCGTGCCGCCGTGGGAGAAGGCGACGTACGGCGGCTTCGTCGCGGCCGGCGTCTTCCTGCTTCTCGCACTCGGCGTCGCGCTTCGCTCGCGAAGGACCGCGTACGCGCTGGTTCCGGCGGGCGGGATGGTCGCGGCGCTGGCCGTCGCGGTCACCGGCGCGCTGCTGTCAGCCGGCACGCCCCCGCCGCCCGCGCCCGGCAGCCAGCTGGACCCGACCGTCGACAACGTCACCGACCCGTACGCGCTGTCCCGGCTGCCGGTCACGGACTACTCGCGCCCGCCGGTCAACTTCACCGCGAAAAACCTTGCCACCAAAGGAACTCCGGCCGAGCTGGACCTGCGCTTCACCGACGGCTCCACCGGCCGCCCGGCCGACGACCTGGTGATCCACGACGACGCGCTGGTGCACCTGATCGTCGTCTCACCGTCGGGACGGCTGTGGCACCTGCACCCGGTGCGCGTCGCGCCCGGCGAGTACCGCGTGCCGCTCGCCCCGCCGGAATCCGGCACGTACGCGGTGTCCGCGGAGCTTGAACGCCGGGGTGGCGGGGTGCAGCTGGCCCGGTCCACTGTGGACCTGACCGGTGGGTCGGGCGCGGCCGCCGCGGTCCCCGCCGGGCCGGGAAAACGAGTGGTCGACGGGGTTCCGGTCGACGTCACCACCACACCACTCTCCACCGGCGTCCCGGTCACGGTCACCGCGCACTTCCCGGAAGGCGACCTCCAACCGTGGCTCGGAATGCTGGGCCACCTGATCGTCATCGGCCCGCTGCCCTCGGCCGACGGCGTGGGCGCGGCCGCGGCGACGGCGCCGACCTGGGCCCACGCGCACGCGATGCCGCCGTACGTCCCAGGGCTGACCGGGATCCCGGACGAGACCGTCGCCGCCTACGGGCCCGACGTGCCGTTCACCTACACGTTCACCACGCCCGGCCGATACCGGCTGTGGCTGCAGGCCGAGCGCGACTGGTCCGTCGTCACCGTCCCGGTGGTGCTCGACGTGCCGGCCGCGGAAGGAGGGGGACAGTGACCGCCGAAATCCCAGCCGCGCCAAGGCAAAGACGCCGTCCGGTGCTGCTGATCGCCGTGGTCGTCGTGGTGGCGGCCGTGCTGCTCGGCTGGCTGCTCTGGGGCGGGGGCGGCACGACCGGGCCCACGGTGCAGCGCTCGACGTCCGGGCCGTACACCGTGCAGCTGTCCACGGACTCGCCGCGCGTCGGCGGCAACACGTTCGCCTTCGACGTCACCGGCCCGGCGCCCGAAGGCGTCACCGTGGAGCCGGTGATGCCGCAGATGGGCCACGCGATCACGCCGGTGCCCGCGACGGCCGACGGGCCGGGCCGCTTCCGCGCCGCCGACGTCGGCCTGCCGATGTCCGGGCAGTGGGAGATCACGGTCTCCCTGCGCGGGCCCGCCGGCGCCGCCCAAGTCGTTTTTCCCGTGTTGGTCAACCAATAAGGAGGGGACGGGAATGGATCTCACCGCGTCGGGGGCCCGCGTGGCCGTCACGACAAAAAGGGCACGCCCGGGGCTCGTGCCCGCGAGCACCGTGCTCGGGGGCTCGGTGATCTCGATGATCGGGCTCACCTGGGACGTGCAGTGGCACAGCGACGTCGGCCCGGACACGTTTTTCACGCTGCCGCACCTGTTCCTGTACGCGGGCAGCGCGATCGTCGGGCTGGCGAGCCTCGCCGTGGTGCTGCTGACCACGGCCGCGCAGCGCGCCGGGCGGCCGGTGGACGCGCGGATCGGCGGGCGCGCGATCAACGTGTTCGGCCGGACTTTCGCCGCGCCGGCGGGGTATCTCGTGTCCGGCGTCGGCGCCGCGGCCTTCCTGCTCTACGGGCTGTGGGACCAGTGGTGGCACGGGCTGTACGGCTTCGACGCGGTGATCGACTCGCCGCCGCACATCGGGCTGCTGCTCTCGATCACGCTGTCGATCATCGGCACCACCATGGTCTTCGCCGCGGCGCGCGAGCACCGCTGGGGCCGGGTCGGGGTGTTCGGCTCGCTGGCGGTGCTGATCGCGTTCAGCGCGGTCACGGTGCTGGGGCTGCAACAGGTCAACATCGAGCCGGTTTCGGCGACCTCGGTGGGCACGGCGTTCCTCGCGGTGCTGATGATCACCGCGGGCGCGGGCTTCCTGCGCCGTCCGGGCGGCGCGGTGCTGACGGCCGCGATCCTGGCCGTGATCCAGGCGCTGTTCTGGTGGTTCTCGCCCTGGGCGGCGCGGGCGTACGCGGACCTCGTCGGGCTGCCGGTGCGCGACTACGTGAACGGCGTGCCGGACATGCCCGCGCTGATGCCGATGCTGCTGCTGCCGATCGCCGCGGTGCTGGAGGTGTTGTTCGTGCTGTCCCGGCGGCGGAGCTGGCAGCCGGGCCGGGTGTCGGTGGTGGCCGGCGGGATCGGCGGGTTGCTGATCGGGGTGAGCATGCCGTTGCAGGACGTCTGGATCTACCCGCTCCGGGTCGTCGACCTGCCGACCGTGCTGGCCACCGGGGCGGTGGCGGGCGTGCTGGGGCTGCTCGGTGGGTTCGCCGGGTGGCGGTTCGGCGGGATGCTGCGGCTGCTGGCCCCCGCCACGGGCCAATCGAGTGACTTGGGTGCCACGGCGAAGGGGAACACCGATGCGTAAGACCTTGCTGGCGTTGTGCGCCGTGGTGGGACTGCTGTTCCTCTCCGCCGCGCCCGCGAACGCCTACGAACCCGTCAACATCGTCCACACCGAGCGGGTGCAGGCCGGGCCGTACGGGCTGACCATCGGCTTCTCGACCTGGCCGGTGCGTGCGATGCAGTCGCTGGACTTCACCTTCATCCCGGACGGCGGCATCGGCACCAAAACCGGCACGCTGTCCATGTACAACCCGGAATCCAACCACTTCACCCGGCCCCAGCCGCTGGCCCGGCACCCCCGTAAACGCGACGTGTGGGGGCTGGACATCCGGTCGCTGCCGGCCGAGGGCGCGTGGACGTTCCGGTTCGCGGTCAACGGACCCCAGGGCCCGGGCACCGGGGACCTGAAGAACCTGACCGTGCTGCCCCAGCCGGGGCCGCCGATGGGGCTGAGCTGGGCGATCAGCACCCTGCCGCTGATCGTGCTGGCGGTGCTGGTGGTGCTCGCCTGGCGGCGCACCCGGTCGCGGCTGCGCGGTGGCGGGATTCCGGCTGCCGCCGCCTGACCCGCCCCCACCTGCCAAGCCGTTAAGGCCTCCTTACCCGCGTCCGACGCGGGTAAGGAGGCCTTAACGGCGTCAGCTCCAGACTCGCCACGGTGGGTCACTCAGACTCACCCCATCGGGTGACATTTGGTGAACTTCCCACGGCGTGGCCGAATTCAGGTGCTGGGCGGCAGGTCGAACTGCCCCGCCTTGACCGCCACCAGGAACGCCGCCCACTCGCCGGCGTCGAAGACCAGCACCGGGCTCTGCGCGAGCTTGGTGTCACGGACGCCCACCAGGCCTTCCCGGCCCAGGTTGACCTCCACGCAGTTGCCGCCGTTGGGCTCGCTGGCGAACGACTTCCCCCAGGCGGCGTCCTCGAACAGCGATTTGACGGCGTTCGGGTCGTAATCCGGGGACGACGGATAATCCGCCATGGGTCGTACCTCCGAGTCTTCGGCCACGGCGTGCGGTCGCGGCGCACGTCCCCGGCTTCTTTCTGTCACTACGGAGCAAACCGCAGGGCCAAGCGGGTGATCAACTCGGCCCGATCTCGACATGAAGATTATTCCAGGAGTAGGATTAATCGTACCGATCGGGGCGCTGATGGTGGGTGAATGGCTTGCTGCATTCGGCCCAACCCGCTCAGCCGCCCCGGCCACTCGCGGACCTCGGGAGAGGGAAAGCGTGCTCATCCAAGACGACATGACAGCGAAACTGCTGGTGACCGGCCGGCTCGCGCCCGGGACCACGGGCGAGGCCCGCCGCGTCGCGCATGTCTTCGAGGTGGACGCCGGCAGGTCCGGCGACCGGGTGCTCGCCCGGTGCGGGGAGAAGCTTCCCCTCGCCGACGTGGAGTGGGTGGTGCCGGGCACGGGTATGCCGTGCGAGCGCTGCCTCGGTCTGACCGGAGCTGACCAGCCCCGGTACCCGCTGCTACCCGAACTGGGGGTGTGATCCCATGGCCGTCCGGCTCACCACGCTCTTTCGCCGTGAGGACGAACACACTCGCGTCCGGCGTGGGATCGGTCACGAACTGCGCAGCCGCTTCGGTCGCAGCCTGATCCAGGCGCCGCTGCGCACGCCCATGCGATGGGACACCGACGTCGACCTCCCCACGCCGCGCCAGCCGGACCTGGTCCGCGCGACGCGACCGCTCGAAGCGAGGGTCGACCTGACCCCGCTGCTGCACGGCCTTGGCTCGTCCAGGGTCTGACTGATCCACCGCTCCCACCACACAACGCGCCCCGGGCCAGTGACCCGGGGCGCGTTGCTGTCTAGGGCTTGCGGCCCATCGCGCCGAGGCCGCCGCTGAACGACGGGTCCTCAGCGATCCGGTTGACCAGCCTCTCCGCGGCTTCGTCCGGGTGCCACTCCGGAATCCAGGTGATGCCGGGCTTGACCAGCTCCAGCCCTTCGAAGAACTCCGCGAACTCCTCGCGGGTGCGGTGGTAGAACGGCGTGCTGGACTGCTTGTACTGCTCCTGGATCTCGTCGCGGCTCTCCCCGTCGGGCGCCTTGACGCCGTCGTTCGTCAGGTGCGAAGCCAGGAAGTACGACCCGGACGGCAGCAGTGACAGGTACTTGCGCACGATGCCGGGCGCGTCCTCGTCCGGCCCGACGAAGTACAGCACGCCGCACATGATCAGCCCGATCGGCCGTTTCGGGTCGAGCACGCCGGTGTCGAGCGCCCGCGGCCAGATGTCGCCAGGCTGACGCAGGTCGCCGTGCAGCACCGCGTGCCGGTCGGCGACGCCCTCACGCTCCAGCAGGATCTGCGAGTGCGCGACCGCGACGGGCTCGTTGTCGACGTACACGCAGCGCGCGTCGGGGTTCACCGACACGGCGATCTCGTGCACGTTGCCGACCGTCGGCACGCCCGAGCCGAGGTCGAGGAACTGGTCGATGCCCTGGCGCGCCATGTACTCCACGCCGCGCCCGAGGAACTGCCGGCCGAGCTGCGCGATGCTCTTGATCGTCGGGAACGTCTTGACGGCCCGCTCGCCGAACTCGCGGTCGATCGCCCAGTTCGCCGTGCCGCCGAGGAACCAGTCGTAGATCCGCGCCGCGTTGGGCCGTTCGAGGTCAACGCCTTCCGGGGCCTGTGGATCGGCGGGGTCCGGTACCTGCGTCATCAGCTGTTCTCCCTTTCACCCGGGGCGCGTGTGGGGTCCAGTCTGCCGACCGCCCCCCGTATGGGTGACATCCGGGGCGCGCAAAACCGTGCCGGACGTCACTCCGCCACCCACTACCTTGCCGTGAATGCGCTTCCTCTTCACCTTCACCGGCGGCCGGCTTCGGCCCGCAGTCGGACCACCTGTGCGTGGAATGCTTTGTACCCCAAGGAAAATCGCCCCCGAAAGCAGCCGCACCAAGACCGGGCACAGCGAGTCACTGCATCTGTGCCCTATACCCCTCAGCCAGCTCCTTGAGAAACTGCCGAGTCTCCTGTCGTTCCAGCGCGGCCCCGCGCAACCGGTCCCAGGAGTCGACGAAGATGTTGAAGTCCTTGACGTCGTCGAGGTACAGGCCGCCGGCCGAGTGTTCGATGTAGACGAAATCCCTGGTGCGGTCCGGGAAGCGCATGATCGTGAAGTCGTTGGGCACGGCGGCGAGCCGGGCGCCGAAGGGGAGCACGTGCACGTACACGCGCGGGTGCCGGTCGAGGGCGAGCAGGTGCTCCACCTGGTCCAGCATCACCGCCGGGGCGAACCCGCCGGGGGCTCGCCGCAGGGCGCCCTCGCTGATGATGAACCGGTAGTACGGCGGTTGCTGCTGCTCGAAAACGGCCTTGCGGTCGAGCCGGTTGCGCACCAGCGCCGTGACGTCCGTGGCGCCCGCCTCGGTGAACTGCTTGAGCATGTAGTGCTCGGACTGCAACGGCCCCGGGACGCGCTCGCCGTGCCAGGTGAGGATCTCCGCGGCCGCGGGCTCCAGGTCCGTGAAGGTGCGGAACCAGTGCGGCACCACGGACCGGTAGCCCGACCAGTGGCCGCGCTGCCCGGCGGCGGCCCGCGCCAGGTTCATCAGGGTGTCGGCCTCTTCGCCGTTGATCCCGAACGCGTTCAGCATGGAGCGCACATCCCCGAGCTTGACTCCGACGGCACCGGACTCGATCTTGTTGACCTTGCCCTGGGTGCAGCCGAGAACCTCGGCGACTTGCTGTTGTGTCATCCGCGCGGCGTTGCGGGCATGCCGGAGCTCGTTGCCGAGCTGCTTCCGGCGCGAGGTGACGGTGCTCGCCATCAGCCTTGCTCTCCCGGACCACTAAATCGCCGGCAGCTGCCCTGAAGCCCCACCGGCGCGCGAACGTTCGAACCACCCAGGCTAGTGCTTGACCCAACGGGGTTCGATGATGACACTGCGCAGCGTTCCAGGAAATGACGCGAAACGCCAGTCACCCCGGTTGTCACTTGTTGTCACTCGGCCGGACCAGCCGATAAGCGGCATTCCGGGCCCGGCCGTTGCTCCGAATAGGGCATAGTCGACCGCATGATCGATCGCTCCCCCGCCGCGGCCGGCGTCGAACGCCTGGCCGATGGCGCCTTCGGGTACGTGCAGCCCGACGGCTCGTGGTTCATCAACAACTGCGGCTTCCTCGACGCGGGCGGCCACACCGTCCTCATCGACACCTGCTCCACCGAACGGCGCACGCGCGCGATGCTGGAGACCGTCGCGGCCGCGACCGGCCCGGTCACGACCCTGGTCAACACCCACCACCACGGCGACCACACCAACGGCAACTACCTCGTCGAGGGCGCCACCATCGTCGGCCAGCGCAAGACGCGCGAGGTGATGCTCGCCGAGGGCATCCAGCTGTACGAAGGCATCTTCCCCGGCAACGACTGGGGCCACCTCGAGCTGCGCGTGCCGGATGTCGTCTTCGAAGACCGGCTGACCGTGTACGCGGGCGAGACCCGCGTTGACCTGATCCACCCCGGCCACGCCGCGCACACCACCAACGACGTGCTCGCCTGGCTGCCCGAGCAGCGCGTGCTCTACACCGGCGACCTGATCTTCAACGGCGGCAGCCCGTTCGCGCTGATGGGCTCGGTCGCGGGCTGGCGCGCCGCGCTGGACGTGATCCGCGAGCTGGAGCCGGCCGTGATCCTGCCCGGGCACGGGCCGGCGTGCGGGCCGGAGGTGATCGACACCGTCGACGCGTACCTGGCTTTCGTGCAGGACACGGCATCGCGGGGCAAGGCGGCCGGGCGGTCGCCGCTGGAGCTGGCGAAGGAGACGGACCTCGGCGCGTTCGCGGAGATGTCCGAGCAGGAGCGGCTGGCCGGCAACCTCCACCGCGCGTACGCCGAGCTGGACGGCGCCGAGTGGGGCGCGCCGATCGACCTGGTCGCGGCCATCACCGACATGATCGCCTACAACGGGGCGCCGATCCGCTGCTTCTCCTGAAGCGGCCCGGTTCATTCCCGCCTGCCCCGTGAGTGTTCTCTCGGACGTCACGGGCGGGCGCGCGGACTAGTGTCGGACTCCGGCAGAGACTTCGGAAAGGGTTCGGATGAGCAAGAAGGCGAGCATCGGGGTCACCGGCCTGGCGGTCATGGGCCGCAACCTGGCCAGGAACCTCGCCCGGCACGGGCACACCGTCGCCCTGCACAACCGCTCCGAGGAGCGCACCCGCTCCCTCGTCGAGCAGTTCGGCGACGAGGGCGACTTCATCCCGGCGTACTCCGCGCAGGAGTTCGTCGACGCGCTCGAACGGCCGCGGCAGATCGTGATCATGGTCAAGGCGGGCGGGCCGACCGACGCCGTCATCGAGGAGTTCGCGCCGCTGCTGGAGCGGGGCGACGTGATCGTCGACGCCGGCAACGCGCACTTCGCGGACACCCGCCGTCGTGAGAAGGCGCTTCGTGAGCGCGGGCTGCACTTCGTCGGCACCGGCGTCTCCGGCGGCGAGGAGGGCGCGCTCAACGGCCCGAGCATCATGCCCGGCGGCTCCAAGGAGTCGTACGAGTCGCTCGGCCCGCTGTTCGAGGACATCTCGGCGAAGGTCGACGGCGAGCCCTGCTGCACGCACATCGGCGCGGACGGCGCGGGCCACTTCGTGAAGATGGTGCACAACGGCATCGAGTACGCCGACATGCAGCTGATCGCCGAGTCGTTCGACCTGCTGCGCGGCGCCGCGGGCTACGCGCCGGCCGAGATCGCCGACGTGTTCCAGACCTGGAACACCGGCCGCCTCGACTCGTATCTGATCGAGATCACCGCCGACGTGCTCAAGCACGTGGACGCGGCCACCGGCAAGCCGTTCGTCGACATCGTCGAGGACGCCGCCGAGCAGAAGGGCACCGGCCGCTGGACCGTCCAGATCGGACTCGACCTCGGCGTGCCGATCAGCGGGATCGCCGAAGCCGTGTTCGCCCGCTCGCTCTCGGGCTCGAAGCCGCTGCGCTCGGCGGCGCACGGTCTCGGCGGGCCTTCGCGCGCGCCGCTCACCGGTGCCGCGCTGGAGACCTTCGCGGACGACGTCGAGCAGGCGCTGTACGCGTCCAAGGTGGTCGCGTACGCCCAGGGCTTCAACCAGATCCAGGCCGGCGCGAGCGAGTACGGCTGGGACATCGACCTCGGCCGCGTCGCCTCCATCTGGCGCGGCGGCTGCATCATCCGGGCCAAGTTCCTCAACGACATCACCGCGGCCTACGCCGACGAGCCGGGCCTGCCGACCCTGCTCACCTCCGGCGGCTTCCGCAAGGCCGTCGAGGACGCCCAGGACTCCTGGCGCTCGGTCATCTCCACCGCCGTCCAGCTCGGCATCCCGACGCCGGGCTTCTCCACCGCGCTGGCCTACTACGACGGCCTGCGTGCGGACCGCCTGCCGGCCGCGCTCGTCCAGGGGCAGCGCGACTACTTCGGCGCGCACACCTACCGCCGGGTGGACCGCGAAGGCTCGTTCCACACGGCCTGGGCCACCGAGGACCGGACCGAATCCCCGTCCTGACCAAGACTCGTGAGTGGCTATGCCGGTTCTAACCGGCATAGCCACTCACGAGGTTTACTGCGCCCGGGCGGCCAGGATCTCCGCCAGCGCCTCCTTGATCTTCGTCTCCGCCGGCTCCTTCGTGATGCCCAGCCCGGTGAGCACCTCGTACCCCGCGCCCTCGCCTTGTTCCAGCAGGGCCAGCAAAAGGTGCTCGGTGCCGATGTAGTTGTGGCCGAGGCGAAGGCCTTCCCGCAGGGTCAGCTCCAGCGTCTTCTTCGCCGCCGCGGTGAACGGCATCGGGTCCGGCACGTCGTCCACCGGCTCGGGCAGCCGGGCCTCGGCCGCCTCGCGAACGGCGTCGAGCGAGACGCCCTGGAACACGATCACCCCCGCCGCCAGCGCGGCCGGCTCGGAAAGCAGGCCGAGCACCAGGTGCGTGGTGTCGATGCCGGGGCTCTTGGCCTTGATCGCCGCGTCCTTCGCTTCGACGACCACGTGCCGGGCGCGGACGGTGTAGCGGCCGTAGAGCCGTTGGATCACTCCCCCGGAATCGCCGCCGGGGTCGATCTTCGGCACGAACCGTTTCTGCACCGCCTGTTTGGAAACGCCCATGCTGGCGCCGATTTCGGTCCAGGAGGCGCCGGACCGGCGGGCCTGGTCGACGAAGTGGCCGATCAGGTGATCGGCGAGCTCACCGAGGTGCTCGCCGAGGTAAACCGCGTCGGACAGCTGGCCGAGCGCGTCGTGGTCCTGGTTGGACTTGATGGCGGAGATCAGGTCGTCGAGCTTCACTGGGTAGGTCATGCCGTCAACTGTAGGTTGACGATCCGACGTCGTCAACCTCGGGTTGACGCTAATCGACGCAGCGGATGACGCTCGCGCTGCACTCAGCGAGGCGAAAGCGTCATCCGCTGCATCAGGCGAACGGCAGCCCGACGTAGTTCTCGGCCAGGCTGGTCGCCGCCGCCCTCGACGCGGCGGTATAGCGCAGCTGCGAAAGCTGGAGCCGGCGGGCGAACGGGTCCGCGTGCGGATCGGTGTGCAGCATCGTGGTCATGAACCAGGAGAAGTGCTCGGCCCGCCACACGCGGCGCAGGCAAGTGTCCGAATAGGACTCCGCGAGCGAGGCGTCTCCTTTGGACAATGCAATAAGCGCGCGAGAGAGCACGCGGACGTCGGCCACCGCGAGGTTCATACCCTTGGCGCCGGTCGGCGGCACGATATGCGCGGCGTCACCCGCGAGGAACAGGCGGCCGTGGCGCATCGGCTCGGCGACGAAGCTGCGCATCGGCGTGATGCCCTTGTCCAGGATCGGGCCCTCGCGCAGGGTGAACTCGCCGTCGACGGCCAGGCGCTGGGCCAGCTCGGACCAGATCCGGTCGTCGGACCACGCGGCCAGGTCTTCAGCCGGGTCCACCTGGAGGTACAGCCGGGTGATCTCCGGCGAGCGCATGCTGTGCAGCGCGAACCCGCGCTCGTGGTGGGTGTAGATCAGCTCCTCGTGCGAGGGCGGCGTCTGCGCCAGCACGCCGAGCCAGGCGAAAGGGTACTCGCGCTCGAAAACGCCCAGCACACCGTCCGGAATGGACGGACGCGAGACGCCGTGGAACCCGTCGCAGCCCGCGATCGCGTCGCATTCCAGGGTTTGCAGCGTGCCCGACGCGTCCCGGTAGCGCACCACCGGCCGCTCGGTGTCCACATCGGACATTTCGATGCCGGAAACCTCGAAGTGCAGCGGCAGCCCGCGCTCCTCGTGCGCGTCCACGAGGTCCTTGACGATCTCCTGCTGGCCGTACACCGTGATCGCCCGGCCGGTCAGCTCGGTCAGCGCGATGCGGTGGTCGGCGCCGTCGAAGCGCAGGGAAAACCCTTCATGCGGCAGGCCTTCCCGTGCCAGCCGGTCGCCGAGCCCGATCTCGGTGAGCAGCTCCACCGTCGGCTGCTCGCACACCCCCGCGCGCACCCGCTGCCGCACGTACTCGCGGTCGCGGGCCTCCAGCACCACGGCGTCCACCCCGGCCTGGTGCAGGAGGTAGGACAGCAGCAGGCCGGCGGGACCGGCGCCGATCACGGCGACCTGAGTGCGCAACGGGGGTACCTCCGAGGTCGGGTCTAAGCCGCGGAACGCGACTTCACATGGGCTTTCAGGTCGAACGCGCTGGCCTTGAGGTCCGCATAGGACGGACGCTGCTCGGCGGTGAACAGGCGCCGGGCGGCGATGTGGTCGGCCGGCCGGTTCACCGACTCGACTGCGATGAGCACGCCGTCGCGGAACGACAGCACGGAGAACTTGCCCTCGGCGAGGTCGCCGGTGACCACGGTCTGGTCGGCGTTCGCGAGGATGCCGACAATCTGCAGCTTCGCGGCGGTCTGGTCGGTCCAGAACCACGGCAGGCTGTCGTACGGCGCGGAGCCGCCGGTGATCGAGGCGGCGACGGAACGGGCCTGGTCCACGGCGTTCTGCACGGACTCCAGCCGGGTCGGGGCGCCGGCCTGCACACACGGGAAGTTGGCGCAGTCGCCGATCGCGAAGATCTTCGGGTCCTCGGTGCGCAGGTGCTCGTCGACCACCACGCCGTTGGTCACCGGCAGCCCGGCCGCCTCGGCCAGCCCGGTCTCCGGCACCACGCCCACGGCGACCACGACCAGGTCGGCGGGCAGCCGGCGGCCGTCGGACAGCTCCACCGACTCGACCCGGCCCTCGCCGTGCAGCGCGGTGACGCCGGTGCCGAGCAGCACGGTGTGCCCGGCGTCGCGGTGCAGCCGGGCGAAGAACTCCGACACCTCGGGCGAGGCGACGCGGGCCAGCAGCCGGTCCTGCGCCTCGACGACCGTCACCGGCCGCCCGGCGTGCGACGCGAACTCCAGCCCGATGAACCCGCCCCCGATGACCACGACGTCGCGGGCGGCCTCCAGCTCGGCGCGCAGCCGGTCGGCGTCGTCCCGGGTGCGGAGCATGAGCACGCCCTCGAGGTCCGCGCCGGGCACGGGCAGCGTCCGGTTGCGCGCGCCGGTGGCCAGCACCAGGTGGTCGTAACCGAGCTTCGAACCGTCCTCCAGCACGGCCTGGCCCTCGGCGCGGTCGAGCGAGCGCACCCGTCCGGCCACGAGCTGGATGTCCTTCTCGGCGAAGAAGTCCTCCGGCCGCAGCCGCAGCGCCTCGTCGCCCGCCGTGCCCTTCAGGTACGCCTTCGACAGCGGCGGTCGCTGGTACGGCACCCCCGGCTCATCGCCGACCAGGACCACGCGGCCGGGGAATCCCTTGTCCCGCAACGACGCCACGGCCTGGAAGCCGCTCTGCCCGCCTCCGACCACCAGCACGGTTTCCGACGAGGACTCCACGGCACTGCTCATTCCTGCTCCTCCGGCCAGCGCAGGACCAGACCGTCGTTCACCTCGGTCACCGGTAGCTGACACGACAGCCTGCTGGTGGCCTCCCGCGGGCTGGCCATGCAGTCCAAATTTCTCCCCTTCATCTGAGCACAACACCCGGTGATCGTCGAGGCGCGCGGGATCGACGCGGACGTGACGGGCCGCACACAAACGGTCACGGCGGCCGCGCTTCCGGACGTCCGTCAGCCTGCGGATCCGGGCGGCCCGGCGCGTGCCGACTTCCACTCAGTGGAAGCTTTACCGCGTCTCGCGGCGGACGTCTTCGGGGAGCCGCAGCGCGCGAGGGGCACCCAGCGCACGCGAGATCCCACGCGCCGAGGCCCGTACGGCGGGCACCAGCGTGAGCGGATCCGTTCCCTGCGCGGGCACGACCACGGAAATTGCCGCGACGACGGTGTCATCCGGTCCGTGCACGGCCGCGCCGACGGACAACGCGACCAGCTCGATCTGGCCGTCACTGACCGCGTAACCCTGATGCCGCACGTCGGCCAGCACGCGCCGCAGCTGCTCGGGCGACGCGATGGTCCGGTCCGTGTACCGCTTGAGCGGGCGCGCGAGGATCTGCTCCTGGACGTCGGCGGGCGCGTGGGCCAGCAGCACCAGCCCCACCGCCGTCGCGTGGACCGGCAGCCGGCCGCCGACGCGGGAGATCACGTTCACCGCGTCCCGGCCGGAGAGGCGTTCGATGTACACGACCTCGGCGCCGTCGAGCACGGCCAGCTGCACGTTCTGGTGCGTGGCCTCGTAGAGGTCTTCCAGGAACGGCATCGCGCTCTCCCGCAGCTGCGCCCCGTGCGGCGCGAGCGAGGCCACTTCCCACAGCCAGAGCCCGACGCGGAACTTCCCGTCGCCGTCCCGCTGCAGTGCCCCGCGGCTCACCAGCTCCGCCGCGAGCCGGTGCGTGGTCGACAGCGGCAGCCCGGCGCGCCGGCTCAGCTCGGACAGCGTGAGCACAGGCCGGTCGGAGGTGAACGCGCCCAGCACGTCCAGCACCCGCCCTGCCACCGACGGCGGCCGCCGCGCGTTGTGCCGCATGGGGGCCAGTCAAGCGCATCGCGCCGGATCCGGCTCGACGCGCGGCCGTCAGCCGGTTTCGGTCTCGGTCTCGGTCTCGGCCTCGGCCTCGGGCCAGTCCGGCAGGAACGGCCGCATGAACGTCCGCCGGTACCGCAGCACACAGCCGGACTCCTCGCGGATCCGGTCCGCCGCAACGAACTCCGGGTCGACGCCGAACAGCGTGCGGTAGCGCTCGTAGGCCGCGAGGCTCTCGAAGCTGAACAGGGCGCGGGCCTCGTCGCTGGCGCCCTCAGCGGGCAGGAAGTAGCCGTGGTGAACGCCGCCCTCGCGGTCCACCAGCCGCATCCACTCGGCGGCGAAGCGTTCGAAGTCGGCGATCTTCGCCGGGTCGATCACGTAGTCGACGACGCAGGTGATCATTCGCGGCCCCACACCCGCTCGGCGGTCGAGACGATCAGCTCCAGCTTCCGCACCTGGTCGTCCACAGTCAGCTCGTTGCCCTCCTCGGTCGAGGAGAAACCGCACTGCGGGGAAAGGCAGAGCTGGTCGACGTCGACGAACCGCGAGGCCTCCTCGATCCGCCGCACCAGCGCGTCCGGGTCCTCCAGCTCGGGCCGTTTCGTGGTGACCAGGCCGAGCACCACGCGCTTGTCCCGCGGCACGAAGCGCAACGGCTCGAAGCCGCCGGAGCGCTCGTCGTCGAACTCCAGGAAGAAGCCGTCCACGCCCAGCTCGCCGAACAACGCCTCGGCGACGAACTCGTAACTGCCCTCGGCCGCCCACGAGGAGCGGAAGTTGCCGCGGCACAGGTGGGTCGTGACGGTCATGCCTTCGGGCTTCCCGGCGAGCGCGGCGTTGATCTGCTTGATGTTGCGCAGGTGCTGGGTGTCCGGGTCGCCGCCCATGCGGGCGACGAGCTCGCGCTGGGCCGGGTCGTTCAGGTACGCCAGGCTGGTGTCGTCGAGTTGCAGGTAGGTGCAGCCCAGCTCGCCCATCGCCGCCAGCTGCGCCGCGTACGCCGCGCTGAGGTCGGTGAAGAACTCGTCCAGGTCCGGGTAGACGGTCTCGCTCACCGCCGCCCGCCCGCCGCGGTAATAAACCATGCTGGGCGACGGGATGGTGAGCTTCGGTGTCACGCCCGCGTCGACGTGCGCCTTCAGGAACTCGAAGTGCCGCGCGAAAATCGGCTCCTCGAGCCGGACCTTCCCGTCCACCTGGAGTCCCGGCGGGCTGAACTCGAGGTCCCCGGCGAGGTTGTGGAACTTCACGTGCAGCCGCTCGTCACTGCGCGAGACGCCGCCGAGCGCGTAGATGAAGTCCATGTGCCACGAGGACCGGCGGAACTCCCCGTCCGTGGCCGAGGCCAGGCCCGCGGCCCGCTGCATCTTCACCACGTCGCGGATCGTGTCGTCCTCGACGGCGCCGAGCTGTTCGGCGGTGATCTCACCCTCGGCGTGCCGTCGCCGCGCCTCGCGCAGGACGGCTGGTCGCAGCAGGCTCCCGACATGGTCGGCGCGGAACGGGGGACGTGGGGTCATACCGGCATCGTCACACAGCCTGGTGCCCCGTGCCGACCGCCGATCCGGCCCGGCCGCCGGGAAACACGAAGATCATGCCGGGGACTTGCCACTGTCATCCGCGACGCGTTGGCTGTTGCCCGGAAATCGCGTGAAAGGGCCCCACATGACCGAACCCGTCCCGCACCCGGTGGACCAGCGGCTGCCCGCCGGCCGGCTGCTCCTGCTCGGCCTGCAGCACATGGCGATCATGTACGCGGGCTCCGTCGCCGTGCCGTTGATCGTCGGCAGCGCGCTGAAGCTCGACGGCGCGACCGTCGCCCTGCTGGTGAACGCCGACCTGTTCGTAGCCGGTCTCGCCACGCTGGTCCAGGCCATCGGGATCGGCCGGCTGCTCGGCATCCGGCTGCCGGTGGTGGCGGGCGCGACCTTCACCGTGGTGAACCCGATGATCCTGATCGCCTCGCAGTACGGGCTGACCGCGGTCTACGGCGCCATGCTCGTCTCCGGGGTGTTCGGGCTGGTGATCGCGAAGCCGTTCGCGAAGATGATCCGGTTCTTCCCGCCGCTGGTGTCCGGCACGCTGCTGCTGGTCATCGGCATCTCGCTACTCGGCCCGGGCGCGGCGATGATCGCGGGGCACGACACCGAGGCGCCGGACTACGGCTCGCCGTCGCACATCGGGCTGGCGTTCGGTGTGGTGGCGCTGGTGGTGCTGTGCACGCGCGTGCTGCGCGGGTTCGCCAACCAGCTCGGCCCGCTGATCGCGCTCGTGATCGGGCTGCTGGCCGCGATTCCGTTGGGGCTGACCCATTTCGGCGGGGTCGCGCAGGCGAGCTGGTTCGGGCTCGGGTCGCCGTTCCACTTCGGCGCGCCGACCTTCCCGATCGCCGCGGTGCTGTCGATGTGCGTGGTGATGCTGGTGACGTTCACCGAGTCCACCGCGGACCTGATCGCCGTCGGCGAGATCACCGGGCGGCCGGCGACCGACTCCGACCTGGCGCGCGGACTGGCCACCGACGGCCTGTCCGCAATCCTCGGCGGCTTCATGAACTCGTTCCCCGACACGGCTTTCGCGCAGAACGTCGGCCTGGTGCAGATGACCGGCGTGCGCAGCCGCTGGGTGGTCGCGGTGACCGGCGGCCTGCTCGTGGTGATGGGGCTGGTGCCGAAGGTCGGCGCGTTCATCGCGGCGATCCCGGAGCCGGTGGTCGGCGGCGTGGCGGTGGTGATGTTCGCGATGGTCGCCGCGGTCGGTGTGCAGAACCTGAAGAAGGTCGAGTTTTCCGGCAACCACAACACTTTTGTCGTCGCCGTGGCGCTGGGCGTCGGGCTGTTGCCGGCGTTCGGGCTCGACCGCTTCGGCAACTCGGTGTTCTTCCAGCACTTCCCGGCGTGGCTGCAGACGATCTGCGGCAGCCCGATCACGGTCGCCGCGTTGCTGGCCTTCGTGCTGAACCTGCTGTTCAACCACCTCGGCCGGCGCGCGGAACCGGACCTGCTGTCGGCGCCGTGAAGCGGCTCAGCAGAACAGGATGCCCAGCAGGCACGGCGGAGGCGGCGGCTTCGGGGTCGACGAGTGCGTCGGCGGCTGCGCGGAGGTGGACGGGTCCGGGGAGGACGGATCGCCGGTCGGCGTCGAGGAGTCGCTGTGCTGCGGCGGGGCGGAGTCGTGCGGCGACGGCGAGTCGTGCGGCGAGCCGCCGCGCGGGTTCAGCGGGTCCAGGACCGAGGTGACGTCCGACGAGCGAGGCCGGTCACCGGTCTCCCCGGTCGAGGACGACTGCTGTCCCTCGCCGCCGCTGGTGCCGCCGACGGTGGGCGGGTTGGTCTCGCTGACGCCTCCCGCACCCCCGGTGCGGTCCGGCATCTCGATCACCTTCATCTCGGTGACGTGCGAGGCCGTGTCGTTCGCCGTGGTCCCGAAGCCGACGAGGACCGCCGCGGCACCACAGCCGACCACGACGGCGAGCATCACGGCGACCATGCGCCAGCGCGACCTCGACGGCGGTGGGACGCGCTCGCCCCAGCCCTCGCGCACCAGCAGATCGGCGACCGAAACCTCTTCGTTCACCAGCGGACCTTTCACCAGAGTGAGCCATTCTTACCGCAGAAGGCCACCGAACGGGTGAAGACTGACAGAAATTCCTACACTGTGTATGTCACCCTAGCGGGTGAGAGTCACAGCGCTTTCACAGCTGCCCTTAGTAAAAATCCCAGCATGACCAGCCAGCCTGGAACCATGCTGCTGCGCGCCCCCCAGCCGGTTCCCCTGCGATCGCGCTGGTCGTTCTGGTTCCAGTGGGTGCCCACTCCGCGCCGGACCCCGTTCACGTTCGGCTACCTGGTGGTCCTGCTCGGCACCACGCTGCTGCTGCGCTTCGCCAGCGCGACGCTGACGAACAAGCTCCTGCTGCTCTCCAGCACCGACGCGCACAACCTGTGGCGCCGTCCGCTGACCTCGCTGCTGACCAGCGCGTTGTGGCTGGCCGACGGCGGTTGGCTCACCTACGCCGCCATCTTCGCCGTCCTCGTCGCCCCGCTCGAACGCCGCTTCGGCGCGGGCCGGACCGCGCTGGTGTTCTTCAGCGGCCACGTGCTGGCCACGCTCGCCACCGAGCTGCCGGTGATGGCCCTGATCAGCAACGGGGTGCTGCCGACGTCCGCGGGCCGCTGGCTCGACATCGGCGTCAGCTACGGCTTCTTCACCACCGCGGGCGCGCTCGTCTTCCAGCTGCGCGGCCGGCTGCGGCTCGCGGCGGTGGCGGCGCTGGAGCTGTTCATCGCGCTCATCTACGTCACCGACGACCCGAGCAGCCTGGAGTCGATCGTGACGGTGCTCGGCCACCTGTGCGCGGCCCAGTTCGGCCTCTTCTTCTGGGGTGCCCGGTTGCGCCGGGCCCAGCCGCCCGCCCCGCCCGTCGAACCGCCGCTCGTCCGGCCCGAGCTGGTCGGGGCCGGCGCCGAAACCTGAGGTCAGTTCACCAGTGCGGCTGACCATGGAAAGTCCGCTCGTATCTGTGCGTATACAGCGAGATCCCCGGGTGGTGTAATCGACGGGCCATACGCCGATACGGGGGGACCGGGACGCATCATGGAGGCCGACGCCGCCACCGCGGGCGAACCGGCGGGTGACGCCGCGGCGACGGCGTTGCGTGCGCGGCTGGCCGGTCTGGCCCCGGAAGGCGGCACCGGCGTGATCTTCTCCTTCGACGCCACCGACACCACCCTCACCTGGCTGCCCGGCCTCGACGCCGTGCTCGGCCTGCCCGGCGCCCCCGGGGAAGACCTGTGCGAACAGCTGCTCGCCCTGCTCCGCCCGCTCACCGCGAACCTGCGCGCCGTGCTCCCCGCCCGGGACTTCGAGCTGGAGCAATCGCTGGAGACCGCGACCGGGCAGCCGCGCCGGATCCGGCTGCGGGCACGCACGGTCGGCGAGCGCTCCCGCACCACCGGACTGCTGGGCGTCGTGTACGCGGTGCCGGACGAGCAGCCGGGCAAGTCGGAGCTGGCTGAGCTGGCCGACCGCTACCGCGTGCTGGTGGAGCTGAGCCCGGACGCGATCTGCGTGCACGAGGGCGGCTTCGTCAGCTACGTGAACCGCGCGGCGCTCGACCTGCTCGGCGCCGGTTCGGCGGCGGAGGTCGTCGGCCGCCCGTTCACCGACTTCCTCACCGACGGCTCGGCCGAGCGGCTGGCCGGCGGCGTGCGAGCGCTCACCGAGCCGGGCGCCGGGACCGGGACGGTCGAGGCCGTGCTCAAGCGCGTCGACGGCAGCAAGCTCGCCGTGGAAACGATCACCGTGCGGACCAGCGGTGAGAACACGCCGTCGTTCCAGGTCGTGATCCGCGACGTGACCGGCCGCCGGGCCGTGGCCGACGCGCTGCGCACGCAGGCCGCGCTGGTGACGCACGTCAGCGACGCCATCATCGCCACCACCGGCGCGGGCATCGTGACCAGCTGGAACCCGGCCGCCGCGGCCGTGTACGGCTGGTCCGCGACCGAGGCCGTCGGGCGGCCCGCGGCTGAGCTGGTCGGCGCCGAACTCGACCCCGAGGCCGTGCTGCGCGCGGGCGGCGTGGTCGAGCAGGCGCACCGGAACCGGACCGGCACGGCCCTCTCGGTCCGCGTTTCCGCAGCTGAGATGTATGACGGCTACGTTCTCGTCTGCGCCGACGAGACGGCCCGCCGCCGTGCGGAGCAGCGCTACCGCACGGTCGTCGGCGCGCTCGACGAAGGCGTGATGGTGATGGGCCCGACCGGGCGGCTCGAGTCGGCCAACCCGGCGGCCGGCCGCATCCTCGGCCTGACCCCGGCCGACCTGATCGGCGTCCCCAGCACCATGCTCGCGCTGTTCGACGAGGCGGGCGCGCAGATCCCGGACGAGGAGCTGCCGTCCGTGCGCACCCGGCGCACCGGCCTCACGCAGAACGGCCGCATCGCGCGCTGGCGCCGCCCCGACGGCCGCGACGTCTGGATCTCGGTGACCTCCCGCCTGCTCGACCCGGAGGATGCGGCGGGCGCGACCGCGGTGGTCTCGTTCACCGACATCACCGAGCGCCGCTCGATCAGCGCACGCCTCGCGCACGACGCGACCCACGATCCGTTGACCCGCTTGGCGAACCGGACGCTGGTGCTCGACCGGCTGGACCGGCGCACCCACTGCCAGGCGTCCACGGTGCTGTTCCTCGACCTGGACAAGTTCAAGCTCATCAACGACTCCCTCGGCCACTCCGTCGGCGACCAGGTGCTGCGCATCGTCGGTGAGCGGCTGCGGCACGCCGCGGGCGCCGAGGACGTGGTGGGCCGCCTCGGCGGCGACGAGTTCGTGGTCGTCACGCAGGCCGCGACCGAAGACGGCGAGGTGCGGGCGCTCGCCGGGCACGTCCGCGCGGTGCTGGCCGAGCCGATCGTCGTGCACGGCCGCCAGCTGCACCTCGACGCGAGCATCGGCGTCGTGCTGGTCGGCCCGGACGACCAGCGCAGCGCCGAAGACCTGCTGCGCGACGCGGATGTCGCGATGTACCAAGCGAAAGCGCTCGGCGGCGGCCGGTTCGAGCTGTTCGACGTCACGCTGCGCGAACGCATGCAGCGGCGGCTGCGACTGGAGCAGGACCTGCGCGAAGCCGTCCACAATGGACAGCTGTGGCCCGCGTACCAGCCGGTGGTGGACCTGCGCACGGGCGAGATGGTGGCGGTCGAGGCGCTGCTGCGCTGGACCCACCCGAAACACGGCGAGATCTCGCCGGTGGAGTTCATCCCGCTCGCCGAGGAGAGCGAGCTGATCAACGTGATCGGCAAGTTCGTGCTGCGCAGCGCCGCGCGGGAGCTGGCGCGGCTGCGCGCCGAACGCGGGCTCGACCTGAACCTGAAAGTGAACCTGTCCGTCCGCCAGCTCGACGATCCCGGGCTGGTGCCCGCGGTCCGGGACGTGCTGGCGACCACGGGCCTGCCGCCGGGCTCGTTGTGCCTGGAGATCACCGAAAGCGCGCTGATGCGGGACGAGGCCGCGGCCGCCGCCGTGCTCGCGTCCCTGCGTGAACTCGGTGTCCTGCTGGCGATCGACGACTTCGGCACCGGTTACTCGTCGCTCGCGCAGCTGCGCCGGCTGACCCTGGACACGCTCAAGATCGACCGCTCGTTCATCACCGGCATCGCCGAATCCCGGGACGCGGCGGCGATCGTCACGAGCATCATCGCGATGGCGCACGCGGTCGACCTGACCGTGGTCGCCGAGGGCGTCGAGACCGCCGAAGAGCTGGCGCTGCTGCGTGAGCTGGACTGCGACCAGGCCCAGGGTTACCACCTGGGCCGTCCCGCCGCGGCCGCCGACCTGTTTCGGTAGGCCTTGTTTCAGTAGACGCGGAGCAGCGCTTCCAGCTCGTCGGAGGTGAGCACGACGTCCAGGCTTTCCAGCACTTCGCAGAGTTGCTCCGGCGCGACGGTGCGGGTGTCCGCGGTGCCGTCCGGGTGGGTTTCGGTCAGCTCGCGGCCGAGCAGGCGGCGGAACCGGCCCTCGGCCAGCCGCATCACCACCAGCCGCCCGGTGAACGGCGAGCGCGGGTGCGTCGAGGTGTAGTGGTGGTAGACCTCGTAGTCGATCGGGCGGCTGTGGACGCGGTCGTCCAGCTCGTGCAGGTCTTCCCAGCCGTCGCCGTCCTGCTTCTGCAGCACCCACCAGCCGTCGCGCTCGACCAGCCGGTGCGGCCACCCGGCCTGGTCGACGACGGCGCCGTCCACCAGCGGCATCGGCACCAGGATCCCGGCCCCGAACCCGACGTCGACCAGGTACCGCGTGTCCTCGACGGTGACCAGCAGCGCCATGTGCGTGTACGGCCCGTCCTTGCCCGGCTGCACCCGCGCGACCGTGCGCTGGAGCTGGTAGCCCAGCCGCTCGGCGACGGCCGCGAACAGCCCGGCCTGCTCGTAGCAGTAACCCCCGCGCCGCCGTCCGACGAGCTTCGCGGCGACGACGTCCAGGCCGATCCCCTGATGCCGGCCGAGCACCACGTCGACGTTCTCGAACGCGATCGCCTCGACGTGTGCCCTGGTCAGCGCGATGAGCGCCGCCGCCGAGGGTGCTTGCCGCGGCTGCCCGATCCGCGCCAGGTAGGCGTCGACGTCCACTGTTTCGATGCCCCAGTCGCCGCTGTGCCGCAGCTTGGCCAGTCCCGTTGTCATGGCTCCAGTCTGGAACCTCCAGCCCGCTGGAGGTCAAGCCCCTGTCCCATGTGGACGGTTATCCCGGCCGGACTTTACGAACTTTTTTCCCGCTTCCGCCGCGAACCGCCCTAACATCCGAAGATGGAACCGATTTACGACCGCCGTGGCCAGATCTGCGCCTGGCTCGACGACGACGCCCTGCGCGACCTGGGCGGCCGGGTCACGGCCTGGCTGCACTCGGGCAGTGTCGTGAGCCCGGGTTCGGTGCACAAGGGCTGGTACCGCGCGGGCACCTTCCGCGATCACGTCGGCGCGGTCGTGGCGTGGACCGAGGCTTCGCACAGCGCGCCCCCGAAGCCACCCCACGAGCCGATGCCGATCAACCCGGTGAAGGCCGTGCGCCCCACGAAGCCGGCCATGCCCCGCGGCCCCCTGAAGCCGGTCGACGCGTCAACCTGGTCCGCCCTGACCTGGGCCGCGTACGTGAAGTAAGTCAGTCGGCTTGGCCACCGTAGAAGTGGCCGAGCGACGTCCGGGTGTAGGAGATCAGCAGGTCAGCCTGCTCGAAGCCGCTGGGCAGACAGCCGCGAACCCCGTCGAGCAACTCACCGAACCCGACCGGCGGCGCCACGGTGTGCGCGAGCGGATGGCGTTCGCGCAGCTGTTTCATCAACTCGGCGATGTGGATCACGGCCGCGCTGACGTCGCTCTGCCACAACCAGGCCACCACTTCCCCGAACGCTTCCGGCGGCCGCGCGACCCCGTCCCTGCCACTGGTGCGGAACCGATCGATCAACTCGGTGGCGGTCCCGGTGACGCTGGCTTGCCTCAACGCACTGACCACGGGCCGCGGAACGGCAACGGTTTCCATGGCCCCGATGCTGACACTGCCGCACCGCAGCTGCCGAAGACCCGCCGACGTGCGAACCACTCCCGTCCCCGACCCCAGCGTCGAACCACCCAGCCCGACCGCCGGATCCGCCGCAGTCGGCGTAGATACCGGCGTCGGCGCGCTTGGCGTGTCCGGGCATGAAAAAACCGCCCCGACTGAGTCGAGGCGGTTCTCTGCAGAAAGTGGCCAGGGCCGGGGTCGAACCGGCGACCTTCCGCTTTTCAGGCGGACGCTCGTACCAACTGAGCTACCTGGCCGCGAACGCCGGCCAAGAGCCGAACGATCTTGCGACCCTGACGGGACTCGAACCCGCGACCTTCGCCGTGACAGGGCGACGCGCTAACCAACTGCGCCACAGGGCCTTGCATACTGCTTGTCTTGCTTGGTGAAGCGTACTCCCAACGGGATTCGAACCCGCGTTGCCGCCTTGAAAGGGCGGAGTCCTAGGCCACTGAACGATGGGAGCCCGGTCGGTTTCGGCTGACCGACCGACCGCGCTCTCAGGTTCCCCCGGGAGCGATTACCAGCATAGGACACCCGGAACCGGCCGTGCACCGGGGGGTTCCTTAACTCTCAGCAGGCCTGCGACCTGCGGCGACGCCAGCCTACGCCCACTCCGCAGAGATCGCCCGGTCACCGGAGGCCGATCACCGCGACGCCGAACCGACCTCACGGGACAGCCCCGGTCGTCGCCAGACCAGAACCCGGCAACCGCGCGAGAGCCGCGGACAGGCCAGATCGGCCCAGGGCCAGAGCCCGCGGACAGAGCCGGGTCAGCGTTGAACCGGAGCTTGCCCGTCGTCGTCAAGGGACAGGCCGAGCATCTCCAGCAGCTGTGCGCAGTCCTCGACCCCGAGCGCCCCGTTGGCGACCGCGAGCCGAGCCCGGCGCACTTGATCGTTGGACACCCGCTGGGTGTCGGACGACCCGCGTTGCGCCGGCACTCCGCCGGGCAATGTCGTGCTTCCCCCATCGGCACCTTCGTACCGAAGGAGGAACTGTCGAACTTCCACAGACCCGCTCATGGCTCCTCCGCCCGGTTCACAACCAACTGGCCGCGAGGCTAACCAGCGCCGGGCGGAACACACAGCCCCCCGGAGAGTGAACCTGGCGCCACTCTCCGCACAACTCAGCGCAATCGCCGAACAGTTTCACGAGATCGTGAATGTGAACCGGGCAACGGTTTTCTCCGCTGTTCCACTCGCCGAACCCCGGAACTCGTGCAACAATCGATGGTGCTGACACACCCCCGGTCAGCGCCTGTGGAGATCCCCTCCGACCCCCGCGTTCCTCCCCCTGGCGCGGGGGTCTCTCCATTTCTGCGGCTTTTCGCCGACAGTCCGCCGATCTACCCGGTGATCTACTGACGGCACAGCAGGTCAACCCCCAGTCACGGAATGGCGTTTACCTTCTGGGCTGTTCAGGTGATCGAATAGGCTTAACGAGCGATGAAATGCGTGTGTCGTGGCTCACAGTGGTTTGATTGCCGAGACCCAACCGTTATCGTGTGGGAGTGCCTCTTCCCTCCCTCGGCCGCCTCGGCAGCCGTACGAACCTGAAGGCCGTCTCCCCCGGGCGGCACCGCAATGCCGTCAAGACGGCTGAAGACCAAGTCGCTGAGGACAAGGAGCTCACCAGCTACCTCGCCGCACTGGCCCCCGACGCCGACGCGGACCCCGGCAGCACCGGGACCGGCAAGCGCTTCGGTGAGGCGCAGGTCTACCAGCTGCGGATGAACCTCATCGCGAGCCAGCAGCTCAAGGACATCGCCAACGAGCGGGACATCTCCCCGCAGGCGCTGGCCCAGGAGTGGATCCTGGAGCGCCTCTCCTGGGAGGGCCAGGCCGCGTCCGCGCAGGACCGCCGCCACTCCGACACGATGACCGACGAGTTCCAGTTCCCCTCCGACTCGTTCGACGAGCCCCTCGCCGGCCGGCGCTGAACCTCAGCGCCCCGCGATCCTTCCGAGCCCCCGGCGAAGTCCGCCGGGGGCTTTCTCTTTGCCCGCAAGGGAAATCCGTTGCGCCAGCCGCAACGTCAGAGTGCGCCCGAACGGCGGAACTTCAGCACCGCACGCCCCCGCACGGAACTCGGCGCAACGCCACCGGTTCACGTCGGCCCACACGGTTTGCGCGCCCCGCAACGAACCAGCTCGCCCACTGGTCCGGTCCCGGTTGTCACCCACCGGGAACTCAAGAGCCACAACAGTTACCCGCGGCCACAGCGACAGCCAGCGGCCGAGCAACGGCGCCCATCCCAGGCCCAGCCCCAAAACGGGCCCGGGCACGAGAAAGGGCCCCGGCGATTCCCATCGCCGGGGCCCTTCACTTCAGGCCTGAGAAAACGCGCGGGCCTGACTCAGATAGCGCGGACCTTCTGGGCCTGCGGGCCCTTCTGTCCCTGGCCGACCTCGAACTCCACTCGCTGGTTCTCTTCAAGGGTGCGGAAACCGCGCCCCTCGATCTCCGAGTAGTGGACGAACACGTCGCCTTCGCCGCCATCCTGCGCGATGAAGCCGAAGCCCTTCTCCGCGTTGAACCACTTCACAGTGCCTTGCGCCACCGCTGTACTCCTCGTAACAGATCCGCTTCGAATGCCGCCGAGACGGCACCCCAGGCCGTCCCGGGCGGTTCCAACGAGTCGAGCTGAAGGCTGGTGGGCCCCACGGCTCGCGTCAGAAGTTCCGCGAGTGTGAAGCCACGAACACGCAAAACGACGGCCTGCGAGCAGAGTACCGGGATCTGGCCAAATCTGAACCCCGTGATCGACGCGATCGGTTCACAGACTCGCACGTCACCGGAACGTCGTATCGCCGCCTACGCAGCGCTGTCGGTGCCCCCGACTACCCTGGGCTCAGCGGGCCGACACCGTGAATCACGATCACTGCGCGCAGTCGGTCGCGCTCCCAGTGTCAACTTCGAGGGAATCGATGTGACCCTAGTCACCACACTTTCGGTCAACGTTCGGACCTCGCGGTACGTCTGGGTTAGTGGGGCAACAAGGGGTGAACGGGGACAAGTGTGACTTTCGGAAACATCACGCGGCGCCGGGCCGGCGTCGCGGTTCTGGGGCTGGTGGCGGCGCTGACGCTCGGGGCGTGCAGCAGCGAGCCGACGGTGAGTGCGAGCGGGACTTCGGGGGGCGGGCCCACGCAGGCACCGCCGCCGGCGGCGAAACCGGCGTCCGTCACGACTTCTCCCGCGGCGGGCGCGAAGGACGTGGCGCCGGGCGGCCCGATCACGGCGACGGTCGCGGACGGCACGATCTCGTCGGTCACGCTGACGAACCCCGACGGCAAGCAGGTGCAGGGCCAGACGTCGGCGGACAAGAAGAGCTGGAGCACCACCGAGGAACTCGGCTACGACAAGACGTACACCTGGTCCGGGCAGGCGGCGGGCAGTGACGGCAAGCCGGTGCAGATCAGCGGCTCCTTCACCACCGTCAAGCCGCGGCGCCAGATGGCGGGCAGCCTGAACGTCGGCGACGGGCAGACGTACGGCATCGCGATGCCGATCGCGCTGACCTTCCCCAGCAAGGTCACCGATAAGGCCTCGGTGGAGAAGGCGCTGTCGGTCGAGACCACGCCGAAGACCGAGGGCTCCTGGGCCTGGCTGGACGGCGACACCTCCGTGCACTGGCGCCCGAAGGAGTACTTCGCGCCGAACACCACGGTGAAGGTCAACGCCAAGATCTACGGCGTCGACATGGGCGGCGGCACGTACGGCCGCCAGGACGTCTCGTCCAGCTTCACCATCGGCCGCTCGCAGATCGTCAAGGGCAACACCCAGGAGCACCGCATGCAGGTGATCCGCGACGGCCAGCAGGTGCAGGACTTCCCGGTGAGCTACGGCCTCGACTCCGACCCGGGCCGGGTCACGCACAGCGGCACGCACGTGGTCATGTCGAAGCACGCGACGTACTCGATGAGCAACCCGCGCTACGGCTACACCGACGTCAACGTGCCGTGGGCCGTGCGCATCTCCAACAACGGCGAGTTCATCCACGGCCTGGCCGGCTCGATCTGGGCGCAGGGCAAGAAGAACATCTCGCACGGCTGCCTGAACCTGTCACCGGCCAACGCGAAGATCTACTACGACAGCGTTCTGCCGGGCGACCCGGTGGAGATCACCGGCAGCACCCAGCAGCTGTCTTCGAAGGACGGCGACTACAACGACTGGACGTACGACTGGGCGTCGTGGAGCAAGCTCTCGGCCCTCGCGAGCTGAACGTCATGCGGGAGACCGGGCGGCCGGGAAGCCACGTGCTTCCCGGCCGTTCGCGTTCCGGCTCCCGGGCAACGAAAAATTCGGTGCAACCCCGTGGCCGGGCGAGCGCATGACTAACGCAGAGAGGCGCCGCGGAACGGACGCGGCGCCCGTGATCGAGGAGATGTCTTGCGTATTCGCTTCGCTCTGAGCCTGGGTGCCCTGCTGCTCGCCGGGGGTGCGATCGCCGGCGGCATCGCGTCCGCCGCGCCCGCGCCGACCGCCCCGCAGCAGGCCACCACGGCGCCCGCCCCGGCCTCCGGCAAGCCCTCCGCGCAGCCCGCCCCGGAGGCACCGACGGAGATGCAGAAGCCGGGGGCCGCGCCTCGCCCGGCACCGGCCGTTGCCACGCCCGGGAAGCCGCGGGCCGCGCGCGTGCCCACCGCCATCCCGGCCGGCCCGACCGGCGACCTGCACCTCCCGGCGATCTGGGGCTAACAACCAGGTGAATTCCCGCTCCCGTCCGACGTCCGGGCCGGGCTCGCCGTGGGACGGCGAGTTCGCCCGGTACTTCGGCGAGCGCGCGCACAGCCTGCGGGCCACGGCGTACCTGCTCTGCGGGGACTGGCACCGGGCCGAGGACATCACGCAGGCCGCGCTGCTCAAGCTCTACCTCGCGTGGCCACGGCTGTCCCGGCACGACGCCCTGGACGCCTATGCCCGCAAGGTCGTGCTGCGCACCTTCCTCGCCGAGAACCGGCGGAGCCGGTGGAAGCGGGAGCGGCTCACCGACGAACCCCCCGAAGTCCCGGCCGCCGACGCCGAGACCGAACACGACATGCTGGTACGGCAGGCCCTTGCCGTGCTGGCACCGAGGCAACGCGCCGTGCTGGTGCTGCGGTACTTCGAGGACCTGTCCGTCGAGGAGACGGCCTCGACGCTCGGCTGCAGCACCGGAACGGTGAAGAGCCAGGCGTCGCGGGGCCTCGCGACCCTGCGGCAACGGCTCGGCCCGCACTTCAGCGCCTCGGCGCTCGACCGCGCGGAAGGGAGGTGACGAGATGGATCCCGACGACGACGTTCGTGTGATGTTTTCGCAGGTCACGAACGGCCCGCCGATGGAGCTGGACGCCTCGGACGTGATCGCCCGCGGCGGCCGCGTCCGGCGGCGGCGCAAGCGTTGGGCCGTCGCAGGCAGCTCCGTGGCAACGGCGGCAGTCCTCGTGGTGGCCGGTCTCGCGGTCGGCCACCGCGCCGGGCCGACCCCGGTGGAGCCCGCCCGGCCGGGGCTGTCCACCGTCGCCCCCGCCCCGTCTTCCCCGCCGCCGGCCGTCCAGGCTCCGGTCGACTCCTCGTCCGTCCCGGCTCAGCCACCCCAGAGCCAGGTCGTCCCCGGGCAGAACCGGCCCGAGCCGGCCACCACGGCCAACCAGCCGCGCACGCAGCCGACCCCCGGCGCGCCGGCGCCGCCGTCCGCCGTCCGCAAGCCGGGCGCCACCACCGTGGGGCCCGTCACGGCCCCCACCGCGCTCAGCCGCTGACGGGCGAAGACCTTCGCGTTCCGCGTCGCGTTACCTGCCGGAAACGACGTGTCCGACGTCACCCGAATCGGGTGGCTTTCCCCCGAAATATCCGGGCGCTTGGTGGCGATGTACCGGGTGAGGAGTCAGTCAGACTCCCGAGACCCCTAGCTCAGCCGGCGGTCGCCGCCGGCCCGAGAACCTGAGGAGGAAGCACCAATGGTGTTCGCCGCACTGATGCTCGAGACCGTAGTCGCCCTTGTGATCGCTGGTGGACTGGCCGCTTGGTCCCGTAAGCGCTTCACTCCTCGGGCCGAGGTCGCCGAGGCCCGCTGACCGCCGCGGCACAAGCTTCATACGGAAACTGCCCCCGTCCACTGTGGACGGGGGCAGTTTCCGTATGGCGAAAGGGGCTCAACGAGAGGCGCCGGCCAGCTTGCCGCCGGTGTCCGCGGTGTCGATGTCCTCGATCGGGACCTGGGAGGTCTCCGGGATCTTGATGATCGGGATGATCGCGATCAGCGCGGCGGCTATCAGGTAGTACGCCGGCCAGTCCTTGTTGCCCGTGCTCTGGATCAACGCCGTCACCACCACACCGCAGGTGCCGCCGAACAGCGACGTCGAGATGTTGTAGCCGATGGCGAACGAGCCGTACCGCACCCGCGTCGGGAACATCGCCGGGAACGTCGAGCCGATCACCGCGAGCATCAGCACCAGCAGCACCGCGACGATCAGGAAGCCGATCACCAGCCACAGGATGCTGCCCGACTGCATGAGCTTGATCGACGGCCAGCTCAGCACGATGAACCCGATGGCGGCCGTGAGCAGCAGCGGTTTTCGCCCGATCCGGTCGGACAGCGCGCCCAGCGGCAGGATGATCGCCATCTGCACGATCTCCACGCCGATGATGATCAACGTCGAGGTGTTGTCGTTGATCTTCAACGTGTCCGTGAAGTACGTCGGCATGGTGGTCAGCAGCATGTAGTCCGCGATGTTCAGCAGCAGCACGATGCCGATCAGGTTCATCACCATGCGCCAGTTGCGGGTGAAGATCTCCTTCAGCGGGGCCTTCGCCGGCTTGTTCCCGGACGCCTCCAGACGACGGAACTCCGGTGTGTCCTCCAGCTTCGACCGCAGGTAGAGCCCGATCATGCCCAGCGGCAGCGCGACGAAGAACGGGATCCGCCAGCCCCAGGACTCGACCTGGCCCGAGGACAGCGACAGCGTCACCGCGAGCACCACGACGTTGCCCAGCACGTAGCCGGCCAGCGTGCCCAGCTCCAGGAAGCTGCCGAAGAAGCCCCGGCGCTTGGTCGGCGCGTACTCGGCGATGAACGTGGCCGCGCCGCCGTACTCACCACCGGTGGAGAAGCCCTGGATCAGCCGCAGCAGCAGGATGGCGATCGGCGCGCCGATGCCGATGCTGTACCCGCCCGCGTACGTCGGCAGGCAGCCGACCAGGAAGGTGCAGCCCGACATCAGCAGGATGGTGATCGCCAGGACCTTCTGCCGGCCCAGCTTGTCGCCCAGCGGGCCGAAGAACGCCCCGCCGAACGGCCGGACGATGAACCCGACCGCGACCAGCGCGAGCGATTTGAGCACCGCGTTGCCCTCGCCGGGGAAGAACACCGTGCCGATCGCGGTGGCGATGGCGCCGGAGGTGAAGACGCCGTAGTCGTACCACTCGGTCGCGTTACCCATCGCGGACGCAAGCACTGCTCGCCGGACAGTTCTTTCGTCTACGGGTGGTTTCTCCGCCCTTGCCTCACTCATGCCCGCGACGACCTCCTCGTACACGTCCCATTAGTTCCGGTGGAGCTCATCCACCCAGTCTTGCCCGGGTGGGATTAATCGGCAGAGCGAGCCGGGAACTATCTACCGTCCGGAATTTTCCGACTACTGTGGGGTGCGGAAAAGCGGCATCGCAGGTCAGGCCGCGTGTCCGGGCCGGCCCGCCGCGGGTTAACGTCAGGCTCATGAGTCGTGTTTCAGGACCGTGGCCGCCGGTGGACGTCGAGCCGCCCGCCGTCCACCCGAAGGCGCCGACGCCCGGCACCGAGCTCGGCATCCACTTCGAGGAGTGCTTCGGCTGCGGCGACGAGTTCGAAGCGGGCCTCCACCTGCGGTCCCGGATCGGCGAGGCGCAGACGGTGTACTCGGAGTTCACCGTCACGGCCGCCCACCAGGGCGCCCCCGGGCTCGCCCACGGCGGGCTGCTGGCCTGCGCGTTCGACGAGGCGCTCGGCTCCACGGTGGGCAATCTGCTGCGCCGCCCGGCCGTCACCGGCAAGCTGGAGACGGACTTCCGCCGCCCGGTGCCGGTCGGCTCCACGCTGTACATCGAGGCGCGGCTGGACGGCACGGCGGGCCGGAAGATCTACGCCAGCGCCGACGGCCACCTCGACGCGCCGGACGGGCCCATCGCCGTCTCCGCGCGCGCCCTGTTCGTCGCCGTGGGCTTCGACCACTTCACCACGCACGGCGACCCCGCGGCGTTGAAGAAGCTCGCGGACGCGCAGGAAAAAGCCAAGCGCGTCCGTGAAGGCCGGGACTGGGAGATCAACCCCTGAACCGCTCGTGAGTGTTCATGCCGGTTAGAACCGTCATAAACACTCACGAGCTGGTCAGTGGGGTCAGGTGAGGGTGCGCGGGCGGATCGCGTTCGCGCGGTCCACCAGCTCGACGCGGTCCGCCGTCGTCCCGGCCAGACGGGCGAGCGTGCGGTAGCAGCGCTCCAGGCCGAAGCGCACGTCACGCTCCTCCAGCTCGTAGCCCAGCACCTTCGACGATCCCGACGGCGTCGGCTGGCCCGGCGCGCGAAGCCACTCGTACGCGGCTTCGAGCACCTCCGCGGTCAGGCGCGTGCGCCGTTCCGCGTCGAGGTTCAGCCGCTCGAGCCGGCCCGACGCGTCGACCAGGTCGCTCTCGGACACCCGGCCCTGGTCGGCCCCGTTGCCCTGGGCGCGGGACTTGATCTTGATGGCGGCGACCTGCGCGTCGACGTAGTGCGTGGACGTCGACGGCACCGCTTCCAGCACCTCGACCGCGCTCGCCCGCGCGCCCTGCGCCAGGTAGACGCGGGCGAGGCCGAACGCGGCGCTCACGTACGTCCGGTCGGTGCGCCACACCAGCTCGTAGAACCGCGCGGCGCCGAAGTAGTCGCCCACGCCCTCCGCGCTGACGGCGAGCGCCAGCTTCGGCGCGATCTCGCCGGGCAGGTCGTCGTAGACGGAGTCGAACGCCACGTGCGCGACCCGCGGGCGTCCGCCGGCCAGCTCGATCAGGCCGCGGTACCAGTCGATGCGCCAGTCGTGCGGGAAGCCGTGGCGGATGGCCAGGTACTGCGCGGCCTGCAGCTGCCGTTGCGCCTCAACGAATTCGCCCAGCTCGATCCGTGCGCGCACGATCCGCAGCCGCACCTCGATGGACTCGCGCGGCGCCGTCGCGAGCGCCTCGATGGCCTCACGCGGGTCGAGCGCCGTGGTCGTGGCGAGCACGCCCGCGGCCGGGTCGTCGGTGTCGACCTGCGGGATCGGCAGGCCGGCGACCACCTCGGCGGCGTCCGGCAGCGGCACGCTCGCGCCCTGCTCCGGCACCACCAGGTGCACGCCGAACGTCCGGCTCTCCGGCCCGAACACCGTCGACGCCGCCGGCCGCGGCTTGTTCGTGCCGAGCGCCATGATCTCGCGCAGCACGCCGGTCAGCTGGTCGGCCATGTCCTCGGCCGCGATGAACCGGCGGTCCGGGTCCGCGTGCGTCGCGCGCTTGAGGAACCGGTAGTACGAGCCGAACAACGCGAACAGCGGCACCACGTCGGGGCCGGGGATCGTGGACTTGTACTTGGTGGTGTAGCCGGAGAATTCGAAGCTCAGCACCGCGAGCGTGCGCCCGACCGTGTAGAGGTCCGAGGAGATCGACGCGCCCTGCTTCGCCAGCTCCGGCGCGCTGTAACCGGTGGTGAAGAACAGCGGGCTCTCGTAGTCGTCGACCCGGCGGACGGCGCCGAGGTCGATCAGCTTGAGCTGCTCGTGGGTCTGGATCACGTTGTCGGGCTTGAGGTCGCAGTAGAGCAGGCCCTGGCCGTGCAGGTAGCCGAGCGCGGGCAGGATCTCCAGCCCGTACGCGATGACCTGGCCGATCGGCAGCGGCTCCGGCCGCTTGCTCTCGCGGTGGTGCTGCAGGGCGAGCTGCCGCAGCGACTGGCCGCCGACGTACTCCATCACGATGTAGCCGACGGAGGTGCCGGTCTGCGCGTCCGGGTGCTGCACGAAGTTGTGGATCTTGACGATGTTCGGGTGCTCGACCTCGGCCAGGAACCGCATCTCGTTGGCGGCGGCGGCCATGGCCGTGGCGTCACCGGTGTCGATCAGGCCTTTGAGGACGACCCAGCGGTCGCTGACGTTGTGGTCCTGCGCCAGGTAGATCCAGCCGAGCCCGCCGTACGCGAGCGCGCCGAGCACCTCGTACTGGCCGCCGACCAGCTCGTGGGGCTGGAGCTTCGGCAGGAACGAGAACGCGGTGCCGCACTTCTCGCAGGTGCCCTCGGGCGAAGCGGGCGTGGAACCCTTGGCCCGGCCCACTTTCGCGCTGCAATTGCTGCAGTACCGCTTCTCCTCGGAGACGACGGGATTCGCGAGCACGGCCGTCGACGGGTCGCGATAGGGCACGGGCGGAACGTCGATGAGCCCCGCGCCGAGCCGCCCGCGCCGCGACCGGCGGGACCCGCGCGTGCCCGTGCGCCGCGACGTGCCGGGGAACGAGCCGGTGCCCCCGGTGCTGCCGCTGCCGGTCCCGGTACCCGTCCCGGTGCCGACGCTGCGCGACCCGGTGCCGTGCCCCTCACTGTCCTGCTGCGGCAGAACGCTGTCCGTGCCGGGATTCGGCAGCTCCCCGTTCCCGGGCGAAACGCGCGGCGCCGGCGGCATGATGCTCTGCGTCGCGGGCGCCGGACTGGCCAGCACGCTGGTCGGCATCGGCGCCGCCGGATCCACGGGCGCCACCGGCTGCTGCGACTGCGGCAGGATCACCGGGGCGAGGTCACCTGGCGGGCGGGTGGGGTCTTCCGCTCCGGCTACGGCTTGGGGGCGCTGGTTCGGCCGGTTTTGCTGGCTCTGCTGGCCGGACGGGTTTTGCTGCCCAGCCTGGCTTTGCTGGCCGGACTGGTTTTGCTGCCCAGCCTGGCTTTGCTGGCCGGACTGGTTTTGCTGACCGGATTGGCCGGGGTGGTTCTGACCGGCTTGCCCGGGCTGGCCGGGCTGATTTTGCTGACCGGACTGGCTCGGCTGGCTCCCCGCCGACGGCCGGCTGGGCGAGGCGCCCTGCCCCGCGCTCGCGGACTTCCCCGGCTCAGCCGACGAGGACTGGCCCTGGGTACCCGGCTGGCCGGAAGCCGCCGATTGCCCGCCGCCTTGCGACTGCCCGGCGCTTTGTGACTGCCCGGCGCCCTGATTCGGCGCCTGGCCACGACTGGTGCCGGGCGACTGCCCCGCGGCGGGCGCCTGGTTCGGGTGAGCGGACTGGCCCTGGTTCGGACCACCTTGACCGGGCGCGCCTTGACCGGCTGAGCCCTGGCCGGGTGCGCCTTGGCCCGGGTGCCGCTGCTGACCGGTCCGGCTCTGCGGCGGATACCCCTGCGACTGGGACTGCGGCGACTGGAGGTGCGGCGGATACGGCTGCCCCTGCGAGGGCGGCTGCTGCGCGAACGGCTGCCCCTGCTGCTGGGACCGCGTCCAGGGTGACTGTCCCGGCTGCCGCTGTCCGGGCCCGCTCTGCGGCTGCCCCTGGCCGCCCTGCTGTTGACCCGGCCCGCTCTGCGGCTGGCCCTGACCACCCTGCGGCGCCTGGCCCGGCTGCTGCGGGTAGCCCTGGCCGCCCTGCGACGGCTGTCCCTGCCCCGGGCCGCCAAGCGGCGGCTGGCCGGAACCAGTCTGGCCTGGACCACCCTGACCGCCCTGGCCGGAACCAGCTTGGCCGGCTCCGGCCTGACCGGAAGCTCCCGGCGGAACCTGCCCACCCTGTCCGGGCTGCCCAGGCTGTCCACCCTGTCCAGGCTGCTGCGAAGCCCCACCCCCCTGCCGCTGGACCACGCCGTGGAACAGCGTCGGCGAGTCGGGAAAGGAGGGGTCCGGTTCCGGCGGTGTCAGGCGCCCAGACGAAGACGCCTCGGGGGTGGCCCAGTGGACCGGGGGCGGCGGCGTCCAGGACGGCGGCGTCGACGGCGGCTGCGGCGACGAGGGGGACGGCGGCTCGGCGCCTCCGTTCTCGTCCGGCGCTGCGTGCCGAGGACGGCGCGGCTCCTCCGACACAACTACCTCCCGAGATCCCCCGCGGCAAAGTCCGCCATTGATCCTAGTCTGGTGCGCCGTGCGGGGCCGTCACACCGCCATTACTGGTACTGCGGCTGCGGGGGCTGGGCCGGGCCGAGCCGGTTGCCGACCCAGTTCTGGTAGCTCGTCTGCCAGGCCCCGCTGGTGCGGACCTGGTCGAGCACGCCGTTGACGAAGCGCACCATGTCGTCCTGGTCCTTGGGGATGCCGATGCCGTAGTTCTCCTGCGTCATCGGGTCGCCGACGACCTTCACCGTCGGGTCCTGGGCGGCCATGCCGGCGAGGATGGTGTCGTCCGTGGACACCGCGTCGACCTGGCCCTGCTGGAGCATCACCAGGCAGTCCGACCAGTTGTCCACCGAAACGGCCACCGGCTTGGCCGGGTCGGTCGCGATCTTCGCCAGTGACGTCGACTGCTTGGCCGCGCAGACCCGCTTGCCCGAGAGGTCGGCCAGCGAGGTGACCTTCGAGGACTTCGGCACCAGGATCTTCTGCCCCGCCACGTAGTACACCGACGAGAACTGCACGTCCTTCTTGCGCTCGCAGGTGATGCTGTAGGTCCGGACCACGACGTCCACCTGGTGGCTCTTGAGCACCTGCTCGCGCTGCGACGAAGGGATCGCGCGGAACTGCACGTGCCCCTCGGCCGCACCGAAGATCGCGGCCGCGATCTGGTTGACCATGTCGATGTCGAAGCCCTCGAGGTTGCCCGTCTTGGTGTTCCGGAAGCCGAACAGGTACGTGGTCTGGTCCACCCCGGCGATCAGCTTCCCGCGGGCCAGGATCTTCGCCATCGTCGTGCCCGTGCCGACGTTCGTGCCCGACGGTGCGAGGCTCTTGAGCGGGTCGCAGCTGGTGTCGATGTCGCCGCCGGCGGTTTTGTCGGGGCCGCCGACGTCCGCGGGCTGGGGCCAGGCCGCGTCAGTCACCCGGGCCGGGTCCACCGGCGTTTGCGCCGCCCCGCAGGCTGTGGCCAGAACCGCGACCACGGCCAGCACGGCCGCCCGGACGAAGTGACGCGACCTGCTCACCGGTACTCCCTCAATCTCTCTCTGACGCCGACGGTCACCCCGGCGGCGGCGAGCACCGCGAGGACGCCGACCCCGGGGGCGAGCGCGGTCAGCGCGTTCTCGCCACTGCGGGTGTCATCGAGGAACTCCTGCCTGCAGACGTCGATGGCGTCCTGCAGGTTGGCGTCGAGGCGCTGGAAAGCCGCGGCCGCGCTGTCTTTGCTCACGCTGGTGGCGAAGTCGACGGCTTCCTGGTATTGGCCGCTGTCGTCGAGTTTGCGCACCTGGATGTGGGCCAGCGACCAGTCGCGCGCGGCCTGCTCGGCCGCCTCGATCTTCTGCTGCCCCGGCGTGCCGATGGCGAGGTCGCGCGCCTTGCCGAGCAGCCCGCTCGTGCCGTCCGGGCCGACGAGCTGGACGGCGAGCTTGATGAACTGCTGCTCGTACGTGGCGCCGTCGCCGCGCGCGACGAGCGTGAGGGTCTCGTCGGCGCGGGCCTGCAGCGCGGCGATGCGCGCGCGCACGAGCACGTCGACCTGGGAGGTGCCGTCCGTCTTCCCGGCCGCGACGAGGGTGCCCTGGATGACCAGCGCGACCCCACCCCAGAGGAGCGAAAGGACCACGGCGCCGGTCGCGACCAGCAGGCCGATGTTGAGCACCCGGTTGGTCCGGCGCGTGAGGTAGATCTGCGTGAGCACCAACGCCGCCACGAGCGCCAGCAGGAGCGCCACGGCCGCCCACGGGAAGCTGGTGCTGGCGTCCTGCTCGTCGGAGAGCTTCGTGGTGTCCGCAGTGTAGAGCGCCTGCGCCGCCGGGAGGATCGTCGTGCGCATCAGCTGCGAAGCCTCGCGCAGGTACGAAGCGCCCGAAGGGAAGCCCTGCCGGTTGTTCGCCCGTGCGGTCTCCACGATCCCGGTGTAGACGGGGATCTTCTGGTTCAGGATGTCGACCTGCTGGGCCGCGTCGCCGACCCCCGCGGTGTCCGACGCCGACTTCGCCAGCGCCGAGCCGGCTTCCGCGATGTCCTGCTCGTACTTCTGGCGCAGCGCGGGCGGTTCGGTGCCGACCGAGAGGAAGGCGCTGGCCGCCGTCGCGTCCGCGTCCGACAGCGAGCGGAACACCTGCTGCGCGGCCACGGCCAGCGGTTCGCGGTGGTCGATCAGGCCGCTGATGGTGTCGTCCTTGTTCTGCGCGGACAACGTCGCCACGAGCCCGGCCACCAGCGACAGCAGCACCAGCCCGACCGCGATCACCGAGAGCCGGCCCGGGGTGGTCGCCGCGGACTTGACCACCGCGCGCACCGCCTGGCCCGGCAGCTCCAGCAGCCCGGCGACCCCGCTGCGGCCCCCCGGCTCGTCCGGCGGGGGCGCCCCCGGCCCTGGCGAACCCGCTGCCGTGTCCGGCCGCGCCACAGTGCTGGTCATCCCCGTTCCTCCCCGTACGCCACCCGGTGAAGGTAGCCGGTCACCCGGACAGCAGCCACCACACCCGTCAGGTGTCATCAGCACGTGATCTCCGCCGGCGGCGGATCAGCCCACCGCCGACGGGCGCAGTACCAGGACTTCCAGGTTGTCCGCGAAGCGATACGGGCGGCCGGCCACGATTCCGCCGACGATCCGGCGCAGCCGCGAAATCTCCGCACGAACAGTGCCCGCACGGCCCGGGTCGCCGAACAGGGCCAGCGAAAGCTGCGAAGCGCTGCGGCCGTTTCGGTGGGAAGCCAAGACGTACAACAGTTCCGCGTGCCGCGGCGACACTCGGCACGTCCACTGGCCGGACGCGCCGGACACCGTCAGCACCGGTTCACCGGCAACGCGCACGTCCAGCTCGACTCGCGCGGGCAGCGGCTCTTCGTCGTCCGTCAACCGGATCAGCCAGCCGCCGGGCAACGGCTCCAGCAGGCAAGAACCGTAGGCGGGCAACCAGGTCCGGCCCGGCGCGGTGGACGAGGGCAGCGCGACGCGGTCCGCCGGCGCGAGGCCCGACGCGGCGGCGATCCAGCCGTGCGCGTCGGTCACGAGCGCACGGCCGGGGACTTTTGCCAGCGCCGGCACGGCGAAGCCGCGCAACCGTTGCAGCTCACCGAGGTGCTCGGTCCGCAGCTGCGATTCCGCCAGCCGGGTGACGGCGTCGACGAGCGAGAGGGTGTTCGGGTGCACCGTGGACGCGGGGCCGGAAAGGTCGACGGCGCCGAGCAGGCGGCCGTCGCGAGGGTCCCGCAACGGCGCGGCGGCACAGGTCCAGTCGTGCTGGGCGCGGACGTAGTGCTCGGCGGAGTAGACCTGGATCGGCCGCCGCGCGATCAGCGCCGTGCCGGGCGCGTTGGTGCCCACGGACTGCTCCTGCAGGTCGACGCCCTCCACGAACCCGATGCCGTCGGCGCGCCGCCGGACCGCGACGCTGCCGTCACGCCAGAGCATGTGCCCGCCGGCGTCGACCACGACCATGATGTGCGCGGCCTGCTCGGCGAGGCTGATCAGGCCGCCGCGCAGCAACGGCAGCAACGGCGCCAGCCCGCTCTCGCGCCGCCGTTCCTCAAGCCGCTCGGGGCCGAGCACGGCGATCGGCCTTCCCCGGTCCGGGTCGACGCCGTGCCGCCGCACCCGTTGCCAGGAAGCGCCGATCACGGACCGCGGACGGGTGGGCAGCGCCTCGCCGGTCACCGCGGCTTCGTGCAGCTGGGCGAGGGTCCGCGCATGCTGACGGGGGTCCGCCCCGATCGGCAGCGCTGCCTCGAGGTGCACCTGGTCCAACCACCGCTCCTAGTCCACCGGCCGCTCCCCGCCCCGCGGTCAGTGTGCCTGTGTGCGCCGCGTGATCGGAAGCATCCGTGACTTCGGTGACTGCTTTGGCGGGCTTCAGCCTCGGCGCTCCGGGCCGGGCTCGCGCTCGGAAGTGGTGCGCAGCAAGCCCCGGCGCGCCGCTTCGGCCATCACCGAGCGCACGTCGACGCACCACGGCCCGTCGGACCGCAGCTCGACGTACGCGCTCTCCCCGTGTTTGAGCTCCATCTCGCGTTCGCCGTCCACGGCGATCACCCCGCCGGCCGCCGCGAGGTCCACCCGCACGCCCGGCTGCAGCACGCCCCAGCCGCGGACGCCGACCGGCTTGACCAGGCCGGGCGCGATCGGCGCGTGCACGACGTGCGGGGTGACGCCGACCGGGCCGAGCTTGAGGGCCACGCCGTCGGGGCTGGAGCGGGGGCTCGGGCAGAGCTGGCCCGCGATGCTGGAAAGGCCGATGCCGTCCGGCTCGGCGAAAACGCAGTACAGCTCGGTCAGCGCGGCCGGGTCCCAGAGCGCCCGCGCGCCGACGTGCTGGCTCATCGTCACGGCGACGTCGACGAGCGCGATCTCGCGCCGCGCCTTCGTGACCACCTCGAGCTTGCTGACCCGGGTCGTGACGAGGTCGGCGTCCACCTGCCCGGTCGCCAGCAGCCCGGCCGCGAGCCCGGCGACGGTGGCCTCGCGCGTCTGCGGGAACGCGTTGTTGGTGCCGGTGGAAAGCGCCAGCAGCGGCACGTCTCCGCAGGCCTGCGCGGCGACGCGGGCGGTCCCGTCGCCGCCGAGGCAGACGATCACGCTCGCCCCCGCGTCGACCATGCGGCGCACGGCGTTCGCGGTGTCCTGGGCGGTGCCGGTGAGCGGGTCGCTGGTGCAGAACTCGACGTCCGGCCACTGCCCGCCGCGCCCGAGCGCGAGCAGCACGGCGGCGGAGATGCCGCCGAGGTCCGTGGACACCAGCGCGCGCCCGACCCCGGTCACGGCGAACGCGGCCAGCAGCCGCTGGACCATGTTGGCCTTCTCCGCCGTCGGGAACACCGAAGCGTGCGCCACCAGCCGCCGAATGTCCCGCCCCGACGCCGGGTTCGCGACAATGCCCGCCACGGCTTCGCCCACCAGTTGCTCCTCCTCGTCCGGCCTGTGCCGGTTCAGCAGACCCTGTGCTGCACCGTGAGGGAAGGGTTGCAACGGGTTGCACGCCGGGCTCTCACCCAGACGGCCCAGCATCGGGCGCGGACGCGAGGTCGCACGGAGGGCTTGGCGCGGCGGGTTTCAGGAAACGAGGGCAGCGGTGCCTTCGTAGGTGTAACCGGCCTCCTCGACGGCCGCGCGCACGGCGTCCTCGGCGAGGGCCTCGGTGCTCTTCACGGTGACGCGCCCCGTCTCGACGTCGACGGAGACCTCCGTGACGCCAGGCACCGCGCTCAGCTCTTCGGTGACCGACTGTGCACAGTGGCCACAAGACATTCCGGAAACGGTGTATCCGTGCTCGATCATGGGGCGCAGCCTACGAAACCCCCGGGTCCCACGATCGGGCGATAGGCCCTCAGCCGCGAGGCACGAAGACCGTTGTGCCGCAAGGGGATCCGCATCGTGAGACGCGGGTGGGGCGGGACGCGAAAGGGGCCGCCACCCATGACGGGTGACGGCCCCTTCTCGAAGTACGTGGGTCAGATAACGCTGACCGACGTGGCCTGCGGACCCTTCGCGCCCTGGCCGATCTCGAACTCGACGCGCGCGTTCTCATCGAGGGAACGGAAGCCGTTGCCCTGGATCTCGCTGTAGTGCACGAAGACGTCGCCGCCACCGTTGTCGGGGGTGATGAAGCCGAACCCCTTCTCGGAGTTGAACCACTTCACAGTGCCCTGAGTCATCAAAAATCTCCATACATAACACCAAAAACAGGAAGCCACATCAGCATCCCGGGTCACAGCCGGAACGGTTTGCTTCCTCGGCGAGGAGACACTACGCCCGCTGAGTTCTGCGAGCGTGACTCATCACGAACACAAAATCGAGACCGATTGAAGTAAAGCACAGCCGCCGCGGGGCGGACAACCCGGCTCTCCGGAACCAGGAGTGGTGCCATGCGCCACACCGGCCACTCTGGACGGCCGAGCTGCGAAGATGCCGCTGGGACAGGGTTTTCGCGGCGGCGGCCCCTACTCGGCACTCCCGCTCGGCACCCCTACTCGCCGCTCCTGCCCGCCACTGCTGCTCGGCGCTCCCGCCCAGCCGATGCCTTTCACCGCACCACGACACGCCCGGGCGGGATCCTCCGACTCGGGCTGGCTGGGTATGGCTGCCCCGGTCCGACGCGCTCGACCTGCCCTGGACCGCTTTCCGACGCGCCCGAGCGACTCGGTTGCACTTTTCTGGCGCAGGCCAACACATTCGCCACACCGCACGGGTCTTCCAGCACGGCTCGCCGGCCGCAAGTCCCAGCCGGGCAGCACGATCACCGGCAACGCGGACGCAAGTCCAGGCCAGCAGCGCGATCTCGGGCCATGCGGACGCGAGTCCTCGCCGCGGAGTGGTCGCCGCTCACTGCGAATTGCCGCTTGCAATCGATCAGTGGCCGCAATCGATCGCCAATCACGGCGCGATCGTCGGTCACGTAGATCAGGTCACGTAGATCAGAGGCTTGCGCCATGCCGCCACGTGCGATGGCCGCGCCGGAAGGATCTTTCGCCACACCAGCCGCAGCGCGCACTTATGCACGCGCACCTACCCGGCGAAACGAGTCACTTCCACCCGCCACTGATCCCAGACTGGACCAGACCACGAACTCCGGAAACAGGCTGTTAACCACAAGCCCCGGAACCGGAATACTCGTCCGCGCCAATCCCAAGTCCGCCTGCCAACCACAGCCCAAACTCAGGCGGATCGCCGGCAAACCCCGGATCACAAACCCCAGGCCGGACCCCCAAGGCGCGAAGCCCCAGGTCAGGCCCGTGTCGACTACTCCCCGCTGGCCGGCCGCAGCTCGCCGTCGGCGCCGAACGGGGAGCGCCAGCTCGGGCTCTCGTCGGCGGACACGACGGCGACGTCGTGGGCCTCCGCGCTGGCGCTGAACAGCACCGGCACGACACCGGAGACCTGACTCGCCTCGCGTGCGTGGTTCTTGTCGGCCATATCGAAACTCCCCTCGTTCCCGGCCCGCGCTTCGGGCGGGCCGATGACCGCGATGATGCCATCGGGCACCGACAGAAACCGGCGTTTCCGCCTGGATCGGCCAGCGCTTGCAACGGCCAAAAAGTGATGCTCCAGTCGAGTTCCCGCGAACTCCCGGAACACCGCCAGGTTACCTGAGCCGCCCGGCGACGGCTACTGAACTCCTCCGGCGTTTCTTCAGGTGCCACGAAAGAAGAATCACTGCCCTCGGCCATCCGGTGGGCGGACGGCGCCGAGCAGGCCGCTGAGCCGGACGTCCGGCGTCACCACGTCGGGATCCGTTCGCACGTCGATCACACACGGCCGTTGCCGGACCAGTGCGCTGGCGATGATGGGCTCCAGCTCCTCCCGATCGTCCACCGTGTACCCGGCCGCGCCGAGGCCGCGCGCCCAGGAGGCGAAGTCCGTCAACGGGATCGTCACGCCCGAAAGCCGCCCGTGGGTGCGGGCCTGGTGCATCGCGAGCGCGCCGTGGAGCCCGTTCTGGAACACCACCACCATCACCGGCGCGCGGTAGCGGACGGCGGTCTCGATCTCCTGCCCGGTCATCAGGGTGCCGGCGTCGCCGACCATGGCGACGACGGACCGGCGCGGTTCCGCCAGCTTGGCCGCCACCGCCGCGGGCACGGCGTAGCCCATCGCCGCGTTGCTGGGGCCGAGCTGGCTGCGCGGCGCCGTGAAGCACCAGTAACGGTGCATGAACTGCGCGAAGTTGCCCGCGTCGCTGGTCACGATGGTGTCTTCAGGAGCCAGCTTACGCAGCGCGCGGACCACGTCCACGGGATGGACGCGGCTGTTTCCGCTGGTGTCGGGGGGCGTCATGAACGTGTGCACGGCCGCGTTGGCCGCCGAGGCCCGGCGCGTGCGCGGGGTGGCGACCGCGCGCAGCTCCCGCAGGAACGGCTCCACCTCGGCGTCGACGCGGAAGGTCAGGCCGCGGCGGCGCTGCGCGTCGATGCCGGTGCCGACCAGGACCAGTGTCTGCTGCGACGTCGGGTAGCGGTAGCCCTGGGTGGTCACCTCGTCGAGCTGGGTGCCCAGCGCGAGCACGACGTCCGCGCGTTCCAGGGCGTCCAGCTGCCGCGCCGGGATGCCGAGCCCGAGGTGCCCGGCGTACCGCTCATGCGTCTCCGGGAAGGCGTCCTGCCTGCGGAAAGCGTTGTAAACCGGCAGGGAGAGCTCGTCCGCGACGGCGATCAGCTCGTCCCGCGCCGAACGCGCCCGGCCGCCGACGATCACCACCGGATAGCGCGCCTCGTCGACCAGCCCGGCCACGGCTTCGGCCGAACGGCCCAGCGTCCCGGTGGCGGGCGGGCGCACGGTCGCGACCGGTTTGGCCGAGTCGTACGGCACTCCCCACGCGTCGCTGGGCACCCCGATCACGACTGGGCCCGGCCGTCCCTCGCGGGAGCGGGTCAGGCCCTCGGCCACCAGCCCGGGCACGCCGTCCGGGTCCTCGGCGCGCACGCACCACTTCGAGATGGACTCGAACATCGCCGTGAGATCGGAAGTCGGCAGCTCGCCGGCGGTCACGCGGTCCAGCGCCGGCGTCTCCAGCAGCACGACCATCGGGGTCTCGTCCTGGTAGGCCGTCTGGACGCCGATGACCAGGTTCGCCGCACCCGGGCCGCGGCTCGCGAGCAGCACGGCGGGGCGCTCGGTGAGCTTGCCCTCGGCTTCGGCCATGAACGCGGCACCAGAGTCGTGCCGCGCCGCGACCAGCGTGATTTCGCGCTCGCGTTGCAGCGCGTCGAGCAACGGCAGGAACGACTCGCCGGCCACTGCGTACACCCGACGCACGTGTGCCTCGATCAGGATGCGCACGGCCGTCTGGGCGACGGTCGCCCCTACTTGGTATCTAATGAGGAGAGCTTAGGGCGGCACTGTTGACCGGAGTCAAGTGATCTTCCGGTAATGACCACGAGAATCGGCCGAATGTCCGCTTTGGCCGCCCCGTGCACGGAAGCGAGGACCGCTGTCTTGACGTCACCGGAACACGAAACTGTTTTCACGTATGGCGCCCCTGCGCTCAAGTACGGCACTGGCGCCAGCGAAGAGATCGGTTACGACCTCACGCAGTACGGCGCCCGTCGCGTGCTCATCGTGACCGACCCGGTGGTCGCGGCCACCGGCTGGCCGGAGCGGATCGCGACGGGGATCGCCGGCTACGGCATCGAGGCCGAGGTCTTCGACGGCGTCCACGTCGAGCCCACGGACGTCAGCATGCAGAAGGCGGTCGACTTCGCGCGCGGCTCCGGGCCGTACGACGCGTTCGTCGCGGTCGGCGGTGGCTCCAGCATCGACACGGCGAAGGCCGCGAACCTGTTGACCAGCAACGACGGCGAGCTGATGGACTACGTGAACGCGCCGGTCGGCGGCGGCCGCGCGCCCGCCCGTCCGCTGAAGCCGCTGGTCGCGGTGCCGACCACCACCGGCACCGGCTCCGAGAGCACCACCGTGTGCGTGCTGGACGTGCTGTCGATGCGGGTGAAGAGCGGCATCAGCCACCTGCGGCTCCGCCCGACGCTGGCGGTCGTCGACCCGCTGCTGACGGTTTCGCAGCCCGCCGGCGTGACGGCCGCGAGCGGCATGGACATCCTGTGCCACGCGGCGGAGAGCTACACCGCCAAGGCGTACACGGACTTCGCGCGCAAGCGCCCCGAGGAGCGGGTGCCGTACTGCGGCGCGAACCCGCTGGCGGACATGTTCGCGGAGAAGTCGCTGGAACTGCTTTCCTGGGCGCTGCCCGCGGCCGTCCGCGACGGGTCGGACCTCAAGGCGCGCGAGGCGATGGCGCTGGCCGCGACGTTCGCGGGCCTCGGCTTCGGCAACGCCGGCGTGCACATCCCGCACGCCAACGCGTACCCCATCGCGGGCCAGGTCCGTGACTTCCACCCCGAGGGTTACCCCGGTGACGAAGCCATGGTCCCGCACGGCATGGCGGTTTCGCTGACGGCGCCGGCAGCGTTCCGCTTCACCTTCGAAGCGGCGCCCGAACGGCACCTGCGCGTCGCCCGCCTGCTCGCCCCGGACTTCCAGTGGAACGGCGACGACGCCGGCCACCTGCCCGCGGTGCTGATCAATCTGATGCGCGAGATCGGCATCCCGCCGGGCCTCGGCGCCGTCGGCTATTCTGAGTCCGATGTGGACTCCCTGGTGCCGGGAACCCTGAAGCAGCAACGACTGCTGGCGACCGCCCCGCGCGAAGCCACCGAAGAAGACCTCGCCGCGATCCTGCGCGCCTCGGTGGAGCTGTGGTGAGCGGCTACCCGCACTGGCAGACGGTTCCGTTGCGCTGGAAGGACAACGACGTCTACGGGCACGTGAACAACGTCGTCCACTACTCCCTGATGGACACGGTGATCAACACCTGGCTGATCAGCCGCGGCGGCCTGGACATCACCGGCGGCGAGGTGATCGGGCTCTGCGTGGAATCGCATTGCGCGTACCACGCTTCGGTTTCCTTCCCGGAGTCGCTGCGGATCGGGCTGCGCGTCGCCCACCTCGGCCGCTCCAGCGTGCGCTACGAGATCGGCATGTACGCGGACTCGGCCGAAGACCTGCTGGTCGCGGAGGGCCACTTCGTGCACGTGTTCGTCGACCGGGAGACCCGGCGCCCGGTCGAGGTGGCCGGGAAGCTGCGGGATTCGCTGGCGGAACTCACCACTTCAGGCGGCTGACCGCGTCGGCCAGCGCCTGGGCTGAGGCGAGGGTGGAGAACGACCACAGCACGGTGAACCCGCCGGCGCCGGTCAGCCGGACGTCGGCGTAACGCAGGATCGGCAGCCGGCGGTTGTTCTTGAACCGCCGGTCGGGCCCGCCGCTCAGGTTCGCGAACTTCCAGGTGGTGCCGACCCGCTGCGCGTCGGGCGGAATCGCGCCGTCCTCGATGAACCACTGCTCGGACCACGTCGCGGTGATGCCGCTGTACGGCATCTCGGCGTAGGTGCTGCCGTCCCGCAGGAGGACGCGGTCCGGCAGGAAGTACACCGAGCGCTCGGCCGATTGCAGTGACGGGACGGCGACGTTGGTCCGCAGGTGCACCGGTCCCCGCAGGTCGCGCCGCAGCGGACGGCGGTGGATCAGGTGCCCCGCCCCGGCGTTGACCTTGCGCTGGTGGGTGGAGTGCAGCGCGCCCCGCGCGAGCACGTGCCAGGCCCCCGACGCCTGGCACACCGGGCCGAATTCCTTGAGCAGCAACTGAAACCGGTCCTGAGCCGGGCCGTCGACCTCGTAGAACACCACCACGGCGCGACGCACCTGGTCCCGCCAGAAGAGCCAGACCGTCAGCAGCGCGCCGGGAATCAGCAGCCACGGCGTCGCGGCCATGAGCAGCAGCGAGCCCAGCAAGGCCCAGGGCCACAGGCGATGGGCGTGCGAAGCCGTGTTGAGCTGGCCGACGAGCGTGGCCGGATCGGCGTCGGACAACGCCTCCGCGCGCGCCCCGGTCAGGTCCGTCGTCACCACCGGCACTTCGACCCGCGGCCCCACCAGCACCGGTGACTGGTGCCCGGTGGTGGTGGCCCGATAACGCACGCCCGCGGTGTCCACCCGCATGAAACCGCCGCGCGGCCCCGCGCCCACCCGAAGGCCCGGAATCCTTGCGGTGGCACCGATTCCCGAAGCGGAGACTCGTACTTGCAACGGCCCCAGCCGCACGCTGGTCCGCCGGTAGATCGACATCAGCGTCCTCGCTCTCGTTCGCCGATGTCGACAAATCGCCGGGGCCGGGCCCGCTGTTATGCCTCCGGCCGTCTTGGCGTCGGACTGTCACTCGCTCGACGCCGGTACGTGACCTGGCCCGCGTGAGTGAGCCTCAGAGCCGCCACGACCACCGACAGCAGACAACGGCCACGGAATCCGTAATCCACCTGGCCCAGTGCGCTCGTCCGATGGCCTGAACTTCTCCCCCGGCGGCAACCCCGATCGATAACCTGGCTGCTCCACCGCCCGAGCGAGGGAGCTTCATGACCACGGCACGTCACGCGCCGGACCTGCTTTCCCCGGAATTCGCCGCCGACCCGTATGCCGCGTACGACATCATGCTCGAGGACGAGCCGCTGATCTGGCACGAAGGCATGCAGAGCTACATCGTTTCCCGGTACGACGACGTGGCCAGGGCGTTCCGCGAACCCGTTTTCACCACCGACAACTACGGCTGGCAGCTCGAGCCCGCGCACGGGCGCACGATCCTGCAGATGAGCGGGCGCGAGCACTCGATCCGCCGGGCGCTGGTCGTGCCCGCGTTCCGCGGCAGCGAGCTGGAGCAGAAGTTCCTGCCGGTGATCAAACGCAACTCGGCCCGGCTGATCGACGGGTTCCGCCACCGCGGGCACGCCGACCTGGTCGAGGACTACGCGCGGCACTTCCCGATCAACGTGATCGTGGACATGCTGGGACTGGACCAAAGCGACCACGAGCGTTTCCAGATCTGGTACACCTCGATCATCGCCTTCCTCGGAAACCTCAGCCAGGACCCCGAAATCGCCGCGGCCGGGATGCGCACGCGCGAGGAGCTGGCCGCCTACCTGATCCCGATCATCCGGCAGCGGCGGGAAAACCTCGGCGACGACCTGCTGTCCACCCTCTGCGCGGCCGAGGTCGACGGCACCTCGATGAGCGACGAGGACATCAAGGCGTTCTGCAGCCTGCTGCTCGCCGCCGGCGGCGAGACGACGGACAAGGCCATCTCCAGCCTGTTCCGGAATCTGCTCGCCCATCCCGAGCAGCTGGACGCGGTCCGCAACGACCACGGGCTGATCCCCAAGGCGTTCGCCGAAACGCTGCGCCACACGCCGCCGGTGCACATGATCATGCGCCAGCCGGCCGAGGACATCGAGATCGCCGGGCAGCCGATCCCCGCGGGCAGCACCGTGACCTGCCTGATCGGCGCGGCCAACCGCGACCCGCGGCGGTTCTCGAACCCGGACGCGTTCGACATTTTCCGCGAAGACCTGCCGACCGAGACGGCGTTCTCCGCGGCGGCGAGCCACCTGTCCTTCGCGCTGGGACGGCATTTCTGCGTCGGCGCGCTGCTGGCCAAGTCGGAGATCGAGGTCGGGGTCGCGCAACTGCTCGACGCGATGCCGGACCTGCGCCTGGACGAGGGCGCGGCGCCGGTTGAGAAGGGCGTGTTCACCCGTGGCCCGGCCTCGCTGCCGGTCCGGTTCACGCCCAGCTGAAGGCGCCGGAAAACGAGTCCGCCGGGCTGGCCACGTAAGTCGGTGTGAACGTCACGGGCAGGGATTCCAGCCCGCGCATCCACATCGACGGCCGCCACACCAGGCTCTCCACCGGCACGGACAGCGAGAGGTCCGGCAGCCGGTCCAGCAGCACCTCGACGGTGGTCCGGGCGATCACCTCCGCGACCTCCGGCGCCGGGTGCGGGCAGCCGTGCTCGCCGTGCCCGAACGACATGTGCGCGTGGTTGCCCAGCGCGCCGCCGGCCAGGTCCGGGCGCACGTGCGGGTCGGCGTTCGCGGCGGCCAGGCCGAGCACCAGCAGGTCGCCCGCACGGACGCGGCGGCCGCCGAGCTGGGTGTCGCGCGTCGCGAAGCGGCCGATGAAGTTCTGCGTCGGGGTGTCGTGCCAGAGCACCTCGTTCAACGCCTCGCCGACGCTCCCGCGCCCGCCCGTGAGCGTCATCGCGAACCGGTCGTCGGTCAGCATCAACCGGATCGTGTTGCCGATCCAGTTCGCCGTCGGCTGCTGCGCCGCGGCCGTGACCACCAGCAGGTCCTGGATGATCTCCGCGTCGGTGAGCTGCGCCGGGTGCTGCACCATGTGCGACGGCACGTCCGCGCCGGGCCGCTGGTGCTTGCCGGCCAGCAGCCGTCCCATCGCCTCCTGCACGCGGCCGTACGCCGGGATCGCGTCCGGGCCGACGTCGAGCGAGATCGCCACATCCCGTACCAGCGCCGGGGTTTCCGCCTCCGGCATGCCGTACATCTTGGCGACCGCGAGCAGCGGGATCTGCATCGCGAACTGCGCGATCAGGTCCGCCTCGCCGCTGCCGGCGAAGGCGTCGATCAGCTGGTCCGCGATCCGCTCGCAGTGCGAGCGCAGGTCGAACTGGTCCACCGCCGACAGGGCGTCGCCGATCGCGCCCGCGCGGCGCCGGTGCTCCAGCGCCTCGGTGAACATGACCGACGGGTTGTACGCGACGTACGGCAGCAGCGGCCAGTCCGAAGGCACGTTGTCCCACTGGTTCCAGCGCCGGGTATCGCGTTGGTACAGCAGGTTGTCGCTGGTCACCTGGTGGATCTCGCGGTAGCCGATGACCAGCCACGCGGGCACGTCGCCGTCGAGCAGCACCGGGGCGACGCCGCCGTGCTGTTGCCGGATCTGCGCGTACAGCGCCGCGGGGTCTTCCTGGAACTGCGTCCCGTACAGCTTCACGAACTCGTCGGCGGCGGCGGAGGCCAGGTCGGCCACCGGGTTCTGCGGAAAACCGGTGCTGTGCTGGAAATCGGTCACGGCTGGTGCTCCCGGGCGGTGGACAGCGAGTAGAGGTGGTCGACGAGCGCGATCAGCACGTTCTTCGAGGAGTCGCGGCGGCGGGCGTCGCAGTCGATCAGCGGCACGTCGGCGGACAGGTCCAGCGCGCCGCGCACGTCGTCGAGATCGTGGGTCGGGCGCTCGAAGTTGTTGCGCGCCACGATGAACGGCGTGCCGTGGTGCTCGAGGCGGTCGATCGCGTACCAGGAGTCCTCGAGCCGGCGGGTGTCCACCAGCACCACGGCGCCGAGCGTGCCGGAGAACAGCCGGTCCCAGAGGAACCAGAACCGCTCCTGCCCCGGCGCGCCGAACAGGTACAGCACCATCCGCTCGTCGAGGCTGATCCGGCCGAAGTCGAACGCGACGGTGGTGGTGGTCTTCGCCTGGCGGTCGTGGGGATGGTCGATCCCGACCCCCGCCTGCGTCATCGTCTCCTCGGTGCTCAGCGGCCGGATCTCGCTGACCGAGCGGACCATGGTCGTCTTGCCGACGCCGAACCCGCCCACGATCACGATCTTGAGGCCGTCCGCCGCCGTGGCGGCCAGCGGAGCGCGGGTCGTGCGTTCAGAGGTTGCGGAGTCCAACGAGCACCTTCTTGAGGAATTCGGAGTCGGGAATGGAAACGCTCGCCGTGGCCGAGGAGGGGTGCCGGGCGGAGACCCGGCCGCTGTCGAGCAGGTCCGTGAGCAGGATCTTGACCACGCTCACCGGCAGTGCCAGCTCGGCGGAGATCTCCACCACCGACGTCGGGCGCTCGGCGATCCGCAGGATCCGCACGTGCTCGGACTGCATCCCGCCCGACGGCGCGGACTCGGTCACGATGAGCGTGACCAGGTCCAGCTCGACGTCGTCGGCGCGGCTGCGCCCGCCGGTGACGGTGTAGAGCCGGTCCGGGTCCTCACCCTCGACGGCGCGGCTGATCACGGCGTCGGACCGGCCGGGGCGTACCGGGGCGCCGAGGTGAGGAACGCGCCGATCTGCTCGACCAGCTCGTCCATGTTGTGCCCGATCAGGCCGACGTCGGCGTCCTCGGCGGCGATCACCGCGAGGTGCGCGCCGATGCCGGCCTCGACGATGAACAGGATCCCGCCGTGGAACTCGGTCATCGAGTTGCGCACGCCGCCGCTGCCGTCGCCGAACTCCGCGGACGCGCCGTGGGACAGGGCCTGCACGCCGGCGGCGATCGCGGCCAGCTGGTCGGCCTTGTCGACGGTGAGCCCGGCGGTGTGGCAGAGCTTCAGGCCGTCCTTGGACAGCACCAGCGCGTGCACCGCGCCGTGGGTGTTGCCGACGAGATTCTCCAGCAGCCATTCCAGGCTCGGGTTCTGGGCGTTCATCGAGAATCCGGGGGCGGCGCCGGACGGCTCCAGCCCCCTTGCTCCAATCTGGGGGATCCGGTTCGGCAGCGGGAAAGCATCAGGCATCAGTCTTCGTCCGCGCCCGGCTGCTCCGGCGAATCGGCAGCGGCTTTGCGGGTACGGCTCTGCTGGAAGGCGCCGAACCGCGCGCCGCTGTCACCGCTCGGACGGGACTGCCGCGGGCCGGGGGATGGCGCGAGCAGCTGTCGGTTCGACGCGGCCAGTGTCTGGCCACGCGGGCGCTTCGGCAGCGAGCCGGGCTCGCGCGGCTCCGAGGGCGATTCCTCCGGCCACGCGCGGCTCGCTCCGGCGGCCACCAGCTCCGCGCGCCGGGGCGCGAGCTCGGGCAGCGGCTCCGGCCGCGGCTGCGTGATCAGGTGGTTCGGGATCCGCATGACCACACCGATTCCGCCGCGCGAGGACGGGCGGAAGAACACGTGCAGCTGGTGCTTGCGGCCGAGCTGGCCGACCACGGCGAGGCCGAGCCGGGTGCCCGACAAGGCCGTCAGGTCAAGCGGTTCGTGCAACGCCACGGCCTTCTCGGCACGGACCAGCGCCTGCGGCTTCATGCCCAGCCCGCCGTCTTCGATGGTGATCACGGCGCCGTTGTGCAGGTCCTCGACGTACACGTGGACCTCCTCGGACGGCGCGGAGAACTTGGTCGCGTTGTCCATCAGCTCGGCCAGCGCGTGCATCACGTCCTCGGCCGCGTAGCCGGCGACGGCCGCGCCGCTGGTGGAGTGGACGCGGACCCGCTGGTACGCGCCGATCCGGCCCATCGCGCCGCGCAGGATGCTCTCCATCCGGATCGGCTTGGCCCAGCGCCGGCCGGAGCGGGCGCCGGTGAGCACCGCGATCGAGTCGGCGAGCCGTCCGGCCTGCGCCGTGCTGTGGTCGACGTTCAGCACGTCGCCGAGCATGTCCTCGGCGATGCGGTTCTCGATCTCGCGCAGGTCGCCGAGGATGCTGGTGGTCAGCGCCTGCACCCGGCCGGCGGCGTTCGCGCAGGCCGCGGTGGCCGCCGCCCGGCGCCGCTCGCCGATCGCGATCTCCTCGACCAGCATCCGGACGATCCGCTCGTGCGCGTCGTTCCCGGGCCGGGGCATCGAGCTGAACACGGTGGCGGCCGTCGTGCCTTCGCGCAGCCGGGTGATCACCGCGGGCATGGTCTGGTCCACCAGGTGGGCCAGGTCGGCGTCGGCCAGACCGGCCCGGGCCTGCGCCGCCTGTGCCTCCTCCTCGGCCCGGCGGGCGCGTTCCTCGGCCTGCTCGATCCGGTCCGTGCCACGCGTCGCGAGGAAAACGGCGCCGCAGAGCAGCAGCCAGGTCATGGCGCCCGCAACCGCGACGAGCACCCGCACGCCCCCGGGCACCGCGAGCGTCACCAGCACCCACAGCGCACCGATGACCACCGCCGTCGCCGGCACCGCGAGCGCGGCCGGTACGGCGGTCCGGCGCGGCTGCGCTCGGTGTGCGGGCAGTAGTTCCGACATGGCTTGAAGTCCTCGCGTCCGATAGATGGGGAGACAGTACGGAAAAACCGCGTTTTCGGTTCTCGGTCCGGCACTGGTCGTACTCGCCGCTCCAAAGTCTCGATGACGGGACCAGGATATTAGCCCCACCGACAACGCCCCTGTTGAGGAGCACGGCCTATCACCAAAGCGGTCGCATAGCACTTCACCACTGATAATTACGTTGTGCGACAACGGGTTCGACTCGCAGTCGCCAATTCCGGCGGTTATTCGCCCGCCATTTCCCCCCGATCAGAGCAACACACTCACCGGCTTGGTCGCACGCAGCACGACAAGGCGTGACCGAATCGTCGAATTCACCACCGGAAAGGGAAAAGCCCGTCGCGCGGCCGGTGAGGGCGGGCGACGGGCTGGACGCTGGTGGTCAGCTCTTGTTGGTTCCCGGGGTGAGCACCTTGTCGATGACGAAGACGGTGGCGTTCTTGGTGGGGATGTTGCCGCAGAGGATCTTGGCGCCGTTGACGGTCATGTTGTCGCCGGTGCCTTCGATCTTCAGCGGGCCGCCCGCGGTGTCGAGCGAGGTGACCGAGCCGCCGGCGGCGGCCAGGCCCTTGGCGTCGTAGCGCTTGGGCAGCACGTGGTACTGCAGGATCGGCGCCAGCTGGCTCGGGTTGTTCGCCAGCTCGGTGAACTTCGCGTCGCCCAGTGCGGCGAACGCGGGGTCGGCCGGGGCGAAGACGGTGATCGCGGACTGGCTGTTGAGCGTGTCGACCAGGTTGGTGGCCTTGACCGCGGCGACCAGCTTGGTCAGCAGCGGGTTGGTCGAGGCGGCGGACGCGACCGGCTGCGGGCCCATCGAGTCCAGCGAGCCGGCCGCGCTGCCCTGGGGCAGCTGCGAGCAGGCCGGGCCGAACACGTCGGCGTTGGTGGTCACGCCGTCACTGGCGCCGCTGGCCATCGAGGACGACATCGGGGCGGCCGGGGCCGGGGTGTTGCTGCCGGCCGACGAGCCGCTGCCGGTGCTGCTGCCGCAGGCGGACAGGGCGAGGGCGGCGACAGCGGTGACGCCGAGACCGGCGATGCGCAGGGACTTCACGGGAATTCTCCGTTCACTGTGGACAGAATCGAGGGCGGAAGATCTGGGGGGACACCGCAGGTCTTCCGACGCCGCGGTGTGCTCTCGCCAGGGATTCGGCCCTGCCGGCGGAACGGATTGGTCGGGTCTTGGCCGGATTTCGGCGGACCGCCGCTTACCATCGAGGGAACGCAGCGGGGGGACCTGATGAGCGAGGACGGGCCCGGCCGGGACTGGTCGGCGGCCGAGAAGTCGGCCTACCGCCGGCTCGTGCGCGCCCACCACCCGGACTTCGGCGGCGACCCGGACACGTTCGCGGCCGAGCTGGCGCGGTTCCACGCGCGCCGCGAGGCCCCGCCGGACGACATCGTGTTCGTCACCAAGCGCCGGGGCCTCGGCCGGATCGTGGACGCGGTGGCGGAGCGCCGTCGTAAGCGCCGCCGCCCGCCTCGGGTCAGCTGATTCCTTCAGGAAATCCGGGCGCTGCGAGTCTTCGTGGAGAACCGGAATTCCAGCGTCACCGGCAGCTCGTCCAGGTCGAGGGCCTGACGCAGGCGCGGCAGCACCGTCGACTCGAGCTCGCGGCGGATCTCCGGCAGGTCGCCGTCCTGATCGACGCTCAGCACCGCCGCCAGGCGCGGCGCGGTGGGCGGCCCGGCGAGGGTCGCGTGGGCGTCGTGCACGCCCGGGCAGGCGGCGAGTTCCGCGACGAACGGCTCGACGGCCACGCTCGCGGCGAGCGACGTCGTCCCTTCGGTCGGGTCAGTATCGAAGCGCCAGACCTGCGTGCGCGGCTTGTGGGTGAGCTGGGCGGCGAGCCACCGCAGCGTCAGCAGCCCGAGCACGATCGCGGCCCCGGCGACGACGTACAGCACCCACGACGGCGGCAGGCCGGTGCCGGGGACCAGCGGCGCGTCCGGCCGCAGCAGCGTGAGCTTCCGGAAGTGCGTCGCGACGGCGAACCCGCCGGCCGCGAGCAGCACCAGTCCCAGCACCACGAGCAGGCCGCGGTTGAGCCGGGCCGGGCGGTTGAGGTCGGTCACGACGCGCTCCCGGAGGTCTTGAGCCGGACCTTCACGGCCGGCGGGGTGACGGGGTCGATCTGGCCGATGCGCTGCTCGACGGCGGTGCGCACGGCGTCGGCGAGCCCCTCGGTGCTGGTGCGGGCCGTGGTCACGACGGCCTTCACCCGGCGTCGCCCGAGCTTCAGCTTGGCGCCACTGACACCGTCCACAGTGGACGCAGCGGCGCGCAGGGTGGACCGGTAGCTGCGCCGCGAGGCCCCGGAGTCGAGGTCACCGCGCAGCGGCAGCACCCTCGCCCGTCCCGGCAGGACGGCGGCGAGCAGCAGGACCAGGCCGAGCAACGCCGCCACCCCGCCCGCGACGGCCGGGATCACGTCGGTCCAGTGCTGGCCGTGGAGCCAGCCGGTCACCGCCGCGCAGCTGATCCACGGCCGTTCGCCGAGCAGCAGCTGGACCGAGACGGCCGCGGCGAGCACGCACACGGCGAGGATCACCAACGCGCTCAACGTGGCCGGCGCACTGCGTCGCGGTCGGCGTTTCACAGGACCCTCCTCGGTTCGGCCGCGCTGGTGGGGAGCGCGGTGACGGTGATGTCCACGCGGGAGACCGCGAGCCCGGTCAGCTCGGCCGTCCGGCGTCGCAGGTGCTCGCGCGCGGCCTCCGTGGTCTTGGCGACCGGCAGCGGGTAGCCGATGGAGAGCCGGACGTCGAGCGTCACGGTGTCGGCGCCGACCTGCGCGGTCACCTTGGCCGGGTCCGCGCCGTCGACCTCGGTCACCGCCTGCGTGGCGATGCGCTGCACCGTGCGGTCGGCGATAGTGAGCGCGCCGCGGTCGTCGGCCGGCGCAATGGTGGTCACGGGGTCAGCCCCGGTCGCGGCCGGTCAGGTGGGACAGGTCGAGCTTGCCGTCGAGGAACCGGCCGGCCAGCAGGCCGAGCGCGCCGAGGACCAGCACGAGCAGGAAGGCGCCGAAACCGCCGAACGCGGCGGCGAGGCCGAGGGCGAGGCCGGTCAGCAGCCCCAGTTGGGTCGAGTTCACGACTTGTTCTCCTCACGAGTGGTAGCGGCTGGGTCGGCGACGTCGCCGACCCACACGTCGACGGGTCGCCCGAGCGGGCCGAGCGCCGCGCGGACCTCGTCCCCGAGCCCGGGCACGGCGGCGGCGTCCCGGGCGACGACGCCGATCGTGACCAGGTCGTCGCGGACCCGGACGCCACGCACCCGGCGGCCGGGTGCGAACGTCGAGATCTCCCCGAACCGGCCGCCGTGCAGGCCGGCGACTCCCGGCAGGGCCGTCACGACGGCGGCGAGGCGGCCGGCGTCGGTGCTCACTGCACGCGGCCGGTGGGCGCGGAGCCGGAGTCGTCGGAGTCGTCACCCTCGCCGGGGATGTGCACGTCGGAGACGTTGATGTTGACCTCGACGACCTCGAGCCCGGTCATCTGCTCGACCGCGCCGATCACGTTGCGGCGGACCGAGCGGGAGAGATCGGCGATCGAGACGCCGTACTCCACCAGGATCTGCAGGTCGACGGCGGCTTGCTTCTCCCCCACCTCGACGGAGACGCCCTGGCCGGCCGAGGCGGACGCGCCCGGGATGCGCTCGCGGATGGCGCTGAACGCGCGGGCGGCGCCGCCACCCAGGTCGTACACGCCGGAGACCTCGCGTGCGGCCAGCCCGGCGACCTTCTGCACCACGGTGTCCGCGATGGTGGTCGCCCCGTGCGAGGAGCTGAGCGCGCTGGTGCCCGGCTTCTCCATCTCACCAGCGGAAACCGTGTTCTTCGTGGCCGTGTCGGTCATGATCTCTCCTCAGGTCGGTGCGGAGGCCTTGCCCTCCCCCACACCGAGATAGACCCCCGGCACGCGAAATCGTCACGACCCGATCGTGTGGTCCACGTCTCGCCCGGCCCGGGGAATCCACAGTGGACGATCGCGCCGCCGTGCACGAGGGCCGCCGGGACCGTGCCGGATAGACTCCCGGCCATGGCCGAGCTGGAAATCATCACGGAGAAATCCGACCCCGCGGTGCAGCGGATCCTCGACGTCACCAAGCCGTCGCGGTCCAGCATCAAGACGACGCTGATCGAGGACGCCGAGCCGCTCCTGCAGTGCCTCGGCGCGGGGCTGGGGTTCATCGAGGTGTACGGGAGTGAAAACACGCCCGTACCAGCTGATCTGCTGGCCGCCTGCGCGGAGCGGAACGTGCCGGTCCGGCTGATGGACACCACGGTCGTCAACCACCTGTTCAAGGGCGAGCGGAAGCCGAAGATCTTCGGCATCGCGCGCGTCCCTCGGCCGAGCGCTTTCAGTGACGTCCAGCAGCGGACGGGTGACCTCGTGGTCCTCGACGGAGTGAAGATCGTCGGCAACATCGGCGCCATCGTGCGGACTTCCTTCGCCCTCGGCGCCGCCGGTATCGTCCTGGTCGACAGCGACCTGGGCAGTATCGCCGACCGTCGGCTGATCCGCGCCAGCCGCGGTTACGTGTTCTCCCTGCCGATCGTGCTTGCCACCCGCGAAGAGGCGATCGAGCACATCCGCGCGAGCGGCCTGTCCCTGATGATCTTCGACGCGGACGGCGAACTGACCGTCGACGACCTGGGCAAGCAGGACGAACGCCTGGCCCTGCTCTTCGGCAGCGAGAAGACCGGTACGTCCGACGGCTTCCGCGGCATCCCGTCCACCTCGGTGTCCATCCCGATGATCAGCTCGGCGGAATCGCTGAACGTCTCGGTTTCGGCGGGCATCGCCCTGCACGAACGCACCCGCCGAAACGTCACAGCCGACTGAACGCGGTCCTATGTGGACCGATCAAGCCCAGTGCTTCACGAACCCGGCTGCCGCGGCGCCAGCCTCCTCCGGGTGCGAAGCGCTCAGGAAGTGCTGGCCACCCTCGACGACTTCCAGGCGGGCTTCGGGCGAGCCGGTGAACAGGCGGATCTCCTCCTCGGCGTTCGCCACCGAGTAGACCTGGTCCGCGGTGCCGTGCAGCCATCGGACCGGGCAGCGGACCTCGTCCAGCCGGCCGTGGAGCCCGTCGCGGTCGCGCAGGTTGACCGTGCTGACGCGCAGCCGGTGGCGGCCGTCGTCACCGGTGTAATTGGCGCGGTAGGCGGCGAGCCAGAACTCGCGCTCCTCGTCCGAAACTCCGCCCAGGCCGGACCCGAGCACCGCGTCCACGAAGAAGTCCGGCACCACCCAGTCGTCGCCGACCGGCTCGGCCAGCGCGTCGATCACCGCCGAGTTGGAGGCGAACGCGTCCCAGCAGCCCAGGTCACGGCTGCGCGGGCTCTCGAAGTCCATCGAGGTGCCAAGGAGCAGCAGGCCCCGCACGACGTCCGGGGCGAGCAGCGCCATGCGCGCCGCCATCCAGCCGCCCTGCGAGGTCCCGAGCACAAACGCCTCGCGGATGCCGAGGGCCGCGAGGACCTGCAGGTTCGCGATCGCGCTGTCCCAGTAGGTGAACTGGCGGTAGGTCGCCCGCGTGCGGCCGTGCCCGTACGGCTCCAGCGCGAGCAGGTTGGCCACGGACCCGAGCACCGGGTCGGCGAACTGCGGCCGGTACAGCTCGGCGGAGGTGGTGAACGAGTTGATCAGGACCAGCGTCGGCAACGAGGGATCGTACGGCTTGCCGAAGGTGTACCCGACGGTTGACCCGCCGAGGTGGGGGATCTCGATGGTCTGGTCGATCCTGCTCATGCGCCGCTCCCTGATCCGTGCCCGGAGCAGCCGAGTCTAGAACCCCTGGTCAGCGAATGGTTACGTCGGCGGGCAGGTCCGCCGAGGACCGTCCCAAATAGACGGTTCGGGTCCGTCGGCCTGCTTGGGAGATCCGGGCAAACCCCTCAGGAACGGGTGCCGGACAGCCCGCTGTGGTCGTTGACAGCCGATTTGACCGCCGTCGGGTGGGCCGCTTCCGCGATCGCCTCCAGGGAGGTCCGCAGCGTCCGGAGGGCCTGATCGCCGAGGCCCGCGATCAGCCGGGTCATCACTTCCTCGACGATGGTGTTGCAGCGTCGTTCCAGCTCGTCGCCGTCGGGCGTGATCCGGTGCAGAATCGCTTTGCCGACACCGGGCCGGCGTTCGAGCAGCCCGCGCTGTTCGAGGCGGGCGACCACCGCGCCCGCGGACTGATCGGACTGGCCGGTGACCAGCGCCAGCGCGTGGGTCGAGGAATCCGGCTCGGCCGCGACGGCGTGCAGCACACCCCACTGCGGCAACGTCATCCCCACCTGGGCGAGGGCGGCCTCGCAGGCCATCTGCTTGCGCAGCTGAGCCCGTCGCAACAGCACCGCGACGTCAACGCCGCTGGGCCTGTCCTGATCCGCTGTCATTTCCACAGTGTAAGACTATCTCCCGTCCCTTATATAACCACACGTATACGGCGTCATTCCGTCGCCAGCTCGGCGGTGGCGTCGTGGCCGGCCGCGGTGACGCGGCGGAGGAAGCCGGCCAGCAGCTCGAGTTCGGCTTCGGTGTAGCCGGCGCAGATGGCGTCCATCGCCGTGTTCATGCCCGCGTAGTGGCGGATCAGCTCGCCGTTGCGGTCGCGCAGCGCGCGCACGGTGATCGCCCGCCGGTCGGCCGCCTCCGGATCGCGTTCGCGGACGATCCAGCCGCCGCGTTGCAGCCGGTCGAGGATCCCGGTGAGCGTCGCCGGGTGCAGCCCGGCCGTGCGCGCCAGCACGCTCGGGCTGAGCGGGCCGGTGCGCTGGATCAGCTCGAGGCAGTCGAGGTCGACGTCCTTGATCCGCACGGCCGAGCTGACCTGGTGGTTCAGCAGCGACAGCTGGTTGCGCAGGTCGCGCAGCGACTCCTTGACGGCAGTGATGGCTCGCCGCTGCTCGCGAGACGATACGGAACTCATATGATATTCTCCCGATAAGTTATGCGAGGGAGTCTATCGTGAAATTCGTGCTCGTCGCCGCGACCGGCCGCGTCGGCCGTCTCGTGCTCGACCAGGCCGTCGCCGCAGGCCACGACGTGACTGCTGTTGCGCGGCGGCCCGAGGGGCTGCCGGGGCCCGCGGTGGCCGTGGACTTCACCCGCCCGGACCTCGACGCACTCGCCGCCGCACTGGCCGGCGCCGACGCCGTGGTGTCCGCGCTCGGCCCGCGCACCCGGGCGGAAGACGGCATCGTCTCGGCCGGAACCCGGGCGTTGACCGCGGCGATGGCGACCGCGGGCGTCCGCCGCCTGGTCGCGGTGAGCGTCGCCGGCATCGCGATGCGTGAGGGCGAGGACCGCGACCCCGGCGCCGGCTGGTTCACCCGGAACGTGCTGAGCCGGCTCGCGCAAGCCCGTCTCGGCGCGCACTACGCCGACATCGCCGCCACCCACGATCTGTTGCGCCACACCGATCTCGACTGGACCACCGTCGGCTGCCCCCTGCTCACCGACCGCCCCGCCACCGGCACCCACCGCCTCGCCTACGACCACCCCGTCCCCCACGGCTGGCGAATCAGCCGAGCCGACGCCGCCACTTGCCTCCTGACGACAATCCCCGAGCCCGCCACTTTCCGCCGCTGCCTCGCTATCGCCTGCTAGCCCTTGTGAGTGTTCATGCCGGTTCTAACCGTCATAGCCACTCACGAGCCCCTTCCTGATCGGCACTTTCGCGTTGACGCAGTTGGGGACGATCGCCGCGTTCGGGCTCGCTTGCGGGTTTTCCTGCTGTGCCTGGCCGATGTGGTGCTCGGGGTGAGCTTCCGCTGACCCGGCCTCGGCCACTCACTGCCGCGAACGACGCTCGCGATACGCCTGGATCTTCGACTGCGTGGCGTCGTCCGGATCCTCGCCGGTTTCAGGATCCATCGACTCGACCGTGGTCAGGATGCGCTCGATCCGGTCCGCGTAAGCCGGATACTTCTGCCAGTACGCCACCGGCAGTGACAGCACAGCGGCAAGGAGATCGCCGGGGTAGTAGTCGCCTTCCGCCAGTGGCTCGCGCTCCAGCACGGTCAACGCTCGCGGCAGCACAGCTTCGGTGCCGACGTCCTGCCCCAGCAGGATGCGAAGGTCCTCGACCCCCAGTTGGCCGATCGGCTTCCGGCGCAGTCGGTGAACTGTCCGCACCAGATACGAGGCGTCGGAAGGCGCGTCACCCCAGGGCCGCTTCTCGATCGCTTCGAGTGTCAGGCCCAGGTCGCCATCCACATTGTCGTCCATTGATCAGACTTCCCTCTCCGTACGAGACTCCGCCATTCGGGGGAGATCCCAGCATCCCAACCTGCCCCGATCACCGCTGCCGTCCGGCTTTCGGGCAACCCTGGAAATCGTTCGGGCAGAGACCCGCCAAGCCGTACTGTGCCCTCTTCAAGGCTCGTTATCTTCGCCAGAAGCACTCGAGACCGCGTTCGAGTTCGCAGGGGGGACGTTCGCCGTATGAGTAATCCGTTGGTTGCGCCGCCGAAGGATTCGACGACGGCGGTGTCGGGCGTTCCGTTGCTGGAGGACGCGACCGGGCTGAAGTCCGCGATCGAGAGCAAGGACTGGGCCGGCGTGGCGATGGGCGCGGTGGGCACCGCGCTGGACGCGCTGACCGCCGTGATGGACCCGTTCGGCGCAATCTTCGCCGCCGGTGTCGGGTGGCTGATCGAGCACGTCGGACCGCTCAAGGAAGCGCTCAACGCGCTGACCGGCGACGCGGACCAGATCGCGGCGCAGTCGGAGACCTGGACGAACGTCGCCAAGGAACTCGAGAGCGTCGCCGGTGAATTGACCGCCCTGGTCAAGAAAGACCTGCAGAGCTGGACCGGCGACGCCGCCGACGCGTACCGCAAGCAGACGGACGACACCTCGGCGTTGATCAGCAGCGCGCAGAAGGGCTGCGAGGGCGCGGCCAGCGGCGTCAAGACCGCCGGCGAGGTCGTCGCCGCGGTCCGGCAGCTGGTGCGCGACACGATCGCGGAACTGGTGGGGCACCTGATCTCCTGGGCGCTTCAGGTGGTGTTCACGCTGGGCATCGGCATGACCTGGGTGGTCCCGCAGGTCGTCGCCGCGGTCGCCAAGACCGCCTCGAAAATCACCCAGGTGACCACAAAACTGGTCAAGGCGCTCAAGGCCTTGGTGCCGCTGCTGAAGAAGGCCGGCACCCTGTTCGAAGACGCCGGGAAAGCGTTGAAGGGCCTCAAAGGCGGCAAGGTCAAGGCGCCCGAAAAGCCCAAGGACATCAAGTCCCCCGACCCCAAGCCGAACACCAAGGACAACGGCGGCACCGAGACCGCGGGTGACAAGGGCGGTGGGGACAACAGCACCAACACCTCCGGCGCCCACAACGATCCCCCCGGCGACACCGGCGGCAAGAACGACCACGGCAACGGCAACGACGCCACGAACGACCCGGGCAAGGAACCCCCCGCCGGCAACAACGGCCCGGACGACCACACCTCCACCAGCAGCACCGGAAACGGCACCCCCAAGGGTGATCCGAAGAAGACGGCGGAGGACCCGGACAACCGCCCCTGCCTCACCGACCCGGTGGACCTCTCCAGCGGCGAGGTGATCTTCGAAGCAGTCGACCTCGACCTGCCGGAGCTGGTGGTGGAGCGGGTCCACATCTCGTCCTACCAGTCCGGACGCTGGTTCGGCCCGTCCTGGTCCTCGACCCTGGACCAGCGGCTGGAAGCCGACGCGGACCACATCCGCTACTTCGGCCCCAACGGCGTGATCCTGGTTTACCCGCTGCCCGCCCCGGGCAAGCCGGTCCTGCCGGTCGAGGGCGCCCGGTGGCCGCTGGCCGAGCACGAGGACGGCAGCTTCACGATCAGCCAGGTGCTGCCGGGCCGGAAGCTGAAGTTCTCCGGCCCCCGCGGCTCGCTGCTGCTGCGCGCGATCGACAACGCCGACGGCTCGCGAACCCAGCTGTCGTACGCCGAAACCGGCGCGCCGACGCTGATCACGCACTCCAGCGGGCTTCAGGTCGGTTTCCGCACCGACGGCCGCCGGGTCACCGAGATGCGGATGACCGGTACCGACGAGATGCCGGACGTCGTCGTGCGCAGCTACCACTACAACGACGAAGGACACCTCGCCGAGGTCGTCAACTCCTCCGGTCGGCCACTGCGCTTCGACTACGGCCCGAACGGCCGGATGACCGGCTGGCAGGACCGCAACGGGGTTTGGTACCGCTACGTCTACGACGCCCAGGGCCGCTGTGTGCGCACGGTGGGCGACCGCGGTTTCTTCGACGGCGCGTTCGAGTACAACAGCCGGGCGCGGATCACCTGCTTCACCGATTCCCTGGGCCACGTCTCGGAATACGAGTACAACCCCGAAGGCAAGGTCATCCGCGAGACCGACCCGCTGGGCAACGTCACACTGTCGAAGTGGGAGCGCTACGGCAAACTGCTCTCCCGCACCGACCCGCTCGGGCACACCACGTCGTTCTCCTACGACGAACGGGGCGCGCTCGAATCCGTGACGCGGCCCGACGGCTCGATCCTGCGCCTCACCGAGGAACCCGACGGGCTGACGATCGAAACCGGCTCGCTGTCCCGTTTCTATCCTCGGAACGAGACGCCGGACCCGTTCACCGAGACGCTCGGCATCGCAAAGCCGCTGACCTCCGCGCAGGCCGCCTGGACGCGCGGCGACGCGGATCCCGCGCCGGTGGACCGGGACATGTTCGGCCGGCCGCGGTCGGTGCTCAACCGGTCTCAGCAGAGTGTCGCGCTCGGCTGGACCGTCGACGGGAGCGCCCGGCTGCGCGTGCTGCCTTCCGGTGTGCGCGAAACCCGCGGTTACGACGCGGAAGGCAACGAGGTCGAGCGCGTCAACGGCGCGGGGCTGGCCGAGCGGACCGAGTACGGCCCGTTCGACCTGGTCACCGCGACGATCGACCCGTCGGGCGCCCGGACCAGCCACACGTACGACACCGAGCTGCGCCCGATCACGATCACCAACCCGCTCGGGCAGAGCTGGACCTACGGCTACGACGCGGCCGGGCGGCTGGTCGAGGAGACGGACTACGACGGCCGCACGCTCCGCTTCGGCTACGACGGCGCGGGCCGGCTCGTCTGGTCGACGAACGGGGCGGGCGAGCGGACCGAGTACGACTACGACGTGCTCGGCAATCTCGTCGAACGCCGGAACCCCGCCGGCACGACCCGGTTCGGCTACGACGCGGTCGGCCAGATGACCGCCGCGACCATGGCCGACGTCGAACTCCGCGTCGCTTATGACGGCGAGGGCAACGTCCTGAGCGAGTCGATCGACGGCCGGACGCTGACGTACGTCTACGAAGACGACGGCACCGTGCGGTGGCGGACTCCGTCCGGGATCGACGGCGTCTGGAGCTTCGACCAGAACGGGCGGCCCACGTCGCTCGTGATCGCCGGCCACACCGTGCGCTTCGAACACGACGAGGGCGGTCGGGAGATCTCGCGCATCGTCGATGGCGGCGTCTCGTTCACGCAGTCCTTCGACGTCGACGACAACCTGGTCGGCCAGTCGGTGCAGGCCGCGGGGGCGCCGCCGCGGCACCGCCGGTTCAGCTACCGGCAGGACGGGCTGCTCACCGGGATCGACGACGACGCGGCCGGGCGGACCCGGCTCGTGCTCGACGCCACCGGCCGGGTGACCGAGACGCACAGCGCGGCCGGCAGCGAAACCTTCCGGTACGACCCCGCCGGAAACGTGGTGGAGACCCGTGAGCCCGGCCGACTGCCGAGCGCGGGCACGCGCCGGTACGTGGGCAACCGGCTGGTGTCCGCGGGCGCGGTCTCCTTCGAGCACGACGCCCAGGGCCGGGTGATCACCCGGAACGAGGGCGGGCGGATCTGGAAGTACCTGTGGGACAGCCAGGACCGGCTGCTCGCGGTCGCCACCCCCGAGGGCGAGCGGTGGCAGTACCGGTACGACCCGATCGGCCGCCGGATCGGCAAGCAGCGCGTCGTCACCTCGGCCGCCGGCGCGCCCGTGCCCGCCGAGTCGTACGAGTTCACCTGGAGCGGCGCGCTGCTGGTGGAGCAGGTCTACGTGGACGAGGCGCAGACCCGGCACGTCACCGTCTGGGCGCACCACCCCGAAGACAACCGCCCGATCGTCCAGGTCGAGCGCTCGGCAACACTGGACGAACGGTTCTTCGCGATCGTCACCGACCTGATCGGCCGGCCGACCGACCTCGTCGACGCGGCGGGATCGCCGGTGTGGCACGGAACTGCGGGCCTGTGGGGCCGCGAGTCCGGTGCGGCGGCCACTCCGCTCCGTTTCCCAGGTCAGTACGCCGACGCCGAATCGGGCCTGCACTACAACCTCTACCGCTACTACGACCCGTCGACCGGCCGGTACCTGAGCCAGGACCCGCTCGGCCTCGGCCCGAACCCGAACCCGCTCGCCTACGTCGCCAATCCGCTGGCGGACCGCGACCTGCTCGGCCTCGCCTGCGGGAAGAAGGACGGAGGCGGCGCCAACAAGACGAACGACCGTCCGGGCGGCGGCAACAACGCGGGCAACATCCCCCGCAAGATCCTCAACTGGTTCCGCAAGCCGTTCAAGAAGAAGCCGAAGGAAACGCCGGCGGCACCGCCTCCGCACACGGACCCGAACCCGCCGCCGCCGCCGAAGTCCGATGGCAAGTACAGCAACGGGCAAAAGCCGATGCTGGACAAGTACGAGAACGAAACGGATCCGGCGAAGGAGCCTTTCCCGGGCCAGTCGGTGAAACGCCTGGACGACCAGCAACGGGAAGAGCACCGCGTATACATCGACAGCAGCGGAAATATGCGAAACGCGAAGGACGGCACCCTTTTCGACACCAGCACCGCGACTGACATCCACCACGGCACCGGAGACGGCCGGGCGATCTACACGATGGATCAGCACGGCAACATCTACGCCTCGAACTACCAGGGCGCCGGCGACTTCCACCACTCGACCTTGGCGAACGGCGAACCCGTCGCGGGCGCAGGCGAGCTGACGGTGAAAAACGGTAAGGTGACCCTCGTCAACAACACCAGCGGCCACTACCAGCCCGGCCTCAGCCAATTGCAGAACATCACCGACGAACTCAAGGCCAACGGCGTCAATCCACGCGTCGAAGGCTTCGGCGGCATGCACCTGAACTTCCCAGGGGGCCCGATCACATGACCATCGACCACCGCGGCGAAATGGACGCCCTGATCTACCCCCTGTTCAGCGCCCCATCCATAGACCGCGACGAGGCCGCGGCTTTGGTGCGCGCCATGTCCCGCGGAACGTATTTCCCGCACACCATGGCGGCTTATTCGACGGCCATCTCGCAGGCGCTGGCACAATCGGATCCGGTGACGGCGGCGTTGGAGCCGCCTTATACCGAGGCTCAGGTGCGCGAGTTCCTGGGGCTGATGCTCGAAGAACTCGAGAAGGCCAAACCGTGGCCTGGAACCGATTGATTCCGAAACTGACCGCAGCCGGGTGCGGTCGCCGGCCGAGCGGGGTCTCGGGTTGAAGCAGACCCGACGATCCGGCCACCCGAGCGAGCTGCCGACACGACCCGGTGACCAGGGGTTCCCAGGGCCGGCAGGCGACATCCGGCACGTCACGAACCGTGACGGTTCCGGGCCCCGGACATCAACTGCGCACCAGGGCGCACAGCCCCCGACGACCGCCCGCTAAACTCTCCTCGCGGGCCGCTAGCTCAGTTGGTAGAGCAAGGGACTTTTAATCCCTGGGTCCAGGGTTCGAGCCCCTGGCGGCCCACCAGTTTTCGCAGGTCACAGTGTCTTTCTCCGGACTCGGCGCAGATGACGACCAGCCCCGGCACATTGCCGGGGCGACACCGGTAGCTGGTCAGGCACGACCCCCCCCCCGGACCGGGTCCCCAGATTCAGCCCCGTATCCCTGGTACTCGACGCGTTTCCAGCCGTCACAAGGCGCAGATCGCGGGCTCCCCGACTATGCGGCACCAGCCCGGGAGACTACTCTCAGTACGACCGTCGCCACTGAGTCGAGGAGGCTCCGATCATGTCGTCGCAGGTCGATCTGAACAGCCCGCCAGGGGTCGATCCGACCCGCGCGAGTGTGGCCCGCGTTTACGATTACCTGCTGGGCGGCAAGGACAACTACGAGATCGACCGCACGACCGCCGACCAGCTGGCGCACTCGATGCCGGAGGTGCGGGACCTCGCGCTCGAGAACCGGGCGTTCCTGATCCGGGCATGCCGGTTCCTCGCGACCAGCGCGGACATCGACCAGTACCTCGACTGCGGCTCGGGCCTGCCCACGGCGGAGAACGTCCACCAGGTCGTGCACCGCATCCGGCGCGAGGCGAAAGTCGTCTACTCCGACCACGACCCCCTCGTCACGGCGCACGGCCGCGCCCTGCTGGACGACCTCAACCAGGTCCGCTACGTCGAAGGCGACATCTTCAACCCCGACAGCATCCTGGAGAACCAGGTCGTCCAGGCCCACCTGGACTGGAAACAGCCGATCGCGCTGTTCTTCGTCGCGACGCTGCACCACCACAAGGGTGAACGGCACGAGCCGGCCGAGGTCATGCGCCGCTACATCGACGCGCTGCCGTCGGGCTCCTACGTGGTGATCTCGCACATCCTCGACCCCGCCGACGCCTCCGAAGACGCGACCGCGATGGCGGAACTGATGGACGCGGTCCGAAACGGCTCGCTCGCGGGCGCCACCGCACGCACCTACGCCGAAATCGGCGAGCTCTTCCACGGCTTGGAATTCGTCCCCTCCGGCCCGACCGGCGAACCCGGGCTCGTCCCGCTGGTCAGCTGGTGGCCGGACGGACCGCGGCTCAAACCGCTCAACGTGGCACAGCGGCTCTTCGTCGGCGGCATCGCCCGCAAACCCTGATCACTGGCCGGACGCCAAGCATCAGCAGCCACGCCGTGCGCTAAGTGATCCAGGTGCGGCCCGCCGGACAGCGGGCCGCACACTGCGCCGGCACCGGTCTGTTCGCGCTGCCCTCTCGCCTCGTGAAACAGGCTGAGCTCAGCCTGTCGAGATACGGTCGTCCTGTTCGTCATCCTCTTCGACCGACTTGGTTCCCGGCGAGACGGAGGACATGTGCAGTACATGCTGCTGATCTACAACTGCGAGCGGCCCGAGCCCGGTGATCCCGGCTTCGAAGACGCGCTGGCCAGCGTGAACGCGTTCGCCGACGAGTGCCGGCGCCGCGGGGCGTTCGTAGGTGGGCATCCGTTGCAGGGTGAGCACACTGCGACCACCGTCAGCGTCCGCGACGGGAAGACGATGATCACCGACGGGCCGTACCTCGAGACCCACGAGCACCTCGGCGGCGCGTACATCCTCGACTGCGCCAATCTGGACGAGGCGCTGGAGCTGGCCGCGATGTGCCCGATGGCCGCGGTCGGCTCGATCGAGGTCCGGCCGATCGCCGGCGTTCCGGGACTGGAGCAGCCGGCAGCCGCGGGCGAATGACGGCGTCGCCCGGCTCGGTGGTGGAGCGGGTCTACCGGGAGCACCGCGCGCGGATGCTGGCCGCGCTGATCCGCGCCCTCGGAGACTTCGAGCTGGCCGAGGACGCGTTGCAGGACGCCTGCGCGCTGGCCCTGCGCAAGTGGGGCGACGCCCTGCCGGACGACCCGGTCGCCTGGCTGCTGACCGCGGGCCGCAATTGCGCGATCGACCGGCTCCGGCGCGCCCGGCTCGGGCGGGAGAAGCTCGCGTTGGCCGGGCGGCCGGAGGCGATCATGCCAAGCGACGAGGGCAGCCTGCACAGCGTCGGCGACGAGCGGCTGAGCCTGATCTTCACCTGCTGCCACCCGGCGCTGACCGAGGACGCGCGGGCCGCGTTGACCCTGCAGGCGGTGGCCGGGCTGACCGCCGGGCAGATCGCCCGCACGTTCCTGGTCGCCGAATCCACCCTGGCCCAGCGCCTGGTGCGGGCGAAACGCAAGATCCGCGACGCCGCGATCTCCCTGGACGTGCCCGCCGACCACCTGCTGCCCGAACGGCTTTCCGGCGTCCTCGCCGTGGTCTACCTGATCTTCACGCAGGGCTACACCGCGGCGCACGACCAGCCCGAGCACCACACCCTGCGCCACGAGGCGATCCGCCTGGCCAAGCTCATCGCCACCCTGATGCCGGACGAGCCGGAGGCACTCGGGCTGGTCGCGTTGCTGCTGTTGCACGATTCCCGCGCCGCCGCCCGTTACGACGACGCCGGCGAGGTGGTCCTGCTGGCGGAGCAGGACCGTTCCCGCTGGGACGGCGCGGAAATCGCCGAAGCCCTGGGCCTCCTGAACCGGGCGCTACGGCTGGAGGCGCCCGGGCCGTATCAGCTGCAGGCCGCGATCGCCGCCCTGCACGTCCAGGCCCCCTCCGCGGACCGGACGGACTGGCCGCGCATCGCCGCGCTGTACGCCGAGCTGCTCGCGGTCGCGCCGTCGCCGGTCGTGGCGCTGAACCACGCGGTCGCCGTCGCCGAGGCGACCGGCCCGGCCGAGGGCCTCGTCCTGCTCGACCGGATCGACGGGCTCGGCAACTACCACCTGCTGCACGCCGCCCGCGCCGACCTGCTGCGCCGCCTCGGCCGCACCGGCGAGGCAGCCGCGGCGTACCGGCGCGCGTACGAACTCGCCGCCAACCCCGCCGACCGGCGCTTCCTGGCCGGTCGCCTGCTCACTCTCGACACTCCGGAGGCATCATGAGGCTCGCCATCCTCGATCACGGCCACCGCCGCCGCGCGAAGGCGTTTTTCACGCTCACATCATTGCGGTCGCATGTGGACAGTCCTGACATCGTGAAGACCCTGTTGTACCGTCCCGATTTCTTCGCCCGGCCACTGCTGGAGCTGACCGCCGACGCGATGCGCGGCCCCTCGTACTGGACGGCCGCGGAACGGGAGTTCCTGGCGATGTCGACCGCGCAGTGGCACGAATGCCCGTTCTGCTTCGACACCCACGCCGAGATCGTCCGGATCGCCGCGCACGGCGAGATCGACCCGGACGACGCAGGCTCCGCCCGTCCGGAAGTCCGCCGGATCCGCGAGTTCCTCGACGCGCTCAACCGCGACCCCGGGCACGCCGAGGCCGTCAATCTGCCTGGCCAGGCGGTGCGGGAGGCCCTGCGGGTGCAGCTCGTGTGGAACGTGGTCAACCGCCTGGCCAACGCGTTCGGGTTCGTGCTGCGTGACGGCCAGCTGCACAGCGGAACCCGCGCGCTGCACCGGTTCGGCTACCGGTTCCCGGGTTTCCTGCTCGCCGGCGGCGATCGCACGAAGCACGGTGACGCGGTGGCGGACCTCCGTCACGCCGTCCTGGAAGCGCCCGCGACCACCGATCCTGCGCTGCGCCGAGCCGCCGCGAACGGCACCGCGGTCCCGGAGCTGTGGCGGACCTTCGTCGAAACCGTGCGGGACGCGTCGTACAAGGTGACGGACGAGGACATCGCCCGGTTGAAGGCGGCCGGGCAGACCGAGGACCAGATTTTCGAGGTGACCGTCGCCACCGCGGTCGGTGCCGCCCTGCGGGTCTTCGACGCTGGTCAGGAAGCAGTCCGCGACAAGACTCCGAGCTGAATCGAGCGGCCTGTCGAGAACGGCGGCCCCCGTTCGTCCTCCGCTGCGTCAATTGACGACCACGGAAAAGGACCGGTCATGCCTGGACAGATCACCTGGATCGAACTGCCAACCGCCGACACCGCCACGGCCCGCGCCTTCTACCACAGCCTGTTCGGCTGGGACACCAGCGAATTCGACGGCGACTACCACGTGATCGACAACGGTCCCGTGGGCGCGATCGCCCCGCGCGGGGACGGCTTCAGTCACCCGCGGATCTACTTCGCCACCGACGACATCGACGCCTCGGTCAAGCGCCTGCACGAACTCGGCGGGACGAGCGGCGACGTCCAGCCCATCCCGGGAATCGGCCGGATCGCCCACTGCCAGGACAACCAGGGCACGCCGTTCAGCCTCCACGAACCCGCGCAGGGCTGAGGCCCCCGAGACGAAACGGGCCGGTGGCCGGGATGATCCTCCCGGCCACCGGCCCCTCCCCCTGCTTTCCCGCGACTCCCCTTACGGCTGGTAGATCTCCTTGACCACGGCAATGCTGTCGCTGCCGTCGACCTGGATTTCGGCGAGCGGCGGCGTGGCGCCGGTGAGGGCCTGCATCAGCTGCTCCGGGCTGCACGGCTGGGTGCCGCGGCCCTGACCGTCCACAGTGACCGAGTCGTTCGAGCACAGGGTGCTCGCGCTGAACACCTGCTCGTTCTCGTGCAGCGGCAGGCGGTAAACCTTGGTGTCACCGGGAACCGGCACGAAGTGGCCGTTGTCGGGGCCGCCCGCCTGCCAGGTCACCAGCTGGAACCGGGCCATGTTCGCGGCGGTGTCGTAACCGGTGAACTGCACCGTCTGCGTGGTGTTCGGGAACCGCTGGGCCGGCTGGTTCGACGGCGCGGTCCCGGTGCCCTTGCTCGGCGCGGTCTCGATGCGGAAGGCGGTGCCGCCGTCCTTCCCGCAGTACACGACGCCCTGGGCGCCGTCCGGGTCCGCGGCCTTGGCACAGTCCCAGTGTCCCTCGATGTCGAGCACGCGGCGGCCCGGCCCCTCGCCGTTCGGCTGCTTCGCGTAGTAGTCGGTGATGACGTTGAACGCCTCGGTGCAGCCCGGGGTGCCTTCCGCGGTCGAGTCCGCGATCAGGTCGACCATCGGGCCGCCGGGCGGGCCGACTTGCCCGCCCAACGTGCTGCAGTTGACGTCACCGGACGAACCGCCGTCGGAACTCCCGGCCGCCGAGCCGGCCTTGGCCTGCGACGGCGCGTGAATCGCCGAGGCGTCCGCGGCGTTTTTGACCTGAGTGGCATTTCCGGCCGCGCCGTTCCCACTGCAGGCGGAAAGGAATGCGGCCATCGCAACCGCCCCGCCCACCATTACCAGCTTCATCGGCTTGATCGCGGTGACTCGCATTTTTGTGCCCCTTTCGCGTCTGCTGAAATCCTCTATGCAAAGGGAGACGTGAGGCGCCAGAAGACGTTGCACCGGGAGTCCGGCCGGGCGGAAGGTTGCCCCTCAGGCCTGCCCGGGACTGTCCGCGAGGGCACGATCGCGGCCGTCCCGGCAACCCGGACGGCTCCCGAAGGTCGGCCTGACCTGCAGGATGTTCAAGGCGTCGGCCGGGGGGACGAAGACGGGGACGGCGAAGGCGAGGCCGCGCACTTCACGTCGGCCTTGGGGAGCTGGCCGGTGAGGAGGTAATCGACGACGGGTTTGTCGACGCAGGAGTTCTGGTCGAACAGGAATTGCCCGTGGTTGCCGCCCGCGGAAAGGACCAGCCGGGAACCGCGCATGGCCTGCTGCATGTGCAGCGCTCCTTCGACAGGGGTGGCCGAATCGTCTTTCGCCTGCACCAACAGCACCGCGGGCGCTTTCCCGGACCCGATTTTGACCGGCGGCGCGGTCGGCGCCTTCCAGAACGCGCACGAAGCCGAGTACCAGGTGTTCAGCCAGGCGAACAGCGGTGCTTTCCGGTCGGCCCGCACGGTGTCGGAGTGCCAAGTCCGCCAATCCGACGGCCATTTGTCGTCGGCGCAGTTGTACGCGAGCTGGGGCCCGTCCACCCGTTGCAGGGCGAGCTGGCCCGCGGCCCCGATGAGCGCGGCGGGATCGCCGGCGTGGAAGTGCGAGACAGCGTCGGCGAGGGTCGGCCAGCTCGCGTCGGTGTACATGGACGAGGCCAGCATTTCGTCCAGCTCCTCGCTGCCGACCTTGTCCCCGGCGGGGTGGGCGGCGAGCGTGTCGCGGATGGTGTTCCACGTCCCGCCGACCGCGTTGCCGGTGGTGCCGAGGTGGTATTTCGCGTCGTTCGCCCCGGTCCACGCGAAGAACTGCCCGGCGCGCCGCTGCAAGGCCGGGTCCTGCTGGTACGCCGTCTGGTAGGTGCTGACCGACGGGTCGACGACGCTGTCCAGCACGATCCGGCCACTGGTGGCGGGGAACATCGTCGCGTAGGTCGCGCCGAGCTTCGTGCCGTATGAGTAGCCCAGGTAGTCGAGCTTGTCCTTGCCGAGCGCGATCCGCATCCGGTCCATGTCGCGCGCCGCGTTCTGCGTGGTGATGTACGGCAGCAGGTCGCCCGCGTGCTGCGCGCACGCGTCGGCGACCTTCCGGGCGATGTCGAGGCGCTTTTGCTCCTGGTCCGCGGTCGTGGGCCGGTTGACTGGCATGGGCGTCGGGAACAGGCCCGACGTGTCACCGCAGTCCACCGGCGAACTGGCGCCGACCCCACGCGGATCGAAGCTGACGACCATGTACTTGTCGCTGAGTTCGGGCGGCAGCGAAGCCCAGACGAGCTGAGCCGTGCCGATCCCGGATTCCCCGGGACCGCCGGGGTTGACCATCAGAATGTTCGGCGCATCAAGCGATCCGGCCGCGGCCATCGTGAGACTGATCTGTTTACCGGCCGGCTGGACGTAGTCGAGCGGCACGCTGATGTTCGCGCAGCCGGTTCCCCTTGGTGCGCCCAGACCCGGCGGGCATTCCGCCCACTTGACCCCGGCTGCCGGCGCCGCCGACACCGGTGCCGCAGCCAGCAATGCGGCACCCACACCAGCCGTTACGGCCAGGCATACCCCTCGGACAGTCATGCTTCCCCTCCCGAAACGATCATCAGCCCATCAGTAACACGCCCCACCACGACGAGCCACCCCCAGCACCGGAACGGGCAGCAAACCAGGCCGAAAGGCCCCTCATCTGATTCCGGAAAACGAAAGAATAGTTCGACGTAAAACGCGGCTCACGCGAAATCGGGAAAAGTGAAAATATGAGCGACTGCGCTTCGCCTTGGCTGTCCCTTTGCTGGTGGGCCGGCTGCTCACCAAGATGCGGTCGGCGTCGGCCGCCCCGCCCGGCCAGTGGTGGCGACTCCGGTTGCCCGTATGCCACGATTCGAACGCGCTCTTGGCTCGGTCCCGCATAGCCGGGTTGCGGTCGGCAGACCAGCGGAGGTGGTCGTGTTCAAGTGGTTCAGGCGCCGGAAACCGAGCCTCTGCCTTGATTCCGGCTCGGCCGTTTCAGCGCAGTCGAACGCGCGAGTCACGCCGAGCGGCACCAACCCAGTCGGCGGCAGCACGATCAACAGCTGCACCGTCGGCAGCGGCGCGATCGGCGACGGCAAGTTCGGCCGCACCGGCACCATCGGCGGTCGCACAGGCGGCGGTCGCACAGGCGGCGGTCGCACCATCTCCGGCAGCACGGTCAGCGGTCGCGGCAAGACCAACCGCGCCGACCAGCTCCTGACCGAGCTTGCCGCGCTCGGCGAGAACTCAGGCTTCCTGTCCTCCTCCGGCAGGCAGCGCACCCAAGAGATCGGCGCCCAGCTCAACCGCCGGGGCGGCCAGCGAAAGATGCTCAGCGCCCACCGAGCCATCACCGCCCAGCTCGGCCGCGAGGCTGTCCGCGAACTGGAGGTCACCTGGAACGGGATCGGCTCGTGGGCCGGATGAGCCGCACTCTTCCCAGTCAGGTGGGGTAGACGGCACCGTCCCCGCCGGCCCGGATACGCAACAACGCCGCTCACCAGCCGGACAACCAAGGGCCTGCCCACTGCGTTGGCCGTGCAGCAATGCCCCGCCAGACCGGGCACGCAACGCCGCCGCTCACCAAGCCGGACAAGCAAGGCCCCGCCCACCGCGGTGGGCGTACAGCAATGCGCCGCCGAGCCGGGCACGCAACAACGCCGCCCACCAAGCCGGACAAACAAGGCCCCGCCCACCGAGTTGGGGGTACAGCAATGCCCTGCCAGGCCGGGCACGCAACAACGCCGCTCACCAAGCCGGACAAACAAGGCCCCGCCCACCACGTTGGCCGTACAGCAACGCCCCGCCAGACCGGGCACGCACCAACGCCGCCCACCAAGCCGGACAAACAAGGCCCCGCCCACCACGTTGGGCGTACAGCAATGCGCCGCCGAGTCAGGCGTCAGGCAGCGTCCCGCCAGACCTCAGGCTCGCGCCTTCTCGAGGCGGAGCGACTGGAGCAAGGTGGCTCCACCACCGCCCGTCAACCAGGCGGTGGCGGGCGGTCACCTACCAGCGCTGACCGCCCGCTCAGCCCCCTCCCACTCAGCCGATCCGACCACCGGCCGACTCGGCCGTCTGCCGTCAGCTCGCGAGCACCTCCTCGACGGTCACCTTGTTCGGGTAGAACGCAAGGTGGTCCTTGATGTCCGCGACTGCGTCGTACGGCGCCTCGTACGTCCACACCGCGTTGTCGCCGTCCGCGCCGAGGGACGTGATGCTGTAATACGACGCCTCGCCCTTGTACGGGCAGTACGTCTCGTGCTCGGTGCGGGCGAGGCCCGACAGGTCGACGTCCTCGCGCGGGATGTACTGCACCGCCGGGTAGCCGGCCTCGTACAGGGCCTGGGCCCGGGTGGTGTCCGCGACGACCTTGCCGCCGATCTTCACCACCACACGCGCCGGGTTCGGCTCCACCGTGATCGGGTGGTCCGGGCCGGGAATCTTCTGCTGCTTAGCCTGGGTCATGGTCTCCTCTTCCGCGAACGCCAAGGCCGGTGGTATGCCGCCGACACAGGTAGCAACCCGCCACCACCGCCGACTCTTCCCACCATAGGAGCGACCACCGACAAAAACGGCGTCCGCACGACGCAGCAAGGCCGGCACGATGACCCGGCGACGGCACTCCTCGCGCTCCGGAAGACCGGGGGTGGCGAGGTGCGCTTGCGCCCCAATGTGGCGTTGGTTGCTCCAGCCCTGCCCCACCACCACCCTCAACGGAGGCGCTCCGCGCCCAGCCCCGATTCCACGCACCGAACGCCACATTGGGTGCGTTGAGCGCACCGAACGCCACATTGGGGCGTTCGGTGGAGCCCGATTGATCAGCGCTTCTCTCCGGCCAAGAACCCTGCGGCGGGCAGTCGACCCGCAAGACCGCAGGCCCCGGCACTTAGTGCAGGCCCACCGACGAAGCATCAAACCAGGCCCAAGTCAGGCCCAGCCCGGGCCCACCGACGAGGGCCCCGGCCCAACCCAGGACCAGGACCAGAGCACCCGACCAGGCCCAGCCCCAGCTCAGCCCGCCGCAACCCGCCGCGGCGCCGTCCGCCGGAGCCAGTACAGGCCGATCACCGGCAGCACCACCGGGATGAACAGGTAGCCCTCGCCGTACACCGACCACACCGTGGCGTCCGGGAAGGCCGCCTTGTCGAAGATGCTGAGCGTCCCGATGGTCAGCACGCCAAGCAGTTCGACCGAGCACGAGACCAGCGCGACCCGCCACCACCGCTCGCCGCCGCGGGCGAGGGCGAACGTCGCGAGCAGGTAGACCACCGCCGCGAACGCCGACAGGGAGTAGGCGAGGGGCGCTTCGTGGAACTTCGTCCCGATCTGGACGCCGGCGCGCGACGTCGCGGCCAACGCGAAGATGGCGTACACCGCGACCAGGACCCGTCCGGGCCCCGTGGCCGTCCTACGCGCTTGCTCCACTCCACACCTCGTTCAGTCGCAGCACCATCACCGGGATGGCCAGGCAGGCGATGCCGAGCACCACCGTGCTCGACCGGCTCCGCTCGGCCAGCGCCCACATCGCCCCGACCGGCAGCACCACCAGGCAGCCGATCAGGTAGGCCAGGTACGTGGCGATGCTGCCCGGCTTCTCGCCGCTCGCGAGCAGCACGATGCCGACCACCAGCTGGGCGACGAGCAGCAGCTCCACCACGCCGAGCGCGACGAGCAGGACGGTGTCCGGGAGCTTGTTGCGCATCGACTGCACGAAGCTCCACAGCGCGACCAGCAGCGCGGAACCCGCCACCACCATCGCGAAACCGAAAATCACCCGTTCCTCCTCAAGCCACGCCCGGCCCAAACTACCGCCGGTCCGATCACCCCGGTCCCCCGGAGCCCAGCCGACGTGGTCCGGACCACGGACCGGGTGTCCCGTGTGGACTCGAAGCTCCCCGGAGCCGGTGAATAGATCACCGAATCCACCTGATGGCAATCCGCCAATTTCGGGGTACATTTGGGGGACCGGGCGGGCTACCAGCACTGACGACAGAAATGCATTGTGTTACACCTCTTCTGGGTGGTTTTCTTGCACGGGGGAATCACCCAGCGTCCTCCTCGACCGTGCCTGTCGGCACTTTTATCCCCCCTGATCAGCCCAGTTGAACCCCCGGGTTGGCGGATTGGCCGTGACACCTCCGGCATGCGGGAATATTTCTTGTCACAACAACGAGCTGCGTATCCGGAAAAGTGCGCATAGGGGGCCAGTCCATGGACATCCGGTATGAAGCGTTCTGCTTCGCCGATCCGCTGTTCTTCGACGAGCAGCGGGAAACCGGAGAGCCCGCCGACGATTTCGCCGCCGAGCTGCCCCACGCCGGCGCCGGATGGACCACCGGGACCCGCGGGATCTGGCGCGTGCTGCACCCCCGGGACGTCGAACTTCCTGATCAGGGCTGGAAAATCCACGTCTCGGCCGGGATGGGCAACGCCGGCCGGGTGCTGGCCGCAGTGCACGAGTACTGCGTCGGCCACCGGATCTCGTACAAGCACCTACGATCCCGCGCGATCCTGCTCGCCCGGAACTCGAAATACGCACCGCGCGACGGCAGCGGCAAGCTCGTCACTATTTATCCGACCGACAACAACGAGCTGGCCCGGGTGCTCGAAGATCTCTCCGAGCAGCTGCGCGGCGAACACGGGGCTTACATTCTGAGTGATCTCCGATACGGCGAAGGTCCACTTTACACGCGTTACGGCGGCTTCACCGAGCGCTGGGTCGAACACGAGGGCAACCGGGTGCTGGCGATCCGCAAACCCGATGGCACGCTGGTTCCGGACCGCCGTGAGCCCACTTTCTCCGTACCGGATTGGGTGAATATTCCAATCTGCCTGGACAAAAGCCTCGCGGCCCGCAAGGCGGGCGACCCGGCCGAGTTCCCGTACCGCGTGACCAGCTCCTTGCACTTCTCCAACGGCGGCGGCGTCTACCTGGCCGAACGCGAGGCGGACGGCGAGACCGTCGTGCTGAAGGAGGCCCGGCCGCACGCCGGCCTGGACCGCGCGCTGGTCGACGCCGTCGCCCGGCTGCAGCGGGAGCACGAGGTGCTGGCGCGGCTGGCCGGCATTCCCGGCGTTCCGGACGTGCACGAGCGGTTCACCGTCTGGGAGCACCACTACCTGGCCATGGCGCAGATGCCGGGCACCTCGCTCGGCAACTGGCTCGCGCTGAACTACCCGCTCACGCGCCGCGACAGCACCGAGGCCGACCTGCACGCCTACCGCGACCGCGCGCTGGCCGTGCTCGCCGAGGTCGAGCGGATCGTCGGCGACCTGCACGGGCGCGGCATCGTGTTCGGCGACCTGCACGCGCTGAACATCCTGGTGGACGAAGACGACCAGGTCTCGCTGATCGACTTCGAGATGGCCGCCGACGTCGAGTCCGGCGAGCGGCCCGCGCTCGGCGCCCCCGGTTTCCGCGCCCCGGCCGACCGGCACGGCTTCGACATCGACCGGCACGCGATGGCCGCGCTGAAGCTGTGGATCTTCCTGCCGCTGTCGACGCTGCTGGAGCTGGCTCCGGCGAAGCTGCGTGGCGCCGCGGAGTTCGTCGAACGCCGCTTCGCGTTGCCGACCGGCTATGCCGACGAGCTGGTCGACGTCCTCGGCCCGCGGGAGGCGCCGATGCCGCCGGCGTCGACGCACACCGAACTCGACGAAGACCGGCCCGACTGGTCGCTGGTCCGCAAGCAGGTCGCCGAGGCCGTGCTGGCGACGGCGACGCCGGAGCGCACCGACCGGCTGTTCCCCGGCGACATCGAGCAGTTCCGCGTGGGCGGCGCCTGCTTCGGCGTCGGGGCGGCGGGGGTGCTGCACGCGCTCGAGGTCGCCGGCGCCGGCCGTCATCCCGAGCACGAGCAGTGGCTGCTCGACGCCGTGCGCCGCGAGCCGCCCACACGGCCCGGGTTCTACGACGGCAGCCACGGAATCGCCTACGTGCTGGAGAACTTCGGCCACCACAAGGCGGCGACGGAGCTGCTCACGGCGTCACGCCAGCTGGTCGAGCAGACCACGGACCACGCGCTCGAGGGCGGGCTGGCCGGGATCGGCCTGACGCAGCTGCACTTCGCCGTCAGCCGCGGCGACAACGAGTTCGGCCGGCAAGCCCTGACCACCGCCGTCCGCCTCGGCGAGGCGCTGGAGACGGCGGCACCGCCCGGCAAATTCGCGCGGGCCGGCCTGCTCAGCGGCTGGACGGGCCCGGCGCTGCTGTTCATCCGGCTGTTCGAGCGCACGGGTGAACGCGCCTGGCTTTCGTTCGCCGACCAGGCCCTGCAGCGTGACCTCGAGGAATGTGTGCTGGCCGACGACGCTTCGCTGCAGGTCCGCGACGGCGAACGGCGCACGCTCCCGTACGCCGGCATCGGCAGCGCGGGCATCCTGATGGTCGCGGAGCAGCTCGTGCGCCACGAACCGGGCGCCACCGCCGGCGAAAGCCTGCCCGGCCTGCGCGAATCCTGCCGCGGCGAGTTCGTGATCCACCCCGGCCTGCTCTACGGCCGATGCGGGCTCGCGACCGCGCTGTCCTTCGGCGCCGACCCGGCCCCGCAAATCCGCGAAGCCATCGACCTGCACCTGGCCCGCCTCGCCTGGCACGCGGTTCCGTTCCGCGGCGGCCTCGCCTTCCCCGGCAACCAGCTGCTGCGGCTCTCGATGGACGTCACCACCGGCGGCGCGGGCATCCTGCTCGCCCTGTCGGCCCTCATGGACGGCAAGGAGGTGCTGCCGTTCCTCGGCCGCACGCCGTCCCCCCACACCTCCGGCCACTGAGACCGGCGGAACAAGAGAAGGGAACATCATGGAACTGGTTCTGGAGCTGCAGGCCCTTGAAGCCCCCGAGGCCCTCGACGGCCACGGCGGCGGCGGGGGCGGCGCGCCGAGCAACCTGAGCCTGCTGGCCTCCTGCACCAACAGCACGCTCAGCTTGCTGACCTGCCACTGAACCACCGGCGTTTGACCCCGTGAGGAGGTGCGGGAGCGGCACAGGCCAAGTGCGCCGCTCCCGCACCTTTCATTCTGCCCCGCCGCGGGCTGCTGGTCACCGGGTTGAGCCGGCTGGGTTGGGGTCGGGGGACTGAGTTCACCGGCTCGGGTTCACCCGGCCCAGGTCCTCGGCCTGGACTTGTCGGCCTGGGTTCATTGGCTCAGCGCCGCCTGGCTCGGGTCCCATCCGGCTCAGGGCTGTCGGCTCTGGTCGGGCCTGCCCGACGGAGTTCCGAGATACGAAGCGTTTCGACGTGATCGAGGGAGTGAGATGGCGCGCTCGGCCACCGACCCACCGCCACCCACGACCGACCACGGCCTGTCCGCCGCTGACCACGGCCTGCCCACCGCTGACCGCCGTCACCCCGACCGGCTATCCGCCGATCAACAGGCTGCGGTCCGACCAGTCGCTCGATCCCGCACCAGCCAGCCACCCGCCAACCAGCCCCCCACCCAGCCTCACACCAACGAGCCACCCGCCCACCATCAGGCGGCCGACCAGCCTCACACCGCCGAGGCCGCCCACCACCAGCCCACCACTCGACCTCGCACCGACCAGCCGGCCGCTGACCGCCAAGCTGTGGACCGACCCGTCGCTCGGCCTCACGCCGACGAGCCCGCCCACCACAAAGCCGCGCAGCCTCGCGTCGACCAGCCGCCCGATGGCCAGCTCGCCGATCAATCCGCGCCCCGCCACCAATCCGCGGATCGGCTGCTTCGCCGGGTCGCCCGGTTGGACCGGCCGCGGCTGGTGGCCGTGATCGTCACCGCGCTGGCCGCGACGGCCGCCAGCCTGCTGCTGCCCAGTGCGCTCGCCGCGGCCGCCGACGCCGTGATCGGCGGGCATTCCGGCTGGCGGCCCGTGCTCTGGCTGCTGCTGGTCGGCGGGGTGGAGATCGGCGCCGACGTCGTGGGCGGAATCCTCATCGCGCGGCTCACGAGCTCCGCGAGCGCCTGGCTGCGGCGACGGGTGGCGGATCGGCTGTTCGCGCTCGGCACGCGGTCGCCGTTCGCGGAGGGCGACGCGATCAGCCGGCTGACCGGGGACTGCGTGGGCGCCGGCGGGATCGTCCCGATCGTCGTCCAGCTCGGGTCGGCGACGGTGATCTCCACCGGCGCCGTCGTGCTGCTGGCATTGCTCGACTGGCGCCTCGCGCTCGTGTTCCTCGGCAGCATCCCGTTCGCGCTGCTGCTCGCGCGCACGCACCTGCGCAACACCGCCGACGACGTCCTCGCCTACCAGCGGGTGTCCGGCGAGCTCGCGGCCCGGCTGCTCGACGCCGTCGCCGGGCTGCGCACGATCGCCGCGTCCGGGACCGCCGACCGCGAGGCCGAGCGCGTGCTCCGACCGTTGCCGCGCCTCACCCTCGCCGGCCGCGGGATGTGGCGCACCCAGGCCCGGATGGTCTGGCGCGCCGCGCTGCTGCTGCCGGCCGTCGAGCTGGTCGCGCTGACCGCCGCGGGCTTCGGCGTGCTGGACGGCCGCCTGACCATCGGCGACGTGCTCGCCGCGCTCGGCTACGTGGCCCTCGGCATGGGCCTCGTCACGCAGATTCCCTTGCTCACCACGCTTTCCCGCGCGCGTTCGTGCGCGCAGCGGCTCGCCGAGGTGCTCGACGCCGACGCCCCGGACCGCGGCCGCCTCGGCCTGCTGCCCGGCCACGGCACGCTGGAATTGCGCCGGGTCACCGTCGGCACCGCGCTCACCGACATCGACCTCGTGCTCCCGGCCGGCACGTTCACCGCCGTCGTCGGCCGCTCCGGCTCGGGGAAGTCCACTTTGGTCGGTGTGCTCGGCGGACTGCGCGTGCCCAACGCCGGCGAGGCCCTCCTGGACGGCCGCGGCCTGCACCGACTCCGCCCCGAAGAGCTGCGCGCCGTCATCGGTTACGGCTTCGAGCGCCCGGCCTTGCTGGGAACCACCGTCGCCGACGCCGTGGGCTACGGCTCGTGGGCCGGCGACACCGCAGTCCGCGGCGCCTGCCGGACCGCACAGATCCACGACGTTGTCGCGCGCCTCCCGCACGGCTACCAGACCCCGCTCGCCGAAACCCCGCTCTCCGGCGGCGAAGCCCAGCGCCTCGGTCTGGCGCGCGCGATCGTGCACAACCCGCGCGTGCTCCTGCTCGACGACGCCACCGCAAGCCTCGACACGGTCACCGAAGCCGCCGTGGAACACGCGATCTCCGCCGTGCTGCCCGGCCGGACCCGCGTGGTCGTCACCCACCGCACGACCACGGCCTCCCGCGCCGACGCCGTGGTGTGGCTCGACAACGGACGCGTCCGCGCCGTCGCACCGCACGCCCGGCTGTGGCGGCTGCCCGACTACCGCGCCGTGTTCACCGAAGAATCCGAGGAACCCGCGTGACCGCCCGTCAGCTCACCGTGGTGCCAATAGGCCACACCTCCCCCCGGCCTGCGACGCCACGACAGGCCGTCCCCGCTGAGGAGCCGGCATGAGCGTCCGGCAGCTCTATTGGGCGGCGCTCGGCCGGCAGTGGCGCGGTGGGCTCGTGCTGCTGGGCTGCTCCGTGCTCGAGGGCGCGCCCGCGTTCTTCTCCGGACGGCTGGTGGAGCTGGCCGTGGACCAGGGCTTCGCCGCGGGACGGCCGGGCGTCGGCGTTGCCTGGCTGGCGTTGTTCGGCGCGGCCGCGCTGTTGGGCGCCTTCGGTTCGCGGCTGGTGTGGCACCAGCTCGGCAAGGTGGTGGAGCCGTTGCGCGACGCGTTGGTGACGGCCGTGGTCCGGGGCGTGCTGCACGATCCCGCGCCGCCGCGGAACCGGCCGGACGCGAGCGGCGTCGCGCGGATCACCCAGCACGTCGAGGTGGTCCGGGACGCCACGGCCGGGCTGCTGGTGCAGGCCCGCGCGATGGTCGTGACCACCATCGCCGCCATCGCGGGACTCGTGACGGTGGCCGGGCAGCTCGTGTTGCCCGTCGCGGTGCCCGTGATGCTGTCCGTCGCCGTTTTCGCCTGCCTCCTGCCTTCCCTCGCACGGCGTCAGCGCGCGCTGGCGCTGGCCGACGAGCACACCGCCGAGACGGTCGGCACCGCGCTCTCCGGCATGCGAGACGTCGTCGCGTGCGGCGCGGAACCCGTTGCCGCACTTGGCATTTACGACGCCGTCGACCGGCAGGCGAGCGCCGCCGTGCGCGTCGCCTGGTCCGGCGCCGCGCGTTCGCTGGTGATCTCGCTCGGCGGTTTCGTCCCCCTCCTGCTCGCGCTCTCCCTCGCCCCGGCCATGGTCGCCCGCGGCGAGCTGACGGCGGGCGGGGCGCTCGGCGCGCTCGTCTACCTGGCCACCACGATGCAGCCCGCGCTGCGCGGACTCGCGGCCACCGCCGGCACCGTGGTGCTGCGCCTGCTCGTCGCGTTGCGCCGGCTGGCCGAGACCGCCGAAGTGCCCGGCGAACCAGTCGGCACCGCCGAGCCCCGCGGCACCGACCTCGCCGTTCGGGGCCTCACGTTCCGCTGGGGAGCCGCTCCGGAGCCCGTGGTCCGCGGCCTCGACCTGGACCTGCGGCCCGGCGAGCACCTCGCGGTGGTCGGCCCGAGCGGGATCGGCAAGTCGACCCTCGCCGGTCTGCTCACGGGCCTGCTCGAACCACAGGCCGGCCAGGTGCTGCTGGGCGGCCGGCCCGTCCGGTCCGTCCACAAGAGACACGATCTGGTCGCCTTGATCCCGCAGGAGGCCTACGTGTTCGCCGGGACCATCCGCGACAACCTCGGCCTCTTCGCGCCCACCGCGACCGACGCCCAGCTCCGCGCCGCCGCGGAGATCGTCGGCGCGGGCGCCCTCATCGCCCGCCTCGGCGGCCTGGACGGCGAGCTTGGCCACGACAAGGAAGGGCTCTCCGCCGGCGAAGCGCAGCTCATCGCACTCACCCGCGTGTACGCGTCCGTCGCGCGCATCATCATCCTCGACGAGGCGACGTCGCACCTGGACCCCATCGCCGAGGCCCACGCGGAACGCGCCTTCGCCACCCGTGGGGGCACGCTCATCGTGATCGCGCACCGCCTCTCCTCCGCGCTGCGCGCCGGCCGCGTCCTGGTCCTGGACGGCCGCGAGACGGCGCTCGGGCACCACGCGGAACTGCTCCGGCGCTCCCGACGGTACGCGGAACTCATGCAGGCCTGGACGGAGCCGGTTCCCGAGGCCCACGCGGGCTGACCTCATGCCGCGCCGAAGAACGCGGCCGTGTTCGCCACGATCTCGCAGTCGCAGTAGGCCCCGCTCTCCGCCAGGCCCGCCGCAAGCTGTGGCCAGCCGACGTCGTTGGCCTCGGCCCAGTGCTCCGCGTGTCTCAGCGTGTTGTCACACCCTTCCGCACAGATCCGCACGTCGACGAACTTCAGCAACGACTCCAGTTCGCGCCGACCGATGCCGAGCACGGTCAACAGTCCATTGTGGTCAGAGGTGGCTTCCGGCATTTCACTGCCCCTTTCGGAGACGGACGACAACGATCTCCGATTCTGACCGAACCCGGGCCCAAGGCGCCAGTTTCCGGTGTCGCGAAAGGTCCCCTCGCGACAACTATTTTTCGGCGGCCCCACGTTTCAGCAGGTAGCGCCCGGCCCGGGCGGCGAGGATTGCGGCGACGAACTCCGCGTCCCGGCGGTCGGTGAGCAGGTGATCGGCGCCGTCGAGGGCGATGAAGGACTTCGGGTGCCGGGCCGTGTCGAAGATGCGCCGCGCGTTGTCCACGCCGACGAGTTCGTCGACGGGCGAGTGCATCACCAGCAGCGCGGCGCCGAGCCGTTCGACGCGTTCGGCCTGCGGCCGCTGGGCGATGTCGTCGAGGAATTGCTTGCGGATGCAGAAGGTCCGGCCGCCCAGTACGACTTCGGCCTCGCCGCGCCGTTCGATCGTGTCCCGGTACTCGCCGAGCAGTTTCACGACGTGCTCGGGATCGGCGGGCGCCCCGATCGTCGCGACCGCGCGCACCTCCGGGATCCGGTGTTTCGCCGCGAGGACGGCGGCGCCGCCCAGCGAATGTCCAATGAGGAGTGTCGGCGCCGCGAACCGCTCCCGGAGGTGGTCCGCGGCGAGCACGAGATCCGCGACGTTCGAGCTGGAGTCGGTGTTCCCGAAGTCGCCGCCGGACCCGCCGAGGCCCGTGAAATCGAAGCGCAGCACCGCGATCCCGAACGTGGTGAGCGCCCGCGCCACCCGTGCAGCGGCGAGGCCGTCCTTGCTGCACGTGAAGCAATGCGCAAGGACGGCGTACGCGCCGGGCTCACCGTCCGGCAGCTCCAGGCGCGCCGCCAGCGTCACCCCCTGCGAACCGGGGAACTCGATCTTCATGCCCTCAATTTACGGGCTCAGCCGCAGGACACCGCCTCGGCGACCAGGGAGACGGCGCCCACCTTCGCGCCGTCGGAGACCGCGAAGTCGTACGTCCAGCCCGGCTTGCCGGGAACCGGCACCGCGAAGTGCCCGGCCGGAGTCGGCTTGAGGCCCTCGGCGTCGTACTTCTGGTGCAGTTCGGCCAAGGGCGTACCGGCGCCGGCGCCCTCCGGCGTCTTCACGGCGGGCGGCGCGACCAGCGCACGCAGCGAATCCTTGCCGAACGAGGCGCCGCCGCCCACGGCAAGGCGGGCGTCGCGGGCTTCCCGCAGCGTGGCCAGGTCGGCGATCGCTGTCGCGGCGGACGCGCTCAGCTGGGCCGCGTCCGCGGACTCCTTCGCCGAACGGGCGTAATCGGCGGCCGAGGCGTGCACGCCGGGATGCGAAACCTTCGCGTCGGCGGCGGTGGCCTGCTGGTTCAGGTCGGCGGCCTTCGTCGCCGCGGCGGACTCGGCGGCCATGGTGGCCGCGTCCGGCGCGGTCCCGCCCGCGAACGTGTAGGCGGCGCAACCGTCCAGGACGGACATCGGCTTGGCCGCCAGCGCCCCACCCGCGGCGGCGGCGCTCAACGCCATCCCGGGCGTCAGCCCCCGCAAACCGTCGGGTCCCAGGGCTTCGGGTCCCTTGGGCGCCTCGGCCGCGGGTGCGCTGCTGCACGCCGCCAGGCTGGCGACCAGCACTGCACCCACCACGAAATACTTCACGGTTCCCCCTCAAACTTCCGGCAGCTACCGGATCCACCTGTCTTTCGGGCGGCTGGCCGATCTTGTTACAGCCTGCTGGACCTGGGGGTGGTCCGCCTCGGCGGGTTGTCGACAGGGTGCCCGCAACTCGGTGCTGCGGCCTTGGCCTTATGACACTCCCTTGTGGACAGTTCGGGGTCGGGGTGCCGAAATTGTCGGTGCCGGGTGAGAGGCTCTTGGGCATGACGAACACACCCGCTCATTTACCGCCCGCCGTCCCCGGCGATCGGGCGCCGATCCCCCGGCTGGCCGGGGAACGTGAGTCGATGGAGGCTTTTCTGGAGTGGCACCGCCGAACGTTCGAGCTGAAGTGCGAGGAGCTCGGGCAAGAGGAGCTGTCCTCGCGCACCGTGCCGCCGTCCACCCTGTCGCTGCACGGGCTGGCCCGCCACCTCGCCGGCTGCGAACGATGGTGGTTCCGCCAGCAGTTCGCCGGCGAGGACGTCCCGATCCTGTACTACTCCGACGAAGACCCGAACCAAGACATGGACTCCCTCGACGGCGACGCCCAAGAGGCGCTGGCCGTATGGCGCTCGGAATGCGCCCGCTCACGCGAGATCGTGGCGGCGGCGGAGTCACTGGAACAGCGCGGCACGTCGCTGCGCACCGGCGAGCCGTTCACGCTGCGCTGGATGCTGCTGTCGCTCATCGCGGAGTACGCCCGCCACAACGGCCATGCTGATCTCCTGCGCGAGGCTATCGATGGGACGGTGGGCCATTGAACTGGTGAGATGCGCGGTCGCGGGATCCCTCGTGTGGAGCGTTGCCGTGGGTGAGGTGCGGCCTTGCATCCTGCGCACCGGGTGTCGGTGGTGCGAGGGAGGACTCGCTCGGTTTTCTTGCGGCTGTGGGCGGCGCTGAAGGCATCTTGCTTGGTGGGCGCCGTTCGGAGGGCGCTTTGCTCAGACGGTCGCCACCTCGCAGCAGCGGGTGCGGCGCCTGCGGCAACGCCGTGGTGGCAGTAGCGGTGGTGCCATCCCGGCCGCCGCTGGAGTGCAGGTGCCGGTGCGCTGCAGGCGCCGTCGCGTGGCGATGGCTGTGGCGATGGCTGTGGCGATGGCTGTGGCGATGGCGATGGCGATGGCGATGGCGATGGCGATGGCGATGGCGATGGCGATGGCGATGGCGATGGCGATGGCGATGGCGATGGCGATGGCGATGGCGATGGCGAGCATGACCAGAGGCACTCGCGCGTGTCCAGGCCGGACCGTTGGCTGCGTGCGATGCTGGGCGTATGACCGCCGATCCTGATTCCGGGTTGTTGTCGCCGGTGCGGGCCGGGACGCCGGCTGAAGCGAGTACCGGGGACAGCGCTTGGCTGCGCGCCATGCTGGACGCAGAGGCTGCACTGGCCCGCGCCCAGGCACGGCTCGGCACGGTCCCGGCCGAAGCGGCGGAGGTGATCACCGCGGTCGCCACGCAACTCGGCGGCCAGCCACCAGCTGCGGCGGGGGTCGGTGGAGCCGCGGCTGGGGTCGGAGGACAGGAACTGGGCCGCTCCGGACTCGGCAGCTCAACACCAACCACTCCCACCGGCCTCGGCGACCCAGCCCCGACCTCCCGCAGCGGAGCAGGCCACCCAGAACCAGCTTCACCCGCCCGAGTCGGCGACCCAACTCCCGCCAGCGTTGGGCGCAGCAGTCAGGAGGCGAGTCGTGCGGCCGCGGCGCCGGGAATTGATGTCACTGCGTTGGCGCGAGAGGCTCGGGTGACCGCGAATCCCGTGGTCGGGTTGGTCAAGGCGCTGACCGCCGCAGTCAGGCAGGTGGATGCGGGAGCGGCGGATTACGTGCACCGCGGGTCGACCAGTCAGGACATCGTCGATACGGCCATGATGCTGGTCGCGCAGGGGACGTTGCGGTTGATCGTCGAGGACCTCGAAGCTGCGGCGAACGCGCTTGGCGAGTTGGCGCGCGCGCACCGGGACACGGCCATGCCCGGGCGCACGCTGACTGCGCACGCCGTGCCCACCACGTTCGGGCTCAAGGCCGTGACGTGGCGACAGGTTGTGCTCGGCGCCGCCCGTCGGGTGCGGCGCGTGCTCGACGGTGGGTTGCCCGTCTCGCTCGGTGGCGCGGCCGGGACGCTCGCCGCGTACGTCGAGTACGGCGACGGGACCGATGACTACGCCGAACGTCTGGTCAGAGCCTTCGCCGAGGAGACCGGGCTCGCCGCACCGACGCTGCCGTGGCACTCAAATCGGACGCCGGTGGGTGATGTTGCCAGTGTTCTGGCGATGGCGGCCGTCGCGCTGGGGAAGTTTGCCGTTGACGTGCTCACGCTCACTCGCACGGAACTGGGCGAGGTCACCGAACCGGCCGGGGGCGGCTCGTCCGCTATGCCGCACAAGCGGAATCCTGTGCTGTCCGCGCTGATTCGCTCCGCCGCGTTGCAGGTGCCGGTGCTGGCGGCGGGCGTGACGCAAGCGGGGCTGGCCGAGGACGAACGGTCCGCCGGCGTCTGGCAGGCCGAGTGGCAACTACTGCGCGAATGCCTGCGGCTGACCGGCGGCGCGGCGCACACGGCCGTCGAGCTGGCGCGCGGACTCGTCGTGCACCCGGACCGGATGGCAGCAAACCTCGCGCTCACGCACGGACTCATCGTGTCCGAACGGCTCTCCGCCACGCTCGCACCACTGCTCGGCAAGGCACGCGCGAAGGTGGTACTCGGCGACGCATCCGCGCGGGCAATCGAGGAAAACCGCCCGCTGGAAGCCATCCTCGCCGAATCACCGGAGGTCACCGACGTACTGGACGCCTCGAAGCTCGCTGATCTGCTTGACCCTGCGCACTACATGGGCGCCGCCGGGCGACTGGTCGATCGCGCCCTCGATGATGACTGAAGGTAGCCGCCGGTTCCGCTGAACCGCGCTTCCCGCCTTCGCCGTGGCTATGGCTGGGATCCGCCGCGCGATGACGGCTGCGGGCGCACGGTGGACGAGCGCTCCGATGCGCCGCTCCTATGTGGAGTCTGCCGACTCTGGATCCGGCCCGGCGGTGACGACGGGTGCGATGGCGAGCTTCCCGCCTCAGTCAGGCTCTGTCCCGGATGTGGTCGGCGAGACCAGGGTTGCTGACTCGGATTCGGTCCTGCCGGGCGGGCTCTGACCTCGCCAGACCGCGGCGATTGCGAGAAAGCCCGAAATTGCGTGAGCAGCGCCAGGAATGTTAATGAAATGCGCGAAGGGCGATCGGGTGAGGGAGTCTATTTACGAGAAAAGGGCGGCCGGGAGATTCCCGGACGCCCTTTCAAACCAGATTCCACACTGGTCAGGGGTGGTAGATCTCCTTGACCTCGGCGATCTGGTCGTCGTCGCTTACCAGGATTTGGGCGAGGGCCGGGTTGGCCGCGCCGCCGAGGAGAGTTTGGCGGAGCTGGGCGTCGTCGCAGCGGAAGTTGCCGAGGCCTTGGGCGTCGACGGTTAGCTGGTTGTCGTTTTGGCAGAGGGTGGCTGCGCTCCACACGATGGCGCGGTTGGCCAGCGGGAGACGGTAGACCTTCTCGTCGACTCGGTCGTAGTGGCCGCCGTCGGGGCCGCCGGGCTGGAAGCTGACCAGCTGGAAAGTGGCCATGTTGACGCTGGTGTCGAAGCCGGTGAACTGCACCTTCTGCGTGGTGCCCGGGAAACGGCGCTGCTGAGGCTGGGACTGCGGCGGCTGGGGCTGCCCCAGGGGCGCCGGTGCCGACGTCTTGGCCTGACCAGCCGGGCGGGTCTCGATCATGTAGTCAGTAGCGCCCTTGCCACACACGGTGCCATGGGGATTAGCGGCATCCGCCTGTCCGGCACAGGTCCAGTCGCCGAGGATGTCCAGGACGCGTTTGCCGGGGCCTTCGGCCTTGGTCGGGATTTCCTTGTAGTACTCGTTGATCACGGTGAACGCGGTGTCGCAGCCCGGGTTGCTGCCGGTGGTCGCCGTGTCTGCATACACGTCCATCTGCGGGCCACCCGGAGGGCTGACGTGCTTGCCGTTCAGCTTGCTGCAGTTGACGTTGCCGTTCGCGTCGGTGAAGTCGCCATTCGCTTTGCCGGAGCCGCCGGATCCCCCGGTCGCCGCGCCCTGCGGCGAATGCTGAATGGCCGCCGCGTTCGTCACCGGAGAACTGTTTCCACTGCACGCGGAAAGGGTTGCCGTGGCGGCGATCGCCCCGCCGATCATGGCCAGCCGGATCGCCTTCTTCGCGGTGAATCCCATTTCGCGCCCCTCTGCAGCAAATTGTTGAAGCTTTACTGAGAGAGACGCCTGATGCCGGGCGGAGTTGCGGCGGAGTGTGATGTTGCCCGAAGGTCCTTCCAGACCGCACGGAGCCAACCAACACGGCAACCCGGCCGGTCAATACGCAAGAGGACGGCCAGCCGTGCGGAACCGGCGGCCGTCCTCTTGCGAAAGGAAAATCCTCCTAATGCGCCAAACCCGGCCCGTGCTTCTCTGAGGACGGGGCAGGAGAGCCACCGACAACCGTGTCGCCGTCACGGGCAGTCGCAGCCCGGTCCTCGGGAACCGTGGCAGCCGAGGACGGCTCCACAATCTCAGCGTCCTCCTCCGGAATCCGGACGCGACGACGCGCCGGCAACACCGCGATCACCAAGCCGAGCGCGGCGATGCCGAGGTGCAGCCAGTTGTCCGAAGACGTCAGGTCGAGCGGGTTGCCCGCGTTGGCGAACGGGTTGGCTGTGATCGTCCCGGCGATCATCAAGCCCCAGACGAACAGCAAGCCGTAGCCGAGGAACAGCAGCCAGCCGAAAACCCGCGCGCGACCGGAGCCGAACGCGAGCGCCAGGCCGAGCAGGCCGGTCACCACGTGCACGAGGTTGTTCATCGGATTGGCGGAGAACCGCCAGAAACCGGCGTTGTGATGGCCGGTGAAGTCGCCGAACCCGGTCCTGGTGAACCCCACGATGCCGAAGACCAGGAACACCACAGCGACGAGGGCGGCCAGGACCTGCGCGGGCTGCAGGCCCTCCACCCGGATCCGGGCTCCATGCGCATGAACCATGACTCGAGTCCTTCCCGATGGTGAAGTGACTCCGAAGGAATACCCAGTCCGCCCGGTGCGAAACGCCGGTGCTTGCCCGCAGCCCTTCGGAACGTCACCGGATTCGGCCCGATCCGAGATCAATCCCACAAACTCACCCGATCCGGCGAACCCGGCCGGGGTGATCGGACAAGTCCGGTCATGCGCAAGGTGAACCTGCTCTTCCTCGTGGGACTGTGCCTGGGGGCACTGGCCGCGCTGACCGTGGTGGTGCTGACGCCACCGGGCCACGCGCCGTCGCCGGTCGCCGTCGCCGAGATCGGCCGCGCCTCGGAAAATCCGATTACCACTTCGGAAACCCCGGAAGACCCGAAGGGCCCCGGCAGCGCGGCGCTGGAGGCCCTGCTGCCGGACGGGCACGTCAGCGCCATCGTGTTCGACCGTGCGAAAGGGACCTTCGCGCTGTCGGTGAACGCGGACCGTGCCTACACGTCGGCCTCGCTCGTCAAGCTCCTCATCGCCCTCAACGCGCTGGACGCCGGGCAATCGCCTGTCCTCATTGAGAAAATGCTCTCCCGCAGCGACGACGCCATCGCCAGCCGGCTCTGGGTCGACGGCGGCGAAACGTCGATCGTCACCAGCGCGGTCCGGCGCATGAGCCTCACCGGAACGCAGCCGCCGTCGAACCCGGGCCGTTGGGGCGACACGAAAATCACCGCCGCCGACGTCGTGCGGATCTACAACTACCTGCTCGACGAGGCCCCCGTGTCCGCCCGCGAGGTCATCCTGCGCGCGCTGCAGAACGCCACCGAGCACGGCGCCGACGGCTTCCGCCAGTACTTCGGCATCCCCGACGCCGTGGGCGGCCGGCCGTGGGCCGTCAAGCAGGGCTGGTCCTGTTGCAACCCGGCGATCATGCTCCACACCACCGGCCTGGTCGGGAAAAACCGCTACCTGGTCGTCGTGCTGACCGAGCAGCCGCGGTCCGTCGGCTACGACACCGCGAAGCAGCAGATCACGAACGTGGTCAAGAACCTGGTGCCACTACTGCAAAGCTGACTTCACTGCTCCATCGCCGTCAGCCCGCCGCGCGCGCCCGTGGCCGGCAGCGGCCACGGCCGCACCCCGCCGGTGACGTCGACGTGCCGGCCGACCAGCGCGGGCCCGGGGATGCGCTCGCCGATCCACGCCAGCAGGTCGGGCAGCTGCGACTTGAACGTGTTCATGTTGTGGCCCGCGTCCGGGATCTCCCACGAGTACACCCGGACCGGAGCCTGGGCGGCCTGGTGGATCTGGCCGATCGCGAAGCTCTCGTACTTCTCCTGGCTCCCCGCGACCGCGAGGATTTCCACCGGCGACGGGTGCAGGCGGACGTTCAGGCGCACGTTGTTCGCGTCGTCGATGTCGCGACGGCCGTGGAACAGGTCCTCGGTCTGGCCGTCGTTGGCCTGGGCCTTGTCGTACCCGCCGACGCTCACGGCCTGGCCGAACCACTGCGGGTGGCGCGTGACCATGTTCATCGCGCAATAACCGCCGGACGACCAGCCCGCGATGGTCCACGCGCGCCGGTCCGGGTTGAGGCCGAGCCGCTGGATGGCCCACTCGCGCACGTCCGCGGAGAGGTAGGTGTCGTTGGGCGTGCCGTTGACCTCGTCGACGCATTCGGTGTCGTGCCCGATCTTCGGCTGACCCGTGGGGTCCGGGACGACCACGACGGTCGGCGGCAGGGCGTGCTTCTTGATCGCCTCGTCGAGATGGTCCGGCAGCTTGTAGATCGCGGCGACCTCGGGCCCGGACGGGTAGTTCGGGATCCACTCGATCGCCGGGAAGCGCAGCGTGCGGTACGCCGGGTCGAAGTACTGCGGCGGCAGGTAGACCACGGCGTCGCGGCTGAGCCCGGTCCGGCGGCCGGTGACCTTCATGTGCACGACGGTCCCCTTGCCGGCCTTCGCGTGCATCGCGCCGGCGTCGCGCAGCTGGTCGAGGTCCGCGCCGTTGTCGCCGCCCTCGGCGTCGGTGCCGTCGGAGGAGTACGCGCCGGTGCCGACCAGCGCGCCGACCGTCGGGAAGAAGCCGCCGATCAGGTTGCCCGTCATCGCGAGGCTGACCACCACGAGCACCACGGCGGTCAGCACCGTCGCGCTGCGGCCGAGCTGCTTGCGCTTGCGCCAGCGGTCCCAGAACCACGGCACGGCGATGACCGCCAGCACCGCCAGCGCGGCGATGACGCCCAGCTCGACCGGCGAGTCCAGCCGGATGCTGCTCAAGTGCACGGGAAACCTCCAGGACGCGTGCCCGGAAGGCGGGACCCGCTGTACTAATAACACGTTTGGCGGACCCCCCTCGTTGTGATCAGGTGACTCGCGTCACACGAAAACGAGGGCGATCCGCCAAGCCCGGCTTCAGTTGCCGAAAGCGCGCCGCAGCACGGTGATCGCCTGCGTGATCGCGGCCTCGGCGGCGTGCGTCTCGCGCAGCGCGTTGACCATCACGAAGTCGTGGATCACGGCCTGGTACCGGACCGCCGTCACCGCGACGCCGGCCTGGCGCAGCTTGGCCGCGTACGCCTCGCCCTCGTCACGGAGCACGTCCGCCTGACCGGTGATCACGAGCGCCGGCGGCAGCCCGGTGAGCTGCTCCAAGGACGCCCGCAGTGGCGACGCGGTGATCTCCGCGCGCTGCGCCTCGTCGGTCGTGTACTGGTCCCAGAACCACTTCATGCCCTCGCGCGCGAGGAAGTAGCCCTCGGCGAACTCGTGGTACGACTCGGTGTCGAAGCTCGCGTCGGTGACCGGGTAGAAGAGCACCTGCTGCAAGAAGCTGACGTCACCGCGCTCCTTGGCCATCAGGGTCAGCGCCGCCGTCATGTTCCCGCCGACCGAGTCACCCGCGATCGCGATGCGCGTGGGGTCGAGCCCCTTCTCCGCGCCGTGCCGCACGACCCACTGGACCGCGGCGTAGTTCTCCTCGATGGCGACCGGGTAGCGCGCTTCGGGGGAACGGCTGTATTCCGGGAAAACCACGGCCGCGCCGGTGCCGGCCGCGAGTTCGCGGACCAGCCGCTCGTGGGTGTGGAAGTCGCCGAAAACCCAGCCGGCGCCGTGGAGGTAGACGAGCACGGGCAGGTCGCCGGTCACGCCCTCGGGCTTCACGATGCGGACCTCGACCTCGCCGTTCGGTCCGCCCCGGACGGTCAGCACCTCGATGTCGGCGGGCGCCATGACGACGTCGCCGTCCTGCACCCCGTCCACGGCCTTGCGGCCCTCGGCCGGCGGGAGCTGGAAGAGGAACGGGGGCTCGCTGGTCGCCTCGGCGAACGCCTGCGCGGCCGGTTCCAGGATCAGGTTCTTCGGATTGGCGGTCATTTCTGCCTCCTCGGGAACGGATGATGAGTTGAAGTTAGCTCACAACTAAGTTGTGCACAATCAAAGTGCTCTCGATGAGATATAAGGCACTTGAGTTGCCCTCATCGGCGCACTGAGGGGAGGATGGAGCGTTCCAGCAGGGACGGAGGATCCCCATGACCGACCAGGACCACGGCGAAACCGGTTCGCTGCTGCTCGACGACCAGCTCTGCTTCGGGCTGTACTCGGCATCGCGGGCGGTGACGTCGCTCTACCGGACCCTGCTCGAGCCGCTCGACCTCACCTATCCGCAGTACCTGGTCATGCTGGCCCTGTGGGAGCACGACCGGCAGCAGGTCAAGGAACTCGGCGCCGCGCTGAACCTCGACTCCGGCACGCTCTCGCCACTGCTCAAGCGGCTGGAGAAGGCCGGCCTCGTACGCCGTGACCGCCAGGCCGACGACGAGCGTTCCGTGCGCATCACCCTCACCGAGGACGGCAACGCCCTGCGCGCGAAGGCCGAGCAGATCCCGCCGCACATCGGTGCCGCGATGGGCTTCGACGCCAAGACGCTGGGCCGGATGCGCGCCGCGATGGACCAGTTGACCGCGTCCGTCAACGCGTACCGGGAATCGTTGAGCCCGGCCTGATCCAGCCGCCGCGCCCCGTGGTTAGCATGGGTTCGCGAAGCGAGCGGTGAGGACGGCCATGATCGAACGAGACGAAGCCCTGCGAGCCGTGGAAAGCAGCCTCGACCGACCGTCGGCGGCGCGGATCTACGACTACTTCATCGGCGGTTCGACGAACTGGGCCATCGACCGCGAGTTCGCCGAGAAAGTGCGCGCGCGGCTGCCGCTGATGGGCGACTACTGCATGACCAGCCGGCAGTTCCTCGGCCGCGCCGTGCGCCAGTGCGTGCGCGCCGGCGTGCACCAGTTCGTCGACATCGGCTCCGGCCTGCCGACGGCGGGCAACGTGCACGAGGTCGCCGACGAGGAGCGCCCGGAGCACGACGCCCACGTGCTCTACATCGACAACGAGCCCGTCGCGCTGGCCCACTCCCAGATCCTGCTCGCCGACACCGCCGACCCGGAGCGGCACGAGGCGATCGCCGCGGACCTGCTGCAGCCCGAAGAGCTGTGGGACCGCGTGATGGACTCCGACGTGATCGACGTCCGCCGCCCGATCGCCCTGATCGTCAACGCCGTGCTGCACTTCATCAAGGACGACCAGGACCCGGACGGCCTGCTGGCGTACTACCGGCACCGCCTCGCCCCCGGCTCGCTGCTGGTGCTTTCGCAGATGACCAACGAGAACCCGGTCGACGACGACGAACGCCAGGCCCTGGCCGACCTGCTGGAGTACTACGAGTCCACCACCAACCCCGGTGTGCTGCGCACGATGGCCGAGTTCGAACGCTTCTTCGGCGGCTGGCCGCTGCTCAAGCCCGGGCTGGTCTACGCGCCGGCGTGGCACCCGGACAAGGCGACGGTGTTCAAGAAGACCCCTTCGGAGTCCCGCGTGATCGGCGGCGTGGCGCGCAAGCCCTCGCTCTGACCTGGCAGGTTCAATCCCAGGGTTGACGCGCGTCGCCCCGCGAGCTGGCACTTTGGTGTCCGGCAAGGGATCGCGGGGAGAGGCACCGGGGATGAACAGCGTCACCAACATCGTCATCGGGCTCGTCGTGCTGGCCTGGCTGCTGTGGCGGCAGGTGCAGCAGCGGCTGGTGCGCGAGGACCGCAAGCCGACCGTGGTGCTGATCCTCGCAGTGCTCGGGGTGGTCGCGCTGGCCGCGTTCTTCAAGAGCGGCAGCCCCTCCCCGACGGCGATCGCCCTGCTGGCCGGAAGTCTCCTCGTCGCCGTGCTCTTCGGGGTCGTGCGGGCCTACACGGTGCGGCTGTGGCGCGCCGACGGCCAGCTCTGGCGCCAGGGCACGTGGCTGACCGTGGTGCTGTGGATCGCCGCCATCGCCGTGCACCTCGGCCTCGACTTCGTGATCGACGCCAACAGCCCGGTGAAGGGCCTGGGCAACGCGTCGATCCTGCTCTACCTCGCCGTCACCCTGGGCGCGCAGCGGCTCGTGGTGCAGCAGCGCGCGAACCGCCAGCCGCAAACCGCCTGACCCGCTAAGAAGCCTTACGCAGCAACTTAAGCGCGGCGTACACGGCTTCCAGGCCCAGCTCGACGGCGCGGCGCAGCACGGCGGGATCGCGTTCCAACGCGCCGACGTCCGGGGAGCCCGCCGGGGGCCGGACGCTCACCAAGCGCGGGTCCTCGCGGAGCATCCGCTCGTCCTCGAGATCGCGTTCGTACTGCTCGCGCCACGCTTTGATCGTGCCGGGCGCCTGGCGGCGCAGGAACCGCGGCACGACCACGTCCTGCACGCGCGGGGGCCGCACCGGGATCTCGTCCTCGCGGCGGGTCCGCAGCACGAGCACGTCGGTCGCGCCCTGGGCCAGCGCGGTGCGGAACGGCAGTGGCTCCGCGACCCCCGCGTCGACGAACCGGCGCCCGCCCATCGCGATCGGCGGGCCGGCCAGCACGGGCATGCAGGAGGAGGCGGCGAGCGCGGTCTTGATCCCGTCGACGTCGTCGATGAACGGGTACAGATCGGTGGATTCGCCGGTGTCCGCGTCGGTGGCCAGCGGGTGGAACGAGACGGGATTGGCCAGGATCGCCGGGAAGTCCATCGGCTCCAGCACCGAGTAGACCTGGTGCACCAGGTACTCCAGGTCGATCACCGCGCGCCCGCGCAGGGTGTGCAGCGGGTTGATGATCCGCCGCATGACGGTCGGGTTCCACCAGGTCCGCACGCCCGTCTGGGAGCGGCCGCAGAGCAGCCAGGCGCCGTTCAGCGCGCCGGCCGAGGAGCCGTAGACGGCGTCGAACGCGGGGGTCGCGCCCAGTTCGTCGAGCGCCAGGACCATGCCGCTGGAGTAGGTGCCGCGGCTGCTGCCGCCCTCGATCGCCAGCGCGAGGCGGCGGGAATCCGTTCGCTGTCCCGGAACACTGCCCGTCGCCAGTCGTTCGGTGATCAGTTCGAGTACCGGGTGCACGATCCCATCCTGGTCGTTTCGCGCGATTCGTCGACCCGTTTTGCCCCACCCGGCCGGGTGACGTGGCTTGCACTCCGTTGCACTGCAACTAGTTGCATAGCACCCTGGGCGGCATGGCACTGGAGCACGCGATCCTGGTCTCGCTGTCCGAACGCTCGGGCTCGGGCTACGAGCTGGCGCGCCGCTTCGAAAAGTCCATCGGCCTGTTCTGGAGCGCCACCCACCAGCAGATCTACCGCGTGCTGAAGCGGATGGAGGAAGCCGGGTGGGTGGCCGTGGACGTCGTCGCGCAGGAGGGCCGGCCGGACAAGAAGGTCTACACCGTCGGCGCGCCCGGGCGGGCCGAGCTGCGCCGCTGGCTGGCCGAGCCCGACCCGTCGTCGGGGCCGCAGGAGCTGGCCGTGAAGATCCGTGGCGCGTCCTTCGGGAACGCGCGCGCTGTCGCCGCCGAGATCACCCGCCACCGCGACGCGCACGCCGAACGCCTCGACGCCTACCGCCAGATCGAGAAGCGCGACTTCCCCTCGCCCGCGGCACTGCGCGGGCAGCCGCTGCACCAGTACCTCGTGCTGCGCGGCGGCATCCGCGTGGAAGAGGGCCAGGTGGAGTGGTTCGAGGAGATCCTGACCGCGTTGCACCAAGACAAGGCGTTGCACCAAGACAAGGACCGCTCATGACGCCGTACCCGCACCTGCTCGCCCCGCTCGACCTGGGCTTCACGACGCTGCGCAACCGCGTGCTCATGGGCTCGATGCACACCGGGCTCGAGGACCGCGCGAAGCATTTCCCGGAATTGGCCGAGTACTACGCCGAACGCGCGCGCGGCGGCGTCGGGCTGATCGTCACCGGCGGGTTCGCGCCCAACCGGACCGGCTGGCTGCTGCCGTTCGCCTCGAAGCTGTCGACGCCGGCGGAAGCCCGGGCGCACCGGCAGCTGACCGCGCCCGTCCACGAAGCCGGCGGCAAGATCGCGCTGCAGATCCTGCACGCGGGCCGGTACTCCTACAACCCGCTGAGCGTCTCGGCGTCGAGCATCAAGGCGCCGATCAACCCGTTCCGGCCGCGCGCTCTGACCGGTTACGGCGTGCGCCGGCAGATCCGCGCCTTCGCCGACAGCGCCGCGCTCGCGCGTGAAGCCGGGTACGACGGCGTCGAGATCATGGGCAGCGAGGGCTACCTGATCAACCAGTTCCTGGCCGAGCGGACCAACAAGCGCTCCGACGGCTGGGGCGGCACGCCGCAGAAGCGGCGGCGGTTCGCCGTCGAGGTCGTGCGGCGCACGCGCGCGGCGGTGGGGCCCGACTTCATCATCATCTACCGGCTGTCCATGCTCGACCTGGTGCCGGGCGGGCAGAGCTGGGACGACGTGGTCGCGCTGGCGAAGGAGGTCGAGGCCGCGGGTGCCACGATCATCAACACCGGCATCGGCTGGCACGAGGCGCGGGTGCCGACGATCGTCACGTCCGTGCCGCGCGCGGCGTTCACCTGGGTGACCGGGAAGCTCAAGCCGCACGTGACGATCCCGGTCGTCACCTCGAACCGGATCAACATGCCGCAGGTGGCCGAGGAGGCGCTGGCGGGCGGTGACGCCGACCTGGTCTCGATGGCCCGGCCGTTCCTCGCCGACCCCGAGTGGATCCGCAAGGCCGAGACCGGGCGCGAGGACGAGATCAACACGTGCATCGCGTGCAACCAGGCCTGCCTGGACCACGCGTTCGGCCGCAAACCGGTGTCCTGCATGGTCAACCCGCGCGCGGGCCACGAGACCACCCTGACGCTCGCGCCGACGCGCCGCGCCAAGCACGTCGCGGTGGTCGGCGCCGGCCCGGCCGGGCTCGCGGCCGCGACGGCGCTGGGCGAACGGGGTCACAGCGTCGAGCTGTTCGAGGCCGACGCCGAGGTCGGCGGCCAGTTCGGCATCGCGCGGCTGATCCCGGGCAAGGAGGAGTTCGCCGAGACCATCCGCTACTACCAGCGGCGGCTGGAGGTCACCGGCGTGAAGGTGCACCTCGGCACGCGGGTGACCGCGGCGGACCTGACCGGGTTCGACGAGGTCGTGCTCGCCACGGGCGTCACGCCGCGGGTGCCGTCGCTGCCCGGCATCGATCACCCGAAAGTGCTGTCCTACGTGGACGTCGTGCGGCACGGCCGCCCGGTCGGCGAGCGGGTCGCGGTGATCGGCGCGGGCGGGATCGGGGTGGACGTGAGCGAGTTCCTCACGCACGCGTCCTCGCCGGCGCTCGACCGCGAGGCCTGGATGGCGGAGTGGGGCGTCACCGACCCGGAGCTGGCCGCGGGCGGGCTCGGCGCGCCGAGGCCCGAGCCGTCGCCACGGCAGGTCTACCTGCTGCAACGCAAAAAGGGACCGATCGGCGCGGGGCTGGGCAAGACGTCCGGCTGGGTGCACCGGGCGGCGCTGAAGGCGAAGGGCGTCGAGCGGATTTCGGGCGTCACGTACGAGCGGATCGACGACGCCGGGCTGCACGTCACCGTCAACGGGGTGCCGCGGCTGCTGGAGGTCGACACCGTGGTGGTCTGCGCCGGTCAGGAGCCCGTGCGGGACCTGGTGGCCGGGCTGGACGGCGTGCCCGTGCACCTGGTCGGCGGGGCCACAGTGTCGTTTCAAGATGCGGCGGCCGAGCTGGACGCGAAACGCGCCATCGACCAGGGGACACGGCTCGCCGCCACGCTGTGATCCGGTGGCTCGCACTGGCAGGATGGCCCCCGTGCGAGACGTATGCGTGATCGGGCTCGGGCTCATCGGCGGTTCGCTGCTGCGGGCCTCGGCGGCGAGCGGCAGGACGACGTGGGGCGCGGCGGTGTCCGAAGTGGACGCCGACGCCGCGAGCCGCGCCGGCTACGACGTGACCACCGACGTGGAGGCCGCGCTGCACCGGGCCGCGGCGGCCGACGCCGTCGTCGTGCTGGCCGTGCCGCTGCCCGCGGTCGAGAACCTGCTGCGGCTGGTCGCGCAGCACGCGGCGCACTGCCTGCTGACCGACGTCGTCAGCGTGAAGGGCCCGATGCTGGACGCCGTGCGGCGGCGGGCGCCGTACACGCGTTACGTGGGCGGGCACCCGATGACCGGGACCGCCGAATCGGGCTGGCTGGCCGGCGAAGAGACGCTGTTCCAGGGCGCCGCCTGGGTGGTCGGCGTCGAGGAGGAGACGGACCTCGAGGCGTGGGCGGAGGTGACGCGGCTGGTGCTGGACGTCGGCGCGTTCGCCGTGCCGCTGCCCGCGGACTCGCACGACGAGGCGGTCGCCCGGATCTCGCACCTGCCGCACCTGTTCGCCGCGATCCTCGCGACGGTCGGCGCGCAGGGCGGCCCGCTGGCGATGTCGCTGGCGGCGGGCTCGTACCGCGACGGCACCCGCGTCGCCGGCACGTCACCCGAGCTGGTCCGCGCCATGACCGAAGGCAACCGTGACGCGCTGCTCCCGATCGTCGACGAGGCCCTCGGCCGGCTCGGCGCGGCGCGCGGCTCCCTCGCCTCGACCGGCGGCCTGGCCGCGACGATCAACGCGGGCCACGAAGGCGCGCTGGCCCTCTCGGCCGCCCGCGACGCCGCCCGCTCCGGCGTCCGCATCAACCTGACCGCCCCGGACGCCCGCGACGGCCTCATCGCCCTCGGCGAACGCGGCGGGCACATCACTTCCCTGGACGAGGACGTCGCCGTCGGCGAAGTCAACTGACCCGTCGCGACCGATTTGCCTGGCGCCCGGCCTGTGTGACGATAAGGCTCCTCTGCATCCGGATTGGGGAGCGAAGCGATGGGCATCAACTTCGACGAGATCAAGAACAAGGCCCAGGACGCCCTGCGCGAGCACGGCGACAAGATCGAGGAAGGCCTCGACAAGGCCGCCGGCTTCGCGAAGTCCAAGTTCGACGGGCAGGACTCCAAGATCGACGGCGGGGTCGAGAAGGCCAAGGACTTCCTGGACAAGTTCAGCGGCAAGCCCGGCGAGGGCGACCAGCCGCCGGCCGCCCCGCCGCAGCAGCCGTAAGACTCGTGAGTGTTCGGGACGGTTCTAACCGTCCCGAACACTCACGAGCCGGTTCAGGTGCGCCGGTGGTACGGCAGGAACCGCCGCACCAGCCGGGACGGGGTGCGTTCCACCAGGTCCGGGCCGCGGACCGCGTCGAAGGTCGTGCCCAGCTGGTCGACGACGCCGGAGAGCTGGTCGCCGTCCGGCAGGGGGACCGACGCCGGATCGCGTTGTTCGCGCACGGCCGCGCCCAGCTCGGCCAAGGCGGCCGTCAGCAGGGAAACATCCTCGGGTGACGGCGGCGGCACGTCCCGGCCGAGGGTCACCCCGACTTCCGTGACGGCGTCCGTCACGCGTTCCAGCCCCGCGATCACCGGCCACCACGCCACGGCCTGCCGTCCCGCCGGCGAGGGCTCCACGATCACCTGCTGGAACGCCGTCCGCAGGTCCGACAGCGCGCGGTAGGCGGCGCGGCGGGCGCGCGAACGGGCCAGTCGCGCCTCTCCCGAAGGCGAAACCACCAGCGCGGTGCGGACGTACGACGCCACCGTGTCGAAGCTGTCCGCGAGCCGGCCGCCGACCTGCGGACGGCGTGAGCCCGGCCAGAGCAGGTAGCCGACCACCAGCACGATCAAGCAGCCCACGACCGTGTCGAGCAGCCGCGCGAGCACCACCGCCCAGCTGCCGGTGTGCGCGAGGTCCATCTGCAGGATGATCAACGGCGTCACGAAGGTGCCGAGCATGCCGTAATTGCGCACCTTCCCCACCGCGGCGCCGCCGGCGAACAGCGCGATCAACGCCACCAGCAGCCAGCCGCGCGCGCCCACCGCGAGCACCGCCGCGCCCAGCCCGACACCCGCCACTGTGCCCAGCCCGCGCAGCACCGCACGGCCGAAGACCGAGCCGAAGTCCGGCTTCAGCACGACGCCGACCGTCAACGTGATCCAGTACGTCCGCTCAAACGGCACCAGTAGCCCCACCACCTCGGCCACGGCCACGCATACCGTCAGCCGCAGCGCGGCGACCCAGGTCAGCGGGCCGGACACGAGCGAACTCGCCCACTCCCGCACCCGGCGGTACGGCGAAACAACCGCGCGACGCTGCCGATCGTCGCCCTTCTCGATACGCGCGAGGCCCGCGTACAACGCCTTCAGCACCGGGTCGGCGTCTTCTTCGGGCGCCGTCGGCGGAGGCGGCAACGGCTGGGTCGCCAGCACCGAAGCGGCGACGCCCGTGAGGTACTCGATGGCCTCGCCGGGCGGCCGGCGACCGGCGTTCACCAGCGCGACCGAAGCCTCCACGGCGGGAGTGGTGGCGGACAGCTGGTTCAGCAGCCGCCGATACGCGGCGTCGCGGCCGGACAGCCACGAACGGGCCGTCAGCAGGCGGTCGTACGCGGTGTTCATGGCTGTCGTGAGCTGGTTGCGGGCGGCGCGCGAGGTCGGTTCGTCGGTGGCCGACAGCATGGCGGCCAGCTCGATGTAGACGTGCGCGACGGCCGTGCGCTCGGAGCTGGTGGCGCGCACGGTCCACGTCACCAGCGCGACCAGCAGGCTCCAGGCCGCGCCCGCGCAGAAGTAGCCGAACAGCACCTCCACGCGCAGGCCGGTCGCGTGCTGGGCGGTGCCGAGCACGCAGAAGACGAACATCTGCAGCGCCGCCACCGAAGCGTTGCTGCCGGCCGCGCTGATCAGCGCCGAGACGGCCGCGACCAGCACGACCGCCGGGATCGACCAGGCCGGCGAGCCTCCGGTCAGCAGCCCGACCAGGTATCCCGCGGCGGCCGCGAGCGTCGCGCCGCCCAGCCGGCGGGCGCGGTAGCGGTACGGGCCCGAGGCCTCGGACAGCACCGCCGGCAGGGCGCCCGTCGAGATCAGCGCGCCGACGGCGATGTCCCCGGCCGCGTACGCGACGGCCAGCGGTGTCGCCAGTGCGATCACCGCGCGGGCCACCATGTTCCACGGGACGGGCACCGGTTTCGGGCGCAGGAGCTGGACCAGCCAGTGGGGTGCGGCGAAGTCTGGGCGCGTCACGCACCCATCTTGACCTACGCTGATCGGAGCGCTTAATTATCTTTCGGTCAACAAGCCGTCACTGGAGGTCGTTGATGCCGGGTCGCCGCTTTTCGTTCGAGGTCAATCGGGTGAGCAAGGCCCCGCCGGCCGCGCTGTTCCGGCTGGAGAGCGATGGCTCACTCTGGTCGACCTGGGCCCGTCCGCTGATCGTCCAGTCCCGCTGGGTCAGCCTCGGCGCCGACGGCACGGGCGGCGTCGGCGCGATCCGCGAACTCGGGCTGTGGCCGTTGCTGGTGCGCGAGGAGACCTTGGAGTACGAGCTGGACCGCCGGCACGTCTACACCTTGGCCGGACCGGCGCCGTTCAAGGACTACCGCGCGGAGGTGCTCCTGACCCCGAACGCCGCGGGCGGCACCGACCTGCGCTGGACCGGCGCGTTCACCGAGTCGCTGGCGGGCACCGGCCCGATCGCGCGCGCCACGCTGAACGGCTTGATCGGGATGCTCGCGACACAACTGGTCAAAGCGGCCGAGAACGGGCGTTGAGCAGGGTGCGCTGAGCCACACCGCACAACCCGAATGGGTTCCGGACGTCCCCCGAAAGTGTTCTATGGGAGGGGATTCGGCATGGTACGGCGTTGTCTGATTGTGGCGGCGGTGGGCCTTTTGGCCCTGTCCGGCTGTTCGGCACCGCCCGCGCCGCCGACCCAGCCGAACCCCGCGGCGGGCGCGGCCCCCACGCCGGCCCCCGGCGGGCCCTACCCGTTCGGGACCGTGCAAGCGAAAGCGCCGGCCATCGTGGACGGCAAGGTCGGCGTGGTCCGCCGCATCACCACGGACAAGCCGTACGTCTTCATCACGATGGACGACGGCGCGGTGAAGGACCCGTCCGCGCTCGACGAGATCCAGCGCTCCGGCGGGCACCCGGTGCTGTTCCTGAACCAGCGGTACGTCAAGGGGCACGAGGCGTACTTCAAGTCCATTTTGGACACCACCGGCGCGGTGCTCGGCGACCACACGGTCAACCACCCGAACCTCAAGGGCAAGCCGCTCGCCTTCCAGCAGAAGGAAATCTGCGAGGACGCCGACGACTTCAAGACCGAGCTGGGCGTCCGCCCCACGCTCTTCCGCCCGCCGTTCGGCAACTACGACCAGACCACCCTGCAGGCCGCGGCCCTGTGCGGCATGCGCGTCGTGGTCCTCTGGTCCGCCGCCGTCAACGACGGCCAGGTCCAATTCCAGACCGGCGACAAGCTCCGCCCCGGCGACATCGTCCTGATGCACTTCCGCAAGACCTTCAAAGAGGACTACGAGGCCTTCCTCGCCCGAGCCAAGAAGGACGGCCTGACCCCGGTCCCGCTCGCCGACTTCCTCGGCTGAACTCGGTCTGCCACACTGCGCCGCGACGCGGCCTGCCTCGGCACGATCCACGCCGGAGTGCGGCAGCGCGACGCGGTCCGGCGCGGCGCAATCCCATGCGGCGCGGTCCGCGCTGTGGTCCACCGATGTGCAGTTCGCCTCCGCTGAGGCGCGGTGATGCCTGCCGCTGCGTAGTGCGGTCCGCCGCGGCGCACGGCGATCAGGTGCGATCTGCCGCAACGCACGAGCGATCCGGTGCGGTGGCCCGCCGTCCAGGCCGATCGCGAGCACGGCCGGTCGCCCGGATCGTGGGGCCCGATCAACCCGCGCCGAGGCAGACGAAGGGTCGTCGTAGCGGGTCGATGGCGATGGCTTCGGCCAGGGCGAGTGCGGGGGGCGTGCCGTCGGCGAGGCGGCGGTGCAGGTCGGCCATCGTGTCGGCGGCCGCGCGGTCGCCGACCCGCGCGACGGCGCCGATCACCGTGCGCGAGCCGCCCGCCAGGAGCGTGCCCGCGAAGCCGAGGGCCTCCTCACCTGGGCGGATGTGGCTCATCGCGAGTTCGCAGGCGGCGAGCACCACGCTCTCCGGCGGCCGGGTCAGCCGCGAGGTCTCGTGGGCGAACAGCGGGCCGTCGACGAGTTCCAGGCGGGAGAACAGGGCGTTCGCGGGCTCGTGCGCGCCGTGCGCGACGAGGTGGGCCAGGCGGGTGCCGTCGAGGGCGGCGAGCACGGCTTCGCTGGTGGCGTCGGCGCCGTCGACCAGCCGCGCGTCCGGGTAAACCGAGCGCAGCTTGCTCACCTCGCCGACGGAGCCCGGCACCCCCGGCCCGCCGGCCAGCAGCACCGGGCCCGCCGTGGTCCGGCGCTTGGCCGTGATCCACGCGGTCGCCGAGGGCGCGATCGACACCGCGCGTCCCCGCAGCGAAGGCAGCGCGCCCCACGGCAGCGCGTACAACTGTCCAATGGGGACGATCACGAGCTCGCGGTCGTCCAGCGTCTTGACCAGTGACGCGGAGATCAGCCGGTCCAGCTTGTCCGCCCGGACGCGCGCGGACGCGCCCACCGCCTCGGCCAGCGGCGGCGGCAGCAGGTCGGGCGCGAGGGCGTCGAGGTCCGCGTGCAGCTGGGTCGCCGTCTCGACGATGTCGGCCAGCGGGCCGAGCTTGAGCAGCCGGAACGTGCCGCGGTCGACGACCACCGAGTAGAGCTGGCCGTTGTAGGGCACGAGGCTGACCAGCACGCGTTCGCCGAGCTGGGCCACGACCTCGTCGGGCGTCGCGACCGGGCGCGGGCGGCCCCACTGGCTCGTGTACCAGCCGAGCCGGCTCGCCTCCTGCTGAAGGTGGGTATAGCGCTGCTCCAGCGCTTTCACGGGCTCGCCCTCGAGCCGGGCGCGCTGGATCATGCGCTGGATGTGCCGCATCTCGTTGATGTTCCGGGCCAGCGCCGGATCCTCGATCACCGGAAGCGGCTCGTACCGGTACACCTGCGCGCGCGTTCGCTCCAGCCAGGCGAACATGCGACGGGCGCCCGCGGCGTTGCGACGCGCGCGCCGCAGCACCAGCCGCATCGCGAGCCGGCCCAGCTCCTCGCCGTGCACGGCGGTGCCGCAGACCAGGTCGAGCCCGCCCATCCGGTCGCGGATCATGCCCAGCTCACGCAGTCCGGCGCGGGCCTGCGCCAACGCCGAGCGCGGCCGGTCCGTGGCCACGGCGAGCTCGGCGCGGCACAGCCGGAGCAGCATCCGGTGGTCGATCGGCGTCGTCGCGCGCGGCTTCGGCACGCGGGCGAGCACGGCGACCGCCTCGTCGACTTCGTCGCGCCGCAGCAGCAATCGGACGGCCAGCAAGCGCGCCACCGCGGCCTCGTCGCGCAGGCCGAGGTCGGCCAGCCGTTCCGCCAGCGACACCAGTTCCCGGGGCAGCCGCGGCGACGACTTCCCGCCGTCAGCGGAGAGGATCTTGTGGACGTCGGCGCGCAGCCGGGCGAGGCCCGCGATCTCGGCCCACGTCCGGTTGCCACGGCGCAGGAAGCGGCGGCGCGCGTCGGAGGCGAACTTCCGGGCCAGCGCGAAGTCGCCTTCGAGCAGCGCGGCGGCCGCGCGGGCGACCTCGGCCTCGGCGATGTGCTGGCCGGATCCGTTGTCCCGCAACGCAGGCAGCGCTTCGTCGAGGTGGCGCGCCGCCTCCTCGCCGAGGCCGGCGGTGAGCAGCGCGCGGGCCTGGTCGAGCCGGATCAGGGGCAGCGAGCCGGGCGACTCGGTGGTCAGGATGCGGGCCGCCTGCTCGTAACTGGACAGTGCTTGCGGGACATCGCCGACGAGCTGCGCGTGGTCCCCCAGGTTCTGCCGGGTCTTGCCCTCGAGCCGGGGGTGGCCGCGCTCGACGGCCAGCGCGAGCGCGTGGTTCAGGTCGGCCTGCGCGGCGTCCGGGTTGTTCATCGCCATGTGCACCAGCGCCCGGTTGTTGAGCACCGAGACCAGGATGAACCCGTTGTCCTGGAATTCGGCCTCGACGCCCGGCAGCACGGTGTCGTAAGCGGCGAGCGACTCCCGGAATCGCCCGGCCCGCATGAGGATGACGCCTTGCTGGATGATGACGATCAGCCGCAGCTCACCCCGGAGCCGTCCCGCGGGCAGCCGCAGCCGGGCGGTTTCGGCGGCGTCCAGGTGCGCCAGCCCGGCGTCGGTCGAGGTCACCTCGGCCTCGGCCGCGGCCAGGCTGATCAGCACGCGGGTGTGCAGCTCCAGCAGCTCGGGCCCGGGCTCGGCGATCCGTGCGATCAGCGGCAGCGACTGCTTGAGCAGCCGCACCGCTTCAGCCGGACGTTGATCGGAAGCGGCCGCACGGCCTCGCGCGTAAAGATCGCTCGCCGCAGCAGTCACACGGTCGAGAACGGGTAGCGGCGCGGGCACGCGCTCTATGGGAGCACACCCCCGTCGCGCACCATAACGCCCGTCCGGGTTCTCCGGCTTCCGGAGCACAACCGTGCTAGAGCACAACCGTCGGAGTCACCACCGTCCGGCGGCGCGGGCCCTCCCCCAGGTGAACCAGGATCTGCGTCGTACCCTGCGGAACGCCCTCCAGCACGAACCGGCCGCCCTCGTCCGCGACGGTGGCGAACGTGCCCTGGTCGGCCACGCGCACCTCCACCTCGTACTCGCCGGCGGGCACCAGCCAGCCGTCGATCCGGTGCGTCTTGCCGATCTTGGTCAGGTTGATCATCACCGTCAGGTCGCTGACGGTGAAGGTGATCGTGCCCGTGGCCGTGCTGCGAACGCCGGCCAGCTCGTCGAGCCGCTCCCAGCGCGCGACCTCGACGTCCAGGTTCTCGAGTTCCAGCGCGAATTGGACCCGCTGCACCAGGTCTTCCGGTGGCGGGTCCAGCTCGTCGAGGAAACGATCGATGTCCGCGAGCAGGGTTTCATCGTCCGGCATCGCTCTGCCTCCTCCCGGCGTACCGATGTCGTTCATCGGTCGCCCCCTTCACCTGCGAGGAGATCGCGCATCGAGTCGAGGCAACGACCCCTGGTGGGTCCGACGCTGCCACGTGGCATGCGCATGGCTTCGGCGACCGCGCGGTACTCGGCGCGTCCGGCCAGCACGGTCAGCCGGAGCAACTCCTGACAGCGGGTGGGCAACCGGAGGAAGGCGCGCCAGACACGACGGTCGCGGTCGGCGCGGATCGCTTCCTCCTCGGGTGCGGGTTGGGTGCTCGGCAGGTTCTCCGCGACCTCGTCGCTCAGCGGCACCGGCTGGATCCGGCGGCCGAACGGGTGGGTCGCCTCGCGGCGGGTGGTGGTGATCAGCCACGCGGCCAGCGCGCGCGGGTCCCGCAGCTTGTCCAGCTGGCTGAACAGCGCGAGCCACACGGTCTGCACGACGTCTTCGGCGACCTGGCGGTCGAGGCCGTTCGCGCGTGCGACGTGCCAGACGAGCGGTGTCAGCTCGTCGACGAGTTTCGCCATCGCCTGCCGGTCACCGGCTCGGGCCGCCTCCATGCAGGCAGCGTGCAGCTCGGCGCCGGTCAGGCCTTCCCATGGCGGGTCTACCTCGGTGGTTTGCACGTCGGTCACCGTATCTGTCTCGCGGCGGAAGTCTCTTGACGTCATCGGTGGTGTCGCAGCTCCTTCAGGGGGAAAGAGCGTGCAGGTCGCGCTGAGATACATCTGGTCGCTTACCTGTATCGATAGTTTCGGCTGTTTCCACCGGCCGGCGCGAGTGATCCCGCGCCGGCCGACGTCCCCTCCCACTGCTTCGAGCCCGCCCCCCGCGGGCCCGGCCGGATGGGTCCTCCCCCGAGTCCACCCGGCAGACGGCGTCCGGCAGCCCCCTCGGCTCCCGGACACCGCCCGTCTTCCTTCCCCAGAGCTACTTCGCGGCCTTCGCGGGCTCGTCCATGGGCTCGTGGTTGCCGTCCGGGTCGGCCCCGGTCCCCCCGGCCAGGTGCGGCGCCGTGCCAGTGGTGACCGGCGGAACGGTGGTGATCGGCTTGATCTCTTCGTTCGTCTCGGTAGGCATCGTGCTTTCCCCTTGTCCCTCGGCTACTCCATAAGACGCATTCAGGGTGCACCCAGATACACGGAGAGGAACGTTTTTCCTGAAACTTTTCGAAATCGCTGGTCAGATGGGTGGCGCGTTAGTACGGATGCCGACGATCTGTGACCGTCGGTAAACACTCCGCGACCTTTAGGAGCGATTCGGCCCAGTCCCGGTAGCCCACCGGCCCGGGGTGGAACCGGTCGGCGGCGAAGGTCCCCTCGTGCAGCAGCGCCGGGTCCATCGCGGCGTAGGCGACCCCCGGCAGCTCGGCCGCCGCGCGATCCAGTGCTTCCGAGCGCGCGGCGAGCACGTCTCGCAACGGCCGCGGCAATGAGGGGAACCGCGCCATCGGCGGCACCCCGGCCACGAGCACGGGCACCGGCCCGATCCGCCGGCGCGCCTCGACGACGACGTTGAGGAGGTCGCGCCGGAACCGGGTGGCGGAGTGCAGCTCGATGGTGTCGTTGACGCCGAGGACGACCACGAGGAGGTCGGCGGGTTTCAGCCGGGGCACGAGGTCCTGGCTGACGACTCGCGCGTTCGCGCCCGTGCGCCCGATTGCCTGCCACTGCACCTGACGACCGAGCCGCGCGGCCAGCTGCCGCGCAAGCTGCCCGGTGAGCGCCTCGTCGTGGGTCGCCGCGCCGACTCCGTCCACCGTGGACTCGCCAAGCACGGCAAGCCGAAGGACAGCGCCATCCCCGACAACGCCCTCGACGGGACCGGCGGCGCCGGGCAGCCGGGGCGTGCTGCGCCGGACCCGCACCGCCTGCACCACCAGCAGCGGCGCGGCCAGGAGAAACGGAAGGAGTGCTATGTGATCGACCCTAGCCGCGGGGCCGGACGGTTCCGGGTGGTCAGGCGGAGTTGTCCACAGGAGTGGTCGATTGTGGATAAACGGCCTCGCACGGACGGTTTTCGCGCCGCCGCCGACTGTGGGTGCGAGAGACTTCTGGAGGTGACCGAAGCTTGGTCAGGTTGGCAGGCGGGGGCGGGGCGGGCCCGAAGAAGACGGGGGAGGCAAGGCGGGCGAGGCCGGGGGCCGGGGGGCCGGGGCAGCGTCGGGCGGAACCCGACCAAGGACCAGCGAATCCGCCCAGCGTGAAGCGCCGGGCAAGGTTCAGTGAACCCGGCCTGCGCGAAGCGCCAGGCAACGTTCAGCGGACAAGCCGGACGAACCCAGCCGTCGTCCGGAGGAAGGCGTCGGATGCCGCAGGGTCTGAGCTGAATGTCGTCCAGCCCAGGCGCCGAGCCCAGGCGCCGAGCCGAGGTGCCGTCAGCGCCAGACGCAGACGAAGGCGAAGGCGCCACACGGAGACGAAGGCGAAGGCGCCAGATGAAGGAGGAGGCGCCAGGCGAAGGCGGAAGGGCCTAGTTTTCCTTCTGGCGCTCAGCATGCCACCGGTCGTAAAGCCCGGTGATCTCCTTCAGGGCAAACGAAAGGAAGTCCTGCATCTCAGCCAGGCGCTTGCCCGCAGGAGTGTCCGCGCCGAGGGCGCCGATGCCTTCCTCCGCGGCGTCGCGCCACATCAGGAGGAAGCGGTCGCGCTTGAGGAAAGTCGCGTACCAGAGGTCGTCGTACAGGCGGTAGTGGTCGCGGCGCTCGCCTGGTTCGCGGACCTTCGTCACCAGGCCGACCTGTTCCAGGTAGCGGACCGCGCCGGAGATCGCCGCCGGCGACACCGACAGCTGGGCGGCCAGGTCGGATGCGGTCAGCTGGCCCTCGTCGGTGGTCATCAGGGCCGCGAAGACGCGGGCGGCCATGCGCTGCATGCCGATCTGAGACAGGACCAGGCCCAGGCTTTCGACGTACCGCCGGACGGCGTCCTCGTCACGGTTCGGCTCAGGCGTCGTCATCCGACCATCCTCTCGTATCGCCCCAGGCAAGATCACTCTGTCCACACATTTTCTTAACTTCACAACTTCATGAAATGAGTGTAGCTTCCGGAGCATGGGAAACGCCATCTCCATCGTCGGCCTGCGCAAGTCGTTCGGCCGGACGCAGGCCCTGGACGGCCTCGATCTTCAGGTTCCCGTGGGGGAAGTACACGGTTTCCTCGGCCCGAACGGCTCCGGGAAATCCACCACCGTCCGCGTTCTGCTCGGACTGCTGCACGCCGACGCCGGCGAGGTCCGGCTGCTCGACGGCGACCCGTGGCAGGACGCCGCGAGCCTGCACCGCCGGCTGGCCTACGTACCCGGCGACGTCAGCCTCTGGCCCAACCTCTCCGGCGGCGAGGTGATCGACCTGCTCGGCCGCCTGCGCGGCGGGCTCGACCAGCGCCGCCGCAAGGACCTCATCGAACGGTTCGACCTCGACCCGCGCAAGAAGGGCCGCACCTACTCGAAGGGCAACCGGCAGAAGGTCGCCATCGTCGCCGCGCTGGCGTCCAATGTGGACCTTCTGTTGCTCGACGAGCCGACCTCGGGCCTCGACCCGTTGATGGAGGCCATCTTCCAGGAGGCCATCCAGGAAGAGCGCGCGCAGGGCCGCACCGTGCTGCTGTCGAGCCACATCCTCGCCGAGGTGGAAGCCTTGTGCGACAAGGTGAGCATCATCCGCAACGGCCGCACCGTCGAGTCCGGCACGCTCGCCGAGCTGCGCCACCTCACCCGCACGTCCATCATCGCGGAGCTGGCCGGGCCGCCGAACGGGCTGGCGAAGCTGGCCGATGTGCACGACCTCAAGGTCGAGGGCAACCGCGTCCGCTTCGACGTCGAAACGCGCTCGCTGGACGACGCGCTGCGCCAGCTCACGAGCGTCGGCGTGCGCAGCCTGGTGAGCCAGCCGCCGACGCTCGAGGAGCTCTTCCTGCGCCACTACGCCGAAAAGACCGAAGAGGCGGGAAAGTGACCGCCACCCTCGTCAGCACAGACAAGCCGGTCACCCGCGCCCACTCGCTGGTCGGCACCTGGCACCTCACCCGCCTCGCGCTGCGGCGCGACCGCGTGATCCTGCCGATCTGGATCGTCCTGCTCAGCATCGTGCCGGCGAGCACCGTGGGCACCTACGCCCAGTTCTACCCGACGGCCGCGAGCCGGGCCGCGCTCGCCGCCGGCGCCGTCGCGAACCCGTCGTTCGCGCTGCTCTACGGCCCGGCGTTCGACCTCGGCACCGCGGGCGGGTTCATCGCCTGGCGGATGGGCGGGCTGCTCGCGCTGCTGATCGGGCTGATGGCGGTCTTCACCGTCACCCGGCACACCCGCGCGGAGGAGGACTCCGGCCGCGCCGAGCTGCTCGCGTCCACTGTGGTCGGCCGGTACGCGGCGCTGACCTCGGCGGTCGTCGTCTCGGCCGGGGCGAGCCTGCTGATCGGCGTGGTCCAGGTGGTCACGCTGATCGGCGCGAAGCAACCGGCCGCGGGCGCGCTGGCCTTCGGCGCCGGAATCGCGTTGGCGGGCCTGGTGTTCACGGCCGTCGCGGCCGTCGCCGCGCAGCTGGCCGAGTACTCGCGCACCGCGAACGGCATCGGGACGGCCGTGGTCGGCGTCGCCTTCCTGCTACGCGGGGCGGGCGACTCGACGTCGGACGCGCACTGGCTTTCCTGGCTCTCGCCTCTCGGCTGGCCGCAGCAGCTGCGGCCGTTCGCGGGCGAACGCTGGTGGGTGCTCGTGCTGCCGGTCGCGGCGACGCTGGTGATCGGCGCCGTGGGCTACGCCCTGCTGCCGCGCCGCGACTTCGGCGTCGGCCTGATCCCGCCGCGGCCCGGCCCGGCGCAAGCCGCGCCGTCGCTGCGCTCGCCGTTCGCGCTGGCCTGGCGGCTGCAGCGCGGCCCGCTGTTCGGCTGGGTGATCGGCCTGGCCGTCGGCGGCGCGGTCTTCGGCTCGATCGCCAGCGGGATCGGCAGGCTGGTCGGCGGGACCGAGCAGACGAAGGAGATCTTCGCGCGGCTCGGCGGCACCAGCGCGATCGTCGACGCCTTCCTCAGCACGATGGTCGGCCTGTTCGCCATGCTGGCCTCGCTCTACGGCATCCAGGCGACGCTGCGGATGCGCACCGAGGAGACGGCCATCCGGCTGGAGCCGCTGCTCGCGACGCGGGTCGGCCGGCTGCGCTGGGCCGCGAGCCACCTGGTGTTCGCCTTCCTCGGCACCGCGCTGCTGGTGCTGGTCGGCGGTCTTCTGCTGGGCCTGGCGAACGGCCTGCGCGGCGGCGACGTCGGCGGCTCGGTCGGGCACATGCTGCTGGCGGTCCTCGTGCAGGTGCCCGCCGCGTGGGTGGTGGTCGGGCTGTCGACGCTGATCTTCGGGCTGCTCCCGAAGTTCACCGGCGCGTCCTGGGCGGTGGGCGCGCTGGCGCTGCTGATCAGCCTGTTCGGGCCGGTGGTGAACGCGCCGCAGGCGGTGCTGGACGTCTCGCCGTTCCAGCACCCGCCGAAGCTGCCGGGCCAGGAGTTCACCGCGACGCCGCTGGTCTGGCTGCTGGTGGTCGCCGCCGCGGCGCTCGCCGCGGGCCTGGCCGGCTGGCGCCGTCGCGACGTCGGCTAGCCCCCGGGCAAACGACTCGGCCGGTCACCACACACCGTGGTGACCGGCCGAGTTCATGTTACTAATCCGACCGGAAGTAGGCGGACACGAGCTGCAGCCGATCCGCTTGAAGGGACCCGTTCCGCCGTAGCTGTAGTCGGGTTAGTAACGAACTGCGCAGCACGACCGCGACGAGATGTAGCCCGGCATGAACGCCGAGGACGGGCCGAGTGAGGTGGGCGGGCCGGAGATCGGGGCCGGCGGCGGCTGGGTGACCGAGACCGTGGCCGTGGTGGTGCTCGGCGGATCCGGCGGGAGCTGGCTGGTGACGGTGACCGGCGGCGGCGCGGGGCCGGTGACGGTGACCGTGATCGGTTGCGCGGGCGGCGAAGTGGACGTAACGGACGGAGTGTTGTCCGAAGACTGGGCTGGACGCGGGGTGTTGCCGGCGACGAGGAGCGCGGAAACCAGCAGGCCGGCCGCGAACCCGGCCAGCCCGGTCACGACGACCGCACCCCAGGTCGGAACCGTTTTCGACAACGCGGCACCTCCCTCGCCGTGCGAAGTGCAGGTACGAGGACTAGTCGCGTTGATCTTATGCGCCGTTACGGACCGTGCAAGTTGAGTCCAACCTACGCAAGTTTGTTGCGAGTCGGCTAGCAGCTCTGCCAAGGTGCGGGAGTGGCTGAACATGGGGTGGCCGCCAAGGGCGGCGTGTTGCGGGTTCCCGACTTCCGGAGGCTCTGGCTCGCCGACGCGCTGAGCCAGGTCGGCAGCCGGATCGACTTCCTCGCGGTCCCGCTGCTCGCGGCGACGACGTTGTCCGCGTCCGTGCTGGAGGTGTCGCTGCTGCGCACGTTCGCGACGCTGCCGTTCCTGCTGCTGGGGCTCCAGGTCGGCGCGTGGTGCGACCGGATGCGGCACCGGCCGGTGCTGATCGCCGCCGACCTCGGCCGGGCCGCGCTGTTCGGCTCGATCCCGGTCGCTGCGCTGTTCGGGGTGCTGACACTCGGGCAGCTGTTCGCCGTGGTCCTGCTGGCCGGAGTGCTGGGTGTGTTCTTCAACGTCGCGCACCAGACGTACGTGCCCCACCTGGTCGAGCCCGGCCGGCTCCCGGAGGCCAACGCGTACCTGCAGACGAACATGTCGGTCGCCGCCGTCACGGGGCCGGGCATCGGCGGCGTGGTGGTGCAGTTCGCCGGCAGCGCGGGCGCGATGGCCGTGGACGCCCTGTCCTACCTGTGGTCCGCGCTGTGGCTGCGCCGGATCCGGACTCCCGACGTGCGCCCGGAACCGGCCGGACGGCACCTGCGCCGTGAGATCGCCGAAGGCCTGAAAGCCGTGGCGGGCAACCGGATCCTGCTCGCGATCACCGTCCACGGCGCCGTGTCCAGCCTGTTCCAGTCCATGCAGATGGCGATCTCGGTGGTGTTCCTCAGCCGGGAGATCGGCCTTTCGCCAGGCGCGATCGGACTGCTCAGCAGCACCACGCTCACCGGCGCGATCCTGGCCGGCTTCACCGCGCGCCGGCTCGGCGAGCGGTTCGGCGGCGCGCGGGTCCTGCTCGCGGCGACGGTGCTCTACGGCGGTTCGCTCCCGCTCTTCGGCCTGACCGGGCCGGGCTGGGGGCTGCTTTGGTACTTCGCCGGAGGCTTCGGCTCCGGCTTCGGGATCATCACGATGAACGTGTTCTGCCTGAGCTTCCGCCAGGCCGTCACGCCGCGGCGGCTGCTCGGGCGGGTCGGCTCGGTTTCGCAGACGCTGATCTTCGGCGTCGCGCCGGTCGGCAGCCTGATCGGCGGGCTGGTCGCCGAGGCCGCGGGCATGCGGACCACGTTGCTGGTGGCGGGAGTCGGGGCGCTGGCCGCTTCGGCGATCCTGCTGGCCTCACCGTTGCGGAGGCACCGGGACCTGCCGGTCTAGACGCAGCGCAGCCCGTCCACCAGCACCCGCACCAGGTGCCGGCTGTCCGGCGAGTAGCGCTCGACGGCCAGCGCGCCCACGATCAGCGCCCGCAGGTCCTCGCCGTCGATGTCCTTGCGGACGGCGCCGACGGCCTGCGCGCGTTCCAGCAGCGCGGCCAGGTTCGCGCGGAACTCGGTGCCCGCCTCGGCCTTGTACGCCGAGCCGCCGGTCTCGCCGAGCGCCTCGCAGATCGCGCGGTTGAGCGAGGCCTGCTTGATCACCCGCGTGAAGTAGTCGAAAAACGCCTCACCCGGGTTTTCGGCGTCCGCCAGCTCGCGCGCTTCGGCGGCGAACTGCTCCAGCCGCTCCACGACCACAGCCTGGAACAGCGCTTCCTTGCTGGGGAAATGCCGGTAGACGGTGCCCGCGCCGACCCCGGCGAGGCGGGCGATGTCGTCGAGCGGGACGGCCAGCCCGTCGGCCGCGAAGGCCTCCTCGGCGGCGGCCAGCACCCGGGCCCGGTTCCGGCGCGCGTCGGCGCGCAGCACTGGCTTGGTCACGGGTGTCCTCCTCGATCTGATTGACAAACGGAACGCTCACTCCGTATTGTCGGAAGCGGGTGCACCGTTCCGATTAAACCTCATTCTTCCCTGGAGAACTCCCGATGACCCGGACCGTGTCCGAAATCTCGCAGCTTGTCGCCCAAGGCATGGCCGCCCTCGACGTCGCGCCGATGGCCGACGTCTTCGCCGCCGACGCCGTCTACGAACTCCCCTTCCTCGGCCACCGCGTCGAAGGCCGCGCCGCGATCCTCGCCGCGCTGGCCGCCGGGGGCGAGCGGGCCCGCGCCCTCGGCCTGGAGAAAGTACAGGTCACCACCCGCGACAGCGCCGACGGCTTCATCGTCGAACTCGTCGCCGAAGGCCGGAACCCGCACACCGGCGAGGATTACCGCTTCCCGTCCTCGGTCGGGCTGCTGACCGTCCGGGACGGGGAAGTCACCGTGTACCGCGACTTCCCCAACACCGGCGCCGCGAAAACCATGATCGGCGCGAAGACCGTTTTCCAGCGCTTTCTTGACGCCTCAGTCGAAAACCGCTGGGACGACCTGGCCGACCTCTACGCCGAGGACGTGGTGATCGAGCTGCCGTTCACCCCCGCGGGCGTGCCTCGGCTGACCCACGGCCGTGAGGAGCTGCGCGAGCGCTTCCGCGCGGCCGGGCAGCTGCGGCGGATGACCAAGGCCGAGAACGTCGTGGTGCACGAAACCGCCGACCCCGAGGTGCTGGTGGCCGAGTTCGACCTGCTCGGCGAGTTCGACGGCGAACCGTTCACCTCGACGTACGCCATGGTGGTGACCGTCCGCGACGGCAAGATCGTGTACTCCCGCGACTACTCGGACACCGCCGCGGCAGCCGAGCGGATCGCCCGGTTCACCGCGTCGCGGACTGGGACGCCGGCGGGCTGAACAGCCGCTCGGCCGTGGCGGTCGTCCATTGCCACACGCCGGGTACCAGCAGGACGCCCACCAGCACGAACACCGGGAAGACCAGCCGGGTCTCGACCTTCTTGCCGGTGCGGATGCGCATCGGCTTCGGGAGGCGGATCTCGTACCAGGTCTCGCCGGCGATCGGGAGCGGGAAGAGGAACGGGCAGCCTGCCTCGGTGAGCGAGTCGCCGAGGCAGTGCACAAAACACCCGGCGGCGACGGCGAAGCCCAGCCAGCCGGAGATCTGCTGGAGCTGAGCGGCGTGGTCCGGCGGCGCGGTGAAGTACCACCACGCCACGGCCGCGCCGCTCACCGGCAGCAGCCAGTCGCCCAGCGCGCCCTCGGCCAGCAGGAGCCCGAAGACCACCACCCCGAACACGGCCCACGGACCGCCGGCCGCCGTGCCTGCCGCCGTCGCGGCGCCGAGGCCCGCGGCGAACAGCACGGTGTGCGAAAGATGGCGGTGCTTGCCGGTGACCTTCTCGTCGCGCGGGCCCTTGGTCAGCGCGTACACCGAAGCCGAGACGCGGCGCAGGAGCCAGGAGAGCGCGCCGGTCAGCCAGCCGAAGATGCGTGACGCGCTGGCGCCGGGGTGGTCGAGGTCCGGCAGCAGGGCGAACCCGGCCGTGGTGGCCCCGAAGACCACCGCCTGGTGCACCGAGGCCGCTCCGACGGCTGGTGCGAGGGCCAGGCCCGCACACCAGCCGGTCAGGGCGTGTGTGCGCCCCATCATCCTGCTCATCCCCCAGGTCGACGCCGGAATTCAAGTCCGGGCGACCGTATCGGGGATCAGGCCGGAGGCTCCTCCGACACGCTCAGGTGTTCGGCCACGCCCGTGAGTTCGATGACGCGGCTCACCGCGGAACTGGGCACCACCGCGAGCTCGACGTCCTGCTCACGGGCCTGCCGCTGGGCGTGCAGGACCACGTTCAGTGCCGAGGAGTCGAAGAAGGTGACCCCGGTCAGATCGGCCACCACGCGCAACGAGCTCTTGTCCGCGATCAGCCCGGCCAAGGCCTCCTGCAGCTGCGGGCTGGTGAGCAGGTCAAGCTCCCCGGTCACCACCACCCTCGGCTCGGTGGCCCCGGTGTCCAGCGTGATGCCGAACCCGGGCGGGGTGGCGTTCTGGTCGGCTGCGGGCATGCAGTTTCTCCTAGTCAGGCGCTGCTGCTGCGCCGGTACGCGCCTGTTGTCTCAAGCGGCAACCGTGTCACGGTTCCAGGCATCTGGAAACCCAACCCTAACCCAGCCTGCGGACGTGCCCGCGACGGCCGCCACCTGTCCCGTGGACCGGTACGCGCGGGGCTGGCGTCAAGCGCCGGACGGCGGCATCCGTGACTCCGGAAGGCCCTGACACACGTCTTCCCGCGTGCCGGACCGGCACGCGGGAAGCGGGCGTTTCTTGGGGGGATTCAGTGCGTGGAGACGGTCTTGCGCTTCGCGCGGCGCTGCCGGAGGAACAGCTCGCGGCGCTCGATCTCGCCGAGGCCGCCCCAGATGCCGTACGGCTCCTGGACGGTCATCGCGTGCCGGCGGCACTGCGCCAGCACGGGGCAGGTCTGGCAGATCGCCTTCGCCCGCGATTCGCGCCGCTCACGGGCGGACCCGCGCTCGTTGTCGGTGTGGAAGAAGAGGCTGCTGTCCGCGCCGCGGCAGGACCCTTGCAGCTGCCACTCCCACTCTTCCGACACCACGTTGGGCAGCCGGCTCACGTCAGCCATCTCGTCCCCACTTTCCCCGGGATCAGCTTCTCCGACCGCTACATGCCCGCCGGTCGCGCGAATCAAACGCGGGTTTGGTTTGCTCACACCCCGGGCATCTCGTCGCCGGGCAGCAGGAGGACACGGCCATAACGAGCCGGAGAGAGGACAAGCACGTGGAGGAGAACGCCCCGCTCGATCGGGAAGACGCCCAGCTCATCGAGGTCCGGACGGCGGCGATTCCGCACGTGGTGCCCACCCTGCGCACCATCGTGGCCGACATCGCGATGCGGCAGGACTTCGACCTGGACGCGGTCGAGGACCTGCGGATGGCGGTGGACGAAGCGTGCTCGATGCTGCTCCCGTCGGCCGCCGACGGGAAGCTGACCTGTGTGTTCTCGTGGATCGAGGGGCGCATCGAGGTCACTGTCTCGGTGCTGTCCGACGCCGCGGACCACGCGGACGAGACCGGTCTGTCCTGGCAGCTGCTCACCGCGCTGGCCACCTCGGCCCGGCGCACCGTGACACCGGTCGACGGCGGTTACCTCTCCCGGGTCCAGCTCGTGCGGGAGAGCGAGGCGGCCCGCTCGTGACGAACCCCGCCGAAGGCGACGGGTCCACCGATGTGGCGTCGCTGTTCGACGAGCTGGCCGGGCTGCCGGACGGCTCGCCGCGCCGTGAGGAGATCAGGGACCAGCTGGTGCGCGAGCACCTGGAGCTGGCGCGCAACCTGGCCCGGAAGTTCCGCAACCGCGACGAGGCGATGGACGACCTCGTGCAGATCGCGACCGTCGGGCTGATCCACGCCGTCGACCGGTACGACCCCTCGCAGGGCACCGACTTCCTGGCGTTCGCCGTGCCGACGATCTCCGGCGAGCTGCGCCACCACTTCCGCGACAACAGCTGGTCGGTGCGGGTGCCGCGGCGGCTCAAGGAGCTGAACGCGAACATCTCGGCCGCCCGCGAGGAGCTGACCGTGCGGCTCTCGCGCGCGCCGCGCCCGAGTGAGATCGCGCACCACCTCGGCGTGCCGATGGAGGACGTCTACGAGGGCCTGCGCGCCGGGCAGGGCCGGTACGGCGCCTCGCTGGACAACCTGCTGGAGAACTCGGCCCACACGCGCTTCGGCGCGCCGGACTCGAACCTCGGGCAGGCGGAGCTGCGGGAGGCGCTGCGGCCGATGCTGGAGAGCCTGCCGGAGCGGGAGCGCAAGATCGTCGCGCTGCGCTTCGGCTCGGGGATGAGCCAGTCGGACATCGCCCGCCGGGTGGGTGTTTCGCAGATGCAGGTCTCGCGTTTGCTGGCGGCGACACTTAAAAAACTGCGGACGGGATTGGTCGAGACTGACATCACCGAAGGCACTTGATTCGACGGCCACCCGGCTGGGTAGTTAGCCGGTGCGAGAAACTGACGGACAGGTCGGGAGGTGTGGACGCCCATGACGATGTCGAGGATGCGGACGCGGGCCACAGCGGCACCCATCACCGTGCGCCTGGCGCTCCCGGACGACATCACCGCGCCCGCCATCGCCCGCGGCATGGTCCGCGAAGCGCTCACAGACCTCGGGGTGGACGAGATCTCGCGGGACGATGTGCTGCTGGCGACGTCCGAGCTGGTGACCAACGCGTTCGAGCACGGCGAGCGGCCGGAGCGCCTCGAACTGCGCTTCACGGACGGGGAGCTGGTGGTGTCCGTGTTCGACGCGGGCACCGAGGTGCCGCACCTGAAGGAGCCGTCACCGGCGGCCGCGCGCAGCCGTGGCCTGCAGCTGGTGCACGCGCTGTCGCGGATGTGGGGCTACGAGGCCTGCGACGGCGGCAAGTACGTGTGGGCGACGTTCGCCATCCCCAGCTTGTGAGTGGCAGCGCCGCCTGAGCGAGCGGGACGGTCGGCCTAGGATCGCCGCCATGGAGACGCGCAAGATCGGCCGGCTCGGGCGTGAGGTTTCCGCCGTGGGGCTGGGCTGCTGGCAGCTGGGCGCCGACTGGGGCGCCGTGGACGAAGCCGACGCGATGGCCGTGCTGCACGCGGCCGCCGACGAGGGCGTGACGTTCTTCGACACCGCCGACGTCTACGGCGACGGCCGCAGCGAGACGCTGGTCGGCCGGTTCCGGGCGGAACGCGGCGACAGCGTGTTCGTGGCCACCAAGATGGGCCGGCGGCTCGAGCAGGTGCCGGAGAACTACGTCGCGAAGAACTTCCGCGAGTGGAACGACCGATCCCGCCGCAACCTCGGCATGGACACCCTCGACCTGGTCCAGCTGCACTGCCCGCCGACGCCGGTGTACTCCTCGAACGCGGTTTACGACGCGCTGGACGAGCTGGTCGACGAGGGCCGGATCAAGGCGTACGGCGTCAGCGTCGAGACCTGTGACGAGGCGCTGGCCGCGCTCGCCCGGCCGAACGTGGCGTCGGTCCAGATCATCCTGAACTGCCTGCGGCTCAAGCCGCTGGAGCGCGTGCTGCCCGCCGCCGTGGCCGCCGGCGCCGGGATCATCGCGCGGGTGCCGCTCGCCTCGGGCCTGCTGTCCGGCCGCTACACCGCGAACACCACTTTCGGCAACGACGACCACCGCACCTTCAACCGCCACGGCGAGGCGTTCGACGTCGGCGAGACGTTCTCGGGCGTCCCGTTCGACGTCGGGCTGGAGGCCGTGGAACGGCTGCGCGGGCTGGTGCCGGAAGGGCAGACGTTCGCGCAGTTCGCGCTGCGCTGGATCCTCGACCAGCTGGGCGTCAGCGTGGTCATCCCGGGCGCGCGCAATCCCGAGCAGGCGCGCGGCAACACCGTCGCGGGCGGGCTGCCGCCGCTGCCGGAGGAGGCCGCCGCCGGCGTGCGCGCGACCTACGAAGAACTGATCCGCCCCCTCGTGCACGACAAGTGGTGAACCGGTGACCCCTGAAGAACTGCTGACCACCACCCGCACCGTCCGCAAGCGGCTCGACCTCGAGCGGCCGGTGCCGATGGAGCTGATCGAGCGGGCGCTGACCATCGCGCTGCAGGCGCCGAGCGGCTCGAACCGCCAGGAATGGCAGTGGATCGTGGTCACCGACGCCGATCAGCGCGCGGCCATCGGCGAGCTGTACCGGCGCGCGACGTACGCGTACATGGCGTCTTCGGGCTTCGCGGGCAAGCTGTTCGCCGACGACCCGACGCGCGCCCCGGTGCAGCAGCGCACCGGCGGCAGCATCGAGTACCTCGCCGACCACATGGGCGAGGTGCCGGCGTTGCTGATCCCGTGCCTGAAAACCGGGTCGGCGAAGCTGCCGGAGGGCAACCAGGCCGGGATGTGGGCGTCGCTGCTGCCCGCGGCGTGGAGCTACATGCTGGCCGCGCGCTCGCTCGGGCTCGGCACCGCGTGGACCACGCTGCACCTGAACTACGAGCGGGAGGCCGCGGAGATCCTCGGCCTGCCGGACGACGTCCACCAGGCCGCGCTGATCCCCACGGCGTACTACACCGGCGACACCTTCTCCCCGGCCGCGCGCCGCCCCCTTTCGGAGGTCCTGCACGTCGACCGGTGGTGATCAACCCGCTCTGAAGGCCACCATGAGGGCATGCAGGTCCCTGAAGGTGGCCTTCAGGGCATCACTCGACGGTCAGGGTCAGGCCCTGCACGCCCCAGTCGTTGGCCTGCGAGCCGGGCAGCCACACGTCGACGATGTCGTCCTTGATCCAGCTGCCGATGTCGGCCGCGTAGCAGTGCCCGTAACCGGGGACGAAAAACCTTGTCCCCCAAGGGATGTTGCGCGCGTCGACGGCGCAGAAGCCGGGCCCGGCGTTGTAGCCGAGCGCGGTCTGGGCGACGTCGTTGTACGAGGTGACCTTGTAGTTCAGCGTGGTGCCCTTGGCCATGGCGTACGGCGCGAGCTGGTTCGAGCCGTTCACGCGGTAGGCCGTGGAGATCTGGCCGAGCGAGCCGGGGCTGTTGTCCTCCGCGGTCATCGCGTAGAGCTGGTAGTTCGCGTTCTGGCACGGGCTGGCGTCGGTGACCAGGAAGCTCGCCTGGCCCCAATCGCTGATCCATTGCAGCGCCTGGCCGTTGCGGAACGCGCGATAGGCGACGGCTCCGGGCACGCGGGCGAAGGTGAAGGTGACCTTGCCGTCCGCGCCCAGCCCGCCGCTCACGCCGGTGGGCGCGGGCAGCCGTCCGCTCACGTCCACCGGGTCGACGAGCGGGCCGGGCCCGTGGCCGCCGGTGATGGGGCGGACGGGGATCGGTCCGGTGTAGAAGTGCTGGCACGCCGGGAGATCGGCGGCCTGCGCCGTGGCGACGGGCACGGTGACGAGCGCGCCGAGCGTGAGCGCGACGGCGCCGAAAACTCGGAAAAGGGATTTCGCGGGCATGACGGGGAAACCTCCAGGGGGACACCGGGGTGGAGGAAACTCGCGGCGGGACTCGACGGTAGGCAGGCCGGACCCGGGCCGTCAATCGGTCTAGACCATTTGGCGGCTGCGGTGTTACCTCAGGCCAGCTCGGTGTCACCGCAGGGCGGCGAGGGGCCCGGCTCGGTGTTACTGCAGGCTGTCGAGGTAGCCCTCGAGCCGTTCGGCCAGTTCCACCGGACGGCTCAGCAGGACCATGTGGGAGCCGCTGATCTCGTCCGCCGTGATCCCCAGGCGCTCCTTCGCGACGTGCCGCTGCAGGTCCGGCGGGAAGAGCCGGTCTTCGCGGCAGAGCAGCACCTTCGTGGGGATGCCGGGCCACGCGGCGAGCGGCCAGGGATCGTCCCACTCGGCGCTGCGCTGGTCCCGCCCGCGGGCGACGTTCTCCTCCGCCAGCTCGGCCGGCACGTCGGCGAGGTACTGCTCGACGACGCTCAGCTTCTCGGCCGGCGAGGTGTAACCGGAGTTCTTCCACCACTGCCCGGGCGTCTCCCCCGGCGCGGGCACCATGCCGGCGACGAAAACGAGCAGCCGCGCGTTCAGCCGGTCGGCCACCAGCGGCGCGGTGAAGCCGCCGTAGGAATGCCCGGCCACCACCACATCCGTGCGCTCCCCGACCGCGGACACCACGGCGTCCCGGAAGTCGGCCAGCTTCGCCGCGGGGTCCTCGATCGGCAGATCCGGCGCGACGACGTCGTGCCCCCGCCGCCGTAGCTCGGCACCGACCAGATGCCAGTCCCAGCCACTGCCGCCGCCTCCGTGGATCAGCACGAATGTCGCCATCGGGCCAGCTTAGGCGGGACAGCGCCGCAGCATGTCCGTCAGCGCGGTTTTCTCCCCGGCGGTCACCGTGAGCGCGTAGTAGTGCTTCACCGTGATCCAGTCCGTCGCGTAGGTGCACCAGAACGAGACCAGCGGCGGCTTCCACTCGTCCGGGGCCTTGTCGCTCTTCTGCTGGTTCAGGTTGTCCGTGACGGCGAACAGCTGCGGGCGCGTGAGGTCGTTCGCGAACTGCTCGCGCTTGTCCTGCGGCCAGTCGCGGGCGCCGCTGGCCCAGGCCTGGCCGAGCGGGACCATGTGGTCGATGTCGACGTCGCCGGGCTTGGTCCAGGTCTGTCCGTCGTAGACGCTGAACCAGGTGCCGGCCGTCGGGTTGCAGTCGGCGCCCGCCTTGATGTCCTTGCCGTCGCGTTTGAGGACCAGCTCGCGGGTGTTGCAGTTGTGCCCCTGGTTGTCCCAGTGCGGGAATTTCTCACGGGAGTAGCCGGTCATCGAGCCGCGGTCGGCGATCTTCAGCTCCCCCAACTGTTTCGCCGCGTCGCCGGCACTCACGGGCGGCGGCGAGGAAGGCTCCGCGTCGACACCCCTTCCGGCGTACCAGAAACCCGCGATCGCGACGGCGAGAACCACGACGAGCAACAGGATCCGCTGGGTGGGGACTTTCCGGGCCATGGCGCGCGAGGTGTCCTCTCGACTGGGGCGGAAGCGGCGGTACCAATCCGACCGGAAGTAGGCGGACACGGGCTACAGCCGATCCGCTTGAAGGAACCCGTTTCCGCCGTAGCTGTAGTCGGATTGGTAACGGATGGCACAGTATGCCGGGCTCCGTGGCGGCATCCGCGCAGAAACTCCCGGCCGCGGGGCGAACGTGTCCGGGGCCACGTGTCACGCAAACCGGGCGCCGAGCGACTACGGGGTGGGGACCCAGCGCGAAGGGAGCGTCGCCGATGTCCGGGCGGCTACGGAAGTGGAACACGCGGGTCGACGACTACCTGCAACTGAAGGCCGCCGAGGGCGGGAACGTGGTCGCCATGAGCCGCGTCGCCGCCGCCCTGCGCGAGCGCGGCGAGCTGGCCGAAGCCGAGTCCTGGTACCGCCGGGCGGCCCTCGGCGGCGACCGCGTCGCGATGACCGCGCTGGCCCACCTGCTCGCCGACCGGGGCGCCCACGAGGAGGCCGAACGCTGGTACCACGAAGCCGCGCTGGCCGGTGACCCGCACGGAATGGTCGGGCTGGGCCGTTCCTACGAACGCCGCGGCCGGCTCAGGGACGCCGAGTACTGGCTGCGCGAGGCCGCCGAGACCGAGGACGCCGAGGCGATGGCCGCGCTCGGCCATTTGCTCGCCGAACGCGGCCGCCCCGACGAAGCCGAGGACTGGTGCCGCCGCGCGGCGAGCACGGGCAACACCGCCGCGATGCTCGACCTCGGCCTCGTGCTGCGCGGGCAAGGACGCCACAGCGAGGCCGCGCGCTGGTGGCGTGAAGCCGTCGAGGCGGGTGACCTCGCGGGCACCTGCCTGCTCGGCCGTCAGGCGGAGCGCCTCAGCCGCGTCAAGGAAGCGGAAGCCTGGTACCGCCAGGGCGCGACGGGCGGCAACGTCGAGGCGACCGTCCGGCTGGGACTGCTGCTGCACCGTCGCGGCGACGTCGACGAAGCCGAAGCCTGGTACCTCGACGCGGCGGAAGCCGGTGACACCGCGGCGATGACGAACCTCGGCGTGCTGGCCCGCAGCCGCGGCGACGAGGGTGAGGCCGCGGCCTGGTACCGCAAGGCGGCCCAGCACGGCAGCGTCCCGGCGATGACGAACCTCGGGCACCTCGCCGAGGCGCGCGACGACCTCGCGCAGGCCGAGAAGTTCTTCCGCGCCGCGGCGGAAACCGGTGACGTGCAGGGCATGCTCAGCCTGGCCCGGATGCTGCACGGCCGCGGCTCCGTCAACGAGGCCGAGACCTGGGTCGCCCGCGCCCAGGAGGCCCGCGCCGAGGCGAGCCAGGACGGACGCGACCGGGCCTGAGACCGCCGCGGCTGTCCCCCACTCGGTGCAAAGTTCCGGACGGCCGGCGCACCGGTCGGCAACCACGCTGTGGATTCCCCTGACCAGGCAAGGAAAAGATCATCCGCGCCGCCGCGTCGCCCGACACCGAGGGTGGCCGTCCCGATCTATCAAGTGATCCTATTGTGTGACTCACTTCACAGATCTACTCTAGAGGCCTTGCTCCCACCACTGAGCGCACAGGGAAGAGCCGCGATGTCGTGGTCTCCGAAGAGCGCGGACGCCGTCGCGGCGTTGTTCGAACGCCGCGTCGCCCCCGTACACGATCTGGCCGAACAGGCCGGCGCCGTGGCGGACGCGTGCCACGGGATGGCCCTGCGCTTCCACCGCGGCGGGAAGCTGGTGGTCTTCGGCAACGGCGGGCCCAGCACCGACGCGCAGCACGTGGCCGTGGAGTTCGTGCACCCGGTGATCGTCGGCAAGCGGGCGCTGCCCGCGATCTCGCTGACCGCCGACGTCGCCACGCTCACCGGCGTGGCCAACCGCGTCGGGCTGGCCGAGGTCTTCGCGCACCAGATCCGGTTCCTGGCCGAGCCCGCGGACATCGCGCTCGGCATCTCCGCCGACGGCGGGTGCGAGAACGTCCGCCGCGGCCTCGAAACCGCCCGCGACCTCGGCCTGCTGACCATCGCGCTGACCGGCGGCGACGGCGGGGCCATCGCCGCCACCCCCGGGCTGGACCACGTGCTCGTCGCGCGGTCGGCCGATCCGCTGGTGGTCAAGGAAGTGCACGTGACGACCTACCACATCCTGTGGGAGCTGGTGCACGTCTTCTTCGAACACCCCGGCGTGCTCGCACCGGAGGTGGCGTCGTGAACGCCGATGGCGCCGACAGAGGACCAGCCGCCCCCGCCTGTCACGACGGGGTGTGCATCACGTGTTCGGACACCGCGGTCGAAGTGACCGTAGTCGAACTCCTGGACCTCGGGTTCGCAGTCGTGGATACCGGCTCGGGCCGGGAAGAGGTGAGCGTGGCACTGGTTTCGGCCGGTGTCGGCGATCGAATCCTGGTACACGCCGGCGAAGCCATCGCACGTCTGGAGAAACCCCAGTCCGCTAGGAGATGAGCGCCATGACACGGGGCGATCCCGTGGGCGCCAGTGGTCTCGAGGAGCTGTACCCGTTCCTGTACTCGGGTGCCAGTGACGTCGAGGCCGTGCTCACCCAGGTCCGTCAGTCCACAGTAGACAAGACTCGCGAGATCATCGAGCTGCGCGCGAGCGTGCTCGAATCGGACGGCGAGCGGCTCTACGCCTGTGCCCGCGACCTGGCCCGGGCATTCGCCCGCGGCGGCCGGCTGCTGGCGTTCGGCAACGGCGGCAGCTCCACCGACGCGCAGGACCTCGCCAGCCTGTTCCTCTCCCCGGCCGGGGACGCGCGGCCACTGCCCGCGTTCGGCCTGACCAACGACATCGCCGTGGTGACCGCGCTGAGCAACGACATCGGGTTCGACGTCGTGTTCGCCCGGCAGGTCGCCGCGTTCGGCCGCGCCGGCGACATCGCGATCGGCCTGTCCACCAGCGGGAACTCCGCGAACCTGCTGGCCGCGTTCGACGAGGCCGCCCGCCGCGGCCTGGTCACCGTCGGCATCGCCGGTTACGACGGCGGCCGGATGGCCGAGCTCGACAGCATCGACCACCTCTTCGTCGTGCCTTCGCCTTCGGTGCACCGCATCCAGGAAGCCCAGACCACCCTTTACCACGCGCTGTGGGAGCTGACCCTCGGCGCGCTCGACGACCTCCAGGGGCAACAGCCGTGACGCATACCCAGGAAGAAGAGAAACCCATCCACATCCTGTGGATCAACGCCGGACTGTCGTGCGACGGCGATTCCGTCGCGCTGACCGCGGCCACGCAGCCCAGCATCGAGGAGATCGTCCTCGGCGCGCTGCCCGGCCTGCCGAAGATCGCGGTCCACTGGCCGCTGATCGACTTCGAGTGCGGGCCGGACAAGGGCGCGGACACCTTCATCGAATGGTTCTACAAGGCCGATCGTGGTGAGCTGGAACCGTTTGTGCTGGTCATCGAGGGCTCGATCCCGAACGAGGCGATCAAGTCCGAGGGCTACTGGTGCGGCTTCGGCAACAACCCGGAGACCGGCCAGCCGATGACCACCAGCGAGTGGCTGGACCGGTTGACGCCCAAGGCCCTCGCGGTCGTCGCGGCCGGCACCTGCGCGGCGTACGGCGGCATCCACGCCATGGAGGGCAACCCGACCGGCGCCATGGGCGTGCCCGATTACCTGGGCTGGGACTGGAAGTCCGGCGCCGGCATCCCGATCGTCTGCATCCCGGGCTGCCCGACGCACCCGGACAACTTCTCCGAAACCCTGACCTACCTGCTCTACCAGGCGGCGGGCCAGGCCCCGATGATCCCGCTGGACGACCACCTCCGTCCACAGTGGCTCTTCGGCGCGACCGTGCACGAGGGGTGCGATCGAGCCGGGTACTACGAGCAGGGCCAGTTCGCCGACACCTACGACTCGCCGAAGTGCCTGGTCAAGCTGGGCTGCTGGGGCCCGGTGGTGAAGTGCAACGTGCCCAAGCGCGGCTGGATCAACGGCGTGGGCGGCTGCCCGAACGTCGGCGGCATCTGCATCGGCTGCACCATGCCGGGCTTCCCGGACAAGTTCATGCCGTTCATGGACGAGCCGCCGGGCGCGCACGTGTCCTCGCTGGCCAGCGGCGCGTACGGCTCGGTGATCCGGCGGCTGCGCAAGATCACCGAGCGCAAGGTCGACCTGGAGCCGAAGTGGCGGCACAAGGGCAAGCAGCTCGAGACCGGCTACCGCTCCTCTTGGCGCTGAAGGGACTGGGGACATGACACAGACGGAAAGCGGCAAGAGCGTCAGCACCAAGGGCAAGACCGAGCTCGTCGAGATGGCCTGGGACCCGATCACGCGCATCGTCGGCAGCCTCGGCATCTACACGAAGATCGACTGGGCGCAGAAGAAGGTCGTGGAGTGCCACAGCACGTCCTCGGTCTTCCGCGGCTACAGCATCTTCATGAAGGGCAAGGACCCGCGCGACGCGCACTTCATCACCAGCCGCATCTGCGGCATCTGCGGCGACAACCACGCCACCTGCTCGGTCTACAACCAGAACATGGCCTACGGGGTGCGCCCGCCGCACCTCGGCGAGTGGATCATCAACCTCGGCGAGTCCGCCGAGTACATGTTCGACCACAACATCTTCCAGGAGAACCTGGTCGGCGTCGACTACTGCGAGAAGATGGTCGGCGAGACCAACCCCGGCGTGCTGGAACTGGCCAACCGCACCGAATCGCCGCACGCCGAGCAGCACGGCTACCGCACCATCGGCGACATCATGCGCTCGCTGAACCCGCTGGAAGGCGAGTTCTACCGGGAGGCGCTGCAGGTCAGCCGCTCCACCCGGGAGATGTTCTGCCTGATGGAGGGCAGGCACGTGCATCCGTCCACTTTGTACCCCGGCGGCGTCGGGACCATCGCGACGGTGCAGCTGTTCACCGACTACCTGTCCCGGCTCATGCGCTACGTCGAGTTCATGAAGCGCTGCCTGCCGATGCACGACGACCTGTTCGACTTCTTCTACGAGGCCCTGCCCGGCTACGAGGAGGTCGGCCGCCGCCGCATCCTGCTCGGCTGCTGGGGCAGCCTGAACAACCCGGAGTACTGCGACTTCACCTACGAGAACATGGAGGCCTGGGGCCGCAAGATGTTCGTCACGCCCGGGGTGGTGGTGGACGGCAAGCTGGTCACCACCAGCCTGCTCGACATCAACCTCGGCATCCGGATCCTGCTCGGCTCGTCCTTCTACGAGGACTGGGAGGGCATGGAGAAGTTCGTCACGCACGACCCGCTCGGCAACCCGGTCGACTCGCGGCACCCGTGGAACCAGCACACCATCCCGCGGCCGCAGAAGCGCGACTTCGACGACAAGTACTCGTGGACGATGTCGCCGCGCTGGTTCGACGGCAAGGACCACCTGGCGCTGGACACCGGCGGCGGCCCGCTCGCGCGGCTGTGGACCACGGCGCTGGCCGGCCTGGTCGACACCGATTACGTGAAGTCCACCGGGCACAGCGTGGTGATCAACCTGCCGCGCACGGCGTTGAAGCCCGAGGTCAGCTTCGAGTGGAAGATCCCGAAGTGGAGCAACGCGCTGGAGCGCAACCGGGCGCGCACGTACTTCCAGGCCTACTCCGCCGCGATCGCCCTGCACTTCGCCGAACGCGCGCTGGCCGAGGTCCGCGGTGGCAACACCAAGACCTGGGAGCCGTTCAAGGTGCCCGACGAGGGCGTCTCGTGCGGGTTCACCGAGGCCGTGCGCGGCGTGCTGTCGCACCACATGGTGATCAAGGGCGGCAAGATCGCGAACTACCACCCGTACCCGCCGACGCCCTGGAACGGCAGCGTCCGCGACTCCTTCGGCACCCCCGGCCCGTACGAGGACGCCGTGCAGAACACGCCGATCTTCGAGGAGAACACGCAGGAGAACTTCAAGGGCATCGACATCATGCGCGCGGTCCGCAGCTTCGACCCGTGCCTGCCCTGCGGCGTGCACATGTACACCGGCAAGGGCAAGACGCTGGAGCGCATCCACACCCCGCACGCGTTCGGCGGAGAGGTGCTCTGACCATGGCGGGCTCCGACGTCGGCCAGGTCGGCGAACGCATCGAGGCGCTGCTGGGCGAGCTGGCCGAGCGGGCGGACCAGCCGACCGTCGACCTGGCCGAGGACCTCGTCCACACGCTGCTCGAGTTCTACGGCGCCGGCCTGGAGCGGGTGCTGGCCGTGGTGCGCGAGTCCGACGGCGGTGAGGCGCTGCTCGGGCGCCTCGCCGACGACGAGCACGTGCGCGGTCTGCTGGTCCTGCACGACCTGCACCCGAAAACGACGCTGGAGCGCGTCACCGAAGCGCTCGACAAGGTGCGGCCGTACCTCGGCTCGCACGCCGGCGACGTCGACATCGTCGGCATCACCGGCGAAGGAGTGCTCCAGCTGCAACTGATGGGGACGTGCGACGGCTGCCCGTCCTCGACCGTCACCGCGAAGTACGCCATCGAGCGGGTGGTCCGCGAGGCGGCGCCGGAGATCTCCGACGTCGTCGTCGAGGGGGTTGTGCCCGAGGGCGCCGCACCCGTGCAGACCGGCCCGGGCGGACGGCCGCTGCTGCCGCTCGAAGCACTGGAGTGCCCGGTCCCGGTGGAGCAGGCATGACGGGCGGCCTGCGCCGGTTCCTCGAGCCCGCCGTCCGGCCCGCGCCCGGCGAGCGGTGCGAGCTGTGCACGGAACCGGTCGGGGCCGGCCACGGGCACGTGATCGACCTCGAGTCGAGGGCGATCATGTGCACCTGCCGGGGCTGCTACCTGCTGTTCACGCACACCGGCGCGGGCGGCAAGCGGCATCGCGCGGTGCCGACGCGGTACCTGCACGCGCCGCGCTTCCCGGCGGGCTCGACGCTGTGGGAGTCGGCGGGGGTGCCGGTGCGGATGGCGTTCCTGTTCCACAACTCGGTGCAGGGGCGCACCGTCGCGTTCTACCCGAGCCCGGCCGGCGCGACGGAATCCTTGCTGCCATTGGACACCTGGACCGAGCTGCTCGATACGCAACCGGCGTTCGCCTCGATCGCGCCCGACGTCGAGGCGTTGCTGATCAGCAAAAACGACTTCGGCTACGAGTGCTTCCTGGTGCCGATCGACGCCTGTTACGAGCTGGTCGGCCTGGTCCGGCTGCACTGGCGCGGCTTCGACGGCGGCAGCGCGGCCCACGAGGCGATCGACGGGTTCTTCGCGGACCTGCGCGAGCGCAGCGAGGTCGTGGCCGATGGCTGAACTCACCTTCGACTGCGTGGACGTGCAGCCGTTGAAGTACGCGGCCTCGCCGACGCTGGCGTTCACCATGCGGGTCACCGAGCTGACCGCGCAACCGGTGTACGCGCTGGTGCTGCGGATACAGCTGCGGATCGAGCCGCAGCGGCGGCGGTACTCCGACGGGGAGTCCGAGCTGCTGACCGACCTGTTCGGCGACCCGTCGCGCTGGGGCGAGACGCTCAAGCCGTTCCAGTTCGCCGCCGTCTCCGCGGTGGTGCCGGGGTTCACCGGCAGCACCGAGTTCGTGCTCGAGGTGCCGTGCAGTTACGACCTGGAAGTGGCCGCGGGCAAGTACTTCCACGCGCTGGCCGACGGCGTGGTCCCGCTCGTGCTGCTGTTCAGCGGCACCGTGTTCGGCAAGGGCGGGCCCGGGTTCTGGGTCGAGCCGGTGCCGTGGCACGTCGAGGCCGAGGTCCGGATGCCGATCACCGCGTGGGACGAGCTGATGGACCGGTACTTCCCGCAGGTCGCGTGGATCAAGCTGCACCGGGACACCCTCGACGAACTGCTCAAGTACAAGGCGCGCCACGCGATCCCGACCTGGGACGCGGCGATGGAGAAGCTGCTCGGCTCGGCCGGTGATCCGCCGTGACCGCGGTCGGGGACCAGGCCCGCGCGGTCGGCGACGCGGTGCTGTACGAGGGCTACCTGCTCTACCCGTACCGCGCGTCGGCGGGCAAGAACCGCGTGCGCTGGCAGTGGGGTGTGCTGATGCCGCCGTCCTACGCCGACGACGCGCGCGGCGAGTACGCGACCTCGCGCACCGAGTGCCTGCTGGAACCGCGCTCGCACACGGCGCTGCACGTCAAGCTGCGGTTTCTTCAGGCGCAGCAACGATTGGCGCACGACGGCGAGGAGTTCGTCGCGACGATGACCGCCGCCGGCACCGAGTACACGACCTGGGACGAGGCCGTGGAGCGTGAGGTCGACTTCGTGCTGCCCGCCGCTGAATTGCTCGCCCAGCCCGTCGAGACGCCGTTCGCCGTGCCGGGCTGGGAGGAGTCGGAGGACGTCGGCGACGGCTGCTCGCTGGTCCGGCGTTCGCAGGAGCTGACCGGGGTGCTGACCGCGCGGCTCGACTCGCTCGACGGCCCGTTCGGCGGCGTCCGGCTGCGGCTGGACCTGCGCAACACCAGCCCGTGGACCGCCGCGGACCCGACCCGGGAGACGGCGCTGCGGCACGCGTTGCTGGCCGCGCACCTGATCCTTTCGGTCGACTCCGGGCACTTCCTGTCGATGCTCGACCCGCCGGAGTGGGCGAAGCCGGCCGTCGAGGCCTGCGTGAACGAGCGCGTCTGGCCGGTGCTGATCGGGAGCACCACCCAGAGCCCGGTGATGCTGGCCTCGCCGATCATCCTGTACGACGACCCGGCGATCGCCGCTGAGAGCGCGGGCGAGCTGTTCGACGGCACCGAGATCGACGAGATCCTCACCCTGCGCACGATGGCCCTCACCGACGACGAAAAACGCGAGGTCAGGGCCACCGACCCGCGGGCGGCGTCGATCGTGGACCGGGTCGACGACATGCCGCAGGAGCTGCTCGACCGGCTGCACGGCACCGTCCGCTACCTGCGTTCGGTGACCGGGGAGCCTGAAGTGCCCTGGTGGGATCCCGGCGCGGACGCGTCCGTCTCGCCGGAGACCGACAGCGTGATCGTCGCCGGAACGCGCGTCGCGGCCGGTTCACGCGTGCGGCTGCGGCCGAACCTGCGCGGCAGCGACGCGCAGGACATGTTCCTCACCGGCCTGGTCGCCACCGTGCGCGCCGTGCTGTCCGATGTGGACGGATCAACGCACGTGGCCGTGACCGTGGACGCCGACCCCGCCGCGGAGCTGCAGAACGCGCACGGCCGGTTCCGCTACTTCTCCCCCGACGAGCTGGAGCCGTTATGAGACCTGGATCCGTTATGAGACCCAGTGTACTGGTGGCCGGCATCGGCAACATCTTCCTCGGCGACGACGGGTTCGGCGTCGAGGTGATCACGCGGCTGGAGCACACCGAGCTGCCGGACTGGGTGCAGATCGCCGACTACGGCATCGCCGGCATGCACCTGGCGTACGACCTGCTCGGCGGCTACGACACCACGATCCTGCTCGACGCGACGCCGCACGGCCAGCCGCCCGGCACGCTGTCGCTGATCGAAGCGGACGTGGACGACCTGACGAAGGCGCCGTCGATCGACGCGCACGGGATGCAGCCCGAGGCCGTGTTCCGGCTGCTGCGGCTGCTCGGCGGCGACGCCGGGCGGGTGCTGATCGTCGGCTGCGAGCCGGGAAGCGTGGAGCCCGGGATCGGGCTTTCCGAGGAAGTACAGGCGGCCGTGCCGGCGGCGGTGCGCGCGGTGGCGGAACTGGCGTGGGGCACCGCCTCACGGCTGCCGGACGGACAGAAGACGGAGGTCTGAGATGTTCAAGCGTTTCCTGCTGTTGCTCGTGCTGGTGGGCGGGGCGGCCTGGTTCGCCCGGCTGGTCGAGCCGGACGTGCGGCGGTACCTCGAGATGAGCCGGATGTAGCCGTGTGCCTCGGGATTCCGGGCGAGATCATCGAGATCAGCGAGGAGCGGCCGGACCTCGCGAAAGTCTCGGTCAGTGGGGTGAAGCGGACGATCAACATCGGCCTGCTCACCGACGACCCGCCGGTGCCGGGCGAGTGGATCCTGATCCACGTCGGCTTCGCACTGTCCAAAATAGACGAGGCTGAGGCCGCCGCGGCCATGGAGTTCCTGGAGAGCATCGGGAAGGCCTACGAGGACGAGATCGCCGCGTTGCTCGAATCGCGGATCGAATAGGAGCCAGCTGATGCGTTTCGTCGACGAGTTCCGGGACGCGGACAAGGCGCGCGCGCTGTCCGCGAAGATCACCGCGCTGTGTGAGCCCGGGCGCGAGTACAAGTTCATGGAGGTGTGCGGCGGGCACACGCACACCATCTACAAACACGGCCTGGAGGACTACCTGCCCGAGAGCGTGCAGCTGGTGCACGGCCCCGGCTGCCCGGTGTGCGTGATCCCGATGGGCCGGATCGACGACGCCATCCACATCGCGCGTCAGCCCGGGGTGCTGATGACCTCGTTCGGCGACATGATGCGGGTGCCCGGCTCCGGCGGGAACTTCTTCGACTCCAACGCCGAGGGCACCAACATCCGGATGGTCTACTCGCCGCTGGACTCGCTGAAGATCGCGCGGCAGAACCCGGACCTGCGGGTGGTGTTCATGGCCATCGGGTTCGAGACGACCACCCCGTCCACCGCGATGACGCTGCTGCGCGCGGCGGCCGAGGGCCTGGAGAACTTCTCCGTGTTCGCCAACCACGTGACCATCATCCCGGCGATCAAGGCCATCCTCGACTCGCCCGACCTGCGGCTCGACGGCTTCATCGGCCCGGGCCACGTGTCCACGGTGATCGGCTGCCGGCCGTACGAGTTCATCGCACGCGACTACGGCAAGCCCGTGGTGGTGGCCGGGTTCGAGCCGCTGGACATCCTGCAGTCCATCTACATGCTGATGGTGCAGCTGTCCGAGCGGCGCTCCGAAGTCGAGAACCAGTACTCGCGCGTGGTGCCGTGGGACGGGAACCAGGTGGCGCTCAAGGCGATCAACGAGGTGATGGAGCTGCGGCCGTTCTTCGAATGGCGCGGGCTCGGCTTCATCACGCACTCGGCGATGCGGGTGCGCGAGAAGTACGCGGCCTTCGACGCCGAGCGGATCTTCGAGGTGCCCGGCGTCCGGGTCGCCGACCCGAAGGCGTGCCAGTGCGGCGAGGTGCTCAAGGGCGTGCTGAAACCGTGGGAGTGCAAGGTTTTCGGCACCGCGTGCACCCCGGAGACGCCGATCGGCACCTGCATGGTCTCGCCGGAGGGCGCCTGCGCCGCGTACTACAACTTCGGCCGGTTCAGCCGTAAGCGGGTGCGGGAGGCGAGCTCGGCACTGATCCGACCGGAAGTAGGCGGACACGGGCTGCAGCCGGACCGCTCACAGGAACCCGTTTCCGCCGTAGCTGACGTCGGATCAGTGGCGAAGGGCACAGCATGACTACCACGGAACGCGAGCAGCAGGTTCTCGACCGGATCGAGCGTGCCCGGCGAAGGCGCGCGAAGGTCCGCGAGGAGCGCATCACGCTGTCGCACGGCTCCGGCGGAAAGGCGACGCACACGTTGATCGAGGCGGTGTTCCTCGACGCGTTCCGCAATCCGCTGCTGGAGCCGATGGAGGACGCCGCCGCGCTCACCATCGGCGGGGCGAAGCTGGCCCTGACCACGGACTCGTACGTGGTGTCGCCGCTGTTCTTCCCCGGCGGCGACATCGGCGACCTGGCCGTGAACGGCACGGTGAACGACCTCGCCGTCTCCGGCGCGCGGCCGCTGTACCTGACCGCGGGCTTCATCCTCGAGGAGGGCTTCCCCGTCGAGGACCTGCTGAAGATCGTCGAATCGATGCGGTCGGCGGCGCTGGCGGCGGACGTGCAGATCGTCACCGGCGACACGAAGGTGGTGCAGCGCGGGAAGGCCGACGGCGTGTACATCAACACTGCCGGCGTCGGCGTGTCCATCCGCTCAGGGCTGGGCGTCGCCACGGTGAAGCCGGGCGACGCGGTGCTGGTCTCCGGCCCGATCGGCGACCACGGCGTCACCATCATGCTGGCGCGCGGCGAACTGGACATCGACGCCGACCTGGAGTCGGACACCGCACCGGTGCACGAGCTGGTGGCCGGGCTGCTGGCGTCGGTGCCGGGGGTGCGCGCGATGCGGGACGCGACCCGCGGCGGCGTCGCGACGATCCTCAACGAGGTGGCGCGCGCGGCCGAAGTGGCGGTGGTGATCGACGAGAACGCGATCCCGGTCCGCACCGAGGTCCGCGGCGCGTCGGAGCTGCTCGGCATCGACCCGCTGTACGTCGCCTGCGAGGGCCGGATCGTGGTGATCGTCGACGGCGCCCAGGCTTCGGACGCGTTGGCGGCGCTGCGTTCGCACCCCTTGGGCGCGGACGCCGCGGTGATCGGGCGGGTCGCCGACGACCCGCCCGGGCTGGTGCTGCTGAACACGGCGTTCGGCGGCACGCGGATCGTCGACATGCTGGTGGGCGACCCGCTGCCGAGGATCTGCTAGTGCACGAGATGTCGATCACCCAGAGCGTTGTCGACGCGGTAGTATCGCGGCTCGGTGACGTCGAGGTGCGGAGCGTACGGCTGGAAATCGGGCGGCTGTCCGGCGTGGTGCCGGACAGCGTCCGCTTCTGCTTCGACGTGCTCTGCCTGGGCACGGCGCTGGAGGGCGCGGCGCTGGAGATCGACGAGCCGCCGGGCCGCGCCGCGTGCCGGGACTGCGGCCGTGAGTTCGGCATCGACTACCCGATCCTGCTCTGCCCCTGCGGCAGCGCGGATGTCGAAGTGCTGGCCGGGCGCCAGCTGCGCATCAAGTCCGTGGAGGTGGCCTGACATGTGCGAGACCTGCGGCTGTTCGGACGACGCGGTCGTCCACCACGAGGGGCACAGCCACACCGTGGTGCTGGAACAGGACGTGCTGGCGAAAAACGACCACCTCGCCGGGCACACCCGGCGACGGCTGCGTGACCAGGACGTGTTCGCGATCAACCTGATGAGCTCACCCGGCGCCGGCAAGACCACCCTGCTGGAACGCACCGTGCGCGCGCTGGGCGACGAACTGCCGTTCGCGGTGGTGGAGGGCGACCAGGAGACGCAGCTGGACGCGTCGCGGATCGAGGCGACCGGCGCGCCCGTGGTGCAGATCAACACCGGCGCCGGCTGCCACCTCGACGCGACGATGCTGGACAGCGCGTTGGACACGCTCGCCGTCGTGCCCGGGTCGGTGCTGTTCGTGGAGAACGTCGGCAACCTGGTCTGCCCGGCGCTGTTCGACCTCGGCGAGGCCGCGCGGGTGGTGATCCTGTCCGTCACCGAAGGGCCGGGCAAACCGCTGAAGTACCCGCACATGTTCGCGTCAACGGATCTGGTGCTGCTGAACAAGGTCGATTTGCTGCCGTACGTGGATTTCGACGTCGCGGAGTTCAGGCACGATCTGGGGCACGTCAACCGCGCGGCGCGCGTGCTGGAGCTGAGCGCTACCCGGGGCGACGGGCTGGACTCGTGGTACTCGTGGCTTCGCGCGCGGCTGCCACTGCGACCTGCCCTAAGCTGATCCCGCCGTCGTTCGCCGGCACCCGGGAGTGGGTGAGTACCCGGAAACCCTTGTCGTGCAGGAATTCTGTGGTCCGGTCGAGGAGCAGGGCGTTTTGGAAGACGCCACCGGAGAGGGCTACGGTTTCGGCTACCTGGAGCTGCTCGCAGAGGCGGGCGACGACGTCGGCGATGCTGTTGTGGAACCTCGCGGCGATGATCTGTTTGGGGATGTGGTTTTTCTGGTCTTCTGCCACGGCGCCGATTAGGTCTACTGTGGACACTTGGTTCCGGTCGATGCCGACGGGGTAGGTGCCGCGTTCTTCGGGGTCGGCCAGCTGCTCCAGCTCCACGGCGGCCTGGCCCTCGTAGTTCACGCTGTCGCGCACGCCGAGCAGGGCGGCGACGGCGTCGAAGAGCCTGCCCGCGCTGGAGGTCAGCGGTGAGTTCAGCCCGCTGCGGGCCATTTTTACGACGTCGTCCCAGTGTTCTTCGTGCCTGGTTCTGAGGTCTTCCGCGGTGAGGCCGGCGGCGTCGAGGTGGGCTGCCGCCATGCGCCACGGCTCGCGGACAGCCGCGGCGCCGCCCGGCATCGGCGCGGTCTGAAGGTGGCCGACGCGCTGGAACCCGGCCAGGTCCGCGAGCAGGAACTCGCCGCCCCAGATCGTGCCGTCGGTGCCGTAACCCGTGCCGTCGAAGGCGACGCCGAGGACCGGGCCATCCTCGCCGTTGTCCGCCAGGCACGAAGCGATGTGCGCGTGGTGATGCTGGACGCCGACGTGCTCGATGCCTTCGAGCTCGAGCGCGTACTTCGTGGACAGGTACTCGGGATGCAGATCGTGCGCGACGACGGCCGGGGTGACGTCGAACAGCTCCCGCCAATGCCGGATGCCCTCGGTGTAGGACTTGAGCGTCTCGTAGTTCTCGAGGTCGCCGATGTGATGCGAGACGAACGCGTGGTCGTCTTTCGCCAGGCAGAAGGTGTTTTTCAGCTCGGCGCCGCAGCCCAGCACGTGCCTTGGGAATTTTCGGTGGAGCGTGACGGGTTCGGGCGCGTACCCGCGCGACCGTCGCTGCAGCTGCACGCGCCCGCGGACGGGCCGGACCACGGAGTCGTCGGTGCGGGTGTGGATGGCGCGGTCGTGGACGAGGAAGGCGTCGGCGATGTTCTTGAGGCGGCTGAGCGCGTCCTCGTCGCGGTAGACGATGGGCTCGTCGGAGACGTTCGCGCTGGTCAGCACGATCGGGCCGCCGAGGTCGCCGAGCAGGAGGTGATGCAGCGGCGTGTAGGGCAGCAGGAGGCCGATCCGCCGGTTCCCCGGTGCGACCGACGTCGCGAGGGGACCATTCGCGACGCGCGGCAGTAACACGATCGGGCTACGGCGGCTGGTCAGCAGCTGTTCGCCGATTTCGCCCAGCTCCGCAGTCTTCCGGGCGGCCGCGAGATCGGGGACCATGACTGCAAACGGTTTGTCTTCCCGGTGCTTCCGCCCCCGCAGGGCGGCGACGGCAGTTTCGTTTTCCGCGTCTACCGCAAGGTGGTATCCGCCTAGGCCCTTGATTGCTACTATCGCGCCCGCCCGCAGCGCGTCCACAGTGGACTTAAGTGGGGTTGTCCTGGCTGTTTCCCGGCTTGGTTCTTGTCGTGCTTCGTGGCGTGCGTCATGGCGTGCTTCATGGAACCACAGCTTCGGCCCGCACACGGGGCAGCACACCGGCTGTGCGTGGAACCGCCGGTCGCCAGGGTCTTCGTACTCCCGTCGGCAGTCGGCGCACATCGGAAACCCGGCCATGGTCGTGAACGGCCGGTCATACGGCACCCCGCGCACAATCGTGAAGCGCGGCCCGCAGTTCGTGCAGTTGATGAACGGGTACCGGTACCGGCGGTCGCTGGGGTCACGTAGTTCGGCAAGGCAGTCGGCGCAGGTCGCGCTGTCCGCCGAGACGAGCGTCGCGACTTCCCCGCCCGCTGGGCTCGCAACGATGCTGAAAACCGGCTCGCCGACCGTGGCGGGTGGGTAGCCGACGGCTGGGTGATTGGCGGGGTTGTGTGGTGTCACTGCGTTGCGCGGAGGCACCTCTGCATCGCCGGGCACCGCTGTCGGCGGAGTCGTCCGCGCACCGCTGGCCGCCTCGCTCGGGGTTATCCACGCACCGCTGGCCGCCTCGCTCCAAGGCGCCTGCACGTCGTCGGCCAGCGTCATCGGGGTTACCCGCACGTAGTCGACCACCGCCAGCGGTGGCGCCTCTTCACGAAGTGCGAGGACAAACGCGTCGACGTCGGCCGGTGGCCCCTGCACCTCGGCGAACACGCCGGCCGCGTCGTTGCCGACGAAGCCGGACAGTCGCAGGCGCCGGGCGAGGCCGTGGGCGAAGGGCCGGAACCCCACCCCCTGCACCACCCCGCCCACCCGCACCGCGACCCGCACCCGCCGGTCCATCAGGCCAGTCTGCGCCTCGGCCGACCAGAGCGGAAGCGACCAGCACAAACGGCTGACCCGCTGACTGCCCGGACCGGTCCACCCGTCGCGACCGGCCCGGGGCCACCGCCTTACCTGCGCTGACAGCCGCCGCTGCCACCCGGCCAGGCCCAGTTGTCGCGTTCGCTCCTGCCGCCCCGACCGCCCCCAACCAGGACAACCGCCGTGCCGAACGGTGGTCAAGACGCCCCCAAAAACCACCCGAACCACACCAACGCCCAAACCCCAGCCGCACCCGAATCACCCCGAGACCCTCGGCGCGGCCCGCAGTCCGATGTAGACACACGGAGTCCCCGTGCTCAGCGTCGCGAACACCACCGGCATCCAATCGCCGCTGAAGGGCCCGGCGACGCGGGCCGCGAAGACCGTATCCGATACCGGGACCAGCTCGGCCTCGATCGCCGGTGCCAGGCCGGCCATGCCGTCAACGAACTCGTACCGCAGCCACGGCACCCCCGCTCGCCCCTCCACCGTGATCGCGACGCCCTCTCGCCGGTACCGGCCCGCGATGGCACCAATGTCCACAGTGGAGGGAACAGTCGGCGGCGCGAACGGTGGCGGCAGCTCGACGCCCGCCAGCGTGGACAGCAGTTCGCCGACCAGGGACTCGTACAGGTGGCGCGCGTCGCCGCCGTTTGTCAGCAGCGCCACCACAACACCGGCCGCCGGCACGACGCGCAAGTAGGCGTAGTGGCCGATCGTCGCGCCGTCGTGACCGAAACCGCCGATTCCGCCCCAGTCGTACAACGTCCAGCCCAGGCCCCAGCCGTCGGAGGAGACCGTCCAATGGTCCGGCGTGTGCGTCTCACGCTGCTGCATCGCCGCGACGGTGGATGCGCTGAGCAGCCGCGTTCCGTCCGGCGCCACACCACCGTCGAGGTGCAGGCGCGCCAGGCGGACGAGGTCCGCGGCCGTGGCGCAAAGCTGTCCGCCGTAGGGCGCGGACGAGCGCGGCAGCGGGTTCCACGACGGCGCCGGGTCCGGCCACTCGCCCGGCTCGCCCAGGTGCCCCATCGACGCACGGAAGGCGAGCACGTCCTCCGGCAGCGTGACCGTGTGCGTCAGGCCGAGCGGCGCGCAGAGCAGGTCCCGCACCGCTTCGTCCCAGGTCTTGCCGGTGAGCACCTCGACGATCCGGCCGAGCACGTTGTAGCCCACGCTGCTGTAGGAGATGGCCGTCCCGGGTGGACAGTCGAGGGCCACGCCCGCGGCGGCTTCGACGTAACGCGCCAGGCAGTCGTCACCGCGGCCGGTGTCGTGGGTGAAGTCGCAGGTCAGGCCGCTCGTGTGGGACAGCAGCTGCCGCACGGTGATCCGGCCGGTGGCCGCGGGGTCGGCGGTCTCGAAGCCCGGCAGCACGTCGACCACCCGCGCGTCGAGGTCCAGCTCGCCGGTGTCGACGAGCCGCATCACCAGCGTCGCCGTGTGGATCTTGGTGACGGACCCGACCTGGAACACCGAGTCCGTCGTCGCCTCGACGCCGGTGCCACGGTGCAGCAGCCCGCTCGCCAGCTCGTGGATCTCGCCGTCGGCCAGCACCGCCAACGAGGCTCCGGGAACGTGGTGCGCGACGCGCAGGTCGTCGAGCCGCTTCTGCCACTGCGTAACGGAGAAGTTCATCGCTTGTCCTTCAGTACCACTGCGGCGACCACCGCAGCGACGACCACGCCGACCGCGCTCACCAGGAACGTCGTCGACATCGCCGAGGTGAACGCGGAGCGTGCGGTGTCCGCCAGCGCCGGCACCCGGACCGCGTCGGCCAGCGGGGTGGCGTCCGGCATGGCGGAACGGAACCGGCTCGACAGGACGCTGCCGAGCGCCGCGACGCCGAGGGCGGCGCCCAGCTGCTGGATGGTGTCGTTGAGCGCGGACCCGACGCCCGCGTGCTCCTCCGGCACCGTCCCCATCAGTGCGGCGATCGCGGCTGGCATCGCCAGGCCGCCGCCGGCGCCGAGCACGAACAAACCGAGGCCCACCACCAGGAAGCTCGACGACGCCGTCGCCAGCAAGCCGAACCCGCCCGCCGCGATCAGCAGCCCGAAGACCGTCAGCACCCGGTTGCCGAACTTCTGCCCCAGCGTCGCGCCGAGGGTGTTGAACAGCAGCGAAGAGACGGCCATCGGCAGGAACGCCAGGCCGGCCTGCGTCGGCGAGTAGCCGAGGACGAACTGCAGGAACTGCGTGAACACCAGCAGCAGGCCACCGTTTCCGACCTGGACCAGCGTGAGCGACAGGGAGCCGCCGGTGAAGTTGCGGGCCCGGAACAGGCCGAGCGGCACCATCGGCGACGGCGTCCGCAGCTCCCACACCACGAACCCGCCCAGCGCCAGCACGGCCACCGCGAGCGCGCCGAGCGTCGAACCGGCCGAACCGTGCGGCAGCTCGATGATCATCCACACCAGCGCCGTCATCCCGACGGCCGAGAGCACCGCGCCCAGCGGATCGGCCTTGCGCCACGGGCCTTTCGACTCCGGCATCAGCACCACGGCCGCGACGATGGCGAGCACCGCGATCGGCACGTTGATCAGAAAGACCGCGCCCCACCAGAACCACGCGATCAGCACCCCGCCCAGCACCGGCCCGCCGACGAAGCCCACCATCGCGACCGCGCTCCAAGCGGCCATCGCCTTGCGACGCTCTTCCTCGTCGAACACCGTGATCAGGATCGACAGCGTGCTCGGCATGATCAGCGCGCCGCCGACGCCCATCACCACCCGCGCGGCGACCAGTTCACCGGGGCTGGACGCGAGCGTCGCCACCAGCGACGCGCAGCCGAACAGCGCGAGCCCGATGATCATCACCCGACGCCGCCCGAACCGGTCGGCGAGGCTGCCGGAGGTGAGCAGCAGCCCCGCGAAAACCAGCAGGTAGGAGTCGAGGATCCACTGCGTGTCCTGCGCGGTGGCGCCGAGGTCCTCGGTCAGCTTCGGCACCGCGACCGTCAGCGCCATGTTGTCGATCACCAGCACCAGCGTGCTGAGGCAGAGCACCACCAGGATCAGCCAGCGGCGGGGATTCCGCTGGACCGCGGCTCCCGGCTCGCTCAACGTCGCCGTCATCTTCGTCTCCTTGCGCACAGTGTTCCGTTGTTGCGAACACTGTACTCATGCGGGTGGACTGTTCGTCAAGTGCGTACGCCGTGCGCTATGGTGGGGCCATGGCTGAATCCGTCTGGACCCGCCCGCGGCGAGGCAAGGAACAACCGGCGCTGACCAGGGCGCAGATCGTCACGGAGGCCATCCGCCTGCTGGATGCCGACGGGCTCGACACGCTGAGCATGCGCAATCTCGGCACCCGCCTCGGCGCCGGCGCGACCTCGCTGTACCGCCACGTGGCGAACAAGGACGAGCTCATCGAGCTGGTCGTCGACGAGGTGTACGGCGAGCTGGAGAACCCGGCCGCCGAAAGCTGGCGCGGCTCGCTGACGGCCGCTGCCCACAGCGTGCGGGCGATGATCCTGCGCCACCCCTGGATGGCGTCGGTGCTGGGCCAGGTCGGGCTGTCGTACCTGGGCCCGAATGTCATGCGGCTCAACGAAAGCCTGCTGGCCGCCCTGGAGGACGACGGCTTCACGCTGGTGGACGCGGACCAGGCTGTCAGCGCCGTGGTCGCGTACGTGATCGGCGTGAGCACCGCCGAAGCCGCGTGGCTGACCACGCTTGCCCGCAGCGGCCGGGCGGAGGCCGACTGGATCGCCGAGCTCCGCCCGGCCGCGCTGGCCGCCGCCGAGCCGTACCCGCGCATGCGCGCCCTGCTGGAGCGGGCGTATGACACTCCGGACAGCACCCGCGAGGACAACTTCACCTACGGCCTGAACCGCATCCTCGACGGTCTCGCACACCGGCCCTGACCGCGCTTCTTGCCTGCCTTCCGGATTCCGTGCTAATTTCGCCGTGCGCCCCGGATGGGCCTACGCATGGAGGTACCGGCTACTCGGCCACCACGGAGTCCGGATTCCCGGATTTCCCGCAATCGTTGTCACCCCAGGGTTTCCCGGGTTTCAGCGCGCCCTCCTCCACGTAGGCAGCCTGCGGGGCTTTCGTCTGTTCGTCTTCCGTGGTTCCCACCTCCTGTGAAACAGCAGGGAAAGGACCACATGGATCTCATCACCACTTTTCGCGAGAATCCCGAGCGGATGCCACGCCTCGCGGTACTCACCACCACCGGCGCGAAAACGGGGCTACGAAGGGAAAGTCTGCTCGGCTACCTCGAATTCGACGGGACCGGCGTGGTCGTCGCGTCGGCGGCCGGAGCGTCGCGGAATCCGAATTGGTACCACAACATTCGCAGCAATCCGCGTGTCACGGTAGAAACCGGCAGGACCACGTACGACGCGTACGCGGGCATCCCACCGGCCCCGGAACGCGACAGCCTCTTCGCGCGTGTCGTCGAAGCCGCACCCGGGTACGCCGAGTACCAAGCGAAGACCACTCGCGTGATTCCCGTGGTCGTCCTGCACCGGCTCGACCGGGTGAAAGGCATGGGCGACTGGCTCGTCGAGGTCCACCGCTGGCTGCGCGACGAGCTGATTTCCCTGCGCGCCCAAGCCATCGACGGTGAGGTGACGCTTTCGCCACCGGACCTGCGCGCCCATTGCGCCGGTTTCTGCACCGCACTGGAGCGTCACCACGGCGGTGAGGACGCCGCCACCTTCCCGATGCTCGCCGAGCGTTTCCCATCTCTCACAACGGAATTGGCCGAACTCACAGCGCAGCACACGACCGTCGCGCGCATCCAGCGTGAGCTGCGGACGGCCGTCGACGTCGCCGAGCTGGACCGCCTGGCCGCCGAACTGGACGCGCACTTCGCCCACGAGGAACGCACCGTGGTGACCGCCCTCAACGCGATCGCGGATGCCCCGCCTGGCTGACGCCCTAACGGTGGCAGGTCGCGCCGCGGATCGGCTGGGGTGCGCTCTTGTACACGCTCTGGCTGTCGGTGGCCTGCACCTCGAAGCAGTACCGGCGCAGCGGATCGACCGGGACGGTCAGCGTGTGCAGACGCTGGGCGAGAATCGCGCGATTCGGCTCGCCCTCGGGAGCGACGATCACCGCGTAATCGACGCTGTCGGAGCTGCTGCTCCAGCCGAGCGTGACCTGGTTGCCGTGGGGCGGGCTCGGCCAGCTCCAGTGTGACCGCGGCGGGCGCCCCGGTGACGAACTACGCGTCCGCGCTGCTCGCCCTCGGCAGCCACGCGGCGACGACGCCGGTCTCGGCGAAATCCCTGATCGGCGTCCCCCGCGGGCCGCGGATCGGCATCCAGGACGCACCGGACGCGCTGCCCGGGCCCGGCCAGGTGCTGCGTGACGGCTGGACGTGCTCGGTTCACTCGGTTACAGCGGCCTTGCCCCGGTGCGGATCCAGGCCGGGCTGATGGCCCGCGTGCCGCAGGGTCCAGGTCTGGACCACGCTTCAACGCTGCGCCAATGGTGGCTGGGCCAATGGTGAGACCGGCTCAGTAGCCCCATCCGCAGTCAGTACAGCTGGTGCCGCTCCAGCTGTCATTGCCGGCTGGAGCGGCAACAGGCTGCGTCCCCTGGACGCCGCTCCAGCCGTCGGTGCCGACGGCCGCGGCGGCGGGCATGGCGGTGAGCAGCGCAGCCGCCCCGGCGAGGACGGCAGCGGACCGGGCAACGCGGAAACGCATGGAAAATCCCTTCAAGAAATCAGCTGGTTGTTTCCCGACGTTAACGAGTCCTCGTCCCGCGCGGAAAGCGCGGAAACGCCAGGCTGCCCAAAAGTTTCCGCGTCAGGGCCCGGCTGAGAGGATGGCAGCATGAGCGCACCCCCGGACGGACTGCCGGTCTATCGAGCCCTGACCGGCCCCGATGACGCGACGTTCTGCCACCGGGTCAGCGAGGCGATCGCGCTGGGCTACCGGTTGCACGAAGGCCCGGCGCTGACCTTCGACGGCGAGCGGGGAACAGCAATCCGGCCAGTGGCGCGAAAAACCCGTTCAGCCAATGGTCGGGGTAAATCGGCCGCCAGTAGAGATTGGCGATGGTCGCGTCCGCGATTCCCTGGAAGATCGGCCCGGCGAGCAATTCGACCAGCGGGACTTCGCCGTAGTACTCGAGATCGGCGTCCATCAGGCAAATGACATCGCCGTCGGCGGCTTTTGTCCCTTGAGTGATCGCCGCCCCTTTACCGCGCTCCGCGACGACAACGCTCGCGCCCGCCTCCTGCGCGACTTCCGCCGTGCGGTCGGTGCAACCACTGGCGCTGACAAGGACTTCTCCGTCGATGTTGAGCCCGGTCAAACCCTGCCGCGCCGCCCGGACGGCCTGGGCGATGGTCCGTTCTTCGTTGTATGCGGGAATGACCACGGACAATGTCTTGAGCCCCTCGGCGGCAACCGTACGGCGCCGAGGCTTGTCGAGAACCATTGACCTTCCCCCTTTACGCGGCCGCCCCGGTGCTGAAAATGGGCCAGCTGACCTCGGTCCGCCACCCGTTCTCGTCGGCGGTGTCCTGACGGCCGACGAGGTAATACTCCCGGATGGGTCCGTCCAGCCGCAGCTCGTGGCTGGCCACGTACTCGGCCAGCGTCCCGTACGCCCGATCGACGTCGGCAAGCGACCCGGCATGCTCGACGACCGCGAGCTCGGCGGCCGGCACGACCACCGGCTCGACCCGGCCCAGCCGCGGGATCTCGGTCGCCGTCGGGACGAAAACGGTGGCCTGCCCACGCTCGTCGCTGAACAGCTCCCCGGCGTAGATCCCGCCAGTCGGGCCGGACGGGCGGATGCCGCGGGCCTCGAGCGTGGCGTGCAGTTCGCCGAGAGCGCCCAGGTACCAGGGCACGAGGTCGCCCATGGTGATCACCGCGGTGACCGCCGCCGTCATCGTCGCGTCCACCCGGCGGTGACTGACCGGCGCGATGGTCGACGGGTGGGCGAGCAGGTCGCGTAACGAAGCCACCGCGGACTGCGTCTGAGCCAGGGTTTGCTCCAGGCTCACCAGGTGCGCGGAGATCAGCTCGTTCCGCTTGCGCAGATCGGGGGCCTCCAGCACGGCGTGAATGTGGTCCAGCGGCATGTCCAGATCCCGGAACCGCCGGATGACCTGGGCCGTCGGGATCTGTTCGGTGGTGTACCGCCGATACCCCGTGCCCGCGTCGACATCGGCCGGCTCCAGCAGCCCGACGCGGTGATAGTGGCGCAGCGTCTTCACGCTCAACTGCGTGGCGCGCGAGAAATCACCAATGGTCAATGCGGCAGGCATGTGGCCAGTATGGACTCTCCCCCCAGGGGAGGGTCCAGGCCGAGCGCCGGTGTTGACCCTCCCCCAAGGACACGGCCCACGGTGGTCTCAGCCGGCCAAGACGGCCGCCTCCACCGGAAGGAAACCCTCATGAACGCACCGGCCCCTTCCGTCAGCCTGGGCTTCGTGGCACTGAACTTCGACTGCGTCGACCCCGCCGCGCTGGCGGACTTCTGGGGCAAGGTCCTCGGCCGCCCGGCCAGTCCCGGCAAAGCCCCGGCGGCTTCGTGGTCGCCAAGCCGCTCGAGGAGATCAAGGTTCCCGGAGCCCGCTACACCACGTTCGCCGATCCCGAGGGCAACGCCTTCGATCTGCTCACCTGGTTATCCGAATAGCTGCCAAACCAAAACAATGACCGCCCATCAATGAATTCGCCGAAGGAACCATCATGAACGCAATCGCCCCCGCGGTAACCCTCATGGCCCTGACCATCGACTGCGCCGATCCCGCCGCGCTGGCCGGCTTCTGGGGCCAGGCCCTCGGCCGCCCGGTCAGCCCGGGCGCGACCGCCGAGAACGCGCAGCTGGAACCCACCGACCCGGCGAGCGGCCCGCGGCTGTTCTTCCAGAACGTCCCCGAGGCCAAGGCGGCGAAGAACCGGCTCCACCTCGACCTGGTCACCGAGCACTACGAGGAGGAGGTCGAGCGCCTCAACGGCCTCGGCGCCAAGTCCCTCAACGAGGTCAAGGTCCCCGGCGCCCGCTGGACCACCTTCGCCGACCCGGAGGGCAACGAGTTCGACCTGCTCACCTTCCAGGCCGCGTAGTCCGTTGGCAGGCAACGGTTGCCGGGCACGGCATTGACTCTGTGGCCGGACAGCAAGAAGCCCTCCTGCAAGCAGGAGGGCTTCTTGGTACTGCTGTCTCAACCAGACGTGCGCCCGAAGGGATTCGAACCCCTGACCTTCTGATCCGTAGTCGAATGAGGATCGTCCAGGAGCGTCCGGGCAGTGCGTTTCGGCTGGTCGTAGTCCCTGGTCAGGACCCCCTGTCCGCCCCCGTCCACCCCGTCCGTGAGACGTGTGTGAGACGTGGGCACAGGTTGGAGCCCCATGACCACCGTGCGAAGCCAGTCCGACTACCCCGTTACGACGGACGTCGACCATCGCTATTGCCTCACCATTAACCGCGAATACGACACCGTTCACGCCAGCGACCGACGCTCCCGTTCAAGCGTCGACCCAGCCCTCCCGAACGCTACGGTCAGTCACGGCAACGAAAGGCCTGCCCAGGATCCGGCCGAGTCCGCTGCCACGACGTTGACCATCGCGACGCTCTCACAGGTCGACACCGCGCTCGCCGACCTCATGGCCGACCTGTCCCCACGGAGGCCGGCATGAGCATCGAAGCCATCCACTGGGTGCTCAACACCGCACCGATCCCCGCCGACCGGCGAGACGCCTCCAGCCTGACCGTCGTGCTCGTAGGCCTGGCCAACCACGCCGATCCCGACGGACGCAACGCCTTCCCCGCTCTGAGCACGCTGGCCCGCTACACCCGCCTCTCGGAACGTTCCGTCCGCTACGCCCTGCGCGGGCTGGAGGAACTCGGCCTCATCCGGGCTTCCGACCCCGGCATCGTCGCCGCCTACGTACGCCGAGCCGACCGCCGCCCCAACGGCTACGACCTCGCCATGCCCACCCTTCCCTTCGCTGTGGACAACTCCGCTTCATCTGGGGATAACTCGAGTGGCAACGACCCCAGCGCCCGGCAGAGCCTGCCCCTCGCCGAGCAGGACGGGGGGCAACCAACGGGTCCACGGGGGGCAGGGAACGACCCAGCGGGGGGCAGAGCGTGCCCCCGAACCATCCTTGAACCTTCCAAGAACCGTCCCCCGCGCACGCGCACAGCCGCCCGCGCACACGCGACCCCGACCACCCTCAGCGCTCCCCCGCCGCCACCCTGCGGCCAGTGCGACGCCCGTCCCGGCGACCGTGGTATCAGCACCCGCCTCGTCGCCATCCCGGGGACCGGCCAGGTCCGGCGCTGCCCCCGGTGCCACCCCACCGAGATCGCGGCGAACACCCCGCAACTCGACCTGGAGCCGAGGGGCCGATGACCATCACCGCCACCAACCACGCCGACCTGGTCCCCCGGATCCGCCAAGAGTTCGACGAAGCCCAGCGCGAAGGTCGCCGACCACCCGGACGCCCGGCATTGCAGAAACTCACCGGGGCCACCGACCACGCGATCAAAACCGCATTGCAGAAGATCAACGACGAGCACATCACCAGCGACAGGAACCGCCAGGCGCCACCAGCCGCGGGACTCACCACAGCCACCAGCCGCCACATCCACCCTGGCGACCAGACCCTGGCTGCCGCCAGCCCCCACCAGAACGTTGGCGACCTGAACCATCCCGCTGGTGCTCCGGCGGCAGAGCCCTCGCCAGGCCACCAGTTCGCCAGCCCACCGCCAGGCCCAGCCACCAGCACCGCCAGCGCTGGCGTTTCGCCTCATCATCACGCTGTCGAACCAGGCCACAGCCGCACACCAGCTGGCGCTCGCCAGGGATCAGCAGGCAGCTCCACGGACACTGGCGACGCCAGCAGCACCAGCCGGACTGGCGCCAGCACGCCACCAGCGATCACCAGCCCTGCCCCTGCTCCGTTGTCCGTCGTCGGCGCCGACCACCCACCCGCCAGCGCCAATCCGCCAGCTGGCACCAGCCAGCCGGCCTCGCCAGCCCTCATCGCCACCGCAACCGCCAACGCCGCCAGCTCACCAGCCGATGGCGCCAGCGCTGGCGAACCGGTCACGACTGGCGGCGGCCGAGTGGTGGCCTGGGCCGGATTCGCCTTCGGCTCCGTCATGTCCATCGCCGCCAACGTCCTGCACACCTGGCTCCCACCCACCAACACACCACCCGACTGGACCCCCGGCCTCGCCCCCCAAATCGGCGCCGCAGTCTGGCCCATCGGACTCCTGCTCTCCGTCGAAATCCTCTCCCGCGTCCGCTGGCCACACACCTGGCACTGGAACCTCGCCCGCTACGGAGGCGCCGGCACCGTCACCCTCGGCTCCGCCCTCATCAGCTACATGCACCTCCACGGCCTCCTCCTCGCCTGGGGATACGACACCCTCGGCGCCGCCGTCGGCCCACTCGTCCTCGACGGCCTCATGACCATCTCCGGATTCGCACTCCTCGCCAACAGCCAAACAACAACGACCAGCAAACCCTGCCGGTCATTGGCCGAACCCAGTACAAACGACCAGCGCAGATAGAGAACCCGTCGACCACGGCCGCACCTCCAGCGTGGCTGTGGTCGACGCGAACTCCCGCCTGTACGGCCAACATCGGACTACTAACTGTGGAAGGCCGGCAGCGTCGGGTGTCATAAGCCGCAGCGCTGGCCAATACAGACACCGAGCCGCGATTCGCGTGTACAACATGATCAATGTCGGCCCGTTCCGCGCCGGAGACTTCCTCGCGGCCGACGACACCTGCTGGGGCGCTGCCACCGACTGGCTGACCGATACGCCGAGCTGTCCAACTGGGAACACACCGAAGACGGGTGTAACCACCTCCCGAGGCCTGGCGGATCTGTCCGAGCTACAACGTGGCCGCGCCGATCCTGGCGAGGCCGAGCGAGCAGATCCGGACCGGCTTCCCGAGCCACTGAGCCTGCTCGACGAACCCGTTGGGACGGAGGCCGCTGCCCAGTCGCTGTTCACTGAGCCGGAGTCCAACGAGGTTGCCGCGGTGGCGATGACCGAGGACCGCCGACTGTTCTCCTCGACTGCGCGGGGCTACGTTTCACCGTCGGAGATAGACTTCTGAAATGATTTCAAATGACCGTTCAGCATGATTGCGCCGATGTCCTGGGTTGCCCGAACGTCGTTCCGTGGATCACTGGTGAGAAATAGCATTGTTGCTGGATATCCCGGTTCGATGAGTCCGGCTCGGTCGAGCTTGAACACTGCGGCGGCTTCCGCGGTCGCCGCACAAATGGCATCGACCGGCGAAAGCCCGCAATCCTGAAGGAGAGCGAGTTCTGCATGCATGCTCGCTCCGGGTGCAACACCTGGAAACGCAGCGTCAGTTCCTGGCAAGACCCGGACGCCTCGCGCGATGGCCGAAGTCATGAACTTTCTGGTATTCTCCCACAAAATTGATTCCAGCCTTCGCCCCGCCGGCTTGGCTAGGTGAGATCGCCACCCTCGACTAATCGGAAGCGACTCGCGAAAAAGGCTCGTATGATCATAGCCTAGAGTCGATCCGAGGGCCACTAAGGTTGATACCATGAATACGTCTTCGGCTAGCATACGATCGATCAAATGGTCGGGATTACGGTCCGGAACAACCGCATGGGCGAGTCCGTCGATACCGCCGTCTATGGCGGCAAGAGCTGCGTCCACGGTCACGGCATGCGCTACCACGAGCAGGCCGACGTCGTGCGCAGCCCGACATAGCGCCCGAACCGTCGCGACGTCCAGACTCGGAAGACATTTGCCGGCGAGTTCGCCCTTTTCTAGAAATACCTTGATGAACCCGCTTCCCTCTGCCTTGCGCTGGGCGACGAAGTCGGTTACGTTGTCAGTTCGTGCCAGTACTGGGAAGTCTTTGTAGAGCCCTTGGCCAACCAACTGGACCGGATGTCCTCCGGGCGCGGTGGCGCCTATTCCCGCGCTGATATAGTCGGCCGTGAATTCTGAACGCTCGGCGGACAAGGAGTCAATCAGATTCGGTGTGGCGAACATGTCCACCACACTCGTCACACCGAATCTCGGAAGCCGGGACAAGAACCCCGGGAAGAGATGGATGTGCGCGTCGATGAGACCGGGTATCACGATCATGCCGTCCATCCGGATGATGTCGCCTTGAGTACCGGCGCACGAGCCTTGCACGATGCCGTTCTCGACAACGATTTCTGCGGCTCCCAGCCAACGCTCCCCGTTGAAGACTTCGGCACCTCTGATGATCACTTTCTTGCCGCGCGAGTAGTGGTGACCACCCAGGCAAGGACGAGCGCTTCCGTACGCCAAGCGTCGTAACGTCCGCTGCGACCTCGGTGGCCGGCCTTCAGTTCTGTCTTCAGCAGGAACGGACCGCCGTATGCCCGAGCCCTCAGCCTGGCGATCCACTTGGCGGCCTCGTGGCACCGCACGCGGGTGTCGTTCAGGCTTGTGATTGCGAGGATCGGTGGATACCGCATTGCCCGGACATTCTCGTAGGGCGAGTAGGACTTCATGTACGCGTAGACTTCGGGCAATTGTATTGGGTCTCCCCATTCGTCCCGTTCGGTCGCGGTCAACGGTGCGCTGTCGTCGAGCATTGCGGTCAGCGGGTCGACGAAGGGGACACGTGCGATCACACCGCCGAAGGCTTCTGGCGCCATTGTGACTGCTGCGCCAACCAGCAATCCTCCAGCCGAACTGCCCCGGGCGATCAACGTTGACGAGGAAGTCCACCTTCTGGCAACCAGGTGCTGTGCGCACGCGACATAGTCTGAAAAGGACGTCTTCTTCGTCAGCCTGCGCGCAGCTTCGTGCCAGGCCTTGCCCATGTCGCCACCACCGCGCACATGAGCGACGGCATAGCAGATACCCCTGTCGAGTAGCGACAGACGGTAGATCGAGAACCCCATGTCCACGGGGCGTTCGTAGCTTCCGTAGCCGTAAAGCACGCAGCCAGCCGAGCCGTCGATAGGAAGGTCAGCACGCGACACGATGGTGATGGGGATTTTGGTACCGTCTTCGGCCACAGCCCACTCTCGAACCACCCGGTAGTCCTCCGAGCGGTAGGGAGAGCCATCAGGTCCGTTCTGTACCGGACGTCGACGGAGCAAAGACAACCGTCGTTCGGCCATGTCATAGCTGTAGACACTGTCGGGTGTGATGGGCGACGAGTACGTCAGCCGGAATTGCTGCGTGTCGTAGCGTGGATTCGACGCCGGAGCGAGGGTGTACACGTCGTCGGGAAATGCGATCTCATGGGCCCCGGCTTCATCGATCACGCGCAGGCCAGTTACAAGGCCACGGCGGTAGTAGACAACCAAATTGTCCGCGAAGGCAATGACCCACGACAGTCGCGTATCCGAGTCATGTGGGATGACGGGAGTCCACGGACCGTTATCAGCCGTGCCCACAGAGAGCTCGAAGTTGGCCGCGTCCTTATTGTGCAGAACCAATAGCCTGTCGGCACCAGAGGGCCCAAACTGGTGCTCAACGGTGTAGTAGACGCCCGGTTCCCGACGTCGGAAGACCTGTGGTGCCGCCGTCGGGTCACCCGCGTCCAGTAGCCACACTTCGCTGGTCGTCGCGCTCGAGGTTCGGATACACAGGAACCGCTTGCTGCGGGTGAGCACCACAGTCACCCAGAATCGGGAGTCATCTTCCTGGAACACCAGCGCGTCGTTGCACACTGGTGTGCCCAGCTCGTGTCGCATGACCTGGTGGGGGCGATTGGCGGCATCCACGGTCACATAGAAAAGGTACTTCGCGTCGAGCGACCATGCACAAGTGTAGTAGGCGCCTGTGATGACGTCGTCGAGCAACTCACCTGACCGAAGGTCCTTTACCCGTAAGACGAAGCGCTCATCGCCTGTCCCATCTAACGAGTACGCCAAGAGCTTCTCGTCCGCACTGACGCGGAACGCGCCGACAGCGAACACATCGTCCTTGCCAGCCAAGTCGTTGCCGTCGAGCAGGACCTGTTCACCGGGCAGTGAGATGTCGGGGAGCTGTTCGTCCCCGTATCGAGGAAAACGGCAATATATCGGGTGCTGTAACCCTTCTACGATCCGCGTATAATACCACCATTTATCGTTGAGGCTGGGAACGGTGAGGTCCGTCTGCTTTGTTCGCGCTGCGATTTCGTCGTAAATGTCCTGAACCAAAGGAGCCTGGTCAGATGTCTCGCCGTCGGCGTAGTCGTTCTCGGCGGACAGATGCGCTATTAGGTCAGAACCACCGCCAGCCATCCATGCGTATTCGTCGACGACGTGGTCACCGTGGCGGCTTCGAATAGTCGGTGCGGCAAGTGCGAGGGGGAGCGTATTTCTCATCAATACTCCTGGTCTCGTCTGCTACGAACATGCGCAGTATCTGCGGTAGTTGGGCAACTGCGGGCCACAGAAGACCGGACCTCCGACTTGTGCGCGCCAGCAGGTTGGTGAAGTCACCGTCGACACGACGCCACTGACAGCCTCCGTCGCACGCAATGAGTAGCTATGCCACACCCGTCCGCGGTTCCGGGCATCACTCGGGCTTTCTGGCCAGGACGGAATACATTGTGGCGACCTTCCTCCGGTTTTCGGGCTGCCACTGTGGATAGGCCGTGCTGGCAGCGTTGATCGTGTCCGGGTATTCGCCGAAAGACTTCAAGTCCAGGCCGGCATCGAGGAGGCTCTGGATGACCGCGCTCGGCGGCCATGGCCGGAGCTTCTTGACCTTCACTTCCGACGGTGGCAGAACGAGGGCGCCGACGTGCTGTTCCGGCCATTCGCGATAGGAGATCACTGGTGCGAAGTAGCTGACCCCGCTTGGGGTCATCTCTGTGTCACTGCCCCGGAACAACCACATCATCGGGTGGAAGTCGAAGAGCATGAACCATCCGCCGGGTCGCAGCAGGCGGGCGACGACCTGCCCCCACCGCTTGATGTCGAACATCCAGTGGACCGCGCCCTTCCCGGTATAGACGAGATCGGCGGTCCCGGCCAGCCCGGCTGGCGGGTCGAGCACGTCGGAACACCGGAAGGTGACTGGTTTGCCAAGTTGGGCTGCCAGAGAGGTAGCGAGATCGACGAGTTCGTCGGCGATGTCGATGCCCAGGACTGATTGAGCGCCGAAGTTGGCGAGGGAGACGCTGTCGAGCCCGGCCGCGCACTGCAGATGGATCGCACGGTCGCACCAAGTGCTCATGTCGCCGAGCGACTTCAACAACTGGGTTTCGACCGGGTGCAGAGTCACACCACCGAAGCGTAGTCCTGGTAGAGCTCCAGCAATCTTGTCGCGGTACCAGTCGCTCGTCTGGTTCCACGCAGCCGCGTTGTCCGCATGGACGTCCACAAAATCGGTCATCGTGATACCACCTCAGCGCGAGCCAGGGTAACTGCGAGCAGCCTTCGCACGCCGCTACGCAGCTGGTCGCGGGACACCGCGTCGTGCAAATTGCTATCGGTGTCGAAGTGCAACTCACTGAACTCCAGGTGGCGGGGATCGACCCACGCGCCGAGGTTCTTGCAGGCAATATCCAACGTTCCCGTGCCACCCCGCTGGAAGGAGTACGAACCGTTGAGCGCACCGCCTCCGACGGTCGCGACCGCACACCGTTTCCGGCTCAACGGACCGATGGACCCGTCCTTACCGAGGTGCAGCGTGTCGAGGATGTTCTTAACCGCTCCGGACGGTGTGCCACCGTAAAGCGGGCTCGCGAGGAAAACTACGTCGGCGGCTGAGACCGCGGACAATAGCCGAGCCACCCTTGGATCAGACGCCGTCGTGGTGTCGGGTGCAAACATGTCGAGTTGGAGCCGGGTTACCGCGAGGCACTCAGTACTGGCGCCAAACTCTTCCGCGATCGCACATGCCTGCTGTAGCAGGGCAGAAGTTAGCGATCGGGCGGCGAGGCTACCGCCAATCGCAAGTAGACGGGATGTCATCTGGTTCTTCTCTCTGTTCATCCTCTCGATGTCACGCATAGGGCATCGGAAAACGCCACACGGAGGCCTCGTCGTTGACCTGGTCGGCCCAACCCAAGCGAGCAGGCTCCGCGAGTACACGCCCACCTCCCAGCGGCGCGAACGCGGTGGGAAAATTGGGGACCAACCCCGGTGCCAGCACACGCACCGCGTGCCATCCAGCCGCACGTGCGTCGATGGTCGTCAGGTCGACCCAGATCGGTTCGAAACCAACCTCGGCAAGCGAGTCCACGTACCGGGCCGTCGATCGATCAGGCATCCGTGGCAGTTTGTCCCAGTCAACCTGCGAGTCAGTGTCCCAGCGCTGCGAGACGATCTCACACGCACGTGGGTCGAGTTGGACCTGCAGCTGGCAGAACAGGTCGGTGACGTCACGAAAGTCTTGCCGGTAGCTGTCCAGATAGCGGCGGTCCGACCTGATCGGCTTAACGGCCTGAATCCCCGCACCGCTCGACTCGTACGCCTGCCAGAAACCTCCGTCCAGGCGCTGCATGTCCAGAGCAGACTCCAGCAGTCCGAATGCCTCCAGTAATGCCTTCTTCGCGGCTTCCTCTGGAGTCGATCGACAAGCTAGGCCCAAGGTGCACAGGCTGCTGTCAGGATCGGTAACCACGCCCGCCATGACAGGGAACCCTGCGGCATTCGGGATCGGGATCACCTCAGTCGATATGCTCGATCCCGCGGGGACCCTGGAAGTCAGGGAGTCGATGAGCGGCCCGCCGGTCGTCGCCATCCGTGCACCACTTAGCCACCACACTGTGGAGGCGTCCCGCTCCACGACCTCTTCGAGAGCGTTGGACAATGCGTCGTCGAGACTTGTACCGGCCGCGATGCCCGGGTAGTACGCGGGATTGGTCGGCGGGTCGAAGATCGACCGGCCGGTGTTCCAGTTCACATACACCAGCGACGCCGGTACGAACACGTCCTCTTCTGTGACCAGCGATCGGCCTAGCGTCCAGCTGGTGGTGACGTCGCTGCCGAACTCAACGAACGGGAAGCCGGGTGTCTGGTATTGGCGGTTAGAAAATAACGCCAGCGAGCGAGGGTCCACCGCCCGTACGCCGCGACGGCACAGCTCACGGTAGCTGGCACGAACCAACCGGGACTCGTCGACGAAATTGCCGCAGTATCTCTCAATCGCCTCGCCGATCGCGCCTTGCTCAGCGTGGCCGGGGTCGTCCCATGAACTGCCGGCGTTGTAGATGTTCGACGACCATGGTTCGAGGCGGGACATGTCGGCCGTCTGGCTCTCGACGTACGTGATTCCGGTTGGCATGCTCGGGCTGAGGGTGATGGGCCGGAGGCCGACCACGATCCCTGTGCTGCGGGAAACCACGTCACGCACGTTCAGTGGACTGCCGCTGACATCCAGATCCCGCTCCGCCTGCGGTAGCGGCAACACTGGATGCCGCTGAACCGCCAAGCTCTCGGCGTCCGCCGTCACATGGTGCCATCTACCCGCGCCGCCGTCGCCGTATAGCCAGGCGGACAAGTCTGCTATGAACGTCGCTAACAGCCACATTAATGAGCCGCGCGACCTGTCGAGCCACGTCGAGAACACCGGCCGCCGTGCCATTGCACGAGCACGCGACTCCTCCTTCGCTGCCGTGATCCAGCGGCCGACCAGATCTCGTGTTCCGGGACTTGAACCGGGTTCGAAGTACGGACCGAACGCCGCTCCTCGCTCAGTGAGGTACCAAGGCGCCCAAGGAATGCCCCGCGCGGACGCGAGATCCTCCCACTGGCAGAACCGTTCATAGTCGAACGAATCGGTCAGCGTGACTAGCAGATCAGCCGAGAGTTCGCTGTGAGGCTGAGTCGTCGATGCGAACTCTTTAGCGCCAATGGCGGCGAACTGCTCCTGCACCACGGACGGCCCAAGTAGGTCGGATAAGCTACCGTCTATCAGCACGGACACGTCCGACGCGGAACAGGTTGCTGTCTGCGCTCTCGATAATAGCTGGCCAAGTCTGTTCACGACATTGTCGGCGGCCGCAGCTTCACCATCTAAAGTAGGTGTGGGGATCACGTGGCGACCGCTAAGTGTGCCAGCAATCGATTCGGCCTGGATCGGCAGGTTGATCTGCCTCCCCCTCACAGAAATCAGAGAGTGGTCCCGCAGGTGACGGAACACCGCAACATCCACAGCTCGCATCGCTTAAGAACCCCCAAATCGACGTCAAAAATAGCCGGTTGTGTGTGCGCACGAACTGAAGGCGCACACACAACCGGATCACTCATCAGCGCACTACTCGGTGGCCCACTGGAACTGCACCGGGGCGACCATGTTGTTGTTGCCTGGGATCGTCACGCGACCCAGGTCATCCTGCTCCAGGTCCGGACCCCAGCTTTCAAGAAGGGTGTCCAGGTGCTCTCCGACATCACGTAACGCCTCACCTGACATGGCGTACTCCTCCAACTCGTCGCGAAATACCGCAATTGATAGCGCGTCAGACCGTGGCGCCAGCTGGTTGGTACTCGCCTCTGAATGGCGCAATGTCTAGTTGAACCTGAAGAGTTCCGGCGTGTCAACAGCCAATCGGGTTTCCGTCCACTGAAGACGGAGCATCGTAAGTCGACTAGCAGAGAATAAATCTACGAAAAACGCAGAAGTCGGGGTGATCGGAGCCAGCAGATCGAAGGAACTCGCCATGCGACAAGCGAGGATCCGGATTGCATGACCGCGGCCGATGATCAACGTCGGACCTACTGCGATCGACCGGTCTAACTCAGCTCGGGGTTGCCGGCGGTTAAGTGATGTGGGTGACCACGATTTCGGGCGAAATCAGATAAAACGAGTGCGCCTTCCACAGTTCGCGGCGTGACTACCTGCGTGTACGCCCAACGTTCGCACGCACAGTGAAACGAGGACCACGGTTGCGCTTCGTGCCAGCACCCTCCTTTGGAACCACCCGGTTGGGGGATGGTGGATCGTCGTTGCGTGTGAGGATCATGGCTCGGGTTGGTCCGGGGAGGGGGCAGTCATTTTATTTGAATCCATAGATTCTAGATACTCCCGTCGAGCAGGAAGACTGCTTCCTTGAAACTGCGGGTGTCGTAGCGAGATGTCCTTGCGTCGGTCCGAACCGTCGAAACCGTTGAACTCGAAGAAATTCGGTCTAGTATTTCGAATGACTTGCGGCGTGTTGGGGGACGAATAAGTCCTACTGATCGGAGTCGGCGTTTTTCCCGCGCGCAGTATCGCTGCACCTTACGGGATGTCGAATCGCACCATGAAAGCAAATATGGAAGTTCCTTAACCCTAATATCGATTTACCTACGCTCCTTGGAGGCTTCCATGAAGGTGGGACTCGGCTTGCCACCACACGACCCGCTATCGCTCATCGACTGGGCGCGGCGCGCCGAAGCTGGACCATTCTCAACTCTGGGCGCACTCGATCGCGTGGTCTTCCACAACCCCGACCCCCTCATCACCCTCGCAACACTTGCTGGCGCCACAACGCGAATCCGGCTGCAGACCGAGGTTCTGCTGGCACCTCTGCGAAATACAGTACTGCTGGCAAAACAAGTGGCAAGTCTCGACCGCATGTCCGGCGGCCGGTTCGTTCTCGGCTTGGGCGTCGGCAACTATCGAGGTATACGATACGACGACTACCGTGTCGTCGGTATCGACCGCCATACGCGTGGCCGACGCCTCGACGAGCAAGTGGCTGAGATGCGTCGCATTTGGAACGGGGAGGCTTATGATGGGCACACCGGCCCCATCGGGCCACAACCTACTTGCCCAAATGGTCCCGAGATCCTTTTCGGCGCCTTTCATCCGCCTGCACTTGCACGAATCGCCCGATGGGGTGCTGGCTATCTGGCAGCCGGCCCGCCGAAGTATGTTGGCTTCTTACTCAAGGAACTTCTCGGATACTGGCGCGAGGCCGGCCGTCCTGACGCTCCGCGAGTCGTGGCCCATTGCTATGTCGCTCTAGGCTGCGAGGATGTCGTCGAGGACGCACGAGCTACCTTGACGAATTATTATGATTACACGGGCGAAGCTGACCGAATTGTCGAATACATGATCACAACTCCACAGGGCCTCCGGACGGCTATCGGACAATACGCAGATCTTGGTGTCGACGAGGTCATGTGCTACTGCTGGGGTCGCAACGTGGATCAAATAGACAGGATCGCCGATGCATTATAGGATGCCGGATGATCTGGTGGTCATGGTGCGACTGCGGGCCATGCTGGCTCGGTCGAGCCCTATGGCTTAGGTTCTACTGGGTTGGGCTGTATCTGTCCGGGCTGACAGCGGCGGTCGCCGACCCAGCGACCACTCGATCGCTGGAGTGATGGATTGGATACAGAAGGGAGGCGAACCGTCGTCGAATCTTCTACGAGATTGCGTGTCATTTTCTCAGGTCGCCGTGGTTTGCTGCTGATGGCTCTCCTTTTTACCGAGTTCGGCGGGGCTGTTCAGAGCATCGCTTACTCATCGGTGCTTCCGATCGCCGCAGCGGACTTGCATGGCACGAGCTTGTATGGAGCCACACTCGCTGCGGGATCATTCGCTCAGATACTTGTACTGGCGATCGGCCCAGCCCCGTTTTCCAGACTTCGACCTATTACTCTTTTGAGTGTGGCGACCATGCTCTACGTTCTTGGTTCTGCCTTGGCAGTCGGAGCCGTTGTGATGCCGATGATTCTCGTCGGAACCGTTGTTCGCGGCCTCGCCGGAGGTATGCTCGCCGGGTTCGGACTATCTATCCTTGGTGGATTGTTTGAGGACAAAGAGCGCACCCGCGTCTACGGCCTGTTCGCGATAATGTGGCTCTTGCCCTCAGTGATCGGACCGGTTGTCAACGCGGCGTTCACTATCGCATTTGGCTGGCGAGCCGCCCTGGTCTGGCCGGCGATATTGGTTCTTATCGGTCGTGTTCTCATTGGGAAGCAGATCGGTCTGGTTCCATGGAAGCGCAGCACGGCGACGCGTCCATCGCTCACCTGGGCTACCGCCTTGTTGGGTGGACTTGTCCTGGCAACTCTCGCTACCGTGCCTAAAGGCCGTGTTGGTATCGCCTTGTTGGCGAGCGGCTGCCTCCTTTCCATAGTCGCGAGCATGCGGATCCTTCGCATCCAAATTGGACGAGAACGGGCGCGCTTCGGCAAAGTCGTACTGCTACACCTTCTCTGTCTGTGCTATTTCGGAGGCGCCGGCATCATCTCACTCGCCGCGATCACTGGGCTCGGTCACGGCATAGTGGCCGGAACCATCGCCGTCGGAGCTGGTCTGCTCGCGTGGTCGCTTACCGGGTTCAAGCCCGAGCTCGCGGATCGATGGCTTTGGAAGCCCGAAGTTGTTGGTCTAGTACTCGTTACTCTCGGCCTGGTTATTGCGTTGCTTACGCAAACAACCATAGGTGGCACCACGGCACTGGTCGCCCTGATCGGCGGCTGGTTCGTCGCGGGGGTGGGGATGGGGATCGCATATCCCAGGTACTCGGCTTCCGCCATGGACGAGTTGCCCTCCGACAGGGTGTTCCCAGTGGCCACTGCAGTCGCGTTCTCGGAGACGTCTGCCACCGCAGTCGCCAGCTTCGTCGGCGGCGGGACCTACTCCCTCACCCGGTCGCTCGCGTTATCGCCGACCATCGCCCTGAGCTGGTCCTTTGCACTCCTCATCATCTTTGGCATCTTGTCGATGGCCCTGTACAGGAGGCTCTGGCATGTACGGATCGAATCGGATGTTGATCATTGCTGAGAACTTGCGTCATGTGGTGAGTTTGTGGAGCCGCCGGCCCAGCGCGACGGAGACAGCCATCACCGATGATCGAGTCGATCCCGCGGCGGCGCGTCCAGGTTTGTCGCTACAGGACCGCTCAGGCCCAGGGCGGCCTCGTAGGGTTTGTGCGGCTTGCCCAGCAGCGCGGCACGCGCTTGCTGGACCTCGGTTTCGACACCGAGGGTCGGGCCATGCGAGCAGCGTTGGCTAGCACGCCGCTCATCGCCTGCTCGTCGAGTGGATCGAGTGCGGGTTCGGCCGATTTGGTGCCTCTCTCGGCGGGCGCAGCGAGGTTCGACAGCCAGGTCGTTCCACGTCCGGCCGCGCGGGCAGCGCCGTAGAACTTCGTTGCTGCGGCGCCGAGGGTGAGGTCGCCAGTCTGCTGGGCCAGCCGGTGCGCGATGCAGTACACAAGGTAGTTTCACAGCGCGGCGTAGCGCTGCGGCGCCCGGCCGCCGCTTAAGGCGTCGAGCGCCTGGCGGATGGAGCCCAGGGCCCGCGACCGCTCGCCCTGCCAGATGGCCTCGCGCCTTCCCCCACAAGATTCACCTTCCTCTACACGACGACCGTTATCGAGCGGCATGGCGCCGGTCGCCACAGGACCCCGGCTGTCACCTTGACGGATCAAGTCCGCCTGTAAGACAGGCTTCGATCATTTAGGTCTATATGAACCGTACCTCCGTGGTTCTCAACCAAACTATGAAATGCTCGGTAACCGGAAAGAATTGCATACTCCCAGTCTTGAGCAGATCTCCTCGACACTTCAAGATGCGATGTCATCGCACGGCAAGCCTTGACGATCTGCGCAGGGACCATTGCGCTGGTGTGGAAGTAACTGTGCGCGCGGGCGGCAGAAAATACGTACGCGCTTACGCCCTCCTCAACGGCGATCGCACGGCCGCCGTCCTGGACCCTGTCGATATCGCGATCCGTACTGCGCTTGACTCGCAAGAGACTGCGCATCACCGGTGACCAGCCGAGCACGGCCATATAGGCGAGGTGAAACACGTCGTGATACCGGTAGTCATCGTCATCGTCACTGTTATCGTCGAGAGGGTCACCGATACCACTGGCGCCTCGGTGAATCCGCACAACAGGGACCGGCTTGGTGCCACGATCGTGCGCGAGCGTTTCGGTGAAAGTCACATCGAGCAGGCGCGGCAAGCACTCGTGTTCTGGGAGGAGTTCGTCAAATAGTGAGTGCGGAGGAGGTGTATCCGGGCGGAGGAACCTTTCCTGAGATTTCCGGACGTTGTCTTCGAGAATCTCTTCAAGGGAAAGGCCGCAGCGTCGGGCTAACGCCGTGGCGTACCAGAATAAGTCCCCCAACTCTTCGCGTACTTCTTCGGGGAACGCCCGATAGCCGGTGTGGTCGCGCTGGCGCTTCTTGTATTCGGCTACCAGGCTGCCGACCTCTCCTGCCAAGCCAAGCATGGGAAGCACCAGGTCGTCGGGCGCGAGGATGTCGGTTTCGGCAACGGCTCGCTCGTAGTCGGCCAGGTTCATCGCACTCCCATCTCGACCACCGCAGCTTGCGGCACAAAGGCGACCAGGTAGGCCATCGGCAGCCAGCAGTAGCCGCCGAGGCCCCAGTGATCGCCCCAGCTGTTTCTGATGAGCAGCCGCCGTCCGCGCCAGGGATCGGTCGCCGCGCCGACGCACAAGACGGCGTGGTAGCCGCCCACAGGAACACGGAGGTCGGGTGTCTCGACGTGACCGCCCTCGTCGGGGACCGCGAACTGCTCGGTCACCTCGACGACGAGGACGACCGGGATACCCGTCGCGAGTGCGTTCTCGAGCGGATCCTCGACCCCGTCGTGCGCGAGCGGCAGTCCGCGGACGACGGCCTTGGGCCAGGGGGGCGCGCCCGCGGCCGACGGCGGCGCCTCGGTACCGGTACCCAAGCAGGGGTTGTAGGGCCAGTCCGCGAGAGTGGGTTGCCCGAGGTCGGCCACAACGGCGCCCGCGTCGGCCAACAGCATGCCGGCATTGCCTGTCTGGCGTCGCTCGGTGCAGGCCCACCAGATCGCTTCCGGAGCACGGGGCTCGAGAGCCGAGCCGTCTCGCGACCGTGCGGCTTCGTGGCCACCGGAGACGGCGAAAGCCACGCAGAGGGGACGTGCGCCCTGAGTGATGACGACAGGGTCCAGCGACCCGCGAAGATCGACGTCGGGACGCGCCAGTGACGCGGCGAGGCGCGCGGCTCGTGCGGCGGGGCCGTGACCGGCCGCCGAGGTCGCCGTCACCGGTCCGGCTCGTTCCGTGCAGCCGGATCGTCGCCGTCGAGGCCGGGAAGATCCACCTGTAGCAGGCGGCGGCGGTTCACGACCGCCGGTCGCGGTTCGACAGTGGCCTCCACCGTGAACGTGGCGGCCGGTGAGCCGGCGGGATCGTACGGTGCCGCGTAGCGCAGCACGTACGTGAAGTGACCTTCTGTTTTCGCCTGCAGGGCAAGCCAGCGTCGCCCGGTGGCACCAATCCGCGGTGCTGGGTCCTCCGGGGGCTGCGCCGCCTCGTCTTCTGCCGCCAAGGCGGCCGGGTGGTCGTTCGCAGCGGACGGCGCGGGAACGCGACCGGCGACGACGCGGCGGTCCCGTGCGGCCTGGAGGGCGTCGCGGTCGTCACCATCCGCCTGGTGGTAGTCGAAGACGACCACCAGTTCGTCGGTATCCGAGTCGGCCGCCAGCTCGTCCATGCCTGGCCGCGGCGCTGGCGGCAACAAGGACAGCGCGGCGTTCACGTCGGCAGCCGTTCGTCGCGAGCGGAGCTCACCCGTCGCGATCACGGGTGGGGTCCTCGGGCCCGCAAATGGCGGTGGTGCGGGACGGGCTCGGACGATCGCGCGGCGTGAGTTCGCGGCCTCGTCCAGCCAGCGGAAACCGGTCGAGCGATTCTCTGGGAGCCCAATGATGATCTCGTCGTCAACCGTCACGGCGACGCTGTGGTGCATCGCCCGTTCGTCGACCGGCCAGACGTCCGCTCGCCCGTCACGAGGCCGGTGCCCGTGGGCGAGCTGGCTCTTGATCTGCAGCGGGGCCACATTCAGCAAAGCTTCCCGGACATGGCCCCCGATGAGCCGAAGGTTGCTGAACTGTCGTACGGCGGCTTCGTAGCTCACTCCCATGTCACGAGCCATCAGATAAGCCTCGACTGGGTTCGGTGGTCTGCCGGAACTTACCCCGTACCGGCTCGCAGTGCCGTAAACCAGCGACGGCGGCATCATGAAGTAAGACCCGAACAGTTGTGCGAGCCGTTCCCTTTCGAGGCTGCCGGATCCGAGCACGTCGACCTCGGTGTCGAACGCCGTGGGGTTGTGGTCGAGTACCCAATGGGCGATTTCGTGGGCTGCAGTGAAGCGCTGGATCGTCGGTGGCCGTTCGGTGGTAAGCATGATCCCGCCCTCCGGCAGCATCACCCCCAGCAACGACTCAAACGGCTGGAAGACCAGCCACAAGTCGAGCCGGCCAATCGCCGCGAAAACGTCCACCGGGCGGTCTTCGTCGACGTCCAGTTCTTTGAGCAGGCTCGCGGCTGCCTGCAGGGCCCGCCTCCGGCGGCCGACTCCCGGTGACGGGGCCATCATGGTGCTGGCGTCCCTGAGCCTGGGCGCGATCCCTGCGCGAATGAGGGCGGCGGCTGCCGGCGTCCGGTGCCCGACGGGGGACCGTCCGTGGTGGCAAGGAACTGCGCGAAGCGCAGCACCTGCTCCTTGTCTCCTTCGGAAAGTTCCGAGGTGGCACGGTACAGCGCCGAGTCGACCTCGGCAGCTGCTTCTTCCTCGCCGAGCAGCCACTGCACGCTCCGGCGGTACAGCCGCGCTAGCCGCCGCAGCTCCAGAGCCGTCACGTTGCGGCGGCCACCTTCCATCGCGACGACGCTCGTGCGGGGGATGCCGAGGACTCCGGCGACGTCGTCCTGGGTCAGTCCCAAGGTCTCCCTCCCGATCCGCAGCTGCTTTCCGACGACCTCCTGCTCGGTCGGCTCTTGGCCGGCGCCGCTGCCGGCCCGTGCATCACTGGTGTTGTCCATGGGGTCCGTTTCCTGCTCCGACAACGAAGGCGAGGGCCCAGCGGTCCTCGTGGGTGAGTGAAACCGACCAGGTGTCGAGCTGCAGTTCGAGGGCTCGTTCTTCGGCGGGACCGTGCAGCAGCAGCGTGGGCATCTGCCCTTCGGCGGCGGCGACCTCGACGTCCAGAAGACCGACTCGGCCGATGCCCCGGTTGAGCGCCTTCATCGTGGCCTCTTTCGCCGCCCACCGCGTCGCCAGCCGTTCAGGGCGGTCAGCGCAGTACTCACGCTCCGCGGCGGTCCACGAACTTTCCAGGAACTCGGTCCCGGACAGCTCGATCATCCGCTTCAGCCGTTCCACGTCGACCATGTCGACCCCGGTCCGGAGCAGTATCGCAGTCATCACGCCGCGCCCTCGGAGCGGGCCGAAGCGATCAGGGCGGCAACTCCGCGCTTGCCGCCGGCGAACGTCTCCTCGCTGTCGGCCAGCGTGGCCAGCACCGCGAGCTCGCCGACCTCGAAGCCGGTTTGCTGGGCCAGAAAAGCCAGGAGCCTGGCCAAGCCGAGCATGTTCCCGTAGGCCTTGGTGATCAGGTACTGGTGGCGGTAGACAGCGACCATGCTCAGCCTGCCATCGAGCAGCGTCAAGTCGATGTGCACGAGACACGGGAAGCCGCGTTGCCGGGTGTCGTCGGCGGCGTAGACCTGAACCCCCACGTCGTCTAGCTCGAGACGCTTGATTGCCGACAGCTCCGCCTCACCGCCGATGGCGATATCGGACAGGTTGTAGCTCCGGTTCCCCTTCCGTCGCTGGCTGCGCAAGTACTTCACCCGGGCCGCCAGCTGATTGACCCCTCCGGCTTCCTTGCCAGGCCAGCTGATCATGCGGCCGAAGTAGGTCCCTCTCGGATTGCCGTTCGCGGTGCGCAACAGGCCCAGCATCTCGCTGTACGCCTCGTAGAGGTCGTTAGCGGCAGTGTCCAGCACCTCGGACTGGCCCACGTCCAGGTCCGGTGACCAGACCAGACCGGTGTCGCGGTAGAGGTCGTGCGGGAAGATCGTGTTGGCGACCGTCTCAGCCCGTTGCACACTGGTTCCCCGGCGTTTGCCAGGCACCAGGGCCTTGTCGATCGCCGCGCGGATGGCAGCAGGCTCGGCGGACAGCGGCTCCGCCACCGTGGTAAGCACGTTCGTCCGCCGTCCGCCCTCCAAGTGGACCAGCTCCAGTGTGCGTAGCCATGCTTCGCCGATATTGTCGGCGGGTTCGACGAAGTCGCTCATGCCGCGCCCGCAGCTGCAACCGGGGCGATGGCCTGCCGGATCAGGGTGGCTACAGTGCCGACACTGCGCAGGCTCTCGTCCTCGACTTCCGAGAGCCGGACGAGATGCCGGCCGAAGGCTGTGCCGACCCTTGAAATCACCCAGACCGCAGTCATGCTGTCGAGCGCCAAAGTGCCGTCGGTGTGCTGAGTGCCCGTGGCTATCTCCTGCACCGATTGCCGCCGAAGGCACGCCAGCATGCGAAGGATTTCCTCACGGAGTTCGTCCCGGGTCATCGATTGGAGGGCGATCGGGTCCAGATCGATGGTGCTCGGCTGAGGATCGACGACGTCCGGCGCGGGGGAAACCGCGCCTGGCGACGGGAAGAACAGCGGAGCACCGGAGGTGTCCATCACGTTCTCTACCATGACACGAGTGTCGGATAACCTGACATCGAAGTCAAGGTCTCCGTCACTCGACGAGCCCGAAGTCTCCGAGCCGTGACATCAGGAAGTCCGTCGTTTCTTCCGGAGTGCCGCGAGGGACCTCCACGGTGATCGGGCCGTGGCGCTCGACAAGCCGCGCGTAGCCCTCGCGAACCGAGCCCCGGTTGAGTTCGTCTCGCTCGTACGGCGTGGCGAAGAGGAAGACGATGTCGGCAGGTTGCCCGGACCAGATCGCGTCGATCATCTCGAAGAAGACTGCCTCGCTGATACCCGACTCCGCGAGGCTCCCGCCGTACCAGCCGTAGGCGACGGTCGACCACCACCAACGGTCCAGCACCACGCCGTTTTGCCGGCGCGCGTCGACCAACGTGGCGATGTTCTCCGCGTGGCAAGCCATGTGCAACAGCTGGCGCGCCAGCGGTGATGTGATCTGATCCTGTTCGGTGACGTGGTAGATGCGCTCCGTCAGCGTCGTGAAGCCAGAGGGCATATGTGCGAAGGTCGGGCGCGGATCAGCCCAGTTCTGGGCGCGAAGTCGCTGGATCTGCGTGGACTTTACCGCTGCGATCCAGCCCTTCCAGGACCACGAGGCATCCGGGGCGCAAGCGCGGTGTCATTTGTTCTCCCCGCTGCCACCGTCAGGGTCAGGTCCGCAGGCCCCACTTCGGCGGGAACCACGCTCCGACCGGTTCGCGTACCGGTTCGAAGAGCTGCTTGATCCGGCTGCGACCGCTGTGACCCGCAATTTCAGGATGAGCCACGCGGGCATACTTGTCCACTTCGCAAAAGAGGTTCTGACAGTCCACCAGCTGCAGCGGGCGGCCGAACAAGCCTGCGAAGGCGAGACCCAAGCGCTCGAACTGCTCCTGCTGGTGATCGGCCATGTAGCTGATGATGTCGGCTTCGATGCCGTCCGAGGCCGGACCGAAGCACTTGCGGATGCCATCGCGGGCGCCCGGCCCGGGAACCACGAACTCCATCTCGTCGAAGTCGAAGACCGCGGAGTAGTTCAGATCGATCGCGAACTGGTAGCCGAGGAAGTTTCCCATCGCCGGGAAGGACTGCAGGAGCTCGAACGCGGTCCGTAGCGACCCGCCGTCGGCGATCCGGTCGCCCAGGTCGCTGGTCATCATCAGCTCCAGTAGCCGCAAGTGGTTGCTGTGCTTCCGGTCCGCTTCAAGCCTCGGGGGCGGCACGACGTAGGCGGCGGAGTAGAGCTTGTGACCACTGGCGAACGCGCGGCTAAGCACCTCGTCGTACGCAGAGTGGTCGAAGTTCTCCCATGAGACCTCGCCGAAAGCATCCCGGAGCAGCTCCCATGTCGACACGCGGTTGAACAGCTTGAACAACAGCGTGCGGAAGACCACTTCTTCCAGTTGCTGTGAGCCTTCGTACGACACGTGACGGATCAGGTACTGGCTGACCCGGTCCGCAGCGCGGTAGCAGTTGGTGAACCGGTGACGCAGCAGGATCGGGTCGTCGGTCCACGGGCCGGCCTCGCCAGCCAGCCGGGAGAGGTAGACGGCTTGCCGCTTCGCCGCGAACCGCCAGTAAGTGTCGAACACCGCAGTGGGGCGCAGGGCGCGCCCGGCGATCCGGATTTCCGGATGGTCCGCTCGCGAGTCCTCGGTGGACGCCGCCGGAAACGGCAGCGCCGGTTGGTTTCTCGCGACCGTGACTGCAGATCCCATGACCCGAGCGCCTCCGTATCCCGACGTGACGCGATTCGCGTCACGCGTCACACTACACTCGTGAGCGACGAAACGGTGCGCACCCGGTCGTCGGCCGTGTTCGGCAACCGCTACGTCGCCGATGTCGTGGCCGCGATCGTGGGGCTGGCCGCAGAACCGGAGATCGGCGTTACTGTTCGGATGATCGCCCAGCGTGCGGGCCTGACCGACAACCTGGTGCGCCCGGTGGTGAAGCGCCTGGTCGAAGCGGGCCTCCTGGTACCGCACCAACAACTGCGCCCGCGAGGCCCCAGCTACCACCGCGTCCGGATCGACCTGCCGCTGTGGCAGGCCCTGGAGCAGACTTGCCGATTCTTGGGTAATCAGTGAAGGGCACTTGCACGCCGAGGCGGCGAAACAACGCCGCTCCTAACAGGTGGTCGATGCGCTGTGACACTGTTACCGCGCGAGTGACTCCGGTGTGACCGCGACGGTATGCGAATTGGGCTGGCGCAGACACATCGGCGAGGTCGTCGACCAGTGGCATCGCGACCACGAGAACCCGTGCTGCGCGTCTGATCGCCACTGATCTTCCATCAGGTCAGCGGTGCGGTGATCCTGCTGGGCAGCGGTGTCGCCGAACGCGACGCCGGCGCCGAGGCTAAGGCCCTGCCGCTGGATCGAGCGGGCCCCTGCGCCCCACTTCCCCGATACTGGGCAGGGCCATCAACACCCCGCAGCACCGACGAAGCCTTCCTATCGTCATCTGCACCGAAGGCATACGGGTAGCGGAGGAGGAACGTGGTGGGCACGCCGAGGCAGGTGGACACCGGGCGGAGGCCGAATCGCTTCGTTGACCTGCCGGACGCGCTCAACGGGAGTGTGCAGCACGCGCGACACTGCCGCGTGCCAACTTGATGCCGTGCTCGCCGACGTGCGCGCCACGGTGTCCGCCCTCCGATCTCGCCTGGCACGGACCGCCGCCGCGCAGGAGGGTGGCGCAATGGCGCGCTCAAGCCTGCACGAGCAGGCCCGAGGTTGTTCACCAAGACGGACTGTCCCTGTCGGCGCGACAGCCTACGGGACCTGCCGCAGCGATTGTGCTGACTGTCCCCGGTGCCGCGACTTCGACTGCGAGGTGCGCCTGCCGGCGGTGATCACTCCGCCCACCGCCGCCGCGTTGGACGCGGCGGCGGGCAGGCCAGCCGACGAGGTCTACGACATCGCCGAGCAAACTTCCTTGGCTGGTGATGGATCGGTCGTCGGCGCGGCCGTCCCACCTTGCGTGGCCGACTGTGGCCCGTGGTTCTTGCGCCTTTATGCACGCGCCTTCGACGACCTGGTCTCGGACCTGCTGCTGGTCGCGTAGCGGCACTCCGACACCGAGGACCAGACCCGCCGCTGGATCGAGCAGACCCTGTCTGCCTCCGTGATGCCGGACTGGGTGCACCAGCGCCAGTACGGCGCGGCGAGTGCGTTTCTGATCACGTTTGCGATTCTGCAAGTCGAATCGCCCCTCAGCCCGGCATGCCGAACCGGGCAAAATCACGATTCCTTGTTACCGGCGAAATTCCCGAACCGAAACTGAGTAAAGAAATGGTTCTTCTTCGGATGCGCATTTCAATTCCTGTCTGGCGTACGAGCTACCCCCGGCTATCGTCGCCCGGGTCGTTGAAGAGAGCGTCGAGCTCGTCGGCAGCATCCTCATCGTCCAAGGGCAACGCGTCAGCATAGTTACGCAGAGTCGTAGACGGATCTCGGTGGCGCAGCCTAGCGGCGGCTTTCAGGATCTTGCCCTGGGCCACGAGATAGGTGCCCACGGTGTGCCGAAGCCGATGCAACTGAGCAGCCGGCAGCCCTGCCTCGTTCCGCAGTCGCTCGAACCGGTGTCCGAGGCTGCTCGGCTGAATCGGCGCGTGCCGGTCCGGCCTGGCGGCAAACAGCCATGAACCGGACACGTCACCGGCCAGCGGGTGGTCCCGCCAGGCGCGAACGTGGTCGTGCCAGCACCGTGCCGTAGTTGCTCCGAGGGTGAGGCGACCTCGCGAGTGGGTCTTGGTCGGGCCGATCATTGCATCCTTTGCGGCACGCTCGATCGACAGCACCCGCCCTTCCAGATCGTCCACCCGCAGCGCCGCCAACTCACCGCGGCGAGCTCCGGAGTCTGCAGCCAGCCTCACCAGTAGTTCATCCTGTTCCGCATGGAACAAGTCCAAAGCTCGCTGCCGTGACATCGGCCGCTCGAGTAACCGAGCCGCGGCAGCGAGCCGCTGCCGATCGGCCGCGGCAAACAGCTGCCGCACCTGCGGCGGGGGCAGGTGCTTACGGGGATACGGCCGCGGTGGCGACCGCATTCCGACCAGCGGATCCGAGCCCAGGAGCCGCTCACACACGCCCCAGGTGATCGCCGAATGCAGCACGTGGAACCGGGCGGACAAGGTCGACGGCGTGGCACCGGCCGCGGCCCAGCGCGCCAGCGCCGTTTCCAGGACTGCCGGCGTCAGCCGGTCCAACCAGCAGCGCGCCAACCGATCCCGCCGCAGATCACGAAGTACGCCACCGTAGGTCCGCAGCGTGGTCGGGCTCCAACGATGCGGCGCACTCTCGAACCGGTCCAGCAATTGCTCCACTGTCAGCCGATCGCCACGCTCAACGCACACACGGCGGACGCCGTGATCGGCGACCAGCTCAGCTTGCCGCTCGGCGGCGTAGTCCTCGTCCCCGTGGATGGTGAAGGACCGCTGCTTGCTTCGACCGGTCAGCGGGTGTGTGCCGACGACGACGCGGATCTCCCACACACCCGGCGAACGCTCACGCCGCGTACCTGAGCCACGCGGTTGTCGCTGCCTGGCATCCCTATCTGACCTGGTCATCCCTACACCGCTAGAGATCGAAGTAGGGACAGGCTAAACGCAGAACAAGCCCAGCGCCTCTCGAAAGAGGTACTGGGCCTGCGTCTTGCTGTCTCAACCAGACGTGCGCCCGAAGGGATTCGAACCCCTGACCTTCTGATCCGTAGTCAGATGCTCTATCCAGCTGAGCTACGGGCGCGTGTTCAGTTGTAATCTAGCACCTGCCGAAACAGGCACCAGCGGAGGCTCCGGGATTTGAACCCGGGAGGGGGGGTTACCCCCAACCGCATTAGCAGTGCGGCGCCATAGACCAGACTAGGCGAAGCCTCCTGGGCCGAAACGACCACTGCCCAGATAGGTTACACACCCCCCGTAACCCCACCGTAGGCACCCCCCCGCACGTGGTGGATCACCGGCGCAGCAGGTGCCGCAGCCAGGGCGAACGGCCGCCGAGGCCCTCGGCTTCGAAGGTGGCGATGCCGACGCGCGGGAGTTCCCGGACGCCGGGGTACACCAGGTAACGCGGCACCCAGCGCGGCTGGAACTTGGCGTTGAACCGGTACAGGCTCTCGATCTGGATCCAGCGCGAGAAGAAGTGCAGGACCTTCGCCGAGATGCGCGCGACCGGGCCGGCGCCGATGCGCTGGCCCTGCTCCATCAGGGAGCGGAACGCCGCGAAGTTCAGCGACACCTGCGTGATGCCGTGCTCACGCGAGTAGAGCAGCAGCTCGGAGATCATCAGCTCGTTCACGCCGTTGTCGGCCGTGCGGTCGCGGCGCATGACGTCCAGCGAGAGGCCGTGGGCGCCCCACGGCACGAACTGCAGCACCCCGCGCACGCGCCCGCCCTGCTCGGCCGTCACGATCACCGAGCCGGGGTCGCCCATGCGGCCCAGCGCCATCGAAAAGCCGCGCTCGGTCTCCGTGCCGCGCCAGTTCGCGGCCAGCAGCACCAGCTCGTCCAGCTCGCCGGGGCGCAGGTCCTCGCTCCGGCGCACCAGCACCTTGTACCCCGCGCGCTTGGTCCGCGACGCCGCCTGCCGGACGCCGCGCATGATCCGGCCGTCCAGGGTGAAGTCCGCGGCGTCGACCACGGCCTCGTCGCCGATTTCCAGCACCTCGAGGCCGTAGCGCGCCCACACCGTCGCGCCCAGTTCGGACGCGCCCATCGCGGCCGGCACCCAGGCGTTGCGCTTGCAGATCTCCAGGTACTCCTCGATCGCGCCCGGCCACGCCTCGTGATCGCCCAGCGGATCGGCCGAGGTCAGCGCGACGCCCGCGATCACGCGGTAGGTCACGGCCGCCTTGCCCGACTTCGAGAACACCGCGAACTTGTCCCGCCGCAACGCGAAGTAGCCCAGTGAGTCGCGCTCGCCGTGCTCCTGCAGCAACGCCTGCAGCCGCGCCAGCTCGTCGTCGGACAGGCGCGGCGCCGGCTCCGCGGAACGCAGCAGGAAGTACGCCGAAACCAGCACCGCCGCGATGCTGAACAGCAGCCCGATGGCCGCCGAGAGGTCCTCCAGCCACAGCCCGTGGAACACCGCGGGCCCGCTCACGCCCACCAGCGCCAGCCCCGACTGCGCGAGCCGGTCCGGGAAGCCCAGCGGGTCGAGCATCTTGCCCGACGCCACCGAAAGCAGCAGGACGTTGATCACGAACCCCGCCAGCAGCAGCTGCACGAACACCCGCACGGCGCGCCAGCGGCCCGTGGTCGGGTCCGGCTCCGCGACGAAGTAACGGCGCGTGGCGATCAGCCCGGCGAGCAGGACCACGGACACCACACCGACGCCGAAAACGTGCTTGAGCCCCAGGTGCGAAAGGGTCAGCAGCACCGCGAAGCCCACGGCCAGCTGCCACGCGCGGCGCTTGCGCCGACGCAGGCCGGCGGCGAGCAGGATCAGCAGCACCCCGGTGACGATCGCGACGGTCGCCGCCGCCACCGTCGCCTCCTGCGGCAGCTCCAGCCATTCGGCCAGGTGCCCGCGCAGGTTACGGCCCGAGGGCACCACCACGGAGACGATCGTGAGCAGGCCGGTCAGCCTGGTCACCCACGTGATCGCGACGACGGACGTGACCCCTGCCACCTGCCAGGTGTGCTGCGCGCGTGTCCCCGTCACCACGCTTGCAACACGTACGGCCGAGCCATGCTTCCCCCGTCTTCGTCACTCCCCCCAGAGTAACTTCTTCACCGGTACCTCACACTTTCTTATCGTTCAACGTACGGGGAACGGGGGCCGCCACGGCGGTCCGATCAGGTACATGTCACAGAAGTGCGTTCGCCGGGTCGGCGGAGTGCTGGGGTGACGGGCCTCAGCGCAGGTGGGCATCGAACCAGTCGAGGGTGCGCTGCCAGGCCTCTTCCGCCGCGCCGGGGTCGGCGTCGAAGCGGTGGTTCGCGCCCGCATAGCGGACGACGTTGGTGGCAACTTTCGCCGACGCCGCGGCATCGCGCAGCTGCTCGACCTCGGCGCCGCCCGCTTCGTCACCGGCGTCGCCGTACATGCCGAGCCACGGGCTCGTGACGTGACCGGCGATCTCCAGCAGCCGCGGTAGCTCCGTGACGCGCTGCCCGCCGACGCTCACCGCCGCCCCGAGTCGTCGATGCGAAGCGACGAGCAGCGCCGCCGTCCCGCCGAGATCGAACCCGACGACGCCGCGAAGGTCCGCCTCGACGCCGCGTTCGAGCAGCCATTCGAGTGTGATGTCGGTCGCGTCGAGGAGATCCTGCTGTGTCAGTCCTTCGCTGCCGTCGATGTGCGGCGTGACGGTGAGCCAGCCTTCGCCGGCGAGGCTCGCGACGAGCAGCAGCACGCCGTCGGTGACGCCGTTGCCTTCGTGCAGGACAACGAGGCCGCCGCGCAGGGCGCGCTCGGGCTCCGCGAACGTCAGGCGCAGCGTGCGGCCGTCGGTACGCTGGTAATCCACGGTGCTCGTCGACGTCATCACCTCACTCAATCACCTCCAGGTGAACGTTGGGAACCTTTCTGGATCGGCCGCGGCGAGATACGGTGGCGAAGTTGTCCGCCAGAACCGAGGAGAACCGACGATGCCGTCCCTCGCCCCCCGCCCGGATCTCGAATCGTTGCCCAAGTACGTCCCCGGCCGGACGATCGTCGGTGCGATCAAGCTGGCGAGCAACGAGGTCCCCGGCGGCCCGCTGCCCAGCGTGCGGGCCGCGATCACCGAAGCGATGGGCGACGTCAACCGGTATCCGGACAGCGGTTCGCAGGCTCTGCGCGAGCGGCTCGCGACGGACCTGGACGTGCCGATCGACCGTCTCGCCGTCGGCTGCGGCTCGGTTTCCCTGTGCCAGCAGCTGATCCAGGCCGTCTGCGGGCCGGGCGACGAGGCGATGTTCGCGTGGCGCTCCTTCGAGGCGTACCCGATCGTCACGCAGGTGGCGCACGCGGTCGGCGTGAAAATCCCGCTGACCGACGGATACGGCCTTGATCTCGACGCGATGCTGGCCGCGATCACGGACCGGACGAAGCTGATCTTCGTCTGCAATCCCAACAATCCCACCGGCACCGTGCTGCACCGCGACGAGATCCAGCGCTTCATCGAGGCCGTGCCCGAGCACGTGCTCGTGGTGCTGGACGAGGCGTACAAGGAATTCGTCACCGACACCGAGGTGCCGGACGGCGTCGAGTTCACGCGCACGTACGACAACGTGGCTGTGCTGCGGACTTTCTCGAAGGCGTACGGCCTCGCCGGCCTCCGCATCGGTTACGCCGTCGCGTCCGCCCCGATCGCCGAAGCCCTGCGACAGGTCTACGTGGCCTTCTCGGTGAACGCCATCGCGCAGGTCGCTGCCATCGCGTCCCTAGATGCCGCTGACGAGTTGCTCGAGCGCTGCCAGGAAATCATCACCGAGCGCGAACGCGTGCGAAACTCGTTGCTGGGCATGGGTTACGACATCCCGCCCACGCAGGCCAACTTCGTCTGGTTCCCCCTCGCCGACCGCACGGTCGCCTTCTCCGAGCACATGCTCGACCGCAAACTCATCGTCCGCCCCTTCCCCGGCGACGGCGCGCGCGTCACGATCGGCACCCCTGAGGAGAACGACCTGTTCTTGGCCGCGGCTCGCGAATTCCTTTCCTGACTGGGGTTTCCGGCTCGGCGGGTTGAGCGGATCAGCCGGCTGGGCAGGTTGGTTGGGTTGACCGGCCGAGCAGGGTTGGTTGGGTTAGGCGAGCCGGGCGGGGTCGGCCGGGCGAGCTGGCCGGGTTGAGCTGGCCGGGCGGCCGGATTAGGCGAACCGGGTGGGGCCGGGCTGCCGGGTTAGGCGGGCTGGCTGGGTTAGGCCGGGCTGGCGGAGTTGGTTGAGCGGGTTGGCCAGGGCCGACCGGCCGAGCCGAGCAGATTGGTTGGACTGCGCGGGCCCCGGGCTGACCGGCCGGGTTCGGCGAGCTGGCCGGATTGAGCCAGCCGGGCGGGTTGGTTGAGCAGGTTGGCCGGGCGAGTTGGCCAGGCGAAGCAAGTTGGTCTGGCCTGCCGGGCCTGCCGGGCCTGCCGGGCCTGCCGGGCCTGCCGGGCCTGCCGGGCCTGCCGGGCCTGCCGGGCCTGCCGGGCCTGCCGGGCCTGCCGGGCCTGCCGGGCCTGCCGGGCCTGCCGGGCCTGCCGGGCCTGCCGGGAACGGTGCTACTTCAGAAGAAGCTGGACCACAGCAGCGATCCCGATCACCACGATCACCCCGCGCAGCACCGTCGGCGATAGGCGGCGGCCGATCTTCGCACCCAGCTGGCCGCCGATGGTCGACCCGACGGCCAGCAGCCCGATCACCGGCCAGCTCACCGGGGCGACGATCGCGTAGATCAGCCCGGCGACGACGTTGATGACGGCCGAGAGCGAGTTCTTGACCCCGTTCAGGCGCTGCATCGGTTCCGTCAGCAGCATTCCCATCACGGCCATCATCATCACGCCCTGCGCGGCGGTGAAGTACCCGCCGTAGATGCCGATCAGGAACAACAGCCCCATCAGCAACGGACCGCCACGATGCGCGGCACCGCTCACCGTCGCGGTGACCCCGCGCGCCCCACTCCCAGCCGACGCCGCGACCGAGTTGCCGCTCAGGTCAACCGCGCCTTTGGCGCCAACATTGTCTGAGCCAGCGGCACCGGCGCTTGCTGCGGCGTTCCCGCCAGCGGCACCTGCGCCACCGGAGCCAGCGGCATCGGTACCAGCGGCATTTGCGCCGCCGGGGCCAGCGCTCCCACCGGCAGCGCCTGTGCCACCCGAACCGGCGGCACCGGAGTCAGCGTCAGCACCGGCGGTCTCTGCGCCACCGGCGACCGTCTCGGCGTTGGCGTTGGCCTCGCGGCGTTTCTGGATCCACTTCGACATCCGGGGCTGCACGATGACCAGCACGACGGCCAGCCCGACCAGCACCGGCACGATCGTCTCGAACGCGTCCTTCGGCAGGGTCAGCAGAAGCACCGTGCCGCAGATCGCGCCGAAGAACGACGCCACCGCGAAGCGGATCACTTGTGGCCAGTAGCCGGTGAGTTCGTGGCGGTAGCCGTACGCGCCGCTGATCGTCCCGGGCGCGAGGCCGACGGCGTTCGACGTGGTCGCCGTCAGCGGCGAGTACCCCAGCGCGACAAGCACCGGGAAGGTCACCAGCGTCCCGGACCCCACGACGGCGTTGATGCTGCCCGCCCAGACTCCCGCGACGAAAATGATCACCGCGTGCCACCACGTCATAAAGCGCTCACCCCGGGACGATAGGCACCCCAGCCCGCCACCGCGACGCAGATGTGTCTGGACGAACACGCCCAGTCTCACTCACCGGCGTGCTTCGAACGCCGCCGAAGTCACTCGCTCCGCAGCTCCATCGCCCTCGGCCACCAGCGCCCGAAAGCTGCCCGCCCAGGCGGCTCGACCCAGCCGAGGCCACTGGCCCGGCGGCTCAACCCGGCCGAACCAGCCACTCCGCAGCGCGACCCGGCCGAAGCTGGTCACCTCACCAGCCCGAGCCAGTCGAAGCCCTGCCGCCACACGGCCCAAGTCAGCCGAAGCCACTCACCACCCTCGGCCCGGCCCGGCCGGGCCGGGCCGAGGCCCGACCCGGCCGAAGCCAGTCGGCTCGACCCAGGCGAGGCCAGTCACCTCATCAACCCAAGCCAGCCGACGCCAGTCACCCCGCAGCCGAGCACAACCGAAGCCCCGCCACCGCCACCAGCCCAAGCCAGTCACCCCAGCAGCCGAGCACAACCAAAGCCCGGCAACCTCATCAACCCAAGCCAGCTGACGCCAGTCGCCCCAAGCCGCCGCAGCCGAAGGCCAGCCACCGCACCAGCTCAAGCCAGCCGAGGCCAGTCACCCCAACTCGCCCGGCCCAGTTGAAGTCACGAACCCCCACCAGCCCGGCCCAGCCGGGCCGAAGGCCGGTCACCCCAAGTCGCCCGGCCCAGCCGGGCTGAAGTCACCAACCCCCACCAGCCCGACCCAACCCGAACCCCGTCACTCCCGCGGTTCGAACACGCAGAACTCGTTCCCCTCCGGGTCAGTGAGCACGTGCCACTCGATGTCACCCCCCTTGGCGCGAATCAGCGTCGCACCAGCAGCCACCAGTTCGTCCGGATTGCCCCAAACATCAAGGTGCATGCGGTTCTTGACGGTCTTCTCCTCCGGCACCGGGCACACCCAGAACAGCGGCGCCGCCCCCGTCGGGTCGACGATCGGCACCGGCCAGTCCACAGGCCGTTCGTCGCCGGTCAGGGAGTCGCGGCGGACGTAGCCGAACGCCGAGCACCACCAGTCGGCGAGTGCCTGGTGGTCGCGGGCGTCGATCGCCAGGTCTTTGAACTTCGCGGGCATCGGGTCCCTCCCCCATGTTGTCGAGGAGATCATCGTGACACGCACCACCGACATTTTCGGCACCACGCGCAGCCGACCCCGGCCTGACAGGATGGGCGGGTGGCCCACGAATCCGAACAGGTCTGGAGCGCCACCGTCGACCATCTGCGCACGATGATCGACACCGGTGAGCTCGCGCCCGGCTCCCGCCTGCCCGCCGAACGCGCCCTGTGCGAGCAGCTCGGCATCAGCCGCGGGTCGTTGCGGCAGGCGTTGCGGGTGCTGGATTCCATCGGCTACGTGCAGATCCGCGCGGGCTCGGGCACCTACGTCCGCGAGCAGAAGAGCGCCGACGGGCCGTTGAGCAGCTGGTTTTCCGAGCACGAGCAGCTGGTGGAGAAGCTGTTCGACCTGCGCGCGACCGTCGAGCCGACGCTGGCCGAGCGGCTCGCGACGCACCATTCGCCGCGGATCGTGCAGCGGCTGGCCGACAATGTGGCCGAGATGGAGGCCGCGGCCACGGCCGGCGACATGCTCCGGGTGATCGCCACCGACGCCGAGTTCCACCGGGTGATCGCCGGCAACGCGGGCAACGACGACGTCGCCGACCTGCTGCGGTCCGTGCTCGCGCTGGTCGGCGAGGAGCGCCGCGCGGCGCTCCGGCTGCCCGGCCAGATCCGCAAGGCCGTCGACGAGCACCGCGCGATCCTGGAGGCCGTCCGCCGCTCGGACGCGGCCGCGGCGCGCGAAATCACGCTGAAGCACCTGCTGGACGCGAAAACCTACGCGCACGACTACGCGGCCAACTCTTGACCGGAGTACAGTTTTCACAAAGTTCTGAAAACTGTGATCCCTGGGGGCGAACCGTGGCGCAAGTCCACTTCACCGAGGAAAAGGCCACCATGCTGGCCACGCTCTACGGCCGCGCCCTCGACGCCCGCCGCGACCAGCCCGTGCTCGGCGACACCGCCGCCGACGACGCGGTCCGGCGCATCGACTACGACTTCACGAAGCTGGGCGTCACCAGGGATTCCTCGGTCTCCGTGGCGATCCGCGCCAGGGCGATCGACGACCTGGCCGCCGAGTACCTGAGCACGCACCCGGACGCGATCGTGCTGCACCTCGGCTGCGGCATGGACACCCGCGCGGACCGGCTGGACCCGCCCCCGACCGTCGACTGGTTCGACGTCGACTACCCCGAGGTGGTCGCCCTTCGCCGCGAGATCTACCCGACGCACGAAAACCGCACCGCGATCGGCTCTTCGGTGACGGATTTCGCCTGGCTGGACCAGGTTCCGTCGGACCGGCCGGCGCTGGTCGTCGCCGAGGGCCTGACGATGTACCTGGCCCCGGCCGACGGCGCGGAGCTGGTACGGCGGATCGTCGGCAAGTTCCCCGCGGGGCAGCTCGTCTTCGACGTCTTCAGCACGCTGGGCATCAAGGCGCAGAAGCTGAACCCGGTGGTGCGGCGCGCAAAAGCGACGCTGCACTGGGGCATCGACGACCCGCACGAGCTGGAGCGGTACGGCGTCCGCCTGGTGTCCTCTTTGGACGCTAGCGAGTGGGCTTCCAGGGAGACCTTCGCGCGGTTGCCCGGGGGGTCCAAGCTGGCCCTGCGAGTGACCAGCCTGATCCCGGCCGTGCGGCGGATGGGCCGCATCGCGCGCTGGGAGTTCTAGCGAAGGACTCGTGAGTGTTTATGACGGTTAGAACCGGCATAAACACTCACGAGGTTTCGAGCACCCGCGCCACGAACCGGTGCACCTTGTCCTCCAGCCGCGCGATGCGCTCCTCGAGCGAAAGCGACTCGTGCGGCTGCGGGATGTCCGGCCGGATCTCCCCGCGCAGGTAACGGCTGCAGGCGAGGTTCGAGCAGGCGTACGTGCCGAGTGTGTTGCCCTCACGGCCGAGTTTGCCCGCGCGGCGGCCGGAAAACAGCGTGATGTCGGAGACCGAGTGGGTGGTGGAGCAGAAGGCGCACATGTTGCTGCGCACCCGCGAGCGCGCGGGCGGTGCCGCGCGCAAGGCCAGGCCGACGACCTCGCCTTCGTACGGCAGCACCAGGTAGGCGCGCGCCGGCGCCTTCGGGTCACGCCAGCCGAGGAAGTCGCGGTCGGCCCAGGGCACGTCGCCGGGGACCGTCACGGACTTGGCTTCGCCGCGGGAGCAGTTGACGAATGAGGCACGGATCTCGTCCGGGTCGAGCGGCTGCATACCCGTCACCGTAACCAGCGGTGACAACGCGGACCACGCCTTTTCTCGCCGCCGCGGCGGCCAGCCCATACGATCGGCGGCGTGCGCAGGAAGACGGCGGGTCGGTTCCGGCTGGTTCTGCGCACCAGCCTGGGCTTCGCCGCGCTGGGCCTCGGCTCGAGCATCGCCGGGTCCGCCGTGGTGGCGTTGCTGCTGGCCCTGCAGGGCCTGCCGGGCGACGCCGGGGACCGCGCCTGGGTCTTCGGGCTGACCGCGGGCGGGATCGTCGCCGTGAGCCTCGTCGTGGGCACCGTCTGGACCGCCTACCTGCAACGCCGCACGGTCGTCTGGTTCACGATCGGCCGGCCGCCGACGGAGGCCGAGGCCCAGCGGGCGCTGCGGCTGCCGGTGGACATGGCCGTGGTCAGCGGCACCCTGTGGCTGATCGGGGCGCTCATCCTCGGCGGGCTGGCCGGCTGGCTCGGCTCGTTCGCGGACGCGTCCGGCATGGCGCTGACGATCGGGCTCGGCGGGCTGACCACCGTCGGCCTCACCTACCTCGCCGCGGAGTGGGTGGCGCGGCCGGTGATGACCATGGCGCTCGACGTGACGCCACCGCAGGGTTCGCTGCCGGTGACCGTGCTGACCAGGCTGGTCGTCACCTGGGCGCTGGCCAGCGGCGTCCCGCTGGTCGGCGTGCTCCTGGTCGCCACGCCGCCCGATCTCGGCCACGCGAACCCGACGGCGAGCCTGATCACGCTGTCCGTGATCGGCCTGGCCACCGGCGCGATCGGCACGGCGCTGCTGGCCCGAGCCGTCGCGGCGCCGCTGCACCGGCTGCGCGTCGCGCTGGACCGGATCGCGCGCGGCTCCACCGACGTCACGGTGGACGTCGACGACTCCAGCGAGATCGGCAGGCTCCAGACGTCGGTCAACGACCTGGCGTCCGGTCTGCGCGAGCAGGAGCGGATGCGGGACCTGTTCGGCCGGCACGTGGGCGCGGACGTGGCCCGGCACGCGCTGGAGTACGGCGCTTCGCTGTCCGGGGACGTGCGCGAGGTGACGGCCCTGTTCGTCGACGTCGTCGATTCCACCGCGCTGGCGCAGCGCACGCCGCCGCAGGAGCTGGTGGCCAAGCTGAACCGGTTCTTCGCCAGCGTGGTGTCCGCTGTGGACGCTCGCGGCGGGCTGGTCAACAAGTTCCAGGGTGACGCCGCGCTGTGCGTCTTCGGCGCGCCGACGCGGCTGTCCGACGGGCCCACCATGGCGCTGGCCGCCGCGCGCGCGATCCGCGACGCGGTGCTCTCGGACGGCGAGCTGGACCTGGGCATCGGCGTCGCGTCCGGGCCGGTTTTCGCGGGTCAGCTGGGCACGTCGAGCCGGCTGGAGTACACGGTGATCGGCGACGCGGTGAACGAGGCCGCGCGGCTGACCGAGCACGCGAAGTCCGCGCCCTCACGCATTCTGGCAAGCGAGGAGACGATCAAGGCGGCCCTCGGCGGGGAGCGGGAGCACTGGTCCGTGCACGGCGAGCTGCTGCTGCGCGGGCGCGAGCAGGCCACCGTCACGTGGACGGACCGGGGAGCGCCAGCAACCGGATCAGCTGGGTGACCAGGCGGTTGAGGTAGTCCTCGGACACCGGCAGGTTCGTGACGGCCAGCCGCCAGTAGAGCGGCCCCGCGAGGAAGTCGAGGCTCAGCTCCAAGTCCGCGTCGGCGGGTATCTCACCGCGGTCGATCGCGGCGCGCAGGATCTGCGTGGCGTTCTCGCGCCGGGGCCCCCGGACGCTGTCCATCAGCTCCTTCGCGAGTTCCGGGTCACGAGTCGCCTCGGCCATCAGGTCGGGCATGATCCGCGAGGCCAGCGGGTGGGTCAGCGCGCGGACGGCGTCGTGGAGGTAGTGCTCCAGGTCGCCGCGCAGCGTCCCGGTGTCCGCGGGGGCGATCGCCGTGATCGCGACCCGGGACAGCAGCGCCACCGTCATGTCCCGTTTGGACGGCCAGCGCCGGTAGATCGCCGCCTTGCCCGCGCCGGCCCGCTTGGCCACGGCTTCCAGCGACAGCCTGCCGTAGCCGACCGCGGCGAGCTCCTCGAAGAAAGCGGTGGCGAGGGACTCGGTCACGTCGTCGCGCAACTCCGAACCACCGCGGGTCTCTGCAGCCATGCCGGGACTCTAACACCCGAACGGAACGCTTGCGTCTCGGTGAAACCTGTGCTCTGATTGACCGAGACGGAACGGATCCGTCTCGGTCAATCGGAGGTCATCGTGAAGTTCCTGTTCGACGACGAGTCGTTCTCGTTCGAGACGCTGCGTGCCGCCGGCTTCGCCGCATACGACGGCGCTGAGCTGGGCGAAGTGCTGGTCACCGCGGCCAAGATCGGCGACGGCGACGAGGCCGCCTGGCACGCCGAATGGAAGGCGACGGCAGAACGAGTCGAGGGCCTCGGCCGGACGGCGCTGGCCGCCGGGCACGAGGTGAGCGCGCGCGAGGCGCTGCTTCGCGCGTCGAACTACTACCGGACGGCCGAGTTCTACCTGCGCGAGCACCCGGCGACGGACCCGGAGGTCACTGAGCTGTCCGCCCGGTCCCGCGACACGTTCGCGGACGCGGCGGCGTTGCTGGACACCCCGATCGAGGCGGTGGAAATCCCCTACGAGGACACCACACTGCCCGGTTACCTCTACCTGGTCGACGGCTCCGGCGCGCCCCGGCCCACCGTCGTCTACAACAGCGGTTACGACTCCACGCTGGAAGAGTCGTACTTCGCGCTGGCCGCGGCGGCCCTGCGTCGCGGGTACAACGTGCTGGCCTTCGACGGCCCCGGCCAGGGCGCGGCGCTACGCCGTCAGCAGCTCGTCTTCCGGCCGGACTGGGAGGCCGTGATCACGCCGGTCATCGACTACGCGGTGAGCCGTCCGGAGGTCGACGACAACCGGATCGCCGTGTTCGGCTACAGCCTCGGCGGCTATCTCGTGGCCCGCGCGGCCGCGTTCGAGCCCCGGATCGCGGCGCTGATCCTCGACGGCGGTGTGTACGACTTCCACTCGGCCTTCGACCACAGCCTGCCGCCCATGCTGACCAGCTGGATCGACGAGGAGCGCGACGACGTGGCCAACCCCGTGATGGACCTGATCGCGAGCCAGGTCACGCAGGTCCGCTGGGCGCTGAACAACGGCAAGTGGACCCTCGGCGTGAACTCGGCCGCCGCGCTGGTCCGCCGCAGCCGCGACTACACCCTCACCGGCATCGCGGACCGCATCACCGCGCCGACGCTGATCATGGACGCGGAGAACGACCAGTTCTTCAAGGGCCAGCCGCAGGAGGTCAAGGCCGCGCTGGTCAACGCGGACACCACGCTGGTCTCCCTGACCGAGGCCGAGGGCGCGGGCGAGCACTGCCACATGGGCGCGATGTCCCGGGCCCACCAGACGATGTTCGACTGGCTGGACGACACCTTGGCCGCCGCGCACCAGGACTCGTGAGTGCCTATGACGGTTCTAACCGGCATGAACACTCACGAGCCCGCTAGAGGACGTCCGGCCAGGTCAGCAACGTCGACCCCCAAGTGAGCCCCGCGCCGAACGCGGTCAGGACCACGCGGTGGCCGGGCACGATCGTGGCGTCGGCGGCCGCGTCGGCGAGGGCCAGCGGGATCGACGCGGCGCTGGTGTTGCCGACCCGGTCGATGTTGGCCACGACCGCGTCGGCGGGCAGGCCGAGGTGCTTGGCGGCGGCCTGGAGGATGCGGATGTTGGCCTGGTGCCCGACGAACCGGTCGACGTCGCCGACCATCCAGCCGGCCTGGTCCAGCACCGCGCGGGAGGACTCGGCCATGCGCGCGCAGGCGTGCCGGAAGACGGCCGTGCCCTGCATCTTGAGGTAGTGGTCGCGCGGGTCGTCGGAGAACCGGTGGCGCGAGCCGCCCGCCTCGACCCACAGCAGGTCGGCCAGCTCGCCCTCGCTGTGCAGGTCGAACGGGCCGAGCGCGCCGGGCTCCTCGGCGTCGCCGCCGCGCAGCACGACCGCCCCGGCGCCGTCGCCGAAGATCGGCACGGTGGTGCGGTCCTCGGGGTCGAGCAGCGAGGTGAAGACGTCGGCGCCGATCACGAGCACCCGCTTCGCTATGCCGCCCGCAATGAGGCCCTGCGCGGTGGCGAGGGCGTAGATGAAGCCGCTGCACACGGCGTTCACGTCGAACGCCGCGGCGGTCCCGAGCCCGAGCCGCGCGGCCACCTGGGGCGCGCTGGCGGGGCAGAGCTGGTCGGCGGTCGAGGTCGCGAGCACCACGGCGTCGGCCCCCGCGCCGGTCCCGGCCAGCGCCTGGCGGCCCGCGGCGACGGCGAGATCCACAGTGGACTCCCCCGGTGCGGCGATCCGGCGCTCGCGAATGCCGGTGCGGGTGCGGATCCACTCGTCGGAGGTGTCCAGCCGGCCGGCCAGCTCGTGGTTGTCCACCACCCGATCGGGCAAGGCCGCGCCCAGTCCCGTCAGCACGGCGGCACGACCGGGCGGAAACCCTTGCACACTCACAGCGGAACCCTCCCAGCCGACGGTCGGCGGGTGCCGCCGGCTGCGTCCACTTGTATGGGCTACCCCTGGGTAGACCGGTCAGTTGTGTTCCAGGTCACTGGAAAACCTCTTCCAGGTTCGCTCAATAGGAGGTATTGGCCACACTCGGCCCAGGACGGCGGGTGAGCGTCGGTAAACACGAGGCATCTTGTCGGTGCCCCCGGTTAGCCTGGGGCGTGCTCACTCCCGACCTCGACCGGCTGGACCTCGCCATCCTCGCCTGCCTGCAGGCCGACTCGCGCACGATCGCCGAGGTCATCGGCGCGAAGGTCGGCCTCTCCGCCGCCGCCGTGCAGCGCCGCATCAAGCGGCTGCGCGAGTCCGGGGTGATCGAGAAGGAGGTCGCCGTGCTGTCCCCGCGGGCGCTCGGCCTGTCCATGACGTTTGTGGTCATGGTCGAGATGGAGCGCGAGACCCTGAGCGTGCTCGACGTCTTCCGCCGCCAGGTGCAGGCCGACGACTACGTGCAGCAGTGTTACTACGTCACCGGGCAGGCCGACTTCGTGCTCGTGGTCACCTGCCCCGACATGACCGCCTTCGAGGCCTTCACCCGCCGGATGTTCTTCGACAACCCGAACGTCCGGCACTTCACCACGAGCGTGGCCATGGACCGGGTGAAGGTCGGGCTGACCCTGCCGCTGGCGTGAGGCGCCCGCTGATCCACTTCGGACGGTCCACCCGGGACCGGTTTTCGCCGACCGGCCGCGCACCGCGCCGGCGGGCCACCCCGCGTCGATGAGCGCCAGGATGCGGCTGCCTGCGCAAAAGTCTCCCCGCCGTTGCCCTTCCGGACCAAAGAACGTGACCCAAGGTTGCCGGGTGAACGCAAGGGGTATGTGTCCCGTGTTACGCCTAGGGGAGCGGATGCAGCCGATCGCGTGAACGTCGAAGTTCCGGCGTCACGAGGAACCCGGTTGATCATCTCCTTGCCGACAGTTCGCAAGACGCGAACCACCGGAGGAACACACCAGGAGCAGCCGTGCACACCGACGCCGTACACCAGACCCAGTTCGTGTTGCTGAACGAGAGCACCACGCCGGTGCTGTCCCGCCTGTCCTACCACGCCGCCGAGCCCTTCGCGGTCACCGTGGCCTTCCGGACCGAGCGCGGCCGGTGGATCGAGTGGACGTTCGCACGTGACCTCCTCGTGACCGGGCTCGACGACCCGTCGGGCCTCGGCGACGTCCGCGTCCGCCCGGACCTGTCCGAGGACGAGGCGATGCTGACCCTCGAGATCGAGTCGCCCGACGGGTACGCGTCCTTCGAACTCGAGCGCGAGGACATCCAGACGTTCCTCGACTCCTCCTACGAACTCGTCCCGCTCGGCGAAGAGAGCGAAAGCTTCGACGTCGACGCGCTGATCGAAGAGATCAGCAACGTGTGAGACCTGCCGATCCCGCGGCACAGTGGGGGAAGGGCGGCTTGAGTGCTCTGGAGGCACTCAAACCGCCCTTCTCTGTTTTGCCGGGAAGCCTCAGCCGCGGACCAGCGTGGTGCCGGTCGCGGACAGCGCTGTGGTCACCGGGAAGAAGTAGGTGTTCACGGTGTCACCGCCGGAAAGCAGGCCCTGCGCCTGGTTGCCGCTGATGAACGAGCCGCCGGAGTCGCCGGAGTCGGAGTGGGCGTTGGTCAGGGTCATGCCCGTGACGGTGCCCTCGGCGTAACGCACGGTCTGGTTCTTCGCGCGGATCGTGCCGCAGGTCCAGCCGGTGGTGGAGCCGGACTTGCAGACCGACGCGCCCACGGCGGCGGCCGTCGAGCCGGACACGCGGGTGCCGTTGTTGATCTGGCCGACCGGCGTCCAGCTGCTGTTGACCCGCGCGAACGCGTAGTCGCTGCCCGGGAACCGGTAGCTGGAGAACGAGCCCATGGCCACGCGGTTGTAGCCGGAAAGCGCGCCGCCGCCGGTGAGCGCGGCGCAGTGGCCGGCGGTCAGGAAGCCGCCGTTCACGGAGAAGCCTACGGAGCAGCGGGCCGAGCTGCCGATGTAGTACGCATCCCCGCCGAGCACGTTGTAGTGCAGCTTCGGCGCCTGCGCGGTTTCCACGTACTGCACCGAAGCAGCGTCCACACCGGACGAGTTCACAAAGGACTCAGCCGCCGCCTTCTGTCCGTTGAGGACAGTCACCGTGACGCGGTTGCTGGCCGGGTCGATGCCCCAGCTGGTGACCGCCTTCGCCGCCGTCTTCTCGCCGGCGTTCAGCTTGGTGATGGCGGAGTCGAGCTGGCGGGCGCTGAAGCGGACCACCTGGGCCTCCGCGCCGGCCGCGCGGACGCGCTCCACCAAGGCCGGGCTGGTGACGCCCACCCGGGCCTTGCCCGTCGCGGCGTCGTAGCTCAGCCCGCCGAAGCCGTCGCCGAGCGAGGCTTCCAGCGACTGGCCGACCTTCGTCGCGGCGTCCTCGCTCGCCAGCCGCGCCAGCGCCTGGTCGTGGGTCAGCCCCAGGTCGCGCTGCATCGCCGGCACCATGTCGGGGTTCAGCAACGTGGTGGCACCCGCCGCCGGGGTGGTGACCCCGGCCAGCGTGCCCGCCGTCGCGGCGGCGGCTGCGGCGATACCGAGGAATCTGATGATCTTCATGGGTCTCCTCGTGATTACGCGCGGCACCGGATCGGCCACGCGGCGCTCCCTCCCCGAGGGGAGAGCCTGCTTGGCGCCCCAAGCCGCTGCAATAGGGGTGCAGTGCGGATAGGTATACGCATTCCCACTGGGCCAATCCCCTGCTCCGGACGTCCCAACCGGGGCCGGGGACCGTCCTTAAGTAGGGATTCCGGCAACTACTTTCGGTAGCCGCGGCGAAGCCGGGAAAGTGGCAACCGCCCCGGAACCGGTCGAACGGCCGAAGTTTCGCACTCATGGTTATTTCCGGCCGGACATTCACCCGCCAACCGGTGACCGAATGTAGGCAGATGTGTGAGCGGCGTGCACTCCCGCAGCTCGACGGCCGGTTTACGGACCCGGGCCCGCTGCTTACGCTCCCGACGAACTCCCGACGAAACGGACACCGGCCGAGGAGGTCGTGATGTGGCAAGCCGTATCCCGCCCCACGTCGGTTTCGGTGCGCACCGGGCCCATCGCCTTCGCGGGCCGGGAACGGGAACTGACCGCGGTGGCCGAGGTGCTCGGCCACCGCCCCGCCGCGGTCCTGATCGAGGGTGAGCCGGGCATGGGCCGCAGCCGGCTGCTGGCCGAACTCGCCCGACGCCCCGAATTCGCGGACGGCCGCGTGCTGACCGGGCGGTGCCAGCAACTGCGCGAGCCCTTCCCGTACGGACCGGTGTTGGAAGCGCTCCGGTCGGTGGGCGAACGGTTCGACGCTTGCTCGGATAGCCCAGCCGACCCTCGCGATCCGGCCGAGCAGCTCAGACCGGCCGGTCGGACCAGCCTCGCCAGCACGACCGACCGCGCCGACTCGTGCGGCCAGGCCGGTCCTCCCAGCGCGACCGGACCGATCGGCCCGATCGGCCCGCTCGGCCCGCTCGGCCCGCTCGGACCGAACGCAAGCCCCATCAGCCCACCCACCAAGGCAAACGACCACCAGCTCGGCCCGCTCAGCCCGGTCGCCGGAGTCCTGCGCCCGTTGCTCCCCGAGCTGGCCGGCCAGCTCCCCCCGACTCCCGAATCTCCGTCGGAGCCCGGGGCGCGGCGGCACCGGGTCTTCCGCGCGTTCCGCGAATTGCTCGTCGCCTGCGGACCCACCTTGCTGCTCATCGACGACCTGCAGTGGGCCGACGAGGACACCCTTGACCTGATCCGGTTCCTGGCCGCGGACCTGCCGCCGCAGCTGGGCGTGGTGCTCGCCTACCGCTCGGGGTGGGCGGGGCCGCTGGTGCGGACGGCGCCGACCGTCCACACAGCTCGCGTCGCGCTGGGGCCGCTGGATGTGACGGCGGTGCGGACGATGGCCGCCGACCTGCTCGGGCTGCCCCGCGTCACCGATGAGTTCGCCGGCAAATTGCACGAGTGCACGGCCGGGATTCCTTTTGTGGCCGAGGAAACCCTGCGCGCGCTGCGGGACGCGGGCGAGGTGCTGTCGGACCGGCTGCTGGAGAACCTCGAGGTGCCGGCGGCGCTGCGCGAGTCCGTCACCGAGCGGCTGGACGCGTTGCCGGAGGCGGCGGCGCAGCTCACCCGGGCCGCGGCCGTGCTGGACTTCGCCGCGGAGCCGGCGATGCTGGGCGACGTCGCGGGGCTGGGCGAGGAGTCGCTGCGGACGGCGCTGCTCGCCGCGCTGGCCGGTGGGCTGCTGGCCGAAGTGGGCGAAAACCGTTACGGCTTCCGGCATCCGCTCGCACGCAAGGCGGTGTACGACACGGTGACCGGACCCGAGCGAACGCTCCTGCACGCCGAGGCGATCCGCGTGCTGGGCACCGCCGAGGCCCCGCCGCTCCCCCTGCTGGCCGATCACGCGCGGGCCGCCGGGCGGATGGAGAAATGGCGCCACTACGCGGAAATGGCGGCCGACGAGGCGATCGTCCTCGGTGAGACCTCGCGCGCGATCAATCTGCTGCAATCCGTGCTCGCGACGGCGGACGCGGCCGACGTCGGGCGGCTGGCGACGAAGCTGAGCCAGGTCGCGTTGCGCGGCTTCCGGCCCGACGTGATCGAGACGCTGGAGCGCGTGCTCGAACACCGGCCGCTGCCGCCGACGGTCCGCGGGACGATCCGGCTCTCCCTCGGCATGCTGCTGGTCCGCACGATCGGCCGGCTCGAACGCGGGCGGGCCGAGGTGGAGAAGGCCGTCGGCGAGCTGGCCGATGCGCCGGAGCCCGCCGCGCGCGGGATCAACCTGCTGGCCCAGCCGATCGACGGGCTGACGCCGTTGTCCTGGCACGAGGTCTGGATGCGGCGCGCTCGGGACGTCCACGCGAAGCTGACCGATCCGGAGCTGCGGCTGGCGCTCACGGTGGACCGCATCACCAACGCGTCGCACATCGGCGACGGCTCGGCGTGGACGGAGTTCGAGGCGCTGCCGGACACCGCGGCGAGCGTCGCGGAACGGGTCCAGCTGGCGCGGCTCTGGTGCAACCTGGCGGACGCGCAGTCGTGGTCCGGGCATCTCGATCGCGCGGAACGCCTGGTCACGGAGGGCGCGCGCCGCGCGACAGAGACCGGCGCGCTGTACACGATGGGCCTGATCCGCGGCACGCAGGCGCGGCTCGCGTGGTTCCGCGGTGCGTGGGACGGCCTGGCCGAGACCGCGGAGGACGTCCGCGCCGGGTACCCCGAGCTGGGCCCGATCGTGATGGAGACGTCGCTGGTGCTCGGCGGCCTCGCCGCGGTGCGGGGTGAATTCGCTGCGGCGCAACGGTTCCTGGCCGCCGCGTCGGTGCACTCGCCCGCCGACGGCCCGATCCCGGTGGTCCTCTCGGCGGCTTCGGTGCTGATCGGCGTGCAACTGGCGGCGGACGACGTCGAAGCCGCCTGCTCGACGGCCGACGTCGCCGCGGATGCCGCGCGGCGCAAGGGAGTCTGGGTCTGGGCGGCGTCGCTGGTGCCGACCGCCGCGGAGGCGTACGCGCGGGCGGGCCGCTGGCCGGACGCCGACGTGCTGGTCGAAGAGTTCGCGCGCGGCACGGCGGGCCGGGACGCGCCGGTCGCCACCGCCGCGCTGCACGCGGGCCGCGCCGTGCTGACGGGCGCGCGCGGCAAGCACCTGGCTGCGGCCGCGCTGTTCAACGAAGCGGCCGAGGCGTACGCGCGCCTGCCGATGCCGTACCTGGCGACGTCGATGCACGAGCGCGCCGCCATGCTGCGGCTGGCCGCGGGGCAGCGCGCGGCCGTCGAGTCACTGTCCGCCGCCGCCACGGCGTACGAGAGCCTGGGCGCGACGCGGGACGCCGGCCGATGCCGCCACCACCTGCGCGAACACGGCGCGTGGGCCCCTTCGCAACGCGGGCGCCGGGGTTACGGGCAGGAGCTGTCGCCGCGCGAACACGAGGTAGCCCGGATGCTCGCGGAGGGCCGCACGAACCGCGAGATCGCCGACGGCCTGTTCCTCTCCCCGCGGACGGTCGAGCAGCACGTGGCCAAAGTCCTGCGCAAGCTGGGCGCCCGGACGCGGACCGACGTGGCCCGCAAACTGCCCGCCTGACCTCCTGCTGCGGAGCGCCCCAATGTGGCGTTGGTTGCGCTCAACGCACCCAATGTGGCGTTGGTTGCGTCCAACGCACCGAACGCCACATTGGGGCGCTTCAGCCCAGGGCGACCGGCCCGCCGCCCGGCGACTGGCGACCGGACCGGCGGCCGGTGAGCGGCGACTGGTGAGCGGCCCGCCGCCCGGCGACTGGTGACCGGCCCGGTGCCGTTTGCCCCCGACACACCGGGTTCGTCGCCGATGGCGGGCACCGGACCGACTCCGGCTCTACCGTGACCTGGTGACTTCACCTGATCCACAAGAGAAAGACCCGCAGCTCCCGGCCTGGCGGCGCAGCACCGCGGGCGAGACGCGGTGGCCGGCGACCGGCGTGGTGGTGGTGACGCTCGCGTTGCAGCTGGTGCTGCCGCACGACGTGGTGCTGGCCCCGTGGTGGCTGCTGCCCGGGCTGTCGGTGCTGCTGATCATCGCGCTGTTGCTGATCAATCCCGGGCGGATGGACGAGTTCAGCACCATCGAGCGGATCATTTCGCTGGCCGTGGTGGCGGTGGTGAGCGTCGCGAACGGCGGCTCGGCCGTGCAGCTGGTGCTGGGCATCGCGAACGGGTCGGTCGGCGGGCACGCGGTTCAGGTGCTGGTCAGCGGCGGCATCGTCTACTGGACGAACATCGTCGTGTTCTCGCTCTGGTACTGGGAGTTCGACCGCGGCGGGTCGGCGCGGCGGGCCGACGGGCAGGCCCAGTACGCCGACCTGCAGTTCCCCCAGATGGACAGCCCCGAGCTGACCCACGACGACTGGGAGCCGCGCTACCTCGACTACCTCTACCTGGCCTTCACCAACGCCACCGCGTTCAGCCCCACCGACGTGATGCCGCTGAAGGTCTGGGCGAAGATGACCATGATGCTGCAGGCGATCATCTCGCTGCTGGTCGCGGTCATGGTCATCGCCTGGGCGATCGGCGCGCTGCAGAACTGAGCCCTGCAGAACTGAGCCGAAATCGCTGGCCGCAGGACCGGCCGGCGTTGTATACCCCAAGCATGCAGAGACCCGAACCGCCGTACTACGCGGTGATCTTCACGTCCCGGCGAACCGAGGGCGACCACGGTTACGCCGAGCGCGCGAGCCGGATGTCGGCCCTCGCCGCGACGCAGCCGGGCTACCTCGGCGAGACCTCCGCGCGCGACGAGTCCGGCGTGGGCATCACGGTGTCCTACTGGACGGACGAGGCGGCCATCACCGGGTGGCGCAGGAACGTCGAGCACGCCGAGAGCCGGCGCCGGGGCCGCGCGGAGTGGTACGAGGAGTACGACGTCCGCGTCGCGCGCGTCGAACGGTCCTACGGGTTCGAGCGCCGGACCGAATGAAGCGGGGGCGCCCTCCGCCAGGAAGGCGCCCCCGTCACCAGGCTTGGGTCAGTGCTCCGTCATCGTGAAGCTCTGGCCGTCCGAGCCGATCGCGCCCGGGCTGTAGGTCTTGCTGCCGCCGTCGTCGGCGTCGAGGCCCTGGGGGCTGGTGTCCCCGAGGTTCTTGCCGTCGAACTTCACGCCGCTGAACGAGATGCCGCCGTTGATCGAGGGGTACGAGTCGGTGGGCGACTCGATGATGGCCTCCGCCGTGATGTGCTGCGCACTCAGCGACTGGGTGGTCGTCTTCGACCAGCCCGCGGTGGTGTCGCTGATGTCCAGCTTGTAGGAGTTGCCCGAGCGCGTCACGGTCGCGGTGATGCTGTCGCCCGCCTTGACCGGCGCCTCCGAGCTCGAGTAGTACACCGGCGCAGCCGGGTACATCTCGTACCACGCCTGGTAGACCGCGCTGCCACTGGAGCAGTCGGTGGCCACGCCCGTCTGCTCCACAGTGGACGATCCGTCGCCGTCGATGCCCACCCACGGCGCGAACAGGTCGTTGCTGGAGTTGCAGGTGGCCGAAGGCTCCTTCCAGCTGGCCGTCGCGGTGGTGAAGCTGCCCGTGCTGACGTAACCGCCCCAGTTACCGCCCGAGAAGGCTTGCCCGTGGAAGTGCGCGCCGAACATCGGCGTCGCGCTCGCCGAGCCGGCCGCGGCCGTGAGGCTCGCTGCGGCGACGGCGGCGATCGTCAGCGCCCGGACGGACCGTGAGGAGAGGGGGGAGTTCATGCGCGTCCAATCTGATCACCGATGGGGACTCGGGGAGTTACAAACGGTGTGCACCGGCAACCAGTGTTGAATTCACGCGCGCAGATAGGTAGCTACTTTCGAAGGGTTTTCATATCCCGGGAACAATTCACCAAATGTCCTTATTCTCCTTTGACTACTCAAAAGTCCGTGAAAGCCGCATTGGGGAAGGCGACGCGGCTTTCACGGACTTCGAGGCGGTGCCCGCCCACCGCCCGGACGGGCGGGCACCGGGGACTACTGCGCCGAACGCGCGTGCGCGGCGTCCACGAACTGGGTGGTGTAGGTCTTGGAAAGATCGATCTGGTCCTTCTTCGGCTTGACGTTGCTCGAAGACGAGCCCAGCACGTTCAGCACGTTCTTCGCGCCCGCTGGGTCCATCCGGCCGTCCTTGGTGAACATCGGCAGGCTGTCCTTGAGCGACTTGACGTACAGCGCCTTGTCCCCGCCCGCGAACGACGGCGGCATGATGTCCGCGACCTGCTCCGGAGTGTGCTTCGAAAGCCACTGCAGCGACTCGACGTACGCGTTGGCCAGCTTCTGCACGATGTCCGGGTAGCGCTGCACGATCTCGCAGCTCATGTACAGCGAGCTGGCCGGGTACAGCCCGCCGAGCGCGGCCCGCGTGCCCTCGACCGTCCGCATGTCGTACAGCACCTTGGCCTGGCCGGTGTTCGTCAGCTGCGCGATGGTCGGGTCGGTGGTCATGCCGGCGTCGATCGAGCCCTGCTGCAACGCCGAGATGAACGTCTGCCCGGCGCCGACCTTGACCGGCGTGTAGTCCTTGCCGCTGACGCCGCCGCGGCCGGCCAGCGCCTTGGTCAGGAAGTCCGTGGACGAGCCCAGCGAGGTCACGCCGAGGTTCTTGCCGCGGAAGTCCTGGCCGGACCGGATCTCGCCCGCCTTCGCGGTGGACACCATCTCCGCCTCGCCCGGCACGTTCGAGAACTGGACGACGCTGGTAATGCACTGCTCCTTGGCCTGCAGGTCGATGGTGTGGTCGTAGAACCCGACCACCCCCTGCACCTCGCCGGCCAGCAGTGAGGTCTCGGCGTTGGCGCCCGAGGGCTGGTCGAACAGCTCGACGTCCAGCCCCTGCCGCTGGTACGCGCCGATCTGCTGCGCGAGCTGGCCGGGCAGGTAGATCACCTTCGAAAGGCCGCCGATCATGATCTTGATGTGCGGTTTGCCGCCGCTGCCCAGGTCGATCTGGCGGGAGTCGCGGCACGCCGTGACCCCGGCCAGGGTGACCAGCAGCGCGGCCGCGACCGCGACTGTCCTTTTCAGACGCATCTCAGATCCCCTGGCTCGCCTGGGCGTTCACCTGCGGGCGCCAGCGCAGCAGCCGCGACTCCGCGGTGCCGATGCCCCACTCCGCCAGGATCGCGACGACGGTGATGATCAGCATCCCGGCGTACACCCCGGCGGTGTCGAAAGTGCCCTGCGCGTTGGAGATCAGGAAGCCCATGCCCGCCTTGGCGCCGGTGTACTCGCCGACGACCGCGCCGATCAGCGCGAAGCCGAACGCCACGTGCAGCGAGGAGAGGATCCACGAGGTCGCGCTCGGCAGCACGATCGACTTCAGCACGGCCCACCTCGACGCGCCGAGGATGCGCGCGTTGTCGATCAGGTTGCGGTCCACCTCGCGGGCGCCGGTGAAGGCGTTGAAGAACACCGCGAAGAACACCAGCACCACGACCGTCGCGACCTTCGACGACATGCCGAGGCCGAACCAGATCACGAACAGCGCGGCGAGCACGATGCGCGGGAGGGCGTTGGCGGCCTTGATGAACGGCGACAGCACGTCGGCCAGGTACTGGCTGCGGCCGAGCACCACCCCGAGCACCACGCCCAGGATCGCGCCGAGCACGAACCCGATCACGGCCTCCTCGACGGTGACCAGGATCTGGTACCAGATGGAGCCGAAGTCCGTGCCGGTGCTGAACCACTCGACCAGCCGCTCCCAGATCTTCGACGGCATCGAGTAGAAGAACGGGTCGATCCAGTACCGGCCGGCCAGCTCCCAGCTGCCCAGCCACACCACGACGATGGCGAGGCGCAGCAGCCAGATGTTGCGCCGGCGCGCGTTGGTCTTCAGCTTCTGGCGGGCGATGATGCTCGCCTCGTCCTCGATCCGGGGATTCGGGTTGGACGGCGGGACGATCAGATCAAGCGACACTGGTCGCTCCCTTCTGGCGGGCCTTGTCGACCTCGCCGCGCAGCGATTCCCAGATGTCGGAGTAGATCTTGCGGAACTCCTCGGTCAGCCGCAGGTCCTCGACCTTGCGCGGGCGCTCCAGCGGGACCTCGAAGACGTCCTTCACCGTGGCCGGGCTGGTGGTCAGCACCACCACCTTGTCGGCGAGCGCGATGGCCTCGTCCAGGTCGTGCGTCACGAAGATGACGGCCGCGCCGGACCCGGACCACAGGCGCAGCAGCTCGTCCTGCATCAGCGCGCGGGTCTGCACGTCGAGCGCGGAGAACGGCTCGTCCATCAGCAGGATCTTCGGGTCGGTGACCAGCGTCTGGGCCAGCGCGACGCGCTTGCGCATGCCGCCGGAGAGCTGGTGCGGGTAGTACTTCTCGAACCCGGCGAGGCCGACCCGGGCGATCCAGTCGGTCGCCTTCGCGCGAGCGTCTACTTTGGACTCCCCGCGGAACCGCGGGCCGGAGGCGACGTTGTCGAGCACCGAGCGCCACGGCATCACCGCGTCGGTCTGGAACATGTAGCCGACCCCGTCCGGGATGGCCGTGACCTCCGCGCCGTTCACCCGCACCTGGCCCGCGGAGGCGGGCTGCAGGCCGGAGACCAGCGACAACGTGGTCGACTTGCCACAGCCGGTCGGCCCGACGACGGCGACGAACTCCCCCGGGTCCACCGTCATGGACAGTTCGCGGACCGCGGTGTGCACGGATCCGGATCCACTGGGGAACCTTTTGGTGGCTCCGATGAGTTCGATGAGTGGTGGGGCCATCGAGGTGACTCCTTCGTCACGGCGGGGAGGTGGGGCGCGTCACAGCTGTCTGGCAGGTTAAGAGCGTGTTTCACCGCCGGGAAGCTTGTCGACGTTCTGCGTGCGCTCTGCGCGTTCTCCACGTTTTGCTCGTTTAGCGCACGGCCCTGAGCTCAGGTGCCAATCCGATCTAAAGCAGGCCTGACCAGGCGAGCCGGCCTACGTTTGCCTGATGGCCGTGGCTGCCGTTCGGATTGGCGCCTAAAAGCACAGTATGTTCCCTGGCATGCCAAAGTCGGCGCTTTTTCCGCGCATGCGGTTCACCCGCCAGGTCCTGCTGCTGCAGATCGGTGTGGTGGCGCTGGTGGTCGGTCTGGGCGTCGGGCTGTTCAGTGGGCTGCTGCGAGACGCGCTGGCCAACCAGTACGGCGAACGGGCGCTGGCCGTCGCCAAATCGGTGGCCACGGACCCGGTGGTGATCGACGGCGCGGCCGCGCGGCAACAGGGTGGGGCGCTGCAACAGCGCTCGCAAGCGGTGCAGCTCAGGACCGACGCACTGTTCGTGGTGATCACCGACGACCGCGGCATCCGGCTCGCGCATCCCACGCCCGACGAGATCGGCCAGCCGGTGAGCACTTCGCCCGCGGAAGCGCTGGCGGGCAACGACGTGACCACCCAGTACAACGACGGCACGCTCGGGCCATCGGTGCGAAGCAAAACACCGATCTGGCAAGGAGATCGGGTGGTCGGCGAGGTCAGCGTCGGGTACCGGATCATCGACCTGACCGGCGACTTCAACCGGCTGCTGGTACTCACCCTGATCTTCGGGGGTTGCGCGCTGCTGCTCGGCGTCGGCGCGTCCGCCCTGCTCAACCGCCGTCTCCGGCGGGTCACCCACGGCCTCGAACCGCACGAGCTGACCGAGCTGCTCTACGAACGCGAGGCCGTGCTGCACGGCATCGGCGAGGGCGTGCTGGCGCTGGACGGGCAGCAGCGGGTGTCCGTGCGCAACGACGAGGCCGAGCGGCTGCTGGACACCGAGCTACCGGTCGGTGCGCCGCTCGCCGAACTCGAGCTGTCGCCGCGGGTGCACAAGGCCGTCGCGGAAGGGGTTCCGGTGGACAATCTCCTTGCGGTGGCCGGAAACCGGGTGCTGGTGGTCAACTCGCGCGCCGTCCACCGGGACGACCGTCCGCTCGGCACCGTGCTGACCTTCCGCGACCGCACGGACCTCGACACGCTCACCCGCGAGCTGGACGGCATCCGGTCCCTTTCGGACGGTCTGCGGGCGCAGCGGCACGAGTTCGCGAACCGGCTGCACACGCTGTCGGGGCTGCTGCAGCTCGGCCACCACACCGAGGCGGAGGAGTACCTGCAGACGCTCACCGAGACGACCGCCGGACGGCCGCACGCGCTCGGCGACACCGTCGCGGACCCGTACCTGCAAGCCCTGCTCGTGGCGAAAACCGAGCAGGCGCAAGAAAAAGGCATGGAGCTGAAGCTGGCCGACGACTCCTGGGTGCCCACCGCGGTGACCGACCCGATCGCGGCGGGCACCGTGATCGGCAACCTGGTGGACAACGCCCTGCACGCCGCGCGGATGAGCCCGCGGCGCCCGGCGTCGGTGGAGGTCGCGCTGCTGGCCGACGGCACGACGCTGCATGTGTCCGTTGTGGACAGTGGCTCCGGGGTGACCGAAGAACTCCGGGCGACGCTGTTCGACGAGGGCGTGTCGTCCAAGATCGCGCCCGGCCACGGCCTCGGCCTCGCACTGGCGCGCCAGGCCGCCCGGGCCCGCGGCGGCGACGTGTGGTTGGCCGACCCCGGTGGCCCGTCGTCCGGGGCCCTGTTCGTCGCGAAACTGCCGGAACTGCTCGTGGAGGCCGCCGAATGATCCGCACCCTGATCGTGGACGACGACTTCCGCGTGGCCGGCGTGCACGCGGCCTTCGTGACGGAGGTGCCGGGCTTCGCGGTCGCGGGCATCGCCCACACCGCGGCCGAGGCGCGCGCCCGCGTCCGCGAGCTGTCGCCGGACCTGGTGCTGCTGGACGTCTACCTGCCGGACGAGCCCGGCCTGTCCGTGCTGCCGGACCTGCAGACCGACACCATCGTCCTGTCCGCAGCCACGGACCCGCGCTCGATCGGCGCGGCGATCCGCGCGGGCGCGCTGAACTACCTGATCAAACCCTTCACCACCCGGCAGCTGGCCGAACGGCTCACCTCGTACGCCCGGTACCGGGGCCAGCTGGCCAACGACCGCGCGCTGACGCAGGACGACGTCGACCGCGCCTACCGGGCGTTGCACGACCAGGACCGGGCCGCGGCCCCGAAAGGCCAGTCCAGCGCGACGTCGCGGCTGGTTTCGGAGCAGCTGCGCAACTCCCCGGTCCCGCTCTCGGCCGCGGAGATCGCCGGAGAGCTGGGCATGGCGCGGGCTACCGCCCAGCGTTACCTCACCGCGCTGGCCGAATCAGGCGCCGTCGAAATGCGGCTGCGCTACGGCGCCACCGGACGCCCGGAGCACGAGTACCTCTGGGCCGGTTGAGGCTCAACGGCCGCCGGACATCCGGTTGGCCAGCTCGGCCCACTGGTCCACGTACTCCTGGAACGAGTTCGCCGGAGCCTGGCTGGTCGACGTCGGGGCGGGCTTGGTGTCGACGCGCGCGGTGTCCTGGCCGTCGGGCACGGACGAAGCGCGCGAGGCCGGCGGCTTGACCGGGCTGTGCTTGACCGGCTTCGACGGCGACGGCACCGGGACGTACACGGTCACCGGCGCGGCCGCCGGGGCGGGAGCCGGCGGGACCACCGGCGCCGGCTGAGGCGCGGGCTGTGGCTGGGCCACCGAGGTGCGCTGGTCGGACTGCGCGACGGCGTCGTCGGTCGAGCCGCTCAGCACGCTGCCGCCGAAGAGGCCGCCGCCGAGCCAGCCGAGGGCGACCAGTGCCAGCGCCGCGCCGCCGCCGACCCACGCGCGCTTGCGGCGGCGGACGACCACGGCGCGCGGGCGCGAGCCGATCAGGGCCGCGCCGGCCAGCGCCGCGCCGGCGGCACCCGCGGCCGCCGCGCCGGGGCCGGGCCGCGTGACGCCGCCGGGCACCACCGGGATCGGCTGGGTGTCCTCGATGTCGGTGTCCTCGGGGCTGCGCCGCCCGCGGGGCAGGCTGGCCGCGATGATGCCGGTCCGGTCGAGCAGGTCCGCGGCGGCGCGGTCGGCGATCGGGGTCGCACGGCGGTCAGCGGTGCGGAGCATCGGGGAACCTCCGGGGGGACGGGCACGCGATCAACGTGAGGATTCTGGTGCATTTTCCGGCGAGTTGTCAGAAACTCAACTCCATTGGGTGAAGGGGTTTTCCCCAGTGCCTCCGGCCGGGTTCTCCGCTTCCGCACGTCGGCCCGGAAATCCGCCGATTCAGTTCATCCCGGAGCGCTTGAGGCCCAGCCGCGTCAACGACGCGAGCGGACGCTGGTAGGCCGAGCCGAGCACCCGCGGGATCGCGTCCAGCACGTATGCGTCCGGGCCGATGAGAATCCGGGCGGCGCGCCGTTCGACGCCGCGCAGGATCGTCCGCGCGGCCTTCTCCGGTGTGGTCATGGCTATTTTCTCGAAACCGGCCGCCGCGGCCGCCTTGTCCTCGTCGCCGCCACGCGAGTGCCGCACGATGTTGGTCTTGATCCCGCCCGGGTGCACACAGCTGACGCCCACCGGATGCCGGGCCGCCAGCATTTCTTCGCGCAACGCCTCGGTGAATCCGCGAACGGCGAACTTCGCCGCGTTGTAAGCGCTCTGCGTCGGCACTCCGATGAATCCGAACACGCTCGAGACATTCACCAGGTGCCCGTCGCCGGAAGCGATGAGATGCGGCAGGAACGCCTTTGTGCCGTTCACCACACCGCCCAGATTGATGCCCATCAGCCAGTCGAAGTCCTTGAAGCTCATCTCCTCGACGGTGGCGCCCAGCGCGACCCCGGCGTTGTTCACCACGAGGTTCACCTGGCCGAAATCGGCGACGACCGCCTCGGCGTGCGCGAGCACGGCCTCGCGGTCCGCGACGTCGAGGGCGTACCCGCGGGCCTCCGCACCACGCTCGCCGGCCAGGCCCACGGTCTCGTCGAGCGCTGTCGAGTCCACATCGGACAGTGCGAGCCGGGTGCCCCGGAGGGCCAGCTCGAGGGCCAGCGCGCGGCCGATGCCCGAGCCCGCTCCGGTGATCACCGCGACCTTCTGCGCGAAATTCTTCATCGCCGCTCCCCACGTCGGTCCAAGACTTTGGATACTAGTGACGTCACGATCATCTGGGAGGGCGGAAATGCGACGGGCACGGGTGGTGGTCACGGTCGGCACCGTGGTGTTGCTGAGCGTGACCGGGACGGTCGTGGCCGGCGCCGGTCATGGGCTCTCACCTGCGGATTCGTCGCCGGCCAAGGCCTTGCCGCCAGAGCAGCCGGCGGCCGCCGTCGGCGCGCTGTTCCTCGACGGCACGCACTACTGCACTGCCAGCGTCGTGCACAGCGACCACGGCGACGAGCTGCTGACGGCCGCGCACTGCATCCACGACGGCGAGGGCGGCGACTACCTCACCGGCCTGACCTTCGCGCCCGGCTACCACGACGGCGTCGCGCCGCTCGGCTTCTGGGACGTCGGCGACGAGCTGGTGGCGCCGGGCTGGACCGACTCCTCCGACCCCGACCTCGACTTCGGCTTCGCCACCGCCCACCAGACCGGCGCGACCCGCCCGCTCGAGGCGATCACGGGCTCGAACCGGCTCGGCACGGGCCAGCCGTTCGCGCGGCCCGTGAACGTGACCGGCTACCCGGAGTCCGACGAGGCACCGGCCGTCTGCAGCACGACTTCGAAACAGCAGGACGAGCGCCAGCTGCGGGTGGACTGCCCCGGCTTCGCCACCGGGACCAGCGGCGGCCCGTGGGTCACGGACGCGGACCCGGCCACGAAGCTCGGCACGGTGATCGGCGTGGTCGGCGGCTACGAGTCCGGCGGTGACACCGACGACGTCTCTTACTCCAGCTACTTCGGCGACGACATCGCCGCGCTCTACCGGCAAGCCACCTCGCGACCTTGACCGCCGATGGCGGATGATCGGCGGATGAGCGAGCCCGTGCGCGACGTGCCCATCACCGGTGAGCCGATCCGGCTCGGCCAGTTCCTGAAGCTGGCCGGCCTCGCCGAGGACGGCTCCCACGCCAAAGACCTGCTCGACGCCGAAGAGGTCACGGTCAACGGCGAACTGGAGACCCGCCGCGGCCGTCAGCTCTCCGACGGTGACGTGGTGGCGGTGGGACGTGAGCGCGGTCGGGTCACGCTGGTGAGCTGAGCCCGCCTGAGCCCGCCCGAGCCCGCCTGACGGCGCCGCCGCGGCCTCTCCGCAGCCGCGCTGTTTGCGCCCCAATGTGGCGTTGGTTGCGTTGAACGCACCCAACGCCACATTGGGTGCGTTGAGCGCACCGAACGCCACATTGGGGCGGATCGGTGACAGCGAGCGCGTCACTCCACGCTGGTCAGGGGTGGCAGCCCCAGCCCGGCGGCCAGTGCGTCCAGTTCACGGCGCACCGGGGCGCTGAGCGGGACGCCCAGGGCGCGGCACTGTTCGAGGTACTGCGCCTCGCGCCAGCCCGGGTAGCGGATCGGCGCGCCGCCCTCCCAGCCGAGCATGCTGCCGAACAGGGCACTGGCCGTGCGGTAGAAGCCGTCGGCGCTGCGCAGGGTGGTCGGCGCGATCGCCAGCACCAGCAGGCCCGTGTCGTGGTCGTGGTCGGCGACGCCGGAGAGCACGCCGGCCAGCACGTCCACGAGCAGGGCGAAACCGGCGAACGCGGGGTTGCGGGCGGCGTCGGCGATGTCGACGTCGAGCACGAACTCCGGGTACGCGCCGGCCGGCGCGGCCATGCCGAGCGGGTGCGCGGGATGCTCTTCCACCCCGCCCGCGGCCAGGACCAGGCCGATCATCCCGTGCGGCAGCGCCCGCGCGGCGTGGTGCCCGACGCGGCCGAACGGCCCGACCCCGCGCAGCGAAACCAGCCCGACGCCGAACCGCCCGGCCCGCACGATGGCGCGATCCATCGCGTCGCCCACGGCCCACAGCCCGGGCGCGCGGCGGTAGTCGAGCAACGCGGCGGCCCCGCGGTCGGCGATCATCAGCGGCTCGGCGCGCGGACGCACGTAACCGCTTTTCACCGCGGGCAGGTGGACGCTGGTGAGCTCGGCGACGCCGGAGTCCGACGAGCCGGTGAGGTCCCCGTGGCACAGCGCCTCGGCGGCCATGCGGGCGCGGTACTCGGGAAAGTCGTGCGCCGTCAGCACAAGGGAGACGAGCGTGACCAGTTCGTCGGCCGGAACGCGCTGCCAGACCTGCTCGGGAATCGGGGTGTCTTCAGGGGTTTCTGCGGCGGCGGGGCGGGCTTGACGCAACGAACGTGGTCTGAGGGGCACTTCATCGAGACTGCCCAAGGCGCGCTCGCGGCGTCAACGAGGTTGGCCCGTCTGTGTGATGAGCCCTTGAGCCGTCCGGAGAGTCGTACCCTGAGGCGCATGTGCCGAAACATCACCACGTTGCGCGGACTCGATCCCGCTGCGACCACGGAGGAGATCGAAGCGGCCGCGCGCCAGTACGTCCGCAAAGTGACCGGCGTGCAGTCGGTTTCGGACGCCACGCGCGCCCCGTTCGAGTCAGCGGTCGCCGAGATCGCGGCCATCACCACCCGGCTACTGGCCGAGCTGCCCGAGCGCCGCCAGCCGCCGCCGACCGTCCCGCCGCTGCGCCGTCCCGAGGTCCGCGCGCGGATGGCGCTGAAGGAACTCAAAAAGCCCTGAGCACCGGTGCCGCCGGGGGTATCCACAGCGGACTGCCGTTCGCTTGAGCCGTAACGGATTCGGGGACCGGTCCCGAGGCAGCGCGCTTGAATGCCTTGCGTACTGGCGTTTTCGGACGTCAAACCGGATGCGGAAGGACAAATACCCATGACCAGCACTCGCCCAGAGGGGTTGGACAGGGAGATGACCCCACCCCCGGCCCTGCAGAACCCGGCCCGCCGCCAGCGGCAGGTCGCGCTGCCACTGGCGGTCGCCACGGTCTTCGCGGTCACCACTGCCGGCTTCACCGCGCAGACCGCCACCGCGGCCACGAACGACAACAGCGGCGATCCGGGCAACAGCGCGCACTCCTCGCACGGCCGCGCGCCTCGGCCGCACGGCGGGCCGGCCCGGCAGCGAATCCGCTGGACGTTGCCGTCCGATGATCGGGGCCGCGGTGCCGGCCGGCCGCTCTCGGGTCCGCAGGACACCAAGAACACCGATGAATTCGACGGGAAGTCGAACATGCCCGGCGGGGCCGGTGAAACGCTTCGCCAGGTCGCCGCCAACCGGGGCGAGGGCATTGCGAACGCGTTGGGGACAGTCGGGAACGACGTCAAGCCCGGCGCGTTCACCAATGTCCCGGCCGAGGCGCCGAACCCGCAGGTGCCCGGTCAGGTGAGCTCGAAGGCGGTCATCGGTGCGATCGGCGCCAGTCTGCTGGCCCAGCGCGCCGCGGAACTCGGCAAGGCCGGCTACTTGCGGATGGTCGGCCGGCCCCCGGAGCCGTCGGCGTCGGACGTCGCCAAGGCGAACCGGGTGGCCACCGACAAACTCACGAAGTCGCTGGGCTTGTCGGACCGGCAGATGGGCCTCAGCGTCGACCAGTTGCGACAGCAGCAGCAGCTGCGGGAACAGCAGCAGCGGCAGCAGAACTACGGTCGTGCGCCGGAATCGGCCGGGCAGCAGCAGCCTTCGCAGCAGCCGCAGGCCAAACCGTCGGCAGCTGAGGAAGAGGCCGCGGCGCAGGCGAACGCGGCCGCGGCGGCGCAGGAAAACGCGAATCTGAACGCCCAGGCCGCCAGCCTGAAGACCGCGCAGGCCGAGAGCACGCAGCGGCAGCAGGCGAACGTCGCCGAGATGCAGCGGCAGAACACCCAGGCGCAGCAGCTGGAGCGGACCCGGCAGGCGCAGGAAGTCGCCAGTGAGAGCCGGCAGCAGGCCCTCGCGCAGCAGGCCCAAACCCAGGCGGACAACGCGGCCGCCGCGCAGCGGACCGCGGCCGAATCGGCGGCCCGGCTGCAGGCGGAGCAGCAAGCGGAGGCCGCGGCCCTCGCCCGGCCGGGTGCCCGGGCGGCAACCGGCGCCGGGAAAGCGACCGAGGAGGAAACCCCGGCACCAGCCGAGGAACGCGGGCGAGGCGCGTCCGAAGAAGGCGAGCGGTCCGGGGCAAAGGCACCGGAGGAGGAAGCTCCGGCGCCCCCGGTGAAGGACACCGAACCGATGATCGAGGACGGGGTTCCCTCGGCCAGGAACGTGTCTCCCCAGGAGCTCATGGGCCTGATCACCGGCGGAGAGGAATAAGCCGAACCGACCGGATGCTGCGCGTCAACCCAGGGTTGGCGCGCAGCATCCGTCGATACCCCGTGAAGCTCGACGACCTCATCAACAGCAGGACGCGCTCGCCCACCTGATCAGCCACTTCGTGGACCAGGCCGGCGGTCCGGCGCCTCGTGGACGGAAAGAACACCTACTGCCGCGCTCGAGCCTCTGACTGCGCTTGCCGCGTGCCTGACGGTGAGTGGGGATCGGCTACCCTGGCAGGCGGTAGCGTGTCCGAGCGGCCGAAGGATCATGTCTTGAAAACATGCGAGGGTTCTGCCCTCCGCGGGTTCGAATCCCGCCGCTACCGCCAAACTTCGGTGGCCGGCGCAAAGTAGCCGGTCACTGTCGCGTCCACCTGGAGCGGGCGCCGCGGAGCGCAGGCGCCGGGCCCGTCCCTCAGCTCACCAATCCGGACCCGTGGTGGCACCAGGCGAGCCGGGAAGGGAAGCGCGGCCGTTGTCCGGGTCGTGCAGGTGTTCGAGGACTCGGGTGAAGACCGTGCCGACCACGGATTGCTCCTCAGGGGTCAGCAGGTCGATGAGGTGTTCCCGGGCGCCGCGGACGTGGGTCGGGGCCGCCGCGTCGAGGAGGGTCTGGCCGGCGTCCGTGAGCTGGGTCAGGACCCCGCGCTTGTCGTCCGGGTCCGGGGTGCGGCGGACCAGGCCGGCGGCCTCCAGTTTGCTGATCTGGTGCGAGAGCCGGCTCTTGGTCGACCCGAGCTGGTCGGCCAGGTCCGACATCCGCGCCTGCCGGTCCGGCGCCAGGCTCAGGCAGACGAACACCTCGTAGTCGGCGAGTGACACCGCGTGGCCCTCGGTCAGCTCGCGGTGCAGGCGCTGGCGCAGCCGGAGCGTCGCGACGATGTAAGCCTGCCAAGCGTTCTGCTCGACGCCGTTCAGCCAGCGCACGCCCTGGTCGTCGGTCATGAACGAAGGGTAGAAGGCCGCTTCCGGACACGCTCGGCGCACACTCCTTTACGGCGTTCAGTGAAAAGCCCGGGGCGGAATCCCCCGAAGGAGGATCACGAAACGGTTGAGACTCGCGCCGAAGAAGCGCATTCTGCTTGCAGCGGATGGGCTGATCAGGTATCCAGGCGAGCCGCCGATGACGCGCCGGAGCCGGTTTCCCACCCGGGAGAGGCCAGGTGGTGGCGTGGCAGGTGATTTCCGCGGTTGACCGCCCGCTGTATCCCGCGGCCGGCACGGCACCGTTCCGGTTCGGTCGCGATGGTGAACAGCAGGAGTGGGCTACTACGGTGCGCCCGGTTTCTTCCTCGCGCATCCGACGTCGCCAGTGGCGTTGTTTCTCCTCGCGGCCTCGGCACCGCGAAGGCAGCGCCGGACGCCGGCCCGGCTGGTGGCCAACCGCCCGGTAAACAGAAAAATCTCGTGAGTACCTGGGTGCGGCCCGCAGCGCAAAGGGCCGCACCCAGGCTTGTGTCGGCCCCGCCGGTTACGCTCCCCCCGTGCGATTCGACGACAACGCGGGGCTGGACACCTCCGAGGTCCAGGACATGCGGGGCAGCGGCGGCGGTGGCGGCGGGATCGGCGGCCGCGTCGCGATCGGCGGCGGCGGGCTCGGCCTGGTCGGCCTGGTCATCTACTTCCTGATGTCGCAGTTCGGCGGGGTGAGCCTCGGCCCGAGCACCGCGTCAAGCGGGCTGGGCCTGAGCAACCTCGGCTCCGGGCAGCAGGTGGACAGCACCACACTGGCGCAGAAGTGCCACACCGGCGCGGACGCCAACCGCGACCACGACTGCGCGATCGTCGCCGTGGTCAACTCCGTGCAGGACTACTGGGCGCAGGAGTTCGCCCGCTCCGGCCGGACCTACAAGAAGGCGCCGACCCGCTTCTTCAGCGGTGGCGTCCGCACCGGCTGCGGCAGCGCGACCTCGGACACCGGGCCGTTCTACTGCCCCGCCGACTCCGACGTCTACATCGACCTGTCCTTCTTCAACGAGCTGAAGACCCGCTTCGGCGCGCAGGGCGGGCTGTTCACCGAGTCGTACGTGCTCGCGCACGAGTACGGCCACCACGTGCAGAACCTCAACGGCACCTCGAAGCAGGGCACCGGCACCGGCCCGAAGTCCGGCTCGGTCCGGCTCGAGCTGCAGGCCGACTGCTACGCCGGCGTCTGGGCCAACCACGCCTCGACGACCCCGACCGAAAGCGGGCAACCGCTGGTCCAGGACATCACGCAGGACGACATCTCCCGCGCGCTGGACACCGCGTCCCGGATCGGCGACGACTACATCCAAACCAAGCTCGGCAGCGGGCAGGCCGACCCGTCCAGCTTCACCCACGGCACCTCCGCCCAGCGGGAGAAGTGGTTCACCACCGGGTTCCAGACCGGCCAGCCCGCCCGCTGCGACACCTTCGGGACCAACAACCTCGGCTGACCCGCCGCCCAGAGCGCCCCAATGTGGCGTTGGTTGCGTGGAATCAGGCCTGGGCGCAGAGCGCCTCCGTTGAGGGCGGTGGTGGGGCAGGGCTGGCGCACCGAACGCCACATGGGGGCGCTTCAGGCGAAGGCGGGGTTACGAGGCCAGCGCGTCACCCGCCGCAGCCCTGTGCCCCGTCAGCGACCGCTGCTTCTTCGCCTTCCCGGCCTTCCCCGAGGCGACGCCGTTCACGCTCTCCGTGCTGGTCGCGTAGACGCCGACAGCCCAGGCCACACCGTCGGAGTTGCGTTCCAGGGCGACACGGTCGATGTTGCCCAGGTTGTCGCACGCCTGGTGGTAACAGGGATCGAACGCGAGGCCCGCCGTACCGCCCCACTTCGCGGCCTGCGCCGGGGTCTTCAGCACCTCCGCGCCGGTGTCCAGGCCGCCCGCCGGGATGCCGACGGCGATGAACTCGCCGTAGTCCGAGCGGCCGGTGAAGTCCGTGCCCTCCGCCGAAACGCCGCGCGAGGCCAGGTAGTCGACGAAGGTCTTTTCGATCTGGCCCGAGCCGTACGGGCCGGGACCGGAGCCGACGCCGTCCGAGTTGTCGCCGTCGTAGGCGAAGTAGCCGGCGTTGGGCGAGCCGATCATGTCGAAGTTCAGGTACAGCGCGATGTCCAGCTGCTGCTCGAAGCTCAGCGAGTACACGTAGTACGTCGAGCCCACCAGGCCGAACTCCTCGGCGCTCCAGAACCCGAAGCGCACCGCGTTGTTCACCTTCGGCTTTCCGCCCAGCTGCAACGCGGTCTCCAGCAGGGCCGCGGAGCCCGTGCCGTTGTCGTTGATGCCCGGGCCGGCCGGGACGCTGTCGAGGTGCGAGCCGAGCATCACGACGTTGTCCTTGCGCCCGGTCTTCGTCTCGGCGATCACGTTGTAGCTGGTGCGCGCCTCCTGGAAGGTCCGCAGCTCCAGCGTCACGCTCGCGCCGTCCTTCGCCGCCAGCGCCTGGCCGTCGGTGTGCGAGACGCCGCCGGTCGGGATGCGCGCGCCGGCCGGGTCGCCGAGGGTGCCGTTGAGCGGGCCGGGCTCGTTGTTGGCGACGATCACGCCGATCGCGCCCGCGCCGGCGGCCGCCTGCTGCTTCTGCGCGAACGGGCAGGAACCGCGTGACACCAAGGCGATCTTGCCGGTGACGTCGCCGTAGTCGGCGGCCTCGCAGCCCGGGGTGGCGTCGGCCGGGATCACCGCGAGCGTCGCCGTGACGCCGCCGACCGGCGTCGACGGGCTGTACTCCATCGCGGTCACGGGCACGCCGGCGCCGGCCACGACGAGCTTCTCCGCCAGGGTTTCGTTGTAGGTGAACGGAAACTGCTGCCGCGTGACGGTGTAACCCGCGGCTTCCAGCTTGCCCGCGATGTACTCCGCGGACTTCTTGTGCCCCTCCGTGCTCGCCGCGCACGTGCCGCCGTTGGTGTCGGCGAACCGCTGCAACGCGATGAGGTGCCGGTTCACCCCGTCCAGCCCGACCTTCTTGGTCAGCTGCTTCGCGAGCGCGAGGTCGTCGCCGTTGGCCGCCGTGGCGGGGGCCGCGCCGAGCGCGAGGGTCACGCACGCGGCCAGCACCACCGGCGGAATGAGTCTCTTTCGGGTCAATAGCATGGTTGCTCACCTTTGTTCGCCATGTCCGTTCCGTCAATGCGGCATTCGGCGGACGGCCTGGCCCGGGGGATACAGTCGGCGCCATGTACGCGATCACGATCCGTGAGCCAGGTGGGCCCGACGTACTCGAATGGACCGAGGTCCCCGACCCCCGGCCCGGACCGGGGGAAGTCCTCATCGACGTCGCCGCGAGCGCGGTCAACCGCGCCGATCTCCTGCAGCGCCAAGGCTTCTACCCGCCGCCGCGCGGCGCGAGCGAGGTGCTCGGCCTCGAATGCTCCGGCGTGATCGCCGAACTCGGCGAGGGCGTCGAGTGCTGGAACGTCGGCGACGAGGTCTGCGCGCTGCTCGCGGGCGGCGGCTACGCGGAGAAGGTCGCCGTCCCGGCCGGCCAGGTCCTCCCGGTCCCGGCCGAGGTGGAGACGCTCGCCGCGGCCGGGCTGCCCGAGGTCGCCTGCACCGTCTGGGCGAACGTCGTGATGCACGCCGGCCTGCACGAGGGCCAGGTGCTGCTGGTGCACGGCGGCGCGGGCGGCATCGGCACGCACGCGATCCAGGTCGGCAAGGCGCTGGGCGCCACCGTCGCGGTGACCGCGGGCTCGGCCGAGCGGCTGGAGCGCTGCCGCCAGCTCGGCGCCGACATCACCATCAACTACAAGGAGCAGGACTTCGTCGAGGTGCTGGCGAAGGAGACCGGCGGCGCGAACGTCATCCTCGACAACATGGGCGCGAAGTACCTCGAACGCAACGTCGACACCCTGGCCATGGACGGCCGGCTGATCGTGATCGGCATGCAGGGCGGCGTCCAGGGCGAGCTGAACCTCGGCAAGCTGATGGGCAAGCGCGCCAGCGTGTTCGGCGCCGGCCTGCGCGCGCGGCCGCTGGACCAGAAGGCCGCGATCGTCGCCGACGTCCGCGAGCGGCTGTGGCCGCTGGTCGAGCAGGGCTCGGTGGGGCCGATCGTCGGCCAGGTCGTGCCGATGGCCGAGGCCGCGTCCGCGCACCGGATGCTCGAGGAGGGCACCGTGTTCGGGAAAGTGCTGCTGGCAGCCAAGTCCTGACCCGCTCGTGAGTGTTCATGACGGGTAACTAGTCAGGTCCCCTGGTCGTGTGGTGATCGTCGTTCTGCGATGATTACCACGTGTCCGGGGGTGAGCGTCCGTCGTATGACGAGTTGGCCGCGCTGGTGGTCGCGCAGGCGGAAACGATCCGGGTGTTGCGGGCCGAGGTGGAGCGGTTGAGTGCCCGGGTGACGGAGCTGGAGCGGCAGCTGAAGACCACGTCACGGAATTCGTCGAAACCGCCGTCGCAAGATGTGTATTCCAAGCCTGCGCCGAAGTCGTTGCGGCGGAAGACCGGTCGTGTGCAAGGGAAACAGCCCGGTGCGCCGGGCGCGAGCCTGAAACTGGTCGACGATCCCGACGTCGTTGTCGATCATGTTCCGGTGGCGTGTTCGGGCTGCGGGACAGGGCTGTCGCGCCGTCCGGATGTGGGTGTGGTGCGCCGTCAGGTGCATGATCTGCCCGAGATCGTGCCGGTGGTGACCGAGCACCGGCTGCATCAGAAGCGGTGTCGTTGCGGGGTGCTGACCACCGCCCCGGCTCCCGTCGAGGCGACCGCCCCGGCCTGTTATGGCCCGAACCTGACCGCGCTGGCCGCGTATCTGCTGGCCTATCAGCACATTCCGGTCTCCCGGGCCGCTGAGCTCCTTGGCGAGGTGACCGGGGCGCCGGTGTCGACCGGCTGGGTCAGCTCGGTGCTGGGCCGTCTCGCGCCCGGGTTGGAGCCGTTCGTCGCCGCGACCGCTGCCGCGGTCGCGGCGGCGCCGGTGGCGCATTTCGACGAGACCGACATCCGGGTCCTCAGCAAGAATCGGTGGCTGCACTCGGCCAGCACGGCCTGGCTGACCGTCTACTTCCTGCATGACAAACGTGGCCGCGAGGCGATCGACGCGTTCGGTGTCCTGGACGGGTTCACCGGGGTCGCGGTGCACGACGGTTACCACTCCTACCGCACTTACGACCTCGTTCACGCACTCTGCAACGCCCACCACCAGCGGGAACTCCAAGCCGCGGCCGAAACCCACCCCGACCAGACCTGGCCCACCGGGCTCAGCGACCTCCTCGACGAGCTCAACGCCGCCGCTCACACCGCCCGTGACCTCGACCTGACCGCCATCCCCGGCGAGGTCCTCACACCCCTGACCAGCCGCTACGACACCCTCGTCCGAGCCGGCCTGGACCTGCACCCACGCAACCAGCGAGGCCACCCGAAAGGCGGAAGACCCACCCAAACACCAGGCCGCCGCCTGCTTGAACGCCTCCAGAAATACCGCGATGACGTCCTGCGGTTCGCGTTCGACCTGACCGTCCCTTTCACCAACAACCAGGCCGAACGCGACATCCGCATGACCAAAACCCAACTCAAGATCTCCGGCGGATGGCGCACCCACCACGGCGCCACCACCTGGCTCACCGTGCGCTCCTACATCTCCACCATCCGCAAAAACGGCCTCAACACCCTGACCGCACTCCGCGACGCCATCACCGGAAACCCCTGGCTACCAACCAACCTAGCCATCACCTGACTAGTAACCATGACGGTTCTAACCGTCATGAACACTCACGAGTCGGACGGAGCTCAGCGGAGTTCTTCGAGCACCCGCACCAGCTGGTTGATCTCGAAGACGTTCGAGTAGTGCGCGAGCCCGATGCGCACGGCGCCGCCCACTTCGCCGACGCCCAGCGACGCGAAGACGCCGCTGGAGCCGTCGTCCGCGAAGGCGCACAGGCCCTGCGAAGCGAGGTACTCCGCTACTTCCGGCGACTTCTTGCCGGCGACGGCGAAAGCGAGCGCGGGGATGCGGCGCATCGCGTCGCCGATCACCATGATGTGCCGCAGCGAGCGCAGTTCCGTGGACAGCTGGGCCAGCAGCCCGGCGTGGTACGACTTGGCCGAGCCCAGCGACGTCACGAGCCGCTCGCGCCGGGAGCCGGTGGCCGCGTCGTCGAGTCCGGCCAGGTAGTCGATCGACGCGACGAGGCCCGCGAGCAGTGGGTGCGCGTGCGGCCCCAGCTCCAGCCGGGCCGGGCCGCGCGCGCCCGGGTCGAGCGACACCGACGAGATCCGTTCCAGCATCTCGGGGTCGCGGAACACCAGCGCGCCCACCGAAGGCCCGCCCCATGCCTGCGCGGAAACGACCATCACGTCCGCGCCCAGCTCGGCGAGGTCCAGCGGCACGAACGGCGCCGCATACGTCGCGTCCACCACCACCAGCGCGCCGACGCGCTTGGCGAACTCGATCACCGTCGGCACGTCCGGCCGGGTCCCGACGGACCCCGAAGCCAGCGTGACGGCGACGGCCTTGGTCCGCGCGGACACCAGGTTCTCGTACTGCCAGGCGGGCAGCTCGCACGTCTCGATGTCGATCTCGCCCCAGCGCACCACGGCGCCCACGCGCTTCGCGGCACGCTGCCACGGCGCGAGGTTCGCCTGCTCGTCCAGGCGGGAGACCACGACCTCGTCGCCGATCGTCCAGCGCTCGGCGAGCGCGTCGACCAGGCGGCGCAGCATCACCGGCGCGCTCGGTCCGAGCACGACGGAAGCCGGCTCCGCCCCGACCAGATCGGCCACGGCGCGCCGGGCCGCGGTGACGATGCTTTCCGCCCGCTGGGAGGCCGGGAACGCTCCGCCCGGCCCGGAAACCGGGGCACGCATCGCCGTCGACACGGCCGAAGCGACCTGTTCCGGGACGAGCATTCCGGCGGCGCCGTCGAAGTGAATCCAGCCGTCACCCAGAGCGGGGAACAACCCACGGATGCGCGCGACGTCAAACGCCATGGTGGACACCGTACGGACGTGCGGTTTCGCGGTTTCCTCGGGGTTGGGTGGGAGCCGACCCCGCCGCCGGAATGCCGCTACCCTCGGAACCTGCACCACGAGTCAGCAACGGGGATGGAGCACATGAGCGAGCCGAACTACCGGGAATCGGGCACAGCCGGTAACGCGGGAGCCGATTCTTCACCCCATGTAATGGTCGTCGGGCCGGACGGGGTCCCGGTCGGTGCTGCCCAGCTGCCGATCGAGGGCGAAGAGGTCGAGGGCATGGGTGACCTGGTCGAAGAGCCGGCCAAGGTGATGCGCATCGGCACCATGATCAAGCAGCTGCTGGAGGAGGTGCGCGCCGCGCCGCTGGACGACGCGAGCCGCAACCGCGTCCGCGAGATCCACCAGACCTCGGTCCGCGAGCTGCAGCAGGCGCTGGCCCCGGAGCTGAAGGACGAGCTGGAGCGCCTGGTCCACCCGTTCAACGAGGAGTCGACGCCCTCGGACGCCGAGCTTCGGATCGCGCAGGCCCAGCTGGTCGGCTGGCTGGAGGGGCTGTTCCACGGCATCCAGACCGCGCTGTTCGCCCAGCAGATGGCCGCGCGGGTGCAGCTGGAGCAGATGCGCCGCGGTCTCCCGGCCGGTTCCTCGCCGGCCATGCCGGGCCGCCCGGGCGCCGAGGGGCACGGCCCGGGGATCTCCGGGACCGGGCAGTACCTCTGATTTTCGTGCCCTGAAGGCCACCGGCGAGCGGCCGGATGGCCTTCAGGGTGCTCACACGGCGGCGAAGAACTTCCGCAGGTCGCCGATCAGGAAGTCGGGCTGTTCGAGGGCCGGGAAGTGGCCGCCGCGGTCGAATTCGGACCAGTGCACGATCTTGTCCGTGCGCTCCGCGAGATGGCGCAGCGGCAGGCCGATGTCGTCCGGGAACACCGCGACACCGGTGGGCACGGTGTTGACCGGAACCGGCGCGCCCCAGGCGCCTTCGAGGTCGGCGTAGATCCGGGCGGACGAGCCGGCCGTGCCGGTGAACCAGTAGATCGAGACGTCGGCGAGCAGGTCGTCGCGATCGATCACGTCCTCGGCGGCGTTCGAGAACGAGCGGAACTTCTCCGCGATCCACGCCAGCTGGCCCGCGGGTGAGTCGGTGAGGCCGTACGCAAGCGTTTGCGGCTTGGTGGACTGGATCATCGCGTAACCCGTGCCGGTGTATTGGAACGCGCGCGACTTCTCCAGCGACCGCTCCGCCTTGGCCAGCTCGGCGCCGGAGACTCCCTCCAGGTCGGCTTCGCTGCGCGCGACGGCCGTCGGCAGCATCGTCACGTGCGCGCCGAGCACCCGCTCCGGGAACTGGACGGCGAGCGCGCGTGAGATCAGCGCGCCCCAGTCGCCGCCGTGGGTGCCGAACCGCTCGTACCCGAGGCGCGTCATCAGCTCCGCCCACGCCCGCGCGCCCCGCGACGGCCCCCAGCCCCGGTCCTTGGTCGGCCCCGAGAACGCGAACCCGGGAATCGACGGCGCCACCACGTGGAACGCGTCCGCGGGGTCCCCACCGTACGCGCGCGGGTCCGTGAGCGGCCCGATGACGTCCAGGAACTCGACGATCGAGCCGGGCCACCCGTGCGTCAGCATCAGCGGCGTGGCGTCCGGCTCGGGCGAGCGGACGTGCAGGAAGTGGACGTTCGCCCCGTCGATGGTGGTGGTGAACTGGGGAAACGCGTTGATCCGCGCTTCCTGCACCCGCCAGTCGAAGCCCAGCCGCCAGTACTCGGCCAGCTCCCGCACCGCGTCGACCGGGATGCCCAGCTCCCAGGCCGGGCCGTCCGGCTGGTCGGGCCATCGGGTGCTCGCGAGCCGCCGCCCGAGGTCGTCGAGGTCGGCCTGCGGGACGGCGATCCGGAACGGCGTGAGTTCTTGGGTCATGCGGACCACGCTAGAACCGATCGAGGACGCGGGCAGTCCTCTATTTCCGACCGTTCAGCCGCGCGGCGACGGCGTCGAGCACCCGGTCCGCACCCAATCCGTCCACAGTGGACGAAGCCGCCTTGGCGAGACGGCTGCGCAGCGAGGCGTCCGACAGCAGCTCGCGCAACGCAGTGGTCACCGCGCGGTCGTCCAGGGTGGACGCGGTGCCGAGGCCCGTGGTCAGGCCCAGGTCGAGGGCGGCGCGGTAGCCGGCGGCCTGGTTGTCCACGAGCTGCACCGCGGCGGTCGGGACGCCGAGGCAGCACAACTCCAGGAAGGTGACGCCCGCGGCGGTGATCGCGACGTCCGTCGTCGCGAACAGGTCCAACAGGCCCGGGTGCGGGGCGGCGACGCGGACCGACTGGCCGTCCACCAAGGACGGCAGCTCGGGCTCACCGCGGACGAGGGCGTCGGCGGTGAAGGGCAGCGAAGTGTCGCGAAGGGCGCGTAGCAGCGAGGACACTGTCGACGCCCACTCGGCGCCTCCGCCCAGGACAACGGTGACGTGCAGGGGCGAGCCCGGGGTCCGCGAAGCTCGCAGCGCACGCGTACGTAGAACAACGTCGCGAAGCGCCGTGAACTCGACGCCGCGCAGCAGAACACCCGAACCGTCCGAAGGCCGCGGCGCCGGCGTGAGACCGCTGTCGACGACCACGTCCGCGGGCCGTCGGCCGAAGGTGTCGTCCTCGATGGACACCAGTACGGCGCCGGCGGCGTTGACTTCGGCCCGCACGTCGCCCAGTCCGTAGTGGTCCACGAGGACCGCGTCGAACCCGGAAGCCAGCGATGCCAACGGAGACACCGGCAGCCGCGTAACCGACAGCTCGGAGAAGCGCGAAGCCAGCCACTCCGCGTTGTCCGTGTCTCCGGCGAAGGCCACCTCCCAGCCGCGAGACACCGCGCGCTCCGCGTACGCGACAACCCGCGAGATGTGGCCCGCGCCGATCGTCGGAGAGGCGTCGGCGCGAAGCAACAGCCTCACTGGCCGACCTTCTTCTGCTCGACGTGTGCGTTCAGCGCCACGAGATCCGGCCGTGAGCGCAGCAGCGACACGACCGAGCGCCACTCCCCCGGCCGATCGCCCAGCTCCGCGACGACCGCCGAGATCAGCTCCCAGTCCTCGGCGGTGTCGAGGGTCACCCGCAGGTCCTCGGCCGGCGGGCTGACCACCACGCCGGTGCACGAGTACGGCGAAGGCTGCCGGTAGATCGCCGACGTCACGTGCTCGCGGTCCGGCCCCGAAGCGGACTCGACCTGCTCGGCCAGCACCCCCGCGCGCACCAGCTCCGCGTCGAAGCCGCGCGGCAACGTCCGGACCAGCGTCGTGCTGACGTAATCGAGAGACGGCTCCGCGCGCCACACCGCGGCCAGCCGGCCGATCAGCGCCGGGTCCACCAGCGGGCAGTCGGCGGTGAGCCTGATCACCGCGTCCGCCGGGTACTGGGCCAGTGCCACGCCGAAGCGCGCGACCACGTCGTCGAGCGGCCCGCGCGCCACCAGCGCCCCGCACCGCGAAGCCTCCTCGGCCACGGCGTCGTCGTCCGCGGCGTCCGAAGTGGCCACCACGACCTGGTCGACGCCAGGTGCCGACGCCGCCGCGCGCACCACCCAGCCGAGCACACTGCGCCCGGCGAGCGGCCGCAGCACCTTGCCCGGCAGCCGCGTCGAGGAGGACCGGGCCTGGATCACGGCGTTGACGCCGAGGCCATCACGCATGGGTGACATGATGGCCTGCGGCGACAGCGCCGTTACCAAGAACCCCGAAACGCGGAGGTCACCGATGTCCGAGCTGGATGGCTCCAGCATCCTGCTCACCGGCGGGACCGGCTCTTTCGGCAAGGCGTTCATCGCCCATGCCCTGGCCGAGCTCAACCCCAGCCGGCTGGTCGTGCTCTCCCGCGACGAGCTCAAGCAGTACGAGGCGCGCCAGCTGTTCGACGACGACCCGCGGCTGCGCTGGTTCATCGGCGACGTGCGCGACCGCCGCCGCCTCGAGCGCGCCATGCACGGCGTCGACTACGTGGTGCACGCCGCCGCGCTCAAGCAGGTGGACACCGGCGAGTACAACCCGTTCGAATTCGTGCAGACCAACGTGATGGGCTCGCAGAACGTCATCGAGGCCGCGATCGACACCGGGGTGAAGAAGGTCGTCGCGCTCTCGACCGACAAGGCCTCCAGCCCGATCAACCTGTACGGCGCCACGAAGCTGTGCGCCGACCGCATGTTCATCAGCGGCAACCACTACGCGGCCGCGCGCCCCACTCGGTTCTCCGTGGTGCGCTACGGCAACGTGATGGGCTCGCGCGGCAGTGTGATCCCGTTTTTCCGCAAGCTCGCCGAGCAGGGCGAGTCGCTGCCGATCACGCACAAGGACATGACCCGGTTCTGGATCACGCTGCCGCAGGCCGTGCAGTTCGTGGTCGACTCGTTCGACCAGATGCACGGCGGCGAGCTGTACGTGCCGCGCATCCCGAGCATGCGGCTGGTCGACCTGGCCCAGGCCATCGCGCCGGGCTCGCCGATGCACGAGGTCGGCGTGCGGCCGGGCGAGAAGCTGCACGAGGAGATGATCGCCCCGGACGACGCGCGCCGGACGGTGCAGCTGCCCGACCGCTACGTGGTCCAGCCGCACCTCGCGGGCTGGGGCTACGAGCCGCCGTCCGATGGCCGGCCGATGCCCGAGGGCTTCGCCTACCGCTCGGACAGCAACGACCTCTGGCTCGAAGCGGACGAACTGCGCGAACTGGTCGAGCAATATGCCTGACGGCAACGCTTTCCTGCCCTACGGCCGCCAGTCCGTCACCGAAGAGGACATCGCCGCCGTCACCGAGGTGCTGCGCGGCGACTGGCTGACCACCGGGCCCGCGGTGACCAAATTCGAGGCCGATCTGGCCGAGCACACCGGCGGCGCGCCGGCCGTCGCGGTCACCTCGGGCACGGCGGCGCTGCACGTCGCGTACGCCGCGGCCGCGATCAAGCCCGGTGACGAGGTGGTGGCCTCGCCGATGACCTTCGTCGCCACCGCGGCCACCGCCGCGCTGCACGGCGCGAAGGTAGTCTTCGCCGACGTCGAGCCGGACACCGGCAACCTCGCGGTGGACGCCGCCGCGGCCGCCGTGACCGAGCGGACGAAGGTCGTCGCCGCCGTCGACTACGCCGGGCACCCCGCGGAGCTGGACGCGCTGGCCGACATCGCGCACAACGCGGGCGCGCTGCTGCTGGAGGACGCCGCGCACTCGATCGGCGGCACCTGGCTGGGCCGCCCGGTCGGCTCGATCGCCGACCTGACCACGTTCTCCTTCTTCCCCACCAAGAACCTCACCACCGCCGAGGGCGGCGCGGTCGTCACCGCGTCGCCGGAGTTGCTGGCGCGGGCCCAGGGCTTCCGCAACCACGGCCTGGTCCGGGACAAGGCCCGGCAGCGCACCCCGGACGAGGGCGGCTGGCACCAGGAGGTGCACGAGTTCGGCCTGAACTACCGGCTGCCGGACGTGCTGTGCGCACTCGGCAGCAGCCAGCTCAAACGCCTGGCGGAGTTCAAGAAGCGCCGCGCCGAGATCCACGCGCGTTACAACACCGCGCTGGCCGACGTCGACGGACTCCTGACCCCGCCATCCCGCGAAGGCGCGGACCCCGCATGGCACCTGTACCCGTTGCGGGTGCTGGAAGGCCGCCGCCGGGCGCTGTTCGACCACCTGCGCGGGCTCGGCATCGGCGTGCAGGTCAACTACATCCCCGCGTACTGGCACCCGGTGTTCGAAGACCTCGGCTACCGGCGCGGCCTGTGCCCGAACGCCGAGGCGTACTACGAGCAGGAGCTTTCGCTGCCGTTGTTCCCGACGCTGGCGGACGCGGACGTGGACCGGGTTCTGGACGGGGTGCGCGGCTTTTTCGGGGGCTGAGGTGTAGGGCTCGTGAGTGTTCATGACGGTTCTAACCGGCATGAACACTCACGAGTCCTAAATCAGGTCCCAGGTCAGCGCCGTGCCCCGCGCAGCGTCCACGCGGAACGTGCGGCCCAGCACCGTGGTGATCTCCGCCGGAGCGAGCCCGCCCGCAGGCCGGATCGACCGGACGTTGTCAGTCGTCACCAGGTCACCCGCACGGACATCGGCCACGACGTACAGCGAGCGCCGGAAACGCAGGCCCTCCTTCTCGCTCTCGCGCGGGCCGATCACGGCCCGGCCGAGCGCCTCCCACGCGCGGTGGCTCTCCACCACCAGCGAAGCCAGTTCGGCGGGCTCCAGCGAGAACTCCGAATCGACGCCGCCGTCCCCGCGGGCCAGCGTCACGTGCTTCTCGATCGCGACCGCGCCCATCGCGACCGCGGCCAGCGGAGCCCCGATGCCCGGCGTGTGGTCCGAAAGCCCGATGAGGGTCCCCGTCACTCCCGCCAGCACCGGCAGCCCACGCAGGTTGCTCTCCGACGGCGACGCCGGGTAGCTCGCCGTGCAGCCGAGCACGATCAGCTGGTCGTTGCCCGCGTCACGGGCGGTGCGCACGGCCGCGTCGATCTCCGCGACGCTCGCCATCCCGGTCGAGATGACCAGCGGCTTCCCGGTGCGCGCGCACAGCTCGATCAGCGGCAGGTCGACGATCTCCGAGGAGGCGATCTTGTACGCCGGCGCGTCCAGCGATTCCAGCAGCTCCACGGCCGTCGGGTCGAACGGGCTGGAGAACACCTCCAGGCCGCGCGATCGGGCGCGGGCGAAGATCGGCTCGTGCCACTCCCACGGGGTATGCGCCTTTTCGTACAGTTTGTAGAGGTTTTCCCCGCCCCACAGGGAATGCGAGTCGCCGATCCGGAACTCCGGGCCGTCGACGTCGATGGTGATCGTGTCCGGCCGGTAGGTCTGCAGCTTGACCGCCTGCGCGCCGGCGTCGGCGATCGCGTCCACGATCGCCAGCGCGCGGTCGAGGTCCCCGTTGTGGTTGCCGGACATCTCGGCGATCACGAACGGCGGGCGGTCCGGGCCGAGCGTGTGGTCGCCGATACGAACTTCAGTGGCGGTCATCCTGCGCGGCTACCTCTGCTTCCTGGACTTCCTGGCTCGGTAGTCGGCGGCGCGCAGCTCCGTCCAAACCACTTCGCGAGGCACACCGTCGACCTCCCGAACATACCTGCGCACCTCGGTAAAGCCGAAACGGCGGTGCAGCTGGAGAACCTGGCGGTTGTCGGCCAAAGTGGCACCTCCCAGCACCTCGAGACCGAGCTCCTCGAAGGCGTAGTCCACGGCCTCGCGCTCCAGCCGCATCCAGGCCGCCAGCAAATCGCGCCCCAGACCGTCGCCATCGAGGTAGAACGCCCACTCGGCGCTGCCGGCCGAGGTGACATCACTGAACAGCACGACCCCGGCAGGCACATCTTTGTGCAGGTAGACCAGCACTCGCCGGGTTTCGTCGTCGCGTACGGAAGCGAACCACGCGCGATGTTCCTCGGCACCGATCTCGTGGGTGGTAAAGCTCACCCGCCGAACATCGGGGTGGTTGCGCCAGAGCCGAATCCGTTCGAGGTCACCGTCGCCCGCTCGGCGCAGGTTGGTCATTCAGCGACCGACGGCGCCAGGTGGTCCTCTTCGAGGCGGCGCAACCGGTCCTCGTACCGGGCGATCCCGGCGAGCCGGATGCGGATCTGCGAGTGCTGGCGCTGGATCTCTTCGATCAGCGAACGCGCTTCGGCCGTCTCGGCGGAATCGGCGCGCGGCACCAGCACCAGCGACTCCCGCAGCGTCTCCAGCTGCGCCTCCTGCGCGGCGATGTGCGGGATGATCCGGTCGAGCTCGGCGCGCGTCCAGCGCAGGTCGCCCTGTGCGTCGCCGAGGCTCTTCTCGGCCCCGTCGAGCCGGCGCCGGTGGTCGGCGGTCGCGTGCTCCAGCTCGTTGACGCGGTGGTTCAGCTCACGGATGACGTCGCGCGTCCGCTCTTCGATGCGGAAGTCGATGAGCCGGGCGAACCGGCCGATCAAGCCGGAGCGGATCTTCTGAACTGCCATGGGGAACGGTTCCTTAGGGGTTTACGGAGTGCGCTCAGCGCAGGAGAACGGTGTTTCCGGTCTTCGTCCACGAGTCGAGCAGCCTGCCCTCCGCGGCGATCTGGTGTTCGGGGCCCACGATGCAGGAATCGCCGGCCGCGTGCTCCCAGGCGGTCTGCTCCGGGTTGTCGATGAAGGAGAACCCGGTCAGGACCAGCTGCGCGTCGGGGAACGAGGTCCGCGCGATCCAGGCGGCCAGCGTGCCGGTGGTCGACCAGGTCGGCTCCGTGCGCGAAGGCAGGCCCAGCTCGTCCGACAGCGGCAGCACCACGTCGCGGTTCGACACCGGGACCGGGCCGAGGTCCGCGGGCCACCAGCCCGGGACCGCCTCGGGCTCCCAGTGCAGCCGCCCCGGCTCGACCAGCAGGTACAGCCGCCGGCGGTAGTCGCGGAAGACGTGCGGGGTGGCGCGCAGCGCGCGGTTGAAGACCACCACGTGCACCTTGCGGCCGGTGGTCTCGGGCCCGTCCGGTTCGTCGACAATGAAGCCGTTCACCCGGATCACGAGGTCACAGTCGTCCACGGCCTTGGCGCGCGCCGGGTCCGGCGGCAGCGGCTGGTTGCCCACCACTGCCACCGACTGTGGGTCGGACCGGTCGGCGTACGCCGCGAGAAGATCGACCATCAAGCTCGCCGCACTGAGAGCAGCAGTCATAAGGCAAGAAAGTACCAGGACACACCTTGTGCCCACTGCCGTATCGCCCGGTTCGCGCAGTGGCTGGGCCGGGGCGGCCCGAGGGCGCCGCATCCCATCGGTACCCTCGTCCTCGTGCATGCGACCAGCACGGTTCACGTAGCCGAAGCCGAGGTTCCGACGCCGGTACCGCCTGCGTCGGACCGCAAGACGTTCTCCAAGGCGATCACCGACATCAGGGAGGGTCTCGCCGCCCGCGAGCTGTGGACCCACCTGGGGTGGCAGGACATCAAGCAGCGCTACCGCCGCTCGGTGATCGGGCCGTTCTGGATCACCATCAGCCAGGGCGTCATCGCGCTGGGCCTCGGCCTGCTGTACTCACAGCTGTTCAACACGCCCATCCAGGTGTTCCTGCCCTACCTCTCCACCGGCTTCATCATCTGGGGCTTCATCCAGGGCTGCCTGAGCGAGGGCATGGAGACGTTCATCGCGAACGAGGGGATGATCAAACAGCTCCCCGCGCCGCTGAGCGTGTACGTGCTGCGCACGGTCTGGCGCCAGATCCTGCTGCTGGCGCACAACCTGATCGTCTACGTGGTGCTGATGATCATCTTCTTCAGCGCGCTGGACAAGCCGTACTCGCTGGGCAGCAAGGAAGGCTTCCCGCCCGGGGCCTGCGCGCCGGGCCTGTTCTGCCACCCGGGGCTGAGCTGGAACATCCTGCTCGCCATCCCGGGCTTCATCCTGCTGGCGCTCACCGCGTGCTGGGCCGCGCTGCTGCTGGGCATCATCTCGACCCGCTTCCGCGACATCCCGCAGGTGATCAACTCGCTGATCCAGCTGATGTTCTACGGCACCCCGATCGTCTGGCCGGTCGACCAGCTGATGACCGGCGGCTCGCGCCAGAAACTGGACTGGATCCTCCCGGTCATCAAGGCCAACCCGCTCTACCACTACATGCAGGTGACCCGCGCCCCGCTGATCGGCCAGGCCGTCAGCTGGACCAGCTGGGCCATCGTCGGCGGGCTCACGATCGTCGGCTGGGCACTGGCGCTCGTCGCCATGCGCAACTACCGCTCCCGCGTCTCGTATTGGGTGTGACACATGGTCAGCATTGACGTCCACAACGCGTACGTCGACTTCCCGATTTTCGACGCCAAGACGCGGTCGATGAAGAAGCGGGTGCTCGGCAAGGTCGGCGGCAAGATCGGCACCGACCAGAAGGTGCCGATCATCGAGGCGCTGCACGACGTGTCGATCTCGCTCAAGGACGGCGACCGCGTCGGCCTGGTCGGCCACAACGGCGCGGGCAAGTCCACGCTGCTGCGGCTGCTCGCCGGGATCTACGAGCCCACCCGCGGCTCGTCCCGGATCACCGGCCGGATCGCGCCGGTGTTCGACCTCGGCATCGGCATGGACCCGGAGATCTCGGGCATCGAGAACATCCTGATCCGCGGCCTGTTCCTCGGCATGAGCGCCAAGGAGATGGAGAAGCGGGTCGACGACATCGCGGAGTTCACCGAGCTCGGCGACTACCTGCAGATGCCGCTGCGCACGTACTCCACCGGTATGCGGGTGCGGCTGGCGCTGGGCGTGGTCACCTCGATCGACCCGGAGATCCTGATCCTGGACGAGGGCATCGGCGCGGTCGACGCGGCGTTCCTGAACAAGGCCCGCGACCGGCTCAAGGACCTGGTCAAGCGCTCCGGCATCCTGGTGTTCGCCAACCACTCCGACGAGTTCCTGATGGAGCTGTGCGACACCGCCATCTGGATGGACGAGGGCCACGTGAAGCAGCAGGGCTCGCTCCGTGAGGTGCTGACCGCGTACAAGGGCCGGGACCCGTTCGAGAACATGAGCCAGGAAGGCCTGGAGCGGCTCGGCATCGAGCCGGCGGCGGTCAAGAACGGCGGCGTGTGATGGCCGGCGAGACGCAGCAGTTACCCGAAGGCGCCGTCGTCGGTGTCGTGGTCACCCGCCACCGGCGGGAGCTGCTCGCGGACTCGCTGAAGATCATCGCGGCCCAGACGCGCCCGGTCGACCACCTCGTCGTGGTCGACAACGGGCCGGACCAGTCGGCCCGCGACGTCGTCGAGTCGTACCCGCTGCCGTGCACGTACCTGCCCTCGCACCGGAACCTCGGCGGCGCCGGCGGGTTCGCGCTGGGCATGCTGCACGCGCTGTCGATGGGCGCGGAGTGGGTCTGGCTCGCCGACGACGACGGCCGCCCCGCCGACGAGAACGTGCTCGCGATCCTGTTGGAGGAAGCCGAAAAGCGCGGCCTGGCGGAGGTTTCGCCGGTGGTGGCGAACATCGACGCGCCGGCCCAGCTGGCCTTCCCGCTGCGCCGCGGCCTGACCTGGAAGCGGTCCTCGGCCGAGCTGGGCACGGACTTCCTGCCCGGCATCGCGTCACTGATGAACGGCGCGCTGTTCCGTGCGTCCACTTTGGACGTCACCGGCGTGCCCGACCTCCGCCTGTTCTTCCGCGGCGACGAGGTGGAACTGCACCGCAGGCTGGTCCGCTCGGGGCTGCCGTTCGGCACCTCACTGCGCACCACTTATCTGCACCCGGACGGCTCGGACGAGTTCAAGCCGATGCTGGGCGGCAAATTCCACGCGCAGGACCCGGAAAACGAGGTCAAGCGCTACTACACCTACCGCAACCGCGGATACCTGCTGTCCCAGCCCGGGATGCGCAAGATCGGCGCGCTCGAGGTGCTGCGGTTCGGCCTGTACTTCGTGGGCGTGAAGCGGGACCCGAAGGCGTTCCTGCAGTGGCTCAAACTGGTGCGGCAGGGTCGTGCGGAGAAGTTCTACCGCTACTGACGCCGCTTCCGGCCGGGCTTGCAGCTTCCGGCCCGGCCTGAAGCGCCCCAATGTGGCGTTCGGTGCGTGGAATCGGGGCTGGGCGCGGAGCGCCTCCGTTGAGGGTGGCGGTGGGGCAGGGCTGGAGCACCCAATGTGGCGTTCGGTGCGTGGAATCGGGGCTGGGCGCGGAGCGCCTCCGTTGAGGGTGGTGGTGGGGCAGGGCTGGAGCAACCAACGCCACATTGGGGCGCTACCCGCCGAAGACCGGCGGCCCGGCGGCTACTCGCCGATGACCGGCGGCGCGCTGCGCAGGCCGGAGCCGAAGAGGTCGTCCGGGTCGCTTTCCTCGAGGAAGCCGGAGCCGTCCCGGCCGTCGTCGCCCTCGCTGCGCCAGTCCGCCGCGCCCATGCCGGGACGGCCGGGCGCGCCGCCCATGCCCCGGCCCGCAGCCGCTTCAGCGGCACCCATGCCGCCCGGTCGCGCCGCGCCGCCCGAGCCGGCGCCCGGGTTGGCCTCCGGGACGCCCTGGCCGGGGCCGAAGGAGCCGCCGCCGCGGCCGACCTTGGTCTCGTGCTCCGACTCGCCGCCGAAGCCGCCGCCGCCCATGCCGCCCATCGGCATCGCGCCCATGCCCATGCCGGCGGCCGAGGACCCGCCCTGGTTGCCGCCCTGCTGCTGGCCGGCCGCGGGGACTGCGCTGGCCGTGGTGGTGCCGTTGTCGGTGACCGGCAGGTGGCCGGAGCCGGTCATCTGGCCGGGCCCGTTGACCGTCGCGGCGGCGTGGCCGGCGACCGCGGCACCGCCGCCGCCCGGGATGCTCACGCTGCTGCCCGTGTCGCCGCCGGTGCCGTGGTGCTGGTCGACCGAAACGTTGCTGGAAGGCAGCACGACGTCCGGCTTCGCGGAGCCGCTGACGCCGAACTTCGGCGGCTCGGCGAACACCGGCTGCTTGGACGCCGCCGCGTACAGCGACTTGTCGTAGCCGGACATCGTCTCGGCCGCCTGCTCGTGGGCGGACCGGCTGTCCTGCTGCTTCTGCAGCGACTTGTCGATGGTGTCGCCCATGGTGAGCGGGTTCGCCGTGGCCCAGGAGTCGAACTCCTCGTCCCAGTTGAACGGGACGGGCTCGGTCATCGCGTTCTTGGCGTCCTGCGCCGCGGTGCCCTGGTCGCCGATGGTCTCCGACGCGAGCTTCGCGTTCTGCGAGTTGACGTCGGCCCACTTGCCGAGGCTGGTGAAGTAGGCCTGCGCGTTCGTCGCCGCCTCGCCCTCCCAGGAGCCCTTCGACTTGGCGACGGCCTCGTTCAGCTGCGTGGCGAAGTCCTCGAAGGCCTTGTGCAGGTCGAGGTACGCGGTGGAGACGTCGGCGACCTGGCGGGCGTCGAGGTTCGTCTCGACGAAGCTCTTCAGCTGCTCGTGGTCGTGGCCGAGGTAGTCGGCGTCGGACGGGTTCAGGCCCTGGACGTGCCCGCTCTCGCCGCTGTGGACAGCGGTCGGGTGGACGCTCGGGGCGCCGGTCTGGCCCTCGGTGTTCGTGGTCATGCGGATCCCCTCCGGGCAGCGTGAGTGGCGGGCTTCGGCATCCGTCAGTGCCGGGCCTTCGAGGCGTCGAAGGCCTGGCCCTCGTTCTCGGTGTAGACGCCGGCGGCGCGGGCGAGCGCCTCGTCGGCGTCCTTGAGCACCTGGCCGAACTGCTCCAGCACCACGGTGGCCGAGCCGGTGGCGTCGGCGCCGCCCTTGCGGTCGTGCGCGGCGACGGTCTGGCCGTACGGGTGGCTGCCCAGCTGCGGCGCCGAAGCGAGCAGCTGCGTCTCCGCCTTCATGTGGTCCAGCCGGGTGGCCATGTCGGTCAGCGCCTTGCGCAGGTCGCCGAGCGCCTCGCCGGAGATGGTGAAACCACCGGACTTCGCGGCGTCGACCAGCTTCCTGGTCTCGGCCGTGACGGCCGTGATCGCCTGCGAGTTCAGCCCGCCGGCCTCGAGTGCGCTGGTCGCCTGTCCAGGGTCCGCCACAGAGCTCATGCCCGGCAGTCTACTGACCTTCGACGCCCCGGTCAGCCGTTTCAGGAATAGCCCTCGAGCTGCGTGTACAGCTGCTGGGCGAGGCGCGCGTTGTCGGCCGGGGCGTAGGTGAGCCAGCGCTGGCCGTCGTTCGCGTCGCGGGTGCTGAGCAGGTAGCGGCCGGCCTCGGTGTCGAACCAGGCGAGCGGCGGCAGGGTCGATTCCCGGCCGTTGCCGCCCCGCACGTGCACGGTGAACTCGCCGACGCTCGTCCGCGGCTTCTCGAAGATCCGCTCGACGGCGCGCAGCTGCGGGTTGTGCGCGCGCGGCGCCTCGACGCCCGCGAACGGGTTGTATCCCTCGCTGCTGCGACGAGCCTGCTTCACCGGCCGCGCGATGGTCACGGACTGGCCGGGCGCGGCGGGCGTCAGCGGGAGCAGGTCGACGATCGCCGGGACGATGCCGGTCGGCCGGGTCTCTTCGAAGACGAGCAGGTTGCCGTCTCGCTTGACGAGCACCGCGTACGCACCGTTGGTCGCCACGCGCGCGAAGAGCTGCTCACCGTCCAGCTTGGCGGCCGCGGTCACGGCGAGGTCGGAGCGGGCGAACGTAGCCAGCGCCAGCTCCACGTCGTCGTCCAGGCGGCCGCGGCGGATCAGGCCCCGGCCGTCGAGGTCGCGGTGCACGGCCTCGCGGACCTGCAGCCGTTGCTCGGTGGTGGTGCCCACGTGCGGGACCACGAACGGCACCGGCGCCCGGCCGAGCGAAAGCTGTTCGAGCAGGAGGTCCACCGCCGCCAGCGACAGCGAGAACGAATACGGCATCGCCCATCCCTTGCCCTTGGTCCGGTTGGCGAGGGAACCGTATCCGACGCCCGCGCCGCGCTGCAGGCCGACGGTCAACTGCTCTGCCCTCAGCGAACCCGCTTGCCGCCGTGATCACACGCTGGTGCCATGGGGAGATGGCAGATCCCAAGTCCGCGCTCGTCCTCCACCTCGCCGCCGGCGGAGAGCCGCTGCTGTTCCCCCTGGCGGCCGAGGAATCCGTTGCCGTGCAAGAAAAGATCCCAGACCTGCTCAAGCACGGCGGCGTCCACTCTGTACAGACGAAGGACGGCAACACCGTGTCGGTGAACTTCGCCCACGTCGCCGCCGCCTACATCGACGACCTCAGCCGCAAGAGCCGGTTCGGCCTGACCGGGTGACGCGTCGCTACCGGAGCGCGAGCCCGATCAGCTCCGCCCGGATGTCCGGACGGCTGGCGGCCACCAGCACGAAGGTCGCTTCCCGGACGAGCCGGGCGGCGTGGGAGCCGCTGAGGATGGCGCGGCTGCCGGTGGCGGCGGCCAGCGCGCCGGCGCTGCGGTAGGCCAGGTCGCTCGCCGCGGCGCGGGCCGCCGGGAGGGTCGGCGGGTCGGTCAGGGCGGCGTCGAGCCGGGTGCGGACCAGGTCCTGCTCGGCGCGCAGCGTCTCCGCGGCCTGGTCCTCGCCCGCGTCCACGAGCAGGCGGGCGCAGCGTTCGGCCAGGCCCAGGGCCACGCAGCCGCTGAGGCGGGAGGCGAAGGTCTTGCTCCCGACGAAATCGGCGTACGACTGCTGGGCGAACACGCGCTCGGCGGGAACGAAGTAGCCGTCCAGGTCGAGCTGGACGGTCGCCGTTCCCTGGGCGGCCGTCAGTTCCAGCGGACGCGCGATGAGGCTCGGCTCGGCGACCGGTTCGACCACCACGCTGACCACCGTGTCGCCGTCACGGCCGGAGAGCTGCAACAGGTCGATGCCGCCCCAACCGCTGACGAAGGGGGCTTCGCCGTCGAAGCGATAGCCGCCGTCGACGGGCTTGACGCGCACGCGCGGCGGCGTCGGGATCACCCCGGTGTACGCGACGCCCGCGCGCAGGTCGCCCGCGATCAGGCCGGACAGGTACTTCGCGCGCAGCCCGGCGTTCGAGGTCCCGGCCAGGCCGACGACGAGGGCGTGGTGCTGGATCCAGGTGAACGTCGTGCTCAGGCAGCCACCGGCGAGCGCCTCGATCACCGCGACCAGTTCGGACAGAGCCAGGCCGGGGCCGCCGGCCGCGGCGGGAGCGGCCACTCCGTAGAGGCCCGCCGCGGCGAGTGCGTCGAAATGCGATCGCGGCACGACCCCCGTCCGGTCCACTTCGGTCGCGGCCGGGAACAGCAGGTCGTCGGCGAGGGCGCGGGCTCGGGCCACCAGATCCGTCACAAGAATCAAGCTACCCAAACTCTCGCGAACCGGGCCGGAACGCACTGAAGGCCACCCACGAGGGCGGGTGGCCTTCAGCGAAAAGCTTTGGTTACAGCTCGTAGAGCCGCTTCCAGTTGTCCCGCGAGGTCAGCTCGGGCATGGCGCGCTTGTACTGCTCCTGCACCCCCGCGCCTTCCTTGCGCAGCCGCTGGATCGTCTTCGCGCCGCGCTTGGCGAGTTCGAACATCTTCACCTTGTCGTACGTGCGCACGCGCACGCCCTCCTGCGAAGCGTCCGTGACCACGGCCGTGTCGAACAGCGCGATGTGCCACCAGTGCGCCTCGTCGATCGGCACCGCGCCGAGCCCGAAGCGGCTGCGGCCGAGCACGCGGTCGAGCACGCGCTTGATCAGCACCAGCCGCTGCATGCTGGGCCGCGGCGCGCTGTTGATGATGCCGATGTCGTTGGACGCGATGCCCGGGACGTCGGTCGCCTTGTGCCGCTTGGTCTCCGGGTACTGCTCGCGGATCCGGCGGATCTCCTTCATCGCCGCGACGCCACCGTCACGCAGGACCTCCGGCCCCTCGAGGAAGTCCTCGACGGCCTTGATCAGCGTGGCCGACAGGCCGTACTGCATGCCCAGCAGGTACCGGACCAGCTGCGCGAGCAGCACCCGCGAGAGCAGGTTCAGGTTGAACGGCGAGTGCAGCGCGGCGGTGATGATCGAGTTGCGCAGGTTGAAGTACCGGTGCCACTCGTCCCAGTCCTTCCAGTGGAAGTCCGCGTGCCACACGCCGGCGCCCGGCAGCGTGACGGTCGGGAAGCCGTACTCGCGGGCCCGGTAGGAGTACTCGGCGTCGTCCCACTGGAAGAAGAACGGCAGCGGGTAGCCGATGGCCTTGACCACCTCGTACGGGATCAGGCACGACCACCAGCCGTTGTACCCGGCGTCGAGGCGGCGCTCCTGGCGGTTGGGCTTGAGGCTGTCCTCGTCGACGCCCAGCAGGTCGGCCGTGGACAGCGAGTGCTGCACCGGCTGGCCCGGCTCCAGCGTGTTCAGCCGGGCGTACTCGGCGCCGACGTGCAGCTGGTTCGGGTGCAGCAGGTTCAGCATCTGGCCGCCGACGATGACCGGGTTGGCCACGCGGTTGGAGAACGCGGTCATCCGGACGACCAGGTCCGGCTCGAGCAGCACGTCGTCGTCCATGAACAGGACGTTCGCGTGCTCGGTGGCGGTGTGGCCGGCCACCTCGAACAGGCCGCGGGTGAAGCCGCCGGCGCCGCCGAGGTTCGGCTGCTTGATGTAGTGCAGCTTGTCGCCGAGGTCCTTCGCGACCTGCGCGAAGCCGTCCCGCGACTCGACCAGGTCGGTGCCCTGGTCGGCGACGTAGATGGCGTCGAGCGTGTCCAGCGAGGACACGTCCGCGGCGAGCGCCTGCAGGTTCTTCAGGCAGTCGTCGGCGCGGTTCATGGTGCAGATGGTGACGGCGGTCGGGCGGATCTTCGCCGGGGCGTCGACGGTCCAGCGGACCTGCTCGACGCGCAGCGACTGGCCGCCCTCGGTCTCCAGGTCGAGCCACAGCGCGCCACCGTCGTGGAACTTGTCCAGCTTCGCGCTCAGCGTCACCTTCTTGGCCTTGGCGCCGGCGACGGCCTCGGCGGCCACCACGCGGGCGTCACCCTCGAGGTCGGACGCGCCGACCTTCAGCATGCCGTCGCCGGAAACCACGGCCTCGACGGAGACCTCGGTCACCGTGGTCCAGCGCTGCCAGTAGCTGGCCGGGAAGCGGCCGAAGTAGGTGTTGCCGGAGACCTTGGACGACGGCTCGACGCTGATCCCTCCGCGGTCCCGCACCGCGGAGCCCCACTCGAGCTCGGCGTAGAGGTCCTTGCTGACGATCGGCGCCGGGCCCGCGTACAGGCCGCGCTGGGCCGTCAGCCGGCCTTCGGGTGCGTGCTCCGCGAACCGGGTCTCGCCTGCGGGGGCCGCCTCGGCGACCGGGGCTGCTTTACCGGGCATAGAACTCAGTTCTCCTTTACCGGCCGCTCACGAAACACGACCCACTTGAGCATGACGAAATTGATCACGGTCGCCGTCGCCTGTGACACGACCCAGCCGAGCGTGGCCTTCCACGCCGACTCCGGAAGCAGGTGCAGCATCCACTGGTTCATCCCGACCGCGACGAAGAAGGTCACCGCGTACAGCAGCACGAAGCTGCCGACCTGCGTGCCGCCCTCGCGGCGGCCGCCGGAGAAGGTGAACCGGCGGTTGAGGAAGAACGCCGTGGTCGTGCCCACGATGAAGCTGATCGCGCGGGCCACGGTGACCCAGGGGACGGCATCCATCCCGACGGCCCTGAGCAGCGAGTACGTGCCCAGGTCCAGGAGGGCGCAGAACCCGCCGATCAGGCCGAAGCGGATGAGCTGCCCGAGCAGACCGGGGCCCGACGGTGCCGGCACCGTCGTCTCACTCTGCGGTTCTGTAGCCACCACTGGAATACCTCGTCGGCTTGGGGCGTCGTTGTCTTTGGATGTCCAAGTCCGTGTCGACTTTGACGCTCGGACGCTTGTGCCTTGATTCGCAAAGTGTAGAAGCGGTCACTTCAGGGCCACGTTCCGGGCGGTCTTCGGCGTGGCTACGCTGGTCGCGTGACCCATACACCCGAGACACAGCGTCGCACGCTCACCGGTTGGGGCCGCACCGCCGGGACCGTCGCCGACGTCCTGACCACGCGCGACGTCGACGCCATCGCCAAGGCGGTCGCCTCGGCCGGCCCCCGCGGCGTCATCGCGCGCGGCCTCGGCCGCTCGTACGGCGACCCCGCGCAGAACGCCGGCGGCCTGGTCGTCGACATGACCGCGCTGGACCGCATCCACTCGATCGACCCCGACTCCGGCCTGGTCGACCTCGACGCCGGCGTCAGCCTCGACAAGCTGATGCGCGAGGCGCTGCCGCACGGCCTGTGGGTCCCGGTCCTGCCGGGCACGCGCCAGGTGACCATCGGCGGCGCGATCGCCAACGACATCCACGGCAAGAACCACCACTCCGCGGGCAGCTTCGGCAACCACGTGGTGTCGATGGACCTGCTGACCGCCGACGGCACGGTGCGCACGCTGACCCCGGAGGGCCCCGAGGCCGAGCTGTTCTGGGCGACCGTGGCGGGCATCGGGCTGACCGGCATCATCACCCGCGCCACAGTGCGGATGAAGAAGACCGAGTCCGCGTACTTCCTGGTGGACGCCGACCGCACGGCGAACCTGGACGAGACGATCGCGCTGTTCACCGACGGCTCGGACCTGAACTACGACTACTCGATGTCGGTGCCGGACCTGATCTCGTCGGACAGCCGCCTCGGCCGCGCCACGTTCTCCCGCGGCTCGCTCGCCAAGCTGGACGAGCTGCCGCCGAAGCTGCGCAGCCAGCCGTTGAAGTTCGACGCGCCGCAGCTGCTCACGCTGCCCGACGTGTTCCCCAGCGGGCTGGTCAACAAGCTGACCTCGACCATGATGAACAACCTGTGGCAGCAGACCGTGCCCAAGAACGGCGCGCGCGGCAAGATCCAGAACCTGACGCAGTTCTACCACCCGCTGGACATGCTCAGTGAGTGGAACCGGGGCTACGGGGCCAAGGGCTTCCTGCAGTACCAGTTCTCGGTGCCGTTCGGCGCGGAGGACCAGTTCAAGGCCATCTGCCGGAAGATCTCGCGGTCGGGGCACTACTCGTTCCTCAACGTGTTCAAGCGCATGGGCGACGCCAACCCGGCCCCCATGTCGTGGCCCACGCCGGGCTGGATGCTCAGCGTGGACTTCCCGATCAAGGGTGACCTGAGCCGGTTCTGCCTGGAGCTGGACGAGGACGTGCTCGCCGCGGGCGGCCGGCTCTACACCGCGAAGGACTCGCGGACCTCGGCGGAGACCTTCGAGAAGATGTATCCGCGGCTCGAGGAATGGCGCAAGACGCGCGCCGCCGTTGACCCTGAAGGCGTTTTCGCCTCTGACATGAGCCGGAGGCTCGCACTGTGATCGACGCCGTTGGCAACCCCCAGTCCCTGCTGCTGCTCGGCGGCACCTCCGACATCGCGTTGGCGATCGCGGAGAAGTACCTCGCGGAGAAGCCGCTGCGGGTCGTGCTGGCCGCGCGGCCCTCGCCGCGGCTCGACGCGGCGGCCCAGCGGCTCAAGGACCGCGGCGCCGAGGTGTCGACCGTCGAGTTCGACGCCAAGGACACCGCTTCGCACCCCGACGTGCTGGAGAAGGCCTTCGCCGGTGGCGACATCGACGTGGCCGTGGTCGCGTTCGGCCTGCTCGGCGACCCCGAGGAGCTTTGGCAGGACCACGCCAAGGCCGTCGAGGCGGCGACGGTGAACTACGCGGCCGCCGTGTCGGTGGGCGTGGCGCTGGCCGCGAAGCTCAAGGCGCAGGGCCACGGCACGATCGTGGCGCTGTCCTCGGTGGCCGGCGAGCGCGTCCGCCGCTCGAACTTCGTCTACGGCTCCACCAAGGCCGGCTTCGACGGGTTCTACCTGGGCCTCGGCGAGGCGCTCGCGCCGCACGGCGTGCAGGTCACCGTGGTCCGGCCGGGCCACGTGAAGACCAAGATGACGGCCGGGCTGAAGGACGCCCCCCTGGCGCAGACCGCCGAGCAGGTGGCCGACATCGCCGTGGACGCCGCCCGCCGCAGCAAGGACCTGGTCTGGGCCCCGGCGCAGTTCCGGCTCGTGATGTCGGCGCTGCGGCACGTGCCGCGGCCGATCTTCCGGAAGCTGCCGATCTGAGCTCACCCCACTGACTCGTGAGTGTTTATGCCGGTTCTAACCGGCATAAACACTCACGAGTCTTTTTGTGCTGGTAGTCAACCGATCGGTGGATGCCGGTTGACCGGGCTGCGGATGGTTCCGGGGCGCCGTCGATCGAAGACTGGGCGCATGGGCAAGGAATTCCGGTCATCACTGTTCGCGCTGCTCGTCGACATCGGGGCGCCGCTCGGCGGGTACTACCTGCTGCGGGCGTTCGGCGTGCCGTCCGTCTGGGCGCTGGTGCTGAGCGGCCTGCCGCCGGCGCTGCGGGTGCTGTACACCGCCGTCGTGCGCCGGAAGGTGGACGGCATGGGGCTGTTCGTGCTGGCGATCGTCGCCGTCGGGCTGGTCACCACGCTGATGACCGGCGACGCCCGGCTGCTGCTGGTTCGCAACGCGTGGTTCAGCACGCTGGGCGGGGTGTGGGTGCTGGCGAGCCTGTTCGTCGGCCGCCGACCGGTGACGTACGAGATGGCCCGCGCCCTGCTGCCCGGCCGGGGCGAGCGGCTGGACGAGGCGTGGGATTCGCGGCCGTCGTTCCGCCGCGCGTGGCGGGTGCTCGCCGTGGTCTGGGGCGTCGGCGGGCTGGTGCACAGCGGCATCAGCGTGACCATGGCGTACTCGCTGCCGGTGGACGACGTGCCGGCGCTGGACACCGTGCTGGGGATCGTCTTCTTCGTGCTGCTGCAGGTGATCACGCAGATCGTGCTGTTCCGCGAAGGAACGCTCAACCGGATCGCCCGGCCCGCGTCAGCTCGCCTGTGAGGCGGGGATCAGGTAGAGCAGCTGGGTGCCGACCCACGGCGAGTCGATCGTCCAGCTCGCCAGCGCGGACGGCGGCGGCGCCTGGCGGGTGGTGGCCAGCACGAGGTCGGGGCTGGTCGGCGCGACGCTGTGGTCGAAGTTGTGGAAGTTGGCCTCCAGCAGGGCGCGGCCCAGCTCCCCGCTGCGGCGCTTGGTCTCGGTGATCGCCGGGTCGACGGCGCCGCGGTCGGAGAACTGGTCGACCAGGCGGCAGCCGCACGCGTACGCGAGCGCGCCGGCCTCCCCCGGGCTCTCCACGGTGTGGCCCTTGACCAGGCCCGCGAGCTGGCTGCCGATCCGGCGGTACTCGTCGGATGCCGCGTGGTTGCTGGTGATCGGCGCGAACCGGCGGGGCAGGCCGGGCTGCACGTACAGCGCGACGGCGGCGGCGATGACCAGCCCCGCGGCCACGCCGGCGCCGACGCGGACCCGCGGCGGAACCACACACGCGCAGGCCGCCAGGAAGATCGTCGCGCTGATGATGCTCGGCGCGTAATACCAGTGGTAGGGCGGGACGCCGAGCCAGGAGTACGCCGCGTAGTGCAGCGCGCCCGCCACGGCCAGCGCGGCGAACGGCGCGATCTTCTTCGCGACCGCGGAACCGCGGCGGAACTGGACCGTCCACATCAGACCCGCGGCGAGGGCGAGCAGCAGCGGCAGGAAGGAAATCGCTGTGGCCGCGGGGAAATTACGCCAATAGAGAAGGGGGCCGTTGGCAAATGAGAACGGCCCCCACGGGCTTTGTGCCACCTTGATGACCAATGTGTCCGGCAGCGCCGAGCCCAGCGCGTACCAGCTGAACGCGAACCACGGCAGCGTCACCGCGAGCGCGGCGAAGGCGGTGCGCCAGATCCCCTCCCAGAACGTCCGGCGCGCGGCGAACACCACCAGCGCCACGAGCAGCAGGTCGACCCGCACCAGCGTGAGCAGCCCGGCGGCGAGGCCGAGCGCGACCGGGCGGCGTTCGGCTGCGTAGGCCATCACCCAGACCGATCCGGCCGCGCCCAGCACCACCTCGAGCCCGACGGACGAGATCAGCAGCGGGTTCACCAGCAGCAGCCCGAACGCGAGCGGCGTGAAGGCGGCGGGCAGCCCGGCGCGCGTGGCCAGCCGTCGCAGGCCGAGCACCAGCACCACCTGCGCGGCCACGAAGACCACCCCGGCCGCGGTGACGGGGTCGCGCACGAGAACCGTGACGGCCGCGAGCAGGAGCACGTTCAGCGGCGACGTCGCGGTGTTGGCGGTGCTCTGCTCGATCAGGCCCCAGTGACCGTGGAAGGCGAGGTTCTTCGCGTACGAAAGCGTGATGTACGTGTCGTCGATCAAATGGCTGCTGGCCAGCGAAAACACCAGCGCCGACGCCACCGCGGCCGCCGCCGGCGCCAGCCACGGACGGACACGCTCGAGCACCACCGGCAGCGCACCGGTGGCGAGCGGAAGTTCTGCGGAGGCGCCTCGCATCACGGACACCGTACACAACGTTCGTGATCTTCCCGTGACCTAACCCCCTTGCGGCGGCCTCTCCGGCCACGGGCCGGCACGCAGCGGATGACGCTTTCGCCTCGCTGAGTGCAGGGAAGGCGTCATCCGCTGCATCGAGACCTACTCGGCCGCCTCCGAGACCGGCGCCTTCAACCCGGTGACCAGTTCACCGGCATCGATGTCGAGCCCGGCGGCGAACTTGAGCAGGTTGTGCAGGTTCACGTTCCGCAGCCCGCGCTCCACCTGGCTGACGAACGTCCAGTGCACCCCGGCCGCGTCCGCGAGCTTCTCCTGGCTGACCCCCAGCTCCTGCCGCCGCGACCGCACGCGCACGCCGAGCAGCCGCGTCGCCTCGGAAAGGGGATCTTTCGCCATGGTGGATTGATTAAAGGTGTCCAGGTCATTCAACGCCAGAGAATGAATGTCTAGGTTATTTGTGTCTATAGCCTTTGTATCTAGTTTCGGGCATTTCCCGCGAATGGTCCCGCGGAGCGTGACTGATCAGCTACCGTGCTAACTGTCGGCCGTTGTGAACGCCAAGGGGAGAACGGGTTAAATGGGCCTTTGGGACTCCATCGCGTTCACGGTCATGGACTCGGGCGCCCCTCCTTCAGGCGGCTTCGCCTTACAACGCGACGAGGCGACTCAGCTGGTCGAGCGGCTGCAGAACGTGCGGGAACGCTTGGCAGCCATGCACAACGAAGCCGTGACACTCTGCGCCATCACGCCACCGTCGCGCGATCCCGGCACAATGACCTACCAACAAGCGCTTACGGTCAATGCCACTGGGCAACCCGCAGCCCTCTCCTACGGTGGCGGTCACATCGATCTTCAGCTGCACTATGTGACAGAATTGATCAGCCGACTGAAAACCGCCCTGGGCATGACCGAAGCGAGCGATGAATCGCAAGCCGGCGCAGTGAGCGAAGTCGACCAGAAAGCCGCGGGGAGATACTGATGGGCCGGCGAACTGTCACCATGACTGTCATCGTCTCGGCGGCCTTCGTGGCCGCAGGTTGCTCGGGCCCGAACACGCCCGGAACTCCTTCTCCGGCATCACAACCTCCCTCAAGCTCCGCAGCGCCGGCGAGCCAAACACCTCCCTACGCAGGTGCGCCCAAGGTCGCCTCGCCGTTGCCCAGCACGGTTCTCTCGGGCAGCGCCTGCGACGCGCTCACCCCAGACCAGGTCAAGGTCAATATCGGCGTCACAGTGGCGGGCAAACCCGATCACCTGCCCGGCATCGGCGCCGAGTGCAACTGGGCGAATTCGCAGACCGGCGGCCAGATCGGCGTGTTCTACGTGACCGAACCCAAGACCGGGCTCAGCGGCAACTACGCCAACACCCGGCCACAGATGGCTGTCTGGAAGGAACTTCCACCTATCCAGGGCTTCCCGGCCGTGGCCTACTCCGACGACGGCAAGCCGAACCCGAGCTACTGCGCAGTGAGCGTCGGCATCACCGACACTCTGTCGATCGACGTGCACGCCAATCTCAGCGATCAGAAGGCAGGCAAGGTGGATGCCTGCGCAATCGCCCCCGAGACCGCCAATGATGTGGTCACGACGTTGAAGCAGAAGGCCGGCTCGTGAGCTTCGAGCAGATCGACGCGGTGCTCAAGCAGGGGCAGCAGCTCGTGCCCGTGCCGGATGTCGTGAGCGCCGTGCTGGCCGGGAATTCGGGGAGCTGGCACGAGGGCGTCGGGACGGCGAACAAGATCGCCGCGGACCAGGACGCCGTGGGGCAGGACCTCACGCAGATCCTCGGCCGGCTCGAGTCCGCGTGGACCGGGGCGGGCGCGGACGGGGCGGCCGCGCGGATCCAGCGGATCCGGACGTCGGCGATCGCGGCCAACCAGACGTTTGTGCACAACGGCAACGAGATCGGCAACGCCGCCTCGCTGTACGAGGGCATGAAAAACCAGCTCACCCCCATGCCGTCACGGCCGAATCTCGCGCCCGGGCATAGCGCGGCCTGGTGGGACCAGGACATGGAGTCCTCGGTCACGGCGTACAACGACACCGCGAAGCGCAACCTCGACATCTACAACGGCTACGTCGGCCAGACCCAGGCCAACACCAGCCGCCTCCAGTACGACTACGGCCAGATCGGCACCTACGACGGCGGCGACGTCACCCTGGCACCCACCCCGGACGCCGGCGGGCCTGCTGGGCGACCGTCGGGGAGTCCGCACGGTCCCGCGTCCGTGGGCGCTGGGGCTCAGCCGCACAACGGTCCTGCGGGCGGCACGAACGGTCCCCTCGCGCCTGGTGCTGGTGCTGGTGCTGGTGCTGGTGCTGGTGCTGGTGCTGGTGCTGGTGCTGGTGCTGGTGCTGGTGCTGGTGCTGGTGCTGGTGCTGGTGCTGGTGCTGGTGCTGGTGCTGGTGAAGACGGAACCACCACGGCGGGCGCCACTCCGCCGCCGTGGAGTTCGCTGCCGTTGCCCGGGGCGAGTGGGGCGGGGAACGTCGGCGCCAATCCCGGGAGCGGCTTCGGCGGTCCGGGCGGGTTGGGCGGCCTCGGGAACAGCGCGGGTGACGTCGTCGGCCCGTACGGCAGCGGTCCGTACGCCGGCGGCCGGTTGGGCAACCCCGTCGGTGAGGGTGCGGGCGGCGTCGGGCGTCTGGGCAACGGCGCGGGCGGCGAGGGACGCGGTGGCGCGCCGGGAAAGCAGACCGGCGGGGCGCTTGGACCGGGCCGTTCCGGGGGCGCGTTCACCGAGGCGGAGCGGACGGCCGCCGCGCGGGGCAGCGGCGCGGCCGGCGGGATGGCGCCGGGCGGTCGTGGCAAAAAAGAGGAAGACGAGGAGCACCAGCGCAAGTTCGTGCTCGACACCGACACCCTCTTCGGCGAGGAAGGCCGGACCGTCGATCCCGTGACGGGGCTGCCGGTCGTGCCGCCGACCATCGGCGGGTGACCGTGCTCGACCGCGCGGTCGTGCTGCCGAAGCTGGCGTTCACCACGGCGTGGGCGATGCTCGACCTGGGTGATCCACATCCGGTCCTCGGCACGGATCTGCACCACTGGATGAGCGATGACGTCCGCCGCAAGCTGCACGAGGAGACGATCGCGCTGCTCGCCGAGCACGGCCTGGCCCGGCACGACCGGCTCAATCCGTTGTGGCGCGCGACGCTCCGGGTGATCAGCGCCCCGGACCGCGAGTTCTACGCCTGGTCCGGCCTGCGCGACGGGGCCCAGCGCGCGTCGCTGATCGCGCTCCGTGATGACGAGGGCGTCTGCCTGCTGTCCCGCGACGAGACGGTCGAGGTGCGGCCGGTGCGCGTGAAGTGGCCGGCAACCAGCCTGTACGACACGCTGCCGACGGTCGCGGGCGCGTCGATCCGGACGGTCACCGTCCCCCGCACCCCCGACGACGAGCCTCCGGACCCGCTCGCCCTCGCCGAGCCGTCAAACGACCGCGACTACCTGGCCGAGATCATGTCCCGTCCGCAGGACGCGGTCCACCAGCTGTACACCGCCCGCCGCGACGAGTCCGGACGGCGTTCCCGCAGCCTCCCCATCACCGCCCTAGACCTGACGAACGAAGGCCGCATCCTGACCTACCTCACCGAGGACGACCGCATCACCCTGACGTCCGGCACCCCCCGCACCATGATCAAAACCCTGAACGACACCCACACCGGCTTGCTCTGACGGGCGCGCCGCCTCCGCTCGTCGCAAACCCTTGCGCCGCAACGGTTCTGAGGCCGCCACCGCGCACGGGCTTCGGCATTGCCGAGGAAAGCGATGCCGCCGGTTTGCTCGGCAATTGAACGCAGCGAACCGGACTCGCCGACGCCAGCCCGGATTCCCGGTCGCGCAGGAAACCTGTGCCGCTCAGGTGTCGTCGGCGCTTCCGGAACTGTCGCCAAGCGCCGCAACTGCCATCGGTGCCGGAACCGGCGGCAGGGCCGGAGCTGTTGTCGGGGGCGGTCAGATGCCGTCGCCGGTGCCGTCGGTGCCAGTGGTGCCGAAGCCGGTGGTGCCGTTCTGGCTGTTGGGGGTGTTCTGGCCGTTTTGGCCCTGGCTGCCGAAGCCTTGGCCGTTCGGGGCTTGGCTGCCGAAGCCCTGGCCGCCGCGGAATTGGTGGTAGCCGCCGGAGCCGCCGTCGCGGAGGCGGGACATGCCGGGCCTCGTGTCGTGGCCCGTGGCGGCCATGACGCCGCCGACGACGCCACCGCCGATCACCAAACCGAGGATGCCCACCGCGACCAGTTGCGTCGCCCGGTGGCTGACGAACCTGCGGAAACCACCCGGCTGACGGGGACCCACCGGTTGCGCCGCACCCCACGGCACGGCTCCCGGCTGCTGACCTTGCGGCGGCACCGCACCCGGGACGGCCTGGCCCTGCGGAGGAACCGCACCCGCTGCGCCTGGCACTGCACCCTGAGGAGGCACCGCGCCAGCCCCACCCTGGGGCGGCGCCGCATCTGGAACGGCCTGGCCCTGCGGAGGAACCGCACCGGGAACGGGCTGCGGAGGTACCGCGCCTTGCTGCTGATTCTGGGCCGTGACCTGCGGCTGTTCACCCGCGTTCGGCCCGACACCCGGTTGCTCACCGGCACCCGGCTGCCCAACACCAGCACCAGCACCACCACCAGCAGCGGGCGACCCACCCGCACCCAGCTCAGCAGTCTCAGCACCCGGCTCCACCGGGTTCGGGGTGGTCGGCTGGTCACCAGGGGCCGGGCGGCCGTCGTCGGGGGTGGGGGCGGCGGGGTGGGGGTCCTGGTCGGTCATCTTCGGGCTCCTCTTGAAGAACTGAGATGGGAACGGGCGTACTGCCCGCCCCCACCTCCGAGGATGACCGCCGAATCTGTGCTGCGCCTGAAGGCCAGCTGTTTAAATCCGCGCGCTTTTCACAGGTAGAACGACAGGAACAGGGTCACGACCCAGGACGCGCCGAGCACCTGCAGGACCCGGTCGTTCAGGGCGATCTCCTCCGGCTCGCCGGCCTTGCCGCCGTCGACGTCGACGGCGTAGCGGAGCACGGCGACCACGAACGGGACCATCGAGACCACGGCCCACACCGAGTCGTGCTCGACCTGGCGGATTTCGAACGCCCAGAGGCAGTACGACATGATCAGGATCGCCGCGGACGTGGCCCACACGAAGCGCAGGTAGCTCGCCGAGTACTTCTTCAGCGACGAGCGGATCTTCGCGCCCGTCCGCTCGAACAGCATGATCTCCGCGTACCGCTTGCCCGACACCATGAACAGCGAGCCGAACGCGGTGACCAGCAGGAACCACTGCGACATCGCGATGCCGCCGGCCACACCGCCGGCGATCGAGCGCATCAGGAAGCCCGAGCCGACGATCGCCAGGTCCACCACCGGCTGGTGCTTGAGCCCGAAGCAGTACGCGAGCTGCACGGCCTCGTACACCGCCAGCACCACGGCCAGCTGCCAGCTCGCCGCGAACGACACCGCCAGGCCGGCCAGGAAGAACACCACCGCCGCGCCGTAGGCCACCGGCACCGGCACGATGCCGGCCGCGATCGGCCGGTTGCGCTTGGTCGGGTGGGCGCGGTCGGCCTCGACGTCGATGGCGTCGTTGATGAGGTAGACCGACGAGGCCGTGAGCGAGAAGGCCACGAACGCGATCAGCGCGTCGATGACCAGCTCGGTGCGGTTGGTCGCCTTCGAGAAGGCGAAGAACGGCGCCGCGAACACCAGGACGTTCTTCACCCACTGCCGCGGCCGGGCCGTTTTGATGACGCCGCCGACCAGGCCCATCGAGCCCTTCTTCGGCGCGGCGGGCTCGGCAACGGCGTCGGCCGGGGCCGTGGCTGAGGTGTCCTCGGCCTTGGCCGAAGCGTCGGCAGCAGTTTCGGCCGGGGTGGTGGCCACGGACTCGGGCTCCCCTGAGTCCGGGGTCCGCTCGTCGGTCGTTTCGCTCATCGTCTCTTCAGCTTCCGTCGGATCAGACCACCGACGAGGCCTCCCAGGGCCGCACCGGCCAGTACGTCGGTCGGATAGTGGACGCCGAGGACCAGCCGCGAGGCCAGCATCGGCGGTACGAGGGCGGGCACCAGGTTACGCCCGGTCAATCCGGAGTAGAGCACCGCCGCCGCCGTCGTGGACGTCGCGTGCGAAGACGGGAAGCTCAGCTTGCTCGGCGTGCCCACCAGCACCTCGACGCTCGGGTGGTCCGGACGCGGGCGGCGGACCACCCGCTTGACCGCGATGGACGCGGCGTGCGCGCCCACCACCCCGGCCGACGCGATCAGCCAGTCCTTGCGCCGCTCCTTGTCGGCGACCGCGCCGACCAGGCCCAGTGCGAACCAGCCGATGGCGTGCTCGCCGAAGTGCGACATGCCGCGCGCGGCCTTCACCGCGCCGGGCTTCTTCAGGAACGCCTGGGCCTTCGACAGGACCGCGACCTCACCACCGGCTCGTGAGTGTTCAGACCGGTTAGAACCGGCATTGCCACTCACGAGGGTTTCCGCGGTCTCAAGCATCGATCGACCCGTCGATCGGGGTGCCGTCGGTCAGGTGCGGGGCGATCTTGTTGTCGAACGCCGAGAGCGCCGAGCCGATCGCCATGTGCATGTCGAGGTACTTGTACGTGCCGAGGCGGCCGCCGAACAGCACGTTCTTCTCGCGGGCCTCGTTCTTGGCCAGCTCGCGGTAGGCCTCGAGCTTCTCGCGGTTCTCCGGCGTGTTGATTGGGTAGTACGGCTCGTCGTCCTCCCCGGCGAAGCGGGAGAACTCGCGGAAGATGACCGTCTTGTCCTTCGGGTAGTCCCGCTCCGGATGGAAGTGGCGGAACTCGATGATCCGGGTGTACGGGACTTCCTGGTCGTTGTAGTTGACGACCGAGGTGCCCTGGAAGTCGCCGGTCTCGGCGACCTCGGACTCGAAGTCCACGGTGCGCCAGGTGAACCGGCCCGCGGAGTACTCGAAGTAGCGGTCCAGCGGACCGGTGTAGACGGTCGGCGTGCCGGCCGGGATGTGCTCCCGCACGTCGAAGTAGTCGGTGTTCAGCCGGATCTCGATGTTCTCGTGGTCGGCCATCTTCTCGAGCCACGCGGTGTACCCGTTGACGGGCAGGCCCTCGTAGGAGTCGTTGAAGTACCGGTTGTCGAAGTTGTACCGGACCGGCAGGCGCGTGATGATGTTCTCGCCCAGGTTCTTGGGGTCGTTCTCCCACTGCTTCGCGGTGTACCCGCGGATGAACGCCTCGTAGAGCGGGCGGCCGACCAGCGAGATCGCCTTCTCCTCGAGGTTCTGCGCGCTCGCGGTCTCGAACTCCGAGGACTGCTTCGCGATCAGCTCGCGCGCCTCGTCCGGCGTGTGCGACTTGCCGAAGAACTGGTTGATCAGCGCCAGGTTCATCGGGAACGAGTAGACCTGGTCCTTCACCCGGGCGAACACCCGGTGCTGGTAGCCGGTGAACTCGGTGAAGCGGTTGACGTACTCCCACACGCGCTTGTTCGAGGTGTGGAACAGGTGCGCGCCGTACTTGTGCACCTCGATGCCGGTCTCGGGGTCGGCCTCGGAGTAGGCGTTGCCGCCGAGGTGGCTGCGGCGCTCGATCACGAGGACCTTCTTGCCGAGCTCGGCAGCGGCCCTCTCCGCGACGGTCAGCCCGAAGAAACCGGACCCGACGACGACGAGGTCGTAACCGGCGAAGTCGTCTTCAGTAATCTTGGCGGGGTTCGTGTGCTCGCTCACGGGCGCCCAGGGTACGCAGCCCCCGAGCCGTGGCCCGCACCGACCTCAGCCTTCACCGGCAGTTCACCTCCGACAGACCTGGGAAGCATGCCTGCACCGGACACCTTCTGGAGCTATTTCAGCGCGGTACTGACCTACCTGGCCGTGCTGGCGGTGCCGGGCGGCCTGATCGGCCGGGCCGCCGGTGTCCGGGGCTGGGCGCTGGCGGGGCTGGCGCCGCTGCTCAGCTACGCGGTCACCGGGCTGGCCGGGCCGTGGCTCGGCATCGTCGGCCTGCCGTACAACGTGGCGACGGCGGCCGCCTGCACGCTGCTGTTCGCCGGTTTCGCGTACGGCTCGCGGCGGCTGTGCATCGCCCGCGGCTGGCTGAAGCCCGGCGCGGAGGAGCCGCCGGTGCCGTGGTCCCGGCGGGCGCATTGGGCGGTGGCGGCGTGCGTGGTCGTCGCGGTGGGGCTGTCGATCGCCGTGGTGCTGTCGGCGCGCGGCGGGACGACGGCGGTGTTCCAGCGCTGGGACACGGTCTTCCACGCGAACGGCATCCGCTACATCGCCGACACCGGCGACGGCTCGCTGATCGGCATGGGCAAGATCAACTGGTACCCCGACGGCTCCTTCTACCCCAACGGCTACCACCTGGTCGGCGCGCTGGTGTACGAGATCTCAGGCACCAGCGTCCCGGTCACGCTCAACGCCATCACGATGCCGGTCGCGGGCATCTTCGCGCTGGCGATGGTCGCGTTGATCCGCCAGCTCGGCGGGCGCGCGGTGTACGCGGGCTGCACGGCGCTGGTCGCGGCGGGCGCCACCACGGGCGCGTACGAGTCGGTGTCGAGCGGCCTGCTGCCGTACGCGCTGGGCATCGTGCTGACGCCGCTGGCGGTGGTCGCGCTGCAACGGTTCCTGGTGCGGCCGGGCATCGACACCGGGCTGATCGTGGCGCTGGCCGCGGTGGGGCTGCTCGCGGCGCACTCGAGCGCGCTGTTCGGCGCCGTGCTGTTCGCGCTGCCGGTGGTCGTCCAGCGCTGGTACCGGTCGCTGCGGCGCAAGCCCGTGGACGGCGTCCCGGACGGGCGGGCGGCGTGGCGGGTGCTCGGCGGCGACGTGCTGCGGATGATCCCGGTGATGCTCGGCAGCGGCCTGCTGGCGGCGCCGATGATCCTCGGCGCGATCAGCTTCACGGCGGGCTCGTACCCGTACCAGGCCTGGAATTCGGACCTGTCGGTCCCGCTCGCGCTGAAGCTGCTCGTGACGTTCCAGCAGGTGCTGAGCCGTCCGCAGATCTGGCTGACGGTGCTGCTCGCGGTGGGCGCGCTGAGCTTCTACACGCTCGGCCGGATGCGCTGGGCGCTGCTCTCGGCGCTCGGGCTCTCGGCGTTTTTCGTGCTGGTGACCTGCTACGGCTACCTGCCGTGGGTGATCTCGCTGTCCCGGCCGTGGTGGAACGACCGCTACCGGCTGATGGCGCTGGCCGCGATCCCGCTGTGCCTGCTCGCCGGGCACGGCATGGCGGAGCTGCAACGCTGGTTCGCGCGGCTGGCCGGCAGCGGCTCGTGGGCGCGGTCGCAACCTCGGGTGCTGGCACGCATCGGCGTGGGCACGGCGGTGCTGGTGGTCGTCGCGATGGCCGTGCTGACCGGCGGCTTCTACCGCACGGCGAACGCGACGGCCGTCTCGTACCTCTACTACAACGGGCCCGAGGGCGAGGTCACGCCGCCGGTCAGCGCGAACGAGATCACCGCCATGGAACGGCTGGGCACCATGGCGATCCCGGCGCAGGAGAAGGTGCTCAACGACCGGATGGACGGCACCGCCTGGATGTACGCCATCGCCGGCGTCCACCCGGTCGCCGGCCACTACGACGGCGGCGGCCACGTCGACCCCGACGCCGTGTACCTGGCCCTGCATTTTCGGGACTATGACAGCGATCCACGCGTGCGCGACGCCGTGAAACGGCTCGACGTGCACCACGTCCTGATCGGCAGCGGCACGATCCGCAAGGACACGCCCATCGCCCCCGGCCTGCGCGGGCTCGACGGGCTGGACTTCCTGAAACTCGACTACCGCAACCCGGGCGCCTCGATCTACACGATCATCAAATAAGGACTGAAAGGCCCGGAGCCTTTAAGACCCGGAGCCTCGTGGCCGCAGCTCCCCGACTGCGACCACGAGGATCTCCCGTCCCCCGAACCCCCCGGGGCCCTCCGGGCGAGAAGACCGTCCCCCGGCCGGCTCCCCCTCTGCTTCTCGAAAATCGAGACGCCTCATGCCGGAACCCGGTTTCCCGAACAGACGGATATCACCCGATCGGCCCAGTCCGGCCGTCGGGCTCAGGCCTCGTGCAGGGTCGGCAACACGTCCTCGACGACCTTCTCCAGCACGGATTCCCGGCCTTCGTACGGGCCGCCGGAGCGGGGCCAGTGCACGATCACGTCGGTGAAACCCAGCGCGGACGCGCGGTCCACGGCGTCGCGGAACGCGTCGAGGCTGCTCAGCGAGAACACCGGCGCGGCGTCGAGGCTCAGGTACCGCTGGATGCCGGCGCGCTCGCGGCCGGAGGCGTCGAGGCGCTCGTCGAAGACGCGGCTCAGCTCGGCGATGCCCTGCCACCACTCGTCCACGGTGGCGCCGCCGCGGCCGGTGGTGGCCCAGCCGGCGCCGAAACGGGCGGCCAGCGTCATGGTGCGTGGGCCGTTCGCGGCGACCACAAACGGCAGCCGCGGCCGCTGCACCGTGCCGGGCAGGTTCCGCGCGCCCCTGGCTCGGTAGTACTCGCCCTCGAAGTCGAACCGGTCGGTCATCAGCAGGCCGTCGAGCGATTCGACGAACTCCGTGAAGCGGTCGGCGCGCTGGCGCGGTGTGAGGTCGGGGGCGTCGAGGACCTGGGTGTCGTAATTGGAGCTGTCCACGCCCGCGCCGACGCCGAGCACGAAACGGCCGTCGGAGACGTCGTCGAGGGTGATCAGCTCCCGCGCGAACGGCACCGGGTGCCGCGCGACCGGGGACGCCACGAAGGTGCCCAGGCGGATGCGCGACGTGACCATCGCCGCCGCGGTCAGCGTGGGCACCGCGGAGAACCACGGCCCGTCGACCAGCGACCGCCAGCCCAGGTGGTCGTACGTCCACGCGTGGTCGAAGCCGTACTCCTCGGCCGCCCGCCACTTCGGCTCGGCCGCCCACCAACGATCTTCCGGAAGGATCACAATGCCTGCTCGCACGAGGGTGGACGGTAGCGCCCAGCACCGACATTCGCTCGAACGGGCGGCGGCCGCGCCCGTTCGGGGACAATGGCCCGGTGGACAAACCCCGCCTGGTCGCTTCCGACGTCGACGGCACCCTGCTCGGCCCCTCAGAGATCGTTTCCGACCGCACCGTCGCGGTGGTTCAGCGCGTGCGGGACGACGACGTGCCGTTTGTGCTGTGCACCGGCCGCCCGCCGCGCTGGATCGCGCCGATCGCCAAACCGCTGGGCCTGACCGGCTACGCGGTGTGCGCGAACGGCGCCGTGCTGCTGGACATCGGCGCCGACGAAGTGACCGCCGTGCACGGCGAACTGGCCCCGGACCTGCTGCACAACCTCGCGAGCGCGATCGAGAAGGCCGTGCCCGGCTGCCGGCTGGCGGCCGAGCGCATCGGCACCGGCGAGGTCGACCACGACATGCGCAACTTCGTGATCGAGCCCGAGTACCACAATCCGTGGGGCAGTGACGAAGGCCGCACGGCGATGCGCGCCGAGGTGCTCGGCCACCCCGCGATCAAGCTCCTGATCAGCCACCGCGAGATGCGCTCGGAGGAGATGGCCCAGGCGGCGCGCGCGATCTTCGACGGCGCGGTGGATGTGACGTACTCCTCGTCCGGCGGCCTGATCGAGGTCTCCGCGCACGGCATCACGAAGGCCACCGGGCTCGCGGAGGTGGCCGAGCGCTTCTCGGTGACCGCGGAGCACGTGATCGCCTTCGGGGACATGCCGAACGACGTCGAGATGCTCAAGTGGGCGGGCCACGGCGTCGCGATGGCCAACGGCCACCCGGCCGTGCTGGAGGTCGCGGACGAGGTGACCGGGCCGGCCGGTGAGGACGGCGTGGCCGAAGTCCTCGAACGCTGGTTCTGACCCGGCCCTCAGTCGCGCTCGCCGGGGCGGCGGTCCAGAGCCGCGGCGGCCTCCGGGGTCGGGGCGGTGCCGCCGAGGTGGGCGGGCAGCCACCAGCGGTCGTCCTCGCCCGCCGGACTGTCCGGATAGGACGATTGGGCCTGGTCGAGCAGCTCGGACATCCGGGCGCGCAGGTCCTTGGTCAGCACCTCGCAGTCGTCCTCGGCGGACGGGTGCATCGGCGCGCCCAGGACGATCGAAATCGGCACGTGGCGGTGGGTCAGGTCCTTCGGGTGGCCTTTGGTCCACAGCCGCTGCGTGCCCCACAGCGCCATCGGGATCACCGGCACGCCGGCCTCGGCGGCCATCCGCGCCGCGCCGGTTTTGATGTCCTTCACGGTGAACGAGCGGCTGATCGTCGCCTCCGGGAAGACGCCGACGACCTCGCCCGCGCGCAGCCGTTTCACCGCCTCGTCGTACGAGGCCTGGCCGGCGGCACGGTCGACGGGAATGTGGTGCATCCCGCGCATCAGCGGCCCGCCGACGCTGTGCGAGAAGATCTCCTGCTTGGCCATGAACCGCACGAGCCGCTTCGACGGGCGCGCGCCCAGGCCGCAGTAGATGAAGTCCAGGTAGCTGACGTGGGTGCAGGCGATCACCGCGCCCCCGCTGGCCGGCACGTGTTCCGCGCCCTCGATCCGGATCCGGTTGTCCAGGAGCCGGAACATCAACCGGGCCGCGACGAGCACGGGCGGGTACACGAGGTCAGCCATGAATCCAGGCTACGGGAGCCGGAGCGGCGGAACCTACGCTCGCGTAGGTTTTGGGTGCCACACCACTCCGGCGAGCACCAGCGCGACCAGCGTGGCGAACAGGGCGACCGCCTGGTGCTTGACGTTTTCGATGCCGTCGCCCAGCGCCGCGAGGACGAACTGTCCGAACGCGACGGTCAGCAGCAGCCCCAGCACCACGCCCAGCGCGGTTCGGCGGTGCCGCCAGCCACGCCAGGCGACGAACAACCACAGCGGGACGAGGGCGAACAGGCCCAGCGGCGCGAGCAGTCCCGTGAGGCCCGAGACGACCGGCACGCGGTACTCCTGCGCGTGCGGCGCGAAGCCCGCCGACGCCGTGAAGCTGCCGAGATAGTCCGGCCGCGCGGCCAGCAGGTCGCCCGCCGCGCGGTTCAGCACCGCCAGCGTGCGGGACGGGTGGGTGGCGAAGAAGGCGGCGACGTTCCCGCGCGTCATCCGGTCCCGATACCGCGGGTACAGCGGGTCGATGATCACCGGGTGCGGGTGCCACCAGCCGTTGCCGGCGTACTGCGCGAACGACGGCGGCAGCCCCAGCGCCGCGAGGTCGGCGGCCGCGTCGTGCCGTCCGTCCACGATGTTCAGGAAGATGGTGTTGACCACGTTGATCTCGCTGGAGTCCGAGCCCGGCACCGACGACCAGGTGCCGTCCGGCGCGCGGGCCGGGGCGACACTGCTCTGCGCCCACCACGTCCCGCCCATCAGCACGGCGACGACGAGCAGCCCCGGCAGCCACCGTCGCCGGGTTCCGGGCCGGACCAGCAGCACGGCGACGGCCAGCAGCGGCAGGATCATCAGCGTCTGCACCTTGGCGTTCACCGCGACCAGTCCGCCGACGGCGGTCACGGCCAGTCCCACCTGGCTCCACCGGCCGGGACGCGCGGTGAGCAGCAGCCCGCCGACGGCCAGCAGCAGCCCGAGGAACGCCGTGCCCTCGCCGAGGATCGAGGAGAAATAGCCGAAAAACGCCGAGTCCGCGACCACCAGCAGCAGCCCGAGCGCGACCAGCAGCCGGACGCGCGGACCGTACGGGAGGCCCAGCACCACCGCCGTCACGGCCGCCGCCGCGACCACGCAGCCCAGCACTCCCAGGACCACCAGGCTCAGCGCGGAGTGCAGCCCGAACAGGTCCCCGACGTCGACGGCCAGGCGCGCGAGCCAGCTCTGGCTCAGCTGGTAGCTCGGGTCGCAGCCACCGGGCGTCGCCGCGTACTCGAGCCGGATGTACGGCTGCGGCAGGCTCTTCCAGGTGATCCCGGCGCCGCACAGCACGCGGAAGCCGTCGCCGTTGTCGGACATGGACACCGGCCGCGGCACCAGGAACCGGACCAGCAGCGCGGCCAGGGACACGCCGAAGACGCCGTACCCGAGGGCTGGGGACGGACGCGTCCGGACCCGCTCGGCCACGGTTTTCATCCAGGGCAGGATACGTACTGGAAGCCCGGGGCCTGCTCGAGGCCGTCGATCAGGCGGCTCGCCTCGTCGGCGCGCGGGTACACGGTGATCCAGTACGGCGTGCCGATGCGGCGGAACGTCGCGGCCGGCGTCGAGTCCGGGCCGGCGGCGCAGTTCTGCCGCTCGGTGAAGCCGCCGGTCACGGCGACGGTCGCGCGGTTCGCGCTCAGGCCGACCACGAACAGCTGTGAACCGGTGCGGCTGGCGATCGCGCCCGGCTCCGCCGCGCTCACCACGGCGCCCGCCGGCAGGTAGGCACCCAGCCACTGGCCGGCCTCGGCGAGCTGCGCGGTCTGCGTGCGCTCGTCGCGCACCCCGGCCAGCAGGTCCGGGCTGAGCAACGACGCCAGCACCGCCAAGCCGGTCAGCGCGGCCGCCGCCACCGGCACCAGCCGGGAAACGGTCCGCGGCCGCGGCGACGGGTTCGCGGCCGTGAGCGCGGCGTACGTCCCGACGGCCGCGACGGCCAGCAGCGGCGGCACCGGCGCGAGCAGCTGCCAGGCCGGCCCGGGGTCTTCGTCCAGAATGGCCACGAACAGCGTCAGCCCGGCCGCGAGGATGAACAACAGCCACAGCGAAGACCGCGCGGCCGCCGCACGGCCGTGGGTGCGGCGCGCGGCCAGCGCCACGATCGCGATCAGGCCGATCGCCAGGAAACCCAGGTGCGCCAAGGAAAAACCGGCCAGATACGACCAGTCCGGCACATGCGGGCGTAGGGCCCGGCTGGGCAGGAAATGGTGGTAGTAGGTGGCGCGCCACGCCGTCCACGGCACCAGGAACACCAGCGCGCCCAGCCCGTAGCCGGCCGGCGCCCACCAGGTGTGCCGGCCGCGCGCGGCGGCCACGACGAGCCAGATCCCGGCCACGACCACCGGCACCACGCCGTCGGGCCGGGTCATCACCGCGCCCGCCACGAGCACGCCCGCGACCACCGGCCGGGACGCGACGAGCGCGTACGCGACAGAGAGGAGCGCCAACACGAAGAACGGCGTCTCGGTGCCGGAAGGGCCGTACACCGCGAGGCCGCTCGCGCCCGCCGTCAGCACCGCGGCGGCGACGCCGACGGCTGGGCGCGCTTCGCCGCCCTCGGGCAGCGCGAGCTTGGTGACGCGATTCACCAGGAAGTACGCGATGAGAACACAGCCGAACGTCGAAGCGGCCCCGAGGACAACCGCGGACGTCTTGATATCCGCGCCGAATGCGGCTTTCGGCAGGGCCACCACGACAAGCCAGAGGAAATTCGCGTAGCCCTCGGACCGGTCACCGGGATTGAACACCGGCCCATTGCCGTCCGCGATGTTCTGGGCGTACTTGAAGGTGACGAGCGCGGCGTCGGTCACGGTGGCGAACAACAGCTGGTGCACCAAGGAGAAACCCAGGGTGAGCAGCAGCACGAACCCGCGCCAGCGGCGGTCCGCGGCGATCCGGCCCCAGGTCACGACGACCAGCGCGGCCAGCAGCAGCCAGCACGCCACGACCGCGTAACCCACCCGATCCCCCTCGCCTCACCCCGCCGCGGCCGTCCCCGCCGGCCGCCGTTCGCCGTGGACCACCACGGCGACTACCCCGTGAGTGATTCGCCGGAAAACACGCCCCTCGACGCTTCCCTCACCAAGTCCAGTCAATCGCGGTATTACGCTCCGCGGACATAAGCCGTTCGGGTGTATGTGGGGTCCCGCTAATCTGTGCTCCCTCCTTCTCCCGCGCTCCCTGGGGCGTCGAGCGGATCCGTCACCAGCCGAGGATGTCTGTTGCCGAGTGAACCCACGCTGCTGTCCGATGTGGCCGGCGTAGCCGTGACGCTGCTCGTGCTCGGGCTGCCCGGCCTGCTCACAGGACTCGCGGCAGGCTTGCGCGGCTGGGCGCTCGCCGGGCTGGCCCCGTTGCTGAGCTACGCGATCGGCGGCCTTGCCGGACCGTGGACGCACGCGCTGGGCCTGCCGTACAACGCGCTCACGTACGGGCTGACCACGCTGGTGTTCGCCGCCGTCGTGTTTGGACTGCGACGGCTGACGCGGCGCCGGTGGCCGGCCGAGCCGGAACCCGGGCTGTGGGCGCGGCGCGGGCACCTCGGGGTGATCGGGTGTGTGGTCCTCGCGGCGGTGATCGGCAGTTACGCGGCGGTGTACGGCATGGGCCACCTCGGCGCCATCGCGCAAGGCGGCGACGCGCCGTACGCGGCGAACGGCGTCCGCTACATCGCTTCGACCGGCGACGGCAGCCTCACCGGCATGGGCACGCTGAACTGGTACGGCAGCGCCACGCCGCCGTTCTACCCCAACGCCTACCACCTGCTGGCCGCCGTGCAGTACCAGCTGAGCGGGGCGTCGATCCCGCTCACGCTCGACGTGAACACCATGCTGCTGCCGGGCCTCCTGGCCCTTTCGCTGGCGGTGCTGGTGCGGGAGTTCCGCGGCCGCGCGGTGCTGGCCGGCGCGGTCGCGGTCGTCTCGGTGGCGCCCGTGATGAGCATGTACGAGTCGATGAGCCGCGGGCCGCTGTACCCGTTCCTGCTGGGGCTCGCGCTGACGCCGCTGGCCGCGGTGGCGCTGCGCCGGTACCTGGACCGGACGGCGCCGGACACGGCGTTGGTGCTGGTGCTGTCGGCCGTCGGGCTGCTTTGTGTGCACTCGTCGACGCTGTTCGGCGCGGTCCTGTTCGCCGGGCCGCTGCTGGTGCAGCGGTGGGCCGAGCCGGGCGCGCGGCTGAAGCGGATCGGCCGCGACCTGCTGGCGCTGCTGCCGATCGCGGTGGTTTCGGTGCTCGTGGCGTGGCTGCAGCTGTTCGGCGCGCTGGGCCTGGCCGGCAGCACCCTGCCGTACCTGGGCTGGCCGATCGAATACCGCGCGACGACGGCGCTCGGCGCGCTGCTCGGGTTCCAGCACTGGGAGCCGCACCCGCAGCTGTGGCTTTCGGCCGCGCTGCTGCTGGGCTTCATCTTCTTCGGGCGGCTGGGCCGGCTGCGGTGGATCGGGCTGAGCGCGCTGCTGAGCGGGCTCGCGTACATCGCCGTCGCGTCTTCGAATTCCTCGCTGGTGATGGCGCTTTCCCGGCCGTGGTGGGACGACCCGTACCGGTTCATCTCGATGGCGATCGTGCCGCTGGCGTTCATCGCGGGCCACGGTCTCGCGTCGCTCCAGGCCTGGATCGCCGAACGGCTGCCGGCGCGGGTGCCCGCGTTCGCCGTCGCCGCGGTGGTGCTGCTCGCGTTCGTGGCGGTCACGAACGGCCTGTACGCGCAGTTCAACGGCGAGCGCCTGGCCCCCGGCTACCGCGCCGCCGACCCGCGCACCCTGAACATCACCCCGGACGAGGAACGCGCGATGGTCGAGCTGGGCAAGCTCGCCAAGCCGGGCGAATGGGCCATGAACGACCGCTACGACGGCACGGTCTGGACCTACGCCCTCACCGGCACCCGCACGGTCGCCGCCCACGACGACGGCACCGCGCCCCCGTCCGACGCCGTACTGCTGGCCGCCCACTTCAACGAGTACCCGGCGAACCCGGCCGTGCGCGCGGCCGTGACCAGGCTGAACGTGCGCTGGGTGATCCTCGGCCGCCCGGCCGCGCCGCCGTCCCCGGCGTACCAATCGGGGCTGATCGGGCTGGACGGGCTGCCGTTCCTGCAGGCGGTGTACCGAAACGAGGACGCGGTGATTTACCGGTTGAAGGGCGCGCCGTGACCGCTGCGCCCCAATGTGGCGTTCGGTGCGCTCAACGCAACCAACGCCACATTGGGGCGCTTCAAGCGGCGGCCGAGGCGGGGCGCGAAGCGACGCGGGCCGCGCCGGCCGCGAAGCCCGCCGTCAGGAGGTCCGCCACGGTGAACATCACGCGGGAGGCCACGGCGAACGCGGCGGCCTGGCCGACGGTCAGGCCGCTGGCCGTCAGGACCGCGACCTGGGCGACCTCGCGCACGCCCACCCCGCTGGGCAGGATGAACGCGAAAGTCCCCACCGTCATCGCCACCGCCATGGCGCCGACGCACAGCACGAAACCGCTGAAGCCCGGGGCGCCGACCGAGTTGGCCAGCAGCCACAGGTGCACTCCCTGCAAAGCCCAGGCCACCGTCGACGCGCCGAAGACCTTGCCGACAACCGCCCAGCCCAGCGGGTGCTCCAGCGGCGGGCGGCGCAGGATCCGCAGCACCAGCGAGGTGCCCCAGGTCAGGACGCGCGGGTGCAGCAGCGCGAGGCCGACCGGGATGAGCACGAACAGCCACATCGCGCGCGGGCTGTTGCTGAACACCGCCGGCGCCGCGAGCAGCGAAACCACCAGGGCCGACACCACGCCGACGCCCAGCTGGATCAGCGAGCCGGTGAAGATCCGGGCGCGGGCGACGCCGGCCTTGCGGCCCAGCTCCATCTGCAGCAGGTACGCCCACACCGAGCCCGGCACGTACTTGCCGAGCGAGCCGACCAGGCAGATCTGCGCGCCGCGCGCGTAACCGACCGGCTCGCCGAGGTCGTCGACCATCTTCTGCCAGCCCCAGGTGGAGACCATGATGGACGCGACCAGCGCGAGCAGGCTGAGCACCGAGGACTGCCACGCGACGTCGGACAGCGTGCGCCAGAACTCGCCCCAGTTGGCCGCGAGCTGCTTCGCGGCGAAGCCGATGACGAGCAGGATCGCGACCCAGCGCACGACGTCGAGGATCTTGGCCTTGGTGGACTTCGCCGGCTTCGGCTGGGAAGCCGGCACGTCCTCCTCAGACGTCCGCACGGTCGTCACTGACCATTCTCCTCACGACAACCGCTGGTCAGGCCTGCACCGTGACCAGACGGCTGAACTCGGCCAGCAGATCGTAACCGTCCCAGACGCCCGCGAACGTGAGGGCCGAGCCGAACGGCACGACCCGGTCGACGCCCCGGCCGGCGAGCGCGGTGACGAACTCGGTCAGCTCCTCCCGGGTGAACCCGAACTGGCTGACGGTCTGGTCCTTGCGCAGCACGGTCGGCACCAGCTCGGTGAGCGAGTCCACCCGCGCGTTCGCGAACGTGCCCGCGCCGAGCCACTCGCGCGGCAACACGGCCGCGTCGGTCAGCTCCAGGGTGGCCAGCCCGTTGCCCTGGAAATCGATCGACGACACCAGGCCGTCCACCGCCGCGCCGTACGCCGAAACACGCTTCTGCACGGCCATCGCCGGTTCCGTGACGTGCTGTTTCGCCTCGATCACCGCGGCCAGCAGCTCACGGAACTCACGCCCGGCTTCGGTCGCGCCCGTGGCGTCGCCGACCCAGAACACCGCGCGCGGCGACGAGCAGGCGGCCTGGTCGAACCAGTACGAGTCGTTGTAAAAGCCCTCGGCCGCGGTACGGCGTTCGGCCGCCGAGGCCGCCTGCCAGCCGCGCACCGAAGCGATGGCGAACGAGGAGCGGTCCGGGAAGGTCAGGTCACGGGCGTGCGGCGCCAGCGGGTACTTCCGCAGCGCGGCCACGGAGGTGTCGCCGCCCCAGATCACGCGCAGGTCGGCGGCCAGCGACAGGGCGCCGCTGATCTCGTCGCTGCGGTCGTACGTGACCATGCGCTGGGTCGCGGTGATCGCAGCCGCCGTGGCTGGGTCCACATCGGACAGTGCCGCGTTCAGCGCGTCCAGCACCGCCTCCGCGGCACCGGCCGAGCGCGAGGACACCCGTACCACGTTGTGGTTGCCCGCCAGCGCGGACAGCGCCCACGAGTACACGAAAATCGTGTCGACGTTGGCCGGCGGCACGTGGAACACCAGCCCGCGCGGGAACCGCAGCGCGTCGCCGGAAGTCTCCAAAGTGGACAGTGCCTTGGCGATTTCGCCCTTGCGCAGGAAGAAGCCCAGCGAGGCCAGCTCCGGGAACCGGCGCGCGAGCGCGGGCGCGAGCAGCTTGCGCGCGAACTTCGTGACGAACTCGACCACGCGCGGGTCGCCCACCGTCAGCCGTCCGCCCGGCGGCTCGACGCGCAGCTGGTCGACCAGGTCACCAGCCGCGATAGGCGCCGAAACCGGGAACCGCTGCGTCAACGCGCTCATGCGGCCGCTCCAGAGAAGGTGTCCGAGCAGCCACGGGCCTCGGCCTTGGGCAGCCGGCCGAGCACCGAGAAGTGCTTGCCGGGCCAGTCGCCGTCGTCGATCCCGTTGTACACACCGAGGTCTTCGGTGAGCAGGACGTGCCCCGGGTACGAGCGCGGCAGCGTGCTGACCACCTCGATCACGCCCGGCTCGCCCACCGGCTGCTCCGCCCAGGTGTCCGGGTTCCGGATCACCACATCGGCGAAATCGGGGCAGTACAAGGAGTTCCCGGACGGCCCCTCGAGGAACACCGTGCCGATCTGCTCGATCATGCCGTAGTAGTTGTGGATCCGGGTGAGCCCGGTGTCCTCTTTGAACCGGCGGCGGAACTCGGTGTTGTCCACCGCGCGGTCGATCAGCTTCTTCCAGCCGCCGGAGTGGATCAGGATGCCGTTGGACAGGTCGAGCCCGTTGTCCCGCGCCACCTCGTACAGGTAGAGCCAGACCATGAAGGTGAACCCGAAGATCAGGAACGGCTTGTCCCCGTACTCCGCCAGGAACTTCTTGACCGCCTCGACGTCCGGCTGGTCGTTCTCGTCGAGCACGTAGGTGTGCTTGCGGCCGAAGTTGGCCATGCCGAGCACGCCCGCGCCGCGGGCGGAGAAGGAGCGGCGGTTCTTGATGATGCCGATGGTGTCGACCATCAGCATCGGCAGCCGCTCGCCGCCCAGCACCTCCTGCAGCGTGGTGCCGAGCTGGCGGGTCTGCGCCGCCGCCGCGGCCTTGTCCAGGTAGATCCGCGACGCGCCGGCGCCGGTGGTGCCCGAGGAGGTGAGGGTCTTGAACACCTCGTCGTCCGCGACGGACTTGAGGTCGTGGGTCTTGAACATCCGCACGGGCAGCCACGGCAGGTCGGCGATGCTGTCGAACCGCGCGTCCGGCGCGATGCCGAGCGAGGACAGGATCCGGTCGTAGCCCGCCGAACCGGCCCGGTGGTGCGCGGTCAGCTCGGCCAGCTCGGGCAGCAGCAGCGCTTCCCGCTCCGCCTGCGAGCGCGTGAACACACTCATATCCGTCCTTCCAGCGACCGGTAGTCGATCTTGCCGCTGGCCAGCAGCGGCACGGTGTCGATCGGCCGCACGTCGAACCCGCTCGTGTGCAGGTGCAGCCGCTCGGAAAGCGCGCGCGACGCGTCCTTGCAGATCGCCTTCGCGCCGTCGCCCTCGGGCAGTTCGGCGAACAGCACCACCTTGTCGCCCCCGGGCACGGCGGCGACCACGTCGATGCCCACCGAGGCCGAGCGCACGGCCTGCTCGAGGTCGTCCAGGCTGACCCGGTTGCCGAACACCTTGCCGATGCGCTTGAGCCGGCCGGTGATGAACAGGTAGCCGTCCGCGTCGAGGTAACCGAGGTCGCCGGTGGCCAGCACGCCGCTGTACTCGTCGCCCGCGGCCAGGCCGGACTCGTCGTCGGCGTACCCCATCATCACGTTCGGCCCGCGGTAGACGACCTCGCCGACGATCTTCGGGTGCCGGGTCTCCACGCCGTCGTCGCGGCGCACGGAGAACGCGCCGCCGGGCAGGGCCGGACCGGCGGAGCCGAGCTTCTCGGCGAGCCGCTCGGCGGGCACCGTGGTCATCCGCGGGGCGGCCTCGGTCTGGCCGTACATCACGTACATCCGGCCGCCGACGGCGCGCATCTTGTCGTTGAACTCGGCCACCAGCTCGTCGCGCAGCTTGCCGCCGGCCTGCGTCAGCGTGCGCAGCGTCGGGTACTTCGCGGGGTCGAACTTCAAGCGCCGCAACATCTCGTAGTGGTAGGGCACGCCGGAAAGCGACGTGACGCCGTACTTGGTCACCGCGTCCCAGAACCCGCGGCCGAGGACGCCGGACGGCTCGACCACGATGGTCGCGCCGCGCACCAGGTGCGAGTTCAGCACCGAAAGGCCGTAGCTGTAGTGCAGCGGCAGGCAGGTCGGCGCGACCTCGTCGGCGGTCAGGCCCAGCACCTCGGCGATGGCCTCGGCGTTGGACTGGATCGCGCCGCGGGAGAGCCGGACGAGCTTCGGGTTGCCGGTCGAGCCGCTGGTCGGGAGCAGCACGGCGAGGTCGGGGTGCGGCTCGACGCCCACGGCGGAGTCTCGCACCCAGTGCCCGTCGGCCGCGGTGTAGCCGGACGGCGCGGGCGTCTCGGGCGCGGCCAGCACGGCGCCGGGCCGGAAGCGGGTGATCAGCCCGGCCAGCACGTCGGCGTCGAGCGCCGGGTCGATCAGCGCGATCGCGCGGCCCGCCTCGAACGCGCCGAGGTAGGTCAGCACGCTGCCGACGTCCACCGACATCCGCGCGAACAGCACCCCGGTGGGCAGGCCGGCCAGCGCCGCGCCCGCCTTCGAGACCTCCGCGTCCAGCTCCGGGCCCGCCAGCGTGCGGCCCCCGGCCGCCTCGACCAGCCGGGCTCCCTCTCCCAACAACGTCACACCATCTCTCCTCGCCTCAGGACTCGTGAGTGTTTATGACGGTTAGAACCGTCATAAACACTCACGAGTCCTTCACAGCACCAAGCCTCCGTCGATGCCCAGCACCTGGCCGGTGACGAACGACGCCTCGTCGCTCACCAGGAACCGGATCGCCTTCGCCACGTCCTCGGGCCGGCCGAGCCGCCCGAGCGGGGTCTTCTTCACGTTCTCGGCGACGGCGTCCTCGGACAGGCCCGCCGTCAGGTCGGTCTCGATCACGCCGGGCGCCACCGCGTTCACGCGGATCCCCGAGCGGCCGAGTTCCTTCGCGGCCGAGCGCGCGATGTTCGCCACCGCCGCCTTCGACGCCGCGTACAGGGTCTGACCGGCGCTTCCGTACTCGCCGACGATGGAGGCGAGGACCACGATGGCGCCGGTTTTCTTGCGCATCATGGCCCGGGCCGCGGCCTGGACGGTGTGCAGCGTGCCGGCGACGTTGGTGTCCAGGGTCGCCGAGACGGCGTCCTCGCGGATCATGCCGAGCAGCGCGTCGTCCATGATCCCGGCGTTCGCCACCACGATGTCGAGCCGGCCGTGTTCCTTGGCGACTCCGCGGACGACCGTGGAGACGGCCTTCGCGTCCGTGACGTCGAGCGCCAGCCCGGCCGCCGCGCCGGCCGCGGTGGCGGCCTCCTTCGCGCGGGCCTCGTCGCGGCCGGTCAGCACCACCGTCGCGCCCGCTTCGGCCAGCGCGCGCACGGTGGCCAGGCCGATCCCGCGCGTGCCGCCGGTGACGAGCGCGACGCGTCCGGCCAGATCAGTCATTCTTCGACTGCAGCTCGGTCACCATGTCGACGGCGACCTTGAAACTCGACATGTCGATCACCTGGTCGGTGTCGAATTCGACGTCGAACTCGTCCTCGACGGCCGCGATCAGCGCCATGTGGCCGACGGAGTCCCACGCTTCGATGTCGCGGTACTTGAGGTTCTCGACATCCACGTCGCCGTCGAGATCGAGGGCTTCGACAAAGACCGCGCGCAGCTTGGGGGCCACATCAGACATAACAGCTCCTAGTGCTCGTCGCGTGGGCGGGCGTCCCACGCCTTGACCAAGGTAGAGAGGTCGCCGGGCAGCCGGTCGGCCAGCCCGTCCTCCGGGAGACCCGCCTTACCCTTGAGCCACGGCCCGAGCGCCTCGATGGCGGCCTCGTCCAGGCCGCGGCGGGACAGCCCCACGACGTTGACGCCGGTGACGCGCGCCGGGTTGCCGACGGCGATCGTGAACGCGCCCACCTCGCGCCGCACCGCCGAGCCCATGCCGACCATCGCGCCGGGGCCGATCACCACGCGCTGGTGCAGCACCGCGCCCATGCCGAGGTTCGCGCCGTCCCAGATGTGACAGTGCCCACCGGTGACCACGTTGGACGCGATCGTCACGCCGTCGCCGACGAGGCAGTCGTGCGCGATGTGGCTGCCGCGCAAGTAATAACCGTCGTCGCCGAGCCTGGTGGTGCGCCAGGTGCCCTGGTGGACGCTGGAGTATTCGCGGATCCGGTTGCGGCTGCCGATCACGACGCCGTGGCCGTCGCGCTCCGGGTCGCCGACCGGCGCCTGCTCCCAGGCGGCCGGGTGCTCGCGCCCGCGGTCCTCGCCGGGAGTGCCGATCGTGACGTGCGGGCCGATCCAGTTGCCGTCGCCGATCCGGGCCGGCCCGACGATCACCGTGTACGGCCCGATGACGTTGTCCTCGCCGATTTCGACGCCTTCGCCGACTACTGCGGTCGGGTGGATGCGGTTGGCCACGAGTTGCAGTATCCATTCGTCGACGGCTGGGTATTGGGCGTGCTACGGCGCCCGGTAACGTGTGGCCCGCGTTCATGCAGGGCGGCCGGACGCAGAACCGGCGGCTCACTGTACCGGACGCACCGAAATCACCTGCCGGGAGAGACTGCCGATGATCCCCATTACCGTGGTCGACGTCCGCGACGCGGAGGACCTCGTCGTCGAGGTGCTGCGATCCGGCGCCATCGCACAGGGGCCGATGGTCAAGCGCTTCGAAGACGCTTTCGCGCACGTCGCGGGCACGAAGCACGCCATCGCCGTGAACAACGGCACCACCGCTCTGGTCGCGTCGCTGCAGGCGCTGGACCTGGAGCCGGGGGACGAGGTGATCACCTCGCCGTTCACGTTCGTCGCGACGCTGAACGCCATTCTGGAAGCCGGCGCCACCGTCCGGTTCGCCGACATCCGCCGTGACGACTTCGCGCTGGACCCGGACGCGGTCACGGCCGCCGTCACGGACCGGACCAAGGTGCTCATGCCGGTGCACCTCTACGGGCAGACCGCCGACATGGGCAAGCTCGCCCCGCTCGCGGCCGAGCGGAACCTGAAGGTGATCGAGGACTCGGCCCAGGCCGTCGGCGCCTCGTTCCAGGGCCGCGCCGCCGGCTCGTACGGCATCGGCTGCTTCTCGCTGTACGCCACGAAGAACGTGACCACCGCCGAGGGCGGCGTGATCACCACCGACGACGACGAGCTGGCCGACCGGCTGCGCGTGCTGCGCAACCAGGGCATGCGCGCCCGCTACCAGTACGAGGTGGCCGGCCACAACTACCGGATGACGGACCTGCACGCCGCCGTCGGCATCCCGCAGCTGGCGAAGCTCGACCAGCTCACCGCCGCGCGCCAGGCCAACGCCAAGCGCCTCACCGAGGGCCTGGCCGGCACGCCGGGCCTCGACCTCCCGCAGGTGCTGCCGGGCCGCGAGCACGTGTGGCACCAGTACACCGTGCTGGTCGGCCCGCACGCGATGCTCTCGCGTGAGGAACTCTCGAACGCACTCACCGCGCGCGGCATCGGCAACGGCGTGTACTACCCGAAGATCGTCTTCGACTACGAGTGCTACCAGGGCCACCCGCTGATCCCGGACGCGCGCGTCGAGGACTTCCCGGTGGCCGGCGCGGTCGCCGCCCAGGCGCTCTCCCTGCCGGTCCACCCCCACCTGACCGAGTCCGACGTGGACCAGGTCATCGAAACGGTTCGCGAGGTACTCGGCGCATGACCCACCGCATCGCCCTGATCGGCACGGGCAACATGGGCTCGCTGCACGCGCGGGTGCTCTCCGCGAACGAGCGCGTGGAGCTGGTCCGCGTGATCGACCCGCGTGAGGAAGCGGGCCGCGCCGTCGCCGAGCGGTACGAGACGCAGTGGACGCCCGAGATCGGCTCACTGTCCGATGTGGACGCTGTGGTGCTGGCCTCGGCCACCGAGGCGCATTACGAGCTGGCGCAGGAGATCCTGGGCCAGGGCAAGCCGCTGCTGGTCGAGAAGCCGGTGTGCAACAGCCTGGAGCTTTCGCGCGAGATCGTGGCGCTGTCGGCGAAGCAGGACGTCCCGCTGATGTGCGGGCTGCTGGAGCGCTACAACCCCGCGGTGATGACCGCGCGGGCGCTGGTGAACGAGCCGATCCACCTGATGGCGCGCCGGCACGGCCCGTACGCCCCGCGCATCAAGACCGGCGTGGCGTGGGACCTGCTGGTGCACGACGTCGACCTGGCCATCCAGTTCTTCGGCGGCGCAACGCCTTCACGCGTCACCTCGGGCGCGGGCTACTTCCACCCGCAGTCGGTGGAAGGCGCGGAGGACACCATCGAAACGGTGCTGTCCTTCCCCACCGGCCTGGCCACCGTGTCGGCCTCGCGGCTGGGGCAGCGGAAGGTGCGCTCGATCGTGGTGTCCGAATTGGACCGGCTGATCGAGGTAGACCTGCTTCGCCGCGACGTGACGATCTACCGGCACATCTCGCACGACTCCGTGACGCCGGACGGCCTCGGCTACCGGCAGCAGACCGTGATCGAGATCCCCGAGCTGGTCACCGCGCGCGAGCCGCTGGCCACCCAGCTGGACCGCTTCGTCGACCTGCTCGAGGGCAAGATCGACGCCGAGGTCGAGCGGGAGCTGATCCTGCCTTCGCACCACGTGGTGGCGCAGGTGCTCACGCAGGCCGCGGCCTGAGCGCTCACTTGGTGAGGCGGGTGCCGCCGGAACTGTAGGCGGCCAGCGGGGTCAGCGCGCCGGCCGAGGGCACCTGCACCGGGTCGAACCAGAAGAACACCACGCCCGGGTCCTCGCTCCACTTCGCCAGGCGGGCCTCCACCGGCTTGCCGTGCACGGTGCTGGTGATGCGCGCGGCGGGGCCGGCGAAGTAACCGAGCACCGGCACCTGCGTGGTGTCGGTGCCGATTCCGGCGAGGATTCCGCCGGACGTGGCGTGGAAGCCGAACGAGCGGTCGGAGCCGTTGACCTCGTTGGCGGCGTACACCGGGTGCAGGCCGCTGCCGTCGCGGACCGCGAGCATCAGCCCGAAGCTGACGCCGGGCAGCGCCTGCGGCTCGTCCATCTTGTAGGCGTACAGGACCAGCTCGCCGGCGGGGTTCTTGATGCCGAGGGAGACGACGTCGCCGAGCGGCGTGGCCCGTCCGGTCGCGGGCGCGGCGGTGGACGGAACGGTGCTGGCCGGGCCGACGGTGCTGGGCGCCGCGGCCACCGGCGCCTGTTGGGGTTGCGGTCGCACCTGGACGGCCCCGAAGACCACCGCGACCACGGCCACCACCGCGGCGGCCGCCCCGGCGCCGGTGAGCAGCCGCCGTCGCCGCCGGATGCGCGTGCCGTCGGCCATGATCCGGGCCAGGTCCGGCGCGGCGAACGGCTCCGGCGGGGCCTCGTTCAGTGCCGACTTCAGCCGCTCGAGCTCGTTCACCGTCCGTTCCCTCCGATCAGCGCGTCCTCCGGCCCATCGTCGACGCGCAGTTTGGCGAGCGCCCGCGAGTTCGTGCTCTTGACGGTACCCACCGAAACGCCCAGCTCCGAGGCGACGTCCGCCTCCGACAGGTCGAAGAAGTGCCGGAGCACCACCACCGCGCGCTCGCGAGCAGTGAGCCGGCCCAGCGCGGCCGTGAGCCAGGCCCGCTGGGTGACGGTCTGCGCGACGTCCTGCGCGCCGGGCCGCTCGGGCACCTCCTCGGTGGCGTACTCCTTCAGCGGCCGCCGCCACCCGTCGATGATGTGGTTGACCAACACAGTGCGCGCATACGCGTACGCATCCTTGCGCCGCACCCGCCCCCACGCGGCATACGTCCGGGCAAACGCGGTCTGCGCCGCGTCCTCCGCCTGATGCCGATCCCCGGTGATCAAGTACGCGGCCTGCGTCAACCGCGCCGAAGCAGCCTGCACGAACTCGACGAACTCGTCGTCGCTGCGCGCCACCCGCTTACCCCTCGATCTCGACGTCCGGCCCGGAACAGAGCTTGTAACCGCCTTCGACAAGACGATAGGTGATCAGGCGGAGCGGCGGGGTCGCCGTCCGCAACCGTGAGTGTCCTGCTCCACAAATTTCGTGCGTCGATTCCTGGGCGTGACTGGTGTGACGACGGAGGCGCGAGGGGCGCCGCCCGGTTCTCAGACGCGGTGAAGGCCTCCTTGCCTACCTTAAGCGTGCTCTGAAGGCCACCTTCAGGGCATCTACGTCCCTCAAGGTGGCCTTCAGGGCGTCAAGGCTCGGAGTTTCAGACGCGACAAGCTAGTCCGAGAAGTCTCCCGACGGTGAGCCCCACCCGGACGGGTCGTCGGAAAGGGCGCGGCGGCGGGTGTTCTCCGCGCGGACACGCTCCACTTCGGACTGGATGTACTCCTCGTCGTAGCGCTGGAACACGCGGGCCGGGTTGCCGGCGACCAGGGTGCGGGGCGGGACGTCCTTCGCGACCACCGAGTTCGGCTGCACGGTCGCGAAGTCGCCGATCGTCACGCCGGCCATGATGACCACCAGGCCGCCGATGAAGCAGCCCTTGCCGATCTTCACCGGCTTGCGCTCGATCAGGTCGCTGCCCGAATGGTTCTGCAGCGTCATGTTCGCCAGCCAGCTGGAATGCGTGAAGATCAGCGTGTTCAGCCCGATGCTGGTGTGCTCGCCGATCTCCAGGCCGCCGCTGGCGTCGAGGACCGCGCCCTCGCCGATCCAGCAGTGCTCGCCGATCCGCAAGTTCTCCTGGCTGATGATCTTCGCCCGCTCGCGGATCCGCGTCGAGGGCGGCAGGCCGTAGAACGCCGCCCGCTCCGAGTCGTTCAGGTACTGCGAAACGACCTCGGTGAGGATCTGCGGGCGCAGCCGGGCGCTGCGCTCGTCATCGAAGAACATCGTTGTCCGCCACCAGTTTCGTGAACACCCGCAGGTGCTCCTCGGCCACCACGTCCAGGCCGAAGTTGGCCCGCACCATCGCGCTCTCGCGCGCCGCGATCGTCGCACGGGCCGCCGGGTCGTCCAGCAGGCCGAGCACGGTTTCGGCCACGGCCTCGGCGTCGTCCGGGCGCACGAGCAGGATGTTCTCGCCGTTGCGCAGCTCGATGCCCGGGTAGTTGTCCTCGGTGACCGACGCGATCGTGGCGGTGCCGGACAGCATCGCCTCCAGCGACGCCGTGCCGCAGCCGCCGTTGAGGTCGTGCGTCACGATGTCCGCGGCCGCGAAGTAGGCCGGCACGTCTTCCTTCGGCACGGCGCCGGTGACGATCAGCCGGTCGGCCACGCCCAGCTCTTCCGCCCGCTTCAGGAACGCGTCGTGGTACACCCGCCCCACCACGACCACCCGCACGTCCGGGTGCTTGGCCACGACCGCCGGCAGCGCCTCGACCAGCGGCAGCCGGTTGCGCAGCGGGATCACGTGCCCGAGCGAGACGATCAGCGGCGCTTCCCCGACCTCCAGCTCCGCGCGCACGTCCTTGGTCACCGGCTTGGCGAAGTGCCCGGTGTCGACGGCGATCGGGAAGTACTCGGAGTTCTCGTCGCTGGTCCCGTAGCGCTCCACGCAGTAGTCGACGCCCAGCTTGTCGAGGATGACGTAACGCGGCCGGATGTACCGCAGCACCGGCTTGACCAGCATCGCGTCCAGGGCCCGGAAAACGCTGCCGTACACCTTGTTGTCGCTGATCAGCAGCGTGTGGATGGTCAGCAGCACGGGCAGCCCGCGGCGGCGCGCGTAAACCCCGGCCAGCCAGGACAGGTCGAAGAACTGGCCGTGCAGGTGCAGCACGTCCGGCTTGAACTCGTCGAGCAGCCGGAACAGCCGCCGCCAGTTGCCCGGCCGCAGCGACGCGAAGCTCATGTCGAAGTCGATCGAAAGGCCCAGCTGCGGCATCTTGACCGCCGGCAGCCGGACCACGCGGTAGCCGTCGCGCTGCTCGTCGGCCGGCGCTTCGCCATACGCCGCGGTGATGGCCAGCACCTCGTGCCCGGCCGCCGCGAACTCGCCGGCCAGCGAGGCCGACATGTGCGCGCTCCCGCCCACCCTCGGCGGGAAGAAGTTGTTGACCACCGCGATGCGCATCGCACGTCCTTGGGCTGGGCCCGCGGTGGCATTCACGCCGAGTCCCTCACCAAAGCACGCATGCCCTCTTCGACGGTGATCTCCGGCGCCCAGCCCAGCACCTCGCGGGCCCGGGTGATGTCCGCGGCCCGGCGGGAAACCAGCACGTCGCGGTCGTTGAACTGGGGCTCCACGTCGACGCCCACGGCCTCGATCAGGATCTTCGCGAGCGTGGCGACGGAGGTGTCGATGCCCGTGCCGATGTTGATCGGCAGGTTGGCCTGCTCCGACTCGAGCGCGGCGACGACCGAGCGCGCCAGGTCCGAGACGTGCACGAAGTCCATCGACTGGTCGCCGCGGCCGTCGATGACCGGCGGCTGACCGGCGCGCAAGCGCTGGATGAAGTGGTTGATCACCGAGGTGTAGTAGGCCTCGATCTTCTGGCCGGGGCCGTACACGTTGAAGAACCGCAACGCGTTCCAGGACAGGCCCTTGGTGCGCTCGTAGAAGCCGAGCAGGTCCTCGCCCGCGCGCTTGGTGATGCAGTACGGCGTGAGCGGGCGAAGCTCGTCGTCCTCGTGCATCGGCAGCCGCTTCGGCTCCCCGTACACCGAAGCAGTGGACGCGAACACCAGGCGCTCGACGCCCTCGTCGGCGGCCGCGGCGAACACGTTGTGGTTGCCGGTCATGTTGATGTCGATCGACTCGTGCGGGTCGGCGATCGACTTGTTGATCGACACCGTGGCGAAGTGGACCACGTGGGTGCAGCCGCGGATGGCCTCGCGCACCGCGCCGCCGTAACGCACGTCCTTCTCGACCAGCTCGACCTTGCCGGTGGCGACGAACTCGTTGACGCGGGTGCGGTCGCCGCGGGTCATGTTGTCGAAGATCCGCACGGTGTAGCCGCCGTCCAGCAGCAGCGGGATCACGTGCGCGGCGATGAACCCACCGCCACCGGTGAAGAACACCTTTTTCTCGGACATGGTCGCGCTCTCTCCTCGTTCGGCGGTGTCTTCGACGGCGGCCTTGTTCACGACAGCGCCAGCGTGGCTTCGCGGACGGTCGTCACGACGCGCTCGACCTCGGCGTCGGTCAGCTCGGCGTGCATCGGGACGGCCAGCTGGCGCCGGAAGGCGTCCGCGGACACGGGCAACGGCGCCTGCTCGCCGTACACCGGCTGCAGGTGCGAGGCGTAGGTGCCGAAGTTGCACTGCACGCCCTGCGAACGGATGCGCAGCGCCAATGCGTCGCGGCTGACCTCCGGCGCGACCGTGAGCAAGTACGCCTGCCACGGGTGCTCGCGGTCGGGCAGCTCGACGGGCACGGTCAGCGCGGCGACGTCGGCGAAGGCCTCGTGGTAGCGCTTGGCCACCGAGCTGCGGGCGGCCAGCAGGTCGGGCAGCCGGTCGAGCTGGACGCCCATGATCGCGGCCTGGATGTCCGAGAGCCGGAAGTTGTAGCCGAGTTCGTGGAACTCCGGGATCGGCAGCGCGCCGGAGCCCTCGCGGGTGATGGCTGGCTCGATGCCGTACGTGTGCAGCTTGCGGGCGTGCGCGATCAGGTCTTCGCGGTTCGAGACGAGCGCGCCGCCCTCGCCCGCGGTGATGCCCTTGCGGCCGTGGAAGGAGAACGCGGCGAGGTCGGCGAGGCTGCCGGCCGGGCGCGTGCGGTAGGTGGCGCCCGCGGCGCAGGCGGCGTCTTCGAACAGCCAGAGGCCGTGTTTGCCGGCGATCGCCCGGTACTCGTCGAAGTCACCGGGCTGGCCGGCCACGTCGACCGCGAGGATGCCGACCGTGCGCGGGGTGATCAGCGCTTCGATCGCGGCCGGGTCGGCGCTCCAGACGTCCGGGCGGACGTCGGCGAACACCGGCTTCGCGCCGGCCTGCAGCACGGCGTGGCCGGTCGCGGGGAAGGTGTAGTCGCCGACGATCACCTCGTCGCCGGGCTGGACGCCGAGCACCTTGAGGCCGAGGAACAGGGCCGAGCCGCAGTTGCTCGTGCTCAGCGCGTGCTCGGTGCCGGTGAGCTGGGCGAAGCGCTCCTCGAACCGGCGGCAGGCGGGCCCGGCGCCGGCGAGCCAGCCCGACCGGAAGACCTCGGCGACCGCGGCCAGCTCCTCTTCGCCGACCGTGGGCTTGCCGAGCAGCACGGGTTCCTGGACGTCAGACATACCTCTCCTGAGCCTTGCGGGCCGCCGCGCCCGGTGGGGAGCGTGAACGAGGTTTGTCCCCGTTCCCTCCGTTGCGTCGGGTCGCGCCGAAGTGTATATAGGCGCCTGCCCGGCGATGGCCGGGGGACGAAACCTGCCGGTAACGAACGCCCCAATGGGGACTTTTCATCTTGGTTTGTGCTGGTGGGGTGGGGTTGGCTGGGTGTGTTAGTGGTGGGGTTGGGTGGGGGTTGTCAGGGGGTGTTGTTCGTGTTGGATGAGGGTGAGCAGGGCGCGTAGCAAGGTGCTGGCGTGGCGGGTGTGGAGTCGGAGTTTGTTCAGGATGCGCCAGGTTTTGAGGGTGGCGAATCCGGTTTCGACGGCGCGGCGGACTCCGTTGAGGATGGTGTTGGTGGTCTGTTGTGCGCTGGTCACGGGCCGGTTGGTTTCGGCTTTGTAGGGGGTGAGCACGATCTGGTCGCGTCCGGTTTGGTGGCGGAGGTCTTTGTGCCAGCCTTGGTAGCCCTTGTCGGCGATGGCGGCCAGTCCGTGGTGGTGCAGGCGGTCCAGCAGCCGGTGGCGGCGGGCGGCGGTGATGTCCGCGGTTTTCCCGGGCAGGGGTGGGGATAGCCAGAGGAGCCGGCCGTGGGTGTCGGTGAGGGCTTGGACGTTGAGGCCGTGGTGTTTGTGTTTGCCGCTGTAGTTCGGGCGGTTGGCGGTGCCGGTGCGTCGGCGGGTCGGGATCAGGGTGCCATCGACCAGTACGACCGTGTGCCCGCGGGCGGCCAGACGGGCCAGGACCCGGTCCAGGCGGGGCGCTCGGGCGGCCAGCAGCCCGATGGCCTCCAGGCCCCACCGGCGGATCGTGGAGGCGGAGGTGCTGTTGGCGCGGGCCAGGTCCAGGAGTCGCTGGTCATGCCGGAGCCATGCGAGCGCCAGGATGGCTTGCCGGCCGGGAACCGCGGTGCGCCACCGTGATCCGATATTCCGGCGATGCTCCCGGATCAGCTCGGTGAGCATGCGCAGCTGGCTGGCCGAGACGGGCAGCGCCGTCTGATAGACAATGGGCTCGGAGCCCCCGTGGTGCAGATCTTGGGTCACATCTTGATCAACATCCGGGGGCTCCGTCTCGTTCCAGCATCTCCCGCTGACACTCCCCGCCCTGGTGCCACACAACAACAACCGACACTGTCAACCACACTGACCAGCACCAACAGGATGAAAAGTCCCCAATGATGCTCCTATGGTTGGTCAAGGGGTGAGGTGTTGGAGGGCGGCGAGGTCTGCTGTGAGGTGTGGGTAGATGTTGCGGGCGATGTAGCGTTTGAGTTTGCGGATGATGTGTTTTCCGTTGCTGCGGTTGGGTGTTCGGTGTGTGGTGACGTAGTCGCGGGTGGGTTGGTGGGTGGCCATGCGGGTGATGGTGATGCGGTAGAGGGCGGCGTTGGCGTGGCGGTCGCCGCCGCGGTTGAGTCGGTGCCGGTCGGTGAGGCCTGAGCTGGCTTGGTGGGGTGCGGTGCCGGTGAGCATGGCGAAGGCGGGTTCGCTGCGGAGGCGGTCGGGGTTGTTGCCGGCGGTGATGAGCAGTTGGCCGGTGGTGTCGGGGCCGAGGCCGTGCTGGGCGAGGGTGCGGGGCGCGATGAGGGTGATCAGGGCGGTGAGCTGGGTGTTGAGCCGGGTGACGGCCTGGTCGTAGTGGCTGATCATGGTGGCGAGATCGTGCAGCGCGATGCGGGTGGCGGTGCCGGCGTCGAGCAGGGCGTGGGCGAGGCCGGTGCCGGTGTTGTCGGTGCCGGGCAGGGCCAGGCAGGCTGCCAGCAGCCGTGCCGGGGTGAGTCCGGTGAGCTGTTCGCGCAGATCGTCGGGTGCGGTGACGAGCAGGGCGCGCAGGGTGTTCCAGGCGGCGGTGCGGGCTTTGATCCAGGTGTCGCGGGTGCCGCGCAGCACCCGCACCGACTCGATCGGGCCGGTGCGGAGTTTAGGGGCGGCGGTGGCGTCGCCGGACTGCGTCGCCGCGGCGGCGCTGATCGCGTCCAGCGGGTCTGTCTTGCCTTGCCGGCGTCGTTTCTGCCGGTTCGGCCGGTTGACCTCCACCACCCGGACGTGCTCACCGGTCAGGTAGCGGGTCAGCCCGGCCCCGTAGGAGCCGGTGCCCTCCACCCCGACCGCGGTGACCGTGCCGAAGCCACGCAACCAGGCCAGCAGTGCCTGGTAGCCGGCACCGGTCGCGGCGAACCGGCGGGTGCCCAGCACCTGCCCGAGCGCGTTCTTCACCGCGGCCCAGTGGAAGTCACGATGGGTGTCCACCCCCGCCGTGATCACCTGCCCGGTGGCCGCGGCATCGGCGGTGACAGGGGCGGGCTGGGTTTTACCGGGGAGTTTTGCCATGCTGGTCGTGTCGTTCCTTCTCGGATGGTTCTGGGCGGGCAACGGCACCCCACCGAACCGCGGTGAGCGGACAACACTGTGATCAGCGGCCTGCGGCTACAGGCTCCTATCAGGTCACACACCCCGCACCCGGTGAGGCAAGCGGGACCACCGGGCCGGCCGACAGATCATTGGACAGACACCAACGGTCAGTGGCATACAGAGTCACACCGGCCCGGTGACCCCACCCCCACATCCTCACAGTGGCGTTGGGTGCGCTCAACGCACCGAACGCCACATTGGGGCGCATGCGGCAGGGGCCCGCCTAGGCTGAGCGCATGCGGATCGGGGCGCTGGGGGCGGTCACGGCCTGGGAGCCGTCGGGTGGCGCGGTCTCCGTGGGCGGGCCGCGGGTGCGGGCGCTGCTGGCGCTGCTCGCCGTGGACGCGGGCCGGTTCGTGGCCGCCGAGCGGCTGATCGACGGCATGTACGGCGAGGACCCGCCGGACGGCGCGGCGAACGCGCTGCAATCGCAGGTCTCGCGGCTGCGGGGCGCGCTGAAGGCCGTCGCGCCGGTCGAGTTCACCGCCGCCGGCTACCGGCTCGTGGTGGATCCCGAGGACGTCGACGTGCACCGCTTCGAGCGGCTGGCCGGTGACGGGCGGCGCGAGCTGGCCGCGGGTGACGCCGCCCGCGCGAGCGAGCTGCTAGGCGAAGCGCTGGCGTTGTGGCGCGGTCCCGCGTTCGCCGACGTCACCGAAGCGCCCTTCGCGGCGACGCAGTCGACGCGGCTCGAAGAGCTGCGCGCGGACGTCGCCGCCGACCGGGTGGACGCCGAGATCTCGCTCGGCCGTGCTGCGGGCGTGCTCGACGAGCTGCGCGCCACCGTCGCCGAACAGCCGTTGCGGGAACGATCGCGCGCCCAGCTCGTACGGGCTTTGCAGGCGGCGGGCCGGTCCGCGGAAGCGCTGGCCGCGTTCGAGGACGCCCGCCGGACGCTGGCCGACGAACTCGGCGCCGACCCCGGGCCCGAGCTGGCCGAGGCGCACCTGGCCGCGCTGCGGAGCGAGCCGGTGAAACCCGCTTCGGCGCTTCCCGCGCAGCTGACCAGCTTCGTCGGCCGTGACGGCGAGCTGCAGCAGGTCGCCGAGCTGTTGCGGCACGCCCGGCTCGTCACGCTGTTGGGTCCCGGCGGCACCGGCAAAACGCGGCTGGCCGTGGAGGTCGCGGCGACCGGCGCGGAGCCGGTGACCTTCGTGGCGCTGGCGCCGCACGTCGCGGGTGACGTGGTGCAGGCCGTGCTCAGCGCGCTCGGCCTGCGTGAAAACGCTTCGCCGCGGCGTGGCACCGTCGGGCCGGATCCGGTGGACCGGCTGGTTGCGGCCCTGCGCGACCGCGCCCCGTTGCTGGTCCTCGACAACTGCGAACACGTCGTCGACGCCGCCGCCCGGCTGCTCGCGCGCCTGCTGCCCGCGTGCCCGGGCTTGCGGGTGCTCGCGACGAGCCGGGAGCCGCTGGGCATCACCGGTGAGCAGCTGGCGCCCGTGCCCCGGCTCGCCGTGCCGCCGCCGGGCACCCCGGCCGAGCAGGCACTTGGCTTCCCGGCCGCGCGGCTGTTCGCGGACCGGGCCGCGGCGAGCGATCCGGCGTTCCGGGTGGACGACGGCACGATCGGCGACGTCCAGCACATCTGCGCCGCGCTCGACGGCCTGCCGCTGGCGCTGGAGCTGGCCGCCGCGCGGGTCCGGACGCTGCCCGTCGGCGAGATCGCCGCCCGCCTCGACGACCGGTTCCGCCTGCTGGCTCGCGGCAGCCGGACGGCGGAGGCGCGGCACCGTTCGCTGCGCGGCGTCGTCGAGTGGAGCTGGGAGCTGCTGGACGACGACGAGCGCCGCCTCGCGCGCCGGCTCACCGTGTTCCCCGGCGGCGCGACGCTGGCCGCGGCCGAGGAGGTCTGCGGGGTGCCCGATGCCGTCGACCTGTTGCCGGGGCTGGCGGACAAGTCGCTGGTGGAGGCGTCCGGCGATCGGTACCGGATGCTGGAGACCATCCGCGCCTTCTGCGCCGAAAAGCTCACCGGCGCGGGCGAAACCGAGCAGCTGCACCGGGCCCACGCGCTGGTCTTCCTGCGGCTGGCCGAGGAGGCGGACCCCAAGCTGCGCACCGCCGAGCAGCTGGAATGGCTGGAGCGGCTCGACGCCGAGTACGACAACCTCGTCGCCGCCCTGCGCTGGGCGACCGAGGAAGACCTGCCCACGGCGTTCCGGCTGACGGCTGCGCTCGCGGCGTACTGGTGGATGCGCGGACGGCGTTACGAGGGCGCGATGCTTTCGCTGGAGATCGTGAAGCGCTGCGGGCCGGAACCGCCGCGCGAGTACGCCGAGGAGTTCCTCATGTGCGTGCTGAACGCGATGTCCGCCGGCCCCGGCCAGGACGCGACCGCACACTTCAAGTCCCTTGTGGAGGGTTACGCGGCGGATATGTCTTGGGCGCCAAGGCATCCGATGCTGAGCATGCTGATGGGCGTGGTGATCGGCCCGCCCGCCGACGACTCGGAGCTGTACGTGCGCAGCCGGCTGATGGCGCACGGCGACCCGTGGACCAGCGCGCTGGTGCCGATGGGCCTCGGCCTGCGCTCGATGCTCATGGGCGACCTCGACACGGCCGAGCGGAGCCTGCGCGAGGGCGAGGCGCGGTACCGCGAGCTGGGCGAGCGATGGGGACTTTCGATGACGCTCGACCACCTCTCGCAGATGCTCACCTGGAGCGGCCGGCACGACGAGGCGCTGACCGCGATGACCGAGTCCATGGGCCTGATGCAACAGCTCGGCGCCGCCGACGACTACGCCGACCTGCTCTGCCGCCGCGCCGACAGCCGGTCGCTGCGCGGTGACTTCGCGGGCGCCCGCGCGGACTACGAGCTGACGATCTCGCTCGCGCGCCGCTCCGGCATGCCCGAAACGCGCGCATCGGCGTACGTCGGGCTGGCCGGCCTCGCCCGCCGCACCGGCGACCTGGCGACCGCGCGCTCGCTGGCGGACCGCGCGCTGGCGGAGTGCACCAGTAGCTCGTACTCGGTCGCCGCGGTCCGCGCGTCGGCGACGATCGAACTCGGCTGGATCGCGCTGGCGGACGGCCATCCGGCCCAGGCGAGGGTCCGGATGAGCGAAGCCGTGGCATCGGCCGGCCAGTGGCGGGACAGCATGGTGCTGGCCGCGGCGCTGGAGGGCGTTGCCGGCGCGGCGAACCTGGAGGACCGGCCCGAGGAAGCCGCGTTGCTGCTGGGCGCGGCGGTCGCCGTCCGGGGAACGGAGCTGGTCGGCCAGCCCGACGTCACGCAGGTGACCGCCTCGGCGCAGGCTCGGCTGGGACCGGACTTCGCGACGAAGTACGCGGCCGGACGGGCGCTGACCACGCCGAAAGCCCTGACCGCGGCCGGGATCGAACCGGCTCCCTGATCAGGCTCGTGAGTGTTTATGACGGTTCTAACCGTCATAAACACTCACGAGCCCTGTTGCGCGTGCTGATCGGCGGCGCGCTGCTCGACCACTTCTGGTGGGGCTCGGTGTTCCTGGTCAACGTGCCGGTGGTCGCCGTGCTGATCCTGGTCGGACTGGCGGTGCTGCCGGAATCGCGCAACCCACGGCCGGGGCGGATCGACCTGGTCAGCGTCGGGCTGTCGCTCGTCGGGATCCTCGGCGTGGTCTACACGATCAAGGAAATCGCGTACAAGGGCCTGGATCACTGGGACATCTACGCCGCCGCGATCGTCGGCGTCGGCTGCCTCCTGACGTTCGTGCTGCGGCAGCCGCGGCTGCGCGAGCCGCTGATGGACCTGAAGCTGTTCGGCAACCGCGCGTTCTCCGCGACGATCGGGGTGACGGTGCTGGCGATGTTCGCGCAGCTGGCCGTTTCGCTGATGGCCGCGCAGTACTTCCAGCTCGTACTCGGCTGGTCGCCGCTGAAGTCCGGGCTCGCCGGGCTGCCCGGGATGGGCGGCGCGATGATCGGCGGGACGCTCGGCGCGGTGCTGATCAAGTCGCTCAGCCGCGCCGGCACGGTCACCCTCGGCTGTGCCGCCTCCGCGCTCGGCTTCGCGCCGTACAGCCGGCTCGGCGTCACCACCGGCTACCCGTACCTGCTCGTGACCATGGCGGTGTTCGGGATCGGGCTCGCGCTGGTGCTGACCGTCGCCACGGACACCGTGCTCGGCGTGGTGCCGAAAGAGCGGGCCGGCGCGGCTTCGGCGATCTCCGAGACGGCCACGGAACTCGGTGGCGCGCTGGGGATCGCGGTGCTGGGGAGTGTGCTGGGTTCGCTGTACCGGGACGGGCTGGTGCTGCCGGGCGGGCTTTCGGCCGCGGCCGCGGATTCGGCCCGGGGCACCCTCGGCGGCGCGGTCCAGGTCGCGGCCCAGGTCCCCGGCGGACAGGCCTTGCTGGCCAGCGCGCGGGAAGCGTTCGTCGGCGGGCTGCAGGTGACGATGCTGGCGGCCGCCGGCCTGATGGTCGTGGTGACGGTGGTGGCCTGGGTGGCGTTGAAGGGCGTGCCGAAGGTGCTCGACGACCACGCCGAGGTCGAAGAGCCCGTGCTCGTTTAACGGCGGGGTGCGGCCAGCGGCACGGCGTGCTTGTCCCCGGAGCGAACCATGGCACGCAACGGTTTTGTCGCCAGGGACAGGAAGCGGGCCGCGGCCGGGCGTCGGTTGCGGCGGGCGATGTCGGGGCCGAAGGCGGCCATCAGGGTCACCAGGCCGGGCAACGGGCGGACGTACAGGGTCGCCTCGACGATCAGGTCGTCCTCGATGCGGAGCAAGGCCGATTCCTCCACCGGTTCGTCGCCGATCTGGGCGGTGTAGATGACCACCCGGGCCTGTTCATCGCCCAGATCGGTGTGGAACCGCACGTTTTCCAGGTGGCTGTACGCGACTTCGATCAACGGCCGCAGTTCCTCGTGGCCGGTGAAGCGGACTCGGCCGGTCAGCGGGGAATGCAGCACGGCGCCGTCGGCGAAGGCGGTCATGGCCAGGTCCACGTCGCCGGTTTCGGCGGCCTTGCGGTAGCGCTCGGTGACCTTCATACGTCCTCCCGGATCAGGTCTCGCAGGCCGCGCCAGAGGAGGTCGACGGTCAGGGCCACCACGTCCTCACGGGGCACGTCGCGGTTCGACCACCACCAGCGCGCGATGGCGTTCAGTGCGCTCTTGCACGCCTCGGCCAGCACGGCGTCGGCGCGCTCGCGTGACAGGCGCGCGGTCAGGTCCAGGCGCGGGACCAGGCGGAACACCGTGGTCAGCTGCTCGGTCGCCCGCTGCTGGCCGAGGCGGTGCATCTCCGCGACGGCCGGGTCGGCCGGCGTCTCCGCGAAGATCATCCGCCAGCCCTGCTCGTGCGCCTCGATCCACGCGAAGATCGCGGCGACGCGACTGTGCAGCAGTTCCTCCGCACCGGCGGCGGGCGGCAGCTCGGCCCAGCCGGCCAGCAGGCTGTCCACTTCGGACTCCAGCAGGCTCGCGTAGAGGTCGGCTTTGGCCGGAAAATGGTCGTACAGCACCGGTGTGCTGATTCCGGCGGCGGCCGCGACCTCACGCATCCCCGCCGCCGCGTACCCCGTTGAGGCGAACACCCCGGCGGCCGCCGTGAGGATGCGCGCCCGGCGTTCCGCCCTGGTCAACCGCTTGCCTGACATCGGTCAGGTACGTTACCAGAATAACCTGACGATTGTTAGGTTAGGCGCTCGCGGACCCCGGCGCGTAGCCTTTCCGACCGTGCGGAACGTCGTGGTGATCGGTGGGGGAATCGTCGGCCTGGCGGTGGCCTGGGAGCTGTCGAAGCGCGGGCAGGACGTCACGGTGCTCGAGAAGGAGGGCCGCTGGGCGGCGCACCAGACCGGGCACAACTCGAACGTCGTGCACGCCGGCCTGTACTACAAGCCCGGCTCGTTCAAGGCGCGGATGTCCGTGGCCGGCAACCGGTCCATTGTGGACTTCGCCCGGCAGTACGGCGTGCCGGTCGAGGTCTGCGGGAAGCTCGTGGTGGCCACCGAGCCCGCCGAGCTGCCGGCGCTGGCCACGCTCGCCGAACGCGCGGAGGCCAACGGCGTCCCGGCCAAGCAGGTGTCGCCCGCCGAAGCCCGCGAGTACGAGCCCGAGGTGGCGTGCGTCGGCGCACTGCGGGTGGAGTCGACGGGCATCATCGACTACGAAGCCGTCTGCGCCACGCTCGTCCGTCTGCTCGACGAGGCCGACGCCGACCTGCGGCTGAACACCGCGGCGCTCGGCATCCGCCCCGGCCGCCACGGCGGGGTCGAGGTCGCCACCGGCACCGAGGTGCTGCAGGCCGACGCGCTGGTGAACTGCGCGGGCCTGCAGTCCGACCGCGTCGCCGAGCTGGCCGGCCTGACGCCGAGCGCCCGCATCGTGCCGTTCCGCGGCGAGTACTACGAGCTCAAGCCCGAACGCCGCCACCTCGTGCGCGGCCTGATCTACCCAGTGCCGGACCCGACGCTGCCGTTCCTCGGCGTCCACCTCACGCGGATGCTCGACGGCAGCGTCCACGCGGGACCGAACGCCGTGCTCGCGTTGCGGCGCGAGGGCTACCGATGGGCCGACGTGTCCCCGAAGGACCTCGCCGACGTCGCCCGTTTCCCCGGCGCCTGGCGGCTCGCGAAGAAGTACGCGTTCCCGACCGGGCTGGAGGAAGTGCGGCGCTCGTTCTCGAAGAAGCGCTTCGCCGCCAGCCTCGCGCGCCTCGTCCCCGCGGTCACGGAGCACGACATCGTCCGCCACGGCTCGGGCGTGCGCGCGCAGGCCCTGCGGCCCGACGGCTCGCTCGTCGACGACTTCCTCATCGAGACCGCGCGGGACCAGGTGCACGTCCTCAACGCCCCGTCCCCGGCGGCCACGAGCGCGCTCGAAATCGCCCGGCACATCGCGGACCAGGTCTCGGCTTAGGCCTGCTACCAGCGCAAAAAGATCTTCTGAAGTTTTTTCCGGAAATCGGTGAACCGCCCGAGCCCCCAGCCCCGTGTGATGGCCGACCGAGGAAGCACACGGGAGGGTCCGGGGACATGAACCACAACGGCTCACACTTCGACGCGACGATGAAGCTCGTTCTGCCGCAGCAGAACCGGCAGTCGGTGAAGTCGTTGCCCGGACAGGACCTCGGCCGCGTGGTGAAGCTGGTCCAGCGGGCCGGCGAGACGAAGCCGCTGCGCGTCGACGTGGCCGGCGGCGGGCCGGTCGGGCTGATCTTCGCCTGCACGCTGCGTTCGATGATGGGCGAGCAGGCCAAGATCCGCGTGTACGACCGGCGCTGGACCCGGCGCGGCAACCGCATCGTCTGGCGCGGCAAGGAAGAGGGCAACAACCGCCGCGAGCAGGTCGTCACGCTGCAGAGCAACGTCTGGGGCCAGATGCCGCAGCTGATGCAGCAGCGCCTGTTCGTCGCCGGCAAGCACTCCGAGATGTGGCCGCTGGGCCCGGACTCCCCCGCCGAGCGCGGCCGCCCGCGCAACATCAAGATCCGCTGGATCGAGGACTGCCTGCTCGAGATGGCGCAGGACGTCTACGGCATCGAGCTGGTCCCCGAGCCCTACGCCCAGCCCGACGCCTGGAGCGAGGTCGACGTGCTCGCGATCTGCGACGGCGCCCGCTCCAAGACCCGTGACGACCTCAAGGACGCGTTCGGCACCTCCAGCCGCGACCTCTACTCGGTGAACGGCGCGCCGCTGGACGAGACCGTGCTCGGCATCCGCGTGAAGGGCAAGCTGCCGGACGAGTTCACCGTGCCGCTCACGGTGTGCCAGAACCGCTTCCTGTTCAACTCCCTCGGCGGCGGCTTCATCAACATGCGCCTCACCGCCGAGGAGGCCTCCGAACTCGTGGCCTACGGCGAAAACGGCCCGGTCGAGTGCATCGGCAAGTTCGGCTGCACCATGCGCCCGGACGGCGACAAGTTCGTCTGCGACCGGCACAAGTCCGTGTTCAAGCCGTCGGTGGACGCGCTCTCGTTCCTGTGGCCGCGGATCGCCGACGGCATCAAGTTCTTCGGCGTCGGACTGGAGGACGTCGTCGGCATCACCACGTTCAAGCTCGGCATGACGCAGAACCCGAAGTTCACCGCGCAGCTCGCGCCCGCCACGTTCGGCTTCCTGCTCGGCGACGCCGCCAACTCGCTGCACTTCTGGCCCGGCCGCGGCCTCAACACCGGGGTCAAGAGCGTGCAGTCGCTGGCCGCGAACCTGAAGGCCCGCTGGTCCGGCCGCTCGTTCCGCGCCGCGGACTTCGCCGCGCACGAGGGCCTGATGCAGCAGCTGCAGTACCGCGAGAAGTCCCGCGCCTGGACCACCATGCTGATGCCCGACGAGAACGGCGCGCCGCGCGGCATCGAGGACCGCATCCGCGCCGGGCTGGCCGGCGGGCACGACCGCCAGGCCCTCACCGAGACGCTGTTCCAGCGGCTCAAGTCCATCAAGGACCGGATGGCGGGCCGGATGGGGAACCTGCCCGACGACGGCTGGTACCGCGCCCGGATCAACGGCCTGGACACGAAAACCCTGGCCGTGATGGTGGAATCCGGCTCCTGGATCACCCGGGAGATCGGCGGCGAAGAGGTCGCGGTGGACCTCGACCTCAAGCGGCCCGCGGCCCCCGCTCCGGCGCCGGTCCCGGTTCCGGCTCGGTGTGCGGCGCCGGTTCCGGCCGTGGCTCGGGTCGCGGCCCCGGTTCGGCCGTCGGTCCCGGTTCCGGCTCGGGCGCTGGTCGCGGCTTCGGCCGCGCCGCAGCCGGTCCGGACCGCGCCGCCGAACATCCCCGCCGCGCGCAACGTGCCGGTCGCGCCGCCGCGCACCGTCGCCCCGTCCTGGGGCCCGGCCCGTCCGGCGGCACCGCAGCGGAGCGTGGCGCTCGCCGGCTGAGCCCCGGCGTGGTGCGTCAGGTGGGCAGGTTCGCGGTGACCAGCGGAATGCCCGCCTTGACGGCGTCGCAGGACTTGCTCGGATCGTCCAGGTACCCGCTGACGATCTCGACCGACGAGGTGTCCGACAGCGCCAGCCCGGCAGCGCAGTTCACGCCGCCGGAGTCGTTGAAGTTGGCGAAGACCGACCACTTGCGGCCACCGCCGCCGTCGACCTGCTCGACCGGCGGCACGTCCATGCCGATCCACTTCGTCACCGGCACGTCCGGGCCGAGCCAGACCTCGAACGCCTTCTGGCCGCGGTCCCCGTCGGTGTCCTTCCAGAGGCAGTACGTGACGTTCGGCGAGGGGCTGTCGGAGATGTTCTTCGCGCCCGTCGTCTCCATTTTCAGCTGCGCGGCCTGCTCGGGCTTGAGCAGTGCGCACGGGTCGAGCGCCGCGACCGGCCCGCTCGGCAGAGCCGAGGTCGACGGCGAGGCCGCGCTGATCGGCGGCGCCGGCTGCCCGCCCGGCAGGCCCGCGGCCACCTGGGGGACCACCTGCTTCGCCAGTTCGCAGGCCTTGTCCTCGTCCTGGAAAGAGACGCTCACGAAGGCGAACGACTTCGCGCCGAGCGTGGTGTACAGATCGCAGCTGCCGGGGATGAACGCGCCGTACCGCGTCCAGTCGAGCCCGCCCAGCTTCACCGGCGGGGCCTTGACCACGGCGCCCTGCAGGTAGTTGTCGAGGGTCTGGTCCACGGCCCAGCCGACGTTCAGGATCACCGAGGGCGAGACGTCGTCCTTGGTGTGCCACAAGCACATCGCGGGCGCGCGCTGCGCCTCGCTGGCCGGGACGCCGTGGCCGGACGCCCGGTAGCCGAGCGCGTCGAGCTGCTGGGCGTTCAGCAGCTTGCACGGGTCGACGACCTGTTTCACCGGCCCCTGCCCCGGCAACGGCGAGGCCGTGCCCCCGACCGTCACCGTGCACCCCGCGAGCAGCACGGCCGCGGCCGTGACCGTCAGGCCCGCGCGGACTCCCCTGAACCCCATCGATGTTCCTCCCGTTCGGCCCGCACCCTACTGGGCCGGACGGCGGCGCACCGGCTCATCTGCGGAAACCGCCGTTGTCGATCACACCCAATAGCAATACCGGTATAGTAATACCTCAGGTTTCCGCTGCCCGGAGGAACAAGATGTTCGAGGTCGCCGAACGCGCCCAGGTCCGTGACGAGCTGATCGCCGCGGCCCGCCGTGACGCCGGCATCGTCGGTGCCGCTCTGGTCGGATCGGCCGCTCGCGGCGTCGAGGACCGGTGGTCGGACATCGACCTCGTCCTCCAGCTCGCCGAAGACGCGGACGAGGCCTCGGTCGTCGCGCGTTGGACCCGCTCGCTCAACGACAAGTTCGGAGTCGCCGACACCCTCGACGTGATTTCGCGCGAGGGAGTCCGCTATCGGGTCTTCCTGCTCGACTCGTCACTGCAGGTCGATCTGTCGTTCTGGCCCCGCGATCTGTTCCGCGCCACCGAGGACGGCTTCCGGCTCGTCTTCGGTCGGGCCAACGAGCCGACGAGCCCACCGGAACCCGGCAGCGCGCAGGTGATCGGCATGGCCTGGCTCTACGCGGTGCACGCCCGTTCGGCCATCGCCCGCGGGCGGACGTGGCAAGCGGTCATGATGCTCGACGAGCTTCGCGACCAGATCATCACGTTGTTGTGCCTGTGGCACGGTTTGAACCCTTGGCACGGCCGTGAAGTCGACCGCTTGCCCAGGCAGGCGCTGGAGGCGTTGAGCGAAGGCCGGGCGAGTTCGGTCAGCTTGACGGAGCTCGAACGGTCTCGGCAGATCCTGCTCCGGCACTACCTGACCGTCGTCGATCACCACGATGCCGAGCGCGCGGCCGCCCTTCGCCGCGCGCTCGGCTAGGCCCTGCCCACAATCAAAAGCGAGTCAGCGCTTCTTCACCGGCTCCAGCACCTCACGGCCGCCGACGAACGGGCGCAGCGCCTCGGGCACCAGCACCGAGCCGTCGGGCTGCTGGTGGTTCTCCATGATCGCGACAATCCAGCGGGTGGTCGCGAGGGTGCCGTTCAGCGTGGCCGCGATCAGGGGCTTGCCGTTCTCGCCGCGGTAGCGGACCGACAGCCGGCGGGCCTGGAACGTGGTGCAGTTCGAGGTGGACGTCAGCTCGCGGTAGGTCTCCTGCGTCGGGACCCAGGCCTCGCAGTCGAACTTGCGGTGGGCGGACGTGCCGAGGTCGCCGGTGGCCGTGTCGATCACCCGGTACGGGACGTCGATCTTGGCCAGCATCTGCTCTTCCCAGCCGAGCAGCCGGGCGTGCTCGGCCTCCGCGTCCTCCGGCTTGGTGTAGACGAACATCTCCACCTTGTCGAACTGGTGCACGCGGATGATGCCGCGGGTGTCCTTGCCGTACGAGCCGGCCTCGCGCCGGTAGCAGGACGACCAGCCGGCGTAGCGGCGCGCGCCGTCGGCGAGGTCGAGGATCTCGTCGGAGTGGAAGCCCGCGAGCGGCACCTCCGAGGTGCCCACGAGGTACAGGTCGTCGTCGCGCAGGCGGTACACCTCCGACGCGTGCGCGCCGAGGAAACCGGTGCCGGCCATGATCTCCGGGCGCACCAGCGAGGGCGTGATCATCGGCGTGAAGCCGTTTTCCAGCGCCTGCGCGATGGCCATGTTCAGCAGCCCGAGCTGCAGCTGCGCGCCGACGCCCGAGAGGAAGTAGAACCGCGAGCCCGAAACCTTCGCGCCGCGCTCCATGTCGACCGCGCCGAGGCCCTCCATCAGCTCGAGGTGATCGAGCGGGGTGAAGTCGAACTTCCGCGGCTCGCCGACGGTCTTGAGCACGGTGAAGTCGTCCTCGCCGCCGACCGGCGCGTCCGGGTGCACCAGGTTCGGCACGGTGCGGAAGAGCTGGTCGAACTCCTCCGACGCCTCGTTCTGCTCGACCTCGGCGGCCTTCACCTGGGCCGAAAGGTCCTTCGCCCGCGTCAGCAGCTCGGCCTTCTCCTCCGGCGGCGCCTTCGGCACGAGCTTGCTCACGGACTTCTGCTCGGCCCGCAGCTTGTCGGCGCTCGCGATCGCGGAGCGGCGCCGGGAGTCGAAGCCGAGCAGCTTGTCGACCACCCCTTCGTCCTCACCACGGGCACGCTGCGACGCGCGCACGCCTTCCGGGTCTTCACGCAGAGTCCTGGGATCAATCACGGGGATGAGGGTAGTCGCAGGCCAGCTACGCCTTCGACGCAGTTTCCCGTACACACTGTGCGGGCGCTTCCGCACAAGCCGACAGTCTGATCGTTGTCGCCCGTTTCCCCGGCTCCCCATACTCGCCACAGGCCGAAACGGACGGAGAACGACATGACCGACGACCTGCTCGCGCGCCACCAGGCGGTACTGCCGTCGTGGATGTCGCTGTTCTACAAAGAGCCGCTCGAGATCGTGCACGCGCAGGACCGCCGGATGACCGACTCCAACGGCCGCACCTACCTCGACTTCTTCGCCGGCGTGCTGACCAACTCGATCGGCTACGACGTCGCCGAAATCGGTGACGCCGTACGCAAGCAGCTTGACACCGGCGTGCTGCACACGTCCACGCTGTACCTGATCCGCTCGCAGGTCGAGCTGGCCGAGCGGATCGCGAAGCTCTCGGGCATCCCCGACGCCAAGGTTTTCTTCACCAGCACCGGCAGCGAGGCCAACGACACCGCGCTGATGCTGGCCACGCAGTTCCGCCGCAGCAGCCAGGTGCTGGCGCTGCGCAACTCGTACCACGGGCGCTCGTTCGGCACCGTCGCGATCACCGGCAACCGCGGCTGGTCGGCTTCGGCGCTAAGCCCGGTGAAGGTGAACTACGTGCACGGCGGCTACCGCTACCGCAGCCCGTTCAAGGACCTGTCGGACTCCGCCTACATCGACGCCTGCGTGGCCGATCTCGTCGACATCCTGCAGATCGCCACCTCGGGTGACGTCGCGTGCCTGATCGCCGAGCCGATCCAGGGCGTCGGCGGGTTCAGCCTGCCGCCGGACGGGCTGTTCAAGGCGATGAAGGAAGTACTGGACGAGTACGGAATCCTGTTCATCTCCGACGAGGTCCAGGCCGGCTGGGGCCGCACCGGCGAGCACTTCTGGGGCATCCAGGCGCACGACGTGGTGCCGGACATGATGACCTTCGCCAAGGGCCTCGGCAACGGCCTCGCGATCGGCGGCGTGGTCGGCCGGGGTGACGTGCTGGACTGCTTCCAGGCCCAGTCGTTCTCGACCTTCGGCGGCAACCCGGTCTCGATGGTCGGCGCCACCGCCGTGCTCGACTACATCAGCGACCACGACCTCCAGGCCAACTGCACCGCCCGCGGCAACCAGCTCCTGTCCGGCCTGCGCGCCGTGGCGAACCCGGTGATCGGCGAGGTCCGCGGCAAGGGCCTGATGATCGGCGTCGAACTGGTCGAGCCGGGCACGACCACGCCGAGCATTCGCGCCGCGGCGCGAATGCTGGAGGAAACCCGCAAACGCGGCCTCCTCATCGGCAAGGGCGGCCTCCACGGCAACGTCCTGCGCATCGGCCCCCCGATGACCCTGACCGAAGCCGAAGCCCAAGAAGGCCTCGACATCCTGGTCGACGCATTGGCCGCCACCCACGCCGCCCTCACCTGACGCGCCCCGCCCCGGCCCGGCCCGAACGCCGTCAAGGACTCCTTACCCGCGTCCAACGCAGGTAAGGAGTCCTTGACGGCACTTCCCCGGAGCCGAGGCCCGAAATCTGTCGCCCCACCCCGGTAACGTGGAAAACGGGGGCTGCTCAGCACCCGGGCACCGCCCACCTGGCAACCGAGCCGTGGGCGGAGGAGCGATGATCGGTGACCGCTGGGGCGTGACCGACAGCGAAGTCGAGCGCTCCTACCCCTGCGACAGCTTCGTCCCCTCACCCACTCTGCAGGCCTGGCGCGGCGTCGACGTCCGGGCACCCGCCGAAGCAGTCTGGCCATGGGTCACCCAAGTCCGGCTCGCCCCGTACTCCTACGACTGGATCGACAACCTGGGCCGACGCTCACCCCGCCAGCTGTTAGGCCTTCCCGAGCCAAAAACCGGAGAACGGTTCACCACCGCCGGCGGCCGGCGGCTCGGCCGCATCGTCTCGGTCGAGCCGGGAGAACAGCTGACGGGCCGGATCACCGGCGTCTTCATGTCGTACGTCCTCGTGCCCCAGGATCACGGCACCACCCGGCTGCTGCTCAAGATCGCCGCACACATCAGCCGCGCGGCCGCACTCGTCCTGTCGGTCGGCGATCTGGTCATGGCCCGGCGACAGCTGCTGAACCTGAAGCACCTAGCCGAGCAGCGATAACCTCTACCGCCGCACGAACCGAGCCACGTGTGAAGCCAGCTCCTCCCCCGCGTCCTCCTGCAGAAAGTGCCCAGCCCCAACGATCGTCGGATGCGACAGCCCCGCCGCACCCGGCATGGCGCGCTGCAAGATCGGCGCCATCGCCCCCGTAATCGGGTCCGAGTCGGAAAACGCGCACAGGAACGGCACATCCAGCTCGGTCAGCTTCTGCCAAGCCGCGCGGTTGGCCGCCGAAGCCGGGTCGTCCGGGCGTGTCGGCACCAGCCCGGGCATCGCGCGCGGGCCGGCCTTGTACATCTCGTTCGGGAACGGCGCGTCGTAGGCGGCCTTCACCTCGTCAGTCAGCTTCGTGCGGGCACCGGACTGGATGAACCGGCCCGTGTCGAAGATCTGCGCGTTCTCCACGGCCTGCCGGAACGAGTGCCACACCTGCGGCATGTCCGTGTCGCCCGTGGGCAGGCCGGTGTTGGCGGCGACGAACCCGGCGAACCGGTCCGGGTGCTCGGCCAGCAGCCGCAGCCCGATCAGCCCGCCCCAGTCCTGCCCGACGAGCGTGACGCCGCGCAGGTCCAGCGCGTCGAACGCGAACGCGCGCATCCAGCCGACGTGCCGCGCGTAGCTGTGGTCAACGATGTCACCGGGCTTGTCCGACCGGCCGAAGCCGACCAGGTCCGGCGCGATCGCGCGCAGCCCCGCGTCGGCCAGCACCGGCAGCATCTTCCGGTACAGGTACGACCAGCTCGGCTCGCCGTGCAGGAGGAGCACCGGCGGGCCGTCGGCGGGTCCCGCCTCGACATAGCCCACTCTGATCAGCCCGCCGTGCGGATCGGCCAGCTCCGTGTACTGCGGCTCGTAGGGGAACTCGGGCAGGTCCGTGAACCGGTCTTCCGGTGTCCTGAGCAGTCGCACATGTCCAAGCTAGTGGGAACGGGACCGCCCGGCCACGCTCAGGAGATACCGACGGCGACCACAAGACCGAGGCCGATGTGCGCGGCCGCCACCACGATGCTCGCCGGGGCGAACTTCTCGCTCTCGATGGTCGAGCCCACGTCGATCCGCGTCGCCCACTCCAGCAGCCGCACGGCGACCACCTGGACGACGATGCCGATCAGCCCGTAGACCAGCGAGGTGATCAGGCCCTCGGTGAGGTCGCTGGCGGAGTTGAAGATCGCCACCACCACGATGAACGCCATCGACAGCAGCCCGGACGCGGTCACGATCACCGCGTTCGGCAGGCCGCGCGTGACCAGCTGCGACAGCTTGCCCGGGGTGGTCCAGTCGATCGCGTAGAAGCCGGCGAACATCAGCAGCAGGCCGACGACGCCGTACAACAGGATCGCGCCGATCCCCCGCACGAGGTCGGAGCCGAACGTGTCGGACAGCGCAAGGGTCGAGGTCACAACGTCTCCCAGAAACGATCAGAACGATTCGTACGGACCAGGCGAAAGCGGATCAGGGAGGGTTCTATCACGTCTCGGGGATGCGGTGCGGGACAAATGCCGCACCGTCGTCGGTCACCAGCCCACTGGTCTCGCGGATGCCCAGCCCGGCCGATTCGTCCCCGACGATCCACGCGCCCAGCGCCGGCCGGTACCCGTCGAACTCCGGCAGCGGGTCGAACGCCTGGTAGACGTAGCCCTCGGCGCCGTAGACGCCGTCGGTCTGGGTCTCGTAGCCGGTGGCGACGATCTGCACGTTCGCGCCCTCACGGCCCAGCTTCGGCTTGCGCACGTACTCGGTGAGCAGGCCGGGGTCGTCGGTGAACGCGGGCAGCAGGTTCGGGTGCCCGGGGTAGTTCTCCCACAGGACCGCCAGCAGCGCCTTGTTCGACAGCAGCATCTTCCACAGCGGCTCGACCCACAGCGTGCGCGGCATCGTCTCCACGGCGAAGCGGCCGAACTCCTCGTCGACCACCCATTCCCACGGGTAGAGCTTCACCACTGTGGACATCGGCGCCTCGGCGAGGTCCACGAAGCGCTTGAGCACCGGGTCCCAGCCGATCTCCTCGATCGACAGCCCCACGGTGTCGAGCCCGGCCTCGGCGGCGGTCTCCTGGAGGTACGCGGTGGTCACGTGGTCCTCGCCGCTCGGGTCGGCCGAGGACCAGGTGAAGTGCAGCTCGTTCGACGGCAGCTTGTCGCCGATCACACGCCAGCGCTCGACCAGCTTCTCGTGGATGGAGTTCCACTGGTCGTCCTTCTCGAACACCTCGGTCTTCCAGTGCCACTGGAGCACCGAGGCCTCGAGCAGCGTGGTCGGCGTGTCCGCGTTGTACTCCAGCATCTTGGCCGGCGACTTGCCGTCGTAACGCAGGTCGAAGCGGCCGTACACGTGCGGGTCCTGCCGCTTCCACGATTCGGCGATGTGCGGCCAGACCCACTCCGGGATGCCGAACCGCCGGTAGCCCTCGGTGGTCACGACGTTGTCCACGGCCTCCAGGCACATGGAGTGCAGCAGCTCGACGTCGGCCTCGAGCGAGAGGACCTCGTCCATGCTGAACACGTAGTGCACGGACTCGTCCCAGTACGGGCGCGCCTTGCCGGCGCCGTCCCTGGCCGGGGTGCCGTAGACCAGTCCCTGGTCCTCGACGGTCCGCTGCCAGTCCCGGCGCGGTTCGCTGCGATCCCGGTACACCTACGAGCCCCCGCTCTTGCCGGTTCCGCCCGTACCGCCGGAGGTCCCGCTCTTGCCGCTGATGCCGAAGCCGCCGCGCTGCACGGACGTGCCCGACTTGGTGGTGACGTTGGTGTTGCCGGACGGCGCGGTGAACGAGCCGCCGGAGACGCGCTGGCCGACGTTGCCGGTGCCGCCGTAGTTGTAGCGGTACTGGGAGAAACCGCCGCCGGGCAGCGGGATGAACCAGAACCCGCCGCTGGAGTAGCCGTGGTGGCTGCTGACGTAGGTCTCGTCGCAGTTCTGGTCGGGCTGGACGACTCCGCTGGCGTCGGTGCAGACCGCCGTGGTTTCGGCCGGCCTCGCGACCGTGTAGAAGGTGCCGACGAGCCCGGCCAGGCCGACGACGACGCCGCTGCCGATCAGGATCTTGCGCTTGGTCGCGGCCTTGCGGTCGGCGACGAGGGTCGCGGCCTGCGCTTCCTGCGCCTCGCGTTCCTGGTCGGCGATGGCCTGGCGGCGGGCGCGCTGCTCGGCCAGCGACGGCTCACGCGGCTGCGTGCTCTCGTCCTGGAACCTCATCGAACCGCGCTGGGCCGGCTCTTCGGGCGGCTGCTGCCCCACGTTGTCGTCCTGCGTCATCTGCGCTCCGTAATCCCCCGCACCGCGAAAACCTGTCCAGACTATCGACCCGGATCGCGCACGGCTCGTGCGGCGCGGGCATCATGGGTATCGATGCCTCCCGACGCCCAGCGGTTCCGTCCGCCCCTCCAGACCCTGAGCACCCGCGTGGTCATGGCCGGGGTGTTCCTGGGCGCCATCATCGCGCTCGCCCTCAGTGTCACGTTCTCCTGGAGCGACTCGCTCGCCGGGGGGTCCGGCGGCGGCGAGGGCAAGCTCAACGCCGCCGCCCAGGAGGCCTTCCACGCGGCGCCCGGCAGCTGCCTGACCTGGGCCGCGTCCGACGCGTCGGACGCCCACAAGGTGCCCTGCACCCAGCCGCACCTGTTCGAGGTGACGAGCTCGGTCGACATCGGCGCGCAGTTCAACGCCCAGGCGCCGTTCCCGAACCTCGACCAGTGGCAGCAGATCGCGCAGGACAAGTGCAACGCCGACGTCCGCCCGTACCTCGGCCACGCGCTCGACCCGTACGGCAAGCTCACCACGAACCTGCTGCGCCCGACCTCGGACCAGTGGGGCGCGGGCGACCGCCAGCTGCGCTGCGGCCTGCAGTGGGCGGGCCCGGGCGGCGGCCTCCAGCCGACCACCGGGGCGGCCAAGGACCAGGACCAGTCGCTGGTCTGGGCGCCGGGCACCTGCCTGGCGCTGGCCGGCAAGGGCGTCGGCGACCCGATCGACTGCGGCCGGCCGCACTCGTACGAGATCATCGCGACGCTGGACCTGGCCTCGAAGTTCAAGGACGGCTACCCGAGCCAGAAGGACCAGAGCGCCTGGCTCGACACCGCGTGCGCCGACGCCGCGAAGGACTACACCGGCGGCGCCGACCTCAGCCAGAAGAAGCTGATCCTGGGCTGGGACCTGCGTGAGCAGGAGAGCTGGGACGCCGGGTCCACGAAGGTGAACTGCAAGGCCGCGGCCACCCTGCCCGACAACAGCGGGTTCCAGGCCGTGACCGGCAGCGTCAAGGACACCTCGAAGGCGCCGCCCTCGTCGACGCCGCCCAGCTCCACCGGGGGCGGCTGACCCGTGCCCGTCGAGATGACCCGGGCCCGCTTCGAGGAGCTGGTCTCGGAGGCGCTGGACCAGGTGCCGGCCCAGTTCGCCGACGCGATGGACAACGTGGTCGTGCTGGTCGAGGAGGACAACGACGAGTCCCCGGGCATCCTCGGGCTCTACCACGGCATCGCGCTCACCGAGCGCACCTCCGACTACGGCGGCGTCCTGCCGGACCGCATCTCCATCTACCGCCGGCCGATCCTCGGCATGTGCGACACGGAGTCCCAGGTCGTCACCGAGGTCCTGATCACCGTGATGCACGAGCTGGGCCACCACTTCGGCATCAACGACGAGCGCCTGCACGACCTCGGCTGGGGCTGAGAAAACCGCATATCGGAACGTGGGATTTCCCGTTTCCGGCGGCTCGCGGCCATCCGAGCGCAAGATTTGTCACCAATCGCGACTATCGATCACTGAATGGTGACAGTCGACCTACACTCTCACTAGCAGTCATGACCCGACTCCAGTGAGGTACCGCCGTGGGCCGAGCGCGCGCTGACAACCGGCTGAGGTGGCTGCTGTCGTCGAGCGCGGTGTCCAACCTCGGCGACGGCGTCGGCAAGGTCGCGTTCCCCCTGCTCGCCACCACGCTGACGCACGACCCGGTGCTGATCGCCGGGCTGTCGGCGGTGCAGTTCCTGCCGTGGCTGCTGTTCGCTGTGGTCGCGGGGGCGCTGGTGGACCGCGTGGACCGGCGGCGGGCGATGGTGCTCGCGAACGTCGCGCGCGCGGCGGTCGGCGGCTCGGTCGCGGTGCTCGTCGCGGCGGGCACGGTGAGCATCTGGCTGGTCTACGTCGCGGCCCTGCTGATCGGGACGGCCGAGACGGTCGCCGACAGCGCGGCGAACGCGCTCATCCCCGCCGTCGTCGGCGAGCACGATCTGGAGGGCGCCAACAGCAAGCTCCAGGCCTGCGAGATCGTCGGCCAGACGTTCCTCGGCGGGCCGGTCGGCAGCACCGCCTTCGCGCTTTTCGCCACCTTCCCGTTCCTGCTCAACTCGGCCGGCTTCGCGATCGCCGCCGCCGTGCTGCTCGGCCTCGGCGGCACGTACCGGCCGAAGCAGGCTGAGCCGACGCGCTTCCGCAGCGACCTCGCGGACGGCATCCGCTGGTTACGCCGGAGCCCGTTGATGCTGCGACTGCTCGCGATCGCCGGGCTGCTCAGCCTGCTCAGCGAGCTGGCGCAGGCCCAGCTCGTTCTTTATGCGCTCGACGACCTCAAGCTGTCCGACGCGACGTTCGGCCTGTTCGCCTTCGTCGGCGGCATCGGCGGGCTGGCCGGGGCCGGCCTCGCCCCCAAGCTGGTCCACCGCTTCAGCCGGCGGGCCGTGCTGGTCGGCGGGGTCCTGTGCTGCGCCGCGGGCTTCGGCGGGATGGGGCTGACGCGGCAGCCGGTCACCTCCGCGCTGCTGTTCGGGCTGTTCGCGGCCGCGATGGTGGCGGTGAACGTCGTGCTCGCGACGGTCCGCCACACGCTGGTCCCCGGCGAGCTGCTGGGCCGCGTGCTCGGGGTCTGGCGGACGGTCGTCTGGGGCGTGATCCCGGTCGGCGCCCTGCTCGGCGGCCTGCTCACGGAGGCACTGGGCTCGGCGGGCCGGACGTTCACCGCGTCCGGCGTCGCGCTGCTGGCCGTCACGGTTTTCGCCGCGGCTTCGCTGCGCCGGTTCCCGATCGATGACAAAACGGCCTCATCGCGGCCCGCACTACCGCTCGAGCAGTGAATTCGCCCGGCTTTGGTGCTGGAATAGCACATCACCCGGCCGGTGCGGAGGTACGCGATGACCACAATCGACACCCCGTCGCTGCCGGACGACGACAGACAGACCGGTGACCCCGACGCCGACGATCCCGCCCTCGACGACCCCGACGAGAAGGCCCCGCGGGAGCGTCGGCCGCTGGTGCTGGCCGCCGTCGCCGGCTTCGTCCTCGGCTGCTGTGTGCTCGGCCTGCTCTGGGCGCTGTCCGGCCAGCGCGGCGGCGCGAACGACGACGCGCTGGCGGCCTGCCAGAGCCTGTACCGGGCAGGCCACCTGCCCGACACCACCGGCGGTTACGACGCCGCCGCCTTCACCCGGCTCTCCGACGACGCCGTCCACCGGGTCGCGGCCGCCTACGATCTCGCGCAGGCGGCCGCCGATTCCGACGGCCGGTACCAGCCGCTGGCGCAGGGCCTCGGCGCCGTGAACCAGATGGTGGTGACCAGCCGGTTCGACAGTGTCGCCGGGCAGGCCGCCATCGTCACCGTGCAGCAGCTCTGCGCGCGCGGCTGAGCCTCAGGCGCGGTGGACCGTCTTCACGCTGAGCTGGTTGCCGGGCAGGTTGCCGCCCGCGCAGCCGGTGCCCGGGTCGGCCAGGAAGTTCGACGCGGTCTCCTGCGGCAGGTAGACCCGCAGGCCCTTGACCGGGGTCGGCTTGCACACCGCCGGGTCGAAGTTCCGCACCTGGACGAACTGGATGTCGGCGGCCGCGGACTGGCCGGGGTTCAGCTTGACCGCCGCGCCCTTCTCACCACTGCGGAACGCCGGCGGGCCGATCTGCTGCCCGTTGTCCCCGCCGACGTACGAGACGCCCGGGAAACCCTGGATGGTGCACGGCTTGCCGCTGGTGTTCTTGATGTTCAGCGGCCGGTACGCGGAGCCGGCGCCCGCGTCGCCCTGGCCGAGCGAAAGCGCGACGTCACCGGCCTTGCACAGGCCGTTGTCCGGTGCCGGGCCCGGGGCCGGCGCCCCCGTGGCGGACGAACTGCCCGGAGTGGACGGGCTGGAACTGGCCGTGGCCGCGGGCGAAGCGCTCGACGACGGGGCTGAGCTCGAAGTGTCACTGGACGCGGTTGTCGTGCCGCCACCGCAGGCGGAAAGCAGTAGCGCGGCGGACGCGCCTGCCGCGGAAAGGACAACCAGGGAAATCCGTGGTTTCTTGAAACTGACCATCTCACTCGCCTCCCTGTGCTGGGGTGAACCACTGTTCAGTGGACGTGCGGTCACGGCACCGGGTTGCGCGGGGACCGTGAATTCCCCACCAAACGGCTGACGGTGGCCCACCCGTTCGAGGACTCGTGAGTGGCTACGCCGGTTAGAACCGTCATAGCCACTCACGAGCCCTTACAGCGGCGTGTCCACCCAGGTCAGGCAGCGCCAGCCATCCGGCTCGGCGAGCAGCTCGACAAACGCGGTGTTCGGGATCAGCGCGCTGTTCGCCAGGTCGGGCGGCACGTTCGAGGCGAGCCACTCCGCGCCCAGCCGGATCGCCCCACCGTGGCTGACCAGGACGACGGTGGCGTCCGGGCCGTCGTCCTCGTGCTTCGCGCGCAGCTCGGCGGCCGCGTGCAGCATGCGGGCCCGGACCTCCGCGCCCGATTCGCCGCCGGGGATCCGCGCGTCCAGCTCGCCGAGCGTCCAGCGTCGGACGGTTTTCATGTACAGCTCGATCGACTCGCGGCTGGTGTGGTCCTCGAGGTCGCCGGCGGCCACCTCTTTGACGCCCTCGATCACCTGCACCTCGAAGCCCAGCGCCTCGGCCAGCGGCGCGGCGGTCTGCTGCGCGCGCGTGGCCTGCGAGGCGTACACGGCGACGATCGGCTCGCCGCCCAGCCGTTCGGCGAGCGCCCGCGCCTGCTCCTGCCCCAGCTCGGTGAGCGGCGGCCCGGGCAGCGCCGTGTCCAGCGCGCCCCGCAGGTTCCCGGACGTCTGACCGTGGCGGACCAGCAGCAGCCTCACGCGCCCTCTCCCTTCACCACGGCGTCGGCCCAGGCCTGCGCGTCGAGGAAATCCTGGTTGCCCGCGCCCGGCTCGATGGTCGCCACGACCCCGTCGGCGCGCGGATGTGAACCGAGGAACCGCACGTGGCAGCGACGGCGCAGCGCGGCCATCGCGTCGACGATCCGGGGCTCGGCGACATGGCCCTCGAAGTCGATGAAGAAGCGGTACTCGCCGAAGTTGTTGCGCGTGGGGCGCGCGTCGAGGCGGGTGAGGTTGATGCTGCGTCCGGCCAGCTCCGCGAGCAGCTCGGCCAGCGTGCCGGTGCGGTTCACGGCCGCCGCGACGATCGACGTCCGGTCCGCGCCGGTCGGGGCGGGCAGCTCGCCGGGGCGGCGGACCATGAGGAAGCGCGTCTGCGCGTCCCGGACGTCGGCGACGCCCGTGGCCAGCACCTCCAGCGGGTAGTGCTCGGCGGCGACGGGCGCGCAGACGGCCGCGTCGAAATCGCCGTTGACCACGCCGACGGCCGCGCCCGCGGTGGAGGAGGACGCCACCGGAGTCGCGCCCGGCAGGTTCGCCTCCACCCACTCGCGGACCTGCGCGAGCGCGTGCGGGTGGCTGGCGACGGTCCGGATCTCGCCGCCGCCCGGGCGCTTCAGCACGCTGAAGTGGATGGGCAGGATCGTCTCGGCCACCGCGACCAGCGGATCGCCGTCGCTGAGCCCGTCGAGCGTCGTCGGCACCACGCCCTCGACGGAGTTCTCGATCGGCACGCACGCGGCGTCCGCGGCGCCTTCGCGCACGGCCGCGAGCGCGAGCCGGACCGTCTCGTAGGGGGTCAGGTCCTCGCCGGGCGCGAGCGCCCGGGCGGCCTGTTCGGTGAATGTTCCCTGGGGGCCGAAGTACGCGATCCGCAACACCTCGTCAGGCTACTTACCCCGCACGTGGCGACTTTCACTCGGACAGCCGGTACGCCAACCGGTTACGCCGGGTGGCGTTTTTTGCCATGCTAGAAGCGTGACCGCCGAATCGGGCACACACACCGGGCGTGAAGACGCCGGTGCGCCGGCCTCACCGCGGGCGCCGGAACTGGTGTTGTGCGCCGTCGATGAACCGCTTGCCGCCGCCTGGACCACTGCCCTCTCCACCCTCGCCGATCCTGGTGGCCGGGTCCGGGTGCACCGCGGCTCGGTGCTCGACGTCGCGGCGCAGGCGGTGGTCAGCCCGGCCAACTCGTACGGCTGGATGCGCGGCGGGATCGACGCGGTTTACGCGCGCGCTTTCCCGGGGGTCGAGCAGAGCGTCCGCAGCGCGGTTCTGGCTTCGTACGGCGGGGAACTGCCGATCGGCGAGTCCGTGATCGTGCCGACCGGTGAGGCCGAGCCGGCCTGGCTGATCAGCGCGCCGACCATGCGCGAGCCCGGCGAGGTGCTGCCAGCCGACACCGTCCACCCCTACCTGGCGGCGCGCGCGGTGTTCCTGCAGTGGCAGCACGGGCAGCTCGATCACGGGCCGGTCCGCGACCACGTCACCACCATCGCGATGCCGGGACTGGGCACCGGCTTCGGCGGCGTGCCGCCGGCCGTCTGCGCGCGCCAGGTGGCCGCGGCGTGGGAGGAAGCCTTCGGCCACCGTCGTCACGCTCGGTGATCTTCGCTGGCCGCAGGATAGGGGCGCGTGCATCACATCACAGCGCGTTCACGTCGGGTTGGCCCTACCGTTAGAGGCGCAGTAAAACCGCATTTGACGACGGAGCCAGCGCAGGCGACGGCCGAGGAGTGTGCGATGCCACGGGTCCGTGAACTCAGCCCTTACGTCGAGCTTCACCGGGAGCAGTGGCGTGAGCTGCGCAGTTCGACGCCACTGCCGCTGACCGCCGACGAGCTCGTGCGGCTGCGCGGGCTCGGCGAGCAGGTCGACCTGGCCGAGGTCGCGGAGGTCTACCTGCCGCTCTCGCGCCTGATCAACCTGCAGGTGAAGGCGCGCCAGCAGCTGTACGAAGCCACCACCACGTTCCTCGGCGAGGACTGCCGCGGCACGAAGGTCCCGTTCGTGATCGGCATCGCGGGCAGCGTGGCGGTCGGCAAGTCGACCACGGCCCGCATCCTGCGCACGCTGCTCGCCCGCTGGCCGGACCACCCGCGCGTCGACCTGGTGACCACGGACGGCTTCCTGTACCCGCGCACCGAGCTGACCCGCCGCGGCATCATGCACCGCAAGGGTTTCCCGGAGAGCTACGACCGGCGCGCGCTGCTGCGGTTCGTCACCGAGGTGAAGTCGGGCGCCGAGCACGTGTCGGCGCCGGTGTACTCGCACCTCGCGTACGACATCCTGCCTGGTCAGGAGCAGGTGGTGGAGCGTCCGGACATCCTGATCATCGAGGGCCTGAACGTCCTGCAGCCCGGCCCGCGGCTGACCGTCTCGGACCTGTTCGACTTCTCCATCTACGTCGACGCCCACACCGACGACATCGAGCGCTGGTACGTGGAGCGCTTCCTGAAGCTGCGCCACACGGCGTTCTCGGACCCGGCGTCGCACTTCCACCATTTCGCCGGCCTGCCCGACGACGAGGCCCGCGAAGAGGCCCGTCACCTGTGGTCCACGATCAACGAGCCGAACCTGATGGAGAACATCAAGCCGACCCGCCCCCGGGCGACCCTGGTGCTGCGCAAGGACGCGGACCACACGATCAACCGCGTCCGGCTCCGCAAGCTCTGAGGCCGCCCGGTTCACTCACACGGCCCCGCCGGGTCACCCTGGGCTGGCCGATCGGCCGATCGGCGAGTGGCTTTCCTAACCGGTTGGCCGATACCGGGCCGCCCGTGTGAAAGCGACCCTGAACTCACCAGGAAAAACCGTCTGACCTGGGGAGGAGGCCACAATGCTCACCATCGTCCTGACCTGGATCGGCGCAGTACTAGGCCTGACCCTGCTGGTGGCCATGGCCGCCGGCACCTTCGTCGTCGACTTCGACGAGGCCCTGCGAGAACGCCGCGCGAAGACCGCCGACGCCATTCCGGGCCCGACCGGGCCGACCGCGTAGGCCGCCTCGGCAAGACCACCGGGCTGATTTCCGGGCCCGACCGGGCCGACCGCCTAGGCCGCCGCCCCTCTATCCACAGCCACCCCCGGATGTGGACAACTCACCCCCCAGCCCCATCGAAACCCCGGCCCCAGCACCCCCGCCCGATAGACTGGACGTGGGACGCCCCCCGAGGTGGGCGGGGGTTTCGTTGCGGGGGTGAGGGCCGGGGGCGCAGCGCCGGGAGCTCAGTGCCGAGAGGCTCAGTCCCGAGTCAGACCCGGTCCAACGCCTCTCGATACCCGTCCAAGTCGTAGTCGAGCCGGTCTTCCCCGGTTTCCTCCAGCTGGCCCTCCAGCACCGCGACCAGTTCCCCCAGCACCTCGTCGCGCGAGAGGCCGCGCTCGGCCAGCCGCAGGGCCGCCGGCCAGACCTCCTCGGGGGAGTCGTCCCAGAGCTGGTCGACCAGGGTCGTCTTCAGGGCCAGGTGCAGGCGCGGCTCGCCGTCGAAGGAGTCGTCCGCCAGGGATTCGTGGTATTCCGGGTGCTCGCCGATCACCAGCAGGCGGCGCTGCTCCGGGTCGCCCGGGTCGAGGTCGGTCAGCTCCTCGTCGCCGATCACCGTGTTCAGCGAAGGCACCGCGAAGCGGCGACGCTCGACCACGGCCAGCACCTCCTCCGGCGCTTCGGTGCCGTCGAGGTAGTCGTTCGGCTCGTCCTCGTCCGGCTCCTCGGCGAGGTACTCCTCCAGGTACTCGGTGACGTCCGCGACCAGCGCCGCCACCGCGACCTCCGAAAGCCCGTCGCGCGCACCCGCCCACGCGGCCCACGCCAGCACCACCGGCGCCAACGCGTCCTCGTCCTCCAGCTCGTACTCGCCGCCGAGCAGCGCTTCGAGGAACCGCGCCAGCTTCTCGGGCCCGACGCGCAGCGGGTTCGCCGGCTCGGTCTCACACCCGTCGTCCACGAGCAAGCGCGCGATCTCCCGCTCCTGCAGCCCGGACGCCGCGACGAACTCGTCCGCCGCCGCCTCACGCTGCGCGGCCGTCCACTCCTGGACCTCGACCGATGCCGACGGCTCAGGCAGCGCCCGGCACCAGGTCAGCGCGATCGCGTGGAACCGCGCGTAGTCCGCGCCGACCTCGGGCTCCTCCATCCCGTCAGTCTCCGCGATGCCGTCGACGAGCAGCCGGTGCGCGTCCGCGGGCTCGATCTTGTCCAGCACCACCAGCTCCGCGTCCTCCGCGGCCTGCGCGCGCATCTCGGTCAGCACCTCGATCGGCGCGTCGATGACCACGAGGTCGCGCACCCGGCCGCGCTCGGTGAAGTCCAGCAGCGCCAACAGCCCCAACGTCGCGTCGCCGCGCGAGAACACACACAGCAGCGAGGACTCGTCGCCGTAGACGTCGCCGGTGCGCCAGCACTCGCCGACCGTCACCTGGCCGACCGAAGCCGCCCACTCCGGCTCCGGAATGCCGCGGCCCAGCACCACGCCGAGCGCGTCGGCCGCCGCCGTGCGCTCCTCGTCGGTCTCCGCGACGACCTTCAACGCGGCCAGCAGCGCCGCCGCCCCGGGCGTGATCTTGCGCTGCGCGAACGCGATCAGCTCCAGCCCGAGCTGCTCGCCGCCCTCGGCGTCACCCTCGATCACCAGGTCCCACCACTGGCCGAGCACCTCGGACGCGAGCAGCTCGACGTCGAACGGGCCGGGCTCGGCCGCCAATCCGGAGAAGTCCCGGAGGACGTCCTTGAACAGACCGTTCACGCTGTGCGCTGCGGGCTGCGGGTTCTTCTTGCGGGCGCGACTCACCGGGCTCATGCCGAACATCGTTGCATCGAGGGCACCGGCGCGGACTCGCGGGAGCTTGGTCGCGACGGGCCCGCTCGTAGTTCCGGCTCTCCAGTCGGGGGAGCGGCCACGTTTCAGCTGGTCAACGAGTCCGTGGCAGGCTGATCACGGGGTTTGGGCAGCGCGATCCGGGCCGCGCGCACCTCGGCGATCAGCCGCGTCTTGCGCCGGTGCACGGTCACCAGATCGGCCAGATAGCCGGTGAACTCCTCCGCCGTCCCCGCGCGCTTGTGCAGCGTCCGCAGCTTCTTCAGGTGCTTCGCCGCTTCGCGGTAGGACTGCGGGTCCTTCTGCTCGATCAGCCGCTCGACCTGGGTGCGGTAAACGGGGATCGTCTCGGCCGGGTGTTCGGCTTCGCGCAGCGCGGCCAGCTCGACGCGCAGGTCCAGCGAGCCGCCGAAGCGCACGCACGCGCGCCACGCCTCGTCCGGCCGTCCTTCGGCGAGCAGGGCGCGCGCCAACTCCTCGGCGCCTTCCTCAGTTTCGCCCGCGCACTCGCGAAGCTGCTTCAAAGCGCCGACACGCTGTACGGACCAGACACCGGCTTCGACCGACGCCTCCCGCAACGCGAGGTAGGTGACCTGCCCCGGCTCGGCGTCGAACTCCTTGCGGCGCAAGGCAACCGTCTCGTCCTCGGGCTCCGGCGGCGCGGGCGCCTTGTGCGGCGTGAGCGCTCGCGCGGCGTGAGCGATGGCCTCGCTGTGCCGTCCGGCCGCGCGAAGCACCCGCACGATCTTCAGGCTGACGTCCACCCGCGGCGGCTTCGCGGACAAGATCGCAACAAGCCCGTCGACGTCCCCGCGAACCTCGGCCAGCTCCTCCAGCAGCCGCTCCGCGACGTCCCGCCGGTACCCGGTGGCGCCGGCCGCGACAATATCGTCCACAGTGGACTTGATCCGGTCGAGTCCACGGTCCCCCAACGCTTTCGCGAACTCGGCCAGCTCGATCACGGGCCGTCCGAGCCCCTCGAACTCGACCTCGAGGATCCAGTCGGCCAGCTGGTCGGGATCCGGCGGCCGCGCGACGCACGCCCGCGCGTACAGCTCGACGGCACGCTCCAGCCGGTCACTGAGGTCACCCGACGGGTCCCCGGACTGCTCCAGCATCTCGCCGATGTCGTCGACCGTGCGGCGCGCCAACGGGGCGAGGTCCGCGCGGCTGTCCGCGTCCAGCAGCCGCTGCAGCGTGTCCAGCACCGCGCCGACCTTCGCGGTGTACTCCATGTTGCCGTCGGACACCGCGGTGTCGAGCAGCCGGTGCGCCTCCGTGACGTCACCGGATTGGGTGGCGGCGCGCAATTCGAGTGAATGTCGTAACTCAGGGTCACGCTGAGCCTGGGCGTAGAGCAGCTCCGCCAGCGTTTCCGCGTCCAACGTACGCAGGTAAGGCCGCAGATCCGGGGGACCAGTCACGCGCATCAGTCTGCCGCATGGCCTCTGTCGTGCGTGTGGGCCAACTGCGTGCTCTTTCCGGAGCAGTCGCGCACCGCGGGTCACCGCCCCGCGGCCTGCGGATATGCGGCTTTCGGCCCGCCGTGACCGGCGTGGTAGTCAGTCCCGGTGAACCTTGAGGACCTCATCCAGCGCCTCCGCGACTTCGCCGCCGCCCGCGACTGGGAACCGTTCCACACCCCGAAGAATCTCGTCATGGCGCTGTCCGGCGAAATGGGCGAGCTGATCTCGCTGTTCCAATGGCTGACGCCCGAAGAGGCCGCCGCCTGGCGCACCGACCCGGCCATGGAGTTCAACGTCCAGGACGAGATCGCCGACGTCACCCTCTACCTGCTCAGCCTCGCCGACTCGCTGGGCATCGACCTGCTCGCCGCCGCCAACGCGAAGATCGACCGCAACGAAACCCGTTTCCCGCCAGTGGAGCGGTGACCTTCGCTCAAGCACCTTCGGGCGGCCGTTGGCTCTTCTCCCCGACCAGCCAGCCCCCGATCACCAGGCCGACCCCGATGACGGCGAGCGGGATCCCCGCGCCCACCCCCGCTCCGCCGAACATCGCGAGGACCGTGACGAACATCAGCATCAGCCCGATCCCGATCATGAACCGTGCCGCCACCGTGGACGCCACCTTCGCCGCGTCCCGGCTCGGCGCGGCCGCGAGACCGGCGGGCGGAGGATCAACGGGCTGCGCTGCGGTCATGGCAACGTCGCTGATAACCGGCTCGACACGCGGCGCGGGGACCGCCACCGGCGCGAATTGCCGCGTTTCCTCTTGCCGCCGCGTCGGCACTTCCGGTCGCGTTTCCTCCTGCCGCTGCGCTTCCTCCCGCGACCGCGGCGACTCCTCCGGCCGTGCTGGCTCTTCCGGTCGCGTTTCCTCCTGCCACCATGTCGGCTTCTGCGGCCGTGTTTGCTCCTGCCGCGGCGTCGACTCCTCCGGTTGTGTCGGGCCCTGCCACGGCGTCGACTCCGGTGGCCCCGTTTCGTTCTGCCACCGCATTTCCTCCCGCGGCCGCGCCATCTCGGCCGGCTCCGCGACCGGCCACACCGGCTCCCCCGCCGAACCTCGCGCCGCCACGGACACACCCGTCTCAAACCCCAGCGCGACCGTCGCCTCCCCGACCGGCACCACCTCAGCCCCCAACTCGGCAGCCCGCGCCAGCCGCGGCTCACCCGTCGGCACACCGTCGTCGTACGCGAGATGGGTAACCGAAGCCGTCAACTTCTTCGCCAGCTGCACGCCCTCGTCGAGCACGCGGGCGCGCAGCCGATCCGCCGCCGCCGTGGTCCCGAGAACCAGCACGCGCGTCGCCCTCCCGTTAGCCGTGGGACGAAGCCCCGCGACAACCTCGGGGACGCCCAGAGCCGCCGCGACCTGGCGAAGTTCGCCGTGCTCCGCCGCCGTCACCACGCCATCCGCCGCCGCGACCGAGCGCAGGGCGGACACAAAACTCTCGTGGATGCGCCGAACATCCAGCTCGGTCATCCCGGCGTCGGCCGCGAGACCGGCCAGCGCCCACACCTCTGCTTCCGACAGGTGCTGGTCGCCGACGGACTCCGCGAGCAGGTCCAGATACGCCTGCGCCACCGTCGGATCGGAAGGCTCGGCGACGACCCGGTCGACCACGCCCGACATCCAGCCGTTCTCGACGACGGGCACGTCCGGTCGCCGGACGATCCGGCCGCCGGGCGCGAACCGAGGCAGCTCCGGGAACCTCGGCAGTGCCGTGAAACCGAGGCCGTGCACGCCGATGAGCGTGGTCACCACCCGCGCGCACACCTGCGCCGAAGCCGACGCGAGGTACGGCGGGTAGTCGCCGATGCCGAGCGCCCGCGCGATCGTGCCCAGCCGGTAGTTCGGCAGGCGCACCACCTCCTGCGCCGCGCGCATCGTCGAAACCCCGGGCAGCACCGGCAGCCGGCCGCCCAGCCGCGCGATTTCCGCGGCCAGGAATCCCGACGTCAACGGCAGATCGTGCGCCACGAGCACAGCGCCACGGCACAAATCGAGCAACGGCCCGAGCACGTCGCCGAACGACGGCGCCCCGGCCAGCTCGTCCCCGCTGATCCGATGCGGCCCGGGCGGCAGCGGGTACCCCGGCGAGACGAGTGTCGCCAACTCGCCGCGCACCGTCCCGTCCGCGCGAACGCGCACGACCCCGAGTTCGACGACGCGGCCCGTGCGCAGGCCCGTGGTCTTCACGTCGATCGCGGTGAAGTCGGCTTCGCGCGCGGAAACCCGTCCGTCTCGCGTAAGCGGCAAGAATTCGATCAACTCGGCCATGGCCAACGTACTTTCTGCCGGGGGAGGTTCGGATGAAGATCGTCCACGGCCCGTCGAATGTGACATCATTTCCACCGGTTCACCGAATCCGTGACTCCCCTGTGACGATAAACCAGGACCGTTCGAGTGACACTGGACATTTTCACGCCAACTGCACGTCATCCCCGTAACGCGGCCGGGTTTTCCCGCGAAAATATCCTCACCAGCTCGCCCTTGAGGAACGAGGAATTCCCGAATGCATTCCACTCCTGCCTCCGCGGCGCGCCCCGGGCGGCGATTTCCGAAGTGGCTGATGGCCACGCTCGGCGTTTTCGTGGTCCTGTTCGTCCTGGGCGCGATCTTCGGCAAGGCCCCCGAAACGCCGACGCAGCCCCTCGCGGCCCCGCCGGCTCCTGTGCCGGCCACGACCTCGGCGACGCCCTCGTCGACCACTCCGCCGCCACCAGCCACGTTCACTGTCGGCAAAGTGACCGACGGCGCCACCGTCGAACTCGCCGGCAGCGACGGGACCCATCGCACCGTGCACGTCCTCGGCGTCACCGTCCCGACCGGGAACAACTGTTACGCAGCGGAAACGCTGAGCTGGGCGACCGCGAAACTCGCCGGCGCCACGGTCCAGCTCACCACCGACACCACCACCGGTGTGGCGCTGGCCCTGGCCGACGGCACCGACTACGCAACCGCCGCGATCTCCGGCGGCTTCGCCAAGTACGCCGCCGACGCCGTCTCGACGTCACTTCAGTCGCTGCAGAACACGGCCAGCCAGACGGCCGTCGGCCTCTGGGCCGCCCCCTGCAACGGCAACATCGACGCGCCGACGCCCGCACCGCCCGCACCCCCGGCCGTCCCCGCGCCCGCACCCGTCGCGGAGAAACCGGCGCCCGCGCCGACGACCGAAAAGCAGGTCCCGGCACCCGACAATTCCTCGTCCGTCTACTACAAAAACTGCACCGCCGCGAAGGCCGCCGGTGCCGCGCCGCTGTACGTCGGCGAGCCCGGCTACCGAAAAGCGCTGGACCGCGACGGCGACGGCGTGGCCTGCGAGTGAATTCCGCCCGGGAATCATTTTCCGACTCACGGGGTAGTGAGATAGGCCTGCGCGAGCCGCGCGTAAACCACGACATTGTCCCGGTAGTTCCCGGTCGAGTGATCGAAGTCGCCGCCGCAGGTGATGAGGCGCAGTTCCGGGGTCGGGGTGTCGCCGTAAACGCGGTCGGTCGGGAACTGCGACTTCGGATAACGGTCGACGCGGTACACGGTGAACACGGCGCTGGTGCGGTCCGCGCGGTTGACCACGACCTGCTCGCCGGGGCGCATGTCCTTGAGGCGGAAGAAAACCCCGGGCACCTTGCGGTAGTCGACGTGCGCCGCGACCACCGCGGGGCCGACCTGGCCGGGCGCGGGGCCGCCGGTGAACCAGCCGGCGGTCAGCGCGTCCTTCGGCACCTCGAGAGCGCCGTCAGTGGTGAGGCCCAGCTCGACGAGGTGGTCGACGTGCACACCGATGGCCGGGATCTCGAGCGCCGCGGGCTTCGACGGCGTCTGCACCTTCGCGACCGGTAGCCGCGTGGCCGACGGCACCGGCGGCGCGCTCACCGACGTCGGCGGCCCGCCCGTCGCGAGGACCGGCTGCACGCCGTCGGTCGGGGACGGCGCCCGGAGGAACGCGGCGATCAGCAGCACCGCCACCGCCACGGCGAGAAGGGCGCCGACCAGCAGCGCGCGGACCCGCATCAGCTCGGACGACGGCGCAGGTAGAGCACCATCCCGCCGGACGCGCCGGCCGCGAGCAGGACCCCGGCGCCGATGAGGAAGCCGCCGTCACCACCCTGGTCCGGCTCGCCGCCGCCGGTCGCGACGCCGCCGACGGGCTTCACCTTCACCTGCGGCGCGGTCTTCACCGGAACGCGGGTGGAAGTGGTCGTGGACGTTTCCGGAATTGTCACGGAAGTGCCGGAGCCACCCTGAGACGGATTTTGCGACGACGTCGGAGCGCTGCTCTGAGTGAGCCGGTGCGGCAGCGATTCACACGCCACTCCGTTGTTGTTGCCATCCAGTCCGTTCGGGTCTGACTTGTCTTGGTCGAGCACGGCCTGCGCGTCTTCCTGGTAGGTGAAGTCGCTGCAGTTCTTGTCTCCGACCTGCGCGAAGGCCAGCTGGACCGGCGCGATCAAGGTCAGCCCGGCGACGACGCCGACCAGGCCGAAGACACGACGAAATGAGGACAACGGAGTGGTCCTTCCGAGGGAAAACGGGGTTGATGCGTGGTAAGTATCGGAATTCCCCGAGGACTGTTACGGGCGATTTCCCGGTAAACGTCCACCGTTCCGGAAATGGCGATCCGTCCACTCGATCGGGTCTATCCGGTGATTTTTTCGCCCGCACCGGACGGGCTTCCCGCCGCGGCGCGTCCGTGGCGTCGGGCACGAGGGCGGCCACGCCGCTCGCACACCCCGTAACCTGGGGGTATGCCGATCCAGGTGCTGCTCGTCGACGACCACGAACTGGTCCGCCGCGGCCTGCGCGACCTTCTCGGCGACGAGGCCGACATCGAGGTCGTCGCCGAGGCCGGCAGCGTCGAGGAGGCGCTGGCGGTGGCGATGCACGTCGAGCCGGACGTGGCCGTGGTGGACGTCCGCCTCGGCGACGGCGACGGCATCACCCTCTGCCGCGAGCTGCGGTCCAAGCCCAGCCCGCCGGCCTGCCTGATGCTCACCGCGTTCGACGACGAGGAGGCCATGGTCGGCGCGATCATGGCGGGCGCGTCGGGTTATCTGCTCAAGCAGGTGCGGGGCCAGGACGTGGTCAACGCCGTGCGCGAGGTGGCCGCCGGCCGTTCCCTGCTCGACCCGCTCAGCACCGCGCGGGTGCTGGACAAGCTCCGCCACCCGCCCACGGACGACCTCGCCGCCCTCACCGACCGCGAGCGCGACGTGCTGGAGCTCATCGGCCAGGGCATGTCCAACCGCGAGATCGCCGAACGCCTCTTCCTGGCCGAGAAAACGGTCAAGAACTACGTCACCTCGGTCCTCGCCAAGCTCGGCATGCAACGCCGCACCCAGGCCGCCGCCTGGATCGCCCGCCGCGGCAAGTGATGCCGGAAAAGCGCACCCCCCCCCCGTCGTTTCCGACTGATCCGGCGTACGGACACTGGCTGACCTTCGGCGTGGAACGACGCGTGCTGGTGGTCGCGCGGACGGTCACCACCGTGACGCGTCTGCTCGACGTGCTGTCGCTGTTCGAGGACGACCCCCGGGTCCAGGTCGTCTTCACTTTCGATGGGTTGAACCCAGCGATCTTCAGTGCCGGGCTGCCGGAATTCCTCCACAGCCTGGGGACACACGTGGTGCCGTGGGCACAGGCCGTCAAACCTGGGTTCGACCTGGCGATCGCGGCGAGTGAGAACGACGACCTGGCCGAGCTGCCGTCGCCGGTGCTGCTGATCCCGCACGGGATCGGGCACCAGAAGTACTACCCACGCACCGAGGTCGTGTCCGGCCTGAACCCGTCGCGGTTACGCGGCGAGCGCCTGCGGCTCGGGCTCTCGCACGGCAACCAGCTGCGCCACCTCGACGGGGCCGCCCCGCCCACCGTCGTCATCGGCGACCCGTGCCACGACCGCATGCTGGCCAGCGCCCACCGGGTGCCGCACTTCCGGCGGCTGCTCGGCGCGGACTCGCGGACCCACGTCGTGCTCGCGTCGACGTGGGGCCCAGACTCCCTGCTCGGCGCCGATCACCTTGTGCCCCAACGGTTTCTGGCTGAGCTGCCCCTGGACGAGTACCGCGTGAGCCTGGTGCTGCACCCCGCGGTCTGGTCGGCGCACAGCCCGTTCCAGGTCCGGGCCGCCCTGGCCACAGCGATCCGCGGCGGACTCACCGTCATCCCGCCCCAACACGGCTGGCAGGCGACGCTGCTCTCCGCCGACTGCGTGGTCTCCGATTGCGGCTCGATGCCCCTCTACGCAACGGCGGCCGGCGTCCCCGTGATCATCGGCAGCCCGGTCTCGGACACCGTGGTGAACGGCTCCCCGCTCGCGGAACTGCTCACCAAGGCCCCCAGACTCGTTAGGTCCGACCTAGCAGTTCAGATCACCGCCACGATCGAGGCCGGCCCGGTCCCCGGTATCGCCGAACAGGCTGTGGAGTACCCGGGCAAGTGCGCGGAAATCCTCCGCCCGCTGCTGTACGACATGCTCGACCTGACGGAACCGCCCCGGCCGGCCGTTTTTCCACCTGTGGAAGACCCCGCTCCACAGGTCCGCCCGCCGACGACGTTGCGTGTGAGTGTCCACAACGAGGGCTCCACGCTGGCCATCACCCGCTTTCCGGCCGCGGTCCCCCACACCGGTGAGCCCCTGCCCAGTGCTCACGTGGTCGCGCACGCCGAGTTGTCCACACTCGCCGACCTGGAAGGCGCCGCAATCATCCACAGGGACCGAACGGACGACTTCCCGGCTTGGTCCGCCGAAACCGCCCGCCGCCGCCCAACCGCCCGTCTGATCGCCGCCACCGCCCCGGGCCACTGCCTGATCCGCACCGACGACGGCACCACAACAACCCTCACAGCTCCCCCCGACGTCGACCCACTGGCCGTCGCCTCAGCCGCTTACTGGCACGTGGTGCGAAACCTTCCCTTGACGACCCTGCGCTTCCGCCTGGGCAACCGCCTGATGACCGCCGAAGCCACCTAACGCACCGTGTGACCCGCGCTTCCCCGCGACGCACGCTTCCTCGCCGACCTGCGTTTCCGCTCTTCCCCACAGACCCTGTGCTTCACGTGGACCAGCGCTCCCCCATGGCCCGGTGCCTCCCCGCAGACCGGCGCCTCCACGCGAACTCATGTCTCCCCGCAGACCGGCGCCTCCCCTGTCAGCCCTGCTTCCCCTGGCAGACCCGCCCCCGCTGACCCCCAGCCGCCTGCCCGCGGAACGTGCAACCAGCCGCAGTCGCGTCGCCACACTCCCGCCCAGCAACGAAATCAGCACGCCCCACGCCCGCCCACGCAACCTGACCAAAGCCCGCAAGGCTCCACACCCGCCCGCGCAGCCTCACCGAAGCCCGTAAAGCAGCTTCCCGTAAAGCCGCGCCCGCGCCGGATGCCCAGCCGCCGAGTACCGCTGCCACACCCCGAGCCAGTGCTGCCGCGCCGTCTCCGGCCGTGCCGTGCGCCATTCGGCGTCGCCGAGGGTCTCGGCGATCTCGAGGTCGTACTGGTTGCTGCCAGCGGCGTTGGCGAGCCGCCAAGCCTCGTGGAGACGGTCGACTGCCACCTGCGGCCGACCCTCACTGATCAGCAACTTCGCCTCGACGAGCCGGACCTGCGCGCGGTCGCGGTTCCGACCCTCCTCCACACATTCGTCGGCCTCGGTCAGCAAGCGCCTGATCTCGGATCCGTCCCCGCCGCGCAGCAGCAGCACGTTCGCCAGCATCCGCGCGTGCAGCCCGCGACCTCGCCGGCCAATCGCGTCGAGGCCGCGGCTGATCTCGAGCGCCGCGCCGAACCACCGCGCCGACTCATCGAACTGTCCCTGCTCACGGTGGAACAGCCCGTGAAACTCGGATACCGACGCCCGCAGCTGCTGGTTGACCGCCGTCCCCGGATCGGCGACGTTCGCGAGCGCCGCCTCAGTGCGGGCAAACTCGGGTGCGGCCCGGTCGAACTCGCCCATCAGCGAGAACAGCCGCGCCCGCTGGCTGAGAATCCGCGCCAGCAGCGCGTGGTCCTCCATCTCTTTCGCCGCCCGGGCGCCCTGCTCCTCGATTTCGAGCAGCTCACGATGAAACCCGCGGTGCAGCCCGACAATCTCCAGCGCCCCGCAGATCTGCGTGAGCTGAACGTGCAGCCCTCGTTCGAACGCCGGCCGGGCCAGCGCCCGCAACGCCGGCAGCTCCGCCGCGAGCCAGTCCACGGGTCGTCCGGGGAAGGCCGGCTCCGCCGCTTCCGGTGGCAAATTCCGCTCGTACAGCCATAACCGCGGCTCCACGTCGGCGCGCACCGACCAGTCACGGTAGAAGTTGACGAGCCGTACGAACGCGTCGTCGGTGCCGCTGGTGTCCCCGGCCCGTCGCACAGCTTCGCGCGCCTGGTTCCCCAGCCGCAGCCGATTGTCCGGATCGACAGTCACGAGAACCTGCGCCCGCAGGTCGGCGAGCCTGGACAGGACTTCCGGCCGTCCGGCGATCGCCGTGGCCGCCTCGAGGGTGAAACTCGGGCCGGGAAAGACCGTCAGCAAGCGGCAGAGTTCCGCCGAATCCGCGGGAAGCCCGGCGAGCACCTCGTCGAAACCACGGCTCACCTTGCCGAGCGACCCGCCTCCGCGCAGTTCCTCGGCGACGGCCCCGAGGGGCAACGCGACGAGCCCTTCCCGACTGCGAACCAGGTGAGCCGCCGCGACCAGCACGGCCGGGAAGCGATCACAGTGCGCCAGAAGGTCTTGCGCGCCTTGGGGATCCCGCTGCACAAGGTCGATCCCGCAGAGAGCCTCGAGCAGCTGGCGGTCGCTGCCGGGCTCCAGCTGCCCGAGCGGAACCTGCTGCGCGAACTCGAACACGAAGTCGTCGACCGGGCCCGCGGTCAGTGCCAGCACCAGGCTCATCGGCGCCGGCGGCACGAGCCCGTGGAGATCCTCGACGCCCTCGGCGTTGTCGAACACGAGCAGCAGCCGCTTCGGGGCGAGCACCGTCACGTACTGGGCGGCCAGGCTCTCGTCGGACGCGCTGATCAATTCGACGCCCAGCCGCGCCAGCACCGCGGCCTTGATCCGGTTGCGCCCCAACGGCATTCCGGGTCCGTCGCGGAAGTCGGCGAGGTCGAGGAGCATCGCCCCGTCCGGGTACGAGCTGGCGGTGTGTTGCGCGAAGTGCTGCGCCAGCGCGGTTTTCCCGATCCCGGACGGGCCGGAGAGGACGGCGGTTCCGGTGGCGCCGCGCATCTGCTGCCACGTCGCGACCCGGTCGACGAAGTGCGGCGAGGACACCGGGATCTGCGGCTTGGCGCGGTCGTTCGACAGCTCGGCGTCAATCAGTTCCCGCAGCTCACGGGCGGCTTCAGGGTTCTTCTCCAACAGCCGTTCGACGGCCTTCTCCAGCGCCACCGGGTCGTCACCGAAGCGCTTGGTCACCTTGCCCCACAGGTACTCGGCCACCTTGCCGCCGACGGTGAATGCCAGCGCGACACTCTGCTTGATCACTTCTGTCTGCAGCGCGTCGTCGGCCACCGACGGCCCCCTCCCGAGTCGTGCCGCCCACGCTAGCAGCGAAGGTGAGGGGCGTCACGGACCGTGAAAACCTGCCCCGAAACCGACCGACTGGCCGATCGACGACCGTCCTCGGTCACCGAACGCCACGGTTCGGGTAAACCAGCCACCTCAACTTCACTCTTTCGAGAGTCGAATACATGTTCGATTTCCCGATACCATCTTCACCAGATGAACGGCGGGCCTCCGCTCGCCGCACTGGGGATCGGTTCGCCGGAAAGGAAGGAGCGCCGCACATGACGCGGGAAGGCTAGAGCCGTCGGAGAGCGCAAGCCGGAACGTCGTGAGCTGTGGTCGTGCCCGGGGCACGGCTAGTCCAAGGGAAGATCAAAGGCGACGAGCGTGCCCAGGCTCGGCGAGGAGTTGATGAAGAACTTCCCGCCGGCCGCGTCGGCGCGCTCGGCGAGGTGCCGCAGACCCCGGGTGGCGACACCCTGGGGCACGCCGGAACCGTTGTCGCGCACGCGGAGTTTCACGCCCTCGGCGTCCCGAGTGAGGGAGACGCGCGTCTCGCTGGCGCCCGAGTGTCTGACCACATTGGACAGTGCCTCGCGCAGGGCCGCGCGGATGTGGTCGGCCGGAACGGCGGGTACGTCGGCGAACTCGCCGGAGAGTTCGAGGGTCGGCGGGTAGCCGAGCAGTTCACCGGCGATCCGGACTTCGCCGCGCGCTGATTCGGCGAGGTCGGCGGGGGTGCCGGTGTCGTGGCGCGGCTCGGGTGAGCGGAGCGCGCGGACGGTGCCGCGGATCTCCTCGATGGTCTGGTCGAGCTGGTCGATGGCGTCCGAAAGCCGCGCGCCGTCCGCCTGGGCGAAGCGCTTGCGCATGTTCCGGCGGACGCGGTCGAGCTGCATGCCGGCGCCGTAGAGCCGTTGCACGATCACGTCGTGCAGCTCGCGGGCGATGCGCTCTCGCTCCTGGTAGAGCGTCACGCGGTGGCGGGCGTTGGCGCCCTCCGCGAGCGCGAGCACCACACCCGCCTGCGCCGCGAACGCCGCGAGCATCTCGACGGTGCCCGCGGAAAACGGTTCGCTCCCCTGCCTCCGGTAGACGGTGAGCGCGCCCAGCACCCGTCCCCCAGAGCCGAAGGGCGCGGCGGCGAACGGGCCGTAACCGCGGAGTTCGTCGGGCACGTACGGCGCGGTGCGCGGGTCCACGAGGAAGTTCTCGCTGGCCACCGGCTCGCCCCCGCGCGCGACCCGCCCGGCGGCGGAGTCGGCCGGCAGGGTCAGTCCGCGCAGCGTGTCTTCGGCACCACTGACGTCATGCGCGGCCTCAACCACTACGCGCCCGTCGTCCGCACTGACCATGGCCAGACCGAGATCGGCGTCGGCCAGCTCGGCGGCTCGCGCCACAACGGTGTCCAGCACCGCCTCGGGGTCGTCCCCGGAAAGCGCGGTGCTGGTGATCTCGGTAGCGGCGGACAGTGCGCGCGCGGCAAGAGTCGGGTCCATAAGCAGTACCGACCCTAGCGTGACCCCCGCCCCCTGCCCCGGAATCGTGACGGTCACCAACCCACCCCGGCATCCTCGGCCACCTGGGTCCCTACCCCGTCCCGCCCGACGCTGTGTCCTTCATCGACGCCACGGGTGTCGTGCACCCCATCGCCATCCCGCCCGATGCCACGTTCCCCATCGGCTCCGCGCCGACTGTCGCGCACCTCAGAGGCATCTCGCCCGACGACACGTCCCTCATCGACGCCGCCCCGTCCGTCGAGCGCCCCAGCCCCATCTCCTCCCATGCCGCGCTCCCCAGTGGTGCCTCGCCAGCTGCCGTGGACCGCAGCCTTGGCAGGAACTGCCGGATCACTTTCGCCATTCGGGGCGCGTCGGCCCGGATCGGCAGCACCGGTCATGTCTGTGCGGATGACCCGGCCGTCGCGGACTTCGTACGCGACGTCGGCAGCTCGAGCCTCCTCCGCGGTGTGCGTGACGTGCACGACGGTGCGGCCGGCGAGCTCCGTGCGCAGGGTGGTGCGCAGCGCGTGGGCGGTCGGCTCGTCGAGGTGCGCGGTGGGCTCGTCGAGCAGGACGAGGTCCGCGTTGGGAGCCGCCAGCAACGCCCGCGCGAGCGCGACCCGCTGCGCCTGCCCGCCGGAAAGCCCGGCGCCGGCACTGTCGAGCATCGTCGACGGGTCGAGGTCAGCCAGCTCGGCCAGCTCCAGCACCCGACGCAGTTCCGGCTCCGTCGCAGTGGGATCCGCGAGCCGCAAATTCTCCGCGACGGTCGTCGAAACGAGCATCGGCTCCTGCGGCGCCCACGCCACCCGCTCCGGCACCACAATCTCTCCCTCACGCGGCGCCAGAAACCCGAGCAAAGCCGCCACCAACGTCGACTTCCCCGCGCCACTGGCCCCGACCACCGCCACGTAACTCCCCGCCGCGACCTCCAGATCGACCCCGCGAAGCACCACATCCCCACCAGGCCACCCGAACGCCGCCCCCCGCACAACGACCCCGCCCGCCTCAGCGCACAACCCACAGCCCACTGGCCCCGAACCCTCGGCGCGCTCCCCACCATCCACAGCCCCCGAGCCCCCACCCCGCAGCGAAGCCGTGCCCGGTAAACCCGCGGGCGCGACCCCAACCGGCGAAGCGCCATCGGCGCCCGACCCACCATCCACAGCCCCACTCCGAAGCGAAGCCACGCCCGGCGAGTCATCGGTCATGACCTCCGCAAGACGCGCACGCGCCTGGCGCAAGGTATCCACATGGGCAGCGGCCGGGGGCAGGAGCGCGAGGACCTCCGCCAGCGCCAGCGGCACCAACGCCAGCAGCGGCGCCAACACCCCCGCCAACTGCCCCGCCGCGACGGCTTGGCCGGCCAGCATTGTGCTCACCACCGTCGCGACGCCGGTGGCTAGGACGATCACAGCGTCGCCCGCGCCGGCGCCGAAAGCCTGGCGACGGGTGTCGGCGGCGAGGCGCTCGTCTAGGGAAGCCAGGTCTCGGCGGCGCGCGGATGCGGTGCCGTAAGCCAGCAATTCCGCCGACGACGAGAACAGCACCAAAACACGCGCAGCCACGTCACGACGGCCGGCTGCGAGCGCCGAAGTTGCACGGCGCTCCACGCGCAGCGCGACGGCCGGCGCCAGCAGCCCCAGTGCCACGGCCCCCGCCAACACCAAGCCCGCCGACGGCAGCACCCACGTCTGCACCACGATCGCGCCCACCGCCACCAGCCCGACGACAATCGGCGGCGACACCACCCGCGGCAGCAAGTCGCGGACCGTGTCGACGTCCGTCACCAGCCGCCGCTGGCCCTCGCCCGCGCCGAGGCCACGCGCCGGACCCAACCGGACCAGCGAATCCCACAGCCGCACCCGCAGCCGTCCGGCGATCCGGAACGCCGCGTCGTGCGTGACCAGCCGCTCGGCGTACCGCAGCCCGGCGCGGCCGAGCCCGAACGCGCGCACCCCGACCACGGCCACGGTCAACGTGAGGATCGGCGGCCGCAGCGACGCCGTCGCGATCAGCCAGCCGGACGTCGCCGTCAGCGCGACCCCCGCCAGCAACGCGACCGCGCCGAGCACCGCGCCGCCGAACAACCGACGATCCAGCAGGAGGCGCCACGCCAGCGGCCGGCCCGAAGACGTCCGAACAGCCGGAGATTCGTTATGCGGCAAGGATTCTTCGACGACGTCCAGCGCCGCCGTCCGCTCGTGCGCCGCGATGACCGCCGCGGCCCCGCCGTCCACCGCCCGCTGGACGGCGTCCAGGACCCGCGCGGCGTTCGCCTCATCGAGGTGCGCCGTTGGCTCGTCAAGCAGGAGCAGCCACGCTCCCGAACGGACCTTCAGCAACGCCCGCGCGACCGCCACCCGCTGCCGCTGCCCCAGGGAAAGCCGGTCGACGGGCCGGTCCGCGAGCCCGTCGAGCCCCAGCTCGCCGAGCACCTCGTCGATCTCCGGCCCCGCCAGCTCCTCACGCACCGTGCCACCGCTGAAAACCGGCGACTGCGGCACCCACGCGACGTCACGACGCCAGCGCTCCAGATCGACGTCCGCCAGCTCGACAGCGCCCGGCTCACCACCGCCGATCGCCACGGATCCGTCATACGCGGGCACAAAACCCAGCAGCGTGGCCAACGTCGTCGACTTGCCACCACCGCTCGGCGCGCGCAGCCAGACCGTCTCGCCACGGCGAACCGAGAAGGTCTCGCCGTCGGGGGCGAACCCACCCCGGCGCGCGACGCTTAGGTCCGACACAACGAGTGATCCACAGGGGGCAACCTGGGTCCCCACCCTGTGGACAGGCTCGGCGAGCACGGCCGTGACCCGGCGCACCGCCTCCACCCCGTCCTCGCTGGAGTGGAACGCCGCGCCGACGGCCCGCAACGGCTGGTAGCACTCGGGCACGAGGATCAGCACACCCAGCCCGATGGCGAGCGGCAGCGAGCCCGACACCAGCCGGACGCCGATCACCACCGCGACGAGCGCGACCGAGAGCGTCGCGGCCAGTTCCAGCACAAACGCCGAGGAGAACGCGACCCGCAGCGTCTTCAGCGTGGCGCGGCGGTGCCGTTCGGACAGTTTGCGCACGGTCTCGGCCTGCGCCTCCGCCCGGCGAAACGCGGCCAGCACTGGCAGCGCGCGCACGAGTTCGAGCAGCCGCCCGGACATCCGGTGGACCGCGTCGGTCGCGCCCGCCACCCGATCGGCCGTGTACTTGCCCACCAGGATCGCGAACATCGGCAAAAGTGGGACGGTCCCAGCGACGATCAGCGCCGACGGCCAGTCTGTCCACAGGATCGCCGCGCCCGCCGCGAGCGGGACCACCGCGGCGGTGACCAGGGCCGGCAGGTACTCGCGGAAGTACGCGTCGAGCGCGTCCAGGCCGCGGGTGACGAGGGTGGTGAGTTCGCCGTGGCCGCTGCGGGCGAGCCATTCCGGGCCGAGCCGCAGCGCGTGGTCGACGACCCGGGCGCGCAGGTCCTGCTGCGCGGTGGCGGCCGCCCGCGCGGAGACCACCCGCACCGCCCAGCCGGTGAGCGCCCGGCCCGCGACCAGCGCGAACAGGGCGGCCAGCTGGGCGGTGCGGCCCCCGATCCCTGTAGAGACCACGGACGCGAGCACGTCCGCCAGCAGGAACGCTTGTGCCACCAGGAAAGCGGCGTTGACCAGAGACAGGACGGCGACCAGGATCAGTGCTCGGCGCGCGGCCGGCCCGAGAGCCGGGAGCGCGCCGAGCGGACCCTTGCCCGGCCGCACCGGGTCCATTGTGGACCGCGTGGCGGAAAGGGGTGCGCGGCCGGGAAGCCTGGTCATGGTGCGTGCACCGCCGGGATGTGCTCGACGCCGATGCGCTTGCGGAAGACCCAGTAGGTCCAGCCTTGGTAGATCAGCACGGCCGGCGCGCCGAAGGCGGCGACCCAGGTGATCACCGTCAGCGCGTACGGGCTGGCCGACGCGTTGGCGACGGTCAGCGAGTGCGCCGGGTCGAGGGTGGACGGCAGGACGTCCGGGTAGAGCGCGCCGAAGAACGTCACCGCGGCCGCCGCGATGACCACGCCGAGCGCGGCGAACGCCTGCCCGTCACGGTCGGCGCGCAGCCGCAGCCACGCGACGATTGCGGCAAGGACACTGACCACAAGCGTCAGCAACGTCCACAGCGAGCCCTCGCGCGACTGCACGACCACCAGGAAGGCGACCATCGGCAGCAACGCGACCGGCAGCATCTTCATCGCCAGCAGCCGGGCGCGTTCGCGCAGGTCGCCGGACGTCTTGAGGGCGAGGAACGCGGCCCCGTGCACCAGCGAGAACCCGGCGACGGCGAGCGCGCCCAGCAGCGTGTCCCAGCGAACCGACTCGAACGGCGTCCCGACGCGGTTGCCGGCCGCGTCGAGCGGCAGGCCGAGCACAGTCGTCGAGAGCAGCAGCCCGACGCCGAGCGGCGGGACCCACGAGCCGATCATGATCACCCGGTCCCAGGTGCGGCGCCAGCGCTCGGAGTCGACCTTGCCGCGGTACTCGAACGCCACGCCGCGCCCGATGAGCGCGAGCAGCACGAGGAGCAGGGGCAGGTACGCGCCCGAGAACAGCGACGCGTACCACCCGGGGAACGCCGCGAAGGTCGCTCCCGCCGCGACGATCAGCCAGACCTCGTTGCCGTCCCACACCGGCCCGATGGTGTTGACCATGACCCGGCGCTCGGTGTTGTCCCGGCCGAGCACGGGCAGCAGCATCCCGACGCCGAAGTCGAACCCTTCGAGGAACAGGTACCCCAGCCAGAACGCGGCGATGACCACGAACCAGACCGTCTCGAGTGTCATCGCTGTTCACCTCCCGTTAGCACGGACCCAGGACGGTGGCCCTGAGTTATCCACACCTGGCCGAGTTGTCCACAGACCGACTGTGGGTAACTCAGGAAGGTGACTGTCCGAACACGCTGGGTTGACCATTTGGCGGCTTGCGCGGAGCCCGCCGGCCCGTCGCCACGATCGGTCGTCCACATCCGGTTCACCGCCTCAGTACGCGAACGAAAGGGTGTCGTCATCGGAGTCCGAGCCGGAGTCCTGATCGGGCGGCCGGGGCGGGGGCATCACGGCGTCGACGCCGCCCCGGACGTACTTGCGCATCAGGTACAGCTCGACCACCCCCAGCACCAGGTAGAGCAAGCTCAGCGAGATCAGCGACGTCCACACCTCGCCCACCGAAAGCTTCGACACCGCCTCCGCCGTGAACATCCACATGCCGTCGACGCCGGTCGGGTTGGGCGCCACCACAAACGGCTGGCGACCCATTTCGGTGAAGATCCAGCCCGCGCTGTTGCCGATGAACGGCGTCGCGATGCCGCCGAGCACCATGAGCGGGAACCAGCGCCCGCGCGGGATCCGGCCGCGCCGGGTGAGCCACAGGGCCAGCACGCCGATGCCCGCGGAGATCGCGCCGAAGCCGATCATGGCGCGGAAACCCCAGTACGTGACGGGCAGGTTGGGCACGTAGTCGATCGGCTTGCCGGCCAGCGGGCCCAGGTCCGGGTCGTTCGGGTAGTTCGACCCGTACTTCGCCTGGTACTCGCCCACCAGGTTTTCCACACCCTTGACCTCGGTGGAGAAGTCGTTGTGGGCGAGGAAGGACAGCAGCGCCGGCACGGTGAACGTCTTGACGTCCTCGCAGTTCGCGTTCGCGACGTCGCCGATCGCCAGGATCGAGAAGCTCGCCGGCGCCTCGGTGTGGCACAACGCCTCGGCCGAGGCCATCTTCATCGGCTGCTGCTCGAACATCAGCTTGCCCTGCGTGTCACCGGTGATGGCCAGCACCGCGAACGCGACCACGCCGACCCAGCCGCCGAGCCGCAGCGACGAGCGCCAGACCTCGCGGTGCTCGTCCGACGACGAGCGACGCCGCCACAGGTGCCAGCCCGCGACGCCCACCAGGAACGCCGCCACCACTGAGAACGCGCCCGCCAGCGTGTGCGGGATCGCGGCCAGCGCCGTGTTGTTCGTCAGCACCGCGCCGATGGAGTTCATCGTCGGCTTGCCGTTGACGAACTCGACGCCGACGGGGTGCTGCATCCACGAGTTGGCGGCCAGGATGAAGTAGGCCGAGGCCATCGTCGCGAGCGAGAACGCCCACGCGCACGCCAGGTGGACCTTCTTCGGCAGCCGGTCCCACCCGAATATCCACAGGCCGAGGAAGGTCGACTCCACGAAGAACGCGACCAGCCCCTCCATCGCCAGCGGCGCGCCGAACACGTCGCCGACGAAGCGGGAGTAGGCGCTCCAGCTCATCCCGAACTGGAACTCCTGCACGATACCGGTCACCACGCCCATGGCGAAGTTGACCAGCAGCAGCTTCCCCCAGAACTTCGTCATCTTCAGGTGCCGCGGTTCGCCGGTACGGACCCAGGCGGTCTGCATCGCCGCGACGAGCACCGAGAGGCCGATGGTCAGCGGGACCATCAGGAAGTGGTAGACGGTGGTGATGCCGAACTGCCACCGCGCGAGCTCAAGGACATCCACGTACCCGAGCTAACTCCGGCGCCCCGGCGGCGGCCAGTTCACCACGTCCCGAACTATGCGGGACCTACGTCCCGAACCAGCCACCGGCGACGTGACGTCCGCCTCGCGCCCGCCGGATTCCCGCAGTACCAGCGGTTCCCGGCCGGGACGACCGGCCGGACCGGACCATCGGCGGAAGTGTCCACTTAGTACACGAACGGGTCACCGGGTCTCTTCGACCAGCCAGGACAGGTAGGCCGGGCTGCCGCCGACGATGGGCGTCACGACGATCTCCGGGAGGTCGTAGGTGTGCCGCACGTTGAGGAATTCCTCCAGCGCGCCGGCGCGGTCGCCGGCGGTCTTGCACTCGACTCGCCACTCCGCGTCCGTGCGGACCTCGCCCTCCCATCGGAAGACGCTCGTGATGGGGCCCACGATCTGGGCGCAGGCGGCGAGGCGGGCTTCGACGGCGCTCGCGGCGAGCGTCCGGGCAGCGGCTTCGGAGTCGACAGTGGTCATGACGACCACGTGGTCCACAGACATGCCCCGCACGGTACCGCAGTCGGAAACCAGAATTCGGCGTGCCGAAGAAAATAATCAGGACGCCCGGCAAACACTATTCACCAACCCTTACCGGGCAATTCGCGAAACCCATAAGATTGCGTCTTTCCTGAACACTCCTTTATCGTTGCAGTGAAAGGGGTGCGCACCAACCATGTCTCCCGCTCTTGTAGCCCTGCTCAGCGCGTTCGGCCTGGTCCTGGCGGTGGAACTGCCCGACAAGACCCTGGTCGCGACGCTGGTGCTCACCACCCGTTTCCGGGCCTGGCCGGTGTTCGCCGGAGTCTGCGTGGCCTTCGCGCTGCAATGCGTGATCGCTGTCGCGTTCGGCAGTGTTCTGACACTTCTCCCGGACCTCGTGGTTTCGTTGCTGGTGGCCGGAATGTTCGGCATCGGCGCGGTCATGCTCCTGCGTGAGGGATTCAGCGAAGCCGACGAAGCAGGCAGCGACGCTTCGCGCAAAGGGCCGCAGCTGTCCTTCCTACGCTCGGCGCTGACGTCGTTCGGCGTGCTCTTCGCCGCCGAGTGGGGCGACGCGTCGCAGCTGGCCACCGCGGGCCTCGCCGCGCGGCTGGGCAACCCGGTCGCCGTGGGCGTGGGCGCGTTCGTCGCGCTGGTCTCCGTGGCCGGGCTCGCCGTGTTCATCGGCGCGAAGATCCGCGACCGCATCCGGCCCAAGCTGATCCAGCGCGTCGCCGGGTTCGTGTTCGCCGGGTTCGCGCTGTTCGCCGTGGCGCAGCTGGCCTTCTGAGCCGGCCTGGCCCGACCCGAGCCGGCCTGAGCCAGACACTCGCCGACGCGCGGCCACAGCCACTTCACAGGGCGTCCAGGTAGCCTGCCGGGAACCAGCAAGCGAGCACGAGGTTAACGGCCTCTGGCTCCGCCATGAGGACCCGGAGCCAGCCCGATGCCGAAACCCGCGCTCGCCACGACCGCCCGCGCCGTCGTGTCCCCCGTGCCCGGCCGGCTCGCGGTCGCCGGCATCGCCGTCGCCGTGGCCATCGCGACCGATCTGCACCTGAGGCTGTCCGCGCAGGTCAGCCCGGTTTGGCAGACGCTTTCGGAGTACGTCTACGGCCACCTCGGCGGACGCTCGGCCGCGCCGTTGTTCAGCGCGATGTGCCTCGCGCTCGCGCTGGGTTCACTGGCGCTGCTGGTCGGCCTGGTGAAAGCCCGCCGGTCCCCGGCCGTCGTCGCGCTGCTCGGCGTGTGGTGCGCGGGCCTGACGATCTGCGCGACCGTCCCCGTCGATCCCGACGGACAGGCGCGCTCGTTCGACGGCCAGCTGCACAACGTCGCCGCGATCATCGCGTTCCTCGCGCTGCCCGCGGCCGCGTGGCTGCTCACGCGGCCCGCGCGCGAAACCTGCCCGTGGGAGCCGCGGCGCACGACGATCCGGCGCCTCGCCGTCGCGAGCTTCGCCAGCGTGCTGATCGTGCTCGGCGGCTTCGTGTTCACGCTGATCACGGGCCCGGCGAAGCAGGAGGTGACGCTCGGGCTGTTCGAGCGGCTGCTGTTCACCGTGGACCTCGCGCTGCTGGTCACGATGGTGCGGCCGCTGCTGGTGGCGTCGCGGCGCCAGTCCGCCGGCTGAGCGTCCGACCCAAAGCAGTTCGCGCTGGTCCGTCGGCTTACTTCCGGCCTTTTTGGTAAGCGTCCGTCCGAAGCACTTCGGCCAGGCTTGCGGCCGCCGCGAGCACCTGCGGGCCCACTTCGGCGCCGGCCAACGGCTCCAGCGACACCACGCCGACGCTCGCCCGCAGCGCAGGCACGCCACGCACCGGCGCCGCGAGGCCGGACGCGCCGGCCTCCGGCTCACTCGTCGAACTCACCCAGCCGTCGCCGCCCGGCCGCAGCCCGATCGCCCGGCCCGCCGCGCCCGCGTTGAGCGCGTGTCTGCTGCCCACGCGGTACGCGACGTGGTAGCTGGTCCACGACGGCTCCACCACGGCCACGGCCTGCGCCAGATCGCCCTGCGCCACGGTCAGGTGCGCGGTGGCGCCCACCTTCTCCGCCAGCTCGCGCAGCACGGGCCGGGCCGCCTCGCGCAGCTGCGGCAGCACCTGCCCGGCCAGCCGCAGCACGCCGACGCCGAGCCGCACCTTCGTGCCGTCACGCCAGATCAGGCCGCGCTCGGACAACGGCACCAGCAGCCGGTAGACGGCCGCGCGGCTGGCGCCGATCGAGACGGCCAGCTCGGAGATGGTCGCCGCCTCCTCGCCCGCGTCGGCCACCGCCTGCAGCAGCGCCAGCCCGCGGTCGAGGGTCAGCGACCCCTCCCTCGTCACAACAGCTCTAGCTCGCCCAGGTCGGCGACCGGCTCGTCGAACGAAGCCGCCGCGTAGGACGCGAAGAGCTCTCGCACGGCCTTCGCGGCCGGCTCGGAAAGCCCGCGGGCCTCGTCGGCCAGCGCCTGCCCGTCCGTCGACTCCAGCGCCTCGCGCACGTCGCCGCCCGAGAGGCAGCGCGCGGACGCGACGATCAGGTTCAGGAAGCCGTGATGCGTGAAGCCGCTGTCCGGGTCCGTGTGCCGGACGGCGCGGTGCAGGCTGTTCGTGGCCTTGAACGACGCGCCGGGCGCGCCGCTGACCACGGCCAGGAAGTCCGCGACCTCGTCGACGCTCGGGAAGTTCTCCCCCGCCTGGCCGCCGCAGCGGATCTTCGGCCAGCTGCCGTGCTCGATCACCTTGCGCACGCCGTCGAGCCAGCCGACCCCGCGCCGCGGCTCGACGACGCGGATCACGTCCTCGGGCACGAACTCGGAGACCCGCTCCAGCCATACCTCGTCGACGTCCGACGGCGCCGGCATCTCCACCATCCGCAGGGACAGCAGCTCGTCGCGGGATTCGACGATCGAGATGGCCTTCGGGACGCCGCCGAGGCCGGTGTCGATGATCAGTGACAGCGGCAGCGGCTCCTTCGGCTTGATCTTGATCAGCTCGGTGATCAGCTCCGGCAGCCGCGAGGCCTGACAGAGGAAAACCCCCAGTACACCAGCGTGTTCACCGGTCCGCGACGCGAAGTGCGCACGGAGGGCTTCGGGCATGGCGGCGTCGGCGGGCGGGAAGAGCGCCGAGTCGTCGACTAGCCGCGCGAACAGGGGAGGAATTCCACGGGGGCCGGGGGGCGTGAGTTCCACAGCGCTTGACACGACTGACACGCTAGTAGCGTACGACAACAGGACAAAATCGTTCGCTCTGCGGACGCCTTTCGATGCTTGTTGATCTCTTCCCTGGGACGCGGGGATGCCGCGTTAACGGCAGGTCGGCGAGATCCACCGGCTCATCGGAAGCGCTCGGGCTTCCACGGTTCGTTAGGTCGGACCCAGCGAGCTGTCCACAGGCTCGGCGCACGTCGGCGAGCCTGTGGACAGCCGGTTCGGTCCAGTCAGCCGGTTCGGTGCGGCCGGTGCGGTGAGCCGAAGCGGACGGCGCCGAACACCGCATGCCCGGGCACACCGACCGGCGCGCTCTTCCTGGGCCGAGGCAACCCGGCTGTCCACAGCCGCCCCGTGGCGGCGATGTTCGCAGCCACCGACACGGGAACCAAGGCTCCCCGGAAGGTGATCGGCCGGCCGTCGGGCAGTGTGGCGCGGCCGCGGAAACGCGCCATGCCACGGCCGTTGAACTGGATCGGCCCGTCGAGGACCACCCTCAGCTCCGTCCAGGTGTCATGCGGCACCGGCCGGAGCATCAGGATGATGGAGCCGACCATCATCAGCGTGGTCAGACCGCTGAGGAGCAGGACGATCGCGACCGGGATGACGGCCCAGGGCGTGGCACGAGCGAAGTCCACACTGAACCAGCTCACCCAGGCGAAGAGGGCGAGGAACGCCACGACGAACCCCGTCCACCCGCGAGCCGTGTCCCGCCGGTGTGCGGTCAGCACTGGGTCGAGCCGAGGCGAAGTCGGCTCCACCGAGGCAACGGGCAGGGGCTGCGCACCGGAGATGGGCTCGTCCTGAATCCGCGCCGATCGGACGAGCAGCACACCCGGCACGGTCACCACTGCACGGTCTCCCAGGCGCAGCAGCCACAACCGGCGCCGTCCGGCGAGTTGGAGCCGCATCCCCTTGGGGAGCTTGGCGCGGAGCCAGCGGCCGTCAGACAGGCGTACCCCGATTTTGCTTCCGGCGGCGAACGCGGCATCCGGCGCGCATTCGATTAGGTCGAACCTAGCTTCGAGGAGCGGCTTCATCCACAGGGAGACCGCGAGGTTGTACACGCTGGGCCCCAGGTAAGCGCCGAAGATGGCGACCAGGAGAATCGGCATGACGAGGTCGCGGCCTGCGAAGAACTGGGCGACCCCGTCAAGCGTGATCAGCGCCGCGATGACCGTCTCTCCGGCCGCGCGCCGACGGAACTTCACCATGAACTGGCCGAACAACGGCAGCGCCCCGGCCGGCACCTCCGGGTCGGGCTCCCAAGCGTGGACACGTTCCGATTCCGGCCTGGCGGTCACGGCTCCCCCTCGACGTCGACGCAGGTCACCCTGTATTCGGCCGTCGTCAGGGTGGCGTTACCGCGCAGCCCTTCCCAACACGGCAGAATTCAGGTTAGGCTCACCTAAGTAGGAGGTGAGCCGTGACCGAGGCCCCGACATCCGTCCGCCGCCCGCCCGCGCCCAACCCCGCGGAACGGGCCAAGACGATCGCGACACGGAACGGGCCGGCGACGATCATGCCGACCCAGCAGCGCGCCGACTGCGAAGCCGAACGCGTCGTCCCCGTGCTGCACCACGTGCACCACAGCGGCAGCGTCAGCATTCTCCTGCCGGACGAGCACCCGATGGTGCGCACGTCCCGGCAGGCTCAGCGCGGCGAGCTCGGCGTCATGGTCGAGCTCGCCGACCACGCCCCGGTGGACCTGAGGGAGCCGATCCGCGGGCTGCTGTGGATAACCGGGTGGCTCCGTCCGCTCACGGCGGTCTCGGCGCGCGCCCGCGCCGTCTCGATCGCCGAGCAGCGGCCGGACCACCGGCTGCTCGACGTCGGCCACGGCATGACGTTGCTGCGGCTCACGCCGGCCTCCCTGGTGCTGGCCGACGCGGAGGGCACGCACTCGCTGCGGCCGCACATGTTCAGCGCCGCCCCGCCGGACCCGTTCCACGATTACGAGGCCGAATGGCTGCGCCACCTGGAAAGCGACCATTCCGACGTCGTCGAGCAGCTCGCCCAGCACCTGCCTGCCGGGCTGCGCGGCGGGCGCATCCGGCCGCTCGGCCTTGACCGTTTCGGTCTGCGCTTGCGCATCGAGGCCGACAGCGGTGACCACGACGTCCGGCTGGCGTTCTCCAAGTCCGTCGACAGCCCGCCCCAGCTGGCGGCCGAGCTTCGCCGGCTGGTCGGCTGCCCGTTCCTGCGGCAGCAGCAACGGGGCGACTGACGGGCCAGCGCTTCACCAATCATCAACAGGTGGAATCAACAGGTGGACAACTCGGAGTTGTCCACCTGTTGATGGTTGGCCGTCACCGGATCAGTCGTCCGCCAGCTCGGGCGGGAAGCCGCCCGTCGCGATGGGGCCCCAGCGGTCGATCGTCACGCGGATGAGGCTCTTGCCCTGTTTGCGCATGGCTTCGCGGTACTCGTCCCAGTTCGGGTGCTCGCCCGAGATGCTGCGGAAGTAGTCCACCAGCGGTTCGACGGCGTCGGGCAGGTCGATCACCTCGGCGGTGCCGTCGAGCTGGACCCACGGGCCGTTCCACTCGTCGGAGAGCACGCAGACCGAGACCTGCGGCGAGCGGCGGATGTTGACCACCTTGGCCCGCTTCGGGTAGGTCGCGACCACGAGCCGGCCCTGGTCGTCGACCCCGCAGGTCAGCGGCGATAGCTGGGGGCTCCCGTCGGCGCGCCGGGTGCTCAGGATCGCGTGGTGGCGGGTCTTCAGGAACTCGACCAGCGCTTCGCGGTCGACTTTCGTGTTGGTGGCGATAGTCCTCGGCATACCCCGACGGTAGCGTGCGGACATGAGCGAGCTCGGGAGTGAATCACGCGCCATTGCGCCTTCTGCTCAGGCCGCACCGGTCGTCGGCGAAGCGGGCGCATGAGCACCACGGAGCGATCGGGCCTGCGATCCTGGCTGCTGCCCGTGGCGCCGGCGTTCCCGGAGCCGATCACGGACGCGAAAGAGCGCCGCGCGGTCAAGTTAGAGCTGGTGCTGGTCTTCGGCATCACGCTCGGCCTCTCCGGCGCGCGCAGCCTGCTGTCCCTTGTGGACTCCCTGCTGCGGCCGGTGCCGCTCGCGCAGCAGCAGGCGCAGCTCAATGTTCCACAGGCCGCCGCGAGCCTGCTGGACCTGCTCCAGCAGCTGCTGAACGCCCTGCAGCTGGTCGGCTGGGGCGGCCTCGGGCTGTACCTCTTGTGGCGCGCCGGGCTGAAGGTCCGCGACCTCGGCCTCGACCGGCGCCGGCCCGGATTCGACGCGCTCGTGACGCTCGGCATCGCCGCGGTGATCGGGATTCCCGGGCTGGGCCTGTACTTCCTCTCGTACCACCTGGGGTTCAGCCTCGCGGTCCAACCGTCCACTTTGGGCGATACCTGGTGGCGCCCGATCGCGCTGACGCTTTCGGCGTTCGGCAATGCCTTCGCCGAGGAGGTGCTGGTGATCGGCTACCTTCTGACGCGGCTGCGCCAGCTCGGCGTCCGGGAGAACGCGTCCCTGTTCGGCGCCGCCGTGCTGCGTGGTTCGTACCACCTGTACCAGGGCTTCGGCGGGTTCGTCGGGAACCTCGTCATGGGACTGGTGTTCGGCCGCGTGTGGCAGAAGACGAACCGGCTGTGGCCCCTGGTCGCCGCGCACACGCTTTTCGACGTGGTGTCGTTCGTCGGGTATTCGCTGTTGAAAGGCCACATTTCCTGGCTCCCCTGACCCGCGCTCATTAGGCTCGGGCCGTGATCGACGAAACGGCACCACCCAGGGTGGACAGCGAAGTCGGACCTCTGCGTGCGGTTCTGCTGCACCGGCCGGGAAACGAGCTCAAAAGGCTGACGCCCCGCAACAACGACCAGCTCCTCTTCGACTCCATCCCGTGGGTGGACCGCGCCCAGCAGGAGCACGACGCGTTCGCGGAGGTGCTGCGCGGCCGCGGCGTCGAAGTGCTGCTTCTCGCCGACTCGCTGCGCACGGCCCTGGAGGACCAGCGCGCGCACACGGCGGGTGTGCACGCGGCTGTGGATGAGCGGCGGCTGGGCGGCGACCTCGCCGATTCCGTTAGGTCGCACCTAACGAGCGTCGACGCGGGCACCCTCGCCGAGGTGCTGATGGCCGGCATGACGTTCGAGGAACTGCCGTTCGCCGAGGGTTCGTCGCTGGTGCGGATGATGCACGACCCGCGCGACTTCGCCGTCGACCCGTTGCCGAACCTGCTGTTCACGCGCGACTCGTCGGCCTGGATCGGCGATCGCGTGGCCATCTCGTCGCTGACCATGCCGGCGCGGCGCCGCGAAACGGCTGTGCTCGACCTCGTCTACGCCTATCACCCGCGCTTCCGGCACGCGGCCCGCGCGTACGGCGCGCACTCGGCGCCCATCGAGGGCGGCGACGTGATGCTGCTGGCCCCCGGCGTGCTCGCCATCGGCGTCGGCGAGCGGACGACGGCCGCGGGGGCGGAGTCGCTCGCCCGGTCGGTGTTCGCGGACGGCATCGCGCACACCGTGCTGGCGGTGCCGATCGAGCAGTCGCGCGCGACGATGCACCTGGACACGGTGTGCACGATGGTCGCCGCCGACGCCGTGGTGATGTACCCGCTGGCGCGTGACTCGCTCAAGGCGTTCACCCTCCGCCCGACCGGCGACGGCGGCGTGAAGGTGGCCGGCCCCGCTCCGTTCCTCACCGCGGCCGCCGAGGCGATGGGCATCGACCGGCTGCGCGTCATCGACACTGGGCTCGACCCAGTGACCGCCGAGCGCGAGCAGTGGGACGACGGCAACAACACGCTCGCACTGGCGCCCGGCGTGGTCGTCGGATACGAGCGCAACGCCGAGACGAACGAACGCCTCATGGCGGCGGGAATCGAAGTACTGCCGATCGCCGGGTCCGAGCTGGGCTCCGGTCGCGGCGGGCCGCGATGCATGTCCTGCCCGGTCCTGCGCGACACCATTTAAAGCGAAGTTAGCCTTCCCTTAATGATGGAAACTTATTAAGGGAAGGCTAACCAAGATAAGTCCCGCTTTCTTTAGGAATGGTAACCCTAATAGGGTGGAGATCACCAGGGAAAAGTGGAAATAATTAGTGATCTGTCGTACCGTCGTGGCCATGGCCCTCACGAAGAAAGAACCGCGCTCGAAGTTCTACGAACTGCTGCAGGCGCAAATCCACAACGAGTTCAACGCCTCCCAGCAGTACATCGCGCTCGCGGTCTGGTTCGACAACGAGGACCTGCCGCAGCTCGCGAAGCACTTCTACAAGCAGTCGGTCGAAGAGCGGAACCACGCGATGGCGCTCGCCCAGTTCATGCTGGACCGCGACCATCACCTGGAGATCCCCGGGACCGGCGACGTCCGCAACGATTTCTCCTCGCCGATCGAGCTGATCGAGCTCGCACTGGCGCAGGAGAAGGAGGTCGCGGCCGACATCTCCGCGCTGGCGAAGGCCGCGCGAGCCGAAGAGGACTACATCAGCGAGCAGTTCACGCAGTGGTTCCTCAAGGAGCAGGTCGAGGAGATCTCGCAGATGTCCACGCTGCTCACCGTCGCGCGGCGCGCGGGTGACAACGTGTACGAGATCGAGAAGTTCCTGCACCGCGAGTCCGTCGGCGACACCGGAGCGGACTCGGGCATGCCCCCGGTCGCCGGCGGCGCGCTGTAACCAGGCCTGGCCAGACCCGAGCAGCCCGGGTTGTCCCCATGTGTGGACAACCCGGGCTTCTTGTTGTCCACCTGTGGACAAAACGAACCCGGGCTCTCCCCCTGTGGATAGCCCGGGTTCGTCTTCAGCGCCGGGATCAGCCGGCGCAGTCCTGGTTGGTGCTGCGGAGGTCGACGCTCGCCACGGCGCCGTCATCGCTCAACGTGAACAGGTACGAGCCGTCGCCGCCCACCGGTGCTACCAACCCGCCGGACTCCACGGATGTTCCCGGGTAGCTGGCGAGGACGTCGTCCTTGGACGAGCCGGAGCCGACCCCCTCGGGCGTGTGCGCGGCGCCGTCGGGCTTGACCAGGACCACGCCGCTGGACGGCGAGACCAGCGCGGTGGCCGCGGGGACCCCCGCGCCCTGGACGTCGTAGTAGGTGCAGTTGGCGGTGTGCTTCGCGTTGGTGAGCTTGATGCCCTGGTCGGCGAGCTGGGTCTCGGTCATCCCGAGCTTGAGGCCGCCGAGCCCGTCGGCGGTCAGCAGCGAGCCGCTGGTGATTTTCGCCGGCGCGTCGGTGGGGGTCGACGCCCCGTGCCGCGGCGGCGGCCGCAGCTCGGTCGAGGCGTGCATCTCCGCCGACGGCGGCGCGGCCGGCGGCGGGGCGGCAACGGTCGGCACGCTTGACGGGGGCTCCGGCGCCGGCGTCAACACCGGCGTTTCGCTGGCCGTCAGCTGCGACGCGGTGATCTGGGTCGTGCCGTTCTGGGTGTGGAGGCGGAACGCGGTCAGCCCGCCCGCCACGATCCCGAGTGCGCAGACGGCGCCGGTCGACGCCATCATCACGCGCTGTCGCTGCCGGCGCCGACGGGCGCCCGCGACGATGGCCGGGCCGGCGCCGGCCGTGGGCTCGACGCCCAGCCGCTCGTCGGCGAACAGGGCGCGAAGCTGCTGCTCCAGCTCGTCCTCGGACTCGTTCAACCCGCTTCACTCCCTTCCCCGTGCTTGAGTTTCACTCGCAGTGACGCGATGGCCTTGCTGGCCTGGCTCTTGACCGTGCCCTGGCTGACGCCCAGTGCCTCGGCAATTTCCGCTTCGGAGAGTCCTTCGTAGTAACGCAGCACCATCACCGCGCGTTGCCTCGGCGGCAGATTTCGCAACGCCTGCCAGAGCGGCTCGTGCTCGAACGGGTCCGCCGCCGGGTGCGGCGCGGTCTCCGGCAGGTCGGCGACGAGGTTCTCGCGCCGCGTCCGCCGCCACCGGCTGACGTGCGCGTTCGCCATCGAACGCCGGACGTACGCGAGCGGGTCGCCGGTCTTCTGCTGGACGTACGACCAGCGCGCGCCGATCTTCTCCAGCACCGTCTGCACCAGGTCCGCCGCGTCGTGCGGGTTTCCGGTGAGCGCGTGGCCGTAGCGGAGCAACCCGGGGAGCGTGGCCTGCACGAACTCACCGAAGTCGGTGAACTCCGCAGGCACGGCCACAGGCCTCCCTCGACTGCCGGCCGCCCACGTCGTCTCCGCCCCCGGGATGGCGGGTGCCGCTGCCGTCACCGTATCGCCACCTCCAGGCAAAACCTCGCCGCGCGTCGAGTCCTCGTCTTCCCCAACACGCATGGCTCCCCCAACAGGTTGTCCGGCCGTCGTCACCGCTTCACCGGGAGACGGCCGGATCAGCGAGCAGCGAGGGACTCGGGCAGCTTGAGCGTTCCGTCCCCGTCGGGTGGGTAATCGTGTACCGAGACCACAGCGTTTCTCGGGATGGGCCCGTAGACGTGCGGGAACAAGATCCCCTCGGGGTGCGGCGGGACCCCGTCCTCCCACCGGACGGGCGCCCCGACCTTCGCCGGGTCGACCTCCAGCAGGAGGAGGTCGGTGCGGCCGCGGTAGATGGCGTTGGCGGGCAGGCCGACGGTGCCGAGGTCGGAGCAGTGGATGAAGCCCACTTCGTCGAGCGAGGGCGCGGTGTACAGGCCGCCTTCCGGGACGGCGGCCCACTCGTCGCGGGGGCAGATGTGCAGGATCACGTCACCGATCGTGCCATCGCCTGGTCCTGCGGCGGAACGTGATTCCCGCCCGGTTGATCGCCTTCGCCCGAGCGGGGACGGGGGTTGTTGGGTTGGACCTATTTATCGGCTCGACCCAGCCGGCCTGGCCGGCTCAATCAGTGGGTTCGACCTAACCAGTCGGTCCAGCTCAGTCAGTAGGCCAAGCCAATCGGTAGGCCGGACCTAGCCAGCCAGCCCATAGCCAGCAGGCCGACACCCAGCCAGCTGAAACGCCGAACCGCCGCCCGCTTGGTCAGCGGGCGGCGGTTCGGTAGTTCGGCGATTCAGTGGTGCAGCGGCTCGGCAACGCAGCGTGCAGCGGTGCGGCGGCCGGATCAGCGAATGGTGAGCTGCCGGCCGATGAGCCCGTCACGAGCACGGCGCTCGGCGGCGTTCAGTGGCTCGGCGTCGAGCGACTTGAGGGACTCCTCCAGGCGGGCGCCGAGCTGGTCCTTGGGCTCGTCCCACTCGCGGGCGTGCGCTTCCGGGTCGAGGTCCCAGACCGGGACGAGCAGGCCGTGGGCGCGGAACGAACCGGCGTACCGGGTACCCTCGCCAAGGCCCAGCGTGCCCGCGGCCGAGAGGCGCGCAAGCGCTTGCAGCAGCAGGTTCTCCGGCTCGGGACGGACCCAGCGCAGGTGCGCCTTCTCGCCGGCGAGCACCCAGTAGGCGCCGGCGCCGAGGCGGTCCGTGGGCATGATGGCGGCGTTCGCGCGCTCCAGCGACACCGCGACGTCACCGGTGGCGTCCGCGTCCTCCGGCAGCCACCACGCGAAGTCGCTGTGGATGGTCACCTCGAGTTCGGCGCTGGGGGTGAGGATGTTCTGGAGGCGGTTGTGCTCGTCCGGGTCGGCAGGCGTCGTCGTGTCGGGGACCGACAGCACGTCACCCGGCTCGGCCGACAGCAGCCAGCGCAGCGAACGGCCGAGGTCCCGGCTGATGTCCGACGAGCGGGTCTGCACCTGGAGGCCGAGGAAGCGCTCGCCGTCGGAACGGACGAACGCGGCGGCCGCCATCGGGAGCACCGTGCCGAGCGTGACGTCGCTGCCGTCGACGAGCGTCAGCTTCGCCGTGGCCGACGGGACGAACTCGCGCAGCGCGATCAGCTCCGGTTCCGCCGCCAGTCCCTCGAAGGGCTGCCCGACGAAGACGTCGCGCACCTTCGGAACGCGGTCCTGCTTCGGACCCTTTTTACGCGCGCCCTTGCCCACTTCAGCCTCCTCAAAGCTCGGTGCCAGACGCTATCGAAGCGGCGGCCCGGCGGGGCGCCCGGGTTAGAGTCGGCTGGTGTTCGACCCTCGTGATCCCGCGTTCCTCGCCGACCCGTACCCCGCGTTCGCCGCGTTGCGCGCCGAAGGCGGGGTGCATCGGCACGATGGGCTCGACATAGCGATCACGGTGTCGCATGTCGCGTCCGCCGCTGTGCTTCGGCACCGCGGGTTGGGCCGGATCTGGACGGACGCGCAGCCGCTGGAGCGCTTCGCGTCCTTCAACCTCCTTCACCGCAACTCCCTGCTGGAGAACGAGCCGCCCGCCCACACGCGGCTGCGGCGCGTGATCGCCGGCGAGTTCGGCCGCGGCCACGTGCAGCGTCTGCAGCCGATGGTGGCACGCGTCGCGGAGGCGATGGTGGCGGAGCTGGCAGGCAAAATCGCCGCGGACGGCCAGGCCGACCTGCTCGAGCACCTCGCCCAGCCGCTGCCGGTCGCGGTGATCGCGGAGCTGCTCGGCATCCCCGCCGACGACGGGCCGCGGCTGGTGGCGTGGAGCAACGCCATCGTCAAGATGTACGAGTACGGCCAGCCCGAGCCCGGCCGCGACGCCGCCGAGCAGGCCGCCGCCGACTTCGTCGAGTACCTGCGCGACGTGGTCCGCGGCACTCCGCGCGGCATCGTCGCCGACCTGCGGGCCAGCGAGCTGAGCCCGGACGAGGTCGTGGCCACCGCCGTCCTGCTGCTCATGGCGGGCCACGAGGCGACGGTCAACGTGATCGGCAACGGCGTCACCGCCCTCCTCACCCACCGCGCGCAATGGGAACGCCTCCTGGCCGACCCGACACTGCTGGACACCTGCGTCGAGGAGCTGATCCGCTTCGACGCGCCACTTCAGCTCTTCGAGCGCACCGCGACCGACGACGTCGAGATCGCCGGCTTCCCCGTGCCGCGCGGCCGGAAGATCGGCGCGCTCCTGGGCGCGGCCGCGCGCGACCCGAAGGTGTTCGACGAGCCGGACGTCCTGGACATCGGCCGCACGCCCAACGCCCACCTCGGCTTCGGCATGGGCATCCACTACTGCATCGGCGCGCCACTGGCCCGGGTCGAGATCGCGGCCGCGCTGACAGCCCTGACCTCGCGACTCCCGGGCCTGCGCCTGGCGTCCACCCCGGAACGCCGCCCGGAATTCGTCATCCGCGGCCTGCGAACCCTGCCGGTAGCCCTCTGAGCCGAAGGTCCTTTCGCGACCTGCTGGGCCGACGGGTTGCTGGACAGGCCGCGGTTGGACGTCCCCGGCAGTCAGGGGCGGGTCAGCGGATTCCGGCGAACAGGTCGTCCTCGATGCCCGGTGTGGTGGGGACATTCGTGGCGGCCAGGTGGTAGTCCTCGAAGGGCCAGGCGGCGCGTTCGACGTCCCGGGAGTGGGCGAAGAAGGGGTGCGCCGGGTCGGCCTGGCTGGCATGCGCGCGCAGGGCCCGGTCACGGGCGTCGAAGTACTGCTCGCAGCGGATCTTCGTCGTGACGGTCAGTCCGTCGGTCGGCGGTAGTTCCTCGAGGACCGGGCCCATCAGGGATTCTTGGCCTGCCGCCAGCGTGGCGTCGTGCATTGCCTGGAACCACGCGCGGCTGAGGGCGGCCTGGTAGTACAGCTTGCGCGGCTCGCCGTTGTCCACAGCCTCGAAGGCCGCGCGAGTGACCTCGTGGGTCCGAATGTGATCAGGATGTGGATAACCTCCCGTTTCGTCATAGGTGATCACCACCTGTGGACGGAATTCGCGCATCAGCTCCGCCAACGGCCGCATCGAGTCCTCAATGGACAGTCGCGCGAAACAGCCGTCCGGGAGCGGCTCGCGGAGGCCGGAGTCGACGTGGCCGAGGAACCGTTGGCGCACACCGAGAATCTCCGCCGCCGCGGCCATCTCGCGGCGGCGGACGGCGGGCAGATCCGCCCACACCTCGGGCCGGTCCAACGCTGGGTTGAGCACATCTCCCCGCTCACCGCCGGTGCAGGTGGCGACCAGGACGTCGACCCCCTCGGCGGCGTAGCGGGCCAGGGTGGCCGCGCCCTTGCTGGACTCGTCATCCGGATGGGCGTGGACGGACAACAGGCGGAGGGTCATTTCCGCGCTCCCTTCGGGAAGAAGACGGCGGGCACGAGGCTCAGTACAGAAAGCCCGAGCGCCCAGGTGAACGTGGCGCCGAACGCGCCGGCGCCGCCCGGCTCGGAGTGCAGGACCGCGACGAGGAGCGCAGTCCCCAACGACCCGCCGATGCGGTTGACGACGTTGACCGCGCTCGCCGCCCGCGGGATGCGGCTGCGGTCGAGGGAGCCGTAGAGCATCGTCATGCCGGGTGTGGTCGTCGCGCCGAGGCCCAGCCCACGGATCAGCAGTGACGCTGTGAGCAACAGTGGGCTCGGCCCATCTCCGAGCTGGGTGAACGCGATTGTCCCCAGCAGCGACAGCCCGATACCGGCCAGCATCATCGTGCGTGGGCCGAACCTGACGAGCAGCTTGCCGCCCAAGAGCAGTACCACCGCTGAACCCAGCGCCTGCGGCGCGAGCAGCAGACCGGCGGTGAGGGCGCTCGTGTGCTCGACCTGCTCGTAGTAGAGCGGAAGCAGCAGCATCGAGCTGTACAGCGACGCGCCGAGCAGGAACGTGCTCGCACTCGCGACGGCGAATTCCTTGTGGGAAAACAACTTCAGGTCAAGCAGTGGGGCGCGGGCGGTCCGCGCGTGCAGACCGTACGCGACGAGGAGGACCACGCCGACGATCGCGAAAACGCCGCTGCCGTCGCCCAGGCCGTAGCCGAGCGCGCCGAGGCCGGGTGGGAGCAGGAGCAGGCCGCGGACGTCGAGCGGGTCGCGCCGCGGCGTTCGTTGGGTCGGGCCCAACTTCGCCGATCCCGTCCGGACGGTGGGTTTTGCCGCCACGGCCAGTCCTGCCGATTCGGCCGGTCTCGCCTGAACAGCCGATCCCGTCCGAGCCGCCGACCCCGTCCGGGCAGCCGATTCCGCGGGCACCGCCAGATCCGACTGCTCATCCACAGCCGATCCCGTCGACGCAGCCGGATCACGAGCGTCGGCGCGAGCCGGCTCGTCGGTTTCGGGAGGCTCGGCCGTGGGCAGGAGACGGAGCGCGAGGACAAGCGTGGCGACGCCGAGCGGCACAATGCCGAAGAACAGCCACCGCCAGCCGAGGCCCTGCACCAGCAGGCCGCCGAGCAGTGGTCCGAGGACGGGCGCCACCGTGGCCGGCAAGGTGATCACGCCGATCATCCGGCCCAGTTTCGGGCCCGCGGCCTGTGCGAACAACGCCTGGCCGACCGGCTGCATCAGCCCGCCGCCCAGGCCGTGCAGGACGCGGAACAGGATCAGCGCCGGCGCCGACCACGCGAAACCGCACAGCAACGTGCCCGCGGTGAACAACACGACCGCGCCGACCCAGACGTTCTTGCCGCCGAAGCGGTCCGTGAGCCAGCCGGACAGCGGGATCGTCAGCGACGCGGCCAGCAGGTACGCGCTCGAAACCCACTGCACCGCGGTGATCGAGCTGCCCAGGTCGTGGGCGATCGAGCCGATCCCGACGGAGACGATCGTCGCGTCGAGGATCGACAGCACCGCGCCCATGATCAGCACACCGCCCAGGCGCCACAGGTGGGCGTCGGCGTGGCGAGTGGTCATCTGCACCCCCAGTTCGTTAGGTCGGACCTGAGATTAGGTCGAACCTAGTTACTAGGTCAAGCCCAAAATTAGGTTGGACCTAGTAAGATGGGAGGCATGAGCACCGGACTCAGAGCGCAGAAGAAGCAGGAGACCAGGCAGAACATCTCGCACGTGGCCACGCGGCTGTTCATCGATCGCGGGTTCGACGTGGTGACGATCGCCGAGGTCGCCGAGGCGGCGCGCGTCGCCAAGATGACCGTGACCAATCACTTCGCGCGGAAGGAGGACCTGGTTTTCGACGTCCGCACGGAGTTCGTGGTGTGGCCGGCCGAGTTGGTGCGGCAGCGGCCCTCTGACACGGCGTTCGAGGCGATCCGCGACGGGTTTTTCGCGGCGCTCGACGAGCGAAGCGCGTTGCTGGGTTTCGCGGAGGTCCCGTTCGTGCGGATGATCCGGGACAGCGAGCGGCTGGTGTCGGCGCTCACGGAGATGCACCTCGACCGCGAGCGGGAACTCGCCGGCGCCCTGCTGGACCGCGACCCTCGTGGCGGCATCCTGCCGCGCGCGGCGGCGGCGCACCTGACGTCGGTGCTGCGGCTGCTTTTCGACGACGTCTGGGATCTGACGTTCGCGGGTGCCGCGGACCTCGTGCCGAAGGTGCGGAGGTCGGCGAGGAAGGCGTTCGACCAGCTGGAGCCGGCGTTGGCGGAGGTCTGACCTAGCGAGCTGCGCCGACCGGGCGGCTGGTGTGCAGTTCGGGCTCCGGGGCGCCGTCGATCTTGAGGACGCGCAGGTTGCGGAGGCGGTCGGGCGCGATGGGCATCAGGAGGTCGGAGAAGCGGCGGATCAGCAGCCAGGTGACGATCGCCAGCCCGGCCGCGGTGAGGTCGGTGATCGCGACGAGCACAACGCTGTCGGCCATCGCCTGGACGCCCGGGCGGAGCCGCCAGATGATCGTCACGGCGAGCAGGATCCAGTTCACCAGCCAGGCACCCCACCAGGCGAGCACAAGCCGCGACGGTTTCGGGCGGCTGTCCCGCGGGCGGCGCAGCACGGCGTGCTCCAGCTCGCCGACCACCGACAGCGCGAGCGGCAGGTTCGCCACCGGCACCAGCACGCCCACGAGCACCTGCCAGACGGGCCGTGGCGGGTCGTCGCCGGATTCCTCGGCGGCCGCGCGGCGCGCGACGAGCAGCCACCACACCGAAAGGCCCGCCGGCAGCAGCGACAGGATCGTGGTGAGCAGCCCCGCGGTGACGACGACGGCGTCCGAGTACGCGACGACGGACGTGTTCAGCGCGGAATCACGGCTCTGGACCAGCAGGACGTAACGCCAGATCTCCGCGCCCGCGGCCACGACGGCCAGTATCGCGAACGTCCACAGAATCGTGCCGAGGCTGCGCGCGAGGACCGGGACCCGGTCGATGGGCCGCACCTCGTCGGACGCCGTGCCGGGCACAGCGGTCGGGCGGCGCCACACGAGGTTCGGGAACCCCCAGCGCGGGGGCACGGGATACGACGGCGGCCCGCTGTACGGCTCGACGGCCACCGCCCGCCGCCGCGGCCAAGCCCCGGGCGGCGGCGAAGCCACCCAGCGCAAGCGCGCCCGCTGCGGCCTTCCCGGCAGGTGGCCGGGGGCAAACGGATCGGTCCGCGGCCGCGCGGCCTGCTGGCGGTAGACGGGCTGGTGCGGTGCTGAGGTGAACGGGACCGGACGCGCGACGGGGGCACCGGCATACGCGGGTTGTGCGGGGTAGCCAGGCACGGCTGGGTAACCGGGTGCCGCGGGGTCACCAGATGCGGCCGGGTAAGCGGGGGCGCCGGGGTAACCGGACGCGGCGGCGTAGCCGGGCGCAGCTGCGTTGCCGGGATAACCGGACGCGGGGGTATAGCCGGATGTGGCAGCATTTTGCGCGGGGGCGTAGCCGGAAGCGGCGACCTGCGCTGGGTGCATCGCCGGGGAAGTGCCCGGATGCCGGCCTGGCTGACCTGGCGAACTCGGCTGGTTTGGCGAACCCGACCAGCTCGGCGCGAGGGCTGGATCGCCGAACGGGCCGGCCGGCTGTTGCCCGAGCAGGTCGGAAGCCGGGGCAGGCCGGCCGGGAGGACCGGCAGCGGCACCGAGGTCCCCAGCAGCAGGGCCACCAGCAGTCAAAGCAGACTCGCCCGGCGAACCGGCGGCGGCACCAACAGCAGAGTCGGCAGCGGCCGCAGTGCCGCCAGTCACCGGGGTGGGCTGGCCCGGTGAACCGGCAGCATGCCCAGAGACAGCACCGTCAGCAGCAGCTCCACCAGAACCAGCACCAACAGCCGAACCACCAGCCCCAAACGACCCAGCCCCGAGCCCCTCAACGGCAGAGTCCCGCGCCGTCGTGGGGTCGGTGGAGTCCGGGTCGGATGGCTGGCCTGGCTGCATACGTCAGAGGACTTCGGGTGTCGTGTCGGGGAGGTCGGTGGTCATGGGGCGGCCTTCGGTGGCCCAGGAGCCCATGCCGCCCGCGACGTTTACCGCGTCCCAGCCCGTGGCGTTCAGCCAGGCGGTCGCGCGGGCGGAGCGGCCGCCGCTGCGGCAGATCACGTAGAGCGGCTGGTCGTCGGGGAGTTCGGCGAGCTCGTCGACTCGCGTGGTCAACTCGCCGAGCGGGATGTGTTTGGCGCCGGGGGCGTGGCCGGCGGCCCATTCGTCGTCCTCGCGGACGTCCAGGAGGGTCACGCCGTCCTTGGGCAGGTCGCGGACCTCGGCGGTCGGCAGTTCAGCAGGGCTCACCACGGTTCCATGCTGCCACGTCCAGGCGTTGCGCGCGTGTGAGGAGCCGGAAATCAGTGCAGCTCGGCGTCGGCGCGGATGCGGCCGGCCAGTGGGTCCAGGCGGCGGGCGGCGTAGCGGACGTACAGCCAGGTGATCAGGAACGTCGACACTAACTGCAGCAGCCCCAGCACCAGCCCGACCGTCACCTCGCCCCACAGCCGGATGCTCATGAACCCGTGCGCGTACGCCGCCAGCAGCACATACAGCAGGTACCAGCCCAGGAACAGCGCCGCCATCGGGAACACGAACGCCCGCACCTGGCGGCGGAGCAGGGTGAACTCGGGGCTCGCCTGGATCTGCTCCCAGTCCGGCTCGGTGTCCTCATCCGGCATGAGAAGATTTTCCGCCCCGCAAGGCCGAGCCCGCCTGCTCGCATCAGGTGAAACCGCCGCTACTTGCGGTGACGCCCCCGCGCGGCCCTGGCCTTGTCCTCCGCCTGGCCGAACCGGGCGACGGCGCGGTCCTGCATCAGGCCGAGCGGGTCCGGCGCGTGCAGCCGCAGCATGATGTCGTTGACCAGCTCCGGGCGCCCGTACCGGGTCAGCCGGCTCACCAGGTACGTGGTCAGGAACGCCGCAGGCACGGTGATCAGCGCCGGCTGGACCGTGTACCAGGGCGCCCAGTTCCCGGTGTACTCGCTCGCGATGCTGATGCCCAGCGCCGCCAGCACCAGGCCGCCGCCGACCACCATGCCGGCGAGCGCGCCCGGCCAGCTGAGCTTGCGCCACCAGACGCCGAGCAGCAGCAGCGGGCTGAACGTCGACGCGGCGAGCGCGAACGTCATCCCGATCGACAGCGAGATGTCCTCCGTGCGCAGCACGAACACCAGCGCCAGCGGGCACACCGCGACCAGCGCCGTGCCGAGCCGGAAGTCCTTGACCCGCCCTGGGAACAGGTCCGTCGACACCACACCGGACACGCTAACCAGCAGCCCCGAGGAGCTGGACAGGAACGCCGCGAACGCGCCCGCCGCCACCACCGCCGCGAGGATCTGGCCCGGCACTCCGGGCAGCATCGCCGTGGGCAGCATCAGCACCGCCGCGTCGGCGTTGCCGGTGACGAGCAGCTGCGGCACGTACATCCGCGACAGCGCGCCCAGCATCGTCGGGAACAGGTAGAACAAGCCCAGCAACAGCAGCACGTGCACGGTGGTGCGGCGCGCGGCCTTGCCGTCCGGGTTGGTGTAGAAGCGGACCAGCACGTGCGGCAGGCCCATAGTGCCGAGGAACAGCGCGAAGATCAGCGAGTACGTCTGCAGCAGGTCGGTGAGGTTGCCGGACGCCGGGTGCAGCCAGGCGTCGTTCGACGCGGGCGCGTCGCTGACCACTGGCACCGGGGTGCCCGCAGCGAACTCCAGCGTGGTGCCCTCGGCGACCTTGTGCGGCACCAGCGGCGACCAGCGCGCCACGCCGCCGGCCGGGCCGTCGTCGATGCGGCCGTACGCGTGGAAGTACGTCTCCGTGGTGACCTTCACGGTGACGTCGGTCTGCACCGAGACCTTGGTGTCCGAGGTGAACACCGGCGGCGCGGGCGCGCCCAGCGAGCGCACGCCGCCGGGGCCGCCGCCGGAGAAGAAGACCATGCACAGCACGAACGTCGGCACCGCGATGGCGAACAGCTTGAGCCAGTACTGGAACGCCTGCACCACGGTGATCGCGCGCATCCCGCCCGCCATCACGTTGACCGCGACCAGCACGGTCACCAGCACCGCGCCCGCCCACATCGGCACGGGCAGGATCGAGGCGAGGGTCAGCCCGGCGCCCTGCAGCTGCGGGACCATGTAAAGGATCCCGATGAACATCACGAACGCGGTCGAGAACCGGCGAAGCCCCTTCGAGCCCAGCCGCGCCTCGACGAAGTCCGGCAGCGTGTACGCGCCCGAGCGGCGCAGCGGCGCGGCGACGAACAGCATCAGCGCGAGGTACCCGGCGGTGAAGCCGATCGGGTACCAGGTCGCGTCGGCGCCCTCCTTGAGCACGATCCCGGCGACGCCGAGGAACGACGCCGCGGACAGGTACTCACCCGAGACGGCCGCGGCGTTGCGTCGCGAGCGCACCGTGCGGCGGGCAACGAGGAAGTCGTGGGTGGTGGTGGCCGAACGCGAGGAGCGGTGCCCGAGGTAGTAGGTCGCCAAAGCGACCAGCACGACGCCGGTCAAGGCCCACGGGTTCAGCAGCACGGCTCGAATCCTCGCACGTGCGCGTGGTCCGGTCATGCCCGCTACCGGGGCTTTCCGGTCCCTGCGCTCAGTTTTCGATCATGTCGACGAAGTCGCGTTCGTGCCGTTCGGCCAACCGGTTGTACCAGAGGCCGACGGCGAACAGGAACGGGAACGGCAGCACTCCCAGCAGCAGCCACGGGATCGGGATGCCGATCACGGTGAACCGAGCGAACGACGGCAGCGCGTAGAACAGCACCGGCAGCGAGCCGAGCACCACGAGCACGAACAGCGAGAACAGCACCGAGGTCCGCAGCTGCACCTTCACCAGGTCGCGGACCAGCAGCTTGCCCCAGCTGGTCTGCTCCTCCAGCTCCATCCGCGCCTGCATCCGGCCGGACGACGCGCGGGAGTCCGCGAGGACCACGCGCTGGCGTTTCGGCCGTTCGTGGGCGGGCTCGGCCGGGCGCAACGGCTCGGGCGCGGGCGGCACCGACTCGACGACCGCGCGGTCGTCGGGTTTGCGGCCGAGCGTCGGGTCCGGTTTGCGGACGCCGTTCGCCAGCCGGTGGTAGGGGTCTTCGGACGAGGTCACGGTCGGGGGCTAGCCGCCCCGGCCGGAGCCGACCAGCCGGTCCTTCAGCGCGCGGGTGTGCCGCCGGCTGACCGGCAGCACCTTCTCCTCGTTGCCGATCACGACCTGGTAGCCGCCTTGCCCCATGCGCAGCTCCGTGATCAGCGGCAGCGCGACCAGGAACGACCGGTGGATGCGGACGAACCCGGCTTTCTCCCAGCGTTCCTCGAGCTGGGCGAGCGGGATGCGGACCAGGTGGCTGCCCTCGGTGGTGAACAGCCGGGCGTAGTCGCCCTGCGCCTCCACCCAGCGCACCGACGAGCGCGGGATCAGCTTGGTGGTGCCCGCGAGCTCGACCGGGATCACCTCGTCGTCGTTCTTCACCGGCTCGCCCTGGCCCTGCCCCGGCGGCGGGGCGGCGGCCGCGGTCAGCTTCTCGCGCACGCGGGCGACCGCGCGGTCGAGCCGGTCCTGCTGGAACGGCTTGAGCACGTAGTCGACGGCGCCGAGGTCGAACGCGTTCACCGCCTCCTCGGCGTGGCCGGTGACGAACACCAGCACCGGGGACGGGGTCATCGCCGTGATCACCCGGGACATCTCCATCCCGGACAGCCCGGGCATGTCGATGTCGGCGAACACGGCGTCGACGGTCGGGCGGCCCATTGCGCGCCGGGCCACCAGCTCCGGGTCGTCGTGCGAGAACAGGCGCAGCGCGTCGGAGGCGTCCAGCGCCTTGAAGACCCGGGCGACGTGCTGGTTGTTCTCGAGACGTTCGGTCAGCATGGCCAGGCCGTTTGGCTCGTCGTCCACCGCCAGGACGATGAGCTTCCGGGTGTCGTCGTGAGCACTCACAGTGAATCGCATCCTGCCCATTGCCGAGTGCAATGTCCAGTCCCGCCTCGGGCTTCTGCCCTGAAGTGGCCGGCGGACGACCCCTTTGCCGGAAGTGTCGTCACGCGCCCGGCACGGTCACAGGGCCAACAGGGTTACCCCGAGTGCGCACAGGTGCCCGGCGATTCCGGGCAGTGCGCGCAGGTGCGGGGTCCGGCTCACGTCGTTGACCACGGTCAGCACGGCCTGCACGCGTACGCGCGCTTCCTGCGGCTCCATGCCGGGGCGCGTTTCGCGCAGCAGCCGCACCCACGCGGCGATGTAGTCGTGCTGCGCCTGCCGCATCCGGTGCCGCTCGGGTTCGGGCGCGTGCGCGACCTCCGCGACGAGCACCTCTACGACAGCGTGGTGTGTCAGTGAGTAGCCGGCGTACGAGCCGAGCAACTCCCGGAGCGCGGCGTCCGGCGAAGGCTCCTCGAGCGCCTTCGTGAGCCCGAGGCCGAGCTGCTCGGCGCCGTCGAGCATCGCGGTGAGCAGCAGCTCGCGCTTGCTCGCGAAGTGGTGGTAGATGCTCGGGCCGGCAATGCCCGCGGCGGCGCCGATCTCCTCGATCGCGACGCCGTCGAAGCCGCGCTCGGCGAACAGCCGGATCGCGACGTCGAGCAGCAGCTCGCGGCGGGAGTCCGGGTCCGGGCCGGACTCGGCCGGGGTGACCACGGCCGGCGCCGCGGCCAGGTCCACGTCGGCCACGGCCGTCACGACGTCTCGCAGCAGGCCGACGTACTCCTCGCGCGGCAGCTCCACGCGCTGGAACGAGACGCTCATCAGCGCGCCGAGCACGGTCCACGCCAGCAGGTCCGCGTGCTCGGCCGTCAGCTCGCGCCGCCGGTCGCGCAGCATGCCCGCGAGCAACGCGGCGAGGCCGACGAGTGGGGCGACCAGCTTTTCCCGTTCTTCCGGGTCCAGGTGCCGGCATTCGCGCTGCCACAGCACGCCGAGGCCGCGGTGGTCGAGGACGGCTTCGGCGAGCGTGCCGGAGACGTCGGCCGAGCCGTCGACCGCCGCGCCGATGGTGGTGAACGCGTCCAGCACCACGGCCCCGAGCAGCTCCTGCTTGCCGCGGAAGTGCCGGTACAGCGCGGACGGCCCGATCGCGACGGCCTCGGCGATGTCGCTCATCGCCACCCGCGAGTAGCCGTCGCGCACGAACAGGTCCCCGGCCGCCGCGATGATCAGCTCACGGCGGTTCGGCGGCCGGGTGCCCCTCAGGGGCGAGGTCGGCGCGACCATTGTCCTCCTCCAGCACTCCTGCACTCCGGGCTCGTGAGTGTTCATGACGGTTAGAACCGGCATAGGCACTCACGAGTCCTCAGTTCACCTGCTTGCGCTCGCCCCAGTGCCGCCGGCGCAGCTCCCGCTTGAGGATCTTGCCCGCGCCCGACATGGGCAGTGCCTCGGCGAACTCGAAACTACGCGGCACCTTGTACCCGGCGATCGCCTCCCGGCAGAAGTCGCGCAGCTCGTCCTCGCCGGCCTGCTGCCCGTCGAGCAGCACGACCACGGCGTGCACCCGCTCGCCCCACTGGTCGTCGGGCACGCCGATCACCGCGCACGAAGCCACCGACGGGTGCTTGGCCAGCGCGTTCTCCACCTCGGCGGAGTACACGTTCTCGCCGCCGGAGACGATCATGTCCTTGATCCGGTCGACCACGAAGACGTAGCCGTTCTCGTCCATGTAGCCGCCGTCGCCGGTGTGCATCCAGCCGCCGCGCAACGCGGTCGCGGTCTCCTCGGGGCGGTTCCAGTAGCCGAGCATCACGTGGTCGCCGCGGCTGACCACCTCGCCGACGGTGTGGCGCGGCACCTCGTTGTCGTCCGGGTCGACGATCCGCACCTCGGAGTGCGGCGCGGCGCGGCCGGCGGACCGGCGCAGCGACGGGTTGTCGTGGTCGGCGGGCAGCAGCAGCGTGGCGACGGGCGAAAGCTCCGTCATCCCGTACGCCTGGGTGAACTCCGCGCCCGGGAACGTCTTGCGCGCGCGTTCCAGCACCGCCTCGGAGATCGGCGACGCGCCGTAGACCACGTGTTTCATCGAGGACAGGTCGTACTTCGGCACGTCGGGATGGTCCACCAGCAGCTGGACCATGGTGGGCACCAGCAGCGCGTCGGTGATCCGCTCGCGGCTGATCGCCTCGAGCACGCCAGCCGGGGTGAACGACGGGACCATCACCTGCGTCGCGCCGACCAGCTGGCCCGAGGCCCACGACGCGCCGTCGGCCAGGTGGAACATCGGCGCGGAGTGCAGCAGGCGTCCGCCCGGCGTGTGGAACGTGCCGGTGGCCAGGCTGCCGATCGCGGACGTGAACAGGTTGCGGTGGCTGAGCATCACGCCCTTGGGCGTGCCCGTGGTGCCGCCGGTGTAGTAGACGCCGAGCAGCTCGTCGCCGCCGCGCCGGGCGTCCTCGATGGGCTCGGCGGAGGCGATCAGCTCCTCGTACGAGAGCGTCCCCCCGGGCGCGGCGCCGTCGCCGAGATGGACCACTGTGGACAGTCCGGGGAACTTCTCCCGCAGCGCCGCGACCATCGGGACGAAGGTGTCGTCCACGAGCAGGGTCCGGGTGTCGGACTCCGCCAGCGCGTAGGCGATCTCCGCGGCGCTCCACCGGACGTTCACCGGGTTCAGCACCGCGTCCGCCCACGGCGTGGCCAGCAGGTATTCGTGGTAGCGGTCCGAGTTGAGGGCGAGCATGCCGACGCGGTCGCCGGAGCCCACGCCCAGCCCGCGCAACGCGCCGGCCAGGCGGGCCACGCGGTCCGCCGACTCCGCGACCGTGCGCACCCGGTCGCCGAACACCGTCATCGGCCGGTCCGGGCCCTGCTGCAGGGCCTGGTGCAGCGTCTGCGTGAGGTACACGGCCGCTCCTTCGCGGTTCAGAACCCTCCGGCGCAGACGAGTGTCTGGCCGCTGACGTAGTCGGATTCGGGCTGGCACAACAGGTAGACCGCGCCGGCGGCCTCGGCGGGCGTGCCGGCGCGGCCGAGCGGGACGGACCGCTCCAGCTGCGCCAGCAGGTCCGGGTTCACGCCGACGCGGATCTCCCGGCCCTGCACATCGATCGTGCCGCCGGTGTCCGCGCTGGTTTCGGTGAGCCGCGTGCGGATCAGCCCGAACGCGACGGTGTTCACGGTGACGTTGTAGCGGCCCCACTCCTTGGCCAGCGTTTTCGTCAGCCCGGTGACGCCCGCCTTCGCGGCCGCGTAGTTCGCCTGGCCGGCGTTGCCGTCGAGCCCGGCGATCGAGGAGATGTTCACGACCTTGCGGCACGGCACGGGCTCGCCGGCGGCCTGCGCGCGCTTCACCGCCGCCGAGATCACCGGCTGGGCCGCGCGCAGGATGCGGAACGGCGCCTTGAGGTGCACGTCGAGGATCGCGTCCCACTGCTCGTCGGTCAGCTTCTGGATCACCGAATCCCAGGTGTAGCCGGCGTTGTTGACGATCACGTCGAGGCCGCCGAAGCCGTCCACGGCCGTTTGCACGAAGCGCTCGGCAAAGCCCGCCTCGGTGACGCTGCCGGTGCAGGTTATCGCGCGGCCGCCGGATTCCTCAATGGCGGCAACGGTTTCCTTCGCCGGGCCGTCGTCGAGGTCGTTGACCACCACGGCCGCGCCGTCGCCGGCCAGCTTGAGCGCGATCTCCCGGCCGATGCCGCGGCCCGAGCCGGAGACCAGCGCGACCTTCCCGTCCAGCTTGCCCATCAGAGTCCCTCCGTCGCGATCACTGCTTCGCCGGTCAACGTGGTGGTGCCGTCCGCGAGCCGGACGGTCAGCTCGACCGTGGCCTCGCCGTCTCGCACCGCGGTGACGACGCCGGTACAGGTGGGCTCGCCGTGCACCGGCGTGATCGCGGAGAACCGCACGGCGAACGACCGGATCCGCTCCTGCTGCACCCAGCCCGTGAGCAGCCGGCCGAGGTAGGCCATGGAGAGCATGCCGTGCGCGAAGACGTCTTCGAGGCCGGCCGAGCGCGCGACGTCGAGGTCGACGTGGATCGGGTTGTGGTCCCCGGAAGCGCCCGCGAACAGCGCGAGCGTGGTCCGGGAGATCGGCGGGACCTGCAACGGCGGGAGCTGCGTGCCGACGTTCACCGCGCCTCCCGCACCACGATCACGCTGGTCAGGTCCGCGACGGCGGCGCCGTCCGCCCGCGTCACGGCCGTCTCCTTGACGACGAACTGGAGGGCTTTTTTGGCGTAGACGTCGGTGATCCGCGGGCTCAGCACGAGTGTGTCCCCCGCGCGGGCCGGCGAGTGGTAAACGAACTTCTGCTCGCCGTGCAGCACGGTGCGCAGGTCGATACCGAGGTCGGCGAGCCAGCCGAACGGGTCGGGCCGGTCGAGTTCGAGGCCGAAGAGGAACGTCGGCGGCACGAGGTCGGTCGCCTCGCCGCCGGTCGCCTCGGCAAAAAACCGCAGCCGCCCGGCGTCGACTGTGACGGTGACCGGCGGCAGCTCGCGGCCCACGGCCGCGGCGTCGATCACCGGCCGGCCTTTTCGTAGAGCGTAACGACGGCCGCGCCGCCGAGGCCGATGTTGTGCTGCAGCGCGAGCTTCACCCCGGCCACCTGACGCGCGCCGGCCTGCCCGCGCAGCTGCCAGACCAGCTCGACGGCCTGCGCGAGGCCGGTTGCGCCGAGCGGGTGGCCCTTCGACAGCAGGCCGCCGGACGGGTTCGTCACCACGCGTCCGCCGTACGTGTTGTCGCCGTCGAGCACGAACTTCTCCGCCGTGCCTTCGGGAGTGAGGCCAAGCGCCTCGTACGACAGCAGTTCGTTGGCGGTGAAGCAGTCGTGCAGCTCCACCACGCGCAGGTCGCCCGGGTCGACGCCCGCGTCCTCGTACACCTGCGCCGCGGCCGCCTTCGTCATCTCGTAGCCGACGAGCGCGGCCATGCTCTCCGCCGCGTTCGTCGACGGCAGATCAGTGGCCATCGCCTGCGCGCGAATGGCGACCGACGCGTCGAGCCCGTTGCGGAGCGCGAAGTCCGCGCTGGTCAGGACCACGGCGGCGGCCCCGCAGGTCGGCGGGCAGCACTGGAGACGGGTCAGCGGCCCGGCGATGTGCGGCGACGCCAGCACTTCCTCGACGGTCAGCGGCTCGCGGAACACGGCGTACGGGTTCGCGGCGGCGTGCGCGCGGGACTTCACGGTGATCTTCGCGAACGTCTCCGGCTCGGTGCCGTACCGCTCGGCGTACTCCGCGCCCGCGGCGCCGAAGTACTGCGCGGCCTTCGGCGCGTCCGGCTCCAGCGGGCGGACGCGGGCGGCGAGCGCGTCGAAACGGTCGAAAAGCGTCGGGCGGTCGGTGTACTGGGCGGTGAGCGCGCCGCGCTGCATCTGCTCGAAACCCAGTGCCAGCACACAATCCGCGGCGCCGGACTCGATCGCCTGGCGCGCGAGCCACAGCGCGGTCGAGCCGGTGGAGCAGTTGTTGTTCACGTTCACCACGGGCAGCCCGGTCTGGCCGACGCGGTAGAGCGCGGCCTGCCCGGACGTCGAATCGCCGTAGACGTAACCGGCATAAGCCTGTTGCAGCTGCTCGTACTCCAGGCCGGCGTCTTCGAGGGCGGCGCGAACGGCCCGCTCGCCCAGGACGTCGTACGGCTCGGTGTGGCGCGGCGTGGTGAAGGGGACCATCCCGGCCCCGACGACGCGTGCCTGCTGGTTCACGGCGCCTCCCTAGCGTTGATTCACATAGGCTAGCGCCAATTCACTTAAGACGGCAAGGCCCCACGGCTCCCCGGTCTCGTCAGAGCCGGGGAAGCCGGAGTGGCCTCAGAGCCCGAAACGGGACCAGGCGGCCTTGGTGGTCACGGCGTCCAGCAGCGCGGACGCCGCCGCGGGCGCGCCGATGCCGAGCCGCGCGAGCAGCGGCTTTTTCGGCTCTGCCACGGAGATCTCGGCATCCGGGTACCGCTCGCCGATGATCTGGCGCAGTGAGCCGAGGCCGTCGATCAGGCCGAGGTCCAGCGCCCGCTGGCCGAGCCAGACGTCACCGGTGAACAGGTCCTCGGCGCTGTCCAGCCGATCGCCGCGGCGCTCGGTGACCCAGTCGACGAACAGCTCGTGGAGCTGGCCGTGCATCTTCTTCAGCCACTCGACGTCCTCAGGCTTCTCCGGGCTGAACGGGTCGAGCCGCGACTTGTTCGCGCCCGCCGTGTGCAGCCGCCGCTCGATGCCGAAGCGCTCGAGCAGCCCGGTGAAGCCGAACCCGCCGCTGATCACGCCGATGGAGCCGACCATCGACGTGCGGTGCGCGAAAATCTCGTCGGCCGCGCAGGCCAGCCAATAGCCGCCGGACGCCGCGACGTCCTCGGCGAAGGCCAGCACGGGCACGTTCTTCTCGTCCGCGAGCTGGCGGATCCGCTCCGCGACCAGCCCGGACTGCGTCGGCGCGCCGCCCGGCGAATTGATCAGCAGCGCCACGGCCTTCAGCCGGTCGTAGCCGAACGCCCTGGTCAGCGCCGTCTCGACGGTGGCGAGGTTGATCGAGCCCCGCGCCAGCGGCGAGGGCGAAGGCGTGATCACGCCGTGCAGCTTCACCACGGCGACGACGTCCTTGCGCTCACCCCGGTCACCGAGCACGGGCAGGCGGGAGGTCAGCTTGTCGGTAACGCTCATCCCACCAGGCTAGCCAGCCCGGACGGATTCGCGCCGCTCACGACCGGGGTCAGAGCGCGGGCAGCATGCCCGAGCGCGAGCCGTTCACGCCGTTGTGCTCGGCGGGGTCGTCCTCCTCGGGCCCGCCCTGCGACGGCACGTCGGCCGAGTAGTCCGGCATGTTCGGGCGGACGCCGAGCTTGAACTTGGGCACCCGCAGCGTCACCTTCATGCCCGCGCCGGGCGCGGTGTCGACGGTGAGCGCGTAGTCCTCGCCGAACACCTGGCGCATGCGCTGGTTGATGTTGCCGAGGCCGACGTGGGCGCCGGTGCGGTGCGCGTTCTTCAGGTCGGTGAGCTGGCGCGGGTCCATGCCGATGCCGTCGTCCTCGACGCTGATCAGCGCCTCCATGCCGTAGTCCTGCGCGATCACGGTGACGCAGCCGCCGCTCGGCTTGCTCGCCAGGCCGTGCTTCACGGCGTTCTCCACCAGCGGCTGGATGATCAGGAACGGCACGACCACGCTCAGCACCTCGGGCGCGATCTTCATCCGGACCTCGAGCCGGCCGCCGAAGCGGGCGTTCTCGATGGTCAGGTAGCGGTCGATGTTGCGCAGCTCCTCGGCCAGCGTGGTGTACATGCCGGAGGTGCGGAACGAGTAGCGGGTGAAGTCCGCGAAGTCCTGCAGCAGCTCCCGCGCCTCTTCGGGGTCGGTGCGGATCAGCGCGGAAATCGTGTTCAGCGCGTTGTAGACGAAGTGCGGCGAGATCTGCGCGCGCAGGGCCTTGATCTCGGCCTGCTGCAGCTGGTTCCGGGACTCCTCCAGCCGCGCCAGCTCGAACTGCGTGCAGACGAACTGGCCGACGGCCTCGGCCATCTGCACCAGCTTGCCCCGCGTGCGCCCGACCACGATCAGCGTCGCCTCGGCCTCGCCCTCGACCAGTATCGGCACGATCGCGGCGGTTTTCATCTTGCAGGTGCCGCGGTGGTTGCACGGCATCTTGTTGTGGTCGGCGACGGCGCGGCGGTGCTTGCGCAGCGCGGTGCCGATGTCCTCGACCAGGTCGAAGTAGTGCTCGGTGGCCTCGCCCGCCCAGGAGAGCAGCGTGCCCTCGCTGTCGGTGATGCCCACGGCGAGGCAGTCGAGCACCTCGAGCAGCTCGGCGGTCATCCGGTTCGCGGCCTCTTCGTCGAGCCCGGCGCGCAGGTTCGGCGTCGCCTTCGACATGCGGTGCACGGCCTGCAGCACGGCGTCCTGGATCTCGCCCTTGGGCCGGCGCACGCGGAACAGCAGCACCAGGGCCACGACCGCCAGCACGCCGACGAGGACCCACGGGACAACCTGCTCGTACGGGAAGGCGGACACGACGTCCATGCTCTGCGCTCGACCGACCGGGTGCAAGGCCTGCTCCCCACTTTCTGTCCGGATCTGACGACCGAGGGTGGGCAAATCGTACCGATCCCCGACCGGGTGACGCGGGCTCAGCCCGAGCGGTGGGCCCGTTTCCATCACGGCGGCTTCGGCTTCGGCGTCGAGTCGTGGATGCGTTCACGCAGGAACGGGTCCACCGGCTGCGGCTCGGTGAGCAGGCGCTGCACGACCGGGCTGGTGCTCTCGGTGACGCGCGGAACGCCCCAGTCCTCGAACGCGACGACGGTCAGCTCCGCGAAGTAGGTGTCCCACGGGCGCACCTCGTTCAGCAGGTAGCCGCCGAAGGTGAAGCCGACCCAGGCGTCGCCGCCGGCGCGCGCGGCGTCGTTCACGCGCTGGCCGTCCTCCGGCGCGAGGCCGAGCCAGACCCCAAGGGTCGACGTGCGGCCGTTCTCCAGCTCTATCGGCAGGATCACGCGGATGGCCGCGCCGTGGTTCCGGCTGAACAGGAACGAGTCGGAGCTGAACTTCAGCGTGCGCTTGCGCCCGAGCGCCGACAGCGCCGCGATCTCGTCGGGCCAGACGAAGTTCCAGACCAGGTTGTCGGCGGGCAGCGTCTTGCCGCAGCAGTAACAGGTGATCGTTTCGGGCATGACGGGTTCCTCGCGGCCGGTGCTCTCGTGCGGCATTTCGGCGGCGGGCGGCCCGGCGTTACTTGAGCAGCCGCGACATCCGGCGGTCCGCGAGCGGCTTCCCGCCGGTCTGGCAGGTCGGGCAGTACTGGAAGGACTTGTCCGCGAAGGAGATCTCGCGGATGGTGTCGCCGCAGACCGGGCACGGCAGGCCCGTGCGGGCGTGCACCCGCAGGCCCGAGCGCTTCTCCCCCTTGAGCCGGGCCGCTTTCTGGCCCACCGAGCGTTCGACGGCGTCGCTCTCGATGTCGTGGATGGCGGCGGCCAGCGTCTCCAGCGCGCCCTCGTCGAGCTTGCCGACCGTGGCGTACGGCGAAAGCTTGGCCTTGTGCATGATCTCGTCGGAGTAGGCGTTGCCGATGCCCGCGATGAGCGACTGGTCGGTGAGCGCCCACTTCAGCCGCGTGCCCTTGCCCGCGAACAGCTCGCGCAGCTGGGACGCGTCGAGCGCCAGCGCGTCCGGGCCGAGCCGCGCGACGCTCGCCACCTCGGCCGGGTCCTTGACCACCCACACCGCGAGGCCCTTTTTCGTGCCGGCCTCGGTGAGGTCGAACCCCGGGCCGGTCGCGGACTCCAGGTGCACGCGCAGCGAGATCGGCCCCTTGCCCGGCTTCAGCGGCGCCGGCGCCAGCTGGTCCGACCAGCGCAGCCAGCCCGCGCGCGCCAGGTGGACGATCAGGTGCAGGTCGCCGGCGACCACGTCGAGGTGCTTGCCGTGCCGCGTCGCGCCGGTGATCTCCCGGCCGTGCAGGTCGGTGTACGGCGGTGTCGCCGTCTTCAGCACGCTGAGCGAGGCGACGTCGAGCCGGAACACCGTGGCGCCCACGGCGTTCTCGCGCAGGTGGTGAGCCAGGGCTTCGACCTCGGGCAACTCGGGCATGGCACCAGTCTCTCCCGCGGCGGCCGTTCGAGCCAGGCGCTATTCGACGGTGCTATTCAACCGGGTGCAGCGGCCCTTCGAAGTCCGGCAGCGAGTGCTTCTGGATCGTCTTCGAGATCCGCTTGACCTCGCCGGTCACCGTGAACATGCCCCGGATCGTGCCGACCCAGCGCTCCGAGGGCCGGTCACCGGTCATGTCGCCCTCGGTCTCGGCGACCACCGTCCACGGCCGGCGCAGGATCCAGCGCAGCGGGAAGAACAGCAGGATCAGCACCAGGGCCAGGAACACCCAGGCCGGGACCCGGACCTGTTCGGGCGTCCACACCACCAGCACCACGGCGAGGAACGCGGTCACCACGATCATCGCGATCCCCGGGCCGTAGGTGCCCGCGACGTCGTGTTCGAAATCGTCCGCCGTGACCGGCGCACGCCATTCCATCTGGGCACGGACCACCCAGTCGCGACCGTCCTCGCCGCGCACCAGCCGGTTCATCCTGTTGCCTCCCGGGCGACGCTCGAACTCAGGCAACGCTACCGTGACGAGGCCTTGCGGCGCGAGGTGGTCACGTAGCGTGGCGAGAGGTTTGCCCGGTTTTCGCTGCTCAGGGAGTTGCGGACGAATCGGAATCGGCCGAATCGGTGACATCGTCCGAGGTACTGCTTCCCGAGGTCTGAGAACTCGCGACCCGCTCCGAGCGCCAGGACGACGTCTTCGCGGTGCCCGAGGAGTCCGACGTCGTGTCAGTCCCCGAAGTCCCTGAAGTCCCCGAAGAACCTGAAGTCCCCGAGGAGTCCGAAGATCCCGAAGACTGCGCGGACTTCGCCGGCGTCGAGTCCTCCGTCGAAGAAGTCGACGTGCCGGTGGGCGTCGGCGTGGTCGTCACCGATGGCGGCTCGTAGGTCGGCGGCAGGTAGTCCGACGGCGGCGGCGCGTACGTGCTGTCCAGCGTCGGGTTGCAGCCCGAATCGGTCGAGGTGGAGGACATCCCCGGCTGGGTGTCCACCCGCGGGTCGGTTGAGCTCTCGGTGCTCAGCGTCGAGTTGACGGTCGAGTTCGAGTTGCCGGGCAGGTCGTCCCGAGGCGAGCCGTTGGACGACTGGCCGGCCGCTGACGAAGACCCGATCGCGCCGGGAATGGCCGGCACGGCGTTGGCGCCCAGCTCGGCCCCGGTCGCGCCGTGATAGCCGGCCGAGTGCTGGCGCTGCGGCCGGGCCGCGCCCTGCAGCTCACCGGTGACGATCCGCGGACCCTGCTGTACCTGCGGCGGCGGCTGGACGCGCGACGCGGGCGGCTGCAGCGCCAACTCCGGCGCACCCCCGCCCAGCCCGACGTTCTGCATCGGGTGCGTGCCGAAGACCACCGGGCCGGCGGTCACCCCGACCACCCCGGCGGCGGCCGCCGAGACCAGCGCGAGGCCGACCTTCACCTTGGAACCGAACAACACGCTCTTCACGGTCGCGGCCAGCCCGGCCGTGCCGCCGGCCCCGCCGGCCAGCGCGGGCAGCGCCAGGACCAGAACCCCGGCGTGCGCACGGAGCGAGGAGCAGACGTCACGCAACTCGTCCTGCGTCGCGCGGCAGGACGGGCAACCCAGCAGGTGGGCCTTGATCCGCTCGGCCTCGGCACCGGTGACGCTGCCGGCGGTGAACCCGCCCAGCTTCTCCACCACGGCGCGGCACGAGTCCGGCCCCTGGTTCACCGAGAGGTGCGCCTGCAAGTACGCCGCGCGCAGCCCTTGCCGGGCGCGGCGGGCCAGCGCCGCCGTCGCGTTCGCGCTCAGCCCGAAGTGCGGGGCGACCATGGCGGGCTGCTCGCCCTCGACCTCGGTCTGCCACAGCACCGTCCGCCAGCGCTCGGGCAGGCTGGTGAACGCCGTGGTGATCAGGCTGTGCTCCGCGGTGCGCGCGTGCGTATCGGCACCGGCGCCGGCGCGGAACGTCAGCTCGTCGTCAGTGACCGGGACGTCGCGGCGCGCGCCGTGCCACTCCCACGACACCCGCCGGGCGACGGTCAACAGGTACGCCCGCACGTAGTCGCGCGGGCCCGCGCCGCGGCGCAACGCCTGCAGCACGCGGAAGAAGGTCTCGGCCGTGATGTCTTCGGCCTCGGAGCGGTCCGCCGCGAGGCTCTGCGCGAGTCTGCGCACCGCGGCCGCGTGAAGCTCGAACAGCTCTCCGAACGCGGCGTCCTCGCCGCTGCGGAGCCGCTGCAACAGTGCCTGTTCGTCGGATTCCGAGGCCGCTGGTGGCGGCGCCGTGCCCAGCTCGGTCATCCGGCAAGGCACCTCCTCCCCCGAAGGATTCACCGTTCGGTCGAATGGGGACACCATACGGAGGGAAAAGCCCGTCGTCACCCCTTGTACGCCCGATGTGACACCGAAGCACCGGGTCGAGTCATGCCGATCCGCAGGCCGGGCCCCCCGAAAGTGGCAGCAGACCGGCCGTATAGAGTGTTCCCAACACCAAGGAAGCTTGGTGCACGCGGATGTAGCGCAGCTGGTAGCGCATCACCTTGCCAAGGTGAGGGTCGCGGGTTCGAATCCCGTCATCCGCTCGCGGTCAGGGGTCCGTGTTCGCAGAAAGCGCGAACACGGACCCCTCGCCATATCTCCCGGGGGCCGAGCCCCCGGACCCCCACGGTGCGGACGGTGCTGAACCAGCACGGGTGGGTGTCGCAGCCGCCAGGCGGCCCAACTTGCTGCGCCGAGCGCTGATGGCCGAGTTGCGGCGTTTAGTGGTCTGAACCATTGACTGATTGGTTCACACTCTGTGACACACTCTGTGAGAGGAGTCACATGCGCACGAAGAAGGTTTTGGTGGCTTTGGCCGGAGCGCTCGCGCTTCCGCTGGTGTGGACCGGCGTCGCATGGGGGCACGGGTACACGACGGCGCCGCCGAGCCGGGCGTACAACTGCTCGATCGGGGCCGTCAGCGATTGCGGCGACATCCAGTACGAGCCACAGAGCACAGAGGGGCCCAAAGGGTTTCCCGGGGCCGGGCCCGCGGACGGCCAGATCTGCTCGGCCGGCATCAGCAGATTCGCGCAGCTCGACGACATGCGCGGCGGGACCTGGCCGACCGTCCAGCTGACCAGCGGCGGGACCTACACCTTCAAGTGGACGCTGACCGCGGCCCATGCCACGACGTCGTTCCGCTACTTCGTCACCAAGGACGGCTGGGACCCGACCGCGCCGCTCACCCGGGCGCAGCTCGACCTCACGCCGTTCCTCACCGTGCCCTACAACGGGCAGCAGCCGCCGACCAGCGTGTCGCACACCGGCACGCTGCCGTCCGGCAAGTCGGGACGGCACATGATCGTCGGCGTCTGGGACATCGCGGACACCGGCAACGCCTTCTACCAATGCGCGGACGTCACGTTCTGACCGCGCGCGGACCGGCCGGTTCCTCCGGGATCGGCCGGTTCGGCGGATGTTTTCACCCGGTGTTCCCTGTTCGTTCTTCGCGGACCCTTTTCCCGTGACCGCAGCGCAACGAGGGTGACTGCCATGACCGAACTGACTCGCCGTCGTCTCCTCGGCTCTGCCGCCGGGGCCGCCGCCACCGCCGCCGCGGCCACCCTCCTCCCGCCCAGCGTCCAGAAGGCGCTGGCCCAGGGCGCGCCCCAGCACGGATCGCTCAAGGACATCGAGCACGTCGTGCTGCTGATGCAGGAGAACCGGTCGTTCGACCACTACTTCGGGACGCTGTCCGGCGTCCGCGGCTTCAACGACCCCAACGCCGCCAAGCTGCCGAACGGCAAGCCGGTCTTCTACCAGCCGGACAGCCAGAACCCGGCCGGCTACGCGCTGCCGTTCCACCTCGACACGCACGCCACCAACGCGCAGAAGATCCCGTCCACCTCCCACGCCTGGCAGGTGCAGCACGACGCGCTCAACGGCGGCAAGATGGACAGCTGGCTGCCCGCGCACCGCAAGGCCGACGGCAAGAACGGCCCGTACGTGATGGGCTACCACACCCGCGCCGACCTGCCGTTCCAGTTCGCGCTGGCCGAGGCGTTCACGATCTGCGACGCCTACCACTGCTCGGTGCTCGGCCCGACCTGGCCGAACCGGATGATGTGGATGACCGGCACGGTCGACCCGGACGGCGAGCACGGCGGCCCGATCCTGGACAACAACGCCCCGGCCGGCGGCTACACCTGGACCACCTACGCGGAGCGGCTGCAGGCGGCCGGCGTGAGCTGGAAGGTGTACGAGCAGAGCGACACCTACGGCTGCAACATGCTGGAGAACTTCGCGAACTTCAAGAACGCGCCGGCCGGTTCGCCGCTCGCGGTGAACGGGCTGACCCACCGTCCCGAGGGCCAGTTCGAGTACGACGCGCGCAACGACAAGCTGCCGACGGTCTCGTGGATCATCTGCACCTCGACCGCCTCGGAGCACCCGGACTACACGCCCGCCGAGGGCGCGGCGTTCGTGGCGTCGAAGATCGACGCGATCGCGTCCAACCCGGACGTGTGGGCGAAGACCGTGTTCATTCTCAACTACGACGAGAACGACGGCCTGTTCGACCACGTCATCCCGCCGGTGCCGGCGCCGGGCACGCCGCACGAGTTCGTCACCAAGACCTCGCCGGGCGGCACGAAGGGCAACGGCCTTTCGGTCGGCGGCGGCTACCGCGTGCCGGCGATCGTGATCTCGCCGTGGACCGCGGGCGGCTGGGTGTGCAGCGAAACCTTCGACCACACCTCGACCCTGCAGTTCCTGGAGAAGGTGACCGGTGTGGCCGAGCCCAACATCTCGGACTGGCGCCGCCAGACCTTCGGCGACCTCACCTCGGCCTTCCGCTTCGACGACCACAAGGCCCAGCCGCCGACCCTGCCGGACACGAGCGGCCCGCTCACACTTTCCCGCTACGAGGCGGCGAACCTGCCGGCCCCGACCTTCCCCGGCACGAACCAGCAGCCGCCGCACCAGGAGCCCGGCCACCGGCCGCAGACGCCGAAGCACCATTAGGCGGAAGTACTTGTCCGCACCTCGGCGCGGACCGTGAAAGCGAACGGTCCCCTCGCGTTTCGTCGCGAGGGGACCGTTCGTGCGTTCGCGGGGTTCAGAGTTCGTAGACGTCCAGGACCGTCGGCGCGACCGGGGTGAGGTGGGTGTCGGGGTGCTCGGTGACCTGGCCGCGGGCCATGCGGAAAACGCGGAACTCGTTGTCGTGCTCGGGATCCTGGTCGTCCCAGACGTGCAGGAGGCCGTACGAGCCGGGCGCGAGTTCGCCCACGCGGGAGAAGGTCTTCAGCAGTTCGGGGGCGATCCCGCCGCCGTGTTTGTCGAAGCCGCCGAGGTGGAGCATCGGCAGGCCGGCGCTCCAGCGCAGGTCGACCAGGTCGAGCGCGTCGCTGTCGCGGATGGCGCGGTGGACCCGCTCGATGAGGCGCTCGAGCAGCGCCGCGTCGTCGTCGCCGCTCGTGGTGGCGGCGATGGTCACCCAGCCGTGGTATTCGAACACCCGCAGAAGGTAGCAGCGCCGCTAGCTGCGCCAATGCTCCGGTGCGCCGGGGTCCGGCCGCGCCGGCGCACTTGATCTTCGAGCCGGCGCGGGTGCTCAGCGCGCCAGTGCGCTGGGCGAGCCGTCGCGGCGCAGGACTTTGGTCAGCACGCCCTCGCCATGCCGCTCCACGGCGGGGAGGAGCTTTTCGCCGAACGCGCAGAGCGTGCGCTCCCACGGGTGGCCGAGCGTGCCGTAACTGAAGTCCTCGGCGAGGAAGAGGTGGTAGTCGCCGCGCGGGAAGACCGGGACCGGCCAGGCGGCGCCCTCGGCCATGCGGTGCGGCCAGAACTTGAACGACTGGTGCTGCCAGTGCAGGACCCACAGCCAGTCGTCCGGGCCGACGGAGTCCTTCAGCGCCGCCAGCACGATCCTGGCGATCTCCGGCTCGTCGACCGTGTACGGGCCGAGCCGGAACTCGGCCGACCCGCGGTCGTAGTCACCCGCAGAAAGGTCCCAGGTCCGCGACGGCGCGGGCTCGCGGAAGCCGGGCCAGTCGTGCGCGAAGGTGCTCGGCCAGAAGCCGAGCTTGTTGTAGACCCAGTACCAGGCGGGCTCGTCGGCCACTCGCGAGAGCGGCTCCCAGGCTGCTGCGTTCACTTATTCGACCTCGGGGTTATCGGCCGGGATGAAGACTGCGGGAAAGCTTCGTGTCCGACGCCCCGAATGTCCAGTCCAGCCAGGCCTACCGCGAATCCGTCACCCGACCGGGTGCGTTCTTTCGCAGTGGCCGTGTGCAGCCGATCTTCGCCACGGCGCGTTCGAACAGTGACGGTACGTGGTGGCTCTCCGTGAGCGACCCGGCGGGCGCCCAGAGCGTACGGGTGAACGGCCCCGCACGCCCCGGGCGGAGCTCAGCTCACGCGGCCTCCCACAACGTCATGAACGCCGACGCCTCACTGCGCGCCCACGGCCGCAGCCGCTCGCGATCGCGCGCGGTGAGCGTGAACTCCTTGGCCCGGCGGACATCCACGACCAGCGGCTCCCCGCCCGGCAGCAGGTCCGGCATGCCCTGGTCAAGCAGCCACAGCGCGAGCTGCGCGGCGTCACGGCTCAGCGGCTCCTCCTTGAAGTAGAGCCAGGTGGCGTACCGGCGGCCGTTGCTCTTGCGCAGGCCGAGCTGCGGGCTGACGCCCACCTCCAGCTCGCCGAGCGGGATCCGCGCCCGCCCGACCTCGACCAGCCTCGGGTCGCGGCGGCCGAGGTAGCGCAGCCAGCCCTCGGCGATGGCGGAGTAGTGCGGGCGCGTGCGGTCGTCGGCGTTGTGGACCAGGGAGCGCATCGCCACCTCGTCCTGTCTCGCGGCGCGGCCGGCGCGGACCGCGTTGGCCGCCCGGCGGTAGTAGTTGAACGCGGCCCGCGCCGGGTCCTCGTACAACTTCCGCTGGCGGCGCACGAACGACGAGCGCGAGGGCCCCGAACTCGCGCTGTACCCGACGAACGTGGGCAGCGTGATGTAGGCCGATCCTGCAACGGGCATGGCAGCCGCCTTCCGAACTCCTGGACGCCGCCCGTGGCTCGGACGGCATCTCCCCTGGACACTGCCCATTTTAGAACATATGTACGACAGTTTTTGCGTCTCAACGGGTGACGGGCGGCCACGGTCCGGCCAGCACGAGCCGGGCCTGTTCGAGGATCTGCTGCTCACAGAAGCTGACCGGCGTGAGGTCGGTGGGGATCCAGGAGTCGAGCATCGCGAACCAGCGGACGAGCTCGCGAAGTACACCCGGACGGCCCAGCAGGCGGTCGAACTCCGAGAAGGGCCGGCTGGTCTTCGCCGGCGTCGCCTCGCCGCGCACCATCGCGCCGAGGCTTTCGCCGAGCAGCTGCCAACGCGCGGCGGTGGCGTCGGCCGGCAACTCGATGCCCAGCTCGTGGACGACCCGGGCGAACACATCCGGCGCATCGGCGTCGTCCCGGCCGAGCCCGGCCAGCTCCGGCAGCGAAGGCGAGTCCACTCCCTCGACCAGCGCGCGGTGCCCGGCGTCGACCAGGTCACCGGAGTACACGGCCCGGCCGGCGAGCCGGTCAACGGCCAGGGCGGCGAGCTCGCCGCGAGCGGACGACATACACCGATCCTACGGAGCGGACCCCACCCTGGACTTGGCGCGATTCGCGCGCCATGATCTCGCCCGAGAAGTCGATCAAACCGGAACCTCCGCAGGCCCGGGGGCATGGAACACTATCGCCCGAACCGGTGGCAGGGGGTTGCTTGATGAGCTGGCAGGAAGAGCTCCGCCGACTGGACGCCGATCTGTCGGCCGGCCGGATCGGCCACGCCGAGCACCGGCGCAAGCGGGAAGAGCTGCTGGCGGAGGCCTCCGGCGGCGGCGCGGCCTCCCCGGTCGCCTCCCCGCTGCGGCCCGCGGGCTCCGCCAACGCCGGCGTCTGGCCCGTCGCCGAACCGGCCGCGGGCCGGTGGAAAGGCGAGCCGCCCGTGCGGTGGGCCAGTGGGCCGAGCAGTTCCGGTGGGCAAGGCGGTTCCGGTGGGCAGAGTGGGCAGGGCGGCTTCGGCGAGCAAAGCGGCCTCGGTGGGCAGGGTGGCCCGAGCAGTTTCGGCGAGCAAAGTGGCCTCGGTGACCCGAGCAGTTCCGGTAGGCAGAGTGGCCCGAGCAATCCCGGTGGCCAGGGCGATTCGGCCGAGCCGGGCCAGTGGGCCAACGGCTCCGACACCACCGACTCGATGCCATCACCGGGCCGAAACGAGGCCAACCAGATGACCGGACCGGAAAGCACCACAGGCGCGAACAACGGCTCCACCACCGCAAGCGCGAACGGCACCGCCAGCGCAGCAACCGCGGCGGGTGCGGCGAATGTGGCAGGTGCAGCGGACACGGCAGCAGGTGGGTCGGGCACCGCCGACTCGGCAGGCACGGCGGGCGCGGCAGGTGGAACGGGTGCGGCAGTTGCAGCGGGCACGGCGGCAGGTGCGTCGGGCACCGCCGACACGGCTGGCACGGCGGGCGCATCGGCAGATGCGGCGGGTGCACCAGCAGGCGCGACCAGCCACGGAACCTGGTCCAGCGCCAACCCCGCCACCCAACCGGCCGCCCAGCAGCAAACCGTGCAGCAGCTGACTTTCCAGCAGTCGACCGTGCAGCTGCCGACCGCCGAACAGCAGCAAACTGTGCCGCAGCCGACCTGGCATCCCGTGCAGCCGGGCGTCGGGGAGCAGCCGGCGGAGGACGCGAAGCCGGGAAAACCGGCGAAGGCACCGAAGCAGCCGAAGGCGCCCAAGCCGGCCAAGGGGTTCCGGGCGTCGAAAGGGTCGATCGCCCAGACGCCGAGCTGGGAGCCCAAGGCGGTGGGCGACTTCCACACCAACCGGCGGACCACGGCGCCCAGCCCGGCCGACCTGAATCCCACCGACCTGTTCGACGTCTCCGGCGCGAACTTCGACCAGCAGGACAAGCCGCCGACGCCCGAACTCCGGCAGCTGTGGGAAGAAGGGCCGCCGCGGCGGAAGCGGCCGACGTGGCTGTTCCTCTCGCTCGGGGTGCTGCTCGCGCTGGCGCTGATCGTCGGCCTCACCTGGTACATCGGCAGCAAGCCGGACCAGCAGGGCACCGCGGACTCCGTCTCGGCGCCGCCCGTGCCCTCGCCTTCGGGCTCGGCCAACCCGTCGGCCACGCTGGAGGACAAGCTGCCGGCGCTGGCCGGGAAGCCGAGCCAGGACAACTCCACGATGTCGCTGGACAAGGCCGTCGAGCTGAAGGCGATCTCGCAGGCCGACGCCGACCTGATGAAAACCGCGGGCGCCGACGAACTCGTCTACCGGTCGTACGCCGACGCCGATCAGGCCGACAACGGAACGGTGCTGCTCGCCGTTCCCACGGGGTCTTCGGCGCAGGCCGAAGTACTGGTGAAGAGCCTGCAGGGAAACCTGGTCGGCGGCGGTTTCGAGAGTGCCGCGCTCGGGCCCGCGCCCACCGACCTCCTCTACTCCGGCAGCAGCCCGGCCGGACGGGTGCTGGCGTTCTGGTACACCTCCGGTCCGGTCGCGATCGGCATCGGCGCGTCCCAGCCGCTGGCCGGTGACGCGGCGGCCCTGCGGTCACGGATCGAGCAGATCCGCGCCAAGGTGGCCGCGGCCCTGCCCGCCGGCTGACGAACCGCAGCTCCGGCGGGGCGCGGAAGGCGACCCGCGGGGTCGCACGAGGCCACTGCCGTGCACAATGTCCACGTCGTCACACACATCGGGTCGCGGTGACGCACTGACGTCGCCTTGCCGACAGATAAGGGGGGCCCTGGTGTCCTGGCAGGAGGAGCTGCGCCGGCTGGACGAGGAGCTCGCGTCAGGGCGGCTGTCCGCGGACGATTACCGCATCCGGCGTGATCAGGTACTGTCCTCGGCCGTCGGCCAGCAGGACCCACCGGCGCCGCAGCAGGCGAACACGAGCGCGGACTCGACGCAGGTGATCGCGCCGGTCAGCCCGCCGCACGGGGTTCCGCAGCCGCCCGCCCAGCAGCCCCCGCAGCCGCCGGCCGACCAAGGCGCGGAGCGGACGCAGGCCGTCTCGTGGCAACAGCAGCAGCAACAGACGCCGCACGCCGACGTCAACCGCACCGAGTACGTGCAGCCCCAGCAGCAGCCGCCCCAGCCGCAGTACTCGCCGGCCGGCGGCTTCCCGCAGGCCACGCCGCAGTCGCCGCCCGCCGGGTTCCCGCAGGCGCAGCAGGCGCCGTGGAACGCGCCCGAGGGCGACCAGAGCCCGCCGTGGGGTGGCGGCAACGACCTGGGCCACAACGTCAGCGAGTCCAACTGGGGCACCAGCCAGGGCCCGGAGTTCTTCAGCGAGAAGCCCAAGTCGGGCAACGGCAAGAAGATCGGCGCGATCGTCGGCGCCGTGGTGGTGCTGGCCGCGATCGCGTTCGGCGCCTACTGGCTCTGGGGCCGTGGCCCCAGCAGCAGCGGCAACGGGCAGCAGACCGCCGCCCCGACGCAGCAGGCGTCCTCCAGCGCGCCGAAGCCGCCGGACCCGATGGCGCTCGGCGCCATGCCCGGCAAGGCCGAAACGCACGACGACATCACGTCGTTCGGCCAGGTCGACGGCCTGAAGTACCTGAACCCGCAGGAGCTGGCGGCCTACCAGTCGGCGGGCGCGACCAAGGTCAAGTTCGTCGTCTACCACCTGGACAACGGCGACCGCATCACACTGTTCCTGGCCCAGGCCAGCAGCGCGAACGCGGCGAAGACCGCGGCCGAGAAGCTGGAGCAGATCCAGGTGACCAACGGCGCGAAGCGCGACTCCACCGCGCCGGACGGCGTGTACGCCACCACGATCGACCAGAAGGACGGCCAGTCGGCCCAGGCCCGTGGGCACTACGCGCACGGCAAGGTGATCGTCCGCGTCGAGGCGTCCGGTCCCGGCAGCCTGAGCCAGACCGAGACGGACTTCACCTCGGCACTGAACGCGCAGCTCACCGCCCTGCCCGCCAATGGCTGAGCCGGGTACCACCGCCTGCACGATCGTCGCGCGGAACTACCTTCCCGCGGCGCGCGTGCTGGCCAAGTCCTACCTGCGCCAGCACCCGGACGGCCGGTTCGTGATCGCGGTGATCGACGCGCCGCGCGACGAGGTCACCGTGCTCGACGACGGCACGCGGGTGGTCGGGCCGGCCGCGTTCGGCATCGACGAGGCCGACTACCTGCGCATGGCCACGGCCTACTCGGTCACCGAGCTGGCCACCTCGGTCAAGCCGTACCTGCTGCGCGAGCTGCTCACGCAGACCGAGGTCGCGATCTACCTCGACCCGGACATCGAGCTGTTCGCGCCGATCACCGAGGTCTCGGAGCTGGCGCTGGCGCACGACATCGTGCTGGCGCCGCACTTCCTGAACCCGTTGCCGCAGGACGGGCTGGAGCCCGACGACGCGGTGATCATGGGCACCGGCATCTTCAACCTCGGCTTCCTCGGGGTGGGCCCGGGCGCCGGGCCGTTCCTGGACTTCTGGGCCGGCCGGCTGCGCCACGACGCGATCGTGGCGCCCGAGCTGCAGCTGTTCACCGACCAGCGCTGGGTGGACCAGGTGCCGGCGCTGTTCCGCAACCACGTGCTCACCGACCCGGGTTACGACGTCGCCTACTGGAACCTGCACGAGCGCCCGATCGCCCGCGAGGCCGACGGCACGCTCACCGCGGGCGGGGCGAAGCTGCGCTTCTTCCACTTCAGCGGTTACCGGCCGGAGAAGCCGTGGCTGCTCAGCTTCCACTGCGCGCGCAAGCCGCGAGTGATGCTCTCGCACAACGCCGACCTTCGCGCTGTCTGCGACTCGTACGGCGCGAAGCTGCGCGAAGCGGGCTACGCCGAGTCTCTGGACTCGATTCCCTATGGCTTCAAGAACTTCCGCGACGGCACCGAGGTGCCGAAGCTCGCCCGCCGCGTGTTCCGCGAGGGCTGGATCAAGGCCGAACGCAAGGACAAGCCGGTCCCGCCGCACGCGTACGGCGAAGACGGCGGCCTGGCCCTGCGCGAGTGGCTGGCCACGCCCGACGACCAGGCGCAGGCCGCCGCGGGGCTGAACCGGCTGACGCACGCGATCTGGGCGTCGCGGATCGACCTGCAGATGGCGTTCCCGCACCCGTACGGCGCCGACGCGGAGAACTTCCGCTTCTGGTGCGCGGGCTCCGGCGTCAAGGAGGCCGGGCTGCCCGTGTGGGCGCTGCCCGGCGAGCGCGCGGCCACCCGCCCGCCGTCCGACGAGTTCGGGGTGAACCTGCTCGGCTACCTGACCGCGGAGCTGGGCCTCGGCGAGATGGGCCGGATCGTGCTCGAGGCGATCGAGGACGGCGGCGTGCCGGTGGCATCGGTGCTCGAGGAGAAGGCGGTGTCGAACCGCACCGGGATCGAGCGGCCCGCGACCGTCGGCGACCCGCGGTTCCCGCTCAGCATCCTGGCCGTGAACGCCGACCAGACCCGCGTGATCCTGACCAACCACCCCGAGGTCGGCGCCGGGCGCTACCGGATCGGGCTGTGGGCCTGGGAGCTCGAGGACTTCCCGCAGTGGCAGCACGAGGCGTTCGGCATGCTCGACGAGGTCTGGACGGTCAGCGACTTCTGCCGCCGCGCCATCGCCGAGCACTCGCCGATCCCGGTGAAGACCATCCCGGTGCCGGTGCGCGATCCGGGCGAGCCATCGCCGCCCGCGCGGGAGCAGGGCGAGCCGGTGCGGTTCCTGTTCGCGTTCGACTTCAACAGCGTCGCGGAGCGCAAGAACCCTTGGGGCGCAGTCGAAGCGTTCCAACGCGCGTTCCCCGGCCGCGACGACGTGCGGCTGACGGTCAAGGCGATCAACGCGAAGATGCACCCGCAGGCCGCCGAGCGGCTGCGCGCCGCGGTGGTGGGCGACGACCGGGTGGAGCTGATCGAGACCTACCTGACCGTGGCCGAGCTGCACGACCTCTACGAGCGCGGCACCTGTTACGTGTCCCTGCACCGCAGCGAGGGCTTCGGCCTGACCGTCGCCGAGGCGATGGCCCGCGCGATGCCGGTGATCTCCACGGACTACTCGAGCACCCGCGAGTTCCTCGACGCCACCACGGGCTGGCCCGTGCCGTACCGGCTGGTGCCGGTGGGCAAGGGCAACTACCCGTACCACGAAACCGCGATGTGGGCCGAGCCCGACCTCGACGCGGCCGCCGCCGCGATGCGCGAGGTCGCGGACAACCCGGCCGAGGCCACGAAGCGCGGCAAGCAGGCGCGCGAGTACATCCTGCGCGAGCGCTCGATGGCGACCGCCGCCGAGTGGATGCGGGCCGAGCTGGAGAACGCGCACCGCGTGTGGCAGGCGGGCAAGCACGCCGGCCAGCCCGCGCCGCCGCACCCGATCACCCCGCTGCACGAGGCCGCGCAGGCCCTGCACTGGCGGCCCGAGGCGGCCGCGCCGTCGCGACTGCCGCTGGCCCCCGCGCTGCGCAAGGCCGTGCTGCGCGCGATCGACCACTACGACGTGCACCAGCGCAAGGTGATGGGCGCGCTGCTGGCCGGCGTCGAGGCGAGCAACCGGCAGCTGCTGGAACGGATCGAGGCGCTGGAAGGCGGCCTCGCCGATTCCCGCCGCACGGCCGACGCCTCGCGCGGCGCGGGCGAAAAGCTCGGCGAGCGGTTCGAGGCCTTGCACGACACCGTCGAAGACCTGAGCCGCCGCAGCCCCGAAATCAACCTGGCGCTGCGCAATCTCGAAGCCGACGTGGTGAAGCTTTCCGAGGGCTACGGCGGTTTCGGCGACGACCTCGAGGCGACCACGGCGTCGGTGCACCAGATGTTCAGCTCGCGCGACGAGCGCCTGGACGCCGACGAGAAGGCCATCCAGCGGGTGACCCTCGACGTCGGCGCGATGCGTGACGCCGCCCGGCTCGCGCACGCCCCGGTGCCGCGCGGCGCCGACGTGGTCCCGTGCGACGTCGGCGCGCTGCTCATGCCGGTCGACGAGGTCATGCTGCCGTGGATCGTCTTCCACCGGTCCTGGGAGGACAGCGAGGCGCAGCTGATGGCGTCGCTGGCCTCGGGCGCGTTCCTGGACGTCGGCGCGCACGTCGGCTACCACACGCTGCGCCTGCTGCGTGCCACGCCGGAGCTGACCAGGGTGGTCGCCGTCGAGGCGGACCCGGTGAACGCCGAGTACCTGCGCCGCAACGTCGCCGTCAACCTGCCGAGCAGAGCGGCCAAGCTGGTCACCGTCGTCGAGTCGGCGGCCTGGGACACGCCGGGCACGGTGCACCTGACGCAGGCGACCGCCGGCAACAGCGGCGACAACCGGGTCAGCGCGGACGGCCCCGGCATCGCGGTCCCGGCCGTGCGGCTGGACTCGCTGCCCGAGGTGACGGCCCAGCGGATCGGCCTGGTCAAGGTCGACCTGCAGGGCCGCGACCACCGGGCGCTGGCCGGCCTGGACTCGGTGCTGCGCCGCGACCGCCCGCACGTGGTGTGCGAGTTCGACCCGTCGGCCATCACCGAGCTCGGCGACGACCCGATGGCCGTGCTGGCCGGTTACCGCAAGCTGGGCTACACGCCGAAGATCGTCGGCGACAACGGCGTTTCCGGCGAAGGACTGTCCGATGTGGACCTGATCGCGGCGGCCCGGGCGGACGAGAAGGCCTTTGCCACGCTGTGGCTCTCGCCGGAGGCCTGAGCCCTACGGGTTCAGGTGCACGATCGCCATCAGGAAGGCGCCGTACCAGGCGCTGACCAGTGCTCCGGCGGGCAGCAGGATCGCCAGCGCGCGGTTCGGCAGCTTCGCGAGCAGCAACGCGAGCGGGACCGTGAGCACAAACGCGGGCAGCAGGTACCGGGCCCGGGTCTGGAAGAAGTTGGACGAGCAGAGCGCGATGAGCACCGTGATCGTGCCGTAGATCTGCCACGGCAGGGGCATCCGGGTGCACCAGGTCCACAGCTGGAGGGCGACCGCACCCAGCACGATGAGCGCGGTGACGGTGATCCAGCTCGATGCGTTGGAGGTCAAGCCTTCCCGGGCTTGGATCCACGTGAAACTTCCGAAGTCCAAGCTCATGTGCCAGGCGTTCTGGAGCCAGAACCACCCGTCGACCCGGTCGGTCCGGACCGCGACGTAGGCCAGGTAGCCGAGCAATCCCAGCGGTGCCAGCAGTCCGCAGGCCAGCGGACGCCAGCCGTCCTCGCGGCGGAACAGGGCGACGATCGCCGCGATGCCGACGGCGGCGATCAGTGCTCCGCCGCCCGCGCGGGTGAGCCCGGTGAAGATCGTCAGCACGCCCACCAGCAGCCACTGGCGCCGAGCCAGCGCAACCAGGGTCCACGCGACCAGCGCCACCAGCAGCGACTCGGAGTAGGCCATGTGCAGCACCGGCCCGCCCGGCCCGATCGACCAGAGCACCGCCAGCAGGATTCCCACGCGTGGGCCCGCGAAATCGCGGCCCAGGACGAACAGGCCCCAGGCCGCGGCGCACCCGGCCAGGAACGTCACGGTCAGTGCCGCGGGCAGCGTCGGAATCCCGACCAGGCCCAGCATCGCGGTCAGGGCCGGGTACAGCGGGAAGAACGCCAGGCTGTTCTCCGCCGGCGTCCCATCCGGGCCCGGCGTGATCGGCTGGCTGTAGCCGTGCTCGGCCACGGCCTGGAACCAGCTGCCGTCGAACGCGCCGACGAAACGGCCGGGCGAGACCCCCGCCTTCCAGCTCAGCAGCCACAGCACACCGAAGGCGAGCAATTGGAAAAGCACGTACAGACCGATGGCGGGCAGGGCCGGCCGGACAACGGCGGCGATCGTGGGGCGCTCGACGGTGACGTCGGGGGTGGACGGCTGCACGCGCGCCGGACTCCTGAACTGCTCGGGTGAAAGCGGACGAAACTCCGTGCGATCGTACCCGGACAGCGCATAACCCGAGGCCAGAACACCTGCATGGGCCTTTCGCGCATTCCGGCATATTTCGGGGACCGGCCACCGCGACCGGAGCAGGGCGCTACCCTTGTCGGGGTAGTCGGGCGAGCAGACGGGGGTGGTCGCGCTGGTGGAGCAGCCACCTGCTGTGCAGAAGAAGACCCGCATCGTCTTCATCGACATCGGCCGTGGCCTCGGCGCCCTGCTCGTGTTCTACAGCCACATCGCGCACCCCTGGGTGATCGCCAAGGGTGAGAACGCACCGTACGTCAGCTTCATCGAGGCGCTGACCAGCGACCCGATGCACATGTCGAAGCAGGGCATCGGCCAGATCGCGGTGCCGTTCTTCTTCCTCGTCAGCGGTTTCGTCGTGACGCCGATCGCCCTGCGCCAGGGCCAGGCGCGGTTCGCCTTGAACCGGTTCATCCGCGTGTACGCGCCCATGCTGTTCGTGGTGCTGCTGACCGCGCTGCTGCTGGTGGTGAACCTGCACCCGCCGTCCACCGGCCAGTCGCAGGAGCTGACCCCGCTCACCATCCTGACCAACACCACGTTGATCAACTACCTCATCTACCCGCAGATCGTGCTGGTGCCGGTGGCGTGGACGATGATCGTCGAGGTCATCTTCTACCTGCTGCTGATGGCCATGCTGCCGCTGCTGCGCCGGTGGGTGTGGCTGGCGATCGCGGTGGAGCTGACGTTCATCTTCGTGGTGATGATGAGCCGCTCACAGCTCGGCCCGTCGTACTCGCTGTTCGGGGTGAACGTCTCCTACCTGCCGGTGATGGTGATCGGCCAGATCATCTGGGCCACCACGTCGAAGAAGATCCCGCTGTGGACCGGCGCGCTGTACGGCGCCGTCGCGTGGTCGCTGTACGTGCTGGCGGACATCATCAACGTCGGGCGGATCGACGACTCGTACAACCTCTCGATGGCCTTCGCCGTGCTCTGCTTCCTGATGGGCATGTTCGCCGAGCCGAAGCTGAAGCAGCGGAAGTTCTGGACGCTGGTCTCGGAGCGCAGCTACTCGATCTACCTGCTGCACATGCTCGTTTCGTTCGTGCTGCTGCAGTTGCTGCGGCCGCTGATGCCGCTGCCGCTCGCGCTGCTGATCGTGATCCCGGCGGTGTTCGGCGTGGTCGAGCTGAGCTACCGGTTCGTCGAGCGGCCGAGCCACACGCTGGCGCGCAAGCTCTCGCACCGGTCGAAGCCCGCGCCGATCAAGGTGAGCGGTGAGATCACCATCGAGATCCCGCGCGTGGACGAGCGCCCGCTCGCGCCGGCCCGGCGGCCCGTGTCACCGCCGCCGCGGCCCGATGGCTCGGCGACCGACGGCTCGGTCCAGGGCAGTCTGCTGGACGCCCCGGGCACCGGAAGCCGTCCGGCCCCGAAGCCCAGGCCGCAGCCGCGCAACGACGAGCAGCACACGGCGATCATCAAGCCGGTGACCGTGCCGCGGCCGCCTCGGGAAACCCGGGAGCCGCGGGAACCTCGTGAGCAGGAGCAGGACCGCATCGCGGAACCGCGCGTCCGGCGTCCCGCGCCACGACGCCGCTCCTCAGCCCCGCTTGAGCTGCAGCACCACTCTGACCAGGAAGATCACGGCCAGCGCGGCGACCACGACGATCTCCCACGCCATGGGAGCTCCTTCCGCCGAACGCCTCGGTGAGTAACCGATGCTCTGCCGTTAAGGCGTCCGAAGGTGGGATGGCGTTCACTGACACGGCGTAACTCACACCTTCGGGCTAGTGCCCGCCCGGTGTGACCAAGCCCGATTCGTACGCCAGCACGACCAATTGGGCCCGGTCCCGCGCGCCGATCTTCGTCATGATCCGGCTGACGTGGGTGCGCGCGGTCGCGGTGGAGATCACCAGGTGAGCGGCGATTTCGTCGTTCGAAAGGCCGCCCGCGACCAGCGCCAGCACCTCGCGTTCGCGGTCGGTCACCTCGCGCACGGCGGACGGGTCGACGCGCCGGTGCTCCGGCCGGCCGACGAATTCGGCGATCAGCCGGCGCGTGACGGTCGGCGCCAGCAGCGCCTCGCCCGCGGCGACCACCTGCAACGCGCGCAGCAGCTCGACCGGCTCGGTGTCCTTCAGCAGGAACCCGCTGGCGCCGGAGCGCAGGGCCTCGTAGACGTACTCGTCGACGTCGAAAGTGGTCAGCACCAGCACTTTCACCTCGGCCAGCTCCGGGTCGGCGGTGATCCGGCGGGTGGCGGCGAGGCCGTCGGTGCCGGGCATCCGCACGTCCATCACCACGACGTCGGGCCGGTGCTCGGCGGCGAGCGCGACGGCCTGCTCGCCGTCGCCGGCCTCGCCGACCACCTCGAACCCGTCCTCGGTCTCCAGCAGCACCCGGAACCCGGCCCGGACCAGGGCCTGGTCGTCGGCCAGCAGCACGCGGATCGTCATCCGTCCCCCTCGACGGGCAGCTCGGCCCGCACCTCGAACCCGTCGCCGGTGATCCCGGCCTCCACCTGTCCGCCGAGCGCCGCCGCGCGCTCACGCATCCCGCGCAGCCCGTGGCCGGGCGTCGGCTCCACGGTGCCACGGCCGTCGTCCCGGACGGTCAGCGCCAGCGCGCCGGGCCGCCGCTCCAGGCGGACGTCCACGCGCCGGGCGCTCTCGGCGTGCCGGACGACGTTGGTCAGGGACTCCTGCAGGATCCGGTACGCGGCGCCGTCGACCGGCGCGGGCAGCTCACCGGCCTCGCCGTGCAGCTCGACCTGCAGGCCCGCGGCGCGCGCGTGGTCCAGCAGCTCGTCGATCTGCGCGAGGCTGGGCGCGGGCGCCTTGTCCTCCCCCGAGCGCAGCACGGCCAGCGTCGCCCGCAGGTCGTTGAGCGCCGAAGCGCTGGCGGCCTTGATGTTGAGCAGCGCCTCTTTCGCCTGCTCCGGACGCCGATCCGCGACGTGCGCGGCGACGCCGGCCTGCACGTTGATCATCGCCAGGCTGTGCGCGACGACGTCGTGCACCTCGCGCGCGATCCGCAGCCGCTCCTGCTCGGCCATCCGGTGCCGGTGCTCGTCGGCCTGCGCGCGCCGCGCCGTGATCGCCGCGAACTGGTACCGCACGGCCGTGCCGACGCCGATCACCGCGGCCGACCACAGCACCGCGACCCCGGCACCGGCGTTGATGGCGAACGACCGCGTGGTGACCACATACGCGACGTACGCGGCGAACAGCACGGCCGCCGCGGTGATCCCGGCGGTCATCGGCCCGCGCTTGCGCGTGAGCATGAACAACGCCACCGCCGGCACCAGGAGCACCGGCCCGCCGGGCTCGCCCACCGCGTAGTACACGTACGACGACGCGGCGGTGGCCACGAAGATGGCCAACGGGAATTCGTGCACCAGCAGCAAAGTCAGCACCGTCGCGGCCAGCCAGGCCACGCCGGGCGGGCCCAGCGGATGGGCGTCCGGCCGCCAGTGGCTGGCGGCGCTGGTGGCGCCCAGCACGATGACGAGCACCACCACGGTCCGGAACACCCGTCCGAACCACGGGTTCCGTCCCCGCCACCGGTCCTGCCGCATGCTGCAGAAAGCTACCGGTCCCGGGCGCCGGGCGCGTCCGTCCGGAGGCGGCTTCCGGGGAGCCGTCGTACGCGGTACTTCAGTCGAAGAACAGCGGGAGCTTCGCCGCGGTCTCCTCGTCGGCCGGGGTGTAGCTCGACATGGTGATCTCCGAGCGGCGGCCGAGGTAGAGGTAGGTGAAGTTGAACTTCAGCAGGCCGGCCTCGGGGTGCAGGTACCGCTTGGTGCGGATGGGGTCCGGGTTCACGTCGTGCTGGTCCCACAGCCGGGCGAACAGCGGCGACTCCACCTTCAGCCGTTTGACCAGGCACTTCCACGAGCTGTCGGCCACGTGCTCGGCCATCGCGGCGCGGAATGACGCGATCACCCGCGGCACGTTCGTCTCCCAGTCGAGCATCCGCTCGCGCCACACCGGGTTGAGCAGGCACTGGACCAGCGTGTTGCGGTCCTCGAACGGGATCTCGTCGACCTCGCCCATCAGCCAGGTGTAGCCGCGGTTGTAGCCCAGCAGGTCGCAGCGCGCGTTGCGCACCACCACCGGGTACGGCTCCAGCTTCGCCATCATCATCCGCATCGACGGGGTGACGGCGTTGCAGTGCTTCTCCGACGGCGGCTCGGGCGCGCCGGCCAGCGTGAACAGGTGCAGGTGCTCGTGCGGGTCGAGGCGCAGCGTGCGGGAGATGGCGGCGAGCACCTGCTCGGACGCGTTGATGTCGCGGCCCTGCTCCAGCCACGTGTACCAGGTGACCCCGACCCCGGCGAGCTGCGCGACCTCCTCGCGGCGCAGGCCCGGCGTCCGCCGCCGGCCGCCGAGGGGCAGCCCGACCTGCTCGGGGGTGATGCGCGCGCGACGGCTGCGCAGGAACGCGCCGAGCTCGTCCCGGCGCAGGCGTTCTTCTACGGCGCTGGTCATGCTCCTAGGTAAACACAGCCTTCAGCCTATTACCAGGTACTCGCACTACCAGGATAAGAGCGCACCTGGTACCAGGTTGAGAACGGTCGGATCGTAGTACTCATGACCGCGACAACCACCGCTCCGGCGACGACCACCGTCGTCGCCGGCGCCCCTGCCAGGCCGGGCCTCACCCCTGCCGGCCTGGTCACCGTGCTGCTGGGGGCAGCACTCCCGATCATCGACTTCTTCATCGTCAATGTCGCCCTGCCGACCATCAACGAAGACCTGCACACGTCGGCCTCCACGCTGGAGCTGGTGGTGGCGGCGTACGGCATCGCGTACGCCGTGCTACTGGTCCTCGGCGGACGGCTGGGCGACACGTTCGGCCGGCGCCGGCTCTTCCTGCTCGGCCTCACGCTGTTCACCATCACGTCTCTGGTCTGCGGCCTCGCGCCGAACGCGACGACGCTGGTGCTCGCCCGCGCCGCGCAGGGAGCGGCTTCGGCGCTGCTGCTGCCGCAGGTCCTGTCGATCATCCAGGCGGGCACGAAGGGCGAACACCGCTCGCGCGCGCTCGGCATGTACGGCGCGACGGGCGGCATCGGCACCGTGGTCGGCCAGCTGGCCGGCGGCGCGCTCGTGGCCGCGGACCTGTGGGGCACCAGCTGGCGGCCGATCTTCCTGGTGAACGTGCCGATCGGCCTGGTCGGGCTGATCATCGCGCGGCGCACGGTGCCGGACAGCCGCGCGGCGAACCCGCTGGGCATCGACCGCTGGGGCACCGCGCTGCTGGCCGTCTCGCTGCTTTCGCTGCTGGTCCCGATCATGGAGGGCCGCTCGCTCGGCTGGCCGTGGTGGACTATCGCGCTGCTGGTGCTGTTCCCCTTCGCCGCCTTCGCGTTCGTACGCGTCGAGACGCGGCTCCAACGGCGCGGCGGGATGCCGTTGCTGCCGCCTTCGCTGGTGAAGACGTCGACGGTGCGCCACGGGCTGATGGTCGCGGTGCCGTTCTTCTGCGGCTTCGGCTCGTTCATGTTCATCTACGCGATGACGCTGCAGGACGGCCTGCACCTCGGCCCGCTCGGCTCCGGGCTGGCGCTGACGCCGATGGCCGTCGCGTACTTCACCACGTCGCTGGTCACCACCCGCCTGGTGACCCGGTTCGGGCAGAAGGTGGTGGCCATCGGCGGCACGCTGCTCACGCTCGGCCTGCTGGCGCTGGCCGGCTCGGCGCTGCTGGCCTGGCCGGACCTGTCGGTCTGGGACCTGGCGCCCGCGATGATCCTGATCGGGATGGGCAACGGCATGGCGATGAGCACGCTGTTTCGCATCGTGCTTTCGCGCGTGCCGACCGATCTGGCGGGCGTCGGCGGCGGCGTGCTGACCACAACGCAGCAGACCTCGCTGGCCTTGGGCGTGGCAGTGTTCGGCAGCCTGTTCGCGGGGCTGAGCACGTCCGGCCCGTTCGGCTTCGAAGGCGCGTTTGTGCTGGTCGTCGGCCTGCTGGCGGTGCTGGCCGTGGTGGTCACGGCGCTGTCGCGCAAGCTGCCCGACCCGCGCTGAAAATTCACCCGGCGGAAAACCCGGCCGCCGGACGACGATGAGGGTGTGACGGAACCTCGGGTGCGACCGGACCCGGCCTTCGCGCTGCTCGGGCTTTACGAGACCGCGCTGCCGGAGGTCTACGGGTACCTGCTCTCGAGGTGCGGCGACCGCACGCTGGCCGAGGAACTGACCTCCGAAACGTTCCTCGGCGCGGTCGCCGCCTGCCGCAAGGAACACGCGCCCGCGGTGAACGTCCCGTGGCTGATCGGCGTGGCCCGGCACAAGCTCGCCGACCACTGGCGGCGCCGGGAGCGCGAGGACCGGGGGCTGCGACTGGTGCACGACTCCGAGCCCGACGTCAGTGATCCGTGGGACGAGCGGCTCGACGCCCTGCGCGCGCGGCAGGTGCTCGAGTCGCTCGCCGTGCCGCACCGGGCCGCGTTGACCCTGCGGTACGTCGACGGCCTGCCGGTCGCGGGCGTCGCCGAGCACCTCGGCCGCACCGTCCACGCCACGGAGGGGCTGCTGACCCGGGCCAAGGCCGCGTTCCGGCGCGGCTACCAGGAGAAGGAGGGTCGCGATGCCTGAGCCGTTCGACGCGCTTCGCCGGCCCTCGGCGCCGGTCGACCCCGATCCGGCGTTCGCCGCGGAACTGCGCGACCGCCTCAGTCGCCTGATCCTGAACGGAGCCGAGATGACCACCACCGAAACCCCTGCCGACGCCCAGGTCCACGCCCTCACGCCGTACCTCATCGTGACCGACGCCCGGGCCGCGCTCAACTTCTACGTCGAGGTCCTCGGCGCGCGCAGGCGGTCCGACCCGATCCTGATGGACGACGGCCGGGTCGGGCACGCCGAGCTGGCCATCGGCGACAGCGTCCTGATGCTGGCCGAGGAGTTCCCGGAATTGGGCAACGTCGTCGCACCCGTCGGCGGGCCGCTGATCCGCGTCGAGGTGGCGGACGCGCGGGAGTCCGCGCGGCTGGCCGTCGAGCGGGGCGCGGAGCTGCTGCGCCCGGTCGAGGACCGCGGCCACGGCCTCGCCGGGTCGATCAAGGACCCGTACGGCCAAGGGTGGCTGCTCAGCCAGGCCGCTCCGGCCGCCCGCGCCGAGGCGCCGCCGGTACACCACGGTGAAGTCGGCTACTTCACCTTCCAGGTCCCGGCCGCCGAGCCCGCGAAGGAGTTCTACGGCGCCGTGCTCGGGTGGCAGTTCTCGCCGGGCCGGGTCGAAGGCGGCTGGGGTGTGCAAGGCGCCGGCCTGATGGGCGGGCTCTGGGGCGGTCCGGGACGCCAGACAGGCTGGAAGGTGATGTACGCCGTGGACGACCTGGCGGCCGCGCTCACCCGCGTGCGCGAGCACGGCGGGACCGCGGGCGAGGCGGAACGGCAGCCGTACGGGTTGAGCGCGGAGTGCGTGGACAACCAGGGCATCGAATTCTGGCTCTGGGAGCAGCCGCGCGAGTGAGATGGGCCTCGCCGCGGGGGGTGTTCCGCGCCGCCGGGGCGCACACTCGGTCCATGGCCGGGCATTGGACGCCACACGACGACGCGGAACTCACGGCCGCTTGGCGGCTGTGGCTGGAACTCGGCACGGGCAGCTGGCCGGGCCTCGACTGGGACGGCACCCCCGCCGACGCGGTGCGCGGCCTGGACCGGTTGTTCACCACCTGCGACGAAATCCTCTCGGCGTACCAGCGCGAAGGCGGCCCGCTCGACTCCGGCGTCGCCGGTCTGGTCCGCTCGATCTTCCTGGCGTCGAACTGGACGCTGGAGCTGTGGCGCGAGGACACCGCGCCGCTGGACGCCGAGCGGGCCGCCCTGCTGCACGCCGACCTGGCGGGCTTCGCCGACCACGTGACCGGAGTCCGGGCCCTGCTCGCCGCCGGCGGCGGATGGGCTTCATTGCAGGAATCGTGAGCAGCGAAGCCGATTCAGCTCGGGCAGCCGGGCCTTGAGCTGCGACGATGCGGCTTGCGAGGGCCGCGTCATCCGTATGTTCAGGAGCACCATTTAGGCGAGTAAGTGTAGTTCGCCGTATTCGCGGTTACAGAAACGGAGTCGACGCCCAGGCCTCGTTCATGGTGCCGTAGGTGGTCACAGTTCCACCCTTGCTCGGATTGAACTCTGCCCCCGACTTGACGGTGAAAAGAGTGTAGCCGCCCGGACGGCTCTGACCTCCCTTGATATCGAAGTGCTGAATGCCGTTGAAGCCCCCGAAGCCGCCGAAGGTCTTGCACTGACCAACGGGCGACTTGGCTCGCTCTTTGCCGTCGATCAAGATGAAGGAGTCGTAACTTCCCTTTGAGCACAGGGTGAGTGCACCACTCGCAGCCGATGCAGTGGGGGCGACAAGCACCGCAGCCGCCGCCATCGCCATCCCGGCCGCACCGACAGTGGCGGCCATTCGCTTGACATTCTTCGTCAGGTACACAGTTTCTCCTTCTCGGGATCGCCTTACCAGCGACGCCATTCTCGGATTCGCAGAGGTCTTTCGCTACACAGCTGACCAGAACAGTGTCCGAGCGACGATCACACAGCATGCAGATTGCCCTAATCAACACGGGAGTCAGCCCCTTCCACTCCAGTCGACCCCGGTGGCGACCCGACCACCCTCGATTCGCCTATTAAGGACGAAGAGGCTCTTACCGAACTCACCACTCACGAAAGAATTACCAGCGCTCGGGACGGGCCAGCTCGGGCTCGTACGGCTGCGTGAGCACTTCCACGCCATTGCCGCCCGGGTCCAGGAAGTAGACGCCGCGGCCACCGTGGTTGTGGTTGATCTCGCCGACCTGCTTACCCATCGGATCGGCGTGGTAGGTCACTCCGGTTTCCTTCAGCCGCGCGAAAAACGCGTCGAAATCGGCTTCCGGGATGAGGAAGCAGTAGTGCTGCAGCCGCAGGTCCTCGGGCGGGGTGGTCGCGAAGTCCAGCCGTACGCCGTTGCCGAGGTGGACGGGGATGAACGGCCCCCATTCTTCACCGACTTCAAGACCCAGCAGGCGGGCCAGGAATTCGGCGGACTCCCGGTTGTCCCGGGACGGCACGATCAGATGATTCAATTCGACGGAAACTGACAAGAGAAATGCCTCCAGCAGGCATCCCGGCACCTCCATGTCTCACCCAGCCGGTGACCGACACGCGATGCCGCCCCGGGATCGTACTCAGCGGCGCCCCGATTTCGCCAGTGACTTCGGCCGCGTCGCCCGCGGGCGGCCGACGCCCTGCCAGGACAGCCCGGCGTCCAGGATCCGTTGCGGGTCAAGGAGATTGCGGGTGTCGACGACGTCGTCGCCTTCCATCGCGTCGGCCATCAGGCCCCAGTCGAGGCTGCGGAACTCGTCCCATTCGGTGAGGACCACGATCACGTCGGCATCCTTCGCGACCTGGTACGGATCGTCCACCACGGTCATCCCGTCGATGGCGGTGTCCACGGCCGGGTCGTACGCCGTCAGCTCCGCGCCGACCGCGCCGAGCACGGACGCGACGGCCAGCGCGGGCGAGTCGCGCAGATCGTTGGTGCCGGCCTTGAACGCCAGGCCCAGCAGGCCGATCCGGGCGCCGGCCAGGCTGCCGCCGCAGGCGCCGGCGATCTTCGCGACGATCCGGTCGCGCTGGGCGATGTTCTCGTCGATGGCCGAGGTGAGCATCCGGAAGTCGTACTTCACCGACTCCGCGACCTTCACCAGCGCGCTGGTGTCCTTCGGCAGGCAGGAGCCGCCCCAGCCGGGGCCGGGCTTGAGGAACGAGCGGCCGATGCGCCGGTCGTAGCCCATGCCCTCGGTGACCAGGTCGATGTCCGCGCCGAGCCGTTCGCACAGCTCGGCGATCGAGTTCACATAGGACAGTTTCAGCGCGAGGAAGCAGTTCGCCGCGTACTTCACCAGCTCGGCGCTCGCCGCGTCGGAGACGACCACGGGCGCGGCGAGGTCGCCGTACAGGTCACCGACCCAGCGCGCGGCGGCGCGGTCGTCGGAGCCGACGACGATCCGGTCCGGGCCGAGGAAGTCGGCCACCGCCGTGCCCTCGCGCAGGAACTCCGGGTTCGACACCACGGGCACGTCCGCGCGGCCCAGCATGGCGCGGATCCGCTTCGAGGTGCCCACCGGCACGGTCGACTTGGTGATCAGCGCGCAGCCGGGCGGCAGCACGTCGCCGATCTCGTTGGTCACCGCCTCCACCGCGCGCAGGTCGGCCGAGCCGCCCGCGCCCATCGGCGTCGGCACACAAAGGAAAACCCCGTCGGCGTCGGCCACCGCGGCGCGGGCGCCGACCACGAACGAAAGCCGTCCGGTGCCGAGGCCCCGCACGACCAGGTCGGCCAGCCCCGGTTCGAGAATGTCCACTCTGCCGGCGGACAGGCGCGCGATCTTCGCCTCGTCCACGTCCACGCAGGTGACGCGATGCCCCAGGCTCGCGAGACATGCCCCCGTGGTCAATCCCACGTACCCCGTCCCCACCACCACGATCCGAGCTGCGCTCATGCTGCCGAAGGTGACAGCCGGAGTTGACTACCGCGCTAACGGAAGTGGGCGCCGCCGAATACTCCGCGCGACAGTGCAGAAGCAGCCCGGGGTGAGGCAGCACACGCGCCCGGCATGCGAACGGCCGTTAACCTGGGCCCGGACGGTGCGCCGGCCGCGCCCGTGAGTCAGGAGAAGGGCAGAAGATGCAGATCACCGACACCGCAGCGCTCGTCACGGGTGGTGCCTCCGGCCTGGGCGGCGCGACCGCCAAGGCCCTCGCCGCGAAGGGCGCGCGGGTGTTCGCGCTGGACCTCGCGGGCTCGATCGAGAAGGCGAAGACCGAGCCGGTCGAGGGCATCACGTATGTCGAGGCCGACGTGACCGACCCCGAGCAGGTCCAGGCCGCGGTGGACACCGCGGCGGGCTCGGGCGTGCCGCTGCGGACCGTGGTCAACTGCGCCGGGATCGGGCCGTCGGCGCGGATCCTGTCGAAGAAGGGCCGCCACGACCTGGCGCTGTACGCGAAGGTCATCCAGATCAACCTGATCGGCACGTTCAACGTGCTGACCATCGGCGCCGAGGCCATCGCCGCGACCGAGCCGCTGGACGACGACGCGCGCGGCGTCATCATCAACACCGCCTCCGTCGCGGCCTTCGACGGCCAGATCGGCCAGGCCGCGTACTCCTCGTCCAAAGGCGGCGTGGTCGGCCTGACCCTCCCGGCGGCGCGCGACCTGTCGACGTCCGGCATCCGCGTGCTGACGATCGCGCCGGGCATCGTCGACACCCCCATGCTGGCGACGGTGAACGACGAGTTCCGCGCGGCGCTGTCCGCGGGCGTGCCCTTCCCGAAGCGCCTCGCCCGCCCGGACGAGTACGCCCAGCTCGCCCTGTCGCTGATCGACCACGACTACCTGAACGGCGAGGTCATCCGCATGGACGGCGCGCTGCGCATGGCCCCGCGCTGACCCCGCCCGCCGAGGGGACCGCGGCAGCCGCGGTCCCCTCGCGGAATCAGGCCGCCCGGACCAGCCGGACCTGGAGGCTGATGCCCTCGGTGGTCACGGTGCACGTCCGGAACGCGCTTTCGGCCACCGTCGCGGTGAACTGCGCCGGCGTGTAGGCCCGCCGCCGCAGCCCGGCCAGTGCCTGCCGGGTGGTGAACGCGGCCACCTTGCCCAGCGCCATGTTCCCGACCTCGGCGTCGATCTGCGCGTGGGTCGATTCCTTGCTCATGTCCTGCACCACCGCCACGCCGCCGGGGCGCAGCACGCGGTGCATTTCGTCGAGCGCCACCACGGGCCGCGCGAAGTTCTTGAACGCGGCCTGGCAGATCAGGAAGTCGAACGAGCGGTCGGCGAACGGCATCGCGGCCACGTCGCCCTGACGGAACTCGGCGGCCACCCCTTCGCTCCGCGCGTACTCCTGCGCCAGCCCCACGAACGTGCGGCTCACGTCGAGCGCCGTGACGGCGAAGCCCAGCCGCGCCACCTCGACGGTGAAATAACCCGGTCCCGGTGCCACTTCGAGCACGGCGGCGCCTTCCGGCAGCCCTTCGGTGAGCTCGGCGGCCTGCCGCCGGTAGAACGCGAGCTGCGGGGCCGTGCCGCGGCCGCGTGCGTACGCCCGCGCGACCGGCCCTTCCATCTCCGGCAGCAGCTTGGTGCGGTGGTGCCGGACTTCGGTGTTCCCCATGACGGACTCCCCGTTCGATGATCGGCCGAACCGGTCCTTCGCGAGGTGCCCCCGTATCCTGTGTGTGCAGCCCCAGGGCCGGGTTCGCTCGCGCGGAACGGTTCGAGGGTTTCCCGGTCCCGGTGGTGATGTGCCAGCATCACGGCCGGGGCCGGCCTTTACTCCTGTCCCCCTTCGGCGAAGGCGGACAGGTCTTCCGGCAGCTGCCCGGTTTCCCGGAAGTGCCGCCACTCGGCGACACCCGGCAGCGCGCCGGTGGTCAGGTCGTGCCGCAGCGCGCGGACCCAGTCGATCTCCGCGCGCAGCAGCGTCAGCTCGTACTCGCCCTCGACCAGCATCAGCCGGGGCACTTCGGCGCGGTAGCCCTCGAGCGCCTCGGTGCGCGTGCGCAGCCGCTCTCCGAGCGCGTCCAGCCGGTTGCCCAGCTGCTCCACCACCGTCTCCGGCCCGAGCGCGAGCATCATCGACAGCCCGGCCCGGAACTTCGGCGGCTCGAAGTCGGGCTCGCCCAGCAGCTCGCGAACCCAGTCCTCGACTTCGGCGCGGCCGGCGTCGGTGAGCCGGTAGATGGTGCGTTCGGGGCGCGCGCCTTCGCGCACGCTCTCCACGGCCTCGACGAACCCGTGTTTCCCCAGGTTCGCGACCACCGTGTAGAGCGAGCCCCACTTGATCTTCATGTCGTCGTCCTTGCCGCGTTCCCGCAGCACGGTGGCCATTTCGTACGGGTGCATCGGCCGTTCGAGCAGGGCGGACAGCACGGCGAGGCCCAGCATGTTGCCGACCTTGCGACGCTTGGCCATCACTGACTCCTCGGTCACCTATACCCGCGGACGAGTACTCGCCTACGAGTATATGCACGCCGGAAGCTAGAGGTCGAGCATGTACGGCACTTCGGCCTGCGCGCGGTCCGACATCCACTCGCGCAGCGCCTTCGTGGCCAGCACGTCGTCCTCGTTGTAGCGCAGCAGCCGCGCACGCTGGGCGTCGTCGGGCACCTCGCCGTCCATGCCGACGGCGTCGCGGTACCAGCGCATCGACGCCTCGCCGCCGGCCTCCGGGTCGCGCCAGGTGAAGCCCGCGACCGGCGCGACCACCTTGAGGCCCTTGCCGCGTGAGCACAGGAACTGGTCGGTGACGCTGCGGAACAGGTCCACCCACTCCTCGGAGTCCACAAAGGACTGCACTGCCTGGCGCGACGGGATCCCGGGGTGGTCCCCGAACCGCTCCACCGAGCCGAACAGCCAGCGGTTCTCCGCCAGCGCGTTGTAGCAGTAGGCGCGGAAGGTCAGCCCGGCCGCCAGCGTGCGCTCGCGCACGTCGGTGAACCACGCCCAGAACTCCGCGAACGAGCGCGCCTCGTCGTCGGTCGGCAGCGGGTCCCAGGTCGCGAAAGCGAGGTAGCCGCGCGGCAAGCCGATGTCGGCGCCGGACAGCAGCGTGCCCCACAGGTACGCGCCCGCGTCGCCGAAGCTCTCCATGTCGACGTCCACCTCGACGTCCGCGCGCGGGACCTCGACCTCGGGCGTGCGGCGGACCATGGTGAGGTCGGCGAGCCAGGCGCGCGCCAGCATGATGGCGTCGGCGAAGGTGCCGCCGGTCCAGTTCATCGGCGGCGCGTCGTCGAGCGGGTCCAGCGCGGCCAGGCTGTCCACAGTGGACACGCCAGCCTTGCGCAGCTCGGTGGCGTCCTCGCCGCGCACGACCAGGCTGACGTCGCGGGTCTCGGTGAGCAGCACCTCGCAGGTCGGCCAGAACGGGCAGCGGCGGCACTCCAGCACCCGCGACGGCATGGCCAGCGGCTCGTCGCCGGTCGCGGCCGCGGTGGCGACGGCGAGGCGGTCGGCGAAGCGGGCGTCGTACTCGTTCATCGCGCTGCGCCCGCCCGGCCAGGTGCCCGCGGTGAGGTCGTGCCAGACGACCACGTCGGCGTCCAGCCCGATCACCCCGCCCATCGCGCGGCCGGGCTCGGCGCGGCCGTGCGTCTGCAGCATCCGGCGCAGGTGCGCGAGCCGCAGCTGATCGCGCGGCTGCGAGCGGACCTTGCGCGCCTCGTCCGGCCGGCGGTGCGCCGGGTCGAGGTCGGTCATCACGGTGGTCGGCGCGCCGGAGCCGCGGTCGGTGATCCGGTGCCGCACCACCAGCACCGGCACGTACCCGGTGCTGGCGCGCACCAGCAGGTCGACGCCGCCGCGCCGGTGCTCGATCGAATCGGCAGGCAGCAGCCCGCCCCAGATGTACTGCACGCCTTCGGCGAACGCCTGCTCGGTGAGCCGCACCCGCTCGGGCGCCGGCCGGTCCCGGCCGATCCGGGCCCACGTCGCCTCAGGCCCGGTCGCCTCGACGAGCCGGCGCAGGATCTCCTCGCGGTGCGCCGTGGCGTCGTCGATCCGCTGCTGCGCGGTCGGATCCGGCGGCGGCAGCGGCACGTCCCGCATGGCCGGGTCGTGCTCCAGGTGCACGCGGCGCCGGCACCGGCTGACGGCGCCCGCGTCGAGCAGCACCTCATTACCCATACTGATCACCATAGTTCCGTCGGGTGTCGCGAGCCGACATGCCCGCCACCACCGGGACCAGTAAGTTCAAGCCCGACACGTTGCGGGAGGTGGGCCATGGCGCGCAAGGCCAAGCAGGACACGGGTGAAGCTCGAGTCACCCCGAAGAAGGCGAAGAACGCGGTCGCGGTGGCCAAGGTGCTGGGCCCGGCGGTGCTGCCGGTGGTGGCGCCGTATGCCGTTCGCGCGGCGGGCGCGGCCCGGGAGCTGTACGACCGGTACCAGGCGCGCAAGCTCGGCGTCGCCATCGACCAGCTCGGCGAGTACACCGGCCGGGGCGCCGCGCTGCACGCCCGGATCGCCGGGCTCGTGCAGGGGCTGGCGGAGCTGCGCAAGTCGTCGAAGGCCACGGCGGCGGACACGAAGTTCGCCGACGAAACCCAGGGCACGCTGGAACAGCTGTCCGCCACCGTCCGCGCGGCCGAGCGCATGCCTGCGGCCCGGCGCAAGGCGGCGCACCGCGCGGTCGCCGGCGAGCTGGACCGGCTGGAGGAACAGCTGCTGCACCGGCTCGGCGTCTGAGCCGCGCCACCGGATGCAGACGGGCCGCCCACCTTCGCGGTGAGCGGCCCGTCTTCTCGCACCGTCTCAGGAGTCCTTGCGCAGCGGCTTCAGCGCTTCCGCCACCTGCGCCAGCTCGTCCAGCATCGCCTTGGCCGAAGCGCTCAGCACGTCGTTCGGCACGATTTCGCCGTCCTTCAAGAACTGCTGCACCATCGGGATCGACACGGCGTCGGTGACCGTGGTCATCCGCAGCGCGCCGAGCACCGGCTTGATCATCTGCGCGGCCCGCGTGCCCGCCGCGACGCCGCCGTAGCTGGCCAGCCCGACGGCCTTGTACTGCCATTCACGGGACAAGTAGTCGAGCGCGTTCTTCAGCACCGCGTTGAAGCCGTGGTTGTACTCCGGCATCACCAGGACGAACGCGTCCGCCTCGGCGACCTTCGCGCTCCAGTCCTTGGTGTGCTGGTGCTGGTAGTCGCCCAGCCGCGGGTGCTTGGGCTCGTTGAAGAACGGCAGGTTCACCTCGGCCAGGTCGACGATCTCGACCTCGTCGAACCCGCCCTGGGCCTTCGCCTCGCCCTCGAGCCACTTCGCCACGGGCAGGCCGACCCGGCCCGGGCGAGTGCTCGCCACGATGATCTCCAGCTTGCTCACGCCCGCGCCTCCCAGCGTCCCGGATTGATCTCCCGGCAAACTTAGCATTGCTCAGGAGTTCGGCCGTCCGGGCGCCGGGGGGCGGGCGCGGGGGCTATTTGATGAAGCCCTTCTTGAGCATCCAGTCGTGCGCGACCGTGCCGGCGTCCTTGCCGTCCACGTCCACCTGCTTGCACAGCTCGACCATCTGCGTGTTGTCGATCGCCGCGGTCACCTTCTCCAGCGGGCCCCGGATCTCCGGGTGCGCGTTGAGGAAGTCGGTCCGCATCGTCACGGCGGCGTTGTACTGCGGGAACGCCTTCTTGTCGTCCTCCAGCACCTTCAGGTTGAGCCCGGAGATCCGGCCGTCGGTGGTGAACACCTCGCCGACCGGGCAGGTCCCGTTGGCCACGGCGGAGTAGATCGTGCCGATGCCGAAGTTCTCGATCTTCGGGTTCTGGAAGCCGTACGCCTTGACCGCCGCCGGGAAGCCGTCCTGCCGGCTGGTGAACTCCGTCTCCAGGCAGAACCGCGCCTGATCCGGCTTCTGCTTCAGGAAGTTCGCCAGGTCGGTGGTGGTCTTCAGGTTGTTCTTCTGGGCATACGCCGCGGTGGTGGCGAAGGCGTACTGGTCGTTCAGCGGGGAGTAGTTCAGCCAGGTGACGCCGTTCTTCTCCGCGTCCGCCTTCGCGGTCGCCTCGTACTGCGCCTTCTCCCCGCCGGGCACCGGCAGCTCATTGCCCTGGTAGTTGATCCAGCCGGTGCCGGTGTACTCCCAGGTCACGTCGGTCTGCCCGTTGAGCAGCGCCTGCCGCGAGGAGTTCGAGCCCTTGATGTCGGTCAGGTCGACGATGTCGGCCCCGGCCGCGGTGAGCGCCATCTCCGCCATGTAGCCGAGGATGATGTTCTCGGTGAAGTCCTTGGACCCCACCACCACCCGCTGTCCGGCCAGCGCCGGGATGGGCTGGATCGAGCCGGGCTGGATCGAGTACGGCACCGACGTGTTGATGTCGAGGCCGCACGCCGAAAGCGTCCCGGCGAGCAGGGCGGCCCCGGCCAGCGCGCCCGCCTTCTTGAGGACGTGCATCAGCGGAGTCCCTTCGGTCCGAAGTACTGTTCCGCCACCGCGCCCAGCCAGTCGACCAGCAGGGCCAGCGCGACGGCCAGCACCGAACCGGTGACCAGCACCTTGGTGAGGTTCAGCTTGTAGCCGGTGTCGATCAGCAGGCCGAAGCCGCCGGCGTTGACGAACATGCCGAACGTCGCGGTGCCCACCGCCAGCACGAGCGCGGTGCGCAGGCCGGCCAGGATCAGCGGGATCGCCAGCGGGAATTCCACGCGCCACAGCACTTTCGAGGCCGACATGCCGATGCCGCGGCCGGCGTCGACCAGCGACGGGTCCACCTGCTGCAGGCCCACCATGGTGTTCCGCAGCACCGGCAGCAGCGAGTAGAAGGCCAGCGGCAGCGCCGCGACCCACAGCCCGCCGACCGCGCCGGTGAAGATGAACCACAGCACCAGCACGCCCAGCGCGGGCGCGGCCTGGCCGATGTTCGCGATGGCCAGGAAGAACGGCGCCAGCCACTTCGCCCACGGCCGCGTCACCATGACCCCGAGCGGAACCGCCACCAGCACCACGATCGCCGTGACCACGACCGTCATCAGCAGGTGGTCACGCAGCGCGGTGAGCAGCGAAGACGCGTTCAGCGTCTCTTTCTCGGTGGCGGTCAGCCCGCTGCCGAACACCCAGATCAGCGTCACCGCGACGATCACGAGCACGGCGATCGGCTGGGCGAGCAGCCGGACCCGCTCGGCGCGGCGCGAGCCGGATTCGGTGCTGAAGCCCGTCTCGACGACTGCCGTCATACCGAAGCCTCCTCGGTGTGATCGTCGGCGTGCTCGTCGCGCAGCTGCTGGATCGTCGAGATGACGGTGTCCAGCTCGATCGTGCCCGCGAACTCGCCCCGCGCGCCGGTGACCGGCACCGAGCCGCCCTCGGCGAGCATCGCCTCGAGCGCGTCCTGCAGTGTCGACTGGAGGCTGACGATGTCGCGCAGGGGCTTGCCCGCAGTAGCGAGCGAGGTGGCCGACGCCAGCTGACGACGGTGCACCCAGCGGGTCGGGCGACGGCGCGCGTCGAGGACCAGCACGAAGTGCCGGCGCTGCGCGTCGAGCTGCTTCGCGACCTCGGCCGGCGACTCGTCCAGGCCCGCGGTCAGCGCGTCCTGCTTGAGCTCGACGTCGCGGACCCGCAGCAGGGTGAGCTGCTTGAGCGAGGCGCCCGCGCCGACGAAGCCGGCCACGGTGTCGTCCGCCGGGTTGGCCAGGATCGCGTCCGGGGTGTCGTACTGCAGGATCGACGACTGGTTGCCGAGCACCGCGATCTTGTCGCCGAGCTTCACGGCCTCGTCGAAGTCGTGCGTGACGAACACGATCGTCTTCTTCAGCTCGGTCTGCAGGCGCAGCAGCTCGTCCTGCAGGTTGCCACGGGTGATCGGGTCGACGGCACCGAACGGCTCGTCCATCAGCAGCACCGGCGGGTCGGCCGCGAGCGCGCGGGCGACCCCGACCCGCTGCTGCTGCCCGCCGGAGAGCTGGCGCGGGAAGCGGTCGCGGAAGTCGGCCGGGTCGAGCCCGACCAGGTCCATCATCTCCTCGACCCGGTTGGTCACCTTCTTCTTGTCCCAGCCCAGCAGCCCCGGCACCACGCCGATGTTCTGCGCGACGGTGAAGTGCGGGAACAGCCCGGCCTGCTGGATCGCGTAGCCGATCCGGCGGCGCAGCGTGTCGACGTCGAGCTTCAGCGCGTCGTCCCCGCCGATGGTGATCCGCCCGGACGTCGGCTCGATCAGCCGGTTGATCATCCGCATCGTGGTGGTCTTGCCGCACCCGGACGGGCCGACGAAGACCACGATCTTGCCCGCGGGCACGACCATCGAGAAGTCGTCGACGGCGGCCTCGCGGGTGCCCGGGTACTTCTTGGTCACGTGCTCGAGTTCGATCTCGACGCCGGAAACCTCATCGTGCTCAGCCACGGACACCCCTCGAGATGGTCAATCGCTTGATCAGGACATAGATGCCGTCGAGGATGAGCGCGAGGATCACAACGCCGACGGTGCCCGTGAGGGCCTGGTTCAGAGAGTTCGCGCTGCCCGCGTTGGTCAGCCCGGAGAAGACCTCGGCACCGAGGCCGGGGCCCTTCGCGTAGGCCGCGATCACCGCGATGCCCATCAGCATCTGGGTGGACACCCGCATGCCGGTGAGGATCGCGGGCCAGGCCAGGCGCAGCTCCACGCGCGTGAGCACGCTGAGCCGACCCATGCCGATGCCGCGGGCGGCGTCGGTGATCGCCGGGTCCACGCCGTCGAGCCCGACGATCGTGTTCCGCACGATCGGCAGCAGGCCGTAGAGCACCAGCGCGATGACGGCGGTGGTGGAGCCGAGTCCCGAAAGCGGGATCAGCAGCCCCAGCAGGGCGAAAGAAGGGACCGTGAGGATCGTGCTGGCCAGCGCCGTGGCCAGCGCTGAGCCGATCGGGCTGCGGTACACGACGATGCCGATCAGCACGCCGAGGACCGCGGCGAGGATCGTGCACTGCACCACCATGCTGGTGTGGAGGTAGGCCTCCAGCCACAGCTTGCTCGCCCGGTCCGAGATGTACTCGAAGAGGTTCATCCGTATTCGTTCTCCTGCCGCATGTGAGGACCCCCGAAATCACCCGTTCGGAGTAGCTCATCAACCGGCTGGGTGACTACCCGGAACGAATGCGGTTGAAACCTCCCTGGTGCTGTTGGTCCGACCACCGTTCCGCATCCCGGGACTATCGGCAACCGGCGCCAGGGCCCTGGCCGGGCTGTTTTACCTGATCGAAATCGGTTTCCACGCGTTCGTGGACCCGGTTTTCCCTTGCCGCCACCACCGTTTTCCACGGGTTTCTCCCGATCGTGAAGTGTTTTCGCGCAAAAAGGGCAACGATTTGAGACGACCGGCCATCTCGCCGAATTTCGTAATGCTGCGAAGGCATTCGCGCACACACTGTCACCTTTTGCCCGGGTCCGTGCTCACCAGGCGAGAGCGCTCGATCACCTGGGGTCGTGTCGATAAGCTGCCCCGGTGAGTTCCCCGACCCGGCACCGTGGCGCGCTCGCCGCTGTCCGTGGCGGGCTGCTCGCCGTCAGCTCGGGCACCCTCGCCGTGACCGCGCACGCGGTCGCCGACGGGGGCGTCCCGGACGCCGCGCTGACCCTGTTGCTGACCGGCCTGCTCGGCTGGACGGCCACCGCGCTGGCCGGCAAGGCCCGCGGCCCGGTCGCCACCCTGGTCGTCCTCGGCGCCGGGCAATTGGTGATGCACCTCGTGCTCACCGTGCTGGCCGCGCACGAGATGCCCCCGGCCACCGGCTGGTCCGGCGGCTGGGCGATGACCGCGTCGCACGCCGTCGCCACGCTGCTCACCGCGCTGCTGCTGGCACGGGCCGACCGGATGCTGCTCGCCGTGCTGCACGTGGTGCGCGCGTTCCTGCCGCTGCTCACCCGGGCGCTGCCGGTGCCCGCCGCGGCGCCGGCCCCGATTCCGCCGCCGCCCGCCCGGGCCGTCGCGTTGCTGCGCCTGGAGCTCAGGCGCGTCCACGGCCGTCGCGGGCCGCCTGTTCTCTCCTGAACCCCAGATCCCCCAAGCCTTGTAACGGCCCAATCCTTTTCCAGCGGAGCCTTGTCCTCCGCCGGATGATCCTGTTCAGGAGCAGTTGTGTCCCGTCATCACGTTCTCCAGCGCGCCGGAGTGCTCGCCGCCACCGTCGGCGCCGCCGGCCTGCTCGGCGCGGGCATCGCGTCGGCCCACGTCACCGCGAACGTCTACGGCGCCCAGCCCACCAAGGGCGGCTACGGCGCGATCTTCTTCCGCGTGCCCAACGAAGAAGCCAACGCCGGCACCATCAAGGTCGAGGTCGACCTCAAGCCGGAGTACGGCATCGGCAGCCTGCGCACCAAGCCGATCCCCGGCTGGACCGCGGAGGTCACCACCTCGCCGCTGGCGCAGCCGGTGACCACGGCGTCCGGCACGAAGATCACCAAGGCCGTCACCAAGGTGGTCTGGACCGCGCAGCCCGGCAGCAAGATCGCCGCCGGCTCCACGGAGTTCCAGGAGTTCGAGATCAGCGCCGGGCCGCTGCCCTCGAACGTCGACCAGCTCGAGTTCCCCGCCATCCAGACCTACGAGGATGGCAAGGTGGTCCAGTGGAACCAGCCGACGCCCGCGAACGGCGAGGAGCCCGAGCACCCGGCGCCGGTCGTCAAGCTCGCCGCGGCGGCGAGCGGCGACGGTGACCACGCCGCCATGACCGCCACCACCAGTGACGCCGAAGCGGCACCGTCCACTTCGGACACCACGGCCCGCTGGCTCGGCGGCGCCGGGCTCATCGTCGGCGCGCTCGGGCTCGGCGTCGGGGCGGGCGCGGTCCTGCGCTCGCGCCGGCCCGCCGCCGCGACGCCCGGAAAGACCGAAGGAAACGAGTAATGCGGAAAGCGCTCCTCGCGCTGGCGATCACCGGGGTGGCCCTGCTGGCCACGGCCACCCCGGCGCTGGCGCACAACGTGCTGATCAGCTCGGACCCGGCGAACGGCGCGTCCGTCGCCACCGGGCCGTCGAAGATCACCCTGACCTTCGACCAGTACGTGCAGAATGCCGACGTCAACCAGATCGCGGTGACCGGGCCCAGCGGCGGCCAGTGGGCCGAGGGCCCGGTGACGGTGCAGAACAACGTGATCAGCGCGCCGCTTCGGCCGCTCGGCCCGGCCGGCAAGTACACCGTCGGCTACCGGATCCTGTCGGCCGACGGGCACCCGGTCTCGGGCGAGATCCCGTTCACGCTCACCACGGCCGGCACCGGCACGCCGGCGAGCGTCGACGCGGCGAAGGCCGCCGGTGCGCCCGCGGCCGCGTCTTCGTCCACGTCGTCCTCGACCGGGATCCCGATCTGGGTCTGGATCGCCGGCGCGGTGGTCCTGCTGGCGATCGGCCTCACCGTCGCGCTCCGCACGGGCGGGCGTGAGCCGGGGCAGGAGAAGACGAAGCAGTGACCCAGGCCGAGACCACCGCGAACGTCCGCTGGATCACGCTGCTGTGCGTGGTCACGGCCGGGCTGCTGGGCGCCCTGATCGGCGTCGCGCTGAGCGCGTCGGCACCCATCCCGGGTGTGGTGGAGCCCAGCGCGGTGGTCTCGACCGCCATCCCGATCGTGCGCGTGCTGCTGGATCTTTCGGCCGTCGCGACGATCGGGCTGGCACTGCTTTCCGTGCTGGTCGGCTACGACCGGCCGAACCTCACCGAGCCGGTGCTGCGGCGGGCGCGCCCCGCCGCGGTCGCCGCCGCGCTGGTCTGGTCGGCCAGCGCGGTGGTGGCGCTCATCCTCCAGACCGCCGAGTACAAGCCCGGCTCGCCGACGCTGACGGCGTCCGACATCGGCACGTACATCGCCGAAGTCGGCGCCGGGAAGGCGCTGGTGATCGTCGCGGTGCTGGCGTTGCTGCACGCCGTGCTCGGGTTCGTCGCGCTGCGCCAGGGCGAGAAGGTGCCGGCCGAGGTACGCGTCGGCGTCGGCCTGTTCGCGCTGCTGCCGCTGCCGGTGACCGGCCACGCGTCGAACTGGAGCTACCACGACTACACGATGATCTCGATGGAGCTGCACGTGATGAGCGCGGTCGCCTGGTGCGGCGGCCTCGGCGCGATGACCGTGCTGCTCGCCTCGAATCGCACGCTGCTCGCGTACGCGCTCCCGCGGTTCTCGAAACTGGCCACGCTCTGCCTGATCATCTCGGCGGTCACCGGCCTGTTCAACGGCGGCGTCGAGATCCTCGCGAACCCCACCATCGGCTTCTGGGCCGGCGTCTTCACCACGCCGTACGGCCGGCTGATGCTGCTGAAACTGCTCTGCACCGGCGTGATCGCGCTGCTCGGCGCGCACCTGCGCTGGCGGCTGATGCCGCAGATCCTCCGCCACAACCGCACGGCGATCGCCTCCTGGGCGACGCTCGAGGTGACGGTGATGGGCCTGGCGTTCGGCTTCGCCGTCGTACTGACGCGCGCGCCCGTCACCGTCTCCTGAGTCCCGCGGCGATCCGCCGGGTGACAAAACGGCTGGCAGTGACGTCGAGTAGCTGCAATTTGCACTGTGGGATTAGCAGTAAGCCATCCGAGGCGACCCGTTGGACCGAATTCTCTACTCGGAGACGCACCTGGTCAGGGGGTACCGGGCAAGCGACAAGCGGTCATCTGCAGGCGGCGAATGCACGTGCAAAATCCCTGGCATGTGTCCCAGGTCACTCGATCCCGATCATCGGAACAGCACCGGCGCCCTGGTCGAGGGCGGGTAACGCTCACCGGTAGCGAGACCACCGGACGTCGGTGCGGCCGTGCCGGAGGTCGTCCAGCCGCCGGTGCAGCTCGGCGGCGACCTGCGGGTGACTGCGCAGGATCGGCAGCACGCTGGTGGTCAGTTTCAGCTCCCGCACGGCCCGCAGCACGGAGAACCCGGGCCAGGCCGTGACGTCGAAGCCATAGGCCCGGGAAAACTCCTGGTAACCGCTCGGCGGGTCCCCGAACCGCTCGCGGCCGACGGCCAGCGGCGTCAGGTCCCACTCCGGCGGGCCGACGCACGAGGAGTCGAAGTCGCACAGCACCGGGCCGTCCGGGCCGGGGATGACGTTGCCCGGGTACGCGTCGCCGTGGACAAAACCCCTGGCCAGCGGGAAATCCAGGTCGCCGAGGGCCGCCTCGGCCTCGGCGCAGCGCTCCAGCAGGAACCGCCGGTCGCCGTCGGCCAGCTCCTCCGCCTCGGAAACCCGCGCCCGCACCGCGTCGAACGGCGCCCACTCGGCCAGGCCCTCGGGCGGCGGCAGCGCGTGGACCTGGCGCAGCAGGCCGGCGAGGTCCGCGGGAGAGGGCGGGCGGCCGACCGACGGCACCTCCCGCCACACCGTGACCAGGTGCTCGCCGACGTGCATGGGCTGCTCGACGCCGTCCAGCAGCCGGATCGCGGGGATGCCGTGGCGGGCGAAGTGCTCGGCCACGCGGACCACCGTGTGCACCCGGTGCCGCAGCCGCGTCGAGCCCACGATCCGGACCACCACCGGGGCCGTGACCAGCGCGTACACCGCGTTGTTGGTGAACCGCAGCAACCGCGCGCCGACCGGGTCGAGCCCGAGCTGGGCACACGTCTCGGCCAGCGCCTCGCGCAGCTTGACTGAGGTGAACCGGCCGTCCACAAAGGCCTCAGCGGGACTCGGCGACCTCAGGCGGCGTAGAAGATCTTGAGCCGGTCGGCCAGGTCACGGGCGTCGACGTTGTTGCGCCGCCGCTCGGCCTCGGCCTGCAGCGGGCGCATCCGGTCCTTGACCCGCTCGGACTTGATGCTCTCCGCGCAGTCGATGGCCTTGCCGCCGACCTTCACGCCGTGGTCGATGTCGCCGTCCAGCAGGTGGTTCGTGGCCAGCGCGCTCAGCATGAACGCCTTGCTGCGGGCCATGTCGTCGGTGTACGACTCGACCGCCCTGGTCAGCGCCGGGATCGCGTACTTCGTGTGCTCGACGTTCTTCTGCGCGAGCACCGTGTGCACGGTGCCGGTCATCGCGTAGACGTCGGTCTCGTTGAAGAACTTGACCCAGGACTCGGCGTTCGCCAGGTCGGCGCGGGCGAACTCGTCCTTGCTCCGGCCGAGCAGCTTCATCGCCTGGTCCTCGTTGCCCATCAGCGCGTACGCCCAGGCCTCGTTGGCGCAGAGCACGGCGACGGCCAGCTCGGAGCCCGATTCCTGTGCCGCGATCTGGCCCAGCTGGAACAGCTTCAGCGCGTCGTTCGCCGCGTCCTGGTGCAGGTAGACGCGGCCCATCCGGTACAGCACGTTGGCCACCAGCGGGTGGCTGTCGCCCTGTTTCGCCAGGTCGAGCGCGTTCGCGAAGTGCCCGCGGGCGGAGTCCATCAGGCCGGTGTCGAACGAGGTCCAGCCGGCCAGGCTGTGCAGGTCCGCGAGCGCGACGAACAGGCGCGACTTCACCAGCTCGGTCGAGTTCGACTCCAGCATCTGCTGTCCCCAGGACAGCTGCGCCACCACGGCGTCGCGGCAGAAACCGCCGCCGTACTGGTAGTCGAGGGAGCGCAGCGCTCTGGTCGCCGCCTCCACCTGGCGCACGTCGGTCATCCCGATGCGCCCGGGGGCCGGCGTCCGCGCCGGGCCCGACGACCACGTCCCTGATTCCGGACCGAACACCGCCGCACCCATCGTGACCTGGGCGGCGTGCGCGAGGAACCTCCGTCGCTTCACGGACTCGTCCTCCTCAGCCTGCCGGCCGCCGGACGAACCGACGACCCGTATCGCCGTGGTCTCGTCGTACGCGAGACCCATGTATCCACGGGGGACACCCAGGCCGTCGGCGATTCTCGTGAGCACGTCGTAGGCCATGACCTGCCGACCCTTGAGGATCTCCGACACCTCGGACTGCGATTGGCCGGTCATCGCGGCGATCTGCCGCTGCGAAACACCGTGCTTGCGCAACAGGCGATAGACCGCGCTGACCTCCCGGGAGGCCAGCGCCGCGCGCATATCGGCCTGCTCCCAGGCGTCCGGGGGCACCGGGTTGCCGGCACCGGATCCGTTGCCGCCAGTACTGGCGTCCATTGCGACCCCTCACCATCCGTCGGGCGTCGAAAACAGCCTAAGCACACCGTGAGAACCATGGGAAACGAGCGGTCAGCGGGTCTGATCGGCCCGGCCGAAGTCCACTGACCGCTTACCGTGGAACCCTGCCCGGTCACCGCTATGACGCGGTTTCGACCTTCTATCGCACTCGCTTTCACCTCACTGTAGTTGTCAGATCTCCGTCACCGGCCGGACACCGGCCGCGATCACGGAGAGCTACGAAAACCGAGCTACAGGCACGACGTGGATGTGCATCCCGCAAGGTGCACGCGGACGAGAGAGCGGTGGAGGGCCAGTGGAGTTCGTGGACTCGCTCGCAGGAGGACATGCCGGGACCGCGATGCGCCCCGTGCGGCCCGGCCCCGCGGGAGGCCAGGGAGTCGCCACGGTGACCCGTCCGGTCACCCCGTCCGCCGCGGCCGACCCCCGCACCGCAGGCGTCCGTCACTACGAGGGCGGCCAGCTGGTGTGGCGCGTGCAGTGCGGCGACCTCATCAGCCGCGAGCGCGCGGTGACGGTGTTCGTCGAGGACAACCAGGTTGTGGTGGTCTCGCCCCCCGGCGAGACGGCCCGCCTCACGTCCGGTCAGCTCGGCCAGCTCAGGGCCGCACTCAACGAAGCCGCCAAAATGGCGGAAAGGTAACGGTGAGCTCTCCATGGATCAGGTACTCGGGCAGGTCCTCCGCAATGCGGTCTGGGAACGCCTCGACATGCTGTCCGACCTGGCCACCCGCGCCGACGCCCAGTCGCTCGTCTCGGTGGCCCGCTCCGAACTCCCCCGCCTGACCGAGGCCTGGCGCTCGATGCTGCAGGCGCACGACCCGGACGAGCGCGGCGACTGCCCGACCTGCTCCACCCGCTGGCACCGCTGCAAGGCGCCGTGCTCGGTCTGGCAGGTCGCGCACGAGCACCTGGTGGCCGGCGGGCTCGCCCCGCAGCAGGCCCCGATGTCGGCGGAGGACCGGCGCGCCGCCCGGCGCACGAGCCCGGTGCCCGGCCAGACCCGCCGGGCCGGGCCGCCGAGCCCCGCCGAGACCACCGGCCGGCACGCGCTGGTCACCCCCCGGGCCGTCACGGCCTGACCCGCAGACCGGCGAGCGCGCGGCCCGGGCCGATTGCCCCTTCGGGCCGGCCGCCGCGGCACCCTCGCCTGAGCCGCGGGCTGGTTCGTCCGTCCCCCCGAGCGCGACGAACCAGCCCGCGGTACCCAAATCTCTGCGCGATTAATCGAAAATTATCATCGGAAGGCCTAGCGAACCACGAAATCCGCCGCTAGGTTGAAGATCATCGAGGCCTGGCGAAGTTGCTGGCTGCGACCCATGACTCCGCGGACCGGTGCCGTTGCACTCCCCTCCCCCGACCGGCACCGGTCCGCGGTTCCACTTCCGTCATTTCCCCGGTCGGTGATTACTGAACCGCGCGGACCCGGGTAACGAGCGCTCCCGCCAGCAGGGTCGCGATCGCCGCGGCCGCGAACAGCGCCGGATACCCGCCGAGCCACTCCAGGATCAGCGTGGTCAGCAGCGGGGCCACCACCTGCGGCAGCGCGTTCGCGATGTTCACCACGCCGAGGTCCTTCGCGCGGTCCTGCGCGGTCGGCAGCACCTGCGTCAGCATCGCCAGCGCCACGGCCATGTAGATGCCGAACCCGACGCCGAGCAGCGGCGACGCGATGAGCGCCACCGGCCAGGTCTGCCACACCACCAGCAGCAGCGCGGCGAGCGCCATCACGCCGGACGACACCAGCACGTACGGCTTGCGGCGCCCGGACTTGTCGGAGAAGTGCCCGGCCAGCACCGCGCCGACCACGAGCGCGGCGCCGTAGAGGCCCATCATGATCAGCAGCCCGCTGTCCGGGTTCGGGTAGTGCACCGCGTCCTTCAGGAAGAACAGCAGGTACAGCGTCCCGAACGCGTTGCCGAGGTTGATCATGAAGTGGCAGGCCCACGCCCAGGCGAAGTCCGGGTGCCGGCGCGGCGAGACCCAGAGGTTCGCCAGGATCTCCTTGACGTTGCCGCTGGGCCGGTACGCGACGGGCAGCCGCGCGTCCGGCGTCCGGAGCACGAAGGCCGCGGCGCCGCCGAGCACGATCACGGCGCAGGCCGAGTACCCGAGCGGCAGCCCGGCGAGGCCCAGCATCACGACGACGACCACGGCGCCCAGCACCGTGCCGAGCATCTGCGCGATGCCGACCAGCCCGCCCACCTGCGCGCGCTGGCTCACCGGCACGCGGTCGGCGATGCCGGACATGAGCGTCGCGAGCATGCCGTTGAGCCCCGCCTGCACCAGGCACCAGCCGACGGTCATCAGCACGATGTTCGGCGCCACCGCGAGCACGAGCAGCCCGGCCGCGCCGATCACGGCGCCGGCCACGGTCCACGGGTGACGGCGGCCGAAACGCGAGCAGGTCCGGTCGGACAGCAGCCCGATGGCCGGGTTCGCGATCAGCGCCATCAGCGCGCCGATGCCGGTGACGATGCCGAACACGGTCTCCTTGTTCGCCGCGTCGAGCATTTCCGCCTGCTGCGGCAGCAAGACCTGGATCGGCGCGTAGATCCCGAGCCACAGCGCGATGTTCGCGAAGAACAGCAGGCTCATCCACCCGGGCCGGACGCGCGTGACCGGTTCGGCCAGCGCTTCGGGGACCCCGGTGGCGGCAGTCGTGTCACTCATGTCGGACCAGCTTTCGGTACCAGGTGAAGGAGTCCTTCGGGGTGCGGCGCTGAGTCTCGTAGTCCACGTGCACCAGGCCGAAGCGGGGCGCGTAACCCTTGGACCACTCGAAGTTGTCGAGCAGGGACCAGACGAAGTAGCCGCGGACGTCGACGCCGGCGTCCATCGCCTCGCGGACCGCGCGCAGGTGGCCGTCCAGGAAGTCGATCCGCTCGGGGTCGTGGACGGCGCCGTCCGCGCCGGGCTCGTCGGCGAAGCTGCAGCCGTTCTCCGTGATGTGGATCGGCGGGAGCCGCTCGGAGTACCGGTCCTGGAAGGACACCAGCAGCTCGCGCAGCCCCTGCGGGACGATCGGCGAGTCGTTGGTGGTCATCGGGTAACCCTCGACCGCGCGGAGTTCGAAGGGAAGGGGATTCCCCTCGCCGGGTGCCGCGACGCCCTGGGGCTCGTAGTAGTTGACGCCGTAGAAGTCGAGCGGCTGGGCGATGTCGGCCAGGTCGTCGGCGAAGTTCGCGGGCAGGTGCGGGTGGACCTGCCCGGGGTAGCTGCCGAGCAGCACGGGGTCGGCGTACGTGCGGTTCAGCAGCGCGTCGAGCCAGACGGCGGCTTCGCGGTCGGCCTCGGTCTCGGCGGTTTCGGTGACGGTCCAGATGGGCGAGTGGTTGTTGGCCGTGCCGATGCCCGTGGCGCCGGCGGCCCGGAGCGCCTGCACGGCACGGCCGTGGGCGAGGTTCTGGTGGTGCGCGGTGGGCAGCGCGTCGAGCAGCAGAAACTGGCCGGGCGCGTACTCGCCGATGCCGTAGCCGTAGATCGACATGACCATCGGCTCGTTGAGCGGGATCCACAGCTTCACGCGGTCGGCGAAGCGCTCGCCCACGATGGCGGCGTACTCGCCGAAGCGCTCGGCCGTGTCGCGCGCGAGCCAGCCGCCGGCGTCCTCGATCGGCTGCGGGGTGTCCCAGTGGTACAGCGTGACGACGGGGGCGACGCCGGCCGCGCAGATCTCGTCGAGGAGCTTGTCGTAGAACGCGAGGCCTTCCGCGTTCGGCTTTCCGGTGCCGGTGGGCTGGATCCGGGGCCACGCGATGGACATCCGGTACGCGCCGACGCCGAGTTCGCCCATCAGCGCGATGTCCTCGGAGTAGCGGTGATAGTGGTCCGCCGCTACCTTGGCGTCCTCACCGCGCGCGATCTTGCCGTCGGTCGCGGTGAAGGTGTCCCAGATGGACGGTCCGCGGCCGCCTTCGGCCGTGGCCCCCTCGATCTGGAACGCCGAGGTCGAGACACCCCAGAGGAAGTCGGGCGGGAAGGTCGGGTAGTCCACCGGCACACGCACCTTTCTCGTCCGGCCACCTGGCCGGGTGAACATGAAAAGTTCTCATATGTTAGGTCGTCACTCGTCCGGAGGGAAGCCCACAGGGGCGCTAAAGTCCCAGATCAGACGAGTTCCGCCGCGGCAGGCGGGACGGGGAGCGTCAGCAGAGCGAGAAAGACCGAGGAACGAAAGTGTCCGAGACCCAGGCGGAGCCCACTCCCCTCCGGCGCAAGCCCGTGCAGCAGCGCAGCGCCAAGCGGGTGGAGCAGATGCTGGACGCCAGCGCCGAGCTGATCGACGAGCTCGGCTACGACGCGCTCACGACCACCCTCATCGCGAAGCGGGCCAGCGTCGCGGTCGGCTCGCTGTACCAGTTCTTCCCGGACAAACGGGCCGTCGTCCAGGCGCTGACCCAGCGGAACCTGGAGCGTTTCGTGGCCGCGGTGAACGAGCGGCTGCAGGAGCTGAGCCCGGAGCACTGGTGGAACATCGTCGACTCCGTGCTGGACATCTACCTGCGGATGCACCGGGAGATCCCGGGTTTCTCGAAGGTCCACTTCGGTGACGTGATCGACCTGCAGCTGCTGGACGAGGAGCGGGACAACAACTCCGTGATCGTCGACTCGCTGGTGGAGATCCTGAGCGCGCAGGTCGACCGCCCGGCCGAGGAGCTGCGGTTCGCCATCGCGATCGCCAACGAGACCGCGGACGCGCTGCTGAAACTGGCCTTCCGCCGGGACCCGCAGGGCGACGAGCGGATCGTGGCGGAGGCGAAAGACGTGGTGAAGGGCTACCTGGCGAGCAAGTTCGGGGAATGAGGCGCGAGGGGCACCGGAAGGATTCCGGTACCCCTTGAGCCGTCCGCGTTCGGCTACTTCTGCTGACCGATCGGCGTGGCCGGCGCGCCCGGGGCGCCGGGCACCGACGGGAGGATCCAGCAGCCGACCGGCTGGGCCGGGACGCCCGGCGTGCCCGGGGGAACCGGCTTGGCCGGCCCGGTGTGGACCGGCTGGGCCGGCACGCTCGGGGTGCCCGGCAGGACCGGCAGGGTGATCGAGCAGGCCACCGGCGGATGCCCGGCGGTGGGGTGGCTGCCGGCGGGACCGCCGACGGGCTGGCCACCGGTGGCGGCGAAGGCCGCGGAGCTGCCGATGCCGACCATCACGGCCGTGCCGGCGACGACGAGGGCCATCCTGCGAAGAACCGAAGACATGAGAAATTCCTTTCCGTCTGACTGAGTTCGCCAACCGCTGTCCGCGGTCATGATCAGTAAGCCGGATCGGTCTTTCCGTCTGGATAAACAGATCTCCTTATCCAGACGATATGTTCAGCCGAAGTTCTGCCGCTCGCCCCGGTAGGTCGGCACAGTCTGGTCGACCTCGTTGCCCCGCACCAGGTGGTAGTCGGTGAAGCGCTCGGCCAGCTCGCCTGCCTTGGCGTGGCGGAGCCACACCCGGTCGCCCAGCCGCAGCGTGCGCGCGGCCGCCCCCGAGACCGGCGTCTGGACCTCGCCGGCGCCTTCGAAGCCCAGCAGCTTCAACCCGGCCGGCAGGTACGGCGAAGGCACACGCGAAGGGCCGGTCGGGCCGGAAGCTATGTAGCCGCCCGAAAACAGCGTCGCGACGTCACGAGCGGGGCGGCGGACCACCGGCAGCGCGAACAGCGCCGCGGGACGCGGGTGGAAGCGGGAGTACCCGTCGAACAGCGTGGGGGCCACCAGGCCCGAGCCCGCGGCGATCTCCGTGACGACGTCCTCCGCGCCCGTCGTCTCGATGCTGCCCGTGCCGCCGCCGTTGACGAATTCGAGGTCCGCGACCTCACGCACGGCGCGCACCACCGCGCCCCGGCGACGCGCCAGCTCGGCCGCCGAGCGACGGTGCATCCACGCGATCACCGCGTTGTTCAAGCTGTTGCCCGCGTTGTCGCCGAGGCCGGCGATCTGACCCTCGTACGCCATCAGGCCCGCGAGGACAAAACCCGGCCGCTTCACCACTTCACGCGCGAACGCGACCGCTTGTTTCACGGTGAACAACGGCGAGCGCCGGGTGCCGACGTGCACGCCGGGCAGGGGCCGCCACGACGCGTCCAGCTCCAGGCAGACGCGGATGTCCGGGTGCCCGTGGCCGAGCGCCGCGTCGACCAGGTCCAGGTGCGCGGCCGAGTCGACCATGATCGTGATCGCCGCGCGGGCCGCGTCGTTCTCGGCGAGGCGGCGCAGCGCACCGTGGTCCGCCGTCGGGTACGCGACGACGATGTCGTCCGTCGTGCCCTGCTCCACGTGCCAGACCGCTTCGGCGAGCGAGTAGCACATCAGGCCCTCGAAGCCGTCGCGCGCGAGTACCCGGTCGAGCAGGGCCCGGCAGCGCACCGACTTGCTGACCACCCGGATCGGCTTGCCCGCCGCACGGCGCAGCAGGTCGTCGGCGTTCGCGTCGAACGCGTCCAGGTCGACGATGGCGAACGGCGGATCGAGGTCCTTCGTCGCGAGGTCGTACCCGTTCGGAGAGGTGGTCACCAGGCTTACGGTACGACAATGACGCTTGAAACGCGAATCCTATTCACTTACTGTTTCGGCAACTACCGTAGGGGCACACTCCTGAAGGACGAACAGGTGCGCGCATGACTCCGTGGAGCAACTGGGCCGGCACGGCGAAGGCGACTCCGCTGCGGGTGCACCAGCCCCGCAGCACAGCCGAGGTCGCCGACGTCGTTCGCGGCGTCACCGAGGCGGGCCGCCGCGTCCGCCCCCGCGGCAGCGGCCACTCCTTCACCGCGATCGCCGTCGCCGAATCCGACGCGCTCGACCTCCGGAACCTGACCGGCATCGAGCAGGCCGACCTGACCACGCACCAGGTCACGGTCCGCGCCGGCACGACACTCAAGCAGGTCAACGCCGAACTCGACGCGCTCGGCCTGGCCATGACGAACCTCGGCGACATCGACGCGCAGACCGTGGCCGGCGCGATCTCGACCGGCACCCACGGCACCGGCGCGCGCTTCGGCGGCATCTCCACGCAGATCACCGCGCTCCAGCTGGTGCTCGCCGACGGCACCGTGGCCACCTGCTCCGCGGACGAGCGGCCGGACCTGTTCAACGCCGCCCGCGTCGGCCTCGGCGCCCTCGGCGTGATCACCAGCGTCACCCTGCAGTGTGAACCCTCGTTCGTGTTGTCCGCGCAGGAGCGGCCGGAGCCGCTGGAGCAGGTGCTCGAGGGCTTCGACGAGTTCGCGGCGGCGAACGACCACTTCGAGTTCTATTGGTTCCCGTACGGCAAAAACGCGCTGGTCAAGCGCAACAACCGGCTGCCGCTGGACGCCGAGCGCAAGCCGTTGTCGAGGCTCAAGCAGTTCGTGGACTACGAGCTGACGGAGAACATCGCGTTCGGCGGCATCTGCCGGCTGGGCCGCGCCGTGCCCAAGCTCGTGCAGCCGCTCGGCGGGTTCGCGGCGCAGGTGCTTTCGGCGCGCGAGTACGCCGACCTCTCGCACCGTGTTTTCGTGACGCACCGCGGCGTGCGGTTCGTGGAGTCCGAGTACGCGATCCCCCGCGAGTCACTGCACGACGTGCTCGCCGAGTTGCGCGCGCTGGTGCCGCGGCTGGAGAACCCGGTGATGTTCCCGGTGGAGGTGCGGGTCGCCGCCGCCGACGACATCTGGCTCTCGACCGCGCACGGCCGCGACTCCGCCTACATCGCCATCCACCAGTTCGTCGGCATGCCGTATCGCGAGTACTTCGACGGCTTCGCGGCGATCGTCGCCGAGGTCGGCGGACGCCCGCATTGGGGCAAGATGCACGACCTGGACGCCGCGACGCTGCGCACGCGTTACCCGCGTTTTGACGACTTCTTGGCTGTGCGCAAGGAAAACGACCCGACCGGGACGTTCACCAACACCTACCTGGACCGGGTGCTAGGCCGCTGATCAGACCGGCTCGAAGAGCGAGCTGACCGACTCGCCATTGTGGATCCGGCGCATCGCCTCGGCCATGGCCGGCGCGATCGAGAGGATCCGCAGCTTGTCGGTGCGCTCCTCGACCGGCACCGGCACCGTGTTGGTGCAGACGATCTCGAGCACGTCCTCCTGGCCGCCGATCCGGTCCAGCGCCTTGTCCGCGAACAGCCCGTGGGTGCAGGCGACGCGGATCGAGCGCGGCTTCAGCTCCCGCAGCCGGTCGAGCAGCTCCAGCACGGTGCTGCCGCGCGCGATCTCGTCGTCGAGCACGATCACGTCCCGGCCGGTGATCTCGCCGATCACCGACGTGATCTCGACGCGGTCGTCGGCGTAACGCTGCTTCGCCCCGGCCGCGACCTGAACGCCGAGCAGCCGCGCGAAATGCGCCGCCTCCTTGGCGTTGCCCAGGTCGGGCGAGACCACGGTGGTGTGGGAGAGGTCGTACTGGCGGAAGTGCCGCGCCAGCTCGCTCAGCGCGTGCAGGTGGTCGACGGGCACGCTGAAGAAGCCGTGGACCTGCGGCGAGTGCAGGGTCATCGCCAGCACGCGGTTCGCCCCCGCGGTGACCATCAGGTCGGCGACGAGCCGGCCGCCGATGGAGATCCGCGAAGCGTCCTTCTTGTCGGAACGCGCGTACGCGTAGTGCGGCATGACGACGGTGGTGCGCGCGGCCGAAGCGCCCCGCGCGGCGTCGAGCATCAGCAGCAGCTCGACGAGGTTCTCCTGCACCGGCTTGACCAACGGCTGGATCAGGAACACGTCCCGCTCGCGGCAGTTCGCCTGGAGCTGGACCTGGAGGCAGTCGTTGGCGAACCGGTCGACCTGGACGGGGTGCAGCGGCACGCCGAGGTGGGTGCAGATCTCCGCCGCGAGCTCGGGATGGGCACTGCCACTGAAAACCGCGATGTCCCGCAAGGACGTTCCCCGTTTCGCGTTGTCCGCCGATGCCGAGCTCATCCTAGGAGGACCAGCTCAGACCGCCGAGATCGCCTCGTTGACGGGCGTCTCGCCGGAGATCAGCTCCAACGTGCGGCGTGCGGTGGCGGGTGCGTCGAGCAGTCCGACGAGCGTGGCCGCGACGTCCTCTCGCGGCACGCTGCCGCGTCCCGTGTGGTCCGCGAGCTTGACCAGCCCGGTGCCCGATTCGTTGGTGAGCCCGCCGGGACGCAGGATGGTCCAGTCGAGATCACGGCCGCGCAGGTCGTCCTCGGCGGCCTTCTTGGCCCGGAGGTAGACGGCGAAAGTGGGGTCGAGGCCCGGGGCGTCGGCGTTGTCCGCGCCCATGGAGCCGACCTGGATGAACCGGCGGACGTCCGCGCGCTCGGCCGCGTCCGCGAACAGCGCCGCGGCACCACGGTCCACGGTGTCCTTGCGGGCGTCGCCGCTGCCCGGGCCGGCGCCGGCGGCGAACACCGCCGCGTCGGCACCCTCGAGCACCGCGGCGACGGCGTCCACATCGGACTTCTCCAGGTCCAGCACCACGGTCTCGGCGCCGACCGCGATCAGGTCCGCTTCGTGATCCGGGTTGCGGACGATGCCCGCCGCCTGATCACCCCGTTCGGACAGGAGCTTCTCGAGGCGAAGGGCGATCTGACCGTGTCCACCGGCAATGACGACTCGCATGAGCCCGAGGCTAGTCCGATCGGGACCGGACGGCTCAGTCGACGGCGGCCGGCGTCTCCGACGCGCGCAGCAGCTGGTCGTAGGCCATCTCGTTGACCCAGCGCGACACCGGGTCCTCGTCGAGCAGCATGCGCTCGTTGTGGCCCTCGAGGTCGAGGTCGATCATCGCGTTGGGATCGGCGGTCACGATCGCGAGGCCGTACGCGCGCGAACGCGGCAGGCAGTTCGCGACGTAGTCCTCCGTCAGCACGGCGGGCGATGGCAGAACCATCGCGGCCTCGCCGTAACGTGCGAACGGAACCGCTGAGGCCATCGCGGTCCGCCAGTGCCGGGCGACCGCGAGGACACCGATGATCTCGGCGGCCGGCGCGGGTGCGGTCGCGGCCAGCTCTGGCCAAGTCCAGGTGTCGACGGTGGCGCGGTCCGAGACGGGACCGACACCCATCGCGATCCGCTCCGCGTGCACGTCGGTCCGGAGCTTGGCGACGATGCTGACCTTGCGGCCGAGCAGTGTCGTCGCCGGCAGCACGATGCCGTTCCAGCCCAGCAGGGCCGCGGCCTTGTGCGCCAGCTCCTCGACGCTCGCGGGGAGCTCGATCGGCGGCACCACCCGGCTCGGCATCGACCGGCTGCGCTTCGCGCCACCGGCGACCGTCGAGCTCTCGGTGTTCTGAGGTGTAGCCGCCACGAGTCCGCCTCCTTCAACAACCTGTACCCCTGCGTGCCTGGTGAAACCGGCACATGACCTGACTACCAGTGCGGCAGCGCGGGGTCTTCGGGTAGCGATGGTGACTGCGATCGGCGGCGCTCAGCGGTCGGTGACCGGTCGGCGGGCGGTCGTCCGACTTCAGCCCGACCGTGCGGCCAACCGAGTGAGACGGAGGTGAGTGGCGTTACGGACCGCCCTCGCGTGGCTACCAGTGGTGGGGTTCCCCAGCGTGGCAAAGGGTCCAGCGGGTTAGACCGTTCGGCTCAACCGAAGACGGTTCCACAGTGGACGCCGCAGGTAGCACGGCTGCCGCCTGGGCGACGGTGAGCTTCGCCGCAGCGGTCCCCGGGCCCCCGGGGTTTAGGGTTACTCGTCGGTCAAGTCACGCCCGGGAGGACCCCACGATGCGCTCGCCGAAGGACTTCTTCGCCCCGCTCGCCCTCGGGGCGCCCGAACCGCCGCGGCAGATCCCGTTCCGCCCGTCGCGCATGATCCACTTCTTCGACCCGGGCAACGAGAAGATGGCCGCGAAGGTGCCGGACCTGGCGAAGAAGACCGACGTCCTGCTCGGCAACCTCGAGGACGCCGTGCGCGCCGACCGCAAGGAGGCCGCGCGCGCCGGGCTCGTCTCGATCGCGAAGGCCACCGACTTCGGCCGCACGCAGCTGTGGACGCGCGTGAACAGCCTCGACTCGCCGTGGGTGCTCGACGACCTGGTCACGCTGGTCACCGAGATCGGCGACAAGCTCGACGTGATCATGGTGCCGAAGGTCGAGGGCGCGCAGGACATCCACTACGCCGACCGGCTGCTGGCCCAGCTGGAGGCGCGCGCCGGGCTGACGAAACCGCTGCTGGTGCACGCGATCCTGGAGACCGCGAGCGGGGTGGCGAATGTCGAGGAGATCGCCGGCGCGTCGCCGCGCATGCAGGGCATTTCGCTGGGCCCGGCGGACCTGGCGGCGAGCCGCCGGATGAAGACCACGCGCGTCGGCGGCGGCCACCCCGGCTATCTCGTGCGCACCGACCCGGTGGGCGACGACCTGACCGAGGGCCGCACGACGTACCAGCAGGACCTGTGGCACTACACGGTCGCGCGGATGGTCGACGCCTGCGCGATGCACGGGATCCTGCCGTACTACGGGCCGTTCGGGGACATCCGCGACGTGGTGGCCTGCGAGGACCAGTTCCGCAACGCGTTCCTGCTCGGCTGCGTCGGCGCGTGGAGCCTGCACCCGGTGCAGATCGACATCGCGAAGCGGGTGTTCTCGCCGTCTCCGTCCGATGTGGCCTGGGCCCGGCGCGTGATCGCCGAGATGGGCGACGGCACCGGCGCGGTGATGATCGACGGCAAGATGCAGGACGACGCCTCGGTGAAGCAGTGCCGCGTGGTCGCGGAGCTGGCCGAAGAACTGGCCGCCGACGACCCCGAGCTGGCCGCCGCCTACGACGCCGCAACCAAGGAGTCCCAGTCATGACCTCGTCCCTGCAGCCGCGGCGCTCCGTGCTCTACATGCCGGGCGCGAACGAGCGTGCGCTGGAAAAGGCCAAGACCCTGCCGGCCGACGCGCTGATCCTGGATCTCGAGGACGCCGTCGCCCCGGACGCCAAGGAGGCGGCGCGTACTCGCGTCTGCGAAGCCGCCGCTTCGGGCTCGTACGGCAAGCGCGAGGTGACCATTCGCGTCAACGGGCTGGAGACGGAGTGGCACGACGCGGACCTGCGCGCCGCCGCTGCCGCCGGCCCGGCCGCCGTGGTGGTCCCGAAGGTGAACTCGGCGAGCGAGGTGCACAACATCGAGCGCGCGCTGGAACTCGGCGGAGCCCCGGACCACACGAAGATCTGGGCGATGCTCGAAACCCCCGTCGCGATGCTGCACGCCGCGGAAATCGCCGCGGCGTCCGAGCGCTTGACCGTGCTGGTGATGGGCACGAACGACCTGGCGAAGGAACTGCACGCCGAGTTCGTCCCCGGCCGCGGCCCGCTGCTGGCGGGACTTTCGCTGTGCCTGCTCGCCGCGCGCGCCACGGACAAGGTGATCCTCGACGGCGTTTACAACAACGTGAAAGACCTCGAAGGCTTCGAGGCCGAATGCCGCCAGGGCCGCGAGTACGGCTTCGACGGGAAGACTCTGATCCACCCGTCACAGGTCGAACCTTGCAATCGGGTGTTCGCGCCGTCCGCGGAGGAGATTGATCGGTCGCGGCGCATCATCGCGGCGTTTGACGAAGCGCGGGTGGCCGGTCGGGGTGTGGTGACGGTGGATGGGCGGATGATCGAGAACCTTCACGTGGAGGAGGCTCGGCGGGTGCTCGCGTTGGCTGAGGCAGTCGGGGACTGAGTCGGCTCGGCGCGGATGTCGGTGGTCCGCCGTAAGGTGGGGCCATGGCCAGACAGCCGCTCAAGCAGATCCGGATCGAGGGATTCACCTCGATCCGTTCGGCGACCGTCGATCTCGGCCGGCTCAACATCCTGGTCGGCGCGAACGGCGCCGGCAAGAGCAACTTCGTGCAGGCGCTCGAACTGCTGGGCCGGATCGTGGACAGCGAGCTGGGCCTGTTCGTCGGACTCAACGGCGGCGCCTCCGCGCTGCTGAACAACGGCGACGCCACGGCTCGGATCCATCTTCAGCTGGACGCGGATCCGAACGCGTACGAGGCCAGTCTCGTTCCCGCGGCCAACGACGAGCTCATCTTCGAACGGGAAGTGACCTACTTCCAGGCAGACGGCTACGACCGGCCCTACAACCACGTGCTCGGGCAAGGACACCGGGAATCGAAGCTCTCCGGCGAGGCGACGGAGCAACCAGGACGCATCGCTTCCCACGTCATCGAGCTGCTCAAGGGCTGCAAGGTCTTCCACTTCCACGACACCAGCGCCGACGCCCCGGTCAAGCGGCTGGTCCCGACGGCGGACAACCTCGCCCTCGGCAAGGACGCGGGCAATCTGGCCGCGTACCTGCTCCGGCTCCAGGACAGCGACGAGCCCAGTGAGCAGGCCGCCTACCGGCGCATCGTGGGCGCCGTCGGACTGGTGGCCCCGTTCTTCCGGAAATTCGTGCTGCAGCCCGAGAAATCGGATCGGGTCCGGCTCCGTTGGCGCCAGCAGGACTCCGATGCCGTGTTCTCCGCCAACCAGCTGTCCGACGGCACACTCCGGTTCATCTGCCTGGCGACTCTGCTGCTGCAGCCGGACCTTCCCGCGCTGGTCGTGCTCGACGAGCCGGAGCTCGGGCTCCACCCGTTCGCGATCGTGCAGCTGGCCGGGCTGCTCACGCAGGCGGCCGCGCGGAGTCAGGTCCTGATCGCGACCCAGTCCGTGACGCTGATGAACCAGTTCGATGTGGACCAGCTGATCGTCGTCGAACGCAAGGACGGGGCGTCGGAGTTCAGCCGTCCGGACCCCGGCACCTTGCAGACCTGGCTGTCCGAGTACTCGCTCGGGGAGCTGTGGGAGAAGAACGTGCTCGGCGGCCGTCCGGCTCGAGAGGACTCCGGCCGGGCATGAACACCGGGTACCGCCGGCTGCACCTCCTCGTCGAAGGGCAGACTGAGGAGATCGTCGTCAACAATGTGCTGGAGCCGCACTTACGGGATCGCGGCTGGACGGTGACGCAGTCGATCGTCGCCACCAAACGGCCGGCCTCCGGCGCCAGCCACAAAGGCGGCGTGAGCAGCTGGGCGAAGCTCGAGCGCGATATCAAGCTCTTGCTGGGCAACACCGACTGCACTTGCTGACGACTCTCTTCGACTACTACGCGTTCCCGGCCGACAGCCCGGGCATGTCCTCCCGGCCCGAAGGAAGTGCGCGCCGGCGCGTGGAACACGTCGAGGCCGCGTTGTCGGCCACGATCGACGACCCCCGGTTCGTTCCCCATCTCATCCTGCACGAACTCGAAACCTGGGTCTTCGCGGCGGCCGACCAGCTCGGCTGGATCCTGCCGGTGCCCGGCCTGACCGAGCGCCTGCGGAGCGACGTCCACGCTGCGGGCGGACCCGAGCTGGTGAACGACGGCCCGGACACCGCACCGTCGAAGCGGCTGTTGAGGTACTGCGACGTCTACTCGAAGACGAACGACGGCCCGCTCGCCCTCGCCGATCTCGGCATCGAAGCGCTCCGCGCCGAATGCCCGCACCTGGACCAGTGGCTCGCCCACCTCAACGTGAGAGCGGGGCAAATCAGCTGACCGGCCACTCCCGCTGCTCCGGCCGCAGCTCTTCATACGCCGCAGCCGCCCGCAGGACCGCCACGTCGGCGAAGCGGGGCCCCGCGATCTGAAGCCCGATCGGCTGCCCCTCCCCGGTATAACCGCAGTTCAGGGCGACCGCCGGTTGGCCGGACATGTTGTACGGCACGGTGAACGCGATGTGCTCGAACGGCCGCGCCGGGTCGTTCGTCGGCGAGGCCCAGTCGTACGGTGGGGCCGAGACGGCGCAGGTCGGGGACAGCACGAGGTCGTACGGGGCGGTGGCGCGCAGGGTTTCGACGCTGATCGTGTCGATGCAGGCGAAGCCGCGGTAAGTGTCCACTCCGGACTCGTCCGCGCCGCCGGCCGCCCACTGGGCGATGTAGGGCAAGACCTGGGCGCGTCGGGACTCCGGCAGGGCCGACAGGTCCGACCAGGCCCGCACGCGCCAGAACGTGTCCAGGCCGTCCAGCAGTTCGCGGCGCAGGAACGGCGCCACCGGCTCCACGACGGCGCCCGCGGCCTCGAACACGCGCGCGGCGGCCGTCACCGCCTCGAGGATGTCCGGCTCCACCGGCAGGCCGACGCCCGCGTCCAGGTGCAGGCCGACGCGCAGGCCGTCGAGCCGCGCGTCCGAAAGCGACCAGTCGAGCGGTTCGAACGGCAGGCTCAGGTGATCGCGCGGGTCCGGCGCCGACAGCACGCCCATCAGCAGCGCCGTGTCCGCGACGGTCCTGGTCAGCGGCCCGGCCACCCGGCCGAGGAACGGCGGGTCCACCGGCACCCGGCCGAAGCTCGGCTTCAGCCCGACCAGGCCGCACCAACCGGCGGGCAGGCGGATCGAGCCGCCGATGTCGGTGCCGACGTGCAGGGGCCCGTAGCCCGCCGCGGCCGCGGCGGCGGCACCGGCGCTGGAGCCTCCCGGCGTGCGCGAGAGGTCCCACGGGTTCCGCGACGCCGGATGGAAGCTCGACAGGCCGGACGTCAGCATCCCGTAGTCCGGCATGGTCGTCTTGGCCAGCAGGACCCCGCCGGACTCACGCACGCGCGCCGCGGCCGGGGCGTCGGCAACTGCCGGGGTCAACGTGGTCGCGGCGGTCCCCAACGGCACGGCGGTACCCCGCGTCGCGATGTTTTCCTTCAGGGTCAACGGAACGCCGTCGATCGGCCCGAGCGGCGAGCCGGCCTGCCAACGCGCCTCGGACGCCTTCGCGGCTTCGCGCGCCGACGAAGCGTCGTACGCGTACAACGCGCGCAGCTCCGGCTCTCGCGCCTCGACACGCGTGAGGACGGCTTCGGTTACCTCGACCGGCGACAGCGTCCCGGCGCGGTAGCCCGTCACCAGCTCAACAGCGGTCAGATCAGCCAACTCGGTCATCAGCAAAGCCTCCGATTCATGAAGCAGGCGGTTCGAAGCGGCCGTCAACCGCGGTCCAGCCTCCGTCGACAGCCAGCACGGAGCCCGTGACGAACGTCGAAGCGTCCGAAGCGAGGTACACGACGGCGCCGGCCAACTCGTCCGCGCGCGCCCAGCGGCCGAGCGCGCCCTTCGTCGCGTACGCGTCGTACCAGTCCGGGTTCGCCTTGATCTGCGAGGTCAACGGCGTCTCGACGACACCCGGCGCGATCGCGTTCACCCGCACGCCGGACGGTCCGAACTCCGCCGCGGCCGTCCGGAACAGCTGCACCAGCCCGGCTTTCGTCGCCGCGTACGGTCCCTGGCCGGGCTCGACGGTCGTGCCGCGGATCGACGAAAAGCCGATGATGCTTCCCCGTCCTCGCTCCACCATGCCCGCGCCGAACGCGCGCACCACCTCGAACGTCGCCCCGAGGTTCAGCGCCAGCACCCGGTCGAACTCCTCGCGGGTGTAGTCCAGCAGCCGCTTGCGCACGTTCATCGCGGCCGTCAGCACCACGATGTCCAGCTCGCCCAGCTCCGACGCCGCCCGCGCCACTGCGCCGGGGTCCAGCAGGTCGATCTCGTACGCCTCGTCGACGCCGGTCTCGCGGGCGGCCTCGACATCACGGTCCGCACAGATCACCTGGGCACCTTGCGCCGCGAGCGCCCGCGCGGCCTCGCGGCCGATCCCGCTGCCGCCGCCCAGCACCACGGCCCGGCGGCCGTCCAGCCGGAACAGGTTCGCGTAGTCCGTCACGGCCGAAGCACCGCCATCCGCGTCACGGTCAGCTCCTCCACGGCGAACCGCGGCCCCTCACGGCCGATGCCGGAGTCCTTGACCCCGCCGTACGGCATCGTGTCGGACCGGAACCCCGGCACCTCGTTCACGATCACCCCACCCACCTCCAGCTCGTCCAGGGCCCGGAAAGCCGTGCGCAGCGACCGGCTGAACACCGCGGCGTGCAGCCCGTAGCGCGACGCGTTGACGGCGGCGAACGCTTCGTCCACATCGGACACCGTGCGCAGGCAGACGACCGGGGCGAAGACCTCCTCGTCCCAGCACTCGACGCCGTCGGGCACGTCCGCGAGCACGGTCGGCTCCAGCACGCCCTCACGCAGCGACCCGCCGGCCAGCACACGAGCGCCCGCGGCCGTCGCTTTGTCGACCCACTCCCGCACCCGCTCGGTCGAGCGCCGGTCGATCAGCGCCGACACCCGCGTCTCGGACAGCCGAGGATCGCCCGTGAGCACCTCGCCGAGCCGCGCGAGCACCTTCGCGGTGAACTCCTCGGCGACCGACGCCACCACCAGCACCCGTTGCACCGAGATGCAGGCCTGGCCGGACGCGTAGAACCCGCCGCGCAGCACGGCGTCCGCCGCCGCTTCGAGGTCTGCGTCCTCGGCCACCACCAAGGCCGCGTTGGAACCCAGCTCCAGCAACGTTTTCGTGGGTGCCGCGTCGCGCGCGATCCGGTGTCCCACGGCCGCCGAGCCGGTGAACGACACCGCGCCGACGCGCCGATCGGTCACCAGCGCGGAGCCGACCGCCGCGTCACCGGTCACCAGCTGGACCATCGACGGCACCGAGGTCGCACTGCGGACCAGGTGCACCAGCCAGAGCGTGGCCAGCGGCGTCTGCGGCGCCGGCTTGACGACCACCGGGCAGCCGGCCGCGATGGCCGGCGCGATCTTGTGCGAAGCCAGCAGCAGCGGGTAGTTGAAGCCGGCGATCCCGACGACCACGCCGATCGGCTTGCGTTTCCAGAACCCGACCAGGCCGTCACCGCTCGGCAGGAGGTCCAGCGGCACCGTCTCGCCGTGCAGCCGCGACACCTCTTCGGCCGCCGCCTCCCACGTGACGATCGTGCGCGCGACCTCGACCCGGCAGTCCACCAGCGGCTTCCCGGTCTCCAGGACCAGCAGCTGTTCGAATTCCTCACGACGGGAGCGCAATGCGGCGGCGACGTCGTTCAGCAACGTCCGCCGAGTCCGCGACGGCAGCGCCCCCACCTCCCGTTTCACGGCCACCGCCTCGTCGATCGCCTGCGCGGCCAGCGAAACCGTGCCGACCGGCGCGGAGCCGATCACACTGCCGTCATAAGGGAAAACGACGTCCGAATGATCCATAGTGGACACCCAGCCGGAGCCGATCGGCAGGCCTTCGGGGTAGTCAGGCATCGCTGTCTCCTCCTCCAGCCTTTGGGGGGTCCAGGGGGGCTTGTCCCCCGGCTGGGGTCCGGGGTTCGACCCCGGAAAGCGCAGCCAGCTCGGCGCGCAGGTTCGGCGCGGCCGCCAGCAGCTCGCGGGTGTACTCGTGCTTCGGCGCGTCGTAGACCTCCTCCACGTCGCCGATCTCGACGATCTCTCCGCGCCGCATCACCGCGACGCGGTCACACACGTGGCGCACCACGCCGAGGTCGTGGGACACGAACACCAGCGTCAGCGAATACTCCGCGACCAGCCGCGCCAGCAGGTCGAGGATCTGCGCGCGCACGGAGACGTCCAGCGCGCTCACCGGCTCGTCCGCGAGCAGCACGCGCGGGCTCGGCGCGAGCGCCCGGGCGATCGAGATCCGCTGCCGCTGGCCGCCGGAAAACTGGTGCGGGTACCGCATGGCCGCCTCGGCGGGCAGCCCGACGGCGTCGAGCAATTCCGCGACGCGCGCGGGGTCACGATGGCCCAGCGGCTCGGAGACGATGTCGCGGACACGCATCCGCGGGTCCAGCGAGCCCATCGGGTCCTGGAAGACGATCTGCAGCTCCGACCGCAGAAACCCCAGCCGACGCTCGGGCTGGTCGTCGATCCGCCGGCCCTGGAACGACACCGTGCCCGCGGTCGGCCGGTCCAGCGCGGCCAGCAGCCGGACCAGGGTGGACTTGCCCGAGCCGGACTCGCCGACCACGCCGAACCGTTGCCCGGCCTCGACGTCGAAGCTCACCCCGCGCAACGCGTGCACGTCACGCCGGGCATAGCGCCGTTCCAGGTCGCGGACCTCGATCAACGCGCTCATCGCCGTGCTCCGTCCTCTGGGGCCGAGCCCCAGGCCCCGGCCGGGGGACGAGCCCCCCTGGACCCCCCAACTGCCTCGAGATCCGAAGCGTCCAGCAGCCGCCGCGTGTACTCATGCTTTGGCGCCGTCAGCACCGAGCGGGTGGAACCGTGCTCGACGATCTCGCCGTCCAGCATCACCAGCACCCGCTCGCAGACCGACGCGACCACCGCGAGGTCGTGCGTGATGAACAGCAGGGCGCTCTCGGCGGGCAGCGAACTCCGGATCAGGGCGAGGATCTGGGCCTGCACGGTGACGTCGAGCGCCGTGGTCGGCTCGTCGCAGATCAGCAGCGACGGGTCGGTGGCCAGCGCCATCGCGAGCACCACCCGCTGCCGCTGACCGCCGGAAAGCTGATGCGGATACGCGCGTGCCGTGCCGGGCAGCCCGACGGCGGCCAGCAGCTCCTCGGCGGACCGGCCGCGGCGGCCGTGCACCCGGAACGGCTCGGTGACCTGCCGTCCGACGCGCATCACCGGGTTCAGCGCCGTCATCGGCTCCTGGAAGACCATCGACAATCCGTTGCCGCGCAGCCGTGAAAGATCCTTTTCGGACGCTCCCAGCAGCTCTTTCCCGTTCAGCCGCACGGAACCGGACGCGGACAGCTCGTCCGGCAGCAGCCCCATCACCGACAACGCGGTGAGCGACTTCCCGGAGCCGGACTCGCCGATCAGCCCGACGCGCTCGCCGGCGCCGATCTCGAACGACACGTCGCGCACCAGGTCCGCGACCCGCAGGTGCTCCACCGCCAGCGTCATGCGCGGACCGCCAATCGCGGGTCGAGGCGGTCGCGCAGGCCGTCGCCCAGGAGGTTGAACCCGAGCACGGCCACGGCGATCGCGATGCCGGGCACCAGCGCCAGCCGCGGGTGCGCCGTGAGCAATTCCTGCGACTCCTGCAGCATCCGCCCCCACGACGGCGTCGGCGGCCGGGTGCCGAAGCCGAGGAACGACAGCGCCGCCTCGGCCAGCACGGCGATCGCGAACGACACCGACGCCTGCACGATCAGCAGGCCGGAGATGTTCGGCAGCACGTGGCGCGCGGCGATGCTCAGCCGCGACCGGCCGGCCGAACGCGCCGCCAGCACGTACTCGCTGCTGCTGATCTGCAACGTGCCGGACCGCGCGATCCGGGCGAACGACGGGATGGTCGCGATGCCGATCGCCACCATGGCCGTGAGCGTGTCGGCGCCGAACACCGCGCCGAACATGATCGCCAACAGCAGTGCGGGAAACGCGAGCACCAGGTCGTTCACCCGCATCACGAACTCGCCGAGCCAGCGCGGCGCCAGCCCCGCCAGCACGCCCAGCGGCGTCCCGATCACCGCGGCGATGCCGACCGCCACCACCCCGACGTACAGCGTGGTGCGCGCGCCGACCATGACCTGGCTGAACACGTCGCGGCCGAACTTGTCGGTGCCGAACAGGTGCGAGCCGCTGAAGCCGAGCAGCCGGTCCGGCGCGTCGACCTGCACCGGGTCGTACGGCGTCCAGGCGAACGACACCAGCGCGGCCAGCACCACCAGCGCGACCAGCACGCCGCCCACCACGAGGTTCCCGTTGCGTGTTTTCATCACGAACCCCGCAGCCTCGGGTCGAGCACCGTGTAGAGGACGTCCACCACGAAGTTCACCAGCAGCACCCCGGCCACGAGCACCAGCACGATCCCTTGCACGGTGAGCAGATCGCGCGAGGAGACGGCGTCCAGCAGCAGGCTGCCCAGGCCCGGCAGCACGAACACGCGCTCCACCACCACCGCGCCGATCAGCAGCGTCGCCAGTTGCAGGCCGAGCACGGTGACCACCGGGACCGACGCGTTGCGCAGCCCGTGCCGGAACAGCGCCTGCCCCGGCAGCAGGCCCTTGGACCGCGCGGTGCGCAGGTAGTCCTGGCCGAGCGTGTCGAGCACGGCCGAGCGGACGTACCGCGTGAGCACCGCGCCCTGCACCAGGCCGAGCGACAGCGCGGGCAGCACGAGCCCGCGCAGGAACTCGCCCAGATTCTGGTCCGGCGGCGTCCACCCGCCGCTGGGCAGCCAGCGCAGCTGCACGGCGAAGATCTGCACCAGGATGATCCCGGCGAGGAACGCGGGGATCGCGACGCCGATCTGCGAGAGCCCGGAAACCGTGACACCGCTGGGTTTCCGATGCCGGACGGCCGCGAAGGTCCCCACCGGGACCGCGATCACCAGCGCCACGACCATGCCCGCGCCGACCAGCCACAGCGTCACGCCGAGCCGGTCGAGCAGCTGCGGCCCGATGGCGTCGCGCGTCACGTACGAACGGCCGAAGTCGCCGTGCAGCACGCCGCCGATCCAGCGCAGGTACTGCGTGACCAGCGGCTGGTCGATGCCGAACTCCGCGCGCGTCTTCGCGAGCAGCGCCGGCGTCGCGTTGACGCCGAGCGCCACCTGCGCCGGGTCGCCGGGCAGCACGGCCATGAACAGGAACACCACGATCGACGCGACGAGCAGGCTGACCACCAGGATCAGCACTCGCCGCAGCACCTTCACGGTCATCGCGGCCTCAATCCGGTGAGGTCGAAGGATTCGCTGACCTGGTTCGGCGCGAAGCCCGTCACCTTGGTCTTCGCGACGATCACGTTGGGGAAGAGGAAGAGCCAGTCCGCGGCCGCGTCGGTGTTGAGCTGGCGCGCGACCAGCTTCATGTCGGCGACCTGCTGTTCCGTGGTGCCGCTGTCCGCCTCGGCGAGCAGCTGCTGGACGCGTTTGCTGTCGTAGCCCCAGTAGTAGCTCGGCTTGCCGAACGTGGTGATGTCGCGCGCCTCGACGTGCTGGACGATCGACAGGTCGTAGTCGTGGTCGGTGAACACCTGCTTGAGCCACACGGCCGGGAAGTCGAGCGTCTCGATCGTGGTCCCCACCCCGACCTCGGCCAGCTGCGACTGCACGACCTGCGCGGCCGACACCGCGTACGGCAGGTTCGGGATCCGCAGCCGCAGGTTGAGGTTCTTCACGCTGGCCTGCGCGAGCAGCTGCTTCGCCTTCCCCGGGTCGTACGGGTAGACCTTCGACAGGTCCTCGTACCACGGGTCGGTCGGCGGGACCATGCTGCCGATCAGCGTGCCTCGACCGTTGAAGACCAGGTCCAGCACGGCTTTCCGGTCGATCGCGTAGGTCAGCGCCTGGCGCACGCGGGTGTCGTTCAACGGCGCGCGCTTGTTGTTGAACGCGAGCGTGACCTCGCTGTTCGTGGTGCCCTGCACCACCGTGAACCGGGTGTCGCCCTGGAACTGCAGGATCGAATCGGCCGAGGTGAGCGACGAGATCACGTCGATGCCGTTGCTGAGCAGCGCGTTGTTGAGCGCGGTCGGGTCGGCGATGTACTTGAGCACCACGGTGCGGTACGCGGGTTTGCGGCCCCAGTACGCCGGGTTCTCCTGCAGCACGATGGAGTCGCCGCGCCGCCGGCTCGCCACCTCGTACGGTCCGGTGCCGACCGGCTTGTTCGCCAGGTCGGCGACGCCGGTGGGGCTGAACATCGCGCCGATCCGGCTGGTCAGGCTGAACAGCCAGCCGTTGCTGGGCTTGGCCAGCACCACCCGCGCGTGCTCGGGCGAGACGACGTCCACGTGGTCGACCACGTCCATCGCGGACTTGACCGAGATCGTCCAGTCGGTCTTCACGCGCAGCAGCGAGAACTTGACGTCGGCGGCGGTGAACGGCGCGCCGTTGCTGAACTTCACGCCGGGCTGGAGCTGGAAGTCGTAGGTCTTCCGGTCCGGGCTGATGGTCCACGACTTGGCGAGCAGCGGCACGACGTGCCCGCTCGCGTCGAGCTTCACCAGGCCTTCGTAGACGTTGTACAGCAAGGCTTGCGGGATGGCGGCGCCGTCGGCGTGGGTGAAGTCGAAGCTCGCGGGCTCGGCCGTGAAGCCGACCGACAGCGTGTCCGGGCCGCTCGCCACACTCGCGCTGGACCCCGCCGAGCAGCCGGACACGACAAGCAGCAGTGCCAGTGCTGCGGCATGAATCCGGCCTTTCATTCCGCCTCCTGCTCGGTACACTGGTCTGACCAGTAGCCCAGAGGTTCGCACCAGACGACGTCGAGGTCAAGGGATGCAGTTCGAGCCGGTGGCGCCCGTGCACGCGTACGCGCGGATCGTGGCGCAGATCGAGGAGGCCGTGTACAGCGGGCGCCTCAAGCCCGGTGAGCGGCTGCCCGGTGAGCGCGAGCTGATGACGCAGTTCGGCGTCGGCCGTTCGACGGTGCGGGAGGCACTGCGGGTGTTGCAGGCGGCCGAGCTGATCCGGTCGCGCCCCGGGGATCCGCGTGGGCCGGAGGTGCTGGCGGCCTCGCCGGGTGCGCTGCAGCGTTCGATGCACCGGCTCGCGCGCGCCGAACACGTCGGGCTGGCGGAGCTGCTGCAGTTCCGGATGGTGCTGGACGGTTCCTCGCACCTGCTCGCGGCCCAGCTGCGCACGGACGCCGACCTGTCCACTTTGGATGCGGCGCTGGCGGCGATGGCCGCGGCCGACGGCTACGCGGAGTTCAGCCGCGCGGACGTCGCGTTCCACGACGCCATCGCGCGCACGTCACGCAACCCGCTGCTGGTGGTGAGCGGCGAGGTGGTGCGCGGGGTGGTCCTGGAGCTGATCGAGGACAAGCTCTCCCACGCGCCCGACCGGACGTCGCTGATGGAGACCTGGCTGCGGCACCACGCGGAGGTGCTGGAAGCGGTCCGCGCCGCCGACGGTGCGTCGGCGGCGCGGCTCGCGCGTCAGGCTCTGTACGACAACTACGTGGAGTACGTGCCGGAAGACCGGCGCGCCCTGCTCACTCCCCTGCTCTGACTCGTGAGTGTTCATGCCGGTTCTAACCGTCATGAACACTCACGAGCACTCAGGAGACGAGGTTGGCGTACACCACGATGTTGTCCTTGTAACTGTGCTCGGCGTGGTCGAACACCCCGCCGCAGGTGATCAGCCGCAGCTGCGGCTTGTCGGAGTTGCCGAACACCGCCTGCGTCGGGAACGTGTCCTTGGGGACCTCGTCCTTGTGGTCGACCACGAACTTCAGCTTCTTGCCGTCACTGCGCTCGATGTCGACCTCGTCGCCGGGGCTGACGTCCTTGAGCTTGTAGAAGATGCCCGGCTGGTGGTTGCCGTCGACGTGCCCGAGCACGATCGCCGGCCCGACGTCACCCGGCACGGGCGAGAGGCGGTACCAGGCGGCCTGCATCGGCGTTTTCACCGACGGCACCGAGATCTGCCCGTCCTTGTTGGGCAGCACGGTGATCAGCGAGGACTTCGCGCCGATCTTCGGGATCTCCACCGACGTCGGCCGCAGCCCGACAAACGGCTTGGTCACCGGCACCGACGCCGGGGGCTTCGCGGCGGGCGCCGGGGCGTCCGAGCCGCAAGCGCTCAGCGTGAGGGAAAGGAGCAGGGCGCCCGCGAGCGCGGCGCCCTGCCCGTACTTCCTGGTCATCAGGCGGCCATGCCGCCGAAGCCGGTCTCGACGCCGCCCTTGGGGGCGTACTTGACCTGCGAGTCGCCGTGGCCACCGGTGGTGCCCGCGGAACCCGCGCCCGCGCCGCCCGCCGGCGGGACCGGCTGCTCGCCGCCCTTGTCGCCACCGCAGGTCCAGAACGCGGTGACGTTGCCGGCGTCGAACGAAGCACCGTCGTGGCGCTTCACGAGCCAGGCCCAGTAACGGCCGTCGGTCTCGTCCTGGTGCGGGCCCTCGACGACGTCGAAGTCGTTCGACGAAACGCCGGTCGGCTCGCCCGCGGCGCAGGCGATCACGAAGATGCCCTGGCCGCCGTCGAGGTCGACGCCGTACGCGATGTCGTCCTGGTACGGCTCCTCCGGGGTGGTGGTCTCCGGCTGGGAGCTGGTCGGCTTCGTGGGCTCACCGGTGCTGGTGGGCCCGCCGGTGCCGGTCGGCTTGCCCGTCGGCGTGCCGGTGTCCGACGGCTGCCCCGAGCTGGTCGGGGTGTCCGAAGTGGACTGGCCCGTGGACGGCCCGGGTGCCGGCACGTCCGAGGCCGGTGCGTCCGACGTCGGCGGCGCGGCCTCCGAAGTCGTCGCCACAGGCGCCGAGTTGTCCTGCGCCAGCGCCGAAGGCGTGACAGCAAGGCTGATCAGGGCGCCCGCGAGCACGGCGCCCGCGAGTCTGCCCAGCGTCTTCTTCAAATTGGTCTCCCCTAGAAGAAAGCGCGATGACCCCCACCGCGCCCGCTGATCCTGCCGGAGGAGCAGTCCTTAAAGGAAACGTTTAGACCAGTGATTAAAAGCACCGTAAAAGAACGTAACGAACGCCGCCGACCTGGCGATGAAGGGGGTCGGAACTGGGGAACTCCGGGGTTCGTACCTGTACTGTAACAGTTTCCGGACCGTCAGCGAATGGTGGTGAATTGTTGACGGAATTCAGCCCAGCGCCGCCAGTAGATCGCGCCAGAGGTCTTCCGGGTCTTCCAGGCCGACGCTGAACCGGATCAGCCCGGCGGGCACGCGTTCCTCGCCCGGCAGCCACGCGCGCCGTTCCACCAGGCTTTCCACGCCGCCCAGACTCGTCGCGGAGCGGATCAGCCGGACCGACGCGCACACGCGGTCGGCAGCCTCGGCGTCCGGCAGTTCGAACGCGACCATCATCCCGAAACCGGGGTACCGGACCTTGGTGACGGCGGAGTGCTCCGCAAGCCGGGATACCAGCAGCGCGGCGGTTTTCTCCTGCTCGGCGAGCCGCACGGGCAGCGTCCGCAGACCGCGCAACGCGAGCCACGCCTCCAGCGCGCCCGGTGTGGTGCCGATGCGCGTACGCGCCCCACGCAGTTCTTCGGCGACAGCGTCGTCCTTCGCCACGGCGATGCCGAGAAGCAGGTCGCTGTGGCCGCCGATCAGCTTCGTCGCGCTGTGCACCACGACGTCGGCGCCCAGCTTCAACGGCTGCTGGTGCAACGGCGTCGCGAAGGTGTTGTCGACGACAACCCGTCCGCGCGCGGCCTTCGCAATGGTCTCGATGTCCATCACGTCGAGCGTCGGGTTCGTCGGCGATTCGAGCCACAACAGGTCGGCGCCGCAGTCGATCCACGCTTGCGTGTCGGTGGGCTCCAGCTCGGTGACGGTGAGCCGCCCGAGTTTCTGCGCGTGCTGCAAGGCCCCGCGGGTGACGGCGTAACTGAAGGTCGGCACCGCCACGGTCGACCCGACCGGCAAGGAGTCCAGGACCGCGGACAACGTCGCCACCCCGGAGGCGAACGCGAACGCGCGCCCGCCCTCCAGCGCGCCGACGGCTTCCTCGAGCGCCGCCCACGTCGCGGTCCCATCCGACCGCGCGTACACGGAGTCCCCGCCGGCCTCGAACGTGCTCGTCGCGACGATCGGCGTGTTCAGCGGCTCGCCGGGGCCGTGCGGCCGCCCGGCCGCGATCGCCCGGGTGCGCGGAGTCCAGTCATCCATGCAGCTCACCGTAACTTTCAACCAAAAGATTGAAAACCGGCCGCCGTCGGTCTATGGTCCTTTCAACCACAAAGTTGAAAGAGAGCGAAGATGACCGCGGACGCGCTGTCCCAGACCTTCGCCGCACTGGCGGACCCGACCCGGCGCGACATGGTGGCCCGGCTGGCCGACGGCGACGCGACCGTGAGCCAGCTGGCCGAGCCGTACCGGATTTCGCTGCAGGCGGTCTACAAACACCTGCGGGTGCTCGAGGACGCCGGGCTCGTCAGCAGGCCACCGGGCCCGCAGCCCCGGCCGGTGCGCCTCGAAGCCCAGGTGTTCGACCTGATGGACGGCTGGATCGAGCGCTACCGCCGCCGGTTCGAACAGCGCTACCGCCGGCTCGACGCCGTGCTGGCGGAAATGGAAGGAAACCGAGATGGACAAGATGGTCGAGGCCAGGATCGAGGCCGATCCGAGCCTGCCGGTGATCCGGATGACGCGTGACTTCGCGACGACGCCCGAGCGCCTCTTCCGCGCCCACACCGACCCCGAGCTGTTCGCGAAGTGGGTCGGCCCCGACAACACCACCACGCGGATCGACCGCTGGGACGCGCGCACCGGCGGCAGCTGGCGTTACGTCTCGGTCGTCCGCGGGGTGGAGTACGGCTTCCACGGCTGCTTCCACGAGGTGCGGCCGGACCGGGTCGTGCAGACCTTCACGTTCGAGGGCGAGCCCGAGGGCGTCGCGCTGGAGACGATGTGGTTCGAGGACCTCGGCGACGGCCGCACGCGCCTGCGCACACAGTCCCTTGTGGACAGCATCGAGTCCCGGGACGGGATCCTGCGCTCCGGCATGGAGGTCGGCATCAACGATGGTTACGCCAAACTGGATGGGATGTTGAGCGATGGCACTGCCTGAAAAGCCGGCCGAGCGGCATCGCGAGGTGGCCGGCCGGTTCACCGAACGAGTCCGTGACACGCAGGACTGGGACGCCCCGTCGCCGGTCGACGGCTGGGCGGCGCGCGACGTCGTGCGGCACCTGGTCGAGTGGTTCCCCTCGTTCCTCGCGGCGGGCGCGGGAATCGAGCTGCCCAAAGGGCCTTCGGCCGACGAAGACCCGGTCGCCGCGTGGCGAGTGCACAGCGAAGGCGTGCAGGCGTTGCTGGACGATCCCGAGACGGCCGACCGGAAACTCAGCAACCCGCACATCGGCACCCTGCCGCTGCCCGGCGCGATCGACCAGTTCTATACCGCCGACGTCTTCATGCACACCTGGGACCTGGCCCGCGCGACCGGCCAGGACGACCGGCTCGACCCGGACTTCTGCGCCGGCCTGCTCGGCGGGATGGCCGGGATGGAGGACGTGTTGCGCTCGTCGGGCCAGTACGGCCCCCGAGTCGAGGTGCCGGCGGACAGCGACGTCCAGACCAGGATGATCGCCTTCATCGGCCGCGATCCCTTCTGGTCCGCCGCTTAGGTTCCCCGTGACGCCGTCAAGGACTCCTTGCCTACCCTGAAGGTAGGTAAGGAGTCCTTAATGGCAGTTCAGTGCGCGTAAACCTCGAACTCGTACAGCGAGTACCCGTACTTGGTCCCGCGCTGCTCACCCGTGACGCGCACGAAGCGGGCGTCCGACGGTGCGAACGACACGTTGTCCACGCCGCCGTTGCCGTCCGTCACCGTCGCGGCGTCACGCCAGGACTCGCCGTCCGCGGAGAGCTGCACCTTGTAGCCCTTCGCGTACGCCGATTCCCACGACAGCACCACCCGTGACACCTGCTGCACCGAGCCGAGGTCGACGGTGATCGACTGGTTGTCGCTCCAGTCGCTGGCCCATCGGGTGGCCGGGTTGCCGTCGACGGCGTTCGAAGCGGGCGAGGGGTAGAAGCCCGTCTCGGCGCTGGTCGCGGAGACCGGCTTGCCCGCGGCGAGGTTCGAAACGTTGTCGCCGCGGTGCGCCGCGTACTCGACGACCTGCTGGAACGTCGGGCGGTTCTGGGTGCTGATCTTGCCGTGCGTGATGCCGCCCAGCGGACGCTGGATCACGCTGTCGGCGCACCACTGGTCGCCGGCCGAGCAGTCCGCGTCACCCGGGTAGACGGTGTTCGCGGGCTGCGCCGCGGCCGCCGTCAGCGAGTCGACGAGCGCGGTGCGGCAGGCGTCCAGGTTGCCGCCGCCGCAGAACGTCGCGCCCAGCGGGCCCGCGACCGGCTGGCCGAGGACCGTGCGGATGTCCTTGCTGACGTAGCCCCACCAGCCGTGCTGGAACGAAGAGCCCTGGTGCGGCTGCCCGACGTGCTTGCCCGGCGTCTCGTTCTGGAACCCGGACGGGCTTTCGTTGATCTGCAGCACGTTGGTCATCGCGGTGAACGCGTCGTCGCCCATCGCGGGCTTGAACTCGTTCGTGACCAGCAGCGGCCACCAGGCGTCCATGATCCGGATCGCGTCGGCGTCGTTGTAGGTCTTGCTGCCCGCCGAGGACTCGACGCGCTGGTGCCCGTTGGCCATCCAGGCTTTCAGCTTCGCCTCGGCGTCGGCCGCGGCGCCGGTGAGCGGCGCCTTGTCGAGCACCTGGAGCAGCAACGGCAGCACCTTCTCCGCCCGCAGGTCGGCCAGCGCCGCGTCCTCCATGGCCTGGGTCAGGTTGACCCGGGTCACCTTGGTGCCGCTGGAGATCAGCGCCTTCACCCGCGAGTCGAGCAGGTCCGCGCGGTACACGGCGGACTTGTCGGCGCCGCCGGACGCGTAACCCTTGGCCTGCGCGTTGTTCCAGCTGATGTAGTAGTCCTGGTTGATCGACTGCGGGTGCTGCGCCATCGGCGTGTACGCCGCGACGTTGCCGTCCGGCTTCCAGCCCTGCCAGTCGTAACCCTTGTCGCCCCACACCGGCATCATCGGGTCGACGGTCGGGTTGCGCACCGGGTTCGCGCCCGAGTTGAAGTACGCGACGTCCTTCGAGTCGGCGTAGAACCAGTTGAAGGTGAAGTTGACGTCGTTCGCGGCCTTTTCGAAGTCCGACGCGGAGTGGATGAAGTCCGGGTCGTTGAACTCCTGGAAGCCGATCAGCGAGTCCACCTCGTGGAAGTACGAGGACCGCAGCGAGGTGTACGCCACCGGTTTGCCGCCGACCGTCGCGCGGCTGGTCACCGGGCCGTACTTGGTGCGATAACTGCGCAGCGTGTACGAGCCGGCCGCGGTGCCGTCGGCCAGCGTCGGCGTCCAGGAGTTCTTGCGCTCCACGGTGTCCATCGGCAGGCACTGGCCCTGGTAGACGTAGTAGTTCGAGTCCTTTGTGGCCGGTTTGCCGCTCGGGTCGCACAACGGCAGCGCGAACGTGTCGATGATGTCCTGCGCCGAGGTGGTCGCGCTCCACGAGTAGTCCTGGCCGCGGCCCAGCAGCACGTACATGCTGATGCCGGCGAACGAGGCGCCGCGCGCGCTGATCCCCGGGCCCTGCAGTTCCTGCAGCATGAGCAGCTGCGGCGCGAAATACCCGGTCTGCGGGCCGAACACGGCCACCGGGTGCCCACTCGCTGTCTTCGAGCCCGACACCACGAGCGCGTTGGACATGCCGTGCTTGTCGGTCATCATGTCGCCCGGCAGCACGCCGTTGTCGAACATGCCGCGCGCGGCTTCCTGGTCCTTGGGCGCGGGGACGTTCACCTTCGCCGGCGTCGCCGAGGAGGCCGAGCCGGTGGGGTCGTACACGAGCTGCTGGTTCGTCACCGAGCCCTTGTCCGGCAACGCTTCGCCCTGCGGGTTCGCGGGCGTCATGCCGTAGTCGAAGGTCTGCCCGTCGTGCAGCGTCTTCACGGCCTCGGGGTCGTCCGCGGCACGCAGGCTCTGCCACACCTTCTCACCCTGCGCGACGCCGTACTTCTCCTGCAGCGCGAGCTTCGCGACCGCGTTCTGCACCTCGCCGCCGCCGCCGGCGCCGAACTGGGCGCCGACCACGGACGCGAGCACGACCAGGTCGGTCAGCTTGAACGGCTCGATGGTGCCGGCGTTGGTGATCGCGTCGACGTGCCCGGTGAGCACGTACTCGCCCGGGAAGTAGCGGCCGTTGTGGGAATCGGTGATGTACTTGTTGATCCCGTCGATGTAGGACTGCGCGTCGGCCAGCCCCTGCTTGCCGCGCGGGCCGCTGTTAGCCGCGGCGTCGATCTGCGCCTGCAGCTCCGCCTCGGTGTACGGCGCGGCAGAGAAGAAGGACTGCTCGAGCTCGCGGTTCGCGGGCGCGCCCCCGGCGTACGAGGTCAGCTGCCCGCGGCCGACGCGGCGCATGATGTCCATCAGCCACAGGCGGTCCTGCCCGGCCGCGTACCCGGCGCCGAACTCGGTGCCGGAGCGCGTGGTGCCCTGGATGTGCGGGACGCCGGTGGCCTTGTCGCGCGTGATGGTCACGTCGGAGCGCGGCTGGAGCGTGCTGGCCACCTGGTCGGCCGGGACGCCGAACGACGAGTCGTTGAAGAACTTGCCGATCGTGTCCGTGGTCAGGGTCTTGTAGCCGCCGGCGAGGTCGGCGTACTTGCCGAGCTGGTCGTCGGCGTGGCCGGGCTGGGTGCCCAGGGCCTTGTTGGCGAGGATCTCCGCGAGCGTCGCGCTGCCGTTCTCACCGGGCGGCAGGATGTCGTTGCACTGGCCGGCGCAGTAGTCGTTGCCCGGCAGCGCCGCGGTGGCGGGCGGGACACCCGCCACCGCCTGGGTCAGGCCCGCCGTGAGCACGGCCAGCGCCGCCACGGTCAGGATGCGGATGCGTCGTCGCATGCCCGAACTCCCGTCCACGAAGATCCCCCAGGGGTGACGTGGCGCACGCTACCGGCGGGTAGAGACATTTGTGAAGACTTTTCGCGTTTAACCCACCTTTGGGCGTAGTCCGATCGGCGCAGCTCACAGGCCGTAGGTACGGTGTCGCCATGACCTTGGAAAAGCCCGAAATCGACCGCCCGGACGGCCCCGCGCCGGCCGAACTCGAGATCACCGACCTCACCGTCGGCGACGGCACCGAAGCCCAGCCCGGCAGTGCGGTGAGCGTCCACTACGTCGGCGTCTCCCACTCCACTGGCGCGGAGTTCGACGCTTCGTGGAACCGCGGCGAGCCGCTGCGCTTCGCGCTCGGCGCCGGCCAGGTCATCCCCGGCTGGGACCAGGGGGTGGCCGGCATGAAGATCGGTGGCCGCCGCAAGCTCGTGATCCCGCCGCACCTCGCCTATGGCGAACGCGGCGCGGGCGGCGTGATCAAGCCCAACGAGACCCTCGTGTTCGTGGTCGACCTCGTCGACGTCAACTGACCGCTTCACCGGCTGCCGGGATGGCCTATCGGGCAACCCGGCAGCCGAACACTTTCAGGTGAACGCACCTCCCCGCTATGGTTTGGTAATCACCGGCTCAGACCACTTGTAGGGGAAATAAATGCGTGTTCGTGCGGTGCTTTCCGCTGCCGTTCTGACGCTCGCGTGCACCGCGGGCGCCCTCGCCACCGCACTGCCGGCCTCGGCCGTGGCCAACGGGTCCGACGTCCCGCAGGGACAGTTCCAATTCGCGGCGAAGCTGACGATGACGAACATCCCGAAGCCGGACGGAAGTCATTACGACAGCGCGTGTTCCGGCGCCCTGATCGCTCCTCAGTGGATCATCACGGCCGGGCACTGCTTCCACGACGTCAACCGCAAGCCGATCTCCGGGCCGGTGCCGTACGACACCTCGGTGCTGCTCGGCACCACCGTGCAGAGCGACGGGCTCGGCGTCACGCGCAAGGTGACCGACGTGCTTCAGGCTGGCACCAACGACATTTCGCTCGCCAAGCTCGACAGCCCGGTCACCGGGATCGCGCCGCTGACCGTCCAGCGTGACGCGCCGACGGTCGGGCAGAACGTGACGCTCGCGGGCTGGGGCAGCCTCAGCTCCACGGACGCCAAGCCGTCCACGAAGATGCAGCAGGGCTCGATGGCGGTCAGCCAGGTCGCCGCCACCACGGCCGGCGTGATCGGCGTCCAGCCGTCGAACACGACCAGCGCCTGCCTGTACGACTCGGGCGCGCCGTACTTCGTGCCGAACGAGACCAGCGGCCAGCTCGTGTCGGTCGAGTCGGACGGCCCGGACTGCCCCCACTCGACGCCGGAGACGACCGCCCGCGCCGACGTGATCGCCGATTGGATCGCCGCGAACGCAGTGTGAAAGTCAAGTACACGAACGGGCCTCGCGTCTTGCGCCGGGCCCGTTTTCTTTCGCCCGACAAGGGAATTCCTCAGTCCGCCGAACCTGGTTAGCGTGGAGGGCCGATCATCGGCGCCCCGCCGGTGGCCCGGAGGAAGGGACCTAATGCGCGTTCGCGCCGCAGTCACCGCAGTTGCCCTCCTGCCCATTCTCACCGCCGCGCCGGCGCTGGCCGTCGCGAACGGCTCCGACGTCCCGGCCGGCCAATTCGGCTTCACCGCGAAGCTGGCCATGGCGAGCATTCCGCGCCCGGACGGCAGCACGTATTCGAGCTACTGCTCCGGCTCGCTCGTCGCCCCGCAGTGGATCCTCACCAACGGCCACTGCTTCCACGACGTGAACCGCAACCGCGTGTCCGGCCCGGTGCCGTACCCGACCACCGTCACGCTCGGCCTGGTCGACGAGGCGAAGGAGAAGGGCCTCACGCGCAAGGTGACCGACGTGCTGCAGTCCAGCGTCAACGACACCGCGCTGGCACACCTCGACAGCCCGGCCACCGGCGTCACCCCGTTGACCCTGAACCGCTTGGTCCCGGGCACCGGGCAGAGCCTCACCCTGGCCGGCTGGGGCAGCACCACGGCGAAGAACCCGGCGCCATCGGCCAAGCTGCAGCAGGGCACCGTCGAGGTGGCGAACGTCGCCCCGACCACCATCGGCGTTCGCGGGGTCAGCCCGGCCACCACGACCAGCGCGTGCACCTACGACGCCGGCGCGCCGTACTTCGTCCCGTCGGGCTCGGGCGGCCAGCTCATCGCGGTCGAGATCACCGGCCCGGACTGCCCGCACGCCAGCGCGGAACTCACCGCCCGCGTCGACGTCATCGCGGACTGGGTCGCCGACCACACGAAGTGAGTACCGTGGAGGACACTGACGGGAATCGTCGACCCGAGGAGCGCAGATGCCCGAGCCGATCCTGACCGCCGTCGCCACCACGCTCGCGACCAAGGCCGCCACCGGCCTGTACGAACTGGTCAAGCGCAAGTTCTCCGGCGACAGGAAAGCGGTCGCGGAGCTGGAGGCGGCCAAGCCCGAGGACCCGGCGACGATCGCGGCCCTCGCCGAGCGCCTGGACCGGGAAAGCCAGGCGGACCCGGCGTTCAAGGCCGCCCTGCACGCCGAGTTCGAAGTCCACCAGGACGCTCGCGGCGGCAGCGTGAACAACCACGTGGGCACCGTGGCCGAAGGGGCCAAGGTCGTCCAGCTACGTGACGTACACGGCAACATCAGTTTGTGAGCCGCACGGAGAGCAATCGCTAGGATTGCTCTCCGTGCCCTCTCCGTCGATCCCCGTGCCGCCGCGCTGGCGCACCGTGGCCACGGAACGGACCCTGCTGGCGGTAGTCCACAACGTCACCGCCGCCACTCGTTTGCTGGACGTCCTGACGCTCTTCGCCGGGGACCCACGGATCCAGACGGTGTTCACCTGCTCGGGATCGAGCGCGTTCACCCGTGGCACCGAGGAATTCCTGGCCGCTCGCGGTATCCCGCTCCTGCCGTGGCCGGAGGCGATCCGCGGGGAGTTCGACTGGGCTCTGGCGGCGAGTTATGGTGGCGACCTGCATGAATTGCGCGCGCCGTTGACGGTGGTGCCGCACGGAATGGGTTACAATAAATTCTTGGAAACCGGAAACCGGAAACCGGAAACCGGAAACCGGAAACCGGTCTTCGGGCTTTCCGAGCCTTGGCTGATGCATCGGGGCGAGGTCGTCCCCCGGCACATCGTGCTCTCCCACCGGGAGCAGCTGGACCGGCTCCGGCAAAGCTGTCCACCAGCGGCGGAACGAGCAGTCGTCGCAGGCGATCCCTGCCTGGACCGGTTGCGAGCCAGCAAGCCACTGCGGGAAACCTACCGGCAAATGCTCGGCGTCCGACGTGGCCAGAAACTGGTCCTCGTCTCGTCCACCTGGGGCGCCGAATCCCTGTTCGGCCAAGCCCCTGACCTCCCGGCGAAAATCGCCCGGGAGTTACCGGTCGACGAATTCAAGACCGTGCTCGCCTTGCACCCGAACATCAGCCAGGGACATTTCCCCTGGCAGCTACGAATGTGGCTGGAGGATTGCCGCCGTAGCGGGGTAGTAGTCCTGCCGCGCGAAGAACTGTGGCAACCGGCAGCCGTCGCGGCGGACGTGACCATCGGGGATCAAGGATCGGTGACCTTCTACTCCGCCTGCCTCGGCACCCCGATCCTGCTGGCCACTGCTCCGCAGGAGACTGTCGATCCCGCCTCCCCGATCGCCGCGCTGCTGCGAGCCGCGCCCGAGCTGAAGGCCGACCACCTCGCCGACCAGCTCACCGAGGTCATCGCCCACCCACCCCCACTAGACGCGGTGACCGCACTGGCCACGAGCGCCCCAGGCGAATCCGCGGCCCGCCTCACCGAACTCGGCTACCAGGCGCTTCGCCTGTCCCCGACGGAACGCACACCCGTACTCACCACGTTCCCGCTGCCGCAGATCCCGGACAGCCAGGCCTGCGCACACTGGGTGAGCGTCGTCGAAGATCAGGTCGTCCGCCATGCGGCGAACAGCGCCGCGATCCCTCCACAGACACACCTGGTAGTCACCACCGACGCGCCGGACCCACGGCTGCTGGAACAGGCGAGCGTGGTCCTCGGCGACCGCGTGCCGGACCCAGTCCGCTGGATCGTGCAGACCCTGACCTCGCTGCCCGGTTGCCAATGGGTCGCCTGCCCAGCCGAAACAGGCTGGCTCACGGGTAACCGCGACGGGCGGCTGGTGCGGTTCACCACCCCGGAGCTACCCGAGGTGGTCCCGTCACTCCTGTACCTCCGCGACGGCGAAATCCCCGCGGAACTCAGTTTTGTCGCCGCCGGCGTCCGGCACGAGGTACAGCTGAGCGTGGTCAAGGACGGGGCTCGTCCAGCCACTCCATGATGTCGAGCGCGTCGGCGGTGTATCCCTGCAACCGGGCCACGTTCAGCGCGTCCTCGGCGTGTGCCCGTGCCGTTTTCTCGTCGCCCTGAGCGAGCTTTGCCTCCGCGAGCGTGCGCCCGGCCATGATGCGCTCGCGGTGCCATCCGCCGTCCACGGCGAGGTCGACAACCTCCAGCAACCGGAAAATCCCGTCGTCGAGGGCGCCGTCCTCAACGGCTTTCCGCCCACGCCACAAAAGGATCTTCACCCGGTTGCCGGGCTCGCTGTCCAGGACGCTCGCGGCCTGATCCAGCAGACCGGCCGCCTCCTCGGGACGCCTGACCTTCGCCAGATGCATCCGGGCCAACGCCAGCCGACGCTTCTTGCCCAGCTGCTCCGCAAGGTCAAGGTTGAGCCGCAACTGCTCTTCCGCCGCGATGAGGAGCTGCCCTGCCTCTTCCGGCTGCGCATGAGTGGACGCCTCGAAGTACGCCAGCCCCAACGATTCCACCGCCGTCGCCCGGGCGTCCGCCGACTGCGCCAGCTCGGCCAGCTCCGCGGCGCGGCCATGGTGCTCGTACGCACTCGCCCAATCCCGGCGCTGCACCGCGGCGAACCCCAGCTGCGTCAGCATCAGCGCCTCGGCGAGCGGGGAGTTCCAGGCCCGCGCGGCGGACGCGGCGTCCCGGTTGACCGCGACCATCTCGGCCGGGTGACCGCCGTCCTTGTGCACCGCCCACAATGCGAGCGCCAGCCGGCAGACGTCCTCGAGCGCTCCCTCCTGGTACGCGGTTTCCGCCGCGGCCACGAGGTTCAGCCGTTCGGTCCGGAGCCACTTCAGCGCGTCGTCCTGGTTACGCCCGTCTGGCTCGAACCCGGGCCAGAGCTGCTCGGCCCAGCCCCGTTTCAGCGCGCTCTCGGCGATGGCGAGGGCAGTCTGCGCGTAGTGCGCCACCACCTTCGCCGACAGGTCCTCCGCCAGGGTGGCGGCGTGCAGCCGGGCCAGCTCGGCCATGCGGTACCGGTCGGCGCCCATCGACTCGACGAGTTTGGCGCGCACGAGGTGGCCGAGCGCGTCTTCGGCGTCGTCGATGTCCAGGTCCAGCAGGGCCATCAGGGTTTCCAGGGCCGCGTCACCGTCGCCGGGGTGCGCGCCGAAAACCCGGTAGCAGGCCTGCGCGTCCTCGGGCAGCCGGTCGTACGCGACGTCGAACACCGGGCTCGCGAGGCTGCCCTTGCGGCGGATCCGGCCGATCAGCCGTTCCAGCGTCCAGTTCGGCGATTCGGCCAGCATCGCGCCCGCGACCGTCAGCTCGGCCGCGGACCCGGCGCAGATCCGCAGCAGGGCCTCGCGCTGCTCCGGCTCGGCGTCAAGCCGCTCGATCCCCACCAGCTCGGCGAGCACGCCGTGGGCCGCTTCGTCGCTCAGCGGGTCCAGCTCCACTTCCTGCGCGGAATGCCGGGTCTTCAGCTCGGTCAACCGACCCGCCTCGACCACAAGCACCATCGACCCCGCCCCGGCCGGCAGGAGCGCCTGCACTTCCGCGGCGCTCATCGCGTCGTCGACCAGCAGCGCGAGCCGATGCTTCCCGGTCCAGGCCCGCCACATCGCGGACCGCCCCTCCAGACTCTGCGGCCACTGCTCCGGCGTATACCCGGCGAGCGCCAGGAGATCGGCGAGCACATCCGTCACCGGACGACGCCCCAGCCGCACCGGGAAAACCCCGTCGTCGAACAACTCCTGGTTGCGGAACGCCCAGCATTCGCACAACGTGCTGCGCCCGCTGCCCGGCGCCCCCCGCACGATCGCGATCCCCACCCCGCCCCCGGCCTCGGCCCGCACCCGGCTCAACTCGGCCAGCTGCCGCTCGTTGTTCCGGTAATGCCGCGGCGGCTCCAGCACCTGCACCGGCGGCACCACCTGCGCGGCCGGCGCGTTGAAGTGGACGCCGCCGTAGACGTCACGGCCCTGGAACACACTGCCGGCCGACCCGTCGAAGAAGTTTCCCTCGCTCATCGCTCCCCAACTCCGAACTCGTCCGCCCAGGCTACCCGAGCTGTCACAATCCGTGTTGATCTCTTCACCGACTGACGGGAGGTAGTATTCGGCCGGTCGTTTCGAGAACGGGTTTGGTAGAATTAAATGGAGCAGCAAAGCAGCAAAGCAGCAAAGCAGCAAAGCAGCAAAGCAGCAAAGCAGCAAAGCAGCAAAGCAGCAAAGCAGCAAAGCAGGTGGCAGACGTTCGAACCGATCGTGGTCCTCTGCGTCGTGCGGACCTGGACCTCGGCGATCAAGCTGTTCGAAATCTGCCGGACTTTTCGAGACGATCTGCGAATCCGCTTTGTTTTCACCGTCGACAACGGATCCGAATTCAGTAGCGGGGTCGAGGAGCTGCTGTCCGGCACCGGAGTCCGGCGGCACTCCTGGGACGAGATCGCGGACCTGGACTACGCCCTGACCCTGACCGCGAGCGAGAGCATCGATTTCGCCCGGCTGCGCGGACCGGTCCTGGTCCTCCCGCACGGAGTCGGTTTCCACAAGTACGTGCCCGATTCCGAAACCGACGACGATCGGCTGTCCGGCCTGGTTCCCGAAACGGCAGTGAAATCCGGCCAGGTGCGGATGATCATTTCCCACCCGGCCCAGGAAGAACAGCTTCTGGCCGCCAATCCGGCCACCGCCGGGACGACAGCGCTGATCGGCGATCCCCAGTTCGAGCAGCTGCTGGACAGCGCCGGCCACCGCGAGCACTACCGGCGGCTCCTCGGCGTCGGCGATCGACGTTTTGTGCTGCTGAGCTCGACGTGGGGACAGGGCTCGCTGATCGGGACCCGGCCTCGGCTGCCCGCGGAGATCCTCGCGGCCATGCCACACGACGAAACCGCCGTCGGGCTGGTGCTGCACCCCAACATCTGGTCCCGCTACCGGCCGTTCCAGGTGCACGCCTGGTTCGCCGCGGCCGAGGAGGCCGGGCTGCTCGTCTTCCCGCCGGAGCTGGGCTGGCAGGCGGCGCTCGTCGCGGCGGACCTGGTGGTCGGCGACCACGGTTCGGTGAGCCTGCTGGCCGCGGCCGCCGGAAAACCGGTGCTGCTCGCGGCCTCCGGCGCCGAGGTCGTGCCCGGCACCAGCGCCGAGCTGCTCTGCGAACGCGCCACCCGGCTGCGCCGCGATGAGCCGCTGCGTCCCCAGTTGGAAGAAGCCGGATCGGAGCCGTGGCAGGAACTCCTCGCCGAGGGGACTTTCGCGCACACCCAGGGCTCGCTCGCACGGCTACACGCGCTGGTCCACGAAACGCTCGGATTGCCCCCACTGCCGGCCCCGAAACTGCGCGCCGCCGACCCGGAGGTCCGCCCGTCACCAGTGCTGGCGTTCGTCACCTACCCGGATTTCACCGGCACCGACGCCGTCACCCTCCACCGTTTTCCCCGTTCGGTCGAGCAGTGGCAGCCCGAAACCGACCGCGCGCCCGGCGACCTGCGGCACACGGTCGTCGACGAACGCGAGACCAACCTCGGCCGGATCGGCAACGCCACCGTGCTGGTCCGATCCACAGTGGACAACGATCCGGAACAGTGGTGCCAGGCGACGCTGCGCCGTTACCCGCACTGCGAGCTGGCTGCGGCCGCGGCTCCTGACGGCTGTATCGCCATGGCCCCCAATGGCGAAACCGTCACGGTGACCGGAACAGCCGACACCGCCGCATTGGCCTCGACGCTCTACGCCTGCCGGGACACCGCGGACCGCACCGTTTCACTACGCCTGGGCAGCACCGTCACCACGGTTGTCATCCGGCACTGACCGCGCCAGCTGACCGGCCCGGAGGCTGCCGAGCCGCCGGTACAGCTCGATCGCCCGCTCGAGATGCACCCGGGCCCGGTCCGGTTCGCGTTCGGCCAGCTCCCGGTACAACAGCTCCCGAGCCTCGGCTTCATAGGAATACAGCTCGCTGTCGCCCAGGAACTTCGCGGCTTCCTCCACCGCTTCGAGCCCCTGCGGCCGCGAAAGCTTCAGCCGCAGCTTCCCGATGGCCAGCAACGCGCGCGCCGCCATCCGCGGATCGCCGTTGGCGGCGAACCATTCGTGCGCCGTCTCGAGTTCGGCCAGCCCGGCCTCGTCGGCGAGCGAATCGCCGAGGAACATCCGGGCCAGCGCGACTCCTCGCAGCTCACCGGCCTGCTCGTTCAGCTCGACCGAGCGCCGGTACGCCGCCTGCGCCGCTTCCGGGTGCCCGGACTTGTCCAGGTAACGACCCTGGAACTCACGCACGGAAGCCCGCAGCACCAACGGTCCCTCGCGATCGGCCAGCTCGATCGACCGGTTCACCAGCTCTTCGGCCTCCGCGAACCGCTCCAGGTCCGACAACGGCCCGGACGCGACACTCGAAAGCCTCGCCTCGGCCGCGACGTTGCCCGCCGCGCGCGCCGCCTCGGCCCCGTGGAGGGCGACCTGCAGCGAATCGGCGTGCCGCTTGCGGTTGAAGTAGTACGCCGTGAGCGATTCCGCGAGCTGCCAGGCCGGGTCCGGCAGCCCGATCTCCATCGCGATCGCCTGCATCTCGTGCAGCGTCCGCCGGTGTAGCTCGAACCAGGCCAGCCCCTGGGCGTTCCGTTCTTTCTTCGTCCCGGTGAACGGGTCCACGGTCTCCGGCGGCGCCGCCGCCACCCGGAACCGCTCCCCCATCACCGCGACATCCGCGTGGTAGGCCACGTCACGGAAATCCCGGACCACCCGTCGCAAGGCTTCCTGCTGTTCCTCGACGTCGGCCCGCGCCGCGCACGCTCGAGCGTGATCGCGCACCAGCGGATGCAGGACGTACTGGCCGTCCTGTTCGTCGAGGATCCGGAGAGAAACCAGCTCGGCCAGCGCATCGGAGACTTCAACCGAATCGCGCGCGGCCAGCACCCCGGCCGTCTCGACCGAAATCCCGACCGCCGGGTACGCGCCGAGGAGCCGGTACATCCGCTGCGCCTCGGGGCCGGCCGCCTGGTAGGTGGCTTCGAACACCGACTCCCCCTTCTTACTGCCCTGCCACACCCGGGTCAGCTCGTCCCGCGATTTCCGGAGCCGCTCGCGCAACGACTCCAGCGTCGGGCTGTGCCTGGCCAGAAGGAGGTTCGCCGCCTGCTCCAGCGCCTGCGGCAACCCGCCGCAGTGCGCGAGCACCTCGTCGCCGGCGTCGATTTCCACGCCGCTGAACCACCCGAACAACTCGGCAGCCTGCTCCGGGGTGATGAGTGGCTCCAGCTTGATCGTCTCGCCGCCGACGGCCCGAACCCGTACCTGCGCCTCCACCCGTCCGGCGGCCAGCACCACACTGCCCTCGCCGCCAGGCAACAGCGCCAGAACCTGCTCCGCCTCAGTCACGTTCTCTATCAGCAGAAGACAATCCCGCTCCGCCGACCGGCTACGCCACCACGCCGGCAGCTCCGAATCCGGCGGCATGACCTGCTCGTCGACCCCTACCGACCGCAGCAACCCCCGCAAGGCGGACGAAACCACCTGCTCCCCGTCACCCAGCCCAGTCGACAAATCCACATATAACTGCCCACCAGCAAACCCAGGCGCCAGCTCCCGGCCCACATACCGAGCCACCGCCCGCCGCCCGACCCCACTCAACCCGTCAAGCACAACCAGCGGCGCCGACCCCTCCACGCAAGCCCGAATCTCCCGATCCCGCCCCACCAGCCGCCCCACCGCCCGAGGCAACTCCCGCGGAACCACCGCCACCGGCCCGGCATTCACCGTCACCGACCCGATGCTCCCGGCCTGCACCACCGACCCGCCAGACACCTGACCGATCTCGTTGCGCCCCTCCACGCAGCCACCCCTCACACTAAGTGACCACCACTCTACCGAGACCCCCGTCACAAAAACACCCAGCAAGAACCCCACAAACCCCCTCGGGCGCAGGCGCTCCGCGCCTCATGCCCTCACCAGGCAAGGGCGCCCCGCGCCCAATGCCGGACCCAGCCCCGCTCACCTGCTTCACCTCGGGCGCAGGCGCTCCGCGCCTCATGCCCTCACCTCACGCACGGGCGCTCCGCGCCCTACGCCGGCCACGCTGGTTCCGCCACCTGCCGCACCGTGGGGGTCCGGGGGCTCGGCCCCCGGGGCGAGGAACTCCCTCCCCAACGGGAAGAGGCCCCTTCCGCTCTAGCGGGAGGGGCCTCTGAACACCGGTGGGCGAGGAGGGAGTTGAACCCTCACGTCCTTTCGGACACACGGACCTGAACCGTGCGCGTCTGCCATTCCGCCACTCGCCCGAGTTGCTTCTCTCTGACAGCCAGCAAAGCTTAGCAGCCGGTTTTCACGGGTTTCAGCGGGGGCCGTGTCGAGGCTTCCTCCCCCGGATAGGATCGGGGCGGAAGCACACGTGTGAGGAGGTAGTCCCCGGTGGGTCGCGTAGAGCGCTTCGACAGGCGACTCGAGAACCTCGTGGGGAATACCTTCGCGCGCATGTTCGGTGGCAACGTCGTCACGCAGGAAGTGGCGGTGGCGCTCGAGAGGGAAGGCGAGGAGAACGTTCGTGAGCTGGCAGGCGGCCGGCAGCTCGCCCCGAATCACTACATCGTGTCCTTGGGGCAAGCTGACCACGAACGCATGGCCGGCGACGAGCAGCGGGTCACCGGGGTTCTCGCGAAAGCCGTGGCGGAACACCTCGCCGAGCACGGCTGGGACACCTATGGTGACGTCGTCGTATCACTCGAGCGCAACGAGGCGCTGCATACTGGACAGTTCAAGACCCGTTCGTCCGTCGATCCCGACGCCCGCGCGAGTGGGGCCGGTGGCTCGTCACGGTCGGCACGACCCAGCAACGCAGGAGACCCAGCAATGAGCCAGCCCCCCGGCTACGGCCAATACGACCAGGGTGACCCGTACGGCCAGCAGGGCCAGTACGGCTACGGACAGCAGGGTGGCCAGCAGCCCGGGTACGACCAGGGTTACGGCCAGCAGGGCGGCTATGACCAGCAGGGTTACGGCCAGCAGCAACCCGGCTACGACCAGTACGGCCAGCCTCAGACGGGCGGTCAGCAGCAGCCCGGCTACGACCAGGGTTACGGCCAGCAGCCCCAGGGCGGCGGTTACGACCAGGGCTATGGCCAGCAGCCGCAAGGCGGCGGTTACGACCAGGGTTACGGCCAGCAGCCCCAGGGCGGCGGCTATGACCAGGGTTACGGCCAGCCCCAGCAGGGCGGCTACGACCAGCAGGGTTACGGCCAGCAGCAGCCCGGTTACGACCAGTACGGCCAGCCCCAGCAGGGCGGCGGCTACGACCAGTACGGCCAGCAGGCGGCGTACGGCCAGCCGGCGGCGGACCCGTACGCCCAGGGCGGCTACGGCCAGCCGGGTGCTCCCGCGGCGGGGCGCGCGCTGGCGGCGAGCCTTCAGCTCGACGACGGCTCCAACCGCACCTACTCGCTCAAGCAGGGCGGGAACGTGGTGGGCCGGGGCCAGGACGCCGACTTCCGGCTGCCCGACACCGGCGTCTCGCGCCGGCACCTGGAGATCACCTGGGACGGCCAGAGCGCGACGCTCGCCGACATCGGTTCCACCAACGGGACCACGGTGAACGGCACTCCGGTACAGACCTGGCAGCTCGCCGACGGCGACGTGATCCGGGTGGGGCATTCCTCACTGGTCTTCCGAACCCAGGGCTGACCGACCGACGGTGACGGGGTTCCCGCAGAATTGTCTTGCGGGGGGAACCGCGGTGCGCGCGCACCGCGGCTTGCAGGCAGAGTCGGGAGCGGACACAACAAGTGCCAGAGCTGGTCGTTCAACTCACCAGAGTGGGCTTTCTCGTGCTGCTCTGGCTCTTCGTGTTCGCCGCACTGCGGGTGGTGCGCTCGGACCTGTACGCCGCTTCGGGCCTGCGGGTCCAGGTGCCGACTTTCCGTCGTAACAAAGAGAAGAAGCCGCGGGGCAGCAAGTCCCCGCAACAGCTGCTCGTGACCCACGGGGCGCTGACGGGCACCCGCATCGCGCTCGACGGGCGGCCGATCCTGATCGGCCGCGCGGACGACTCGACGCTGGTGCTCGACGACGACTACGCGTCGACCCGGCATGCCCGGATCGCCCTGCGCGGTGAGGATTGGTACGTGGAAGATCTGGGCTCGACGAACGGGACCTACCTCGACCGGGCTAAGGTCACTGCACCCCTCCGGGTCCCGCTCGGAGTCCCCATCCGGATCGGCAAGACGGTGATCGAGCTTCGCCCATGACTCTCGTCCTCCGCTACGCAGCCCGCAGCGACCGTGGCCTGGTTCGTTCGAACAACCAGGACTCCGTGTACGCCGGCCCCCGCCTGCTCGCGCTCGCCGATGGAATGGGCGGCCACGCGGCCGGTGAGGTGGCCAGCAAGGTCGTCATCGCCTCGCTCGCCCCCCTCGACGACGACGAGCCGGGCGACGACCTGCTCGCCCAGCTCCGGGAGGCGGTGTCTAACGGCAACGGCGCGATCGCCGAACTCGTCTCCCAGGACCCGGACCTGGACGGCATGGGCACCACGCTCACCGCCGTCCTGTTCGCCGGCACCCGCCTCGGGCTGGTGCACGTCGGCGACTCCCGGGCGTATCTGCTGCGCGGGGGGCAATTCGCGCAGATAACCCGTGACGACAGCTTTGTGAACGAGCTGCTGGAGCAGGGCCGCATCACGCCCGAGGAGGCGGCGGTGCACCCCCAGCGGTCGCTGCTGCTCAAGGCGCTGACCGGCCACGAGGTCGAGCCGAGCCTGACCGTGCGCGAGGCGCGCGCCGGCGACCGGTACCTCATCTGCTCCGACGGCCTGTCCGGCATGGTCTCCGACGAGACCATGGCCGAGGCCGTGCTGATCAAGGACCCGCAGGACTGCGCGGACCGGATGATCGAGCTGGCGCTCAAGGGCGGTGGCACGGACAACGTCACCGTGATCATCGCCGACGTGGTCGACGTCGACTTCGGCGAGGACGCCCCGATCGTGGGCGGCGCCGCGGGGGACGGCAGCGACGAGCGGCACCAGGGTGATTCGCCCGCCGCGCGCGCCCGGGCGCTGACCCAGCCGCCGCCTCCGCAGCGGACCGAGCCGCAGCAGCTCGAAGAGGACCCGAAGGCCAAGCGCCGCAAGCGGTTCCGCTGGCTGGTCGGCATCGTGGTGGTGCTGGTCGTGCTGGCCGCGGCCGCGATCGCGACCCGGTATTTCGTGCTCAGCCAGTATTACGTCGGCGAGGGGCCGGACGAGGAGGTCGTGATCTACCGCGGCGTCCCCGGCAGCATCCTCGGCATCCAGCTGCACAGCTTCGAGCAGGGCTCGTGCCCGCCGGGCCAGCTGTGCACGGACAAGCTGCGCGTCCCGGCCCTGCAGGAGGACGCGCGCATCGCGGTGCGCAACGGCGTCAAGCGCGACAGCCTGGACGACGCGCGGAAGTACATCGACGACTTCCTGCGCCTGAACAAACAGCTGAGCGACTGCAAGCCGGTCGCGCCTCCGGGCAGCGCTTCGGGGGTGCCGACGGCGCCCGGCGGCCCGCCCTCGCCGAGTACTTCCCCGTCGGCCCCGGCCGGCAGTGTGTCGGCGTCGGCGAACCAGCCTGCGGGGAGGGACTGCTCGACGTCGAGTACGGCGCCGACAGGAGGCGGTAACTGATGGGCCAGCCGTTGGCCGACCCGGTGTCCGCCCAGTTCGCGACGAATCCGCCGCGCGAACTTCCCACGCGGCGGGGCACCGAGTTGCTGCTGCTGGCCTTCGCGGCCTTCATCGTCACCCTCGCGCTGGTGATCGTGGAGGCCAATCAGGAGCAGGAGCTGACGCTCTCGATCCTGTGGCTCGGCCTGTCCTACCTGGCCATCCTGACCGTCGCGCACCTCGCTGTGCGCCGCTGGGCGCCGTACGCCGACCCGGTGCTGTTGCCGTGCGTCGCGCTGCTGAACGGCATCGGGCTGGTGATGATCCACCGCATCGACCTGGCCCAGGCCGAGAAGGCGCTGCAGGCGGGCAAGCCCTTCAACCCGGCGGTCAGCAACCAGGTGCTGTACACGGTCATCTCGCTGGTGCTGTTCGTGGTCGTGCTGATCGTGGTCCGGGACCACCGCACGCTGACCCGGTACGGCTACACCGCGGGCCTGCTCGGCATCGTCGCGCTGGCCCTGCCCGCGCTGCTGCCCTCCAGCCTCTCCGAGGTCAACGGCGCGAAGGTGTGGATCCTGCTCCCGGGGCTGTTCTCGATCCAGCCCGGCGAGTTCGCGAAGATCCTGCTGATGATCTTCTTCGCCTCGTTCCTGGTGTCGAAGCGCGACCTGTTCATGGTGGCGGGCAAGAAGTTCCTCGGGGTGGAGCTGCCGCGCGCGCGTGACCTCGGCCCGATCCTGATCGCCGCGGTGGCCAGCGTCGGCATCCTGGTGTTCGAAAAGGACCTCGGCACCTCGCTGCTGTACTTCTGCGTCATCCTGGTCATGCTCTACGTCGCGACCGAGCGCGTGATCTGGGTCGTGGTCGGCCTGAGCTTCTTCGCCGCGGGCTGCGTGATCGCCTACAACCTCTTCACCCACGTGCAGCAGCGGGTGGAGAACTTCCTGGACCCGCTAGGCCCGCGGTACGACGCCAAGGGCGGCTCGTACCAGCTCGCGCAGGGCCTGTTCGGCCTCGGCACCGGCGGGGTCGGCGGCACCGGCCTCGGCGCCGGCCGGCCGGACATCGTGCCGGAGGCGAGCAGCGACTTCATCACCGCGTCGATCGGCGAGGAGCTGGGCTTCATCGGCCTCGCCGCCGTGCTGATGCTGTACTTGCTGCTCGCGATGCGGGGCATGCGCAGCGCGCTGGCCGTGCGCGACACGTTCGGCAAGCTGCTCGGCGGCGGCCTCGCCTTCACCATGGTCATGCAGATCTTCGTGGTCGTCGGCGGCGTCACCGCGCTGATCCCGGAGACCGGCATCACCGCGCCCTTCCTGTCCCAGGGCGGTTCTTCGCTGCTGGCGAACTACATCCTCGTCGCACTGCTGCTGCGAATATCGGACGCGGCGCGCCGGCCTGCCGCGCGCCCGAAGCCGCAACCGCAGCCCCAGGCCCCGCTCGCGGAGGCGCACACCGTGCTGGTGCAGCGCCCGCCGGCCGGCGGCCCCAACAACGGTGACGGGAGCACGTCGTGAACACCCCGCTGCGCAAGGTCGGGATGGCGATGCTCGTGATGATCGTCCTGCTGCTGGCCAACGACACCTACATCCAGGTGGTCAAGGCGGACGCCTACCGCACCGACTCCCGCAACCAGCGGGTGCTCTACGACGAGTACTCGCGCCAGCGCGGCCAGATCGTGGCCCCGGACGGCACCGTGCTCGCCGGCGTGCAGGCCTCGAACGACAAGTTCAAGTTCACCCGCACCTACACCGACGGCCCGATGTACGCGCCGGTCACCGGTTTCTACTCGATCAACTACGGCGCGGGCGGCCTGGAGCGCACCGAGGACGACGTGCTCAACGGCTCCGACCCGCGGCTGTTCGTGCGCCGGCTGTCGGACATGATCACCGGCCGCGACCCGCGTGGCGGCAACGTGAAGCTGACGATCGACCCGAAGGTGCAGAAGGCCGCGTACGACCTGATGACGCAGCACAACTACACCGGTGCCGTCGTCGCGATGGAGCCCAAGACCGGCCGCATCCTGGCCATGGTGTCCACGCCCTCGTACGACCCGAACAAGCTCGCGGTGCACACGCAGGACCAGACCACGGCGTACACGCAGTACTCCAAGGACCCGAAGAACCCGATGCTGAACCGGGCGATCTCGGAGACCTACCCGCCGGGGTCGACGTTCAAGCTGGTCACCGGCTCGGCCGCGCTGGCCGCCGGGATCGGCCCGGACACCCCGGTGTCCAACGCGCCGAACGTGACGCTGCCCGGCACCAACACCACGCTGGAGAACTACGCCGGCGAGACCTGCCCCGGCAACACGTTCAAGGAGGCGCTGGCGCACTCGTGCAACGTGCCGTTCGCGACGTTCGCCGGCCAGCTGGGCGCGGACAAGATGAAGGCGACCGCGGCCAACTTCGGCATCGGCCAGAACAACCTGACCGTGCCGATGAAGGTGGCGACCTCCACCGTCGGCGCGCTCGACTCGCAGGGCGCGCTGTACCAGAGCGGCATCGGCCAGCGCGACGTCCGGATCACCCCGCTGCAGGACTGCATCCTCTCCGCCACCGTGGCCAACGGCGGCATGGCGATGAAGCCGCAGCTGGTCCAGTCCATCCTGGCGCCGGACCTGTCGACGATCGAGGACACCGAGCCCGAGCAGCTGACCGGCACGCCGGCCCTGACCTCGGCGAACGCGGCGATCATGACCGACATGATGATCGCGTCGGAGAGCTTCACCGCGGGCGGCGGCAAGAACCCGGCGCTGAAGATCGCGTCGAAGACCGGCACCGCCGAGCACGGCACCGACTCGAAGAACACCCCGCCGCACGCCTGGTACACCGCGTTCGCGCCCTCGGACAACCCGCAGATCGCCGTCTCCGTCATCGTCGAGAGCGGCGGCAACCGCGGCCTCGCCGCCACCGGTGGCTCCGTGGCCGCCGAAATCGGCCGGGCCGCGATCGCCGCGCACCTCGGGGGTGGATAGCGGATGCTGTCCTCGGGTCAGCTGCTGGCCGAGCGCTACAAGCTGACGAACCGGATCGCCGTCGGCGGGATGGGCGAGGTCTGGCAGGCCAGCGACACCCGGCTCGACCGGGTCGTCGCGGTGAAGGTGCTGAAGGCCGAGCTCTCCGGAGACGCCGAATTCCTGCACCGTTTCCGCACCGAAGCGCGGATGACGGCTTCGCTCAACCACTCCGGCATCGCGGCGGTGCACGACTACGGCGAGACGGTCGACGAAGACCTCTCCATCGCGTACCTGGTGATGGAGTTCGTGGAGGGCGACCCGCTCGCGGGCATCCTGGCCAAGCACGGCCGGCTCTCCGCCGACTACACCCTCGACCTGCTCGAGCAGGCCGGCAACGCGTTGCAGGCCGCGCACGAACAGGGCTTGGTGCACCGCGACGTCAAGCCGGGCAACATCCTGGTCACCCCGGCCGGGCAGGTGAAGATCACCGACTTCGGCGTGGCCAAGGCGGCCGACGCGGCCCCGGTCACGCGGTCCGGCATGGTGATGGGCACCGCCCACTACATCGCCCCGGAGCAGGCGCTCGGCCACGACGCCGAGCCGGCCAGCGACGTCTACTCCCTCGCCGTCTGCGGGTACGAATGCCTTTCCGGGCACCGGCCGTTCCTGTCCGAGAACGCGGTGACCGTCGCGATGATGCACATCCGCGACCTCGCGCCGCCGCTGCCGCCGGACGTCCCGCCGGGCGCGCGGGCGGTCATCGAGGCGACCCTGGTGAAGGACCCGAGGCAGCGGTACGCCAGCGGCGGCGAGTTCGCGAACGCCGTCGCCGCGATCCGCGCCGGGCACCCGCTGCCGACGCCGCTGGGGCTGGTGAACGCGGCGTACGCGGCCGGCCAGGTGCCGGGTACCGCAGGGTCCGGGCCGAACCCGGTCCACCTGGCGGCGCCCATGAACCCCATCGGTCCTGGTTCCCATCCCGCACTCCCCACCGGCTCCGCCGCCGCGCCACCGAGGCCCGCGCCGCGACGGCGAAGCCAGTGGGGCTGGTGGGTCCTGCTCGCGGTGCTGCTCATCGCGGTGCTGGTGGCCGGGGCGTTCTTCATCGCGAGAGTGGTGAGCCGGGGCAACGGTCCATCAGCGGGAAGCGTGGACACAGGTGAACCGCCAGGCAGACCGGCGCCGGCCTCGCTCGCAGCGAGCGGGAAGCAAGGCCAACAAGGCATCATGACCACACCTTGGACGGAATGGAACGGCACACAGAGATGAGCACACCCAGACTGCTCTCCAATAGGTACGAGCTGGGCGACACGCTCGGCTACGGAGGTATGTCCGAGGTCCATCACGGACACGACGTGCGTCTGGGCCGGGAAGTGGCGATCAAGGTCCTGCGCGCGGACCTGGCTCGCGACCCGCAGTTCCAGGAACGGTTCCGCCGCGAGGCGCAGAACGCGGCCGCGCTGAACCACCCGGCGATCGTCGCCGTGTACGACACCGGCGAGGCCAGCACCGATGTCGGGGCCCTGCCCTACATCGTGATGGAGTACGTCGAGGGCCGGACGCTGCGCGACATCGTCAAGACCGAGGGCCCGATGTCGCAGAAGCGGGCGATGGAGGTCATGGCCGACGTCTGCGCCGCGCTGGACTTCTCCCACCGCCACGGCATCGTCCACCGCGACGTCAAGCCGGCGAACGTGATGATCACGAAGAACGGCGCCGTCAAGGTGATGGACTTCGGCATCGCGCGCGCCATGCACGACGGCCAGTCGGCCATGACGCAGACGGCGGCCGTGATCGGCACCGCGCAGTACCTCTCCCCGGAGCAGGCGCGCGGCGAAGCGGTGGACGCGCGTTCGGACGTGTACGCGGCCGGCTGCGTGCTGTACGAGCTGATCACCGGCGAGCCGCCGTTCACCGGCGACTCCCCGGTCGCGGTGGCGTACCAGCACGTGCGGGAAGACCCGAAGCCGCCGTCGTCGGTCAACCCGGCGGTGACGCCCGAGCTGGACGCCGTGGTGCTGAAGGCGCTGGCCAAGGGCCCGGCCAACCGGTACCAGTCGGCCGCCGAGATGCGCTCCGACCTCGTGCGCACGCTCTCGGGCCAGCGCCCGTCCGCGCCGATGGTGATGTCCGAGGACGAGCGCACCCAGGTGATGAACACCGACCGGCGCCAGCCCCAGCGCTACGACGAGTACGCCGAGGAGCCGGACGAGGACCCGCGCGCCAAGCGCCGTCGCCGCACGATCTTCGCGGTGGTCGCGACGCTGCTCGTGGTGGGCGTGATCCTGCTGATCCTCTGGCTGTCCACCGACCTGTTCAAGAGCACCGCCAAAACGGCCACCATCCCGCCGGTGGTGGGCCAGACGGTGAGCGCGGCGAAGGCCCAGCTCAGCGACCTGGGCTTCACGACGTACGCGGCGGCGGTCCAGGTCCAGTGCGGGGTCGCGGCGCAGCCCGGCCAGCTCAGCTGCACCGACGAACAGGTCGACCACGTCCTCGCGATCGACCCGACGGCCGGCGCCAACGTGGCGACCAGCACGGAGATCAAGCTGACGATCGGCGTCAAGCCCGGGAACACGCAGGTGCCGGATCTGAAGGGCCTGACCGCGGACCAGGCCAAGGCGGCGCTCGAGAAGGCCCAGCTGACGCTGGGGAGCACCAACACGCAGGCCGTCACCGACCCGAACGACGTCGACAAGGTGGTGCTGCAGACGCCGACCGCGAACTCGTCGACCGCGATCGGCACCGCGGTCTCGATCACGATCGGCACGCAACAGCCGCAGAAGGCGGTGCCGAACGTGGTCGGCCAGTCCTTCGACTCTGCGAAGGCCACGCTGCAGAACGCCGGCTTCAAGGTCACGCGGCAGGACCAGGACTCGACCGCGCCGAAGGACCAGGTCGTCAACCAGCAGCCCAACGGCGGCAACCTGCCGCCGGGCGCCACGGTCACCCTGATGGTGTCGAAGGGCGTGCAGCAGATCCAGATGCCGAACCTGAAGGGCCAGACCGAGGACCAGGCCACGCAGACGCTGCAGAACCTGGGCTGGCACGGCAGCATCCAGACCCAGTCGGTCCACTCCGGCACCGCCGACCCGAACACGGTGGTCAAGACGACCCCGACGACCGGGACGACGATCGCCGCCGACCAGACGATCGTGCTGTTCGTCCAGGAGGACAGCGGCAGCCCGAGCACCGGCCCGAGTACCGGCGGCGGCGGGATCTTCCCGCCTGCCGGTAACTGAAGGCCCGGGATTCCCGCCGGGAAGGTCAGGACCTGAAGGGGCCCGCACGGTTCGCCGTGCGGGCCCCTTCTTTGTCAGCGCTGTTGTCGGCGGCTAAGGCTGATCGAGGAATCCGCGGACGCTGGCGAGCACCGCGTCGGCGTCGCTGCCGGTGCCGCAGTCGAGGTCGAGCTCCTCGACGGCGCCGGAGCGTTTCACCTTGAGCCAGACCCGCTGGTCTCCGCGCCGCCGGCGCACCCAACCGAACAGGGACCGGCAGAGCGTCGACACGGAACGGCTGCTCAGCAGCACCACCACGACGTCACCGTCGGCCGCGACGGACCGTTCGGACAGCCTCACGCGATCCTTCAGCTCGTCCTCGGTCCGCAGCCAGGACGCCAGCTGTTGCAGCTCGTCCCCTGTTCCGCCCACGGTGATCGCGGCGATCCCAGCCGTCACGGCTCTCCCCTCACGGGCCCGAACAGACGGCGCGAGGGTAACCGACCCGCCCGCCTGCGAGGAAGACTTGACCACCCGTTTGCTGGATGCAAATTGCAGATTACCCACAACGGACCAGGCACCAGCCCCCACCGGACCGTGGGCGCGTCACGGAGATGGTGGGGGCTGGTGGTTCGGGGGGCGGCGGGGGCATGAGGCCAGAGAGAGTAACCCGAGCCTCCACTCAAAGGAAAGATTCAAACTGGACATTGCGAGATGCAATTTGCAGATTCACTAGAACGAGGGGCGCCCGGCTCAGGACCGGCGGGCCGCGATCCGCCCGACCGCCGCAGCGCTGACCAGCACCGCGACCACCGACGTGACCACGGCCAGCACGAGCGGGCCACCGTAGGCGTCACCGTTGGTGAGCGCCTGGATCAGGGGGTGGGCCAGCGGAACCCACTTGCCGAGCAGCACCAGCCCGAGCACGAGCACGGCCGCGAGCACCGTCCAGCCGATCCGCGAAACCAGCAGCCGCGAGCACGGCAGCCCGATCGCGATGCCCAGCAACGCGCAGGCCAGGTGGGTCAGCAGGCCGGCGCCCAGCGCGCCCCAGTGCAGCTGCCACGGCTTGACCGCCGACCAGCCGAGGGTGACCAGCGTGAGCACCGTCGAGCAGCCGGACACCGTCAGCACGGCACCACCAATGGTCCTCCGACGGCTGCCGGCGTTGCTCAGCGTGACGAGAACCTGGACCGGATCCTCGATGTCGAGCAGCGCGATCGTCAGCCAGCAGGCCACCACCATCAGCGCGCCGCCGCTCACGCCGTACAGCGGCAACGGCGGCGAACTCGGGTCGGAGTAGAGGATCACGCACAGCGCGAGGTACATGAGCAGGGCCGGCAGGTACCGCTGCGAATGGCCCAGCAGAGCCAAGTAGTACCGGCTCACGGCGAGCACGGCGCCACCTCCCGCACCGACCAGCCGCCCGACAACGCCCGCAGCAGCAGGGCGTCGGCGCTGGTCGCGTCCACGGTCAGCACGACCTGCGCCCCGTCCGCGACGACGTGGCGCACCCCGGGCTCGACGGCCCAGTCACCGCTCGGCCCGGACAGCACGATCCGCGTCGCCGGCGAGGCAGTCAGCGCCACCGGGGTGAGCCGGCCGCGCTCGATCCGGTGCACGTCGTCGGCGTACTCGCGCACCACGTCCGGCCGGTGATCGGTGAACACCACGCTCGCGCCGCGCGCCCGCGCCTGGCCCACCAGCTCGCCCAGCACCGCGTGGGTGCTGACGTCGAGCCCGGACCACGGCTCGTCGAGGATCAGCAGGTCCGGCCGTGGCAGCACCGCCTGCGCGAGGCCGACCTTCTGCGCGTTGCCTTTCGACAGCGTGCGCAGCTGCGCGTCCGAGCCGCCGACCAGCGACAACCGTTCCAGCAGCGGGTCGATTGTCGATAAATCGACCAGACCGCGAATCCGCGCCATATGCCGCAGGTACGCCCGCGCGCCGAGCCGCTGGCCGCCCGGGAACCGGTCCGGCAGGTAGCCGATGGACGGGCTGCCCTCGACGACGCCGACGCTCGCGCGCGAGATCCCCGCCATGATCCGCAGCAGGGTGGACTTGCCCGAGCCGTTCGCGCCGAGGATCCCGATCACCCGGCCCGCGGGCACGGCCAGGTCGACGCCGTCGAGCACCAGCTCGCCGCCGCCGTACCGCTTGCCGACTCCTGCGAGCCGGAGCAGCGGGGCCGTCATCACGCAGCGGCGGCCTTCTGCAACACCTGGGTGGCACGCTCCAGCTCGTCGACCAGCTGGGGATCGACCGGGTGCCCGGCCGAAGCCAGCCAGGTGGCGAGCAGCCGGTGCCCGCCCTCGGTCAGCACGGACTCGGGGTGGAACTGCACCCCCTCCAGCGGCAGCGAGCGGTGGCGCATGCCCATCACCACGCCGGACTCGGTGCGGCCGGTGATCTCGAAGACGTCCTCGGGGATCGTCTCCGGCAGCACGGTGAGCGAGTGGTAGCGGGTGGCGGTGAAGTCGTCCGGCAGCCCGGCGAGCACGCCGGCGCCGGTGTGGCGGACCTGGCTGGTCTTGCCGTGCAGCAGCTCCGGCGCCCGGTCCACAGTGGCGCCGAAGTGCACGCCGAGTGCTTGGTGGCCAAGGCAAACCCCGAGCATGGGCGTGCGCGTCTCGGCGCACTTCGCGATCACGTCGATGCTCTGGCCGGCGCGCTCGGGTGTGCCGGGGCCGGGCGAGACGAGCACCGCGTCGAACTCGGGGACGCGCTCGAGGTCGACCACGTCGTTGCGCCACACCGTGCAGTCGGCGCCGAGCTGCGCCAGGTACTGGACGAGGTTGTAGACGAAGCTGTCGTAGTTGTCGACGACGAGTACACGCATGCGCCCCAGCTTAGCGGCTCCCACCTGCTGGACCGTACGCCAGATCACAGTGAAAGTTAGGACAACCTAACTTACCGTGGCTACCGTGAGCCGATCTCTTCGCGTGGCCGTGGTGGGCGCTGGCCCCGCCGGCATCTACGCCGCCGACATCCTGGACAAGTCCGACACCGACGTGACGATCGACCTGTTCGAACGGATGCCAGCGCCGTTCGGCCTGATCCGCTACGGCGTCGCCCCCGACCACCCGCAGATCAAGGGCATCGTGACCGCGCTGCACAAGGTGCTGGACCGCCCGAACATCCGCCTGCTCGGCAACATCGACTACGGCACCGACATCAAGCTCGACGAGCTGCGCGAGTTCTACGACGCGGTGGTCTTCTCCACCGGCGCGATGGCCGACCGGCCGCTGGACATCCCCGGCGTCGACCTCGACGGCAGCCACGGCGCCGCCGACTTCGTCTCCTGGTACGACGGCCATCCGGACGTGCCGCGCACCTGGCCGCTGGAGGCGACTTCGGTCGCGGTGCTCGGCGTCGGCAACGTGGCGCTGGACGTCGCCCGCATCCTCGCGAAGACCGCCGACGAGCTGCTGACCACCGACATCCCGGCGAACGTCTACGAGGGACTCAAGGCCAGCCCGGTCACCGACGTGCACGTGTTCGGCCGCCGCGGCCCGGCGCAGGCGAAGTTCACCCCGCTGGAGCTGCGCGAGCTGGACCACTCGCCGAACGTCGAGGTGATCGTCCACCCCGAGGACATCGAGTTCGACGAGGGCAGCGTCGCGGCACTGCGGGCGTCGAAGCAGGTCGACATGGTCGTGAAAACCTTGCAGGAGTGGGCAATCCGCGACGAGGGCAGCCGGCCGAAGCGGCTGCACCTGCACTTCTTCCACTCGCCGGCCGAGGTGCTCGGCGAGGACGGCCGCGTGAGCGGCCTGCGCACCGAGCGCACGGAGTACACCGGCGACGGCAGCGTCCGCGGCACCGGCGAATTCCACGACTGGGACGTGCAGGCTGTGTACCGCGCGGTCGGCTACCTCTCGACGCACCTGCCGGAAGTCCCGTTCGACCACGTCGCCGGCGTGGTGCCGAACCAGGCCGGCCGGGTGCTGGACCTGGACGAGAACCAGCTGCCGGGCGTTTACGTGACCGGCTGGATCAAGCGCGGCCCGATCGGCCTGATCGGCCACACGAAGGGCGACGCCGCCGAGACCGTCGCCAGCCTGCTGGCCGACGCCGACACCCTGGCCGCCCCGAAGTACAGCTCCCCCGACGCGATCCTCGACTTCCTCGCCGCCCGCGGCATCCCGTTCACCACCTGGGACGGCTGGGCGAAGCTGGACGCGCACGAGAAGTCGCTCGGCGAGCCGCACGGGCGCGAGCGCGTCAAGGTCGTGGAGCGCGAGGAGATGATCCGGGTCTCGCGCGGCTGACCTGCTCGTGAGTGTTCATGACGGTTCTAACCGGCATGAACACTCACGAGCCTCAGCCGGCCGAGAGGTACGCGAGCACGGCCAGCACCCGGCGGTTGGTGTCGTCCGAGGCGGCGATGCCGAGCTTCGCGAAGATGTTGGCCGTGTGCTTGCCGACCGCGCCCTCGCTGAAGTGCAGGCGCGCGGCGACGGCGGCGTTGGAGCAGCCCTCCGCCATCAGCGCGAGCACCTCGCGTTCACGCGGGGTCAGCGCGGCCAACGGGTCGGAAGCGTTGCCCGCCACCAGTTTCGCGATCACCTCGGGGTCCATGGCGGTGCCCCCGGAGGCGACGCGGCGGACCGCGTCGATGAAGTCGGCGGCGTTGAACACGCGGTCTTTCAGCAGGTAGCCGACGGCGCCGGTGCCGTCGGCCAGCAGTTCGCGCGCGTACAGCTGCTCGACGTGCTGCGACAGCACCAGGATCGGCAGGCCAGGGCTCTCGCGCCGGGCCGCCAGCGCCACCTGGAGGCCCTCGTCGGTGTTCGTCGGCGGCATTCGGACGTCCACAATGGACACGTCCGGCCGGTGCTCCCGGAGCGCGGCCGCCAGCTCGGGGCCCGAGCCGACCGCGGCGACGACGTCGAAGCCGTGCGCGGTGAGCAGGTGCGTCAGGCCGTCTCGGAGGAGGTACTGGTCTTCGGCGACGACGGTTCGGGGTCGAGCTGACACGGAACCTCCACGATCGCCACGGTCGGGCCGCCCAGCGGGCTGGTGAGCGTCAACCTACCGTCGAAGCCGCCCAGCCGGCGCTCGATTCCCCGCAGTCCCGAGCCGCGCGCCGCGTCCGCGCCGCCCTTGCCGTCGTCGGCGACCTCCACGCGCAGCAGCCCGTCGCTGTGCTCCAGCGAGATCGTGACCCGCCGGGCCGCCCCGTGTTTTGCCGCGTTGCCAAGGAGTTCGCACACCGCGAAGTACGCGCACGCCTCCACCGGCTCCTCGACGCGGCCGGCCAGCGAGCCCGTGACCTCGGTTTTCAACGGGCTGTCCAGCGCCACCGCGCGCACGGCGTCCAGCAGGCCCCGCTCCGAAAGCACCGGCGGGTGAATCCCGCGCACCAGCACCCGCAGCTCCGTCAACGCCTCCGCCGACGCGGTCCGCAGGTCGGCCGCCAGCTTCTTCGCCGCCGCCGGATCGCTGTCGATCAGCGCTTCCACCGCGCCCAGCTTCATGCCCATCGCCACGAGCCGCGATTGGATCCCGTCGTGCAGGTCGCGCTCGATCCGCCGCAGCTCGGCGGCCTGCGCCACGGTGACGTCGGAGCGGGTCTGGTCCAGCCGGCGTACCCGCTGCGCCAGCCGGATCGCCTCGGTCGGGCCGAGCACCAGCCGGGCGAACCTCGCCTGCTGCCGCGCGAGCCAAGTCGTCGGCGCCAGGCCGAGCACCAACGCCGCGAGCGCCACCGGCGTGATCGCGAGCGCCGTCCCCGTACTCGTGATCGTGGGAAGGCCGATCACCTCGAAGTAGCGCGTCGAGGCCTGCTGCGCGGCCGGCCAGCCGCTGATGAACCGGCCCGCCCACAACGCCGCCAACCCGCCGATCCCCCAGAACGTCAGCACCACCGTGGGAATCAGCAGCACCGCCGAAACGAACGGCACGAGCACCGCGGCGAGGAGGTCGCGCCAGGTCGCGGGGTCGCGCAGGATCCAGCGGAACCGCGCCCGCCGCACCGGCCACCACGGCTCCTCGTACAGCTGCTTGCCCACCTGGAACAGCCCGTCGGCCCGCGGGACGGGCAGCGGCGGGGGCGGCAGGTACGGCCGGGGGATCCGGATGCCCGTCCAGTTGTGGATCTCGCGGCGGGCGGTGTCGGGCACCGCCCGGCCCGCCACCACCACCGACGGGAAGAACGGCAGGGCCACCAGCTGCGCGAACGCCAGCACGAGGTGGATCAGGCCCAGCACGAGGATCCCGATCTGGTGGCCGAGCGACTCGGAGTGCCGGTGGAGCCACCGTCCCCGCGGCCGCGCCGTCCGGGATCCCAGCCACCGTCGCGTCCACCGGCCGTAAGCCCGCAGCGCGCGGGGGCCGCACAGCACCGCGGCCGGCACGAGCACCAGCCCGGCGAGCGGATTGACCAGCTGCCACACCAGTTCCCGCCCGACCGCGGGATCCTCCAGCACCCAGTTGATCCGCCGGTTGACCCGGATCCACCACGACCGCCGGAACAGCTGGTTCCCGTCGCGGTACCAGCCGTCGCGCTCCCGTTCCGGCGCCGGCGGCTCCGGCCGGTACGGGCTCGGGACCTCGACGCCGCACCACGATCCGGCCAGCGCCCGGGTCCGCCGGGACCGCCCGCGCGCCCAGAGGATGGCCGACGGCAGGAAGAAGACCAGCCCGACGCACAGCAGCACGAACGTGACCAGCTCCACCAGCACGTCGAGCCAGCTCAGCAACGCGAGCCCGGCCAAGGCGAACGCCCGCCGCACCGCCGTCGGATACGCCATCAAGATCCCTCCTCCCACCGTGCTCAGTCTGACCGTTCGAGGCGGCGAAGCGCAGTGGCCCGAGCCTCCCGACGAGGGTGGTGCTGGACCCACCCCCGCGTCAGCAAAACCCCACCCGAGCTGGTGTTTTACCATCATTCTGCCGGGCGCCGCGGGCTTCTAGCGTTTTCCGCATGCCACTCATCGAAGTCACCGAGCTGACCAAGCGGTACGGGAACCGGGTCGCGGTCGACGGGGTTTCGTTCACCGTCGAGCGCGGCGAGATCTTCGGGATCCTCGGCACCAACGGCGCTGGGAAGACCACCACCGTCGAATGCCTCCAGGGTCTGCGCACCGCCGACGCCGGCACGATTTCCGTGCTGGGCCTCGACCCGGTGCGCGATCGCGACGAGCTGCGCCGGCGCGTCGGCGTCCAGCTGCAGGAAAGCCGGCTGCCGGAAAAGCTGCGGGTGCGCGAGGCGCTCGAGCTGTTCGCGTCGTTCTACCGGGATCCCGCGGACGTCGACAGCTTGCTGCGGCGGCTCTCGCTCGAGGAGCACCAGCGCACGTACTTCGGCCGGCTGTCCGGCGGGCTGAAGCAGCGCGTGTCCATCGCGCTCGCGCTGATCGGCCGGCCCGAGGTCGCCATCCTCGACGAGCTCACCACGGGCCTCGACCCGCACGCCCGCCGTGACACCTGGAAGCTCGTCGAAGGCGTGCGCGAAAGCGGTGTGACCGTCCTGCTCGTCACCCACTTCATGGACGAGGCCGAGCGGCTCTGCGACCGCGTCGCGGTCTTCGACGCCGGCCGGGTGGTCGCCACCGGCGCGCCCGCCGAGCTGCTCGGCACCACTGGAAAGTCCACTTTGGACGACGCGTTCGTCACCCTCACCGGCCGCGACTGAGAACCAGGAGAAACCCGTGCCCACGTTCACCAAGCTCGTCGCCACCGAGACGAAACTGTTCCTCCGCACGCCGATGTGGGCGGTGCTCGGCATCCTGCTGCCCGCCACGGTGCTGCTCGCCGTCGGCCTGATCCCAGGCTTCACCAAGCCGAGCGACATCACCGGCGGCTACCGCTTCGTCGACCTGTTCGTGCCCTCGCTGGTGGTCATCGCGATCGCGATGCTCGGCCTCCAGGTCGCCCCCGGCGCCATCGCCACGTACCGCGAGCAGGGCGTGCTCCGCCGCCTCGCCACCACACCCGTGCCGCCCTCGTACCTGCTGCTGGCCCAGCTCGTGATCCACGCCGTGGTGGCGCTCGCGGGCATCGCGGTCCTGCTGGTGGTCGGCCACGTCGCGTTCGATGTGCCGATGCCGCGCCACCCGCTGACGTTCCTGCTCACGCTGGCGCTCGGGCTGGTTTCGGTGTTCGCGATCGGCCTGATCGCCGCGTCCCTCGCGCGGACCGGCAAAGGCGCGGGCGGGCTCGCGATGGTCGCGTATTTCCCGATCATGTTCCTCGGCGGCGTCTACCTGCCGCGGCCGCTGCTGCCCGCCGTGGTCCAGCGGATCGGCGCGTACATCCCGCCGGGCACACAACCGCTGCAGGACGCCTGGGTGGGCAACGGCGTTCAGCCGCTGCAGTTCGTCGTGCTGGCCCTGTTCGCGCTCGGCGGAACGGCGCTGGCGGTACGGCTGTTCCGGTGGGAGTAGTCCACCGAAGTGGTGATGAACATCGTTTTCTCTTGTGGCGCGGACGGCCCGGACGGTAGCCAGGAAAGGACCCACTGACCATGGAGGTTCTCTTGTCTCTGGACGTATCGCCCGCGCTGCTGGAAAAGGCCGAGCGCGGGGAGGTCTCCGACGCGGAGTTCGTGGCCTGCGTGCGGGAGTCCCTGCCCTACGCGTGGGAGGTGATCACCGGCGTGATCGCCGAGGCCGACGGCGCCACGGACGGGTTCGCCGACAACGAGACCCCGCCCCCGGACGAGACCGCCCGCGGGCAGCTGCTGCGGGCACTTGCCTCCGACGCCATCCGCGGCGGCCTGGAGCGGCACTTCGGCGTGAAGCTGGCCTTCCAGAACTGCCACCGGGTGGCCGTTTTCCGCTCGTCCGAGCTGGACGGCGACCGCTACCGCGCGTTCGTCTCGCCGCGCGGCCAGCTGCTGAATCAGAGCCCGGAACTCAGGGACTGCTGACCCCGTAGCGCGGGCAGCACCTCGGCGCCGATCCGCGCGATGTTTTCGCACGTGCCCTCCGGCGTGCCGGACGCCTCCACGAACATCCCCACGTGGGCGACGCCGGTACGCCGGAGGCTCGTTTCCAGCGTCGCCACGCAGTGGGCCGGGTCGCCGACGGGGTGGATCGCGCACAGCCGCTCGGTGTACTCGACCGGATCGCGCGACGGGCCGGGCCTGCCGTCCACCGTCACGTGCGCGCCGAGGCCGTCGGCCAGCCAGCCGGGCAGCGCTCGCCGCACCACGCCGGCCGCGTCCGCACCGACCTGGCACAGCACCGTCGAAACGTGCTCCGCGGGCGCGCCGTAAGCCTCGACTGTGGCGGCCTTCTCCGCGTCGTCCGCGTGTAGGCCCAGCAGCATCGGCAATCCGCGCTCGGCAGCCAGCCGCACGGCGCCGGAATCCGGTCCGCCGCAGGCGACCACCAGCCGCGGCCGACGCTCCGGCCGGGGCACGAACGGCACCTCCCGGAACGCGAAATGCTCGCCGTCCGCACGCACGCCACCGCCGGCCATCGCCGACAGCAGCAGGTCCAGCGACTCGGCGAAACCGTTCTCGTACCGTGCCAGCCCGGTGCCGAACACCTCCAGATCCCGCCACGGCCCACCGCGCCCGACGCCGACCCGCAGCCGCCCGCCGGACACGGCGTCGAGCATCGACCACTGCTCCGCCAGCGCCACCGGGTGCGCCGTGGACAGAACGCTCACCGCCGTGCCGACGTCAACGCGCGAGGTCCGGCCCAGCACGTGCCCGGCGAGCGTGACGGCCGAGGGGCAGACGCCGTACGGCATGAAGTGGTGCTCCGCGAGCCACACGTCGTCGAACCCCGCCGCCTCGGCGGCCTCCGCGGCGCGGACGGTCCGGCGCAGTACGTCGGCGTCCGCCTGCCCCGGAAACCGCCCGGAGACGAGGAAAACGCCGAACCTCAGTTGTTGACCGCGACGTCGTTGAACCACAGCAGCGGGTCGATCCACGGGAAGATCACGAACATCAGCAACGCGACCACGCCCAGCACCAGCACTACGGCGAGGGTCAGCTTCGCCGCGAACGGGCCGGGCAGGTGCCGCCAGATCCAGCCGTACATCAGGCGGCACCGCCGATCTGTTGGAGCAGCTTCGTGTAGTCGGAGACCTGCGACTTCGGCACCTGCTGCGTGAGCACGGAGGTGATGATCAGCCGCTGCTTCGCGGAGAACTGCGGGTGGCAGGTGGTGAGCGTGAGCAGCGAGGCCTCCTGAGCCTTGGGCAGCACGTCGGACGGCTTGTACGGCACCGGGTTCACGGCGTCGCCCTGGCTGGGCAGCACCACCTTGCGGCCGAACGTCTGGTCGTAGGCGCCGCCGCCCGCGATGCTCGGGTCGCGCAGCGTCGGCACGCCCTTGCACGCGGGCTGCGCGCCCTTGCCGCTGGCCCAGCCGCTCATCTCGTCGTCGTAGGGCAGCACCTTGTAGATGAAGAAGTCGGTCGCCGTCTCGATCACGATCTGGTCGCAGGAGCTCAGGTTGTCCAGGTCGTTGAACGGCGCGCCCTTGCCGACGCGGTGGCCCGCGATGCCGAAGTTGCCGGGCTCGCCGGGCAGCGCCGTGCCCTTGTAGTGGCCGGGGCCGACGGCGAGCGAGTCCTCGCCGGTGCCCTCCTGGATGGTGAAGTTGAAGTCCGCGCCGAAGCTGGGGATGTGGATCCGGGCGAACGCCTTGCCGTCCACCAGCTCGGGGTGCAGCGTGCGGTCCTTGGCCCAGTCGCCCTGCAGCTGGTCGCTGGCCACGGACTGCTTCTCGGCCGAGAACAGGTCGGTCACGTAGACCTCGTAAACCATGAACAACAGGACGATCAGGCCGAGGGTGATCAGCACCTCGCCGGCGGTCCGGATCGCGACGCCGCCCTTGCCGAGCGGCGCGGGCTCCGGCTTCTCCTTCAGCGCCGTGCCGCCGCCGGCCTTGACCGCCTCGAAGACCTCGGTCTCCTGGTTCGCCAGGCCGGGCCGCGGCGGACGGCGCCGCGGGTCCGGGCCGGTGCCGGGACGGCGCAGCTGCTCGGTCGGCCGCGCCCGGGCCGGGTCTTCGGACCGCGCCTGGTTCGGGTCATCGGCACGCCGCGGCCGGCTCGGCTGGGCCCGGTTCGGGTCCACGGGCCGTCCGCCCCTGCTCTGTTCGGGTGATCTCCGCGGATCGGGCTGCCGTCGCGGGGGCTCGCCGGGCACGCCGGGGCGCTGGGCCCTCGGCTGCGGCGAGCCGGACGGCGGGGTTCTCGGCGGTGGTTCACCGGGGGGCTGCCTGCGGGGTCTGCCGGCTCCGTCGGGGCCGGGCGGGCGACGTCGTCCCTGGCCGTCCGGCCCAGGCCCGGAGCGCCGCGGGCGGTCTTCGCCCGGCCAATCCTGCGTTCCCACGCAAGCTCCTCTCGCGCCCGGCGTCGCACCCCGTGAGGAACGCTAGGTGGCGCTGTTGTCACAGTCCGGAAATCCGACCGCTCCCGCCCAGTGCTCTGGAGCCGTCGTTTACGTTAACGTGTCCACGTGGCGCTGGTTGCGCAACCCGACAGCGGGGAACCCCGCGGATCAGGCACCGCCACCAGGAGAGCCCGAACAGCACGCGAGGAACACGATGCCGAAGTCCAAGGTCCGCAAGAAGACCGCGTACACCCCGCCTGCCGATCGCCGTACGCCGGTGAAGGTCAAGGCCGCGGGCCCGTCGAACCTGTTCTACAAGATCGTCATGTTCGGTCTCATGGTGATCGGGCTGCTCTGGCTCATCGTGAACTACATCGCCGGTCCCAAGATTCCGTTTCTCAACGACCTGGGCAACTGGAACTTCGCGATCGGCTTCGCCGCGATGATCGTCGGCCTGCTGATGACGATGCGCTGGCGCTGACCATTACTCCGGACGGCGGCTTGACACCGAATTACACCGGTGTGAGTCATCCCCACTGTGGATAACCTCTGTGGATAACTACCCCACCTCGTGGGCACCGCGCCGGTCGCTTGTGGTACTGGCCTGGGCCGTCGCCGCACTCCTGCTGGTCGGCGCGGTGACCGACCTGGTCTTCGGCGACGGCAAGGGCGCGGTGCTCCTGGGCGTCGCGATGCTGGCCGTCGGCGGGTTCGCCGTCCACTGGAGCCTCGTGCGGCCGCGCCTGGCGGTCGACGCCGAGGGCCTGGTGGCCCGCACGCTCAGCGGCACGCACCGGCTGCCCTGGGCCGAGACCTCGACCAAGCTGCGCACCACCCGCCGGATGGGCCGCGACGGCGTGACGCTGGAACTGGAGCACGGCGACCAGCTCTACGTCTTCGGGCGCCTTGAGCTCGGCGAGGACCCCCGTGACGTGATGGACGTCCTCAGCGCCCTGCGTGGCACGCGCTAACCGCAGACGTACGACTCGGTCCCGCGGACCAGCGAAAGCTGGCAGTCGAGCGACGGGATCTGCGCGCCGCGGTAGACCAGCAAGCCGATGAACGCGACCACCAGGATTACCGCCCCGGCCGTCTGCCACCGCACGCGGTTGCGGTCCGGCGCGTACAGGAACGCCACAGCGACCAGCGCGCCCGTGACCAGCCCTCCCACGTGCGCGAGGATCGAGATGTTCGGGATCGAGAACGTGATGTAGGCGTTGATCGCCAGCGTGATCAGCAGGCCGGACGGGTTCAGCTTGAGCTTCAGCACGATGACCGCGTAGCAGCCCATCAGCCCGAACAACGCGCCCGAAGCGCCCGCGGACGGCCGGTTGGGCGCGTCGAACAGCAGCACCGACGTGGACGCGCCGAGCATCGAAATGAAGTACAGCGCGATATAACGCGTGCGGCCGAAGACCTGCTCCAGCGCCCGGCCCATCATCCACAGCGAGAACATGTTCGCCGCGATGTGGATGGGCCCGTAGTGCAGGAAGCCGTTGGTGAAGATCCGCCACCATTCGCCGCCGCCGAGCGTGGGGTACGTCCACAGCTCACCCAGCTGGGACAACTGTGAATTGCCGTTGTCGAACAGGCTTTTCGCCTGGAGCACGGTGATCAGGAAGATCAGCACGTTCACCGCGAGCAGCGTGGTGGTGACCACCACGGAGTTCGACGGGCGCGCGCCCGCGATCGTGCGGGCGCCCATGCCGGAGTCCTGGTACGAGCGGTGCTGCTGACGCTGTTGCTGGGTGCCAGCGTGCACGCAGTCGGTGCACTGGAAGCCGACGGCGGCTTCGCGCAGGCAGTCCGGGCAGGCCGGACGCCCGCAGCGCGCGCAGCTCAGGCCGGTCGGGCGGTTCGGGTGCCACCAGCAACCGGGCTGCGGGGCCTGGGGGTAGGCGGAGGGATTCGGCGGTTGGTTCACGATGCCACCAACCTACCGAAATCCCTCCGGACCGGCCTCAGGCCTCGACGGTGACCTTCTCGATGACGATGTCGGACAGCGGACGGTCGGCCGGGCCGGTCGCCGCACGCCCGATCGCGTCGACGACGGTGCGGGACTCCTGGTCCGCCACCTCGCCGAAGATCGTGTGCTTGAAGTTCAGGTGCGTCGTCGGCGCGACGGTGATGAAGAACTGCGAGCCGTTGGTGCCGGGCCCGGCGTTCGCCATCGCCAGCAGGTACGGCTTGTTGAACTGCAGCTCGGGGTGGAACTCGTCGCCGAACTTGTAGCCGGGGCCGCCGCGGCCGGTGCCGGTCGGGTCGCCGCCCTGGAGCATGAAGCCGTCGATCACCCGGTGGAAGATCGAGCCGTCGTAGAAGGGGCCGGAGTTCGTCCCCTGCGCGTTCGGCTGCGTGTACTCCTTGGAGCCGTCGGCCAGCCCCACGAAGTTCGCGACCGTCTTCGGCGCGTGGTCGGGGAACAGGTTCACGTGGATGTCACCCTGATTGGTGTGCAGGGTGGCCTTACGGGCGCTTTCAGTCACGCCGCCATCGTGCCATCCCTTCGCACATTTGGGGGGTTCAGGGGGCCGCGCCCGGCGGATGTGACCCGTCAGACTGCAGGAAGAGGCCCATTTCCGAGGTTTCGGCGATTCCCGAACGGGGAAGCCACAGCGTTACGGCGGGAAAAAGGGCACGATAGGTTGCAGGCAACAGAGCAGTACCACAACGATTGATGAGGTGAAGGCCATGACCCGGGCCGCAGATTCGGTGGAGTCCGGCACGCTCGGCCTGCGCAAGCGAGCCACCGAAGCGGGCAGGGCGGGGGCTGAGGCAGCCGCGAAGGCTGCGGAAGCCGGCGCCGAGGAGTTCGCGAAGCAGAGCCGCCGGGCGCGCAAGAAGCTGGCGAAGAAGACCGAGCTGACCCGCAAGGAGCTCAAGAAGAGCTCGGCCGCGGCACGCAAGGAGGCGCTGGCCCGCGTCGCCGAGCTGAAGAAGCCCGGTCGCAAGGCGAAGAAGGCGGCCATCAAGGCGGCCAAGTCCGCCGGTGAGTCGAAGCGCCGCGGCAAGAAGGACTTCAAGAGCGCGAAGAAGGACTTCCGGGCCGCGTTGGTCGAGGCGAAGTCCGCGGCCAAGGGCACCCGCAAGCGTCGTCGCTGGCCGTGGCTGCTGGGCCTCGGCGCGGTCGCCGTCGGCACGGCGGTGGTGCTGAAGTCGCGTCAGCAGGAGCCGCCGGTCGCCCCGGCCCCGCCGAAGGCGACGCCGCCGGCTCCCCCGGCCAAGCCGGCCGCCAAGCCGGCTGCCGAGGCCAAGCCGTCCCCGACGGCGAACGGCAAGGCGCCGAGCACGCCGGCCGAGAAGAAGAACTGACCCGCACGCGAAGAGGGCCCCGGGATCGCTCCCGGGGCCCTCTTGCGTTCGCTCAGACCGATCAGGCCGTGGCGGCGTGCTTGTCGATCAGCTGGCCGAGGCGGGGCAGCGCCTCCTCGACGTTCTTCTTGCCGTTCGGGCGCAGCTTCGAGTAGACCTTCTTGATGCTGTCGCGGCTGCTGCGGTCCGCGCGGCTGTCCGTGACGGTCAGCAGCGCGTCGGAGGCCTCGTCCGAGCGGCTGGTCAGGTAGGCACCGAAGTCGTTGCCGCCCTTGGCCTTGTAGTCGCCGTAGAAGGGCTCGAGCGCACCGGCGAAGTCGTCCAGCAGCGTGTCGACCGCGGACGGGATGATGCCCGGCTTGATCTTCTTGACCGCGGCGAAGCCGGTCTTCACAACGGCGCCGGAGACCCCGCCCTTGTCGGACACCTCGGCGTCCACGAGGCCTTCGAGGTCGGTCACGACCGTCGGGCGACGGCTGGAGTCGAGCAGGATTTCCTTGAGGGTGTCAGCCACGAATCTTGTCCTTGTCGTCGAATGGCGAAGTGCATGTGGTGCCGGACGGGCACCCGCCCGCGCGAGTGCTCCAGGCCTGCGCGTGACGCACAGGGTAATACAAGATCAACTTCACTCACCCGTGTGGAGGCCACTACTCAGAGCTTCAGGGCAGCGATAGCATTTTTCGCCACTTTGCGTGCCTTGATGCTCTGCTTCTGGTTACTCGTCACGATGACGGCAGCCTCCCCTTTCGAGACGGCGTACACCACACCGTCACCGGAGGGCTGGTAGCCGCCCTTCCACCCCGGCGGATCCGAAGCCGGGTTGGACGTCTCGATCGGCGCGACCTTGTTGACCAGTGCCGTCGCGACATCCGGCTTGCCGACGTACACCTGCACGGTGAGCTGCAAGTTCCCGTCGGGCCGGTAGAAGAAGCAGGCGGGGTGCGGCTGGTCGTCCGACACCTGCACCTTCGACACGTGCTGGCCGTTCGCGTCCTCCACCGCCAGGCTGTCCAGGTACGGGCAGTCGGCCGTCTTCGCGGGCTTCGGGTCGGGCGGCAGGCCCGCCGCCGCGGAGCCGGCCGCCGTGGTGGGGGCGGGCGCGGGCGTGCCCGAAATCTGGGTCGACGCTCCGCAGCCGGCGAGGAGCACCAGGGCGGGCGCGAGAACGAGGATTCGTCGCATGGCGGGCACAGTCAATCATGTCCGCCTCACACGGGGGTGAAGGCCGAAGCTGACCGGGGCGTCACGACCCGGCGTGCGACGATATCCAGGCGGCGACGCCATTTCTGGGAGGTCGGGAGAGTTGCTCACACCGGAGCAGTACCTGCAGGTGGTGGCCGAGCGCGTGCAGCGCAGCGGCGGCTGGCTCAGCAGCGTCCAGATCGGCCCGGCAACGGCCGTGGTCGGGCTCTTCGCCGAGTCGATCATGTTGTCCACGATGAACTACTGCGTGGTGGCCGCCGCGTACCCGGACATCACCGCGCAGACGCTGTCCCAGTTCACCGGGCTGGCCACCCAGCACGCCCGGGCGAACGTGCAGGGCACCGTCGGCTGGACGGCCGCCTCGGTGGTCATCGCCGGCCTCGTCGGCCGCGTGTACCCGGACGCCGCCCAGCTCGCCGCGGCCAAGACGACCAACCAGTTCGGCGGCGAGACCCGCATGGTCGCGGTCGACCCCACCGGCCCCCGCTACGCCTGGATCGGCGGCAAAATGTGGGGCGCCGCCATGCACGGCGCGGTGAACGCGAAGCTGCAGTTCTGCTTCCCGGAGCCGATGGAGGCTTACCAGCAGTTGCAGTGGCAGGCGGGGCAGATGCCCGGTGGGTATCCGCAACAGGCTGGTGCGCCTGGGGGTTATCCGGGACAGCCGCAGGTTCCGCCCGGTGGGCAAGGCGGTTACCCGGGACAGCCCGGTTACCCGCAGCAGCAACAGGTTCCGCCCGAGCAGCCCGGAGGCCCCGGCCCCGGTGGTTTCCCCGGTCAGCAGATCCCGCCCGGCGAGCAGCCGCCGACCGCGCCGCCGCCCGCGGCCGGGCCACCGGGGCCGCAGCCTCCGCACTACCCGCCGCCGGGCCGTCCCCCGTACGGTCAGTGACATGGTTTCGCTGCGCGGCTGGGCGTCCTTCCCGGCCGAACTCCCCGGCTTCGACCCCGATCTGGCCTCGGACGCCCCGGAAGACCTCTTCCTGACCTGGCTCACCGAGGCCGGCGAGCACGTGCTCGCCCCGCACGCCGTCACACTGTCCACAGTGGATGAAGACGGCGCCCCCGATGCGCGGGTGGTGATCCTCAAGGACGTCGGCCCGGCCGGCTGGGCCGTCGCGACCAGCGCGGAAAGCCCGAAGGGCCGGCAGCTCACGGAAAACCCCCGCGCCGCGTTGACGTTCTTCTGGCCGGGGCGCGGCCGTCAGGTCCGGGTGCGCGGCACCGTCACCCCGGCTCCGCGCGAAGCCTCCGACGAAGACTTCCTCGCGCGCCCGCCCGCTTCGCGCGTCGAGGCTTTCATCGGCCACCAGTCGGAGGTCCTCACCGACCCGGAGAAGCTCACCGAGGCGTCCGCCGCGGCCGAGCGCTGGGTCGAGGAAAACCCTGACGCCGCACCGGAAACGTGGACGCGCTACCTCATCGTGCCCACGGTCGTCGAGTTCTGGCAGGCGAGCCACGACCGCCGCCACGTCCGTCTCCGCTACCGGCGCGAGGACGAAGGCTGGACGCGCGAACGCCTCTGGCCGTGACGCCTCAGCCGCGCCGGCTCCAGAAGTCGTGCGGCGTGCGTCCCGGATGAAATCCGCACGACTCGACGAGGGCGGCCGCGTCCGCGAAGGCGTGGCCCACCAGGCCCGGCTCGTGCGCGTCGCTGCCGAACGCCACCGCCTCGCCGCCGACTTCGAACCACCAGCGCACGATTTCCCTGGCCAGCGGGACTTTGGTGTTGACCTCGAGCACCCGCCCGCTGTCGGCGAGGGCGCGCAGCACCGTGCGGAACTCCTCCTCGAAGTCCCCGGCGGCGAACGGCGGCTGCTCGGCGGGCCACGACCGCACGCCGTAGTCGATGTGCGCCAGCACGGCGAAGTCCGCTGTGGACTCGACGAGCTCCAGCGCCTCGGCGAGGTACGCGCGCATCACGTCGGCGGCCGGGCGCTGGGAGATCACGCTCAGCTCGTGGTGGTGCTCGCCGTCCGGCAGCGAATGCACGGAGCCGAGCACCCGCTCGAAGTCGTGCGCCGCCAGGAGCGCGTCGGCGCGATCGCGGTGCCAATGCGGCTCGCTCAGCTCGACGCCGGACAGGATTCGCAGATCAGGGAATCGTTCGCGGCATTCCTGCACACCCGCCAGGTACCCGTCGACGTCGAGGTCGGGTGGCTCCAGCACGCCGTCGGGCCGCAGCCGCACGCGGAAGTGCTCGGGCAGGTGCGGCCGGATCGGCTCGGGGATCAACCACGGCGTGAGGTCGGCGTGCTCGGTGAAGGCCAGCGACGGCAGCCCGAGTTCCAGCGCCCGCTCGCACGAGCGGACCATCGAGCCGGTGACGGTGTCCCAGGACCACTCCGTGTGCACGTGCCCGTCCGGCGGCAGCGGCCTCAGCACAGCGCGGCCGCCACGGCGTCACGCACCTCGGCGTCGCTGGGCACCGCTTTTCCTTGCTCCAGCGCGATTTCCCGCAGCGACACCATGGTGACGTCGGCGAGCCGGCAGGCGGTGAACGCGTGGAACGCCGCCATGTCCGGGTCCACGTTCAGCGCGAACCCGTGGCTCGTCACGCCGCCGCGGATGCGCATGCCGATGGACACGAGCTTGCGCCCGTCCGGCGTCCACACGCCGACGAGGCTCGCTCCGCCCTTCGGCGTGTCCCGGCGGACGGTCGCGAACCCGAGGTCCGCGAGCGCCTCGACGAGGCCGTTCTCCAGCCAGCGCACGATGTCGACGGGCCCGCGCTCGCGCACGTCGAGCACCAGGTAGCCGACGAGCTGGCCGGGTCCGTGGTAGGTGGCGTACCCGCCGCGGTCGACGGGAATGGCCGGCAGCCCGGCGGTCTCCGGCGGCAGCTCGTCGGGCCGGGTCTGCGGCCCGTACGTCACCACCGACGGATGGCTGAGCAGGAACAGCCGGTCGTCCACCCGGCCCTCCTGCCGCTGCACAACCCACTCCCGCATGTCCCGGGCGGCCCGCTCGTACTCGACGACGCCCAGGTCGACCCGCTTTATCGGCCAGCCCATGCCACCACCCTAGGCCAGGCTCACCAGCTGACGCGGGAGTTGGCCTTCAGCACCGAAATCGCGGCGACGGTGGCGTAACCGCGCCATTCGAGCGTGGCCGCGGGTGAGTAGCTGGCGAACACGACGGGCCAGCCGCCGTCGTCCTGCTGCTTGGCTTCGAGGTCGTCCAACTCGGTTTCGACGGACTTGCGGTCGAAGAGTTTCCGTGCCGGCCCGGGGGCCGGGGAGAAGTCGAGCGGGCGCATGAACTCGTCGTCCGCCCCGCCCGCGACGTGGAGGATTCCGTTGCCGGGCAGGAACTTCCCGAGGTGGTCGAGCAGCTCGTCCGCTTCCGGGCGGGTGGCGTGCGCCGCGTCGAGGAACCGGATCGCGAACGAAAGCTCGATGGCGTGCGGCGCGCTTTCGACCCGCCGGATGGCTTCGACGCAGGTGTCGGTCGCCGCCGTCAGCCACGGGTGTTTCGCGACGGCCTCATCGTGCGCGGCGACCCGCAGCGCCGTGCCGGCGACAAAAGCCGTGCTCTGCAAGGAGAAGGTCGGCGCCGACTGGGTCCAGAACGGAGCACACCCAGCCGGGTCGGCCACCGGGAACGCGAACGGCAGCCCGCCGCCCGGCAGCGAAACGGACTCCAGCCAGTCACACAGCTCGGCCGCCAGCGGCGTGGCCGTCGGCGCGACCTCTTCGAAGACCTCAAAGGCGTGCAGCGCCCCACCCGGCTGGCTCTCCGGCGCGCGCAGATCGGGCTCAAGCCCCCAGCCGTACCCGCCATCGGCATTCCGGTACCCCTCGACGGCCGCGAGCACGGCCTGCGGTTCGGTCTTCCCGGTGAGCATTTCGAACCGCCGCCGGTCGAGCACCCGGGCGTGCGTGGCGAGGAAGGAAGCGGCGGCGTTCAGGTTCACAGTCACGTTGTTCACGGTGACACGCAGGCGCGGCGGGTGTCTTGAACAGTTCGGTCATCCGGGGAGCTTCACCCGCGCGAGCGCGGATTCCGAATGACCCACCTCGGAGCCGGTGTTCGACAACCTGACGCGTAAGTAGTAGCTTACGCATCATGGCGATCTCGACCGCTGATCCGTGGCAGGCCCTCGCCGACCCCACCCGGCGCCGCGTGTTCGCCCGGGTCGCCGACGGGGCGTGCTCGGTCACCGAGATCGCACGGGACCTGCCGGTCAGCCGCCCGGCGGTGTCGCAGCACTTGCGAGTGCTGCTGGAAGCGCGGCTGGTCGACGTGCACCAGCAGGGCCGCTTGCGCATGTACGAGATGCGAGCGGACGGCCTGGACCAGCTGCGTCGAGAACTCGACTCCTACTGGCGCAAGACTTTGACCAGGTTCAAGGACGTGGCCGAGCGGACCTACCAGCCGGCCGCGACCACAGCGGAAGGGACTCCACCGCAATGAGCACCACTCCACAGGACCAGACCGCCTTGCAGGTCGACATCGTCGTCGACGTGCCCGTGGAGCACGCCTTCCGCGTGTTCACCGAACGGTTCGACGAGGTCAAGCCCCGTGACCACAGCCTGCTCGCGGCGCCGGTCGAACGCACCGTGCTGGAGCCCCGGCTCGGCGGCACCGTGTACGACCTCGGCACGGACGGCAGCCGGTGCACCTGGGCCCGCGTCCTCGCGTACGAGCCACCGCACCGGCTGGTCATCAGCTGGGACATCAGCCCGCGATGGCAGCTGGAGACCGACCCGGACCACACCAGCGAGGTGGAGATCCGATTCGCGGCCGAGGCTCCCGAACGCACCCGGGTGGTGATCGAGCACCGGCACCTCGATCGGCACGGCGAGGGCTGGCAGGGCTTCCTTACCCTCGACACCGGCGAGGGCTGGCCCCTCTACCTGGAACGGTTCCGCGCGGCTACGCAACGACCGGCCTCGGGCAGCTAGCGTCCACATAGGACTCACGATCCGGATTGAACCCTAGAAAGCACTACGGGCGAGGAAGATCCGCATTTTCTGCGGACCTTCCTCGCCCATGAGCGAGTGGAGCTGAGGGGAATCGAACCCCTGACCCCCGCCTTGCAAAGGCGGTGCTCTACCAATTGAGCTACAGCCCCGGGTACGGGCGGCGAGCAACCGCCGCCCGTCCGAAGATCAGTTGCGCGAGGCGTCCGAGGCCTTGGCCGGCGTGGTGCCGTTCGTCGAGACCGGGCCCGTGGGAGCCGTGGCTTCACGCCACAGGTCAGCCTCGGCCTTGGCCGCCTTGTTGCGCTTGACGACGAACAGAACGCCGCCCGCGACGACCGCGAGTGCCAACAGCTTCTTCACCTGAAGCCCCCTTCTTCGACTTGCCTAGTTACCCCACGATGCTACTGCACCCGCCGAGCACCGAGCCCGCCGGTTCCCAGCCCTCGTGGTTCCACGTGGAACACGGGCGACCCACGTCACTCCCGCACCGGAATACCTACCCCAGTCACACAGTTGAAGTCACTGGTCGGTGCGCCCACCGTGTCCCCCGGGCTCACCCCCTTGCCTTCGCGGAATTCCGTCCGGCTGGAACCGCGTCGCGCCCACCGCCGAGAGGCGACCGTGCGCGCGCCGACCATCGCACAACTCAGCCCTGCCGGCACTTCTCTTCCCGGCAGGGCTGACCCATTTCCGCACCCCGAACCCCACCGGGCAAGGGGGCTCTCGCGGTACCTGCGTCATCAGGGTCTCCCCGACGTTCAGGACGCCTGTTTACCTGGCTGGGTCGGCTCCCATGACCAAAGGAACACAAACCCATGGCGGACAATCAGTTCACCGCTCACCCAGACCTTTTTGATCTGAGTGGGAAATACGCACTTGTCACTGGCGGCACCAGGGGCATCGGAATGATGATCGCGCGCGGCCTGCTGCAGGCGGGCGCCCGCGTCATTGTCAGCTCACGCAAGGCGGACGCGTGCGCGGAGGCCCAGCAGCAGCTGTCGGAATTCGGCGACGTTCAAGCAATCCCCGCCGACCTGTCCACGCACGACGAGTGCCGGCGCCTCGCTGATCTGGTCACCGGCGGCTCGGAGCGCCTGGACATCCTCGTCAACAACGCGGGCGCGATGTGGCGCGAGCCGCTGGGGACGTTCCCGGACGAGGCCTGGGACACCGTGCTCGACCTCAACCTCAAGGCGCCGTTCTGGCTGGTGCAGGCGCTGCTCCCCGCGCTTCGCCGGGCGGGCACCGCCGATGATCCCGCGCGGGTCATCAACATCGGCAGCATCGCCGCCATCCACGTCGCCGAATCGCCCAATTACTCGTACGCCAGCAGCAAAGCGGGACTCCATCAACTCACCCGGGTGCTGGCCAGGGAACTGGGCCCACAGCACGTCACGGTGAACGCGGTGGCCCCAGGGCCGTTCCCGTCGGAGATGATGACGGCCACGCTCGAAGTCATCGGCGACAAGATCACGGCGAAGGCCCCGCTGCGCCGGCTCGGCCGCGACGACGACATGGCCGGTATCGCCGTGTTCCTCGCCAGCCGGGCCGGGTCCTACCTCACGGGCACCGTCATCCCGAGCGACGGCGGCATCGCCACGACCGCAACAGGCACCTAGGCCGCGAGGTCACAACGCAGGCGTTCGGGGGCACCGGCAGAACCTCCCTTCGCCTGCGGACCTGGCCTACGGTGGTGAGGTGGCCATGATCGATCCGCGCACTGAGATCAAGGAATTCCTGAGCTCCCGTCGCGCGCGGATCACGCCCGAGCGGGCCGGACTGCCTGCGTACGGCGGCAACCGCCGGGTCAAAGGCCTGCGCCGCGAAGAGGTCGCGCTCCTGGCCGGGGTGTCGGTCGACTACTACGTGCGGATGGAGCGCGGCAGCCTCGCCGGCGCCTCCGACGGGGTGCTCGACGCGTTGGCCGCGGCCTTGCAGCTTGACGAGGCCGAGCGCGATCACCTGTTCCACCTCGCGCGGCAGTCCAGGTCGCCCGGCGGTCCACGCCGCCGGCGACCCGCCGTGACGGTGCGTCCGGCGCTCCAGCAGGTGCTCGCCGCCATCACCGACGCGCCGGCGTGGATCTGCAACGGCCGTTACGACGTGCTGGCCATGAATCACCTGGCCGACGCGCTGTTTTCCCCGGTGCTGGCCGACCCGCGACGGCCGGCGAACACCGCGCGTTTCGTCTATCTGGATCCCGAAGCGGCGAGCACGTTCTTCGTGGACTACGACCGAATCGCCGGCGATGTGGCCGCGAAGCTGCGCATGGAAGCCGGCCGTTATCCGCACGACGAGCAGCTGATCGCCCTGGTCGGTGAGCTGTCGACACGCAGTGAGCTGTTCCGGCAGCGGTGGGCGTCTCAGGACGTCCGGCTCCACCGGTCCGGGCGCAAGCGCCTGCACCATCCGGTAGTGGGCCGGCTCGACCTGGACGTCGAATCGATGGAGCTGCCTGCCGACTCCGGCTTGCACCTGACCGTCTACACCGCCCCCACCGGCACGGCGACCGCGGACGGCCTGGCCCTGTTGACGTCGTGGGCGGCCAGCCAGGACAAGCTGGTGCGATGAAGCGAGCATGGCCGACAACGGTGTTACGGTCGCTCACCGCTGAACGGAGGTTCTCATGCACAAGATGGTGGTCCTGTATCCCCAGCCCGCCGATCCCGACCATTTCCGCGACTACTACATGACCACCCACCTCCCGCTGGTCGCGCGCATGCCCGGCCTGCTCGCGTGGCGCTACAGCTTCGACGTGACAACGGCGCAGGGACAGCCGTACTTCGCGATCTTCGAAGCCGAGTTCGCTGACGCCACGGCGCTGACCGCGTCGAGGGCGTCTCCGCAAGGCCGGGAAGTAGCCGCCGACGTCGCCAACTACGCCACCGGCGGTGCGATCGTCATCGACTACCCGGTGCAGGAAGGCGCCGTCTGAGCCCGGCCGGCGGCCAAACTGCCCTGAGACGACACAACCCCCGCCTACCTGCTGGTAGCGGGGGTTGTTCGTATCGGTGGGCCCACCAGGACTTGAACCTGGGACCTCTTCGTTATCAGCGAAGCGCTCTAACCACCTGAGCTATGGGCCCGTCGAACGGAGAGAACTTTACCGGACCCGTTTTCGGGGCCGGTAACCGGGTTACTCCCGTTCCGACAGGGTGACCTCGAGGCCGCCCGCGAGGTCCGCCGACACGTTGTAGATGAAGGCGCTCACGGTGGCCAGCGCGGACACCAGCACGATGTTGATCGCGCCGAGGATGGCCGCGATGCCGAACACGCGGCCCGCGCTGATCAGCGGTTCCGACGAAGCGTTCGCGCCCTCGCCGCCGACCAGGGACGAGTACGTGCCGTTCAGCTTGTCCCACACGCCCATGCCGTCGAGGACCGTGTAGAGCACGCCGACGGCGACCAGCCACACGAAGAACATCGCGACGCCGAGCACCAGGGCCAGCTTCAGCACCGACCACGGGTCGAAGCGCTTGATCTGCAGGCTCGCGCGCCGGGGGCCGCGGCCCGGGCGGCGCAGGGCGCTGGGGGTGGGGCGGGTGCGCCCGGCCGACGGGATGTCCTCCGCCGGCTCGGGCTGCACCGGACCCGAAGCGCCGCCGAACAGGCGGGGCGCCGCCGTGCCGGTCACCACGGGGTATTCGCTCTCGCTCACGCGCGGTCCGTCCTGCTCATGATCCGAGTAGACCACACCCTCGGTGGCGATTCCGGTCGAGACCGTGGCCTCGGAGTCACCGCCGCCGTCCTTGGCGGTCCGCTGCCATGGAGGGGTTGCCGACGCGCCGTCGGCCTTCTCGGATGGTGTCACGAAGAGTCAGTCCTTACCCGTGCGTGGGGCGCCGCTCACTGCTCCGGCGCCGTGCCGTCTTCTGCCTCGGTCTCCTCGGGCGCGGTGGCCACCTCGCCGTCGATGACGTCGGGGGTTTCCACTTCCGCGGATTCCTCGCCATCACTGGCGACGTCCGAACCCTCGTCGGCGTTGCGTGCGACCGCGAGAAGAGTGGTTCCGTCGCCCAGATTCATCAGGCGCACTCCCTTGGTCTGCCGACCGGCCTTGCGAACGTCGCGCGCCGGGGTGCGGATGACCCCACCGCTCGAGGTGATGGCGAACAGCTCGTCGTCGAAGTCGACGATGAGTGCCCCCACCAGCCTGCCACGTTTGCGGTCGTGCTGAATGGTGAGCACACCCTTGCCGCCGCGGCCCTGCACCGGGTAGTCCTCGATCGGCGTGCGCTTGGCGTACCCGCCGTCGGTCGCGACGAGCAGGAACTTGTCCGGCTTGACGACGCTGATGCCGAGCAGCTCGTCACCGTCGTTGAAGCGCATGCCGAGCACACCGGACGTCGCCCGGCCCATCGGCCGCAGCGCCTCGTCGGTGGCGTGGAAGCGGATCGACTGGCCCTCGGCCGAGACCAGCAGCAGGTCGTCCTCCGCCGCCGCCAGCACCGCGCCCATCAGCTCGTCGCCCTCGCGCAGGTTGACGGCGATGAGGCCGCCGGCGCGGTTGGAGTCGAAGTCGGTGAGCTTGGTCTTCTTCACCAGTCCGCGCTTCGTGGCGAGCACCAGGTACGGCGCCACCTCGTAGTTCGGGATCTCGATGACCTGGGCGATCTGCTCGTCCGGCTGGAACGCCATGAGGTTGGCCACGTGCTGGCCGCGCGCGTTCCGGTTCGCCTCGGGCAGGTCGTACGCCTTGGTGCGGTAGACCCGGCCCTTGTTGGTGAAGAACAGGATCCAGTCGTGCGTCGAGCAGACGAAGAAGTGCTGGACGATGTCGTCCTGCTTCAGCGTGGCGCCCTGCACGCCCTTGCCGCCGCGCTTCTGCGAGCGGTAGAGGTCGGTCTTGGTGCGCTTGGCGTAGCCGGTGCGGGTGATGGTGACCACCACGTCCTCGACCGCGATCAGGTCCTCGACCGAAACCTCGCCGTCGAACGGGATGATCTTCGTGCGCCGGTCGTCGCCGTACTTGTCGACGATCTCCATCAGCTCGTCGCGGATGATCGAGCGCTGGCGCTCCGGCTTCTCCAGGATGTCCTTGAGGTCCGCGATCTCCAGCTCGATCTCGGCCAGCTGGTCGATGATGCGCTGGCGCTCGAGGGCGGCCAGGCGGCGCAGCTGCATGTCGAGGATCGCGGTGGCCTGGATCTCGTCGACGTCCAGCAGCTCCATCAGGGCCGGCCGGGCCTCGTCGGCCGAGGGCGAGCGCCGGATCAGGGCGATCACCTCGTCGAGCAGGTCCAGCGCCTTGACCAGGCCGCGCAGGATGTGGGCCCGTTCCTCGGCCTTGCGCAGGCGGAACCGGGTCCGCCGGACGATGACCTCGACCTGGTGCTTCACGTAGTGCCGGATCATCTGGTCCAGCCGCAGCGTGCGCGGCACGCCGTCGACCAGCGCCAGCATGTTCACGCCGAAGTTCTGCTGCAGCTGGGTGTGCTTGAACAGGTTGTTCAGCACCACCTTCGCCACCGCGTCGCGCTTGAGCGTGACCACGATCCGCATGCCGGACCGGCTGTTGGACTCGTCCGCGATGTCGGCGATGCCGGTGAGCTTGCCGTCGCGCACCAGGTGCGCGATGTTCTCGACGAGGTTGTCCGGGTTCACCTGGTACGGCAGCTCGGACACGACGAGCGTGGTGCGGCCCTTCGCGTCCTCCTCGACCTCGACCACGGCGCGCATGCGCACGGAGCCGCGGCCGGTGCGGTAGGCGTCCTCGATGCCGGAGGTGCCCAGGATCATCGCCTTGGTCGGGAAGTCCGGGCCCTTGATCCGCACCAGCAGCGCGGCCAGCAGCTCGTCGTCGGTCGACTCGTAGTTCTCCAGCGCCCACACGACGCCGGACGCGACCTCGCGCAGGTTGTGCGGCGGGATGTTGGTCGCCATCCCGACCGCGATCCCGGAACCGCCGTTGACCAGCAGGTTCGGGAACCGCGCCGGCAGCACGTCCGGCTCCTGCGTGCGGCCGTCGTAGTTGTCGGAGAAGTCGACGGTGTCCTCTTCGATGTCCGCCAGCATCTGCATCGCCAGCGGCGCGAGGCGCGACTCCGTGTACCGCATGGCGGCGGCGGGGTCGTTGCCCGGCGAACCGAAGTTGCCCTGCCCGTCGATCAGCGGGTAACGCATCGACCACGGCTGGGCCAGGCGAACCAGCGCGTCGTAGATCGCCGAGTCGCCGTGCGGGTGGTAGTTGCCCATGACGTCGCCGACCACGCGCGAGCACTTGTTGTACCCGCGGTCCGGGCGGAAGCCGGAGTCGAACATGGAGTAGAGCACCCGGCGGTGCACCGGCTTGAGGCCGTCTCGCACGTCCGGCAGGGCCCGCGACACGATCACGCTCATCGCGTAGTCGATGTAGGACCGCTGCATCTCGTGCTGGATGTCGACCGGCTCGATCCGGTCGTGGTCCGGCGCCGGCGGCAAGGTTTCCGTCATGGGTTCCTTCTCGGTGGAAAGTCCTGGGGTGGCAGATCAGGCGGACGGCTACACGTCCAGGAAGCGGACGTCCTTGGCGTTGCGGGTGATGAACGAGCGGCGGGCCTCGACGTCCTCGCCCATCAGCACGGAGAACAGCTCGTCGGCCTGGGCGGCGTCGTCGAGGGTGACCTGGCCCAGCAGCCGGTTGGCCGGATCCATCGTGGTCTCCCACAGCTCCTCGGCGTTCATTTCGCCGAGACCCTTGTACCGCTGGATCGCGTCGTCCTTCGGCAGCCGGCGGCCGGCCTCGACCCCGGCCTGGATGACGGCGTCGCGCTCCTTGTCGGAGTAGGCGTACTCCGGGTCCTGCCGCGGCCATTTGATCTTGTACAGCGGCGGCCGCGAAAGGAACACGTGGCCGTGCTCGATCAGCGGCGTCATGAAGCGGAACAGCAGGGTGAGCAGCAGCGTGGTGATGTGCTGGCCGTCGACGTCGGCGTCGGCCATCAGCACGATCTTGTGGTACCGCAGCTTCTCGAGGTCGAAGTCGTCGTGGATGCCGGTGCCCAGCGCGGTGATCAGCGACTGGACCTCGGTGTTCTTCAGGACGCGGTCGATGCGGGCCTTCTCGACGTTGATGATCTTGCCGCGGATCGGCAGGATCGCCTGGTACATCGAGTCGCGGCCCTCCTTGGCGGAGCCGCCGGCCGAGTCGCCCTCCACGATGTAGAGCTCGCACTCGCCCGGGTTGGTGGAGCGGCAGTCCTTCAGCTTGCCGGGCAGGCCGCCGATCTCCAGCGCGCCCTTGCGGCGGACCAGGTCACGGGCCTTGCGCGCGGCCATCCGCGCCTGAGCCGAGGAGATCGACTTGGTGATGATCGTCTTGGCCTCGGACGGGTTGCGCTCGAACCAGTCGGCGAGCCACTCGTTCGACTGCTGCTGCACGAACGTCTTGGCCTCGCTGTTGCCCAGCTTCGTCTTGGTCTGGCCCTCGAACTGCGGCTCGGCCAGCTTGATGGAGACGATGGCGGCGAGGCCCTCGCGGACGTCGTCACCGGTGAGGTTCGCGTCCTTCTCCTTGAGCAGCTTCTTCTCGCGCGCGTACGAGTTCACCACGCGCGTGAGCGCCGCGCGGAAACCCTCCTCGTGGGTGCCGCCCTCGATCGTGTTGATCGTGTTGGCGAACGTGTACACCGACGGCGTGAAGCCGTTGTTCCACTGCATCGCGACCTCGACCTCGAGGCCGGGACCCTTGGCGTCGAAGGAGATCACGCTCTCGTGGATCGGGTCCTTGCTGGCGTTGATGTGCCGGACGAAGTCCTCGAGCCCGCCGGGGTAGCAGTAGACCTTCTCCTTGACGCGGGCCTGCTTGCCCTGGGCGTCCTGCTCGGTCTCCTCGTCGGCGACGCGCTCGTCGCGCAGCGACAGGGTGAGGCCCTTGTTCAGGAACGCCATCTCCTGCAGCCGGCGCGAGATCGTCTCGAAGTTGTACGTGGTCGTCTCGAAGATGCCCGAGTCGGCCCAGAAGGTGATCGTGGTGCCGGTGTCCTCGGCGGGGCCGAGGTCCTCCAGCTCGCCGGCGATCTGGTTGGTGTAGAGCTGGCGCCAGCTGCGGCCGCCGACCTTGATCTCCGCGAGCAGCCTCGTCGACAGCGCGTTCACCACCGAGACGCCGACGCCGTGCAGGCCGCCGGACACCGCGTAGGAGTCGCTGTCGAACTTGCCGCCCGCGTGCAGGATGGTGAGCACGACCTCGAGGGTCGGCTTCTTCTCCTTGGGGTGCATGTCCACCGGGATGCCGCGGCCGTCGTCGACTACCCGCACCCCGCCGTCGGCCAGGAGGGTAACCTCGACCTTGGTGGCGTAACCCGCCATCGCCTCGTCCACGGAGTTGTCCACCACCTCCTGGACCAGGTGGTGGAGACCGCGTTCACCGGTGGAACCGATGTACATGCCAGGGCGTTTGCGGACCGCTTCGAGGCCTTCGAGCACGGTGATGGACGACGCGTTGTACTCGCTCTTGTTCTCGGTCACCGGCGTTGTTTCTCCTCGTCTCGCCCGAGCGGACGCTCGCTACCCGTCCAGTGTACTTGCCCGCGTACGCTGACATGCGGCAAGGACACCCCTCAGTGCGTCACAGAGGCGCGAAATTGCCCGAAGGCGAGTCATCTCGTATCCGGACCAGCTTGACGCGGTTCTCGGGGAACTCACCCGCCGACTCGCAACCCGGGTCAGCCGTACGTGTCACGCGGCCCGCGCCCCGGCACGTGGCGGGGCCCTTTCCGCCAGCTCGGGGCGGTCGGGCCCTGGATCCGCATGCGCTTGACGACACCGTGTCCGACGCCCGCGGCGATCTTCGCCAGCAGCTTCCCCTGCAGCAAACGCAGCTGCGTGGCCCACGCCGTGGAGCTCGCACGGACGGTCAGCTCGCCGTCCTTCAGCGCCACCGGCTCGGCGTGTTCCGCGACGTCCTCCCCGACCAGCCGGGCCCACTGGCCGAACACGCGCGCGTTCGTCATGGTGTCCTGCCAGCCGCTGTCGGAGATCAGCCGGGAGACGAGCCGGCCGAGCGGCTGCGGGTCGCGCGCGTCCGCGCCGGAGCCGGACCAGCGGCGACGGCGCGGGTTCTGGCCACCGCCGCCGGTGATCCGCCCGCGACGCAGGTTCGGCGGGGCGCCCCGTTCCTTGGCCTTCGCCTTGGCCGCCTCGAGCGCGGCGTGCGCGAGGTCCCGGCCGGAAGTCGGGCCGGTGGGCGGTTGCTCGGCAGGCTGGTCGGTGGGCTGGCGTTGGCTGGTGGGCTGGTCGGCCGCACCGCGGTTGGCCGCGGCCCGGCCGTAACTCGACCGGCCGTTGGAGGACTGGCCGCCGGCCCGTGACCGGGTGCCGGAGGACCGGCCGTTCCACTTCTGGCCGCGCTCGGCCTGACCCCGCTCGCCCTGGGCCGAACCACCGCGGGCGCGGCCGATCGAACGCGGCCACGCGGCGGCACCGGCCGCCGGGTCAGTGGACTGTTCCCCCGTCGCCGACGGCCCGCTCGCGAGCCCCCGCCCGTTCGGCCCAGCCTCGTTGTCACGCTGAGTGGCGGACGACGGCTCCTCACGTGGGTGATTGCCCGCGTGGGGGATGTCAAGGCCCCCATCCGGCCGGTTGGTCACGCGCGGCGATAACCCGTTCACGGGTTTATCCACACTGTCCACAGGTTTGTCCCCAGATTGGTGGGTAACTGCTGTGGCCGCGGTCACTCCGCGTCGCCAGTTTGATCTTGCCGACGGTTCTTCAGGCACGGGTGACCTCGCCATCAGCCACGAGGAACCGGCATCCGGCCAGTTCAGTGGGCACGTCCTCGTCGACCGCCGCGGTGATGAGCACCTGCTCGGCACCCGCCGCGACCTCCGCGAGCCGGGCCCGCCGCTTGCGGTCCAGCTCCGCGAACACATCATCCAGCAGAAGCACCGGTTCGCCGGCTTCGCCACGCAGGAGTTCGTAGCTCCCGAGCCGCAGCGCCAGCGCGAACGACCAGGACTCGCCGTGGCTCGCGTAGCCCTTCGCCGGCAGGTCGCCGAGGATCAGGTCCAGCTCGTCGCGGTGCGGCCCGACCAGGCTGATCCCGCGTTCCAGCTCGTTCTTCCGCACGTCGGACAGCGCCTTGAGCAGCAGCTCGCGCAGCACCTCCGCGTCGGCCCGCTCGCCGCCGGCGACGCCGTACGACGGCGGCAGCGCTTCGCCGAGCGAAGACTTGTACGCGATCTTCGCGGGCCGAGAGTCCGGCGCCACGCCCATGTACGCCTCGGCCGCGTACGGCCCGAGGTCGGCGATCAGGTTCAGCCGCGCCGCGAGCAGCGCCGCTCCGGCCACCGAGAGGTGGTCGTCCCAGACGTCGAGCGTCGACAGCGCGTACGGGTCCTCGCGACCGGTCCGGCGTTTGCCAGCGGTCTTGAGCAGGGCGTTGCGCTGCTTCAGCACCTTCTCGTAGTCGGCGCGGACGCCGGCGTACCGCGGCGCGCGAAGCACCAGCAGCTCGTCCATGAACCGCCGCCGCTCGCTCGGGTCGCCGCGCACGAGCGCCAGGTCCTCCGGGGAGAACAGCACCGTGCGCAGGATCCCGAGCACGTCACGCGGCCTGCCGACGGCACCGCGATTCACGCGCGCGCGGTTGGCCCGGCCCGCCGTGATCTCGAGCTCGACCGTCAGCTCGCGGTCTTCGTTGACCACGGCCACCCGGACGAGCGCGCGCTCACAGCCGTGCCGGATCAGCGGCGCGTCCGTCGCGACCCGGTGCGAGCCCAGGGTCGCGACGTAGCCGATCGCCTCGAGCAGGTTCGTCTTCCCCCGGCCGTTCTGGCCGACGAGCACAACCGGCCCCGGTTCGAGGGCGAGGTCGGCCTGCGGCCAGGACCGGAAGTCGGTGACCTGGAGATGTCGCAGATACACGGGCGGGGACCGGGGCGGGAGCTAGCTCCCGGCCTTCTTCACGGCGTGGCCGCCGAACTGGTTGCGCAGCGCGGCCACCGCGCGCATGGCCGCGGAGTCCTTCTGCCGCGAGGAGAACCGGGCGAACAGCGCGGCCGAGAGCACCGGCGCCGGCACCGCGTGGTTCACGGCCTCCTCCAGCGTCCACCGGCCCTCGCCGGAGTCCTCGACGTAACCCTCGAGGTCGTCCAGGTCCGGGTCCTCGTCCAGCGCGCGGACCAGCAGGTCGAGCAGCCAGGAGCGGACCACGGTGCCGCGCTGCCAGCCCTTGATCACGGCCGGCACGTCCTCGACGACGTTCGAGGCCTCGAGCAGCTCGAAGCCCTCGGCGTAGGCCTGCATGATGCCGTACTCGATGCCGTTGTGGATCATCTTCGCGTAGTGGCCGGCGCCGACGGAGCCGGCGTGCGAGAAGCCTTCCTCGCGCGGGCCCTCCGGGCGCAGGGCGTCGAAGATCGGCATCGCGCGGGTGACCTCGGTCGCCGCGCCGCCGACCATCAGGCCGTACCCGTTGTCCTTGCCCCAGACGCCGCCGGAGACGCCGCAGTCGAGGTAGCCGATGTTCTTGGCCGCCAGCAGGTCGGCGTTCAGCTTGTCGTCGGTGAACTTCGAGTTGCCACCGTCGATCACCATGTCGCCCTCGGCCAGCAGCGAGCCGAGCTCGACAATGGTCTGCCGGGTCGGGTCGCCCGCGGGGACCATGATCCAGACGATCCGCGGTCCGTCCAGTTTGGACACCAGATCGGCGAGTGAGTCGGAGTCGCTGACGTCCGGGTTGCGGTCGTAGCCGACCACTTCGTGCCCGGCGGCACGCAGCCGCTCGCGCATGTTGAAGCCCATCTTGCCCAGGCCGACGAGACCGAGCTGAACCATGAGATCCCCTTAGCTAGTAACGAAAATCCGCGGTGTGAACGACGCGTCAGCCGGGCAGCCGGACCGGCATCAGCAGGTACAGGTAACCGGGGACGACGTTGCCCTCGGCGTCGGCGGGCTTGATCAGCGCCGGCCGGTTCGGGGTGGTGAAGGTCAGCTCGGCGCGGTCGGTGTGCAGCGCACCGAGGCCGTCGACGAGGTAACCCGGGTTGAAGGCGATCGTCACCGGCTCGCCCTCGTAGTCGACCTGCAGCTCCTCTTCGGCGCTGCCCTCGTCGTCGCCGCCGGCGGAAAGCCGCAGCGAGCCGTCGGCGAATTCGAGGCGCACCTGCGTGCCGCGCTCGGCGACCAGCGACACGCGCTTGATCGACTCGGCGAGCGCGGAGACGTCGATGACGGCGCGGGAGGTGTGGCTGGCCGGCAGCAGCTGCCGGTACGGCGGGAACTCCGCGTCGAGCAGGCGGGTGGTGGTGTACCGGCCGTTGCCGGACAGGCCGAGCAGGCCCTCGCCACTGGCCAGCGCGAGCTTGACCGTGCTGCCGGCGCCACCGAGCGTCTTCGCGGCTTCGGCCAGCGTGCGCGCCGGGACGAGCACCGCGGCGTCGGCCAGGCCCTCGGTGGGCTTCCAGGTGAACTCGCGCATGGCCAGCCGGAAGCGGTCGGTGGCCACCAGCGTCAGCGTGCTGCCGGAGATCTCCAGCCGCATGCCGGTCAGCATCGGGAGCGTGTCGTCCTTGCCCGCCGCAGTGACGACCTGCGTCACGGCCTGGCCGAAGACGTCGCCGGTCAGCTCTCCGGCGAACGCGGGCTGGGCCGGCAGCTGCGGGTAGTCCTCGACCGGCATGGTCGGCAGGCTGAACCGGGCGCTGCCACAGGTGATCGTCGCGCGGGCGCCGTCGACGGAGATCTCCACCGGCTGCGCGGGCAGCGCCTTGGTGATGTCGGCCAGCAGCCGGCCGGACACCAGCAGGCGACCGCCGTCGGCGATCGTCGCCGGGACGCCCACGGTGGCGGACACCTCGTAGTCGAAGCCGGACACCGTGAGCGCGTCGCTTTCGCCGTCCGCGCCTGCGTCGAGCAGCACACCGCCCAGTACCGGCACCGGAGGCCGGGACGGGAGGCTTCTGGCCACCCAGGCGACGGCGTCGGCGAGCCCGTCGCGCTCGACGCGGATCTTCATGCGCGCATCCTTTCGACAGCCGAGCCCCTCGGCTCGTGAAGGGTCGACGGGTTACCGGCCCATGAGTACCGCGCGACCGGGTCCCCACCGTGCTGGCCCGGATCCCGGACCGGGGTCGGCTCGGGGTTCGGACCAGGTGCAGACATCCACGTTAGGCCGTCGCCGGGGTCGCCGTCACCTCGGCCTCCCCTTGAGTTTGTCGACAAGACGACAGCGTTTGCCGGTTGTCCCCAACTTCGTCCATCGCCTGTTTTTGTTCTGTTCTCTTCTAAAAAAGATCTAAGGGCAGTAACAGTAATAGGGGCTGTGGGTTGTGTGGATAGAGCTCGTTCGCGCAGGTCGGAGCGGGCGCGGGGGTGTGGAGAGCCCTGGTGGCGGATCCGTGGACAGCTCGGGCCACCCGTGGATGGTTTCGGGCCATGGCCGATCTGTCCACAATCGGGCCCAGTTGTCCCCATGGTTATCCCCAGTTGTGAGCCCAGTTGTACCCAGGCTCTGTGGGTCTCGGCGGGCCTCCGGTTCGCCCTGGTGAGTGACGGGCGGCGCATGTGGATCAGATGTGGGCAACCTGTGGAATCAGCGTGGACAACCCTGTGGACACTCTGTGGATTCCGTGTGGGCGGGGTGTGGGTGGTTTCAGCGTCGTCGCAGGCTGAGAACTTGTTGGGGCTGTGGGTAAACTGCACACAGGGTGGGGAAAAGCCCTTGTGTATCAATGAGTTTGAGGACTCCTGCGTACGCGGGCGCACGTGGCCGAAGGCACAGCGTCTCGCTTCGCTGCTTCGGGTCGCTTCGTCCACGTGGGACCCGGGTACGCGGCGAAGCGTTGCGTGGTAAGGGAAAGCGCTTCGCGACGCGATTGGACAGTGCTCCGGGCCGGGCCGGGCCGGGCTGCGGGCGGGCCGAGCTGGGGCCGGGGCGAAACGACAAAGCCGCGCGCCGGTGTCACCTGCCCCTGTGGGCAGTGACGCCTCGCGCGCGGCTCAGCGGGTATTCGGAAAAGCGGCTACTGGCGGGCGCGCTGCTTGATGCGCGACGTCAGCTCCTGCACCTGGTCGTAGATGCGCCGACGTTCGGCCATCTCCTTGCGGATCTTCTTGTCCGCGTGCATCACGGTGGTGTGGTCGCGGCCGCCGAAGGTCTGGCCGATCTTCGGCAGCGACATGTCGGTCAGCTCGCGGCAGAGGTACATCGCGATCTGGCGGGCCGTCGCGAGGGCCTTCGTCTTGCCCGGGCCGCAGAGGTCGTCGAGCGTGACGTCGAAGAACTCGGACGTGACGCCCATGATCGTCGGCGCCGTGATCTCCGGGGCGTGGGAGTCGGGGATCAGGTCGCGCAGCACGATCTCGGCCAGGCTGACGTCGACCGCCTGCTGGTTCAGCGAAGCGAACGCCGTGACGCGGATCAGCGCGCCCTCCAGCTCGCGGATGTTCGCCTCGACCCGTGACGCGATGAACTCCAGCACCTCGCCCGGCACCGCGAGCCGGTCCTGCGCGGCCTTCTTGCGCAGGATGGCGATGCGGGTCTCGAGCTCCGGCGGCTGGATGTCGGTGATCAGGCCCCACTCGAACCGCGTCCGCAGCCGGTCTTCCAGCGTCTCGAGCCGCTTGGGCGGCCGGTCGGAGGAGACGACGATCTGCTTGTTCGCGTTGTGCAGCGTGTTGAAGGTGTGGAAGAACTCCTCCTGGGTGCCTTCCTTGCCCTCCAGGAACTGGATGTCGTCCACGAGCAGGATGTCGATGTCGCGGTAGCGGCGCTGGAAGGCGACCTTGCGGTCGTCTCGCAGTGAGTTGATGAAGTCGTTCGTGAACTCTTCAGTCGACACGTACCGCACGCGCATGCCCGGGAACAGCCGTTGCGCGTAGTGCCCGACGGCGTGCAGCAGGTGCGTCTTGCCGAGCCCGGACTCGCCCCAGATGAACAGCGGGTTGTACGCGCGGGCCGGCGCTTCGGCGACGGCGAACGCGGCCGCGTGCGCGAAGCGGTTCGAGGCGCCGATGACAAAGGTGTCGAAGGTGTACTTCTCGTTCAGCTTCGTCTTCGAGGTCTGCGGCTGCGCGGGCGCGGTGTACGGCTGCCCGGCGGTCGGCTGCCCGGAGAAGGACGGCCAGATCTCGTGCACGGCGGCGAGCGCGTCGCCCTCTTCGTCGACTTCTTCTTCCGTGTCGTCGGAGTCCTCGGCGGACATCTGCTGCTGGCCGACGGGCATCTGCTGCGGCGGCGCGGGCCGCGCGGGACCGCCCGCGGGCATCAGGCTGTTGCCGTCGAAGGCCGGGCGCGACGGTTCGGCCAGCTGCCCGGCGCGGTTGTCGTGCCGTCCGTTCTCGAGGTGGCCGTTGCCGTTTTCGGGCCGCCCGTTTTCCACCCGCGCGGGTGACGGCGCGTACCGGGGCGCGGGCGCCGGCGCGACGGCCTCGGTGCTGTCGACCTTCACCGCGAGCGAGACGGTGCGCCCGAGCCGGCGGGACAACGCGTCGGTGATCGCGCCGCGCAGGCCGCGCTCGATCGCTTCCTTCGCGAAATCGCTGGGGGCGGCCAGCAGCGCGGTGCCGTCGAGCAGGCCGATCGGCCGGGTCACGCGCATCCAGGCGCGCTGCTGCGGCGACAGGGTGCCGTTGGACAGCTCCCGCACCACCTGCTCCCAGATGACACCTAGATTGTGCTGGTGCTCGGACACCTGTCTGGCTCCCCTCCCCTCGGCGGCGTGGACGGCGAAGTCACCCCCAACACGCCCGGTACTCTCCCTCGGACGTCATCTTGGACCGACCTGCGCGCGGGCACAGCGAATATCCACATAGTTGTCCACAGCTGTGCACTAATGTACGGCGGCCCGCAGCCACGCCACGTGCGGGTTCGACGTTCGCCCCGGGTGCCTCCACACCCTGGCAGTGATCCCGCCGCCACCTCGTCCGGTGACCCGAGAGAGGCACGCTAACAAGCCCTGCTCATTGCCACAAGGCGTCGTCGCGCGCAAGCATTTCACGCTGTACGGCGTGTTGCCATTCGGTGCCGCGGCGTGCCGGGGCCCGCCGGTCCGGGCCTGGTCGCGGTGCGTGGTGGAGGGGTGCCTTCACGGCTCCCGACCGGGGTGCGTACCCTCGTAAGGTCTCCCGTAAGCGACGGGCGCGTTTCGCGTGCCCACGTATGTCGTCGCTCGTCGTGACGAGGCCACACGTTGGTAGGAGACACCAGAGACTGCCGTGCGACCGCACGACATGCCGGTAGACGGCCGAAAAGCCGTCGCCCGACGGCCGACACACAGGAGAAGCAGTGAGCAAGGGTAAGCGCACCTTCCAGCCGAACAACCGACGACGCGCCCGGGTCCACGGTTTCCGCCTCCGCATGCGGACTCGTGCGGGCCGGGCCATCCTGGCGGCTCGCCGTCGCAAGGGCCGCGGCGCGCTGTCCGCCTGATCCGGCTCGTCGAGGCGCGCCGTGCTGCCCGTTGCCGCACGTCTGCGGCGGAGTGAGGACTTCAGGGTCGTCCTTCGCCGGGGGTCCCGGGCAGGCAGGCGTCATCTCGTCGTCCACGCGTTGACCACGGACCCGTCCGAGGCCGCACCCGATGCGGCCAGGGCGGGTTTTGTGGTGAGCAAGGCCGTCGGGAACTCGGTGGTCCGCCACCGCGTCTCCCGGCGGCTGCGGCATCTCGTTTCCGCGCGGCTCGGAACCCTGCCAGCCGGCAGCTCGTTGGTGGTAAGGGCATTACCTCCGGCGGCGTCCGCTTCCAGTGCGGAGCTCGGCGCCGACCTCGACGCGGCGTTGCGACGGCTCGGTCTCGCGCCGCACCGCCGTCCGGCCGGGGACGGTGCTCCCCGGCAGCCGCGTCAGCAGGACACGGCCCCCGACCACGGATCAGCGGTGTAACGCCTTATGCAAGCCAGCCCCCAGCACAGCACCGGCGAGGCTCCCGAGGAACAGGCCCCGGCGGCCCTCCGCCCCGGCCCGGTCGCCTGGGTGCTGCTCCTCCCCGTCAAGTTCTATCGCAAGGCGATCTCCCCCTTCTTGCCGCCGGCTTGCCGCTTCTACCCGAGCTGCAGCGCGTACGCAGTCGAAGCCCTGACCCGGCACGGTGCCGGCCGCGGCTCCTACCTCGCGCTGCGCCGGCTGCTCCGCTGCGGCCCGTGGACGCCACCCGGCCGCGACCCGGTCCCCGAGAAGTTCTCGTGGCGACACCGCATGCCTGAAACACCGATCGAGGAGTAGCTCAGTGCTCGATTTCATCTACTACCCCGTGTCCTTCATCTTGTGGTGTTGGCACAAGGTCTTCGGCTTCGCGTTCGGCGACGCCTCGGCCATCTCCTGGATCCTCGGCATCATCTTCCTGACGTTCACCGTCCGCGGCATCATGTTCAAGCCGTTCGTGAACCAGGTCCGGTCGATGAAGAAGATGCAGGACTTCGCGCCGGAGATGAAGAAGGTCCAGAAGAAGTACGCGAACGACCGGCAGCGCCAGGCGCAGGAGATGCAGAAGCTCCAGCGCGAGCACGGCGTCAACCCGCTCGGCAGCTGCCTTCCGATGCTCCTGCAGATCCCGGTGTTCATCGGCCTGAACCACGTGCTCCGCGCGTTCACCATCCTGCCCGCCGGCGGCGGCGCCAAGACGGAGAACTACTTCTTCAAGCAGGCGGACGTCCACTCGTACGTCAGCGCGAAGCTGTTCGGGGTCAACCTCGGCGAGGCCGTGAACAACGGCGTCGGCATGGTGAGCGGCGGCGCCGGCGGCAGCGGCTGGCACTGGAACGTGCTGCCGGTCGCCCTGCCGCTGATGATCATCGCGTCGATCGCCACGCACCTCACCGCGCGACACTCGGTGGCCCGGCAGAACGCCGCGTCGGCCACCTCGCAGACCGCGATCATGAACAAGCTGACCATGTACGTCTTCCCGCTCGGTGTGCTCGTGTTCGGTGCGCTGTTCCCGCTCGGCCTGCTCTTCTACTGGCTGGCGAACAACGGCTGGACCCTGATGCAGCAGCGCCTCGTCTACACGAAGATCGACAAGGAAGAGAAGGCTCGCAAGGAGGAGGCCGCGGAGAAGCGCGCGTCGCTCGGCCCGAAGCCGGGCCAGAAGCCGACGGCGCCGAAGGTCGGGCAGAAGCCGGTCCAGCAGAAGAAGAACCAGTCGTCCGGCAGCGGGCAGCAGGGCAAGGTGACCAAGGCGGGCTCTGCCCACGGTTTCGCGCAGACGGCCTCGCCCTCCAGCGGTGTCGAGAGCAAGCCGTCCGCCACGGCGGAGAACAAGACCACCCCGTCCGAGCCGGCGAAGCAGCCGGCCCAGAACGGATCGAAGGAGAACGGCACCGGGGTGCCTGGGCTCCTCAAGGACTCGAACAGGAAGTCGGGCCGGAAGCGTCGCTGACGCCGATCCGGTTCGGAGAGGAGACGAATGATGTCGGAGACGGTCGACACGATCGAAGCCGATCAGGAAGACGCGGAGGTGGCCGAGACCGCCGCCGCTCCCGCGGAGAAGCAGGGAGGTGCCGACGACACCCTCGTGCAAGAGGGCGACATCGCCGGCGACTACCTGGAGCGCCTGCTGGACCTGCTCGACTACGACGGCGACATCGACCTCGACGTTGAGGCCGGGCGCGCGATCGTGAGCATCGACGGCGGTGAGGACCTGGAGAAGCTGGTCGGTCCGCGCGGCACCGTGCTCGAGTCGCTGCAGGAGCTGACCCGCCTCGCCGTCCAGCAGGAGACCGGCTCGCGCAGCCGGCTCATGCTGGACATCGCGGGCTGGCGCGCGGACCGTCGCGAGGAGCTCCGCGAGCTCGGCCGCTCCACGGCCGAGTCGGTGCTCTCGAGCGGCGAGCGCGTGCGGTTGCAGCCCATGAGCCCGTTCGAGCGCAAGGTGGTGCACGACGCGGTCGCGACCGTGGACGGCGTCACGAGCGAGAGCGAGGGTGAAGACCCGAAGCGTCGTGTGGTGATCTTCCCGGAGGGCTGACGCCTTCCTGCTTCACTGAGCACTGAGCCGAAGCGGCCCGCTGGACATCCGTCCGGCGGGCCGCTTTGTTTTGTACCCGGGGCCGGAACGTCGATCCGTCGGCCCGGCTGTGATGTCCAGGCTGGGTGCGCCCGAGTGCCCGGTGCCCGGGTGCCCGATGTTGCGGTGCCCGCTGTCGCGGTCGATGCGGAGGACCGGTTGTTCCCTGGCTATCCCACCCGGCCGGAGAGGCGCGACCAGAACTGAGGCATGCGCCCGGCTCCCGGCGAGATCCTCCAGTTCTCTGAGGACCCGACCATCACTCGTTTCGCTCCCCACGTCGCCGCGACGGCTCGTCAGCTGGATGCGTTCGTCTGGGCCGTTGATGGCGAGCAAGCGCCGGGCTACTGGTTCCCCGCGCCTGCCCGCGCGCGATGGCGTGGGCGACCCCGTCGACTACACCCGAGGACCGCGCTCGCATCCTCGGCCCGAGTGGCGCGACCCGGATGCACGCGATCGAGTACGCCTGGCTCGACCGGATGCGCACGGTCGACCTGTTCGCCTACCGCCTGCCCGCCGACGCGTTCACACTGACGAGCCTGTGGCCGCTCTGGGACGCGACCACTGCCTGCTCGCTCGGCTTCAGCGGGATCCGTCTCCGCAATGCCGTCCCCCGGGCGTAGCTGCCCGCCCGGTTCGCGGCGTCGGCGTCGCCGAGTGAATTACATGCGTGGCGTTTCACGTGAAACGCGCGCCGTTCACGCTCACTGGCGCCCGCCGCGTTTCACGTGAAACCGGCGCCTGGTTGCCCACAGGGCTGAGCACCTGAGTGGAGTTGTCCACAGTTGCGGTCTGTCGGCTCGATTTGGGCCCGGCATCGGGGACAATCAAACGAGCGCGTTTCACGTGAAACGCGCGGATCGAGGAGTGGGTGTAGTGAGCTTGGACGGCGCCACCGGGACGGTGCGGACTGCGGCGGCGGCAGTGTTCGGAGATCGCGTCGACCAAGCCGCCGGCTACGTCGAGCTGCTGGCGACCCATGGGGTCGAGCGCGGACTGATCGGACCGCGTGAGGTCGAGCGACTGTGGGATCGGCACGTGCTGAACTCGGCCGTCATCGGCGAGCAGATCCCCCAGGGCGCCCGCGTGGTCGACGTCGGATCGGGTGCCGGGCTTCCGGGCGTGCCGCTGGCGATCGCCCGACCGGACCTCGCTATCGTTCTCCTTGAACCGATGGCCCGCCGGGTTGACTGGCTGGCCGAGGTCGCCGAGAAGCTGGAACTCCCGATCACCATCGTCCGTGGACGGGCGGAGGAGCGGTCAGTGCACGAACAGCTGGGTGGCGCCGACATTGTCACCGCTCGCGCTGTTGCTCCTCTCGCTCGCCTTGCGGGCTGGTGTCTTCCGCTGGTTCGCCCCGAGGGCCGTCTGGTCGCGCTCAAGGGCGCCAGTGCGGGAGAGGAGATCGAACGGGACCGCGACGCCGTGCGTAGGGCGGGCGGTGCCGATCCGGAACTCGCTGAGTGCGGCAAAGCAGTACTCGAGGTCCCCAGCACGGTCGTGATGATCCGCCGTCTGCCATCGAAGCCGTCCCGGCCACGAGGCAGGCGGAGCTAGCGCACGAGAATCAGCCGCGGCGTTCCACGTGAAACAACGCGGATTCGAACGCCATCGAATCGTCTACACAGAGGAGGTGTCGAGACCGGTGAATCCCCCACCGTCCGACCCTGCGAGCACCGGCCACGAGTTGGGCTGGACGCCGATCGCCGAAGAAGCCGTCCGAGCTGCCAGCGTCCTGCACCCGAAGGAAGGCGCTCTCCCCCGACCCACCCGGCGACGCGTGCTGACGGTCGCCAATCAGAAGGGCGGCGTCGGCAAGACCACGAGCACGGTCAACCTCGCCGCCGCGCTCGCCGTGCACGGACTCAAGACGTTGGTGATCGACCTCGACCCCCAGGGCAACGCCAGCACGGCGCTCGACATCGAGCACCGTTCCGGCACGCCGTCGATCTACGAGGTGCTCATCGGCGAGGTGTCGCTCGCGGAGGCGGCGGCCACCAGCGAGCAGTCGCCCAACCTCTTCTGCGTCCCCGCGACCATCGACCTCGCCGGCGCGGAGATCGAGCTCGTCTCCATGGCGAGCCGCGAGACGCGGCTGAAGGAGGCGCTCTCGAGCGAGGTGCTCGACCAGATCGGCGTCGACTACGTGTTCATCGACTGCCCGCCGTCGCTCGGTCTCCTCACCGTCAACGCGATGGTCGCCGCGCAGGAGGTGCTCATCCCGATCCAGTGCGAGTACTACGCGCTGGAAGGTCTGGGGCAGCTGCTGAGCAACATCGAGCTCGTGCAGCAGCACCTCAACCGCGAGCTCCAGGTCTCCACGATCCTGCTCACCATGTACGACGGCCGCACCAAGCTGGCCGACCAGGTGACCAACGAGGTCCGGAACCACTTCGGCGACACTGTGCTGAAGACCGTCATCCCCCGCAGCGTGAAGGTGTCGGAGGCGCCCGGGTACGGCCAGACCGTGCTCTCCTACGACCCCGGTTCACGCGGCGCGATGAGCTACCTCGACGCGGCGAAGGAGATCGCGGAACGTGGTGCGAGCGAAGGAAGGAGCAATAGCGCATGACTGAGCGCAGAGGAGGGCTGGGGCGCGGGCTCGCGGCCCTGATCCCGACCGGGCCGGCCACCACGGCCGGCCCGGCGCCTTCCGGCAGGGAAGACGGCGTCCCGGCCGAGAAGGCGGGGCGCGAGGACAAGGGCTGGTTCCCGGCGAACGAAGCGGTGACGCCCGTCGGCGGCGAGGTCGCCGGTGCGGTGTACCGCGAGATCCCCGTGGGCTCGGTCAGGCCGAACCCGAAGCAGCCCCGTCAGGTCTTCGACGAAGAAGCGCTCAGCGAACTCGAGCACTCCATCCGCGAGTTCGGGCTCATGCAGCCGATCGTCGTGCGCGAGCTCGGGGAGAACGAGTACGAGCTCGTCATGGGCGAGCGGCGCCTGCGCGCGTCGCAGCAGGCCGAGCTGGAGGCGATCCCGGCGATCGTCAGGCAGACCGCCGACGAGTCCATGCTGCGCGACGCGTTGCTGGAGAACATCCACCGCGTCCAGCTGAACCCGCTCGAGGAGGCGGCCGCGTACCAGCAGCTGCTCGACGAGTTCGCGGTGACCCACGAGGAGCTGGCCGGCCGCATCGGCCGGAGCCGTCCCGTCATCACCAACACGATCCGGCTCCTCAAGCTGCCGCTGCCCGTCCAGCGTCGCGTCGCCGCGGGCGTGCTGTCGGCCGGGCACGCGCGGGCACTGCTGTCTCTCGAGGATCCCGAAAGCCAGGAAGAGCTGGCCGCGCGGATCATCGCGGAGGGCATGTCGGTCCGCGCGACCGAGGAAGCCGTCACGCTGAAGAAGAGCGAGAAGCCGGCCAAGCCCAAGCCCGCTCCCCGCAAGCCGATCCAGGCGCCGGGGTTGCAGGAACTCGCCAACCGGCTGTCCGACCGGTTCGACACCCGCGTGAAAGTCGACCTCGGCCGGCGCAAGGGGCGCATCGTGCTCGAGTTCGGCTCGGTGGACGACCTCGAACGCATCGTTGCGCTGATCGATGCGGAAGCGGGCGAAAAAACGGCGAATCGGACAGAGGAAACCGACTAGGGATCACCCAGGGTCGTTTCGTCACGGTGATGATTGCGCACCGGGACACCCGACGGCACCCTGGGTGATCATCGAGATCCGGTCGGCCCGCCGCCGTTTTCGGGGCGGGCGGAGTCAGCTGGCGCGGGTGACGGCGCGGGTGATGAGTTCGGCGAACACCGAGCCGAGCGATTTCCCCGCGGCCTCCACGGCCATCGGCACGGTCGAGGTCTCGGTGAGCCCGGGCGACAGGTTCACTTCGAGGAACTGCACCGTGCCGTCGGACATGACGACGGCGTCGGTGCGCGAGATGTCCCGGAGGCCGAGCCACTGGTGCGCGGCGACCGCGAGTTCGCTGACCGCCTTCGACGCCTCGTCGGAGATCCGCGCCGGCGTGAAGAAATCCGTCAGCCCCGCCGTGTAGCGCGCGGTGTAGTCGTAGACGCCGCTCTCCGGCACGATCTCGACCGCGGGCAGGGCCTCGGCCCCGTTCTCCCCCTCGATGACCGTCACGGCCACCTCGACGCCGTCCACCAACCGTTCGGCGAGCACGGTGTCGCCGTACGCGAAGCAGCCGACCATCGCCGCGGGCAGTTCCGCCGCCTCGCGGACCACCTGGGTGCCGAGTGCCGACCCGCCCTGGTCCGGCTTGAGGATCAGGGGCAGGCCGAGCCGGTCCACCATCGCATCGAGCACCGACTGGGCCCCGAGTTCGCGGAAAGTGCTGTGCGGCAGGACGATCCAGTCCGGCGTCGAGAAACCGGCCTGCTGCACGAACGCCTTGGCGGTGGGCTTGTCCCACGCGCGGCGGCAGCCCTGGGAGCTGGTGCCGACGAACGGCACGTCCAGCATCTCCAGCACGGTCTGCACCGAGCCGTTCTCCCCCTCGCCGCCGTGCAGCGCGACGACCACGGCGTCGGGCCGCTGCGTCCGCAGCCGCTCCAGCAGCCCGGCGTCGGTGTCCCACTCCTCGACCGTCAGTCCCTCGCTGCGCAGCGCGGCCGAAAGCCGACGGCCGGAGCGAAGGGAGACGTCGCGTTCGTGGGAAAGCCCGCCGGCGAGCACGGCAACGGTACGGTCGACCACCGTGGGAACTCCTTAGCTGTGGGGTGGACCAGCGGTCGGTCAGACCGTGTCCGGAGACGGGGTTTCTGACCCCGGGATGGTGCGGGCCCTCACGCTACCGAAAGTGCGGCCGAGGTCCATTTCGGACTCCAGCACGGCGGCGAGTCGCCGCACGCCCTCGCGGATGCGCTCCGGCGTCGGGTAGCAGTAGGACAGTCGCATCTGGCGCGAGCCGAAGCCGTCCGCGTAGAAGCCGGTGCCCGACGCGTACGCCACGCGCGCGGTGACCGCGCGGGGCAACATTGCTTTGGTGTCAACGCCTTCCGGGACGGTGACCCACACGTAGAAGCCGCCGTCGGGGTTCGTCCAGGAGCAGCCGGGCGGCAGGTACTGGTGCAGCGCGGACAGCATCGCGTCGCGCCGATCGCGGTAGTTCTCCCGGAACTTCTTGATCTGGCCCTTCCAATCGTGCGTCGCGAGGTAGCGCGAGACGATCATCTGGTTGAACGTCGGCGGGCACAGCGTCGCGGATTCCGCTGCCAGCACGAGCTTTTCGCGCACCGCGTGCGGCGCGAGCACCCAGCCGACGCGCAGGCCGGAGGCGAACGTCTTCGAGAACGAGCCGAGGTAAACAACGTTGTCGGGGTCGATCGAGCGCAGCGCCGGGTAGGTCTGGCCGTCGAAGCCGAGCAGGCCGTACGGGTTGTCCTCGACGATCAGCACGCCGTACTCGCGGCAGATTTCGACGATCTCCGCGCGCCGCTCCACCGCGAGCGTGACGCCGGCGGGATTGTGGAAATTCGGGATGGTGTAAAGGAATTTGACGCGCTGGCCGGCCTTCTCGGCCTGCTTCAGCGCCTCTCTCAGGCCCTCGGGCACGAGCCCCTGGTCGTCCATCGCGACGTGCACGACCTTCGCCTGGTAGGCGGAGAACGAGCCGAGCGCGCCGACGTACGACGGGCCTTCCGCGATCACGATGTCACCCGGATCGCAGAACAGGCGCGTCACCATGTCCAGGCCCATCTGGGAGCCGACCGTGACGACGACGTCGTCCGGGTGCGCCTTGATGCCCTCGAGCGCCATCACTTCGCAGATCTGATCCCGCAGCGCCGGCACGCCGTGCGCGGAACCGTACTGGAGCGCGACGAGCCCCTCTTCGGCGATGATCTCGCCGACCTGCGCCGACAGCGTGTCCAGCGGAAGCGCCGCGAGGTTCGGCATCCCGCCGGCCAGGGAGACCACCTCGGGACGGCTGGCCACCGCGAAGAGCGCTCGGATCTCCGAAGCGGTCATCCCGGCGGTGCGCGCGGCGTACCGGTCGAGGTGCGGGTCGAGGTTGTGGCGGCCGGCTTGCGGCTTGACGGGGCGGTTCTCGGTCATCGACGGCAACCTGGAGGGCTCGGTGGTACCTGCTGGTAGATCCATCGAGTGTAACCGCGGCCTCTTCGCGGTCCCCGCCCTTCCGGCGCTCGTCACATCGGCTTATCCTCGGGGAGGCTCTTCCGGTACTGCCTGCGCTCGCGCGGGCGAAGAGGCCGGTGGTGAGTTGTCGGGTGAGGCTTTCAGGAGGTTTCAGGTGTCGCGTCGCGTCGTGGGCGTCACCCTGGACAACTTGGAGCACCTGCCCAAGAGCTGCCGCCGGTGCGTGTACTGGGAGCTGGCGCCGCATCTGAAGGCGCAGGCCGAGGAGTTCGGCTCCACGGAGGTCGAGAAGGAGGCCTGGGTCTCCAGCGTGCTGCTGGAGTGGGGCTCCTGCGGCCGCATCGTCTACAGCGACACTCTGCCGGTCGGGTTCGTGCTGTACGCGCCGCCGAACGCCGTCCCGCGCTCGCTGGCCTTCCCCACGTCGCCGCCGAGCGCCGACGCCGTGCTGCTCACGGCGTTCCAGGTGCTCCCCGAATTCCGCGGCGGCGGCCTCGGCCGGATGCTGGTCCAGGCGGTCGCGAAGGACCTGACCAAGCGCGGCGTCCGCGCCATCGAGGCCTTCGGCGACGCGAACCCGGACGAAGGCGACCCGATGGGGCAGCACACGTGCGTGCTGCCGGCGGCGTTCCTGCAGAGCGTGGGCTTCAAGACGGTCCGCCCCCACTCGAAGTGGCCGCGGCTGCGCCTCGAGCTGCGCTCGGCGATCAGCTGGAAGGAAGATGTCGAAGCGGCGCTGGAGCGGCTGCTCGGCCAGGTGACGATCACCACCGCCGAGCCGAGCCTCGGGCGCGCTTGAGCCTCAGCCTTCGAGCAGCTGCTTGAGCCGGGTGAGGCTGTCCCGCCAGTACTGCTTGGTCTTGTCGGCCGTCTCCTGATCGGGGAGGCGCTCGTGCGCGAGCGCAACCTGAGCCCGTGTCCCTTTATCGACAAATCCGAAGTTGACCCTGGTGGTGCCGTGGGCCCAATCGAACCGGGCTGAACGGTGCGGTTGTGCGGTCCGCTCGGTGAGCAGCCCGTCCGGCAGCCAACGCTCGCGTTGCCCGGGATCAGTGACGGCGCGGAACAGCTCCTCCACGGACGCGTCGATCGTCTTGCTCGCGCTCACGGTGTAGAGCCCGTTGCGCCCACTGCCGGCCGTCCGCAGCCCTTGCGCCCGCTCGTACTCGACGGTCACTGTCTGCGCCCACCAGCTCCCGACACCGCGCTCGGCCATGAGCCATTTCACGATCTCGCCGTGGCTCCGCTCGAGGGCGCCCCAGGCGTCGAGTTCCTGCCCCCACTCGTCCCAGCTCAGCCCGGCCGCCTTCCGCACGGCTTCGCCCGAGGTCAGCTTCGTCTCACCCATCACGCTTCCTCCCGTCTCCCGCACACCAAGGACGTCGACACCCCTCCCCCATTTCGACACCCGCCGCTCCACCTTCCCCGACCAGCACCTCTAGCACCTCCACCCCACGCCGGAAAGATCCGATTCCGGACGCTGTGCACAACTGTGGAAGAAGCGCCGAGTTATCCACAGATTGCAGATAGAGGCCGTGGAAAACCTGTGGATGACTAGGCTGGACCTGGGGACGCCCCCCCGAGGAGGGCGGGGGCTGCCCCAAGGTGTGGTGGGTCCGGCGGGGAGTGATCGCAACGGGTTGTGGCGGCGCTGGGGGGCGGCGGAAGCGGGTTGGGGACTCCGGTTTTTGTGTGGTGGGTGTGACTGGTGGGGCTTGGGTGAGTGGATTGCTGAGTGGTGGGGCGCGGCCGTGGATGTTGGTGAGGGGCTAGGGGGCCGGGCGGCGGGGTACTGGCGGGGCGTTGTGGACGGCTGGGGATGGTGGGCGGGCGGGTCGGGCAGTGGCGGATCGAGGGGTGAGAGGCCGCTGGGGTGGCGACGCTGGGTGACCAGCAAAGGCCGACGGTTCGCGACGCTGGGTGACTGGTGATGGTTGGTGGCTCGCGGTGGCTGGTGACTTGGTGAGGCCAGCGGCTGGTGCTGGTTGGTGACTGGTGATGTCGGGCGAGTGGCGGTATGGGGCGAGTGGCGGTGTGAGGTGAGTGGCGGTGTGAGGTGAGTGTGGTGCGGGTGGTGGGGAGTGGAGCTGGGGTGGCAGCGGGAGTTGGGGAACTGCGCGATGGGCAGCTCGGGGTGGCGAGAAGTTCGGGAGTGCGCGGGACGTTCACGGGGCTGATGGAGCGCGACGGGAGATTCCCGGGTGCCACGGAAGAACTGGGTGGCACGGAAGAACTTGAGCGAGCCGGAGCGGATCGCACGTTGGAGCGGATCGTGCGGTGGAGTGGGCGCGCGGCTAGGTGGGGTCGCACGGCGAAGCGATTGTGTGGCGAGGTGGTCGGCACAGCGGAACGGTTGCGGGGCGGAGTGGTCGCCTCAGCCAACCGACCGGGAGCCAATCGCGCAGAAGACAGCCGGGCCCGAGCCAGGCCAGAGCAAATCAGCTGAGTGGAAACCAGGCCAACCCGGCACAAGTCAGCCTAGCGGAAGCCGAGCCAGCGCAAGACAACCCAGCGCAACCCAGCCGAGCAGCGGCAGGTTCCTACTCGGCCTTCGCGAGTTCGTGGGCCAGGACGTCGGCGAAGGTGAAGGTGCCCGTGGGCTGGTCGCCTTCGCCTAGGAGGTACAGGCGTTTCACCGCGATCAGGATGCCCTCGGCGACGATGTCGCGGAAGGCGGGGTCGCCCAGGTTGCGGGCGTCGTCCGGGTTGGTGAGGTAGCCGATTTCCACGCGGACGGCCGGGCAGCGGGTGCGGGTGAAGATCTCCCACGTCTTGTAGTGCGTGCGGCAGTCGCGCAGGCCGGTGCGGGCCGCGACCTCGCGCTGGATGAAGCCGGCCAGCAGTTCGCCCACCGTGGAGGTGGTGCCGTTGCCCGTGCCGAAGTGGAAGCTGGCCACGCCCTGGGCGCGGGGGGACGGGTTGCCGTCGCTGTGCAGGGACAGGAACAGGTCCGCGCCGGCGTCGTTGGCGAAGCGGGCGCGCTCGAAGTCCGTCGGGCTGTGGTTCGGGCCGCGGGAGATCAGGGCCTCCATGCCCGTCGCCTGCATGCGTCCTTCAAGCCTGCGCGCGAGGTCCCAGGCGATGTCCGCTTCACGCAGGCCGCCGGCGACCACGCCGAGGTCCTCGCCGCCGTGGCCGGGGTCGATCACGATGCGCTTGCCGCGCAGCCGCGGGCCGGCGCGGCGGACCTGCTCCTGCTCGCGCAGGAAGACCGGGCGGCCGCCGCGGGCGCGCGGGGACGAGAGGCGGTGCAGCTCGCGGATCGTGGCCGGGCCGCAGATTCCGTCGGCGTTCAGGCGCATGTCGCGCTGGAAGGTCTTCAGCGCGCGCTCCGTCTGCGGGCCGAAGTGCCCGTCCGGGCGGCCGGCGTCGAAGCCCAGCTCGGTGAGGCGCTCCTGCAGCGCGAACACGTCGTCACCCTGCACGGGCGAGGAGATCATGTGCGCCAGCGGACGGCTGCCCAAGTGGTAGCTGGCGCCCTTGAGCGCCTGGAACGTCGCGGGACCCACCACGCCGTCGGTGATCAGCCCACGTCGCTGCTGGAAGGCCCGCACCGCCTGTTCGACCGCCACGTCGAAGGTCTCGTACTGCTCGGTCTCGGTGACCGCAGGGAGCAGATCCATCCCGGCGAAGATCGCCCTGATCTCGGCGACGTCCGGACCGGTGTCACCGCGGCGGAGTACCCGCATGCACTCCTCGCTCTTCACTAGGGCACCGAAACCAGCTCGATGCGAAACAGAAACCTGTGTGGGTGGTAAGCCCAGGCACCTATTGTGCCCTGTGAACTCTCGGTGAGCGCGCAGGCCCAGTCTGTGCGGCAAGCCGCCGAACGTGGTCCACCTCCGGGGACACGCCGTGCACCTGCGTGATCATGGCCACGAGGAGCTTGCCCGAACGTGCGAGAACCCGGGCCCGCGGGTGAATCACCGCAGGCCCGGGTTCTCAGCTACTGGACAGCGCGCGCTGCGTCAGAGGACGTCCGAGAGGTCCGAAAGCAGCGCGGCCTTCGGCTTGGCGCCGACGATCTGCTTCACCGGTTTGCCGCCCTGGAACAGGATCAGCGTCGGGATCGACATCACCTGGTAGTCACGCGCCGTGTTCGGGTTCTCGTCGATGTCGAGCTTCGCGACGGTGATCTTCTCGCCGTTCTCGGCCGCGATCTCCTCGAGCACCGGGGCGACCATCTTGCACGGGCCGCACCAGGTGGCCCAGAAGTCGACCAGCACGGGCTTGTCGCTGGTCAGCACGTCGTCGACGAACGACTTGTCCGTCACCTTCACGGTGTTGGTCATCGGGTTTCTCCTTCGAGTGGGTGGGAAAGTCAGTGGACGCCGGGGCCGTAGCCGCCGCCGACCAGTTCAGGGGCCTCGTGGGCGTCGGCGTCGCCGTGCTCCGCCAGCCATCGTTCCGCGTCGATCGCGGCGCTGCAGCCGGAGCCGGCCGCCGTGATGGCCTGCCGGTAGGTGCGGTCCACCAGGTCGCCGGCCGCGAACACGCCGGGCACGTTCGTGTAAGACGTGCGCCCCTGCGTGACGACGTAGCCGTCCTCGTCGACGTCGACCTGGCCCTTGACCAGCGCGCTGCGCGGGTCGTGGCCGATCGCGACGAAGAAGCCGGTGACGTCCAGCGTCTGCTCGTCGCCGGTCCGGGTGTCCTTGACCTTGACGCCCTGGACCTTCCCGTCACCCTCGACGCCGGTGATCTGGGAGTTCAGCTGCCACTTGATCTTCTCGTTCGCGCGGGCGCGCTCGAGCATGATCTTCGACGCCCGGAACTCGTCCCGGCGGTGCACGATCGTGACGGACTTGGCGAACTTGGTCAGGAAGGTCGCCTCCTCCATCGCGGAGTCGCCGCCGCCGGCCACGACGATGTCGTGGTCCCGGAAGAAGAAGCCGTCACACGTCGCACAGGCCGACACACCGCGGCCGAGCAGGTCCTGCTCACCCGGCACGTTCAGGTAGCGCGCGGCCGCGCCCATGGCGAGGATGACCGCGCGGGCCGCGTAGCGCTTGCCGTTCGCGACGACGTACTTCACGTCGCCCGTCAGCTCCAGCGATTCGACGTCCTCCGCGCGCAGCTCGGCGCCGAAGCGCTCGGCCTGCTTGCGCATCTCCTCCATCAGGTCCGGCCCTTGGATGCCGTCGCGGAAGCCGGGGAAGTTCTCGACCTCCGTGGTGGTCATCAGCGCACCGCCGAACTGGGTGCCCTCGAACACCAGCGGCTCAAGCTGTGCGCGTGCCGCGTAGACCGCGGCGGTGTAACCGGCAGGACCAGACCCGACCACGATCAGGTTCCTGATTTCCTCGGCAGCCACCCGTGAACCTCCGCTCGTAGTGACCTGTGCATCAGGCTCAACACGATCGTAGGTGGCGGTGTTCCCGACGGTGACGCCCACTACTTACCGAAGCATTACCGGCCCCGACCAGCGGCTATTTCTTCCCGACGACCTTGTCGAACAGCTTGTCGGGGTAACCGGGGCCGCAGTCGGCGCCGAAGGCCACGATCCGGTACTGCGCGAGCTTTCCCGTGGTGTAGATGACGAGCACGCCGGCCTTGCCGCCGACGTTCACCGGCCGGATGCCCGCCGGGCGCACGTTCGCGTCCAGCCCGGCCGCGGTGACGCACTCGTCGAGCCGTTGCTCGTCCTGCAGCGGGCCGAAATCGCGGACGCCCATGGCGCCGCCCAGCAGGGCTTCAGCGCCGCTGCCGTCGCCGCCGACCGACGGTCCGGGCGGCGCGGGTGCCGCCACCCCGGGCGTCCCGGTCTCCTGCGACGTGCCGGGCACCGCGACGGCCACGACGACGATCGCCGCGGCGGCCGCGGTCAGCGCCCCGGCGCCCCAGCCGAGCCGCCGGTTGCGTTTCCGCCGTGCGGCCGCGAGATCCACCACGGGCGCGCGGCCGGCCGCCGGAGCTGCCGGTGCCGCGGCCGGGATCGGCGCGGGACCGGGAAACGAGGCGGCCTGCCGGGTGGAGGCCTCCGCCGCCAGCGCCGCGTCCAGCCGCGCCGCGTACTCGGCGGGCATCGGCGCGGGCTCCAGCGCGAGCGACGCCAGGTCGGCCGTGGTGGCCTCCAGCGCCTCGATCACGGCGAGCGCTTCGGGGTCGTCGTTGACCCGGGGCCACAGCTCGGCGGCCTCGTGTTCGTCCAGGACGCCCGCGTGGAGGTCGGCGAGCAGGTCGACAGACCAGGGCGGCTCGGCGGCTCCGCCGACCCCCCGACTTTCGTCCGTCATCGTCCCTCCCCGTTCCCCGGCGAGCCGTCGGCCCGCCCGGCACTCCGGGACCCCTCCGAAGTGGCGCGCTTGCGTTTGCTTTCGTTAGTTGGGACGCCTCCGTGCGCATCGGGGTTCCGCAGATGCCCGAGAACCTTCGCGAGTTTCCCGCGTCCCCTGGCACATCGGCTCTTCACGGTGCCCTCGGCGATGCCGAGCATCTTCGCCGTCTCGGCCACCGAATAACCCTCGACGTCGACGAGCAGGATCGGTGCGCGCTGGTCCTCGGGCAGCTGCTCCAGGGCGGCGCGGACGAGCAGGCTGGTTTCCTTCTCCGCCATCGAGTCGCGCGGCGACGCCGGCTCGTTGAAGCCGGTTTCGGGCAGCGGGACGGTGGGCCGGGCCTGGCGGCGGCGGATCCGGTCGAGGCAGGCGTTGACGACGATCCGGTGCAGCCAGGTGGTCACCTGGGACTCGGCGCGGAAGTTGCCCGCCGCGCGGAAGGCCGAGATGAACGCCTCCTGCAGCGCGTCCGCGGCCTCCTCCGGATCCCGCAGGGTCCGCAGCGCGACCGCCCAGAGGCGGTCCCGATGTCGCCGGACCAGTTCACTGAACGCATGCGGATCCCCGGCGGCGTGCGCCGCTATGAGATCAGCATCCGTGGGAGCTGCAGCCGTCACCCGGGAGAGCCTACTGAGTGGGTAAGGAGCGTCACCCCGCAGGCAGGAAGCTCAGTTCGCCGATCTGGCTGATGAAGCCGCCGTTGCCGTCGTCACCCAGCTGGGTGATCCAGACGATGAAGTACTGGCTCTGCGTCGGCTGCTGGAGGGTGATGGTGGTGTCGGCCGCGTTCAGATCGCCGGAGCCGACCACCTTGGTGTCGGCCAGCTTCGGGTTCTTGCTGTCCGCGGACCGGATTTCGACCTTCGTGCCCGGGCTGTCGGCGGTGATCTTCACCTGGGCCAGGTTCACCGGGTTGTCGAACGAGACCACGATGCCGACGCCGGACTTCAGCACCGGCAGCTGCTGCTGGTACTGGTCGGTGCGCCAGGTCGTGCCGGGATCGCCGTCGATGGTGTTCTTCGCGCGTCCCGAGTTGTCGCCCGAGCCTTCCGGGTTGTAGACGCTCGCCGACGTCGGGGTGACCGCCGCGCCGATCTTCGGCTGGGCCGGCGAGGACGGCGGGGGCGTGGCCGAGTTCGCCGGCGGCGGCGCGTTCTGGCTGCTCGGCGCCGCGACGTTGATCGTCGGGCCGCTGGCCTTCGAATCGCCCTGGAACAGGTTGATCAGCATCAGCCCGCCCCAGGCCAGGATCACCACGGTGGCGACCACCAGCACGGTGACGCCGAACGCCAGCTTCCGCCGCCGCGCCACGTCTTTCACCGGCTTCTTGGTGGTCCACAGCGTGCCGTCGGCCGGGGCCTCGTCGCTGTCGCCGACCGCCTTGATCAGCTGGGTGCGCTCCTCCTCGTCGGCCACCTGGCCGAGCACGCGCAGGATCGCCGAGCTGGTCCGGATGCCGCCGTTGCCGCCGTCCTCGATCGTGCGGACGGCCAGCGAGGACAGCTCCGGCGGCACCGCGGGCACCAGCGTGCGCGGCGGCACGACCAGGCCCTGCGGGGTCAGCGGCGCCGCGGGGATCGCGGGCGGCCCGCCCGGCAACGCCCAACGGCCGGTGAGCAGCAGGTAAAGGACCGCGCCGAGCGCTTTCACGTCGTCACGCAGCGTCGCCTCCGGCAGCGGGCCGGGAAACGCGAGCTTCAACGCGCCGTTCGGCGTGAGCCGCAGGCGCTGGGGGTGGTCGAGGCCGAGGACCAGGCCGTTCTGGTGCGCGTGCTCCACCGCTTCGGCGAGCGCCTGCACCATCCGCGCGGCCGCCGCGGGCGCCACCGGCCGCTGCGCGACGAGGTCGACCAGGTCACTGCCCTTGGTCCACTCCGCGACGACGACGCCGAGCAGCCCCTCGCTCGAGGTCACGCCGCTGCCGAGGCTCAGCACGTCGAGGACCCTGGCGACACCGCCGTGGCCGAACTTCGACGCGTGCGCCGCGCGCTCCAGTGTCCGCCGGGCCAGCCTCGCGGCCTCCGGGTCCGCCGGATCACCGACCAGCAGGGTCAGCGCGACGTCGCGCTTGAGCTGCCCATCGCGTGCCCGCCACAGGTGCGCGGCGGCCCGTTCGTCCACCCCGAACTGCGCGAGCAGGCGGTACCGGCCGTCGCCGACGACCCGGCCCGGGGCCAGCGAGCCGCCCTGGGCACGTATGCCCGAACGGCTGGCCTCCCCTGCCTGTTCGCTCCGTCTCGTGTCCACCGCTTCTCTCCCGCGTCGCGCTCCCGGGTCGAGGGTACCCGGATCAGCTCCGGGGGAAGCGTCGTGAGTCGTGAATCAATCGTTACCCGCGCTTGATCAAACGGGTGATTCTGGACGAGGCGGGCACCAGCTCCTCGACCTTCAGCGCCATGAGCACGCCGAACGAGACGCCGATGCCGACGATCCCCTGCAGCAGCAACTTGACCCAGGCGTGCAAAGTCACGCCCAGCGAGTCCGGCACGATGTGCCCCACGAGCCACGCCGCGGCCACGCCGAGCACACTCGCGACGACCGTGAACAGGATCACCCCGATCACCCGCTTGCTCCGCAGGTTGCCCAGCGTCACCCACAGCCACACCTGGCCGAGGACCGCGCCGACGACGAACGTCAGCGCGTTCACCATCATCACGCCCAGCACGATGTTGTCCGGCGACAGCACGACCGGGCACAGGTACAGCAGCGGCACCTTGACCAGCGTCATCACGATCATGATCAGCGTCGGCGTCCGGGCGTCCTTCATCGCGTAGAACACGCGCATCTGCAGCATCACCAGCGCGTACGGCAGCAGCGCGAACGCCGAAATGGCCAGCGCCTCGCCGAGCCGCTCCGCGCTCTCCAGCGAGCCCTTGCCGAAGGTGAACAGCGCGACGCCGATCGACGAGCCGACGATGGTCATCACCGCCGAGATCGGCACGAGCATCACCGTGGAGATCCTCGACGCGTACGACAGGTCGCCGATCAGCTTCTTGGTGTCGCCGTCCGCGGCCGCGCGGCTCATCCGCGGCATGATCGCCGTGAGCAGCGAGACGCCGATGACGCCGTACGGCAGCTGGAACAGCAGCCACGCGTTGCTGTACGCGGTGACACCGCCGGGCGTGCCCTTGGTCAGCACCCGTGTGGTGACGGTGTAGCCGACCTGGCTCACCGCGACGTAGCCGACGATCCACAGCGCCAGCCCGCCGAACTCCTTCATCCGCCGGTCGATGCCCCACAGCCACTTCGGCCGGAAGCCGGACCGCAGCAGCGGCGGGATCAGCATGAACGCCTGCGCGACGATGCCGGCGGTCACGCCGAGGCCCAGCGTGAGCACCTTCGGGTCGGTGATCGACGGGTGCGCCTCGTCGATCGAGCCCGGCATGATCCACACGACCAGGATCGTGAAGATGACGACCATGTTGTTGACCACCGGCGCCCACGCGGTGGGGCCGAAGATCTGCTTCGCGTTCAGGATCGCCGAAAGCAGCGCGAACACCCCGTAGAAGAAGATCTCGGGCAGCAGCAGGTACGCGAACGCCGTGGTCAGCTGCGGGCTGGCCCGGCCGGAGGAGTCGACGTACAGCGAGGTGAACGCCGGCGCGGCGATCACCGCGATCACCGTGCCGATCAGCAGCAGCGTGATCGCGACCGTGAGCAGCCGCTGGGTGTACGCCTGGCCGCCGTCCTCGTCGTCCTGCGAGCGCACCAGGAGCGGCACCACCACGCTGGCGAGCACGCCGCCCATCAGCAGCTCGAAGATGATGTTCGGCATCGTGTTCGCGACGTTGAACGAGTCGTTCGAGATGCCCGCGCCGATCGCCGCCACCAGCAGCAGCTTCCACAGGAAGCCGGTGATGCGGCTGATCAGCGAAGCGATCGCCATCCGCCCGCTCGCCTTCGCGAGCGAAGGCGCCTTCGCCGGAGTGACCGGTTGTTCGCCGGTCGACGTCGGCCCGGCCGGGCGCACCAGCGGCGCGTCCCGGATCCGCGGCATGACCTGCGTGGCCAGCGCGTCGTACGGGCGCAGGACGTCCGGGTCGGCGGTCGGCCAGCGCGAGGCGGCCATCGGGACGCCGGCGGTGCGCGGGATGAACCGCGTGGCCTCCGGGTCGCGCCGGGCCTCCTCCTGCCACGGCCGGATCGGCGCGCCCGGGCGAGGGCCGCGGCCGCGGTGCGGCGGGCCGGGCGGGATCTGCTGCGGTCCGGACGGCGGCCCCGACGACGGCGGCTGCTGCGGCATCGCGCCCGAGGACATCGGCCCGGACGGCTGCGGCAGCGGACCCGAGGGCGTCGGCCCCGAGGGCATCGGGCCGGACGGTTGCGGCAACGGCGGCCGCCCCTGCGGAGGCGGGGGCGGCGGCGGTACTTGCTGACGACGGGTGGGCGGCGGTCCGGCCGGCTTGCGCGGCGGCGCGCCCTGGCGGCCCTGCGGCGGAGGCGGCGGCGGGACCCGGCGTTGCGGGCGCTCTTCGGGCACGGGCATCCGCCGCGTCCGGCCGTTCGGGGGTGGCGGCTGCCTGCGCTCCGGCGGCGGCTGGCCCTGTGGCGGCGGCTGGCGACGGCGGCGCGGCGGTTCACCCCGCTCGTCGCGCCGCGGTGGCGCCCCTTCGCGCCGAGGACGGCCCGCACGCTCGGGTGGTAAGCCCGGCTCTTTGTCCAACGCGTGCCCAATCCTCGGTACTCGGGGTCCCTGCCATTGTGGCAGCGGTCGACCCAGGGTAATCGTGAACGGGCTGGAACACTCGGTCCCCCGAGGACAAGGCCGGAAAACTCAGCGCGCCTGGCGGCTCTCCTTGATCCGCCGGTAGATGCGGCGCGAGGCCAGCAGGAGCAGCGCGCAGCCGGCGACGACGGTGAAGATGATCGTGATCGGGCCGTACTCGGTCGAGGTCAGCTCGAACCGCGCGGGCGTGCCGAGCGAGGTGCCGCTGGGCGTGGTCAACGACACATCGACGCTGAGCAGGCCGGCGCGCAGGGCCTCGATCTGCAGGTACTCGTTCTTGCTGCCGCCGGCCGGGAAGAACAGGTTCTGCGCGGCCAGCGGCCGGATGCCGACGCTGTTCTGCAGCGCGATCTGCGCGTCGATGCCCACCGGCAGGTCGTTGCTCACGAACACCGGCAGCGGCGACGAGCCCGAGGCCAGCGCGATCGTCTGCTTCGGCTGCTCCACGGTCACCTGGTTGCGGATCGCGCCGAGCTCGGCGTTGGCGTTCGCCACCGCGGCGCCGGGCGCGGCCGACTGCCACGCCGTCGACGCGCCGCGCACGATCGCGTCACGCACCGGCGCGACGATGGCGTCGGGCTGCACCCGCCGGGTGGTGTCCATCCGCATGGCCGACAGCAGCCCGGAGGCCTGCGTGTCGAGGGTCGACAGCGTGTCCGGGTCGCCGGTCCCGGCGGGCTGGTCCCGGTTGCCGGCCGACAGCGCGGCGGTGCCCGTCGGATCGACCTGCAGCTGCGAGGTCAGCGGCAGGCTGGAGGCCATCCCGTCGCCGAAGAAGGTGCCGAGCTGGTCCAGGAAAGCGGTCAGCTCGGACATCGGCGCGGACCACCGGCGCGGCGGCGCGACCAGCAGACGCGCGTTCTGCTTGGCGTCCGCCCGGCCCAGACCCGCTTCATACGCGATGGCGGCCAGGCCGTTCTGCCCGGAGATCGCGGGCTGGGAAGCCGCGCCGACGGTGGTCGGGGCCTGCGGGTTCGGCGGGGCGCCGGTCATCGCGCTCGCGATCAGCCCGTCGATCGGCTGGGCGCGCAGCCCGCCCGGGGACAGCGTGACGGCGCCGGTGACCGGGGTCTTGGACTGGAGCTTCGAGCCGTCCGTGAGCACCGTGCCGAAGCCGGCGCCGGCGATCGCGGTGAGCGCCTGCCCGTCCGGCGTCCCGTCCGGCCACAGCACGCCCTCCTGCGGCTGGACGCCGAGCAGCTGCCGGATCGTCGCGGCGCCGCCGAGCGCGGACTGCAGCAGGTTCGGGTCGGTCCCGGTGGCGGAGTGCACCTGGCCCAGCGTGGTGAGGTCGGCGTCGGCGAACGGCATGGTGACCACGCAGCGGTCCTTGACCAGCGCGCGCAGCGAGGCCAGCCAGTCGCTCGCCGCGGCGGCGTTCTGGCCCTGCGCGCCGCCGACGAGGTAGCCGCGGGTCATCGCGTCGACGGTCCGCAGCAGGTCGGGGTCGAGCGCGAAGCACAGCGAATCGCGGACGTGGGGGTTGTTCTCCTCGGCCGCCCGCGCGGCGGAGACGAGGGAGTACAGCCGCCCGTTCGGCTTCAGCTCGTTCTCCAGCGTGTCGTCCGACAGCGCCAGCCGGCCGCCGTAGGGCGAGGAGAGCACGTGCGGCGAGCTGTCGGTGATCGGCCAGAGGACGCTGACGTTCGCGTGCTTGGACGGCGGCGGCGTCGACTTCCCGCCCGGCGCCGAGAGCACCGGCATCAGCACGCTGACCGCGGCCAGCCGCGCGGTGCCGCCGAACTCCGGCGTGCCGTTGACGTTCACCAGCATCGGGTACACCCCGGGCTTGCCCAGCGCGCTCCTGCCGGTCAGCGGCACCTGGATGTCGAAGCGGGCGCTCCGACCCGGCTCGAGCGAATCGGTGAGCGTGGTGAAGTCCGTCAACGGGGTGTCCTGGATCGGCTCGCCCGCCAGCACGCCGGACATCGCGCGGTCGCTGGTCAGCCGCTCGCCGACCTGCAGCCGCGCCTGCGGGCGGGCGATCCGGCGGTCGCCGATGTTGGTCACGGTGCCGGACACCGAAAGCGTCGTCGAAGCGCCGGTGATGACGCGGGGGTTCAGCTGGGCGAGGTCGATCCGCAGCCGCGGGGGCTCCGGGCTCGGCTCGTCCTGGGCCTGCGCGGGCGCGCCGATCAGGGCGGCCACTGCGAAGAACAGCAGGGACAGGAAGAAGGCGGCCGGCCGCTTCACTCGGGTGCTCCCTCTCAGGCGCGGTCGTCGTGCGCGAAAAGTTCTTTGGCCTTGCGGACCAGCTTGCGCTCATCCGAATAGGCGAGAGTGTGCTCCAGCTCGGCCAGCGGGACCCAGGCGACCTCGGTGACTTCGACGTCCTCGTCGGAGAGCTCGCCACCCGTCGACTCGAGCAGGAAGTGGTGCACGGTCTTGTGCACCCGTCGTCGTTCGGCCACGAACCAGTAGTCGATGGTGCCCAGCGGCCGCAGCACCCGCGCCGAGATGCCCGTTTCTTCCTTCACCTCGCGCATCGCGGTCTGCTCCACCGTCTCACCGTCCTCGATGTGGCCCTTCGGCAACGACCAGAGCAGTTTGCCGTGCCGGTCGAGCCGCCCGATCAGCGCGGCATGCTGACGGTCCGGGTCGACCACCAGCCCGCCGGCCGAGGTCTCGTCCACGGTGGTCAGCCGCCTGCCGCGCTGGCGCCGGCGCCGCCGTCGCGGCTTGGGCGCTCCGGCGCGGCCGGCTGATCCAGGCATGCTGCGATGCTAGAGCAAACGGTTGCCCAGGTACGCTGGCTCTCCGTGTCCGTGTCCGACGGTGCCCGTAGTAGTGGCGCCACGTCCGTGGTGGGATCGAAGTGAACAACCTGGTCGCCCAGCAGAACGCGGTGACGGAACTGATGCGTGTGTCCCCCTTGGCCGATGAGCTGGCGGAGCGGTTCGCCCGCGCCGGCCACCGGCTGTACCTGGTCGGCGGCAGCGTGCGTGACGCGATGCTCGGCCGGCTCTCGGCCGACCTCGACTTCACCACCGACGCGCGGCCCGACCGCGTGCTGCAGATCGTCAGCGAGTGGGGCGACGCGGTGTGGGACGTCGGCATCGCCTTCGGCACTGTCGGGGTGACGAAAAAGGGCATGACGCTCGAGATCACCACCTTCCGCGCCGACAGCTACGACCGGGTTGGCCGCAATCCCCAGGTCACCTTCGGCGACAGCATCGAAGGAGACCTGCTCCGGCGCGACTTCACCGTGAACGCGATGGCGATCGACCTGGCCGCCAAGACGTTCATCGACCCGCACGGCGGGCTCGACGCGTTGCGGCTGAAGGTGCTGGACACCCCCGCGACGCCGCAGGAGTCCTTCGCCGACGACCCGCTGCGGATGCTGCGCGCGGCCCGCTTCGCCGCGCAGCTCGGCTTCGTGCCCGCGCCGCGCGTGGTCGACGCGATGACGTCGATGGCGGACGAGATCACCCGGATCACGGCCGAGCGCGTGCAGACCGAGCTGTCGAAGCTGATGCTCGCGCCCGACCCGCGCCCCGGCCTGGAGCTGCTGGTGGACACCGGGCTGGCCGACCACGTGCTGCCCGAGCTGCCCGGCATGCGGCTGACCATCGACGAGCACCATCAGCACAAGGACGTCTACCAGCACTCCCTGACCGTGCTCGCGCAGGCGATCGAGCTCGAGCAGACGCACGAGCCGAAGTCGGAGCCGGACCTGGTCTTGCGGCTCGCGGCGCTGCTGCACGACGCCGGCAAGCCGGAGACCCGCGAGTTCCAGCCGGGCGGCGGCGTGAGCTTCCACCACCACGAGGTGGTCGGCGCGCGGATGGCCCGCAAGCGTTTGCGCGCGCTGAAGTACTCCAAGGAGATCGTCGAGGCGGTTTCCCAGCTCGTGTTCCTGCACCTGCGGTTCCACGGCTACGCGAACGGCGAGTGGACCGATTCGGCCGTGCGCCGCTACGTCACCGACGCGGGCGAGCTGCTGACCCGGCTGCACAAGCTCGTGCGCGCCGACTCGACCACGCGCAACCGCAAGAAGGCGGCCGCGCTGCAGGCGACGTACGACGACCTCGAGGTGCGCATCGCGCGGCTGAAGGAGCAGGAGGACCTGGACCGGGTCCGCCCCGACCTCGACGGCAACGAGATCATGCGGCTGCTCGGCCTCAAGCCAGGCCCGGACGTCGGCCGCGCGTGGAAGTTCCTCAAGGAGCTGCGCCTCGACCGCGGCCCCCTGGACCACGACGAGGCCGTGGCCGAGCTGAAGCGCTGGGCCGCCGCCGAGGGGCTCACCGCCGGGGACTGACCTCGCGCTCCGGACACGGTTGATCACCCTGGGGTGGCCGGAGCCGGCGCCCGGCGAACACGAGTCGAATTCGTGATCGCGAATTCGGCCGTTTCCCCATTCAGCCCCTGGATGGATACCCGGCGAGCGGGAATACTCGCTGCCCCGGGTGTGCCGTCGGGGGCGCGCCCCGATCCGGGGAGATCGATGGCGGCGCAGACGTCCGAAGGCCGGTCGGAACGCACCGCGAGCTTCCTGGTGACCCTGCTGCGCCGCGGCACGCCCGCGCTGGCGACGGCGACCACCGGGCTCACCGACGAGATCGCCGACCCCACCCCGGTCCGCGCGCTGAAGCGGATCTCGCGCATGGCCGGCCCGGTCGACGCGAGGTACAACGACGGCCTGCTGCTGCGGTCGGCGCGGTATGTGGTGCTGGTGCCGCTGGCCTACCGGATCGTCGCGGTGCCCGGTGCGTTCGGCGCGTTCGTGGTGGCGCACGGATCGCAGGGCGCGCTGCCGGTGGGGCTGGTGGCGCTCTGCTCGGTGGCGATGAGCGCGTTCGGCATGTTCTGGATGCTGCGCCGGGCCCCGTTCCGCAGCGGCCAGGCGGCGCGGCTGCTGATCGCCGACCTGGTCATCACGGTGGCGTTCCAGCTGGTCATCGGCCTGAGCGTGCCGTCGGCGGTGTTCCACGACGCGCTGGGGGTCGCCGAGAAGCACCTGCTCGGGGAGATCGCGTTGCTGACGCTCGCCGTCGGCATCCCGGCGGGACTCGGCCTGGCCGTGCTGAGCCTGCCCGTGCGGCTGCTGTCGGACTGGCTGAACAGCGGCTCGGCCGAGTTCGCGCAGGCCTGGTCGCTTTACCCGACGATGTTCGGCGTGCTGTTCACAGGGATCGGCGGGCTGATCCTGGTCGGCCTCGGCACGCGGCTCGCGCTGGCGTACGGCATCCGCAACGGGCGGCTGGCCGAGCGCGCGCAGCAGCACCGGATGCTGCACGACACCGTGCTGCAGACGCTGGAGGCGATCTCGCTCGGCGGCGCCGGGGATTCCCGGGAGCGGCTGGTCGAGGTGCAGCGGCTGGCCCGCGCGCAGGCGATGGAGCTGCGGCAGACCATCGAAACCGCTGCCGCACAACGCGCCGAGGAGGGTTCGCGGCCGCTGGGCGAGAAGCTCGCCGCGCTGGCCGCCGAGATGGCGCGCGACGGCCTGCGCGCCCAGCTGGTGATCTCCGAGCTGGACGACGACACCCTGTCGGAGGTCCGGCAGATCGCGATCCGCGACGCGGTGCGCGAGGCACTGCGCAACACGATGAAACACGCCGAGACCGACAAGGTCGTGGTCCGGGTCGAGGAGCGCGACGGCGGCATCGCCGTGATCACGCGCGACCACGGCACCGGTTTCAGCACCGAGACGCGGCCCGCGGGGTTCGGCATCAGCGAGTCGATCACCGCGCGGCTGGCCGAGGTCGGCGGCACCTCGCTGGTGGAGTCGACCCCCGGCAACGGCACGCGAGTGACATTGTGGGTGCCGTTCTGAACCTGGCTGTTCTCAAGTCTGGCCTGGTAAACACGGCAGGGTGACCGACTTCCTAGCCGACGCCCTGTCCGCCTACCGCGCCGGGGACACCGCCCAGGCTGCCACCTTGGCCGCCCGCGCCGATTCCCCGCTGGGCGCCGAGCTTTCCGCCTATCTCGCCACCGACGGCTCCGGCCCGGTGTACGACCAGCCGCGCGCCTTCACCACGTTCATCCGCGGCGGCGGCAACGTCGGGCTGTACCAACGGCTGAGCGCCGAGCTGGCCGCGCGGTACGACCAACTGCGCCCGGAATCCTTGCTGGACTTGGGTTGTGGCGACGGGCTGGCCGTGGTTCCGGCGCTGGCGCAGGCGTCGTTCCGGCCGTCGCGGGTCGACCTGGTGGAGCCGTCGGCCGGGCTGCTGTCCGCTGTGGACGTTCCCGGCGGCAACCGGTTCGAGGCGACGGCGCAGGACTTCCTGGCCGCGCACGGTTCCACGTGGAACCTTGTGCAGTCGACGTTCGCGTTGCAGTCCATTCCGCCGGCCGAGCGCACCGAAGTCCTCCGTACGCTGCGCCCCCGCACCGGGACGCTGTTGCTGGCGGAGTTCGACGTCCCGGAGCTGGCCGAGGGCTCGCCAGAGCACCTCCGGTCGCTGGCCGCGCGGTACGAACGCGGCGTCGCGGAATACGGTGAGGACGCTTCCCTTGTCGCACAAGGCTTTCTCATGCCCGTACTGCTCGGTGTCGCCGCCGGTGCGCAGCGCACGAACTGGGAGCAGCCGGCCGCGAGCTGGTCGGCGCAGCTCGCCGAGGCCGGCTTCACCGACGTCACCGTCGAACCGCTCGCCGACTACTGGTGGTCGCCCGCGGTCCTGGTCACCGCGCGCGGTTCACACGCGGGATAGCGCCCCGGCCTCCACGTGCTGCGCGATCGGGCGCGGCAGCAGGTACGCGACGGCGCCGCCGGGCATCGGGCCCCACGGCGCGGTCACGCCGGTGAGCACGCGCAGCGCCCGCTGCACCCGGTACTGCTGGTGCTCCCGCTCCCGCGTCGGGGTCAGCGAGGTCTCCTCGAACCGCGTGGACGCCGAGTGCACGAGGTTGCCCGTCTCGTTGCCGTAGCGGTGCACGGTGACGCCCGCCGGGAGCACGATCAGCCGCTTGCCGCGGTAGAAGCTCAACGGCGGCTCGCCGCGCAGCGGGAGGATCGGCCAGTCCGCCGGCTGGTCGGACTCGTCGGGCGCGCGCGGCGGCAGCATCAGCAGCGTGCCGAGCAGGTACCGCGCGGCGTCGGCCAGGTTCGGGAAGGCCACCGGCTCCGTGGACGGCGGGCGCGAGACCTCCCAGCCGTTGTCGGCGCGGCGCAGCGTCCAGACGTCGTCGACGGGCACCTCGTTCGCGCCGATGCGATACGCGGATGCGGGCACGCCCTGCTCCACCAGCCGTTGCTGCAACAGAGTCAGCGTCTCGGAGGCCCGCAGCGGACGGCCCGGGTCGCCTTCGCGCGCGACGTGGGCCAGCGCCGTGTCGTCGGGCAGATCGGCTTCGGAGCGCTTCGGCCGCGGCTGGCCGAGCACGTCGGCCTCCGCCGTGGCGCGCACCAGCTCACGCACGATCGGCGGCCGGAAGCCGGCCGCGCGGATGTGCTCCACCAGCTCCGGCTCCGGTGGCACGCCGTACTTCCGCAGGTAGTGCGGCACGGCGGCGGGCCAGATCCAGGCGCCGTCGGTGTGGAAGGCCTGCGGCACGTCCGGCGGCCCGCCGGGCGCGAAGATGTCCGGCTGCGGCGTCGGGCGATGCATCGCGACGGGCGCGCGGAACAGGTAGTCGAGCACCCCGCGGACCTGGTCCGGCGGCACCGGCGGGCGGTTGACCACGGGCCGTTCGCCCTCGTTGTGGCCGTCGACCACCCGGGCCTGGCGGAAGGTGACGTCGAGCGGCGTCTCGGCCTTCGCGGCCAGCCACTCGGGAAGCTGCTTCGGCGAGCGCGCGAAATTCGCCAGCTCCATGGCGTACGGCAGCGACGTCGGACGGCCGTTGTCGTGCGGCGGGAGGCGCCACACGGGCTCGGCGTCCGCGTCGAAGTCGAAGTCGAACTGCGCCTCGGTGTCCAGCGTGAACGTGCCCTGGAACCAGGTGCCGGTCTCCGGCTGGTACATCGCGGCGCGCAGCTGGGCGAACAGCGTGGTCAGCTGCGGCGGCGCGGGCAGCGACACGGACACCGGCCCGTTCTCGTCGCCGATCGCGCGGACTTCCAGCTCCGAGTAGTCCCCGACCTGCCGGAACTGGGCGCCGACGCGCGTCCAGCCGCCAGGCACGGCGCGCAGCGTGCGGCCGATTGCGCGCAACAGCTTGCTCTGGTCGCCATCGGTCTCGTGGTGCGCCTCGGCGGCGTAGTCGCGGCGGGTCTGCCAGAGCCCCGTGAGCTGCTTCGCGGGCACTGTCACCGAGAAGTCGGTGAGGCCGAGCTGCGCGGCGCGCACCGGATCGTGCTGCGTCCACCGCAGGGTCAGGTCGGGCTGATCACCGGGGGCGACCTCGAACAGCTCGTTGTCGTACTCGCAGTAGGTCTTGAGCGTGAACGTCGCCGGGACCTCGTTCGCCAGCACCACCCGGGCCGGACGGCCTTCATGCTCCCGGTCGAAGCCCTCGGGTGTGTCGTTGTCGTCCGGCAGCAGCGAAAGCAGCAGCGTGCCGTCAGTGGTCGACCGCTCGGCCGCGAACGTCCGCCCCTCCAGCGTCGCGTACAGCCCGTCCGGGCGTTCCGCCGCTTCGACCCGGTAGCGCACCTCGGTTCCTCCCCATCCCCTTGATGACCCGGAAGAATTTAGTCGACCGGGTAAAGCCTGGACCATCGGTCGCCGGACGGCGCGTCCGGCCCGAACTCGGCCACGGCGTCCTCGGCCAGCTCTGTGATCACGTCGCGCAGCTCCAGCCGGTTCAGCCAGCGGGCCGGGAGCGCGTCCTCGCCGTACATCGCGCCGACGAGGTTGCCGCAGATCGAGCCGGTGGAATCGCTGTCGCCGCCGTGGTTCACCGCCGCCAGCAACGCGGATTCGGCGTCTTCGGTGGTCAGGGCCACGTACACGGACGTCGAGAGCGCCGTCTCCCCGACGTTGCCCTCCCCGAGCGCCTCGAGTCGTTCGGGCGTCGGCGGCCCGGGCGCCGCCAGTGCCTGCTCCAGCGCGGCGTCGGTCTCCTCGTGCCCGGGGTGGCGCACCAGCTCGGCGCGAGCCGTAGAAACGGCGTCGGGCAAGGGCTTGCCGATCAGCAGCTCGCGCATCACCACCGCGAAAGCACCGGCCGACAAATACCCGCTCGGGTGACCGTGGGTCAGCGCCGCGGCTTCGGCGGCGAGCCCGAACACCTCCGCCGGGTCGTCGGACCACAGCGCGACGGGCGCGACGCGCATGACGCCGCCGCAGCCCTTGGAGTTGTTCACCGGCCGCTCGACGCTGCCGCGGATGCCGGACCGGCCGTACGCCTCCAGTTCGCCGAAGCAGGTCAGCCCGGGCGCGCGCCGGCTGAACAGCTCGCCGTGCGTGATCAGCCGGCCGTCCGGCGCGGCGGTCTCCGAGTGCGGTCCGCGCGCCCGTTCCCACGGCACGCCCTGCGTGTGCAGCCAGCGCTGATACGCCATCTGCAGCGAGTGCACGACGTCGGCGGACCCGGTCCGGCGACGCTGCGAGTGGGCGCGGATCAGGGCTTCGAGCGTGAACAGCGTCATCTGCGTGTCGTCGGTGAAACGACCTTCGCCGCCGTACGCGGAGAGGTAGCCGGTGATCCCGGCCGGCCCGGCGAGCTCCCGGATCCGGTCCATCGAGTCGAATTCCGTACGCGCGCCGAGTGCGTCGCCGATCGCCCCGGCGAGCAGGCTGCCGCGCAGCCGGTGTGCCTCCATGCCGCCCATCTTGCTCAGTGCCGCCGCCGACGTCTCGGGGACCAGGGAATCAGTGGCGCGGATACCGCTGCACCCATTGGTCGCCGAGCCGGCTCAGCGCCGAATTGCGGTCGAAGTGCCACAGCGCGTCGGACGAGATCTGCTCGATCAGGTGCCGCAGCTCCAGCTGGTCGACCCACTTCTGCGGCAGCCCGGGCACACCGGCGCGCGCGCCGAGCAGGGCGCCGGCGATCGCGCCGGTCAGCGCGCTGCGGCCGGAGTGGTTGACCGCGCGCAGCAGCGCCTGCTCCGGGTAGTTCTCGAAGCCGGACAGCGCGGCGAAGGCGCGGCCGAGCACCGAAAGCGTGCCCTGGCCGTCGCCGATCAGCTCGGGCATGCGCAGGTCCGGGAGGCCGTGCTCGCCGAAGAACGGGACCGATTCCGCGACCATCGCCTTCACCGGCGCCCACTCCGGGCCGTTGACGAACGTGGTGTTGTGGTCGGTCAGGATCTCGCGCGAGAGGTTCCAGACGGGGTAGCTGAACGCCTCTTTCGTCAGCGCCGACTCGAACAGCCAGGCCAGATACGTCGCGACGGTGAGGTCGTCCTCGTGCGGGTGCGTGACGCCGGCGAGGTCGCGCACGGCCTGCCGGACGCCGCCGCTGAAGCCGGTTCCCGGGCCGGCCACCGTGAGCACCGCGGGCAGCGCGGCGATCAGCGCCGCCGGGCCCGACATCGGCACCGCGGACGGCGATCCGGTGGCCAGCGCGTGGTACGCGTTCAGCTCGCTGTCCTCGGCGGTGCGGCGGACGTGCAGGTCCGGCACCTTCACCAGCCAGCCGTCGGTTTCCTCGTGGGGCGCGCCCTGCGTGTGCAGCCAGCGCATCAGCGCGCCGCGCACCACGCCGGGGAAGAGCTTCTCGACGTCACGCGATTCCGGCTGCTCGCGGTGCGGGCTGCGGATCACGGCCTCGGTGTAGAACAGCAGCCGCTGCGTCAGCGAGCCGACGCGGCCCGGCTTGTCGAAGGCGACCGGCAGGTCGTCGATGCCGTCGGGGCCGAACTGGGTGACGATCTCGTCGAGCCGCAGCCGGTCGACGGCCATGCCCAGCGCCTCGCCGAGCGCGAAGCCGACGTACGCGCCCGTGACGCGCTGCCAGCCGAAGCGGAAGTTTTCCAGCTCCTGCTCGTGGTATTTGCCGAACGTGTCGAGCCGCGGCACCATCTGCCCGGCGTTGTCCCAGGACGGCGCGAGGCCGTTGGCGCGCAGGTCGTTCGGCTTGCTGCGGGGCCCTTCCGGCTGGGCCAGCCGCCGCAGCCACGACTGGCCGAGCACGGTTTTCTGGCACTCTTCGGCGGTCAGCTCGAAGCCGTGTCTCCGGGCCCGCTCCGCGGCGCCCAACGGCGGTGGCACGGGCTCTTCGAGGCCCATCCGCGCCGCCGTGTCGCGGGCCAGCCGCTCCAGGTCCTCCTCGGCCTCCGGGCAGCGGCCGTTGCGGTCGATCCGCGGCTCGTGCCGGGGGAACCGCTTCGCGATCGCGGCCAGCTCGTCACCGGTGACGTCCTCGAAGGTCGCCGGGCCGCCGTTGATCACCAGGTTCGGCGGGTGCTCGAACTCGGCCAGCGTGGCCAGGTCCACCCGCCACCAGGCGTGCTCGCGCGGCGGGAAGTGCCGGGTCGCGCTGAACACCTTGAGCTCGTTGCGGTCCTCGGAGAAGTAGAACCGGTCAGTGGAGCCGCTTTCGGGGTCCAGCGGCACGAAGACCTCGCAGCGCAGCAGCCCGATCAGCAGCTGCTCACGGGTCAGCCAGCCGACGCTCGCGAACGCCAGCAGCGTCTCCAGCGTGTTCTCCGGCTTCGGGTAACCACGGCGGATCGGGCCGGCCTTGTACTCGGGGTTCTCGCGCTCGTCGCCGGTCTGGTGGCCCTCGTTGTCGACCTTCACCCAGCCCGCGACGGCCTGCAGCGGCACGCCCAGCTCACCGAGCCCGGCCTTCACGTACTCCGGGTCGACGACCTCGCGCCAGCTCTCCTGGCCGGGGAACGCGACGGGGATGCTCAGCCCGCCCGGGTGCGGGTGCGCCTGGCGCAGCTCGCCGTCCGGCTCGCGCACGACCACCGACGGCGGCGGGAAAAGCTCCTTCTCCGGGCGGCCGTCGTCGAGGAACGCGACGGTGTTGTAGGGGATCGACCAGCCTTCGGGGATACGCAGGACCTGGTCGTGGTCCACGCGGAGGCCGCCGGGGCCGACGACTTCGGGACCGTGCACAGCGCGCAGCCAGTTCCCGACCTTCTCCATCGCTTCCGCCGCTTCCACCTACTCGATCCTCTCCAGGCTTCCGTCGGACTCGTGCTCCGAGATCGGCTTCGGCAGCACGTACGCCACGGCCCCGCCCGGCAGGTTCGCCCAGGGCACAGTGACCCCGGTGATCACGTGTAGTGATCGCCGGAGCCGATAAGTGCGGGCCACTCGCTCTCGTTCGAGTGGCAGTGACGTCGTAACGAACCGTACCTCGCCGTGATGTACCAGGTTGCCGGGTTCCTCGCCGAAACGCAGGACGACGGTACCCTCCGCCAACCGGGTGAGTCTCTTGTTGCGGAGCAGGGTGAGGGGAGGGTCACCCGGGGCCGCCTGGATGGGCCAGTCGTCGAGCACGCGGGCGGTCTCGAGCGGCGTCTCCCGCCCGGCGGTCATGCGGGCGGGGTGCAGCAAGAGGGCTCCGAGCAGCTGCTGGGCGGCGCTGGCCAGGTGCGCGAAACGCTGTTCGCCGCCGGTCGTGGACGTCACCGTCCAGCCGTGGCCGGCCGGTTCGAGGCACCACTTCCCCGGCTCGCGGAAGCCGATCCGGTAGGCCTGCGGCCACACGCCGGACGACTCGAGCCGCTGCTCCAGCACGGCGAGCAGCTGGTCGTCGGTCAGCTCGGGGTCCGCGGCGGTCTCCAGCTCGGCCGCTTCGTCGCCACCGGTCCGTTCGACGTCGGCCGGCCCGGGGCGGGGCCGCGCCTTGCCGAGCAGGTCGGCCTCGGCGGTACGGCGGACCAGGTGCTCCACGTACGGCGGCTGGAAGCCCAGCGACCGGATGTGCGCGACCAGCGCGGGCTCGGGCGCGACGCCGGCGCGAAGCTGCTGGGAGACGGTCTCGGGCCAGAGCCACGTGCCGTCCGTGCGGTGCCCTTCGCCGACCAGCGGCTCGCGTTCGAGGTACTGCAACACCAGCGGCAGCTCGTCGTCCGGCAGCGGCTCGCGCTCCTCCCCCGTTTCGGCAGGGCGAGCGTGGCGGAAGACGACACCGAGCGGGAGTCCCGTGCGCAGCCGCCACCAGTCGGGGATGTGCGCGTCGTCGCGGGGGAACGTGGCCAGCTCGTCGGCGTACGCCTCGGCGTCGGGCGGGGTCGTCCACTGCGGGTCTTCGTCAGCGAAGAAGTCGAAATCGAAGGTCGAATCGGGCGCGAGGACAAAACGCGACTGCAACCAGGTGCCGCGGCCCTGCTGGTACATCCCGGCACGCAGCACGCTGAACCGTTCGGTCAGCTCCGGCCCGGCGGTCGTGTTGCGCAGGCGGGTCTCGGTGTGGGCGCCGACCTGGGCGAATCCGACTCCGGCCGGACTGGCGGGGTCGGGCTGGTGCGCGCGGACGAGTTTGCCGATCTCGACGAGCAGGGCCCGCTGCTCGTCCGCGGCGAGGATTTGTTCCACGTGAATCAACGCATCCGGGACATGCGGGCTCAGAAGCCGCGGCGGCGGTTCTGGGGCACGGCGCCGCGCGGGCGCACCCGCCGCGGTGTGGGGCGCGGGGCCGTGGCCGGCAACGCCAGCCCGTCGGTCAGCGGGGCCTCGGCGAGCTGCTGCACCAAGGCCTGGACGGTGTGCGCGAGCTGCGCCGGCGAGGTGCGCTCGAACGTGTCGGGGGCGAACTCGAGCTTCCCGAGCGTGCCGCCCGCGCCGACGGTGGCCTGGACCAGCCCGTCCGGCGACGTCAGCACGGCAGGACCGACCTCAAGGCGCGCGCGATCGTCGCCGGTGGTGCTCACGGTGGCCCCCCGTGGTGGTTGAACTCGCCGGGGTTCACCCGGCCGGGTCATCCGTCACTCTAATGCCAATGGCCTGATCACAGTCGCCGTTCGGCCCAACGTTTGCGGCAGCGAATCAGCTCGGCGTGGCGCGCCGCCGCGCGAGCACGTAACCGGCGCCGCCCAGCACGTAACAAACCGTGGCCGCGACCATCAGGCCCGGCGAGTGCCCGTTTTCCGGCACAAACAGCGCGCCGACGGCCACGGCCGCCACCTGCGTGATGTTGAAAAGCGTGTCGTAGAGGGCGAAGACGCGGCCGCGGGCTTCGTCGGCGACGTCGAGCTGGATCGACGAGTCGACCCCGAGCTTGAGCACCTGGCCCGCGCCCGTGATCAGGAACGACGCGATGAGCGCGAGCGGCAGCAGCATCGGCAGGCCGAGCGCGGACTGCGCGAGCGCCGCCACCACCAGAGCCCCGAGGATCGCGCGGAGCCGGCCGAACCCGCGGATCAGCCGCGCCGTGCACAGCCCGGCGACGAGGATGCCCACCCCGGCCAGCGCCACCATCTGGCCGAGCCCGGGCAGGCCGGCCCGGAACAGCCCGTCGTCCACGAAGTAGTTGCGCATCAACAGAACGGTGACCAGCAGCGAGATGCCGTACGCCGCGCGGTGGGCGAAAAGCGCGATGAAGCCCGCCGTCACGCTCGGTGCGTGCCAGGCGTGCCGGGCACCGTCGGCGAGGCCGCGCGCGACGGCGAGGAACGGGTTCGGCGGCTCGTCGACCACCGTCGGCCCGAGCACGCCGCGACGGAACCGCCAGGCGACCAGCGCCGACGCCAGTGCGCCCAGCGCCGCGAACGCCGTCGTCTCGGCCGAGCCGACGTCGCCCGCGCCGAACACGGCGCGCAAGAGGATGGCGCAGCCGCCGCCGACCACGGCCAGCCCGGAGCCCAGCGTCGTCGCGAAGGCGTTCGCCGTCACCACGCTGGAAGCGGGCACGACGTGCGGCAGCGAGGCCGACAGCCCGGAGCCGATGAAGCGGGACGTGCCTTCGGCCAGCAGAGCGAGTGAAAACAGCCCGGTGCCACCGAGGCCCGTCCCGACCGCGGCCGCCGAAGCCACGATCGCGACCGCGCGCAGGACGTTCGCGAACACCAGCACTTTCCGCCGGTCCCAGCGGTCGAGCAGCGCGCCGGCGAACGGCCCGACGATCGAGTACGGCAGCAGCAGCGCCGCGAATCCCCCGGCGATGGCCAGCGGGTCGGCGGCGCGCTCGGGGTTGAACAAGACGGCCCCGGCCAGCCCGGCGCGGTAGACGCCGTCGCCCCACTGGGCGGCGAAGCGCGTGTAGAGCAGACGGCGGAATTCGGGGTCGCGGAGCAGGAGCCTCGGCCCCATCCGCACTGTTGCCGCCCCGCTGCTGACCGTCACGCGGTCAGCGTAGCCATCGGAGGTGGCTGGTCAGAAGGTGCTTTTGGGCATTCTGCAAAGAAGTAAGCGGCCGGCGCACCGGTGGGGTCCGGGGGCCCGGCCCCCGGTTGACACACCAGGCGCGACTGCGGGGAAGCGGTGCTCCGCGAACAAGTTGGCGGCCGGCGCACTTGGTCGCCTCTCGGCGGCTTGGCGCAGTGTGGCTCCAGCCGAACTGGTATTCCACAAAGGCGGTTCTTCAGTGAGCCCGGGGGACACGGAGTGCGCCGGCCACCGTGTTCAACGGGGCGGATGGGACTGGTGTTCCCCGGCCGCCGGGTTTTCTTCGAGCCGGAGGTGGGATCATTACGGGCGTGCCAGCGGACGCCGAGGTTGAACCGGGAACGCTCCTGGTCGCCGCCCCCACGATGTTCGACCCGAACTTCAAGCGGACCGTGGTGTTCGTCATCGACCACCGCGACGAAGGCACGCTCGGGGTGGTGCTGAACCGCCCGAGCGACGTGCCCGTGCACGACGTCCTGCCCACCTGGGGCGGGCACGTCGCGGAGCCGCAGTCGGTGTTCGTCGGCGGGCCGGTGGAGAAGAAGACCGCGCTGTGCCTGGCGGCGCTGCGCACGGGCGAGACGGCGGCGAGCGTGCCCGGCGTGATCGCCGTGCGCGGCCCGGTGGCGCTGGTCGACCTCGACACCGATCCCGAGGTGCTGGTGCCGAAGGTGCGCGGGGTGCGGGTCTTCGCCGGTTACGCCGGCTGGGACTCGGGGCAGCTCGCGGGCGAGATCGAGCGCGAGGACTGGGTGATCGTGCCCGCGCTGCCGAGCGACATCCTGGCCTCGCCGAGCCGTGACCTGTGGGGCCAGGTGCTGCGCCGCCAGGGCGTGCCGATCGCGTTGCTGGCCACCCACCCGGGCGACCTGCAGCGGAACTAGCTGCCGTCGGCCTTCTGGAACACGCCGCAGCCGCCCGCGCCGCAGGCACAGCCGCTGCATCCGGCGGGCGCGGCCGGCGCCGGGGCCGGCACGGTCAGCGCGGCGCGGGCGCCGAGCACCCCGCCGCCGACGACCATCGCGAGCAGGCCCAGCACGCCGACGAACGCGGCGGCGATCAGCCCGGCCGTGGTCGGCATGGCCAGCGCCGCGAGCCCGGCGACCACCGCCACCGCGCCACCGGCGAGCGTCGGGAGGCCCGCGATGCGGTTGGCCAGCTTGAACGCGGCTTCACTGCGCAGCGAGGCCGCGGTGCGGACCCCGGTACCGCTTTCCCGGGTCAGCCGCTCGCGGAAGCCGAGGAAGCCACCCCAGCCGACGACAACACCCAGCACGATCGGGACGAGCGCGATAGCGAACACCCCACGAGGATAAGCGTGACGTCCTGGCAACCTGCCGGATACCCTCGTCCGCTGTGCTACAGCCCATGTCTTCACCTACGCGACACCGGGTACTCGGCCTTGCTCTGACCGGGCTACTCCCGCTCTCCCTGCTGGCCGCCGCCCCACCGGCCGGCGCCACGGAGAGTCACGCCCGGCCGATCCGGCTGATCGGCGAGCAGATCGTGCCGAACGCGCTGTCCTTCCAGGGCACCACGGTCGGCGGCCTGTCCTCGATCGACTACGACCCGAGGACCGGCGGCTACGCCCTGATCTGCGACGACCGCTCGGCCATCGACCCGGCGCGGTTCTACACGGCGAAGTTCGACGTCGACGCCCACCACCTCGGGCCCGTCACCTTCACCGGCACCCGCCCGCTGCTGCGCCCGGACGGCACGCCGTATCCGCCGCTCGCGCAGAACGACCCGGCGGCGCCGCAGAACGAGCAGACGATCGACCCCGAAGAGCTGCGCGTCGACCCGTGGACCGGCGACTACACCTGGTCGCAGGAGGGCGAGCGCACCGCGACCACCCCGCCGACGCTGATCGACCCGTCGATCCGCCAGGCGCGCCGGGACGGGTCGTACGTCCGCGACCTGCCGATCCCCGCGAACGAGAAGATGACCCCGGGCGCCGGGCCGCGGCAGAACCTGGTGCTCGAGGGCCTCACGTACGCCGCGTTCGGCACGCTCGTCGCCAGCGAGGTCGAGGGCCCGCTGCTGCAGGACGGGCCGGAGGCGACCACCACGTCCGGCTCGCTTTCGCGGATCACGCTGCAGGGCCGCGCCGGCCCGGTGCTCGCGCAGTACGCGTACCCGCAGGAGAAGCTGTTCGCCGGCCCGGTGCCGCCCACCGCGTTCGCCACCACCGACGTCTCCTCGATGCTCGCGGTGAACCAGGCCGACCCGACGAAGTACCTGATGATGGAGCGATCCTTCGTCACCGGCGTCGGCAACAAGATCCGGATCTACGAGATCGACACCCGGGGCGCGACGAACATCCTGAACGTCAAGTCGCTGGCCTCGTCCAAGGACGTCCGGCCGGTGAAGAAGAAGCTGCTGCTCGACCTGGCCGGCTACCCGTTGTCCACTGTGGACAACGTGGAGGGCATGACCTGGGGCCCGGCGCTGCCCGGCGGCGAGCGGAGCCTGGTGCTGGTCAGCGACAACAACTTCGCCGCCACGCAGGTGACGCAGGTGATCGCTTTGGCGGTCCCGTCAGAACGGCTTTGACCAGGACGTTAAGATAGCGGTATGAACACGGCTCGGCTGCTCCTTAGCCTGCCGCGCTGACCAGGCCACCATGGTCACGGCCGGCGCGGCGACCCCTCACGCCTTCGGGCATGGGGGGTCGAGTTGTTTCTGGAGTGGCTCGACACGGAGGAAAACGGCGATGACAGGGTCCACGGAAGCTCCGGTCCCGGCGTCCGGCGCGGCGGAAACACCGACGCCGCCTGGCGCTGAGGCGGCCCCGCCGCACCGCTACACCGCGGAGCTGGCCGGGCAGATCGAGCAGCGCTGGCAGGACTACTGGTCCGACCACGGCACCTACCACGCGCCCAACCCCACCGGCCCGCTCGCGGTCGAGGGCGAGCCGGTGCCGTCGGACAAGCTGTTCGTGCAGGACATGTTCCCGTACCCGTCCGGCTCGGGCCTGCACGTCGGGCACCCGCTGGGCTACATCGGCACCGACGTCTACGCGCGCTACCACCGGATGATCGGGCGCAACGTCCTGCACACGCTGGGCTACGACGCGTTCGGCCTGCCCGCGGAGCAGTACGCGGTGCAGACCGGCACGCACCCGCGCACCACCACCGAGGCGAACATCGTCACGATGCGCCGCCAGCTGAAGCGGCTGGGGCTGGGCCACGACGAGCGCCGGTCGATCGAGACGATCGACCCGGACTACTACAAGTGGACCCAGTGGATCTTCCTGCAGATCTTCAACTCCTACTACGACACCGAGGCCCACAAGGCGCGGCCGATCGAGGAGCTGGAGAAGGCGTTCGCGGCCGGCGAGCGCCCGACGCCGGACGGCCGCCCGTGGGCCGAACTGAGCGACGTCGAGCGGCGCAAGGCGATCGACGAGCACCGGCTGGTCTACATCTCCGAGGCCCCGGTGAACTGGGCGCCCGGCCTGGGCACCGTCGTCGCGAACGAGGAGGTGACCGCGGACGGCCGCAGCGACCGCGGCAACTTCCCGGTGTTCCGCAAGAGCCTGCGCCAGTGGATGATGCGGATCACCGCGTACGCCGACCGCCTGGTCGACGACCTGGACCTGCTGGACTGGCCGGACAAGGTCAAGTCCATGCAGCGCAACTGGGTCGGCCGCTCGCAGGGCGCCCGCGTCGCGTTCGCTGCCGGTGAGGAGAAGATCGAGGTCTTCACCACGCGGCCGGACACGCTGTTCGGCGCCACCTACATGGTGATCGCGCCCGAGCACCCGCTGGTGCCGAAGCTGACCGCCGCCGAGTGGCCGGGCGAGCACCCGGAGAGCTGGACCGGCGGCGCCGAAACCCCCGCGGCGGCGATCGCCGAATACCGCGCCGCGACCGCCCGCAAGTCCGACCTGGACCGTCAGGAGAACAAGGAAAAGACGGGCGTGTTCACCGGCACGTACGCGGTGAACCCGGTCAACGGCAAGGAAATCCCGGTTTTCATCGGCGACTACGTGCTGATGGGCTACGGCACCGGCGCGATCATGGCCGTGCCCGCGCAGGACCAGCGCGACTACGACTTCGCGAAGAAGTTCGAGCTGGAGATCGTCCGCACCGTCGACCCCGGCCCCGGCTTCGAGGGCGAGGCCTTCACCGGCGACGGCCCCGCGATCAACTCGGCGAACGACTCGGTCAGCCTGGACGGCATGGGCGTGGCCGACGCCAAGAAGACGATCATCGCCTGGCTGGAGGAGCACGGCCACGGCGAGGGCACCGTGCAGTACAAGCTGCGCGACTGGCTGTTCGCCCGCCAGCGCTACTGGGGCGAGCCGTTCCCGATCGTCTACGACGAGTCCGGCCTGCCGATCGCGCTGCCCGAGGACCAGCTGCCCGTGGTGCTGCCGGAGGTCGACGACTACGCGCCGAAGACCTTCGACCCGGACGACGCCGACTCCGAGCCGTCGCCGCCGCTGTCGCGCGCCACCGACTGGGTCGAGGTCACGCTGGACCTGGGCGACGGCCCGAAGAAGTACCGCCGCGACACCAACGTGATGCCGCAGTGGGCGGGCTCGTGCTGGTACCAGCTGCGCTACGTCGACCCGGACAGCAAGGACGTGTTCTGCGCGCCGGAGAACGAGGCCTACTGGATGGGCCCGCGCCCGGCCGAGCACGGCGTCGACGACCCGGGCGGCGTCGATCTGTACATCGGCGGCGTCGAGCACGCGGTGCTGCACCTGCTGTACTCCCGCTTCTGGCACAAGGTGCTGTACGACCTGGGCCACGTCTCGTCGAAGGAGCCGTACCGCCGCCTGTACAACCAGGGCTACATCGAGGCGTACGCCTACACCGACGCGCGCGGTGTGTACGTGCCGGCCGAAGAGGTCGTGGAGCGCGACGGCAAGTTCTTCCTGGGCGACGAAGAGGTCAAGCAGGAATACGGGAAAATGGGCAAGAGCCTGAAGAACGCCGTGACGCCCGACGAGATCTCGGACAACTACGGCGCGGACACCTTCCGGCTGTACGAGATGTCCATGGGCCCGATGGACATGTCCCGCCCCTGGGCGACCAAGGACGTGGTCGGCGCGCAGCGGTTCCTGCAGCGGCTGTGGCGCCTGGTCGTCGACGAGCAGACCGGCGAGCTGCGGGTCACCGCGGACGAACCGTCGGAGGCCGACCGGAAACTGTTGCACCGCACCATCGCCGGCGTCCGCGAGGACTACGCGGAGCTGCGCTTCAACACCGCGGGCGCCAAGCTGATCGAGCTGAACAACCACCTGACCAAGGTGTACGGCTCGGCGGCGACCCCGATCGAGATGGCGGAGCCGCTGGTGCTGCTGCTGGCCCCTATGGCCCCGCACATCGCCGAGGAGCTGTGGCACCGCCTGGGCCACGTCGATTCCTTGGTGCACGGCCCGTTCCCGGTGGTGGACGAGAAGTACCTGGTCGAAGACTCGGTCGAATACCCGATCCAGGTCAACGGCAAGGTCCGCTCCCGCATCACCGTCCCCGCCGACGCCACCAACGAGGCCGTCCAATCCGCCGCCCTGGCCGACGAAAAAGTCGCCGCCCTGGTCGGCGACAAGACGCCGCGCAAGGTGATCGTCGTGCCCGGTCGTCTGGTGAACATCGTGCTGTAACCCGATTTCTGGCGAAGGCCGCCCCGGGAAGTTCCGGGGCGGCCTTCGTCGTCTCCGGCCAACGCCAAGACGGAAAGGCGCCAGCGTCACCAAGCCCGGCCCGATTCGATGGAGCCATCAGGAAAACGGCTTCAGCGAAGGAGAATGGCAGATGATCCTCGACGGCAAGGTGGCTCTGGTGACGGGCGGCAGCCGGGGCATCGGGGCGGCCACGGCGGTGCGGCTCGCTGAGGACGGGGCCGATGTGGTGCTCACGTACGCCAGCAACGAGCGGCTCGCGGCCGACGTGGTCGACCGGATCAAGAGCCGGGGCCGGAGGGCGCTCGCCGTGCAGGCGGACAACGCCGACGCGGCGGCCGTGGAGGCGGCGGTGGCGGCCACCGTCGCCGAGTTCGGGCGGCTGGACGTGCTGGTCAACAACGCCGGGGTGGGCTTCGTCGCGCCCCTTGAGGAAACCGCGCAGGACGACGTCGACCGGGTGCTGGCGGTGAACGTTCGTGGGGTGTTCGCCGCGTCGAAGGCCGCTGCCGCTCGTCTCGGTGAGGGCGGGCGAGTGATCACGATCGGCAGCTGCGTCACCGATCGCGTGCTCGGGCCGGGGATGGTCCTGTACGCGGTGAGCAAGTCGGCGCTGGTCGGGCTGACCAAGGCGCTCGCGCGCGAGCTGTCGCCCCGCGGCGTCACGGTCAACCTCGTGCACCCCGGGCCGATCGACACCGACATGAACCCGGCCGACGGTCCGTACGCGGCTGATCAGGCGTTCTCCACCGCAGTCGGCCGTTATGGCTCAGCCGAGGAGGTCGCCGCGGCCGTTTCGTACCTCGCGGACCCGGCCAGCGCGTACGTCACCGGCGCGATCCTTTCGGTCGACGGCGGGCACGCGGCCTAACGCGCGTCGAGGCCGACGTCGCGGGCGAGGTCGGCCAGCATGGCCTCGAACAGCACGTCCGGCTTGGACACGGGGATCGGGTAGTTGCCGAACACCTCAAGCGTGACGTGCCCGTAGAGCCGGGCCCAGAACTGGATCATCAGGTAGGTCAGGCCCAGGTCCAGCTTCTCCGGCGCGATGGCCCGCCCGGACTCCGCCAGCACCGCGAGCAGCTCCCCCTGGAACGCGGTGAGGTCGTCGCGGAGCTCGGGCGGGACCACGTCGTTCGGCGGCATCACCAGGTCGTGGATCGCCAGCACCTGGCCGGCGGCGGCGAGGAAGATCCGGCCGAACGGCTCGTCGAGGCGGTGCAGCGCGCTGCCCGCGGTGGTGCCGACCCCGCCCGTGGGCGAGGCGAACACCAGCGTGAACTCCTTGGTGTGCGTCAGCGCCCAGCGCCGGAAGCCCTTGCAGATGGCGAACAGCTGGAGCATGCCGTCGTCGGGCAGCTCGGCGATGTCCACGGCCAGCTCGGCCGCCAGATCGGCGCAGACGTCGAGGCGGAGGTTCTCCACCAGGTCGTCGCGGGACTCGTAGTAGCGGTAGAGAGCCGGCGCGGTGATGCCCAGCTCGCGGGCGATCGCGCGCAGGGTGACCGCATCCGGACCGTCGTCCACCAGGAGTTTACGGGCGGTGCGGCGGATGTCCTGCTCGGTAGCCGCTCGCGCGCGGCCCCTTCGCGTGGGGCTGCTCATCCGGACATTCTAGGTGCTCGGGACACCCATTTCGGTACCAACGCGGCCGGAGAGCAGTCCGGCTTGCGCCGCGGTCAGCGGCCGGAGCAGCCACATCGCGGGGACAACCATGCCCAGCGCGCAGAAGAAGTGCACGATCCACGCCCCGGTCAGCGACGGCCCGCCCCACGAAGCGCCGGCCGTGGCCTCGTCCCAGAACAGCCCGTAAGTCGCGATCCGCCACACCAGGAACCAGATCAGCACCGCGAACGGCCACGCCAGCAGGGCCAGACCGGCCGAGGCGAGGCGGCGAGGGGGACCTTCGCGCACGGTGGTGCCCACCAGCCGCGCGGCGAGCTGCCGCCGGGCCCGAGGGCCGGCGGCGAATGCGGGCAACGCCAGCAGCGCGTAGATCGAGCGCTTCCAGTCGGAGATCGTCATGCCTCGACGGTAGGAAGCTCTGACCTGCCAGAACAGGCGGTAAGCCGCCGTCCTGGGTAGGGGAAACCCGGGGCGGCCCCGCGGGTGACGGGGCGCCGCCGACGCCGATCACTCGGGGGGCTACGTGATCGGCGCCGGCGACCCGATGCCCTCTCCGGTGCGCTTCCGGTCGGGGCAACGCCACTGGTCTCGAGGACAGTGACGCACCACAAGAGCGGAGCCCGTGTCAGAAGTGACGCCTGGGGGAGTTCTATCCCCCGATCGAGTGACGGGTTGTCCGCTGCTCGCCTGATTGTCGCACCCGGCGCTAGATAAGTTACAAAAACCTTCACTTTTGTGCCCGTACTGTCCTTGACCCGCGTGACCAGGCGCTCGTGGCAGAGTGACCGCCATGAGTGCTGCCGTTCTGGTCGTGGGATCCGCCAACGCCGACCTGGTCGTGCCGGTCGAGCGCCGCCCCGGAGGCGGCGAGACGGTGCTGGGCGGCGACACCACGCTGTCGCCCGGCGGCAAGGGCGCGAACACGGCCGCGGCGGCCGGTCGCCTGGGCGCGGACGTCGCGCTGCTGGGCGCCGTCGGCGACGACTCGTACGGCCGGCTGCTGCGCGATTCGCTCGCCGACGCGGGCGTCGCGACCGGCCACGTCCGCACCGTCGGACGGCCGACCGGCATCGCCTACATCACCGTGACCCCGGACGGCGAGAACTCCATCCTCGTCTCCCCCGGCGCCAACTCCGCGCTGGAGCCCGGCGACCTCACCGACGACGTCCTCGACGGCGTGCGCGTCCTGGTCACCTCGCTCGAGGTGCCGTTGCCAACGGTCGAGCACGCCGTCGCGCGCGCGAGCGCGAAGGGCGTCCGCGTGCTGCTCAACCTGTCGCCCGCCGCTGAGGTTTCACGCGAAACACTGGGCGCGCTCGACGTTTTGCTCGTCAACGAGCACGAGGCCGCGTACCTGCTCGGTACCGAGGACGCCGACCCGCGCAAGCTGCTTGAGCTGGGCCCGCGCGCGGCCGTCGTGACCCTCGGCGCGAAGGGCGCGGTGGTCGTCGAGGCGGACGGCTCGACGGAGGTCGCGTCGCCGAAGGTCGAGGCCGTCGACACCACGGGTGCCGGAGACGCCTTCGCGGGTGCGCTGGCTGCTTCGCTGGCCGAAGGCGCGACGCTCGTCGACGCGGCGAAGCGGGCCGTGAAGGTCGCGGCTGTGAGCGTGACGCGACACGGCGCGCAGCCGTCGTACCCGACTCCCGACGAGCTGGAATGACCGGCGGCGGCCCCGTGTTGTCGTTCACGTGGGCGATTCGTTCGGTTCGGCCTGGTGGCGGGGGTACGCCGCCCAACTGAAAGCGATCGCGGACGCACGGCGTCCCGACGCGCTGGCGATCATGTCCTTGTCGGAGACGCTGGCGGCGCTGGGCCGGCAGTCCGAGTCCGACGAGGGCGTGTGCGACGTCCCGCTCGAGGGCGTGGTCGGCACCGTCGCCCGTGGCGGCGACTTCGACCGTCAATTCCGGCCGCGCAACCGCGCGTTGCGGGACCGCTGGGAGGCGCTGGCGCGCACGTCCGCGGACCTGCCACCGGTGCGGCTCGTGCGGCTGGGCGACATGTACTTCGTGGAGGATGGCCACCATCGCGTCGCGCTGGCTCGCGCCCGCGGGTCGTCGGCGGTGCGCGCCCAGGTGCGCCGGATCTGCACCGTGGCCTGGGCGTTGCGCTGTCTCACGGTGGCGGACCTGCCGTCGAAGACCGCCGAGCGGCTGTTCCTCGAGCGCGTGCCGCTCGCCGACGACGTCCGCCTCGACCTCTGGCTCGACGATCCGGCCGACTGGTTCCGGCTCGCGGACTCGGCGGAGGCCTGGGGTTTCCGGCAGACTCTGCACGGCCGCCCGCTGGCCAGCCGCGAACAGCTGGCCGAGGCGTGGTGGCACGAGGAGGTGCGGCCGGTGCTCGAGCGGGTGCGGTCCCGCGGATTGTGGGCGGCACCGCGAGATATCGAGACGTATCTGAGCTATGGTCTAGACCATGTCTGAGACCCTCACGGGCACAGCCGCCTCGGGCCAGCCCGCCGCGACCACCGAGTCAGCCGGAGTCACCGTGACCAACAACCCCGCCGTTTCGTCGTTGACCGGGGTCGCTGTGAGCCCGGGGCGCGCGAGTGGTCCCGTCGTGCGCGTCGCCGAGCCGCTCGGCGAGCCCGCGAGCACCCCCGCGCCGGCCGACCCGGCCGCGGAGGCCGCGCGGATCGAGCCCGCCGCCGCCGCCGTCGCCGCCCGGCTGGAGGCGCAGGCCGAGACCGCCGAGGGCGAAGCCGCCACGATCCTCATCACCACCGCCGCGATGGCCGCCGACCCGGCGCTCGCCACGCAGGCCCAGCAGCTGGTGACGGCGCAGAACCTGCCCGCGGCCCGCGCCGTCTACCAGGCCGCCGAAGGGTTCGCCGAAGCACTCGCCGCGGCGGGCGGCTACATGGCCGAGCGGGTGCGCGACGTCCGCGACGTGCGTGACCGCCTGGTCGCCGAGCTGCTCGGCATCGCCCCGCCGGGCGTGCCGGAGCTGACGTCGCCGAGCGTGCTCGTCGCCCGCGACCTGGCGCCCGCCGACACCGCGGGCCTCAACCCGGCGAAGGTGCTCGCGCTGGTCACCGAAGAGGGCGGCCCGACGAGCCACACCGCGATCCTGGCCCGCGCGCTCGGCATCCCGGCCGTGGTCGCGGTCCGTGGGCTGCTCGCGCTGGACGCGCCGGCGCTCGCCGTCGACGGGGACACCGGCGTCGTCGAGGTCGCCGACCCGGAGGCGCCGGTGGTCACCGCCGTCGCCGCGGGCCCCGCGGAGTGGAACGGCACGGGCGCGACCGCCGACGGCCACGTCGTCAAGGTCTACGGCAACGTCGGCTCCCCGGCCGACGCGCAGGCCGCCGCGGACGCCGGAGCCGAGGGCGTCGGCCTGTTCCGCACGGAATTCTGTTACCTCGACGCCTCGGCCGAGCCGACCGTCGACGAGCAGCGCCAGGCCTACACCGCGGTGCTTTCGCCGTTCCGCGGCAAGCCGGTCATCGTCCGCACGCTGGACGCTGGCGCCGACAAGCCGCTCGCCTTCCTTTCGCCGGAGGCCGAGCCGAACCCGGCGCTGGGCGTCCGCGGCCTGCGCGTGGCGTTCGACCGGCCGGAGGTGCTGGACCGCCAGCTGGCGGCCATCGCCGGCGCGGCCGAGGACTCGGGCGCGGTCGTTTCCGTGATGGCCCCGATGGTCGCGACGGCGGACGAGGCGGCCTGGTTCGCCGAGCGCGCCCGCGCCGCCGGCCTCGCCCGCGCGGGCGTGATGATCGAGATCCCGGCCGCGGCCCTGTCGGCGCGGGAGATCCTGGACGCGGTGGACTTCGTCTCGGTCGGCACCAACGACCTGGCCCAGTACACCTTCGCGGCCGACCGCCAGCTCGGCGCCGTGGCCCAGCTGAACGACCCCTGGCAGCCGGCGCTGCTGCGCCTGCTGAAACTGATCGGCGACGCGGCGATGGTGACGGGCAAGCCGGCCGGCGTCTGCGGTGAGGCGGCCGGCGATCCGCGCCTGGCCCTGGTGCTGGCCGGACTCGGCCTGACCAGCGTTTCGATGAACGCCCCGGCGATCCGGTCCGTGGGCGCGAGCCTGGCGTCCGTCACCCTGGACGACGCCCGGTCGCTGGCTGCCGCGGCGCTGGCCGCCGCCACCCCCGCCGACGCCCGGACTGTGGTCGCCGCCGCGCTGAAGTAAACGTAAAGAAGCGCCGGACCCGCCCGACGGATGGAAGCGGGCCCGGCACTCACGCTGGTCAGCCGAAGAAGCCCCGCCTGGGGTGCCGGATGACCAGCGAGCCTCCGTGGACCCGGCCGGTGAGGACGTACCGCGGTGTGCCGGCCCGGCCGTTGCTGCCGGTTTTGTCGTCGAGGGAGCCGAACTTGATCTCGGTGATCGAGTTGTAGTCGACGGCGGCCTGCGGCGGGATGACGATCTCGACCGAGCCCCACTTCGAGTCCAGCTCGATCTCGATCACCGGCGTCGACGTGCGGGCCTCGGTGAAGTCCAGCTTCGTGCTGCCGTACTTGTTGCGCACGACCATCGCGGGCGGGACCTGCCACGGGCCGCTGCGGTGCAGCGACGAGTACTTCGCGTTCAGCTCCATCCGCTGGCCCGGCGCCCAAGAGCGGGTGTACGAAGGCGCGTCCGGCGCCGCGTACGGAGCCGGCGCGGCCTCCGGGTGCGTGAGGCCCGGCAGGTCCGCGAGCACGGCGTTCAGCTCGCCGCGGGTCCGGGACGCCAGCGCGCGGTCGGTGCGCTCGGTGAACTCGTCGAGGTTGAGCATGCCGAGCCCGATCGCCTTCTGGAGCACGCCGACGACGTGCTCGCGCTCGTCGTCGGAGACCCGGATGTCGCGCGCGGTCAACGGCTTGGTCTCGGTCGCGGTCTCCGCGGTCGTTGTCTCTTCCTCGCCCATGGTGTTGATGGTAGAACTCGATTCCGCCAGCCAGATCGGGGAAAAACCCTGAACAGACCCGTATTTCGTGCCGGCGCCGCCCTCGCCGCGGCGAGCCTCCTGCTGGCCGCTTGCACGAACGGGACCCCCGCACCGGTCACCACCCCGAGCCCGTCGACCGTGCAGAACCAGCCCGTCGGACCACCGCGCACGGGCCTCGACGGCGGGCTTGCGAACCAGCTCAGCGTGCGGCTGCTGCTCGCCACGTCCCCGCCCACCGTGTTCGACGCGGACACCGGCGCGAAGGGCAGTGTGCCCGGCCTCCCCGGCGGGAAGAGGCTGGTCAGCGTCCAGCGCGTCGGCCACACACCCGTCATCCTGACCTCGCCCGAGTGCCAGTCCGCCACCTGCGCGCCGGACGACGTCTACACCTACACCGGCCCGGACACCGCGCCGGTTCCGCTCGGCCAGGCGTTCAGCATCGCCCCCGGCGCGGACGGCGACAGCGTGTGGGCGATCCGCCAGGACAGCCCCGGCAACTGCCGGCTCCAGCACGTTTCGCTGGCCGGCGCCGCGCTCGACCCCGGCACCGTGGCCAGCTGCCGCACGATCGTCCGGCAGGAGACTTCACACGGGCTGCTGATCACCGTGGACAACGGCACCGCCGAGACGGTCGACGTGCTGATCGACCCCGCCACCGGCCGTTCCGTGCAGCAGGCCCCGCGGATCCTCGCGGCCACCGGCGACCGGCTCATCCTCGGCGGCCTGACCGATCTCACCGTCGTCGACCTGCCGGGCGGCGCCCGCACCAAGGTCGCGCCGCCGGTGGTGGATTCGACGCCGTACGTGCTGCCGAACCGCGACGGCAGCCTCGCCGCCGTCGACTTCGGCACGCCCGCCTGGCACAGCACCGACATCCAGACCCGCGACCTGTGGCTGCTCGACCTCCATGACCTCACCTGGCAGGAGGCGCCATCGATGCCTTACACCACCGAGCACCTCAAGCAGTCCGGCCTCGACTGGTCCCCGGACGGCGACCTCCTGCTGGACGACGGCGTCGTCGCGGCCTGGCATCCCGGCGAGCCCGCGTGGCGGCTGGGTTCGGCGAAGATCCCGGACGCGCAGCAGTTCCCGGGCGTCTCGATCTCCTGAAACCTCAGTCCTCGTCGAGCCCGTGCTCGATCGCGTACCGCGCCAGCTCGACGCGGTTGTGCAGCTGGAGCTTCCGCAGCGTCGACTGCACGTGGTTCTCCACGGTCCGGTGCGAGAGGACCAGCCGCTCCGCGATCTGCCGCGCGGTGAGGCCCTTCGCGACAAGCCGCAGCACGTCCGTCTCACGTTCGGTCAGGCGCGGCGGCTCGGCTCCGCCGTCCGGCGCGTCTGCCATCCGCCGGTACTCGCCCAGCACCAGGCCGGCCAGCCCGGCCGTGAACACCGGGTCGCCGGCGGCCGTGCGATGGACGGCGTCCACCAGCTCCGCCACCGACGCCGACTTCACCAGGTAACCGGACGCGCCCGCCTTCACCGCCTCCAGCACGTCGCTGTGCTCACCGCTGGCCGAGAGCACCAGCACCTTCGTCTCCGGCAGCGCCGCGGTGATCTCGCGTGTCGCCTCCACCCCGGACGTCCCGCCGAGGTTGAGGTCCATCAGCACCACCGAGGGCCGCACGGTGCGCGCGATCCGGACGGCCGCGGGCGCGTCGGCCGCCGTGGCCTGCACGTCGAAGCCGTTTTCGGCCAGGTCGCGCGCCACGCCGTCGCGCCAGATCGGATGGTCGTCGACGACCATCACCGAGATCGTGCCGTCCGTCATCTCTCGCCCCTCGTCGCGCTCGGCACCCGCACTTCCCACTCCGTGCCGGTGCCCGGACCGGTCTCCAGGGTCGCGGTCCCGCCGAGATCGCGCACCCTCCCCCTGATGGACTCCACCACACCCAGATGCCCCAGCCGCGCCGCGCGTTCCAATCGCCCGGCGGGGATTCCGGGGCCGTCGTCGCGGATGCTCACGACCACCTCCGTGCCGAGGTCCTCCAGCAGGACCCACGCGTGCGCGTCCGGCCCCGCGTGTTTTTCTACATTGGACAGTGCCTCGCGCGTGACGGCCACCAGCTCTTCGGTGACGTGCGTCGCCAGGTCGACGGTGCCCGCGGGCGTCGACACCTGCACCGACGGCGTGGCCAGCAGCTGCAACGCCGAGCGCAGGTCCGCGAAGCCGTCGCCGCCCGCGCTCGCCCACGTCGGCTCCGTCGTGACGAGCGCGCGCAACGCGATCTCTTGCTCCCCGGCCAGCTTTGCCAGCTCCGCCGCTTCGCCGCCGACCTCGAGACCGCGATGCCGTACGCGCGCGAGGACCTGAAGCACGCTGTCGTGGATCGAGCGCGCGAGCCGTTCTCGCTCCGCCGTCGCGGCTTCGGTGCGCAACGCGCGCGCGAGCGCCTCCGCCGAACGCCGCGCTGTCGTGGCCGCCATGCCGATCAGCAGCCCGCTCGCGCACAGCAGCACCCCGTCGCGGGCGACGTCGAGGTCAAGCTTCTCCCGCGCGAAGCCGGTGCCGACGGCGACCACGAGCCCGGCCAGCACGCCGCCGCCAGCCCCGAACCGCGTCGCCGCCGCCAGCGGTCCGGCGGCCGCCCAGACCGTGGTGATCAGCGGGGTCGCCGCCGCGTACTGCTCAGGGGACAGGATCAGCGGCGACGTGAGCATCAGCGCCGTGGTGACCACGACGTCCAGCACCACCAGCCAGCTCCACCGGCTCGACGCGCGCGAGTACGCGTCGCTCGTGGCCAGCGACCACACGCCCATCGCGCCGACCACCGTCCACGCGAGCCACGGCCGGGCGAACTCGGCGCGGTGCCCGATGACCACGGCCAGCGCGAAGAACCAGGTGAGCACACGCAGCAGCACGACCCCGCGCCACAGCGGGGTCGCCGGGTCGCGGGTGGCCGGCGAGGTCACTTCTTCTCGTTGTCCTTCTTGTTTTTCTCGCCGTCGTCCGACTCGTCCTTGTCCGAGCCCGAGTTGGCGTCGTTGGGCCGGGTGGCTTGGGAGTGCAGCGCGTCGACGGTCGCCGGATCGGGGTTGTGCTCGTGCAGCAGCGAGCGGATGCCGGCGTTGAGCACGGCGAGCAGCGGCACGGCCAGCAGCGCGCCCGCGATCCCCGCGGCCACCAGCCCGGCGGCGATCGCCAGCACCACGGCCAGCGGGTGCAGCCGCACGGCGCGCCCGAGCAGCAGCGGCTGCAGGATGTGGCTCTCCAGCTGCATCACGCCGATCACGATGGCCAGCACGATGACCGCGCCGATGAAGCTCTTGGTGACCAGCGCGATCAGCACCGCGACCCCGCCGGCCAGCACGGCGCCGATGATCGGGATGAACGCGCCGAGGAACACCAGCGTCGCCAGCGGGATCACCAGCGGCACGCCGACGATCCACAGGCCGATGCCGATGCCCACCGCGTCGACCACCGCCACCGCGGCCGTCGCGCGGATGTAGCTGACCAGCGACGCGAACCCGCGCCGCCCGGCGACATCGACCCGCCGCCGCACCCGCGCCGGCACGCCGCGCACCAGGAACGAGTAGATGTTGTCGCCGCCAGCCAGGAAGAAGATCGTGACGAACAGCGTGAGCACGAACCCGGTGAGGATCTCGCCGATCGTGCCCGCCGTGGTCAGCGCCGTGGTGGTGAGCGACGACTGGTTGTTCTGGATGAAGCCGATGGCCTGGTTGATGAAGTCCTGGATCTGCTCCTGGCGCAGGTGCAGCGGCCCGTTGATCAGCCAGTCCTTGATCTGGTTCAGGCTGTTGTTGAGCTGTTGCTGCAGCTGCGGGAGGCCGCTGGAGAACTGCGTGATGACAAAGGTGAGCAGCCCGCCCAGCACGGCCAGCCCGGCGATCAGCACGATCCCCGTCGCCAGCCCGCGCGGGAACCGCCAGGCCACCAGCTTCGCCACGGCCGGCGCCATCAGCGCCGAGAGCAGCAGCGCGATCGAGACCGGGATGACCACCGCGGACAGGTAGCCCATCAGCCAGACGACCGCGTACAGCGCGGCGATCACCACGATGAACCGCCAGGCCAGCGCGGCCCCCACGCGCAGGCCGCGCGGGATCAGGCCGGTGACGTCGGACTCGGCGGTGAGAAACGGTTGTTCGCGCTGTTCGCGCCCAGACTGGCTCACACGATCAACCGTATCGGTCCCACCGACAATTCCGGGCGAAACGGAGTCGTCCGGGCATCGGCGCGTTCCACGCTTCGCCTGATAGGCCGCTTGACAGACCGACTCAGGAGTAACCGGGCCCCGCCAGTTCCGATCACTTTTCGTGAGAATCGAACACACACTGTGTTGTTCACACGATGGTGGCATCAAGCCGTGTCAAGGGTGCGCGGCGGCGGTCGCGGCTGGTTGTCTCGGTTCCGCAACCACCCGGCGGGACCCAGTTGAGGAGAAGCACGAGTGAAGGACGCGGCGAACGAGGGACGGGGCGCGATGCGCGCCGGCCGTCTCGCTTCGCGTGCGCTCCTCGTGCTCGGCGGCGCGGTGGCAGCGACCGCCGCCGCGTGGGCCGTCTCCTCCGCGACCGCCTCCGCCGACACCGGCACCGTCGAAGCCGGCGGGGTCAGCGTCACGCCGGTCACCGACACCACGGTCGCGAACCTCGGCGACGTCACCCACGGCGTTTCGAGCTTCACCGGCGACGTCGCCGGTGCCGCGGTCGGCGCGGTCAACGGCGTGACCGCCTGCGAGCAGGACGCCACCACGTGGTCCGAGCCCGGCACCTCGCGGCCGATCTGCCCGCTCGACCCGCGCGACCACATCGGCGGCCCGCACACCGACCAGGTCCGGACCACCGACCACGAGGTGTCCGGCCGGGTCAGCGACGCCGTCGCCGACCTCGGCCAGGAAGCCGTCCTCCAGCCGGTGCGGCGCACCCTCGGCGCGGCCGAGCACATCGCGCGCAAGCCGGAGGACACCCGCCAGGTCATCGAGCAGACCGTCACCCCGTCGCCGGAGACGCCGGACCTCGGCAGCAAGGTCTGGGGCCTGCTCGACCCGAACCGGCACGGCAAGCTGATCGACCTGCCCGCGCTCCCGGCCTCGCCGGTCGAGCCCACCCCTGACTCCGCCGCCACCGGGACCACCGGTGACCCGGCGCAGAACCTCGGCGCAGCCGCGGTTTCCACCCCCGGCGCCCTGCGCGCGATGTTCCCGCTCGCGGGCCTCGCGCACACCGGCGCCCCGGCCGACGGCCTAGGTGACTCCTCGCACCACAAGGACCACCACAACCTGCCGCCGGCCCCGTTCAGCCCGGGTCAGCTCCCGATGGCTCCCCCGAGCATCCCGACTGCCCCCGGCGGCGGCTCCACCGCTCCCGGTGGCCACCTCGACGTGCTGAACTTCGGGGTCCCCTCGTGGGTCTCCGCGGCCGTCGACAACGCCGTGGCGGGTTCGACCCGCGCCGGCGTGCGGCACACGCCGCTCAGCCCGGGCGAGCAGCCCGGCGTCACTCCCGACTGATTCACCTCACCCGCGGGGTCGTTGACGCGCCCTGAAGCCAAGCGCCTTTTCGCGTACCGGCTCGGCGTCACCGACCGAACCCGCGGGTTTCTCGCGTGCGCACTTCTCCGCGCCCGCCGCCGCACCACCCCCTCCGGTGCGCTCCTCACTGTGCGAGCTCGCACGAGCGCACCCCCACAAGCCCGCAAGGGAACCCGAAATGAAGGAGAAAAACCCCATGCAGACCTGGGCAAAGCGCGGACTCCAGACCGCGTTGGTCACGGGTGGGTTGCTGATGCTGGGCACCGGCATCGCCTCGGCCGACGAAAACGTCAACCCTGACACCCCGGCCTCCCCGCTCGACCTGAACGTCACCGTCCCGATCGACACGTCGAACAACGCCATCGGCACGCCGCTCGGCCAGTACGACGTCCCGGCGTTCAAGACTGAGCTGAGCACCAAGCCGGTCACCGAAGCCGCGAAGGGCGTGCTCGCTTCGGCGAAGTCGCCGGCGGGCGCGGGCGACCTGACGGACAGCCTGCCGAAGGCCGACGGGCCGCGTGACCTCACGCCGACCCACGACGCGTTCAAGGGCAACAAGGTCTCGGGCGACGTGGTCGTCCCGATCCAGATCGTGGACAACGCGGTCGGCGTCATCGGCGACGCGAAGGTCGACGGCAGCTCGCAGGAGCAGACCTACTCGCACAACCAGGACATCGCGACCTCCGGCAAGGACTCCGGGCTCGCGGGCAACGTCGTGGCCCTCGACTGGGCGCTGCCGGTGCAGCTCGCCGGCAACGGCGTCGGCGTGGCCGGCGGCAGCGGCGCGGTGCACGGCGGCTCGGCCTACCAGAGCGCGTCCGAGACCGGCAACATCGACACCTCCGGCAAGGGCTCCGGCCTGTCCGGCAACGTCGTCGCGGGCCAGTTCGCCACCCCGGTCCAGGTGACCGGCAACGCGATCTCGTACCTGCTCGGCAACGCGTACAGCTCGTACGCCGCCGACACCTCCGCCACCTCCGGCGGGTCCATGCTCAGCAGCGGCAAGGGCGGCGCCGGCACGGGCAACGTGGTGGGCGCTCCCATCGCGCTGCCGGTGAAGTTCAACGGCAACGCCGGTGGCGTGTGGGGCTCGGACGCCGACACGGCGTCGAACTCCTCGGCCGACGCGAAGGCCGGCGACAAGCGCCCGGGCAGCCTGGCCGGCACGCCGACCTACATCGAGACCGACGGGGACAACTCGTTCCTGGCCGGCACCGCCGCCGCGGCGCAGCTCAGCCCGGTGGCCAACGTGGCCAACGTGGCCGCCACCTGGATCGGCAACGCCACCACCGGACACGCCGTCGACCGCGACAGCACGGCCGGCTCGACCTCCAGCACGGTGGACTCGGGCGGCTTCGTCAAGACCTCCGGTGACAACGCGGCCGGCTCGGCCAACGTGGTCGACCCCGCCGTCGCCCTCCCGGTCGACGTCTGCGGCGTCGGCGCGACCTACATCGGCAACTCCCACGCCGCGTGCGACAACACCGTCGACGCGAACGCCGGCAACGGCAGCTACACCCGCGGCAACGGCTCCGTGCTCGGCGCCAACGTCGTGAACACCCAGGCCGCGGGCGCGCCCGAGGTCTACGGCATCGGCGCCAGCCACATCGGCAACGCGTCGGGCACCGCCAACGAGGACAAGACCGTCACGGCAGGTGGCTACGACGGCAGCCAGGGCACCGACTCCTCCGGGTCGGGCAACATCGTCCAGGTGCCGGTCGGCGTGCCCGCCGAGGTGTTCGGCGTCGGTGGCTCGTTCATCGGCCAGGGCTCGGCCGAGGCGCACGAGACCAAGGTCGTCCAGGGCGGCGGCGGCGGCAACACCGCTGATGACAACGGCTTCCTGAGCTCGAACCTGGGCACCGTCCCGGTGTCGACCCCGGTGCAGCTGTTCGGCATCGGCGGCGCGTTCGTGGGCCAGGGCCACGGCAAGGCCACCACCGACACCACCTCGGGCGCCGGCTCCGACGTGCACGCGAGCGGCCCGAACGGCGCCGGCGCGGGCAACATCGTCGAGGCCCCGGTCTCGCTTCCCGTGCAGGGCCACGGCATCGGCGGCGCGGTCGGCGGCATCGGCACCGGCTGGGCCGACAACCTGACCGACTCGAAGGCCGGCGGCGACGCCAGCACCGACGGCAAGGGCGGCGGCATCGCCGGCAACATCGTGAAGGCGCCGATCGCCGGCGCGCTCACTCCCTCGGGCACCGGTGTCGCGGGCGCGGCCCTGGGCCACGGTGGCGGCAGCAACGACATCACCTCGACCGCGGGCGGCAGCTCCCTGACCAACGGTGACGCGGGCGCGGTTGCCGGCGACATCGTCGGCGCGGACGCGGAGCCGGTGGCGCAGGTCATCGGTGACTCGGTCTCGGCCGCGGGTGTGGCCTCCGGCGACGCCACCAACAGCACTGCCGTGACCAACGCCGGTGACGACACCACGTCGGGCGTCGAGGGCTCGGTTTCGGGCGACATCCTCGACCTGCCGGTGACCGCGGTGCCGTACGTGACGGACGACGCGATCAGCGCGGCCGGCGTGTCGCACTCGGTCGGCGACAACATGATCACCGCCACCAACGGGGGCACCCCCACCACCGATGGTGACGGCAGTGCGCTGTCCGGCTACGACTTCTACCACGCCCTGCCGGTCGACGTGCCGGTCTTCGGCGTGCCGCTGGCGCTGCTGGGCACCGCGACCTCGGAGGGGACCGACTCCACCGAGCTGACCGAGCCGTCGCTCGACGCGCCGCTCGGCAACGAGATGGCCGCTGACCAGCTGCCGGCGCTGCCGGACCTGTCGCAGGGCCTCCCGGCGCTGCCGACCGGTGCCGGGCTGCCGGCCCTGCCGCAGCTGCCGGCGATGTCCATGCTGCCCGTCCCGGGTGCCGAGCGTGCCGACCTGCCGCAGGTCAGCGGCCTGTCGGCGCTGGGGCAGCTGCAGCAGCTCAAGGGCGCGGGTGCGCTCCCGTCGCTGAGCGGTCTGGGCAGCGGCGTGCACGCGCCGGCGCTGCCGGGCCTGGCCGGGGTTCCGGCCCTGCCCGCGGTCCCGGCTCTGCCCGGCGTTCCGGCGCTGCCCGGCACCGCCGGCCGGTCCGACGCTTCGGCCCTGCCGGCGCTGCCGACCCAGCTGCCGGTGAAGGCTTCGCTGCCGACGCTGAGCCAGCTGCCCGCCGTGACGGCGCTCCCGGCCCTGCCGGGCGTGCCCGCCCTGCCGGGTGTGCCGACCACGATGCCGGCCCAGCTGCCGACCGCCGGTCTGCCGACGCTGCCCGTCGTCTCGGCGCTGCCGGTCGCGGGCCTGCCTGCCCTGCCGACCGCCGGCCTGCCCACCGCGGGGCTGCCGGCCGCGCAGGTTCCGGCGCTGGCCGGGATGGACTCGTCCCCGCTGGGTGCGATCCAGAAGCTGGCCGCCAAGGTGACCGGCTTCTTCAAGAAGTGAACAGCTAGCCAGTAAACGAAACGGGCCCGGAAGCAGCCAGCTTCCGGGCCCGTTTTCTTGTCCGCTCAGGAAAACTCGAGTGAGCGCTTGGCGAGGCCGTACCAGAACCCGTCGATGACGGTGCGGCCCGAGCCCTCGGCGGAGCTGGCGCCGAGCGACACGAACAGCGGCGCGAAGTGCTCGATCCGCGGGTGCGCGAGGGCGGCGGCCGGGGCCTTGCGCCGGAAGTCGAGCAGCGCGTCGACGTCGCCGGCGCGCAGCACCTCGTCGCCCCACTGGTCGAACTCGGCGGACCACTGCGGTGGCGTGCCGGCCGTGCCGTCGACCTGGCGCATGGCGCTCAGGTTGTGCGTGAAGAAGCCGCTTCCGATGATCAGCACGCCCTCGTTGCGCAGCGGTGCGAGCTTGCGGCCGACGTCGAAAAGCGCCTGCGGGTCGAGGGACGGCATCGAGATCTGCAGCACCGGGATGTCGGCGCCGGGGTACATCTCGACGAGTGGCACGTACGCGCCGTGGTCCAGCCCGCGCTCCGGCGCGTCGTGCACCGGCGTCGTGGTGGAGTGCAACAGTTTTCGGACCTGGCGGGCCAGCTCGGGCGCGCCGGGCGCGGCGTACTCGACCTGGTAGTAGCGGTCGGCGAAGCCCCAGAAGTCGTAGACCAGCGGGACGGTGGTGGTCGCCCCGAGCGTCAAGGGCGCCTCTTCCCAGTGCGCCGAGACGATCAGGATCGCCTTCGGCCGCGGCAGGTTCGCGGACCAGCCCGCCAGCTGCCGGGTCCACGTCGCGTCGTCGGCGAGCGGCGGCGCACCGTGGCTGAGGTACAGGACCGGTGTTGGCGCCATCGTTTGCCTCCAATATTTGAAACTTCAACTACCAGAGTACGCGACGTCGGCGAGTTCCGGGATATTTCCTGGATCAGCGGAAGTTTCATCGACAGAAAGTTTTCTGTGACTGTAAACTAAGCTCGACCCGGTCCGACTGAGTGAGGAAGCCACCATGAGCGCCATCCACATCGTCCGCGACTACCCGCACTCCCCCGCGAAGGTCTGGCGAGCCGTCACCGACCCGGCGCTGATCCCGCGGTGGACCTCGACCGGCGCGGGCGGCCGTCCGGAGGGCCTGGTCCTGGTGCCGGGCGCGAAGTTCCAGTTCCACGCGAAACCCAAGCCCGGCTGGAACGGGGTAGTGGACTGCGAGGTGCTCGAAGTGATTGAGCCGTCGCTGTTTCGCTACTCGTGGACCGACAGCGCGGGCGGCGACGTGACGGAGGTCGTGTACCGGCTCGAGCCCCACGCCGGCGGCACGCGTTTCACCTACGACCACACGGGTTTCACCGGGGTCGGCGGATTTCTCATGGCCCGGCTGCTCGGCACCGTCCGCCGGAAGATGCTGCGAGCCGGCTTACCCGCCGTCCTGGACACCCTCGACGACGGTTCCCCCGTCGCGTAGCGGCGAGTGGATGGAGACCTTCCGCGTCAGTCGTGCGCGAGGTCGACGAAACGGCTGTAGTGCAGCTGGTGCGCGACGACGATCGTGCTGGTCGGGCCGGCACGGTGCTTCGCCAGGATCAGGTCCGCCTCGCCGGCGCGGGGGTCGTCGCGCTCCCAGGCGTCCGGTCGGTTGATCAGGATGACGATGTCCGCGTCCTGCTCCAGCGAGCCGGACTCACGCAGGTCGGACAGCATCGGCTTCTTGTCGGTGCGCTGTTCCGGGCCACGGTTCAGCTGGGAGATCGCGATCACCGGTACCTCGATCTCCTTCGCCAGCAGCTTGAGCTGCCGCGAGAACTCCGAGACCTCCTGCTGCCGCGACTCGACGCGCTTGCCCGACGTCATCAGCTGCAGGTAGTCGACGATCACGAGCTTGAGGTCGTGCCGCTGCTTGAGCCGCCGGGCCTTCGCGCGGATCTCCATCATCGTCATGTTCGGCGAGTCGTCGACGAACAGCGGCGCCTCGGAGACCTCGCTCATCCGCCGGGCCAGCCGGGTCCAGTCGTCGTCGGACATCTTGCCACCGCGCATGTCGGCGAGCCGGATCTTGGCTTCGGCCGAGAGCATGCGCATGACGATCTCGGTGCGGCTCATTTCCAGCGAGAAGATGACGCTGGTCAGGCCGTGCTTGATGGACGCCGAGCGGACGAAGTCCAGGCCGAGGGTCGACTTGCCGACACCGGGGCGGGCCGCGACGATGATCATCTGGCCGGGGTGCAGGCCGTTCGTCAGCTCGTCGAAGTCGGCGAACCCGGTCGGGATGCCCTGCGACTGGCCGCCGCGCGAGGCGATCGCGTCGATCTCGTCCATGGTCGGCTGCAGCAGGTCTTCGAGCGCGACGTAGTCCTCGCTCGTGCGCCGCTCGGTGACGTCGTAGATCGCGGCCTGCGCGCGGTCGACGACCTCGTCGATGTTGGCGCCGTCGGCGGCCGCCGCGCCGTAGCCGTACTGCACGATCCGCGTGCCCGCCTCGACGAGCCGGCGCAGCACCGCCTTCTCGGAGACGATCTCGGCGTAGTAGCCGGCGTTGGCCGCGGTGGGCACGGTCGCGATCAGCGTGTGCAGGTACGGCGCACCGCCGACGCGGCCGAGCTCGCCCCGCCGCTCCAGCTCGGCCGAGACCGTGATCGGGTCGGCGGGCTCGCCGCGGCCGTAGAGGTCGAGGATGCAGTCGTACACCGCCTGGTGCGCAGGCCGGTAGAAGTCGCCGGGGCCGAGCGCCTCGATGACGTCGGCGATCGCGTCCTTCGACAGCAGCATGCCGCCCAGCACCGACTGCTCGGCCGCGAGGTCCTGCGGCGGCTGGCGGTCGAAGCCGCCGGACCCGGGGTCGCTCGGACCCGGGTCGGACTCCGCGTACGTCGGACCGCGGTCGTCGGTCAGCGCCACCGCCCCGGACACCTCCTCGGCCGACCGCACCCCGGCCGGCTCACGCTTCACTTCTCGAACAGGTCATGTGTCGAACTGCCCGGCACCGGCCCGTTTCACGTAACCCGAGTCATGCGAACACCAGTTCGATTATGCCGGATCCTCCCCGGCTTTCCCAGTCGCCCGCCGAACCCCTCCTGATGATGTACGGCGTCCCTCTCGCCCGTGGATCGACGCGCCGAGCGCCACCGTGAGTACTGGGCGACAGCGCACGCTAGATCCCTCGTTAGGAGCAATGCAATTCCGGGTGTTGACCGTCCTGTGGACAACTTGTGGATGACTGGGGGCAACCAGTCACAGGCAGCCGTAACGCTGTGGACAAGTTGGGGACAAGGCTGATCGGCTTGGATAAACCCCCAGGTCAAGCCCTGCGCAGAGACTGTGGAGAACTTTGTCGAAACTCGTCCGGCGTGTCGCGCCCGGCGCGTCGTTCGGCGTGTCGCGGCCGACCCGGTTCAGCCGCCTGTGGATGAATGCTACGGAGCGTAGAGCCATGACACGGTGGGCTGAACGGACGACGAGGAGCGGCATTGCCGACCCGCCCGCTGCGCTGTGTAACCGCTGAGCGAGAAGCCGCAGGTAGGACCCCCGCGGGGTGCGCCGGACACGAAAACCGGGTGAGGTTCACCGTCCGGCCATGTTGGCTTGGCACGGCGGAAACCCCACCCGGCGTAGTGCGTCAGGTCAGCCCAAGGCGCTCTGTGCGTTCCGGATCCGCTCCCCGATCACCTGCGGGGTGCCCGGGGTGAACACCACGAGCGAGTCGTCCCGCCCCGGGCGTTCCTCCATCAGCCAGCGGCCTTCGCTCACGTCGATGAAGTTGAGCGGCCGCGGGCTCCGGCGCCGCCGGCCCCCGTTCGGCCGCGCCGCGACGTACAGGCTGCCGGCCCCGGTCCGCGGCGCCTTGAGGATGCGCTGCATCTCCTTGAGCGGCGAGAGCTGTTCGCTCCGCCCCGGCGCCGACCGCATGATCGAGCGCTGGGTCTCGTCCTCCGCGGACGCGGACCGGCCGCTCTCGAACTCGCTCTTGCTGGTCACCAGCGGCTGCCCGTTGGCGCCTCGGCTCTGCGGGATCATGTCGAGGAAGGTCTGCAGCAGCAGGTCGGAACGCTGCCGCTGGACCGTCACGGTGTCCTCGCCCGCGACCCGGATCAGGCCGAACCCACCACCGCTGCCACTGCCGACGAGTACGGAGTAGTTCGCCGGGCTGCCGTCCTCGAACTCCCCGTCGAACCAGCCGTAGTACTCCAGCTGCGGGTGCGAGATCGACTCGACGAGGCTCAGCAGGTCCCGGTCCATCCCGCGCGCGCCCATCAGGCCGTTTTCGGTGAGGACGGCGTTGACCTGCTGGTCGAGCGTGCGCTCGGCGGTCTCGTCGTAGAAGGTCGGCACCTCGGAGAACGTCTGGTGCGCTTCACCGCCCCGGCGCTTGATCAGGTTGAGCAGCGTCGGGATGGTGAACTTGGTGGGACGGTCCAGAGTGATCACGTTTCCAGGCCTCATTCACCGATGACAGGAGGAGCAGTCAGCTCGTCGGAGCCGAACAGCTCGTTGGGGTCTTCCTCAACGAGGTACTTGGTCTCGTGCTCCTCGTCGCCGGGCCCCTTGCCGCCCTTGCCCGCGCCACCCATGCCGCCCATGCCGGACGCACCGGCCCGGCCGGCCGCGCCACCCGCGGCGCCGCCGCGCATGCCGCCGATTCCGCCCGCACCAGCTCCAGCTCCGGCGCCGCCGGCCCCGGACATCGCGCCACCGCCGCCGAAGCCGCCCGGCCCGAAGCCGGCCACTCCGCCGACGCCCGAGCCCGAACCGGCCCCGCCGCCACCGGGACCGAAGCCACCGCCACCGCCGCCCAGCCCGAAGCTCGCGCTACCACCGGGCCCGAAGCTGCTCGGATCAAGCGACGGAGGCACATAACTCGACGCCGAAGTCGTGTCCGACCCCGGGATATGACTGCCGCCGGGCAGGTTCGCGGTCGGGTCCCCGATGTTGCCCGGCCCGTGGGGCAGGCTTCCGGTCGGCACCTTGGTGTCGAACTTCGGCATGTTCCCGGTGTTGGGCGGAGTGAAGCTCCCGCCGCCACCGCCGCCGCCGGCTCCGTTGAATCCGCCACCGCCACCGCTGCCGGGGCCGCCGGGGAACTTCCCGCCGCCACCCGGGGGGTTCGACAGGTTGTTCCCCTGCCACGCGCTGTACTGCGGCAGCCCGCCGGCGTTGCTGCTGCTGGCGTTGTAATAGTTCGTGTAGGCCTGGACGTTGGCCTTGCCGACCTCGTTGTACTTGTTGATCTGATCGTCTTTGTCACTGAACGGGTTGACCCCGTCGAGGAACCCCGCGGACGGCGGGTCCTTGGCGATCTCCTGCACGCTCTTGTGCACGGTGCCGAAGCTCTCGACCTGAGTGTTCAGGTACGTGTGGCTCTTCTGGAGGTTGCTGGCCGAGTCCTGCAGCCAGAGACCGAGCGGGTGCGCGCCGGCCTGCGCGGCGGTTGCGCCACCGCCCTGCCAGGCGGCGTCCATGCTCTTGTTGAGCGTGTCGATCTGCGTGACACGGTCGGCATGGACCTGCTGCAGCGCACCGGCCGCGGTCACACCGTTGTTGAGAGACTCTGAGTTGCCCGGGTTGATCTTCTCCCAGATCGTCCGGGCGTCGATGGACCGCCCGCCGACGTTCGCTTCGGCGTTCTGCGCCTCCGGACCGCCGCTGAACAGACCGACCAGGCTGCCGGCGAGGGCACCGACGCCCGCGCCAACCGCCGTGCCGAGGACCGGAACGACCGACCCCACGGCGGCACCAACCCCTGCGCCAGCCGCGGCGTACTTCAGTTCCTTGCCGACGGTGTTGGCATCATTCCCCATGATGTGCCACTCCTTCCGAGGCTCTTGGGCTCATGGTGATCACGAATTCAGGTGCGTGATCATCGCGGTCGCGAACCTTTTCGCGACGCCGCACGGGTCAGTTTTGTTCGCGCCGACACCGATGTTCGGGATCACTGAGACTGCCAGTTGGTCGGTGACGCCGACCCAGAGCGTGCAGCTGCCGTCCGCACGCGCGTCCTGGATGTCGGTGTAGACACCCGGGTAGCCGTTGATGTCGACGGGCTCGAAGTACGCAGCGCCGGTCTTCTTGGTGTAGATGTCGCTGATGCCACCGGTGTTCTGCGGCAGCGGTGTCAGCGCGACTTGGTTCTGCTCCGTCTGAGTAGCCTTCCAGGTGCAGCTGACCAGGTTGCTCGTGCTGTCTTTCTTGCCGGGTGAGCGAAGGCCGACCTGGGTTGCTTCCGCCTCGGTCAGGACGCTGCACGGGTCGCTGAGCAGGGCCTGAGTGGCCAACGGGGCGGGTACCTTCGGTCCGTCGCCGGATGAGCTGCTGCTCGGGCTCTGAGACGGCGAAGGGTCCTCGGAGCCGCCATTGCCGCCGCTGCAGGCGGTAAGAAGGCCGAGGGCGGCGACGGTCGCGGCGGCGAGCCGGACGGTACGGGGCAGCATGGGGTAGCTCAGACTCCTTGACCTGTTTTGCTGGCGGAATCGCGGGCCTCTTGTTCGGCCACGGTGATCTTGTTCTTGGCCGCCTTGAGCGCCGTGATGAAGTTGTTCACGTACTCAGACATCCGCTGGTGCTGTTCGAGCAGGGTCTGCCCGGACGGGTTGGCACCCTTGTCGATGAAGTCATTGCTGGCGGGCTCGTCGGCCGGTCGTTTGACTCCGGCGATCGTCCGGGCGTGCGCGAGGTCTTTGCTCAGGTCGTCGGAGAGGGCCTGCCACTTCGTGATGACGGAGTCGACCTCGTCCGCGCTGAACTTGTACCCACCGGCCGGGCCGTAACCGCCGACTTGGATCGGTGCTGGTGGTGGCACTTCGGCCATGGTCCAAGACCCCCTTAGCTACTTCCCGCTCCCCAATTGGCGAGATCAGCAACTTGGATGGTAACTCAACGCGGTTGGTTCCCGCTGCCGGTTCGGAAACTACGGAAAGGCAAGGTCGGCCGCATGGTTTAAGCGCCCGAATGGGTGAACGTTGAAGCAGGGGCAGCTCCCCCCGGGGCCATGGTCAGGCTGCGCCCTTCAGATGTTGGATCATCGCTTCCGCGACGTTCTGCGCGATGGCGCAGGTGTTCGATTTGGAGTCGTCCGAGGAGATCTGGGCGTTGACCGATGCGGCGAGCTGGTCGGTGACGCCGACCCAGACGGTGCAGTTCCCGGAAGGGCGGCCGTCGTGGACATCGCTGAGGACGCCTGGGTAACCGTCGACAGTCACGGGGTCGAAGTACGCAGCTTGCGGTTTGCCGGCGTAGATGTCGCTGATGCCGTTTTTGTTTCCCGGCAGCGAGCCGATGAAGATGACGTTGCCGTCGTCCTTCTTGGACACCCAACGGCAGTCCGGTCCGACGCTCGGGTCGCCGGCGGTGTCCGACTTCGTCCCCGCGCCGGCGAAATTGAGGGCGTCGAACTGGCTGGGCGCGATGACGGCGCAGGGGTTCGAGAGCAGGTCGCCGGTGGGTAGTGGGGCTGGGACCTTGAGGTTCGCGGCCACGTCGGCGCTCGATGGGGCGGGCGCGGTGGGCGGCGTGTTGTCGGTCTTGGTGCCGCAGGCGGTGAGCAGGCAGAGGGCGCCGAGTGCGGCGCCGGTGAGCTGCACGGTGCGGGACATGCGCACGGGAATCCCCTCTTCGGTACGGAAGCGACTCGGATGCTAACTCAGCGTGGCCCGACCCGTTGAAGGTTCCGGAGAACGGCAAAAGCGGGGCGCTCCCTGGAGTCGGGAGCGCCCCGCTTTCAACGGTGGAGCCGGTTCGCAACGACCTGGGCATCGAGACGGGCGGCGACGCCGGATGGTGTTGGCCTCGTTCGCCTCTCCCGAGGCTCTTGGGCTCAGGACGAGGACTTCAGGTGCGCGATCATCGCGGTCGCGAACTTCTTCGCGATGCCGCATGGGTCGTTCTTGTTCGGGCCGCTCTGGATGTTCGGGATGACGGAGACGGCGAGTTGGTCTGTGACGCCGACCCAGAGGGTGCAGCTGCCGTCGGCGCGGGCGTCTTGGATGTCGGTGTAGACGCCCGGGTAGCCGTTGATGTCGACGGGTTCGAAGTACGCAGAGCCCGGCTTCTTGGTGTAAATGTCGCTGATGCCGCCGGTGTTCTGTGGCAGTGCCGTCAGCCCGATTTGGCTCACTTCCGTTGCCGAGGACTTCCACATGCAGCCAGGCAATGTGCTCGTGCTGTCGTTTTTGCCGGGCGAGTTCAGGCCGACCTGGGTCGCTTCCGCGGCGGTCAGGATGCTGCACGGGTCGGTGAGCAAGGCTTGGGTGGGCAGCGGCGCCGGTACCTTCGGTCCATCGCTCGACGAAGTGGGGCTCGGGGATGGCGGAGGGCTCGAAGAGCCGCCGCTGCAGGCGGTGAGCAACCCGAGGGCAGCGACGGCGGCAGCCCGGACGGTGCGGGGCAGCCTGGGATACCTCAAACTCCTCAACTCGCTTTGGGGACGATGCCGCTCCGTCCGCGGCGTCGGGCTCATGACGATGCCTTCAGGTGCGTCACCATCGCGATTGCGAACTTCTTCGCGAGGGCGCACGGGTCGTTCTTGTTCGCGCCGACTCCGATTTGCGGGATGACCGAGACCGCGAGTTGGTCGGTGACGCCGACCCAGAGGGTGCAGCTGCCGTCGGCGCGGGCGTCCTGGATATCGGTGTAGACACCCGGGTAGCCGTTGATGTCGACGGGTTCGAAATACACGGAATGCGGTTTGTTGTCATAGATGTCGCTGATGCCGCCGGTGTTCTGCGGTAGTGGTGTCAGCCCGATCTGGTTCTGTTCCGTCGCCGAAGACTTCCAGACGCAGCCCTGCAGGCCCGAGGTGCGCTTCCGGCCCGGCGAAGCCAAGCCGACGCCGTCCGCTTCCGTGGCGGTCAGGGTGCTGCACGGGTCGGTGAGCAGGGCTTGGGTGGGCAGCGGGGCCGGTACCTTCGGTCCGTTGCCCGACGAAGTGGGGCTCGGGGATGGCGGAGCGCTCGACGAGCCGCCGCCGCAGGCGGTGAGCAGACACAGGGCGCCGAGGGTGGCGCCGACTAGCTGGGCGTTGCGGGAAAGGCGCACGGAGAGTCCCCCTCTTCGGTACGGAAGCGACTCGGATGCTAACTCAGCGTGGCCCGGTCCGTTGAAGGTACTGGAGAACAACAAAGGCGGCGCGCTCCCGAGAACAACAAAAGCGGGGCGCCCCCCCAGGAAATGGGAGCGCCCCGCTTTCGCGAAACAGGTGGAGCAGGGCGTCAGTTCGCGACGGCCTTGACCTCGAGGCGGACGTCGACCTTGACGTCCGGGTGGAGGCGGGCGCCGACGGAGTGCTTGCCGACCGTCTTGATGTGGTCGCGCAGCTCGAGGACGCGCTTGTCGAGCAGGGGGCCGCCAGCGGCCTTGATCGCGTCGACGATTTCGCCGGCCGTGATGGAGCCGAAGAGCTTCTTCGAGCCCTCCGCCGCCTTGCCGGTCAGCGGGATGGCGCCGAGGCCCTCGAGGGTCGCCTTGATTTCCTTGGCGTGGTCGAGGTCGCGGATGCGCCGGGACTCCTGTGCGCGCTTGATGGTGCGCACGTTCTTCTCGGCACCCTTGCTGGACGCGATCGCGTAACCGCGGGGCAGCAGGTAGTTGCGGGCGTAGCCGTCCTTGACCTCGACGATGTCGCCGGGGCCGCCGAGGTTCGCCACGTCCGTGGTGAGAATGATCTTCGCCATGACGAGCCTCCTCAGCGGGCAGTCGAGGTGTAGGGAAGCAGGGCCATCTCGCGCGAGTTCTTCACCGCGATGGCGATGTCCCGCTGGTGCTGGCTGCAGTTGCCGGTGACGCGACGGGCACGGATCTTGCCGCGGTCGGAGATGTACTTCCGCAGCAGGTTGGTGTCCTTGTAGTCGATCAGCTCCGGGCGGCCCTTCTTCTCGGCCTTGCAGAAAACGCAGACCTTCTTCTTGGGCTTACGGATGGGTGGCTTGGCCACTGTCTACTCCTGGAATCAAATCTTGGGTGATGAAAGTACGAGATCAGAACGGGGGCTCGTCGGCGAAACCGCCGCCGCCGCCACCTGCGGGGGGCGCGGAGCCCCACGGGTCGTCGGCGGGCGCGCCGCCTCCGCCACCGCGGTTGCCGCCACCGCCGCCACCGCCGTTGAAGCCGCCGCCACCGCCGCCGCCGAAGTCACCGCCGCCACCGCCACCGCGGCTGACCTTGTTGACCTTCGCCGTGGCGTAGCGCAGCGAGGGCCCGATTTCGTCGACTTCGAGCTCGACGACGGTGCGCTTCTCGCCTTCCTTGGTCTCGAAGGACCGCTGCTTGAGCCGGCCCTGCACGACCACGCGGGCACCGCGGGTCAGCGACTCGGCGACGTTCTCCGCCGCCTGGCGCCAGATGTTGCAGCGCAGGAACAGCGCCTCGCCGTCCTTCCACTCGCCCGACTGGCGGTCGAGGGTGCGCGGGGTGGACGCGACGGTGAAGTTCGCGACCGCCGCACCGGACGGGGTGAAGCGCAGCTCCGGGTCGGAAGTCAGGTTCCCGATCACCGTGATGACGGTGTCTCCAGCCACGGGTGGCGTCCCTTCGGATCAGGCCTTGGCGGCAGCGGGCGCAGCCGCGGCAGCAGCGGGCTTGGCCGCGGCGCGCTTGACCTCGCGGCGCATGACCTTCGTGCGCAGCACGGTCTCCTGCAGCGAAAGCTGGCGGTCGAGCTCCTTGACGGCGTCCGCGTCGGAGTTCAGGTCCAGCAGCGCGTAGATGCCCTCGGCGTGCTTCTTGATCTCGTACGAAAGGCGACGACGTCCCCAGACGTCAACCTTCTCGACGCTTCCGCCCGAAGTGCGGATCACGTTGAGGAAGTTGTCCAGTGTCGGGGCCACCGTGCGCTCGTCGAGCGTGGGGTCCAGGATGACCATTACCTCGTAATGGCGTGACATAACCACTCACCTCCTATGGGCTCGCGGCCACGGACTGTCCGTGGCAGGAGGGTTTGTCCAGGTAAGCGTACTCGGGGGCACCGACAGTCCCGCGCGGCGGGTCGCGCAGGACGGGTCAGGAGGCCCGGCGCAGCACCCAGGTGCGGACCAGCCCCGCGGTCACGCCGGCCAGCACGATCACCGCGAGCAGCATCGGCAGCTGGACGTCGTTCGCGCTGCCCGGCGCCGCGAGCGACTCGGCGTTGCCGGCGTTGCGGATGTCCGGGCCCTGGCCCTCGCTGTTCTGGCCGCCGACCTGCGGGGCCGAGGCGTCACCCGGCAGGGCGCCGTTGGCCGGGTAGCGGATGCCGGGGGCGATCGCCGTGCCCGGCGTCGCGGTGGGGATGCCGTTGTAGTCGCGCTGCGGCGCGGTGCCGCCGTTGCTGTTGCCCGGGACCAGGTTGGCGAGCGGCGAGCCGCCGGTGCCCGGGTTCGAGGACGAGCCGTTCGACGGGTCGTTGCTCGGCGCCGAGGACGACGGTGCGGTGTAGTTCGTGGCGAGCGTGGTCAGCGCGCAGGCCGACGCGACCTTGTTCTTGATCGCGGTCAGCACCTGGTTCTGGGTGCCGGCGGTGAGCCCGAGGCCGCTCGAGCCCTTCAGCGCGGTGGACACGACGGTGCCGATCGCGTCGCCGGCGATGGTGCCGCCCGCGGACTGCGGGATCTGGCCGACCTCGAGGTTTCCCTTGCCGGCAATGGTGTTCGCCAGCGCGTCCGGCCACACGGTGAGGAAGTTGAACAGGCCGACCTGCTCCTGTGCGGCCTGGCGGACGACGTCCTTGACCGAGGAGCCCGGCAGCGCGACGCTGTCGCCCATGCTGCCGCTCACCGAGCCCTTGCAGGTGCCGGCCAGCGTGGTCGCCGCCGAGGCGGTGCCGGAGCCGAGGAACGCGCCGCCCGTCACCAGGGCGGCCAGTGCGGTGACAGTGAGTGCTCGACGGGTTCTCTGCCAGGTGGGGGTCTTCCGCACGAGCAGTGTTCTCACGAGCTTGGTCCTCCAAAAGGTCCGGGGCAGTGTTATCGCTGGCCATTGTCACAGGAATAACGACCGGGACCTGCAAAAGATACTGGCGAGTCGGCCTAAGCAGAAGCGGCCATTCGGCGGAGTACCCAGGTGCGCACCAGGCCCGCGCTGACTCCGGAGAGTGCCAGAACGGCAACCAGCATGGGCCAGTCCAACCCGTTCGTGTGAGAGCTGCCGTCGGTCGGTAACGCCTCGGCCTGCCCGGCGTTCTGCACGCCCGCGCTGCCCGACGCCGGTCCGGCCGGGTTCGAGAGGCCGTACTGCGGCTGGTAACCCGGGATCTGGCTGCCGTACCGCAACGCGGGCGACGGGGTGAACAGGCCGGCCATCGCCATCGGGATGCCGCTGTAGTCGCGCATCGGCGCGTAACCGGTGCTGTAGCCGAAGGGCAGGCTGGTGAAGTTCGGGAACAGCGTCGAGAGCGGGCCGGCGCCACCGCCGGACGACGGCAGCAGCGGGCTGTTCGCCCCGGGAATCGGGTTCTGACCAGCGGGCGTGCCACCTTGCGGGGCACCGTTGTTCGGCGGCTGCTGCGGACTGCCGCCGGGGCCGGGGTTCTGCGGCGCGGGCTTGCCGCCGCTGAGCGCATTGCCGAGGTCGCCGGTCGTCTTGCTGAGCCCGTTGGTGGTGCCCTGGACCGCCTGGTTGACCGCGCTCGCGGCCGGGGCGCCGAGCACCGGGACCGGCGCGACGACGGTGTCGACCACCTTCACGGTGACCTGGCACAGCCCGCCGAGCAGCCCGCCGACCAGGCTGGTCAGTCCGTCCGTCACGGTCTTCAAACCGAAGGGCGTGGAAATGACGTCACCAGGTTTGACCGTGACGGTGTCCCCGCATTTCGCCGTGACGGTGTCCGCCGAGGCAGTGCCGGGCGCGGCGAAAACGGCCGAACCCGCCAGAACGAAGGCGGCGGCCCCCACCGCGGTGGCCCTCCGTGTCCGATGCTGCATGGTCGCCGACCCCTTCGCCGCATCCCGTCGAGCTTCTCTCCCCAGGACAACGACGGTAACGAAAACGAGTGACGCCCGCTCAGCCACCGATGTCCGGCATTCGGGTGGAAGCGGGCGTCACTCGTGGTGAGTAAAGGAAAGACGGGTCAGGCGGGCCTGCGGCGCAGCCACGCGCGCACCAGCGCCGCGGCGACGATCGCCAGTGCCAGCACCGCGATCAGCATCGGCAGCTTCGCCGGCGGCGCCACGGCGGGCAGGGCCTGCGCGCTGCCGGACTTCTTCTCGTCGACCGTCGGCGGCTGTTCCGGCACCTTGCCCGGGATGACCTGGGTGATCACCGGCGCCTGGACGAAGCTGGCGGGCAGCATCGCGGCGTTGGTGAACACCCCCGAGATGGAGTCGAGGCCGGCCAGCACGTCGCCGGGGCCGGTGGCCACCGGGTCGAGACTGCTGCCACCGCCGGGGTTCGGGCTGCCCGGTGAACCGCCCGGCGGCGGGGTGCCACCCGGAGGCGAACCAGGGGGTGTGCCGCCGGGGCCGCCCGGAGGCTGGGGCAGCGCGCCTTGGACGCCGCCGATCAGCGCCTGCGTCGTGTTGCCGACGCCGTTGGCCGCGCCCTGCACCACCGGGCAGACGGTGTTGCTCGCCGCGTCGCCGACCACCGGCACCTCGCCGACGCCCAGTGTGCGCACGACGTCGCCGACCGGGAGGTTCAGCAGGTTGTTCTGGCCGTCGGCCTGCTTCGACTTCGAGTCGAGGCCGACGGTGAGCCGGTTCGGCGCGTTGAGCGGGGCGCCCGCGTCGACGGTCAGGCCCTGGCCGTCCTTGCCGTTCTGGAGGGTGGCCGGGCAGCTGCCGCTGAGGGTGGGGCTGGTATCCGCGGCGGCGGTCGCCGGGAGCGCGATCGCGGCGGACAGCACCGGTACCGCGGCGGCGATCCCCAGCGCGGTGATCCGGGCGGCGTTCTTCCCCATACAAGCCCTCCGTCGGCCCCAGACTGGATCACGGAACGCGCTCACGGTACTCCACGAGCGTGACGAACTGGGCTCTCCGGTGCGGATTCACTCGGGGGTAGCGTGCTCGCATGAAGATTGGCGCCCATGTCCGAGACGACGATCCGCTCGCCGCCGTCGCCGAGCGAGAAGCCGAGGTCGTCCAGTTTTTCCTGTCTGACCCGCAAGGATGGAAGGCGCCGAAGCCGCATCCGCACGGCGAGGCGATCAAGGCGGCACCGGTCGAGGTGTTCATCCACGCGCCTTATCTGATCAACGTGGCGTCGCTGAACAATCGCATTCGCATCCCATCCCGTAAGAACGTCACGCAGCACGCGGCCGGCGCGGCCGAGATCGGCGCGAAGGGGCTCATCGTGCACGGCGGCCACGTCACCGCCGGCGACGACGTCGAGGACGGTTTGGCCAACTGGCGCAAGCTCTTCGAGCGCGAGGCCGAAAAGGGCGGCTTCGCCGTGCCGATCCTGATCGAGAACACCGCTGGCGGCGAGAACGCGATGACCCGCGAGCTGGACGTGATCGCGCGGCTCTGGGACAAGGTCGGCGAGTTCGGCGCGGGCTTCTGCTTCGACACCTGCCACGCTTACGCCGCGGGCTGGGACTTGGCCGACGCCGTCGAGAAGGTCAAGGCCATCACCGGCCGGATCGACCTGGTGCACCTCAACAACTCCCGCGACGAGTTCGGCTCCAACCGCGACCGCCACGCCAACGTGGTGGACGGCGACGGCACGATCGACCCCGAGGTGCTCGCCGAGGTCGTGCGCCAGGCCGGCGCCCCCGTGGTGGTCGAGACGCCGGGCGACGGGCAGGCCGCGGACATCGCCTACCTGCGCAAGCAGGTCGGCTGAGGCAAAAGCCGTCAAGGACTCCTTACCGGCGTGGGACGCGGGTAAGGAGTCCTTCACGGACTTTCGGCATGCCGGGCCGCCGCGTGCGCGGCCCTCGACGGCCGGCTGCGAAACCCTTGCAGCCGTACGCGATCGCGGGTTCGCTCGAGGACGCCGCCGGCTGGGTCGTCGTCGCCGGACAGCCGGACGAGGTCGGTGCGGGGGCGGTAGATCTCGCGGATCACCAGCACGCACAGCCCGATCACGGCCAGGTCGCGCACCACCACCGTGCCGAGGAACCAGCCCTCCGGCAGTCCTTTGTGGTCGGTGCCGAGGTAGTAGAACATCCGCGGCGCCCAGACCAGCGCGTCGATCACCATCCAGCCGAGCAGCAGCCGCCAGCGCGGGATCGCGAGCACCGCCAGCGGCACCAGCCAGAGCGAGTACTGCGGGCTCCACACCTTGTTCGTCAGCAGGAACGCCGCCACCACCAGGAAGGCGAGCTGCCCGAGCCGCGGCCGCCGCGGGGCGGTCAGCCCGATGTACGCGATCCCCGCGCAGCAGGACAGGAACAGCACCGCGACCACGATGTTGAGCCAGGTCGGCGTCTGTCCTTTTTGGAGCACGCCGTCGAAGCCGGTCCAGCCGGTGGCGTAGGAGAAGGCGTTGTAGAGCGAGTCCGGGTCCATCGGCCGCAGGGTGTTGAGCCGGAAGAACTCCCACCATCCGCGGGTCGCGACGAGGATGAACGGGACGTTCACGACCAGCCAGGCGAGCGCGGTGAACAGCGCTGTTCTCCCCCACGCGCGCAGTTTCCCCGCGCGCAGGCAGAGCACGAACAGCACACCGAGCAAGAACAGCGGGTACAGCTTCGTGGCCGCGCCGAGGCCGAGCAGCACGCCCGCCACCTCCGGCCGGCGGCGTGACCAGGCGAGCAGCGCGGCGGCGGTGAACGCCGTGGCGATGGCGTCGAAGTTCGTGAACGCGTGCACCAGCACCAGCGGCGAGGCCGCCACCAGCAGCGCGTCCCACGGCCGGCGTTTCATGGTGCGCCCGGTCGCCCAGACCGTGACCAGCCAGGCGAGCGCGAGCCAGAACGCGGAGATGTCGAAGTAGATCGCCACCGGCAGCGCGCCGGGCAGCCAGCCGGCGTCGGCGAGCGAGAGCCAGCCCGCCGCCAGTTTCGCGTTGACCCACTGGAAGAGCCCGCTGACCACCGGGTACTCCATGTACCGCGTCTGGTTCTCCGCGGTCTGCGTGTCCTCTTTCCACGAGGAGACGTACGGGAAGGTGTGCGGGTCGTTCAGCCGTTCGGAGCTGTAGAGCGGGACGATGTCGGAATAGCACATCGCGACGAACGGGCGCCCGGCCCGCCAGTCCAGCTGGTTGGCGCCGCTGGAGTCGGTGTACTGCTGGATGCACGAGGCCTTGCCGAACCAGCACACGACCAGTGCCAGCATCGCGACCGCGAGGCCGACGCGCTGTGGTGACCAGAACCAGTGCCTGCCGACCGCCGCGTGCTCGCCCAGCGGGCCGCCCAGCGGTCTCGTCGCCGCGGCCGCCAGCGGGTCGGTCCAGCTGGGCACTATCCGCTCGGCTGGGGTCAGCGTGCGGGGAGCCGCGTCCGGCTCTTCGTCGGTGGCTTGGTCGGGCACGCCGCGGATGTTATCGGTATGCAGGTCAGGAGCCTGTCATTTCGGCGTTTCGTAGAACCCGGCAAGCACCTCGAATGCCCCGCCCAAGGCCACCGCGTCCTCGCTCAAGGTGCTGAGCTCGACGTCGATCCGCTGCCAGTGCGGCACCGGCAGCAGCTCGCGCAGCTCACCGGCGACGGTGTCGCGGTAGACCTCCGGGGCGGCGCGCACGGCCCGGCCGAACAGCACGATCCGCTCCAGGTCGAGCACCTGCACCAGGTCGGCGAGCCCGATGCCGAGCAGCCGCGCGGCCTCCTCCGTGGTGGCCGCGGAGTTGTGCATGACCTCGACGCAGCCGCGCCGGCCGCACGCGCAGCGCGGGCCTTCGTACGCGATCGTGGTGTGGCCGAACTCACCGGCGTTCGTGCGCGGCCCGCGGTAGACCCGCCCGTCGACCAGCAGCCCGACGCCGATGCCGGTGCCCACGAGCACCACGGCCGCGGACGGCTCGGTCTCCTGCGGCCAGGCGTGCGCGAACGCCGCGGAGTTGGTGTTCTTGTCGAGCGTGACGGGCAGGCCGGTGCGCTCGGCCAGCAGGTCGCGCAGGGGAACGTCGTGCCAGCCGGGCATGTTCGTCGCGTCGCGGACGCGGCCCTCGAGGTGGTCGAGGGGGCCCACCGCGCCGACGCCGAGGCCCAGCACCCGCGCCGGGTCGACGTCGGCGAGCAGCTTGCGCGACGCGTCGGCGAGCGCGGTGACGGCCTGCTCGGGGGTGAAGCCGACGGGCAGCGGGCCTTCCACCACGTCCTCGGCGCCGCCGATCAGGTCGGTGCGCAGCACGCGGAACTCGTCGCGGTCCAGCTGGGCGCCGAGGGCGCACCGCGCCGAGGGCCGGATGCGCAGCAGCGTGCGCGGCTTGCCGACGCGGGTGGACGGCTGGCGTTCGACGTCCAGCAGCTCCGTCTCCAGCAACTCGGTGACGATTTTCGACACCGCTTGCTGGGTCAGCCCGCTACGCTCGGCGAGCTCGACGCGGCTGAGGCCGCCGGAGCGCAGGATGTGGCCGAGCAGCATCGCCCGGTTGTGCCGCCGCAGCCCGCGCAGGTTGACCCCGGATTCCGTCATGCGGTGATCTTCGCAGAGCTGGCTAGTTTCGCAACAGTGTTGTTTAATAGGCCGTATGGCTGATGACTTGCGAGTGGGGATCCTCGGCTACGGGATCGGCGGCCGCGTCTTCCACGCGCCGCTGGTGGCGGCGACCCCGGGCCTGGCGCCCGCGGCGATCGTCACCTCGAACCCCGAGCGGGCCGCGCAGGCCGGCGCCGAGTACCCGGACGCCGACGTGATTCCCGGCCCGGACGAGTTCTTCGCCCGCGCGGGCGAGCTGGACCTGGTCGTGGTCAGCACCCCGAACCGGACGCACGTGCCGCTCGCCCTCCGCGCGATCGAGCTGGGCCTGCCGCTGGTCGTGGACAAGCCGTTCGCGCCGACCGCCGCCGAGGCGTCGCGGGTCGTCGCCGCGGCCAAGGCCAAGGACGTCGGGCTGACGGTGTTCCAGAACCGCCGCTGGGACTCGGACTTCCTGACCGTGCGCAAGGTGCTGGAGTCCGGCCGGCTCGGCGAGGTCTTCCGCTTCGAGTCGCGGTACGACCGCTGGGTGCCGAAGGTCAAGGACAACTGGCGCGAGTTCGGCGACCCCGCCGAGGCCGGCGGCCTGCTCTACGACCTGGGCGCGCACATCGTCGACCAGGCGCTGCAGCTGTTCGGTCCGGTCGCCGAGGTGTACGCGGAGGTCGACCGCCGTCGCCCCGGTGTGGCGGTGGACGACGACGTGTTCGTCGCGCTGCACCACACCAACGGCGTCCGCTCGCACCTGTGGGCCTCCGCGCTGGCCGCGACGCGCAACCCGCGCTTCCGCGTGCTGGGCGACCACGCGACGTTCACCAAGTACGGCCTCGACGTGCAGGAGCCCCAGATCAAGGACGGCCTGCGCCCCGGTGACGAGGGCTGGGGCGTCGAGCCGGCTGCCGACGCGGGCACGCTGGGCGTCGACGACGCCACCGAGACCGTGCCCACCGAGGTCGGCCGCTACCAGGACTTCTACGCCCAGGTCCGGGACGCGCTGCGCGGCGAGGCGGCGTTCCCGGTCGACCCGGCCAGCTCAGTCGAGACCCTGCGCGTGATCGAGGCCGCGCACCGATCGGGCGCGCAGGCCCGCGTGGTCAGCCTGTCCGAAGGCTGACCCCCAGTACCGGCCGTGGTCTTGGCGACCCCCAGCGTCGAGACCACGGCTTCCCCTGAAAAAAGGGCGCCCCCACCGGAATTCGGTGGGGGCGCCCCTTTTCACGTCATTGGTTGCCGGGGTTCGGTGGTCCGCCCGTGTCGGTCGGGCTGTTGGTCTGGCTGTGCTTCGGCGGCTTCGGGGTGCGCGAGGCCTGGGTCGGGTCGTTGCCGTTGCCCGGGTGCCCGGTGGGCTGGTCGCCCGTGTTGGTCTGCAGCCCGCCCTGGTCGCCCGTGTTGTCCGGCGGCGGGGTGTTGGTGTCGGACGGCCCGTCGGACGGCGGCGCGGCGTCGCCGATGAGGGGCACGTCGTCGAACTTCTCGCTCGGCTTGCCCGCCAGGTAGGTGGTCATGAACTTCTGCCACAACGGGCCCGCGATGGTGGACCCGAAGATCGGCGAGTTGTTCTTGCCGTGCAGGTTCTGGTCGCCGTCCGCGCCGACCCAGGCCGCGACCGAGACCGACGGGGTGTAGCCGACCATCCAGGTCTGGGCGTTCGCGTCGGCGGACCAGGCCGGCTCGTTCGCCCGCTTGGTGTGCTGCTGCGTGCCGGTCTTGCCGGCGCACTCGTGACCCGACGGGCACTTCAGGTGCGAGAAGTCGATGACCGGCTTCAACGCCTTGGTCACGTTGCCCGCGATCTGCTTGCTCAGATCGGAGTCGGGGGCGAACGCCGGCTTGCCCGCGCTGGGCGTGGCTTCGTACGCGATCTCGTTCTGCGCGTTCGTCACCTTCAGCACGAAGTGCCGGTCGCGCTGGACGCCGTTCGCCGCGAACGTCGAATAGCCCGCCGCCATGTCGGCCGGGGTGATCCGGGTGTCACCGCCGCCGAGGGAGATGTTGTTGTCCTTGGTGGAGATCTCGGACTTGCCGCCGTCACTGGTGGTGCGCACGCCCGCCTCCTGCGCGGCCTGCTCCACCGGCACCTGGTGCGTGACGTTCAGGACCATGTCGTAGAACACCGTGTTCGCCGAGCGCATCATCGCCTCGGCGACGGTGCACTGCGTCGAGCAGCTGCTGCTCGGGCCGGCGTTGCGGACCTTGCGCCCGTCGAACACCCGGTTGTTGGTGCCGTCGAAGGTCTTGTTGATCCCGTTGCCCATCTTGAGGAACGCGGTGAGGTCGTACGCCTTCATCGACGAGCCCGGGTTCTGCGGGGTGTCCGCCCAGTCGCGCGCGGCCTGCTTCTGGCCGTTCACGTCGACGGTCACCGGGCCGCCGTAGTAGGCCAGCACGCCGCCGGTCTTCGGGTCGATGGCCACCAGCGCGTCGAGCAGGCGGTCGTCCACCTGGTCCTTCAGCACGTCGGTCGCCGCCTGCTGGGCCGCGTCCTGCGCCTTCTTGTCGATCGTGGTCTGCACGGTGTAGCCGCCGGAGTAGTACTTGTCGTCCGGGATGCCGTGCTGAGTCATCTCCAACCTCACCTGGTCGGAGATGAAGCTGTACGGCGCACCCGAGTCGCTCTTCGAGTCCGACAGCGGGATCGGCGCCGGGAACTGGGCGCTCGCCCGCTGCTGCTGGGTGATGTAGTGGTTCTGCAGCATGCGGTCGAGCGCGGTGTTCCAGCGGCCGGTGGCCACCTTCGTGTTCTCCGACCGGCCCGGCTGCTGGATCAGGCCCGCGAGCAGCGCCGCCTGGGAGTAGTCGAGCTGGCTGACGTCCTTGTGGAAGAAGGCCTGTGAGGCCGCGCCGATCCCGTACGCCCCGCGCCCGAAGTAGATGATGTTCAGGTACGCGGTGATGATGTCCTGCTTCTCGTAGGTCTGGTTCATCTTGAAGGACTTGGCCAGCTCGGTCCACTTGCGGGTGAGCGTGGGCGCGTCGTTGTCGGTGGCCTTCTTGATGTACTGCTGCGAGATCGTGGAGCCACCGCCGCTGCCGCCGGTCACCTGGTTGTAGACCGCGCGCAGGATGCCCGTGACGTCGAAGCCGGAGTTGGTCTCGAACGACGCGTCCTCCGTCGCGATCACCGCGTGCTTGACGATGTCGGGGATCTGTTGCGAGGTAAGGATCTGCCGGTTTCCGCCCGAGGGCACGTCCTTGCCCATCGCGCTGCCGTCGGCATAGAGGTAGGTGACGGCCTGGTTCTGCGTCGAGGCGACGCTCTGCGGGGAGGGCACGTCGACGCTGAAGTAGGTGATCACGAACGCGATCGCCGGGATCACGATGAACACGCCGACAAACGCGTACAGCGAACGTCGGATGATCTTCCACCGGCGCTTCTTGCGCTGCGCGGCGGTGAGGACCGGTCTGCCCTTGGCGTCGAGTTCCGGCTCCTCGGGGAAGACGTCGTCGGGGCCGAGCGGGTCCTGCTGCCCGTTCACCGTGCCGTTGTGCACGTGGTGGGTCATCAGCTCGGGCTCTTGGTACGGCCCCTGCGGCGGCGGCCCGGGACGGCGGCCGCCCTGCGGCGGCTGCCGGAAGCCGGGCGGCGGGGTGCCGGGCCGGTTGGGCTGGGCCCGCGGCGGGCGGGGGCCCGGATTCTGCGGCGGCCGGGGGCCGGGGCTCTGCGGCAGCCCGCCCGGATTACGGGCCCACGGCGGTGTTCCCTGGCCTCCGGCGGGGGGCTGACGCCGCGGGTCCGGATCCCGGTCGGGCCACGATCGGGTGCGGTCGTCGTTCACGTGCGGATCCTCCGTCGGGATTCGGGCGTGCTGCGGGCGCAGTGCCCCTCTCCTGGAGAGGACGCGCGTGCCCGGGGGCAGGTTCACTCACACGCGTGACTCTTCTGAAGTGTGCCCGGCCGGACACACTGTGGCGTCACCGGCTCCGGACAGACGAAGGCTCCTCCTCGACGAGATGAGGGGGAGCCTTCGCAGGTCAGGCCCGGGCGCTACCCGGTCGGGCCTCTCGGTGGCTTGCCGCCGGCCCCGAGTCCGTTGCCGCCGCCACCTGGTGGGCTCGGATTGCCGCCGCCGCCGAACAGCGTCGGCCGGGTCGGGGACTCGGAGACGCTCTTCGTCTCGGACGTCGGGGGCGCCGAGCTGGACGTCGAGGGCTGGCTCGGCGGCGGGCTGTCGGTGGTCGTCGCCACCCGGCTGCTCTGCGAGGTCGACGTGACCACCGTGTCGGCGTCCTTGCCGATCGGCTGGACCTTGTCGAACTTCTCCGCCGGCTTGTCCTTGAGGTACGTGGTCATGAAGTCCTGCCACGTCGGACCGGCGATCGTGGCACCGAAGATCGGCTTGTTGTTCTTGTCGTGCAACGGCTTGTTGCCGTCACCGCCGACCCAGACCGCGACCGAGATGGACGGTGTGTACCCCACCATCCAGGTCTGGGCGTTGCGGTCCTGGTACGACTTCGGCACGTTCTTCCCGGTCGGGTCGAACTGCTGCGTACCGGTCTTGCCCGCGCACTCGTGGTTCGCCGGGCACTTCAGCTTGGCTTCCTTGATCACCGGGCCGAGCGCGTCGGTGACGTTGCCCGCGATCTGCTGGCTCTTCTGCGCGTCGGGGTCGAACGCCGGCTTGCCCTGGTCGGTGGTGTTGTCGAACTCCACCTCGTCCTGGGAGTTCGTCAGCTTCGCGACGAAGTGCTGCTGGTGCCGGACGCCGCCGGAGGCGAAGCTCGAGTAACCCGCGGCCTGGTCCTCCGGGGTCAGCGCCGTCTCGCCACCGCCGAGCGCGATGTTGGCGTCGTTGATGCCCAGCCGGGCCTTGCCGTTCGGGGCCGCCTGGACGCCGGCCTCCTTCGCGGCTTCCGCGACCGGCGCGGGCTTGGTCACGTTCAGCACCATGTCGTAGAACACGGTGTTGGCCGAGACCTCCATGGCCTTCTTGACGGTGCACGTCGGCCCGCAGCTGGAACTCTCGCCCGCGTTGCGGACGACGCGGCCGCCGAGCTGCCGGTTGTTCGTCCCGTCGAACGTCTCGCCGAGGCCCTTGCCCATCTTGAGGAACGCGGTGAGGTCGTACGGCTTCATCGACGAGCCCGGGTTCTGTGGCGTGTTCGCCCAGTCCGTGGCCACCTGGTCCTTGCCGTTGCTGTCCTTCACCGTGGACGGGCCACCGTAGTAGGCGATCACCCCGCCCGTTCTCGGGTCGACGGCGACCAGAGCTCCCAGGATGTCGGGGTCGGTTTGCCCCTGCATGTTGTCCTGCACGGCCTGGACCGCCATGTTCTGCGCGGCCGGGTCGATCGTGGTGTAGATCTTCGCGCCGGTGGCGTACAGCTTGTCCTCGTCGTAGCCCTTGGCGGCCAGCTCGGACAGGATCCGCTGCTGGATGTGGTAGTCCAGCGTGGCGTTGTCCTTCTGCTTCTGCGAGCCCTTCGGGATCAGCGTCGGGAAGGTCGCGGCGGCGCGGTCGGCCTGCGAGAGCCAGTGGTTCTGCACCATCTGGTCGAGCACGTAGGTCCAGCGCTTCTTGGCGTAGGTCTGGTCCTCGGAGCGGCTCGGCCCCTGGATCAGGCCGGCCAGCAGCGCGGCCTCCGACGGGTTGAGCTGGGCGACGTCCTTGCCGTAGTACGCCTTCGCCGCCGCGGCGACGCCGTTCGCGCCGCGTCCGAAGTAGACGATGTTGAGGTAGCCGGTGATGATGTCCGACTTGGACGTCGTGTTGTTGAGCTTGAACGATTTCGCCAGCTCGGTCCACTTACGGGTCAGTGTGGGCGCGTCGTTCGCCGTGGCCTGCTTGATGTACTGCTGCGAGATCGTCGAGCCACCACCGGTGCCGCCGGTGACCTGGTTGAACGCCGACCGCGCGATGGCCATGATGTTGAAGCCGGAGTTGGTCTCGAAGGTGGCGTCCTCCGCCGAGTAGACGGCGTGCTTCACCACGTCCGGCACCTGGTTCGGCTGCAGCAGCTCGCGGTCGCCGCCCTCGGGGATGTTGCGGCCCATCACCGTGTTGTTGGAATACAGGAACGTGATCGGCTGGCTCTGCAGCGCCTTGACGTCCTGCGGGGAAGGAACCTTCACCACGAAGTACGTGATGACAAACGCGATCGCCGGCACCACCACGAACAGGCCGAACATCGCGTAGAGGACGCGCCGGATGATCTTCCAGCGGCGTTTCTTGCGCTGCTTCGGCGTCAGCGGCGGCTTGATCGGTTTGCCGTCTTCGTCGAGCTCCGGCTCGTCCTCGAAGTCCTCGTCGTCGGCGTACTGCGCGTACTGGTGGTCCTCGTCGAACCGGTCGTCGTAGCGATCGTCGTACGGGTCGTAGCCGAAGCCGTCGTCGGTGCCGTTGTGCACCGCGTGCGTGATCAGCTCCGGCTCACGGTCCGGATAGGACGGATCCGCGTGTGGCGGCGGGGGCGGTGGCGGCACGGGCCGGCCCTGCGGCGGGCGGCGGTGCGGGCCGGACGGTCCGCCCGGGCCCTGGCCGTTGGGGCCTTGGCCGTTCGGGCCCTGACCCGGCGGTGGCGGCTGGCGGAAGCCCTGCGTCGCGCCGTTCGGGGCCGGCGGGCGGTTGCCGGGAGGCGGTGGCGGCGGCTGGCGGCGCGGCGGCATGCCGGACTGCGTCCGCCCGTCCACCGGGGCCTGGGGACGCTGCGGCGGCCGGCGCGGGGCCTCGTCCGACGAGGGCCACTGCGGCTCATCGCCGCTCGGCCAGTCGGGACCGGCGCCGTTCGCCGCCGGACGGCGGGGGGCGCCGTTGCCGCGGGGCGGGTTCGGGCGCTGGGGACGGCGGGGGGCCTCTTCGCCCGGCCAGGCCGGACCGGGGTCTTCTCCCGGCCATTGGGCACGGCGAGGTGCATCTGGCTCCTGGCCGGGCCAGGAGCGGTTGCGATCGTCGGTCACGAATGGGCCTCCCAGGCCGGCGTCCGGGGACACGCCGCCCTGCGCTCTGCAGCGGTTGTGGTACTCGTCACTGGCCCGCGGTCCTTCGCGGCCGGGTGGGCTGCGGCTCACCCGTGCCGAGGACGTAGGACAGGACCAGGTGATTCCAGTGGCACGTCCGGCACACTTCCACGTCGTAGACGGTGAACTCGCCGAACATCCCCGCCATGCGGGTCAGCTCGTCGGGTGTCCTCGCCGATCCCGAGACGTGCTTGAGTTCGTCGCCGTAGACCCAGGACACGAGGGTCAGCGGCGTCCGGCGGCACATCGGGCAGGCCCGCTCTTCCGGTCTGCCGTGGAACTTCGCCGCCCGGAGCAGGTACGGGGTCGCGTCGCACACCTCATGGTCGCCGACGCGCCCGGAGCGGACGCCGGCCAACAGCGCTCTGCGCTGTAAGGCGTAGTCCACGACCTGCCGCTGGTTTCGCACGAAGGACAGAGTACGGGCTCTTGCTGTGTGCGTGGTGCCCCCTGCACGGGGCCACGGTGGGCGACCGGACGGACACGCCGGTGATTCCATAACTGTCTGATGACTTTCGCCCCGCTCTGACCTCGAACGGGGGTTAGTTCCGCCACTTCGATGTATCGGCGCGATATAGTCGGCCAGTAGGTTGACCGAGCCGATCGACGTTGTGGCCAACGTCGGCGGCCGTGGTTTGTTCCCGTGAGGGGGTGCGGAGTGCTCGAGCTCGCGATCCTCGGGTTGCTGCACGAGGCGCCCATGCACGGGTACGTGCTGCGCAAGCGTTTGCACGAGACGCTCGGGACACTCCGGACGTTCTCGTACGGCTCGCTGTACCCGACCCTGCGTCGGTTGCTGCGGGCCGGCTACCTCGTCGAGGAGCTGGACGAGGCGGACGACCGGGCCTGGTCCCGGCGCGGCCGCCGCGTCTACAAGCTCACCGCCGAGGGCAAGGAGCGGTTCGCGGAGCTGCTCGGCGACGCGGGTCCGACGACCTGGGACGACGAGGGGTTCGGCGTCCACCTGGCGTTCTTCTCGCGGACACCGGCTGACGTCAGGATGCGCATCCTGGAAGGTCGGCGCCGCCGCGTGGAGGAGCGTCGCGAGGGTTTGCGCGACGCGCTGGGACGGGCCGAGGAGAAGATCGACCGCTACACCCGCGAGCTGCACCGGCTGGGGCTGGAGACCAGCGAGCGGGAGGTGCGCTGGCTCAACGAGCTGATCGCGCACGAACAAGCCGAGCAGCGCGGCCCACAAGAGTAGGGGCGCGCCGATCGGGCCGCAGCGTGGCGGCAGACCTGCATTTGAAGGAACGGATTAAGGAGAAACCGGCATGGGCGAGAACCGCCGCGTTCGGGTGGCCATCGTGGGCGTCGGCAACTGCGCCTCTTCGCTGGTCCAGGGTGTCCAGTACTACCGCGAAGCGGATCCCGGCACGCGCGTGCCCGGTTTGATGCACGTCCAGTTCGGCGAGTACCACGTGCGCGACATCGAGTTCGTCGCCGCGTTCGACGTGGACGCCAAGAAGGTCGGGCGGGACCTCTCGGAGGCGATCTTCGCCAGCGAGAACAACACGATCAAGATCGCCGACGTGCCGCCGCTGGGCGTCACCGTGCAGCGCGGGCACACGCACGACGGCCTCGGCCGCTTCTACCGCGAGACGATCGAGGAGTCCGACGAGTCACCGGTCGACTTCGTCGCGGCCCTGCGCGAGGCGCGGGCCGACGTCCTCGTCTCCTACCTGCCCGTCGGCTCCGAAGTGGCCGACAAGTTCTACGCCCAGGCCGCGATCGACGCCGGCGTGGCGTTCGTGAACGCGCTGCCGGTGTTCATCGCGTCCGACCCGGAGTGGGCGAAGAAGTTCACCGACGCGGGCGTCCCGATCGTCGGCGACGACATCAAGTCCCAGGTCGGCGCCACGATCACGCACCGCGTGCTGGCGAAGCTGTTCGAGGACCGCGGCGTGCAGCTCGACCGCACGATGCAGCTCAACGTGGGCGGGAACATGGACTTCCTGAACATGAAGGAGCTGGAGCGGCTCGAGTCGAAGAAGATCTCGAAGACCCAGTCCGTCACCTCCCAGGTCGACCGCGAGCTCGGCAAGGGCAACGTCCACATCGGACCGTCGGACTACGTCCAGTGGCTCGACGACCGCAAGTGGGCCTACGTCCGCCTCGAGGGCCGCGCCTTCGGCGACGTGCCGCTCAATCTGGAGTACAAGCTCGAGGTCTGGGACTCGCCGAACTCCGCGGGCATCATCATCGACGCCGTGCGCGCCGCGAAGATCGCCCTGGACCGCGGCATCGGCGGCCCGATCCTCTCGGCGTCCTCGTACTTCATGAAGTCGCCGCCGGAGCAGTACGACGACTCCACCGCGCGTGACGCCGTGGACAAGTTCATCCGCGGCGAGCTGGAGCGCTAGTCCTCCGTTTTTCGAAGTCCGTGAAGGCCTCCTTACCTGCGTTGCACGCGGGTAAGGAGGCCTTTGCCGCAGTCGAGGGTTCCCGCCCAAGAGAAAGTCGATCACTTGGCTTCACCAGCACGGCCGATCGTCGCGGCGTTGACCGGTGCGTTGCTGCTGTGCGGATGTAGCGGAGGTCATGAGTATCTTGATCCTCAATCCACCGGACCCTCGATGTCGAAGCAACAGCAGCAGGCGCAATTGGCGACCCGGCCGACGCTGAATGATGCGGTCGTCGGCTACGAGAGACTGCGCACCGCGCTCCGCGAGCGCCTCACCGCTCAGTTCGGGGTTGCGCAATGGACGGAAGAGCCGAATTCGGCCGAATACAGCGGGTGCGCTCCGCAGTTTCCGGACCTGACCGAGCAGGAGGCCGGCAAGAAGTTCTTGTCGCGGTGGTATGCGCCGACTTCGCTGCTATCCCCATGGAGGCAAGCGAAGCAGGTGGTGCGCGACGTCGCCGGCGGGTACGGGTTCACCACCGTGACTCGGGACACGAGCCAGGCCGGTGACGCCGAACTCAATCTCTCAGACCAGCTCGGCGCGCAGATTTCCGTCGGCTCGGGAAAGAACACCGTGATGTCCTTGACAACGGGATGTCACCTCATCAGGAAGTAAGAAGCCCCGTCAGGCGTCGGGCTGCGAGTCCAGCGCCGCTGGAAGCTCGGTGATGCTCGACAGCACCGCGGTCGCTTTCGCGAGCACTGCCGGGTCTGGCGGGAAGTGTAGGTTCGGTACCGCGTACACGGTCATGCCCGCCGCGAGGGCCGAGCGCAGGCCGTTTGTCGTGTCTTCCACCGCGGCGCAGGTTTCCGGGGCGACGCCCAGTAGCGACGCGGCCCGCAGGTAGACGTCCGGCGCGGGCTTGCCGGCGCCGACTTCCTCGCTCGAAACCGCGACCGGGACCAGTTCCGTGAGGTCGCAAGCCGTCACGAAGGCCCGGATCAGCACCGGTGGCGACGAGCTGGCGATCGCGACCGGACGGTGGGCGGCGACCGCTCGGACGGTTTCCGCCGCGCCGTTGATGACCGGCGGGCCCGAGGCGTAGCGCTTGGCCATCTCGTCGATCACCACGCGCGCGATCTCGTTGGGTGCCAGCCGCGCGCCGAGTGTGTTCACCAGGTACGAAGCCCATTCCGGCGTGCTCATGCCCTGCTGCGCCCGCGTCGCCTCGGGGAGCCAGGTGCCGCCGTGCTCGGCGACGACGGCGCGGCGCACCTCGTCCCAGGTCCGCTCGGAGTCCACCAGTACGCCGTCGAGGTCGAAGATCACCGCGTCCATGGGCGGCAGCCTAGCCTGTGAGTGGAATTACTTCGCATAGCTAAGTAAATTTGTTAGCCTGGCTAAGTGACTTCCTCGATCACCGACCTCGCGCGCCGGCTGCGGCCGGTCGTCTCGCGGCTGTACTACCTGGTCCGCCGCGAGACGCCGCATGCGCTGACCCTGACCCAGGGCTCGGTGCTGGCCGAGCTGGTCGGCGGCGGATCCAGCCGGATGAGCCGCCTGGCGCAGCTCGAAGGCGTGCGGATGCCGTCGATGACCGACGTCGTCGGACGGCTCGAGCGGCTCGGCATGGTGAGCCGCCGGCCGGACCCGGACGACGGGCGGGCCGTGCTCGTGGAAGCCACCGGCGAGGGACGGCGGTTCTACGCCGAGATGGTCGCCGCTCGTGAGGAGCAGTTGCGGGAACGCCTGCTCGGCCTGGACGACGCGGACCGCGCCGCGATCGACGCCGCCCTGCCCGCCCTCACGAAGCTGATCCGCGACTTCCACCGTGAAAACCCGAAGGAGGAACTGATCCGCGATGAGCGCTGAGCACCACTCGAGCCTGCTGGACGCGGTCAAAGGCCAGCCCAAGCAGGTGTGGATCACCGCGTTCGCCGCGGTCATCGCGTTCATGGGCATCGGCCTGGTCGACCCGATCCTGCTGTCCATCGCCAAGGGGCTGGACGCGACGCCGTCCCAGGTCACGCTGCTGTTCACGTCCTATCTGGGCGTGCAGGTGATCGCCATGCTGTTCACCGGCTCGATGTCCGCGCGCTTCGGCGCCAAGCGGACCGTGCTGGTCGGGCTGACGCTGATCGTCGCGGCGACCGCCCTGTGCGCGGCCGCGGGCTCGATCGAGCAACTCGTCGGGCTGCGCGCGTTTTGGGGGCTGGGCAACGCTTTCTTCATCGCCACCGCGCTTTCGGTGATCGTCGGCGCGGCGACCGGTGGCCAGGGCGGCGCGATCCTGTTGTACGAGGCGGCGCTCGGTGTCGGCCTCTCCGTCGGACCGCTGCTGGGCGCGCTGCTCGGCACGATCTCGTGGCGCGGCCCGTTCATCGGCACCGCGGTGCTGATGGCCGGCGCGCTGGTGCTGTGCTCGATCTTCCTGAAGAGCGACTCGCACGAGAAGCGGCCGCCGATCAAGCTCCTCGACCCGATCCGCGCGCTGAAGCACCCCGGCCTGCTCCGGACGTCGCTGGCTTCGGCGCTGTACACCGCCGCTTTCTTCACGGTGCTGGCCTGGTCGCCGTTCGTGCTGGGCTGGAGCGCGATCGCGGTCGGGCTGATCTTCTGCGGCTGGGGCCTGTGCGTCGCGGTCGCCGGGGTCGCGCTGGCGCCGAAGCTCGCCGCTCGGTTCGGAGAACGGCACGGGGCCGCGCTCGCGGTGGCCGGCTACACCGTGCTGATGCTGGTGCTGGCCGTCCCGAACAAAACCGTGGCCGTGATCGGCATCATCCTGTCCGGGCTGGTCTCCGGCCTGCTGAACACGCTGTTCACCGGCACCGCGATGTCCATCAGCGACGCACCGCGCCCGGTCGCCAGCGCGGGCTACAACTTCTGCCGCTGGCTCGGCGGCGCGGTCGCGGCCACGCTCGTCGGGCACGTCGCCGACTGGCTCGGCTGGCAGCAGGGCCCGTTTGTCGTCGCGGCGGTGCTGTGCGTGATCGCCGCGGTGCTGCTTTCGCTGCGGGAGAAGAAGGCCGACCCGCACGTGGTGCCGAAGGAGGCCGCGCTCGTCGGCGACGAGGAATTCTGACGCTCGGCGATCGCCCCCGGACTGTCCGTCCGGGGGCGTTCTTCTTGTTCGTCTCAATTGCGGTTAATACACCTCCTGTTCACTTTATGGTCCGGTTTGGTCGGGTTTTGGCGTTTACGGTCGCTTCGTTCCCACCACACTGATCTGGAGGCCCTGTGTCCCTGGAGCCCGGGCGGCTGCTGCCCCTCTTCGCCGCGCACGACAGCGGCCGTTCCCCCATCACCTGCGAGTACCGCTGTGGCAACGCCTGCGCCCACGAAGCGCCGAACCCCACGGGCAACGAGTACTTCGGCGACGTCGCGAAGAACGTGGTCTCGCGCCGCGGCGTGTTCAAGGCGGGCGCGGTGATGGCGGCCGCGGCCGGCGGGTTCGCCGCGCTGTCCGGGACGGCCGCCGCCGCGCCCTCGGCCCCGGCCCCGCTCTCGCCTGCACGCGGTGGGCGGACGGTGCCCGGCACCGACTTCACCCCGGTGCCGCCGAACAAGCTGGACCGGGTGAGCGTGCCCGAGGGTTACGACCAGCACGTGGTGATCCGCTGGGGCGACGCCGTCGTGCCGGGCGCGCCGAAGTTCGACTTCCGCAAGCAGACCGCGGCCGCGCAGGCGAAGCAGTTCGGCTACAACAACGACTTCGTCGGCCTGATCCCGCAGGACCCGCTGGGCCTGCAGAACCTGCTGGTGGTCAACCACGAGTACACCACCGAGGTGCACCTGTTCCCGGCCGATCAGTACGACCCGGCGAACCCGACCGAGGAGCAGGTGAAGATCGCCTGGGCGGCGCACGGGCTTTCGGTGGTGCAGACCCAGCGCGACCCGATCGGCGGCGCGCTGCGCACCACGCCGAGCCCGCTGAACCGGCGCATCACGCTCGACACCGTGTTCGAGGTCCGCGGCCCGGCGGCCGGGTCGAAGTACCTGAAGACGTCCGCGGACCCGTCGGGGCGGAAGGTGCGCGGCACGCAGAACAACTGCTCCGGCGGCGTGACTCCTTGGGGCACCGTGCTTTCCGGCGAGGAGAACTTCCACCAGTACTTCGCGAACGCGGACAAGGTGACCGATCCGGAGCAGGCCCCGCGGCTCAAGCGCTACCTGATCGGCACCGGCGAGAGCACGCGCAAGTGGGAGCGGTTCGACCAGCGCTGGGACGTCCCGCGTGAGCCGAACGAGCCCAACCGCTTCGGCTGGGTCGTCGAAATCGACCCGCACGACCCGCATTCGACGCCGGTCAAGCACACCGCGCTCGGGCGGTTCAAGCACGAGGCCGCGAACGTCAAGATCACCGCCGACGGCCGCGTCGCCGTCTACTCGGGCGACGACGAGCGGTTCGAGTACATCTACAAGTTCGTCTCCAAGGGCAAGTACAAAAAGGGCTCGAGCGCGCTCGCCCGCCGGCACAACTCGGCGCTGCTGGACGACGGCACGCTGTACGTCGCCAAGTTCACCGGCGACAGCCCGGGCCAGATCGACGGCAGCGGCAAGCTCCCGGACGACGACGAGTTCGACGGCACCGGCGAGTGGATCCCGCTCGCCGCGGGCGACAAGTCCTTTGTGGACGGATTCACCGCCGAGGAGGTGTACGTCTTCACCCGCCAGGCCGCGGACAAGGCGGGCGCGACGAAGATGGACCGCCCCGAGGACATCGAGCCCAACCCGGTCAACGGCCGGATCTACGCCGCGCTGACCAACAACACCGACCGCGGCGCGGCGGGCAAGGCGGCCGCCGACGAGCCGAATCCCCGCAACGCCAACAAAAACGGCCACGTGCTGGAGTGGGAGGAGGCGCGCGGCGACGCGGCGTCCACCCGGTTCTCCTGGCGGCTGCTGCTGGTCTGCGGCGACCCGGCGACCGCCGACACCTACTTCGGCGGCTTCCCGAAGGACCAGGTCAGCCCGATCTCGTGCCCGGACAACGTCGCGTTCGACCGGCACGGCAACCTGTGGATCGCCACCGACGGCAACACCCTCGGCGCGAACGACGGGCTGTTCTCGGTGCCCGTCTCGGGCCCGGAACGCGGCCACGTCAAGCAGTTCCTGTCCGTGCCGGTCGGCGCGGAGACCTGCGGCCCGGTGGTGACCGACCACCTGGTGCTGGTCGCCGTGCAGCACCCGGGTGAGAACGCGGCCAACTCGGCGAACCCGACCTCGCACTGGCCCGACGGCGGGACCGCGCAGCCGCGGCCCGCGATCGTCTCGGTGTGGAAGAAGGGGCACTTCGGGCTGGTCGGGCGGATCGGCGTGCGCTGACTCTTTGGAGTGAAGCCCGGCGCCGCGGCTCGGCCGGGGTCGGCGCCGGGTAATAGCTTCGCGGCATGAGGCGGGCACGGAAGATCTCGATCGGACGGTCGGCGGGCGCTTCGGCGGGCACGGTGGTGCTGGCCGGGGCGCTCGTCGTGTTCCTGCCCGGCTCGGCGCCGGCCGCCGACGCCCCGGCCTGCGGCGGGATCGCGCCGAACCCCAGCGTGGAGCAGGTTTCCGCGCCCGGCGGCGCCCCGCAGGGCTACCTGTTCACCCCTGCCGCGCCGGTCCCGCGCAGCACGCCGCCGGACAAGCTGCCGAAGCTCGTCACGGACACCGCACTCGCGGTCGACGGGCACCTGAAGGCGCAGATCCAGACTCCGGACGGACGCGTCAGCTCGGCCAGCCAGACGGTGCCGTACGCGCCGGGCGGGCTGTACTCGCTGTCCGCCTGGACCGGCACCGTCGCCACCGCGCTGGCCGAGCGCGGCAACGCGCAGTCGACCGGGCTGCGCTTCAGCGACGCGGCCGGGCGCACGCTGCTGGAGAAGGCGCAGGACGTCACGCACGACGTCGCTTCCGACAACAAGCTGGCGCGCCAGGACTTCCCGGCCACCGCGGCGCCGGACGGCACGTCTTCGGTCACCTTCTTCGCCACCACGAACCGCAACTGGGTGATGTGGGACTGCGTGAACGTGCAGCTCGCGGCCTACTCGGTGAAGGAAGAGGTGCAGAACCCGGCGACCGGCGAGTGGGGCCCGTCCGCGACCTTGCCCGCCGGGTCCACCGCGCACTACCGCGTCACGGTGGCGAACACCGGCAGCGTGCCGCTCACCGGCCTGCTGGTGAAGGACCCGTGGTGCACCGGGCTGCCCGCCGCGTTCGACCTCGACGCCGGCGCGTCCAAGGCGCTGACCTGCGATCACCCGAACCTGGCGGAGAACGACAACGGCCACGTCAGCACCGCCACGGTCTCGGGCGTCACGTCGGCGAGCGGCCAGCTGGGCAACCAGAAGGCCACGTCGACCATCACCGTCACCCCGCTGCCGCTGATCGACAAGATCGGCGACCGGGTCTGGCGGGACCTGAACCGCAACGGCCTGCAGGACGACGGCGAGCCGGGCGTCGGCGGCATCCCGGTCACGCTCAAGGACGGCGCCGGCGGCACGGTGGCCACCGCCAAGAGCGCCGACGACGGCAGTTACCTGTTCGACAAGCTCAAGGACGGCACGTACCAGGTCTGCTTCGACGTCAGTGCGCTGCCGGACGGGCTCACGGTCACCACTCGCGCCGCGGGCGACCCGGCGAAGGACTCCGACGCCGACCCGGCCACCGGCTGCACCACGGCGTTCACCCTGGGCGGCGACCACCGCGAGAACCCGGACGTCGACCTGGGACTGGCCCCGCCGGAGCCCCCGGCACCGGCGCCGCCTTCTTCGTCCAGCGCCGCGCCGCCGCCCCCGCCTTCGCCGACGGCGGTGCCGTCACCGGCGCCGTCGCCCTAGACTGAGCCTGGATCTCCCCGCCCACCTGCGGCGGGACGGGCGAAGGAAGGGGCCGGCGGACGCGATGACCGCGGTTGCACCGGCCGTCGCGGAGCCGCCCGTCGCCTGGTACCGCCGCCCGTCGACCTGGGTCTGGGCCGCGCTCGCGGCCACCCTCGCGCTATACGCGGTGCTGGCCTGGCGCCGTCGCTGGATGAGCGACGACGGGCTGCTGGTGCTGCGGACCGTGCGGCAGATCCTGGCCGGCCACGGGCCGGTGTTCAACGTCGGCGAGCGGGTCGAGGCCAGTACCAGTCCACTGTGGACATGGCTGCTGGCCGGGGCGGGCGGGATCACCGGCGCCACCCTCGAATGGCTGGCCGTGGTCCTCGGGCTGGTCTGCGCGGTCGGCGGATTGTTCTTCGGGCTGGACAGCGCGCGCCGGCTGTACGGCGGTGCGACCGTGGTGCCGGCCGGCGCCCTGGTGGTCTGCGCGCTGCCGCCGTTCCGGGATTTCGCCACTTCGGGCCTGGAAACCGGGCTGGCGCTGCTGTGGATCGGGCTGTCCTGGTGGCTGCTGGTGCGGGGCAAGGCGCCCTTCGCGACGGCGGTGGTGCTCGGGCTCGGCCCGCTGGTGCGGCCGGACCTGGCGTTGTTCGGCATCGTCGCGTTCGCCGCGCTGGTGTGGCTGCGGCGGCCGGGCGTGCGTCGCGGCGCGGCCTGGTTCGGCGCCGGAGTGGCGCTGCCGCTCGCGTACCAGGTCTTCCGGATGGGCTTCTACGGCCTGCTCGTCCCGAACACCGCGCTCGCCAAGGAAGCCGGCGACGCCAACTGGGCGCGCGGGTTCGCCTACCTGCTCGACCTCGTCGGGCCGTACTACCTGTGGGTGCCGCTCTTGCTGCTGGCTGTGGTGGTCGCGCTGACGCGCCGGTCGCGGATTCTCACGCTCGCGCCCGTGCTCGCGGCGGTGCTGCTGACCGTTTACGTCGTGCGCGTCGGCGGGGACTTCATGCACGCCCGCATGCTGCTGCCCGCCCTGTTTTCCTTGCTGCTGCCGGTAATGGCGGTCCCGTTCACGCGGCGGACGGTGGCGCTGCTGGCCGCGGTCGCCGTCTGGTCCGTGGCCGCGGCGGGCTGGCTGCGGGTGCCTTACGCGAACGAGCACCTCTCCACCGGCGTCACCGACGAGCGCGCGTACTGGTCCTGGGACACCGGCAAGGCGCACCCCGTGCTCGCGTCGGACTTCCTCGGCCAGCCGATCGCGCGCGCGGCAGTGGAGGCCGTCGACAACACGCACAAGCCGGCCGTGCTCGTGTACAGCTACGACGAAAAGCGCTGGTACACCTTCCCGACCGACCGCCCGTACGTGACCATGGCGACCGACAGCATGGGCGCGATCAGCAATCTGGTGTCGCTCGACGTGCGCGTCCACGACGGGTACGGCCTGGCCAGCGACCTCGCCGCGCACACCGTCTCCATTCCCGGCGGCCGGCCGGGGCACTCGAAGTGGCTGATCGCGGCCTGGGAGATCGCTGACGCGGGCCAGGGCGACTACGCGACCGACGGGCTGTCGCACGTGTTCGCCCCGGCCGACATCGATGCCGCGCGGCAGGCCTTGCGCTGTCCGGGCATCCAGGACGTGCTTGCCTCGACCCGCACTCCGCTGACGTTCAGTCGGTTTGTCGACAATTTCACTGGAGCGGCTGGGCGCACGCAGATCCGCTTCGACCGTGACCCTCATGCGGCCGCTGCCTGCTGACACATACCAAAAAGGCCGGAAGTAAGCCGACCAGGAGCGGCGACGGGCTCCGTGAACTGCTTACTTCCGGCCGGTTTGGTATCTACTGGCACAGTACGGTGGCGGTATGACCGATCTTCCGCTCGCCCTGGTCACGGGTGCTTCCCGTGGCATCGGCGCCGCCATCGCCCACCAGCTCGCGCCCACCCACCGGCTGCTGCTCGGCGGCCGTGACGAGGCGGCGCTCGCGAAGGTGGCCGACGAGCTGCCGGGCGCACGGCCGTGGCCCGTCGACCTCACCGACCCCGCCGCGCTGGCCGAGGCGACCAGCCGGATCGTCGAGCTGGACGTGCTCGTCCACTCCGCCGGCGCCGCGCAGCTGGGCTCGGTCGCGGACTCGCCCGCCGACGTCTGGCGCGCCAACTTCGAGGTCAACGTCGTCGCGGTGGCCGAGCTGACCCGGCTGCTGCTGCCGGCGCTGCGGGCCGCCCGCGGGCACGTCGTGGTGCTCAACTCCGGCGCCGGCCGCAACGCCCGCGCGGGCTGGGGTCCTTACTCCGCAAGCAAATTCGCCGCGCGCGCCTTCGCCGACACCTTGCGCGAGGAGGAGGGTCCCAGCGGCCTGCGGGTCACCTCGATCTACCCGGGGCGCACCGACACGGAGATGCAGCAGAGCGTCGTCGCGCACCTGGGCGGCGAGTACGACCCGGCGAAGTACCTCCGCCCGGACTCCGTCGCGACCGCCGTGCTGACTGCCGTTTCGGCCAGCCCGGACGCCCACCTGACCGAGCTGGTCCTCCGCCCCCGCTGAAAGCCGTCAAGGACTCCTTACCAGCGTCGGACGCGGGTAAGGAGTCCTTGACGGAACCGGCGGGAGGTGCGGCTCAGACGCGCAGGCGAGCGGCGGTCTCGGCGACGTCGGCCTGGACCTTGGCGCGGTCGACGCGAGTCGGCTCGGCGTCGGCGACCACCTGCTCGCCCCCGACCCAGACGTCGCGGACCCGGCGTGAGCCCGCGGCCCAGACCAGGTTGGACAGCAGCTGCTCGTCCGGCACGTCGAGGCCGGCGGCGAAGGCCGGGTCGTCCAGGTCGACGTGCACCAGGTCGGCCCAGCGGCCCGGCTCCAGCACGCCGATGTCGTTGCGGCCCAACGCTTCCGCGCCGCCGCGGGTGGCCAGCAGGAAGGCGTCGGCGGCGGTCAGCACGGTGGAGTCGCCGGTGGCCAGGCGCGCGAGCATCGCGCTGAGCTGCAGCTCCTCCCACAGGTCGATGTCGTCGTTGGAGGCCGGGCCGTCGGTGCCGAGGCCGACGGCGACGCCCGCATCGCGCAGCTCCTTGATCCGCGCGATGCCGGACGCCAGCTTCGCGTTCGAGCCGGGGCAGTGCGCCATGCCGGTGCCACGGGCGGCGAACAGCGCGATGTCCTCGTCGGACAGGTGGATGGCGTGCGCGGCGAGCGTCCGCCCGTTCAGCAGGCCCAGCGAGTCGAGCAGCTTCGGCACCGAGCCGTATTCCTTGCGCTGCGCCAAATCCTCCGCCGCGGCCTCGGCCACGTGGATCTGCACGAGCGCGCCGCGGGCGGCAGCCGATTCCGCGGTGGCGCGCAGCCCCTCGGGGTTCAGCATGTAGGCCGAGTGCGGGCCGTAGCCCAGCTCGATCCGCTCGCCCGGGCCGAACCGCAGGCCGTCGGCGTCGATCCAGCGGTCGATCGCCGCCAGCGACGTGCGCCAGTCCATGCCCGGCAGCTCCATCACCGGCGGCGCGACGAGCACCCGGCCGCCGGTGGTGAGCACCGCGTCGACCAGCTGCTCGCCCTCGAAGTACATCTCCGCGCTGGTCGTGACGCCGTGGCGCAGCATCTCCACCGAGCCGAGCAGCATCCCGGTGCGCACGTTCTCCGGGCGCAGCTTGGCCTCGGCCGGCCAGATGATCTCGTTCAGCCAGCGCAGCAGCGGCAGGTCGCCGCCCATCCCGCGCAGCAGCGTCATCGGGCTGTGCGCGTGGGTGTTCACCAAGCCCGGCAACAGGATCCCGCTCAGCCGGATCACCTCGCCGGTGAATTCCGGCGCCGAGGACTCCGGTCCTACGTGCGTGATCCGGCCGGTGTCGTCGACGTCCACGACGGCGTCGCGCAGCAGGGAGCAGGCGGGGTCGGCGGGCAGGACCACGGGGGCGAGGAAACGACTGGACATGCGGAGATACTACGGACGGGCTACTCACCCTCGGCAAGAAGGCTCGTGAGTGTTTATGACGGTTAGAACCGTCATAAACACTCACGAGCCTTCAGTCGACCACACCGCTGCGCCAGGCCCAGGCGGCGATCTCCACCCGGTTGCGCGCGCCGACCTTGCCCTGCACCGAGGCCAGGTGGGTTTTCACCGTCGAGAGCGAGAGGTACAGCTCGGCGCCGATCTCGGTGTTGGTCAGGCCCCGCGCCGCGGCCTTGACCACGTCCAGCTCCCGGGCGGTCAGCGGTTCCGACGGCGGCGCGATGTCACGTCGTTTGGTCCCGCCGTCGAAGTGCTTCAGCAGCCGGACGGTGATCTGCGGCGACACCAGCGCGTCACCGCGCTCGGCCGCGCGGATCGCCTCGATCAGCAGCGCCGGGCCCGCGTCCTTGAGCAGGAAGCCGCTCGCGCCGTTGCGCAGCGCGGTGTGCACGTACTCGTCGAGGTCGAACGTCGTGACGACCACGACCTTCAGCGGGTCGGTCACGTCCGGGCCGGCGAGCTGGCGCGTCACCTCCAGCCCGTCGAGGCCGGGCATGCGGATGTCGAGCAGGCAGACGTCGGGCCGGAGCTCGCGGGCCCGGGACACCGCCGACACCCCGTCGGCGACGTCCGCCACCACCTCGATGTCCTCCTGGGCGTCCAGGATCATGCGGAAGCCCATCCGCACCATCTCCTGGTCGTCCGCGATCAGTACCCGGATCACTCGTCCTCATCCCCGTTCGCCTCGAGTGGCAGCCACGCTTCGACGCGCCAGCCGCCGTCCGGCCCGCGTCCCGTGGTGAGCCGCCCGTGCAACAGGGCGACGCGCTCGCGCATGCCGACCAGACCGTAGCCGCCCGATCCCCCGGCCGGCCGGTCCACCTGCTCGCGTCCGTCGTCCAGCACCCGGATGTGCAGTTCCTTGCCGACGACCTCGGCCAGTACCAGTGCTTCGGTGACGCCGGCGGCGTGTTTGCCCACGTTCGTCAGCGATTCCTGGATCAGCCGCAGCGCCGAGCGGCCGACCTCGTGCGGCAGGTCCGGCGGCAGGTCGAGGCGCAGCGACGTCGGCACGCCGTGGCTCCCGCTCTCGACCAGGCGCTGCAGGTCGGCGGCCAGGTCGGTGGTGGCCTGCTCGCTGAACTCGGACGAGCCGGACGGGGAGTCCCCGCGCATGCTGCGGACCAGCCGCCGCATCGCCGCGAGCGCCTCGACCCCGGCGTCCTCGATCCGGCCCATCGCGTCGACCGCGAGCTGCGGGCTCTTCTCCCCGACCATCCGCGCGGCCTGCGCCTGCACCACGATGCCGGTCACGTGGTGGGCGACCACGTCGTGCAACTCGCGCGCGAGAGCCATCCGCTCGGCCGTCTGCGCGTCGGTGACGGCGGACTTCATGACCTGCTTGCGCTCGGAGTCGCGCGAGCGCAGGAACAGGCCGATCGCGATCGCGATGCCCAGCAGCAGCGCCGCGGCGATGGCGAACGAGAGCAGCACCTGCGGGTCGGTCATCAGCCGGTAGCGGGTGGTGCGGACGGAGTTCACCACCGTCGCGACGGCGACCACCGCGGACAGCGTCGCGATCCGCGGCCACGCCCGCGCCAGCGGGACCGCGCGGACCAGGTTGATCACCACGCCGATGCCGGCCACCACCTGGGCCGGGGCCACCCCGCCCAGCAGCTCGTAGCTCGAGCCCACCCGGAGGAACGGCGTGACCATGGTGGAGAGCATCAGCACGCCGGCCACGCCGAGGATCGCGTCGGCCGGACGGCGCGGCGAGAGCACGGCGATCACCGCGGCCGCGATCGAGCAGAGCAGGATCGGGAAGCCCCGGACCGCGCTGCTGTAGGTGAAGGCGAACTCGACCAGCAGCGTGAACGAGAGCAGCGCCATCAGCGGCCACTGGCCCCGGACCAGCTCGTTGAGCCGGCGGATCCGGCGCAGCCGCTGCTCGCGGGGGCCGGTGCGGGTGCGCCCAGCGGTGCCGATGACCACGGCCGCGACGAGCAGCAGCAACCCGAACAGCAGTCCCTGGATGGTCGTCGAGCTGGACATCTCGCCGTACGGGTAGCGGCCGAAGACGGCGGTCAGCGCGCCCACCACCAGGGCGGCGATCACGGCGAACGCGACGCCGGGGCGGGCGCGGCGGGCGGCGTAGTAGACCATCTCGACCCCGGCCACCACCTCGGTGACGGCCAGGTTCGGCAGCACGCTCGAGTACGCCGGCGTGCGCAGGTAGTGGATGAAGAAGGTGAAGAAGATCAGCACGGCCGCGCCGACCGCCGCCGCGACGGCCGCGCGCCGCCGGGCCCACATCGCGCAGGCCACCATCGCGAAAATGCCCGGCAGCAGCTCGAAGTCCACGAACCGCGGGCCGGAGTTGTCGAGCGCCGCGTTGGTCAGGAACAGCAGGTCGAAAACCAGTGCGCAGAGCAGTACGACCGTGGGCATGCCGAGCCGGCGCACCAGGTCGGTGGCGCGCGCGTAGAGGGCTTGGCTGCGGGGCGGAGCTTCGGGCACAGCGAAACGGTAGAGGATCCGGGGCCGCCCGCACCTTGGCCAGGTGGTTCGAGCCGCATCGGCCGATCGGCCGATGCCGGTGCCCGCCGGACTGGCCGTCTGCCCGAAGTGGACACCCGGGCCGATCCGTGAAGCTCTTCGCAACGAAGTCGCGTCAGCTACTCAGCTACGAGGAGATACTCCCGGATGAGCAATCCACAGTGGACGAACGGCCCGGTGCTTTCGGGGCGGGGCCTGGTGAAGCGGTACGGCGGGCAGTACGCACTGGCCGGGGTCGACATCGACATCCAGGCCGGCGACGCGGTCGCCATCGTGGGCCCGTCCGGCTCCGGCAAGACCTCGCTGCTGCACGTGCTGGCCGGCATCCTGCGCGCCGACGGCGGCGAGATCCACCTGGCCGGCCAGCGCGTCGACCAGCTCGGCGAGAAGAAGCGCAGCGAGCTGCGGCGCACCGAGTTCGGCTTCGTGTTCCAGTCCGGCATGCTCGTCTCGGAGCTGACGGCGGAGGAGAACGTCGCGCTGCCGTCGCTGCTCGCGGGCAAGGGCCGGCGCGAGTCGGTCCAGGCCGGCCGCGAGTGGCTGGCCCGCCTCGGCCTGGCCGGCAAGGAGGCCCGCCGTCCCGGCGAACTGTCCGGCGGCGAGGCCCAGCGCGTCGCGATCGCCCGGGCGCTCACGCACCGGCCGAAGGTGATCTTCGCCGACGAGCCGACCGGCGCCCTCGACACCCGCACCGGCCGCGAGACCATGGACGCGCTGCTCGGCGCCGCCCGTGAGTCCGGCGCGGCCGTGCTGGTCGTGACCCACGACCGTGAGCTGGCCGAGTCGATGCCCAAGACCGTGGCCATCCGCGACGGCCTGATCGCCTCGAGGCTGGCGGCATGAATTCGCTCCAGCTCGCCCTGCGCGTGCTCCGTGTCGACCGGCGGACCCGCACCTCGGCGATCCTCACCGCGGTCGGCGTCGCGGTCGCGACGGGGCTTGTGCTCCTGCTCGCCTCGCTGCCGTTCGCGACGCAGGCGCGTGAGCAGCGCGCCGAGTGGCAGACCGGCTACCGCTACAACGCCGACGGCCAGCCGGTCATGCTGGTCGGCGACGCCAAGGACTACTTCAACGGCCAGGAGATCGACCGCGTCGACGTGGCGGTCACCGGGAACACGGCGGGCCTGCAGCTGCCGCCCGGGATCCCGAAGCTGCCGGCGCCGGGCGAGGCGATCGTTTCGCCCGCGCTGGGCCGGATGCTGAACACCACGCCGGCCGACCAGCTCGGCGACCGGTTCGGCCATCCGGTCGCCGCGCTCGGCGACCAGGCCCTGCGGTACCCGGAGCAGCTCGTCGCGTACGTCGGGCACACCCCGGACGAGCTGGCCGGGCAGCACCTGCGGCCGGCCAGCGGCTTCCCCACGAAAAAGGCGCAGCCGGACGGTCTGCTGACGCTGCTGTCCTGGGTCGGCATCATCGTGCTGCTCGTGCCGAGCCTGGTGCTCGTCGCGTCCTCGGCGCGGCTCACCGCGGCCCGGCGCGAACGACGGCTCGCCGCGATCCGGCTGGCCGGGGCGACGCCGGGGCAGGTGACGTCGATGGTCGCGGCCGAGACCGTGCTCTCGGCCGGCATCGGCTCGCTGCTCGGGCTGGGGATCAGCCCGGCGCTGCACGGTTTGGCGACCTTCGTCCCGTGGGCCGGCGGCACCTGGCTGGCCTCGGACTTCAGCCTGCCGGTCGGGCTGCTGGTGCTGATCGTCGTCGCGATTCCCGCGCTGGTGGTGCTGGCCGGGGTGATGGGCCTGCGCCGCGTGCTGCGCAACCCGCTGTTCGCCACCGGCGGCCACAGCGTCAAGCCGCTGCGGTGGTGGCGGCTGCTCGCCCTGCCCGTCGCGGGCGCGTTCTTCCTGTACGCGGTGGTGACCGCGAAGGACAACAGCAGCGGCCCCAGCATGGTGCTGTTCGGGCTGTTCCTGCTGGTGGCCTCGGCGATGGTGGTCGGCCCGTGGGTGACGTCGGCGGTCGGCGGCACGTTCGTCCGGGTCTGGCGCCGCCCCTCGTCGCTGCTGGCCGGACGACGGCTGCGCAACGACCCGAAGGGCGCCTACCGCGCCTCGGCCGGGATCGTGCTCGCGGTGTTCACCGGCTCGATGGCGCTCACGCTGCTGCCCTCGTTCGACTCCCTGGCCGGCGGCGGGCGGCAGTACAACGACTCCGTGCTGTACGCCGACGTCAACTCGAACCAGGCGAAAACGGTGGTGGACAAGGCAAACGCCGCGCTGGCCCGGTACGGCCAGCAGGAGCGCGCGCTCGCCGTCGACAGCGTTTACCTCACGCAGGGCTCGGGCCGGTACCAGAATTTCGAACGGGCACTGGTCATGTCGTGCGCGGACGCCGCGCGGCTCACCCGGCTCGGGATCACCGCGGCCGACTGCGCCGAGGGCACCGGCCTGTACGCGCCGTACCAGATGAGCACGGCCGGCTATTCCGTGGTCGGCGAGCCGGGCGGGTCCGACCCCGGCAAGCCGCTCGGCGACGTGCCGATGAAGGCGTACAACCAGAACAGCAAGTCCGACGGCTCGTACGTGCTGGACCCGTCTTCGGTGCCGGCCGGCGTGACGCCCAGCTACACCTCGGTGATCGCGCCGACCACGGACGCGAACCGCGAGATCGTGCGCACCGCGCTGACGGCCGCCGCGGTCGGGGTGGACATCGGCAGCCTGGACCAGCACCTGTCCGGCCAGCAGACCCAGCTGGACGATCTGCGCCGGGTCACCGTGATCGGCCTGATCGCCGCGGGCGTGCTCGCGGGCTGCAGTGCCGCGGTCGCCACGGCGGGCTCGGTGATGGACCGGCGCCGGACGTTCGGCGCGCTGATCGCCGCGGGCACGCCGGTGCGGGTGCTGTCGCGGGCGCTGCGGATGGAGGCCGCGCTGCCCGCGCTGGTCGCCACGATCGGCGCCGGGGTGGTCGGCATCCTCGTCGGGGTGGGCCTGTTCAGCATGGCCAGCCCGGGCAGCGTGGTGATCAGCCCGTGGATCCTCGCCCCAGTGGTGCTCGGGGTCGGGGTGGCCCTGCTCGGGGCCTCGGTCTGCACCCCCGCGCTCAAGCGGGTGCAGGCGGAGCCGCTGGCCGACGAGTAGGAGACGACGAGTAGGTGACGTCGTCCGTCCGGCTCGGGGGCCGGAACGGGCGCGGGGGTAAAGGGGCCGTCGCCGGTTCGGGGCCGGGGCGGATACGGGGGAAGGGGTCTGTCACGGTTCGGGGCCGAGGGCAGGCGGGGTAAAGGGGAGAGGGCCGTCGCCGGGTTGGGGAACCCGGCGACGGCCCTCCTCTCGTTCCGGAAGACCGGTGGTGGCGAGGTGCGCTTGCGCCCCAATGTGGCGTTGGTTGCTCCAGCCCTGCCCCACCACCACTCTCAACGGAGGCGCTCCGCGCCCAGCCCCGATTCCACGCACCGAACGCGCCATTGGGTGCGTTGAGCGCACCGAACGCCACATTGGGGCGTTCGGCAAGAACCCTCAGCGCTTCTCGAAGATCAGGTCGTGGGACTCGCGGCCCTCGACGTCGGCGCGCTGCTCGAATTTGGTCACCGGCCGCCAATCCGGGCGCGGGGCCCAGCCACCCGGCTCGTCGGCGTACCGGTTGCGCAGCGCGGGCTCGGCGGAGCACACCTCGAGCATCTGCTCGGCGTAGTTCTCCCAGTCCGTCGCCAGGTGGAAGGTGCCGCCGGGCTTGAGCCGCGACGCGACGAGCGCGACGAACGAGGGCTGCGCGATCCGTCGTTTGTGGTGCTTCTTCTTCGGCCACGGATCGGGGAAGAACAGCCGGACGCCCTCGAGCGTGCCCGGCTCGACGTGCTCGGTCAGCAGGATCACCGCGTCGCCGTGCATCAGCCGCAGGTTTTCCAGCCCGAGCTTTTCCGCGCGCAGCATCAGCTGGCCGAGGCCCGGCTCGTACACCTCGGCGGCCACGTAGTTCAGCTCCGGCGCGGCGGCGGCGAGCTGCGACGTGGTCTCGCCCATGCCCGAGCCGATCTCCAGCAGCACCGGCGCTTCGCGGCCGAACCACGTGCCGAAGTCCACCGGCCCCGGCGGCAGGTCGGTGACCGTCCGGCCCAGCCGCGGCCAGAGCTCGTCCCAGGCGCGCTGCTGGCCGACGGTCATCCGGCCGCCGCGTTTGACGTAACTGACCACGCTGCGCAGTCGTGGCTGGTCTTGGTTCTCCACCCGCCCAAGATACGGGCGGGCTAACGGACCGCTTCGAACTCCCCGAGCCGCGAGCGCAGACCGGCCAGGCCGGCCACCGGGATCGGCTCCGGCGTGGTGCCGGAATGCGCGGGCAGCACGTCGATCCAGCCGTCGTGGCGGTCGGTGTTCACCACCGTGGTCGGGATGGAATGGCCCGACTTGCCGCGTTCGGACGGCATGAACTCCCAGTACCCGGACTCGCCGTCGGCGGCCCACGGGACGAACTCCCAGCCCGGCCGCCGGGTCAGCAGCTGGGCGATGCGGTCCTCGATGCGGAAGCCCAGCTCCCGCGATTCGAGCCGGCCGCTCGCGACGGCGCGCAGCCACCACGGGGCGGGCAGCGGGCCTTCGAGGCCGCTCGCTCTGCGGTACAGCGCCAGTACGACGTCTTCGGCCGCACGGTGCACCCACGCCTGGCGAAGATCACCGGGCCGGTCGGCCGGCAGGGCGAATCGCGGCAGCTCGATGGCCTGCGACCACTCAAGGTCCAGCATGGGCTCGAGCCGCGGTTGGGGTGCCGCTTCGTTGCGGGCCGACGGGATGGGACTCTTCAATCCCTGACCAGCGTCCACCGTCAAGGTTCACCTCCGGGGAGCTGAGACGGATGCGCGCTCTACTTCGAATATCCTGGGGACTTTGACATTATGTCTGCTTCCTGTGAGAGAAGCCACAGCCTCTTAACGTGGTCTTAATCCGTTTGCCCGCTGTACAAGCAGATTGCACGTGCAGGCCGCGTGTTCAGGCGTCCCGACGATCCGTGGTGATCACCCCGGCCGCGAAGAACACCACGCAGATCGCGGCGAAATACGCGAGATAACCCCACGGTCCGAGGGGCGGGGACAGATTGAGTGCGGATCTCGTGAAATCCCCACCGGCGAACTGCGAAGCCGCGTAGAACGGCAGCCACTGGTAGATGTCGTCGCCGACCTTCGGGATCAGCAGCACCAGCCCTTCCACGAGCTGGGTCCAGACGAGCACGAGCGTCAGCGCGAGCGCGGTGCTGCGCAACAGCAGCCCGACGCCGACGCCGAGCAGGCCGGTGAGCGCGAAGGTCACGGTCTGGCCGAGCACCAGCCGCCAGTCCTCCGCCGAGTGCAGCCCGAGGTTCGCGTCCGGGCGCGCCAGCGAGGCCAGGCCCCACGAGCCGACGCCGGCCAGCAGCCCGAGCAGCGCGCACAGCAGGAAGACCACCGTGCCCTTGGCCAGCAGCGCCGGCACGCGCTTCGGCACGGCCTGGAAGGTCAGCCGCAGTGTGCCCCAGCTGGCGTCCGAGGTCGCCGCGAGCACCGCCAGCACCAGCGCGACTGTGCGCCCGACGCCGGTGGCGAGCTGGGTGTTGCCGACGTTCGCGCTGATCTCCGCGCCGGTCAGCAGGAAGAACAGCAGGGTGAAGCCCAGCGGTGCGGCCACCGCGAGCAGGCTGCACCACCACGGCGCGCGGGTGCTGAAGAGCTTGATGCGCTCGGCGCGCAGGACGTTCATCGTGCTCCCCCGGTGGTGAACTCGGTGGCCTCGCCGGTCAGCTCCAGGTACGCCTGCTCCAGCGAGCCGAGGAGCGGGCTCAGCTCGTGCAGGGTGGCGCCGGCGGTGAAGGCCAGCTCGCCCAGCGCGTCACTGTCCAAGGTGGACACAACGAACGCGTTGCCCTCCTCGGTGAACTCCGCGCCGCGCTCGCGCAGCGCGGTCCGCATGGCCTCGGCGTGCGGGGTGCGCACGCGCACGCCGCGGGAGCCGGCGCGCTCCACGAAGTCCTTCATCGTGCCCTGGTAGATCAACCGGCCGCGGCCGATCACCACGAGGTCCTGCGCCGTCTGCTCCATCTCGGGCAGCAGGTGGCTGGACACGAACACGGTGCGGCCCTCGGCGGCGAGCGCGTGCATCAGCTGCCGGATCCAGTGCACGCCCTCGGGGTCGAGGCCGTTCACCGGCTCGTCGAACAGCAGCACCTTCGGGTCGCCGAGCAGCGTGGTCGCGATGCCGAGCCGCTGGAGCATGCCGAGGGAGAACTCCCCCGCGCGCTTCTTGGCCACCGAGTCGAGCCCGACCAGCTGCAGCACCTCGTCCGCGCGGCGCTCGGGCAGGCCGTTGGTGGCCGCGAGCCAGCGCAGGTGCGAGCGCGCGCTGCGGCCGGGGTGGCGCCAGGTCGCGTCGAGCAGCGCGCCGACCGTCCGGAGTGGATCACGCAGCTCCCGGTACGGGCGGCCGTCGATGTGCGCGGTGCCCGCCGTCGGGGTGTCCAGGCCGAGCAGCAGCCGCATCGTGGTGGACTTGCCGGCGCCGTTCGGGCCGAGGAACCCGGTCACCCGGCCGGTCTCGGCGGTGAACGTCAGATCGTTCACCGCCATGGTGTCGCCGTAGGACTTCGTGAGCCCTCTCGTTTCGAGCACGCGCGCTCCCCTCCCGCTTCGCGCGAACTCTACCGGCATGAAGGAAATCCGGGTCGCCCCCCGAATGTGGCGACCCGGATTTTCCTTTATCCCCTTTTTCCCCTGTTCGCACCGGTACCCGGCCCCCGCCTTGGCGCGGGTGCGAACCTCCCTGTGTGGGTCTACTGAGTGGTGGGTCCTATGCGTCGCGCTTCTTCGCGACTCCGACGGCGATCGCCATCAGCACCACCGCGAAGGCGGCGAAGTAGGCGAGCGACCAGCCCTGCGAGAGCACCACGTCCGAGGCGCGGTCCTGCTGTCCCGAGGCCGCGCCGTGGAGGAACTTGTCGGCGACGTTGAACGGCAGCCACTCGTGGATCTTCGGGCCGACGGTCGGGATCAGCTGGATCAGGTTCTCCACCGCCAGCACGTAGATCAGCAGCAGGGCGATGGCGCCGGCGCTGTGCCGGATCAGGATGCCGACGGCCACCGCGATCACCGCGGCCAGCGCGAACAGCACGCCGACCCCGGCCACGTTGATCCACTTGGCCGAGCTGTCGAGCACGAGCGTGGCCGACGGGCGGATGGCGTAGCCCAGTGCCCAGGCGCCGAACGCGCCGACCTCGCCGATCACCAGTGCGAGCAGCCCGACGACGGTGGCCTTGGCGGTGAGCACCGAACCGCGGTGCGGCACGGCCTGGAAGGTGGTGCGGATGGTGCCGAAGCGGTACTCCGTGGTCACCGACAGCGCGGCCAGCACCATGATCACGGCGGTGCCGAACTGGGAGCCGGCCTGAGTGGTGGACACGAGGATGTCCTCGCCGGCCGGCGAGGCGCTCGCGATGAGCGCGGAGAAGCCGGCGGTCAGGACGATGGCGATGGCGGCGCACCACCACGGCGAGCGGGTGGTGAAGAGCTTGATGCGTTCAACCGCGAGCAGAGTCATGGTCCGATTCCTAAAGAGAATGAGGGGTCAGCGGGCGGCGGGCTGGACGGCTTGCTGCGCTTCGGCCTCGAGCCCGGTGTGGTACTCGACGGAGTCGCCGGTGATCTGCATGAAGGCCTGCTCCAGCGAGCCCGTCTGCGGGCTCAGCTCGTGGAGCACGAGGTTCGCGGACGCCGCGATCTCGCCGATCTTGTCACTGTCCATTCCGGACACGATGAGCGCGTTGCCGGAGTCGGCCACCTGGGCGCTGGCGCGGACGAGCTGCTCGCGCAGCGCCGGAAGCTGCGGCGAACGCACCTTCACGGTGTTTTCCGCGGCCCGCGCCACGAATTCCTCCGTGGTGGACTGCGCGATCAGCTGCCCCTTGCCGATCACGATCAGGTCGCTCGCGGTCAGCGCCATCTCCGAAAGCAGGTGGCTGGAGACGAAAACTGTGCGGCCTTCTTCGGCCAAGCGGTGCATGAACTTGCGGATCCAGAGGATGCCCTCGGGGTCCAGGCCGTTCACCGGCTCGTCGAACAGCAGCACCTCGGGGTCGCCCAGCAGCGCGGCGGCGATGCCCAGGCGCTGCGACATGCCGAGCGAGAACCCGCCGGCGCGCTTGTCCGCGACCGTGGTGAGGCCGACGATGTCGAGTACTTCTTCCACCCGCGTGGTCGGGATCCGGTTGGACTTCGCCATCCAGGCCAGGTGCGCGCGGGCGGAGCGGTTCGGGTGCACCCACTTCGCGTCCAGCAGCGCGCCGACGGTCCGCAACGGGTCCTTCAGCTCGTGGTAGCGCTTGCCGCCGATCCGGACCTGGCCCGAGGTCGGGTTGTCCAGGCCCAGGATCATGCGCATGGTGGTGGACTTGCCGGCGCCGTTCGGACCCAGGAAGCCGGTGACCTTCCCCGCGGCCACTGCGAACGACAGGTTGTTCACCGCGACCGTGTTGCCGTAGCGCTTGGTGAGACCTGATGCCTCGATCATCCCTGCTCCCTCTGTAACGGCCGATTGCCGTTCACCTGGTGCTTTTGCCTCGACTATCGTGACGCAGCGCGGCCGGTCTTGGCGTCATCCTGTGGGTCTAACCAGTCACCCGACTTGAGTAGTACCCAATCGGGTCTACGGTGGACATACGATCGGTGAAACCCCTGAGGCGACCCTGAAATCCCCCTGAGCCCCAAGGGCTCGTGAGTGCTTATGACGGTTAGAACCCAATGCCACGTAGCTTAGTTTCGGTCAGGCTGCGCGGGTGAGTCCGCGTAGTCTGATCGTGGGCGGGCCGGGGTGGTGGGTGCTGGCGGGTTCGGTGTGTGTCTTGGCGCGGTAGGCGTTGTGGCGTAGCCGTTTCACCGCGCGTGGGCAGGTTCGGTGCCGTCGTGGTGGGAGGGGTCGTCGGGTGATCTCGGTCAGGATGTCGGGTAGTGCGTCAGTCCAGTCCTGAGGGGGAAAAGCCCGCCGTGCCGGTGGCGGTGCGGCGGGTGGTGCGCAGGACGTGGCTGTAGCTGATCCCGTCGGGGTCAAGGTCCGCGGCTTCGGCCGCGCGGGCGATGAGCACGCTGAGCGCGTAGTGCACGGTCAGCCAAGCCCAGATTTCCTGGTGCACCAGCTCAGGCAGCCTCGATCGCAGGATCCGCCCTGGTCCGCGGAGGTGAGTTTTGAGCTGGTCGTTGGCGGTTTCCTGCTCCCACCGCTCGTGATAGGCGTCGGCGAGGTCGCCGGCGGCCGCGTCGGCGGGGTCGGTGATGCTCGACAGCAGCACGATCAACTCTCCGGTGCCGTTGCCCTCGCGATCGGGCACGTCGTATTCCACGGCCCGGACCAGATGCGCCTCATCGGGGTGAGCCTCGGTGCCGGCTTCGGCGGCGGCGAGGATCTGCCGGCGGCGGCCGGCTCCCCTCACTTTCGGGTTGATCAGGACCGTCAGATAACTCCCGTCGGGCAGGACCGCGACCACCGGCAGGGTGAGCTGGGTCGGTGCCCGCCACAACAAGGCCGCACCGGTCGCGGCGGCGGTGTCCCACGCTTCCCAGCTATAGAAATTGCGGTCGGCGGTGAGCAGTTCATCGTCACGCAGGCGTGGGTAGAGCCTCTGGGCCAGCGTCTTCTCCCCGGTCTCATAGGAGCCGACCTCCGCGGCGAGGAACGCGTGCGTGCCGCACTCGGCCAGCGCCACCACCCGCGCTTTCGGGTATGCCGACCGATGTTTACCTGATCCGGCATACCCGAACTCGGCGGCGTTGCCGGGAGTGTCAGGAAGATCGACCTCGAACCCGTCGATCGCCAGCAACCGCCACCCTCGCAGCCACGCGCCACGCGTATCCGACGTCGCCACCGCTGCGGCGACACCCTCGAACACCTCGACCATCACCTTCGGCCCCAGCCGTTTACGGGCCTGGGTGATGCCGCTGGCCGTCGGGACCGTCCACGACGCGTCCCAGCACCCGAACCGCGACAACGACCCCGTGACCTTCGTCGCGACCTCTTCATAGTCATCATCGGTGAACAAGCACAGCGCCATCGTCAAATACGCCACCACATGCGGCGGAAGCTTCCCATCCGAACGCTTCGCCCCGACCCCGCAACCCGCGACGGCGGCATCGATCACATCCCGACGCACCGCCGACACCAACACACCCACCGACACCTGATCCGGGCTGGCCGTCCCACCTGCACTCATAACCGACGATCAGAACAGCCCGACCCGGACAAGCCACGCCGCCACGCCGAAAACCCAACACCACAAGCAAGATCAACCTAAGCTACGCGGCATTGGGTTAGAACCGTCCGGAACACTCACGAGCAGATGTGCTCAGCCGAGCCCCGGCCGGGCCAGCCCGGTCTCGTAGGCCAGCACCACGGCCTGCACCCGGTCGCGCAGGTCGAGCTTCGCCAGAATACGGCCGACGTGCGTTTTCACCGTGGCTTCCGAAAGGAACAGGGACTCGGCGATTTCCAGATTCGACAAGCCCTTCGCGATCAACACGAGGACCTCGCGCTCGCGGTCGGTCAGCACGTCCAGCTCGCGGACGTCGCGGACCGGCGAGCCACCGGTGCCGACGAAGCGGTCCAGCAGACGGCGCGTGACCGAAGGCGAGACCACGGCTTCGCCCGACGCCACCGAGCGCAGGGCCGAGACCAGGTGGTCCGGCTGCGTGTCCTTGAGCAGGAACCCGGACGCCCCGCCCTGCAGCGCCGCGTACACGTACTCGTCCAGGTCGAAGGTGGTCATCACCAGCACCCGCGCGGTGCCGGCCGCGACGATCTGCTTCGTCGCCTCCACCCCGTCGAGCACGGGCATGCGCACGTCCATCAGCACCACGTCCGGGCGCAGCTCGGCGGCCAGCCGGATGGCCTGCGCGCCGTCGCCGGCCTCGCCCACCACGTCGATGTCGGCCTGCGCGCCGAGCACCATCCGGAACCCGACGCGCATCAGCTCCTGGTCGTCGACGACCACTACCCGGATCACGGCGTCAACCTGACCGGCAGTACCGCCCGCACCTGCCACCCACCGGCGGGCGCGGGGCCCACCTCCAGCGTTCCGCCGTACACGTGTGCGCGCTCCCGCATCCCGATCAGACCGTTCCCGCCCGCGACGGACAGCCGCGGGGTCTTCTTCGACGGCCCGGTGTTCACCGAGGCGCCTTCCAGTTGTCTTGCCCGCCCGGCGCCGTCGTCGCGCACGAGCACCTCCACCGTCTCGCCGTCGCGGCGCACGCGCACCTCGGCGCGCGCGCCCGTGCCCGCGTGCTTGAGTGTGTTCGTCAGCGATTCCTGCACGATCCGGTACAGCCCGAGCGAGACGCCGGCGGGCAGGTCGGCCAGGTCGTCGTCCACTTCCAGGTCCACCGGCACGCCGGCCGCGCGCATCCGCTCGGTCAGGTCGGCCAGCGCGCTCGCGTCCGGCTGCGGGACGCGGGGCTCGCTGTCCCCGTCGTCGTTGCGCAGCACGTCGAGCAGCCGTCTCAGCTCGCCCAGCGCGCCGCGGCCGGTCTCGGAGATCGTCTGCAGCGCCCGTCCGGCCAGGTCGGGATTCGTGGGCAGGGCGAGCGAGGCGCCGTCGGCCTGCACCACCATCACGCTCACCGAGTGCGCGACGACGTCGTGCAGCTCGCGCGCGATCCGGCTCCGCTCCTCGGCGACGGCGATCCGCGTGGCCTGGTCGCGCTCGGTCTCGAGCAGGTGCAGGCGCGCCTCCACCTCTTCGTCGTACGCCCGCCGAGCGCCGACGAACTCGCCGAGCGTCCAGCACAGCGCAAGGCCGAAGAGCGTGAACAACGTCTCGCCGAACCACGAGGTGCTCTGGTCGGTGAGCGTCTGCACGGTGTTCAGCGCGACGAGCGCGCCGAGGTAGAGCAGCCCCTGCTTGCGCCCGACGTACACCACGATCGAGTACAGGCTCATCGCCAGCGCCACGACGCTCGAGACGCCGAGCAGGAGCGAGGTGTGCACGATGCTGATCAGCAAGACGGCGTAGGCCGACCACAGCGGGCTCTTCCGGCGGAACGCCAGCGGCGCCACCATCAGCACGTCGATCGGGATCGCGACGAACCACGGATGCGTCCGGGTGCCCTCCTGGGACACGGCACCGCTCAGGAAGAGCAGGATGTCGAGCAGGCCCAAGATCACGGCGAGCAGCGTGTCCCCCGCCATCGGGTGGGCACGCATCCACAAGCTCAGCCTTCGCACGCTTCAACCCTAAGTCGGCGCGGGGCCCCGGCGCGTCGGCCGCCGGTAGCACCTTCGGTGCGACCCGAGGATGACCGGCATGGCACGATTTCGTCGGCGGGCTGAGCAGACGAGTCGGGAGGGGGCCGGGGCCGTGACGGCAGCGGCGGAGCAGGGGCGCCTCGCGGGCCCGCTGTCGATGTCGGTGGCCAATCTGTGCCACCGGCTCCAGTCGCAGGTCTCCCCGCGCACGGCCGCGGGGTTCGCCGAGGTGCTGCGCCGGCTCGGCGCACCGTTGCAGGTGGCGGTCGCCGGGCGGATCAAGTCGGGCAAGTCGACGCTGGTCAACGCGCTGATCGGGCGCCGGGTCGCGCCCACCGACGTCGGCGAGTGCACCCGGCTGGTCACCCGGTTCCAGTACGGCACGGTGGACCGCGTCGAGGTGGTGTTCACCGACGGCCGCAAGCAGGTGCTGCCGTTCGCCGCCGACGGGTCGATCCCGGCCGAGCTGGGCGTGGACATCACCGAGGTCTCGCACCTCGAGGCGTACCTGACCAACGCCGTGCTGCAGGGCATGACGGTGATCGACACCCCGGGCCTCGGCTCGCTCGACGCCGCGTCCGTCTCGCGCACCGAGCTGTTGCTGGGCGCGGCCAAGCAGAGCGGCGCCGACGAGGATTCCAACGAGCTGGACGACACCTCGCGAAACGCGGTCGCGGGCGCGGAAGCCGTGCTGTACGTCGTCACGCAGGGCGTGCGCGCGGACGATCAGCAGGCGCTCGCCGCGTTCACCGCCGCCACCGCGAGCCGCGAAGCGGGCCCGGTCAACGCGATCGCCGTGCTGAACAAGGCGGACACGATCGTCGCCGAGTCCGTGGCGGGTTCGGACGGCGACGTCTGGAAGGCCGCGACGATGCTCGCGGAAAAGCAGGCGAGCACGCTGAAGCCGCGCGTGGCCGACGTGCTGCCGGTGATCGGCCTGATGGCCGAATCCGCGGAGTCCGGCGGCTTCACCTCCGCCGACGCCGAGGCGCTGCGCCGGCTTTCCGCGCTGGACGACGACATCCTCGAAACGATGCTGATCTCGGCCGACATCTTCACCAGCTGGGAGTGCGACGTCCCCTCCGGCGTCCGGCTGCGGCTGCTGGAGAAGCTGGACCTGTTCGGCGTCCGGCGCGCGGTCGAAGCGATCCGCGCCGAGCCGGCCATCACCGCGGGCGCGCTGCGGCGGACGCTGCTCGACGCGTCCGGTCTTGATGCCGTGCGCCAACGGCTCTCCATTGTCTTTGCCGCGCGCGCCGACGGGATCAAGGCCGCGGCCGCGCTCGCGTCCGTGACCGCGCTGGCCCACGCGTCCGGCGACGCGGGCGAGCGGCAACGGGTGCACGACGCGATCGAGGTCCTGCTCGCCAAGCCGGAGGCGCACGCGCTACGGCTGCTGGAGGCGTTGACGCTGGTCGCTTCCGGCGCTGTCGACATGCCCGAGGACCTGTCGGAGGAGGTGCTGCGCGTTGGCAGCAACGCCGACATCGGCGCCCAGCTCGGCCTTCCGGGCGCGCCGCGGCAGCAGCTCGCCGCGCACGCGCTGGAGCGCGCGGGCTGGTGGCGGTCCTTCGCCTCGTTCGGCGCGACGCCCGCGCAGAGCCGGGTCGCGCACGTCGTCCACCGGGCGTATTTCCTGATCTGGCAACAGATCCGCGAGTAACGCAGGCGCCGAAGCGCCCGCAGTTTTCGGCGTAGGGTGGATTTCGTGCAACTGGAGAACACCACTTCGTGGCGGGCGTCCTGGGGGAGCGAGCACCAGATCGACCTCGCGCTCTACCTCCGTGATGTCCTCGCCCTCTCGGTCGACGACGACCAGGTGCTGCCTCCGGTGGAGCCGGCGGTGCCGGTGCACATCCCGCCCGCGATCAACCGTGCCGAGGTGCAGGCGCAGTGGTCCGGCTGGTGGACCGACCTCCTGACGGCGTTGCGCGGACGGGGCGAGACCGGCCCCCGCGTGCCGCGAACCCGCTTGCGCCGTCCCGTGCCGGGCGACGGCTCGGCGATCGACCTCGCCGTGCAGCACTTCGCGACAGCGGCATCGCGGCACTTCGCCGCCGCGCGCGGCTCCGGGCTGCGAGACGGCCGGAACGGCGCGCCGCTGTCCGCCCCCGGCTTCTACCGCCGCCACATTCTGGCCGGCGACCGGCTGGGCCAGCTCGTCCGCGAGACCGAGGTGCACCTCGGCCGCCGCGCCCACCCGTTCCGGCTGTCGGTCATCGAGATCTCCGTCGCGGGCCGGATCTGGACCCGCACGGCCGAGGACCAGATCCTCGTTTCGTCCCGCTTCGCCGAGGACCCGCCGGCCCTGGAAGCGGCCATGCGCGCCGTGATCCGCGAACTCGCCTGAGCTTCCCGCAAACGCTTGCACCTGGGGACTTCCTGGGCGCGTTTTGATAAACCGAGTACGCGGTCTAATAATGGTGGCCATGGAGACCGTGCTCGACGAGCCGACCTGGGTGCGCCGCGGGTCCTGGATCGTCTGCCCCGCCGTCGGCGCGCTGCTCGGCTGGCTGGTGCAGGCGCTGTCCGGCTGGGTGGCCTCGCTCGCCTGGTTCCCGGTGCAGGGGCCGTTCCGGCTGCTCGCGACCGCGGACCAGCCGTGGAAACTGCTCGGCGCGCTCGCCGTCGGCCTGGTGCTGGGCACGGCGTTCGCTGTGGTCTGGGCACGCGACCGGCTGGTCGTCACGGTCTCGCCCACCCGCGTCACGCTGGAGCGCGCCGGGCGGCGCCGCCGGATCGACGCGGAGCTGACGGCCGTTTTCCTCGACGGCAAGAAGCTCGTGCTGCTCGGCGCCGGCGAGCACGAGATCGCCCGCGAGAGCACCGACCTCGACCGCGGCGAGCTGGCGGCGGCGTTCCTCGGCCACGGCCACCCGTGGCTCGACGAGCCCCCACCCGAGCGATGAGGACGGTCGACCCGGCGAAGCACGCCGCGAAGCGCCGCGCGATCCTCGACGCGGCGGCGGGCTGCTTCGCGCTCGAAGGCTTCGAGAAGACCTCCACCGCGGCCATCTGCCGCGCGGCCGGGATCAGCTCGGGCAGCCTGTTCCACTACTTCCCCAGCAAACGCGCGGTGTTCGTCGGCATCTTCACCGAGGACACGCGGGACAACGAGGAGCTGCTCGCCGCCGCGGCCGAGCTGGACGACGCGTGGGCGGCCGTGCTGTCGGTGGTCGACCGGCTGGCCGAGCCGCTGGTCGTGCCCGGCATCGTCCGGCTGGTGCTCGAGGCAGCGGCCCAAGCCGCGCGGGATCCCGAGTTCGCCGCGCTCATCCGGGCCAACGACGAACGGATGCGCGTCGGGCTCGCCGGGCTCGTGGCCCGCGGGGTCGAGGCCGGCCGGCTCGAACCGGTACTGGCGCCCGAGGACGCGGGCAACTGGGTCTTCGCGCTCGTCGACGCGTTGCTCTCGCGGGCCAGCCTCGACCCCGGCCTCGACGCCGAGCACGAGCAGGCGGTGTTGCGGCTGCTGCTGGAACGGGTCCTTTGCCCCGTTCCGCCCCCGGGTGGCGGCCCGCTGCCCCAGACTGGTGGAATCCGTCCGGGCGGCTCGGCCGACGACCAGGGGTGAGGGTTTTGGCTTGGTTTCGCAGTAAAGGCGTTGATCCCGACGGTGACCCCGTCGCCGAGGGAACCCCGGCCGGGGAGGCCGCGTCGAACACCGGTGTGGACGTCGTAGCTGCCCCCAGTGACGAACTCGAGCGAGCGCTGGCCGACCGCCAGGCCCTCATCCAGCTGTGCCTGTACGCGCTGGACCGCGCCCGCAGCGGCGGGGTGGTCGAGCGGCTGGAGCACGGACTGGCCGGCATCGGCGTGCACGCGCTGCGCCCGGACGGCGAGCGCTTCGACCCGGCCCGGCACGAGGCGGGCGGCGCGGTCACGACCGACGACCCGGCGCTCGACGGCGTGGTCGCCGAGACCGAGGTGACCGGGTTCGCCGATCACGAGCGTCTGCTGCGCGCGCCGATCGTCACCGTGTACGCGAAGCGGGTCCCATGACCGCGCCCGCCTTGCCCGCGCAGGTCCAGGCCGCGCGTGAGCAGCTGACCACCGTCGTCCGCGAGGCCGACCCGCAGGCTGCCAAGTGGGTCGAAGAGGTCCGCAGGGCGCGGCCGAAGAAGCCGTCCGTCGTGGTGGTCGGCGAGACCAACCGGGGCAAGAGCTCACTGGTCAACGCCCTGCTCGCGAGCCCCGGACTGTCCCCTGTGGACGCTGACGTGGCCACCGCCACGTACCTGGTGTTCGAGCACGCCGAGGCGTGGGGCGCGCAGGCCTGTTACCCCGGCCAGTTCGCGTCCGTGCCGATCGACCTGCGTGAGCTGGTGAACTGGGTTTCGGCGACGCACGAGCTGCCGGCCGGCCAGCTCCCGCCGCGGTACGTCGAGGTCAGCGGCCCGGTGCCGCTGCTGGAACGCGTGACGGTCGTGGACACGCCGGGCGTCGGCGGGCTGGACTCGCTGCACGGCGAGCTGGCCAAGGAGGCCGCGGCGGGCGCGACCGCGCTGGTGTTCGTGGTCGACGCGTCGGCGCCGTTCACCTCCACCGAGCTGCAGTTCCTCCGCGACGTCGGCGAGCGCGTCGAGACCGTGCTGTTCGTGCTGGCCAAGGTGGACATGTTCCGCGGCTGGCGGGAGATCCTGGAGGCCGACAAGCAGCTGCTGGCCCAGCACGCGCCGCGGTTCGCCGACGCCGTCTTCCACCCCGTTTCGGCGCGCGTGTTCGAGACGGCCGCGAAGGCGCCGAACGAGCAGGTGGCCGCGATGCTGCGGGAGAAGTCCGGCGTCGCGACGGTGCAGGTCGCGTTGCAGGAGCTGCTGGTCGGCCGTTCGGCCATGCTCGCCGAGGCCAACACGCTGCGGGCGCTGTCCAGCGCGCTCGGCGAGATCAAGGCGAAATTGCAGGCGGAGAGCCGCGCGCTGTCCGCGGGCGAGGCCGAGGCGGAGCAGCTGCGCGAACGCCGTGACCAGCTGCAGGCCGAGCGTCGCACGTCGACCCGGGGCTGGCAGCTCAAGCTGCGCGGCGAGGTCCAGCGCACCCGCGTCGAGGTCGGCCACGAGAGCAGCCGCGAGATGCGGGACGCGCAGACGCACTTCCGCCAGCGCATCGAGGGCGCGAAACGCGACGAGCTGGCCGCGTTGCCGCAGCAGGTGGACATCGCGTTGCAGACGACTTCGCAACGGATCTCGATGCTGCTTTCCCAGCGCCTCAACCACGTCACGAACGTGGCGCTGTCGGAGCTGTTCTCCGCCGAGGAGCTGGACGTGATCCGCGCGCAGTTCGCGCGGGCCGGCGGTCCGCCCGTGGTGCTGCGCCCGCCGGACAAGAAACCGCCGACGGCCGAGGACAAACTGCTCGTTTTCATGGGCATCTCCGGCGGCGTCGGCGGGGCCAAGATCGCCGCGCTCCCGCTGGCCGGCGTCGCCATCCTCAACCCGGTGGTGCTGCCCGCGACGATCATCATCGGGCTCGGCGCGGGCTGGTGGATGGCCCGCACCCGCAAGCACGCGTCGGACAAGCAGCACATGAAGCAATGGCTGGTCGAAGCCATCGCGGACGCCCGCTCGACGCTCGACCAGCTCGTCGCCGAACAGCTCATCGAGGCGGAGCAGCAGCTGTCCATGGCACTCGACGAGGCGCTCACCCGGCGCATCGAGTCGATCGAGGCCGAGCTGAAAGAGGTCGACAAGACGATCAAGATGGGCGCGCAGGAGCGGGCGAAGAAGATCGCTGTCGTCGCCAAGCGGCTCCGCGACGCCACCGAGGGCCGTGACCGGGCCGAATCCCTGCTCACCCGCATCCGCGCGCTGCGTGACGCGGCCCCGGCCACGGCGTGATCAGGTTGTGGTCGGGAACCGAACCGGCCTAACGTGAGTCGTAGGAGTTCGACAGCCGAAAACAGCCGGTGAGACCCGGTCGTAAAAGGGGGCTTTTCCCATGTGGGTCGACGAGAGTGGCGGCACCGACACCAGCGGCACCGACGCGATGACGGTCCACGTCGACGGCCAGGAGTACCAGGCCGAGGTCAACTTCGACAGCGACCACGACGGGGTGTCCGACACCGCGATCGTCGAGCACGACGACGGCAGCGCGCAGGCGTTCATCGACACTGACCACGACGGCACCGCGGATCACTACGCGGTGCTCGACTCGTCCGGCCACGTCGTGGACCAGGCCGTGTACGACGAGGCGAGCGGCTCCTGGGTCGAGTCCGGCGACGGGCACCCCGGCGGCACCGGCTCCCCCGGCCAGGACGACTCGACCACCGGGCACATCCACGCCGACCTGCCCGACGGCGAGGTCGACGCCGGCGTCGCCACCATCGACACCAACCACGACGGGCACAACGACACCGCGATCGTCGACACCAAGTCCGGCGGCACGATCGCGTTCACCGACACCAACGGCGACGGCGAGGCCGACATCGCGGTGCAGATCGACGCCGACGGCACCACCACCACGTTCGACCACACCGGCGCCGGCCAGTGGACCGAAGAGGGCAGCGGCAACGGCGCGGCGGCGCCCGCCGACCCCGCGGGCGACCACCTCTGGGGCGGCGACGGCACCCAGCTGCTCAACGGCGTCGCGAAGATCGACTCCGGCACCGGGCAGTGGATCAGCCCGAACTGACCCCCTGTAACTCCCGTCACATCGGGCCCGGCCACGTTTAGGCGTCGCCGGGCCCGTTCGCGTTTCCGGCGCGGCGCCCTTTGGTCACGAATGCGACTCAGGCCACTCGAAAAGATTTCCGGTCATGGTCCGATTCAGTGACAACTGAATCGATTCCCTTATCGTTCTTGTGAGAGAACCAACAGGTCAGCTCTCGGTTACCTGCCGGTCATCCAGCTACAGTCGAGGAATCCCAAAAACCCGCACACCGGTCCGCCGCCGGTGTGCGAAGCCATTCGGTCGCCGGCAATGAGGCCCGCACCTGAACACAGTCGTTCGAGGTGTGGGCTCTTTTGTCGTCGGAAGTCAGGAGTAGAGATGACCGCAGTCGCCATCCCCGGACTGGACACCGCGCCGACGACGCACAGTGGCGTGCTGTCCTGGGTCCGGGAGGTCGCCGAGCTGACCACCCCGGACCGTGTGGTGTGGGTCGACGGGTCCGACGAAGAGGCCGCCCGGATCAACGCCGAACTGGTCGAGGCCGGCACCTTCGTGCAGCTGAAGGCCAAGCCGAACTCCTACTGGGCCACTTCCGACCCCGGCGACGTCGCCCGGGTCGAGGACCGCACCTTCATCTGTTCGGCACGGCCGGAGGACGCCGGCCCGACGAACCACTGGACCGACCCGGCCGAGATGAAGGCCACCATGACCGAGCTGTACCGCGGCTCGATGCGGGGCCGCACGATGTACGTGATCCCGTTCTGCATGGGCCCGCTCAGCGATGAGAATCCGAAGCTGGGTCTGGAAATCACCGACTTCGCGTACGTCGTGGCGTCGATGCGCGTGATGACGCGCGCCGGCCAGGCGGCCCTCGACAAGTTCATCAACCCGGACGGCAGCGAGCGCGATTTCGTGCCCGCGCTGCATTCGGTCGGCGCGCCGCTCGAGCCGGGCGAGAAGGACGTCGCCTGGCCGTGCAACGAGACGAAGTACATTTCGCACTTCCCGGAAGAGCGCGCGATCTGGAGCTACGGCTCGGGTTACGGCGGAAACTCGTTGCTGGGCAAGAAGTGCTACTCGCTGCGCATCGCCTCGGTGATGGCGCGCGACGAGGGCTGGCTCGCCGAGCACATGCTGATCCTCAAGCTGATCTCGCCCGAGGACAAGGTCCACTACGTCGCGGCGGCGTTCCCGAGCGCCTGCGGCAAGACCAACCTCGCGATGCTGCAGCCGACCATTCCCGGCTGGCGCGCCGAAACCCTCGGTGACGACATCGCGTGGATGCGCTTCGGCGAGGACGGCCGGCTGTACGCGGTCAACCCCGAGTTCGGCTTCTTCGGCGTCGCGCCGGGCACCGACTGGCACACCAACCCGAACGCCATGCGCACCATCGAGCAGGGCAACACCGTGTTCACCAACGTCGCCCTGACCGACGACGGGGACATCTGGTGGGAGGGTATGGAGAACAAGCCCGAGCACGCCATCTCGTGGAAGCACCAGGACTGGACGCCGGACTCCACCGAGAAGGCGGCGCACCCGAACTCGCGCTACTGCACGCCGATGTCGCAGTGCCCGATCCTGGCGCCGGAGTGGGACGACCCCAAGGGCGTGCCGATCTCGGCGATCCTGTTCGGCGGCCGCCGCAAGACCACCGTGCCGCTGGTGAACGAGGCCCGCGACTGGCAGCACGGCGTGTTCATGGGCGCCACCATGTCGTCGGAGACCACCGCGGCCGCGGCCGGCGCCGTCGGCAACGTGCGCCGCGACCCGATGGCCATGCTGCCGTTCCTCGGCTACCACGCCGGTGACTACTTCAAGCACTGGCTGACGCTGGGCAAGAACGCCGACGCGGACAAGCTGCCGAAGATCTTCTACGTCAACTGGTTCCGCCGCGGCGACGACGGCCGCTTCCTGTGGCCGGGCTTCGGCGAGAACTCGCGCGTGCTCAAGTGGGTCATCGAGCGGGTCGAGGGCCGCGGCAACGCGACCGAGACGCCGATCGGCTTCGTGCCGAGCGCCGCCGACCTCGACACCGAGGGCCTGACCGAGCCGGCCGAGGACATCCAGGCCGCGCTGAAGGTGGACCCGGCCGAGTGGCGCGAGGAGCTGCCGCTGATCGAGGAGTGGTTCGCGAAGATCGGCGAGGTGCCGACCTCGCTGCGGGACGAGCTCGACGCGCTGGCCCAGCGCCTGGGCTGAGCTCGCACGTCCTGAATGTCCAAAGGGGACGTTCGCTGCCAAACCGGTGGCGAGCGTCCCCTTTGTGCTGCGCCGGGCGGGAAACCGCGCGGACCGGTCGGTAGCGTGGGGCCATGACCGCTTCTGGGGTGAAACCGTTCCGGTTCGGCGTGAACCTGATCCTTCCGGACTCGCGCGAAGCTTGGGTGGCGAAGTGCCGCCGCGTCGAGGAAATCGGCTACGACGTGCTGACGGTGGCCGATCACCTGGGCATGGCGCCGCCGTTCCCGGGCCTGGTGCTCGCCGGCGAGGTGACCGAGCGGGTCCGGCTGGGCACGTTCGTGCTCAACGTCGGCTTCCACCGGCCGGCGGTGCTGGCGCGCGAGGTCACCGGCACCGACCAGTTCGTCGGCGGGCGGATGGAGCTGGGGCTCGGCGCCGGATACGTCAAGGCGGAGTTCGAGGCGGCCGGGCTGGACTTCCCCCGCGCCGGGCAGCGCGTCGACCACCTCGAGCACACGATCAAGGAGCTGAAGCGGCTCTACGCCGACCCCGAGCACCAGCCCGCGCCGGTGCGTCCGGGCGGCCCGCCGCTGATGATCGGCGGCCGCGGCGACCGGGTGCTCACCCTCGCCGCCGAGCATGCCGACATCATCGCGTTCACCGGCACCGCGAAGGTGCCGGACGGGTCCGGGCTCGTGCCCGCGGCGCCGGACGGGATCTCCGAGCGCGTCAGTTTCGTCAGCGAGCGGCTGGGTGATCGCACCGCCGAGTTCAACCTGCTCGCCCACTTCGTGATCGTGACCGACGACCGGCAGCGGGCCATGGCTCAGCTGCACGAGCAGGTCAGGGGCGCGCTCACGCTCGACGAGCTGGCCGCCGCGCCGACTGCGTTGATCGGCACCCCCGAGGAGATCGCGGAGCAGCTCGTGGCGCACCGCGAGCGGTTCGGGATCTCGTACTTCACGGTGCTGGAGCCCAACTCGGAGGCGTTCGCGCCCGTCGTCGAGCTGCTGCACGGCCGATGATCGACGCGCGCGGGATCGGGGTGAAGGCGGGCGATCTCTGGCTGCTCGACGGCCTCGACTTCTCGGTCGACCCCGGTGAGTGCGCGGTGCTGGTCGGGCCGAACGGCGTCGGCAAGTCGACGTTGATGAGGTGCCTGTACGGCATGCAGCAGCCGCAGCGCGGACGGGTGCTGATCGACGGCCGGAAGCCGGACGAGCGCAGCCTCGACTTCCGCCGCAAGGTGTCCGTGCTGTTCGACGACTCGGACTTCTTCGCCGAGCTGACCCCGGTACAGCACCTCGAGCTGCTGGCCGGCTCGTTCGGCGAGGACCTCGGCGACTTCGACGCGCTGCTGGCCGACGCGGGCCTGGCCGAGCGCGCCCGCGTCACGGCCGGGCACTTCTCCGCGGGCCAGCGGCGGCGGCTGCTCCTGCTCGGCGTCACCGCGCGCCCGCACCGGGTGCTGCTGCTCGACGAGCCGGAGCGCGCGCTGGACACGGCGGGCAAGGAGTGGCTGGTGGACCTGATCGGCCGGTCGACGGCGGCGGGCGCGGCCGTGGTGGTGGCCACGCACCACCAGCCGTTGCTGGACGCGGCCGACAGCGTGCTCGAACTGTGGTGAGCCTCGGCGTCCGCCTGCGCGTGCCCGGCCGTAAACGGTTCGGCGGGGTGTTCAGCGGCGACAGCGCCACGTTTGTGCTGATCTTCGGCGGCGGCTTCCTGTTCACCGCGTTCTTCCGCACGGACTCCTGGCATCGGGTCCTGTTCGGACAGTCCCCTGTGGACTTCCCGGCGGTGCTGGGCCTGGTGCTGCTGTGCTGTGCCGTGGGCTGGCGCAGCCTCCTTCGCCGCGGCTTCGTGTGGGCCGAGCCGGCCGAGCTGACGTGGATGGACTTCGCGCGCGTCGACCGTCGTCGCGTGGTGGCGGCGCGGTTCGCGGGCGCGCTGACCGGGTTCGTCGCGGTGGTCGCGTACGTGGCCGCGCTGATGCTGGCCGTCGGCGGCGGTGGGCCGGACCTGTGGCGCGCGGGGTTCGCGTTGATCGTGGGGAGCGCCGTGCTGGCCTTCGCGACGGCGCGGCGCACCGCGTTACGCGTCGACCCGGCGGGGCCGCTGGTGCTGGCGGTCGCGGGGGTCGCGATCGCGGCGGCGCGCCTCGGGCCGTCGCCGGTGCAGTACGTCGGCGGCGCGGTGCTGTTGTGCGCGGTGGCGCTGGCGTTCGGCGGCGGGGCGGTGACGCGGGCGGGCCGCGCGGTGCTGCTCGACGGCTGGAACGCGCGGGTGCTGCGCTCGGTCGCGGTCACCTTCCTCGACCCGATGATGATGCTGCCGGAGTCGGCGCCGGCCGGCTCGTGGTCGCTGCGTCACCCGTCGGCGCTGCGGCTGGCCTGGGCGGGCGTCGTCGGGCGGTCGCGGTATCTGGGCGCGTTGCTGCTGGTGGCGCTGGCCGTGGCGGTCGGGCATGTCGCCGTGCCGACGTTGCCGGGCGCGGTGCTGGTGGGGCTGGGCGCGTACGTCGCGCTGACGCCGTTCGGCGCCGGGCTGGGCGTGCTGTGGCGCAACCCGGGCCGTCGGCGGTGGCTGGGCTCGTCGGACTTCGAGCTGGTGCTGACGCACGGCGTCGCGCTGGTGGTGGTCGCCGCCGTTTGGTCCGTGTTGCTCGGCGCGGGGCTGCTGGCGCTGGGCACGTCCGTGTCGGGCCTGGCCTGGACGATGTTGCCGGTGGCCGTGCTCGCGGTGCTGCGGACGGTGACGCGCAAACCGGTGGATTACAGCAGCGCGGGTTTTGTGGACACCCCGGCCGGTCCCCTGCCCGCGAACCTCGCGCGGCAGCTGTTCCGGGGCCCGGACCTGCTGGTGGCCGGGATCGTGGTGCTCTCGCTGATCGGCTGAGCCGGGCGCGGCGCGTTAGGCTCCACCCGGACGAGAGGAGTTCTGGTGGGCGGCGGACACGCACCGGGCACCGGGCGCAGGGCGACCACCGAGTTCCCGCCTGCCTGGAGCGACGAGCAGATCATCGCGGTCGTCAAGGACGTCGCGAACGACCCGGGCGAGCCGCGGGCCCGCCAGTACAACGGCCGCTGGCGCTGCGCCGGCGAGCGCTACGGCGTGCATGTCGTGGTGCTGGTCGACGCCGAGGGCTTTGTCCACACGGGATACCCGGTCACCGGTCTGGGCGTGGTCCGCAACCCGGACGCCGCGCGCGACCCGGCGAACCCCACCGTCGCCGACGCGGCCGAGAACCGCATCAGCTACTTCCTCGACAGCCTGCTGGGCCTGCTGGCCGACCGCTTCACCCCGGCCGAGCTGACCCACTACCGAAGCCTCCAGTGGTCGGGCGAGTGGGAAGAACTGGCCGACGCGATGGCCGCCCACATCACCGTCGCCGAACTGCCCCTGACCCCGGACGAGCTTTCGGACTTCGAAAAGCTGCTGAATTCGTTCGACCTGCCGGTGAAGGATTGCTTGTACATCAACGATCGGGACCACATCCTGAACCGCCTGCGCGGCTGAGGACGTTCAACTGGCTTGGGAGAATTCCCCGGTCCCGGCATCCTCGGAGCAGGCCTCGCGCAGGACGTCCAGCGGCATGGCCACCGCGTCCGCGATCGCGGCGACCGTGAAGAACGCCGGGGTCGGAATCCGGCCGGTTTCGATCTTCCGCAGGGTTTCCACCGAGATCCCCGCCTCGGCGGCGACGTCGACCATGCTGCGTGCGCCGCGGGCCGCGCGCAGCGCCACGCCGAGCCGCTCACCCCGTGAGCGTTCCTCTTCCGTCAGCGGCACCCGAACCATGCCCGGCAGTCTAGCCGAAAGTTGTCCACCGCCTGTGGATAACTCTGTGCACAAGCTGTGGGAAAGTGGTCCCGGCTGGGGAAAACCCGGCGGGGCCACAACACCTTGGGGCCGCACCCGCCGGCCGCTACCGGCAGTGGGGCACCGGTGAGGTCCGCGCCAGCCGACCCGAGGACGTCCACAAGGCAGTCCTCCACGATCTTGTCCACAGCTCCCGCCGAAACCCGCAGCTTCCCGGCAAGCCGGTGAAAGCCACCTTCGTCAGGCCCGTGACCTGCGCTGATCAAATCGATATCGGACACGCGTGACGCCCGGGAGGCCGAAGTTCTAGGGTCAGCCCGGTCGCGTGTTACGTGAGTGTTAGGTGAGGTTCGATGTCCACTGCCAAACAGGATGGGCGGGTGCGCGGGTTCCAGTTCAGCCCGTGGAACCTGCTGTTGATCATCCCGCTGCTGATCCTGGTCACCCCGCTGTTCAACTTCGACGGCCCGCGCTTGTTCGGGATGCCGTTCTTCTACTGGTTCCAGCTCGCGTTCGTCGTGATCGGTGTGCTCTGCACCGGCATCGTCTACTGGGCGACGCGCCAGAAGCCGGGCAACACCGGCGGCAAGGACGAGCTGCGCGTGGACGACCTCGACGAGGGTGAGGCCCGATGACCATCCAGTGGCTCGAGCTGACGGTTTTCATCGTCCTCTTCCTGATCGTCACCGTGCTCGGCTTCGTGGCCTCGCGCTGGAAGGCCGGGGCGAACCTGGACCACCTCGACGAATGGGGCCTCGGCGGCCGCAAGTTCGGCTCGTGGATCACGTGGTTCCTGCTCGGCGGTGACCTCTACACGGCGTACACCTTCGTCGCCGTGCCCGCGCTCGTGTTCAGCGCCGGCGCGCTGGGCATGTACGCGCTGCCTTACACGATCGTCGTCTACCCGATCGTCCTGCTGCCCGCGCTGCGCATGTGGTCGGTCAGCCGGTCTCGTGGCTACGTGACGCCGGCCGACTTCGTCCGCGGCCGCTTCGGCTCGCCGACGCTCGCGCTGCTGATCGCGATCACCGGCATCGTCGCGACCATGCCGTACATCGCGCTGCAGCTGGTGGGCCTCGAGGCCGTGCTGCGCACGATGGGCATCAACGGCTCCGGCATCGTCGGGCACCTGCCGCTGCTGGTCGCGTTCCTGATCCTGGCGCTGTACACGTACCAGTCGGGCCTGCGCGCGCCCGCGCTGATCGCGTTCGTCAAGGACATCCTGATCTACATCGTGATCATCGTGGCGATCATCTACCTGCCCGCGAAGCTCGGCGGCTGGTCGCACATCTTCGACCAGGCGCAGACTCAGCTGGCCAAGCCGAGCAAGGCGACCGGCAAGCCCGCGGGCTCGCTGCTGCTGAACGCGAACAACCAGCTGCAGTACGCCACCCTCGCGCTCGGGTCGGCGCTGGCGCTGTTCCTGTACCCGCACTCGCTGACCAGCGTGCTCGCCTCGCGCGGCCGCAACGTGATCAAGCGCAACATGGTCGCGCTGCCGGCCTACTCGTTTGTCCTGGGCCTGCTCGCGCTGCTCGGCTACGTGGCGATCAGCGCCGGCGTCAAGCCGCTGACGAACAACGCCACCGGCAAGCCCGACGGCAACACCATCGTCCCGCTGCTGTTCGACTCGCAGTTCGCGCACTGGTTCGCGGGCATCGCGTTCGCCGCGATCGGCATCGGCGCGCTGGTGCCGGCCGCGATCATGTCGATCGCCGCGGCGAACCTGTGGACGCGCAACATCTACAAGGAGTACATCCGCAAGGACGCCACGCCGAAGCAGGAGGCGAAGCAGGCCAAGCTCGCTTCGCTGGTCGTCAAGCTCGGCGCGGTGCTGGTGATCATCCTGATCGACCCGCAGTTCTCCATCGACCTGCAGCTCATCGGCGGCGTGCTGATCCTGCAGACGCTGCCGGCGGTCGCGATCGCGCTGTACACGCGCTGGTTCCACAAGGCCGGCCTGATCGCCGGCTGGATCGTGGGCATGGGCTGGGGCCTGATCATGCTGTACGGCATCCCCAACCCGGCCAACGGGAAGCAGCACTTCGGCGGCTCGGCGCTGGCCATGGGCAACCTGTCGATCTTCGGCTGGCACCCGTTCGCCGGCTCGACGGTGCAGATCTACCCGGGCTTCGTGGCCCTGGTCGCGAACATCGTGGTCGCCGCGATCGTCACGGTCATCGCGCGCCGGCTGAAGTGGCAGTCCGGCACGGACGAGACCGAGCCGACGGACTACCACGCCGACGAGCACGACAAGGACCTGCGGCCCATCGGCGTCCACTGAGGACAGTCAAGGAGCCCCCTCGCCTACGTCGGCGAGGGGGCTTTTTCCTTGCTGATCATCGCGTTCGACACCACGTACAGCACCACCGCGTTGAGCAGGTGCCACAGAAAATGCGTGCCGCTCGGGAAGTCGCCGCAGACCACGCCGTCGATGCTGCGGAACGCCAGCGACAGCGCGAAAAGCGCGCCGGCGATCGCGAAGTGCGTCCAGTACGGGTCTCGCGCGTACAGCAGCACGCCGGCGAACACCGCCAGCCCGACGAGCGCCGGCAGGTACAGCCCGCCGCCGAGGGCCGCCATGGCGACGGTGAGCGCCACGAACGCGGGCGCCGCGAGCCAGGACAGCTTCAGCCGCACCCGTAGGAAGACGTGCGGGAACATCGCCGCGTAGTACAGGACGAACACGAGGATGAACCCGGAATCGGCGGCCCCGCCCCAGCGCGTCGCCGTCAGGTGGAACACCGTGCTGGCCAGGAACACCAGCCCGATCAGGACCGCGAGCGTGCGGCCCGTCCGCGCGCCGCGGGCCCGCCACCAGACCGCGGCCGCCGCGACCAGGAACGCCAGGTTGGTGACGTCGTTCAGCGGCTCGCCCCACAGGCCGGGCGCGAGGCGCTCGCAGTAACCGTCCACGTATGCGGTCCAGTCCACGAGGACACCTAACTCCTCACGGGTGCGCGTCCGGCGCCGGGGTCTCCTGGATCAACCGGGCCCACGGTCCCGCGGCGTCGAGCCCGGGCGCGGCCCAGCTCAGCGGCCAGGAGCAGGACACGGGACCCTCCCGATCGGCTCGCACCTTCGCCCGGCCGAGGTCCGGCGGTCCGGCGAAGGTCGCTTCGTCGAAGACGACGTCTCCGCCGAACTCGGCGCGCGTGAAGTTGGCGTGGACCGCGAAGTGGGTACGGCGGAACCCCGCGTACCCCGCGAAGGAAGCCGCCTCGAACTCGGCGAGCTGCGCGAAGGCCACGCGGTTGAACGTCGTGTAGTCCCCGAACCTCGTGCTCACGAAGCTGCCGATGCCGCCGAACTCGGCGCGCCGGAAGATCGCTCCCCGTTCGAATTCGGCGGCCGAGAACGAGGTTTCGCCGGCGAAGACGGCATCTTCGAACTCGGCGTCGTCCGCGAAGCTCGCATAACCGAACGTCGCCGGTCCTTCGAACCGCGCGCCGTCGAAGCGGGCGGGCCGGTCGAACTCGGCGGCGGTGAAGTCCGCCTTGCCGGTGAACTGCGCGCTCTGGAAGGAGGCCGGGCCGTTGAGGTCCGCCGAGCGCAGCCGGATCGTCCGGAGCCGGCACTGGCTGAGATCGACGTCGGCCAGCTCCGCGCCGGTGAGGTCCAGGTCGATGTCCGGCCAGAAGGTGCTGACCGAGCCGGGGCGCGTGTGGTGCTCGAGAAGTCGTTGCGCGGTAAGGCGAACCTCGCTCTCCTGCCGCGGCTCCCCCGCCGGCGGCATCCGCAGGTACGCGCAGATCACGTTCACGATCGTCTGCCGCAGCCGCGGATCCTCGCTGTCCTGGCCAAGCCGTTCCAACGCATACAGCCCGCCGAGCCGCACCGGCGCCTTGTCCGAACCGAGCTGGTCCACGCCCTTGCCGTACAGCTCGGTGATCCGCCGGGCCGTCGCGTCCTCGTGGGCGTCGGCGGCGAGGCGCAGCTGGTGCGCGTGGTTCTCCGCGGCCACCTTCTCCGTGTGGGCCGCGGCGCGCTCCGCGAGCTGGTGCGCCTCGTACTTCTGCAGCAGGTCCAGCTCCGTCGACCGCTGTTTGCGCACCGCCAGCCACAACGCGACCGCGCCGCCGAGGCCGACGCCGAGCGTGCCGCCGGTGCGGATGGCGTCCAGCTGGTCGCCGCCGAGGGCGAACGCGAGCAGCAGCCAGGTCACCGCCACCGCGACCAGCACCATCACCGGCAGCCCGGCCGAGATCACCCAGCGCGGGATGGGGCGCAGGGTCGGGCGCGGCTCGTCGGCGGTCACCAACCCACTTTGGCGCATCGGGGCGGGCTCGGGGCCGGAACGCACGGGTTAGCGTGGAGCCATGAGCGACGCGGTGAGCCGGTTCCCGGTGACGGAACTCGAAGACCTGCCAGCAGACCTGCGCGAGCGAGTGGGCGCCGTCGCGGAGAAGTCCGGGTTCACGCCCAACATCTTCCGCGCCCTGGGCCACCGGCCGGCCGAGCTGAGGGCGTTCCTCGACTACCACGACGCGCTGATGGAACGCGAGGGCGGACTCACCAAGGCCGAGCGCGAGCTGGTGGTCGTCGCGACGTCCGGGGCCAACCACTGCACGTACTGCGTGGTGGCGCACGGGGCGATCCTGCGGATCCGCGCGAAGGACCCCGAGCTGGCCGACCGGGTGTCGAGCAACCCGTGGCAGGTCGAGCTGGACGAGCGCGGCCGCGCGATCGTCGACCTCGCGCTGGCGCTCGCGCAGGACTCCGCGCTGTTCGGCGAGCCCGACCTCGAGGCGGCGCGGGACGCCGGGCTGACCGAGGAGGAGATTTGGGACGTCGGCGCCATCACCGCGCTGTTCGCGATGTCCAACCGGCTCGCGCACCTGACCGCGCTCAAGCCGAACGCCGAGTTCTACCTGATGGGCCGGCAGAAGCGGTAGGCCAGCACGCGGTAGCTCAGAAGCGGTAGAACGGCCCGGGCAGGTCGCGGCTCAGCTCGAACCGGCCGCGCAGCCAGCCGCGCAGCCGGGCCACCGGTTTCGTCCACACCCGCGGCGCCGGGCCGAAGTACCGCGGGTCCTCGTGCGGGGTGAACGCGTCGCCGGTCAGCACGACCACGTCGTGGCCCCGCGGGCACCGGCCGGACACGGAGATCATGCCGCGGGTCAGGTTCTCGACCCAGTCGACCTCGTCGACGCCCAGCAGCGTGCGGCGCTCGCAGACGGCGCAGTACACAACGAACATCTACAACTCCAGCCGCCAGGTCTGACTCGTCACGGTCGGCCCGAAGTCGTCCGTCGGCTCCTCGCCGACCAGCTCGAACCCCGCGCGCTGGTAGATGCCGCGGGCGGCGTCGAGCACGGACACCGTCCACAGCTCCATGGCCGCGTAACCGTGCGCGCGGGCGAACTCGATGCACTCGCGCACCAGCCGCTTGCCGACGCCGCGGCCGCGCGCGGCCGGCTCCAGCAGGAGGAGCCGCAGCTTGGCCGTTCGCTCGTCGGGGCCCGGCATGCAGAAGATGCTGCCGACGCGTTCGCCGTCCAGCTCGGCGATCCAGCCGGCCTGCCGCGGATTGCCGCGGCCCTCGGCGAAATCGGCGACGACGCGGGCGACGATGGTCTCGAAGCGCTCGTCCCAGCCGTACTCGCGCGCGTACAGGGTGCCGTGCCGGTGCACGACCCAGCCAAGGTCACCCGGACGTAGGGCGCGTAACACGATCGTGTGATCTGGCTCCCGCTCGTCGACCAGGGCCGTGATGGTCTTCATCGCGCCGAGCAGCCGGCGCTGGTCCTCGTCCGGGAACCGCTCGAGCAGGCCGCCGATCTGCCGCGTCGACCGGTCGTTGAGATCGGCGAACGCGGTCCGGCCCTCGTCGGTGAGGAAAACGAGCTGGCGACGGGCGTCGGTGCCGCTCCGCTCGCGCACGAGCAGGCCGCGGCCCTCGAGCCGGGCGAGCAGGCGGCTGGCGTAACCGGCGTCGAGATCAAGGCGTTTGCGCAGGTCGCTGACGTGAAGCTGGTCCTGTTGGGCCAGTTCGAACAGCACCCGGGCTTCACTCAGCGAGTACTCGGCGTCGGCCGGCCCCTCGTCGAGGATGCCGATCACGCCGGTGTACAGCCGGTTGAACGCGCGCACCGTGTCGACGCGGTCGGTCAGGCGCGAGTTGTTCATTGACCACCTCAACGGATTCGTTGACTCGGTCAAGCATCGCGCGATAGGCCGTTTGCCGCAAGGGTTTTCGGGGAGTGGGCAACAGGGCCCGGACATGTGGAAACCCCGTGATGCTGCCAGGTCGGGGGTCCGCCAGCATCACGGGGTCGTAGTGGGTATCGGCGCTACTCAGCGCGGCGTTACACCCACAGCACTCTGTGGTGTAGGTCACCTACGTGGGTGACACACCAACTGGGTGTGCTCGGTCAGCGCATGAACGGCTGACGAGCCTGGGCGAGGGCGATGAGCTCCTGGCGCACCGTAGAGGTGGCCGCGGTGTCGATCGCCCGGTTCAGCGCCCGGCGAGTACGAACCTCGGCGCGGCGGGCACGGAGCTTGGCGGCGATGTTGCTCATTGGTTTCTGCATCCCCTTAGGAGGTCTTCGGTTGTTGTGCCTTAAGTATGCACCTTTTTTCACAAGATCGCCAACGAATCATCGGTGATGCGGCGCACTCGCCGATGAATCAACGGTGGCGAATGGGTGACGGCCGGACAGATTCCGTGTCGCCGATCACTCGCGGCTAACGCGCTAGCACTGCCTAGGGCTATCTAGCAAAATCGCTATAAACATCTAGGCGGCGTCATAGAACGGTAGTGAGTTCTAGAGGGCAGTGCGCGGTAGCGAGTGCTATCGAGGGGCGGCGGAGCGCTCAGTCGCGCCCGAGCAGGTAGTGGCCGAAGTGCGGCACGGTGAAGGCGATCTGGCCGCGCTCCGCGGAGAAGACCAGACCCTTCTTCATCAGGTTGTCGCGAGCCGGCGACAGCGAGGAAGGCTTGCGCCCCAGGTAAACGGCCACGTCGGCGGTGCCGGCGGGCTCGTCGCGGCCCTGGGTCAGCTCGGCCATCGCGATCAGGTACTCGCGTTCGGCCGGGGTCGCGCGCTCGTACCGCGAGCCGAAGAACCCCACGGCCAGCTCGGCCTCCGCTTCCGGCGCGGCGACCTGCACGTCCTTGACCGTGATCGGGTCCGCGGGCGCGGCGTCCCAGGCGGCCTTGCCGTAGGCCTGGATGAAGTAGGGGTAACCGCCCGACGCGTCGAACAGCGCGTCGAGGGCTTCCGGCTCGATCCCGGCGTCTTCGCGTTCGATCGGCGCCATCACGGCGAGGTCGGCGTCCTCGCGCTCGAGCCGGTCGATCCGGGCGTAGCGGAAGAGCCGCTCGGAGTACGACTTGGACGCGGACAGCACCGCCGGCACGTGCGGCAGCCCCGCCCCGACGACCACCAGCGGCGCCCCGGACTGCGACAGCTCGTGGCACGCCGCGCACAGCGCCGAGACGTCGTCCGGCTGCAGGTCCTGGATCTCGTCGATCAGCAGCGCCACTCCGGTCCCGACGTCCGCGGCCAGGTCCGCGACGTCGGTGAACAGCTCGACCAGGTCGATCTCGATGTCGCCGGAGTCCGCGCGGCCCTGCGCGGCGGGCACGTCGATGCCGGGCTGCCAGCGGTCGCGCAGCTTGGCGTCCGACTTGTTGGCCCGCAGCGCGAACGCCTTGAGCACGCCCAGCACCTCTTCGACCCGGTCCGGCGCGCGGTGCCGCACGGCGAGGTCCCGGATGGCGCGGTGCAGCGCGGCGGACAGCGGCCGCCGCAGCTCGGCGTCCGGCCGCGCCTCGATCTTCCCGGCGCCCCACCCGTGCCGGACGGCCATCGACCGCAGCTCCCCCAGCAGCACCGTCTTGCCGACGCCCCGCAGCCCGGTCAGCACCAGGCTGCGCTCGGGACGGCCGCGGGCCACCCGCTCGAGCACCACCTCGAAGGCCTTGAGCTCGCGCTCCCGCCCCGCCAGCTCCGGCGGCCGCTGTCCGGCGCCGGGGGCGAAGGGATTGCGGATGGGGTCCACTCTGCCACCGTATCGACGTATCTAGGACGGGGCCGATATTCGGCCATACATCGCTAGGGCGTGTCGCCGGCCACCCGGTCGAGGGCTTCCGCCGGGCAGGGTGCTCCCGTGGCTGGTCACGAGGGATGGCCGGGTCTGCAGCCCCGTCCATCCCTACCCCCAGCGACCTCTCCGACGAAGGCGCGGCCGCCCGGGTTCCCGCCTACCGTCATCTGAGGGAATCTAGGAAAAACGCGATATTCACGTATGCGCCGCTAGCGCGGTTCGGCGGCGGGCCCACGGGGAAACCCAGGCGTAAGTTTGACCAGCACACAGCCGACATCCCAGGAAAGGCGACGACCGTGATACTGCGTCGGGTGGCCCGTCCACTGCTCGCGTCGATCTTCATCTACGGCGGTATCGGCATGCTCCGTGACACGCAGGGGCACGCGAAGGCGGTTGAACCCTTCCTCACTGACGTGTTCGACAAGGTCGAGGGCCTGGTGCCGGAGCAGGTGCCGCGCGACCCGGCGACGCTCGTCCGCATCGACGCGGTGGTGAAGATCGGCGCGGGCCTCGCGCTGGCTTCGGGCAAGGCGCCGCGGCTCGCGTCGCTGGCGCTGCTGGGCACGCTGCTGCCGACCACGCTGGCCGCGCACCGGTTCTGGGAGAGCAAGGAGCCCGCCGAGAAGCAGGCGCAGCAGGTGCAGTTCCTCAAGAACGCGAGCCTGGCCGGCGGGCTGCTGCTCGCCGCCGGCGACACCGCGGGCAAGCCGTCGCTGGGCTGGCGCGCCCGCCGGGCCGCCAAGAAGGCCGGCCAGGGCGCGGACAAGCTGGGCAAGAAGGCGAGCAAGCGCGCCGACAAGCTGAGCAAGAAGGCCGAGAAGGCGCTCACCCACTGACCCGCGAAAACGGGCCGCACCCCAGCGTGAGTGCGGCCCGTTTTTCGTGCGGTGGCTTACTTTTCCAGGATCGCGGTGACGCCCTGGCCGCCGGCCGCGCAGATCGAGATCAGGCCGCGGCCCGAGCCCTTCTCGTCCAGCAGCTTCGCCAGTGTGGCGACGATCCGGCCGCCGGTCGCGGCGAACGGGTGCCCCGCGGCCAGCGACGAGCCGTTGACGTTCAGCTTGCTCCGGTCGATCGAGCCGAGCGGCTCGTCCAGGCCGAGCTTCTCCTTGGCGAACGCCGGGTCCTCCCACGCCTTGAGCGTGGCGAGCACCTGTGAGGCGAACGCCTCGTGGATCTCGTAGAAGTCGAAGTCCTGCAACGAAAGTCCCGCTCGCGCGAGCATTCGGGGCACGGCGTACGCGGGCGCCATCAGCAGCCCCTCGTCACCGTGCACGTAGTCGACGGCCGCGGTCTGCGTGAACGTCAGGTACGCCAGCACCGGCAGCTTGTGCGCCTTCGCCCACTCGTCGGTCGCGAGCAGGACGGTCGACGCGCCGTCGGTGAGCGGCGTCGAGTTGCCCGCCGTCATGGTGCCGTCCGGGCCGCCGTACACCGGCTTGAGCTTCGCCAGCTTCTCGACGCTGGACTCCGGCCGCAGGTTCTGGTCACGCGAGAGCTTGAGGAACGGCGTGACCAGGTCGTCGAAGAAGCCCCGGTCGTAAGCCGCCGCGAGGTGCTGGTGGCTGGCCGCCGCGAGCTCGTCCTGCGCCTCGCGCGTGACCTCCCAGACCTTCGCGGTCAGCGCCGCGTGCTCGCCCATCGAAAGGCCGGTGCGCGGCTCGGCGTTGCGCGGGATCTCCGGCACGATGTGGCCCGGCCGCAGTTTCGCGACGAGCTTGAGCCGGTCGCCCAGCGTCTTCGCGGCGTTGAACTGCACGAGGACCTTGCGCAGGTCGTCGTTCACGGCCAGCGGCGCGTCGCTGGTGGTGTCGACGCCGCCCGCGATCGCCGAGTCGATCTCGCCGAGCGCGATCTTGTGCGCCACGGTGATCACGGCCTGCAGCCCGGTGCCGCACGCCATCTGCACGTCGGACGCGGGCGTCGCGGGCGAGAGGCGGCTGCCCAGCACGCTTTCGCGGGCCAGGTTGAAATCCTTCGAGTGCTTGAGCACGGCGCCGGCGGCGACCTCGCCGATCTGCTCGCCCTGCAGGGAGAAGCGGCTGACCAGGCCGTCGAGCGCGGCGGTGAACATGTCCTGGTTCGACGCCTTCGCGTACGGGCCGTTCGACCTCGCGAAGGGAATCCGGTTCCCGCCGACGATCGCGACCCTGCGCACCGCGGCGGTTTTTCTGGTCGCCATGACGTCCACCTCTCTCAAGTCGTCCCTCTCACACTGTAACCTACTAGCCAGTAGGTTAGACTGCGACGTGACGCAGACGGCACGGGAGGCATTCGATGGCTGACAGGTACCAGCAGTTCACGAAAACCCCGCTGGGGAAGTTCGTGGTGCCGAAGCTCGGCCTGCCCAGCCCGGCCACCCTCCGCCGGTACTGGCCTGGTCAGCTCGCCCTCGAGGGTCCCGCACTCGTCGGCGCGGCGCCCGGCGGACGGCTGGAGAAAACCCTTAAGAGCCAACTCGCCGGCGCCGGCATCGAGGTGGTCACCGCGCCCGTCGAGCGGCACGCGGCGCTGGTCTTCGATGCCACCGGCGTCAAGGACCCGGCCGAGCTGCGTGAGGTCTACCGCTTCTTCCACCCGGTGATCCGCAAGGTCGGCGCGTCCGGGCGTGTGGTCGTGCTCGGCACGCCGCCGGAGCTGGCCGAGGGCCGGGAGCGGATCGCGCAGCGGGCGTTGGAAGGTTTCGTGCGCTCGGTCGGCAAGGAGCTGAAGCGCGGCGCGACCGCGCAGCTCGTGTACGTCGCCGAAGGCGCCGAAGAAGCGAGCGAGTCGACGCTTCGCTTCCTGCTATCCGCGAAGTCCGCCTTCGTGGACGCGCAGGTAATCCGGGTCGGCACGCACGCGGTGGCCGCCGAGGCGCCGTCGAACTGGGAGAAGCCGCTCGAAGGCAAGGTCGCGCTGGTCACGGGCGCCTCCCGCGGCATCGGCGAGGCGATCGCCGAGACGCTGGCCCGCGACGGCGCGCACGTCGTCGCCCTCGACATCCCGGCGCAGGGCGCGGACCTGTCCAAGGTGGCCAACCGGATCGGCGGCTCGGCCCTGCAGCTCGACATCACCGCGGCCGACGCGCCGGCCAAGCTCGCCGAGTACCTCTCCAGCCGACACGACGGCGTCGACGTCGTCGTGCACAACGCGGGCATCACGCGGGACAAGACGCTCGGCAACATGGCCGAATCCGGCTGGGACGCCGTGCTCACCGTGAACCTCGCCGCGCAGCTCGCGGTCAACGACAAGCTGCTCGCGGACAAGGTGTTGAAGGCCAACGGCCGGATCATCGGCGTCTCGTCCATCGCGGGCATCGCCGGCAACGTCGGCCAGACGAACTACGCGACGTCGAAGGCGGGTGTGATCGGCATGGTGAACGTCGGCGCGCCGCAGCTCGCGGAGTACGGCGGCACGATCAACGCCGTCGCGCCGGGGTTCATCGAGACCAAGATGACGGCCGCCGTGCCGCTGTTCATCCGCGAGGCCGGGCGGCGGCTGTCCAGCCTCGGCCAGGGCGGGCTGCCGGTGGACGTCGCGGAAACCATTGCCTGGTATGCGAATCCGGCGTCGGCGGCGGTCAACGGCAACGTGGTCCGCGTCTGCGGCCAGGCCCTGCTGGGGGCGTGAACCGTGGCCGTGCGTGAACTCAGCAGCTCGCCCAGCCTGGCGACGCTGTACCCGAAGGCGCTGCTGCGCCGCGGCGGCGGCTCGACGCTGCCGGACCTCGAGCTGGTGCGCTCCGGCGTGGTCGTCGACCCGGCGCACGTGGCCGCGTACAACCAGGTCTGCGGCTTCCGCTTCGGCGACGAGCTGCCGGCGACGTACCCGCACCTGCTCGCGTTCCCGTTGCAGATGGCGCTGATGACCGAGCCGGGGTTCCCGTTCCCGTTGCTCGGCATGGTGCACGTGGCCAACCGGATCACGCAGCGCCGGCCGTTGCGGCTCGGCGAGGTGTTCGCCGTGCGCGTGCGCGCGGAAAACCTGCGTCCGCACGAGAAGGGGCGCCAGTTCGACGTGATCAGCGAGGTTTCCGTCGGCGCCGAGACGGTGTGGACGGACGTGTCGACTTATCTGCGCCGGGGCGGCGGCTCGGGCCCGTCGGGGCCGCGTGAGCAGCTCGCGCCGCCGACGCCCAACGCGATCTGGGCGATCCCGGGTGACATCGGCCGTCGTTACGCCGAGGTCTCCGGCGACCGCAACCCGATCCACCTGCACCCGCTGAGCGCGCGCCTGTTCGGCTTCCCCGCGGCGATCGCCCACGGCATGTGGACGAAGGCGCACGCGCTGGCGGCGTTCGAGGGGCGGCTGCCGTCGGCGTTCACCATCGACGTGCGGTTCAAGCAGCCCGTGCTGCTGCCCGCGAAGGCGGCTTTCACTACTTGGCCGACGGACGACGGCTGGGCGTTCGAGCTGTGGAATGCGCGCAAGCCCAAGCCGCACCTGGACGGGACGATTTCAGCCCTCTGACGCGGTTTCGCCGGGCAGCGGCTTCCAGACCTTGCCCTCGACGAGGTCGTTGAAGCCGAGCCAGACCAGGTTCATCAGCCAGGACGCGAGCACGCCGTCGGAGATCTCGGGGTGGTCGAGCGCCCAGTCTGCGAGTGATTCCGCGGCGCCGACCAGCGCGGCGGACAGCCCGGCGCCGGAGAACTCGGCCTGCTGGGCCAGGCCCTTGCGGGTGCCGGCGGAGACGACCAGCGCGGCGACCAGCTCGATCGCGCGGGTGCGCATGGCGGTGATCTCGGCGGCGAACGCGCCGCCGACCGTCAGCGCCTGCCGGTGCAGCACCGTCCACGATTCGCGGTATTCGGCGACGAAGCGGTAGAACGACCGCAGCCCGTGCCAGAGCTGCATGTCCGGTGGCAGGTCGGGCTGGACGCCGGCTTGGATGGCCTCGAGCAGCCGCGTCGCCTCGCGCTGGATGCTCTTGCCGAACAGGTCTTCCTTGGAGCCGAGGTAGGTGTAGATCATCGGCTTGGAGACGCCGGCGACCTCGGAGATCTCGTCCATCGACGCCGAGTGGTAGCCGTGGCGCGAGAACACCTGCACCGCGGCGTCCAGGATCTGCCGCTCGCGCACGGCGCGCGGTAGCCGCCGGGCCCGCTCGGGCGGGCGCTGCTCTTCGTCGGGCACTCCGACCTCCCTTTCGCCAGCACGAGACGCTACCTGCCGCCGTGGTCGGCGCGTTCTTGCCCGCTTACCTACTCGCGGGTAGCCTTACGCTGTAGCCGAGGGGAACGGGGTGGCGCATGGCCGAGGACACCGATCTGGCGAACCTGCGTGGTACGGCGCTGCTCGACGCGCTGGACCGCGTCGACGGGCTGGGCCCGGAGGTCGGCGCACTGGACGTCAACGAGCTGGCCGACGCCGTCGACCCCCGTGAACTGGGCAAAGACGACTTCCGCCGGCTGCTGGCGACGCTGATCCGCCTGGCGGAAACGGCGCCGGCGTTCTCCCTGACGAAGGTGGACCCGACGCGCTTCGCGAACCTCGTGGCGCGCGCGTCGCGTGCGCAGCTGGAGGCCGTCGTCGCCGAGCGCGTGCTGTGCGAGCGGGTGCTGGACGAGATCTTCGCGCGCATGGGGGCGCACATCCGGGTGGACCGTGCGCGGTCGTTGCACGCGGTGGTGCACTGGCGCCTGTCCGGCGGAGCGGGCGACGGCGGTTACGACCGCTACGAGACGGTGATCTCGCGGGGCGCCTGCACGGTTTCGCGTGAGATGAAGGAGAAGCCGCGCGTGACGATCACGGTCGCCCCGACGGACTTCTTCCGCATCATCACCCACCAGGCCACGCCCGCGGTGTTGTTCGTGACCGGGAAGATCAAGGTGAAAGGCGATCTCGCATTCGCGGCGGGCCTGGTCGGCTATTTCGACCTTCCCAAACCGGCTTGAGCCGTTACACTCCTTTTCCGTGTCCCGTATCCGGTGGCGTCGATTCTCCCGCCCGTCCGCTTCGTCGGCCTCAGGCCACGCGGTCAACGGTTTCGCGCGGAAGCTGGAGCTGTCGAAGCTGACCCCGGACCAGTTCGTGCAGGTCCTGGAAACCTTGCACATGCTGGGAAACGCGGGCGCCGGCATCGAACTGAGCGCCCTCTCCACCCAGGTCTTGGTCGACATTGTGGCCCACTCCTCCCGAGAGCAATTGAAGGCGATCGCGGACCACGCGGAGCTACGCTCGGTGTTCCTGGACGAGATTTTCCGCAGAATGTCCGAGCATTTCCTCCCGGCCCGCGCCCGCTACGTCAACGTTGTCGTTTCCTGGCGCTTTTCCGGCGCCGAATCAGAAGACGGCTACGACCGTTTCCAGACAGTGATCGAAGACGGCCTGTGCGTTTCCAGCACCGACCTATCTCGTACACCGGACACGACAATCACCCTGTCTGTCGACGACTTCATCCGCATGGCCACGGGCAACGCCGCTGTCGCAACGATGTTCGTGACCGGCCGCGTGAAGGTGAAGGGTGAGTACGCCCCGGCTGTGCGGTTGTCCAGCTACTTCGACATCCCTAAGCCGACCGAGTGAGATCTTCGACGAGCTGGTCGAGGACGAGTTCTTCTTCCACTTTCCGGCCCAGTTCGATCATCGTGGTCGTCAACTCACGATCCCAGTTCGCGGCGACGGGGGTGCCAGTCAGGGTGGCGCCGGGGTGCGCAGCGGCGGCGGCCCGGTAGGCAGCGGCATCGAACCGCCAAGGCCGGACAGGCAGACGGTCGAACAGGACGTTGGCGATGCGAATTCCGCCCCAGTCGAAGTCCCCGTGGTGACGAAGCTCGGCACCGGCGTCGGCCAGCGCCCGAAGAAGGAGCAGCACCGCCGCGCCGGGCTGACCGTAGGTGCAGACCAGCGGTGGGCAGGCTTGGCCGAGGCGGTCGGCCGCGGTCGTGACGACCACTGGGTTTTCGCAGATCGACACGATGCGGTCGGTCAAGCGGGGCGCGTCGCGGACCAACTGTCGAAGAGTCAGCACGACGGGCTGGCCTGCCGAATGGAACGCGGCAAGGGCCCGGCCGGTGGCGGTGTCCGGATCGCCTGGAAGACCGAGAGTCAGGACCGTGCTGGACACTTCGTCGCGCAGCACGCCGACGGCGGCCCACGCTTCGCGGTTCGACGCAGTCTCCGGCACGTCCGCCAGGACGCGCGCGGCACCGAGGGCGAGCGTGGTCAGGGGCCGGCCGCTATCGAGTCCGTGGGCATCGCGGGTCGTCCGCGCGGCCAGCTGTCCCAATGGCTCGCCGGATGCGGGCAGTTCGGTGACGACCCTGGCGAGGTCGGCCAGCAGCGGGGCCGCGACCTCCGGCGTGCCGGCCAGCCTGCGGACCAGGCCGGTCGCGTGCAGGCGTTCGTACCAGTTTTCCAGCGCAGGCTGGATTTCGATGACCGCGGCGAGCGGCGCGAAGGCTTTCCGCCACGCGGCTTCTTCAGCGGCGCCGCGCGCGCCGAGGTCGGTGATCGGCCCGCCCAGCGCGATCACTGCGGCAGCGAGCCCGTCGGGGCTGGCGCCGGAATGACGCAGGATGTCGTCGACAGCCGGCAGTGACACGGTCAAGGTGCTGCCGGCTCGCGGGCGACGGCCGAGCAGCCGGTGCGCCGCGTCGCGTTGAGCGGGTGTGGCTCCGGCGAGCGTGACGGACGCGTCCAGGGTTTCTCCCCGTTCGAGCCGCCGCCGGACCCGATCGACCAGCCAGGTCAGCTCGTCGCCGAGCAGCCGCGAAAGCCGGGCGAGGTCAGCTGGTTTCCCGCTCGAAGGCTGGTGGTCCACCAGGGTCAGTCTACTGAGCCGATCTCCTGGAATCCTTCCCAAAGACCGTTCTGCGCGGGGCTGCTTTGGACGCGGCTGCCCGGGGCGATGGCGGATGCGGCTTCGAGGAGCCGAGGCTCGGCGCGTTCGGCTCTGGTCCGCCGGTGCCCATCCCATTCCCAGTTTGTGACCAGCACTGCCGCGATGTCATCGGTCCGGGACAGCTGGGAGATCGCCAAGCCGGGAACCTCCGGGTAGCAGCCCCATTCCCGTTCGCTGGTCATCACCACGTCCAGATCGAACGCCGCCAGCAGGCCGAGGTACTTCGCGCGCGCGTTGTCGTCGACCCCGGCGAAGGCTTCATCGAGTGTCACCAGCCGTGGGGCGTACGGGCTGCCGGCCGAGGCGTAGTGCGACGATGCGGCAGCGAACAGCGGCACACTCGCCGCCAGGACTCGCTCGCCGCCTGAGGCTGGTCCGGTCGCCGGTTTCCATTGGCCGTTCTGGTGCCGTTGAATGACGAAGCGGTTCCAGTTCCGGTAATCCAGTGCTTCGGTCAAGTGCTCAAGCCAGGTGCCCGACGCGTCGCGAGAACGTACTTCCGCGATCCTGTCCTGCAAGAACCCACCGACGGCCGCACGGTCTTCCTCGGACCAGGCGTCGGCCGTCTGCCGCAGCAATCGTTCGCGGGCCGCCGCCAGTCCGGTCGGGCCGTCTTCCCGCGGCCGCCAGACCAGCCGCAGCCGCATGCCGGTGCTGGTCGGGCGCTCGTCCAGCTCGACGTTCATCCGCGCGACCTGCGCCTCGGCGGCCGAGATCAGCTCCTGCAGAGTGCTCGCCACCTCGTTGACCAGGTGGTTCTCCAGGATCTCCCGTTCGCGCTCGCTCAGCAGGCGTTCCCGGTCTTCGACTTCGGTGGCCAGCGCCGTGGTCAATTCCGGGACCGTCGACGGCTTGCCCTGGAACTCGACTTCGACCACCAGACCGTCTTCGAGCAGATCACCGGACGCTCGGCTGCCCTGGCGCGAGAGGGTGTCGGTGAGGTTCTTGAGTTCGTCGTTGACCCGTTTCTGCGCGCGATCCCACGCGGCGTCGTCGTCCTGGGTGTCGGCGAGTTCCTCGTTCATCCGCCGGGCGAGCCGCACGGTCGGATCGGGCGCCCAGGATTCGGCCGGACCCGGAACGACCAGCTCGGGCAGTGCCACGGCGAGCAAGCCGGTCAGCGTGAATCGTCGCAGCGACTCGGCGGCCGCGGTTCGTTCGTTGGTCGCGACCTGTAACTCGTCTTCGAGCGTTTCCCGGCGGCCTTCCGCTTTGCCTCGCGCATTGATCGCCGCGTCCCGCTCACGCCCGACGGTGGTCGCATCGTTTTCGTTGGTACGTAAGGCGTCCGCGACCTCAGCAAGGTGTGCTTCGAGTTCGGCGACGGCCGCGCCGACTGTTTCTCGCAGCGTCTGGTGATGCTCGGCCGCGGCGGCCGCGGTTTGTTCCGCTGTTTCCGCACGCTCCGCGGCTTCGGTCAGGTCTGTTTCAGCCTCGGCCAGCTCATCAACAGCCTGCTCGACTGTGTGGCGGGCGTCCATGACCGCGGCGACGACCGGCCAGAGGCCGGCCAACGCGATCCGGTACGCGGCCAGCCCTCGGGCTACTTCAGCCAGTTCGACCGCGGCCGCGGGCAGGCCGGTGTCCGAGGCCGCCTCATCGAGCGTGGCCCCTGCCAGCTCGGCGGACTCGGTCGCGGTGCCCACGGCCCCGTGGGCGTCCGACTGCTTCACCATCAGCTGACGCAGGTCTTCAGCCAGGCGTTTGGCCTCGGAGTGGGCGTCGCGTAGCGCCGTGTCGGACGGCAGCCCGGACACTTCGTCGGTGAGTGTGACCTGGCGGGTGCTCAGCTCGCCGCGGGCCCGCACCAGGTCGTCCAGTTTCGCTTCCAGGCCAGTTAGTTCGGTGCGCAAAGTGACCAGGCGGGAGCGCCGCGCGGCTTCACGGGCACCGCGACCGAGGTACTCCGCGGCCGGTTTGTGCCAGGCGCCTCGCAGTACCCCGATCCGGTACTCGCCGGCCGTGCTGACCCAGGTCTCGCTTCCGTCGCCCTGCTCGATCGAACCCAAGCCGATCGAGGCGAGCAGACCGGCGACCGCCTCGTCGGAAATGGCGTCGGCGAGTGGATCTTCCCGGTCCACCGCGGGAACCAGCGCGGTGGCCAGGCTCGGTCCCGCGACTGTGCCGCGCGGGCTGAGCACGACGTCCTCGGTGTCCGGCGCGAGCAGCTCACCGGTCGGCGTGACCCAGGCGTCGAGGACGCCGGCCCCTTCCAATGCAGCCTCGAGGCCTGCGCGCTCGGTCGGCGACACGTCGGCGGCGAAGTCGACGAGCTGCCAGAGCGGAGCGCCGAGACGGCCGGCGCGCTCGGTGTTCTGCCGGGTGTGCGGCACGGGCGGGATGCTGTCTTCGCCGCGTTCAAGGCGTTCGATCTCGACAGCCAGCTCCGAGACCCGTTGGCGCGCCGTGTGCTCCTCGGCTTCGAGCGCGGCGTCGGCACGGGCCAGCCCCGCGATCGCTGTCTGTCCCGCGACACTCACCGCGGCCGCTGCCGGGTTCGGCCCGTCCAACGTCTCGGTCCAGAGTTCCAACTCGGCGAAGGTGGTGGCCGGGTCGTCGAGGTGCAACTCGGTGGCCACGTCAAGGTGGCCGCGGATCGCCGCCGTCAGTTCGTGGCCGCGCTCGCCGATCCGCGCCTCGGCCTGGACCCTGCGTTCGGCCAGGTCGTCCACCGCGGTGTCCAGCTCGGAGGCTTTGCGGCGGGCTTCGGCCAGCTTGTTCCCGGCCTCTTCGGCGGCCTTGATCAGCGCGGTCATCTGGTCGACCGCGCGCTCCTGCCGGACGGCCAGCTGATCGGCGCTCTCGCGCAGGCGCGCCACTTCCGGGTCAGCGGTGAGTGCCGCGTCGATGCGCTCGGCGTGGGGAATGGCGATCCGCGCCAGCGCCGAGGCCGCTGTCGCGCTCTGGCGGGCTGCGTCAAGATTGGTGCCGGCCTCGGCAAGTCGGGCGGCGGCGAGGCTGTGCTGCTGCCGGCGGGTGCCGAGCTTCTTGGCGGCCCGGTCGCGCACCTCGCCGAGCCGAAGCGCCTCTTCGCCGAGCTTTCGGGCATCGGTGGCGGCGCGTTCCAGCTCGATTGCGCTGCGCATCTCGGGGCCGGCTCGGAGGGCTTTGTCGCGGGCCTGCAAGCGTTTGCGGGCGATGGCGAGCTCGTCGAGCCTGGTCTTCGCGGCGGTCAGCGCGGTTTCGGCCTGCTGATAGGCGGTTTCGGCTGCGCTCAGTTCCTCGCTGACCCGCCGGTACACGGCCTGGGCTTCACGCGGACGGGCCGCCCGTCGCCGGGAGGCGATCCGCGCGTAGCGGCGGTAGTGGCCGAGGAACGACTTCGCCGCGTTGCGGGCTTCGGTCATCGCGGCGAGGGAATTGCGGTCCTCTTCGAGGCTGCGGAACGCGTCGGCGACGTCCGCGACCACTGCCTGGTCCAGCGGTGGCAGCGACTCGGTGAGCGCGGCGGACAGCGCCTTTTCGCTGGGGCGCTTGGACAACTGCGGTTGCCGCAGCTGGACGAGCAGGTCGACCAGTGCTCCGTAACGCTGCTCGCCGAAGCCGAACAGGGCCTCGTCGACGGCCCGCCGGTAGTTCCGCGCCCGTTCGTAGAGCGTGCCGTGTTCGCCCAGCGCGTCGTTCAACCGGTCCTTGCTCAAGGCCGTGCCGGTCGCATCGACGAGTTCGAGTCCGCCGAGTTCGGGCCCGGCGCCGACCCGCTGTTCGGTGACGAAGTACCAGTGTCGGGCAATGCCCTTGCCGGACACTGCTTTCAGACCGCAACCGAGAGTGCGGAAATGGGCTACGCCGGCCTCGTCGACCCGGCCGAACTCGAGCCAGGTGTAACCGAGGCGTTCCGGATACGGGTGGGCGCCGCCGAGCAGGAGGTTCCACTCCATCTTCTTCTTCGGATCCGCGTCCGGCTCGACCCGGTGCGGCGAGAGGTCACCGTCGAGCAGAAACGGCAGCATCAGCGCGAGCACCTTGGACTTGCCGGTCCCGTTGTTGCCCCGCAGCAACAGGCGCCCGTCGCGGAACCAGAATTCTTCGGTGTCGTAGTAAAAGAGGTCGACCAGCCCCGCGCGCAGCGGCTGCCAGCGTTCGAGCAGCGGTTCGGGCAGCTCGCGGGTCATCGGCGTTCCTGGATGGTCGGTTCGGCCAGCGAATATCGGGACAGCGCGGGACGAGCGGTGACTGCGTCGGCGGTCAAAGTGGTCAGCCGTAACGCTTCCAGCCGGGTCAGCGCGACCGAGGTCAGCTCGACCTCCGCGCCTGGCTCGGCGGAATTGCGGCGCCAGTAGGAGCGGTTCCCGGCGGCGAATTCGCGGACCTTGCCGTGCAGTTCGGACAGCGGCACCCAACGGCCCGCGGTACCGGCAAGGTACTCCGCGAGCAGCAGGGTCACGTGTCCTTCGGTACCGCTTTCCGGCATCCGGACGTCGGTGAGGTCGTCGGCCGGATCGACCATCGCGATGCCCTCGGCGCGAACCTCCGCGATCAGACCGGTCAGCTCGGTGATCCGCGAGGTGATCGCGGCGCGCTGGCTGGTCAGGTAGGCGAGTTCCGCTTCGGTCAGCTCGTCGAAGTAGAGCACGGGCTCATCGAGGAGCCGCCGGGTCAGCTGGTGCCGGATGTGCTGGTTGCGCAGGTCATCGGTGGTGGGTGGCACCTCGGCGACCAGTGCGGTGAGCCGTTCCTCGAAGCTGTCGGCCCGGATCGTGGAAGGGCCACGCGGTGTGGCGAGCAGTGCCGCGAGCACCCGGCGCTCGACGTCGTAGAGCACGTCCCCGGTGTCCTTGACAAAAGCGTCCTCGTCGCCGGCGACGCGGCTGAGCACACCGATGTCGAGCAGGAACCGGACCACTGAGACCAGATCGCCGCGTTCCTCCCGGCCCTGCAGGGTGAACACGATCCCGGCGCCGACGAGGTTCGGATCGCTCGCGCCCAGCACCACCTGTTCGGCGAGACGGCCGAGCGTGATCTGCGCATCGGCGCGTTCCAGCGTCGCAAGGGCGAGACAGAGCAGCACGTAGCGGCGGCGGCCGAACGGCTGCTTCGAGCGGACGTCTCTGGCCGGGTGGCTGTGGTCGGTGGTCGTCGCCACGGTCTTGGCCAGTCGGGCGACTTCGCTGTCGACGAACAGGCGCCAGCCGGTGTTGCGGTCGAACCAGGTCCGCAGCTCGCTCGCGTGCCGTCGAATCACCGTGAAGTCGTCGGATCCCGGGCCGGCCGCACGCACGATCGGACGACGCAGCAAGGCCCGCGCGGCGCGGCGGAACTCGTCGTCACGGGATGCGGCCAGCGCATCGGCCAGCGCACTCATGCGGTCGCTTCCACCATCTCGGCCGGCGTGAGGTCGACGATCTCCACGAGGTGGTCCGGGCCGCGGAAAACCCCGTTCGGAGTCTGGATCGCGGCTCGTCCGGCACCGTCCAGCGCGGTCAGCCGAATGAGCATGCTGCCGTCCGACGTGGTGGTTTCCACCGCGCGTTTCCCCGGTGTCCGGGCTGACAGCGCGTCGCCGAGCAGGGTGAGGAACAGCCGGAACGCGGCCGGGTCGAGCTGGCCGAGATCGGTGAGCCGGGTCGGCCTGCTGGTCACCAGCGCGGCTCGCGCGGCCACGGTCTCGGCGGTTTCCCTGGCCGCGAGTTCGGCGAGATGACGACGTTGGGTGGTGCGGTCGAGCACCCGGTTCGGCTTGCCGCGCCGCTCGTAACTACCGGTCTTGCGGAGGCGAGGGCTGATCTCCAACGGTGGTGCCTGCGCCCACGGCGTATGCGCCGGGACAGGGTTCTCTTCGCGGGCCTGGAGCGTGTCCGCGTCCACTGTCAGGTGCCGGGCCGCGGACAATCCGAATGCCGAGCGCCAGAGCCGGTGCGCCGCGTCGTCGTCCGGTGCTTGGGCGAACCATCTGGCCAGGCTGCGGAAGTCCGCGGATCGATCGGACCGGCCGGCCCGGCGCTCGTTGAGCGCGGCGACGATTTGCAGGAGCTGCGGAATCGCCGCCCTGGCTTGCGAACGGAGCAGCTTCGCCTGGCTGGGGTGGTGCTGTTCGCTGACGAACCAGCTGCGCACGCCCTGCCAGCGGTCTTGCCACAGCGGTCGAATGCGTTCGAATTCAGGCCGCCGGGGGTCGTCCGAGCCTTCGGCTTGTCCTGGTGCGGCATCCTCGGCTTCCCGCCAGGCGGTGATGTCGAGCAGCGGCCCCACACCCAGCAGCTCGATCTCGTCGATCAGAGTGGCGATTTTCCCGCCGGTGCCGACCAGATCCCGGATAAACCGCTCCAGGTAGTCGATCAGCCGATCCTTGTACGCGCGGAAGGCATCAGCATCGGCGTCGTGCAGGTCGATCGTGCGTTGCAGAGACCCCATGAACGCCTGTGCGTTGCTCGCCAGATCGGTGAACCGATCGACCAGCGCACGCAGCAGCAGGTGCACCTTCGCCGGATCGGGCGCGGACTGCCGGGCAAGTTCGAGCAAAGCTTGTAACTGAGTGGCGATGTCCGACAGCGCGACGGCTTGCAACGCGCCGCGCCTGCCGAGCGCCTCGTCGTACGCGGCCAGCGCCAGCTCGACCGCCTCGCCACGTTCAGTGAGCTGATAGAGAAAGCGAGCGCGGTGGAAGTCTTCAACTGTGGTGACCCGGCTGGTGTCCGGGTCGGCGTGCAGGTTGCCCCACTCCACGAGCCTCGTGAGCGCGTCGGCAACCGAATTCGGCTCGATGTCGGCCAGCGTCTCATGCACGTCTTCCGGGCGGAGGTGCACCGTGAAACGGCGCTTGGCATCGACGAACGTGCTCATTACCTGCCGGTAGAGCACGCTGTTCGGCGCGGTCAGATGCGCAAACGGCTGGAAGTTTTCGGTCACCCCTCCTCCTCTCAGGTCGCCACCGAGGGTACAGGCGAGCACCGACAGTATTCTTCGATGGATGGCTGCCGACGCTGCTGTGTCTCCGGTGCTATCTCAGAAGACGGCTATGACCGTTTCCAGCGTCGACCTGGCTCGTACCCTGGACACCTCGATCACCCTCTCTGACGACTTCATCCGCCCGGTCACCGCCGCGACGATGTTCGTGACCGGACGCGTGAAGGTAAAGGGTGAGTATCCGCCAGAGGTGCGGTTGTCCGGCTACTTCGACATCCCCAAGCCGACGGACGCCCAGCCGAAGCTGGCTCAGTCATGAGCCGTCAGTGCGTGCTTGGCGTGTCGCTCCTCCGCAAAGGCGCTCACCGAATCGTGGGCAGCGCGCTGGAGTTCGGCGCGGAGTTGTTCGTCCTGCAGCGTCTCGAACGACATGAACGCGCCGAGCCGGAGCAGTCGCTTCAAAAAGTCTTTCAGTAATTCGCTCTCGTTGAGCCCGGTGGTATCGATGCCGTTCCACACGTGCAAAATCGCGCGAACGAGCTGAGGACTACCGCCGAGCGCTCGCCTGCGCGCATAGATCTGATCGAACGCTCCTTCACCGAGGATGTACAAGGCGGCGTAAGGCTCGGCGCTTGCCGGGTCGTGCACCAGATGGGCTCGCCACCACAGCCTGCCGAACACGTGGCGAGTGAGGTCCTTCGCCAGGAAGCGTTCGTCGGTCTTGCCATCGAACCGCCAGAAGGCAACGTCGGGCAGTACCACGAGTGCGAGAAAGACCCAGATGTCCCGGGATGCCGCTTCCGCCGGCGCAACTCCCATCGTGCGGTGCAGAAGCTCGGCGACCTCACGATCGAAGTCGTTCCGGTTCTTCGGCGTCGCCGCGCCGGGAAACCCGTGCTGTCGAGCTGCCGTCACGACAGCCTTGCGCAGGTCGTCCAGATCTCTCTCTCGAACGCGATCCCCGCCGGTCGCAACGTATACCGCAGAGTCGTAATGCAGCGCCGCTTGCTCCTTCAGGGATTCGACCGGCAGCAGGCGATGACTCGAGTAGAGCACTTGTGCCTGTGCAGGCAGCAGACGCGGGAAAAGCACGCTCATGTCGTCTCCTCGAAAATGCGGACGGCGCTCTGCAGTTCGGTTGCGAACGCCGCGGGCGCTTGCTCGTAACGCCTGCGCAGGTGATCGATGCTGCGGCCGGGAAAGAGCCGGTCGACCAATACCTGCAGCGTGACCCCCATGCTGTCGTCCGGGTAAGTGGTGTCCAGATCGAAGTCACGGTCACGCAGCGCGTGCTCGACCAGAGTCCGGGTGACGTCCGCATAGACTGTCGACAAGACGATGCGGTCCGCGGGTCTGGGCCTCGCCGCATTGCGCATCGCGCCGACGAGAACCTTCTTGCGTTCGTTGACCAGCAGGATCAGCGCGCCCATCGTCGCTGTGTCCAGGTCGCCGCCGATCTCGACGTGCCATCCGGCATCGTCCGGGAACTCGGTCTTCGCGAAGTCCACCACGGAGATGGGGAACTGTTGTGCATCGCCCTGCAGCCTGGTGGAAGACCGATCTGTCCAAAGTACGGAACCCGCTCTGCGGGGTGAAGCCAGTGCGCCGGTATCGCAGTATTCGGCGAGGGCCAGCGTGGTCTCGAGCACCAGCAAGCCCCCCAGCTGACTGCCGGGCAGCACAGCTCCGAGATCGACCTGGGTCGTACCCGACTTCGGCAAGGTGATCCGTGAACCGGCGGCCTTGAGGCCCGAGCCAGAAGCCGTCCACACCATTGCCAACGTGAGTTTCGCCGATTCGGGGAGCCCGGTGCCCTGCCGCACGAGATCCACATCGACGGTGACCGATTGCCGAAGCGTGAGGTCGGTTCGGTAGTCCCAGTCGTCGAGGGACGGACCGAGCATCACCGGCGTGTCGTCGAGCAGTAGCTGCCAAGGCTCGACCACGACCGAGCCTGCCGTGGCGAGGCGGTACGGTGGTGCTTGCCTGATCATCGCGGTTGCACCTCACGCATCGCGGAGACCGAGATCTCGGTCATAGTGTCGGGAGCCGGGAGGACGAGGAGTCGCCATACCCCGTCGCCGCCTTCGATGAGCGGTGATTCGTCGGTGTGGAACGTCCCGTCCGGGGACTCCCAGCCGAAGAAATGAGGTTTCGCGGCATTACGCGGTGGATCCGTTTCGCGCGAACTCGTGCCGGCGAGGGTGACGCCGAGATCGGCGGCACATCGGTGATTTCCGCTGGTCGTCAGCTGGAAGGCCTGGATCAGCACCAACTGGCCCGCCCGTACGTCGTAATACGGTGCGTCGACATATTCCACCCGCGGTCGACGAGTCGACGAATCCTGCCCTGGGCGCGGCGATGCGGCGGATGCTCCAGATGCATCTGGAGCGCCGGCGCCCGCGTCGTCACTCGGCGCGAACAGATCCCCGCTGAGCCGGTTCGGTGGGCTCTCGTGGGTCGGGGCTGTCGGCTTCAGTGCGCTCCGGTAGTCCGAAGCACCTCCCGTCCCCCAGGAGCCCGACACCAGATTCGAGAAAACCCGACTAGCGGCTCCGAGCGGGACCGCCGAACCGCTCCTCGCTTGCCCGTCTCGGTCGAGCAGTGTGTCGATCGCATCTTTGATTCTCGCAAACGTCATTTTCACAAAAGTCTTGTCACGGCCGTCGAGAGAATGCCAGTTCCAGGCGTCATGAGTCGGAGGTTCCGACGAAGCGAACGTGGAGTCCAATTCCGCAGTGGCTCGGAATACGCCGGCATACGAGAAGTTCTCGATTGGCGGCTTCAGGCCTTCGTGGTAGGTCACGACCAACTCGGCAGTCCGCATCAGACACACATGGTGCACTGTGGTCTCGATGCCGGCAGCGGAGCCTGCGGCGGTCTTCTCGAACGGCACGAGGTAGCTGCTTTCGAGCCCGAGGTTGCCAAGCTTCGCGACCGGCTTGCCGCAGCTGAGTTCCCGTCCGCCCGTTTCGGAGCCCAGCTCCTCGTAGGCTGTGACGAACATGTCCAGCGGGCTTGTTTCCCGAGGATCAGGCACCGGCACGACGACACCGTCACAGTGGACCGAAAATCGCATTGGCTGCGGCTCGCCGGGGGTGCGTGACAGCATCTTCGGCCAGAGATTCCACGCGATGGAATCCGCCAGGTAGGTGCCTGCTTCCACCACGCTTCGTTCGTCGAGCTCCGGATCGATGACGACCACTGTCGTGCCGGTCTCGTCGTCGAGGTAAGGGCGAAGGCCAAGTCGTTCCGCGACGGCATCCGCTTCGGCTCCCACCAACGGCTCCACCACGTTGTCGGAGGAGAGCGTGCCCCACCAATGCCGTCCGGTGAAGCGACGTCCGGAAAGGCCATTGCCTACTGCGTAGCTCCGCCACAACGCGCAGCCCATGAGGCGGGTCTCGAAACCTCCTTCGACGCGGCAACGCGTGTGTACGAGCACGGTTCCCGGACGGCTGAGGAGGTAGAAGATCCCTTTGCCGAAACCGTAGGTGCCGCCGCCGAGATCCGTGTCCCTGGGCTCCCCGATGTTTCTGATGAACGAAACGAAATCGTGATTTGCCACGACCGCATTGTCAGCCCGGGTCGGCCCGCCCAGGCCCGTGGTTCCTCGATCGGAAACGGTCAGGATGCGAATCGCAGCAGCCGACAGGGAGCTGCGGAGCGGCAGCTGACTCCGATCGGGGATGTCGCGGGACAGCAGTTCACGCCATGCCGGGGCGTGCGCGGGGCTGACACCTTTCAGGTCGAGGTGATAGTCGACCGGGCGGTCACCCAGCCGCGCGTCCCAGCTGTTCTGAGCCGACTCGCGGACGAGAATGGTCAACAGGTCCAACTCAGGGCGCCCGAGCTGGTTGCGGATTCCCTCGGCGGCACTCGCGCCCTCCGGTGGGAATGCCTGCGAATGCCAAGCGGCGTCGGTCACTCTCGCTCCTGCGTGATCTGGCGGATCCGGGTGGCGACACCGGATGTCTCAGTGGCGGCGGGGCTTTGTTTGTCCAGGTCCACCGTGTAATGGACGTCGGACACGCCGGATGGCGCCGCTGCGGGGTCGATTCGCGGGAAGGTGTCGTCCACCTCGTACCAGCGGTGCTCCAGCACTGCGAATCGAGTGTTCCGATAGGAGTGGGCGTCCGCAGGGCTGTAACCTGCTTGCGCGAGCTTGAACAGCAAGCCGTTGTCGTCGTCGCCGTGCTGCGTCGCCGAGTTCACGAGTTCGGGCAACGAGCGCCCGCCCGCCGATACCTGCTCCAGGCGGAGCCAGACCAGATCAAGCGTTCCGTGTACCGGTGGCTGAAGTTGTTCGGCACCGTGGATGCGGATTCGCCGATCCTTGGCCGTGATGGACGCCTTTACCTCGATGTCGTGCCTGCCAACGGTGAAGTCGTGACGATGCCCGGACGGCCCGGTCCAGAAGTCGACTGCAGTGCTCTCCTCAAGCAACAGCTGGTTCAGCACCACCATCTCACCGAAGAGGCCGGTCAGCTGATCGTCCCGGAGTCGAGTCGGAGAGGGCAGGAATAGTGCTCGCCACCGGTCCACGACGGTGTACAGCGCCTTCAGCGGGCGACCCGGGTCGCTTTCCGCGGCCTCCAGCACGTCGGCGCAGAGTCCGGTGAATACCGGATCGAGGTCCTTGCGCAGACAGCCCAGATCCGCGTAACGCTCGTAGAGATCGTCTGTCTCGAGCGGTCGTTCGCGCATCTCCAGAGCGGTGCTCCCGCGATCACGCCGCACATGTTGGTTGGCGTTCAGCGGAACCAGCAGGTGCCGGCAGCCGTCGTGGTCGACGGCCGCGAGCAGCTTGCCCTGCGACGTCTCGATCGGCAGTTCCGAGGTGCGAATGTGGTCCGGCCCCGAGGTAGGTTCTTTGCCGAGCTGCGCCCAGTGTTCTTGCAGCGTCGGCCGGTGCGACTCCGACATCAGAGATCCTCCGTGACGAGGTCGCTGAGGTCTTCCTCCTCGATTTCCTCCGAGGCCACGTTTGCGAGGTCGGTGCTCACGTACTGCCATTCGACCGCAGAGTCGTCCGCCGAAGGTTCCGGAAAAACGAGCCCGACACCGATCACGTCTTCGGGGGTGGCGAGTGGCTTTCGTTGCTTCTCCCGACCGGGTTTCGGCTTCGAATCCTTGTCGATCGGGTAGAGGACGAGGAGCGCGCATTCGGGGCACTCCGTCGTCCTCAAGTTTTTGATCTGCTCCTCTGTCAACTCCTGTTTCGAGGAGGGTATTGGAAGGTCGATCGCGGCGTCTCGGCGGCTCATCAACGTTTTGATGTCCACGATGTCCGGGCCGTCGGAGTCGGGCACCGCCGACCGTGAAACCATCCTGACATCGAACCCATCCGAGAACGAGAAACGCTTCGGCTCGTTCCCGCTGCTGGCCGATCCGCCGACGATTGCCACGTTCCACCTACGTAGTGATCCTGACTTGGCTACGCGTTTTTCGATGTACCGAATGAGTAGTTCGGAGTTACATTCCTGAGAGTTCTCGTGGAATTGATACGACTGTAGGAACTCTGTCACGAGTTCGTACGGGACGTCCCGGATGAGTTTCTGCTCGGTCTTGACCTTGTCGTCGAGCTTGCCTGCCCGCGAGGCATCGCCTACCAGAGTCCTCGCTGCTTTCACATTGGACGACAACCATGCCTTGTCCGCGTGGAAGTACCGGGTCTGCACTCGTTTTCCGCCGTACGCCGAAGCAGCAGGAACGGCGTTCGTCATCTTGGCTGCCGCGGTCACGCGCAAGGACGGATGTGTGCGTAGTCGGACCGCGAACGTCATCGGCGTCTTGTCCTCGACCATGTAGATGTCGATGTCTCGCCGCATCTCGCTCTCGACGGTGGCGACGTGACGGAACCACCTGCGAAGCTCCGCAGTCATCCAAATCCTGGGCAGATCAGCGTAACCATTGCGGAAGCCGAACCATCGGCCCATCTGGAGCAGCGTGTCGTAGGCGGATACCGAGCGCACGAAGTAGCTGACTGTCAAGCCCTCCAGCGTCAGCCCCCGGGAGAGCGTGTTGCCGCCGACCGCGATGGCGACCACTGGGCCGTTCTCGTAGTCAAGGCGATCCTTGCTGCTTGAGTTGTCCATGATGATTCTGCAATCGCGCAGCACCTCGGGCAGCAACGGCAGCAGGTCATCGAAGAGGACCTTGTGTTCGTTGAGGTCCTCGGCAGGGACCAGTGAAGTCTCGCGGTCCCAGATCTCGCGAAGGTCGGCCATGAACCTTGAGTCAGCCGACTGTAGGAGTTCGCCGCACTTGTCCAGAAGGGCCTCGAGTGGTTGCCGGAAGCTGTTGTGCACCAAGGTTTTGACGCTCGTGTGGACCAGCATGGTCGAGTGGGGATTCCCGGTGTTCCGCAATCGGCGTGCTGCCGTGCACATCCAGAAGTACCGAATCGCGCGGCCGAGACTTGCGGCGATCACCGGTTGGAACCCGTCTGCGTCGGCGCGTGATGCGGGCCGGACCAGGTCGATTTCGGATTCCGGCACCTCGCGGATCATGTCGTAGCCGTCGAGCACGTCCTCGGGGTCCTCGCCGTCGATCACGTCTCGACCGAACAGCACCTCGGTGCCGAAGTGGCCTTCGGGCTTGGGCAGATTCACGATAAAGTGTTCGGGATAGAGATCCTTGGCCGATGGGTCTATCAGCAAGTTGGCAAACGGGGTTGCAGTGTACCCGACATAGGCGGATTTCGGCAGTCTGTCGAGGATCGTGCAGATCAGCGGGTTGATCGTGTCCGTGGCCACGGTCGCCTGGTCGGCTTCGTCGTCGATGACGAGAGCGGGACAGTCCGCCAGGTAGTCCGCGGCCGAAGCGAGCCACGCGGAGAACTTCTCGAGTACGCGGGGGTTCTTCTTGATCACGCACAACACGTGCTGCTTGTTGTTCTTGGCGAAGTATGCCGCCGCATTGGCCGGAGGGGTGAAGTCCTTGTCCGGGTCCGTCAGCTGCAGCCACCGGGAAGGGTTGGGCTCGACGAGCTGCTGGATGAGACGATGCTGGGTCTGCCTGCGCAGCCCGTTGTGGATGCCTGCGAGGACGATGAACAGCTTGTAGCCGCGGTCGGCCGCTTTTGCCGTGACGGCCGTGAAGTTGGTCGTCTTGCCTGACTGGACGTAACCCACGACGAGGCCTTTGGTGGAGAACGCCCGCTCTCGTGGATGACTCAAGAGCGAGACGACCTTGGTCGAGGCTCCATCGAGGTCCGAGATTCCTTTTTCCGACCAGCCCGATTTCATGAGAATCTGCTCGAGTGCCGGCCAGCAGCGGTCTTTAGGGCGTGGGCCGGTGTACCAGGTGAAGCGGTTGCCGAGGACCACCGAGCGCGGCTCTTCGCGTTCCCTGATCCGAATGGTTTCCCGCTCGTGTCGTTCGGCGATCCGTTGGAGGGTCTCCTCCGAGGCGAAGAGTCCGAGTTCCTTCATGGCGGCTTCGGGAGTGCCCGAATCCACCAGATTGAGGAAAACCTCGTACTGCTGGTCGAACTTGTCGGTCACCGAATCTCCCATCGCCGGTCGAAGATCGTCGACGAGCTGGGTCGGTCGACGACGTCCACGGTATGACTTGCTCATCGCTTCGTCAGGGCTTCACTGTGATGATCCCGAACCGGACGCTGCGCGCCCGGGTTCTTGAACCCTCCGTAATCGATCACGTCGCTCGGACGGCCCAGGCTGTTACTCCTTGTGGTCACAAGTCGGTCACGCTCGACAACGGGGCAGGTGAACATCGGTTACCGGCGTGTCGTGGCTCGGGGTCCGAGCGACAGCCGGCTCATATATAGACTTGCGTTCCATGACCGAAGGACATCCGGTGGCATCTCCACATTCGCCCATGGAGGCGAAGATGGTGGACTTGTTCGCCGGCCCGGGAGGTCTGGACGTCGCGGCTCGGTGGATGGGCATTTCCGTGGCAGGCGTCGAGTGGGACGAGCAAGCGTGCAAGACGCGGCGAGCAGCTGGGCTCCTCACCGAACAAGGCGACGTGACCAAGAGCAAGCCTGCCAACTACCCGAACGCCCGCATCCTCACCGGCGGACCCCCATGCCAGACCTACACGGTCGCGGGCAGGGGTGCCGGGAGGCAGGCACTTGACCGAGTCCTGCGGTTCGTCGAGCTGATAGGTGGCGACCCGGATCTCGCGCACGACCTCGACGAGCTGACCGGAGATGAGCGCACCGGACTCGTCTTGCAGCCGCTGCAATGGATCCTCGGCGCCGCCTGCCATGGCGCACCGTACGACACCATCGTTCTCGAGCAGGTGCCTTCCGTGCTGCCTGTGTGGGAGGCTTACGCCCAGGTTCTGCGTGATGGCAAGTACGGTTACAAGGTCGCCTGCGGAATCCTGCACACCGAGGAGTTCGGTGTCCCGCAGACCCGTCGTCGAGCCATCCTCATCGCCAGCCGTACGGTTGACGTGAGGCTTCCGGAGCCGACGCACCGCCGCTATCGCAGGGACGTGCCACAAGACCAGGGTGACTCTCGCCTGCGGCCGTGGGTGTCGATGGGACAGGCGCTGGGGCGGTCGGACGAGTTCAGGGTCGTGTCCAACTACGGAACCGGCGGCGACCCGAAGGCACGTGGAGTGCGAGGCTCGGGCCAGCCGTCATTCACCGTGACCGGCAAGGTGTCGCGGAACCGTTTGCAAGCCGGTGACTCGATGCGATCTCTTGGTCGGTTCACCGACGACGAGGCGGGGCGGCTGCAGACCTTCCCGCCCAAGTACCCCTGGTCCGGCAAGGACATCGGGCAGCAGATCGGCAACGCAATCCCGCCTCGACTGGCAGTCCATGTGCTTGCAGCGGCGTTGGGCGGCGAGGTCGACGTGCGGGTGCTTGATCGGTGCGTCAAGCGGCCATGGGCGACGACGAAGGATGGCGTCGCGAACTTGTTCAAAGCCCCGGTGGGTGCGTGAGATCAGCGCCGTTCGCGAACCGCTGCGCTCACTCGTTCGGCGGCGGTTTCGACGGTCTCGTGTTCCCACACTCGGATGCTGAGCCAGCCCGCCTCCGCGAGACGTGCGTCAGTATCGGCGTCTCGGCGGCGATTGGTTTCGATCTTGGCCCGCCAGAAGCCGGCGTTGTTCTTGGGCCAGGTCGCGTGATCGGCACAGCCGTGCCAGAAACAGCCGTCGACGAAGACGGCGACCCGCGACGGGCCGAAGACGAGATCTGCTTCTCGACGCACGCCTTTGAGCGGGCGTCGGTGTATGCGGTACCGCAGGCCGGCCGCATGTAGCAGCCTTCGCAACGCGACCTCGATCCCCGTGTCATGGGACTTCTGCCTGCTCATGCGGGTGCGAACCGCAACGGTCGTCGTCAAACGCTCCACGTTGGTCATTGTGGCGGTTAACTCAACCTTCGACGATTCGCCCCTCGATCACCGGGTGCGGCTTCTCCGACGGGGATGACGAAGGCCGCGGGTCCGGCTCCACGATCTCGCTGTCCACGACCATGACGGGGCCGCGGGTGCGGTTGGCGTAGCGGACGGCGCGCTTCTCGGCGCGGCGCAGCCACAGTTTGCGCGCCACGGCGCGAGACGGAGGCAGCATCAGGAGCAGACCCACCACGTCGCTGACGAAGCCTGGGATCATGATCAACACGCCGCCCAGGGCGACGAGCATGCCGTCGGTCAGTTCTTTCTCCGGGTTGCGGCCGGATTGGGCCGTGGAGACGAACGCGCGCATCGCCTTGCCACCCTCGCGGCGGGCGAGCCAGGAGCCCACGAAGGCGCCCGCCAGCAGCAAGGCGATCGTGCCGAGCACACCGACGGCCGAGCCCACCGCCCAGATCGCGGCGAACTCGGCGATGACGTAGAGCAGGAACACGACAGCCATATTTGGTGAACGAACGAGGTGCCCGATTTGCTCCCGGGGCCCGGGGTGCCTCAGTCTCGGGGCCCACGAACTCGCAGGACCGGGCAGCAAAGACGACCAGGTCACACCCACCGTCACCAGGTCACACCGACCGCAGGAACGCTTCCACCTCGCGCGGCGAACTCAGCAACACCTGCCGAGTGGTCGGCGCCTCCGCCGCGATGCGGCCGAGCAGCCGTGAACGGTGCGAGGCCCGCCAGCCCCAGATCCACCGGACGAACTCGAGGTCCACCTTCGACACGCAGCCCGGCGCCTGGGTGTCGCGGCCGCGTTCTCGCAGGGTGCGGAGCAGTGCGCGGCGCAGGCTCGTCCACCGGGAGACGTCCAGGAACACCACCGTGTCGGCCAGCGGGAAGCGGATGTCGAGGGTTTTGCTGTAGTTCCCGTCGATTACCCAGCCGTCCGTCTGCACGGCCGCCGCTTGGGCTGCGCGGAAGTCCGCCAGCGGCGCCTCCACCCAGCCTGGACGCCAGTAAAGGTGATCGAGGTGGGTGACGGGGACGTTCAGTCGCGCGGCCAGCCGCCGGGCGAGGGTCGACTTGCCGCTGCCCGAACAGCCGAAGATCAGGACCCGCCGCATCACGGACCGAGCGTAGTCGGCGAACGGCGTCAGCTGGATCGGGAGATGTCGCCAGCCAGCGCCAACCGGCTGGAAGGCCCGGGTGTCGGTCGGGCGGGGAAAGGCAAGAGAGGTCAGCCAGGGAAGGAAAGCGTCGAGAGCAGGGCCGGGAGGGAACCAAGTCAGCCGGGCAGGAAACTCGCCGCGATCAGGCCTATGAGCAGCAGGTCCGGGCCGCGCACCAGTTGGCGCGCCAAGCCCATCGGGACCAGCACGCCCTCGTACAGCACCAGACCGAGTGAGCCGAAGTCCAGGGCGCCGCGCGTGACCGTCCGGACGATTGCCACCGCCGCCAGTAGTGCGGCTACCACCGCTCCGACGGTCATCGGCACGTGGAGGAGGGCGACGAAAGCCGTCCACACCGCGGCGATCACGGCCAGCACTAGCACGGTGGTGGCCTTCAGCCGCAGGTCGGACGCGTCGAACCAACGGCGCAGGCCCGGCACACGGTAGACCTGCGCGACCGGCGCGGCGAACGGCAGCAGCGCCAGGTAGCCGCCCATTCCGACCAGCCACACCGACGTCACCGCGGGGAAAGTGACGTGTGCGGCAGCCACGCCCAGCGCCAGGAACAACGGCAGACCGAGCTGGTGCCGACGCGCGAGCACCCCCGTGACCAGGTAACGCGTGACGACGAACCGGCCGTCGAGCGCGGTTCGCCAGCGCACTGGGCGTCCGGCCGGCAGGAGGGCCCAGACGTCCAGAAACGCTGCCGACGTGCGACGCACCATGCGTTCGGCGAAGTGGTGCACGAGCGAACGGCGGCCGACGGTGCGTGCCAGTGGCGCCGAGAACCCCAGTGCGACAGCGGCCAAGGCGGCCGCCAAAGCGAGTGTCCACAAAGGAACAAACGGCAGTACGCCGAGCACCGGCAGCAACGGCCACACGGCCTCGCCCCACACCCGCGCACGGCGCGCCAAGACCAGGGCCAGCCCGGCGACACCGACGAACAAGCCCAGCGCACCACCGAGATCCGCCGGGAAACCGATCAGCACACCGGCCATCGCGAACGCATAACCGGCCGCGGCGAACCGGGCGGCCCAGTCGGCCAGCAGCCGCCGGGTGAGGGTGCGCGGGCGTGAGCCGTCGAAGTCCGACCAGGTCAGGGCGGCGGGATCGGCCCACAGGTGGCCACGGCGCGTGGTCGCCCGCCAGGCCATCGCGAGCCCGACGCACAACACGGCGACGCCGCCCTGCACGCCGACCGGAGCCTCGCCGATCAGCTGCGAGCGGACTAGCGCGGTGTTGTAGAACGGCGACCCGAGCACCCCGCCGAGCACGACCAGCGCGAGGATCAGGTCGGCCCGCTTCACTGCCGCACCTCGTGTTTCGCGACGTAGTGGACCGGCGCGGTGCCGTAGAGCGGCGATCCGAGGACGGCAAGCGTGACGATCAGGTCGGCTCGTTTCATTGCCGCGCCTCGTGGTTCGCGGCCTCGTCCACCAGCACGACACTGCAGAACAGCGACCCAAGCGCGACCAGCCCAGCCCGTTTCACAGGCGCACCTCGTGGTCCGCGACGTCGTGGACGAGCGTGGTGTCGTAGAGCGGCGATCCGGGCCCAGCCAGGGCGACGATCAGGTGCGCGTCTCACTGCTGCGCCTCGTCGGTCGCGACGTCGTGGACCAGCACGACGCTGCAGAACAGCGACCCAGGCACGACCAGCGCATCCCGTTTCACAACTCCACCAAGTAATCCGCAACCTCATCCACCAGCGCAGCGTGGTGGCTGGCCGCAACAACCGCCGCCCCAGCCGCCTTGGCCTTCTCCACCAGCTCGGTCAGCCAAGCGCGCCCCTCGGTGTCCAGCGCACGCTCCGGTTCGTCCAGGAGCAGGACCTCGAACGGCCGCGCCGTAGCCGCGAGCAGCAGCAGCCGACGGCGCTGACCGGCGGACAGGTCGGCGGCCGGGACGTCCGCCCGGTCGTCCAGGCCAGGCACCGGCGGGACACCGAACGAGCGCGCCAGCAGGTCCAGGTGCTGGCGCGGGGTCAGCTCGTCGAACAGCGCCGAGTCGTCCAGCAGGACCGAGACCCTGCGACGAAAGGACGCCGTTCGCTCGTCCGGCGGAGCCCCGCACACCAGCACCGTGCCCGACGTCGGCTGTTGCGTGCCATAAAGGCACCGCAGCAACGTCGACTTGCCGACCCCGTTCGCCCCCGTGACGACCACGCATTCGCCCGCATCCACCGCCAGGTCCAGGCCGCTGAACAGCTCGGTCTCCCCGACGCTGACGCCGAGCCCCCTCGTTTCGATCAGCACAAGCGATGCTAACCCGGCAATTCGTCGAGGTAGGCCTGCGCCTGCAAGGTGAACAGCTCCGCGTAGCCGGCGCCCGCGGCCATCAGCTCCTCGTGCGTGCCGTACTCGGCCACCTTTCCGTGGTCCAGCAACAGAATCCGCTCGGCCTGGCGGACCGTGCTGAAGCGGTGCGAGATGTACAGCGTGGTGCGGCCCTCGGCCAGCGAACGCAGGCGCGCGAACAGGTCGTGCTCGGCCTGGGCGTCCAGTGCCGAGGTCGGCTCGTCCAGGATCAGGATCGGGGCCTCCCGCTGGAACGCGCGGGCCAGCGCGATCTTCTGCCACTCCCCGCCCGAGAGTGAGACGCCCTGGTCGAACCAGCGGCCGAGCGGGCTGTCGTAGCCGGACGGCAGGCGTTCGATGCGCTCGTCGGCGCCGGCGCGGCGCGCGGAGTCCTCGATGTGCGGGCGGTCCTCCAGCCGGGTCAGGTCGCCGAGGCCGATGTTCTCCGCGGCGGTGCCCTGATACGTCACGTAGTCCTGGAACATCGCGCTGATCCGGGTGCGCAGCTCGTCCGGGTCGTACTCGCGGATGTCGACGCCGTCGAGCAGGATGCGGCCGCCGGTCGGGTCGTAGAGCCGGCACAGCAGCTTGAACAGGGTGGACTTGCCCGCGCCGTTGCGGCCCACCACGGCGATCGTCTCGCCCGGCCGGATCTCGAACGTCACGCCGGTCAGCGCGGCCTCGTCGGCGCCCGGATAACTGAAGCTCACCGACTCGAACCGGATGTGTCCCTCCACAGTGGACGGCATCGGCCGGGGCGAGGGCGGGGCCACGATCTCCGGCTTGGTGTCCAGGAACCGGTACAGCGTGTCCAGGTACAGGTTGTTCTCGTACATCCCGGAGAACGCCGTGAACAGCCCGGAAACCGAGGCCTGCACGGACGTCGCGGCCGCCGTGTACAGCGCCAGGTCGCCGAGCGTCAGCTGCCCGCCGACGGCCTCCAGTGCGATGTACAGCGCGATCGCCGACCCCACCAGGGTGCTCAGCAGGCCCCAAGACGTGGAGCTGATGTTGCGGTTGATCGTCAGCTTCCGCTGCCGCGCGTAGGACACCAGCCCGAGCCGCCGGAACCGGTCCACGAAATACGGCCCCAGCCCGAAGAGCTTGGTCTCCTTGGCGTAGGTGTCCGTGGTGACCAGCGAGGACAGGTAGTCCATCCGGCGTTTGATCGGCGACATCAGGAACGTCAGCCAGAACGCGCGTGAGCCGTACTTCGACTGCGAGATGAACGCCGGCACCGGCGCCAGCAGCGCGACGAGCGCGAGCAGCGGGCTGATCGAGACCAGCAGCGCGATCATGCTGCCGAACGTGATCGCCGTGCGGCCCAGGCCCAGCGCGGAGTTCATCATCGACAACGGCCGCGTCGGCGCCTCCTGGGTGGCCTGGCGCAGCATGTCGTACGACGTCGAGCCCTCGAAATACGCCAGGTGCAGTTCGCTGGAGTGCGCCATCACCCGGTGGCGGATGGTCAGCGCCATCCGCTCCTGCAGCAGCGACTGCGCGATGGTGGTGAACGCGCTGCTGATCGCCGTCGCGGCCAGCACGCCGAACTGGAACAGCGTGATCCGCACGATGTCGCCGGTGCCGCCGCGATGCTGGATCGCCGCGACCACCGAGTCCAGCAGCAGTTTCGCGATGTACGCGGTGGCCGTCGGCAGCAGGCCGGAGACGACCGTGACCAGCGTCAGCACGATCGTCAACGGCGGGCTGGCCTGCCAGGTCAGCCGCGCAACCTTCGGCAGCCCGCGCACGGTGCCGGCCACCGAAGTCTTCATCCGGGCCAAGCGCGACTTCAGGTCTTTCGGCTGCTCCGGCTGTTTCGGCTCCGGGATGTCGACCGGGCCGGTCAGGCCGCTGTCGGGCACCGTTGACGGCTGGCGCCCGCGGCCCCGGCGGCCGACGAACACGCCCCCTCCTGGGATCACTCGGACACCGCGCCGTGCAGGAAGAGGTCGATCGTCTCGGCCGGTGCCGGCCCGCCCGGCATCGGCCGGGACATCGAGAACAGCATGGAGAGGAACAGCGACGCGGTCTTGTTCAGCGGCAGCCGCAGTTTCGCGGCGTCGGGCTCGAACAGGCCCTCGATGGCCACCCGCATGGCGTCCACCGACTCGCGCCGGCTGTCCCCGCTCTTGGCCGCCTCGTTGCGCAGGTGCTCGGGCCGTGCGCGTCCCTTGTGGACTGACGCCATCACGGCGCCGACCCGCTGCAGGTGCGCGGTGAGCGCCTCGACGGCCTCCAGCAGCCGCTTCTCCAGCGGCAGCTCCCCGGGGATCTCGCCGATGATCTCCAGCGATTCCCCGGGGTCGAGCGCGGCGACCACACACGCGTCGATCAGCTCGTCCTTGTCCTTGAAGGCCCGGAAGATCGTGCCCTCGCCGATCCCGGCCGCCCGCGCGATCTGGCTGGTGGTCACGGCGGCCCCGTGCTCGACGACCAGCGGCAGCACCGCGCGCACGATCATCTGCCGCCGGTCCTGCGGCGCCATGCCGGGCGCGCGGCGTCTCGTTTCAGTCGGTGTCATGCGGTCCAAGGTACGGAGTGAGTGCTCACTCCGTCAACTGGATTTTAGGCGGGCGCGACCGGGTTGCCCTCGAACCGGCGCTGGGCCGGCACCGTCTCACCGCGCATGACCAGGGAGTTAGCCCCGATCGAGCAGTCGTGCCCGAGGTGGGTGTCGAACAGGGCCACGGTGTGCGGCCCGAGGGTGGCGCCCGCGTCCAGCCGCACCGGGCCGAGCCGCAGGATCCGGTCTTGGAACAGGTGGGTCTGCACCACGCAGCCGCGGTTGACCACCACCCCGTCGCCGGCGCTGACCAGGTCCGGCTCCGGCAGCCACTTGGTCTCGATGCTGACGCCGCGGCCGATCTTCGCGCCGTGCGCCCGCAGCACCGCGCTGAACACCGGCGTGCCGAGCACCGCCGGGCCGAGCCAGCGCATCACCAGCTCCTCGTGGTAGACGGCCACCAGCTCGTTGCGCCACACGAAACCGCTCCACAGTGGGTGCTCGGACGCGCGGACCCGCCGGTTGAACAGCCATTTCGCGGCCAGCGCCAGCAGCGTCGCGACCACCCCGGCGCCGAGCAGGATCGGGCCGGAAAGCGCGAACGCCAGCGGGATCCCGAGCCCGGTCGAGACGGCTTCGATCAGCACGAACACCGCGTAACCGAGCATCGCGCCGAGGGCGGTCGGCACCAGTCGGGTCAGCTCGACGAGTGCGCGTCGCATCACCAGCTGCCAAGACGGCGCGTACGTCCGGGCCGAGTCGGTCACGGTGGCGCGGCGCGGGATCGCCATCGCCGGACGGCCCAGCCACGACGTGCCGGGCTCGGCGGTCGCCGGGGCGTGCGAGAGGACGCCGATCAGCGAGCCGGAGTGGACCGTGCGCCCGGGCGCGACCTCGGCGGAGTTGCCGATGAAGGCCTGGTCGTCCACCGTGGCCCGGCCGATCTCGACGCGGCCGCCGCGTAGCCGGTACGGCGCGAGCACCGAGTCGTCGGCGAGGAAACTCCCGGCGCCCACCGACATCATCTGCGGCAGACCGACCACAGTGGACGCTTCGGTGCGGCGTCCGATCGACGCGCCCAGCAGCCGCAGCCACAGGCCCGTCACGAGGCTCGCGTACAGCGGAAAAGCGCTGTTCCGGGCGCTGGTCACCAGCCGCTGCACCAGCCAGGCGGCCCAGCCGGCGCGGCTGTGCACCGGGTGCGAGCCGGGCCGCAGCCCGCGTCCGGCCAGCCGGACCAGCACCGCGGTGAGGCCCGCGTTGAGCAGCAAGGTCACCACGCCGAGCGGCGGGACCAGCCAGACCAGGCTGGACAGCGTGTCGCCGGTAGTGAGGCCGAGCCAGGTGTACACGGCGGCCGCGGGCAGCACGGCGATCAGCATGATCAGGCCGGACAGCACCGGGGTCAGCGCGTACGCGAGTCGCCAGCGGCGTTTGACCGGCGGGCGTTCGTCCGAAACGGAGGCACTGGGCACGGTGTCGCGGACGAAAGTGCCCGGCGGTACCACGGCGCCGTCGCCGACCACGCTGCCCGGCATCAGCGTCGCGCGGCTGCCCACGGAGGCGTCCGCGCCGACCTCGACGGTGCCGACGTGCAGCGTGTTCCCGTCCAGCCACCAGCCCGCGACGTCGGCCTCGGGCTCGACCGCGCATCGGTCGCCGAAACGCCCGAGCCCGGTGACCGGCGGCAGCGTGTGCAGGTCGACCTCGCGGCCGACGCGGTTGCCCAGCAGCCGCGCGTAACGCAGGTTCCAGGTGGTGCCCGGCAGTCCGGCGACATCGACCACGGCGGCGAGCCGCTCGGCCGTCCACAGTCGCATGTGGACGGACCCGCCCTTGCGATACGCGCCGGGGCGCAGCCGGTGGAGCAGCAGCCGGGCGCCGAGTCCGGCGACGAGCACCCGGCCAGGCGAGGAGAACGCCAGCAGGAGGCCGGCCGCGATGGCGATCCAGCCGGCGAGCGGGACGGTCGCGTCGCCGGTCAGCGAGTCGAAAACGGCGGCACCGGCGAGCACCGCAAGGGTCCACCGCATGCCGGGAATCCATTGCAGCAGCACGTAAAGCAGGGTTTGCAGGGCACCGGAGCGCCGGGACAGCGGCCGTACCGGCTCGAGCACCTCGACCGCCGCACTGCCCGCGCCGACCAGGTGCTCGGTCAGGTCCAGCAGGCCCGGGTGCTGGTAGAGGTCGGTGATCGACGCGTCCGGGAAACGCGGGCGCAGCGCGGAGATCAGCCGGGCGGCGGCGAGGCTCGTGCCGCCGTCACCGAAGAAGTCCGAACTCGGCGCGGGAGTGACGCCGAACAACTCGGCCCAGCGCTGCGCGATCCACGCCAGGTCCGCGCGCAGCCGTTGCGGCACTTCGGCCGTCTCGGCGACATCGGACGGCTTGGGCTCGGCGGGCAACGGCCACGGCAGCGCCTTGCGGTCCACCTTGCCGGCCGCGCTGAGCGGGAAATCCGGGAGCACGGCCAGCGTCGGCACCAGCCCGTGGGGCAGCCGTTTCGCCAGCTGGGCGCGCGCGGCTTCGGCGTCGAACGGGCCGTCCACCAGCAGGTATCCGACCAGCACCATTCCGCCCCGGACCGCCGCCGCGGCCGCGGTCACCCGAGGCAGCGCCAGCAGCGCCGCCTCCACCTCGCCCAGCTCGATCCGACGGCCGCCGATCTTCACCTGGTCGTCCGCGCGGCCGAGGAACACCAGGCCCGCCGGATCGGCCCGGACCAGGTCACCGCTGCGGTAACCGCGGTCCCAGCCCAGCCGGGGCATCGGCGGGTACGCGCGGGCGTCCTTCTCCGGATCGAGGTACCGCGCCAGGCCGACGCCGCCGATCATCAGCTCGCCGGTCGCCCCCTGCGGGACCGGCGCGCCTTCGGGGTCGACCACGGCGACCCGCCAGCCCGGCAACGGCACCCCGATCCGTACCGGCTCCCCGGCGCGCAGGCGCGTCGCCGTGGAGACGACTGTGGCCTCGGTCGGGCCGTAGGTGTTCCACACTTCGCGACGGCCGTCGTCGAGCCGGTCCACCAGCTCCGCCGGGCAGCCCTCACCGCCGAAGACCAGCAGCCGCACGCCGTCCAGCAGCTCGGGCGGCCAGAGCATGGCCAGCGACGGGACGGTCGAGACCACTGTGATCCGGCGCCGCGCCAGCCACGGCCCGAGGTCCGGACCCGCGCGTACCACCGACCTCGGCGCGGGCACCAGGCAAGCGCCGTGCCGCCAGGCCAGCCACATCTCCTCGCAGGATGCGTCGAAGCCGACCGAGAGCCCGGCCAGCACGCGGTCGGCCGGGCTGATCGGGCGCTCCTGCAGGAACAGCGTCGCCTCCGCGTCCACAAACGCCGCGGCCGACCGGTGGGTCACCGCGACGCCCTTCGGTGTGCCGCTGGAGCCGGACGTGAAGATCACCCACGCGTCGTCGGACGGGCCGAGCCGACGACGGGCGCCCTCGGCGAGCGCGAGGTCCGGGCGCATCCGCAGGTCCGGGCGGAGCACGGCGCAGACACGCGCCTCGGAGAAGACCAGCTCGGCGCGTTCGGCGGGCTCGTCGAAGTCGGCCGGCACGTACGCCGCGCCCGCGGCCAGCACGGCCAGGATGCCCGCGTACAGATCGGCGGTGCCGGACGGGATCGCGATCCCCACCCGGTCGCCGGGGCCGATGCCGTGGGCACGCAGTTTGCGGGCGGCCCGTTCGACGCGGTCGGCGAGCGCGCGGTAGCTGAACCGTGTGGCGCCGTCGTCGAGTGCGGTCGCGTGCGGATATCGGTCCACAGTCCGGGCGAAGATGTCTACGAGTGTGCGAGGTGGCGGTGGTGGTTCGGGAATGTGGACTGCCGGTGACGCGGGTGCGGAGTAGAGGGAACGGCTCATGTCGGAAACTCCTGCACAGCTTGAGTAACTGCTTACAAACCCACAGTAAGATCGTTTTCTGGGCCGGTACTGTCAGTTGGCTGTGCTGGCGCTGTGCGGAGGAACCTGTTGCAGGGTAAGGACTTCACCGGAATCGAACACACGAAAAAGGGGCCTCCCAGGTACGGAAGGCCCCTTTTCGGCTACTCGGTCAGTACGTGATCGCCACCGCCGGGTCGGCGAGCAGCGCGCCGACGTCGGCCAGGAACTCCGAGCCCTGCTGGCCGTCGATCACGCGATGGTCGAAGCTCAGCGACAGCTGCATCACCTTGCGGACCACGATCTCGCCGTCCACCACCCACGGGGTGTCGCGGATGGCGCCGACCGCCAGGATCGCCGACTCGCCCGGGTTGATGATGGGTGTGCCGGTGTCGACGCCGAAGACGCCGACGTTGGTGATCGTGATGGTGCCGTTCGCCATCGCCGCGGGGGTGGTCTTGCCCTCGCGCGCGACGTCGGTCAGGTCCGTCAGCGCGAGCGCGAGTTCCTTGAGTGACAGGGAATCGGCGTCGCGGATCTTCGGCACGACCAGACCGCGCGGGGTCGCCGCCGCGATGCCGAGGTGCACGTAGTCCTTGTAGACGATCTCCTGCGCCGCCTCGTCCCACACCGCGTTGACGTCCGGCGTGCGCCTCGCCGCCAGGCACACGGCCTTGGCCGCGAACGCCAGCGGGGTCAGCTTGGTGCCGGCGAACTCGCGCGACTTCTTCAGCTTCTCGCGCAGCTCCATCATCGGCGTGACGTCCACGGTCAGGAACTCCGTGACGTGCGGGGCCGTGAAGGCGCTCTGCACCATCGCGTTCGCGGTCGCCTTGCGGACGCCCTTGATCGGCACCCGGCGCTCACGCGTGGCCGGGTCGTATCCGGCGTCCACAGTGGACGGCTGAGTAACGGCCGGCGTCGATCCGTTGGCCGCGCGCTCGACGTCTTCACGCGTGATGACGCCGCCGGCCGTACCGGACAGGGCGTGCAGGTCGACGCCCAGGTCCTTGGCCAGCTTGCGGACCGGCGGCTTGGCCAGCGGGACGTAACCGCCGCGCGGCTTTTCCGCCACAGCCGGTACCGGAGCCACCGGAGCTGCCGGAACCGACGGAGGGGGCGGCGCGGCAACGGCCGCCGCCGGAGCGGGCGCCGAACCCTTGCGCTCCCGCCGTTTCGTGACCACGGCCTTGGAGCCGTAGCCGACCAGCGGCTTCATCTCCTCCTCGGCCGGTGCCTCCGGAGCGGCAGCCGTGACGGGGGCGGCGACCGGGGCAGCCGCGCCACCGGGGTCGACGTCCATGGTCAGGATCGGCGTGCCGACCTCAACCGTCTGCCCCGGCTCCACGTGCAGCTCGGTGACCACGCCGGCCCACGGGATGGGCAGCTCGACGGCCGCCTTCGCGGTCTCGATCTCCACCACGATCTGGTTGACCGTGACCGTGTCGCCCGGCTTCACGTGCCAGGCGAGGATGTCGGCCTCGGTCAGCCCCTCGGCCGTGTCGGACAGGGGGAACTGTTTGTACTCGGGCATGAACCCCCCTCACCAGGCCAGTGATCGGTCGACGGTGTGCAGCACCCGGTCCAGGTCGGGGAGGTAGTACTCCTCGAGCTTGGCCGGCGGGTACGGCGTGTCGAACCCGGCCACGCGCAGCACGGGGGCCTCCAGCGAGTAGAAGCACTCCTGCTGGACGCGGGCGGCGATCTCCGAGGTCAGCGACGATTCCGACGGCGCCTCGCTGACCGCGATCAGCCGTCCGGTCTTGCGCACCGACTCGAACACCGGGCCGAGGTCGAGCGGCGAGAGCGTGCGCAGGTCGATGACCTCGAGCGACTTGCCCTCGTCGGCGGCGGCCGCGGCGGCGTCGAGCGCCACCTTCACGGACGGGCCGTACGCGACGACCGTGGCCGTGGTCCCCTCGCGCACCACCTGCGAGCGGAAGACGCGGCCCGGCGACGTGCCGGTGTCCACCTCCATCTTCAGCGCGCCCGAGTGGTACAGCTTCTTCGGCTCGAAGAACAGCACCGGGTCGTCGGACTTGATGGCCTCCTGGATGCCCCAGTACGCGTCCACCGCGTTGGAGATCGAGACCACCTTGAGCCCGGCGATGTGCGAGAACAGCGATTCCGGCGACTCGGAGTGGTGCTCCACCGCGCCGATCCCGCCGCCGAACGGCACCCGGATGACCACGGGCATCTTGATCTTGCCCTGCGTGCGGTAGTGCAGCTTCGCCAGCTGCGAGGAGATCTGGTCGAACCCGGGGAAGATGAAGCCCTCGAACTGGATCTCGCACACCGGCCGGAATCCGCGCACGGCCAGGCCGACCGCGGTGCCGATAATGCCGGACTCGGCCAGCGGCGTGTCCAGCACGCGCTGCTCGCCGAAGTCCTTCTGCAGCCCGTCGGTGATCCGGAAGACGCCGCCGAGCTTGCCGACGTCCTCGCCCATCATCAGGACCTTCGGGTCCTCTTCCATCGCCCGGCGAAGGCCGAGGTTGAGCGCCTTGCCGATGGTCAGCTTCTGGAGGTCCATCAGTGCTCACCCGCCGTGGCAAAACCGTCCAAATAGGACAGGAACTCTTCGCGCTGGGCGTCCAGCACCGGGGAGGGCTCGGCGTAGACGTTCTCGAAGATCCGCTCCGGCGGCGGCTCCGGCATGTTGAACGTGTACTCGCGCAGCTCGGCCGCGAACTGGTCGGCCTCGGCCTGGACCTGGTCGAAGAAGCCGTGGTCGGCGCCGCCGCCGCGGGCCAGGTAGGCCCGGACGCGCTCGATCGGGTCCTTCAGCTTCCACTCCTCCAGCTCGTCCGAGAGCCGGTAGCGGGAGGGGTCGTCGGTGGTGGTGTGGGCGTCCATGCGGTAGGTGAAGGCCTCGATCAGCACCGGGCCGTTGCCGTGCCGGCACTCCTCCAGCGCCCACCGGGTCACGGCGAGGCAGGCGAGCACGTCGTTGCCGTCCACCCGGATGCCGGGGAAGCCGTAGCCGCGGGCGCGCTGGTACAGCGGCAGGCGCGACTGGCGCTCGGTCGGCTCCGAGATGGCCCACTGGTTGTTCTGGCAGAAGAACACGAGCGGCGCGTCGTAGACCGCGGCCCAGACGAAGCCCTCGTGCACGTCGCCCTGCGAAGTCGCGCCGTCACCGAAGTAGCAGATCGTGGCTTCGCCGTCGTCGTCACCGACCTTGCCCTCGAACTTCTGGCCCATCGCATAACCGGCCGCGTTCAGGACCTGGTTGCCGATGACGATCGTGTACGGGTGGAAGCCGTGGGCCTTGTAGTCCCAGCCACTGTGGTCCGTGCACCGGAAGATGCCCAGCAGCTCGCGCATGTCCACGCCGCGCGCGTACGCGACGCCGTGCTCGCGATAGCTCGGGAAGGCCATGTCCCGCTGTTCCAGCGCGCGGCCGGAGCCGATCTGCGCGGCCTCCTGGCCCAGCAGCGGGACCCAGATGCCGAGCTGGCCCTGGCGCTGCATCGCGTTGGCCTCGCGGTCGGCGCGGCGCACCAGCACCATGTCGCGGTAGAGATTCTTGAGCATCTCTTCGTCGACGTCGGCGATGTACTTGTCGAACTGCGGCGACGGGATCCGCTCGCCCTCGGGGGTGAGCAGCTGAGTCAGCTCAGCGCCACCTTCACTTGTTGCTCGCAAACCGGCGATCACCTGTTCGGGGGATGGCTGGGCCGATACCGCGGCCGGTCCGTCTCCAGGTTCCGGGTGCGTCCACTGTTCGGACGGCATGCGCTGTTCTCCTCGGTGTCGGTGCCTCTGGCGGCCGCTTGTGGCGGCCACAGCGACTGCACCGGCGGGACCGGCGCCTCGGGTCCGAGGCGTCAGGCCACCGTCGGCGTTGACGGTTCTCGCCGACATCCTGGCACGAAGATTAGGCCGATGGTGAGCCGTGGTTGCTGATTTGTTGCTGAGAAACCGGTCCTGAACAGCGAAAACGCTCGGACGCCCGAGTATGGGACCGACGATGGTCGGTCTTCCCGACCGGCGTTCACCAGGCGTCACCGGGTGGCCGCCGGGCGCGCACGGGTGTCGCGCCTCACCGGCTCGAGCCCGTCCGTGACGTCGGTCACCGTGGCAGGATGGCTGGTGTGGAACAGAAATCCGTACGTGAAACCGTGGTCTCGACGTGGATCAGCGACGTCGTGGCGAGCTTGTCCGGTCTGGTCGCGATCCCGGCGCTGTCCCCGGCGTTCGACGCGGACTGGGTGAACTCGGGGCACCTGGCCGCCGCCGTCGAGCACGTGAAGACGTGGATCGAAGGCCGGTCGCTGCCGGGCGCGAAGATCGAGGTCGTCCAGCTCGACGGCCGGACCCCGCTGCTCTACGTCGACGTGCCCGCCACCGCCGGCGCCGTCGACCAGGGCACCGTGCTGATGTACGGCCACCTCGACAAACAGCCCCCGGTCGGCGGCTGGTCCGAGGGCCTCGACCCGTGGACCCCGGTGGTCCGCGACGGCCGGCTCTACGGCCGCGGCTCGGTGGACGACGGTTATTCCGGGTACGCCGCGGTGTCGGCGCTCGAGGCCGTGCACGCCGCCGGCGGTGAGCACGCGCGCGCCGTGCTGCTGCTCGAGACGGGCGAGGAGTCCGGCAGCCCGGACCTGCCCGCGTACGTGGCGCACCTGGCCGAGCGGCTCGGCGAGGTGTCGCTGGTCGTCTGCCTCGACGCGGGCGGCATGGACTACGAGCGGCTTTGGCTCACCACCAGCCTTCGCGGCATGCTGCACCTGACCGTGAACGTGCAGCTGCTCGCCGCCGCGCAGCACTCCGGCCTGGCCAGCGGCGTGGTCGCCAGCTCGTTCCGCGTCCTGCGCCAGCTGCTGGAGCGGCTGGAAGACGCTGAGACCGGCGAGATCAAGCTCGCCGAGCTGAACGTCGAGGTCCCGGCCAGCCGGCTGGCCGAGATCGAGGCCGTCGCCGAGGTCGCCCCGGATGGCCTGCGCACGGTGTTCCCGCTGGTCAGCGGCGGCAAGACGGTCAGCGAGGACGCGCTGGAGCTGCTGCTCAACAACTACTGGCGGCCCACGCTGTCGATCATCGGCGCCGACGGCTTCCCGCTGCCCGCCGACGCCGGCAACGTGCTGCGCGAGAGCACCACGCTCACGCTGTCCTTCCGCCTCCCGCCGACGGCTGACTCGGACGCGGCCCTCGCGGCCGTCCGCACGGCGCTGACCACGGACGTCCCGTACGGCGCGAAGGTGACCATCGCGGACGACGCCCAGGCCGAGGACGGCTGGAACGCCCCCGAGGAGGCGCCGTGGCTGACCGCCGCGCTGCGCCGCGTCAGCGACGAGGTCTTCGGCCGCCCGCACCGCGCCGCCGGCATGGGCGGGTCCATCCCGTTCATGGGCCTGCTCGGCGAGAAGTACCCGGACGCGCAGTTCCTGGTCACCGGCGCCTGCGGGGCCGACTCGAACATCCACGTCCCGGACGAATGGCTGAACCTGGACTACGCGCACCAGGTCACCGAGGCAGTGGCGCACATCCTGGACGCCCACGCGCGGGGCTGAACCGCCGGTCCCGGCTTCCCGGCTTGCGCCCCAATGTGGCGTTCGGTGCGTTGGACGCACCGAACGCCACTGTGAGGATGTGGGGGTGGGGTCACCGGGCCGGTGTGACTCTGTATGCCACTGACCGTTGGTGTCTGTCCAATGATCTGTCGGCCGGCCCGGTGGTCCCGCTTGCCTCACCGGGTGCGGGGTGTGTGACCTGATAGGAGCCTGTAGCCGCAGGCCGCTGATCACAGTGTTGTCCGCTCACCGCGGTTCGGTGGGGTGCCGTTGCCCGCCCAGAACCATCCGAGAAGGAACGACACGACCAGCATGGCAAAACTCCCCGGTAAAACCCAGCCCGCCCCTGTCACCGCCGATGCCGCGGCCACCGGGCAGGTGATCACGGCGGGGGTGGACACCCATCGTGACTTCCACTGGGCCGCGGTGAAGAACGCGCTCGGGCAGGTGCTGGGCACCCGCCGGTTCGCCGCGACCGGTGCCGGCTACCAGGCACTGCTGGCCTGGTTGCGTGGCTTCGGCACGGTCACCGCGGTCGGGGTGGAGGGCACCGGCTCCTACGGGGCCGGGCTGACCCGCTACCTGACCGGTGAGCACGTCCGGGTGGTGGAGGTCAACCGGCCGAACCGGCAGAAACGACGCCGGCAAGGCAAGACAGACCCGCTGGACGCGATCAGCGCCGCCGCGGCGACGCAGTCCGGCGACGCCACCGCCGCCCCTAAACTCCGCACCGGCCCGATCGAGTCGGTGCGGGTGCTGCGCGGCACCCGCGACACCTGGATCAAAGCCCGCACCGCCGCCTGGAACACCCTGCGCGCCCTGCTCGTCACCGCACCCGACGATCTGCGCGAACAGCTCACCGGACTCACCCCGGCACGGCTGCTGGCAGCCTGCCTGGCCCTGCCCGGCACCGACAACACCGGCACCGGCCTCGCCCACGCCCTGCTCGACGCCGGCACCGCCACCCGCATCGCGCTGCACGATCTCGCCACCATGATCAGCCACTACGACCAGGCCGTCACCCGGCTCAACACCCAGCTCACCGCCCTGATCACCCTCATCGCGCCCCGCACCCTCGCCCAGCACGGCCTCGGCCCCGACACCACCGGCCAACTGCTCATCACCGCCGGCAACAACCCCGACCGCCTCCGCAGCGAACCCGCCTTCGCCATGCTCACCGGCACCGCACCCCACCAAGCCAGCTCAGGCCTCACCGACCGGCACCGACTCAACCGCGGCGGCGACCGCCACGCCAACGCCGCCCTCTACCGCATCACCATCACCCGCATGGCCACCCACCAACCCACCCGCGACTACGTCACCACACACCGAACACCCAACCGCAGCAACGGAAAACACATCATCCGCAAACTCAAACGCTACATCGCCCGCAACATCTACCCACACCTCACAGCAGACCTCGCCGCCCTCCAACACCTCACCCCTTGACCAACCATAGGAGCATCATTGGGTGCGTTGGACGCAACCAACGCCACATTGGGGCGTTTCGGGCGAAGCGGTTCAGCGCGTCGCCTGAGTCAGGCCAGCCGGGTCAGCTGCACCGAGACGTCCAAAGTGGACTGGCCACCGCCGGTGAAGATCCCCTTCAACGGCGCCACGTCCGCGTAGTCCCGCCCGGTCGCGACCCACACGTGCCGCGGGCCGACCGGGATGCCGTTCGTCGGGTCGTAGGCCCACCAGCCGCCGGTCCATACGTCGACCCAGGCGTGGCTTTCGCCCTCCACCGTCTCGCCGAGCTTGGCGTCGGACTTCGTGTGCAGGTAACCCGAGACGTACCGCGCCGGGACGCCGATGGCGCGCAGCATCACCAGCGTGACGTGCGCGAAGTCCTGGCAGACGCCCTCGCGCGCCCGCCACGAATCGGTCGCCGTGCTGTGCACGCCGGTGGTGCCCGGCTGGTACTTGAGCTGTTGGTTCACCCACTCGCACACCGCCAGCACCGCGTCCGCCGGGTCGAGGCCCTTGCGCAGCTCACGGGCCTGTTTGGACAGCTCCTGGTCCCGCGGCGTGTAGTCCGTCGGCGTCAGGTACTCGGTGCGGTGGTCGATGACGGTCTCGCCGTGCAATTCCTTCCACGACGCCGAACGCAGCGGCTCGGCCTCGTCCGCGGTCTCGACCACCGACGTCGCCAGCACGGTGAACTCGGTGTGCGGCGCGTGCAGGTCGAAGGACGTCACGACGGTGCCCCAGTAATCCGTGTACCGGTAGGCGCGCGTGGCGGGGGTGGTCTCGATGCGCGTCGCCAGCGCGGTCTGCCGGCGGTCGGACCGCGGGGTCAGGCGCGCCTCGTTGTACGACTGCGTGGCCGGCGTCGCGTACCGGTATCCGGTCCGGTGCGTCACCCGGAGCTGCCAGGTCACAGCGAAACCTCCGCCCCGCTCCAGGCCACCCACGGCGACGTGTGGAAGTACTGCACCGAAACCGCCTCACCGAGGTCCTTGATCGTGGTCTGCAGCCCGCCGAGCCGGCGGGGCAGGTCGTCCAGCAGCGCCGACGGGTGCAGGAACTCCAGCTCGCTGCGCGCCCGGCCGACCAGCCGCAGCGCCTCGGACTTCTCGTTGCCACGCGCGTTCACACCCGGGTCGAGCTGGCGCAGGCAGTCCTCCGCCTGGCGCAGCGCGTGGAAGACCGAACGCGGGAACAGCGTGTCCCGCAACAGGAACTGCACCACCCGGCCGGCGTCGAGCGCGCCGCGGTTGGTGCGCAGGTAGGTGTCCTGCGCGCCGGCCGAGCTGAGCACCGTCATCCAGCCCGGCGACGAAGCGCGGTCCGAGACCCGCGAGAGCAGCAGCCGCACGACCATGTCCGCGCGCTCCACCGAGCGGCCGAGCACCATGAACAGCCAGCCGTCGTCGCGGCTCATGGTGGAGTCGGCGAGCCCGGCGAACATGGCCGCGCGTTCCTCCACAAAGGACAGGAACGCGTGCGGCCCGGCGCGCCGCGCGTACCGCTGGCGGTCCGGGACCGCGTTCCAGGTCGCGTTGAGGCACTCCCACAGCTCGGTGGACACCACCTCGCGCGCGCCGCGGGTGTTCTCCCGGGCGGAGTTGATGGAGCCGACGATGGACGCCGGGTTGTCCTTCGCGTACGCCACCAGCTCGGTGAGCTTCCAGACGTCCAGCGAGTCCGCCCCGTCCGTCTTGATGCCGAGGACGGCGAGCAGCTGCCGGCTCGCGTGGTCCGGGTCGACGCTCGCGTCCTCCAGCAGCTGGTGGACCGAGACGTTGAGGATGCGGGAGGTGTCATCGGCGCGTTCGACGTACCGGCCGATCCAGTACAGCGACTCCGCGTTGCGTGCCAGCATTTGCGAACCTCCCTCAGCTCTGTTGCTGCTGCTGTTGCTGCTGGGCCGCGGACAGCTCCGGCCCCTGCTCGGCGGCCAGACCGTCCACTGCGGACACTTCGCCGAGCGCCGGGCGGTCCAGCTCGCGTTCCACTGTGGACGAGCGCGAGGCGAGCACCCAGGTGTCCTTCGAGCCGCCGCCCTGCGATGAGTTGACCACCAGGCTGCCCTCGGGCAGCGCCACCCGGGTCAGCCCGCCGGGCAGCACGAAGATGTCCTTGCCGTCGTTCACCGCGAACGGGCGCAGGTCCACGTGCCGCGGAGCGAGCCGATCGTCCACCTTGGACGGCACGGTGGACAGCTGCACCACCGGCTGCGCGATCCAGCCGCGCCGGTTCGCGCGCACCTTGCGGCGCAGCGCGTCCAGCTCCTTCTTGTCCGCCTCCGGGCCGAACACGATGCCGTAGCCACCGGAGCCCTCCACGGGCTTGACCACCAGCTCGTCGGTGTGCTGCATGACGTGGTCGAACTCGTCCGGCAGCCAGCACCGGAAGGTGTCCACATTGGGCAGCAGCGGCTTCTCGCCCAGGTAGTAGCGGACCATCTCGGGCACGTAGGTGTACATCAGCTTGTCGTCGCCGACGCCGTTGCCGATGGCGTTCGCGACCACCACGTTGCCCGCGCGGGCCGCGTTGAGCACCCCGGCGATGCCGAGCACGGAGTCCGGCCGGTAGTGCACGGGGTCGAGGAACTCGTCGTCGATCCGCCGGTAGATCACGTCCACCGGCCGCTCGCCCTCGGTGGTGCGCAGGTAGACGACGTTGTCGCGGCAGAACATGTCGCGGCCCTCGACCAGCTCGACGCCCATCTGGCGGGCGAGCAGCGAATGCTCGAAGTAGGCGGAGTTGTAGACGCCGGGGGTGAGCACCACGACCGTCGGGTCGGCGACGTTCGGCGCGGCCGCCGCGCGCAGGGCCCGCAGCAGGTGCGACGCGTAATCACCGACCGGCCGTACCCGGTGCTGGGCGAACAGGTCCGGGAACACCCGCGCCATGGTCCGGCGGTTCTCCATCACGTAGGAGACCCCGGACGGGTTCCGGAGGTTGTCCTCGAGCACCCGGAAGGTGCCCTCCTCGTCACGGACCAGGTCCACACCGGACACGTGGATGCGGACGCCGTTGGGCGGGTTGATGCCGTACGCCTCGCGCTGGAAGTGCTCGCACGAGGTGATCAGCCGGCGCGGCAGCACGCCGTCGCGCAGGATTTGCCGGTCGCCGTAGATGTCCGCCAGGAACGCCTCGAGCGCGCGCACCCGCTGCGCCACCCCGCGTTCCAGCTTGGCCCATTCGGCGGCCTGGATCACGCGGGGCACCAGGTCCAGCGGGAAGGGCCGCTCCTGGCCGGACAGCGAGAACGTGATGCCCTGGTCGACCATCGCGCGGTCGAGCGCCTGGGAGCGGTTGGTGAGGTCGGCCGCGTCGAGCGAGGCGATGGACTCGTACAGCGCGCGGTACGGCCCGCGAACGGTGCCGTCGCCGTCGAACATCTCGTCGTACGCGCCGGCGTGCGGCCGCTCCGGCGCGAGGTACCCGTCGAACTGCGCTCCGGGTTTCGCGGCGCGCCGCCCCTTCACCGTTCGCGCACGTCGCCCGGCAGGCGGCAGGCGGGGACCCGGGTAACTGTTCATGGTCGACATCCTGACCTACAGCGAGGCCTCGGCGCGACACTCACTGTGATACCTGTCCAGTGCGAAACGGCCCCGTAACGTACGGGTGCTGGGCATACCCGCTTACGAGTGGCAATATGCGTGCTCTCGACAGTTGAGAACTACGAGGAGTGACGAAGTGGCCCGAGGACACCAGATGAAGGCGCTCGCCCTTCTCCCTGCTTTCGCGTTGGTCGGCCTGACCATGGCCTGCGGCGCGGGCGGAAGCGGCGCGGGTGACGCCGGGGGCAATTCCTCCGCGGCGGCCCCGGGCGGCTCGGCGGACATCCCGGCGGCGGCCAAGGACGACAAGCTCGCGGCGATGGTCCCGGCGGCGATCTCGGCCGACGGCAAGATCCTGGTCGGCCAGGACCAGAGCTACCCGCCGAACGAGTTCCAGGACGAGAGCGGCAAGGTCAGCGGCTTCGACGTCGACCTGGGCACCGCGGTCGGGCAGAAGCTCGGCCTCAAGATGGAGTTCCAGAACGCCGCCTTCGACGGCATCATCCCCGGCATCCAGTCCGCCAAGTACGAGATGGCGATGTCGTCGTTCAGCATCAACGCCGAACGGCTCCAGACCGTCGACATGATCAGCTACTACAAGGCCGGCACCTCGATGGCCGTGCTCAAGGGCAACCCCGACAAGCTGAGCGTCGACGACCTCTGCGGCAAGAAGATGGGCGTCCAGAAGGGCACCACGCAGGTCGACGACCTGCAGAAGCGCTCCGACACCTGTACAGCCGCGGGCAAGCCGGCCATCGACGTCACCCAGCTGCAGGCCCAGACCGACGTCAACCTGGCCCTCACGGCCAAGCGCGTGCAGGGCGAGCTGGCCGACTCCCCGGTCGTCGACTACGCGGTCAAGCAGACCGGCGGGCAGCTCGAGGTCGTCGGCGCGCCGTACGACACCGCGCCCTACGGCATCGTGCTGAAGAAGGGCAGCGGCGACTACGGCAAGGCGGTGCAGGGCGCGGTCCAGGCCCTGATCACCGACGGCACGTACAAGAAGATCCTGGAGAAGTGGGGTCTTTCGAGTGCCGGCGCGGTCGCCACGTCCGAGATCAACCCGGCTTCCTGAGGTCGTAGGAGATAGGACGTAGTTTTCCGTGTCCAGTTCACTCGACGCGCCTCCGCCCGAGGCCTCCGTCGACACCGAACCCATCAAGGCCGTCCCGGTGCGCCACTACGGGCGCTGGGTGGCCGGGGTGGTCATCCTCTTCCTCGCGTTCATCATCGTCCGCAGCCTGATCACGAACGACAACCTGGGCTGGCCGGTCGTCTGGGAGTACCTGTTCAACGACCGGGTGCTGCGCGGCCTGCAGAACACCCTGATCCTGACCGTGATCTCCATGGTCATCGGCGTGGTCGGCGGCGTGCTGCTGGCCGTCATGCGGCTTTCGCCGAACCCGCTGATGAAGGGCGCGGCGGGCATCTACATCTGGCTGTTCCGCGGCACCCCGCTGCTCACCCAGCTGGTGTTCTGGAACTTCCTGGCGTTCGCGTACCCGCGGCTCGGCCTGGGCATCCCGTTCGGCCCGGAGTTCGTCTCGTGGGACACGAACACGCTGATCAACCAGTTCACCGCCTCGCTGCTGGGCCTCGGGCTCAACGAAGCGGCGTACATGGCCGAGATCGTCCGCGGCGGCATCCAGTCGATCGACGGCGGCCAACTGGAGGCTGCGTCCGCGCTGGGCATGAAGCGCACCACCACGTTGCGCCGGATCATCCTGCCGCAGGCCATGCGCGTGATCGTCCCGCCGACCGGCAACGAGACGATCGCGATGCTGAAGACCACGTCGCTGGTGGTGTCCATCGGGTACTTCGAGCTGATGGTCGCGGTCCAGACCATTTACGCGCAGAACTTCAAGACCATCCCCCTGCTGCTGACGGCCGTGATCTGGTACCTGTTCATGACGTCGATCCTGACGATCATCCAGGTGCAGATCGAAAAGCGGTTCGCGCGTGGTAGTTCGCGGACAGTCGCCGAGAAGAACAAGTGGGGTTCACGAATGCTCGGCTTCCGGTTCGGCAACGGCGGCGGTGGCCAGGGCGGCGGTGGCCAGCCGTGACCCCGGTCGTTTCCGCGCAGAAGATCTGTAAGAGCTTCGGCAACCTCGAAGTGCTGAAGGGCATCGACCTGGAGGTGCACGATCGCGAGGTGCTCTGCCTGATCGGCCCGTCCGGCTCGGGCAAGTCGACCTTGCTGCGCTGCATCAACCACCTGGAGAAGATCGACGCCGGCCGGCTGTACGTCGACGGTGTCCTGGTGGGCTACCGCCAGCGCGGCGACAAGCTGCACGAGCTGCGGGAGAAGGAGGTCGCGTTCCAGCGCAAGGACATCGGCATGGTGTTCCAGCGCTTCAACCTCTTCCCGCACATGACGGCGCTGGAGAACGTCATGGAGGCGCCGATCCAGGTCCGCCGCGAGCCGAAGGCGCAAGTCCGCGAGCGAGCGCTGGAGTTGTTGGAGCGCGTCGGCCTCGGGGACAAGGCGCCGAATTATCCGGCGCAGCTCTCGGGCGGGCAGCAGCAACGCGTGGCCATCGCGCGCGCGTTGGCCATGCAGCCCAAGCTGATGCTCTTCGACGAGCCCACGTCAGCCCTGGACCCGGAACTGGTCGGCGACGTCCTCGGCGTCATGCGCCAACTGGCGAAGGACGGCATGACGATGGTCGTGGTCACCCACGAAATGCAGTTCGCCCGCGAGGTGGCCGACAAGGTCCTCTTCATGGACGGCGGCGTCGTGGTCGAGGAAGGTCCGCCGGCGCAGGTGATCGGCAATCCTCAGCACGAGCGTACGAAGGAATTCCTGGCCCGGGTGTTGAACCCGAACGCCTGAGTTTTGCCTGACCGGTGTGGCCGCCTCCTGATTTGGGGGCGGCCACACCGGTTTCAGCGTCTTTCAGCGTCCGCTGCGCAGTTCGCCTTCCAGCTGCTGGACTTTCTTCGCGATGTCCTGCGGCCCGGCGCCGGCCAGGCTGACCCAGCCGGACTTGTCGACGCCGAACAGGATGCGGCCCTGCTCGGTGTCGACCCAGCCGGGCGGATTCTCGTTGCGCAGCCGTTTTCCGCGGCTGTCGCGCACGGCGACGTACAGCCGTCCGAAGTAGGTGTGCGGGGCTTTCAGCCACTGCAGCACCTTTTTGGCGTCGCGGATGCTCGGGTTGCTCGTGCTGGGGATTTCGCCGCTCTTGATCAGGTTCAGGTCGGTGTCGGAGCAATTCAGAGAAGCGATGTGCGCGGCGGGCGCTTCCGGCAGCATCGCGGTGAACTCGCGCGCCAGCGCGTCCGGCGTGCACGGCGCCAAATAGAGCGTCTGGTTCACCGTGACCACCGACACCGCATCCCGCCCACTCGCCGCGACCCGAACGGTCCGCTCCCCCCGGTCCGACTTAACCCACGAGTAGTACTCGACGCCGGGCCGCTGCAGGACATTGAGTGTCTCGACGAAGTCGTCGTCAAGCCGCCCACCCCGCACCAGACCCCGCTGAGCCAACTCGGCATCCGTGTCGGCCGCCAGCTGCCGCCGCTCGTCCGGCGAATACCACAACGCCCCGCGAACGAGTGTCGGGTGGATGTCGCCGAGGTTCTGGCGTTCGAGCAGCACCTCGTAGGTCTGCAGGCTCAGCTCCACGGGCTTGCGCAGCACAGTATTCCCCCCTTCGGCACGCCTAGGCCCCGATCACCGGTGGCGTCGGCTTGTCCCCGTCGTAACCGCCGAAGATGGAGTCCGGGTCCTCTTCGGACAGTAGGACTTTGCGTTGGTGCTCTTCGTCTTCCGCACCTTTGCCGCCCTTGGCCCCCTGGCCCATGCCGCCCATTCCGGGCTGCCCCTTGGCCCCGGCGGCGCCGGCCCCCATCCCGGTCCGCGCGGCCCCGGCACTTTCGCCGCCGGCGCCGGCTCCGCTGCCTGCCCCGCCCCCGATCCCGGCACGACCGCCGGACGCCCCGCCGCTGCCGAAGCCGCCTGCCTTGGCTCCGGCGCCTGGCCCGAACCCGCCGCCGCTGCTTCCGCTCCCGCCGAACCCGCCAACGGGCCCGAACCCACCGGAAAACCCGCCCCCGCCGGAACCTCCGCCGGGCCCGCCACTTCCCGGCCCGAACCCGTTGCCGATCACACCGGTCACCGGCCCGCTCTGCGCAGGCGGCGGTGAGGGATTCGCCCAGGCCGCACTGGTGTGGTCGTCCCCAGGACTCCCCGGCGACGGCACGTTCACCCCACCGCCAGGCCCACCCCCATGACTCCCGGGCGGCGGAGGCGCCTGATACCCAGCCGCCCCCGGCGGCGCGCTGTAGGAGCTGGGACCGCCGCTGTAACCACCGGAATGGCTGGAGGAATGCCCGCCACTGCCGGAACTGTGATGCCCGCCTGAGGTGGTCCCGGGGGCAACCGGATCGGGCGTGATCCCACCGGCCGACACGTTCGGATCATGTGCAGCGGGATAATCGGGTGCCAGCGTTGAGGAGCGCGGCTGGGTGCTCTGGTAGTAAGGCTCGTACAGATCGACATTGAATCTGGTATCCGAGTCGAACTGTGCGGCCTTCTTTTCGTCGTCGCTCGCGCCGATCGAGATCCAGTCTCCGAACGAATTGTCGTCCGGCCGATCCTTGTCTACAGGCCGTGCCGTGTCGCGTACGTGAGCGAAGGCTGTGACCTGTTCCTGCATCGAGCGCTGCGCCCGGTCCAGATTCTCAGCTGCGATCTGCGAAGACTGGATCAGTGGTCGCAATCCTGCGGCAGCGCCGTCCGCGGCTTCGCCTTTCCAAAAGGAGTTGAGCGAGCTTTGAGTGTCGGTAATCGTCTGCGCCAACTGCTCGTGAATACCCTTGAGTTTCCCGGAGGAATTTTGGGCGGCAGTAAGCGTGGATGTGTCGCCAGGTTCGTGTATCTTCTGGTAGATCTCCCAGCCGCTGTAGGTCATTTCACGCACCCTTCAAATGTTGGATCGCGAATTGAGCTACCTTTGTTGCGATACTACATGGGTCGGATCGGTTCGGATTGGAAGTGTCGAGGAGAGCGTCTATTGTATAGGTGAGATCGTTGCGCATACCTACGGCCAGTGTGCACCGCCCGTCGCCCTCGCCGCCTTGCGCGTAGACAACGGCCGGGTAGCCGTTGATCGGCGGTTGGGGTTTGAAAGTTGTCAGCGAGCCGTCTTTGCTGCTGGCGTAGAGGCTACTCAGGCCCTGTTTGTTGGCCACCACGAGCCCGGCGCTGATCGTGCCGTACTCGCCTGTGTAGGTCCAAACGCACTGGCGCCCTGTGGACAAGTCCTCAGGAGTTGCACTCTCGACTTTTCCGCCGAGTGATTCGATCTGAGCTGAGGTTGCTGCGCTGCAAGGGTCGGACTCGAGAGCGGAGGCGTTCGTCAAAGGTTCGGCGACGTTCGGCGCTCCGTCGGACGGAAGTCCTCCGCCGGAAGTGGTCGAAGGAGGCGGCGTCGTGGCAGTACCCGACGATGTGCCGTCACAGCCGGAGGTAATGGTGACAACGGCAAGCGCGAGTGCAGACGCGGCGATCCGGCGGTTGTGCATTCAGTCGGCCTTTCCGGTTCCTCGAAGTGCATCGAGCGCGGCTTGGTCCTGCCGCTGGTACGCATCGCTGATCTCTTGCAGTTTGTCACGGTAGGCGGTCAGGTAGTTGACCGCGCTATCCAGGAACTGCTGATAGGCGACGCCGGAGTTCTTGGCCGTAGCCGCGTAGCCCTGGCTGCCGACTTCGCTGCCGGGCGCTCGGACCTGCACGAGGTTGGCGGCTTCGTTCCGGGCGGTGCGGAGGTCGGTGTGGAGGGTCTGATCGATCTCTTTGATGACCTTGGCCATGGCCGCAGGCTCGAATTTCCATCCACCATTCGCGGCGGCGGACGCGAAGTCCGCTTGCGCCTGGCCGGCACCGAGCGTCTTGTAGTTCGGCGGCTCACCCGTGGTTGCCACCTGCCCGACCACGGGCAGCGGCATTGACGGGCTCCCCCGAGGTGGCTGCGTCGAACTGCCGGACGTGGTCGACTGCAGGTACTGATTCACGAACGGCTGTCCGCCGGTCCCTTGATCTCCCATGGTCGTGCCTCCCCGCACGGGCCGCTCGGGTCCTGGGGTGCGGCCTACCCTCTGTTCTGTTCCAGCTCCGGCTAGTGACCTTAGCAGGCACGGAACACGCACAAGTCCGGTTCAGGCAAGATCACCCGGCTCGGGCGTTACCTCCGAATATCACGATGAGTAGTCATCGCGGAGCGGCAAGTTACCGGCATTGGACACGCTGACCGGGCTACTCCATTAGGCCGCTTGCGTCCCCGTCGCTCATCCGATTCGCTGGGGGCCGATGCCCGGGGGAGTAAGGGAGCACGTGCCGACCGACACGACGTTGCCGCCGCTGGATCCGTTCGACGGGGTGCCCGACAAGCGGTACGAGGTGAAGGCCGCGGACCTGCTGAAGCCCGGGAGCGGCGGGATCCTGCGGTGGCGCAGGCAGGCCACCAACGCGCCCATCGTGCAGGTCGAGGACGCCTACATCACCGGGACGCTCGACCTGCGGGCCGCGGACCTCAACTACCTGTTCCGGTTCGAGCGGTGCCGGTTCGAGCATCCGCCGGACGTGCGTGAGGCGACGTTGCTGGGGCTGGTCTTCCGCAAGTGCTGGCTGCCGGGGCTCAAGGCGCGCAACCTCCGCAGCCGCAACGACTTGCGGTTGATCCGGAGCATGGTGGAGGTCGGGCCGGAGGAACGCGAGATCGAGGAGACGACCGTCCAGCGTGGGGACGATCGGGAGCGCGGCGTGCCCAACGCCGCCGTCAACCTCACCGACGCGGTCATCGACGGGTCCGTCGTGCTCACCCGCACCACCATCAGCCACCGGCACGGCAAAGCCATCCAGGGCGACCGGCTCGTGATCACCGGCGCGCTGCTCGCGTACCGCATGGTCGCGAACGGCGAGGTCCGCCTGCCCGGCATGCGCACGGGTGGCAACGTCAACTTCTCCGGCGCCACGTTCGACAACCCGGACGGCTTCGCGCTCAACGGCAACGGCCTCCACATCGGCGGCAGCCTGCTCTGCGAGGTGGACAACTACGGGCCTGCCAGTGAGCGCAAACGCTTCTCCGCCAACGGGATCCTCTACCTACCCAGCGCCACTGTGGACAGTGACATCGTGCTGCGCGAGGCCAAGCTGACCGTGGACCAGAACGGGCCCATCGTCGTGGACGCGTGGAAGTCCAACGACCCGTACCTCGACCCGCGGCCCGCGCTCGTCGCCGATCGGCTGAAGGTCGACGGGAACCTCGAGCTGTCCGACGGGCTCCAGGCGTTCGGCACGCTGCGCATGGTCAACGCGCGCATCGGCGGCTCCCTGCGGCTCGCCGGCGCCGAGATCAAGATGGCCCGCGGCCGCCAGGCGCCGTTCTACGACCGCGCCCTGCACCTCGACGGCTCCACCATCGGCGGCGACGTCGAGGCCACCAGCCTGCGCGTGCCGGTCGGCCAGCTGCGGCTGGCGGACGTCACCGTCGGCGGCAACTTCCTCGCCTGGAACTCGATGTTCCTGCACCCCGGCCGCGACGCGTTTTCCGCGCGCCGCGCCAAGATCTCCGGAAATCTCCAGCTCACGGACGCCACAGTGCAGGGCACGCTGCGCCTGCAGGGCGTGGAGGTCGGCGGCAGCCTGAACCTGTGCGGCACCAAGATCACCGACCCCGGCCGGCGCACCTCCAGCAGCTTCTCGCTCGACGTGCGCACCGCGCGGATCGGCCGTGACGTCGTGCTCACCGAGGACAAGGACCGCCCGTTCCTCGCGGAGGGCGGCGTCAACCTCGACGGCGCGCAGATCGCACGGCGCCTCGAACTGCGGGGCGCGCGGCTCGGATCCCTTGCCCCGCACGGGATCGCCCTCGACGCCAGCGACGTCGCCGCCGACGAGTTCCTGCTCACGCCCGCCGAACCGCCCGCCGGCCGGGTCATCCTGCGCCGCGCGCACTGCGGCACCCTCGGCGACAACGAGCACTTCTGGGCCTCCGCCGACGGCATCGAGCTTGACGACTTCCGTTACGACGCCCTGAAAGTCGGCATCGCGCTCGACGACGACCGGTCCCTCGACCACCGGATCGTCCTGCTGCGCAAGGCGATGCGCGGTTACCGGCCCGGCCCGTACGACCAGCTCGCTTCCACTCTGCGCGCGGCGGGAAACGAAGAGCACGCGTCGACGGTGGGGTTGCGCAAGCAGCAGTTCCGCTACGAAGCGCTGGCCAAGGGCTTCAAGATCTTCGGCCCCGGCGTGCTGTTGTGGAGCTGGCTGCAGCGGTCGATGGTCGGCTACGGCTACCGGCCGGTGCGCGCGCTGGGCTGGCTGCTGATGTTGCTCGTGGTCGGCAGCCTGTGGTTCGGCCTCGGCACCGACGACTGCGTCACGCACCCCGGCCTGTACGCGATCAGCGACGGCAAGCGCTGCCTGGTCAACCAGCAGGACACCGGCCTGCAGTGGAATCCGGTGATCTACACGGCCGACCTGCTCGTGCCGATCGTGGACTTCGGCAACAAGTCGCGCTGGTATATGCACGGCGCGGACAACTGGGTGGCCGCGGGCATCACGGCGTCCGGCTGGATCCTGGCGACGACCGTCGCGGCCGGTGTCAGCCGGATGCTGCGCCGCGACAACTGATCCCATACCCTCGGTATGTGAACTCCTCTGACGCCACCGGCCACATCGACGTCGCCGTTTCGCCCGCGCAGGTGTACGCCCTGGTCAGCGACCCGGCGCAGCTCGCGGGCATCGCGGCGGAATACCAGGGGCACCGCTGGCTGGACGGCGCCCGCGCGTCGGCCGTCGGCGCGCGCTGGCGCGGCACCAACCGAAACGGCCTGTTCCGCTGGAACACCACGTCCACGGTCACCGCTGCGGACGAGGCCCGCCGCTTCGCCTTCGACGTGGCGTTCGGCCCGGTTCCGGTCGCCCGCTGGGAATACGCGATCGAACCGACGCCGACGGGCTGCACGGTCACGGAGCGCACCTACGATCGTCGCCCGGCGTGGTTTCGCCGGCTTTCCGTGCTGGGCACCGGTGTCCGGGACCGCAAGTCCGCCAACGAGCTGAACATCGCCGAGACGCTCATCCGCCTCAAAGCCACCGTGGAAGCTTGAAAACCAGCCTCAGTCCACGAAACGCGACCAGAACGGCACTTCCCGCACGCCCTCGGACGGCGGCTCCCCCAGCGGCTCCCCGCCGAACTCGTGGCGAAGGTAACCGCGCAGATTCCAGCCGTACGGCACGATGTCCGTCTGATAAACCGACAACACCGGATAACCCGACTCGCCGGGCGTGGCCGGCAGGTAGCGGTGCCCGCACACCGGCACGAGCTGCGGCACCGAGGCGAGGTGCCGCCGCGCGGCCGCCAGCGCGTTCGACAGGACACGCGGGCGCGGCCCCCAATCGGGTAACCACAGCGCGCTGTGCTCGACGTCGTAGAGGACGCCGTCGACGGGCCAGTCCAGGCGTTTGCGCAGCTGGTCCGGGTTGCCGCAGCGCCAGTCCGGCCAGCGGTCGCCGACCGGGACGCCCGCGCGCAGGAACACGCGGTGGTCTTCGGCGAAGCGGAAGCCGAATTGCTGCTGGACGTCGTCGAGTTCGGCGTCCGTGAGGCCGGGCCGCAAGGGTTCGCGGAGGTTCTCCTGAAGGCTCCGGGCCTCCTCCACGCTGAGTGCGCCGGCCGGGTGGACTGTCGACATGCGAAGAAGCGTACGTAGCGGAAGCATCGCGCCGCGCGTCCTTTTCCGCTCCGTTGACGCCTCCCTCGGCGGGGTGAGGTTCTTCTCTCAGACCGCGAATATGGGAACACAGCGTGAGCGGATGTAGTTCACTCGTTCCGTGACTACCTCACCGCAGCCCGCAAAGCCGCAGGCGCGGGTGCGCGCGCCCGAACTCGCCGGCGACGTCTGGCTCAACACCGGTGGCCACCGGCTCACCCTCGCCGAGCTGCGCGGACGCATCGTGCTGCTCGATTTCTGGACCAGCGGCTGCGTCAACTGCCTGCACGTCCTCGACGAGCTCCGGCCGCTCGAGGAGGAGTTTTCCGACGTCATGGTCACCGTGGGTGTGCACTCGCCGAAGTTCCTGCACGAGGGCGAACGCGCGTCGATCGAGGCCGCCGTCCGGCGTTACGAGGTGCACCACCCCGTCGTCAACGATCCGCAAATGGCGCTGTGGTCGCAGTACGCCGTGCGCGCGTGGCCGACGCTGGTGGTCGTCGACCCCGAGGGCTACGTCGTGCACGTCGCCGCGGGTGAGGGCCATGGCGAGGCGCTTCGCCGCGTCGTCGCCGACCTCGTGGTGAAACACGCGGCCAAAGGCACGCTTCGCCGCGGCGGCAACCCGTACGTGCCGGTCGAGGAGCAGGACGGCGAGCTGCGCTTCCCGAGCAAGGCCGTCGCCACCGCAGAGGGCCGGATCCTGGTCGCCGACACCGGCCACCACTCCGTCGTCGAATTCGCTTCCGACGGCGAGACCGTGATCCGCCGCTTCGGCAGCGGCGAGCGCGGCGCGCAGGACGGCCCGTTCGACCTCGCCACCTTCACCGAGCCGTCCGGCATCGCGCTGCTGCCCAACGACGTTGCCCAGCGCGTCGGGTACCACGCCGTCGTCGCCGACACAGCCGGCCACCGGCTGCGCGGCCTCGACCTCAACACCGGCGAGGTCAGCACCATCGCGGGCACGGGCCGGCAGTGGCGCGACGGCTCCGACACCGGCAAGGCCGTGGACGTCGACCTCACCAGCCCGTGGGACGTCGCGTGGTGGGCCCCCGCGGGCGGCGTGGTGGTCGCCATGGCGGGCAACCACACGCTGAGCGTCTTCGACCCGGCTTCCGGCGACATCCGGCGCTTCGCGGGCACCACCGTCGAAGGCCTGCGAGACGGCGACGTGCACGAAGCGTTCTTCGCGCAGACCTCCGGCCTCGCGCCCGACGGCGACAAGCTCTGGCTCGCCGACGCCGAAACGTCCGCGCTGCGCTGGATCGAGCCCGAGGGCGAGTCGTTCACCGTGCACACCGCGATCGGCGTCGACCTGTTCTCCTTCGGCCACTCCGACGGCCCGGCCGACCAGGCCCTGTTGCAGCACCCGCTGGGCCTCGCCGTGCTGCCGGGCGACCGCATCGCCATCGCCGACACGTACAACGGCGCTGTACGCCGCTACGACCCCTTCACGCGCGAAGTCACGACGCTCGCCAACGGGCTCGCGGAGCCGCAAGGCCTGCTTCTGCACGACGGCGTGCTGCTGGTCGTCGAGTCGGCGGGCAACCGCGTCGCGCCGGTCGGCGTCGAGGCGACCACCGTCGCGGGCACCGCGCACGCCGTGCGCCGGCCGCCGACCGTGCTGGCGCCCGGAAACGTCGAGTTCTCCGTCGTTTTCGCCCCGCCGCCGGGCGAAAAGCTGGACGAGCGCTACGGGCCGTCGACGCGGCTGGAGATCAGCGCGTCGCCTCCGGAACTGCTCGCCGACGGCGCCGGGGTCGGCACGGACCTGGTGCGCCGGGTCCGGTTCGCCGAGGGCGTAACCGAAGGCGTGCTTCAGGTTGTCGCGCAGGCCGCGAGCTGCGACGAGGGCGGCGAGCACCCCGCGTGCCGCATCACGCGACAGGACTGGGGCGTGCCGGTGCGGTTCGAGGCCGGCGGCCAGCGACAGCTCAGCCTGGTCATGGCGGGCGAGCCGAAGGGGACCCCGCCCGGTCAGTAGCATGAGCGACGTGTCCGACGGCCCCCAGCTCGAGATCCAGATGCTGCACGACCGGGTGCTCGTGCGGCTGTCCCCCGAGGAGGGCGAGCGACGCAGCAGCGGCGGCATCGTCATCCCGGCGACCGCGCAAGTGGCGCGCAGGCTCGCCTGGGGTGATGTACTGGGCGTGGGCAACAGCGTGCGCAACGTCAAGCCGGGCGACCGGGTGCTTTTCAACCCTGAAGACCAGTTCGAGGTCGAGATCAAGGGCGAGGGGCACCTGGTGATGCGCGAGCGGGACATCCACGCCGTCGCCACCGAGCGGACCGAACACGGCACGGGGCTGTACCTGTAGCTCGGGACAGGGGGAGGGCAGGCGTGCGCGAAGACGAGACCTCGCAAGACCTCTTCTTCGACGACCTGCTGCACGGTTCCGAGGAAGACCGGGCCGCCGGCTCGCTCTCCGAAGACCTTCTCCCGGACGACCTGGCCACGGAGATCTTCGCCGTCGTCGGCTCGCCCCCGCCGCCCGATACGCCGGCGCGGCGGGTCCGCCGCAAGATCGGCCGCACGTTCATGGTCGTCGGCGGTCTGATGGGGTTGTTCGTGCTGCTGTACGGCCTCGACCTGATCGTCAGCGCGGGCGACGTGCCGCGTGGGGTGGTCGTGGCGGGCATCGACGTCGGCGGCCTCTCGCACGCCGACGCCGAGGCCAAGCTGCGCGCCGAGCTCCAGCCGCGGCTGACGCAGCCGGTGCAGGTGCACGGCGGCGACGTCACGACGACGTTGCTACCCGCCGAGTCCGGCCTCGGCCTGGACTGGCCGGCGACCCTCGCGCAGGCCGGGCACCAGCCGTTGAGCCCGATCACGCGGATCATGTCGTTCTTCAGCACCCGCGAGGTCGGGGTGGTCACGCGCTCGGACCAGCAGGAGGTCCGCCAGGCGGTGCAGTCGCTGGCCGACGTGCGGCTGAACCACCCGCTGGTCGAGGGCAGCATCGGGTTCCTGCCGAAGGCCGGGACGGACGTGACGCCGTACCCCGTCGAGCCGCGACAGGGCCAGTCGCTGACCGACATTCCCGCGGCGGTGCAGGCGGTGATCGCGGACTGGCTCGCGCCGGGCGGCGTGCCGCTGCGGATGGACGTGACGCCGCCGAAATCGACGTCGGCCGGAGTGCACGCGCTGCTGGAGCAGGTGGTGACGCCCGCGGTGGCGAAGCCCGTCGTGGTGCACGGCCAGGACAAGGACGCGACGCTGACGCCGGCCGCCATCGCGGCGTCGTTCCAGTTCGCGCCGCGCGACGGCGGCAGCCTGGAGCTGCGGATCGACCAGGGCAAGCTGCAGCAGGCCGTGCAGGCGGACCTGGCGTCGACCGAGACCGACGGGCGCGACGCGCAGATCGTGTTCACCGCGGGCGTGCCGGCCGTGCAGCCGTCCGAGGACGCGCGGAAGATCAACTGGGCCAACACTTTCAAGCCGATCACGCAGGTGCTGGCGAAGCCGGACGGCCGGGACCTGAGCGTGGCGTACGACGCGACGAAGCCGAGCATGACCACGGAAGCGGCGTCGGCGCTGGGCATCAAGGAGGTGATCGGCGAGTTCACCACCAGCGGCTTCAGCGGCCCGGCGGCCACGAACATCCAGACGCTCGCCGACCGCGTCTCGGGCGCCATCGTGAAGCCGGGCGAGACGTTCAGCCTCGGCGCGCGCTCGGGCGCCCGGACCACGGCGAACGGCTACGTCAGCGCACCCGTCGACGAGGACGGCACGGGCCCTTCGGTGGTGGGCGGCGGAGTTTCGCAGCTCGCGTCCACTTTGTACAACGCGGCGTACCTGGCCGGCCTCGGCGACGGCGGCCACGCCGCGCACGACCACTACCTGGACCGCTACCCGGCGGGCCGCGACGCGGCGGCCGTCGACGCGTCGGGAAACCCGGTGGAGCTGAAGATCGCGGACACCATGCCGACCGGCTTCGCCATCCAGGCCTACGCCGGCGGCGGCTCGGTGACGGTGCGGATCTGGGGCACCAAGCAGTACCGGGTGGAAGGCCGCACGGGCGCTGAGACGAACCAGGTCTCGCCGCCCATCCAGTTCGGCCCCGGCCCGGACGGCACCTGCCAGGCCTCGGTCGGTGCCACCGGGTTCAGCGTTTCGGACACCCGGGTCTTCTACGATTTGGCTACCGGCAACGAAATCCGCGAGGAAACCCGCAACACGACTTATGCGCCGCAGCCGATCGTGTTGTGCTAGCTGAAGATCGAGCTGCCGTTGTCTGAGTGTCCGATGTGGACAAAATAACGGCCCGGAAAAGGCCGATCCGGCCCGCTGTCAAGCAAAGCGGGCCGGATCGGGAGCGAACGAGAACCGAAGGTGCTACCTGTTGACGCTGCGCCTGCCGTAGATCCCGGCCACCAGGCTGACGCCGATCGCGGCGATCACCACCTGCGTGATGATCTCGAGCCAGTCGATGCCCTTCGTGTCGGCGTAGCCGATCCCGCGGGCGATCCAGGTGCCGACGAAGGCCGCCACGATGCCGACCACGATCGTCAGCCAGATCGGGATGGACTGCTTGCCGGGCGCGAACAACCGGCCGAGCAGGCCGAGGATCAAGCCGATCACGATGGCGCTGATGATGCCTGAGACGGTCATCGAAACTCCTCTGCCTGAAACGGAGTCCGCGGTACCGGCCGCGGACGCTGTCGGAATTCCCCTCGCCGGGGCGGTCGAAACCTCGGTTCCAGGGCATTACACCCACCGGGCACCACCGCCCCGCCAGTCACAACCGGCGAAGTCACCCGAAAGAAAAACCCCCGGTGCGCGGGCACCGGGGGTTTTTCTCGCTCAGTGGCTCAGAAGGCCGCCTCGTCCAGGTCCATCAGCGTGTTGTCGGCCGTCTCGACGATCGCGCGGCGCGCGGTCAGCTCCGGCAGCACGGACTTGGCGAAGAACGAGGCCACGGCGACCTTGCCCTCGTAGAACGGCACGTCCTTGGCCGATGCGCCGGCGTCCAGCTTGGCGATGGCCACCTCGGCGCCCTTGAGCAGCTGCCAGCCGACCAGCAGGTCGCCCACCGACATCAGCAGCCGCACCGTGTGCTGGCCGACCTTGTTGATGCTCTGCGAGTCCTCCTGCGAAGCGGTCAGGTAGCCGATCAGCGAGCCGAGCATGCCCTGCGTGTCCTCGAGGGCCTGCTTCAGCAGCGCGCGCTCGTTCTTGAGCCGGCCGTTGCCCGCCTCGGCTTCGAGGAACTTCGTGATCTCGCCGGCCACGTACGCGAGCGACTGGCCCTTGTCGCGGACGATCTTGCGGAAGAAGAAGTCCAGCGACTGGATCGCCGTGGTGCCCTCGTACAGCGAGTCGATCTTCGCGTCGCGGATGTACTGCTCGATGGGGTAGTCCTGCAGGAAGCCGGACCCGCCAAGGGTCTGCAGCGACTGCACGAGCTGCTCGGTCGCGCGCTCGGAGCCGACGCCCTTGACGATCGGCAGCAGCAGGTCGTTGACGCCGTGCGCCAGCTTCAGCGAAGCCTCGTCGCCTTCGCCGGTCCACAGCTGGTCCTGGAACGAAGCCGTGTACAGGTACACCGCGCGCAGGCCCTCCGCGTACGCCTTCTGCAGCATCAGCGAACGGCGGACGTCCGGGTGGTGCGTGATCGTGACGCGCGGCGCGGCCTTGTTCAGCATGTTCGGCAGGTCGGCGCCCTGCACGCGCTCCTTGGCGTAGTCGCGCGCGTTCAGGTAGCCGGTGGACAGCGTGGCGATGGCCTTGGTGCCGACCATCATCCGGGCGTACTCGATGACCTGGAACATCTGCGCGATGCCGTTGTGCACCTCGCCGAGCAGCCAGCCCTTGGCCGGGGTGCCGTGCTGGCCGAAGGTCAGCTCGCAGGTGGTGGACGCCTTGATGCCCATCTTGTGCTCGACGTTGGTGACGTAGGCGCCGTTGCGCTCGCCCAGCTCGCCGGTCTTCGAGTCGAAGTGGTACTTCGGCACCAGGAAGAGCGAAAGGCCCTTCGTGCCGGGCTTGGTCTCGATGCCGGGGCCCTCGGGACGCGCCAGCACGAGGTGCATGATGTTTTCGCTCATGTCGTGCTCGGCGGAGGTGATGAACCGCTTCACGCCGTCGATGTGCCAGGAGCCGTCTTCCTGCTTGACGGCCTTGGTGCGGCCCGCGCCGACGTCGGAGCCGGCGTCCGGCTCGGTCAGCACCATCGTCGCGCCCCAGGCGCGGTCGATCATGATCTGCGCCCAGTGCTGCTGCTCTTCGGTGCCGTTCTTGTTCACGATCATCGCGAAGTTCGGGCCCGCCATGTACATGAACAGCGGGGCGTTCGCGCCGAGGATCAGCTCGGCCGCGGCCCACTGCACCGTCGGGGGCAGGCCGAAGCCGCCGAGGTCGTTGGTCAGCCCGAGGCGCCACCACTCGCCGTCCATCAGCTGCTGGTAGCTCTTCTTGAACGACTCGGGGATCTTGACGCTGAACGTCTTGGGGTCGTACACCGGCGGGTTCCGGTCCGCATCGGCGTAGGACTCGGCCAGCGGGCCGGTGGCGAGCTTGTTCAGCTCGGTCAGCACCCCGCGCGCGGTCTCCTCGTCCGATTCGGCGAGCACGCCCTTGCCCAGGCGTTCCTGTACGCCGAGCACCTCGAAGAGGTTGAACTCCAGGTCTCGGACGTTGCTCTTGTAGTGGCCCATGTCGTCACTCCGTTTTGTGTTCGGCTTTCCGGCCGGGCGCAGTTCCCTTACTCGCCGGTAACTTCAGGATATTACCTACGAGTAACTCCGAGCAAGTGAAACCCTGCTTCCAGGGGTGGAATTCAGCCGAAAAACCCACATCCACCTGGACGACGAGGTCAGGGGGTGCCGCGCGCCACGGCGGGCTGGGCGGGCGCGGGGTTGTGGCCGTCGTCCGCGCGCGGGATCAGGATGCCGGTGCGGAACGCGATGGTCACGGCATGTGTCCGGTCGCGTGCGGAAAGCTTGCGCAGGATGCTCTTCACGTGCGTCCGGACCGTTTCCACGGACAGGAACAGCAGCTTCGCGATCGCCGAGTTCTCCAAGCCTTCGGCCACGAGTTGCAACACCTGGTACTCACGGCGCGAAAGCGGCATCGCGCCCTTCGGCTGCGCCAGGTGGTCCGCGTCCGGCGCCGCTCTGGGGGACGGCTGCCGTTTTGGTCTGGCGGTGAGCGCGGCCAGCGCCGGGTCGATGTAACGACGGTCGGAGTGCGCGCGCCGGATGGCCTCCGCGAGCCGGCGCGGGTCCACCGAGCGCGGCACGATCGCGTGCGCGCCCGCGCCGATGGCGGTGGCCAGGTACTGCTGCGTCCGGTTCGCGTCGCGGACCAGCACGACCAGCAGCAATGCCGGATCGCCCGAGGCCAGCAGCTTGGTGAGGTGGCCATTGGGGTCCAGCGCCGAGTCGAGGATGACGACGTCGGGGCGCACCTGTTCGCACAGCTGGAGCGCGGAGTGGTGGCTCGCCGCCTGGCCCGCCCAGTGCAGGCCGGGGCTGCGGTGCACCATCGCGGCCAGGCCCTCGCGGAAGATCGGAATGGGATCGACCACTGCGACCCCGAGGCTGCGGCTCGCGCCGGGCTGCCCCGGCGTGACGGTCGGTCGGTGGGGCTCGATGCCGCGCATCTCGGGCCTCCGTACTCCAGGTCGTTCCCGGGCTTCCGGACTACTCGGCACGCCCCCCGGCGTGCCGTCCGGCGCCACCCGATCCCCCCTGCTGGGACCGGACGGGAACGACACCTTGTCTCTGATTCGAGTCCCTGGGAGGCCCCTCGTGACGCAGTTTCCCCCTCATGGCCGTATCGGTTGGTCGCAGCAAACTCTCCGTAGAAAAGTGGCTGTGATCAGGGCCTATTCGACGGGCTTCAGCCGAGTTCGTACGTCGGTCTGCTACTGAGGGTGTAACCCGTTAGATGGACGCTCGGTAACAAGCTGTGTGCGGAGCGCGGCGAACTCCTCAGCCAGTCCGACAGGCGTCCAATGGGCGTTGAGGCCGCTCGGGTTGGGCAGTGCCCACACGTTCGTGGCCCCGATCATGCCTGCTTGACGCCCGACACGCGCCTTCGACTCGCCGAACGCGAGGCGATAAGCCGTGATGCCCAGTACGGCCAGCCAGCGCGGTTTCGCCTGCTCGACCTTCGCGACCAGCGCCTGGCCGCCCGCGCGCAGCTCTTCGTCGTCCAGCTCGTCCGCCCGCGCGGTGGCCCGGTCCACGACGTTGGTGACGCCGAGCTTCAACGCGAGGAGCTCGTGCTGCTCACTCGGGTCGAACTGCCGCGGCGTGAAACCGCTGCGATGCAGGGCCGGCCAGAACCGGTTGCCGGGCCGCGCGAAATGCACGCCGAGCACGGCGGAGTAGAGGCTCGGATTGATGCCGCAGAACAGCACATCGAGGCCGGGCGCCACCACGTCCGGAACGGTGGTGCCATACGCGGCGGCGAGCTGTTCCTTCGTCGGCCGGGTGCTCATGCCGCCCAGTCTCCGGCACGCTGGGCGCCATGGGTGTCACGGCCGTCGGTTGCCCGGTGGACGTCTACCTCCGGCTGCCGACGTCGGGGGAACCCGAGATCGTGCACGGCGCGGTGCCTGCCGGCGCTTCGATCCTGGAGCTGGGCAGCGGGTGTGGCCGCGTGACGCATCCGCTCGTGGCGCTCGGCCACCGAGTCGTCGCGGTGGATGACTCGCCGGAGATGCTCGCGCACGTCCGCGAGGCCGAGACGGTCTGCTCGCGGATCGGCGACCTGAGGCTGGGGCGGTGCTTCGACGTCGTGCTGCTCGGCAGCCACCTGCTCAACACGCCTGACCCGGTGGAAGCGCGGGCGCTGCTGGCGGCAGCCCGGCGACATCTCGTTCCCGGCGGGGTGGTGCTGGTCGAATGGCATCAGCCGGAGTGGTTCGACCGCGTGGCGAGCGGTTCGGGCGGGCAGCTGGGCGACGTGGCCGTCGCGCTGGAGGACGTCGCCCGCGATGGCGACCTGCTGTCCGCGGCCGTCCGATACAGCGTCGGCGGCGAGGCTTGGCGGCAGGAATTCACCTGCCGCCGGCTGTCTCCCGAAGCCCTCAGCAAGGCCCTGACCTCGGCCGATCTGGCTTTCGACCGCTGGGTGACCGCTGACCGGGACTGGTTCTCCGCACACGGGGTAGCGAAGCCGCCACCGGGCTAGGTAGCCTGTGTGATCTCTCGCACAACGACGTCGGAGAGGAGGCCACGTGCCGGTTTCGCTCGTTCTCGGGCTGGTGGCCCTGGTCATCGCCGTCGCCGCGCTGATCGTGGTCCTGGAGGACCGGCGCGCCGCCAAGCGGGCGGCGCTGCGGCGCAAGGCCCGGTTAGCGCGTATGGGCGAGGTCGACCCGCTCGCGCCGGGACGTCTGCGCGTGGACCGCTGAAGGAACGGCGCGCAGAGCGAGCAGCAAAGCCGCGAAGAGCCAGCCGACGCCGGCGCCGACCGTGTTGGTCATGATGTCGTCGACGTCGAAGATGCGGTAGACGAACGGCGCGGTGCCGAAGTTCGCGGTGAGCTGCGTGATCTCGATGGCCAGTGAAGCGGCGGCGCCGATCGCCAGCGTCCCGACCAGCCCGCGGCGCCACAGGATCCGGGCGAACACCCCCAGCGGCACGAACAGCAGCACGTTCAGCGCGACCTGCTGGAAGGTCTGAGTGGTGAACCAGTGCGAGGTCGACAGGCCGTGCTTCAGCAGTTCGGTGTGGATGTCGCTGATCCACTGGAACGGCCGCAACTGCACGGTCTGCTCGAGCCGCCGACTGTGCGGCCCGGGCAACGGCAGAAACACAACGGCAAGCGTCATGCACGCGTAGAACACGACGGCGGCCGTGGTCACCAGCCCGCGCACCCATGGCCGCCCATAGCGGGCGAACTGCAGCACCAGCTGGGGGACGAGGATCGTCGCCCACACCGCGAGGAACCCGATGAGGCCGTACTGCAGGGCCGTGACCTGTGCGTTCGTCATGGCTTGAACGTTATGGATCTTGGGCCCCGGCCACTTCGGTCGAAGAGCCAGGTGCTCCGGCCGGGGGTCGGCCATCTGGCCGAGGTGGTGTCAAGCCGATTGGCCAGGCTCTTGCTCGGCGTCGCGCTCCCGCTCCCGGTCTTCGGCGCGCTCGGCCCGCCAGGCGCTGAAGATCGTCCCGCCCACCAAAACCCCGACGACCACGATCACGGTCAGGACGATCTGCAGTTCCATGCGCTCCCCGGGTGCGTGTCGCAATGCGGCGTCCGGGTCATCGGTGCGGCCGGGGCGGGTGTTACGGCTGTGCTCGTCGTGGGGGTTGGCCCGAGTTGTCCGCCAGCCACCCCAGCAAAAGGCGGACGCGAGAGTAACTGTTACTCGAAGTACTAGAAATCCCCGCCACCAGCGCTTACGCTCTCGATCATGGACGACGTCGTCTACACACGCGTGGGGGAAGGCGCGCCGCTGGTGTTGATCCACGGGGTCGGGCATCGGCGGCAGGCGTGGGATCCCGTGGTGCCGTTGCTGGCGCCGCACCGGGACGTGATCGCGGTTGACCTGCCCGGGTTCGGGGAGTCGCCGCATCGGGATGGGGCCTACGGGATCGAGCCGGCGCTCGAGACGTTCGCGCGGTTGTTCCGGCGGCTCGGGATCGAAAAGCCGCACGTCGCGGGGAACTCGCTTGGCGGACTGCTGTCCCTCGCGCTCGGGGAGGCCGGGCTGGTCCGCAGCGTCACCGCGCTGTCGCCCGCCGGGCTGTGGACGCCGTGGCAGCAGCAGTACGCGCTGACCGTCCTGCGCACCCTCCACACGCTCGCCCGGCACACGCCCGAGCGGCGCGTCCGGCAACTCGCCACCACGGCCGCCGGCCGGAAGGCGCTGACCGGGTTGATCTACGCCAACCCCTCGGTGCTCACCCCGCAAGTGGTCGTCGACGATGTTCGCGCGCTCGGCCGCGCCGAAGGGTTCCTCCCGACACTCGCCCAGGCCAAGGGCGGTTTCCACTTCACCGGGCCGGTCCGCGCCGACGTCCCGGTCACCATCGCGTGGGCCGAGCGCGACCGGGTGCTCGCGCGCCCCAAGGCGGAAGCGCTCAAGGCCGTCGCTCCGCAGGCTCGCCTGATCACGCTGCGCGGTTGCGGGCACGTGCCCATGAGCGACGCGCCGGACGTCGTCGCGCGCGTGCTGCTCGACGGCAGCGCCAACGCCGGGTGACATTTCCCTATCGCCCTCCCTTTTCCTCTGGTGACGAACCCTCCTCTTTGGGCAGACTGCGACGCCGTGCGCCCGTTTAGGGGACATCGGGCGCGAAACCGGAGGAAACATGAGGCTCTTCACCCGGCTCGCGGTCACCGCCGCGGCCGCACTGGCGACGGTGGCCGTCACGAGCGCACCCGCGTCGGCGGCCCAGACCACGGACGTCCGGATCATCACGTTCAACGACCTGCACGGGAACCTCGAGCCGCCCGCCGGTTCGAGCGGGCGCGTGACGCAGTCGGACGGCTCCACTGTGGACGCGGGCGGCGCCGCTTACCTGGCGACGCACGTGAAGCAGCTGCAGTCGCAGGTCCGCAACTCGATGGTGCTGTCCGCGGGTGACAACATCGGCGCGTCGCCGGTGGTCTCCGCGCTCTTCCACGACGAGCCGACCATCGACTTCCTCAACATGCTCGGCGTCAAGGCGTCCGTGGTGGGTAACCACGAATTCGACGAGGGCTACCAGGAACTGCTGCGCATGCAGTTCGGCGGCTGCAACAAGACCGACGGCTGCCAGTTCCGCAGTTCCTTCGACGGCGCGAAGTTCCCGTTCCTCGGGTCCAATGTGTACTTCACCAACGGCCTGCCCGCGCTGCTGCCGTTCACCGTCCAGTTCTCCGGCGGCGTGCCGATCGGCGTCATCGGTGCCACGCTGAAGGACCTGCCCACCGTCGTCACGCCGGAAGCCATCAAGGGCCTGAAGTTCGGCGACGAGGTGCAGGCCATCAACCGCACCGCGAACCTGCTCGACGCGCTCGGCATCAAGGCCCAGGTCGTGCTGCTGCACCAGGGCGACAGCACCGAGGTCAACTCCGGCCCCAACGACTGCAAGCTGCAGGCGGACGGCCCGGCGGCGACCATCGCGAAGAACGTCAGCCCCAAGGTCGACGCCATCTTCACCGGGCACAGCCACCAGCAGTACAACTGCGTGATCAACGACCCCGCCGGCCAGCCGCGCGCGGTGATGCAGGGCGCTTCGTTCGGGCGGCTGCTTTCCGTCCTGGACCTGAAGATCGACCTGCGCACGCGCGACGTCGTGCGGTCTCAGACCAAGGCGCACAACGAGATCGTCACCCGCGACGTCACGCCGGACCCGGCCGTGGCCAAGCTCGTCGATGAGGCCAAGACCAAGTCCGCCCCGATCGCGAACAAGCAGGTCGGCACCATCACCGCGGACCTCAAGGCGGCCGGCGCGGCTTCGGGCGAGTCGACGCTCGGCGACGTCCTCGCCGACGCGCAGCTCGAAGGCACCAAGGCCAACAACGCGCAGATCGCCATCACCAACCCCGGCGGCATCCGCGGCGACCTGAACTACGCCTCGTCGCCGAACGGCGAGGGCGACGGCGTGGTCACGTACGGCGAAGCGTTCACCGTGCAGCCGTTCGCCAACATCATGCAGACGATCACGCTCACCGGCGCGAACCTGAAGAACGTGCTGGAGCAGCAGTGGGGTCAGTCGGGCGGCACCAAGATCCTGCAGATCTCGAGCACGCTGCACTACACGTACTCGGCGTCGGCGCCGGTCGGCTCGCGCATCTCGAACATCACCGTGAACGGCACGCCGGTGGACCCGGCCGCGACGTTCCGCGTGTCGGTGAACAACTTCCTCGCCGCGGGCGGGGACGGGTTCACCGAGTTCACGAAGGGCACCGACCTGGCGGGCGGGCCGGTCGACCTGGACGCGCTGATCGCCTACCTCGGCGCGCACCCGGGCGTCGCGCCGCCGCCGGCGGACCGGATCACGGTCACGCCGTAGTTTCCCGATTCACGGAACCCCGCCTCGGCACCTTCGAGGCGGGGTTCCGTTTTCTCCAAGACAACCGCGGCGCGGTCGGCGACGATGGGGCCATGACGACCTGGGAAGAAGTGGTGGCGCTCGGGGCGGAGCTGCCGGAGACCGAGGAGTCCACCTGGTACCGCACCCCCGCGTTGAAGGTGGCGGGCAAGGGATTCGCGCGGCTGCGGACCGAGGCCGAGGGCGGGCTCGTCCTGTTCTGCGGCCTCGACGAGAAGGCGGCGCTGCTCGCCACGGGCGATCCGGCGTTTTTCACCACCCCGCACTACGACGGGCACGGCTCGATCCTGGTCGACCTGGACCGGGTGGACGGGCAGCAGCTGCGGGAGCTGCTGACGGAGTCCTGGCGACGGAAGGCCCCGCGCCGGCTGGTCAGCTGAGCGGTCGAGCGGCGGGACCGGAAAAGCGGGCCCTCACTTGAGTTCCCCCTCGAGCAGGCTCATCAGGTACATGTCGTGGTACTTGCCGTCCTGGCCGCGGAAACACTCGCGGTGCCGGCCGTCCTCGACGAAGCCCAGCTTGCGGTAGACGTGGCGGGCGCGCTCGTTCTCCGCGACCACCCACAGCGCGATCAGGTGCAGGCGCATCATCGTGAAGCCGTAATTGCACATCAGCCGCAGCGCTTCGGTGCCGTAGCCGCCGTCCCAGTGGTCCTTGTCGCCGATGTAGATGTCGACCTCGGCGCGGCCCTGCTCGGGCTCGGCGTCACGCAGGTCGACGACGCCGAGCAGCTTGCCGTCGGCGATCTTCTCGATGCCCAGCACCACGAGTTCGTACGTGTTGACCTTGCGGTCCTCGCAGCGTTTGCGGATCTGGTCGAGTGAGCGCGGGTGGCCGCTGGTCAGCCACTGGCCGAGCTCCCAGTCGTTGACCCAGCGGTACAACGACTCGGCGTCCGACGACTCCAGCGCCCGCAGCCGGACCAGTTCCCCGGTGAGCATCCGCTCCCCCTCACTCCCGTTTGACCAGCAGGAAATCCTGAACGTCGAGCAGGCCGAGGAACTGCCGAACCGGTGTCGGCATCGCCCGGCGGGACTCATCATGCACGAGTTCCGGATCGGTGACGCGGTATTTTCGGTGCCGCGTGATGATCTCCGCGCCACCCGCGGCCAGCACGTTCTTGACCCAGTCGGCGCCGGGGCCGTAGGTCAGCGCCACGGCGAAGCCGTCTTCGGTGCGGAACACGTTCAGCGGCGTCCGGAACTCCTTGCCGGAGCGGCGCCCTTTGTGCACGAGCAGGCCGAAGCCGGGCAGCCACCCGACAAACGGCCCCGAGATCCGGTTTGTCACCACGCGGTTGAAGCGGGCGAGACGTTCTGGCAGCACCATGCCCATGACGATAATCCAACTGGCGTGGAATTACTGCCTGACGTGCGGTGATCCGGGGCCGCGCGCCGTTCGGTGAGGCGGTGCGCGCGGCCGGGCCGCCGGTCTGGTGGGATGTGCGCACACACCGGAACTACGCGGGGAGTGAGCATGTCGACCGAATGGCCGCTGCGACAGGATCCGGAGTCTCCGGTGATCTTCGCGCACGCGCTGATCGAGGACCCCGACCAGCTGGCTTTTGTCGTCCTCGACGATGACGACGACTGGTTCATCAGCGATGGCGCCGAGTTCGACGAGGACATGGACGTCAACCGCGAGCAGTTCGGCGCCCTGCGCCTGCGCGAGGCGGTCGAGCGGATCCCGCAACTCAAGGCGCTGGCCGACCTGCCGCCGGGGATGGCCGCGGACTGGGACCCGGACCGCGCCACCTGGCTCCTCAGCTCCGTCGCGGACTCCGACGACGAGGCCGAGGACGTCGCGATCCGCGAAACGCGCGTCGCCGCCTGGCAACACCCCGGCTCCCCGGTCGAGGAAGTGCAGCTCAGCACCGGCCTCGCCGAGGTCGGAACAGGCCCGGACGCCCCGGCCCGCGCCGTCCGCCAGGTAGTCCGGGAAACCGACGGCACCTGGCTGTTCGTCGGCTTCGAGGTCCCGGAAGCCGAGGATTTCGAGGTCGAGGGCATGGAGTTGGAACACGTCGTGCGGCTTTACCCGGACGTCGTGAACGTGCTGCAGGCGGCGCCGGGTCAGGTTTTCGACCGCGAGGCTCCGGGTGCGGAGTGGGAGCTGGTCGAGGGCTGAGGCCGCTCTCCGGTGAAGAGCCGGCGCACGGTTGCCCCGTGCGCCGGTTTTCCTTTACCGTGTAAATAGTTGGTTGGTAATATTCTTCTCTGATAATCGGGAAAGCGCTTTCTGAAATCTCTTCGACCGTATTCCGTAACAATCAATCGGCCGGGCGCGACGTGAAGTTCCGTAATAAATCGAAGAGGAGAAGATCATGGCTGGGAAGTTCGAGCTGTACAAGGACAAGTCGGGCGAGTTCCGTTTCCGTCTCAAGGCCGGAAACGGCGAGATCATCGCAACGGGCGAATCGTACCCGGCGAAGGCCTCCGCCCAGAAGGGTGTCGAGTCCGTCAAGCGGAACGCCGCGGACGCGGAGATCGTGGACCTGACCTGAGCTGGTCGAGATTCTGGCAATGAAAAGCGCCTTCGGCGAGAGGTTCTCTTGCCGAAGGCGTTATCAGAGCGGATGACGGGAATCGAACCCGCGTATTCAGCTTGGGAAGCTGATGTTCTACCATTGAACTACATCCGCAGTGCCTCGCCAGCATACACGGGGCCGAGGAGCGGCTGTCCAGTGGGTTGACGGCGCGTCGGGGAAGTGACAACACTTGTTGTCGACTCCTGCGGAGGTGGCGGTGATGGACGACCCGGTGTTGTTCCGGCAGGGTGGGTTCCGGCTGGCGGCCCGCGTGCGCGGCGCCGGGGCCAGCGCGGATGAGGCCCAGGTCAGGCGGTTGCGGGAGTTCGCGCAGCGGGAGGATCAGGCTGCGGACGAACTCGTGGCGTGGATCCGGGGGGCCGACGAGAACCAGGAAGACCAGGGAACCCGAGGCAGCAGGGGAAGCCAGGCGAGCCGTGACAACCAGGAGCAGCTGGAGCTGGCCCTCACTCAAGGCATCGACGCCGTACCGAACCCCGCCCCACAACTGGAAACGTTCTTCCGCCAAGTCGAAGCCACCCCGTACTGGGTCGACACCGAACGACTCCACCGCGGCGCCAAAGCGATCACCCGCGCCGGCCTGCTCGGCCTCTTCCCGCTGGGCGACATGTCCCTGATGGGCGGCTACCTGGCCTCACGCGCGACGAAATCGCTGGTCGGGACCAGGGAGATCGAGTATCGGGCCACGCGCCGGCTGGTCGAGACCGCGACGTGGTGGATCGACGTCACCACGCCCGGCGCCATGGCCAAGCACCAGACCGGCTACACCGCCGCGGTGCGGATCCGGCTGGTGCACGCGCATGTCCGCCGGGCCATGAACGAGCGGGAGGACTGGGATTACGAGGCCTGGGACCGGCCCGTCAACCAGGTCCAGACCGCCGGCACCCTCCTGCTCTTCTCCCTCGTTTACGTCTTCGGCACGCAGCTGCTGGGCCTGCGCTACTCCGCCCGCGAGCGCGCCGACATCCTGCACCTCTGGCGCTACATCGGCTGGCTGATGGGCGTCGACGAGGGGCTGCTGCCCGCCGACGAGGACGACGCGTGGCGGCTGCTCTGGGTGCTCGCCGCGACCGAGTTCATCCCGGACGAGGACTCGAAACGGCTGGCCAAAGCCCTGGTCGAAAGCCACGCGTCGATCGGGGCCGGGCGGGGTGCGGCCGGGAAGGTGCTGGCGCACGTGAACGTCGGCGTCCACTCCGCGATCAGCCGGCTGGTGCTCGGGAAGGACAACGCCGACTTCCTGGAGCTGCCGAACGATCCGGTCGCGCAGGCGGCCGTGTTCGCGGTGGCGGGGCTGAACTTCGCGGCCGAGACGGTACGGCTGTGCGTGCCGGGCGCGACCGCGTTGCAGGAGCTGCTCGGCGAGGCCGGGCGCCGCCGCTACCTCAAGCGGCTGCGCGAAGCGTTCAAGCTGGACACGTCGTACCAGCGGCACATGCGCGCGGCCTGAACCGGCCCGGATAGGCTTCGCCCCGTGTTGCTCAGTGACCGTGACCTCCGCAAAGAGCTCGATGCCGGCCGGCTCGGCATCGACCCCTTCGACCCCGCCATGGTCCAGCCGTCCAGCATCGACGTCCGGCTGGACCGGTTCTTCCGCGTGTTCGACAACAGCAAGTACACCCACATCGACCCCCAGCTGCAGCAGGACGAGCTGACGTCGCTGGTCGAAAAAGAGGGTGACGAGCCGTTTGTGCTGCACCCCGGCGAGTTCGTGCTCGGCTCCACGTTCGAGCTGGTCACGCTGGCCGACGACCTCGCGGGCCGGCTCGAGGGCAAATCCTCGCTCGGCCGCCTCGGGCTGCTCACGCACTCGACCGCGGGCTTCATCGACCCCGGTTTCTCCGGCCACATCACGCTGGAGCTGTCGAACGTGGCGAACCTGCCGATCACGCTCTGGCCGGGCATGAAAATCGGCCAGCTGTGCATTTTCCGGCTGTCCAGCGCGGCGGAATTCCCGTACGGCTCGACCCAGGCCGGCTCCCGTTACCAGGGCCAGCGCGGGCCGACGCCCAGCCGCGCGTACAAGAACTTCCACCGCGTCGACACCTGGCGTTAGGCCGAAACCGGCTCCGCCCAATCGATCCGGTGGCTCCACATGAATTCGTTCGGGTCATCGGCGGACGGCTTGCTCATCGCGCGCGTGATGAAGAAATCGCGCACCAGGCGGCCGACGAGCCCGGGCGCGCCCTTCGCGTCACCGTTGCGCTTGCCCTGCGCGACCACCGCTTCGACGCGGGCGCGGCGTAGCGATTCGAACGTCGCCAGCGCGGTTTCCGGCACGTCGCGCAGGCACCGCGCCAGCGTGGCGGCGTCCTCGATCGCCATCGACGCGCCTTGGCCGGCGGCCGGTGACGTCGCGTGCGCCGCGTCGCCGATGATGCCGATCCGGCCGCGGTGCCAGACCGGGACCGACGGGAAGTCGTACGTCGCCCACGGCTGGTAGATCTCCTCGGTCGCCTCGATGATCCGCGCGGCCGGGATCCGGTCGCGCGCGAACAGGCGCAGCAGCTCCGCCCGCCAGGCCGGGCCCGAGAGCGCGGCCAGCTCGGCGCGGTCGGGCTCGTCGGCGTGCGGCACGTTCGCGAACCACCACACTGAGCCGTCCGGGTGCACGACGTGCGCGAAGAACGCCTTCCGGCCGAACGCCATGTGCATCACGCCCGGCTCGTCACCGAGATCGACGCAGGTGACGCGGCCGCCGGTGTTCAGCAGCGGCACATAGCGCGGCTTCGGCGCCGACGGGTCGATGATCCGGCGCACGCGTGAGCGCAGGCCGTCGGCGCCGATCAGCAGGTCGCCGGACGCCGTGGTGCCGTCCTCGAACTGCGCGGTGACCTGCGAAGACGTCTGAGTCGCGTCGACCAGCCGCTTGTTGTACGCGGTCGGCACGCCGCGTCTGGCTGCTTCGTCGCGAAGGGCTGCGTACAGGTCGGCGCGCCAGACGGTCTGGCCCACGGTCCCGTCCGGCAGTGCTCCGCCGAGCGGGAACTCCGCCAGCCGCTTGCCGTTGCCGAGCCCCATCGACATCCGCGGGGTGTTGAAACCGAGGCCTTTGACCAGCGGTTTCAGCCCGAACGGCGCCAGCGCGTCGAGCCCGTTCACGGCGAGCGTGAGGAACGCCCCGACGCCGTCCGCGGTCCTGTCGTACGCCTCGTACAGCGCGGGCTCGTGCCCCACCTCGTGCAGCGCGATCGCCGTGATCGTGCCCGCGATGCCCCCGCCGGCGATCAGTACCCGTGCCATGTCTACTCCCCTGCAAAGTATCTCTGTAACTAATTCGTTCTGTCGAACTAAATACTCCGGGTAGACTGGGGTTGTGTCAAGCGAGCGCGAGAAGCTGGTCGACGAGCTGCTGCTGCAGTCCCGGGTGCTGTCCACGGAGACGGTGATGTTCCATGCCGCGCTCGCCGAGCAAGGGGGGCTGTCGGCGGTCGAGAGCAAGATGCTGGACTACCTCGCGCGGCTCGGCCCGCTCACCCCGAAGGACCTGGTCAAGTACTCCGGCCTGGCGCCCGCGTCGATCACCGCGCTGGTCGACCGGCTCGAGCGCAAGGGGATGGTCAACCGCACCCCGCACCCCGGTGACCGGCGCCGGGTGCTGATCGAGCTGGACCAGAGCAAGGTCCGGTCCTCGGTGTGGGACTACATCGTCGGCGCGGTCAAGGCGCTCACCGAGCAGTACACGGATGAGGAGCTTCGTACGGTAGTCGGGTTTGTGCGCGAGGCCGCGGCGATCACCCACGAGTCAACTGTGCGCGTGGGAGATCGCTCAGCGGAGTGACTTGCGGCCACGGCCGGGTAGGAAAGGGCCCTTCGCGCACCGGTTCCTGGAAAGCTCGCGGGCATGTTCTCGGCCGGCAAACGTCTGCTCGTGGTGCTCGGCCTGATGGCCACGACGCTGGTGCCGATCGCGCACGCGGACGACGTCAAGGATTTCCGCCAGAATTCCCACCAAGTGGTGTACGGCGATTTCCTCTATGCCGGCAACAGCGTGGTGGAATGCGCCCCGGACGACGCTGCTTGTGCGAAAACCGCCGCGCGTACGGATAAAAAGCCCGCCGCCGGGTTCGCGCTGCGATGGTCCGATGTGGACAAAGACCCTGCGACGTTCGACTCGTCCGCCGCGTCGGTGACCATTCCGCCCGGCGCGAAGGTCACCTTCGCGCGGCTGAGCTGGGGCGGCTCGCTGGGGTCGGATTGCGCGCGGCCGCCGGGGACCGCGAACGCTCAGGCGGTGCGATTCACCGTCGGCGGCGGGAAAGCCACTGACGTCCGGCCCGGTTCGTACAGCGACGATCCGCAGTCCTACTCCGCGTACGCCGACGTCACCGGGCAGTTCGCGTCGGCGCGCACGGGTGCGCCGGTGGAGCTGACCGCGGGAAATGTCTGGACCGCTGTCGGACGCGGGTGCAGTGGCGGCTGGTCGGTGGCGGTGGTGTTCGCCTATCCGGACCGCGATCCGCAGTACGCGCCGGACAAGCGCGCGGTGTTCGTCTACGACGGCCACGCGCGCGGCACTGTGAACACCACCGCCACCATCAGCGGGTTTCGTGCCGCGTCCGCCGACGCGCACATCGGCGTGACCGCGTTCGGCGGCGACTGGGGCACGGTGGGCGACCGGTTTCTGATCAACGGCAAGCCCGTCGCGGAGCCGGCCACGGGCGCGACGGACAACTTCTTCATCTCCGCGGCCGACAACTCCACCCGCCCCAACGCGAAGAACAACTTCGGCGTGGATGCCAAGGCGTTCAACAGCGACGCCGTGCCCAGCGGCGCGACGAGTGTGAAACTCGGCTTCAGCGGCAGCGGATTCCTGGCGCAGGGGCTGGTGTTTTCGGTGCCGGTGCCCGACTTGCGGGTGGTGAACCATGCCTCGTCCGCTCGGGTGCACGCGGGCGACCAGGTGACGTTCACCGTCGGCGTCACCAATCCGAACGACACTCCCGCTGACAATGTTTCGGTCGCCGACGACCGGTTTCCGGCCTGTGCCAAGAAGATCGGCACCCTGGCCGCGGGCGCTACCACCGGTTACCAGTGCACCGTGACCGCGCCGGGCGACGATTTCACGAGCACGGCGGTCGTGACCGGAACCAGCACGCTCGGTGACGTACTGGACGGTTCCAGCACCAGTCGCGTTGACGTCGTCCACCCCGCGATCGGCCTGACGCACGTAGTCGACAAAGCGGCTTATCGCGCCGGCGACCAGGTGACGTCCACGGTCACCGCGACGAATACCGGTGACGTCGCGCTGCATGACGTCGCCGTGACCGGCGCGTGCGCGAGGACGGTGGGGACTCTCGCGCCGGGTCAATCCACCACGGGCACTTGCGTGACGAAGGCGCCGGTGCCGGACAGCGTGACCACCGCAAACGTCGCCGGAACCGACCCGCTCGGCCAGGTTGTCACCGCGACGGCCGACGCGAAAGTCCCTGTCATCGCGCCCGCCATCAAGGTGACGAAAACCGTGGACCAGGCCGTGGTTCACGCGGGTGAGCCGGTGACGTTCACCGTGGAGGTCACCAACACCGGCGACAGCCCGCTGGACCCGGTGACGGTGGCCGACGACACCACCACGTCGTGCTCACGGACGTTCGGCGCGCTCGGCGCCGGCGCTTCACAGCGTTATACGTGTACCGCAAATCCGTCGTTGACCAGCACGAACACCGTCACCGCGAGCGGCACCGACCTGTCCGGCCAGACGGTCACCAGCACGGCCACGACCACCGTGACGGTGATCCACCCGCAGCTGACGATCACGAAAACGGCCGCGCCTGCGGCCGTCCGCGCCGGGGACCAGGTGACCTTCACGATCACCGTGGCGAACGTCGGCGACGTACCGCTTGACGACGTCGGCGTGACGGACGATCGCACGCCGGGCTGTGTGCGGACATTCGGAACCCTTGCGCCACAAGGGAAGCAGACGTACGGCTGCATGATGCTCGCGCCGGCGGACGACTTCACCAACACCGCCGCCGCGACCGGCAAGGATCAGCTCGGCCGGGTACTGAAGGTGACCGCGGACGCGCCGGTGGACGTCATCCACCCCGCGGTGGCCGTTGCGGTGGCGGCCGCGCCGTCGGTCGTCCGCGAAGGGGACTCGGTGACCTTCACGGTCACGGTGAGCAATACCGGGGATGTGCCGTTGCACGACGTTTCCACCGCGGACGCTCAGCTGCCGGATTGCGTACGTTCACTGGGAACCATTGCACCGCAAGGGGAGCAGGTCTACAGCTGCACGACGGTCGCCGGGTCGGGTGGGCTCACGACCACCGTGGCGGTGACCGGGACCGACCCGACGGCGCGGCCGGTGACGGGATCGGCTGGCGCGGCGTTTTCTGTGGTGCATCCCGCGCTGACGCTCGCCGCGGACGTGCAGGGCGGCCCGTTCCGCGAGCACGACAGCGTGCCGTTCCAGCTCACGGTGAAGAACACCGGCGACGTGCCGCTCACCGATGTCCACGTGGCCGACGCTCTGGTCGCGGATTGCGCACGGCCGAACAACGGCGCGCTCGCAGCCGGCGCGACCTGGACTTTCGCGTGCGCCGGCACCGCGCCCGCCGACGATTTCACGAACTCGGCCACGGTCACCGGCACACCACCGGTCGGCGCTCCGGTCACGGCGGGTGACGAGGCGGCGGTGGACGTGATCCACTCGGCCGTCACGATCACGCAGAGCGCGGCGCCAGCGGTCGTCCGCGCGGGGCAGCCGGTGACGTTCACGGTGGTGGTCACCAACACCGGCGACAGTGACCTGCACGATGTGAGCGTGGACGATCCGGCCGCGCCCGAGTGCGTCAAACGGCTTGGAGTTGTTGCCGCACAAGCGAAGCAGACGTACTCGTGCACGCATGCCGCCGGGGACGACTTCACCAGCAACACCCGGGTCACCGGCATGGACGCGACGAACCGCCCGGTCACGGCGGCGGCTGATGCGCACGTGGACGTCGTGCACCCGGCGATAGCGGTGGCTTCGGTGGTTGCTCCTGCTGCGGTCCGCGAAGGGGACTCCGTTACCTTTACGATCACGGTGAGCAACCCCGGCGACGTGCCGCTGACTCATGTGTCCGTTGTGGACTCTCGAACGCCGTCGTGTGGACGTGATTTCGCGGCGTTGGCGCCGCGCGCGGTGGAGAAGTACAGCTGTGACACCAAAGCGGGCACGGACGGGTACACGAACACCGCCGTGGTGACCGCGGCCGATCCGCTCGGCGGCACCGTGACAGCCTCCGCCGACGCGACGTTCACCGTGGTGCATCCGGGACTCTCGCTCACCAAGACCGTGCACGGTGGTCCCTTTCGCGCCGGCGACCCGGTCACCTTCACCCTGACCGTCACCAACACGGGCGACTCACCCGTCACCGCGGTCAAGGTCGCCGATCCGGCGTGCACGAAGACGTTCGACACGCTCGCGGCGGGCGCGAAGCAGACGTACGACTGCACCGCGCCCGCGCCGGCGGACGACACGATCACCACCGCGACGGCCACCGGCACCGCCGCGAGCGGCCCGCCGCTCACTGCGACGGCCGACGCGAAGATCGACGTGATCCACCCGGCCGTCACAGTCAAGCCGGACGCCGGGCCGACGGTGGTGCGCGCGGGCGACGACGTCACGTTCACCGTGGTCGTCACCAACACCGGCGACGTCCCGCTGACGAAGCTTTCGGTCACGGATCCCGGCTGCGCCAAGTCGATTGACATGTTAGATGTCAGCGCCGCGGAGACCTACCAGTGCAAGATCAAGGCGACGCCGGACGATTTCACGAACACTGCTTCGGTCACCGGCACTGACCCGACCAACCGCGTGGTGACGGCCTCGGGCAGCGCCGCGGTCGACGTGATCCACCCGGAGCTCGCGATCATGGCGGACGCTGAGCCGTACGAGGTGCGCCAGGGCGACACGGTGACGTTCTCCGTGCTGGTGAAGAACGTCGGTGACGTGCCGCTCAAGTCGGTGTCCGTTGTGGACGGTCAGGTGCCGTCGTGTGCGCACCAGGTGCCTTTGCTGGCGCCGGACGCGGAGGAGACGTACAGCTGCACCACTGTCGCGGGCGCCACGGGGCTGACGAACACGGTGAAGGTGACCGGGACCGACCCGACCGAGCGGCCGGTGGACGCCTCGACGCAAGCGTCGTTTGTGGTGAAGCAGCCCGGTTTCACGATCAGCCGACGCATTGACGGCGGACCGTTCCGTGCCGGCGACTCGGTTCCGTTCGAGGTGACGGTCATGAACACCGGCGATTCGGCGTTGCGTGACGTCGTGGTGACCGACCCGGGCGCACCGGAGTGCGCCCGGACGTTCGCGAACCTGCCGGTCAACGGGATTCAGCGGTTCCCCTGCACGGTCCCGGCTCCCGCGGCTGGGGTGGCCGACGCCGTGACGGGCACGGCCGTACCAGTCGTGAGCCCGCGTAGCTCGGCGTCCCAACCGGTCAGAGCGTCGGCGGAGACTCCGATCGACGTCGTCCACCCGGCCGTCCGGGTTGAGCGGGACTACTTGCGGCAGCCGATTCGGCCAGGGGATCCGGTCACCTACTTCACGACGGTCCGTAACAGTGGGGATGCCCCACTGCGCGAGGTGACCGTTCGCGACCCGGCGGCGGGCTGCACGTTCACGCTGGCTTCCCTGGCCGCGGGGGCAACCGCGGTGCGGGACTGCACGGTGCCAGCGCGCGTCGACGGCACGACGGTGACCACCGTGACCGGCACAGATCCGGCCGGGCGGACCGTCACGAGCGACACGGCCACCACGCTTGACGTCACCGGGCCCGGCCTCACCGTGACCGCGACCGGCCCGGCGAAACCGGTGCTGTCCGGGCAGCCCGCCCAGGTGAGCGCGGTGGTGACGAACACCGGTGACGTTCCGCTGCACGCCGTTGTCCTCTCTGGTGCCGAAACTGGCCCAGCCTGTGCAACCGCTCCGCTGGACCTCGCCCCCGGCGCCGCCTCGCCGCCGTGGCGTTGTTCCACCGGCACGTTCACCGCAGCCGGAACCACCGCCGACGGGGCGCAGGTCAGCGCTCAAGCCCAGGCCGAACCACGCGTCGCACGGCCGAGTCTCCAGCTCACCGAACAGGCCGAGCCCACCGCGCGGCCCGGGGATGTGGTCACCTTCAGTGTCGAAGCCGTCAATACCGGGGACGCCGCGCTGGTCGCCCCCGACTACCGGCTCGAGCCCGGCGAACGGCGGGAATGGACCAGGACCGCTCAAGCCCCGGCCGGTGGCGCGCTCACCGACAACGTCGCGGCCACCGTCGAAGCGGATACCGAGACGCCGTTCGCCCTCACGGTCAGGGCGGTGGCCACTGTCCGGGTCGTCCCGCCCGGCGCCGCTGCGAGGGTGACCCCGCGGGCGTTTCCCGAAACCGACCCTGACCTGCCGACCTACGGGCTGGCCGGGCTCGGGCTGCTCGGCGCCGGCGCGCTCCTGTTGCGGATCACCCGCCGTCCTTGATCATCAGGGGTGCGAGAGGTCACTCCGGCGACTGAAACGATCCGGCCCGGGGCAGAGGTTACTTCGAACGGGTAAGTAATTTTCCACGGCGAAAGGCGGGGTCATGACCGACGTAGTTCCCGGCGAGCGGGCCGGCCAGCAGCACCTCGCCCACGTCGTGTTCATCGCGGGCGCGGCGGCGGTCGGCGGGTTCCTGTTCGGTTATGACAGCTCCAACATCAACGGGGCCGTGCTCGGCATCCAGAAGCACTTCGAGGTCGGCGCCGCCGCCACCGGGCTCACCGTCTCCAGCGCGCTGATCGGCTCGGCCGTCGGCGCCTGGTTCGGCGGGCTGCTGTCCGACCGGGTCGGGCGCATCCGGACGATGCAGCTGGCCGCGGTGCTGTTTTTCATCAGCGCGATCGGGGCGATGTTCCCGTTCGGCATCTGGGACCTCGCGCTGTGGCGGGTGATCGGCGGGGCGGCGATCGGCGTCGCGTCGGTGATCGGGCCGTCCTACATCGCGGAGGTCGCGCCGCCCGCTTACCGCGGCCGCCTGGCGAGCCTCCAGCAGCTCGCGATCGTGCTCGGCATCGGGGTTTCCGCGCTGGTCAACTGGGTGATCAAGGCGTTCGCGCCGGTCCTGCCCGACGGCTCCCACGACCTGAACGGCCACCTCGGCGGCCTCGAGGCCTGGCAGTGGATGCTGGGCGCCGCCGCCATTCCCGCGGTGGTCTACTTCGTGCTCGCCTCGATCATCCCCGAGTCGCCGCACTACCTGCTTTCGATCGGCAAGACCGACCGCGCGCGCAAGGTGCTCGCCGAGGTCGAGGGCGCCGACGGGGTCGAGGCGAAGCTGGCCGACATCAGCCGCGGCCTGCGCACCGAGCGCCAGTCCAAGGTGCGCGACCTGCTCGGCGGGAAGTTCGGGCTGCTGCCGGTGGTCTGGATCGGCATCGCGCTGGCCGTGTTCCAGCAGTTCGTCGGCATCAACGTGATCTTCTACTACTCCGACACGCTGTGGCACTCGGTCGGCCAGAACACCGACTCGCTGCTGATCTCCATGGTCAGCCCGGTGATCAACATCCTCGGCACGTTCATCGCGATCGCATTCATCGACCGCGTCGGGCGCAAGCCGCTGCTGCTGATCGGCTCGGTCGGCATGGCGATCGGGCTCGGCGTCGCGGCCATCGCGTTCGGCCACGCGCAGAAGGTGAACGGCGACCTGAGCCTGCCCGGCGCGTGGGGCCCGGTGGCGCTGGTGTTCGCGAACGTCTTCGTGCTCTCGTTCGCGCTGTCCTGGGGCGTGATCCTCTGGGTGCTGCTCGGCGAGATGTTCCCGCTGCGCATCCGCAGTGCCGCCCTCGCCGTCGGCACGGCCGCGAACTGGGTGGCGAACTGGCTGGTGACGGTCAGTTTTCCGAGCATGTCGGACTGGAATCTGAGCGTCACGTACTGGATTTACGCGGCCTTCGCGGTGCTGTCGATCCCGTTCACGCTGAAGTTCATCCGCGAGACCAAGGGGACCGCGATCGAGGACGTTTCTTGATCATTTCCCCCATTTGACGGAGCGAGGCGCTGCGCCTTTCGGTGGTAACGGTCGTAATCTGTTCGTGATACTTTCCGCTTCGTGTCCCCCATTGGTGCTCGTGGTCGTGTGGTTTTGGTGTCGCTGAGTGTTCTTCTGGGCGGGTTTGCCGCCGCTGGGGGGACGATGTGGCTCCATGAGCCCGCCGGCGCGGCGACCCTCAGTAACGTCGCGTCCGGCCAGCCCGACCTCGGCGGAGACGCCACCAGCGGGTCGTTCGCGAAGCCGCCCTCGCCCAGTACCTCGAGCACTCCGACGAGCACGAGTTCCGCGCCGGCCCCGTCGACCTCCGACAGCCCGACCCCGACGCCTTCCTCGTCGCAGGCCCCGACTCCGTCGTCCTCGCCGCCCAGCACCCCGACGCCGACGCCTCAGCCGAAGGCGGACACTTCGCTGGCGGGCCAGATCGTGAGCCTGGTCAACAACGAGCGCGCGGACGCCGGCTGCGACCCCGTCGCCGAGGAGCCGCACCTCGACACGGCCGCGCAGAAGCACAGCGACGACATGTCGGCCCGCGACTACTTCTCGCACGACACCCCCGAGGGCGTGCATTTCGACGAGCGCATCCGCGACGCCGGCTACAGCAAGCCGGGCGCGGAGAACATCGCGAAGGGCGCCACCAGCGCCACGCAGGTGATGGAGATGTGGATGAACTCCAGCGGCCACCGGGCGAACATCCTGAACTGCTCGCTGACGAAACTCGGCGTGGGCGTCACCAAATCCGGCTGGTACTGGACGCAGGACTTCGGCTACTGATAGTCCTCGACCGGGTTCGCCCGGAGGTCGCCGTAACGCGCCAGCACCGTCGCGCGCAGGTTCGGGTCGGTGCGCGGCACGGGCTCGATGAACACCTCGGTGACGTCGTGGAACCCCTCGGTCAGCTCGGCGGCCATGCGCACGCAGGCGCGTTCCACGTCGGCCGCGCCCAGCGCGTCGTCGAAGTCGACGCGGGCGCACACCAGGACCTGGTCGGTGCCCATGAGCATGGTCTGCAGGTCCACCAGCGCCTCGATTTCGGGCGCGGCGGCGAGGTGATCACGCACCCCGCGCACGATCCGCGGGTCGGCCTGGCGCCCGATGAGCAGGCCGCGGTTGGTGCGCCCCAGCAGATACGCGACGCAGGCGAGCAGCAGCCCGATCAGGATCGACGCAATGCCGTCCCAGACCGACGAGCCGGTGAGCTGGTGCAGCCCGATGCCGGCGAACGCGAGCACCAGCCCGACAAGCGCGGCGGAGTCCTCGAACAGCACGGTCTTGGGCGCGGGGTCGTCGATCATCCGCAGGTAACCGAAGAACGAGCGGCTCTCGGCCTTCGCCTCCTTGCGCACCTGCTTCATCGCCTGCAGCCACGACGTGCCTTCGAGCACGAAGGCCACCGCCAGCACGCCGTAGCCGACGATCGGGCTCTCCTGCTCGGTGTTCTCGCCGAACACCGTGGTGAACCCCTCGTACAGCGCGAACATCGCGCCCGAGGCGAAGATCGAGACCGCGGCCAGCAGCGACCAGAAGTAGCGCTCCTTGCCGTAACCGAAGGGGTGGATGCGGTCGGCCGGGCGCTCTGAACGCTTGAGCGCGGTGAGCAGCAGGACCTCGGTGATCGTGTCGGCGACTGAGTGCGCGGCCTCCGACAGCATCGCGCCGGAGCCGGTGATGATGCCCGCGACCAGCTTCAGGATCGCGATGGCCAGGTTGACCCCACCGGCCAGCAGGACGGTGAGGGTGCTCTCGCCGCCCTTTTCTTCTTCCTCGGTCACTCGGCGAAGCGTAGTCGGGGTGAACGGGTTGGGGCGGGTTGACGGGGGTGCGGGGGTGGAGTTTGGCCGTGGGTTCGGCGGCGGGTTCCGGTGGCGGTTCAGCGGTGGTTCAGAGGCGCTGGAGGCCGGAGAGCACTCGTTCCATCAATTCCAGGGCCGGCCTGCCGTCGGCTGCGCCATCGTTTTCGTGGATCCGGACCAGGCCCAGCTCGGCCATGTCGTCGAGGAGGATGCGTGCGACGCCGAGTGGCACGCTCAGCGTCGCGGCCACCTCGGCGACCGAGCGCGGGGAGTAGCACATCGTCCGCACGGACCGGAATTCCCCGCTCACCTGCGGCCCGTCCCACTGCGCCTCCCCCGCGCAGGTCGACACGAGCGCCTCGATCGCGAGATGCCGCCGCGACTGGGTGCGTCCCCGGGTGAGGACATACGGGCGGACGAGCGTGCGCGGCCCAGGCTGGGACGGCGGCTCTTCGGCCCAGTCGTCCCACTGGCCGTGAGTGAAGTCCGGCGCCGGCGCGAGTTCGTCCGGCGGCTCGGTGGGATCCGAGTGGAGGTGCGGCCGGACCGTGCCTTCGCCGAGGGTGCCGGAGTAGGCGGCATCGGTGCGGTCGGCGTGACCGGGGTAGTCGGCGCGGCCAGAGTGGTTGGTTTGAGCGGTCCAGGTGGCCGGGGCGGGCTGGTCGGTCGGGTCGGTCTGGCTGCCCCAGTCGGTCCGGTCGGACCAATCGGCCCAGTCCGGCTGGTCGGCTTCGTCAGCCCAGTCGGTCCGGTCGGGGTCGTCGGTGGGGTTGGTCTCGTCGGCCCGGTCGGGTTGGGGGGTCTGGTCCGCGCTCGCGTCTGTTGGGGTATCCCGGTTTTCGGTTTCGCTGAAGCGATCGGCGGCTTTCGGAGTGGGGAAACGGGCTCCAGCACGGCCGACGGTGCTGTGATCCGGCTCGGGCACCTCCGCCATGCGCTCGGCCAGCTCGGCACTGGCGAACTTCGCCCGCACCCGAGTGACGGCCTCGGGCTCCGGCTCGCCGCTCAGCCGGTCGGCGAGTTGCGGGGCGGGGAAACGGGCGCCGGTCGGGCTGTGGACGGGTGCGTCGGCTTCCGGTTGGGCCGCGTCGGAATCGGCAGGGCTGGACTTGGCTGGATCGGCCTTGCCTTGCTTGGATTTAGCTCGTCGCTTGGTGACCTTGGCACTGGGGAAGCGGGCGCCGACGGGACCCTGGACGGGTTCCGGCTCCAGTTCGGACTCCGGCTCGGCCAGTCGCTCGGTCACCTTCGCGCTCGGGAACCGCGCGCCTGCCCGGCCGACAGCCCTCTTCGGGGCCGGAGCGGCGGAGGTGGGCTCCGAAGCCGAGGGCTGGGAAGAGTCTTGCCGAACCGTGGGCGAAGGCAGGTCCTGCCGACTCGCGGGACGGGCAAGGTCTCGCTGGCTCGAGGCCTGGGGAGAGTCCTGCCGAACCGTGGGCGAGGGGCGGGTCCGGCGACTCGCCGGCTGGGGAAGGTCTCGCGGGCTCGAGGGCTGCGAAGACTCGCGCTGAGCCGAGGGCGAGCGGAAGTCCTGCCAACTCGCGGACTCAGGAACATCCCGCTGGTTCGCGGCCCGGGGCAGATCCCGCTCCTTCGCAGGCTGGGAAACACCCGGCTCGCCAGGCGGTACAGGAACCGGTTCGGCGGCAGGGGAATCCGTTACCACCGGGGTTTCCCCCGTCAGGCGGTCCGCTTGTTTGGCCGAGGGAAACCGGGCGCCGGAACGGCCGGTCGGTCGTGCTTCCCGGTGCCCGCCCATCCTGCGCTCCCCTTTTCCCCGTGCTCAATTCCGACCCCGCGGGCGGCGGTGGTCGCGAGGAAAAGCCAGGATACGCCCGTTGTCCAGTCCTTTGGATCGAATGTGACACCCAGCGTTCGAGTGTGCAGCGAATATGCACCAAGGCGCTGCGGAAACCGTTTACCGGCGGAATTCCGGTACGGTCGTACCTTTCTTTGAACGGGTTAACAGAATGTTTCGCCTAGTCGCGCTTCCAAGTAACACGAGCGTCCCCGCCACGAGCACGCTCTGCTCCGCGAGAGCGACGGAACCCGCGTCGGCGGCGGTGGCGAGGCCTAGCCAGCAGTAGGTGACAGCGGCGCCCGCGGCCAGGGAGAAGGCGGGCGGGCGCACCTTCAGCGCATAAGCGACGGCCACGGCCTCCAGACCCAGCATCAAGCCGGTCTGCACCCACGGCGACGTGCCGAGCCCCGTTTTCAGCACCTGGAACGCGGTGCTCAGCCCGAGCCCGACCGCGAAGCCCAGCCACGGGTTGCCCGAAAGCCCCTGCGACGGCGCGCGCAGGCGCAACGCCACCAGGATCAGCGCCACCACCACAACAAGCGCTCCGGCCAGCTGGCCCGGCGCGGCCAGGAAGTGCGCGGCGTCCAGTCCGAAGGACACCGCGAAAGTCCCCACCGCGCCCACCGCCAGCAGGACGCTCCACGCCCACGTGCCGGGCGTTCGCAGCCACGGCGAGCGGCCGAAAAACGCCTCCGCGATCGCGATCGGGGTGGCGATGCTCCAGACCACGTGCAGCGTCAGCACGTACACCGTCCACGGTGCGCCGAGGCCGAGCAGCGGGATGTGGCCCGGGCTGAGCAGATCGAGGCCGAGGTAGTGCGGGTTGAACAGCGTTTCGGTGAGCAGACCCTCTTCGGCGACGCCGAAAGCCAGCGCCAGCACCAAGATCGTCGGCCAGCCCAGGCCTCGGCGGCGCGCGACCTCGCGGATCAGCAGCGCGCCCGAGCCGTACAGCGCGACGTACATCGAGTACATGCCCAGCTGCTTCCCGACCGCCGGTGGACCGGCCAGGTACTGGTCACCGAGCAGGAACTCGGCGACGAACGGGGCGAGCAGGGCCAGGGTGGCGAGCGCGATCTTCCGTTTCGGCATCCCCTGATGGTTCCGCCGCGCGACCGCGCGCACTCAGGCCGTCGATCACGATCGGGCCATGACAAATGTCCCGGACAGCCGAACGGCCCCTCCGCAAGGTGAAGGGGCCGTTGACCGGGTTACTCCTTGTCCGGCAAGGGGTCCGCCGTCTCCTCGGCGGGCTCAGCCGTCAGGTCCGCGTCCGCCTCGTCTTCCAGTGAAGGCGCGCCCGCCGCCACCAGCGCCGGCTCCGGCTTCCGTTTCACGGAGGTGAGCAGCAGCTGCGCGACGTCGACGACCTCGACCCGTTCGCTCGCCAGGCCGTCGCTCTGGCGCGCGGTGACGCCGTCGGTGAGCATCACGCGGCAGAACGGGCAGCCGGTCGCGATCTTCGACGGGGCGGTGCCGAGCGCCTCGTCCACGCGCTCGACGTTGATCCGCTTGCCGATCTTCTCCTCCATCCACATCCGCGCGCCGCCGGCGCCGCAGCACATGGACCGGTCGCCGTGCCGCGGCATTTCGCGCAGCTTGGCCCCCGAAGCCCCGACGAGCTCACGCGGCGCGTCGTAGACCTTGTTGTGCCGGCCCAGGTAACACGGGTCGTGGTAGGTGACGTCCTCGGCGACGGGCGCCACCGGCGTCAGGTACTTCTCGCGCACCAGGCGGTTCAGCAGCTGCGTGTGGTGCACGACGTCGAACTGGCCGCCCAGCTCCGGGTATTCGTTGGCGAGGGTGTTGAAGCAGTGCGCACAGGTGACGACCACCTTGCGCGCCTTGCGTTCGCGGCCCTCGAACACCGAGTTCAGCACCTCGACGTTCTGCTGGGCGAGCATCTGGAACAGGAACTCGTTGCCCGCGCGGCGCGCCGGGTCACCGGTGCACGACTCCTCCGAGCCGAGCACGGTGTACTTCACGCCCGCGATGTGCAGCAGCTCGGCCACCGCGCGGGTGGTCTTCTTCGCGCGGTCCTCGAACGCGCCGGCGCAGCCGACCCAGAAGAGGTACTCCGCGTCGCCGAGGTCGCCCTCGAACACCGGCACCTCGAAGTCGAGGTCTTCCGTCCACTGTAGACGGTCCTTGGCGTTCTGGCCCCACGGATTGCCCTTGTTCTCCAGGTTCTTGAACATGCCGTTCAGCTCCGTGGGGAACGACGACTCGATCATCACCTGGTACCGGCGCATGTCGACGATGTGGTCGACGTGCTCGATGTCCACCGGGCACTGCTCCACGCAGGCGCCGCAGCTGGTGCAGGACCAGAGCATGTCCGGGTCGATGATGCCGTTTTCCTCGGCGCCGCCGATCAGCGGCCGCTCGGACTCGGCGAGCGCGAGCACGTCGATGCCGGCGTGCGGGTTGTCGCCGGTGAGGCCGATTTCGTCGCCGGCCATGTCACGCTTGCCGCCCGCGAGCAGGTACGGCGCCTTGGCGTACGCGTGGTCGCGCAGCTGGGTGATCAGCAGCTTCGGCGAAAGCGGCTTGCCGGTGTTCCACGCGGGGCACTGCGACTGGCAACGGCCGCACTCGGTGCACGTCGAGAAGTCGAGCCAGCCCTTCCAGCTGAAGTCCTCGACCCGGCCGACGCCGAAGGTGTCCTCGTCCGGGTCGGCCTCCTCGAGGTCGAGCACCTTGCCGCCGGACATCATCGGCTTGACCGCGCCGAGCGCGACCCCGCCGTCGGCCTCGCGCTTGAAGTAGATGTTGAAAAACGCGCTGAACCGGTGCCACGCGACGCCCATGGTCATCGTCCGGGCGACCACGATCAGCCACACGGTGGCGCTCATCAGCTTGATGAAGGCGAACACCGAGACCAGCGCCGCGCTCGAGGGCAGCAGCTCGCTCAGCGGGTTCGACACGAACGCGGACCAGGTCGGCACCTCGTGGACGTGCAGTGCCGCCTTGCCCGCGCGCACGCCGATGATGCCGATGCCCTCGACGATCACCACGGCCTCGACGAAGTAGGCCCACTTGAAGTTCGAGCCCGCGAAGCGCGACTGCCGGTCGGCGCGGCGGGGGTGGTTCAGCTGCCGGATGATCGCGAGCGCGACGCCGCCGACGACGGTGCCGACGCCGAGCAGCTCCATCAGCAGGCTCCACAGCGACCAGTCCTCGAGCACCGGCCAGCCCCAGGTCGGGACGAACACCTCGCCGTAGGCCTCGAACAGCGCGAGGGACCCGATCAGGAAGCCCCACATCACCATCCAGTGCCACGGGGCGACCTGCCGGAACTTGGCCATCCGGGTGTGGGCGGCGAACTCCTTGACCATGGTCATCAGCCGCGGCGTGAACGGCCCGTTGCGGGTCGGGTCGGGCTGGCCGAGGCGGATCACGCGCACGAACCGGGCCACGGTCGCGATGAACATTCCCCAGGCGACGATGCCGAGGAGAACGGAGATCCCCCCGAGCGTCAGCTGTACAGCGCCCATCGTCGGGTGCCTTTCGTCCGGTGTGGTGGTGCCGGTGCCGAAGCCCCGGTTGTCGAGCAGGGTAACGCTTCTTACTGATGGGTAACTGGTTGGCGAGCCCTAAGTCCCACCGATGTGGTGCACGCCTCGCTGGCTAGTGGGACGATAGTTCAGGTAGTTTCGCAACCATGGGTGCTTACTTGTACCTCGCTTTGGCCATCGCCGCAGAAGTGACCGCGACCGTGTCGCTCAAACTCTCCGACGGGTTCTCCCGCCTCGGCCCCTCGATCCTCGTGGTGATCGGTTACGGCGTGGCGTTTTTCGCGCTGTCACAGGTGCTGAAGCTCGGGCTGCCGATCGGCGTGGCGTACGCGGTCTGGGCCGCGGCGGGCGTGGCGCTGGTCGCGATCGTCGGGGTGCTGTTCCTCAAGGAGCCGTTCAACCTCGCGATGGCCGCCGGGCTGGTGCTCGTGATCGGCGGCGTGGTGCTGATCGAGGTGGGGAGCAGCCAGTGAAGATCCAGGTCGACGGGCGCAAGGCGCGCGGGGACAAGCGGCGCGCGGACATCATCGCGGCCGCGCTGCGGGTGATCGAGCGCGACGGCGTCGCCGGGGTCACCCACCGCACTGTCGCGGCGGAGGCGGGCGTGCCCACGACGTCGACGACCTATCACTTCTCCTCACTCGACGACCTGCTCGTGGCCACGCTCATCTCGTGCGCGCGGGACATGGCGACCGAGGTGTACTGGATGATCGACCGCGCGCGCTCGCGCGGCAGCCGCGGCGCCGAGGAGGTGGCCGGGCTGCTCGCGGAGGCGCTGGGCCCGCGGCGCGGCCGCACCATGGCGGAGTACGAGCTGTACCTGCTGGCCGCCCGCAAACCCGAGCTGCGGCCCGCCGCGCGCCGGTGGCTCGACGTGCTGACGTCGATGGTCCGGCACGACGACGAGGTGGCGTTCCGGGTGTTCCTGGCGGGCATCGACGGCCTGTTGATCCAGGGGCTGATCGACGACGAGCCGCCGTCGGCGGAGGAGCTGCGGCCGGTGGTCGACTACCTGCTCAAGCCGCGCTGAACAGCTCGTGAGTGCCTATGACGGTTAGAACCGGCATGAACACTCACGAGGGTTTTGCCGCCAGCAGCCGGGAAAACCGCGCTGCCCCGGCGCGGGCCGCGCGCTCCAGGTGCCAGCGGCGCGACGCGAACTGCTCCGCCGGAACGGAGAAAGCGACCGCGCCCGTGACGTTCTGGGCCGCGTCCAGCACCGGCGCCGAGAGGCACGCCAGCTCCGGCAGGAACTCCTCGATCTCCAGTGCCATCCCGGAATGCGCGACGGCCTGCAGCTCCGTCTCGAGGTCGGGCGAGCGGACCGTGGTGTGCGCGGTGAGGCGCGGCATGCCCGCGCTCGTCAGGTATTCGCGGCGCTGCTTGGCCGGCAGCGACGCGAGCATCACCTTGCCGAACGCCGTGGCGTGCGCGGCCTCGTGGAAGCCGAAGTCCAGCGGCTGCGCGCGTGGGAACTCCGGCGAGTCCGCGACCGCGGCGACGACCACCTCGGTGTCTCGGAACACCGTGTAATACGCCGCCGCGCCCGCGCGCAGGTGCAGCTTGTGCAGGCCGTCGCGCAGCTCCCGGCCGACGTCCAGCTCGCCGAGCAGGCTCTCGTGCAGCCCGCCGATCTTGTAGCCGAGGCCGAAGCCCCGGCCGTGGCCGAGCCGGATCAAATAGCCTTCGTGGACCAGGGTGTTCAGCAGGTGGTACGTGGTCGAGAGCTTGTAGCCCGCGCGCCGGGCGACGGCCTTGGCGGCAATGCCGTCGCCCGCGCCGGCCACGATCTCCAGCACCCTCAGCGCCCGCTGCGCCGAACCGATCAAGCCGCTGGGCTCCTCGGCATTCCGGTCGGCCGGAGTCGGCTGGGCGGGAACTGACACGGCGTGACCTCCGCAAGTGGCGTTCGGCGGTGAACGGGCGAGGCTATGCGCCCTCCACCATACGTGCTCCGAACGGCTCAAGCGGAGTATCTGGTCTGCAACAATCCCCGGCAGAGCCCGGCGTTGCCGTCGATGCTGATCCGGACCGCCCGCGCGAACCGCAGCCGCAGCGCCGCTTCACCCGCCGGGATCACCACTCCCTTCTCGTCCACGAGCAACGGCGCGTCCGGGCCGCAGTCGATGTCGAGGTCCCGGCGCCTTCGCAGCAGGCTGGACCGAACGGGTGACTCCGGCACGTCGCCGAGGGTCAGCCCGGCGATCTCGGCCGGCGTCCGCCCGTCCTGCACGAGCTTGGTGCCCAGCCGGTCGAGGCCGGCCAGGTAGGCCTTGCGCCGGAAGATCAGCCGCAGCTCGTCCAGCTCCCCGATCGCCTCCGTCGGGAATGTGCCCTCGAAGCCCGCCTGGCCCGCGACACCGGCGTTGATCTCCTCGGACGCGAAGTGGTCGTCCAGCCGGATGTCGACCGACGTGACGCCCTCGACCGCGGTGACGGCGTCGTGCGCGTCGGCCACCATCAGGTAGGCGAAGTTCGGCGCGCAGAAATACGTCGGCAGCCGCAGCCGTACCTCCGCGTGCCCCTCGACCAGCGTCGCCGAGTGCACAAAACCCAACTCTGTCACGGGTTCGTCCAGCTCGGGGTCGCGCACCGTGTCGAGCGCGGCCCACAGCCGCGGGTTCACGCCGGCACCTTCGGCGCGGACCCGACGGCCTCGCCGCTGTCGGCGGGCACCTCGCTGACGCCGAGGCCTTCGGGCACTTCGAGGTCGTACAGCTTCGCCACGTTCAGGCCGAGGATCTTCTTCTTGATGTCGGTGGTCAGCACGCCGTACTCGCTCTGCATGTCCTCCGGGATCTGGAAGTCCACAAAGGCCTCGATCAGCCACTTGGGCGTCCAGATCGCGTAGTCGCTGGCGAAGGTGATGCGGTTTTCGTCCGTCCAGTACAGCAGTTCGCCGATGATCTGCGCGAAGTACCGCGGCCGCGTGTGGATGAACGGCAGCGCGACGGCGAGCCCGCCGTACACGTTCGGCTCCTGTGTCGCGATCCAGCAGTAGTCCTCCAGCCGCGGCAGGCCGACGTGCTCGACGATGAACCGCAGGTCCGGGAACGCGCTGGCCACGTCGTCGATGTCGGCCACGTCGAACGCGTCGCGGTTGAGCGGGTAGATCGTCGGTCCTTTGTGGACGTGAATGTTGCGGATGCCGAGTTCCTGGCACTTCTCCAGGTACCGGTACGACCACGGGTCGGACAGCTTCCAGCCTTTGGAATCGCCCTTCCACTCGGCCGTGTAGAGCTTGACGCCCTTGAGATTCCAGCGCTCCGCGAGCGCTTCCAGCTTGTCCAGGCCGGCCTCGCCGTCACGCGGGTCCCAAGCGCCGTTGACGGTGAACTTGTCCGGGTGCTTCTCGGCGAGCACGCCGTCCTGCTCGGTGGTGTTGAAGCCGTTGACGTAGAAGTCGGTGAGGTAGGTCGGCTGGAACACCGCGTGGTCCACGTAGCCGACCTCGAACAGGTCGTGCAGGATCTGCTCCTCGCTCTGCTGCCAGAACTGCTCCAGCGTCCACTTCGCGTGGTCCGGCGAGAGGTTCTTGTGGTAGTCGTAGAAGCAGTTGATGAAGCCCTCGCCGTAGCGGTTGGCCTGGTTGGCCGGGCGCGCGTCCCAGAAGTGCACGTGCCCGTCGACGATGAAGTAGCGCTCGCCGTCCTTTTCGTACATGAGCTGAACTCCCTTACGGTACGAGGATTCCGCGGCCCTGGAGCCGGCCGTTGTCCAAGTCGTCCATGGCTTCGTTGACCGCGTCCAGCGGGTACGTCCTGGTGTGCAGGCTGACCTTGCCCTGAGCCGCGAGCGCCATCAGCTCGTCGAGGTCGTTGTAGGAGCCGACCAGGTTGCCGACGATGTTGATCTCGGTCGAGATGATGTCGATGGTGGGCACGTCCACGTGGCCGCCGTAGCCGATCACGAAGTACGAGCCGGCGCGGCGCAGCATCTTGATGCCCTGGGCCTCCGTGCCCTTCTCGCCGACGAAGTCGAGCACCACCTGCGCGCCCGCGCCGCCGGTCAGGTCGAGCACGGCGTCGACCTGGCCGCCGTCGGCGAGCACGGTGTGCGCGGCGCCGTAGGACTTGGCGAGGTCGAGCGCGGCCTGGTTGGCGTCGATCACGATCACCTCGGCCGGCACCATCGCGGCCAGGCACTGGATGCCGATGTGGCCGAGCCCGCCAGCGCCGATCACCGCGACCTTCGTGCCCGCGTACAACAGCGGCACGGCCTTGCGCACGGCGTGGTACGCGGTCAGCCCGGCGTCCGCCAGCGCGGCGACGTCCGCGGGCTGCAGCGAGGGATCGAGCTTGACCACCGAGCGCGCGTTGGTGAGCAGGTACTCGGCCATGCCGCCGTCGGTGTCGATGCCGGGGAACTTCGAGTTCTCGCAGTGCACGTCGTCGCCGGCGCGGCAGGCGCGGCACAGCCCGCAGGTAGCCAGCGGGTGCAGGATGACCGGGTCACCGGGCTCCACTGTGGACACTGCCGAGCCGACCGCCTCGACCCAGCCCGCGTTCTCGTGGCCGATCGTGTAAGGCAGCGTGACGCCGGACTTCTCGGCCCACTGCCCCTCGATGATGTGCAGGTCGGTGCGGCACAACCCGGCGCCGCCGATCCGCACCACCACGTCGAGCGGACCGCTCACCTCCGGTTGGGCGACGTCCTCCACCACCGGGCGTTTTTCGTACTCGTGGACCCGCACCGCTTTCATGACCCGCTCCTCGTCCTCGTCGACGTCCTTTGATCGTCGAACGCCCGCGAGGCGGGGTCAACGGCCGGGATTTCACCGAGCGGGAAATCCCGGCCGCGGGGCTCAGCCCTTGTTCTCGTAAACCGGCGTCAGGGTCGCCCGGCCGAGGGTGTGGCCGAACATGTTGAAGCCGAGGAACGCCGGGGTGGCGTCGCCGTCGATGTCGAGCGAGTCGACGTCGAGGGCGTGCACCACGAAGTAGTAACGGTGCGGGCCGTGCCCGGGAGGCGGGGCGGCGCCGAGGAACTGCTTCACGCCGCCGTCGCCCTTGAGCGTCACGGCGCCCTCGGGCAGGCCCGAGCCCTCCGCGTCGCCGGCGTTCGCCGCCAGCTCCGTCACCGAGGCCGGGATGTTGAACACCGCCCAGTGCCAGAACCCGCTGGCCGTGGGGGCGTCCGGGTCGTACACCGTCACCGCGAAGCTCTTGGTCCCGGCCGGGAAGCCCGTCCAGGCCAGCTGCGGCGAACGGTCCTCGCCGCCGGCGCCGAAGATGCCGGACAGGTGCGGGGTCGCCAGCGTTTCGCCGTCGGCGATGTCGGTGCTGCTCAACGTGAACGAGGGCACCGAGGGCAGGGAGTCGTAGGGATTGGGTGACTGAGGCATGAATCCTCCTGAACACGGATGTCCGGACGACGCCAGGCTATGACCCCCGACCCCGGATGTCTCCTCAGGGATGTATCGGGGGGTTTACCGGATGTCGAGCCCCCTGGCCTGCTCCTAAGGTCATTCCGGACGGATCGTTACTGAGGGGACGGATCGAAATGGCGCGCCCGCTGCTGGCACTAGGTGGGATAGTTCTGATCGGGGCCGGCGTGGCCATCGCGCTCGGCTGGGGGCTGGGCTCTTCGGTGGAGCGTGACACGAAGCTGGCGCAGCCGATCCACAGCGTGAAGCTGTCCGCTGATTCGGGGGACGTCAAGATCCGCGTCGGCACCGGGGCCGTGACCGTGCACCAGAAGCTGCACTACAACTTCCGCTCGGCGCCGGACGACGCCTTCCGCGTGGAGGGCGACCAGCTGGTGCTCGAAAGCTGCGGCCGCAACTGCAGCGCCGACTTCGAGGTGGTCGTCCCGGCCGGCGTGCCGGTCACCGGCTCCACCAGCTCGGGCGGGGTGGACATCTCGGGGGTGGGCAGCGTCGACGTGTCCGCCGGCTCCGGCGACGCGAAGGTGGAGAACGTCGCCGGGCTGGTGAAGCTCACCCTCGACAGCGGGTCCATCGACCTGCGTGACGTCGGCGGGGTCCAGGCGCACAGCGACTCCGGCCACGTCTCCGGCGACGGTCTGCGCGGGCCGGTCGACGTCTCCTCGGACAGCGGCAGTGTGGACCTCACGCTCGCCCAGCCCAGCGACGTCAAGGTGAAGGCGGACTCCGGCAGCGTCAAGCTGCGCGTGCCCGACGGCTCGTACCGGGTGATCGGCGGCAGCGACAGCGGCAGCCGGTCGATCGACATCCCGCAGGGCACGTCCGAAGTGAAGACGCTCGACCTGAACACCAGCAGCGGCTCCGTCTCGGTCAAGGCCGCCTGAAACATCCACGGGGGAACCGCGAAGTCATGGGGCACAACACAAAGCGGCTGCTGATCGGCGCCGTCCTGCTGGGCTCGGCGGTCGCCGTGGCCGGCTGCTCGGGGATCGGCCGCCCGGCCGCCTTCTCCGACGGCCGGCCGGTGACCACGCCGATCACCGCCGTCCGGGTCGACGTCCCGGCGGGCGGGGTACAGCTGCGCGTGGAGGACGGCGCGCCGGTTTCGGTGCGCCGCGACGTCGAGTACCGCGGCAACCGCCCGGGCCGGACGCACCGGGTCGAGGGCACCACCCTCGTGCTTTCCGGCTGCGGCCAGGACTGCGAGGTCCGCTACGACGTCGTCGTCCCGCGCGCCCTGCCGGTGAGCGGCTCGCTCGACACCGGGACGGTCACGCTCGACCGTCCCTCCGACGTCGACCTGCGGCGCGGCACCGGGAGCACCACGCTCACCCGCGTGACCGGCCCGGTCAAGCTCGACGGCGGCACCGGCACCGCGGAGATCGGGCTGGAGCAGCCCGGCGCCGTGCAGGCCACGGTGAACACCGGCGACCTGACCGTCTCCGTCCCGGCGGCCGCCTACCGCGTGGACGCGCACGTCGGCACCGGCCGGACGAACCTGGGCGTGGCACAGGACCCGGCGTCACCGAACCGGCTCGACCTGCGCGTCGACACCGGCAGCATCACGGTGCGTACGGCGTGAAGCTCGTTGCTGCGGCTCTACTTGTCTTGCCACTGCTGACAGTTCCCGCTACTCCGGCGCTTCAGTGGAGGCCGTGCGCGACGCAGGCGGAGCCGACAGCCCGGTGCGCGCAGGTTGAGGTCCCCCTCGACCGCGCTCGGCCCGAGGCCGGCACCGCGCGGCTCGCGGTGGCGGAGCTGCCCGCGACCGACCCGGCGCACCGCATCGGCTCGTTGCTGATCAACCCGGGCGGACCGGGCGGCTCCGGGGTCGGTGACGTGCAGTTCGGCGGCTTCGCCGGTCCCGCGTTCGCGCAGCTGCGGCAGCGCTTCGACATCGTCGGCTTCGATCCGCGCGGCGTCTGGTTCAGCACGCCCAAGATCACCTGCGACCCGGCGAAGCTGTACGACCCGGCCGTGAGCCGGTATCCGGCGACGAAAGCGGAGTACGACGCGCTGCTCGCGCACAACCGCGCGGCCGGCGAGGACTGCATCGCGAAGACCGGGCCGATGCTCGGGCAGGTGGACACGCAGAGCGCGGCCGAGGACATCGAGTCGATCCGGGTCGCGCTGGGCGAGCCGAAGATCTCCTGGCTCGGCGTCTCATACGGCACCGAACTCGGCGCCGTCTACGCCTCGAAGCACCCGGACCGCGTGCGGGCGATGGTGCTCGACGGCGCCGTCGACCACGCCCGGCCGTTGCGCCAGGCGATCGTCGAGGAGGCGGCCGCGACGGAGGATTCGTTGGTGCGCTTCGCTTCGTGGTGCCAGGGCTCGCCGGACTGCGCGCTGCACGGCGTCGACGTGCTGCGGTATTACGACGACCTCGTGGCCCGCGGCGCCTACTCCAGCGCGCTGGGCCGGACAGCGACCGGGGACGAGCTGTCCTCGGGCGTCTACGGGTTCCTCGCTACGCGGAGCCAGTGGCCGGATCTGGGCCGTGCGCTCGCCGCCGCCGGCGGGGACCGGCCGGACGCGACGGCGCTGACGCAGGCCGCCGTCTTCTTCTCGCCGATCTACGGCGCGTACCGGGCGATCGGCTGCCAGGACTTCCCGTCGCCGTTCACCGGGCCCGCCGACCTGCGCGTGACGGCCGGTCTGGTCCGCGCGGTCGCTCCGCACAGCTGGCGGTACTCCGAGTTCTGGGACTTCACCAGCGGCTGCGCGGGCTGGCCGGTCCCGGCGAAGAACCCGCCGCAGCCGCACCCGGTGCACGGCGCCCCGCCGATCCTGGTGGTCGGCGGCACGCACGACCCGGCGACGCCGCTGGCTTGGGCCCGCGGGCTGGCCGCGAGCATCGACGGCTCGGTCCTGCTCACCCGGACCGACGACGGCCACACCGGGCTCGGCAACTCGCCCTGCGCCCGTTCCGAAGAGGTGAAATACCTGGTGAGCGGGATCACACCCGCTCCGGGGAAGGTCTGCAGCTGAACCCGGGAACAAGCGCCCGCACTTGCTCGTTACCCTGATACGAAGGTTGAGCGCAGCCGACTCAAGTCTGGCTTGACGAGGCGCGCGAAGCCCAGCTAGAACTTGCCAGGGCCCCGCTCAAGGCGGAGCCGATCCGTGCAGGTCACGAACATACCAGCAGCAGAGCTGCCAACACAGGAGGAAGCACCATGGCGCGAGCGGTCGGCATCGACCTCGGCACGACCAACTCGGTCGTCGCCGTCCTTGAGGGCGGCGAGCCGACGGTCATCGCCAACTCGGAAGGCTCCCGTACCACCCCGTCCATCGTCGCCTTCGCCAAGAACGGCGAAGTGCTGACCGGCCAGCCGGCGAAGAACCAGGCGGTCACGAACGTCGACCGCACGATCCGCTCGGTGAAGCGGCACATCGGCACCGACTGGAAGACCGAGATCGACGGCAAGGGGTACACGCCGCAGGAGATCAGCGCGCGCGTGCTGATGAAGCTGAAGCGCGACGCCGAGTCGTACCTGGGCGAGGAGATCACCGACGCGGTGATCACCGTCCCGGCGTACTTCGAGGACGCCCAGCGGCAGGCCACCAAGGAGGCCGGGCAGATCGCCGGCCTGAACGTGCTCCGCATCGTCAACGAGCCGACCGCCGCCGCGCTGGCGTACGGCCTGGACAAGGGCGAGAAGGAGCAGACCATCCTGGTCTTCGACCTCGGTGGCGGCACGTTCGACGTCTCGCTGCTGGAGATCGGCGAAGGTGTGGTCGAGGTCCGCGCGACCTCCGGTGACAACCACCTCGGCGGTGACGACTGGGACGAGCGCATCGTCAAGTGGCTGGTCGACAAGTTCAAGGCCGCCAACGGCATCGACCTGACCCGCGACAAGATGGCGCTGCAGCGCATCCGCGAGGCGGCGGAGAAGGCGAAGATCGAGCTGTCCAGCTCCAACTCCGCCAGCATCAACCTGCCCTACATCACCGTGGACGGCGACAAGAACCCGCTGTTCCTCGACGAGACGCTCTCGCGCGCCGAGTTCCAGAAGATCACCTCGGACCTGCTCGAGCGCACCCGCAACCCGTTCAACAACGTGATCCGCGACGCGGGCACCTCGGTCGGCGACATCGACCACGTCGTGCTCGTGGGCGGTTCCACCCGCATGCCGGCCGTGGCCGAGCTGGTCAAGGAGCTGACCGGCGGGCGCGAGCCGAACAAGGGCGTGAACCCGGACGAGGTCGTCGCGGTCGGCGCGGCGCTGCAGGCCGGCGTGCTCAAGGGCGAGGTCAAGGACGTCCTGCTGCTCGACGTGACCCCGCTTTCGCTGGGCATCGAGACCAAGGGCGGGGTGTTCACCAAGCTCATCGAGCGCAACACCACGATCCCGACCAAGCGCTCGGAGACCTTCTCCACCGCGGACGACAACCAGCCGTCGGTGCAGATCCAGGTGTTCCAGGGTGAGCGCGAGATCGCCGCGCACAACAAGAAGCTCGGCATGTTCGAGCTGACCGGCCTGCCGCCCGCCCCGCGTGGCGTGCCGCAGATCGAGGTCACCTTCGACATCGACGCCAACGGCATCGTGCACGTGACCGCGAAGGACCTGGGCACGAACAAGGAGCAGTCGATGACGATCACCGGCGGCTCCGCGCTGCCGAAGGACGACATCGACCGGATGGTCAAGGACGCCGAGGCGCACGCCGAGGAGGACAAGACCCGCCGCGAAGAGGCCGAGACGCGCAACCAGGCCGAGACGCTGGTCTACCAGACCGAGAAGTTCCTCAAGGACAACGACGACAAGCTGCCCGAGGACCTCAAGGGCAAGGTCAAGTCGGCGATCGACGAGTCGAACGAGGCGCTCAAGGGCACCGACTCGGCCAAGATCCGCGAGTCCATCGAGAAGCTGAACACGGCTTCGCAGGAGCTGGGCACCGCGCTGTATGCGAACGCGAACGCCGGCGCCGAGGGCGCCCCGGGTGCCGACGCCGGTGCCGCGGGTGACGCCGCGGGCGGCGGCCAGGCCAAGGAAGACGACGTCGTCGACGCCGAGATCGTGGAAGAGGACAAGAAGAAGTGACCCCACGACACGAGGACACCGAGGGCCGGGGCCCGGACGAACCGGTGGTCGTGCGTGACCGGCGGCGGGTCGACCCGCAGACCGGTGAGGTCCGCCCACCTGCCCCGGACAGTGAAGCGCCAGTGCCGGCCGAGGAGGAGCCCGCGGGCAAGCACGCGGGCCCCTCGCTCGGCGACTCGGTGGTCGACGACGCCGTCTCGGTGGCGTCGGACGTCGAGAAGCAGCTGGCCGAGCGCACTGCCGACCTGCAGCGTTTGCAGGCGGAGTACGCGAACTACCGCAAGCGGGTGGACCGCGACCGCGAGGCCGTGGTGCTGCGCGCCAAGGCGTCGGTGGTCGACGACCTGCTGCCGCTGCTCGACGACCTCGAGCGCGCGGAGCAGCACGGCGACCTGACCGGTGCGTTCAAGGCGGTCGGCGACAAGCTGGTCACCGGTCTGCAGCGGGCCGGCCTGGAGTCGTTCGGCGCCGAGGGCGAGCCCTTCGACCCGAGCGTGCACGAGGCCGTCCAGCACAACACCTCGCCGGACGTGACGGGCCCGACGGTCACCGTGGTCATGCGCCGCGGCTACCGCTTCGGGGACCGGGTGCTGCGGGCGGCGCTGGTCGGGGTCACCGACCACGAGCCGGCCGCGCCGGCCCCGGTCGACCCGCCGGTCGGTGGCGAGCTGCCGCTCGACGGGTCGATCGATGAGCCGAACCAGCAGTAACAGTCGTTCCACAGTGGAAGGAGGAGGCACCCGGTGAGTGCTCGGGATTGGATCGGTAAGGACTTCTACCGGGAGCTGGGTGTCTCCTCCGACGCCACGGCGGACGAGATCAAGAAGGCCTACCGCAAGCTGGCCAAGGAGAACCACCCGGACGCGAACGCGGGCAACACCGCGGCGGAGAACAAGTTCAAGGCCGTCTCCGAGGCGTACGGCGTGCTGTCCGACCCGGCCAAGCGCAAGGAGTACGACGAGGCCCGCAGCCTCTTCGGCTCCGGCGGCGCGGGCGGGTTCGGCGGCGGCTTCCCCGGCGGTGCCGGTGGGGCCGGTGGCTTCGACATGGGCGACATCTTCAGTCAGGGCGGCGCGCAGCAGGGCGGCTTCGGCGGGCTCGGCGACATCCTCGGCGGCATCTTCGGCCGGGGTGGCCGGGGCGGCCCGGCCGGCGCGGCGGCGAACCGCCCGCAGCGCGGGGCCGACGTCGAGACCGACGTGCGGATCGACTTCACCGAGGCGGTCAAGGGCGCGACCCTGCCGTTGCGGCTCTCGAGCCCGGCCACCTGCTCCACCTGCGGCGGCAACGGCGCGAAGCCGGGCACGTCGCCCCGCACCTGCCCGACCTGCAACGGGTCCGGGCTGGTCAGCCGGAGCCAGGGCGCGTTCGCGTTCTCCGAGCCGTGCCGCGACTGCCGCGGCCGCGGCCAGCTGATCGACGACCCGTGCCCGGAGTGCGGCGGCGAGGGCATCAGCACCCGCACCCGCACGCTGACCGTGCGCATCCCGCCGGGCGTCGACGACGACCAGCGGATCCGCCTCGCCGCTCAGGGCGAGCCGGGCCGGGGCGGGGCGCAGGCCGGTGACCTGTACGTGCGCGTGCACGTCGCGCCGCACCAGCTGTTCGGCCGCAAGGACCTGAACCTGACGCTGACCGTGCCGGTGGACTTCACCGAGCTGGCGCTGGGCACCACCGTCACGGTGCCGACGCTGGACGGCAAGGTCTCGCTCAAGGTGCCCGCGGGTACCGCGAGTGGACGGGTGTTGCGCGTGCGGGGAAAGGGCATTCAGAAGCGGGACGGCTCTCAAGGTGACCTCATGGTGACCCTGCAGGTGGCGGTTCCGGCCAAACTGGATGACAAGGCGCGCTCGGCGCTCGAGGCCTACGCCGAGTCGATCAAGGGCCACGACCCGCGGCCCGAGATCACTGAGCTGCTCGAAGGCAGGTGAGGGTGATGTTCGGCGGACTACCGGGACTCCCACACGGCGCGGACGAGGACACGCCGGTGTTCGTGATTTCGGTGGCGGCGCAGCTTTCCGGGCTGCACGCCCAGACGCTGCGCTCCTACGACCGCCAGGGCCTGGTCTCGCCGGGCCGCACCTCCGGCGGCGGCCGGCGCTACTCGATGCGTGACATCGCCCTGCTGCGCGAGGTGCAACGCCTCTCGCAGGAGGCCGGGGTCAACCTGGCCGGCGTCAAGCGCATCATCGAGCTGGAGAACCAGGTCGACGCCCTGCGCGCCCGCGTGCACGAGCTGACCGAGGAGATCGCGGCGGCGTACGCGGCCGCCGAGCAGGCGACCGCCGCGGTCCACGCCTCGTACCGCAAGGACCTGGTGCCGGCGCGGCAGCAGACCGCGCTGGTGGTGTGGAAACCCAAGCACCGCTGAGTTTCTCCTGAACCGAAACGGGCCCTTTCGCCACCCTTTGGCGGAAGAGCCCGTTCTCGCGTTTGCGTCCTATTTCAGGTGCTCGGCGAAGAATGCGGTCACCCGTTTCCAGGCGTCGGAGTCCGAAGGCTCGTGGTAGCCGAAGTTCGCGATGCGCGCCAGGGTCTGCAGCGGGGCCGGGCCCATCTTGTTCGCGAAGCTGTGGCCGGCGTCGGGGTACTCCTTGACGTCGTGCGGGATGCCGCGCGACTCCAGTTCCGTCTCGAGCTTCGTCGCCGCCCCGCGCAGGGTCGGGTCGCGCCGGCCGAAGCTGGCGACCACCGGGCAGGCACCGTCCAAAGCGGACAGGTCGCGGGGCAGCTGGCCGTAGTAGGGGGCGGAGGCGTCGAACTCGCGGGCCGCGGCGACCAGTGCGAAGCCGCCGCCCATGCAGTAGCCGACGACGCCGACCTTGCCGGTGGCGTCCGGGCGCGCGGCCACGAGCGAACGGGCCGCTTCGATGTCGTCGTACGCGCGGCCCGAGCGGGCGAACAGCTCGCTGAACACACGCTTCACGCAACGGAAGAAGCCGCCGCGCGAGTACAGGTCGGGGCTCAGCGCGAGGTAGCCCTCGGCGGCGAACCGGTCGGTGATGTTCCGGGCGTCCTGCGACAGGCCGATCGCGTCGTGGATGATCACCAGGCCGGGCCAGGGCCCGGGGCCCTCGGGGGTGGCCAGGTAGCCCTTGATGCCGCCGTCCGCGGCGGGGATCCGGATCTCCATGGCCCTCAGCCTACTGCCGCGCCACGCGACGTTGGGCACGGAAAAGCTCGTGAGTGTTTAGGACGGTTAGAACCGTCCTAAACACTCACGAGCCCCTTTCCCAGACCCCTCCAACCATCAGTCGATGGTGAACGGGTCGTACGAAATGCGTTCCAGGTCGACACCGGCCGCCAGCAGTTTCGCGATGGTCGCGCGGATCATCGGCGGTGAGCCCGACACCAGCACGTCGTGTTTTTTCCACTTGCCACGCTGCGTCACGGCGGCGGCCAGGGTGCCCCGGTCGCCGCCGGAGACCGCGCCCTCCTCGGTCACCGGGGTCACCGTCAGCCACGGCGAGGTGACGGCCAGCCGTCGCAGCTCGTCCAGCGCGTAGAGGTCCCCGGGGTTGCGCCCGCCGAAGAACAGGTGCACGGGCGGGTTTCGCTTCCAGCGCGAGAGGTCGTCCAGGATGGACAGCAGCGGGGTGACGCCGGTGCCGCCCGCGATCATCAGCAGTGGCCGCTGGTCCGTCACCGGCATCACCGAGAGCGCGCCCAGCGGCGGCCCCAGCCGCCAGACGTCCCCGGCCCGGGCGTGATTCACGATGGCGCGCGAGACCCAGCCGCCCGGGACCGAGCGGACGTGGAACGTCAGCAGCCCGTCGTCGCGCGGCGCCGTCGCCGGCGAGAGGTACCGCCACAACCGCGGCCGCTGCGGGACTTCCACGCTCACGTAACCGCCGGGGCGGTACGGCAGCAGGTGCTCGGTCTGCACCCGCACCAGCGCGATGTCCCGCGAGAGCTTCCGGTGCTCCAGCACGGTCGCCTGCCACCAGGCCGGCCCGGTTTCGGCCGAAGCGGCCTTGCGCATGGTCTCGGAGATGAGCCCGTACGCCGAGGTCCAGGCCGATTCCACCTCCGGCGTCCAGGCGTCCTTCAAGAAACGTTTCAACGCGCTCACCAAGGCCGTCCCCACGGCGTCGTAGTGGCGGGTCAGCACGTCGAACTTCCGGTGGTCCCGGCCCAGCTGGCCGAGGAACGTGACGAGTTCGTCCGGCCGGTCCACCATTTGCACCACGTAAACAAGCGCGCGCAGCAATCGGCTTCGCTGGGTCGCCATGGTGATCGGGAAAAGATCACGGACGTCCGGCGCGAGCACGAACAAGGCGCCGTAGAAGTACTGCGCCAGTTCCTCGGCTTTCGGCTCCACCAGCGCGAAACTCTCGCGGATGAGCCGGGCGTCCTCGGTTCCCCTGGTGGAGGCGGCGGGGGCAGGGCGCGCCGGAAGATCGTACTTCAGGGATTCAGAGCTCATCGGGAACGGTTTTCTCCAGTCCAGCCAAGCATTTTCAAGTACCCACGCGGCTTTGCTGACGCGAGCCGCCCCCGAGGAAACAAGACTGTAGGCCGGATTACCGTAAAACTGGTGGAGGCAACGATTTTCCCGCTCGAACGGAGCAATAACCAATACGTCGGGTCAACGCCATCTGGCGCTCAGTAAAAAGGATCTTCGACGTTTTTCGTTGTCCTGGAACGCTTTTCGGCGGTCAGGAACCGGCGTGATCCGCTCAGTCGATGGTGAACGGGTCGTACTGGATCTGGCCCAGCACGCTGCCCGCGACGAGCATCCGCGACACCGTCGCGCGGATCATCGAAGGCGAGCCGGACACGAGGATGTCGTGGTCCGGCCAAGCGCCGTAACGGGTGACCGCCTCCGCGAGAGTGCCCTGCTCACAGCCCGGAAGGTGGTCGCCGCGCTCGACCACGGGCGTCACGGTGAGCCACGGGTTGGTCGAGGACAGGGCCCGCAGCTCCTCGAGGTCGTACAGGTCGTCGCGCGAAGGGCCGCCGTAGAACAGGTGGGTTTTCGGGTTCTCGCCCCACAGGGCCAGGCTGTCGAGGATCGAGCGCAGCGGCGCGACGCCGGTGCCGCCGGCGACCATCAGCACCCCGCGCGAGCGCTCGCGGTCCACGGCCAGGCGCCCGAGCGGCGGCCCGAGGCGCCAGACGTCACCGGGCTGCGTGTGGCTCACGATGGCGCGCGAAACCCAGCCGCCGTCCACGGCGCGCACGTGGAACTCGATCCCGCCGTCCTCTCGCGGCGCGTTCGCCGGCGAGAGGTAGCGCCACAACCGTGGGCGCTGCGGGACCTCCACGCTCATGTACTGCCCCGGCAGGTACGGCACGGGCTGGGCCGGCACCACGCGCACCAGCGCGAGGTCCCAGGTCAGCCGCCGGTGCTCGACCACGGTGGCCTGCCAGGACGCCGGGTTCGCGTCGGCCGCGGCGGCTTCCTGCATGGCGCGCGCGACGATGGTGAAGGCCTCCGCCCAAGCTCGCTCGACGGCCGGCGTCCACTCCTGACCGAGGTGGTTCTTCAGCGCCGCGAGCAGCGCCGTGCCGACGGCCTCGTAGTGCCGCGGGATGACGCCGAACTTGCGGTGGTCGCGGCCGAGCTGGCGCAGGAACGGCACCAGGTCGTCGGGCCGGTCCACCATCTGCACGATGTGCACGAGGGCGCGCACCAGCCGGCCGCGCTGCACCTCCATGTTGATCGGGAAGAAGTCGCGGGTGACCGGCGCGAGGGTGAACAGCATCCCGTAGAAGAACTGCGAGATCTCCGGGATGAACGGCTCGGACTTGGCCCAGGTGTCGCGGATCAGCCGCACCATCGCGGTGACCGCGGCCGGGGCCTCGCGGGGCGCCGCCGAGCGGGGGATTGGGGAGACGGAATCGGCTGTCATGGGCTGTCGTTCGCTGGTCGGGAGTGGTGCGCGGGGACAGGCGGGGGCGTCACGAGTGGGCGGCGGCCTGATCCGGCGGCCGCGGCTCGCGCCGTCTCGTCCCGGCGTTCCCGCGGGAATGCACCACTGCTCCACCTCGTTCTCCCGGACATGCTGCTCGAAGCTGTCGCGACGTCCACTTCACGTGGTCCGTCCGCAGAGTAGCCGCCCTGGGGCCTGTTGCACGCAACGTTGCTCCGGTCGGGTTACCGGCCGGCGAACCGACGTGGGGGAGCTCACCGGATAGATAGTTGCCCTACGCAACCTTCCGGCGATAAACTTGTATTGCACAACCAATTGGGGCGCCTGAGTGGCGCCCGGCCCGGGAGGATCCGATGAACTCTGCCGAAGACGTCAGGGTCGAGTTGATGCGGGAGCTGCGGGTTTCGTCCCAGCTCCAGCACCTGTGGATCATGCAGGCGTGGCAGGAGGAGCCCGGTCTGCACCCGGCCGCCGGCATGCTGCTGTCCGACCTCGTGAAACACGGTGAAGCGCGGCCGTCCGAGCTGGCCAAACGCCGGCTCGTCGACCTGTCGGTGATCAGCCGCCAGATCGCCCAGTTGCAGGCCGCAGGCCTGATCACCCGCCGCCCGGCCCCGGAGGACGGGCGCGCGTCGCTGATCAACGTGTCCGAGAAGGGCCGCGGCGAACTGGAGCGCTGGCGCAAGCAGTACCTGGCCTTCTTCGAGACGGCCCTGTTGGGATGGGACGAGGAACGGATCGCCGACCTGACGACCCGGCTCGCCGAAATGAACGGCGATCTGCGCGCGGTGCTGGGCAGCCCCGCCTGCGCGGCGGATCAAGCCTGAACGTCGGGAAAGTGAGTGGAAAGAGTTGAGTACCACGGTTACCGGTGAGCCGATGACGCACCGGCAGATCATGAAGGCCTTCTCCGGCCTGTTGCTGGCCCTGCTGGTCGCGATGCTGTCTTCGACCATCGTGTCGAACGCGCTGCCGACCATCATCCGGGACCTGCACGGCTCGCAGAGCCAGTACACCTGGGTGGTCACCGCGACCCTGCTGACGTCCACCGCGACCACCCCGATCTGGGGCAAGCTGTCGGACCTGTTCAGCAAGAAGCTGCTCTACCAGCTGGCGATCGTGATCTTCACGGCCGGCTCGGTGCTGGGCGGCATCTCCGGGTCGATGCCCGAGCTGATCGCGTACCGCGCGCTGCAGGGCGTCGGCCTCGGCGGGCTGCAGGCGCTGATCCAGGTGGTCATCGCCGCGATGATCGCGCCCCGCGACCGCGGCAAGTACTCCGGTTACACCGGCGCGGTGTTCGCCGTGGCCACCGTCTCCGGGCCGCTGATCGGCGGCCTGATCGTGGACTCGCCGCTGGGCTGGCGCTGGTGCTTCTGGGTCTGCGTGCCGATCGCGGTGATCGCGTTCGTGGTGCTCGGCCGCACGCTGAAGCTGCCGGTGCTCAAGCGCAAGGTGCGGATCGACTGGCTGGGCGCGACCCTGCTGGTCGGCGGCGTCGCGCTGCTGCTGATCTGGGTTTCGCTGGCCGGCACCAGCTTCGGCTGGGCCTCGTGGTCGAGCGTCGCGTACGTCGGCGGTGCGGTGGTTTCGCTGGCGCTGGCGCTGTTCGTCGAATCGCGTGCCGCGGAGCCGGTGGTGCCGCTGCGGCTCTTCCGCAACCGCACGTTCACGCTGTCCGTGCTGGGCTCGCTGGCCGTGGGCACCGCGATGTTCGGCGGCTCGGTTTTCCTCGGGCAGTACTACCAGATCTCACGCGGGTTCTCGCCGACGCACGCCGGCCTGATGACCCTGCCGCTGGTGCTCGGCCTCGCGCTCGCCTCGACCAGCGCCGGCCAGGTCATCTCGCGCACGGGCCGCACCAAGCCGTTCATGGTGACCGGCGGCGCCTCGCTGCTGGCCGGGCTGTTCCTGCTCAGCACGGTGGACCACACGACCGACCTGACGCTGATGGGTTGTTACCTCGCGCTCGTCGGCATCGGGCTCGGGTTCCTGATGCAGAACCTGGTGCTGGTCGTGCAGAACACCGTCGCGATGAAGGACATGGGCTCGTCCTCTTCGGTGGTCACGTTCTTCCGCTCGCTCGGCGGGGCGGCCGGGGTGTCGGCGCTGGGCGCGGTGCTCTCCGCGCACGTCGCCACGAACATCACGAACTCGTTCTCGCGCCTGGGCATCCCGGCCGGTGGCGCGGTGCACGGCGGCGGCGGAACGCTCGACATCGGCTCGCTGCCGGTCGCGCTGCAGCCGGTGGTGCGCGCCGCCTTCGGTGACGCCACGGGCACGGTGTTCCTGTTCGCGGCCGTGATCGCGGTGGTGACGTTCCTGGCGGTGCTGTTCATGAAGGAGGTCCCGCTGCGCCGGACGCTGGACGCGGACTCCGCGCCCGCGGTCGTCGAAATCGAGGCCGAGTCCGGAGAAGTCACGACGTCGCTGCGCGGCCGGGTGCTGGACGCCGACGGACGCCCGGTCTCCGGTGTCGTGCTCACGCTGACCGACGCGTCAGGTCGTCAGGTGGACGTCGGCCGCACCGGTCGCACCGGCGAGTACTCGCTGAGCGCGACCGCCGAGGGCCACCACGTGCTGCTGGCCACGGCCGGCTCGCTGCGCCCCAGCGTGTCCACGGTGCACCTGGCCGAGCGCCCGGTCTGGCACGACCTGCTGCTGGACGGCACGGGCGGCTTCACCGGCCGCGTCCGCACCGCCGGCCGGCACGCGGCGGTCCCCGGCGCGATCCTGACGGTCACCGACAGTGCCGGCGCGGTCGTCGCCTCGGCTTTCACCGGCGGCGACGGCACGTACTCCCTCACCGGACTGCCGGCGGGCTCGTACACGCTCACCGTTTCGGCCTACGACCACGAGCCGCACCGCGAACTCCTGCCGGTGACCACCGGCGCCGCGCTGCGCCACGACGTGGTGCTCGAGCCTGAGGGGGAGTTCGCCCGCCACACCGGGACGTTGAGCTGACCCCAGGGGAAGGGCTCTGAAGGCCACCATGAGGGCACAGGATGCCCTCATGGTGGCCTTCAGGGCATGAAGCAGGAGGCCGCGCTCTACCGGCAGTGGCATTCGGGCTCCGACGAAGTCTCCTTCCGGCCCTGACCGGCCGTGGTGGCCCGGCGGTAGCGTCGATCATGTGACGCGGAGCCGGGTGGCACTGCTGTGTGCGCTGGGGATCGACAACTTCGGCTCGGGCCTCTTCCTGCCGCTCGCCCTCGTTTACGTCACGCGCGTGGTCGGCCTGCCGCTCGCGTACGCGGGGACCGCGGTGACGCTCGGGACGACGGCCGGGCTGCTGGTGCCGCCGCTGGCCGGGCGACTGGTGGACCGAATGGGGCCGCGGGTGGTCGTGGTCGGCGCGCAGCTGCTGCAGGCGGCTGGGGCGGGCGCGTACGTGCTGGCGGACGGCATCGCCGAGGTAGTCGTCGCGGCGGTGCTGCTCGGGGCCGGGCAGCAGCTGTTCTACAGCTCCCTGTTCGCCCTCATCGCGGACGTCGCGGGTGACGTGCCGAAGGACCGGCCGTTCGCGGAGGTCGGCATGGCTCGGGCCGGCGGATTCGGGCTCGGCGGGCTCACCTCCTCGGTTTTCCTGACCTGGTACGGAAATGCGGGCTACGGCGTGGCGCTCGCGGTGGACATCGGCACCTTTCTGGTGGCCGCCGCGGTGGTCGCGTTGGTCGTCCGGCCCGCGGAACGCGCGCCACGTCCGGCACCGGCCGCGGCCGGCGTGCTGCGCAACCGGCCGTACCTCGCGCTCATCCTGTTCAGCGGAATGTTCGGCCTGTCCCTGGACTTCTTCCTGGTGGGGACCCCGGTGTTCGTGCTCGACCTGCTGCACGGGCCGACCTGGCTGCCCGGCACGATCCTCGTCCTGCTGACCGTGGTCACCAGCTTCGGCGGCACCCTCGCGCTGCGGCTCACCCGCCGGCTCAACCGCATCGACGCGATGCGCGGCGGCTCCGCGCTGTTCGCCGCGTGGTGCCTGGTCAGCCTCGGCGTGCTGCTGGTCCCGGGCTCGTGGCAGCCGGCGTACCTGCTGGCGGCCACGCTGGTCTACGCGGCGGGCGATCTGGTCTTCGGCCCGCGTTCCGGCGCCCTCGCCGAGGCCGCGGCACCGCCGGAGGCGAAGGGGCGCTACCTCGCGGCGTTCCAGTACGCGTTCACCGTCGCGCAGGTGCTGGCCCCGGCGGTGGTCGCCTTGTTCTCCGTGTCCAGCTGGTTACCCTGGGTGCTGGTCGGGGTCTGCGCTTGCCTGGCCGTGGCCGGGCTCGGCAGGCTGGGACCGAGGTTGCCCGCGGAAGCCGTCACCCCGATTCAGAGTTGAGCGGAACAGACTCAAGTTTTCTGACGTTGTAATCATCGACAGGCCTTGGTCAGGGCTGTCACCTGGACTTTCCACAAACGCATGAGGTGAGGGATGGACGCTTTCAACCCGACCACGAAGACCCAGCAGGCGATCTCGTCAGCGGCGCAGGCGGCCACCATGGCCGGCAACCCGCACGTTTCGGCCGCCCATTTGCTGGGCGCCCTGCTGGCGCAGGGTGAGGGGCTCACCGCACCACTGCTCACCGCGGTCGGAGCCGACCCGGAGGTGGTGCACAAGGAGCTCGACCCGATCATCCACGCGCTGCCGTCCGCGACCGGCGCCACGGTGTCGAGCCCGCAGTTCGACGGGCCCGCGGTCAAGTCGCTGACGCAGGCGCAGAAGCTCGCCACCGAGCTGGGTGACGAGTACGTGTCGACCGAGCACCTGCTCGTCGGCCTCGCCACCGACGGCGGCCAGGTCGCCGACCTGCTCAAGCGCCACGGCGCGACGCCGGACGCGCTGCGCGAGGCGTTCGCCAAGGTGCGCGGCTCCGCGCGGATCACCAGCGCGGACCCGGAGAGCACGTTCAAGGCGCTGGAGAAGTACGGCGTCGACCTGACCGAGCGCGCCCGCGCCGGCGAGCTGGACCCGGTGATCGGCCGGGACACCGAGATCCGCCGGGTCGTGCAGGTGCTCTCCCGCCGGACCAAGAACAACCCGGTGCTGATCGGCGAGCCCGGCGTCGGCAAGACGGCGATCGTCGAGGGGCTGGCCCAGCGGATCGTCGCCGGTGACGTGCCGGAATCGTTGCGCGGCAAGCGCGTCGTGGCCCTCGACCTCGGGTCGATGGTGGCCGGCGCGAAGTTCCGCGGCGAGTTCGAGGAGCGGCTGAAGGCCGTGCTCAAGGAGATCACCGACTCCGCGGGCCAGGTCGTCACGTTCATCGACGAGCTGCACACCATCGTCGGCGCCGGGGCCACCGGCGAGGGCGCGATGGACGCGGGCAACATGATCAAGCCGATGCTCGCCCGCGGTGAGCTGCGCATGGTCGGCGCGACCACGCTCGACGAGTACCGCCAGCACATCGAGAAGGACGCGGCGCTGGAGCGGCGCTTCCAGCAGGTGCTGGTCGGCGAGCCGTCGCCGGAGGACACGATCGCGATCCTGCGCGGGCTCAAGGAGCGGTACGAGGTGCACCACGGGGTCCGGATCACGGACGCCGCGCTGGTGGCCGCCGCGACGCTGTCCGACCGCTACATCACCGCGCGCTTCCTGCCGGACAAGGCGATCGACCTGGTCGACGAGGCCGCGTCCAAGCTGCGCATGGAGATCGACTCGCGGCCGGTGGAGATCGACGAGGTCGAGCGGGCCGTGCGCCGGATGGAGATCGAGGAGATGGCACTGTCCAAGGAGGACGATGCCCCCTCGAAGGAGCGGCTGGGCGCGCTGCGCGCCGAGCTGGCCGAGAAGCGCGAGACGCTGACGGCGCTGACCGCCCGCTGGCAGAACGAGAAGGGCTCCATCGAGCGCGTCCGCGAACTCAAGGAGCAGCTGGAGCAGCTGCGCGGCGAGTCCGAGCGCGCCGAGCGCGACGGTGACCTCGGCAAGGCCGCGGAACTGCGGTACGGCCGGATTCCCGCGCTGGAGAAGGAGTTCGAGGCCGCGACGGCCGCTTCCGAGGCGAGCGCGCAGAACGTGATGCTGAAGGAAGAGGTCAGTGCCGACGACGTCGCCGACGTGGTCAGCGCGTGGACCGGCATCCCGGCCGGCCGCCTGCTCGAAGGCGAGACGGGCAAGCTGCTCCGGATGGAGGAGGAGCTGACCCGCCGCGTGATCGGGCAGGAGAAGGCCGTGCAGGTGGTGGCGGACGCGGTTCGCCGCACCCGGGCCGGCGTCGCCGACCCGGACCGCCCCACCGGCTCGTTCCTGTTCCTGGGACCGACCGGCGTCGGCAAGACCGAGCTGGCGAAGGCGCTGGCGGAGTTCCTGTTCGACGACGAGCGCGCGATGCAGCGCATCGACATGAGCGAGTACTCCGAGAAGCACTCGGTGGCCCGCCTGGTCGGCGCGCCGCCGGGCTACGTCGGCTACGACCAGGGCGGCCAGCTGACCGAGGCCGTGCGGCGCCGTCCTTACACGGTGGTGCTGCTGGACGAGGTCGAGAAGGCGCACCCGGACGTGTTCGACGTGCTCCTGCAGGTGCTCGACGACGGCCGGCTGACCGACGGCCAGGGCCGGACGGTGGACTTCCGCAACACCATCCTGATCCTGACCTCGAACCTGGGCTCGCAGGCGATCGCCGACCCGGGCCTGGACGAGCGCCAGCGCAGCGACGCCGTGCTGGAGACCGTGCAGCGCCACTTCAAGCCGGAGTTCCTGAACCGGCTGGACGACATCGTGGTGTTCCACGCGCTCGGCACCGAGCAGCTGACGTCTATTGTGGACATCCAGGTGGCCCGGCTCGCGGCTCGGCTGGCCCAGCGCCGGCTGCACCTCGAGGTCACCGACGGCGCCCGCGAATGGCTGGCGCTCAACGGGTTCGACCCGATCTACGGGGCCCGGCCGCTGCGGCGGCTGGTGCAGTCGGCGATCGGCGACCAGTTGGCGCGCAAGCTGCTGGCGGGTGAGATCCGCGACGGCGACACCGTGCGGGTCGACCTGCCGGAACTCGAGACGGGCGGCACGCTCGCCGTCGAGCGCGTCGACTGAGGCACCCGGCCCCCCAGGACTCGTGAGTGGCTATGACGGTTAGAACCGTCATAGCCACTCACGAGCTTTCAGGCTGTTCACCAGGCGAGCCGGGTTTCGTCCTCGAAGACCTGGCCCGTGGGGCCGTCGGCGTCGAGGGTGGCGAGCCGGATCGCGACCTCGGCGCCTTCCTCGGGCGTGCGCCGGCCGCGAAACCCGTTGAAGTCGGTGGCGACGTGGCCGGGCGCGGCGCCGTTGACCTTGACCGCCGTGCCGGCCAGCTCCCACGCGTAGTGCGCGGTGATCGCGTTGAGCGCGGTTTTTGAGCTGGAGTACGGCATGGAGGGCTGGCCGGCCACGCGCCCTCCTCGCCGATCGAACCGCGCTTGCTGGTCACATTCACGATCCGGCCGGCCTTGGACGCGCGCAGCAGCGGCAGGAACGCGTTGGTCACCCGCACGACCGCGAAGACGTTCGTCTCGTAGACCCGGCGCATGGCCTCGGCGGTTTCCGAGGACGGCGGGCCATAGTCGCCGGTGTTCACACCGGCGTTGTTGACCAGCACGTCCAGGTGGCCGATCTCGCGCACGGCGCGGTCCACGTCTTCCTGCGTCGTCACGTCCAGCTGCATGAAGCGCCCGCCGATCTCCGCCGCGGTCGCCTGTCCGCGCCCGACGTCGCGCGCGCCGACGTACACGGTGAAGCCCTCTTTCACGAGCCCGGCCGCGATGGCCTTGCCGATCCCCTTGTTGGCGCCCGTTACGAGCGCGGTCCGCTGCGTTGTCATGACAACACCTTAGGCCGAGGGTGTTGTCATGGCAACACCGAAGTACTGTGACCTGTGTGGACCGGCTCAGCAAGGACGAGATGGCGCTCTGGCACGCGTGGAAGCGCGCGTCGGAGGTGGTCCGCGCGAGGATCGTCGAGGAGACCGCCGCCGGCGCCTCGGCGCCACTGTCCGATCCGGACTTCGGTGTGCTGACGCGGGTCGCGGAGGATGGTGGCGGGGTGCTGCGCCAGAACCAGCTCGCGGAGTCGATGGGCTGGCACCGCAGCCGGCTCTCGCACCACCTCACGCGAATGGAGCAGCGCGGCTTGATCGCCCGCCGTCCCGTGGACGATGGGGTGGAAGTGCGGATCACTGACGCCGGCCGGGCGCTGGTCACGCAGACGCGCCCGCTGCATGCCGCGGCGGTGCGCAGGCATCTGCTGAAGCCGATCGGGAAGGCCGGTCAGGCCGACTTCCTCGCGGCGCTGGAGCGCCTGCTGGCGGCGCACGAGGGCCGTAACGGGTGAAAAGCCTGGTGAATTAAGCGATTTGTCGATGTGTCCGCCGAGGTGAAACCTCGAAAGGGGCGCGCCGACACGGTGCGGGCGCCGGGGTGAGACGGGCCGGGGGCGATACCCTGGCCGACGTGGGTATCTCGGCGTGGATCTGGTTCGTCATCGCCGCCGTCGCGCTGGTGGCGGGGCTCGGGCTGCTCGCGGCCGACCGGGCCAAGGAGGGCTCGCGCAACCGTGAGCGGATGCGCTGGGCCCAGTTGCGCGGCTGGCAGTTCGTGGAGGAAGACGATCGGCTGCCGCAGCAGTGGTCGGGCGGCGCGATCGGCTACTTCGGCGCCGACGCGGCGGTGAACGTCGTCGCGGGCTCCACCTTCACCTCCGACGGCCGGCGGCCGGTGTTCATCTTCGACATCGAGTCCGAGGGCCAGGTGCCCGCGGTCGTCGTGGCTGTGCGCTGCAACAAGAGGCACCGCGTGCCGGTCGAGATGTGGCTCTCGAGCGTGCCGTTCCAGCGCGAGAACATGCCCGAGATGCTCGGCCCGATCGGCCAGCGCTACGCCTTCGCGGACGACGCCGAGGGCGCGCGCCAGGTCATCACGCAGGAGCTGGTCGACGCGGCCGACCAGCTGGGCGGCGACGTCGGCGTGGCCTGGCTGGAGAACGAGTGGGTGCTGGCGAGCGTCGCGCCCAACTCGGGCCCGTCCCGCCTCGAGCGTCTGCTCCGCGACCTCGGCGAGATCGCCGACATCGTCGACCCGTTCGACGAGGACTACGAGCCGATGGGCAGCGGCGGCTACGACCCGGGCGCCCCCGCCGGCTCCTACGACCCGGGCGCCGCATACGACCCGACCGCGACGAGTGCCGGTCCGGGCGCGACCGCCGACCCGGACGCCTCGTCCGGCCGGCACTGGACCCCGGCCGCGGGCACCCCGCTCCCGTCCGAGTCCCGCGACGCCCCGTCCCCGGCGGGCACCCAGGCGCCGTCACCCGCCGACACCCGCGCGACGACTCGGATCGACACCCGCCCGGCGACCCCGTCGAGCGGCCCCAGCACCTCCGGCTCGGTCGGCCCCCAGCCGGCTCCGCCGGTCAACCCGCCCACCCCGCGGCACCCCGACGACGAGGCCTGACCCAGCGCCTAGATCACCAACGGTGGCGCCGAAACCGTCATCGGCGGCTGCCCCAGCGCTGCCCCGGTGACGGACGGCGAAAAGGACAACCGCCCGCCCACCGCGGAAGTGGTGAGCGAGCCGCCGGTGGAAGCGACTTCGTCCACGGACAACGACCCCCGGAACGCGTTGGACGCCCCACCGGGGTCGGCCGACTGGGTGGTCGCGACGAGGCCCGAGACCGGGCCGAAGTTGCCGCCGGCGATGTGGTTCGCGCCGAGGTTGCCGGACAGCGGGTGGTCGAGGCGGCCGGTGAACTGGCCCAGCCCGTGCTGCTCCGAGTTCACCACCACCGAGCCCAGCTGGCCGGCGTCCACGGCCTGCGCGGCGGACCGGTGGATCCCGGCGCCGCCACGGAGATCGCCGGTGAAGCGGCCCGCGTCGAAGGACAGGATGTGCCCGGCGTCGGCCTGGGCCGAGTCCTGGCTGAGCGCGTCGACGCCGTACGGCAGCCAGACGCCGTTCTCCGCCGATCCGCCGACGCCGTTCAGGCAGGTGCCCCCGCTGGACGGGGCGAGCGTGCCCGAGCAGGAACGCGTGAAGTGCTGCTCGTTCCCGGTCATCAGGCGGACCGGCGAGCCGAGCCGGACGTCGTGGCGCTGGCTCCGCGAGACCGCCGTCGTGCCGCTGGCCGACTTCACCGCTGTGAGTGAACCGCCGCCGGTCATTTCCTGCGTGTCGGACAGGGCGTGTCGGAAATCGGAGAGCGCGGAGAAGCCGCCCGCGCCGGCCGGCACGACGTCGTGGCGCGTCAGCCCGAGCGAGCCGCGCGCGGTGTCGGCGGTGGAGTGCAGATCGTGGTCGAAAGTCGCGGTTTCCTGGTGGCCCAGCGGCAAACCCTCGATGGGCAGGGTCGGCTCGGCGAGCGCGGAAGCGGGGGCGGCGAGCAGCAGTGCGAAGGGTGCCGCACTGGCGGCCACCTTGGGCAGGTAGCCGGGCTTCCGCTGGGTGTGCTTGCCCATGGGCCGGACCATACGGCCGGGCCAGCGCAAATGCACATCCTCTCCCCGCTGCGGGGTACCTTCGGCGGCATGACGACCGCCGTGATCACCGGAGCCACCGCCGGCATCGGCGCGCAGTTCGCGCGCCGGCTCGCCGCCGAGAAGTACGACCTGGTGCTGGTCGCCCGTGACGAGGCCCGCCTGGCCGCGTTCGGCGCCGAGCTGGCCGAGCGCCACGGCGTCGCCGTCGAGACCACCGCCGCCGATTTGTCCGAAGTAGACGGACGCGCCGTGGTCGAGGAGCTGCTCGCGACCCGCCCGGTCGATCTGCTGGTGAACAACGCCGGCTTCGGCCTGAGCGGGCAGTTCTGGGAGATCCCGCCCGACGCGCTGCAGCGCCAGCTCGACGTGAACGTCACCGCCGTGCTCCGCCTCACCCGCGCCGTGCTGCCCGGCATGGTCGAGCGCGGCCGCGGCGACGTCATCAACGTCTCCAGCGTCGCCGGCTTCTTCTCCGGCCGCGGCTCCACCTACACCGCGAGCAAGAACTGGGTCACGTCGTTCACCGAGGGCATCGCGACGTCGCTGCCGCCGGGGCTGCGGATGATGGCGCTCTGCCCCGGCTTCACCTCGACCGAGTTCCACCAGCGCGCGGGCCTGGAGAAGGAGGGGCCGAAGGCGTTCTGGCTCGGCGTCGAGCAGGTGGTGGACGAGGCGCTCGCGGACCTGCGCCGCGGCAAGGTCATCTCCGTGCCGAGCCTTCAGTACAAGGCGGTGGTCGCCGTCGGCGGGCTGCTGCCGCGCGGGGTGCTGCGCCGGATCAGCGGCAGCTTCGGCAACCGCGGCCGCACCTGAGGTAGGGCTGTCCCCACCCCGTCCCGGCAAGCTGGCACCAGGGTGCGCGCCCGCGGTTCTGCCTAGCGTTTTCCCCATGACGACTGGGTGGAACGAAGCGGTCCGGCTCGACGCGGTCCGCAAGGAGTACGGGCGGGGCGCGGAGTCCGTCGTGGCGCTGGGCGGGGTGAGCCTGACGTTTCCCCGCGGCGGTTTCACGGCCGTGATGGGCCCGTCCGGCTCCGGCAAGAGCACCTTCCTGCACTGCGCCGCGGGCCTCGACCGGCCGACGTCGGGCTCGGTCTGGCTCGACGGCCAGGACCTGGCGAAGCTGTCCGAAACCGAGCTGACCAAGCTGCGGCGCGACCGCGTCGGCTTCGTCTTCCAGGCGTTCAACCTCCTGCCCGCGCTCACCGTGCAGCAGAATGTGGTGCTGCCGCTGCAACTCGCACGCAAGCGGGTGGACAAGCGGCTGGTGGCGGACATGCTCGCGCACGTCGGGCTCGCCGACCGCCGCAAGCACCTGCCCGGCCAGCTCTCCGGCGGGCAGCAGCAGCGCGTCGCCATCGCGCGGGCGCTGGTGACGCGCCCCGCCGTGCTCTTCGCCGACGAGCCGACCGGCGCGCTCGACACCCGCACCGCGGCCGACGTGCTGGGCCTGCTGCGCCAGTCCGTCACCAGCGGGCTGACCGTGGTGATGGTGACGCACGACCCGGTCGCCGCCGCGCACGCCGACCGCGTCGTTTTCCTCGCCGACGGCCAGGTGGCCGACGAGCTGCAGCGGCCGAGCGCCGAGGCGGTCGCCGAGCGGATGACGCACCTGGGCGCGTGGGCCGCGCAGCGCCGGGTCGCTGTGGGCGGTGCCTGATGTTCCGCCTCGCACTCCGCACCCTCCGCCTGCGCAAGGGCGGCTTCGTCGCGACGTTCGTGGCCGCGTTTTTCGGCGCGCTGATGATCTCGGCGTGCGGCGGCCTGATGGAGACGGGCATCCGCGCCGACGCCCCGCCGCAGCGGCTCGCGGCCGCGCCGATCGTCGTCAGCGGTCCGCAGGAAATCCAGGTGTACAAGGACAATCCGGCCGACGACGGCAAAGACAAGATGAAGAACGCGACGCTGCCCGAGCGGGCTCGCGTCGACACCGCCCTCGCGGACCGGCTGCGCGCCACGCCAGGTGTGTCCACTGTGGTTGGTGAGCTGAACTTCCCCGTGGTGCTGCCCGGCGCGAGCGCGCTGGGCCACGCCTGGGATTCCGCCGTGCTGACGCCGTACGCCCTCACTGCCGGGCACGCGCCCGCCGCGGGTGAGGTGGTCGTTGATGCCGGTCTGGCTCGCGAAAAAGGCCTGACGCCAGGCAGTTCGTTCGCCTTCGCGGCTCACGGTGCCTCGGCCGAATACCGTGTCGCCGGGATCGCTGCCGCCCCGCACGCCGTCACGCAGCCCGCGGTCTTCTTCGCGGCCGCCGACGCCGACCGCCTCGCCGGGCACCCCGGCCAGGTCGACGACTTCGGCGTTTTCACCGACCGGGACCCCGCCACCGTCGCGGGCCGGATCACCGGCATCGGCGACGCGGTGGTGCTCACCGGCGACGACCGTGGCCACGCCGAGTTCCCCGAGGCCGTGTCGAGCGGCGACAATCTGGTGGTGCTCTCCGCCGTCACCGGTGGACTGTCCACAATGGTCGCGATCTTCGTGGTGGCGAGCACCCTGCTGCTCTCCACCCAGCAGCGTCAACGGGAACTGGCCCTGTTACGCGCCATCGGCACCACTCCACGCCAGCTGCGCCGGATGGTGCTGGGCGAGGCCCTGGTGGTCGGCCTGCTCGCCGCCGCGGCCGCCGCCGGACTCGGCCCGTTGCTCGGGAAGTGGCTGTTCGACCGGCTGACCGGCGCCGGGGCGGTCGCCGAAGCCGTCGAGTTCCACCTCGGCTGGCTCCCGAAGGTCGTGGCGGCGGGGGCGACCCTGCTCGCCGTGCTGATCGCGGCGTTTGTCGCGGGCCGCCGGGCCGGCCGCGTCCGCCCGACCGAGGCGCTGGCCGAATCGACGGTGCCGCGCCGCTGGCTGACGCCGGTCCGGCTGATCGTCGCCGTGCTGTGCTTCGGCGGCGGGACGGCGCTCGGCATCGTCACGCTGGCGGTGATGACCGGCCCGGTCGCGGCGAGCACCGCCGGTCCCGCGGTGATGCTGTGGGCGATCGGCGTCGCGGCGATCTCCCCCGGCGTCACCAAACTCGTGGCCGCGCTGCTGCACCTGCCGATGCGGGCGCTGACCGGCGTGGTCGGGCGGACCGCGCTGATCAACACCCGGGCCGGCGCGCTGCGGGTCTCGGGCGCGGTCACGCCGATCATGCTGGCCGTCGGCATCGCCACGGCGAACATCTACCTCCAGACCACGCAGCAAGCCGTGTCCCAGCAGGCTTTCACCGAGGACCTGCGCGCCGACGCCGTGGTCGCCGCGCCCGCCGGCGTGACGCCCGAGCTGACGCGCCGGATCCAGCAGACGCCGGGTGCCGGCGGTGCTTCGGAGTACGTGACCAGCATCGTGTTCGTCACCGAGCCGTTCGACGACAGCCAGGACGAGAACGGCAGCGCCGCGATCGGCGTCACCGGCGGGGCGGCCGCGCAGACGTTGTCGGTCAAGGTCACCGCGGGCAGTCTCGACGCGCTCACCGGCACCACCGTCGCGCTGCCGGACACCGTCGCCGCGGGCCTGCACCGGACCGTCGGCGACCGGATCACGCTGCGGCTCGGCGACGGAACCCAGACGGACGTGCGTGTGGTCGCGCTCGTCAGCCAGCGCACCGGGTTCGAGAGCCTGGTGTTCCCGGCCGCGCTGCTCGCCGCGCACACCACCGCCGGGCTGTCGCCGCAGCTGCTGGTGCGCGCCGCGCCGGGGGTCGACGCGGCCGCGCTCACCACAAGCCTGAAGGCCGCGACCGCCGGGCTGCCGGTCTCGGTGGGCGACCGCGATTCGCTCGTCGCCGCGCACGCGAAGGGCGACCAGGTCGGCGCGTGGGTGAACTACCTGATGGTCGGGATGATCATCGCCTACACGGTGATCTCGGTGGTGAACACGCTCGTGATGGCCACCGCGCGGCGGAGGCGCGAGTTCGGCCTGCAGCGCATCGGCGGCTTCACCCGCACGCAGGTGCTGCGGATGGCCGGCGTCGAAGGCGGTCTGGTCGCGACGATCGGGGTGCTGCTCGGCACCGTCGTCTCGGCCGGCGCGATCGTGCCGTTCTGCCTGGTGGCCAGCGATTCCGTGCTGCCGAGCGGCCCGGCTTCGATCTACCTGTCGGTGGTCGGGATCGCCGTGGTGCTCGCGCTGTTCGCCTCGCTGGTGCCGGCCTGGGCGGCCACGCGAGCACGCCCGATCGACGCGGCCGCCGTCGGGGAGTGAGCCGCCGCCCGCCGCGTCGTGTGTAAGACTCTGGGCCGTGGCGTACCCCGGGTTGGATCAGACCGCGAAACTCGAATTGGCCAGGCTGGTCACCGAACTGGCCGTGGTGCACGGCAAGGTGACGCTCTCGTCCGGCAAGGAAGCCGATTACTACATCGACCTCCGCCGCGCGACCCTGCAGCACGCGGCCGGCCCCTTGATCGGCAAGCTCCTGCGGCAGCTCACCGCGGACTGGGACTACGTCGCCGCCGGCGGCCTGACGCTCGGCGCCGACCCGGTCGCGCTGGCCATGCTGCACTCCGCCGCGGCGGACGGCATGGTGCTCGACGCGTTCGTGGTGCGCAAGGCCGTCAAGGAGCACGGCATGCAGCGCCGGATCGAGGGCGTGGAGGTCCGCGGCCAGCGCGTGCTGGCCGTCGAGGACACCTCCACCACCGGCGGCAGCGTGCTCACCGCGGTCGAGGCGCTGCGCGAGGCCGGGGCGATCGTCGCCGGCGTCGCCACCGTGGTCGACCGGGACACCGGCGCCCGCGAGGCCATCGAGAAGGAAGGCCTCGAGTACCGCTACATCCTCGGCAAGGACGACCTCGGCCTGAGCTGACTTGGCCTGAAAAGAGCCGGCGGTCCTGCGCACCCCCGATGGGCGCAGGACCGCCGCCCGCTCACTTCTTGAACAGGTCTTTCGCCTTGTCGACGGCGTCGCCGGCAGCGTCCTTGACCTTGTCCACGGCCTCGGACAGCCCGGCCTTCGCCTGGTCGGCCTGGCCCTCGGCCTGCAGCTTGTCATCGCCGGTCGCCTGGCCGGCGGTCTCCTTGGCCTTGCCGCCGAGGTCCGTGATCTTGTCGCCCAAGGACATCGGGCACCTCCCGTTTCCCGTGGCGCCCGTGGTCGGACGCGCTGACCGATGGACACGGGCTGCCACGGATTCGTCACGGATTCGCCGCCGTGACCACCATCACCGACAATGCGTGCGTGACGTTCACCCGCCTCGCCGTGTCCTCCTTGCAGGAGGTGCCGTGACCACAGCCAGCGCGGAGCCCGGAACGCCGCTCGACGACGTGACCCTCGTGGGCCGCGCTCGCGACGGCGACGTCCGGGCGTACGAACAGCTGGTGCTGCGCTACCAGGGACCGATGTTCCGGCTCGCCGTGAAGATGCTCAACCATCGCGGCGACGCCGAGGACGTCGTGCAGGAGGTGTTCCTGGGCGCGTGGCGCAAGCTGGAGCAGCTCAGTGACGACAACGCGTTCGTCGGCTGGCTCTACCGGAGCACGACGAACCGCTGTCTCAACGTGATCCGGGCCCGCCGCCCGCAGGCCGACGTCGACCTCGACCTGGCCGAGTCCCCGCGGACGGACACCCAGCCGGAGCACGCGGCGCAGGTCAGCGGCCAGCTGGCCGCGCTGAACGCGGCCCTGCAGCAGCTCACCCCGCAACAACGCGCGTGCTGGCTGCTGCGTGAGGTCCACGGTCGCTCCTACGACGAGATCGGCGAGGTCGTCGGCGCCAACGGGACCGCGGTGCGTGGCCGCATCGCGCGGGCCCGCGCGCAGCTGGCGGAGGTGATGAAGCCGTGGCGGTGAACCAGAGTTACGAACTCCCGTGCGGCCGGGACCTGGACACGGTCTGGGACCGGCTCGACGAGGTCGGGTCCGGGCACGCGGACGAGCACGAACTGACCTGCCCCCATTGCCGCACCGCGCGGGAGAGCCTGCTGGCCCTGCGCGAGGCGACCCAGGAGCTGGTCGACGAACCGGAGCCGGCGCCGCCGGACCTGGTGGGGCGCATCATGTCCGCGGTCCGCGCGGAGGTGCGGCGCGGGCAGATGCTGAGCCTGCCGACGCCGGAGCCCGGCGGGGTCGAGGTGAGCGAGCAAGCCGTCGCCGTGATCCTGCGGTACGCCGCGGACTCGGCCGGCGGGGTGCGGGCCCGGCGGTGCCGGGTGCGGAAGGCGGGCGTCGACGCGGACGGCGCGAGCATCGTCGAGGTCGAGCTGACCCTCGTCGTGCGGCTCGGGACCGCGGACGGCGGCGAGACGTTGGCCAGGGTGCGCGAGCGCGTCGTGGCCGCGGCGGCGGCGCGAGTGGGACTCTCGCTCGCGAAGCTGGACCTGCTGGTGGAAGACGTGTACGAGGACGGGGAATGACAGCCGAGTACGTGATCGCCGACCCGGTGGTGGCCAGTGTCGCGGCGCGGGCCGCCCTCGCCACCCCGGGCGTGGTGCGGCTCGAACCGGGCCTGGTCGGGCTGGTCACGGCGTGGACGCGGGCGGCGCGCCAGCGCTGGAAGGGGCTCGACCCGGCGCCGGCCGACGGCGTCCGCGTGCGCACCGCGGACGGGCGGCTGACCGTGCAGGTCGACCTGGTGACCTCCGGCGTCGACCAGGCCGCCGCCGTCGGCCGCGCGGTGCAGCGCTCGGTGACGCGCGTGGTCGCCGAGCAGACCGGGCTGGCCGTGGCCGAGGTCGTCGTGTCCGTGCTGGACATCGAACCCGTCCGGACGAGCGAGCCGGAGGGCCGGTGACGACCACGACCGCCCGCGAGACGACCGATCGGGTCGTCGCCGCGCTGGAAAAGGTGGACGGGCTGCGGCCGGCGACGCCGATCGCGCCGGAGCTCTCCTGGGTGCCCGGCGACTGGTCCGGCGTGGCCGTCGACCTCGATCCGGAAACGGTGCAGATCCGCCTGATCGCGACGCGGCTGCCGCTCCCGCCGTTGCTGGAAGCGGCCTCCGAAGCGGTGGGCGCGGTGCTGGCCGGCACTGAGTGGGGCTCGGCGAAGCTGCGCCTGGTCATCACGGACATCGACGGCGCGGCCTTCTGAAGTCACACGATCGGGTCGTGAGGATGGCCGGGCAGGTGTGTCGATAGGGCGTACGGGGCAAGAAACCGTTGTGTGAGCCAGGCAATCGAGGGAGGAACCTGATGACGACCGTCGAGAAGACCCTGAAGCCGGCCGGTGGCACCGCCGGAAAGCAGCAGCAGCCGGTGGTGCGGCCGGCCGAGGTGGCCACCAGGACGGACACCAGCCCGCTCGTCACCGAGCAGGGCACCACCACGATCGCCGACACCGTGGTGCAGAAGATCGCCGGCCTCGCGACGCGTGAGGTGTCCGGCGTGCACGCGCTCGGCGGCGGGGCCGCGCGGGCGTTCGGCGCGTTGCGCGACCGCATCCCGGGCGCGTCCGCCAGTGCCGGCCAGGGCGTGAGCGTCGAGGTCGGCGCCAAGCAGGCGGCGGTGGACCTGGAGATCGTCGTCGAGTACGGCGTGCCGATCGCCGAGCTGGCGCGGGCCGTGCGGCGCAACGTCGTCGGCTCGATCGAGCGGATGACCGGGCTGGAGGTCGTCGAGGTGAACATCAACGTCGGCGACGTGTACATCCCGAGCACCGACGACGAGCCCGCTTCCGGCGGGGATCGGGTCCAGTAGCGGCGTAGCGTCGAGGCGGAGGCGTCCCACCCGGAGTGACGCCTCCGTTACCGCCCGGGTGAACAGGTTGCTCCTGTGGGTTGAACATCACAGCGAGCGGCCGTTTTTCCTGCGCCTGAACGACTTCAGCGGAGTATCGTCGCTGGTAGGGGGTTCGGGAAGGGGGGCGCGACGGTGAACGAATCGGTGGCTCATTTCCTCGCCGACCTCACGGTCGCGGTGCACATCCTGGCCCTGTTGTTCATCGGGCTCGGCGGATTCCTCGCCTGGCGCTGGCCCAAGGTCGTTTTCGTGCACGTGTTCTTCGCGGTCTGGGGCGTGCTGGTCAACGTGACGCCAGTGCCGTGCCCGCTCACTGCGGCGGAGAACTTCTTCCGCCACCAGGAGGGCCTCGGCGATCTGCCGGGCGGCTTCAACGCGTACTACCTCTACGACACGGTGATCCCGCGTTCGCTGCTGCCGGTGGTCGTCGTTGTGGCGCTGGGCCTGCTGGTCTTCTCCTACGTCGGGGCCTACCACCGCTGGCGCCACCGCCACGAGGACACCGCGGCGCACCGCGTCCGCCTGGGCTGAGCGAGAATCGTCGTCGATGACGACGGAATCCCACGAGATCGGCCCCACCGAGTGGGTGGGCCGCGAAGAGGTCGGTGTCGGACCGTGGCCGGGCCCCTGGCCGGACGATCCGCGCTACGACCCCGAGCTGCTGGCGAACGGCGACCGCCGCAACGTCGTCGACGCCTACCGCTACTGGCGCCGTGAGGCCATCGTGTCCGATGTGGACTCCCGGCGGCACCCGTTCCACGTGGCGATCGAGAACTTCCAGCACGACCACAACATCGGCACCGTGGTCCGCACCGCGAACGCCTTCGCCGCCGCGGAGGTGCACATCGTCGGCCGCCGCCGCTGGAACCGCCGCGGCGCGATGGTCACGGACCGCTACCAGCACCTGCGTCACCACGAGGACGTGAGCGGGCTGCTCGCGTTCTGCGCGGAGTCGGGGCTCGCGCTGGTGGCCGTGGACAACACTCCGGGCTCGCAGCCGGTCGAGACGGCCGAGCTGCCGCGCGAGTGCCTGCTGCTCTTCGGTCAGGAGGGCCCCGGGCTTTCGGCGGAGGCCCAGTCGGCCGCCGCGCTGGTGGTGTCGATCGCCCAGTTCGGCACCACGCGCTCGATCAACGCGGGCGTCGCGGCGGGCATCGTGATGCACGCGTGGGTGCGCCAGCACGCGGACCTGTCCCAGGCCTGGTGAGTTCCACAAAGGACCGAGTGCGCGCGGCCGGGGGACGGGGCATCATCGTGGGATGACCGTTGACTGGGCTGATCGTGCGGCCGCCGCCGAGCGGGCCGTGTGCACCCGGCACCTGCGCCGGGTCTGGGGCCGGCCGGGGACCGTGCTGGGCCGCAGCGGGTGGCCGCCGAGCCTCGGGCAGCGGCTGCACTGGCACTGGAACTACTGGTGGCAGGCGCACCTGCTGGACACCCTGGTCGACGCCCAGCTGCGTACACCGTCGATCGAGCGGGAGGAGCTGATCGGCCGGTTCGTCACGTCGGTGCGCTCTCGCAATTTCGGCCGCTGGACCAACGAGTACTACGACGACATCGCGTGGCTGGGCCTTGCCCTGCAACGGGTCCGCGCGCTGGGACTGTCTGATGTGGACACGGCTCTGACTGCGATCGACGCCCAGCTCCACGAAGGCTGGACGGCCGAGGCCGGTGGCGGCATCTGGTGGCGTCGCGGGGACCGTTTCAAGAACGCGCCGGCGAACGGCCCGGCCGCCATCTTCCACGCCCGCCAGGGCGACGCCGCCCGCGCCCGCGAGATGACGGACTGGCTCAGCGACACCCTGGTCGACCCGGCCAGCGGCCTGGTCTGGGACGGCATCAACGCCGACACCGGCGAGCTGGCCAAGCACATTTTCACCTACTGCCAGGGCGTTTACCTGGGTGCCTGCCTGGAACAGTCCGAGCCGGAGGACGCCGCGCGCACCATCCGAGCCGTCGCCGAGCACCTGGCGCCAGGTGGCGTCCTGCGCGGCCAGAACGGTGGGGATGGTGGCCTTTTCGCTGCCATTTTGGCCCGTTACCTGGCCCTCGCGGCGTCCAAGCTGCCCGACCCGGAGGCGTCCACGGCCCGCGAGCTGGTGTTGACCTCGGCTGAGGCTTGCTGGTCCGGGGCGACGGATGCGTTGGGTGGCCCGCTGTTCAGCGCGGAATGGTCTAGGCCGGCGCCGTCACTGCCGCTGGCCGCGGACGCGCCAGAGCGTGACCTGTCTGTCCAAACTGGAGCGTGGATGCTCCTGGAGGCCGCCGCCACGCTGGCCTGAAGGACTCGTGAGTGTTCATGACGGTTAGAACCGTCCTGAAGACTCACGAGCTGTTCAGCAGCCGCAAGAAGCGCCGTGCAGGAAGCGCGGCGCGAGCCGTACCGCCTCAGGCCGGCGGCTCCCGTCAGTCACCCGGGAAAGCAGCAGCTCCACAGCCTTCCGCCCGATCTCCGCGATCGGCTGCGCCATCGTGGTCACGGCGGGTGAGACCGTGCGGGCCCACTCCATGTCTCCGTAACCGACGACCGCCAGCTCGGACCCGATGCGGATGCCGCGGCGGTGGGCCTCCCACTGGACGCCGATGAGCATCGACTCGCCGCCGACCACGATCGCGGACGGGGAGGGCCAGCCGTCGAGGAGGCGGGCGGCCGCGCGGGCCGCGCCGCCGGGTGAGGACATGCCGCAGGCCACCAGTTCGGAGTTGAACCGCAGGCCCGCGCGGCCGATGCCGAGCCGGTAGCCGAGCGCGCGCTCCTCGCTGACCGTCGCGCCCTCTTCGCCGGTGATCATCGCGATGCGGCGGTGCCGCCGTCCGGCCAGGTGCTGCACCAGCGCCGAAACGGCCTGGATGTTCTCCGAGCCGACCTGGTCGACGTCGTTGCGGCCGGCGATCCGGTCGACCAGCACCGTGGGCACGCCCGTGCGCACCAGCCCGTTGATCACCGCGTCGTCGCCCGGCGCCGGGACCAGCAGGACGCCGTCGAGGCGATCGGCCCCGAGCGCGCGCACCACCGCGGCCTCTTCGCTGACGACGTCGCGGGTGTCGGCGAGCACGAGGTCGCAGCCCGTCCGCGCGGCGGCCGCCCGCATGGCCCGCAGCAGCTCACCCGAGTACGGGCTCGCGTGCATACCCATGGCCACCCCGAACCGGCGCGTCACCGGTGGGGTCCAGAGGGGCATCTCCGGCGCCAGAGCGGTCATTTCCCGTGCTCTCGTAGTAGTTACCTACCCAACGGTAACCTCTGGCCGGGCCCCGCCGGGACGTCAGAACGGCCGACTTGCTCAGGTTCACCAGTCCGAGTGAACGGCTAGGCCACTTCCGGGCAGCCGCACGACCTCCGATGCCGCAGCGTCGGCGGCAGCCGGACGGTTTCCGCGGCCCGCGCCGGGTCGGCCAGCCGGGCCAGCAGCAGCCGCACGGCCTGGCGCCCGATGTCCTCGATCGGCTGCGCCATCGTGGTCAGCGGCGGGTCGACCAGATCGGCCCACTCGACCTCGTCGTAGACCACCACCGGCAGGTCGCGGCCGATCCGCAGCCCGCGCCGCCGGGCCTCGTGCAGAACGCCGACCATCATGCTGTCGTTGGCCACCACCAGCGCGGTCGGCGGCTCGGGCAGCGCGAGCAGGGTGCTCAGCGCCAGCGCCCCGCCCTCACGCGCGGAATGCCCGCACGCCACCAGGTCCGGCGACCAGGTCAGCCCGGAGCGGCCCAGCCCCAGCCGGTAGCCGAGCACCCGCTCCTCCGAAGTGGTCAGCCCGGGAACGCCGCTGATCATGCCGATCCGCCGGTGCCCGAGCGACGCCAGATGGGCCGTGAGCGCCGACGTCGCCTGGATGTTCTCGGCGCCGACCTGGTCGACGTCGCCGCGGGTGGCGAGCCGGTCGATCAGCACCGTGGGCACGTCGAGCGAGACCAGCTCGCCGATCACCGAGCCGTCGCCGGGCGCCGGCGTGATCAGCAGCCCGTCGACGCGACGGGAGCGAAGCGCCCGGACCACGTCACGCTCGGTGGCCGCGGTGTCGTGGGTGTCGGCGAGGATGACGGTGTACCCGTTCGCCGACGCCTCCCGTTCGATCGCCTGCATCAACGCCGCGAAGTACGGGTTCGCGACCAGCGAGATCGCCATCCCGATCGACCGCGTGCCGCCCGTGACCAGGGATCGCGCGATCGCGTCGCCGGTGTAGCCGGTGGTCTCGATGGCCCGGAGCACCGCGGCCTTGGTGTCCTCCGCGACGGCGCGGGTGCCGTTGACGACGTGGGAGACCGTCGTGATGGACACCCCGGCCAGCTCCGCGATGTCTCGCTGGGTCGGCCGGGAGGAGCGGGGTTGTGGCATGTCAGTCCTTCACCAAGTTCACTCGCAAGCGTTTGCGCAAACGCTTGCGCCAGGCCTTGAGTCTGTCTATCTTGCCGACCATCGGCAACCTCGCACCTTCGGAGGGCATCTCCATGAGACAGCGCAGTCTCACCGCACTAGCCCTGGCGGCCGCGGTCGCGGTCGGCACGGCCGGGTGCACCGTCGAGCGCCACTGGGGTGGCAGCACCACCACGGCGGGCAGCGGAAAAGCCAAGATCGGCCTGGTCACCAAGACCGACACCAACCCGTACTTCGTGGAGCTGCGCAACTCGGCCAGCGCCGCCGCGAAGGCCAACGGCGCCGACTTCAGCGCGCTCGCCGGCCAGTTCGACGGCGACAACGACGGCCAGGTCCGCGCGATCGAGAACCTCACCCAGCAGGGCGTCAACACCATCCTGATCACCCCGAGCTCGTCCACCGGCGTGCTCAAGGCGATCAAGGACGCGCGGGACGCCGGGATCCTGGTGATCGCCCTCGACACCGCGACCGAGCCGGCCGACGCCGTCGACGCCACCTTCGCGACCGACAACTTCGCGGCCGGCCAGCAGCAGGGCGCGTACGTGAAGGCCGCGCTCGCCGGCACCGACCCGAAGCTGCTGATGGTCGACGGCACCGCGGGCAGCTCCGTCGACACCGAGCGCCACGGCGGGTTCCTGAAGGGCATCGGGCTCACCGACTCGTCGCCGGAGATCAAGGGCCACACCGCGGCCAACGGCGACCAGAGCCTGGCGCAGCAGGGCATGGAGAACCTGTTGCAGCGCACCACGGACATCAACGCGGTCTACTCGATGAACGAGCCGATGGGCCGCGGCGCGTACGCGGCGCTCAAGGCCCGCGGGCTGACCGGGCAGGTCGTGATGGGCTCGATCGACGGCGGCTGCGAGGGCGTCCAGAACGTCAAGGACGGCCTGTACGGCGCCACCGTCATGCAGTTCCCGAAGAAGATGGCCGAGCAGGGCGTGCTCGCGGCGGTCCAGTACGCCAAGACCGGCAAGAAGCCGAGCGGCTTCGTCAACACCGGGTCCACCGTGATCACCGACAAGCCGATGCCCGGCGTGCCGAGCCAGAACACCGCGTGGGGCCTGCAGAACTGCTGGGGAGGCACGAAATGACCACCGCGACGGTGAACGGGAACCGTGAGCGCGAGTCGCTCGGCGAGTTCCTCCTCCGGGCCCCGGCCGTGGGCCCCGCGCTGGCGCTGATCGTGGCCATCGTGGTGTTTTCCCTTGCCACGGACACGTTCTTCGACCTCGACAATCTGTCCACAGTGGTCCAGCAGTCGCTGGTCGTCGGCACGTTGGCGCTGGGCCAGACGCTGATCATCCTGATCGCCGGCATCGACCTGTCCAACGCCTCGTCGATGGTCGTGGCCACGCTGGTGATGGCGAAACTGGCCGCGGCGGGCTCGAACGGCTTCTTCGCCCTGGTCGTGGGCGTGATCCTGACCGTGGTGGTCGGCCTGTTCATCGGCACGCTGGCGACGCGGATCAAGCTGCCCGCCTTCATCATCACGCTCGGCACGTTCACCGGGCTGACCGCCGTGGCGAAGCTGATCGCGGGCGGCCAGGCCGTGCCGGTGACCGACGGGCTGCTGCAATGGCTCGGCACCAAGCGCTACCTCTTCGGCGGCATCCCGATCACCTACGGCATGACGCTCGCGCTGATCATGTTCCTGATCGTCTGGTACGCGCTCACGAAAACCGCGTGGGGCAAGCACGTCTACGCCGTGGGCAACGCGCCGGAGTCCGCGCGGCTGTCCGGGATCAAGGTCAACCGCACGGTGATCTCCGTGTACGTCGTCGCGGGCGTGTGCTTCGGCATCGCCGCGTGGCAGGCGCTCGGCCGCACGCCGAACGCCGACCCGAACCAGTTCCAGCTCGGCAACCTCGACTCCATCACCGCCGTGGTGCTGGGCGGCACCAGCCTGTTCGGCGGCCGCGGCTCGGTGCTCGGCACCCTGTTCGGCGCGCTGGTCGTGGCGGTGCTGCGCTCGGGGCTGACGCAGATGGGCGTGGACGGCAACTACCAGGACCTCGCGACCGGCGCGCTGCTGATCGTCGCGGTGGTCGTGGACCGGATCGCACGGAGGCAGCAGCAGTCATGACTTCCGAGACTGTCAAGGAAACCACGCTGTCGGCCCGCGGCCTGGTGAAGCGCTACGGCCGGGTGACCGCGATCGACGGCGCCGACTTCGACCTGTACCCGGGCGAGGTGCTCGCCGTGGTCGGCGACAACGGCGCCGGCAAGTCCAGCCTGATCAAGGCGCTGTCCGGGGCGCTGGTCCCGGACGCCGGCGAGATCAAGGTGGACGGCAAGACCGTCCACTTCAAGACCCCGCTGGACGCCCGGCACTACGGGATCGAGACGGTGTACCAGGACCTGGCCGTGGCGCCGGCGCTGGACATCGCGTCGAACATGTTCCTGGGCCGGGAAAAGCGCCGCGCCGGGCCGTTCGGCCTGCTGGCGCGCAAGCTCGACACCGCCGAGATGCGCACCGAGGCGCAGCGGATCCTGGACGAGCTGGGCATCCAGGTCAAGTCGATCACGCAGGCCGTGGAGACGCTTTCCGGCGGGCAGCGCCAGGGTGTCGCGGTCGCGCGCGCGGCGGCGTTCGGCACCAAGGCCGTGATCATGGACGAGCCGACGGCCGCGCTGGGCGTCGCGGAGTCGGCGAAGGTGCTGGAGCTGATCGGGCGCATCCGCGACCGCGGCCTGCCCGTGGTGCTGATCAGCCACAACATGCCGCACGTGTTCGACATCGCGGACCGGATCCACGTGCACCGGCTCGGCAAGCGGGTCGCGCTGGTCTCCCCGAAGACGCACACCATGAACCAGGTCGTCGGCCTGCTGACCGGCGCGCTTCGGCTCGACGAGAACGGTGAGGTGGCCGAGGTCGCGGCCACCACGCACGCCGGGCTGACCTGAGGTGAGAGTGCTGCTGGCGGGCCTGTGCACCGTCGACGTCGTCCAGCGGGTCGCCGATTTCCCGGCGCCGGGCGAGAAGGTGCAGTCACTCGGGGTGGACGTCGCGGCCGGTGGGCCCGCGACGAACGCCGCGGTGACCGTGGCCGCGCTCGGCGCCGAGGCGACCCTCGTGACGGTGCTCGGCGCGCACCCGCTGGCCGCACTCGCCCGCGCGGACCTCGCCACGTGCGGGGTCCGTGTTGTCGACCTCGCGCCCGGTCTGGCGACGCCGCCGGCCGTGAGCGCGGTCGCCGTCCGTGACCACGACGGGGAGCGAACGGTCGTCTCGCGCAATGCCGCCGCGCAGGCCGATTTCCCCGCCCCCGAGCCTGATCTCGACGGCGTCGGCGCCGTGCTCGTCGACGGCCACCACCCCGCGTTGGCGCTGAAGACCGCGCGCGCCGCGAAGGAGCGGGGCGTGCCGGTGGTCCTGGACGCGGGCAGCTGGAAACCGGTGCTGGACGAGCTGCTCCCGTTGGTCGACGTCGCCGCGTGCTCCGCGCACTTCCGCGCTCGGGGGCCGAGCCTGGCCGAGCGCGGGGTGCCTGTGGTGATCACGACGGCGGGCCCGGATCCGGTGCGCTGGAGTGCTGGGGAAGACTCGGGTGCGGTGGCTGTCCCCGCGGTCGCCGCGCGGGACACACTGGGGGCAGGCGACGTCTGGCACGGCGCGCTCGCCTTCGCGGTGGCAGGCCTGGGAAACGACGTGGCCGGCTGGGTCCGGCACGCGAACGAGGTGGCCGCCGAGCGCGTCCGCCACGTGGGGCCGAGGTCGTGGACGGCCGCGATCAGGGAGCTGGGAAAGGGAGTGCGATGACGGCGTTCGAGGACCTCCTGACACGGGCCGAGGGGCTCGCCAAGCCGCGGCAGCGTTCCGTGCTGGGCATCATCGGCGCGCCGGCGTCCGGCAAGACCACGCTGGCCTGGGCGATCGCCAACGCGCTCGGCTCGCGGGCCGCCGTCGTCGGCATGGACGGCTTCCACCTCGCGCAGGTGGAGCTGCGGCGGCTCGGCCGCACCGACCGCAAGGGCGCGCCCGACACGTTCGACGCGGCCGGGTACGTCCACCTGATCCGCCGGCTCGCGGACGGCAACGAGACGGTCTACGCGCCGGAGTTCCGCCGGGAGATCGAGGAGCCGATCGCGGGCGCGGTCCCGGTCGCGCCCGAGGTCCAGCTGGTCATCACGGAGGGCAACTACCTGCTGCTGCCGGACGACCCGTGGAGCGGCGTCCGCCAGCACCTCACCGAGGCCTGGTACCTGGCGCCGGACGAGCCCGAGCGGATCGAGCGGCTGGTTTCGCGCCACCGCCGTTACGGCCGGTCACTGGTCGAGGCCCGGCAGCGCGCGCTCGGCTCCGACCAGCGCAACGCCGACCTCATCTCGAGCACCCGCGACCGCGCCGACCTCGTGCTGGAGAACCTCCCACTGGTGAACTTCGCCCTGTGAGCGTCCTGGTCGTCACCGGCGGGAGCCGGGGCGTCGGCGCGTCCGTCTGCGAGCTGGCCGCCCGGCGCGGGTACGACGTGGTGGTCAACTACTCCGGCGACTCCGAGCCGGCCGAGCGCGTGGTGCACCGCGTGCGCGAGCTGGGCCAGAAGGCGTTGTGCGTGCGTGCGGACGTGGCCGACGAGCGGCAGGTCCGCAAGCTGTTCGGCGTCGCCGGTGAGGTGGGCTCGCTGGCCGGGGTGGTCAACAACGCCGCGATCACGGGCAACACGCCGGGACGGCTGGACGAGCAGTCCGCGGCCACCGTGCGGCGGGTGCTGGAGGTCAACGTCGGCGGGGTGTTCCTGTGCTGCCGCGAGGCCGTGCGGCGGCTGTCGACGAAGTACGGCGGACCCGGCGGCGCCATCGTGAACATCTCCTCGACCGCGGCGCGCACCGGCTCGGCCGGCGAGTGGGTGCACTACGCGGCGTCGAAGGCGGCGGTCGACACGCTCACCTTCGGCCTGGCGCAGGAGGTCGCCGCCGAGGGGGTGCGCGTGAACGCCGTCGCGCCGGGCCTGGTCGCCACCGGCCTGCACGCGGCCGCGGGGATGCCGGACCGGCTGCAACGCCTGGCTCCCGGCATCCCGATGGGCCGCCCGGGCGAGCCGGACGAGATCGCCGAAGCGGTGCTGTGGCTGCTGTCGCCGGCGGCCTCGTTCACCGCGGGCGCGGTGCTCGAAGTCGGCGGAGGACGCTGAAGCACCTTCTCGTGACGGCCAGGTCTCGGCCCGGCGTCATCCCGGCTTGTGGGACGCCCGGCGACGAGGAGATCACGATTCGTGGCGGAAGTCGGTGAATCCCCCCATCGTCGCGTGGCGGCTGTCTTACCCTGGCGGAGCCGGCGGTTCACGGGGTGGGTGACGCCCGGCGGCGGGTGAAACCGCACTGCAAAGCGCATCGAGGTGCGTAAATGGGGGGTCGGAAAGGACGGCCGTTCTAGTCATGCCCAAGCTCACGTCTGTGCACCACCTGGCGCTCACCGTGACCGATGTGGACCGAAGCGTCCCCTGGTACGCGCGTGTGCTCGACCTCGAGGAAAGCCACCGCCGCGAGGATCCGGACACGGGGATCCACAAGGTGGTGCTGAGATCGGCGGGCGACGGCTTCTCCGTGGTCCTCGTGCAGCACCCGGACACCGAGCGCCGCGAGTTCGACGAGCGCCGCACCGGGCTCGACCACGTCGCGTTCTCGGTGTCGTCCAAGGCCGAACTGGTCGACTGGGAGGCGCGGCTCGCCGAGTTCGGCGTGTCCTACCTGCCCTCGACCGCTTCTCGGACGTTCGAGGGCTCGTCGGTGGTGGTGTTCCGCGATCCGGACGGGATCCAGCTCGAGATCTGGTCGGAACCGGAGATCTAGGTCTCGTGAGTGTTGCGGACGGTTCTAACCGTCTGTTGCAGTTCTAACCGTCATAGCCACTCACGAGTCTTTTGCGTGGTGGTTCAGGCGGGTGCGTTGGTGTCGTCCGGCTCGTCGACCGGGCGGCGCATCTCCTGGCGGTAGCGGTACACGCCGTATCCGGTGCCGAGCACGAAGAACGCGACGCTCGCCCACAGCGCGGCCGTCTTGAGCCACGGCAGCGCGTCGAGCAGGCCGGCGCCGTAGTAGCCGAGCAGCACGAGCGTCGGCACCCAGAGCAGCCCGCCGGTGGCGGTGGCGAGCAGGAAGCGGCGCGGGTCCATCCGCGCGGCCCCGGCGACCAGCGGCGCCAGCGTCCGGATCCACGGGATCCACCGCGCGGCGACGATCGCGAAGAACCCCTTGCGGTCCAGGAACGCCTGCGCCCGGTCGAGGTTCTGCCGGTTCAACACCTTCCCGCCGCGGCGCGCGATCAGCCGCGTGCCGGTACTGCGCCCGATGTAGTAACCGACCTGGTTCCCCAGCACCGCCACGACGAGCGCCGCCGCCGACAGCAGCCAGGCATTGGCGTCCGACCCGTGCTGCGCGAGCACCACCCCCGCCGCGAACAGCAGCGAATCGCCGGGCAGGAACAACCCGACGATCAACGCGCACTCCGCGAACACGAAGCCCAGCACGATCACCCAGACGAGGAACGGCCCGGCTGTGTCCAGCCAGCTCACGCCCACGCCCGCGGCCTCGATGCTTACGACCTTCACGCGTAGAGCCTACGTGGCCGCGAAGCGGGGCAAAGCCGAACCATCGGATCCTGCCTTTCGGTCACTTTGGGTATTCCTGCTGTGAACGGGTCGTTCACGGCTGGTTCTCCGCGTTGGGGGTTGGGTTCTTGGTTGGTTTTTCGCTGTTGCTGGGGTTTGTGAACGGTGTTTGTCTTGCCTGGGCTTGGTCTTGAGTGGGCCTCTCGCACCTGGCTCCTGGTCGCGAACGGTCCTCTCACACTCGGCGCCCAGCCGCGAAGAGCCCTTTCGTGCCCAGGGCTCGGTCGCGAACGGTCCTCTCGCACCAGGGCCCGGTCGCCAACGGTCCTTTCGCGCCAGCTCCCGGTCACAAGTTCCTTTCGCGTCAACGGTTCTCGATGAACACCCTCGTCCGTGCCACCGTCCGTTGTGCGCAAATCCTACTGTCGGTAGCGAAGGCCGTCTGCCCCCGCCAGGCGGCGAGGGCGCGAAAGTCCCCCTCGCGACACCGTCGGAGAACCCCCTTTCAATCCAACGAAAAAGCCGCCCGTGACAGTTCCCGTCACGGGCGGCTTTTTGCTGGCAACCGGCCGAAAATGCCGGCAGCCGCAGCGCCGTAAGTCCCAGCCGTAAATCCCGGTGCCGAAGTGATCTCGGCGCCGGTGCGGCCTCAGAACTGCGGCAGCGACTCTCCCTGCACAGCTTCGATATCGAGTTCCACCTTGACCGTCGTGCCGATCACGGCGACGCCGGCGCGGACCATCGCGCTGTAGTTGATCGAGAAATCGTTGCGGTGCAGCTGGGTTTCGGCGTGGAAGGAGGCGCGGACGCCGCCCCAGGGGTCGGGGCCGTGGCCGTTGTAGCGCAGGTCCAGCTCGACGGGTCGGTGCTCGCCGTGCAACGTCAGGTCGCCGGTGAGGACCCAGGTGTCCGTGCCGCGCTGGGACAGGCCGGTGCTCCGGAAGCCGATCACCGGGTGCGCGTCGACGTCCAGGAACTCCGCCGAGCGCAGGTGGTCGTCGCGCATCTTGATCCCCGATTCGATGCTGGCGGCCTTGATCTCGGCCTGCACCGTGGACCGCTCGACCGGGCGGCCGATCTCGATCCGCCCGACGACGTCCGGGAACCGCACCTTGATGCTGGCGATGCCCATGTGCCGCGCGGTCGCGACCACCGACGAGTGCACCGGGTCGATCATCCACGGGCCCGCCGGCGGCAGGGCCACGGCCTCCGCGACCGGCGCGAGGGAGATGTCGCCCAGCAACCCGGCGCCGTCCGAGCCGACCTGCACCGTGCGCGCCATCGGGTTGTAGCCCGGCGCGGTGATCACGGCGGTGTAGACGCCCGGGGGCAGCGGCTCGGTCGCCACCGCCCCCTTCGCGTCCGTGACCTGCCGCGCCACCTGGCGGCCGTTGAGATCCGTCACCGTCAGCACGGCGTTCTCGACGGGCCAGCCCCCGTTCGCGCGGAGCTGGGCGCGCAGGCCCCCGCTCATGACCGCTCGACCAGCTCGTCGAACGCCTGGTCGTAGCTCAGGCGGACGTCGTGCTCGGCCTCGCCGTCGCTCAGCGACACCGTGCTGGTGGCCGGCGGGTATCCGCTCGCCACCACCGTGTAGGAGCCGGTCGGCAGGTCGCTCACCACGTAGCGGCCCTCGCCGTCCGTGCGGGCCACGGCCGCGACGTTGCCGTTCTCGTCCAGCACTGTGATCCGCGCGTCCGGCACGATCCGCTCGCCCTCGGTGCGCGCGGTGCCCTGCAGCAGCACGGCACCGGCCAGCTCGACGTCGTGCCGCAGCACGCCGCTGTCCGGCACAGTCAGCGTGACCGCGACCGGGCGGTAGTGCGCGCCGCTCGCGACCAGCGTGTACTGCCCGGCGCCGACCCCGTTGAAGGTGTAGACGCCGTCGTCGGCGGTGATGAACGCGCCGTTGACCTCGCCGCGCGAGTCGGTGAGCGTCACCGTGGCGTTGACCAGCGGGTTGCCCATTCCGACCGAGCGCACCACGCCGGTCAGCTCGCCGGAGCCGGTGAGCGTCACGTCCAGCTTCGCCGGGCCGCCGCCGACCACCACGCTGGAGGCCTGGGGCTGGTGCCCGGGGGCCGCCACGATCAGCACGTACGTGCCGGGGCCCTGCGTCGGCACGGAGTAGCTGCCGTCGCCGTTGCCGGTCGCCCGCGCCACCTGACGGCCCTGCTGGTCGATCAGGGTGAGCGCGGCGCCGCTGACGTGGCTGCCGTCCTGCCGCCGCACGTGCCCGGTCACCGGCACCCCGCCGTTGCCGGTCGGGCGGTCGAGGCCCGCGCCCGCGGCCGAGTTGGTGATCGGCATCGGCATGGCGCCGGAGATCGCCTCCGGGTCGCCGTGGCCGTTTCCGTTCAACGAGTGCCTTCCGCCCGCGCCGACCAGAACCGGCTCACGCGGGGCTTCTTCGAACAGGGAACCCGGCTTGCTGGCCGGCTCGATGACCTCGGTCGGCGCCTCTTCCGCATCCAGCAGCGCTTCGCCACCCTCGATGGTCGAGGCCGCGGACATGCCGGCCAGCGGGATCTCCTTGAGGAACAGCAGGACGATCGTGGCCAGCAGCGCCACCCCGCCGGCGACGTAGAACACCGTGGTGATCGACTCGGTGAAGCCGATCAGGATCGGCGTCTTGAGCGCCGGCGGCAGCGTCTCGATGATGCTGGTGTTGCTCTGGATGTCGGCCAGCTTCGCGCCGGCGCCGGCCGGCGGGTTGCCGCCGAACGCCTTGGTGATGTTGCCCGGCAGCACGTTGAACAGGATCGTCAGGAACACCGCGACACCCGCTGTGCCACCGATCTGGCGGAAGAACGTCGCCGAAGCGGTGGACGCGCCCATGTCGCTGCGCGGCCCGGCGTTCTGCACCGCGATCACCAGCGTCTGCATGCACTGGCCGAGGCCCAGGCCGATGATGGCCGCGGCGACCAGCGGGTGCCACACCGGCGAGTCGTACTTGACCTGCGCGAAGAACAGCGCGCCGATCGCGATCAGCAGGGTGCCGACGATCGGGAAGATCTTGTACCGACCGGTCTTCGAGGTGATCCGGCCGGACACGATCGAGCTGATCATCAGGCCGCCCATCAGCGGCAGCATCAGCAGACCGGACTGGGTCGGCGTGTAGCCCTGAACCACCTGCATGTACTGCGGGATCATGGTGATCGCGCCGAACATCGCGACACCGACGATGATGCCGCCGATGATCGCCACGGTGAACGTCGAGTTCTTGAACAGCCGCAGCGGGATCAGCGCGGCGTCCTTCATCATCCGTTCGACCAGGATGAACGCGATGATGCCGACGGCGCCGATGGCGTAGCAGAGGATCGCCTTCGTGTCGCCCCAGCCCCACTTCTGGCCCTGTTCGGCCACGATCAGGAACGGCACCACGGCGATGATCAGGCTGAGCGCGCCCCACCAGTCGATCTTGTGCTTCTGTGGCGTGTGCGGCACGTTCAGCACCTTGGCGACCACGAACAGCGCGACGATGCCGATCGGCACGTTGATCAGGAAGACCCAGCGCCAGCCGGCGATCCCGGCGAGGGTGTTGAAGCCGGCGAAGAAGCCGCCGAGCACCGGTCCGAGCACAGTGGACAGACCGAAGACGGCGAGGATGTAACCCTGGTACCGCGCGCGTTCCCGCGGCGGCACCACGTCACCGATGATCGTCATGGCCAGCGACATCAGGCCGCCGGCGCCGAGGCCCTGCACCGCGCGGAACGCGGCCAGCTCGTACATCGACGTCGAGAACGACGAAGCCAGCGAGCCGGCGACGAAGATCGTGATCGCGGCCAGGTAGAACGGCTTGCGCCCGTAGATGTCGGACAGCTTGCCGTAGATCGGCGTGACGATGGTCGAGGTGATCAGGTACGCGGTGGTCGCCCACGCCTGCAGCTCGAAGCCGTGCAGGTCGTTGGCGATCTTGACGATCGAGGTACCCACGATCGTCTGGTCGAGCGAGGCAAGGAACATGCCGCACATCAGGCCGCTCAGGATCGTGATGATCTGGCGGTGGCTCAGCCCCAGAGCCCCCGGTGCTCCGGGCGCTCCCCCTTGGGTCTGAGGTTGTTTCTCGACTGTGGACGTCATAACGCTTAGGCCCCCTTGGCCTGTGACACCGCGGCGGTGTCGGACAGTGATGGAAAGTTGTTCTCGATACCGGTGTTCAGCCGCTCGAACAGGTTGTTCAGCTGCTCGCGGTCCTCCTGGCTCCAGTCGCCGAGCACGTCGGCCAGCCACTGGTTCCGTTGCTTGCGGTTCTCGTCGAAGACCCGCAGGCCCTCGGCGGTCGGTGCGAGCAGGCAGGCCCGGCCGTCCTCGGGGTCGGCCTGGCGCTCGACCAGCCCGTGCTGCACGAGCGAGCTCGACTGCCGGCTGATCGTCGAGATCTCCGAGTGCAGGAATTCGGCGAGCTTGCTGGTGCGCTGCGGACCCTCGTGGATGAGGCAGAAGAGGATCGCGTACGCGGCCCTCTCGATCCCGTCCGGACCCTGCTTGGCCACCTGGGACTTGGCCTTGGTGATCAGGCGCATGAACCGGACCAGCTCGTTGCTGAGCTGGTCGGCCAGTTCCAGTTCGGCCTTGGGCCTGGTGGCGGAGCTGTTCGGTGCCATGGGTGCGGTCTTCCTCGCGGGTGAAACGAACCGTTGTTTGGCGGCTGCAACTAGTTGCCTAAGGCAAGGGTGTTCTCAATTCAACGTTTGTGCAAGCGAGAAGAGCCTGGTTGTGTCACACAACACCTTAGTTGTTGCATGCAAGCAGATTCCCGAGTGGTGGTTGGTCCGTTTCGTCCTGTGGACGGTTACCTGCGGGAACAACCTGGTGACGCACCGGTTGAACAGGGTATGACCGACGACACAGCGCTGTACGACCTCATCGGCTCCCGGCGCAACGGCGTGCTGGCCACCCTGAAGCGCGACGGGCGCCCGCAGCTGTCCACCGTTTCGCACCACTTCGACGCCGGCACGCGCACCCTGCGCGTCTCCATCACCGAGACGCGCGCGAAGACCAAGAACATGCGCCGCGACCCGCGGGTCAGCTACCACGTGGCGAGCGAGAACGGCTGGTCGTACGCGGTCGCGGAGGGCACCGCGGAGCTGTCGCCGGTCGCCGCCGCCCCCGACGACGCGACGGTGGAGGCGCTGATCGCGCTGTACCGAGAGGTCGGCGGCGAACACCCGGACTGGGACGAGTACCGCGCCGCGATGGTCGCCGACCAGCGGCTGGTGCTCACGGTGCGCATCGACCGGGTTTACGGCATCGCCCGCTGACCTGGCCTTGCCCGGTTACCGTGCGCCGCCTGCGCCTGCGCCTGCGCCTGCGCCTGCGGCTCGGCGCGATGCGCCCCAATGTGGCGTTGGTTGCGTTGGACGCACCGAACGCCACATTGGGGCGCTTGACTTCCGCCGCACCCGGTTCAGTGGTGCTCCAGGCGCACGGCGATGTCATCGATCCGGTTGAGCAGGACGGTGTCCGTCTCGCCGAGCGCCGCGCGCATGTAGAGGCCCTCGGCGACCAGCATCACCAGCTCGGCGGCCAGCCGGTCGTCGGCGTGCTCCAGCAGCAGCTCGCGGGTGTCGTTCATGCAGCGCTGCGAGACCTCGGCGGCGGTGGGGTCGTTGAGCACCAGCCGGATGGTCGCCATCGTCGTGCGGTGCAGCGGCAGGTTGCGGGTCACGTCGGTGATCGCCGTGCGCAGGTAGTAGCGGAACACGCCCTCCGGCGCGGCTTTCGCGAGTTCGAGGTCCTCGGTGTTGAGCCGGACCAGCCGCTCCAGCAGGCCGTCGCGCAGCGCGTCCTTCGAGCCGAAGTGGTATAGCAGGCCGCCCTTGGACACCCCGGCGTGCGCCGCGACCGCGTCGAGCGTGATCTCCAGCGGTCCGCGCTCGATGAGGATGACCTCGTAGGAGTCGAGGATGCGCTCGCGAGCGGAAGGTTTCGGCACTTCTTGACTGTACCGTCCGGACGGTTTATCTTCTACACCAGGAGCGAAACTGTACCGTCCGGACGGTGCAAGAAGGGAAGAGTGCGCCATGGAGAGGCGCGGACAGTGGTGGGCGCTGGCGGTACTGGTGTTGCCAGTCCTGCTGATCAGCGTGGACTCGACCGTGCGGGGGTTCGCCCTGCCGTACCTGAGCGAGGACCTCGGGCCCACGGGGGCGGAGCAGCTGTGGATCGTCGACGTCTACTCGTTCGTGCTGGCCGGGCTGCTGGTGTTCATGGGCACGCTGGGCGACCGCATCGGCCGGCGGCGGCTGCTGCTCGCCGGCGCGGTGGCCTTCGGGCTGGCGTCGGTGCTGGCGGCGTTCTCGACCACGCCGATGATGCTGATCCTGGCCCGCGCGCTGCTGGGCGTCGGTGGCGCGACGCTGATGCCGTCCACACTCTCGCTGATCCGCAGCATCTTCACCGACGACCGGCGCCGCCGTACCGCGGTGGCGGTGTGGAGCGCGGCGTTCTCCGGCGGCATGGCCGTGGGCCCGGTGGTCGGCGGCTGGCTGCTGGAGCACTTCTGGTGGGGCTCGGTGTTCCTGATCAACGTGCCGGTGATGGTGCTGCTGCTGATCGCCGGGCCGCTGCTGCTGCCGGAGCACCGTGACCCGAACCCGGGCCGGTTCGACCTGCTGTCCGCGCTGCTCTCGCTGGGCGCGATGCTGCCGGTGGTGTACGGCGTCAAGATCGCAGCCACGTCGGGCTTCAGCTGGTCCGCGGCGCTGGCCATCGTCGTGGGGCTGGGCCTCGGGGTGCTGTTCGTCCGCCGTCAGCGCCGGCTGGAGCGGCCGATGCTGGACCTGGCGCTGTTCTCGAACCGGATGTTCACCGCGTCCGTGGTGACGAACCTGCTCGGCGTGTTCGCGTTGGTGGGGCTGCTGTTCCTGGTGCCGCAGTACCTGCAGCTGGTGCTGGGGCTGTCCCCGGTGGTGGCCGCGCTGTGGATGCTGCCGGCCACGCTCGCGGGCGTCGCCGGGGCGCTGCTCGCGGCCTGGCTGGCCCGCCGCATCCGGGTGCCGGTGCTGGTCTGCGTCGGCCTGCTGCTCGGCGCGGCCGGGTTCCTGGTGCTCACGGCCCTGGGCACCACAGCGGGCCTCGCGGCGGTGGTGGTCGCCTTCGTCCTGGTCGGCGGCGGCGTGGCGCTGTCCGAGACGCTCACCAACGACCTGGTGATCTCCGCTGCCCCCGTCGACCGCGCCGGCGCGGCCTCCGCCATCTCCGAAACCGGCTACGAACTGGGCGGCGCCCTCGGCACCGCCCTGCTCGGCAGCCTGGCCACGGCCGTCTACCAGTCCGGCGTAACCACTTCCCTGAGCCCGGCCCCGCACGACCCCGCGCTGGACACCGCCATCGCCGCCGCCCACGACACCCTGGGTGGCGCCGTAAGCGCAGCGAAGTCCCTGCCCGCCCCAGCCGCGGAGGCCCTCGTGACGTCCGCCCGCGAGGCCTTCGTCTCAGGCATGCACGTCACCGCCTGGGCCGGCGCCGCGATCCTGATCTACACCGCGGTCCAGGCCTACTTCCTACTCGCCCGAGGCCGCCGCCCCAGCCCCACGAAGGAGACGCCCTTGTCTGTGTGATCCGCCCTCCGCCCGCGCACCCGCCGCCAGCCGCCCGCCAGCCGCCCGCCCGCCGCTTGCCCGCCCGCCGTTCGCTCGCCAGTGCCCGCGCCGCTTGCGTTGCCCCTGCTGCTCGCGTGGCCGCTGCTTGCCCTGCCGGTGCCTGCGCCGCGCGCTACCGGTGCCTGCGCGCCGGCTGGCCGCGCCGCTCGCGCAGTCCTGGCTTGCGCCGCAGATGCTCGCGCAGCCGCGGCGGCTTGCGTCGCCGCTGCTGCTTGCCCAGCCGGCGCTTGCGCCGGGCGCGCTGCCGCTGTCTGCGCGCCCGTTGCCTTCCCGCTCACACCGCGGCGGCTTGCGTTGCCGCTGCTGCTTGCGTGGCTGCTGCTTGCCCAGCCGGTGCTTGTGCCGCGCGCTGCCGTTGGCTGCGCGCCTGTTGCCCGCGCCGCCTGCATGGCCCCGGCTGCCGCTGCTGCTCGCGTGCCCGCCGCTTGCCCAGCCGGTGCTTGCGCCGCGCGCGCCGCCGTTGGCTGCGCGCGCCCGTCGTCGCAGGGCCCCATCACCACGCGCCGGGTGTCCAGTTGATCCGCACAGCGGGTTTTCCAGCCCCGGCCCGGAATCCCATCGCGCGTAACGTTCCACTGTGGACACAGATCGCGGTCCGGTCTGGCGCACGACATCGGCAGCAGCCCGCAGCACCGTCGCTTGCGGCTCTGGCGGGAGCACCTGATGCCCTCCGGTGCGGACCTGAAGCGGAGCACGGCGCCCCACCCGGGCGCCGCCGAACTGGACGGGCTGCCCCGCTACACCCCAGGACACGGCCATCCTATTGAACTGGAAGAAAAATTCCGCACTGCGGAGATATTTCGCCTACCATGGCGGCATGAGCAACGAGGCCCTGGTCCAGCGACTCCGTGACGAGCTCGGCAAGGACGCCGTGCTCACCGACGCCGACGTCACCGACAGCTACGCGCGCGACATGATGCCGCTGGCGCCCGTCGGGAAGCCGCTGGCGGTGGTGCTGCCCGTCGACACCGCCGGGGTGCAGGCCGTGGTCCGGGCGTGCGCCGAGGCGGAGGTGCCGATCGTGCCGCGCGGGGCGGGTAGCGGGCTTTCCGGCGCGGCCAACGCGATCGACGGTTGCGTGGTGCTCGTGCTGACCAAGCTCAACGAGATCGTCGAGGTCGACGCCGGCAACCGGCTCGCCGTGGTGCAGCCCGGCGTGGTCAACCTGGACTTCCGCAACGCCGTCGAGAAGCACGGCCTTTTCTATCCGCCGGACCCGTCGAGCTACGACTGGTGCACCATCGGCGGCAACCTCTCCACCAACGCCGGCGGGCTGTGCTGCGTGAAATACGGCGTCACCACCGATTCCGTGCTCGGGCTGGAAGTCGTGCTGGCCGACGGTTCGCTGCTCAAGACCGGGCGCCGCACAGTGAAGGGCGTGGCGGGGTACGACCTGGCGAAGCTGTTCGTCGGCAGTGAGGGCACGCTCGGGGTGATCACGCAGGCGACCGTCGCGCTCAAGCCGCTGCCGCAGGCCCCCGCGACGTTCGTGGCCGGGTTCAGCACCACCGAGGCGGCGGGCGAGGCCGTCGCGCGGGTGGTTCGCGAAGGCTTGGTGCCGTCGCTGCTGGAGATCATGGACGCGGCGTCGATCAAGGCGTCGGAGACCTACCTGAAGACCGACCTCGGCGCGGGCTCCGACTGCCGCGCCCTGCTGCTCGCCCAGTCCGACGCCGGTGGCGAGGCCGCCCGCCGCGAGCTGGCCGCGCTGGAGCAGATCTGCACCGACTGCGGCGCCGACCTCGCGTACGCCACCGAGGACCTCGAAGAGGGCAAGATGCTGCTGCAGGCGCGAAGGGTGGTGCTCACCGCGTTGGAGATGTACGGCGTCTGGCTGACCGACGACGTCTGCGTGCCGCGCACCCGCATCGCCGAGCTGATCCACGGCTGCGAGCAGGTCAGCGAGAAGGTGGGCCTGAAGATCGCCGTCGTCGGGCACGCGGGCGACGGCAACATGCACCCCACGATCGTCTACGCCCCCGACTCCGAGGACGAGTTCGCGCGCGCCAAGCAGGCGTTCGACGAGATCCTGGAGATCGGCCTCGCGCTGGGCGGCACCGTCACCGGTGAGCACGGCGTCGGCAAGATCAAGCGTGACTGGCTGGTGCGCGAGATCGGCCCGGTCGGCCTGCGGGTGCACCGGCAGATCAAGCAGGCGCTGGACCCGGGGAACCTGTTCAACCCGGGCTCGATGTTCTCGATGACGGACTGAAACGGCGCCGGTCCCCCGAGGGGAGCCGGCGCCGCTTCACGGGTTCGGTTGTGGTCAGTCGCGCACGCGCGGGATCCGCTGAGTGACTTCGGCCGGGGTCTCGGCCGCCGCGTCCCCCTTCGCCTTCTTCGCGCGGCGCCCCTTCAGGTACTCGAGGCCGATCGGGACGACCGACACGAGCACGATCACCACGAAGATGGCGTCGACGTTGTCGCGGATGAAGCCGATGTTGCCCAGCAGCGAGCCCAGCACCGTGATGCCCGCCGCCCACAGGATGCCGCCCAGCACCGTGTACGTGAAGTAGCGCTTCGGGTCCATGCGGCCGACCCCGGCGATCCAGGTGATGAACGTCCGCACGAACGGCACGAACCGCGCCAGCACCACGGCCTTGGGCCCGTGGTGGTCGAGGAAGGCGTGCGTCTTGTCGACGTACTCCTTCTTGAAGAACTTCGAATCCGGCCGGTTGAATAGCTTCGGCCCGACGAAGTAGCCGAGGTAGTAGCCGCCGACGTTGCCGAGCAGCGCCGCGGCCGTCACCAGCACGCAGACCAGCCACAACGGCGCCTTCAGCGTGTCGTTCGCGATGAACAGGCCGGCGGTGAACAGCAGCGAATCGCCCGGCAGGACCGGGAAGATGCTGCTCTCGATGAAGATGATCAGGCAGAGCACGGCGATGACCGGCGCGGTGAGCCCGGTCAGCAGGTGCTGCGGGTCCAGCCACGACGGCAGGAGGGACATGGTTGTCACTGTGCTCTGGGCGAGAATCACACCGAAAACGGTACAGGGTGACGCTGTGTGCCTTCACAGGGCAAGGAACCGCAGGTCAAGTGGCCACTGGACCGCAGCCCCGATCGCTGCCACCTGGACGGCCCGCACCAGGTGAATCGGGTGTTCCGGACAGCCTCCGGCGATACCCGCGAACGCCCCGCACGAGCGGACGCCTGAGGATCCGGACTTCCCTGGGCCACGGCTTTGGCCCGGGCACGCCGCCCGCAGGGAGCAGCCGGGACGCGCTGCGCGGAGGCGACGGTCGCCACGCGTCGTGCGGACGGAGGCGGCCGGGGCGGGGCTGCGAGGAGGGAATCCGCCGCGACGAGCCGCGCGGAGAAAGGCGGCCAGGGTTGGCCACGCGGAGCGAACGGCCGCGGGCGTGAGGTTGCCGGTATCCGCCGCGAGCAGGGAAGTGACCGCGATGGGCTGCGCGGAGGGAAGAAGCCGGGGTGGGCTGCGCGGAGGACACAGCGGGATGGGCTGCGCGGAGGAGGTCGCCGGGGTGGGGCGTGTGGAAGGTGGGCGCGGTGTGACCGTTGGAGGGGTCAGACCAGCGTGAGGAGCCCGATCACCGAGCCCGCGGCCAGGCCGAGGAGCAGGGCGAGCAGGAGGACCCAGTGGACCGGAAGCGGGGCGCTCGCCGGGGCTGGGGGTTGGCGGACTGTCACGGCGTCGGGTGAGAGGGGTGGGGCGGCGTTCGCGGGGCCGGCGGGGTAGCCGGAGCCTGGCTGGCCGCCGGCGTTGCCGGATGCGTAGCCCGCCTGGCCACCGTTGCCGGATGCGTAACCGGAGCCCGACTGGTTACTGCTGCCGGACGCGTAACCAGTGCCGCCCTGACCACCGCTGGGTGCGTAACCGATGCCGGCCTGGCCGCCGTTGGGTGCGTAACCGGCGCCTGATTGGCCGCCGCTGCCGGGGGTGTAACCGGCGCCCGCGTGACCGCCGCCGGCCGGGTAGCTGCCGCTTGCCTGGCCGACACTGCCGGCTGGGTAGCTGCCGCTTGCGCCCGCATAGCCGCCCGAGCCCTGGCCGGTGGTGCCGGAGGTTGTTGTGCCGTCGGCCCAGTCGAGGGCGGCGCGTTCGCGTTCCAGGGAGTCCGCGCCGGCGCCGGAGAGCAGGCCGTAGCGGGGTGGCAGTTCGGCTGTGGGGCCGGTGCCTGTGGCGGACGAGCCGCCGGCGCCGGACGAGCCGCCGACCGGGCCTGTGGCGGTCGAGCCGCTACTGCCGAAGCTGGTCGAGCTGCCGGTGCCGGTTGAGCCGCTGTTGCCGAAGCCAGTCGCTCCGTCGGCGCCGGTCGTTGCGCCCGAGCCGGTTGACCCGGCGGTGCCAGTCGAGTTGCCGGTGCCGGTTGAGCCGTCGGTGCCGACGCCTGGGCCGGAGTCGCCATCGCCACCGGTACCGCCAGCACCGGTACTGCCAGCACCGGTACCGCCAGCACCGGTACCGCCAGCACCTGTACCGCCAGCACCGCTGCCGGTGATAGCGCCGCTACCAGTGCCGCTGCCAGCACCACCAGTGCCACCGGAAGCCCCGGCGTCGTCGGCCGGGGAGGGCTCGGAGAGTTCGCGAGGTGGGCCGGGCGAGGTGTGCGGGGCGAAGACGGCTTGGGCGCGCAATGCGTCGGCCAGCAGTCGCTCCGGGTCCTTCGGCTCGGTCATCCCGCTCGTCTTCCCCCGTGTCGTGGCTGGATCGTTACGTGCTCAAGGTAGCCCGGCCGACCTCGGCGACCCATTCGCCCCGGCGGAGCACCTTCACCGGGCGCAGGTCGTCGTCCATCACGACCACGTCGGCGGCCAGGCCGGGGCGCAGCGAGCCGGTGCGGTCCGCGACGCCGAGCAGCTCGGCGGGACGCCCGGAGGTCGCCCGGACGGCGTCGAGGACACCGAGTTTCGCACCCTTCACCAGGTTGCGGAAGGCGTTGTCCATCGTCAAGGTGCTGCCGGCCAGAGAGCCGTTATCGGCGAGGGTGGCGACGCCGTCGTGGACGTCGACCTCCAGGCGGCCCAGGTTGTAGCGGCCGTCGGCGGCGTCGGTGGCCGACATGGCGTCGGTGATCAGCACCGTGCGGCCGCGGCCGGCGTGGGACGCGGCCAAGCGCACCACGGTCGGGTGCAGGTGGACGAGGTCGCAGATCAGCTCGACCGTCACGCGCTCGTCGTCCAGCAGCACGCCCACCGGGCCCGGCTCGCGGTGGTGCAGCGGGCGCATGCCGTTGAACAGGTGCGTGGCCACCGTGGCGCCCGCGTCGATGGCCGGGACCAGCTGGTCGGCGACACCGTCCGTGTGCCCGATCGCCGCGGTCACGCCCGATTCGGCGAGCTGCCGGACGGCCTTGACGCCGCCGTTCAGCTCCGGCGCGAGGGTGACCATGCGGATCGCGCCGTGGCCCGCGCGCAGCAGCTTCTCCACCGTGCCGGTGTCCGGTTCGAGCAGGGTGTCCGGGTCGTGCGCGCCGCAGCGGGCGCGCGAGATGAACGGGCCCTCCAGGTGGATGCCGGCCAGCTCGCCGTCCTGCACCAGCTCGCGCAGGGCCGCGATCTGCTCGGTCAGCAGGTCGACGGGGTCGGACACCAGGCTGGCCAGCGTGGTCGTGGTGCCGTGCCGGCGGTGCGCGCGCACCGCGGTGAGCATCTCGTCCGGGTCCACCGTGGAGAACGAGCCGCCGCCACCACCGTGGCAGTGCGTGTCGATGAACCCGGGGACAACCAGCGCCCCGCCCACGTCGACGCGCGGGAGTTCGGGGCCGCCCGGCGGCGTGCCCGTGCCCACTGCGGCGATCCGCCCGTCGGCGACGGACAGCCAGCCGTCGTCGAGTACGCGGTCCGGGGCGGCGACCCGGCCGCCCGTGATGACGAAGTCTGCGGCGTGCTTCACGTCGCCCAGCATATATTGGTCTGGACCAAGCGTGGCTACGCTACTCAGTGATGGGATTGCTCCACCCGGGTCACTTCTGGGTCTGCATGGCCTTCTGGAGCGCCTCCAGGGCCCGGCTGGCCGTCGATTTGACCGTGCCCTTGGAGATGCCGGCGGCCTCGGAGATCTCCGCCTCGCTCAGCCCGCCGTAGTACCGCAGCACCAGCACCTCGCGCTGGCGCGGCGGCAGCTTCGAAAGCGCGCTGACCACGGCCTGGTGCTCGCTGGACAGCATGGCGAGGCTTTCCGCCGAACGGGCGTTCACCGCGTGCGGCGGCACGTACTCACGCGCGGTCTTGCGCCGGCGCAGCACGCTGCGCGATCCGTTGACCACGGCAGTGCGCAGGTAGCCGACGGCCGCGGCCGCGTCACGAAGCCGGCCCCAGTTCCGGTGCAGCCCGGTGAAGGCCTCCTGCACCACGTCCTCGGCCGTGGCCGGCTCGTCGACCAGCAGGATCGCCAGCCGGACCAGCCGCATCCGGTGCTGGCGGTACAGGTCCTCCAGGTTCAGCGGCGCGGCCGGCGGCTGCACCGCGACCGGTCCGTCGATGGTCCGCAGGTGGCCGAGGGTCGCCTCGACGCTGCGTTCCGCGTTGCCCTCCAGCATGAACCCCTGCCTGTCCTCGACCCCGCCGAATCCGTGCCGGTCGTCCCGGACGGGATCAGGCACGGTGTCCCGCGCCGGCGGCCTGGTCACGGCATTCACAGCGTTCACACAGCCACTGACGCACGCCTAGCGTATCGGGTTGCCCCCCACCCGCCACCGATCGGATGGTGAGATCGGCACGGTGGTGACAGGTAGCGTCGGGACCGTCACCGCCGCACTAGCCCGGGAGATCCACATGGCCTGGTACCTCGTCGAAATCCGTTACGTACAGGAGAAGCTGGCCGAGGTCCGGCCCCGTCACCGCGAGTACCTGTCCGGCCACGCCGCCGAGGGCCGGGTCGCGGTCGCGGGCCCGCTCGGCGACGGCACCGGCGGCCTCACGCTCTGGCAGGCCGAGGACGAGGCCGCGCTCACCGAGCTGATCAACACCGACCCGTACTACCTCGAGGGCGTGATCGCCGAGCGCTCGGTGCGCGAGTTCAACCCGGTGCTCGGGGCCTGGCTGCCTCAGGGCTCGTGAGTGTTCAGGACGGTTAGAACCGTCCTGAACACTCACGAGTCAGTCAGAGCTCCAGGACGGCGGGTCCGCGGTCCACGCAGATCCGCACCGATCCGCCGTCCGGGGTGGGCACCGCGCAGGTGCCGCAGAAGCCCTGGCGACAGGAGTAGGGCACGTCCGGCAGCCGTTCGCGCACCACGTCCAGGGTCGAGCGGTCCGCGGGCACGTCCAGCGTCACGCCGGTGCGCCGCAGCCGCACTTGGTACGGCTGCCCGCCGACGATCGGCGGCGTCGAGAACCGTTCGAAGTACACCGCCGCCGCGCCGGTGAGCGCCAGGTCCACGCGTACGCCGGTGATCATCGGCACCGGCCCGCAGCAGTACACCGAAGCGCCGTCCGGCACGCCTTCCAGCAGCTCCGCGCCCGACGCGGGGATCCCGTACTCCGTGTCCGGCCGGATCCACACGCGGTCCTCCGGCAGGTCCGCCAGCTCGTCCAGGAACGGCATCGACGCGCGGTCTCGTCCGGTGTAGACCAGCCGCCAGCCGGCGCCGCTCGCGGCCGCGCGGTGCACCATCGGCAGGATCGGCGTGATCCCGATGCCGCCGGCCACGAAGAGGTAGTCCGGCGCGGCGACGAACGGGAAAGCGTTACGTGGCCCGCGCACCACCACCTTCGTGCCCGGCCGCAGCGTGTGCACCTCCGACGAAGCCGTCCCGATCCGCCGCACCGCCACGCGGTAGTACGACGGGTCCTCGGGGTCGCCGCACAGCGAGTACTGCCGCAGCCGTCCCGAAGGCAGGTTCAGGTCCAGATGCGCGCCCGGCCGCCAGCCCGGCAGCGGCCCGCCGGACGGGCGCGCCAGCCGAAGGCTGACCACGCCGTCGGCCTCCTCGCGCACGGCCTCCACCAGCAGTTCCAGGTTCCGGTCGACCTCGCGCACGGGCGGGCGGCTGCGCCCGGACCGGTCGGCGAGCCTGCGGTAGGCCGCGGTCACCCCGATCAGCGTGGACATCAGCCGGTCGCGCCGCCCGCTGCCGTCGAGCCTCGGCGGGAAGTCGGGCGTGCTCACTTCGGCGCGTCGGCCGCCTGCGCCGCGGGCGAGCTGGCGAGGTACGCGACGGCCTGGTCGGTGTTGCCGGTTTCCGTGGGGTGATAGGACTTCCGGAAGTACGGCCGGATCTCCCGCAGCAGGTCGCGCGGGCCCGGCAGGAGTCCTTTCTTCGCCGCGTTCAGGTATCCGCGCAAGGACGCCTTCCCGGGCCGGGACGGGTCGTTCGCCATCAGGAACCGCGTGCCGCGCGCGAAAACCCAGAACAACGCGGGCGTCACCACGGCCATGCTCCGCACCCGTCGCGAGTAGCGGCCGTCGAGGTGGCAGAACAGGTCGTACGCCACGGAACGGTGCTCGACCTCCTCCGCGCCGTGCCAGCGCAGCAGGTCGAGCATCGTCGGGTCGGCGCCCGCTTCGTCGAGCGCCTTCGCGTCCAGCACCCATTGGCCGAGGAACGCCGTGTAGTGCTCGATCGCTGCGATCAGCCCGAGCCGCTCGATCAGCCACTCCTCTTCGGACTGCCCGGGCCGTCGCGTCCGCCCGCGCGGGTCGCGATCCCCCAGCAGCTTGCGGAACAGCCACTCCATCTGCGCGACGTACGGCCGGACGTGCAGTCCCGCGGCTTCGAGGTGCTCAGCGGCGCCGTCGTGGGCCTCGGCGTGCATGGCCTCCTGGCCGATGAAGCCGAGCACGTCCTCCTTGAGCCGCGCGTCGCGGATCAGCGGCACGGCCTGCTTGAACACCTCGACGAACCAGCGCTCGCCCTCGGGCAGCGCGATGTGCAGGACGTTGATGGTGTGCGTGGCCTGCGGTTCGCCGGGCACCCAGTGCATCGGCAGTGCGGCCCAGTCGAACTCGACGTCGCGCGCGTGCAGCACGATCTGCTCGTGCTGGATCGGCTCCGCGCTCACGACGACCGTCCGCTCAGCTCGTAGTCGCTCGGGTCGACGCGGCGGGTCTCCAGCCAGTACCGCCAGGTGAGGCCGGGCCAGATCGACCGGTTCACGCCCTTCGCGTCGAGGTACCAGCTCTTGCAGCCGCCCTGGGTCCAGACGCCCTTGACCAGCTTGTCCTGGATCCCGGCCTGGAACTTCGCCTGCACGGACGGGCGCACGTCGAGCGCCGCGGCGCCGCGGGAGTCGGCCAGCTTGATCGCGTCGACCACGTACCGCGACTGCGATTCGATCATGAACACCACGGAGTTGTGGCCCAGCGCGGTGTTCGGGCCGAGCAGGAAGAACAGGTTCGGGAAGCCGGCGACGGTGATGCCCTTGTGCGTCTGGATTCCGTCCGTGGCCCAGGATTTCGCCAGGCTGCGGCCCTCGGTGCCGGTGATGTCCAGGTACTCCAAGGCATCCGTGACGTGGAAGCCGGTGCCGTAGATGATCGCGTCGACCTCGTGCTCGACGCCGGCGCCGTCGACCACGCTGTGCGCCTTGACTTCCCGCACGCCGTCGGTGTTCACCTCGACGTTGTCGCGGGCCAGCGCGGGGTAGTAGTCGTTGGACAGCAGCACGCGCTTGCAGCCCATGGTGTAGTCCGGCGTCAGCTTGCGCCGCAGCGCCCGGTCCTTGACCGCCTTGGCCATGTGCCGCTTCGCGATCTGCTGGCCGGCCTTCATGATCGCCGGGTGGCCGTTGAAGCCGATCCCCTGCGCCTCCCGGCCCCAGTAGACGAAGGCGCGGTACAGCCGCTGAGCGCCCGGCACCCGCTTGAACAGGGTCTTCGACCAGCCGGGCATCTCGTGGTCCGGCTTCGGCATGATCCACGGCGGGGTGCGCTGGAACAGCGTCAGCTCGCCGACGGCCGGCGCGATCCGCGGCACGAACTGGATGGCGCTCGCGCCGGTGCCGACCACGGCGACCTTCTTGCCGGTCAGGTCGAACTCATGGTTCCACTGCGCGGAGTGCCAGGCCTGGCCCTTGAACGCGTCGATGCCGGGCAGCTTCGGGATCTGCGGGATGTGCAGGCCGCCGACGCCGGAGACCAGGAACTGGGCGGAGAACTCCTGGCCGCCCTTGGTGTTCACGGTCCAGCGGCGCTCACCGTCGTCCCAGTGCGCGCCGGTGATCTCGACGCCGAACCGGGTCTTCTCGCGCAGCCGGTGCTTGTCCGCCACGCCCTTGAGGTACTCGAAGATCTCCGGCTGCGGCGAGAACGACCGGGACCAGTCCGGGTTCTGCTCGTAGGAGAACGAGTACATGTGCGACTGCACGTCGCAGGCGCACCCGGGGTACGAGTTGTCCCGCCAGGTGCCGCCCACTTCGTCGGCCTTCTCCAGGATCACGTAGTCCCGGATGCCGGCCTTTTCGAGCTGGATCGCCTGGCCGAGCCCGGAGAACCCGGTGCCCACGATCACGACCTTGAACCGCTCGGTCATCTCCTCGGCCTCCGCTGCGCTGGGGGGTCTGCCGAAGATGACGTTACCTCAAGTAACAGTTACTTGGAAGTACAACCTACTCGCTAGTATGAACCGCCGAGCTTCGCGTGGTCCCAGGTGACCAGCTTGGTCGGCCGGAAGATCAGCCCGATCCGCTTCGGGGCCTGGCCTTCGATGAACGAGCGCAGCTGGTCGGGCACCGGGTCGCCGGGCTTGGCGCCGGCGTAGCGCTGCATCAGCGTGATCCCCATTCGCGTGACCTCGGCGGTGTCCTCGACGAGCTGGACGTCGGCCTCCATCGAGATGCCGCGCAGCTTCTCGTAGGACTCGCCGTCCTCGATCAGCACGGTCGCCTCGGGCACCCGTTGCAGGTTCTTCGCCTTCTGCGACGTGCCGTACGTCCAGGTCGCGACCCCGTTCTCGTACGGGTAGTACCAAAGCGGCGCCAGGTGCGGCCGGCCGTTCGGCCCGATCGAGGCGACGTTGATGACCTTCTGCTGGTCGAAGTACTCGCGGACCTCGTCCTCGGTCATCCTGATCTGGTCACGACGCGACACGGGCGGCCTCCCGGGCAGTAGTTGTCAGTGCGTCAACCATCCTCCGGACGGTGGAGCGTGTCGAGCTAGCGCTTGGTCGCGGCCCGGCCGCCGTGGCCGGTGACCGCCGATTCGTACGCGCCGCGCTCCTTGATGTCGGCCAGCGCGGCCTTGTCCGCGGCCGGCACGCGCGAGCGCGAGCCGAGTTCGATGATCGGCGGCAGGAACGCGCGCAGCAGCTTGAGCCCGCCGACCCAGCGCGGCACGTGGATCGTCCTGGCGCGCTTGAGGATTCCGGCCTCGAGGTCGTCCAGCGCCACGTCCAGCGGGTAGGTCTTGCCGATCAGCCCGGGCATCGACGAGCGCAGCTTGCCGAACACCGGGTGCTCGTCCGCGCTCTCGACCAGGTCGGTGCGGATCCACGTGGGGTGCGCGACCCCGACCTTCACGCCCAGGTGCGCGACCTCCGCGCGGAGGCTGTTGGAGAACGCCTCGACGCCGGCCTTCGCGGCCGAGTAGTTCGCCATGCCGGGCGCGTGCGTGATCGCGGCGAGCGAGGAGATGGCGAGCAGGTAGCCCTTGCTCTCGATGACGTGCGGCAGCGTGACGCGGAAGGTCCGCCAGACGCCCAGCAGGTCGACCTCGATCACCTTCTCGAACGCGGCGGGGTCCACCGACCGCACGAAGCCGGCCGTGGCGATCCCGGCGTTGGCGATCACGATGTCGATCCGGCCGAAGTGCCCGACGACGCCGGCGGTGGCTTTTTCGAGCGCGTCCCAGCTGGTGACGTCGGCCTCCCAGGCGTGCGCGCTCGGGCCGATCTTCGCGGCCACCTTCGCCTGCTCCTCGGCCTCCAGGCCCACCAGCGCGACCTTGGCGCCACGTGCCGCCAGCCGCTCGGCGAGGCCGGCCCCGATGCCCCGAGCCGCCCCGGTGATCAGCACGACCTTGCCGTTGACCCCGGTGTTCCTGAGCAGTGCCACGGTGCCCTCCTTGGCCTCGTTTCCGCCTCTGGAGGGCACCGTAGCTCAACCTACCCCGAGTAAGCTACTGCTAAGTAGGTTCTGTTGAGTCGCCGGATCAGCTGGCGGAGGCCTCGCTCAGCGCGGCGATCTCGCCGGCCGACAGCTCCAGCGAGACCGACGCGACCAGGTCTTTCAGCTGCTCGGGGTTCCGCGCGCTCGCGATCGGCGCGGCGATCGTCGGCTGCGAGCGCAGCCACGCCAGCGACACCGCGGCCACCGACGTGCCGTGCGCCGCGGCGACCTCGTCGAGGGCGGCCAGCACACGCTCGCCACGGCCGTCCAGGTACTTCAGAGCGCGCGGCGCGCGGGGCGAGTCGCCGGGCTCGTCCTTCGAGCGGTACTTGCCGGTGAGGAAGCCGAGGGCGAGCGCGAAGTACGGCAGCGTCGAGAGGCCCTCACGCTGGACGAGCGGCGCGAGCTCCTTCTCGTAGTCCCGCTCCACGAGGTTGTAGTGCGGCTGCAGCGCGACGTACCGCGCCAGGCCCTCTCGGTCCGAAATGGACAGTGCCTCGGCGAGTCGGGCCGGCTCGTAGTTCGAGGCCCCGATGTAGCGCACCTTTCCGGCGCGCACGAGGGCGTCGAACGCCGTGAGCGTTTCCTCGAGCGGGGTGCCCTGATCGTCCTCGTGCGCGTAGTAGAGGTCGATGTGGTCGGTTTGCAGGCGGTGCAGGGAATCCTCGACCGCGGCGGCGATGTTCTTCGCGGACAGGCCGGGCCGCGCGGCGGACTTGGCGACCTTCGTCGCGATCACCACGTCGTCGCGCCGGCCGCGCTTGGCCAGCCAGGTGCCGATGAACCGCTCGGAACCGCCTTCCTGGCCGTACATGTCGGCGGTGTCGAGGAAGTTGCCGCCGGCCGCGGTGTACGCGTCGAGCACCGCGTGCGCGGCCGCCTCGTCGGCGGTGGTGTTGAAGACGTTGCAGCCGAGGTTGAGGCCGTACACGTCGAGTTCGGAGGTGCCGATCTTGGTCATGCTTCAAAAATAACTCCGATCCCGGCGTGTGGATCGGGAGGAAATCCCCGCCCGGGTGCGTTTGACTGAGGCATGGCTATCGAACTGGGCAGGATCGGCATCTGGCGGGCCGCGACGCAGACCAACGGCGAGTTCGCCGCGGAGGTGGAGAAGCTCGGCTACGGCGCGCTGTGGCTCGGCGGCTCACCCGGCGGCGACCTGAAGATCGTCGAAGAGCTGCTCGACGCGACCGAGCACCTCGCCGTCGCGACCGGCATCGTCAACATCTGGGCCGACAGCGCCGAAAGCATCGCCAAGGCGTTCCACCGGATCAACGACAAGCACCCGGACCGCTTCCTGCTCGGCGTCGGCGCCGGGCACCCGGAGGCGACGCAGCAGTACACCAAGCCGTACGGCGCGCTGGTGGAGTACCTCGACGGGCTGGACGCGGCCGGCGTCCCGAAGGAGGCCCGCGCGCTGGCGGCGCTGGGCCCGAAGGTCGTCAAGCTGGCCGGCGACCGCTCGGCGGGCGCCCACCCGTACCTGACCACGCCGGAGCACACCCGCTCGGCGCGGGAGATCCTCGGCGCCGGGCCGCTGCTGGCGCCGGAGCAGAAGGTCGTCGTCGACACCGATGCCGAACGGGCCCGCGGGGTCGGCCGGCAGACGGTGAAGTTCTACCTCAAGCTCTCCAACTACGTCGCCAACCTGCGGAAACTCGGCTTCACCGACGAGGACCTCGCGGGCGAGGGCAGCGACCGCCTGGTCGACGCGCTGGCTCTGCACGGCGACGCGGCGACCGTCGCGGCGGGCGTGCGGGCGCACCTCGACGCGGGCGCGGACCACGTCAACATCCAGGTGCTGGGCGACGATCCGTGGCCCGCTTACCGGGCCCTGGCGGCCGAGCTGATCTGAATCGGTCCACCTTCCGCTTCGTTTGTGAGGTAGGACCGGTCCGCGTGACCGGTCCACCTCGTACGATGCGGCTGTACAGGCAAGCCGTCTCGAGGAGGAAACGATGCCCATCGCCACCCCCGAGGTCTACGCGGAGATGCTCGACCGGGCGAAGGCGAACGAGTACGCCTTCCCGGCCATCAACGTGACCTCGTCGGAAACCGTGAACGCCGCCATCCGCGGGTTCGCCGAGGCGGAGAGCGACGGGATCATCCAGTTCTCCACCGGCGGCGCCGAATTCGCGTCCGGGCAGAAGGTCAAGGACATGGTCACCGGCGCCGCGGCGCTGGCGGAGTTCGCCCAGGTCGTGGCCGCGAAGTACGACGTGCACGTCGCGCTGCACACCGACCACTGCCCGAAGGACAAGCTGGACGGGTTCGTCCGCCCGCTGATCGAGATCTCGGCCGAGCGGGTCAAGAACGGCCAGAACCCGCTGTTCCAGTCGCACATGTGGGACGGCTCCGCGATCGACCTCGACGAGAACCTCGAGATCGCGCAGGAGCTGCTGGCCAAGACCGCCGCCGCGAAGATCATCCTCGAGGTCGAGATCGGCGTCGTGGGCGGCGAGGAGGATGGCGTCGCGCACGACATCAACGAGAAGCTCTACACCGCCGAGGGCGACTTCCTGAAGACGATCGACGCGCTCGGCTCCGGCGAGCACGGCCGCTACCTGCTGGCCGCGACGTTCGGCAACGTGCACGGCGTGTACAAGCCGGGCAACGTCAAGCTGCGCCCGGACGTGCTCAAGGGCGGCCAGGAGGCGGCGTCGAAGAAGCTCGGCCTGGCGGCCGGTTCGAAGCCGTTCGAGCTCGTCTTCCACGGCGGCTCGGGCTCGCTGCCGGAGGAGATCCGCGAGGCGGTGTCGTACGGCGTGGTGAAGATGAACGTCGACACCGACACGCAGTACGCCTTCACCCGCCCGATCGCCGACCACTTCTTCAAGAACTACGACGGCGTCCTGAAGATCGACGGCGAGGTCGGCAACAAGAAGGTCTACGACCCGCGCAGCTACCTCAAGGCCGCGGAGACCGGCATGGCGCAGCGCGTCGTCGAGGCCGTCGAGGCTCTTGGTGCGGCGGGCAAGAAGCTCGGCTGATCTGGTTCTGCAGCAAGGAAAACGGCCCTTCCCGGTCCCGAACCGGGGAGGGCCGTTTTCGGTTCTAGCCGGGGCTACGCGCTGGCTCGCCGCCGCGCGGTCCACCACCGGGTCGCCGGGGAAGCCGCTGCCCACAAGGCAAAAACGCCCACCAGAGCGACCAGCGAGGTCCAGTAAGCGACCGGCGGCGCGGACTCCGTGTGCGCGTCGCCCAGGAGCCAGGGGCGGAGCTGGGACTGGAGCCACAAAGCGCCGTACCCGAAGGCCGTCACCAGCAGTGCGCCGATGCCCGCCGTGGCGACGCGGTGGCCGGCGCCGACGCGGAAGGCCAGGTCCACGGCGAGGCCGACGGCCAGCAGGTAGAACGGGACCGTCGAGACCGGGAAGCCAAGGCCCAGCAGCAAAGGCCACATCACCGAGCGGTAGGCCACGTACGCCGCCGCCACCGCGAGCGCCGACCAGCGGCGGCCCAGGGTGTGCCGCGCCAGTGCCAGGATCAGGCCGGAAACCGCGATGCCCCACAACGGGTACACCCATGACGGGATCGGCATGGTGAAGTGCAGGATCGCGGTGCGGTCCACCGGGTGGCCGATCTGGTTCGCGGCGAAGGACAGCAGCGTCGGCTCGGCCTCCGGGGTCCCGCGCTCCCACGCGCGCAGGCCGAGGATGCCGTACTCCTGCTGGCCGTTCGGGAAGAACGTGTTCTCCAGGAAAAACGCCCACAGCGCCAGCAGCACCCCGGTGCGGAAGCGCCCCGGCGGCGCCAGCCGGAACCACGCCAGCAGCACGCCGGCCTGCATGATGCCGGTGCCCAGGTACAGCATCATGTGCGACGGGCTCCACGCGGTGAGGTCGAGCCGCGTTCACGCGGTGGTTGATCACGTCCAGCGGCGCGGCCACCAGGAACACCACGAGCCCGGTCTGCATCAGCCGCAGCGAGGGCTTGTCGCAGCCGAGGCCCGTGTAACTGTGGATGGCCACCAGCACCACGATGATCACGGTGCCGACGGTGTTGATCAGGTGCGGCGGCGCGAGGTCGTCACGCAGCCACCTGAAGTGCCACGACATGTCCCACGACGAGCCGACCAGCTTGAACGCGAACGCCGCCAGCCACATGCCGAAGCAGAACCGCAGGACCCACGCGGGCGTCGGCCGGCCGGGGGTACCGCGGTGCCAGTGCCGCGCGAAGAAAAGCCGGGTCTTCCCGAGCGGGCTGCGCGGGACGACGACGTCGGCGACTGCGTTGGTCATGGCGGACATCATTCCGGGCCGGGACGCCGAAGCGGGCCGGAAAGTGGCAAACCGCTCGAAGTTCAGGGTTCACCCCTACGGGTGGCGGATTTGCCTCCGCGGCGCCGGCTTCGGCATCCTGTCGCGCCATGATGCCGAAACGCTTGGTTGCCGCTGTTGTGATCGCCGCATTGGTGCTGGCCGGCGGCGGGGTCCTCACGGGCCTGTTCCTCTGATCCACCGGGCGGTGGGCAGAATGGCGGCATGACGCACAACCTGCTCGGCCCCGAGCCGACCCTGCTGCCCGAGCACACCGCCGCGCAGGCCGCGCTCGACGCGGGCACCGACCCCGCCGCCGTCGCCGCCGAACACCCCGACTTCAGCGGGGCCTGGGCCGCGCTCGCGGAGCAGGCGCTGGAGTCCGGCGAGACCATCGCCGCGTACGCCTACGCCCGCACCGGCTACCACCGCGGCCTCGACCAGCTCCGCCGCGCGGGCTGGAAGGGCTTCGGCCCGGTGCCCTGGTCGCACGCGCCGAACCAGGGCTTCCTGCGGGCGCTGGCCGTGCTCGGCCTCGCCGCGGGCCGCATCGGCGAGACCGAGGAGTACGAGCGCTGCCGCACCTTCCTCGCCGACTCCGACCCGGCCGCGGCCGAGGCCACCGGCCTGAAGTAACCGATCAAACCGTCAAGGCCTCCTTACCCGCGTCGGACGCGGGCAAGGAGGCCTTGACGGCACAAGAGCATGAGGAAGCGGGCCCGGCCGCTGGGGGGAGGAGGGCCGGGCCCGCCGGCTGTCAGGCGACTGCCGCCAGGGCCGGTTTGCCCACCGAGCCGACCACGCGGTTGCGGCCGCTGTCCTTCGCCACGTACACGGCGGCGTCGGCCGAGGCCATCACTTCCTCGATGCTGGAGCCGTCCAGCGGGAACGACGCGACGCCGATCGACGCCGTCCGCCGTTCGATCGCGACTTGTTCCCCTTCGTTGGTCCGGGTCGGGATCACCAGCTCGCTGATGCGCTGCCGGATCCGCTCGGCCGTCACGATCGCGTCCTCTTTGGACGTCGAGGGCAACAGCGCCACGAACTCCTCGCCGCCGAACCGGCCGACCAGGTCGTGGGCGCGCGTCTCCTGTTTGACCACCGCGGCCACGGCCTTGAGCACGTCGTCGCCCGCGAGGTGGCCGAAGGTGTCGTTGATGTGCTTGAAGTGGTCGAGGTCGATCATCAGCGCGCCGAACGTGCTGTGCTCGCGCTCGGCGCGGGAGATCTCGCGCTGCGCGCCGTCCTGCCAGGTGGTGGCGTTGAGCAGCTGGGTCTTCTGGTCGGTGGTGGCCAGCTCCTCGAGCCGCTTGATCAGCACCGACCGCTGCAGGATGTACAGCGGCAGGATGACCAGGAGCGACAGCAGTGGCTCGTTGGTCAGCACCATCGTCAGCAGGCCGCCGACACACAGGATGGACGCCTCGAGGAGGTTGTCGTCCATGGTGCCGAGACAGGACGCGGGCGTCGCCTTCGCCGGGTCCGCGAGGTACAGGCCGAGGCCGGTCAGCGCGGTGTTCACCAGGAAGTAGCCGAGCGCGGCCGCGGCGACGGTCGCGACGCCCTGCTCACCCGCGAGGTCGCCGGCGAGCGCGGCGCCGAATCCGGACAGGACCATCGTCGTCGCGTTGGCGGCGACACGGTGGGCCTCACCGGCGCCGATGCCGTTCCAGCTCCGCAGCGCGAGGTAGGCGTAGAGCACGACGGCCAGCGCGGCCACGAGCTGCGGCGGCACCAGCAGCGCGGCCGGCAGCAGCCACACCGAAGTCACGTTGATGTGCGGGCCGTGGCTCAACATCCGGCGCTGACGCTCGATTCGCCGCGTGACCTCGGTCTGCGCGATGGCCAGACCGGTGATCAGCGCGAACATCCTCATGTCGGCCATGGTGACGGAGATCAGCAGCGTGCTCACGACGGTCAGCGCCGCGGCGGCGGCCATGCTCGTGAGCGTGACGGCGATCCATCGCCGCGGGCGTGTCCACAGTGCCCACCCCCGGGCTGCCGTGATCAAACCTTGTCCAGACCATTCCCCCGATGTGACCATTTTTCCCCCATGCTCTTGCGCGGCTGTCCGGTGACAAGTTCCTCACGGACAGTTTCAGACCGTTTGCCGCCTGTCCACAAGAGCCTTAGGTGTGTACATTTTTCCCGAACACGCCGAAGGAAGGGTGACCAGCTATGCGCAGCAAGGACCAGTGACCGCGTAGCAGCACCGTAAGGTCGCGCAGGTCAAAGCCCACGCGCGGAACATGTCATGCATGTTCGGCGCGTGTGGCTTCCCTTCCTGTGCCCTCTTCGGTTCCCCCGGCGAGCGCCCGCTGCCACATGATCGTTAGCGGAATCGTAATCAACAGGCCCGCCACACCGAAGATGCCGACCGTCGTCTGTGCGGTCAGGTGATCGGCAAGTACTCCGCCAATCAGGGGAACTACGCCCATGGTGGTGGTGAGGCCGGTGTTGGACAGGCCCATCGTCAGCGCCCGGGTGTCATCCGGCACCGCGACGGTCAGCGAGGCGGTCGCCTGCAGCAGCGCGATCGTGCCGAACCCGCCGGAGACCACGAACAGGATGATCGACCAGGCCGGTCCCGGCTGCAGGAAGCACAGCAGCAGCGGGATCGCGGCGAGCGCCGTCATCGGCCCGATCAGCTTCGGCCGCAGGTGCGCGGGAACCCAGCGCGTGTAAGCGAAGGTGAAGATCACGCTGCCCACCGGGTCGGCGGCGAGCAGCAGGCCGATCACGGACGGGCCGCCGCCGGACGAGGCGACGTACGGCGCCGCGATGCCCTCGTAGACCGGCATCAGCCCGGCCAGCCAGGTGAACAGCATCAGCGAACGCAGCGCCGACGTCGCGAAGGCGACCTTGCTGCCGGCGCCGAGTGAAGAGAAGAAGGGCTTGCGCTTCTCGCCGCTCGAGGCGGCTGGGCGCGCCTTCACGCCGAAGCGCACGAAGGTGGCCGACAGCAGGAACGTCACGGCGTCCAGTACCAGCGCCAGCCGCGGGTCGAGCGCCAGCAGCAGCGCGCCGCCACCGGCGAAGCCGAGCAGCTGGGCCGACTGCACCGTCATGCTGCGGATGCCCATGCCGACCACGAACCGGTCGCCCTCCAGCACCTGCGGCAGCAGCGCGAGCTGGGACGCCTTGAACGGCGGGTTCAGCAGCGAGACGCAGCCGACCAGGATGCACAGCGCCCAGAACGGCAGCCCGGGGATCGCGACGAGCAGGATCAGCACGGCGCGCATCAGGTCGACCGTCACCATCACCGACCGCCGCGAGAAGCGGTCCGCGATGCCGGTGAGGAAGATGCCGCCCAGCAGCGACGGGAAGAACGTGAGCGCGTAGGTCAGGCCGGTCAGGGTGGCGGAGCCGGTGTTGGCGTAGACGAGCACGGAGAGCGCGACGCGGGCCAGCTGGTCCCCGGCTATCGACAGCAGTTCACCGAACCACATGGCCCGGAACTCGGCGACTCCGAACACCTCGCGGAACGTGACCCGTCCCGGTGCTGCCGTCATGCGTGTTCTCCCCGACATCGTGTGCAGACCGTGCCGCACTGGTGATCAGTCGGTGACCCTAGGACCCACTGGTCACGGCCCGATCACAAAACGTGAGTTACCAAGCTCAGTGTCTCGTGACTGTTGGTGAATCTCTAGGTTCTTTCGCCGGTATCCAACGGGTCACAGACAATTTCCCGGGTGTGCAGACGATAGCGCTCCGCACCGACACGATCACGAGGAAGCCGGGTTTGTGGTTTGTGCCACACCGGCTGACCAGCGCGTCCGCACTCTGGGACCGGGTCCGTCCGGCGCTGGCCGGGCGTACCTTCGTTCGAGTGACCGATCTCGCGACGTTCACGCTCGCCATCGTGGGCGCCGGACCTCGTGGGGCCGGCGTCCTGGAGCGGCTGTCCGCCAACGCCCCCGAGCTGCTGAACGGCGGGCGGAGCCTCGTCGTCCACCTGATCGACCCGTTCCCGCCGGGCGCGGGCCGGGTCTGGCGGTACGGGCAGTCGCCGCTGCTGCGGATGAACTCGATGCCCGAGGACGTCACCGTGTTCACCGACGACAGCGTGGTGATCGAGGGCCCGGTGGCGCCCGGCCCGTCGCTGATCGAATGGGTGCGGCAGGTGCGCGAGGGCCGGATCGACTGGGACGTGCCCGACGGCCTGCGTGCGGAACTTGATTCGCTGGCCGGCACCGACTTCCCCACCCGGCGGCTGCAGAGCCTGTACCTCACCTGGTTCTACCGGAAGGTGCTCGCCGAGCTGCCGCCCGGGATCGAGGTGGTGGAGCACCGGGCCGCGGCCGTGCGCGTGGAAGACGGGCCGCCGCAGCAGGTGTGGCTCGCCGGCGTCGAGGAGCCGATGCTCGCGGACGCCGTGGTGTTCACCGTCGGCCACCTCGACGCGCGGCCGGACCCGGCCGAGCGGGTGCTGCAGGACTTCGCCGAGCGCCACGAGCTGGCCTATTACCCGGCCGGGTACACCGCCGACGTCGACTACTCCGCCGTGCCGCCGGGTGAGCCCGTGCTGGTGCGCGGGTTCGGGCTCGCGTTCGTCGACCTCATGCTGCTGCTGACCGAGGGCCGCGGCGGCCGGTTCGAGGAGCTTCCGGGCGGCGGCCTGCGCTACCACCCGAGCGGCGCGGAGCCGGTGCTGCACGTCGGCTCGCGGCGCGGCGTGCCGTACCACGCGAAGACCGGCTACCGGCTGCGCGGGAAACCGTTGCAGCTGCCCAGGTTCTTCGACTCCTACGCGATCGGGAAGCTCTGCGAGCGCCCCGGCCCGATCGGCTTCCGCGCGGACGTCTGGCCGCTGATCGCGAAGGAACTCGCCTGGGCGTACTACACCGAGCTGTTCACCGGCCACCCCGACCGGGTGCGGATGGACTTCGCGGTGTTCGCGGACGCCTTCGCGGACCTCGGCTGGGGAACGTCCGAAATGGACGATCTGGTGCTCGCCGCCGTGCCGGACGCCGAGGACCGGCTCGACCTGGAGAAGCTGGACCGCCCGCTGGCCGGGCAGCGCTTCGACTCGGCGGAGGAGTTCGGCAAGGTCGTGCGCGAGTACGTCGAAGCCGACCTGGCGCGGCGCGCGGACGTCCGCCACAGCGCGGACCTCGGCGCGTTCATGGCCCTGCTTTCGGTGGTCGGCCAGCTGCCCGCGCTGCTGTTCACCGGACGGCTGTCGGCGGCCTCACAAGTGTCCGAAATGGACGGCTGGTTCCACGGCTTCTTTTCCTACTACGCCAGCGGGCCGCCGCCGCGCCGCCTGGAGGAGCTGCTGGCGCTGGCCGACGCCGGGCTGGTTTCGTTCCTGGGCGCGGAAACGCTCGTCACGGCCGACGAGGAGGCGGGGGTGTTCACCGCTTCGAGCGCGAGCTTCCCGGAGACCGTGACAGCCGGGACGCTGATCGAGGCCCGCCTGCCGGAGCCGAGCATCCCCCGCGCCGCCGACGAGCTGCTGCGGCAGATGCACGCCGCGGGCATCCTGACCGAGGAGAACGTGCCGGACCCGTCCGGCGACCACCTGCCGTCCGGCCGCATCGCCACGCGCATCGCGGATTCACGCCTGCTCGACGCTGCGGGTTCGGCGCACCCACACCGGTTCGCGATGGGGCCGCACACCAGCATCCGCTCGGCCGCCGCGTTCACGCGCCCGCGGACGAACGCCCTTTCGTTCCGCCAGAACGACGCGCTGGCGCGGGAGATCCTGCGGCTCGCTTCGGGAGACGGCTCGTGAGTGGCTGTGACGGTTAGAACCGGCGTAGCCACTCACGAGCCGGTCTTCGCCTAAGCCTTCACCGTCGGGGCGATCTGCTGCGCCCACTGCCACGGCGCGCCCGTGCCGCCGGGCAGCGAGTTGAAGTACTCCCAGCCGTCGATGCCGCCGAAGTCCGGGTACTTCTGCACCAGGCTGCCGACGGTCGACTGCAGGGTCGGCATGTCGACGTAACCACTGCAGCTGGCCGGGTTCGTCACGGTCCCCGCGACGACCTTGCTCGCCGGGACCACCCCGCGGCTGATGATGCCGTCGTAGCCGCTGGTGTCCTGCAGCGAGCCCCAGCCGCAGTAGAACTGCGTGTTGAACCAGGAGATCTGCGCGCCGCGGTCGCGGTAGAGCTGGTCGTAATCCATCCCGGACAGCCCGCCGCCGCCGCTCAGCTCGGTGGCCACCGGCGCGAGGGTGATCAGGAAGTCCGCGCCGAAGTCCGCGCGCAGGGCGTCGATCAGGCGGTTCATCGCCGCATTGGACATCTGCTCCTCGACGTCGAGGTCGATGCCCGAGAGCGAGTAGTCCTGGATCAGCTTGCGCAGCACCGGGTAGTAGGTGTCGAAGTCGTTCTCGAGCTTCTGGAAGCTGCCCTGCGCCGCGCCGCCGACGAAGGCGAGCGTGTGCACGCCCTGGCTGCGGAGCGTGCCCAGGTCCTGCCACATCTGCGTGAACTTGGCCGCGTCCGGCGGATCGTCGTTGAGGTGCACGACGCCGCCGTCGTTGAGGTGGATCGCGCCGACGACCACGTCGGTCACGCCGGAGTTGTTCTGCGTCAGCGCCAGCGGCGAGACGTAGGTGCTGCCGTCGTAGATGGTCTGGTAGTAAACGATCACTCTGCGCCCGGTGGCGGCCGAAGCCGGCACCGCACCGAAAAGCACCAGGAGCACGGCCAGGCCGGCCGCAGCGATCTTCTTCATGGTCCAGACCATAAGTTCGCCGACGGTGTTCGCGGTACCACCGTCAGTAGGTCGCCGCGCCCCGCGCGCCCGCCGGGACGGGACCGGGCTACCCCAGTTACCCCAAGCCGTTGTCGAGCCCGGTCCCGTGCCGGCGGTGAAAACGCAGGTCAGCAGCGTCCGAGCATGTCGGTCAGCGCGGCCTTCTCGGCGGTGTTCACGGTGAGGTCGAACTTCGCCTTCACGGCCACCCACATCTCGGCGTAGGTGCACCAGTAGCTGGTGAGCGGCGGCTTCCACTGGTCGGGCGACTTGTCGCCCTTCTGCTGGTTGACGTTGTCGGTCACGGCGATCAGCTGCGGGTCGGTCAGGTCGTTGGCGTAGGCCTGCCGCTGCGCCGTGGTCCACGCCGAGGCGCCGGTGCGCCAGGCGTCGGCCAGCGGGACGACGTGGTCGATGTCCACATCGGACGCCGCGGTCCAGGTCGCGCCGTCGTACGGCGAGAACCAGCTGCCGGAGGTCGGCGCGCAGTCGGAGCCGGTCTTCACGTTGGTGCCGTCGCGCTTGAGCACGACCTCGCGGGTGTTGCAGCTGTTGCCCTGGTCGATCCAGTGCGGGAACTTGTCCCGGCTGTAGCCGTCCAGCGAGCCGTCGGCCTTCACGGTCAGCCCGGCCAGGTCGCTCTTGGCCGTCGCCGCCGAGGGGATGCCGGGCGGGGTCGCGCTCGCGACGCCGACCACGGTCGCGGAGAGGACAGCGGCGCTGGCCAGGATGGTCAAGGAGTTGCGAACAGCACGCGTTGTGGGCATATTGCTGCCTCCGAGTCAGGTGTGGGGACGGATTCACCTTCAACCACGGAAGTGGCCTTGGCAACACCTGTGGGTGACATGTAACAGACCTTTACGAAACGGCCTGTATTCACGTTCCGGCTGGTCGCACCAGTCGCAGGTCTTCGACGTGGCGGTACCAGGTCCATTTCGTCACTTCACGCGGATGGCGGACACCGTCGCTGACCAGCGACGTCGGGTGGCAGCCGATCTGGAACGCGCGTCCGCGCAGGGTCGTGGACCGTTTGATGAGCTTGCCGCGGGTGACGCGCGCGGCGATGCCGGCGGCGTCGGGCGAGACCTCGATCGTGGCCGCCGTGCCGTCGAAGGCGACCGTCTCGTCGCAGTAACCCTGGCCGTGGACGTCCCGCAGCGTCGCCCGGCCGACGAGCACGCCGCCGTTGTCCTCGCGCACGAGGGGGACCGCCGCGTCGGTGCCCGTCAACGCGAGTTCGAGGGCCTCGGACGGGTTCGACGGCAGCCGCCAGAGCGCGGCGACGGCCGAATCTGGGGCCGCGGGCACGAAGCCGACCGACACGCCGGAGACGCGGTCCTTCCGCAGCAGCCGCACCACCACGGCGGCCAGGTCCGCGTCCGTGCCCAAGATCACCAGCCGGTCGTATTCGCCCAGCAAGGGATCGATTTCCGTCTTGCCAGGGCGGCTCGGGACGCGGATCATGGGCGCGTCGCCGGCGTCGGCGACAGTGTGCTGATCCGCACCGCAGGCCACCACGATTCCGCGCACCCCGGCGACCTCCGTTACAGTCATGCACCGGCATTTACCAGCGCCACCCGTGTCCCACCGGGGACACTTTTCCCTGTTGCCGAACACCTGGAGTGTCACATGCCGGCCATCGTGCTCATCGGTGCCCAGTGGGGGGACGAAGGCAAGGGCAAGGCCACCGACCTGATGGGTGACCGAGTCCAGTGGGTCGTCCGCTACCAGGGCGGCAACAACGCCGGTCACACCGTCGTCCTGCCCAATGGCGAGAACTTCGCCCTGCACCTCATCCCGTCGGGCATCCTGACCCCCGGCGTCACCAACGTCATCGGCAACGGTGTGGTGGTCGACCCGGGTGTCCTGCTGGACGAGCTGGCGGGCCTGGAGGAGCGCGGCGTCGACACCGGCAAGCTGCTCATCTCGGCCGACGCCCACTTGATCATGCCGTACCACGTCGCGATCGATAAGGTCACCGAGCGTTACCTGGGGAGCCGCAAGATCGGCACCACCGGCCGCGGCATCGGGCCCTGCTACCAGGACAAGATCGCCCGCGTCGGCGTCCGCGCGCAGGACCTGCTGGACGAGAAGATCTTCCGGCAGAAGGTCGAAGCCGCCCTGGAGTTCAAGAACCAGGTGCTGGTGAAGGTCTACAACCGCAAGGCGCTCGACGCCGACCAGGTCGCCGACGAGGTGCTCGCCGCGGGTGAGAAGTTCGCGCACCGCATCGCGGACACGCGGCTGCAGCTGAACCAGGCGCTGGAGCGCGGCGAGACCGTGCTGCTCGAGGGCTCGCAGGGCACGCTGCTCGACGTCGACCACGGCACGTACCCGTTCGTCACCTCGTCGAACCCGACGTCCGGCGGCGCCAGCGCGGGCTCGGGCATCGGCCCGGGCCGCATCACGACCGTGCTGGGCATCCTGAAGGCGTACACCACGCGCGTCGGCTCCGGCCCGTTCCCGACCGAGCTGGACGACGAGTCCGGCGAGTACCTGCGCAAGCAGGGCGGCGAATTCGGCGTCACCACGGGCCGCTCCCGCCGCACCGGCTGGTTCGACGCGGTGATCGCCCGCTACGCCGTGCGCGTCAACGGAATCACCGACTACTTCCTGACCAAGCTCGACGTGCTGTCCGGCCTGGAGAAGGTGCCGGTCTGCGTGGGCTACGAGGTGGACGGCTTCCGCACCTCGGACATGCCGATGACCCAGACCGACGTGCACCACGCCATCCCGATCTACGAGGAGCTGCCGGGCTGGTTCGAGGACATCTCGGCCTGCCGCACCTTCGACGAGCTGCCGGCCAACGCGAAGTCCTATGTGGAGCGCCTGGAGGAACTCTCGGGCGCCCGCATCTCCGCGATCGGCGTCGGCCCCGGCCGCGAGCAGACGATCGTGCGGCACGAGTTCGTCTGAGCTGCTCTGGTTCTTGGGGGCCCGCCACCGGTTTTGTCCGGCGGCGGGCCCCTTTTACTTGTTCCCGGGCTGGGCTCGGTCGACTTGTCCACAGCCGTCCGCGACCGGAGGAGGTTGTCCACAGATCCCGCGGCAGCCCGTTTTCGGAGCCGTGGGCCGGTAGACTGGCTGCGGGGTCGTCCCCCCGGTGGAGTGGCGGGGGTTTGCGCTGCTGGGGAAGGCGTGTCCCAAGCGCTGGGAAGCCGGAAAGCGTTGCCGTAGCTGGATACCGTGGGGTGCATGACCATCGGGATCACCCTGCCGGCGGGATTGCCCGCCGGAGTGGACGAGTTGATCGGGCAGGCCAAGTGGGCGGCGGAGGCCGGCGTCGGGTCGGTGTGGTTTTCGCAGCAACCGTTGTCCTATGACGCGATCGCGGTTGCCGGGCTGGCCGGGCGGGAGGTACCCGGGCTGGCGGTCGGGACGTCGGTCGTGCCCGTGTACCCGCGCCATCCGCTTGTGCTGGCGAGCGCCGCGCGCACTGCGTATGCCGCGACCGGCGGGCGCTTCACGCTCGGGCTCGGGCTGGGAGCGCAGAGCTTCCACCAGCCGATTTACGGCGTCGAGTACCCGCCGCCGATCCGGCACCTGCGCGAGCAGCTCACGGTGCTGCGCCAGGTTTTCGCCGGGGAAACCGTGGACTTCGACGGCGAAACGCTCGACGTCCACACGGCCGACGCCGCCGAGGCCGCGGACGTGCCGATCATCGTCGCGGCGATGGGGCCGCAGGCGTTGCGCGTGACCGGCGAGCTGGCCGACGGCATCCTGCCCTTCCTCGCCGGCCCGCGGGCGCTGGCCGAGAACATCGTGCCGGCGCTCACGCAGGCCGCCGAGCGCGCCGGGCGGCCGGCGCCGCGGGTGATCGCGGCCGTGCCGGTTGTGGTGACCAGCGACGTCGCCGCCGTGCGCCAGATCGCCGCCGCCGAGCTCGGGTTCTACTCGACGATCCCGTCGTACCAGAAGGTGCTGGCCACCGAGGGCGTCGACCACGCCGCGCAGCTTGCCCTGATCGGCGACGAGGAGGCCGTCGCCGCGGGCGTCCGGCAGTACTACGAGGCCGGCGCCACCGAAGTCCTCTTCGCGCAGACCGGCCTCAACGGCCCAGCGGACCGGGAGCGCACGTGGCGGTTGGCTGGGGCACTCAACTCATCCGGTTTGTGAGCGAGTTCGACACCGACAGTTCTTCCAGGTCCAGTTCGCGCAGCACCTTGTTCAGCACGGCGTCGTCGAGGCGGCCCGCTCGGTTCTCCTCGATCAACGCCGCGCGCTGGGTGAGCAGCAATTCCTTGCGCGCCTTCGCGAACTGGGCCTGCGGGCTCGCGCTGCGCTCCTCGCCGGACATGGTGATCGCCGCCTTCGCGAAGCGGTAACGGGTGTCCACGAGCCGCTCCAGTCGTTGCCGCAGCCGCGTCACCTTCTCCTCCGGCATGTCTAATGTGGACAGTCGTTCCTTGGTGATCTCCCGCAGCCGTTGGTGGGCGGCCTTCTGCGCGACCTCGCGCGCGGCCAGTTCCTCGGCCTCGTCGCGGGCCGCCTCGTCCGGGTCCTGCACCTTCAGCAGGCGGATCAGCGGCGGCAGCGTCAGGCCCTGGATCAGCACCGTGCCGACCGCGACGGTGAACGCGAACAGCTGGATCTCCTCCCGCCCCGGCGTCCCAGTCGGCACGCCGGCCGCCGCCGCGAGCGTGACCACCCCGCGCATGCCGGTCCACGACACCACCGCGAGCGCCCGCCACGACGTCCCCTCTCTGGCCCGGCCGAACAGCCGTAACGTCCGGGGCAGGTAACTCGACAGGAACACCGCCGGGATCCGCACCAGCATCGTCACCGCCAGCACCACGAGGGCGACCAGCGCGAGCGTCCCGTTGTCGCGCGCGGCGTGCTGCGCGCCGTCCAGCACGAACGGCAGCTGCAGGCCCATCAGCGCGAACACCAGCGCCTCCAGCAGCACGTCGATCGACGCCCACACCGAACGGTCCTGCATGCGCGTGGCCGGCGACGCGTTCAGCGCCCGGTGCCCGAGGTACAGCCCCGCGGTGACCACGGCCAGCACCCCGGAGCCGCTGAACTCCGAGCCGAACGGGTGCAGGTGCTCCGCCGTCACGTACGCCGCGAACGGGACGATGATGCCGAACGCCGACTCCAGCAGCGGGTCGTCGAGCCGCCCGCGGATGAACACCACCACGAACCCGGCGACCAGCCCGACGGCGATGCCCAGCACCGTCGCCACCACGAACACGGCGAACCCGTGCCCGATCGAACCGGCGGTCCCGGCGACGGCCGCCAGCGCCACCTTGTACAGCGTCAGCGCGGCGGCGTCGTTGACCAGGCTCTCACCGGTCAGCACGGTCATGATCCCGCGCGGCAGGCCGAGCTTGCGCCCGATCGCCACCGCCGTCACGGCGTCCGGCGGGGACACGACGGCGCCGAGCACCAGCGCGGACGCCCACGGCAGGTCCGGCAGCAGCAGGTGCACGACAAACGCGACCACCACCGCCGTCAGCGCCACCAGCAGCACGCCGAGCGAGACGATCGGGCGCAGGCTCGCGCGGAAGTGCGTCAGCGAGCTTTCCAGCGACGTCGAGTACAGCAGCGGCGGCAGGACGACGGTGAGGATCAGCTCGGGTTCCAGCTCGATCCGCGGCACTCCCGGGATCAGCGCGATGCCGAGCGCGACGACCACGATCAGCAGCGGCGCGGACAGGTTGTAGCGGCGGGCCAGCGCCGTCAGCCCGAGCGAACCCGCGAGGACGCCCACCAGCGTCAAGGTCTCCATGCCCCGCATCTTGACCCACGGGCCGGGCTCGCGCTCGGGCTGCCTTACGAGCCGGCCCCGCAGGCGGCGTCGCTCGCCGGGAGCCGGTCGTGCAGCAGGAAGTCGGTCAGCCCGGCGGCAGTGCACGGGTTGGTGAGGTCGACACCGTGGCCGACGGCGACGGGCGTCGCGGTCGGTGTGGCCACGAGCGTCGCGGCGAGTGCGGCTGTAGGCGCGACAGCCACGGCGACCACGGCGAGCGTGATGATCCGGCGAAGTGTCACCGTCCCGATCTTCACCACGCCGGCCGGGCCGGGCCTCCACCTCCGGGCCTCCACCTCCGGGCCCGACCCGGGTGGAGTGGTTACCGTGGCTGCACCAAGTGAAGGAGGGCCGGCGTGGCGATCCAGCGGATGGACAACGTTCTCATCGTCGTCGACGATCTTGACGCGGTTATCGCGTTTTTCGTCGAACTGGGCATGGAACTGGAGAACAAGGGACCACTCGACTGGCGCGGGGCGGAACGGGTCATCGGGCTCGACGACGTCCGCCAGGACGTGGCCATGCTGCGGGTCCCGGACGGCCCCGGCCGAGTCGAGCTGGCGAAGTTCCACCGGCCGAAGGCCATCACCCCCGAGCCGAAGGACGCGCCGGCCAACACACTGGGCATCCGGCGGGTCATGTTCGCCGTTGACGACATCGAGGACGTCATCACCCGCCTGCGCGCCCACGGCGCCGAACTCGTCGGCGAGCTGGAGCAGTACGAGAACATCTTCCGGCTCTGCTACGTCCGCGGTCCCGAGGGCATCATCGTCGGGCTGGCCGAGCAGCTCGGCTGAAGCGGTGACAGTCACCAGCAACAGCCGAGCGCGGGCAGGCCGTGAAAGAAATCCTCCCCGTCAGCCGAGTTCCTTCAGTTCCTGTTCAACGGCCTCGAGTTCGGCCTCGGTGCCCTGGACCTTCGGGCCGGTGAACCACTTCCGCGCCGAGAGGACCCACCACAGGGCCGCGCCGCCGAGGACGACCAGGAACGCGATCGGCGTGTAGTTGAACGAGTCGACCGTGACCGGGAAGGCTTGCGGCAGCATGAAGAGCACGAAGATCACCACGACCCACGCGGTCGCGACGATGCCGATCGGCTTGCCCCAGCGGCCCAGGTTCCACGGGCCCTTCTCGAAGCTGTCGCCGCGGCGCACGCGGAGGAAAACGGGGATCACGTACGCCACGTACAGCCCGACGGTCGCGATCGACGTCACCGCCGCGTAAGCCGTGGCGCTCCACAGGTAAGGCAGCGCCAGGATCAGCGCGCCGCCCGCGGCGAGCCACACGGCGTTGGTCGGGGTCTGCGTGCGCTTGTTGATCCGGTGCCAGAGTTTCGAGCCCGGGATGGCGCCGTCGCGGGCGAAGGCGTAGATCATCCGCGAGTTCGCCGTCACCGAGGCCATGCCGCAGAACAGCTGCGCGCCGATGCAGATCAGCAGCAGGAACTTGCCCGTGACGGCGCCGGTCGCGTCGATGAAGATCTGCGCCGGCGGCACCCCCGTGGCCGAGCCGGCCTCGCCGGCGTAGTCCTGAATCGCGAAGGTCAGCCCGATCAGCAGGATCCACCCGGCGACCAGCGAGACCAGGATCGAGTTGATGATCCCGCGCGGCCCGGCCTTCGCGGCGTTCTTGGTCTCCTCCGTCATGTGCGCCGACGCGTCGTACCCGGTCAGCGTGTACTGCGCCAGCAGCAGCCCGAGCGCGAACACGTACACCGACGAGCCCCAGCCCGTCTGGTTCACGAAGCTGCCGAACACGAACGACGCTTCCTGGTGCTTCGCCGGCACGAAGATCAGCACGCCCACGATCACCAGCACCCCGACCAGGTGCCACCAGACGCTGACGCTGTTGAGGATCGCCACCACCCGCACGCCGAACGTGTTCAGCGCGCCGTGCACCACCAGGATGATGGCCAGCAGCAGGATCGTGTGCCCCGGCGTCGCGCTGTAACCCCATTGCAGGTCCAGGAACGCGTTCAGGAACAGCGCCGCGCCGAAGTCGATGCCCGCCGTGACGGCGATCTGGCCGATCAGGTTGAACCAGCCGGTGAACCACGACCACGCCGGGCCGTTGCGCGTGGCCAGCCGCGCGGCCCAGTAGTACAGGCCGCCCGCCGTCGGGTAGCTCGAGCACACCTCCGCCATGCCGAGGCCCACCAGGATCACGAACAGCCCGACCAGCGGCCAGCCCCAGATCATCGCCGCCGGCCCGCCGGTTTTCATGCCGAAGCCGTACAGCGTCAGGCAGCCGGACAGGATCGAGATGATCGTGAACGACACCGCGAAGTTCGAGAACGACGACATCGTCCGCTTGAGTTCCTGCGCGTAGCCGAGCGCGTGCAGGCGTGCGCTGTCTTCATCGGTTTCGTCGGGCTCGGCGGTCTGCGGGTTGGAGACATCCATCGGGCACCCACCTGAAAGGTATGTGGACAGACCATTGAAGTTCCGGAGAAGCTAGCCCGGCCGCTCGACAGGTGTCAAGGTCGCGTCAAGAATCGGTGGGCGGCACCTCCGGTGTCGGCCCATACGGCGGACCCGCCGACCCGGCCAGCTCCCGCTCCAGCAAAGCGGCCATCGGCCAAGCGCCCTCGGCCGTGTTCGACAGCACGGTGCAGGTCAGCCCGCTCGACGGCTGGTACGTGCTCCGGAACGAGACACCGTAGTCGTAGCCCTCCAGCAGCACCGTGTCGCCGCGGGCGGGCAGCCAGAAACCCAGCCCGTACCGGTATTGCTGCCGGGTTCCGGTCGACGCGCTGTGCACCGCGGTCATCCGCGCCACCCACTCGCGCGGCACGATCCGGCCCGCTGCCAGCGCCGGCCAGAAAGCGTGGAAGTCCGGCGCCGTCGAGAAGATGCCGCCGTCGCCGAAGCCGACAACCGGCGTGCTGAACACGTTCGTCCGGCCGCTCTCCAGGTACCCGGTCGCGGTGCGGCCCGGCAGCTCGTCCGAACGCAGGAACGCCGTGTCCGCCATTCCGGCCGGCACGCACACCCGCTCGCGCACCAGCCGCTCGAAGGGCTCGTTCACGGCCCTCGCGGCGACGATCGCCAGCACCGCGTAACCGCCGTTGTTGTAGGCGAACCGCTCGCCCGGCGGAAACCGTTGCGGGAAACCGCCGAGCGCGCGCAGATAGCCCTCCGGCCCGGACAACTCCTGCGGCCGCGGCGGTGGCTCCGCGTCCTCGTCGTAGTAGTCGCCGATGCCGGATCGATGCGCCAGCAGGTGCTCCACCGTGACGCCGTCGTCGATCAGCGGCAGGTCCGCGCCCAGCAGGGTGCGCACCCGGGTGCCCAGTGAAAGCAGCCCTTCGACGATCAGGCTCACGATCACCAGCGCCGTGAAACCCTTGGTGCCGCTGGCGATCGCGAACCTGGTGCCGACCGTGTTCGGTACTTCGTACCCCCGATGCGCCATGCCGTGCGCACTCGAGAGCACCGTCTCTGCTCCGCGGCTGGCGAGTACTACGCCGGAGAACTGCGTCTCCTTCGCCAGCCGGTCGATCTCCTCCCCGAGGTCCATGCCGCGACTCTAACGGCGGGCACCGACAAAACCGGAATCCTTTTACCTGCCAAGGAATTCAGCGGTCAGCGGCCGAGGAAGTCGTGCAGCGATTCCAGCGCGGTGTCCGACTGGTCCGCGAAGAACCCGTCGACCCCGGCCTTGAGGAACGCGGCCTCCTCGGCGAACACATTGCCGAAGGCGGAGGGGCTGCTCGAAGAGCGCAGGTTCGCCGGCAGGAACGGGTTTTCGTTGCGGAAGGTGTACGGCTGCACCTTCAGGCCCGCCCGGTGCGCGTCGGCGACCAGCGAACTCGGCTTGCCCAGATTGCCGGCGGCGTCGAGCGGGATCACCTGCGACTTGTCCGGCCCCAGGTAAGTCGCGTACTTCGCCACCTCACGCAGCCCCGCGGGCGTCACGAGGTCGGCGTACGTGCGCTTGTCACCGGCGGCGACGAAGTCGGCCGGCGCGCCCGTCGCCGAGGTGAGCTGCAGCAGCGGCACCCGCACCTGCTTGTGCAGCGCGATCAGGTTCGCCACCTCGAACGACTGGATGGCCACCGGCGCGTCCGGCCGGTTCAGCCCGTTGCGGTTCAGGATCGACACCAGCTTCGGCTCGACCGGGTTGCCGATCTGCTGGAAGTGCGTCGAGTGCTTGACCTCGGGGTAGGTGCCCAGCGTCCGGTGCAGCTCCCGGCCGAGCCGCCGGGTCAGGTCCAGCACCTCCTGGTAGGTCGGCACCTCGAACCGTCCGTCGTACAGCTGGTTGTTGGGCCGGTTCTGCGGGATCCGCTCCTTCGCGCGCAGCGTCTTCAGCTCCGCCAGCGTGAAGTCCTCGGTGAACCACCCGGTCAGCGAAACGCCGTCGATCACCTCGGTCTTCTTGCGCGAGGCGAACTCGGGGTGGTCGGCGACGTCGGTGGTGCCGCCGATCTCCGGCTCGTGCCGGGCGACGAGCCGGCCGTCCTTGGTCGGCACGAGGTCGACGTCGACATAACTGACGCCCATCCGGAACGCGAGCTCGTACGAGGCGAGCGTGTGCTCGGGGCGGTAGCCGGGCGCGCCCCGGTGGCCGATGATCACGGGGTCATCGTGCCCGCGGCCCTGCGCCGCCGCACCCGCCGCGGCCGGCTCGCTCGCCGCGGCGGGGCCGATCGCCAGGCCCGCGACGCCGAGCAGGGCCAGTCCGGACAGTACGAGCACACCGACACGTTTGCGCTTCATGGAGAACCTCTCTTCACCGGCATCCCGCCTTGACGACGGGCGTGCCACGACATACCGCGTCACCCTCACAGCCGCAAGCGTCCGGCGCGAGGCGGAAGAGGGGGCAAAGGACCGACAACCGGGTAAACGGCGCATGGAATCCGCTTCCGGGCAGGGCCACACGGACGGCGAAATGTTCCGCCCGGCGGGCCCCGGTTACCCTGTTCGGCGTGCGCGTACTGGTAATCGGGTCCGGCGCCCGTGAGCATGCACTCGTCCTCGCGGTGTCCGGCGATCCCGCCGTCACCGCGCTCGCCTGCGCGCCCGGCAATGCCGGTACCGCCGCGGTCGCCGAGCAGATGGGTGTCGAGGCGGCCGATCCCGAAGCAGTCACCGCCCTGGCCAAGGAATGGCAGGCCGACCTCGTCGTCGTGGGCCCCGAGGTGCCGCTGGTCGCGGGCGTCGCGGACGCGGTGCGCAAGGCCGGCATCGCCTGCTTCGGCCCGTCGGCGACGGCTGCCCGGATCGAGGGCTCGAAGGCGTTCGCCAAGGACGTGATGGCCGCCGCTGACGTGCCCACCGCGCGCAGCGAAGTCGTCGACACCCCCGCGCGCCTCGACGCCGCGCTCAACCGCTTCGGCCCCACCTGGGTGGTGAAGGACGACGGACTGGCCGCGGGCAAGGGCGTGGTCGTCACCGAGGACATCGAGGTGGCGCGCAAGCACGCGCTGATGCTGCTCGACGGCGGCCACCCGGTGCTCCTGGAGTCCTTTTTGGACGGACCGGAGGCCTCGCTGTTCTGCTTCGTCGACGGCCGCACGGTCGTGCCGCTGCTGCCGGCGCAGGACTTCAAGCGCCTCGGCGACGACGACAAGGGGCCGAACACCGGCGGCATGGGGGCGTACGCGCCGCTGCCGTGGGCCCCGGAAGACCTCGTGGCCGACGTCGTCGAGAAGGTCGTGCAGCCCGTGGTCGACGAGCTCGACGCGCGGGGCGCCACCTTCTCCGGCCTGCTGTACGCGGGTCTGGCGCTGACCTCGCAGGGCCCGCAGGTGATCGAGTTCAACTGCCGGTTCGGCGACCCCGAGACGCAGGTCGTGCTGGCCCTGCTGCGCACTCCGCTCGCGGGGCTGCTGCACGCGACGGCCACCGGCAAGCTCGCCGAACACCCGCCGCTGGAGTGGTCGGGCGGCGCGGCGGTCACCGTCGTGATCGCGGCCGACGGCTACCCCGGCAAGCCCCGCACCGGCGACGTGATCAGCGGCGGCGAGATCGAAGGCGTGCTGCACGCCGGAACGCGGCGTCGTGAAGACGGCGCGGTGGTCTCCTCCGGCGGGCGCGTGCTGTCCGTGGTCGGCACCGGCAAGTCGTTGAAGTCGGCGCGCAAGCACGCGTACGAGACGGTGGACCGGGTGCGCCTCGCGGGCTCGCACCACCGCAACGACATCGCGCTGAAGGCCGCGAGCGGCGAGCTCGACGCGACCGTCGGCGCCTGAACTTTCCGGCGGACTTCGCCTCGGCGGTACCTCGTCGTTGGTAGCCTCGTAACGGGTCCGTCCGGTCACCGTCCGTAGGTGAGGGGTAGCGCATGCCAGGAAGCAATCCGCTGTCCGACCTCGCGTCGTCCGTCCCGGCGGCGCCGGGGGTCGCGGACATCGTCGTCGCGCCCGGGAAGCTGCTGGACGTCGCGCGCGTGGTCGAAGAGCAGGTCGGCGCGTTGGAGGACAAGCTGCTCACGCGCCTCGGCGAGCTGCGGATCGACACGCCTTCGGCCGACACCGTGAGCGTGAACGCCATCGCGGCGTGGAACACCGTCGTCGCCGAGGGCGATCACTCGTACGTCGCGCAGGTGCGCGAGTACGTCGCCAACCTGCACCAGCTCGTCGCCCAGCTGCGCGACGCCGCCAAGACCTACCAGGCCAGTGACGCGGACAAGGCCGCGGCGTTCGGGGACCGCGGTGCCCACGGCGTCCAGTAAGCGGCTGGTCGCGGTGGCCCTGCTCTTCGGCGCGGCCGGCTGCTCCTCGGGCGCCCCCGGCACGGCGTACCCGGTGGAGACGGCCAAGAGCGCGATGTCGCAGGCGGCCAAGGCCTCCGACCTGCCGCAGCGGCCGGCCGACCTGTCCGTGAACGGGGTCGACCCGTGCGACCTGCTGTCCCAGGTCCAGCTCGACGAGCTGAAGGTCACCGGCGCCCCGCGCAAGGCCGCCGACCCGCAGGACGGGCCGACCTGCGTGTTCGACGTCGGCCAGGCCGCGCCGTTCTCCGCCTATCACCTGCGGATCGTCGGCGCGGACGTGCAGGAGTGGCTGACCGGGGCGCGGCGGAAGAACAGCATGACCACGGCGCCGGCGACAGTCGGCGGCTACCCGGCGATCACCGACTACCGCGCGGCGGGCACGCCTTCGGACTGCGAGACGCTCGTCGGCGTCGCGAAGGGGCAGACCGTGGCCGCGCAAGCGTTTGCCATCACCGCCGGCGCGTACAACCAGCAGCAGCTGTGCGACATGTCGGCCCACGCCGCCGGCCTGGCGCTGCAGAACCTGAAGTCACGGAGCTAGGGAGGGCGCGTGGAGATCTCCGACCTCGCGGGCAGGATCCGCGACCACCGTTTCGACGGCTGGACCGACACCGCCATCGCCACCGAGATCGAGCGGTTCGGCACCGGCGACGGGATCGGCAGCATCGGCACCGCGGTCGACGCGCTGAAGGCCGTCGCGTCCGCGCTCGCCGACACCGACAACACGTTGCGCACGCAGCTGACGCAGCTCGGCGTCGAATGGCAGAGCGAGGCGGGCGGCCAGGCCGGGCAGGTGTTCACGCAGCAGGCCGGCTTCTCCCAGGACGCCATGACGAAGGTGTCGCACACCGCGGAAATGCTGTTCGCGCAAGGCGAGGCCTTCAACCGCACCAAGTACAAGCTGCCGGACGCCGACACCGTGCTGAAGGGCGCGGGCGGCTACACCGTCGGCGATTCGCTGGCCAGCCTGATCGGCTTCGAGACCGACCACGCGTCTCAGGTGGACGCGGCGCAGAACGCGCGCAGCCAGGCGCTCGAGGCGTTGAACGACTACGCGCAGCAGAGCGGCGAGAACCTGCTCTCGACCGAGACGCTGAACGCTCCGCAGACGTTGACCGTGGCCCCTCCGGGCGGCCAGAAGAGCGTGACGGACCTGGCTGGTTCGGTGATCGACGTGACGCCGGACGGCAGCGTCAAGCCGGCTTCGGCGTCCGTGCAGTCACACTACGTCCAGCCGCCGGTGGTGCAGCCGGTCAGCAACGCGCACGTCGACCCGCCCACGCCCGCGTACGGGATCGCGGTGCAGGCGCCGCCCGCGCGGCCTGGTGCGGGTTCGGGTTCGGGCAATGGCACGACGACGTCTTCGGCTCCTTCCGGTGGGCAGGCGGCCGTTCCGCCGCCGTCCGGCTGGGTCGAGGCGCCGGGGCGCGGGACCGCGCAGGAGCCCAGCGGTGGGCAACGGTCTTCCGGTGGTTTTGTGCCGCCGGTTTCGGGCGGGTCCGGGATTCCCGGCCCGGGCTCCGGTCCGGGGCTGGGCTCGGGTTCCGGCGCCGGTCCCGGTTCGGGTTCGGGTTCGGCCGGCCGTCCGCCGATGAGCGGTTCGGCCGCGCCCGGGTCCGGCACGATGGCCGACGGGGTGTTCGGCCGTGGCACGACGGGCGGGATCGGCGGCGGCGACCAAACGCTGGGCCGGGGCCGGTTCGTCGGCAGCGCGCCGGAGTCGACGGTGGCGCCGTCGCCGAGCGGCAGTCCGGCCGCCGCGCCCAGGGGCGGGATGTCGGCCGGCGAGCTGGGTGCGGGCGCCGCGGCGCTGGGCGCGGGCGCGGCGGGTGGCGCGCTGAGCGGCGAGCAGGAGCGGCAGGGCCGTGGGTTCGGCGCGGGCTCGGGCAAGAGCCCCGTGCGGCCGCTGCCCGTCGACGACCTGCCGGAGGAGGAGGCGATCGCGCTGCGCAAGGCCGAGCAGATCTCTCCCGAGCCGCCGCGCGACGACACGAAGTTCCTCGCCCCGGCCGCGACGCAGGGCGAAGGCGAAGAGGACGAGGAACACGTGCGCCGCTTCGGCGTCGACGACAAGGACCTGTTCAACGACCGGCGGATGGTCTCGCGAGACGTCATCGGCGACGACGCGGGGGATGGGCGCCGACCGTGAGCCTGGTGCTTTCCGCGCTCGAGTTCGATGTGTTGTGGGAGTCGCTGGAGCTGCCCCGGCGCCCGGCCGCGCTGGGCGTGCCGTCACCGGGGCGGACGCACTCCGAGCGCGCCGAGCTGGTCGACTCGGCGTGGTCTTCGCTGGCCTCGCGGCGCCTGGCTCGCGGCCGTCGCGCGTCGGGCGAGCTGATCGACCAGCTGCACCTGCTGGCGCGCCCGCAGTACGCGGTGGACGCGTGGGTGTGGGCCGAGCGGGAGATCCACGGGCGCGCGGTGAGCCTGGGCAGCCAGGCCGTGCTGGCCGTCGTGGACTCCGACCAGGTCTGGCTGATCCCCGCGCGCGAGGGCGCCCTGGCCGAGGCCGCCGTCCCGGTGGCGGGCGACCTGGCCCCGGGCGTCGGCCAGTCCATCTCCATCCCGCACGACCTGCTGGTCGCCGCCGACGCGAAGGCCCAGGGCGATCCGAAGTCGCTGGTCACGGCGTTGGAGGATCGTGGTCTGGCGCTGTGGGAGGCCCAGGAGCTGGCCGGCATGCTGATGGGCCAAGAGGCCCGCGGCCAGTTCTGCGCGGAACGCACCCTCCGCGACGGCACCGTCCGCCGTTCGGCTGGGGTGGCGGCTTTCTACGACACCGATGCGGGGCGGTACCTCTTTCAACTCGCGTCCGATCCCGACGGGCGCCCGTGGGCGACTGTGGCACCTGCGGACAACGCATTACTGGTGGAACGGGTACGGGAGTTGCAGGCAGAGCTGTGACGGCTCGCGATTCGCATTCGGCGGGGAAAGCGGATCGGAATCGCGAGCGAACCGATGATCGAACCCATGTGGGTGATTTCCGGGTCGTCGCGGCGGCGACGGTAATCAATCGCCGGCGCCCGACTTGTCGGACTTGACCCGAATCCGACGGCTTCGCGTCCGGCGTCATTTCCCCGGCGGCCATGCGGGAAGGCGCTCGGGGGTGGAAGTTGTGCGGGATCCGTACCCCGGGCGCGGCCGAGGTCTTAAAGTAATCGGGGGAACCGGCCTGATCATGCCGACGTCTGATCAGCCGGAAGAGGACTTCAGAAGGGGATGACCGACGGTGCCTGTCTACGACGCTGAATCGATGGCCATTGCGGCCCGGCAGGTGGAAAAGCTGAAGGACGAGTTCGAAAAGTCCAAGCGTCACCTCACCGGCGTCGACGACGAGCCCGAGAGTCCGTTCGGCACCATGGGCGGCTCGAAGGACGTGCACGGCGCGGTCGGCAACTTCAAGCAGGGCGTGCACACGGAGTTCGACGCCGCCGGGAAGCTGATGGAGGCGACCGGCTTCATGCTGCGCAAGGCGGCCGGCCTGGTCGAGGAGACCGACCAGGTGGGCAAGACCGACCTGACGCTGCACGTGACCGAAAACCAGTGAGGGCAGGGGAAATCGTGGTTGAGGGGGCAGCAGGGTGGCGCTGATCGACTTTCCGCCGAACTGGTCGAAGGTAACGGATGAAGCGGCCAAGGTCGACGGCATCAAACCGGACGCGATCGAAAAGGCGGCGCAGCAGTTCAAGGATTCGGCGGGGCAGGCCGGCGATCACAGCGCCGCGCTGAAGTCGTCGACCGATTCGCTCGCCAGCGGGGTGTGGAAGGGCGACGCCGCGGACGCTTTCGTCGCGTACGTCCGGCAGATCACCACGGCCGGCGACAAGGTGCAGTCGCACCTGAAGGAGGTCGGCGACGACCTCAGCAACCTGTCGACGGACCTCGGCACGCTCAAGACCAAGGTGACCGGTGCGCGGGATGACGCGCAGAAGGCGATCCAGAAGGTCATCGACGACACGACCCCGAAGGTCCAGGCCGCGCAGAACGCCGAAGCCGCGTACGCGAAGTCGGACAAGAAGGGCCCCGCGCCGAGTCCGACCGCCCAGTCGCTGATCGACCAGGCGAACACGGCCAACACGAAGACCGCGGCCGACGCGGCGGCGACGATCAGCCCGCTGCTCGACCAGGCCGACGGTCTGGTCAAGAAGTCGCAGGCGCTGATGCAGACCCAGATCAGCGGCGGCTACAAGGACGTTCCCCTCCCGGCCGGCGACGGCACCGTCCCGCAGAGCACCGGCGGCATCCACAGCAACGGCGCCTCCCACCACCACAGCGGTGGCGGCGGCGCCGGAGGCGGTGGCGGAGGTGCCGGCGGAGGCGGCCTCGGCCCCAGCGGCGGCCCGCCGTCCTCCCCGCCCCCGGGCAACGTGCAGCAGTGGATCGAGGAAGCGATCAAGGAGCTGCAGGCCGCCGGGGTGAACGTCACCGACGCCGACATCCCCAACATCTGGGCGATCATCCAGCACGAGTCCGGCGGTAATCCGAACGCGATCAACAACTGGGACTGCGTGCCGCTCGACACGATGATCCTCACCCGGCGGGGGTTGCTGAAGCACCACGACGTCGAGGTCGGCGACGAGACGATCGGCTACAACGCGCAGACCCGGCGAAGCGAGTGGACCCGGGTCACCCGCGTCGTGCACCACGACAACGCGCCGTTGGTGCGGCTGGTCAATTCGCGCTGGCAGGCGACCACCACGCCGAACCACCGCTGGCTCGACCTGCCGCGGGTGACGGTCGCGAAGGACGGTCCGGTCGTCTGCCCGGAGTGCGGCTGGGAGCCGCGCGCGAGCAGCCAGCCTGCAAACGGCGTCGCCCTACACCGTCGGAAGAAGCACGACGTGGTTCCCGCGGCGCAGCAGAGTGCGTACGCCACCGAAGCCAGGTTCGTGACGACCGACGAAATCGGGAGCCGCGACCGGGTCCTGCTCTCGGCTCCTGCCGACACCGAGTCGACGCTCGAGCTCACCGTGCGCGAGGCCGCGATTCTCGGCTGGATCGCGGGTGACGGTCACGTCGAGGCCCGCAAGCACCGGCCGACCATGTCGATCGCACAGTCCAAACCGGACATGGTGGCGAAGATCCGCGAGCTGCTCGAGGACATTCCGCACGCGGTCTACGTCGACGATCGCGGTGGATGCGGGCCGCGGCACCAGTTCCGGCTCGACCACGACTACGCGCAGGATCTGCTCCGTCGTGCGGGCGACCCGAAATCCGACGCGGTCCGCCAAGTGCTGGCCATGTCGACGGAGCAGCGTGCGGCCTGGCTCGAAGCCGTCGTCGACGCGGAAGGCACCTGGTACTCGCGGCCCGGGTACACACGGCCGAAGGCGGTCGTCTACCAGGCGCCCGGCGAGGTGCTCGAGGCGATCACACTCGCGGTCTACCTGTCCGGCTCCCGGCCGCGGGTGTCGTTCACCGATCGCACCGCCGAGCACGAGACGTGGAGCCGGGAGGCCGCGGTCCGGGCGAACAACCCGGTGGTCACCGGCGCCTTCCTGCGTAAGGAGCCCGCCGGCCGCGCGGACGTGTGGTGCGTGACGACCGAGCTCGGCACCTGGACCGCTCGGGAAGCCGACCACGTGTTCCTCACCGGCAATTCCAATGCGGCGGCCGGCCACCCGTCCAAGGGTCTGATGCAGTGCATCGACTCGACGTTCAACTCGAACAAGCTGCCGGGGCACGACAACATCTACAACCCGGTCGACAACATCATCGCCGGGGTGCAGTACTCGATCCACCGCTATGGCGGGGTCGGGAACGTGCCCGGCATCCAGGCGATGGCGCACGGCGGCGCGTACCGCGGTTACTGACGCAGCAGCAGGAACACCCCCAAGCCAGGGATGGCAGAACGGGCTGGGGGTGTTCCCTTTTGTCCCTTGTTTCCCGCTCCGGCACCGTTGGAAACTTTCCATCCATCGGAAACCGGTGCCTGGACGGACTCAAGGAGGACGAACGCGTGGCGAAGACGACCCGATTCCGCAAGCCGGCCCTGGTGATCGGGGCCGCGCTGGCGATGGCGGTGGCGTTTCCGGCGGCCGCGCTGGCCGACCCGCCGCCGGCGCTGCCCGGCAACGCCACTGATCTCGAGAAGAATTTCCAACCGGCCTTCGACTACGACAAGGACGGCTGCTATCCGACGCCCGCCATCGGGCCGGACGGCGCTATCGCGCCCGGGCTCGCGCTCGGCGGTGACGTCAACGGCAACTGCCGCGACGAGTCGGACCTGGACAACACCAACTCGTACTCGCGCACCAAGTGCAACAACGACTGGTGCGCCTCGATGTACACGCTCTATTTCGAGAAGGACCAGGCCGCGCTCGGCCCCGGCAGCGCCGGGCACCGCAACGACTGGGAGCACGTTGTGGTGTGGGTCAAGGACAATCAGGTCCAGTACGTCTCCACGTCGCAGCACGGCGGGTTCGCCGTGCACCCCGCGTCGGAGATGTTCTTCGAGGGCTCGCACCCGAAGGTCGTCTACCACAAGGACGGTGCGTCCACGCATTGCTTCCGTGCCGCCAATTCCCACGACGACCCGCCGGAGAATCACAAGGGCGCCTGGCAGTACCCGACGCTGGTCGGCTGGGACGGCTACCCGGCCGGGCTGCGCGACAAGCTCGTGGCGGCCGACTTCGGCAGCGCCACCTTCGGCATCAAGGACGACCAGTTCAACGGCAACCTCGGCAAGGCCAAGCCGAGCGGCATCCCGTTCGACGAGAACGCCTGACCAGCTCGTGAGTGGCTGTGACGGTTAGAACCGTCGTAGCCACTCACGAGTCTTGTTAGCCTCGTGCGCATGGTCGACATCGCTGGCTTGGCCGGGCCCGCACTACGGTCCGGTGTGCCGCCCTTTCACGTGATGGACGTGCTTTCCGCGGCGCAGGCCCGGCAGCGCACCCACGGTGATCTCGTCTCGCTCGCCGCGGGGCAGCCGTCCGCGCCGGCGCCGGCGGCGGTCCGGCAGGCGGCGGCCGAAGCGCTGGGCCGCGACCACCTCGGCTACACCGAGCAGCTCGGCATCCCCGAGCTGCGGGAGGCCGTCGCGGGGCACTACCGGCGAACTTACGACCTGGACGTCAGCGCGCAGGAAGTCGTGCTGACCACCGGGTCGTCCGGCGGGTTCCTGCTCTCGTTCCTCAGCGCGTTCGACACCGGCGCGCGGGTCGCCATGGCCCGGCCCGGCTACCCCGCGTACCGGAACCTGCTGAAGGTGCTCGGCTGCGAGGTGGTCGAGTTCGAGACCGGGCCGGAGACGAACTTCCAGCCCACCGTGGCGCTGCTGGACCGGCTCGGGCCGCTGGACGGGCTGATCGTCGCCAGCCCCAGCAACCCCACCGGCACCGTGCTGGCGCCGGGCGAGCTGGCGGCCATCAGCGGCTGGTGCTCCTCGCACGGGGTCCAGCTGATCAGTGACGAGATCTACCACGGCATCTCGTTCGGCGGCGGCCTCGACTGCGCCTGGCAATTCGGCCGTGAGGCGCTGGTGCTCGGCTCGTTCTCGAAGTACTTCGCGATGACCGGCTGGCGGCTCGGCTGGATGCTTGTGCCTCGACGGTTGCACCGCGCGGTCGACGTGCTCACCGGCAACTTCACCATCTGCCCGCCCGCGCTGGCGCAGCACGCGGCCGTCGCGGCGTTCACGCCGGAGTCGTACGCGGAGGCCGACGCGCACGTCGAGCACTACCGACGTAACCGGGATCGGCTTTTCACCGGGCTGAAGAGCATCGGCATCGACAAGCTGGCGCCCGCCGAAGGCGCCTTCTACGCGTACGCGGACGTCTCCGAGTACACCTCCGACAGCCTCAGCTGGTGCCAGCGCCTGCTCGCCGACACCGGGGTCGCGATCGCGCCCGGGATCGACTTCGACCCGGTGGACGGTGGCCGCTACGTGCGGTTTTCCTTCGCCGGGGCAGCTGAGGACATCGACGAGTGCGTGCGCCGCCTGGGTGACTGGTTGCCGTGATGCCGGTCAGGGGGAACCCCGATATCCCCCTGAACGTTGGCCAGTACGAGAGAGTTTTCGCGGCGCAGGTGGCACGCTGGACTTCACCGGGCCGAGAGCGGCGCGGAAACGGCATCGGAGGAGCCATGTTCTGGAAGATCGTTGGAGGGCTCATCGTCGCCTGGGTGGCCTTCATGGTGCTCGGCGCGGTGATCGGCTTCTTGTTCAAGGCTGTCCTGTGGATCGCCATCATCGCCGGCGCGGTTTTCCTGGGCACGGCGGCGTACGGCGCCATCAGCGGCAAGAAGAGCCCCAAGCAGGTCGGTCGGTAACCGACCGCACATCTGCGACGAAGGCCTCCTTACCCGCGTGCGAAGCGGGCAGGGAGGCCTTCACTGCGTTGACGGGGTCAGTCCAAAGCAGCACGGGCGGCTTCGGCGCCGTCCCACAGGTGCGCCTGGATCCCGACCGCCCGCGCGCCATCCACATTGGACTGACGGTCGTCGAAGAACAGGCAGTCCGCCGGCTCGGCGCCGAGCTTTTCCAGCAGCAGGCGGAAAATCTCCGGGTCCGGCTTCGCGCAGTGGACGTCGCCGGAGAACAGCGTCTCGCGGAACATCCGGGCCCAGTCCTGCGCGCGCACCCAGCGGCCGAACGCCACGGGCGCGTTCGAGAGCAGTGCCAGGTTCGCGCCCGCTTCCGAGAGTGATTCCAGCAGCTCCAGCGAAGACGGCGCGAAGTTCGACCAGCCCGCCACGTCGATGCCGGTCAGCTCGTCCGACAGCGCTTCGTCCACCTTCGCGCCGACGCGTGCGCCGACGGCCGTCCAGTACTCAAGGTCGGCCAAGCCGCGGTCGTACGCTTCGCGCTCGGCCCAGTACGCGGCCTCGAATGGCTCCACGGCGACACCCATCGTCGCCGCCAGCTTCGGCACGGCCGTGGTGCGCGTGGAGAGCACCTCGCCGTAGTCGAACACGATCCAGTTCGTCATGCCGTTCCCCCTGTTTTCAGACGCCGGTTTTGATGCGGCGCAAGGCTTCTTCGACGTCGGCGGCGGTCAGGTCCCGGTGCGTCACGAACCGCACCTTGCCCGCCATCGGCCCGGTCCGGATGCCGAGCGAGTCGAGCCATTCCAGAGCCGTGCGCAGGTCCGGGACGTCGGCGAGCACGATGTTGGTGTCCGGCGTCTCGACGCCCCAGCCGTGCTCGGACAGCCCCGAGGCCAGCCGCCGCGCCAGCTCGTGGCTCTCGGCCAGCTCGTCGACGCGGCCCAGCGCGACCAGGCAGGCCGCGGCGAGCACCCCGCCCTGGCGGACGCCGCCGCCGAGCATCTGCCGCATCCGCTGTGCGCGCTCCACGAACTCGACGCTGCCCGCGACGACCGAGCCGACCGGCGCGCCGAGGCCCTTGCTGAAGCAGGCCGAAACGCTGTCGACGCCCACGGTCAGCGCGGCGGGCGGCACTTCCAGCGCGACGGCCGCGTGCCAGATCCGCGCGCCGTCGAGGTGGACGGTGAGCCCGGCCTGCTTCGCGACGGACATCAGCTGCGCGTGCTCGTCGGGCGGGGTGACCGCGCCGCCGGCCGCGTTGTGCGTGTTCTCCAGGCACAGCAGCTTGGTCCGGAGCGTGTAGTACGGGCCCTGGGGGCTGATCGCGGCCGAAAGCGCGTCCGGCGTGCAGCGGCCCGGGCCGGCGTCGTGCTCCAGGATGTCCGGCATGCCGCCGGCCAGCCAGGCGGCCGAGCCCAGCTCGTTGGTGAGCACGTGGGCACCGCGGGTGGCGAGGAAACGGTCTCCGCGCTCGAGGTGCACGCTCAGCGCGATCAGGTTGGCCATCGTCCCGCTGGGCGTCCACAGCGCGGCCGGCATGCCGAGGGCCTGGGCGGCGCGCTCCTCCAGCTTCGCGATCGTGGGGTCGTGGCCGATCACGTTGTCATCGACCTCGGCCTCGGCCATGGCCCGGCGCATGACCTCGTCCGGGCGGGTGACGGTGTCGGAACGGAAGTCGAGCGGCTGCGGAGTCCAGGTCACGGTCCGATCACATCACACGTCCGCCCGCGCGATCAATGCGGCGGGGGGTGGAGGGAATCCGGGGACTCGTGCAACCTTGGACGCCCCCGGTTCCGTCTTAAGCGGCGGACAGAGAAGAGCGGAGCGCGAAACCGCGTGGACCAGCGCGACGAACAGGAGTTCGCGGAGTACTTCGCCGCGAGGCGGGACGCCGTGCGCCGGACCGCGTACATGCTCTGTGGCGACTGGCACAAGGCGGACGACCTGGCCCAGACGGCCTTCGTCGCGCTGCACCGGAGGTGGAAGAAGATCAGGGACCGCGCGGCGACCGACGCGTACGTGCGCAAGACGCTCGTGCGCGCGGTCATCGACGAGTCACGGCGGCCGTGGCGGCGGGAGTGGCAGACCGAGGTGCTGCCCGAGCCCACGCCGGACGGGCCGGGGCTGGCCGAGCGCGTCGCGACCAAGGAAGACCTGCACGCGGCGTTGCGAGAGGTCCCACCGAAGCAGCGCGCGGTGCTGGTGCTGCGGTTTTTCGAAGGACTCGACGTCACGGCCGCGGCGAAGGCGCTGGGGTGCAGCGAAGGAAACGTGAAGAGCCAGACCGCCCGCGGGCTGGCGAATCTGCGGCAGGTACTGGACCGGGAGGTGGAGGCCAATGGATGAGCGCGAGATCGAGTCGTTGTTCTCCGGCGCGCCCGAAACCGCGCCGCCGCCGACCTTCACCAAGGACGACGTGGTCCGCGAGTCGAAGCGCCAGACCCTGCGCAAGCGCAACCGCATCACCGCCGGAGCAGGTGCGTTTGTGCTGGTCGCCGTGGGTTTCGGCGCGTACGGGCTGGTGTCCGGATCCGGTGACCGCGGCGCCGTCATGAACTCGGCCGTGGCTCCCGCGCAACCTGGCGCATCGGCCGCACGTCCTCTGGGTACAGGTAATGGGGAAGCACCGAACTTCTCGGCCCGGCCGTCTCAGCAGGGAGACAGCGGGACCGTGAAGACCGGCCCTCGGGTCGAAGGCGCCTCCGGGTGCGAAAAGGTGGACTGGGAGCTCGCCACAGCCCTCGCTGGCGAGCTCCCAGGCCACTTCACCGCCGGTCAGGCTTCCCCGGGCAGCGTCTGTACGACGGGGACGCGCGCGGCCGGGTTCCCCTTGCCGGACGGCATGATCTCCGCGGCGGTGTTCGCGCGCGGCGCGCCGGTGAACGTTCCCCCGCAGCCCGCGGCCGCGGTCACCGTGCGTCAGACCACCGGCTCCGGGGGGACTCTTGTGCTGGCCGGCGTGCCCGGTACGACTGGGCAGCCGGCGCCGTACGCCGCGGACCTGGCCCGGTTCGCCGCCGCCCTGGCTCCGCGCTTCTGACTGGAAGTCGCCCTTGACCTGCCGTCGAAGGCCTCTCGCGGTACTCGACCGACCGGTTCTGACCAGGCCGTAACCGGCGGGCTGGCACAATTCACCGCCATGACGGCAGCAGCGACCACCCCCAAGGGCGAGCGGCGACGGGCCACGCTCGTCGAGGCCGCGGCGGAGCTGCTCGCCGAAGGCGGCTTCGACGCTGTGCGCCACCGCGCCGTCGCCGAGCGCGCAGGCCTGCCACTGGCGTCGACCACCTACTACTTCGACTCGCTCGAGGACCTCGTGACGGCCGCGGTCGAGCACCACTCGACGGTCGAGCTGGCGAACGGGCAGCGTCAGCTCGAGGAGCTGGCCACCCGCAACCGCGGGGTCCAGGCGACCGTGGAACTGGTGCTGGACCTGCTGCTCGGCCCGTCGAGCGGCGATCCGGAGGCCGACGCCGAAGCCGTGCTGCTGCGGTACGAGCGGCTGGTCGCCACCGGGCGGCGGCCGTACCTGCGGCCGTTGATGCGCACGCTTTCCGCCCAGCTCAACGAGCTGCTGATGGCGATCTTCGCCCGCTCCGGCACCCCCGTCACCGAGGCGGAGCTGGAGAAACTGGTCGCGCTGGTCGACGGCGCCGTGGTCAACGCGCTGATCGCCATCGACCCGGCCCCCCGCGCCGCCGCGGCCCGCATGCTGCAGACGGCGCTGGCCGAGTCCGGCCAGGGCTGAGCCCGGCGCTCTGCCTGCTGGCCCCCCGGCTCGATGCGCCCCAATGTGGCGTTGGTTGCTCCAGCCCTGCCCCGCCACCACCCTCAACGGAGGCGCTCCGCGCCCAGCCCTGATTCCGCGCACCGAACGCCACATTGGGGCGCTAGCGGCGTACGCGCTTGGCCCGGTCCAGGTCGTCGCGGGACTTGGTGACCAGTGCGAACATCGCGGTCTCCGCGGCGGCCGGGTCGCGCGCCACGATGGCGTCGAAGACCTTGCGGTGACTGGGCACGGGGTTGTCGGACGGGCGCGCGCCGTGCACCAGCTTGTCGCGCTCGGCCAGCCCGATGGCGATCACCCGCTCCACCTGGAGCAGGAAGTTGTTGTGCGTGGCCGACATCAGCACGCGGTGGAACGCGAGGTCCGCCCGCACGCTGGCCTCGATGTCGTCGCCCGCGGCGGCCATCCCGTCGAGCGCTGTCCGGAGCGCGGCCACGTCGTCCTCGTCGGCGCGCGAAGCGGCGATGCGCGCGGCGGCCGGCTCGACGACGGTGCGGACCTCGGTCAGCTCGTCCAGCAGGTCCGGGTCCTCGCCGGCGGCGGTCTGCCAGCGCATCACGTCGGCGTCGAGCACGTTCCACTGCTCGCGCGGCTGCACGAAGGTGCCGCGCTTCTGCCGCGCGTCGATCATTCCCTTGGCGGCCAGCACTTTCAGCGCCTCACGCAACGCGGTGAGGCTGATGTCCAGCTCCTCGCGCAGCGCGGGCAGGTCGAGCACGGTGCCCTCGCCCCACTCGTCGGAGAGGATCCGCGCGGCCAGTGTCTCCACGGTCTGCCCGTGCAGGCCCCGGGGCCGGTGTTCGCTCAATGCTGGTCCCCTCGATGAGCCCTGGTGGGTCGGCGTCCGGACATCCTACCTCGATCGCCATTACGTCATAAATTATGAATACATCTTGACACCGGCCCGCCCCGGTTGCCAGTCTGTGCCAGCGGTCACCCCCTCGGACGGGTGGTGACGGTCCACCAGGCAGGGTTCATCAGACAAAGGGGTCTCCGCGATGACGAGTGCAGCAGGCCTGTCCCGCCGTCATTTCCTGCGCAACACCGGCCTCGCCGGCCTGGGCGTGCTCGGGTCGAGCAGCTTCCTCGCCGCGTGTGCCACCTCCGTCTCCACCGGGCCGGTCAAGCAGGCCGCGGGCGCGGTCACCGTCCAGTCCAACCTGTCCTCGCCGCAGGCGAAGGTCGCGATCGAGGCGCTGGCCAAGGCGTTCAGCGACAAGGGCGGGGCGACGGCGACGGTCAACACCGTCGCGTCCGAGACGTTCCGCACGCAGCTGCCCAGCTACCTGACCGCGGCGAACCCGCCCGACACCTTCACCTGGTACCCCGGCTCGCTGCTGTCCGGCTACGCGCGCAAGGGACTGCTGCTCGACGTCGGCGACGTCTGGCAGACCATGGGCAACTACAGTCCCGCGTTCCGCACGCTGTCCGGCGACGGCGCCGGCCACCAGGTATTCGTGCCGACCACCTATTACTGGTGGGGCTTCTTCTACCGCAAGTCGAACTTCGCGAAGTGGGGCGTGCAGCCGCCGAAGAGCTGGAGCGAGTTCCTCACGCTGTGCGAAACGTTGAAGAGCAAGGGAATCGCGCCCATCGGCCTCGGCGCGGGCGGCACCACGCCGTGGACTGCCTCGGCCTGGTTCGACTACCTGAACATCCGGATCAACGGCGCGCCGTTCCACCGCCGGCTGCTCGCCGGGCAGCAGCGCTTCGACGACCCGAAGGTCAAGCGGATCTTCGACCCGTGGCGCCAGGCCCTGCCGTACTTCGACCCCAACGGCACCGCGCTCGCGTTCCAGGACGCCACCACGGTGCTGCTGCAGGGCCGCACCGGCATGGTGCTCACCGGCACCTTCTTCGCCGACGCCGCCCCGAAGGACGCGCTCGACGACCTCGACTTCTTCCAGTTCCCGATCCTCGACCCGAGCGTGCCCACCGCGGAGGAGGGGCCGACCGACGGCTTCTTCGCCAGCGCGCGCACGCCGCACGTCGCCGAGGTCAAGGAGTGGTTCAAGTACGTCGCGACGGCCGAGTCGCAGGAGCTGTACATCAAGAACTCGTCGGGCACCGTGCTGCCCGCGAACCCGGCGGCGAAGGACAGCGGTACCCCGTTGATCCAAAAAGGACGGAAGATGCTCGCGGACGCCAAGGAGCTGACGCAGTTCTTCAACCGCGACTCCTCCGACGCGCTGCAGCCGACCGCCGACGCCGCACTGATCCGCTTCATCCAGAAGCCGAACGAACTGGACTCGATCCTCGCCGATTGGCAGACCGCCGCGCAGAAGGTCTGGCAGTCCTGAGATGGCAGTGCTCACTGCCGACGCTCCGGCTGTGCGGCGGCGACGGCGCTCGGTCCGCCGTGTGCCGCCGGTGCTGCTGCTGTTCGTGCTCGTCCCGGTCGCCGTCGAGGGCTTCTGGGTGTTCTGGCCGGCACTACAGGGTTTCTACCTGTCACTGACCAATTGGGACGGTGTCTCGGCACCGGAGTTCGTCGGGCTCGGCAACTACGCCGAGATGCTGTCCGACGACATCTTCCGCACCGCCGCGCTGGACACGATCATCTGGATCGTGCTGTTCGGCGGCATCTCCGCGGCGGGCGGGCTCGGGCTGGCGCTGCTGCTGAACCGCGAGCGCCGCGGCGTCGGCTTCTACCGGGCCGCGCTGTTCACCCCGGTGGTGTTCTCGCTGGTCGCGACGTCGCTGATCTGGCAGGTGATCTACCAGCCCGACGGCGTGGTGAACAAGCTGCTCGCCGCCGTCGGCCTGGGCAGCTGGCAGCACGCGTGGCTGGCCGACCCGCAGACGGCGCTGTACGCGGTGCTGATCCCGGCGCTCTGGCGTCAGCTCGGCTACGTGATGGTGCTGTACCTCGCCGGGCTCAAGGGCATCGACCCCGCGTTGTACGAAGCGGCCAAATTGGACGGTGCCACCTCGGTCCAGCAGTTCCGGCACATCACCTGGCCGCAGCTGCGCAGCGTCAACTCCGTCGTCCTCTCGGTGATCATCATCGACTCGCTGCGGTCGTTCGACGTGGTCTGGTCCATGACCAAGGGCGGGCCGTACCACTCGTCGGAGCTGCTCAGCACGTACATGTACTCCACGGCGTTCCAGTCGCTGCGGCTCGGGTACGCCTCCGCGCTGGCCGTGGTGATCTTCGTGCTCGCGTTCGGCGTGATCGTCACCTATCTCGTGCGGGCGTTCCGGGAGGACCAGTGACCGTGACCACCACGAGGCCGACCCCGGCCCGGCCGGCCGAGCGCCCGGCTCCGGCCCGGCGCAGCCGTCGCCGCCAGGCCCGGACGTTCGGCTTCCACCTGGCCGCGGGCGGGCTCGCGGTGCTCTGGCTGCTGCCGATCCTGCTGGTGCTGACCACCAGCGTCCGGTCCTTTTCGGACATTGCCTCGAACGGCCTTGGCGCGCTGCCGGGCTCGTTCGACCTCGGCTCGTTCGGCGAGGCCTGGGGTGTCGGCGGTGGCGGGCACGCGATGCTCAACAGCGTGGTGGTCACCATTCCGACGGTGTTCCTCTCCCTGCTGCTCGCCGCGGCCGCCGCGTTCGCGCTGAGCCGGTACCGGATCCCGTTCCGGCGCACGATCATCCTGGTGATGCTCTCGGGAAACCTGCTGCCGCCGCAGATCCTGCTGGTGCCGGTGTCGAAGCTGGCCGAACTGCTGGGAATCTACGACACGCTGACGGCGCTGGTCATCGTGCAGGTCGGCTTCGGGCTGGGCTTCTACACCTTTGTCCTGCAGGGGTTCATGCGGTCCATTCCGGATGAGCTCCAGCAGGCCGCGCTGATCGACGGCGCGGGCACGGTCCAGATCTTCTGGCGGATCATCCTGCCGATGACCCGCCCGGCGCTGGCCGCGCTCGGCGCACTGGCTTTCACCTGGACGTTCAACGACCTGCTCTGGTCGATCACCGTGCTGCGCACCGAAACCGTGATGCCGGTGACGCCCGCGCTGCTCGGCCTGCAGGGCCAGTACGTGTCCAACTGGAACGTGATCGCGGCGGGCTCGGTGATCGCGGCCGTGCCGACCGTGCTGGTGTTCCTGCGCTTCCAGAAGCACTTCATCTCCGGGCTCGCGATCGGGGCGATCAAGTGAAGACACTGTGGACTGTTCAATTGCTGTCCACTTCGTACACTGTGGCGCTGGAGCCGGGACGGCGTTGGCTGGAGCTGGTGGCCTGGGGCCCTAGTGGCGTCGAGCACGGGCCCTCGGCCTTCGCGAACCGCGGCCAGGTGCACTTCATCACCGAAGCGGACGCGGCCCCGGTGGAGTACGCGCCGCGCGGGCAGCGGCCGTTCTCGGGCGCCGATCTGGCCGTGACCGGGGATTCCTGGTGGCGCTTCGACGGTGACGAGTCCACTGAGGATGTCTTACGGCTGGCATTCCTCGACGAGGTCAACGGTCTGCGCACGGTGCTGTGCTACCGCGCCGAGCCGGGGACCGATGTGTTGTGCCGCTGGGCCGAGCTGACCAACACCGGCGCTTCGGCGTTGGAGATCGAACGGCTCGGCTCGGCCGGGGTCAGTGTGGCGACCGGACCGGAGGGTGCGCGGCTGACCTACCTGACCGGGCAGTGGCTGCAGGAGTTCACGCGGCGCACGACGGTGCTGCCGGCCGGCGGATTCCGGATGGAGAGCCGGTTCGGCGTGCCGGGCCACGCGCACGTGCCGTGGCTCGCGGTGCAGGACGCGGCGGCGGACGACGGCCCGGCTTACGGGGTTTCGCTGGCCTGGTCGGGTTCCTGGGAACTCAACGCCGACATCGAACCGTCCGGTCTGACCCGCGTGCGCGCCGGACGGCTGGCGAGCCCGGGCCCGATCCGGCTGGCTCCGGGCTCGCGGCTGGTGACGCCGGAGCTGGCATTGGCGTCCAGTGTGGACGGACTGCACGGGCTGGCGTCCGTCTGGCACGAATACTCACGGTTCCTGGCCGGGCCGAGGCTCGATCGCGTTCGCCCGGTCCTGTACAACTCCTGGGAGGCCACGGAGTTCGACGTCTCCGGCGACCGGCAGCTCGAACTCGCCGAGCAGGCCGCCAAGCTGGGCGTCGAGCTGTTCGTGGTGGACGACGGCTGGTTCATCGGCCGCGACGACGACACCGGCGGCCTCGGTGACTGGACGCCGGAGGAGTCTTCGTTCGAGGGCGGCTTCGGCGCCTTTGTGGACTCCGTGCGCGCGCTGGGCCTGGACTTCGGCCTGTGGGTGGAACCGGAGGCGGTCAGCCCGAAATCGCGGCTGTACGCCGAACACCCGGACTGGGTGTACCAAGTGGACGGTCGGCCGCTCACGTTGATCCGCAACCAGCTGCTGCTGGACCTCGGCCGTCCCGAGGTGTTCGAGTACGTGCGCGGGATGCTCGACACGCTGCTGAGCACGTACCCGATCAGCTACCTGAAGTGGGACATGAACCGGCCGCCGACCGAGCGCGGCCGCCCCGGCGAGCCGACGGCGGACCTCGACGCCGAACACGTCGATGCGTACCACCGCCTGCTGGACCACCTGCGCGTGACGTATCCGGACGTGCTGATCGAGTCTTGTTCCGGTGGCGGCGGGCGCACTGATCTCGCGACCGTCTCGCGCAGCGATGTGGTCTGGCCCAGCGACAACACCGCACCGCTCGACCGTCTGGCCATTCAGGACGGGTTCCTGCTCATGCACGCGCCGCACCTGATGAGCTCGTGGGTCACCGATTCACCCGGCGCCTTCGACCCGCGGCCGCGGTCCCTGCGGTTCCGGTTCGTCCTCGCCATGGCGGGGGTGCTCGGCATCGGCTCCGACCTGAACCACTGGACTCCGGAGCAGCGTAACGAGGCTGCGGAGATGATCGCGCTGTACAAGGAGATCCGGCCGGTAATCCACAAGGGGCAGTGTTACGTCCATTCCGGACCTTCGGCGCCGACGGCCGCGATCCAATACACAATGGACGCCACCGTGGTCGTGCTCGCCTGGAGCACGGGACCGTTGACCGGCGCGCCGCTGAACCCCGGCCGGTCGTCCCGGATTCCCTTGCACGGTCTCGTTTCCAATGCGGTTTACACCGACGCCGAAGGTAACGAGTACTCGGGCGCGCACCTTCAGCACGTGGGTCTGCCGGTCGAATGGACGGAGACCCACGACGCCGAGGTAGTGGTGCTTTACCGCTCCTGATGCCGGGTCGCGAGGACGAGTCCGTTGTCCGGATCGCCGGTCGCGACGCCGCGGCCCAGTGGCGCGGCGAGGTCGTCCCAAGCGCGGAACTCCGTGGCCCACCCGATTTCACGCAGCCAGGTGGCGGGGTCGGGCCCGAGGCCGCGTGAAGGCTGGGCCTCCGAGCCGACGAACTCCTTGAGCTTCCGGTAGTGCTCCGCGCTTTCGTCCACCTTCAGCGCCCCGGCGATGAACCGGCTCCCGGCGGCGGTCAGGCCGGTGACAGTGGTCAGCACGGCCCGCGCCTGCTCGCGCGGCAGGTAGCCGAGCACGCCTTCCTCCAGCCAGAGCGTCGGCACGTCACGGCGGAAACCGGCCTCGATCAGCCGTGACGACCAGTCCTCGCGCAAGTCGGCGGCGACCACGGTGCGACCGCAGGTCGGCTCGGCGCCCAGCTCACGGAGGATCGGCTCCTTGAACGCGATCATCTCCGGCACGTCCACTTCGAACAGCCGGACGTCCGCGGGCAGGTCCAGCCGGAACGCGCGGGTGTCGAGGCCGGCGCCGAGCAGGACAATCTGGGTGAGGCCGGCGTCCACGGCGTCGCGGACCAGGTCGTCGAACACCCGCACGCCAACGATTCGGCCCTCGTAGAACCCGTCGACCAGCTGCTCGACCATCGCCCAGGTGTCGGGTGCTTCGCGGTACGAGGTGCGCGCGGCGTCGCCGAACGCGCGGGCGTACGGGTCGTTCAGCAGACGGTCTTCGCGCTCGGACTCGCGGGCGCGGATCAGGGCCACGCCGACCGCCGTCGTCGAGACCTTGGCGAGGGTGCTCATACCGTCACCGCCAGCACGAAGCTGGGCGAGCCGGTCGGGAACCGGTTCAGCTCGGCATTTCCCTTGTCGGCCAAGGAGAAGGCGGTGATCGCGTGATCGTTCTGCGCCGCGACGTAACAGAGACCGTCCACAATGGCGAAGTGACGCGGCCCGGCCCCGCAAGCCTGATCGGCGACGGCGGCGAGCGGTGATCCGGCGAAGGATGTCACGCAATCCGGGCCACGGTTGGACAAGTACACCATCTCGTCGAGGATTTCCAGGTGCGCCACCAGGTTCGTCACGTCGCTGGTGGCCAAGGTAGACGGCACGGAGTCCGTCACCTCGAACGCGCCCGGCGAGGTCTCGCGCAGCGTCAGCAGCGTTCCGGCCAGCTCGCCGGCCACGTACGCGGTCGAGGTCCCCGGCCGTCGCACCAGCTGGCGCGGGCCGGTGCCCGGCGGCAGTGTGGTGACGGCCAGCGGGGTGAGTTTGCCGTCGGCGGAGAGCGTGTAGCTGCGGATCTCGTCGGTGCCCAGGTCCACGGCGCTGACCACCGAGCTGTCCGGCGAGGGCACCGCCATGTGCACGTGCGCGGCTTCCTGGCGCTTGGCGTCCGGGCCGGAGCCGGTGTGCTGGACGAGGTCGATGCGCGCGTCGATCCGGCCGTCCGCGCGCAGGGCGAACACGGCCAGGCTGCCGCCGGTGTAGTTGGCGCACAACAGGAATCGGCCGTCGGGGGTGACCGCGAGGTGGCACGGGTGCGCGCCGCCGGTGCTGACGACGTCCAGCGCCTCCAGCTCCCCGTCCACGATCGACACCGAGGTGACCTCGCCGGTGTCGGTCTCGTTGGCGGCGTAGATCATCGGCTGTGCCGGGTGTTTGACCAGCCAGGACGGCGACACCATCGGCAGCGTCGCCTCGAGCGCCAGCGCGCCGCCGACACCGCGGCTGAAGGTGGAGATGCCGTAGCCTTTGCCGCCCATTTCGGCGGTGTAGCAGCCGACCAGTACGAGCTCGGTCACGCCGGGTCCTTCCTGACCAGTGCGGCGACCCGGGCGCGGATGTCGTCCGCGGTGCCGCGGGTCAGCGCGGAGCCGATGCCGCACGCGACCGCGCCGGCAGCGAGCCAGCTTGGCACGTCTTCGAGCGTGACTCCACCCGTCGGCACCAACGGCGCCTGCGGCAGCGCCGCCCGGACGTCCTTCACCCACTGCGGGCCCAGCGCGGACGCGGGGAACACCTTGACCGCGTCGGCCCCGTCTTCCAGCGCGCGCACGATCTCCGTCACCGAACCGGCGCCGGGGAACGCCGCCGCGCCGTACCGGTGAGCGGTACGGATGACGCCGGTGTCGACGGATGGTGACACCAGGAACCGTGCGCCCGCGCGGATCGCGAGCACTGCGGCCGTTTGGTCGAGCACGGTGCCGGCGCCGATCGTCGCGTCCGGGTAGGCCGCGGTCAGCTCCTCGATCGCGGCCAGCGCGCCGGGGTTGGTCAGCGGCACCTCGACCGAGTGCAGGCCCGCGTCGAGGACCGAGCTGGCGGCTTCGACGGCGGATTTGGTGTCCGCGGTCCGCACGATGCCGACGACCCCCTGCCGCAGGGCCGCGTGCGTGATCTCCCACCGGTAGCTCATCGGTGCACCTCCTCGCCGCCCGCGAGGGCGGCCGTCGCACGGGCCAGCTCGGCCCGATCGGGCAGTCCTTCCAGATCCGTCCGCGTGCCGACGACCAGCGCCGCCGACACCGCGCCCGCCAGCAGCGCCTCGGCGGGTGAGCCGCCGCGCAGCCAGGTGGACAGGTAACCGGACGTCAGCGCGTCGCCCGCGCCGACGGTGTCCACCACCCGGGAGACCACGCTTTCCTGCTCCCAGGCGCCGTCGGCGGTCACCGCGCGCGCCACCTTGTCCCGCTGCTTCACCACCACTGTGGTCACCCCGTTGTCCACAAGTTCGGCTGTGGATGAACCGAGCAGGTCCAGGTCGTCCTCACCGGCAAACACCAGGTCCGACCTAACCAGCAGTGGGCCCACCACCTCACGCCAAACTTGGGCCGAACCCAGCTTGTGCCGGACGTTCGGATCGAACGACACCGTCGCACCCGCCTCCCGGGCCACCTCGAACAGGGTGGTCACGGCGGCGAGCGCGGAGTCCGAGAGCATCGCCGTGATGCCCGAGACGTGCACTAGCCGGGCGCCGTCCAGGCCGGCGTCGCGAACGTAGGACGGACCTAACGAAACCGCGGCCGAGCCCGCGCGGTGGTACTGGACGGTGATGCCCCGGCCGGGATCGCCGTCGCGCATCAACAGGCCGGTGAAACCCGTTGGGTCGATCCCAACTCGGGAGACGTCGACGCCTTCCGCGCGCAGCGTCGAAAGCACCGCGGAGCCGGACGGGTCGTCGCCGACCCGGCTGAGCCAGCGCACGTGGTGGCCGAGCCGCGCGAGTCCCACGGAGACGTTGGCCTCCGCCCCCGCGACCGACGCCTGGAACTGCTGCGCCCGCCGCAACGCGACGCCGGGCTCGGCGAGCAGCAGCCGCATCGCTTCGCCGAGGGTGACGACTTCGGGATTCCCCGGGGGCGTGTTCATCGGGACGAGCCTTTCATTGGGACGAGCATAGCGGGCGGGACGAGTGAAATCTTAATTTAGGATTTATTCTTGACGGGCCCTCGGCCGTCCCGGCATGCTGCTGGCGGGCCGGAGCCGATCACCGGGCGCGGTCCCGCTTGGCACTGTTTCGACGACGAAAGGTGTCGCCAATGCTTCTCCGCCCCCCGAGAAGACTGCTGGCCTCGACCCAGCGAAGGTCGCCCGCCCACCCCCAGCTAAGGCTGCCGGATGCGGCTCAACAAGGGCTGCCCGCTCGCCCGCACCGAAGGCTGCTGGCCGTGGCCACCGCGGCCCTCGCCGCGACCGCGAGTCTCGTGTCGCCCGCGCTGGCCTCCCCGGCGCCAACCTCGCCGGGCCAGTCTGCTGCGGCCGCGTCACCGGCGTCGTGGCCGGCTCCGTCCACCGCCGCGGACCAAGGCTCGCCCGCCTACTACGACTCCGGCCTCGCGAACACCCCGTACATGGGCTGGAACAACTACTTCGGCATCTCGACCGCGTCCGAGGCCTCGGTCAAGTCCGTGGCCGACTACCTGCTCTCCAGCGGCCTGGCGAAGGCCGGCTACCGCTACGTCTGGATCGACGGCGGCTGGAACGCGAAGGTCCCGCGTGACGCGAACGGCGAGCTGGTGCCGGATCCCGCGCGGTTCCCGTCCGGGATGACGAACCTGGTCCAGTACCTGCACGACCGCGGCCTGCGGGCCGGCATCTACACCGACGCGGGCCCGTCCGACGGCAAGAACTGCGCGGCCGGCAGCCAGGGCCACTACGAGCAGGACACCAAACGCTTCGCCGACTGGAAGTTCGACGCGATCAAGATCGACTTCCTCTGCGGCATCTCGAACAACCTCGACCCGCAGCAGGCGTTCACCGACTTCAGCAAGGCCCTGCAGAAGGCGGGCCGGCCGATGCTGCTGAACGTCTGCAACCCCGTGACCGACGACTGGAACGTGCCGCACACCCCGCGTCAGACCGCCGGGTTCAGCTACACCTTCGGTCCGCTGGTCGCCGATTCCTGGCGCACCAACACCGACGTCGCCTTCGGAACCCCGTATGAGGGGATCTACAAGGACATGCTGCGCAACATGGACGTCAACGCCGCGCACCCCGAGGCGAACGGCCCCGGCCACTGGAACGACCCGGACTACCTGATCCCGATGCGCAAGACGCAACAGGGCACGTACGAGATGAACGAGGAGGAGTCGACCACCCAGTTCGTCATGTGGGCGGAGATGGCTTCCCCGCTGATCATCGGGTCCGACCCACGCACGCTTCCCCAGTCGATGATCGACACGCTGAAGAACCCCGAGATCATCGCGGTGGACCAGGACAAGCTCGGCATCCAGGGGGTGCGCGTGGCGTCCAGCGGCTCCACGGACGTGTACAGCAAGCGCCTCGAGCGCGACGGTGACCGCGCCGTCGTCCTGCTCAACCGGGGGGACGCCGCCGCGCCGGTGACGTTGAACTTCGCTGACGCCGGCCTCAGCGGCAACGTCTCGGTCCGCGACCTGCGAGCCCGCGCCGACCGCGGCAGCGCCACCGGCTCGTACACCGCCACGGTTCCCGCGCACGGCACCGTTTTCCTGCGCCTGCACGGCACGGACCTGGTGCCCGGCACCGATGTCGGCGGCGGCGCCTCGGCCAGCCCGGCGGTGGTCCGCTCCGGCGGCAAGACCGTCACGTTCTCCCGTGGCCCGGCGGGGATGCTGCAGGTGGACGGCCGCGAGGTCATCGGCGGCCCGTTCCTCGGCCAGCCGGCCGCGATCGCCGGCGCGGACGGCCGCCTCGACGTGTACGTCCGTGGTCTGGACAACGCAGCGTGGCAGCGCAGTTACGATGGGAAGCGTTGGGGCGCTTGGAATCGGCTCGGCGGCACGCTCACCGACTCGCCTTCGGTGACCGCCGACGGGACGCTCTACACCCGCGGCGCCGACGGCCAGGTCTGGACCCGGGCCACCGACGGCAGCTGGTCCTCGCTCGGCTCGCCGGGCGGCGCGGCGATTTACGGCCGCCCGGGCGCCGCGACCTCGATGGCGGGCACCGTGGTCGCCGTCCGCACGCCGGACGACAGCGTCTGGGCCCGTTCCCGCGGCACCGACGGCACGTGGTCGGATTGGGCGTCGATCGGCGGCACCGTGAGCAGCAGCCCGACGCTGGTTGCCAACGGCGACAAGGTTTCGCTGTTCGCGCTGGCCAGTGACTACACGCTGTGGCAGAACGACCGCAACGGCACGACCTGGGCCGGCTGGTTCAAGCAGCCGAAGTACCCGTCCGGCAGCGTGGTCGGCACCCTCGGTGCGGCGGCCGACGCGGATGGCGCCTGGCTGGCCGTCCGCGGGCCGGACGACCATGTGCGCGTAGGCAAGTTGTAGAGGGAAAGGCAGGGTGGCGATGTCCATGCGGACCGCGGTGGTGACCGGAGCGGCTTCCGGGATCGGGGCGGCGACGGCCCGGCGGCTGGCCGCGGACGGGTACCGCGTCATCGGTGTGGACATCGCCCCGCTGCCCGAAGGGCTCGGCAGCATCCAAGGGGACGTGACCTCGGACGACACCTGGCAGCACGTCATCGAGGTGGCCGGCAAGGTCGACGCGCTGGTCAGCAACGCGTACGTGCCCGCGACCGGCCCGTTGCACGAGATGCCGCGAGAGCAGTGGCAGCACCAGATCGACGTCAATCTCACCGGCTCGTACCTGGCGCTGAAGGCCTGCCTGCCGTCGTTGCGGGAGCAGCGTGGGGCGGTGGTGCTCGTGTCGTCGGTGCACGCGAGGTTCGGCCTGCCCGGGCATCCCGCGTACGCGGCGAGCAAGGGCGCGCTGGTGTCGCTGTCCCGGCAGCTCGCCGTCGAATACGCCCCCGACGTGCGGGTGAACGCGGTGCTGCCCGGCCCGGTGCTGACCCCGGCGTGGAGCCGCATCAGCCCCGAGGACCAGGCGCGCAGCGCGAAAGCGACCCCGGCCGGCCGGCTCGGCGACCCGGCCGAGGTGGCCGCCGCGATCGCGTTCCTGCTCTCGCCGGGGGCCTCGTTCGTCACGGGCGCCGACCTGACCGTCGACGGCGGCTGGTCGGCCGCCAAGGACTCCGCATGAACTCCGAAGGGGGCTAAGTGAAGATCACCGGGATCGAGACGTTCCTCGTCGCGCCGCGCTGGCTGTTCCTCAAGGTCAGCACCGACGAGGGCATCTCCGGCTGGGGCGAGCCCGTGGTCGAGGGCCGCGCCGGGACGGTGCGCGCGGCCGTGCACGAGCTGTCCGAGCTGATCATCGGGCAGGATCCGCTGCGCATCGAGGACCACTGGCAGGTGCTGCGCCGCGGCGGCTTCTACCGCGGCGGGCCGGTGCTCTCCAGCGCGCTCGCCGGCATCGACCACGCCCTGTGGGACATCGCGGGCAAGGTCCGCGAGGCCCCAGTGCACGAGCTGCTCGGCGGGCCCGTGCGTGACCGCGTGCGGGTGTACTCATGGGTGGGCGGCGACCGTCCTTCGGGCATCTTCGACGCGGTGTCCGCGCAGGTGGAGGCCGGGTTCACCGCGGTGAAGATGAACGTCGCGGGTCCGCTCGCGGCGATCGCGTCGCCGGCCGAGGCGAACGCCGCGCTGGCCCGCGCGCGCGAGGCACGGGAGGCGCTCGGCCCCGAGCGAGACCTGGCCATCGACTTCCACGGCCGGGTCTCGCCCGCCATGGCGCGGCGGCTGGTGCGGATGCTCGAAGAGGTCCAGCCGATGTTCGTCGAAGAGCCGGTGCTGCCGGAGACCCAGGGCGGCGCGCTCGCGTCCGTCGTCGCCGCTTCGACGGTCCCCATCGCGGTCGGCGAACGGCTCTACTCGCGCTGGGAGTTCAAGCCGGCGCTCGACGCGGGCGTCGCGGTGGTCCAGCCGGACCCGTCGCACGCGGGCGGCATCTCGGAGCTGCGCCGGATCGCCGCGCTCGCGGAGGTCTACGGCGCCGGCCTCGCGCCGCATTGCCCGCTGGGGCCGATCTCGCTGGCCGCCTCGCTGCAGGTCGCGTTCGCGACGCCGAACTTCCTGATCCAGGAACAGAGCGTCGGCATGCACTACCACGACGGCCTGGAGCCGCTGCGGTACCTGATCGACTCCTCGCTGTTCCGCTTCACCGACGGCTACGCGGCGCGCCCGACCGGCCCCGGCCTCGGCATCGAGGTCGACGAGGAGGCCGTCCGCCGCGCCGCCGAGATCGGCCACGCCTGGCGCTCCCCGGTCTGGCGCCTCGAAGACGGCGGCCTCGCCGAGTGGTGAGCGTCCATTGGCTGGACAACGGCGTGCTGCGGCTTGGCGTGGTTCCCGCGTTGGGTGGGCGACTGTTGTCGTTGCGCCACAAGGGAACCGAACTCCTGTGGCGCAACCCCGCGCTGCTGGACGCGGACCTGCAGCCACTCGACGGCCGTCCGCCACAGCCCAACTCCGGCCGGATGGGCGACTGGGTCAACTACGGCGGCGACAAGACCTGGCCCGCGCCGCAGGGCTGGGACCACGACGGCCAGTGGCCCGGCCCGCCCGACCCGGTGCTGGACTCCGGCCAGTACACCGTCTCGGAAACCGAAGGCGGCCTGGCGATGACCAGCGGCGCCGAGCCGCGCACCGGGCTGCGGTTCACGCGCGCGCTCACCCTCGGCACCGGCGCGTCGTACACCCTGCGGCTCACCGCGGAGAACGTCTCGACACGGCCCGTGCGCTGGGCATTGTGGAACGTCACGCAGCTGCCCGGCGGTGGCACCGTGACCGCCGGGCTGGCGGGCCGGCGGGACCCCGCCGTGGTGGAGCTCGTGGCGGGCGCCGGCACTCCCGAGTACACAGTGGACGGTGACCGGCTGGTGGTGCCGCCGCAGGACGTCGTCGGCAAGCTCGGGGTGCCGGACACCGCGGGCTGGGTGAGCTGCGGCGTCGGCGGGGCCTCGCTCACGCTCTCGTTCGACATCGACCCCGGGGCGGAGTACCCGGACGAGGACTCGCCGTTGGAGGTCTGGCTCGAGCACCCGCTGCCCGCGCCGCTGGCCTCGCTCGGCGACCTCGACCCGCCGGCGCGGATCGTCGAGCTGGAGGTGCTCGGGCCGCTCACCACGCTGGCCCCCGGAGCCTCGACGGCGCTGACGATCACCGGCACTGTGAGCGTCGACACCTGACGGCCCGCGCGACCTGCGAGCCGCGCGTAAATGCTTCGCGCCCGAACCCGCGCCTGTGCCAGGCTCCTGCCCAGCTCGGTGCACGGGGTGCCGAGGCTTTCGCGAGGCCGAACCGGTGGGGAGCAAGCCGCTCCCCACCGGCCCCGCCCATGCTGACCTGCACAGGTATCGTGGGGCTGTGACGGACAAGCCCCGAATTCCGAACGTGCTCGCCGCCCGCTACGCCTCGCCCGAGCTGGTCCAGCTGTGGTCGCCCGAGCGCAAAGTCGTGCTGGAGCGGGAGCTGTGGCTCGCCGTGCTCCGCGCGCAGGCCGAGCTGGGCGTCGAAGTGCCCGAAGGCGTGCTCGCCGACTACGAGCGCGTGATCGACCAGGTCGACCTCGAGTCGATCGCCGCGCGCGAGCGCGTCACGCGCCACGACGTGAAGGCACGCATCGAGGAGTTCAACGCGCTGGCCGGCCACGAGCACGTGCACAAGGGCATGACCTCGCGCGACCTGACGGAGAACGTCGAGCAGCTGCAGCAGCTCCGTTCGCTGGAGCTGATGCGCACGCGCGTCGCCGCGGTGCTGGCCCGGCTCGCCGCGCTGGCCGTGGAGCACGCCGACCTGGTGATGGCCGGCCGTTCGCACAACGTCGCCGCCCAGGCCACCACGCTCGGCAAGCGGTTCGCCAGCGCGGCCGACGAGCTGCTGGTCGCGTTCGCCCGGCTCGACAACCTGATCGACCGCTACCCGCTGCGCGGGATCAAGGGACCGGTCGGCACCTCGCAGGACATGCTCGACCTGCTCGGCGACAAGTCCACTTTGGACGACCTGGAGTCGCGGATCGCCGCGCACCTGGGCTTCCGGAACCACTTCGTCAGCGTCGGCCAGGTCTACCCGCGCTCGCTGGACTTCGACGTGCTGTCCACTGTGGTCCAGCTCGCCGCGGCGCCGTCCAGCCTGGCCAAGACGATCCGGCTGATGGCCGGCAACGAGCTGGTCACCGAGGGCTTCAAGCCCGGCCAGGTCGGCTCGTCCGCCATGCCGCACAAGATGAACACCCGCTCGTGCGAGCGCGTGAACGGCCTCGCCGTGGTGCTGCGCGGGTTCCTGTCGATGATCGGCGAGCTGGCCGGCGACCAGTGGAACGAGGGCGACGTCTCCGACTCGGTCGTGCGCCGCGTCGCGCTGCCGGACGCGTTCTTCGCGCTCGACGGGCTGCTGGAGACCTTCCTCACGGTGCTGAACGAATTCGGCGCCTTCCCCGCCGTGGTCGAGCGTGAGCTGGATCGCTACCTGCCGTTCCTCGCCACCACGAAGGTGCTGATGGCGTCGGTGCGCCAGGGCGTCGGGCGTGAGTCGGCGCACGAGGCGATCAAGGAGAACGCCGTGGCCGTGGCGCTGGCGATGCGCGAGCGCGGCGCGGAAAACGACCTGCTCGACCGCCTCGCCGCCGACGAGCGCATCCCGCTCGACCGCGGTGACCTCGACAAACTGCTCGCCGACCGGGTCTCCTTCACCGGCGTGGCCCCGCAGCAGGTCGAGGAGGTCGCCCGCCGCGTCGAGGCCGTGCTGGAGCGTTTCCCGGAGGCCTCGGGTTACGCGCCGCAGCCGATCCTGTGACGCCGCGCACGAAGTCCACGCACTGAGACGAAGTTACTCGATCGGGCTAATTCCCTAACCTCGGACGCCGAACCCGGAAAGCGCCAGGCCGCACCCCCGCGGCCTGGCGCCTTCTTGTCATGAGCAGCAGGAAGAAGCGATGAGAAAGCTCCTCAGCACCTTTGCCGTAGTGGTCGCCGCCGCTGTCACGCTCACCGCGTGCGGCTCGTCTTCGGGCGCCGAAACGTTGCGCGTCGGCACCCTCACGGACGCGCCGCCGAGCATCTACGTCGACAACGGCCGCTTCACCGGTTACGACAACGAGCTGCTGCGGGACATCGCCAAGCGCGAGGGATTCCAGGTCGAATTCGTCGGCACCGAGTTCGCCGGCCTGCTCGGCCAGGTCGCGAGCGGGCAGCTCGACATCGGCAGCTCGACGATTTCCGCGACCGCCGCGCGCAAGAAGACCGTGGCGTTCTCAAATGGTTACGACACCAGCTACACCACCGTCGTGACGAAAAAAGGCGCCAATCTGACCGGGCCCGGCTCCTTCGCGGGCAAGCGGATCGGCGCCGTCCAGGGCTCTGTGCAGGACGAGTTCGCGGGCAAGCTGGCCGGCGCGCAGGTGGTGCGCTTCCCGGACTACAACGCCGGATTCGCCCAGCTGAGGACCGGCGGGCTCGACGGCTGGGTGGTGCCGAAGGACATCGGCCAGAAGTACCTGGACCAGAACCCGGCCGTGCCGCTCGAGTTCGGCTACACGGTGCTGGACAAGGACACCCCTTCGTCGTACGCCGTCGCGAAGTCGAACAAGGAGCTGCTGAACAAGCTGAACGACGGCCTCGCGAAGGCCGTCGCGGACGGGACCGTCGCGCGCCTGCACGCCCAGTTCTTCAAGGAGGCTCCGGTCGCGAAGGAGCTTTCCCAGGGCGGGGCCGGCCTTCCGGTGACGAACCTCTGATGCGCCGCGCACTCTCCGCCGCGGTCGCCGCGGCCCTGCTCGCCGCCCTCACCGCGTGCGGCTCGAACACCGACAGCACCCTGCGCGTCGGCACCCTGAGCGACGCCCCGCCGAACGTCTACCTCGACAAGGGCCAGTTCACCGGCTTCGACAACGAGCTGCTGCGGGCCATCGCCGCCAAGGAGAACCTGAAGCTCGAGTTCGCCTCCACCGACTTCTCCGCCCTGCTCGGGCAGGTCGCCTCCGGCCGGTACGACATCGGCAGCTCGGCCATCGCGCAGACCGAAGAGCGCAAGAAAACGGTGGACTTCTCCGCGGCGTACGACTTCGAGACGATGAGCATCCAGGCCAAGCAGGGCACGCCGATCACCGGTGAGCAGGCGCTGGCGGGCAAGCGGGTCGCGGTGATCCAGGCGACCGTCGGGGACAACTGGCTGACCACGAAGGTCCCCGCCGCGCAGGCGGTGCGCTTCCCGGATTACGCGTCCGCGCTCGCCGCGCTGAAGACCGGCGCCGTCGACGCGTACATCCTCGACCAGAGCATCGCCGAGAAGAACGTCGCCGCGAACCCCGGGCTGGTGGTGGTGCAGAGCTTCACCACCGACGTCCCGCACGGGTTCGCCGTGAAGAAGGGCGACACCCAGCTGCTCGGGAAGCTGAACGACGGTCTGTCCCAGGTGATCAAGGACGGAACCTGGCTTAAGCTGCACCGGCAGTTCCTGCCGACCGCTCCGGTGCCGGCCGGGTTCGGAAGCTGAGGAGTGACAATGAAGAGGACGATGGCCACCGCCGTCACCGCCGCGTTGATCGCCACGCTCACCGCGTGCGGCGGCGGCAGCAGCGGCGGGGACACGCTGCGCGTCGGCACGCTGAGCGACTCCCGGCCCAACGCCTACCAGGAGAACGGCCAGTTCACCGGCTTCGACAACGAGCTGCTCCGGGACATCGCGGCCAAGGAGGGCCTGAAGCTGGAGTTCGTCTCCGTCGACTTCTCCGCGCTGCTCGGGCAGGTCGCCAGCGGGACGTTCGACATCGGCAGCGCGGCGATCGCGCAGACCGACGCGCGCAAGCAGACGGTGGCCTTCTCCGACCCGTACAACTACCAGTCACTCGGCATCGAGACCACCGCTGCCGGCGGCGTCACCGACGAGAACTCGTTGGCGGGCAAGCGGATCGGCGTGGTGCAGGGCACCGTCTCCGACACCTGGCTCGCGGCCAACGCCCCGAACGCGGTGGCGGTCCGGTTCCCGAACGACGCGGCGGCGCTGAGCGCGCTCAAGTCGTCCGGCATCGCGGGCGCGGTGTTCGACCAGGCCTCGGCCGAGGACTACGCGAAGAAGAACCCGGGCCTGAAGGTCACCAAGGAGATCACCACCAACATCCCGCACGGGTACGCGGTGAAGAAGGGCAACAACGACCTGCTGGCCAAGCTGAACGACGGCATCAAGAAGACCATCGCCGACGGCAGCTGGCAGAAGGTGCACCAGCAGTTCGAGCCGAACGCGCCGGTGCCCGCGGACTTCAAGGCAGGGCAGTAACTCCATGAGCCGGCTTCGGGCGCGGGACGGGGGTGCGTGAGGAGTGGACCAGTTCCTCAACACGTTCCTCAACTGGGACTACATCTGGCAGGTCTTCCCCGACCTGCTGAAGACCGGCCTGGTCAACACGCTGATCCTGGCCATCACCTCGTTCGTGATCGGCACCGCGCTGGCCGTGCCGCTGGCCATCATGGGGCTGTCCACGAAACGATGGCTGCGCTGGCCGGCGCGGGTGTACACGGACATCTTCCGCGGGCTGCCCGCGATCCTGACCATCCTGGTGATCGGCCAGGGCCTCGGCACGCTCGCGCGGCCGATCGTCGGCACCAGCCCGTACCCGCTGGGCATCCTGGCGCTGAGCCTGATCGCCGCCGCGTACATCGGCGAGATCTTCCGGTCCGGCATCCAGAGCGTCGAGAAGGGACAGCTGGAGGCCAGCCGCGCGCTCGGCATGAGCTACAGCCGGGCGATGCTGCTGGTGGTCATCCCGCAGGGCGTCCGGCGGGTGCTGCCCGCGCTGGTCAACCAGTTCATCTCGGTGGTCAAGGACACCCCGCTGGTGTACTTCCTCGGGTTCGCGACCGACCAGCGCGAGCTGTTCCGGATCGGCCAGGACCTGACGGCCAACACCGGCAACCAGTCGCCGCTGGTCGCCGCCGGCCTCGTGTACCTGGTGATCACCGTGCCGCTCACGCACCTGGTGAACTTCATCGACAAGCGCCTGCAGACCGGCCGGAAGGTACAGACCGCGCCCGACGACGGCGGTGAGCCGGCCCTGGTGTCCGGCGGAAAGGTGGCCCCGTGACCACGGCGGCGCAGGTGCGTTCCTCCAGCGTGGAGCTGCGCGACATCCACGTCAGCTTCGGCACGCTCGAAGTGCTGCGCGGGGTGGACCTCAAGGTCGAGAGCGGGAAGACGACGTGTGTGATCGGGCCGTCCGGCTCGGGCAAGTCGACCTTGCTCCGCTGCGTCAACCGGCTCCAGGAGCCCGCCAGCGGCGACCTGCTGCTCGACGGCGAGAGCGTGATCCACTCGGACCCGGACGCCCTGCGCCAGCGCGTCGGCATGGTGTTCCAGCACTTCAACCTGTTCGGCCACCGGACGGTGCTGGACAACATCGTGCTGCCGCTGCGCAGCGTCCGCCGGCTGTCCAAAGAGGACGCCGTGGAGATCGCCCGCGCGCGGCTGGCTGAGGTCGGCCTCGCGGACAAGGCACCGTACCGGCCGTCCGCGCTGTCCGGCGGCCAGCAGCAGCGCGTCGCCATCGCGCGGGCGCTGGCGATGGACCCCGAGGTGATGCTCTTCGACGAGGCGACCAGCGCGTTGGACCCGGAGCTGGTCAAGGGCGTGCTGAACCTGATGGCGGGCCTGGCTTCGCGCGGCCTGACCCTGATCGTGGTGACGCACGAGATGGGCTTCGCGCGCAACGTCGCCGACGAGGTCGCCTTCATGGACGCGGGCCGCATCGTCGAGCAGGGCACCCCGGACGCGATCTTCGACGCGCCGCAGAGCCCGCGGCTGCAGCAGTTCCTTTCGCAGGTGCTTTAGGACTCGTGAGTGTTCATGCCGGTTCTAACCGTCATAGCCACTCACGAGCCCTTGGGCGACGCGGTGATCGTGCACTCCTGGCCCGAACCCAGGTCCAGCACCGCGGCCGCCGAACCGCCGTTCACGGCGATCGCCAGCCGTCCCGCGGAGTCGGTGTAGAGCAGGTTGGCGCCTGGCGACACGTCGCCGAACGTGCGCCCGATCGTGGCAGGCACGGCGAGCCGGGTGCTGTGCACCGTGACCCTGCCGGCCAGCCCGGTCAGCTCCAGGTCGGCGGGGGTGGCCGCGAGCTGGACGTTGCCGAAGTGGTCGACCGTCAGCACGTCCGACACCAGCTTGCCGGGGAACGCGGCCACCAGCGGATCCGGCAGCCGGACGGGATCCGTGACAGCTGTACCGAAGGACGCCGGGTCCGCGCCCAGCGCCAGCTGCGCGGCGACAGGCGCGAAGACGTCGCGCCCGTGGAAGGTCGCGTACGTCGGCTCCGGCGCTTCGATCGCGTACGCCGCCTTCACGCCGCCTAGCGCCTCCGCCGCGGGAAGCAGCAAACCGTTGTCCGGCCCGACCAGCACCCCGCCCCCGGCCACCACGACCAGCCCGCGCCGCTCGGTGCCGACGCCCGGGTCCACCACCGCCAGGTGCACCGACTCCGGCAGCGACGGCACGGTCTGCGCGAGCACCGCCGCGCCCGGCCGCACCTGCTGCGGCGGTACCAGGTGGGTGACGTCGATGACCCGGACGTCCGGCGCGAGCCGCGCGAGCACACCGTGGCAGGCCGCCACGAAGCCGTCACGGAGGCCGTAGTCGGTGGTGAACGAGATCCAGCGGTAGGGCATGACCTGCATCATCCTCGCTCCGGGGGCGCCCGGGTTAGGGTTCAGCGGTGACGACGCTCGCCGAATACCCGAAGATCGCCGCCGGCAAGGTCCGTGAGTTGTACGCCGTGGGCGACGACCACCTGCTGCTGGTCGCGTCCGACCGCATCTCCGCGTACGACTTCGTGCTGGACACCCCGATCCCGGACAAGGGCCGGGTGCTCACCGCGATGAGCGTGTTCTGGTTCGGGCAGCTGGCCGACGTGCTGCCCAACCACCTGGTGGCCTACGACGACCCGCGCATCCCCGCCGAGGTCCGCGGCCGCGCGCTGCTGGTGCGGCGCCTGGACATGCTGCCGGTCGAGGCCGTCGCGCGCGGTTACCTGACCGGGTCCGGCTACTCGGACTACCGCCGTACGGGCGCGGTCTGCGGCGTCGAGCTGCCCGCGGGGCTGCCGGAGTCGGCGAAGCTGCCTTCGCCGATCTTCACCCCCGCGACGAAGGCCGCGCTGGGGGACCACGACGAGAACGTCAGCTTCGAGGTTGTCGCGGACCTTCTTGGTCACGCGCGCGCCGAAGAGGTCCGCGAGGCCACGCTCGCCGTCTACCGCCGTGGCGCGGAGTTCGCCGCCGAGCGCGGAATTCTGTTGGCGGACACCAAGTTCGAGTTCGGCCTCGACGCCTCGGGCACGCTCGTGCTCGCCGACGAAGTGCTCACGCCGGACTCTTCGCGCTACTGGCCGGCCGAGGGTTACGAGCCTGGCCACGCCCAGCCGTCCTTCGACAAGCAGTACGTGCGGGATTGGCTCACCGGCCCGGAATCCGGCTGGGACCGTTCCTCGAACACCCAGCCGCCGCCCCTGCCGGACGCCGTGGTTTCGGCCACCCGGGCCCGCTATGTCGAGGCCTACGAACGAATTTCGGGACTGTCCTTGAAGGACTGGCCCACTTCGGAGTGAGCCACGTTTCAGTTTGCAAACGGTCCAACCCGAAAAGTGTCAGATCCCCCTGACACACTGCACAAATGGTCGTACCCTACGCAACACCCCGGGCCAGAGCGCTCGGCCTGGAACTCCGCGCTGCCAGGGAGAAGCGCAAGCTCGGCGTGCGCGAACTGGCCCGGTTGCTCGGCATCGCACCGGGCTTCCTCTCCAACTGGGAGCGCGGTGTACGGCTGCCCAAACCCGAAGACGTCGGCGCCGTGCTCGCCCACTGCCGGATCATCGGCGACGAGCGCCACCGCATCGTCGAAATGGCCCGCGGCGCCCAGGAAGCCAACTGGCTCGGCACCAGCACCGAGGGCGCGTACCTGGAGTGGGAGAAGACGGCGACCGCGCTGTTCGCCTGGGAACCGCTGCTGGTGCACGATCTGCTGCAAACCAGCTCGTACGCACGGATAGTGCTGCGCAGCCCCGGTGTGGAGAACGTCGAGCGGCTGGTGGCCGCGCGGCTCGCCCGCCGGGACGTCTTCGAGCGCGGCAAGCTCACCGAGTGCGCCGTCGTGCTGGGCGAAGCCGCGCTGCGCAAGCGCGTCGGCGGCCCGGAGGTGATGGCGGACCAGTTGCGGTACCTGCGTTCGGTGCTGGAGTACGACCACATCGACCTGCGCATCATGCCGATCGACAACGACTACCACCCGGGCCTCAGCGGCGCCTTCTCGATCTTCGACTTCGCGGACCTGCCCACGATCGTCTACGAGGAGCTGTCCAATGAGAGCGCGCACAGTTCGAGCACCGTGCGGGTGCGGCACTACCGCTCCGCCGCGAAGTCCATTATGGATCTCGCACTGCGCGGGGACCGGGCGCGCGAGCTGATCGACCGGATCCTGCTCGGGCTGGCGGAGTGAGCGCCGCCGCGAATTGTCGGTGCCGGCTGGCACACTGATGATCGAGGACGGCAGAGAGGACAGGACATGAGCGAGGCATTGGTACTGGGCGGCGGCGGAGTGGCCGGGATCGCCTGGATCACCGGGCTGCTCGCGGGGCTGGCCGATGCGGGACAGGACGTCTCCGGTGCGGACTTGCTCGTGGGCACGTCGGCGGGCGCCACTGTGGCCGCGCAGCTGGGCAGCGGTCTGAGCCTGGACGAGCTGTACGCGCGCCAGGCGGACCCGGACCGGCAGTGCGCCGAGCTGATGGCCGAGCTGGACATGGAAAGCCTGGGCGCGCAGATGGCCACCGCGCTGGGCGAGACCACCACGTTCACCGAGATGCGCCGCGCGATCGGCGGATTCTCCCTCGCCGCGGACACGGTCCCGGAGGCCGAGCGCCGCGCGGTGATCGAAGGCCGCCTGCCGTCACACGAGTGGCCGGAGCGCGCCCTGAAGATCGTCGCGGTGGACGCCGAAACCGGCGAGCCGCGGGTGTTCGACAACGCGTCCGGCGTGAGCCTGGTGGACGCGGTCGCCGCAAGCTGCGCCGTCCCCGGCATCTGGCCCCCGACCACGATCGAAGGCCACCGCTACGTCGACGGCGGCGTCCGTTCCGCGATGAACGCCGACTACGCCACGGGCGCGTCGCGCGTGCTGCTGATCCTCCCGTTGGGCCAGGCCGAGCCGCTCGCCAGCGAGAAGCCCCTGCCCGAATCCCTCGCCGACCTGCGCGCCGCCGGCGCCGAGATCGCGATCCTGGAGCCGGACGAGCCTTCCCTCGCCGCCATCGCCACCAACCCACTGGACCCGGCCTCCCGCACCCCCGCCGCCAAGGCCGGCCGTGCGCAGGGCCGAACAGCCACACTCACCTGGTCGTGACGGCGCTTCGCTCAACCGCGCCTCGCCTGGCAGCGATTCGCCTGCCCTGCCTCACTGGCCGGTGCTTTGCTTGATGGTGCCTTGCCGGGCTGTGCCTCACCGGCCGCTGCTTTGCCTGACCGCGCCGCGCCTGCCCTGCCTCACCGGCCAGTGCTTTTGCCTGACAGCGCCTCACCTGGCCTCCCGCACGCGGCGCGTGCGTCCTCACCGGACACGACCTTGCCGGACGGATTCTTCGCCTGACCTTGCCCTGCCTTACGGGCGCCTTGCGTGACGGCGTCTTCGCTGCCCGTGTGTCCCGCCGGGCGGTACCTCGCCCAACGGCCGCTCTGCCGAACCGTGCCCCGCCCGATGTGCCCCTTTCCTGCCTTTGCTTTTCGCCTTGCTTCACGGTGCTTCGCCTGATTGCGCCTCGCCCGACGCGTCCCTTTCCTGACGTTGCCACCGGCTTGCCGGACTGGCCCCCGGGTCACGGACTCGTCCGTAGCGGAGGCAGGCCCGTCCACCGCCAACCATCGCCGGAAAGCCCCCTCCTCACCAGACTTTCGCTGGCACACTGGTCCCCGTGATCCTGCTCATCTGCGGCAGCCTGAGGGCGGGCTCGGGAAACGCGGCGGTCCTGACGACCGCCGGGCGCTTCGCCGAGTCGAAGATCTACACCGGGCTGGCCGATCTCCCCCACTTCAACCCCGACGAAGACGTCGAGCCCCTGCACCCGGCCGTCGCCGCCCTCCGCGCCGAGATCGCCGGGGCCGACGCCGTGCTGATCTGCACCCCCGAATACGCGGGTGGCCTGCCCGGCTCGTTCAAGAACCTGCTGGACTGGACCGTCGGCGGCGGCGAGGTCTACGGCAAGCCGGTGGCGTGGATCAACGCCGCCTCCGTCGCAGCCCCGACCGGCGCCGCCGACGCCCACGACTCCCTCCGGAAGGTCCTCACCTACGCCGGCGCGCGAATCGTCGACGAGGCCTGCGCCCGCATCCCCGTGCCCCGCCACGCGGTGGCCGAGGGAGAGGTGACGGACCCCGACCTCCGCGGCCGTATCGCGGTGGCCGTCCGCCGTCTGCTGGAAGGCGCGAAAGCGTAGGCGCCTCCTCCAGCCGCCCTGGTCGGAAGGCAAAGCCTCACGTGTCTTTTCTGCGTAGTTCACGGGGTGGTCAGGCGGCCGCCACCGGCGTCGGGCCCAATGGTCTCTGTGGAAGCACGCCTGCTGGTATCGCTGTCCGGGACCACCCCGCGCACGCTGCACCGCTGCGCCGACCTCGCGGCCGAGCTGGAACGCCGCCGCGTCCCGCTCTCCATCCTGCACGTCGCACGAACCGAGAGCGGACCCGTCACTGCGTGGGTCCGAGGCCGCGCCGCCGCGGGTGATTCCGTTCTCCTGCACGGCTACGACCACCGCGTCGCGCCGACGCACCGAGCCGTGCAGCTGGGCCGCAAGGCCGAGTTCGCCGCGCTGCCCGCGCACGAGGCGCGCCTGCGCCTGATCGCCGCGAAGGCCGCTTTGGACAGTACCGGCGTCACCGTCGACGGCTTCGCGCCGCCGCGCTGGCTCGCCTCGTCCGGGACGCTGCAAGCCTTGCGGGAACACGGTTTCACCCTCTGCGCGGACCTCGTCTCGGTCCGTGATCTGGTGACCGGCGAGGTCCGGCGGGCCCGCGTGCAGGAGTTCGCCAGCCAGTCCCATCGCACCGAAACGGTCCGCTGTTTCGCCCTCGTCCTGGCCGCCGCCCGAGCCGCCCGCCGCGGCGGCTTGGTCCGCCTGGACATCGACGCCGTAGACCTCGCCCGCCCCGGCCTGCGCCAAGCCTTCCTGGATGCCGTCGACGTCGCCCTGGAGAACCGCGCCTTCGGCAGCACGTACGGCTCACTGCGCCACACCGCCGCCGCCTGAGTCGGATCTGGCTTCAGGCCAGGCCACGGCTCGAGCCGGGCCTCCCCGTTGGGCCGCACCGCCGCGTGTGCCCCGGGGTTTCCCGTTCTGGCCGCGCCGCAGCCGGGCCGGGTCTCTCGGGCAGGCCACACCGCAGCGGCCCGACCAGGCACGCGGCGACGTACACGAGCACCCACTGCCACCGCCGCGAACTCAGCGGCGGCGGCGGTCGAGCGTCAGACTTCGGTCAGTTCGCCGCGTTCGAGCACCTTGACCTCGGTGCCCTCGGGCGAGAGGTTGCCGAACAGGCCGTAGTGCATGCCCGGGTTCGCGAGCACCGCTTCGTGGATCGGCACGGCGCGACGCGGTGCGACGGCCCGCAGGAAGTCCACGGCCTCGCCCGCCTTGAGCCAGGGCGCGCCCGTGGGCAGCCCGAGCACGTCGATCTTCTGCTCGGGCACGAAAAACGAGTCGCCCGGGTGGTAGAAGGCGCCGTGGTCCACCACATAGCCGATGTTCGGAATCCGCGGGATGTCGCTGTGGATCACGGCGTGCTCGCCGCCCACGACGTTCACCGCGGTGGCGCCGATTTCGAGCGCGTCACCGGGGTTCGCGACTTCGAACGGCAGGTTGAGCTTCTCCACCGTCTCGACCGAGCCCGGGTCGACGATCAGCTTCGCACCGGGGTTCGCCGCCAGCACCTTCGGCAGCCGCTCGCCGTCGATGTGGTCGAAGTGCTGGTGGGTGATGAACACGGCCGACAGCTCGCGCTCGCCCTCGAAGTCGGTCGAGAACGTGCCCGGGTCGATCAGGATCCGCTCGCCGTCGGTCTCGAGCAGTACGCAGGCATGTCCGAAATGGACGATCCGCATCAGGATTCTCCTTCACACATGGTCACTTTCACCCTATGCCTGCGCAAAGGGCGTCGCCAAGCTCGGTCCGCCGGTAGAGCACGCGGTGCCCGCTGCGCGCGGACGCGGCCAGCCCCGCCGCCCGCAGCGCCGTGAGGTGCGCGGAGACGGTCCCGGCGGCGAGGCCCAGCCGCTCGGCCAGCTCCGCGGTGGAGGCGGGCCGGTCCAGCGCCGTGAGCAACGTCGCCTTGGTCCGCCCGAGCACCCCGGCCAGCGCGTCCGGCGGCTCCGTGCGCGCCGTCCACAGCTCGCCGACGCCGCGGGCGGGGTAGAGCAGCGTCGGCTGCCACGGTGGAACCGTCACCACCCCCACCGACGGCCAGGTGAACACACCGGGCACCAGCAGCAGCCCGCGCCGGTCCAACTCCAGCCGCTCCCGCGCGACGACGTCCACCAGCACCGAGTCGCCCGCCACCCGCACCCGCGGATGCAACCCCTCGAACACCGCCGCGACGCCGTGCTCCCCGAGCACCCGGGTCCGGTGCCGGATGTCGGCAGCCAACACCTCCCGAAACCGGGGCCACCACGGCGAAATCAGCCGACGCCACACGATCTCCAGCTGATCGGCAAGCACATCCCGGGCAACGGCCGGATCAGACGGCAGCACCCGCAAATCGGCGTCCACCATCCCCAACTCCAACGCAACCTGCTCCGGCGGCGTGCGCCGCACCGCCTCGAGCTGCGCCTCCACACTCGTCTCCGGCGAATCCGGCGGCGGACTGAGAAATTCGGTGACGTAGTGCCGCCCCCGAAGGACGGCCGCCAACTCGGGGATCATGAGGTCCTCGAAACCGCCAAGCCCGCCAGAGTCGCCAAGCTCGCCGCCGAGTCCAGCAAGCTCGGCAGAGTCGCCAAGTCCGCCATCGCCGCCAAGTCCGCTGAATCCAACAAGCTCGCCAAAGCCGCCGGGGCCGCCAAGATCGCCGACTTCGTGACTGCTGGCGGCGTGCCTGCCGGCCTCGCGCGCGCCGCCCCCACGATTGCCAGCTTGGCGGCGGATTCCGAGTTCGCTGGCGCCGGCTGCGCGGCGGGCCCCGAGACCGCTGTCCTCGCGGTCGCTGGCGCTGCGGCGGGCTCCAAATTCGCTCGCTTCACGGCTGCTGTTGTTGCGATTGCCACTGTCGAACTCGGCAGCCCATGCCCGGTGCGCCGGATGCCCCCGCATCCCGAGCAGGGTTTGGACAGCGCCGAGCGCCTCCTCCAGCGGCGTGATCGCGAACCGCACCCCGGCTGTGCTCAGCACCAGCTCCAGCATCGTCCGTGTGCACCTCCAAGATTCGGCCTCACCCGAATCAGTGTCCTGGCCGAGGGCGGCGACGTGAAGCTCTCAGCCATGGCTCTCCTGACTCATCGAGCGTATTGGCGCTGGTCGGCGGGTGTGCAGCTGGCGCGACTGCCCGGGGCGATGGCACCGTTGGCGTTCACTGGGCTGGCCACGTCCATCACGGGCTCATACCGCCTCGGCGGCGTGATGATGGCGGTGTACGTGGTGGCCGAGACCGCGGGCGCCCTACCCGTCGGACGTCTACTGGACCGCATCGGCCCAGCCCGCGGCCTGCGCATCTCACTGCTGCTAGTCGCACTTAGCCTGGCGGCCTTGGCCATCGCTGCCTGGGCGAGCACGTCGGCGGGAACTTCCTCGATGCCCTCGCCAGGCGTTCCCGTGGAAACCGCGCCGGTCTCCCACCCAGGTGCCCTGGCGGGAACCGCGCCGGTCTCACAGCCGAGCTTCCTGGCATTGATCGCGCTGGTGGCCCTGCCCGGCGCCATGGGCGGTGGCCTCTCCGGCGGCTTCCGTTCACTCCTGGCCACCACCGTGAACGACGCCCTGCTCCCGCGCGCCGTAGCGGTCGACGCAATGCTTCTGGACGGCATCCTCGTCACCGGCCCCGCCATCGTCGGCGGATTGGCCTTGCTGGGGCCGCTCACCCCGCTGACCGCCATGGCCATTGCCTGCTGTGCCGCCGCCCTGCTGGTGCCCCGTCGCCTCTCCGCCACCCCGGCGCCCCCGCGCCGACCACGACTTCCGGAGCCACCGCCGCCTGCGGAGCCGCCGGGATCTGCCGCCCCTGTGTTGTCTCCGGACCGGCTGGGGCTTGCGGATCCGTCGCGGTCGGGCGACTCACTGCTGTCTCCAGACCCGTCGCGACCTGCGGATCCATCACAATCCAGCGCGATGCCCGCCGACTCGCGGTCGGACCAGGACCCACGAACTGCACTGCGCTCGATCCCGGCGGACCCGGCGCACCGTCCGGACCCGCCGCGCCAAGCCGAGCGGCCGGTGGAGCCGCGACCCGCCGGGGACATGCCCGTCGTCCCGGATGCCTCCGGCGCAAAAGTCCCTCTGGCGCGTTGTTTGCCGTGGTTGGCGTGCCAGTTCACGGTCGGGCTGTTGCTCTCGACGATCGAGGTTGCGCCGTTGCCTCTCGTGCAGCGGCTTGGCGCTCCGGCCACCGCGGCGCCGCTGGTGGTGGCCGTGTTGTGCGGGGCGAGCATTGCGGGAAGCGCCTTCTACGCGTGGCGCGGGAAGGTCGGCCGGCCCCGGCTGTTTCTGGGCGGCTTCGTCGTGGGTGGGACGGTTGTCGCCGCGAATCTCGGGTGGGCCGGGCTGGTGGTCGGTGTGGTGCTGGTGGGAGTCGCGACGGGGCCGCTCGTGGCGGTCGCCTCGGTGAATATGCAGCGGCTGCTTCCGGAGAAGCGCCGGTCGGAGGGGTTTTCGTTGTCGTTCACGGTGCAGTCGTGTGGGTTCGGGCTGGGGGCGCTGGCTGTAGGGGTGCTGCCGCTGTGGATGGCGCCGCTGGCCGGCGTCGCGGCGGCCCTGTTCGCTGTCACCCGAGTGAGGGACCTTTGAACATGGTGGCCTCGGTAGTCGCCCGTTCGTGGCGAGCCGCGAGGCATCGCATCGGTGGTCACGTGAGTCACTTGTGCCCCTCCCGGCGCACCGAGCATCAAAGGGCGTGAGCCGGGCACGGCGTGCCTGCCCTTTCCCCGGGCGCTCCCCGATGCGATGCTGGCGGTGAGTCTCGGGCGAGTATTGGCACTGCGTCAGCAACCTCGTAGCCTGGGCCGTAGCCGAGAGCAAGGGGAGACGCCGATGACCGCCGTCCAGCCGAAGCCGACTTCGGTCGGCGAGACCTTCGATTCGCTCAGCCCGGCGACCGACGAGGTCGTGGGCACGTACCCGGTGCACAGCGCCGACGACGTGCGCGCCGCCGTCGAGAGGGCCCGCGCCGCGGGCGAGTGGTGGGACGGCCTCGGCTACGCCGGCCGCGCGGATCGGCTCCGGCAGTGGAAGGGCGTGATCACCCGGCGCCTGCCGCAGCTGTGCCAGGTGGTGCGCGACGAGACCGGGAAGCCGATCGCCGACGCCCAGCTCGAGAGCGTCCTGGCCATCGAGCACATCGCGTGGGCGGGCAAGCACGCGCGCAAGATCCTCGGCAAGCAACGCCGTTCGGCCGGGCTGCTGATGTCGAACCAGGCGGCGACGGTGGAGTACCGGCCGCTCGGCGTCGTCGGTGTGATCGGCCCATGGAACTACCCGGTGTTCACCCCGCTCGGCTCGATTGTGTACGCGCTCGCGGCCGGCAACGCCGTGGTGTTCAAGCCCAGCGAGTACACCCCGGGTGTGGGTAAGTGGCTTGTGGATGCTTTCAACGAGATCGTCCCGGAGCACCCGGTGCTGCAACTCGTGACGGGCTTCGGCGAGACCGGCGCGGCGCTGGTCAGCGCGGGTGTGGACAAAATCGCCTTCACCGGATCCACCGCCACCGGCAAGAAGATCATGGCGGCCGCGGCCCAGACGCTCACTCCGGTCGTGATCGAGGCCGGCGGCAAGGACCCGGTGCTCGTCGACGCGGACGCCGACCTCGACGCCGCCGCCGAAGCCACCGTGTGGGGCGCTTTTTCGAACTCCGGCCAGACCTGCATCGGCGTCGAGCGGGTGTACGTCCACGAACGGGTGCACGACGAGTTCGTGGCCAAGGTTGTGGAAAAGTCGCGCGACATCCGTGCGGGCTCCGACGAGGACGCGCAGTACGGCCCGGTGACGATGCCTTCGCAGCTCGCGGTGATCCGTCGCCACATCGCCGACGCCATCGAACGAGGCGGCCGCGCGGTGCTCGGGGGCGTCGACTCCGTCGGCGATCGTTATGCCCAGCCCACCGTGCTGGTGGACGTGCCCGAGGACTCGGAGGCCGTGCGCGAGGAGACCTTCGGCCCGACCGTGACGATCGCCAAGGTCCACGACATGGACGAGGCTGTGGACAAAGCCAACGCCACCAAGTACGGCCTGGGCTCGACCGTGTTCTCGAAGTCGCGCGGCATGGAACTCGCGAGCCGGCTCCGTACCGGCATGACGGCCATCAACGCGCCGCTTTCCTTCGCCGGCATCGCCTCGCTGCCGTTCGGCGGCGTCGGCGACTCTGGCTTCGGCCGGATCCACGGCCCGGAAGGCCTGCGTGAGTTCGCCCGGCCGAAGGCGGTCGCCCGGCAGCGTTTCACCGCGCCGCTGACGCTGACTTCCTTCAGCCGCAAGGAATCCACGGACGCGCTGGTGGTCAAACTGATCACCATCCTGCACGGCAAGCGTTAGGTCCGACCCAGTCATTTCCGCACGTTGACCGGAAGCCAGACGCGGCCGGCGGCCTCGGCCAGGTGGGTTCGACCCATCTTGACCGGGCCGCCGGCCGTGGTGCGCCGCACCTTGCCGGGTGCGGACCGAATAGAAAGAGCACGATGACCCGCCCTTCATCCTTCGGCGACTTCCAGAACGAGATTTACTTCGCCGGGCTCACCGGCCGGGTTCCGACCCTGCCGATGGTCTACAACGAGCTGGAAACCCGTGCGGCCCAGGCACTTCCGCCGTCGGTACTGTCCTATGTGGCTGGTGGTGCCGGTGACGAGGCGACCCAGCGCGGCAACGTCGAGGCGTTCGGCGACTGGGGGCTCGTCCCGCGGATGTTCGTCGGTGCCAAGGAACGTGACCTCTCGGTCGACCTGTTCGGCCTGAAACTGCCGAGCCCGCTTTTCCTTGCGCCGGTGGGTGTCATCGGGATCTGCGCGCAGGACGGCCACGGCGACCTCGCGACCGCCCGCGCCGCCGCGAAGACCGGCGTGCCGATGGTCGCCTCGACGCTCACCGTCGACCCGCTGGAGCAGGTCGTCCCCGAATTCGGTGACACGCCTGGGTTTTTCCAGCTTTACACCCCGACCAACCGGGATCTGGCGGCGTCGCTGGTCCAACGCGCGGAGGCGGCGGGGTTCAAGGGCATCGTGGTCACGCTCGACACCTGGGTCACGGGCTGGCGCCCGCGCGACTTGTCCACCGCCAACTTTCCCCAGCTGCGCGGGCACTGTCTCGCCAACTACTTCACCGACCCGGTCTTCCGCAAGCTCCTCGGCAAGGCGCCGGAGGAGGACCCGATGGCGGCCGTCGGCCTGTGGGCGCAGCTCTTCGGCAGCCCGCTGACCTGGGACGATCTGCCGTGGCTGCGGTCGCTGACGAAGCTCCCGCTGATCGTCAAGGGCATCCAGCACCCCGACGACGCGCGCCGGGCCATCGACGGTGGCGTGGACGGGATCTACTGCTCCAACCACGGCGGCCGCCAGGCCAACGGTGGGCTCCCGGCCCTGGCCTGCCTGCCGGGTGTGGCCGAGGCGGCCGGCGACGTCCCGGTTCTGTTCGACTCGGGTGTTCGCTCGGGCGCCGACGTGGTCAAGGCCCTGGCTTTGGGCGCCACCGCGGTCGGCGTCGGTCGCCCGTATGCCTGGGGCCTGGCCTTGGACGGCGCGGACGGAGTTGTCCACGTCCTCCGCACTCTCCTGGCCGAAGCCGACCTCATCATGGCCGTCGACGGCTACCCCACGCTCGCCGACCTGACCCCCGAGGCGCTCCGCAAGCTTCGTTAGGTCGAACCCGCCGGTGGACGACCGGCCAGGATCGATCCACATGTGGACAGTTTGATCACATGTGGACAGTCGTCTGGAGTGAATCACCCTGTGGATGGTCGGTTAGGTCGGACCTACCTGTGGGCAACTGGGTGGGTTCCGCCTAACCTCAGAGATCTGGGCTAGGCCGGACCCAGCCCGCCGCGGCGGCCAACTGACCTAAGTGGATAGATGGCCTTGGTGGATGGGTGACCGTGGTGGACCATGGGACGAGGGCCGCCGAGTCGCGGAGAACTGGGTGGGTCGGACCCAAGATCGATAGCTGGGATGGGCCGTGCCTAGCTGTGGAGAAGTGCTTGGGTCAGACCTGGCGTGGATAGTTGGGTCGAGATCTGGGCTGGGCCTAACCAGAAGCCGCCGATCGGTAAACCGCCGCGGCGATCTGGGCGAAAGAACGGATCAGCGGCCCAGGGTTGGCGCCCACCCAGGCGACGACCAGGTCGCTCGGCGACATGTCCACCAACGGCACCGCGGTGAGCCCCGCGGGCAGCTTGTGGACAAGTGGCGTCACCCCCACGGATCCGTTCCACAGAACAGCTTGCATGCACTCATGGACCGTCCGCACGACCGGTCCATCCTGGAGTGGGCCGGCCGGGCCGCGCCAGTACGCGCGCCAGATCGGGTCCGTGCCCTCCGGTAGCTGGAACCACAGACGGTCGGCGAGGTCGTCGGAGTGGAGGCTTTCCCGGCCGGCCAAGGGATCGTCCGCGCGGAGGACCACGCCCATCGGGTCGGTGCGCAGCACGTGGGTGACAATGCCGGTTTCGTCGAAGGGTGCGCGGGTGAGGGCCACGTCGACCTGGCCGCTTCGCAGCCCGACGGTCGGGTCGGTCAGGTCCGCCTCCCGGATCCGGACGTGCAGCCCGGGATGACGTTCGCGGTACGCGGCGGCGAGCCGGGTGCCGACCTGCTCGGCGCTGTCGGCGAGGGTGCCGACGGTGATGGTGGCCGCGCCGGCCGCCGCGGCGACCCGGGTGCGCACTCGGTCGGCCTGTGCCAGCAAGGTGCGTGCCTCGTCGTAGAGCGACGAGCCGGCGGCGGTGAGCGCCACCCCGCTGGGCGAGCGGTGCAGCAGGACCTGGCCGAGTTCCGTCTCGAGCTGTTTGATGGCCCGGCTCAGTGGCGGCTGGGTCATGTTCAGCCGCGTGGCCGCCCGGCCGAAATGCAGCTCCTCGGCGACCGCCACGAAATAACGTAGCTCGCGTAAGTCCATCACCGGCGACGATACTCGGACGGTATCGGCGGCACGGAATCGGACTTGGACAACCCCGCGAGCCCGCGATGGACTGGACGCAGGTTGATCCGACGCAGCCGCCGCCCGTGTCCGAGGGCGGATCGCAGACTCGTTTGTCACGGGGAGAAATTGTCATGGCCGAACCAGTGTCGTCAGATCCCGTCGTGCGAGTGGAGACCGCCCAGGAGATAGCCCGGGATCTGGTGGTGATTCCGGACCGGAATGTTCAACTCGTTCCGAATATCGGCATCATCGGTGGCAATGAAGCAGTGCTGATCGTCGAAACTGGAATGGGCCCGAGCAATGCGGAAATCGTGCGGAAATTCGCGGAGGACTACGCGCGCGGTCGCAAGATCTATCTGACGACAACCCATTTCCACCCCGAACACGCATTCGGTGCGCAGACCTTCGCGGGCGAGGCGACGTTCCTGATCAACCAGGCCCAAGCCGACGACCTCAAGACAAAAGGCCCCGGTTACCTCGAGATGTTCCGGGGACTCGGCGACGTCGTCGCGCGCAGGCTGGAGGGCGTCGAACTGGTGCAGCCCGACGTCGTCTACGACCAGGCGTACGACCTGGACCTGGGCGGCCGCCTGGTGCAGCTCCGCGCCACCGGCCGTGCGCACAGCCGGGGTGACCAGGTGGTGAAGGTGCCCGACGCGGACGTCCTATTCACCGGAGACCTGGTGGAAGCGGGCCAGTTCGCGATCTTCCCGTGGTTCCCGCCGCACGACGTCGACGTTTCGGGTACCCGCTGGCTCGCGGTGATGCAGCGGCTGGCCGCCGAGCCGCCGCGGGTTGTCGTCCCCGGTCACGGCGCCATCGGCGACGCCGGACTGCTCACCGACGTCCGCGATTACCTCACCCTGCTCCGCGACGAAACCTGGACCCGCCGCGATTCGGCGATGAGCGAGGAGGCGATCGTCGAGGAGATTTCGGCGTTGATGATCCAGCGTCACCCCGAATGGGCCGGCCGGGAATGGCTCGAAACAGGCGTGAAGTGCCTGTGCTCGGAACATTCGGCCTGACGGCCACGGAGTCAAGCCTTGGCCGAAGTCAACTGCTGGGCAACATCGTCCGGTACCCGCAGGCCCGCGGCGCGAAGATCGCCGACCAGCCGCGCGATGAGCGGGTCACGCGAGGTGGCGGTCATCGCGACCAGACGTCGTCGCCATCGTGGTTCGAACGGCCGGATCACCCCGGGGAACCCGGCGGTGATGGCGCTGATCGGGACGACGGTCACGCCCAGCCCGGTGGCCGCCAGCTGGGGCGCATGGGTCGTCACGGCAGTGCGGGCCACCACCGATTTCCGCAGGTCGACCTCGTCGAGGCGCTCCTCGATCCAGCTGCCCAGCCCGTTTTCGGCAGTGAAGTGGACAAACGGCTCGCCTTGTAGTTCCCGCGGCCGGATGGCCGGGCGGGCGACCAGCGGATGCGACGCAGGGAGGGCCACGACGATCTCTTCTTCGGCGACGGTGGTCGTCGTGAGTTCCGTTTTCCCAGGGTCGGCGAACAGCAAAAGGTCGGTCTCGCCGGACTCCAGCGTCGCGAAGCTCTTTTCCAGATTTGTGCTTTCACGGAACGAGATCGTGACGTCGGGGCGGTCGCGGTGCCAGTCCGCCAGTACGGGAGCCAGCAACCCGACCGTCAGGCTTTGCGCGCACTCCACACGGACGGTGCCGCCGACGCCCTCCCCGGCTGCGCGGGCGAGCCGGATGGCGTCCTCGGCCGCGTCCACAGCTCGCCGCGCTTCGGCGAGAGCGGCGCGTCCGGCCGAGGTGAGGCGCACTCCACGGCGGTCGCGGATCAGTAGCGCGGTCCCGGCCTCTCGTTCGAGAGCGGCCAGTTGGTGGGAGATCGCCGGTTGTGAGAGGTGGAGGTGGTGCGCGGCGCGAGTCACCGACCCCAGTTCGGCGGTGGCGAGCAGGCACTCGAGCGCCCTCAGTGTTGGCATAATCAGAATTTATCATTATTGGTATTTATATCGATTCCAAGACGGGAAGGGTGGCTCCGCACCCGCGGTTGGACTGCTTGACGGAACACGCACTACCGAAAGCAGGACGAACCGTGGGCAGCATCAGCATCATCGGCGTGGGCGGCATGGCTCGCGTCCTGGGCGCCCGCGCGCGCCAGAGCGGTCACCCCCTCGAAGTCGTCGGCCGCGACCCAGCCAAGGCCGCCGAGCTGGCCCGCACGCTAGGCGGGGCCACGGCGGGGACCTTCGGCGCCGTTCCGGCCGGTGACATCGTGATCCTGGCCGTGCCGTACGCCGGCGCCGCGGCGGTCGTCAGCCAGTACGGGGATGCGTTGGCGGGCAAGGTCATCGTGGACATCAGCAATCCCTTCGCGCCCGGCTTCACCGAACTCCTCGTCCCGGACGGAACCTCGGCCGCGGAGGAGATCGCCAAGGCCGCGCCCGCCAGCGCGCACGTCGTGAAGGCGTTCAACACGATCTTCGGCAACGTCCTGGCCGCCGATACCGGTGAAGGCCATCCGCTGGACGTGTTCATCGCCGGCGACGACGAGCAGGCCAAGGCGCGCGTTTCGGCGTTCATCACGAGCATCGGGATGCGCCCGCTGGACACCGGTCTGCTCGGAATGGCCCGGCGGCTGGAGGAAACCGGCCTGCTGCTGATGGGCCTGGGCGCCCACGGCGTGAAGAGCTACTCCTTCTCCCTCCGCGTCGACCCCCGCTGAAAGGGACCGAAGCCATGAAGATCGGCCTGAATCTCCCGCATCTGGGAGAGCAAGCGACCGCCGGGAACATCCGGGACTTCGCGTTGTACGCAGAGCGGAACGGCTGGGATTCCCTGTGGACCGCCGACCGGATGCTCTATCCCGTCGAACCGAAAACGCCCTACCCGGGGAATTCCCACGGCCGGCTCGGCCCGCAGAACAAGAGGGTGTTCGAGCACCTGACCGTCCTGACCTACGCGGCCGCCATCACCGAGCGGATCCGGCTCGGCGTGAGCGTGCTCAACCTGCCCTTTTACAACCCCGTGCTGCTGGGCCGACGGCTCGCGACACTGGACCAGCTCTCGCACGGCCGGGTGACCGTGGGCGTCGGGCTCGGCTGGTCGGCCGACGAGTTCGATGCCGCCGGAGCACCGATGCGCCACCGCGGCCGGATGGCCGAAGAAGCGGTTCAGGCGTTACGAGCGGTCTGGGGTCCCGATCCGGTGGAGTTCTCCGGCGAGTACTACACGATTCCGGCGTCGATCCTCGGTCCCAAGCCGGCCCAGGATCCGCTGCCGATCGTGATGGGCGGCGGCTTCAGCCCGAAGTCCTTGGACCGCGTGGGGCGGCTCGCCGACGGTTTCAACCCGACTGCCGTCCCCGTCGACAACCTCGTCGAGATGCGGAATCTCGTTCGGGCCGCGGCGAAATCGAGCGGCCGCGAAGCCTGGGACCTGCCCACAATCGTCCGCGCCAATATCGAACTCACCCCGGACGACGCGGATCTGCCGGAGGACGGACGCCAGCTCGCCACCGGCAGCTGGAACCAGCTCACCAAGGACATCGGCCGCCTCGCTGCCGTGGGCGTCGAGGAGGTCTTCTTCGACCTCAATCACGTGCCAGGGGCGGAAGACCTGCGGACCCAGCTGGGCCTGGCGGACCGGCTGCAGGAAATCTGCCGGGGTGCGATCGCGGACTCCCGTTGAAGACTCGTGAGTGTTCAGGACGGTTCCAACCGTTCTGAACACTCACAAGTCCTTGCGGTTCGGAGCTAAGCCGAACGGATCAAATCAGCAGCCTTCTCCGCGATCATGATCGTCGGCGCGTTCGTATTCCCGCGCGGTACCACCGGCATCACCGAAGCGTCGACGACGCGCAGGCCTTCCACGCCCCGCACGCGCAGGTCCGGGTCGACCACCGAGCCGATCGAGCAGGTGCCGACCGGGTGGTACAGCGTCTGGGTGTTCTCGCGGATGTGGTCGGTCAGCGCGTCGTCCGACAGCTCGTGCGTGGCCGGCAGGAAGGGCTTGTCCAGGAACCGCGCGAGCGGGCCCGAGCGGCCGATCTCGATCAGCGAGCGCAGGGCGGACTTCATGATGTCCAGGTCGATCGGCTCCGAGTAGTACGCCGGGTCGATTTCCGGCTTCCACATCGGGTTCGCGGACTTCAGCCGGAGCCGGCCGCGGCTGGCGACGTCGACCAGGGTGGCCGCGGAGGTGAAGCCGGGCATCGTGGGCTCGCGCATGCCGTTGTCGTAGAACAGCGTCGGGGCGACGTGCACCTGCATGTCCGGGCCGGGCAGGCCGTCGCGGGTGGAGAAGAACGCGCCGGCCTCGCCGATGTTCGACGCGAGCGGGCCGCGCCGCGTCAATTGGTAACGCACGAGCCCGGCCGGGGTGGCCGCGCTGACCAGGTCCGTGGTGCCCTTGGTGGACCAGATGATCCCGGCGGCCGGGTGGTCGTGCAGGTTGTCGCCGACGCCGCTGAGCCCGGCCACCACGTCGATCCCCAGCTCACGCAGGTGCTCGGCCGGTCCGACGCCGGACAGCATCAGCAGCTGCGGCGAGTTCACCGCGCCGCCGGACAGCAGCACCTCGGCCGAGGCGCGCGCCGTCACCTCGACTCCTTTGTCCATATAGGACACACCGACCGCGCGGGTGCCCTCGAAGACCACACGCGTCGTCTGCGCGTGGGTGCGCACGGTGAGGTTCGGCCGCGACATGGCGGGACGCAGGTAGGCGTCGGCGGTGGACCAGCGGCGGCCGCGCTTGCACGTGACCTGGTAAACGCCCGCGCCCTCCTGCGTCTCGCCGTTGAAGTCCTCGTTGCGCTTGAGCCCCCAGTCCACCGCGCTGTCGACCCAGGCGCTCGACAGCTCGTGGGTGAAGCGGCGGTCCTCGACGTTCAGCGGGCCGTCGGTGCCGTGCAGGGGGCCGTCGAAGCGCTGGTTGCCCTCGGCGCGCTTGAAGTACGGCAGCACGTCGTCCCAGCCCCAGCCGGTGGCGCCGTGGGCATCGCGCCAGCCGTCGTAGTCGGCGCGGTTGCCGCGGATGTAGATCATCGCGTTGATGGACGAGCTGCCGCCGAGCATCTTGCCGCGCGGCCAGTAGGCGGGCTTGCCGGTGTGCTTCTGCTCGACGGTCTCGTAGTTCCAGTCCCAGCGGGTCTTGAACAGCGACGGGAACGCAGCCGGGATGTGGATCTCGTCGGCGGTGTCCTCGCCGCCGGCCTCGAGCAGCAGCACCTGCGCCGACGGGTCCTCGCTCAGCCGCGCGGCCAGCACGCACCCCGCGCTGCCCGCTCCGACGATGACGTAGTCGAAGGACTCCTGACCGGCCACGATGCCTCCAGCTGCTCATGTTGACGTACTGCCAACGACTCATCATGGCCCAGCCCGCGGCCTGGGGAAAGGCCCCGCGAGCAGCATCCTCCTGGCGTGCCGCCGTGGCCAGTCGTACGGCGCCCGGCACCGGTCGGGCGGGGGCCCTGACCGGTCAAGTAGGCTCGGGCCGTACCCACGACCTGCGTGAATAAGGAGCAGCCTGCCGTGGCCCGAGTCGTCGTCGACGTCATGCCGAAACCCGAGATCCTCGACCCGCAGGGCCAGGCGGTGGCCCGCGCGCTGCCGCGGCTGGGCTTCAGCGGGGTCGCGGAAGTGCGCCAGGGCAAGCACTTCGAGCTCGAGGTCGACGATTCCGTCGACGACGAGACGCTCGCCAAGATCGCCGAGGGCTTCCTCGCCAACCCCGTGATCGAGCAGTGGACGATCCGGCGGGTGGACGCGTGAGCGCCCGAATCGGCGTCATCACCTTCCCCGGCACCCTGGACGACGGCGACGCCGCGCGCGCGGTCCGTTACGCTGACGCCGAGGCCGTGCCCCTGTGGCACGCCGACGACGACCTGCACGGCGTCGACGGCGTGGTCGTCCCCGGCGGCTTCTCCTACGGCGACTACCTGCGCGCCGGCGTGATCGCGCGCTTCGCGCCGGTGATGACGTCGGTGATCGAGGCGGCCCGCAAGGGCATGCCCGTGCTCGGCATCTGCAACGGCTTCCAGATCCTCTGCGAGGCCGGCCTGCTGCCCGGCGCGATGATCCGCAACGTCGGCCTGCACTTCGTCTGCCGCGACCAGTGGCTCCGCGTCGAGAACAACGAGACGGCCTGGACCACGCGGTACGAGCAGGGTGCGGAGATCCTCATCCCGCTGAAGAACAACGACGGCTGCTACATGGCCGAGCAGTCCACTTTGGACGAGCTGGAGGCCGAGGGGCGCGTGGTGTTCCGCTACGTCGGCGGCAACCCCAACGGCTCCCGCAACGACATCGCGGGCATCCGCAGCGAGAGCGGCCGCGTCGTCGGCCTCATGCCGCACCCCGAGCACGCGATCGACGCGCTGACCGGCCCTTCGGACGACGGTCTCGGCATGTTCTACAGCGCGGTGGACGCACTCGCGAAGATCTGAGCCCCACGAGAAAGGCCTTGCACCGGTACGTCCGGATGCGAGGCCTTTTTCGTTGGCGCCTCAGGCTTTGCTGTGATCGGAGGAGAGCCACTTCTCCGGCCGCACGCGGATCAGCACCGAGCCCTCGTTGAGCCTGCCGTCCACGAACGCGCACGCTTCGTCGTCCGGCGAGTAACGGGCGGCGATCCGGAACGCCTCGGCGTCGGTGGGCGCCTCCGAGGCTGCCACCACCGGCCCGGAGACCGTCACGTACTTGTACGGCCGGGTCTCCTGCTGTACCGAAAGGCTCAGCTCCCCGGCGGCCTGAATCGCCCGTCCCTTCGCCGAGTCCCGATCGGTCCACAGCAGAAGCTCGCCGCCCGGCTCGTAGTAGTACCAGATCGGCACGGCCAGCGGCGGCCGTCCGTCGCGCGCCACGGCGAGCACCCCCACATGCGGCTCGGCCAGGAACTTCTCGCGTTCGGTCACGGTCATGACCGCCATACACACCCCCGTGAGATCGGTTCGAACCGAACCAACGCCGAGACCGCCACCGGCATTCCTCACGGACTCAGCCCGCGGCCGCCACCAGCCGGGCGTACGGGCCGCCCGCGGCCATCAGCTCCGCGTGCGAGCCGAGTTCCGTGATGCGCCCGCCCTCGACCACGGCCACGCGGTCCGCGGCGGCCGCCGTGTGCAGGCGGTGGGCGATCGCGATCACCGTGCGGCCCGCGAGGACCGCGTTCAGCGAACGTTCCAGCTCCCGCGCCGAGCCGGTGTCCAGCAGCGACGTCGCCTCGTCCAGGACCAGCGTGTGCGGGTCGGCCAGGACGACGCGGGCCAGCGCCAGCTGCTGCGCCAGGCCCGCGGGCACGGCGTACGCGCCTGAGCCGAGCTTCGTGTCCAGCCCGTCCGGCAGCGCCGCCGCCCACTCCGCCGCCCCGGCCGAGGCCAGCGCGGCGGTCAGCTCCTCGTCCGTCCAGTCGCCCCCGTCGCGGCGGGCGGGCAGCGACAGGTTCTCCCGCAGCGTGCCGGAGAACGTGTGGTGCTCCTGGGTGAGCAGCAGGACTTCGCCGCGCAGGACGTCGTCCGCCAGCGTGGACACCTCGGTGCTGCCGACGCGGATGGACCCCGCGGTCGGCGCCGAGATGCCCGCCAGCAGCCGGCCGAGGGTCGACTTGCCCGCGCCCGAGGGCCCGACGATCGCCAGCCGCTCGCCGCGCGGCACCCGCAGGTCGATGCCGTGCAGCACCTCGCGGTCCTCGGTGTAGCCGAAGCGGACGTCCTCGACGGTGATGTCCCGCCCGCGCGGCACCGACGCGTCTTTCGCCTCGGTCGACGAAGACGGCTTCACGCCGAGGATCCGGCGCGCGGCGGCCAGCGCCACCTGCAGGTCTTCCATCCAGAACAGCGCCTCGTTCAGCGGCGCGGTCATGGCCTGGGCGTACGCGAGCATGGTCGTGATCGTGCCCAGACCGGCCCAGCCGCGGCTGTACGCGAACGTGCCGATCAGCAGCATCACCGCGATCGGCAGCACGTAGCTGATCTCCAGCGAGGGCAGCCAGCGCAGCTGCAACGCCCGCATCCGCCGCTCGCCGAGCACGGCCTGGTCGAGCGCGTCGGTGCCGGTGCGGATGCGCCGCTCGGCCAGGCCCAGCGCCTCCGTGGTCCGCGCGCCCTCGACCGTCTCGTGGGTGGCCGACTGCAGGTCGCCCCAGCGGTCGAGCATCCACGCCATCCGCGACGGGATCCGCCGCTGGTACCAGACGTTCACCGGTACCAGCAGCGGCACGGCCACCAGCAGGCCCAGCGCGAGCAGCGGCGACGTGAAGATCATCGCCACGGTCGTGAGCAGCACCGTCACCGCGGCGATCAGGATCTCCGGCGCGGCGAAGCGCACGGCGTGGTCCAGCCGGCTGATGTCGCTCGTCGCGCGGCTGAGCAGGTCGCCCGTGCCGGCCGCCTCAACGGTGCCGAGCGACAGGTCCAGCGCGTTCGTCACGAACCGTTCGCGGGTCTGCGCCAGCACGCGCTCGCCGAACATCCGCCCGCGCAGCCGCGCCGCCTTCTTGGCCAGCGCCTGCAGCACGAGCACCACGATGAAGCCGCCGGCCAGCAGGTCGACGCGGGTGGTGCTGCTGCCGCTGACCACGCCGTCGACCAGCAGGCCGAGCAGCTGCGGCCCGGCCAGCCCGATCAGCGTGGCCAGGAAGAACAGGCCGAGCATCACGGTGAACTCGCGGCGATGCTCGGACGCCGTGCTCACCACCCAGCGCCGGACCTCGCGCCGCGAGGCCAGGGGGAGCCTTTTCACACCGTCACCGCCTTCGCGCTCACCACGTCGTCCGCCACGTGAATCCACAGTGGACTCTGGCTGAAGACGACGGTCGTCCGTCCGCGCCGCAGCTCGGCGACGCGCTGGGTAATCCTTGCTTCCGTGTGCGCGTCGACGGCCGAAGTCGGCTCGTCGAGCAGCAGCACATCGGCGTCCACGGCCAGGGCCCGTGCCAGGCTCAGCCGTTGCCGCTGGCCGCCCGACACCTCCCGGCCGCGTTCGCCGATCACCTCGTCGACGCCCTTGGGCAGGGCCTCCACGATGTCGTCGGCGTCGGCCGCGTACAGGGCCTCGGTGACGCCGACGTCGCCCGGCCGGGCGGGAGTCAGCTGGTCGCGCAACACGCCGGAGAACCAGATGTCCTGGTTGTGCGCGAACACCACGCGGGCACGCAGTTCCGCCAGCGCGACCTGGTCCGCGGGCACGCCGCCGATCAGCACGCTCTCGCCCTCGGCGGCGTCGGCGAAGCGCGCCATCCGCTCGGCGATCGCCTCCGCCTCGGCGCCGAGGTCGACCACGGTCAGCCGGCCGGGTGCGACGCGGATGCCGCTCTCGGTGTCGACCAGGTCCAGCCGCCCCTCGGGCAACGGCACCGGCGAAGCGGGCTCGGCCAGCTTCGGCCGCAGGGACAGCAGGACGCAGATCTTCCGCGCGGACACCGTGCCCGAGCTGAGCGCGCTGACCGCCTCCGTCGCGGTGTCCACCGGCACGACCAGGAACGCCGAGACGCCGTAGAACGCCACCAGCTCGCCGACGCCGATGGTCCCGTCGAGCGCGAGCCGCGCGCCCAGCCAGGTGATCGCCACCGTGACCAGGCCCGGCAGCACGATCGCCGCGGCCGCCAGCCACGCCTCGCTGCGCCCGACCTCGACGCCGGACCGGCGCACCAGCTGGCTCGCCGCGCGGAACCGCTTCAGGAACCGCCGCTCGCCGCCGACCCCGCGCAGGATCCGCAGGCCGGACACGATGTCGGCGCCCAGCGCGTTGACCTCGCTGAGGTTCTCGCGCTGCACCGTCTTGCGCTTCTGCAGCGGCCGCAGCAGCGGCCCGATGCCGAGCACCGCCAGCGGCACGCCGACCAGCGCGACGATGCCGAGCAGCGGCGACGAGGACAGCATCGCGACGCCGATCACCACGAACGCGACCACCGAGCCCACCGTCCGGCCGATCACCTCGAAGGTGTTGCCGATCCAGTTGATGTCCGAGGACGTGACCGCGACCACGTTGCCGGTGGTCGTCGCCTCGCGCAGCACGGCGCCGAGCCGCGTGGTGTGCGACGTCACGAGCCGCTGCGTGGTGCCCGCGCCGTGCAGCCACAGGCCGTACGAGACGAAGTGCAGCCACGTGCCGAAGAGCGCCTGCACCACGCCGAGCCCGGCCGCGACCAGCGCCCACCGCCAGAGCGCGCCGGTGTCGCCCGCGGCGATCGCGTCCACGCCGCGGCCGATCACCAGCGGCAGCAGCGCGCTCGGCAGCGACCACAGCGAGCCGGTGACGGCGGCCGTGAGCACCAGCCACGGCCGCGTGCGCAGCATCGCGAGCAGCAGGCGTCCGGCCGTCGGCCGCTCGGGCAGCCGCGGTGTCGGGAAGGGGTACGTGGCGGAAAGCACGATTGCCAACGGTAAGCGGCCCGCCACCGCCGGCGCGACCGATTTATCCCCTGGCGAACGGACGGGCTCGTGAGTGTTCAGGACGGTTAGAACCGTCATAAACATTCACGAGCCCTTACTGCGGGGGTGACCTGGCCAACACGTAGTCTTGAGCCCGTGGCGAACCCTGACACGGACACCGTGACCAGCACCGTTGACACCACCGCGCGCGCCGCGGAGACCCCGGAAGCGACGCAGCCGTACCTCGAACTCGGCCTCGCCGAAGACGAGTACACGCGGATCCGCGAGATCCTCGGCCGCCGTCCCACCGACGCCGAGCTGGCGATGTACTCGGTGATGTGGAGCGAGCACTGCTCGTACAAGTCGTCGAAGAAGCACCTGCGCTACTTCGGCGAGACGGCCACGGACGAGATGAAGTCGAAGATGCTCGCGGGCATCGGCGAGAACGCCGGCGTGGTCGACATCGGCGAGGGCTGGGCCGTCACGTTCAAGGTGGAGAGCCACAACCATCCGTCCTATGTGGAGCCGTACCAGGGCGCGGCGACCGGTGTCGGCGGCATCGTGCGCGACATCATGGCCATGGGCGCGCGGCCGCTCGCGGTGGCGGACGCGCTGCGCTTCGGCCCCGCGGACGCGCCGGACACCAAGCGCGTGCTGCCCGGCGTGGTCGCGGGGGTCGGCGGCTACGGCAACTGCCTGGGCCTGCCGAACATCGGCGGCGAGCTGGTGTTCGACCCCTCGTACGCGGGCAACCCGCTCGTGAACGCCCTGTGCGTCGGCGCGATGCGGGTCGAGGACCTGCACCTGGCGTTCGCCTCGGGCACCGGCAACAAGATCATCCTGTTCGGCGCGCGCACCGGCCTCGACGGCATCGGCGGCGTCTCCGTGCTGGCCAGCGACACCTTCTCCGGCGACGAGTCGGCGGCCGGGCGCCGCAAGCTGCCGAGCGTGCAGGTCGGCGACCCGTTCACCGAGAAGGTGCTGATCGAGTGCTGCCTCGACCTGTTCAAGGAGGAGCTGGTCGTCGGCATCCAGGACCTCGGCGGCGCCGGGCTGTCCTGCGCGACCTCGGAGCTGGCGGCCGCGGGTGACGGCGGCATGCAGATCTACCTCGACCGCGTTCCGTTGCGCGCCACCGGGATGACGCCGGCCGAGGTGCTCTCCAGCGAGTCGCAGGAGCGCATGTGCGCGGTCGTCTCGCCGGAGAACGTCGAGGCGTTCATGGCCGTGTGCCGCAAGTGGGACGTGATCGCCACCGACATCGGCGAGGTCACCGACGGCGAGCACCTGGTGATCACCTGGCACGACGAGGTCGTGGTCGACGTCCCGGCGCACACCGTGGCGCACCAGGGCCCGGTGTACGACCGGCCGATCCAGCGTCCGTCCACTCAGGACGCCCTGATCGCGGACACCTCGGCGAACCTGCCGCGTCCGTCCACTCCGGACGAGCTGCGCGCGGACCTGTTGAAGCTGATCTCGTCGCCGAACCAGGCGTCGAAGGAATGGGTCACCTCGCAGTACGACCGCTACGTGCGCGGCAACTCCGTGCTCGCCCAGCCGTCGGACTCCGGCATGATCCGGATCGACGAGTCCAGCGGCCGCGGCGTCTCGGTGGCCACGGACTGCAACTCGAAGTTCGTCTACCTCGACCCGTACCGCGGCGCGCAGCTGGCGCTGGCCGAGGCGTACCGCAACGTGGTCACCGGCGGCGCGACCCCGGTCGCGGTCTCGGACTGCCTGAACTTCGGCGCCCCGACCGACCCGGCCGTGATGTGGCAGTTCGAGCAGGCCGTGCACGGCATCGCCGACGGCTGCGTCGAGCTGGGCATCCCGGTCACCGGCGGCAACGTGAGCTTCTTCAACCAGACCGGTTCGACGGCCATCCTGCCCACCCCGGTGATCGGCGTGCTCGGCGTGATCGACGACGTCACCCGCCGCATCCCGACCGGCATCGGCGCGGAGGCCGGCGAGACGCTGCTGCTGCTCGGCGACACCCACGACGAGCTGGACGGCTCGGCCTGGGCCCGCGAGCTGCACGGCCACCTCGGCGGCGTGCCCCCGCGCGTGGACCTGGCCCGCGAAAAGCTGCTGGGCGAGATCCTGGTGGCCGGCTCGCGCGACGGGATGATCTCCGCCGCGCACGACCTCTCCGACGGCGGCTTGGCGCAGGCGCTCGTCGAGACCGTCCTCATCGGACAGTGCGGCGCGCGCGTGTTCCTCGACGCCGACCAGGACCCGTTCGTGCAGCTGTTCTCCGAGTCCGCGGGCCGGGTGCTGGTGGCCGTGCCGCGCACCGAGGAGCTGCGGTTCACCGAGATGTGCACCGCGCGCGGCCTGCCGTGGCGCAAGACCGGCGTGGTCGACCCGGAGTCCGGCGCCCTGGAGCTGCAGGGCATCACCGAGTTCACGCTGGACGAGCTGCGGACCGCTTTCGAGAGCACGCTGCCCGCGCTGTTCGACTGAAGTTTGTTCTAGAGGGGCCGTTCCCGGGTTTCCGGGGGCGGCCCCTTTCGCTCGGTCAGGCGTGCGGACCCGTCGGGGAGCGGTTCCAGTTCCCAGTCCTGCGGCAGGATGACGTCCTTTGTGGACTGCACTTTGGTGTTGTACAGCGAAGGCCGCTCTGGCTCCCGCGCGAAGTCCAGCTCGGTGTGGCCCTGGAAGGACGTGCGGCTCAGGTCCAGTGAGCCGTCGAAGGAAGCGCCGGTGAACACGGCCTCCTTGGCGAACACCGCGTCCTTGAACGTGGTGCGGCCGCTGAAGACGGTCTCGGTGAAGTCGGCCTTCTCGCTGAACTTGGTGCCGCTGAACCACGCGTGGTCGAGGAATTTCGCGCCCCGGCAACGGAAGTAGCCGATCTGCCGGCCGTCTTCCGTACCCGCGGTGGTGAAGTAGGCGCGGCCGGTGATCACGCAGCCGCTGAGATTGGTGCTGCTGTAGAGCGCCGCGTACCGCAGCAGCAGCCCGCCGATCCGGCGGCCGGAGAGGTCCAGGTACTCCAGTACGGCGCCGGTCAGGTCGAGGTCGTACGCGGCACCGTCCACTTCGGACGTGCGGGGCAGCAGCTCCGCGACGAGCCGTTGCGCGGTCAGCCGGACCTGTAGCTCCCGCTCGTCCTCGGCAGACGGCTTGCTGTCGTCGTAGCGCGCGTGGGTGAACGGGCGGCGCAGATACGAGCACAACACGTCCAGCACCGTCTGCGTGTACAGCGGACGGCTGCGCGCGAGGCCCGCCAGCGCGTGCAGCGCGCCGACGCGCACCTGGTCGGCCTCGTGGCCGAGCAGCTCGACGGATTTCGCGAACCGCTCGTCGGAGATCCGCTCGCGGTCCTGCTCGGCGCGGCTCATCTCCAGGTCGTGCCGCCGCCGCTCGACCTCCTGCCGTGCCTCCTCGACGCGACGGCGGCGGTCGTTGAGCCACAGCGCGTACAGCGCGACGACCGCGCCGCCGGCCAGGCCCGCGGTCTTCAGCGCGTCGCTGCGGCTGGTCGCGGGGTCGGTCAGCAGCCAGCCGCCGACCCCGCAGAGCAGCACGAAAGACGCGACGAACGTCCAGAGCAGGGGGGATCGCACCGCGTCAGTAGGCGATGACGAAGAACCCGCCGATGCACCACTTGCCGTCGAACGAGCTCGCGATCACCGAGCCGTTGGCGTCCTTGCCGGACACCGAGCCGCTGATCGTGGCCGTGACGATCGCGCTGCCCGAGTACTCGCCCGCCTTCAGCTGCGGCGTGCCGGCGGTGGACTCGGTGATGCTGTCCTTGGAGAAGGACTCGCTGCCCTGGCAGACCATCGAGCTGGCGCCGGCGGCGTCCTTCGCGTTGATCTTCGCCAGGAACGCCTCGACGGTCGACTTGCCTTCGCCCGAGTCACCGCTGCCGCCCGTGCCGGGGGATTGGGACTGGTCGGTGGGCGGCGAGGACTCGTCCGTCGGCAGCCCCGGCGCCGAGGTGCCGGGCAGCCGCTGCTGCGAAGGCGGGTTCTGCGCGGTGTTCGTGTTGCTGTCCTTGCTCAGGAAGAAGCCGGGCGCGACGAAGCCGGTGATGCCGAGCGCGACGACCAGGACCACCGCCACGGCGATCCCGACCCACAGCGCGGTCTTGTTCTTCTGCGGCGGCGGCCCACCCGGACCGCCCGGCCCGCCGAAGCCCTGGCCGTACTGCTGCTGGTTCGGGTCCCAGCCCTGCGGCGGCTGGTTGGGGTCCCAGCCCTGCTGCGGGTACTGCTGGGTCGGGTACGGCTGCTGGCCCTGCTGGTACGGCTGCCCGTACGGCTGCTGCTGGTTCGGGTCCCACGGCTGCTGCGGCGCGTTGGGGTCCCAGCCCTGCGGCTGTTGCGGCTGCTGCTGCGCGTTCGGGTCCCAGCCCGGCTGCTGCGGGACCCCGCCCGACGGGGGCTGCTGCTGCCAGCCCTGGCCGTAAGGGTCGGGCTGGCCGCCCTGCCCGGGCTGCGGTGGGTAGGTCATCTCCGGTTCCGCCTTCCTGCTGCACCGATTCGCGCCGCGGTCTGACGCCCGGTGAGCGCCGGCGGTTCCTCCGCCCCACAGTGCCTGCATTCTGCAAGGTCGGGCGGCCCGGCACAAAAGCGGCTCCCGGCCGCCCCGCCGCCGGACGGCGCGGGACGGCCGGGAGCCACCGGTGGATCAGCCGTTGGCCAGCGCCTGGACCCGGTCCAGACCACCGTTGAAGGTGTCCTGGTCGATCGGGCTCGAGGTGTACTGCCAGACGGTGTAATAGCCCCAGCCGTTCGGCAGCGCGCCGACCGACGAGGCGTACCGCGCGACCCAGAGCGGGACGGTGTCGCCGAAGGTCTGCGACGTGCCCACGCACTGGCTCCACCAGCTCGTCGAGGTGTAGATCACGGGCCAGCGGCCGGTCTTGGCGTGGTAGGTGTCGTGGAAGTCGCGGATCCACGCGCCCATCGACGCCTGACTCAGCCCGTAACAGGTGTCGCCGTACGGGTTGTACTCCATGTCCAGCGCGCCCGGCAGGGTTTTGCCGTCGCCCGACCAGCCGCCGCCGTGGGCCACGAAATACGTGGCCTGCGCGGCGCCGCTCGACGTGTTCGGGGTGGCGAAGTGGTACGCGCCGCGGATGAAGCCCTGGTTGTACGAACCGTTGTACTGCTGCGCGAAGTACGGGTTCGTGTAGTTGGTGCTTTCCGTCGCCTTGGTCCAGACGAACCGCTTGCCCTGGCCCCACCAACTGGCCCAGTCGACGTTGCCCTGATAACTGGCGACGTCGATGCCGGCGGTGGTCGCCAGCACCTGGTTCGGAATGGCGGTGGCCGGCTGCGGCTGCTGCGCCGCGGCGTCGGTGCCGGGGGTGGAGGCGTCGCCTTCGACCCGCCGGATCTGCGACCCCAGCGCGTGGTTGTGGACCATGATGTCGTTGTTGATCGAGTTGATCTTATTCGCCGACTGGTCCGGGTTGTTCGGAATGGCCGTCGCCTGAGCCGTGGAGCCGAGCAGGAGCGCCACGGTGGGGATGGCCAGGACGGAGAGCAGAATCGAGCGCCGTCCTCTTCGGGAAGTGGACATCGTTGAATCCCTTCACAGATACCCTCGCTGAGGGCGGCTATTGCAGGTAGCCGCCCGTGGGGAGATTCTTGAGGACAGGCTCGCGTTTGTCATCAAGTTCCGCGAAGTTAAAAGTTCACGTGGGTGATTTTCCTCAGTGGATGATCGTCAATTCGTCAGCAGATAACAAATGTTCACCCGATTGCCAGATTGCGCAGGAGCGCGAGGGGGCCGTTGAGCCAGTTCTGGTCGCCCGGCAGCACACCCTGGTCCGCGAACTGCCAGATCGACTGGCTGGTCCAGCCGGCGGGCAGCTCCCCGACCTGGGTGTTGTAGCGCGCCAGCCACAGTGGATTCGCGCCGAACGCGGGACTGTTGCCGGTGCACTTCTTCCACCAGCTCGTGGACGTGTAGATGGTCGGCAGCCGGCTGGTGCGCGCGCGGTAGGTGTCCGAGAAGGACTGGATCCACGCGACGAGCGAGCCCGGGTCCTTGGCGTAACAGGTGTCGCCGTACGGGTTGTACTCCATGTCCAGCGCGCCCGGCAGGGTCTTGCCGTCGCCGGACCAGCCGCCGCCGTGCGCGATGAAGTAGTTGGCCTGCGTGGCGCCGTCCGAGACGTCGGGCCGGGCGAAGTGGTAGGCGCCGCGGACGAGCCCGACGGCGTAGGAGCCGTTGTACTGCTGGGTGAACTGGGGGCTGACGAACCCGGTGCCCTCGGTTGCCTTGATGTAGACGAACTTCGCGCCCGCATTCGCGGCGGCCGGCCAGTCGACGGGGCCCTGGTGCCCGCTCACGTCGTGGCCGAGCACCTGGTCCTCGGCCGAGTACTGGACGTTCGGCGTGCCGTCGACGCCCTCGTGTTTCGCGATCTGCGAGCCGGCGAAGTTGTCGTCGGCCCCGGCGTAGCTCGGCGCCGCTTCGGCGGGCGGCCCGCACAGTGCCAGCCCGGCCACGCCGGCGGAGAGAACCGCGCCGAAGCGCAGCAGTGGATTGCGACGCTTCACCGCGGACTCCCAACCGGACGCGTGTACTCCTTACTCGGCCACGATGCCCGCCCGCCGCCGTTCCGGCGAATCGGTGATCACTCAAACGGGTCATTCGCCCAGGTCAAAGGCAGGTCTGGGACAGGCGCTGTCCCTGTGGGTGATCCACTTCGGGCCCGCCGTCAAGGCCCCCTTGACCGCGTCGGACGCGGTCAAGGAGTCCTTAACGGGTTCGAGGCGAGGGTTCAGCGCCGCTCTTCGGCCAGCGCCTTGATCAGGTGCTCCGCCGGGACGACGGCGGTGATCAGGTCGTGCGGGTTGACCGCCACCGGGTGGCCGGCCAGCAGGCCCACGATGTCGCGGCCCAGCACGGCGCGGGCGTGCGGCCATTCCCGCGGCACCAGCGACTTGCGCGTGTACGCGGGCACGAGCACGCGGCCGTCGGTGTTGTGGAAGCCGATGATCGTGCGCTGGATCGGCGACATCGCGTAGACGAACAGCGTCGCGTCCAGGATCACCTGCGGCAGGTCCTCGGCCGGCCGGTGCTCGGTGCGCACGAGCTGCAGCAGCTGCTCGAGGTCGTTGGCGGGCTCGGGGAAGCCGAGCGCCTTCGGGGACGGCCGGTAGCGGTCGTTGGGGTGGAAGTCCTCGACGACGTCGCCCGCGCCGTTCACCGGGTACGCGCCCACCACGGCCCACGACGGGACCGGGCCGTTGGGGTCGAAGGCCTCGTCGATGACGTACAGCCAGCTGTTGGGGTTCGCCCGCGCGTTGGCCCGCATCTCCTCGGTGATCTCCGGCTTGCCCTGCGGGCCCCGGCGGCCGTGCCGCCCGCCCGATGGCTGTTTCCCGCGGCGCTCCGCGGGGGTGGTCCGGGAAGCCGTCCGATCTGCCTCGTCCCGCTGCGCCATCGCCGTCCCTCGGTGCCGGGTGCCAGAAATCTCGTGTGCGGCCACTCTACTGTTCTCCCATGGCCTCATCGCGTTCGGTCGACCCCGCTGAGTTACGAGCCGCGGTGCTGGCCGTTTCCGGCTGGCTGCGAGGTGAGGGCCCGGATCCGGCGCGGCCCGAGCTGGCCGCGGCCGTCCGGCTGAGCCTGCGGACGCTGGCCCAGGACACGCCCGGGCACACCGTCGAGGTCCGCGTTCCGCCGTTCGCGGCAGTGCAGTGCGTCGAAGGGCCCCGGCACACCCGCGGCACGCCGCCGAACGTGATCGAGACGGACCCGCGCACCTGGCTCGAGCTGGCGACCGGCCGGCTCGGCTGGGACGACGCCGTGGCCGCCGGGCGCGTGACCGCGTCGGGCACCCGGGCCGACCTTTCACACTGGCTCCCGGTAGTCCGCCTTTGATCCACTCGGGTCCGGATCGGCCAATACTCACCTGACTGTGTCCTTTGACTCCGACTCTCCGTAGAATGCCGGGACGGGGCCTGAGCCTTGCTATACGGCGTGGCACCGTAGGTGTACTTTGGGTAGTCGGGCTGAATCCCCAGGTCAACCAGCGGCGTACGGAAGGTCCGGTCATGAACGCGGTGAACGCGTCCGGTGGTGGTGAGCAGAGTCTCGGGCCCACCGCCCGCCGCATGATCCTCGGCTCGCAGCTGCGCAGGCTGCGCGAAGACGCGGGCATCACCCGTCAGCAAGCCGGCTACAACATCCGCGGCTCGGAGTCCAAGATCTCGCGCCTCGAGCTGGGCCGGGTCGGCTTCAAAGAGCGCGACGTCAGCGACCTGCTGACGATGTACGGCGTGGCCGACGCCGAAGAGCGGCGCTCGTTCCTCGAGATGGTCAAGCAGTCGAACGAAGCCGGCTGGTGGCGGAAGTTCGGCGAAACCGTGCCGGGCTGGTTCACCGACCTCGTCGGCCTGGAAGAGGCGGCGTCGCGGATCCAGATCTGGGAGCCGCTGTTCGTCTCCGGCCTGCTGCAGGTCGAGCAGTACGCGCGGGCGATCTTCAGCCACGGCCGCCCGGAGATGGCGGACGAGCGGGTCGACCAGCTGGTGGCCCTGCGCATGCGGCGGCAGAAGATGCTGGCCCGCCCGGACGCGCCGCGGATCTGGGCGGTGCTCGACGAATCGGTGCTGTACCGGCCGATCGGCGGGCCGAAGGTGTTCAAGCAGCAGCTGGAGTACCTGCTCGAGGTGACCACGCTGCCGCACGTCTCGGTGCAGATCCTCCCGTACTGCCGCAGTGGCCTCTCAGCCGAGCACGCGTTTTCGTTGCTGCGCTTCGCCGAGACGGAGCTGCCGAACATCGCGTACGTCGAATACCTGACCGGCGCCCACTACCTCGACAAGCGGGACGAGATCGAGAAGTACGGCCGCGCGCTCGACCTGCTGGCCGTCGACGCCGAGACCCCGGAACGCAGCCGGGCCCGGCTGGCGAAGCGCCGTCAGGAGATCTGACCCGGCGGTTCCGGCGGGGCTCTTTCTCTTGGAGGGGCGGGCGATCCGGAGCATTGGCAAGTCACCTTCTCAGGCTGTCTTCCACGCGCCTGGCCGGCTGGACGTCGGCGTCCGGCCGATCACGAGGCTTGACCTGCTGCGTCGGATGGCCGTTTCGCGCCTGAATCGCCGGGCCAACCGCCGGGACGTCCGGTACGCCGCTCAGCGCAGCGCGACCATTACCCGGCAAAGGAACACTCACTGTAGTTATTCACCCTATCGGGTACCGGTGTTTTCGCCCGGCTGGGACTTTCTACTGAACTGAGTCGTCACTCAGGGAGAAACTTGCAAAAACTTCTGCACGTGCATTTACCGCTGCAAGCGCGCGTGCTAGCGTCGAAGTCACAGGCAAATGCACATGCATATTCCTGAGCTTTTCACCGTCCCGGAAGGTGGGGATCATGGCTGAGCGGTTCGAGAACGGTGTTCCGGCCGACCGTCTGACCGGCGCCGCCTGGCGTAAGGCGAGCTACAGCGGCTCGGTCGGCAACTGCGTGGAGGTCGCCCCACTCACCTCCGGCGAGATCGCGATGCGCAACTCGCGCTTCCCGACCGGACCGGCGCTGGTGTACACCCGCGCCGAGATGGCTGCCTTCCTCGCGGGAGCGAAGGACGGGGAATTCGACGATGTCCTCCAGTGACATCCTCGACCCCCACCGCGGCCCCGGCGCCGCACCGGTAGTCCTCGACATCGAGACCGGCCTGCAGGAGCTGATCGCCCGCGGGTACCAGTTCGTGCACCCGGCGAACGAACATGGCGAGGTGCTCGCCGTGGTCGGGGTCCGCGTCCACGACGACGTGGTCGACGTGGTCCGGCTCAACGCCGAGGACGACGTGGTCGCGCTGCGCGTGCCCGGCACCGAGGAGAACGTCCTCGAGCCCGAGAAGTGGTTGTGGCGCACCAAGGGTGAAGCAGCCGAGGTGCTCGCCGAGGTACTCGCGCTGCCCGACCGCCAGGAGCCGGAGGGCTCCCAGGCCAAGGGCTGTTGGGTGCCCGGCCGCGGCGGCACGTCCAAGTGGCTCGCGGCCCGCTGAGGCCGCGTCGACCCAGTTCTTCAGGCCCCGTACGAAGTGTCCCAATACACCTCGTGCGGGGCCTGTCTCATGCCTGCGGCATTTCCAGTCCGGCCCGGACGGCGAGGACGACGAGTTGGGCGCGGGAGCGGGCGTTGAGTTTGGCCATGGCTCGTGTCACGTGGGTGCGGACGGTGGCGGGCGAAAGGAACAGTGCCTCGGCGATCTCGGTGTTGGACCGGCCGGTGGCCACCGACGCGGCGATTTCCCGTTCCCGGCTGGTGAGGGTGTCGAGGCCGTCGACCGCGGTGGGCAGCGTCCAGCGTTGCGCGAAGGTGGACACCATCAGGCGGGTCACCGAAGGGGACAGCAGCGCTTCGCCGGCTGCCACGACGCGGACCGCGTGGACGAGTTCGGCCGGGGCGCTGTCCTTCAGGATGAAGCCGCTGGCCCCGGCGCCGAGGGCCTCGAACACGTACTGGTCGATCTCGAACGTCGTCACCACGATGACCCGTACCTGGCCCAACGCCGGATCGGCGGCGAGGCGGCGCAACACCTCCAGCCCGTCCAGGCCGGGCATCCGGATGTCCAGCAGCATCACGTCGGCGGGGCTGTGGCGCAGCCGGGTCAGGGCCTGCTGCCCGCTGTCGGCCTCACCGACCACCCGCATGTCGTCCTCGCGTTCGACGAGTACCCGCAAGCCCATCCGGACCAGCTGATGGTCGTCGACCAGCAGTACCCGGATCGTCGGGCCGGCTCCGGCGCGGGCAGCCAGGCCACGACCTGGAATCCGCCGCCGTCACGGGGGCCGGCGGCCAACCGGCCGTCCAATTCCTCGACGCGGCGGCGCATCCCGGCCAGTCCACGGCCGGCCGCCGTCCCAGGCGCGTTGAGACCGATGCCGCGGTCGGTCACCCGGACCTCAACATGCCGGTCGCCCCGGTCGATCGCGACCTCGGCCTGAGTCGGCCCGGCGTGGCGCAGCACGTTCGTCAACGCCTCCTGCACGACCCGGTAGACGGTGGCGCCCAGCTGCTCGGGCAGATCAGGACCGTCGGTCGCCAGCTCCACTGGCAGGCCACCGGCGCGGACCTGCTGGATCAGGCCGCCGAGACCGGCGACTCCGGCCGGGTCGCCGGGCTGCGGCGAACGAGGGTGGAAGGTGTCCAGCATCCGCCGCAGGTCGGCGAGCGCGGCGGTGCTGGTCTCCTGGATGGCTTCCAGCGACAGCCGGGCCTGGTCCCGCTGCTCGTCGAAGACGAGTAACGCGACCCCGGCCTGCATGGTGACCAGCGCGAAGCCGTGGCCGGCGATGTCGTGCACCTCGCCGGCCAGCCGCATCCGCTCCTCGAGGGCGGTGCGGGCGATGAGGTCCCGCCGCGCCCGCCGGCGGGCCGCGTTCGTCACGTGGATCAACGCGCCGAGCGACCACGGCAGCACGATCCAGCTGGTCCAGGCCAGGGCCAGCAGCAGCGGGGTGTGCCCGTCGCCGATCAGCCGGAGCAGGATCGTGGCCGAGGAGATCACCGCCGCCAGCCCGCCGGCCGCCGCCGAAACGGTCAACGGGCGTTGCCGGGCCAGCTCGAACACCGTGATCACCAGGCACAACAGCACCGGGCCGTAGGGATATCCGGCCAGCAGGTACGCGTTGACCAGCAGCACCGCGCCGGTCAGCGCGCCCAGCGGCATGGTTCGCCGCGGGACCGCCGTCACGGCCGCGGCCGCCACCAGCAGCACCAGGCCGACCGCGTCCAACGGCCGGGAGCGGCCGGTCTGCCCGGCGGAGTCGGCCATCGTGCCGGCGACCACGGCCACCGCGAGCGCGGCGCCGAGCACCACGTCCGACCACGCCGGACGCGTCAGCCGATCGCCGAACACCATGCCGCTGAGCGTGCTCGCCGGAGCGCGGCGGCACATCAGCGTCGTGCCGACACCTGAGTACGTCAGTTGACGTAGTTCCGCGCCGCGAAGACCGCTTTGCGTCCGACGCGGTCACCGGCCGGCCGAGCCGACCATGGCTCTCGTCCGATCCGGCAGCTGAAGGAGACCTGGCCATGGCAGAGCAAACCCGGGTGGCGATCGTCCGCGCCACCGGACGGCACCGGTCGCTGCTGATCGCCACTTGCGCCGCGCTGGCCCTCGCTGCCATCGCCGACGAAGCCACCGGTTACGACGGGCCCGGCCCGTTCGTCTACCTGGCGGTCGCCGTGGTCGTGGCGCTGGTCCGAGGGCGGTACACCCCGTTGGTGGCCACCGCCATGAGCGCGTTCTTCCTCTTCGGAGGGTTCGCGTCGTCCCAGTTCAGGTCCACGCTGACCCACCCTTCGGCAGTGTTCGACTTCGCCGCCGGCTGGGTGCAGGTGCTCAGTTTTGTTGCCGCTGCGGTGTTTTCGGTGGCCTCGGGCCTCCGCGCCACCCGTTGACCCCACTTGTGAAGGAGCTCGTCATGTCCCGTTTCAACCGGAACACCCTCATCGCGTTCGCCGGCCTGCTCGTCGGCATCGTCGGGCTGCTGATCCAGTGGGCCGCCGACCCGGCGAAGTTCGCGAACGGCGAGAAGTCGTTCGGCTTTTCCGCCTTCCCGCCGGGCATCCTGTTCATCGTGGGGGCCGGGCTGCTGATGCTGCTCACCTCGCGCTGGTGGTGGCACCCGGTGTTCGGCGTGCTCATCGCGTTCTGGATCGTCGTCGTCGGCGGACTGTCCGGCCAGCTGACGCCCAACCTGTTCTCGGCCAACCCGGGCACGGTCGCGGGCAACGTCGTCATGGTGATCGGGCTCGCCGCCGCCGGGGCCGCCGGGGTGATCGGCATGGTCAAGGCGCGGCGCGGCCGTCGGGCGCCGGCCCGGTGAGTGTGCCCGGTCCGTCCCCGGTGCGAGGATCCGCCGCCGGTCACGGGCCCGGGACCTCGAGGGTGAAGTGGGCAGAACCACGTCGCGTCCGCCGTTTATCGGCTTGACACCCTTTACACTTGAGTCGGCCTGACCACGTCTTCCTGGGAGCACCTCGGTGGTTTCCGACCCGTCCAGCACTGATCAGCCCGACCCGGAACCCCGCGAGGAGTGTGGCGTCTTCGGCGTCTGGGCTCCCGGGGAAGAGGTCGCGAAGCTGACCTACTACGGCCTGTACGCCCTGCAGCACCGCGGGCAGGAGGCAGCGGGCATCTCGGTGTCCGACGGCTCGCAGATCGTGGTCTTCAAAGACCTCGGCCTGGTCAGCCAGGTGTTCGACGAACAGGTGCTGCAGTCGTTGCAGGGCCACATCGCCGTCGGCCACTGCCGCTACTCCACCACCGGCGCGACGATCTGGGAGAACGCGCAGCCGATCTTCCGGACCACTGCCACCGGCAGCGGGCTTTCCTTTGCCCACAACGGCAATCTGGTCAACACCTCGGAGCTGCGCGAGCGCACCATCGCCGCGGGCCTGAAGCCGCACGCCGGGCTCACCGGCTCGTCGAGCGACTCGGACCTGATCTGCGGGCTGCTCGCCGCGAACGCGGCCGACAAGGGCATCGAGGCAGCCGCCCTGGAGCTGCTGCCGACCCTGGTCGGCGCGTTCTGCCTGGTCTTCGCCGACGAGAACACGCTGTACGCGGCGCGCGACCCGCACGGGGTGCACCCGCTGGTGCTCGGCCGGCTGGAGCGCGGCTGGGTGGTGGCGAGCGAGACGGCGGCGCTGGACATCTGCGGCGCGTCGTTCGTCCGCGAGGTCGAGCCCGGCGAGCTGATCGCGATCGACGCCTCGGGCCTGCGCTCCTCGCGGTTCGCCAACCCCGACCCCAAGGGCTGCGTCTTCGAGTACGTCTACCTGGCCCGCCCGGACACCACCATCGCCGGCCGCAGCGTGCACGCCACCCGCGTGGAGATCGGGCGCCGCCTGGCCCTCGAGCACCCGGCCGACGGTGACCTGGTGATGCCCGTGCCGGAGTCCGGCACCCCCGCCGCGATCGGCTACGCGCAGGGCTCGGGCATCCCGTACGGCACCGGTCTGGTGAAAAACGCCTATGTCGGGCGCACCTTCATCCAGCCGTCGCAGACCATCCGCCAGCTGGGCATCCGGCTGAAGCTGAACCCGCTGCGCGACGTCATCCGCGGCAAGCGCCTGGTGGTGGTCGACGACTCCATCGTCCGCGGCAACACCCAGCGCGCGCTCGTGCGCATGCTGCGGGAGGCGGGCGCGCTGGAGGTGCACGTCCGGATCGCGTCGCCGCCGGTGCGGTGGCCGTGCTTCTACGGCATCGACTTCGCCTCGCGGGCCGAACTGGTGGCCAACGGCGTCGACCTCGACGGCATCCGCCGCTCCATCGGAGCCGACTCGCTGGGCTACATCTCGCTCGACGGCCTCGTCGCGGCGTCGGAGCAGCCGAAAACGCGCCTGTGCACGGCCTGCTTCTCCGGCGAGTACCCGATCGCGCTGCCCGACGACGCGCTCATCGGCAAGCACCTGCTGGAGAGCATGGACGCGGTCAATGGCGCGGCGACCCCGGTCAGCCCCGCGGGGTACGGTGCCGAAGACGCCGTCCGGCGTCCCTAGTCACAGCTTGTCCAAGAGGGAGTCCGCTTCCGTGAGCGAGTCCACGAGCGCCACGTACGCCGCCGCCGGGGTCAGCATCGACGCCGGTGACCAAGCCGTCGAGCTGCTCAAGCCACATGCCGAGCGCGCCACGCGACCAGAGGTCCGCGGCGGGGTCGGCGGCTTCGCCGGGCTCTTCTCGCTCAAGCTCGACCGGTGGAAGGAGCCCGTGCTCGCCTCGTCCACCGACGGCGTCGGCACCAAGATCGCCGTCGCGCAGGCGCTGGACAAGCACGACACCGTGGGCATCGACCTGGTCGCCATGGTGGTCGACGACCTGGTGGTCACCGGCGCCGAGCCGCTGTTCCTGCAGGACTACATCGCCGTCGGCAAGGTGGTGCCGGAGAAGATCGCGGCGCTGGTCGGCGGCATCGCGGAGGGCTGCGTGCAGGCCGGCTGCGCGCTGCTCGGCGGCGAGACGGCCGAGCACCCGGGCCTGATGGGCGAGCACGACTACGACATGTCGGCCACCGGCGTCGGCGTGGTCGAGGCGTCCGCGCTGCTCGGCCCGGAGCGGGTCCGCCCCGGCGACGTGGTGCTGGCGATGGGCGCGTCCGGCCTGCACTCGAACGGCTACTCGCTGGCCCGGCACGTGCTGCTGGACATCGCGCGCATGCCGCTGGACGGGCACGTCGAGGAGTTCGGCCACACGCTCGGCGAGGAACTGCTGGTGCCGACCCGGATCTACGCCAAGGACTGCTTGGCGCTGGCCGCCGAGACCGAGGTGCGCACGTTCGCGCACATCACTGGCGGCGGCCTGGAGGCCAACCTCGCGCGTGTGATGCCGCGTGGCCTGGTCGCGAGGCTGGAGCGCGGGAGCTGGACGCCGGCGCCGGTGTTCGCGGTGATCGGGCAGCGCGGCAAGGTCGAGCGGGCCGAGCTGGAGAAGACGTTCAACATGGGCGTCGGCATGGTCGCGATCGTCTCGGCCGAGGACGTCGACCGGGCGCTGGCCGTGCTCACCGCGCGGCACGTGCCGGCCTGGATCCTCGGCGACGTGCAGCCGGCGGAGAACCCGGACGGCGCGCGCGCCGTGCTGTCGGGCGACCACCCGCGCTTTTAGAAACGCGGTTGGCGCAACCTGACAGACTGGACGGGTGGCAGAGGACGTGGTGATCGGCTCCCGGTTCGTGGTACCCGGGGCCGAGCTGAGCGAGCGCTTCTCCCGGTCGTCCGGACCGGGCGGGCAGGGCGTGAACACCACGGACTCCCGGGTCGAGTTGTCGTTCGACGTGGCCGGCTCCGCGGTGATCCCGCCGCAGCTGAAGGAGCGCATCCTGGCCCGGCTTTCGGGACGGCTGGTCGACGGCGTGCTGACCATCGCCGCCAGCGAGCACCGCTCCCAGTTGATGAACCGGGACGCGGCGCGCGAGCGGCTCGCCTCGATGCTGCTGGCCGCCTCCGCGCCGCCGCCGGCCAAACGGCGTCCCACCAAGCCTTCCCGGGGCTCGAAGGAACGCCGCCTGGCCGCGAAGAAACGCCGTGGCGACGTGAAACGCGGCCGCGGCGGGCGCTTCGACGACTGACTGCTCGTGAGTGGCTATGCCGGTTCTAACCGTCATAGCCACTCACGACTAGCGCAGCGAGAGGTGCACGCACTCGCCCGCCGGCTGGTACCCGACGCGCAGGTACACCGTGGCGATGCCCTCGTCGCCGGGCGTGAGGAAGGCCGCGTGCCCGCCCTGCGCGTACACGACGCGCGTGAGGTGCGCGGTGATGGCCGAAGCGATGCCGCGCTGCCGGTACGCGGCGGCGACGGCGATGCCGGCGATCTCGGCGGTGCCGGCCTCGACCTCCAGCGCCACGCCGCCGCCGATGATCTCGCCGGTGGCCGTGTCCTCGGCGAGCACGGCCCGATCGCCGTACGCCAGTGTGCTGGCCAAATCGGTGTCGGACACGTCCGGGGACTCGCCGTAGGCCACGTTCTGCGCCGAACGCATCCCGCGCGCGTCGGCCTCGTTCGACGGGGAGCGCAGCCCGACGCCGTCGGGCGCGGGGCGATCGAGGAAGTCCGTGCGGGTGCAGGTCATGAGCGGGATCCGCCGTTCCAGTGCGTAACCCTGCTTGACCAGGAGTTCTTCGAGGTCCGGGGCGGCCTCGGTGAAGAACTCGAACCGCGGGAGCAGGCCGCGGCGGCGGTAGGCCCCGGTCAGCTCGGCGATCTCGGCGGGCGACGCCGTGGCGCCGTCGTCGGGGATCGCGTAGTTGAGCATCGGGTGGTCGGTGTCCCGCGCGAAGGTGGCGAGGAACGGGCCGACGCGTTCGGTGTCACGGCCGCGCGGCGCGGTCGTGCGGACATAAGCCTGAAGAGCCGATGACACGAGTGGGAGAACCCTTTCGGGATCGAAGAAGGAGCGCATGCAGAGCAGGCGCTAGGGCGACGCTGAGGAGCTCGCGTCAGGCCTGACCTCGGCCGACGCGGGCAGCGGCGGCAAACATAGGCGTTCCTTCAGCCGAAACGGGTTCGGCCCCGAGTCTGGCACTCAGGGCAAGCGAGTTTTCAGCGCCGCTCGGGATGGCCGACGCCGGCGTAACGCGTGTCCCAGACCGAGCGCGGCACGCGCAGCCGCAGCGTCGGCGCCTCGCAGACGGTCCGCCGCACCTGCCGCGGGATCGGCGGCGGGGCCGTCGGCAGGTCGAGCCAGCGCCAGCCGCGCCGGGTCAGCGCCGCGCCGATCGTGGCGCCGAGGGTGTTGAGCAGGACGTCGTCGGTGGAGCTGACGCGGCCGTTGTGGATCACGAACTGCAGTGCCTCGATCAGCACGGACGCGCTCATCGCGGCCAGCGCGACCCGGCTCACCGCACGCATTCGCCGCACCCGGATCGGGAGCAGCGCGCCCAGGGGACAGAGCATCAGGAGGTTGCCGATGACCTGCCAGAGCGAGCCGTCGTCGGACAGCGCGTCGGACAGGTCGGCGCCGGGGACCAGGTCGAGGGTGCTCGTGTCGGCGTCGCCCACGGGCATCAGCACCAGGAAGCCCACCAGCACGCCGAGGGTCACGGTGGCGACATCGACCGCGGAGGTCAGGGAGGCGTGGCGGATGCCGGTTCTTCGCCGCCTCCTCGCCGTGAGCAGGGGCCAGCTGATCAGCGCGTAGGGCAGCGCGATGGCCGTCAACGGGATCATCCCCCAGAAAGCGCGCAGCAAAGCACCCATGCGCTTCCCTTCTCAGAGCCCCTCTGAACTGCTTCTTCCCGCCCTCCCAAGATCAACCTTCGCACCACAAGATCCACTTGGCATGCCCAGTGGCCCGCACTATTCGGTGATCTTCCGGTGGCGCGAAACGGCTTCCCGTGGTTCGGTCGAGGCGCGGACCGTCCACAGTGGATGCTGTGGACAACCCTGTGGAAGGATTCCGGGCGCTTACGCGAAAGTCTTATTTCACAACGGAAATTAGCGAAGACGGCCTGTGTACTACTCGGCCAGCTCGCGGGCCCGCTCGATGATCGAAGACAGGTGCAGACCGCGGCGGACGTCGCACGGGTGAGTGGTGGTGCCGCTCGCGATCATCGCCGCGAAGTCGTCCAGCAGGGCGGTGTAGGACTCCCCGGCCGTGCCTGCTTTACGGCCGAGCGTCCGGTATCCGTGCTCGCCGTAAACGGCGATCTCGACCACGGTGGGCTGGACCGGCAGGTGCAGCGAGAGCGTCGCGGTGCTCGTCGCGCCGCCTTCGTGGGCCAGCAGCAGCTGCCAGAGGTCGTCCTCGCCGCGGTGGGCCGCGAGCACGTCGGTGATCCGGCCGAGGGCGGCGTCGAGCAGGTCGAACGCGTGCGGGCCGATGTCGGCGAGCGCGCCGCCGGAGGTGTCCTGGCGCCAGGCCGAAGTCGCGTACCGGCCGCCGAGCAGCGCGCCCGAGAGCCAGCGGGCGCCGCCGCCGCGCCAGCCGCCGGCGCGGGTGATGCCCTCGAGCCATTCGCGGGTCTGCGTGGAGAACCGCAGGGTGAGCATGACCAGCGACGCGACGTCGTTCGCGGCCACGGCGTCGGCGAGCCGCTGCGCGCCGGCCAGGTCGGCGGCGATCGGCTTCTCCAGGATCAGGTGCTTGCCCGCCTCGGCGGCCTTGACCGCCAGCTCGGCCTGCACGGCCGGCGGGACGGCGAACGCCAGCGCGTCGACCTGCGAGAACAGCTCGTCCAGCTGATCGGTGCCGATCGCCCCGTGGGCGTCGGCCAGCTCCTTCGCGGCGTCGGCGCGGCGGGCCCAGACGGCGGCGAGCGTCGTGCCGGGATGATCGGCCAGGCCGGGCGCGTGCACCGTGGTCGCCCACGGACCGGTTCCGACGAGTCCGACGCGCAGCTGTCCGAGTCCCACGCCCGGAAGTGTAGGTGTGTCCGTTCTCGCTTCCTGCGGGTCCCTCCGGTGGGCTAACGTCTGTGCGTTCTACACCACGAACGGGGGAAGCCGGTGTGATTCCGGCGCTGACCCGCAACCGTGATCGGCCTGGTCGAGGCCGTGAGCCGGATCGCCCGCCGTGGTCCGACTCGATGCGAGGTTCGTCAACCGATGTCTGTTCCTTCGCTCGCCTGGGGGCGAGTTCTCTCCGTCTGTGCCCTGCTCTTCACCGCCGGCCTGGCCGGGGCCGGCCCGGCGGCCGCGACCGTGCCCGGGAAGGGCACCGCGGGTTATTGCCCGGACGCCACCGGGGTCACCGTGATCGTCGACTACCAGGACCTGGGCGGTGACACGCTGATCCGCTGCGCGCCCGGGCCGCAGGAGAACGGCGTCACGGCCATGCAGAACGCGGGCCTGGACCTGGCCGGCGCCGGCAAGTACGGGCTGGCGCTGATCTGCAAGATCGAGGGCAAGCCCGCCGACCAGTCGTGCTCCGGCATGCCGCCGGAGAGCGCGTCGTGGAGCTTCTGGACCGCCACGAACGGCGGCAAGTGGGAGTCGAGCCAGGTCGGCGTGCAGGGCTGGAAGCCGCCGGCGGGCAGTTTCGAGGGCTGGTCGTTCGCGCACAACAAGGCGTTCGCGGACTACCCGCCGCCGCGGACCGCGCCCGTCCGGCAGGCGAACGCGCCGGCCCAGGCGCCCGCCAGTCAGTCCACCTCGGACAGTGGTTTCCCGTGGGGGCTGGTGATCGGCATCGTGGTGATCGTGCTGATCGCGGCCGCCGGGGTGGTGACGGGGCTGCGGCGCAGGCGTGGCGCGGACCGCTCGTGAGCCGCGCGGCCGGTCGCGGGCCCCGCTGACCGGCAGCCCCCGCGCGCTGCACCCCGGCGCGTGGTGGGTGTGGGCGCTCGCGCTCGCCGTCGCCGCGAGCCGGACCACGAACCCGTTGCTGCTCGGCCTGGTGATCGCGGTGGCCGGGTTCGTGGTCGCCCATCGCCGCACGGACGCGCCGTGGGCGCTGGCCTTCCGGCTGTACGCGTACATCGGCGCGGTGATCGTGGCTTCGCGCGTGCTGTTCCGGATCCTCATCGGCGGCGAGGACGGCGGGCACGTGCTGTTCACGCTGCCGACCATCCCGCTGCCCGCGGCCGCCGCGGGGATCACGCTGCTCGGGCCGACGTCGGCCGAAGAGCTGCTGGGCGGGTTCTACGACGGGCTGCGGCTCGCCGCGATCGTCATCTGCGTCGGCGCCGCGAACGCGCTGGCGAACCCGAAACGCCTGCTCAAGGCTGTTCCCGGGGCGTTGTACGAGGTGGGCACGGCGGTCACGGTCGCGCTCTCGGTGGCCCCGCAGCTGGTGGAGAGCGTGCAGCGGGTGCGGCGCGCCCGGCGGTTGCGAGCGGGACGCTCGCGCGGCTTCCGCGTCGTGAAGGGGATTTTCGTCCCGGTGCTCGCGGACGCGATGGACCGCTCGCTCCTGCTCGCCGCGGCGATGGACTCGCGCGGCTACGGGCGGCGGGGCTACCTCGCGCCGAGGGTGCGCGCGCTGATCGCGGTGTGTGTGCTCGCCGGGATGATCGGCGTCGCCGTCGGGGTGTACGGGGTGCTCGACGGGACGTCGACCTGGCTCGGCCTGCCGATGCTGGCGGCCGGGCTGGTGGTGGCGGGGGCGGGGTTCGTGCTCGGCGGCCGTCGTGTCCGGCGCACCGCGTACCGGCCCGACCTGTGGCGGCTGCCCGAAACGCTGGTGGTCCTGTGCGGCGTCGGGGCGTGCGCGCTGCTGTTCGCGGCCGGTCCCGCCGGGCTGTACCCGACCGGGCTGGAGTGGCCGTCGCTGCCGGTCCTGCCGGTGTTGTCCGTGCTGATCGGGGCACTGCCCGCCTGGCTGGCGCCGCGTCCCGTGCCGTTGCTGGAGGTCGCCCGATGATCGAGTTCTCCCACGTCGGGGTCACTTACAACGGTGCCGCGAGGCCCGTTCTGTCCGATGTGGACCTCGTGGTGGAGGAGGGCGAGCTGTGCCTCGTCGCCGGGCGGACCGGTGTCGGCAAGTCGACTTTCCTCGGTGCGATCAACGGGCTCGTCCCGCACTTCACCGGCGGCCGGCTGACCGGGCGCGTGCGCGTGGCCGGGCTGGACACGGAAACGCACCCGCCGCGTGAGCTGGCGTCCGTGGCCGGGGTGGTCGGGCAGGACCCGCTGGCCGGGTTCGTCACGGACACCGTCGAGGAAGAGCTGGCGTACGGCATGGAGCAGCTGGCTGTCGCGCCGGACGTGATGCGCAAGCGCGTCGAGGAGACGCTGGACCTGCTGGGCATCGCGGACCTGCGGAACCGTCCCCTTCGGACGCTTTCTGGCGGGCAGCAGCAGCGCGTCGCGATCGGCTCCGTGCTCACGGCGCACCCGCGGGTGCTGGTGCTCGACGAGCCGACGTCCGCGCTCGACCCGACGGCGGCCGAGGAGGTGCTGGCCGCGATCACCCGGCTGGTGCACGACCTGGGGACCACGGTGGTCGTCGCGGAGCACCGGATGGAGCGCGTCGCGCAGTACGCCGACCGCGTGCTGTACCTGCCCGGCGACGGCTCGGTGGCCTCCGGGCCGCCCGCGGAGGTGTTCGCCTTCGCGGACGTCGCGCCGCCGATCGTCGAGCTGGGCCGGCTGGCGGGCTGGTCGCCGCTGCCGCTCTCGGTGCGTGACGCCCGGCGGCTGGCGGGCCCGTTGCGGACTCGGCTGGCTCCGTTCTCGCGTCCTTCCGGCTCTGGTTCTGGCTCCGGGGAAACGGTGGTGCGGGCTTCGGGGGTGCAGGTCCGGTACGGCGACGTCCTGGCCGTGCGCGGGGTGGACCTGCGGCTGGGCCGGGGTGAGGTCGTGGCGCTGATGGGGCGCAACGGATCGGGGAAGTCCTCGCTGCTGTGGGCTTTGCAGGGCAGCGGCCCGCGCTCCGGCGGGACGGTCGACGTCCTGGGCGAGGACCCGGCCCGGCTGAAGCCGCGGGCGGCCCGGACGCGCGTCGGCCTCGTCCCGCAGAGCCCGGCGGACCTGCTGTACCTCGAGACGGTGGACGCCGAATGCGCCCAGGCGGACAAGGAATCGGGGGCAGCGGCGGGCACGGCGCGGTCGCTGCTGGACCGGCTCGTCCCCGGCGTCGACGGCGCGCTCAACCCACGTGACCTGTCCGAGGGGCAGCGGCTGGCGTTGGTACTTGCGGTGCAGCTGACGGCCGCGCCTCCGGCGTTGCTGCTCGACGAGCCCACCCGAGGCCTCGATTACCCGGCGAAGCGGCACTTCGCGTCCGTGCTCGCTTCGCTTGCTTCGGAGGGCCACGCCATCCTCCTGGCCACCCACGACGTGGAATTCGTCGCGACCGCCGCCCACCGCGTGGTGGTGATGGCCGAGGGCGAGGTCGTCGCGGACGGCCCGACGGCGGAGGTCGTTGTGTCCTCACCGGCCTTCGCGCCACAGGTCGCGAAGATCCTGGCCCCGGAGGAATGGCTGACCGTGGACGAGGTCGCGAAGGCGCTGGAGCCATGAGCGGGCCGGCGCGATGACCGATTTCCTGCAGCCCGCCATCCGGGTCCGCTGGCGGACCGGGCTGCTGCTCGGCGCGGCGGTGGTGCTGGGGCTGCTGATGTTCTGCTGGCCCTTGCTGGTCAACACCACCCCGGGAACGGGCCACGGGATGGACGCGCCGTTTGTCTTCATGGCCACCCTGCCCGTGCTGATCCTCATCGTGCTGGCCGAGTTGTCGAGCGGCGGGCTGGATTCGAAGGCGCTGGCGCTGCTGGGCGTGCTTTCGGCGGTCGACGCGGCGTTGCGTCCGCTCGGGGCCGGCACGGGCGGGATCGAGCTGGTGTTCTTCCTGCTGGTGCTGGCCGGGCGGGTGTTCGGGGCGGGGTTCGGGTTCGTGCTGGGGGCGACTTCGCTGTTCGCGTCGGCGCTGCTCACCGGTGGGGTCGGGCCTTGGCTGCCGTTCCAGATGCTGGCTTCGTCAATGGTGGGGATGGGGGCAGGGCTGCTGCCGTCGCGGGTGAAGGGCCGTTGGGAGATCGCGATGCTGGCGGTCTACGGCGTGCTGGCGGCGTACTTCTACGGGCTGGCCATGAGCATGTTCACCTGGCCGTTCCTGGCGGGATCGTCCGCTTTGGACTTCGTGCCGGGCGCGCCGCTGGCGGAAAACCTGCACCGCTTCCTGGTCTTCACGGTGCTGACCTCGACGATCGGCTGGGACACCGGCCGCGCGCTGACCAACCTCGCCGCCATCCTGCTGCTCGGGCCCGCCATCCTGCTGGTCCTGCGCCGCGCCGCGCGGCGGGCCGCGTTCGGCCCGGTCAGCTGAGCCCGCGGCCCACCCCGTCCAGGATCTCCACCAGCGCTGCCATGCCGGCGGCACTCGGGAAGTGCGCGGTGTCCAGGTCATGGACGACGAACGGGTTACCCGGCGTCGCGGCGTCCGCCTCGCGGATCATCCGGTTCTGCAGGGCCGGCGGGAGGAGGCGGTCCTGGAGATGGCGAACGTACACCCGCGGGATCCGCCCCCAGCGCTCCGGCGTGCCGCGGGAATCGGTCGCGCCGCGGTCGGCCAGGTCGTCCGGCGACAACGAGTTGAGCAGGGCGTAGAACTCCGCCTCGGTCGAGTCCGCGGCCAGCGCCTGGTAGGCGGCGGTGAGCAGTGGCTCCGACGCCGTGCGCCAGTTGCAGCGGAGGGCGCCACCACGGCCGGGTCCGCGGCCGCGAATCCCAGCAGTGCGCCGCCCTGGGAGTCAGCCGCTTCGGGAGTGGCCAGGTAGTCGCCCGGCGTCGCGAGGTCGACGCAGCAGAACGCCGTGTCGTACACCAGCGTCGAGACCAGTTCCGGCACCTGCTCGGCCGCCAGCGTGATCAGGGCGCCGCCGATGCTCGCGCCCACCAGCACCACCGGGCCGTGCCCGGCCACCCGCCGGATGACTTCGACGGTGGCCGCCACGTCGTCCGCCACCGTCCGGCCGGCCAGCGGCGACGGCTCGGTCGCGAACGCGGTCAGGTCCTGCGGCGCCTGGTACGAGCGCCGGAACTGCCCGCCCGGCTGCGGGACGCCGACACCGCGGTACCCGCGCAGCAACAGTTCGACGGGCGCAGCGGACACACCGTTGGCGCCCGCGGCGAAGACGAAGGTGGGTTCCATGCCCGTCAGTGAACCGATCGGGCGCGGCCGTTCACCAGCCGAGGAAGTATCCGGCCGGGGCGACGAAAGTTGTCAGGCGTACGAGTAGAACCCGCGGCCGGACTTCTTGCCCAGCAGGCCCGCGTCCACCATGCGCAGCAGCAGCGGCGGCGACGAGTACAGCGGCTCCTTGAACTCCGCGTACATCGAGTCCGCGATGGCCTTGATGGTGTCCAGTCCGATCAGGTCGGACAACCGCAGCGGGCCCATCGGGTGCGCGGTGCCCAGCTCCATGCCGCGGTCGATGTCCTCGGCGGAGGCGAAGCCGGACTCGATCATGCGGATCGCGGACAGCAGGTACGGCACCAGCAGCGAGTTCACGATGAACCCGGCGCGGTCCTGCGACCGGATCACGGTCTTGCTCAACGCCTTGGTGGCGTGCTCCTCGGCGCGGCGCGCGGTTTCCTCGCTGGTCAGCAGCGACGGGACCAGCTCCACCAGCGGCAGCACGGGCACCGGGTTGAAGAAGTGGATGCCGACCACCTGCTGCGGGCGGGCCGTGGCCATGCCGAGCTTCATGATCGGGATCGAGGAGGTGTTGGACGCGAACACCGCGTCCTCCCGCTCGACGATCTTGTCCAGCTGGCGGAAGACCTCGACCTTGGCCTGCTCCTGCTCGAGGATCGCCTCGATCACCAGGTCACGGTCGGCGAACTCGCCGATCTCGGTGGTGAACCGCAGCCGGCCGCGCGCCGCTTCGGCGTCCTCGGTGGACAGCTTGCCGTTCTTCACCCCGCGCTGCAGGGACTTCTCGATCCGGGCCTGGCCGGCGTCCAGCGCGGGCTGGTTCACCTCGGTGACTATGACGTCGATGCCGGACCTGGCGTGCACCTCGGCGATGCCGGACCCCATCAGGCCCGCGCCAACCACTCCAACACGCTGTACGTCGCTCACCGGCTCGCTCCTTCACACCTTCGTGGGCACGAAAAATGGGCAGCACACGACGCGCGAGGGCGTGCCCGGGTTCGCACCCGGAACCACCCTCGCGCGTCATGCCTGCTCAACGACGGTATTCGTCGTACCCGTCGTCGTACGGGTCTTCGTACTGTTTGTCGTCCTCGTGGCTGTTCTCCGAGGAACTACTCGACAGCTCGCGCTGCAAAGCATCGAAATCGGTTTCGTGAGAGCTGTACTTGAGCTCGCGCGCCACCTTCGTCTGCTTGGCCTTAGCCCGGCCGCGCCCCATGGCTCGACCCCCTCGCACAGGGGCGGGGCGGCCGGGGGAATCGGCGGCCCCGCATCGTCTCGACAGTTGTTTCCTGGTCACACCGTACCGTGTCCAGGGGGGTCGATGCGACGTGGCACGGTGTGCCGGTCGCGACAGTGTCCGCCGGACGCCGGTTACCGGCCTGTCGGTGGGGATCGGCGCAGGTGGGCGTGCCACGATGCACTGGTGCTCCGTCCCTTCGTGGCCTATCTGCGGGTGTACGAACCCCTGCTCGCCTTGGGTGACCCGCCGGACGAGCGGCTGCGCGAAGCCGTGGCCGCGGCGAAGCTGCGCCGTGCCGCCATCGGCGAACGAGAGCAGCACATGTGGCTCAAGTCACAGGTCGCTGCGCCGTCCCGGCTGCTGCCCGCCGAGCTGTCCGACGGGCGACCGTCGCCCAGCCTGCTCAACGACGTGCTGGTGCTCGGTCCCGAGGAGCTGCCGTCCGGGCACCCGGTGGAGGGCCCGTTCGTCTGCCCGCTCGAGCTGCGGGCCCGCTCGGCCGCCGCGCTGGTGACCTTCCTCGGCGACGCGCACCCGGCGTTGAAGAACGCGGTGCTCGACGCCGGCGGGGTCTCCGCCGACCGCGCCCGGTCCCGCACGAAGGCCGCGATGGCCGACCTGACCACGATGGCCGCGCACACCCTGACCACGACCTGGACGGTGCCGTTGCCGTGGTTCGTCCTGGTCGACCCGGACGAGCGGCGGCTGGTGCTCGGCTCCGGCCCGAACGACCCGACGCGCGAGCTGTCCTGGCGGGTGTCGATGTCCGACGCGCTGGACCGCGCCGGCGAGGCGAGCGAGCTGATCGAGGCCGCGTTCGGCGAGTCCGGCCCCGCGCGGGTGCTGTCGCAGACCCGGCAGTGGCTGGAGAGCTTCAACCCGAATTCGGTCGTCGAACTCGATTACGGCGGCCTGGTCCAGCTGTTCGCCGACTCGATCCTCGACTCCGACACCACGGCCGAAGAGGTGCACGACATCCTGGACGCCCTGCGCACCGGCAACGTCGAGGAGCTGGCCGAGCTGTTCTCGGAGCTCCGCGAGTTCTGGGGCGATCTGGCGGCTAGGGAGCACTCCAACTGACCTTCAGCCGGCCGACTTCCCGGCCGCCGCCCAGCACGGCGGGGGCCGCCAGGTCAGCCAGCTCGGAGACGTCCACGCCGAGGTGACGCAGCACGGCCACGCCCAGCGGGGCACAGCCGCGCTTGGTGCCGTCGTCCAGTTTCAGCGCGAGCGCCGTGCCGTCCGGCAGCGCCATGGCCCAGACCGCCTCGGCGCCGACCTTCGACAGCAGGCCAGGGACGGCCTTCATCGCGACGGTGTCCTCGCGGTCCGTGCCGCCGACGAGCCACGGGTGCGCGCGCATCGCGTCGGCCACGCGGCGCTCGTCCGAGCCCGGGTCGGCCTGCGTCAGGCGGCCGAAGGAGCGGGCCAGGCCGGTCAGGGAGAAGGCGAACAGCGGGGCGCCGCAGCCGTCCACGCCGGTGGCGGTGATCGGCTCGCCGGTCAGCGAGACCACGGCGTCCGCGATCGCCTTCTGCAGCGGGTGCGCGGGGTCCTCGTAACCGTCCGTCGGCCAGCCTGCCGCGACGCAGGTGGCGAGCATCGCCGCGTGCTTGCCGGAGCAGTTCATCGTGACGCGCAACGGGCCGGCCGCTGCGTGCATCGAAGGCTCGTGCAGCGGGTACGCGGGCGGGCAGGCCAGCGCGGACTCGTCCAGGCCCGCGGCCGCCAGCATCGCCGCGACCCGCTCGACGTGGCCGGGCTCGCCGGAGTGGGAGCCGCAGGCCAGCGCCAGGTCGGCGCCGTCGTAGGTCAGTCCGGAGTGGAGCATCCCGACGGCCTGCAGCGGTTTGTTCGACGAGCGGGGGAACATCGGGCTCGTGACGTCGCCGGTGGCCAGCAGCACCGTGCCGTCCGGGGCGGTGACCACCACGGAGCCGCGGTGCACGCTTTCGGTGAACCCGGAGCGGACGACCTCGACCAGTACCGGGTTGGTCACTTGCCGGAGCCCGCGCCGCCGTTGGTGTCGGAGCGGCCGCGCTCGGAATCCAGCAGCTCGTCGACGGTCGCGGCGCCACGCTGGTAGCGGGCGGCGATCTCGGCGTTGAGCGCGTCCATCACCCCCTGCACCTGGCGGCGGAACGTCGAAACGGACGTCTCCTCCGTGGCGTAGGTGTCCAATGCGGAGGCGAGCTTGCTCTCGGACAGCGAGCCGACGTCGGTCAGGTCGGTGTCGCCGATCAGGGCTTCGGCGTGCCGGCGGTGGTCACCGGCACGCGAGGGCTCGAGCCCCTGGTGCCGGCCGGAGCCTTTGGCCGGGCCGATCGCGTTGTCGGCGAGGATGGTGGCGAGCTGGTCGACGATGCTGCTCTCGCCGCCGGAAGTACGGCGCTGCTGCTCGGCGCGCACGATGTCGATCCGGGCGTGGAGCAGCCGCCGCAGGTAGGAGAGGTCGGTTTCTTCCTGCGCGGCCTCGTCCCTGCGTTCGCGCAGCACCGGAAGCGGCAGGTCGCCGAGGCCGGTGAGGTATCCCGGGGCGAGGACGCGGTCGATCCGCCTTCGCCCGCCGGGACGAACTTCGATCACGGGCACATCCTGCTCTAGATTCCCCGACAACGCTACCGTCGAGTTCACTTCAGCCCCGAAGCCTCGATGCGGCCTCGCGACCAGGGGCGGCGTGCTCTCCGGGCACCGAGTCGGGGTCGACGGTGGCCTGGACCACCCGGTCTTCGGCGCCGGCCAGCAGCTCCGCGCCCGCCGGGGTGGAACGTTTCACCAGCGCCAGCGCGATCGGCCCCAGCTCATGGTGCTGAACAACACTGCCGACGCGGCCGACCACGCGTTCGCCCAGCCGCACCGGATCACCCGTCTCGGGGGTGATCTCGGGTGAGCCGTCGAGGTGCAGCAGCGCGAGGTAGCGCGGCGGGCGGCCGACGTTGTGCACCTTCGAAACGGTCTCCTGGCCGCGGTAGCAGCCCTTCGCGACGTGCGCGGCGGAGCCGACCCAGCCCAGCTCGTGCGGGATCGAGCGCTCGTCGGTGTCCGTGCCGAGGCGCGGGTGCAGCGATTCCACGCGCAGCGCGTCGAAGGCCCAGCTGCCGGCCGGGCGCGCGCCCGCGTCGGTGAGCCGCCGCCACCAGTCGGCCAGCTGCTCGCGCGGCACGGCGAGGTCCACACTGGACCGTGCCGGCCACGGCATCCGGCGCGCGAAACCGCCGCCGGGCAACGCGGTCACGGTGTACGGCGCGGGCCCGACCTCGGCGCCGGCCGCGCTCAGCACCCGCTCGGCGTCCGGGCCGAGCACGGTGAGCAGCGCCAGTTCCGTTGTCGCGTCGCGGATTTCGACCTTCGACCAGAACTTCATCGCCTCGAAGTACTCGAGCAGCGTTTGCCGGCCGCCCTTGGGCAGCGCGCTGGTCGCGCTGGCGCCGGGGTCGCTGTCGATCCAGACGGTGCCGTCGAGGTGCGCCAGCACGAAGTGGGTGTCGATGTGGCCCTGGCTGTCCAGCACCAGCGCCTCGGTGCCGGTGCCTTCGGCCAGCTCCGTCACGTGCTGGGAGATCACCAGGTGCAGCCAGGACAGGCGTTCCTCGCCGGTGACGGCCAGCACCTCGCGATGTGAACGGTCGATCACGACCACGCCGCGGGCGGCCGTGCGCTGCTCGGCGAACGGGTCACCCCAGTGCCAGGGCACGCCCGATTCCGGGTGGCCTTCGGGCGGGGCGATCGCGCGGGGGGCTTCCAGCAACGGCGAGCGATACGGCATAAGCACAAGACTAGCTCCGCTTTACTCCCCGCCACCGCCTCAACGGCCGTGCCGCGGCCGGTCGCGCTGGTACTACGGTGTGGGCATGCGCGTTCTCGCCTTCCTCGACGGAACTCTGGCCGACCCCGACGCCGCCCACATCCGGGTCGACGACCTCGGACTGCTGCGGGGGGACGGGGTGTTCGAGACGATTCTCGTGGCGGACAAGAAGCCGCGTGAGCTGCGTCCGCACCTCGACCGCCTGGCCCGCTCCGCCGCCATGCTGGAGCTGCCGGCGCCGGACCTCGAGGGCTTCGAACGAGCGGCGCGGTCGGTCATCGACAACTGGACCGGTGGCCGTGAGATCGCCCTGAAACTGGTGTACACCAGGGGAATCGACGGCGATCCGGCCGGCGTGCCGACGGCGTTCGCGATCGGCCTGGAGATCGACGAGAAGGTCCAGCGCGCTCGCGCCGAAGGCGTCGCCGCGGTGTTGCTGGAGCGTGGCTTCGGCCCGGACGTCGCCGAGCGCGCGCCGTGGCTGCTGCTGGGCGCGAAGACCGTGTCGTACGCCGTGAACATGGCGGCGCTGCGCGAGGCGGCCCGCCGCGGGGCTCAGGATGTGATCTTCACCGCTGCCGACGGCTCGGTGCTGGAGGGCCCGACGTCAACGGTCGTCGTGGCGAAGGGCCGCACGCTGTACACCCCGCCGTCGAACATCGGCATCCTGCCCGGCACCACGCAGTACGCGTTGTTCCGCGGCGCGGAGAAGGCCGGCTGGACGATCAAGGTCGAGCCGATCACGGCCGACGACCTGACCACGGCCGACGGGGTGTTCCTGGCGTCCTCGGTCCGGCTGGTCACCCGCGTGCACACGCTCGACGGCGCGGCGCTGCCGGACTCGGCCGCCCTGCACCGTGAGCTGGTCGCGGCCTACGAGTCGGAGTACTGAGCCGGGCTGATCTGCACGACTGAGGCGGTCACGCCCTCCGCGCGGTAGGCCGCGATCTTGTGGTGCCCGTCGACGATCAGCGCGCGGGCGCCGGCGAGCACCACGGCCACCGGGCGGTGGCCGGAGCGGATGGCGGTCCGGTAGTAGGCGACTCTGGCCTCGTCGGCGGGCGGCCAGCCGGTGGTGGCGACCAGGTCGTCGCCGGGCCGCCGCTCGGGGCCGCTGACCTGGTAACGGCCGTCGACCAGCAGGTCGAGCAGCTCACGCAGGGTTTCGGCGAGCGGGCGCCGCAGCTGGCCGGTGGCCAGCGCGATCCGGAGCGACTGGGACAACTCGGGAACGGGCCGGGACCGCTCCTGCGTCCTGCCTCCTGGCCAAGGTCCCTCAAGGCCTCCTTCACCGCGTCCGACGCGGGTAAGGAGGCCTTGACGGACCTCGTCGGTGCCGGCCGCCCCGGCATCCGGCGCCAGGAAGCCCTTACCGCCTGTGACCGTTACCTGTTCCACAGCTATCAGGACGGGTGGAGCCGCACCTGGGTTCCAGGACGGGCCTGCGCGAGCGCGTCGAGTGACCCTCGTCTCACCATCGCAACCACCGGGTAACCGCCCGTGGTCGGGTGATCGGCGAGGAAGACGACCGGCAGGCCGTTCGGCGGCACCTGGACGGCGCCGGTCAGGACGCCCTCGCTGGGCAGCTCCCCGGTGCGCTCGCGGCGCAGCGGCGGCCCGTCGATCCGGAGGCCGACGCGGTTGGACTCCGCCGTCACCGTCCACCACACGTCGAGGGCGGCGGCGTCGGCCAGCCAGTCGTCACGCGGGCCGAGCGTGACCGGGACGATCAGCCGGTCCGGCGAAGGCGGCGCGACGACCACGTCGGCCCCTTCCGGCACGCCGGTCACCGTGCCGAGCGGGACTTTCGTGCCGGGTGTGAGCGGCTCCGGGCCGATCCCGGACAGCACGTCGCGAGACCGGCTGCCCAGCTCGGCCGGGACGTTGATACCGCCGGAAACCGCCAGATAACAACGTAACCCGCGGGCCGGGGTGCCGATCGTCAGCGTCTGCCCGGCGCGCAGGGTGACGGCGGCGTGGGACCCGGCGTCCCGCCCGTCCACGGTCACCGCGACCACCGGCCCGGTCACCGCGACGGTGCACGACGCGGTCGCGCGCACCGAAAGCCCGCCCAGCACCGTCTCGATTCCGGCGGCGCCCTCGGGATTTCCGGCAAGCCGGTTCGCCAGCCGCAGCGCGCCGATGTCCAGCGCGCCCGAAGGTGGCACGCCGAGGTGCGCGTACCCCGGCCGGCCGAGGTCTTGGACCAGGGCGAGCGCGCCCGTCGTGAGGACTTCCAGCGCGCGCATCACACGCTCCGGAACCGGACGCGGTCACCGGGCGCGAACAGCGCGGGCGGGTCCATGGCCGGGTCGAACAGCGTCGCCGACGTGTGCCCCAGCAGCCGCCAGCCCCCGGGCGACGCGCGCGGGTACACGCCGGTGAACTCCCCGGCCACGCCCACCGCGCCGGCCGGCACGCGGGTGCGCGGCGATTCCAGGCGCGGCTGCCGCAGCGCGGCGGGAAGCCCGGTCAGGTAACCGAATCCGGGCGCGAAACCGGTGAACGCGACCGTGTAGACGGCGCCGGTGTGGAGCCCGACAACGTCCTTTTCGGACAGTCCGGCGTCGCACGCGACCATGGCCAGGTCTTCGCCGTCGTAGTGGACGTCAAGGGTCACCTCGCGCGGTGAGCCGGACGGCGGGTGAGCCAAGTCGGCGCCGTCGAGCAGTGTGCGCACGCGGTCGAGCACCGGCGGCTCGGCGACCACCAGCAGGCTCCGCGCGCCGGGCACCAGCTCGATGACCCCCGGGATCGCGGCGGCCTCGACCGTGGCGCGCGCGGCGCTCATCTGGTTGAGCGAATCGCAGTCGAGCAGGGCGGCCTGCTCGCCGTACCGCCGCCAGCGCACGGCGTCGCCGACCTCAGCCGGCGACGCGGTGCAGCAGCGCCGAAGCGTGCGGCTGCATTTCCTGGCCGACCATCGCGCGCTCCTCGACGTAGCCGAGGTCGCCGTTGATCAGGCCGTACAGCCGCTTCGCGCCGGTGACGTCCTTCGCGGTGGCGGTGCGGATGACCGCGTCCGTGCCCAGTTCCCAGGACGTCTGGTTCAGCGGCTTGCCGTAGTACAGCTCGACGATCCCGGAGCTGTGCGTGAGCAGCAGCTCGAGGGTGTCGTCCTCCTGCGGGCGCCAGAAACCGGTCTCGCGGGCGGCCGGGCGGAGGATCGAGCCGTCCTCGTTCAGCAGCCAGGAACGCGCCTCGTGGTAGAGGAACGGCCGGCCGTCGTGCGCGACGGTGAGCTGCTGCGCGAACTTGCGGGGGCCGTCGATCGTCGGGTAGTCGATCTCGCCTTCGCCGCGCCACACGCCGACCAGCGGTAGCAGCGCCAGGCAGGCCTCGTTCAGGTCCGGGCCCTCACGCAGGTTCGCCGTGTCGTTCGGGATCGGCAGGTCGTCCCAGGCCGGCAGATTGCGCGTGCGGGTGCTCGCGGCCCGCTCTTCGGCGGCCGCGATGGCTTCGTCGCCACTGGATGTCATAAGTCAGCGCTGGTCGGCGTACAGCCGGTAGACGACGTAGCAGGCGAACCACACGATGGCGACGGCCGCCAAGGCCAGCAGGATCGTAAACAGGGTCTCCACGCGAAGCAGAATAGTCCCGGTCCGCTCATCCGGCCCTGCGCAGGGTCACCGCGGTGAGGACGGTCACCACCAGCAGCGTCGCGCCCGCCACGGCCATCGCGGCGTGCAGCCCGGCGCTGAACGTCGAGCCGTGTGAGAGCAGGGCGCCCAGCGCGGCGACCCCGAGCGCGGTGCCGGTCTGGCGGGCCGCGTTCACGGTCGCCGACGCGATGCCCACGCGGTCGCCCGGCAGGCCCGCGAGGCCGACGATGTTGGTGGGCGTGATGGACACCGACGCCGAAGCCGGCCACCGCGAAGACCGGCACGAGCAGCCAGTACGGGCTCGTCACGTCCAGCACCAGGAACGCGAATCCGCCGAGCGTGGCGACGAACAGGCCCACCGGCAGCACCCGGGCCGCGCCGAAGCGGGCGGCCAGTCGCCCGGCGCAGAACGCCGCGACGACGTTGGCCAGCACGTACGGCAGCATCTGCGTGCCGGCGACGGTCGCCGAGACCCCGCGCCCCTGCTGGAGGTACAGCGCGATCAGCACCGGCACCGGATAGGCCGCGAAGCCGATCACGAACGACCCCAGCGTCGACACCGAGAACCGGGCCCGCGCGAACAGCCGGATCGGCAGCATCGGGTGCGGCGCGCGCAACTCGACGACGACAAACGCGGCCAGCGCCAGCACCGCGACCAATCCGACGACGAGGTCGCCCGCGATCACCGCGTAGACCAGCCCGCCGATCCATGCCGCGCCCAGCACCTGCCCGGCCAGGTCCAGCGCGCCGTGGGCCGGGTCGGCGGACTCGGTGATGCCCCGGCGCCCCGCGAGCACGGCGACGACGCCGAGCGGCGCGTTCACCAGGAAGATCGCGGACCAGCCGAACGCGTCCGTCAGCGGCCCGCCGGCCAGCGGCCCGAGCACCAGCGCGGAACCGACGACCAGGCCCCACCAGCCCATCATCTTCGCGCGCTCACGCGGGTCCGGGAACGCGTGCGCGAGCAGGGCGATCGAGAGCGGGATGACGGTCGCGCCCGCCGCGCCCTGCACCACGCGCGCGGCGACGAGCAGGCCGAGCGTCGGCGCCAGCCCGCAGGCCACTGAGGCGAGCGTGAACACGGCCAGCCCGGTCAGGTAAACGAGCTTGCGGCCGTAGCGGTCGCCGAGCGTGCCGCCGGTGAGGATCGCCGCGGCGATCGCGACCGTGTAGCCGTCGACGATCCACTGCAGGTCCGTGAACCCGGTGTGCAAGTCCCGCTGGATGGCGGGCAGCGCGACGCTGACCACGCTCACGTCCAGCATCGCCATGAAGCTGCCGAGGAACAGGGCGAGGATCAGTACGGGTCTCTTGGCAACCGTTTCCGTCTGCGTCACCCGGGGAGCTTGGCTCCTCAACTCGGCTTGAGGTCAACCCGAGAATGGCGCGTCAGAACACCGTCAAGGCCTCCTTACCCGCGTCGGACGCGGGTAAGGAGGCCTTGACGGACTTGCGAAAGCTTGCGAAAAGCGTCAGGCGACCGAGATCGCCAGCTGGTGCAGGCCGGGGCCCTCCGCCGTGACGGTGGCCTCGCCGTTGCCGGTGCGGTGCAGGGCGCGGATGGTCCAGTCGCCCGGCGCCGCGTAGAAGCGGAAGTCGCCGTCGGCCGAGGAAACGACCTCGCCGGTGAAGTCGCCGCCGCCGTCGAGCAGGCGCACGAACGCGCCGCCGACCGGGCCGGCGCTGCCGGTCACCTTGCCGGCGAGCACGACCTGGCCCTTGGTGTCGAAGTCGGCGGGGGTGGCCTCCTGGGTGGGGGCGCCGCAGCCGTCGTCCGGAGTTGCTCCCATTATTTCGCTCCCAACTCGACCGGCACGCCGACCAGCGAGCCGTATTCGGTCCACGAACCGTCGTAGTTCTTCACGTCGCCGTAGCCCAGCAGCTCGTGCAGCGCGAACCAGGCGATGGACGAGCGCTCGCCGATCCGGCAGTACGCGATGGTGGCCTTCGACTCGTCGATGCCCGCGTCGGCGTACAGCTCCTTGATCTCGTCCTCGGACTTGAAGGTGCCGTCCTCGTTGGCGACCTTGGCCCACGGCACGTTCAGCGCGCCCGGGATGTGACCCGGCACCTGCGCGACCTCCTGCGGGAGGTGCGCCGGGGCGAGCAGCTTGCCGGCGAACTCGTCCGGCGAGCGCACGTCCACGTAGTTCTTCGCGCCGATCGACTGCACGACCTCGTCGCGGAACGCGCGGATCGAGGTGTCCGGGTCCTGCGCCTTGTACTCGGCGGCCTCGCGCTTGACCTCGTCGGAGTTCAGCTCGCGGCCGTCCAGCTCCCACTTCTTGCGGCCGCCGTCGAGCAGCTGCACGTTCTCGTGGCCGTAGAGCTTGAAGTACCAGTACGCGTACGCGGCGAACCAGTTGTTGTTGCCGCCGTAGAGGATCACGCGGTCGTTGCTCGAGATGCCCTTCTCCGCAAGGAGCTTCTCGAAGTCTTCCTTGCCGACGAAGTCGCGGCGGACCTTGTCCTGCAGGTCGTTGCGCCAGTCGAGCTTCACCGCGCCGCGGATGTGCCCGGCGTCGTAGGCGGTGGTGTCCTCGTCGACCTCGGCGAACACCACGCCGGGGGTGTCCAGGTTCTCCTCGGCCCACTGGGTGGTGACCAGGACGTCTTCACGGCTCATGGAGCGAACTCTCTTTCTGGGGTGGGTGGTTCAGGACGCGCGCGGACTGGGGCTGAAACGCTTGAGGAGCAAGAACATCTCGCAGCCGAGGCAGAAGTTGAACGCGGCGTTGAGGAAGGCGGCGAACAGCGCGAACGCCGTCGCCACGATGCCGAGGGTGGTCGCGCCGGTGACGAAGCCGATCGTGCCGACGAGCGCGAACACGAACCCGACGGCCTGCGCGAACCGCAGCGGCGCCGCGTCCTCACGCTCGCTCGTCGGGCCCAGCCGCGGCGCCACCAGCGTGCGGTACAGGATCGAGTACGGCGCCGGCTTCAACCCGACGAACGCGCCGATCGCGAACACCACCGTCTGCACAGCGAGCAGCGGCCACCACTGGGTCACGAGCACCACGGCGAGCACCACCGTGGTCACGATCGCGGCAAAACGCGGTCCACGCGGGTCGACAGCTGGTCCGGCGGCCATGGTTCCTCCTGCTGGGGCTGGGCGAAGACGTGCGAACGGCACGCTGCGGAGGGATTTTCCTCGGGCAACGGCCCCGGCGCGAGACGTGCTTTAGCGCGGGGCGGGCAAACCCGGACACAAGCTGCTGCGCACGCGGCACAGGTCAACTGCGCGCCGCTGCGTCAGGAGGGTGATGGGCAGCTTGTCCACGCCGCCGAGAGTACCCACGCTCCCTGGGGGTGGGAACAACGTTCATTCCTTGGGACGCGTCTCGGGGGGTGGGAATCAAGGCGTTGAACTGGGGTGGGGTTGGTGTGCTGCTGGCTCGCCGAGACGTCTTGACTGGGGGGCAAGGGGTCACCAAAGGTGACTGCCGGTGAAAGCAGCAAGTCAGTGGGCGCGTCGACTTCTTAGCTCGACCAGCCAGGTCCGCACTTGGCTGTCGTCGTGGAGGTAGTTGCCGTCGGGGCCGTCGCGCAGGTCGATTCCGTGGAGTAGGTCCAACGCCCACAGGCTCAGGTCATCCCACGAGAGGCTGTCGTCCGTCAGCCATCGGGCGGCCCACCGGTCGGCCGTGTCGCGGGTTATTCGGCCATCGAGGAGTGCGGCGAAGTGCGCTTCGATCTCGGCTAAGTCCGGCTGGGGGCCAGGGATCATGGGGTGAAGGTACTCGCGTTCTGCTGGCTGGCGCGGGTTCAAAAAGCAGTGGTTACCGGCGGCTTTCCTCGCCTTCGAGTGTCTTAGGGGCGGCAGGGGCGAGGACGGCGGGGAAGAGCAGGACATCCGGTTGGGAGGGGCGCCGTGCGGTGACGGGCAGGACCGAACTAGCGGGCGTCGATGCCGGTGAGATGGGGGTGCAGGGCGGCCAGCAGCTCCGGGGCCTTCGGGACGCCGCCGACGCGTAGTAGCTCGCGGCCGTCCGGGGTCAGGGCCAGGGTGGTGGGCGTGCGGAGGACCGAAAGGGCCTGGGCGACCTCGGGTTGTTCTGTGACGTCGAGGTCGACGTGGTGTAGGCCGTCGGTCTTCTCGGCCAGGGCGGAGAGGATCACGCGGGTGTGCCGGCACGGGGCGCAGAAGGTGGTCGAGATCTGGACCAGTGTCACGGCGGACGCCGGGTCTAGCGCGTCGGCGACCGGAGCGGGCAGGGGGCGGGGGGTGGCGGCCGGTTTCGCGGAACGGACGCGGCCGTTGCGTGCCTTCAGCAACAGGCCCGCGACGACGGCGACCACCAGCGTTCCCAGCAGTACCCAGACTCCGGTCACCGGGTGCTCACCCCTTGTTCGTCGTCAGGTCCGCGAAGCTCACGTTGTCGGCTTCGCCCTTGATGGTGACCGAGCCGCTGTCCACGCGCACCGCGGTCGGCGTTACCGACAGCGGCAGCTGGGACGTGTCGATCGAGGCGCGGAAGTTCGGCAGCAAGGCCTTCTGCACTGCGGCTGGAACGACGGTGGTGTCGTGGTCATTCCCGAACTGCAGCCGGTTGGGCACGATCGAAATGGTCTTGCCCTTCAGCTCGATCAGCGCGAAGCAGAACAGCTCCACCTTCTGGCCGGCGATCTGGACGTTGGCCGAGAGCCGGATCCCGGCCGTGTCGCCGTCCTGCTGCTCGCCGTTGGCGTTGGTCGTCGTCGGGTCGGGCTGCTTGCCCTGGTCGGTGTCGCCGTACTTGACGTAGTTCAGGGTGGACTGGTCGATCTTGAGGTTCTGCACCTTGTCCAGCGGCGAGATGTGCGCGATGTCGGACGCCTTGATGGTCACGGCGCCGGTGAGCTTGCCGATCTTGACCGCGCTCATGTTGCCCGCGGTGAGGTCGGACAGCGGCGCGGTCACGTTCTCGAGCTCCGCGCTCACGCCGAGGTCGCGCAGGTCGTTGCCGACCGGGACCCCGTCGGCCGAGACGCTGATGTGACTGTAGTCACCGCCGAGGGCCTGCGTCAGGAACGGGAAACCGTGGATGTTCACCGACGGGTCGTCGGTCAGGCCGAGCTGGTCGCGGGCCTTCTGGGAGATCGTGTGCTCGGCGTACGCGGCCGCGCCGAAATCCGCTCCGACCAGCACGATCACGATGACGCCGAGCACGATCACCCAGCGGCGGACGCGCCGTCCACGACGCCGGCTGTCCGGCCGCTGAGCCGGTCGGTCATCCCGCGTCACGGGCCTGCTCACCATCGCGTCGGTTCTCCTGTCGGTCGGGGGTCGGGACGCACCCCGGTTGTTTGCCCAGGTGTGATCGATCCAGCACGGGCTAGGTGCCGGGGTGTTCACCCGCTATTCTCACTTAGCACCGACCGAAGCCACGTTCGAGGCGACGACTTTGTGAAGGCGGTGCGGCTCATGAGCCTGGACCTTCTCGTACTGACTGCGGAAGCCGACCCCACCTCGGTGCTGCCCGCGCTGGACTTGCTTCCCCACACCGTACGCGTTCGGGCACCCGAGGTGACCGCGTTGCTGGACGCCGGCCACCGGGACGTCATCCTGCTCGACGCGCGCACCGACCTCGCGTCCGCGAAGAGCCTCTGCCGGCTGCTCAAGGGCGCGGGCGAGGACGAGGCGACCACCCCGATCATCGCCGTGGTGGGCGAGGGCGGGCTGGTCGCGGTGAGCGCGGAATGGCGCACCGACGACATCCTGCTGCCGACCGCCGGCCCGGCCGAGGTGGACGCCCGGCTGCGCCTGGTCACCACCCGCGACGGCAGCTCCGCGCAGGTGGACGCCGAGCTGCGGGTCGGCGAGCTGGTGATCGACGAGGCCACGTACACCGCACGCCTGCGCCGCCGCACGCTGGAGCTCACGTACAAGGAGTTCGAGCTGCTCAAGTACCTCGCGCAGCACGCGGGCCGCGTCTTCACCCGCGCCCAGCTGCTGCAGGAGGTCTGGGGCTACGACTTCTTCGGCGGCACGCGCACGGTGGACGTCCACGTGCGGCGGCTGCGCGCGAAGCTCGGCCCCGAGCACGAGCAGATGATCGGCACCGTGCGCAACGTCGGCTACAAGTTCGAGCGCCCGGCGAAGTCCGGTGGCGGCCCGGCCGTCAAGCCGCCGCCGGCCATGGTCGAGCAGCCGGCGGCACCGGTTGAGACGCCGGAGCTTTCGCCCCGCTGACAACCAGGACTCGTGAGTGGCTATGACGGTTCTAACCGGCGCGAACACTGACGAGTCCCAACTAGGCTGGCTCCCATGGAGCCGGCTGACTGGACGAACGAACCCGACGTCGAAGCGATCCGCGCGATCCTGCTCGCCGCGAAGGCGGCGGACGGGCGGCCCGAGGTCGCCGAGTCCGGGCCGCTGCCGCGCGAGTTCGAAGGCGGGCTGCACTTGCTCGCGCGCGAAGCCGCTTCGCAGCAGGCGGTCGGGTACGTCCATCTGGATACCGAAGGAGACTCCTACGGCCGCCAGGTCGCCGAACTTGTCGTGCACCCGGAGCGCCGGCGTCACGGCTTCGGCACGGCGTTGGCGCGCGCCCTGGACGAGCGGGCCGCGGTGGGCTACCGCGTCTGGTCCCACGGCGACCATCCCGGAGCGGCCGCCGTCGCCACGAAGCTGGGGCTGGAGCGGCGACGTGAACTTCTGATCCTGCACGTCGAGGTCGAGGGCGCCGACTGGCCGGAGCCCGTGCTGCGCGAGGGCGTCAAGCTGCGCACTTTTGTGCCGGGCCAAGACGAACAGGCGATGATCGACGTCAACGCGAGCGCCTTCGACTGGCACCCCGAGCAGGGCGCGCTGACCGTCGAGGACCTGCTCGACGAGGAACGGCAGGGCTGGTTCGACCCCGCGGGCTTCTTCCTCGCGGAGAACGCCGACGGCGAGGTGGTCGGCTTCCACTGGACGAAGGTGCACGAGCCGGTGCCCGGCCGGTTCGGCGGCGAACCGGTCGGCGAGGTTTACGTCGTCGGAGTTAACCCGGCTACGCAGGGTGGCGGCTTGGGCAAGGCGCTGACCCTCGCCGGGCTCCGATATCTGCGTGGCCGGGGACTACGCCAGGTGATCCTGTACGTCGAGGGCGACAACGCCCCGGCCCTGGCGGTGTACGGCAAGCTGGGGTTTACTCGTTTCGAAACCGACGTTCAGTACGGTAAGTAGTCACTGCGGTCCACCCGGCGCACGCTCTGTCACGTTTTGCGTACTTGCAGGTCACGGCCGGGACACGACCCCCGTTCGGAGTAGTCGCCCTGCTCACAAACGGCGCCTTGTTCACCTCGCGTTCAACTGGACAAGGGGGACCGTCCACCGAGGCTGCCTAATGTCCGGATCCGGCACGCCGCAAAGCGTGCCATCCGGCGAAGTCTCTCTCAGTGAGATACGGCAGTGGAGGAAATGCAGTGAAGATCATGCGGCCCTTGGGCGCCGTGGGCATCGCGGCGAGCGCGTTCCTGCTCGCCGCCTGTGGCTCCGACCCCGCGGCGAGCAACAGCAGCGCCAGCTCGCCCGCTGCGCCTGCCGCGTCCGGCACTGCGCAGATCGACTGTGGCGGCAAGAGCCCGCTCTCGGGCGAGGGCTCGACGGCGCAGAAGAACGCCATCGACGTGTTCACCCTGGCCTACGGCAAGCAGTGCAGTGGCCAGCAGGTCAACTACACCGCGAGCGGTTCCGGCGCGGGCGTCAAGCAGTTCAACGGCAACCAGGTCGACTTCGGCGGCTCGGACTCGCCGATCACCGGCGCCGACCTCGACGCCGCGACCAAGCGCTGCGCCTCCCCGGCGTGGAACATCCCGATGGTGGTCGGCCCGGTCGCGGTCGCCTACAAGCTCCAGGGCGTCGACAAGCTGACCCTGACCCCGACCGTGATCGCGAAGATCTTCAACGGCGGCATCAAGAACTGGAACGACCCGGCGATCAAGGCGATCAAGGGCAACGAGTCCAGCACGTTCCCGGACAAGCCGATCCAGGTCGTCTCGCGCTCGGACGAGTCCGGCACCACCGACAACTTCCAGAAGTACCTCGGCGCGGCCGCCAAGGGCGTCTGGACCCAGGGCGCGGGCAAGAAGTTCAACGGCGGGGTCGGCAACGGCGCGTCGGGCTCGAACGGCGTCGCGACCGCGGTCAAGGCCGCTGACGGCGCCATCACCTACGTCGAGGGCGCGTTCGCCAAGGACGGCATCACGCCGGCCCTGATCGACAGCGGCTCCGGCGGCGTCGAGCTGTCCGCGCAGAACGTGGCGAAGTCCCTGGACTCGGCCAAGTTCCTGCACGATGGCACGAACGACCTCGCGCTGGACCTCAACGGCATCTACGCCAGCAACGTGCCGGGTGCGTACCCGCTGCTGCTGACCACGTACGAGATCGTCTGCTCGAAGTACTCGAGCCCGGACACCGCCAAGGCGATCAAGGCGTTCCTGAACACTGCCGCGACCACCGGTCAGCAGCAGCTGTCCAGCAAGGGTTACGTGCCGATCCCGCAGAGCCTGCAGGACAAGGTGCTGACCGCCATCAAGGCCATTTCCTGACCTACGCTCGCTAGCGAAGAATCAAGACAAGACTGGACAAGTCACAGTCGATGAGCGAGTCATCCTCGAAGCGAACGCCCACCGGCGACCCCGGTGGGCGTTCGTCGTCCGCCCGAGCGTTACCGGAGGATCCGATTTCGGACACACCAGCCGCGCCGGCGCCCGAGGCGCCGCCCGCGAGCACCAAGCCGAAGAAGGTGCGGCCCGGTGACCGCATCTTCCAGAACCTGACCACCGGTGCCGGCCTGTTAATCGTCGCGCTGATCGCGCTGATCGGGATCTTCCTGATCGTGCAGGCCATTCCGGCGTTGCGGGCCGACAAGGCGAACTTCCTGTTCAACCACGGGTGGTCCACCAACGACCCGGCGAACATGTCGTTCGGCATCCTCGACCTGCTCGAGGTCACCGTGGCGACCTCGCTGGTCGCGCTGGTTATCGCGATGCCCGTTTCGCTCGGCATCGCGCTGTTCCTCACGCAGTACGCGCCGAAGCGGCTGGCCCGCCCGTTCGCGTACATCATCGACCTGCTCGCGGCGGTCCCGTCGATCATCTTCGGGCTGTGGGGCATCCTGGTGTTCGCGCCCGCGATCGAGCCGTTCTCGCAGTGGGTGAACAGCACGTTCTCGTGGATCCCGATCTTCGCGCCGGGCAACGTCGCGCCCAGCGTGCGCGGCACGATCTTCACCGCGGGCATCGTGCTCGCCGTGATGATCCTGCCGATCATCACCTCGCTTTCGCGCGAGGTCTTCGAGCGCACGCCGACCACGCACATCGAGGGCGCGCTGGCGCTCGGCGCCACGCGCTGGGAAGTCATCCGCACCACGGTGCTGCCGTTCGGCAAGGCGGGTTACATCGGCGCGTCGATGCTCGGCCTCGGCCGCGCGCTCGGCGAGACGATCGCCCTCGCGGTGATCCTGCTGATCCCGGTCGGCCGCAACTTCGACTGGAGCGTGTTCGACGGCGGCGCGACCTTCGCCTCGAAGATCGCCGCCAACTACAGCGAATTCAACAACGCGACCTCGGCCGGCGCGTACATCGCGGCCGGCCTGGTGCTGTTCGTGCTGACCTTCCTGGTCAACTTCGCCGCCCGGTCCATCATCGGCAAGAAGGGGGACTGAGCATGTCGACCACGCTCGAACGCCCCGCCACCGCGCCCGCCTTCCAGCAGGTGAGCGCGGCCCGGAAGCTGAAGAACGGCATCGCCACCACGTTGGTGTGGCTGTCGTTCCTGATCGCCGTGATCCCGCTGGTGTGGGTGCTCTACACGGTGATCGTCAACGGCATCAAGCGCCTGCCCTACTCGAACTGGTGGACGCAGGACTTCGGCTCGGTGCTGAGCGACGAGGTCGGCGGCGGCGTGCTGCACGCCATCATCGGCACCCTGCTGCAGGGCCTGGTGTGCGCGATCATCGCCGTGCCGATCGGCATGCTGGTGGCGATCTACCTGGTCGAGTACGGCCGCGGGAAGCTCGCCACGGCCACCACGTTCATGGTGGACATCCTGTCCGGTGTCCCGTCCATTGTGGCCGCACTGTTCATCTACGCGCTGTGGATCACCACGCTCGGCCTGCCGCGCAGCGGTTTCGCCGTGTCGCTCGCGCTGGTGCTGCTGATGATCCCGGTGGTCGTCCGCTCGTCGGAGGAGATGCTCCGGATCGTGCCGGACGACCTGCGCGAAGCCTCCTACGCGCTGGGCGTGCCGAAGTGGAAGACGATCATGAAGATCGTGCTGCCGACGGCGATGTCCGGCATCATCGGCGGCATCATGATGGCGCTCGCCCGGGTGATGGGCGAAACGGCGCCGCTGCTGGTGCTCGTGGGCTACTCGTCCTTCGTGCACTGGAACATCTTCAGCGGGGAGCAGGCCGCCCTGCCGCTGGTGATGAACAACGAGCGCGTCACGAACTCGATGGACCCCGGCAGCGTCGGCTTCGACCGGATCTGGGGCGCGGCACTGACCCTGGTGCTGATCATCGCCGTGATCAACCTGCTCGCCACCCTGATCTCCCGCATCGTCGCCCCGAAGAAGAAGTGAGTCATGGCCAAGCGAATCGACGTCAAGGACGTAGACATCTACTACGGCAAGTTCCATGCCGTGGACGGCGTCACCCTCCAGGTGCCGCCGCGCAACGTCACCGCGTTCATCGGGCCGTCCGGCTGCGGCAAGTCGACCGTGCTGCGCACGCTGAACCGGATGCACGAGGTCATTCCGGGCGCCCGGGTCGAGGGTGAGGTGCTGCTCGACGGCGAGGACATCTACTCGTCCTCGGTGGACCCGGTCTCGGTGCGCCGCACGATCGGCATGGTGTTCCAGCGCCCGAACCCGTTCCCCACGATGTCCATCAAGGACAACGTGGTGGCCGGCCTGCGCCTGGGCGGCACCAGCAACCGCAAGCAGCTCGACGAGATCGCCGAGCGCGCGCTGCGCGGGGCCAACCTGTGGAACGAGGTCAAGGACCGGCTGAACAAGCCGGGCGGCGGCCTTTCCGGCGGCCAGCAGCAGCGGCTGTGCATCGCGCGCGCCATCGCGGTGCAGCCGGACGTGCTCCTGATGGACGAGCCGTGCTCCGCGCTCGACCCCATCTCCACACTCGCGATCGAGGACCTGATCGGCGAGCTGAAGAAGGAGTACACGATTGTCATCGTGACGCACAACATGCAGCAGGCCGCGCGGGTTTCGGACCAGACGGCGTTCTTCAACCTCGCCGGCGTCGGCCAGCCCGGCCGGCTGGTCGAGCTGAACGACACGGAGAAGATCTTCTCCAACCCGGACGAGAAGGCGACCGAGGACTACATCTCGGGCCGCTTCGGCTGAGCTTCACTGCCGCGGACCGTCGAACGGCTCCTCTGTCCTCAGTGGACGGAGGAGCCGTTTTTCGCTGTCCTTCGGGGGTTTTGACGGTGACATGCCAAAGGCCGCCAGGAGGGCTCGTACCCTCGTGACGGCCTTTGGTGACCCCTGGTACCTCAGAGGTTGAGGTCTTCGTCCGTCCCGTAGCCCGGCATGCGGCCGGTGACCACGAAGATCATCCGCTTGGCCACGGAAACCGCGTGGTCGGCGTAACGCTCGTAGAAGCGGCCCAGCAGGGTGACGTCCACCGCGGCGGCGACGCTGTACGGCCAGTCGCGGTCCATCAGGACGGTGAACAGGTGACGGTGGATGTCGTCGACCTGGTCGTCCTCGGCCTCGAGGTCCTTGGCGGCGTCGACGTCCTTGGTCTTGATGACCACCTCGGCCTGGCGCGCCAGCTTGACCGCGGCGCGGCCCATCTCGGCGAAGTCCGGCTTGACAGAGTCCGGCAGCACCGGCTCGGGGTGGCGGCGCCGCGCGGCCTTGGCGACGTGCAGGGCGAGGTCGCCCATCCGCTCCAGGCTTTCCGCGGCGTGGATCGCGGCCAGCACGGTCCGCAGGTCGGTGGCGACCGGGGCCTGGAGCGCGAGCAGCGCGTACGCCTGCTCCTCGCACTCGGCGCGCGCGTCGTCGACCTTCTGGTCGTCGCTGATCACCTGCTCCGCGAGCCCGAGGTCGACCTCGAGCAACGCCTGGGTCGCACGCTCCATCGCATCGGCGACCTGCACCGACATGGCCGCCAGATTGACGGCGAGCTGGTCGAGTTCGACATGGTAGGCCTCACGCATGGGCCCAACCCTACGGTGCGGACTGTCCGAACACCGCATCGCCGGGTGAACCCGAAGTGAACCCGGCCTAACGAATCCCGCTGGTCAGCCCGAGTTGCCGGCCTTCTTGTCATTGCCGGCCGAAGAGCCGTTCGAGGACGTCTGGGAGGAGCTGGGATTGCCGGCTTCCGCGGCCGTCTGCGAGGGCCCGACTGGCTTGTCGCCGGGCAGCGGGGTGTTGTCGCGCAGGGCGGTGAACAGCTCGTCGGTCTTGGACTTGACCAGCACCTCGTTGCCGCGCTTGTTGGCGGTGCCGGTGGTGGGCACGGTCATGAAGTTGATCTTCGACGGGTCGAGGCCGCGCATGGACTGCGCGAGCGTCATCATCTGCTGCACGCCGAGGTTGTCGCCGAAGGTGGCCCCGGCGAACGCGGTGATGAAACTCGACAGCTTGCTCGGGTCCAGCACGACGTCCGAGGACATGACTTTCTTGAGCAGCGCGCCGATGAACTGCTGCTGCCGCTTGATCCGGCCGTAGTCGGACGTCGGGTCGCCCTTGACGTGCCGGGCGCGCACGTAGCTCAGCGCCTGGTCGCCGGAGATGGTGACGTTGCCGGTCTCCAGCAGGACCTTGCCGAGCACCGTGTCGTCGATGGGCGACGGGTTGTTGATGGTGACGCCGTGCACCGCGTCGACCATCGCCTTGAAGCCGTTGAAGTCGATCCCGACGAAGTGGTTGATCCGCAGGCCGGTGAGCTTCTGGATCACCTTCGTCATGCACTGCGGCCCGCCCACGCCGAACGCGGTGTTCAGCTTCGCGATCGGTTGCCCCTTCACCACTTCGTCGGTGGTGGCGGACTTGGCCGGGTCCCAGCGGTTGCAGTCCGGGCGGCTGATCTCGAGGTCGCGCGGGAAGGAGACGACGACCACGCGCTTCCGGTCGGCGGGCACGTGCGCGACCATCACGGTGTCGGAGCGCGCGCCGGGGACGTTGTCCGCACTGCCGACGTTCTCCTCGGCGGACGCGCCGTCGCGGCTGTCGGAGCCGACCATCAGGAAGTTCTCGTCATTGGCCTGCGCGGCGGCGTTCTGGATGTCGGACGAGTTCTCGTCCAGCGCGGCGACCTGGGTGAACTTGGCGTCGAACCAGTTGACCGCGCCCCAAGCGCCGCCGGTGGCGAGGAAAACCAGCGAGGCCAACACGATCAGCGAGATCCGGCCGATGCGCAAGGCCCGCTCGTTGTGCCGCTGCTTCTTCTCCTGCAACCGCGTCTGCGGCGCCTTGTCGGCATCGTTCTCGGCTTCGGCGCTCTCGGGCTTGTCGCTGGGCATGACAACGCGTTGCAGCGCGGTGCGCGTCTGCTCCAGCAACGCCACCGGCCGCGCGGTAAGCCACTCCCGTCGCTCCCGGCGCTTCGCCTCTTCCGCCTGCATCTCATCGTGGGCCGCGGAGAACCGGGCGAGCGTGTGGTCGATCTTCCGACGGGACTGCGTCGCCTCGTCGATGGCTTCCATCTCGTCCGTCATGGTGAGCGGATCGAGTTCCGACCGGGGCGGGGCGCCGTTCTTCGGCCGCATCGGGGTGCGCCGGGAGCGAGGGCGGCCGTTGGCGTCGGCTGGGTTGACTGCGGAGGTGAGCTGGGTGCGGTCGGCTGGGTTGCCGTTGGGGCCTGGGCGGTCGGCGGGGCTGCCGTTGGGACCGGGCTTGCCGTTGGGGCCGGGGCGTTCGGATCCGGGCAGCCCGTTCGGCAGGTCCAGACCACCGACGGCCGGTGCGAGCGTGGTCCGCTCACCGGTCTTGCCCTTCCCGCGATCCATCGCGGGCGGCATGGCCCGGTCGCCCAGTCCCTTGCGTGAACGCTCGTTCCCGCCGGGACCGCCGAGGGGCATGCCGCGCTCATCGGGCGCCGGGCCGTCGGGGCCGGGCATGCCGCGCTGGGCAAGGGGTTTGCCGTTGGCGCTGGGGAAACCGCGGCCGGGGGTGGACGGTCCGTTCGGGCCAGGCCCGCGATCGGGGAACGGTTTGCCATTGGTGCCAGGCATTCCACGGTCGGCTGGTGACCCGCCGTTGGGACCGGGCATGCCGCGCTCGGCAGCTGACGGCCCGTTCGGCCCTGGCATGCCGCGGTCGGTGGGCGGTTTGCCGTTCGGGCCGGGCATGTTGCGGTCGGCGGAGGGCGTGCCGTTGAGGCCGGGCATGCCGCGTTCGTCGGGGGCGGTGCCGTCGGGGCCGGGGAGGCCGCGGTCGAAGGGGGGTGCGCCGTTCGGGGTGCCGTTGCGGGGCGGGCGGGCGCGGTCGGCTGGGGGGAGCCCGTTCGGGAGCGGAGTCGCGGCGGTTCGGGGGCGGCCTGGCTGGGGGGCGGGCGAGCCGTGGTTGGGCTGGGGAGCCGAGCCGTTGAGGCCGAAGCCGGGCTGGTCGTAACCAGGTTGGTCCGAGGCGTCGTGGTCCGGCGGGGCCGCGTGGGAACCCGTGGACTGGACCGCGGGCGGCTGCGGCGCATCCGGCTGAGCACGGCGGCGGCCGGGACGCGGACCGGTTGCCCCCGGGCCCGTGGGAGCCGGAGCGTGACGCTGCGAAGGAGGTTCCGGAACCGGCAAAGCCGACGTCGAACGACGCGGCCGCGGAGGACGCGGCGCACCTTCATCCTGCGACGACGGGCCAGGCTCCGGACGTGCCCGCCGGCCAGACTCATCCGCACGGCCGGCCGAGTACGACTGCTCATCCGCGTGACCGGGCTGGTAGCCCGGCTCCTCTGCGTGACTGGAGCGCCGCCCAGACGGCTCCGGCTGGCCGTTCCGCCGCCCAGCCGACTCGACCGGAACCGACTGGTAGGCAGCAGAGTCCGCCTGACTGCGGCGCCCAGATGGCTCATCCGCCGGGTAAGCAGCCGAGCCCCCACGGCTGCGGCGTCCCGACGGCTCGCCCGACATGTGCGCGGCCGGGTCAGCCTGGCTGCGACGTCCGGAGGATTCACCGGTCAGAGGTGCGGCGGAATCCGCGGGGCTGCGGCGCCCGGATGGCTCGCCCGACATGCGCGACGCAGGGTCGGGCTGGCTGCGGCGGCCGGAAGGCTCGCCGGTCAGAGGTACCGCCGAGTCGGGCTGGCCGCGGCGTCCCGAAGGTTCACCCGGCAGGTAACTGCTCGAATCCCCGGCCGAGCGGGAGGCGCGTCTGCGGGGTTCCGCTTCGGGTTCCGGCTGCGGGGTGGGTTCGGCGTCGGTTTCGAAGATGGGGCGTTCGCCGGTGTGGCGGGCGACGACGTCGGACACGCTGATGCCGCCGTGGGTGTCCATGGAGCGGCGCCGGCCGGTGCGGGCTCCGCCGGTACCGCCGTCCGAGTGGCGACCGGTGCCGGAGGGGTAACGCTCGTCGGGCACTCGGTCTCCTTTCGCACTTCAGGTACTGGTCAGGCACTTCTCGAACCGGCGGCGTTGCCTTCCGTACGGTCTCTCCCAGGACATGTCGCACCCCGGCGGGTTTTCGTTATCGTACGGATACCCGGCGTTCGTGACGACACCCTCCCGCGAATTTCTTCACCATGCGTCTAACTGGCGTGGCCTGAAGCGGGCGAACAGGTGAAAGTCCGGCTATACGAAATGGAGTAATCCCCCGTTTACGTTACTCAGAGTGGGTAATGACCCGGGCCGTTTCACGGTCGTGATAGGCGACTCTGTTGCGTCCGGCGCGCTTCGCGGCGTACAGCAAGTTGTCCGCGCGGAGTAACTGCCGCTGGGCAGCCTCCGTGTCGGCGGACGCATACGCCAGGCCCACACTGATGGTGACTCTCAGTCCAGGCTGAAGTTCTGACCAGGGGTGACGGGCGACGCGCAATCGGGTCGCGTCGGCGAGGCGGATCGCGCCGGTCGCGTCGATGCCGGGGAGCACGAGTACGAACTCCTCGCCGCCGTAGCGCGCGCAGAAGCCGTCCGCCGGCAGGTCTTCCTGGAGGAGGTCCGCGACGCGGCACAGGACCCGGTCGCCCAGCAGGTGACCGTACGTGTCGTTCACATGCTTGAACCGGTCCAGGTCGATCAGCGCGAGGGCGAGGGTGCGGCCGGACGGCAGGGTCGGCAGCCGCTGGTCGAGATACCGCCGGTTGTAGCTCGACGTCAAGGTGTCACGCAGGCTGCCGGCCCGCGCGATGTCCAGCGCGGAGCGCAGATGCTGGTACGCCCGCTGCCAATCGCCCTGGGTGGCGAACATCCCGGCAATGGACTCGTGCAGTGTCAACAGGTCCGGCGCGCCCACCGTGAGCCTCGCCCCGCGCTCGTCCTCGGCCGCCACACCCACCTCCGCCACCTCATGGTTGTCGACCTATAGGAGCGGTCGCTTGAGGTATCGGTACGGGCTGACGCGAATATCGCTCAAGTGGACGACGCCGGACCGAGGTTGTCACGCACCGAAGTTCTGTTGCCCCAGCAACGAGAACGGTTCCTCGGCCTTGAGCTGGGCGTACTGGTCCTTGGCCCAGTAACTCACACCAGCACCAGGATCTTGGAGCAACTGTGCGTAATCGGCCCAGGAAACCCACCGCCAGCCGCCGACTTCCGCCGGGTTCGGCTCCGGGTCGCGGTCGGCCCAGGCGACGAACACCGGGCAGAACTCGTTCTCCACGATGCCCTCGAACGGCGGAGTCCGGTAGCGGTAGGACGGCAGCACGCACCTCAGGTCCGCCAGCTCCGGCAGCCCGATCTCGTACGCCGCCCGCCGGCGCACGGCGTCCTCCAGCGCCTCACCCGGCGCCGGGTGGCCGCAGACGCTGTTGGTCCAGACGCCCGGCCACACCTTCTTGTCCTGCGCCCGTTGCGTGATCAGCAGGGCTTGGTCGGACCGGCGCAGCACGTAGCAGGAGAACGCGAGGTGCAGCCGCGTCTCGGCGTGGTGGCTGGCGAGCTTCGGGCCGGTCTCGCCGGTGGGCACGCCGTCTTCAGTCACGAAGACGACGCGTTCGGATTCGGTTTCCGTCATGGTGTCCACCCGGACACTGAACACCAGCGCGGGCCGCCTGCGGTACCGCGATGCGGGTGGCTGCAGGGGTTTCCCCTCTTCGGGTGGCGGACGGGGACTGTCCGTGACTGTCCATATAGTACGTCCATAGTGGACTCCATAAAAATAAAGACCACAGTGGACTCAGTGCGCCGAGAGGTGCTCGACGAGCAGTGAGGTGAGGGCCTCCGGCGCCTCCTCCGCAACCCAGTGCGAGACGTCCTCGAGCATCTCGAAGCGGTACGGCCCGGTCACCCAGTTCTCCGTGTCGAATGCCGCCACAGAGCCAAAAGCCACGTCTTCGGTCGTCCACACGTACATCGTCGGGACGGAGATCTTGCCGATCTTCCCGCCCGGCCGGCCGGCGCGGTACCAGTTGAGCGCGGCGGTGAGCGCGCCCGGCTCCGAGAGCCGCTGCACGTACTCGTCGATCTTGCTCGGCGGCACGCGGCGGTCGAAGATGTCGCGCAGCGCCCGCGCCCCGTCGGCCAGCATCCGCTGCTCGGTGACCCGGGTCTGCCGCCATTCGGTCATGTAGCCCGAGCGCAGGTGCTGGTCCTCGTCCGTTTTCATCGCCGCGGCGAGCGCGGCCGGGTGCGGGGTCGAGACGACGGCGAGGCTGCGCAGCCGCTCCGGGTGCGCGTCCGCCGCCCACCACGCGACGGCGCCGCCCCAGTCGTGGCCGATGAGGTCGAATTCGCGCCAACCGAGCCGGTCCGCGATGGCGAAGGCGTCTTCGACGAGGGTGGTGATGCCGTACTCGGCCGGCTGCTCCGGGCGCACCGACGGCGAGTACCCCCGCTGGTCCGGCGCCACCGCGCGGTAGCCGAGCACGCCGAGGGTCGCCACCTGGTGCTCCCACTCGACGGCGGCCTCGGGAAAGCCGTGCAGGAGCAGGACGGGGCGGCCGCCTTCGGGCCCGGCCGCGATCGCGTCGAAGGCGCCGGCTTCGGTCGGAATGCTGAGCTGGTCGATCACCTCTCGCACTCTACGGCCCGGCACCGACACTTTCATTCGAGTGCGGGCAGGCAGACCTCGGCGGACAAAGGGGCACCGAACGTGGTTGCAAGAACCTTCGAACCGTCGCTGTGCTGGGAGATCTCCGGATCTGTCCGTTTTTGTCCGGGGTTGCCCGTGTGGCCGCGAGGGTGTGTGCAGAAGGGAACAGGGTGGCGACAACCTGCCGAGGGCTCACTTACCGTCACCTCGTCGTCTCCGACCGGTTCTCGCGAGGCTGTACCCGGGGTTACGACAACGCAATGAGCCGCCCCAGCGGTAGTTCCGTGTGGACGGTGAACGGTTTCGACGACAAGTCGATAAATCTGGATCAGATCGAACCGAGGAGACAAACATGGCTTCGCAGAACGGCGCAAAGGTCGACTCTGGCGTAATGCGCCAGGGTGCGTCCGTCATCACCAGCACCGGTGACGGCATCACCAGGGTCAACGGTCAGGTCGACTCCACCATGCACAGCCTCCGCGCGACCTGGCAGTCGGACGCCGCGCTGGTGTTCGACCAGGCGATGGCCTCCTTCGACCAGACCGTGAAGACGATCGTGCAGCGGCTCACCACGCTGTCCGAGCACGTCACCCAGGGCGCGGCCGAGTACGACTCCCGCGACGAGGACAACACCTCGCAGGCCAAGGCCCAGGCTGCCGTCATCGGCGGCGGCGGCCTCGCCGGCTTCTGACCGTCCTCCAAACCCCGTTCGCAGGAAAGGAAAAACCCCATGGCTCTGGGCCAGTTCACCATCAGCTTCACCGAAATGCAGAGCACCGTCGAGCAGGCGAAGCAGCAGTCGAACCAGATCACCGAGCTGCTGGACCAGATGCGCACCACCATCCAGGCTCAGCGTGAGCACTGGACCGGTGCCGCGGCCGACGAGTTCCAGTCGACCTACGAGTGGTGCCACCAGCAGGCGCTGACCCTGCCGCAGGCGCTCGACGCCGCGGGCCGGACGCTCGCCACGATCAACGAAGGCACGTCCACGACCGAGGGCAGCAACGCGCAGCGGTTCGCCCAGCGCTGATGCCGGCGGCGCGGGCTCCCGGGGGCGCGGCGGCCGCGCCCCCGGGTGTCCGGCCCGAGACCCGAAAGGACAGTGATCAGCAGCCATGACGTACGGCACTCTGGACGGGACGCTTCCGCCCCCGGCCGACGACAAGCCCAAGGGCCCGTTCACCAGCCCGGGGGACCAGACTCCCCCGGACCCGGGCAACCAGTGGATCCCGACCGGCGACGTCGGCGCCCCGCCCGCGGTCCCGGGCGGCTCCGAGCACCCGGGCAAGGGCGTGACCACAGTCAACACCCAGGCGATGCGCACCTTCGCGGACAACATGCGGACGCTGGCCGAGGGCCCGCTGGCCAACATCCCCGCCGACCTCGACGGCGTGAACATCAAGCCGGGCGTTTTCGCCACGGCGCACGACAAGCTCATCCAGCCGATCGTCGGCGAGGGCGGGCTCCGGGACACCACCCGTACCACGGTGCAGGACCTGGTGACCGCGCTGAACGACGCCGCGGACGCGGTGACCAAGGCGGCGAACGCGTACGACAGCGCGGACGAGGCCAACAAGATGACCACCGATGAGTACAACCAGTACTTCGGTCAGCTCAGCTCGGAGATCACCGGGGCGGGGCAGAAGCGCAGCTGACCGATCCCGGGACGGGCGGTGGGTTTCCAGGTTGTTTTCGAGGCTGACGAGGGACGATGGCAGACGACAACAACAGCAAAGGGTTCACGAGCGACGACAACGGTGTCTGGCCTGACTCCAGCACCACGCCGACGAACTCCACCGGTGATCCGAGCAAGGACTTCGCCGGCATGACCTGGAAACAGATCGAGGCGGCAATCCTCGGCGGCGGCTCGATGGCGCCGGGCCAGGCCCAGGCGGACCAGGCCTACTCCAACGTGAACTGGCAGTCCTTGCAGGCCGCCGCCGGGGTTTTCCAGACCACCCAGCTCAACCTCGCCATGGTCTCGCAGGCGATCAAGGACCAGACCGCGGCGCTGGCCGGCGGCGACGGCCCGTGGAAGGGCACCGCGGCCACCAACTTCAAGACCATGATGGACAACATGGCCGCGAAGTTCGACGGCCTGGTGCACCAGATCACCGACGGCGGCAACGGCGGGCGCAACGTCCCGACCCAGCTCGTCAACTCCGCCGCGTACCTCCAGTGGGCCCAGAACACCCTGCGCTACATCGACAGCTACTACGCCCAGCAGGTGATCGAGCGCGGCAAGGTGCTCAACGACGGGCGCGCGTACATCTCGCAGTTCCCGGACGCGGTCGAGATGATGACCAACGACATGCGCAAGGTCGGCGACCAGCTGTCCGGCAAGTACCACTCGTTCAGCACGGCCAGCAACACCTCCTCGACGCCGCCTCCTCCCGGTGGTGGTGGCGGAGACATGCCGCCGCCCCCGGTACCGCCCCCGCCGCCGCCCGTCCCGCCGCCGCCGGACGCTCCTCCGCCCCCGGCGGTCCCCCCGCCCACTCCGCCGCCCGTCGCGCCGCCGCCCCCGAACGTGCCGCCGCCCGGCGGTGGCAACGTGCCGCCGCCGAACGTCCCGCCGCCCCCCGGTGGCACCGGTGGCGGCCCGGGTGGGGGTGGCACCCCGCCGCCGTTGAACAGCGCCAACGTCCCGCCTCCGCCCGGTGACACGGGTGGCGGCCCGGGCGGTGGCGGTGGCACGCCGCCGCCGTTCAAGAACCTCGCCGTGAGCCCCCCGCCGGGCTCCGGTCCCGGCAGCGGCCCCGGCACCAACCCGGCGTCGATCCCGCCGCCGCCCGGAGACACCGGTGGCGGCCCGGGGAGTGGCCCCGGCGCGATCCCGCCGCTGACGTCGCCGAACATCCCGGCGCCGCCCGGCAGCGGGCCCGGCAGCGGACCCGGTGCGAAGGACAACACCAAGGGCCTCGGCGACATCAAGCCGCCCGCGCTCAACGGTCCGCCCGGCGACACCGGCGGCAGCAACGGCCTCGGTGGCACCAACGGGCTGGGCAGCAACGGGCTCGGCAACATCAAGTCGCCGTCGCTCGGCGGGCCGCCGGGAGACCTCGGTGGCAGCAATGGGCTCGGTGGCGCGAACGGCCTCGGCAACACCAACGGGCTCACCAACAACGCGCTCAACCCGGCCCAGCTGCCGCCGAGCCTGCAGAACCCGCCCGGTGACACCAAGGGCGGCGGCATGCCGATGATGCCGCCGGGCGGCATGGGCGCGGGTGGCGCCGGCGGCAACGGTTCCGGTGCCGAGCGGCCCGACTCCTCGGGCCTGCTGGGCGGCATCGACAAGCCGTGGATCCCGAATCCGCCGAACGGCATCGGCGACCCGAACGCGCTCGGCCAGACGCCGCCGCTGAACCCGGCGTCCTGGGCCCCGCCGCCCGGGGACGTCGGCACCGGCGGCAGTGGAACCGGCGGTCCCGGCACGAGCGGGATCAATGGCCTCGGTAGCACCGGCTCCGGGCCGTCGGGCCTCGGTGACATCAAGGGCCTTGACCCGAGCCAGTTCGTGCCGCCGCCGGGGTTGAACGACCAGAACCTCAACGGGCAGCAGCTTCCCGGCGGTCAGCAGGGCCCCGGTTCGCCGATGATGCCGCCGGGCGGAATGGGTGCCGGTGGTGCTGGTGCCAACGGTTCCAGCGCCGAGCGTCCGGACTCGGCGGGGCTGCTGGGTGGCGTGAACGAGCCGTGGAACGCGAGTACGCCGGACGGTATCGGCGACCCGAGTTCGTTCGGTGAGACGCCGCCGTTGAACCCGGCTTCGTGGGCTCCGCCGCCCGGGGACGTCGGCACGAACCTGACCGGCGCGGGCACCGGGCTGGGCGGCGCCACCGGCTCCGACCCGGGTCTTGGTGACATCAAGGGTCTTGACCCGAGCCAGTTCGTCGCTCCGCCCGGGCTGAACTCGAACGGGCAGCAGCTTCCGGGCGGGCAGCAGAGCGCGAGTTCGCCGATGATGCCGCCGGGCGGGATGGGCGCGGGTGGTGCTGGTGCCAACGGTTCCAGTGCTGAGCGTCCGGACTCGGCGGGTCTGCTGGGTGGTGTGAACGAGCCGTGGAACGCGAGTACGCCGGACGGCATCGGCGACCCGAGTTCGTTCGGTGAGACGCCGCCGTTGAACCCGGCTTCGTGGGCTCCGCCGCCGGGCACTGACGCCAACGGGCTCAGTGGTGCGGATTCGGGTCTTGGTGACATCAAGGGCCTGAACCCGAACGAGTTCGTCGCTCCGCCGGGGCTCAACGAGCAGATTCCGAACGGTCAGCAGAGCGCGAGCTCGCCGATGATGCCGCCGGGCGGGATGGGCGCGGGTGGTGCTGGTGCCAACGGTTCCGGTGCCGAACGCCCCGACTCCGCCGGTCTGCTCGGTGGCGTGAACGAGCCGTGGAACGCGAGCACCGCGAACGGAGTCGGCGACCCGAGTTCGTTCGGTGACACCCCGCCGTTGCAGGCGGCGTCGTGGGCCTCGGGCGACCCGGGGACCGCGGATCTCGCCGCGGCGACGAACCCTGGCGACCTCACTAGCCCCAGCGACCTGACGGCCTTCCCGCCCACCCCGGGCGTTCCGACGGCCGCACCGGGCATGCCGATGAGCCCGCCGCCGGCCGGCGCTGCCGCCAACGGTTCCGCGGTCGAGCGTCCCGATTCCGCGGGGCTGCTGAACGGCGTGTCCGAACCGTGGTCGAGCGGACCGGTTCCGGCCGTCGGCGACCCGTCCGCGGTGTCCGAGACGCCGCCCGGCACCGGCTGGTCCGCCCAGCCGCCCGCCGCGGTTCCGGGCTGGGGCACGCAGCCGGTCGAGCATCAGTCCACTTCGGACGTTCCAGTGACGCCGTTCGTCCAGCCCGGCTGGGGCGTCGCGGACCCGGGTGAGCCGTCGCGTGACCGTCGGGACAAGGCCATGCCGGGCGACGGCCCGTCCGACGGCATCGTGCGGATCGCCGTGGTCCAGCCCGCGGAGGCCGACGACACCTCGGCGTGGGACGTCGGGACGGCGGAGTTCCTCCCCGGCCTGCTGCCCGCGTCGATGCCGGTCCAGCCCGCGGAGCGCGAAGAGGACTTGACCACCGACCTGGTGGAGCGCACCGACGAGCCGTGGCGTCCCGCCGAGGACGCCGAGGCGCCGCGCGCGACCTACCAGCGGCTGCGGTCCGGGCAGGGCGAGTTCATCCCGGACGAGCTGCCCACCTGCGGTGACGGCCCGCCGCCGGAGCCGGAACCGGAGGTGTCCGAAAAGGACACTCCCGCGGACGGCGAAGAGGAAGAAGAGCGCACCATGGCCGACCTGCTGAGCCAGGACGGCAACGCGTGGGGCGGCCCGGCGAGCAAGCCGTCCGGCGTCTTGGAGTGAGGGTCCGACCGATGAAGGAGGTGCACTGGTGAGCACGGAAACCGTCAAGCGCGGGCCGCGGGCAGCGGGTCCCGAGCTGCCCGAGGGGCAGGAAGAGCTGCAGGAGCCGCCGGTGCTCGCCGAGCCGGCGGCGCGGGACTTCAACTCGCTGCTGATGATGCTGCCGATGGGCATCGGGTCGATGGTGATGGTGCTGTCGTTCTCCGGGGTCGGCGGCAGCTCGCCGATGACCTACGTGCTCGGCGGCGGCATGGGCGTCTCGATGATGGCGATGAGCCTCGGCCAGCTGACGCGTTCGGCGGGCGAGCGCAAGCGCAAGATGCGCGCCGAGCGCCGGGACTACCTCCGCTACATCACACAGGTGCGCGGCCGGGCCCGTTCGACGGCGGAGCAGCAGCGCCGGGCGGTGGCGTGGAACAACCCGTCGCCGGATTCGCTGTGGTCGCTGGCGATGGGCCCGCGGCTGTGGGAGCGACGGGTCAGCCACGAGGACTTCGGCCGGGTGCGGATCGGCCTCGGCTCGCAGCAGTCGGCGCTGGAGCTGGTCCCGCCGGTGACGAAGCCGATCGAGGACCTCGAGCCGCTGTCGGCGATTTCGCTGCGCCGGTTCACCGAGACCTACCGGACGCTCTCGGGCATCCCGACGGCGGTGGGCCTGCGCAGCTTCACCAGCGTCGAGTTCGACGGCGACCCCGAGGCCGCCGTCGGGCTGGCCCGGGCGATGCTGGCGCAGCTGGTCACCTTCCAGTCGCCGGACGAGCTGCGGGTCGCGGTGCTCACCACCGAGGCCGCGCAGTCGCAGTGGGACTGGGTGAAGTGGTTGCCGCACAACAACCACCCGACGCTGCGCGACGCCGCGGGCCCGTTGCGGCTGCTGGCTTCGGACCACGACGAGCTGATGGACATCCTCGGCGAGGACGTCGCCGACCGCGACGACCACGACAAGTCCGTCGGCCCCACCACCACTGAGCCGATGGTGGTGATCGTGGCGCACATGGCGTCGCTGCCCGAGTCCTCACGGCTGCTCGGCGCGGGCCTGCGCAACGTGGTGCTGCTCGACGTCACCGGCGCGCTGCCCGGCGGCCCGAAGGTGCTGCGGCTCTCGACCAAGGACGACCGCGTCGAGTTCCCGGCCGGCACCGGCGTCGGCTCCGCGATACGTGACGAGCTGTCGGTGGTCCAGGCCGAGGGCCTCGCCCGGCTGCTCGCGCCGAAGCGCACCAGCGGCACGCTGGAGATCGCGGACCAGCCGCTGGAGAGCGATTTCGGCCTCACCGCGTTGCTGAACATCCGCGACGTCTACTCGTTCGACGTCCCCGCACAGTGGCGGCCCCGTGCCGTGCAGCGCGCGCGGATGTCGGTGCCCATCGGCGTGACCGAAGAGGGCGAGATCGTCGAGCTGGACCTGAAGGAGTCGGCGCAGGGCGGCATGGGCCCGCACGGCATGCTGATCGGCGCCACCGGCTCGGGCAAGTCCGAGCTGCTGCGGACGCTGGTGCTGGGGCTGGCGGCCACGCACTCGTCGGAGATCCTCAACTTCGTGCTCGTCGACTTCAAGGGCGGCGCGACCTTCCTCGGCATGGACAAGCTGCCGCACACCTCGGCGATGATCACCAACCTGGCCGACGAGCTGCCGCTAGTCGACCGCATGCAGGACTCGCTCAACGGCGAGATGGTGCGGCGCCAGGAACAGCTGCGCGCGAGCGGCCACCCGTCGCTGTTCGAGTACGAGAAGGCCCGCGCGGCCGGTGAGCAGCTGGCGCCGATGCCGACGCTGTTCCTGGTCGTCGACGAGTTCTCCGAGCTGTTGAGCGCGAAGCCGGAGTTCATGGAGCTGTTCGTCTCGGTCGGACGGCTCGGCCGAAGCCTCGGCGTGCACCTGCTGCTCGCTTCGCAGCGGCTTGACGAGGGCCGCATCCACCGCGTCGAGGGCCACCTTTCGTACCGGATCGCGCTGCGCACGTTCTCCTCCATGGAGTCCCGCAGCGTGATCGGCGCCGGCAGCGCGTACGAGCTGCCGTCCGAGCCCGGCAACGGCTACCTCAAGATCGACACCACGAACCTGGTCCGCTTCAAGGCCGCCTACGTCTCAGGCCCCGTCCCGGCCGGCAGCGGTGAAGGTGCGGCAGTGGACGCCGCCCGGGTCAGCCGGGAGGTCGTGCCCTTTTTCACCCAGGCCCGCCCGGTCCGGCTGATCATCCGCGACGACGAGATCGGCGAAAGCGCCGAGAAGTCCGAAGAGGACATTCACGAGAACGCCGGGCCGACCGGCCCGACGCTCGCGGACGTGTTCGTCGAGCGGCTCACCGGCGCCGGCCCGGCCGCGCGCCAGGTGTGGCTGCCGCCGCTGGCGGAGTCGCCGAGCCTCGACTCGCTGCTGCCGAGCGTGCTGCCGGACCCGGTGCGCGGCATGACCGTGCAGGACCCGGCGCACCACGGCCGGTTGCGCGTGCCGATGGGCATGATCGACCGGCCGTTCGAGCAGGTGCGCGAGCTGCTGCTGGCGGACCTTTCCGGCGCGGCCGGGCACGTGGCCGTGGTCGGCGGCCCGCAGACCGGCAAGTCGACGCTGGTGCGCACCCTGGTGCTGGCGCTGGCGATGACCCACACCCCGGACGAGGTGCAGTTCTACGGCCTGGACTTCGGCGGTGGCGGCATCATGTCGATCAGCGGCCTGCCGCACGTCGGCTCGGTCGCGACGCGGCTGGAGCGCGACCGCGTGGTGCGGACCATCGAAGAGATCTCGCAGATCATGGAGTACCGCGAGAACGTCTTCTCCGAGCGCGGCATCGAGTCGATGGAGGTCTACCGGCAGCTGCGCCGCCGCGGCCGGCTGGAGGACTCGTTCGGCGACGTCTTCCTGGTCATCGACGGCTGGTTCTCGTTGAAGAACGATTACAACGAGCTGGAGGCGAAGATCGGCGAGCTGGCCTCGCGCGGCCTGTCGTTCGGCATCCACGTGGTGATCGCGTCGACGCGCTGGTCGGAGATCCGGCCGTACCTGCGCGATCTGCTCCAGACCCGGTTCGAGCTGCGCCTCGGCGACCCGATGGAGTCGGAGATCGGCTCCCGCAAGGCGAAGACGGTGCCGAACCAGCCGGGCCGCGGCATGACGCCGGACGGGCTGCACTTCCTGGCCGGCCTGCCGCGGATGGACGGCAGCTCGGCCACGGACGACCTGGCCGCCGCGACCAAGGCCGTCGCCGAAGAGGTGCACACCTTCTGGCCCGGCCGCAAGGCGCCGTCGGTGCGGATGCTGCCCTCGACGCTGCCGATCACCGAGCTGCCCCGGCCCGACGGCGACCTGCGGATGGCGCTGGGCCAGGACGAGCAGCGGCTGCTGCCGGTGTGGCAGAACTTCGAGGCCACCCCGCACCTGCTGGTGTTCGGCGACAACGAGACCGGCAAGACCAACCTGCTGCGGCTGTCACTGCGCTCGATCCTTTCGCGGTACCAGCCGGCCGAGGCGAAGATCGTGCTGGCCGACCCGAGCCGCATGCTCGACGCCGAGGTCCCGGAGGCCTACCGCGTCGGCTACGCGACCACCTCGGAAGCGTTGCAGGAGCTGGCAAAACAGGCCAGCGTGTCGCTCTCGCCGCGGGTGCCCGACCAGAGCATCACGGCCGACCGGCTCAAGCGCCGCGACTGGTGGACCGGCCCCCGGCTGTTCTTCGTGGTCGACGACTACCAGCTGCTCACCACGGGCATGGGCTCGCCGCTGGAGCCGTTGCTCTCGCTGCTGGCGCAGGGCGCGTACATCGGCTTCCACCTGATCGTCGCGCGCAGCACCTCGGGCGCGATGCGGGCGCTGAGCGATCCGGTGATCCGCCGGATCTGGGAGCTGGGCAGCCCCGGGATCGTGTTCTCCTACCCCAAGGAGGAGGGCAAGTTCCTCGGCGAGGCAACGCCGCGCAAGCTGCCGCCCGGCCGCGCCCAGCTGGTCACCCGCCGCGGTGTGAAGCTCATGCAGACCGGTTACGTGCCCACGAGTGCCGACGCCGACCAGCCGCTGGCGGGAGGCCTCCGATGAGCCCGCTGCGCCCGCTGCGCCCGATGCGCCCCAATGTGGCGTTGGTTGCGTTGAGCGCACCCAATGTGGCGTTGGGTGCGTTGAACGCACCCAATGTGGCGTTGGGTGCATCCGCGGTAGACGAGACACGTGAAGGAAGGAGCGGACGTTGAGCACCATGCAACAGGGCGAACTGTGCCGGATCACCGTGTACGGCCCCCAGGGCCGCGCCGACCTGGCCGTGCCGATGGCGGTGCCGATCACCAGCCTGCTGCCGGTGCTGCTGCGGCACACCGGCGGCCGCGAGGAGCTGCGGGACTCCTGGGTCCTGCAACGCCTCGGCGACGCGCCGCTCGACCCGGCGGGCACGCCGGAGTCGCTGGACTGGAAGGAGGGCGAGGAGTTCCACCTCCGCCCCCGCCAGGACCCGTTGCCGGAGCTGGACTTCGACGACATCGCCGACGGCATGGCCACGGCGGTGAGCCGTCAGCCCGGACGCTGGAAGCCGGAGTTCAACCGCTGGCTGTTCCTCGGGTTCGCGATCTTCTCCCTGGTCGTGCTGGCCCGCGTGCTGCTGTACCCGGACCTTTCGGTCTTCCCGGCGACCAGCACCGGTGTGGTGGCGCTCGGGCTGCTGGTGGCCGCGGTGTCCACCGGCGTCCAGTCCGAGGACCGGGCGCTGCTGGTGCTGCTGGGCCTCGGCGGCTGCGGCTTCGCGGCCGTGGCCGGCGCGGTCAGCGTGGCCGGCATCGGGCCGGCGTTCGACTTGCAGGGCGCGCCGATTCTGGTGGGCTGCCTGACTTTCGCGCTGGCCGGCGGCCTGGTGATCGGCGGACGGGCCGCGTGGTCCCCGTCGATCCCGTTCGTGCCGTTCGGCGCGGTGGTCGCGACCGGGGCGCTGGGCGCGCTGACGATCTGGCTGCACCTGGGCCCGGAGTTCTCCACGGTGCAGGCGGCCGGGCTGGTCTCGACCGTCCTGATCGGACTGCTGGTGTTCGCCCCGCGCATCGGCATCCGGTTCGCCCGCATCCGCGGCCCGCAGCTGCCGCGCACGGCCGACGAGCTCCAGTACGACATCGAGCCGGCGCCGGCCGAGCAGATGGTGCGCCAGACCGCGTACGCCGACGGTTACCTCACGATCGCGTCGATCGCGACCGCCGTGGTGTTCACGGCCTGCTTCCCGTTCCTGATCGGCGAAGGCCTGTTCCCCGGCCTGCTCGCGTTGCTGGTCTCGGCGGCGGTGCTGATGCGCTCGCGCGCCCTGCTCGGCTCGTGGCAGCGGGTGCCGCTGGCGGTCGCCGGCTCGGTCGGGCTGGTGCTCTACGCGTTGTCGCTGATCGAACCGCTCGCGACGAACTGGCGCGGTGCCAGCGCGTTCGGCCTCGCGCTGGTGTTCTTCCTGCTGGTGCTGGCGATGCTGCGGCCGCCGCCGCGGCGCCTGCTGCCGATCTGGGGCCACCTGGCCAACTGGCTGGAGACGCTCAGCGCGGTCGCGGTGATCCCGATCCTGCTGGAGCTGTTCGGGGTCTACTCCTGGGCCGTCGGGCTCACGGCGTGAAGGGGAGGGACTGACCATGGTGCAGACGCAGAAGGACCACGTCGAGGCCTATTCGTTCCTGATCGGGCGGATGACCTCGGCCCTCGTGCTCGGCGACGCGAGCCACCTCGACGTGCCGGCCAAGCGGGCCTGGACCGGGCTGCTCATCGGCGTGGCCCTCGGCCTGCTGATCGCGGTCGGGTTTTTCGTCTACGGGCTGATCGTGCATCACACCGGCGGCTCGGCGCCGTCTGCACCGGTAGGCGGGACCGGCGGGCCCTCGCACACGATCCGCCAGACCACCTGAGCTCACGGACACCGCGGCAGGAAGGACGAAGGTGATCATGGACCTCTCGCTGATGCGTCGCGGGAACGGTGCCTCCGGCGCCCCCCTCGACAAGCAGACGATCGGCAACGCGCTGGTCGTGCACCCTGCCGCCGGGATGACCGAGGAGGCCCAGGCGCTGGCGCTGGGCGTCGCGGCCGACACCGAGCACGACCTGGTGGTCGTCGACCTGCCGGTGGACTCGCCGATCTCGATGTGGGAGTCGGTGGCCAAGGTGCTGCCGCGGCGCCGTCGCGGGGTCCGGCTGGTGATCGGCGGGCGCTCGCGAGAGACGACGGCGCTGGCCGGGCAGTGGCTGGCCGAGCGGATCAACCGCACGGTGCTGGCGCCGGACGGCTCGGTGATCCCGAACGCCGGCGGCACCCTGTTCGTCCACTCCGGACGCGGCAGCGGCTGGGTCAAGTTCCAGCCCGGCCGTCCGCCGAAGTGGGAGGCCAAGCGCTTCCCGCGCCCTTCTTGGGATTCCGGCCTGACCGCGGAGCTGACGTCCACCAGCTCACGCGGCGTCGCGGAGCCGTTGCCGGGTGGGCTCTGGGTGCGCCCGGTGGGCTTCGACCAGCAGCAGCGCGAGCACCGCGGCGCGCTGGCCCGCGGCCTGCCCGCGCAGCGCGACACCATGACGATCGTGCTCGGCTGCCCCGGCTGCCCGCCGCTCACCCTGGACGACGTCGCCCGCCTGTGGGCCCGGCTGCCGGAGAACGTCCGCGCCAACACTCGTTTCGTGCAGTACGGCCCGATGTCGATGCCCGGCGGCACCACTCTCGGCCAGGCCCTCGCGGACCTGCTGGGCCGCGACATCACGTTTTACCCGGGCCTGCCCGTCGTCGCCGCACAGGCCATCGATGTCCGCACGGTCCTGTTCGACGGCCGCCTCGGCTGGACGACGTTCGTCCGTGAAGTCGGCTACCAGCCGCGCACGCCGCAGGGCTCGCCCGCGCCGCGCCTGCGTGACCACCGCGCCCCGATCAACGGCCTGGACGAGATTTCCCCGGCCGTGTACTGGTACGCGCCCGACGCGGTGATCGAGGTCGTCCAGTCCGGTCTGCTGGTCCGCCCGCCGCAGGACGGCCCCGACACCCCGGCGGTCCGCACGATCACCCTGGACAACTCCGTCAACAACCTCACGTTCGACGCCCCGAGCGAGGACGCGGTCGACCGCATGCGCCTGCTGGCCGAGGACGTCCTGGCGCGCCTGGACGAGCACACCCGCGCGATGAGCCGCGTGCTCCCGGCGGGCGCGCTGATCGCCGAACGCTCCCGTGGGCAGATCCGCAGCAAGGCGCTCGGCGAGATCGAAGCGGGCGCCCCTGTTACTCCCGCCTCCGTCGAGTCCAGCTCGACGGAGGCGGTGACCATCTCGCCGTACCGCCCTGCTGACGCCGCGGACCTGGGTGTGGATGCCACCTCGGAACCGTCCTTCCTGCGCGCCGAGCCGACGATCACCCAGCGGCTGGACCCGGATTTGGGGGCTTCGCTTTCGGCGTCCGCCGTGGGTGTGCCGATCTCGATCACGTCAGCGCGGCTGCCGATGGTGACGGTTGAGGAGAAGGCGGCTGAGAGCGAGCCGGCTGACGGGAAGGCTGCTGAGGGCGAGTCCTCGGCTCCGGCGGCTGGCTCGGTTTCGGGCCCGGTTTCGGCGCCCGTCCCAGCTCCTGTTGCAGCCCCGGTCCCGGCTGCGGCTCCTTCGATGTCGGCCTCAGCTGCTCCGGCCGCCCTGCCTTTCTCGACCGCTCCGGCAACTCCGGCTCCCTCCTGGTCGACTGGTCCGGCTGCCCCGGTCTCAGCTGCTCCGACCTCGTCGACCCCGTCGGTCTCGGCCCCGATTGCCCCGACAGGCTCGGTTCCCTCGACTGCTCCGATTGCTCCGACCCCGCCGCGACTTCCGGCGTCGAACTTCACCCCGCCCAACTTCACGCCGCCGAACTTCTCCACGCCTCCGGCGTCGAGCTTGCGGCCGTCGTCCGCGCCGGTTTTCCCGGTGACGCCGCCCTCTCCGATCCCTCCGGCCATGCCGCCCGCCGGGATGCCGATGGCTTCAACCCCGCCCGCGACCCCGCCCGCCGGAATGCCGCCGGTGCCCGCGGCCCCGCCTGCCGGGATGCCACCGGTGCCCGCGGCCCCGCCTGTCCCGCCCGCGGTCGCGCCGCCGTCCCTGCCGGTCGCCGACCTGCCCAGCCCCGTCGAGCCGAAAACCACCGCCCCCGAGCCAACTCCGGCTCCCGAACCAATCGCGGCACCCGAACCGGCGCCCCCGGCCGTAACCGCGACCGAGCCCACCAACACCCAACGTTCCGCCGCCCTCCAGCCCACCCCAGGCCCCGAGTCCACCGCTCTCCTCCCCAAACGCGGCGTCGACAAGGAACGTGAATGGCTGCGCAAGTCCCTCGGCGCGGAGTACGGCCTGATGTCCAACTCGGTCGCCCGCATCCTGTCCGAGCACCCCGGGTTCCAGGGCGCGCTGTCGACCTCGTCGGTGGAAGTCCTCACCGATGCGGTCGCCGTGCAGCTGTACCTCTCGGCCAAGGGCACTGCGATCGACGCCGGGTTGCGCAGTGGCGTCAACGGGCCGCACGTGCCCATCGCGCGTTGTGTGGTCGCGGGGCTGAGCCGGCTGCCATCGCACCGGGGGCCCGCGACGTTCGCGACCTCCCTGTCCAGCAGTGCGACCACGCTGTACCGGACGCAGAAAGTCCTCACCGAGTGGGGTTTCCTGAACACGCTGACCCAGCCGTCGTCCACACTGGACGGTGACACCGACGTGCTGGTCTGGTCGATCACCGCGCGGCGCACGAAGCTGCTGGAGCCCGCCGAGGCCGGGGTGCAGAACCGGGTGCTGTTCGTGCCCGGCACCAGCTTCAAGGTGCTGGAGCTGCGCGAGCCCGCCGACGGCGCGCGCGGCCTGGTGCTGTTGCGGGAGCTGACCGCGAGCGAGGTCGACGAGACCGGCAAGGTCGCGTCCGACCGGATCTCGCTGGACGAGCTGGCGCTGGTCTCGCTGCGCCGCGAACTCGAGGTGTGGGCCGAGGCCGAGGGGCGCCGGCCGATGGACAAGAAGGCGGCGCAGCGGTTCACCGCGCTTCCGGGGCTGGTGTGACTGTGGTGTTGAGGCGGGAGAGGCGGATTCGATGAACCGACAGTTGCTCGTGGTCGCCGGCGACCGGCAGGGCGCGTTCCCGACGATCGGCGCGGCGCTGGCGCAGGCCCAGCCCGGCGCGACGATCAGCGTGTACCCGGGCCGCTACGAGGAGAACCTCGTGGTGGACCGCATGGTTTCGCTGGTCGCCGAGGAGGGGGCGGGCACCGTCGAGGTGGTCGCGCGGGACGGCAGTGTGCTCGTCGCGAACTCCGAAGCCGTGCAGCTGCGCGGATTCACCCTGATCAGCGAGGACGACAAGCTGGTGGCCGTGGACGTCGTCCGCGGCGAGGCGGCACTCGACGGCTGCCGTGTCGTCGGCGCGTCCTGGGCGACGCTGCTCGCGCGCCTTCAGGGCTCGCTCGCGGTGCGCGGGTGCAGCGTCACCAGCAGCGCCGGCGCGGGCATCGTCATCGCCTCGCCCGCGCAGAGCACGATCGAAGACACCGAGATCGCGGACGCCGCTTCGTCCGGCGTGGTGGTGGCCGAGGTCGGCTCGGTGGTGCTGCGCCGGTGCACCGTTTCCCGCCCGCAAGGCAACGGCATCTGCGTGAACGGCGAGGCCGTCGCCGTCATCGAGCAGTGCGAGATCTCCGGGGCGCAGAAGCCCGCGATGGTCGTGGAGCAGCAGGGGCAGGCGACCGTCACGGGCCTCACCGTGCGCGAGAGCGCGAATGTCGACCTGTACCTGACCAGCCAGGGCCGCGTCTCCGTCGCCGGCTCGCAGTTCCTCTCCGCGCCGATGCAGGCCGCGCACGTGGCGGCGACGTCCGCGCCGCTGCTGCGCGAGTGCCTCTTCTCCGGCGCCGAGCGCAACGCGGTGCAGGCGACCGGCAACGCGGCCCCGCAGTTCGTCGACTGCACGTTCGAGGGCTCGCCGGTCGCGATCATGGTCGACGGCGAGGCGGCGCCGCGGTTCGAGCGCGCGACCGTCCGGGGCTCCTCGCAGACGGCCGTGCTGGTCACGGCCGAGTCGGCGGTCAAGATCACCGGGCTGCGCCTGACCACGGATGCCGGTGCCGGCATCGTCCTTTCCGGACAGTCGCGATTGGACTTGGCCGACGCGTCGATCGAGACCGGCCGCGAGGTCGCCGTCAGCGTCACGGAGGCGGCGCGCCTCACCGTCACCGACATCCGGGTCGGCTCCACCGCCGAGCACGCCGTTCAGCTCGGCGGGAGCACGCCGTCTTCGCTGAAGTCCGTGCTGGTGCGCGGCGGTGGCGTCCAGGTGGCCGGTGAGGTCGAGATCTCCTTGCAGGACAGCGAAATCGCGGACGCGAAGGCGGACGGCATCACCGTCTCGCCGGGCGCGGTGCTCAGCGCTTCACGCTGCCGGGTGCGCAACGCGGGACGCAACGGCGTCGCGGTCGAGGAGCGCGCGCGGGTGTCGCTGGTCGAGTGCGAGGTGCTGGGCGCCGCCGAGGACGGCTTCCGGCTCGACACGCGCGAGGCCGTCACCATCCGGGACTGCGTGGTCAACGACGCGGGCGGCGAGCCGGTGCACCGCTTCGGCGAAGACCAGGTGACGGTGGACAACCTGAGCACCGACCAGGCGCGCCCCACGCCGGAGCCGATGATGCCGGCCGGCTCCTTCCCCGAGCCCGGCGAGACGCCCGCCGCGACCACGGTCAGCGAGGCGGCCGGCGAGGTGCTCGATGGCCCGCTCGGCGACCTGGAGTCGCTGGTCGGCCTGGCCGGGGTGAAGAAGGAAGTCACCGGCCTGATCAACCTGATCAAGATGTCCCAGATGCGCGAGCGCATGGGCCTGCCGATGCCGCCGATGAGCCGTCACCTGGTGTTCGCGGGCCCTCCTGGCACCGGTAAGACCACCGTCGCGCGGCTGTACGGCACGGTGCTCGCGGAGCTGGGCATCCTGTCCAAGGGGCACATGGTCGAGGTCGCGCGCGCGGACCTGGTCGGCCAGTACATCGGCTCGACGGCGATCAAGACCACCGAGGTGGTCGAGAAGGCCATCGGCGGCGTGCTGTTCATCGACGAGGCGTACACGCTGGCGGCGGGCTCCGGCGGCTCCGGCCCGGACTTCGGCCAGGAAGCCATCGACGCGCTGATGAAGATCATGGAGGACCAGCGTGATTCGCTGGTGGTGATCGTCGCCGGCTACTCCGAGCAGATGGTGCAGTTCCTCGACTCGAACCCCGGCCTCGCCTCGCGGTTCACGCGCACGATCGAGTTCCCCAACTACAGCGTCGATGAGCTGGTCACCATCACCACCGGGCTGACCCGCAAGCACTACTACGAGCTGACCGACGACGCGATGACCACGCTGCGCGAGTACTTCGAGCGGGTGCCGAAGAACTCCACGTTCGGCAACGGCCGTGTGGCGCGCAAGCTGTTCGAGGCCATGGTGAACAACCAGGCGTCGCGGCTCGCGTTGCAGCCGCCGTCCAAGGACTCGGAGCTGAACCGGCTCACGGCCGAGGACCTGCGCGCGGAGCTGGCGCTGCTGCCGTCGGCGGCGCAGGCGGCGGTTTCGGTCGGCTCCGACCCGGCCGCGGCCGTCGGCGCGAGCACGGGCTGGAACCGGCTGCGGAACCTGGTCGGCCAGAACACCGTGCGCCAGCACGCGCAGAACCAGCTGGTCCGGCTCGGCGGGCTCAAGCAGACGCGTCAACCGTTGGGCCAGCTCGCGAACGTCGTGATCGGCGGCCCGCGCGGGTCCGGCCGGGCCGAGTTCGCCCGGCTCTACGCGTTGACGCTGGCCGAACTCGGGCTGGTCAGCGTCGGGCAGCTCGTGCGGTGCTCGGTGGCCGACGACCTGTTCCCGCGCTGGCCCGGGCAGGCCGAGCACCTGGTGCGCACCGCCATGGACGACGCGAGCGGCGGCGTGCTGGTCCTCGACCTCGACGGTGATTGGGAGGCCTCGACGCACACCCCGGGCGTCGAGGTGATCGAGGCCGTCGCCGAAGCCGTGTCACGACGCCCGGCGGACCCGGTGGTCGTGCTCACCGGCGATGCCCGGCGCGTGTCGGCCCTGCTGGGCCTGGTGCCCACGCTGCGCAACCAGTTCACCGTCGGCTGGGAGCTCGGCGAGTACACAGTGGACGAACTGACCGAGGTCGCGGTGCGCCAGCTGGCCCGGCGCGGCCACGACGTGCCCGAGGAGGTCCGCGACGCGCTGGCCCACGAGCTGGCGTCGTCGTCCGAGCACACGGTGCACGCGGCGCACGAACTGGCGCGGACGCTGTCGGCCACCGCCGCGTCCCGCACCCTCGCGGCCGCGGACCTGCGCGGCATCCGGCCGCCGGAGACCGGTGCGCTGGCGCTCGGCCAGGGATTGGCATCGGTGGGATGACGGACCAGGGAGGTTTCTGATGGCTTCGCCGTACGAGAAAATGCTCGAGGACGCGCTGGGCGCGTACCAGCGTCAGCGCGAGCGTCTCACGGACGTCAAAGAGAAGATGGACTCGCTCACCAGCACTGCCACCTCGGCCCGGCGCGAGGTGACGGCCACCGTCGGGCGCACCGGTGAGCTGACCGAGCTGTCGTTCCCGACCAGCGCGTACAAGCGGATGGCGCCGGCCGAACTGGCGTCGGTGATCGTGCGGACCATCTCGGAGGCGCGGCAGGCGTCGATCGCCGCGTCGGCCGAAGAGCTGGCGCCGATGCTGCCGCCCGGTTTCTCGGCGCAGGACATGATGAGCGGCAAGGTGGACGTGCGGGCGCTGATCGCCGCGCGGGTGCCGGGCCTCGATGAAGGGAACCGGACATGAGCGAGTTCTTCGTCGACGCCGACGGCCTCGACACCGGCCGCAACGGGTTCGGGGAGAAGGCGTCCGAGATCGAGAGCCTGGCCCAGCTCATCGCCTCGCTGGGCGACCCGGGCCGGGTCGCCGCGGCGGCGGGAAATGACAACAACGGCACCAGCTTCACCCAGACGCACGTGAAGGCCGTCAGTGAGATCCACGACGGGATCAAGGCGTGGTCACGCGCGGTCGACGGCACCAAGGACGCGATCGGCGACATGGCCAGCTCGTTCCGCGAGGCCGACGCAGGGGCGTTCGACATGGCGACGGACCTGCGGAACAGCTTCGAGAAGCTGAACGACGGGTCGGGTGGTTCTTCTGACGGTTCTTCTGATGGTTCCTCGAATCCGCCGGTGCAGCCGACGAAGGCGTTCATGACCAAGCGGCGGCTGGCCGAGCCAGGTGAGCCTGCCGAGTTTCGCGCGCTGGAGCCCATGAAGAAGGGCGAGATGATCCCGGCCGAGCAGGGCGTGCTCGCGGAGCGGATGCCGGCCAGTCAGCTGATGCCCGCGGAGAAGGGCGTGCTGGCGGACCGGATACCGGCCGAGCAGACCGTGCCGCTGGAACCGGCTCGGCGGATCGAGGCGATGCCCGCGGAGCCGGGTGTGCCCGCGGAACCTTTGCAGCCACGGGAATTCGTGCGTTCGTCGAAGCCGGAAGAGCCGTTGCAGCCGACCGAGTCGTTCCGGGCGGAGCGGCGTCCGGCCGACCCGGGCGTGCCCGCGGAGCCGTTGCAGCCGACCGAGTCGTTCCCGCGCGATGTCGGGGTTCGTGACGAGGGCGTGGTCACCGAGGCCGTCTCGACCCCGCCGATCCCCACGAACCCGGCCTGATTTGTTGTCCTGCGGCAAAGGAAAGTGAGGTGAACCCGCGATGAGCCTGATGGTCGATCCCAGCCTGAACTGGATCTTCTACATCATCGCGGGTGACGCCTGGCCGCAGGGCGACGAGGACGCGTTGCGCGAGCTGGCCGCCGAATGGGACCAGGTCGCGCAACGGATCGCGTCCGCGGGCCAGGGTTTCAACCAGCTGTCGCAGCACGTGACCGCGAACGTCGGCGGTGACGTGCAGACCAATTTCGCCAATTTCGCGAACAATCTGAGCACGATGGGCGCGACGTTCGTGGCGCGGGCGCAGCAGCAGGCGGCGTCGTTGCGTGAGCAGGCGCTGAACATCGAAAACGCCAAGTACGGCATGTTGATCTCGATCGCGGTGACGGCGGCCGAGGTGCTGTGGGCGTTGGCGGACCCGTTCACGGCGCCGTTGGTGCCGGAGATCATGGCGGTGGGCCGGGAGGTCGTCAACGAGGTCGAGCGGACGTTGATCCAGCGCTTGACCAGCCTGCTCGCGCGGATCGCGCACGAGGCGGCGCAGGAGGCGGTCGAAGAGGTCGCGGAGGACATGCTCGCGCAGGGAATTCAGATGGCGCAGGGCAACCGCAACGGTTTCGACTGGAATTCCATCAAGCAGTCCGCAATCCTCGGCGGCGCGGGCGGCGCTTTCGCCCACGGTGCCGGAAAAGGCCTCGGAAAGTTCGACAACAAGTTTGGCACGAACTTCTCGAAAAACGTCTTCGGCGAGTCCGGCATCGAAGCCGCCACGGAGGTAGTGGTCGGCGGCCTGGGCGCGGTCGCCTTCGGCGGCGGCCTGGACAGCCTGGGCTGGTCAGCGTTGAACGGCGGCCTGAGCGGCGCGGCCACCCACGGAGCCCACCACGCCGGCGAATCCCTGGCCGACAAGATAAACGGCGGCGGCGACACCGGCGGCAAAGGCGGCGGCCCCAACGACGTCGGTGACACGGGCTTCAACAAAGGCAACGTCGGCGACATCAAAGCCCCACCCCCACCCACGGGCGGGGACCATGGACCGTCTACAACAGACACTGGTGGTCCTTCCGGGAATTCTGGCCCAACTCCGGGCGGCGCGGGTTCCCCTGGCCCGGGCTCGTCGGGCGGCGGTCCTTCCAGCGCTGGCGGGGGCACCTCGGGCAACGGTCCGTCCACCACTGGCGGGGGCTCCTCGAGCAACGGCTCCTCTGGCGCGGGCTCTCCCGGCAACGGCTCTTCGGGCAACTCGTCGGGTAATTCCTCGGGCAACTCTCTTGGCAACTCCCCGGGCAACGTCGGCTCCCCGCCGCCGAGCGGCAGCAACCACCAGACCAGCACCCCCACCGGCGCGAACACCCCAAACACCAGCGGCACCAACAACAACACCACGAACAACGGCGGCGCGAACAACGGAAGTTCCAACACCGGCACCAACAACTCCAACGGCGGCGCTAACGCCGGTACCCCCAACTCCAGCGGTGCTAACAACGGCGCCACCAACTCCAACGGCGCTAACTCCGGTGCCACCAACTCAGGTGGCGTCAACACTGGGGGCACCAACACTGGCGGCACTAACTCCGGTGCCACCAACTCAGGTGGCGTCAACACTGGGGGCACCAACACTGGCGGCACTAACACCGGTGGCGCCAACTCTGGCGGAACCAACTCCAGCACGACCTCTGGCGGCGCCAACTCCGACGGCACGACCTCCGGCAGTACAAACTCCGGCGGTACTAGCTCCGGAACCACCAGTCCCGGAAACAGTTCAGGCCCCCAGAACACCAGCTCCGCAACCCCCGGCCCAGCCAATTCCAGCACCAACGGCACCGGTACCCCAAACACCACCCCTCCACCGTCAACAACTCCAGGCAACTCCGGAAGCGTCACGACAGGCACCCCTGTCCCCCCACCAGCGACGCCAGGCAGCCCGACCGCGGGTTCCGTCAACACGGGCAGCACCGTCCAGCCCCCCTCAAACGCGGGCACCCCCACTTCCACCCCACCCCCCGCGAACACCGGTGGCACCACGTCGACCCCACCGCCCGCGTCTACTGGTGGCAGCTCTTCTACCCCGCCCCCGGCGAACGCCGGTACACCCACATCAACGCATCCGCCCTCGAATACGGGCTCGTCGACGTCGACCCCACCGCCGGCGAACAGCGGCATTTCGACGTCGACTCCGCCGCCGGAGAACAGCGGCATCTCCACGTCGACTCCGCCTCCCGCGAACGTTGGCAACAGCACTGCCACACCACCGCCGTCGGTTGGCACGCATTCAACTCCGGCTCCCTCTCCCTCGACGGGGATCGGAAACGCCTCGCCCACCCCCGGCGGGCAGAACCACAGTGACGGCGGCCTGCCCGGTTTCGCCGGCCGTCCGCACACCGATTCCCCCATCACCAATCAGCCGACGGGACCGAGCACCTCCCCGAGCGCGCTGACCCACCCCGGCCCGGCGCCCAGCACGGCTGTCAACACAGGCCCCGCGCCGAGCACGGCCACGCACACAGGCCCCACTCCGAACACAAACGCCAACGTCGGCCCCACTCCGGGCACGACCACTCACAGTGGGCCCACACCGAACACCACCCAGAACTCCGGCACCACCAACACCGGCTCGATCAATTCCGGCACGCACCCGGGAACCACCAACACCGGCAACACCAACACGGAGACCACTACCGGGCCCGGCAACGCCACGACCACCAGTCCCGGCAACACCAATACCGGTACCAGCACCAGCACCAACTCCGGCACGAACCCGAATCCCAACACCACCACCCAGAACTCCGGCACCAACGGCCCCAAGACCGAGCCCACCACCGGCACGACCCCATCCGGGAACAAGTCAGTGCCGACGGCTGTGGCGGGCAGCATCGGTGGGGTCAAGCCGACGTCCGGGCCTGACGTGACATCGACGGGGACCGCCGGAGAACACAACAGCAGCGTCGACGTGCCAAGTTCACTCCGGCACGACCCGACACCTACCCCACAGACCTCGACCAGCCCCGATCCGAAGGTCGACACCGCACCGAAGCAGGCCTCGTCCACCGGCAGCAAGGCGGAGAGCCACCCCAACACGAACACCAGCAGCGACACCGGTGGCAAAGTCGACACCAGCGTCGGCAGCAAGGTCGAGACCAACCCCAACACGAACACCAACGTCGATACCAAGACCGAAGTGACACCGTCGGCCAACCCGAAGCCGACAACCTCCACGACTTCGCACGACCCCAGCCCCGCGCCGAACTCGGACAGTCACACCAAGCCCGCGCCACATCAGGACAACAGCTCTCAGACGGACCACAAGCCGAACTCCAACATCAGCACCAATCAGAACCCGGACGTCAAGGCCGCCCCGAACCCGAACACCGATCAGAACCCGCACGTCAAGGCCGGCCCGAACCCGAGTTCCGATCCGAAGACGTCGCCTGCTCCGAACCCGGCCGTCAAGACTGACCCGAAGAGCGACAACAAGCCCGCGGTCAACACCGACAGCAAGCCGGACACCCGGACTGCCTCGAAAACCGACCCGAAGAGCGACAGCAAGCCCAGCGTCAAGACCGGCAACGATCAGAACACTGGCATCAAGACCGCCACCGACGCACCCGTCGCGAAGAATCTCCACACGCCGGCCAGCGCGCCCCGGCCGCGGGGGACAGACCCTGCGCCGAACCCGAACACTGAGACGACCGCGACGCCGAGTACAAGCCAGAACACGAACACCGAGCCCAACACACACCCCAACACCGAGCCGAACCTGAATCCCGACCAGCGCACGACGGCCCAGCGGATCGAGTCCTACGGCAAGATCGACCCCTCCAGCCGCAAAGAGATGCAGGACTACTCGCGGTTCAAGTCCTATTGGGACACCAGCGGTCCGCAGAGCGACGCTGCCCCACCGCGGCGGGACTACGCTCCGTCCGACCGGGCTTTCCTCAAGCAGGATGACGGGTCGACCGTTGGGTTGACGCCGCTGATTGCGGCGAAGTGGCAGGTTGATCAGGGGCAGACCGACGCGCTGAAGCCGTTCCGGACCGAGAACGTCCACGAGTTCATCTACCCGAAACGCGACGGCGCCCCCGTGCGGACGTACGACGTCAACGACATCGGGAGCTTCCTCAAAGACGTCGCCACCGAGGCGGGCGCGCGCGAGATCGAGCATCACCAGGCGTGGACCGGGGCGGTGCACGACTTCGCGGACTGGGTCACCGGCAAGTATCCGCCGGACCGGTTCAGTTACGTCGGGCTCGGGCGTAGTCCGGCGCCGGTGCTGGCGGCGTTGCAGTCGAACGGGCATGACGCCGTTTCGGTGCCGCTGTCGAAGTTCCGGCCGGGCCCTTCGACCGACGACTCGGTGCTCAACACCGCGTTCGAGGGCGATCCTGGGCTCACCAAGGAGCAGCAGGACATGCTCGGCGAGCACTTCGCCGAATTCCTGAACGGGTTGCCGCGCACCAAGAACATCGTGGTCATCGACTACACCGAGAGCGCCAAATCGCTGCTCGCCGCGCAGCATTACCTGCAGCAGCGGCTCGATCGGCTGCCCGGGCCGAAGCTCGAGGTCCACGCGCTGGCCATGCACCAGCAACTCGAGACCGACCGCCTGAACCGCACGATCGCGGCCATCACCGGCGACGCCCAGTCCACCCTAGGCTGGGCCTACGAGCGCATGCTCCACCCCGACCGCGCCGCCCAGCGCGACCAGTTCCGCGACCGCTTCCACATGGTCTCACTGGACTCCGACGGCCCCCTCGGCCCCAACGGCAAGGCATTCAGCGACCTGGTCAAGGGCCAGCGCTTCGACGACCTCGCCGAATACGGCTCCTACAACTTCCAGGCCAAGACCGACTCACGCACCGACTTCGACAACAGCCGGCCGCACCGCCAGCACGACCCCAACCCGGACGGCAGCGCCTACGACGCACTCAAGGAGAGCATCGGCACCCGCAACACTGGCAACACCAACACAACGCCGAACACCAACGCGGCGCCGAACGAGGGGCAGGATCAGGGCCAGAACCAGGGACAAGGTCACGAGCGGAGCCAGGGACCGGAGCAGAACCAGACGTCGTCCGCGCCGCCGAAGCCTTCGACGTCCGCGAACCCGGGTGCGGAGCCCAAGCCCCAGGCAGGGCAGTCCACAAAGGATCTTCCCGGCGAGAAGGACTGGTCGCACCAGCGTGATTCCGCCCCGGTCACCCGGTTCACCTCGGAGCGGTTCGATCCGGCGAAGTCGATTTCGCAGCAGTTCGCGGGTAATCGCGACGGGCTACAGGGTGGTCAGCTCGGTGGGGCGATCACGCAGATGCGGTACGACGTGCGGCGTTTCGAGGAGTCGCCGGGGAACTGGGTGCGGGAGTTCACCGTTCCGTTGGACCTGACCTCGCATTCGGGCTCGGTGTCGATCGAGGCGCGTAATCAGCTGGCCGCCGACTTGCAGAGTCACCTTGACGCGACGGTCAACCAGAATTACCGGCTGCCCGGCGGTGACCAGCTGCACGTCCGGGTGGATGCCAACGCCACCGACGATATTCACCCCAATGACGACAGCTGGGAAGCCGACTCCTCCCGCGGCGTGCCGGTCAACATCCACGATTCCACTGTGGACGAGAACACCCCGGCCACGAACCAGCTCAACTGGGACGTCCACGACGCCAGCACCGGCCTCACTCACGAAGTCATGCACTTCCTCGGGCTTGGCGAGGGCTATCGCGACAGTCGGCTGCTGTTCAACCGGCAGGACAGCCCCGGGGTGATGGGGCCGGACGCATGGACGGACTCCTCGCTGACGCCGCAGAACCTCAGCCAGCTCGAGAACGTCTCGAACACCACCAACATTCGTGACCACCACTTCGGTGACCCGGCCGCGACCACGCCCCGCCCGGACCACGGCCCGAACACCGACCACAGCACCAACGACGGCCAAAACCAGCACGGCAACCCAAGCCAGCACCACCACGAAAACCAGAACCAGGACCAACACCAGCACGAAAGCCAGAACCAGAACCCGGGCCACCAAACACCCAATCCCAACCTGCACTACCCCACCGAAGCTCCCACCACCGTCACCGTGAACGGCGCCCACACCGTAAACGCAAACCCCGGCACCGTAGTCCGACGCGACGCCTTCAACCCCGACCAGCACACCATGCTCGGTGTCCACGGCCTCGACGCCGTCATCGCCGGCGGCGACACCCGCCACGACAACTTCCGCCAGGCCATCGCCCAAAGCCTGCCCGACAACACCCCCCGCGAACGCGCCCGCATCACCTCCCAGCTGGAAAGCAGCCACCACACCGACCTCGACCGGATCGCCCACGACGCCGGCGTACGCGTACACGTCCTGGACCCCGGCGGCGGCTGGACCAGCCACGGCCCCGAAACCGGCCGCCCAGTCCACATTGTCAAATCCACGGTAGACAACAAAGAGACCTACCTCGGCACCAAGGAAAACGTCCACATCGGACGCCCCGGCGTCAGCTACCCCGGCCCCACCGTCCTCGACACCGACCGCAAAGTGGTGCACCGCGGCGAGTTCGAGGTCGAGACCGTGCGGGGGGAGCACTACGTCCGGATGTACACCGCCGTACTCGACCCGGCCGAACGCCAGTCGGACTTCAAGGACGTGCACCAGGGCCCCGATGGCACCGTCGACGTCTTCGCTGGCGGGACCGCGCAGACATTCTGGGTCGGCGGCGGCAGGCCGATGCGCGCGATCCAATGGGCCGCCAAGTACGAGCACGACGTCAACCGCAGCAGCGACATGCAGCCGGTGCTGCGCTCGTTCCTGGTGCCGCTCAAGACGTTCAACCAGGTCAGCCGCGAGGCCACGGTCGAGGCGCTGTCCAAGGACAACTCGCTGGCGATGAACGTCGACCAGGCCGGCGACGCCAACCAGTTCGGCCTGCGGGGCAAACACTTCGAGCAGATGCGGGACAACGCGCTCAAGGGCTCCCTCGTCACGTACGCCCCGAGCGGCAAGGACATCAAGCTCCCCGAGCTGGCCGGACGCCGCGAGGACATCTCGGACCTGTACGTCCGCCTCGGCCTGAGCCCCGACTTCGACTCGGCCGGGCTCGGCCGCGAGAACGACCCGTGGTTCGACTGGAGCAAGGAAAACGGCCAGGACCGCAAGTACTTCAGCAATGATCCCGCCAAGCTCAGCGCGCTCGCGAAGACCCTCGGCGACCACTACCACACGTGGAAGGGCTCGCCGGAGGCGTTTTTCACCCCGCCCGCCGACTCGGCCCAGGGCGTCAGCAGCAGCTCCCCGGAGCAGCGCCAGCAGGACCTGAACGTCTTCCTGAACACCCACGGCCCGTCCGGACAGGTCGTCGGGCAGCTCACCGACGGCATCGGCCACGCGCTGAGCTCGGCCGTCGACGCCGGCCCGCACACCGTGCCGCTCGACGGTCCGGCCGTCCGCGACCACGTGCTGATCGAGGCGAAGAACCTCAACAACGCGCTGACCACCGCGGTCACCAACCTCGTGCGCGAACGGGCCAAGGGACCGAACGGCTTCGTCCCGCCCACCGCCCGGATCGACACGATCGAGGGCCTTCGGGACGTCATGAGCGACCCGTCCTTTGTGGACGAGGTGGCGAAGCGGGCGGCCGAGCAGATGGTGGACAACGCGGTCACCACCATCGGCGCCACGCACGGCACGCAGGACTTCCGCGCCGGGCTCGACACGATCGTCCAGGACGCGGTGAAGAGCCAGTTCGCCCTCAAGGACGGCAAGTTCAGCCCCGAGGTCGAGAAGGGCTTCCAGAAGACCACCGGGTCGAAGCGGGGCTACTTCACCGGGCCGCGGGTCGACGTCATCGGCGGCGCGGTTTCCAAGCACCTCAAGGCCGACGGCAACATCGAGACGCTGGTCCACAACACCGGCCTCGGCCTCGACCGCGACACCGTCAAGCAGCGCCTTTCCGACCACGTGGTGCCCGAAGCGGTGTCGGACGTGGCGAAGCAGAACCTCGTCGACGCCACTCCGGACCAGCTCAAGGACACCTTCAGGAACGCGCTGAAGGGCGGCGCGGACCGGTTGCGCGGGAGCCTGAACGAGGACCCCGTGCTCAAGTTCGCCGTGGAGAACGAGCGCACCCGCCTCGGCGACGCGGCCGCGCAGGTGATCAACGACCCCGGCACGGTCGACCGGATCACCTTCACGCCGGTCACGCGCGAGCAGGCCGACGCGTTCATGGACAAGGTGCCCGACTACGCCACCCAGGCCGAGATCGGCGCGGCCATCGCGACGGACGAGCGCCGGGCGAAGGCCGACTTCAACACCCGGGAGAACCAGCTCGACCCGTCCCGCACCCAGGTCGAGTCGAAGACGTTCGAGAACGAGTACGGCCACTGGGGCGCCGGCGCGGTCCAGGGCCACACGCGCCAGCACCCGGCCGGGGTGTTCGAGCGGCACCAGCAGATCGGCCGTTCACTCGGCACCACCATCGGCGACCAGCTGGCCCGGCCGGACGAGCGGTCCGCCAAGACCATCCTCGACCACCTGGTGCGCGAGGCCGACCGCGACAACCCGGATCGGCACGATTCGCTGCGCCGGAAGTTCGACGAGGTCGTCAAGGCCGACCCGAAGAACCCGCGGTACCGCGCCGGCGACACGGCCGGCCCGAACACCTTCGGCGAGCACGCGCAGATGGTCCTCAACCAGTACCTGCGCCTCACCCAGGGCCAGAACGACAACGGGCGCTTCGTGTCCCGGGACGCGCTCGCCAAGGCGATCCTGTTCCACGACATGGAGAAGGTGAACTCCAAGAACCAGTTCGGCGACGGGCAGGGGCAGCACGACCGGGAGCCGGAGCACCGCGGCGCGGTCGACCAGATGAACCGGCACGAAGGCCTGTGGGACAACAGCCGCGACTTCCGCATCGCCCGCGCCATGGTGGACGCCGACCCGTTCGGCTTCTACTTCCGTCCGGGCAAGGGCCTGGACGTCGACGGGGTGCACGCGTTCATCAAGGGCCTCGCCCACCAGGTCGGCAGCCCCCGCGGCGGCGCTCCGACCGCGGTCGACGTCCGCAATCTGTTCAACGAATTCCACCAGTATTACCAGGCGGACTTCTCCTCGTACTTCTCCGACAGCCATTTCGTGCACGAGCAGCACGGTGACGTCCGCTCGTTCGGCAAGTCGGCGCTTTCCGGCCTGAAGACCGGCCCGGACGGCAAACTGGTCACGACCGACGACGGCCACCGGTTCGAGTACCTCGACGACAAGAAGGGCAAGGGCACCAAGCAGTCGTACGAGCAGAAGTACCGCGACCTGCGTGATCGCTTCGACAAGGACGTGGCGAAGGAGGAGCAGGAGCGCGTCGTTTATGTGAACGACGACGAGGGCACCGACCCCAAGACCGGCGTCGGCCTGAACTCGGACCGCGGTGTGCAGGCGGTCAAGGAAAGCAACCCCAACGGGAAGCCGGCCGCGATCGCGCGCGTGCGCAAGCGCGACTTCACCGAGGACGAAAAGGGCGGGATCAACGACGCCCTGGTGCACTACGCGCCGATCATCGGCGAGCAACGCGCGAATTCCAGCCGTGCCGGCGTCGACCAGGAAGTGCGCCACATCGGCGCGGTCAACTTCGGGCTGGAACGCGGCGAAATCGCGTACGCCATGGGCGGCGAGTACATCCCGTCGCACCAGACGGTGAACCTGTACGCGATGTCCATGCTCAGCAAGGAGTTCGGCGGTGGGCAGCGGGCGCTCGAGGGTGTGGTCACCCACGAGCTGTCCCACGGTCTGCTCAAGTACGCGCTCGACGACTACGGCAAGCACGTCGGCTCGTGGAACGAGGACGGCTCCCGGAATCACCCGCCCGGCGCCGAGCCGCCGGGCATCCCGAACATCCGCAGCGGCCAGGCCGATTTCCAGGCCGCGCTCAAGTCGCACCTGCTGTTCCCGAGCGGGCTGGAAAAGCGCGCGCCGCGGCGGGCCGAGTTCGTCGCGCAGCTGGAGCAGCAGAACCCCGATCTGTTCACGCGGCAGGACAACGAGCTGATCGGCAAACGCGTCGAGCGCATTTACCAGGCGTTGAAGGACCGGCAGGGCGATTTCAACGAGCACACCGGCTACTGGGACCGGGACGGCTTCCCGTCGTTCGCCGGTGAACGGCCGATCACCAGGTACGGCGCGACGAACCTCAACGAGGACATGGCCGAGACGGCCAAGTACTACTTCCTCGACCCGGACAAGCTACGCGCCGAGGCTCCCCAGCGCGCGGCGTTCTTCGACCAGCTCGTCAACGACTGGAAGAAGCCGGCCGACACCGTCCTCGTCGCCGACGACAACCACGCTGAAGACCACCAGCAGGACCCGCCGGACGACCGCGCGTTGCGTGACCGCCTGCCCGAGTACGCGAAGGACGGCCAGGCACTCGGCGCGCTCGTCCCGGTCGACGTGCAGGGCACCAAGGACGTCGGCACCACCATCGAACGGCTGATCCGGAACCTGGACCCGGCCCGCACCAATCCGCCGAAGCCGGTCGGGATCGACGCCATCACCGGCACGCTCAACGGACCCGGCTTCGAGTCGTTCCTCGGCCCGGGCCGCAAGTCCATGGTGCGGGTGGGCGAGAAGTGGTACGAGGTGCACGTCAAGGCGGAGCCGGACCTCGCCGTGGTCGGCGCCGACCAGGTCACGAAGCAGCCGCACCCCACGATCGCCGACGTCAACGACCAGAACCAGACCACCCACGCGCAGCCTCAGACCGACTCGACCACGGGCACGGTCGGCTCGTCCTACTTCGGGCTCTTCCCGGCGGGGCCGTACGCCTCGGTCGGGGCCACCGCACAGCTCGCGCTGCCGTCCGCGGAGCACACGTCCACCGTCACCGGCACCGAGCAGCGGGTGATCCGCTCGGCCGGCGACGTCGACCGCGCCGACGTGCCGGTCAAGTACACGATCACCGTGTCCGATCAGAACGGCGGCATGACCGGTTCTACAGTGGACGGTCAGGTCTCGTTGCTGCTGTCCCAGGACCTGGCCAACCTGAAGCCGCACGTGACGCAGGGCCCGCCGACCCCGCCGAAGGCCGACTGGCACGAGCAGATCGAGTTCCTCACCCCCGAGGCCGTGCTGCTCGACGAGCAGGGCCTGTTCAACCAGGTCAGCGCGTTGCTGCACCCGTCGGTGACGAAGTTCGGCGCGCCCGGCCGGTCCGCGTTGCAGGACTTCGTCAGCGGCGGCGGCATCCGCGGGGTGCTGGGCACGGCGTTGCAGGGCAGTCCGGTGGTGTCGAACGACCTGCTGAGCCCGCACGGCAGCCACCGCGACGCCGTCCAGTTGCAGGCGCGGCCGAAGGACGTCGAGCTGGTCGGCGTGGTGCCGGGTGATTCCGAGCTGCGGTTCAACGACTCCTCGGTGAACGGCGGCAGCACCGCGGCGAACTCGAAGTCCGGTGTGGACGTGAACGCCATCTTCGGCGGCGGCGCCTACATTCCCGGTGCCGTCGGCGGGGTTGGCGGCGTGAGCGGCAGCGCGTCGGCAAAGGTGACGCAGACCTCGACGAGCGGGACCAGCGTCACGACGAAGTCCTCAATGAACGCGAAGGGCGACGTCGGGCTGTACAAGGTCAAGGTCGACGTCGAGGTCACCACCGCCAGTGGTGACAAGGCGACCGTCGAAGTCACCGCGTATGTCCGAATGGGACTGCCCGAGGCGAAGGCGCAGGGCCTGCCGGTGCCGGACGGCACGCGGGACAAGCTCACCGACGTCGGCAAGCGCCACGAACCGCCGTACCTCGCCTCGGCCGTCGCGGCGGGGCAGGCGCGCGCCGGCTCGTTCAGCTCCGCCGCGAAGGTCCAGCCGCAGATCGAAAACGCGCTGCGCGACCGGCCCGGGTTCGCCAAGTTCCTGCCGCGGTGGGACAAGTTCCAGAGCGACGCGAAGGGCTCCACGCGCGACGTCGCGGAGCGGCTCGCGAACCTGCGCAGGCTCACCTCGGCCTTCTCCCCGGCCGCACTGAAGTCCAAGATGGACAGTCTGCTCGGCCCCGGCGTCTCGGTGCAGCTCAAGCGGCGCGGGCTGTTCACCGACGAGTACATCAACGTCACGGTGAAGGCCAAGGTCGGGCCGGGCGAGCACCTCGGCCAGGCCTCCGGCCGCTCGGTGAAGGGCTCGGTCGCCAGCAGCCCGTCGCTGAACAGCAGCACTACCACGGAAAAGGGCTGGTCCGCGGGCCTCGAAGGCCGGATGATCATCCCGGGCGCCACCGCGATCACCTCGCTCGGCATCAGCCCGACCGTCACCCCGGTGCAGTACTCCGACTCCCGCACCTGGAAGAACACCGGCGGCCCGACCGTCACCACCACCCGGTCCGCGGGCGGCAGCCCGGACGCGCAGGTGTTCAGCCACGACGTCGAGTTCGAGGTCGAGATCACCAGCTACACCCGCAACCGGCCGTGGGTGAAACGGCTGACCCCGGGCTCGCCGTTCCGCGTCACGCCAACAGTGTCCACAGTGGCCAAGACCGGTGATGGCGGCGGGGTTTCGCTGCCGAAGATCTCTGGCAAGGTCGACCTGTGGGTCAACGACGGCTCGGCGCTGAAGAAGGACCCGGCCGAGTTCGCGCCCGGTAAGTCGGGCACCGTCGCGCTCAGCCCGTCCGAGACCCCGAGCATCGACGACCTGGCCGGCTCGCGGCAGCCGAACCCGCCGAAGTTCCTGCACGTGGAGGCCTTCGCCAACACTGAGGCGTTGCGCGACGAAGCGCTGCGCCGGCTGCAACACGCGGCCGGCGGCGACGCGGTGCTCGGGCTGCCCGGCGGCGAGGCCCGCAAGCGCGTGGACCGCATGTTCTCGCCCGAGACGTTCCGAAATGGACTGCCGCGGTTCCTCAGCCAGGGCGCGCAGTCCGGCGGATTCCGCTACGAGCGCCGGGTTGCCGACCGCGTCGGCGGGCTCGGCATGGGCATGTCGCTGAGCAATCCGAAGCTGGTCGTCACGTCCGACGCGGGCGGCAGCGACACCACGTACGCGGGCGGTGGCAAGGCGGGGTACGAGAGCTCGCGCAAGCAGGCAGTCGAGGCAAACGCGCAGCTGGGCCTCACGATCCGGCCGGACGGCAGTGACACCCACGGCCAGGGCCAGATCTACGGCTCGCTCAAGTGGAGCCCGTGGGTCCGCACTTCGGGCAGCTCGAAGGAGCTGAGCGCGAGCGTCGACCACGTCAACCGCGCGCCGTCGAAGAGCCGCACAGTGCTGGTGCAGTACGACGCCGACGTGCGGCTGGTCGCCGAGAGTCGCCAGGAGAGCCTGGTCAACGGCTCGACCTCGCGCTCCGGCGCCGACGTCAAGCTGCCCGGCGCGGTGTTCGTGCGGATGACCGAGGACCAGGCCCGTGAGCAGGGCCTGCTGCCGGCGCTGGAGCCGCGCACGGCCCCGCCCGGCGAGTTGACCAGCCCGGCGCTGGTCGGCGCGCAGTCCAGCTCGCTCGGCGCGGCGGTGGTCGAGAACGCGCCGGACCTCTCGCAGCTCGTGCGCGACGCCCGCACGCAGCTGGGCCGGACCGGCGACAAGCTGCTGCCGAAGTCGGTGCTCGACGACTCGATGAACAACCTCCAGCGGATGCTCGACCTCGCCTCACCGGAGAGCGTGACGTCCCTTGTGGATAGTTCGCTCGACGGCGGCGTCCCGCTGGTCCTGCACGACGCGGGGATCTTGTCCACCGACAGCTACCAGGTGCTGCTCAAGGGCACGGTGACCAGCAGCGAGTTCCTCGACGTGGTCCACGACGGCGGCGAGGTCGACCACGTCGTCAACTCGGGCAGCACCGCCAAGGAAAACTCCGGGCACGGTTCGTCGTACGGCGGCCAGTTCCGCGGCGCCGGGCGCGGCCTGTTCCAGAGCACGCCGTCGAAGACCAGCGGTTACGACGGCGCGTACGCCGGGATTTCCGGGACGAAGTCCAAAAGCGACCAGACGGTCTCCACGGACACCACGGCCACGGCGCACACCGCGTCGGCCAGCGGTCCGGCCGTGCGGCACCGGCACCAGGTGCGGTTCGAGCTGGTGGTGCAGCGGGGCGGTCGGACGTACCCGATCGCTCACCAGGACACCCAGCTGACCGTGCGTTCTTCGGCCGACGACCAGAAGATCAGCGCCCAGAATCAGCCCGCGCGGACCGCGTACGCCCCGCGGACCACCGAGCTGACCCCCGCCGACACCACCGCGGAACGGCTCACCGCGTGGCAGCAGCAGGGCACGGGCCCGTTGCCGCATTCGGCGCTCACCGAGGGCCTGCGTGGGGCGGGGGCCGTCCGCGCCGGCGCCGTTCGCGCGCTGCGGCTCGCGGGCGCGGGCGACGGGCTGACCGGCCCGGGCACCGGCGCGAACAACACCCTCGTCTCGTCGGTGACCAACGAGATGCTGCAGGCCAACCTGCCCGGCATGGTCGAACGGCCGCTGGAGGCGCCGGACCTGCACGAGTCCGCGATCTTCAAGAACGGCCACGGCAGCGTGAAGGTGTACGCGCGGCTGGTCAACCCGGACCTCACCGGGCTGAGCGATTCGGTGAAGCTGGAGCGCTCGGACCAGGCGACCAGCACGTTCACCGGCGAGGCCAAGCAGACGGTCAGCGGCGAGAACCAGTACAACCTCGGCAACGGCGGCCTCACCGACCCGGACCGGAACGCGCATTCGTGGGGCGGTGTCGACGGCCGTTCCCCGGTCGGCATCTCCGACCCGACGGCCGGCACCTCCGGCGGCCAGCGATCCGTGATCGGCAAGCCGAAGGGGCGCACCGGGCTGGTCGGGTTCGACGTCGAGTACCGCGTGGTCGCCGACCTCGGCAACGGCCGGACCGGCGCGGTCGAGGTGCGGGTGCCGGCCTCGGCGCTGGTGCGGATGTCGGACACGGACCTCGAAAAGCTGCTGGGCGGCGCGTTGCCGGACTCGCTGACCAAGGCTCAGGACGCGGTGAAGGACGCGGCCACCGACTGGCGCACCGCGGAGGAGGCCGTCGAGACGGCCCAGCGCGAGGCCGACGACCGGTGGCTCGACCAGCGCGACAGCGTGAAGACGTTGACCAAGGGCGCCGGCGACCTGCAGGTCAACGTCACCGCCGATCCCGCGCGCGACGTGCGCCAGGCCCTCACCGACGCCGAGAACGACGCCCGGGACGCGGGCCGGACCCTGCGCGAGGGCAACACCGAGATCGCCCGGCAGCAGGACATCGCCGAGCAGGCGCTGTCCTTGGCCGCGGCGACCGACGAGGGCTCGCCCGAGCGGCAGGCGCTGCTGGACCAGGTCACCCAGGCCGAACGGCGGATCCAGGACATCCGCGCTGGGCAGCCCGCGCTGGTCCAGCAACGGCAGGCGGCGCAGGATCGGGCCGCGCGGCTGGCTGGGGTGCTTGACGAGTATCGCAACGACAACTCCGATCAGACGGCCCGGCGCGATGGCTCGCTCGAGGACGTTCGGCAGGCTCGGGAGAAGGCCGACGAGGCGCGGCAGAAGTGGTGGGACGCCAAGCAGGAGGTCGATCGGCGGCTTGATTCGCATCGGTGGCCGGGAGCTGTGTCTACTTTGGACCCGAATGCGGCTCGGACGGGTAACGTGCAGCCGCAGGTGATTCGGCGCAAGCCGGTGCCATCGTCGACTGCGCACGTGATTCCGCGGAAGCCGGTGCCGTCGTCGTCGGCTCATGTGATTCCGCGCAAGCCCGTGCCGAATGCCGCCGCGGGGCCGTCGACCGAGCCGCACCGCGACGGCCCACATCGCGACGGCCCACACCGCGACGGCCCACACCGCGACGGCACTGTCGAGGCCCGTGACACCGGGCCCGCCACGATCTCCGGCTGGGACGGCGATTCCGGCCGCCCGTACGACTTCGACGTCTCCGAGATCGAGCTGCACCAGGTCACCGACCGTTCGGGGAAGGTAGTCGCGGTCTCGTTCCTGCCCGCTTCGGGGCAGACTTCCGGCGTCGAGCACGACTGGGTCGCGGACAACTCCGGCACCGTCAGCACTCTGGACGAGGGCGTGACGCCGGACCGGTTCGACCCGGCGCTGAAGGACGCGCGCGACAACGGGACCACGCCGGACCTCAACGGCCGCCGCTTCGGTGAGTGGGCCGAGCAGTCGGCGGCGCCGTGGGGCAAGCGTTCCGAGGACAACTTCTTCGTGTTCGCCCACGGCCGTCCGCAGTCAGTGAAGCTGACGTTGCTCGGCGGCCGGACGGTGCGAGTGGACGGTGCCGCGTTCGCGCGGATCGTGGCGAATTCCGCGCCTTTCGGGCAGGCTGGGCCCAAGTCGTCGGTCACGCTCATCGCGTGCAGCACCGGTCAGACTGACGGTCCCGGCGGTGTCGCCCACGACTTCCAGCGCGCGTTGAGTGAACTCGACGGACCGGTGACCGTGCACGCGCCCACCAAGCCCGCGCTGTTCGGCCGTGACACCTCGACGCTCGGCAAGGCCGTGGGCTCGATCGGCGGGTTCACCGCGGTGACCGACGGCGGGCACTTCCGGACGTTCGGCGGCCGCCCCGGTGACGAGGATCAGGTGGCCCGGTACGAGCACCCCGACGCCCGCGAGTACGCCGAGACCCTTGTCGAGCCTGCGCACCCGGGTTCCGTGCTCACGCAGGACTCGTACTCGGCGAACGAGCTGGTCGCGGATCTGCACGTGGCCGCCGCGGGCCGCGGCCCGGCGCCCGAGCACGCGCCGCTGCTGGGCCCGGACCTGTTCGGCCTGTACCGCGCGCCCGAACCGCCGGAGTTCCTGCGTGGCCACGACTATCGTGGAATCACCGCGGGCCAGGGCATCGAGCTGCTGAACCTGCTCGACCTGGCCAAGGGCTACCAGCTCGCGTCCGAGCACACCGACCCGGCGAACCTGGACGACAATCGCGAATGGACGATCGAGACCGAGCGCCCGGACGAAAAGCTGGCCGCGTGGGCGCCCGGCGACGTCGAGCCGCTCGGGAAGGTCACCGCGACGCCGTTGCTGATGCACGCGATCTGGCTCGGCGGCCCGCTGCGCGACGCGGGCACTATGCACACGTTCCGGCAGAACTTCGGCGGTGCGGCCGATCGGCTGAACGAGAGCATCGTGCCGGTGCTGTGGACGGACGTCCCGCGGTGGCAGACCGATCTGGCCTTCACCACCGAACCGCCCGCGGACGGTCCGGATCCGCTGGCCGACGTGCGCGACTTCGTGGGCTGGGCGCAGGAGCACGGGATCCGGCTGGCCAACGTCGACGAGGTGTTCACCAGCGAGAACCCCATGCTGCTGCAGGAGTTCTACAACTCCGAGGCGCTCAAGCAGGCCGGCCCGGGTTACGCCGCGGCCAGCGACATCCTGCGCATGGAGCTGCTGCACCGTTTCGGCGGCTTGTACACCGACGGCGACAACGTGGTGCACAACCTCAATGACGTGATCCTGGCCGCGCAGTCGGACGAGGGGTACGCCACGCACCGCGTTGGGACCAAGATCGCGAACTCGGCGTTCACCATGTCGAAGGGGCATCCGTTCGCCCGGGCCTATCTCGACCAGCAGCGCGAGAACTACGGCAAGACGCAGAAGAACCTGATGCCGTCGACGGTCAACTCGCTCGGGCAGGAGTTCTTCGCCACCCCGCTCGGCCGGGTGCACCGGAATTCGATCATGCACCGCACCGGTCCGGAGGCGCTCTCGATGACCGCGCGGCGGATCGGACTGGCGTCCGCGCAGCAGCTGCCGGGCATGTCCGAGATCCGGATGAACAGCGACGCCAGCTGGCTCAAGCCGCCGCTCGCGGGCTCGTCGGCGCCGCCGTCGCCGGAGCGCGCGGAGACGCTGGAGCTGACTCAGCGCGTGGTGCAGACGTTGGTGCGGGGACTGTACAACCGCGACGGTGACCTGCACCTGACGGCCGTCGAGTCCACTGTGAACCGTCATCCGGAACCCGATTTGGTCTGGCACGCGGCGCTTTCCTACCTGGCCGCGGACCCATCGCTGGCGTCGCTCGTGCGCACGGTCACCGATCAGCGCAGCTACACCGGAACTGTCCACGATGTACAGTTGCCGCCCGCTGCGCGCGCCCTGCTGAACGTCGACCCGAGCCGCGTGCACCGCAACCTCGGCGAGGTCCAGCGCGTCGCGACGATGCGCTCACCGGGTGCTGTGCTGGTGTCTGATGTGGAGACTCCGCTGGAAACCGCCGCCGGCCGTCTGGCTCGCGCTCTGATCGAGGCCGACGACCGGGGCGAGCCGCTCACCACGATCCACGTGACCGGCGCCGGTCCCGACGCCCGCGCGCGGGCCACGGAGGTCGCTCGGGAGCTGGCCGGGCACCTGGGCCGGGAATTCGGCGAGTCCCGCAATGATTTGCTTGCGCGCGTGCCGGTGAAGATCCGCGCGGGCGAGCGTGACTCGGTGTCGTTCCGGCCGGAACACGGGACGACGGTTGAGGTCGAGCTGGGTGTGCCGAGGCTTTCGGTGTACCACGGCCTCAGCGAGCCTGCCGACGCAGTGGCCCGCCCGTGGCAGCAAGAGGGCCGCACCATCGGCGTGCACTACACCGGGACAACGCCCGGCGAACAGCCCTTCGTGGTGACGGCGTTCGATGCGCTCCCACGGGTCAGCGGCGAAGGCACGGCTCTCATGCGCGACTTCACCGAGCAGCTGCGTACCAACGGCTTCGACCTGCCCCAGCATCTCGGCATTGATTCCCCCGATCCCGGCCTCGTTGACGCGATGGACCAGCTCCCCGGCGTTTCGTACCTGGTGTCCGGCGACCGCCCGGCGACCGCCGAGGACAAGCGGGTGCTGACGGAGCTGGTGCGCGCCGCGGAACTGGACTGGTGGTACCAACCGCAGCCGCCGACGGCTCCGGTGCGGCTCGAGGACCGCGCCGCGACGCTCAAGCTGTTGAGCGGGGTCCTCGGCAAACTGCGCCGTCCGCTCAAACTCGGCCACCCGGCGCTGGACCTGACCGCGGCGTCCGCCGACGTGGCCCGCCACGAGCGTCCCGACCTGATCTGGACCGCGGCGCTGGAGCTGGTGACGATGTCGGAGACCGTCACCCGGGACACGCAGTACATCATCGACCGCCGCCTGGACCCGGACACGGGCCGCTGGTCAGGGGTGGAGCTGCCCGAGTCCGCGCGCTCGCGTTTTACTGCCACCGGCAAGGCAATCTGGCAGAACGGCGCGGTGTACCGCCCAGCCCGCCTCCACGCCGAACCCGGCCCGCGAGACCGCGACGAGCAACCCCCCGCGCCGACCCCGCTGACTGACGAGCACGCCGAGTCGTCCGTCGCGCGCTGGATCGCCGAGGCCACTGTGGAGCGTCTGGCGGACGGCCTGCCCGCGCCGCACGTCACCGTGACCGGCCCGACGGAGGTGCGGGACCGACTCGTCGCCCGAATCCAGGCCGACCTCGCTGCGCTGATGCCTGGCGGAGTGCTGCCGCCCGCTGCCGCCGAGCTGGTGACCGTCGCGCCTGGTGATGCGGCCGTGGCCACGATCTCGTTGCCGCTCACGCCTTCCCCGGCCACGCTGTCGCCTGCCGAGACCGCGATGGCCGTGGGCCTGGAGGAGGAGTTCACGCTGCTGCAACTACACGGCGTGACCGACACGCTGCTCGGCAAGGACAACCCGGCCGCCGTCGGCGCGCTGCTGGACCTGGCCACCGAGGTCGCTGATGGCGCCGACGTCGGTCAGGCCGCCGACGCCGTCGAGATCCTCGAACGGCACGGCGCTCTCGATGCCGCACTGTCCGCGCCCGGTGGACGTTCGTTGCTGCGCGGGCACTTCCGTGGCATCCTCGGCCGCCCCGACGCCGAGAGCTACGCCCGCGACCTCGCCACGGCCATCCGCAAGCTGGCGCCGGGCTCGCTCTCGCCGGACGTGGTGCGCGAGGCGGTGCGAGGCGCGCTGAACGGCTGGCGTGGCGACGAGGTCGGCGAGAAGGGCACGCTTGAACAGCGCGTGGAGCGGACTCGCGAGACGTTGTGGCTGATGCGGCGTTTCCGCGTCACGAACCTCGCGTGGCTCTACCGGTGGCGCATCGCCGCAGCCGTGCGACGCTACCAAGAACAGGAGAGGGTCGCGTCGGCTCAGCAGGCGGCCCAACTCGCGAAACTGACCGGAGGGGGCGCCGGCGATGACCGATGACCAATGGGTACTGCTCGTCGACCCGGTATGGCAGGCGGCCTCTTCCTCTGGTCCGGAACCGGCCGGGGGCTCGGCTTCCGCGCCGGACCAGACCTCGGGTTCCGCCTCGCTCGAGGACGGCGCCGAGGTGACCGCCCCGCCGTTGACGGCCGTGGTCGGCGGCTGGCTGGCCCGCGCGGATGGTTCCGTCGGCCGGTTCGAGGCGAATCCCGCCTACGAACCGTCGGGCCCCGGCTCGCCGACCGACCCGCTGGATGCCGCGCTGCGCCTGGCCGCGCGTGAGGAGGCGGACTTCGACCAAGTCGCCGCGGTGTTGCGCGAGTCGGCGTTCTCGGTCGCGCTGGACGTCGACCAGGAACCCCTCATCGCCCCGTCGCCCGACAACGTGCCGTGCCTGCTCGTGACGACCGCGCCGGCCCACCGCGCCCGGGTCCGGGCCGCCGGCTGGCTGCCCGCGTCGGCCGAGGACCTGCTCCCGCTGCTGGCTGCCCGCGAGGGCACGGACCTGCTGCTGAACCCCGGTGCTCCCGGCTGCACGCGCTTGCTGGCCGACACCGTCCGTGAGGCCGTCACCGCGGACTCGTGAGCTAGGCGGCCGCGGGCAGCGGATGACGCTTCCCCCGCACTGAGTGCAGTGAAAGCGTCATCCGCTACACCGAGCCAGCCCACACAACGACCCACAACCTTTGCCAGACACGCGCTAGGCGGCCGCCTCCTGCGCCCGGACCTGGGACCGCCCGAACACCAGCGTCACCACGAAACCGAGCACCAGCGCGACAAGCACGCCGAGATTCGCGAACGCCCAAGACCCGCCGAGGCCGAACGGCTCCAGCAGGTAGCCCTGCCAGTGCAGCCAGCTCGCCGACGCGTTGGTCACCAGTCCCCAGCCCAGCGCCGTCGCGATGACGATCAGGGTGATCGGGCCGAAGCGGACGTCGCCGTAGCGGCCGCGCGGGTCGAACAGGTCGGCTTCGGCGTAGTCGCGGCGGCGCAGCAGCACGTCGGCCAGCATCACGCCGCACCACGCGGCCACCGGCACGCCGAGGGTGGTCAGGAACCCCTGGAACTGGCCGAGGAACGTGCCGCCGAAGAAGACCAGGTAGACCGTGCCGCCGATCATGATCACGCCGTCGACCAGCGCGGCGGCGTACCGCGGGATCCGCAGCCCGGCCGACAGCAGCGACAGCCCGGACGAGTAGATGTCCAGCACCGCCCCGCCGACCAGCCCGAGCACGGCGACGATCGCGAACGGCACCAGGAACCACACCGGCAGGATCGTGGTCAGCGCGCCGATCGGGTCGGCCGCGACGGCCTGGTTCAGCTCCGGCGAGGACGCGGCCAGCAACAGCCCGAACACCAGCAGCACCACCGGCGCCACGGACGCGCCGAACGTCGTCCACCCGACCACCCCGCGCCCGGACGCCCGCCGCGGCAGGTAACGCGAATAGTCCGCGGCCGCGTTCACCCAGCCGAGCCCGAAGCCCGTCATCAGGAACACCAGCGCGCCGATGAACTCCTGCGCCGAGCCCGCCGGCACCGCCGTGACGGCCGGCCAGCGCACGTGCCCGGCCACCAGCACCACGTAGACGACCGTGAGCACGCCGGTCACCCAGGTGATGACGGTCTGCAGCCGCATGATCAGGTCGAACCCCAGCACGCCGCTGACCACGGTCAGCCCGGCGACCACAACCAGCGCCACCACTTTTGTCGTCGTCCCGCCGCCCCAGCCGAGCCGCTCGAAGACGGTGGCGGTGGCCATGGTCGCCAGCGCCGTCAGGACGGTCTCCCACCCGACGGTCAGCATCCACGAAATCGCCGACGGCAAGAGGTTCCCCCGCACGCCGAATGGCGTATTCCGCAAAGGTGCCTCATCAGGCAAGCTGGCGGGATGACCCGTCATGTTGCGCTCTACCTGCGCATATCCAAGACCAGCGCCGACAGCATCGCGGATCAAGAGATGCAGGGGCGCGAGTACGCGGCCGTCACGTGGCCGGGCGTGCCGGTCGTCATCTACGCCGAGGACGGGTTCAGCGGCGAGAAGGACGACGTCGTGCGGCCGGCGTACGACCTGCTGCGCGCGGCTGTTGCTCGGGGCGAGGTCGCGCGCCTGTGGTGCGCCGAGCAGTACCGGCTTGAGCGCAACGAGGTCCGCTGGTTTCGGTTGCGCGCCGAGCTCGTCGACGGGGGCGTGACTGAGCTGCATACCCGGCGTGAGGGAATCGTGCGTGTCGAGGACGAGATCGCCAGCTTGCGGGCGGTGCTCGGCGCGGGTGAGGTGCGCCGGCTTCGCAGGCGCGTCAACGACAAGCTCGCGACCAACGCCGCGCGGGGAAACGCGCCGGCGGCGATCGTGTTCGGGTACGTCCGCGCTGGCAAGTCCTACGAGATCGTGCCGGAGCAGGCCGCCGAGATCCGGCAGGCCGCCGAGCGTGTGCTCTCCGGGTGGTCGCTGACGCACCTCGTCGACGACCTGGACGAGCGCGGCGTGCGCCCGGCTCGTGGCGGGAAGTTCGCCGCTAGCAGCGTGAAGAGCATGCTCACAAACCCGTCCGTCGCGGGGCTGCGCGTGTACCGCGGCGAGGTCGTCGGCGCGGGAAACTGGCCGGCCATCCTCGACGAGGTGACGTGGCGTTCGGTACGCGCGAAGCTGTCGAGTCCTCGCCAGGTTGAGCGACGCGACGGGAAGGGCAGCTACGCCGTCGGCGAGTCGATGTTTATAGTCAGTGCGGGGCGAAAGTACTTGCTGACCAGCGGACTCGCGGTCTGTGGCGTCTGCGGCACGCCGCTTGTAGGGGCTCCGAAACATCGGATGGTGCAACCAGGAAAGCCCAAGCCTGCCCCCACGCCCCAACTGGCCTGCCGCCGGGCGAAAGGGGGATGCGGGGGCGTGACTGCGACGATCGCGCCGGTCGACAAGTGCGTGCTTGATCGCATGTGGACTGAGCTCGACAAGCCGGAGTTCCTCGAACACCTCGCCGGCGACGACCACGCCGGGCGGCGCGAGGAGATCACCCGCGACCTTGCCGCGTTGGACGCTCGACGCATCGAGCTCGCGGCGGCGTGGGCGAAGCCCGGAGAGTTGACCATGGGCGAGTGGAAGGCTGCTCGCGACGCGTTCAACGCGCAGGAGCAGGCGCTGCAGCACGAGCTTGCCCAGCTGCCGGCGTCAACCAGGAGTACCCCCGACGTTGCGCTCTTGCGTGAAGCGTGGCCCGACATGACGCTCGACGAACAACGGGAGGTCGTCCGCATGTTCGTCGAGCGCGTCGTCGTGCGGCCCACGGGCAGGCAGGGCGGCAGGGTGTTCAACCACCGCCGTGTCGAGATCGAGTGGCGGAAGCGTTAGCGCACGACGCGTAACGACTGGCGGGGGTCGTCGCTATCCTCGGCCGCCAGCTGGATGATCGCTCGGCGTTCGGCTAGATCGATTCGCCGCGTCAGGGCGCGCACGATTCGATCTTGTGCGGACAGGCTGATGGTCGTGACGCCGGAGAGGATCAGGGTGGCGATCGACAGGTCCCAAATCGCGGGTTCGATCAGCTGAGTTCCGATGATCAGCAAGTAGGTGGCTTGTACCACCACGAACGCTGTGACCACGGCGAATACCGACCCCACCCAAACGCGGCCTTGCATGCCCGCCCCTCCCGTCTTCCCCCAACCGGATTCGTACATACGTTCTATATGGCCGTTGCGACGGTGTGTTAGCCAAGGTGAAAGATCTTCACTCGAACGCGCTAGTTCACCTGCTGGCGGCTGTGATCTCGTCGGCCAGTTGGGCGAGCACGCCCTGCCGTCGGGCCAGGCGTGTCGCCATTTCGAGTGTGTCCTCGGCCTCGGCATCGTCTCCGCCAGTGCGGAGCGACACGGCCAGATCGAGCAGGGTCCGCACTGCGGCGATCGCGTCGACACTTCCGTCTGCGCGTCGCACTGGCGCGGGCTCGGCGACCGGTATTGGGTCACTGCCGCGGGCAATGGCGTCGATCGCGCCCGGCTGCCATTGCAGCGCCCCCTCAAGGCGCCGCTTGTTCGCCGCGCGCATCCGGCGCCCCTGTGCGGCACTCCTGAGCGTCTCTCTCGACATGTCGGCGAGTGTGGCCAGCTCGACGAGCGTCAGGCTGAGCTGACTGCGCCGGAGGTCGATCCACCAACCGAGACTTTTCTCTGCGTGCTCACTCACGACCACCATAGTAACGTGGCAAAACGTGGCAAGTCTAGGCGTGTCCGGGGTCACGCAATGCACCGTTCGCGCACCTCGCGTCATCGATTCGCCACTTACTGCCACGTAATAGGGCCCGTAATGACAGGTTGATCTTTGACCACGTGGCTAAACAGGGCATAACGTGGCTGCCATGCGAACGAGAGAGATCGACGGAGAGAAGATCCGTCAAGCCCGCGAGGTAGCCGGCCTCACTCAGGCCAAGCTCGCCGCGATCCTGCGCATCGCACCCTCGACTGTCGGTCACTGGGAGATCGGCAACCGCTCTCCGGTCGGGGCCAACTTCCGGGCGCTGTGCAAGGCGCTGCGCATCACCCCGGCCGAGCTGACTGTGGACGAGCCCAGTGTCGCGGCGGCGTGAGCCGTGTCCGGCAAGCGATCCAGCGACAGTGCCCCGATCGCTACCTCTGCCGCTCATGCGGCGGCTCAGGCACCGTGCCCGTCGACCCGCACGACAGACGGCAGGGCGATCGACAGTGCCCCGGATGTGGCGGCATGGGAACGCTCGGCGGGACCTGAGCACGTCCTTGCACTCGACGATCCGGCGACGCTCGCCCGCGCCGCTCGCATCGTCCGCGCGGCGCTCGCCCGACGGGCGGCCCGTGAAACGACTGCCGCATAAGGAAAGCCGCTCCGTGGCCTGCGTGGAACGAGCAGGGCTGAAGGATAAGGACCTCCCATGACCAGCATCGAACACCTCACAAATATCGCAACGATCACCCCCGCACCTGAGAAGCAGTACTGCGAGATGTCGTGTGGTCGCCGCGCCGCGTTCCTGGCCCAGCGGTTCGACGAGGGCGGCGCGAAGCACGCGTGCGGTGGCCACCTCGCCGCCGCGGTTCGCGCGGTGTCGCCGGACAAGCCGGTCATGGTCACCGCGCTTGCGGCGGGTGCCCGATGACCGGCACCTCCGTCTACACCGTGAGCCGCGTCCGGAACATCGTCACGGCGAACCTGGCGGCCGTCCGGACCGGAGAGTGCAGCCTTGCCGATGCCGAGGCCCGGATCATGGGCGCGCTGAGCGGGTACGAGGCGCAGCAGGGCGCCGCCGCCGCGCTCCGGGACGCCGAGGTCACTGCGAACACCCCGGGCAAGACCACCTCCGATCCGGTGCTCACCTCGGCGCGTGCGGCGCGCATCGTTGCGCCGCGCACCGGCAACCAGCGCGGGCGCGTCCTGATCGGCCTTGTCGAGCAGGGCGGCGCGACGGATTTCGAGCTGGTCCGCCGACTGTCCATGTTGGACAACTCGGTCCGGCCGCGGCGTCGTGAGCTGGTCGAGGGCGGGTACATCCGTGCCTCGGGTCTGGTCCGTGAGCACTACGGCACGGCCTGGACCGTGTGGGAAGCCACCACCGAGGGGCGCGCGTGGTACCGGCGGGCCAGCGGCGGTGTGGCATGACCGCCCGCGTGGTGGCCGGCCTCGACGGCGAGCAGCTGGTGGAGGTGACGGTGTTGGTCGCGGTGGCGCCGGGGTGGCACGGCTACGACTGGCGCCCTGAGCGGATCGCCACCGCCGTTGCTGCCGCAGTGCAGCGCGTCGAGGGCCTGGCCCTCGTCGAGGACGTGGAGGTGTCGGCATGATCTCGAACTTCTGGGACACCCCCGCGGCGCGGGAGGTGCTGCCCGCCGACATCGACCGCGCGACGTGGTTGGCCGAGCGGCGCCGCGGCATCGGCGGGTCCGATATTCCGGTGCTGTTCGGCGAGTCCAAACACCAGTCCGTGTATGGGTTGTGGCTGGACAAGACCGGCCAGCTCGCCGACGAGGACCCGAGCTACGCCATGCTGCGCGGGAACTGGCTGGAACCGCACCTCGCGGACTGGTTCGCCGATCAGACCGGGCTCGACGTGGCCCGCGCCGGCTTGCTCGCCTCGCGGGAGCGGGACCACCTGCGCACCACCCCGGACCGGCTGGTGGACGACGGCGGCGTGCTGGAGATCAAGACGCACAGCGTCTACGCCGACGTGGCGAAGGAGTGGCGCGACGGCGGGATCTCCCGCGGGGCGTACTTGCAGGCGCAGCAACAGCTTGCGGTCACGGGGCGGAGTCACGCGTGGTTTGTCGCGTGGATCGACCCGGTGCCGCACCTGCGCGGCCCGGTGCAGCGCGACGACGCGGTGATCGCCGACATTGCCGCGCGAGTAGACAAATTCTGGACAGAGCACGTCATTTCCGAGACACCGCCCGAGGTCGACCTGGCCGCGATCACGGACGCCGAGCTGGCGTTGCGGTGGCCGGCCGCGGTCTCGGGCACGGCGGTGGAGGCGCAGTACCCGGCGCACGTTGAGGCGCTGCTGGCCGAGCGCGCCGAGCTGAAGGCCGCGGGCAAGGCGACCGGCGCACGGATCGCCGAGGTGGAGGCCGCGTTGCGGGTGTTCGTCGGCGATGCCGAGGTGCTGACCGTCGATGGCCGACCGGTGCTCACGTACAAGACCGTCGCGCGCGCCGCCTTCACGGTGAAGGCGAGCAGCGGTCGGCGGCTGCACATTCCGACGCGAAAGGACGTGGCCCGATGACGGGCAAGGAGATGGTGACGCGTTCCGCGGGGTCGCTGGCGCTGGACCCGGCGCAGACCGGGTGGACGGAGGTCCAGCGCGCGGCGCTGGTCCAGCTCGGCCTCGACGACGCCCCGGACGCGGACCTGGCGGTGTTCCTGCACTTCGCGCAGCGGACGGGGCTGGACCCGTTCGCCCGGCAGCTCTACATGATCGCGCGGTGGGACTCGCAGGCCCGGCGGAACAAGTACACGATCCAGGCGGCTATCGACGGCTTGCGGATCGTGGCGGAGCGGCACGGCCAGTACGGCGGGCAGGTCGGCCCGCAGTGGTGCGGCCCGGATGGCGTGTGGTCGGACGTGTGGCTGAAGAAGGGCCCGCCGGTCGCCGCGCGTGTCGGTGTCATCCGCAAGGACTGGTCGCAGGTCATGTACGCCACGGCTCATTTCGGCGAGTACTCGGTGACGAAGAGCGGTGGTGCTCTCACCTCGATGTGGCAGGGCAAGGGTGCGCTCATGATCGCCAAGTGCGCGGAGGCTTTGGCTCTGCGTAAGGCTTTCCCGCAAGATCTCGCCGGGGTGTACACGGAGGAGGAGATGGCGCAGGCTGACGCGGTCCAGGCCGAGGCTGAGCGCCAGTCGGCACCCGAGCCGCCCCGCCGCGAGCAGCCCGAGGCGATCGACTGGGACGCCGCGCTGGCCGAGGCCGCCGGGGACGTGGCCGCGCTGCAGAAGCTCTACAACATGGCGCGCGGGGTGGAGCCGAACAACGCCGCGTTGGCCGAGCGGATCGCCGCGGCCGGCAAGGCAGCCGCGCAGGCGGCCGAGGCCTCGGCCGAACCTGTCGACGCCGACGTGGTCGAGGACGCGCCCGAGCCGCGGGCGACCGAGAAACAGCTGACCGCGATCGCGGCGGCGCTGGGCGAGCACGGCGTGAAGGACCGTGAGGACCGTCTGGCCGTGGTGTCGTTCCTCGTCGGCGCGCCGATCGGCACGACGAAGAACCTGGCCCGGTCCGAGGCCGCGCACGTGCTCGACACCGTCGCGCGGTTCGCCGAGGCCGGCCAGATGGCCGACGCGGTGCGGGACGCGTGCGCGGCATGGACTCCGGGGGTGACCGCGTGACGCACGTCGAGGTCACCACCATCCAGGCCGGCCACCCGTACCCGAAGTGGGACCACGTCGTCACCGTCGTGAACCTCGGCGCGCACTGGCCAGTCGCAGTCTGCCCCACCGCCGAGCGTGCCGCGATCGTCCGCGACGCCCTGGCGGTCATGGCCGCCGCCGACGGTCACGGCTTGGTGGACCGCGTCATCGGCGGCACCGCAGACCTGCGGGTGTATCACGTGGGTGAGCTGCTGACGCTGCGATCCGGCGAGAGATGGCGCGTGGACACCCTGCATCGCGGTCGTTACGGGCGGCCCGGCGTGGGGCTGGTCAACCCCGATAACCCCCGCCACGGCACCTCGTTCTACGCCGATGTGCTCGACGAGCTGGTGGTGGAGCGCCGCCCGTCCGTCATCACCGCGGCGGCCCGCGTCGCGGCGTACCTCGCCCAGCTGGAGCGGCGCGCGGGCAGCACCCTCGACCTCGCGCTGATCCACGCGTTCGGCCTCGACCACCACGCCGCGGCGTTGCGCGTGGCCGACCTCCGCGCGCTGCTCGGCGCCGCGCTGCGCACGCCGGAGGTGACCGGATGACCGAGGGGACAACGCGGCCGGCGCCCCCGCCGCTGATCCACCGGAACCCGGAGTGCCCGCTCTGCTGCGACGAGACCAGCGGCGACGGGACCTGTTTCTGGTGCGCCTACTGCGGCGCCACATGGCCGGTCACCGGCGACGGCGACGGCGAGTGGTCCGATGTGGACGCCGCACGGTGCACCAGCGTGATCAGGCCGTTCGTCGAGTACGACCCGGTCAAGTACCAGGGCATCGCGGGCACGCGGTACCGCTGCTACCTCGACGCCGGGCACGACGGCAAACACACCCACCCGGACCACGTGTACGGCTGGACCGCGGCCGACGCGTGCGTCGCGGACGAAGCGGCGTGAGCGGTGACCGTCGCACCGTCGAGGTGGACCGCGTCGAGTACGACTTCCTTGTGCTCGATGCGGCTGCCTGGCGGCTGCTCAACACCAGCCCGCACGTTGCCGAGCTGCTGGCCGAATGGGTCGAATGGGCCTACCGCGCCGGGCAGCGGGACATCTCGGCCGCGTTCTCCGCCGGCGCGGACTGGCGCCAGGTGGCGTCCGTGCCCACCTACGCCGAACTACGCCGACGGCGTGCCGAGGCCACACGGCCTGAGCTGACGCCGCGGGAAATCCGTGCTCGAACCGCGGCCTCGTGGGCGCATTTCGAGCAGCACCACCAAGAAAGGTCCGCATGACCACGACGTACGCCGACGCCGAGACCGCCGGCGTCGTGCCGTTCCTGAAGGAGATGCACTCCGGGCAACTGCGGATCGCCGAGCGGTTTGTGAGCGCCTACGCCGATCACCTGTTGTACGTGCACGGCATTGGGTGGCATCGGTGGTGCGGCACGCACTGGATCGAGGACCGCGACGGGGAGGCCCGTCGCTGTGTCGTCGCGCTGCTGAAGGATCTGCGGCACGAGTCCGTGGAGCTGTCCGCGAAGGACCGTGACGGGCTGATCGTCGACGTGAAGAAATGCGAGTCGTCCGGCGGCATCACCGGCGTGCTGGAGATCGCGAAACACCTGCGGCCCATGACGGTCGCGGCCGAGGAGATCAACGCCGCACCCTGGTTGTTCAACGCGCGCAACGGCACGCTGAACCTCGACACGGGGCAGCTGCAACCGCACGACCCCCGCGACATGATCACCAAGTGCGCCGGCACGGAGGCCGCCGCCGGCGCGCGGTCCGGGCTGTGGAACACGTTTCTGGAGACCGTGCTCCCGGACGCCGAGGTCCGCGCCTACCTGCAACGCGTGTTCGGCGTGGCGCTGCTGGGCAAGGTTCGGGAGCACACGTTGCCGATCCTGACTGGCACTGGCGGCAACGGGAAGTCCGTGTGCATCGATGCCGTGCTGGCCGCGTTCGGGGACTACGGCATCACCGTGGACCCCAAGCTGATCATGAAGACGCGGCACGAGCGGCACGGCACATTCCTCGCCGACCTGCACGGCGCCCGCATCGTGGTCACTTCCGAGACCGACGAGGGCGACGTGATCGCCGCGGCCACGGTGAAGCGGCTGACGGGCGGGGACAAGATCCGCGCGAACCGGATGCGGGAAAACGCCTTCGAGTTCGAGCCGTCGCACTCGCTGATCTACGTCACCAACCACAAGCCGCAGGTCTCCGCCGACGACAAGGCCATGTGGCGCAGGTTGAGCGTCGTCCCGTTCGACGTGACTGTGACCGAGCCGGACGTGAAGCTGCCGGAGAAGATCAAGGCCCAGCTGCCCGCGGTGCTGGCGTGGGTGTTCGGGGGGTGGCAGGACTATCAGCGGGTGGGATTGAACCCGCCTGCGGCCGTGCTGGAGCGCACGGAGTCCTACCGGGACGCGTCCGACCCGCTGGCGCAGTTCCTCGACGAGGAATGCACCCTCCAGCCCTACGCGAAGATCAAGGCCACCGTGCTGTACCAGACGTGGGCGACGTGGTGCCTGCGCCGCGATATCGCCTCGATGTCACAGAAGGACTTCGGCCTGCGCCTGACCGAGCGCGGGTTCGAGAAGAAGCGCGGGCACGGCGGCGCATACCAGTACGTCGGCATCGGGCTAGCCGCCGACGAGGACGAAGCGGGCGGTCTACCGCTGTGACCTGCGCGGGTGAACGATGGTGAACCGTGTGCCGGTAACTCCTTATGTATGTGTGTGCGCGGGTATACGGACGAAGGTTCACCATCGTTCACCCTTCACCATCAACAGTCCACAACGGACACTCGAAGACTGGAGCGAATGAACGCCATGGGGAACGACATCACCGGCGTTGGCCGGCACCTGCGGAGACTGCGCGAACAGGCGGCCATGAACCAGACCGAGGTAGCACGCCGGTCCGGTCTCCGGCGCGAAGTCGTGTCCACGTTGGAAGGTGGACGCCATGACCCGCGGATCTCCACCATCCGCCGCTACTGCGACGCCATCGGCGCCCGCGTCTACATCGGACGACCCGACCTCGTCACCGACGAAGGCGCCGATCTAACCGCTAAAGCCAGTTAGAATCGTGGGTATGGCTGACCACCAGCGACCGGGTGACACCACTCGCAAGGGCTACGGCACGCACCACCAGCGCCTCCGCGCTCAGCTCGCACCTGCGGTCGCCCGCGGCACGGTGTCGTGCGCACGCTGCGGCCACCTCATCCCGCCCGGTGCGCCCTGGGACCTCGGCCACCGCGACGGCACCGGCAAGCGCGAGTACGCCGGCCCCGAACACCGCCGATGCAACCGCGCTGCCGGCACTGCCGCCCGCGAGGCAGCCAAGACGACCGACCCTCAACCCCGACCGATGACCAGGTGGTGACCATGCACACGCAAGCCTCTGACCAGCGCAAACGCGAGTACACAGTGGACACTGTCGCTGACCTGCGGTTTTTCCCGGAGGGGGCCCGCCGGCTGATCCACGTCCCTGTCAAAGTCTCTCTCCCCGGCTCCCCACAGGCCGCGCGGTGAGCGCGTCGGGTGCGCTGGGCGACCCGGGGGACGTGCTGGGCGCGGTCCGGGTCGCGCTGGCCGAGCTGGACCTGGACGGGGAGGACCAGGCCGCTATCGCGCTTGCTTTGCGGCTTGGGTCGGCGATCGACGCCGAGGACTCCGGGCGGACGCTGGCCGAGCTGGCGGGCAAGCTGCTCGCAGTGCTGAACGACCTCGGCGCGACGCCGGCCGCGCGCAAGGCCGTGCTCCCCAAGGGCGGCCCACCCGAGCGAAGCCCCCAGCAGAAGGCGAAAGACGACCTCAGGGCCCGGCGCGCGGCACGGGCAGGCGCCTCGTGACCGCCGCCGAGTCGGCCGAAGTCGTCTACGGCTCGACCATGCCGCGCCTGTGGACCCGCCCGCTCGTGCAGGGCCCGCCTGGGCCGTGCGGGTGTGGATGCGCGCTGACGCCGGACACGTCGTACGGGTTCGAGGTGGAGGAGTTCGCCCGGGACACGCTGCTTCGGCCGCTGGACCCGTGGCAGCGGTGGGCGGCGATCCACGGCGGCGAGCTGCTGGCGAACGGGTGGCCGCGGTTCCGCACGATCTTGCTGCTGATCAGCCGGCAGAACGGCAAGACTGAGCTGCTGGTGATCCTCACGCTGTACTGGCTGTTCATCGAGGTGCGCAAGCTCGTGCTCGGCACCAGCACGAACCTGGTGTACGCGGTCGAGTCGTGGGAAAAGGCCGTCGAGCTGGCCGAGGCCTGCGACGCGCTCGCCGAGGACATCCCGCCCAACGGCGTCCGCCGCACCAACGGCGAGAACGTGCTCCGCACCACCGACAAGGCCCGCTACCGGATCGCGGCGTCGAACCGCAAGGGCGGGCGGTCGTTGACGATCCACCGCCTGGTCCTCGACGAGCTTCGCGAGCACCACGACTTCACCGCCTGGAACGCGGCCGTGCCCGCAACGAATGCCGTGCCGGACGCCCAAATCTGGGCAATCTCCAACCAGGGCGACGATCGATCCGTCGTGCTCGACAGCCTCCGCACGGCCGCGCTCGCCTTCATCGAGAGCGGCGAGGGTGACGAGCGGCTCGGACTGCTGGAGTGGAGCGCGCCCGACGGGTCGCGGCCAACCGACGTACCCGCGCTGCAACAGGCCAACCCAAACCTCGGCTACCGGCTGACCTTGTCGAGCCTGCTCGGTGACGCCCGGCGCGCCGAGGCCGCCGGCGGGGAGGAGCTGGCGGGATTCAAGACCGAGAGCATGTGCATGCGGGTCCCGATGCTCGATCCCGCCATCGACGCGGAAAACTGGGCCGAGTGCCTGGATCCCGGCGATATGAGAGCAGCGCGCGGCCGGGTCGCCTTGTGCTTCGACGTGTCCATTGACGGTCGTCACGCCACGCTCGCCGCGGCGGCCGTGCTGCCGGACGGCAGGGTGCGCGTCGAGGTGGTGGCCGCGTGGGACGACATGCGGGGGATGCACCGCGAGATGCGCGGGTGGGTCCGCCGCGTCGTCCCACGGCGGTTCGGCTGGTTCCCCTCGGGCCCGGCCGCCGCGTACGCCGCCGACCTGGACGACAACGAGCAAGCCGACTGGCCGCCCCAGCGCGTCGAGGTCGCGGGCATCCGCGCCGAGGTGCCCGCGGTGTGCATGGGGTTCGCCGAACTGGTGGACGCCGGCCAGATCGCGCAGTCCGGTGACCCGCTGCTCGACGCGCAGGTCCCCGCTACGGAGAAGCTTCGCCAGGGCGACGCCTGGCGCTTCACCCGCCGCGGCGCCGGCCACTGCGACGCGACCTACGCCGCCGCCGGTGCCGTGCACCTCGCGCGCACCCTGCCGCCTCCGCCGGCGCGCCCGCTGGTGGTGGCCGCCCGCCCCCGTGGTGAGTAACCCACACCAAGCCTCTAGATGCTGACGGTATCCAGATACCGACGGTAGCTTGACGGCATGGGGCTGTGGCGGGACATCGTGTCGTGGGGCAACGGCCCTGCGCCCGCCCCTGAGCGTGTGGCGGCGCAGGCCGACTTGGCGCAGACGCCGAGGTGGGCTCGGCCGCTGAGTTTCCAGCTGGACATCCCGCCGGAGATGGCCGCCGGCGGCGCGCCGCCGGCCGGGCTGCTGTCCACCCGGGTGCCGCGGCGCCTGGCGATGTCGGTCCCGGCGGTGAAGCGGGCCCGGGACCTGATTTGCGGCACGCTCGGCGCGCTGCCCTTGCAGACCCATGACGCGTCCCGCGCGGTGGTCGCCGACACCTACATCCTGTTGCAGCAGCCGGAACCGGACGTGGCCCGCTCGGTCACGATGACCCGCACCATCGAAGACCTGTTGTTCGAGGGTGTGTCGTGGTGGCGGGTCACGAAGTTCGGGTGGCACGGCTACCCGGTCCAGGTCCGCCGGCTGGAGCCGCGATCGGTGACGGTGCGCGAGGACTACAGGGTGTACGTCTCCTCGGCCACCGGCATGCCGCAGGGTTCGGCGTGGGAACCGATCCCGGACGCCGAGCTGATCCGGATCGACTCGCCGAACGACCCGCTGTTGGTGGCCGGCGCCCGCGCGATCCGGATCGCGCTGTTGCTCGACGCCGCCGCGTCGCGCTCGGCGTCGGACCCGTTGCCGCTCGGCTATTTCTCCCCGGCCGACGGCATGACCGACCCCACCAAGGACGAGGTCCAGGACATCCTCGACGAGTGGGCGCAGGCCAACCGCGAGCGCGCGTGGGGCTACGTCGGCGCGGCGCTCAAGGCGAACGTGTTGCAGTGGTCGCCCGAGCAGTTGCAACTCTCCTCGGCCCGCGACTACGCGGTGCTGGAGATCGCCCGCCTGACCGGGCTGGACCCCGAAGACCTCGGGGTGTCGACCACCAGCCGCACCTACGCCAACGCCGAGCAGCGGCGCCTTGACCTGATCGACTTCACGTTGCGCGCGTTCGCCGCCGCGGTCGAGGACCGGATGTCGATGGCCGATGTCCTGCCGCGCGGCTACACCGCCCGCTACGAGTACGCCCACTTCCTCAAGTCCGACACCTTGACCCGGATGCAGGCCTACAAAGCCGGCCGTGAGGTGGGTGTCTACACCGACGAGCGCATTGCCGTGCTGGAGAACATCCCCACGGCGACCGTCCCGAAGCCCCCGGCGCCGGCGCTTTCCCCCGCCCCACCGGCGCCGGGCCCCACCGTGCAGGAGCCGCCCGTGTCCGCCACTGCCACGTTCCCCACCGTCCGGTTCACCGACGACAACCCCGGCACGCTGACGCTCGGGTTCGCTGCCGACCCGGCCGCCGCCGAGTTCACCGTGGACAGTGCGAAGCGGACCGTCTCCGGCGTCGCCGTGCCCTGGGGCACGGTCGCCCGCTCCGGTGGTCGGGCATGGAAGTTCGCCAAGGATTCCCTGCACTGGGGCGGGGATTCCAGCCGGATCAAGCTCAACCGCGACCACGACCGTTACCAGTCGTTCGGCTACGCTGCCACGCTCGCCAGCACGGACGCCGGCCTGGCCGCCGCGTTCCGGATCGGCCGCGGCACCGACGGTGACGCGATGCTCGCGCTCGCCGAAGACCGGGTCTACGACGGGTTTTCCATCGAAGTGGACTTCGAGCCCGGCGACGGGTGGGAGCCCGACCCCGCCGACGACACCGTGTGCCTGGTCTACAGCGCCACCCTGCGCGCGGTCGCGCTGACCGCGATGCCCGCTTTCGACGGCGCGCGGGTCGCGTCCGTCGCCGCCACCCGAGAGACGAAGGAACCCACCATGACCGCACCGACGGCCGAGCCGCAGACCCCCGCCCCGCCGGCCGCGGGCGCGGCCCCCGATTTCGCCACCTTCACCGCCGGCCTGTCCGAGGCGATCGGGACCGCGGTCGCCGAGGCCTTCGCGAAGCTGCCGGCCCCGCAAGGCCGTCAGGTCATCCCGGCCGGCCAGGCGGCCACCGTCGTCAGTGAGCCGCTGGTGTACCAGATGGACGGTCACGGCCCGTCGATGATCAAGGACGCGTGGAAGTCCCGCACCGAGGGCGACGTGGACGCTCGCGGCCGGCTGGAGAAATTCTCCTTGCAGCTGGCCGACTCGCAGCGCCGCGCCGCGGGCGGGGCCGCGTCGGCGGCGTTCGCCGCGAACACCGGCAACACCGCGGCGATCATCCCGCCCGGCTACCGCCCGGACCTCTACGTCACACAGCTGTTGCAGGGCCGGCCGTTGTGGGGCTCGGTGTCCCGCGGCAGCCTCACCGACGCGACCCCGTTCACCATCCCGGCGTACACCTCCAGCACGGGCATGGCCAGCACCCATACCGAGGGCACCAACCCCGCGTCCGGGGCGCTGACCATCGGCACCAAGACGGTGACCCCGAACGCCGTGTCGGGCCTGTTCACCATCACGCGCGAGATCGCCGACAGCTCGAACCCCGCCATCGACGCCATCGCCACGCAGGCGATGAGCGAGGCCTACAGCCAGAACACCGAGGCGAAGCTGTACGCCGAACTCAACGGCGCCAACGGCGCCGGCGGCGCCATCACCGCGGGCCAGGTTCCCTCGGGCGCGTGGGTGTACACCACCACCGGCGGATCGGTCGCAGCCGGCACCTACGGCGGGGAAAAGCTGCTCGCCGGCGAACGCCAGGTGCTCGCGCAGTACCCGTTCCACCGCTTCGCCGCTCCGTCGATCGCGCACCTGTCGCAGGAGGCCACCACCGCCTACGCCTCGGCAGTCGACGGGAACGGCCGGCCGCTGCTGCCCAGCATCGGCGCGCAGAACTCCGCCGGCGTCGGCAACGCGGTCACACAGGGCTGGTACGTCGACGGCCTGCCGAACCTGCCGACCTGGTCCATGAGCGGCAACGCCGCGGGCGACGCCGACGTGCTGATCTTCAACCGCACCGACGTGTGGGCGTGGGAATCGCCGCTGCTGACGTTCCGGTTCGAGGAGCGCGGCGGCCCGGCGAACATCGACCTCGCGCTGTTCGGCTACGTCGCGGTGCGGCTGCTGCGCCCCGCGGGCCTGCACGCCATCCGCCACACGGTGGCCGCCTGATGGCCGGCGCCACGCGGCCGGCCGCGAAGAAAGCCGAGGACACCCGTGCCGAGCAGACCGCGGCGGCCGAGGCTGCCGCGGTCGAGGGCAGCGACACCACCACCGACTACACCCGCCGCGCCGGCGGCTGGGTCCTCACCGATCGCGGATGGGTCCTGGAAGACCAGGCCGCCGACGAGCACCAGGACGACGAGCACGCCGAGGGAGGCGAGCAGAGGTGACGGTGGTCTGGCCGCCGCGGCTCGCGGACCTGAAGGCGGACATGGCCGTGCCGGACGCGCGGGATGATGTCCTTCTCCAGGCGAACCTCGATGCCGCGGTGTCCTTCGTCGAGCGCGTCCGGTCCGATGTGGACTACGGACAGTTCCCGGTTCCGGGGGCGAAAGTTCCTACGGCTGACTTGGTGCTCGGGACGATCAGGCTGGCCGTGCGCTGGTTCACCCGCCGCCGCTCACCGGAGGCACTGGTGGACATGGCCGAGCTGGGGTCGGCACGCGTCCCCTCGTTCGATGCCGACATCGACCGGTTGCTTCGCATCGGCCGGCACACCCGGGCGATCGTCGGATGAGTACCAGCATGCAGGCCGCCGCCGCGGCACTGGACACCGCTCTGTCCACAGTGGATGGTCTGCGGGTCTACCAGGACCCTGGGGCGACGGTGCAGGGCACCGGCGCCGTGATCACGCCACCGACGGTCACGTGGGGCAGCTACGGCGGTTCCGCGCCGACGGAGGCGAGTTTCGTTGTGCACCTGGTGGTGCCGTTCGACCAGTACGCCACGGCCCGGCTCTACGAACTGGTCGAGCCGGTGGTGGCAGCCATCGAGGGCGACGCCTTGTTCGCGGTGGCCGCGGCATCCCCGGGCCTGTTGCAGCAGGGCGGGACTCAGCTTCCCACATACGCCATCACGGTCGACGTGGGTCTGTAGGAGGAGGAAACCATGGCGCTCACCGTGCGGCGTCTCAAGGTCATCACCTTGACCATCGGCGGAATCTCCGTCGAATGCCAGCTCGCCAGCTGGACCCTGGACCCCGGCGTCCAGACCGGCGACTACATCTACACCTACTGCCCGGACGGCGCGGCGATCGGCGAGACCGATGATCAGCCGACCCTGGCCGCCACCACCTACGCCAAGTGGACCGCCGGCGGGTTCGAAGACTTCCTGTGGCTCAATCGCGGCACCGTCGCCCAGTTCCAGCTGGACCACCACCCGAACATCACCGGCGAGCACGTGCGCTGGACCGGATCTCTGATGGTGCAGCCGGCCCCGGTGGGCGGCGACCGCGGCGACAACGAGCAGACCGAGATCACGTTCCAGCTCGTCGGCCCGCCGGCCTACTCCCGGCCGTAAGCCACACCGAAACCCCGCGGCAGTCAGGAAAGGGACCCATCATGGCTCGCCAGTCCGTCGCCACCCAGCCCATCACCCGGGCAGGCACCGCGCCCACCGCGGCCTCGCCCAACGCCGACGGCGACATCGTCGACACCGGCGGCACGGTGTTCCTGCTCGTGTCCAACACCGGCGCCGCGCCCGCCACGGTCACGGTGAAGACACAGGCCACCTACGACGGTCTGGCCGTCTCGGACCTCACCGTGGCACTGCCGGCAGGGGCGACCAAGGCAATCGGGCCACTGTCGAGCGCCACGTTCGGTTTCGGCCCGAGCGATGCCAACGCCAAGCGCGCGTTCGTCGACTACACCGGCACCCCCGCCGACATCAAACGATCCGTTCTGTCCTTTTAGGAGAGACATGCTGACACTCAAGATCACAGGAGACGACGGCTTCGACGAGACCATCGTCGCCCAGCCGCGGGACATCCTGTTGTTCGAGCGCACCACCAAGGTGTCGTTCTACGCGCTGGAATCCAGCCTCTCCATGGCGCACGTCTACAAGATCGCGTTCTTCGCGTTCAAACGCACTTATCCCGAGCTGGCGCCTGCGAAGGTGACCGAGCTGGAGGAGGGCTACGACGTGCTGCTGGTGCCGGGCGACGACGAGGACGACGAGGACCCTACCCGCGGGGAAGCCTGACCCGTCTGGTGATCGCGCTCGCGGTCGCCACAGGCATCGCCCCTTCCGAGATCGCAGCACTCGACTTGCGCGGCATCAACACCGTCGCCGCCGTGCTGCGAGAGCAAGCCTCGGGGCCAGGACAAGGCCCGGACCCACGCGGTCCCGTCCCACTGTCCGGCTGACGCGAGGAGGTGCACCACGATGGCGAAACGGGCGCTCGTCGTGACGGTGCGCATCGAGGGCGTACGGGAGATCCTGCGCGCGCTCACACAGCTGCCGAAGGACGCGCAGACCGAGATCCGCGACCGCTCAGCGAAGATCGCCGCGAAGCTCGCCCCGAAGGCCTCGGCCGACGTTGCCGCGCACGGCGGCCGGCAGGGCCCGAACCTCGCCACGACCGTCAAGGTGGTGCGCGACCGGGTGCCGGCGATCCAGGTGGGCGGATCGCGTCGCCTCGGCCGGCACCGTGCCCCGGCGTACGGGATCTTGTTCGGCTCCATCTTCGGCATGTCGCGGCGGTCCGGCTGGTACGCGAGTCCCCGCTACGGCATGTCGCCCGGCCGCCAGTATCGGCCGCACCGCGGCACGAACGCCTACGCGTTCTTCCCGGTCGCCGACCGCGAGGCGACCACGATCAGTCGCGAGTGGAACGCCGCCGCCGACGAGATCGTGCGCAAGTTCGGCCAGGGCGGCGCCTGATGGCCAACTCCGAACGCACCGCGAAGATCAAGTTCGACGGTGACGCCAAGGGGGTCCGCGCCGCGGCGGCCGAGGCGAAACGACAGCTGCGCGCCGTGCAGCGCGCCGCCGAGGACCACCAGAAGGCCATCGTCAAGGCACAGGCCGAGGTGGACGCCGCCGGGCAGGCGTTCCAGGACGAGCGCAGCAAACGGTTCGCGAAGCTGCGCGGCGACCTCGCCTCGGCCGCGAAAGCGGTGGGGTCGTTCGCCACCACGGCGATCACCGGCGCCGCCGCACTCGGCGGCGCGATCCAGCTGGCGGCGAACTTCGGTGCCGCCGCAGTGACCGCGGTGAAGGCGGTCGCCGGCGTCGCGCCGCTCGCGGTGGCCGGCCTGTTCGCGATGGTCGGCGTGATGACCACGCTCAAGCTCGGCGCGGACGGCATGAAGGCCGCGTTCAAGGGCGTGTTCGACCCGCTCAAGAAATCGGTGTCCGACGCGTTCGAACACTCGCTCGCGCCTGCCGCGGACAACCTGCGGGCCACCCTGCCGAAGCTGACTTCGGGATTCCAACAGATCGCGTCCGCGCTGAGCGGCGTGGTCGTCAAGGCGACGAGCTTCCTGCGCACCACCAAGGGCACCAAGGAAGTCAACGACATCCTCTCGGGCACCGCGAAGGTGGTGCAGAACGTCGGGAAGTTCCTGGACCCGGTGATCCAGGCGTTCGTCCGCATTGGACAGGTCGCCATGCCGGTGCTGGTTCAGCTGACCGGGAACCTCGGCAAGGTCGGCGACCGCTTCAATGCATTCATCCAGGCCGCGGCCTCCGACGGCCGGCTGAAGGGCTGGATTGAGGACGGCATCGCCGGGTTCAAGCAGTTTTTCGGCACCATCAAGGATCTCGCGACGATCGTGGGCAGCGCGTTCAAGGCGCTGACCGACGGCGCCGGCGGTGTGCAGCCGATCCTCGGCCCGGCGATCAAGACGGTGAAGGACTTCGTCCAGTCGCCCGAGGGACAGGAGACGTTCCGCACCCTCGGCCACGTACTCGCCGAGGTCGGCGACGCCGTGTCCCGGATCCTCGGCCCGGCGCTGGACGCGGTGAAGCCGCTGATCACGCCGTTCGCCGACGCGCTGGCCTACGTCGCGCAGGCCGCCGCGGACGGCCTCGGCCCGGCGCTCACCGGCCTCGGCCAGGCCCTGGGCCCGCTGTTCGACGCGCTCAACCCGGTGATCAAGATTCTCGCGGACACGCTGAAACCGTTGCTGCCGTTGCTGGTCAAGCTCGCGGCGCCGTTCGTGGCGGCGATCATCCTGGCCACGCCGGCGTTCCTCGCCCTGATGATTCCCGTGCAGGGCTTGACGTACGGGCTGCTGGCGATGGCGCAGGCGCTCAGCGGTGACGTGACCGGCGCATTCCAGACGCTCAAGGACGGCGGCGCCGCGGAACTCGGCACGCTCAAGACGATCACGCAAACCGACTGGGGCCAGATGGCCACCGACACGTTCAACGCAATGTCGGGTATGCAGTCCGACGCCCAGACCTACGGCGCCGGCACCTCGACCGCGTGGACCAGCGGCCTGACCGTGATGGGCACCAACACCGCCACCACGATGTCCGGGATGCAGTCCACGGTGGGCGACGCGTTCTCGGCGATGAACGTCGCGGGCACCACGCAGATCGGCAGCCTTGCCGGTGCCGCCAGGTTCGCGCTGGACCAGGCGGCCGGGGGCGGTGAGGGTGCTGCCCTGCGGCTGCAAACCGCGTGGGGCGCTGGCCTGAACGTCATGGGGGACCAGACGATCAGCGAGGGCGCCAGCATCGCGGGCAACGCTACGAAGTACTTCGGCAACGGCGCGAACGCGGTCGCCTCCGCCGGCACCAACGCCAGTTCGAGCTGGGGCAGCGCCATGGGCCAGATCGCCGGCGCCACCGACTCGGGCAGCTCGCAGGTGACCGGGACCCTCGGCGGGCTCCCGAGCCGGATTCAGAGCATCTTCGGTAGCTCGGACTCCCTGCTGCGAGGGATCGGCAACTCGATCATCAGCGGCCTGAAAGCGGGCATGTCCGGGGCCATGGGCTCGCTGCTCGGGTTCGTCGGCACCATCGCCGGGCAGATCGCCGCGCACAAAGGCCCGCTGTCCTACGACAAGGTCGTGCTCACCCCGGCCGGGCAAGCCTTGATGTCCGGGTTGCACGCGGGGCTGCGGACCGGGCTCACACCGGTACTCGCCTACGCCGGCACGGTCGCCGGCCAGATCCACGACGCGATGCTGTCCTCCGGACTGGGCAGCGGAATGGCGGTCACCCTCGCCCCCGCCGTACGCACCGTCGCGGGCGCGACGGCCGCCACCGGACTGCCCCGCCCGGCCGGCAGCACCGTGAACAGCAGCGGTCCGCAGATCATCAACGCGACGTTCGACCTCGGCGCCGGAATCCAGCAGCGCGTACAGATCGAGATCGACGAGCACGGCCGACAGACCGCGCGCAACGTGGTCGCGGGGATCGGGGGCACCCGGTGACCGTGACCGCGACGTACATGGGCGACCTGTCCCGGGTCCGTGTGGCCTTCACCGGCGCCCCGGTGATCGCCGACTTCGCGACCATCGAGCGGTCCACCGACGGTCTGAACTGGACCACGATCCGCGGCGGCGACGTGGTCCCGCTCACGCCGGGTTTCCTCGACGACTACGAGTTCGCCGCCGGCGTGCCCAACACCTACCGGGTGTCCTTCGTGGACTCCGGCCCGATCGTGTCCGCGGTGGCCCCGGGCGCGGCGGCCACGGGCGATAACACCTCGCTCACCCCGGCGTTGCCGTCCGGCTGGGCCGAGGGGGATGGGCTGCTGCTCGCGGCGTCGATCCGTGCGACCGCGGCGACGATCGCCACGCCGGCCGGCTGGACCCGGGTCCTGGACCGCGGGAACGTCGTGCTGTTCGGCAAGCGCGCCACCGCGGCCGAGACCGCGCCGATGGTGGCGTTCGCCGGCGGGGCGGCCGGCGCGGACACCATCGCGCAGATCAACGCGTGGAAGAACCTCGACATCTCCCCGGTCACCACGAACACCGTCGCCAACGCCGCGGCCCAGAACATCGGCCTCCCGTCCCTGACGGTGCCAGGCACGAACATGCTCAACCTGTGGCTGGCGTGGAAGCAGGCTGGCTGGACCAGCGTGACCGATCCCGCGGGGTTCGCCGTCATCGGCTCCACCAGCTCGGCGGCCGGTACCGGGGCCGGACTGTGGTGGACCTACACCGTGCAAGGCACCACACAGATCGACTTCACGCCGCGCACGCTCACCGTCGCGGGCGGCTCGGCCGCGGTGTCCACCGGCATGTCGCTCGCGTTCTCCGCCGCGCCCTACGTGACCCGCCAGAGCGCCACCATCACGCCGGTGCTCGACCAGGCGTGGCTGAAGAACCCGCGCCGCCCGAGCCTGAACACGCCGGTCACGATCACCGAGGTCGGCGACATCACCCGCCAGGCCCGCTCCGGCACGTTCGACGTGATCGGCCGCACCATGCCGGTGGTGGTGTCGGACGTGATGTCCTCGCGGTCGCTGCCGATCACGATCATGGCAGGCGACCTCGACGCCGCCGACGAGCTGGAAACCCGCCTCGCCGCCGGTGATCCCGTGTTCCTCCAGGCACCCGAAGCCGCCTCCGCGGTGCCCACGTTGTACGCCACCGTCCGCCAGCTCACCGCCTCGAAGTCGAGCCACCGCGGCCGGCGGCGCTTCTACGCGCTCGACCTGACCGAGGTCGCCGCGCCCGCGTCCACCGTGTACGGCGCCACCATCACCTACGCCGACCTGCCCGGCCTCTACGCCACCTACGACGCGATGGCCGCCGCGGTCTCGTCCTACTTCAACCTGATGGACCTGGTGGCCACCACCTCGGTGATCGTCCCATGAGGCCGGTCACCGACGCGTTCCTGGCGACGTTGCGCGGCGCGCACAAGATGGTCGCCCGCGCCACCCTCGTCACACCTGGGCAGGTCGGCGTCACCCCCATCGGCATCCCGATTCCCGGCGTCTCGGATCTCGGCCGGCTCCCGATCCTCGGCGGCGACGTGACCGTGGACGCCACCGCCGATGTCCAGGCGACGCTGGACCTCACCACGATCTACCCGTGGCCGACCCATCCGGCCGACCCGGGAACCCCGTACGGGCAAGAGATCTACGTCGAACGCGGCGTGGAATACGGGCTCGGGACCACCGAGTGGGTGGGACTCGGGTACTTCCGCATCGACTCGGCCGAGCAGTCCGGGCGCCCGGACGGGTCGATCCGGATCGCGGGCTCGGACCGGATGGCGAAGGTCCGGGACGCGCGCGCCTGGCAGCCCGCCCAATTCGGCGCCGGCACCTCGGTGGGCGCGCTGATCGACCAGGTGGTGCAGGACGCCCTGCCGACCGGCCAGACGCTCGTGTCGGTCTACGACTGGCCCGCCTACACCGACACGATCGGCACCGTCCAGATCCTCGACGAGGACCGGTTGGCGTTCCTGCAAGACGTGGTCGCCTCCCGCGGCAAGGTCGCCTACTGGGACTATGCCGGGCGCCTGCAAGTGAAGAACGCCCCCACCACCTCGGGCGCTCCCGTGTGGACGGTCAACCGCGGCGCCGGCGGCGTGCTGGTGTCGGTGAACCGCAAGATCGACCGCGACGGCGTCTACAACGCCGTCGTGGCCCGCGGCGACGCCACCGGGGAGCTACCGCCGGTGCAGGGCATCGCCTACGACAACAACCCGAGTTCGCCGACCTATTGGGACGGCCCGTTCGGGCTGGTGCCCCGCTTCTACGCGTCGAGCTTCATCACCACCACCGCGCAGGCCGGCTCCGCGGCGGCATCGATCCTCGCGCAGTCCAGCGGTCTGCCGTACACGGTGTCGTTCGAGACGGTGCCGAACCCGGCGCTGGAGACCGGCGACGTGGTGTCGCTGCTCTACTCCGACGCCGAGGGCGCCGAGAACCACATCCTGGACCGCATCACCTACGCCCTGACGCCGGACGGCGCGATGGCCGCGGACACCCGAAAGCAGGTGCTGTGATGGACGCCCAGACGATCGCGCGCCTGATGGCCGCCGGGCTCGCCCAGCCTACCGGCTCGGACGACACCGGGCTCTACACGGGCGTGATCCTGACGTGGGATGAGTCCTCGGGCGTGAACACCGTGAATATCAACGGGGTTCCGATGTCGAACCTTCGCGTGATCCAGTCCGGCATTGGCCTGGTGTACCAGCCGAACGACACGGTCATAGTGCAGCGCAAGGGAACGCAGTACTTCATCATGGGCAAGGTGGCTGCCCCCGGCGCCGGTGCGTCCGGGCAAATTCAGTCGCAGGATCTCACCGCGAACGAGGACACAACGTCCACGTCGTTCGTCGACCTTCCCACGTTCGGCCCGTCGGTGACGGTCTACGTCGGGTCCTCGCGTCGTGTGCTGGTTCTCGTGTCGGCCACGTTCACTTCGCTCGCCTGGAACGCGTCCGCGTACACGGGCGGCCGCTCCGGAGTCCAGGTTTCCGGGGCTAGCAGCATCGCCCCAAGCCGCACGATTTCGGGGCTGGCGTTGAACACCGGAATCCAGGCGACCGGCAGCCGGGCGATGATGTTCACCGCCACCGACGGCCTGAACGTCGGGTCCAACACCTTCACGATGAAGTACCGCGCCGAGACCGCCGACGGTGTCCGGATCGGCGCCCGCAACCTCACCGTAATCCCGTTCTAGGAAAGGACAACGCCATGCCGCAGACCTCCACGTGGGCGCTGCCCTACCCTGCGGGCACTCAGGTGCCGAACGTGCCGGCCGATTTGCAGGCACTTGCGACGGCCACCGACGCCGCGCTGTCCGCGGCGACGGCGTTCGTCGGCGGGGAGGTGCGCGCGAACGCATTGCAAAACCTTTCCCCGGGCGGCAACGCGCTCAGCTTCCCGACGGTGGTCGTTTCCCCGGCTGGTGTCGCGTGGGACGGCTCGACCACGTGGACGGTGCAGCAGAGCGCGCCGTACTCGTTGTTCGCGAACGCGCGGATCGACAATGTGACCGGGTCGCCGGCCATCCACTTCGCCGGAACCACCTACTCGGACGGGACTTTCATCCTTCCCGGACTGTCGACCAGCAGCGGGTACGGCGACGTGTCCACCAGCGGGACTGTGTACCTCACGGCCGGCACTCAGGTCCGCGCGTGGATCTACACCGGCACCGCGGCCAAAACGGCGTTCGCCATACGCCCCCCGATGTTCAAGATCTGGAGGAAATGATGGGCTGGACCTCTGTCACCCCGAAGTGGCGTTTCTTGGAATGGACCGGGAACAACCTCGACGACTGGCAAGCCCGCTGGGGCTCGGCGTGGGTCGAGGATGGCAAGTTGTGGTTCGGGCCGACCGTCGGCCCGGTCGAGATCGGCGGGGGCATGGTCGACGGCCCCGCACAAGCGTTCTTCCTCGACCGCACCACGTTCGAGGCCGCTTACACGCGTGACGCCGCACCCCCGGCGGAGACCGGTTCGTGAAAGTCCACTGTGTACGGAAGGGGTGACGGTGGGTGCTCTCGATGTGGGGCAGCTACTTCAGTCGGCTGGGCCGTCGGCGGCGCTGCTTGTCGTCGTCACGGTTCTGGTCAGGTTGTGGCTGCGCGCCGAGGGCCGTGCGAACCGGGCGGAGAAACGCGCCGATGCCTTATCCGATCAGCTCGACGCCGAACGGCGCTGGCGGTGGCGCGCCGAGGACTCCGCGGCCCGCGCACGACGGAAAGCAGGTGAAGGAGATGCGTCGTAGCCGAACCTCCGTGATCGCGATCGTGCTGGCGCTGCTCGCGGTCGGCGCCTCGACGTGGGCCACGGTCGAGCCCTACACCGTGCGCCAGGACGCGGCCGCGGTGCAGACTCAAGCGAAGAGCCTGGCCGAGCAGGTGGCCGACGCCTGCGCGAAGGGCGGGCCGGTCGCGGCCGAACTCGGCGCGGCGTGCGCGAAAGCCGCCGAGGTCGCCGACCAGCCGCCTGTCACCGCCGGGCCCACACCCGACCTGGCCGAGCTGCGCGCCGCCGCCCGCGCCGCCGTCGGGCAGTACTGCGCCGCACACCAGGAGTGCCGCGGTCCGAACGGCGCCGGGCCGGACCTCGACTCACTCACCGCGGCCGTGCTCGCCCGAATCCCCGCCCCCAAGGACGGCACCGCCGGCACCGACGGCAGGGACGGGCGTGACGCGCCACCGCCGGACTATGCCGCGTTGGTCGCGCTCTACTGCGCCGCACACGACGAGTGCCGCGGACCGGCCGGACCGCCCGGCGCCGCCGGGGCACCGGGCGCGGACGGCAAGCCGGGGCCGGCCTGTCCCGACGGGTACGAACTGCGGGACGCCGTGATCACCAGCCCCGCCGGCGCCACCTACCGCGGCAAAGCGTGCATCGACCCCCACACCGGCACCCCGCCGCCGGGCAGCTCGCCGCCCGACACTCCGACCACCGACCCGCCCACCACCGGAGGCTGACCCATGGCACTCGGGATCGACATCTACCGCTCGTTCCAGACCATCCACGACTGGCCGGCCGTGAAACGCCACGGCGTCGGCTACGTCTACGTCAAGCTGTCCGACGGCGCCAGCACGCCCCTCGGCGGCCGGGGCGACGCCGAGGTCGCCGGCGCCAAGTCGGTCGGCATCCCGGTCGGCGGCTACCACTTCGTGCAGACCAACCCCGCGCCTGAGCGCCAGGCCGATGTCCTGCTCGGCGAGGTGATCCGGCTCGACGCCACCGGGTGCGTGCCCATGCTCGACCTGGAGGACAACCCACCCGGCAGCCGGCTGCCGAACATCCCTGACGCCGAGAAACAGAGGTTCGCCGAGGCCTTCCTGAACCGGCTCGATGCCAAGGGTTTCCGGCCCGGCGTCTACCTGAACAACGCGCTCGCTAAGCGCCTGCGCCCCGACCGCTGGAGCGTGCCCGGCCTGGTCATCTGGATCGCCCGCTACGGCGCACGCCCCGACGCCGCGGCCGGCCGCTACGACCTGCACCAGTACAGCTCCACCGGCGCCGTGCCCGGCATCAGCGCGCGTGGCGTCGACCTCGACGAGTCCTACACCACCGCGCACCTCGGCGCCCGGAAAACCGGCGCCGAAACACCCGAACCGCAGGAGGACGACATGCCAGACAGGGAGTTGCTGCCCACCGACGGCGGCGGCAAGCGCACGCGCGCGGTCACGCTGACCGTGCCCAAGACCGCGGCCGAGGTGATCGTGTCACTCGGGTGGGTCTCGATGTGGGTCACCAAGCTGGCCGTCTTCGGCCCGTCGCCGGCGGCCGGCACGAACACCCTCTACGTCGAGGACTACGCCACGGCCCCCAAGCGGCTCGACGGCGGCCGACCATGGCGAATCCCGCTCGACGCCGCCCGCCGGGAGGGTGAGCCGCTGACGGTTGAGCTGACCTACGCGCTTGCCCCGGCCTCGGCCGACAAGCCGGACGCCCGCGCCACCATCGGATTCCGGTGAACTAGCTCGTCCTCGACTGTCCCTCGGTTTCTTGCCGCGCAAGGGGCCGGGGGATCTCATTATTCAGTGGAAGAGTTTTCGGAGAATGAGAGGAAGTCGTCGCGTCGAATGCTTGACGACTTCAGCTGTTGCCGTAAACGTCGCTTGAGCTTGAAGTGTCGCTTCAACGTCGACTGTTGTTCCAGTTTCGTAAAGCCTACCGTCTGCACGTCTTTCCCAGCTAATGCCATTGGCGTCTTGAAATCTTGTCGATACATCCAATTCAAACATAAATTTCTGGCGAGTTTCGTGCACATTCAAATCTTCGATCTCGTCCCCGAATTCGTCAAATTTTGAGGTTTGCGGCCCGAGTCTTTCGGTGATCGCACCTTCTATTAGATCCGCAGCTGCCTCGGTAGCGTCCCCAAGGACTGTAGGACCTGCTGTGGGAGCCAGGGATCGGGAAGGTATAATTACGGAAGGCAGTCCCGGGACCTGCAGTTGGACCAACGCCCGATACATGGGCTGGGTTCCGGTGTTGTTGTACAGAATCTCCAACTTGTAAGGCTTTCGCTGACTAGCCCATACGCCAAATTCTGCAGCTAATGCTCGCCTCTGACCCTGTTCGAGCCGGTCAAGCTGTGCGGTCTGCAATTTGTTGGTTCTATTAGCGGCCCTAACGGCAAATACTGCTGCCACAAGGGCGGCAAGCGCGATTGCTCCGCTGCCGACTGCTCCCCAGCCGGACAGCCAGTCGGCCGCTGTGGGTGCATCGGCCGCTAGCTCGACGACGGCTCTCATGGTTCTTCAGTCGCGGGTCGGACGAGGATCGTTTCAACGAGAGCGCGGGCCTGGCGTCGTTGCCTGGGGAGGCCGCCAGGCCCGCGACGATCATCGTAGAGCGATGCCTGTCACCTTGCGCGCTCCGAACACCTGTTCTAGCGTGCCTTCGGCGGGGCCGGCAGGGGAAGTGTCGGCCCCGCCGAAGCCAGCTACAGGAGGTGCACCGTGTCGAACCTGCCGCCCGGCGTTGATCGCTACGGTGCTGTTCGCTGTGTCCACCTCGTCACCGGCGAGGTCCGCGGCTGGACCACCTACGACCGGGCGGAAGCCTGGCTCATCAAGCACGACACCCTCACTGACTGGGACATCCTCAGTGATAGCCACAATCCCGCATGGAAGCTCAACGCTGCGGTGTTGCCTGGCCCAGACGGACGCGTCGGCGACACGCCGATCTATGAGACCGCCGGGCAGGCACAGCTGCGCCAGACGCGCCGGCGGCCCGGCACGACGAAGCCCCCGAAGCCTGCATCGCGCGGGTGACGGGTTTCGTTGTCCCTGATGTTGATGGGCGCGGCTACTTCTTGACAGCTCGTGACGGCCGAGGTCTGTGAGTGCGTACCAGCCTCGTTTACGGCCCGCGATACACGGACCCCGAACACGACGCCACGTAGCGATTCGCGCCCGCCGAGACGGGCCCGGCGACCCGAGGGGGAGGGTGGGCGCCGGGCCCGCAACCCCACCGTAGCCGGATCGAGCGTGCCGACATGCAGTTTGAGCAGGTCGGGCCGCGGAGTTGACTCGTTTCGGTCACCTCGCTGTGAGTGATCGGTTACCGTGGCAGGCGTGAGCAGGCCCCGGACAGGTCGGCTCGCGGACGTTTGACGTGTCTTACGGAGGGTAAGGACATGACTCAACCTGCGCCGAATGCTGCCTCGTCGAGCTGGCTGACCGGTCTGAATCTCACCATCATGGACGGCAGCGGAGGCGGAGGCGCTGCCTCCGGAGGTGGGGCGCCCGCACCATCGGGACCCGGGTTCACCATGAACCGCGATGAGGCGCACAGCCTGCTCACGAAGGCGAAACGGGTCCGGGACAACACACAGGCGATGCGCCCGGCTGCGGAGCAGCTGACTCGGCTTACGCCGCCGGCTGCCGACCCTGGTAGTACGGGGTTCAACCAGCAGGCCGTCGGCTCGTTTACAGCAGGGCAGCAAGCGCTCGACACCACGTATCAGTACATGTCGGACCTGGTCGGCCGCCTGGAGAAGGCGCTCGGCATCGTGGGCGAGTCGGACGATCAGGCGGCAGCTGGTGTGAAGACCGTGGGTAACAGCGACCAGGGCAAGGGGCTCGCCGGATGAAGACACGATCCCTGCTCGCGGTCGCTGGTTCATTGGCGGCAGCCACATTCGTCGCTGCATGTTCCGGAAGTCCTGCTCCGAATCCGTCGCCTAGCACCGGAGCCGCGCCGTCGTCATCACAGCCAGCGAAGGCGCTTCCTTACGCCGGCGCACCCAAGGTCGAGAACCCGCTCCCTGCGTCGGTGCTGGCGGGTGATCCCTGCGACGGTGCTCTCACGCCGGCGCAGCTGACCGAGATCCTGAACCAACAGCCGCCAGGAAAGCACAACGACGACCCCTCGCTAGGCCCAGCGTGCCAATGGCCCAACAGCGAGACGGGCGCTCTGGTGACGGTTGCCTACACGACGAAGGTGACCGACGGATTGAGCACGCTCTACGCGAACACCAAGCCGAAAGCCACGGTGTGGCGCCCGCTTCCGCTCATTCAAGGATTCCCCGCAGTTGCTCATTCGACCTTTAGCCAGCAAGGGTCGAAATCGTTCTGTCAGGTCAGTGTTGGCATTAGTGACCAGACCACGGTCGACGTATCAGTTGGCTTAGGTGAGACGGCGGTCGGTAAGAAGGACCCGTGTGATGTCACCACGACGGTGGCGGGCATGGTTGTCACGAACCTGCGGCAGAAGGCGGGTTCGTGAGCGATGGGATTTTTTGATTTCGTCGGCGAGGGCGCGAAATGGGTCGGTGATCGCCTCGGCGACGCGGACAACTGGGTGAATCAGCGGTTGAACGATGCCGGGGGTTGGTTTTCGGACCTCTATCACGGCAATCTGGGTGAGCAGGCTGTGCCGGCGCCGGTGATCGTGCAGCAGGTGCAGCAGGGGCCGGGTACGACCTCGTGGGACACGGGCAGCGCCACGGTGCAGAAGATCGCCCAGCAGCACAACCAGAACAGCGACGACGTACAGCAGATCAGTACCGCACTGGAATCCGTGTGGACTGGTGGCGGCGCGGATGCCGCACAGTCCCGTATTCGGCCGTTGTCCGAGGCCTCTACTACGGCCGCACAGGCGTATTCGGTGAACGGTCAGAAACTGGTCGACACCACGCACGGGTATAACGAAATGAAGACCGCGATGCAGCCGATGCCGGCGACTCCGCCGCACCGGAATTTGTACGACGAGTCGGTGCCGTGGACGACCGACACCGAGCAGAAGATCAAGGATTACAACGCGGTCGCGCAACAGAACGTCGACCGCTACAACGTGTATGCGCAGCAAGCGCAATCCAACGGGCAGGGCTTGAACAGTAATTACGGCCAGGTGTCCGGTCTCGGTAATGGAGACATCACCATCGGCTCGGGGCAGCCCGGCACCGGCACACAGCAGAGCACGGTGTCCCACAACACGAGCCGGGGCAGTCAGAGCGGGGACTCCGGTCGGCAGACCGCGACAGGTGACCCGTCATCGACGTTCTCGCCGACGCAGCCGGGTGGCACGGCTCCCGTCGGTTCGGGCGGTGGTGCGACGGCACCGCCGAGCCACCAGCCCGGGAGCGGGCCGGGGGATGGCACGACAACTTCCGGGTGGACACCTCCGTCGGTCAATCCGGTCGGCGGCCCGGGCAGTGGTCCGGGCTGGGTGCCGCCGTCGTCTCAGCCGGTCGGAGGTGGGACTGGTGGCGGCAGCGGCTGGTCACCCGGCATGGTTGGCGGGTTCGGCCCGAATGGTGGCCTCGCTGGCGGTGAACCGGGCGGCGCGAGCGGTGGCTCCGGCGCGGGCACAGGTGGCCGCGGGAGTGGCGCGGGCCGGCTGGGTGCTGGTCCCGGTGCGGGTGCTGGGGAGGAAGCGGTGGGCCGTGGCCAGACCGGCGCGGCGGCGCGCGGTGCGGCCGGTGCTCGTGGCTCGTCCGGGATGGGCGGCATGGGTGCCGCGGGCAAGGGCGGCAAAGGCGAAGAGGACAAGGAGCACCAGCGCAAGTACGGGCTGGATGACGATTCCGCCTTCGATGTCACCGACGACGAGGACGGCCGGCTGCGCGATCCGCGCACCGGAATGCCGCCGGCTCCGCCGACTATCGGTGGCTGAGGCACGCGGATGACGATCATCGACAGGCCGCTGCGGATGCCGCGGCCGGTGTTCCTCGCGCTCTGGCACGCTGAGGCTCTGGGCGAGGTGCCGGTGGTGGTCGAGCAGACCCCGATGTACCTGTCCGCCGACGGCGCCGCCGAGCGGGCGAAGCGGACCCGGGACCTGCTGACAGAGCTGGGGGCGCCTGCGGCGGCGGCGCTGCGGGCCACGCTGGAGCTGCTCGCCAGTGCTCGGCGTGAGGTGTATGCCTGGACCGACTTCGGCACCCATCAGGACGACAATGGCGCGATCCTCGTCGCCGCATCCGGACGCGACGCGGTCCGGCTGATCACCGACGGCGAGGCAGTGCAGCTGGACCCGGTATCGCCGCAGGAGCTGGCCGACTGCCTGGTCCTCGCGATGCCCGCATGCCCGGCTGCCCAGGTTCGGCCGCTGCACGTGCCGAAGGACTACTACGACGGTGAGAGCGTCGACCCGCTGGCCGAAGAGGGCGGCGCGGCCGATGAACTGCGTTTCCTGATGCGCGCGCCGCGGGACGCGGTGCACGAGCTGCACGCCGCGATCCGCGACAATCACGGCGACCGCACGCACAGCACCCCGCTCTCGGCGATCGACCTCACTGGGCGCGGCCGGATCCTCAGCTTCCTGAACATCAACCCGGACGGCTCCGAGCGGATCAGCGTCTACCCCGGTACCCGCGCGTACCTGATCGACGCGCTCAACCTCACTCTCGACGCGCTGAACTGAACTAGATGCCGGTGAACCGGTTCCGGCAGGCGCAGGAGCCTGCGCCTGCCGGAACGGCCCGGCCGTCCCGTTCGGACAGTCGCGAAGGGCGACAACGGAACGACCAAGACTCACCACGGGCCGGCGGCCACGCCTACTCGCCTTCCGTATGCTGCTCGTCGTCGCCGGTCTCGGTGTTGCCGTCGTAGACCACGGTGCCGTCCTCGCGAACCACCTTGCCCATGCCCGTCACCTCCCCGTTGTCGAGCGGGGTGAGCTGGAACACGATCCGGCAGCTGAAGAAGCGGGCGTAGAGCATGACGTTGATCAATGCCGCGTCCGTGGCGCGGGGGCTGTTCTCCAGCTGCCAGAAGTCGAACGGGCGGAGGCCGAGCGCGGCGGCGAGGTCTTCGGTGCTGCGGCCGGTGACGTAGCGGAGTTGGTGCAGCTGTTGCTGGAGACGCCAGACCGCGCCCATCGCGTGTGTGTCGAGGGGATCTTCTCCGTGGGGCATGCGCTCCCTCCAAGGGCGGGGCGGTTCGCCGGGCCGGTCCTCGACCAGCCGTAGCCGGATGGTGTGCCCCAGCTCGCGGGCGTAGGCGTCAAGGGTGGGGAGCGTGGTGGTCGTGGATGCCCGGTCCCGCCACCGAGTGATGTGTCCGGGGTGGACGCCGAGCATGCGCCCTATCTCCCGAACACCCCAGCCACGTGCGTAGTGGATCTCGCGAAGTTGCATAACGACAGCGTCGAGCTGGCCGAGAACGGGGCTGGCGGCCGTCGCCACGGGGCCCATCATGGCCGCCGCCTGATCGGCCGAGCCTTGAAGCCCGGGTGGCTCGTCGGCACGGGCATGCCGTGCTCGCGCATGTAGACGGCCTCGCACTCGAAGCACGTCGTCGGGGCGCCGTGGTCCCGGCGGCGCTCTAGCGGCTCGAACGCCGCCGCGCCGGTCGCGCCGCACAGCATCGTGATCCCCTGGCCGGGCTCCGGGATCGCGGTCAGCCTGGCGCGATGCCACGTCCCGTCGATCACGGGGTGGATCGCCAGCGGATCGATGTAGATCAGCGCCGTCATACCGACCGCCCCCGGCATGTGCGGGCGTCGCGTAAGCCGATGGTGAGCGCGTCGCCGAGCTGGGTGCGCAGGCGGGCGACCTGTTCGGCGGTGAGAACGACCAGGTCCGCGGCGGCCAGCAGCTCGAACCGGCCATCGGCGCATACGGCGACCGTGACCGCGGAGGCCCCGCCGTCGCGTGTTCGGCACTCCGTCACGAATTCTGTACGTGGACCGTTACCCATGGTCATGGACCGTACAAACTCACAGGTCAAGAAAGTTTACTGCTATCAAACCCGGTCTGTACGCTGGTCAGCATGGACTCGATCGGCCGCACTATCCGACGCCTCCGCCGGTGGCGTGACCTGACCCTCGACGAGTTGGCCGGCCTTTCCGGCTTTACCAAGGGCTACCTCTCGCAGATCGAGAACGAGAAGGTCGCCATCGACAAGCGCTCGACTCTGATCAAGATCGCGGGCGCGCTTCGGGTGAGCCTGTCCGACATCACCGGCGACGGGTTGGAAATCCGAGATCCGCAGGCGGACACCGCCATCCCGGCCATCCGGGACGCGCTGCTCTCGACCGATCTCGACGGCACCGAGGCGCAGTCCGGCGACCTCGCCGAGCTGCTGTCCGAGACGCAGCTGGTGGCCGCGCTCCGGCAGGCCAACCAAGATGCCGAAGTGGGCGAGCGGCTGCCCGAGCTGCTGCTCGCGCTCCACACCCACGTCGAGAAGCCGGAGGCGCTGCGCTCGCTCGTCACTGCCACCCACACGACGGCGCTACTGACCAAGGGGCTCGGCGCGTTCGAGCTGGCATGGATCGCGGCGGACCGCGGGCACGACGCCGCGATCAAGCTCGGCGAGCCCGGGTGGATCGCGCTCGCGGAGTTCGCGCGGACGCAAGCGCTGTCCGGGCTCGGCGCCCACAAACGCGCCGGGAAACTGGCGGAACGGGCGCTCGAAATTGTCCCGGCCGACGCCATCGACGTACGCGGTGCGCTGACCTTGACGACCGGCTACACGGAATCCGTGCTCGGCGGCGACTCCAGTGCAGCGCTTGAGGAAGCTGCCGGTCTAGCTCGGTACGTCGAATTCGGGAACAAGAACTTCCTGCTGTTCGGCCCGGCCAACGTCTTGCTCTGGCAGATCTCGGTGGAGCTGGAGAACGGTGATCACGGCCGAGCTGCGCAGCTGGCCGCCACGATGAACCCCGCTGACCTGACGATCGACTCGCGCCGCACGACGTTCCTGATCGAGCACGCCCGCGCGCTCTACGGGATCCGCCGTCCGGACGAAGAAGTCGTGGCCCTGCTGCTCCAAGCCGAGAAGCTCGGCCACATCCGGACCCGAACCAACTCGTTCGTGCGCGACATCGTCACTACTCTGCTGGACCGTGTCCGCCGCGAGAGCGTCGCCCGCGACGTTCGAGGGTTGGCCGACCGGATGGGCCTGCTCAAGACCGCGTGACCGCACGAGAAGGCCCTGGCCGCCCGTGAGGGCTGCCGGGGCCTGTTTCTCGTCGCTGTTACCGGGGCGGCCCTGCGAAGTGGGGTGTCCATTGCATGCCATCCCACCACTGCATCGAGCCGGGCTGCTGCGGTGCTGGGTACCAGCCCGGCGGAGGAGGAGCCGGCGCCACGTACTGCTGTTGCCGCTGCTCGTACAACTGCTGCTGAAGCGCCGCCGACTGCATTTGCGTCTGCGTGCGCAACTCCTTCAGCTGCGCCTTGGCGACGCGCTGCTTCTTCGAGGAGCCGCGGACGACACCGCCGGTGCCGATCATGAGTGACTTGCGGATGATGCCCATCGAGGAGCGCGCCCTTCTGTCCAGGTGGTCAACATCTTCCGTCGCCGTGGGCGACTGCCGCGTTACAGCACCTGCGAGCCGGTCGCCCTAGATCGCGTGGTCCCAGACCGTCGGTGAGTACGCGGAGAACCACGCGCCAGCGAGCACGAACAGCACGGTCACCGTGATCATGGTCCGGGGCACCGATAAGTGGCACCTTAGCGACATACACCGAACGCCGCGCGCGAGAGCGTCATCGTCGGCGCTGAGCCGCGTTTGCCCGCCACCGCGATGAACCCGCAGAGCAGGAACGAGAAAACGATCCCGATCACCCCGGCGACCACCGCCTGCCAGAACGAGATACCGAACCCCAGCGCGAACGACCCGTAACTGAGCCCCAGGATCGACACATTCGCCCCGAACCACGGCCAGAACAACTGCCGCGGCCACCCCCGCCGGTCCGCGTCGCCGATGACGTTGATGCCGTGGGTTTCGACCTTCAGCCGACCGCGGCTGCTGCCCTCGAGCTGATGGCGAGGGTGGCTGTGTTCTTGGTTGCCGCTGGTGCTGCCGCTGCCGCTGTGCTCTTGGCCGCCACCGCTTCTTGACCGGTGTCGAGACCGGCGTCCGTGGGCGCTGCGCTCGGGGTCGCCGCCCTCGGGCGGCTCCTGCCCGGTCCTGACCATGCCGACCGCCTATCCGAACCCGTCCTGAAACTCCGGCTGCGTTCATGGTGCCGTCAAAGACCAGGTCGTCGATACTCCAAATGTGATCTGCGTCGTACGGGAACAACTAAGTTGAGTCTGTCGTTGGCAACTTTGTAAGGTCCGACCACGGCAGGTCAGGACCCTTCGAAGGAGGAACCAGACATGTTGATCCGGACCGACCCGTTCGCCCAGTTCGACCGGCTGACCCAGCAGGCCTTCCGCGGCCAGGGCACTTCCGCCCGTTCCGCCGCGATGCCGATGGACGCCTACCGCTCGGGCGACGAGTACGTGCTGCAGTTCGACGTCCCGGGTGTGGCCAGGGACTCGATCGACGTGAGCGTCGAGCGCAACGTCCTGACCGTCAAGGCGGCTCGCGAAGCCGGCTACGCCGAGGACGACAAGGTGCAGGTCTCCGAGCGCTCGCGCGGCAAGTTCTCGCGCCAGCTCTTCCTCGGCGACACCCTCGACACCACCAACGTCGCCGCGGAGTACGTCGACGGCGTGCTGACCCTGCGCATCCCGTTCGCCGAGAAGGCCCAGCCCCGCAAGATCACCGTGAACGGCGACCCGAAGCAACTCGACGCCTGACCCGGTTTCCCGGCCCCGTCCGTCCACTGTGGTCTGTCCATTATGGTCAGTCTGCAACGGGTGAACGGGGCCGTTTCGCGTCCGCTGCAGGGGCGGACGGGGTCTCTCGCGCCCGCTGCACGGGTGAACGGGGGCATTTCGTGCTCGCTGTTGCGAGTGAACGGATCACCTTGTGCCCGCTGGCTGCGAGTGAACCGCGTCGTGGTGCATCCGTCGCGAGTCGCCCGGCTGTGCTGGGCCTCTGACGCTGCTCCGGCGGCCCATCCCAGTCGTCCACATCCTCCATCCGAGTTATCCACAAGACCCTGTGGACAACCTGGGGACAAGTTGTGGAGAATCACCACTCGTTCGAGTATCCACAGGTGGGGACGGGTGGGTAGGTGGATAACTTGCCGGGCGCTGAACCGCCGTCACCCACATCGGCGGGTGCACCTGTGGACACACGACGGAGGGGGGTGTTCAGCGCCGTCTCTGACGAGCGATCGGTGTGGATAGCGGCTTCGGTGTCCACAGGTGCTCGAAGGTGACCGTAGGAGGCGGACGCACCGCGCGGCAGCTCTCGATCGCCATCGCGATCAGGGAGAAAACCCTTCAGCAGAGGGAAAATCGCCTGCCGACGGCACCATCGGCGACGAGGCCCTCCGCGTCGCGCCAGGCAGCGCCAGCCCGAGCAACTCGAGCAGTTTCCGCAGCTCAACCGCCGTCGCTGAGGCTGGTGCCGACGTCCGTGGGGCGAAGTCCGGGCCGTCACCCGAGAACGTCGGAAAGACCGGCACGCCGAGGCGGCCTACCTCGGCCCATCCCGCGAGCGCCGTTGTCTCAGAGGGTCTTCATCGGCTGCCCACAATCGGGCGTACCGGACTTGAACGGTCTGTGGACAACTCCGGTGGATCAGCCGCCGGAGTGCATGTCCTCGGCCTCGGGGACGCAGTCGTCGTCCGGGTCGTCGAGCCAGCCGTGCGGGAGGGTGACCTTGCCGGGGGAGCCCTGGCGGCCGCGGGGGCCGTCGGCGTTGGCCGGGAACGGGGCGTCGTGGTCGAGGCGGGTGAGGAGGTCGTCCAGCTCGTCCATGCTGGACACCATCGCGAAGCCGCGGCGCAGCTCGGAGCCGACCGGGAAGCCCATGAAGTACCAGGCCATGTGCTTGCGCAGGTCGCGCATCGCCTTGACCGGGCCGTCGTGGGCGACGAGCAGTTCCGCGTGCCGCCGAAGCACCCGCGCCACCTCGCCCAGGTTCGGCCCCTGCGGCACCTCGCGACCCGCGAAGGCGGCCTCAAGTTCGCCGAACAGCCACGGCCGGCCGAGGCAGCCGCGGCCGACGACCACGCCGTCGCAACCGGTCTCGGCGACCATCCGCAGCGCGTCGGCGGCGGAGAAGATGTCACCGTTGCCGAGGACGGGGATGCTGGTCACGGCCTCCTTGAGCGCCGCGACCTTCGTCCAGTCCGCCTGGCCGGAGTAGCGCTGGGCGGCCGTGCGGGCGTGCAGGCTGACGGCGGCTGCGCCCTCGGCCTCGGCGATGCGCCCGGCGTCGAGGAACGTCTGGTGGTCGTCGTCGATCCCGACGCGGAACTTCACCGTGAACGGCACCCCGGCCTCCGCCGCGGCGGAGGCGGACTCGCGCACGATGTCGGCGAACAGCCGCCGCTTGAACGGCAGCGCCGCGCCCCCGCCCTTTCGCGTCACCTTGGCGACGGGGCAGCCGAAGTTGGAGTCGATGTGGTCGGCGAGCCCCTCGCCGACGATGATCTTCACGGCCTCGCGCATCGTCTTCGGGTCGACCCCGTAAAGCTGCATGGACCTGGGCTTTTCATGCTCGCCGAAGGTCATCATGTGCATGGTCCCGGGGTGCCGCTCGACGACCGCGCGCGCGGTGATCATCTCGCACACGTAGATGCCGGCGCCGTACTCCGCGCACAGCTGCCGGAAGGCGACGTTGGTGATCCCGGCCATGGGCGCGAGCACGACCGGCGGATCGACCTCGTAGGGGCCGATCTTCAGGGCGGGCTTGCTCAGGGTCGCGGTCACGCCTCCATTGTCGCTGAGGATTTCCATCACGAGCGACTGGGTGGCTTCATGATGACTTTGCCAACTGGCTGACGCGCTGGAACGACACGCCGAGTATGTCTCCGGCCTCGCGCTGGGAGAGCCCCAGTGCGAGCAGTTCTTGCACCGCGGCGCGGCTTTCGGCCGCCGCCTCCGCCTGCTTGCGCTGGGCTTGTTCGCGGAGAACTTCGGCGCGAGCCTGGTGATCCTTCACCGAGTTCGGCAACTGCACCGTGAGGTGCAGGTCATACTCGTCGCTGCGGAGATCTTCCATGATCTCGATGAGGTCGCCGGCCATCGCTGCGACGTCCTTGTAACGGAGAGCCTGGGTGGATCGGTCGATCTCGCGGACTCTGATGAGCCAGAACTTTCCGTCACGGGTGACGTCGGCGTGGTAAGTCTTCACTGCTTCCACCATCCCTTTCCCAGGACTCCCTCGCACTCCTTGAAGATGTCAACCGCGAAGACCTCGCCCAGCTCGGTGTGGCGCGGGATGGGGACCAGCACGCCGTTCAACGTGTAAACGGTGTGGTTGGCGCCTTCTCGTGCCAAGCTCCACTCCGCTCCGTGTTTTCTGGCCCTAGCTGCGATCTTCTTGATGACCTCACGTCTCTTCACGATTCTATGTCTAGCCAGGGCTAGACGCAACCGTCAATGGTGGACTAGACGTTTGACTCGATGGAGTGGGGCTGTCGCCGTGTCGGCGACAGGGCGACAGAAGTGGGCAGTGACCACGGGCCTGGCCCGGTGGCGTCGAAGACTAGCCAATTCGGGTCGCGGCATGATGGGCAGGACACAGCCGAGAGTCGAGGAGCTTGACGTGGTCGAGAAGCCGGTGCGGTGGGGGATTATGGGCACGGGCGGCATTGCCGGGTCCTTCGCCGAAGACCTCAGACTCACGGACTCCGGCACGGTCGCGGCCGTCGGCTCGCGGAGCCGGGACAGTGCGGACCGGTTTGCGGACCGGCTCGGCATCAGCAAGCGGCACGGCAGTTACGAGGAATTGGCGAACGATCCCGATATTGACGTCGTCTACGTCGCCACCCCGCATCCCCTGCACCACGCGAACGCCCTGCTGGCGCTCGAGGCGGGCAAGCCCGTGCTGGTGGAGAAGCCGTTCACGATGAACGCCGCGGAGGCTCGTGAGCTGGTCGCGGTCGCGCGGGAGCGGGGGCTGTTCCTGATGGAGGCGATGTGGACGCGGTTCCTGCCGCACGTCCGGCGCATCCGCGAGCTGCTCGGTGACCTCGGCGACCTCGTGACCGTCATCGCGGACCACGGGCAGTGGTTCGCCGAGGATCCCGCGTTCCGGCTGTTCGCGCCGGAACTGGGTGGCGGCGCGCTGCTGGACCTCGGGATCTACCCGGTGTCGTTCGCGTCGATGGTCCTCGGCGCGCCGAACCGGGTGGTCAGCCTGTCCGACCCGGCGTTCACCGGCGTGGACGCGCAGACGTCGATCCTGCTCGGCCACGCGAGCAGCGCGCAGGCGGTACTCAGCTGCACGCTGCGCGCGGTCGGCCCCACCACGGCGACGATCGTGGGCACCGACGCCCGCATCGAGATCGAGGGCGCGTTCTACGCCCCCGCCTCGTTCACGGTGATCCCGCGCCGCGGCGAGCGGACCCGGTTCGAGTACACCGACGAGGGCCGCGGCCTGCGCCACGAGGCGGACGAGGTCGCGTTGCGCCTGCGTGCGGGGGAGATCGAGAGCCCGCTCATGCCGTTGGACGAGACCGTCTCGATCATGGAGACCATGGACGAGGTGCTCGCGCAGGCCGCCGCCAGCGCCGGGTGACGCTGGGATTCGGCTCGGGGGGCGGGGCCGGGACGCCGACCGCAACCGTCCCGTGTCCGGGGTTGAGTAGTGCTACGGATCCGATCAACGGCCCTTATGCCCGAATCTGGCCGCATGACAACCGAAGGCGAAACCCTCCACCGCCTGGCCGACGAGATCAACGACCTCGGCCGGCGCCTGGCCGTGGTCGGGGCCGAGCTGCGCGACGTCGAGGTTTCGGTCACTGGAGCTGAGCCACGGGCCGGTTTGTCGACGGCTGGGGCCGCTCCGCAGACGCCGCCGACGGTTGCGGGCGCCCGGCCGCCGGAATCGGTGGCAGCACAAGATGGCCCGCCTGCGTTGTCGCCGGAACCGGCGGCGGCGCCGGACGATTCGCGCACGGTGCCGGGGGAATCGGCGGCGGCGCCGGGCGATTCGCGCACGGTGTCGGAGGAAGCGGCCGTGGCGCCGAGCGACTCGGGCACGGTGCCGGGGGAATCGGCGGTGGCGCCAGAGAGTTCGCGCGCGCAGCCGCAGCCGTCGCCTGTGGTGGCGGGCGCACCTCAGCCACGGTCGCCGGAATCGGTTGGCGCGCAAGGGGATTCGCGGGCCGTCAGGGCGGACGCGTTCGCGCCGTCAGCCGGGCCGTCCACGCCCGTTTACGGCGGTGCCTACCCCTACGATGCGCCGGGTTACAGCCACGGCACGCCTTATCCCGCAGGACCGCAACCGCAGTACGCGCAAAACCACTACGGGCAAAACCAATACACCCAACCCGTCCCGCAGTACTTCGCGGTGCCGCCCCAACAGCCCTACATCCCGCCGCCCACCCTCGGGGAACGGCTGCGGAAAGAAGGCGCCGGGGCGCGCCTCCTCGCGTGGGTTGGCGGGGCGGTCACGTTGCTGGGCGTGGTGCTGCTGCTCGTGCTCGCCGTGCAGCGTGGGTGGCTTGGGCCGTTGCCGCGGGTGCTGGTGGGGGCGGCGTTCGGGGCTGTGCTCGTCGGGGTGGGCGCGTGGCTGCATCGCAAACCCGCCGCGCGCACGGGCGCGTTCGCGCTGGCCGCGACCGGTATCGCGGCGCTTTACCTCGACGCCGTCGCCGCGACTTCGCTCTACGACTTCTTGCCCGTTCCGGCAGGGCTCGGCGCCGGGCTTGTCATCGCGGTGGGCGGGCTGCTCCTTGCGGTCAAATGGGACTCCTCTCTGCTCGCCGGCGCGGTTGTGGTCGGGTGCGGAGTGTGCGCGCCCCTGATCACTTGGGGCTTCACTCCGGAACTGGTGACGTTCCTGCTCATGCTCCAGATCGCGACGGCGCCTGTCCAGTTCCGGCGGGAGTGGTGGTCCCTTTCGCTCACCGCGGCCTTGCCGCCCTTGACAACGTCGGTGATCGGCAGCGCGCTGCAGACGCAGAACGTTCCGGTCGCCGTGGCCGCCGGCGCCGTGAGCGCCGCGCTCGCGCTGATCACGTTGCGGCGTACGGAAAACGATCCGTTCGCGCTGACCGTGCTCGCGTCCGCCGTGCTGCCCGTCCTGGTCGCCGCGGCGTTGTTGCCGAAGACCCAATCGGCGCTTCTGGCGGGTGGCGCGGCCGTTCTGCTTGTCACGACTGGGCTTCTCGTGCGGGGTCAGGCCGGGAACGTCGCGGTGGTCGCCGGGCTCGTCGCCGCGCTGCAGGCCACCGTCACGGAGTTCGACGGCGGCGCGGTGCTGCTCGGGGAGGCCCTTGCGCTCGCCTTCGCCGCGCGGTGGACGCGCAACCGGTTCGTGCTCGGCGGCTCGTTCGCGTTCGGCTTGATCGGCTGGCTGATCGCGCTCGTCAAGGACCTCACGCCGGCACTGCTGTTCGTCGCCCAACCCCGCACCACGACGCACTTGCTGACCGGTCTCGCCGCCGCCGTCCTGCTGCTGGCCGCGGCGGTCGCGGTGCCGTGGGCCGCGGTCCGGCTGGAGGTGCTCAAGCCCGCCAAACTCGGGCCCTGGCTGCCCGCCGGCCCGGCCGCGCTGCACGGCGCCGCCGGCCTCGTGCTCTGCGCGTCGCTGCTGGCGATCCCGGACCGGCCCGGGTTCCTGACCGGGCACGCGCTGATCACCGTGTCCTGGACGATCACCGCGCTGGTCCTGCTGTTACGCGGCATCAACGTCGTCGCGCTGCGAGTGGTCGGGCTGGTGCTGGTGGGGGCAGCGGTGCTGAAGCTCGTGCTGTTCGACCTCGCCGCGCTGGACGGCCTCGCGCGCGTCGCCGCGTTCCTCGGCGCCGGGCTGGTGCTGATGGTCGCGGGCGCACGTTACGCGAGGCTCGTGGCGTCGCGTTAGCCGTTCGACCAGGCCGGTTTAGCCGAAAGTCGATCGATCGGCTCCCTTCGAGCGATGCGCCGCGACGCCGCCGGCTGACACGTTGGCCAGATGGGAAACGTGCTGGCCAACGCCACTTATGTCGGACAGACCGCCGATGTCCTCGCCCGTCGCACGGGCGCCGACTCGATCGCCGCCGGCGTCAGTCAGAAGGCGATTTTCCAGCGCCGCGGCGAAATCACTCTGTACGACGATCGCCTGGTGCTGGGCAATTGGGGCGACAATGACGATCTCGTCTTGCGCCGCGAGGACGTCAAGAGCGTGCGAGTCGAGTTCACCGGCCTGTACGGGCGGTTCATCGGCGGGCTGCTGAACGCTGGGAAACCGTTGATCCTCGAGGTCGCCGACGCCGAGCTGTACCTGCTGATCGACCGCAAGGAGTTCATGGAGACCACGGACGACCGCCACTGGGGAAAGCTCGTCGAGGACTGGCTCGCGGGCTGACCGGCAGAATCTGGAGTCGCGGCCGGTGCGGCAGGCCGCCTAGTGTTTCCTCGGCGTCCCTGGGGGTGACGCGGAGCCGGGCACTAGTGCTGGAGACTGCAGATGACCGATGCTGAGGACACCGGCGAGACCCGCAACCAGAAGTTGCAGCGCAACATCGGCGAGCTGCTCCAGGAGTTGCGGGTGGCGCAGGCCGGGGTGCAGATCCTGTTCGGGTTCCTGCTGACGGTGGTGTTCACGGACCGGTTCCACAGCGCGAGCGGGCTCGAAAAGGCGCTGCACCTGTGCGCCGTCCTGCTCACGGTGGCGGCGACGGCCCTGCTGACCGCTCCCGCGGCCTGGCACCGGGTGCTGTTCCGGACCGGGCGGCGCGACGAGATCCTGCGCGTCGGCAACCGGTTCGTGCTGGTCGGGCTGGGCTGCCTGGCCGGGGCGATGACGGTGACGGTCGCGCTCATCGCGGAAGTCGTCTACGGGCTGGTCGCGATGGTGATCGTCGCGGTGGTCGCGTTGCTGCTGTTCGGGGTGCTCTGGGGACTGATCCCGTACCGGATGCGGCAGGACCAAGACCACGACTGAGCCGCTCCGGAAACAAGTCTCGGAGGCCACCGAAAACCCATCGGCGGCCTCCGAGAACAGGTCACGCCGTGAGCTTTCCCCAAGCGTAGTTCTGCTTCGCGAGCTTCAAATACACGAACAGCTCCGTCGACGTCACCCCGGGGATGGGCCGGACCTCCTCGCCCAGCACTTCGAGCAGGTGCTCGTCGTCCCGGCAGATCAGTTCGGCCAGCAGATCGAAACGGCCGGCACAGAGCACCACCTGGTGGACGTGCGCCAGTGTGGACAGCCGCGTCGCGATTTCACGCGGGTCGCCGTTCACCGTGATGCCGATCATCGCCTGCCGGGTCAGGTCCACGTTCTCCGGTGCGGTCACCGCGACGATCTGCATCATGTCGTCGCGCAGCAGCCGCTGGACCCGTTGTCGCACGGCGCCCTCCGATAACCCGACCGCCTTGGCCAGCGCCGTGAACGACGCCCTCCCGTCATGCTGGAGCAAGGCGATCAAGGTTCTGTCGGTGCTGTCCAACGCCTTCGGCGCACGCTGGTCATCGACCTTCGTGCGGTTTTCGTCACCCATGCCGTCCCTCCCTGTGTTTCGGCATGTGATTCCTTAAGCGCGCAGCGTATCGGCCATGACGCCCGAGCAGGAGGGCTGTTCGGCAGCAAACCGTGGTCAAGCCGCTGGTCCGGTGAACTTTCACCGGGGCCCGCGGTGTGCGTCCGGGCACAGCCGCTCTCGTCGCGCCGGGCGCTCCGGGTAACGTTTGCCGGCCCGTCGCCGCAGCGTTCGCCCCGGAAAAAGGGAGGAAAAGCCATGTCGGAAGCCGTCGTGCCCGGCCCCGGGATCGCTCCCGTGGTCCAAGCCAAAGGCCTGCGCGGCGGCGCGCTCGGCATGGTGTCGTCGATGGTGATCGGGATGTCGTCGACGGCGCCCGCATATTCCATTGCGGCAACGCTCGGCTTCATCGTGCTCGCAGGCACGGGATTCAAGGCCGCCGCGTTCATCCTGCTTTCGTTCGTGCCGGTGCTGTTCGTGGCTTTTGCGTTCCGTGAGCTGAATGCCGCGGAGCCGGACTGCGGCACCAACTTCACCTGGGCGACGCGCGCGTTCGGCAGCCGCGCCGGCTGGCTGACGGGCTGGGTGGTCACCGTCGCGCAGCTGCTGGTGATGAGCAGCCAGTCGGCGCTCACCGGCCGGTACACGCTGCTGCTCTTCGGCGCCGACGGCCTCGCGGGCAACCGCGCCGTCACGACCGCGATCGGCGGCGTCTGGCTGCTCGCGCTGTGCTGGCTCTGCTACCGCGGCATCGAGGTGTCCGCGCGGGTGCAGTGGATCCTGCTCGGCATCGAGCTGGCCGTGCTGGTGGTGTTCTCCGTGGTCGCGCTCGTGCGCGTGTACGGCGGCAGCGCGGGCGCGCAGGCGAGCCTGCCGCAGTGGAGCTGGCTGTGGCCGAACGGCGTGAGCGTCGGGACGGCCGTGTCCGCCGTGCTGCTGGCCGTGTTCATCTACTGGGGCTGGGAAAGCTCGCTGTCGGTGAACGAGGAGTCCGCCGACCCGCGGCACGCGCCGGGCCGCGCCGCCGTGTTGTCGACCGTGCTGCTGGTGCTGAACTACCTGCTCGTCACGGTCGCCGCGCTCGCCTTCGCGGGAGTCGGCGAACACGGCATCGGGCTGGGCAACGAGGCCAACTCCGGGGACGTGCTGGCCGGCCTCGGCGGCGCGGTGTTCGGCTCGTCCGGGCTGGGCCGGGTGTTCGGGCTGCTGCTGATCGTCTCGGTGCTGACCAGCGGCGCCGCGACCAGCCAGGCGACGATCATGCCCGCCGCCCGCACCACGTTGTCGATGGCGAGCCACGGCGCGCTGCCGAAGGTGTTCGGCCGCGTGCACCCGAAATACCGGACGCCGACAGTCGCGACCTGGACGTTCGGGCTCGTGTCACTCGCGTTGTTCGTGTTGCTGGCGGTGTGGAGCGACAACGTGCTGTCGGACTCCGTGGACGCCGTCGGGCTCACGATCGCGATCGAGTACACGATGACGGCGCTCGCGTGCGTCTGGGTGTTCCGCCGGACGCTGCTGACGAGCGTGCGTCACTTTTTCTTACGAGGCCTGCTTCCGCTCGTCGGGGGCCTGTTCTTCCTGGCCGTGCTGGTGCTCGCGGTGCGCGAGTACGCGAAGCCGGACGCCGGGGAGACCACGGTCTTCGGCATCGGCGGCGTGGCGGTGATCGGCGTGGTGTCGATCGTGATCGGGCTCCCGCTGATGTTCGCCGTGCGCCACTGGTGCCGCGAGTTCTTCGCCGGCCGCCGCCTGCCGCGCGGTTCGGTACCGCGCGGCGGCGACGTCATCGAGGCCTAACAGCGGCGGAGCAGGTCTTCCTCGGTCTCGCGCGGGACCAGCAGCGTCGCGAGGCCGTCGCGGACGCCGACCAGCGGCGGGCGCCCCACGAGGTTGTAGTTCGAGGCCAGCGCGTGGTGGTACGCGCCGGTGCACGGCACGGCCAGCAGGTCGCCCGCGTGGATGTCGCCCGGTAGGCAGACGTCGGTGGCCAGCACGTCGCCGGACTCGCAGTGCCGTCCGACCACGGTCACCGGCTGCCGCGCCGCCTTCGTGTGCCGTCCGACGAGCCGCGCTGTGTAGCGCGCGCCGTACAGCGCGGGGCGCGCGTTGTCGCTCATGCCGCCGTCGACCGCGACGAACGTGCGGCTGCCGCGCTTGACCGCGCACACCCGGTACACCGTGATCCCGGACGGCCCGACGATCGCGCGGCCGGGCTCGATCGTCAAGCGGGGCAAGGGAAATCCGTGCGACGAGCATTCGTACCCCAGCGCCACCCGGAGCCGGCGCGCGTAACCGTCGAGGTCGAACGCCGCCTCGCGGTCCAGGTAAGGCACGGCGTGCCCGCCGCCCAGGTCCAGCTCACGCAGGGTGACGCCGTAGGTGTCGCGGATGCGCACGAGCACCTCGACCATCCGCCGCGCGGCCTCCTCGTACCGGTCCACGCGCGAGACCTGCGAGCCGATGTGGCAGTGCAGCCCGACCAGCCGCAACCCGGGTTGCGCGAGCACGGCGGCGACAGCGCGGTCCACGTTGTCGCGGACGTCGTCGCGAAGCGAGAAGCCGAACTTCTGCCCCTCGGTGCCGGTGGTGATCGCGGCGTGGGTGTCGCCGGTGACGCCGGGCGTCACGCGGATCATCACCTCCTGCGCGCCGTGGGCGAGGGCGCCGAGCTGCTCGACCTCGTCGAGCGAGTCCAGCACGATGCGGCGGACGCCGTACTCGAGCGCGGCCTTCAGGTCTTCGGGCGTCTTCGCGTTGCCGTGCAACAGAATCCGCTCGGCGGGAAAGCCGATGGAACGCGCGACGGCGATCTCGCCCGCGGAGCAGGTGTCGAGCGACAGCCCCTCTTCGGCGACCCAACGCAGCACGGCGCGGGTACACAGCGCCTTGCTCGCGAAGGCGACTTCGGCCTCCGGAAGGGCACGGCGGTACGCGCGGGCCGTGTCGCGCACCTGCGCTTCGTCGAGGAGGTACGCGGGGGTGCCGAACCGGGCGGCCAGGTGACTCACCGGGGCACCCGCGAAGATCAGCTCACCGCCTTCGCCCAGGGATGTGCTCCGCGGCCAGAGCCCCGGTTCGAGGTGGTCGGCGGCCTCACAACCGAGGCTGGGCAGTAGCTCGCTGAGCGTCACGGTTACCTCCGTGAGTGGGTCATTCGGACCCCTCCAGCAGACTGCCGGGCCCGGCGTTCCGCCTGCGCCGTGAACACCACGCTGACGGTCCCGCGCTCCTCGCTGACGCGTTATTTACGTGCGGGTAACTTGCGCCACACGCGCTCCTGACCTGCGCTGTGCTCAGTTCTCGCGCGGACCGCCGTCACAAGGGACATGGTTGAACCGATGACGGACTTCGCGACGGAAATCGAGACGCACCGGCGGGAGCTGCGGGTGCACTGCTACCGGATGCTCGGCTCGTTCGACGAGGCCGACGACCTGGTCCAGGAGACGATGCTGCGCGCGTGGCGCGGCCGTTCGACGTACGAGGGACGCGCGAGCGTGCGGGCGTGGCTGTACCGCATCGCGACGAACGCGTGCCTCGACTTCCTCGACGCACACCCGCGCGAGCTGCCGGTGCTGGACCTGCCGTCGACGCGCGATTCGGACCTCACGCCGCAGCCGGCGGTGGCGGTGCCGTGGCTGCAGCCGTTCCCGGACCGCCTGCTGGAGCCGGACGCCGTGGTCGTCGCGCGCGAGACCGTGGAGCTGGCTTTCCTGGCGGCGATCCAGCACCTTTCGCCGCGCGGACGGGCGGCGTTGTTGCTGCGTGACGTGCTCGGCTGGTCCGCGCGGGAGACCGCGGCGACGCTGGGGACCACGCCGGCTTCGGTGAACAGCACCGTTCAACGCAGCCGTGCTGCGCTGAAGGAGCATCTGCCCGCACGGCGTACGGAGTGGCAGGCCGGCGAAGCGAGCGAAGCGGAACGCGCTGTCGTCGCGCGCTACATGACGGCGTTGGTGGAGCACGACGAAGCGACCTTCGCGGAACTGCTGCGCGAAGACGTCCGCTGTAGCCATGCGTCGGGGGCCGGCGGTCACTCCGGACCGGAGCCCACCTGGTATTCAGGCCTGTCGACGGTGCAGAAGGCCTGGGAGCCGGCGTTCCGGGGCGAGTACGCCGCGCCGTTCCGCGTGCTGCCGATCTCCGCGAACGGCCTGCCCGCGCTGGCCACTTACGTCCGCGTGGACGGGGTTTTCCGCGCTTTCGGGATCAACGCGCTACGGATTTCGGAAGGCAAGGTCGCCGAGGTGATCACCTTCAGCACCGCGGCGTTCCCCGCGTTCGGCCTCGCCGAGACCTGGCCGGACTTGCCGTCGTGAGACGGCTGCCGTCACGGAAATGGCCAAGCGGCCACCAGGTGCTCTCACCGGTGGCCGCCCGGGTTTCAGCGAACGGTCTCCGGCGTGGTGTCGAGCACGTGCACCATGTCCGTCGCGAGGGCGCGGGCCTTGGTGTCGTCGAGCTTGGTGTGGACCTGGACGATTTTCTGTACTCGGTCGATCCGTTGCTGATAACGGGTGACGGGCGCGGGTGCGGTCATGGCTTCTTCCTGACGTGGGGGTTGACGGCCGCGCCGCAGACGCAGCCGCGATCGAGGTGGCCGGCGGACGTCGCGGTGCAGAAGCGGCGCGCGATCACGTCGTGGGAATCGAGCGGGTGCGGGCAGCTGGGGCAGGCGTTCTCCGCCAGCGGCTCGACGGGTGTCTCCGACAGGGTCTCGGCCGGTGCGTCCGCCGCGGTCATGCCGAGACCCGGGCGGGTGTTCGCAGCGGTTCGCCGACGGAGTGCAGGTGCTCCAGCACGTAACCGTAGGACCGGGCCCAGCCGCACTCGGCGTAGGAAATCCCGCGCTCGGCACAGAACTCCCGCACGATCACCTGCGCGTGCTTGAGGTTGGACCGGGCCATGCTCGGGAACAGGTGGTGCTCGATCTGGTAGTTCAGGCCGCCGAGGACGAAGTCGACGACCGGGCCGCCGCGGATGTTGCGCGAGGTCAGCACCTGCTTGCGCAGGAAGTCGAGCTTGTGCCCGCTGGTCAGCATCTCCATGCCCTTGTGGTTGGGCGCGAACGAAGAGCCCATGTACAGGCCCCAAAGACACTGGTGCACGGCGATGAACACCAGACCGGTCAGCGGTGACAGCACGATGAACACCGCGGCCAGGTAGGCCACCAGGTGGCCGATCAGGAGCGCGGACTCCAGTTTGTGCCGGCGGACGTCACCGGCCCAGACCGCCTTCACACTGGACACGTGCAGGTTCAGGCCTTCCAGCAACAGCAGCGGGAAGAACAGGAAGGCCTGGTATTTGGCCACCCAGCGGAGAAAACCGCGCTTCTCACTGCTCTGCGCGCGGCTGAAGGCGAGGGCGGCGATGTCGACGTCCGGGTCCTCGTCCTCGTGGTTCGGGTTGGCGTGGTGCCGGTTGTGCGTGCCGATCCACCAGCCGTAACTCAGCCCGGTCAGTCCACCGTGGACCAATCCGGTGGCGTCGTTTGCCTTGTGGGTACCGAAGATCTGGCGGTGCCCGGCGTCGTGGCCGATGAAGGCGAGCTGCGCGAACATCATCGCGAAGAAGGCGGCGAGGAACAGCTGCCACCAGGAATCGCCGAGGTAGACGAAGGCGACCCAGCCGGCCGCGAAGGCGAACAAGTTGAGCCCGATCCGGATGCCGTAGCTCTTGCGACGGCGCTCCAGCAGGCCCGCCGCCTTGATCAGACGGGACAGCTCCGCGAACTCACTACCCTTGGGGGGCAACGGATCGAGGGCATCAGAAGTACGGGACGAGGTCATGACGACACCGCTCTGGTTCAGGCGAGATGCTTGTCCAGCGACGGTTTTCCGGCCACGACGGGTCCGGGTCCAGTCCGGGAGAAGGGCGCTGGGGCCTGGCCGCGATGGCATCGCGGCCTGCGCCCAGCCTCTCACTCCTGCGCGGCGATGGCAATTCCCCTGGCGGAACCGAAACAGGCGTATGGTCAACGGTATTACGCGGACATCACCGGCGGCGTCGGCGCGAGCGGCCCGTTCGGCCGCCTACGAAAGTCCCCATGAGGACAGCAGTCCGAACAGCCGTTCCCGCTCCGGCGCGGTGAGCAGACGGCTCGGCGGGCGGACGTCCGGACGGCACAGGCCCAATTGCGAGAGCGCGTCCTTGACGACGCTGACGTTGTTGGCGTTCCCTTCGGCCGCACGCATCTGTTCGAACGGCCGGATGCGCTCCCAGATCTTCATCGCGCCCGCGAAGTCGCGGGTGCTGAGCTTGGCGTACAGGTCCAGCGAAATCCTCGGGTCGACGTTCACCAGTCCGGAGGTGAAGCCGGTCGCGCCGACGGCGAAGTAACCAGGCGCGGACAGTTCGGCCAGGCCGGCGATCCACACGAAGCGCTCGTAACCCGCTTCGCGCGCGACGGTCGCGAAGTGCACCGGGTCCGGCACCGCGTACTTGACGCCGATCACGTTCGGCGCGGCGTCGCCGAGGCGGGCCAGCTCTTCCCCGGAGATGGCGGGGTTGCGGATGTAGAGGACCACGCCGAGCTCGGGCACCGCCTCGGCGATCGTCCGGTGGTACTCGACCCAGCCGTCGCGCGAAACATAGGGATGCACCGGCTGGTGGATCATGATCATGTCCGCGCCGGTGTCCCGGGCGTGCCGCGCGGCCTTGACCGCGGAGCGCAGATCGTGCCCGACGCCCGCCAGCACGCTCGCGCCGTGCGCCCGCTTGACGGCCAGCTCGAGGCACAGCCGCGTCTCGGGCCCGTCGAGCGCGTAGAACTCCCCGGTGTTCCCGTTGGGCGTGACCACCTCGATGCCGCTGGTGGTCAGCCGCTCGACCAGCCGGCAGTACGTCTCCTCGTCGATCTCGCCGTCGCCGAGGAAGGGCGTCACGGGGATCGCGACCACGCCGGCCAGCCGCCGCCGCTGTGTTTCGAACACCACTGGCATGTCCGATCTGATATATGATGTGCACCGACCCGAGGAGACTAGCACGGGGCGGGCGTCCTGGGTCTTGGGTCAGGTGGCCTGATCGACGGCGGGTTCTGGCCGTGCCGGGATCAGCGAGCCAGGAAAGACGTCAGCTGCTCGACGACAAACGCGTGGTCGTCGGCCTGCGGCAGGCCCGAGACGCCGACGGTGCCGACCGGCCCGACGCCCGCGACGATCACCGGGAACACGCCGCCGTGCGCCGCGTACAGGTCTGGGTCGAGGCGTGAGTCGGCCTCGAACGAGCTGCCCTTCTCGCGGAACTGCGTGCCGACCAGGAACGAGCTGTGCCCGTAGCGGTCGACGACGCGGCTCTTGCGCTCGATCCACGCGTCGTTGTCGGCGGACGTGCCCGGCAGCGCGGCGTGGAACAGGCGCTGGCCGTTCCGTCGGACCGAGATCGTCACCGGCAGAGCCCGCGCCCGCGCTTCGGCCAGCAGGTGCTCGCCGAGCGCCAGCGCGGTCTCGTTGTCGAACCGGGTGAAGGTGAGCCGGTCCTCTTGCTCGAGAAGCTCGGTAACGGTCGTCATGCCGCTATTAAATCAACACTGTTGTTTAATCCCGCAAGGCGGCCAGGGCGAAGGCCGCGTGCATCGCCACGCCGCTGGGCATCGCGTCCTCGTCGAACACCACGCGGTTGGAGTGGTTGTTCGGGGCGGTCTTGGCATCCACCCCGGGCGGGCAGGCGCCGAGGAACGCAAACGCACCCGGAACCCGTTGCAGCACATAGGAAAAGTCCTCGGCCGCCATACTGGGGACCCCGATCTCCTCGGCGTTCTCCGGGCCGAGCACTTCGGCGGCGAGGGCCAGCACGTGGGCGGCGACGGCGTCGTCGTTCACCGTCACCGGGTAGCCCGGGTCGACGTCGGCCAGCACGCGGCAGCCGTGGGCCTCGCCGATGGACGTGCAGACCTTCGGCAGCTCCTCGCGGATCAGCGCGCGCGTGTGCTCCGACAGGGCGCGAATGGTCCCCTGGAGCACCGCCGTCTCGGGGATGATGTTCGTGGTCGTGCCGGCCTCGATGCGGGTCACCGAGATCACCGCCGGGTCGAACACCGGGATGCGGCGCGTCACCATCGTCTGCAGGGCGCCGACCATCGCGGCTGCCGCCGGCACCGGGTCGATCGCCTCGTGCGGCATCGAGCCGTGCCCGCCGCGGCCGGTCACCTCGACCCGGAACGTGTCCGCCGACGCCATGATCGTCCCGCCGCGCACCCGCAGGACGCCGCTGGGCATCGTCGCCATCGAGTGCAGGGCGAAGGCGCGCGAAACCCGCGGGCCCGCGGCGTCCAGCACGCCCTCGTGGATCATGTGCCGCGCGCCGTGGTCACCCTCTTCACCGGGCTGGAACATGAACACCACCGAGCCGGCCAGCTCGTCGACGCGCCCGGCGAGCAGCCGTGCGGCCGACGCCAGCATCGCCACGTGCGTGTCGTGCCCGCAGGCGTGCATCGAATCGTCGACCTCGGAGGCGAACTCCAGGCCGGTGTCCTCGTGCAGCGGCAGCGCGTCCATGTCGCCGCGCAGCAGCACGGCCGGGCCCGGGCGGGCGCCGCGCAGGACGCCGGTGAGCGACGTCGTCGAACGGCCCTCGGTGAACTCGATCGGCAGGTCGGCGAGCGTCGCGCGGATCGCCTGCTGCGTCCTCGGCAGCCGCAGGCCCTGCTCCGGACGGCGGTGCAGGGCCCGGCGGAGGTCGACGGTGCGGTCCTGCAGCGCCCGCGCTTCGGCGAGCAGCCCGGCGAACGGGGTGCCGGGGAGAGTGGGCAGGTCGGTGGGTCCGGTCATGATTCGATAGTGGCACCCCGGCCCCTTCGGGTGCACCGTGCGTGCGCTCGTTTCCCCGGCGGAATACGGTGTGCGCATGGCGGTGCAAGAGCCGGTCACGGGCTTCGCGATGGCTGTGGTCCGAGAAGACGGTCGGTGGCGGTGCAGTGCGCTCGATCCCGCGGCGCTCACAGAGCTGGACGCGGCGATCACCGAGCTGGGGAAACTCCGCTCGACCGGGGCGGCGTTCGGGCTGCTGGCCGTGGACGACGAGTTCTTCGTGATCGTCCGGCCGAGCCCGCGGGGGCCGTCGCTGCTGCTTTCGGACGCGGCCGCGGCACTGGACTACGACATCGCCGCCGACGTGCTGGACGTCCTGCGCGTCGACCCGCCCGACGAGGACGACGAAGCCGTCTGGCCGGAGGGCGACCTCGAGATCCTGACCGATCTCGGGCTGCCGGGCGTCGAGCTGGAAGTTATCGTCGGAGAGGTGGATCTCTACCCGGATGAGCAGTTGCAGATGGTGGCCCAGAGATGCGGGTTCGCGCCCGAGTTCACCAAGCTGCTGGACGAGCTCTGAGACGCCCGGCCGACACCGAGGCCGTGCAGGCCGCCCTCGAGGCGGCCCGCGGCCCAGGCGCCGATGTGCCCATCGGCGCCGTGGTGTTCGGCCCTGACGGCCGCCCCCTCGCGGCGGCCCGCAACGCCCGCGTCGAACTGGGCGACCCCACTGCCCATGCGGAGATCCTCGCCCTGCGCGCCGCCGCCCGCGTCCACGGCGACGGCTGGCGCCTGGAGGGCTGCACCCTCGCCGTGACGCTGGAGCCCTGCACGATGTGCGCGGGCGCCCTGGTGCTCGCCCGGATCTCCCGCCTGGTGTTCGGCGCGTGGGAACCGAAGACCGGCGCCGTGTCGTCCCTGTGGGACGTCGTGCGCGACCGCCGGCTCAACCACCGCCCGGAAGTCCACGGCGGCGTGCTGGCCGACGAATGCGCCGGCCTGCTCGAGACCTACTTCGCCACCCGCCGCGCCCAGCTCTCCTGAACCCCGCTCCGGGTGTCCGAGAGGGGTCCGGTATATTTCTCGGCGGTGGCGTGTCCGAGCGGCCGAAGGAGCACGACTCGAAATCGTGTGACGGCTAATCCCCGTCCGTGGGTTCAAATCCCACCGCCACCGCCATTCTCAGGCGAGGTGTGCCCGCAAAAAGCGCGGGCGCACCTCGCCTGGCGTTTTTTCCGGGGTGCAACCCCGGGCCCGCCCGGCGGCTAGCCCCGGACCCCCGGTGGTGGTCACCATCGCGTTGGTCGTGCGGTTTTAGGGTGGGGTAGTGAGTAGCTCTGCGGAAGCGCTGCCTCCGGTCAGCCGGACTGCGGTCGGGGTGGCCGGGTTGCGGGCGTTGGAGAGCGGGCGGCCGGATCGGTTGTTCGAGGATCCTTACGCGGGCGCGTTTTTCCGGGCGGGGCAGGCGTTGTTCTCGGCGGAAGAGCGAGGCGACGGTGTCGGCCGGGTGTTCGCCGAGCAGGTGGCGATCCGGACCCGGTTCTTCGACGACTTCCTCGCCGGCGCGGACCAGGTCGTGCTGCTCGCGGCGGGGCTCGACGCGCGGGCGTTCCGGCTGGACTGGCCCGAGGGCACCCGGCTGTTCGAGCTGGACCTGCCGGATGTGCTGGAGTTCAAGGATTCCGTGCTGGCCGCGCGGTCCGCCGAACCGCGGTGCGAGCGCGTGGTGGTCCCGGTCGACCTGCGCGACGATTGGCCCGCGGCGTTGCGCGAAGCCGGTTTCGCGCCCGGACGGCCGACCGCGTGGCTCGCCGAGGGGCTGCTCGTTTACCTCGACTACGACGATGCCGCGCGCTTGCTCGCGGACGTCACCGCGCTGTCCGCGCCCGGCAGCCGGATCTCCTTCGAGCACCGGCCGCAGGCGGATCGGGACGGTCTTCTTCAGCGGGCCCGCGCGGTGGCGAACGGCGAGTCCGTCACCAGTCTGTGGAAGGGCGGTCTCGGCGGCACCGCGCCGGAATGGCTGGCCGAACACGGTTGGCGGCCCGAGACGTTCTCGCGCGCCGAACTCGCCGCGGGGTACGGGCGGCCGTCCGAGGACCCGGCGAGCGGCGGGTTCGTCACCGGCGTGAAAACTGATCGTCCTTAGTGGACTCTGTCAGCCCGGGGTCACCGGAGTGCTGAAGGGTTCCAGGACGGGAATAGTCTCGACGATCGTCGAAACGCCCGCCGCGACGGCCTTCGCGACCGAGTGGCAGGCCGACGTCACGGGGTAGACGACGTCCGTCGAACGGTCACCGGCCAGCACGGCTTCCGCCGCCGACTGCGCGGCCGCCGCAATCGACGTGACCTGCTCGGCGGTCTGGACGGCCAGCCGGTCCAGAAGATCGGCAAGGTCCAGCCCGACGGCCGCGGTCCGCGCGGCGGCTTCCGCGGCTTGGCGGTAGTGCGCGTCCAGCTCGTCGGCGCGGCTGCGGAAGAGCGCGGCCGGCTCGCCGCCCCAGCGCCGTTCCGCGCGGTGCGCCCCGCCCTCGAACTGCAGCCGCGCGGTGACGAGCACGTCGCGTCCACTGGAAAGCTTGCGCGCGGACTCACGGATGGCCTGCGGTGAACAGTCGATCTGCCGCAACGCCGCAACGGGATTGGGCGCCCCGAGCCGCGCCCCCGCAACCCGCAACGGCTCCAACACCATGGCGGCCTGCTCCAGCACCGGATGCAGGAACGGCATCAGAACCCCTCCGCCGTGCGCGTCGGGAGCGCCGCCGACGGCCTGCTTGAAGCGCCCCAATGCCACATTGGGTGCGTTGAGCGCACCCAATGTGGCGTTGGTTGCGTTGAACGCACCGAACGCCACATTGGGGCGCTTGGAATTGCCACGCCCAGGGCGGGCGAGGGTGCGGCAGGCGCAAGTGGCGCGAAGTGCGGGAGTGACATCAGGACCCCTCCGCCGAGCGCGTCGTGGGGCCGCCGCTTGGCGCCGCCGCGTCGGGGGCGGCCGGGAGGCGCAATCGGTGGGAAGTGCGGGAGTCGCATCAGAATCCCCGCTGACGGCATCGAGGATCCGCTGCGGGGAGTCGCCGTGTCGGGGACGGGCGAGGGCGCGGCAGGCGCGAGTGGCGCGGAGTGCGGGACTGGCATCAGGCCCCCTTCGCCGAGCGCGTCGAGGATCCGCTGCCGAGAGCCTGCTCGAGGCGCCCCAATGCCACATTGGGTGCGTTGAGCGCACCCAATGTGGCGTTGGTTGCGTTGAGCGCACCGAACGCCACATTGGGGCGCTTGGACCCACCAGGTCGGGGACGGGCGAAGAGGCCTGGCGACAGGTCGACCGGCACAAGCAGCGCCGAGCGCGGGAACGGCATCAGGACCCCTCAAGGGAACGGGCTCGGGTCACCAGGCTCAGCTGAACAGGGCCGTGGCCACGATCGGCCGGATGCGGTCGGCGTGGCCGCCCGCGGCCATGCGGAGCAGGCCGGCCAGGTCGGAGGTCGCGTCGCCGAGGACGCGGGCGTCCACGTCGCGGGCGGCGAGGGCGGCTTCCCAGCGGGCGGCGAGCTCGCGGGCCGGCGCGGAGATGCCGAAGGGCGTCGACTCGAGGCGGGCTTCGGCGAAGCGGCCGGCGGCCTGGTCGGCGTCGGCCGCGGCCTTGTCCAGTGCGTCGGCTGCCGAGGTCAGCCGTTCGCTCGTCGAACCTGGCATGGGACTCCCCTCCCTGGGCGCCGCTCCCGACGAGCGGCCGGTCACGAGGGGCGGGCCCCCATCCGTCACCCCGTAGGGGGAGATCTAACCCCATCACATCCTGTGTGGTCACCCGGCCAGGCGATGGCCGATTCCACATCGTGAGGCAGCTTGACCCTGTGACCGGCGCGTGACGATCATCGGGTCATGCCAGCGACCCGGGACCACCCGCTCGCCGGTCGGGCCCCGGCCCGGTCGGCCGGCGAGGGCGTCACGGCCCTGCTGCTGCGCCGCGGCCGCCTCGGCTCCCCGCCCGCGTAGGCGAATTTCCGCTCAGCCAAGCCGAATTCTCCTACCCCGGGGGCGTCACGTGTCGATCGACCTGCCCGCCCGCCTCCGTTCCGTCACGGTGCCCGACGACGGCATCGTCGAGGGTCCGCGCACCCTGCGCCGCCGGCCCGAAGGGGTCGGGGACCGGCCGTACGAGCTGTTCCGGCTGCGGCCACTCGGCCGGGTGATCGGGGCGGAAATCGCGGGTGTCGACCTCGGAGCGTCATTGACCCCCGCGCTGCGCGCCGAGCTGAACCGCGCGCTGCTGGAGTGGAAGGTGCTGTTCTTCCGCGACCAGCGCATCACGTCCGCGCAGCAGCGTGCGTTCGCCGCGAACTGGGGCGAGCTGGAGACCAACCCGTTCATCGAACGCGGCGAGACCGACGAGGTCGTCCGGTTCACCCGCAGCGCCGGCATGCCGGGTTACGAGAACATCTGGCACACCGACGTCACGTGGCGCCCGAACCCGGCGCTGGGCTCCGTGCTTCGCCTGGTCGAGGTCCCGCCGGTCGGCGGCGACACGATGTGGGCCGACATGGGCGCGGCCTACGACAACCTGCCGGCCGACGTCCGCGAGCGCGTGGACGGCCTCACCGCCGTGCACGACTTCATCCCCGGCTTCGACCGCTTCACCGACCCCGACCTGCTGGCCCGGTGGCAGGAGCGGTTCCCGCCGGTCGAGCACCCGGTGGTCCGCACCCACCCGGAGACCGGGCGGCGCACGCTGTTCGTGAACCAGTCCTTCACCACGCACATCGTCGGCCTGGACCGGGCGGAGAGCGACCGGCTGCTGCGGTACCTCTTCCTCCAGGCGCACACGCCGGAGTTCCAGGTCCGCTTCCGCTGGGAACGGGATTCGGTGGCGTTCTGGGACAACCGCGCCACCCAGCACTACGCGGTCAACGATTACCACCCGCACGTCCGCGTGGCCGAGCGCGTCGCGATCGTCGGGGACGAGCCGTTCTGAGCCCGACGGCCTAGCCTGGACCCATGACTGAACCGAAGGCCGTGGTCAGCGGTTTCCTGCAGGCGCTCGAAGAACTCGACATCGACCGCGCGCTGAGCTGCGCGGCCGTCGACATCACGTACCAGAACGTGCCGCTCCCGCCCGCGCGCGGGCTGACGGCCGTGGAGAAGCAGCTGCGCACGATGGCCCGGTTCGGCTCGGGCTTCGAGGCGCGCACCCACCACATCGCCGCGGACGGCGACGTCGTGCTCACCGAGCGCACCGACGTGCTGCGCAAGGGCTCGTGGGAAGCGGAATTCTGGGTGTGCGGCACCTTCGAGGTCCGCGACGGCCGCATTGTGCTGTGGCGCGACTACTTCGACTGGACGACGGTGCTCGCGGCCAGCGCGAAGGGCGCGGGCAAGGCGGCGATCGCCGGCGCGCGCACGCTCATCGGGAAATACCGTCCGGTGAACGAAATCCGCAGCTGAGAACAAAATGCCGGCCGTGCCGGTCCGAAGTGGACGGACCGGGCACGGCCGAGCCCCCGGGGCGAGTCAAGGCGCCGCGGTCGCGGGGTGGAACCGGAATTCCCGCGCCCGCGGCGTTTCCCGAGCCGGCGCCCGGACACGCAAGCCGAGCACGATCAACCCCCATGTGATCGTGTCGCCTCCCCCCGTGCCGGGCGGCCGGTGAGCGCCGGGGCGGTCCGGTCGAGAGTGGTCTGGGCCACTTTCCGGCCGCTCGAAAGTAAGGTACCTCCGCTGTGACCCGACCGCGCCTAAGCTTGACCTGCATTTAAGGCAGATGGGCCGGATGGGTGACGAACCGGCGAAACGCCGCTTAGCGCTCGAAGATCGGACCGCGGACCAGGTGTTGAACGGTCTCGGCTGGCTTGGCGCGGCGCGTGCGCGAGCAGGGTTCACGACGGACCCGTCGTCGCCCGTCGGTCAGGGGCTTTCAGTGTCTCGGCGCGCTCAACCCCGCCACCGAGCCGATCCCGTCGCGCACGACGATCCGCGTTGACCGGGCAGCCGACAGCGTCACGACGTGGCGCAGCGCCTCGTCCGCCGCCTCACCGGCCAGGGGCGCGCACGTGTTGTCCTCGCCGCGGCGCACCGGAATCAGCTCGAGCCGCGGCTCGGCGCCGAGCACGCAGCCCGCCATCAGCCCGTCGAGGTGCCGGCCGCGCATGGCCGGCCAGTCGAAGACCAGATTTCCCAGGCTGTAAAGGATTCCGCGGCCGCGGTACACCTCGACCGCCTGCACGGTGTGCGGGCCGTGGCCCACGACGAGGTCGGCCCCCGCGTCGATCAGCGCGTGCGCGTACGCGACCTGGTACTCGGTGAGGTCGTCGCCGGGCAGTCCCCAGTGCATCGAGACGACCACGTGGTCGGCCGCGGCCTTGCCGCGGTGGACGTCGGCGACCACGCGCTCCAGGTGCTCCGGCACCGGGGTGGTGCGGACGATCGGCGGCCGGCCCGGGACGTCCAGCACCCGCTCGTCCGGCTGGTACGAGGTCAGCGCGCCCGCCACCGCGACGCCCGGCGAGTCCGCCTTCGCCGCCTGCCCGACCGGCCAGCAGAGCGAGGTGTACGCCAGGAACGCGACCTTGCGGCCGGACCGTTCGAGGATCGCGGGCGTGTGCGCGCCGGTCAGGTTCACGCCCGCGCCGCAGTGCGCGATGCCGGCCTGGTCGAGCACGGCCAGGCTCGCCAGCGCGGCCGACGGTGGGAAAGTCACGTTGTTGGCGCACGAAACGACGTCGATTCCCGCAGTGGTCAGCGCGACGGCCATTTCCGGGGGTGAATGCCGCCAGTTCGGCTTGTGCGGGATGTCCAGGCTGCCGTGCCCGACGGCCGAGCCGGACAGCGGCCCTTCGAGGTTGACGAAGCGCAGGTCGGCCCCCTTGAGCAGCGGGGAAAGCGCGTCGAACGCTCGCGCCGGCTCGGTTCGGCCCTGGAGGTTGACGTCGCCGCCGAGAACAAGAGTGATCACCGAGTCAACCCGTCCAAAGGAGGAATTCCCTCACGCTCGTTACGAATTGTTGCCTTATCGTCTTCCTCCTCTTCGCTTGTTCGGGGGACGATGCCTCGACCGTTCAGTTGCAGAGGGGACTCAGGGTGACCATATCCCGCCGCCCGGCCGTCAGAAGAGCCACGTTGTCCGTGGCGGTAGTAACGGGTGTTGTGCTGGGCGGCGTCGCCGCCCCGGCCGCGCTCGCCGCGCCCAGCGCGGACGCGGTCATCGCCGAGGTCTACGGCGGTGGCGGCAACTCGGGGGCCACGCTCACCAACGACTTCGTCGAGCTCGGGAACCGTGGGGGCACGGCGTTCCCGCTCGATGGCTACAGCGTGCAGTACCTGCCCGGCTCGGCGTCGCCGACCAGCACGTGGCAGGTCACCAACCTGGCCGGCAGTGTCGGCGCCGGCGCGCGTTACCTGGTCGCCGAGGGCAAGGGCGCCGGCGGCACGGTCGCGCTGCCGACGCCGGACGCCACCGGCACGATTCAGATGTCCGCGACCGCGGGCACGGTCGCGCTGGTCAACGGCACCACGGCGCTGACCTGCAAGACCTCCGCCGATTGCGCGGCCGACCCGCGGGTCAAGGACCTGGTGGGCTTCGGCGCCGCGACCGTCCGCGAGGGCAGCCCGACGGTGGCCCCGGCGAACGGGACGTCCGCTTCGCGCGCCGCCTCGCTCGCCGACACCGACGACAACAGCGCCGACTTCACCGTCGGCGACGCGACGGCCACCAACTCCAAGGGCGAGACCGCCGGTGGCGGCGGCGACCCGGGCCAGCCGCCGGTGGCCGCGAAGATCCACGACATCCAGGGGTTCACGCGGATCTCACCGTTCAAGGACAAGAAGGTCGGCGACGTCACCGGCATCGTCACGGCGGTCCGCGCCTTCGGCTCGTCGCGCGGCTTCTGGATGACCGACCCGAACCCGGACAGCGACCCACGCACCAGCGAGGGCCTGTTCGTGTTCACCGGCTCGACCACGCCCGCCGTGGCGGTCGGCGACGCGATCACCGCGTCCGGCACGGTCAAGGAGTTCTACCCGGACGCCCCGGCGACGTCGACCTACCAGTCGCTGACCGAGCTGAGCAGTGCACAGTGGACGGTCGGCTCGCACGCGAACCCGCTGCCCGCCCCGACCGTCATCACGCCGGACCAGGTGCCGGACGTGCTGGCGCCGAACGCCGGCGGGAACATCGAGCCGCTGCCGCTGGAACCGGCCAAGTACTCGCTGGACTTCTGGGAGTCGCACGAGAGCGAGATCGTCAGCATCTCGGACGCGCGGGTCGTCGGCCCGAGCAACAGCTACGACGAGCTGTACGTGACCACGAAGCCGCAGCAGAACCCGACGCCGCGCGGCGGCACGGTCTACCCGTCGTACGACAAGATCAACACGGGCGTGCTGAAGGTCCAGTCGATCATCCCGTTCGGCCAGCAGCCGTTCCCGAAGGTCAACACCGGCGACGTGCTCACCGGCGTCACCTCGGGCCCGGTCGAGTACAGCAGCTTCGGCGGCTACACGCTGTTCGCGTCGCAGCTCGGCGCGGCGAAGGACAACAAGCTGCAGAAGGAGGTCACGCGGCGGCAGCGCCCGGGTGAGCTCGCGGTGGCGACGTACAACGTGGAGAACCTCGCGCCGTCCGACCCGGACACGAAGTTCGCGCAGCTGGCGCACGGCATCGTCGACAACCTGGCGGCGCCGGACGTGGTGAACCTGGAGGAGATCCAGGACAACGACGGCGCGACGGACGACGGCGTGGTCGCCTCCGACGCGACGCTCAAGAAGTTCACCGACGCGATCGTCGCGGCGGGCGGCCCGGCCTACCAGGCGCGTGAGATCGACCCGGTCAACGACGCCGACGGCGGCCAGCCGGGCGGGAACATCCGCGTGGGCTTCCTGTTCAACCCGGCGCGGGTGTCCTTTGTGGATCGGCCGGGCGGCAGCGCGCTGTCCTCGGTGGACGTCGTGCAGGACCACGGCAAGGCGCACCTGACCCAGTCCCCGGGCCGGGTGGACCCGACCAACGAGGCCTGGACCGACAGCCGCAAGCCGCTGGCCGGCGAGTTCGTCTTCCAGGGCCGCACGGTGTTCATCATCGCCAACCACTTCAACTCGAAGGGCGGCGACCAGCCGACGCACGGCCGTTACCAGCCGCCGACGCGCAGTTCGGAAGTCCAGCGCCAGAAGCAGGCCACAGTGCTGCAGGCTTTTGTGGGCAAGCTGCTGACCGCTGACCCCGGCGCCAACGTCGTGGTGGCCGGCGACCTGAACGACTACCAGTTCTCACCGGCGCTGGCGAAGCTGACTTCGGGCGGGTATCTGAAGGACCTGATCTCGACGCTGCCGGCCGCGGAGCGGTACAGCTACGTGTTCGAGGGCCAGTCTCAGGTCCTGGACCACATCCTGGCTTCGGCCGCTTTGCGCGGGGTGGACTACGACGTGGTCCACATCAACGCGGAGTTCGCGGACCAGGCCAGCGATCATGATCCGCAGGTCGTCCGGTTCCGGCCTTCCACGGGGAACAAGCTGGCCGATTACGGGTACGACTTGCTGGATTATCTGGACCAGTTGCTGGGGCGGACTGCACCTCGTAAGTAGGGAACGGCTCGTGAGTGTTTATGACGGTTCTAACCGTCATAAACACTCACGAGCCCTCAGCGCTTCGCCCGCCACCCCAGCCCCAGCACTGCCTGCACCAACTCCTGATAACTCGGCTTGACCTCTTCCAAGTACCGCTCCAAATACTGCGGCCGAGCCGTCGCAACTGCCTGCGGCTCCTCCGAAGAGTCCACAAAGGTCAGCCGTGAAACGTTGTGCAGGGCCATCTTCCACCACCGCGAAGCGCGTTCCGCCGCCTTCTCCTCGCGTTCGGTGGCGGCGGCGACGGCGGCGTGGGCCTCGGCGAGCTGGCGTTCGATCTCGTCGGCGCGGGCGAGTTCCCAGGCGCGCAGGTTTTCCGCCGAGCCGCGGGCCATGCCCACGACCTCCTTGTAACGCATGGCCGCGCCGGGGTTTTCGCCGGTCATGGGGTGCCTCCCGCGGGGTCGAGGTCGGGGCGCTGGAACGGGATGATGACCTCCGGCGCGCTGTGCGTCGTGCGGTCGAAGAACAGGGTGCGGCCCGGGCGCGGGGACCAGTGCACGACCAGGCCCGCGGCGAACGGCGAAAGCTCGTTGCCCTGCACGTCCAGGGCCGCCCAGGCGCCGATGTCGTCCGTGCCGCCGAAGCCCAGGGTGTCCTTGAGCCGCGCGATGCTGCGCCACCAGCCGATGGTGTGCACGCCGTGGCCGGGGCCTTGCTTCAGCACCGCGCGCAGGTGGTCCAGGCCGCTCTTCGGCTGACCGACGGCCTTTGCCTCCAGGGCCGGGAGCGCAGCGTCCACTCCGTACAGCAGCAGTACTTTCGTGGCGACATCCGAAGTGGACATCGACTCCGTGACCGACGCCAGTGTGGCCGGCAGGTCGTCCGCGAGGGTGGCGACGTGGCCTTCGGCGCGTAGCCGCTCCGTCAGCTCCAGCACTGCGGGCGCGCAGGCGTCGATGGGGCAGCTCAGCACGAACTCCACCTCGCCGACGTCGAACTGGCGGGCGAGCGAACGCGCGGCCGAGTCCATGATGGACAGTGCCTCCGCCGTCGCGCCGCCCAGTACCGCGACGTTGCGGCCCGGCGCCCGCGGCAGCTCCACTCCGCAGGCCGCCTCCGTGACGTCGATGGACTGGCCCAGCAGCGCGCGCGGCTTCGAACCCGGCTTGAGCTCGGTGTACGCCGGGAACTGCTCCAGCACCGGCGAGTGCGCGCCGTCGAACAGGCGCGGGCGCGGGAACCGCCCGGAGTACAGCTCCCACAGCTGGTGCTGCAGGTTCACGAACACGTTGCGGCTGCTGGAATCCGGCACGTGCGCGAGCATGTTGCCGTGCGCGACGCCGGAGTCGTGGTTGATCACCGCGTGCCACTTGGGCGCCGAAACCGCCGCGTTGTTCGTCTCTGCCAGCACGCGCCGCGCCTTCGGCATCGCGATGCGCAGCGTGCACTGCTCGAACACGGCCGGCTTGCCCCAGAACGCCTCGATGCCCGCGACGTCCTGGCTCGCCAGCACCAGGTGGATGCCCTGCGAACGGCCGCGCCGCGCGATGTCCTCGAGCAGCTGCGTGGCCTGCGCGGTCACCTGGTCGCGGCCCGCGAACAGGTACTGGAACTCGTCGATCACGGCCACGATCCGCGGCCAGTGCCCGCCCGGGTCCTGCTCGCGCAGGTCGGCCAGGTTGGTCACCTCGTGCTCCTTGGCCGCGGCCGAGCGCCGGCGCAGCTCGTCGGCCAGGAAGCGCAGCAGCGCCAGGCCGAACTCGCGGTCGGTGTTCACGTTGACGCCGACCAGCTTCGCGTGCGGCAGCCAGCTGGCGTCCTTGCGGCCGGGCGCCAGGCCCGCGAACGAGACGCCCTCCTTGAAGTCCAGCAGGTACAGCGCCAGCTCGTCGGGGGTGTAGCGCGCGGCCAGGCTGCCCAGCAGCGCGTACAGGAAGTTGGTCTTGCCGGACCCGCTCGGCCCGCCGATCAGGGCGTGCGGGCTGGCGTCGCCGATCACGACCTCCACGCTCTCGCCCTCGTAGAACCCGACGGACGCGCGCAGCTCCCGCGCCGAACTCTCCTGGCCCAGCTCCGTCGGCAGCAGGTCCGCGAACGCGCGCGGTCCGCCCTGCTTCTCGATCAGCGCCTCCGCGATCCGTCCCGCCGCGCGGATCACCTGGCCTGACGGGAGCGCCGGGTCCAGGTCCACGACCAGGTCGCTGCCCGTCATGCTGCTGACCGCGCGCCGTTCGTCGAGCAGGCTCAGCGTTTCGATCGACGCGCTGACGGCCGTCGGCACGTCCACCAGGATCAGGCAGATCCCGGCGGCGAGCGCACCGCTGGCCACGCGCTTGAGGTCACGCGCGCGCTCGGGCTCGAGCGTCTCGCCGTTGCCGTACAGCACCGCGATCCGGTACGGCTCCACGCGCTGCCCGGTCGCCTTTCGCAGCTCCCGCAACGACGTGTGCCCGGCCTGCATGCCCGTCGCGTGGATGCGGCGGATGTGGCCGGCCAGCTCGTCGAGCAGGTCTTCCAGGCGCGTCGGGTCGTACAGCGACAACGCGCTGGTGCGGCTGAGCGGGTACAGGTCGGGCAGGATCGCGGTGAGCTGCCCGACGTCCCACAGGTGCACCTTGACCGCGCCCGGCTCGAACGCGGACAGCACCCGCATCAGCAGGTTCTGCACGATCCCGTCGACGACCGGCCGCGTCTTGGGCGCCGACGTGATGGCCAGGTGCGACTCGTCCAGCAGCGGGACGGCGACGTCGAAGGTGCGGGAGATGTCGCGTCCCGCCGCCGTCGCCGAGCCGACCCGCCAGAGCCCGGGGCCGGTCACGCCGGGGTTGGTGCCCACGCGGCCGAGCCATTCGCCGGGCGGGCGCCCGGCGGGGCCCGGCGCGTTCGCGGCGACCAGTTCGCGCAGGGTGTTGGGCCCCGTGCTCCAGTCGGTGTAGAACGCGTTGCGGACCCCGCCGAGCGACGCGAACACCTCGTGCGCGGCCGGATGCCGCGCCCATTCGGTCTGCTGCTCGGCGTCGGCGTGGTTCATGCCGATCCGGACGATCTCCTGCTCCAGCATCAGCCGGGACAGCTCGGCCTCGGCCATCTCCCGCGCGCCCGCGGCCGCGCCGAGGACGAGCCCGATCTGGTGGCGGACCCGCTCCAGCGCGGTCTGCACGCGGTTGCGCTGCTCGCTTGCCTTGTTAGCCATCGGTTTCGCTCATGACGCGGTCGTCCCTACAGGCGTGACTGGTATCCGCTCACCAGGTCGTCGGCGGCGGCTAAACGGGTGAGGAGGTGGTCGATTCCCTCGTCGGCCATCGCCAGTTGCCGCGGCAGCCACGGATCGGCTTTCGCCTGCGCGTCGACGAGTGCCTGGCGGGCGTCGCCGAGCAGGTTCTTCGCCCGCTCGGCGTAGGCCCGCCCGTCGGTGAGGCCCGCTTGCACGGCGGTCAGCAGCTGGTGAATCTCGGCGAGTCCCGACATGGTGGGCTAGAGGCGGGCCGAGTAGGAGTCGGCCGAGGAGATCCCGGCCTGGATGGTGCTTTGCATCCCGCTTATCCCGTTCAGGGCTTCGGACAGCAGGCCGTGGGCCTGGTTCACCTCGTGCTGACTGCTGCCCTGGGTCGCCTGCGAAAGCGACAGCTGCGCTTCTTCGAGAGCTTGCGCGGCCTGCTGAAGTGCGGCAATGCTCGCGGAAGCCTTCTCGTTCGCGAGCGCGATACCAGCGCGGATCTCTTCCACTCCGGCCATGTGGGCGGACTCCTCGGGACGTCGGGGGCTGGAACGACCACATACAAACTTAGCGTGATCAGGTGTTTTCGGTAAGTAAGTGAGAACAGGAGAATCGACAAGGCCCCGGACGTGGTGACGTCCGGGGCCTCGGCGGGCGGCGGCGGACCGGGTCCGAAAACGGTCATCCCGACCCCGCGTGCCAGCCTGCCTACCTGCGTGTATCGAGATGTCCGCGCTCTGCCGCGCCCAGGTCAAGCCGGTATTCGTGACACCGAAGAACCTCTCCGAGCGGGTACGAACAAGTCTGTCGCGAAGCCTAGCGGGTGCCTGCGGATAGCCGAGTCCTGGCCCGTCCGGACGCCACGAATTCGGCTATCGATCTTTTCCGAACGCCCTTTTCCGCATGCGCGGGACGCGATGTGTCGACTCCGCGGAGGAGTGCTGGGGCCTGGTCGACGGGTCGGTGATCCGACTGCTCGGAGCAACGACCAGAGCGTCGGCATGTCGCTCTGCTTGCTTGCCGCAGCGGACGCCGGAAGCCTTGTCATACCTGAATATGGCGACCGGGCGTTGAAGCTGGACCTGAATGTCCGCGCGCAAGGTTCAAGTCCGCCCGGCTTCACCTGAATTGAGACTAGAACTGAGACCAAGACGCGAAACGCCGGGCGTCCCGAAACGGGGCACCCGGCGTTTCGCCTGGTTACTGCGGCGGAGGATACAGGATTCGAACCTGCGAGGGCGTGAACCCAACACGCTTTCCAAGCGTGCGCCTTAGGCCGCTCGGCCAATCCTCCGTGGAGAAGGGTACCGGATGGGGTGTTGACGCTCGGAAGGTGGTCCAGCCCAGGGCGACTTGATGCAGCGGATGACGCTTCCGCCACGCTCAGTGCAGCGGAAGCGTCATCCACTGCGTTCGGGCCGCCGGGTCCGGGCGGGGCTACTCGGCCGGGAGGACGTCCGCGACGACGATGGTGATGTTGTCCGGGCCGCCGCCTTCGTTGGCCAGGGCGATCAGGGCCGGGACTGCTTCGGCGGGGGCGCCGGCTTCCAGGACGTCTCGGATGGACGGCTCGTCGGCGCCGGCGGTGAGGCCGTCGGAGCAGAGCAGGTAGCGGTCGCCGGGCTGGGGGGTGAACGTCCAGACGTCCGGTTCGCCCGAGCCGGTGCTCAGGAGGGCCTTCATGAGCAGCGAGCGGCGCGGGTGGTCGGCCGCGTCGGCCTGCGAGATGCGGCCGTCTTCGACCAGGGCCTGGACGAGGGTGTGGTCGTGGGTCAGCCGGTGGAGGTCGCCGTCGCGCAGGAGGTAGCCACGGGAGTCGCCGATGTGGGCGGCGGCGAACTGGGTGCCGTCGAACAGCAGGGCGGTCAGGGTGGTGCCCATGCCGTGGGTGGCCGGGTCGGCCTCCGCGACCTCGGAGAGCCGCTGGTTGATGCGCCGCACGCCGTCGGCGAGGGTGGCGCCGAGGTCGAGCGAGGCCAGGTCGAGCGGGTCCAGTTCCGTGTCCAGGCTCGCGAGCACCCCGACCGCCGTCGCACTGGCCACTTCACCGTGGGGCTGACCACCGATACCGTCGGCCACGGCAAGCAGGCGGCCGCTGGCGTAGACGGAATCTTCGTTGATCCGGCGTCGTCGCCCGGTGTCGGAGCCCGCGGCGTACCGCAGGGCGAACCGGGACTGCTCGTTAACCATGGCTCCATGAAACCATTGGTTGATTGAGTTAACAAGCAAAATGATGGAAACCTCAGTCATCGGCTATGGTGCTGGCCATGGAAGACGACGCGGCAGTCAGCGCCGCTGACATCGCCCGGCTGGCGGGTGTGCGCCGGGCCGCGGTGAGCAACTGGCGACGTCGCCACGGCGACTTCCCGCGCCCGGTGGGCGGCACCGCTTCCAGCCCGCTGTTCTCCCTGCCCGAGATCCAGGCCTGGTTACGCGGCCGCGGCCGCCCGTTCGAGCTGGCCCCGATCGACCGCGCGTGGCAGCAGCTGCGCGCCCTCGGCGACGACCTCGAACTGGGGGCACGGGTCGCCGCTGCCGGAGCGTACCTGGCGCACCCCGTGCCGCGGGCCGGCGACGACCCCGATCTGCGCGCGATGCTGACCCGGCTGGCCGTGGACAAGGGCGCGGCGTGGACGTTCGAGCAGCTGTGCGAGCGCTACTTCGAGGCCCACTCCCGCCGTCTCTCGCCGACACCGCCCGAGTACGCCGACCTGATGGTCCGGCTCACCGGCGCGAGGGGGACCACTGTGCTCGACCCCGCGTGCGGCTTCGGCTCCCTGCTGCTTGCCAGCGGCGCGAAGAGCGCGCGCGGTCAGGACAGCGACGCCACCACCGCGAAGATCGCCGCGCTGCGGCTGAAGCTGCGAGAGATCGACACCGAGGTCCACGCCGCCGACGCGCTTCGCGAGGACGCCTTCGACGGCCAGGAGGCCGACGTCGTGCTGTGCGACCCGCCGTTCAACGAACGCGCGTGGGGTCAGGAAGAGCTGCTCGGCGACGCGCGCTGGGAGTACGGCCTGCCGCCGCGCGGCGAGTCCGAGCTGGCGTGGGTCCAGCATTGCCTGGCGCACGCGAAGCCGGGCGGCGCCGTCGCGATCCTGATGCCGGGCGCCGCCGCGGGACGACGCAGCGGCAAGCGGATCCGCGCGAACCTGCTGCGGGCCGGCGCACTGCGCGCGGTGGTCACCCTCGCGTCCGGCGGCCCCGACCTGTGGCTGCTCACGCGCCCGGTGCCCGGCGAGCGCCCGCCCGGCACCGCGCTGATCGCCGAGGCCGAAGTCGCCGAGGTCGAACCGCTGTGGCGCGCGTACGTCGAGCGACCGGAGGCCGTCGGCGAGCGGATCATCGACCTGCTCGACGACGACGTTGACCTCACCCCCGCCCTGCGCCGTACCGCACGCGAGGACTCGGGCCAGGCTTTCCTTGCCGCACAACAGCTTTTCGACAACGCCGGGCTACGGCTCCCGCCGCTGGAGCCGGCCGCCGAAGAACTGGCGTACACCACCGTCGGGGAGCTGGTGAAGTCCGGCGCGCTCCAGGTGTGGCACGCCCCGCCGCGCCCCGCCGACGGGGACGAGCCCCTGCTCACCGCCGATGACGTGCTGGCCGGCGGCCCGCCCACCGGCCGCGCGGCGCCCGACGAGGCGGCCGTGACGGCGCAGGAGGGTGACGTCGTCGCGTCCGTGACCGGCGCCGTCGGTGTCCACAGTGGACCACCGGTCCGGCTCGGCCCGTCGCTTTCGCTCTACCGCGTGGATCCCCGGCGGCTCGACGCCGAGTTCCTGGCCGGCTGCCTGCGCGCCGCCGACTTCCCCGTGCACAGCGCCTCCACCCGCATCGACGCGCGCCGGCTCAAGGTGCCGCGATACCCGCTGGAGACACAACGGGCGTACGGGGCCGCGTTCCGCGCGCTCGCGGAGTTCGACCGGGCCCTGCGGACGACGGCGGAAATCGGCCGTGACCTGGTCCGGCTAGGCTTTGCCGCGCTCGCCGAAGGACGGCTGCGGCCCGGTGCCGGGTGAGCGCCGCGACGCTGTGAGGGGGCCCATGCTCATCGCCGATCGTTACGAGGTCGACGAGCTGCCGCTGGGCCGCGGCGGGATGGGGGCCGTGCACCGCGGGCACGACCGGCGGCTCGGCCGGCGCGTCGCGATCAAGCTGCTTCGGCTGCCGGGGCGCGACGAAGAGCTTGAAGAACGCTTCGCGCGCGAAGCCCGGATCCTCGCGACGCTCGACCACGCGGGCGTCCCGGCGCTGTACGACTTCGGCACCCACGACGACCGGTTGTTCCAGGTCATGCAGTTCGTCGAAGGGGCGACGGTGGCCGACCTGCTGGCCGAGCACGGCCCGCTGCCGGTCCCGTGGGCGGCGGCGATCGCGCCCCAGGCCGCCGCCGTGCTGGTCGCGGCGCACACGCGTTCGGTGTGCCACCGCGACCTCAAACCGGCCAACCTCATGCTCTGTCCCGACGGCAGTGTCAAGGTGATGGATTTCGGTTTGGCTTCCATCGCTTCGGGGGGTCCAGGGGGGCTTGCCCCCCGGCCGGGGTCTGGGGCTTGGCCCCAGGAGGCAGCGGAAGCCGACGTCGCCCGCTTCACGCGCGCTGGACAGCTGCTGGGCACGCCGTCGTACATGGCGCCGGAGCAGATCCAGCGCGGGCTCGCGGAGCCGCGAAGCGACCTGTACGCGCTCGGCTGTGTGCTGCACGAAATGCTTACCGGCAAACAACTCTTCACCGGCCCCACCGCGTACGCGGTCTTCGACAAGCAGGTGAAAGACGCTCCGCCGGCCGTGCTCGGGGTGCCGCCCGCGTTGAACGCGGTGCTCGCCTCGACGCTGGCGAAGGACCCCGAGCAACGGCCGGCCGGCGCGGACGCGCTGTTCGCCCGCCTCACGCCGTTCGTCCGCGATCTGCCGCCGCTGCCCGGATTCCTCCACCCGGCGTCGGTGCCGAGCCCGGCCCGGATGTACGCGCGGATGGTCGGCCGGATGCCGTCCTAGACCGTCAGCCGTGCAGGCGGCGGCGCAGGAACGTGTGCCAGGCCTGCTCGAAGGACGCGGTCACGGCCGCCTTCGGGGTGAAGCGGTCCCAAGCGTGGAACGCGCCGGAGTAGACGTGCAGGTCGACCGGAACCCCGGCGGCGATCAGGCGCTGCGCGAAGTCGATGTCCTCGTCGCGGAAGACGTCGAACTGGGCGGCGGCGATGAAGGTGGGCGGCAGACCGGAAAGGTCGGTGGCGCGTCCCGGCGCGCAGTACGGGTGCAGGTCGGGCGAGCCGGCCCGCGCGCCGAGAACGGCGGCCCAGGCCAGCAGGTTCTGGTCGCGGTCCACCACGCCCAGGTCGACGATCTCGTGGCTCGACCGGGTTTCGTTGCGGTCGTCGAGCATCGGGTAGTTCAGGGCCAGCAGGCACGGCGCGGGGTCCTGGTGGTCCCGGGCCATCAGCGCGGCCGCGGCGGCGGGCGCGCCACCGCCGCTCGCCCCGGCGAGCCCGATCCGCTCGGGCACGACGCCGAGCTGCTCGGCGTGCTCGCGCACGTAGGTGTAGGCCAGGTAGCCGTCCTCGGCGGCGCCGGGAGCCTCGGTCTCCGGCGCGAGGCGGTAGTCGACGGCGGCGACCACGCAGTCGAGCGCCAGCGCGAGCGAGGCGTGGTACGGCGCGTCGTCGTGCGCGGTGCCGAGAACCTGGCCGCCGGCGTGGAACCAGAGCAGGGCGGGCCGCGGGCGGTCGTCACCGGCCGGGCGGAACAGCACGAGGTCGAGCGGCGACCCGTCGGCCCGCGCGACCGGCACGGTTTCGACGCTCACCCGCGGGTCGTCCAGCCCCGCCGTGCCGGCCTGGGCCGCGGCGGCGCGCAGCCGGGCGCGCAGGGCGGGCACGTCGGAGAAGTCGAGCAGCGGCCCGCCCGCCGCTTGGAGCATCGCCTCGAGCACCGGGGCCAGCTCGGGGTCGAGCGCGTAATCGGAGACTGCCATGGGTTTTCCCTTCGTCAGAACAGGTTGGGCTGGCCGCTGCCGGCGGTGATCCCGCCGTCGACCGGCAGGATCGCGCCGGTGATGAACCGCGCGTCCGCACTGGCCAGAAATGCGACGGCGGCGCCGATGTCGTCCGGGGTGGAGTAGCCGGGCAGGGCCCGGCGCGGGTTGAATTTCTCGACCATCTGCTCGAGCCCGGGATGGTCCCGGTGCTCCGGGCCGATGGTGAGCGACGGGGTGACGGCGTTGACGCGGATCCCGTGCGCGCCGAGGTCGAAGGCGAGCCCGCGGGTGAAGTTCACGACCGCGCCCTTCGCCGCGTTGTACGCGGTCAGCCGCCGGTCGCCGCCGAGCCCGGAGGCCGAGGCGATGTGGACGATGCTGCCGCGGCTCGCCTTGAGGTGCGGCAGCGCGGCCTGCGCGCCGAAGAAGCAGCTGTCCAGGTCGGTGCCCAGCACCAGCCGCCAGTCCTCGAGCGTGGTCTCCTCGAAGGGCTTGGCCAGGCCGAGGCCGGCGTTCGAGACCAGCACGTCGATCCCGCCGAACCGGTCCGCGCCCGCGCTGACCATCGCCTGCACGTCCTCCTGCCGGGAGACGTCCGTGCCGACGGCGAGGACCCGGTCCGGCCCGAGTTCGGCCGCGAGGTCGTCTAGCCGGTCCTTGCGCCGGGCCGCGATGACCAGGTTGGCGCCCTCCGCGGCGAAGCGCCGGGCGATGCCGACGCCGATGCCGGAGCTCGCCCCGGTGACGACGACCGTGCGCCCGTCGAATCGCTGTTCCATGTGTTCTCCTCAGCCGAGCAGTTTGCGTCAGCCGCTGACGCAAAGTTCCGTCAGTAACTGACACTAAGAGATGTCAGCTGCTGACGCAACCCCCGCCGTTCGTGCTAGCATCGACGGGTGCCACGAAGCGGAGAACCGGTCCGGCGGCGGCTGGAACTGGCCGCCGTCGAGCTGTTCCTCGAGCACGGCTACGAACAGACCACGGCCCAGCGCATCGCCACCCGCGCCGGCGTCACCGAGCGCACGTTCTTCCGGCATTTCGCCGACAAGCGCGAGGTGCTGTTCGGCGGCGAGGCCGAGCTTCGCGAGACGCTGACCAACGCGATCGCGGCGGTGCCGGAGGGCACGAAGCCGCTCCCGACGATCCAGGCCGCGTTCCACGCGAGCGTGCCGCTCTTCGAACGCAACCGATCGGTTTCCGAGCCCGGCGCGCGCCTGGTCGCCACGACCCCGGCGCTCCACGAACGCTCGCTGGCCAAGACCGCCTCGCTCGTCAACGCGATGGCCGAGGCCTTGCAGGCCCGCGGAACCGAGCAGCGGACCGCGCACCTGTGCGCGCAGATCGGGATGGACACCTTCCGGAGCGCCACGGCCCGGTGGCAGGCCGACGGGTCGATCAAGCTGGCCAAGCTGGTCGACCAGGCTTTTGCGGACCTGCGCGAGGTCGTCGACACGCTCGCCTGAGCGGCCCCCAAAACCGAAACACCGCGTGCGCCGGATTCGGCACACGCGGTGTTGAGGAGCCGGGGTCCGGCGACGGAATCGGCAGGGACTAGGCGCGGACGGCGCTCGGTTCCCGGTCGATCAGCGGCAGGCCGAGGCGCTGGATCCGGTAGTAGGTCAGGGCGTTCTGCACGCCGATGCTGACGCCGAGGGTGAGCATGATCGTCGACGACGTCAGCGTCCCGCTCACGCCCAGCGTACCGCCGAGGAAGCCGAAGCCGACGCGGACGGCGATCGTCGCGAGCCACAGCACCAGCGTGAGGGCCGAGCCCTTCTGGAACGTCGTGTTGCCGCTGCGGGTGAGCGTGGTGGTCGCGCTGCGCAGCGCCCCGAGGGCACCCAGCACGACGAGGTCGACGCCGAGCAGCGCCAGTTCGCCGGCGCCGGCCTGCGGCAGCGCCTGGACCGCGGTGAAGAAGCCGATGGCCACCAGGATCAACGGCATCAGCAGCAACGCCCTCCGGCTGAGCAGCGTGCCGCGCAGCTGGCGGTAGATCATGCGGTAGAAGACCAGCGCGGCGATCGCGACGTACAGCAGGACAGTGGCCGGGTTCATCAGGACTCCTCAGTTTTCGTGGTCCTTCAAGACTCGGCGAAACGGGCCCGGATCTCGTCGGCGCACGGGCGGGGCCCAGGTGGATCCGCGGCTCCATCCACGGGTGGACCCGTCACTCGGAAGGGTGGTCAGCTACCTGATCGTGACCTTCCGATCGCAACCGGCGGCGGGTGTAACCCGTCTTTCCCGGGTAGACAGGGTCGACCTGGAAAACATTCGTGGGGGTGCCGGATCGTGAAGAGGATTTTGGTGGGTGCGGTGGGGCTGGCCAGTGCGTTCGCGCTGGCCGCGTGTTCCGGCGGCTCGTCCGACGCGGGGTCCACGACCGGCGGCGGCGCGGTGGCCGCGGGGGCGAGCAGCAGCGCGCCGGCCACCACGACCCCGGCGCCGACCACGAGCAGTTCGACGCCGACGCCGTCGAGTACCCCCAAGGCCACGCCGACCCCGCCCAAGCCGGCGCCGCCCAAACCCAAGCCGAAGCCGCCGGTGACCACCGCCGCGGACGTGCCGTGCGCGAAGGCCGCGGCGGCCAGCGGCACCAGCGCCTGCGTCGACCTGTCCGCGCACCGCGCTTGGCTGCTCGAGGACGGCAACGTCGTCTACGGGCCGGTCTCGATGCTGCCCGGCCAGAAGGCCAACCCGACTCCGACGGGCACGTTCCACGTGCTGTCGAAGGAGAAGATGCACTACAGCCGGGAGTTCGACAACGCGAAGATGCCGAACTCGGTTTTCTTCTACCCGGGCGACGCCTTCCACACCGGCAGCCTGAAGGCGTACTCACACGGCTGCGTGCACCTCTCGGCGACGTCCTCGCTGAAATTCTTCAACACCCTGGCCGTCGGTGACGTCGTTCAGGTGGTGCCGTAAACCTACGCTTAGTGTCACGTTCGGGTAAATATCACCCGATCGTGGCAACGGTTGGCCTTCCCCAGGCGACAAGCGATCACTTGGGGAAGGGGGCCAATCGATGGCCTGGGCAAAGTTTCGTACGTTGTTGGTGGCCGCGATGACGGCCGTTGCGCTGGCGCCTGTGCTGGCCACGCCGGCCGTCGCCGCGGGGGCGCCGACGCTGCCACCGGGGTTCGTCCTGCGGGACATCCCGACGGGGCTGGCGGCCTACCAGTTCACCGACTTCGCCTGGCTGCCGGACGACAGCGTGCTGGCGCTCGGCAAGTCCGGCATCGTCAACTGGGTGCCGCCGAACGGCACCGGCACGCCGGTGCAGATCGCGACCTTCAACGTCGAATCGCAGGGCGACATCGGGCTCACCAGCATCGCGCTGGCCCCGGACTACGCCACCACGCACCACATCTACCTGAACCGCTCGGTCAGCACGGGCAACGGCGCCTACATCCAGCGCGCCGCCCGCTTCACCGTGACCCTCGACCAGGCCGGGCACCCGGCCGGGCTCGCCGAGGAGCAGGTGATCTTCGACGTGCCGGGCAGCCAGTGGTACATCCACGGCGTCGACACCGTGATCCCCGCGGCCGACGGCACGCTCTGGTACTCGATCGGCGACAACGGCGACGCGGGCAAGACCAACGAGGTCGCCTTCGCCGCGCAGGACCTGGACTCGCCGTACGGCAAGATCCTGCACCTCACCGCGGACGGCAAGGCGGTGCCCGGGAACCCGTACTACAACGCCGCCGCGCCGGATTCCGTGCGCTCCAAGGTGTTCGCGAGCGGCTTCCGCAACCCGTTCCGCTTCACGCTCGACCCGAAGAGCGGCCTGCCGGTGGTCGGCGACGTCGGCTGGTACACCTGGGAAGAGGTCGACGTCGTGCAGCCCGGGGCTAACCTGGCGTGGCCGTGCTGGGAGGGCAACCACCCGACGCCCGGCTACTCGGTCGACGCGCGGTGCGCGTCGGTGGTGAACACCCCGCCGCTGTGGGAGCACCAGCACGGCACCGGGCCGGCGCAGGGCAACAGCGTCACCGGCGGGATTGTCTACAGTGGAACGACGTATCCGGCGGCGTACCAGGGCGCGTACTTCTTCGGCGACTACGCCGGCCAGAAGATGTGGACCCTGAAGTACGACGCGCAGGGCAAGCTCACGCAGTCGCCGCAGAACCCGCCGCCGTTCTCGAACATCGGCGGGGTCACGCGCATCTCCTCGGCCCCCAACGGCGACATCGTGTTCAGCGACCTCAACTCGGGCCTGCTGCGGAGGCTGAGCTACTCGACGAACAACTCCGCGCCGGTCGCGGTGGCGACCTCGTCGACCGACCCGGACACCCGCACCGTCACCTTCGACGGCAGCGGCTCGTACGACTTCGACAGCGACCCGATCAGCTACGCCTGGGACTTCGGCGACGGCACCACGGGGACCGGCGTGAAGGCGAGCCACCAGTACGCCGCGGGCACGCAGTTCACCGCGACCCTCACCGTCCAGGACCCGTTGGGCGCCAAGGGAACCACCACCGTCGCGGTCGCGCCGGGCAACCACTCGCCGACGGTCACGCTGACGCCTCCGGGCCAGGCGGACTTCGCCGTCGGCGAGCCCATCTCGCTCTCCGCGACGGCCACCGACACCGAGGACGGCGCCCTGCCCGTCACGTGGACATCGCTGATCCGGCACTGCCCGGACCTCGGCGCCTGCCACGTGCATCCGGGCGACGGCGCGACCGGGCCGTCGCTGACCGTGCCGTTCACCGACCACACCGACTCGCGCATGGAGTTCACCGCGACGGTGACCGACAGCGCGGGTGTACAGGCGAGCAGTACGTACGTCGCGTTGCCGCGGCAGCACCGGCTCACGCTCGTGAGCACGCAGCCGGCCGCGTTGAGCATCCCGAGCGAGGGCGGTGTCAGCACCGCGATGGTCGCCGAGGGCGCGAAGTTCGACGTGACCGCTTCAACCCTGGGCAGCGACGGCGCGTCGAAGTTCGCCGGCTGGCAGGGCGGTCCGACGACGACGTCGTGGTCGATCACCGTCGGCACCACTGACCAGACGCTGACCGCGAACTACGTGTCCGCGATCGACCAGCGGTACGCCGCCGAGCCCGCGTTGCGCACATCGCTCGGGGCCGCTACCGGGCCTGAGGTCGTCGACGGGCTCGTGCACCTGCGGCCGTACGCGAACGGCCGGCTCTACTGGTCGGCGCAGACCGGCGTGCACGAGGTCGGCGGCCAGATCCTCGCCGATTACCTGGCGACCGGCGGGCACCAGAAGTTCGGGCCGCCGCTCATCGACGAGACGGCGACGCCGGACGGAGTGGGGCGCTACAACCACTTCGCCGGCGGCAGCTCGATCTATTGGACGTCCTCGACCGGGGCGCACCAGATCGGCGGCGCGATCCGGCAGAAGTGGGCGGACTTCGGCTACGAACGGGGCCTCGGCTACCCGATCACCGACGAGACCGTGGCTCCCGACGGCGTCGGGCGGTTCAACCACTTCAGCGGTGGCAGCTCGATCTACTGGACGCCGTCGACCGGCGCGCACCAGATCGGCGGCGAGATCAAGCGGAAGTGGGCCGCGTTCGGCTACGAGCGCGGGATGGGCTACCCGACCACGGACGAGCTCGCGACTCCGGGCGGCGGAGCGCGGTACAACCACTTCACCAAGAACGGCTCGATCTACTGGAGCTCGGCCACGGGCGCGCACAACGTGCAGGGCGAGATCCGGAACCGCTGGGCCGCGCTCGGCTGGGAGCGGTCATACCTGGGATTGCCGATCTCGGACGAGTACGCGATCTCCGGCGGCGGATTCCGCAGTGATTTCCAGGGCGGGTACATCGTGTACACGCTCGCCGGCGGGGCCGTCGACCGCCACTGGTGAAGACGCGCGGGCCGGGCTGAGGTTGCGGTGATGTTCGCCGCTTCCGCGAGGTCAACCTCCGCCCGGCCTGGCACGTCTCATTCCCCGTAAAGCAAAACCGAGCTTGCGGGGGTAGTCGTGCGGGTCAAGAAGATTCTGATCGGTCTGTCCACTGTGGCCGCTGCCGCGCTGATGAGCGCCTGCTCCGCGGCCGGTGCGACGACGGGGACCGCACTCCCCTCCACATTGGACATTCCGGTCACCTCGCCGGCCGCGCAGCCGGCGGACCGGAGCGCGCCGGCCGCTTCGGACGCGCCGGCCTCCGTCCCGGTCAAGGAGAAGCCGGTCGCGGAGAAGAAGGAGATGGCGCCGGGCGTCCCGTGCACCATCACCGCGAAGGCGTGTGTGGACCTTTCGAGCCACCAGGCCTGGCTGCTCGACAACGGCCAGATCACCTACGGCCCGGTGAAGACCATGCCCGGCAAGGCAGGCAGCACCACCCCGCTCGGCACGTGGAAGGTGCTGTCCAAGGAGAAGATGCACCTCAGCCGCGAGTTCGACAACGCGCCGATGCCGAACTCGGTGTTCTTCTACCCGGGCGTCGCGTTCCACGAGGGCTCGCTGAGCAAGTACTCGAACGGCTGCGTGCACCTTTCCCAGACCTCGTCGCTGAAGTTTTTTAACACGCTGGAGAAGGGCGACGAGGTTCAGGTCGTCAAGTAGAGGACTCGTGAGTGTTTATGACGGTTCTAACCGTCATGAACACTCACGAGCTTTTCAGTGCAGGTCGGCCGGCCGGGTGCCGGTGGCGGTCAGCGGCAGGCCGAGGGCCACCCGCTCGGTCAGCCACCCGCTCGGCCGGTAGCGCGGGTCCCCGGTGGACTCGGCGAGTCCGGTGAGGACGCGCAGCAGCTTGTCCGGGCCGACCAGGTCGCCCCACTCCAGCGGGCCGCGCGGGTAGCCGAGGCCGAGGCGGACGGCGGTGTCGATGTCCGCGGGCGCGGCGAGGCCCTGGTCGGCGATGTAGCAGGCGGTGTTGACGATCGAGGCCAGCAGCCGCTGGGCGATGGGCGCGGGCCCGTCACGCACGATGGTCACCGGCAGCCCGGTCCCGGCCAGTGCGCCCCACGCGGCGCGTCCCGCGGCCGGGTCCAGTCCGGGGTGGACGGACAGGGTGAAGCGGCGTTCGTACGCGCCGAGTGCGTCCACACCGCACACTCGGTCGGCGGGAAGACCCTCGCGCGCGGCAGCCTCCACAGTGGACTCACCGCGCAAGGTCAGCAGCAGCACGGCATCCGGGTAGGCGTCGGAGACGACCTGGACCCCGGCCGCGGCCAGCAGCCGACCCAATCGCTCGTCCGAAGTGAACACCGGGATGTCCGGCACCGGCGGCGCGGCGGGCTCCGCCGGGACCTCCTGTTTCCCGTCCACGTAACGGTAAAAGCCCTCGCCGTTCTTGCGGCCGAACAGCCCGGCCGCCACCCTCGGCCGCGTCAGCCACGAAGGCCGCAGCCGCGGCTCGGAGTGGAAGCCGCTCCAGATGCTCTCCAGCACGGCGTGCGAGACGTCCAGCCCGGTCAGGTCCAGCAGCTCGAACGGCCCCAGCTTCAGCCCCAGCACGTCCCGCGCGATGCGGTCGACGTCCGCCGGCTCGGCGAGCGATTCCGACAGGATCTGCAGCGCCTCGGTGTTCAGCCCGCGCCCGGCGTGGTTGACCAGGAAGCCCGGCGCGTCACGGGCCAGCACCGGTTCGTGACCCCAGCCGCGGACCAGCTCGAGCGCTTCGCCGGGCAGCCACGCGTGCGTGCGCACTCCCGGCACGACCTCGACCAGCCGCATCAGCGGGACCGGGTTGAAGAAGTGCAGCCCGATCATCCGCGCCGGCTCGGCCAGTCCGGCCGCGATCTCGGTGACGGACAGGGAACTGGTGTTGGTGGCGAACACCGTCTCCGGCGCGCAGACCCGCTCCAGTTCGGCGAACAGGGCGCGCTTGGTCTCGAGGTCTTCGCGGACGGCTTCGATCACCAGGTCCACGCCTTCGGCGGGGGCGGCCGGCGCGTCCACGGGCACCAGCCGGTCCTTGGCGGCACTGGCTTGCTCGGCGGTCAGCTTGCCCTTCGACTCGAGCCGGTCGAGCATCCCGCTGACGTACTCGATCGCCGCCTGCACGGCGTCGGCCCGGACGTCCGCCAGCTCGACGGTGACCCCGCCGGTCGCGGCCAGCTGGACGATGCCGCGCCCCATCACCCCGGTCCCGATCACCCGGATCCTGCCGACCCGCCCGGCCCATCCCGTCACGTCGAACCCGCCTTCCCGCGCTGCTGATCCGACCGGAAGTAGGCGGATACGGTCCGCAGCCGATCTGCTTGCAAGGACCCGTTTCCGCCGTGACTGTAGTCGGATTAGCAGCGAACAGCACAGTTACGTTCCCGGCGAACGTACCCGGTTTTCCTCAGAGCCCCACGAAGTCGGCCATCTGACCGATCAAGTGCTCGAAGTAGGCGTCAGCCGGGCTGACGCTGCCGACGTAGTGGCCGAACAGCTCGAAACTGATCGCGCCGAAGAGCAGCGTCCACGCGGCCACCAGCCGGGTCCCGGTCTCCGCCGACAGGTCCACGCCCAGTCCCGTGCCCAGCGTCTCCGCCTGTTTCCGCAGCGCCGCGGGCATCGGGGAGGTGACCGCGGGCTCGTGCGGCTCGGCGTCGGCCAGCACGGCGACCAGCGCCAGCGCGACGCGGCTCGCGGGCGCCACGGTGTCCGGCGGCGCCTGGTAACCGGGGACCGGTGAGCCGTAGATCAACGTGTACTCGTGCGGGTGTGCTTTAGCCCACGTGCGCGTCGCCTGCCAGATCGAACGCCAGCGCGCGCGGTGCTCGCCGTGGCCGGGGTCGGCGGACTCGGCAGCTTCGCCAACGGCGTTGTACGCGTCGATGATCAGATCGGTCAGCAGCCGGTCGCGGCTCGGGAAATATCGGTACAGCGCCGAGGAAACCATGCCCAGCTCCCGTGCGACGGCACGGAGCGACAGCCCGTGCGGGCCGACCTCGCCCAGCTGCCGGCGGGCCTCGTCCTTGATCTCCTGGGTCAGCTCGGCACGGGCCCGTTCACGGGCGTTGCGGATGGCGGCCATGGTCCACAGTGTGCCAGGACGAGATCGATGCACCAAATAGAGAGCACTGCTCTTGACTCAGCCGACGAGCCGGTGTTCACTGATCTCAACCGAGAGCACTGCTCTCACCAACTGAGGGAGTCCCCGATGACCGCGACCCGTTACCTCGAACCCGGACTGGCGACCCGGATGTCCAACAAGCTGGTGCAGCAGCTGACCAAGCTCGGTGTCAGCGTCTGGGGCAGCCGCGTGCTGATGGTCCGCGGCCGCAAGAGCGGCGAGGTCCGCGAGGTGCCGGTGAACCTGCTGCCGTTCGAGGGCAAGCAGTTCCTGGTCGCGCCGCGCGGGGAGACGCAGTGGGTGCGCAACCTGCGGGTGGCCGGCGAGGGGCAGCTGCGGGTCGGGAACCGGGTGCAGGCGTTCACCTACCGCGAGCTGCCCGACGACGAGAAGCCCGCCGTGCTGCGCCCGTACCTGAAGCGTTGGAAGTTCGAGGTCGGCGTCTTCTTCGACGGCGTGGACGCCGACGCGCCCGAGGCGAAGCTGCGTGACATCGCCCCGGGCTACCCGGTGTTCGAGATCCTGCCGGCCTGAATCAGTCGGTCTTCTTCCTGGCCGAGCGCCGGGTGGTGGCCGCGACCACGACCACGCCGGCCAGGAACGAGGCCAGCCCGATCAGGAACCACAGCTTCTGGCCCGTCATGAAGCTGCCGGTGACGACGCCGGCGCCCTGCAGCACCCACACGGCGCCCACCAGCAGCAGGACCACCCCGACGGCGAGTGAGATCCAGCGGGCCATGGGTCAGCTCGTCTTCTTCGGCGACCGTCGCGCGCCGGCCACGAGGAGCACGATCCCCACGACCGCCGCGACCAAGCCGATCAGGAACCACAGCTTCTGCCCGGACATGCCGCTGCCGGTGATCACGTTGGAGCCCTGCAGCGTCCACAGAACGCCGATCAGCAGCAGGATCACCCCGGCGACGAGCGAAATCCAGCGTTGCGCCTTCATCGGTGCCTCATTTCAGGTTCGGGCGGGTCACGAGGTCGTTCTGGTACGCGTAGACGACGGCGTGCACGCGGTCGCGCAGGCCGAGCTTCGCGAGCACGCGGGAGACGTGCGTCTTCACAGTCTCCTCCCCGACGTGGAGCCGGTGGGCGATCTCCGCGTTGCTGCAAGCGTCCGCGATGAGCAGGAGCACCTCGCGCTCCCGTGAGGTCAGCCGCGTCAGCTCCGGCGGCTCGGCGGCGCGGGGTTCGAGGCTGGTGGCGAAGTGCTCGACGAGCCGGCGCGTCACCGAAGGGTCGATCAGCGCGTCACCCCTGGCCGCGACGCGCATCGCGGCGACCAGCTCCTCCGGCGAGAGGCTCTTCAGCAGGAAGCCGCTCGCCCCGGCGCGAAGGGCGCGGTAGACGTACTCGTCGGCGTCGTAGGTGGTCAGGACGAGCACGCGGGTGTCGTTGCCGGGCGCGCTGAGGATCGCTTCGGTGGCGGCTAGCCCGTCGAGGCGCGGCATGCGGACGTCGAGGACTGTGACGTCCGGGCGCAGGCGCTGGGTTTCGGCGACGGCTTCGCGCCCGTCGGCGGCCTCGCCCACACACTCGAAGTCCGGCTGGGTGTCCAGCAGGGCCCGCATGCCGGAGCGGAACATCGCGTGGTCGTCGGCGAGCAGGACGCGGATCACGGTGCCTCCCTTCGCCTTGTGAGTGGCAATGACGGTTCTAACCGGCATGAACACTCACGAGCTTGTGCTGTCATGCCACCTCCAGCGGAAAACTCGCCCGGACGCGCCAGCGCGGCCCCTCGGGCAGCTGGCCGTATTCCACTTTGCCGCCGAACAGCGTCACGCGCTGCCGGATCCCGGCGAGCCCGCGGTGGGCGCCTTCGCGGTCCGGTCGGGCCGCGCTCACCTTGTTGGTGACGGCCAGGACGATCTCGGTGCGCCGCCGGTCCAGCTCGATCTCGACCGGCCCGGTGCCGTGGCGCAGCGCGTTGGTCAGTGCTTCCTGCGCGATCCGGTACAGCGCGACGTCGAGCGAGCCGGGGATTTCGCGGACGTCGCCGTGGACGGTCAGGTGCACGGGCAGGCCGGCTTCGCGGACGGTGCCGAGCAGCTCGTCGAGGTTGTCGAGGCCGGGCTGGCCCGCTTCGTCGTCGCGGGCGTGCAGGAGGTCGAGCAGACGTCGCAGGTCGGCCATCGCGGAGCGGCTGGCGGATTCGACGGCCCCGAGCGACTGCCGGACGGCGGCGTCACCCTCGCCGTCCGCGGGAATGTTGTTGGCAGGTAAGCCTTTTGCGGGCAGGCTGAGCCGCGCGGCGCCGGCGTGGACGCCGATGGCGCTGACGTGATGGGAGATCACGTCGTGCAGGTCGCGCGCGATCGTCTCGCGCTCTTCGAGCACGGCGCGGCGCACGGCGTCTGCTTCGTGCCGCTGTCGTTGCTCCGTGGCGCGCTCGAGGTCTGCGATGTACGCGCGCCGCGCCGTCGTGTACCGCCCGACGAGCCACGGCAGCAACCCGGTGACGCCCATGCTGATGAGGATCAGCGCGGGCGCGGCCCCACGCCCGCCGCCGATCCACTCACTGCTGCCGATGCCGATGACCGTCGCGGCGAGCGCGAGCACCGCGGGCCCCGTCCGCAGCCACGCGCCGGCCCGGTACCCGGCGATGAGCAGGCCCGCGTTGTTGCCGATGACGTACCCGGTGCACGGGCAGAGCAGGATCGGCCCGCTCGCGAAGACGATCGCGTGCGCGAGCGCCACCCACCCCGAATGCCGCGCCGCCCCGGCCAACGCGAGGTCGGCGGCGACCCCGGCCAGCAGCACGGCCCACGCTTGCCACCCGGCCACCCCCAGCGGGCCGCGGATGATGAACAACGAGGCGTCGCAAACGAGACAAACCATGGCAACCAGCAGCGATTGCCGCGCCAGTGACCCGCTGATGTCCCGCACGCCGCCAACTTACTGCGAGCGGGCGGTCGCGTTGGGTTTTCGGGGCAAAGAACCGGGAACACGAAAACGGCGGTGGCACGACGAGGGGGAACGTCGCGCCACCGCCGGTGGGAGCCGGGTCAGCTGCCGTAGCGGCGGCGGCCCTGGCCCGGCTGGCCGTTCTGGCCCTGGCCGCCGGGGCCGGCGCCGGGCTGGAGGGTGGTCGCCTCGCCGAGGGTGGTGGCGGTGGCGGTGGTGCCGTTGACCTTGGCGACGACGGTGACGTTGTCGCCTGTATTGACGTTGCCGGTCTTCTGCGTGGACGAGTCGATGGTGTACGTCTGCTTGTAGCCGTCCTTGCTGGTCAGCGTCACGGAGGTGGCGCTGAGCGCGGAGACGTCGCCGGTCTGCAGGCGTTCGGTCACGTAGCCGCCCGTCGGGTCGGCGACCACGAAGTCGCCGTGCAGGGCGTCGCGCAAAGCCGCCGCGCCGCCGCCGAAGCCGCCCGCGCGGCCGCCGAAGCCGCCGGTTCCGCCAGGCCCGCCGGTGCCGCCCGGGCCGCCGAAGCCCTGCTGGGCCGACGCGTTGTTGGAGCTGGTGCCCGCCCAGATCGCCAGGCCGCCGCCGACGGCGATCACCACCGCGACGCCCGCGGCGATCGCGGTCTTGCGCCCGGACCAGGCCTTCTTCTCGGGGGGAACGGGGGGAACGGCGGCGCCCGGGGTACCGGGAGCGGCGCCCCAGGTGGGGCCCTGTGCTGGGTCAGTGGGCTCGGTCGTCATGGTTCCTCCGGTGGTACGGACTTGTCCGCTCCGAGGTTCGGCGCCGTCGCTGTGCGGGAGCTGTGTTCGTCGTGGGTGGGCCCTGTGGAGATGGCCAGGCCATGCGCTCCGGGGTGAATTCGCACAGGAAACGCACAGGCACGCCACAGCTCGCCCTGACGGAAGCGCCCGAGGATGTCACCATGAGCGGTATGAACGCCACGTCGCAGGGCCGGGGAAAGGCCGATCTGCGTCGCGCCGACGGCAGTCCCGTCCGAGTGCTGGTGGTCGACGACGAGTCGACCCTGGCCGAACTCGTCTCGATGGCGCTGCGCATGGAGGGCTGGGAGGTCCGCAGCGCGGGCGACGGCACTGAAGCCGTCCGCGTCGCGCGCGATTTCCGGCCCGATGCCGTGGTGCTCGACGTGATGCTGCCCGACTTCGACGGCCTCGAAGTGCTGCGCCGCATGCGTGCGGAGGCGCCGTACCTGCCGGTCCTGTTCCTCACCGCCAAGGACGCCGTCGAGGACCGCATCGCCGGGCTCACCGCGGGCGGCGACGACTACGTCACCAAGCCGTTCAGCCTCGAAGAGGTCGCGCTCCGGCTGCGCGCGCTGCTGCGCCGGGCCAGCGGGGTGACCGGCGCGAGCGGCTCCCAGCTCGTGGTCGGCGACCTGACGCTGGACGAGGACAGCCGCGAGGTGCACCGCGGCGGCGACCTGGTGCCGCTCACCGCGACCGAGTTCGAGCTGCTGCGCTACCTGATGCGCAACCCCAAGCGGGTGCTGTCGAAGGCGCAGATCCTCGACCGCGTCTGGAGCTACGACTTCGGCGGCCAGGCCAACATCGTCGAGCTGTACATCTCGTACCTGCGGAAGAAGATCGACGCCGACCGCGAGCCGATGATCCACACGATGCGCGGCGCGGGGTATGTACTCAAGCCCGCCGGCTGAGCCCGCCGGGCCGCGGCCGGGGCGTGAGCGAAGGCCGTGGTCGCTGCGCCGGCGGCTGATCGTGCAGCTCGCCGCGCTGCTCGCGCTGGTGTGCCTGGTGGTCGGCGTGGTCACCGAGCTGGCGTTGAACGAATTCCTGGTCAGCCAGGTCGACAAGCGGCTCGCGGCGACCAGCGAGCGCGGCTCCCACCGCGGCGGCGGGCTGCCGCCGTGGAACTACGGCGACAAGCCCCCGCCGGACCCGTTGCGCGTGCTCGGCCAGGTCGACGGCACGCTGGCGGTCCAGGTGCACAAAAACGGCGTGGTCAACGCCAAGGTGCTGAACTTCGAGGCGAGCCCGCCCGCGCGGGACAAGCCGCCGCTGCAGGACGTCACGCCGCAGCAGCAGTCGATGCTGCTCGCCCTGCCGGCCGACGGCCAGCGGCGCACCGTCGACCTCGGCGGGGCGCTCGGCGATTACCGCGTGGTGTCGTCGTTCTCCCCGGCCGGCGAGTTCACCGTGGTCGGGTTGCCGCTCGTGGACGTGAGGGACACGTTGTGGCGCTTGGGTTTCATCTTCGGCGGGGTGGCGCTCGGCGGGCTGCTCGTCGCGGGTTTCGTCGGCGCGGTCACGATCCGGCGCACGATGGCGCCGCTGGACCGGCTGGCCGCCACCGCGTCCCGCGTCTCGGAGCTGAAGCTCGACCGCGGCGAGGTGGCGCTTTCGGAGCGGGTGGACGAGGTGGACACCGACCCGCACACGGAGGTCGGCAAGGTCGGCTTCGCGCTCAACCGGATGCTCGGCCACATCTCGAACGCCCTCTCGGCGCGGCAGGCCAGCGAGAGCCGGGTCCGCCAGTTCGTCGCCGACGCCAGCCACGAGCTGCGGACGCCGCTGGCCGCCATCCGCGGTTACGCCGAGCTGACCCGGCGCAGCGGCGAGCAGGTGCCGCCGGACGTCGCGTTCGCGATGGGCCGCGTCGAGTCCGAGTCGGCGCGGATGACCACGCTGGTGGAGGACCTGCTGCTGCTGGCGCGGCTCGACTCGGGCCGCGCGCGGGTGCACGAGCGGGTGGACCTCTCGCGCCTGGTGGCCGACGCCGTCGCGGACTCGCACGTCGCGGGCCCGGACCACAAGTGGCTGCTCGAAGCGCCGGGCGAGCCGCTGAGCGTGCTCGGCGACGACGACCAGCTGCACCAGGTCGTGCTGAACCTGCTGGGCAACGCCCGCAACCACACCCCGCCCGGCACCACCGTGACCACTACACTGTCCACACAGGACGGTTGGGTCACGCTGTCCATCCTCGACGACGGCCCCGGCATCCCGCCGGAGATCCTGCCGGAGGTCTTCGAGCGCTTCGCGCGGGGCGACAACTCCCGTTCCCGGGCGGCCGGCAGCACCGGGCTGGGGCTGGCCATCGTCGCCGCCGTGGTGGGCGCCCACCGCGGCCGTGTGATGGTGACGAGCCGGCCGGGGCGTACTGAGTTCACCGCGATTTTCCCACAGGTATTGTGATTGCTTACGCGCGGTGTGTCCGTTAAGGACTGATTGCGGGTGACCCGGCCGACACCCGTCCGTGGACATTTCACAGCTCGCGCACAGCAGGCGCACATCTACGGCACACACGGCGCCGAAAGCATCGGGCCCATGTCGAGTGCCGTTGTCACGCCCGTGAGCACCACCGTGGACGAGGCCCCGCCGGCCGAGCGGCCGCGGTGGGTCCGTCCCGCCGTCGCGCTGCTGCTGGCCGCGACTGCCGCGCTGTACCTGATCAACGTGGCGATTTCGGGCTGGGGCAACAGTTTCTATGCGATGGCGGTACAGGCCGGCACCGAGAGCTGGAAGGCCTGGTTCTTCGGCTCGCTGGATCCGGGCAACATCGTCACCGTCGACAAACCGCCTTTTTCGCTGTGGATTATGGGTCTTTCCGGCCGGATCTTCGGGTTCACCAGCTGGAGCATGCTGGTGCCGGACGCGCTCGCGGGCGTCGCTTCGGTCGGGCTGCTGTACCTGGCGGTGCGGCGGCTTTCCGGGCCCGGCGCCGGGCTGCTGGCCGGGTCCGCGCTCGCGCTGACGCCGGTGGCCGCGTTGATGTTCCGCTTCAACAACCCGGACGCGTTCCTTGTGCTGCTCATGGTCGCCGGCGCGTACTGCTTGGTCCGCGCGCTGGAGAAGGCGGGCACGGGCTGGCTGCTGCTCGCCGGCGTCGCGATCGGCTTCGGGTTCCTGGACAAGATGCTGCAGGCGTTCCTGGTGCTGCCCGCGTTTGTGCTCGCGTACCTGGTGGCCGCGCCGACCTCGCTCGGGCGCCGGATCTGGCAGCTGTTCGCGGCGGCGGGCGCGGTGCTGGTGTCCGCGGGCTGGTGGGTGGCCGCGGTGGCGGCGTGGCCCGCGAGCGACCGGCCGTACATCAGCGGTTCGACCGACAACAGCGTGCTGCAGCTGGCTTTCGGTTACAACGGGCTCGGCCGGATCTTCGGCCAGGGTCACGGTGGTGGTGGGGCTCGCGGTGGTGCCCGTCCGGAATTGCCTGCGGGGCTGGATTTTCCGGGCGGTGCTCGTGGCGGCTTCGGTGGCTTCGGCGGTCAGACCGGCTTGACCAGGCTGTTCACCCAGCAGTTCGGCGGCGAGGCGTCCTGGCTGCTGCCCGCCGCGCTGATCGGGCTGGTCGCGGGGCTGTGGTTCACCCGCCGCGCGCCGCGCACGGACCGGACGCGCGCCGCGCTGCTGCTGTGGGGCGGTTGGACGGTGGTGACCGTGGTGGTGCTGAGTTACATGAGCGGCATCATCCACCCGTACTACACGGTGGCACTCGTGCCGGGCATCGCGGCGACGCTGGGCGTCACGGTCCGTGAGCTGTGGCGCGGACGAGCGCACGTGTCGTCGCGCGCGGTGCTCGCGCTGATGCTCGCCGCTTCGGTGGTCTGGGGCTTCGTCCTGCTCGGCCGCGCGCCGGAGTGGCAACCGTGGCTGCGTTACACGGCCTTGGTGCTCGGCGCTCTCGGCGTGGTCGCGCTGCTCTTCGGCCTGGAGCGGCTGCGTCGGATCGCGCCCGTCGTCGGCGCGCTCGGGCTGGTGGCGGCTCTGCTCGGCACCGCCACTTCGACGATCGCGACGGCGGCCACCGCGCACACCGGCGGCCAGCCGTCTTCGTCGCCGTCCAGTGGCCGCGGTGGGATGCGCGGCTTCGGCGGCGCCACTCAGTCCAATGTGGAGCTCGACCGGCTCTTGCAGGCCACCAAGAACAAGTGGGCCGCCGCGCAGACCGGCGCGATGCAGTCCGCCGGCCTGGCGCTGGGCAGCGGCAAACCGGTGATGGCCATCGGCGGCTTCAGCGGCAGCGACCCGGCGCCGACGCTCAAGCAGTTCCAGCAGTACGTCGGTGCGGGCGAGGTGCACTACTTCGTCGCGGGCGGCCGCGGTTTTGGTGGCAGCCGGGGGACTTCCGGACAGATCACCACGTGGGTGGAGCAGAACTTCCCGTCGGAGACGGTGGGTGGGACGACTGTTTACGACCTCACGAAGGGAAAGTGACGGTCGTGTTCGCTCCACAAAGGATCAGACACGGCAGCTCGGCGTCGACGCGCCCAGCGAGCCAGGCCGCGAACGGGACCGCCGCGGCAGGCTCGACGACCAGGCGGAACTCGGCCCACAGCCGGTCGCGGGCGGCGAGCAGTTCGGCGTCGCTGACCAGTACGGACGTCACGGCGGGCGAGTTCAGGAGCCGGAACGGCAGCTGACCCACCCGCGTCGCGCCGAGGGCGGAGGACGCGACGGAGTCGAGCTTCACGTCCACCGGCTCACCCGCCGCCAGCGCGGCGTTCAGGGCGCAGCAGCGCTCCGGCTCCACCGCGAACACGCGCCGTCCACCGGCCGCGAGCGTGGTGCCGGACGCGAGCCCGCCACCGCCGACGGCCACCACCACGGCGTCGACCTCGGGGCTGTCCTCGACGATCTCGGCGGTCACCGTGCCCTGCCCGGCGATCACGTCCGGGTCGTCGTACGCGTGCAGGTAACGGCTGCCGGGCTCCTCGGCGACGGCCAGTGCGGCGGCGGCCGCCTCGGCGTAGGTCGCGCCGTGACGGACCAGCTTGACGCCCGTCGCCTCGATGCCGGCGGCTTTCGCCTCGGGCACTGACTCGGGCACGTAGACGATCGCGGGCACGCCGAGGGCCTGCGCGGCAGTGGCGACACCGAGGCCGTGGTTCCCGCCGGACGCCGTGACCACCCGCGCCGGTGCCGGGCCGGCCAGCAGCGCGTTCACCGCGCCGCGAAGCTTGAACGAACCGCTCCGCTGCAGGTGCTCCAGCTTCAGGACCACGGGGCGGCCGTCGATTTCGGCCCGGAGCTGCGGGGTGCGCCGCACGTGCGGTCGGATGCGCGCGAGGGCGGCGTCGACGTCAGCCGGGACGGGGAGGCGCGGCGAGGCGGTCATGACGTCCATTGTGGCTCGTTTTCGCGCCGGTGCGGGCGGCCACCGGCGGGTCCCGATCACCCGCTACACTGGTCCACGGACCCCGCGCGGCGTCCACCCTGTGAACCTCCCCAGGGCCGGAAGGCAGCAAGGATAAGCAGGCTCTGACGGGTGCGCGGGGTCCCCTTTCGTTTCAAAAGACGCCGAGCACGTCCTCGGGCGGGTTCGGCGAAGCCATCGGTGCCGCGTCGTACACCGGTTCGGCCTTTCCCCGCAGCGCCCGCAGGTCACCGTCGTGCACGCAGCGCGCGGGGTAGGCCGACGACGCGGCCCGGCGCGTCAGCTCCGCCGTCGGCAGCTCGTTCGCCGAAGCGGCCAGCACCAGGTTCCCGAAACGGCGCCCGCGCAGCACCCCCGGCTCGGCCAGCAGCACGACGTGCGGGAACACCTCGGCGAGCGTCGCCAGGAACCGGCGCGCGAACGGCAGGCCCGGCCCGTCGGTGATGTTGGCGAGCATCGTGCCGGTGGGCTTGAGGACCCGGCGGACGTCGGCGATGAACTCCACCGTGGCCAGCCCGCCCGCGAGCGTCGCGCGTTCGAAGGCGTCGACCACGATCAGGTCCGCCGACGCGTCGTGCCGGCTGCGCACGCCTTCGCGGCCGCCCTCGATGCGCACCCGCAGCTTGGGCACGCTGCGCAGGTCCAGCTGCTCGCGCACCAGCTCGATCAGCGGCGCGTCGGCGTCGAACACCAGCTGCCGCGACCCGGGCCGCTTCGTCGCGACGTACCGGGGCAGCGTGCACCCGGCCCCGCCGACGTGCAGCGCGTCGAGGGGCCCGGCGGGCAGGCAGTCGACGATGTCGCCGAGCCGCCGGACGTAGTCGAACTCGAGGTTGGCCGGATCGTCGAGGTCGACGTAGGACTGCGCCACGCCGTCGACCGAGATCAGCCAGGCGTTCGGCCGGTCGGCGTCCCGCAGCAGTTCCGCGGTCCCGAACCGCACCGGGTAGCGCCCCGGCTTGGGCCCGTCCTGGGCGCGGCCGCGGGCCGAACGGGCGTGGCTCACCGGTGATTCCTCTCTTCGAGGGGCAGTTGGTCGACTCGTCGGGGGTCGGTTGGCCGGGTCGGAGTCTGTCCGGGCTTCGGATCCGTCGGGGGCGTCGCAGTTAGGCCCGGCGCAGTCACCCCCGCCATGGACGTCCCCCGCCACACCTCGGGGGGCTGCCCCAGTCCCATTCTACCGGCGCCCCCCGACCGGATCAGGTGCGCGAAGAGGTTGTCCACAGGGCGGCGGGGTTGTGGACAAGTCCGGTGGAGGCGGGGGCGAAGTGGAGTCGTCGGCAGCCTGGCCGGCTGGATCGGTCAGGCGCGCAGGCCAGCCGGGCAGGCCAGCCGGGGGCAGGGTGTGGGCGACCGTTCCGACCACGCTGACCAGCCGCGTTTCGAGGGGCCGGCCGGGGCGGGGACCCGGCACCGGCGAGGTTGTCGGGGGGTGCCGGTAGTCTCGCTGCGTGGCTCTCGCGCTGTACCGAAAGTACCGTCCGGCGACCTTCGCCGAGGTTGTCGGCCAGGAGCATGTGACCGAACCGCTGCGGACCGCGCTGGCGGCGGGCCGCATCAACCACGCGTACCTGTTCTCGGGGCCGCGCGGCTGCGGCAAGACCTCCAGCGCGCGCATCATGGCGCGCTCGCTGAACTGCGTGGAGGGGCCGACCCCGGACCCGTGCGGCAAGTGCAACTCCTGCCGCGCGCTGGCGCCCGAAGGCCCGGGCAGCGTGGACGTCACGGAGCTGGACGCCGCGAGCCACGGTGGTGTCGACGACGCCCGCGAGCTGCGCGACAAAGCGTTCTACGCACCCGCCGAGTCCCGCTACCGCGTGTTCATCATCGACGAGGCGCACATGGTCACCACGCAGGGCTTCAACGCCCTGCTGAAGATCGTGGAAGAGCCGCCGGAACACCTGATCTTCATCTTCGCCACGACCGAGCCGGACAAGGTGCTCACCACCATCCGCTCGCGCACGCACCACTACCCGTTCCGGCTCATCCCGCCGGGTGCGATGCGTGCGCTGCTGGAGCGCAACGTCGCCGCCGAGGGCGCCCAGGTCGAGCCGGCCGTGTACCCGCTGGTGATCCGCGCGGGCGGCGGCTCGGCGCGTGACACGCAGTCGGTGCTCGACCAGCTGCTCGCCGGCGCCGGGCCCGAGGGCGTCACGTATCCGCGCGCGGTCTCGCTGCTGGGCGTCACCGACGTCGCGCTGATCGACGACATGGTCGACGCCCTCTCGGCCGAGGACGCCGCCACGGTGTTCGGCACGGTCGAGCGCCTCGCCGACGCCGGCCACGACCCGCGCCGCTTCGCCACCGACCTGCTCGACAGGCTGCGAGACCTCGTCATGCTGCGCTCCGTGCCCGAGGCGGGCGAACGCGGATTGGTTGCGGCGCCGGAAGAAGAACTGAACCGGATGAGCGCGCAGGCCGAGCGCATCGGCCTCGGCACGCTGTCCCGCTACGCCGACATCGTCCACAGTGGACTCTTGGAGATGCGCGGCGCGACGTCGCCCCGGCTCGTGCTGGAACTGCTGTGCGCGCGGATGCTGCTGCCCTCGGTCACGGACGGCGAAAAGGCGCTGCTGGCCCGCATCGAACGCCTGGAACGCCGCGCGACGGTCAGTGGCGGTGGTGGCGCCGCCGGTGTCGAGCCGCCCGTCAGCGGGGCGGCGGCGCCCGCGTACCAACGGCCTTCGCAACGTCCGGCTGGGGCGGATCGCTCGGAAGCCGCTCCGGCACGTCCGGAAGCCGCGCCCGCTGAGGCTGCTCCCGCTCGCGCCGAGGCTGCACCTGTTCGCCCTGACGCTGCACCGGTTCGTGCAGAGGCTGCGCCCGCTCGTCCTGACGTCGCCCCGGCCCGGTCGGAAACTGCGCCTGCCGCCGAGGCTGCGCCTGCCCGTCAGGAGGTAACCGCACCAGCACCTTCGGAGCCGGCGCCGACTGAACCGGCCGTTGAAGCGCCGCCTGCTTCCTCGGGAGGAATCGACGCCGCGGCGATCCGGAATGTGTGGCCACAGCTGTTGACGTCCCTGCGGAAGTTCGCCGGCGGACGCAGCCTCGAGGCCATGCTCACGCAGGCGACGGTCGTCGGGGTCGAGGGTTCGGCGGTGACGTTGACGCACAAGTCCGAGCCGCTCGCCCGCCGCCTCGGCGACCAGGACAACACGCGCAAGATCGCGGGCGCCCTGACCGACGTGCTGGGCGGCGAGTGGCAGGTCCGCTGCGTCCACGGCGCGGTGCCCGCCGCGGCCGCCCCCCACGCCGCGACGCCCGCCCAACCGGCCGCGACGGCCCCGGAACGCTCATTCACCCGACGTTCGGCCGCCGCCCCCGCCACTCCTGCTGCTGATGCTCCGGCCGCTCCGGCAGAACGTCCGGCCGTGGAACGTCCGCCCGCCGCGGAACCGACCCGCCCGACGCCCGCGCCCGAGCCCCCGTCCCGCCCGAAGGTGGCCACGAGCGAGCCGGACATCCCGCTCCCGCCCGAGCCGTCGGACGAGGACGACGACGACATCTACTCCGAGGACGCGAGCCCCGCCCCGCCTCCGCCGCCCATCCCAGCGGACCAGGACCCGGACGAGATCGCCCGCAAACTGCTCTCCGACCACCTCGGCGCCCGCCCCCTGGACTGAAAGCTCGTGAGTGTTCGTGACGGTTCTAACCGTCATGAACACTCACGAGTCACCCCAGATAAGCCTCGATACCAGCAGCGATCGCGGCGGCGTACTGGGCGCGACCAGGGGCCGAGGACATCTGCGCTGCCTCCGCGGCGTTGCGCATGTTGCCGCATTCCACGAGAACCGCCGGGCGGGTCGAGAGGTTGAGGCCGGCCAGGTCGGAGCGGGGGGACAGGCCTGCGGTGCCGATGTAGGTCGAGGTGGTGAAGCCGTCGGAGCGGAGGCCGTCGCGGAGGGCTCGGGCCAAGGTTGTCGACGGGGCGCCCTGGGCGGCGTTCAGCGGTGGTGACGAGTACGCCACGTGGAAGCCGTGCGCGCCTGCCGACGTCGATCCGTCCGCGTGGATGGAGACGACCGCGTCGGCGTTCGCGGCGTTGCCGATTTCGGCGCGGCGGTCGACGCACGGGCCGACGCCGGAATCGTCGGATCGGGTGTAGATGACCTTGATCCCTTTGGCGGACAAGGCTTTCCCGACCTGGTTGGCCACATCGAAGTTGAACGCGTGCTCGGTGTAACCGGCGTTCGTCGACGTGCCGGTGGTGTTGCACGGCTTCATCTCGCCGCGCCCGGCCGGGACGCTCTGGTTGATCTCCTTCGGGTGCGAGCCGTTCCCGCCGTTGTGCCCGGGGTCCAGCACCACGACCTTCCCCGCGGCCGGAGACGGAGCCGGTGACAGCACCGACGAAGGCACCGAAGGCGGCACCGAGGGCGCCGAAGACGGCACAGAAGAAGACGGCGAAGCAGCAGCAGAAGTGGCAACCGTCGAGGTGGAAGGCGCCGCCGTGCCACCGCCGTTGTCGCAGCCCGCGAGCAGGAAGACGCCGGCCAGCAGCAGGAGAGGGTTCACGCGCACGCCGACCACGGTGCCACAGCACCCCCGCCAGATCGCGCCGCGGCGCGCCACAGCCCGCCGCCTGACCGGGCGAACCGCCCACGCGGCTACCCTGGTGGAGACCCACATCGGCGGAAGGATCGAGTGCGATCATGGTGCAACCCGGCGGAGGCTTCGACCTGTCGCAGATCATGCAGCAGGCGCAGCAGATGCAGCAAAAGCTGGTCGAGGCCCAGGAGGAGCTCGCCTCCACGGAGGTCACCGGCTCCGCGGGCGGCGGCCTGGTCACGGCGACCGTGTCCGGCGACAGCCAGCTGAAGGGCCTCGTCATCGACCCGAAGGTGGTCGACCCCGAGGACGTCGAGACGCTGGCCGACCTCGTCGTCGCGGCGGTGCGCGACGCGTCGGCGAACGCGCAGAAGCTCACCGAGCAGAAGCTGGGCCCGCTGGCCGGCGGCCTCGGCGGTGGCGGCGGCATGCCGGACCTCGGCGCACTCGGCTTCGGCGGCTGACCCTTGTACGAGGGTGTGGTCCAGGACCTGATCGACGAGCTCGGGCGGTTGCCCGGGGTCGGTCCGAAGAGTGCGCAGCGCATCGCGTTCCACCTGCTCGCCACGGACCCCGTCGACATCGGGCGGCTGCAGGACGTGCTGGGCAAGGTCAAGGAGGGCGTGCAGTTCTGCGAGATCTGCGGCAACGTCTCCGAGCAGCCGACTTGCCGCATCTGCCGCGACGAGCGCCGCGACCTCACGGTGATCTGCGTGGTCGAGGAGCCCAAGGACGTGCTGGCGGTCGAGCGCACGCGCGAGTTCAAGGGCCGCTACCACGTGCTGGGCGGCGCGCTGGACCCGCTCTCGGGCATCGGCCCGGAGCAGTTGCGCATGCGTGAGCTGCTCAAGCGCATCGGCGAGGCGGACGTCAGCGAGATCATCATCGCCACGGACCCCAACACCGAGGGCGAGGCCACGGCCACCTACCTGGTCCGCATGCTGCGGGACTTCCCCGGCCTGTCCGTGACGCGGCTCGCGTCCGGCCTGCCGATGGGCGGCGACCTCGAGTTCGCCGACGAGCTGACCCTGGGCCGGGCGCTTTCCGGCCGTCGCGCGCTCTAGGACTCGTGAGTGTTCATGACGGTTCTAACCGTCATGAACACTCACGAGTCGGTTCAGCAATAGCCGAGCTGCGCCAGCGAGTTCACGATGATCTCGGACGGGTGGTACTTGTCCATCCAGGACTCCCCGCGCCGATTCTGGTACGTGTCCAGGAAGTTCTGCAGTTTGTCGCCGCGCATCTCGGTGAGCACGACGGTTTCGCCGAGGTGCTGCGGGGTTTCGGTGCGCTCGCGGTGCACCGCGCAGGGCAGGCCGAGGTAGTAGCACTCCGCGGACAGGCCGCCCGAGTCGGTGACGACGTACTCCGCGCGCGCCACCAGCGGCAGGAACTTCAGGTAACGCATTTTCGGCTGGGCGATGAACTTGTCGTCGAACAGGTTGTCCAGTCCCAGTGAGCGGATCTTCTCGCGCTCCGGCGCGCCGGCCATGTACAGGATCGGCATCTGCCGGCTCTGCTCGCGCAGGATTTCCAGCGCCTCACGGTATTTGTCCGCGCGCGAGACCAGCTCGAACCGGTGCAGCGTGGCCAGGCCGAACTTCTCCGGCAGGTTCGGCACGTCCAGCGGCTGGTTGATGGCCAGGCGCATCGCGTCGATCGCCGTGTTCGCTTCGGTGTCGACGACAACGCCGCGCGCGTGGCGCAGGTTGTTCACTTCGCGCGCGCTCGGCGCGAAGTGCATGTCGACGATCTTCGCCGCGATCTTGCGGTTCAGCTCTTCCGGCAGCGGCGACATGATGCTGCCCGACCGGGCCCCGGCCTCAACGTGCCCGACGCGCGCCTTGAGGATGCGCTTGCCGATCAGCGAGCCGTACGGCGTGGTGAAAGTGTCGCCGTGCACCAGGACCAGCGGCGGGCGCCCGTCTTCGTTCAGCGCGGCGCGCAGTTCGTGACGGCGGCCCCAAGCGGTGCGCAGCACCTGCGCGGCCCAGCCCGGCACCTGCGCCGGCGACTCCAGGTTGTGCGCCTTCTCCTCGGGCACCAGCCAGACGTCCGGCGCCGGCAGCTTGAGGTCGGCGAGCACGTCCGCGACCTCGTCCACGTGCTGTGCGGTGAACCAGATCTTCGGCCGCATGCCGCGCTCGGCGATCCCGTGGTAAACCGGCGCGATCTTGATCAGTTCCGCCGTGGTGCCGAGAATGAAGGAAATCACCGTGAGGCCCATTTCTGGTCGGTTTGCGGTGCCCGAAGGATACTGGGGGCTCCCGGCCCGGGGGCACAGGGTAGCCTCGGCCCGGTGAGTGCGAACCCGCTCCTCCCTTCGCTCAGCGTCGTGATTCCGGTCTACAACGAGCAGGACTGGATCGCCCGCAGCGTCGGCGCACTGGTCGCGGCCTGCGCCGCCGCGGGCTGGCCGGCCGAGATCGTGGTGGTCGACGACGGCAGCACCGACGGCACCTCGGAGACGCTCGCCGCACTCCAGCAGCAGCACGGCATCACCGTGCTGGCCCAGCCGAACAGCGGCCGGTTCGAGGCCCGCCTCGCCGGGCTGGCCAAGGCGTCCGGGCAGCAGGTCCTGTTGCTGGACAGCCGGGTGATCGTCGATGAGGGCACGCTCGTCTTCCTGCGTGACCAGCTGCTCGCGCATCCCGAGCGCACGGTCTGGAACGGACACATCAACGTCGCGTCCGAGAACAACCCGTACGCGGGCTTCCTCGCGGGCCTGGTGAAGATTCCTTGGCGCCGCTACTGCGCGAATCCGCGGCTGATGTCGTTCGGAATCGAAGAATTCGACGTGTTCCCGAAGGGCACCGGATTCTTTTCCGCGCCACGCGATGTTCTCGAGCGGGCCTGCGCGGCGTTCGAATCGCTGTTCGACGATTCCCGTTTCGCCAGCGACGACACGGGAGTGCTGCGCTGGATCGCCGAGCGCCACCGGATCTTCCTGGCACCGGAGCTGTCCGCGACCTACCACGGGCGCGACTCGTTCAAGAAGTTCGCCGCCCAGTCCTATTTCCGCGGCACCACGTTCGTCGATTCCTATCTCGCCTCGCCCGGCCCGGCGCGCAACGGCCTGTTCGCCGCGTTCGCCGTGGGCGTGCTCGGCCTGGGCCTCGCCGCCCGCCGTCCGAAGACCGCCGTCGCGCTCGCCGCCGCGGGCTCGGCGGCCGCCGGTGCCGCGGTGACGCGCTTCGGCGCCACCAAGTCCGAAGCCCGCGCGGTCGCGTTGCTGACGCCGGTGTTCGGCGCCGGATTCGGCGCGGGCGCCGTTCGCGGCCTCTTCCTCGCCCTGCGTGCCCGGCTGGGCCGATCCGGCCGATGAGCACGCCCGTGACCGACGAGGACCAGCGCGGGCTGGCCAGGGAAACCGGCCGCTCAGCGGGCAAGATCGGCATTTCGCTGCTGGTCGCCATCGGCCTCGGCTACGTCCTGACGCTGCTGGCCGCCCGCTGGCTCGGACCGACGGACAGCAAGGTTTTCCTTTCCTTCTGGGGCATCCTCATGGGCCTCGGCAGCGCCCTGTCGCCGTTGGAGCAAGAGCTTTCGCGCCAGTCGGCGGTCGCCGCGCAGGACGGCCACAAGCCCGGGCGGTCCGCGCTGCGGGCGCTCACCGTCGGCGCCGTGATCGTCGCGGTGGTCGCCGGGCTCACACTGCTGGTACCGGTGCTCAGCGAGCGCCTGTACTCAGGCCGCACCGAGCTCGGGATCATCGTGTTCTGCGGCGCGCTCTCGTTCGCCTGCCAGTTCGCCTCCCGCGGCCTGCTGGTCGGGGCCCAGAAGATCGCCCAGTACTCGTGGCTGGTGTTCGCCGAGGCCGCGGTCCGCGTGGTGGTGCTCGCCGCGGTGTTCGTGGCGGGCCTGACCGGGATCGCGTCCTTCGCCATCGCCGCGGCGGCCGGCTCGTTCGCCTGGCTGCTGTTCGTGCGGCCGATCAGCGGCCTGATCGACCCGCACCTCGACGGCGAGGCGTGGCGGCCGGTCGCCTCGCGGATCGTGCTGCTCATGGCGGGTGCCGGGCTCACCGCCAGCGTCATCACGGGCTACCCCGCGATGGTCAGCCTGCTCGCGCCGGCCGGTGACGCCACGCAGGTCGGCGTGCTGTTCGCCACGCTCCAGGTGTCGAGAGTCCCGCTGCTGCTGCTTTCGCCACTCCAAGCGCTGGCGGTGCCGACCGTGGTGCGGCTGTCCGGGACCGCCGAGGGCATGCACCGCCTACGTCGTCTGCTCGCGCTCGGCACGCTCGGCACGCTCGTCGTGGGGGTGGTCGGCGCGGTGGTCGGCCTGCTCATCGGGCCGTGGCTGGTGCAGCTGCTGTTCGGCGCGAAGTACGCGTCCGCCCAGGGCTGGTGGGTCGGCGGGATGGTGTGGGGAGCGGTGCTGCTCACCGCGATGCAGCTGATGACCGCTGTGCTGGTGGCCAGGACGCAGGCCAACAAGGTGCTCGTCACCTGGGCTGTGGTCGCTGTTTCGACCGCGTTGGTGCTGTTGTTCCTGCCGGGTGACACGATCTTGCGGGCGGTCGCCGGGCTGGCCGCCGGGCCGACCGTCGGGCTCGTGGTCGCCGCGGCGTTCGTCCTGCGACGGCCGGGCAACGTGAAGGTCCTGCCGGGCGTCTGAGTAGTGTGCACGCGGGGTCAGGCCGCCGAAGAGGTCGGTGTGAAGAGCCGGTGAGGGTTGGACAGCGAATCCGATGAACGTAGTACTGATCTTGCTCGCCTTCTGGGTGCCGGGACTGGTGTTCGGCACCGCGATCGGGCTCCGCGGCTGGACGCTCGCCGCGGCCGGGCCGTTGCTCACCTTCGGCATCGTGGCGCTTGGCATCCCGGTGCTCGGCGGGCTCGGCATCCGCTGGAACCTGCTCGACGTGGCACTGTGGACGGTGCTGGTGGCGCTGGCCGGCTTCGGCCTCGCGTTCGCCGTCCGCCGCTTCACCGCGCGGCGGCACCCGGACTGGGCGGCCGAGGACGAGAAGCCGGCCCGCTCGGTCCGTGACCACGTGCTCATCGGCCTCGGCGTACTGGTCGGTATGGCCGTCGGCACCGTCACCTTCCTGCGCGGCTCGCACGGGATCAACAGCGTGCAGCAGGGCTGGGACGCGCCGTTCCACGGCAACCTGGTGCGCTGGATCGCCGAGCACGGCGACGCGCGGCCCTCCACTGTGGGCACGATCGCGAACTTGCCGAACCAGACCGACTACTTCTACCCCGACACCTACCACGCGCTGCTGGCCCTGGTCTTCGACAAGGCCGGGCTGACGATGATGCCGACGCTGAACCTCGCGGTGCTCGCCGTGATCATCAGCGTGCCGCTCGGCGTGGCCGCGATGTGCCGGGCCTGGAACATGCCGCCGCTGGCCGTGGCCGCCGCGGCCGCCGTCACCACCTGGTTCACCGCGTTCCCGTACGACTCGCTGTGGCGCGGTCCGTTGTGGCCGTACGTCGCGGGTGTCGCGATGGTCCCCGCCATGCTCGCGCTGGCGAAGCACCTGCTCTCCCCGCGTGGCATCGCGGGCCCGGTCGCGATCGGCGTCGGCGTCGCGGGCCTCACCGGCCTGCACACCAGCCTCGTTTTCGTCATCGCGGTCTACTTCATCCTGATCCTGCTCGCGGTGCTGTTCCACTGGGAGAAGATCGACTGGCGCCGCTCCCGGGCCTCGCTCATCTGGACCGTGGTGCTGGCCGCCGTGCTCGGTGTGCCGCTGGTGCTGCCTTCGCTGTACAACGCGGGCGGTGTGACCAGTGCGACCTGGGCGACCGAGGCGACGGTGAGCGGTGGCATCGGCGAGACGATCACGTTCTCCCCGATGGCCGACTTCCCACAGTGGTGGATCGGCGTGCCCGCCCTGATCGGCGTCTTCCTGCTGGTCAAGCGCCGCCGGATGATGTGGATGGTGGGCGCGTACATCGTGTTCGGCGGCCTGTTCGCGGCCACCGTCTCGCTGGAGACGCCGCTGGTCCACACCCTCACCGGCATCTTCTACAACGACCACTGGCGCATCGCCGCGCTGGTCCCGCTGGCCGGCGCGGTGGCGTTCGGCGAGTTCGTGGACACCGCGGGCCGCTGGTTCGCCGCCAAGGTGGGTACCCGCGTCCACCTCAAGCCCGCGACGCTCGCATTGGTCGGCGCCCTGCTGGTCGGCATCGTGCTCGGCGGCCTGAGCCGTGGTGGCTACATCGGCCGCAACGCCTCGCGGATGGAAATCAACTACGGCAACGGCCCCACGGTGTCGAAGGCCGAAGAAGCCGCGTACACCTGGCTCGCCCAGCACACCGCGCCCGGCGAGCCCGTGATGAACGACAAGGCCGACGGCTCGGTGTGGATGTACGCGCTGGCGGGCGTCACCCCGGTCGAGTGGACCTTCTACGGCGCCGACCCGACCAGCAAGGCCGGCTACCTCAGCGTGTGGCTCGACGACATCGACAAATACCCACAGGTACGCAAGGACCTCACCGACCTGCACGTGCGCTACGTGATCGTGGGCAAGGGAATGGTCACGCCCACGGCCGAACGGTCGGTCGGCGTCGCGCGCGTCGCCCCTGGTCCCGAGTTCCACGAGGTGTTCCGCAACGACGGGGCCACGATCTACCAGATCGAGGGCCAGCAGGGCGTCGTCGCGGCGGGCGCCTCCTCCGGGTCCGACCGCCCTCACGGGCAGTAAGAAGCTAGAGTGATCTCCGTGTCCACTACGTCCGTGCACACCCGACGCGTGCTCATCGTGATGCCTGCGCTCAACGAGCAGGCCAGTGTCGGGTCCGTCATCGCCCAGGTCAGAGCGTCCTTGCCGGACATGGACATCCTGGTCGTGGACGACGGTTCGGTGGACGACACGGCCCGGCTCGCCCGGGCCGCCGGCGCCGAAGTGGCCCGGCTCTCGGTCAACCTCGGGGTCGGCGGCGCGATGCGCACCGGCTTCCGGTACGCCGCCGCGCGCGGGTACGACGTCGTGGTCCAGGTGGACGCCGACGGCCAGCACGACCCGGAAGAGGTCGGCGCGCTGCTGGCCGGGCTGGACGAAGCCGACATCGTGATCGGCTCGCGGTTCGCGGGCAAGGGCGCGTACAAGGCCAGTGGCCCGCGCAAGTACGCGATGGTGGCGCTTTCGCTGGTGTTCTCGCGGCTCGCCCGCCGGAAGATCACCGACGTCACGTCCGGGTTCAAGGCCATGGGCCCGAAGGCCATCCGGCTGTTCGCTTCGTATTACCCGGCCGAGTACCTCGGTGACACGGTGGAGTCGCTGGTGATGGCGATCCGCGCGAAGCTGGTGATCGCCGAGATCCCGGTGATCATGCGCGAGCGCGCGGGCGGCACGCCCAGCCACTCACCGGTGAAATCGGCGGTGTACCTCGGCCGCGCGGGCCTGGCCCTGCTGCTCGCGCTGGTCCGCCGCCGTCCGTCCGTCGACTCGTCCGACGCAGCGTAAGGGGATTTCATGGCCGGCTGGCGGGTACTCAGCATCGTCGTCGCATGCCTGGTGCTGTTCGTCGTCCTCGAGATGATGCGGCGCCGCAAGCTGCGGGAGAAGTACGCGGGCGTGTGGCTCGTGGTCGCCGTGGGCGTGGTGGTGCTGGCGGTCATCCCGCAGGCCGCCGAGTTCCTGGCGAAGATCACCGGCGTGCAGACGCCGTCGAACTTCGTGTTCCTCCTGGCCGGCGTGGTGCTGGCACTGGTCGCGCTGCACCTGTCCACCGAGGTCGGGCACCTCGAGGAAGAGGTCCGGACCTCCGTCGAGGAGATCGCCTTGCTGCGCTGCGAACTCGAGGACACCAAGCGCGAGCTCGAAACCCGCATCGCCGCGCTGGAGGACAAGACCGCGACCCCGGACAACGTCAAGGGCCTGCCCGAAGTGAGCCCCGCACGCGTGCGCTGATCGACCGACTCGACGCCGCCCCGCCTCGGCTGGGCGGCATTCGTGTGCTCGCCTTCGACGGGCCGTCCGGCGCCGGGAAGTCGACCGCGGCGCGTGAAGCGCTTTCTCTGCTGGGCTCGCGAGCAGCGCTGGTGACCACGGATTCCTTCGCCACCTGGACTTCCCCGGTTTCGTGGTGGCCGCGGCTGGTCTCGGGTGTGCTGGACCCGCTGGCGGCCGGACGGAGTGGTTCATACCGCCGAATGGACTGGTCCACCGGCGTCCCCCGGCCGGGCGCGCGCGTGCGCGTCGAAGTCCCGGAGGTCCTTGTCCTGGAAGGGGTTTCCTGCGGCCGGCGCTCCGTGCGGCCGCTGCTTTCCCTGCTGTGCTGGGTCGAAGGCGGCACCGAGGCCGGACGGCTGGCGGCCGCCGTCGCACGGGACGGCGAGGCCCATCGCGCCGAATTGCGGAAGTGGCAGCTGTTCGAACGCGGCTGGTTCGCCGTGGACGGCACCCGGGACGCGGCGGCGGTCCGGCTGCCCGGCGCGCGCCTGCCCTGATCGTCACGCGCCGTCCGGATCGGTTCAGACCAGTCGCCGCGGCCCCACCAAAGCCCTAGGCCATTTGGGTAGCGAACTCGGCACTCCTGGTGCGAAACCCCCGAAAACCGCTACGCACTGTGCACAATTCCGGACTGTTTGCGCTCATTTTGGCCTGTAAGTAGCGCGATCGTAACCTCACGTGCTTAAGTGCGGGCCGAGTTCCCGCTAGTGTCGGCGAGCACACCGATCGTCCGGGGTCATCCCGACTGACCGACCGGACGGTGACTATGACCCGAACATTCCCAAGGGGTGCCAGATGCAGTTATTGCGGCTGACCCGAACGCGCCGTGCTGCCCTGATCGGGCTCGCCGGAGCGCTCGCGGTTTCGCTGACCGGGTGCGCGCAGTCCCAGCGCGACCAAGCCGGAGGCGGTGGCTCCGGTGGCACGATGGTCTTCGGCGACACCGGCAACCCGAAGATGTTCGACCCGGCCTTCAACGACGACGGCGAGACGTTCCGGATCACCCGGCAGATGCTGGACACGCTGATCCAGAACAAGCCCGGCACCGCTGAGCTCGAGCCCTCGCTCGCCACCAAGTGGGAGCCGAGCAACGACAGCAAGACCTGGACCTTCACCCTCAAGTCCGGGGTCAAGTTCAGCGACGGCACCCCGTTCGACGCCGCGGCGGTCTGCTTCAACTTCGACCGCTGGTTCAACATGAAGGGCGCCGCCGCCCAGAGCCAGATGATCTACTACGGCGACGTCTTCGAGGGCTTCGCCAAGAACGAAGGCGACGCGGGCGGCGCCCCGGTCTACAAGAGCTGCGAGGCGAAGGACGCCGGCACCGCGGTGCTGAACCTGAACAAGGCCAAGGGTGCGTTCCCGGCCGCGTTCACGCTGCCCTCGTTCGCGATGCAGAGCCCGACCGCGCTGAAGCAGTACAACGCGGACAAGGTCACGCAGTCCGGGGACTCGTTCTCCTACAGCGACTACGCGTACAAGCACGTGACCGGCACCGGCCCGTTCAAGTTCGAGAGCTGGGACCAGGGCAAGGGCGAGATCACGCTGGTCCGCAACGACAGCAGCGCCGAGCCGGCCAAGCTCGACAAGCTCGTCTTCAAGGTCATCCCGGACGAGAACGCCCGCAAGCAGGCCCTCAAGGCCGGCGACATCCAGGGTTACGACTTCCCGGCGCCCGCCGACTACGGCCTGCTGCGCAACGAGGGCGAGCAGGTGCTCATCCGCCCCTCGTTCAACGTGCTGTACCTGGGCATCAACCAGGCGGGCAACCCGAAGCTGAAGGACGTGCGGGTCCGCCAGGCGCTGGCCTACGGCATCAACCGGCAGCAGTTCGTCACCTCGAAGCTGGCCGAGGGGTCCGAGGTCGCCACCGAGTTCGTGCCCAAGGCCGTCTCGGGCTACACCGACGACGTCACCAAGTACCCGTACGACCCGGCGAAGGCCAAGCAGCTGCTGGCCGACGCCGGCGCGTCGAACCTGACGCTGAAGTTCTACTACCCGACCGAGGTCACCCGGCCCTACATGCCGAACCCGGCAGACACGTTCACCGCGATCTCCGAGGACCTCAAGGCCATCGGCATCACGGTCCAGCCGGTCGCGGAGCCGTGGAACGGCGGGTACAAGGACGACGTCCAGAAGTTCGGCAAGCAGGACATCCACCTGCTCGGCTGGACCGGTGACTACAACGACGCGGGCAACTTCGTAGGCACGTTCTTCGGCCGCGAGAAGACGGAATTCGGCTTCAACAACCCGCAGCTGTTCTCCGCGCTTTCGGCCGCCGACGCGGCGCCCCCGGGCGACCAGCACGCCAAGGCGTACCAGGCGGCGAACCAGCAGATCATGGAGTACCTGCCCGCCATCCCGATCGCGTACCCGACGCCGGCCATCGTGGTCGGGCCGAAGATCAAGGGTGTGGTGGCCAGCCCGCTCACCGACGAACGATTCAACAACGTCATCCTCGGCTGACGTGGACTGCTGAACAGCCAGGCCAAAGGGCAGGTGCCACCGCGCCTGCCCTTTGGCCTACGTTCCCGGGCTGGTTTACAAAGGACTGCAAGTGCTCCGTTTCCTCGTGCGTCGGGTGCTACAAGCGATTCCGACGCTGCTCATCCTGTCCATTCTGGTGTTCGCCTGGTTGCGTTCCCTGCCTGGCGGCCCCGCGGCCGCGTTGCTGGGGGACAAGGCGACGCCGGAGAAAATCGCGAGCCTCAACCACGTGCTCGGCCTCGACCAGCCGATCATCCTGCAGTACTTCAAGTTCCTCGGCCGCGCCGTCACCGGCGACTTCGGCAACTCGCTGGTCTCCGCGCAGCCGGTGATGTCGGAGATCGGCACGTTCCTGCCCGCCACGATCGAGCTCGGCGTCTCCGCGATGCTCATCGCGGTCATCCTGGGCGTGCCGTTCGGCTACCTGGCCGCGCGCTACCGCGGCGGCGCGCTGGACAACGTCATCATCGTGCTGACCCTGATCGGGGTCGCGGTGCCGGTGTTCTTCCTCGGCTACACCATGCAGGACCTGCTGGCGACGCCGCTCGGCCTGCCTTCGCAGGGCCGTCAGGCGCCGGGCATCGACGCCACCAGCATCACCAACTTCGCCATCCTCGACGGCATCATGACCAGCGAGTGGGACGCGGTCTGGGACGCGATCAAGCACCTGATCCTGCCGGCGTTCGCGCTGGCCACGATCCCGCTCGCGGTGATCACGCGGATCACCCGGGCATCGGTCCTCGAGGTGTTCAACGAGGACTTCATCCGCACCGCCAACTCGAAGGGCCTGACCCAGCAAGTGGTGCGGACGCGGCATGTTCTGCGCAACGCCCTGCTGCCGGTGGTCACGACCATCGGCCTGCAGACCGGCGCGCTGCTCGGCGGCGCGGTGCTGACCGAGCGGGTGTTCAACTTCCGCGGCCTCGGGTTCCTGCTCGCCGAAGGCATCGAACGGCGTGACTATCCACGGCTGCAGGCGCTGCTGCTGTTCGGGGCGCTGGTGTACGTGCTGGTCAACATGCTGGTCGACGTCTCGTACGGGATCATCGACCCGAGGGTGCGTGTGCGATGAACACTCTGCTGAACAAGAAGAAGGAACCGATCGACAAGCTCGCCGCGGCGAGCGCGAGCGGGCGCAGCCTCGGCGCCGAGGCCCTGCGGCGGATGCTGCGCAGCCCGGTGGCGATCACCGGCGCGGCGATCACGCTGCTGTTCGTGCTGCTGGCGATCTTCGCGCCGCTGCTGGCCCCGAAGGACCCGCAGACGCGGTACCTGCAGGACCAGGTCCAGCTCGGCCGGGGCATCATCCCCGGCGCGCAGCCCGGCTTCCCGCTCGGCGTCGACGACTTCGGCCGCGACTTCCTGTCCCGGCTGCTGGTCGGCGCGCAGCAGACGCTGCTGGTCGGCGTGCTGGCCACGTTGATCGGTGTGCTGCTCGGGGTGATCATCGGCGGTCTCGCGGGCGCCTTCGGCGGCTGGGTCGACACCGTCCTCATGCGACTGGTCGACGTGCTGCTGTCGTTCCCCTCGCTGCTGCTGGCCGTTTCGATCGCGGCGCTGTTCGCGAAGCCGAGCCAGTGGACGGTGATCCTGGCCGTGTCGATCATCGGCGTGCCGGTGTTCGCCCGGCTGCTGCGTGGTTCCATGCTCGCGCAACGGGAGGCCGACCACGTGCTGGCCGCGACCTCGCTGGGCGTGAAGCGCACGACGATCGTCTTCCGGCACATGCTGCCGAACTCGCTGGGCCCGGTGATCGTGCAGGCCACGCTGACGCTGGCCACCGCGATCCTCGAGGCCGCGGCGCTGTCGTTCCTCGGCCTCGGCGATCCCGACCCGACCCGCGCGGAGTGGGGGCTGATGCTGGGCAACGCCTCGCGCCAGTTCCTCGACATCCGCCCCGAGCTCGCCTACTACCCGGCCATCGCGATCATCGTGGTGGCGCTCGGGTTCACGCTGCTCGGCGAGTCCCTGCGTGAAGCCCTCGACCCGAAGAACCGGCGGTGAACGGCGTGCCACTCCTCGAAGTCCGCGACCTCAAGGTCGTGTTCCAGCGCCGCGGCGAGAAGCCGTTCACCGCGGTCGACGGCGTCAGCTTCGACGTCGAGCCCGGCCAGACGGTCGGCCTGGTCGGCGAGTCCGGCTGCGGCAAGTCCGTGACGTCGCTGGCGATCATGCGGCTGCTGGCCAAGCGCGGCAACAAGGTCAGCGGCTCGGTGTCCTTCGAGGGCACCGACCTGATGAAGATCTCCGACCGCGAGATGCGGGACCGGCGCGGCCGCGACCTGGGCATGGTGTTCCAGGACCCGCTGTCCTCGCTGAACCCGGTGATCCCGATCGGGCTGCAGATCACCGAGGTGCTCGAACGGCACCGTGGGCTTTCGCGCAGCAAAGCCAAGATCGAGGCGACGGAGCTGCTCGACAAGGTCGGCATCCCCGACCCGGCCCGGCGGCTTTCCGAGTACCCGCACCAGCTTTCGGGCGGGATGCGCCAGCGCGCGCTGATCGCGATCGCGCTCGCCTGCCGGCCGCGGCTGCTCATCGCGGACGAGCCGACCACCGCGCTCGACGTCACCATCCAGGCCCAGATCCTCGCGCTGCTGCGGGAACTGGTGCAGGACACCGGCACCGCGCTGATCATGATCACGCACGACCTCGGTGTGGTCGCGGGACTCTGCGACGAGGTGAACGTGCTCTACGGCGGCCGGATCGTGGAGCGGGCCGAGCGGCACGCGCTGTTCGCCGAGCCGCGGCACCCGTACACCCACGGCCTGCTGTCCTCGATCCCGCGCCTGGACCAGGGCCGGGGCGAGAAGCTGGTGCCGATCCAGGGCTCGGTGTCCGACAACATCCCGTGGGACAACGGGTGCGCGTTCGCGCCCCGCTGCCCCAACGCACTGCCGGTGTGCCAGGAGCGCTCGCCGGAGCTGGTCCCTGATCACCACGGCCTGCTGCGCTGCCACAACCCGGTCAAGCCCGCCGTGGCCGCCGGAGGGGGGACCCGATGACCGAGTCGAAGACCGAGGTGCTGCTCGAGGTCACCGACCTCAAGGTGCACTTCCCGATCAAGCGCGGCGTCGTGATCGACCGCACGGTCGGCCATGTGTATGCCGTGGACGGCGTGGACCTGGCGATCCGCCGCGGCGAGACGTACGGGCTGGTCGGCGAGTCCGGCTGCGGCAAGTCCACGCTCGGCCGGGCGATCCTGCGGCTGAACGAGCCGACGGCCGGCAAGGTGGTCTTCGACGGCACCGACGTCGCCCAGCTCAAGGGCGAGAAGCTGCGCAAGGCCCGGCGCCGGATGCAGATGATCTTCCAGGACCCGATGTCCAGCCTCGACCCGCGCCAGTCGGTCGAGTCGATCCTGCTCGAGGGCATGCACGCGCACGGCCTCGACCAGGACAAGGCGGCCACCGACGCGCGGCTGCGCGAGCTGCTGGGCGCGGTCGGCCTGCCCGAGACCTCGCTGCGGAAGTACCCGCACGAGTTCTCCGGCGGCCAGCGCCAGCGCATCGGCATCGCGCGGGCCCTGGCGGTCGAGCCGGACCTGATCGTGGCCGACGAGCCGGTGTCCGCGCTGGACGTGTCGGTGCAGGCGCAGGTGGTCAACCTGCTGGAGGACCTGCAGGACGAGCTGGGCCTGACCTACCTGGTGATCGCGCACGACCTCGCCGTGGTGCGGCACATCTCCGACCGGATCGGCGTGATGTACCTGGGCGCGCTGGTCGAGGAGACCACGGCGGCCGAGCTGTACGAGAACCCGCTGCACCCGTACACCCGGGCGCTGCTCTCGGCCATCCCGGTGCCGGACCCGGTCGTGGAGGACACCCGCGAGCAGATCCTGCTGGCGGGCGACCTGCCCTCGCCGGCCAACCCGCCGTCGGGCTGCCGCTTCCACACGCGGTGCCCGTGGCGGCAGGCCAGCCTGTGCGACACGGACCGGCCGCAGCTGCGCGAGATCGGCGCCGGCCACCGCGTGGCCTGCCACTACGCCGAGGACATCCGCGACGGGCGCATCACCCCGCACGAGGTGGAGCCGGAGCTGGTGGAGCTGACCGGGGCGCTGAACCCCGGCGGCGGCCCGCCGGACATCGGCTCGGTCACGGAAATCCTTTAGTACCAGGCAGATGGTCCGTCAAGGCCTCCTTACCCGCGTCCGACGCAGGTAAGGAGGCCTTGACGGCTTTTCAGGGCTGGAGCTCGACCGCGGCCCGGAACGAGCCGTCCATGTGGAACGGCGTCGAGTTGTGCTCGTGGACGATGCGCCAGGCGCCGTCGACGCGGCGGAAGCACAGCGTCGAGCGGAACCAGAGCGTGAACGGCGCGCTCATCCCGGCCGGCACCGCGGACATCTTCGCCAGGCTGGTCGCGAAGGCCAGCTCGCCGGATTCGGTCACCTCGACGTCGTGGTACTCGTAGGTCAGCGGGCCCGCGAAGGTGCCGAACCACTTCTCCAGGAACTCCGCCGACGCGCCGGTGTTGCGCAGCGGCGGGGCGAGGTCGAACTTCACGGCGCCGTCCGCGTACCCCGCCACCAGGCGTTCCGGGTCCTTGTCGTGCATGGCGGCGGTGCGGTCGGCCAGCAGCTCGCGGATCTCGTTCTCGGCCATTTCGATGCTCTCCTGGTTTCTCGGGGCTACCTTCACCCAGGACGTCGAGACCGCGCCCGCCGCTTCGACATCCCGTGTGACCGAGATTTCGAGGAGGCACCCGATGAAGTACCTGGTCCTGATCTACGGCAACCCGGCGTCGCGTTCGGCGTGGGCCGGCATGAGCGACGAGCAGAAAGCCGCGGGCCTGCGCGCGTACGTGGAGTTCAACGAGGAGCTGGACGCGTCCGGCGAGCGCATCGTGTCCGAGCGGCTGGCCGCGCCGGAGCTGACGAAGCAGGTGATCGTGCGCGAGGACCGGGTGAGCACCACCGACGGGCCGTTCGCGGAGATCAAGGAGCAGCTCGCGGGCGTTTACCTGCTGGAATGCGAGACCCAGGAGCGGGCGCTGGAGATCGCCGCGCGGATTCCGGAGGCGCCGTACGCGACGATCGAGGTCCGGCCGGTGATGGGGCTGACCGGCGACGTCGGCTTCGAGCTGTGATCGAAGGCCTGCTGCGGGAGTTGGCGCCGCAGGTCGTGGGCGTGCTCGTGCGGCGGTACGGCGGGTTCGACACGTGTGAGGACGCAGTGCAGGAAGCCCTGCTCGCGGCGGCCGTGCAGTGGCCGCGCGACGGCGTGCCGGACAACCCGAAGGCGTGGCTGATCACCACGGCTTCGCGGCGCCGGATCGAGTTGTGGCGCCGCGATTCGGCGCGGCAGCGGCGCGAGGAGGCGGTGTACGCCCTGGCGCCGCCGGATCCGGACCCGGCGCCCGCAGTCGACGACACGCTCACGTTGCTGCTGCTCTGCTGTCACCCGGAGCTGACCCGGCCGTCGCAGGTCGCTTTGACTCTGCGGGCGGTCGGCGGGCTGACCACGGCCGAGATCGCGCGCGCGTACCTGGTGCCGGAATCGACGATCGGCCAGCGCATCAGCCGCGCCAAGCAGCGCGTGAAGGGGGCGGCGTTCAGCCTGCCGCCGGAGGACGAGCGGCCGTCGCGGATCGCGGCCGTGCGGCAGGTGCTGTACCTGATTTTCACCGAAGGACACACGGCCAGCGCCGGTGCCGAGGTCGGCCGCGTCGAGCTGACGGCCGAGGCCATCCGCTTGGCGCGCCAGCTGCACGCCCTGCTCCCGGACGACGGCGAGGTCACCGGCCTGCTCGCGCTGATGCTGCTCACCGACGCGCGCCGCCCGGCCCGCGTCGGCCCGGGCGGCACGACTGTCCCCCTCGCGGAGCAGGACCGCTCGCTCTGGGACTCCGGCGCGATCGCGGAGGGCGCCTCGCTGATCGCGCACGCACTCGCGACGGCGCCCGTCGGCCCATACCAGCTGCAGGCCGCGATCGCCGCGGTGCACGACGAAGCGCCGACGGCCGCCGAGACGGACTGGCCGCAGATCCTGCTGCTGTACGACCTCCTGTGCCAGGTCGCGCCCGGGCCGATGGTGACGCTGAACCGGCTCGTCGCGCTGGCGGAGGTCTCGGGACCGGCCGCCGCGCTGGCGGAGCTCGACGCGCTGGAACCGTCCGGGCACTACCGCGCCGACGTCGTCCGGGCGCATTTACTCGAGCAGTCGGGCGACCGGGCGGGTGCGGGTGAGTACTACGCGAAGGCGGCCCAGCGGACGTTGAGCGCGCCGGAGCAGCGGTACCTCGAATCACGTGCTTTGCGTTGTTTGTCCGGAAAACCCTGACCCAAGGAGGACCCCACCCCCGACTGAAGGTTGACGCCGGGCTGCTCCGACCCCGGTACGCTGCGGGAGAACGGCACGAAACCGGCAAGGCGCAGGGGGTAGGGCAAGTGAACATCGACCACGTGCTGGAGGCGATCCCTCCGCTGTCGGTCTATCTGCTGGTGGGCCTCGTGGTGATGGTGGAGAGCCTCGGCATCCCGCTGCCCGGCGAGATCGTGCTGGTCAGCGCCGCTCTGCTGGCTTCGTCGCACAGCGGCCTGAACCCGCTCTGGATCGGCGCGCTGGCCAGCGCGGGCGCCATCATCGGCGACAGCATCGGTTATCTGATCGGCAAAAAGGGCGGCAAACGGCTGTTCGACTGGGCCGGCCGCAAATTCCCCAAGCATTTCGGCCCCCAGCACATCGCGAACGCCGAGCGGATGTTCCACAAACGCGGCATGTGGGCCGTGTTCTTCGGCCGTTTCGTCGCGGTCCTGCGCATTCTGGCCGGCCCCCTCGCCGGCTCCCTGAACATGCACTACCCCCGCTTCCTCATCGCGAACGCCCTCGGCGGCATCATCTGGGCCGGCGGCACCACCGCGCTGATCTACTACCTGGGCGTCGTCGCGGACAAGTGGCTGAAGGGCTTCCAGTGGGCCGGGCTCGGTGCCGCGCTGGTCATCGGGCTGGTCGTGACGCTGGTGCTGAAGAAGCGCATGTCCCGTACGCATGAGGAGACTCCGGCCGAGAAGGACGACGCGGTCGCCTGAGCTTCAGGCGTTCGCCGGAAGAAGGTCCTCCTCCAATCGGGAAACCGGCTTCCGCCGCAGGGACCCGACCAGCACCCCGCCGATGACCACGGCCGCCGCCACGATCTCCAGTGCACTCGGCCGCTCGTTCAGCAAGAAGTACGAAGCCGTCAGCCCGACCACCGGCACCAGCAGCGAGAACGGCGCGACCACGCCCGCCGGGTTGCGGCGCATCAACGTGGTCCAGATGCCTGAGCCGACGACCGTGCCGAGCAGGACCACGTAGGCCAGGCCGGCGAGGCCGAGCAGGCCGGTCGGGGTGCCGAGGGTGGTCAGCGAGTGCCACTGCGCGGCCGGGCCCTCCCGCAGCAGTGACAGCGCGAACATCGGCAACGGCGGCACCACCGACATCCACAACGTCAGGTGCAGCGGGTTGTCCGGCTCCGCGCGGCGCATGCTCAGGTTGCCGAACGCCCAGCTCAGCGCGGCCAGCAGGGTCAGGATCACCGGCAGCAGCGCGGCGTGGCCCGCCTGCTGCCAGGCGATCGCCGTCATGCCCGCGACGGCCAGCAGGATGCCGATCAGCTGCCGGGCCGAGACGCGCTCGCGCAGCAGGACCGCGCCGAGCAGCACGGTGAACGGCGCCGAGGCCTGCAGCACCAGCGACGCGAGCCCGGTCGGCATGCCGGTGTCCATCGCGACGAACAGGAAGGCGAACTGGCCGGTGCCGAAGCCCAGGCCGTAACCGAGCAGGTAACGCAGTTTCACGCGTGGCCACGGCACGAACAGCAGCGTCGGGATCGCGATCACCACGAAGCGCAGCGCGCCGGCGAACATCGGCGGGAACTGGCCGAGAGTGGCGTGGATGGCGAGGAAGTTGCAGCCCCACAGGACGGCGACGAACACGGCGAGCAGACGGTCACGAGCGGGCATGCCCCCACTCTGCCGACCACGACCGTGAAGGACCAGCGAGAATATCTGCACTGACCTTGTAGTTCTGCTTCAACTAGGCTGACCCCGTGGACCTGGGAAGACTGCGGATGCTGCGTGAGTTCGCCGACCGCGGCAGCGTGACGGCGGCCGCGCAGGCGCTGCACTGTTCGCCGTCCGCGGTGTCGCAGCAGTTGCGGGGGTTGCAGAGCGAGGTCGGCATCGCGTTGACGGAGCCGGCGGGCCGCGGCCTCCGCCTCACGGACGCGGGCCGCGCGCTGGTCGCGCGCGCCGACGAGGTGCTGGCCGCGCTGGACCGCGCCGAGTCGGAGCTGGACACCTACCGCAGTGCGCCGCGGGGGCGGGTGCGGATCGCGATCTTCCAGTCGGCCGGCCTGATGCTGCTGCCCGGGCTGCTCCGCCGCGTCGCCGCGCACGAGGGGCTGGAGGTGGACGTCCGCGATGTCGACATGACGCCCCCGGAAGTGCCGGGCCTGGTCGCGGACTACGACATCGTCGTGGCGCACCGCGACGAGCACGCGCCGGAGTTCCGGTCCGAGCGGCTCGAGGTGGTCCCGCTGCTGCGCGAGCCGCTCGACGTCGCGCTCCCGACCGGGCACCACCTGGCGCGCCGCCGCCGCGTGGACCTCGCCGACCTCGCCGACGAACGCTGGATCAGCGTCGACCACGGCTTCCCGGTCGACGACGTGCTGCGCTCACTCACGGTCCGCACCGGGGTACGGCCGCAGATCGTCCAGCGCATCAACGACTTCCGTATCACGGAGCGGCTCGTGGCGGCTGGGCATGGGATCGCGTTGATGCCTCGGTACACAATGGACACTCGGCGGGGTAGTGGCCTGGTCGGTCGCCCGCTGGCCGGGATCCGTGCGGCGCGGCTGATCGAGGTGGTCTGCCGCATTGGTGCGCTGGCTCGTCCCGCGGTGGCGACGGTGATCGACGAGTTACGCGCGGAGGTAACGATCCTGACCGCGTAACGCCGGGTAACCCTGTTTGCCTTGCGCTTGCCGGGCCTCCTCCAGCTTCGCCCGCAAACCCGCCGGCGCCGCAAGGCGAACCGGCTCAGATCGCGTGACTCCGCAGATGCGCCACAGCTATCCGCAGCGCGTCCTCGATCGGAGTGATGTCGTTGCGGATGTGGCCGAGCAGCAGGCCGCCCTGCAGGCATGTCATCACGGCCTGGGCGAGGCGCGCCGGATCCGCATCAGGGTGCAGGGAACCGTTGTCACGCAAGGTGTTCAGGCCGTTCGTGAGGTGGGACTCCCACTCCAGGTAGGCGCGGTCCAGCAAGGCGCGCACGCGCGGGTCGTCGCCCAGTTCGCCCGCGATGTTGCCCAGGGGGCAGGCGATCGGGCCCGACGGGCCGCGGTGCAGCGAGAGGACCTGCTCGGCCCAGCGGTCGAAATCCGGCCACGACTTCAGCTCGCGGATGGTCGGCTGCTTGCCGAGGATCTCCTCCAGGTACCGGTCGATCACCGCCTCGACCAGCTGGTCCTTGTTCTTGAAGTAGTGGTACATCTGCGATTTCCCGGCCCCGCTCGCGGCCAGCACCTTGTCGACGCTCGTGCCCGAGACCCCGTTGACGTACATCAGCTGCGCGGCCGCGTCGACGATCGCGTCGCGGGTCCGCCGTCCGTGCGCCGTGACGGCCACGGTTGGTTGCGCCTCCATGTACCAGATAGTACATTCGATGCCACTGTACCAATCAGTACAACCGAAGGGGGCCACTCGTGGCCGAAGCACTGCGGGATGCTTTAACCGGCCTGAAGGAGAAGGCCAAGGAGCTGCTGCCGAGCGAGGTGGGCGAGGTCTTTTCCGCCGACCAGGAACGATCGGTGCGGGTCGCCGAGCGGGACAAGTTCGCCAAGGCCGGTGAACGGATGGACGACTTCACCCTGCCCGACGCGGCCGGCGGCGAGGTCGCGCTCAGCGCGCTGGTCGCCGACGGGCCCGCCGTGCTGGTCTTCTACCGCGGCGCCTGGTGCCCGTACTGCAACGTCGCTTTGCGCGCGTACCAACAAGATCTGCTGCCCGCGTTGAAGGAGCAAGGCGTGCCGCTCGTGGCGATCAGCCCGCAGGCACCCGACGGCTCGCTGAGCATGCGGGAGGCCAACGAGCTGGAGTACGCCGTGCTGTCCGACGTCGGCAACCTCGTGGCCCGCGGCCTCGGCATCACCTTCCAGCCGACGGAGGAGGTGCGGGCGGCGATGACCGGCGCCGGCGCCGACCTGGCCGAGCGCAACGGCGACGGGAGCTGGGAGCTGCCACACCCGGCCGTGCTGGTCGTCGAGCCCGGCCGCACGATCCGGTTCATCGACGTCCAGCCGGACTACACCGCGCGCGCCGAGCCGGCTCAGGTCCTCGAAGCGCTGGCGCCGCGGCGGATGCCGTAGGTGATGGCCGAACCCAGGATCAGCGCGACGCCGAGGGAGAGCAGCAGGCTGATCCCGGGTTCGGTGATGAGCTGGCCGCCGGCGTAGCCGAGGAAGGCGACGTACGACGTCCAGAGCGTGACCCCCACGGCCGACGCGGTGAAGAACTCGCCCCTCGGCCAGCACAGCGAGCCGGCCAGCAGAGCACCGACAGTGCCGCCGGACGGCAGCCAGCGCGCGACGACGAGCACCGGGCGCGGGTGCTGTTGGAGGCGCCCGTCCAGCCATTCGAGGCCGGCGGCGAGCTTGCGGCGGCGGCCGATGCGTTCCAGCACACGGCTGCCGCCGTACCGGCCCAGCGCGTACAACGCCTGGTCGGACACGAGGCAGCCGGCGGTCCCGACCGCGATCACGGCGGCGAGCGAAGTCCCGCCCTGCGCCGCGGCGATGCCCATGCCGAGGATCGTCACCTCGGTGGGCAGCAAGGGCACCAGCGAGACGACGAACAGCACCACCAGTCCCGCCGTTGTCGCATCCACACTTCCATTAACCGCCGCGGGGGCCCGGATGAGTCCCGTTCACCGGCTTCTCACAGCAAGGCACAGGAGCCGCACAGGCAATCACGGAAACCCGGACAGTGGCTGTCAGGGTTCGGCCCGAGAGTGGACCCCGACCGACTACGGAAGGGGACGTGAAGATGGGCACGGAATTGGCGGGCCAGGTCGCGCTGGTGGCGGGCGGCACGCGCGGCGCGAGCCGGGCCATCGCGGTCGAGCTGGCCCGAGCCGGGGCGTTCGTCTACGTGACCGGGCGCTCGACGCGACGCCAACGGTCCGAAGTGGACCGTCCGGAGACGATCGACGGGACGGTCGAGCTGATCGAGGCGGCCGGCGGCGAGGGTGTCGCGGTGCGGGTGGATCACCTGGAGAGCGACGAGGTCGCCGCGCTGGCGGCCCGGATCGAGCGGGAACGCGGCGGCCTGGACCTGCTCGTCGACGGCCTGTGGGGCGGCGACCACCACCTGGAATGGGCGAAGCCGGTGTGGGAGCACTCCCTGGACGCGGGCCTGCGCATGATCCGGCTCGGCATCGACGCGCACCTGATCACCAGCCATCACCTGCTGCCGTTGGTGATCCGGCGCAAGGGCCTGGTGGTCGAGCTGACCGACGGCACGGCCGAGTACAACGCGAAGTACCGCGAAGGGACTTCGCTGCCCTTCTACATCGCGAAGGCCTCCGCGCATCTGCTCGCCATCGGCGAAGCGGCGGAGCTTGCTTCGCACGGCTGCACGGCCGTCGCCTTCACCCCGGGCTGGCTGCGTTCGGAGGCGATGCTCGACATCTACGGCGTCACGGAGGAGAACTGGCGTGACGCGACGGCGCGAGAGCCGTACTTCGCCATCTCGGAGACGCCGACCTTCGCGGGCCGCACGGTGGCCGCCCTCGCCGCCGACCCGGACCGGCACAGCTGGAGCGGGCAGACGTTGTCCAGCGGTCAGCTCGCCGCGCACTACGGCGTCGACGATCTGGACGGCAGCCGCCCGGACGCCTGGCGTTACGTCGTCGAGGTCCAGGACGCCGGCAAGGACCCGGACACCACCGGGTACCGGTAGGTCAGGCGTTGCGGGCGGCGATGGCGGCGCCGATCCCGGCCACCGCCGCCCGCACCTCCGGCGGGTCGAGGACTTCCGCGCCGGGCCCGAGCGAGACGATCTGGCCGACGGCGATCTGGTGGCTCTCCAGGGTGAGTTCGGCCTCGGCCCGGCCTTCGGCGTCGCGTGGACCGAGGGAGACGAGCACCTCGGCCAGGTGCTCGGCGCCGAACACCCGCCGCAGTCCGCTGACGGCCGACGGGTCGAGCCGCACCCGCACCCGCAACGGCAGCGCGACCTTCTCGAACTCCGCCGAAGACTCGCGCCACCACAGCGCCAGGTCGAAATCGGCCGGCCGCTCGAACGCGGTGCCCAGCTCCTCGACGGCGAGGATCCGCGACACCCGGTACGTGCGCAGCCCCGCGCCCGGAACCCGGGCCACGAGGTACCAGACCCCGGCCTTGAGGACGAGGCCCAGCGGCTCCAGCACCCGTGACGCGGTTTTGTCCCGGCGCTGGTACTGGATTTCCAGGCGTCGCTGCGACCACACCGCGCGGGCGACCGCGGGCAACGCGGCCGCCTCGTCGGTCGGGCGGAACCAGGCGGGAGCGTCGAGGTGGAACCGGGCGGCCACCGTCTCGGCCTGCTCCCGCAGCTCGCGCGGCAGGCCGGCCGAGACCTTCGCGTGCGCGGCCGCCACGGCGGTGCCGAGGCCGAGGCCGGCGAGGGCGTCCGGAGCGTCCAAAGCCAGCAGCGCCACGGCTTCCCGTGAGGTCAGACCGTCCAAACGGGACCGCCAGCCGTCCATCAGCCGGACGCCGCCGTGCCGTCCGGGCTCGCTCCACAGCGGGACGCCGGCCTCGCGCAGGGCGGCCAGATCACGCCGCATCGTGCGCTCGGTGACGCCCAGCTCGGCCGCGAGCGACCCCGCCGTGGCCGAGCGCCGGCGGTGGAGGGTGAACAGGAGGGCGACCAAGCGTTCGGCCCGCATGGAACTCAGCCTAGGGGCGGCCAGGCGCTCGCACCTGGCCGCCCGAGACGACTACCGGTTCGCGCGGTTGACCGCGCTGACCACCGCGCGCAGCGAGGCCGTGACGATCGACGCGTCCACGCCGATGCCCCAGAACACCCGGTCCGAGATCGCGCACTCGATGTACGACGCGGCGCGCGCGTCGTCGCCCGGGGTGAGGGTGTGCTCGCTGTAGTCCAGCAGCCGCAGGTCGAAGCCGACGGTCGACAGGGCGTCGAAGAACGCCGCGATCGGGCCGTTTCCGCGGCCGGTGATGTCGTGCTCGTCGCCCTCGACCTTCACGGTGGCCTCGATGTCGTACTCGCCGCCGCCGTTGTCGGTGACGCGCTGGCGGATCAGCTCCAGCGGCGTCGTCAGCTCCAGGTACTCCTTGGAGAACGCGTTCCACATCGTCGCCGGGGCGACCTCGCCGCCCTCGGAGTCGGTGTAGGTCTGGATCACCTTGGAGAACTCGATCTGCAGCCGGCGCGGCAGGTCGAGCTGGTGCTCGGCCTTCATGATGTACGCGACGCCGCCCTTGCCGGACTGCGAGTTCACCCGGATCACGGCCTCGTACGTGCGGCCGACGTCCTTCGGGTCGATCGGCAGGTACGGGACCTCCCACGGGTACTCGTCGACCGGCACGCCCTGCTTGCCGGCGGCGTCCTTCAGCGCGTCCAGGCCCTTGTTGATCGCGTCCTGGTGGCTGCCGGAGAACGCGGTGAAGACCAGGTCGCCGCCCCACGGCGAGCGCTCCGGCACGGGCAGCTGGTTGCAGTACTCGACCGTGCGCTTGATCTCGTCCATGTCGGAGAAGTCGATCTGCGGGTCGATGCCCTGGCTGTACAGGTTCATGCCCAGCGCGACCAGGTCGACGTTGCCGGTGCGCTCGCCGTTGCCGAACAGGCAGCCCTCGATCCGGTCCGCGCCGGCCTGGTAGCCCAGCTCGGCGGCGGCGATGCCGGTGCCGCGGTCGTTGTGCGGGTGCAGCGACAGGATCACCGAGTCCCGGCGGGCCAGGTTGCGGCTCATCCACTCGATCGAGTCGGCGTAGACGTTCGGCGTCGCCATCTCGACGGTCGCCGGCAGGTTCAGGATCACCGGCTTCTCCGGTGTCGGCTGCCAGATCTCCGTGACGGCGTTGCATACCTCGACGGCGTACGACAGCTCGGTGCCGGTGTAGGACTCGGGCGAGTACTGGAAGCGGAAGTCGGTGTCGGGCTGCTTCGCGGCCAGCTCGACGACCATCTCCGCGGCCTGCGTCGCGATCTTCTTGATGCCCTCGCGCTCCTCGCGGAACACCACGCGGCGCTGCAGGATCGACGTCGAGTTGTAGATGTGGACGATCGCGCGCGGCGCGCCTTCCAGCGACTTGAACGTGCGCTCGATCAGCTCCGGGCGGCACTGCGTGAGCACCTGGATGCTGACGTCGTCGGGGATGGCGCCCTCTTCGATGATCTCGCGGACGAAGTCGAAGTCCGTCTGCGAGGCGGCCGGGAAGCCGACCTCGATCTCCTTGTAGCCCATGCGGACCAGCAGGTCGAAGAACTTGCGCTTGCGCGCGGGCGACATCGGGTCGATCAGGGCCTGGTTGCCGTCGCGCAGGTCGACCGCGCACCACAGCGGCGCGCGCTCGATGCGCTTGGCCGGCCAGGTGCGGTCGGGCAGGTCGATGTCCTCGACCAGTTGGTGCCACGGGCGGTAGCGGTGGACCGGCATCGAGGTGCCGCGCTGCGGGTTCCAGGACGGCTGGCCGGGCGCGACGGGACGCGACGGCGTGCGGATGCGGCTGGTGGACGTACGAGGATCGGGCGTGCTCATGGGTAGAACGACTCCTGAGGAGGATGGGTGCGGACGACCGGCACCACAAAGCCCCGCGACGAGGAGCCGGTCGTTGTCAGGCCCCGTCGCGGCAGCGAAGCAGGAGAGCACGCGCCACGCGCTCACCATAACCGCGGACGGCCGCCGTTGTGAAGCCGCCTCCGCGATCGAGCAGTCACGCCGAAATTGTTACGTCGGGTGGGCGCTAGGTGTTACCAGCGGGTAGCGGGCAGCCTCGCGACGTGCCAGACTGCCCGGCATGGCCGAGCATGCCGAAGCGGAACACGAAGAGGAAGCCGAGCCTAGGCCCAAGCGCGCGCCGATCGACTGGCGCCGCGGCCGTGAGCAGGCCTTTTCCATCCTGGCCTCAGTGGTGCGGTGGGTCGGGCTGATCTTCGCCGCACTGCTCGTGCTGCACGTGATCTTCGTCATCGGCTCGGCCAACTCGGCCAACGGCATCGTGTCGTTCGTCCGCAGCTGGGCCGACAGCCTGTCGCTCGGCTTCAAGGACCTGTTCACGCCCAGTGACGCCAAGCTTCGCGTGCTGGTCAACTACGGCATCGCGGCGATCTTCTGGCTGATCGTCTCCGGCATCCTGGCGAGGATCATCCGCCGGATCGGCGGCGTCGTCTCTTCCTGACGACGGTGGTGTCCGGCTCTCGGACGCGCTCGGAAAGCCGCGCCCGGAAAGCCGACGCCCCGTGAACCGGGCAGCTGCCCCACCCCCGACTAGTCTTGACGGATGGAACGCCCGAGCCGGACGCGTGCGGCGGGCAGGCAACCCGGGCCGCGGGGACCGGAAGAGACGAGGCCGTTCGACCTCGTCGCCTTCGGGGCGTCGGCCGGGGGGATCAAGGCGCTCATCTCGGTGCTCGGGGGCCTGCCGGCGGAGTTTCCGGTGCCGGTCCTCGTCGTGCAGCACCTCGATCCGCGGCACGACACGATCATCGCCGTGATCCTCGGGCGGCGGTCGGAGCTGGCGGCGAAGCTGGCCGAGCCCGGTGATCTCGTCCGGCCCGGAGTCGTTTACTTCGCGCCGCCCGATCGGCACCTGCGCATCTCCGCCCGTGGCGTGCTGGCGCTCTCCGAAGAGTCCCACGTGAACTACGTGCGCCCGGCCGTCGACGTGCTCTTCGAATCGGTCGCGGACGGCTATGGCGAGCGGGCCGTGGTGTGCGTCCTGAGCGGAACCGGGGCCGACGGCGCGCGCGGCGCCGCCCTCGTCAAGGAACAGGGCGGCACGGTGGTCGCCGAGGATCCCGAGACCGCGGCGTTCGCCGGGATGCCCGGGGCGGTCGTGCGCGCGGGCGTCGTCGACTTCGTCCGCCCCCTCAACGAAATCGCCGGCGTGCTCGTCGGCCTGGTGAACGGAACTGTGTCGAGATGAGCCCTCCCGAGGACGAGATCGAGGACAACGGCCAGCTGGAGGAGCTGCTGACGTTCATCCGCGATTCCCGCGGCTTCGATTTCACCGGCTACAAGCGGACTTCGCTCGCCCGCCGGATCCGCAAGCGCATGCAGACCGTGGGATTCGAGCGCTACCCCGACTACCGGGACCACCTCGAGAGCAACGCCGAGGAGTTCCAGGAGCTGTTCAACACCGTCCTGATCAACGTCACGAGCTTCTTCCGCGACATCGAGGCGTGGAGCTTCCTGCAGACCGCGGTCGTGCCGGACCTGGTCGCGAAAACCGACCCGGCCCAGGAGATCCGGATCTGGAGCGCGGGCTGTTCGAGCGGGCAGGAGGCGTACACGCTGGCGATCGCCTTCGCCGAGCACCTCGGCATCGAGCAGGCCACCAAGCGGGTCAAGATCTACGGCACGGACGTCGACGAGGAGGCCCTGCGCGAAGCCCGCACCGGGCTGTACCCGGCGAAGGCGCTGGAACGGCTTCCCGAAGGCATGCGCACGAAGTACTTCGAACCGTCCGGCGAGCTGTTCGCGTTCCGCCGCGACCTGCGGCGCCGGGTGATCTTCGGCCGCCACGACGTCACGCGCGACGCGCCGATCTCGCGTGTGGACCTGCTTGCCTGCCGGAACACGTTGATGTACTTCAACGTCGAGGCCCAGGTCAAGATCATCGAAAGGTTCCACTTCGCGCTCCACGAAAGCGGTTACCTGTTCCTCGGCAAGGCCGAGATGCTGCTTTCGGACAGCGCGCGGTTCGACGTCGCCAACATGCGCCACCGCGTGTTCCGCAGCCGGGTCGGCGGCGGCCATCCGCGCGGCACCCGGTTCGACCTGGCGGCCGGGGCCGACCTGCGCGACGCGAACCGGCGGCGGCTGGTCACCGACCTCGCGCTGGCCTCGGCCCCGGACGCGATGCTCGGCGTCGACAGCGACGGCACGGTGGCCATGGTCAACGGCGCGGCGCGGCTCCAGTTCGGGCTCAGCTCGCACGACGTCGGCCGTCCGTTCCACGAGCTGGAGGTCTCCTATCGCCCGACCGAGCTGCGCTCCGCGATCGACCAGGCCCACGCCGAGCGCCGCAGCGTCCGGCTGACCGCGGTGCAGAGCCGCCAGCCCGGTGACGACGCGCAGCACTTCGACATCATCGTCCGGCCGCTGATCACCAGCGACGGCGAGGACGTCGGCGCCGCGATCACGTTCGTCGACACCACCGAGGCGACCCGGCTCCAGCGCGAGATCAAGCGCGCCCAGGAGAATCTCGCGACCGCGTACGCCGAGCTCCAGTCGACCAACGCGGAACTGGAGACGGTGAACGAGGAACTCCAGTCGAGCATCGAGGAACTGGAGACCACCAACGAGGAACTCCAGTCCACCAACGAAGAACTCGAGACCACCAACGAGGAACTCCAGTCCGGCAACGAGGAACTGGAGACCATGAACGAGGAGATGCGCATCCGCACGGCCGAGCTGGACGAGACGCGCACGTTCTTCGAAGGCGTGCTCTCCAGCGTCGAGGCCGGGGTGGTGGTCCTGGACGGGCAGCTGCAGGTGCGCAGCTGGAACCGCGGCGCGGAGGAGCTGTGGGGCCTGCGCGCCGACGAGGTGTTCCGGGAGGACTTCTTCAAGCTGGACTTCGGCCTGCCCACGGACGTGCTCCGCGAGCGAGTCCGGACCTCCAACGACACCGGCGAACGGTCCGGCCCGCTGAAGATCGACGCGGTCAACCGCAAGGGCCGTCCGCTGGTCTGCCGGGTCAGCTGCTCACCGCTGCACGGCCCGGGCGAGGGCGTGGTGCTGCTGATGGAGCAGGATCGCAAGTCCTGAAAACCCTTCAGCCCTGGGCGGCGGGCGGTTTCCGGCCGCCGGGCGGGAGCGTTTTCCCCTGCTCCGGCAGCATCAGCAGCTCCGCGACGGCCGTGCTCCGCTCGACGAGCCGCGTGGCGACTTCGTTCAGCTTCAGGTTGCGCCCGCGCACGTAACCGCGCAGCAGCTTGAACGCCTCTTCCATGCTGACGTCCAGCTTGCTGGAGATCAGCCCCTTGGCCTGCTCGATCACCACCCGGCTGCTCAGCGCGTGCTGCAGCTGCCCTGAGGTCTCGGTCAGCGCGACCACGGCGCGGCGCTGGAGCATGCTGATCGTGGCGACTTCGGCGAGACTCCGGGCCAGGCGGAAATTCCCTTCCGACAACCGATCCGGCGTCGCGGCCAGCAGGGTGACCGAGCCGAGCGACGTTTCGCGCAGCCGCAGTGGGAACGCGTGCATCATGCGGAAACCGAGCGCGTACGCAGCCGGGGCCAGCCGCGGCCAGCTTTCGGCCGCGCCGTCCAGCCGGACGTCGACGATCGGGTCGCCGGTCAGCTCGCAGTCCGCGCCGGGGCCCTCCTCGATCAGCACCTCGCCCAGCGTCGCCGCCTCGAGCCGGTCGTCGGTGCACGCCACCACGGTCCCGGTGCCCTGGTCCGCGGTCGCGTTCAGGCGGACGGAGGTGTTCGTCAGCTCGGCGAACCGGCCGGCCACGCTGAGCCAATAGGGCAGCGGCTCGAAACCGGGGACCAGCGTGTCGGCCAGCTCCAGCATCGATTCGGCGAGCCATTCCTCGCGGTTCCGCATGGGTGCCATGCCTCCGGACACTGCGTTGGGGGCCACCCACAGTAGTCCTCGGTTTCATGATGCAAAAGGCAGCTTCCGCCCGGTTTCCGGGTGCTGCCGCGTCGCGGCGCCCCGGCGTAGGCTCAGCGCATGAGCGACCGCTCCGACCGTGGGCGCGACCTGGCGGTCGTGCTGGGTCTCGTCGAGACCGAGCGGCTGCGGGCGGAGCGCGCAGCCGGCGTCGCTTCGCGGCACGACGACTTGGCCGTCACCGGCAGTGCCGGGATGCGCGGGTTCCACCTCCGGCTGGCGGAGGTCCACCGTGGCAGCGAGCGCGCGCACCGCGCCGCCGTGGTGATGCACGCCTATTACGCCGAACGGACTCTCGGCCGGGGGCCGGAGCCGTCGGACGCGCCGACCTTCATCGAGGCGGTCGCCGAAGCCTGTGGTGCGCACAGCACCGCCGTGACCCTGTTCGGCGCCCACGCGAGCGACTCGATGGCGGCGACCTCCGGGCCGCTCGCCGAGGCCGCGCAGGACCTCGAGTACGTCTACGGCGAGGGCCCGGCCGTCGCCGTGCTGACCGGGCCCGGCGAGCTGAGCCTGAGCGGTGGCGAGCTGAGCCGGCACTGGCCCCAGTTCGGGGCGGCTTTGCAGGAAATCGGCGTGGACTCGGTGGTTTCGGCACGGCTCGGCGCGGCGGCTTCGCCGCTGGGCGCGATCACCGTCTACCAGCCCCCGTCCGACCACGGCGCGCTGGCGGTGCGGTCGCTGAGCGCGGTCGCCGAAGCGCTGACGAACACCGCGCTGCTGCCGATCCTCGAGGCCGAGGACGGGTTGCCCGCCCACCCGCTGTTCGACGACGTCGGCCTCCGGCTGGTGGTGCACCAGGCGGCCGGCGTGGTCATGACCACCGGGAACTGCGGCGCCGCGGACGCGCTGTCGCTGATCCGCGCGCACGCGTTCGCGGCGGGCCGGAGCGTGCTGGACGTGGCGCTGGCGATCGTGGACCGGACCCTGGTCCTGCCGTAAACCCCGCCATGACCAAGGCCGTGAACGGGGCAGGCAAGCGTTTGCGGTAGCGGTCTGTCACGGAAGGGCGGGGTTGCCCCAGCCTTCGCCGAACGCGAACTCGCTCAGCGGCAGCCGTTCCCGCGGCGCCAGCTCCCGCGCGATGCGCCGCTCGTCCTCCAGCACCGACGCGTCGGCGAGCGAGCCGACGGCGATGGCGATCCGCGGCACGGCGTGATCGGGCAGCCCGAACGAGGAGCGCACGGCGTCGGCGGAGAAGCCGGCCATCTGGTGCGCGACCAGCCCCAGCTCGACGGCCTGCAGCACCAGGTTCTCGCTCGCCATGCCGAGGCCGTACTCGGCGTACGGGATGTCGCCCTTCTCATTCGTGGTCACCATCACGCCGATCAGCAGCGCGCTGGCGCGGAACGCCCACGCCTGGTTCCCCGAGTTCAGCGCCTCGAGGATCAGGGTGAACGCGCGCTCGCCGCGGCGGCCGGCCAGATAACGGGCCGGCTGGGTGTTGCCGAAGGACGGCGCCCAGCGGGCGGCCTCCAGCAGGGCGGTCAGCTGCGGCCCGGTCAGCTCGGCCCCGGCGTCGAAGGCGCGGGGGCTCCAGCGCTCGGCGATGGCCGGCGTGAGGGGGACGCTCGTCTCGGCGGTTTTGCGCACGGAAAGCACCGTAGTACCGGCGTAGTGCTCTCTATCACTCCGGCGAAAGGGCTCCGAGTATTTCGGTGGCGTTAAGGAAGATTTACTTCCGAATGGGCCTCGAACGGTGGCGGACACCACTCGATGGGGTGGCGGGCGGCGACGGCCCCGGTAGGCTTTTCCCAAATGAAGGGACGCGGGGGCTCCTCGGTGCCCACCAGGAGCAGACCCGGCCCGTCAAGGAGGTTCGGGCGTGGCCCTCGTGGTCCAGAAGTACGGCGGATCGTCGCTGGAGAGTGCCGACCGGATCAAGCGCGTCGCGGAGCGCATCGTCGCCACCAAGAAGGCGGGCAACGACGTCGTCGTGGTGTGCTCGGCGATGGGCGACACCACCGACGAGCTGCTTGATCTGGCGCAGCAGGTGAATCCGGCGCCGCCGGAGCGGGAGATGGACATGCTGCTCACCGCCGGTGAGCGCATATCGAACTCGCTGGTCGCCATGGCCATCTCGGCCCAGGGGGCCGAGGCGTGGTCGTTCACCGGTTCGCAGGCCGGGGTCGTCACGACGTCGGTGCACGGCAACGCGCGCATCATCGACGTCACGCCGAGCCGCGTCACCGAAGCCCTCGAACAGGGCTACGTCGCGCTGGTCGCCGGGTTCCAGGGCGTGGCCCAGGACACCAAGGACATCACCACCCTCGGCCGCGGCGGCTCGGACACCACGGCCGTCGCGCTCGCCGCGGCGCTGAACGCCGACGTGTGCGAGATCTATTCCGATGTGGACGGTGTGTACACCGCGGACCCGCGGATCGTGCCGGACGCGAAGAAGCTCGACACCATCCCGTACGAGGAGATGCTGGAGCTGGCCGCGAGCGGGTCGAAGATCCTGCACCTGCGCTCGGTGGAGTACGCGCGGCGCTACGGCGTGCCGATCCGAGTCCGCTCTTCCTACAGTGACAAGCCGGGCACCACGGTGGCCGGTTCTATCGAGGAGATCCCCGTGGAACAAGCGCTGATCACCGGTGTGGCACACGACCGCTCCGAGGCCAAGATCACGGTCACCGGGGTGCCGGACACCGCCGGCGCGGCGGCCCGGATCTTCCGCGTGATCGCCGACGCCGAGATCGACATCGACATGGTGCTGCAGAACGTGTCCAGCACGGTCTCCGGCCGGACCGACATCACCTTCACGCTGTCGAAGGCCAATGGCGCCAAGGCGGTCAAGGAGCTGGAGAAGGTCAAGACCGAGATCGGCTTCGAGTCGGTGCTCTACGACGACCACGTCGGCAAGGTCTCGCTGGTCGGCGCGGGCATGCGCTCGCACCCGGGCGTCACGGCGACGTTCTGCGAGGCGCTGGCCTCCTCCGGCGTGAACATCGAAATCATCAACACCTCGGAGATCCGGATCTCGGTGCTGATCCGTGACGCGCAGCTGGACGAGGCCGTGCGCGCGATCCACGAGGCGTTCGAGCTCGGCGGCGATGAAGAAGCCGTCGTCTACGCGGGGAGTGGTCGCTGATGGCGAACGGCCTTCGCGTCGGGGTGGTCGGGGCGACCGGCCAGGTCGGCGCCGTGATGCGGAAACTGCTGGCGGAGCGGGACTTCCCGGTCGAGGAGCTGCGCTACTTCGCGTCCTCGCGCTCGGCGGGCACCAAACTTCCCTGGCGGGACACCGAAATCGTCGTCGAGGACGCGGCGACGGCGGATCCGTCCGGTTTGGACATCGCGCTGTTCTCCGCGGGCGGCGCGACGTCGAAGGAGCAGTCGCCGCGGTTCGCCGCCGCGGGCGTGACGGTGATCGACAACTCGTCGGCCTTCCGGCGCGACCCGGACGTGCCGCTGGTCGTCAGCGAAGTGAACCCGGAAGCGATCAAGGAAGCGCGCAAGGGGATCATCGCGAACCCCAACTGCACCACCATGGCCGCGATGCCGGTGCTCAAGCCGCTGCACGACGAGGCGGGCCTGCTCCGCCTGATCGCCAGCACGTACCAGGCGGTGTCGGGCAGCGGCCTGGCCGGCGTCGACGAGCTGGCGGCGCAGGTGAACGCGGTCGCGACGCGCGCGGCTTCGCTGACCCACGACGGTTCCGCGGTGGAGTTCCCCGCGCCGGCCAAGTACGTCGCCCCGATCGCGTTCAACGTCCTGCCGATGGCCGGCTCCATTGTGGACGACGGCTCGTTCGAGACGGACGAAGAGCAGAAGCTGCGCAACGAAAGCCGCAAGATCCTCGGCCTGCCGGACCTGCTGGTGTCGGGTACTTGCGTGCGTGTCCCGGTGTTCACCGGCCACGCGCTGTCGGTGAACGTGGAATTCGAGCGGCCCCTTTCGGTCGCCCGCGCCACCGAGCTGCTTTCGCGCGCCCCGGGCGTCGAGCTCTCGGACGTCCCGACCCCGCTGCAGGCCGCGGGCGCCGACCCCAGCTTCGTCGGCCGCATCCGCACCGACCCGGGTGTGCCCGACGGCCGCGGCCTGGCCCTGTTCCTGACGGCGGACAACCTGCGCAAGGGCGCGGCGCTGAACGCGGTGCAGATCGCGGAGCTGATCGCCGAGAGCCGCTGATTCGTCGGCATCGTCGGCCCCGCACCGGATTCCGGTGCGGGGCCTTCGTTGTGCGGCCCGTTGGCCAGGCGAAATGCGGTCGGCCACCGGCAACGACGCCGTGCTGATGCCGTCCACGGCCTGACCGTCCGCACGCTTCGTTCCGATGTGGACGGACCTCCGGAATTCGCTTGTCCGGCCCACCGCGGCAGGGGATGCTGAACGCCGTTGTCCCTTCAGGAAAGGAAAGTCATGTACACGGCGGTCGAAGGCGCACGCGTGCCGATCCGGATGTGGGCGGACCCCGCGTCGGTCGAAGATCAGGCCATGCGACAGCTGCGCAACGTCGCCAACCTGCCGTGGGTGCACGGTGTCGCGGTGATGCCCGACGTCCATTACGGCAAGGGCGCGACCGTGGGCAGTGTGATCGCCATGCGGGACGCGGTTTCCCCGGCCGCGGTCGGCGTCGACATCGGGTGCGGGATGAGCGCGGTCCGCACCTCGCTCACGGCGGCGGACCTGCCGGACGACCTCAGCCGGCTGCGGCGGCGCATCGAGTCGGCCGTGCCCGTCGGGTTCGGGCTGCACAAGACGCCCGTCAACCCGGCCAAGGTGCACGGCGTCGGCGGCTGGGACGCGTTCTGGAAGTCGTTCGGCGACCTCCACCAGGGCGTCCAGGAGCTGGGTGACCGGGCGGCCCGCCAGATCGGCAGCCTCGGCGGCGGCAACCACTTCATCGAGGTCTGCCTCGAGCAGGGCGGCGACGACGAAGACCGCGTCTGGCTGATGCTGCACTCCGGTTCCCGGAACATCGGCAAGGAGCTGGCGGAACGGCACATGGCCGTCGCGCGGAAGCTGCCGCACAACCAGGACCTGCCGGACCCCGACCTGTCGGTGTTCGTCGCGGGCACGCCGGAGATGCAGGCCTACCGGCGCGACCTGTTCTGGGCGCAGGACTACGCGGCGCGCAACCGGGCCACGATGGTCGCGCTGGTGAAGCTGGCCGTCGCCGAGGTGGTCCCCGGGACCACTTACGACGACGCCATCAGCTGCCACCACAACTACGTCGCCGAGGAGACCTACGACGGCGTCGACCTGCTCGTCACCCGCAAGGGCGCGATCCGCGCGGGGCACGGCGACCTCGGGATCATCCCGGGCAGCATGGGCACCGGCTCGTACATCGTGCGGGGGCTGGGAAACACGTCGTCGTTCGAGTCGGCTTCACACGGGGCCGGGCGCCGGATGTCGCGGAACAAGGCCAAGAAGACGTTCACCGCGGCCGACCTCGCGGCGCAGACCGAAGGCGTCGAATGCCGTAAGGACTCGGGCGTGGTCGACGAGATTCCGGCCGCGTACAAGGACATCGAGACGGTGATCAAGGCGCAGACGGACCTCGTCGAGGTGGTCGCGCACCTCAAGCAGGTGGTCTGCGTCAAGGGTTAGGGGCCTCGCGGCCGGCACGGAACCCCGCCGTGCCGGCCGCGGGACCGCTACCCTGGCGCTCATGACGAGGTGGGGAGCGGTGGCCGCGCTGGCGGCCGCGGGGGCGTTGCTGGCCGGCTGCGACCAGGTGAACACGGCGGTGGACACGGCGAACTCGACCGCCGACAAGGTCAGCACGTGCACGCAGGCGCTCGGCCTCGCGGACCTGAACCCGCTGGTCGACCCGGCCAAGCTCAAGGAACGCGCGCAGGACAAGGAACAGCGCCTGCGCTCGCTGGCCTCGAACGTGCAGGACAACGACGTCAAGAACGCCCTGCTCGGCATGGCCGACTCCTACGTCCAGGTGCAGAAGGAGCACATCGAGGACGCCGGGGTGGTCGCCGCCTGGGCGAAGCGGAACGTCGCGAAGCTGGACGCGCTGCGTAAAGCCTGTAGCTGATTCAGCGCCGCGCGCGAACGGCCGCGGCCAGCGCCGGGGTGACAGCGGCCGGCCGACGACGGCGCGTCCACAGCAGCCCGAACGCCGCCAGCACCAGCCCGCCCGCGCCCGCCGCGAAGAAGCCCCACGCGGGGCTCGAGTGGTCGATCGCGAAGCCGACCACCGGGCTGCCGAGCGCCAGGCCGAGCCGGGTGGACGCGTCCTGCAGGCCCATCGCCTCGCCGCGGACGGCCGGGGGTGCGATGGAGCTCACGGTTTCCGTGGTGGCCGCGAGCGTGGGGGCGCACAGCAGGTTGGTCGGGATCAGCACCAGCATCAGCAGCCACCACGGCTGGTCCGCGAGGCCGACCGGCAGCACCAGCAGGGCGAGCAGCAGCATCAGCACGCCTTGGGGCAGCGAGCGTTTCACGGCGCCGTGCACGATCCCGCCGGCCATCGAAGCCGCGCACATCACCACGATGACCAGCCCGGTCCAGCTGACGTCACCGTTGGAGCGCAGCGCCGCCAGCGTCGCGACCTCCGTGCCGACCAGGCAGAACAGCGTGCCCGCCGCGACCAGCAGCGTCGCGAGCAGACGGCCCGACAGCCACGACCGCAGCGGCGGCCGGACGGAGCCGACCGGGGCGAGCTCGTCCTCGTTCCGGATCGGCGGGTTCAGCAGGAAGATCAGCAGCGCCGTGACGCCGAAGATGGCGCCGATCCCGCTCAGCGTCACCGTCGCGGACAGCGAGGTGATGGCGGCGATGCCCGCCGCCGGGCCGATCATGAACGACGCCTCGACCAGGATCGTGTCCAGCGAGTAGGCCGCGCGCCGCTGCTCCGCGGGCACCAGCGCGGCGAGGATCTGCCGGGCCAGCGACCCCGCGGGCACCGACAGGAAGCCCGCCGGCAGCGCGCAGACCACCAGCACCGCATAAGAAAGGTGCGGCACCGCGATCCAGAAGGCGGTGGACGTCACCCCGCACACCCCGACCACCGGGCGCAGGCCGTATCGGTCGATGGACCGCCCGAGCAGCGGCGCGCCGAGCGCCATGCCGAGGGTGGAGGCCGCGCCGACGATCCCGGCCGCGCCGTAGCCGTGGCCCAGGTTGCTGACCACGTACAAGGTCGGCGTCACGCCCGTCATCGTCATCGGCAGGCGGGCGAAGAACATGAGCGCCATCGAGGGGCGGACCCGCGGCAGCGTGAGGACCCGGCGGTACGGCGTGAACGGCACGTACTTCATGAGAGCAAATCCTGGTACGCGCGTGCAACTTCTTATCCGGGTGGGAGCCGTCTGCCCCGCTGAGCCCACGAGCGGCGTGGGTCACCCACTCGGAGTGTTTTCTTGACTCATTCCAGATTAACGAGCAAGCTGGGCTGGTCATGCCACACCAGGAAAACCCCGTCCGACGACGGCTCCGCTCGGCCGGCCTGCGGGTCACCGGGCCGCGGGTCGCTGTGCTCGAATGGCTCGCGTCGCACCCCCACACCACGGCCGACGAGGTCGCGGCGGGCGTGCGCGAGCTGCTGGGCTCGGTCTCCACGCAGGCCGTTTACGACGTGCTCGCCGCCTGTGCCGGGGCGGAACTGGTGCGGCGCATCGAGCCCGCCGGGCACCCGGCGCGGTTCGAGACGCGGACCGGCGACAACCACCACCACCTGGTCTGCCGCGGGTGCGGCCGCACCGAGGACGTCGACGGCATCGACGGCCCGGCGCCGTGCCTGGAGCCCCCGGGCGCGGCGGGCTTCGTGATCGACGAGGCGGAAGTCGTCTTCTGGGGCCTGTGCCCGGACTGCGCCACCCACCACCACGAGGAGGTTTCGACGTGAGCAAGCCGACCACCAACAACGTCGGCATCCCGGTCGCCAGCGACAACGATTCGCTGACCATCGGCGCCAACGGCCCGATCCTGCTGCAGGACCACTACCTGATCGAGAAGAACGCGCAGTTCAACCGCGAGCGCGTGCCCGAGCGGGTGGTGCACGCCAAGGGCGGCGGCGCGTTCGGCTTCCTCGAGGTGACCGAGGACGTCAGCCAGTTCACCAAGGCCGCGCTGTTCCAGCCCGGCGTGCGCACCGAGAGCCTGATCCGGTTCTCGACCGTGGCCGGGGAGAGCGGCTCGCCCGACACCTGGCGCGACCCGCGCGGTTTCGCGGTGAAGTTCTACACCCCCGAGGGCAACTACGACCTCGTCGGCAACAACACCCCGGTGTTCTTCATCCGCGACCCGATCAAGTTCCCGGACTTCATCCACTCGCAGAAGCGCCGCGCCGACAACCACCTGCGCGACCACGACATCCAGTGGGACTTCTGGACGCTGCGCCCCGAGTCGGCGCACCAGGTGACCTGGCTGATGGGCGACCGCGGCATCCCGTCCAGCTGGCGCGAGATGAACGGCTATTCCTCGCACACCTATCTGTGGGAGAACGCCGGCGGCGAGAAGTTCTGGGTGAAGTACCACTTCAAGACCGACCAGGGCATCGGCTACCTGAGCCAGGCCGACGCCGACCGCCTGGCCGGCGAGAACGCCGACCACCACATCGCCGACCTGTACCGGAACATCAAGCAGGGCAACCATCCCAGCTGGACGCTGCACGTCCAGGTGATGCCCTTCGAGGAAGCCGCGGCCTACCGCTTCAACCCGTTCGACCTGACCAAGGTGTGGCCGCACGGCGACTACCCGCTGATCAAGGTCGGCCGCTACGTGCTGGACCGGAACCCGTCGAACTACTTCGCCGAGATCGAGCAGGCCGCGTTCGAGCCGTCGAACCTGGTGCCGGGCATCGGTCCGTCGCCGGACAAGATGCTGCAGGGCCGCCTGTTCGCCTACCCGGACGCGCACCGCTACCGCATCGGCGCGAACTACACGCAGCTGCCGGTCAACGCGGCGACGGCGCCGGTGAACAGCTACTCGCGCGACGGCGCGATGCGCTACAACAACCCGGGCGACCCGGTGTACGCGCCCAACTCGTTCGGCGGCCCGCACGCCGACGCGGCGGTCGCGGCCGAGACCACGACGGCCTACGGCGTCGAGGACGAGGTCATCCGCTCCGCTTATCGGCTCCACGCGGAGGACGACGACTTCGGCCAGGCGGGCACCATGGTCCGCGACGTGCTGGACGACGCGCAGCGCGAGCGGCTGGCCGGGAACATCATCGGCCACGCCTCGAACGACGTTTCCCGGCCGGTGCTGGAGCGGGTCTTCGAATACTGGCGCAACGTCGACAAGGACCTCGGCGACAAGGTGGCGGAAGCCTTCACGAAGTAATTCCTGAAGCTTTTTCCGCATTCAGGCTCCCACCACGGAGCGAGCGGCCCGGCACGTACTCGCGTGCCGGGCGCTCTGTGTTTTCCACCGGGTCGGATGCCTGGTCGGCGCGATGATCGGCCCGTTATCGACTAGTCCACCGGTGGCGGTGCGTACGTGGGGGACGCCCCGTCTGGAGCAGTGGCGACACGCAGTCCGACGGAGTGATGCAGGTAAACGATCACGCAATACGCCCGTTCGAGTGGACGACTAGGCCATTCAGGGAATCTGATTACAACGAGTCAGATTCAGGATTGGTTTCATGATCAACAGGGGGATGGGCAAGCTGTCCACGTTAATCAATTGCGGGCCAGTTCACCTTTTCCGGATTCGGCACGTAAGGGTTAGAAAAGGTCTCCAACAGGTGATCGGCTGGTGCTTGCCCGACACAGCGAGTATCGATTTACCCGTCAGGTCTCCAGAGGCCAGGAGGTTAGGAATGAAAGGCAAGATTGGGCGGATCATCGCCTTGGTAGCCGCGGGCAGTCTGCTGGCCGTCGGCACGGCGGGGATGGCCTCGGCAAGCCCGGTGGGCGGCAAAGGCTCGTCCGCCACCGAAGCCGTCGGCGCGCAGGTGCTCCAGATGCGTGACGACCTGACCAAGGTGGCGTACGCGGGCCAGGTCGGCATGACGCGCGCCGACTTGGACAAGCTCAGCCCCGTGCTCGCGGACCTCGCGGCGGGTAAGCGCTACACCATCCAGTCGGAGACACAGCAGCTCTCGTCGGCCGCGCAGATGCGGGCGGACGAGTCCAACCGGCTGCTGGGCGACCCGACGGCCACCGCGCGGCAACTGCCGCCGCTGCCGATCCCGGTCCCGACCCTGCCGGACCTGCCCGGCCCGCTCAAGATCGTGAGCGATCTGGTCAAGGCCCTGCTCGCCGCGGTCACGGGCATCCTCGGCGGCCTGCTCGGCGCGGTTCCGCCGCTGCCGCTGCCGGTCCCGCCGTTGCCGGTGCCGGGGAAGTAAGAAGCCACACCCGGAATAAGGGGGGACCCGGAGCCTGGCACGGTTCGCCGTGCCAGGCTCCGGCTATGCCCAGGCCGTTGGTCAGCCCCGCTGCCGCGGCGAGCCGGCCCAGTTCGAGACGCGGGTGATGGCCTCGCCGCCGGGAGTCAGCTCGAAAACGTCGGCCGCGTTCATCTCGAAGGCCTCGCCCGCCGGGGTGCGAGCCCGGAACACCAGCTCGGCCAGCACCATCGTGCCGTCGGTGGCCACCCGGACGACCTCGTCGTTCGTCTCGGGCAACGGCTCCAGGGATTTGCGCAGCTGCTCGGCGATCTCCGCCGCTCCGTGCGCGGTCCGGGCGCCGAGCATCCAGAATTCGGCGTCTTCGGTGAAGCAGCCGGCGATTCCGGCCCAGTCACGGGCATTCACGGCGGCGAAGTACCGGACCACCACTGCGGGCATTTCCGCGCTGTGCGTCATGTCGGGAAGTTACCGGGTTTTGGTCTCGGCCAGTCCGAGCCGCAGTGCGCCGGCCATCTCGGAAACGGCTTCGCGGAAGCGGCTGCCGACCCCGGTGAAGTTCAGGAAGCCGTGGATCAGGTCCGGCTGTCGGCTCAGCCCCACCTGAACACCCGCGTCGCGCAGTTTTTCCGCGTACGCCTCGCCTTCGTCGCGCAACGGGTCGAACCCGGCGGTGACGACAAAGGCCGGCGGCAGTCCACTGTGGTCGGACGCGAGCAGCGGCGACAGGCGCGGGTCGGCCAGATCGGTGCCCTCGGGCACGTAGTGGCCCTGGAACCACTTGATGGACTCGTCGGTGAGGAACAGGTCGTTGGCGAACAGCTCCCGCGAGCGCCGCCGCGTGGTGAAGTCCACCGCCGGGTAGATCAGCAGCTGGAACGCCGGCGCCGGGCCGCCCGCGCGCGTGGTCTCCAGCGCCACGACCGCGGCCAGGTTGCCGCCCGCGCTGTCCCCGCCGACGGCGATGCGGTCCGGGTCGGCGCCGAGTTCGGCGGCCTTGGCGTGCGCGTAGGCGAAGGACGCGAGCGCGTCCTTCACCGGCGCCGGGAACGGGTGCTCGGGCGCCATCCGGTACTCGACCGACAGGACCCGTACGCCGGCCTGCTTCGCCAGGTAGCGGGAGGCGTTGTCGTGGGTCGCGCGGCTGCCGACGACCCAGCCGCCACCGTGGAAGAACACCAGCAGCCCGGACGGCTCGGGCAGCCCGGCCGGGGTGTACAGCGTCGCGTCGAGCGGGCCGCCTTCGGCCGGGATCTGGATCTCCCGCGCGGAAACCGGCTCGATCCGCTTGCCGTTGACCAGGTGCGTGCCCAGCTCGAGCAGCGTGCGGGACTGCGCCACCGAGCCGTTGACCAGCCCGCCGCCGTTCAGCTTCTGCAGCCGCAGCAGCAGCTGGGCGTCGAGGGAGAGCTCCTGGCCGTCGAGACGCAGCGGCGGGCCGGCGAGCAGCCGCCGGACGGGGCGCGGCAGCCAGAACAGCAGCTGGGCGGCGGCGGCCTGGGCACGGATCTGGGGCGGGATCGCCATCGTTCCTCCTGGCATCGAGACCGCCGACGTTACTAGCGAGTAGGTTCGGGGTCCAGCTCTCCGCGCCGGCAGTGCCGCCGGTCAATCCGCCATTCCAGTAACGGGACCGGCTCGTTGTGTCTTGTGACCCAGGACTCCGTTCCAAATCCTGGTCCTCCAGTTAAGTGGAGTTGTTAACCTCGAAAGCGTGACTTCAGCCAACACGGTCAGGGTGCTCGGGATCGGCGGCTCGCTGCGCGAGGGTTCGCAGTCCGAGCGCGCCCTGCGGATCGCGCTCGGCGCGGCGGCCGAACTCGGTGTCACCACCGAGCTGATCCCCGGCCCGGAGCTCGTCCTGCCGTTCTACGACACGGCCCTGCCCGACCGGGACGAGCGCGCGACCCGGTTGATCGAGGAGATCCGGCGGGCCGACGGCGTCATCGTCGTCTCGCCCGGTTACCACGGCGCGCTGTCCGGCCTGGTCAAGAACGCCCTGGACTACGTCGAGGACCTGCGCGAGGACACCCGCCCGTACCTCGACGGCCGCGCGGTCGGCCTCGCCGCCGTCGCCTTCGGCTGGCAGGCCGCCGTCACCACGCTCGACCAGCTGCGCACGATCACGCACGCGCTGCGCGGCTGGGCCACACCTCTGGGTGCTTCCATCAACTCCGCCGAGACCAAGTTCGACGAGGCCGGCGGCGCCTCCGACGAGAAGAGCGTGCGCACCCTGCGGCTGATCGGACAGCAGGTCGCGGAGTTCGCGACGGCCCGCGCGCGCTGAGGCCTGCCCGATGTCCGGCGCGTGATCTCCGCCATGTGGTGGTTAGGTTCCGCTCATGCGGCGTGTTGTCCGCACTACAGGCGCAGACATCGGCGTTCCGACAAGGAAGCAGGCGAAAAATGGCTGACGCGATCTACACCGCCGCGGCAACGGCTCGCGGCGATGGCCGCAACGGCGAGGTCACCTCTTCGGACGGGGTGATCGACGAGTCGCTGGCGATCCCCAAGTCGATGGGCGGCCCCGGCGGGGACAAGACCAACCCGGAGCAGCTGTTCGCCGCGGGTTATTCAGCGTGTTTCCACAGCGCGCTGCAGGCCGTCGCCCGGCAGGCGAAGGTCAAGCTGCCCGAGTCGACGGTGGCCGCCGAGGTCAGCCTGTATCCGCAGGAAGTCGGCTTCAAGCTGGGCGTCGCGCTGCACGTGACGCTGCCCGGCATGGAGCAGGCGCAGGCCGACGAGCTGGTGGCGCAGGCGCACCAGGTGTGCCCGTACTCCAACGCCACCCGCGGCAACATCGAGGTCGCGCTGTCCGCGTCCGTCTGATCCGGGGTTTTCCGTACTGCGGCGCGGAACCCCGCGGCGCAGTACGGTCGGCTCATGGTGCTGCATCAGGGGCGACAAGACCAGGCGGAACGGCAAGCGGGCACGAATCCGTTGTATGCCGGGGCAAATCCGGCATTGGCGGCGGACTTCGTGATGCCGCACGACAAGCTGCTGGACGACTCGCTGCCGCCGGACACCGCGTTGCAGCTGGTGCGCGACGAGCTGATGCTCGACGGCAACGCGCGGCTCAACCTGGCCACGTTCGTCACCACGTGGATGGAGCCGCAGGCCCGCGAGCTGATGGCCGAGTGCGTCGACAAGAACATGATCGACAAGGACGAGTACCCGCAGACGGCCGAGCTGGAGCGCCGCTGCGTGAACATGCTCGCCGACCTGTGGCACGCGCCGGTGCCGGCCGACGTGATGGGCTGCTCCACCACCGGCTCGTCCGAGGCCTGCATGCTCGCCGGGATGGCGCTGAAGCGGCGCTGGTCGAAGCTCGGCCGCCCGGGCAAGCCGAACCTGGTGATGGGCGTGAACGTCCAGGTCTGCTGGGAGAAGTTCTGCGAGTACTGGGAGGTCGAGCCGCGGCTGGTGCCGATGGAGGACGACCGGTTCCACCTCTCGGCGGCCGAAGCGGTGAAGCGCTGCGACGAGAACACCATCGGCGTCGTCGGCATCCTCGGGTCCACTTTCGACGGCAGTTACGAGCCGGTGGCGGAGATCGCCGCCGCTCTGGACGAGCTCCAGTCGCGCACCGGCTGGGACATCCCGGTGCACGTGGACGGCGCTTCGGGCGCCATGATCGCGCCGTTCCTCGACCCGGATCTGGCGTGGGACTTCCGGCTGCCGCGCGTCGCGTCGATCAACACCTCCGGGCACAAGTACGGCCTCGTCTACCCCGGCGTCGGCTGGGTGGTCTGGCGCGACAAGGCGGCGCTGCCCGAGGAGCTGGTGTTCAACGTCAACTACCTCGGCGGGGACATGCCGACGTTCGCGCTGAACTTCTCCCGGCCCGGAGCCGAGGTGGCCGCGCAGTACTACACGTTCGTCCGGCTCGGCCGTGAAGGCTTCCGCGCCGTGCAGCAGGCCTCGCGTGACGTCGCGATGCACCTTTCCGGCCACATCGCCGCGATGGGCCCGTTCGAGCTGCTCACCCGCGGCGACCAGCTGCCGGTGTTCGCCTTCACCACCAAAAAGGACATCACCGGCTACGACGTGTTCGACGTCTCCCGGCGGCTGCGCGAGCGCGGCTGGCTGGTGCCGGCGTACACGTTCCCGGAGGACCGCACCGACCTCGCGGTGCTGCGCATCGTGGTCCGCAACGGGTTCACCCACGATCTGGCCGACCTCCTGCTGGCCGACCTGGCCCGGATCCTGCCCGAGCTGGAACGCCAGAGCGGACCGCAGCACGACGCCGCGACGTCGACGGCGTTCCACCACTGATCACGGGGGTAATGTCGCCGGTATGGGTCTTGCCGTGGACGAACGCCAGGCGCTGAGCGCGCTCTTCGAAGAGGTCGGCCCGGACGCGCCGACGCTGTGCGAGGGCTGGGCGACGCGAGACCTCGCGGCGCACCTGATCGTCCGGGAGCACCGGCTGGACGCGTCGCCGGGGATCATGCTGCCCGCGCTCGCCGGGTACACCAAGCGCGTGCAGGACCAGTACGCGGCGAAGCCGTGGGCCGAGCTGGTGGACGAGGTCCGCCGCGGCCCCGCCTGGTACTGGCCGATGGCGATCGGACCGCTCAACGAGCTGACCAACGGCGGTGAGTTCCTCGTGCACCACGAGGACGTCCGCCGGGCCCAGCCCGGCTGGGAACCGCGCCCGGCCGACCCGTCCCGTGACGAGGCGGCCTGGCGGCTGGCCCGTCAGTCGGCGAAGCTGAACCTGCGCAAGTCGCCGGTCGGCGTCGAGCTGAAGACCACCGACGGCCGTTCCGCGCTGGTCAAGGCGGGCAGCCCGGTGGTGACCGTGACGGGCGACCCGGTGGACCTGGTGCTGTTCGTCTTCGGCCGTGACGCCGTCCACCTGACTTTCGAGGGCGACGAGTCCGCGGTCGCGCGCCTGCAGGGTTTGCGCCGCGGCGTCTAGGCCGGCCGGATTTCCCTTACACCGCAACGGGTCACGAGTCGGCTGGACGCGTGACGCCGTCGGCGGCGACGGGAGAGCAGGTCCGAGGCGGCGGTCGAGCTGGTGCTGCTCATCGGCTGGCTCTCCATCGGGGTTTGCGCCCCAATGTGGCGTTGGTTGCGCTCAACGCACCCAACGCCACATTGGTTGCGTCCAACGCACCGAACGCCACATTGGGGCGCTCGGGGTCAGCGCAGGCCGAGGGCCCGCAGCGCGAAGTACACCTCGATCGACGACTGCTTGATCGTCTCGGCGATCACCAGCGAGCCGTGGCCCGCGTCGTAGCGGTAGAACTCGTGCGGCGCGTCGCGTTTGCCGAGGCGGTCGAGGTAGTTCTCGATCTGCCGGATCGGGCAGCGCGGGTCGTTGTCGCCGGCCAGCACGAGCACCGGGGCGGCGACCGCGTCGACGTAGGTGATCGGCGAGCACTCGCGGTACACGGCCGGCACGTCGGCGGGCGCGCCGCCGAACAGGGCGCGGTCGAACGAGCGCAGCTGCTCCATCTCGTCCTCGTACGCGGCGACGTAGTCCGCCACCGGCACGCCCGCGACCCCGGCCGCCCAGCGCGTCGGCTGCGTGCCCAGCGCGAGCAGCGAGAGATAACCGCCCCAGGAAGCGCCGTTCACCACGCATTTGTCCTTATCGGACAGTCCACTTTCGACGGCCCAGTCGTGCACCGCCGCGACGTCCTCCAGCTCGGTGAGCCCGGGGCGGCCCTCGATCGCGTCCCGCCACGCCGAGCCGTAGCCCGTCGACCCGCGGTAGTTGACCTCGACCACGGCGAACCCGGCGTCGAGCCAGGTCGCGCGGTAGGCGGAGAACCGGTCCTCGTCGGCGGCGTGCGGGCCGCCGTGCAGGGAGAACACGGTGGGCAGCGGGCCCTCAGGCGCGTCCAGGGGCCGCGAGACGAGCGCGTGGATCTGCCCGCCGACGCCCTCCACGAACGCGTCCGTGACCGGCGCCGAGCCGGGCGCGCGCTCGCCCGGCGGCTCCAGCAGCACGGAGTCCGTGCCGTCGGTGGCGCGGACGCGCACCGCCGCGGGCTCCGCCGCGCTCGACCAGGAGTACTCGACGGTGCCGTCGTCCCGCACGCCCGCGCCGCCGATCCGGCCGGCGGGGGTGTCCAAAGAGGACAGTTCGGCCGTGTCCAGGTCGTAGCGGTGCAGGGAGCTGCGGCCCTGGTGGAAGTGCACGACCAGCAGGGCACGGCCGTCCGGGTACCAGTCGGCGACGACCTCGCCGGGCAGGTCGATCTCCAGCTCGGTCTCGGTGTCCGCGCGGACGTCCCAGACCAGCAGTTCCTCGCGGCCGCGGCGCTCGTGCAGCACCAGCAGCCGCGGGTCGCCGGGCAGCGGCGAGAACTCCAGCGCGGAAAGGCCCTTGCCCTCGCCGTCCCACTTCTCGGCGACGGTCGCGAAGCCGTCTGTCGACAGCACGCGCAGCGCCGGGTGACGCGAGTCGCCGTGCTCGGAGTGCGCGATCGCCAGCAGGTTCTCGTCACGGGACAGCGAGGCGATGCCCGCGTCGTCGGGATGGCTGTAGAAGCGCTCGGTGGTTTCGCCGATCTTCGCGAACAGCTCGCTGCCGTCGTCGGTCGAGACGCCGACCGCGATCACGCGCTCGCCGATCTCGAGCCCGGCCGGGTAGCCGTCGTGGACGTCCGGCAGCGCCTTGACCGCCGCCGAGCTGTCGCCGTCGAAGGGCTGGCGCACCCACGAGCCGAACTCGTCGCCGTCGGTGTCGTTGAACCACCAGATGGCCGAGCCGTCGGGGGAGGGCGTCGCGTGCAGGGTGCCGTTGGGCCGGTCGGTGACCCGGCGGTGACTGTCGGTGGCGCGCTGCCAGGCGTACACCTCCCAGACGCCGCTGGCGTTGGAGACGTAGACGTTGGCGTCCGGGGCGTCGCGGGCCCATTCGGGCACGGAGATGCGCGGGGCGTGGAAGCGGGCTCGCCAGCGGGTCTCGGCCTGATCGTCGCCGAACAGGCGGTCGGGGACCACTGCGGGCGGATATTGGTTGGCTGACTGGGTGCTCACCCCTCGATCCTGCCACCTACTGGCCGTACTGTGTGCGGGGTGCTGGAGGGATACGCGCGGGACGCGGCTTCGAGGCGGGCGGCGCGTGCGGCGGTGGAGCGGTCGGAGTTCGCGCACCCGCTGTTCACCCCGGGCCGGCGAGTGATCGACCTGTCTTGCGGCCCGGGATTCCTGACCGTCGCGCTCGAGGGCCCGGTGTCGTCCAAAGTGGACTATCTGGTGGCGGCGCCGGCCGCGCTGCCGTTCCCCTCCGCCTCGGTGGACGTGGCCTTCTCCCACGCCTTGCTGGAACGCCTGCCCGACCCGGGCCCGCTGCTGGCCGAACTGCACCGCATCCTCCGCCCCGGCGGCCGGCTGGCATTGTCCACTCTGGACTGGAGCCGGGCCCGCCTGCGCCCGAAGACGGCAAACGTCGACGCTGCCCTGCGCGGCTACTACCTGCTCCTGCGCCGCGCCGGCGGCAACCCTTTCGCCGGCCGCCGAATCGCCGAGCACGTCGCGTCCGCCGGTTTCACCGCCGTCACGGCCCGCACCCGCTACCGCACTGATCTGGCCTATCGCGACCTGGCTGCCTACGTGGAACGCCGCTTGGCCACCGCCCTGGCCGACCCCACCCATCCGGACCGCGATCAGCTGACGTCCGCCGCGCGTTCGGCCTGGTCCTGGACCCGTTCCGCCGGATCCGGCGACTTCACGCAGTGCTGGACGGAACTGATCGCCACTCGCTGAACCGGCGGACCAACGCAACCGCGCAAGCCGGGGGTCCAGGGGGCGGAGCCCGCCTGGCGGGGGCCTGGGGGTTCGACCCCCAGAGGACACAACGCAGGAAGGCCCCTGGTTCGCGTTTTCCGCGAACAGGGGCCTTCCAGACTTACTGCGTCGGGGTGGCGGGATTCGAACCCACGACCTCCTCGACCCGAACGAGGCACGCTACCAAGCTGCGCCACACCCCGAGGTACTGCTTAGCGGGTCGTGGAGAAGTCTAGCGGATGCTCCTTGAGGGTTTACGCGGGGTTGTCTTCCGCTTCTCCGGGGCTCCAGAACCGCGCGGGACCAGCGTCAGCAGGCTGGCTTCCGGACGGCAGGCGAACCGCGCCGGCGCGTACGGGGAAGTGCCGAGGCCGGCCGAGACGTGCAGCCACATGTGCGCGCCCCAGCGGGAGGCGCCGCGGGCGCGGGTGCGGTCGAGCTCACAGTTGGTGACCAGCGCGCCGTAGCCGGGCAGGCGCAGCTGGCCGCCGTGGGTGTGGCCGGCCAGGACCAGGTCGTAGCCGTCCGTGGCGAACGGGTCGAGCACCCGCGGCTCGGGCGAGTGCGTGATGCCGAGCCGGACGGCGGCGGTGGCGTCGGCGGGGCCGGAGATGTCGGAGTAGCGGTCGCGGCGCAGGTGCGGATCGTCGACACCGGCGGCGAACACCGGCCGCCCGGCGACCTCGATGGTGCGGCGCACGTGGGTGACGTCGGTCCAGCCGTGCTCGAGGAACGCCGCGCGCAGATCACGCCACGGCAGGTGGGTGCCGTGGATGCGCTTCTTCTTGCCCTTCGGCATCAGGTAGCGCGCGGGGTTCTTGGGCTTGGGCGCGTAGTAGTCGTTGCTGCCGAAGACGAACAGCCCAGGCCGGTCGAGCAGCGGCCCGAGCGCGCGCAGCACCGACGGCACCGCGGTGCGGTGCGAGAGGTTGTCACCGGTGTTCACGACGAGGTCCGGGTTCAGCCGATCCAGCGCGGCGACCCAGCGTTGCTTGGCGCGGTGCCCGGGCAGCATGTGCAGGTCCGAGATGTGCAGGATGGTGAACGGCTTCGCGCCGGGCGCCAGTACTGGCAGCTCGGCAGTGCGGAGCGTCCACAGCCGCCGCTCGATCCCGACGGCGTAACCGAGGGTCGCCGCCCCAAGCGCGACTGTCCCCACAGCGAGCCGCTTCGCGGTCGCCCCGGACGTGCTGGTGTTACTGAGCGTGCTCACGAAGTCGAGGATACGTGTTCGACGGTGTGGCGCGCCGCCGCGGTAAGGCTGTAACCCTTAGTCGCGTTCCGTCACGATGAGTCGTTTGAGTGGGTGTCATGGCGACAGCGGCCAACGGTTGGAGAACGCTCGCCCCGTTGGGGGAACGTGCTGGCTACGATCCGACACGCTCCTGGGCCGCGGCGCCATCGGCGAAATGCACCGCGAGTACGACGGGTGCACGACCGCGTGGTGGCGTTGAAGCGCCTGTCGGACGCCTACCTGGTGGACGAGGCCTTCCACGCCCGGTCCGCCGTTAGCCGCAGGTGATGGCGTGGTTGTGCGAGCCGCACGTGATCCCGATCCACGATCACGGCGAGAGCGCTCGCCGGCTCTACCTTGACCGGCGCTTGGTCGAGGGACGCGACGTCAATGACCCGATCGTCAATCGCCGCTGCTGCCCGCCCTCGCAACTGGCCTGATGACGCAGAGGGCGAGAGCCACCACTGCGGGCGCATCGTCGGCCTGCTCGACCACATGGCGCCGGAACGCTTCGGCGACCAGCCGCTCGCCGGGCTGTCAGACGCGCACGCGTCGGCCTGGGTTTCTACGAGTGCGTGGTGGGGATCAGCCATTCCCGACGGACGGGTCTGGTCCCGCAGATGGCGCGCGGACCTGGATACACGGCCACTGCGGCTGCGGGGCAAGCTTCCGGGCACGGCTGGGTGTTGTGCTGTCTCGCAGCTCGGCGAAGGACCCGCGGCGCCTTGTTTGACAGTAGGCGCCTAGCGGCAGCGCTGAACATTGCCATGGCAGCGGGCCCGGTGACGGCTTCCGGCGCGGCCGCCCGGTCTCGGGGAGCTGGGACCGAGTGGCGCCGGCAGTTCCAGTCAACACGACAACTCGAGCCCGAGCTGGGTCTTCCGCGCCGGCGGGCCGGTCAACGGTGAGATGGTCCTCGCCGGCTGGTACTGATCCTCCCTGCCTGACGCAGGCGGGGCCATCACCGCGATCAATCGGACAGCCAGACCTCCGCATACGGAAAATAATTACGCGGATGCTATTGGTCACAAAGCCGCTGTCGGACTACTCTTGTGAGAACCATCAAAGGTTTGACGCTCAGTCGGCAAGCTTGACTTCTCGGTCCACCGGGACGCTGTCGCTTGGGTCTGGCAACCCGGATGGACACGTCAGGTCGGCCATTTCTACCGCACTAGGCCTTCTCGGGTCACCGGAGTAGGAAACGCAGAGTCGCACGGCGAGCTGCTCGTACTGTCCGGAGAATCCATCACCCACCAGTGCGAAGAACGCGTATCGAGCGGTGAACCGACCGTTGGGCGAGAAGTCATTTCCCAGTAAGACTGTGCTGCCGCCGTTGTTCCAGTCGTGCGTGATCTCGGCGATAGTCCGGTCGATCGATTCCGAAGTCGGCGGAGTCGTCGCTCGCAACTGGCCTAAGGCTCCTGTTGCTTTGGCCCGTGCGGCTTTCGTGGCAACCGGCCGCAGCTTGTCGGCAGGGCTGGTGCAGGCCGTACAGCACGTCACCATTGCGATCGCACCGCACACCACGGCTAGTACCCGTCGCGAGATCATCACTCCAAGAGTGTATTCCTGCGGTCGCTGTGGTGGTGTCGAATCGATGGAGTAGTCAGGGACGGCGACCGGGGTCGCGGTTCAGCGTCCGCTGAGTCAAGAACATCGTCGAGACGGTTGTTCATGACTGCTGAATACTGGCTGTCCACGGGCAAGGATCCCTCGCCGAGTATCCCCCATTGCGGTTAGCTCCTATTTAGGTGGCTAAAATTGTGCGGTCCACTTGAAAAATCAAATCGTGGCGCACAATCTGAACCGGCGATTCCGGGTAAGCGTGGTTGCAGTAGAAAAGATTCATCCCGCCGACGGTTCGAAGCTCCGTATGAGCTGCCTGTGCCCGGCTGGTTTGAAGCCGGGCACAGGCATAGGCAGCCGAGACTCAGTGGCCCGTGTACTTCGGATCCTCCGCGGGCAAATCGGCGATCGGCTGGTCGGCCATGATGTTCGTCATCGCGCCGAACCAGGTCTGGGCCGGGGTTTTGCCGCCGAACATGTTGCCGGTGCCGCAGGTGGTGACGTTGCCGACGGCGCGGAAGCAGAGGCCGCCGGTGCCGCCTTCGGGGCGGAACACCATGGCGGCGCCCGCCATTTGCGGGGTGCCGCCGACGAAGGTGGCCGAGCCGTTGTTCTGCGTCGTGCCGGTCTTGCCGAGGATCGGGCGGTTCCAGTTGACCGCCGCGGCGGCCGCGGCCGAGGTGCCGCCCGCCTGGTCGTCCTTGCTCATGCCGACGACCATCGTGTTCGCGAGGCCTTCGGGCACGACCTGCTCACAGGCGGCTTCCTTGACCGGCACGGCTTTCCCGTTTCGGTCGGTGACGCCGGCCAGCGGCGTCGCCGGGCACCAGGAGCCGCCGCTGAGCAGGGTCGCCGCGACGTTCGCGAGTTCGAGGCCGTTGGTCGGGCTGAAGCCCAGGGTGAACGCGCCGTAACCCGGGTTGGTGGGCGTCGGGGCGTACACCTTGGACTGGGGCGCGCTCTTCGGGTCCTTCGGATCCACCGGCTGGCCACCGGTGTCGCTGGCCATCGTGTTGCGCATGCCCAGCTTGATGGCCATGTCGATGCCCGGCGCGGTGCTGCCGAGCTGGTCCTCCAGCGCGACGAACGCGGTGTTCGGCGAGGTCGCCAGCGCGCCCTGAAGAGTGTTCGAGGCGCCGTAGTGCCCGGCGTTGCCGACGCAGTACCAGCGGGAATTCAGCGGAGGACCGGTCGGCGGGCAGTGGTTGCCACCACCGGTGAACACGTGTGACGTATAACTGTCGCCGACCGGGATGTTGCTGTAGATCCCGGCGATTCCCTTGTCCAGCACGGCGGCCGTGGTGAAGATCTTGTAGCTCGACCCCGCGCCACCGGTGTTGTAGACGCCCGAAGGCAGCGCGTACGTCGTCTGCCCGGCCTCCGCGTCGTTGCCGTAGTCGCGGTTCGCGGCCAGCGCCACCACCTCGTGCCGGGTCTTTCCCGGACGCACCAAGGAAAGCGTGTTCGCCACGTTCTTCTGGGTCTTCGAGACCTGCGTCTCCGCCGAGACCTTCGCCTCGTGGTTGGCCTTCTCGTCCAATGTGGTCTTGATCGTGTAGCCGCCGGTGTACAGGTCGTCCTTGTTGAAGCCCGCCTTCAGCAGGTAGTCCTCGACGTACTGGCAGAAGAAGCCGTTCTCCGGCCCGGCGCCGGTGCAGTTCGCCGCTGGCTTCGCCGGGGCGTCCGCCACCACGCCGAGCGGGGTCGCCTTGAAGCGGTCCGCGTCGGCCTTCGCCAGCTTCTTGTTGTCGACCATGCGGTCCAGCACCAGGTTCCGGCGCGCGGTGGCCTTGTCCGGGTGCTTCCACGGGTCGTTCACGGCTGGGTTGTTCACCAGGCCCGCCAGCAGCGCGGACTGCGGCACCGTCAGCTGCTCGGGGGTGGTGTTGAAGTACGCGTGCGCGGCCGCGCCGATGCCGTAGATCTGGCGCGAGAACTCGACGATGTTCAGGTAACCCGCGAGGATCTGCTGCTTCGACAGCTTCGACTCGAGGTTGATCGCGATCCGGGCTTCCTTGAGCTTGCGCGCCAGGCTCTGCTCCTGCGCCTTCTCCTGCCCGGTCTTGTCACCGCGGTAGACGACGTTGATCAGGTAGTTCTTGACGTACTGCTGCGTGAGCGTCGAGGCGCCCTGCGTGTCGCCGCCGGCGCCGTTGGACACCGCGGCGCGCAGCGTGCCCTGCCAGTCCACGCCGTGGTGCTCGTAGAAGCGCTTGTCCTCGACCGACACCAGGGCCCACTTCGTGGCGTCGTTGATCTGGTCCGCGGCCACCGGGATGCGGTACTGGTCGTACAGCGTGGCGATCGGCTTGCCGGCGGAGTCCGTGACGGTGGTCACCAAGGGCGGCGGGATGTCCGCCAGATCGGTCGAGGTCTGTTCGACCGTCTCGCTCGCCTGGTTCGACGCAACCCCGGCCGCGCCCACTACAGGGAACAGAATTCCGGCGACGAGCACCCCCGCGAGCAGACAGAGGCCGATGAGCTTGAAGAGACCGTCCGTTTTGCGCACGTAGGCCAGGGTACTGAAGGCCCGTCACGCGCTCGTGACCTCACACCCGTCGGCACGGACCGGGCGTGACAAATCGGACCAACTTCGGTGACTTCCGGTAACGGAATGCATCTTAGGTCTTGGCGAGGGAACCGAGGACCCCTACAGTCCGTCAACGTCTCACGAAGAATGCCGACGGACGGTCCAGTGCGAGTGGGAGCTCTGCTGGGCTGAATGGAGGCACGGCGCCGGGGAGGTGCCGTGGCCGACGTGGGAGCTATGAGGGAGGGACGCTCGCGGGGGTGGGAGCGGGAGCTTCACCTTCGCTGGTGTCGGGACACCAGGGTAGGGAGCTGGGGGTATGGAAACCAACCAGTCGAGCTGGCGGGTCAGTGCGTCGTGCCGCGACGCCGATCCGGACGGGCTCTTCGTGCGCGGTGCCGAGCAGAACCGGGCGAAGGCGGTGTGCACCGGCTGTCCGGTCCGCACGGAGTGCCTCGCCGAGGCGCTCGACGGCCGGATCAACTTCGGCGTGTGGGGCGGGATGACCGAACGCGAGCGGCGGGCGCTGCTGCGCCGGCGGCCGGACGTGATCAGCTGGTCCGATCTGCTGGAGGCCGCGAAGCGGGACGCGCTGGAGGGCGCCCGCGTCGGCTGAGCCCTAACCGAACCTCGTGAGTGGCTATGCCGGTTCTGACCCGAAAATGATGGTGACCGGGCGTGCGACAGCGCCCGGCGGAGCCGGGTGGGTTGTGGGGTGTGCTGGCCGGTGTGGTCAGGCGACGGGTTCGAGGGTGACGTGGTAGCCGAGTGCTTGGAGCTGGCGGATGTGGCCGGCTTTCTGGCGTTCGGTGCCGCGTTGCCGCTGGTAGAACTCCGCCCCGAGGTCCCGGTAGCGGGCCTCGGAGTCGGACAGCAGATGCCAGACGATCACCAGGATGGATCGCCCGACCGCGACGATCGCACGGTTGGTACCCCGCCGTCTCGCGATGCGCCGGTAACGTTCTCCGAGGAAGGTGTCCGTTCTGCCGACGACGACAGCGATCTCCCCGAGTACCGAGGCGAGGTAGCGGTTGCCGTGCCCGGTCGCGGAGCGGCCCTTGCGCCGACCCGCGGATTCCGACACTCCCGGCGCGAACTTCGCCCAGGAGCTCAGGTGCGCGGGGGTGGGGAACCGGGACATGTCCACACCGATCTCGGCGATGATCACCGAGGCCGCGGTGACACCCACGCCGATGATCTCATCGAGCCGGGCCACCGCCACCGCGAAAGGGGCCAGCGCCTGCTCGACCTCGGTCTCCACCGCCGTGAGGTCGGCGTCGATGCCGTCGATCCGGCGCAGCATCGTCGCCAGCAGGAACGCGTGGTGATCGGTGAACCGGCCGGTCAGCGCTTCCTCCAGGACCGGGATCTTGCGGCGCATTCCCGCCTTCGCCAGCTGCGCCAACTGCTGCGCGTTGCGTTGCCCGTCAATCAGCTGCGCCATCATCGCCCGCCCGGACACCCCGAAAATATCCGACGCGACCACCGAGAGTTTGATGCAGGCGTCTTCGAGCAGCTTCTCCACCCGGTTCTTCTCACTCGTGCGGGCCCGGACCAGATCACAGCGATAGCGGGTCAGGTCCCGCAACCGCCGAACTTCGGGCGGAGGCACGAAACTCGGGCGCAGCATCTGCCGCTCGGCGACCTTGCACAACCACACCGCGTCCAGCCGGTCGGTCTTGGGCCGCCCCGGCAGATGCTTCACATCACGGGCGTTGACCAGCCACACCTGCCGCCCCGGCCGCTCCAGCAGATAAAACACCGGCTTCCAGTAATCCGAGGTCGCCTCCATCACCACGCGGGTGACACCCAGCTCCGCGAGCCGGTCCGAGAGCAGCAGCAACGACCGCGTCATCGTCGAATACGGCCGCACCTCCTGCAACCGCCGACCCGGATGAACCCGATCAGGCACCCGCACACAACACATCACCTCGGCCTTGCCCACATCAATCGCCGCGACCCGCTCGATGATCTCCTCATGATCCTGCGCCTCGGCCAGCATCACACCCACCTCCCAGCAGCGTCCCCGGGACAACCAACGGCTGCCCGGGGAACCACCAGGGAAACACAGAATCTGATCCGCGTGCTCGAAGCAACAGTCAAAGGCCCACCACGCAGTTCCCAGCGCCCGACTAACCGACGGCCTCCACCACAACCAAAGAACCACGACGTCAACAGGCAGCCAACCACAATTTTCAGCCCACAAAGGCACGCCCGCAAGGGCGACCCCAACTAACCGGTCTAGCCACTCACGAGCTTCACGCCGATGTCGCGCAGGCCGTCGAGGTCGTGCACGTCGCCGGCCAGCGCGGGCACGCGGACCAGCGGCACCTCCGGATGGGCCAGGGTGAAGCGCGACAGGAGCCGGTTCTCGCGGTCGGCGAGGACGACGCGGTCGGCGTGCAGCCGCAGCACGGCCTCGGCCAGCGGGGCGGACGTCTCGCTCTTGACCAGCGACTCGGCGGCGGCCAGCGCCTCCGCGGCGGAAAGCTGCGCCAGCACCGGGTGCGTCCGGTTCGCCACCAGCCCGGCGAGCGGCATCGACTCGCCGGCCAGCCGTTCGACGAAGTAGGACGCCTCACGCAGCGCGTCCGGCTCCGGCGCGGCCACCACGAGGAACGACGTGCCGCTGGAGCGCAGCAGCTCCGCGGTCTTGCGCGCGCGCTCGCGGAACCCGCCGAACATGCTGTCGAAGGCCTGCATGAAAGAGGACGCGTCGGCCAGCAGCTGGCCGCCGATGATCGTCGACACGGCCTTCGCGAACATCGAGAAACCCGCGCTGACCACCTTCCGCAGGCCCCAGCCGCCGGCCTTCGCCGGGCCGGTGAGCAGGCGGATCATGCGGCCGTCGAGCGCGCTGGACAGGCGCGTCGGCGCGTCCAGGAAGTCCAGCGCCGACCGGCTCGGCGGGGTGTCCACCACGATCAGGTCCCACTCATCGGTGGCGGCGAGCTGGCCCAGCTTCTCCATCGCCATGTACTCCTGCGTCCCGGAGAACGACGTGGAAATGGTCTGGTAGAAGGGATTCTGCAGCAGCTGCTCGGCCCGCTCCGGCCCGGCGTGCACGCGCACCATGTCGTCGAACGTGCGGCGCATGTCGAGCATCATCGCCCACAGCTCGCCCTTGGGCTCGAAGCCTTCGACCTTCACCTGCTTCGGGTGGTTGCTCAGCTCGCGCAGGCCCAGCGCCTGCGCGAGGCGGCGCGCCGGGTCGATCGTGAGCACCACGGTCCGGCGGCCGCGCTCGGCCGCGCGCACGGCGAGCGCCGCCGCGGTGGTCGTCTTGCCGACGCCGCCGGAGCCGCAGCACACGACCACGCGGCTGTCGGCGTCGTCCAGCAGCGCGTCGATGTCGATCGCCGTGCTCATCAGCGCACCCCTTGTTCCACCAGCGCCTCGGCGAGCTCGTAGAGGCCCGCGACGTCGACGCCGTCGGTGAGCTCCGGCACCTCCAGCGTCGGCAGGTCGGCCTCGGCCAGCTGCTCGCGCGCCCGCTGCTCCGCGGCCACGCGCACGGCGTGCTCCACGGTCTCCTCGACCAGCGCGTCCAGCGTGTCGTCGGGCAGCTTCACCCCGGCCGACGCCAGCCCGCTGCGCACCCGCGCGGCGTCCACGCGCCCGTCCGCGGCCGCGGTCACCGAGCGCGCGGGCAGCCGCGGCGGCCGGACCCGGTTGACCATGACCGCGCCCGGGCGCAGGTCGGCGCCGTCGAGCTCGGCCACCGCCTCCACCGTCTCGCGGACCGGCATCTCCTCCAGCAGCGTGGCCAGGTGCACCGCGGTCTCGCCGGAGTGCAGCAGCCGCACGACGCCGTCGGCCTGGCCGCGGATCGGGCCGGTCTTGGCGAGGTCGGTGAGGGCCTTGGTGACGTCGAGGAACTTCACCACGCGGCCGGTCGGCGGCGAATCGACGACCACGGCGTCGTAGGTGTGGCGCCCGTCGGACTCCGTGCGGCCGACGCACTCCTTGATCTTCCCGGTGAGCAGGACGTCGCGCAGGCCCGGCGCCAGCGTGGTGGCGAACTCGATCGCGCCCATCCGCCGCAGCGTCCGGCCGGCGAAGCCCAGGTTGTAGAACATCTCGAAGTACTCGAGCAGCGCGGCCTCGACGTCGATGTGCAGCGCGCGCAGCTCGCCGCCGCCGGGCACGGACGCGATGCGCTGCTCGGCGTACGGCAGCGGTTCGGTGTCGAAGAGCTGGGCGATGCCCTGGCGTCCCTCGACCTCGATCAGCAGCACGCGGCGGCCCTCACGGGCGAGCGCGAGGCCCAGCGCCGCGGTCAGCGTGGTCTTGCCGGTACCGCCCTTGCCGGTGACGAAGTGCAGGCGGGCCCGGGAGAGCTCGTCGGTCCAGCCGGCGGGGGGTGTGGTCACGATGTTCACCCTAAACCGGCTTTCAGCTGGCGAGCATCATGACGCCGAACGCAGCGGCCACCGCCCCCACGACGATCCAGGTGAGCGCCCCCGGGAGCACGGTCAGGGTGAGCACGGCCACCACGACCAGTGCGGTGAGCGTCACCGCCCCGCCGATCGCGACCTGGGCCGAGCTGTCCACCCGGTCGCGCACTTTCGCCATCACGACCAGAACCAGCGGCAGTCCGGCGGCCGCGAGCAGCGCCGTCGCGACGATCCGCCAGGTCTCCACAGCCGGCACGCTAGCGGCCCGGGCCGTCGTGTGTGTCCGGTTCGGCGAGAACCGGCCCGGCTGCTCGCGACCGAGTGTGAAGTAAGCCACATCGAACTACGGTCGGTGAGTCGTTCACCTGTTCGGGTGGCGACCTGTTAGGCGGACGCCTCACGGACGCCCTTGCCGCCTTGGTTACGCTCCCTCGCATGAGCGCCACCGGTGTGAAATTCGAGTACGCCACCGTCCCCCTGCTGATCCACGCGACGAAGCAGATCCTCGACCAGTGGGGCGAGGACGGCTGGGAACTGGTGACGGTGCTGCCCAACCCGAGCGGCGAGCAGCACGTCGCCTACCTCAAGCGCGCGAAGGGCTGAGGGGGACCGTCATGACTTGGAGCTCCCGGCTCACCGAGCTCGGCATCGAGCTGCCCGGCGTCGCCGCGCCGCTGGCCGCGTACGTGCCGGCCGTGCAGAGCGGCTCGCACGTCTACACGTCCGGCCAGCTGCCGTTCGTCGACGGCGTGCTCGCCGCGACCGGCAAGGTCGGCGCGGAAGTCAGCCCCGAGGAGGCGAAGGGGCACGCCCGCACGGCGGCGCTGAACGCCCTCGCCGCGGTGCACGCGCTCGTCGGCATCGACTCGGTGGTGCGCATCGTGAAGGTGGTCGGCTTCGTCGCGTCCGCGGACGGCTTCACCGGCCAGCCCGCTGTGGTCAACGGCGCCTCCGAGCTGCTGGGCGAGGTCTTCGGCGACGCGGGCGTGCACGCCCGCTCGGCCGTCGGCGTCGCGGAGCTGCCGATCGGGGCGCCCGTGGAGGTCGAACTCATCGTGGAGGTGCGGTAGTGGATCCCGACATCGAACAGTCCCTGCACGAGCTGCTGATCCGGCTGGCGGGCCGCACGCCCGACCAGCTGCTGTGGCGATTCCGGGACTGGCTCGGCGAGGGCGCGATGGGCACGCTCGCGCGCACCCTCCCCAGGTCTTTGCTTAAGCACAGGATCGATCTGGACCAGACCGAGTACCGCCTGCTCGTCGCGGGTCTGATCCCGCACGGCGCCGACTGGCACCAGGTGAGTTCCACCCTGGGGGTAGACGACGTCACCGAGACCAGGTACACATTCACGCAGAGTGCGCCCGAATGGGTGAACTCCGTCGACTCTGTGTCCGTCTTGCTCCACGCAACGTTGCGTGGGCGCGTGGATGTGGGGGAAGTGCGGCAAAGCTGGCGGCACCTCGGTGTGGTCGGTGAAGGCGGGGCCAAGCGGGTCCTGCTGGTGACGGCGACGACCGGGCAGCCGAGGCTCACCGGGGAACTGCAGCGCGTGCTGCGGGTCCTGGGAGACGAGGAGCCCAGCGTCGAGGTCATCCCGCCGCGCTTCGACCTTCCCGGGTACCACCGGGCCGCGCTCGCCAATTCCGAGCTGGTCTGCGTCGGCGCCGCGGGCTCGGGCAATCGACTCGTCGCCGCTTAACGCTCGTGCCGCCAGGCGAGCTGGGAGGGAGCAGAGCAATGGTGGAGGTCCACGATGGCCCGCCCATGGACGGGTTTTCGGTGCCACTGCGCCTGCACAACCTGTTACTGGCCTTGGCGGGCCGGATCGATGACAGCGCACTCACCGAGGCGCGCGAGCTGATCGCCCGCGCGCACATCGACGAGGCGGTCGAGCTGACCACCGGCACGCTGATCGCGGGCCGGATCCCGGTGAGCTCGACGGAGCAGCGTGAGCTGGCGCTGGTGCTCGAGATGAGCCGGTCGGACGCCACACTGGCCAACGACCTGCTGGTCGACGAAGCCGAGCAGGTGCACAGCCACCGGTTCACCGGCGACAACCAGCCGGAGTTCGGGCTGGCCGAGGCGCTGGACCGCACGCTGCAGGTGCTGCCGGACGTCCGGTCCGTGCACGCGGTGTGGCGCAACACCCCGGCGGGCAGTGTGCCGGGCGCGCTGCCGCAGCGGGTGGTGCTCGTCGAGCTGGGCCCCGAAGGCAACCCGCCCGCGGTCGCGTTCCGCGTCGACACGGCGCTGCGCCGCGCGGGCATCCGGTCGGTCGTCGAGGTCAGCGGCCCCGGGGTCGCCCGGTCCTCGTACCACCAGTCGGCCGGTGCCGTCGCGACGCCGGTGTGGGTCACGGGCAGCACGCACTCGTCGCCCGCGGAGTACCGCGCGCCCGAGCCGGTGACGCCGCCCCCGCCGCCTGTCCCGGCCGCCGTGCCGGAGCCGGTCGTCGAGTCGCCGAGCCGGCACAGCATGCGCGCGCAGGCCGCCGAGCCGATCGCGCCCGTGGTGCCGATCGAGCGGAGCCAGCCGAGCCCGCCGCCGGCGCCTCCCACGCCGCCGCCTCCGTTGCCGCAGGACAACTCGCGTGGGTCGCGGTCCGATTCGGAGACCCGCGCGGAACGCACTGCCGACCTGACGCCGGCCGAGGTCGCGCAGCTGCGGCAGGCGCTGGCCGAAGACCCGGAGAAGGGCCGCGAGATCGCCGCGGGCAAGCCGAGCATGCACGAGGTCGTCGACCTGCCCGCGCTTGACCTGGAAGACCCGAGCCTGTCCGAGCGGGACCGCGCGCTGCTGCGTGAGCTGCACGCGGAGCTGGCCGAACGGGAACGGGCCGAGGCGGCGAAGCTGCGCCTCAACGGCGCGTCCCGCAGCGGCGGCGACCAGCGCTGGTCCAACTCCTGACGCGTTTGGTGCTTGTGACAACGGCGGACCGGGCATCCCGGTCCGCCGTTGTCGTATGAGATGCCACAAGTGTCCGGCCGTCCGCCCGGGATGCGAGGTATGTTGCCCGGGTGGATCGGCCCCGTGAGTTCGTCTTCGACATCCCCGTGAATCCCGGCATCGCGACGAGGGGGAACGCCGACGGGCCGCCCGCCCGGCCCAGGGACGCGGCGACGGTGATCCTCCTGCGCGACGGCGCGGCCGGCCTCGAGGTCTTCCTCCAGCACCGCGTCAAGGGCATGCCGTTCGCGGGCGGGATGACCGTTTTCCCCGGCGGCGGGGTGGACCCGCGCGACGCCGACGCGTCCGTGAGCTGGGCCGGGCCGCCGCCGAGCTGGTGGGCCGGGCAGTTCACCTGTGACGATGGCCTCGCCCGTGCGCTGGTGTGCGGCGCGGTGCGCGAGACGTTCGAGGAATCCGGCGTTTTGCTCGCGGGCGCGGAGGACGGCGTGGTCGCCGACGTCTCGCCGTACCGCGACGCCCGGAAAGCCTTGGAGAGCAAGGAAATCTCGCTCGCCGGCTTCCTCGCCGACGCCGGTCTGACGCTGCGCGCCGACCTGCTGCTGCCGTGGGCGCACTGGGTTACGCCCGAGCAGGAGCCGCGCCGTTACGACACGCGGTTCTTCGCCGCGAAGCTCCCCGAAGGCCAGCGCGCGGACGGCGCGACCTCCGAAGCCGACGCCGTCGGCTGGCAACTCCCGCGGGACGCGATCGCCGACGCCCGCGAAGGCCGCCGCATGCTGATGCCGCCCACCTGGCTGATGCTCAGCGAGCTGGAGGCGTTCGCCACGGCGGACGAGGCGCTCGCGTCGCACCGGGAGATCGTCCGGACCACTCCGACGCTGATCCGGGATGGCGACCACATCCGCGTTGTGCTGAATCCGACGGAGGCCTGAAGTGACCGCGCCCGCGTACGGCGAGCTGCGCCGTGTTTCCGAGACAGCTTCGGTGCTGTTGGAGAACAACCCGTCGATGATGACGCTGGAGGGCACGAACAGCTGGGTGCTGCGCGCGCCGGACGCGCCCGCCGCCGTGGTCGTCGACCCGGGCTACCGCGACCTGGAGCATTTGGAGCTGCTCGCGGCCGTCGGACCGGTCGAGCTGATCGTGCTGACCCACCACCATCCGGACCACGCCGAGGGCGCGCCTTGGCTGGCAGAGAAGGTCGGGGCGCCGGTGCGGGCGTTCGACGCGTCGCTGTGCCTGGGCGCGGAGCCGTTCGCGGACGGCGACGTGCTGACCGCCGGCGGCCTGAGCTTCGAGGTGCTGCACACCCCCGGGCATACGGACGATTCCGTGTCATTGCACGTCGCGGGCCAGATCCTGACCGGCGACACGATCCTGGGCCGCGGCACCACTGTGCTGCACGATCTCGGCGACTACCTGCGCTCCCTGCGTCGGCTGATCGAGCTGCCCGGCGGCACCCCCGGCCTGCCCGGGCACGGCCCCGAGCTGGCCGATCTGCCCGCGACCGCGCGCGAGTACCTGTCGCACCGGGAACAGCGGCTGGACCAGGTGCGTTCCGCCTTGGGGGTGCTCGGCGCGGACGCGACTCCGCGCCAGGTGGTCGAGGTCGTCTACGCCGACGTCGACCAGGCACTGTGGGCGCCTGCCGAGCTGAGCGTGCAGGCGCAGCTGGACTACCTACGTTCTTCGGAGGACGCGCGATGAGTGACGTCGAGGTCGAGTTCTACTGGCGGCCGGGCTGCGGCTTCTGCGCGGCGCTGCGGCGCCCGTTGATGGCGAGCGGCCTGAACGTCAAGGAGATCAACATCTGGGAAGACCCGGGCGCGGCCGAGCGAGTGCGCGCGGTGGCCAACGGCAACGAGACCGTGCCGACCGTGATCATCGGCTCGACCGCCTTGGTGAACCCGAGCTTCGACGAGGTGGAAGCGGCCGTGCGGGCCGAGTCCGCCGCCTGAGTTCTTTCGCCTGAGTTCTCTTGCTGAGTCGGGTCGCTCGCTTCCGGGTGTTCGGGTGTTCGGATGCGAGCGGCCTTTTTTGCCGTCAGCGGGGCAGCATGGGCATCAGGTAGTACGTCAGCTCGACCTCCTTCGCCTCGACGGAACGCAGGACACACGCGCGCATCCCGGGCTGGATGGTGAGCCGGACGTCGCCGCCGGAGAACGGAGCCAGGGCTTCCAGGAGGTACTTCGCCTGGAAGGACGGTGAGGTGCGGCCGCCGCAAACGTTTGCCTTCAGCGTTTCCTCCGCTTCGCCGGTGTCTTGGCGAGAGCTGGCGAGGCGAACGTGCGCGTCGCCGACCTCCAGGGTGAGGATGCGTCGGTCCTCGGAGTAAACGCCAACCCGCCGAACCGCGGCGGCGAGCGCGTCCGCGTCGATCTCCACTTCGGTATCGACGGCGTCGGACGGGATCGCGTCCTCCGACAGGAAACCCGCGTCCAGGACCGCGGTGGTGACCGCGCCGCCGGCCCAGCTCAGGCCGAACCGGCTGCCGTCGCCGTGCAGGCCGAGGACGCCGTGGGCGTGCCGCGCGGCCTCGGTGAGCAGGACGGCCGGGACGAGCACGTCGAGCGGCCCCTCGGCACGCCGCACCGGCAGCCGCGCGACCGCCATCCGGTACCGGTCCGACGCGGTCAGCCGCAGGCCCTCGCCGCCGGCCTGGATCCGGACCCCGGTGAAGACGGGTAGCGGGTCGTCCTTCGCCGCCGTGCCCGCCACGGTGCGCAGAGCCGTTGCCAGGAGTGCACCGTCTACTTCGGACACCAGAGGCGGCGAGGGTGGCTCTGACCGCAGGTCGCGGTCCAGCAGCGGCAGGGCGAACCGGGCACCCTCGACCCGCACCGCGAGCCGGCTGCCCTCGACGACCAGCCGGACCAGCTCGCTGTCTAGCATGCGCAGCGTCTCGGCGAGCGGCGTCGCGGGAACGAGCACTTCGCCGTCGGTGTGCGTGGTGGCCGCGCACGCGAACCGCACGGCGAGGTCACGGTCGCTGCCCGCGACCACGACTCCGCTTTCGTCGGCGCGCAGCCGCAGCAAAGCCTGCCGCGGCAGCAGCCGGACCGCGGCACTAGCAGCCGCCGACAGCGGCCGCACTGGGGACGTCAGATCCATGCCCGCAAAGCTAGCCCCGCCCACCGACAATTCCGGCGGTCGAAGCCGGAAATGGCTGCTGATCTGGGAAGCGGCGGATGACGCTTTCGCCGCGCTCAGTGCAGGGGAAGCGTCATCCGCTGCCCGCGGCAGCAGCGAGGGGACTACCGTCCCACGCCGACCAGTTCCGCAGGCGCAGCCGAAACCACCGGCCGAACCGTGCCGCGCAGCGTCCAAACCACAACGGCCATCACAACCCCAGCCACCCCCGCCGCCAGAAATGCCGCGCTCGTGCCCGCGTGCTCCACCAGGTAACCGCTCACCGACTGGCCCGCGGCGAGCCCCAGCGTGACCGCCGTCAGCACCCAGCCGAAGGCCTCCGCGGCCGTGCCGCGGGGCGCGACCAGCTCGATCGCCGCCGAGTGGGTGGTCGACTGCGGGGTGATCATGGCGCCGGCCAGGAGCATCAGGATCGCCAAGGCCCACAGGGACGACGGCAGCGCCAGCAGCGCGACCAGCGCGCCGAAACCACCGAGCAGCACCGGCAGGCGCAGGCCCAGCCGGCGCGGCCACGGGTGGAGGCTGTACGCCACGCCGAACGCCACAGAGCTCAGCGACCACGCCGAAAGCAGCAGACCGCTCAACGAAGCGTGGCCGGACTCCGTTGCCGCAGCCGGCACGGCGACCTCGACGAAACCGATCACCATGCCGAAGCCGAGCGCTGCGAGTGCCAGCGTGCGCATGCCCGGGCCGGCGAGGGCGCCCAGCAGGGGCTTCTTCGTTCGCGGCGCCGGGCCCCACGCGCGGACGGCCGGGCTCAGCGCGAACAGCGTCGCGCCGACGACCATCGCCGCCGTGCCCGCGACCATGCCGGTGCCCGGCCAGGGGGCCGTCACCAGCAGGCCCGCGATACCGGGGCCGAGGATGAAGAACATCTCCATGCTGATCGCTTCATAGGAGAACGCGGCGTTGCGCGCGCTCCCCGCGGGCAGCAGCCGGGTCCACAGCGCCCGCGAGGCCGAGCCCACCATCGGCTCCGAAAGCCCGGTCAGCGCCGCCAGCGCGACCAGCAGGATCGTCGCCGCGTGGGCCTCGATCGCGAGGGCGAGCATGGTCATCGACAGCGTGAGCACCAGCGCCGTGACGAGCAGCGGGCGCGTCGGGCCGAAGCGGTCGATCAGCCGCCCCTGGATCACCGCGCCCACCGAGACGCCGGCCAGCGAGCTGGCCGAGACCAAGCCCGCGGTGGCGAACGAACCCGTCTCACGCTGGACGTAGAGCAGCGCCGAGATGCCGATCATCGCGATCGGCAGCCGGGCGAGCACGGACGCCAGAACCGCGCGGCGCGAGCCGGGAGCGGTCAGGGCGGTGCGGTAGTCGGCTAGCGTGGTCCGGCCTTCGGACTGGGCAGAGTGGGACACGCGTACCAGTATGCAACAGAGTGGTACGTGAGTACCAATTATTTGACGGTCAGGTGCGTCACTGCCGGCATGGAAGGATGGGTTCAGTGCCTGAGGTCTCGATCCCGTAACGCTGTATGGATTCTCGGTGAACTCGTGCAACGAAACCGCAGAAGTGGCGTCCTTGAGAGTGAATGGCCTTGAATTCGTGGGTATGGGCCATGATGGTTGTACAACAGCACAACTCCCAGCTCCCTCTGGCATACGGGTCGGGGCCTGGTCCGGAGGGCGGGAGCGCGGGTCGTCGGGGGATGGTCCGCGCGCGAGCGAGGAGCCGGTGCGCCACGTCGGGGGTGGCGCCCGGCTCCTCGTTTGTTTTTGCCAGAACTTCCTTGCCTGACAAAGAAAAACACGAAGGCCACCCGCCGCGCGAAACGGGGGTGGCCTTCGGGAAAACCGCGGGGGTTACCCCGCGCAGGGGATCAACGGGCGCGCCGCGCCAGCCGCTCCGGGTCGAGGATCAGCACGCTCTTGCCTTCGAGCCGCAGCCAGCCGCGGTGCGCGAAGTCGGCCAGCGCCTTGTTCACGGTCTCGCGGGAAGCGCCGACGTACTGCGCGATCTCTTCCTGCGTGAGGTCGTGCGTGACCCGCAGCAGGCCGGCTTCCTGGCTGCCGAAGCGCTGCGCGAGCTGCAGCAGCGCCCGGGCCACGCGGCCGGGGACGTCGGTGAAGATCAGCTCGGCGACCATGTTGTTCGTCCGGCGCAGCCTCCTGGCGACCACGCGCAGCAGCTGCTCGGCGATCTCCGGCCGGGTGGAGATCCACTGGCGCAGCGCCGGGCGGTCCATGGTGACCGCGCGGACCTCGGTCACCGTCGTCGCGCTGGACGTGCGGGGGCCGGGGTCGAAGATGGACAGCTCGCCGAACATGTCGGACGGGCCGAAGATGCCCAGCAGGTTCTCGCGGCCGTCCGGGGACTTGCGGCCGATCTTCACCTTGCCGGACTGGATGATGTACAGCTTGTCGCCGGGCTCGCCCTCGTTGAAGATGACATGGCCGCGGGGGAACTCCACGGATTCCAAGGTCTGGGCCAGAGCCTCCGCGGCCGCCGGCTCAACACCCTGGAAAATGCCCGCACGGGCCAGGGTTTCGTCCACCTCGGGTGCCTCCTCGTCGAGAAACGATCACGCTCCTCCGCTGGTGGAGGCCCGTGTCGCCGATCACTTTCGCGTCAGTCTAGGGCGTGTCGGCGAGATCGCCCGTCGGCTCGCCGCGTTGCCCGCGGCGGCCGGAGACGATCTCGCACGAACGTGGAGCCTAACTCCGCACGCGCCGCGCGCGAAGCCTGGCTGCCCTTCCGCCGAGCCGGCGCAGCCGGAACAGCTCGAGCGCGCGGCCGATTCCGTGCCCGTACAGGGCCCTGACCTCGTTGGGCTGGGCCTGCTCCAGGAATTCTTCGACCTCGTTCTCCTGCACGGCGACGTGCTTGAGCCGGCTCTCCACACGCTCCATGAAGAGCGCGAAGAACATGATCACCAGCGGGACCAGGATCACGAACCAGACGGTCATGACACACATCCACTACTGTCGGTGACAAAAGTAAGCATGGACTCCAGATCCTCGCTCATGGCGGACACGCGTGCGCCGAGGTGGTGCTCTGGCGTGTCGGCCGCCCACCGGTGGGTGCTCCCGCCCGGCTCGTCCGACTCGCCCGTAGGCTATCGGGGTGCCACCTGCCGCCACGAACGCCCCCCGCGAGGGCGCCGGTGAAAGCCGGCTCGCCTTGGTGAGACGCGCCCGGCGTATGAAGCGTTGCCTCGACGAGGTTTATCCCGACGCGAAGGCCGAGCTGGATTTCACCACTCCGCTGGAACTGCTGGTCGCGGTCGTCCTTTCGGCACAGACCACGGACGTGCGGGTGAACCTGGTCACGCCCGCGCTGTTCAAGCGCTACCGCACCGCCGCCGATTACGCCGGCGCGGACCGGGCCGAGCTGGAGGAATTCCTCCGCACCACCGGGTTCTTCCGCGCGAAGGCCAACTCGGTGATGGGCCTCGGCGCCGCGCTGACCGAGCGCTTCGGCGGCGAGGTGCCCGGCCGGCTGGAGGACCTGGTCACGCTGCCCGGGGTCGGCCGCAAGACCGCGAACGTCGTGCTCGGCAACGCCTTCGACGTGCCGGGGATCACCGTGGACACCCACTTCGGCCGGCTCGTCCGTCGCTGGGGCTGGACCGCGGAGGAGGACCCGGTCAAGGTCGAGCACGCGGTCGGCGAGCTGATCCCGCGCAAGGAGTGGACGATGCTGTCCCACCGCGTGATCTTCCACGGCCGCCGCGTCTGCCACGCCCGCAAGCCCGCCTGCGGCGCCTGCCCGCTGAAGAAGGACTGCCCGTCGTTCGGCGCCGGGCCGACCGAGTTCGAAGCGGCCGCGAAGCTGGTCAAGGGGCAGGAGCGTGAGCACATCCTCGAGCTGGCGGCGCGCGGGTGACGGCAGTCACCAAATGGGCCCTCGGCGGCGCGGTCCTGGTGGTCGCGCTGCTCGTGGCCCTGCTGACCACGCGCGGCGGCGATGCGAAGAGCGCCGCGCCGGCCACCGGCGACCTCGCCGCGGTCCGCGCGCAGGCGGCGCTGCGGCCGTGCCCGGCGCCGTCCGCCGGCGCGGGTGTCCAGGACCTGGCCGGAATCCAGGCCGACTGCCTCGGCGACGGCTCCCGCGTGGACGTCGGCAAGGCGCTGGGCGGCGGCCCGGTGCTGGTGAACGTGTGGGCGTCGTGGTGCGTGCCGTGCCGCACCGAGCTGCCGGTGCTGGACCGGTACGCCGCGGAGCCCGGCGCGGCGCGCGTGCTCGGCGTGCAGGTGGCCAGCCCCGCCAAGGACGGCCTCGGGCTGCTGGCCCAGCTCGGCGTCCACCTGCCCTCGGTTTTCGACGGCGACGGCCAGACCGGGCCGATCCGCACGGCGCTGAAGGTGCCGTCCTCCCTCCCGGCCTCCTACCTGGTCACCGCGGGCGGGCAGGTCCGGTTCATCGGGAGTCCACGCTTGTTCGACAACACTGATCAGGTGCGTACCGCTGTGAAGGACAATTCATGACCGGACCGCTCGTCGCACCCGAAGCCGTGCCCGAGTGGCTGCGGCCGCTGGTCAAGGTGTCCGCCGAGGTCGACAGCCGGGCGTTCACCCGGTTCGCCCCGCCGGAGGACCTGCTGACGCGCTCGGCCGCCGTGCTGATCCTGTTCGGCGAGCGCGCCGACGGCCCGGACGTGCTGCTCCAGCGCCGCGCCGACACCCTCGGCTCGCACGCCGGCCAGGTCTCGTTCCCGGGCGGCGGCGCCGAGGACGGCGACGGCGGCCCGGTCGGCACGGCCCTGCGCGAGGCCGAGGAGGAGACCGGCGTCGACCCGTCCGGCGTGCTGCCGATCGCGGTGCTGCCGGAGCTGTTCGTGCCCGTCTCGCGCTTCGCGGTGACGCCCGTGCTCGCGTATTGGCAGACGCCGTCGCCGGTGCACGCCGTCGATCCCGGCGAGACGGCCGCGGTCGCGCGCGTCTCGCTGGCCGACCTGACCGACCCGGCCCGCCGGTTCCAGGTGCAGAAGTCCGGCGCGCCGTGGAAGGGCCCGGCGTTCGACGTCGACGGCCTGTTCGTCTGGGGCTTCACCGCCGGCCTGCTGTCCACGCTGTTGTCACTGGGCGGCTGGGAACGGGAGTGGGACACCGGCGACGTGCGGGACCTTGACGTAGCGTTGGCCGAACACCAGGCCCGGAACGCGGCCGAAGAGCGGGGGTGACCAGGTGAACTGGGTTGATGTCCTGGTACTGCTGCTCGCGGTCCTCGCCGCGGTCTCCGGCGCGTTCCAAGGCGTGATCGTGGCCCTGCCCGCGCTGATCGGCGTCGGCATCGGCGCCGTGCTCGGGGTGAAGCTCGCGCCGTACGTGGTGGAGCTGTTCGACAACCAGGTCGCGAAGGTGGCATTCGCGTTCGGCACCGTGGTGTTCCTCGTGGTGCTCGGCGAGACGATCGGGGTCTGGGTCGGGCGGCGGCTGCGCCAGAAGATCAATCCCGACAAGCTGTCCGGAGTGGACAAAACGCTGGGCGCGATCGTGCAGGCGGCCGCGGTGTTCGTGGTCGCGTGGCTGGTGGCGAACCCGCTGACCACCGTCTCCGCCGTGCCGGGGCTGGCCAAGGCGATCAACTCCTCGGTGGTGCTGGGCAAGGTCAACGACGCGATGCCGGCCGCGGCCCAGGGCTTCCCGACCGACCTGCGCAAGCTGCTCGACGCGTCGGGCTTCCCGTCCGCGGTGTCGCCGTTCGAGAAGGCGCCTTCGGCGGACACCTCGCCGCCGGACTCGTCGCTGGACGCCAGTGCGGTCGTCACCCGCGTGCACCCGAGCGTCGTGAAGATCCGCGGCACCGCGCCGTCGTGCTCGCGGGCGCTGGAGGGCAGCGGTTTCGTGATCGCGCCGCAGCGCGTGATGACCAACGCGCACGTGGTCGCGGGCACCGACGAGGTCGGCATCGAGTCCACCTCGGGCGACTACCGGGCGCGGGTCGTGTACTTCAACCCGGAGGTCGACATCGCCGTGCTCGCGGTGCCGGGCCTGCGCGCGCCCGCTCTGCCGTTCGCCGCCCAGACCGCGGGCGCGGGCGACAGCGCGATCGTGCTGGGCTACCCGCTCGACGGCCCGTACAAGGCGACGGCCGCCCGCGTGCGCGGCCGGATCAACCTGCGTGGCCCGGACATCTACGAGGCGAACACCGTGCAGCGGGACGTGTTCACCGTCCGCGCGAGCATCCGCAGCGGCAACTCCGGCGGCCCGATGCTCACGCCGGACGGCGACGTGATCGGCGTGGTCTTCGGCGCGGCGGTGGAGGACCCGGACACGGGCTTCACACTGACCGCCGAACAGGTCCGCTCGGAGGTCGACGCCGCCCCGTCGCAGACGACGAACGTGAGCACCGGCGCCTGCGCGAGCTGAAAGCGGGACGCGACCAGCGCGGGCGACCGGTCAGCCGATGAAGTCCACAATGGACTTCGTCACGCGGTCCGGGTCTTCGAGGTGCGGGAAGTGCCCGATGCCGTTCCAGATCCGGGGCTCGGTGTGCGGCCCGGCCCAGTGCACGGATTCCAGCGCGGTCTCCGGGACGATGCAGGTGTCCACGGCGCCGTGCAGCTGCAGCAGGGGCGCGGCCACGCGTTTGTCCACCGCGTCGGTGAACCGCCTGCCCTCGCCGCGGAACTGGGCGCGGAAGGCCCAGCGGTAGTACTCCAGCGCGGAGTGCGCGACGCCCGGCACCAGCATCGCCTGGCGGAACCGGCCGGCGCTCACGGCGAAGTCCGGTGAGGACCGCCAGCCGGGGCCGGACCAGGAGTGGAAGAGCCCCTCGACCGCCGCGGCGCTGTCGCGCACCAGCCACTTCTCCGGCGCCATCGGCACCTGGAAGCGGAACAGGTGCCCGACGGCGCGGGCCTGGCTGCGGCGGACGTGCCACGCGGAGCGCTTGACCGCGGACTTCAGCGCCAGCGGGTGCGCCGCGCCGACGGCCGTCACGGAGGCGACGAGCCGGGGGTGCAGGGCGGCCACCGTCCAGGCGAGCATCCCGCCCCAGGCGTGGCCGACGAGATGGGCGCGACGGGCGCCGAGGGCTTTGATCAGGCCACCGACGTCACCGGCGAGCGTCCACGCGTCGTAGCCGCGCGGGGGTTTGTCGGAGTCGCCGTAGCCGCGCAGGTCGACGGCGACGGCGCGGTAGCCCGCCTCGGCCAGCGCGGGCAGCTGGTGGTGCCAGGCCCACCAGAACTCGCCGAACCCGTGCAGGAAAAGGACCAGCGGCCCGTCGCCCGCCTCGGCGACGTGCAGCCGGATGCCGTTGGCGGAGACGTCACGGTGCGTCCACGGGCCGTCGGTGCGGACGATCGACGGATCGGGCTTGGACGACACCGCGTGCACCGCCTCAGCGAGGGAACGCCGGCGCCGGGTCAGGCGCTGGTCGCGGGCAGGTCGTCTTCGGCGGCGCGGCGCGGCTTCAGCGCCGCGGCCGTCTCCTTGACGCTGCCGATGGTGCGCTCCGGCGCCTTCAGCTTCTTCACCTTGCGCCAGCCGATGAACGCCGTGACCAGCGTGGTGATCAGCATCAGGCCGAACACGGTGAGGAACGCCGGCCAGCGCACGCCCCACCAGTCGGACAGGATCTCCGCCACGAAGAGGAAGAGGAAGTACGTGCTGTAGAGCAGCACGGCCAGCGCGATCAGGAAGAAGACAGCGCCCTTCAGCGCCTTCTTCACCTCGCCGATCAGCTCCGACTTCGCCAGCTCGACCTCGGCCCGGACCAGCGTCGAAATGTGCTGTGTGGCGTCGCCGACCAGCTTGCCGATGGACTGCTCGCCCGCCGCGGCCTCCTCATCGCTGGAGAGGGGCAGGTAGGGCACGGCCCCCACGCCGTCGGGGCCGGTTCGCTCGTGTTTGGGGCTGCTCACCGGGTCATCGTGCCACGGACCCGATCCCCGGGCGCGACGGACTGCCGGGAGTGTCGGGATCGGCTGCGTCAGTCTTCGCCGGTGTCAGCCCGTGCGTGGGCCCGGCTGCGCCGGACCAGCAGCGCCGCGGCGGCCAGCGAGGCGATCGCCGAGGCGATCAGCACGGCCGCCTTCGCGAGTTCTGCAGCCTCGCCTTCAAGCGCCAGATCGGCGATCAGCAGGCTCACGGTGAACCCGACGCCGCCGAGCAGAGCCAGCGCGGCGATGTCGCGCCAGCCCGTGCCGCTGGGTTTTTCGGCGATGCGGAGCCGGACGGCCAGCAGGCTCGCGCCGAGGATGCCGACGAACTTCCCGCCGATCAGTCCGATCAGGACGGCCAGCGGCAACGCCGTGGTGAAGACTTCGCCCAGCGCGTGAACGCTCACCGAGATACCCGCGGCGAAGAGCGCGAAGAGCGGCACCGCGACGGCAGCCGACCACGGCTGAAGCCGGTGTTCCAGGCGCAGCGCGGGTGATTCGGCTTCGCCCTCGTCCGGCCGCACTCGTGTGAGCAGGCCGAGCGCGACGCCGGCGATCGTCGCGTGGATGCCCGCCGAGTGCACCGCGACCCACACGATCAGCGCGAGCGGCACGTACAGCCACGCCGTGCGCACGCGCTTGTGCTGAAGGAATGCGTACAGCGCGAGCGCGACAACCGCGATGCCCGCCGCGACGAAATTGAACCCCGTGGTGAACACGATGGCGATCACCAGGATCGCGCCCAGGTCGTCGACCACCGCCAGGGACAGCAGGAAGACGCGCGCGCTGCTCGGCAGGTTCGACGCCGTCAGCGCCAGCACCCCGAGGGCGAACGCGATGTCCGTGGCCACCGGGATGGCCCACGCGCGGTCGGCGCCCGGCGAGCCCCAGACCACGGCCAGCGCGAAGACCGCGGGCACGACCATGCCGCCGACCGCCGCGATCACCGGCAGCACCGCCTGCTTGAACCGGGACAGCTCGCCGACCACGAGTTCGCGCTTGAGCTCCAGCCCGGCGACGAAGAAGAACAGGGCGAGCAAGCCGTCCTTCGCCCAGTCTCCGATCGACAGGTTCAGGTGCAGGAAGCCGGGACCGATGCGGAAGTCGCGCACCGACTGGTAAACGTCACCGAGCGGCGAGTTCGCCCAGATCAGCGCGACCGCGGTGGCCACCAGCAGGATGATCCCGCCGGTGGTCTCGGTGCGCAGGTAACGGGCGAATTCAGTGGCCATCCGGGCCGGGCGGGAAGCGATCACAGGCAAGAACCTCCGAGAAGCGGGCGGGCAACACGAACACCGTTGCCGACCAGACTTCCCGGCGCACCATTGACGACATTTTAACGCACGATCGGGCGTGTCCCGTGATCATCATGACCCTCCCCACACCCGGTGCTGGTGTCCCGTTCACCAGTTCGCCTTCTAGCATGCGAATCGAGCACGACAGCGTTGTCTAGAGCAGGGACGAAAAGTTGTGAGTACCTCCAACGAGGTCCAGCAGGACACGAGGTTCTTCGGGCACCCACGAGGGCTGGCGAACCTCTTCGGCGTCGAGATGTGGGAGCGGTTCTCGTACTACGGGATGCTCGGCATTCTCGCGATCTACCTTTATTACAAGGTCGACCAGGGCGGGCTCGGCATCGACCAGAGCGCCGCGCTGGGCATCGTCGGCGCGTACGGCGGCACGGTCTACCTGTGCTCCGTGATCGGGGCGTGGGTGGCCGACCGGCTGCTGGGCTCCGAGCGGACGCTGTTCTACAGCGCGATCCTGATCATGCTCGGCCACATCAGCCTGGCGCTGCTGCCGGGGCTGACCGGCATCGGCGTCGGCCTCGCGCTCGTCGCCATCGGCTCGGGCGGGCTGAAGGCCAACGCGACCGCCGTCGTCGGCACGCTCTACGCCGAGGGTGACGAGCGCCGCGACGCCGGCTTCACGATCTTCTACATGGGCATCAACCTCGGCGGGTTCATCGGCCCGCTGCTCACCGGCCTCGCGCAGCAGGAGGTCGGCTTCCACCTCGGCTTCGGCCTGGCCGCGATCGGCATGGCGCTGGGCCTGACCCAGTACACGATCGGCCGCAAGAACCTGGGCGCGCGGGCGTCGGAGATCCCGAACCCGCTGCCCGCCTCGAAGCGCCTGATGACCATCGCCGGCGCCGTGCTGATCGTCGCCGTGATCGCGGTGCTCATCATCTCGGGGGTGATCACGCCGGACAACCTCGCGGACGTGGTCGTCTACGTCGTGGTGGCCATTTCGATCGGCTACTTCGTGATGATCCTTACCAGCCGGAAGATCACCTCGGAAGAGCGCAGCCGGGTGTTCTCGTTCATCCCGATGTACATCGCCAGCGCGGCGTTCTTCTCGCTGTACCAGCAGCAGTCCACTGTGGTCGCGGCCTACGCGGACCAGCGGCTCGACCGCGGCCTGTTCGGCTGGACGATGCCGGTGTCCTGGGTCAACTCGATCAACCCGGTGTTCATCATCGTGTTCGCCCCGGTGATCGCCGCGATCTGGGTCAAGCTCGGCCCGAAGCAGCCGTCGACGCCGATGAAGTTCGTGCTCGGCACCGTGCTGATGGGCGCGGCGTTCCTGCTGTTCCTGCCGATGGTGAACACCGGGAAGAACGGCAGCCCATTGATCGCGCTGGCCGGCATCCTGCTGGTGTTCACGATTGCGGAGCTGATGCTTTCGCCGGTCGGGCTGTCGCTGTCGACGAAGCTCGCACCGGAGGCGTTCCGGACGCAGATGGTGGCGCTGAACTTCCTGTCCGTCTCACTGGGCACGGCAATGTCGGGCAAGCTCGCCGAGTCGTACTCGGTGGACAACGAGACGCCGTACTTCAGCATCATCGGCGGGGTCGCGATCGTGATCGGGCTGGCGCTGTTCGCGCTCATCCCGTTCATCCGGCGGTTGATGAAGGGCGTGCACTAGGTCCGTGCGCGAGTGGCGGCCCCGGCCGGGCCGCCACTCGCGTGCCGGTCAGAAGTCGCCGGAGTAGTCCGCGGTGGTCCAGCGGTCGGGGCGGATGGTGAACAGCACGCTGGCGGTGCCGTCCATGCGGTCGGCGAACTCGCGCCCGCCTTCCTCGCCGAAGTAGCGGATGGCGATGGCCTCCCGGGCGGACAACGGCGACGGCGTGGCGGCGTCGACCACGGTGCCCTCGACGATGACGTACTGGTAGGGCGGTTCCTCGCGCTGCACGACCAGCGTCACCACGCCGGCCTTCCGGATGAGCCGGGACTTGCGGTGTCTGGCGCCGGTGTTGATCACGAAATCGCCGCCCGGGGTGTAGTCGTACCAAATCGGCACGCTCGCCGGCGGGCGGCCGTCATCGGCGGCGACGGACAGCACGGCGATGTGCGCGCCGGCGAGGAATTCGTCTCGGTCGGCATCACTGAATGGCTTCGGCATGTAACGCGCAACACCCTCGCCGTCCGGGCTGTTCCCTCAGCCGACGGTGGTACCGAACAGCACCCCGACGAAATACGTGACGAGCATGGTCAGGGCGCCGACGCCGACGTTGCGCAGGATCGCGCGCCCCACCTTCGCGTCACCGAGCTTCGCGCTGACGAACCCGGTCAGGGTGAGGCCGACGACCACGGCCGCCGCGCAGGCCCAGACCCGGACCGACACGCTCGCCCAGGCGATCGCCAGCAACGGCAGCAGCGCCCCGACGGAGAACGCGAGCAGCGAGGCCCACGCCGCCTGCCACGGGCTGGTGAGGTTGTCCGGGTCGATGCCCAGCTCGGCCTCGGCGTGCGCCTGGAACGCGTCCTTCGCGGTCAGCTCACGCGCCACCTGCGCGGCCAGCTCGGGCGAAAGGCCCTTGCCTTCGTAGATTTGCGCGAGTTCCCGTTCCTCGGCCTCGGGCATTGATTTCAGCTCTTGCTTCTCGAGCTGCAGCAACGCCTGTTCGGTGTCGCGCTGGGTGCTGACGCTGACGTATTCCCCACCGGCCATCGAAAACGCGCCGGCCACCAGTCCGGCAATTCCGGCAGTGAGGATCGCCGTGCTGTTCACCGTCGCCCCCGCGACCCCCACCACGATCCCGGCGACGGACACGATCCCGTCGTTCGCCCCGAGAACCCCGGCCCGCAACCAGTTCAGCTTCCCCCCGATCCCCTCGTGCGGCTCATGCGCATGCGCCTCAGCGGCGTCCATCGTCTCGGTCACGATGAATAGTGAAACACGGAATGGGGAGGTTTGCGAGATCCTGGTTTTGTGGCGTTGATCCGGTTAAGGAAGGGTGTCCTCGGTTATTTTTGCCTTGCCTTATCCGGGTAACCCGTTCCCTGGCAGCCCCGGTTTACTCCGTCGGCTCCGGCAGCAGCCGCACGTCGTAGGCGAGGTCGATCACCGCGTCGGTCTCGGGGTCGGTGAGGGTGACCTGCCAGTGGGTGCCGAACTGGTCGACGGCCGGGTCCATCGGGATGGTGCCGGACAGCAGCACGGTGCCCGGGGTGGCCAGGCCGCGGGCGCGCAGCTCGTCGAGCCAGTACGCGGGGGTCAGCAGCTCGGCCAGGGTGCCGTCCTGCAGGAGGGCGCCGTCGACGTGCGCGGTGAGGCGGAGGGTGTCCAGGTGGTCGGCGACATCCGAGAGGCGCCACGCTCGGCGGGCCAGCACGTCCGGGCCCGCGTTTTTGCTCCACGCCACCCCGTGCACCTCCAGTGCCCGGTCGGTGTGGTCGCAGGCCGCGGTCAGCAGCACGTCGGACGGCGTGACGACCAGCGCCCACTCCGCCTCGCCGGAGGTGCGGGCGTGTTGGGCCGGCACGGAGTCCGTCTGCATCGCCAGGTACGGCGCCACCGGGTACAGCGCGGGAGTCACCTTCGGCGCGGGAACGCCCAGCTCAGCCAGCTCTTTCACGTGCGCCGCCACGTCGTCCTGGCTGCGGCCCGCGTAGCCGGCGTTCAGCAGCGTGTGTACGGGCGTTTCCGCCTCCGTGCCGTCGGGCAGGGTGAAGCGCAGCATCCGAATACCTCCGGGAGTCTTGCGTCAGGTCGTGTATACATGGAGTATATCCGCACTATGACACCAGACGTCACCACGGCGCCGGGCGCTGACCGCCGCTCCCTCCGCCGCGCGTTCGCGGCCAGCCTGTCCGGCACTGCCCTCGAGTGGTACGACTTCGCGGCCTACTCGGTGGCGTCGGCGACCATCTTCGGCCACCTCTTCTTCCCCTCCGGCGACGCGCTCGCGGGCACCATGGCCGCGTTCTCGACGTACGCGGTCGGCTATCTCGCACGTCCGCTCGGCGGCTTCGTGTTCGGCCGGCTCGGCGACCGGCTGGGGCGCAAGCGCGTGCTCGTCGTGACGCTGATCCTCACAGGCGTGAGCACGTTCCTCATCGGCTTGCTGCCCACGTACGCGGCTGTCGGCGGCTTCGCGGCCATCCTGCTCGTCGCGCTGCGGTTCGCGCAGGGCGTGGGAATCGGCGGCGAGTGGGGCGGCGCCGTGCTGCTGTCCAGTGAGTTCGGTGATCCGGCGAAACGCGGGTTCTGGGCGTCCGCCGCGCAGATCGGCCCGCCGGCCGGAAACCTGCTGGCCAACGGCGTCCTGGCGCTGCTCGCCGCCCTGCTCACCGACGCGCAGTTCACGTCGTGGGGCTGGCGCGTGGCGTTCCTGCTGTCCGGCGCGCTGGTCGGGTTCGGCCTATGGATCCGGCTGAAGCTGGAGGAGACGCCGGTGTTCCGCCGCATCGCGGAACTCGGCGAACGCCCGTCCGCGCCGATCTCGGAGGTCTTCCGCGAGGAGCGCCGCGCGCTCGCCGCCGCCGTGCTGGTGCGGGTGTGCCCGGACGTGCTGTACGCGCTCTTCACCGTCTTCGTCCTCACGTACATCACTTCGCACACAACGCTTTCCCGCGGCCAGGGCCTCGCGGCGGTGATGATCGGCTCGGCGCTGCAGCTCGTGCTGATCCCGGCGTTCGGCGCGCTTTCGGACCGGGTTTCACGGCGTGGGCTGACCCTGGTGGCGGTGATCGCGGCGGGGATCTGGCCGTTTGTGTTCTTCCCGATGGTGGGCGCCGGCTCGTTCGCCGCGTTGATCATCGGCGTGCTGCTGGCGCTGGTCATCCACTCGGCGCTTTACGGCCCGCAGGCCGCCCTCGTCACCGAGCAGTTCTCGGAACGGCTGCGCTACACCGGCAGCTCGCTGGCCTACACTCTCGCCGGCGTAATCGGCGGAGCTCCGGCGCCGCTGTTGTTCACCGCCCTGCTCGCGGGTTACGACACCTGGGTCGCGGTGGCGTGCTACCTCGCCGTCACCGCCGTCGTGAGCCTCGTCGGGGTGCTGATCGCCAGGGGCGGCAGGGATCCGGAGTGAGCGAGTGGCACGCTCTGTCTACAGTGGAGGGTCGCCCGCTGCTCGGCGGCACCGGCCGCGTGCGCGAGCTGCAACGCGCGCCGAGCGGCCTGGCCTACGAGATCCACTACCCGGCCGGCGTGGCCTCGCCCCCGCACAGCCACGACCACGACAGCATCGTCTACCTGCTCGAAGGCCACCTGACGGGCATGGTCGGCGGCGTCGAAGCTTCGCTGCGGCCGGGGGAGTCGATCCTGCACCCGCGCGGGGTGACGCACCACGTTGAGGCCATTGTGGACAGTACGTGGGTCGAGTTCAAGTCACCGCTGCCGGAACAGCCGCCACTCGCCTGAGGCGGCTCGAACTGGACGTGACGGGATTCCACGGCGAGTTCTACAGCTATGACGAGTACATCGAAGTCCCCGGCTTCGTGCCGGAGGGGGTCGTACTCGCGATCGACGGCGGCGGGTGGGTTGGCATGTCCGCGACGTCGAAGCACCCCGCGGAGTGCTTCACCGAGATGACGGGTGTCCTCGCCCCGTGCCGCAGGCGAGGCCTGTCGCTGGCGCTGAAACTGCCGGCCATCGGGTTCGTCCGCGCGTCCGGGCACCAGTGGCTCCGGACGTTCCACCACCCGCGGAACACGGCCGCGATCGGGATGAACCGGCGGCTCGGCTTCGTCGAGGCGGAGATGAGAAAGCCCGGCACCCCTTGAAGGGACGCCGGGCCTTCCCGCGCAACACAGAACGTCAGACGTCGAGGTCCGCCAAAGCCTGCTTGGCGGCCTCGAGCTCGGCCTCGAGCTGCGCGACCTTCGCGGCCTGCGCGTCACGGGCCTGGTTGATGACCTCGTCGATCGGGCCGGACAGGTCGGAGTGCAGCTCCTTCGCCGCGCGCGAGACGGCGGCGGCCGGGATCTCCAGGCCCTTCGCGACCCACTTGCTGCCGTTCTTCAGCTCGGCCTGCCACTCGCCGTCGGCCGTGCCGGTGACGGTGAGGATCAGCTCCACCGTGCGGGTCTTCTTCGCCGCCGACGCGGCGGTGGCCTTGGGACGCCCGCGCTTCGGCTTCGGCGCCTCCTCGGCCGGCTTCTCCTCAGCCGAAGCGGAGGTCGAGGCCGAGTCCGCGGACGGCTCCGGTGACGAAGTCGAGGACGTGGGCTCGGTGACTGCCGGGGCGTCCGCGGCCTGCGGCGCTGACGCCGTCACCGCTTCGGCCGCAGTGTCCTCGTCGTGCGTCAAGGCTTCCACGGTCATACGTGTCGTCTCCTTGCCCGGATCTGGGGTGGGGTACAGCGGCACATCTTAGAACAAGCGTTCGATGGCCGCCATTCGGGGTAATCATGCGGGCAGGGGCGCCCCCGAGCGGGTGCGCCCCTGCCAACCGCGAAGAACTTACTCCTCCTTGCCCGACTGCAGGCCGGAGGAGATGAGGTCCATCACCGACGAGTCGGCCAGCGTGGTGACGTCGCCGACCTGCCGGTTCTCCGCGACGTCACGGAGCAGGCGCCGCATGATCTTGCCCGAGCGGGTCTTCGGCAGCTCCGGCACCACCATGATCTGCCGCGGCTTCGCGATCGGGCCGATCTCCTTGGCCACGTGGTTGCGCAGGGCCTGGATCGCCTCGTCGCCGCCGTCCACCGCGTTGCCGCGCAGGATCACGAACGCCACGATGCCCTGCCCGGTGGTCGGGTCGGAAGCGCCGACCACGGCCGCCTCGGCCACCGTCGGGTGCGAGACCAGGGCGGACTCGACCTCGGTGGTCGAGATGCGGTGGCCGGACACGTTCATCACGTCGTCGACCCGGCCGAGCAGCCAGATGTCACCGTCGGCGTCGTACTTCGCGCCGTCGCCGGCGAAGTAGAAGCCCTGCTCGGCGAACCGCGACCAGTACGTCTCCCGGTAACGCTCGTTGTCGCCCCAGATCCCGCGCAGCATCGACGGCCACGGCTGGTCCAGCACCAGGTACCCGCCGCCCCCCTTGCCGACCTCCTGGGCCTGGTCGTCGACGACCTTCGCGGAGATGCCCGGCAGCGCCCGCTGCGCCGAGCCCGGCTTCGTTGACGTGACGCCCGGCAGCGGCGAGATCATGATCGCGCCGGTCTCGGTCTGCCACCAGGTGTCGACGATCGGCGCGGAGTTCGCGCCGATGGTCTCGCGGTACCAGATCCACGCCTCGGGGTTGATCGGCTCGCCGACCGAGCCCAGCACGCGCAGCGACGACAGGTCGTACTCGGCCGGGATCTGCGCGCCCCACTTCATGAACGTGCGGATCAGCGTCGGCGCGGTGTAGTAGATGGAGACCTTGTACTTCTGGATGATCTCCCAGTGCCGGCCCTCGTGCGGGGTGTTCGGCGTGCCTTCGTAGACGACCTGCGTGACGCGGTTCGCTAGCGGGCCGTAGACGATGTAGCTGTGCCCGGTGATCCAGCCGATGTCGGCGGTGCACCAGTAGACGTCCTCGCCCGGCTTGTGGTCGAACACGTTGTGGTGCGTGTACGCGGTCTGGGTGAGGTAGCCGCCGGAGGTGTGCAGGATGCCCTTCGGCCGCCCGGTGGTGCCCGAGGTGTACAGGATGAACAGCGGGTGCTCGGCGTCGAACGCCTCGGGCGTGTGCTCGGCGGACTGGCCGTCCACGAGCTCGTGCCACCACAGGTCGCGCTCGTCGGTCCACGGCACCTCGCCCTCGAGGTCCGAGCCGGTGCGGCGGACCACGATGACCTTCTCCACGGTCTCGGCGCCCTCGAGCGCCTCGTCCACATTGGCCTTCATCGGCGCGGCCTTGCCGCGGCGGTACTGGCCGTCGGAGGTGATCACGATCTTCGCCGCGGCGTCGTCCACCCGGGCCCGCAGCGCGGTCGGGGAGAAGCCGCCGAAGACCACGCTGTGCAGCGCGCCGATCCGGGCGCAGGCGAGCATCGCGAAGATGGCCTCGGGGATCATCTGCAACTGGATCGCGATCACGTCGCCGGCCTTCACGCCCAGTGACGTCAGGGCGTTCGCGGCCTTGGACACCTCGTCCTGCAACTGCGCGTACGTGATGTCGCGGGTGTCGCCGGGCTCGCCGACCCAGTGGATCGCCACCTGCTCGCCGTGGCCGGCCTCGACGTGGCGGTCGACACAGTTGTATGCGACGTTCAGCTTCCCGCCGACGAACCACTTCGCGAACGGGGCATTGGTCCAGTCCAATACCTGGGACCACTTCGTGTCCCAGGTCAGCCGTTCAGCCTGCTCGGCCCAGAACTGCTCCCGGTCGGCGTCCGCTTTCGCGTACAGCTCGGCCTTGGCGTTGGCCTGAGCAGCGAATTCGTCGCTCGGGGGAAACGTACGGCTCTCGTTGAGCAGATTGTCCAACGCTGGGGACTGCTCGGTCATGGTGCAAGGCCTCCTGTAGTGCGAACCCGCGGCTCACGGCACGCTAGCGACGTTAGTCCGCCCAGGACAAGGTTGCAGCAGCGTTGCTCGTGAGTGTTTATGACGGTTCTAACCGTCATAAACACTCACAAGCCGGTCAGCCGAGCCGGGCCAGCAGTCGGGCGCGGACCCCGGGCCATTCAGCGTCGGTCATCGAATACAGCACCGTGTCGCGCGAACTGCCGTCCGGGCGGATGCGGTGCGCGCGCAGCAGGCCCTCGCGCAGCGCGCCGAGCCGTTCGATCGCGCGCTGCGAACGGAGGTTCCGGCTGTCGGTCTCCCACGCGACGCGCTGGGCGCCGAGCACCTCGAAAGCGTTGCGCAGCAACAGGAACTTCGCCTCGGTGTTGAGCGCGGTCCGCTGCCAGTCCGGTCCGAGCCAGGTGTGCCCGATCGACAGGATCCGGTGTTTGGCCACGATCTGGTAGTACGACGTGGAGCCCGCGACCCGGCCGGACGCGACGTCGATCTGGGCCCACGCGAATCGTCCCGGCTCGGCCAGCGCGGTCTCGACCATCAGCTCCGCCGCGGCCACGTCCTCGGGCATCCGCTGGCTCATCCAGGACCAGATGCCGGGATCCTGCGCGGCTTCGAAGAGGCCCTTCGCGTGGTCCGGCGAAAGCGGCTCGAGGCGCACGTGACGGCCGGACAGGGTCGGGTGCTCGCTCCAGTCGCTCATGGACTCAAGCTACGACCTGCATGTGGCTCCTCATAAGAGCCATTTTCAGCTCGTTTCAACAGTCCACTTGGCCGATGCTTATGCTCGCGGGAACGATCGAGCGAGAGGGCGGGGACATGGCCGAAGAGCGGGAAGAGCTCACCTGGGAGTTGTTCGGCTCGGCCAGCAGGGAGCTGGCCGAGGAGGTGGCGGCGGACGGGTTCGCGCCCGACCTCATCCTCTCCATCGCGCGCGGCGGTCTCTTCGTCGCCGGCGCGCTCGGTTACGCGCTGGACGTGAAGAACCTGCACGTGATGAACGTCGAGTTCTACACCGGCATCGACCAGCGCCTCGACCTGCCGGTGATGCTGCCGCCGGTGCCGAACGTCGTGGACCTCACGCGCAAGAAGGTGCTCGTCACCGACGACGTGGCCGACACCGGCGCCACGCTCAAGCTGGTCCGCGACTTCTGCGCCGACCACGTGGCCGACGTCCGGTGCGCGGTGATCTACGAGAAGCCGACCTCGACGGTCAAGGCCGAGTACGTGTGGCGCAAGACCGACCGGTGGATCAACTTCCCGTGGTCGGTGCTGCCGCCCGTGGTCAAGCGCGAGGGTCAGGTGCTCGACGCATGACCGATCCGCTGAAGCCGTTGCTGGCGCTCGAAGGCGTTGCGGCGGCGGCGAAGTCGGCGCAGGACGCGGTGTTCGCCGTCCACCGGCTGCCCGCGAACCTGCGTGGTGGCGCGGAGACGGCGGCCGAGGCGTCGGTCCGGGCGGCGCGCGCGTCGGCCGGCATCGACGGCGCGAACCCGGAGCTGCCTGCTGACGGCGCGGTGACGGACCCGCTGCTGGCCGGTTCCCTGCGCGTTGCCGAGTCGCTGGAAGCACTGCTGCCGACGTGGCGGCGGGCGCCGTTGCAGGCGCTGGCCCGGCTGCACGTCCTCGCCGCTTCGGACCTCGTCGACGATCCCGACGCGCTCGGCCGCCCGCGCGCCGGCGGCTCGCGGCTGGAGCTGCTGGCCCAGCTGATCACCGGCGCGACGACGGTGCCCGGCCCGGTCCTCACGGCCGTGGTGCACGGGGAATTGCTTGCGCTGCAACCGTTCGGCTCCGCGGACGGGGTGGTCGCCCGCGCGGCGGCCCGGCTGTCGATGATCGCGACCGGCCTCGACCCGAAGGCGCTGACTGTGCCCGAGGTGGCGTTCTTCCGGCGGGTGCCGAAGTACGTCGAGCTGGCCGCAGGGTTCGCCGGCGGCAGCCCGGACGGCGTGCGCGACTGGCTGCTGTTCTGTTGCGAGGCCTTCGAAACCGGGGCCAGTGAAGCCCGCAGCATCTCTTCGGCGGCCGGATAGCCGTTACGGCTGCGCGGGCTCGGTGGTGGTGCTCAGCCGCGCGGACCATTTCTCCTCGATCCGGCCGAACCGCCAGACCGCCAGCGCCAGCAGCCAGGTCACCACGAACAGGCCGATGATGGCGAAGCCGACGTAGTCCAGGTTCACCGCGGCGATCGCGGCGAGCGGGCCGTGGGTGATGTCGAGCTTCTCGGCCAGGATCGAGACCAGCTCGACGGTCCCGATCACCAGCGCGACGGCCACGGACAGCGCCGTCACGGTGATGTTGTAGTAGATCTTGCGGATCGGCCGGGCGAACGCCCAGCCGTAGGCGAAGTTCATGAACACCCCGTCGGCGGCGTCGAACAGGCTCATCCCGGCGGCGAACAGGATCGGCAGCACGAGAATCGCGTACCAGGGCAGCGCGAACGCCGCCGCGCCCGCCGCGAGCACGAGCAGCCCGATCTCGGTGGCGGTGTCGAAGCCGAGCCCGAACAGCAGGCCCACGGGGTAGATGTGCCACGGCTTGCGCACGGCCTTCGTCGCACCGCGCAGCAAGCGGTTCATGAAGCCGCGGTTGTCGAGGTGGCGCTCCAGCGCGGCCTCGTCCAGCTCGCCGCGGCGCATCTTCGCGAAGACGCGGATGATCCCGATCAGCACCACCAGGTTCATGATCGCGATGAGGTAGAGGAAAACCCCCGAGACGGACGTGCCGATCAGGCCCGTCGTCTCGTGCAGCGTCGACGAGTCGTCCTCCAGCTGGCCGGCCAGCGCGCGCACGCCCAGCGAAAGCAGCAGGCACAGCGCGAACACGATCGTCGAATGGCCGAGCGAGAACCAGAACCCGACCGACAGCGGGCGCTGGCCGTCGGACATCAGCTTGCGGGTGGTGTTGTCGATGGCGGCGATGTGGTCGGCGTCGAACGCGTGCCGCATGCCGAGCGTGAAGGCCGTGACGCCGAGCCCGATCCCGAACGCGCCGGACGCCCCGAGCGCGTAGTGCTGCGGCGCGACGACCAGCACGAGCAGGCCCCAGCCGACCAGGTTCAACAGCAGCACGACCCCGGCCATCCCGGCGATCGACGCCCATTCCGCCCGGGACAGGCCCGGCTGTGCGCCGCTGTCCGACTCGTCCATCGCCGCTCACGCCTCTCGCCGACAACACCTGAGAGGTTAGGCAGGTGAACAGATGAACCGCAATAGGCCCCCGGACGCCCTTGCCGGCGCCAGACGCGGTTAAGGCCTCCTTACCGGCGTGGGACGCGGGTAAGGAGGCCTTGACGGCACCAGCGCGCTGCCCCCGCGCGTGCCGGTTCAGGTAGTGGTCAGCCGGCTCGCAGCCGGAGGGTGTCCAGTGCCTTGCGGACGTGCCCGCCGGTGGCCTCCAGTGCCTCGGCGGAGCGGCCGACGTCGGAGCCCGACAGCAGGTGCACCAGCGCGGTCTTGAGGTCGCCGCCCGCCTCGGTCAGCGCGTCCGAGCAGTCGGCCATGGTCATGCCGGTGGCCTCCTGCAGGATGCGGATCGTGCGGCCGCGCAGCTTCGCGTTGGTGGCGCGCATGCTGACCATCAGGTTCGAATAGGTCTTGCCCAGCTTGATCATCGTCGCCGTGGAGAAGGCGGTGAGGATCAGCTTCTGCGCGGTGCCCGCCTTCATCCGGGTGGAGCCCGCGATCACCTCGGCCCCGGTGGCCACGGCGATCAGCACGTCGACCCCGGCCGGCTTGGCCGCGCTCGGGTTGGCCGAGACCAGCCCGGTGTGCGCGCCGGCCCGGTTGGCTGCCTTGAGCGCGCCGAGGACGAACGGCGTGCGGCCGGACGCGGCCAGGCCGAGCACGAAGTCGCCGGGGCGGACGACCGCGGCCAGCTCGGCCGCGCCCGCCTCCTCGTCGTCCTCGGCGTTCTCCACGGCCTGGCGCAGGGCCTTCTCGCCGCCCGCGTGGTGCGCGACGAACCAGTCCGGCGGCACGTTGAACGTCGGCACCAGCTCGGCCGCGTCCAGCGTCGCCAGCCGGCCGGACGTGCCGGCCCCGACGTAGTGCACCCGCCCGCCGCCGTGCAGGGCCTCCACCGCGTAGTCCACGGCGCGCGCCAGCTGCGGCAGCACCGCGGCCACCGCGTCGGGCACCCGGCGGTCCTCGGCGTTGATGGCGCCGAGGATCCCCATCGTGGACATCAGGTCGATGTCCGTGGTGCGGGGATTCCGTTGTTCGGTCGGCGAATCGACGTGCACCGCCTGGCAGGGGACGGACATCATGCGCCTCACTTCTCGGTTCACTTACCGGTTTCCCGCGGACGGCGGCGACCGTCGGGCCTGACCCCGAGCCGGTGCGAGCCGACCGCGTCCCTCGTCGCGTCCAGTGCGCTGACCGAGGCGTCCATGTGCCGCTGGGCGACACCGATGAACAGGCAGTCGATGACGGTGAGCTGGGCGATCCGGCTCGCCGTGGCCCCGGAGCGGAACGTGGTCTCGCGCGCCGCCGTGGTCAGCACGTGGTCGGCCACTTCGGTGATCGGGGAGCGCGGGAAGTTCGTCACCGCGACGGTGACGGCGCCGTGCTCGCGCGCGACCCGCAGCGCCTCGACGGTGTCGGTGGTCGCGCCAGTGTGCGAGACGCCGATCGCGACGTCGCCCGGGCTCAGCACCGCGGCCGAGGTCAGCATGATGTGCGTGTCGGACCACGCGAAGCAGACGCGGCCGATGCGGTGCAGCTTCTGCTGCAGGTCGGCGGCGACGAAGGCGCTCGCGCCCACGCCGTACACGTCCACGCGGCCGGCGCCCGCGACCAGGTCGATGACCTGCTGCATGGTCGCCACGTCGAGCTGCTCGGCGGTCTCCTCGACCGCGCGCGCGTCGGCGAAGCTGACCTTGCCGATCACGGCGGCCAGGTCATCCTCCGGGCCGATCTCGCCGCCGAGGTTGCGCGTGGTGCGCGCCTCAGTGCGGGCGGTGTCCGCGGCCAGCGCGATGCGCAGCTGCGGGTAGCCGCCGACGCCGACCGCCTTGCAGAAGCGCGTCACCGTGGTCTCGCTGGTGCTCGCCGACAGCGCGACCTCGGTGATGCTGCGTCTGGCGACCGAGGCCGGGTTCTCCAGCACGACCTTCGCGACCCGTTGCTCGGCTCGCGCGAGGCCCGGCAGCAGCGACCGGATGCGGACCAGCGGGCTCGAGTCCGCGTCACGCACAGTCGGCTGAGCTGCGATGTGCTCGGACGGTGCCGTGATGACTACAGATTCGGCATCGTCCACCGTCGGAAAGTTACTAACCGTTGGCATTTGCGACAAGGCTACCCACATCCTTCGGCAGGATCGCAACCCGTCCGTGTCTGCGGACTTCGATTTGCGATTAATCGTTGTCCAGAAAGTCGCTAACCAGGTCGAGGTTGTTAACGAGGTCAAGCTAACGACTTGGCAACTTAGTGTCGCTGCATCAGGGTGGGTGGCCCGCTGAGCGGGCCGCGATGGTGGGCTCCTGGTGACCGGCCGGTCACCGACCGGTCAAAATCCAGCCGGAAGCGGTCAGGGCCGACGGATTCCGCTCACCATCGAGTACCGTCCGGCCGCGCTCGGTGACTTTCACACCGTCCAGGGAAACTCCGCGGCCGGTGTATTTCGGATCGGTGCTGTAACGCCAGCGCAGCGTTGTAACGCCCGTCGCCGGCACCTCGGCCGTAACGCGCCACCAGGCGCGGTGCCCGTGCCCGGAGAGCGACGTCACCTCCCCGGCCGGTGCGCCCGGCCCGGTCGCCCGGAGCTTGACTGGTTGCCAAGAAACCCCGTCGGTGGTCGATTCCAGCTGTAATGGATCAGTCGGCCCCTCCGTGTCCACGAAGGCAGCGAAGGACACCTGAAGGGGCCCGCCGGCTCGCGGCGTCAGAGGCTGTGTACTCAGCGTAGCCGTGCTGCTGTTGCCGAGGCCCGCGTACCACGCGTCGCGGCCTTCGACGGGCTTCACGGCCATCGCCTTCGCCAGCGACGTCGCCCAGACCTGGCGCGCGGTGTTGATGGAGCCCCAGTTGCGCGTCGGGTGCACGCGGTTGGTCAGCAGCAGCGCGAACGAGCGCGACTCGGGGTCGATCACCAGCGTCGTCCCGGTGAAGCCGGTGTGGCCCGCGGTGACCGGCGAGGACAACGCGCCCATGTACCAAGGCTGGTCCAGCTCGAAGCCGAGGCCGTGGGAGTCGTCGGGGAACTTCTGGTTGTAGTTCGTCAGCATCTTCTCGACCGTGTCCGGGGAGAGGATGCGGTGGCCGCGGTAGGCGCCGCCGTTGAGGATGGCCTGGCTGAGCACGGCCATGTCGCTCGCCGTGGAGAAGACGCCCGCGTGGCCGGCGACCCCGCCGAGGGACCACGCGTTTTCGTCGTGCACCTGGCCGCGCACCAGGCCGCGCGGCGGGTTCGACTCGTACTCGGTGGCGGCGATCCGGTTCAGCTTCGAAGCGGGCGGGTTGTAGCCCGTGTCGACCATGCCCAGCGGCGCCGTGATCCGGTCGTGGACCACCTTGTCCAGCGGTTCGCCAGTGAGCTTCTCGACCAGGAAGCCGAGGTTGAGCATGTTCAGGTCGGAGTACAGGTAGGTGGTGCCCGGCGCGTTCTTCAGCGGGCTGTCCAGCACGGCCTTGCGGCGCGACGGGATGTCGGGATAGCCCTGCCACAGCGACGGCACGGGGTCGGCGTCGAAGCCGGACGTGTGCGTCAGCAGCTGCTCGACGGTCACCGCCCCCTTGCCGTTCACCGCGAACTCCGGCAGGTAGCGCGCGACCGGCGCGTTGACGTCCACCTTGCCCTGCTCGATCAGCTGCAGCGCGGCGATCGAGGTGAACAGCTTCGAGATCGACGCCATGTCGAAGATCGTGTCGTCGCGCATCGGGACCTGCTGGTCCGGCGGCAGCTCGGTGCCGTTCACGTCGGCGTAGCGCAGGGCCCCGCCGACGGCGTAGCGGTCCACGACCACGCCGTCGTGCGCGAGCAGGCCCACGGCGCCGGAGAAGTGCGGGTGCCCGGTCGCGTCCGGCTTGGTCCAGTCCGACAGGAACTGCTCGGCGTCGCGGATCGGCTGGTCGGTGAGGCCGACGTCGGACGGCCGCCCCTCGCGCAGCGTCGTGGTGGGCGAGGCGAACCCGTGGCGCGGCCGGTCGAAGCGCCCGGCCAGCGGGTCGTGGCTGTCGGTGGTGATGGCGGCGGCTCCTGCACTGGTCAGTGTCGCGGCCGCGACCAGGGCGCCGAGGGTCGCGACGAGCACTTTCCTAGCACGCATGGCGGTCTCCTCAGCGGTAGATCAGGTAGCGACGGCGGGTCCGGTCGAACTCGGCGAGCTCGGCGCGCCAGGCGCCGGTGATCTCCTCGACGCCCGCGCCCGCGTCGACCATGGTCCGCAGCCGGTCGGAGCCGGACAGCTTGTCGATGGCGAGGTCGGGCCGCCAGCCGAACTGCTTCGGCGCGATCTGCTTGGCGGTGACGAACATCGTCACGGCGGTGCGGATCGCGTCGAACGAGCGCGGGTCGGTGACCGTGAGCTGGACGCCGCCGCAGGTCTCGTTCACGAACTTGCCGAACGTGGGCACGAAGTAGGTCTCGCGGAACGCGGCGCCGGGCAGCTGCTGCTCCTCGAGCGCGTCACGCCAATGCCAGTCGACGCCGGGCGCGCCGACGATCTCGAACGGGCGCGTGGTGCCGCGGCCCTCGGTGAACAGGGTGCCTTCGAACATCCCGGTGCCGGGGTAGACGAGCGCGGTGTCCGGCGTCGGCATGTTCGGGCTCGGCATGACCCAGCGCTGGCCCGTGCCGGCGAAGAACGTGTCGCGCCGCCACCCGCGCACCTGGACGATTTCGAGGTGGTCCAGCCGCACCCCCTCGCCGGGCAGGAACTCGGCGGCGAAGAACCGGGCCAGCTCGCCGACCGTCATTCCGTGCTGCTGAGCGATCGGCTTGAGGCCGACCCCGGACGCGAACTTCGGGTCGAGCACCGGCCCGGCCAGCCGTCCGCCGATCGGATTCGGCCGGTCCAGCACGACAAACGCCGCGCCGACCTTCGCCGCCGCGACCATCGCCGTGTAAAGCGACCAGATGTAGGTGTAGAAGCGCGCGCCGACGTCGGCGATGTCGAAGACGACGGTGTCGAGGCCGGCCTTCGTGAACATCGTCGCGAGCTTCGCGGGGTTGGCGCCGTACGCGTCGTACACCGGGATGCCCGTGCGCGGGTCGGTGTAGTCGCCTTCGGAGCCGCCGGCCTGCGCGCTGCCGCGGAACCCGTGCTCCGGCCCGAAAGCCGCCACAGGGCGCACGCCCGCGGCGACCATCGAATCGACGATGTGGTCGCCGTTCGCGAGCACGCCGGTCGGGTTGGACAGGACGCCGAGCTTGCGTCCGGCGAGGGGCTTCCAGCCTTGTGCTGCCAGCTGCTCGGCGCCGGTGAGGACGTGCGCTTCGGCCTGCGGTTCGGGTTGGGGTTGGGCCGGTGGTTGGGCTTGGGCGACGGCCGATCCGCTCGCGAGGACGGGCACGGCCAGCGCCGGGACGGCCAGGAAGCGCCTGCGGTTGATGGTCACCAGGTCAGCCCATGTCCGAAGGGGTACTTGACGGTCTGCACGTCGGCGCCCGCCGGGACGTCCACCGGCAGCTTCCCGGCCGGCTTCGTCTCGCCGAGGATCACCTTGGCGAGCGCCTCCAGCGACGGCCCGATGTAGCCGTAGGTGGCGAGCCAGGTCGGCACCGGGTTGGCGTAACCGGCGTCGTACGGGATCTGCGCGGCGACCGCGACCACGGGCTTGCCGGTGTCCATCAGCGCCTGCAACAGCTTGTTCTGCAAGGGAAAACCGCCGAGGTTGTTGGTCAGCACCACAACCAGGTCGGTGCTCTTCGCGGCTGTCGCGGCCTGCGTGATGAGCGCGTCGGACGGCGTCTGGCCGGTCTGGAGCACGGAGGCTTTGGTGCCGTGGGCGGTCAGCTTGTCGGCGAGCGTCTGCGTGCTGGCCACGCCCCAGCCGGTGACCAGCGCGGTCGCGGGCTTCTGCTTGAGCGGCAGCAAGCCGGCGTCGTTGGCGATCGCGGTGACGGAGCGGTCCGCGATGCCCTGCGCGGTGGCGAGGTGGGCGGGCGTGCCGACCTTCTGCGGGACCTGCGCCGGGTTGGTGAACGGCGCGTAGAGGATCCCGCGCTTGAGCTTCAGCTTGAGCACGCGCAGCACGCTCTGGTCGATCCGCTGCATCGGCAGGTCGCCCGACTTCACGGCGGCCAGCACGGCGTTGATCGCGACGTCCAGGTGCACCGGCATCAGCAGCTGGTCGATGCCCGCTTTCAGCGCCAGCACGGGGATTTCGGCGTCGCTGTGCAGCTCGCGCACGCCCTGCATCTCCAGTGAGTCGGTGATCACGACGCCGTTGTAGCCCAGCTCGTTCCGGAGCTTGCCGGTGATGATCGGCTTCGACAGCGTCGCGGGCTCGCCGGACGGGTCGAGGCTCGGGAACTGGATGTGCGCGCTCATGATCGAGTCGATGCCCGCGGCGATCGCGGCCTTGAACGGCGGCACGTCGATCGCACGCCACTGCTCCTCGGTGCGGTCGATGCGCGGCAGGCCGGTGTGGCTGTCGGTGGCGGCGTCGCCGTGGCCGGGGAAGTGCTTCGCGGTGGACGAAACGGTGGCCGACGGCAGCCCCGACTCCTGGTAGCCCTTCACCTCGGCGGTCACGAACTGGCTCGCCAGCCCCGGCTGCCCGGCGAACGAGCGGACGCCGATCACCGGGTTGGCCGGGTTGGAGTTGACGTCGGAGTCGGGCGCGAAGTCCTGGTTGATGCCGACCGCGCGCAGCTCGTGGCCGATGATCGTGGCGGCCTGGTGCGCGCTGTCGGTGCTCCGCCCGGCCGCGATCGCCATCGAGTTGGGGAACTCGGTGGCCGGCGCGCCCATCCGGGTGACGGTGCCGCCCTCCTGATCGGTGCCGATCTGCAGCGGAATGTGCGCCCCGCTGGTCACGGCGGCCTGCTGGAGCCCATTGGAGAGCTTCGCGACCTGAGTGGGGTTGTCGAAGTTGTCGCGGCTGTCGTTGTTGAAGTAGATGACCCCGCCGAGGTGGTACTTCGCGACCGCCTGCGCCGCGGTGTCGACGCCGAAGTCAGCCTGGTTCTTGGGGTTGACCTCGTCGGCGGACTTCCCGTTGACCCAGGTGACGAACAGCTGCCCGACCTTCTCCTCGAGGCTCAGCCCGCGCAAAGCCTGATTCGCAGCGGCGTCGAGCTGCGCGTCAGCACTCATCGGCTGCCCCGGCGCGGCTGTCGTGCCGGACGCAGCCCCGACCCCGCCAAACGCGAGCAAACCGGCGAGGGGCACGGCGAGCGCATGAATCCTCCGCGGGCGCGGGCGCGAGCGCGCGAGTCGGGTCGTCAAAATGGCCTCCCAGTGTCGTGCGCCCTCGGGTGGTCAGAAGTCCACTCGGAGGCGCCGGTATCGGGAAGCTACTCACCGGACCCGGCGTTGTCCATCGGCCGAGCGCAGGAACTACCGCGCTGATCAGGGGTTCTTTTGTGGCTTGGTGCGAGGCGTGCCTCGCCCGGACCAACGACCCGGCCGGAGGTCACTGGCGGTCTCGCCCGCGCTGGCGACCCGGCCGAACGTCACAAGCGGATTCGCTGGACTGGCGACCGGGCCGGAAACACTGGCGGCTCGCCGGGCCGGCGACTCGGCTGGAAGTACCGGTGACATTGCCGGCCTGGCGGCTTGACCGGACGCAGCTCGTGGCTCGCCGGACTGGCGATTCGCCGGAAGCGCCGGCGGTTTCGTCGGCTGGTGGTTTGGCCGGCGGTCACTGGGAGCTCGCCACACGAGCGGGCTAGGCCGGAGGCAGTAGTGACTTCGCAGGTGTCTCCGGCGGCTCGCCCCCAAGAAACCGACCGGTTCGGCCCGCAGAACACCGGCAGTTCGGCCGGAAGCATTTCAACCTCACCGGAGCCGCGCCGGTTTTACCCCCCCCAACACTGGCGGCGCCCGTCGGCCGATGGCCAACGGGCGCCGCCTGCAAGCGCGAAACATCTCGGGCGACCAAGCGTGCAACTCTGGTCGTACCTTCATGGACTCGGCGTCCGGCGTCCCGGTACGCAGTCCCTAGACGACGAGCCTCCCGCGGCGTGCTGCGCGTGGGTACCCGGAGTCCGCGCACGGAGGTTTCCCGGGGTGACAGAGGCTTCTCTTCTACCTCTGTCCTGGCCGGCTCAACGTCCGCACCTTCTTTCTACGCCGTGAGCCCGGTCACTTCAAGTGCGCGTACGGGTGCACCGGTACAGAGGCTCGATCTAGTGACACGGCCACCCTGCGCGACGGATAATCGTTGGCTGGACAAGGAAAACTACCGTCCGGTACCGCCGGGCGGGTGCTCATGGCCGAGGGCCGCGGGACCGACGGCGACGGCTCAGGCTGTACCAGGTCGCGCCGGCCGCGACGGCGCCCACACCGAGCGCCACCATCCCCGCCGAGCGCGCCGGGATCCGGCTGCGCAGCGACATCGGGCGCTCGAACGTGAGGATCGGCCAGCCGCGCTCGCCCGCCTCCCGGCGCAGCAGCTTGTCCGGGTTCACCGCGTGCGGGTGCCCGACGACTTCCAGCAGCGGGACGTCGGTGCTCGAGTCGGTGTAGGCGTAACAGTCGGCGAGGTTGTACCCGTACGTCGCGGCTTGCTGCTTCGCGGCGACAGCTTTGTTGTCGCCGTAACAGTAGAAGTCGACCTCGCCGGTGTAGCGGCCTTCGGCGATCTGCATGCGCGTGGCGACGCAGCGGGTGGCGCCGAGCATCGCCGCGACGGGTGCCGCCACCTCCTCGCCGGTGGCCGACAGGACCACCACGTCGTAACAGTCGGCGAGGTGCTGCCCGATGAGCTCGGCGGCCTCGACGTAAACAAGTGGGTCGACGACGTCGTGCAACGTCTCCCGCACGATCGCGGAAACCTGCGCGACGTCCCAGCCCGCGCAGAGCGCCGAGACCTCGGCGCGCATCCGCTCGGTCTTGTCCGCGTCGGCCCCGGCGAGCGAGAAGACGAGTTGCGCGTACGCGCTCCGCAATGCCGCGCGACGGTTGATGAGACCTTCTCTGAGTAATGGTTTGCTGAACGCCAGTGCGCTGGAAGAAGCGATGATCGTCTTGTCGAGATCGAAGAACGCCGCGACGGCGCGCGGGGGAGCGTCGGGGCGGGTTTCGCGCGGCGGTGCGCTGCTGGGTTCGGCCACGTGATCAGGATAGGAGAAGGGACCGACAGGATCTCGCGTTGATCGAACACCGGCGCGCCTGCCCGGTGCGAAAATCCATGACAGGACAGAACTTCCGGCTTCGGATGCCGTTACCGAATCGTAGGTGTCGACTGGCAGGCCAACCGGTGCCCGGCGGAGCTACAGTGGAGGAGCCCGGTGTCCAACCGGGCCCGGTTCAGTCCGACCCCCCGGGGCTGAACCCCTGGCGGCCCTCGTCCCTCCCCCCTGGCGAGGGCCGCCCTCTATTCTGCTCAGGTTTCCGTTTCTGCGGTTCCGCTCACCCAACGTTTCCTTGTTTTCTGCCTTTTCCCCGGCTTCAACCCCGCCCAGTTTCCGCCTGGCTGAGCACGCCCTCTTGGCTCAACACACCCAGTTTGCTGCCCTGCCCGTGCCAACGCCCGGGCGCCCTGTCACGGTTGCTACGACTGGGTTGCCGTGCCGCTCGCGCCAACGTTCCCTGAGCCCGGGCTGCCTAATCCCCGCCTCCCGGGAATTCTCGCCAGAATCACCGCCCTATCCAAACTTTCACGTCTGTCTCGATCCAGCCCGGATATCCGCCCTCCCCAGGTTGCTGCCTCCGATTTCCGCTCCCGCGAGCCTCCCAGCCTCTCATGACGCCATTTCCGGGACGTTCGTGTGGTTTTTCCGCCGTATCGGCAGAAGTCCGGGACGTCTTCCGCCACCACCATGGCCGCGCCGGAATTCCCGCGCCCCCCTGGGGCGAATTCTGCCGCATTCCTCCGACAGTTCGGCGGGCTGAATCGATTTCGTCGGCCGGGTTGTCCACAGGACCCCGGTTATCCACAGGCCGGGACGGCGGCCGTTGCGGCGGGCCCGCCGGTCCGGCGACGGTGGTGGTCCGGCCCACTACTCCCGGGGAGGGACCATGGCCACGGAACGTCCGCTTGTCGTCGCCACCGACGAGACGGTGCTCGACGAGATCCTGCGCGTGGCCGCCGCCGCGGGCTGCGAACTCGACCGCGAGCCCGATCTGCTGGCCGCCCGCGGCCGCTGGACCCGCGCGCCACTCGTGGTGCTGGACGAGGAAGCCGCGGCCGTCCGCGTCGGCCTGGCCCGCCGGGCCGGCGTGGTGCTGGTGTGCAAGGGCACGCCAGGCGAGGAGACGTGGCGCCGCGCGTTCGCCGTCGGCGCCGACCAGGTCCTCTGCCTGCCCGACGACGAGGAGGGCTTGACAGTCGCGTTCGCCGACGTGGTCGACGGCCCACCCGGCTCGCCCGGCCCGGTGATCGCCGTGGTCGGCGGCCGTGGCGGTGCGGGTGCCTCGGTGTTGGCCGCCGCCGTCGCGCTCGAAGCCAGCCGCTTGTCACCTGCGCTCCTAGTTGACTGTGACCCCCTCGGCGGTGGCGTGGACCTGCTGCTGGGCCTGGAGAAAGAGGAAGGTCTTCGCTGGCCGGAGGTGCGCCTGTCAGGCCGCGTCTCGATCCCGAGCCTCGTCGAGGCCTTGCCGTCCCGCGGTGCGCTCCCGGTGCTGTCCTGCGGCCGCGAAGGCCCGGGCCCGACTCCGGACGCCTTGTCCGCAGTCGTGACCGCCGGCCGTCGCGCGGGCCGGACCGTCGTCTGCGACCTGTCCCGCTCCCTGGACGACGGCGCACTGGCCGTAAGCGCCATCGCCGACCTGGTCGTGCTGCTCGTCCCGCAGGAGTTCCGCGCGTGCATGGCGGCGAAACAGGTTCTCCGCATCCTGTCCGCCCACACCGACCGACTGTCGGTAGTCGCAAGTGGACGCTCGATCACCGGCGCATCCCCGTCGAGCACTACCGCGCTCCTCGGCCCGCCCCTGCTGGCCACCCTGCCGCCCGAACGCCGCCTGGCCGAGTCCCTGGAGACCGGCGAGTTCACCCTCCACTCCCGAGGCCCTCTGACCACCACGGCCCGCGCGATCCTCGCCGCCGCACAGGACCACGCGACTCCAGCCCCACCCGGTTACGCCGCCGCGTGACTGCCGGACGCGGATCGGCCACCGAACCCCCTCCGGCCTCGCACGCCCACACATCCCGCTGCGCCGCCCTGTCACTGACCCTGCCCGCATCCTCGCCGCTCCGCCCATGCCGCTCACCTCATCCACGCACTCCTCATCTCGCCTGAGCCCAGCCCAGCCCCGCCCCATCACTCACGTCCGAGCGCCCGTCACCCAGCGCCCCGTGTCAGCCCCACCACTCATGCCCGAGCGCCCGCCACCCCGCCTGCCGTCAGCTCCACCCCGCAGCCGCCAACCCCGACCTCCGGAGCCCGCCATGCCCGCCCCCACACCCCTTCTCCAGAACGCACCGGAGCGCCGCCACCCGTCGTCCACTTGCGACAGTCTCGCGAAATCGGTCGGCGCCGCCCACAACCGATTCGCGGTCGCGGCATGACCACCGACTTCGTCGAGCGGGTCCGTCATCGACTGGCGGGCGACAGCCGTCCGGCCGATCCCGTGGCCGTCGCCGAAGCGGTGCGTGCGGAAGCTGGCGGTGCGCTCAGTCACGACGCCGTCCTGGACGCCGTCCGCCAGGCCCGAGACGAGTTCGTCGGCGCCGGCCCCCTCGCGACGCTGCTCGATGACCCGGCTGTCACGGATGTCCTCGTCACCGCACCCGACCAGGTCTGGTCCGACGGCCCCGCGGGGCTCACTCGCACGGCGGTCCGTTTCGCCGACGAGGAGGCCGTCCGCCGTCTCGCGCAACGACTCGCGCTCGCGGCGGGCCGCAGGCTCGACGACGCCCAGCCGTACGTCGACGGCTGGCTCCCCGGCTCCGGCGTGGGCGGCCGCATCCGCCTCCACGCGGTTCTGCCCCCGATCGCCGCCAACGGCACCTGCCTCTCCTTGCGCGTTCTCCGCCCCGCGACGCACGACCTCGACGCCCTCCGCGCACTCGGCGTTTTCGACGCGTCCGGAGCCCGCATCCTGCGCTCCGTTCTTTCGCGACGGCTGGCCTTCCTCGTCACGGGCGGCACCGGCGCCGGCAAGACGACCCTGCTCGGCGCGCTCCTGGGCGCGGTGTCCCCGTCGGAGCGCATCGTCTGTGTCGAGGACGCGGGTGAGCTGCGTCCGGGGCACCCGCAGTTCGTCAGCCTGGTCGCTCGACCGGCCAATGTGGAGGGTGCCGGTGCCGTCGAGCTGCCCGAGCTGGTCCGTCAGGCGCTGCGCATGCGCCCGGACCGCCTGGTCGTCGGCGAGGTTCGCGGCGCGGAGGTCTGCTCACTCCTGAACGCGCTCAACACCGGCCACGAAGGCGGTGCCTGCACGCTCCACGCCAATTCACCGGCCGAAGTCCCCGCCCGTCTCGAAGCGCTGGCAGCTCTCGGTGGGCTGGGCCGCGAGGCGCTGCACAGCCAACTGGCCGCGGCCGTCCGCGTCGTTCTGCATATGCGTCGCGCTCCCGGTGGACGCCGCAAGCTCACCGAAGTGGCTGTCCTTCGCTCGGTCGACGGCGAGGTCCAGGTCGTCCCGGTCTGGCGCGCCGGCCGCTGGACGCTCGACCGCGCCCTCTTCCAAGAGGAGACGCCATGATCACCGCGTGGCCCCTGCTCTGTTTCGGCGTCGGGCTGCTCTGCTGGCCCGAGATCCCGAGCCGGCTGCAACCACCGTCCCGGTTCCGCATCAACGCGCGTGCGCTCCCGGAGTTGGCCCGTCGCTGGCGCTGGCTGCTGCCGACGTTCGTCGCCCTGCCTCTCATCGGCATGGGAGGTGCCGTCGCTACGGTGCTGGTCACCATCGCGTTCCGCCAGGAATGTTGCAGCAGAAGGGAAACGGCGCACGCGTTGGCCCGCGCGGAGCGAACGTCGACCGTCCTCCGCACGATGGTCGCGGAGCTTCGCGCCGGCGCCCACCCCATCCACGCGGCCGAGGCGGCGGCCGACGCTGTCCCCGAGCTGGCCGGTGAACTGCGCAACCTCACAACCGCCGCCCGTCTCGACGGCGCCCTCGAATCGACGGCGCTCCCAGAACTGGCCACGGCTTGGACCCTCGCCCGCCGCCACGGCCTCCCGATGGCCGACGTCCTGGACGCCGCCCGCCGAGACGTAGACGCGACAACGACTTTCGCCCGCCGCCTGCACGCGAAAATGGCCGGCCCGCGCATGAGCGCCACGGTGCTAACCGGGCTACCGCCGCTCTGCCTACTCCTGGGCCAGGCCATCGGCGCCGATCCGCTGCGGGTCCTGACGCGCACGCTCCTGGGCCAGGCCTTCCTGATCGCCGGCGCCGCCCTCCTCTGGGCCGGCACGGCCTGGTCCCGCACCCTCACCACCCGGACGGCCCCGCGATGACCGCCCAATCCACCTCACTGCACTCCGCCTTCCTCCCAGCCGACGGAGACACCAGCCCACACCTCCACAAAGTCGCCGTCGTGACGGACCGCGTCCAGCGCCCCCGCCACGCCGCCGTGACAACGTGCCCATCCCACGACGAGGCCACCGCCGTGATGAAGCGCTCCCACCGCGCAGCCGTGACGAAGCACCCATCCCGCCACGAGGTCACCGTCGTGATGGATCGCGTCCAGCGTTCCCACCGCGCTGCCGTGACGATCTGCGTACCTCGCCGCGCGGTCGCCGTCGTGATGGATCGCGTCCAGCGCGACCACAGCACTGCCGTGACGAGGTACCGACCGCATCGTCGAGTCACCCCGATGCCGCCCAGCCAGGTCCACCGGCGACTCGCGCCGCACTCCATGCAACAGCCAGGAGCCGCCCAGCCAAACATCTCTGCCACCAGCCCAGAGGCGGTGCCGGAATGACCTGGACCACCGGAGCGGCAATGATGCTCGCCGCCGTCGCGCTCGTGATCTGGCCGAGCGCGGTCCGCCCGCGTCACCTGGCCCCGACGCCCGCGGTCAGACTGCGCCTGCCCAGCCCGGCCGTCATGCACGTCGCGACCGCTGTGGTCGCGGGCGCCTCCGCGATGTTCGTCGCGGGTGTGCCGGCCGGTGTGATCGTCGGCTTCGGTGGCTGGTGGGCGTTGCGTCGTTCCCGCCGTCGCAAGGATCCTGACGCCGACATCAGCGAACGGCTCCGATCCGCGGCGACCCTCGACCTTCTCGCCGCTTGCCTGCGCACCGGCTTGCCCGTGCCGACCGCACTCGATGCCGTCGGCCGGGGTGCTCCGCCGGAGACAGCGAAGGCGCTCCACTCCACGGCGAGCCTCCTCGCGCTCGGCGCCGACCCAGCGCAGGCCTGGGCGCCGACGCGCGCGCGGCCCGGCCTGGACGAACTGGCCATCGCCGCAACCCGCACCGCTCGGGCGGGCACCACCCTCGCCACGACTGCGGACGAACTTGCCCGTCGCCTGCGCGATGGCCTCGGTGTCGAGGCAGAGGAGCGTGCGGAACGGGCGGGGGTCGCGCTGGCGCTGCCCGTCGGCCTCTGTTTCCTGCCCGCGTTCTTCTGCCTCGGCGTGCTGCCCGTGGTGCTCGGCCTGGCCGAGCGGATCGGCAGCCAGTTATGAGAAATCCACAATGGACAGAAAGGACCCACGACGATGCACCTCCTCCGCGGAGACGAGGGAACGACCACGGCCGAGTACGCCATCGGCACGGTGGCGGCCGCGGCGTTCGCCCTCGCCCTCTACGCACTGCTGACCGGGGACTCGATCTCGACCGCGTTGTCGGGCTTGATCCAGCGGGCCCTGACGGTGGCCACCTGATGCCCGGCCGTCGCCGGGACGGTGGTTTCGTCACGGTCGAAGCCGCCATCTCGTTGGGCGCGCTGACGGCTGTGCTGGCGATGCTGATGGCGGGCATCGGCGCGCTGAGCGGGCACATCCGCTGTCTCGACGCTGCCCGCGAGGCAGCCCGGCTGACTGCCGCCGGCCAACCGGGCGCCGCCGACGCCGTAGTGCAGACGATCGCCCCGCACGGCGCAAAGCTGTCACTCCGCCGCTCCAGCGACGGCATAACCGCCGAAGTAACCACCGACGCCCTCGCCGGTTTCCTTCCGGGCATTCACCTAGGCGGCACGGCCTTCGCCATCGCAGAGCCGGGAACCGACCCTGCTGATCAACCGGTGTCGGTGCCCCCGCCTTCCCCACTCACGCCGCCGACCGATCCGCCCGCCACGCCGCCAAGCAACTCGCGCGCGACACCGCCGAGCGACGGATCCACTGGACAAGGTGGGCCAACCTGATGTCCCGACCCATCGAAACGACCTTGCGCCCAGCCCGGGCAACTCCAGCGATGCCCGTCGCTGTGCCGGTTGGCGAGGCGATTTTGCTTGCAGCGCTTGAGAAATCACGCCGATCACACGAACCACAGAGCCTTGGGTCGACGCCGGCTTCCGTCCGGCAGTGCTACCCACTGCGCCAAACGAACGAGCCAGACCGGCCGCTACGCCGAAGTCACGAGGCGAGCCAGCCGCTGCACCGGAGCGAGGAGGCGGGCCAGCCCGCGCAGCGGCGAAGTGAAGAGGTGAGCCGGCTGGAGCTGCGGCGAGGTCAAGGGGCGGGACCGACGGTGTCCCGCGGACGTGACGAGGTGAGGCGGTCGATGTTCCGGGGCGATGGAGGGGTGGCGACCGTCTGGACTGCCCTCGCGGTTGCCGCGGTCGTTTGGTTGGGGGCTGCCGCTTGTTGGCTCGGTGCGGCGGTTGCCGCGAGGCATCGGGTCGAGGCGGCGGCCGACCTCGGCGCGCTCGCAGCCGCGGCCCACTCTGCCGACGGGCCCGCGAAGGCTTGCGAACGTGCTCGGGAGGTAGCTGATCACCAAGGTGCCGAAGTGACCAACTGCCATTGGGACCAGCGCGACGCCTTGGTCGAGGTCCGCGCTGCCCGCACTCCCGTCCCCGGACTGCCACCACCCACGGCGCGGGCCCGCGCCGGTCCTGTCGGTCTGCCCAATTGAGCGGTCCGGATCTTGCTCAGACCCGGAAGGCCGGGTGATCTCGGACCGGCTCGGCAGGGGCGGACGGGCCCAAAGTCGTTCTCGCCAGGGCGATTCGGACCAGGAGAGGCCAACCAAGCCGACTGGGCTCCCGACTGGTGGGGCCTGTCGACCGACCAAGCCGACCGACCGGTTGGCCTTTCGACCGGCTGGCCTCTCGACCGGCTGGGCCGATCAGGCCGACCGGGCTCCGAACCGACCAAGCCTCACCGCCGACCGGGCCGCCGAACCGACCAGGCTGGCCGGGCCACCCGACCGGCCGGGCCGCCACCGGCAGGACCGCCCGACTGGGTCACCCGGCCGGGCCGACCGACCTGGCCGACCGACCGACTGGCTGGGCCGACCGACCTGGCCGACCGACCGACCGGCTGGGCCGACCGACCTGGCCGACCGACCGGCTGGGCCGACCGACCTGGCCGACCGACCGGCTGGGCCGACCGACCTGGCCGACCGATCGGCTGGGCCGACCGACGGGCTGGGCCGCCGAAGCCGACCGTCTCCGAACCGGCCAGACCGTGCCGCCGACCGGGTCTCCCCGTCAGGCGGGCCTCCCCATCCGGTCAGGTCCGGACCGCCCTCCAGTCGTCCGGTCTCAACCCGGGACCGTGCGGCCCGCGGCGGGTTTGGCCCGCAGAGCTGGGTTGACCAGGTCGGATCGGGCGGGGATGTCCAGGCGTGAGCGCGTCGTCGGCCGTTCGTCGTCGTGGGGATGGGAGTGGTTGCGCCGGTGAGTGGAACGTCGAGTTGATCATCGCCGGGCTGATGAGAAGGGAGGCCGGCGACGAGCGGCGGACGGTCGCGAGCAGCGGTCGGTGGTGTACGGCGAGCGGTCGAAAGACCAGGTCACGGCCAGGAACGGCGCGTGTGCCCCAACCCGCGAGCGGTGGGGGCCGAAAGTGTCGAACCCGGTGGTGAGGACGGTGAGCGGTGGCCGAACCGGTCATCGGCGGACGGTGATCGGCTGGTCGGTATCGGCCGGGCGGTGGACTACCGGGCGTTCATCGCCCAGTAACCACCGGTTGTCGCGTGGGCCTTCCGCGCAATGTGCAAGTTGCCGTTTAGTGAGACATGCGCCACCACGGCCCCGACCCGGACGGCGCGAGATACCGAACTTGAAGGCAGGAAAGCAATGTTGGACGCGAATTGGCCGGACAGCTGGCGGAGCGCCTTCCGCATCGAACTGCGGGCGGAGGCGATCGGCCTCGCTTGGCGTGGCTGGCCGGTGCTCCCGGGGGCGACCCCGGCGCCGATCACCGGTGAGGGGGACGACCTGACCTGGCAGCGCCCGGCGCCCGTGCGCGAAAACTGGCGCGAGCTGATCGGCACGCACGCCCACGAGGTCGCCACCTGGTTCTCCGACCGTACCCACAGCCTCCTTGTGGCCACCGGCACCGTGCTGGACGCCATCGAGGTGGACGACGAGCTGGGCAAGCGCGCCGCTCGCCTCCTCCGCACGCTCGGGCACCCCGCCCCGATCGTCGCGATGCCGAACGGCCGCTGGCTGTTCCTCACCACCGCGGCCGACCGCATTCCGGCCGAGCTCGCCGAGCACGCAACCGTGCAGTGGCACAGCGCCGGCAGCTACATCCCGCTGCCGCCTTCGCCGTTCCAGCACGGGGTTGTGCACTGGCGGGTCAAGCCCGAGGTCTGCGGCTGGCAGCTGCCGGACGCGGACGAGGTTCACGACGTCCTCGTGCGCGCACTGGCCGACGAGCAGGCTCTGCTGCTCGTGGAGCCCTCGGCCGCCTGACCGGTCCCAACCCGGCAGACAGCCCGCACCACCCGAAGTTTCACGCACCACCGTGGCCACACTGGTCCCCGTGCTGACGCAACGCCCCGAGCACGGTATCCAGTACGGCCACTGCCCCTGCCTTGTCCAGCGGATCGTTGCCGTTCCCGCACTTCGGCGACTGAACGCAGGACGGGCAGCCCGTCGGGCACTCGCAGGAGACGATCGCCTCCCGCGTAGCGGCCAGCCACGGGACAATCGCGGCATAACCGCGGTCGGCAAATCCCGCACCCCCGGGATGCCCATCGTGCACGAACACCGTTGCCTCCCCGGTGTCTTCGTGCCACGCGGTAGACACCCCGCCGATGTCCCAGCGGTCGCACGTAGCGAACAGCGGTAGCAGGCCGATCGCCGCGTGCTCGGCGGCATGCAGGGCACCGGGGACGCGTGCCGGGATCAACCCGGCACCCCCCGGTGCCTTGCCGGCGCCCCCGGTCCCCACCGGCGCCACAACTTCGGTCTCCACCGACGGCTCGGCCCCGGCCACAACGGGTGCCACGGTCTCCTCGGTCCCCACCAATGGCTCGGCCCCGGCTGCACTGGTCTCCTCGGTCCCCACCGGAGGTTCGCTCCCGGTCGCAATGGGCGCCGTAGCCTCCGTGGTCCCCACCGACGGCTCAGCCCCAGCGGCAACGGGCGCCACGGTCTCCACCAAAGGCTCGGCCCTGACTCCAACGGCTTCTTCGGTCCCCACCGACGGCTCGGGCCCGGCTGCAACGGGCGTCGCTGTCTCTTCGGTCCCCACCGACGGCTCGGGCCTGGCCACAACGGGTGCCACGGTCTCCTCGGTCCCCACCGATAGTTCGGCCCCCGCCGTAGTCGGCGGCACGGGTTTCCCGGTTCCCGCTGACACCTCGGTTCTGACCGTGGCCGGAGCCGCGGTCTTGCCGGTCCGCCCCGGCAGCTTGGCTCCGGTCGCAGCTGGCGTTGCAGCCTCGCCGGTCCCCGCCACCGGCTCGGGTCCGGTCTCAGCGAGGGGCATGGTCTCCATCGGTGGCGCGGTCACGGATTCTCCGGTCCCTGCCGGAGGTGCGGCAGCGGGCGAGTCCGGCGTCGCCGCGCTGGTTTCCGTCGGCGGACCGGCGTCGGTTGTGAGCGGCGACGAGGTCTCCACCCAAGACTTGGCCTCGGTCGCGGTGGGCGCTGCAACTCCAGTCCCCGCCGAAGGTCTGGCCTCGGCAGCCAAGGGCGCAGCAACGGCCCCCGCCGGAAGCAGCGGGTCAGACGGCCCAGCACCGGCAACAGCCCCAGCCGCAGAGCGGGATCCCCAACCAGCTCTTCCGCCCGTCACCTCCGCCGGGCCCAGCAGGTCACTCGACACCGTGTACCAGACTGCCCTCGTGTGGAGGCTTTGCTCAGGCAGGTCCAGGGGCGTGTGGTCCAGCACCTCGCCGGACGGGCGGCGGCGGAGGTAGCCCACGACCTGGGACGTCACTGCGACCTCGCCGAGCGCGACCGTGACGCCGGCGTGCGTGCACTGCGATTGGGTGTTCAGCACGGAGATGTCCACGATCTCGCGCGGCGAGGTGTTCCAGTCCGGGTCCTCGGCGTGCACCAGCGCCAGCCCGGTTTCCAGGTCCAGCTCGTCGACGACGTACGACGAGCCCTGGTGGAGGTAGACGGCGCCCGGGTGGACGGCGAAGCACGCCGAGCCCGGGTCGACGGTGCCGAGCATGCGGCCGGAGTCCGCTTCCACCACCGCGATCTCGTCGCCGCCGGAGCCGCGGATGCCGACTTCGGCGTGGGGGCGGTCGCGGGACGTCCAGTACCAGCCGCTCGAGCGGCGGCGCAGCAGCTTCTCCTCCGCCAGGTCCGCGAGCACCGCGCGCGCCGCGTCGCCGCCGAAGGTTGCCAGCTCCGGCTCGGTGAGCGGCAGCTCGGCGACGGCGCACGCCAGCTGCGGGCCCAGCACGTACGGGTTCGTCGGGTCCAGCACTGCCGTCTCGACCGGACGGTCCAGCAGCGCCGCCGGGTGGTGCACCAGGTACGTGTCGAGCGGATCGTCCCTGGCCACGAACAGCACCAGCGCCTCGTCGCCCGAACGGCCCGCGCGCCCCGCCTGCTGCCAGAACGACGCCAGCGTGCCCGGGTAGCCGGCGAGCACGACGGCGTCCAGGCCCGCGATGTCGACGCCCAGCTCCAGCGCGTTGGTGGTCGCCACGCCCAGCAGCCGTCCGGACAACAGCGCCGCTTCCAACGCGCGACGCTCCTCCGGCAGGAAGCCCGACCGGTACGCCGCCACGGTTTCCGCCAGCGCCGGGTCCACTTCGGACAACAGACGCCGCGCGCCCAGCGCCGTGAGCTCCGCCCCGCGCCGCGAGCGGACGAACGCCAGCGAACGAGCGCCCTCCACGACCAGCTCCGTGAGGATCCGCGACGCCTCCGAGCCGGCCGAACGCCGCACCGGCGCGCCGTTTTCGCCGGTCAGCTCATCGAGCAGCGGCGGCTCCCACAGCGCTACCGTGCGTGCACCCCGGGGTGACGCGTCGTCGGTGACCGCTTGACAGCCGACGCCGGTCAGCCGCGACGCGAACGCCGCCGGATCCGCCGTGGTCGCCGACGCCAGCACGAACACCGGATCGGCCCCGTAATGCTCCGCCACCCGCCGCAGCCGCCGGAGCAGCAGCGCGACGTGGGAGCCGAACACCCCGCGGTAGCTGTGGCATTCGTCGACCACGACGTACGACAGCCGGCGGAAGAACTGCGCCCACCGGCCGTGCGCGGAGAGGATGCCGCGGTGCAGCATGTCGGGGTTGGTGAACACCCAGTTCGCGTGCGCGCGGACCCAGTCGCGCTCGGCCATCGGGGTGTCGCCGTCGAACGACGCCGCGCGCACGCCCGGTATGTCCAAAGAGGACACCGACCGCAGCTGGTCGGCGCCGAGTGCCTTGGTGGGCGCGAGATACAGCGTGGTCGTTTCCGCGCCGGCGGCCAGCTCGGACAGGACCGGCAGCTGGTAGGCCAGCGACTTCCCGGACGCCGTGCCGGTCGACACCACCACGTGCCGGCCCGCTTTCGCCAGCTCGGCCGCCTCCGCCTGATGCGCCCACGGCGTGCTCACCCCGGCCTCCGCGAACGCGGACACCACCTCGCCCGCGGCCCACTCCGGCCACGGCGCGAAAACCGCCGCGCGCGTCGGCAGCTCGGCCACGTGCGTCACCGGGTTCTCGCTTTCCGGAATCCCGGCTGTGACCCGGCTCAGCAGCCTCCGTCCTCGCTCTCCCACCACGAGCAGAGCTTCGCACAGGGCACCGACAGAACCGGTTCGGCGGAAACGAGATCGATCCAGTGACCAATCACACAAGGTTACGGAATGTGCTGTGTCCGGGACGCCCTGCCGGGCCGCTGAGCACTACCAATACACTCCCGCAATCCACACCGTCTGTGGCGAGAGTCATGTGAGACGTGCATTGCCGCACGGATAGCGTGTCGCTCGGTACAGATCCAATGCCAGCGCAGGCACGCCGGGGACGACGAGTCCGCGCTGGCCAACGGCGTTCCCAGGAGGACGAATGTCCCGGCAGTTCCTCGCGGAGGGCGGCATCACGCTCACCGGGGGTGGCTACACCATCGTCGGTGTGGTCGCCGTGGTCGCCCTTGCCGCACTCGCCATCGGTTACGTGCTGCTCAAGGAGGTGCTGGCCGCGGGCCAGGGCACCGCCAAGATGCAGGACATCGCCAAGGCAGTGCAGGAAGGTGCGGCCGCTTACCTCAAACGGCAGCGAAACACGCTGGCCGTTTTCGGCGTGATCGTGTTCCTGCTGCTGTTCGCGCTCCCCGCTGACGACTGGAACGAGCGCATCGGGCGCTCCATCTTCTTCCTCATCGGCGCGGTGTTCTCGTTCACCATCGGCTACCTCGGCATGTGGCTGGCGACGCAGGCGAACCTGCGCGTCGCGGCCGCGTCGCGCGAGGAAGGCGGGCGCGAGATCGCGATGCGCGTGGCGTTCCGCACCGGCGGCGTGGTCGGCATGATCACCGTCGGCCTCGGCCTGTTCGGTGCCGCGGTCGTCGTGCTCGTCTACACCGGCCAGGCCCCGAAGGTGCTGGAGGGCTTCGGCTTCGGTGCCGCGCTGATCGCCATGTTCATGCGTGTCGGCGGCGGTATCTTCACCAAGGCCGCCGACGTCGGCGCGGACCTGGTCGGCAAGGTCGAGCAGGGCATCCCGGAAGACGACCCGCGCAACGCCGCGACCATCGCGGACAACGTGGGCGACAACGTCGGTGACTGCGCCGGCATGGCCGCGGACCTGTTCGAGTCCTACGCCGTGATGCTCGTCGCCGCCCTGATCCTGGGCAGCTCCGCGTTCGGGGCGCACGGCCTGATCTTCCCGCTGATCGTGCCCGCCATCGGCGTGATCACCGCGGTGATCGGCATTTACATCACGAGGGCGCGCGTCGGCGAGGGCGGCCTGGTCACGATCAACCGCTCGTTCTACATCTCCGCGGTGATCTCCGCGGTGCTGTCGGCGATCGCCGCGTTCGTGTACCTGCCGAGCAGCTTCTCCGACTTCGGCGCGGACTTCGCCGGCACGTCCGGCAACCCCGCGGTCATCGCCACCGTCGCCGTGATCATCGGCATCGTGCTCGCCGCGATCATCCTGAAGATCACCGGTTACTACACGGGCACCGAGTACAAGCCGGTCCAGGACGTCGGCAAGACGTCGGAAACCGGTGCGGCCACGGTCATCCTGTCCGGCATCTCGGTCGGCTTCGAGTCCGCTGTGTACACCGCTCTGGTGATCGCCGCGGCGGTCTTCGGCGCGTACCTGCTGGGCGGTGGCATCGCGCTGTTCGCCGTCGCGCTCGCCGGCACCGGCCTGCTGACCACCGTCGGTGTCATCGTCGCGATGGACACCTTCGGCCCGGTCTCCGACAACGCGCAGGGCATCGCCGAGATGTCGGGCGACGTCGACGAGAAGGCCGCGCAGATCCTCACGGAGCTGGACGCGGTGGGCAACACCACCAAGGCCATCACCAAGGGCATCGCGATCGCCACGGCGGTCCTCGCGGCCACGGCGCTGTTCGGGTCCTATTCGGACGCGATCACGAAGGCGGTCGGCGGCACCGGCGAGTTCATCGCGAACGTGGTCAACCCGTCCACGCTGGTCGGCGTCATCGTCGGCGCGGCCGTGGTGTTCCTGTTCTCGGGCCTGGCCGTCAACGCGGTTTCGCGCGCGGCCGGCGCGGTGGTGCAGGAGGTGCGCCGCCAGTTCCGCGAGATCGCGGGCATCATGGAGGGCACCACGCGGCCGGAGTACGGCAAGGTCGTGGACATCGTCACGCGCGACTCGCTGCGTGAGCTCGCCACCCCGGGCCTGCTCGCGGTGTTCGCCCCGATCGCCGTGGGCTTCGGCCTCGGCACCGGCGCGCTGGCCGGCTACCTGGCCGGCGCGATCGCGACCGGCACGCTGATGGCGATCTTCCTGGCCAACTCCGGTGGGGCCTGGGACAACGCCAAGAAGCTCGTCGAGGACGGCAACCACGGCGGCAAGGGCTCGGACGCGCACGAGGCCACCATCATCGGTGACACCGTCGGTGACCCGTTCAAGGACACCGCCGGCCCGGCGATCAACCCGCTGATCAAGGTGATGAACCTGGTCTCGGTGCTGATCGCGCCCGCGGTCGTCAGCCTGACCCTCGGCGGCGGCGCCAACACCACGTGGCGCATCGTGATCGCGCTGGTCGCGCTCGCGGTGATCGTCGCCGCGGTCGTGGTGTCCAAGCGCCGCGGCACGGTGATCGCCGACACCCCGGCAGAGGCGAAAGCCTGACCTGCCAAGGCAGAACCCGAACGGGCCCGGCACGCACAACAGCGTGCCGGGCCCGTTCGCGTCGGCGGAAACTTCTTCCCGAACTATGGTCGGAGGCTTGCGAATAATTCTCGGATCGGTACGGTCGGGGCCGAGACGTCGACGGGCAGGAGGTGTGCGGGTGCGGCCGCGGTTGAGCGTTCTTGCCGCGCTGGCAACGGGTATCGGGATCGGACTCGCCGGCTGCGGGCAGCAGCCGCCGGCGTCCCCGCAGGCTCGCCAGGGCGGGCAATCGGACACCTCGAGCCAGTCCGGCACCTCGAGCCAGGCCGATCCGGCCGCCACTTGGGCGGACGGCTACTGCGGAGCGGTGACGCACCTGGTGCGGACGCTTTCGAACCTGCCGACCGTCGACCCCACCTCCCCGCAGCAGGCGTCGCTGACGTCCAGCCGGCTGCTCGAGTCCGTGGTCGGCGGGATCGACGAGACTGTCGCCGGGCTCGACCGGCTCGGGCCGCCGCCGCTCGCCGGCGACGAGCAAGCACGCGGGGAGTTGTTGCACGACTTCAGTTCCGTGCGCCAGCGGGCCGATCGGGCGCGCCGGCAGATCGACTCGGCGCGGGACACGGACGCGACCAGGGCCGCGCTCGGCGAAGCCCGCAGCACCCTGGACGAAGTCGCGAAGCTCGACCTCCTCAAGGCCCTTGACGCGACGCCGGAGCTGAGCGCGGCGGGCAAGCGCGCGCCCGGCTGTCAGCAGCTCGTGGTGCCGCCGGCGCCCCAGTAAGTCACTCTTCCGGCGAAAAACCGGCGCGCAGCACTCGCGTCCAATCGAACTTGTGTTCTATCATGATCGGCGTGGATCGGACGATCTCGCTGTTCTCGGCCGAGGCCATCGGCCCGGGGCTCCCGGACCTGGCCGGGCTGCTGTGCGGCCAGGGGCAGATCACCGGCTTCGGGCGCACGGCGGCGCGGCTGTCCGTGGTGGTCGAGGAGCCGTGGCGCGCGCACGTGCTGGCGCGGGAGTGCCGTCGCCGGGGGGCAGACGCGCAGGTCGCCGTGGCCGAATGCGGCAGCCCGCAGGTGCGCACGTCCTTCCGCGTCGACCTCCTGCCGCTCGCGCTGCGGTGGCTGCGCGCGGGCTGCACCGGCCCGGCGGAAGACGACTCGGGCAAGGCGGTCCCGGACGGTTTCCGCCTGAGCGGCGCGATGCTGAGGATGTGGGCGCTGGCGAGCGGACGGCCGGGCCCGTCGGGCTACCTGCTGGGCGTCGACCCGCTGGCGCCGCGGATGCACGAGGGACTGCTCGCCGCGTTGGCCCCGCTGGGTGTCCATGCCCGATTGCTGGGGCCGAAGGCGGAGGCGCCCGCGGTCCGCGTGAACGGGCGGCGCCGGCTGGACAGCCTGGTCGAGCTGATCGGCGAGCCGCCCGCCGGGGCCGAGGCCGCGTGGCCCGACCTCAGCCGCGATCCGAACCCCGAGCGGGAAAGCGGCCTGAGCGGGTCCGAGGACCGCGCTGAGGAGGCCGTGCGCGAAGGAGCCCCGGACGGCGACGGGGAGAGTGGGGAGAAGGACAGCAGGGCCGGGGAGAGCCGTCGTGGTGTCGCCGCGCGCGGTCGTCGCGCGCCGGACGAGGGTGCCGATGACGGCCAGACTCGCGGCGTGCGTGGCGTCTTGTCCGAGTCCGAGGCCGAGGACGGCGTTCAGAAGACCGCCCGCAACGGCTCGCCGGCCGAAGGCGACCGTCGTCGGAACAGGCGCGGCGAGGGCTCCCGCCGGGGCCGGGCCGCCGGACGCGCCGAAGGGGACCCGCGTCGCGACCAGAGCGACGAGAGTCCCCTTCAGTACTTGCTGGGGGTGGCCGGCTAGGGCTTGGGCAGGGTGCAGCCGGCCTGGTCGAGCGCGATTTCGTTCGCCGGGCTCAGACAGGCGGGAATACCGTAGGTCTCCTCGCCGTACTTGGTGTCGGGGTGGACGGTGACGTTGCCGGACTCGTCGACCTCGCACGGGTTGTTCAGCGTGCAGCGTTCGCCGTTCTCGTTCGACGTGTTGTTGATGCCGATGACCTTGCCGGTCGCGGTCTCGACGATCGGCGAGCCCGAGGTGCCGCCGATGGTCTTGCACTCCGGCGTGTAGCGGATCGAGTCCTTCCAGACCCAGCCGTTCTCGTGCAGCTCGTGCACGAACCCGTCGATCGAGCAGGAGTAGATCTTCTTCCAGTACCCGGAGACCACGTCGATGTGCGTGCTCGCGGTCGGGTGCGTGGTGACGAGCTCGAGCGGCGAGACGCCGTACTGCTGCTTGATCTGGGCGTAGGTCGAGGTCAGCTGGTAGAGCGACACGTCGGTGTCGGTCATCGTGGCGTAGATGATCTTCTTCGCCTGGAGGGTGCCGAGTGTGCTCTGGCCGTCGGAGGACAGTAGGTCGAAGGTACGGCTGGAGTCCTGTCCGGTGATGACTTCGCCGGGACTCGGGAAGCCGGACTCGAGGCAGTGCCCGTTCGACATCACCAAAGCCGGCGCGGTGTCCGGGGTGTCGGCCGGTTTGACCACCGAGCCGGAGCAGTTGGACAGGGCCACCGTGCCGGAGAACGTGGTGGTCGCGGCACTCGCCTCAGGTGCGGTGACCAGGGCGAACGCGGCCATCGCGGCAAGCACGCCGCCGAGGAGGCGTCGGGTCATGGTGGTTCCTTTCGGCTCGAGGAGGTAGTAAGTGAAGCGTTGCCGACCTCGGGCCCACCACCGTCGAACGGAGGGTATCCAGGCGCTTACGCGATACCCTGCGCGGCACGTGTCGGACGTCACGTGCTAGGTGTGGAAAGGAAACATCACCGAGGTCAGCGGCGATCCGGTGAACAGGGATCGAACGGCGTGTCAGGCCACCTAGCCGTGGTGACGCTCTCCGGAGCGTGCACACTGACAGGTCGAGACGCGGGCGCAGCACCCCTCGTCGAGGGGTAGGGATGGTGTCGTCGCCACCGAGGCGACGGCGCGGAGATGAGCGGAGAGCAGGGCAGCGTGGCAGCAGCACGGACCAAGAAGAACGGCACCGGGTCGGACGCCGCCGGGCGTCGGCGGCTGGTGATCGTCGAGTCGCCCACGAAGGCCCGCAAGATCGCCCCATACCTGGGGCGCGACTACGTCGTCGAGTCGTCCGTCGGGCACATCCGCGACCTGCCCCGCGGTGCCGCCGACGTCCCGGCCCAGTACAAGGGCGAGTCGTGGGCGCGGCTCGGCGTCGACGTCGACAACGGCTTCAAGGCGCTGTACGTGGTCACCCCGGACAAGAAGTCCAAGGTCACCGAGCTGAAGGGGCTGCTGAAGGACGTCGACGAGCTCTACCTCGCGACGGACCCCGACCGCGAGGGCGAGGCCATCGCCTGGCACCTGCTCGAGACGCTCAAGCCCAAGGTGCCCGTCCGCCGCATGGTGTTCCACGAGGTCACCGAGCAGGCGATCCTGGCCGCCGCGAACGCCACCCGGGAGCTGGACGTCGACCTCGTCGACGCGCAGGAGACCCGCCGGATCCTCGACCGCCTCTACGGCTACGAGGTCTCGCCGGTGCTGTGGAAGAAGGTCATGCCGAAGCTCTCGGCGGGCCGCGTGCAGTCGGTGGCGACCCGGATCGTGGTGGAGCGCGAGCGCGAGCGGATGCGCTTCACTTCGGCTTCGTACTGGGACATCTCGGCGACCATGGACGCAGGCGAGGACGCGGCGCCGCGGAACTTCCCGGCCCGCCTCGTCGCCGTCGACGGCGCGCGCCTGGCGACCGGCCGCGACTTCGACTCGACCGGCCAGCTGAAGGGCTCGTCCGCCGAGATCCGCGTGCTGGCCGAGGCCGACGCGCAGGCGCTGGCCCAGGCGCTGGACAAGCGTGACTTCAAGGTCTCCAGCGTCGAGGAGAAGCCGTACACGCGAAAGCCGTACGCGCCGTTCATGACCTCGACGCTGCAGCAGGAGGCGGGCCGCAAGCTGCGGTTCACCTCCGAGCGCACGATGCGGATCGCGCAGAAGCTGTACGAGAACGGTTACATCACCTATATGCGTACCGACTCCACGACGCTTTCGGAGTCGGCGATCACGGCCGCGCGCAGCCAGGCGACGCAGCTGTACGGCAAGGAATACGTCTCGCCGTCGCCGCGCCAGTACACGCGCAAGGTCAAGAACGCGCAGGAGGCCCACGAGGCGATCCGGCCGTCGGGCGAGGTCTTCCGGACCCCCGGCCAGGTGGCGAGCGAGCTGGACTCCGACGAGTTCCGGCTGTACGAGATGATCTGGCAGCGCACGATCGCGTCGCAGATGGCGGACGCGAAGGGCACCACCATGTCGGTGCGCATCGTGGGCACCGCGACCTCCGGCGAGGAGTGCACGTTCGCCGCTTCCGGCCGCACGATCACCTTCTCCGGCTTCCTGAAGGCGTACGTCGAGGCGGTCGACACCGAGGCCGGCGGCGAGGCCGACGACAAGCAGAGCCGCCTGCCGGTGCTGGTCAAGGACCAGGGCCTGACCGCGGCCGACCTGTCGGCGGACGGGCACACCACGTCGCCGCCGGCGCGTTACTCCGAGCCCAGCCTGGTCAGCAAGCTGGAAGAGCTGGGCATCGGCCGGCCGTCCACGTACGCGTCGATCATCAAGACCATCCAGGACCGCGGCTACGTGTGGAAGAAGGGGTCTGCGCTGGTCCCCTCCTGGGTCGCGTTCGCCGTGATCGGCCTGATGGAGCGGCACTTCGAGCGGCTGGTGGACTACGACTTCACCGCCGGCATGGAGGACGAGCTCGACCGCATCGCCAACGGCGACGAGCAGCGCGCGCAGTGGCTGTCGAAGTTCTACTTCGGCGGCGACATGGGCGTCGACGGCTCGATCGGCCGGCTCGGCGGGCTGAAGAAGCTGGTCGACGGCAGCGTCGAGGACATCGACGCGCGCGAGATCAACTCGATCCCGCTGTTCAACGACGCCGACGGGCACAAGGTCGTCGTCCGGGTCGGGCGCTACGGGCCATACCTCGAGCGTGAGGTGGACGGCCAGTCACAGCGCGCGAACCTGCCCGAGGACCAGCCGCCGGACGAGCTGACGCCGGAGATCGCGGAGAAGCTGTTCGCGACGCCGCAGGAGGGCCGCGTGCTGGGCACCGACCCGGTGAGCGGGCACGAGATCGTGGCCAAGGAAGGCCGCTTCGGCCCGTACGTCACCGAGCTGCTGCCGGAAGGCGAGCCGCTGCCCGAGGACGCGACGCCCGCGCAGAAGAAGGCTGCCAAGGCGAAGCAGCCGAAGCCGCGTACGGGCTCGCTGTTCAAGTCGATGGCGATCGACTCCATGACCCTCGAAGACGCGCTGAAGCTGCTTTCGCTGCCGCGCGTGGTCGGCAAGGACCCGGAATCGGGCGACGAGATCACCGCGCAGAACGGGCGCTACGGGCCGTACCTGAAGAAGGGCACGGACTCGCGTTCACTGTCCACTGAGGACCAGCTGTTCTCGATCACGGTGGAAGAAGCGCTGAAGATCTACGCGGAGCCGAAGCAGCGTGGCCGTTCCGCGACCGCGAAGCCGCCGCTCAAGGAACTCGGCGACGACCCGGTTTCGGGCAAGCCGATGGTGGTCAAGGACGGCCGCTTCGGCCCGTACGTCACCGACGGCGAGTACAACGCGACGCTGCGGAAGACCGACAGCATCGACGAGCTGACGGCCGAACGCGGCGCCGAGCTGCTGGCGGAGAAGCGGGCGAAGGGGCCGGCGCCGAAGCGAAAGGCGCCGGCGCGCAAGCCCGCGGCCGCCAAGTCGACGGCGACGAAGTCGGCTGCCACCAAGTCGGCTGCCACCAAGTCGACTGTGGCCAAGAAGGCGCCGGCCAAGAAGGCGAGTACCGCCAAGGCCAAGTAGGACGGTTCCGTCGGGGCCACCCGGGTTCGCTCGGGTGGCCCCGTTTTTCATGTCTGGGGGCGGGATTTTGGCTGGGGAACAGGCTTCCGCACGGCGGGCGCGTGCCGGGGTGTCGGTGGTTTTCGCGGTGTGCGGCGCGGGATTCGCGACGTGGGCCGCGCGGGTTCCGGCGGTGCAGGCGAAGCTGGGGCTGAGCGCTGGTGAGCTGGCTGTCGGGCTGTTCGGCCTCGCGGCGGGCTCCGTGGTCGCGCTGGTCGCGGCCGGACCGCTGCTGACGAAGATCGGCAGCCGGCGCGGCGTGGTGTTCGGCGGGGCGGTGCTGTGTGCGGGGCTGCCGCTGGCCGCGTTCGCGCCGGGTTTCCCGTTGTTCGTGGCGGCGCTGGCGGTGCTGGGTGTCGGGAACAGCTTGCTCGACGTGTCGATGAACGCCCACGCCGCGCGCGTCGAAGAGGCATACGGGCGGCCGATTTTTGCGGGTTTTCACGCGTTCTGGAACGTCGGCGGGCTGGCGGGCTCCGGCGTCGGGGCGCTGATGGAGACGTGGCACGTGCCGGTCCAGGCGCACTTCACGGCGGCCGGTGCGGCGCTGTTGTTGACCTTGCTGTGGGCGTCGACGAGGTTCCTGCCCGGCGCGGACCGCGGGCAGGGAGAGGCGGCGTTCGCGTTGCCGGGCAAGGCGTTGATCCCGCTGGGGGTGATCGCTTTTTGCGGCTTCCTCGCCGAGGGCACGGTGAACGACTGGAGTGCCGTGTACCTGCGCGACGTCACCCTCGCTTCGGCCGCCTTCGCGTCGCTGGGGTACTTCGCGTTCTCGATCACGATGATCGGCGTGCGGACGGTGGCGGACCGGCTGGTGGAACGGTTCGGGGTCGTGCCGTTCATGCGCTGCGCGGCGGCGGTGTCGGTGCTGGGCTTCCTGCTGGTGGTGGCCGTTCCGGTGCCGGGGGCGGGCATCGTGGGGTTCGCCGTCGTCGGGCTGGGCGTGTCCGGGATCGTGCCGCTGGCGTGGAGCGCGGCGGGGCGCAAGCAGCCGGACGCGCCGGGGCGGGCGATCGCCGCCGTCGCCGCGTGCGGGTACCTCGGGTTCCTGGCCGGGCCGGTGCTGATGGGCGGGCTGATCGGCGGGATCGGGCTGCACTGGACGTTCGCCGTGGTCGGGTTGCTGCTGGTGAGCGTCTACTTCCTCGCGCCGACGATGCGGATTGTTCAACGATCCGACCGGGTCGGGCGCTGAGTCGACCGTTCGGCGCACGAGAGGCGACACTCGAACACAAGTTCGAGAAATTGTCGGTGCCTGGGTGTTCAATGCAGGGGTGAGTAGCTCAGCGCCAGTCGTCTTCGACGTCATCGACGAGGTCATCGCGCCGCTCCGGGCCGAAGTGCCGGAGCGGCCTTCGGTGATGGAGTTCTACGACCCGCACTTCAAGGTCCCGCCGGTGCTGGTGCCGGACGCGGGGCCTGACTCGCCGGAGGGGGCCGGGCCGGCCGAGCTGACCCTGGCCGACGAGGTGCGGCAGTCCTTCGGGCCCGCGATCGGCGCCGGGCTGGCCGAGGAGGTCGAGCAGTACACGCGGTTCGTGGCCGGCATGGCCGCGCTCGGGCTGGTGCCGGAGGGCCAGGTGACGCCCGAGGCGGTCGGGCTCTACCGCGTGCTGCGCGGCGGTTTCATCCGCGGCGTCGTGACCGGCGTGTTCCCGGCGCGCCCGGAGCCGTGGGAGGTCCGCTTCTTCGGCGACGCCGACTACACCACGGTGATGAGCAAGCTGGGCCGTCGCGCGCGGCTGCGGTCCGGCTTGCTGAGCGCGCTGCCGGGCTGGGTCTTCGACGGCCTGCCGGACCGCCCGCCCGGCCCGGGCCCCGCCGTCCGCATCGAGACCGACGACAGCGGCCTGATCCCGAGCCAGGCCTGGGGCAACCTGGACGTGATCCGCACCGCCGTCGCCCGCCCCCGCCTCGGCACCGTCCTGGTCGACCTCGCCGTCCGCGACGCCGTACTGGCGGAATACCCGCACGGCGCCTTCGGCCTGGTGGACAACGACCTGGGCCGCTACCAGTTCAGCGCCGCCCCCCGGCCTGAGGGCGGCTGGGCGATCACGTGGGCTCCGGCTACGCGCGGCACTGCTGAGGCTTGGATCGTGAAGGCGGTGCGCAGTCATGCTTGAGGGGTGGCTGGTGGGCTCGGCCAGGTGTCGGGGGTTGTGGAGATGAGGGCCGGCTGAGCGCGGTGGGCGATCCGGCCGCCGGATCCGCGGAGGGAGACCGCGAGCGACTGGGGCAAGCCGGAACCAGGGCGTGCCCAGCAAAGGTTGTGGGTTGTTGTGTGGGCTGGCTCGGCGTGGCGGATGACGCTTTCACTGCACTCAGCGCAGGGGAAGCGTCATCCGCTGCCCGCGGCAGCCGCGAGACCGGCTGGCTGGAGTCGCAGGGTCGGCCGGAGTCGCGGAGTCGGCTGGAATCGGGAGAGCCCGGTCAAACGCATTCGGGCGAACCCGTACCCCCATCCTGTCGTGTGCGGCGAGTCGACTTATCGCCCCCGCCAAGCCGCAGCCTTGCTCTGGCCGGGCGGCGCCACGACCGAAGCGGACCAGTCCACCGTCACCCTGGGTCACTGTTGTGTGAGTGGGCTCACCTCGCGAAGTCCCGTCCGGCGGTCGACCGCGGAGGGCGGCGGTTGGGAGACTGCTGCGGAAGTCGGCGTGCGGGCGCCACGGCCGGGTGGTTTTCTGCGGCCATTGGGCGGATGCGGGAACGACAGCTGTCGTTGACACTGGAAGGCGAGGACATTCCGTAGTGAGGTGGTCACCATGGGCATGAACGGTGGGGCTCCTTTCTTCAATGCCCCCGATCCGGAGCGTGACGGGACGCTGGCCGGGCCGATCCGCGGCGAGACGTTCGCCGATCCGCTTTCCGGGCTGGTCACGGCGGCCGAAGCGCCGCCGGCGACGGCTGCGGACGAAGCCGGTCGGCTGCCGACTGCGCGGCCGGTCAAGCACGATCCCGAGGTCGTGAAGCGGATGGTCGAAGAGGCGCTGCGGGAAGACGTGCAGCCAGGGCCCCGTCCTCCCGAGGCTGCGCAGCCCGCGGGGATCCGGCCCGACGGCGTGCCGCTCGGACTGCTGCCACGGCAGCGGACCTGGCCGACCCGCGCGCCCGAGCTGCTGAGGAAGGTGCCGCGGCCCCGGCCGAAGCCACGGGCCGACATCGCCGACGACGACATCGAGGCGGAGCTTGCCGAACGGCAGGTGCGCAAGCGCGGGCTGCCCTCCATGAGCATGCCCAGCTTCGGCCGGCCGTCGACGAACGCGGCGGGCGTGGTCATCGCCGTGGTGCTGCTCGTCGTCTTCGGCGTCGTCGCGATCACCATGGTGTCGAGCCTGGTCAGCAGTGTGGCCGGGTTGTTCGACTGACCTCCGGCGCGCCGCCGCACACCCGGGCCGGTGCCGCGCCCGAATCGGCGGCCGGTCTACCCTGACGACACGGTCGGGGGATCCGATGGGGCCCCCGGCGCCGCCGTGACGAGTGGGGTGGGCGTATCAGCGAGGGCGTACGGTCCATGCCCGGAGCCGATCCGGGCGGGTCGGCGGGCGCCGAGGCGTCCACGATCCACCGGGTCCGCCGGGTACTGGCGATCCGGCCATTCCGTCGGCTCTGGGGCGTCACCTACCTGTGCAGCGCCGCCGACTGGCTGAACCTGCTGGCCTTGACCAGCCTGAGCACCAAGCTGCTCAACAACTACACGGCGCAGAACTTCGCGTTCGTCGGCGTCGTGCTCACCAACCTGCTGCCCGGGCTGCTGTTCGCCCCGCTGGGCGGCCTGCTGGCCGACCGGTTCGACCGGCGCAAGGTCATGGTGATCTGCGACTTCCTGCGCTGCGGCTTCCTGCTCTCGATCGCGATCGTCGGGGCGCCGTGGTGGATCTTCGTCGGCAACTTCTTCGTCGGCTGCTGCTCGATCATGTGGATCCCGTCGAAGGACGCGGCGGTGCCGAACCTGCTGCGCCGGCCGGACCAGGTCGAGACGGCCAACCAGCTCGGCATGGTGATGACGTACGGCCTTTCGGTGATCACCGCGGCCGGCGCCAACGCGCTGATCCTCAGCGTGAACTCGACGTTCCACCTCTTCCCCGGCCAGACCGCGGACCTCTACATCGCCAAGCTGGTCGTGGTCGTCACCGGCCTGCTGTACCTGACCAGCGGCATCCTGATCGCCACCCGGATCCCCGAGCTCTCGCTGCGCAACGTCCACACGGTGGCCCAGCCGAAGGTCAAACCGGCGGACGAGGAGAAGTTCGGCTTCGGCGCGATGGTCCGCGACGGCGCCAAGTTCGTCCGCAGCACCCCTCTGGTCAGAGGGCTGCTGATCGGCGCGTTCGGCGCGTTCGCGGCCGGCGGGGCGGTGATCGGCTCCGCCAAGCCGTACTCCTCCTCCCTGCTCGCGGGCGACGCGGCGTTCAACCTGCTGGTGCTCGCCGTGTTCCTCGGCCTGGCGACCGGCATGGCCGTCGCGCCGAAGCTCGCGCGACGGCTGGCGCACGACCGGCTGTTCGGGATCTCGATCATCGCGGCCGGGCTGTCGCTGGTGGTCGTGGCCCTGTCGCCGCACCTGGCGGTCTCGCTGATCGCCGTGGCGTCGGTCGGGATCTGGGCCGGCACCGCGTTCCTGACCGGCGTGACGATCATCGGCTCCCGGGTCGAGGACGCCATCCGCGGCCGGATCAACGCGATCTACCAGTCGATGCTCAAGATCGTCCTGTTCGGCTCGACGATCGCGGCGCCGCTGCTGATCGGCCTCGTGCAGCCGCGGACGGTCAACGTCTGGGGCAGCCCGGTCACCGTCGACGGCACGCGCCCGGTGATGATCGGCGGCGGCGCGCTGGCCGTGCTGCTGGGCATCATCGCGTACCGGCAGATGGACGACCGCCGCACCGAGAAGATCCTCACCGACGTGCGCAACGCGCTGCGCCGCAGCCCGCGCCGCGTCAACGGCTTCCTGATCGCCCTCGAGGGCACCACGGCCATCAACACCGCCAGTCAGGCCGCGCGGCTTTCCCACTGGCTCGACCGGGGGACCCGCCCGGTGGTGCTGGCCAAGGGCTCGGTGTCCGACGACCAGCAGTTCGCTTCGCTCGTCTCGTCCTCCGCCATCTCCGGCGTACGGGCGAAGGCGCTGCTCGCCGCGGCCGTCCGCGCCGATCTGGTGGAACGCGAGATCGAGCCGGCGCTGGCCAAGGGCTCGGTGGTGGTGATGGAGCGGTTCGTCGACTCGCCGCTCGCGCACCTCTCGGCCGTCGCCGGGCTCGAGACCGCTGAACTGGACGGCCTGGCGGACTGGGCGACGGGCAAGCTGCGGCCGGACCTGACCGTGCTGCTCGACGCCGACCCCGGCGCGCGCGATCCGGGCCAGGCGCAGGCTTCGCTGAACGACCAGTGGCGGGTGCAGGTCCTGCTCGCCGAGATGGCCGCGGCCGACCCGGACCGTTATGTGGTCGTCGACGCCGATGGCACCGACGACGAGGTGGCCGAGCGCGTCCGCACGGCCGTGCGCGCGGTGTTCGTCGGCCGGCTCTCGGGGCTGGCCCCGACCGAGCCCCCCGCGGGCACTGAAGCGACCGAAACCGAGGCGGAGGCCAAGGCGGACACCGCCGAGGCGGAGGCCGCGGCGTCCGGGCAGGCGCCGGAAGTGTCCGAAGTGGAGGCGAAGTGAGCGCGCCGATCGGCGTCTGGGCGGAACTCGTCGGCCAGGAGCCGGCGTTGGAGACGCTGTCGTCGGCCGCCAGGGCGGCGGCGAAGATCGTCGCGGGCGAGCCCGTCGCGCCGGGCGCGATGACCCACGCGTGGCTGCTCACCGGGCCGCCGGGCTCGGGCCGTTCGGTGGCGGCGCGGACGTTCGCCGCGGCGCTGCAATGCAGCACTGGCACCGGTTGTGGCGCCTGCCCCGGCTGCCGCACCACGATGGCGGGCACTCACGCCGACGTCCGGCTCGTCGCTCCGGAGGGCCTGTCGATCTCGGTCGCGGAGATGCGCGCGCTGGTGCAGGCCGCCGCTCGCCGACCGTCCACAGGGGACTGGCAGGTCGTGGTCATCGAGGACGCCGACCGGCTCACCGAAGGCGCGTCGAACGCGCTGCTGAAGGCCGTCGAAGAGCCGCCGGAACGGACTGTGTTCCTGCTGTGCGCGCCTTCGGACCACCCGGACGACGTGTCGGTGACGATTCGCTCGCGGTGCCGGCTGGTGCCGTTGCGGACCCCGCCGCCCGAGGCGATCGCGCAGGTCCTGATGACCCGCGACGGCATCGACGAGGAACGCGCGCGCTGGGCGGCTTCGGTGTGCGGCGGCCACGTCGGCCGCGCGCGACGGCTCGCCACGGACGAGGCCACGCGCCAGCGTCGTGCCACCGTGCTGCGCATCCCGACCGGCCTGCGGCGGCCGAGCGACGTCTTCACCTGCGCCGATCAGCTGATCAGCGCCGCGGAGGCGGACGCGGGCGAGGAGAGCAAGGTCCGCGACGAGTCCGAGCGTTCCGAGCTGCGTACCGCGATGGGCGGTGACGGCATCGGCAAGGGCGTCGCGGGGGCCAAGCGCGCCGCCGAGGCCGCCGTGAAGCAGCTGGAGAAGCGCCAGAAGTCCCGCTCCACCCGGACCCAGCGCGACACGCTCGACCTCTCACTGGTCGACCTGGCCGCCTTCTACCGCGACGTCCTGGTCACCACCGCGCGCTCGGGCGCGACCCTGAACCACCCGGACCACGCGTCGGAGATCGAGTCCGCCGCGTCGGCGTGGACGCCGGAGTCGACGCTTCGCCGGCTCGAGGCCGTCCTGGAATGCCGCGAGGCGATCGGGCTGAACGTCAAGCCGCGCATCGCCGTCGAGGCCATGGTGACCACGCTCCGCCAAGGCTGAACGCCGAACGGCCCGCGCGAACTTCGCACGGGCCGTTCGACTTCCGGGAAACTCAGCTCACTCGCGCGGCCGCGGTGACGGCTTGAACGGCTTCGGCTCGTCCGGCTCGGGGCTGGTGCCCGGGGCCGGGTGGAGCGTCAGCATGGCGGGCAGCCGGCGACGGCTCGGGAACGCCGCGACCATGACCACGCCCATCAGCAGCATCGCCGTGCCGACCCAGAACAGCGGGACGGTGTCGTACGCGCCCGTGTAGGCCAGGTTCTTCGTCGGGCCCTGCGGCTGCGCGCCGCCGGCCGGAGGGCCGGGGCTGGTGCTGCCGCAGACCACGCCGCCCGTCGGGGCGTACGCGCGGGCGATCGTCTCGCCCAGCGAGAGCTGCGCGAGCGAAGACGGCAGGTTGTCCCCGGCGCCGGCCGGGAGCAGGTCCTTGAGGTTCTTCGTCGGCAGCACCTGAAGGTCGAACAGCCGCGCCGAGGCGCCCAGCTGGTAGCCCTTGAACGGCGTGGTCGCCTCCGCGCCCTTCTGCTCGAGGCCCGCGATGCTCAGCCGCAGCACGCCCAGGTCCAGCACGGTGCCGGCGGTGGTGCCGACCTGCTGGATGCCCTTGGTCGCCGTGGACACCAGGCCGCCGACCACCGGGATGTTGTTCAGCGCCCCGAATTGGTCGCTCAGCCCGGACAGCGGCAGCCCGATCGGGATGTCCTTGGTCGGGTGCGCCGCGTCGAGCGTGTACAGCGTCTTGCCCCCGGCCGCGATGGTCAGCACGGGCGCGGTGTAGTCGACCTTCGACGTTTTCTCGTCGCCGGTCGAGGTCACCTTCAGCGTCGGCTGGCTGGCGACCTTGATGCTCAGCTCCAGCGGCGTGCCCTTGAGGATGTCGATGTCCGCGGCCTGCAGCGTCGAGGTCGACTCCACGGCCTTGTTCTTCGACCCCGGCATGTCCACCAGCCGCACCTGCGAGCGTGACGACAGGGTGTTCGGCAGGCTCAGCAGGGAGCCCGCGCCCCCGGCCGCGGTCTGGCCGCCGCCCGACAGCAGGCCGCCGAGGCTCTGCAACCCGCTGGCCGGATCGAAGCCCTGCGCGAGTTTGGTGTTCTGCGGCAGATTCAGCCCGCCGTTGCCGAGCAACGGGATCTGGGGCAGCGACGGGATCACGTTCAGCAGCGAGAGGTTCGCGACCGACGTGCTCGCGTCGGCGATCGTGTCGACGCACGGGCCGAGGGAGTCGCTCCACCGGGCGTGCGCGGTGCCGTTCAGCAGGCCGATGTTGAGCAGCGGGTTGGACGGCGCGTTGATGCCGCCGCTGGTCTCCTTCGGGTTGTCGGGCAGCGCGGTCTGCACGATGCTGCCCGGCGTCTGCGGCGCCTGGCCCCCGACCGCGATCCCGAACGGCGACGCCTGCGCGATCGACCGCTCGTAGCTCAGGTACGACTCCGAGTTCGCCGACGCGCTGGACAGGCCCATCCCGGCCTCGAACGCCGACTGCTTGGGCAGCGTCTGGCCGAAGCCGGGCAGGATCGTCTGGGTGGTCACCGCGTTGGGCAGGAGCCGCAGGACGCCGAGCGCGGTGCCCGCGTCGCCGACCGCGTGCCCGAGCGGCTGTGGCCCGATCGGCGCCGACGCCGGGGGCTGGTTCGGGTTCCCCGGCTGGGGGATCGGCGTCGTGGGGATCTCCTGCGCGGCCGCCGGCCCCGCAGTGAGCAGCAGCAACGCCGCGGCCGCCGGGAGGGCCACCGCGCGGGGCAGTCTTCGCCGCATATGCCGAGTCCTCCAGGTGGTAGGCCGATCGTGAAGTGAGACCGGGGTCATAGGACCCTAACGACGCCGCCCCCGCAAGGTGACGCCCAGCGCCTCCGCTACACTTGTCGACGTCGCACGGCGCGAGCTGCGCGACATGCCGCCTTAGCTCAGTCGGCCAGAGCGATTCACTCGTAATGAATAGGTCGGGGGTTCGATTCCCCCAGGCGGCTCCCAGGCCAGCGGGGGCTCCGGTACTCTCCGGAGCTTCCGCATGGCCCGAAACGTGGCCCGAACGGGCGTAAAATTCGGCCCATGGCCACTTCCTCGAAGCCTCAGCAGCGCAAACGCCGTGTTCGCGGCAAGGTCGAGACGCTGCCCAGCGGGTCACTCAGGGTGAAGGTCTACGCCGGTATCGATCCGGTGACGAAGAAGGAATACCACCTGACCGAGGTGGTCCCGGCCGGACCTCATGCGGCGGATGAGGCTGAGAAGGTCCGGACGAAACTCCTCAACCAGCTCGACGAGCGCCGCGCCCCCAAGACGCGTGCGACCGTGAACCAGCTCCTCACGAAGCACTTCGAGTTGTTGAAGGTCGAGTCGAACACCCTCGACGGCTATGAGTCCCTGGCCCGGAACCACATTCGTCCGCTGCTCGGAGAGATTCAGGTCGGCCGGATCGATGGCGAAGTTCTGGACTCGTTCTACAAGCAGCTCCGTACGTGCCGCGCGCACTGCCGGGGTGAGAAGTTCATCCAGCATCGGACGGCCAGGCCGCACGAATGCGACGACCGCTGTGGCCCGCACAAATGCAAGGGACTCGGTGACGGCTCCCTCCGCAAGATTCAGGCGATCCTGTCCGGCGCCGGTAAGCGTGCCGTGCGCTGGAAGTGGCTCGGGACGAACCACTTCGACCTTGCCGACTCGCTCCCGGCGGCGCGCCCGAACCCGAAGCCGCCCACGACTGAGCAGGCCGCGAAGATCGCCAACGAGGCCTGGCGTGATGTCGACTGGGGCATGGTGGTCTGGCTCGCCTTCACGACTGGCGCCCGACGTGGCGAGTTGTGCGCGTTGGCGTGGGACCGCTTCGACTTCGGCAAGCCAGAAGCCGTGGTGACCATTCGGACCAGCATCGCGCAGAAGGGCCGCAAGACGTGGGAGAAGGAGACCAAGACTCACCAGCAACGGCGCATCACGCTTGACGCTCAGACGACCGCGCTGCTCCGGTCGTATCGCGAGGAGCGTGCCGAACTCGCCGGACTCGACAAAATGCCTGGTAAGGCGCGCGTCTTCTCATTGAAGCCAGACGGTAGCGAGTGGCTTAAGCCGGACTCGGTGAGCCAGCGCTATGCCCGGATGTGCGCCCGTCTCGGCTGGGACATGAACATTCACCAGCTCCGCCACTACTCGGCAACGGAGCTGATCACGGCTGGTGTCGACGTCCGGACAGTCGCCGGGCGGCTTGGCCACGGTGGCGGCGGGACGACGACTCTTCGCGTCTACAGCGCGTGGGTTGCCGAAACGGACCAGCGCGCGGCGGGAACGCTCGCCGGACACTTGCCGGAGTTGCCTGCCGCCCTTAGCCAGGGTGGGAAGCTCGCCCCGGTCAAGCCGGAAGTGGCTCCCGAAGAAGCGAGCCCATACCAGCGCATCGCGCAGGATCTTCGCGGCGCCATCGTGTCCGGCGTGCTTGTGCCCGGTCAACAGCTTCCTACCGTCGTCGACTTGGCCACGCGCTACTCCGTGTCCTTTGGAACCGCTCAGCGCGCGATAGCCCAACTTAGGGCCGCGGGGCTGGTCAGCGTGAGCCGTGGCAGGCGCGCCGTGGTCGCCGATCCCCACGCCGACGCTGAGCCTGCCAAGGTGGTCGGGCTCGACACGGCACGCCGGAAGCGGAAGTAGCTCTACGAACCGGCGTTCGCCGCGTCGAGCGCGCGGAGAACCGGTCCGTAGACCTGCGCGGCCGGAACGAACCGTTTGAGGTCGGCCCGGTCCACCCAGATCGCCGCGACGTTCTCGACGACGTCGACATTGCGTGCTTCCCCCGCCACGTAGTCGCATAGGACGTACTCGCAGAGCACGCCGGTCGTCGGATGCAGCCGGGTGCCGAGCTTACGCGTCACGACGCAATGGACGTCCGTTTCGGCCAGCGTCTCGCGGACCGCCACCACGGCCGGACGTCCGCCTGGCTTGACCACTCCGGCGGGAAACTGCCATGAAATGCCGCCTGCGTCCTCAGCGCGACGGCAGACGATCAGCACTTCGGAGCCCCGGACGACCACGGCCACTGCGACACGCAGGGGCTGAAATGCCATCGCGGTCGGCCGATCGAGCGGCGCGAGCAACTCGTCAATGCTCAAGCCGAAAATGCGTTCCAAGAGTCGGGCCGTAGCCGGGCGGACCGCGCCGAGCGGCCTTCCATCCGGATGAGCACCGGCGACGAGTCGCCCGAGGTGCCGAACGCTGAGCGTGCCCGGCTCATCGTGTTCGCGAGCGAACTTCTCGGCGAACTCGGCGAATTCTTCGAAGGTCTGCCGCCGCTCCCAGATCAGTTGTTCGAGCAGTGTCCGCGGTGCCGGCTGGTCCTCGTCCATGTCCCCCATCTCCGATCCCGAGTCGTCCGTGTGGCGCCTACAAGTCCTGTGCCTGTCCTGGTCTGTGACCCGCACCGACCAGAGACTTATTTCATTCTCTCACGGAGGTCGATTTAGACCCAGAATGGAAGGCTTGCGGGTGAGCTACGAACGGCCGGGGAAGGTCGCCGGGTTGTATCTGAGCTGGTACCGGTGCGCCGTCGACGGGCGCGACCACGCGGTCACCGATGAACAGTTCTTGGCCGGGATGCGGGCGCGGCAGGGCCGGTACGGGGCGGTGTGCGGCCACGTGGTGAACGTCATGTCGGCGCTGTCCGCGCCGGGTGCTCCGTGTACTCGGTGCCATTCGTTCCTGGCCGCGCGGGCCGCTCTGGGGGACGTGACTGATCAGGCAGCGAAGCATCGGCATAGCAAGCCCGGTCTGTGGCGGCGACTGTTCGCGCGCTCGTGTACTCCGGCCAGTGTCGGCCGGACCAAGGTTCCGGCGGGAGCGGGTAGCGCCCCGATCGCACCCGTTCCCGCCGGAGACCACGGACTGCGGGGCGCCCCGTGACAGTGCGACTTCTTCTCGCGCGTCCGTTGCCGGGCACTGTCGGTGAGACGCGCCGGGTGGTGCACGTCTTCGAGGTGCCGCCGGAGAACACGACGCCGGAGCAGTTGATCGCGCTGTGCGGGTCGGCGTTCGGTCCTGGGCAGCTTGAGCTGCTCGACCGGCTACGGGGGATGCCGTGCGAGTCGTGCTTGCGTCGGACGCCGACCGACCCTGAGCTGATCGACCGGAGCGCCTACGGTGGCCGATAGCTCTCGGTTCGGTGATCTGGACAGGTGGCTTACGCATCCTGACCGGCTTCTCATCGCGGCGGCTCTGGCAGACAAGCGATGGCACAAGTCCGAGGAGATCCGCGATGTGTTGGAGATGGGGCCGGACCTGTTGTCGAGTCGGCTCGCTCCCCTTCACCGAGCGAGGTACGTGGAGCGGAAGCGTGATGCTGCGCGTACGACGTGGCGCCTGACTTCGACTGGCAGCGATCGCCTCGCCGCGCACCTCGCGGCACTGCAGATCGTCTTGTCCAAGGTGACCAAGTTGGTCGGCGGCGGCGGTACCCCTCGGCCCCGAACGTCGACCAGCTGTCCCCGGCCTCAGCCAGGTCGTGAACCTGGCCGCTGAGGGCGGGTTTGGGACGGGTGAGACGGGTTTCGCTGAACCCGTCTCGCCCGTCCCACGTGTTTGTATCCCCTGGCCGACGAGGGTTTGTACCCGTCACACCGCCTGAGACGGCGTGACGGGTACTTGAGACGGGTTGTGACGGGTTACGGGTCGTCCTCCCCGTCTCCGGGGTCCAACGTTCCCGCTGCAACCGCATCCACGGCGGCCCGGATTTCTGCCGTCGCGTAACCGCGTACTTGCTTCGTTCGGCCGTCGTCGCTGGGCACCCGGAACCGCTCGGAGCGGCACCCGTAGTCACCCATCTGCCGCCCGAACGCGGTCGGCTCGACGTCAAGTGCCTCGACCAGTTCTGCGGTCGGCACGAACTCCCGCCTGCCCTCGTCGAGGTCATCGCCCAGATACTCGACGACGGCCGCCAATGGCTCGGGCAGCTCGATCCGCTCAGCCGCTACCGTCGCCGATTCCGTGCTGCCGGACCCGATGGCGCGCGCGACGGCGGCGTGGTCGAGCGCGGGCCGAGTGTCCTGCCCGGCCGCATGCCCAGTGAGTGTTCCGGCCGCTTCGCGCAGAGCACGGCCTTGCTGACAGATGGCTTGCCAGTCCTCGTTCGGCATGTAGTAGGTCCGGACCGTGGTTGCCAGGACGTCAGCCCCGGCGGCAGTGTCTCCATCCGGGCGAAGGATGCCGACGCCTTTGTGCGAGGGAAGCAACCGGGACGAATCGAACCCGCGCGTGTTCATCTGCTCGCCGAGCACGATGTTCGAGTCGCGCCAGTCCATCACCCGCAGTGCGAACCTGGACCCGAGTACCGCCCGGAGCCCGGACGGGATGGTCTTCGAGTCCGGCCGTTGGGTGGCCAGCACAAGCACGATCCCGGCCGCTGGTCCCTTCTTGGCCAGCCACGTCAGCAGTTCGCCCACGTACTCGCCTGCCGGGACTTTCTTCCCCTGCACCACAACGGGTGTCCGATCTTCCAACGGCACCTGAACCTCATCGACGAACACTGCTGTGATCGGCATGTTCAACGTGGAGTCGCGGGACATCTCCGGCGTGACCTTCGACTCCGGGCAGGTCAGGTCGTCCAGGTCTCGCATTCGACGGAACCTGCCCTGGACCTCGCTCACCAGCTCGGCGAGCCAGTCCACGAGGGTCAGGATGTGTTCGGGCTCGTCTCCGGACATGAACCGGTGCGCCACCTGCGCGGCGGCGTCCCAGTCCTTCCCCGCCTTGAAGTCCGCCACATAGAGCCGGACCCACGCGTCCAGGATCAGGCCGGCGGCCGCGAGCCGGGCGGAAAAAGTCTTCCCCTGCCTGGGTATCGCTCCCACGAGGAGCGACGTCCACACGAGAGGCAGATCAATCCGCCGGTCTCGGGCATCCCGGCCGAACGGCACCGGCCGCCACGCGTCCCATCGGGACACTCCGAGCAGCGGTGTCCGCACGGGCGGCTTGCTGTAGGGATCCTCGTCGGCCACCCACATCGAGACCCGCCCGGCATGGCCGCCGTTGCCCCGGACCCGTTCCACAATGAGCTGAACTTCATCTACCGCGAGCGCTGAGGCGAGCGCGTCCCGGTTCTTCACGACGTCGGCGGCTTTGCGGGTCGCCGGGAGATCGACCGTGACGGCCCATCCGTCGCCGACCCGTGCGGCGCGTTCGACCAGCCGAAGGGACTCGTCTTTGCCGATCAGCTTCGCGTCCCGGAACGCGTCCACCAGGACTTGTGGGTCCATGGTCCAGGTCAGCGTGCGGGGACCGGCAAGTGCGGGTTTCCGGCCAGGGCTGCCGTCCTTCCTTCGTCCGAGGATCGCCAGTGCCACTGACGTGACGGCTCCGGCAATCCACAGTGGATCGGTGCCGTACACGAGGTCCACCACCGCGACCACCAGTGCGACGACGGCGAGCACGACGCCAGTCACTTTCCAACGGAACAAGGTGAGTTCACGAATCTCCGTGAACTTGTCGGCCAGCTTCTCCGATTCCTCGGCAGCCGTGCGGTAGTCGGCTACGCGAACCCACTGCCGCCACCACCGGACCCCGACCACACCACCGCGAATCACGGCACCGAGGTAGCGCCACGGCGCCCGCAACACCGCCACGACCGCGTCCTTTGCGGCTTGAACCGCTTGTGGCTTGCTCTTCAGCCACAGCGGCACCCGGGGCGAGTGCTGCCACCACCGCACGAACCGGCGTCGCATGGTCCGGCGGCGCGGTTGCGGCAACGTGTCGTCGATCAGCTCACCGTCCAGGACCGGCCCTACGTGCTCGACCGCGCCGGAACCGGCCTGGGTGAGGAGCGTGGCACTGTTCACGGACTCGGCCGTCGCGTTCTCGTCAGAGTTCATGACTTGCGCTCCCTTCCGGGGTCGTGTCCGTGAGTTCCGCCGTGAGAGCACTGGCGAGCCGAGGGGACAGGCCGCGCGAACAGCCCGTGACCTCGCGAATCCACGCCGGTGTGATGACGACGCCGGCCGACCAAGCGGCCCGCGCGTCGGCGAGGTAATCAGCGAACAACTTGCGTCGAGCACTCGTCGTCCGGCGCGGCTCGTGACGCACCGGGGATGACGTTGGCTCGTGAACCTCCGGCCGCTCCACCGCCGGTTCGGTGTGGTCGGCCGCGTCCGTAAACGCCACCTTCACGGCCTCGGTGAGCTTGTCCCGGAGATCCGTGATCGCCTCGGCTGCGGCGAACACGATCAGCGGCGGCACCGAGTGCAGCACGACACCGGACAGCGAACCGGCGGCGAACGATGCCCACGTGTTCATGACGTACGTGGCCCCGAGCGCAAACCACTTTGCCGTGCGAACCCACCGGCCCGTGTGGACCTGGTACCGCGAGGTCATCTGTTCGGCGCGCAGGATCGCCAGCAGCACGAGTGACACCGTCGGGTCGAGCAGCCATGCGGCCAGCCATGGCAGAGACCACGGCACCGATCCGGCGGCGGCGAACCACTGCACATTGGCCATCGTGAAGGCCAGCCCGAGCACGATCCCGGCCCAGCACAGCCGGTCCACCTGAGACCGGACACGCTCGACTCGCAGTGCGACCACGTCCGGGTGGTCTTGCCACCGGCGTACCTCCGCCGCGTCGGCTGCCTCGGTGGCAAGCCGCTGTGCGCGGGTCGGGGCGGGTGGCCGCCCGGAGGCGGCCACCCCTTTCAACCCTTGGAGTTCCTTCGCAGGCTCCGTCATCGCCGACCACCACCGTGGTGCTTGGTGGTGTCCATCGACGTGACCGTCAGAGCCCGGGTGAGCACGTGAGCGGCGATCAGGTCCGGCACGCCGAGCACGACGAGCAGCAGCGTCGGGTTTCCGGGATGCGTGATCACCAGCCACTGAACGCCCGTGAACGCTGCTCCCGTGAACAGGACGCGTCCGATCAGCGATACGGCTCTTGCCGAAGCGCGAGCCGCATCGGCTGCTCGGCGCGCCTTGCGCGCTCCGAACCGCCACACCACGAACAAAGCGAGCAAGATGCCGATCCCCGCGAGGATCTGCGCCGGCGTCAGGTTGACAGTCATCGCCGCTCACCTCGTCCGCGACCGGCCCGACGCTCCCGCCAAGCCTGGTAGACGGCCCGCCGGTCGGACTCGGGCAGCGCGCCCCAGACTCCGACTGTGTCTGCACCGGCAGACCGCAGTTCGAGTTCCAGGCACTCACTCATGACCGGGCACCCGGCACACAGCCGAGCGGCCAACTCCCGGTCCGGGTCGTCCTCGCCGGACAGCTCCGGTATCTCCGAGCGATCGAACGCCCAGAAACACAAGCCGTCCCGCGTTACCACCTCGGCCAGCACGTCGCCCGGCACGACGGCGTACCGATCCAGATAAGCGGCAATCTCCTTGAAGCCGTCTCGGTTCACCACGACGCACCCCCTGCGGTGCGGTCGGCCTCGCGCTCCATTCGGCGCTTGGCGATCAGCTCGGCGAGATCAATGCAGCCGCCCGAAGCCGTGACCTCGGCAATCAGTTCGTTCAGGGCGGCTGCAGGCACGACATAACGGGTGCGGATGCGAACTGCGGGGAAAGCGTCGTCCCGGATGGCGCGGTAGAGCGTCACCGGGTTGACGCGCAGGATGCGCGCCACTTCCCCGACTGTGTAGAACGTCGGTCCGACGTTCTGATTGGTATCCATGAGAGAAGACCCTTTGATCGAAAGACTTATTTAATCCAGAATTTTGGGATGATTTGATCCCTCGAAGGCGCAACAAGGCCGAATGTGTCCGCGTGGGCGCGGAGAGTGGGCCGCGGAATCGCGAGCCGCGCTAGTCTCGGCGTCGAGGCGGAGCGCGGAGGGATACGTGTCGGAAGACTGGGTGGCAGTCGCAAGAGCGATCAATCAGCGCATGGCCGAACTCGGTCTCAGCCAGCGCGAGTTCATTGCGCGCTCGCAAGTCTCCAAGGCCACGGTTCGCGAAATCCAGCACAACACGGCGCAGCGGCGACGCAGTGACCGCACGCTTGAAGCTCTGTCCGTCGCGCTCGACCTGCATGCCGGCTACTTGGCGGCGGTGCTTGCGGGTCGCCGACCACCGGAGGTAGGGGAGCCGACGCCGCGCGGGGATGACGACATCCCCGGCCGACTTGCGGTCATCGAACACCAGTTGCGCGAAATTACGGACCGGCTCCGTGATCTGGGCACAGTGAACGAGCGTCTGGACGAGATCAGCGCGAGTGTTGAAACTGTGCTCGGCTCCATCTCGAATGGCCGGCAACAGCGCCGCTGACTGGGGGCTCGGATGACTTGTTTTCATGCACCTCAGTCAACGCCGGACCGTCGTCGCAAACGATGCATGACCAGTGCAATCACGGTGCATCACCAGTGCACCAGCAGTGCACCCCGCGGCGTCTGGGGGTGCCGCGCGTGGATTTCGTGAGCGAGTGGACCGGACGGACGGCGACCGCTCTGCAGGCTTCTCTCCGTATGAGCAATGAGGCCTTCGCGAAGCATCTGGGCATCGCGGTGCGAACAGTTGCCTCGTGGCATACCAAGCCGGACGTCACGCCAAGGCAGGAGATGCAAGAACTGCTGGACACCGCCTTCGGCCGGGCGTCAGGTCCAGGCAAGGCGCGATTCAAGCGGCTGACTGAGCAGAGCGACGAGCCACAGAGGCCTGCGGCGGGCGGCGGGCCGGTCCAGGCTCTGCGGGTCGCAATCGCCGTCGTAACCGATGGGTCGAGAGTCCTCATCGTGTGTCGGCGCGATGAGAACGGCGATGGCATCTCGTGGCAGTTCCCGGCAGGGATGGTGAAGCCCGGGCATGCGGCGGAAACCGTGGCCATCCGGGAGACCCTTGGTGAAACCGGCGTGCATTGCGCTGTGACTCGCAAGCTCGGCGAGCGGCTTCACCCGATTACACACGTACAGGCGGAGTACCTGCTGTGCGAGTACTTGACCGGGGAGGCGCAAAACATGGATGTCCTGGAGAATGTTAACGTTGCCTGGGTTGAAAAGACCAAGTTGGTGAAGTTTATCCCGGCGGAGCAGATTTTTCCGCCCATATTGGAAGCCTTGGAGGTGTCGGAATGACTGAAAACGCGTCAGCCGACAAAGAAAAGTCGATCGCGTCCGCCGTCATCGTGCATGAGGGTCAGGTACTTCTCGTGCGCCGCCGGGTGAAGGAAGGCAGCTTGTCGTGGCAGTTCCCGGGCGGAGAGATCGAGGATGGCGAGTCCGCGAACGAAGCTGCGGTTCGGGAAACGCGAGAGGAGACCGGCCTTGAGGTCAAGGACGATGCGATCCTTGGTGAGCGTGTCCACCCGAACACTGGGCGGACCATGATCTATGTGGCTTGCCAGGTCGCCGGCGGAACTGCCTCCGTGGTTGACGACGACGAGCTTGCAGAATTCGCCTGGTCAGACAGCGCGACGCTGACCGATTATGTTCCGTATCCATTCTACGGGCCAGTTCAGGAGTACCTGAATGAGAACTTGTCCAACTAAGCGAACCGACTGAGCGGCCCGCGACTGGATTTCCAGCTTGGCGGGCCGCTCCGACGGTGGACTTAGTACAGCACGTCTCCAAGCCGCTCGCGGACTACTCCAGAGTGGAGCAGACCCGGGATCGGGACCCCACCGACAGAAACACGGGTACTGGCGACGTCAGATGGAGAATTCGCGGGCAATTCATCGAGTAACGTGATCGCCCTGCGAGCCCATTCTCCTGCGAGGTCGAATCGGCGCGCATCATGAACATCCTCGTCGCGGTACCGGAATGCCAAGGCGTACGCGGTTTCCGCCGCGGCTCGCTTATCTATTTTCTTTTCCGCAGTAAACATTTTCTGGAGCTCGTCAATTGAGACTCGGCGTGCGGCACTTTCGGTCATTTAGGACCTTAGTAGGCGAGTTTTTCGGCGAGTGTTTCGTAATCAAACTGCTCGGCCGCATCGAACCAAAGCCCTACTTCGTACTTTGCTTCTTCAGAATTTCCCGACGCATGCACGAGGTTCATCACTGCCTTGCCGCTCACTTCGGAGGACGTCTTCGTCTGGTGCGCGTAGTCGCCTCGGATAGTGCCCGGCGCCGCGTCGCTCGGAAAGGTGCCACCAATGATCTTCCGAACCTTTGCTACCGCGTCGACACCTTCGAGCGCGAGCGCGATCACCGGTCCGGACTGCATGAACTGAGCAGTGCAATTATAGACCTCTGCTCCGGCGCGCTCTTCAAGGTCGAAGTAGTGTTTGCGAGTGAACTCCGCGTCCATCTGCCTCATCTTGACACCGACGATCTTGAGCGCGGCCTCCTCGAAGCGCGCGAGAATACGGCCCGCCAGCCCGCGAACAAGGGTGTCCGGTTTGAGTAGGACCAGGGACCGCTCAACGCCAAGGTCTGACGAGTCAGTCATGGCTACTTCCTTTCGTCGTTGGTAGTGCACGGATCGTAACCTACTCGCTGTGCGAAGGTCTTCCGGATAGGCGGCGGTGCGCTGGCATCCCGCAAATGCAATGGCCGCTGTGCGGGAAGACATTTCCAAGATCGCGAGCGGCAATTCCGGTACTCAGATTCTGTGGTATTGGCCGCAAAGTCCGTCGGAATTGGAGGTAGCCACGGCCGAGTTCCTCTTCGATTCGCTCGAATAGAGTCTTGACCTCGGCGCCGGTACAATGCGATTGTAGTCTTCGTACTTGCTTGTCTAGGTATAGCGGGGGATCGGTGGCTGCGGAATCCTATCGGGGAGAGAGCTTTGTTTCGTGGCTGAAAAGGACGCTCAAAGCGCCGACGTATAGGAATATTTCAGATGATGAGCCATCTCGCTCTGTTCGTCGGGTAGTTATACGTACAGAGATCGACTTGAAAAAGGCGCACGCCGGCCGTGTCGCTGCCCTGTGGATTGCCATCGCGTTCGCTGTGGCATTAGTGGCGCTCATTTTACTTGAGAATCTTAAATTGCTGACCTTGGATAGCTGGTTACACTTATTGCTAGTTAGTGTAGCCGCCGCGGCGATTCTAGGCGCTGTACTTCTCGCGCTGATATTCTCGTGGAACTGCGCTACCATTCGTGAAAACCTGGCTTTGATGCGCGAGTTCTACAATGAGAGAGTCGCAGATGAGCTAGGGGTAGCAGAGCAGGAAGACGACGAGCTAAAGCTGCTAAAAGTTCGCCATCAGTACAGGGAAAGTGCATCTGTTGTAATAGAGGATTATCGGCAACAGGCAGCCAAATACAAGCGCAGGCACGACAGATTTCAGACTATTACTATCATTGGATCCGTAGTAACATCGGCTATTACCACCGCCTCGGTATCGTTCTCCTTGTTTAGGGTTGCGGCGATTGTCATCAGTCTTGTGGTCGGTATAGCTACGGGCATTAATGGTTATTACAAGTTCCGTGAGCGATCGTTCAATTTACAACAAGCGTCCGATTCGGTTGAGCGTGAGTACAACTCGGTACAACTTCGTGTAGGTAAGTATGCGCACTGCTCGGATGAAGCAGATGCGTATCGGTTTTTTTGCCAGCAAGTGGAGATGATCCGAGACGAGCAGGCTAAGCGTCAGCAGCAGCTTGAGCAGCCTGTCGAAACCAAGAAGGAGTGAGTTTATTGACTTGGGCCAGCAACAGTCGAACGCAATGTAGGGTCTCCTCCGTGCCTTGCGAAACTGGTCGCGGACCTCTCGCTAGCGGGTTGTTCATTCCGCCAGCTTTTCTCTTGACGCTCTAGCCTGCGGGGTTGACATGCCAACTGCCAGGGTTTCCGATCTGGTCAGGCAGGGGAGTCAATTGTTTGAAGCCGGCCGCGCTGGCGGTGAACCCGATGGCGGTGCCCTTGTATTGTCCGAACTGCTCGACCGCGCTGGAAAGTAGGTCGGTGCAGTTTCGTATAAATCCGGTCAGAATGTCTATCGTTGCTTGGAGGGCGTTCGACGCCTCTAGTTCTCCAACTCCTGGAATCAAGGTAATCAAGACATTTGCTGCAGCATTAACAAGATCCGCTGCCGTGTTTCCGATAAACCTGACTATGGCTGCGTACGTGTTGTATACGATTGAAACGCAGTTGCCGAGTGTTGTCCCCATGGCTGCAATGGCGGATTGATCAGTGTCGAACGCACCAGTCACATCGGCGGCGTATGCCGAGTACTGATTATACGCTGGACCGGACCAGTATCCGGAGAGTTTCTCAGTTGCGTGTTGGATTTCGGTGCGAGAGTCGACCATCGAGGTGTTCGACGCCCAGCCTTGAGCTATGAGCTCGATCTTCTCGGCATTTCCGAAGAGATTGTTCTTGATGTTGTCAAGCATCTGGATTACGTCCGGATGGTTGACTTTCTCTGCGACTTCCCGGATCTTCTTGTCAGAATCGCTGGGATACGGAATGCTGGGGAAATTCGGTATCGGGTTCGCTTTTGGAGCTGCTGGAGCAGGGCTGTCCGAGAGTGGGTTCGACCATGACGGCGGAGTGCTGCCCGTCGGGCCTGGAGACGAATTCTGGGACGGGTCGGCCATCAGTGGTCGCCTTTCTGGTCTGGCTGGTAGATGCCGCCCTCGTTGACCTTTTCGGCCAGCCAGCCGAACTTCTTGTAGTACTCCTCGTCCTGTGCTTCGTAAGCCTTCGCGGCGGAGTCGAGGTTGTAGGCGGCACTGGTGAGACTGCTGCAGCTTGCGGTAACTTTCTGACTGATCTGGTCGAGCGCAGCGTTGTACTCGGGGATGATTCCCGCCAATTTCCCGATGAGGCCAAGGTCTAGTTGGCTCATCCTGAAGTTTGGAAGATCTTGATTAATGAGCTGAATGTGACGTTCTGCGGCATCAACAAAGGCAGCCTGTGTTTTCCGGAGCGCTCCCGGGACGACTTCGAATCCTTTATCAGTCACTAGTTTCCCTCCTGGCGGAGTCGCTCGCTGCTGACGCGTTCTGCAGCGCTTGGTTCATTTGCGCGCGCGCTTGGACCTCTGCTTCGCGGATCGTCTGGGCGATCTGGGCACCGAGCGCACGGCCATTAGTGGAGGTCAGGCCGTGCGGATCGATGGTGACCGACACGAGGGTCCCTCTTCCTGACACTGTGACGGCCCCCGCGCCGCCGGGGATCCGGCGGTTGATCGCAACCTCGGCGGCCGCTGCGGCCGCCGCTTCTGTCCGGTGCAGGTTTGCTTCGATTTCCTGGGTGAGGGCGTAAAGTTGGTTGTAAATCGACATGGATTGTTACTCTCCCGGATCCAGAAAGTCGTAATCGCTGAAATCGTCGTCGTCCTGGATTCGTGGCCTCCGCGTGTCCACGGTCGACGGGGCCGAGGCCGTTGGCGGCGCGGCTTGCGCGGCGGGCGAAGGATCCGGCACGGGCGTGTCAGGGTGAGTCACCGCCAACACTTCAGCGCGCGCGTGCTGCCCGGCCGCGATCCGAGCCTGAGTGAGCGCTTCGACGACGGCGGGGCCGACCAGTTCCGGATGAGATGAACGCAATGCGTCGTCGCGAATGACAATTTCGAAGATGTCCCCACGACCGGTGACGATGGCGGTCGCGGTGTTGTCACGGGAGGCTCCGCGGAACCGTTGCGTGGCGAGTTCTGCGTCGACCTCGGCAAGGCGCTGCTGCCGTTTGACGACATCTTGGCCGTTGCTGATCCCAAGAGCTTTCAATATATCCACGGTCATCAAGCGTCCTGTCGTGAGTGAAGCCCGTCGAGAAGGTCAGCGACTCGCGCCGTAGTAGCTGCTGAGAGGTCCCACCGCTCCTCGTCGTAATGCTTGCTGATCTGTAACGCCCACCGCCCTGCAGCGGTGTCGTAGACCCGTAGAGGGAACTCACAGCGGTGACGGCCGTTTCGATCGCGTTGCTCGGCATAGAGCTCGGCGCTGACCAACGGCGGGTCGGCGATGATCCGTTCAGCCTGCCGTACCGCACTGTTGCGCGCGAAGCCGGTTTTCCGGGCTTCGAGCAGTTCGCTGCGCAGCACCGTGACCGGTTGCGCGTTGGACCGCACGTGATCGTGCGGCAGCACATCCGCCAAGACGGTGCTGAGCCGTTGGGGCCGGAACGTCCGCACCCAGATCTCGTCGCCGTCCCGGATTGCGATCAATCCGAACCACGACGATCCGGCGGCCAACGCAGACAAGTGCTGCGAGCCGTCACTGAACCAGCCGTAGCAGGCGTGCGGCGGCTGACTCAACAGCTCGGCCACGTCGGCCAGTTCTGGATCGTCCACGCTGCGCGTCGGCCCGTCGTATCGGCTTCGCAGTTCCGCGAGCCGCTTGTCTGCGTCCGTCTGCGCCTCCGAGTCATGCCACTCCGCCTGCGGAGCCAGCACAACGTGCAGATCAGCGCCCGTCTCACCGGTCACTAACGCCGCGAGGTCCGTTGCGGCGAAGCCGACCGGTTCGGGAAACCACATCGGCGCTACACCCGTTTCTTGGGAGCTTCGCCGATCACTGCCGGGCTTGCAGCCATCCCGGTCTGCGGATCCACTAGCCGCTGGCCGTCGTCCGCTGCCAGGAACAGCTCATCGTCGGACTGTATGTATTTCCGCTCGTGTTCCTCGTCCTCTTCGGCCTTGCGGCCTGCGCCCATCCCGCCGACACCTCCGCTGCCCGGGCGACCCGACTGCGAGCTTGTGGCACCGCCAGGCCCGCGAGATGCCGCCGTTTCCGACGATGCGCCGATCCCGCTGCCACGGCCGCCGCCCAGCGCGTTGTCGCCGGGGCGGCCACCTGAGCCGGTGCCGGCGTCGAATGAACCGGTGCCGCCCGCGCCGCCGACGGCAAGCCCGCTCGGGTTCCACGAGCCACTGCTGCCCTGGCTCCCTTGAGGATTCGGATCCAGAATGCCGCTGCGGTATAGACCAGGGGTGTTCGACGCGCCGCCAGGATCTAGCCCGGTCTGCGCACTTGGCGCAACGTAGCTGTTCGGCACCGTTGACTGGTCCCCGCCGGAACCGGCTGTGCTCGGCGAGGCTGCACTGCCGTGCACGGACGACGGTCCAGAGGTGGTGGTCCCGGCACCTGGTGCGAAGGAGCAATGCTTGAAACCTGTGGATGGCTGGGAAGGGGGCGTACCTTCCCGGTGACCGGATGAGGTTTCCAAGCATGGCCGACGCGCCAACGTCGGCCGGGAAGGCACGACCCGATGCTGAGCGTAGTCCCTGATCCTGCTGCTGGTGATGACGGTGCGGCGGGCGGCTCGTCCGCGTCGTCGATGATCGATGAGCTGGTGCGTGAAGGCGCGCGGCGGATGCTGGCCGAGGCGTTGCAGGCCGAGGTCGAGGCCTACATTGCCCGGTTCGCCGGCGAGCGTGACGAGAACGGGCATCGCCTGGTGGTGCGCAACGGTCACCACGAACCGCGCGAGGTGCTGACCAGCGCGGGCGCGGTCGAGGTGACCGCGCCGCGGGTCAACGACAAGCGCATCGACCCCGACACCGGCGAACGCGAGCGGTTCTCCTCGGCGATCCTGCCGCCGTGGGCACGCAAGACCCCGAAGATCACCGAGGTGCTGCCCTTGCTGTACCTGCACGGCCTGTCCTCGGGGGACTTCGTGCCAGCGCTGGGTCAGTTCCTCGGGTCGGCGAAGGGCCTGTCGGGTCCGGTGATCACGAAGCTGACCGAGCAGTGGAAGGCCGAACAACGCGCCTTCGCCGAACGTGATCTGTCCACTGTGGACTTTGTTTATCTGTGGGCGGACGGGATCCACGTCAACATCCGCCTGGAAGAGCAGAAACTGTGCCTGCTGGTGATGATCGGGGTGCGCGCCGACGGCCGCAAGGAGCTCGTCGCGCTGGCTGACGGGTACCGCGAGTCGGCCGAGTCCTGGGCGGATCTGCTGCGCGATGCCCGCCGCCGCGGGATGCGTGCCCCGGTGCTGGCCGCGGGCGACGGGGCACTGGGGTTCTGGGGCGCGCTGCGGGAGGTGTTTCCCGAGACCCGGGAGCAGCGCTGCTGGTTCCACAAGATCGCCAACGTGCTGGCGGCGCTGCCCAAGTCCGCGCATCCCGGGGCGAAGAAGGCCCTCGCGCAGATCTGGAACGCCGAAGACCGCCGGCACGCCCTGGACGCGGTGAAGGCGTTCGATGCCGCCTACGGCGCGAAGTTCCCCAAGGCCGCCGCCAAGATCACCGACGACATTGACGTGCTGCTGGCGTTCTACGACTATCCGGCCGAGCACTGGATCCACCTGCGGACCACGAACCCGATCGAGTCAACCTTCGCCACCGTGCGGCACCGCACCAAGGTCACCAAGGGTCCTGGCTCCCGCGCGGCGGGGTTGGCGATGGCATTCAAGCTCATCGAAGCGGCCCAGGCTCGCTGGCGCGCGGTCAACGCGCCCCACCTGGTCGCCCTCGTCCGTGCCGGCGCACGGTTCGAGGCAGGCAAACTCGTCGAACGCCCCACCGAACACATCCCACCCGCAGCCGCCTAAAAGATCTTCATCCACAGGTCTTGACTATTGCTCGGTGCGAAGGCATCACCGCCGTGCGACGCAGTCGAGCCCGCGACATGGCCGGACTGTATTGCCCCACCCGTGCTGCCGCTGTGTCCGGTTGGGCCGTGAACCGCGGGCGCCTGCGTGGTGCTGATGTTCATCGCGTTCGGGTCGATTTGGCCGTAGCTGGTGGGCATGAGCCGCCCGGTCTCGTCCGACGCCGCTGACCAGGACTTCATCGCCGCCACGTTCGCCGTCGCAACATTGTTGCTCTGCTGGGTTTTGCCTTCGATGTCGGCGTCGATCGCGCTCTGCAGACCGAAGAAACCCGACATCGGCGGCGGAGCTTGCGGTACCGGCGGAACCGGTTGAACCTTGGCCTTGACGGAATGCCACGCAGATGCCTGTGTCGTCAGACCCGCCTGCGCCAGGGTTGCAGCTCCCGCAGCATGAGCATGCTCGACAGCTAAAGGACCTGCACCCCGCGAAGCCGCGCCAGCCGCGTCGCCGACCCACCCTTCCTCCATGGCGGTAGCCAACGACCGAATTTCTGTCGCGCGGTCGTCGTATCGGCCTTGGATTTCAGTGACGCAATCGGCCGCATGTGCCAGCCCGTCTGGCCCTACGGCATTGGCGAAGTTGTCGTAGATCTGCTGCCCGGACATCGACTGTCCCGCCATGTTACTGCGCCCCCTGGACGGTGGAAAGGATAGCTTTTGTCACATTCGTGGCTGCTGTCGTGGCATTGCTGCCGGGCGTGCCCTGAATCAGCACCAGCATTTCAGTTTGATCCGAAAGGCCAACCAGCATGGTGACCTGCCCTTGATCGCGGCGATCTGCGGTGTTCGCCAGTACTGCCGGAAATCCACTCACGACGGTCGGTTCGAAGTAGCCATCTTTGTAATATCCGGTGCCTTTTTGCCTGTAGGCATTTGTCAGACCGTCCTTGACGGTGGTCAGAAACGATGCGCTGACGGCTGTGTATCCATCGCCGAACCGCCACCCGCAGCCAATCCCGCTGGAAGCCGAATCAGCCTTCGGCTGGCTGAGCTGCATCGTGGACAGCTGTGTCGGTGTCAGCATGCTGCACGGATCCGCAAGGAACTTGTCCACGGTCAGCGGAGTGGAAACCTTAGGGGCCTCGACGTTCTGGCTTCCAGTCGAGGTGGACGGACCACTTTGGCTGACTCCTGGAGGTGCCGGATTTGCCGTCCCCGGAGTCGAGCCGGAGCATCCGCCGACGAGAACAACCCCGACGCTTGCCGCGCTGGCTACTGTAAGGCGAATTTGATAGCGATTCACGGCCGTCCTATTGATACATTCCACTGGTGGGGGGATTGCTCGGATTGACTTTTCCGAGAGCTTCTGCGACTTCGGCATCGTGTTGAGTGTAGCTGCCGTTTGCTTTTTTTAATGCATTGATGTATGCGAAAGCGCTGCGCTGCATCGAAACATTATGGTCGATCATTTCCTGTATCGACGCTTGCGCTAGTCGTGCCTGCTGAACTGCGGGTTGGTCGGGCGACGGCGGTTGCGCGGCAGCCAACGCCATTTCCTGAATTTTCTGGTCATCCTGCAACCCTTGGAGCACATTCTCCCACCGGGATATCAATTTGGTGATATTCCCAGGATCGAATCGGTATCCACTCTGGCTCGCGGAGTTCGTCGCATCGGCGGACACACCTGCGCCGGCGAAGACGTCTGGAGTCCATGGGGAGCCGGGCTGGCCTGGTGTGTGTTGCATGGCTGCCAGGCGCGCGTTCCCCATCGCTTGGTCGATGTCCTCGGGCGTCTGCGCGTGTCGATCCGGCGGCGAGCTGCCACCCGCTGTTCCCATACGATGCTCCCCTCGCACCCCGTCATCGCTTCGGCGTAGTCGGCTGGCCGAGCTCGCCGATTCTGCATTGACAACCGTAGCGGACTAGTTACCCCGAGTGGAGTCGAATCGAGGAAGGTCACCAGAGTTAGATTGAATAGATCCCTATTTGAAGGATGAAATAATCCAACAATGTCGCCCTTTATGCGACTGTCCAGCGATGACGTCGGCGAGTCGGTGCACGGGTTCGGGGCTCGCGCAATGGCGGCCCAGTTGTACGCCTCGCCTGAGGCGAGCTTCGGCTGCGCCGACCTAGGCTGGTTCGAGGGTGCTCAGGGCGGCGACTGTCGGTGACGGGTCCGACAGGCGCGTCAAAGGCGAGATGAGTGAGTTCGGACACATGTCGCGTGGCCCGGACGGTGGCCCGAACCAGGGTGCATCAGGGCAGTTCAAGGCAGCTCGGTCCATGGACTGTGAACTGAAGTGCCTGGTCGAGGACATATTATGCCATGTATGGGGAACTCGTAATGAATAGGTCAGGGGTTCGATTCCCCTAGGCGGCTCCGCAGGTCAGGCCCCATCCGAAGATCATCGGATGGGGCCTGACTCGTTCAGCGGAAGGCAAAGCGGGGACTACGGAGTCTCGTCGTCGATTTCACCCGGTGGGCGGAACGGAACCCGCTGGACTGATCACCTCGTCGCGCCGGTGAGAGCGCAGCCAGGCCGGGAAAGGTCCAGCTTCGAACCGGTGGTCAGACAAGCGGTGAGAACGTTGACCTGCTGGCCATAACCGCGGCCCTGCACCGAAGTCACGGTCCCGTCCGCGGCCACCTCGCAGGGGTTGTTGTCCGTGCACTGGTCGCCGGCTTCGTTGTGGGTGTTGTGGATTCCGATGATCGTCGTGTTGTCGGCGGCCAGTAGCGCGGAGCCGGACGTGCCGTGCCAAGGCATGCAGTCCGGGCTGGTGGCGTAGCGGATCGAGTTGTCCTGCTGGTAGCCGCCCTCGCGCAGGTGCGGGACCACGGCCTCGGCGGTGCAGGCGAAACGGCGGCCGCTGTTGGCCATGGACAGTGCGTCGCCCGGCCCGGCAGGAGTGGAACTGAGCTGGAAGATCTTCGCGCCCTCGGCCGTGAGCTGCGCGTACGTCTTGTCCAGGCGGTAGAGCGCGACGTCGGTGCCGGTCATCGTCGCGTACTCCAGGCGGTTCGCGTGGGCGGTGGCCCCGGGGTAGCCCTCACGGTCGTCGACGGCGATCTTGCGGTCGGCGGGCTGGTCCACCAGCGCGGCTCCCGGCGCGGGGCGCTGCCCCTGCACGCAGTGGCCGTTGGTGAGCAGCAACGCCGGGTCGTCCGGCGCGGAAGTCGCAGTGCGGACCACCGAGCCCATGCAGCCGGACAGGTCCACCGAGCCCTCGACGTTCGGGATCGGGTCGTCCGGGGGCACGTCGGTGCCGCTCATGATGCCCTTGATCCAGTCGACGTGTTTGGTGACGTCGGTGAAGAGCGTGGGCGCGTTCGTGCCGCCGGGGCCGCTGACCACGCCGGCCAACTTCCACTGGCCGCCTTCGCGGACCAGCGCGGGCCCGCCGGAATCCATGTTGGTCGCGGCGACGCTGCCGTCACGGCTGCCGACACACAGCTCCCCGGCGTTGGCCGACGGGCAGGTCGAGATCGGCTGCACGGCGGTGTCGGCTTCCCGCAATCGCGTCGGGAAACACGCGGGATTGTTCATGTCGTCGCAGGTCATGCCCCAGCCCAGGATGCGGGCGGGCGTGTTGTCCCGCGGCGTGGCCGACGCGATCCGGATGGGCTTGGCCTGCACCGGGGTGCTCAGGTGCATCAGCGTGAGGTCCTTGCCCCAAATCCCGCCCTCGTCCTGGAAATTCGACAGCCGGTAGAAATGGTCGACCTTGGCGACCTCGCCGCCGGACGTGGTGTCCAACGACCCGATGCGGACCTTCCAATCACGGGGGACGCCCACTTTCGCCAGGGTCGGGGTCCTCGCGCAATGGCTGGCGGTCAGAACCCATTGCGGCGCAAGGACTTCCACTCCGCAGCCGTGACCGTCCGCGCGCGGTGGCGCGGGATAGGCCGGCTGGAACGAGCCCATGAACGAGTACGCCTGGGTCGACTCGGTGCCGCCGACGACGGCCTGCGCCGGGGCGCCCAGCACGGTTGTGGTCAGCGCGAGCGCGGCGCCGACCGGTAGGAACAGAGATCGAATTCGCATACCCGGCAGGATGTTCGGCCCATGTCCGCGTAGCTCGATCGCCGTTCGACCGTTCCGTAACAGGGCCCGCCGACTGGCCGGGGCAGCGGCGCCCGGGTCGGTCGGATGGCCGGGGACGACCGGCCGGAAGACCGATGTGGCCGGGTCCGCGGGGCGGTTGACTCGGTCCCATGAATCTCATCGGGAAGAGGGCGGTCCGGGCCGGCGTGGCGGTCGCCGGGGTCGCGGTGGCGAGTGCCCTGGCGGGGTGCAGCCTCAGCGAGGCCGTGACCGAGAAGGCGAACGGCCACGTCAAGACCGTCGAGTACCAGACCGGCACGGAGGGCAAGGCCAGCCGGGACGTCCAGCTGCCGGGCTGGGTGCCGGACCAGGCCCAGTCGGTTTCGGAGGTCATCCGGACGACCGGTTCGGAGCGGATCCTGCGCTACACCGCCGCCGGCGCCAAGCTGCCCGCCACCTGCCTGCCGGGCCCCGCCCCGAAGACCGCGCCCACGCTGACCGCGGACTGGTGGCCGAACGGCCAGGAGACCAAGACCGACAAGCTCTGCGACGCGGTCTGGCACGTTTCCAGCGACGGCACCACGGTCTACGCCTACAAGCCGGAGACGATCGATCAGCGCGGCGCCAACTGACGAAAGCCGTCAAAAGCTCGTCGGGACAACGAAGGCCGGGGCCGCCCACTGCGGGCGACTCCGGCCTTCTGGTCCACTGTGGTCAGTCCAGCGGGGTCAGTCCTTCGGCGGGGTCAGCTCGAGCACGGTGGCCTTCGCCTGGCCGCGCGGCGTGCGGTAGGTGATCTCGTCGCCCGCCTTGGCGCCGACCAGGGCCAAGCCCAGCGGGCTGTCCGAGGTCAGGGAGTCCACGTCCTCACCCGGGATGGTCACCACGTTGAGCACCTCCTCGTCGCCATCGGCGTAGCGGAGGGACACCCGAGTGCCGTCGGGGAGCAAATTGCTGTCGTACGCGCCGTGCTCCAGCTTCGCGGACACGTCGGCGATCTGTCGTTCCAACCGGGCGGCGGACTCCGCGCGGTCGATCACGTCCGCCTGGTCCGCCGCGTCCCCCGTGCGTTCCTGCTCTCCCGGCTGCGGCGCGAGCGCCGCCCGTTGAGCGCGCAGGTCGGCTATTTCCTTCTCCAGCTGCCGGCGCGCTGCCGGGCTGAGCCCCTTGTCCCCTGAGATCACCATGCCGCGCATTGTCCGCGTTACGGACCGGGGTGGCCAATCCGGTTTTTCACCCGGGGGAGCAGGCTGGGACATCTGCCCTAGGATTCGGGCCTATCGTCCTGAATAACGTAACGAGGATCACCGTGAGCGCCGTACCCGGTCGCAGCGCAGAGCTGTCGCCCAACCAGCTGCAGAAGCAGGAGCAGATCGTCGAGGCCGCGCGCGTGGTGCTGGCCAGAGACGGGCTCGCCGGGTGCACGGTCCGCGCCATCGCCGACGCCGGCCCGCTCACCAAGAGCGCGGTCCACTACTACTTCGCCGACATCGACGTGCTCATCGACCGCGCGATGGCCGCGCACATCAACACCTTCGCGGCCGGCTTGCGCACCGTCGCGGAGAAGTACGAGGACCCGCGCGAGCGGCTGTTCGCCGTCACCGAGGCGTACCTCGCGGAGTTCGCCGAGCGGCCCAACGGCGCGTTCCTCTGGTTCGAGTACTGGATCGCCGCCGGCCGCGCGCAGCACCCACAGGCCATCGACGCGATGCTGACGTCGATCACCGAGCTGCTCACCGAACTGCTGTCCCCGCTGGACGTCGACGACCCGCGGGCCCGCGCCCGCGCGCTGCTTTCGTACCTGCTCGGCGCGGTGGTGCAGCAGCGCGTGCGGCCGCGGCCCGTCGAGAGCCTGCGCGCGGACGTCGAGGCGCTCTGCTTCGCGAACTATCGCTGACGCCGCTTAGGGTGCGGGCATGCCTCTGTTCTCCTTCGAGGGCGCCAGCCCGCAGGTTCACCCGGACGCGTGGATCGCCCCCACCGCCACCCTCATCGGCGACGTGACGGTCGAGAAGGGCGCCTCCGTCTGGTACGGCGCCGTGATCCGCGCCGACTTCGGCCCGATCGTGATCCGCGAGGGCGCGAACGTCCAGGACAACTCCGTGATCCACTCCGGCGGCGGGACCCCGACCGAGGTCGGGAAGAACGTCACCGTCGGGCACCAGTGCCTGGTGCACGACTGCACCGTCGGCGAGCAGGCGCTGATCGGCAACGGCTCGACGGTGCTGGACAAGTCCGTGATCGGCCCGCGCTCGCTGGTCGCCGCCGGCGCGACCGTGACGCCGGGGACCGAGGTGCCCGCCGAGACGATCGCGATGGGCAGCCCGGCCAAGAAGTTCGTGCCGCTCACCGATTCCGCGCGGATGTGGGTGGAGCACAACGCCGGCATCTACCAGGACCTCGCGCGGCGCCACCGCGACGGCTCCGAGCCCGTCTAGCCGATCCCGGGCGGAGCCGGTCGACCTCGTGGCCGGTTCTGCCCGGGCAGGGCCCGGCGTCGACTAAACTCCGGCACGCAGCTGCGACTGGCGCCATCAGAGGTGGAGCACCACCGGGAAGCGACGACGAGGCCGGCACCGCGCGCCTGGGTGAGGGCCACTGCAGAGCCGGAGTACGCCATGACCCATCAGCCTGCCCTGTCCGCACTCGCCGCGACGGACCCGAGGATCGCGGAGCTCGTCGAGGACGAGGCCCAGCGACAGCACGACAAGATCCGCCTGATCGCGTCGGAGAACTACGTCTCGCAGGCCGTGCTCGAGGCCACCGGCACGGTGCTCACCAACAAGTACTCCGAGGGGTACGCCGGCCGTCGTTACTACGAGGGCCAGCAGTTCGTCGACCCGATCGAGACGCTCGCCATCGAGCGCGCCAAGGCCGTGTTCGGCGTCGACCACGCGAACGTCCAGCCGTACTCCGGCTCCCCGGCGAACCTGGCCGCGTACCTCGCGTTCGCCCAGCCCGGCGACACCGTGCTCGGCATGGCGCTGCCCGACGGCGGCCACCTGACCCACGGCTGGAGCGTGTCCGCGACCGGCAAGTGGTTCAACCCGGTGCGCTACGGCGTGCGCAAGGAGACCGGGCGCGTCGACTTCGACCAGGTGCGCGACCTCGCCCGGCAGCACCGGCCGAAGCTGATCTTCTGCGGTGGCACGGCAATCCCGCGCACCATCGACTTCCCGCAGTTCGCGGAGATCGCGCGTGAGGTCGACGCCGTGCTGGTCGCCGACATCGCGCACATCGCCGGGCTGGTCGCGGGCGGCGCGCACCCGTCGCCGGTCGGCCACGCGCAGGTGATCACCACGACCACGCACAAGACCCTGCGCGGCCCGCGCGGCGCGATGATCCTGTCCGACGCCGACCACGCCAAGGCCGTCGACAAGGCGGTTTTCCCCGGCCTGCAGGGCGGTCCGCACAACCACACGACCGCGGCCATCGCGGTCGCGCTCGGCGAGGCGCAGCAGCCCTCGTTCGCCGAATACGCGCACGCCATCGTCGCGAACGCCAAGGCGCTGGCCGACGCCCTGATCGAGCGCGGCTACGACCTCGTCTCCGGCGGCACCGACAACCACCTGCTGCTGATCGACCTGACGAACAAGGCCGTCCCCGGCAAGCCGGCCGCGCAGGCGCTGGACCGGGCGGGCATCGAGCTGAACTACAACACGGTGCCGTTCGACCCGCGCAAGCCGTTCGACCCCTCGGGCATCCGGCTGGGCACCTCGGCCATCACCACGCGTGGGCTCCGGCCCGAGCACCAGCCGCAGGTCGCGGAGTGGATCGACCGCACCGTGACGGCCGCGGCCGCCCAGGACGAGGCCGCCCTCGGCACCATCGCGGCCGAGATCCGCGAGTTCCTGGCGCCGTTCCCCATCCCGGGTTACTCCGCCTGACGCTCACCGCCGAGAGGGCCGTCCGCTTCCCGCGGACGGCCCTTTTTGCTGGTCAGCGGCCGGAGACGAGCGTCACAGGGTAATTTGCTTGCCCAATACAAGCTTTTCGGGAACACTTGCATCCGGCAAGTAGTTGAGGGGTACAAGCAACTACTCCGGAACCTCAGGGAGACCCGATGAGCGACACCATCACCGCGGAAGGGGGCGCCGCGACGAACGGCCGGCTTTCGCACCGCCAGATCCTCACCGTGCTGTCCGGGCTGATGCTCGGCATGTTCCTGGCCGCACTCGACCAGACCATCGTCTCGTCGGCGATGAAGACGATCGCCGACGAACTGCACGGGCAGAGCCTCCAGGCCTGGGCCACCACGGCCTACCTGATCACCGCGACGCTTTCGACGCCGCTGTACGGCAAGCTGTCCGACCTCTTCGGCCGCAAGCCGATGTACCTGACGGCGATCTCGCTGTTCCTCGTCGGCTCACTGGCCAGCGGCATGGCGAGCTCGATGTACGAGCTGGCCGCGTTCCGCGCGTTCCAGGGCCTCGGCGCCGGCGGCCTGATGTCGCTCGCGCTGGCGATCATCACCGACATCACCGCGCCGCGTGAGCGCAGCAAGTACCAGGGCTACTTCATGGCGGTCTTCGGCATCTCGAGCGTCGCGGGCCCGGTCGTCGGCGGCTTCTTCGCCGGCCTCGACTCGTTCGCCGGTCTCACCGGCTGGCGCTGGGTGTTCCTGGTGAACGTGCCGATCGCGCTGGCCGCGCTGGTCGTGGTCAGCAAGGTGCTGAACCTCCCGCACGTGCGCGTCAAGCAGCGTGTCGACTTCCTCGGCGCCGGTGCGCTGGCGCTCGGCCTGGTGCCGCTGCTGGTCGTCGCCGAACAGGGCCGTGAGTGGGGCTGGGGCTCGCCCACGTCGCTGGCGATGTACGCGGTCGGCCTGATCGGCGTGGTGCTGTTCATCCTGCAGGAACGCCGCATGGGCGACGCCGCCCTGCTGCCGTTGCGGCTGTTCAGCCGGCCGGTGTTCCGGGTGGCGACGATGGTCACGGTGATCCAGGGCATCGGGATGTTCGGCGCGATGATGTCGCTGCCGCTGTACCTGCAGATCGTCAAGGGCGCTTCGCCGACCCAGGCCGGACTGCAGATGCTGCCGCTGACGCTCGGGATCATGGTCGCCAGCCTCGGCAGCGGCGCGCTGATCTCGCGGACCGGCCGGTACAAGGCGTTCGCCGTGACCGGGCTCGGCCTGATGGCGGCGGCCCTGTTCGGGCTCGCCACGATCGGCGTCGACACCCCGCTCGGCGTGGTCATGGCGATCGCGTTCGTGATGGGGCTCGGCCTCGGGTCCTCGATGCAGACGCTGCAGCTGGCGGCCACCAACGACGTCTCGCCCCGGGACATCGGCGTGGCGACCTCCTCGGCCACGTTCTTCCGGCAGATCGGCGGCACGGCGGGCACCGCGGTGTTCCTCTCGATCCTGTTCGCCACGGTCGGCGACCGGATCGCGGCGGCCGTTCGCTCGGCGCTGGCCACCCCGTCCTACGTGGCGGCCCTGGCGCAGCACCCGGAGTTCGCGAAGCAGATGGCGGGCGGCCTCGACGTCAACGACACGTCGTTCCTCTCCTCGCTCGACCCGGTGCTCGCACGGCCGATCCTGGAAGGGTTCGCCAGCTCGATGAGCACGGTGTTCGTGGCCGGCGGGATCGTGCTGACGATCGGCTTCGCGCTGGTCTGGCTGCTGAAGGAGAAGCCGCTGTCGGACAAGTCGGCGATGGAGCAGCGCTCGGAGGAAGACGCGGCCCAGCTGGCGCTGGCGCACTGAGCCGGTTCCACTAAAACGCCGAAGGGCCGTTCACTCGGTTGAGTGAACGGCCCTTCTTGCGTCGGCTGTCAGTGCTCGGCGCCGTCGACCTCGAGCTTGGCGAGGCGGTCGACCTCACGCTCGTAGGAGCGCTTGATCTCGGCCTCGGCCTCGGCCCGCCCGACCCACGACGAGCCCTCGACGCTCTTGCCCGGCTCGAGGTCCTTGTAGACCTCGAAGAAGTGCTGGATCTCGAGCTTGTGGAACTCGTTGAGGTGGTGGATGTCGCGCAGGTGCTCGAGGCGCGGGTCGTTCGTCGGGATGGCGAGGACCTTGTCGTCCGGGCCCTTCTCGTCGGTCATCCGGAACATGCCGATCGCGCGGCAGCGGATCAGGCAGCCCGGGAAGGTCGGCTCCTGGACCAGCACGAGCACGTCCAGCGGGTCGCCGTCCTGGCCGAGGGTGTCGTCGATGAAGCCGTAGTCGGCCGGGTACTGGGTCGCGGTGAACAGGGTCCGGTCCAGTTTGATGCGCCCGGTCTTGTGGTCGACCTCGTACTTGTTGCGTTCCCCTTTGGGGATCTCGATCGTGACGTCGAACTCCACGGCCGTCCTCGCTACTTCTCGAATCTCGGTATCCCACGCGTCGTGGGCGGCAACCGTAATCACCTCATTGACGTCACTAGTGTGGACTACGCCCCGCCGGTCGGTCCCATGGATGTCGGCTAGGCGGCATGTGAGCTTGGCCCCTCCCGGGGCAGGTGAGAAGGAGTGGTGGGTGCCGGACAACGACCAGCCGATGTGGCCCGATGGTGACGAGGACACGTCGTCACGCGGCGGCGGCGCGACGGCTCGCCTCCCGATCCCGAAGCCCGGCCAGACCGTCACCGACCGGCTCGCCGTGCCGAACGTCACACCCGGCCCGCCCGGCTCCTGGTTCAAGCCGAACGTGCCACCGGACCTGATTCCGGGGGTGAACACACCTGATGACGGGTTGGAGCAGGGCTCGGGTTCGGCTGGTTCGGGCGGGCCTGGTTCGGGTGGGTCTGGTGGGGGTGGGTCGTCGGCGCCTGGTTCGCCGGGGGCTGGTGGCCAGGGCGTTGGTGTGCAGGGCGCTGGTGGGCAGCCGGGGTCGGGCAGTCAGCAGGGTTCCGGGAGCCAGTCAGGTTCGGGTTCGTCCGGGCCGGGAGGCCAGTCGGGTTCCGGGGGACAGCCCGGGGCGGGCTCGCTGGGGCAGGGCGGCCCGCGGGGTTCCGGCGGTCAGCCGGGGCGGGTTTCACCGGGGCAGGGTTCGGCGCAGTCGCAGTCGTGGCCGCCGCCGTCTCAGGGGCCGCAGGCTCAGCAGCCCCAGCCGTCACCTCAGTCGCCGCGGCAGGAGGGCGCCGATCGTTCGGGCAGCGACTCGCGCGCAGCCGACTCCAGCCGCGCTGGCGATCAGCAAGGTGCTCAATCTCAGCCCCAGCAGCCCCAGCAGCCCCAGCAGATCTGGAGGCCGCAGCAGCCGCAGCAGGCTCAGGGGCAAGGCCCTGGGGTGGCGCAGTCATCGCAGGGGGACCAGGGGCGGTCGTCCCAGCAGAACCAGCCGTCTCAATCGAACCAGCCGGAGCAGCAGGGCCAGGCGCCCCAACAAAACCAACAGAGCCAGGCGCCCCAACAAAACCAACAGAGCCAGGCGAACCAACAAAACCAACAGAGCCAGGCGAACCAGCAGGGCCAGGCGAATCAGCAAAACCAGCAGAGCCAGGCGAAGCAGCAGAACCGGCCGTCCCAGGCGGAGTCTCAGGCGGAGCGGCCGGACCAGTCGACGCAGCAGTTGCCGGTCCGTCCGCAGCAGGTGCCGTGGGTTCCGGTCGAGCGTCCGGCGCGGAAGGGCGAGGCGCAGGGCGAGGGGGCTCGTCCGCTGTCGATCTGGACTGATCGTCGCGAGGAGCTGACCGGCGAGCCGCAAAGCCGCGGCGATCAGCAGGCGCCACAGGGCCGTGGCGACCAGCCGGCGGAGTCACTGTGGACGGACCGGCACAGCGGCCAGCCGGACCAGGAAGCCCAGCGCCGTCCGGACTCCCTCTGGATCGATCACCACACCAAACCCGCCGACGAGCGGTCGGACAGCTCCCGTAGCGAGGGCGTCGGCCAGCGCCAGGACGGTGGCCCTGCCGGTCCGCGCCCGGACGGACCCGGCAGCCAGCGCCCCGCCGGCCAGTACCCCGAGGGTCAGCGCTCCGCCGGGCAGAACCCGGACGACCAGCGACCTGACAGCCAACGCTCCGAGGGTCAACGCCCTGAGGGCCAGTGGCCCGACAATCAACGACCTGATGGCCAACGCGCCGACAATCAGCGACCCGATGGCCAGCGCTCTGACAGCCAGCGGTCCGCGGGCCAGCGACCCGACGGCCAGTGGCCCGACAGCCAACGGCCCGATGGCCAGCGTGCCGACAATCAGCGGCCCGATAACCAGCGGCCCGAGGGCCAGCGGCCGGACAACCAGCGACCTGGCGACGCCCGGCGCGACGGGAGCCGCGAAGAGCAGCGGTGGAACAGCTTCCGCAGCGAGGGGCCGGACCAATTCCGCAATGACGGCCCACCGGGTCAGCGGCCCGGCGGCTGGTCGCAGCAGATCGACGTGCGGGAGGGGCGCGGCGACGAGCCCGGGGACCGGCGGGGCCTGCCGCCCGAGCCGCCGCGGGGGATGGTGCCTTCGGCGTCGTCTTCGGTGAACCAGGCTCGGCCGATGCGGATCGAGCCGTCTGGGGAGCAGTTCCCGGCGGAGGCGACCGTCGGGATCGAGCGGCCCAGCGAGGGCTTTCCGCTGCTTTCCGGTCAGCCCGGCCTACCCGGTCAGCCCGGTCAGCCCGGTCAGCAGAGTCAGCAGGGCCAGTACGCGCCCCAGGACCACGACCCGGCCGACGACCGCGGGTACGCCGACGAGCCGCCCCAAGACCCCCCGTACGAGCCGTACTCGCCTGCCGAGCCGCCGCGGAAACGTAGGCGTGGCAAGAAACTGGTGGTCATCGGCGCCGTTGTGGTGCTGCTGCTCGCGGCGGTGGGCGTCGCGGCGGCGATGCCGAAGGTGTCCACGAAGCTCGGCCTGCCGTGGGCGCCGGCGAACGCGCCCAAGAGCGACATCCCGGATGCCGCGTCGGTCAGCCTCGCGTTGCACGGTCCGGATACGACGGGGCAGGGACCGTCGGCGGGCGGGGTGGGGTCCGCGCTGTCGGGCCCGGCTGCCAACAAGGCGCTCGCCCAGCTCACCGGCAGCGTGATCGACCCGGCCACCGGCGATGTGCTGTGGGACCACGGGTCCACGACGGCGCTGACGCCGGCGTCGACCACGAAGATCCTCACCGTTTCGGCCGCGCTGCTTTCGATGGAGCCGACCAAGCGGCTGACCACGAAGATCGTCCAGGGCGCGCAGCCCGGCACGGTGATCATCGTCGGCGGCGGCGACCCGACGCTGACCACGCTGCCGATCGGCACGGACTCGCCGCTGTACCCGGGTGACGCGCACGTCGACGACCTCGTCGCGCAGGTCAAGAAGGCCACCGGCGGTGACGTCAGCAAGGTGCAGCTCGACCTCAGCGCCTACACCGGCCCCCAGACCGCCCCCGGCTGGGAACCCGGTGACGCGCCGTCGACCTACGGCGCGCCGATCGTCCCCGCGATGACCGACGGCGGCCGCATCAACCCGAAGGTCGACGAGACGCCGCGCTCGGGCACGCCCGCCACCGCGCTGGCCCAGCTGATCGCCGGCAAACTCGGCGCGCAGGCGGGCGGCACGGCCAAGGCGCCGGACGGCGCGAAGGTCCTCGGCCAGGTCCAGTCCGCGCCGTTGCCGGACCTGGCCTACGCGCTGCTGCAGATCTCCGACAACGTCCTCGCCGACGCACTCGGCCGCCAGGTCGCCATCACGGCCGGCGCCGACCCGTCGTTCGCGGGCGCGGGCGCTTCCGTGAAGAAGGTGCTGCAGGACCACGGGTTCGACGTGAGCAACCTGCAGCTGTTCGACACCAGCGGGCTGTCCAACCAGAACCGAGTGCCCGCGCGGCTGCTCGCGCAGATCCTGGCGGCGGCGGCCGCGCCGGACGGCAAGTCCGCGGACACGGCCAAGCTCCGTCCGCTGCTCGCGGGCCTGCCGGTCGCGGGCAGCCCGGCCGGCACCCTCGGCCCGCGCTACCAGTCCGGCGACTCCGCGGCGGGCAAGGGCTGGGTCCGCGCCAAGACGGGCACCCTGACGTCGGTGAACACCCTCGCCGGCTACGTACTGGACAAGGACAACCGGGTCCTGGTCTTCGCCTTCATGTCGAACGGCTCGGACAAAAACCCGGGCCAAGCGGCCCTCGACGTCCTGGCGACGACGCTGCGCAACTGCGGCTGCCACTGACCGGAGCCAGTGGGCAGCGCGCTGTGCCTGAATGGGGTCGCGCGCTGCCGTTGGCTGGGCCGCGTTTGCCGCGGCTGGAGTTGCCAAGGCAGAGAGCTGCGTCGAACCGGCGCCACCTGGGTAGCACGCTGCGCCAGACCGAGCTGCGCGCTGCGGCTGGCTGGAATGCCTGGGCAGGGTGCTGCTGCCGGCCGGAGCGACCGGCGCCGAGCTTTGCCGTCGACCGGAGCTGCCAGCGCAGGGCGCTGCGACCGGCCGGAGCGACCCGGGCAGAGCGCCGCCAAAACTGACCGGAACAACCGACGCAGAGCGCCGCCGTCGGCCGAGCTACCAGGCAAGGCCCGAGCGCATCCACCTCGGCGTGCCCGGGTTTCGACCGGGCGCACGCACCGCATGCGACCTCAGCTCGCCATGCGCCTACTTCCGTTGCCGCATAAGGAAAGTAGGCAAAGTCGAACGCCCCGCCTCAGCCGAGCCCGCTCCCCACGCGCCCGGCCTACGCGCCCGGCCCGCGCACCCACACCGCGACAGCCGCCACAGCCGTCATCGCACCTCCCCACTCGACTCAGCCGGTCACCACCTCACCTTCCACACACGTTCTCCCCGCGAACCTCGACACCTGGTACCCCCTCGTCTCCATCACGGGAACCAGTGCACCACCCGGGTACGACATTTTCCGGCGCCGGAGGATCCGAAATGACCACAACCACGCTCCGAACCCCGCGCTCAGGCGGGAAAAGGCGCTCGGGCCGGGTAGCGTCAGAGGGGTGAGCCAGGAAACCGAGACCCACCGGCGGCCGATGGTCGACTGGGACCTCGCGGCGTCCACCGGGGCGTTGCTCGTGCGGGGTGGGCCGCAGGTGCCCCGGGACGTGGCCGAGCAGGCGGTTGTCGACCTGCGGGAGTTGACTGCGGAGGCCGAAGGGCACGTGCGGGGGCTCACCGGGCTCGGCCAGGACCTGCCGTTGCTGCCCGGCACCGTGGTCGACCGGGCCGGGTGGGTGCGGGCGGCCGCGTCCGGGCTCGACGCGCTCACCGGGCGCGCGCTGCCCGAGGCGCAGGGCGGACCACTGGGCCCGATCCTCGCGGGCGGCGCCGGCGTACAGACCGGGCTGGTCCTTTCCTTCCTCGCTTCGCGCGTGCTCGGCCAGTACGACCCCTTCGGCGGCCCCGAGCGCGAAGGGGAGCTGCTGCTCGTCGCGCCCAACGTCGTGGCCGCGGAGCGGGCGATGCAGGTGCCGGGACGCGACTTCCGGCTGTGGGTCTGCCTCCACGAGTGCACGCACCGCCTCCAGTTCACCGCCGTGCGATGGCTGCGCGACTACTTCGCCGACGAGGTCGAGCGCCTGGTCACCGGCATCGCCGGCAACTCCGCCGACGGCCTGTCCGACCTGGTCGGACGGCTGCCGGAGGCGCTCAAGCAGCGGGGCAAGTGCGTCGGCATCGCCGAACTCCTTCAGTCGCCGAAAGAGCGCGCCGTCTTCGATCGCCTTCTCGCGCTCTCGACGCTGCTGGAGGGCCACGCCGACTACGTGATGGACGCCGTCGGCCCGCAGGTCGTGCCCAGCGTCGACACGATCCGCTCGCGCTTCACCGCGCGTCGCAAGGGCGGAGGCCTCTTCGACCGGATGCTGCGCGCGTTGCTGGGCATGGACGCGAAGATCCGGCAGTACGAAGAAGGCGCGAAGTTCACGAAGCACGTTGTCGACGCTGTCGGCATGGACGGCTTCAACGCGGTCTGGCGCTCGCCGAACACCCTCCCGACCCGGGCCGAAATCACCGATCCCGCGGCTTGGGTACGGCGTCTGCACGGGTGAGCGCGGTCGCGGCGGTTCGCAAGGCGGTGCGGGATTTCCTCGGCACCGTCGAGCTTCCCGCCGAGCTGTGCGTCGCCGTCTCCGGCGGCGCGGACTCACTGGCGCTGGCCGAGGCGACCGCGAACGCCGGACGGCTGCGGCAGATCCCGACGCGCGCCCTCGTCGTCGACCACGGCCTGCAGCCGGGCTCCGCGAAGGTGGCCGAAGAGGCTGCGGCGCGCGCGAAGCAGCTCGGCGTCGAGAGCGCCGAAGTCCTCACCGTCCGCGTAGACGGACGCGGCGGCCCCGAAGCGGCCGCGCGCACCGCGAGGTACGGCGCGCTCCGCGAAGCCCGTGGCGAGGCTCTCGTGTTGCTCGGTCACACCCTCGACGACCAGGCCGAGACCGTCCTGCTGGGCCTCGGCCGCGGCTCCGGTCCGCGGTCGCTCGCAGGGATGCGGCCGCACGACCCGCCGTGGGGACGGCCGCTGCTCGGCATCACCCGCGAGCAGACGCGGCTGGCCTGCGCCGAACTCGGCGTCGAACCGTGGCAGGACCCGCACAACGCCGACCCTCGCTTCACCCGCGTCCGCCTCCGCGCCGAAGTTTTGCCGCTGCTGGAGGACGTCCTCGCCGGCGGGGTCGCCCCCGCGCTGGCCCGCACGGCCGCGCAACTGCGCGACGACACCGAGGCGTTGGACACAGTGGCCGACCGGATCCTCACCCGCGCGGGCGGCGCCGAAGGTCTGGACGTGGCCGTGCTGGCCGCCGAGCCCGCGGCACTGCGGCGGCGGGTTCTCCGCAGGTGGCTGCTGGACTCCGGGGTGCGTGAACTGACCGACGCGCACCTGCGGTCGGTGGACGCGCTCATCGTCCGCTGGCGCGGGCAGGGCGGCGTTTGGCTGCCGGGCAAGTTGGAGGCGCGACGGGGCCATGGCAGGCTCTCGCTGAACGGACCCGAACCCACCACCCGAGGGGAATGACCCGTGTACGAGGGCGAGATCGCCTCCGTGCTCATCACCGAGCAGCAGATCAACGAAAAGATCGCGGAGCTGGCGGCCAAGATCGCCGCGGATTACCCCGAGAACGGGCAGGGCGAACTCCTGCTGGTCGGCGTCCTCAAGGGCGCCGTCATGTTCATGACGGACTTCGCGCGGGCGCTGCCGTTGCCGACCCAGCTGGAGTTCATGGCTGTGTCGTCGTACGGCTCGTCCACGTCGTCTTCCGGGGTGGTGCGCATCCTCAAGGACCTCGACCGCGACATCGCGGGGCGGCACGTCCTGATCGTCGAGGACATCGTCGACTCCGGGCTGACGCTGTCGTGGCTGCTGAAGAACCTGGCGAGCCGGAATCCGGCCTCGCTCGAGGTCGTCTCGCTGCTGCGCAAGCCCGACGCCGTGAAGGTGGAGGTGCCGGTGAAGTACATCGGCTTCGACATCCCGAACGAATTCGTGGTCGGCTACGGCCTCGACTACGCCGAGCGCTACCGCGACCTGCCCTACATCGGCACGCTGGACCCGCGCGTCTACACGTCGTGACGAACGCCCGGTGAACCTCACCGGGCGTTCGCGCGTGTGGATGGCGGAGAACGTTTGTCCACAGGTTCGCCGAACCTTGTTGCGGCGATCACCTCCGGTACGGAACCCTGGGTCGGGCGATCGCGTCATACGTGCCGACCAGGTGCGTTAACCTATGCGAAGACCTATTGCCATGCGGGCGGGGCGAGCTCGCGCGGGGGAACGGAGAGAGGGCAGATGGGCAACAGCAGCTTGGCCGACGCCAACGCGTTCAAGAACGCCGCCGCCAACGGTCAGGTCGGCATCGATCCTGACGCGGCACAGACCGTGCTGAACAAGATCCGCACCGGCAAGGACGCGATCGAGGCCCTGCTCAACAGCTCGGGCTCGCTGGCGCAGCCGCCGAAGCTGGGGGCCAACCCGGTCGGCCAGGCGATGGCGGCGAAGTTCGTCCAGCGCGCCGACGGCGGCGGGGACTCCTACGCCTCCGCGCTGAAGAACCTGCTCGACCAGTACGAGGCGGCCGAGCAGGGCATCGTCACGGCGATGTCGAAGTACCACGAGATCGACCAGTCTGCCGCCGACCCGTTCCGCAAGGCCTGACGTCCGAGGGGGATCACCAGTCATGGCACCGAATCACGACACCAGCGGCACCGGGCAGCAGCCGACGCCGCTCTCGCCGGGCACTCAGGGGACGTCCGGCACGCCGCTCGTGCCGATGGGCGACAACAGCGAGTCGCAGAGCATCGTCGCGTCCGCGCGCTCCAGCTCCGGCGGCTTCGAGATGGGCGGCGACCGCGCGATCGCGAACCCGCCGAACTGGAACTCGCAGCAGAGCCAGGAGCTCTACAACGGCGCGGTCACCGACAACGACCCCGGCACCGCCGAGGCCACCGGCCAGCAGTGGACGAAGCACGGCACCGAGCTGAAGCAGGCGTCGGACCACCTCTACAACGCGATCTCCGAGCTGGGCAACGCCTGGGTCGGCCATGGCGCCGCGGGTGCGCAGGGCGCGCTCGTGTCCATCGCCAACTCCGGCCAGCAGGCCTCGGACGCCGCGCACACGATGGCCGACCGCCTCGGCAAGCAGGCCGCGGCCGCCGCCGAGGTCAAGAAGATGCCGGCCCCGCGCGACTTCGACCCGAAGCAGGCGATGGCCGCCGCGCTGGCCGGCGGCCCCGCCGCGATGGCCGCGGACCAGAAGGTCCAGGCCGACGCCGCGAACGACGTCAAGGCGCAGCAGGTCGCGTTCTTCAACGCGTACACGCAGTCGATGAGCGAGGTCGACGGCTCGACCCCGAGCTTCGGCCCCGACTCGCTCGGCATGAAGCCCACTGCCTCGCACTTCAACGGCAACTCGTTCAACTCGCTCAACGGCGGCTCGCACTCCGGCAACGTCGGGGCTGTGGGCGGCGTGGGCACCCCCGCGCTGGGCGGCCCGATCGGGTTCGGCGCGGGCGGCCACGGCAGCGTCGTCGGTGCCGGCGGCCCGCACGTCACCGGTGATTCGGGCACGTACGGCGCTTCCGGCGCGGCCCCGACCGCTCTGCCCGCGGCGGGCCCCGGCGTTGGTGCCGGGACCGGTGCGGTGAGTGGCGCGGCCGCGATCACCCCGTCGGCTCCGGCCGGCGGTGGCGGCGCCGGCGGTGTCGGCTCGGCGCTCGGGCTGGGCGCGGTCGGCGGCGGCCTCGGCTTCGCCGGCGCGAAGCTGGGCCAGGGCACCCGCAGCGGCTCTCGCAACAACGAGGAGAGCACGGCCGCGGCGGCCGAGCACCAGAACGGCCAGAGCGCCGCTTCGGCGGTTCCGCAGCAGGGTGGTGTGGTCCCCGCGGGCGGCACCATCGGCGGCCAGGCCCCGGCGCCCGGCATGAGCGGCGGCATGGGCGGTATGGGCGGCGGCATGGGTGGCGGCCAGGGCCAGGAGGACGAGGAGCACACGCACGCGTCGTTCCTCATCGAGCCGGACCCGGACGACGCCTTCGGCGCCAACGAGGCCACCCCGCCGCCGGTCATCGGCGCGTGGTCGGACGAAGACGACGACTGATTCCTTTCCCACGGGCGCGCGGCCTTCCCGGCCGCGCGCCCGTGTTTTTCCTGAAACGCTTGTGTGACAAGGGGTTGGTCGATGCCGAACGCGGAGCTGCTCACCCCGCTCGAGCTGGACTTCCTGTGGGAGTCGGCCGGGATGGGGGAGCTGCCGTACCCGCTGCGGGCGCGCTCGCACGGGAGCACCGTGGACGAACGGGCCGCGCTGCGCGGGCAGGCGCTCAACGGGCTGGCGCAACGCGGGCTGGCCGACGGGCGCGGGCGGCCGGAACCGCACGTCGAGGACTTCTTCGGCATCCTCGCCTCACCTGACCTCAGCCTCGACTCGGTCCAGCTGATCGACCCGAACGCGGAGCCGCTGCTGGCGGTCGCGGGCGCTCTCGGCGGCCAGGGGCTGCTGGCCGTCCAGGACACCCGGGGGCTGCACCTGCAGCCCTGCCCGGTGGACGGCCTCGCGACCGCGATCGTCTCGCTGCTGCCGGGCGCTCCGCGCGGCACGGAGAAGTCGATCACGGTGCCGCTGGAGCAGCTCGTGGGCGCCTCGGGCGTCGACTTCATGCAGCGGCGCGGCAACCAGGTGGACGCGTCGGGCCGGGCCAGCGTGGACGAGGACCGCAAGGCCCTCGCACGGCTGCACGCCCAGCCCCGGCTGCGCGGCGGCCAGGTCGGCGCCAACGCCCGCAACCGCATGGGCGGCCGGAGCCGCTCCCCGGTGCTCAGCTGGTTCGACACCGAGAGCGGCCGGTACTTCACGCAGGCCACCAGCGGCCGCGACGGCCGGGACTGGATCACCATCGCCCCGGCCGACGCCGCCACGCTGCGCCACCGCCTCGGCGAGATGTTGTCCGGCGCGGCGCAGGCGAGCACCGCCGCCTTCTGACGGCCCGGCTCGCGGACGAGGAGTTCCGGTTCGCGCTGAAGCGTTGACCTGGGCCGGGCTTTCCGCGCTACGCTGAGCCAGAGTTCGATCCTGGAGAGTGAGCAGCACCGCATGCAGCAAGAGTTCTTCACCCCGCTGGCGTTCGACTTCCTCTGGGAGTCCATGGAGCTGGGCGAGCTGCCGTACCCGCTGCGGGTGCGCTCGCACGGCGCCACCGAGGACGAGCGGGTGTCGCTGCGGCACCGGGTCGACGTCGAGCTGAAGGCGCGCGGCGTCCGCGATGCCCGCGGTTACGTCGAGCCGCGCCTCGACGACTGGCTCGGCCTGCTCGCCCGGGGCCCGGTTTCCATCGACGCGGTGCACATCCCGCAGTTCCAGGCACACCCCATCGCGATCCTCGCCGCGGGCGACGACCGCACCGGCGTGGTGGCGATCCAGGACGGCGACGGCATCTGGCTGCGCGGCATCCCGTCGGACGGTTTGGCGTCCGCGGTGATCGACCTGCTGCCGGCGGGACCCCGCGGCAGCGAGGCGTCCGTCACACTGCCGCTCGACGAGGCATTGAACACGCGCCCGATCCGGGTGCCCGTTTCGGCTTCGAGCGGGCCCGCCGAGGCCGAGGAGAAGGGTCGCCGGGGGAGGCGTCAGTCACTCAGCGAGCGCGTGACGGTCGACCCGAAGGAGACTTACGGGCTGATCTCGGGCCAGCCCCGGCAACGCGGCGGTCAGCTGGCAGCGAACAGCCGCTCCTCGCTCGGGACCCGGCAGCGGTCCCGCGTGCTGGGCTGGTTCGACACCGCCACAGGGCGTTATCTGAGCCTCTCACGTGCGGGTTCGGACGGCCGCGAATGGGTGACGGTGGCTCCGGCGGATCCCAAGACACTGCGTACGCGGCTTGGTGAGATGGTGGCGTCTGTGGCGGTTGACACACGCTAGGGTGACCGGGTCCGGAACGATCCGGGAACCCTGGTGCGGTATCGCCCGTTGACCTGCGTGAGGCTCATCGGGGTCCAGCGTCCGCCCGGACGGTACCCTGATGTAACCGGTGCGGGAGCACCATGGGTTGTCAAGATCGTGATGGCGGGTATCACAGGAGCCGCCCAACCAGGGAGGGTCGAGGCCAGCAGGGCCGAGTCGTATGAACCGGAAGAGCGTGCTCAGGAACCCACTGCTGTGGATCGTCGCGGGGTTGCTGGCGTTGTTCGCCTACAACACGATCTTCGACAGCGATCGTGGATACACCCAGGCTCCCATCTCAGTGGCTGATCAGCAGATCAAGCAGAACCACGTCAAGGAAGCAAGCCTCGAGGACAAGGAGCAGCAGGTCAAACTGCTGCTCACGCAGAAGATCGACGTCGACGGGACGCAGACCGACCAGATCGTCGCGCAGTACCCGGCGAACGCTTCGCAGGAGATCTACGACAAGCTGATCGCGGCGCAGAACAACGGCCAGCCGATCAAGTTCACCACCAAGGTGACGCAGCAGAGCATCCTGACGCAGATCCTCATCTTCGCGATCCCGCTGGCGCTGGTACTCGGCCTGCTGATGTGGATGATGAACAACGCGCAGGGCGGCGGCAACCGCGTCCTCAACTTCGGCAAGTCCAAGGCGAAACAGCTGAACAAGGACATGCCCAAGACCACCTTCGGCGATGTCGCGGGTGCGGACGAGGCCGTCGAAGAGCTGTACGAGATCAAGGACTTCCTGCAGAACCCGGCGCGATATCAGGCGCTCGGCGCGAAAATCCCGAAGGGCGTGCTCCTGTACGGGCCGCCAGGCACCGGTAAAACGCTGCTCGCGCGAGCCGTCGCCGGTGAAGCGGGCGTGCCGTTCTACACGATCTCCGGCTCGGACTTCGTCGAGATGTTCGTCGGTGTCGGTGCTTCGCGAGTGCGTGACCTGTTCGAACAGGCCAAGCAGAACGCGCCGTGCATCATCTTCGTCGACGAGATCGACGCGGTCGGCCGCCAGCGCGGCGCCGGCCTCGGCGGCGGGCACGACGAGCGCGAGCAGACGCTGAACCAGCTGCTGGTCGAGATGGACGGCTTCGACGCCCGCGGCGGCATCATCCTGATCGCGGCCACCAACCGGCCGGACATCCTGGACCCGGCGCTGCTGCGCCCGGGCCGGTTCGACCGGCAGATCCCGGTGTCGGCGCCCGACATGCGCGGCCGCCGCGCGATCCTCGAGGTGCACGCCAAGGGCAAGCCGATCGCGCAGGGCACCGACCTGGGCAGCCTGGCCAAGCGGACCGTCGGCATGTCCGGCGCCGACCTGGCCAACGTGCTGAACGAGGCCGCGCTGCTCACCGCCCGCAAGAACGGGCACGTGATCGGCGACGTCGAGCTGGAGGAGTCGGTCGACCGCGTGGTCGGCGGGCCCGCTCGCAAGAGCCGGATCATCTCCGAGAAGGAGAAGAAGATCACGGCCTACCACGAGGGCGGGCACGCGCTCGCCGCGTGGGCGATGCCGGACATCGAGCCGGTGTACAAGCTGACGATCCTGCCGCGCGGTCGCACCGGTGGGCACGCTCTGCTCGTCCCGGAGGACGACAAGGAGCTGATGACCCGCTCGGAGATGATCGGCCGGCTGGTGTTCGCCATGGGCGGGCGCACGGCGGAGGAGCTGGTCTTCCACGAGCCCACCACCGGCGCGTCGGCCGACATCGAGCAGGCGACGAAGATCGCGCGCTCGATGGTCACCGAGTACGGCATGAGCGCGCGGCTCGGCGCGGTCAAGTACGGCCAGGAGCAGGGCGACCCGTTCCTGGGCCGTTCGGCCGGCCGCCAGGCCGACTACTCGCTCGAGGTGGCGCACGAGATCGACGAGGAGGTGCGCAAGCTCATCGAGACCGCGCACACCGAGGCGTGGCACGTGCTCAACACCTACCGCGACGTGCTGGACGAGCTGGTCATCGAGCTCCTGGAGAAGGAGACGCTGACCCGCAAGGACCTGGAGCGGATCTTCGCGACGGTCGAGAAGCGCCCGCACATCACCGTGTTCAACGAGTTCGGTGAGCGGACGCCGTCGGACAAGCCGCCGATCAAGACCCCGGGCGAGCTGGCGATGGAGCGCGGCGAGCCGTGGCCTCCGCCGGAGAAGGAGAAGAAGCCGGTCCGCCAGCCGGAGCCGACCCCGGTCGGCACCGCGCCGGGAGCCGGCGACCTGCCCGGCGGGCCGCCGTACCCGGCCCCGGATCCGAACGCCAACCCGTACGCGCCGCCGCAGCCGGGCGCGCACCCCAACGGCGGCCGTCCCAACGGTGGGCCGAACGGCACCGGTTACTGGCCCCAGTCGTATGGTGGTCAGCAGCCGGGCGGTCCGGCGGGCGGCTACTACCCGGGTGGCCCGGGCGGTGCGCAGAGCGGGCCGCCGAACTACGGTGCCCCCCCGGGGTGGACCCCGGCGACCTCGCCGGGCGGCAACCCCGGCCAGCAGTCGTGGCGTCCCGCCGAAGACCGTCCGTCTGAGCAGGGCTGGTTCGCCGATGGGGCGAACGGCCAGCAGCCGGACGAGGGGCAGCAGCGGCGTGACGTGGACGGACCAGACAAGCAGTAGCAACGGCGTGGCCCGCCCGGCCTTCGATCAGGACCGGGCGGAGAACGCCATCCGCGAGCTCTTGCTCGCCTGCGGCGAAGACCCGGACCGGGATGGCCTCAAGGACACCCCGGCCCGGGTCGCTCGCGCTTACCAGGAGATGTTCAGCGGGCTGTACCTCGATCCGGCCGAGGTGCTGGACAAGACCTTCGACGAATCCCACGAGGAGCTCGTGGTCGTCACCGACATCCCGATGTTCTCCACCTGCGAGCACCACCTGCTCTCCTTCCACGGGGTCGCGCACGTCGGCTACATCCCGAATGCCAACGGCAAGGTCACCGGCCTGTCCAAGCTGGCCCGCCTGGTCGACCTCTACGCGAAGCGGCCGCAGGTCCAGGAGCGGCTGACCTCGCAGGTGGCCGACGCGCTGGTGCGCAAGCTCGAGCCGCGCGGGGTGATCGTGGTGATGGAGGCCGAGCACCTCTGCATGTCGATGCGCGGGATCCGCAAGCCCGGCGCGCGCACCATCACCTCGGCCGTGCGCGGGTTGCTGCGGACTTCGGCGTCCTCGCGAGCCGAGGCGATCGAGCTGATCAAGGGGCGACGGTGAGCTCGCTGCCCGCGCCCGGGCGTTGCGCGGTGATGGGGATCCTCAACGTGACGCCCGATTCGTTCTCCGACGGTGGCCGTTACCTCGACACGGACCAGGCGCTCGACCACGCCCGCCGGATGTGGGCGCGCGGCGCGGACCTGATCGACGTCGGCGGCGAGTCCACCCGGCCCGGCGCGTTGCGCGTCGACGCCGAGACGGAGGTGGCGCGGGTGCTGCCCGTGATCCGGCAGCTGGCCGGCGAGGGCGTGGCGCTGTCGGTCGACACCACGCGGGCCGCGGTCGCGGAGGCCGCGCTGGACGCCGGCGCGCGGGTGATCAACGACGTCTCCGGCGGCCTCGCCGACCCGGGCATGGCGCACGTCGCCGCGGACTCCGGGGCACCGTGGGTGCTGATGCACTGGCGCGGGCACAGCAAGGACATGAACGCGCTCGCCAGCTACACCGACGTCGTCGCCGAGGTGCGCGCCGAGCTGCTGTCCCGAGTGGACGAAGCCCTGGCGGCCGGGGTGAAGCCGGACGCCATCGTGCTCGACCCCGGCCTCGGCTTCGCCAAGCAGGCCGAGCACGACTGGGCGCTGCTGCACGGGCTGGACTCCTTGCTGGAGCTGGGTTTCCCGGTGCTCGTCGGGGCCTCGCGCAAGCGGTTCCTCGGCCGTCTGCTGTCCGGAAAGGACGGTGAGCCACGGTCGCCGTCCGGTCGCGAGGACGCCACCGCCGCCATTTCGACGCTCGCCGCGACGGCGGGCGCTTGGGGGGTGCGTGTGCACGAGGTGGGTGCTTCGCTGGACGCGGTCGCTGTCGCGGCCGCCTGGTCACGAGGACGGGCCGATGGCTGACCGCATCACACTCACCGGGCTGCGGGTGTTCGGCCGCCACGGCGTCTTCGAGCACGAGAAGCGCGACGGGCAGGAGTTCGTCGTCGACATCACGGTGTGGCTCGACCTCGGCCCGGCCGCGGCGTCCGACGACCTGACCAAGACCCTGCACTACGGCGAGCTGGCCGAGCTGGCGGCGGGCATCGTCGCGGGCGAGCCGTACGACCTGATCGAGAGCGTCGCGGGCCGGATCGCCGACGAGGTGCTGCTGGACACGAGGCCGAAGGCCGTGGAGGTCACCGTGCACAAGCCGTCCGCGCCGATCCCGCTGACGTTCGACGACGTCGCCGTCACCGTCCGGCGGGAGCGGTGAGCCGCGCCGTCCTCTCGCTCGGCTCGAACCTCGGCGACCGGCTCGGGTACCTGCGCGGCGCGGTCGACGCCGTGCGGCCGTGGCTGGTCGCGGTTTCGGGCGTCTACGAGACGAAGCCGTGGGGGGTCGAGGAGCAGCCGGACTTCCTGAACGCCGTCTGCATCGTCGACGACCCCGCGCGTGACCACTGGGCCTGGCTGCGCGCGGGGCAGGCCGCCGAGCGGGCGGCCGGCCGGGTGCGCGAGCAGCGCTGGGGCCCGCGCACGCTGGATGTCGACATAGTGACCGTCGACGGCGTCCGCTCGGACGATCCCGAACTGCTGCTGCCGCACCCGGGCACCCCGGACCGCGCGAGCGTGCTCGTCCCCTGGCTGGAGATCGAGCCGGCCGTGGTCCTGCCCGGCCACGGCTCCCTCGTGGAGCTGCTGGCGCTGCGGCCGGAGTCCGATCGCGCGGGAGTCGTCCGGCGGCCGGACCTCTCCCTGGCCTGACGCCGGACTCCCGTTTCGGGCGACGGCGCGGCAAGCCGCACGCCCGGGGCCCCTCGGTACGGTGGGGCCATGCACTTCACCCGGCCCCGCGACCTGGTGGTGGCCGCGGTACTCGGCCTCGTCCTGATCTACGTGGTGTTCCAGTTCGCGTACGGCAACCTGCCGCAGCTCCCGCTGCTGGCCGGGGTCACGTTTGCGGTACTCGCTGTGATCGAGGTGATCCTGGCTTACTCGATTCGGTCAAGAATCCGGGCCGGACGAGTGGTCGGCGCGATCGGGATTGCACGCTCGGTAGCGCTCGCCAAGGCGTCCTCGTTGGCCGGGGCCTTCATGACGGGGGCCTGGCTGGCCGCGTTCGCCTATGTTTTTCCCCGACGTGACGAACTCGTCGCGGCTGTCTCGGACAGCCGCTCGGCGGTGGCCGGCGTGGTGTGCTCCGCGCTGCTGGTAGCTGCGGCTTTATGGCTCGAGCACTGCTGCCGGACCCCCTCGGAGACCGATCGGGGCGGCACCCGCGGGACGACCGGTTAACGATCGAAATCGGCCGCTCGAAGTACCGACTAGGTCTCGTTCGGGTCACTGGAAGGTACGGTGTCAGGCATGACCGGCGTGGGTGACGACTCGCGCGGCCGCCTTCTGGGTAGGCCGTGGCTTGTTGTCGGATTCCTCCTCGTCATCGGAGCCACTCTCGCACTGGTGCTCAGCGACGACCTCCGGTTCCTCCGGCTCGGCATCGTCGCCGCCCTCTGGGCCGCCCTGATCGGCGCCTTCCTGGCCGTGAGGTATCGCAAGCACGCGGCACACAGCGAGGACACGGTCGCCGAGGCGCAGGCGGTATACGAGTTGGAACTGGAACGCGAGATCGCGGCTCGGCGTGAGTACGAGCTGGAGATCGAAGCCGAAACGAGGGAGGCCGCACAGGCCCAATCGCGCGAGGAGCTCGATGCGCTGCGCGCCGAGGTGTCAGCCCTGCGGGACAGCCTGCAGTCGCTGTTCGGCGGCGAGGTGCTGCTCGAGCGGGTCGCGCTGACCGCGCAGGCCACGCGCATGCGCGCGCTGAACGACGAGCAGCGGCTCGTCTCCGCGGGCTCGGAGACCAAGAACGGCAACGGCAAGAAGCCGGCCCAGCTGATGGCGCCGAAGAAGCCGGCGGTCGAGGTCAACGAGCGGCCGACCGAGCTGATGGACCGGGTGCTCGATTCCGCGTCCGTCGAGCGGCGGCGCAAGCCGTCGAACGGCGTGGGCCCGCACGGGCCCGGCGGTCAGCAAGGGCCGAACGGCAAACCGCCGTCCACCGTCAACACCCAGCGCACGCAGCAGCTCTCCCGGCCGAAGCCGGGCAATCGGCCGCAGCCGGAGCAGCAGGAGTCGGCCGCGGCGCGGGCGGTCAAGGCCGCCGAGCTGCGGGCCGAGGCCTCGCGCCGGGAGGCGTCCGAACAGCAGCCGACGCGCACCGTCGCGCCGGTCTCGAAGCCCGAGTCCTCGCCCGCCGAGGCGACGCGGCACGTGCCGCGCCCGCAGCCGCGTCAAGAGGAGCGGTCCGCCGAGGAGTCCCGGCCCGCGATGCGTCCCGCTTACCGCGCGGAGATGTCCCGGCCGGAGATGCGACGGGTCGAGGCGCGTCCCGCCGAAGCGTCACAGTCCGGGATGCGCCGGGTGGAACAGCGCGGCGAGGCGTCGCAGTCGGAGATGCGCTGGGTGGAGCCACGCTCCGCCGAGGCGTCGCAGTCCGGGATGCGCCGCGTCGAGCCGCCGGTTTCGCGCGCCGAGGCGTCGCAGCCGAGCATGCGCCGGGTCGAGCCGCCCGTTTCCCGGTCCGAGGTCTCGCGGCCGGACCTGCCGCGGGTGTCGCCTGCCGCCGGTGAGGCCACGGCCACCTGGAAGCCGGCTTGGGACGGCGGCCGCAAGCCGGGCGAAAGCCTCAGCGCCGCGTTCCAGAAGCGGGACGATCTCGCGGATCGGCAGCGCCCGTCGGCGAACCCGCCGAAGCCGCGTACGGACCTGCCTTCGCTCGACGCGCCGGTGCACGTGCCGGACCCGGCGCCGCGCAAGCCTTCCCGGCTGGAGCAGTTCTCGCGTGCGGACCTTTCGCCGCTGTCGTCCGAGCCGACCCCGGCCCCGGCGCCCGCGTCGCGGCACGGTGCGCACCGCTCGTCGGACGAGGAGCCCGCCGAGTCGCCGGTGAACCCGACGCTCCCGGAGGCCGTCCGCAGCAGCGTCGCGAACAAGGGCGGTGGCCGTCGCCGCCGCTCCGAAGACGAGGCCACTCCGGCGCCCGAGCCCACCGGTGGCGGCCGCCGTCGCCGCGCGGACGGCGAGCCCCCGTCGTGGGAGGGCAGGGGGTCTTCGCCGAGCCACCGCGAGGCCACGCCCGAAGCGCAGGAGCCGCGGTCGTCGCGTGGCCGCCGTTCCGCGGAGGACGCCCCGCAGAGCGGTTCCCACACCGCGGGCCGCTCTGTGACGGAGCTGCTGGCCGCCAACGGAGCCGACGCCCCGAGTCCGCGGCGTCGCCGCCGTGCGGAGGACTGACGCCGTTCTCGGCTGTTCGCCTACACCGGGCGACCGGGCAGTTTCGCCACTGCCGGGTCGCCCGGTGGTTTTTTCGCTGCTGGCGGGGCGATTCCGACTCCTCGGGCGACCAGACAAGACAGCACCTCCGCGCCCCCGTAGGGTGACTGCCCGTGAGCGGATCCCTGTCCAGCGCACCGGACGCCGTCCGGAGCCGGCTGCCCCGCCGGGTCACCGTCCTGCTGCCCGTGCTCGGGCTGCTCGTGGTGGCCCTCTGCGGCCTGTTCCTGTTCGGCCTGGCGACGGCGCGGGTCGGCTGGCTCGCGGTGGCCATCGGGGTCGTCGCGGCGCTGGTGCCGGTCGGGGTGGTCGTGGCGGGATTCCTGTGGGTGGACCGGTGGGAGCCGGAGCCCGCGAAGCTGCTTCTGGCCGCCTTCGCGTGGGGTGCGTGCATCGCGACGATCACCGCGCTTCTCATCAACAGCGGCGCCGAAGCCGTGGGCGACCTGCTGCTCGGCAGCGGCGCCGGCAGCAAGGTCAGTGCGCTCGTTTCCGCGCCTCTGGTCGAGGAGGCCGCGAAGGGCGCCTTTGTCCTGTTTATCTTCTGGCGCCGCAGTTCCGAGTTCGACGGGATCGTCGACGGCATCGTGTACGCGGGCTTCAGCGCCGCCGGTTTCGCGTTCACCGAGAACATCTACTACTTCGGCCGCGCGTTCGCGGATTACGGCTTCGGCAACGGCGCCAACTCCGGCGTGCTCGCCGCCTTCTTCCTACGCGGGGTGCTTTCGCCGTTCACACACCCGCTGTTCGGCGTGATGACGGGCATCGGGTTCGGCGTGGCGGCGCGGACCACGCAGAAGGCGGTGCGGATCCTCGCGCCGCTCGGCGGTTACATCGTGGCCGTCTGCCTGCACGCGCTGTGGAACAGCTCGGCCATCCTCGGCGGCTCCAAGGCGTTCCTGACCGTGTACTTCCTGATCATGGTGCCGCTGTTCATCGGCGTCTCGTACGTGATCGTGCTGCAGCGGCGCCGGGAGCAGCGGATAGTCGCCGCCGCGCTGCCGAAGATGGCCGCGGCGAGGTGGATCGCGCCGTCGGAGGTCGAGCTGCTGGGCAGCTTGTCCGGACGGCGCGCCTGGCGGCGCCAGGCCCGGCGCGAGTCCGGCAAGGCCGCGGCGAAGGCCGTGGGCCAGTACCAGGCGAGCGTCACCGAGCTGGCCTTCCTGCGGCGGCAGCGGCTCCGGACCGACGACGACCGGCAGCGCCAGGACGAGCTGCTGCACACACTGAGAACGGCGCGCGCCGAGGCTGTGCGCTTGGCGACAGACCAGACCGGGTGAAGCTGGTCACCTTCAACTCGGTCCGCCGGACGGATCGGGGCTACTCTCGCGCCGTCGTCTGGTACCCGCGACGTGAGCGGGACTGGAACGAGCCAAGGGAGTCAACGAGCCATGAGCGTCCACAGGCGCACGCCATGATCGAGCCGGCGAGTCAAGCACCGGGCACGCCGAGCGTTTGCGAAGTGGGCCGGTGAACCGGCCCGCCCGCCTCGCCGTGGGCGTCGTGTCGACCGGCCGGGTCGGCAGCGTGCTCGGCGCGGCGCTGGCCCGCGCGGGCCACACCGTGGTCGCCGCGTCCGGGCTGTCCGCGGCGTCCGTCGCCCGGGCCGAGCGGCTGCTCCCCGGCGTCCCCCTGCTGCCGCCCGACGAGGTCGTCCGGCGCGCGGACCTGGTGCTGCTGGCGCTGCCCGACGACACCCTCGCGGGCATGCTGCGCGGCCTGGTGGCCACGGAGTCGCTGCGGGCGGGCCAGATCGTCGTGCACACCTCCGGCGCGCATGGCGTGGACGTCCTCGCGCCCGCCGCGGAGGCTGGCGCGCTGCCGCTGGCGCTGCACCCGGTGATGACCTTCACCGGCCGCCCGGAGGACCTCGAACGGCTGGCCACCGCCAGCATCGGCGTCACCGCGACGGCCGAGGACGAGGCGGCGTGGAACGTCGGCGAGGCGCTCGCGGTCGAGATGGGCGCCGAGCCGGTGCGCATCCCCGAGGCGGCCCGCGCGCTCTACCACGCGGCGCTGGCCCACGGCTCGAACCACCTGATGACCCTCGTCGCGGATTGCACGGAACTCCTCCGTCAGGCCGGAATCGGGCAAGCGGAACGACTCGTCGCACCGCTGCTGTCGGCGGCCCTGGATAATGTCCTTCGACACGGCGATCGGGCCTTCACCGGTCCGGTCGCGCGTGGTGACCTCGGCACCGTCCGCAAGCACCTCGCGGTGCTGACGGAGGCGTCGCCGGAGATCGCCCCCGCCTACCGGGCACTGGCCCGGCGCACGGCGGAGCGGTCCCGGGCCGCCGGACAGCTCGACCCGGCGGCCGCCACCGAGCTCACCGAACTTCTCGACGACCCCGCCGAAGGACAGAACCCGTGACCACACCGAAGTTCCAGCGCGGCACGTTGAACACGTTCCAGCCGCCCGAGCACATCAGCCAGGTGAGCCAGGCGCTGCGCGCTGTCGGCCGCAAGGTCGCGCTCGTGCCGACGATGGGCGCCCTGCACGACGGGCACCGCGAGCTGCTGCGCCGCGCGAAGCGGCTGCCGAACACGATCGTCGCCGCGTCGATCTTCGTGAACCCGCTGCAGTTCGGCGAGGGCGAGGACTTCGAGGCCTACCCGCGCCCGCTGGACGTCGACCTCGCCACTCTCGCCGACGCCGGCGTCGAGCTGGCCTTCACGCCCAAGGCGTCGGACCTGTACGTCGAGGGCGCGGCCGTCACCGTGCACCCCGGCCCGCTCGGCGACGAGCTGGAGGGCGCCGCGCGGCCCGGCCACTTCTCCGGTGTGCTGACCGTCGTGGCGAAGCTGCTCAACCTGCTGCGCCCGGACTACGCGTTCTTCGGGGAGAAGGACTACCAGCAGCTGGTGCTGATCAAGCGGATGGTGCGGGACCTGAACATCCCCACCCACGTGATCGGGGTGCCGACAGTGCGCGAGCGGGACGGGCTCGCGCTTTCTTCACGCAACGTCTACCTGACGCCGGAGCAGCGGGAGGACGCCGTGGTGCTTTCCGCGGCGCTGTCCGCGGGGGCGCACGTCGGGCGCGACGGGGCGGAAGCGGTTTTGGACGTGGCCTGCCGGACTCTGGCCGCGCGTCCCCAGGTGGCGGTGGACTACCTGGAATTGAGGGGAACCGATCTCGGGCCGGCGCTCGTCGACGGTGAGGCACGGCTGCTGATCGCCGCCCGGGTGGGGAGCACCCGGCTGATCGACAACGTGGGACTGCTGCTCGGAAACGCGGTGGAGCATCCGAGCGTGGAGCTGGACGCAGGGGAATAAGGGAGAGTCCACGATGTACCGCACGATGCTGAAATCCAAGATCCACCGGGCCACGGTGACCCAGGCGGATCTGCACTACGTGGGGTCGGTGACCGTCGACGAGGACCTGATGGAGGCCGCCGACCTGCTGCCCGGCGAGCAGGTGTCCATTGTGGACGTCACCAACGGGGCCCGCCTCGAGACGTACGTGATCAAGGGCGAGCGGGGCAGCGGCGTGCTCGGCATCAACGGCGCCGCCGCGCACCTGGTGCACCCGGGCGACCTGGTCATCCTCATCTCCTACGGGCAGATGGACAACGCCGAGGCGGCCGGGTACGAGCCGCGGGTGGTGTTCGTCTCCGAGGACAACCGGATCGTCGAACGGGGCGCGGACCCGGCGCACGTGCCGGAGGGGTCCGGGCTGCTGTCGGGCACCGTGCTGCTGCCGGACGAGGACATCATCGCGTTCCCGGTGGCGGAGACGGCCGACGCGCGCCGCCTCGACGCGCTGCTGCACGCGGAAAGCTGAATCAACCCACCGCCGCCGGCGGGAAAGCAGTAAAGGAAAACGCGTGCTGCTCACCGTCGACGTCGGCAACACCAACATCGTGCTCGGCCTGTACGAGGGGCAGACGCTCGTCGGCGACTGGCGCATGCGCACCGACGCGCGCATCACCGCCGACGAGCTCGCGCTGACCATGCGCGGCCTGCTCGGCGCGCACGCCGACGCGGTCACGGGCATCAGCGCGCTGTCCACGGTCCCGGCGGTGCTGCGCGAACTGCGCGTGATGCTGGGCCGTTATTACGCGCGGCTGCCGAAGATCGTCGTCGAGCCGGGGGTGCGCACGGGCGTGCCCCTGCTCGTCGACAATCCCAAGGAGGTCGGCGCCGACCGGCTGGTGAACACGCTCGCCGCCCACCACCTGCACGCCACGGCTTGTGTGGTGGTCGACTTCGGCACGTCCACGAACGTCGACGCGATCTCCGCCAAGGGCGAGTTCCTCGGCGGCGCGTTCGCGCCCGGCATCGAGATCTCGGTGGACGCGCTGGCCGCGCGCGCCGCGGCGCTGCGCAAGGTGGAGCTGGTGCCGCCGCGGTCGGTGATCGGCAAGAACACCGTGGAGTGCCTGCAATCCGGCATCCTCTACGGCTTCGCGGGCCAGGTCGACGGCCTCGTCCGCCGGATCGTGCGCGAGCTGGAGCCCGACGGCGACCGGCCGGTCGCGGTGATCGCGACCGGCGGCCTCGCGCCGCTGGTGCTCGGCGAGTCCGAGACGATCAAGGAGCACGTGCCGGACCTGACCCTGATGGGCCTACGGCTGGTGTACGAGCGCAATGTGCGCTGAGCGCCCCAATGCCACTGTGAGGATGTGGGGGTGGGGTCACCGGGCCGGTGTGACTCTGTATGCCACTGACCGTTGGTGTCTGTCCAATGATCTGTCGGCCGGCCCGGTGGTCCCGCTTGCCTCACCGGGTGCGGGGTGTGTGACCTGATAGGAGCCTGTAGCCGCAGGCCGCTGATCACAGTGTTGTCCGCTCACCGCGGTTCGGTGGGGTGCCGTTGCCCGCCCAGAACCATCCGAGAAGGAACGACACGACCAGCATGGCAAAACTCCCCGGTAAAACCCAGCCCGCCCCTGTCACAGCCGATGCCGCGGCCACCGGGCAGGTGATCACGGCGGGGGTGGACACCCATCGTGACTTCCACTGGGCCGCGGTGAAGAACACGCTCGGGCAGGTGCTGGGCACCCGCCGGTTCGCCGCGACCGGTGCCGGCTACCAGGCACTGCTGGCCTGGTTGCGTGGCTTCGGCACGGTCACCGCGGTCGGGGTGGAGGGCACCGGCTCCTACGGGGCCGGGCTGACCCGCTACCTGACCGGTGAGCACGTCCGGGTGGTGGAGGTCAACCGGCCGAACCGGCAGAAACGACGCCGGCAAGGCAAGACAGACCCGCTGGACGCGATCAGCGCCGCCGCGGCGACGCAGTCCGGCGACGCCACCGCCGCCCCTAAACTCCGCACCGGCCCGATCGAGTCGGTGCGGGTGCTGCGCGGCACCCGCGACACCTGGATCAAAGCCCGCACCGCCGCCTGGAACACCCTGCGCGCCCTGCTCGTCACCGCACCCGACGATCTGCGCGAACAGCTCACCGGACTCACCCCGGCACGGCTGCTGGCAGCCTGCCTGGCCCTGCCCGGCACCGACAACACCGGCACCGGCCTCGCCCACGCCCTGCTCGACGCCGGCACCGCCACCCGCATCGCGCTGCACGATCTCGCCACCATGATCAGCCACTACGACCAGGCCGTCACCCGGCTCAACACCCAGCTCACCGCCCTGATCACCCTCATCGCGCCCCGCACCCTCGCCCAGCACGGCCTCGGCCCCGACACCACCGGCCAACTGCTCATCACCGCCGGCAACAACCCCGACCGCCTCCGCAGCGAACCCGCCTTCGCCATGCTCACCGGCACCGCACCCCACCAAGCCAGCTCAGGCCTCACCGACCGGCACCGACTCAACCGCGGCGGCGACCGCCACGCCAACGCCGCCCTCTACCGCATCACCATCACCCGCATGGCCACCCACCAACCCACCCGCGACTACGTCACCACACACCGAACACCCAACCGCAGCAACGGAAAACACATCATCCGCAAACTCAAACGCTACATCGCCCGCAACATCTACCCACACCTCACAGCAGACCTCGCCGCCCTCCAACACCTCACCCCTTGACCAACCATAGGAGCATCATTGGGGCGCTTTCAGTGCAGCACCTTCAGCCCGACCACGCCGGCGACGATCAGCACCAGGCAGGCGATCCGGCCGAACGACGCCGGGTCGTGCTGGGCCACGATGCCGTAGACGGCGGTCCCCACCGCGCCGATCCCGACCCACACCGCGTAACCGGTGCCGAGCGGGATGGTGCGCAGTGCGTACGCCAGGCCGCTCATGCTGAGCAGCAGCGCGACGGCGAAGGTGATGATCGGGATGGGGCGGCTGAAACCCTTGGCGGCGCCGAGTGCGGCGGCCCAGACGGTTTCGAGTACGCCGGAGACGATGAGCACGAGCCAGGACATGAGCGGAGCCTTTCGCAGTGACTTTTTCAGGGGCACTGCGTCGTCTTGTCCTGACCGGGTACGACGCTCTCGTCCGGGACGCTTGCGGCGTCACCTATGAAATTAGCACCGCCCCGCCGCCGTGGCTGGTGACCTTCGTCGCCGGGGGTCAGAGCCGCCGGGCGCGGAACGCGGTGGTCAGCAGCGGCAGGTCGAACTCGCCGTTTCCGGTGGCCGGGTTGGAGAGCAGGTACTCGCGTGCCGCGGTGAGAACGCGGTCGCGCTCGGCCGGCTCGGCGACCAGCAGGTGCGAATGGGTGGAAACCGTGGCCAGCAGCGAGTCGACGGTCCGCCGTTGCGCGTGGTTGAACCGGTTCTCCTCGAACGGCGCGAAACCCGGCGGCGTGTCCAGCGTCCGCTCACCGCTGGCCCAAGCCTGGCTGACGCCACTGCGCACGATGGCGGAGAACTCGGCGACCCACGACACGCTCACGTCGTCGTGGTTCCACAGCGGCAGCACGATCCCGCCCGGCCGCAGCACCCGCGCTATCTCGGCGAACGCCGGCTCCAGGTCGAACCAGTGCAGCGCCTGGCCGATGAACACCGCGTCCACCGACGCGTCGGGCAGCGGGATCTCCTCGGCCTTGCCGAGCAGCGCGGTGACGTCCGGCAGCAGCCGGGTCAGCTCGGCCAGCATGCCCGGGTCCGGCTCCACCGCCGTCACGGAAACGCCCAGCTCCACCAGCCCCTGGGTGAGCTTTCCCGTGCCCGCCGCCAGGTCCAGCGCGTCTTTCGCCGGATGGGCCACGCCTTCCAGGGCCCAGGCCAGCGCCGCCCGCGGGTAATCGGGCCGGTGCTCGGCGTACGCGGCCGCCTCTTCGCCGAACGACGAGGCGCGCCGGGAGTGCAGTTCCGGGTCATGCGTGGGTTCGGTCACAAGATCTCAGCCTAATACGCGAAAGGCCGGGGCCTCGCGACGCCAAGGGTAATCCGGTTGGCGTAGGCGGTCATCGGCTTCGTACGCTATGCGCCATGACCGAATTCCCCGCGTCCGACGCGCTGCCCGATGACGACCTGCCCGAACAGATGCGGGTCCGCCGGGACAAGCGCGACCGGATAATCGCGGAGGGTGCCGATCCTTACCCCGTCGAGGTTCCCCGCACCCACTCGCTGGCCGAGATCCGGGCGGCGCATTCGGATCTCCCGGCCGACACCAGCACTGGTCAGACGGTCGGCGTCACCGGCAGGGTGATGTTTCTCCGCAATACGGGCAAACTGTGTTTCGCCACTCTTCGTGAGGGCGGGGGCACGGAACTGCAGGCGATGATCAGCCTCGCGAAGGTCGGCGAGCAGGCGCTCGCGGCGTGGAAGTCCGATGTCGATCTCGGTGACCACGTATTCGTCGAGGGCGAGGTGATCACTTCCAAGCGCGGTGAGCTTTCCGTGATGGCGGACAAGTGGCAGCTCACGTCCAAGGCGTTGCGCCCGCTGCCCGTCGCGCACAAGGAGCTGGCCGAGGAAACGCGAATCCGGCAGCGTTATGTCGACCTGATTCTGCGCGACCGCGCCCGTGATGTGGTGCGCACCCGCGCCGGCGTCGTGCGCTCGTTGCGCGAGTCGTTCCACCGGCGTGGATTCACCGAGGTCGAGACGCCGATGTTGCAGACCTTGCACGGCGGCGCCGCGGCCCGGCCTTTCGTCACGCATTCGAATGCGTTCGACCTCGACCTGTACCTCCGGATCGCGCCCGAGCTGTACCTCAAGCGCTGTGTGGTCGGCGGGATCGAGAAGGTTTTCGAGATCAACCGGAACTTCCGCAACGAGGGCAGCGACTCCTCGCACTCGCCCGAGTTCGCGATGCTGGAGTACTACGAGGCCTACGCCACGTACGACACCAATGCGGTGATGACGCGCGAGCTGATCCAGGAGGCCGCGGAGAACGTCCTCGGCACCCAGATCGTCACGCTCGCGGATGGTACGGAGTACGACCTTTCCGGCGAATGGACGACGCTCGGGATGTACGAGTCGCTCTCCGCCGCGCTTGGTGAAGAAGTGACGCCGGAGACGCCGGCCGAGGCACTGCACAAGTTCGCCGAAGCGCGGGCTATCGAGGTCGATCCGAAGCTCGCGCACGGCAAACTCGTGGAAGAACTGTGGGAACACCTCGTCGGCGACGATCTTCAGGCTCCCACTTTTGTCCGTGATTTTCCGCTGGAGACCTCCCCGCTGACCAGGCAGCACCGCACCCGTGCGGGGGTCGCGGAGAAGTGGGACCTCTACATACGCGGTTTCGAACTCGCGACCGGTTACTCCGAACTGGTGGACCCGGTGGTGGAACGCCAGCGGCTCACGGAACAGTCCCGGCTGGCCGCCGGGGGCGATAGCGAAGCCATGCCTCTCGACGAAGATTTCCTCCGGGCGCTCGAGTACGGAATGCCCCCGAGCGGCGGTGTCGGAATGGGTGTCGACCGGCTGCTGATGGCGCTGACCGGGCTCGGTATCCGGGAGACGATCCTCTTCCCGCTCGTCCGGCCCGAATAGCCGTCGCGCAGAACCGGCGAGGTTTATCTCAATCGAGATTTGCACAGGCCGGGATGAGCGGGTATTAATACAGGAGTCAAAGACTTCTGTCCCGGGGCTCGCCCCGTACCCAGATCATTCGCGTAAGCCCCCCGCAGGAGGAAACAGATGGCACAGAAGGTGCTGGTCTCGCTGGTTGATGACCTCGACGGCAGTGAGGCCGAAGAGACTCTCGAGTTCGGTTTGGATGGCGTGAGCTACCAGATCGACTTGTCCTCGGAAAACGCCGAGGAGTTGCGCGACGCGCTCGCCCAGTACGTCGAGCACGCGCGCCGCGCCGGTGGCCGTAAGCGCGCGGCCCTTCGTCCGGTCGCGGGCGGGAAGGCGGCGGCGCGGCCGGCCACCGTCGACCGCGAGCAGAACCAGGCGATTCGCTCCTGGGCGCGGAAGAACGGCTACCAGGTTTCCGATCGCGGACGCATCCCGTCCGAGGTCGTGGAGGCTTACCACAAGAAGAACTGAGGGGCTCCGACGCTTCGAGGCGGCCGCCGGGTTATCTCCGGCGGCCGTTTTTGTTGTCCGTTTCCTGTCCGGCTCAGCGGCGCGCGGACCGCTGACTGCGGCGTTATCGACGGCGACGTGTCGGCCATCACTCCGGCCATGACTCGGGCCGTCTCGTTCGGCCGGTATATCCGGATCGCCTGCGCGTGCACGCGAGCTGTTCCGTGAACCGCCTTCGCGTTGCACGTGCATGCCTCCGGCAAGCGGTCCGCTGATTCCCGGATCAGCAGCCATTGTTTACACCGTGTCGGCGACCGGCTGCGCGGCGGACGCGAGTGCCCACCACTTTGCCATCGGCAACTTGTCGATTGCAGCGATCATTTCCGCGCCGGTGCCCCCATTCCCGCACGGATTCCGCTTATTCACCGACCGTGCCGGGCCCCGTCTCCGGTGATCGAGTCCGGACCTGCGGAAAGTCCACCCGGCCGGGCTAATCCGTCAGCGGGAGCAGACCCGCGGGCACTCTCCGCACTCGGCCTCGCCGGGCAGCAGGTAGGAGAAGCAGCAGCTCTCGCGACGGCGAGCCCACTCGCGGTGCCCGTCCGGGCCGTCGGTCAGCCGCAGGGTCGACGCCGAGGTCAACGGACGGTGACGCTTGTCGAGGACCAGGGCCGCGTCGGCGACGCCCGCGCCTTCCGCGTCCGGGGTGCCGCCTTGGCGGCCGGCCCACCAGAGCGAGTTGTCCAGCGCGTCCGTCGCGGCGGCCCACAGCATGCGGCGGCCGAGCCGGGTGCCCGGCGCGTACGCGCGGACGAACTGGGCGGCGTGGGCCACGTACTGGGCCCGCAGCACGCCGGCCAGCGCGCGCTCGTCACGCACCACCGTGGCCTCCGGCCGCGCCGAACCCGGATCGGTGGGCAGGCAGTAGAAGTCGTCGCCCAGCACCGCCATCCCCTCCGGGTGCGGGCGGTCTTCGCCGAGGCCGAACGCGAGGCGTTCCGGTTTCAGGGAAGGAACCCGGCGCTCGTGGTGCAGCAGCAGCGCGCCGACGTACGCGGGCACGTGGAGGTACCAGGACATGACGTAGCTGGCGGTGGTCTGCGACGGCGCCGACCCGTGCTCGCCGGTCAGCCACGTCGACAGCACCTCGCGCCATTCGTCGAACAGCACCGGCCGCGCGAGCAGGTCGGCGCAGCGGAACCAGCCGGCCGGCACGTCGCGTCGCAGCTCCCCGCGCTCCTGCAGCCCCCCGACCCGCAGCAACGAGGAGGCGAGGCCGTCACCGACATCGCGGGCATCGCGGAAGGACCGCTGCTGGTTCACCGCGGCCCTCCTGTCCGCCCACCTCATTAGGCCTGCCTAACCTTACAGACGATCGCCCGCTACGCCAATCGGGTGCCCAATTGGTGGAACTCGCAGCACACGCGATGTGTTCGCGGTGAGCGGACAGGGGGCCCCTGGCGGAATCCGGGTGGCGGTTCGCACGTTCTGCTTGACGTAAAGGTGCAGGGCAACCGGATGATGAGGGGTGACCGCACGGTCACCGGCCGGGTGCGAAAGGACCACCGAGGGCAGTAGTGGTACGTCAGCGCGACCGCGCGGCTACTACAGTGGTCTGCACGGTGCTGTCCGTCGTGGGTGCGTTCCACGAAGGAAACGGGCCGCCGACGCAGCAGTCGAGGGAGTGCGCATGTTTGAGAGGTTCACCGACCGCGCGAGGCGGGTGGTCGTCCTGGCCCAAGAAGAGGCCCGGATGCTCAACCACAACTACATCGGCACCGAGCACATCCTCCTGGGTCTGATCCACGAGGGTGAGGGTGTCGCCGCCAAGGCGCTCGAGTCGCTGGGCATTGCCCTCGAGGGAGTGCGCCAGCAGGTCGAAGAGATCATCGGCCAGGGTCAGCAGGCGCCGAGCGGGCACATCCCGTTCACGCCGCGGGCGAAGAAGGTGCTGGAGCTGTCGCTGCGCGAAGCGCTGCAGCTCGGCCACAACTACATCGGCACGGAGCACATCCTGCTCGGGCTGATCCGCGAGGGCGAGGGCGTCGCCGCACAGGTGCTCGTCAAGCTCGGCGCGGACCTGAACCGGGTGCGCCAGCAGGTGCTGCAGCTCCTGTCGGGCTACCAGACCGGCGAGAAGTCGACCGAGTCCGGCTCCGGCCGCGGCGAGGGCACGCCGTCGTCGTCGCTGGTGCTCGACCAGTTCGGCCGCAACATGACCGTGCTCGCCCGCGAGGGCAAGCTCGACCCGGTCATCGGGCGCGGCAAGGAGATCGAGCGGGTCATGCAGGTGCTGTCCCGCCGGACCAAGAACAACCCGGTCCTGATCGGCGAGCCCGGCGTCGGCAAGACCGCCGTCGTCGAGGGGCTGGCGCAGTCCATCGTCAAGGGCGAGGTGCCCGAGACGCTGAAGGACAAGCAGCTCTACACGCTGGACCTGGGCTCGCTGGTCGCCGGCTCGCGGTACCGCGGTGACTTCGAAGAGCGCCTGAAGAAGGTGCTCAAGGAGATCAAGACCCGCGGCGACATCATCCTGTTCATCGACGAGCTGCACACGCTCGTCGGCGCGGGTGCCGCCGAGGGTGCCATCGACGCGGCTTCGATCCTGAAGCCGATGCTGGCCCGCGGTGAGCTGCAGACGATCGGCGCGACCACGCTCGAGGAGTACCGCAAGTACATCGAGAAGGACGCCGCGCTGGAGCGCCGCTTCCAGCCGATCCAGGTCGGCGAGCCGTCGCTCGAGCACACGATCGAGATCCTCAAGGGACTGCGGGACCGGTACGAGGCGCACCACCGCGTCTCGATCACCGACTCGGCGCTGGTCGCGGCCGCCACGCTGGCCGACCGGTACATCAACGACCGGTTCCTGCCGGACAAGGCGATCGACCTGATCGACGAGGCCGGCGCCCGGATGCGCATCCGCCGCATGACCGCGCCGCCGGACCTGCGCGAGTTCGACGAGAAGATCGCCGACGTCCGCCGGGACAAGGAGTCCGCGATAGACGCGCAGGACTTCGAGCGGGCCGCCCGCCTGCGTGACGAGGAGAAGACGCTCCTCGGCCAGAAGGGCGAGCGGGAGAAGCAGTGGAAGGACGGCGACCTCGACGTCGTCGCCGAGGTCGACGACGAGCAGATCGCGGAGGTGCTGGCCAACTGGACCGGCATCCCGGTGTTCAAGCTGACCGAGGAGGAGACCACCCGGCTGCTGCGCATGGAGGAAGAGCTCCACAAGCGCATCATCGGGCAGGAGGACGCGGTCAAGGCCGTGTCCCAGGCGATCCGCCGTACCCGCGCCGGGTTGAAGGACCCGAAGCGGCCGTCGGGCTCGTTCATCTTCGCCGGCCCGTCCGGTGTCGGTAAGACCGAGCTGTCGAAGGCGCTCGCGGCGTTCCTGTTCGGCGAGGACGACGCGCTCATCCAGATCGACATGGGCGAGTTCCACGACCGCTACACCGCCTCGCGGCTCTTCGGTGCCCCTCCCGGGTACGTCGGCTACGAAGAGGGCGGCCAGCTGACCGAGAAGGTGCGGCGCAAGCCGTTCTCGGTGGTGCTGTTCGACGAGATCGAGAAGGCGCACCAGGAGATCTACAACACGCTCCTGCAGGTGCTGGAAGACGGCCGCCTGACCGATGGCCAGGGCCGGACCGTCGACTTCAAGAACACGGTGCTGATCTTCACCTCGAACCTGGGCACGTCGGACATCTCCAAGTCCGTCAGCCTCGGCTTCTCTTCCGGAGCGGACGTTTCGAACCGCTACGAGAAGATGAAGCAGAAGGTCAACGAGGAAATGAAGAAGCATTTCCGGCCGGAGTTCCTGAACCGGATCGATGACATCATCGTGTTCCACCAGCTGACCCAGGACCAGATCATCCAGATGGTCGACCTGATGATCGGGCGGGTGGAGAAGCAGCTCAAGGCCAAGGACATGGAGATCGAGCTGACCGGGAAGGCGAAGTCGCTGCTGGCCAAGCGCGGGTTCGACCCGGTGCTGGGCGCGCGGCCGCTGCGTCGCACGATCCAGCGCGAGATCGAGGACCAGCTCTCGGAGAAGATCCTCTTCGGCGAGATCGAGGCCGGCCAGATCATCCTGGTCGACGTCGAAGGCTGGAGCGGCAACCCCGAGGACCGCGACGACGAAGCCCACTTCACCTTCCGTGGTGAGAAGCGCCCGTCGTCCGTCCCGGACGCGCCGCCGGTTTCCATCGGGGCCGCGGGCCACGAGGAGAACCGGGAGTCCGAAACGGACTGACGTCTCGGCCGAGTAGTTCACCAGGAGGGCGGTTCCCCATCGGGGAGCCGCCCTCCTGGCGTTTCCGCGTAGGGTCGGGCCGATGGGGAACCCGCGCCTGGCCCGGCAAACCACCGTTTCCACCGCCCTCTCGCTGCTGAGCGACCGGCAGCTCGGCGCGTTGCTGGACGCGGCACCGGTGATCAGCACCGGGATCGGCGGGACGGCCGTGCGGCTGGACGTCGAGGGGGTGCCCGTGTTCGCCAAGCGGGTGCCGCTGACCGATCTCGAGCGGGCGCCCGGGAACGTGCGGTCCACCGCGAATGTGTTCGAGCTGCCCGTCTTTTTCCACTACGGCCTGGGTTCGGCCGGCGCCGGAGTGTGGCGTGAGCTGGCGGTGCACATGATGGCGACCGGGTGGGTCCTCAGTGGACAGTGCGCGAGCTTCCCGCTGCTGCACCACTGGCGGGAGCTGCCGATGACCCGGCCCGAGCCCGGCGACGCGGCCGAGCGCGAGCGTTCCGTCGAGTTCTGGGGCGGCTCCCCGGCAGTACGGCGGCGGCTGGCCGAGCTGGACGGCGCGACGTCGAGCATCGTGCTGTTCTGCGAGTACTTCCCCGACAACCTGCACCACTGGCTTTCGGGCCACATCGGGGAGAGCGAGCGCGTCGAGCGGCAGCTGATCGAGGCCGTCGAGTTCATGAACGCCCAGGGGCTGCTGCACTTCGACGCGCATTTCGGCAATGTGCTCACCGACGGCGAGCAGGTGTACCTCGCCGATTTCGGGCTCGCGCTGTCCGACCGCTTCGACCTGACCGACGAAGAGCGCGCGTTCGCGAAGCTCAACGCCGGGCACGACCGCGCGTACATCACCACTCAGCTGGTCAGCTGGCTGGTCACCGAGATCGCGGGCACGACGGAGCGGGCCGACCGCGTCGAGTACGTCCGCCGGGCCGCCGCCGGCCACGCTGACCTGCCGGAACCCGCCGCCTCGGTGGTCGCCCGGCACGCGCCGGCCGCCGTGGTGCTGAACGACTTCTACAGCTCGCTGTTCTTCGAAAGCCGCGAAACTCCCTTCCCGGACGGGGCGCTCACCCGTTCGTGAGACGATGCCCGAGGCCTTCGGGAGGGGAGCGAGTGGACGTCCTGTCGATCGATTTCGGCACTTCCAGCACGGTCGGTGTGCTTTCGGCGTTCGGCCGCGGGCCGCGGGCGATCGAGGTCGACGGCTCCGTCACCATGTCGTCCGCGGTGTACGCCGGGGACGACGGGCTGCTGGTCGTCGGCCAGGACGCCGAGCGCCGCGCGCGCCTGGACCCCAGCCGGTTCGAGCCGAACCCCAAGCGCCGCATCGACGACGGCAAGCTGCTGCTGGGCGAGCGCACCTACGACGTGGCCGACGCGTTCGCCGCCGTGCTCCGGCGGATGGGCGAGGAGACCGAGCGTCAGCTCTCGCGCGGGCCGGGGCAGGTTCGCATCTCCCATCCCGCGGGCTGGGGCGCCAGCCGCCAGCAGACGCTGCGTGACGCTGCGACGCGGGCCGGGTTCACGAACGTCCACCTCGTGCCGGAACCGGTCGCCGCGGCCGCCCATTACGCGACGCTGCGCACCCAGACCCCGCACCACGGCCCGCTCGCGGTGTACGACCTCGGCGCCGGGACGTTCGACTGCGCGGTGGTCGGCATCGGCCCCCAGGGCTTCTCGGTGCTCGCCGAGGACGGCCTGCCCGACCTCGGCAGCCTCGAGATCGACCAGGCGCTGCTCGTCCACGTCGGACGGTCGGTGTCGCACGCCGACCCCGCGCAGTGGCAGCAGCTGCTGCGCCCGGAGAACACCGGCGACCGGCGCCGTCGCCGCGCCCTGCTGCAGGATGTCCGCGACGCCAAGGAAAGCCTTTCGCGCCACCAGCAGACCGAGGTGCCGATGCCCGACCCGTTCGGCGACGTGCTCGTCACGCGCGCCGAGCTGGAAGCGCTGGTGCGGCCGAGCCTGCTGCGCAGCGCGGAGCTGCTGGCCGCCACGATCCGCCGCGCCGGCCTGGCCCCCGGGCAGCTCGGCGGCGTGTACCTGGTCGGCGGCCCGAGCCGGATGCCGCTGCTGGCCGGGCTGCTCGGCTCGACCCTCGGCGTCGTCCCGACCACCCAGGACCAGCCGGAGACCGCGGTCGCGTTCGGGCTGCACCACGTGCCGCTCGGCGACGGCGGGCCGAGCCTCACCGTGCCCGCCTTCGCCCCGGTCCACCCGCCCGCGGCCCCGGACTCGCGCTTCGGCGCGGGGGCGGCGCCGCATCAGAGTCAGCCGGTCCCTGCGCATCAGAGTCAGCCGGTGGCCGCGCACCAGAGTCAACCTGTTGCGCCGCACCAGTTTCCGCCGTCCCAGCCGATGGCGCAGCAGCCCCAGTTCACGCAGCAAGGGCCGCCGGTGAAGCTGTGGCAGCCGCCGAAGAAGAGCGCGAAGAAGCCGATCCTGATCGGAGCCGGTGCGCTGGTGCTCGTCGCGATCGTGGCGGTGGTACTGGTGTTGACGCTGAACGGTGGCTCCGGCACCCCGCCGGTGGCGAGTGGCTGCGATCAGCCCGGCTCGCCGGACAGCCTGGGGTTCACGCCGTGCGTCCGCCCGCTCGCGGGCACCGTCGCCAGCCGGTCCTCGTGCGCGCCCGCGGACGTGCTCGCCCGGACGGTCTCCGCGCAGAGCGCCGTGACCTGCGAGTTCGGCTCGGGGACCGGGGCGGGCAAATCCGTGACGTACTACCAGGGCCTCACCCTCGACGTGCTCGAAGCCGGCGCGCAGACGCAGATGGGCGGCGGCAGCAAGATCGTCCGCGGCACCTGGTCGGGCGGCGGGATGCAGGGCCGGTACGTCGCTGGCATCGGCCAGCTCGCCGGCCTGCTGATCTTCGAGGCCGACGGCCGTCCGGTGTGCGGGATGCTGGTGAGCGTCGACGCCGCCAAGGCCAAGGAGACGCCGGAAGACCTGGTCCGGTTCTTCACCGAACAGCTCAAGCCGGGGGTCTAGGGCGGGTCTCCAGGACGCTGGTCTCACAGCTGCCGCGGGCAGCGGATGACGCTTTACCTGCGCTGAGCGCGGTGAAAGCGTCATCCGCTACACCGAGCCGGCACGACTTAGTTCAGCGTCCCGGCGGACACCGTGAGGTCTTCGCGTACGGACAGGACCGTGTCGACCACCGCGTTCAGCGCCGTGGCCGACTGCTCGACCGGCAGGCTCGGCTCGCCGTCGGCGACCTGGTCCGGTGAGGACGGCACGTGCACAAAACCGCCGCGCAGCCCGGGGAAGTCCGTGGCCAGCAGGTGCATCAGGCCGTAGAAGACCTGGTTGCACACGTACGTCCCGGCGGTGTGCGAAACCGAGCCGGGCACGTCCGCCGCGCGGATCGCCGCCACCGCGGCCTTCACCGGCAGCGACGTGAAGTACGCCGCCGGGCCGCCTTCGACCACGGGCACGTCCACCGGCTGCGCGCCGGCGTTGTCCGGGATGCGGGCGTCGACGAGGTTGATCGCGACGCGCTCCGGCGTCACGTCCGCGCGGCCGCCGGCCTGGCCGACGCAGACGACGACCTCCGGCCGGTGCCGCTCGATCGCCGCCCGGAGCGCGGGCAGCGACGCGTCGAAGGCACAGGGCAGCTCCACGGCCACCACGTCGTCACGCCGCGCGGCCACCAGGGAGACCGCCTCCCAGGACGGGTTGGTCCCCGAACCACCGAACGGTTCGAACCCCGTCAGCAGCACCGTCATCCGTGCCCTCCCTCTGAACGCCGTCAAGGACTCCTTACCAGCGTAGGACGCGGGTAAGGAGTCCTTGACGGCAACTCCTCGGGCGGGATCAGGCGGTGGGCTTGAGGTCGCCCGGGTAGAGGTACTGGTCGGCCGGCTTGCCGTTGCCGTAGATCCACGCGTCGAAGAACCCCTGCAGGTTCTTGTGCGACACCGACTCCGCGTAGTGCTGGAACTCCTGCATGCTCGCGTTTCCGTTGTGGTGCAAGCTGTTCCAGGTCTTCAGCACGCGGTCGAACGCGGCCTGGCCCATGTACTTGGACAGCGCGTGCAGCGCGAGCGGGCCCTTCGAGTACACGTAGGTGAACTCGTTGCCCGGGCCCATGTCGTACAGCTTGCCGTTCCAGAACGCGGTGCTCGCGGTCTTGACCTGGTTGAGGTACTGGGCGTCGAGGTCGACCCCGTCCTTGGCCTGCGACCACAGCCACTCCGCGTACGAGGCGAAGCACTCGTTGAGGCAGACGTCCTTCCAGTGGTCCACGGCCACGGTGTCGCCGTACCACTGGTGCGCGTTCTCGTGGACGATCGTGTCGACGTTGCCCGCGCGGCCCGAGTAGATCGGCCGGCTCAGCGTCTCCAGCGAGAATCCGATGGGCTCGGCCAGGAAGATGCCGCCCGCGGCGTCCACCGGGTACTTGCCGAACTTCGACTCCAGGAAGTCGAGGATCTCCGGCAGCTTCGCCTCGGCCTGCTTGGTGGCATCGGGCGTGCCGGGCGCGAACGCGCTGACGATCGGGGTGCCGTCCTGGCGCTGCTGCCGGTCGAACGTCCACTTGTCGATGGCGACGGTGGTCATGTACGGCGCCACGGGCGTCGACTCGGCCCAGGTGTGGGTGGTGCCGTTCGCCGTCTTGTGCGAGCCGAGCTCACGGCCGTTCGCGATCACGCCCCACTCGTCCGGGACGGTGATGGCGAGGTGGAACGTCGCCTTGTCGCGCGGGGTGTCGTTGACCGGGTACCAGGTGGCGGCCGACTTCGGCTCGCCCGCGACGAACGCGCCGCCGGACTTGCCGAACTGCCAGCCGTTCGCGCCCAGCGACGGGTCCTGGATCGGCGCCGGCACACCGTGGTAGGCGATGACGGTCCGGAACTGCTGGCCGCGGTACAGCGGCCGGGACGGCTTGATCACCAGCTCGTGGACGCCGGTGCGGCTGAACTCCGCGGAGCGCCCGTCGACCTTCACCGAGTCGACGGTGAGGCCGTTCAGGTCGAGGTCGAACGAGCTGAGCGACTGCGTGGCGCGGGCGGAGATCGTCTGCAGGCCGGTCAGCTGGTGGGTGTCCGGCGCGTAACCGACCTTGAGGTCGTAGTCGGCGACGTCGTAGCCGCCGTTGCCGTCCTGCGGGTAGTAGCTGTCGCCGGCGCCGTCGGACCCGGGCGTCGGCGCGCCCCAGCCGTCCTGGCCTGCCGAGGCGACCCCGCTGCTCAGGCTGAGCGCGGCCAGCGTGGCCGCCGCCATCACGGCCGGACGACGCCAGCGGTGCTGCAAAGTCATGGACGCTCCTGTCTGCACATCTGCTGCGTGGAACCCGGCTGCAACTTATCGCCCGGCCCGGGCCTTCCTGAGCTGGTTAGGGTGGTTTGTCGTAAAAGTCCACACTTCCGTCGGTTCCCGCCCGGCCGTTCCTGCTCCGTCCGGGCGAGCGTCTGGAAAGCTGGTGTCATGCGCCTGGCGCTGCTGGGACCGCTGCGCGCGGTCGGTGAAGACGGCACCCCGATCGACATCGGCGGGGCCCGCCTTCGCATGCTCCTGGCCCGGCTCGCGCTGGACGTCGGCCGGGCCGTTTCCGCGGAGGCGCTGATCGACGGCCTCTGGGGTGACGAGCCGCCCTCGGACGCCGCGAACGCGCTGCAATCGCTGGTCTCGCGGCTGCGCCGGGCGCTGCGGCCGGCCGGCGCCGAGCTGGAGTCCGGCTCCGGCGGTTACCGGCTGGCACTCGAAGCGCGGGCCGTGGACGTGCACCGGTTCGAACGCCTGGCGGCCGAAGGACGGCGCGAGCTTTCCGCGGGCCACGACACCCGCGCGGCCGAGCTGCTGCGTGAAGCCCTCGGCCTGTGGCACGGCGACGCATTGGCCGACGTCCTCGACGCGCCCTTCGCGGCCGCGCCCGCGACGCGGCTGGAGGAGCTGCGCACGGAGGTCGCCGAAGACCGGTTCGAGGCCGAACTGCGCCTGGGTGGGCACGCCGAGGTGCTCGCCGACCTCACCACGGCGGCCGAGGCGCACCCGTTGCGAGAGCGCTTGGCGGGCCTGCGGATCCGGGCGCTGTGCGCGGCCGGGCGGCAGGCCGACGCGCTCGCCGTTTACGCCGCGCTGCGGACGACGCTTGCCGACGAGCTGGGCGTCGACCCGTCGGCGGAGCTGCAGGAGGTGCACCTCCAGGCGTTGCGCGGCGAGTTCGCTCCCGCCGCCCCGGCCGCGGACCGGCTGCCGATGCGGCTCACCAGCTTCGTCGGCCGTGACGACGAGCTCAAGCTGCTGGCCGAGCTGCTGGCGGGATCGCGGCTGGTGACGCTGGTCGGGCCCGGCGGCGCGGGCAAGACCCGGCTGGCGACCGAGGCGGCCTCGCGGCATCCCGCGCACGGCCGTGGCCGCGTCTGGTTCGTGCCACTGGCCGGCGTCCGCGATTCGCACGACGTGCTGGGCGCGTTGCTCACCGCGCTCGAGGTCCGCGACATCCGGGCCGGCGAGTCCGAGGTGCTGCGCCGGCCGGTGGACCTGATGGACCATGCCGTGGAGGCGCTCGCCGGCGGGGATTCGTTGCTGGTGCTGGACAATTGCGAGCACGTGGTGGAGGTCGCCGCGCAGCTGGCCGACGATCTGCTGCGCCGCGTGCCTGGGCTGCGCATCCTCGCCACCAGCCGGGAGCCGCTCGCGATCACCGGGGAGGCGCTGTGCCCGCTCGGCCCGCTGGCGGTGCCGGCGGAATCGGCGTCGCCGGGCGAGGTGGGGGTGCTGGACTCGGCCCGGCTGTTCCTGGACCGCGCCGTCGCCGTCCGGCCGGATTTCACCCTGAACGAGTCCACAGTGGACGCCGTGACGCAGATCTGCCGCCGGCTCGACGGGATGCCGCTCGCGCTGGAGCTGGCCGCGGCGCGGCTGCGGTCCATGCCCGTGGCCCGGATCGCCGAGCGCCTCGACGACCGGTTCCGCCTGCTCACCTCCGGTAGCCGCACCGCCTTGCCGCGCCAGCGGACGCTGCGCGCCGTCGTCGAGTGGAGCTGGGACCTGCTCACCGACGCCGAGGTGATGCTCGCCCGCCGGCTCGCGGTGTTCGCGGCGACGTTCGACGAGACCGCCGTGGAGCAGGTCTGCGCCGACGAGCAGCTGCCCGCCGGGGAGATCGGCTACGTGCTGGGCTCACTGCTGGAGAAGTCCATTGTGGACACGATCGACGTCGGCGGCGAGCAGCGGTACCGGATGCTCGAAACGCTGCGGGTCTACGCGACCGAGCGGCTCGTCGACTCGGGCGAGCGGGCGGCGCTGCAGGCCTCGATGGTGCGCTACTACCTCGACCTGGCCGAGCGCCTCGACCCGATGCTGCGCTCGTCCGCCCAGCTCGAGGCGATCGACATCTACGAGCGGGAGAACGACAACCTGACCGGTGCGCTGCGCGCGGCCATCGAGACCTCCGACGCCGATTCGTCCGGCCGGCTGCTCTTCGGTCTGGTCTGGTACCTCACGATTCTCGGCCAGAGCGAGCGGGCGCGGGCCTACTCCGAGGAGGTGCTGGCCTTCGGCGACCGGCTGCCCGCGGACACCTCGGCCGGGCTGCGGCTGATCCGGATGATGATGCAGGCGGTGATGGGGCCGCAGCAGCTGGAGGGCGCGGCGGAGCTGATCGACGAGTGCGTCCGCGCCGGCGCGGTGGACCGGAACCCCTGGCTGTGCGTCGCGCTGCCGATGGTGGCGTTCCTCAGTGGACATCGGGACCTGGCCCGCCGGGAGATCGAGCGGGCGCTGGGCACGTCGGACGAGTGGGGCAAGGCGGCGGGCCGCTGGGCGGAGAGCTTCCTGCTCAGCGACCTCGGCGAGCTGGACGCGGCGGAACGCTCACGCGAGGAGGCGCACGCGGGGTTCGCGGCGGTCGGGGACCGGTGGGGCCTGGCCATGACGCTGAGCTTCCGCGCGAGCAGCCTTTCGCAGCGCGGCGATCGTGAAGGCGCCATCGCGGCCTACACCGAGGGTCTGCGGCTGGCCCTGGAACTGCGCTCGGACGACGACGCGGTGCAGCAGTGGTGGCGGCTGGCCATCGAGCGGTCCCGCGCCGGGGACCACGCCGGGGCCTGGCGGGAGCTGGAGGCCGCCGAGCGTTACGCGGCGGGGAATCGTCAGCTGCTGATGATCCTGTCCTTCGGCCGGGCCGAGATCCTGCTGCGCGAGAAGCGGGTGCCCGAGGCCTGGGCCATGGTGCGCGAGATCGAGTCGATGGCCGGGAACTGGCCGTTCCCCAGCGACTTCGAAACGGAGTGGCTGGGCCTCTACACCGCGGCGATCCACCTGACCGAGGGTAATCCGGACCTCGCGGAAATCGGCGCGGCGGCGGCCGTCCGGTCCATCGCCCGCCGTTCGGACATGCCGGACCTGGCCCAGGTGGTCGAGCTGTTCGCGCAGATCCGCTTCCAGCAGGGCCGGACCGAGGCCGCCGCCCGCCTGCTCGGCTTGTCGGCCTCGGCCCGCGGGCGGTTCGATCTCGGCAACCCCGAGGTGGTCATGCTGATCGGCGAGTTGGAGGCGGCGTTGGGGCCGCGGTATGGCGAGATCGTGGCGGAGGTGCGGGCGTTGCCTCGTGTGGACGGGATCGCTTGGCTGATGTCCGAAGTGGACGTTGCCATCTGAGTGGCGGCCCCGGTCAGCGCGCTGGTGCTCTGAAGGCCACCATGAGAGTCGTACATGCCCTGAAGGTGGCCTTCAGAGCATGCTGGCACGTGAAAACGGGCGGTCTTCCCGACACCCCCGCGCCAGGAAGACCGCCCGTTTCGGCACCCCCGTGCCGCCCCCTTCACACCCGCCGGCGGTAGGCCCAGGTGGCCAGCGGGAAGAAGACCAGGATCAGGCCGACCATCCAGGCCAGCGCGCCGCTCAGCGGGCCGGCGACCGGGCCGCCGTTCATCAGGCCGCGCAGGGCGTTCGCCATCAGGCTGACCGGGCTGATGTCCGCCCAGGCCGCCAGCCAACCGGGCATCGTGGCGGTGGACACGAACACGTTGCTGCCGAAGGTCAGCGGCATGACGAACACGAACATCAGGCCCTGCGCGGCGCCCGGGGTCTTCATCAGCATCCCGACGAACACCGAGGCCCAGCAGAACGACAGGCCGAAGGCCACCACCAGCAGGATCGCCACGACGAACTGGCCGGGGTCGGTGCCCAGGCGGTAGCCCATCGCCGTCGCGACGATCATCAGCACGGCCAGGCAGACCAGGTAGCGCACGACGTCCGCCAGCACCGCCCCGATCAGCGGCGCCGACCGCGCGATCGGCATGCTGCGGAAGCGGTCGAACACCCCCTTGTTCACGTCGGTGTTCAGCTGGACGCCGACGCTCAGGCTGGCCTGCAGGATGTTCATCACGATCACGCCGGGCACCAGCGTCTGCAGGTAGTTCGTGATCGTGCCGCCGAGGGCGTTGCCGAACAGGTAGGTGAAGATGAGCAGGAAGATGATCGGCATCAGGGTGACGTCGGCCAGCTGCTCCGGGTTCTTGCGGATCTTCAGGATTCCGCGCCACGCCAGGGAAAGCGCGTGCTGCGCCCCCTTCGCCGGGCTGATGTGCCGCGGCGGCTCCAGTGCCAGCGTCGTCACGACAGGGTCCTTTCCAGCGAACGGTCCGAAGTGGACTCTTCGGCGGTACGGCCGGTCAGCGCCAGGAACACCTCGTCGAGGCTCGGCAGGCGCAGGGCCAGCTCGTCGGAGGTGATGCCGGCCTCGTCCAGCTTGCGGACGAGGGTGGACAGCAGCACCGGGTCGGACACCGGGGCGGTGAGCAGGCCGGTGTCGTCGTCGCGGGTCGGGCGCACGCCGGTGAGGGTGGCCAGGATGCGGAACACCGCGTCCAGGTCGGCCATGGACGTGGGCCGGACCTGCAACGTCTGGCCGCCGACGCGGCGCTTCAGCTCGTCCGCGCGGCCGTCGGCGACCACGCGCCCGTGGTCGATGACGGTGATCTTGTCGGCCAGCTGATCGGCCTCTTCGAGGTACTGCGTGGTGAGCAGCACCGTCGCGCCCTCGGCGACGAGGTTGCGCACCACCGCCCAGACCTCGTTGCGGGCGTGCGGGTCGAGCCCCGTGGTCGGCTCGTCGAGGTAGAGCACCTCGGGCCGGCCGACCAGACTCGCCGCCAGGTCGATCCGGCGCCGCATGCCGCCGGAGTAGGTGCGGACCGGGCGCTTCGCCGCGTCGGTCAGCTCGAACCGCTCCAGCAGCTCCCGGGCTCGCGCCCGCGCGTCGGCCCTCGAATAGTCCAGCAGCCGGCCGATCAGCATCAGGTTCTCGGTGCCGTTGAGGTCCTCGTCCACCGACGCGTACTGCCCGGTGAGCCCGATCAGGCCGCGCACCCGGACGGGGTCCTTCACCACGTCGTAGCCCCCGACCGTGGCGTGCCCGGAATCCGGCTTGAGCAGCGTGGCCAGGATGCGCACCGCCGTCGTCTTGCCCGCGCCGTTGGGCCCGAGCACCCCCACCACCTTGCCGAACGGGACCTCCAGGTCCACCCCGTCCAGCGCCTTCGTCTCCCCGAAATGCTTGACCAGGCCTTCCGCCCGGATCGCATGCGACATTTTGTGCCTCCTCCTCCACGATCTTTTGGGGGTCCAGGGGGCTCCCCCGGCTGGGGTCTGGGGCTCGGCCCCAGACTGCGCTGTCGCGTTGGCATCACTGTGGAGGCGGGCGCTGTCAGCACGCGCACAGCGCGCTGTCAGCCGCTGTGAAGGTCTGGTGGAGGAACGGTGCTGTCCCGCTCGTGGCGAGCGGGAGTCGGCATACTCAAGGCCATGGTGATCGACGACGAGGTGCGGGTGCGCCGGCCGCGAAACCGGCTGGTCACGGGCCTGCTGCTGCTCGCCGGGGTGCCGTTTGCGCTGCTCACGGCCCTGCGCACGGTCGGCTACGACGGTGGCTGGTACACGCTGGCGCTGCTGTCCCTCACGCCGTACGCGGTGGTGTACGGAGTGGTGCTCGGCGGGCTGGCGCTCGTCTTGCGCCGCTGGTGGACGGGTGGGATCGCGCTCGCGATGGCGGTGCTGCTGGCGGTTTTCGTGAGCCCGCGGGTGCTGGCCGACGAGCAGACCGCCGTCGCCGGCCAGACGCTGCGGGTGATGTCGTCGAACCTCTACCTCGGCCGGGCCGATCCGCAGGCGATCGTGAACCTGGTCCGGGACAACCACGTCGACGTGCTCAACCTGCTCGAGATGACGCCGGCCGCCGTCGCCGGGCTGACCCAGGCGGGCCTGTTCACGTTGCTGCCGAACCGCGTGCTGCACCCCGCTTCCGGCGCGAACGGCTCCGGCATCGTCTCGCGTTTCCCGCTCACCGAGGAGAATTACACGGGCGATTCCGCCGCGAAGCAGCCCGGCGCGCTGGCCGACCTCGGCGGGGGCACGACGGTGGAGTTGGTCGCGGTGCACCCGCTGTCCCCGGACAGCGGCGCGGACCAATGGGAAGCCGAGATCAAGGACCTCTCCCGCGCCGCCGGCGAACACGGCCTGCGAATCCTGGCCGGCGACTTCAACGCGACCCTCGACCACGCCGCCCTGCAGACCGTCCTCACCCGCGGCTACCAGGACGCGGCCGATCAGCGTGGCGACGGCTTACAGCCGACTTGGCCCGCCGACCGGGTCCCGCTGGTCACCTTGGACCACGTGCTGGTCGACAAGCGGGCGGCGGTGCAGGACTACCGCGTGCTGGACGTGCCGGGTACCGACCATCGCGCGGTGTACGCGGAGGTGCGGCTGCCGTGACCGTCGAGCTGCGGGCTGCTCGAGGACCGCCGGAATTCCCGAGACTGCTGGAGGTCTGGCGCAGCGCCGTCGAGGCCACGCACGACTTCCTTACACCCGAGGATGTCGAGTACTACGCGGCGCTGGTCCCGGGTTACCTGCCGGAAGTGGAGCTGACCGTGGCCGTGGTGGACGGGCGGGTGGCCGGCTTCTCCGGGACCGGGGGTGGCGAGTTGCACATGCTCTTCGTGCACAACGACTTCCGTGGCCGCGGGGTCGGCACGGCGTTGTTACGTGAGGCTTTGGGCCGCTATCCGGCGTTGACCCTGGACGTCAACGAGCAGAACCCGCAGGCGGCCGGTTTTTATGCGCGGCAAGGGTTTGTGGTCGTGGGCCGGTCCGAGACGGACGGCGAGGGCCGCCCGTTCCCGCTCCTGCACCTCAACCGAGGCCAAGACTGAGCAACGTCTCCAGCGCCCCGGCTGCAATCGAGACGCCGCGGCCATGCCGGACCTCGGGCTCGCGGGGGTTGATCCGGACCAGCGCGCCGTTCGCGGCGCTGGCCAGCTCGGCGTAACGGCGGACGGTGGGCACGGCCTGCCCGGCGCCCAGCTCGACCACCACCAGGTCCCGGTTCTCGCGCCGCCACGTGGTCAGCTCGTCGAGCTGCGCCTCGGTACGGTGGGGCACCCAGGAGAAATCGCCGAACATCAGGATGTTGGGCCGGGCCAGGCCGCCGCAGTGCGGGCACGACGGGAGCGGCGGGCGGGCGCGCATGGTCGCCTCGTCGAGGTCGATGTCCACATCGGACGCCGGCCAGATCTGGTCCGTGCAGCCGTCCACGCACTGGAGGTGGTGGATCGAGCCGTGCGCCTCGGCGACGTGCGCGAAGCCGGCGGCCTGGAACTGGCCGTCCACATTGGACGTGAACACGCGAACGCCACCGGGTTTCGCCTCGCCCCACGCGCGCAGCAGCGCGAACCCGTGGTGCGGCACGGTCCGGCGGTACAGGGCCAGCCGGTGCCCGTAGAAGCCCCACGCCAGCTCGGGGTCGTCGGCGAAGTGCCGCGGGTCGGCCAGCTCTTCGAAGCGCAGGCCGAGCTGGGCGTACGGCGGGTAGGCCCGCCAGAACCCCTCGCCGCCGCGGAAATCGGGCAGCCCGGAGTCCACGCCCATGCCGGCGCCGGCGCAGACCAGCAGCGCGCCGGCGCCGTGGATCAGCTCGGCCGCGCGGATGAGTTCGTCACTCACCCGGCTTGGACGCCTGGACCACCTCGAACTCCAGCAGGCTCGCGCCGGAGGAAACCGGCTTCGCCCGCTCGCCCGCGTGGGCCTCGCGCGCCGGGCCGGCCGCCCAGGCCTGGTAAGCCTCTTCCGACTCCCACTTCGTGTAGACGAAGTAGCGCGACTCGCCGGAAATCGGGCGGAGCAGCTCGAAGCCGAGGAAGCCCTCCTGGTTGTCGACGGCGTGCAGCCGCGCGGCGAAGCGCTTCTCCAGCTCGGGGCCGGCGCCTTCGGGGACCTCGATTGCGTTGATCTTGACCACTGCCATGCCCCCAGCCTACTGATCCCGGCGTGCGTAGTTGAGGTACGGAAAGTGATCTTTCCCGGTCCGTGGTGACCGACGGGCCGGGCCTGACGGCCTGCCGGGGAAAACGACGGTTGCCGGTTCAGTGAGCCGGAGCCGAGACGCCGATCCCGCCGGGGAGGTCGGCGCCGTATTCGGCGATGACCGCGTCCAGGTCGAGCGGTGCGAAGGCCTCGCGCTCCACCCCGTCGCTGCGGTCGGCGGGCACCAGCCAGCACACCTCGAACTCCAGGCCGTCCGGGTCATTGACGTACAGCGATTTGGTGGTGCCGTGGTCGATTTCGTCGGCCAGTGCGCCGGTTTCCACCAGCTTGCCGCGGATCTGCCGGAGTTCGGCGAGGGTGTCCACTTCCCACGCCAGGTGCGCGAGCCCGGGGCGCCGGCCTGAGCTCTCGGGGGAAGGGGCGTCGACCTGGAGGAAGGCCAGGTCGTGGTCGTTGGTCGATTCCGCGGCCTGCAGGAACGCGCCCTCGGGCACCTTGCCGCCGTCGGCGTGGACGCGGAAGACGGTGCGGAAGTTCAGCAGGTCGGTGTAGAAGGCGACGCTGCGCTCGACATCGCGGACGTAGAGCACGGCGTGGTTGAGGCGCTGGACCGGCATGACACTCCTTGGTTGGTTACGATCAGTACGTAACCCCACCATAGGGATGTGGCGATGACCTCACAAAAGGCACTTTGATGTCCGTAAAGCACACTGCTGATCCTGACCTCGCCGCGGTCCCGCACCCGTGCGAGAGCTGGCCGGACGACGGCCGGGCGTTCCGGGAGACCCTCGACCGGATCGGCGACAAGTGGTCGGTCCTGGTCATCGGCATCCTCAGCCGCGGCCCGTTGCGGTTCAGCGCCCTCCAGCACCACGTTCCCGGCGTCTCCCAGCGGATGCTCACCCGCACCCTGCGCCACCTGGAACGCGACGGGGTCGTCTCCCGCACCGCGTACGCCGAGGTGCCCCCGCGCGTCGAGTACCAGCTGACGCCACTGGGCGAGAGCCTGCGCACCATCGTCCACGCGCTCGCCCAATGGGTCACCGACCACCACGGCGAGGTCGAAAGCGCGCGCCACCACTACGACGCCGAATGACACTCGTGCCCTGACCGTGCCACTCTGGGAGGTATGGGGGAAGCGCGGCCTGCTCTTGCACGGCCCGCCCGGCACCGGAAAAACTCACACCGTCCGGTATTTGATGGGGCGGCTGCCCGGCAGCACGGTGGTGGTCCTGACCGGCTCGGCCATGCGTTTCGTCGCCAAGGCGGCCACGCTCGCGCGCCGGCTTCAGCCGAGTGTGGTCGTGGTCGAGGACGTCGACCTCATCGCCGAGGACCGCAGCCACCACATGGGCGGCGGGCCGCTGCTGTTCAGCCTGCTCGACGCGATGGACGGCGTGGGCGGCGACGCCGACGTCACGTTCCTGCTCACCACCAACCGCGCGAGCCAGCTGGAGAAGGCGCTGGCCGACCGGCCCGGCCGGGTGGACCTGGCCGTCGAGATCCCGCTGCCCGACGCCGCCGGCCGCGCCGCGCTGCTGGAGCTCTACTCCCGCGGCCTGAATGTGACCGCGGACCTGGCGCCGGTCGTCGAGGCCACCGAGGGCGTCACGGCGTCGTTCGTGAAGGAATTGCTGCGCCGCGCCACTCTCCGCGCCATCACCGCCCGGCCGGAGGACCCGCAGGTCACGATCGTCGACGCCGATCTGGCCGAGGCGCTGGCCGAGATGAAGGACGCGCGCGGCGCACTGACGCGGTCCCTGCTCGGCAGCTCCGATCAGGAACGCAGGGAGCCGGGGTAGAGGTCGGCGTCGTCCGGCCGTTTCGCGCCGCGGAACCAGTCGTCGACGAACGCGGTCAGGTTCTGCCCGCTGATCTTCGACACCAGCTGCTCGAACTGGTCCCAGGTCGCGTTGCCGTGGCGGTGCTCGGCGGGCCACTCGTGCAGCAGCCGGTCGAACGCCGTCTCGCCCATCCGCCGCCGCAGCGCGTGCATGGCGAGGATTCCCTTGTCGTACACGCCTTCGAACTCGTGGCCGGCACCCATCCCGGTGAGCTTCTGGCCCCAGAAGTCCGTGCTGTCATGGGTGATCTCGACGGCCGCGCGGTACCGGTCGTCCAGGTTCTCGCCCTCGCGCTCGGACCAGAGCCACTGCGCGTACGACGCGAAGCATTCGTTCAGGCAGATGTCCGACCAGGAATCCAGCGAAACCGAATCGCCGAACCACTGGTGCGCGTTCTCGTGCACCAAGGTGAGCAGCTCGGCCCACTTCGCGTACGTCGGGCGGGTCTGCGTCTCCAGCGAGAAGTGGATGTCCTCGTCGAGGTAGATCCCGCCGGCCGCGCTCTGCGGGTACGGGCCGAACTTGCCGGCCAGGAAGGCGAGCACGTCGGGCAGTTGGCTCCCGGTGCCTTCGAGGGCCTCGGCGCCCGGCGCGTACGCGGACACCACGGGCGTCCCGTCCGGCAGCTTCGAACGCTCCACGGTGAACTTGTCGATCGCGATCGTGGTGAGGTAGCTGGCGATCGGGTTCGGCTCGGTCCAGGTGCTGGTGGTCTGCCCGGCCGCGGTCGAGCTGCCCTGTTCACGGCCGTTGGAGATCACCGTCCAGCCGGCCGGCACGTGCGCGGTGAGGCTGAAGGTCGCCTTGTCACGCGGGGTTTCGTTGACCGGGAACCAGAACGCCGCCGAATGGGGCTCGCCCACCATGTACGCGCCGCCGTCCGCCGAGTGGCTCCAGCCGTTTTCGCTGCCGCCTTCGCGAGCGGTCTTCGACGGGTCGCCGCCGTAGCGGAGGCGGGTGTGGAACGTCGTTCCCGCGCGCAGCGGCGAAGGCGGCGTGACCACCAGCTTGAGCGCCTTGTCCCGGCTGAATTTCGCGGGCTGGCCGTCGATCTCGACCGATTGCACGTCGAGGCCGCGCAGGTCGAAGTCGAAGCGGCTGAGGTCTTGGGTGGCTTTCGCGGTCACTGTGGTGTCGCCGTCGAGGTGCCCGCTCGCCGGGTCGTAGCCGACGCCGACGTGGTAATCGAGTGCGTCGTAACCGCCGTTGCCGTCGCCCGGGTAATACGGATCGCCTGCGCTGGCGGCGCCCGCCGAGGGGTGCATCGGTGGCGGTTCGTCCGTACTGCACGCGGAAAGCGCGAGCACGCCGGCGAGGGCGATGGCGACGAGGCGGCGGCTGCGCATCGTTCCACCCTAAGTGGTGCGATGTGATTGGCTGGCCGGCAACAGCGGGGAGATGCGATGCGACCAGGGCTGATCCGGTTCGGCGGCGACTCCGGCACGGGCGTGTCGGTGTTGTTGCTGCACGGGCTGATGGGCCGGGCCCGGACGTGGTGGCGGGTCGCGCAATGGCTCAAGCCGTACGGCGAGGTGTACGGCCTCGACGCGCGGGGCCACGGCCGCGCGCCGCACACCGGGCCGTGGACCACCGAGCAGTTCACCGCCGACGTCGCCGAAGTGCTGCGCGAGATCGGCCCGAGCGTGCTGATCGGGCACTCGATGGGCGGGCTGCACGCGTGGGCGACGGCGGCGGCGCACCCGGAGCTGGTGCGCGCCGTGGTCAGCGAGGACTTCGCGCCGGACCAGCGCGGCCGCACTGTGGAGACTTGGCGGGGCTACTTCGAAAGCTGGCCGAAGGCGTTCGAATCCCTCGCGCACGTCCGCGAGTTCTTCGGCTCGGCCGGCGACTACTTCGCCGAGTGCGTCGAGGAGCGGGACGACGGGTACCACCTGATCGCCGACCTGCCGGACCTCTACGAGATCGCCGCCGAGTGGGGCCGCCGCAGCTACTGGTCCATTGTGGACGGAATCCGGTGCCCGCTGCTGGTCGTGGAGGGCGAGGACACGGCCATGCCGGCCGGTCAGCAGGCCGCGGTCGCCGAGCGGGTGCCCGGCGCACAGCACTTCGTCGTGCCCGGTTCGGCGCACCTGCCGCACGACGAGGCGCCGGAGACCTACCGCGGGGCGGTGGAGGCGTTCCTGGCCGGGCTCTAGAACCGCCGTCAAGGCCTCCTTACCTGCGTGCCACGCGGGTAAGGAGGCCTTGACGGACTTCAGCTGGGGGTCCGGTCGGCCACGTGTGCCGCCCTCGCTGGCACACGTGACCGCCGGATCAGCGTGACGAGGCCAGCTCGGCCCGCCACGCCGCTGTCGAGCGGCCGGACGGCACGATGAGCGGCCAGACGTCCGAGCCGAGGAAACCCGATTCGTCGGCCGCGATCGCCGCCGTGCAGCTGTCCCGGGAGAGCCCGTGCGCGGCGGCCAGCGCGGCCACGGCGTCCTTTGTGGACTGGCCGAACACCCCGTCGGCCGGCACGCCGAACCCGGCGGCGCGCAGGAACGTCTGCGCGGTACGCACGTTCGGTCCGGTATCGCCGGGTTTGAGCAGCGGCCACTCCGGGGCGTCCGCCCGCGTGACGGCCACGCCCAGCACGCCGCCGACCGCCGTGCGCAGCTCCGGGAGCCGGTTGTAGAGCACCTGGCCGCAGCATTCGGTGGAGTTGAAGTCGCGGTGGCCCTTGATGAAGTCGGGGGTGATGCCGTACTGGTCGGCGATGTAGGCGATCAGCCTGACCAGCGAGTTCCACAGCGCCCCCGGCACGTCGACGCTGGTGTACAGGCCCTCGTTCTCGATGCCGAGGCACTCGCTGTTGTGGTCGGCGACGTTCGCGCCCTGCACGTGCTGCGTGCCGCCGCGCAGGATCTCCAGGCTGCGGTGCCGGCCCTCGGTGACGTAGCCGCCGCGGCTGTTCGTGAACTGCTGGCCGGTGTCGATCCAGCCGCGGGTGTCCATGTGGAAGTTCTGGATGTCGCGGGAGATCTGGAGCGCGTGCGCCAGCGAGTAGTCGGTGTTGTTGCCGGGGTCGACGGTGTGGTGCACGACGATGTAGGTCGGCTTGTGGTTCTCCACCACGATCGCGCCGGACGCGGGCCGGGCGTTCCACTCCGACGTCGGGTGGATGTCCGGCACGGCCTGCTCGCTGGCGCTCGCGGCGCGCGCGGCGGCCAGCCCCAGCGCGCCGGCCGCGGTGATCGTGAGCCCGCCCCGGAGCACGGCACGGCGAGTCGGTTCCCCCATTGCGAATTCCCTTCGCCGGAACTGCGTCGGGGGGAAACTAACCCGGGGGCAAGATCATGACAACTTCTTACCGACTTTCGTCGTACCGCGTTAGTGTTCGCCAGGCAGGGCGAACAGGCCGCCGGCCGTCTGCTCCAGCAGGCCGTCGACCAGCAACGAGTCGAGGCACCGGTCGCGTTGCCCGGCCTCGTGCCAGACCAGGTCGAGGCGCCCCTTGTCCACCGGGCCCTCGCTGCCGCGCAGCACGTCGAGCAGCAGCCCGCGCACCTGCCGGTCGGTGCCCGCGAACTTCTGCACGGGCTTGGCCGGCCCGGCGTATGCGGGCTTGCCGGCGCGCTGCCACGCGCAGTCTTCGTAAATCGGGCAGTCGGCGCAGCGCGGCGAACGCGCGGTGCAGATCAGCGCGCCGAGCTCCATCAGCGCGGCCGACATCTTCGCCGCGGGCGCGTCCTCGGCCGGCAGCAGCACCTCGACGTCGGCCATGTCGCGGGTGTTGGACGCCGGCCCGGCGTCACCGGCGCCGTGCACGGCCCGCGCGACCACGCGTCGCACGTTGGTGTCCACCACTGGCGCGCGCTTGCCGTACGCGAAGGCCGCGACGGCGCGTGCGGTGTAAGCGCCGATGCCCGGCAACGCGAGCAGAGTGTCCACATCGGACGGTACGACGTCGCCGTGCTCGGCCGCGACCACGGTGGCCGCCGCGTGCAGCCGCAGCGCGCGGCGCGGGTAGCCGAGCTTGCCCCACGCGCGCACCACCTCGCCGGTGGTCTCCGCGGCCAGCGCCGAGGGCACCGGCCAGCGCGCCATCCACTCCAGCCAGATCGGCTGCACGCGCGCGACCGGCGTCTGCTGAAGCATGATTTCGCTGACCAGCACACCCCACGCCGTGCAGTCCGGGTCCCGCCAAGGCAGGTCCCGCCCGTGTTCGGCGAACCAGTCGAGCAGCACATCCGCGTCCACAGCCACCCGGACATTGAAGCCGATGCGGTTCACTCCACCTCGGTCAGGCTCCCGGTCTTCACGTCGTAGACGAAGCCGCGCACGTTGTCGGTGTGGGCCAGGAAGTCGCTGCGCCGCACCCGTTCGATCGACACCCGCACGCTGTCCTCGACCTTGCGGAACGCCTCGACCGACCAGGTCGGGCGCAGTCCGGTGGCCTGCTCCAGCTCGTCCTTGAAGTCGTCCTCGGTCACCATCGAGAGGCCGCAGTCGGTGTGCTGCACGATCAGCACCTCGCGGGTGCCGAGCTTGCGCTGGGACAGCGCGAGCGAGCGGATCATGTCGTCGGTCACCACGCCGCCGGCGTTGCGCAGCACGTGGGACTCACCCTGGATCAGGCCGAAGATCTCGAACACCCGAACCCGGGCGTCCATGCAGGTCAGGATGGCTACCTGCAACGAGGGCTTCGGCGAGGAACGGTCGCCGGGCACGACGTTGCCGAGTTCCTGGTTGCGCTTGAGCAGGACGTCGATGGAGGTCATGGTCACCTTCCGGCCACACTTCCCCGACTACGCGGGCGGTCCCTCTCATGGAACCCGGCCGAGGCCCCGGACACAATGCGATAGGTGCGAAGTCACGGTGAATCAGGGGGCCTGGCGCGCGGTCTCAGCCGCCGAACCAGGGCTCCTCGACTGTGCGCGGCGGCGCCGAGGTGCGGCCGATCCGCAGCTCGGTGGGCAGGGTGATCACCTTCGGGCCGACCCGCTCGGCCGAGCCGAGCAGCAGCCGCCCGGCCACCTTGCCCTTCTCCAGCACCGGCTGGTGGACGGTGGTGAGGCCGGAGCGCTCGGCCTCGGAGATGCCGTCGAAGCCGGTGACGGTCAGGTCCAGCGGCACGCGCAGGCCGCGTCGCTCGGCCTCGGCCAGCGCGCCGAGCGCGAGGATGTCGGAGGTGCAGATCAGGGCCGTGACCTGCGGGTACGCGTCGAGCAGCTGGCGGGCGCCGGACGCGCCGTCGTCCACCGTGTGGTCGAAGCGCTCGACCACTGGCACGCTCGCCCAATCGACCCCGGCCTCGGAGAAGGCCGCGGCCAGCGCCTCCAGCCGGGTGCGCTGCACGTGGAAGTGGGCGCTGCTCTGGCGCTGCGGGTCGACGAAGTCGTCGTTGCGCTCGCGGCCGAGGCGCATGCAGAGCACCCCGACCTGGCGGTGGCCCAGTGACACGAGGTGCCCGGCGAGCTTGGTGACGGCGGCGGCGTCGTCCGGGCCGACGCGGTCCACACCCTCGACGCGGGGCTGGTCGATGATCACCGTCGGCACCGGGCGTTCCAGCACCGCGGCCAGGTGCGGGTCGTCGTCCGGCACGGAGTAGACGACAAAACCGTCGACCCCGGCGCGGTGCACGGCCGCGACGTCCTCGCGCCCCGGGCTCGCGGGCACCAGGTGCAGGCCGACCCCGGCGTCCTCGCAGGCGAGGGCGAGCCCTTCCAGCACGCCGACGGCGGCCGGGTCGCGGAACGCGTAGGAGAGGTTCTCGGTCAGCAGCAGCCCGACGGCGCCCGCTTTGCGCGTGCGCAGCGAACGGGCCACCGGGTCGGGACCGGGATAACCGAGCCGCCGCGCGGTCTCGAGGACGCGCCGGCGTAGTTCCGGGGAAAGCTGGTCCGGCCGGTTGTAAGCATTGGAAACGGTGGTCCTGGACACCCCGAGTTCCGCCGCGAGCGACGCCAGTGTCGCCTGCCTCCGGGTGCGAATAGGACGTCCCATCAGCAAACCGTAACGGTTCAGATCGTTTTCCAGAAGCGACACCCCTGTGGTGAGGGTCTCGATCCGCACAGTGACGAGACGGGGATCCCGCACCCGGTCGAGCGGCGTTGTCATCCGGATGGGGTAAAGTGAATCTGACAACGGTTTCCATTAGCTGTTCAGTCCCGAACCAGGAGAGTGCTCGATGAGTTCCCGCCGCACCAGGAGCGTGCTCGCCGCCGCTTCGGCTCTGACCTTGTTCGCGCTCGGCGCCTGCTCCAGCACCGGCTCCTCGGGCGGCTCGGGCTCCGGCCCCGGCTCGGGCTCGGGCGGCCAGATCAAGGCCGTCGCCGCCACCGACGTGTGGGGCAGCGTCGTGTCGGCCGTCGGGGGCGACAAGGTCCAGGTCAAGTCGATCATCCACGACCCTTCGGCCGACCCGCACTCGTACGAGTCGACGGCGGACGACGCGCTCGCCGCGCAGACCGCCCAGCTCACGCTCGCCAACGGCGGCGGTTACGACGACTTCTTCGGCAAGCTGACCGCGCAGGCCAGTGGTGCCAAGAAGCTCGTCGCCTACGACATCGCCGCGACCGGCGACGAGAACGAGCACATCTGGTACGACCTGCCCGGCGTCGAGAAGGTCGCCGACCAGGTCGCGAACGCGCTCGGCGAGATCCAGCCCGCGTCCAAGCAGCTGTTCCTGGACAACGCGAAGGCGTTCAACGGCCAGGTCGCGGGGCTGTTGAAGAAGGCCGTCGACGTCGGCGCCGCGCACCCGGGCACCAAGGTCGTGGTCACCGAGCCGGTGGCGCACTACCTGCTGGAGAGCGCCAAGATCACCGACGCGACGCCGAAGGCGTTCTCCGACGCGGTGGAGAACGAGACCGACGTGCCCGCCGCCGCGGTCAGCCAGTTCACCCAGCTGATCAAGGGCAAGCAGGTGAAGGCGCTGGTCAACAACGTCCAGACGGTCACCCCGCTGACCCAGCAGGTCGTCGCCGAGGCGAAGTCGTCCGGGGTCGCCGTGGTCGATGTGGCCGAGACGCTGCCGGCGAATGTCACGGGCTACATTGACTGGATGACCAAGGAAGTGGACTCGCTGTCCGGGGCGCTGAACAGCTGATGTCCGCCGCGCTTTCGCCGGTCCGCCCCGCGGTCCGCGTCCGCGGGGCGGGACTGGCGTTCGGCCGCCGCACCCTCTGGTCCGGCCTGGACCTCGACGTCGAGCCGGGCGAGTTCCTGGCGGTCCTGGGCCCCAACGGCTCCGGCAAGAGCAGCCTGCTGAAGGCGTTGCTGGGCATGCAGAGCTTGTCGTCGGGCAGCGTCGAGATCGCGGGCGGCCGCCCGGGCGGCGCCAACCGCAAGGTCGGCTACATCCCGCAGCAGCGCGCGATCGACGACGCGCTGACGCTGCGCGGCGTCGACCTCGTCGGCCTCGGCCTCGACGGGCACCGCTGGGGACCGGGCCTGTTCGGTCACGGGGCCCGGCGGCGCCGGGTCGCCGAAGCGATCGAGGCCGTCGGCGCCACGGCGTACGCGAGGCAGCCCGTCGGCCGGCTTTCCGGCGGCGAGCAGCAGCGGCTGCGGGTGGCGCAAGCACTGGTCGGCGACCCGTCCGTGCTGCTGTGCGACGAGCCGTTGCTCTCGCTCGACCTGGCGCACCAGCGCGCGGTGAGCGAATTGATCGACCGCCGCCGCCGGGAAGCGGACACCGCCGTGTTGTTCGTGACGCACGAGATCAACCCGGTGCTGTCGTTCGTCGACCGCGTGCTCTACCTGGTGAACGGGCAGTTCCGCATCGGCAAGCCCGACGAGGTGATGAACACCGAGGCGCTGTCCGAGCTGTACGGGACGCGGATCGAGGTGCTGCGCGTCGGCGGGCAGATCCACATCGCCGGCGCGCAGAGCGCGTTGTGCGAGGACGAACCGCACCACCACGAACAGGAAGTTGCAGGCTGAGTTGTGGACGGCATGTTCGACTTCGCCAAGACCTGGCAGCTGATCACCGCACTGCCGAGCGTGCAGACGGCGCTGATCGCGGCCGCTGTGCTCGGCCTGGTCGCCGGGATCCTCGGCCCGCTGATCGTGATGCGCCGGATGTCGTTCGCCGTGCACGGCACGTCGGAGCTGGCGTTCACCGGCGCGGCCGGCGCCCTGCTGATCGGCGTCGGCGTGGAGTACGGCGCACTGGCCGGCGCCGTGGCCGCCGCCCTGCTGCTCGGCATCCTCGGCACCCGCGACGCCGACCGCGACTCCGTGATCGGCGTGATCCTGTCCTTCGGCCTCGGCATGGGTGTGCTGCTGCTGTCGTTCTACAAAGGACGGTCGGCGAACAAGTTCGGCATCCTGACCGGCCAGATCATCACCGTGGACAGCACCAATCTGACGGCGCTGGTCATCTCGGCGGCGGCCGTGCTGCTGGTGCTCGCGTGCGTGTACCGGCCGCTGCTGTTCGCCAGCGTGGACCGCAACGTCGCCGTCGCGCGCGGCGTGCCGGTGAAGACGTTGACCGTGGTTTTCGCCCTGCTGGTGGGCGTTTCGACGGCGCTGAGCGTGCAGATCGTCGGCTCCCTGCTGGTGGTCGCCCTGATGGTGACCCCAGCCGCGGCCGCCGCCCGCGTGACGGCGAGCCCCCTGCGTGCCACGGTGCTTTCGGTGGTCTTCGCGGAGGTCGCTGCGCTGGGAGGGATCGTGCTGTCGCTGGCTCCGGGGAAACCGGTGAGCGCCTTCGTCACGGCGATCTCGTTCCTGATCTATCTGGTCTGCCGCTTGATCGCCTGGGCCCGCGACCGCCGCACCGGCGTCCGCTCCCGACCGGCCGATGCCGTTGAAACGGCACCGGTCCCGGTCGGCTGAGCGGAGCCGGGTCAGTACCCCTGCACCCAAGCCGTGCAGACGACTTCCTGGTTGTACGTGATCGGGTTCTGGAACCACGCGCAGGCGCGGTAGCGCAGCCCGCCCTGACGCGGCGTGAACTGGGTGTAGCCCTGGCCGACGGCGAGGTGGTTGGCCTGGTTGCTGTCGATCCAGACGTCCTGCGGGGAGCTCTTGGCCGCCTTGACGATGCCGGCCGGGTAGGCGGTGACGCTGACGAATCCGCCGTTGGCGTCGGTGCGGCAGTTGCGGTAGTCGCCGTGGTCGGTGCAGCCCTGGACGGCCGAGGCTGCGGGCGCGGTAAGGGCGGCTCCGCCGAGGAAGGCAGCGGCGATGACCAGCGTGGATGCGAGAATGTTCGGCTTTTTCATGAAATCGATCATCACATCCTGATGATCTTCGGGTGGGCGTTTTAGCCCGGATTGAGTAGCACTACTCACCGCACCGGGTGTGCGGCCAGCGCCGTCTTGACCGCCGAAATGAACCCGTCGTCGGTGAATGGCACCAGCCCGCCGGCGACGTTGCGCTCCACCGCTTCCAGCACGACCACCTGCGAGTTCACGAACTGGTCCACCGCGCCGGCCTGCGTGGTCTTGTCGGTGGAGTAGGCGAGGTAGGTCAGGTTCGTGAACGCCGCGTCCAGGTACCGCGAAGACGCCAGGCTGAACGAGTCGCCGTAGATCAGGGTCGGTTTGTTCACGGTGCCGTCGAGGGGGCCGGACTTGCGCTGCACCGGCTGGTCGATGCTGCCGATGAAGCCCGTGGCGCGATCGGTGACGCCGTCCGGGAGCAGGCTGTACTGCGTGTTCGTCTTCACGCCCGACTTACCGAGCAGCAGCGGCAGATCGGCGATGGCGTCGTACTGGCCGTCCGGGGTGGACATCCACGAACTGGTGCTGCCGGGCTGGATCGCCTCCGCCAGCGCGCGGGTGAGGACCAGCCCGCCCTCGTCCCGCCAGTGCGTGTCGTTCGGCGCGTAGATCGGGCGGCCGACGCGCGCCGCGGACGCCGCCAGCGCCGGGCGCAGGTCCAGCGAGCGGCCGACGGTGGTCATCTTGTACCAGTCGTTCGGCGCCGCGGCCTGCGAGCACTCCTTGCCCGGGTAGCTGCCGGGCAGGAACTGCGGCACCATCGTCGACTTGTCCGGCGTCACCACGAATTCGAACTTCCGCCCCGACGCCTCCACTGCGGCCCGCAGCTCGTTGACCTTCTTCAGCGTGGTGTCGATGTCCTGCGTCGGCGTGCACTTGGCCTCGGCGTCGTAGCCGTAGTACAGCCAGCCGTCCAGGCCCTGCACCACTTTGCGGTAGCCGGCCTGGCTGCTGCCGGGCAGGCTCGGCGCCGTCGGGCCGGTGTTCGGCGCGCTCGGCTGCTGCAGCGGCGGCGCGGGGATCGGGCCCGCGTTGGCGGCCGGGCCCTGGTCGAGCGGCGCGTCCTCGCCGAAGAGGCTGCGGCTGATGCCGTCGGCGGCCGCGATCGCGCCGGCCCGGAACGAAAGCTGGTCGGTGGCCCAGGTCGGCAGGTCGGTGAAGAAGTTGAACCCGCCGGCCAGGCTCGGGAAGCTAGCGAGCTTGTGGTTCTCGATCTCGCCGGGCCGGACCCCGAACACCCACAGCAGCGTCGGCGTGGTGAAGAACAGCAGCGCGGCGACCAGCGCCGTCATCTGCCGCTTGCCGTGCCGCGGCCGGTGGAGCGCGTGCTCGCGAGGCAGGTAGGCCTCGTGGACGGCGGGCAGCTGCTGCTGGGGTTCGGGCGGCACGCGTTCACGGTAGCCACTCGGGGTGAGCCGGGTGTGGGCAACCGCCGAACTCAGCCGAGCATCAGCAGGACCTGCAGTTCGCCGACCAGGAAGCCGATCACGCCGCCGACCGCGATCAGCTTCCACTCGTCCTGCCGGAACGCCGGGCGCAGCAGCCCTTCGAACTCCAGCGGGGTCAGCGCGAGCATCCGCTGCTCCACCATTTTCGCGACGTCCATCGCCTCGGTCAGGTAGCCCTCGGCGTACCGGGCGGTCTGCGGCAGGTCGGTCAGCGCCCGCGTCGCCGCCGCGTGTTTCATCTCCTGCAGCCGCCGCCCGCCGACGGCCAGCGCGAGCATCGGCTTCGCGACGCTGGCCTGCTCGTCCACGGCGTGCCCGACGGTCCGCTCGACCATCGCCACCAGCCGGTCGGACTTCGGCCCGCGCAGCAGCGCGTCGAGCAGGTTCGGCACGGTGAGCACCTCGTTGGCGATCAGCTCGCCGTACTGCCGGGCGACCTCGGCGCGCCGGCGCTGGAACTTGCCCTGCAGGATCACGCGGCCGACGCGCACCGGCTCCCGCGGCACGAAGATCAGCTTGATCGCCAGCCAGTCGGTGAACAGGCCGATGCAGCCGCCGAAGACCGGCAGCACGAGCGGCTGGCGGGTGAGCGCCCAGACCATGGCCTGGACCACTCCGAGCCCGAAGCCGAAGAAGATCCCGGCGCGCGCGATGAACGTCATCTCCGGCCGCGAGGTCTCGCGGATCAGCCGGACCAGCAGCGCTTTGTCCCGCGTCAGCCGCTCGACGGTCATGTGCCGGACGTCGAGCACCTCGTCCAGGTTGTCGCGCACCTCGTCCAGGAACTCCTGCACCAGCCGCGGCGCCGACGCCTGCACCTGCTTGATCAGCATCTCCTGCGCCAGCGTCGGCAGCACCTCCCACAGCCGGGGGTGGTGCTCCTCGAGTACGTCGCGCGCGATGCCGTCGACGGCGCGCAGCAACGGCTGTTCCAGCTCGCGGGTGATGATGACCGGGTCGATCTTGCCGAACACCTCGTTGATGTCCAGCAGGTTCGCGGTGAGCAGCTCGGTGGCGACCGCCGCCATCCGCCCGCCGTGCTTGGGGACCACGCCCTGCCAGCCCAGGAACGGCTTGATGCCGACGAACTCCAGCGGGCGGAACATCATCTCGATCGCGACGCGCTTGGTGACGTAACCGATCAGCGCGGCGATGAACGGCATCGTGGCGTACACCGGCCAGTGCCGCGCGAGGTCGTCCAGGACCGCGTCCACCCGGCCTCCTCCCCGCATTCGCCGGACGAACCGTATCGCACGAAGGCGGGTTCAGTGCAGCAGCAGCAACGCCTGCAGCTCGCCGGCCAGGCCGCCGATCACCGCGCCGACGGCGATCAGCTTCCACTCGTCCTGCCGGAACGCCGGCCGCAACAGCTGGTCGAATTCCAGCGCGTTCAGCCGGCGCGTCCGCCTCGACGATCGTGTTGCGCACGCCGAACGCGTTGACCGCGTAGTGCTCGGCGTGCCGGATGGTCTCACCGAACGCGTTCGGCCGCTTTTCAGGCGGCGGCCTGTTTCATTTCCTGGAATCGTTTCGTGCCGACGGCAATCGTGACGAGGCCGAACAGCGGCAGCACGATCGGCGATTTCGTGATCAGCCGGTTCAGCAATGCCCTGTCCCGCACCAGGTTCGTCACGACCATGTGCTTGATAGGTCTCCATCCGCTCGGCGTTCGCCGGCAGCACGCCCGGCACGGCAGCCGGCACGGTTCAGTGCAGCAGGAGCAGGACCTGCAGTTCGCCGACCAGTCCGCCGATGATCGCGCCGACCGCGATGAGCTTCCATTCGTCCTGCTTGAAGGCCGGGCGCAGGATTCCTTCGAACTCGATCGGCGTCAGCTGCCGCATCTTCGTGACGACGGTGTTGCGGATGTCGAGCGCGTCGGTGGCGTAACCCTCGACGTATTTCACCGTTTCGGGCAAGTACTCGATGGCTTTCGCGGCGGCGGCCTTTTTCATCTCCTGGTACTGCCGCCCGCCGACGGTCAGTGCCACGAGCGGTTTCGCGATGCTCGCCTGCGCGTCGATGGTCCGCTGCACCTCGCGGGTGATGAGCGCGAACAGCCGGTCGGCGCGCGACCCGGTGAGCACGGCCTCCATCACGTTCCGCACGGTGAGGACCTCGTCGGCGATCAGGGCGCCGTAGTCGGCGGCCACCTGCATCCGGCGTTTCTGGAACATGCCCTGCCAGGTGAAGAAGCCGAACCGGCGCGGCTCACGCGGGTAGAAGATCATCTTGAGCGCCAGCCAGTCCGTGACGAAGCCGGTGACGAAACCGAAGATCGGCATGATCAGCGGCTCCTTCGTCAGCGCCCACGCGACGAACTGGACCAGCCCGATCAGGAACCCGAACCAGATCCCGGACCGCGCGATGAAGCGGAACTCGGGTGTGGCGACGTCGCGGATCAGCCGGCAGGTGAGCGTTTTGTCGCGGACCATGGCGTTGATCAGCATCTCGTTGACGTCGAGCACGTCGTCGATGTTGGCCGAGACCTCACGCAGCAGCCGCTTCACGACCTCGGGCGCCTGCGCGCGGACCTGGTCGACGAGCAGTTGCTGGGCTCGCGTCGGGAGCAGCTCCCACAGCCGTGGCTGGTAGGTCTCCATAACTTCGCGGGTGACGTCGTCGACGGCCTTGAGCAAGGGCGTTTCGAGTTCCTTGAGCATTTCCTCCGGGTCGAGCCGGGCGAAGACCTCGCGGGGATCAAGCAGGTTCTTGGTCAGCAGGTCGACGGCCGTGGTCGCCATCCGCCGGGCGTTCGCCGGGATCACGCCCTGCCAGCCGAAGACCGGTTTGATCCCGACGAACTCCAGCGGCCGGAACATCATCTCGATCGCGACCCGTTTGGTCAGGTAGCCGATCAGCGCCGCGATGAACGGCATGGTCAGGTACACGTGCCAGTGCGTCGCGATGTCGGCGAGGATCCCCGTACCGTCCATTCAGGTCTCCCGCCCGTTCACCCGCGCTTGCGCCTCGGCCAAGGATGCCATGCGTGACGAGGGGTTAGGCGTTTCGTAATGCAGCCGTTTGGCGGTACGCGCTGAAGGACCCCGGCTCACTAAGGTGGCCCGATGGTCGCGCCCGAGAAGTCCGAGCCCACCCCGAAGAGCGCCCCCTTCGCCGTCACCGTCAGGGGCTACGACAAGCGCCAGGTGGATGAGCGGCTCAACGAGATCACCAAGGAGCTCAGGGAGGCTGCCCGCAGTCGCGACGAGGCGATCGCGACGTCCGGCGAGCTGTCGAAGGCCCTCAGCTACGCGCAGAACGAGCTGGGCGAGACGAAGGCCGCGCTCGTGCGGCTGAGCTCGAGCCCGTCCGGCGCCGGCGCGATGGCCGAGCGGGTCCGGATGATGATGCAGCTCGCGGAGGAGGAGATCGACGACCTCCGCAAGGCCGCCGAAGCCGACGCCGCCTCGACCCGCGCCGAGGCCGACAAGTACGCCCACGAATCCCAGCGCACAACCGAGAAGCTGGCAAAAGACGCCGAAGCCGAACGCGAACGTCTGCTGGCCGAAGCCAAGGCGGACATCGAGTCGCGCACGGCTGCTGCTGATGAGGACATCGAGACCCGGACGGCTGCGGCGAACGCCGACATCGAGTCGCGCACCGCCGCTGCCGACCGCGCCCGCACCGAGGCCGACGAAGCCGCGGCCACCGCGCGTGCCGAAGCCGACGCGGCCGCCGCCGAAGCCCGCGCTTCGGCCGACCAAGCCGCGGAAGCCGCAGCCGCCGCCCAGCGCGCCGAGGCCGACCGCGTGGCGTCCGAGGAGATCACGACCAAGAAGTCCCAGGCCGACACCGCTCTCGCCGACGCCCTGCAGAAGCAGACCGAGGCCACCGAGCAGCGCACGCTCGTCCTGACCCTCCGCACGAAGGTCGCCGACCGCCTGGCTGCCACCGACGCGGCCGTCCAGGAAGCCATCCGCCTCCTGACCCCCGCCGACGACACAGCCGACTCCCCGGCGGCTGACGCTTCCTCGACGGACAGCTCAGCCGCCGACACCGCCTCGACTGCTGACTCGGCTGACTCCGCTGATTCCCCGAAGGACTCCGCGGCCTCACCGCCCCAGTCCGCTCCGCAGTCCAAGTCGTCGAGGCCGACCGCCAAGCCGACCGCTACAGCCAACTGACTCCGACCCTCTCTGACCACCTCGCGCGGGCCCGCTTCTTCCGGGGCCCGCGCTTTTCTGCGCTCAGTCCTCCAGCCGCGGAATCAGCCCATGGCCGTCGCGTGCAGTTCGTCGTCGATCCACCCCCTTTGGTGGAGGGCAGTGCAGAAACGGCGGTAAGACGCCGAAAGCGCCTCCCGCTCCGCCGCCACCGGTTCGACCAGCGTGTCCTCCGACGGTGCCACGGAGGCCTCGGTGAGACCGCCCGGCAGCATCCCCGCGGCGGCGAGCAATGCGGCGCCGTAACCGGTTTCCGCGTGGGGTGCGACGCTGATGCCGAGCCCGGTCGTGGTCGCGCGAATCCGCGTCCACAGTGGACTCCGGCTGCCGCCGCCCGCGGCCAGCAGCGGGCCGTCCACGGAGATGCCGAGCCGTCGCAGGTGGTCCAGTGCCAGCCGTTCGACGAAGGCCACGCCCTCCAGCCGTGCGCGGTGCAGCTCGACTTCGTCGGCGGGGTCGCCGAGCACAAAGCCGGTCGCGTCCGCGCTGGCGAAAGGGAATCGCTCTCCCTTGCGCCGCAACGGAAATGCGACCACCCCGGCCGGTCCACGCGCCTCCGCGGCCGCATCCAGCGCGGCTAATCCAGCGCTGCCGGACACCGCCTCGCCACCCGTGTTGGACGCCCCGCCCGGCAGCCACCAGCCGTCCGGATGCCGGTGGCTGTACATGACACCGGTGGGATCAGGAACCAGTGACTCGGTGACCCCCTTCAGCACGTACGTGGTCCCGAGAATCCCGACGAACCGGCCCGGTGCCACCGCGCCCGCCGCCAGCTGGCCCGCGCACCCGTCGGTCATTCCGGCCACCACCGCGCATCCCACGGGCAGGCCCCCGACCGGCCGGGACACGAGGCCGAGCACGGTCGTCGGCGCGACCACCGGCGGCAGCATCGCGGACGGCACCCCCAGGCCGTCGAGCACCTCGCCGGGCCACTCGCGGGCCAGCGGGTCGTAGCCGCTTTTGAGCGCGTGGGACCAGTCCGCGGCGACGGGGCCGCCGACCAGCTTCGCCGCGATGACGTCCGCCGTGTGCCGGACCGCGACCGCGCCGGTGTGCTCGGCCAGCCAGGCGATCCGGCCGAGCGCGGCGGTCGGCGCGACGCCGGATCCCAGTGCCCGCCAGCGTTCGGCGCCCAGCTCGGCCGCTTTGGCGTTGTGGTCCGCGCCGCGGCGGTCGTCGTACATCAGCGCCGGCGTGACCGGCTCACCCTCGGCGTCGACCCCGACGATCGTGCCCGAGGTGCCGGCCACCGCGACAGCCGCGACTTCGGCACCGCCGCCCGGCAACGCCGCGGTCACCCGCGACAGCGCCGATTCGACGGCCGGCCACCAGGCCCTCGCGTCCTGCTCGCTGTGGCCGGACCCGGAACGCACCGGTGCCGGCAGCTCGGCCGCGGCCGTCGCCAGCACCGCGCCGCCGCCCACCGCGAAGGCCCGGACCCCCGCGGTGGCGACGTCGATGCCGATGGTGATCAGCTCGTTCACGCGGTGCTGACCTGCTCCCCGGCTTCCTGCAGGCTGACGTCACGCGTGAGCGCCTGCTCGGTTTCCTTCGGCAGCTTGAGGAATCGCACCAGCACGGCGGCGACGAGGTACAGCGCCGCGAAGATGATCACCACTCCGGCGGCCCCGGCCGGGCCGAGGAACAGCGACACGATCGCCGGGCCGACAAACGCCGCCGCGCCCGCGCCCAGGTTCAGCAACGCCATCGCCCCGCCCTTGTGCTCAGGCGCGAGCGAGGGAAGCAGCGCGGAGATCGGCACGAACCCGGCGAGCGTCGCCCCGTAGAGCGCGCCGACGAGCAGCGCCAGCCAGTAGTACTGCGCGCCCATCGCGACCGGGACGAAGTACAGCAGCAGGATCGAGATCGCGCAGCCGATCGCGCCGAACCAGAAAATCGTGGTGCGCCAGCCGATCCGGTCGCTCAGCACGCCGAAGATCAGGTTGAAGAAGATGTTCGTCCCGTAGATCACCGACACCAGCAGCAGCCAGCGGTTCTCGCCGAACCCGATCTGGCTGATGAAGATCGTCGGGAAGAACACCAGCATGCCGAACTCGGGCGCGGTGTTGATCACCCGCACCAGCATGCCGACGCCGACCCGCGGGTTCTTCCAGGCGATCGAGACGCTGGAAACGAGGCTCTGCACGGGTTTCACGTCCGGCGGCGCGAGGCGCTGGAAGCCGGTGCGCTGCCGCACGCCGAGCACCGCGATCAGCCCGCCCACCGTGAGCAGCCCGACCGCCACCCACAACGTGCCGAAGTGTCCGAACAGCGGATTGGTGAAGCTCGCGACCAGCGCGCCCAGCGTCGGCAGGCCGCCGGTGAACGCGAAGTAGAACCAGCCCACCGCCGCGCCCAGCCGCGCCACGGGCGCCACCGCCGTGATCCACACCAGGAAGCCGAACGCGAACATCGGATAGCCGAAACCCCTGATCCCGTAGCAGATCAGCATCAGGGTGTAGTTCTCGCCGCCGAGCCCGATGGTCAGGAACAGCACGTCGAACACCAGCCAGATGGCCAGCCCGATCAGCATCACCCGGCGCGGTCCCCACAGCTCCGACAGCGCGCCGGACAGCCACGACGCCAGCATCACCGCGACGCCGTACACCGTGATCACATACGAGGCCTTGATCTCCGTGCCCGCGCCGTTGTCCGTCATGTACGGCGCGATGAAGCCGGACTCGACCCCGTCGCCGATCATGAACAGCAACAGGCCGACGTAGCCGAGGAACAAGGGGGCGGGCAGCCCCCATCGCGTGAGCAGGCGGGTGAAGCCGCCCTCTGGCCGGGACAACCCCGCTGTTGCCGACTGGTTCATACACGCCTCCATGACGTCGAATCCAACGTATCATGGACCGTGTTAACTTCGCACGCAAGAGTGTTAGCGAAACCCGCTCTTCACTTGCGCTCGGAGGCGACCTGCACCCGGACGCGGCTGCGCAGCTCATCGACCAGATGCGCCTGGATGTCGTAGTCGATGATCAGCAGGTCGAAATCCTCCAGTGGCGCGAGCCGGTGCAGGGCCGAGCGCTCCAGCTTGGTGCCATCCATCAGCAGGACCTTCTTGCGCGCGCTGGCCAGCATCGCGCGCTTGATCATCACGATCTCGGGCTCTTGGTGATAGGTCATCTGCGCGGTCATCGCCGAGGTGGAGACGAACGCGATGTCCACCGAGAGCCGTTCGATCGCCTCCAGGCTCTGCATGCCGAGGAACGAGTCGTGGGTGCTCGAGTAGTCCCCGCCGATGCAGATCAGCCGCAGCTCGTCGACCTCTTTCAGCTCGTCGATCGCGCCGAGGTAGTTGGTGGCCACGGTCAGCGGCGTGACGTTGTGCAGCAGCCGGGCCAGCGCGAGCGCGCTCGTCGAATCGTCGAGCAGCACGGACATGCCGGGCTCGACGTGGTCCAGCGCCTGGAGCGCGATCAGGCGCTTCGCGGTGGCGTTGGCGTTCATGCGGTACTCGGCGTTGCTTTCGAAGACTGTCGACGGCATGGCGGAAACGCCGCCGCGGTACTTCCGCAGCAGGCCGCGGCGGGCGAGCTCGTCGACGTCGCGGTGCACCGTCATGTTGCTGACCCCGGTGAGGTCCACCAGGGCGTTGATCGACGCCGAGCCCTGGCGGAACACGTAGTCGACCACCGTTTGCTGACGGGTCTCGCGCGTGTGCGCGACCGGTTTCTCACTCGACATGACGTGATTATCGCGTGCCGAGTGGCAGGTTGAAGCGCAGCAGGGCCGTGCGGTCGCCGGTGATCTCCAGTTCGGTCACCGCGGCATTGCCCAGCTGGGGGAACACGGTGCGGTAAGTGGCGAGCGGAATGCCGAGCAGGTGGCAGAAAGTTAGGCGCAGCAGCGTGTTGTGCGCGACCACCAGCGCGAGCCCGTGGCCGCGCCGCGCGATCTCGCGGACCGCGCGCGCCCCGCGCTCCGCGGCCGCGAGCGGGTTCTCGGCGCCGGGGAACGAGCCCGCGACGGGATCGGCCAGGAACCGCTCGACCACGCCGGGGTCGCTGGCCCGCACCTCGTCCCGGGTGCGTCCTTCGGCGATGCCGAAATGGGTTTCCCGCAGGTCGCCGACGATTTCCGGGGCCAGCCCGAGTGCTTCCGCGGCGGGCGCGATCGTGCGGCGCGCCCGGTCTTGCGGCGAGCAGAACAGCGCGGCCGGCTTCACCTCGGCGGCGTATCGCCCGAGCGCTTCGGCCTGGCGAAGCCCTTCCGCCGTCAACTCCACCTCGCTGCTGCCGGCGTACCGGTTCTCGGCGTGCCATTCAGTCTGTCCGTGCCTGGCCAGCAGCACTCGTGCGCTCACGGGGTTGCTCCTTTTCGTGTGAACCGCCCTTGCGAACTTCTCATCGGTGATGTTAATTTAACATGGTCCGTGTGAAACGGTCGGCTCTTGCGAAGGGATCTGCTGGATGACGCTCGAAGCGGTGGTGTTCGACCTCGACGGTGTGCTGGTCGACAGTGAACACCTCTGGGAGGAGAACTGGGTCGCGTACGCCGCCCGCCACCAGGTCGAGTGGACGGCCGAGGACACCGCTTCGGTGCAGGGCATGAGCGCGCCCGAGTGGGCCGCCTACCTCGCCCGCCGCTGCGGGGTGCCGGAGCAGGCCGAAGAGGTGGAGCGCGCGGTGGTCGACGGCATGATCGCCGCCATCGAGGCGGGTGAGGCCCCGCTGCTGCCGGGTGCCGGCGAGATGGTGCGCGAGGTCAGCGCGCGGGTGCCGGTGGCGCTCGCGTCCTCGGCGGCGCGGCGGGTGATCGACGCCGTGCTGGACAAGCACCAGCTCGCCGCCGAGTTCACCGCCACCGTCTCCAGCGCCGAGGTCGCGCGCGGCAAGCCGAGCCCGGATGTCTACCTCGAAGCGGCCGCACGGCTGGGCCGCTCCGGCGAGGACTGCCTCGGGGTGGAGGACTCCGGCAACGGCATCCGGGCGGCGGCCGCGGCCGGGCTCACCGTCGTCGCGCTGCCGAACCCCACTTACCCGCCGAAGCCGGAAGCGCTGGCGCTGGCCAGCGCGGTGGCCGAGGACAACCACGACGTTCGCCGGAAGCTGCTGGCCTACCTGGCCGGCGAGCCGGTGGCGGCGGGGAACTGACCATGACCACCTTGGGCACCGCGGACACGTTCAAACGGCAGTGGCTGGACGGGTTCGTCACCGCGTACGGCCGCACGGTCCGCAAGGTGCCGGACGCGTACGGCGTGATCCGGCGGGAGGGCGGCACGCGGCCGGGCAAGGTCGCGGTCGTGATCGGCGGCGGCTGCGGGCATTACCCCGCGTTCGCCGGCCTGGTCGGGCCGGGCCTCGCCGACGGCGCGGTGGTGGGGGACGTCTTCACCAGCCCCAGCGCCGAGCAGGTCTACCGCACCGCGCGCGCCGCCGACACCGGTGCGGGTGTGCTGTTCGGTTTCGGGAACTACCAAGGGGATGTGCTGCACTTCGGCCTCGCCGCGCGAAGGCTGGCCGCCGAAGGCATCAGCAGCCGCACGATCCTGGTCACCGACGACATCGCGAGCGGCCCGGCGGCCGAGCCCGAACGTCGTCGCGGGGTGGCGGGCGACTTCCTCGTCTTCAAGATCGCCGGAGCGGCGGCGGAACGCGGCTACGACCTCGAAGCGGTGCACGCGGTCGCGGAGAAGGCGAACGCGCGCACTCGCACGTTCGGCGTCGCGTTCGGCGGCTGCACGCTGCCCGGCGCCGCGGAGCCGCTCTTCACGGTCGCCGACCGCGAGATGGAGGTCGGGCTCGGCATCCACGGCGAGCCCGGAGTCCGCACCGTCGGCCGGCTCTCCGCGGCCGAGCTGGCCGACGAACTCGTCGACGGCCTGCTGCCGGAGCTGCCGGAAGGCGGCCGGGTGGTGGCGTTGCTGAACGGGCTGGGCCGCACCAAGTACGAGGAAATGTTCGTCACGTACACCCGGGTGCACGAGCGGCTGGCCGAAGCGGGCCTCAGCCCCGTGCACACCGAGGTCGGCGAATTCGTCACCTCGCTCGACATGGCCGGGGTCTCGTTGTCGATCCTGGTGCTCGACGACGAACTGGCCGAGCTGTACGCGGCGCCGTGCGACACCCCGGGTTACCGCACCGCCGGCGCGGAGCTGGCGCAGGTACCACTGGAGTCCACAGTGGACGAATTGCTTGCGGAGACACAGCCGGGCACCGGGCTCGTGGACCGGATCCTCACCGCCGCGCTGCGGAGCATCGAGGAAAACGAAGCGGAGCTGGGACGGCTCGACGCGGTGGCCGCGGACGGTGACCACGGGCTCGGGATGACGCGTGGGATGCGCGCGGCCGTAGTTGCCGCGCGGCGTAACGAAAAAACGGTGTCCGGCGCGCTGCTCGCCGCGGGAACCGCCTTTGCCGACGCCGCGGGCGGTGCCTCCGGCGCCCTTTATGGCGTGCTGCTCGCCGAGACGGGCGCGGGCCTGAAAGGGCTCGCCGCGGACGAGATCACCACCGTCGTGCTCGCCGACGCCGTCGACGGTGCCGTCCGGGCATTCACCGAGCTGGGCAAAGCCGAGCCGGGGGACAAGACGATGCTCGACGCCATCGAGCCGTTCCGCGCCGAGCTGCGCGAGCAGGCCGGGGCAGACGTCGTCGAGGCGTGGCGGAAGGCGGCGCGGGCGGCGGTGACCGCGGCCGGGGAGACCGCGCACCTGTTGCCGGCCAAGGGACGCGCTGCCCGGCTGGCGCAGCGGAGCAAGGGCCACCCGGATCCCGGCGCGGTCTCGTTCTCCCTGCTGGTCACGGCCGTCGGCGAAGAGCTGGGAAGGAACGAGGGCTGATGCGGATCGTGGTGGCGGCGGACAACGCCGGGGTGGACCTCAAGAACCAGCTGCGCGACCTGCTGCTGGCCGACGACCGGGTCGAGTCGGTGACCGACCTCGGCGTCGCGGACGCCGGCGACGACCGGGCCTATCCGCTGCTGGGGCTCGCCGCGGCCGAGGCGATCGCCGGCGGCGAGGCCGACCGCGGGGTGCTGGTGTGCGGCACCGGGATCGGCATGGCCATCTCGGCGAACAAGGTGCCGGGGGTGCGGGCGACCGTCGCGCACGACTCCTATTCCGCCGAGCGCTCGATCAAGTCCAACAACTGCCAGGTGATCACCTTCGGCGCCCGGGCGATCGGGCCCGAGGTGGCGAAGAAGATCGTCGCCGAGTGGGTCGGCTACCGCTTCGACCCCGCCTCGGCCAGCGCGAGCAAGGTCGAGCAGATCACCAACTACGAGAACGCCCGCTGACCGGGGCCACGCCGCATAATCATTGCAGAGCGAGTGAGGGAGCAGAGTTGCACATTCTCGCTGCGGGAGACCATTTCGTCGGCCCCGGCCTGCTGGCCGGCGCCGTCCGCGCCGAGCTCGGCGACGGGCATGAGATCACCGAGCTGGCCCTGCCGTGGCCGGTGGAGCCGTTCGGCCCGGTCGGCACGGTGCTCGAAGCCAGTGGCACCGAGGAGCAGGTGATCGAGGCGCTCGCGGGCGCCGAGGTCGCGGTGACGCAGATGGCGCCGTTCACCAAGCAGGTTTTCACGGCCGCGCCGGGGCTCAAACTGGTTTCGGTGTGCCGGGGCGGGCCGGTGAACGTCGACCTCGCCGCGGCGACGGAGGCCGGTGTCGCGGTGACGTACGCGCCGGGTCGTAATGCCGGTGCGGCGGCCGAGTTCGCGGTCGGCATGATCCTCGCCGCGATGCGGCGGATCGCGACCTCGTCGGCCGAGCTGCTGCGCGGGGCCTGGCGCGGCGACTACTACGCGTACGACCAGGCCGGGCTCGAACTGGGCGGCACGACGGTCGGGCTCGTCGGCTACGGGGCCATCGGCTCCCGCGTCGCCAAGGTGCTGCTCGCGTTCGGCGCCGAGGTACTGGTCGCCGACCCGTTCGCGGACCCGGCGGCGATCGCGGCCGACGGCGCTCAAGTCGTGGAGCTGGACGAGCTGTTGCGCCGCAGCTTCGTCGTCAGCCTGCATGCGCGGCTCACCGAGCAGACGCGGCACCTCATCGACGCGAGCAAGCTGGCCCTGCTGCCCGACGGCGCCGTGCTGGTCAACACCGCCCGCGGCGGCCTGCTGGACTACGCGCCGCTGCCGGAAGCCCTGCGCTCGGGCAAGCTCGGCGCGCTGGCGCTGGACGTGTACGACGTCGAGCCGCCGCCCGCCGACTGGGCGCTGCGCGAGGCGCCGAACGTGATCGCCACCCCGCACCTGGCCGGGGCGAGCCGGCAGACGGCGGAGCGGGCGGCCGCGATCGTGGCGGCCGAGGTCGGCCGGTACGCCCGCGGCGAGCGACTGGCGAACCTCGCCAACCCCGAGGTGCTCGGGCGGCAGCCGTGATCGTCGGGGTCGACATCGGCACGTCGCTCACCAAGGCCGTGGTGTTCGACGAGGACGGGACGTCCGTCGCGAGCGCGTGCACGCCGTCCGAGGTGCACCACCTCGCCGGCGGCCTGGTCGAGCAGGACCTCGACCAGGTGGTGGCCACGGTCGTCACAGTGGTGCGGGAGGTCGCCGCCGGGCTGCCGGGCCCGGTCACCGCGCTGGCGCTCACCGGGCAGGGCGACGGCATGTGGCTGCGCGACGAGTCCGGAGCCGCGGTGCGGCCCGCGATCTCCTGGCTCGACGGCCGGGCGAACAGCCTGCTGGCGCGGTGGCAGGCCGAGGGAGTGACCCGGGAAGTCTTCCGCCGCACCGGATCCGGCATGTTCCCGGGCTGCGCCGCCGCGATCATGTCCTATTTGGACACCCACGAGCCCGAGGCGCTCGACCGGGCCGTCGTGGCCGGCTACTGCGTGGACGCGGTGCTGCAGCGGCTCACCGGCGAGATCACCGTCGACGTGTCCGACGCGTCGCTGCCGTTCCTCGACCCGGTCACCCGGCGGTACGACGAGGCGGCCATCGAGGCCTGCGGGCTCGGCCACCGGCGGGCCCTGTTCGCCGAGCCGGCGCCGGCCAAATCGGTGTTCCGGCTCGACGCGCGCGGCGCGGCCCTGCTCGGCCTGCCCGCAGGGCTGCCGGTCACCGCCGGGCCGTTCGACCTGCCGGCCAGCGCGATCGGGGCCGGCGTGCGGGAACCCGGCGACGGCATCCTCACCGCGGGCACCACGCTGGCGTGCCAGGTGCTCACCGCCGACACCACGTTCGACGCCGAGGGCGAGCCGGCCGGGATGTTCCTGTGCACCCCGGACGAGGCCGAGTACCTGCGCGCGATGCCGGCGATGGTCGGCACCGCGGGCATCGACTGGGTGTGCGCGCTGCTGGGCATCGATGTCGCCGAGATCGACCCGCTGCTGGCGAGCAGTGAGCCGGGTGCGCGCGGGGCCCGGGCGTTGCCATTCCTTTCGGTGTCCGGGGAACGCGCGCCGTTTGTCGACGCCGGCGCGCGGGCGCAGTTCGCCGGGATCAGCCTCGAGACCGGGCGGGCGGACCTGGTGCGGTCGCTGTGCGAGTCGATCGCTTATGCGGCGCGGCATTGTTTCGAGGCGGCTGGGCTGTCGGGGCGGTTGTACGCCTGTGGTGGCGGAGTGCGGTCACCGGAGTGGATCCGCATCTTCGCGGACGTGCTCGGCCGGCCGATCGTCATCCCGAGCGATCCCGGGGTGGGGGCGCGCGGCGCCGTGCTCACCGCCGCGGCGGCGCTCGGCACGCCGTTCGACCGCGAGCGGTGGGCGGCGAACTCGCGCGTGGTCGAGTTCCGGCCCGAGAATGTGGCTGCGTACGAGCGCGGTTACGCCGACTACCAAGCGTCCCTGTCCGCCGCGCGTGGTCTCTGGAGGCTGTGAATGATCCTGGCGGAGGAACGGGCGGCGGTCTGTGAGTATGCCCGCCGGATGACGGCCGACGGGCTGGTGGTCGGGACGTCCGGCAATGTGTCGGCGCGAGACGGGGCTTTGGTCGCCGTCACGCCCACGGGGGTCGACTACGCCGGGCTCGAGCCGGCCGACATCCCCGTGGTCGGGCTGGACGGCGAGATCGTCGAGGGGGAGCTGAAGCCGACCAGCGAGCTGCCGATGCACCTGGCCGTCTACAACCGCGCAGTGGACCCGGACGGCGCTTCGGTGACGGCCGTGGTGCACACGCACTCGGTGCACGCCACCGCGGTCTCGACGCTGCTCGACGAGGTGCCGCCGATCCACTACATCCTGGCGACGATCGGGCCGACCGCGCGGGTCGCCGAGTACGCGACGTACGGCACGGAGGAGCTGGCGTCGTCGATGCTCAAGGCCCTCGACGGCCGCCGCGGCTGCCTGCTCGCGAACCACGGCACCGTGGCGTACGGCGACAGCCTCGGCGCGGCGTACCACCGGGTGCAGCAGCTCGAGTGGGTCTGCCGGCTGTGGCTGCTGGCCCGGTCCGCGGGCAGCCCGACGCTGCTGCCGCCCGCGGAGGTCGAGCACGTCGTCGAGAAGCTGAGGGGATACGGCCAGGGCTGAACGAACCGGGTCAGGACGCCGCGAGGGTGCTGTCCACGGCGTGCACGGCGTCGAGCAGCTCGACCACCGTCGGGTCGTCCACGGCTTCCTTGATGCAGCGCCACAACTGGAGGTTCGCGGTGGCCCAGCGGGAGTACGTGGCGCTGGCCTCCGGGTTGTAGAAGTAGTAGCCGCTGTCGTGGACGTCGCACTGCTCGCCGACGATCTTGTGGGCCAGGTCCCGCAGGCTGATGTCGTTCTCTTCGAGGTAGCGGTGCGCGAGCACCACGGGAGTCACGGGCAGCGCCTTGAACAGCGTGTCGGCGTCGCTCAATGCCTGCGCTTCCAGCGAGATGTCCCGGCCGCGGTTGGCCATCTCGGCCTCGTCGATCAGGTCGTCGATCCAGCCGGCGACGTCGTCGGGCACGCCGCAGTCGGCCAGCAGGCCGAGCCGCAGGTCGCTGCCGGCGGCGGCGGGCGAGTTGCGCAGGACGAGGTAGTTCACGTCGTGTACCAGGGCGGCCACCTCGACCACGGCCGCGTCGGCGCCGTTGGCCGTGGCGAAGCTGACCGCCTTGGCGCGGACGAAGCTGACGTGGTGCCAGCCGTGGAACGGCAGCCGTTCGGCGTACCGCCAGCACAGCTGCTGGACCCGGTGCTCCACCGCGCTGACGGTCGCGGGGGCGATCGTGGCCGCGGCGATGGCCGTTGCGGCGACGGTCGGCTGAACGGTGTTCTTTTGCGCGCGCATACATCTCTCCGATCCCGGCTTCGGCATTCAAGCGGGTGGAGCAATGGTATGCGCCCGTGACGGCGGGGTGTAGCTAGAGTCGGTCGGCCAGGTCCCCCAATCGGACCTCCACCGGAACGTGACGATGCCCGATTCCTGTGGCCGGGTCGTACGAGAGACTGGAAATGCTCACGGGGCGTGATTTCACGAGGAAAGTCATGGTTCCTTCGGCCGCTTCGGGAATCCGGTGGAACTCGTCGGCGAGCATGATCGAGCAAGCGCCCGCCTGGCACAGCGTCCGGCGCCGGAGTTGCGCGGACGTGATCAGGCCGCTTTCCCCGTCGCAGGTCGTGGAGTATCGCTCGTGCAGGTAGTTGCCGCGGAGAATGGTGGTGCAGAAGTGATACCTGTGGTTGTGCACGGAATCGGCGTAGCCCTCGCGCCAGTCTTCCTGCGGTTTGTATTCGTGCAGCCAGAAGGAGAACGGATCGTCCGGATTATCCCTTAGGCACCAAGCGAAATGGGTTGTCGTCTCGCGCGAGCCGGCGGCGATGGCCGCGGCGTTCTCCGGGGTCGGTGCGCGTAGCAGCGCGCGCAGCTCATCGCGCAACGCCGTTTGCGAAGCCCATTTTCGGAACCAGACGTCCACGGTGCGCCAGTCCTGGGACAGCGGGAAACCCGCCGAGCGCAGCCGTGTGGCCAGGTGGTTCAGTGGGGACAAGCGAGTGAGCAAGACGGCTCAGCTCCCTAGCTCGGCTCGTGCGGAGAACTCCGCGCGGAAGGCGTGGAACCTTCCCTCCAAGTCACGGAAGTTCTCCTCGGACAAGTCGGATCCGGTGATCTTTTCGAACAGGACAAGGAAATCGGCCCGCGTCGTCGCGGAGGTGATGCGGAAGTGGCGGCCGGTCCGCGATTGGGAGAGGCGCAGGAACTCGGCGCGTTCCATGTTGTAGATGAAGGAGCCCTCGGTGAACCGCAGCGACCGCGGGTACAGCTTGGTCGCGCCGCGCACGTCGCTGTACAGCGTGACCCACACGCTGGCGTCGAACATCTCCAGCCGGTCCAGCGGCGGGTCGGCGACCACGGTGATGTCGACCTGCGCGCACCGGCTGCGGGCCAGGAACAGCCCGACGAGTCCAATGTGGATCTCCTCGTGCAGGCCGCTCTGGATCGCCTCGTAGTCGACTTCCGCCGCCTCGCGCCGCAGCAGGTAACGCGCGCGGCCGCTGATGGAACCGGCGTCGCGCGGGTCGGCGATCACGGCGTGCAGCTCACGATCGGTGCGGGTCAACAGAAGCCGGGCGGCCGCGTGCCGTCCGGAGAAGCCGCGGAAGAAGTACTGGCGCGTGTTGTCCAGGTCCGACATCAGCATCCGGTTGAACGCGGGGTCGGGGTCCGTCGTCGCGTCGAACACGTGCGTGGGGAAGAACTCCTTGTTGAGCGACCGGTATTCGGCGCTGAGGTCTTCGAGCGCGCGCCGGCTCTCCTCGATCAGCGGAGTCACCATCGCGCGCTGCGACGCGCTGGCGGTGATCAAGGTCTGTCCAAAGCCGACCAGCGCGGAGATCAGCGTGCCGGTGCCCAGGGAGGTGACGAGCGTTTTACCCGTGCCGGCGTCCATCATGCTGGAGATCCACAGGCTCAATACCGCGATCACGACGAGCACGGTCAGTAACAACGTGGTGCGGGTCCAGAAGATCTCCTGTAGTGAGCTTCGGTGAGGACGGCCGGCTTCCGCGACCACGGTTCACCTCCTTGAACCACTCGAACGGACGAGTGCGTTGCGTATCGGTTCGAGCGCGGGGAGTTACTTTACGCGCTTGGGGTGACCGGCGAAATAAGAAATTCGGGGGACAATATTCCAGGTTCGAGGTGACTCTGGGCAAGGATTTTCACGTTTTGCGGTTTTCTCCGAAACGCCGAAAACCCCGTCGGAGGGACGCGGGCGGACCTCCCCGCGCAGCCGGTGCCCCCGTGTCACCGAATGCAGACAGTCACCGCGGCTTTGCGGTCAGAATTGGTAGTAGAGGAATGGGCTGAACGTCCCCGTCGCGACCAGGATGGCGGCGTAGACGAGGCCGACGGTCATCACGCCGACGCGCAGGGCCGTCGCGCCGCGGCTGCGCGAGGATTCCAGCAGTGGGCCGGTGACCGGGTGCGCCGGGAGGAAGAAAACGGCGAGCGCGGCGAGGAGGATGACCAGCCGCTGGTTGGTCAGCGCGCTTTCGACGACGTCGCCGAGGCCGCCGAAGTCCGGCAGCAGCATGTGGCCGATCATGGCGAGCGCATGGCCGAGGTCGGCCGAGCGGAAGAATACCCAGCCGAACACCACGAGCAGCAGGGTCAGCGCGCGGCGCGCGATCCGGGCGACCGGGCCCGCCGGCGTCTCGGCGAGGTTGAAGCGGCGTTCGATCACCAGCAGCGCGCCGTGGTAACAGCCCCAGATCAGGAACGTCCACTGCGCGCCGTGCCAGAAACCCGTCAGCACGAACACGATGCACAGGTTGCGGTACGTGCGCCCGGCGCCGGCGCGGTTGCCGCCCAGCGGGATGTAGACGTAGTCGCGGAACCAGCGGGACAGCGACATGTGCCAGCGGCGCCAGAACTCCGTGATCGTCACCGACGAGTACGGGCGGGCGAAGTTTTCCGGCAGCCGGAAGCCCAGCATCCGGCCGAGGCCGATGGCCATGTCGGAGTAGCCGGAGAAGTCGAAGAACAGCTGGAGGGTGTAGCCGATGGCGCCGAGCCAGGCCGTCGCGAACGTCATCTGGTCCGGCGGCGTCGCGAAGCACGCTTCGACCATCGGGCTGAGCGAGTCGGCGACGATGGACTTCTTGCACAGCCCCAGCGCGAACCGCGGGAAGCCGGCCGCGATGTCGTCGAGCCGGTGCGAACGCTGCTGCGGCAGCTGGTCCGCGATCTCGCGGTACCGCACGATCGGCCCGGCCACCAACTGCGGGAACATCGCGATGTACGCCGCGAACGCCACCGGGTTGCGCAGCGCGCGCCGCTCGCCGCGGTAAATGTCCACGACGTACGAGATGTGGTGGAAGGTGTAGAAGGAGATCCCGATCGGCACCACGATGTTGGCGACGCCGAGGTCCCCGCCGAACCAGTGCGAGACGGCCGCGATCTGCTGCGTCGCGAACCCCGCGTACTTCCAGATCACCAGCACCAGCACGTCGAGCGTGACGACGCCGATCAGGATCCGCCGGCGCCGCGTCCCCCGCAGGTCCCACGGGCTCGGCTCGAGCGCGGGCCCGGCGAAGAAGTTGACCGCCATGCACAGCAGCAGCAGGAAAATGTACGGTCCGGCGCCGATCACGTAGAACAGCAGGCTCGCCACCGCGACGATGCCGTTGCGCCAGCTCCGCGGGCACACCAGCACGGCGACCAGCACCGTGGGCATGAAGTACCACAAGAACAGCGGCGAAACGAACGACATCGGTAGCGGACCCCCTCGGTTCCGGAGCTGACCTTAGCCCGAGTGGGTGTCGCGGTGGAGCGAAGCCCGGAGTATCACGCGCGAATCACGGAGCGTGTCCACCAGCGTCGGTCGACTCCCGAACGCCACCCCGTCGCGAACGCTGTCCCGGCTTCGGCCGTGGACCGCAGTCCTTGCCCCTGCGCCTGCCCCGGCCTGGAACGCAGCCCCCACCCTCTCCGGGGGGCGTCCCCAGTCCAGTTTATCGGCGGGGGCCGACGGGAACTGCCGAGAGCGGGATGGAGGGCGGAGTTGTCCACAATCGGAGCGGGCTGTGGATGGGGCGGTGGGGAGCGGAGAGAGATCTGGCCCGTCGCCCTGGATCAGGGGGACAGGCCAGAAGGTGGAACAGGGGTCAGATGCGCCCGGCCAAACGGCGCCGACGGGCGACCTCCGCGAGCAGCACACCGGCAGCGACCGAGGCGTTCAGGGATTCCACGCCGGCCGCCATCGGGATCGAGACGGTGGCGTCGCAGGTTTCGCGGACCAGGCGGGAGAGGCCGCGGCCCTCCGAGCCCAGCACGACGACCAGCGGTTCCGACGCCAGGTCCAGCGCGTCGATGTCCACGGTGCCGTCCGCGTCGAGGCCGACGATCATCAGGCCGCTCGACGCCCACGACTTCAGTTGGCGCGTCAGGTTCGTGGCGACCGCGATGGGCAGCTTCGCCGCCGTGCCCGCGCTTGTGCGCCACGCCACGGCCGTCATGCCGGCGCTGCGGCGCTCCGGCAGCAGCACGCCATGCGCGCCGAACGCGGCGGCCGAGCGGATGACGGCGCCGAGGTTGCGCGGGTCCGTCACGCCGTCGAGCGCGACGAACAGCGGGGTGTTGCCCGAATCGCGCGCGGCGGTCATCAGGTCGTCCGGGTGCGCGTACTCGAACGGCGGCACCTGCAAGCCCAGGCCCTGGTGCATCGCGCGGTTCGTCTTGCGGTCGAGCTCCTCGCGCGGGATCTCCAGGATCGAGATGCCCTTGTCGCCGGCCAGCCGGACGGCCTCGTTGACGCGGTCGTCGATCTCGATGTTCAGCGCGACGTACAGCGCGACACCCGGGACGTCCGCCCGCAGCGCCTCGACGACCGGGTTGCGGCCCGCGATCAGCTCCGGCTTGTCGGCCTTCTTCTGCCGCGACTGCTCACGCGTCTTCGCGGCGTTCGCGGCGCGGTACGCCTTGTGCCCGGGCCGGTCCTCGGCCTTGGGCGTGGGGCCCTTGCCCTCCAGCGCCTTGCGCCGCTGCCCGCCGGAGCCGACGACCTGGCCCTTCTTGGTGCCGGTCTTGCGGATGGCGCCCTGACGCCGTGAGTTGCCTGCCATGTAACGAGTCCTTAATCCGCCGCAGCGGCGATCAGGAGTTCCTGACCGTCCACTGCGGACCGTTCGGGGTGTCCTCCACCACGATGCCCGCCTGCACCAGGCGGTCACGGGCGGCGTCCGCGCGCGCGAAGTCCTTCGCCGCGCGGGCCTGCTGCCGTTCGGCGAGCAGGCTTTCGACCAGCTCGGCCAGCGCCTCGCGGACCGGGGTGTCCGAGCCGCCCTCGGACCAGCGCGCGGACAACGGGTCGAGGCCGAGCACGTCGGTCATCGCGCGCACCGAGGCGGCGAGTTCAAGCGCCTTGGGGGTGTCGCCCTCGTCGAGGGCGGCGTTACCGTCACGCACCGTGTTGTGCACCACGGCGAACGCGGCGGGGGTCGCGAGGTCGTCGTCCAGCGCGGCGGCGAACTCCGGCGCCACCTGGCCCAGCGGCACCTCGCCGGCCGAGGCCGCGCGCCGCAGGAAGCCCTCGATCCGCCGGTAGCCCTGCGCCGCCTCCGCGACCGCGCCGTCGGAGTACTCGACCGTCGACCGGTAGTGCGGCTGCACCAGGTAGTACCGCAGCTCGGGCGCCCGGTAGCGCTCCAGCATCGCCGGGATCGACACAGTGTTGCCCAGCGACTTGGACATCTTCTCGCCGGACATGGTCACCCACGCGTTGTGCAGCCAGTACCGCGCGAAGCCGTCGCCCGCCGCGTTCGACTGCGCGCGCTCGTTCTCGTGGTGCGGGAACACCAGGTCGACGCCGCCGCCGTGGATGTCGAACTCGGCGCCGAGGTAGTTCGTCGCCATCGCGGAGCACTCCAGGTGCCAGCCCGGACGGCCGTCGCCCCACGGCGTCGGCCACGAGGGCTCGCCCGGCTTCGCGCTCTTCCACAGCGTGAAGTCGCGCGAGTCACGCTTGCCGCGCGTCGGCGTTTCGCCCTGCTGGACCTCGTCGAGCTGCTGGCCGGAAAGCGACCCGTAGCCGTCGAAGGACTTCACCGAGAAGTAGACGTCGCCGTCCGCCGCGTAGGCGTGGTCGCTGTCGATCAGGCGCTGGATCAGCTCGACCATCTGCGTGATGTGCCCGGTCGCGCGCGGGTTGACCGACGGCGGGAGGCAGCCGAGCGCGTCGTAGGCCTGCTCGAACTCGCGCTCGTGCTTGGTCGCCCACTCCCACCAGGGCCGCTCCGCCTCGGCGGCCTTGGTGAGGATCTTGTCGTCGATGTCGGTGACGTTGCGCACCAGCAGCACGTCGAGTCCACTGTGGAGCAGCCAGCGGCGCAGCACGTCGTAGTTCAGCACCCCCCGCACGTGCCCGATGTGGGGCACGCCCTGCACGGTGGCCCCGCACAGGTAGATGGACGCCGTTCCGCTGCGGACGGGAACGAACTCCCGGGGGGCACGGGTCGCGGTGTCGAAGAGGTGTAGGGCCACCCCCAGAGGGTACGGGGTGGGTGTGGGCGAGGTCGCAGGGCTCGTGAGTGTTCATGACGGTTAGAACCGTCATAGCCACTCACGAGCCGGTCAGAGCAGGCCGTGCGCCCGCAGCGCGCCGAGCAGCGCGTCCGGCCGCTCGGTCGTGGGCAGCGGGTCGACCAGGGCGAACTCGCAGCCCAGCGCGCGGGCGCCGCCGTCGGCCTCCTCGCTGTCGCCGACCATCAGGGTCTCCTCGGCGCGCACGCCGAGCCGGTCCAGCGCGGTCCGGAAGATCTCCAGCTCCGGCTTGATGGCCCCGACCTCGAACGACAGGATGAACTCGTCCACGTACGCGTCCCAGCCGCGCTGCGAGAACGCCGGCCGGATGTCGAACGCGATGTTGCTCAGCACCCCGACCTTGCGGCCCTGGCCCGAGACGGCCTTCAGCGCCGCCTCGGTGTCCGGGTACGGCGTCCATTCGCCCGGCGTGATCAGCCGCTGGTACAGCGCCTCGGCCTGCTCGGGGCGGGGGACGCCGGAGCGGCGCAGCACCTCGAGGTACACCTTCCGGTGCAGCTCCGGGTCGCGGTCGCGCTGGTGCCACGCGTGCTGGTGCTCCTCGTCGAGCTCCACGACCTGCCCGACCGGCGCGGTCATCCGCCGCATCAGCTCGGTCTGCGCCTCGACGTCGAGCGCCGTGCCGTCGGCGTCGGCGAGCCCGTCGAGCCAGAAGGCGTTCTGCTCGAGCCGGAAGAGCGTGCCTGAGAAGTCGAACAACACCGCGTTGATGGCCACGCGCCAAGCCTAGCCAGAAAACCGGGCGTTTCGCCGCCGGGATGTGGCGTCCGGCTCACCCCCGGCGGCGAACTCGCTTCAGGCGGCGTTGCCGGTGATCTTCTCCGGGATCACGCGCACCAGCACGCGGATGTTCTCCGGCGGCTCGGCCGGGTAGTCCTTGCCGGTGTACTTGTGCGCCAGCTCGTTGATCAGCTCGCGCCCGCCCTCGTCGGTCATCTCGACGCGGCCGCGGATTTCGACGTAGTTGTACGGGTTCCCGGTGTCGAAGACCGAGACGGACACCCGCGGGTCACGCACCATGTTGCGTTCCTTGAGGCGCCCGCGGACGGTCGCGAAGACCAGGGTGTCGCCTTCGCGCTTGGCCCACAGCACGGACGTCTGCGCGGAGCCGTCCTTGTTGATGGTCGCGACCACGGGGAAGTTGTTCCCGTCGAGCAACGCCTTCGTGGCGTCGTTGAAAGTCAGTGCCATGGCTCGCAGCCTAAGCGATCAAGGCCGGACCAGGAGTGCCGTCGCCACCGCCGCGACGCCCTCGCCGCGGCCGGTGAGGCCCAGCCCGTCGGACGTCGTGCCGGCGACGCTCACCGGACCGCCGACGGCCTCGCCGAGCACCTTCTGCGCCTCGTCACGCCGTTTCCCGACGCGCGGGCGGTTGCCGATGATCTGCACCGTCGCGTTCGCCACGCGCCACCCGTCCGCTTCGACGAGCGCGCGGACCTCCGCGAGCATGTCGGCGCCGTGCGCGCCGTCCATCCGCGGGTCGCCGGTGCCGAAGACCGCGCCGAGGTCGCCGAGCCCGGCGGCGGACAGCAGCGCGTCGCACAGCGCGTGGGCCGCGACGTCGCCGTCGGAGTGGCCCGCGCAGCCGTCGACGCCCGGCCACAACAGCCCGGCCATCCAGCACTCGCGGCCGGGTTCGATCGGGTGGACGTCGACGCCGTTGCCGACGCGCAGGTCGTTCACAGGGGCTCCTCGTGACCGTGCAGGGCCACCAGGGCCTCGGCGAGGGTGAGTTCGAAAGCACTCGCGACGCGCATCGCGTCGGGATGGCCGGGGACGGTGGCGGCGCCGGCCAGGACGGCGGCGTCGAAGATGTCGTCCGTCCCGAGCGCGGCCCGGAACTCCGGCAGCGGGAAGCCGACCGGGGTCTGCGCGGTGCGGAGCCCGTCGCGGTCGACGGTGCCGGTGATCAGCCGCGCCTCATCGGTGGACTTCACGGTGTCCGCCATGGGCAGAACGGGGACGACGACGACGCGGCCGGCCCGGGCCGCGCCCAGTACGTCACGGATCGTCCCTTGCGGAGTGAACGACCGGAGCGCGTCGTGCACCAGCACAACCGCGTCCGGGGAAAGTTCTGGCTCAACGGCGGCGAAAGCCGGCCGGAGCGAGGGGCCGGGGACGATCCGGCAGCGGGCCGGCAGATCCCCGAGAGCCCCCGAAAACGCAGCGGCACACCGCTCGGGGGCCACCACGGCCACCAGATCGATCTCCGGTGTGCCGAGCAGCCCCCGCACGGTGTGCGCGAGGAGAACTTCACCGTTCACCACGGCCAGAGCTGCCTCTGGATCCGCGGTCCGGTGTGCGACAGTCACGAACACGACGCTCTGCACCAGCTGGCTCATCAGGTCGTGATCGTAGAGAGGCGACTGCCCGGAGCCTCCGCCGGGCGAGCCGGATGACCCAGGGGGTCAGACCGTCGCGGTTTCCAGAACCTCGTCGAGGAGGACTTCCGCTTTGTCCTCGTCGGTGCCCTCCGCGAGCGCGAGCTCGCTGACCAGAATTTGCCGCGCCTTCGCCAGCATCCGCTTTTCACCGGCTGAAAGTCCGCGGTCCTTCTCTCGCCGCCAGAGGTCGCGCACCACTTCGGCCACCTTGTTCACATCGCCGGAGGCGAGCTTCTCGAGGTTGGCCTTGTACCGACGAGACCAGTTCGTGGGCTCTTCGGTGTGCGGAGCACGCAGTACGTCGAAAACCTTGTCCAGTCCTTCTTGCCCGACGACGTCACGCACACCGACGATCTCGGCGTTGTCAGCAGGCACGCGAACCGTAAGATCCCCTTGCGCGACTTTGAGGACGAGGTACTTCTTCTCCTCGCCCTTGATCACGCGGGTTTCGATGGCTTCGATGAGTGCGGCACCGTGGTGCGGGTAGACGACGGTCTCTCCGACCTTGAAAACCATGTGTCCTCTGCCCCTTTCGCTAATGCCATCTTAGCACGGTCCTCCGAAGCCCACCTAGTGCCCCGGGATCGTCGTCGCAGGTCAGCGGCCTGGGCGGGGGTTGACAAATCTTCCGGCCCCGTGCTCATGCAGGTGACGGGAATGCGCTGATCGACACCAGCGAATTCCTAATTGGACGGTTGATCTTCGATGGCGGCGCGCCCGCAAGGCGGACCGGTTCCGCGCACGCGAGGGTCCCCGGCTAGTCTTCGTCGTGACGAGGCCGTGAGATGGAAGGACTCCGACGTGAGGCTGCAGAATCGCCGCGTGTTCGGCGCAGGTGTGTCGGCGCTCGGCGCCGCGCTCGTGCTCGCCGGCTGCGGAGCCGGTCAGATCACCCAGACCGACACTCAGCAGCCCGCGGTCAACGGCACCTACGCGCAAGTGAAGACGCTGGTCCTGCGCGACGCCGCGGTGCAGTACCCGGTGCAGGGCGCCGCCTACTCGGCCGGCCAGTCCGCGCCGCTCACGCTGACGCTGGTCAACCAGGGCGCGCAGGACGACAAGCTCGTTTCGGTCACCTCCGACGCGACCGACGGCCCGGCCACGATCAGCGGCTCGACGGCCATCGTCGCCGGCCACTCGCTGGTGATCGGCCCCTCGGACCCCGTCGAGGCCACCAACCAGCAGGACGCGCCGTCCTCTTCCTCGGTGCCGACGAGCGGTTCCAGCTCCTCGTCCGACACCGCCCCGCCGTCCGACACCGCGCCGCCGTCCTCGAGCAGTGACGCCGCGGCGCCCACGTCCTCCGCGCCGACCCAGCTGGGCGTCGGCTCGGTGGTGCTGCAGAACCTCAAGCAGCCGCTGTGGCCGGGCCAGACGATCAAGGTCACCTTCACCTTCCAGAACGCCGGCCCGGTGGTCGTCGCGCTGCCGGTCGCCGCACCGGCCCACGACCAGGCCCAGGGCAACGCCGCGGCGGGTCACTGATTTCTGTCGGTGCCCACCGCTAGCCTCGGCGCGTGGTGAAGAAGAGCAGCACTGTCTACCGGTGCGCCGAGTGCGGGCACGAGGCCGCCAAGTGGGTCGGGCGCTGTCCCGAATGCCAGGCCTGGGGCACGCTCGAGGAGCGTGGCGGGGCCAATCCGGCGATCGCGCGGGTCGCGGCCGGGGCGCCGAGCGCGCCCGCGCGGCCGATCGCCGAGGTCGACGTCGAATCGGCGCGCGCCAAGTCCACCGGGGTGCCCGAGTTCGACCGGGTGCTCGGCGGCGGGCTGGTGCCGGGCGCGGTGGTCCTGCTGGCCGGTGAGCCGGGCGTCGGCAAGTCGACCCTGCTGCTCGAGATGGCCTATCAATGGGCGGCCACGGCCGGGCGGTCCCTGTATGTCACCGGTGAGGAGTCGGCCGGGCAGGTCCGGCTGCGCGCCGAGCGCACGGGCAATGTGCACGGCGAGATGTTCCTCGCCGCCGAGAGCGACCTGGCCGCGATCCTCGGGCACGTCGACGCCGTGAAGCCCGGGGTGCTGATCGTCGACTCGGTCCAGACCATGGCGTCACCGCAGGTGGAGGGCTCGCCGGGCGGGGTCACGCAGGTCCGCGCGGTCACCGCGGGGCTGGTCGCGCTGGCCAAGGAGCGCGGGCTGCCGGTGGTGCTCGTGGGACATGTCACGAAGGACGGCTCGGTGGCCGGGCCGCGGGTGCTGGAGCACCTGGTCGACGTCGTCCTGCAGTTCGAGGGCGACAAGCACTCGACGCTGCGGATGGTGCGCGGGGTGAAAAACCGCTTCGGCGCGGCGGACGAGGTCGGTTGCTTCGAGCTGACCGAGGGCGGCATCGTCGGCGTGCCGGATCCGTCCGGGCTGTTCATGAGCCGCACCGCCGAGCCGGTGCCGGGCACGGCGATCACCGTGGCGGTCGAGGGGAAGCGGCCGCTGCTGGGCGAGGTGCAGGCGCTGGTTTCGAGCACGAGCATGCCGCAGCCCCGGCGCGCGGTGAGCGGGCTGGACTCGGCGCGGGTCGCGATGGTGCTGGCCGTGCTGGAAAAACGCGGAAAACTCAAGCTCGGCGACAAGGACGTGTACGTCGCCACGGTCGGCGGCATGAAGATCACCGAGCCGGCCATCGACCTCGCGCTGGTGCTCGCACTGACTTCTTCGCTGCACGAGGTCGCGCTGTCGCCGCGGCTGGTTTCGCTGGGCGAGGTCGGGCTGGCCGGCGAGGTCCGGAGGGTGCCGAACGTCGCCCGCCGCCTCGCCGAGGCGTCCCGGCTGGGCTTCACCCACGCGCTGGTGCCGCCCGACTCGGGCAAGCTCCCGGACGGCATCCGGGTGCTGGAGGTCGGCGACGTCGCGAGTGCGCTGAACGCCGCCAACCACGCCCAGTAGCCCGGGTCCGATTGCCGGATCCCGGCGGCTCAGTTCCCGGCGTCGTCGGTGATGTCGTAGCGGTAGGCCGAAGTGCTGATGGCCCGCCCGGCGGAGAGGCCGCTGACGTTCTTCGTCGCGACGGTCGAAGCGCGCAGCACCGTGGACGTCTCCACGTCGATGTTGATGATCAGCTCGTGGTCGCCGGCGGAAAGGGCGAGGTTCAGGTTCCCGCCCGTGCGGGAGGTCTTCACCCCGGGCAGCTGCGTCAGGGTCGCGACCAGCGCCATGCGCAGCGGCCGTGAGGCCAGGCCGCTGGTGAGCACCGACAGGGCAAGCCCGGCCGATCTCTCGGAGCTGGACCCCGCCGGGGGCGGATTGAGCGTGGTCGTGGCGCCGGTCGGCGCCTCGATCGGGAACTCGCCGGCCGGCGGGATGGGCTGGTTCGACGTGTCCGACGTGTTCGGTGGGGAGGCGCTGTTCGACATGGACGAGATGGAGGCCGGCGCATCGATGGTGATCGGCTGGAACAAGGGGACCGGGCAGCCGGGGAACGGGTGGTCCTTGGCGTCCTGGTTGATCTGCGCCAGCAGCGGCCCCGGATTCGCGGGCAGCCCGGCGACGAACCCCGCGCTCGGCTGATGCCAGCCCTGGGGGGCGGCGGTCCAGCCGACGGAACCGGGAACCGCCTCGGTGAACTCGCCGCCCACCGCGGTCTGGACCTCCGACGCGGGGCTGGGCAGCGCCGCCTGGTCGGCCGGCATCCCGCTGAGGATCGTCACCTGATCGGTCCGCGTCCACCGGCGTTTCCAGACCTGACCCGGGTCGGGCGGGATCCACACCTCGAGGCGCTCCCGCACGGCGAACACGCTGCGGTGATTGACCCATTCGAGCACCGTGTAGTCGTTGGTGACGCGGGTGTACTGGCCCCCGACGGGCCGGTTGTCCGACGTCGGGGTGCTCGCGGGCCGGACCTCCGCTGATTTGCCGGGCAGGTTGCTCACCACGACCACTCCGCCGGTCAGCACGGCGACCGCGGCGGCCACGGCGATCCAGCGCCAGGAGCCCGCGCGCTTCTTCGACGGCCGGGAAGCCGGTTCGCCGCTATCGGTGCTCGCGTCGGCCGCGGCGCGCAGCAGGGTCGCACGGGCACGGTCGAGTTCGCTGTCGTCGGTCCGGACGTGGGGGTGCAGCGCGGCGAACGCGTCGTCGAGTTCGGCTTCGGACCACAGGTGCCGGATGTTTTCGTCGTCGCTCACAGGTCGATCGCCTCCTCGTTTTTCGTCGTTTCGGCCGCGTTCGCGCGCAGCCACCGCCTCAGCCGGTGCAGCTGGGAGCGGATCGTGCCGGGTGGCACGCCGAGCGCTTCGGCGACCTCCGACGGTTCGAGCCCGGCCCACGCGACGAGCAGCAGCGTGTCGCGGTCGGCCACGCTGAGCTTGGCCAGCGCCCCCGCCAGTTGCGCGGCGCGCGTCTGGGCGTCGACCTGCTCCGCGACGCGGCCGTCGTGCCCGGCGGTGGTGCGATCGCCGACCCGCGCGAGCCGCGCGGTCGCCCGCAGTGCCCGGGTCTCGCTCCGGACGTGGTGGCGCAGCAGGTTCGTCGCGATGCCGTACAGCCACGACCGGGCCGTGCCCAGCTCGGGCCGGTACGAGTCGCGCCGCCGCAACGCGACCAGGAACGTCTCCCCGACGAGGTCGTGGGCCGACTCGTCGCCGATCCGCCGTGCGAGATAACGGTGCATCGACCGCGCGTGCGCGTCGAAGAGCTGCCCGAACACCGGCCCCGGATCGGGAACGCCCAGGTCGGGCCGGTCGGACGAGTCCGGCCCGGCCGGCTCTCGACCCTCGTGGATCACCTGCATACCCCGTATCGCCCGCAGCGGCCCGGAGCGTTCACGGGCGTTCCTGCTTTCGTCGGAATCGCGACACCGGGGATGTTTCGCCCAGGATTACCAGATCGGGTGATCGCTGAAGCGTTGCAGCGTCGCGACCGAGGGGCGGACGTAGAACAGGCCCGCACCGTAACCGAGCACGCCCAGCGCGAAGTTCGCGCAGGTGGCCAGCAGGTCGCTGGCGCCGAGGCGGTTGTGGTCGTGCCAGAGGTCCACCAGCGCCGACGCGGTGAGGGCCAGCAGGCAGGTCACGACCAGCGCCGTGAAACAGGCGCGCAGCAGGGTGCGGGTGAACCGGGCGCGGGGGACGACGAGGTAGTCGCCCAGCAGGCAGCGGCGGGCACTCAGCACCACCGCGGCAGTGGCCAGCACGGACAGCGCCGGCAGCAGCAGGGCGACCCGTCCGACGAAGGCGTCCGGCAGCGCGTGCCCGTGCAAAGGACCGTTCACGAACACCGTCAGCGCCAGCACGAGAATCGTGCCGACGGCCAGCGCGACCCCCGTGACCAGCGATCCTCCGCGGACCCGGGCGGCGAACAGCGGCGGCAGCGGCGCGTACCCCTCGGCCTGCTGGCCGTAGTACTGCTTCACCGCCCACCTCCGAACCGAGACGAAACGAACGTGCAGATGCCCGTGAATCCCAGCTTAAGCGACCATGACGTGAGCGGCTCACCGCTCGTCGGCCATGTCACCGGGCTGTGCTAACGGCGAAGGGCCCGTACCGCCAACCGGCGGAACGGGCCCCTCGAAGTGGAAAACGGCGTCAGCCCTTCTCCGCCAGCAGGTTCGCGCAGCGGATCAACCCGAGGTGCGAGTACGCCTGCGGGTGGTTGCCCAGCGAGCGCTCCGCGATCGGGTCGAACTGCTCCGGCAGCAGGCCGGTGGGGCCGGCCGAGCTGACGATCTGGCTGAACAGCTCCTCGGCCTCGTTGCGGCGGCCGGTGTGCAGGTACGCCTCGATCAGCCAGGCCGCGCAGATGTGGAAGCCGCCCTCGCCGCCGGGCAGGCCGTCGTCGCGGCGGTAGCGGTACACGGTCGAGCCGCTGCGCAGCTCGGCCTCGATCGCCGTCACCGTGGACTGGAAGCGCTCGTCGGCCGGGTCGATCAGGCCGGTGAGTCCGACGAACAGCGACGCCGCGTCGAGGTCCGTGCCGTCGTAGGCGGTGGTGAACGCCTGGACCTCGTCGTTCCAGCCGTGCTCCAGCACGTCGGCCTTGATCCGGTCGCGCAGCTCGGGCCAGGCCCCCGGCACGTCGCGGCCGTACTCGTTGCCGAGCTTCACCGCGCGGTCGATCGTCACCCAGCACATCACCCGCGAGTACACCCGGTGGCGCGGCACGTGCCGCTCCTCCCAGATGCCGTGGTCCGGCTCGTTCCAGCGCCGCGTGACGGCCTCGGCCATCGCGCGCACCATCTGCCAGTCCTCGTCACGCAGCTCGCCGCGGACCTCGGCCAGCGTGGCGACGAGCTCGACCACTGGGCCGAACACGTCCAGCTGCACCTGGTGGTTGGCCAGGTTGCCGACGCGGACCGGCCGAGAGCCGGCGTACCCGGGCAGCGACTCGATCACCGCCTCGGCGCCGATCACGCTGCCGGACAAGGTGTACAGCGGGTGCAGCCGCTCCGGACCGGCCAAAGTGGACAGCACGCCGTGCAGCCACTTCAGGTAGCCCTCGGCCTCCTCGGTGGAGCCGAGGTGCACCAGCTCGCGCACGGTCATCGCGGCGTCACGGACCCAGCAGTAGCGGTAGTCCCAGTTGCGGACGCCGCCGATCTCCTCCGGCAGCGAGGAGGTCGCGGCCGCCAGCACGCCGCCGGAGTCGGTGTTGACCAGGCCGCGCAGGGTCAGCGCGGAGCGCCGGACCAGGTCGGTCTGCACCGTCGGCAGCTTCAGCTTGGCCGCCCAGTCGCTCCAGTAGCGGCCCGCGCGGTCCCGTCGGTCCATTTCGGACAGTTCGTGGGCGGCCAGGTCCGTGGTGCCGCAACGGAGTTCCAGCACCACCGGGTTGTCGGGCTTCGGCTGGACCAGCGCGGTCGCGGTGTCGTGCAGGCCGTCGGAGGTGATGGTCCACTCGACGCCCGGCGCACGGAGCACGAACGGCTCCGACGTGCCCAGCACCCGCAGGCCCTCGCCCTCCGAAACCAGCTTCACCGGCACACCGCCGAACTCCGGCCGCGGCGCGAAGACCACCTGCGCCGCCGCCTCGCCCGAGATCACGCGCACGATGTCCGTGCGGTGCGAAGGGCTTTCCGGCTCCAGGTAGTCCGTGACGAGCAGGCGCGACCAGCGCGTCTCCACCGTCATCGTGTTCGGCAGGTAGCGCTGGCCCAGCGGCAGGCCGTTGCGGTGCGGCTTGATCGAGAAGACCCCGGCCCCCGGCCCGCCGAGCAGGTCGGCGAACACCGCGGGGGCGTCCGGGCCCGGGTGGCAGAGCCAGGTCAGCTTCGCGTCCGGCGTGACGAGCGCGACCGAGCGCTCGTTGGCCAGCATCGAAAGCCGCTCGATCGGCGGCGCCGACTCGCCGTAGAGCCAGTTCCGCCGCTCTTCCAGCACAAACGCGAGCACGAGCGCGACGTCGACCGTGTCCGGCACGCGGTAGCCGGCCAGCGTCTCGCCGTCGCCCACCTTGATGCCGAGGTCGGGCCCGGACAGCCGGGCGAACGCCTTCTCGTCGGTCACGTCGTCGCCGAGGAAGATCGCGGCGGTCGCGCCGACCTGGTGGCGGAGGGTGTCGAGCGCGTTGCCCTTGTCCGTCTGGACGACCGCGAGCTCCACCACCTCCTTGCCGTCGGTGGTGGACACGCCCGGCCAGGTGCACGGGCCGTCGTGCACGTCGGCGAGCACCCGGCGGCCGGCCTCGTGCTCGGCCCGGCGGACGTGCACCGCGATGCTCGCGGGCTTCACCTCGAGCGACACACCCGGCACGTCGAGCACCAGCGTCTCGAGCTCCGACTCGAGCCGGCGGTGCAACGCGCGGGCCTCGTCGTCGAGGGCGTGGATGAAGCCGATGTCGAACTCGGACCCGTGGCTGCCGACGAGGTTCACCTCGGACGGCAGCCGCGACAATGTCGCCAGGTCGCGCAGCGCCCGGCCCGAGATGACCGCGGTCGTCGTCTCGTGCAGGCCGGCCAGCGATCTGAGCGCCCCGACCGACTCGGGCAGCGGCCGGGCTTCGTCCGGGTTCGCGGTGATCGGAGCCAATGTGCCGTCGTAGTCGCAGGCGACCAGCAGGCGCGGGGTACGGGCGATCTGCACGATCGTGCGCCGTAACTCCGCAGGCAACGCCTCGGCGGTCAACACTCCTCCTAAGGAGGTCCAGCGCGGTACGGGGGGAGGGTCAGTCGACCGGCTCCGCACCCAGCGCCTGCAGGAACGAGCGCGCCCACCGGTCGACGTCGTGGGTGAGGACCTGGCGACGCATGGCGCGCATCCTGCGTCGGCCCTCGGCGGGGTCGAGCGTAATGGCAGCCTCCAACGCGTTCTTCACCCCGTCCAGATCATGGGGATTGACCAGGAACGCACTGGTCAGTTCGGACGCCGCGCCGGCGAACTCGCTGAGCACCAGCGCGCCGCCGAGATCGTGGCGGCAGGCCACGTACTCCTTGCAGACGAGGTTCATCCCGTCGCGCAGCGGAGTCACCACCATGACGTCCGCGGCGGAGAAGAACGCGGCCAGCTCGGTGCGGTCGACCGATTGGTGCAGGTAGTGCACGACCGGGTGACCCACGCGGGCGAACTCGCCGTTGATCCGGCCGACCATCTGCTCGATCTCGCCGCGCATCCGCTGGTAGTGCTCCACGCGCTCGCGGCTCGGGGTGGCCAGCTGCACGAACGCGACGTCCTCCGGCCGCAGCCGCTCCTCGTGCAGCAGCTCGTGCATCGCCTGCAGGCGCAGGTCGATGCCCTTGGTGTAGTCGAGGCGGTCAACGCCGAGCATCACAGTTTTCGGGTTGCCGAGGTCGCGGCGGATCTCCTTGGCGCGCTCGATCACGCCCTTCGTGCGCGCCAGGCTGTCCAGGCCCGCGGCATCGATGGAGATCGGGAACGCGCCGACGCGCACGGTGCGGTCGCCGACCTGCACCATGCCGGGCCGGGACCGGACGCCGACGGCGCCGCGGGTCGGCTCGAGGCCGACCAGCTGGCGGGCCAGCCAGAGGAAGTTCTGCGCGCCGCCCGGACGGTGGAAGCCGATCAGGTCCGCGCCGATCAGGCCGCGCACGATCTCGGCGCGCCACGGCAGCTGCATGAACAGCTCCACCGGCGGGAACGGGATGTGCAGGAAGAAGCCGATGCGCAGGTCGGGCCGCAGCTCGCGCAGCATCGTGGGGACCAGCTGCAGCTGGTAGTCCTGGATCCACACGGTGGCGCCGGTGGCGGCGACCTCCGCGCTCGCCTCGGCGAAGCGGCGGTTCACCTTCACGTAGCTGTCCCACCAGGCCCGGTCGAACACCGGGCTCTCGACCACATCGTGGTAGAGCGGCCAGAGCGTGGCGTTGGAGAAGCCTTCGTAGTAGTCCCGGACCTCCGCCGAGGAGAGCGAGACCGGGTGCAGCACCAGCCCGTCGTCGTCGAACTCGTCGACGTCCACATCGGGCACGCCGGGCCAGCCGACCCACGCGCCCTTGCGCGATCTCAGGAACGGCTCCAGCGCGGACACCAGCCCGCCGGGGCTGGCCGTCCAGCGCTGGCCGCCCTCCGAAGTGCGTTCCAGGTCGACCGGCAGCCGGTTGGCCACCACGACGAAATCGGCCGACGGGGTGCTCTTCTGCTCTGCAATCGCTTCGGTCACTACAGCTGCTCCCTCGTTCTCCTCGGGTCGCGGCCCCAGCCGAACCCTATCGCGCACGGGATGACCGGACAGTGACCAACCGATTACTCCAAACGCCGGTCCGACGGCTCCATCGGCCCGGCCATCCGCGGTCCGGCCAGCTTCCGCTCCAGCCGGCCGAGCCCCGTCCGGACCGGCTGCGCGAGGTATTCGCCCAGGACAACACCGGCGGCGAGCGCCAGCCCGACGGCGACGGCCGTCATCAGGGTGGAGATGTTGCCGCCCGGCTCGACCCCCAATTGGTATAGACCACGATAGGTGGAAAGGCCGGGGAGTAGCGGAGTGATCCCGGACACGGCTACGACGAGCGGCGTAACCCGGAGCCGCCGCGAGAGCACGCCGCCGCAGAAGCCGACGAGCGTCGCCGCGATGGCCGAAGCGCTCACGGCCTGGAAGTGCAGGAGCACCAGCCCGCCGTAGACGAACGCGCCGATGGCCCCGGCGGCCGCGCCGACGAGCAGCGCGCGCAGCGTCGAATACGAGGCGAACGCGAAGCAGGCGGCCGCGCCGGCGCCGCCGAGCACTACGACCGGCAGCTGCTGCAGGGTCGAGTTGCTGACTTCCGGCAGCGGAGTGCTGGGCAGCTTGAAGAACACCGCGATCTTCAGCGCCAGCACGACGCCGGCGATCAGCCCGGCACTCATCAGCGCCGTTTCCATGGTGCGGCCGGCGGCCGTGACGTAGTAGCCGGTGATCGCGTCCTGCACCGCCGAGACGGTGGAAAGCCCGGAGAGCAGCACGGTGACCGCCGCGGCGACGACCAGTGTCGGTTTGTCCGTGGTGAGGATCCCGCTGTTCACGATCACCATCGCGGACAGCGTCGCGACCAGGCCGCCGACCACCTGCTGGAAGAAGAACGGGAGGTTGAAGCGGTTGAGGTAGCGACCGAGCCGGTCGATCACCGAGGAGATCACGAACGCCACCGCGGCGATGTCCGGCCCGCCGCCGAGCAGCAGCGTGATGAACGCGGCCAGCCCGCCCCAGGCGACGGTCGCGACCCAGCGCGGGTACGGGTGCGGTGCGGAGGTGACGCGCTGCAGCTCGGTGTGCGCCTCCTCCGCGCCCATGTTGCCGCGGACGATCTTGCGGACCAGGATTTCGGCCTCGGTCAGCCGCGTGTAGTCGAGGCTGCGGGAGCGCACCACGCGCAGCGCCGTGACGGGGGCGAGGTCGGTGCCGCGGTGGCAGGTGACGGTGATCGACGTGAAGATGACGTCGACCTCGCAGTGCGGCAGCCCGAGCGCGGAGGTGAGCGCGAGGATCGTGGCGGTGACGTCGGACGCGCCGGCGCCGCTGGCCATCTGCACCTCGCCGATGCGGAGGGCGAGGTCGAGGACGAAGTTGACGGTCGCGTCGTCCGGCGGCTGCGGGCCGAGCGTTTCCCCGACGTCGACGACGGGCTGTTCGGCGGTCGGCGCCTCCAGGATGTGCCACGCGCGGCGGCGCAGCAGATTCGGCCGATGGCGCTGGCTGGAGCGGGGGTGCGGAGGCTCCAGGATCGGCCATCGTCTGCGGTGAGCCCCCTGGTCGGCGTGCTCGTTGATCTTCATGATCGATCCCACCTCCTCGTCGTGTCCGCCAGGACCATCGGCAGTCCGGCCCCGACCGTTGCACGGATCCGGAAGTGGCGTCCACCACGTTCTGCGACGATCGTGCCGCAGGGGCTCCGGGCGCGCTGTTTTCGCCGTTCTGACGCGGCAGCCGACGCTCCTGACGCGGCCGGGCGCGCGGGGGTCGATATACTTCGCCCCGCGCCTCGCGGCGCAGGCCGACATAGCTCAGCTGGTAGAGCAGCAGTCTTGTAAACTGCAGGTCAGGGGTTCGAGCCCCCTTGTCGGCTCTCTCTTTATCTGACGGGGCTGAGACATCACAAGAAGTACACGGCGACGTCGGCGAGTGCGTCCAGTGTGGCGTTGTCGACGTGGCCGGTCGCAGCCTCGGTCTCGGCGACGATCATCCCGCTCTTGTCTTGGCGCGATTGGTAATGGTGGCCGCTGATGCGGACCCCGGTCAGCCCCAGCACGGCGGCGATCTCAAGCGGCCGCACGTCTCCGCTGCCTTGGACCCGCTCGACCTTCTCGAACGCCGTCGCCTGTTTCGCGCTGCGGAACCCCACTCGCACGACCGAGATCACGGCCGCGTCACCGTGCCCGTCGCCGACCGCCAGCAGCATCCGGTCCAGCGAGGTGCACGGCGTGCGCGCCAGGAACTCCCGCACTTTCCCGTCCGACGCCGCGAGGCAGTCGAATTCGTGCTCGGCCTGCTTCTTGAGCCGTTTGAGCTTGAAGCGGCCCAGCGCCTCGTCGGTCTTCCCCTGCTTCGCCGACTTCCGCGCTTCGGCCTTGCGCGTCTTGAGCGAACGGCCGGGCAGCGAGTCGACGACGTCGCCCGCGGTGTTTCCGGCGAGTGCGTCCGCTCCGGCTCCGGCCCCGGCGCCGCCCAGCGTGCCGATCCCGGCGCCACCGCCCGCGATGGCCAGCGCGGCCACAACGGCGACCGTGCCGCCTTTACGGGGCAACTTGACCCGTGTGCCGTCCTGCATAGTGCGCCACCCGCTGTCGCCCGCCAACGTGATTTCCCCTCGGCCCGTAGGTGAATCAGCACCTGTGTGTTCCCATTCTCGGTGCTTTCCCGGCGGGTGAACTCGTCGGTTAATGGACAGAAACGTGACACCGGCATTGTTTGTGTTACGGCGCCGCGGTGCGCACCGATTACCGGTTCATCAGTGGCGGAAATCGTCGGGGAGTGAGTATGGAAATCGTCAGCAGCGCGCCGGCCCTAGTGCTTCGTGGGTCGGACGGGGCGGTCGACGGCTACGTCGCGCTGGGGTCCGCCTCGCGCCCCGAGGCGCTGGACCGGGATCTCACGGCCGCCGTGACCGCGGCCCGCACGGGCGACCCGGAGGCCGTGCAAGCGTTGCTGCGCTTGATCAAACCGACGGTGGTGCGGTACTGCCGCGCGCGGATCGGCGGGCGGGACCTGTCCTACCTGTCGGCCGACGACGTCGCGCAGGAAGTGTGCCTGGCGGTGCTGAAGGTGCTGCCTTCGTACCAGGATCGCGGGGGCTCGTTCCTCTACCTGGTGCGGGCGATCGCCGCGAACAAGGTGGCCGACGCGTTCCGCGCGGTGGCGCGGGACAGGTCGAACCCGGTGCCGGAGCTGCCGGACCGCCCGCTGGTCTTCAACGAACCGGAGGCACACGCGTTGCACGAGGACCTCGGTGCCCAATTGGGCCGCTTGATGTCGGTCCTGCCGCGATTGCAGCAGGAGATCCTGGTGATGCGGATCGTGGTGGGCCTGTCCTCGGCCGAGACGGCGGTCGCGCTCGGCATTTCGCCGGGGAACGTGCGGATTTCGCAGTACCGCGCGCTGACGAAACTGCGGTCGATGATCGGCGACCGGGACCTGTGAGCGGCGAACGCGGCCGCTAGTCGGATTCGAGGATTTCGGCCAGCCGGGCGGTGTCGGCCAGGTACCGGTCGTACGGGAAACCCTGCTTCAGCAACGCGACCCGAAACGCTTCGGCGAGCGGCTTTCCGTTGGCGTGGTAGGCCTCCCGCCCGGTGGCGGTCAGCTCGACGAGCCGCCGCCGCGCATGCAGCGGGTCCTGGGTGATCCGGACCAGCCCCTCCTGCTCGAGCGGCCGCAGCGCCCGGCTGATCGCCGGGTCGGAGACCCCCAGCGATTGGGCGAGCCGGTGCTGGGTGGCCGGCTCGACGTCCTCGAGCGCGCCTAGCAGCCTCAGCTGGCTGTACGTGAGTTCGGCGTCCTGCCCGGAGTGCCGGCGGGCGGCGTCGCCGATCAGGGAGACCACCCGGTGCAGCAGATCTGAAAGTCCATCGTCCACGACGTCAGCCTACCTCAGTGTTGACGAGTTAATATTAACCATACAAGACTCGATCCCATGAGCACAACGAGCTACCTCGCCCAAGCCGCCGTCCCTCTCATCTGGCTGGTCATCGCCTGCGTCGGAGCGCTGGTGCGCACCCGCGGCGTCCAGGACCGCGCCGCCCGGCTGGAAACCTGGCAGCGGTGGTGGGCCATCGCCGCACTCGGCTGCGGCAGCCTGTGGATGACTGTTTCGTTCCTGACCATCCCGGACGTCATGGCGGAAGCGATCGGCTTCACCCGCACCCCGTTCGCGTTCGAGATCGCCTTCGCCAACCTCGGCTTGGCGTTCCTGGGCCTGCGGGCCGCTTCGGGCTCCTACCGCGAGCGGATGACGGCCGGCATCAGTGCCGGGTTGTTCCTCTGGGGCGCCACGATCGGCCACCTGTACCAGTGGATCGCCAACGGTGACAACGCACCGGGCAACGTCGGTGGCGTCCTCGCCTACGACGTCCTCATCCCGGCAGTCATGATCATCCTGGCCCGGCGGTCCCGGACCGTGCAGAACCTCGCCGCCCAGCCCCAGTTCAGCACCGAACCGTCCGCAGACCGCCGCCGGCCCGTCGCCGGGTGACCGCTCACCGGAAATCTTCCCCAGATCCCCCAGCGCCTCGGACCGCGATCGCGGTCCGAGGCGCTTTGTCGTAGTGATCCGGCTCCCCAAGCCGGGTAAGGAAAAGCGGTCAGGAGGCCATGGCGAGGCGGACGCGGCGGGTGCGCCGGTAGGAGACCAGCTCGCGGACGTCGTCGGTGGTGATGATGCGGACGGCGTCGGCGGTCAGCTCCGCTTCGGCGACCTGCAGCTGCCAGGACTTCAGGCCCGGCGCCGGCTCGTGCCAGAACCACTGGCCCCGCGTGAGCTCCTCGGCGGCCACGGTGGTTTCTTCGGTGTTCATACCCCGGAGCCTATCCAGCACCACCGACAGAAAACGGCGCCGGTGGCCCCGCGGCGATCAAGCGGCTGATCAGGGCCTCGGCCGGTCCCGTGGTCCAGCGGGCGAGGGTGACGGCGGCCACCTCCCGCGCCCGGGTATTCGCCCACCGCTTCGCTTCACGGTCACTGGTTTTTGCGGCCCGCGCGCCACTGGCCTAGGCTGCGCCGGTCACCGGAAGAACCGGAAGAACAGGAACGGCGCGATGCCCCTGCCCGACTCCGGGTCGTACCGAGATATCGACCTGCCGACGATCCTGCGCATGGAGCGCAAACTGCCCTGGCTCGGCTGGCCGCACCTGCCGCTCGGGCTGCTGGTCTGCGTGGCCGCGATCCTGGCCGCCTACCGGATTCCGGTGGCGTACCAGACGACCACGGCGCTGGTCGCCGGCGCCGGTGCCGCGGGCGGGTTCTGCGGGTACGTCTGCGGCCTGGTCATGGTCAGCCAGCCCGATCTGGTGAAAACGGGACGGCTGCGCTGGCGTCGCACCCGGTTCCTGCGCGCGGTGCTCTTCCTGATGGCCGTGCTCTCGGCGGCGTCCTGGGTGGTTTTCGTGGTCTGCCACGTTTCGCTGCTCACGGGGGCGTCCGGCGTCCGGCCGTTCACGTTCTCTCTGCCGGCCGGCGTTTACCTCGTGCTGGGGCTGGCCAACACCGTTCTCGCGGGCGTCGAGACGCTGAAGGTTTCGCGGGTCCTCGCCAGCACGGCGCCCAAGACCCCGGAGCTCGCACCGTCTCCGGCGCCGCGGGTGCGCCTCGGCAACTGAAGTCCTCTGTGGACGGACGGCTCAGATTCGGTGCCGGATCAGGACTTCCTGCGTCACGGACGCGACGAGCCGGCCGTCGGTGGTGAAGAACTCGCCGTGCGCCAGGCCGCGGGTGCTCGCGTAGCTGGGGCTCTCCATGTCGAACAGCAGCCACTCGTCCGCGCGGAACGGGCGGTGGAACCACACCGCGTGGTCCAGCGACGCCAGCTGCGGCGTGCCCGGGTCGTCGCGGTGCGGGAGCCAGGCCGTGCCGGCCAGCCGGATGTCGGAGATGTAGGTGAGCGCGCAAACGTGCGCCAGCGGGGTGTCCGGCAGGGAGTCCTTCGCTCGCACCCACATGCGCTGGCGCGGGCCGCGCCCGACGTCCGGCAGCCCCTGGCGCGGATCGGAGATGAAGCGGGCCTCGATCGCGGACAGCACGATCGGCTCCTCCTCGGTCTCGATCGTGGCGATCTCGTCCGGGGCGGGCACTTCCGGCATGCGCGCCTGGTGCTCGCTGCTCTCGGCCGCCTTCTGGAAGGAGGCGGACAGGCTGAAGATGCTCTCGCCGTTCTGGATCGCCACCACGCGCCGGGTGGTGAACGAGCCGCCGTCACGGGTGCGCTCGACCTCGTAGATGATCGGCATGTCCGTGCGGCCGCCGCGGATGAAGTAGCCGTGCAGCGAGTGGACGCCGCGCTCGGCCGGCACCGTCGCGCCGGCCGCGGTGAGCGCCTGCGCCGCGACCTGGCCGCCGAACGCCCGCTGCGGCGAGCCCTGGTGGCACGAGCCGCGGAACAGGTTCTCCTCGAGTCGTTCCAGCTGGAGCAGCTGGGCCATGCCGAGGCTTGCGGGGTCCGTTTTCACGCGCCCCATCCTAAGCGCCCGCTCAGTCTTCGCTCGGGGAGAGCCGTTCCAGCAGCGTGAGCAGGGCGGCAGGGTCCTCGACGTGGGCGTTGTGGCCGAGGCCGGGCAGGGTGACGGAATCGGCGGCCAGCGCGCGCAGCTGCTCCGGCCGGGACATCGGGTCGTCCGCGCCCGCGGCGAGGATCACCGGGCAGCGGGCGCCGGCCAGCAGCCGGGGCAGATCGGGCGCGCCGACGCCGAACGCGGCCTGGTCCAGTGCCAGCCGCCAGCCGTCGGCCTCGGTGACGCCGCCGGGGTCGGCGGGCGCAAGTCCGGTCAGGCCCGCGACTTTGAGGTACGCGACCTCGGCGTCCGCCCTGGTTTCGAACACCCGCGGCGGGCGCGCCGCCATCGCCGCGGCTTTCGCCAGCTCTTCGGCGCTCCACTCGACCTTCACCCCGAGCGCGAGCACTCCGGCGACGTCGAGCCCGTACCGCCCGTTCGCCAGCTCCAGCGCGACGACGCCACCGAGCGAATGCCCGGCGACGACCACGGGACCGGCCTCGTCCAGGCCCTCGGCGACCCCGGCCGCCAGCGCCTCGAACGAGTACCCCGGCAGCGGCGCCGACCCGCCGTGGCCCGGCAGGTCGGGGACCAGCAGACGACGCCGCAGCAGCTCCCCGAGCCGGTCCCAGACCGCGCCGGTGGCGCCGAGGCCGTGGAGCAGCAGCACGGGCGGTTCGCCGGATCCGCCGGTACGGAGCTTCAGCTTGTCCACCAGTCGGATCCTGCCCGAACCCGGCCTTCGGCGGCTAGGTCGGGTCCGGAAAGGCTGGGTTTCGCGGCTGCCGGAGGCAGCGGATGACGCTTTCCCCACGGTGAGCGCAGGGAAAGCGTCATCCGCTGCACTGAGGCGGCCCCCGCAGCTACCCGGAGCAAGTACCTGACGAGCTAGGGTCGAAGTGTGTCGAGTGCCGCGATCGCCGACCCGGACACGTACGTCTCGGGTGTGCCGTACGAACTGCTCGCCCAGCTGCGCCGGGAAACGCCGGTGACCAGGATCGGCGACTTCTGGGCGGTGCTGCGCCACGCCGACGTCCGGCACGTGCTGCGTAACCCGCAGACCTTCTCCTCACAGCTGGGCGGAACGCAGATCCGGGACCCGGCCACCGCCGAAGACCTGCGGTACGTGCGCCGGATGATGCTGAACATGGACGCGCCGGACCACGGCCGCCTGCGCGGGCTGCTGACCAAGGCGTTCACCCCGCGCGCGATCGGCAGGCTGACCGAGCGGATCGAGGGCTGGGCACACGGGCTGGTCGCCGCCGTCGCGGACCGCGGCGAGTGCGACTTCGCGAAGGACATCGCCGCCGACCTGCCGTTGCTCACGCTGGCCGAGGTGTTCGGCGTGCCCGAGCGCGACCGCCGGCTGATGTTCGACTGGAGCAACCGCGTGATCGGCCACCAGGACCCCGAGTACGCGGTGAGCGCGACCGTGCGGTCCGAGGAGGTCACGGACCTGGCCCGCGCCGCGCTCGCCGTGCGCCCGTCGCCCGGGCCGGACGGCGCGATGCCGGACCCGCGCACGCGCGCGGGGATGCCGGATCTCTACGCGTACGCGAACGCCCTCGGCGAGCACAAGCGCGCCCACCCGGGTGACGACGTGATGAGCAACCTGATGCGCCACGTCGACGACGAGGGCGGCCGCGTCTCGATCGACGAGTTCGAGAACCTGTTCTGGCTGTTTTCCGTGGCAGGCAACGAAACCCTGCGCAACGGCCTGCCTGGCGGGATGTTCGCGCTGCTTTCGCACCCGGAGCAGTACCGCGCGTTGCGAGCGGACCGCTCGCTGCTGCCGGGCGCCGTCGAGGAGATGCTGCGCTGGTGGACGCCGGTGATGCACTTCCGCCGCACCGCGCTCACCGGCACCCGTCTGTCCGATGTGGACATCAAGGCCGGGGACAAGGTGGTGGTCTGGTTCTCCGCGGCGAACCGCGACGAGACGGTGTTCGCCGACCCGGACGCCTTCGACGTCACGCGCGCCCCCGGCGATCACCTGACTTTCGGCCACGGGCCGCATTTCTGCCTCGGCGCGCAGCTGGCGCGCGTCCAGATGCGGGCGCTGTTCACCGCCGTGCTCGACCAGCTGGGCGAGGTCCGCCTGGCCGCGGACCCCGTCCGGCTGCGATCGAACTTCCAGAACGGCCTGAAGAGCCTGCCGATCCGGTGGGACTGACCGGGCCTACGGCGCCGGGCACACCCCGGTGACGGGGACCGCCGGCGCGGGCGTCGGCGAGGTCGACGGCGTGGTGCAGCCCGTGCTGACGAGCTTGCCGCCGACCGTGCGGTAGGTCTGTCAATACCGCGGCCCCGTCGCGTAGTCCGGGGTGTAGGTGCTGTCGAGCAGCGCGGCCCCTGTCAACGCTGTTCGTTGAGCTTGCTGACCACGTCCTGAACGTCTTGCCGCAGCGTGGAAAGCGTGTCCTGCAACTGCGTGACGAGGCCGTGCGACGAGCCGTCGACGGGTCCGGGCACCGGGTACACCTGGTTCTCCGCGGGCAGCGGGACGCCGGGGCAGGTGGTGCTGTCCGGGCGGGAGTTCTTGGTGAGGAAGGTGTTCACCAAGCCGTCGACACACGGGTTGCCGCTGAGCGCGTACTGCCCGTGGAACGGCGAATTGTCCACCGACACCAGCGGAACCCCGGCCGAGCGCGCGCCCGCCTTCGCCTGCTCGTACCCGGTCTGCGGGTCGAATTCCCCTTGCACCACCAGGACATTCGACCGGACCTGGGCCGGCAGGCCGGGCAGCTCGTGCTGCGGCGCGTCGGACCAGAAGCCGCACGGCTCGGTGATGCCGTAGGACCAGCCGTACAGCGGGTCCACCGGGCCCTGCTGGTCGCTGAGGTGCTTGTACCAGCTCGACGAGCGCGTCGGCTGGTCACCGCACGCCACGGCGAAGCGGGTTCCGCCCACCTGCGAGTAGTCCGGCGCGGGCGTGCCGGCGACGACCTTCGCCACCGTCAGATCGGCGGCCGGGACGCCGAACGTCGTCCGGGACTGCGTGTCCAGTGGGTCCGCCAGCGTGGCCGGAGGTGTGGCCGCGGTGCCGTTGAGCGCGGCCGCGCCCTTCGTCAGCACCAGCACGCCGAGCAGCCACTGGATCCGGCTGCCGTTGCCGATGAAGAGGTGGTCGAAGCTGTCCGCCGCCAGGCCCTTTGTCTTGTAGTAGGCGCGAATCCGCTCCCAGGTCTGCTTGACCTCGGCGGGGGTCTTGCCCAGCTGCGCCGGGAACTGCCGGGACAGCCAGGGCAGGTAGACGTCGTCGAACTGGCGCTGGTCGATCACCGGGAACGCCTCGAAGTCGGCCTGCAGCCGGCCCTGGAAGTTCATGCTGGAGTCGAGCACGACCTTGCCCGCGTGCTCGGGGAACATCGACGCGTACTTCGCGCCGAGCCAGGTGCCGTAGGAGTAGCCGAGGTAGTTCAGCTGCTTGTCGCCCAGCAGCGTGCGGATCAGGTCCATGTCGTGCGTGGTCTGCCAGGTGGTGATGTACGGCGCGAGCGCGTCGCTCTGGCAGGACTCGGCGATGGCGCGCGCCGTCTGCTGGTGGTTCGCGATGCTGGACGCTGAGCGGTCGCGCGCGTCCAGGGGTCCCTGCGGCAGCCGCCCGTTGGGCACGTTGCACACGAAACCCTTGTCAGCGCTGCCTTCCTGGCCGGTGCCGCGCGGGTCCATGCCGATCAGGTCGTACAACTGGTTGACCGACGGCTCCAGCCCGGCCAGCGCGCCCGCGAGCGAGGTGCCCTGCCCGCCGGGGCCGCCGGGGTTCACCAGCAGCGAGCCCTGCCGCTCGCCGCTGGCCGCGACCCGGCTGATCGACACCTTCAGGTCGACGCCCGCCGTCGGGTTGGCCCAGTCCCGCGGGACGGTGATTTCCGCGCACTGGGCGGGTTTCGCGCCGTTCGCGGGCTTGAACGCGCAAGTGCCCCAGGTGACCTGCTGGCCGGTGTAGGGCGCCGGCGGGTCACCGGCCGCGGACGCCGCGGCGGGCAGCGCGGCCGCCATCACGGCCGCGGTGACCGCGACCAGTCCTGCTCTGGAAGTTCGCACCGGAGTTCCTTTCGTCCGTCGGATCGGGTCCCGAGTCTCGTGGGCGGGCGGGCGCGGATTATCGGCCCGAAGGACGAACTTCCGTTGCCCCATCAGCCCTGAGAACGAGGACCGGCGCGCGCCCGGCGGCGGCAGCGGTGATGATGGGGTCATGACCACTTCCCGGCCTTCTGAGGGCCGCGGGCTCGGCGTGGTGGGCCGGCGGATCGTCCAATACGTGCTGGACCAGCTGATCGTCGCCGTCCCGCTGCTGGTGCTCGCGACGCTGGTGGTGCTGCTGTTCCGCCCGGCGGGGCCGGCCGCGCTGGTCCCGTTCGTCACGGTTGTCGCGATCACGGCGATGGTGCTGGACTTCGCCGGCCTCTGGTTCTTCGCGATCTGGTGGCCGCACCGCCACCACGGGCAGACCCCGGCGATGCGTTTGCTGCGCCTGCGCATCGTCACGCTGGAGGGCGAGCAGCCCCCGTTGCGGGCGTTCGTGATCCGGACGGTGCTCATGCTGGTGGACGGGTTCGCCTGGGGCCTGGCAGGAATCGGGCTGATGCTGTTCACTCCCCGGCGCCAGCGGATGGGCGACCTCGTCGCCGGGACCGTGGTGGTGAAAGTGGCGCGGGCGCGCGAAACCGGGCCGGAGTCAGCGGACGAGGCCGCTTTCCCAAGCCCAGATGGCCATCTCGGTGCGGTTGCGCGCCCGGAGCTTGCGCTGGGCCGCGGCGAGGTGCGTTTTGACCGTTGACAGGGAGACCACCAGCGATTCGCAGATCTCGGCGTTTGTCTGACCGCGCGCGACGGCCTTGACGACGTCCACTTCGCGCTGCGTCAGCGGACTGTCCGGTTCGGACTGTTGACGCGGGGCGCTGCCGACGAAGTGGGACAGCAGCCGCGTTGTGATGGCGGGCGACACCAGCGCTTCGCCGTGTGAAGCGGCGTGCACGGCTTCGATGAGCAGCGTCGCGCCGGCGTCCTTCAGGAGGAAGCCGCACGCGCCGGCGCGAAGGGCCGCGTGCACGTTCTCGTCCAAGCCGAACGTGGTCACCATGACCACGTGCATCGGGTCCGCGACATCCGGCCCGGCCAGCAGCTTCGTGGCCTGAAGCCCGTCGATGCCGGGCATCCGGATGTCCATCAGCGTGACGTCCGGGCGCAGCTCGCGGGCCAGGCGCACGGCGTCCTGGCCGTCGGCGGCCTCGCCGACCACCTCGATGTCCGGCTCGCCCTCCAGGATCAGCCGGAAGCCGGTCCGGACCATCGCCTGGTCGTCGGCGATCAGGACGCGAACCGGCACTGGGGGCTCCTCGGAGACGGGGTCATGCGGGTCCGAGCGGGAGCCGCGCGGCCACGCGCCAGCGGTGCCCGGCCTCCGGCCCGGCCTGAACCGTACCGCCGACCGCGCTGACCCGTTCGGACATGCCGATCAGCCCGTAGCCGCCGGGGCGCGCGGGGCGGGCGGCGCCGTCGTTGACCACCTCGACGGTGAGGCTGTTCCGCTGGTCGTGGCCCACGCTCACGCGCACTTCGGTCGCGCGCGGCGCGTGCCGCCGGACGTTCGTGAGCGATTCGGTGATCAGCCGGTGCACGGTGGTGACCACCTCGGGCGCGGCGGTGAGGTCCGCGAGGCCGTCGGGGACCTCGAGGCGGACGCTGCCGTCGTCGGGCACCGCCCGGTCCACGGCCGAAGCGAGCCCGGACGGTGGCGCGAACAGGTTTTCCTCGTCCGTGCGAAGCGTGCCGACGAGCCGTCGCATGGACGACAGGGCCTCCGCGCCGGCCGTCTCGATCTCGTCGAACGCCGTGGTGTCGCCGCCCTGGCGTTCGGTGACGCGGTGGGCGGCCTGGACCCGCACGACGATGCCGGTGATCTGGTGGGCGACCAGGTCGTGCAGCTCGCGGGCCAGCCGGAGGCGTTCGGCGGTGCGGACCTCGACGACCTCGGAGCGGGCACGGGCGTCGGCGTCACGCAGGATCAGGCCCACGGCCAGCGCGGCGCCCCAGGCCAGCGCGGCGGCCGCGGCGAAGAGCGCCTCGGGCGAGCCGACCCCGTAACGGAGGATCGGCGCCGTCACGGTGGCCACCCCGCCCAGCGCGGCCTGGACGAACGCCGGTTTGGGCGCGAGCCGGTGACAGGCCGCGCCCACGACCAGCGCTATGGCGAGCGCCTCGGCCGTGCTCGGCTGGGGCGGCAGGCGCTCGCCCAGCGCCGCGATCACCGCCGTGATTGCCGTGCCGAGCAAGGAAAGCGCCGAGACGGCGGTGGCGACCGCCGCGGTGTGGTCCGGAAACCGCCGGCGCAACACGGCCAGCACGGCGACCACCGGCGCCAGCCCGGGCACGAACACCATGGCGACTCCGGCCAGTGCGCCCACGGCCGGCCCGGCTCGGAGAGTCAGGACCGAATCGAGCACCACCAGCACGCCGAGCGTGACGGCCTCGGCGACGAGCGGCCCACGGCGGCCGGTCCAGGGGAGTGGGCCGATCATGGCGCTCCGGGCGTGGTCATGGTGTCGATCGTGCCTGCTTTGCCGGCCGGCTGCCTCCTGCGTGGGACCGAAGCCGGGTCGGTCGCGGGTACGAGGTTCAGCCGAAGCTGACTTGGGAGAGGTAGAAGTCGAGGAAGTCGGTGTCGCCGGTGAGGTGCGCGGTTTTGGCGGGCTGGCGGCCGTAGATGATGAGGAGGAGGTCGGTGAGCGGGGCTTGGATGGTTGCGGTGGGGTTGGTGGGCTCGCGGTGCTTGTTGACCTCGGTGGGCTCGGTGGGCTCGGTGGGCTCGGCGGGTTTGGCGGGTTTGGTGGGTGCGCCGTGGTGCCAGGCGAGGAGTTCGCCGGTGAGGTCGACAGTCCAGCCCTCGCTCTTCTCCCCACCGTCGGTCGGCAACAGATGGACGCTGCGGCCGTCCCCAAGCAGAGCCCGTCGCTCGGGAAAGTAATCGAGCATGACAGGCAGCGAGCCGAGTTCCAGCCACTCCTCCATGGCGTCCACCGCGACGTCGTGCTCCAGCGTGAACTCGGCGCCGACGGCCAACGTCGCGTCCGCCCGGTGAATGGCCGTCTCGTTCATGAAGCGCCGTGCGTAGGAGGCAGCCCGGGGCGGCCCTGCAGGAACGGGTGTGACCACCCGAGCGTCGGGCCCGGCTTCGCGCAGAGTGTCAGCCAGCTCTCGGGCGCCGTCCGGCAACCAAGACGCCGGTCGCTGGGTCGAGCCAAGCTGCCGCAGCTCCTGATCGGGCGGCAACTGCTCCGCCCGAGTGCGAACGATCTCCTCCGCCCACCGATGCGCGGCGCCGACGTGGTTGAGCAACTGCCCCAACGTCCACTCCGGGCAGGAGGGAACGATCGTGCCCAGGTCCGCCCCCGCAACGGTGGCCTGCAACAACTCGGTCTGCCCGACGATGGCCGCGCACTGACTCTGGAAGTCCATCACTCCGGTGTCCTTTCCGTGATCCCCTGATTCACGGCTTGGTCGGAGCCACTTTGGTCATCCGGACACGGCCTGCGGGCCGATTTTCAGCCGATCTTGTCTGCCGCCGCCGCCACCGCCGCCGTTGTCCACGGCCGCCACTGCCTGCCGCCGCCACCACCGCCGCCACCGCCATCACCACCACCGCCGTTGCTTGCCGCCGCCGTTGTCCACGGCCGCCGCCATCGCCGCCGCCTGCCGCAACCGCCGTCGTGGTCCACCGCCGCCGCCCGTCGCTGCGGCTCCCGCCTGCCGCCACCGCATGCCACCGCCGCTGTCCGCCGCCGTCGTGGTCCGCTGCTGCCGCCGCCGCTCCACGCCGCCGCCGTCGTCGTTGCCCGCCGCCGCCGACGTCGCCGTTGCCTGCTCCCGCCCCCGCCGTCTCCTGTCGCCACCGCCGTCGTGGCCCGCCCCTGTTCCCGCCGTCCACGGCCGCCGTTGCCTGCCGCCGCTGTTGTCCACAGCCGCCCTCCGTTGTGGACAACTCCAGCTCCAGGCCCGCTTTTCCCGGGTCCCGTCGGACCTCGCCGGTAGACTGGGCATGGGACGCCCCCCAGAGGAGGGCGGGGGTGGGTCCAGGGTCGGGAGAGGGCTCGGCGGCTCGTTTGTCGGGCTAGTCCTCCGTGTGCCAGGCGTCGCCCCATTCGGCGGCGCGGGCGGCGCGGTAGTGGGGGCCTTGGCGTTTGGAGACTGTGACGCCGGGGGCTAGGCCGTCCACAGTGCACAGGTCGAGTTGTACCCAGCCCTTGTGCTTGCGGGGGTGGCGCAGGATTCGCGCAGCCGGGCGGGCCAGGTCCGCAACACCAGCCGAACCAGCCGGAACCGTAGGACCAGCCGAAACCGCAGGAACAGCAGAAGCGACAACGTACGAGAACTTCTCGTCCTCAAAACCCAGCGTGCTCGCCTTGATCCGACGGTGCAGCCCCGAACGCGGCAGCCGCGCGGCGAAATGGCACCAGTCCTCGCCCGGCTGGATCGGGCATTCCCCGTCGTGCGGGCACGGCGCCACCAGACGACGGCCCATCCCGCGCAGTACGTCCCGAGCCGCGCGGATCCGTGCGAAGCCCGCGGGCGTGCCCGGTTCGATCAGCGCCACGGTGCCGGCCTTCGCGGCCAGCCAGCGGACGACGTCGTCCCGGCCGCGTTCCGGGAGTTCGCCCAGGACGTACGACATCGTCACCAGGTCGGCCTCCGGCGCGGCCGACGCCGGGTCCACCAGCCCGCGCTGCCAGGTCGTGCCCCGGACGGCAGGGGAAACCGCCGTCGACGCGAGTTTCTGGCCCAGCGTGAGTGCCCCGGCGACCTGCTCGATCACCGTGCACTTCGAAAGTGACGGCCACACCTGCGCCGCCGCCCAGACCGCCGCGCCCGTGCCGCCGCCGATGTCGATCTGCGTCCGCGGCGCGAAGCCCGGAGCGGCAGCCGCTGCTTCGCCGAACGCCGCGGCGACAGCTGCGTACGTGGCCGGCATGCGGTAGCCGGCGTACGCGGCGACGTCGATCTCCGAGGACAGGATCGGCGACGTCGCGGCGTCGCCCTGCCGGTAGCGCGTGCTGAGTTTGTCGACCGCCTGAGCGAGCCGTGCTTCGGGGAACCGGCCCAGTTCGCCGTCGAGGGACGAGCGGAGGTCGTCGGGGAGTTGCGCCACGAGCGGGAATTCTCCCACGCCCGCTCCACCCCTCAAGCAGCCGTCTGACCTGCTAGTTTCGGCTCCGGGAAAAAAGTTCGGCCACCGTGTCGATTCAGGGGCCGGCCGATCGACGCGTCAGTGAAGCCAACCGAGAGAGAGGATCTTCCGATGCGGTTCATGGTGATCATGAAGGCCAGTGAAGAGAGCGAAGCCGGCCAGCTCCCGAGCACCGAGTTGCTCACGGAGATGGGCAAGTTCAACGAGGAGCTGGTCCGCGCCGGGGTCATGCTGGCCGGCGAGGGCCTCACCGCCAGCGCCGAGGGCGTGCGCGTCAAATTCGGCGGTACGGCCGAGCCCAAGGTGGTCGACGGGCCGTTCGCGGAGAGCAAGGAGCTGATCGCCGGCTTCTGGATCCTGCAGGTCCGCTCGAAGGAGGAGGTCATCGAGTGGGTCAAGCGCGTGCCGAACACCGACGGCGCCCACCACGAGATCGAGATCCGGCGCATCTTCGAGGCCGAGGACTTCGGCGAGAACATGACCCCCGAGCTGCGTGAGGCCGAGGAGAAGCTGCGGGCGGAGAGCGCGAAGAACTGATCCGGTCCGCCGCCGCGCAGCTCACCCGGGCCGGGTGACGGCGCGCCCGCCCGAGGGTTGCCCTCGGGCGGGCGGGCCTGTGTGATGGGCCGGTGGAAACGCAGGGGACGCGCGGCGCCGTCGAGGCGGTGTGGCGGATCGAGTCCGCACGCGTGATCGCGGGGCTCGCGCGGATGGTGCGCGACGTCGGGCTCGCCGAGGAGCTGGCGCAGGATGCGCTGGTCGCCGCCCTGGAGCAGTGGCCGGAGACCGGCGTCCCGCGCAACCCCGGCGCCTGGCTGACGACCACGGCGAAGCGGCGCGCGATCGACCACTTCCGGCGCAACGAGAACCTCGGCCGCAAGCTCGACGAGCTGGGCCGCGAACAGCGCGTCGGCGAAGGCGTGCTGCCGGACTTCGACGCCGTGCTCGACGAGGAGCACATCGAGGACGACCTGCTGCGCCTGGTGTTCACGGCCTGCCACCCCGTGCTGTCCACCCAGGCCCGCGTGGCCCTCACCCTCCGGATGCTCGGCGGCCTGACCACGGACGAGATAGCGCGCGCGTTCCTCGTCAAGGAGTCGACGATCGCGCAGCGGATTGTGCGCGCGAAAAAGTCGCTCGCCGACGGATGCGTCCCGTTCGAGGTGCCGGTCGGCGAAGAACGCGTCGCGCGGCTTTCGTCGGTGCTGGAAGTGATCTACCTGGTCTTCAACGAGGGTTACTCCGCCACTCGCGGTGACGACTGGATGCGCCCGGCGCTGTGCGAGGACGCGCTGCGCCTCGGCCGGGTGCTCGCCGGGCTGATGCCGGCGGAGCCGGAGGTGCACGGGCTCGTCGCGCTGCTGGAGATCCAGGCGTCGCGCTCGGCCGCGCGCACCGGGCCGAACGGCGAGCCGGTGCTGCTGATGGAGCAGGACCGCGGGCGCTGGGACCAGCTGCTCATCCGCCGTGGTCTCGCCGCGCTGGCCCGCTCGGAAGAGCTGGCCGGCGGCGCGTACGGCCCGTATTCGGCGCAGGCCGCGATCGCCGCCTGCCACGCGCGCGCCCGCACCCCGGACGAGACGGACTGGGGCAGAATCGCTGCCCTGTATGCAGGTCTGGCCCAGATCACGCCGTCGCCGGTGATCGAACTGAACCGCGCCGTCGCCGTTTCGATGGCTTCCGGGCCCGCGGCCGGGCTCGAGCTGGTCGACCGGCTGCTCGACGAGCCGGCGTTGAAGGCCTACCACCTGCTGCCCAGCGTGCGCGGCGATCTGCTGGTGAAGCTGGGCCGTTCCGCCGAGGCCAAGACCGAATTCGAACGCGCCGCCGGGCTCACCGGCAACGCGCGGGAACGCACGCTGCTGCTGGACCGCGCGGCGTCCTGTTGAAAACTGGGAGGAAATGATGGCCGAAGCAGTCCTGTTCCACCACCTGTACGGGTTGACGCCCGGCGTCCGCGATTTCGCCGGGACGCTGGAGAAGGCCGGTCACACCGTGCACACCCCGGACCTCTACGACGGGCACGTCTTCGAGACGTTCGACGAAGGGCTGGCGTACGCGCAGAAGATCGGGTTCGGCACGGTCCGCGAACGCGGGAAGGAGGCCGTCGAGGGCCTGCCGGGCGAGCTGGTCTACGCCGGGTTCTCGCTCGGCGCGATGCCCGCGCAGCAGCTGGCCCAGACCCGTCCCGGCGCGGTGGGCGCGCTGCTGTTCCACGCGTGCGTCCCGGCTTCGGAGTTCGGCGACGCCTGGCCGTCGAGCGTGCCGGTGCAGGTCCACGGCATGGACGCGGACGAGCTTTTCGTCGACGGCGGTGACCTCGAAGCGGCCCGCGAGTTACTGGCGGACGTCGCGGACGCCGAGCTTTTCCTTTACCCCGGAGACAAACACCTGTTCGCCGACCGCAGCCTGCCCGACTACGACGGGCCCGCGGCCGCCCTGCTGACCGAGCGCACGCTGGCTTTCCTGGACCGCGTCAGGGGATCATGAACTCCAGCACGCTCGCCTGCAGCAGCGAGATCACGCCGACCACGGCGGTGAGCGCGATCGACCACAGGAACGTCTGGCGCAGCAGGGATCCCTCCTTGCCGCTCTGACCGATCGCGGTCGCGCCGATGGACAGGTTCTGCGGTGAGATCATCTTGCCCATCACCCCGCCGGAGGTGTTCGTCGCGCCGGCCAGCACCGGGTTCAGGTGCAGCTGCTGCGCGGAGATCACCTGCATGGGGCCGAACAGGCTGTTGGTCGAGGCGTCCGAACCGGTGAGGAACACGCCGAGCCAGCCGATGTAGGCGGAGAACAGCGGGAAAGCGGCGCCGGTGGTGGCGAGGGCGAGGCCGAGCGTCTGCGTGGCGCCGGAGTAGTTCATCACGAACGCGATGGCCAGGATCATGAAGATCGTGGCCATCGCCCAGCGCATCTGGAACAGCGTGGCGCGATACGCGCTGATGAGCTGCTTCGGCTTCGCGGCCAGCACGAACCCGGCGATCACCGCCGCGATCAGGGCCACGGTGCCGGGTGAGAACAGGAAGTCGACGGTGAACGTGGCCGCGTACGGCGTGTCCTTGGGCGTGATCGGCGCGTGCTGGATCACCTGGTTGTGCAGGCCCGGCCAGGCGAACACCCAGTCCGCCCGGTGCAGCAGCTTCGTCAGGTCCAGCCACGACGGCAGGTGCGCGAAGATCGTGCCGATGCGCGAGGCGAAGATCGCCACGATCAGGATGATGTACGGCGTCCACGCGTAGAGAGCGCCGCGTTCGGACTTCTCCGCGCTGTCGGCGGGCTTCGCCGGTTCCTCGCCGTCGAAGCGCCACACTGCCTTCGGCTGCCAGAACCGCGTGAGGACCCACAGCGCGGCCATCGCGGTGAGCGCGGCGAGCACGTCCACGAGGCTGGCGCTGATGTAGTTCGACGCCGCGAACTGCATCAGCGCGAACGCGAGCCCGGCCGTCACGACGGCGGGCCAGACTTCCAGCATCTTCTTCCAGCCGGCCAGCACCACGACCAGGAACGCGGGGATGATCACGGCCAGGAACGGCACCTGGCGCCCGACCATCGACGAGAACGCCGCGGTCGCCTCGTCCGGCTTGAGGTGCATGATCGGCGCGGTGATCCGGCCGAGCACGATCAGCGGGTTGCCGAGCCCGCCGAACGCCACCGGCGCGGTGTTCGCGAGCAGGGCCAGCACCACGGCCTTCACCGGCGGGAAGCCGAGCGCGGCCATCATCGCGGCGGTGATCGCGATCGGCGAGCCGCCTCCCGCGACGCCTTCCAGCAGCGCCCCGAAGCTGAACGCGATCAGCAGCGCCTGCAGCCGCCGGTCCTCGCTGAAGCCCGCGAGCACCCGTTTGATGTGGGTGAACCGGCCGGTGGTGACCGTGACGTTGTGGAAGTACACGGCGTGGAACGCGATCCAGGCGACCGACCACACGCCGAACAGCACGCCCATGGCCGCCGAGTCGAACGCGAGCCCGGCGGGCATCCGGTACAGCAGCAGCGCGACCAGCAGTGCGGTGACCAGCGCGAGCGCCGCCGAAAGGTGCGCGGACAGCTTGACCACGCCCAGCGAGACCAGCAGCACGATGATCGGGAGCGCGGCCAGCAGGGCGGAGAACCACAGCCCGCCCGCCGGCTGATAGTCCTGGATCCAGGTCACGGGTCAGCTCCTTCGCTGCTCCTTGGCCGAAAACGGGCTCAGCGGCTGCGGACGTAACCGAGCCGGAGCGAGAGCGCCGCGGCGGTGCCCGCGACGGTCGCGCCCAGTTCCTCGACGCGTCGCAGAACCCGTTGCGCCGGGCCCGCGATGCTGATGGCGGCGATCGGACGGCCGGAGTGGTCGCGCACGGCGGCCGCGACGCAGCCGACGTCGGGCTCGTTCTCGACGTCGTCGATCGCCCAGCCGCGGCGGCTCGCCTTCGCCAGGTCGTCCAGGAGCCGGCCGGGATCGATGATCGTCTTGAGCGTCAGGCTGTCCAGCTTCATCCGGCGGATGCGCTCGAGCCGGTCGGGCTCGGGCAGCGCGGAGAGCCAGGCCTTTCCCAGCGACGTCGCGTGCTGCGGGCGCCGGGTGCCGAGGCGGCAGGCGAGCGTGACGGCGCTGGCGCTGCGCTCGGTGGCCACGTAGACCATGGCGTCGTTGTCCGGCACCGCGAGGTAGGTCGTCTCACCGGAGCGCTCGGCCAGCGACGCGAGGTAGCGCGGCGCGCAGCGGTGCAGGTCGGTCGCGGCCATCGCGCGGGCGCCCAGCTCGACCAGCCGGGTGCCCAGGCGCACGCGCCCGGTGACGCTGTCCGCCTCGAGGTATTCGAGCTTTTTCAGGGTCCCGACGATGCGGTACGCGGCGCTGCGGGAAAGTCCCAGTTGCCGCGCGATCGCGTTGGTGGAAATCTCCTGGTGCTGCCCGACGTGCTCGAGCACGGCGAGTCCGCGCTCCAGCGTGCCGCTCTGCTCCAGCCCGCGTTCCGTGTCCACGTCGGCCTCCACCAGATCGTCTTCCCGTTCAGCGGTACGTGTTTCCGCTAGGCGGGGTTGGACGGTAACACCTCCGATGTATGGGCGGAAGATCTTTCACATTCCTCTCTTGAACAACGCTGAGAGTTGCCCTGAATGGTTCAACCTCCGATCGTTAGGGAAACTAACAAACTCGGCGGTGAGACTGGAGTCACGCTCTCAGGGAAATCACAACGCTTGGGAGTCATGGTCTGGCTCTGATGCCCTCCACCCACTTGCGTACCCGCATGTCCGTCGCCACCGGGCGGCTGACTGCCCGGCTCTCCCGCGCCACCGGCCTCGGCCGCGGCGGGGTGATCGGCGGCCGGGTGACCTTGAAGCTCGATCCGGACGTGCTGAGCCGGCTCGGCCGTGAACGCACCGTCGTGCTCGTCACCGGCACCAACGGCAAGACGACCACGGCGCTGATGCTCACCCGGGCGCTCGAGGCGCTCGCCGACGTCGCGTCGAACGGCGACGGCGCGAACATGCCGGACGGCGTCGTCGCGGCACTGGCCGCGCGGCCGGACGCGCCGTATGCGGTGCTGGAGGTCGACGAGACGTACGTGCCGTGGGTGGCCGCGCAGGTGCGGCCCGCGGTGCTCGTGCTGCTGAACCTGAGCCGGGACCAGCTCGACCGCGTCGGCGAGGTCCGCGGCATCGAGCGTGACCTGCGGGCGGCGATCGCGTTGCTGCCGCGGACCGCGGTGGTCGCGAACTGTGACGACGTGCTCGTGACGTCCGCCGCGTCGGCCGCCGCGCGTCCGGTGTGGGTGGGCACGGGCCGTCGCTGGTCGGGGGACTCGACGACGTGCCCGCGCTGTGGCAGCGCGGTGAAACACGCGGCGGCGACCTGGCATTGCGAGTGCGGTTTCGCGCGCCCGCAGCCGTCTTGGGTGCTGGAGGGCGAGCTGGTGACGACCCCCGGCGGCCGGGAGGTCGACCTGGACCTGCGGCTGCCCGGCGAGGCGAACCGGGCCAACGCGGCGCTGGCGCTGGCGGCCGCGCACTGCGTCGGCGTGCCGCCGCACACCGCCGCGGCCCGGCTGCGGACGATCACCGACATCGGCGGCCGCTACCGGACCGTGCGCCGCACGCGCCATTCGGTGCGGCTCATGCTGGCCAAGAACCCGGCCGGCTGGGCGGAAACGCTGCGAGTGCTGGACGAGGACACCCCGGTGGTCGTCGCGGTCAACGCGCAGGAGGCCGACGGGCGGGACCTGTCCTGGCTGTGGGACGTCCATTTCGAGCGGTTGCGCGGCCGCCAGGTCGTGGTCACCGGCGAGCGCTCGGCGGACCTCGCCGTGCGGCTGTGTTACGCGGAGGTGGCGCACTGGACTGCCGCGGATCCGGTGCGCGCCATCGACTCCCTGCCGCCGGGTGGTGTCGAGATCGTCGCGAACTACACCGCCTTCCGCGACCTGGTGGACCGGCTCCCCGGTGGCTGACTCGACCGTCCGGATCGGACTGCTGCTGCCCGAGGTCCTTGGCACCTATGGGGATTCCGGTAACGCGCAGGTGCTGTGCAAGCGGTTGCAGTGGCGCGGCCACGAGGCGGAGGTCGTGCCCGTGGCGCTGGACAGCGCGGTGCCGTCCACATTGGACGTATATCTGCTCGGCGGCGGTGAGGACACGGCGCAGGTGCTGGCCGCGCGCCGCCTTTTGGCCTCACCCGGCCTATCGCGCGCCGCGGAGTCGGGCGCGACGGTCTTCGGCGTGTGCGCCGGCCTGCAGATCCTGGGCACCCGCTTCCGCGGCCTCGACGGCGCCGACCACCCCGGCGTCGGCTTGCTGGACCTGGTCACGGCCCCGGCCCCTCGCCGCGCCGTCGCGGAACTCGCGGTGGTCGGCGGCCTGATCGACACGCCCCTCACCGGCTTCGAAAACCACCAGGGCGCCAGCACCCTGGGTGAGGGCAGCGTCCCGCTGGGTCGCGTCGTGCGCGGCACCGGCAACGGCGACGGCACGGAGGGCGCCGTCACCGGCCACGTCGTGGGCACTTACCTCCACGGCCCGGCCCTGGCCCGCAACCCGGAGCTGGCGGACCTGCTGCTTTCGTGGGTCCTCGGCCAGGACCTGCCCCACCTGGACATCTCGGAAGTCGACGTCCTCCGCTCCGAACGCCTGGCCGCCCTGCCCCGCCGAATCCGATGACAGCCGGGTCGGCGGTGGGTTTGGGACCGTCAGCTGGATCGAGGGCAGCCTTGTCCACTGCCGCTCTGTCTACTGCCGCTCTGTCCACGGCGGCGCTGTCGACGGCGCTCCTGTCGACAGCGGCTCTGTCCGCGACGGCTCTGCCCACTGCGGCGCAACCACCTCTGCCGACAACCACGGCCAATACGCCCCACCACGGCGCCGGTCACGCTCAACGTCCCCAACGAGAGGCCAGTTGCACTTGCGGCACGAGCGGTCCCCCAACGGCAGCATCGACGGCGAGCGAAGCACCGACGTGCTGCGCCGCCTCGCCCCAACGCCCCCACCACGGCATCCGACCCGTCCAACCACCGCATCAAGCCAAACCAAAGCTCAAAACTGACCGACGACCCGTTCGGCGCACGAAACCCCAGCCCGACCCGCAACAACCCCCACCCGACCCCGCGAGCGAACAGACTCTGCCCAGCCCCCGCCGAGGCCCCGAAGGCACCCCCAAAACGACCCCCAGAGACACCCCCGCCCTCCTCGGGGGGCGTCCCACACCCAGCCTACCGCCGCCCCCCGACGGAAACCGGGGTCGGCCGGAGTTGTCCACAGGGGTGGCCGGATGTGGATGACTGAGCCGCTGCCTGCCGATCCGACGGGCTGGGGCCGTTACGCTGCGTATGTGAAGGTGCTCGCCGCTACCGGCGTCCGGATGCGCACCACCGCGGTGGCCGTGGTGGCGCTGGCGCTCGCCATCGCGACCGCGTGCGTCGTGGTGGTGCTGCTGCTCGAGGAGTCGCTCGACCGCAGCGTCACCGAGAGCGCGCGCAGCACGGGCCGTCAGGTGGCGATCCAGCTCGTCCGGGAAGGCACGCGCGACCTGTCCGCCAGCGACGTCGCCAGCACCGGCGACACCGAGGCCGTCACCCAGGTGCTCAACGCGCGCGGCACGCCCATCGCCAGCGACCCCGCCATCACCGGGCAGCCGCCGCTCACCACGGCGCGGCCGGCGCTGGGGCACGAAACCGTCGAGACCCTGCCGCTCGGGCTCAACGGCGACGGCAGCGAATACCGCGTCGTCTCGCAGGAGGTGAGCGGGCCGGGCGGGCCGTTCACGGTCATCTCGGCGCGCTCGCTGGAACCCGTCACCGAGGCGTCCACCCGGCTGACCCTCCTGCTCGCGCTGATTTCCTTGCCACTGCTGGGCATCGCGGGCTTCGCGGTGTACCGCGCGGTCGGCTCGGCGCTGCGGCCGGTCGAGCAGATGCGCCGCACCGTCGCGGAGATCTCCACCCGGGACCTCGCGTCGCGCGTGCCGCTGCCACCCGGCGGCGACGAGGTGTACCGCCTGGCCGTGACGCTCAACGGAATGCTCGGCCGCCTCGCGTCCGCGCAGGCCGCGCAACGCCGTTTCGTCGCCGACGCCAGCCACGAACTGCGCTCGCCGCTCTCGACCATCAGCACCGCGCTCGATGTCTCGACCCAGCACCCCGAGACCACCGGCGAGCTGGTCCCGGTGATCACCCGCGAGACGGCGCGGCTGCGCGAACTCGTCGACGACCTGCTGGTGCTCGCCCGCACCGACGACACCACCGACCGCCCGTCGCGCACCGAAGTGGATCTCGACGACATCGTCCGCGCCGAGGCCGAGCGCGTGCGGGCGGAGGGGCCGGTCGAGATCGAGGTGCGCGCCGGTCCCGCGAAAGTGCACGGCAGCGAGGCGCAGCTGCGCCGGGCGGTGCGCAACCTGGTGGACAACGCCCGCGGCCACGCCCGCGAACGGATCCGCGTCGCCAGCTCGGTGCACGGCGACAAGGTGGTGGTCGAGGTCAGCGACGACGGCCCCGGCGTCGCGGAGGCCGACCGCGAACGGATTTTCGAGCGGTTCGTCCGCCTGGACGCGTCGCGGCAACGCGGGCACGGCGGCACCGGCCTGGGCCTGCCGATCGTCGCCGGCATCGCCGTGCGCCACGGCGGCCACGCGCGGTACGCAGACGTCCACGACCCCACTTACCCCGGCGCGCACTTCCGCATCGAGCTGCCCCGGTTCGACCTGTCGGAGGAGGACTGACCATGCGGTTGCTGATCGTCGAGGACGAGCGTGAACTCGCGGAGACCCTGCGCCGCGGCCTGGTCGCGGAGGGCTTCACCGTGTCCGTCGCGCACACCGGCCCGGACGGGCTGTGGTCGGCCACCGAGCACGACTACGACGCCGTGGTGCTGGACATCATGCTGCCCGAGCTGTCCGGCTACGACGTGCTCAAACGCCTTCGCGCGGCGCAGAACTGGACACCGGTGCTGATGCTCACCGCCAAGGACGGCGAGTACGACGAGGCCGACGCGTTCGACCTCGGCGCCGACGACTACCTGTCCAAGCCGTTCTCGTTCGTCGTGCTCGTCGCCCGCCTGCGCGCGTTGCTCCGCCGTGGCGCGCCGGCCCGTCCCGCCGTGCTCGAAGCCGGCGACCTCCGGCTTGACCCGGCGGCGCGGACTGTCCACAGAGGAGAGAAGCGGATCGAGCTGACGGCGCGCGAGTTCGGCCTGCTGGAGTTCCTGCTGCGGCGCCAAGGCGCGGCGCTGACCAAGAACGAGATCCTCGGCCACGTCTGGGACGCGCACTACGAAGGCGACGAGAACGTGGTCGAGGTCTACGTGGGCTACCTGCGGCGCAAGATCGACGCGCCGTTCGGGACGCACACCATCGAGACGGTCCGGGGGGTTGGCTATCGACTCGTCACCTGACCGCGGCGCAGCCCGGCCATGAACGGGTCCAGGCGGCGCGTCGAGCGCGCCCAGCCGGGGACAGAGCACGCGCCGGCAACAGAGCACCGGCGCGTTGCCGGGCCATGACAAGAAGCGGCCCGGCTCCCGTAGCCGAAGTCGCGGTCAGTTCTTCGAGATCGCACCGACTGCCCGGACCACGGCGGTGCAGCGGTCCTCCACGTACTCGAGGCCCGCGTCCTCGGCGATGCGGCGGGCCTCGGCGGAGACGATGCCTTGCTGCAGCCACAGTGCTTTCGCGCCGATGGCCACGGCGTCCGCGGCGATCCCGGCGGCTTCGGCGGACGGGCGGAAGACGTCGACGAGGTCCACCGGCTCCGGGATGTCCTTCAAGGACCGGTAGACCTTCTCACCGAGCAGTTCCGTCGCCGACGGGTGGACCGGGATGATGCGGAAGCCGTGTGCCTGCAGGGTCGCGGGCACCCCGTGGGCCGCCTTCGCCGGGTCGCGGCTCAGGCCCACGACCGCGATCGTGGTCGCGCTCGCCAGGATCTCTTCGGGGTTCATGCCAGTGGAACGCTGCCGGCCGGACGGGGATTCCGCGGGTCGGTCACAGCTTCCACAGCCGCAGCCCGCGGACCCGGTAAACCGGCCAGACGAGGTGCCAGGGCTTGCGCCGCAGGAACGCGCTGCTGCAGGTCAGGATGTTGCGGGCCGAGGTGGTGGCGACGTCATGACGGTCCGGCCACACCTCGCCGCGGGCGCCGAGGGCGAGGCGGAACACCGTGGCGAGGCCGCGGCCCTGCAGGTCGTAGCGGGCGCCCGTGTCGCCGGAATCCGGGGCCAGGCGGGCGATCTCGGTGCGGAACCCGCGGACGGCCTCGCCTGCCGCGCCGGCCGGCACGTCGGAGACGCTGCCCACGATGGCCCGCCCGTGCAAACGGCGGGCGAAACGGGCGAGCAGCCGCCGCTCCCACCACGGCAGCACCCGCCGGTGGCTGAGCAGGGCCGCGCACTCGCCGTGGCCGGTGGTGAAGACGTCGGCGAGATCGTCGTACGCGCTCAGCGCCGCGGGTTCGTTCAGGTGCAGCCGCACCTCGAAGCGGATGCGGGCGACCAATTCGTCCAGGTGCTCGCGGTGGTCCACTCGCGCCTTCGCCCGGGATGAAGACCAATCGGACATGGCTCTCCCTCTTCTCGCGCCACAGGGTAGGCGAGGAAGGCCGCGCCGACCACGGCTTCAGCCGATCTTCGAGCCGTACATCTCCCCGAGGTCGTCGGCGATCAGCTCGATGCGGGCGCCGTCCGGGTCGGGGAAGTAGATCGACGTCTTGCTTTCCAGCTGGTAGGCGACGCCCGCGTCGTCCAGCCGGCCGCGCAGTTCCGCCCAGCGCTCCGGCGGCACGGACAGCGCGAGGTGGTGCAGCCCGCCGAGCACTTCCGCGTACGGGCCGAGGTCCAGGCCCGGCAGGTCGAAGAAGGCGAGCGCGTTGCCGTTGCCGACGTCGAAGAAGAAGTGGCTGGACCCCGGGTAGTCGCGGTTCTCGAACAGCTCGGTGAGCGGGAAGCCGAGGATGTCCTGGTAGAACGCGATGGTCCGCTCGACGTCGCTGGAGATCAGCGCCGTGTGGTGGATGCCGCGGCCGCTGGTGGCGGGCCGCTCGGCGGCGGGGTGAAGGTGCTTGTCCCGCAACCGGTCGCGGACTTCGGCGAGCTTCGCGACTTCGGACTCGGTGGGTGCCATCGGGGTCACGTCCTCTCTGGGGCCTGTGCTCCGAACGGTACGCCTGAAATATCTCGCGTGCAAGAGATTGTAGGGCGAGAGAAATTCTCGTACCGCCCAGTGGAACGGTGGTGTTGTCCGCGCGGGGCCGGCGCGGCAGAGTCCGTCGTGTCGGAAGGGGCCCATGGACGCCAGCGAACTGAAGGAAGCCGTCGCCCGGCTGGAGCGCGCGCACGAGACGCGCGAGCCGATCGATCCCCTCGTCGAGGCCTTCCCGGCCGCGACCACCGAGGACGCCTACCGGATCCAGCAGGAGCTGGTGCGCCGCTGGGTCGACGCGGGCGACCCGGTTCGCGGGCACAAGGTGGGCCTCGCCTCGGCCGCGATGCAGCGGCAGATGGGCGTTGACCAGCCCGATTACGGGCACCTGACCGGGTCGATGTTCCACCTGGAGCACCAGCCGATCCCGACCACGAGATTCCTGCAGCCGCGGATCGAGCCGGAGGTGGCGTTTGTGCTCGGCGCGCCGCTGCGCGGGCCCGGGGTCACGGTCGCCGACGCCGTGCGCGCGGTCGACTTCGTGCTGCCGTCGCTGGAAATCGTCGACTCACGCATCAAGGACTGGCGCATCGCGCTCTTCGACACGATCGCCGACAACGCTTCGTCGGGCGGCGTGGTGCTGGGCAGCCGCCCGACCGCGCTCGGCGACGTCGACCTCCGGCTGGCGGGCTGCACCCTGCACGTGAACGGCGAGCTGGTCGCGACCGGCGCGGGCGGCGCCGTGCTGGGCTCGCCGATCAACGCGCTGGTCTGGCTGGCCAACACCGTCGGCCCGCTCGGCGTGACCCTGGAGCCGGGGCATGTGGTGCTGCCGGGCTCGATGACCCGGGCGCATCCGGTGCGTCCGGGCGACACGGTTGTCGCGACGATGGCCGGCCTTGGCAGCGTGACTGCCGTGTTTTCCGGGGAGGACGCATGAGTCTCGGCATCCGCGAGGCGGCGGCGGAGCTGCTCTCCGCGACGGAAGCGCGCGCACCGTTGACCGATTCCTGGCCTGAGCTGGACGTCGCGACGGCGTACGCCATCCAGGACGAGGCCCTGCGCCTGCGCCGAGAGCGCGGCGAAACGTTGGTGGGTGTGAAGCTCGGCCTGACTTCGCGCGCGAAGCAGCAGCGCATGGGTATCAACGAGCCTTTGCTGGGCTGGCTGACCGACACGATGGTGCTGCCCGCCGGCCAGCCCGTCCCGCGGCTGATCCACCCGCGCGCCGAGCCGGAGCTGGTCTTCGTGCTGGACCGCCGCCTCGCCGGCCCAGGCGTGACGGCGGCGACGGCGCTGGCCGCGGTCTCCCACGTCTACGGCGGAATCGAAATCATCGACAGCCGTTACACCGACTACCGTTTCACGCTGCCGGACGTGGTGGCGGACAACGGTTCGTCCGCGTCCTTCAGCCTCGGCCCGGTCGGCCTGCCACCGTCCTCAATGGACCTTTCATTGGAGGCGGCGCTCCTGGAGGTCGACGGCCAGATCGTCGACACCGCAACGGGCGCCGCCGTCCAAGGCCATCCCGCCGAAGCCCTCGCCCTGGCGGCGAACGCCCTGGGCGCCCGCGGCCTCGCCCTGGAACCAGGCTGGCTGGTCCTGACCGGCGGCCTCACCGACGCGGTGGACCTGCGCCCGGGTTCGCGCGTGGCCGCGCACTTCTCCCACTTGGGATCGGTGACACTCGCCGGGTGACCGGCACTGGTCGGTGCGCGGTCACCCGGTGCCCTGGCAGCGAAGGTGGTGGCCGGGTCGGGCGGTGGGTTGGTCGGTGGGGTTCGGGTCAGGGGTTGGGGGCGGGGCGGTCGGCGATGCGGGTGATGCCGTCGATGACTCGGGGCCAGGCTTCGCGGGGGAGGTCGTGGCCCATGCCGGGGATGAGGTCCAGGTCGGCACGGAGGGCGCGGGCCGTGGCGCGGCCGCCGGAGACGTGGACCAGAGGGTCGTGCGTGCCGTGGACTACGAGGGACGGGACGGTGAGCCGGCGGAGGGCGGAGGTGCGGTCGCGGGTTGAGACGATGGCGGCCAGTTGGCGGATGGCGCCGCCGGGGTGCACGCCGCGGTCGAAGGTTCGTTCCGCGCGGTCGCGCATTCGGTCCTCGTCGAAGGGGAAGCCCGGCGAGCCGATCAGACGGAACGTCTTGAGCAGCAACGCGACGTACTCCTCGCGTGTGCGTGGTTGCGTCGCCAGCATCATCGTCGCGGCGCGGAGGCTGGGGCGGCCCACCAGGCGATTTCCGGTGGTGGACATGATCGACGTCAACGACAGCACGCGCTCCGGGTGTCGGATGGCGAGCGTTTGCGCGATCATGCCGCCCATCGACGCACCGGCCACGTGCGCTTGCTTGATGCCGAGCGCGTCGAGCAGGCCGGCGGCGTCGTCGGCGAGGTCGGCGATTGTGTACGGGGCGGATCGAAGGAGGTAGGCGCGCGGCAGGTTCGCGCGGCCGGCCATGCGTGACGACCGGCCGGCGTCCCGGTTGTCGAAGCGGATGACGTGGAAACCGCGGGCGGCCAGGCCTTCGCAGAACACGTCGTCCCACCAGATCATCGGCGAGGCCAGGCCCATGATGAGCAGCAGGGGCCGCCCTGACGGGTCGCCGAACGTTTCGTGACAGAGCGTCACGCCGTTGGCTTCGATCATGGACTCGGTCATGGCTTCAGTCTTTCATTTCTCGTCCGCGGCGGGCTGTGTGGTTTCGCGGGTGTAGCGGGCGCGCAGGAACGGGGTGAACTCGGTGGCCTGGCCGAGTTTCACGTCGATCTCGTGGATGAGGACGTCGCCGTTCGGGGTCAGCCGATGACGGGCGACGCCGCGTGGAGTCTTCTTCTCCAGGTGCAGTGTGCCTTCCGTCCAGCCGCCGCGGCCGGGTGCGTCGGGTGGGAAACCGTAGCTGTCGAAGCCGTACCAGAGGGTCTCGCCGGTCTCAGGGTCGACGGTGAAGACGTTGTGGCCCAACAGGTTTGAACCGTCTTCGCGGGTTTGCGCGTAGTCCTGCAGCACGGCGAAACCGTCGAGGGCCAGCCAGTACTGGCAGGTGGCCGTCGCGGTGGCGGCGGGCGCCCACGGTGACGCGGCGAGCTCCTCGGTGCCGGCCCAGTCGCCGACGAGCGCGGTGAGGGCTTGGTGCGCTTCGCCTCGGGTGGGGTTGTTCATCGGTCGACTCCGTTCATTTCGACAGGCGCCTGTCGATGTGCGAGGCTAGCAGGTATGACACGGAGGTCCACCCGAGCCGAGACGCTCACCAAGCTCGTCAACGAGGTCTTCCGCTCGAACGGTGCGCTGCTGGCGGCCGGTGACGTGCTGGCGGACGAGGTCGGGCTGACCGCGGCGCAATGGCAGGTGGTCGGCTTCCTCGAGGACGGCCCGGTGTCTGCCGCCGAACTGGCCCGCCGCCGCGGGTTGCGACGGCAGAGCGTGCAGGAGACGGTGAACCGCTTGCTGCGCAACGGAGTGCTGACCCGGGCCGACAATCCTGCCGACGGCCGCGCGCCACTGCTGCACTTGACCCCGGCGGCCCGCGCCGCTCTGGCGACGTTGGGGCGCCGCCAGGCGAAGTGGGCGGATGGGGTGGCGTCCGGGATTGCGCCGGACGATCTGGCGGTGACGTTGCGGACCTTGCAAGTGCTCCGGGAGCGACTGGCTGATGGGGCGGCTGAGTAGAGGCGGGCTAGTGGCGGTGGCCGGGCGGCGATGGGGAGGTCGGTTGGTGGACACGGTGACTGGCTTGCGACGGCGGTGGCCGAGGTGCGGCGGCTGGCAGTGCGCGGGGACGCGGCGACCGGGCGACGGGCTTGCGGTGGCGGCAGTCGGATGCCCCGGGGATTCGGTTCCCAGACACGGTGACCGGATGCGGCGGCGGTAGCTGGAGTGCTTCGGTGGTTGTGCAGGCGGCACGGATCCGCTGGCTGGCTTGCGGTCACGGTGCTGCGGGACGGCCGCAGCGGGTGTGCAGGCGTGAGGGAGCGGTGACTGGCCTGCGGTGGCGAGGTTCGCAGGGCTGGTGGTCTCACGGTGGCTGGCCCGCGGTGGCGGGATTGGCTTGCGGCGACGGGTGTGCAGGTGTGTGGCCACGGGGACTGATTTGTGGTCTTAGAGGGCGTCTGAGAACTTCGGTGGGTGTCTGCGTGTAGTGCTCGGGAATGGGGCGAGCTCCCGGTAGGACTGGTGGTTCTCTACGCCAACCGGTCCGCCAGGAGCTCGCGTGTCAGTGTCGCCTACCTGCCGATGTTTGTCATGCCCAGCCCATGGTGGGCCGCTGACCGCACCGGTGCCGTGTCCGTTCTACCCGTCCTCGTCGATGTCTGACTCTCAGTGGGCACTCATCGCGTCGTTGCTGCCACCTGCGGGTAACACCGCCGGCAAGGGTGGTCGACCGGAGAAGCATCCACGCCGTATCGTGCTGGACGCCATCTTCTACGTGGCCCGCGGCGGGATCGCCTGGCGACAGATGCCCAGCGACTTCCCGCCCGCGATGACCGTCTACGACATCTTCCGCCGATGGTCCAAAACCGGTGTGTGGCACCAAGTTCACGACGCACTACGTGATCTGGTTCGCCTCCGCGCCGGACGTGACCCGCTGCCCACCGCCGCGATCATCGACTCCCAGACCGTGCGCGGCGCCGACACCGTGGCAACAGCCAGCGCCGGCTACGACGCCGGGAAGAAGACCAAGGGCCGCAAGCGGCACATCGCCACTGACACCCTGGGCCTGCTACTCACCGTCGTAGTGACTGCCGCGTCGATACAAGACCGCGACGGCGCGCACCGGTTGCTGGTCGACCTACGCGCCCGCTTCAGCACCATCGCCCACGTCTGGGCCGACGGTGGATACGCCGGACGCCTGCTGAGCTGGGCGAAAACCGTACTGTCGCTCACCGTCGAGGTCGTCAAACGCACCGACAAGATCACCGGATTCGTGGTCCTGCCCCGCCGCTGGGTCGTCGAGCGAACGTTCGGATGGATCACCAAACACCGCCGCTGCGTCCGCGACTACGAGACCCTGCCCGACCACCACGAAGCCATGGTCTACATCGCCATGATCATGACGATGTCCCGCCGACTCGCCCGCACCGCAGACCAGTGACCTCAGTATTCAGACGCCCTCTTAGGGACTGGCTTGCGCGGCTGCCGTGGAGACGGGCGGTTGCGATGACGGGCTGGCTCAGGCGGCGGGCGTGAAATGTGGGCGGTTGCGATGGAGGGGAGTGACTTGCGGCGGCGGACGTGAAGGCGTGTGGTCGCAGTCGCAGTCGCAGCCGCGGTGGCAGCAGTGGCAGTGGGTTGAGTGGTTGGTGAATTGCGTGCCGCGTATCGGAATCTCGACGCGCGCGAGTGAGTCGTTCGGCAAGGCGCGTGCTGCCACAGCGCCTGGTAAGGCGACAGGTGGGTTTCGTTGGCAAGGCAAAGAGATTCACCGAGCCCGGCGAGAAAGCCCGGAATCCCAGCGCAGAAAAGACCTGACCACGCACAACCGCAAGGTCGCGCGAGGTTAGCGCCACCAGAGTCCAAGATGTCGATCGTAGTAACAGGGCGGTAACTTGGGCTAGTGTCCGGCTGGTGACTCGTGACCTGGACGCCCTGTTGAACGAGCTGGACCTCGAGACCAAAACGCGCCTGCTTGCCGGGGGCTCGGTCTGGTCGTTGCCGCCGGTGCCGGAGATCGGGCTGGGGGCGGTGGTTTTCTCGGACGGGCCGGTCGGGGTGCGTGGGGGGCGCTGGAGTGCTGACGATCCCTCGGTGACCTTGCCCAGTCCTACGGCGTTGGCTGCCACCTGGGATCCCGCATTGGCGCGACGGGTGGGTGGGCTGCTTGCGGGCGAGGCGCGGCGCAAAGGGGTGCACGTGTTGCTCGCGCCGACTGTCAACCTGCATCGGTCGCCGTTGGGTGGGCGGCACTTCGAGTGTTACTCCGAGGATCCGCTGCTGAGCGGGCTGATTGGCGCCGGGTACGTGATCGGGGTTCAGGCGGTTGGGGTCGGGGTGGCGGTGAAGCACTTCGTGGCCAACGATTCCGAGACCGAGCGGCTCACGGTGGACGTGCACGTCGCCGAGCGGACCCTGCGCGAACTCTACCTCGCGCCCTTCGAAACCATTGTGCGCCAAGCGAAGCCCTGGGGTGTGATGGCGGCCTACAACAGCGTGAACGGCCGCACCATGACCGAGCACGACGCACTTGTCAACGGCGTGCTCCGCCGCGAGTGGGGCTTTGACGGGGTGGTGGTCTCCGATTGGCTTGCCGCGCGCGACACCGTCGGCGCGGCCCGGGGTGGGCTCGACATCGCGATGCCCGGGCCGAACAGCGTTTACGGCGACCGCCTCGCCGAGGCCGTGCGCGCCGGCAAGGTCAGCCCGAAACGGGTGGACGCCATGGTCCGCCGGGTCCTGAGGCTGGCCGAGCGCACGCACGCGTTCACCGACCAGAAGCCGCCGAATCCGTCCGAAGTGGACGGTAGTGCGCTCGCGCAGGAAGTCGCGCAACGGTCTTTTGTGCTGCTGCGCAATGAACCGTCGCGCAAGGAAAGAGCCGCGCTTCCCCTTGACGAGCCGAAAAGCATCGCGCTCATCGGCGCCCTGGCGGCTGAGCCCAAGATCCTCGGCGGCGGCAGTGCCACCGTGTTCCCCGATCACATCGTCTCCCCTCTGGACGGCCTGCGGGCCGCCCTGCCTCACGGCACCGAGCTGCGTTACGCAGTCGGCGCCGACCCGAGAACGACGCTACCGCCGGCCACCGACAATTTCCGGCTCCGCGCGATGGTGCACGACATCGGCGGCTCCGAACTCGCCACTTTCGCCCTCAGGGAAGGGAAAATCGACTGGATCGGCGAGCTGCCGCGCGGCCTGGACCTGACCACGCTCGACTCGGTGGACATCGCGGGCACGTTCACCCCGGCCGTCTCCGGCGTGCACACCTTCGGCATCACCGGCCTCGGCCACCTCACCCTGCGGGTCGGCCGGCAGACACTGTTCGACGGCCCCAGCATCCCGTCCGGCGACATCTTCACCGCGCTCATGAAGGTGCGGGAGCATCGCCGCGAAATCGAGCTGGAGGCCGGGAAACCGGTCGACGTCCGGCTCACCTACCGCGTGCCCAAGGAACTGCGTGCGTTCGCGCAGGGCTCGTTCGCCTGGCTCGTTTTCGGCCTCGGCCACCAGGAACCGTCGCCGGACCCGGACGTCGCGCTCAAGGAGGCGGTCCGGCTGGCCGGGCAGTCCGAGGTCGCGGTGGTTGTCGTCGGCACCACCGCGGAGGTCGAGAGCGAGGGCTTCGACCGCGCTTCCCTGCGGCTGCCCGGACGTCAGGACGAGCTGGTGGCGAAGGTCGCCGCGGCCAACCCGAACACCATCGTGGTGGTCAACGCGGGTTCGCCCGTCGAGCTGCCGTGGCGTGAGGACGTCGCCGCGATCCTGCTCACCTGGTTCCCCGGCCAGGAAGGCGGGGCCGCGCTCGCGAGTGTCCTCTTCGGACACGAGGAGCCCGGCGGACGGCTGCCGACCACCTGGCCCGCGACGCTCGCGCAGAGCCCGGTCACGAATGTCCAGCCGCACCAAGGAATCCTCGAGTACGACGAGGGCGTTTTCATCGGCTACCGCGCCGCCCAGCCGGACGCCGCGTACCGCTTCGGCCACGGACTCGGCTACACCACCTGGAGTTACGACGACCTCGCCGTCGCCCCGACGCCCGAAGGCGGCGCCGCGGTTCGCGTGCGGTTGCGCAACACCGGTGACCGCGTCGGCCGTGAAGTCGTCCAGGTATACCTCTCCCCGGCGCAGCCCGACGCGGAGCGACCGGTCCGGTGGCTCGCGGGCTTCGCGTCGATCGAAGCGGGACCCGGCGACGGCGTCACCGCGCTGATCCACGTCGAGCCGCGCGCCGCGGAGACCTGGCGGGCCGGCGCCTGGCGGCACAACGGCGGCGAGTACGTCTTCGAGGCCTCCCATTCCAGCGTCGATCCGCGGCTCAGCACCACGGCGACGCTCGGGAAAACCCGTTGACCGCACAGACCGGACGCGCTTGAGTACGCGTCAGCACCCTCGTGAAGATCAGAAAGGAGGTGGGCCCGGTGTCCGGTAACTCGTGCACGCGCTCCCACCTCAGGCCGAAGACTCCGAGGGTGCCCAAGACCTGACGGGAGCGCGCTTTCCCGGAAGGACCTCCATGACCGATCTGGTCGTGCGCCCGCTCGCCGCGGGCGAAGAACACCTCTTCACTTCCCTGCCTGCCACCGGTCTCGTCGGCCGCGGACTGCTCGGGCAGGACTACGCCGAACAAGCCGCCCGCGGCCAGTACCGCCCGGAGTGGACCTGGGTCGCGCTGCGTGAAGGCGTGGTCGTGGCCCGCGCCGTCTGGTGGGGCGGGCCGGACGCCGAAGTCCCGGTCGTGCTCGACTGGTTCGACTTCACCGACTTCGACGCCGGCGTCCACCTGCTCCGCACCGCGCCGTGGCGGGCCGAGTTCTCCCTGGTCGTGCCGCCGGGCTGGCGCGACCGCCCCGATGTCCTCAACGAGGTCACCGAGCGGATCCGCGCGGTCGAAGCCGTCGGGCTCGAGTTCCTGGTCGAGCGTTATTACTACGACTGGACGCCCGTCAACGGCCTCCCGCCGAAACCCGGCCGCCTCACCTTCCGGCCCGAGCCGGACGACACCGTGGTCCTCGACGTCTTCCGGCGCATCCACGTGGGCAGCCTCGACGCCCATGTCCGCCGCACCGTCGAAGCGCACGGCCTGGACGCCGCCGCACAAGAGGATCTGGACATCCTGAGCGGGATGCCGGGCCCACGGGACTGGTGGCGGCTCGCGTACACGCGCGAAGGCGACCTCGTCGGACTCATCGCGCCCACCAAGAACCCGCACGCCCACGTGGTCGGTTATGTCGCCGTCGTGCCCGAGCACCGGGGCCACGGTTACGCCTACGACCTGCTGGTGGAGGCGACCCACGAGCTGACCGGTCACGGGGCCGGGCGGATCGTGGCGGGCACCGACGTCGCGAACGTCCCCATGGCGGCCGCGTTCGCCAAGGCCGGTTATCCCGTGCGGGCCCATCGGATAGATCTGGTCTGACCGCGTGAGCAGCGTGTACCCTCCTCGCTAGAGCGATCTATCTAATCCGCAGGGGGTGGAGAAAAGTGGACGTTCTCAAGGAAAAGGGCCTGGTCCCGCTCCGGGTGATCCTGGGGTTCACGCTGCTCAGCACGGTTCTGCACTACACGCACAACGTCGTCCGCGCGCAGGACTACCCGCAGATCCAGGGCATCAGCATCCTGGCGACGCAGGTGCTGGTCGCGTTCGGCTGGGTGCTGTTCACGGCGTTCGGCGTGCTCGGCTACCGCGATTACCGGAACGGCCGGTATTGGCGTGCGCTGGCGTTCCTGCTGGTCTACTCGCTTTCGGGGCTGGCCAGCGCCGGTCACTTCCTGGTCGGCACGCTGCAGATCCCGGCGTTCTGGTACGCCACGGTCTTCACCGACGCGCTGTCCGCGCTGGCCCTGTGGATCTTCGTCTGCTGGGCGGCCATCCAGCTCAACCGGGTGAGTGCCGTCGATCAAGTCCTACATAACATTGACGTTGGTCACTGATGTGTAGACAATCGATGGGGTGACCACCCCCACATCGGTGACCTTCGAACGCCACCCGGACCGCTACCGGCACTGGCGCCTGACCGTGGACGACGACGTCGCGTGGCTGGAGATGGACGTCGACGAGCAGGGCGGCATCGTGCCCGGGTACGAGCTGAAGCTGAACTCGTACGACCTCGGCGTCGACATCGAGCTGTACGACGCGACCCAGCGGCTGCGGTTCGAACACCCCGGGGTGCGCACGGTCATCCTGACCAGCGCGAAGGAGAAGGTGTTCTGCGCCGGCGCGAACATCCGCATGCTCGCCGCGTCGGAGCACCACTGGAAGGTGAACTTCTGCAAGTTCACCAACGAGACCCGCAACGGCATCGAGGACGCCACCGAGCACTCCGGTCAGCGGTACCTGGCCGCGGTGAACGGGAGCTGCGCGGGCGGCGGTTACGAAATCGCCCTGGCGTGCGAGAAGATCCTGCTCGTGGACGACAACTCGTCGACGGTCGCGCTGCCGGAGGTGCCGCTGCTCGGCGTCCTGCCCGGCACCGGCGGCCTGACCCGGGTGGTCGACAAGCGCCGCGTGCGCCGCGACCGGGCGGACGTGTTCGCGACGCGTCCCGACGGCATCAAGGGCAAGACCGCCGTGGACTGGCGCCTGGTCGACGAGCTGGTGCCGCGCCAGGAGTTCCGTGAGACCGTGCTGGCCCGGGCGCGGGACCTGGCCGACGAGTCCGACCGCCTGCCCGCGGAGGCCGGGGTCGAGCTGACGCCGCTGAACTGCGAGGTCACTGACGACGGCCTCGAATACCGGTTTGTCGACGTCACTTACGACCGTGCCAACGGACTGGCCACGCTCACCGTCCACGGCCCCCAGGACGACCCCGGTGACCTGCACGAAGAGGGCGCCGACGGCTGGCTGCTCGCGATGACCCGCGAGCTGGACGACGCCATCCTTCGCTTGCGCACCAACGAAAACGAGCTGGGCACCTGGGTGTTGCGCACCGAGGGAGACTCGGCGAAGGTGCTCGCCTGCGAACAGGCCGTGTTCGGCGCGAAGGACTGGCTGGGCAACGAGATCCTGCACTACTACAAGCGCACGCTGAAACGGCTCGACGTCACCAGCCGCACGCTCATCGCGTTGATCGAACCGGGCAGCTGCTTCGCCGGAGTGCTGCTGGAGCTGGCGCTGGCCGCGGACCGCCAGTACATTTTGGACGGTCCGCCGATCGACGACGAGGACAGCGACGAACGAGCGTCGATCACCTTGTCGGAAGCCAACTTCGGCCCGTTCCCGATGGGCAACGGCCTCACCCGGCTCCAGTCGCGCTTCTACGGCGACGACGACCACGTCGCGTGGCTGGCCCGCGAGCGCGGCCACGCGCTGACCCCCGCCGAGACCGTCGAGCTGGGCCTGGTCACCGACGCCCCGGACGACCTCGACTGGGAGGACGAGATCCGGATCGCGCTGGAGGGCCGCGCCTCACTGAGCCCCGACGCGCTCACCGGGATGGAGGCGAACCACCGGTTCGTCGGCCCGGAAACCATCGAAACCAAGATCTTCGGCCGGCTCACCGCCTGGCAGAACTGGATCTTCACCCGACCGAACGCCTCCGGTCCCGAGGGCGCGCTGCGCCGCTACGGCACCGGTCAGAAGGCGGTCTTCGACAGGAAGCGGGTCTGAGCAGATGCCCGAGCGGATCGACTACGACGCCAAGATCCCGAACAACGTCAGCCTGGCCGACGACCGGCGGCTGCAGCGGGCCCTGGAGGGCTGGCAGCCGAAGTTCATGAACTGGTGGGGCGAGATGGGCCCGACGCTCGAGACCCAGGGCGTCTACCTGCGCACCGCCGTCAGCGTCGGGCGGGAGGGCTGGGCGCACTTCGACCACGTGAACGTGCCGGACTACCGCTGGGGCATCTTCCTCGCCGAGCGCGAGCCGGACCGCCGCATCGCCTTCGGCGAGCACGCGGGCGAGCCGGTGTGGCAGCAGGTGCCGGGCGAGTACCGCGCCGATCTGCAACGGCTGATCGTGATCCAGGGCGACACCGAGCCCGCGTCGGTCGAGCAGCAGCGGCTGCTCGGGCTGACCGCGCCGAGCCTGTACGACCTGCGGAACCTGTTCCAGGTGAACGTCGAGGAGGGCCGTCACCTGTGGGCGATGGTCTACCTGCTGCACGCCTACTTCGGCCGCGAGGGCCGGGACGAGGCGGAAGGCCTGCTGCTGCGCAACTCCGGCAGCCCGGACGCACCGCGCATCCTCGGCGCGTTCAACGAGGAGACGGCCGACTGGCTGGCCTTCTACATGTTCACCTACTTCACCGACCGCGACGGCAAGTACCAGCTGGGCACGCTCAAAGAAAGCTCGTTCGACCCGCTTTCGCGCACCTGCGAGTTCATGCTGAAGGAGGAAGCGCACCACATGTTCGTCGGCACCACCGGGGTCGACCGCGTGGTGCAGCGCAGCGCGGACCTGGTGCGCGAGCACGACACCCTCGACATCGGCTCGCACGGCGGCATCCCGCTGGACATCATCCAGAAGTACATCAACTTCCACTACACCGTTTCGCTCGACCTGTTCGGCAGCGAGACCTCGACGAACGCGGCGAACTACTACACCGCGGGGCTCAAGGGCCGTTGGCAGGAAGGCCGGCGCAAGGACGACCACAAGCTCACCGACGACGCCCGCACGCTGGACCGCCCGCGCGACGACGGCACGTGGACCTCGGAGGAGCTGCAGGCGATCCTGTTGCTGAACCTCGACCTGCGCGGCGAGTACGTGGCCGACTGCCAGACCGGCGTCAAGCGCTGGAACAAGATCCTCGACGACGCCGGCATCGGGTTCCGGTTCAAGCTGCCGCACCCTGGCTTCAACCGCGAGGTCGGCATAAACTCCGGCCACCACGTCACTCCCGACGGCACCATTGTCGACGAGGCGACATGGCAGGCCGCGAAACACCAGTGGCTGCCCACGACCGAGGACCTGACTTTCGTCCGCTCGCTCATGCACCCGGTGTACGAGCGGGGGAAGATCGCCAGCTGGGTCGCGCCGCCGCGGCAGGGCATCAACGGCAAGCCGTTCGACTACGAGTACGTGCACCTCACCTGAGGGGGGCCCATGACGGTTCCGTCGAGCGGCGGGTTCAACGCCGCCGAGTACCTGCTGGGCGCGGGCCGGCCCGAGGCGCCCGCGGTCGTCTCCGCGCGGCGGACGCTCAGTTACGCCGAGCTGACGGCGGAGGCCCACCGGGTCGCGTCCGGGCTGCGGTCGCTGGGCGTGCGGCCGGAGGAGCGGGTGATGCTCTGCATGGTCGACGACGTCGAGCTGCTCACCGGGATCCTCGGCGCGATGCTCGCGGGCGCCGTCGCGGTGCCGGTGTCCACCATGGTCACCGGGCTGGAGCTGGGCCGGGTGCTGGCCGACTCGCGGGCGCGGGTGCTCGCGGTGTCCGGCGAGTTCGCCGGGCAGGCGGTGGCGGCGCTGGGGATCGCGCCCGAGGTGACCGACGTGCTGCTCGACCGGGCGGCCCCGGGGCAGTTCCCGGCGGGCGTCCGCGCGCACCACTGGACCGAAGTGACCACTGTGGACGATGGTGGGCTCGCTCCCGTACGCACGTCGGAAGATTCGCCGGCGCTGTGGCTGTACACCTCGGGCACCACCGGGCAGCCGAAGGGCGCGATGCACCGGCACGCGAGCATCCGCGCGGTGTGCGAGACCTACGCCAAGGACATCCTCGCGACCACGTCGGACGACCGGTTCCTGTCCGTGCCGAAGCTGTTTTTCGCGTACGGGCTGGGGAATTCGGCGTTCTTCCCGCTCGCCGCCGGCGCGACGACGCTGCTGGAGCCCTCGCGTCCGACGCCCGCCTTGTTCTCGGCCCGCGCGAAAGCCGACAAGCCGACGTTGTTCTTCGGGGTCCCGACGTTCTTCGCCGCGCTGCTGGCCAGCGATGTCCCGGACGACTCGTTCGCCTCGGTGCGGTACGCCGTTTCGGCCGGGGAACCGTTGCCGGCGGCCATTTTCACGCGGTTCCGCGACCGCTTCGGCGTGGAGATCCTGGACGGGATCGGGTCCACCGAGGCGTTGCACATCTTCCTGTCCAACCGCCCCGGCGCGATCCGGCCGGGCAGCACGGGCACCGCCGTGCCCGGGTACCAGGTGCAGCTGCGTGACGAGGCGGGGGAGCTGATCGAGGCCGCCGGGCAGCCGGGTGAGCTGTTCGTCTCCGGCCCGTCCACGGCGACCGGCTACTGGACGCGTTACGAGGCCACGAAGTACGTGTTCCAGGGCGAATGGCTGCGCACCGGCGACAGCTACGTGCGCAACGAGGACGGCACGTACACCTGCCTCGGCCGCTTCGGCGACATGCTGAAGGCGGGCGGGATCTGGGTGTCACCGTCCGAAGTGGAGGAACGGCTGCTGGAGCACCCCGCCGTCGCCGAGGTGGCGGTGGTTTCGGCGCCGGATGCCGACGGACTGGACAAGCCGGTGGCGTGCGTGGTCGCGGCGCCGCAACAGAAAGTGGACGCGGAAGAGCTGATCGAGTTCTGCCGGGCCGGGCTGGCGGCGTTCAAACGGCCGCGCGGCGTGGTGGAGCTGGCCGAGCTGCCGAAAACGGCCACCGGCAAGGTCCGCCGGAACGTGATCCGCGAGCTGGTCCGCGAGTCGCTGCTCGTGCCGGAGCCCCAGCCGTGATCGACTGGCCGGCATGATCGACGGTCGTTTCGTGGTCGACGCCCACGTCCACACCCCGCGCCTGCCCACGCTGAAACCGGCCTGGCTGGACTGGGCCCGCGACTTCGCCGGCTCGTACCCGTGGCGCACGGTCTACGACGAGGACGGCGCGGTGATCCCCGCGGCCATGGACGAGCTGATGGAGGCCGAGGGCGTCGACCGCGTGCTGCTGTTCTGCGAGTACAGCCCGCGCGCGACCGGCATTCAGCCGATCGAGGACAACCTCCCGCTGGTGGCGCACAATCCCGAGCGCTTCCGCCTGGTGGCGAACGTGAACCCGCACCTGCACCACCCGTTGCGCGACGAAGTGGCGCGCCAGCTCGACCTCGGCGCGGTGGCGTTGAAGATCCACCCGGTGCACGGTGCGTTTTCCCCGGCGGACAAAGAGCTTTACCCGGTGTACGAGCTGTGCGCGGCGCGTGGCGTGCCGGTGATCCTCCACTCCGGACTCTCGGTGTTTCCGGGCGCCCGGGCGAGTTTCGGCGATCCACTGCTGCTTTCGGACGTCGTGGAGGACTTCCCGACGGTGAACTTCGTCTTCGCGCACGGCGGCCGTGGCTGGTGGTACGACGTCGCCGCCTTCATGGCCCAGTCCCGGCCGAACGTGTGGCTGGACCTGGCCGGGCTGCCGCCGAAAAAGCTCCCGGAGTACTACGCCCGCTTCGACCTGGTGCGGCTCGCGCGCAAGTGGATCTTCGGCACGGACTGGCCGGGCGTTCCCGGTACCGCGGTGAACGTGCGCGCGGTGGCCGATCTGGGGCTGCCCGAGGACGTGCTGGAGGGCGTGCTGTCGGGCAATGCGATGCGGTTGATACCGGGAATCCGGTAATTCACCCATTCTGGCGTTTGTCCCTTTTACCGGGATCGGCGGCGGGATGGGTGGCGTCTGCATCCGGTGACACGGCAACGAAGGGACCGCTCCGTGACCGATCACCGAAGACTCTCGGCGCTGGTCGTCCGGGTACTCGCCGCCGATCCGGGTCTGCGGGGCGACGCGGAGGACGCCTGCCAGTCCGCGTGGGTCGACTTCCTGCGACGGCCGCCGCCGCTGCGTGACCAGACCCGTATCGGTGGCTGGCTGACCACGGTCGCCCGCCGTCATGCGGCCCGTGCCGTCGCCCGCCGGGCGCGGGCCGCGGCGTTGGACCGCCCGCCCGTGGCGTCGCCGGAAGCGGCGTTTTTGGCGGCGGAACGGGACACGGCGCTGTGGCGTGCGGTCGATTGCCTGCCGGCACGCCACCGTCACCTGCTGGTTCTGCTGGCCTTCCGGCCGGAACTCTCGCCGTGCGAGCTGGCCGCCGCGCTGGGGATCGCGCCGGGCAGCCTTTCGGTGCTCCGGCGCCGCTGCTTGGCTGCCCTTCGCCGGCGGTTGACGTCGGAAGGCTTCAGTTATCCGTGAGCACCCAAGGACTCGTGAGTGTTTATGCCGGTTCTAACCGTCATGAACACTCACGAGCTGGTTCAGCTGTTGACCGAGCGCAGCGTGCGCATGGCTTCCGCGAGTGCCGGCGCGTCGTCGCCGAGCGGGGTCAGGACGATGCGCCGCAGGATTTCCGCGCAGGCGGTCCGCGCGCGATCGGCGACGTCGAGGCCGTGGTCGGTGAGCGAGGCGAACGTGACGCGGCGGTCGTCCGGGCTGGGCACGCGGCAGATCAGGTCCGCGGCGACCAGGCGGTCGGCCACCTTCGTGAAGCCGCCGCTGGACAGGGCGGCCTCGGTGGCCAGGCGGGTCATCGGCATCCGGTGCTCGGGGGAGCGCACCAGGCGCAACAGGATGTCGAACGACGCCGGCGCCAGCCCGAACCGGTCCGCGATCTCGCCCATGAGCTTGTCCTGCGTGGCGAGATAGCCCTCGATCACCAGGCCCCACCAGGTCACGACCTCGTCGTCGTCCGTGTTCGGATCAGGGGTCACGCGGCCACGGTACCGCACCGTCTCACCGGAATATTTCTTGCGCGCGAGAGAGGCTGGGAGGGCTCCCGGGCCTTGCTCATAAGCTCGGCCGGGTCGAAGCCGATTGAGGAGCCGTACGTGGCCAGAACACTCACCGCCCGGCCCGATCGGATGCTGGGGCACCTGATCGACCGGACCAGCGAGCAACGCCTCACCGGTTCGGTCGCCAAATTCACCTACCGCACTTTCCGGCTTCCCCTGCAGCGCCCGGACAGCGGCAGCAGCGCGCACACCGTGGCTTGCGAGCTGTGCGGGCAGCGTGTCCGGGTCCGCCTGTACAGCGTCACGCACACCGTCCGGCTGCGGCGTCGCTGGCTGGGACTCTGCGGTGCCGGGCTCGTGGTCCTCGGGCTGGCCGTGTTCGGCGCGTTCGGTCCGGATCCGGTCCTGCTCGGCACCGCCGGTCTGGCCGTGCTGTCGGCGTTCGCGGCCGCCGTCGGGTTCGCCGCGGCGGTCGCCGGATTCACCGCGTACTGGCTGGAAGACGGCGTGCGGATGCTCAAGCCCAATGCCCGGCCGCAGCACAATCTCCTGCAGCCCGGACGTCTAGGGTCAAAGGCATGACTTCCGGGGCGCTCGAGCGTGCGACAAACCTGCTGGACACCACGATCCTGGCCGACGGTCACAACGACCTGGCCTGGGAGCTGCGGAGCCAGGCCGGGCCGAACCCGGTCGAGGCGGCTGCGGCGCTCGACCTGGCCGTGCGGCAGCCGTCGTTGCAGACCGACTTTCCCAAGCTGGCGGAGGGGAAGCTCGGGCTGCAGTTCTGGTCGGTGTACGTGCCGTGCCAGTTCGAGGGCGACAGTGCCGTGACGGCCGTGCTGGAGCAGGTCGAGCTGGTGCACCAGCTGGCCGAGCGGTACCCGGACCGGCTGCGGCTGGTGGACACGGCGGCCGAGGCCGAGGCCGCCTTCGCCGACGGGCGAATCGCGTCGCTGCTCGGCGCGGAGGGCGGTCACAGCATCGCGGAATCGCTCGGCGTGCTGCGGAGCCTGCGCCGGCTCGGCGTCCGGTACATGACGTTGACGCACAACCTCAACACCACCTGGGCCGACTCGGGGACCGACGAGCCGGTGCACGGCGGGCTCACCGAGTTCGGTCGCGAGGTCGTGCGGGAGATGAACCGGATCGGCATGCTCGTGGACCTTTCGCACGTCGCGCCGAGCACGATGCGGGACGCACTGAAGGTGTCCAGCGCGCCGGTGATCTTCAGCCACTCCTCGTGTATCGCGATCAACGACCACCCGCGCAACATCCCCGACGACGTGCTTTCGCAGCTGCCCGCGAACGGCGGCGTCGCGATGATCACCTTCGTGCCCGGCTTCATCTCCGCCGCGGTGACGGCGTGGGACGACCAGCTCAAGGCCGCCATGGCCGCGGCCGGCCAGAACTTCCTCGACCTCGGCCAGCGCGGCCGGTTCGCCGAGACCTGGGACGCGCCGCCGAAGCCGGCCGCGACCGTGGCGGACGTCGTCGCGCACGTCGAGCACGCGCGTGAGGTCGCGGGCATCGACCACATCGGCCTCGGCGGCGACTACGACGGGGTCGGCACGCTGCCCGATGGGCTCGAGGACGTTTCGAAGTACCCGGTGCTGTTCGCCGCGCTGATGGAGCGCGGCTGGAGCGACGAGGAGTGCGCGAAGCTCGCGGGCCGCAACACGCTGCGGGTTCTGCGGGACACCGAACTCACCCATTAGGGGTCTAGCGGCAGCGTATGTGCTCGTGGAGGCGGACAATCGACCCATGTCCCACGCGCGAGGCGACAATCCCACTGGTGCCGCGAGTCCCGAAGTCCCCGAAGCACCGCCGGTCGAGGTTCCGGGTGCGCTCGAGCCCGCCGAAGGCCGGGCCGGCGACGTCCGCCCCGGTCCGGAGGAAGTGCGCCCGGTGCCGTCCCGGCCGTCCGCCGCCAAACCCGCGAAGATCAAACGGACGCGGGTCAGCGGCACCTGGATCGCGGTGATCGTGGCGATCGTCGTGCTGGCGTTCCTGCTGATCTTCATCCTGCAGAACCTCGACACGGCGACGGTGCACTTCCTCGGCGCCCAGGGCAGCATGCCGCTCGCCGTGGCGATGCTGTTCGCCGTGATCGCCGGCGCCGCGCTGGTCGCCCTGATCGGCGGCGCGCGGATCCTGCAGCTGCGCAAGCAGGCTCGGCACCCGCGTCGCCGCTGACCGCTCGCCCCAAGCGCCCCAATGTGGCGTGCGTTGAGCGCAACCAACGCCACATTGGGGCGGGGTCAGGAGACGATGATCGACACCATCCCGAGCACCGTCGCGCAAACGCTTTCGTCGCCGCTGACCTCGATCTTCGACGCGACGTCCGCGGGCTTCACCGCGCGGGTGCAGAGCCGCCAGAACGTGTCCGGGTCCGTGGTCACCGACGCGAGCGGCGAGCGTGAAGTGGGCGCGCCGCGGTCCACGGTCCAGCCGGTGCCGGTCGAACGCGCGGTCCAGCGGCCGCCGGACGGGCCGGTCAGGGTGTAGCCCACCTGGCGGCCGGCGCGGGCGGTCACTGAGCGCAGGGTGAACGGCAGGGCGCGCATGAACGTGTCCATCACCGGCGCGCGGAACTCCGGCTCGTCGAGCGGCGCCGCACCCACGGCCTCGCGGATCTGCTGCTGATGCACCCAGTACTCCGTGTACTCCCGCGCCGCGTCCAGCCAGATCGGCGCCGGCCCGGGGCCCGCCCAGCTCACCGGCCCGCCCAGCTCGTCCAGATCGAGCCGCTTCCACAGATCGGTCAGCTGCGAGGTGCTGTCCACCAGCATCGCGAACAGCACCTCGGGCGAAAGCCGGCGCAGAGCCAGCACCCACTCGCCGTTGATGCGGTCCAGAAAAGCCGGGAAAGCCTCGCCCGGACGCGGCTCGTCGACGTGGTAGCCGTCGCGGTCGCGGGAGAGGCGGCCGAGCTTGTCGCCGAGGATGTGGGCGACGAGGTCGTGCACGGTCCAGCCGGCGCACGCCGTGGGCGCGGACCACTGCCCGCCGTCGAGCCCGGTGAGCAGGCCGACCAGGGCCTGCTCCTCCCGCGCGAGCAGCGGCAGGACGTCGATCGGCGGTCCCCAGTGCGTCGCGGTCATGGGCGCCATCCAAACAGCACGCGGGAGCCAACCGTCACAGGGCTGTTCGGCCTACTCGCAGGTAGCATCAGCGCGAGCACAGAGGGGAGGCCGCCCGTGGACAACCAGCGACCGAACGACGTCGCGGACCTGGCGCGCCGGGCCGGGCAGCTGGCCGGCTGGGCCGCGCGCACCGGCTTCCAGTTCAGCCGGAAGCTGCCGGGGATCGACACCGCCGAGCGCGGCATCCGCCAGGTCGAGCGGACCCTGCTGGGCGAGCTGCGACGCCGACTCGACGAGGTCGACGACCCGTACCACGCGGCGCTCGCCGCGGCGTCCGCGATGAACCGCAACGACGGCAACCCGCGGGTGGTCGAAGCGAGCGTGACGCTGGTGCCCGCGCGCGATCACGTCGAGCCGCTGCGCGCTGCGATGGCCGAGCTGCTGAACCACTCCATCGGCTTCGGGCGCGACCGGGCCCGCGAGTACCTGTACGCGATCATCCTGCGCCAGCTGACGCCCGACGAGGCGCGCATCCTTTCCGCGCTGTCGGACGGCTCGCCGTTCCCGGCCGTCGACGTCGCGGAGCGCACGTCCATCGGCGGCACCGGGCGGATCCTGCTGCGCAACGCCTCCACCGTCGGCAAGTCGGCCGGGGTCTCGCTGCCCGATCAGGTGCCCGGGTACCTGACCCGGCTGATCGGGCTCGGCCTGGTCGAGCTGGACGAGGAGGTGCCCTCGCTCGAGACGCAGTACGAGATCCTGCTGACCGACGAGGCCGTGCGCGAGGTGGAGAAGCAGGCCAAGCGGATCAAGGTGATCCGCCGGACCGTGCACATCTCCCGCCTCGGCGCGCAGTTCTGGCAGGCCTGCGACCCGAGCCTCGGCTAGATGGGCGCCTTCCTCACCGGCATCTTCGACGACTTCGCCCGGCACTGGCCGCTGTACGTCTCGATCCCGGTGGTCGCCGCGCTGATCGGTTACGGCACCAAGCTCGTGGCCATCCGGATGATGTTCCAGCCGGTGGAGTTCATCGGCATCAAGCCGTTCCTCGGCTGGCAGGGCATCGTGCCCAAGCGCGCCGCGCGGATGGCGAGCATCGCCTGCGACACGATGACCGAGCAGCTGCTGCAGCCGTCCGAGGTGGTGGCCCGGCTGGACGCGGGCCGGATCGCCCGCGAGATCGAGAAACCGCTGCTCGCGGCCGTCGAGGACATCGTGCGCGAGGTCGCCGGGCACTACCAGCCGGGGCTGTGGGAGTCGCTGCCGGTGGGCGTGCAGCGGCTGGTGATCCAGCGCGTGCAGGCCGAGTCGCCGCACATGGTCAAGGCCGTGCTGGAGCTGATCAAGTCCGATGTGGACAGTGTGTTCGACCTCAAGGGCATGGTCGTCACCAGCCTGGTGAAGGACAAGCGCCTGCTCAACCGCATCTTCCAGGAGGCGGGCGCGGAGGAGTTCAAGTTCATCGCGCGGGCCGGGCTGGTCTTCGGCGGGGTGATCGGCGTGATCCAGATGATCGCCTGGGTGCTGTTCAAGTTCCCGCCGATCATGCCGGTGTTCGGCCTGTTCACCGGCTGGTTCACCGATTGGCTGGCGCTGCGGATGATCTTCTACCCGCTGGAGCCGAAGCGGTACTTCGGCGTGCAGTGGCAGGGCCTGTTCCTCAAGCGGCGCGCGGAGGTGGCCGAGGCGTACGGCGAGCTGATCGCGAAGGAGATCATCACGCCGCACAACGTCATCGAGGCCGTTTTGCGCGGCCCGCTTTCCGACCGCGTGCTCGCGCTGATCCAACGGCAGCTGGACGCCGAACTCGGCCGCGCGGCGAACGTCGCCAAGCCGCTGCTGGTGTTCGCCATCGGCAGCCGTCGTTACCAGGACATGAAACTCTCCATCGCCGGGCAGATCATGACCCGGCTGCCGGAGACGATGCGCTACATCGAGGACTACGCCACCGACGCGATGGACATCCGCAACGTGCTGGTGGACAAGATGAAGGAGCTCTCGCCGGAGGAGTTCGAGCAGCTGCTGCGCCCGGCTTTCCAGCAGGACGAGTGGATTCTGATCGCGACCGGCGCGGTGCTGGGCTTCGCCGTCGGTGAAGCCCAGGTGTTGATCCTGGAACAACTGGCTACCTGAGCCTTGTGGCGGCCCCGGCCCGGCCGGGACAATCCCCGGCATGACCAGGGTGCCCTCGGCATGGCCGCAGGAGATCCGGCTGGCGATGACGATGGTCGGCGGCGCGAGCCTGGCCGTCTGGATGGGCGGGGTGGCGACCGAGGTTTCGGCGCTGCTGCACGCGTCACGCACGCCGGATGCCGAAGGCGGCTACCGGAAACTGCTCGACCTGCTGCACGCGAGCGTCTGCCTCGACGTGCTCACCGGAACCAGCGCGGGCGGCATCAACGCGGCGTGCCTCGGCCTGGCGGAGGCCTACCGCGCGACCCCCGCGGTGCTGCGGGACACCTGGATCAGCACCGGCTCGATGGACAACCTCATCCGCGACCCTGCTGAACAGCAGCCGCGCTCGCTGCTCGACGGCGACCGCGTGCTGCTCGGCGACCTGGAGCGCGCGCTGCACAGCATCACCGACTGCGGCGTGGTGCCCACGGAGCCGCCGGACGTCACCGTGCTGCTCACCGGGACCATGATCGACGGCGAGACCACGCGGTACGACGACGCGCTCGGCAACATGATCCGCGACAGCGAGCACCGCATGCTGTTCCGCTTCGACGGTCCACTGTGGAACAACCGGGTGCACGGCCCGCTGGCCCTGGCGGCGCGGTCCACCGCGTCGTTCCCCGGCGCGTTCGAGCTGTCGCGGATGCCGATCGGTACCGCTGGCACCGACCGGCTGCACCCGGACATGACCGACTACACCGAGCTGACCCGCTCGCACTGGCTCACCGACGGCGGGGTGCTGGTCAACAAGCCGCTGCGGCCGGCGTTGCAGGAGATCTTCGAGCGCCCGTCCGCGTCCGACGTCCGGCGGCTGCTGCTCTACGTCGTGCCGACGACGGAGGTCGAGACCACCGCGCTCCCGTGCGACCCGGCGAACCCGCCTCTGTTCGGCGCGGCGCTGGCCAAGGTCGTCTCGACGGTGATGAACCAGACGATCAGCTCCGAGCTGGACGAGCTGACCCGGCACAACGACGCCGTCTCCCGCGCCCGCGACACCCGGGTTTCCCTTGCCGCGCTGGGACTTCGGGGCGGCGACCTGGTGGACCACCGGGTGATGGCCGCGTACCTCGACCGTCGGGTCGCCGACGACGCGGCGGAGCTGGTGCGCTCGGCCGTACGACGGTACGCACTGTCCGATATGGACAGTGTGGATGCCGGTACCGCGGAGTGGGCGTCCGGCATGTCCGAGGGATTGCGGGACATTGCCGCGGCCGGGCTGAAGAACGGCATGGCGGTGGACCCGCCGCCGGGCTCGTGCACCGTCGAACAGCTCGCGGCCTACCGTTCGACGGCGCTCGACGACGCCGTCGCCACCGGGTTGCAGCTGGTCAACGCCGGTTTCCGGCTGGGACCGGACGCGGCGCGGGCGGCGCAGCTCAACGAGGCCCGCGCGCACCTGCACAAGGCCCGCCGCACCGCCGCCCGTGGCGTGCGGATCTCGGCTTGGGTGGCCCGGCACGAGCCGCCCGCGCGGGGCACGTCGCTGTCACCGTGGATCGGCGGGCTGGCGCAGGAATGGGCGAAACTGGGCGCCACGGAAGCGTTGTTGCAGGCGTGGCCGATGGTGACGGCCGCCTTGCGCGCCGCCGCACCGGTGCTGCGATCGCTCGCCACCGACCCGGCGAAGGACGCGTCCGAGATCGTCACCACGCTGCTCGGCTGGTTCGGACTGGCCGAAGTCCCGGAGGCCGGCGAGCCGACAGCTCCGGCAGACGACGGCCTGTTGCGATCCCGCCTGCTCCTGCTGCACATGGCGACCCGCGGGCTGCTCGCCCAGCCGCCGTCGGTGGACCAGCGGGTGGACCTGGTGCAGGTCAGCGCGGACACCCGCACGCTGCTCGACCTGGGCCGGCAGCGCAGCTGGGACAAGCTCACCGGGATGCAGGCCGACTACTTCGGCGCGTTCTACAAATCGTCGTGGCGGGCCAGCGACTGGATGTGGGGCCGGGTCGACGGCGCGGGCTGGCTGATGCAGTGTCTGCTGGATCCCAGGCGGCTGAAGTCGTTGCAGGGCGTCATCGGCGCCGAAGCGTTCCGCGGGCAGGTGCGCGACACGTTCAAGGCGATCGGCTGGCGGCTGCCGGACGCCGCGGACAACGGGCCCGCCGACGAGCTGTCGTCGCTGCTCACCCAGCTCGGTGAGGAGCTGGCGTTCCTGGGCCTTGACGCGCAGCTGGGCGACGTCGCGTTCGCAGATCGGCTGCCCGCCAGCCTTCCGGTGACGTCGATGGTGCTGGCGCGGGCGCGGCAGGCGCAGATCGCACGGGAGGAGCTGCCGGTCGTCGGCGAGCAGGCCGAGGCGGACGCCGTGGAGGGTAATGGGAAGCCGTCCGAGAACTTCCGCACCGTGGTCGCCACCGCGTTCCCGGACCAGGCCCAACCAGCCGACGACGTCGTGACCCAGCGGGTTTTCCAGGCCTGCCAGGTTTCCGCCGAGCGGTTCGAGCAGGAGCGCGGTACGACGCTGCTGACGAAGACGCTGGTCAAGGCGGGCGCGGCAGGCCTCAACGCCGCGGCGGGGGCCACGCGGGTGCCGTCGTCCTTGCAGCCGGCGGCGAAGTTCGCCCAGCTCACCGGCCGCAGCGCGTGGTGGGTCACGCTGGGCGCGACCCGGCTCGGCCGCCCGTGGAACCTGCTGGCGGCCGTGGTCACCGTGCTGGCCGGGCTGGTCCTCGGCGGCAAGGGCGGTGCCGTGCTCCAGTGGGTGGGCCTGCCGCTGGCCGCGGGCGCACTCGTGTTCCTGGTGGTGAGCCTGCTCTCGCTGCGCCGCACGTGGCGGATGGTGCTGACGCTGCTGGGTGTGCTGGTGGTGGCCGCGTTGCTGTTCGCCGCGTTCCTCCCGCCGCTCGCGCACCCGCTGTTCGGCTGGCTCGGCGACGTCGTCGCGGGCTGGCGCCGCGGCGAGGCGCCGGTGTGGTGGCTCGCCGTGGTCCTGCTGCTCCTGCTGCCCGCGCTCTGGACCCCGGTCGCCGCCTGGCGCCGTCGTCGCCGCTGAACTGAAAAAGCCGGTTTCTACTGGGGAATCTTGCAGGCCGTGGCATTGCCGACGCGCCGTGTGACCAGCCCGGTCCGTCACTCGCCTTGCGGTGTGGCGCTTTTGGGTTCATGGTCGGGAACAAGCGGAGCCGCTCGAGGCCGCCCACCTCGGTGAGCGGTCCAGTCGCACGTCATACCCCGACCGGCTCCGGGACAAACGTGTTTGTGGGGCTCCTCACCGGGGTACTCGCGTTCCCCCTGGTAACAGGGGTGGGCGTGAGTCGCGTCGCTGGCGGCAAGAAAATTCTCTGTTACGTTTCCTTGGTATGTCCGGAAAGCACTTGATCGAATCCCCGACCAAGGCCGATGGCGCCGCCCTCTGGCGAATCGCACGCGATTCGCAGAAGCTCGATCTCAACTCGCCGTACGCGTACCTCGTCTGGTGCCGCGATTTCGCGCAGAGTTCGGTGGTCGCCCGCGTCGATGGCGAGGCGGTGGGATTTGTCATCGCCTACCGGAAGCCGGCGGAACCCGAGGCCGCACTCGTGTGGCAGGTGGCCGTCGACTCGTCTCAGCGCGGGAAGGGCCTGGCCGGGCAGCTGCTCGACCGGCTCTTCGAGCGTTTGGTGGACAACGGGGTCCGCTACCTGGAAACCACGATCACACCCGACAACGAGGCCTCCATCCGGCTGTTCGCTTCCTTTGCGAAGCGGTGGAACACGGACCTGGAGAGCAGCCGCTTGTTCGAGGCCGGAGATTTCCCGGAAGACGGTGAAGGCGGGCACGAGCCCGAGGACCTTTACCGCATCGGACCGCTGACCCGCCAATAATCCGTATTTTTCGGGGCGAGTAGGAGCAAGGAAACGTCATGAGCATCTTCGAAGAGCTCGAATCGGAAGTACGCAGTTACAGTCGCGGCTGGCCGGTGGTCTTCGACCGCGCCCAGGGAAGCTGGCTGTACGACGAGGACGGCAAGCCGTACCTCGACTTCTTCGCCGGCGCCGGCGCGCTGAACTACGGGCACAACAACCCGAAGCTCAAGGCCGCGCTGATCGACTACATCCAGCGCGACGGCGTCACGCACGCGCTGGACATGTTCACCGTGGCGAAGCGGGACTTCCTGGAGACCTTCAAGGAGAAGATCCTCGGTCCCCGGGCACTGGACTACAAGGTCGTCTTCCCCGGCCCCGGCGGCGCGAACGCCGTGGAGGCCGCGCTGAAGCTGGCCCGCAAGGTGACCGGCAAGGAGTCGGTCATCAACTTCACCAACGCGTTCCACGGCATGACCCTGGGCGCGCTTTCGGTGACCGGCAACTCGATGAAGCGCGGCGGCGCGGGGGTCCCGCTCGTGCACGCCACGCCGATGCCGTACGACCGCTACTTCGACGGCGCGATGCCGGACTTCATGTACTTCGAGAAGCTGCTCGAAGACTCCGGCAGCGGCCTGAACGAGCCCGCCGCGGTGATCGTCGAGGGGGTGCAGGGCGAGGGCGGCATCAACGCCGCGCGCCTCGACTGGCTGCGCGGGCTGTCCGAGCTGTGCGAGCGCCACGGCATCCTGCTGATCCTCGACGACGTGCAGATGGGCTGCGGCCGCACCGGCGCGTTCTTCAGCTTCGAGGACGCCGGGATCAAGCCGGACATGGTCTGCCTGTCGAAGTCCATCAGCGGCTACGGCATCCCGATGGCGCTGACGCTGATCAAGCCAGAGCTGGACGTCTGGGAGCCGGGCGAGCACAACGGCACCTTCCGCGGCATCAGCCCCGCGTTCGTCACCGCCACCGAGTCGCTGCGCACCTACTGGAGCGACGACGAGCTGGAGAAGTCGACCAAGGCCAAGGGTGAGCGCATTGCCGCCGCCTTCAAGGACATCGTCGAGGCGTACCCGGAGGCGGACCTGTTCGCCAAGGGCCGCGGCCTGGCCCGCGGCATCGAGTTCGCCGACGGCGACCTGGCCGGCGCGGTGTGCAAGGCCGCGTTCGAGCGCGGCCTGCTGATGGAGACCTCCGGCCCGAACGGCGAAGTGATGAAGTTGCTGCCGCCGCTGACCCTGACCGACGATGAGCTGACCCAGGGGCTGTCGATCATCGACGAGTCCATCGCCACGGTCCTGAACAAGTAACAAGCAGGACGGAACAAGATAGGAGCCGCCAGTGCTGGTCCGCACCCTCGACGAGGTCACCGACACCGACGCCGACATCAAGACCCCGAACTGGCGCAGCAAGCGCATCATCCTGGCCAAGGAGGGCGTGGGGTTCTCGGTGCACGAGACCACGCTCTACGCGGGCACCGTGAACGACTTCTGGTACGCCAACCACATCGAGGCCGTGTTCATCACCTCCGGTGAGGGCGAGATCGAGGACCTGGCGACCGGTGAGGTCTACCCGCTCAAGCCGGGCACCCTCTACCTCCTGAACGACCACGACAAGCACCAGGTCCGGCCGAAGACCGAGATCAAGTGCGTGTGCGTGTTCAACCCGCCGGTGACCGGCCGGGAGGTGCACGACGAGAACGGCGTGTACCCGCTGGTCACCGAAGACCCCGCCTGAGCCTTCCCGGGCGCGACTGCCGTCACCACCACCACTTCAGAGAGATAACGACAGAAGATCAGGAGGCGAGCCACTGTGACGCTGATGGACACCCGGGTCGAGGACGGCTACCCGACCCGGATCACCGGTACGCCGGAGCAGCTTCCGCGCGTACACCCCACGGTGTGGGGTACCGAGGCAGACGGCCCGATCGACGCCGCCACGCTGGCCCATCACGAGGTCACGGGCTACACCGTCGACGAAGGCCTGCTCTCGCCCGGTGAGGTCCAGACGTACTGGCAGGAGCTCGTGCGCCTCTCCTCCGACGAGGAGCTGCGCGACGACGAGCGGGTGATCACCGAGGCCAGGACCGGCGAGGTCCGGTCGGTCTTCGACGTGCACGTGCTGTCCGACCTGATCCGCGAGCTGGTCCACGACCCCCGGGTGCTGGACCGCGCGCGGCAGATCCTCGGGTCCGAGGTGTACATCCACCAGAGCCGGGTGAACTACATGCCCGGGTTCAAGGGCACGGGGTTCTACTGGCACTCGGACTTCGAGACGTGGCACGCGGAGGACGGCATGCCGTCGCCGCGCGCGGTCAGCTGCTCCATCGCGCTGACCGACAATTACCCGTACAACGGTGGTCTCATGGTCATGCCGGGCTCGCAGCGCACATTCGTGCAATGCGCGGGCGAGACGCCGGAGAACAACTACAAGGCTTCGCTGAAGGACCAGCGCGTCGGGGTGCCGGCCGAGGACGACATCATGAAGATGGCGGCCGAATACGGCATCGAGCAGTTCACCGGCGCGGCGGGTTCGGCACTCTGGTTCGACTCGAACATCATGCACGGCTCGTCGAACAACATCACGCCGTATCCGCGGTCGAACATCTTCCTGGTCTTCAACAGTGTCGAGAACGAGCTGCAGGAGCCGTTCGCGGCGAGCGCGCCCCGGCCGGCGTTCATCGCGGGCCGGGACAGCACGCCGCTCAAACGGTGATGCTTCTTACCACCGCGCCGCGGCGGGTCGGCAGTAGCCGGGGAAACGCGCCCTGTTACCGTCTTGCCACTCCGCAGCGGCCCTGGAAGGCCGCCGCGGAGCAGTTGTCCACGGCCGTCCGGGATTCAAGCTCGGGGTGAGCCCCCCGCCTGGCCGGGACAGCGCGAAGTCGGGTGGACCGCGCCCCCTGGCGGCCTGGCCGACGTCACCGAGTCCGGCCCCGCACCATCAGTTCGGGACTGATGGTGCGGGGCCGGATTCGTTTTTCCCGGACTTTTCCGGCGTTTCCGGATTACGGGTTCCTGCGCCGAATCCCGTCCCGCGTTACGACATTCGGGGTAATCCCCAAGTCGAGCTGCCGAACTTGGCGTACCGACGGTGAAACAGCGGCCAATCAGCGGTTGCCGGGCGGCGATCGTTCACTAAAGAGCTGTATCTGTCAGCTCGTGATCACGGTAGGTTGACGTTTTTGGCCGACAGGCGCCGGATCAGCCCGGGGAGGTGCGCGGGAGCATGGCCGAAAACGGAGCCGGCGCGCGCGTCGAGCTGCTCGGGCCGGTGCGCCTGCTGGACGGCGCCCAGGCCGTGGCCATCGGCGGTCCCGGGGTCCGGGGCCTGCTCGCGCTGCTGGCGCTGAAGGTCGGCAAGGTCGTGCCGCTGGAAGAGATCATCGACGCGCTGTGGGGCCACGACCCGCCGGCCACTGCGCGGACCATCGTGCACGGCAACGTCTCGCACCTGCGCCGCGTGCTGCGTGACATGCCGGACGGCCCGGTCGCGGAGATCCTCACCAGCCCGCCCGGGTACCGGCTCGCGATCGAGCCGGAGCGGATCGACGCGCAGCGAGCGCGGATGCTGCTGGATCGCGCCACGCTGGAGCCGCCGGAGCGGGCCTCGGCGCTGCTCGCGGAGGCGCTCGCGCTGTGGCAAGGGCCCGCGTTGTCCGGTGTGCCGGATTCCGTGCTGGCGCCCGAACTCGAGGACCTCCGCCTGGCCGTGCACGGCGCCCGGGTCGACGCCGACCTGGAGCTGAGCCGGCACAACGAGCTGATCGTCGAGCTGAGCCCGATCGTCCGCGCCGACCCGCTGGCCGAGCGCACCGCGGGCCAGCTCATGCGCGCGCTCTACCTCGCGGGCCGCCGCGGCGACGCGCTCGAGCTGTACCGCACCGTCTCCCGGGCCACCCTGCGCACGCTCGGCGTCGAGCCCGGCAGCGAGCTGCGCTGGCTGCACGAACGGGTGCTGAACGACGATCTGGGTGCGCCCAGCGTCGCCGCGCCGGGCCCGGCCGAGCCAGGGAAAGCGCCTTCACAGCTGCCCGCCGCACTGCCGGCGCTGGCCGGCCGCGACGAGGAGCTGGCCTGGCTCGACCGGCTGGCCGAGACCACCGAGAGCACCGTCGCCGTCGTCTCCGGGACGGCCGGGGTAGGCAAGAGCGCGCTGGTCGTGTGGTGGGCGCACCGCGTGGCGAAGCGCTTTCCGGACGGCGTGCTGTTCGCGTCGCTGCGCGGTTTCGACCCGCACGAAGCGCCGCTGGCACCCGCGGACCTGCTGACCCAGTTCCTGCTCGGCCTCGGCGTGGCGGCGAGTGAGGTGCCGGAGCAACTGCACGAACGCGTCGCGCTGTACCGGTCGCTGATCGCCGGACGGCGGATGCTCGTGCTGCTCGACGACGCGCGCACGGCCGAGCAGGTCCGCCCGCTGCTGCCGCCCAGCTCGCGGTCGATGACCGTGGTGACGAGCCGCTCGCGGCTGGAGGGCCTGGCCGTTTCGAACGCCGCGCGGCTGCGGGTGCTGGGCACGCTCGCGCCCGAGGACGCCGTGCGCGTGATCGAGGAGCTGGCCGGCCCAGGCGACTTCGACCTGAACCACGCGCTCGCCCGGCTCTGCGGTTACCTGCCGCTGGCGTTGCGGATCGCCGGCGCTCGGCTGTCGTCCAGTCCACAGTGGACCCGCAAGGACCTGGTCGACGAGCTGTTCAACGAGCGCACCCGCCTCGCCGCGCTCCAGGTGGACGGTGCGGACGACGGCGTGCGGGCGGCGTTCGACGTCTCGTTCCGCGGCCTGCCCCCGGACCTGGCCCGGCTGCTGCTGTGGCTCGGCGCCCTGCCGGGCGAGGCGGTGGGCCCGCACCTGATGGCCGCGGTGGCCGGGATCCCCGTCGCGCAGGCGCGGCGCGCGCTGCGGACGCTCGCGACGCACAACCTGCTCGCCGAGACCGCGCGCGACGTCTTCGTCCCGCACGATCTCGTCCGGCTGTACCTGTGGGAGCTGGCGCAGTCCGAATTGGACACTGAGGAGCACGCGGGCGTGCTGGCCAATGCCGTGCGCTACTACCAGGTCGCGTCGGACACGGCCCGGCGCCGGATGCTGCGGATCGTCGACTCGCTCGACTTCACCGGCGCGCTGCCGGCCGAGGCGCTGCCGCCGTTGCGGACCTACGACGAGGCGCAGGACTGGTTTGCCGCCGAGTGGCCGAACCTGCTGGCGGTGCTCGACGCCGCGTACACCGCCGCGCGGTACTCCGACGTCTGGCGGCTGGCGCGGGTCGCGCACACCTACCGCGTGGTGCACCCGCTGTTCGACGACTGGAACCGCCTGGTCGACCTCGGGCTGGCCGCCGCCGAGGCCGCGGGCGAGGTGCTCGGGCAGTGCTGGATGCTGATCTCCCGCTGTGCCATCGCGTTGACGTTCGAGCTGCCGCAGGGCTGCCTCGCCGACGCCGAGCGCGCCCTAGACCTGGCCGGCGGGCTGGGCGACAAGCGGCTGGTGACGTCGGCGAACATCCACCTCGGCAGCGCGCTTTCCCTGCTGTCGCACCATGATGAGGCCATCGAGCGGCTGCGCGAGGCGGTCGCGGAGACCGAGCGGACCGGCGACCTCGAGCTGCGCGGGCAGGCGCTGGCGAACTGCGCCGAGACGGAGAAGCGGGCCGGCCGCGTCCAGGACGCGATCACCCACCAGCTGGGCTCGCTGGAGATCGACCGCGAGCTGGGCGACGACAGTTATGCCGTGGTGTCGTTGAACAATCTCGCCGAACTGCACCTGCGCGCCGGTGATCGGGAGGCGGCCGAGCGCTACACGCGCGAAGGCGTCGAGCTGGCGACGGCGCGTCAACTCGAACTGCAGGAAGGCGTCCTGCGCGTCACGCTCGCGCGGATCCTGCGGGCCGGGGGCGATGTGGACGCGGCGCGGGAGCAGTACGCGCTCGCTTTGGGGCTGTACGAGTGGACGAACCCGGGCCGGGTCTCGGACCTGCGGGCGGAGGCCGCCGAGCTGGACTAGGCCTCGTGAGTGCCTATGACGGTTCTAACCGGCATGAACACTCACGAGGGCCTAGGGGTTCAGCCGAGTTCGGCGGCGGTGGCGCGCAGCTCGTCGACGGCCTGCTGGGCGAGTTTCGCGTAGTCCTGCTTGGCGTCCGGCTCGACCCAGCGGGTGAAGGCGATGTGCAGGGCGAGGCCGCCGAATTCGGCGGCGAGGTTCGCGACGGGTTCCGAGTCGCCGCGTTCGCGGAGGGCTTCGGCCATGGCCGTGGTCAGCACGGTGCTCTTGAGCAGCTCCCGTTCCCGCAGCTCGAGGTTGTCCACGATGATCGCCTGGCGCTCCCGGGCCAGCGGGCGCCGCTCGTCGTCGAAGACCGGGTCGAGGGCCATCAGCGCGGCGGTGATCGCTTCGAGCGGGGTCGCGGACGCGGGTGCGCCGGCGATCGTGTCGGCGATCAACCGGGTGAGCTGCTCCTGGCCGCTGAACAGCAGCTCCCGCTTGTCGGCGAAGTGCCGGAAGAAGCTCCGCTTGGTCAGGCCCGCGCGCTCGGCGATCTCCGCGACGGTGGTGCCGTCGTAACCGCGCTCGCGGAACAGCTCGAGCGCGGCCAGCTCCAGTCGCTCACGTGCGTTCGGTTCCCATCGGCCCATGTCCTCATTCTAGGTGATGGCACCCGGTGTCGTCCGGTGTTATAGTCATGGCACCAGGTGTCATCATCTGGCTGGGCCGCTCCACCGGCGGCCCGGTTTCCCAGGAGGAGTTCTCATGCGGGTTTTCATCACCGGCTCGTCCGGTCACGTCGGCTCGGCCGTGGTCGCCGAACTCGTCTCGGCCGGGCACGAGGTCGTGGGCCTGGCGCGGTCGGACGCGTCTGCGGCCAAGGTCAAGGCGCTCGGCGCCGAGGTGCGCCGCGGCGACCTGGACGACCTCGAAGGCTTGCGCGAAGCCGCTTCGGCGGCCGACGGCGTCGTCCACCTCGCCTTCAAACACGAAGCCATGATGAGCGGCGACTACGAGACCGCGATCAAAGACGACCTGACCGTGGTGCAGGTCTTGGGCGAAGCACTGGCCGGCACCGGAAAGCCGTTGGTGACCACATCGGGCACGGCCATGCTCGCCGCTGCCGGGCTGGGGCGGGCCATCACGGAGGAGGACACGCTCGAGTCGGGGCCGAGGATCGAGTCGGAGAACACCGTGATCGGGCTGGCTGAGCGCGGCGTCCGGTCCTCGATCGTCCGGCTCCCGCCGACCGTGCACGGCCCGCTGGACCACCACGGCTTCGTCAAGATGCTGGTCGAAACCGCCCGCGCGAAGGGCATTTCCGGCTACCTCGGCGACGGCGCCAACCGCTGGCCCGCCGTCCAGACCACGGACGCCGCCCGGCTTTACCGGCTGGCGCTGGAATCGGCCCCGGCCGGCTCGCGGCTGCACGCGGTGGACGACGAGGGCGTCCCGCTGCGGCAGATCGCCGAGGTCATCGGACGTCGTCTCGGCGTGCCCGTCGCCCCCATCGCCGACGAGACCGCGCCGGAGCACTTCGGCTTCCTCGCCGCGGTGGTCGGGGCCGACAACCCCACGTCCAGTGCCCGCACCCGGAAGCTGCTGGACTGGACGCCGGAATTGCCCGGCCTGCTCGCCGACCTCGAGCTCGACCACTACTTCGCCGTGGCCGCGGTTTAGCCCCGAGGCACGGTCTGCGCAAGAGGTGGTTGAATCAGTTTCACGTGTGTTTGCGCAGGTGGTCCATACCCTGGCTGGGCATCCTTAGTGGTTTCTTAGCGTGATCGGAACGGGCCCGCGTAGGGTCCGTCCGGTGCCGGCGGAGCCCTAGGGGAGGGGCAGACAGAGAAGCCGGCACCGCGGCCCCGCGACCGTCCGCGGCCGGGGCCGGAAGAGCCGCCAGGAGCGGTTCGGTGGCGGTTGGCCGGCCGAAATGGGGGTAGGCCGGCCGGCCGCCAGGCCGCGGGTGTTCGTCTCGGACAGGGTTTCAGCCCACGTTGGCCGTGCACAGCGCGATGGTCGTGCCGCTGTTCTCCGCGACGGTTTTCCCGTCGACCACGATGGCGCAGCTGATCTGGTTGCTGACGCCCGCGTTCGAGCTGTCGGCGGTGAGGGACAGGATCGGCGCGCCACCGTTGTAGGAGGCCTTGCCGTGCCACTGGTCGGTGCTCGGGGGAGCCTCGTCGGTGCGCTGGTCGTTCAGCGTGCCGTAGCGGACGGTCGCGCCGCCCGCCGAAGTGACCACGTAGTCGACCGAATGCCTGTCGCCGGAGACCGGCGGCAGGTGCAGCTCGCTCGCGCCGACCGCGCCGAAGGCCGACGGGAACAGCAGCATCACGCCGGACAGCAGGGCCGCGGCCACCGACACCAGCAGGCCGAGCACGGCGAGACCGCGGCCCCGCACGACGTCGCGGCCGGCCAGCACCAGGCCGACGATCGAGAGGATCAGTCCGACACCGGCCAGCGGCCACACGAGGTAGCTGTAGTCCGGCATGAAGGCCACAAGAATCGCCGCGAGACCGCACACCAGCGCGATCACGGCGTAGAAGTTCAGCTTGGGTCTGGCCGGCGCGCGGCGCTGCGTGACGGAGACGGGCGCGGGCGGGCGGCCGTGGCGTGCGGGGGCAGGCGGGTACCGGGGGTCGGACGTCATGCGTGGGGCCCTTCGGGTTGAAGTGCGACGACGTTAACCCAAAAGTGTGGCGGTAGACGAAATCGTTACATACTGGAAAACGTCAGCATTTCACCGCTTTGGCCGGACTCCGGTCATTTACTGGCGCCGCGAGCCCGCGATGACCTGCTGGAACCTGTCCGAAAAGGATATTCCGCCATGATCAAAATAGGGTGCACGCAGGGCAGGCGAAATCCCCGCGGAATTCACGGTGGTGAATGGCGGCGGGGCCAATCAATGATCGAAGAGGTTCACTTCCGGCGTGATCTCCAGCAGCTCGTGCACGGGGCGCCCGCGCCGGCCGTCGATGGTGGTCGTGCGGACCACGCGCAGCCGCGCCGTCACCGGGCGGTCGAGGTTCTCCTTGATCTGGTCCAGCAGGTCCGGCGCCACCGCGCCCTGGATCGTCCCGCCGGACTCGCGCTCCAGGTAGAAGATCCGCCGCCGCGTGCGGACGCCGTCGAGCCGTCCGCTCACCGTCTCGTAGCCGACGGCCTCGCGTGATTCACGCAGGCTGCCTTGCAGTACCCGCGCCTGTTCCGTGGTCATGCTGCGCGTCAGCTGCTCGCCCGCCGTCGGCGTGAGCGCCATGCCGATGCCCGCGTGTTTGCTGACCGCGTTGACCACGTCGCTCACCGCGTTGCGGACCGTGTCGCGCTGCAGCAGCACGGCGTCGAGCGCGCCATCGTCGGAGCCGTTCGCCGGGAGGAAGTCGCACAGCTCCTTGACCGCGCGCTCGGACAGCGTCTCGATCCCGTCGTGGATCAACGCGTCGTCGAGCGCCGGCTCGGGGAAGCCGAAGAAGATCGCGTTGCCCGCCTGGCCGCGCTGGATCAGCGGCGCCTTGTCCCGGTCGGCCTGCTGGACGAAGGTGACCTCATTGGACGGATTGCGGATGATGTGGCCGATCTTCGCCGTCGCGTCCTGCAATGCGCGGCTGATGTCGGAAAAGGTGTACGCGTCTATGTGCGTCTCGCCGATCACCGAGACGTGCAGCAGCGGCGAGCGCGAGGTCCGCTCGAACTTCGCGTTGGCCGCCATCGCGGACGCACGCGCCAGGTCGTCGAGCCAGGTGCCGCCGGGGACCTCGTCGGCGATGCGGCGGAACTCGTTCCTCACCAGACCATCTCCGGGAACCCCTTGCCGCCGTCGGCCCACACGGCCTCCCACACGTCCTCGTCGCCCGGGCGGCACAGGAAGCCGTCGAGCATGCCGCCGACCGGCTGCACCTGGTCGAGGTACATCGCGGGCTGCCCGACGATGATGCCGCGCAGGGTGAGCAGGCCGTACAACGCGGTGCGCCCGTGGTCGTCGAGCCGCTTGAGCGCGCCCCACTCGTCCGGGATCAGCACCACGTCGAGGCCCTGCGGCGGGTGCGGCGTCGTCCGCGTCACGAACGCGCCGCTGACCCACGCGCGCCCGGACGAGATCACCCGACGGGCGACACCGAGGTAGCTGTTGAGCGCGCTGAACAGGATCTCGCGCTCGTTCTGGTACGGCGCGTCGAAGACCAGCCGCTCGTAGACATCGGCCAGGTCCGCGGGGTGACGGCCCGGCGGCAGCAGGTTCTGCGGCGTCCAGTGCGGGAGCGCCATCGGACCTCCTGACCTCGTCCGGGGCTCGCCGGCTCCCGCTCACAGTGCGTAGCCGAACTTACCAGGTGGGTGTCAGCCACCGCGCCCAGGCTGCCGTGGTGAGGGCTGGTCCGTCCGCAGCCACTCGCCGGTCGTCTCGGCGTCGGTCTCCGCCGCGGCGGGCCAGCCGAGATCACCCGACAGCCGCGCTTCGGGCTCCGGTAGCCGGCCCTCGGCGTGGTCCTCCGGCTCGTAGGGCTCGTCCGGGTCGACCTCGGGGTAGTCGTTGTAAACGCGCTCGGGCTGCGGGTGGTCCTCGTGCTCGTAACGGCCGACCGGGATGTACTGCGTCCGCTCGGCCTCCAGCGGCGCCGGCACGTCGAGCGGTTCCTCATCCGCCTCGTCGTACTCGTCGAATTCGTGCTCCGCCAACGGTTTCGGCCGCGTCGCGCGCATCAGCAGCCACATCACCGCGGCCCCGAGCAGGAACGCGACGAGCAACCAGAGCCAGATCTGCCCGAAGAGCCAGAGCATCCGCCGTCACCTCTCTTCGACTGTGATCTCGACGCGCCGGTCGCTGTCGCCGGAGCCGCCGGCGCCCGGCGCGGTCACGCTGGTGCCGTGGGCGAGGAGCCGGTCCGCCGGGACGCCCTCGTCCGTGAGCAGCCGCACGACGGTCCGCGCGCGGCTCTGGGCGAGCCGGAGCGCGGCGGCTCGCCCGCCCGGGCCGTCGGCGACGTGCCCGGTGATGCGGTAGCGAAGGTTGTCCGGCGCGGCCGAAAGCAGCTTCGCGATTCCGCGCGCGGCCTGCTGACCGTCGTCGGTGAGCTGCGCGCTGTCCGGCTTGAACGTCACGGGGGTGCTGGCCAGCTGCTTGTCCAGCTCGTCCTGCACACCGGCGCGGTCCGTCGGCGGCGCGGACGGTGTGGTCGGCGGCGTGGACGGGCTCGGCGGCGGGGCGGTGGTGGACGGCGCGCTGCTCGGCGACGGCGCGGGCGTGGACGGTGTGCCGCCGCCGGAAACCTGCGCCGACTGGACCCCGTCCACTCCCTGGACGATGCCGAGCGCGCGGCCGGCCTGCTCCGCGGGGAAGCCGGACAACGTCGCTTCGCGGCCGGAGAACGTCACGTCACCGCCGGTGATCCCGGCCGCGGTGAGCGCGGAGCGTGACCGCTCGCCCAGGCCGGACTCGATGCCGGACCCGCTCACCCACGTCGCCAGCCCCGCGAGCAGGGCCGTCACGACCACCGCGAGGGGGATCAGGCGGAGCCAGCCGCGTGCACCGGACATAAAGGGACCATAGGCCGGTGGACGCACCTTGGCGACCTGGTCGTGGCCGCCGTTCGGGTGGCTCCGCTTCAAGCCGAGGTGCTGGGGCGGGAGCAGGGAACGCAGCGTCAGGACGCGGCGGCGTTGTCGCGGAAGTTGTGGACCTCGATTTCCAGCGCGGCGGCCTCCGCTTGCACCAGCGGCGACAGCTGCGGCCGCTTCGGTGACAGTCCGTCACCCATGGACTCGCCCTTGAGCTGGCGGCGGATCCACGGCAGCAGGTGCATCTTGGTCCAGGTGAGGTCGGACCGGCGGGAGGTGATCCAGGTGGCCGGCTCGGTGCTCGCCGGGTACGGCACGCGCCAGTCCTCGTCCACGGGCACGCCCAGCACCTCGGCGGTGTGCAGCGCGATGCGGCGGTGCGCATCGGGCGTGAAGTGCAGCCGGTCGTCGCTCCAGGCACGGCGGTCGTGCAGCGGCTCCATCGCCCACAGGTCGACCATCTTCGCGCCGTGGCGCTCCGCGATCGCCCACAGGTGCGCGTTGTAGATGCCGACCTTGCCGCGGAGCACGCTCATCACGGACAGGGACTTGGTGTCGGGGCCGTTGAAGATGACCACCGGGATGCCGGCCGCGCGCAGCCTCGCCACGCCGGCTTCGAGGCGGGCGGCCACGGCGTCGACGTCCGCGCCCGGCACGATGATGTCGTTGCCGCCGGCGCACAGGGTGACCAGGTCGGGCTTCAGCTCCAGCGCGATCGGCAGCTGCTCGTCGATGATCTCGTCGAGCATCTTGCCGCGCAGGGCCAGGTTGGCGTACTGGAAACCCGGCTCACCTCCGGAGAGGACATCCGCGAGCCGATCCGCCCAGCCCCTGAAGGAGCCGTCCGGCAGTCCGTCGTTGAGGCCTTCGGTGAAGCTGTCACCGATAGCCACGTAACTGTCGATTCCGTACACGCTGGGTTCCCCTTCCCGTCATGCCGCGCCTGCCCCCGACATGTAGTTGTACACCCCAACTAACAGTCGGACGTCCCCGTATCCTTCCCGGAAGCCACCCCTGATTCAGCTGGAAGTCACAGTCTCTTCCTTTGTCGGTCCGATTCGCCCCCGTATTACGCGAACTTCACCACTCGGTAGCCCGGTGAACTGCTCGCACGGGGCTGAATCGGACACCTGATGTGGTGAAGGTCTCCCGGCCGGGAGGCTCCGGCCGAGATCCGGCAGGCTGTGAATGTGACCGACGAGACGACGCCAGCGCGTGAATCGCTCACGCAGATCCTGGGCGGCCGGCGCGGGGCGATCGACGCGAGCATCCCGCCGGCCGCCTTCGTGGTCGGCTGGCTCGCTTCCGGGCGTTCGATCGCGTGGGGCGCCGGCGTCGCGATCGGCGTCGCGGTGCTGCTGGGCGGCTATCGCGTGGTGCGCGGCGGCAAGGCGCGCGCGGTGGTGGTGAGCCTCACCGCGGTGGTGATCGCCGCGCTGATCGCGCTGCACACCGGGCGCGCGGAGGACTTCTTCCTGCTTCAGCTGCTGTCCAACGCGGCGAGCGCGCTGCTCTTCGCGGCCAGCATCGTGGTGCGCTGGCCGTTGCTCGGCGTGATCGTCGGACTGCTGGTCGGCCAGAAGACCCGCTGGCGCCGTGACCCTGCGCTGCTGCGCGCCTACTCGTGGGCGAGCTGGGTGTGGGTGCTGCAGTACCTGCTGCGCGTGGTGGTCTACGGCCTGCTGTGGTGGGCCGGGCAGGTGGTCGTGCTCGGCATCGCGCGCACCGTGCTCTCCTGGCCGCTGGTGGCGGCGACGGTCGCGGTGAGCGGCTGGGTGCTGTACAAGTCCCTGCCGCCGGAGCATCCGGGCCTGCGAGTGGCCCAGGAATCCGGGGCGGACGACCGGCCCGGGACATAAGGCGGCCCCCGGCGAGGGGGGAGGGTCCGGGGGCCGGTGCCTACGGTACCCGGATCACCGGGCCTGAGTCGACGCTTTCGGCTCTTTGAACGAATTTTCGGTCGTATTCACTAGGGGGCGGGCCGCGGGGCCGTCTCGCCCCACGCGTCGACCGCGGCCAGCCAGGTGGCCCCCAGCACCCCGTCGGAGCTGGTCAGCACGTCGAGGCCGGCCAGGCCGGAGCGCACGGCGGCGCCGACCGGACTGCCCTCGGCGAGCACACTGCCCACCAGAACCAGGGGGGTCGACTCGCCAGGCTCGCGCGTGGCGAGCGCCAGTGAGACCAGGAAATCGGCTGCCCGGGCGACGATCTCCACCGCGGCGGGCTCCCCGGCGGTCGCCGCGGCGCTCACGAGCGGGGCGAACCGGGCCAGCCGCACGGGCGGTTCGGCGTTGGCCTTGGTGATGAGCGCGTTCGCGGTGGCGGCCCGGTCCGCCTCCGTCTCGACGGGTCCGATGTGGAAAGTCGGCTGACCGGAAGCGAGAGAGTCCACAGCGGACGGTCCGGCCGCAGCCGCGAGCACGGCGGCCGGCAGCCCGGTGAGGTCGGCGCCGCCGCGCAGTGCCGCCAAAGTGGACCGAACCGCTTCGCGGCCGAGCCAGTACGCCGAGCCCTCGTCGCCCAGCAGCCAGCCGTAGCCGCCCGCCCTGGCCGCAGTGCGGCGTTTGCGGATGCGGCAGGCGATGGAGCCGGTGCCGGCGACGAGCACGGTGCCGTCCGGGGCCGAGGTCGCCGACGCGTACGCGACCTCGGCATCGGCCACCGTGCGGACCACGCCGCCGAGCCCGATCCGCTGCCACGCCGCGTCGAACACCGCCGCGACGCCCGGGTCGGAGAGCTTGCTCACCCCGGCCATGCCGACCACGGCGGCGACCACGCCGGTCCGCCCGTCGAGCGCGGCCGCGATGGCGTCCGCGATCCGGCCGGCCGCGACCTCGGGCGAATGGGCGTTCGGGTTCGCGCCTTCGCCCGAGGCCGAGCCCAGCACAACGCCGGCGGCGTCGACCACGATCGCCCGGGTCGACGTGCCGCCGGCGTCCACGCCTACGACGAAGCTCACCGGGTCTTGGTGACCTTCAGCAGCCCGCGCGGGCTGTCGGGGTCGCCGCCGCGGGCCAGCGAGAGGCCCAGCGCGATCCGCTGGATGGGCAGGATTTCCAAGATCGGCGCGAGTTCTTCGGCCGACGGCGCCACCGGGATCCGCAGCGCGGCCGGCACCTCCGCGGACGCCGAGCCCACCGCGAGCACGTCGGCGCCGCGCTTGCTGACGGCGTCGAGCACCTCGGCCATCGCGTGGCCGCCCTGCCCGGCGCTGGTGACCGCGAGCACCGCGGTCTCGCCGTCGACCGCCGCGACGGGACCGTGAAGCAGGTCCGCGCCGCTGTACGCCCGGGCCGCGAGGTAACTCGTCTCGGCCAGCTTCAGCGAGCCCTCCAACGCGGTCGCGTACGAGTAGCCGCGGCCGGTGGTGAGCACTCGGTCGACGAAGCGGTAACGGTCCACGGCGCGCTGAACGCCTTCGGCCGCACCGTCGAGCGTCTGCTGCGCCAGCTCGCCCAGCTTCTCCGCGTCGGCACCCTTGCCGCCGCGGATGGCGTCGATGAACAGGTACAGCGCGAGCAACGTCGCGGAGTACGTCTTGGTCGCCGCGACGGCTTTCTCGACGCCCGCGCCGATGTCCACGCCCAGCTCCGCCGCCGCGCGCAACGGCGAGTCGAGTGTGTTCGTGACGGAGACGGTCAGCGCGCCCTGCCGACGCGCCGCCTCGGTTACCTCGATCAGGTCCGGCGAGCCGCCGCTCTGGCTTACGGTGACGAAGAGCACGTCACGCAGATCCGGGCGTGCGCCGTAAAGGGTTGCGGTGGACGGCGACACTAGACCGGCGGGCAGGCCGAGGAGTACCTCGATCAGGTACTTCGCGTACAACGCAGCGTGATCACTGGAACCACGGGCGGCGAGCAGAGCGAAACGCGGGGGGTTTTGTGAAATCCTTTCAGCTACTTCCGCAATTCCGGCCTGCCGCTCGACGAGCCCGGCCAGTACGGCAGGCTGCTCCGAGATTTCCGCGGCCATGTGCTCGCCGGGATGTTGTTGGGTCATCACTTTCCTCTCCGCCGGGACTCCGGGCCCCGGGTGTGCTGAGCGGCGTGCGGTCAGGTCTAGACCAATGCTAGCCGGGCGGAGCGTTTGTGGTGAAGGGTACGTTTCCTGATGGGGAAGTGGCGCGTTAGTGAGGGAGCCGTTCATGTTGGAGACATCCCCCGCGGGTGAGGCGGGGACTGCCGCGGGTGTGCGCGGGCAGCGCGAACCCAAGTACTGGGCGCTGAAGCAGCATCTGCTGGATCTGCTCGACGCCCTGCCGCCGGGTTCGCCGATCCCGACGGAACGGGCGCTGGCGGGCGAGTTCACCGTGTCCCGCACGACGGTGCGCCAGGCGCTGGCGGACCTGACCGCCGAGGGCCGGCTGCACCGCGTCCAGGGCAAGGGCACTTTCGCCGCGGAGCCGAAGCTCGCGCAGCGGCTCCAGCTCTCGTCGTACACCGAGGACATGCGCAAGCAGGGCCTGAAGCCGTCGTCGAAACTGATCGAGCTCGAGGAGCTGGCGGTCGAGGGCGAGCTGTCGAAGCTGCTGGCGATCCGCGCGGGCGCGAAGATCCTCCGCCTCCGGCGGCTGCGGCTGGCCGATTCCCAGCCGATGGCACTGGAGACCACGCACCTGCCGCTAGGCCGGTTCCGTGGGCTGCGCAAGCACATCACGGCGGGCGGCTCGCTGTACGCGGTGCTGCGCGAGCACTACGGAGTCGAGCTGGAGCGCGCGGAGGAGACGATCGAGACCTCGCTCGCCGGCCCGCAGGAGGCCGAGATGCTCGGCGCGGACGTCGGCATGCCGGTGCTGATGCTGACCCGGCACTCGTTCGCCACCGACGGCAAGCCGGTGGAGTTCGCCAGGGCGATCTACCGCGGCGACCGCTACAAGTTCGTCACGACACTGCTTCCGTAGGCCCGGTTCGGGTGCTTGCGCCCGAACCGCCGCCGGGCCACCGTGTGCGCATGAACCTGAAATGCGCCCGGTGACCGCGGCCGAAGCCACCGGGATCCGCTGGGGCACGCCGATGGCCAGGGGCGTGCTCTGGACGACGATCCTCGGCTCGGGCATGGCGATGCTCGACGGCAGCGTGGTCAACGTCGCGCTGCCGCGGATCGGCGAGGAGCTGCAAGCCTCCGTCGCGGGCCTGCAGTGGATCCTCGACGGCTACCTGCTCGCGCTGGCCGCCCTGATCCTGGTCGCGGGCTCCCTCGGCGACCGCTACGGGCGGCGTCGCGTGTACCTCGTGGGCGTGGTGTGGTTCGGCGTCGCCTCCGGGCTGTGCGCCGCCGCGACGTCCACCGAGATGCTGGTGGCGTTCCGGATCCTGCAGGGCATCGGCGGCGCGCTGCTCACCCCCGGCTCGCTGGCGATCCTGCAGTCCTCGTTCGCGCACGACGACCGGGCCCGCGCGATCGGCGCGTGGTCCGGGCTCGGCGGCATCGCCGCGGCGGTCGGCCCGCTGGTCGGCGGCCTGCTGGTACAGGTCTGGTCGTGGCGGCTGGCGTTCCTGATCAACCTGCCGGTGGCGGTGATCGTGGTGCTGATGGCGCGCCGTTACGTGCCGGAGTCGCGGGACACCGCGGCCACCGGCCACCCGGACTTCGGCGCCGCCGCGATCGGCGCCCTCGGGCTCGCCGGGGTGACCGGCGCGCTGGTGGAGGCGCCCGGCCGCGGCATCGGCGACCCGATCGTGCTGGTCGCGCTGGTCGTCGGCGTGCTCGGGCTCGGCGCGTTCGTCTGGCTCCAGCACCGCTCGCGCGAGCCGCTGGTGCCGCCTTCGCTGTTCCGCGACCGCACGTTCACGCTGTCCAACGCGCTGACGTTCGTGGTCTACGCCGGGCTCGGCGGCGTGCTGATGCTGATGGTGATGCAGCTGCAGGTCTCGCTGGGCTACTCGCCGACCGCGGCCGGGCTCGCCGGGCTGCCGATCACGATCATCATGCTGCTGCTCTCGGGCCGCTCCGGCGCGCTCGCGCAGCGCATCGGGCCGCGGCTGCAGCTGGTCGTCGGCCCGATCGTGGTGGGGGCCGGGATGCTGCTGCTGATGCGCGTCGAACCCGGCTCGTCCTACCTCGGCTCGGTGCTGCCCGCCGTGGTCGTGTTCGGCCTCGGCCTGGCGACGGTGGTGGCCCCGGTGACCGCGACGGTGCTCGCGGCGGCCCCGGACCGCTACGCCGGCGTCGCCTCGGGGGTCAACAACGCGATCGCCCGATCGGGTGGACTTCTGGCAGTGGCCGTGCTGCCCGCCGCGGCCGGGCTGACGGGTTCCGCCTACCGCGACCCGGTCGCGCTGACCGCGGGCTGGCGGATGGCCCTGCTCATCTGCGCCGTGCTGGCGGTAGCGGGCGGCCTCATCGCGTTGGGGATTCACAACGGCGTGCTCGGCGCCGGGGCCGGCGAGACCGGCTCTGCCGACGCCGACACCGCGGTCGCCGAGGACACCGGGCCGGCCACGGCCCATCCGGCCGAGGAGTCGCCGCACCCGGGCGACTGCTTCCACTGCGGCGTCGAAGGCCCGCCGACCTACATCCGCCCGGTGAAGAGCTCGTGAGTGTTCATGACGGTTAGAACCGGCATGAACACTCACGAGCCTGGTTACGCGAGCAGCTCCGCCAGCAGCGCGGGGTCGATGTTCCCGCCGGAGACCACGGCCACCGTGCGCCCGCCCGGCAGCTCGCCGGCGTGGTGCAGGAACGCGGCGGCGGCGGTCGCCCCGCTCGGCTCGGCGATCAGCCGGGCCTGCCGGGCGAGGGCGCGCACGGTGTCGCGGATCTCGTCTTCGGTCACCGTGACGATGCCGTCGAGCACCGTCCGCAGGTGCGCGAACGTGAGCTCGGAGGGCTGCGCGCGCAGGCCGTCGGCGATCGTCCGGGCGCGCCGCTCCATCGGCCACTCGACGCGGTGGCCGGCCCGGAGGCTCTCGGCCGAGTCCGCGGCCAGCTCCGGCTCTACGCCGTAGACCTTCGCTTCCGGGCACAGCGCCTTGATCGCCGTGCCGATGCCCGCGGCGAGTCCGCCGCCGCTCACCGGCACCAGCACGGTGTCGACGTCCGGCAGGTCGGCGGCGATTTCCAGGCCGATGGTGCCCTGCCCGGCGATCACGTCGAGGTGATCGAACGGCGGGATCAGCGTCAGCCCGCGCTCCTGCGCGATGGCCAGCGCGGCCGGCGCCTGCTCGGCGATGGGCACCTCCACGACCTCCGCGCCCCAGCGGCGGGTGGCGTCCACTTTGAGCCGCGGCGCCACGTCCGGGACCACGATCACGGCCGGGATCCCGAAGGTGTGCGCCGAGTACGCCACCGCCTGCGCGTGGTTACCGCTCGAATACGCGACGACGCCGCGAGCGCGGTCCGTGTCTTCGAGTGCGGCGATCGCGTTGTACGCGCCGCGGATCTTGAACGCGCCGATCTGTTGCAGGCTCTCGGGTTTCAACCACAGCTCACCGGAAACCCAGGGCTGGCGAAGCAGCGGCGTGCGCACGGCGGTGCCCGTCACCCGCTGGGCGGCCGCCTCAATATCGGAGATCGTCACGAGTCGCATGTGCCGATTATGTCAGGAGAATGTGAGCTCTAGTCCGTCCATTATGGATAGTCAACGTGGCGTCGCTCACCAATGGGCAACGAAGGGAGTTCCCCAGACGACTTACACGTTGGAACCAACAAGGGAAACTGGGCGGGGACAAGCAGATCGGGATCATGAGCGAGGAGCAAGAGAAGACGTCCGGGCAGGATGCCAAGAAGGGTTTGCGGCTGACGCCGGTGCTTGCCGCCGCGCTGGCCGCGGTGACGGCGGCACTGCTGGGCTCGACGCTCGGCGTGGCCGGGACCGTGGTCGGCGCCGGGGTGGCGAGCATCGTCACCACCGTCGGCGGCGAGCTGTACCTGCGCTCGCTGCAGCGCACGCGCGACGCCGCGCTGAAGGCCCGCTCCGTGCTGGCCACGGCCGGGCAGCGCCGTGGCACCAACGGCGGCGGCCTGGAACCGGTGGAAGACCCGGCGCAGATGCCGACCATGTACATGTCGACTCGCATCCCGGCCGACCCGTCCGAAATGCCGACGGTGCGGATCTCGAAGCTCACCGGTCCGCAGGACACCAGCGCCGGGGAGACCGAGCCCGAGCCGGCCGGTTCGTTCGTCGACAAGCTCCGGAAGCTGCGCTGGCCCTTGATCATCGGCACCAGCGTGGTCGCCACGGCCATCGCGATCGTGTTCATGCTCGGCCTGGAAGGCGCCACGAACGGCAAGGCCGGCGCGGGTTTCTACCACAGCAACCCGGGCACCAGCCAGCAGCAGAACCGCCAGGACACCGCACCGACGACGTCGCAGAACACCGCGCCGCCGACCGAGACGTCGTCCAGCACGCCGACGTCCTCGCAGGCGCCGACCTCCTCGTCCACCCCGTCGACCTCGCCGTCGACGGACAGCAACCCGCCGTCGAGCTCGGTGCCGAGCACCGGGACCTCGCAGCCGCAGACGAGCCAGCCCCAGTCGAAGGCCGCCGTGCCGACGAACGCGAACCCCTGACGGTCAGCCCAGCCGGCTCTTCAACGTCCGGGCGGCAGCCTTGGGGTCCTCGGCCTCGGTGATCGCGCGGACCACCACGATCCGCGACGCGCCGGCGTCGAGGACCTCGGGCAGCCGCTCCAGGTCGATCCCGCCGATGGCGAACCACGGCCGCGCCGGCCCGGCCGCAGCGGTCGCGCGCACCAGGTCGAGGCCGGGGGCGAACCGGCCGGGCTTGGTCGGCGTCGGCCAGCACGGGCCGGTGCAGAAGTAGTCCACGCCGTCCTCGGCCTCGGCGGCCTGGGCCTGTTCGGCCGAATGCGTCGAACGGCCGATCACCACGTCCTCGCCGAGGATCCGGCGCGCCAGCGGCACCGGGATGTCGTCCTGGCCCAGGTGGAACACGTCGGCGCCGACAGCCAGGGCGACGTCTGCGCGGTCGTTCACGGCCAGCAGCGCACCGTGGCGGGCACAGGCTTCCGCGAGCACTTCCAGTGCCGCGATCTCCTGCTTCGCTTCGAGCGGCGCGCCGCCGGTCTTGTCGCGCAGCTGGACGATGTCGACGCCGCCGGCCAGCGCGGCGTCGACGAACTCGGCCAGGTCGCCGCGGGCAGTGCGGGCGTCGGTGCACAGGTACAGCCGGGCGTCGGCCAGACGCGCGCGGATCCGGTCTCCGGTCAAGGCGGGCATGGCGGCGACGTTACCCGCGCGCTACGGTGGACTCGTCCGCACGGGAGCCCGGGACACGGGCTGAGAGGGAGCTGCCGCTCCGACCGTGGAACCTGATCCGGGTCATGCCGGCGCAGGGAGCGTGATTCCCTTGAGCGAGAACCTGACCGTCGTCGGCGGCGGTGTGATCGGGCTGTCCGCGGCCTGGCGCGCGGCCCGGCGCGGCCACCACGTCACGGTCTTCGACCCCGAGCCCGCCCGCGGCGGGGCGTCCTGGCTGGCCGGCGGGATGCTGGCGCCGGTGACCGAGGCGTGGCCCGGTGAGGAGCACGTGCTGAGCCTCGGCGAGGAGTCGCTGCGGCGCTGGCCGTTGTTCGCCCGCGAGCTGGCCGCCGAGGGCACTGACCCGGGCCTGGCCGAGCACGGGACGATCGTCGTCGCGTTCGACAGCGCAGACGCCGGGCACCTGGACATCCTGGCCGGTTACCTGCGCTCGCTGGGCCGCGACGTCGAGCAGCTCACCGGCCGGGAGGCGCGGCGGCTCGCGCCCGGCGTCGGCGCCGTCCGCGGTGGCCTGCACGTGCCCGGTGACCTGGCCGTGGACAACCGGAAACTGCTCACCGCGCTGTTCGACGCGTGCGTCCGGCGCGGGGTGGAATTCCGCCGGGAACGGGTGGAGGGCCTCGACGGCGTCGCGCCGGTGGTGCTCGCCGCCGGGGCCTGGACCGGGCGGCTGCACCCGCTGCTGGAGTCCGCTGTCCGGCCGTTGAAGGGCGAGATCCTGCGGCTGCGCCCGCGCCGCGGCTGCCTGCCGCCCCCGCCATACACCGTGCGCGCGATGGTCGAGGGCCGGCCGATCTACCTCGTCCCGCGCGCCGACGGCGAGCTGGTGCTGGGCGCGACGCAGTACGAGGCGGGCTTCGACCAGGCCGTCACCGCGCGTGGGGTGCGTGAGCTGCTGGAAGGCGCGGAACGGATCCTGCCCGGCATCACCGAGTACGAGCTGGTCGAGATCGCCGCCGGGCTGCGGGCCGCGAGCCACGACGCCCTCCCGTACGTCGGGGAACTGGGCGAAGGCGTCTTCGCGGCGACCGGGCACCACCGCAACGGGCTGCTGATGGCCCCGGTGACCGCGGACGCCGTGGTCGCCTGGCTGGCCGGGGAGCCGCCGCCGGACGAGATCGGCGCGGCCACGCCCGCCCGCCTGTTGGAGAAGGAGCGAGTCTGATGGAGATCAAGGTCAACGGCAGCTGGTGCGAGTTCCCGGACGACACCACGGTCGCCGACGTCCTCGACGCGAAGGGGGCCGCGCGCCAGGGCGTGGCCGTCGCGGTGAACGGCGAGGTCGTCCCGCGCGGCGCGTGGGCGGACTCGGTGGTGCCGAAGGGCGCGAGCATCGACGTGCTGACCGCGGTCCAGGGAGGTTGAGCATGACGGACGGGGACCAGCTGGTCATCGGCGCGCACAAGCTGTCTTCGCGGCTGATCATCGGCACCGGGGGCGCGGCGAACCTCGCCGTGCTGGAGCGGGCGCTGGTCGCGTCCGGCACGGAGCTGACGACGGTCGCGATGCGCAAGGCGGACACCGGCGGCGGCTCCGGGGTGCTCGCGTTGCTGCGGCGCCTGGGCATCGGGCTGCTGCCGAACACCGCGGGCTGCCGGACGGCCGCCGAAGCCGTGCTGACCGCGCGGCTGGCGCGCGAGGCGCTGGAGACGGACCTGATCAAGCTGGAGGTCCACGCCGACGACCGCACCCTGCTGCCCGACCCGGTCGAGACGCTGGACGCCGCCGAGCAGCTCGCCGCCGACGGGTTCACCGTGCTCGTCTACACGAACGACGACCCGGTGCTCGCGCTGCGCCTGGAGGAGGCCGGCTGCGCGGCCGTGATGCCGCTGGGCGCGCCGATCGGCACCGCGCTGGGCATCCGGAACCCGCACAACATCGAGCTGATCGTCTCGCGCGCCTCGGTCCCCGTGGTGCTGGACGCGGGCATCGGCACCGCCTCCGACGCCGCCTTGGCCATGGAGCTGGGCTGCGACGCCGTGTTGTTGTCGACGGCGGTCACTCGCGCGTCCGACCCGGAGCGCATGGCGTCGGCGATGCGCTCCGCCGTGGTCGCCGGCCGGCTGGCCCACGGTGCCGGGCGGGTGCCGCAGCGGTTCTGGGCCCACGCGTCCAGCCCGCCCCGGTGAGCGGGAGTCCACTGTGATCAAGGGCCGGGGATCAAGGGCCCGGGATCAACGGCCCCGGGCGCAAAGGGGTAGGCCGATGGGTGCGTTCGGACCGCGTCGAGTGTGGAGAGTGGTGATTTAGTCCGCGTTTAACGCGGATCGAGCACGGTCAGGCCGTATGGTTGACGGCACCTTTCCGGCGCACCAGCGGCGGGCAAAGCGGCAGAAGGAGCCAGCCGTGACCCTCACTTCGGTCCAGGATGTCGCGGGCCGGTTGTACCTCGCCGTCGGCCGGCTTTCGCGATCGCTGCGGCAGGCGGGGGTCCCCGGGCCCGGGCACGGCGCCATCTCGGCGCTCGCCACGCTGGTGCACTCCGGGCAGCTGCGCCTCGGCGACCTCGCGGCGAAGGAGGGCGTCGCGGCGGCCACCATGTCGCGCATCATCGCCACGCTCGTCGAGTCCGGGTACGTGACGCGCGAGTCCGACCCGGTCGACCGCCGCGCCTGGCTCGCCCGCGCGACGGAAGAGGGCGAGCGGCTCGTCTCCGGCGTCCGGTCCACCCGGGTGCAGGAGCTGAACCGGCGGCTCGACCGGCTGGCCCCCGAGGACCGTGAGGCCATCACCGCCGCGCTGCCCGCGCTGGAGGCCCTGCTCTCCGACGAGGTCTAACGCTCTTCCGGGGCCAGCCGCCAGAAAGCCGACACCGGCCCGATTTTCGCGCCCATCGGGTACGCGTGCTCGACCGCCTGCGAGACGAACCACTTGCCGTACCGGGCCGCCTCCACCACGGACATGCCCTTGGCGAGGCCGGCCGTCAGCGCGGACGCCATCGTGTCGCCCGCGCCGTGGGTGTGGGGCGTCTCGTAGCGGCGGCCGGGCAGCTCCACGAACGTCGAGCCGTCGAAGAGCAGGTCGACGCACTCCGGGTCGGACCGCAGGTGGCCGCTCTTGACCAGGACGTACTTCGGGCCCAGCCGGTGCAGCACCACGGCGGCGGCGTGCATGCCCTCGCGGTCGGTGACGGTCAGGCCGGTGAGCAGCCGCACCTCGTCGAGGTTCGGGGTCAGCACGGTGGCGCGCGGCAGCAGCTCGTCGCGCACCGCCGCCAGCCCCGCGTCGTCGAACAGCGGCTGGCCGTGCATCGACGCGGCCACCGGGTCGACCACGAAGGGGACTTTCGCGTCGCGCCCGATCTCCGCGCGGTCGCACGCGGCGGCCACGGCGTGGATGATCTCGGCCGACGCCAGCATGCCCGTTTTCGCCGCGCCCACACCCATGTCCGTCGCGACGGCCTCGATCTGCCCGGCCACGATGTGCGGCGGGATGTCGGTGCGATCGTGCACGCCGAGCGTGTTCTGCACCGTCACGGCGGTCACGGCGACCAGCCCGTGCACCCCGCAGGTGAGGAACGTGCGCAGGTCCGCCTGGAGCCCGGCGGCGCCGCCCGAGTCGGAGCCGGCGATGGTCAGCGCGGAGGGCGGGGCCGGGTTTTCAGTCATGGCACGTTCCGACTTCTGGTCTAGTCCATTTGGTCAGCTGTCCTTCATCCACAGTCCATCACGGTGGCACAGTGTGAAAGCCATTGCACTACCGGTGGGCGAAGGGGCCAGGATGAAGATTTCCTCAGTGGTCGTGGTGGTCGGCGCGCTGGTCGCGGCGGCACTGACCGGGGCGACCGCGGCGAGCGCGGACAGCCCGAAGATCTCGCACGTGACGACGGTCGGCGTGCACAACACCTACGACCCCGCGGCGTACCCGTATCTGGCGCAGGCGCTGGACAACGGCTCGTCGCTGATCGAGCTGGACGTGTGGCCGGACATCATCACGCACGAGTGGAAGGTGAGCCACTCCAACCCGCTGGGCAACTCGAACAACTGCGTCGCCGCGTCCTCGGCGGCCGACCTGTACTCCGGCGGCACCAACAAGGATCTCGAGTACTGCCTCGACGACATCCGGATCTGGCTCGCCGCGCACCCCGGGCACACGCCGCTCACGCTGAAGCTGGAGATGAAAACGGGCTTCTCCACCAACACCGGTCTCGGCCCGGACTCGATCGACGCCGCCTTCCGCGCGCACCTCGGCGGCGCCGTCTTCAAGCCCGCGGACCTGCTCGGCAGCTACGCGACCCTCGACGACGCGTCCAAAGCGGACAATTGGCCGAGCGTGGACTCCTTGCGCGGCAAGGTGCTGACGGAGATCATCCCGGGCACGGTGGAGGAGGGGAACCCGACCGACACGCTGCACACCGACGTCGAGTACGGGAACTACCTGCTGGCGCAGAAGGCCGCCGGCAAGCTGGGCGACGTCCAGATCTTCCCGACCGTGCACAACGCGGCCCCCGGCGACCCGCGGGACAAGTACACCGCGGAACTCAAGCCGTGGTTCGTGGTCTTCGACGGTGACGCCAGCGCGTGGGTCACGCAGACCGGGCCCGGCTGGTACGACAGCAACCACTACTACCTGGTGATGACCGACGGGCAGAACGTGGCACCCGCGATCGACGACCACAACCCGACCGTCGACCAGGCCAACCAGCGCGTGGCGGATCTGGCCAAGCAGCACGCCTCCGTGGTCACGTCCGACTGGACGGGCCTGACCACGGTGCTGCCGCAGGTGCTCACCCGCGGCTGACGTTCTGATGTACGGCTGAGGCCACCGCTCCCCGCGGTGGCCTCAGCCGTCTCGGTCAGATGGTGGTGAGAACCAGCTTGCCGGTCACCCGCCCGGATTCGCCGACTTCGTGAGCCTTCGCCACGTCTTCGAGCGGGAAAGCCTGGTCGACGTGCACGGCGAGCTTGCCCGCCTCGATCAGCTCGACGAGGCCGAGCAGGCCGATCTGGTCGGGCTCCACCAGGATCCCCTCCGCGCGCACGCCTCGCTGCGACGCTTCGGCCGCGGCTTTTTCGCCGACGCCGCCGGGCACGGCGACCAGCAGGCCGCCCTTGGCCAACGACGGCAGCCAGCGCAGGTCGCTGTCCTCGCCGACCAGCCCGAGGACGATGTCGACGTCGGCGGCCGTCGCGCTCTCGTCGCGGTAGTCGATCGGCTCGTCGACGCCGATCGACCGCAGGAAATCGTGCTTCGCCGCGCTGGCCGTGCCGAGCACGTATGCGCCGCGCGCCTTGGCGATCTGCACGGCGAGGTGGCCGACGCCGCCCGCGGCCGCGTCCACGAGCACCCGCTGTCCACTCTGGACTCCCGCGACGTCCACCAGCGCCTGCCACGCGGTCAATCCGGCCAGCGGCAGCCCGGCGGCCTCGGCGTGCGAGATCCCGGCCGGCTTGCGCACGAAGTGCCGTGACGGCGCCGTCACGTACTCCGCGTACGCCGCCGCCTCGCGCGGAAACCACGGCATGCCAAGGACTTCGTCACCTTCGCGCACGCCGGTCGCGCCGAAGCCCGCCTCCTCGACGACACCGGAGACGTCCCAGCCGAGCGTGTACGGCGGCTCGCCGAGGAACACCGCGTGGGCGCGCGACTTCCAGTCGACCGGGTTGATGCCGGCGGCGTGCACGCGCACCAGCACCTCGGTCGGGCCGGGCACCGGGCGGGCGGCCTCGATCACCTGCAGCACCTCCGGGCCGCCGAACTCCCGCTGGGTCACCACGCGCATCTCGGGTCTCTCCTTCTTGTTGTCGTTCGTGAACCGCTCTCCTATGCTCGGACTGTTCGTCACTTTTCGCTAGAAGGCACTTCCCGGTAAAGTAGGTACCTGATGGAAACTAGCTGCGACCAGGACGGACCCTGGGACGTCTACCTCAAGAGCTGCCCCTGCCGCGACGTGCTCGACCTGCTCGCGAACAAGTGGACGGCGCTGGTGCTCGGTGCGCTCGCGCGGAGCCCGCACCGTTTCGGCGAGCTGCGCTGGGCCGTCGACGGCATCAGCCAGAAGATGCTGACGCAAAACCTCCGCACCCTGGAGCGCGACGGCTTCATCACGCGCACGGTGTACCCGACCACTCCGCCGACGGTGGAGTACGCGCTCACCAAGATGGGCGCCGAGGTCGGCGCGCACCTCATCGCCCTCAGCTCGTGGTCCCAGGCCAACTTCGACCGCATCCGCGACGCCCGCTCGACCTACGACAACCGGACGCTGGAGCCGGTCACCTAGCGCTCAAGTGTCCTTTTCGGACAGTGTGACGGGTTCGGCGGCCGGTCCTTGCTCGGCGAGCTGCCGGACGCGCAGGTAATAGCGCTCGCCGCCCAGCGGCCCTACCCGGGCACCAGCATCTGCAGGTCAGGCCGGTCTCGTTCGTCGAATGCGCCCCAATGTGGCGTTCGGTGCGCTGGACGCACCGAACGCCACATTGGGTGCGCTCAACGCAACCAACGCCACATTGGGGCGTTTCAGGGTCAGCTGAACCGCGGGCCGATGTTCAGTTCGCGGGCTCGCAGGTCCGCGAGGTCACGGCTTTCGGCGATGCCCGGGGACGGGGTGAGGCCCGCTTTGCGGAGCAGCTTGATCACGGACGCCGGCTGGTGCGCGGTGACCAGCCGGTCGACCTCGGTGCGCAGGTCTTCGGGCAGGCTGTTCCACAGGGCGCGGGTGCTGGTTTCGTCGGTCACGGCCACCAGTCTGGCCGCTCAGCCGGCGAGCTGCCACCACGCCGGTCAGTCCGCGAGCCGCCAGAACGGCGAGACCGGGCCCACCCCCGCGCCGAGCGGGTACGCCTCCGCGACGCACCGTTCGATGAAACGCTTCGCCTCCGTGACGGCCGTTGGCACGTCCGCGCCCTTCGCGAGCGAAGACGTGATGGCCGAAGCCATCGTGTCGCCGCCGCCGTGGGTGTTTTCCGTGTTGATGCGGGCGCCGGTCAGCTCGATCGGCTCGGTGCCGTCGTACAGCAAGTCCACGCAGGTGTCCGTGTCGCGCATGTGGCCGCCCTTCACGAGCACCCACCGCGAGCCGAATTCCAGCAGGGCCTCGGCCGCCGCGCGCTGGGTGGCCGGGTCGGTGACCGTGATGCCGGTGAGCAGCCGCACCTCGTCGAGGTTCGGCGTGATCAGGGTGGCGCGTGGGAACAGCTCGGTGCGGATCGCCTCGAGCGCCTCCTCGCGCAGCAGCGCGTGCCCGGTCATCGACGCGGCCACCGGGTCGACCACAAACGGCGTGTCCGTGCCCCGTCCGATGTGGACTTCGTCGAGCGTTTTCGCCACTGCCTGGATGATCTCGGCGGTCGCGAGCATGCCGGTTTTCGCCGCGTGCACGCCCATGTCCGACGCGACGGCCTTGATCTGCGCGGTGACCACGTCCACCGGGATCTCGGTGAAACCCTGCACGCCCAACGAGTTCTGCACCGTGACGGCGGTCAGCGCGACCAGCCCGTGCACCCCGTTCGCGAAGAAGGTGCGCAGGTCGGCCTGCACGCCCGCACCACCGCCGGAGTCGGATCCGGCGATGGTGAGGGCGGTGCGCGGTGCTGTGTTCATGGCCCCTCCGCGGGAAAGAACACGTCGGGGCGGGTCATTGACCGACCACGGGCAGGTAGACCTTGTTGCCGTGCTCGCCGAACTCGGCCGACTTCTCCGCCATGCCGGCCTCGATGGCCTCCACAGTGGACAGACCGTGCTCCTCGGCGTACTTGCGCACGTCCTGGGTGATCCGCATCGAGCAGAACTTCGGGCCGCACATCGAGCAGAAGTGCGCCGTCTTGGCCGGCTCCGCGGGCAGCGTCTCGTCGTGGAACGAGCGGGCGGTGTCCGGGTCGAGCGACAGGTTGAACTGGTCGTTCCAGCGGAACTCGAAGCGCGCCTTGGACAATTCGTCGTCCCACTCCTGCGCGTGCGGGTGGCCCTTGGCGAGGTCGGCGGCGTGCGCGGCGATCTTGTACGTGATCACGCCGGTCTTCACGTCGTCTCGGTTGGGCAGCCCGAGGTGCTCCTTCGGCGTGACGTAACACAGCATCGCCGTGCCGTACCAGCCGATCTGCGCCGCGCCGATGGCCGAGGTGATGTGGTCGTACGCCGGCGCGATGTCGGTGGTGAGCGGGCCGAGGGTGTAGAACGGCGCCTCGCCGGTCAGCTGCTCCTCGAGCTCGACGTTCTCCTTGATCTTGTGCATCGGCACGTGGCCGGGGCCTTCGATCATCACCTGCACGTCGTGCTCGCGCGCGAGGTGCGTCAGCTCGCCGAGCGTCTCCAGCTCCGCGAACTGCGCGCGGTCGTTCGCGTCGGCGATGGAGCCGGGCCGCAGGCCGTCGCCGAGGGAGAACGTGACGTCGTACTTCCGCAGGATCTCGCAGAGCTCCTCGAAGTGCGTGTACAAAAAGGACTCCTGGTGGTGCGCCAGGCACCACGCGGCCATGATCGAGCCGCCTCGGCTGACGATGCCGGTGACCCGGCGCGCGGTCAGCGGGATGTACCGCAGCAGCACGCCGGCGTGCACGGTGACGTAGTCGACCCCCTGCTCGCACTGCTCGACGATGGTGTCGCGGTACACCTCCCAGGAAAGCTTTTCCGGGTCCCCGTCGACCTTCTCCAGCGCCTGGTAGATCGGCACGGTGCCGACCGGCACGGGCGAGTTGCGGATGATCCACTCGCGCGTCTCGTGGATGCGCTTGCCGGTGGACAGGTCCATGATCGTGTCGGCGCCCCAGCGGGTGGCCCACACCATCTTGTCGACCTCTTCCTCCACAGAGGACCAGACGGCCGAGTTCCCCATGTTGGCGTTGATCTTCACCAGGAAGTTCTTGCCGATGATCATCGGCTCGGACTCCGGGTGCTTGCGGTTGACCGGGATCACCGCGCGCCCGCGCGCCACCTCGTCGCGCACCAGCTCGGGGGAACAGCGCTCGCGCGCGGCGACGAACTCCATCTCGCGGGTGATCACGCCGGCTTTCGCCCAGCCCAGCTGGGTGTTGTGCGTGCGCCCGTCGGCCCAGCCGGTGCGCAGCGGGTGTAGTCCATTGTGGACGTCGATCTTGGCGTCCGGCTCGGTGTACGGGCCGGAGGTGTCGTACACGTCGAAATGCTCACCGTTCGACAGGTCGACCCGCCGGGCCGGCACCCGGAGGCCGGATTCCGTCCGGTGGTAGACCTTGTGCGAACCGGTGATCGGCCCCGTGGTCACGGTCGGCGTGATGGCGGCCTTGTTCTCCAGCGTCGTCAACGACGTTCACTCCCTACGCCGGCATTACCCGGTCAGGTTCATGCGGTCGGTGACGCCGGGTGTCCACAGACAGACACCAGTCACCCTCTCAGCCCGCCAAGGCGCGAGCTCCCGCGTTTTTTGAGTTGGGGTTGCGCCACCGACCATGCCACGGCGGGGGCGCGCGGCACAAGCCCGCCACTTTGGCGGCCGGTGGCTTCTTCACCGGATCGGACCATGCGAGCGCCAGGGATCGACGTAACAATCGCAGGGCTTTGCGCAACTGTGCGCGCTACGTCTCACCTGGGGTCGATATGCGAAAAGTCTTACTCCCGGCGCTGGCGACGCTGCTGGTGACCAGCCTGGTCCCCGCCGCCGCGACCGCCGCCGGCAGCAGCGGGGGTGACGCACCCGGCGCGCCGGGCACGCACCCGAGCTGGCTGCCCGCGAACAAAACCGGCTTCGGCACCGCCCGCGAGGCCGGCAGCGACATCTGGTTCACCCTGCAGGCCGGGCGGATGTCGGAGGTCTACTACCCCGATCTGTCCACGCCGAGCGTCCGTTCGCTGGAGCTGGTGGTCAGCGACGGGCGGAGCTTCGCGACCGTCGACTCGTCCGCCCGCGCGCAGCAGGTGCGCCGCGTCGACTCGGACAGCCTGACCTACGAGCAGACCATCACCGACGACCAGCACCGCTGGCGCCTGCGCAAGACCTACGTGACCGACCCGGCCCGCGCGAGTGTGCTGGTGGACGTCGACTTCACGTCGCTGACCGGGCGGCTGTACCAGCTGTACGCCGTCGCCGACCCGGACCTGACGAACGACGGCTCCGACGACTCGGCCCGCGCGTCCGGCCCGCTGCTCACCGCGAGCGACGTGAAGACCGCGGCCGCGCTGACCGCGACGCCGTCGTTCACCAGCACGAGCGTGGGGTACGACGGCGCGTCCGACGGCATCACGCAGCTGGCCAAGACCCGCCGGCTGACGCCGTATGCCAGCGCCGGCAAGGGAAATGTGGTCCTCACCGGGCAGACGGCCGCCGACGGCGTGCGGTCGCGGCACGTCACGCTCGCGCTCGGGATGGGCGCGAACAGCGCCGCCGCGGTCACCAATGCCCAAGCGTCGCAACGGCGCGGCTTCCGTGACGCCGAACGCGCGTACGACCGCGGCTGGTCGGGCTATCTGCGAACGGTGAGCCGGCCGCCGTCGTCGCTGAAGACCGGGAGCGAGCGGGACCTTTACACCGCGTCCGTGCTGACGCTGGCGGCGAGCGAGGACAAGCACCACCCGGGTGCCTTCATCGCGTCGCCGAGCATGCCGTGGCGGTTCGGGAACAACGATCCGGCGTACTCGCCGTCGGGCACGTATCACCTGGTCTGGCCGCGTGACCTCTACCAGATCGCCACCGGGCTGCTGGCCGCCGGCGACCGCGCGGCCGCGAACCGGTCCGTCGACTACATGTTCGGCACCCAGCAGCTGCCGGACGGGCACCTGCCGCAGAACAGCAACGTCGACGGCAAGCCGTACTGGACGTCCGTGCAGCTCGACGAGACGGCGTTCCCGATCGTGCTGGCGCAGCAGCTGGGGCGCGCCGACATGTGGCCCGGCGTGAAGAAGGCGGCGGATTTCCTGCTGGATTACCGCGCGGACAACGGAAAAGCCTCGCCGTACACCCAGCAGGAACGCTGGGAGGAGCAGGACGGGTACTCGCCGTCGACGATCGCGGCGGTGATCGCGGGCTTGGTCTGCGCGGCCGATCTGGCGTCGGCCAACGGCGCCGCGGCCGACGCCCAGCGGTACCTCGCCGCGGCGGACGCGTTCAAGGCCGGGCTGGCGAAGGAGACCATCACCACGAACGGGCCGCTGTCGAAGGACCCGTACTTCGTGCGGCTGACCAAGGACGGCGACGCGAACGCCGGGACGAAGTACAACCTCGGCAACTCGTCGGTCACCATGGACCAGCGGGCGGTCACGGACGCGGGCTTCCTCGAGCTGGTGCGGCTCGGCGTCTACGCGCCGGACGACCCGGTGATCCGCAACAGCATCAAGGTCACCGACGCGGATATCTCGTACACCACGCCGAACGGCCAGTTCTGGCACCGCTACACCAAGGACGGCTACGGCGAGCTGGCCGACGGCTCACCGTGGGACTACACGTACCCGTCCGAGAGCCGCACGACGTTCGGCCGGCTCTGGCCGCTGCTGGCCGGCGAGCGCGGCGAGTACGAGCTGGCCGCCGGCGACCGCGCCGCCGCGGCCGGGCGGCTGCGCGACCTCGGCCGGGTGGCGAGCTCCGCGGACACCATGCCGGAGCAGGTCTGGGACGAGAACCCGCCGTCGGGCGAGCCCGGTTTCGCGACCGGCACCCCGACCGGCTCGGCGACGCCGCTGGCCTGGACGCACGCGCAGTACGTCCGCTTGGCCTGGGCGGTGAAGGATGGCTCGGTGATCGAACAGCCCGCGGTGGTGCGCTGCCACTTCCTCGGCTGCTGACCGCTCGTGAGTGTTTATGACGGTTAGAACCGTCATAAACACTCACGAGTCTGTTCAGGCGTCGGCGGGTTCCTTGGGCGGGGTCCAGCTCAGGCCGGGCACGCCCCACTTGTTCTTCTTCAGCATCTTCTTCGCCGCGCGGGCGTGGCGGCCGACCAGGCGGTCGAGGTAGAGGTAGCCGTCGAGGTGGTCGGTCTCGTGCTGGAGGCAGCGGGCGAAGTACCCGGTGCCCTCGACCTCGATCGGGTTGCCGTCGACGTCGAAGCCGGTCACCTTGGCCCACGAGGCGCGGCCGGTCGGGTACGACTCGCCGGGGGCCGACAGGCAGCCCTCCCAGTCGTCGTCCGGGTCCGGCATGGTCTCGGGGATCTCGGAGGTCTCCAGCTTCGGGTTGACCACCGCGCCGCGGTGCTCGACCCCGTCGTCGTCCGGGCAGTCGTAGACGAACAGCCGCAGGTCGAGGCCGATCTGGTTGGCCGCGAGGCCGACCCCCTCGGCGGCGTACATCGTTTCGAACATGTCCTCGACGAGGGTGCGCAGCTCGTCGTCGAACTGCGTGATCTCGCGGGTCGGCTGGTGCAGCACCGGGTCGCCCGCGATGCGGATGGCGTGGACGGTCACGAGCGGCGAGTTTAGTCGGACCCCTCTGGTACACCTGGATCGGACCGTGACGCGCCGGGTCGGATGCCCATGTCGAGCCTGGGTTCCGTGGTTGAATGGCGCCCGCGGAAGGACAGCCGAAACCGAGCACGAGGAGCCGCATGGACGCCGCGGAGTCGATGGCTGAGGACCAGCCGTCGCCGCCGGAGAATGGGCCGGAGACCGTGGGTGGCCTGACCGAGCGCGAGCTGGAGATTCTCGCCTTCGAGCGTCAGTGGTGGCGGCATGCCGGCGCCAAGGAGAACGCCATCCGTGAGCGTTTCTCGCTGTCCTCGACCCGCTATTACCAGCTGCTGAACACGCTGCTGGAGAAACCCGAAGCAGTGGAGGCCGATCCGATGCTGGTGAAGCGGCTCCGCAAGACGCGGGCCGCGCGGCAGCGTAAACGCGGCGCCCGGCGGCTGGGGATCGAGCTGTCATGAGCTTCTTCTCGGGACTGTCCCGGCCGTTGCGGGCCGCGGCCGTCGCCCTGATCGGGGTGGCCGTGGTCGCCGCGGTGATCGGCGGCGTCACCTTGGCGACCAGCGGCGGGTCGAGCAACAACACCGCCGGGCCCAGCAACTCGGCCGGTCCTTCCTCACAGCCTTCGTCCGGTGGCCCGTCGTCCTCGGCGCCGGGTTCGTCGAGCGCGCCTTCGTCATCCAGCGTGCCGCCGTCCTCCTCGGCCGCGCCGGGCTCGTCGTCGGCCGTCCCGCCGGGCGGCCAGCCCACCGGCCAGCCGGGGCAGCCTGGCCAGCCGGGGCCGAACCAGCAGGCGTCCAACAAGTGGGTCACCGTGCGGGTCTACAACAACTCCCTGATCAAGGGCCTCGCCGAGCAGGCCGCGGACGACTTCCGCGCCGCGGGCTGGAACGTGCCCGAGGTCGGCAACTACTCCCAGGGCGTGATCGACCACACCACGGCCTACTTCCGCCCCGGCACCGACGAGGAGGCGGCCGCGAAGCAGCTGGCCACCGAGTTCGGCTTCCAGGCGCAGCCGCGGTTCGACGGCATCCAGAACTCGAGCCCCGGCGTGATAGTGATCATCACCAAGGACTACCAGAGCGGCCACAAGGGCAGCTGACCAGCGCGAACGTAGAAAAGGGGGGCCACCCAGCCGGGTGGCCCCCCTTTTTCAGCGTTCCTGCTGCGCCTGGGCGTAGGCCTCAAGCGTGGCCAGCTGCGCCGGGTCCAGTGACGGCCGCACGGCCTGGCGGGCCTTGGCCAGGTGGGCGGACGTCACCTCACGGGCCTCCAGCGACTCGCGCATCGCGGTGAGCGCGGCCTCGCGGATCAGGGCGGCGCAGTCGGCCGCGGAGTAACCGTCCAGGGTGGACGCCAGCTCCTTCAGGTCCACATCGGACGCCAGCGGGGTGTTCTTGGAGCTGGCGATGAGGATGGCGGCCCTGGACTCGGCGTCCGGCGGCGGCACGTAGACGCGCCGTTCCAGCCGCCCGGGTCGCAGCAGCGCGGGGTCGACCAGCTCGGGCCGGTTGGTGGCGCCCAGCACCACGACCTCGCGCATCGGCTCCACCCCGTCCAGCTCGGTGAGCAGGGCGGCGACCACGCGGTCGGCCACGCCGGAGTCCGAGGACTGGCCGCGCCGCGGCGCGAGCGCATCGATCTCGTCCAGGAAGATCAGCGACGGCGCGGCGTCGGCGGCGCGGCGGAACAGGTCGCGCACCGCGCGCTCCGACTCGCCGACCCACTTGTCCAGCAGCTCGGCGCCCTTGATCGCGAACACGTTCAGCGCGCCGGTGCCGGCCAGCGCGCGCACCAGGAACGTCTTGCCGCCGCCGGGCGGGCCGTAGAGCAGCACGCCGCGCGGCGGGTCGACGCCCAGCCGGGCGAACGAGTCCGGGTAGCGCAGCGGCCACAGCACCGTTTCGGTCAGCGACTGCTTGACCTCGACCATGTTGCCGACGTCGTCCAGCGTCAGCCCGCCGGTGGCTAGGTTGTCCGAAGTGGACAGTGAGATCGGCCGGACGGTGGCCAGCGCGTCGAGCAGGTCCTGCTGGGCGATGCGCGGCTCCTCGGCCTCACGCTGGCGCAGCGCGGCCCGCAAGGCCGCGTCCCGGCGCAGCGCGATCAGGTCCGCGGCGACGAACCCGGGCGTCCGCTCGGCGAGCAAGCCCAGGTCGGCGCCCGGTTCCACCGGCACGTCGCGCAGCAGGATCCGCAGCAGCTCGGTGCGGGTCTTCGCGTCCGGCAGCGGCAGGCCCAGCTCGCGGTCGAGCAGCTCGGTGGTGCGCAGCCGGGGGTCGGCGGACTCGGCGCGCTGGGTCGTCGCCACCAGGGCCAGGCCCTCGTGCCGCAACGCCGCGCGCAGCTCCTCCAGCAGGACGGTGGCCACGGGCGGCGGCTGGGTGGCGGGCAGCAGCGCGTCGACGTCGTTGATCAGCAGCACCGCCGGACCGTCGCCGTCGGTCGCGCGGGTGATCGCCTCTTTCAGCCGGGCGTGCGCGGCATTCGGCTCCAGCACGGCGATGTTCGGCGCGGCCAGCGACACCACGCGCACCTTCTCGGCCTTGGCCACGGACCGTACGAGCGTCGCCTTCCCCACGCCTTCCGGCCCGGACAGCAGCACGCCGAGGTGGGCCGTGGTGCCGAGCCGCGCGAGCAGGTCCGGGCGGTGGAACGCCAGGTCGAACCACTCGGCGAGCTTGCGGGCCGCGCTCTCCGCGCCGACCAGATCGGTCACCGGCGGTACCGGCTCGGCCGTCTCCGCCGATTCGGTGACCACGACCTCCTCGATGACCTCCGCGTCGATGTAGTCCTCGGCGGCGGTCACGGCCGTGCTGCGGACCAGTGCCGTCGCGCTGCGCGTCGAAGGCTCGCCGCCGGCCGGCTCGCCGGTGCGCGCGCCGCCCCGCCAGCTGACCACAGTGGACGGTCCGATCGCGACCACGCCGGCTGGCTCGATGGCCGTGACGGTGAGCAGCTCGTTGGTCCAGGTGGTGCCGATCGCGCGGGAGAGCTGGCCGCGCACGGCGATCACGTCCGAGCCCGGGACCGGGGAAAGGTCTTGTGGCAGCAGGGAAACCGCGTCGCCGAGGGTGACCACCTTGCCGGTCAGCGCCAGCCGCAGGGTCTGCGGCGGCACCGACGCGCTGGCCAGCCGCGAGCCGGCGACCGTCACCGTCTTCGCCGCGGCCACGTCGGCTGGCGCGACGACGATCTCGGAGCCCTCGGTGACGCCGAGGTTCGACATCGTGACGTCGTCGGTCAGCACCACGCCGGGGGTGCCCGCCTCGTCGGACGGCGCCGCCAGCGCGACGCTCCGGCGGGCCCCGGTGAGGTGCACGGCGTCCCAGGCCCGCAGGCCCAGCGCGTCGAGCACCTCCGGGTGCAGCCGCACCACCCCTCGCCGGGAGTCGAGCGCGGACGGGGTGTGCCGGACGGTCAGCGTGATCTGCGGGTCGCTCACGCTGCTCACCCTAGCGACGCGGGCCCGCCCAGGCGTCGAACGACAGGATCTCTTCGACCGGCGGCCGGGGCGCGGGCGAGAACTCGGCCTGCTTCGAGTAGGCCACCGCGATCAGCCCGATCTGCGTGAAGCCCTCCGGGATGCCGAGCAGCTTCGCGACGTCCTCCTCGTGGTCCACGACGTGGTACGAGCACAGCGAGCTGGCCAGGCCACGGGTGCGCAGGGCGAGCTGGAAGCTCCAGATCGCCGGGTAGATCGAGCCGTAGTACGCCGACTGCTCGACCGGGGTCGACGGCGGCGGGCCGGGCATGCACGGGATCACCAGCGCGGGCACCTCGCCGATGTGCTCGACCAGGTGCCGGGCCGAGGCGAACATGCGGCTCTCGACCTGGTCGGCGTAGCGCGCCCAGGAGGTGTGCGCGGACTGCTGGACGAACGGCGCGATCCCGGCCCGGATCGCCGGGTCGGTGACGGCGATCCAGCGCTGGGCGGTGAGCATGCTGCCCGCGGCCGGCGCCTGCTGGGCGACGCGCAGGCAGTCCGCGATGACCTTCGGTGGCACGGGCCGGTCGAGGTCCAGCTTCCGCCGGACGGAGCGGGTGGTGGTGAGCAGCGTCTCGGTGTCCATGGGAGTCCCTCCAGAGCTGATGCTTACGGCGTAAGCGTACACCGTAAGTACTTACGACGTAAGCTACGCTGGACGACGTGGTCCGGGAGACGCTGACACGCGAGAAGGTGCTGGAAGCGGCCCTGCGCCTGGTGGACGAGCACGGCATGAGCGCGCTGTCGATGCGCAAGCTGGCGGCGGAGCTGGGCGTCGAGGCGATGTCGCTGTACAACCACGTCAAGAACAAGGGCGACCTGCTCGACGGGATCACCGCACACGTCTTCGAATCTGTGCCGCTGCCGGACGAGGGCTGGGGCTGGGAGACCCGCGTCCGGCACCTCACCGACGGGCTGTACACGGTGTTCACGCGGCATCCGGCCGTGGTGCGGACACTGGCCGCGGAGGAGGCGAACCCGCGTTCACCGGGCGCGCTGCGGATGATGGACGCACTGGTGGGCGCCCTGCTCGACGGCGGGCTGGACGAGGCCGCCGCCGCCCGCGGCTACCGCTCGCTGATGGGCCTGACGTTCGGCGCGGCTCTGGCGGACTCCGTCGGGCTGGCCGGCACCCCGGCCGAGCGCGAGGAACCGGTCGACGACTGGTTCGCGCGCATGGTCAACCCGCGTGAGCACCCGAACCTGGTCCGGGTCCTGCCCGCCCTGGCTTCGGTGGACTGTGTGCAGGACTTCCAGGAACAGCTGAACTTGCTGCTGGCCGGATTGCGGGTGTCCGCCGCCCGCTCGTGAGTGTTCATGACGGTTCTAACCGGCATGAACACTCACGAGTCCTTACTTGCGGCGGATTCCGATCCGCCGCCAGCTCCGGCGGCGCTGGGTGGGACCCGACGCCGGGCCGGGGTTGGCGCCGTGGTCGCGATCGCGGTGCGCCCGGGTGGCCCGGACGAGGTCGGAACCGTTGCGGGGCAGGCGAACCGCGCGCATGGCGGCCCCCGCGACGCGGCGGGAGGCCGGGCGCAGCCGGAGCCGACGCTGGCTGCGGGCGCGGCGGATGGCGCGGCGTTCGCGCGGCGGGACCGTCCAGGCCTCGGGGTGCGCGGCCAGCCAGCGGTTCCGGTAGACCGCGTACGGGATGTGCAGCAGGTACAGCACCAGCGCGGCGGCCAGCGCCACCAACGGGAACTGGATGATCGCGGCGGCCAGCAGCCCGACGCCGACCAGCAGCGGCGCGATCGCCTTGGCGGGCGCCTTCACGGTCTTCAGCGACAGCGTCGGGATGCGGCTGATCAGCAGCACGGCGACGGCGATCGTCCACGCCAGCACCACGTACTGCTGCGACCACCAGCCGTGGCCCCACTGCAGCGTCAGGATCAGCGGCAGCATCGCGACCAGCCCGCCGGCCGGGGCGGGCACGCCGACGAAGAACTCGCCCGCGTAGGCCGGCTGGTCGGTGTCGTCGAGCAGCGTGTTGAAGCGCGCCAGCCGCAGGATCATGCAGACCGCGAAGATCAGCGACGCGACCCAGCCGATGCGGTCGCCGCCGGACTGCCACACGTACAGCACGAGCGCGGGCGCGACGCCGAACGAGATGCCGTCGGACAGCGAGTCGAGCTCCGCGCCCATCTTCGACGTGGCGTCGAGCAGCCGCGCGATGCGGCCGTCGAGGCTGTCGAGCACGGCGGCGATGCCGATCGAGGCGATCGCCATGCCGTAGTTGTTCGTGAGCGCGAACTGCACCGAGGAAAGCCCGGCGCACAGGGCCAGCACGGTGATGGCGTTCGGCAGCAGCCGGATGCCCGGGGTGGTCACGCGGACCATGGTCAGCCTTCTCCAAGCGCGGGGAGTTCGGCGATCACTGTCTCGCCGCCGACCGTGCGCTGGCCCTTGGAGACCAGGACGCGGCTGCCGGGCGGCAGGTACAGGTCGACGCGGGAGCCGAACCGGATGATGCCGTAGGTGTCGGCGGCGGCCACCTTGTCACCCTCGCGGATCTCGCACAGGATGCGGCGCGCGACGAGCCCGGCGATCTGCACGACGACGAGCTCGTGGCCCTCGACGGTGCGCATCAGCACGGAGTTGCGCTCGTTGTCCTCGCTCGCCTTGTCCAGGTCCGCGGACAGGAACTTGCCCGGCCGGTAGGCCACCTTCTCGATCACCCCGGTGGCCGGCGCGCGCTGGACGTGCACGTCGAACACCGAGAGGAACACGCTCACGCGCATCCGCGGCACGGCGGGCAGGCCCAGCTCGGGCGGCGGCACGGCCTCCTCGAGCAACGAGACCAGGCCGTCGGCGGAGGCCACCGCGACGTTGTCACGCGTGGGCGGCACCCGCTTCGGCTCGCGGAAGAACGCGGCGGTGGCCGCGGTGGCGAGCGCGCCGACGACGCCGAGGCGCTTGGAGAACCGGCGCAGCAGGAGCGTCGCGGCGAGGCCGCCGAACACGAACGGGCGGCCTGCCGGGTGTATCGGCGGCACGGTTTCCCGGGCCAGCTGGACGGCGTGCGCGAGGGGGTTGCCGGTGGGCTTGCCGCTCATGGGTCGGTTTCCCCGCTGTTCGTCATCGGAGGGATGGAAGGGACGGGATACGTCCGATTCGGGCTTCACCACGCTACCGCTCGTCGGCGGGCGGACACGCCCGCCCCTGGTGGGCGGGGTGCCGGACCCCCCGCAAGGGTTTCCCCGGCACGGGTGGGAACGGCCACAATCCGTTAACGTTCAGTCGAAATTCTCGATAACTCTCGGTAGTTGACGCCGCTCGGGGCTGGTACCCGGGCCGACCTGCCGAGGTGACGATGAGCGTTCCGGATTCGCTGACGGAGCTGTTGTGCGCCTGGCGCCGGGACGTCACCTCGGTGCCGCTGCCGATGCTCGTCGACCCGGCCCGGGCGGTGCTGGTCCTGCGCCACGCAGCGCGGGTGCATGCATCCCCCGACGACGCATGCACCCGCGTGCGGAACGACTCAGCTTAGTTGCTCACGGCCGTTGCTGACCGATCGTCGGCAAACCGTTACAAACGGTCACGGTCGCGGTTCCGGCCCGCGGACCGGACCAGTCGCAGGATCGCCAGCAGCACGATCGCGCCCAGGATGGCGACGCCGAAGCTGGGGAAGTCGAACCCGAACCGCTGGTGCTCGCCGGTGGCGAGCTGGTAGATGAAGCCGCCCAGGGCCGCGCCGAGCACCCCGACCAACACGCTGACCAGGCAGCCCTGACGCTGCCGGTCCGCGCCGCCGACCACGATGTTCGCGATCCAGCCGACCAGCGCGCCGAAGATGATCCAGGTGAAGAAGCCCATGTCGGCCAGAATACCGGGGCCCGGATTGCTCAAGAGGTGTTGTACAAGAGAGATTGTGCAACTAGTCTTGTGTTTATGACCGAACGCGAAGTCCACGAGATCCGTGACTCCCAGGTGCTGGCGGCGATGTCGCACCCGCTGCGCCGCCGCCTGCTCGACGTGCTGAAGCTCGACGGCCCGGCGACGGCGTCCGTGCTCGCGGAGAAGACCGGCCAGGCCGTGGGGAACATCAGCCACCACTTGAAGGTGCTGGCGGGCGCGTCGCTGGTGGAGGAGGCGCCCGAGCTGGCGCGTGACCGCCGGGAGCGTTGGTGGCGGCGGTGTTCGCGCTCGCTGTCGTGGTCGTCGGAGGACTTCGTGGGCGATCCCGTCGCCGACGCCGCGGAGATGCTGAGCCTCGACCGGCAGGCCTCGCTCGCGCGCACGTGGCTCGCCGCCATGGAGACCGAGTCCCCGCAGTGGCGCGATTCGTGGTTCGACAACGAAACCTGGGCCCGGCTGTCCGCGGCGGAGCTGGACGAGCTGAACTCGCGGGTCATCGCGCTCTTCTCGGAATACTCCGAACGCGACCTGCCTGACGACGGTGTTGAACGTCGCCCGGCATTCCTTTTCGCCCGCGGCTTTCCCGCCCAGCCGTGACGGGCCGTCGGCTCGGACGGGACTTCCGGCTGTTGTGGGCCGGCGAAACGATCAGCACGGTGGGCAGTGCCGTGGGCGGGACTGCGTTGCCGCTGGTCGCTTTGGTGGGGTTGCAGGCCTCGACGTTCGAGGTGGCGCTGCTGGCCGCCGTCGCGTGGCTGCCGTGGCTGCTGGTGGGACTTCCGGCCGGGGCGTGGGTGGACCGGCTGCCGAAGCGGCCGGTGATGGCGGTCTGCAACACCGTCTCCATGGCCGTGTTCGCGAGTGTCCCGCTCGCGCAGCTGGCCGGGGTGCTCTCGGTGCCGTATCTGCTCGGGGTCGCGCTGGCCGCGGGGACCGCGAAGGTCTTCTTCTCCCTCGCCTACCGCAGTTATCTGCCGGTGCTGGTCGAGCGGGAGCAGTTGCTCGCGGCCAACACCCGGTTGCAGGGCAGCGAGTCGGCCGCGCAGGTCGGCGGGCCCGGGCTGGCCGGGGTGCTGGCGGCGGTTTTCGGGCCGGTGAGCGGGATTCTGGCCGACGCCGTCAGCTTCGGGGTGTCCGCGCTGTGCCTGCGGGCGATCCGGCAGCGGGAGCCGAAACCCGCTGTCACGCAACGGGTCCGGCTGCGGACCCAGGTCGCCGACGGGCTGCGGTTCGTCGCCGGGGATCGGTACCTGTGGACGCTCGTGGCGTTCGGCGCGGTGTCCAATCTCGCGCTCAACGGGTACGCCTCGATCCAGGTCGTTTTCCTCGCGCGTGACCTCCATGCCGGGCCGGGCACCATCGGCTTGGTGCTGGCGGTGTCCGAGGTGGGCGGCGTCGTCGGGGCGCTGCTGATCGGGCGGCTGGCCACGCGATTCGGTACGGCGCGGACGTTTCTGCTCTGCGAGGCCTTCGCCGCCCCCGCGATGCTGATCGGCCCAGCGGACGGCCTCGTCTGCTTCGTGATCGCCGGAGTCGCGGTCAGCGCCGGGCTCGTCGGGTCCAATGTGGTCGCCGGCGCGTTCCGCCAGGGCTACTGCCCGCCCGAGCTGTTCGGCCGGATCACCGCGTGCTCCGCCGTGGTCAACTACGGCACGATCCCGCTGGGCGGCCTGCTCGGCGGCATCCTCGGGCAGACCCTCGGCGTGCGGGAGACGATGCTCGTGATGGGCGCTGTGCAGCTGGCCGCGCTCGCGATCCCGGTCTTCAGCCCGTTGCGCCCGTTGCGGGATTTCCCGCAGCGCCAAGGAGAACGCGATCTGGTGTAGGCGCTAGAGCAGCAGCACGTCCACTTCGTCCCCCTCGGCGACCCCGGTGACGTCCTCCGGCAGCACGATCAGGCAGTTCGCCTGGGTGAACGCCGCCAGCAGGTGTGAGCCGGGGCCGCCGCGGGGGCCGACCTGGCCGGTGACCTCGCCTTCGGCCGGGGTGTAGAAGCCGCGGCGGAACTGGCGGCGGGCGGTGGGCGAGGACATCGGCTCGGTGAGCCGCGCGCGGACCCGGCGGCGATCGACGTCGGTGTGGCCCATCGCCGAGAGCAGGGCCGGGCGGAGGAACGCCTCGAACGACACCAGCACGCTCACCGGGTTCCCGGGCAGCGTCACGACCGGCACGCCGTTCCAGCGCCCGTTGCCCTGCGGCCCGCCGGGCTGCATCGCGACCTTCCGGAATTCCACGCCCTGGCCCGTCAGCGCGTCCTTCACCACTTCGTACGCGCCCGCGGACACGCCACCGGACGTCACCAGCAGGTCGACCTCGGCCAGCTTCGGCTCGATCACCGCGCGGAACTCGGTCACGTCGTCCACCACGCTGCGCACCACGTCCACCCGGCAGCCCAGCCCGCGCAGGGCGGCGGCCAGCATCACGCTGTTGGACTCGTAGATCTGCCCGTGCCGCAACGGGTTCGGCGCCTCGACCAGCTCGGTGCCGGTCGACACCACCAGCACCGAAAGCGGCCGGTACACCGCCAGCTCGGCCAGTCCCACGGCCGCGGCCAGGCCCAGCTGCGAGTGGCCGAGCACCGTCCCCGCGTGCAGCGCGAGAGTCCCCTTCACGACGTCCTCGCCGGTGCGCCGCACGTGCGTGCCCGCGGCCGGCGCCGCCGAGATCACCACCGACGACGTGCCGCCGTCGGTGTCCTCCACCATCACCACCGCGTCCGCGCCGGGCGGCATCGGCGCGCCGGTCATGATCCGGTGCGCCGTGCCCGGCTCCAGCGCGGCGACGTCCACCCGGCCGGCCGGGATGTCGTCGGCCACCGGAAGGGTTACGGGTTGCGCCGCGCTCGCCCCGGCGACGTCGGCCGCGCGCACCGCGTAGCCGTCCATCGCGGAGTTGTCGAACGGCGGCAGCGACACCCCCGCGTGCACGTCTTCGGCCAGGACGAGACCGGCCGCCCCGGCCAGCGGGACGATGGTCACAGGCGTGCGTCCGAGCAGGTCGGACACGGTGCCGCGATAGGAGTCGACGGAGATCACACGGACCATCCTCCCTCCCCGGGGCCGCCGTGCAACACTCTCCCGCGGCAGGAGTCAGGGATCAGGGGAGTGATCATGCAGGTTTCGGTCCGCCACCAGCCCGCGTTCGCGGTGGCGCGATTGGCGCTGGCGCCAGGGGAGCCGGTGCAGGTCGAGTCCGGCGCGATGATGGCGACCAGCTCCGGCGTGACCGTCCAGTCGCAGGCCCAGGGCGGGATCATGAAGGGCCTCGGCCGCGCCTTCCTCGGCGGCGAGTCGTTTTTCATCTCCACCTTCACCGCCCCGCAGAACGGCGGCTGGGTCGACGTCGCCGCGAACCTGCCCGGCGACGTCCAGATCGTGAACCTCGACGGCGCCACCGGCTGGTGCGTCACGCGCGGCTGCTGGCTCGCCTCTTCCCACGGCGTGCAGACCGAGACCCGCTGGGGCGGCATGAAGAACCTGATGGGCGGCGAAGGCGGCTTCCTCAGCCACGCCACCGGACAGGGCCAGCTGCTCGTCGCCTGTTACGGCGCGATGGAGACCGTGACGCTGCAGCCGGGGGAGACGATCACGATCGACACCGGGCACGTCGTCGCGTACGCCGACACCGTGCAGTACCAGATCCGCAAGGCGGCGCAGGGCGCCATCCAGTCCATGAAGAGCGGGGAGGGCCTCGTGTTCGACTTCGCCGGGCCCGGCCAGGTCATGGTCCAGACGCGCAATCCCTCGGCGCTGATCAGCTGGCTCGTCTCCCACGTTCCCTCGCGCTCCTGACATGCGCGTCCACACCAGGCACACGCCCAACTTCGGCGTCGCCCGCGTCATGCTGGCGCCGGGCGAAGCCGTGCAGTCGGCGGGCGACACGATGCTGGCGACCAGCTTCGGCGTGACCGAGTCCGCGCCCTCGCGCGGCGGCACGCGCAAACCGGGCCTCTCGCTGTTCACCGCACCCGCGGAGGGCGGCTGGGTCGACCTCGCGCCGATCGGCCCCGGCGACGTCTACCCGATCGAGCTGACCGGCACCACCGGCTGGTCGGTGCACCGCGGCGCCGTGCTCGCGCGCCCCGCTTCGGTGCGCCACGACCAGACCTGGGCGCCGTTGCAGCAGCTCTTCGGCGCCGACTCGGGATTCCTCGACCACTACAGCGGCACCGGCCCGCTCGTGCTCACCGCGCCCGGCCCGGTGGACTCGTTCAAGCTGGCCGCGGGCGAGATGGTCACCGTCCGGCCCGACTACGTGCTGGCGTACCCGGACACGCTGCAGTGCCGGCTGCGCGCGGTCGACCCGAGCGGGCCGCAGTCGCTGAAGACCGGGGAAGGGCTGGTCCTGGACTTCGCGGGACCCGGCATCGTGCTCGTGCAAGCCAGGAACCGGCGGGTTTCACACGCCTGACGAACCGCCGGATTGCCCATTGCCGAAGACCGTGATTCCGGTAGCGTGAACTGCACTTCCAGCCGCTGCCGGGCAGCGGATCTTGTCCCCAGGGAGGGCGCCGTGGCTGTCGGCACCGTCAAATGGTTCAACTCGGAAAAGGGCTACGGGTTCATCGAATCCACCGAAGGCCCGGACGTCTTCGTGCACTACTCGGCGATCCAGGCCGATGGTTTCCGCACGCTCGACGAAGGTGATCGCGTGGAGTTCGAGGTCCAGTCCGGCCGTGACGGCCGCAGTCAGGCCGCGGACGTCCGGAAGGTGCCGGCGCCGGGCGCCTGACCAGTTGGGCGAACCGGCAGTGGCTGCGGATTCCCGGGCGTTAAGCTGCGCAGCGTGACAGGCGACGTGTCGGGGGACCTCACCGGTCGACGGCTGGGCAACTACCGCATCGACTCGGTGCTCGGCAAGGGCGGCATGAGCGTGACCTACAAGGCCACGGACGTGCGCCTGGGCCGCAAGGTGGCGCTGAAGATCATCGGTGACCACCTCGGCGCCGACGCCGAATTCCGCGAGCGCTTCGTCGACGAAGCCCGCAACACCTCCGCCATCGACCACGCCAACATCGTGCCGCTGTACGACTTCGGCGAGCTCGACGGCATGCTCTACATCGCCATGCGCATGGTCGACGGCGGCGACCTGGCCGGCCTGATCTCCGGCGGCCCGATCGCGCCAGCGCGGGCGCTGTCCCTGCTCGACCAGGTCGCGGACGCCCTCGACACCCTGCACAACCGTGGTCTGGTCCACCTCGACGTCAAGCCCGCCAACGTCCTGGTCACCAGCCGCGAGACCTCACGCGAGCACGTGTACGTCGCCGACTTCGGCCTGACCCGCCGCGGCGCCACCGGCCACCGCACCCGCGGCGGCGACTTCCTGGGCTCGCCCACCTACGCCGCGCCCGAGCACCTGCGCGGGGAGCCGCTGGACGGGCGCACCGACCAGTACGCGCTGACCTGCGTGCTCTTCGCCTGCCTCACCGGCAGCCCGCCGTTCAAGGGCGACGTGCCGACGGTGATCAAGGGCCACCTCAACGGCGAGCCCCCGTCGGTTTCGCGAGTGGTGGCGCTGCCCGCCGCGGTCGACGACGTCGTCCGCAAGGGCATGGCCAAGAGCCCGGCCGACCGCTACCCGAACTGCGTCGCGATGGTCGCCGCCGCGCGGACCGCGCTCGGGCCGCTGGCCACTTCGGACACTCCGCCCGGTCCGCCGGGCACGCTTCCCGCCGCCGGCGCGGAACCGGCCGCCATGCCGCCGTACGGCGGACAGCAGCAGCCGCCGGGATACGGCCAGGGGCCCGGTCATGGCGCTCCGGGGCCGGGCGGCATGGACGGCGCGAGCAGCCAGAGCGGCGCGATGACCGCGTGGTCCGGACCAGGCCCGGACGCGAGCGGCCAGGGCGGCCCGAACGCCGCGTGGTCCGGACAAGGCGGCCAGGGCGGGCTCGGCGGCCCCGGCGCCGGACCCGGCGGGCCTGGTGGCCCCGGCGCAGGCCCTGGTGGGCCTGGTCCCGGCTGGGGCGCTCCCGGCGCGCCGAACGGCCCCGTCGGCCCTCCCCAAGGTCCCCCTCCCGGCTACGGCGGTTACCCCGGCCAGCCCGGCCAGCCGCCGCAGGGATTCCCGCCAGGACCCCAGCAGCCGGGTTACGGCTACCCGGGTCAGCAAGCTCACCCGGGCCAGCCGGCGTACGGCGGCATGCCGCACCCGGGTTACGGCCCGCCGGGGGAGCCGATGCGGTTGCGGCCGCCGTCCCCCGCGGGCGGGCCCAGCGCGTTCCAGCAGTCGAAGAGCGGCGGCGGGCTGAAGTGGCTGTGGATCGGGCTGGGCGTGCTGGTGCTCGCCGGGCTGGTCGTCGGCGCGATCTTCCTGTTCGGCGGCAGCGGCGGCGGTGGGGAGACGAATCCCACGACCGCGCCCAACATCCCGGTCGGCCCGGGCGGCTCGCAGTCCAACGCGCCGTCGACCTCGCTCAAGGCGCCGCCGACGTCGATCTCGATCCAGCCGAGCCGCTGACGCTGACCTGCACTTCTTGCACTCTCACCCCGCGAGTGCTAAACACGGCATTGGCACTCGACGCCGTTGAGTGCCAGGTGGGCGGTCACCGACTGCTCGCCTGAAGGTCGGGACGGTGAGGCTGGCCCCAGTGGCCGGTCGTCCGTCGCGGGCACCGAGCCTGGCCGAGGAAGAGTCCTGCTGCCGCCGCTGCTGGCACCACAGAGCGCAGCGCGGCGGTGGCGCCCAATACCGGAGGACCACACCGTTATGGCCAAATTGATCGCGTTCGACGAGGACGCCCGCCGCGGTCTTGAGCGCGGCCTGAACATCCTCGCCGATGCCGTCAAGGTGACGCTCGGCCCGCGTGGCCGGAATGTCGTGCTCGAAAAGAAGTGGGGCGCGCCGACCATCACCAACGACGGTGTCTCCATCGCCAAGGAGATCGAGCTCGAAGACCCGTGGGAGAAGATCGGGGCCGAGCTCGTCAAGGAAGTTGCCAAGAAGACCGACGACGTCGCGGGTGACGGCACCACCACCGCCACCGTGCTCGCCCAGGCGCTCGTGCGCGAGGGTCTGCGCAACGTCGCCGCGGGTGCCGACCCGATCAGCCTCAAGCGGGGCATCGAGGCGGCCGTCGAGGCCATCACCGAGCAGCTGCACAAGGCCGCCGTCCAGATCGAGACCAAGGAGCAGATCGCTGCTACCGCCTCGATCTCGGCCGCTGACCGCACCATCGGCGAGCTGATCGCCGAGGCGCTGGACAAGGTCGGCAAGGAAGGCGTCGTCACCGTCGAGGAGTCGAACACCTTCGGCCTGGAGCTCGAGCTCACCGAGGGCATGCGCTTCGACAAGGGCTACGTGTCCGGTTACTTCGTGACCGACCCGGAGCGCCAGGAAGCCGAGCTGGAGGACCCGTACGTCCTGCTCTTCGGCTCCAAGATCTCGAACGTCAAGGACGTCCTGCCGCTGCTGGAGAAGGTCATCCAGTCCGGCAAGCCGCTGCTGATCATCGCCGAGGACGTCGAGGGCGAGGCCCTGGCCACCCTGGTCGTCAACAAGATCCGCGGCACCTTCAAGTCCGTCGCCGTCAAGGCGCCGGGCTTCGGTGACCGCCGCAAGGCCATCCTGCAGGACATCGCGATCCTGACCGGTGGCCAGGTGATCTCGGAGGACGTCGGCCTCAAGCTGGAGAACGCGGACCTGTCGCTGCTGGGCCGCGCCCGCAAGGCCGTGATCACGCGCGACGAGACCACGATCGTCGAGGGTGCGGGTGACGCCGACCAGATCCAGGGCCGCGTCAACCAGATCCGCGCGGAGATCGAGAACTCGGACTCCGACTACGACCGTGAGAAGCTGCAGGAGCGGCTCGCGAAGCTGGCCGGCGGCGTCGCCGTCATCAAGGCCGGTGCCGCGACCGAGGTCGAGCTCAAGGAGCGCAAGCACCGCATCGAGGACGCGGTGCGCAACGCCAAGGCCGCCGTGGAAGAGGGCATCGTCGCCGGTGGTGGCGTGGCCCTGATCCAGGCCGCCGAGGTCGCGTTCGCGGGCCTGAAGCTCGAGGGCGACGAGGCCACTGGCGCCAACATCGTCAAGGTCGCCGTCGAGGCGCCGCTCAAGCAGATCGCGATCAACGCCGGCCTCGAGGGCGGCGTTGTGGCGGAGAAGGTCCGGTCCCTCCCGCAGGGTCATGGCCTGAACGCCGCCACGGGTGTCTACGAGGACCTGCTCGCCGCCGGCGTGCCGGACCCGACCAAGGTCACCCGCTCCGCGCTGCAGAACGCCGCCTCCATCGCGGCGCTGTTCCTGACCACCGAGGCCGTCATCGCGGACAAGCCGGAGAAGGCTTCGGCCGCCCCGGCCGACCCGTCCGGTGGCATGGGTGGCATGGACTTCTGAGTTCGGCTACTGCTTCACCGGGAAAGCCCGGTCCGCTTCGGCGGGCCGGGCTTTTCCTTTGCCCGGACGGTGTTCAGGCGGACGGTTTTCACGCGGTCAGTTTTCAGGCGGTCAGGAAGGCGAAGGCCACGGCCGGGACCAGCAGCCCGGCGGCGAGCAGGCCGAGGCCCCAGCCCCAGGCCACCCCGGTCCGCCGCGTCCGGCAGACCACCACGATCGCGGCGACGGCCGTCGGCAGCACGGCCCCGATCGGGCTGAGCGCGAACGCGACGGCGCCCGCGCAATCGCTGGTGTCGCCGTCGTCGGTGCACATCGCGCTGAATCCCAGCAGCAGCAGCGAAACCGCGCCGGCCCCGAGGATGAGCAGCCCGCCGAGCGTGCCCACCACCGCCCGAGCGGTGACGACGGAAGCCGGAGCCGGCGAGTAGGTCATGACGGTCGGACGCGGGCACGGCGGTCCCCGTTCCGGTGCCGGCAAGTCCGTCAAGGAGTCCGTGACGGCGTGCGACGCGGGTAAGGAGTCCGTGACGGCGTGCGATGCGGGTATGGAGTCCTTGGCGGCGTGCGATGCGGGTATGGAGTCCTTGGCGGCGTGCGATGCGGGTAAGGAGTCCTTGACGGCGTGCGGAGGCGGGTATGGAGTCCTTCACGGCGTCGGCCCGCGCATGAGGAAGGACCCGGACGCCTCCCCTGGCATCCGGGTCCTTCCGTCCTCCCCCTTGGGGCGTGCACCCCGTTTCCCCTTGTCCCTCACCGCGAACCCCCGCTCGCGGTGAGGGGGCGGGCGCCGGACCCCCTGCGGCCGGCGCCCGGGTAGGTCAGGCCGCCGGTTCAGCCGGGTCGGCCGGTGCCTTGGCGTCGGCGGAGTCGGGCGTCAGCAAGGCGGCCGCGGCGTAGACCGGGAGGACCACGCCGGCCGAGAGCACCGCGCCGGCGACCGCGGCGATGCGCACCATCGACGGGTCGACGCCCAGGTAGTCGGCCCAGCCGGCGCAGACGCCGGTCAGCTTGCGGTCGGTGCTGCTGCGGAAGAGCTTCTTGGTTTCCGGGGTGTACACGCTGTTCGTCATGTCTTCATCCTGCGGCGTCGGCGATTCCGGCACATCGGGGAACGGCCCGGAGGCCGACCCTGGACTCCGACCCTGAGCCCGCCTCAGGGAAAACCGGATACCCGCCGGTCCGCCGCGGCGGGGAAGATGGCCGGATGATCAAAACGAGGGTGCTCGCGCTCGGGGTGGTCCTGCTGGTCGTGCTGGGCGTCGGCACGGCGGCAGCGGCTCCCGGGCCCAACGGTGCTGGGCGGCTAGGCGATGGACAGCTCGGCGCTGGACGGCTGGGCGAGATCGTCGCCCGCGGCGAGCTGCGGGTGTGCAGCACCGGCGACTACCGGCCGTTCACCTACCTCGGCCCGGACGGCCGGTGGAGCGGCATCGACGTCGACCTGGCCGCGGACCTCGCGCGGCGGCTCGGCACCCGGCTCGCGCTGGTCCGGACCACCTGGGCGAAGGTGGCCGTCGACGTCGGGAACCGTTGTGACCTGGTGATGGGCGGCGTGTCCGTGACCCCGGCTCGCGCCCGGGCGGCGCTGTTCACCACCCCGTACCTTCGCGACGGCAAGACGCCGATCACGCGCTGCGCGGACGTCGCGAAGTACGCCACGCTGGCGCAGATCGACCGCGCCGGCGTGCGCGCGATCGTCAACCACGGTGGCACCAACGACCAGTTCGCGACGGCGAACCTGCACCACGCGACCATCGTGCGCTACCCGGACAACAACACGATCTTCGACCAGCTCCTGGCCGGCCGCGCGGATCTGATGATCACCGACGCGTCCGAGACGCGCTGGCAGGCGCGGCAGCACCCGCAGCTGTGCGCCGTGCACCCGGATCAGCCGTTCACCCAGGACGAGAAGGCCTACCTCCTGCCCCGCGGCGAGGAGGCCTTCCGGCAGTTCGTGGACCGGTGGCTGCTGGAGGTGCGCGAGGACGGCACGTACGCGCGGGTCACCCGGCCTTGGCTCGGTTGAGCCGTTTTCAGCGCAGGGCGCGGACGCGGGACAGCCGGTCTTCCCACGCCGCGGTGACGTCCGGCGAGGCGGAAAACTCCGTGAAGCGGTCCGGTTCCGGCGCCTGCGGGAGAACCGGCAGATAACCGTCCACAGGGGACAGTGAATTACTACAGACGTCGCCGGTCAGCAAGGAGATCGTGCCAAGGCCGCAGGCGAAATCGAGTTCCGGCAGCGCCCCGGCGAGGGCGAGCCCGGCGGCCAGGCCGACGCTCGTCTCCACCGCGGACGACACCACACACGGCAGCCCGCAGGCCTCGGCCACCTCCAGCGCGCGGCGGACCCCGCCCAGCGGCGCGACCTTCAGCACGGCGATGTCCGCGGCCCCGGCGACGGCGACCTTCAGCGGGTCCTCGGCTCGGCGGATCGACTCGTCGGCCGCGATGCGCACGGAGACCCGGCGGCGCACGGCGGCGAGGTCTTCGATCGTCGGGCAGGGCTGTTCGGCGTACTCCAGGCTGCCCGCGGCGCGGTCCAGCTCGGTGATCGAGCGCACGGCGGTGTCGACGTCCCAGGCGGTGTTCGCGTCCACGCGGATGGCGCCGTCGGGGCCGAGCGCGTCTCGGACCGCCTCGACGCGCGCGCAGTCTTCGGCCAGCGTCGAGCGCTTGTCGGCGACCTTGACCTTCGCCGTCCGGCAGCCGGAGGCCCGGACCAGCTCGTACGCGCGTTCGGGGGTAACGACCGGGACTGTGGTGTTCACCTCGACGCGGTCGCGGACCGCGGCGGGCCAGCCCGTTTCGCTCGCCTCCAGCGCGGCGGCGAGCCACGGCGCGCTCTCGGCGTCCGAATAGTCCGCGAACGGGCAGAACTCACCCCAGCCGGCGGGCCCGTTCAGCAGCAGGCCCTCACGGACGGTGATCCCCCGGAACTGGTTGTGCAGCGGCAGCGCGTAGACCTTCATCGCCCCTGATCATGCCATCGCCGCAACGTGCGGAACTCGGATGCCGATCGGCCGGGTACCCACCAGAATGGGAGAGGTGGACGGCCTGGACTTTCGCGTACTCGGCCCGGCTGAGGTCGTGGCCGGGGGCCGAGCCGTGCCGCTGGGCGGCAGCCGTCCGCTGATCGTGCTGGCCGGCCTGCTGCTGCGGGCCAACCGCGTGGTGTCCGTCGACGAGCTGGGCCGCTGGCTGTGGGACGACGACCGGCGCCGGTCCAAGGGCGCGCTCCAGACGTACGTGCTGCGGCTGCGCCGGGCGCTCGGCGACGGGGTGGTGATCCGCACCGAGCGCGGCGGCTATCTGCTGGAGGTCGACGAGGCGCTGGTCGACCTCGGCCGTTTCCGGGCTCTTGCCGCTCGTGGGCGCGAGGCCGCCGAGCGCGGGGAGCATCGGGCCGCCGCCGAGCTGTTCGCCGAGGCGCTGGGCGAGTGGCGGGGGCCGGCGCTGCAGAACGTCGAATCCGAGGCCCTGCACCGGGACGAGGCCGGGCAGCTCGCCGAGGAGCGGACCCGCGTGCGCGAGCAGTGGGCCGACGCGCTGCTGGCGATCGGTGAACACGCTGCCGTCATCCCGGTGCTGACCCGGCTGACCAAGGAGAACCCGCTGCGGGAGCGGCTGCACGAGCAGCTGGTGCTGGCGCTGTTCCACTCCGGCCGCCAGGCCGAGGCGCTGGAGGTCTACCGGCGGATCCGCGACGTGCTGGCCGACGAGCTGGGGCTCGACCCCGGCGCGGGCCTGCAGCTGGTGCACCGGCTGGTGCTCAACGGCGCGGAGCCGGACGACCTCGCGCTCCGCCACCCGGCCGCCCAGCCGCAGGTGCCGCGGCAGCTGCCGGCCGACCTCGGCGCGTTCGCCGGGCGTGAAGCCGACCTCAAGGCGTTGCACGCGCTCCTGCCCGAGGCGCTGGACGACGGCACCTCGACCCCCATCGCGTCCGTGGAAGGCATGGGGGGCATCGGAAAGACGACCCTGGCGGTGCACTTCGCCCACGCGATCGCGGAGAAGTTCCGCGGCGGGCAGGTGTATCTCAACCTGCGCGGGTACGGGCCGGGTGACCCGGTCGAGCCGCTCGCGGCACTGGAAACGATGATCCTGGCGCTCGGCGTGCCGTGTGACCAGATCCCCGCGGACCTCGACGGGCGGGCGGCCACCTGGCGCACCCACACCGCCGGCCGTCGGCTGTTGTTGTTGCTGGACAACGCGAACAGCACCGAGCAGGTGCGCCCGCTGCTGCCCGGCCCCGGCTGCCTGGTGGTGGTCACCAGCCGCTGGCAGCTGCGCGCGCTCGTGGCGACGCACGGCGCTCGGCGGATCGCGCTGGAGCAGCTCGGCGAGGAAGACGCGGTGGAGCTGCTGGCGTCGACGATCGGCGTGGACCGCGTGAACGCCGACCCGGCGGCGACCGAGCGGTTCGTGCGCTACTGCGGCGGGCTGCCGCTGGCGATCCGGATCCTCGCCGTGCGCGCGGCGCAGTTCCCGGACTTCCCGCTCGGCGAGTTCGTCTCGGCGCTGGACCGGGAGCCGGACCGGCTGGGCTCGTTCGACCTCGGCGACGGCGAGGAGACGAACATCCGCTCGGTGTTCTCGTACTCCTACCGCGCGCTGACGCCGCCGGCCGCGCGGCTGCTGCGGCTGCTCGGCCTGCCCACCGGCCCGGACTTCACGGCCGGGGCCGCGGTGGCGCTCGGCGGCCGGGACCCGGTGAGCACGCGGGCGGCGCTCGACGCGCTCGTCTCGGCGCACCTGCTTTCGCAGCCGCAGCCCGGGCGGTACCAGTTCCACGATCTGATCCGCGTGTACGCGGCGGAACTCGCGCACTACGTGGACGACGACGAGTGCCGCGCCGCCGCGCTGGACCGCCTGCTGGACTGGTACCTCGGTTCGGCGCTGAACGCGTCGCGCGCGATGCGGCCGGACCGGTTCTATCGCTCGCTCGGCCTGGAGGGCTGGACCAACGGCGTGGAGTTCGCGGATTACCACGCAGCTCTCGGGTGGTTCGCCGCCGAGTACGGCAACCTCGTCTCGGCCGTGCACCTCGCGTTCCGGCAACGGCGGTATGCGCACTGCTGGAAGCTGACCTGGCTGTTGCAGACGTATTTCGCCGGCCGCGCGCGGATCAACGACTGGCGCGCGGTGTACCAGCTGGCGCTGCGGGCCACCCGGATTTCCGGTGACCGCGACGGCGAGGCGGGCATCCTCAACGGTCTCGGCGTGATCGACGGGGTGATGCGCGATTACGCGTCTTCGCGGAACTATCTGGAGCAGGCGCTGGCGATCCAGCGTGAACTCGGCTCGCGCGAGGGGGAGGCGCGGGCGCAGTACAACCTCGCGATGGCGGCGAACAACCTCGAGGATTTCCCCAGCGCGTACGAGCACGGCACGCAAGCCCTGCAGATCGTCCGCGATCTGCGGCTCGGCGGTTTCGAGGCCAACGTGCTGCGCGCCCTGGGCGACCTCTGCACCACCATGGGCGACCACCCACGCGCCCTCTCCCTGGCCGACGAGGCCCTGGCCCTGACCCCACCCGACGGCGATCCGCGCGAGGGCCGGTATTCCCTGCACACCCGCGGCCGGGCCCTGCTCGGCCTCGGCCGGCACAGCGAGGGCATCGAGTGCATGTCCGACGCCGTCGACATGTTCTTCGCCATGGGCGAGCAATACGAAGCCGCGGACGTCCTGTCCCAACTCGGCTCGGCCCACCTCCGACTGGGCCACATCGCCGCCGCCCGCGACTGCTGGCTCCGCTCGGTACGGTTGTTGACGGAGATCGGGCACCCTGATGTTGATGACGTGCGGGCGAAGCTGGCTGCGCTGGTTTCTGTCCATTGAGGACTGGCGGGTGGCTGCGCTGAGGCGTTGGGGTGTTGCGCTGTTGGGTGGCCGGGCTGATGCGCTGCTCTGATGTGCTGGGTTGCTGCGTTGGTGGTGGCCGGGTTGCTGCGCTGGGGCGCTGCGCTGGTGGGTGACTGCGCTGATGCGCTGGTGGTGGCCGGGTTGATGCGCTGGGGCGGCTGTGCCGTTGGGTGGCCACGCTGAGGCGCTTGGGGTGTTGTGCCGGGGGTTGGCGGCCAGGGCCGGGGTGCTGCACCGAGGTGGTTGGCGTGGTGGCAAGTTGCGGTGCCGCGCCGCGCTATTGAGGCGCTGTGCTCGGCCGAGGCCTGGGCCGGGGCTGGGGCTGGGGCCGGTGGGCCGGAAGAAGGCGGTGCGGCGGTCTGCGTGCCGACCCCCAGAGACAGCAGGCAGACCACCGGCATCCGTACGCTTCACTCAACCGGAAGCCGCTCACTGTTCGCTCACTGTGGGTGGGGCAGAGGCCCGACGGTCTGGTCATCCGGTGATTGGCGTGACGCGAGCACGCCGGACCTACGCGGACCAGAAGCGAGCACACCGGACCCATGCACGCAGGACTCAGCCACATCGGACCCAGCCACACCGGACCGGCACGCTGGACGCGGGCACACCGGATTCGGGCGCGCTGGACGCGGGCGCGCTGGACGGGTCGAAGCTGGGCGGCGCAGTCTCAGCGTCGCGTCATTGCTTGAGCTGCGTGACGAACCGCCCGCCCTTCGCTGCGAACACGAAGTCCGACGGTGTTCCGTCGAACCAGGCCTGCTCCGGCCGTTGCCGTGGGCAGAAGGACCCGTTGCTCCCCACGGCGTTCAGCCGATGTGAGAGGCACTCCAGCTCGCCTCGCTGCATCAGTCCCGCGGGGCAGAAGTCCTTACGCCACAGCGGATATCGCCGACTCGACAGACCGCCTGGAATCTTGCCGACCGCGCGCCCCGGCACGCCGCGCCCCGTCTCGCTGCGTCGGGTGTTTCCCCGTGGCCGGTTCCGGTAGACCCGTCCGCGCGGCTCACGCCCGGACACCCGCACCACGTTCCGGGACATCCGACCCAACTGTGGGGACGCCCGTCTCATCGCCATCGCGCCTCCGGAGGGGATGGCGGTGTTGATTCCCGCCGTCGCGCCGACGGGCTCGGGGCGAATCCAAGTGCGCCGCGATCCCGCAGCTGGACGGGTTCGTGACCGCGGAGGCCCGGCGGCTTCAGGCCCACGAGAACCGCCACAGGCGGGACTGGACCAGTTCGGCTGCGTACTCCCGGAGGTTGCCGGGCTGGGCTAGGTAGGTGGGCAGGCTGAAGGCGCGGTGTTCGGCGGCGACGGTAAGGGCTCGGGCCTGGTTGCGGGGTGGGGCGGAGACGGACAGGACCAGCGAGTCGAAGCCCAGGCTGAGCAGGGTGGCGCCGAAGCGGTCCTCCCAGCTGCGCAGGACAGCGGAGAGTTCGGCGACCTGGTCGGTCAGCTTGATCATGCCCGTCCAGCCGAGGTGGGCCGGGATGTCGGCCGGGCGGCTGGTCTGGACCAAGCCCAGGCGGTGCGAGGTGCGGGTGGACAGGATGGAGCCGGTGTTGCCCGCCTCGGCCAACGGGTCCGAACGGCGGTGGGAGCGGCGGGCCAGGCCGGGGAACCGCGCGCCGAACGGGCGCAGGCAGGCGCCGTCGCAGCAGGAGGTGTCCCACCAGCGCGCCAGCACTTCGGCCGGATCGGCGGAGCCGACGCGGTGCGCGGCCGGCGCGAGGTGGCCGCGGTCGTCCAGCCAGTCTTCACCGCGGGCGGCGAAACGCTGGTCGTGCGGGATCAGCACCGGCCAGAGGCCGGACCGGTCGAACTCCGCGACGCAGCTGAGATACCGCTCGGGCCGGGTGAGCGGCTCGTCGGACACCCAGATGCGCCCGTGCCACCGCCCGGGCGGCAGGGTCTGGACCGGCGGTGCCCCGAGGCCGGGGCGGAACGGTGCGATCGTCATGGCTTCCCCTCGAACTGGTGTTCGGTAGTGCATGTCGAACAGTAGTTCGAGGGTCTGACAATTTCCAGGGTTTTGGTCGCTCATCCGTTCGAGTGAATCGGAAAACTGGCAGGTCAGAGCGTCAGAAGACCGCAGTGAGCCAAGAAATCAGTGTCGGACGGGGCTGCTGTGACTGCTGTGAACGATGCGGCAAGCGGGTGACGACCAGCCCACGGCCAGCCCTGCGACCAACTCGATGACCGGCCCCACGACGACCCCTACGACGTGCCCGGAACCAGCCCCCGCAGCAGAACCCCCAGCGTGAAGTCGAACCGGTCGTGCTCGTCGCCGTGGGTCAGCTCCCGCGCGTACGCGACCGTGTTCGGAAACCGGCTCTCCGGCAGCATCTTGAACCGCTCGATCAGCTCGGCCCGATCGACCCCGTCGCCGTCCTCCTCGGGCCGCTGCCGCAATGAAGCCTCGAAGCTATGCGCGCTCACATACAGGAACGCGGCATCGCTGGCCCAAGCGGCGGACTGCGGCGAGACCCCTCCGGTCAGCAGGATCGTGAGCAGTCCCTCGCCGATGCGCAGCGTGTCCAGGCTGTTCGGCGTGCCCGCCAGCGCCGCGCGCGAGATCCCCGGGTACCGCAGGTACTGGTCGCGCAGCTGCCGGCAGACGTCGAGCACCTGCTCCTGCCACCGCGCCGGGTCCGGCGTGGGAAGGGTCACCTTGGCGCACAGCTCGCCGATCAGCAGGTCGTCCAGCTCCGCCTTGTTGCGCACGTGCGCGTAGAGCGAAGACGGGCCGGTCTGCAGCGCTGCGGCGACCCGGCGCATGGTCAGCGCCTCGAACCCCTCGGCCTCGACGAGCTGGAACGCGGTGTCCACGATCCGGCCGACCGTGATGGGCGCCTTGCGTGACCGCGACGTGGCCCGCGTGTCGTCCAGGGCCGCGATCTGGGCCGCCCACTGGTCACGGGAAACGGTGCCGCGCGAAGCGCTCCTGTCAGCCATGGGGCCGACTATAGCACTTGACTCGAACACTGTTCTAACATAGAACGGTGTTCGTACGACATACGCGGAAAGGAGCGCCCATGAGCGTCCGAAGCCCCCTGGCCCACGCCTCGCCCCAGTCCCTGCGCGAGGCCTGGATGGCGCTGGCCGGGCTGTCCGCGGTGTTCCTGTTCGAGATGCTGGACAACTCGATCCTGAACGTCGCGCTGCCCACGATCGGCCACAGCCTGCACGCCTCGACCGTCGCGCTGCAGTGGGTGACCGGCGCCTACGCGGTCGTGTTCGGTGGGCTGATGCTCGCGTTCGGCGCGATCGCCGACCGGTTCGGCCGGCGGCGGGTCATGCTCGTCGGCCTGGTGCTGCTGGGCGTCGCGAGCCTGGCGACGGCCTTCGTCACCACCGCTGAGCAGCTGATCGCCGTGCGGGTGGTGATGGGTGTCGCCGCGGCGATGACCACGCCGGGCTCGATGGCGCTGGCCTTCCGGCTGTTCGAGGCGGACAGCCTGCGCGTGCGGGCGATGACCGTGATCTCCACCGTGGGCATGGCCGGGCTCGCACTCGGCCCGACGGCGGGCGGGCTCGTGCTCGCCATCGCGCCGTGGCAGGTGCTGCTGCTGGTGAACGTGCCGATCGCCGGGCTCGCGATCCTCGGCATCCGGGCCGGCATCGCCGAGGACGATCCGGCGGACCTGCACCGCGACCCGGTGGACGTCCTCGGCGCCGTGCTGGGCACCGCGACGGTGCTGCTCGCCCTCGCCGCGCCCACATTGTTCGTGAACGAGGGCACCGGCTCGTGGATGCCGTGGCTGGCCGCCGCCGCGGCCGTCGTGGCGGCGATTCTCTTTGTGCGGCGCCAGCTTTCGGCGCGTCACCCGCTGCTCGACCTGAAGCTCGTCGCCCGCCCGCTGGTCTCCAGCGGCCTGGCCTACAAGGCCGCGTCCGGGCTCGCGACGGCCGGTCTCGGCTACCTGGTGACGCTGCAGCTGCAGCTCGCGTGGGGGTGGTCGCCCACGCTCGCGGCCATCGGGATGCTGCCGCAGGTGGTGGTGCTCCTCGCGGGCGGCCGGTTCGTCACTCCGTTCGTGGAACGGGTCGGCCTGGACCGGGCCGCCTGGCTCAGCGCGTCGGCGGTGGTCCTCGGGCTCGCCGTCTACGCCCTGATGAACAGCTTCGGCTACGTGTGGGTGGCCGTCGCGCTGGTGATCGAGGCCGCCGGGATGCGCGTGGTCGGCGCGGTCGCCGGGGTCAATGTGCTCCGCGGCCTGCCGAAGAACCGCAGCACGATCGGCGCGGCGTTGGTCGACACCGCCACCGAGGTCACCTCGGCCGTCGGGATCGCCGTCACCGGCACTATCCTCGCCGCGCTGTTCACCGGCAGCATCGCCACGTCGAACTGGACCGCGCGCCAGACCGCGCAGTTCCAGGCCGCCGCCACCCTCTCCGGCCTGGTGGTCACCGTGGTGGCCGCGGCGCTCGTCGGGTGGGCGATCCTCCGCATGCGTGGCGCCGCGGAGGACCGGAAACCCTTATAGCCCAACGAAAAACTACAGCGGTCGCCGCAGGTCCTCGGCGTCCACGATGTGGTAGGCGTAACCCTGTTCGGCCAGGAAACGCTGGCGGTGGGCGGCGTACTCGGTGTCGACGGTGTCCCGCGAGACGATCGAGTAGAAGTGCGCCTGACGGCCGTCCGCCTTGGGGCGCAGCAGCCGGCCGAGCCGCTGGGCCTCCTCCTGGCGCGAGCCGAACGTGCCGGAGATCTGGATCGCCACCGAGGCCTCCGGCAGGTCGATCGAGAAGTTCGCCACCTTGGACACCACCAGCGTCCGCAGCTCGCCGCGGCGGAAGCGGTCGAACAGCTCCTCGCGCTCCTTGTTCCGCGTCGAGCCCTGGATCACCGGGGCGTCCAGCTCGTCGCCCAGCATCTCCAGCTGGTCGAGGTACGCGCCGATGACCAGGGTCGGCTCCCCGGCATGACGCTCCACAATGGACCGGATCACCGGGGTCTTGGTCATGGCCGTGGCGGCGAGCTTGTAGCGTTCCTCCGCCTCCGCCGTGGCGTACGCGAGGCGCTCGGCGTCGGTGAGGGTCACCCGCACTTCGGTGCACTCCGCGGGCGCGATCCAGCCCTGCGCCTCGATGTCGCGCCACGGCACGTCGTAACGCTTCGGGCCGATCAGGGAGAACACGTCACCCTCACGGCCGTCCTCACGCACCAGCGTGGCCGTCAGCCCGAGGCGGCGGCGCGACTGGAGGTCCGCCGTCATCCGGAAGACCGGGGCGGGCAGCAGGTGGACCTCGTCGTAGACGACCAGGCCCCAGTCGCGGGAGTCGAACAGCTCCAGGTGGCGGTACTCGCCCTTGGTCTTGCGCGTGACCACCTGGTAGGTCGCGATGGTGACCGGCCGGATCTCCTTCTTCTCCCCGGAGTACTCGCCGATCTCCTCCTCGGTCAGCGAAGTGCGCGCCACCAGCTCGCGCTTCCACTGCCGTCCCGCGACGGTGTTGGTCACCAGGATCAGCGTGGTCGCCTTGGCCTGCGCCATCGCGGCCGCGCCGACCAGCGTCTTGCCCGCGCCGCACGGCAGCACGACGACGCCGGAGCCGCCCGCCCAGAACGCCTCGGCCGCGCGCCGCTGGTAGTCGCGCAGCTCCCAGTCCTTCTCGTCGAGGTCGATCGGGTGTGCCTCGCCGTCGACGTAGCCCGCGAGGTCCTCGGCCGGCCAGCCGACCTTCAGCAGCGCCTGCTTGAGCCGCCCGCGTTCGGACGGGTGCACGACCACGGTGTCCGGGTCGACGCGCGCGCCCAGCATCGGGCTGATCTTCTTGTGCCGCGAGACCTCCTCCAGCACCGCGCGGTCGGTGGTGGACATCACCAGCCCGTGCGCCGGGTGGTTGGCGATCTGCAGCCGGCCGAACCGGCCCATCACGTCGACGACGTCGATCAGCAGCGGCTGCGGCACCGGGAAGCGGGAGTAGGTGGTCAGCGCGTCGACGACCTGCTCCGCGTCGTGCCCGGCGGCTCGCGCGTTCCACAGCGCCAAAGGCGTGATCCGGTAGGTGTGGACGTGTTCGGGGGCGCGCTCCAGCTCGGCGAACGGCGCGATCGCGATCCGCGCGTCGTCGGCCTGCGCGTGGTCGACCTCGAGCAGCACGGTCTTGTCGGACTGGACGATCAGGGGGCCATCAGTCACCTGTCCTTTATACGTTCCCGCGGCGGCCGTCCTCCCGCCGCGGGCCCGCGGGTGCCAAGATGATCGGCAGGACCATTGGGAGGGGCCCCTTGAGCACACCACCGTTCGGCGTCCCGTCGGCAGCGAATCCGTTCCAGCCCCCGGGCTACGCGCCGCCGCCGCCACCGCAGCCGGGCCGGCCGGGGCCGCTCAGCGCAAGGACGAAGGCGCTGCTCGGCGGCGCCGTCGTGGTCGCGCTGGGGCTCGGCTCGCTGGGCGCGTTCGGCGTGGCCGCGATCGCCCGCTCGGCCGGCCCGCCGTTGGCCGGCAGCTGCCTCTACCTGAGCCAGGAGAGCCTCGGCACCCAGTCGTACCACGGGGTCGGCTGCTCGGATCAGCGCGCGACCTACCGGGTGGACAACGTCGTGCACGGCTCCTCGACCTGTCACGGCAGCGACTACGTGCGGTTCCAGGTCTTCAGCGGCTCGTCCCGCAGCTCCGGCTCCACCCCGGACGAGACGCTCTGCCTGGCCCTCAACGTCTCCTCGGGCGACTGCCTGCGCAACGTCGACGACGAGACGTCCGTGCGCAAGGTCACCTGCACCGATCCGGCCGCGGAGGCCCGCGTCAGCGTGCACGACGGCGACGACAGCCAGTGCGACGCCGCGGCCACTGCGCTGGCGTACTCGGGGCCGCCGGCGCGGACCGTCTGCCTGGTCCCGGCCGGCGAGAACATCTAGCCCGGCCCGGGAGAACAACTAGCTACGGCTGGTCTTCCTCCGGCAGCATCGCCTGCACGTCCAGCCGGTTCGCCAGCTGTCCCGCGGTGTGCATCAGGTCGGCGACCCGCTGCAGCCGGGTCGCCGACAGCGTCGTCGGGTAGGTGCCGAGCGAGATCAGCGCCGCCGTGGTCGCGTCGATGTCGGAGAACGTCGGCAGCGCGTCGCGCACGATCGCCGAGTCGCCCGCGGTCAGCTGGGCCTGCATGAGCACCCGGCGGAAGGCGGCGAGCGAGTGCGGGGCGGCCTGGGCGAACGCGCCGGTGGCGGCGTAACCCGAGGCCGGGAAGTCCAGGGTGGCGCCGCTGGAGCCGTCGGCGAGGATCTGCGCGCCCAGCTCCTTCTCCGCGCGGGTGATGTACGGCTCGACCATCAGCGCCGCGTCGGCGTCGCCGGACTGCAGCGCCTGCGGCATCTGGTCGAACGGCCGTGCCACGTAACGGATCTTGGCCCGGTCGACGCCGGCGGTCGAGAGCACCGAGCCCGCGGTCAGCGCGCCGATGTCGTCCGGGGTGTCCACCGCGATCTTCGGCGATTTCTTGGCCGTGGCCTCGGTGTAGCCGGAGCCGGGGAGGGTGACCAGCGCGATGGTGTTGTCGCCGGACGTGTAGGCCTCGCCCTGGAGCTGGAGGGTGGTGCCGGAGCTCGCGGCGCGGAACAGCGACACGTCGCTGCCGAAGGTCACGTCCAGTTGACCGGAGGTCAATTTGGCCAGCCCGTCGTTCGCGCCCAGCTCCACCAGGTCTACGTTCAGCCCGGCTTCGCGGAACTTCCCGGCGGCCACGGCGATCCGCAGCGGCGCCGTGTCGATCGGGTTCGCGACGCCGACGCGCAGGGTGGTCCGCTCCAGCGCCGGCGGCGGCGCTGAGTCACCGGAAGAGAACAGGGAGCAGCCGCTGGTGGCCAGCAAGACCGCCACCAGTGGCAACGCCAGTCCGCGTACGTTCATCCGCTCTCACCTACCGAGAGAATCTGCTCATCATGCTGGAGCTTATGGTCCGCTGCCCATACCATCGCGGACAGGGCCGTGGCCCCGCCAGAATGGCTTCCCGATCTGCCCGAGGTGACCTACTCTTCAGTAGGTTCGAGCTGCAAAACCCGATGCCGTCCGTGGGTGAGGTCCCGCGGTGAAAAGGAAGCCCAGGTGACCCGTCGCGACAAGCGTCCCCGCAAGGGCGACGCGACGGATTCCGCTGCCCGGCAGAAGGACGCGACGGATTCCGTCGCCCAGCAGCACGTCGGGGGTCGCTGGCGGCTACGCAACTGGCGGCTGCGCACCAAACTCTTCGTCGTCCTGCTGATCCCGGCGCTGGCCGTGGTCGGCCTGGTCGGCCTCCGTGTCAGCAGCGATCTGCGTGACGCCCAGCAGCTCGCCGAGTTCGCCGCGCGCGGCCGGGTGGACAGCGCCGTGGCCGAGGTGCTGCACCAGCTTCAGCGCGAGCGCGACGTCACGGTCCGGTTCGTGGCCGGCAACCGGCAGGGCAACCCGGCCGACCTGGCCGGCCAGCGCACCCGCGTGGACCAGGCCATCGGCGCCTTCGAGCGGACGCTGGCCGACAGCAAGCCGCGGCTCGCCGCCTCCGCCGCCAGCAGCCTGCAGCAGAGCGACGACCGGCTCCGAGTGCTCGGCGGCCTGCGGTTCTCCGCCGAGCACTCCGCCTACCCGGCCGACGCCGTGCTGCGGTCGTACAGCGAGCTGATCTCCGGCCTGCTCGACATCAGCGACACCGCCGCCGCCGATGTCTCGGACCCGCAGCTCGCGCGGCTGCGCCTGGCCGGCAACGCACTGGCGCGGATCAAAGACCAGATGTCGGTCAAGCGCGCGATCATGGCCGAGGCGCTCGCCGAAGGCAGCCTGAACCGCGACCGCACGCGCGCATTGCTGGGCGCGGAAGCCGAGCTGGCCGCCGCGCGCAACGACTACCGCACCTTCGCCACCCCCGACCAGCAGCGGATGTACGACGACACGGTGATCGGCCTGGTCGTCGACATCGGCAACGACCTGGTCGAGTCGGCGCTGACCCGCACCGAGAACGGCCAGTCGCTCGCCGGGCTCGACCCGGACCAGTGGGACACCGCGGCCACCTACACGGTCAACCTCACGCACCAGGTGCAGGAGGCGCTGCTGTTCCAGCTGCAGCAGCAGACCGACGCGATGGCCGCTCGCGCCCGCACGTCGACGATCTGGGACGGCGGCATCGTGCTGGCCGTGCTGCTGGTGGCCGGCGTGCTGTCGGTGATCATCGCCCGCTCGCTGCTGCGGCCGCTGCGCGTGCTGCGGCGGACCGCGCTGGAGGTCGCCGACCACCGGCTGCCCGAGGCCGTGCAGCGGCTGCTCACCGACCCGGACCCGGCGCCGGAGAAGATGCGGCACCGCGCGGCCGTCGCGCCCGTGCCGGTGTTCACGCGCGAGGAGGTCGGCCAGGTCGCGCGGGCCTTCGACCAGGTGCACGGCGAGGCGGTGCGGCTCGCCGCCGAGCAGGCGCTGCTGCGCGAAAACGTCAACGCGATGTTCGTCAACCTCTCGCAGCGGAGCCAGGATCTCGTCGAGCGGCAACTGTCGGTGCTCGACCGGATGGAGGCCGACGAGCAGGATCCGGACACGCTCGCGGGCCTGTTCGAACTCGACCACCTGGCCACGCGGATGCGGCGCAACAGCGAGAACCTGCTGGTGCTCTCGGGCACCGACCTGGAGCGCGAGGACACCGGCGCGGTGGTCGCCGACGAGATCATCGGCGCCGCGCTCAGCGAGGTCGAGCACTACCAGCGGATCGAGCTGGGCCCCGGCCCGGCGCTCGCGGTGCGCGGCGAGGCCGTCAACGACCTCGTGCACGTGGTTTCGGAGCTGCTCGAGAACGCGACGCGCTACTCCGACGAGCGCACCACCGTCACCGTCGAAAGCGCCCGGACGGCGGACGGGGCCTGGCGGATCGACATCACCGACCGCGGCGCCGGCATGCCGCAGGCCGAGATCGACCGCACGAACGCGCGGCTGGCCAACCCGCCGGACGTCGACGTCGAGGTCTCCCGCCGGATGGGCCTGTACGTGGTGGCGACGCTGGCCGTGCGCCACGACATCGACGTCCGCCTGCATCCCGCCGAGGGCACCGGCCTGCGCGCGACGGTGCTGGTGCCGGCCGCGCTGATCGCCGAAGTCCCGGCGCCCGCCCCGGCCCCGGTCCCGCCTGCGCCGGTGGAACCCGAGCCGTCGCCGGAACCGGAGCCCGCGCCGGAACTGCTGGCCCCGCTCGCGCCACTGACCCCCGTGGCCGAGCCGGTGCCGGAGCCGGACTCGGAATCGGGGGAGGACGTGTTGCTGACGCCGGTGCTGGAGCCGGGGCCGCCCCGGCGCGCGCCGGTGGTGGAGAGCAGCCAGCCGTGGCCGCCGGCCGCGGAACAGCGCTCGCACCTGGAATTCGACGCGCCCACCGAGCGGATGCCGGCTTACCGCGACGTGCTTTCGCGCTGGTTCGACGCCGTGTCGTCGTCCCCGGACGCCCCGCCGCCCGCGCCCCCGGAGCCGCTCCCGGTCACCCCGGGCCACGACACGCCCCGCGCCGAGGCCGAGCCGCCGCGGCACGCCATGGCGGTGCCGGAGCAGCTGGCCTTCCCGGTCGCCGAGCCGGACCCGGAGCCGGACCACCGCATCGCCGAGCCGGAATACCCCGAGCCCGAATACCCCCGGTCCGAATATCCCGAGCCGCAATACGCCGAAGCCGATTACCCCGAAGCGCAATATCCCGACGCCCAGTACCCCGCAGCGGAGTACCAGGAAGCCGAGTACCCCGCGTACCCGGCCGAGGAGCCGGAGTACCCGACGGAGGAGCCGGACGGCGCGCCGGCGCCGGACCCGCAGTGGCCGACCTCCGAGGAACTGGAGCAGGAGGACGGCGCGGAGGATACCTGGCCCTTCCTGCGGGTTTCCGACGTGGAGGACGGCCCCGGGCTGGTGCCGGAGCAGCGGCCGATACTCTCGCTTTCCCCCGAAGCGGTGCGCGAGCGGATGACGAGCCTTCAAGGCGGGTTCCGCCGCGGTCGCCACGCGCGGGGGGACGACACCCCGCACCCTGATTGAACGGATGAGGCATGAGCTCGAAGACCGCCCTGCTGGAAGTGATCGCGCTGGGCGCCGAGGACGCGCAGCGCGCGCAGGAGGGCGGGGCGGACCGTCTCGAACTGGTCGCCGACATGGCGAGTGACGGGCTCACCCCCTCGGTGGCGACGGTGCGCGAAGTCCTCGCGGCCACCGACCTGCCCGTGCGGGTCATGCTGCGGGGCACCAATTCCTTCGCCGCCGGAGACCTCGACGCGCTGCGGGCGGACGCCGCGAAGCTGGTCGACGCCGGCGCGCGCGAGTTCGTGTTCGGCTTCCTGACCGAGGAGCACGAGGTCGACGCCGACGCCTGCCGCTCGCTGCTGAAGGAGCTGGACGGCCTGGCCTGGACCTTCCACCGCGCGATCGACCGTTCGCGCGACCCGATCGCGGCGTTCGGCGTGCTGGCCGAGCTGGGCTGCGACACCGTGCTGGCGGCGGGCCACCCGGCCGGGGTGGGCAGCGGCCTGTCCGTGCTGCAGCAGCTCGCGCGCCGCGAAGACGGCCCGGCGCTGCTGGTCGGCGGCGGCCTGCGTGCGCAGCAGGTCCACTTGCTGCGCGCGGGCGGCGTGCGCGGGTTCCACGTGGGCAGCGCGGTCCGTCCCGGCGGCTGGCAGTCCACTGTGGACGTCGGCGCGGTGCGCCAATGGGCTGACCTGGTCAAAGCGTGACCTGATAACGGCCCGATTGCTCTACAGTCATCGGCGAGGTCTCCTGACCGGAGGACACCTGTCCCAGCTGAACCTGTCACTGCAGGCGAACAAGTCATGGGAGGTGGCCGGCTTGACCGAAGGGCGGCTCGTGGAGACGTTCGTCGAACTGGCCGACACGTTGATCGACGACTTCGACGTCATCGAGTTCCTGCACCTGTTGTCCGGCCGCTGCGTCGAATTGCTGAGTGTCGACGCGGCCGGGCTGCTGCTGGCGAACCCGGCGGGGGAGCTGCAGCTGGTGGCCAGCTCGGACGAGGAGGTCCGGCTGCTGGAGCTGTTCCAGCTGCAGGGGGACGAGGGGCCGTGCCTGGACGCCTACCGGCTCGGCCGGGAGGTGACGAAAGCCGATCTCGCGGAACCGGCGGACGAGTGGCCGAGTTTCGCCGCGGCCGCCACGGACCACGGCTTCCGCGCCATGCACGCGCTGCCGATGCGCTTGCGGACCGAGGTGATCGGGGTGCTGAACCTGTTCTCCGCGGTGCCCGGCGAACTGGGCGCCGAGGACCTGCGGGCCGCCCGCGCGATGGTCGACGTCGCGACGATCGGGCTGTTGCAGGCACGCACGATCCGGCATCACGAAGTTCTGGTCGAGCAGCTGCAGACGGCGCTGTCCAGCCGGGTGATCATCGAGCAGGCCAAGGGGTTCGTCGCCGAGCGGCTCTCGCTGGAGATGGACCAGGCGTTCGCCGTGCTGCGCCGCTACGCGCGCAGCCACAACCGGAAGCTGAGCGAGGTGTCCGGCGAGGTCGTCGCGCGGTCGGCGACGGTGCACGAGCTGTTCGAGCCACCGGCCGGACGCTGAGGGCCGGGTTGTCCATCCGGCGGAACGGGTTCGCCCGGTGGGCTGGTCTTCACCACCACACCCCGATCGAGGGCCTCCCGGGGGCCCGCGCGCGGCTATCGTTCGAAGTCTCCCGTCCCTGACCCCGGCGGCGTCATCGTCCGATCGCAGGTGCAGGAGGCGCGCCATGGGCGTGCGCATTCATTTCGGGCTCCCGGCCGGGACCGGGCGTCGTGATCCGGCAACGCCCGTCAAGCGTCAGCTGACCGGCGTGCGCGCCCTGCTGGCCAAGCGGGAGCCGCGACCGGCCCCGGGCGGGCCCGGGCCCAAAGCCGTTCACTCGGACTGATTCGCCGCCTTGGCGTTCATCAGCTGCCGCAGCTTGGACAGCGACCGGTGCTGGGCGACGCGCACGGCGACGGCGCTCGGCAGGCCCAGTGCCTCCGCGGTCTCCTCGGCGGTGAAGCCGAGGATCACCCGCAGCGTCAGCAGATCCCGGTGCAGCGGCGGCAGATGGCTGAGCAGCTCCCCGATCTGGAGCCGCACGTCGGTGCGCGCGTATTCGTCCGGTGCGGCCAGCGAGCTCCCGGCGCGGGTCTCGCCGGGGTCGGCGACCGGCTCGGACAGGTCACGGCTGTGGCGCCGGTAGGTGTCGGCGACCTTGTGCGCCGCGATGCCGAAGACGAATGACAGGAAGCTGTCCGTCTCGTAGCGGTAGCGCGGCAACGCGAGCAGCACCGCCACCAACGTCTCCTGCGCGCAGTCCTCGGCGCCGAAACTGCTGCCGAGCCGTCCGCGGCAATAGCGCAGCACAAGCGGCCGCAGCTCGGCGAGCAATTTGTCGACGGCCGTCCGGTCGCCCTCGATCGCGGCCGCGACCACACGGGCATCCAGACGGTGCGCGGGCGCGCGCTCGTCAGTGGACATCCCATGCCGCCCCGGGGTCGATTCGGTGATCGCCGCAGGAACGGCTGCCCCCGGGCGGAGTGCGCGCTCGACAGCCGGGGTCTTGGGGAGCTTCGCGAGCCTTCAGCAAGAGTCCTCCTTCCAGCCCGGGATGTCCATGTCGGCACCCCGGCGGGGGTGACGCCGGACGGCGCAGCAAGTCCGGCAAGTCCGGCATATCCGAACCCAAGGCGTATTCCGGAGCTATGCCACGGTAGTGGTCAAAAACGCCGGAAATTGTGGCGGTGGCACAAAAACGGAACAAGAAAAGGCCAGCCAAAAGTAGGTTCCTCGACGGCTTACGAATTTCTTATGCTCCCTCTGCTGTCGGAGCACGGGGCCCTGAGTGTGTTCCGGCGCGGTCCCCCACCGTTTGAGAGGAATTGCCATGCGCTTGCGCAAGCTCGTCGCCGCAGCGGTACCGCTGCCGGCCTTGCTGTGCCTTTCCCTGGCCCCCGCCGCCAACGCGGACCCGCTGGTCACGATGGCTGCCAACGCCGCCCCGCTGACCCAGAGCGACCGCACCGGCGACGTCGGCGCCGAGCAGCAGATCCCCGCGGCGCTGTCGCTGAAGCTCCACAACCAGCAGGCGCTGGACCAGTTCCTCTCCGACGTCCAGAACCCCGCGTCGCCGCAATACCACCACTTCCTCACGCCCGCTCAGTTCAATGCTGCATTCGGCCCAACGCAGGCGGATGTGAACAAGGCCGTTGCATTTCTGAAACAAAACGGCGCGTCCGGAATCGAAGTTTCCGGCAACCGTCAGGCGGTCACGTTCACCGGTTCGGCCGCACAGCTGGAATCCACGTTCCACACCGGCATCGGCAATTATCTGGACAAAGTCACCGGCCGTAAGTTTTTTGCCAACGACTCGGCGCCTTCGTTACCTGCCTCCGTCTCGTCGGTGGTCGGCGCGGTCGTCGGCCTCGACAACCACGCGGTGAAGCAGCACTCCGACACCAAGGCCGCGCCGCACGTGGTCAAGGCCGTGACCCCGCCGATCCTCAAGAGCGCCTACGGCACCAGCGGCCTCTCGGCCACCGGCGCGGGCGTGAACGTCGGCTTCGTCGAGTTCGACGGCTACAAGAAGGCCGACATCACCAGCTACGACTCGAAGTACGGCCTGCAGGCCGGCAGCGTCTCGACGGTCTCGGTGAGCGGCGCCAACTACGACTCGAGCCCCGGCCAGGGCGAGACCGAGGTCGACCTCGACATCGAGGTCGTGCACGCGCTGGCCGCCGCGGCCAACGACTACGTGTACGAGGCCCCGAACAGCAACGCCGGCGAGCTGGCGATGTACCAGAAGATCGCCTCCGACGCGAAGGTCAAGGTCGTCTCCATCTCGTGGGGCTCCTGCGAGGCGGCCGAGGGCTCCTCTGCGGCCAACAGCGTGAACAGCGCGATCTCGACCGGCACCGCGGAGGGCATCAGCTACTTCGCCGCCGCGGGTGACGACGGCACCACCGACTGCGCCCGCCAGACCGGCAGCTACTCGAAGGCGGTCGACTTCCCGGCGTCCAGCCCGAACGTCTCCGGCGTCGGCGGCACGCAGCTGACCGTCACCTCGTCCAACGGCTACAGCAGCGAGAAGGCCTGGAACGACGGTGCCTCGGGCGGCGCGGGCGGCGGCGGCATCTCGACGCTGTTCAACGCCCCGTCCTGGCAGTCGAAGCAGAGCACCACGAAGCGCAAGGTCCCGGACGTCGCGGGTGACGCGGCCGAGGGCTCGGCCTACACGATCGTCAGCGGCGGGACCACCGGCAACGTCTGGGGCACCTCGGGCGCGGCCCCGCTGTGGGCCGGCTTCGCCACGCTGCAGAACCAGGTCCACGGCGGCGGCCTCGGCAACCTGAACCCGACCTTCTACGGCATCGGCAACGGCAGCTCGTACGGCACCGGCTTCCACGACGTGACCACCGGCAACAACACGTTCAACGGCACCACCGGCTTCACCGCCGGCACGGGCTACGACCAGGTCACCGGCTGGGGCTCCTTCAAGGGCACCGGGCTTTCGGGCCTGATCGGCTGACGCGCCACCGCTTGTGCCGAGGGCCCCTTTCCCTGCCGGGAGAGGGGCCCTCGGTCCGTTTCGCCGGGCGTGGCCCACCGCGGGCAAGAGGCGGGATAGCGTGGGCCCCATGGGAAATCGCACCGTCCGGGACGCCACGCGCGAGCTGCTCCGGAACCTCGGCCTGACCACCGTGTTCGGCAACCCCGGCACCACCGAGGTCGCGTTCCTCACCGACTGGCCGGACGACTTCACCTACGTGCTCGGGCTGCAGGAGTCGGCCGTGGTCGCGATGGCGGACGGCTACGCGCAGGCCACCCGCAAGCCGGTGCTGGTCAACCTGCACTCGGCGGGCGGGGTCGGGCATTCGCTCGGGCACGTGTTCACCGCGTTCCGCAACCGGGCGCCGCTGATCGTGCTGGCCGGGCAGCAGACGCGCTCGCTGATGCCGGACGAGCCGTTCCTCGGGGCCGTCGAAGCGGCGAACTTCCCCCGGCCGTACGTGAAGTGGAGCATCGAGCCCGCGCGGGCCGAGGACGTGCCCGCCGCGATCGCGCACGCCTACCACGTCGCGACGCAGGCGCCGCAGGGTCCGGTGTTCGTCTCGGTCCCGGTCGACGACTGGGACCGCGAGGCGACCATGCCGCTGCCGACCGGGCACCGGGTGCCCGGCTTCGCGCCCGACCCGGACGCGCTGACCGCCCTCGCCGCCGCGCTCGACGGCGCCGAGCGGCCCGCGCTGGTGGTCGGCGCGAGCGTGGACGGCGACGGCGCGGTGCCGGATGTCGTGGCGCTGGCCGAAAAACTCGGCGCCGGCGTGTGGGCCGCGCCGATGTCGTCGCGCTGCTCGTTCCCCGAGGACCACGAGCTGTTCCTCGGCTTCCTGCAGCCCGAGCGCCGCGCGGTGGCCGACGCGCTGCAGCCCCACGACCTGGTGGTGGTGCTGGGCGCGCCCGCGTTCACCTACCACGTCTACCGCGGCGAGCCCGAGATCTCGCTGCCGCCGCTGTACCTGATCAGCGACGACGACCAGATCCTCGCGCGGGCCGGCAACGGCACCGGGATCCGCTCGACGCCGAAGCTCGCCATCCGCGCGCTGGCCGAGCAGGTCCAGGCGGCCGACCGGCCCGTCGCCGCCAAGCCCGCGAAGCCCGCCAAGCCGGCCGAGACCACGCCGATCTCGCCGGACTTCGCCTACTCGGTCGTCGCGGATCTGTTGCCGGGCAACGCGATCGTGGTCGAGGAGACGCCGAGCCACCGCACCGGCCTGCACAACCACCTGCCGATCACCGCCACCGACACCGGCTTCCTCACCGTCGCGAGCGGGACGCTCGGCTACGGCCTGCCGGCGGCCGTCGGCGCGGCCATGGGACGGCCGGACCGCAAGGTGGTCGCGGTGCTGGGCGACGGCTCCAGCATGTACTGCGTCCAGGCACTGTGGACGGCCGCGCGCGAGCACGTGCCGGTGACGTTCGTGATCCTGGACAACGCGCAGTACGCCGCAGTGCGCATCCTCGGCGAGGACGCGGGCGGCCGGAAGATGCCGGGCACGGAGCTGGGCGGCATCGACTTCGCGCAGCTGGCGCTCAGCATGGGCTGCCCGGCCAGCACCGTCGAACACGCCGAAGACCTGCGTCCCGCGCTCGCCGCCGCCTTGGCGACGGCCGGGCCGAGCCTGGTGCACGTCAAGGTGGACCCGAATCCCCGGACCATCTACTGACGCGCTTTCCGGTGCGGCCACGGCCGCATTGACCCGACCGGGTGACGCTGTTTGGATGTCCGGGTGCAGCCTCTACTCACTCCCGGACAGCAGGAACTCGTCGACCAGGCCGGAAAGCTCGCGGACGTGTTCGCCGAGCGCGCCGCCCTCCACGACCGCGAGAACACCTTCCCCCACGAGAACTACGAAGACCTGAGGGAAGCGGGTTTCCTGCGCCTTTCGGTACCCGAGGAGCTGGGCGGCTCCGGCGCCGGGCTGCCGGAGATCCTGCCGGTGCTGGAGCGGCTGGCGATGGGCGACGGCGCCACCGCGCTGGCGTTCACCATGCACCTCTCGCCGCTGGGCCAGTGGGCCAGCGTCTGGCGCCGGACGAAGGCGCCGCGGCTGGCCGAGCTGCTGACGAAGGCGCGTGAGGGCAACCTCGTCTGGGCGTCGATCACCAGCGAAACCGGTCTGCGCAACGACATGACGGACTCGAAGACGTCCGCGGTGAAGGTCGACGGCGGTTTCGAGCTGACCGGGCGCAAGAGCTTCGCGACCAACTCGGCCGTCGCCACGCACTGCTCCACCACCGCGCGCTACGAGGACGCGGACGGCGGCCCGCGGCTGCTGCTCTGCCAGATCGCGCTGGACCAGCCCGGCGTCACGATCCACCCGACGTGGAACACGATGGGCATGCGCGGCACCCAGAGCAACGACGTCGAGCTGGACAAGGTGTTCGTCGAGGACGCCGCCGTGGTGCACTCGCTGCCGGTCAAGCACCTCGACGCGCGGGTGCTGGAAACCGTGTGGGCGTGGGCGATGCCGGCGTTCTCGGCCGTCTACACGGGAATCGCGGCGGGCGCGCTCGACTGGACCGTGAAGTCGTTGCGGCAGCGCGGAAAGACCGGTGACCCGGTGTTGCAGGACGCGATCGGGGAGTGCCAGATCCTGATCGAGGCCTCCCGCGCGCTGATCCACCGCCACGCCGAAGAGGTGACCAGCCGCCGCCTGTTCACCGGCGACGTGCAGGACGGCGTCGCGCGCTGCTCGATGGTGAAGTACGTGGCCGCCAACAACGCGGTGCAGGTGATGCAGCGCCTCGTGGACGTGCTGGGCGGCATGTCGTACACCAAGGCGCTGCCGTTCGAGCGGATGTGGCGTGACGTGCAGGCGAGCACGTTCATGCCCATGGGCAACATGGCCACGCGCAAGCTGGTCGGCGCCAACGTGCTCGGCGTGCGGACGCTGCCGGAGATCAGCCCGGACGAGACTGGCCACGACTCGCGGGCCAAGGCCTGAAGGACTCGTGAGTGTTTGTGCCGGTTAGAACCGGCACAAACACTCACGAGCTTTGCGCGTCCTCGGTGACGGCCTTCTCGGCCTTCTCGGCGGCCGAAGCCAGCTCCCACTCGGCGGCGTCCGCGGCCGCGGCCTGCGCCGGGCTGCCGTGCAGCAGGCGGGCCACCTCGCCGCGCAGGGTGACGAACTCGGCCGACTCGCGCGTGGTGATCTGGTCGCGCTGGGCGGGCAGCCCGACCGGCAGGTCCGCGACGATCCGCGCCGGCGACTTCGACAGCACCAGCACCCGGTCGCCCAGGTAAACGCTCTCGTCGATGTCGTGCGTGACCAGCAGGACGGTGGTTCCCTGCTGGGCCTGCACGCGGCGCAGCAGGTCCTCCAGCTCGAACCGGGTCTGCGCGTCGACGGACGCGAACGGCTCGTCCATGATCAGCAGCGCCGGGCGGCTGGCCAGTGCGCGGGCGATGGACACCCGCTGTTGCATGCCGCCCGAGAGCTGCCAGGGGAACTTGCCGCCGACTCCGGAGAGCCCGACGGCCTCCAGCGCCGACGCGGCCTGGGCGCGTCGCTCCGCCTTGCTCAGCTTTCCCCAGCGCAGCGGGAATTCGACGTTCTTCGCCACGGTCAGCCACGGGAAGAGCGAGCGGCTGTAGTCCTGGAACACCACGGCCAGGTCGTCGGGCACGCCGTCCACCCGGTCGCCGTGCAGGCTCACGGTGCCGGACGTCGGCGGCAGCAGCCCGGCGATCGCCCGCAGCAGCGTCGACTTGCCGCAGCCCGACGGGCCCACGATGCACGCCAGCTGGCCGGCCTCGACGGTGAACGACAGCTCGTTCACGGCGGTGTGCGCCTTCTCGCCGGTGCCGTAGCGGTGGCTGAGGCCGGAGACCTCGAGCATGGTCGACATTTCTGCAACTACCTTCCGGAACCTAGTGACGGCCGGGCTGCCACGCGAGCACCCGCCGCTCGACGGCGAGCAGGGCCGCGTTGAACCCGTAACCCAGGATGCCCAGCAGCACGATCCACGCCCACATCTGGTCGAAGTCGTAGGCCCGCTGGGCGAACAGCAGCGCGTAGCCGATGCCGTTGATCGCGCCCACCAGCTCGGAGATCGCCATCAGGATCAGCGCGATCGACAGCGACAGCCGCAGCCCGGCGAAGATCTTCGGCAGCGCCGCGGGCAGCACGACCAGCCCGATCCAGTACCGGCGCGGAGTGCGGAACGCGCGGGCGGTCTCGGCCTTCACCTTGTCCACCGAGCGCGCGCCGTCGACCGTGTTGAGCACGATCGGCCACAGGGAGCCGAAGATGATGGTGGCGACCTGCATGCCCGGTCCGATGTGGAACAGCACGATGAACACCGGCACCAGCGCGGGCGGCGGGATCGCGCGGAAGAACGCGAACAGCGGCCCCACGTAGTCCATCCCGGTGCGCGAGCGGCCGAGCGCGAGCCCGAGCGCCACGCCGATCACCACCGAGATCAGCCAGCCGCCGAGCACCCGCGCGAGGCTGGGCAGGATGTGGTCGAACACCGCGTCGCCGAGGAAGACGTGCGAGGCCGGGCCCGAGAACCACAGCTTGGCCGCCGCGACCGCGATCTTGCTGGGCGGCGGGAAGAACACGCTCTGGCTCAGCCGGGTCGCGATCTCCCAGAGCACCACGAGCACCACGAACAACAGCCACTTGCGGGCGAACCCGCTCAGCCCGCGGCCGACGCGGCCCCGGGTGGTGAGCACCGAAGGCTTTTCGACGACGGTCATGCGGCGGCCCCCTCGTCGGCGGTGCTCCAGCGGAAGAGCCGGCGGCCCAGCCGCTCCAGGCCCTCGTTCACCAGGAAGCCCAGCACGCCGGCGACCACGGTGCCCGCGAGCACCAGGTCCATCCGGTTCTCGCCGGAGGACGCCTCGAGGATGAACTGCCCGATGCCGAGCTTCGCGCCGGCCAGGAACTCGGTGCTGATCACCAGGATCAGCGAGATCGCCGCGGACATCCGGATGCCGGTGAACACGAACGGCGCCGCGTGCGGCAGCGCGACGGACGTGAGGATCCGCGACTTCGGCGTGCCGTACGTCCGCGCGGTCTCGGTCAGCAGCGGGTCCATTTCGGACAGTGCGTAGACGGTGTTGAACAGGATGGGCCACACCGCCGCGTACACCGCGAGCGTGATCTTCGACTCGGGGCCGCCGCCGATCAGGATCAGCACCAGCGGGATCAGCGCCACGGACGGGATCGGCCGGAGGAACTCGACGATCGCCTTCGTCGCGTCGCGCAGCCAGCCGATGCTGCCCAGCAGCAGGCCCGCGGGGACGGCGATGGCGATGGAGATGACCAGCGCGATCATCCAGGCCAGCACCGAAGCGATGACGTCACGGACGAACTCGGTGTCGCCCAGCAGCTCGCCGAGGCGGGCGAACACGACGGTCGGCGGCGGCAGGTCGTTCTGGTCGACCAGGCCGGCCCGCACGACGACCTCCCAGAGCAGGAGGAAGCCGAGCAGGCCGACCAGATTGCGGACGATCCTCACGTCAGGATGCGCTCGCCTGCGGCACGATCATCGAAGCCACGTCGATCTTGCTGGGGATGGTGCCGAACTGCTGCATCAGGTCCGGGACGCGCTGCAGCCGCCGGGCGTCCAAAGTGGACTGGAAGGTGAGCAGCGCGGTCAGCGAGGCGGTGGCCTGGTCGACCTTGGAGAACTGCACCATCAGCGGCTCGATCTTCGAGCGGTCCGCTGATTCCTTGGTGGCGCGGAGCATCGCGCGCTGGAAGGCCGCCACGGTCTTCGGGTTCGCCGAAGTGAACTTGCCCAGCGAGCCGTACCCCGCGGTCGGGAAGTCCTGAGTAGCGCCGGAAGCGGTGTCGACGATCGGCACCGTGCCGTTGGTCTTGGCCGAACTCGTGATGAACGGCTCGGTCAGGAATCCCGCGTCCACGTCGCCGCGCTTGACCGCGCCGCCGATCAGCGGGAAGCCCATCGGGACCCACTTGACGCCGGTGTAGTCCACCCCGTTGTCACGCATGACCGACTTGGTCAGCGTGTCGCAGATCGTGTTCTGCGCGGTGATGGCGATCTTCTTGCCCGCCAGGTCGTGCACGTTCTTCACGATGCCGCCCGGCATCGCGACGATCTCGGTGCTCTTCGGGCCGGCCGAAGAGGCGTCCGACACGAACTTGATGTCCGCGTTGGCCTTGCTCTTCGCGACGAAGAACGGGGTGTAGCTGGAGTAGGCGATGTCGACCTCGCCGGACTGCAGCTTCTGCAGGGAGGCGTCACCGCTGGCGGCGTCGACGGTCTCGACCTCGAGGCCCTCGGCCTTGAAGTAGCCGTTCTGCACCGCGAGGTGGAACGGGGCCACGTCGATCGTCGGCATGATCGACACCTTGATCTTCGGCTTCTCCAGACCGGAGCCGCTGTTCGTGCTGCCCGAGTCGTCCGAGCCGCCGAGCAGGCCGCAGCCGCTCGCGGTCAGTGCGACGCCGCCGGCCATGGCAAGCGAGAGAAAGCCGCGCCGCCCGAGTCTCGGCTGGCTGCTCCCGGCTGAATCAAACAAGGCCGCTCCTTGGAAATGAGGTCACGTGTGGCTGACCAGTGGGTTGGAGTGTGGCTCATTGTCCGGAGTCACGCGGCTACTGTAGAGAAGCGATCTTGCGATCACAACGGGTGGTCAAAAACGTCGCCTGAGTGGCTTCAGCCACTCGTACAGGTGAGCGAAGGCCCCTGCGCGTCCCCCGATCTGGGGCATTGTGGTGGTGCCCGGTTGGCCTTGATCGGCTGTACGGGTGCTCCCATGCGGCTGTCAAGAGGGTTACAAATCGGCCAGCCGTTCGCTACCCTCTGCTCCGGCAGGGTGAGGTATGGACCACCGATGTAGTGAGAGTTTGCCTCGTCAAGAGGCATTATGCGCGGGCCGTTGCTTGTCGGCGACCTTGTGGCTTAGGCCGAACGGACCAGTGATCGACCAGTGCGGGGAACGAACGTCATGCAAGTGCTGAACCGATTCCGCGCCGGGAGGTGCGGTCAACCGCATTTGAAAGTCGATCTTCTCACTCGTAAGGGTGTAATGACGCGGTCATGTCCGGCGCTCCTCGGAGAGCCGGGCCGCCTGCCGGGAGCGTGCGGATAGTGGTCCCGGGCTCGGCAGGCTTCAATTCACAGGGTCCTTCGGGGCCGGACAACGATGGTGGTGCGGCGGTGCCGGACGAAGACACCGCGGGGTCGGGAGGGGCCTCCGCGAGCGAAGGCGGGGCAGTGGCTCCCGCGCGGAAGGGCTCGGTCTTTGCGCTGGGCAACTGGCGGCTGAGGTCGAAGCTCGCCCTGATCCTGATCATCCCGACGCTGACCGCGCTGGTGCTGGGCTCGCTGCGCGTGGTGGACGACATCCAGCAGACGGTGCAGTTCAGCCACACGGCCGACCAGGTCGCCTTCGCGGTCAAGGTCACCACCGTGGTCCACGACCTGCAGGGCGAGCGCGCGCTCGCCGTCGCCCGGCTCTCCTCCGGCGACTCGCTCCGCCAGACCGGCCTGGACGCGCAGATGGCGAAGGTCGACCGTGACGTCGACGACCTGCGCAACGCCGTGGTGACGCTGAACACCGACACCCAGGCCACCAGCGACCGCTATGCGCGCGGCCTCCAGCGCCTCGACGCGCTCCAGCCGCTGCGCGCGGCGATCAGCACCTCTTCTTATTCGGATGTTGCGGTGCTCGACACCTATTCGTCCATCCTCGACTCGCTCATCCAGCTGGGCCGCGAGGTGACCACCGCGGTCACCGACCGGGACCTGCTGCGGCTGGGCAACAGCACGCAGTCGATCAGCGAGGCCAAGGAGTTCATCGTCCGTGGTGACGCGGCGCTGCAGATCGCGGCCTTCCGCGACGGCTTCCCCGGCGACCTGCTCGACGAGGCGCGGGCCTCGGAGGCCAGCGGTGACGCGTCGGTCGCGGCGTTCCTCGCGAACGCCACCGACGACCAGGTCCAGCTGTACAACGACACCGTTTCGGGCCCGGAGGTCGACGACCGGCGCCGGATCCAGACCTCGTCCTTCTCCTTCGCGCAGCAGGGCGCGCCGCTCAACATCAACCCCACCGAGCTCGGCCAGGACAGCACCGTCGCGGCGGACAAGCTGCACGCGGTGGAGAGCAGCCTGCTGTCCCAGCTGCGCTCGCAGGCCGACGGGCTGGCCTCCAACGCCGTGCGCTCGGCCTGGATCGGCGGCGCGGTCGTGCTCGCCGCGCTGATCGCGGCCCTGATCCTGATGCTCGTGATCGCCCGCCTGATGCTGCGCCCGCTCCGGGTGCTGCGGACCACGGCGCTGGACGTCGCGTACACCCGGCTGCCCGAGACGGTGCAGTCCATCCTGGACGACCCGGACCCGGTCAACGCCTCGAAGAAGGCGGTCGCCCCGGTCCCGGTCACCTCCCGCGACGAGATCGGCGAGGTGGCGCGCTCGTTCGACGTGGTCCACGAGCAGGCCGTCAAGATGGCAGCCGAACAGGCCCTGCTGCGTGAGAACGTCAACGGCATCTTCGTGAACCTCTCCCGCCGCTCGCAGCGGCTGGTGGAGCGCCAGCTGGGCGTGATCGACCGGCTGGAGGCCGACGAGCAGGACCCGGACCACTTGGCCAGCCTGTTCGAGCTCGACCACCTCGCCACCCGGCTCCGCCGCAACGGCGAGTCGCTGCTGGTGCTCTCGGGCGCCGGCCTGGCGAAGTCCGTGCCCAAGCCCGTGCCGGCCGCGGACGTGATCGGTGCCGCGGTCTCGGAGATCGAGCAGTACGCGCGCATCGAGGTCGGGATCGTGCCCGAGGTCGCGGTGCAGGGCCTGGCCATCCACGACCTCGTGCACGTGCTCGCGGAGCTGCTGGACAACGCGACCTACTTCTCCGAGCCGGAGACGAAGGTCACCGTCCGCGCCGTGATCACCCGCAAGAAGGCGCTGGCCATCCAGGTCACCGACCACGGCGTGGGCATGGGCGACGACCGGCTCGCCGAGATCAACCAGCGGCTGGCCGACCCGCCGGACCTGGACGTCTCGGTGACCCGGCGGATGGGCCTGTACGTGGTCGCCCGCCTGGCCCAGCGCCACGGCATCGAGGTGCGGCTGCGCGAGAACGAGGACATCGAGGGCGGCGTCATCGCCCGGGTAGTGGTGCCGGCCGAGCTGCTCACCCACATCCGGGTGGCCAGCCCGCCGCCGCGGCACACGCCGCCGCCGGTCAACCGCAACGAGGTCTCGCACCCGAGCTTCCCGCCGGTGAACCGGCCGGTCGAGCGGACGATGGACCGCGGGCCGCTGGACCGCGGACCGGAACCCACCCCGCCGCCCCCGTCGGCCCCGCCACCGCCCGCGGCGGCCCCGTCGAACGGCGGGCTGGTCCCGCTCGACCAGCCGATCAGCCTCGACGACCTGGTCGCGGGCAACCGCGCCGCCGGGCCGTTCCTCAGCCCGGAGATGCCGGTCCCGGAGAGCCCGGCGTGGCCGACCGCGGAAGACCTGGCGCCGCTCACCCAGCAGCCCAACGGCGACGGTGCGAGCCTGGCGGAGACGGAGTTCCCGCCGCTGGTGCTGCCCAAGCGCGAGCCCAAGTACCTCGCGCCGGAGGAGCCCCAGCGCGCGGAGCCCGTCACCGACGACGGTGCTTCGGCCCTCGAGGACGATGTGCCGACCCGGCGGCTGCCGATCTACCAGTCGGTGCTTTCGCGGTGGTTCAGCGAAGGCAGTGACGGTGGCGACGGCGAGCCCGGCTTGGCCGAGGACCTGACGGCCACGCCGGCGAAGGCCGAGGCGCCCGAGAAGGCGGAGCCGCACACCGCGTCCGCCGCCCCGGCCGCGGCGGAGAGCAGCAACGGCACGCACGAGCCCCGTCAGGAGGAACCGATCGAAGCGACGCCGCTCTACCCTGGTTCCGACGACGGCTCGGACGACAGCTGGAGCAGCGCCTCCGACGAGGGCTGGCAGGCCGCGCAGTCGTTGCTCGAGACCAAGAACGAGGAGGTGACGACGGCCGGGCTGCCCAAGCGCGTCCCGAACGCGTACCTGGTCCCGGGCTCGATCGGCAGTCCCTCGGAATCCTCCGAGCCGCACAATTCCTTCACCGACGCGACCTCCGGGCTGCCCGGAACGGGTGCGATGACCCGCTCGGCCTCCGCGGCGCGCAGCAGGATGGCAAGCTTCCAGCGTGGGTACACCTCCGGGAGGCACGCATTGAAGGACCGACCGGCCGACGACAGGCTCGGCGAGGACGGCGTTCCGGTGAGTGGATCCGGGTACTTGAGCGACAGCAGTGAGGAGCGACAGTGACACGGGCGGGTGCAGTGCAGCCGGGAGGCGGCTCGGCGCAGCCGAACGGCAGGGCGGCAGGCGGCGCGGCGGGTAGCTTCGCGTGGCTGATCACGGACTTCGTGCACCGGGTGCCGGGTGCGGCCCACGCGGTCGTGGTCTCGGCGGACGGGCTCCTGCTGGCCGCCTCGCGCGGCCTGCCGAAGGACCGGGCCGACCAGCTGGCGGCGGTCGCGTCCGGGCTGACCAGCCTGGCGCGCGGAGCGGCGAAAGTGTTCGAAGGCGGCCCGGTCGCGCAGACCGTGGTCGAAATGGCCAACGGCTTCCTCTTCCTGATGTCGGTTTCCGACGGTTCGTGCCTCGCGGTGCTGGGCTCGCCGGAGAGCGACATCGGTTTGGTGGTGTACGAGATGACCCTGCTCGTCGAACGGGTCGGCCAGCAGCTGACCCCGGAGATGCGTGCGCAACTGCAGGGCTCGGCGGTCCGCCGCTAGGCGGGCCGGGAACTTCAGGAGCTGACCGTGGACGACGGGCGCTTGAGGGGCGATGGCCGGCTCGGTGACGACTACACCGGCGGGTGGGCAGAGCGAGACGACGGGCGGGAGGACTGGAAGTCCTTCCGCGACCGGGTCGACCGCGAATGGCGCGCCCGCCGCGTCCAGGGGTCGGACGCGGACCCGGTGCGGGAGCCGCCGAACTGGCTGACCGACAGCAATGCCGGCCAGGGACCGGACGTCACGGGCGTGCCCGGCTACCGCGACCGCCTGCTCGGCGGGCCGGGGGCCGAGCTGTTCGGCGGGGCCAGCGGGCCGCTGTACGACTCGGCCGAGTTCGCCGCGTTCAGCGCGGAGCAGGACGGCTCGCCCGGGCCGTCGTCGAACGAGCTGGCCGCGGCGCTGCCGATGCAGGCCTCGGCCGAGCCGCCGGTCACCGAGGTCGAGACGTCCGGTCTGGTCCGGCCCTACTTCCGGACCCGTGGCCGGACCAAGCCGACGTACGACCTCGCGATCGAGGCGCTGATCTCGACCAGCGAGCAGGGGCGCGTGCTCGACCGCGTGCGCGTGCCCGAGCACCGGTCGATCTGCGATCTGTGCCTCGACACCCGCTCCGTGGCCGAGGTGGCGGCGCTGCTGCGGCTGCCGCTCGGCGTAGTGCGAGTTCTGATTGGTGACGTGGCCGGCCTCGGCCTGGTGCTGGTGCACTCGACCAGCGACACGTCCGTGGGCGACCGCCCGAGTATCGAGTTCATGGAAAGGGTGCTCAGTGGGCTTCGGAGAATTTGACTCCGACGCGAACGCGCCGCAGGTGACCGGTCCGACCTCGTCGGCCAAGATCGTGGTCGCCGGCGGGTTCGGTTCGGGCAAGACGACGATGGTCGGGGCGATCTCGGAGATCGACCCGCTGACCACCGAGGCCATGATGACCGAGGCGAGTGTCGGCCACGACGACACGACCGCCACGCCGAACAAGACGACCACCACGGTCGCCATGGACTTCGGCCGGATCTCCCTCGACTCGGACCTCGTCCTGTACGTGTTCGGCACGCCGGGCCAGCACCGGTTCTGGTTCATGTGGGACGACCTCGCGGTCGGCGCGATCGGGGCGGTGGTCCTGGTGGACACGCGGCGGCTGGCCGACGCGTTCCCCTCGATCGACTTCTTCGAGAACCGGAAGCTGCCGTACGTCGTCGCGATCAACTGTTTCGACCGGTTGCTGCATCACCAGATCGAGGATGTCCGGCACGCGCTGACGATCTCGCCGTCGGTGCCGATCATGGCGTGCGACGCGCGGGAGCGGGATTCGGCCAAGCAGGTGCTGATCTCCGTGGTGCAGCACGCCATCGCCCACGACTCGGCGCTGCGGGCCGGCTAGGACCGAAATACCCCCGCCAGTCGGATGCGGCCGTTGGAGTGAACTCGACGGGCTTCACCCGCTTCGGGGAGTGGTGTATCCGGCCGGCGCCGGGTCGACTGGACCCGGCTCGCCACGGCCGGGGCCGACCAAGCCGGACCGGCCGGCCGGCACGTCGATGACCTGCGCGGACACCCCTCCGCTCCAGGTTGCCGATGCCACCACCGAGTGACCCACGAAGGCGTGGTCCGGGTGGGGTCCACGCGGTGCGCACTCGCCTGAGTACGTACGGTGCCCAGCACTTCGATCAGTGGGACTCGACACCGTCGGCCAGGTGAATACGCTGGGAACGGCATCTTCACGGGGCGCCCGCGATCATGGCGAGCGGTGAGTTTCGGGTTCGGCAGCAGCGGCAGCGAGGAGGGACAGTGACCGTGTCCGGCCAGGAAGAGGGCCAGCGCACGTTCGGTTGGCTGATCACGGACTTCGTGCGCCGGGTGCCCGGTGCCGCGCACGGGGTGCTGGTGTCGGCCGACGGTCTGCTGCTCGCGCCTTCCGAGGGCCTGCCGCAGGAACGGGCCGAGCAGCTCTCGGCGGTCGCCTCGGGCCTGATCAGCCTGACCCAGGGCGCCGCCCGCTGTTTCGAGGCGGGCGGGGTGAACCAGACCGTGGTCGAGATGGAGCGCGGGTACCTGTTCCTCATGTCGGTCTCCGACGGCTCGTCGCTGGCGGTGCTGGCCGCGCCGACCTGTGACATCGGCACGGTCGCGTACGAGATGACGCTGCTCGTGGAACGCGTCGGCCAGCAGCTGACGCCGGAACTGCGCGCCCAGCTCCAGGGCGGGGTGCGTGGTTAGTAGATGAAGATCTCCGGATTCGGCGAGAGCGACACAGGGGCCTGGGACGCGCTCCACCGCGGCACCGACCGGGAGGCGTTCGACTCGCCCAGCCACTACGAGCTGAGCACCTTGAAGACGATGCTGCCGCACCGTCGTCCGAGCACCCCGCCGCCGCCACCCCCGTCGCCCGAGCCTCACCAGGCCCCGGAAGCCGACGAGTGGGCCGGAGCCTCGGACTACTACGACGACGAGGGCCGCACCTGGCAGGACGACGGGGAATCCGGCCACTGGGCCGAGGACACCGCCGGTCCGGCAGCGCAGGAAACCGGTTATTACGGCGCGGATTACTACGCCGAGGAGCCGGCTGCTGCCGGTCACCGTCCGGCCGCTTACGACACCGGGTACGAGCAACCGGCGTACGACACCCGTTACGAGCGGTCCCCGTACGACTCGGGCCACCAGCAGACCGCGGCCGAGACGGACTACCACTCGGCCCCGCTCGACTCGGCCTACCGGCCCGCGCCCGAGCCCAGCCGTTACGCGCAACACCGCTTGGCCGAGCCCGAATACCAGGCGCCCGGCCGATCCGAAGCCGCCGCGGCCCGCGACTGGTCCGAAACCGACGCCGCCGACCAAGACTGGCAGCAGCCGGAGCCGACCCGCCGGAGCACCCACGCGGCCGAGGACCGCCAGCCCCGCGGCGGCCGGCATTCCTACGCCGACGACGAGCCCGAGTGGCAGTCCGAACCGGACCCCAGGCAGCCGGAATACCTTGCCGCGCACCAGGATTGGGCCCCTGAGCCCGCCGGGCGCAGCTCTCACGCCGCGTACTCGCCGGCTGCGGAACAGGATTGGTCCCGCGAGTCGGCGTACACACCCGCCGCGGAATCCGCCTATGCACCCGCTGCTGAACCTGCGTACGCACCCGCGGCGGAGCCCGCCTACGAGTCTGCGTATGCACCCGCCGCGGAACCGGCCTACGAACCCGCCGTGGACGCACCGGCCAAACCGGCCCGCTCCCGCGTCCGCCCGTACGCCCGAACCGGCGGCCGCACCCACTCCGACCACAACCTGGCGCTCGAAGCACTCGTCTCCACCAGCGACGACGGCCGCCGCTACCGGGGCGTCCGGTCGATCGAGCACCGCCGGATCTGCGACCTCTGCCTGGACACCCGCTCGGTCGCCGAGATCGCCGCGCACCTGCGCCTGCCGCTCGGCGTGGTGAAGGTCCTGGTCGGCGACATGGCCGACCTGGGGCTCGTGCTGATCCACCAGACGGAACTGATCCTCGGCGACCGTTCGTCGCGCGAGTTCATGGAACGCGTCCTGCAGGGCCTGCGCGCCCTCTGACCCCCCGCCCCGCTCCCGGCCCGGGCCCCCTCCGATGCGCAACCAACGCCACATTGGGGCGCTTCCCGCTGGCCGGAGGCCGGCTCAGTCTTCGACGAGTGCGGCGGAAGTGATGCGGTGCAAGGGATACCGCTCGTGATCCGTGCCCTCCAGCACCCCGCCCCCGACACGAACCGGCCGCACCACGCGCTGGCTGGCCGTCCCGCGCGAGTCGACGAAGCCGATCCACACCTCGCGGCGTTCCAGGGTCGCGCGGGAGAGCAGTTCCAGCGTTGCCGAAGTGTCCGCGCCGCCGCCGGTTGGGGCGCTCACCGAGGAGCCGCGGCGCCGGGCCGAAGCCGCGTCGCCGGCTCGCAGGTTCGAGACGATGCGCGAGGCTTGATCCTCCGACAGCACCGCCTGCTCGCCCGGCCGGGCGCGGGCGGCGCGGGCTCGCGCGGGGAGACGGCGGCCGCTCGGGCGGATGTCGACCACGCGCCCGTCCGGCCCCTCCGCGGCCGGCGCGAAACCCGCTGCCCGCAAGCCTTCCAGCACCTCGCCGAGCGGCGCGGAGCTGATCAGCACGGTCGACGCGATCATCCGCAGGTCGTACTCCGCCGCGACCGGGTTGGCGAGCACCTCGGCGAGCAGGGCCTCGTCGTCGCAGCGCAGGAAGGAGCCCGCCGCGCCGCCGCGGAGCCGGCCGTGGCGGCGGGCGACGTCGTCGATCAGGTAGGTCAGGCCCTGCGGCACGGGGGTCGCGGACTTCGCGCGGAACATCGCGTGCAGCTCGTCGGCCGTGCGGCCGGTGTCGAGCGCGCGGCGCACGGAGGTCTCGGTGACGCGGTAGACCGTCGCGTGCCCGGCCGACTCGACGTCCGCCACCGCCGCCATGTCCGCCGCCAGCTCGGGCTCCAGCGGACCCGGCGCGACCACCGTCAGATCGGCCTGCACCAGCACGTGGTCGACCGGCGCCGGCAGCGCGTCGTGCATCGCCTCGACGGCGCCCGGGCGGTCGTCCTCCAGCAGCAGCCGGGCGGCCGAGGTCAGCCCGCCCAGCCCGACGAGGCCGAGCGCCGTCGCCTCGGCCATCGTCCAGCGCACGGTCTCGTCGCGCAGCCGTCCGCCCCGCCGCGGCGCGCGCCACGCGAGCACGGCCACCAGCTCGTCCACGCTCTTCACCCCGGCGCCGGACGGCAGCTGCGCGAGCGCCATCAGCACCCGTCGCCGGGCCACCGGCGCCAGCGGCCGCCGCGGCTCTTCGGACAGCGGCGCGATCGGCTTGTCCTTCGCGTCCCGGCCGCCGGCGAGCCCGGGCAGCCGCGGCAGCTCGAGCCACGCCTGGGCCAGCGTCATCCAGCGCTGCACGGTCGGCGACGCGAGCCAGGAGTCGGTGAGCGTGGTCGGCACCCACTCCGGCGCCGTCGTCTCGCTGTCGGCGACCAGCCCGGCGCCGACGGCCAGCTCGGCCACCAGCATCGCGCGCGCCTCGTCGACGTCCAGGTCCTTGGCCAGCTTCCGCAGCTCACGCACGCCGAGGCCGCCGGCCTTCAGCACCGGCGCGGGCACCGCCGACCACGAGCGCAGCAGCGCCTCGGTCTGGCGCAGGAACTCCATCGCCTCGCCGGCCGCGGTCTCGTCCACAGTGGCCGTCCGGTGTGGATGGACGGGCAGCTCGGGCTCGGCCAGCGTCGCGGGGTCGAACGCGACGCCGCCGCGCAGCCGCAGTCCCAGCTCACGCGGCAGCTCCACCGTCTGGTCGTCGCGGCGCAGCAGCAGGCCGCGGGCCAGCAGCTTCTGCACGGGGGTGGCGGCCTCGTCGAGCGCGACGTCGAAGCTCGCGTCGCGGGTGCGGCCGATGGGCGGTCCCGCCGCCAGCTTGGCCAGCACCGCCCGCTCGTCTTCGCCGACCTCGGCCAGCCGCGCGGCGACGTCCGTGGCGGCCAGCACCGGCGACGGCGAGCCCAGCCCGGCCGGGAACGGCCCCAGCGCGTCACGCGCCGACGGCGGCACCCGCAGCTCGTCGTCCGCGCCCCACACCAGCACGCGGGCGCGTAGCCGCTTCAGCGCGTCCGAGATGTCGGCGCCGACCAGCGCGCGCACCTCGGCCAGCGGCGCGGGCACGGCGTCGGCCCCCGCCACCAGCAGCGCGTCGAGCACCGCGAGGGTCCGGGTGTCCAGGTCTTCGCAGGCCCGCGCGACGGAACCCGGCGTGCCGGCCCGGGTGGCCAGCACCGTGCTGTCGGACGGCGGCGGGGTCGACAGGTCGCGACGCGTGCGCAGGAGCTCGGCCAGTGCGTCGTCGGATTCCGCACGCAGCCAGTCCGCCAATGAGGTCGCGGGCATAGACGTCCAGGGTACCGGGCGGGCAAGCGGCACCGGGCGGGTGAGCGGGCCCGGGGGGTGTTCGGGCACACTGTGTGCGAATCGGTTGGACCGGCCAGTGGAGGGTGTTGTGGCGAAGGCCGAGAACGGCAAGAAGAAGGGCGTCGACCCCACCTGGCCGGCGGAGGACGGCGAGCACCCCGTGTCGGAGCTGGCGGCCGACCGCCAGGGCGCGCTGTCGCCGTTCGGCGACCTGACGTTCCCGCTCGACACCGTGCCGTACGTGCACCCGGAGACCGAAATCAACCGCTGACGCGCCACGCGCCGGGAACCGGGCTGGGACCTGCCCCTTGTTACCCGTGAGTCACCCGACTGGGGTCGGGTGTCGGCGGTCACGGGGCTAGGGTTCGGAACGTCCCAAGTCACAGGTTTTCCAGCGGGGAGTTAGTGCCATGCCGGTTCCCGGTCCCGGGTATTCCATCACCGTCCGGGTCGAGGCCCCGGCTTCGTCCACGGCCGCCGGTGACCTCACCACCGCGGTCGGCCGCGTGGGCGGGGTGCTCACCGCGTTCGACGTCGTGGAATCGCACCCCGAGTCCATCGTGGTCGACATCAGCGCGAACGCGTTGTCGGAGAACCACGCGCAGGACATCACCCAGACGCTGGACTCGCTGCCCGGGGTGAAGGTCCGCAAGGTCTCCGACCGGACGTTCCTGATCCACCTCGGCGGCAAGATCGAGGTCACCCCCAAGGTCGCGCTCCGCAACCGTGACGACCTCTCCCGCGCGTACACCCCGGGCGTCGCCCGCGTCTGCCAGGCGATCGCGGCGAACCCCGAGGACGCGCGCCGGCTGACCATCAAGCGCAACACCGTCGCCGTGGTCACCGACGGCTCCGCCGTGCTGGGGCTGGGCAACATCGGCCCGGCCGCCGCGCTGCCGGTGATGGAGGGCAAGGCGGCGCTGTTCAAGAAGTTCGCCGGCGTCGACGCCTGGCCGGTGTGCCTGGACACCCAGGACACCGAGGAGATCATCAAGATCGTCAAGGCGATCGCGCCGGTGTACGCGGGCATCAACCTCGAGGACATCGCCGCGCCGCGCTGCTTCGAGATCGAGGCGCGGCTGCGCGAGCAGCTCGACATCCCGGTGTTCCACGACGACCAGCACGGCACGGCGATCGTGGTCGTCGCGGCGCTGCGCAACGCGCTGCGGGTGGTCGGCAAGAACATCGAGGACTGCAAGATCGTGGTCAGCGGCGTCGGCGCGGCCGGCTCGGCGATCATCCGGCTGCTGCTGCGCAAGAACCCGGCCGACATCGTGGCCGCCGACATCGACGGCATCGTCCACCCCGACCGCGGCAGCCTCGACGACAACCTGACCTGGATCGCGGGCCACACCAACCGCGAGAAGCAGGCGGGCACGCTGCACGAGGCGCTGGTCGGCGCGGACGTGTTCATCGGCGTCTCGGCCCCGAACCTGTTCGGCGCCGAGCAGGTCGCCACCATGGCGGACAACGCGGTGGTGTTCGCCCTGGCCAACCCGGACCCGGAGATCGACCCGCTGGAGGCGCAGCAGCACGCCGCCGTGGTCGCCACCGGCCGCAGCGACTTCCCGAACCAGATCAACAACGTGCTCGCGTTCCCCGGCGTGTTCCGCGGCCTGCTCGACGCCGCCGCGCGCAACATCGACGACAACATGCTGCTCGCCGCCGCCGACGCGATCGCGGACGTGGTGGACAACGGCAAGCTGAACGCCTCGTTCATCGTCCCGAGCGTGTTCGACACCGCGGTCGCCCCGGCGGTCGCGGAGGCCGTGCGCGCCACCGCGCGCGCCGAAGCCAACTAAGTTTTTCCGTTCTGCGAAAAGGGACCCGCGGCCCGCGGGTCCCTTTTTCCGTGCCACTCACCGGGTGCGCGGCCGCGGTGGCGCAGTAGCCTCCTGAGGGTGAGTGAACTCAGCCACGTCGATTCCGCCGGCGCCGCGCGGATGGTCGACGTCTCCGCGAAAACGGCGACCGCACGCACCGCGCTCGCCGGGGGGACCGTGCACACCACCGCGGAGGTCCTCGGCCTGCTTTCGGCCAACGGGCTGCCCAAGGGCGACGCGCTGGCGACCGCCCGGATCGCCGGGATCATGGGCGCCAAGCGGGTGCCGGAGCTGATCCCGTTGTGCCACCAGATCGCCCTGTCCGGGGTGAAGGTGGAGTTCGAACTCGGCGAAACCGCCGTGCACATCAGCGCGACCGCCAAGACCACCGACGTCACCGGCGTCGAGATGGAGGCGCTCACCGCCGTCGCGGTCGCCGCGCTGACGCTGCACGACATGATCAAGGCCGTGGACCCCGCCGCGACCCTCGACAACGTCCGGCTCATCCGCAAGGACGGCGGCAAGACCGGCACCTGGGAGCGGCAGTCATGAAGACCGCACGCGTGATCGTGGCGTCCAACCGCGCCGCGAAGGGCGTCTACGAGGACAAAACCGGGCCGGTGCTCGTCGCCTGGCTGGCCGAGCACGGGTACGAAGTGCCCGCGCCGGTGGTCGTCGAGGACGGCGAGCCGGTCGGGAAAGCCTTGCGCACAGCCGTTTCCGACGGGGTCGCGGTGGTTTTGACCACGGGCGGCACGGGGATCTCGCCCACGGACCGGACCCCGGACGTCACCGGGGAGGTCCTCGATTACGAGCTGCCGGGTGTCGCGGACGCGATCCGCGCCGCGGGCCTGCCGAAGGTGCCGACGGCCGTGCTGTCCCGCGGGATCGCGGGAGTCGCGGGGCGGATGCTGGTGGTGAACCTGCCCGGTTCGAGCGGCGGGGTGAAGGACGGCCTCGGCGTGCTCGAGCAGATCCTGGACCACGCCGTCGACCAGCTCGCCGGCGGCGACCACCCGCGTCCGGCCGCGTCCGGGTCGGGCGGCCCGGCGGTCCGGGTCCTGCGGGCGGAGGTGAGCGACCAGCTGCTGTCGGTCGAAGAGCACGCGCGGCTGGTGGAGGACGACGCGGCGGGAGCCGTGGTCACGTTCGCCGGGGTGGTGCGCGACCACGACGGCGGCAAGGGCGTCCGCGATCTCACCTACGAGGGCCACCCGACCGCCAGCGAGGTGCTCGCCGAGGTCGTGGCCGACCTTTCGGCGCGCTGGACGGGGGTGCGCGCCGTGGCGGTGAGCCACCGGGTCGGCGCGCTGACGATCGGGGACGTGGCGCTGGCCTGCGCGGTCGCCGCCGAACACCGAGGTCAGGCCTTCGCGGCCTGCGCCGAACTGGTCGACGAGGTGAAGGCCCGGCTGCCGATCTGGAAGCACCAGCACTTCACCGACGGCAGCGACGAATGGGTCAACTCGCCCTGACCGCTTCGGCCGAGCCCGTTCCACCCGCCTGAGCGCGCCGCTGACGGCCTCTCAGTGGTCCAGACCGCCCGGAACTCGTACGGACGGGTCTCAGCGCGCCCCCGCCGGCCTGAGCCGGGTTCAACGGTCCAGTGACCACGAAGGGCCCCACCGCCGGGGGAAAGTCGCGGTGGGGCCCTGTCGGGTCACAGTCGAAGCTGCGCCAGGTGCCGCAGAGCCCTAACGGGCCTGGATCACTTGGTGGCGAGCTTCTGGCCGACGACGATGAAGTCGGCGTTCGGCACGTACTGCTTGTTCAGGTCCTGCAGCTTCTGGAAGCCGCCCTGGACGTTGAACTGCTTGGCGATCTTGGACAGCGTGTCACCGGCCACGACGGTGTAGTCACCGTTCGGGTTCGAGCTCGCGACACCGGCCGCCGGGGCCGGGGTGGCCTGCTTCGGGGTGCTCTGCTTCGGGGTGACCTTCTTGGTGGCCTTGGGCGTGGACTTGTGCGTCGACGACGCGGTCGAGCCGCTGCCGCCCTTGGCGCCACAGACCGGCCAGGCGTGGATGCCCTGGCCCTGCAGGACCCGCTCGGCCACCGCGATCTGCTGCTCACGGGACGCGCCCTGCGGGCTGCCGGTGCCGCCGTAGGCCTTCCAGGTGCTCTGGGTGAACTGCAGGCCGCCGTAGTAACCGTTACCGGTCGACGTGCCCCAGTTGCCGCCGCTCTCGCACTGTGCGATGGCGTCCCAGTTGGTCGCCGACGCGGGGGTCGCGGCGATTGCGAGGGGCGCGCCGACCGCGATGCCAGCGACAGCGACGCGGGCGATCGTGCGGGTGGCAGCGGACATCTTGCGGTGCTTGCCTCGGTAAGACATTTGAATGCTTCTCGGCTTCCTGCGCCTACGAGCCAGAAGGCTGAGGGCCGGGTTGGGAGCCCGTCCGCCCGTTGCCGGGCGGCAGACGCGGATGACGCTCAGTGCGTCGTCTTCGTCCCCTCGTCCCTGTCCTGGAATGCTTTCGCTCGGGGTATGGGTCCGGGGATCCGGTGGACAGGGCTAGGCGCTACGGATTCCCGGTCTTGCTCGGTCGGTTCGGGGCCAACCGAAAAGCGACGGTACGTAACGACGGCCGTGATCGGAAATCAATCGGCCTGTGACCTACGTCACAGTAACGGCACGCAACCTGTCGCGACGGGGTTGTTTCAGCAGGTCAGAGCGCCGTTATCTGTCCGTTTTCTGGCCGAGATATTTCACGGATCGTGAGGCTTGGGTCACGTCGATAAGGCGTCAAGGGGCCATTCGTACCGTCATTGAGGCGGGCACTCTAAACCACTGTCGGCAAAGTCCGCCACTGCACTTGGAGTGGTTCTGTGTAGTCACTTGAATACGCCGTGAGCGAACCACTTCAGAGGGTGGTTATAAACAAAGAAAGCCACTCAAAGCGTCGGAGTGGCCGCTGAGCGTGGTATGGACGAATCACCCGAAGGGGATGTTCCCGGCGCCCTGCAGGCCGCTGAACAGCGCAGACGGGCCTCGCGCGGCCGTGCGCCGAGCGGCGCGCCCACCGGTCGCGGACACGGATCGGGCCGCCCCGCAATGGGACGGCCCGGAAGGGAACAGTGGCAGGATTCAGCCGCCGGCGAACGGCGGGAGCACGTCCAGTTGCGCGCCGTCACTCAGGGCGCGAGTCTGATCACGGACGGCAACCTCGTTCAACAGGAAGCTCGCCGCGTCGAGGATGCGGGGCAGCTTCTCGGGATGCAGCTCGCGCAACACGCGGGCTGCGTCCGCGACAGTCGCCCCCTCGGGCAGCTTCACCTTCTCCTCTTCTACGCCGGCCGCGGCGCGCGCGGAGGCGAAGTAGCGCACGAGAAGAGTCATCGGTTCCAGTGACTGGGGTGCCATCTCGTCATCCGCCGATCGCGCTCATGGGCCGGATCGGCTGCGCGAACCCGGCTTCGTTGATCTCGTGGCCCGCGAGCTTGCCCCACATGGTCGCCCGCCAGGCGTCCGCCACCTCTTCATCGCGCGCGCCCGCGCGCACGAGGGCGCGCAGGTCCGTTTCGTCGTTCGAGAACAGGCAGGAGCGGACGGCGCCGTCGGCGGTCAGCCGGGTGCGCTCGCAGGAAGAGCAGAACGGCCGGGTCACCGACGCGATCACGCCGACGTCGCCTGGTCCGCCGTCGACCAGCCAGCGCTCGGCGGGCGCGCCCCCGCGGGCCACCGGGAACGGCGACAGCTCGAATTCCTCGCCCAGCATGGTCAGGATCTCCGCCGCGGTGATCATGTCGCCGCGGTTCCAGCCGTGCTGCGCGTCCAGCGGCATCTGCTCGATGAACCGCAGGTGGTAGCCCTCGGCCAAGCAGAACCGCAGCAGCGGCAGCGCGTCGCGCTCGTTCAGCCCGCGCATCAGCACAGAGTTGATCTTCACCGGGTTCAGCCCGGCGTCGCGCGCGGCGGCGAGGCCGGCCAGCACGTGCGGCAGCCGGTCGCGCCGGGTGATCTCTTCGAACCGCGCGCGGTCGACGGTGTCGAGCGAGACGTTGATCCGGTCCAGCCCGGCCGCGGCCAGCCCGGTGGCGCGCTTGGCGAGCCCGATCCCGTTGGTGGTCATGGAAATCCGCGGCCGCGGGGTGAGTGCCTTGACCCGCCCGACGATGTCCTCGAGGCCGGCCCGCAGCAGCGGCTCGCCGCCGGTCAGCCGGATGTCGGTGACGCCGAGCAGCTCGACGGCGATGCGCATCAGCCGCACCAGCTCGTCGTCGGTGAGCACCTGCTCGCCGGGCAGCCAGTCGAGACCCTCGGCCGGCATGCAATAGGTACAGCGGAGGTTGCACCGGTCCGTCAATGACACGCGCAGGTCGGTCGCCACCCGGCCGAAGGTGTCGATCAGCCCGGGGTGATCCGGGCGGGGCGCCGAGGGCGTGCTTGACGGACCTCGTGTACCGGGGACGCGAGGAAACCCGAGATCTACTGCCGTCATTACTGTCAGGGTAACCCCGGGCCGGTCGCCGCCGTCGGTCGCGGAACCGAATAACGGGCTCGCTAAAATCCTTGACGCAGCGAGCCGCTCAGCGGCCGAAAGATCTCGGCGACGTCGGTGGAGGCACTCGTGAGTACCGCGCAGGGGTCCTACCCGGTGCCGGCCGAAGAGCTCGCGCGCTTCGCCCGGCTCGGCCGCGAGACGAGCACGATGACCGTGCTGCGGCACGCCCGGATCGCCGAGCGGATGGGCCTGTCCGGAAGCGATCACAAGGCCCTGGACCTGGTCGGACAATCCGGCGGACCCCTTACCGCAGGCCGGATCGCCGAGCTCACCGGACTGTCCACGGGAGCGGTGACGGGGGTCATAGACCGGCTCGAGAAGGCCGGTCTGGTGCGCCGCGTGCGGGATCTGGAGGACCGCCGGAAGGTGCTCGTGGAGGTCGTCCCCGGCGGCACGGACCGGTTCGCCGGGCTCTTCGCGTCGGCCTTCGACGGGATGAAGGGGATCCTGGAGCAGTTCTCGCCCAGTGAGCGGAAAGTTCTCGAGCGTTATCAGAATGCAATACTCGGCGAGTTACGCGATGAGATCCTCGACAATTCCCGTTTGACATAGCTTTTCCTCAACTGCGGCGATAATCTTCCCGCCATGCCGCAATTTCGGTTGTCCGAGGCCGCTCGGCTCCTCGGCGTCAGTGACGACACCGTCCGGCGCTGGGTCCGGGCCGGTCAGCTGACCGCGACCGACGACGCCGCCGGCCGCAAGGTCGTGGACGGCGCCCAGCTCGCCGGGTTCGCCCGCGCGCAGGCCGTCGGCCTCGAGGACCCGTCGGCGGTCGGGCGCTCCGCCCGCAACCGCTTCGTGGGGCTCGTCACAGAGGTCATCGCCGACAAAGTGATGGCGCAGGTCGAGCTGCAGTGCGGGGCGCACCGCGTGGTGTCATTGATGAGTACCGAAGCCGTCCGCGAGCTCGGGTTGCGCCCGGGCGTCCTCGCGGTCGCCGTTGTGAAGGCGACCACCGTCGTGGTGGAGACCCCGGAAGGAAACAGATGAAGAAGCTCGCCATCGCCGTGGCGGCGGTCGCGTTGTTCGCCGGCGCGTGCAGCTCGAACGACCAGGCCAGCAGCAACCCCAACGCGAGCAGCGCGCCCGCGCCGGCGCCTGGGGGCAGCGGCGGGGGCACCCTCACGGTGTACGCGGCGGCGTCGCTGACCGAATCGTTCAACGCGCTGGGCAAGCAGTTCGAGAGCGCGCACCCGGGCGTCACCGTGAAGTTCGACTTCGAGGGCTCGTCGGCGCTGGTGCAGAAGCTCGACAACGGCGCGAAGGCCGACGTCTTCGCCTCGGCCGACCAGGCCAACATGGACAAGGCCGTGCAGGGCGGCGTGATCGACGGCCAGCCCACGGTCTTCGCCACGAACAAGCTGACCATCGCCGTGGCCAAGGGCAACCCCAAGGGCATCAAGTCGTTCGCCGACCTGGCCAAGAGCGGGCTGACCGTGGTCGTCTGCGCGCAGCAGGTGCCGTGCGGCTCGGCGACGCAGAAGGTGGAGAAGAACACCGGCGTCACGCTCAAGCCGGCGAGCGAGGAGCAGGACGTCAAGCAGGTGCTGGCCAAGGTGCAGTCGGGTGACGCCGACGCCGGCCTGGTCTACGTGACCGACGCGACCTCGGCCGCGGGCAAGGTCGACAAGGTGGACTTCCCGGACGCCGCGGGCGCGATCAACAACTACCCGATCGCCGTCGTGAAGAACGCTCCGCAGGCCGCGCTGGCCAAGGAGTTCACCGACTTCGTGCTCGGCGCGCCGGGCAAGGACGAGCTGACCAAGATCGGGTTTGGCCCGGCCCAGTAAGGGACGGCGACGTGCGGCGGCTGCTCTGCGGCCGCCGCACGCGCGTGTCCCCCTCGTGCTCTGGCTGCCGGCCATCGTCGCGCTGGCGCTGGTCGTGCTGCCCGTCATCGGGCTCCTGGTGCGCTCGGACGTCACCCGCTTCCCGTCGCTCCTGGTCACTTCCTCGTCACTGAACGCGCTGAAGCTGTCCGTCGTGACGGCCGCGCTGTCCACAGTGGCCTGTGTGGTCCTCGGCGTGCCGCTGGCCGTGGTGCTGGCGCGCTCGCGGGTGCCCGGCGTCCGGCTGCTGCGCTCGATCGTGCTGCTCCCGCTGGTGCTGCCGCCGGTGGTCGGTGGCCTCGCGCTGCTGTACCTGTTGGGCCGCAAGGGTTTTCTCGGCATGCTGATCATGACGCTGACCGGGCAGCAGGTGCCGTTCACCACCGCGGCCGTGGTGATCGCGCAGACCTTCGTGGCCATGCCGTTCCTGGTGGTCAGCCTGGAGGGCGCGCTGCGCGGCTCCGGCGACCGGTACGAGCAGGTGGCCTCGACGCTCGGCGCGCGCCCGTGGACGGTGTTCCGCCGCGTGACGCTCCCGTTGCTGCTGCCGGCGCTGGGCTCCGGTGTGGTGCTCAGTTTCGCCCGCGCGCTGGGGGAGTTCGGCGCGACGATCACCTTCGCCGGCAGCCTGGAGGGCGTCACGCGGACGCTGCCGCTGGAGGTCTACACGCAGGCCGAAGTGGACATCGACAGTGCCGTCGCGCTCGCGCTGCTGCTCATCGTGGTCGCGATCGTGGTGATCGCGGTGGCCCGGCCGCGCTCTTGGGAAGGCGGGCTCCGGTGACGCTCTCGGTGCGGCTTTCGCTTTCTCGCGGCTCGTTCGACCTCGACGTCGACTTCACCGTGCCCGACGGCAGTGTGCTCGCCCTGCTCGGGCCGAACGGCTCGGGCAAGTCGACCGTGCTCGGCTGCCTGGCCGGGCTGGTGCAGGCGGGCACCGCGGACATCAGGCTCGACGGCCGGGTGCTGGCCGGCGACGGCGTCGACCTGCCGCCGCACGCCCGCGGCATCGGGCTGCTTTCCCAGGACGCGCTGCTGTTCCCGCATCTGTCCGCTTTGGACAATGTCGCCTTCGCGCCGCGCTCGGCCGGGTCCGGGCGCGCGCGTTCGCGAGAGGTCGCGACGCGGTGGCTTTCGGAGGTGGACGCGGCGGAGTTCGCCGGCCGCCGCCCCAGCCGGCTCTCCGGCGGACAGCAGCAGCGGGTGGCGATCGCGCGGGCGCTGGCCGCCTCGCCGTCGTTGCTGCTGCTGGACGAGCCGTTCGCCGCGCTGGACGTGGACTCGGCCCCGGCCATCCGCGGCCTGCTGCGACGGGTGCTGCGCACGGGCCCGACCACAGTGCTGGTCACGCACGACCCACTGGACGCGCTCGCGCTGGCCGACCACGTCGCCGTGCTGGCCGACGGGCGGATCGTCGAGCGCGGGCCGACCCGGGAGGTGCTGGCCGCGCCGCGGACGCCGTTCACCGCCCGGATCGCCGGGCTGAACCTGGTGGCCGGGGTGGCCGAGGACAACGGCCTGCGCACCGCGTCCGGCCAGGTCGTCGCCGGTCTGCTCTCGCCGGACGCGGTGGTGGGCGAGCCGGCCGTCGCCGTGTTCGAGCCCAGCTCGGTGGCCATCCTCCCGCCCGGCGACGAGCACCGGGGGAGTCCGCGCAACACTGCCGGAGCTGTGGTCGCCGCCCTCGAGCCGCACGGCCCGGTGATCCGGGTCCGGCTGTCCGCCGCGGGCTGGGCCGACGGCCTCTCCGCCGATCTGACCCCGGCGGCGGTCGCGGAGCTGGCGTTGGAGCCGGAGACCGCGGTGACGCTCTCGGTGAAGGCCGCGGCGGTGGCGGTGCACCCTGCGGCGACGGGCTGAAGCCGCGGTCGGCACGGTTTTCGGTGATACGGTTCGGTTGCTCTGCTCCGTGATCAAGAAACGAGGACGGGTGACGGTGACCGAAGGCCGCTGGACCTACCTGACCGACATGGACGGCGTCCTGGTTCGCGAGGAGCACCTCGTGCCCCGGGCGGACGAGTTCCTCGCCGAGCTGCGGGACAACGGGATCAAGTTCCTGGTGCTGACCAACAATTCGATCTACACCCCGCGGGACCTGCGGGCGCGGCTCGAGCGCACCGGGCTGGACATCCCCGAGGAGTCGATCTGGACCTCGGCGCTGGCCACCGCGAAGTTCCTGGACTCGCAGCGGCCGGGCGGCTCGGCGTTCGTGATCGGCGAGGCCGGCCTGACCACGGCGTTGCACGAGGTCGGTTACGTGCTGACCGACCGCGACCCGGACTACGTGGTGCTGGGCGAGACCCGCACGTACAGCTTCAGCGCGATCACCCGCGCCATCCGGCTGATCGAGGGCGGCGCGAAGTTCATCGCCACCAACCCGGACGCCACCGGCCCGAGCATCGACGGCTCGATGCCCGCCACCGGCTCCGTCGCGGCGCTGATCGAGAAGGCCACCGGGCGCTCGCCGTACTACGTCGGCAAGCCGAACCCGCTGATGATGCGCTCGGCGCTGCGGCGGCTCGGCGCGCACTCGGAGTCGACGCTGATGATCGGCGACCGGATGGACACCGACGTCCACTCGGGCATCGAAGCGGGGCTGCAGACGATCCTGGTGCTCACCGGCATCTCCACTCCGGAGTCGGCCGAGCGCTATCCGTACCGGCCCACCATGGTGATCGACTCGGTGGCCGACCTGATCGGGCGAACCATGGACCCGTTCGGCGAAGGCTGACCGACACCGGCCCGGGAGCGGGGCATATCGTCGAATGATGAGCGTCTATGTGGTGGGCGACGTCCACGGGCACCGTGATGCCCTGGCCGACGCGCTCCGCGCCGAGGGTCTCGTCGACGACGAGGGCAACTGGGCCGGTGCGGAGGACCAGCTGTGGTTCCTGGGGGACTTCGTGGACCGCGGTCCGGACGGCGTCGGCGTGATCGATCTCGTCCGTGAGCTGCACGGGCAAGCGCCCGAGGCGGGCGGCTCGGTGCAGATGCTGCTGGGCAACCACGAGATCCTGCTGCTGGGGATGTACCACTTCGGCGACCGGCAGGTGCCGTCCGACTTCGGCCCGCGCAGCTTCGCGCGCAGCTGGGAGATCAACGGCGGCCTGCTGTCCGATCAGGACCGGCTGACCCCGGAGCACATCGAGTGGCTGAGCGAGCGTCCGCTGGTCGCGCTCGCCGACGACCACCTGCTGCTGCACTCCGACACCCTCGAATACCTCGACTGGGGCGAGGACATCGAGGCGATCAACGCCGCCGCGCACGAGATCCTGTCCGGCAGCGACATCGAGTCCTGGTGGGAGGTGTGGCGCCGGATGACCACGCGTTACGCCTTCCGCGGACCGTCCGGCGAGGAGAACGCGCAGAAGCTGTTGGACGCGCTGGGCGGCAAGCGGATCGTGCACGGGCACAGCGTGATCGCCGACCAGCTGGGCATCCACCCGGCGCAGATCGAGCGCCCGTACCTCTACGCCGGCGGCAAAGCGCTGGGCATCGACGGCGGCCTGTTCGTCGGCGGCCCGTGCCTGGTGGTGAAGCTGCCGTTCGAGCCGGAGGACTAGGGCAGGTCCACGATCTCCTTGCCCAGTGGCATCAGTGAGACCGGGACGAGCTTGAAGTTCGCCAGGCCCAGCGGGATGCCGATGATCGTGACGCACAGCGCCACCCCGGTCAGGATGTGCCCGATGGCGAGCCACAGCCCGGCGAAGATGAACCAGATGACGTTGCCGATGGCCGACCCGGCCCCGGCGTCGCCCCGTTCGACCACCGTCCGCCCGAACGGCCACAGCGCGTAGTTCGCGATCCGGAACGACGCGAGCCCGAACGGGATCGTGACGATCAGGATGCAGCAGACGACGCCCGCGAGCAGATAGCCCAGGGCCATCCAGAAGCCGCAGAGCACGAGCCAGATGATGTTCAGCAGCAGACGCATCAGACGTGCAGCTCCCCGCTCACGATGGTGACGGCCTGACCGCGCAGGAGCACGCGGTCGCCCTTGAGTTCGGTTTTGACGATCCCGCCCCGCGCGGAGGCCTGCTCGCCGGTCAGCTCGGTGCGCCCGATCCGCCCGGCCCAGTACGGCGCCAGCGTGCAGTGCGCGGACCCGGTGACCGGATCCTCGTCCACCCCGACGCCAGGCCCGAAGAACCGGCTGACGAAGTCCGTGTGGTGGCCCTCGGCGGTGATCACGAGCCGGCCTTTCCAGAGGGCGCGCAGGGCGTTGAGGTCAGGCTGCGCGTTCCGCACGGCGTCGGCGTCTTTCAGCACGGCGAACAGGTTCTCGCGCCCCCGCCCGGTGAAGGTGATCTTGGTGCCGCGCAGGACCGTGTGGAGGTCGTCGTCGGTCGGCTGGGGCGGATCGGCGGGAAAGTCCAGCTCGACCCAGCCGTCGCGGGCCTCGCAGGTGAGGATGCCGCTGCGGGTTGCGAAGCGCTGGCGTCCGCCGAGCACGTGCGTGGTGGCAACGGTGGCGTGCCCACAGAGGTCGACTTCCGTCATGGGCGTGAACCACCTGAGCGACTTGGGCTCTCGTGCGGCTTGTGCCGCTTGTGCCGTGACGACGAACGCGGTCTCCGGATGCTTCATCTCGGCGGCCACGTCTTGCATCCACCGCGCGTCGGCCGGTTCGTCCAGCACCACGACCCCGGCCGGGTTCCCGGCGAACGGCCGATCGGTGAAGGCGTCGACGAGGTAGAAACGCATACGGGTAAGGATGCCGGACAGATGTGGGCCGCACATCGGGGTTGGCCCCTGATGTTGGGGTCGGGGTTGTTGTGGTGGTTCTGGGGGCGGGTTGTCTGGGGCTGGAGTTGCCCGTGCGCTTTCCAGTGCCCGGCCGTGTGGCTTAGTCGACCGCCTGGCTGCCCTCGCGTTTCCCGATGTCGGGCCGTGCAGTCTTGTCGACTTGGTGGCCACGGTTGCCCTGGGCACTCCGCGGTGTCGTGCCGTGCAGTCTTGTCGGCTGCTGGATTCCGGGTTGCGCTGGCGCTTCCGAGCAATGCTTGAAACCTGTGGATGGCTGGGAAGGGGGCGTACCTTCCCGGTGACCGGATGAGGTTTCCAAGCATGGCCGACGCGCCAACGTCGGCCGGGAAGGCACGACCCGATGCTGAGCGTAGTCCCTGATCCTGCTGCTGGTGATGACGGTGCGGCGGGCGGCTCGTCCGCGTCGTCGATGATCGATGAGCTGGTGCGTGAAGGCGCGCGGCGGATGCTGGCCGAGGCGTTGCAGGCCGAGGTCGAGGCCTACATTGCCCGGTTCGCCGGCGAGCGTGACGAGAACGGGCATCGCCTGGTGGTGCGCAACGGTCACCACGAACCGCGCGAGGTGCTGACCAGCGCGGGCGCGGTCGAGGTGACCGCGCCGCGGGTCAACGACAAGCGCATCGACCCCGACACCGGCGAACGCGAGCGGTTCTCCTCGGCGATCCTGCCGCCGTGGGCACGCAAGACCCCGAAGATCACCGAGGTGCTGCCCTTGCTGTACCTGCACGGCCTGTCCTCGGGGGACTTCGTGCCAGCGCTGGGTCAGTTCCTCGGGTCGGCGAAGGGCCTGTCGGGTCCGGTGATCACGAAGCTGACCGAGCAGTGGAAGGCCGAACAACGCGCCTTCGCCGAACGTGATCTGTCCACTGTGGACTTTGTTTATCTGTGGGCGGACGGGATCCACGTCAACATCCGCCTGGAAGAGCAGAAACTGTGCCTGCTGGTGATGATCGGGGTGCGCGCCGACGGCCGCAAGGAGCTCGTCGCGCTGGCTGACGGGTACCGCGAGTCGGCCGAGTCCTGGGCGGATCTGCTGCGCGATGCCCGCCGCCGCGGGATGCGTGCCCCGGTGCTGGCCGCGGGCGACGGGGCACTGGGGTTCTGGGGCGCGCTGCGGGAGGTGTTTCCCGAGACCCGGGAGCAGCGCTGCTGGTTCCACAAGATCGCCAACGTGCTGGCGGCGCTGCCCAAGTCCGCGCATCCCGGGGCGAAGAAGGCCCTCGCGCAGATCTGGAACGCCGAAGACCGCCGGCACGCCCTGGACGCGGTGAAGGCGTTCGATGCCGCCTACGGCGCGAAGTTCCCCAAGGCCGCCGCCAAGATCACCGACGACATTGACGTGCTGCTGGCGTTCTACGACTATCCGGCCGAGCACTGGATCCACCTGCGGACCACGAACCCGATCGAGTCAACCTTCGCCACCGTGCGGCACCGCACCAAGGTCACCAAGGGTCCTGGCTCCCGCGCGGCGGGGTTGGCGATGGCATTCAAGCTCATCGAAGCGGCCCAGGCTCGCTGGCGCGCGGTCAACGCGCCCCACCTGGTCGCCCTCGTCCGTGCCGGCGCACGGTTCGAGGCAGGCAAACTCGTCGAACGCCCCACCGAACACATCCCACCCGCAGCCGCCTAAAAGATCTTCATCCACAGGTCTTGACTATTGCTCGCGCTTCCCAGCGCCGGGCCGTGTGGCTTTGTCGACCACCTGGGGTCGGGGCTGTCGTCGTCCTTCCCAGCGCCAGGTCGTGCGGTCTTGATGACTGCCTGGGTCCGGGGTGGCCTGGCGCTTCCCGGTGCCGCGCCGTGCAGTCTTGTCGACTCATGTCAGCTGGCCGAGCGGCTCGGGCCGTGGCCGCCGATCGCCCCGAGCACTGGCGCGCCCACCAGCTGTCCAGTCTTCGAACAGCTGGTGGCCCGCGTCTTTCGTGCTGTCAGCCGCCGATCACCGGTGGGGTGATCTTCTCGCCGTCGGGGCCGCGTTCGGGTCGGACCTCGAAGACCTCGTCGGGGTCGACCTGGGTCGGGATTTTGTTCTTGTGTTCCTTGTCTTCTTCCTTCTTCTTGCCGGCGGCGTTGCCCGCGGCTCCGCCCTCGCCCGCTTTGCCGGCTTTGCCTGCGTTCGCCGCGGCGGTGCCCCCGCGTTCGAGCCGCTCGCCGGCAGCACCCTTGCCGGTGCCTTTGCCGGGCTCTTCGACCTCGCCGGGCTTGTACCCGCCACCGGACACGCGGCTGCCCGCGAACCCACCGCCGGACCGCCCGGTCCCGATCCCCGGCCGGCTGCGGGTGATGTCGCCACCCCCGCTGCCGCCGCCACCGGGCGGACCGCCCATCGCCAGCGCGTCGGGGGTGACCCGGCCGAAACCGCCGCCACCGCCGGGGCCGCGGAACCCGCCGCCACCCCCGGGTGGCCCACCGATGTTGCCTGCTCCGGTACTGGCACCGGACCCAGGCGTGTACGACGACCCGGCCCCGCCGGTGCCCACTCCGGGCTGCCCGCCACCAGGCTGGCCGCCCGCCGGGTTGTAACTGCTGCCCCCGGGCGCCCCGACCCCGGACCCGTGCGTGCCGACACCGCCGCCGGAATCGGCGCTGCTGATGTGGGTGCTGCTGTCCGGCGCGCCGATCTGCGGAGGCGGTGTGAAGGAGGGCTGTGTGGTGGCCGTTCCGTGGTACGTGTTGTCCAGCCCTTGCAGGACCTGCACCGCTTGGGCGTGGTCGGCTTGCGCCTGCTGCTGCTTGGCCGCGACGGCGTTCATCGTCTGTGCTCCCGCAGCCGGATTACCGGTCGCGTACTGCACGGTCGCCTTTTCGATTTCGGCGTCTTGATTGAAGCCACTGGGCTTCGGCATGCTCTTCTGCGCGTGGTCCGCGGCCGCAGCCTGCTGGGAGTAGCGGTTGGAACTCAGCTGCGCGGCGCTCGCGGTTTGCGCGGTGTAAGTGGCCGTGTTTTGAAAGAATCCGTGCGCTTGCGAAGCGCCGGCACCTTGCCACTGTGCACCACTCGCGGTGGTCGCTTCATTCGCGGCGTCTGAGATATCGGCGAGCCAGTTTCCCAGCTTGTTGGAGACCCGGCCTTTGGCGTCGATGTCGCCGGCGTCCAAGTCGTTGTGGACCATGTCGTAGAGCGCCTGATGGTCATGGGCCGCGTAGTTCGCGTTCGGCGTAGGCGCGTCGCCACGCGTTGTCTGGCCTTGCAGCAGCTGATCGCCTTGGGAGACCGAATACTGGGACGCAGCCTGCTCGGTCCGCCCCTGGATGCCCTTACTGACATCCGCCTTGTCCTCCGCGCCGAAGTTCTTGAGGCTCTGTTGCTGCTTGCGCTGGGTGTCCGTGTAGTAATCGGCCTCGTACTGGCGATGCTCTGCCGCTTCTACCATGGCTAGTGCTCTCCGTGCAGCTTGGACAGGGCCTGCTGATGCGAGTCTTCGGTGGCGTTGTAGTTCTTACGGGCGATCGCCAGTGCTTCCTTCACCTGCTCGAAGCCGGTTTTCAGCAGCTCGAAATTGGGGATCAAGGACTGCTCGTCGCCGGCAGCGACTTTGACATTGAAATCGGAAACTTGTTTGGCGTAGTCGCTCGAACCCATTTTTGCGCGCCTGAGAAGGAACAGCAACTCTGTGCTCATGTCGCTGTAGCCGTCGAGGAATTTATCGCATACTTTTTGGTAGGCGGCAAAACCCTCTTCGTTTATGGCAAAACTACCGTTCTCTGCCAGTGCTTTGAACTGCTGCGCACCTTCATTGAGTTTTTGTGCCCCAGCGCTGTCCATAGGGTTATAGAGCAAGTTCGAGAGAAAGTTTTGCCCGGCGTCGCCGCTGGGGGCGGCCGCCGGTGGGCCGTCGAACTCGGACCCTGTACTCATCGTGACTCACCTCACCCTTCTGTACACGCTGAGTGCTTGCCTGTCACTCTAGTTCGACTCTCTGGGCCTGTCAGGGGGTTTCAACTAACTGGTGGCCCGCTGCTCAGCTGTTCTTGGGGAGCAGCAGCTCGACGGCTTCCGCTGCTGACCGCGCGAAATCGCAGGCCTGATCAGTCGTCCCAGTGGAGAGGGTGCCGGAGACGGTCACGCGTGACTTCGGTTTTACCTCCATGTCCACTGCGCAGCCGCTGCTGGTACCGAGGTAGCCGGGCTCGAGGATCGCCGCTCGCTCATGCACCGTTCCTGTTTTTGTTTTGGATGGGTCGCCGAGGTCCTCATTGATGGTTCGGCCGTCCTGGAGCATCAGGCCGACGGTGCCCACCTGTGGCTTGGTTGTCGCGCAACTGTGTTCGGGATCGGCAGCCGTGGGTGCCGCTGCGGGGAACCCCTGCCCGGTCAGTGCCTTGTCGAGCGTCGCGCACGGGCTCAGACCTGCCAATGGAGTATCGCTGGTCGCCGATGGCTGGCTGCTCGGGTCGCTGGACACAGGAGCGGGCTGGCCGCCGAGTTTGTCGCTGCAGGCCGTCAAGGCGCACGCGAGTGCCACGACGGAGATGATGGCCGAGAGGCTGCGGATCGATCCGGTCACGGTATGAACACTACGGGCAAACCCTGCCCTGTGGTGTACCGCAGTGCAGGGCTATGACCGTGCTCCGACTTGGATGCCGTCCGGGCCTCAGTGGCCGGCCGCCTTGGCCGAACACCGCGCAACACCCCTTAACACTCTCTCCTTAGTCCCCTCCCGCAGCCTGCGCTGCAAGTGTTCTGGCCTCGGAGCAGATAGTTGTCTTAAAGGACTGATGAGGCGGAGGCTGCTTTTGAGTCTCGGCAGTAGCACCCCTTCTCGGCCTCGGTGCGGTCTCCGGAGGGAAGCGCCCGGAGCGGAGCCCTCAGGTGTTCTTCGGGAGCAGTGGTTCGAGCTTGTCGGCTAGACCTTCGGCTGTTTTGCAGGCTTTGTCGGTGTCGGAGTTGACGCTGACCGAGATCAGTGCGCGTGAGTTGGGCTTCACCTCGATGGCGATCGAACACTGGCCCTTGGCGCCGACGGGTTCGCGCTATTCGACGGCGGCGCGGGGGCCGACTGTGCCGGGGCTGGCCTGGCTGGGGTTGCTGATGTTGTCCTTATAGCTCTGCCCGTCCTGCAGTGACAGCCCGATGTCGAGGTTGTCCTCTGTCCCAGTCGAGGGTTTGGCGGCGTGGCAGCTTCGCTGCGGATCGGCGACAGTCGCGGCCGGCTGCATCCCTTGACCGGCGAGTACTTCGTCGAGGGTCTTGCACGGATTGAGCGCGCCGAGGCCGGTCGAGGACGCCGGTGCCGGAAGAGCAGGCGAGACGCTCGACGGCTGAGCCTGGCCCCCGACGTTGGTGCCACATGCCGTCAGAAACGCTGCCGATCCCACGACAGCGGCCATGATCGTCAAACACCGGATGATCACTGTCTGCCGATTCAGATCTGACACGGCGCCCTCCTGGGCGGCACACCCTGGGTTGCATCTCTGGTGCGGACGCTACGTGCTCTTGGGAAGCAGCGGTTCGAGTTTATCGGCCAGGCTTTCGGCCAGCTTGCAAGCCTACTCAGTGTCGTCGGACGAGACGCCGATAACGGCGCGTGAGTTCGGCTTCACCTCGATTGCGATGTCGCAATCTCCTTTGGCGCCGATCGGCTCGGCTTCTTCGATCGCGGCTCTGGGGCCCACGTTCCCGCCCTTGCCTGACCGGGATTCTGAATGTTGTCCTTGTAGCTTCGGCCGTCTTGAAGGGACAGGCTGATGTCGACGCCTTCGGTACTGCCTTGCGTGTCCTTGTGCGCCCGGCAACTGTGCCGCGCGTCCGCGACGGTCGGCACTGCCGCTGCGAACCGCTGCCCGCTCACCACCTGGTCCAAGGTTGGGCAGGGAGGCAGGTTTTGAGGGGGTTCGACGCGTCGGCTGGTGAGGTGGCAGACGCGGACGATGCCTGCGCTGTCCCGCGGACGTCGGCGGTGCAGGCGGTCAGCGCTGCGCCGGCCAGTGCGGCCGCGGCCAAGACCTTGAAGCGCTTGGGTTCCATCAGCCAGGTTCCTTGTTCCGCGTCGGGAACGGGCCGTTGTGTGCTTTCTCGGCCTCGCGGTAAATCGGGCCACGGGTGAAGCGAGAGCAGGCTATTGCCCAACTCCCCTCAACGCCCACCCTCTTCAATCGTCTCCAACAACCACCGTCGCAGGTGAGAGCCGTCAGAAGGGGTGAACCGCAGCCGTACATCCCCGTCCGGCAGCGTGTCCATGAACGTCAAATACCGTCCGCCGTCCGTATCGACGAACGTGGTAGTCCCGGCCGCACGCAAAGTGCCCTGGCCATGGCGCAGCGAGAGTTCCACCGTGCCATGACGATGCAGCGCCCAGTTCGAGTACGGCGCCAGCGCGTCGCGGTCTCGGCGGCTGGGGCCGGGGGTGTCGCTGGTGAAGTCGCGGTCGGAGTTGTCCGGGAGGTCCGAGCGGCGGGTGGGGCGGTTGTGCTGGGTGATCGTCACCGGGGCGACCGGCAGGGGGGCGTACGGCGGGAACATGCTCAGCACCGTCTCCACCAGACGCTCGGGGCGGACCTGCAGGAAGCGGATGCCGTCGGGCAGGGCCTCCGAGAAGACGCCCAAGCCCTCGCCCGCGCAGGCTCGATACAGCACCGTCCCGCCGGCCAGCTCCGCCGCGCGGACGATGATCAGGACCTCCGGGCGCGTCCAGGCCCGCAGGGTGGCCGCGACCTCGTGGTCCAGCTTGTCCGCGTCGGCGAGGCCGCGGGAGCGCATGGCGTCCCAGGCGGCGTTCGACAGGCGCTCGTGCTCGTCGAGCGTGTAGCCCGCGCTGCGGACCTCGAAGGGGTGCCACGAAGCGGGCAGCCCCGTGCGCCGCACCGCGACGTCGACCTCGGTCCAGCCCAGGGAGAATTCCTCCGGCACGTCACTGATCCCCTCGTGAACGACGAACCCGGAACCGAGGGTAGCGGAACCGGCGCCCCCGCCCGCTGGTCGTGTGGCCCGCGGCTTCCTAGACTCGGCAGGTCGACGAAGACCCGCCACCGGAGGCACCCATGCCCGACGCGCCCGCCCTGCCCAGCTATGCCTCCGGGACCTCCGAAGTCCCGCTCCTGGGCGACACCATCGGCGACAACTTCGACCGCACCGTCGCCGCGTTCGGCGACCGCGACGCGCTCGTGGACCGCGCGGCCGGCCTGCGCTGGACGTACCGCGAGCTGGCCGACGACGTCAACTCCCTCGCCCACGGCCTGGTCGCCACCGGCATCGGCAAGGGCGACCGCGTCGGCATCTGGTCGCCGAACCGCGCGGAGTGGACGCTGCTGCAGTACGCGACCGCCAAGGTCGGCGCCATCCTGGTCAACATCAACCCCGCCTACCGCTCACACGAGCTGGCGTACGTGCTGAAGCAGGCGGGCGTCCGGATGCTGGTCGCCGCCGAGGTGTTCAAGACCTCCGACTACGCCGGCATGATCGAGCAGGTCCGCCCGGACTGCCCGGGCCTGGAGCACGTCGTGCTGCTCGGCACGGACTCCTGGACCTCGCTGATGGACGCCGGCCGCGGCGGCGACCCGGCCGTGCTGGCCAAGCTGCAGGCCGCCCAGTCCGCCGACGACCCGATCAACATCCAGTACACCTCCGGCACCACGGGCTTTCCCAAGGGCGCCACGCTTTCGCACCACAACATCCTCAACAACGGCTACTTCGTCGGTGAGCTGGTCGGCTACACCGAGCAGGACAAGGTCTGCATCCCGGTGCCCTTCTACCACTGCTTCGGCATGGTGATGGGCAATCTCGCGTGCACCAGCCACGGCGCGTGCATGGTGATCCCGGCGCCGGCGTTCGAGCCGAAGGCGACGCTCGAAGCGGTCGCCGCCGAGCAGTGCACCTCGCTCTACGGCGTGCCGACGATGTTCATCGCCGAGCTGAACGACCCGGGCTTCGCCGACCACGACCTGTCCTCCCTGCGCACCGGCATCATGGCCGGCTCGCCCTGCCCGGTCGAGGTGATGAAGCAGGTGATCGACCGGATGGGCATGACCGAGGTGTCCATCTGCTACGGCATGACCGAGACGTCCCCGGTGTCCACGCAGACCCGGGTGGACGATTCGGTGGAGCGCCGCGTGTCCACCGTCGGCCGCGTCGGGCCGCACCTGGAGTCCAAAGTGGTCGATCCGGACACCGGGCTGACGCTGCCCCGCGGCGAGCCCGGCGAGCTCTGCACGCGCGGCTACTCGGTGATGCTCGGCTACTGGGAGCAGCCCGACAAGACGGCCGAGGCCATCGACGCCGCGCGCTGGATGCACACCGGCGACCTGGCCGTGATGGACGACGAGGGGTACCTCAACATCACCGGCCGGATCAAGGACATGGTCATCCGCGGCGGCGAAAACGTGTACCCGCGCGAGATCGAGGAGTTCCTCTACACCCACCCGGACGTCCTCGACGCGCAGGTGATCGGCGTCCCGGACCAGAAGTATGGCGAGGAGCTGATGGCCTGGATCCGCGTGCGCGAAGGCGCCGAGCCGCTCACCGCGGAGGCCGTGCGCGAGTTCTGCACCGGCAAGCTCGCGCGTTACAAGATCCCGCGTTACGTGCACATCGTGGACGAGTTCCCGATGACGGTGACGGGCAAGGTGCGCAAGGTCGAGATGCGCGAGCAGTCCGTCACCCTGCTCGGCCTGGAAGCGGCCGCGGCGGCGAAGCACGCCTGAACCGGCTCGGACGGCCCCATCCGCTGCTCGGCCAGCGGACGGGGGCCGTTCCTCCTCGTCAGGAAGCGGTGGCGGCCGCGGCGGCCTCGGCCAGCGCCTTCTCGTCCTCCTCGCCGAAGGTGTCCTCGAGGCGCTCCGGCGAGTAGTCCAGGTCGATCTGCTCGACGGGGGTACCGCGGGCCGACTCGATGGCGCCCAGCCGGCGCTGCGCGCGGTCGGCGGCGTAGGTGATCAGCTCCTGCGGGTCGTTTTCGAACGGCTCCTCTTCGAACTGGTCGGTGACCCACTGGATCATGTTGAGCGCGTGCGGCAGCAGCTCGCCCATGCGCTGCTGGACGGCGTCCCACAGCGAGTCGTCCGCCGCGACGTGGCGGCGGCAGGTGAAGGTGCCCCACGCCATGTGCCGCCGCTCGTCGTCGCCGATGCGGCGGACCAGCTCCTGCATGCCGGGCAGGATCTGGTGCTGCGTGCAGATCAGCTGCCACGAGTAATAACCGGTGAGCGCCAGGCTGCCCTCGATCACGTGGTTGTACGTGACGCTCGCGCGGATCTGGTTGAGGGGACTGGGATCGTCCTCGAGCGCGCGCAGCGAATTCGGCAGCTCCTCGTAGAAAAGCTTGCGGTAGTGCGGGTTCTCCGCGACGTACGGGTGCAGGTCGGCGTCCAGGCCCACGGCGTCCATCCAGCGCCGGAACACCTCGACGTGCTTGGCCTCCTCGAAGCAGAACTGCGTGAGGTACATCTCGTCGCCGAACCGGCCGGTGGACGACATCGCCCGCATGAACGGCTGGATGTCCTCGGTGACGGCCTCCTCGCCCGCGATGAACTGCGCCACCAGGTACGTGGTGGACCGGCGCTGCTGCTCGGTCAGGCTCTCCCAGCCCTCGCGCTCCCGGCTGAAGTCGAGGTCGGCCGGGTTCCAGAACTTCTTGTTGCCCTTGACGAACAGGCGCAACGGGAACGAGTCCCAGTTGAGCCCGCCCTCGCGCAGCGAGGAGAACCCCGTGCGGAGCTCGGGCAGTGTCTCGGTCATGACTGGCCCCTTCGTGTCACTCCGTTGTGGACGAATCGGTGGTGTGGACGAACCGGTCGACGGCGGGGGCCAGCACCGCGAGCACGGCGTCGGCGGCCTCCACCGCGGTATGGGTGGGCAGCACCAGGTGGCTCAGCGAAAGGCGCACGACCGTCTCCGCCAGCAGCGCGGCGGATTCGGGCGAGAGCGCGGGCTCGAGTTCGAGGTACTGCTCGGTGGCCAGGTCGGTCGCGGCGCTGAGGATCGGCTCGCCCCGGCTGGTCAGCAGGGGCAACAGGTCTTCCGCCGCGTCGGTGCCGAGCGCGGCGGCGACGAGACGGTTTTCCCGGGCGTGCTCGACTGTGTAGACCACGGCGAAGTGGATGCCGTCCAGCAGGTCGCCGGCGTCGGCGAAGCGCTGCCGGATGCCGTCGAGGAACTCCGAAGTCGTGCGCAGCGCGACAGCCTGGGTGAGCGCCGCCTTGTTGCCGAACTCGTTGTAGACGGTCTGCCTGCTCACCCCCGCGCGCGCCGCCACGTCGGCCATGCGCAGCGCCGCGTGACCGCGGTCGGGGAGCAGGTCCGCGGCCGCGTCGAGCAAGGCCTCCCGCAAGGAAGCCTTGGTGCGCTCGGTGAAGCTGGTCACAGTGCCAGCTTGACATAGAACGTCCTGGTGTCAAGAACCTTTACCGCTCCCGATCGGATGTACAGCGGTGGTCAAAACCTGTCGGTGGGTCCGGCTACCGTGGCGGGTGTGGGCATCACGGTGGGGTTCGACCTCGACATGACACTGATCGATCCGCGGCCGGGCATGGCCGCGGCGATGAACGCGCTCGGCGCGGAGTCCGGCCTGCGGCTGGACGGCGACAGCTTCGCCGCCAACCTCGGCCCGCCGCTCGACGACATCCTGCGCGGTTTCGAGGCGCCGGAGGAGCGGATCCCGGGGCTGGTCGACCGGTTCCGCGCGCTGTACCCGGAGATGGTCGTGCCGATCACCGTCGCGCTGCCGGGCGCGGCGGAAGCGCTTCGGGCGGTGCGCGCGGCGGGCGGGCGCACGCTGGTCGTCACGGGCAAGTACGGGCCGAACGCACAGCTGCACGTCGACGCGCTGGGCCTGGAGGTCGACGACCTCGTCGGCGAGCTGTGGTCGACCGGGAAGGCGGAGGCCCTGCTGGCCCACGGCGCCCAGGCCTACGTCGGCGACCACCTCGGCGACATCCGCGGCGCCCGCGCGGCCGACGCGATCGCGGTGGCGGTCGCCACCGGGCCGTGCACGCGGGAGGAACTGGCCGCGGAGGGGGCGGCGGTGGTGTTCGAGTCGCTGGAGGAATTCCCGGACTGGTTTGCGCGGACGTTCGCCGGGACTGCCGCTTAGCCGAGGCCGACGGTGAGGCGCGGGCTCGCCTGACGGTCTGGGCGCCTGGGCCGTTGAGGCGTGCCTCGCTGACGCGGTTGATGGCCTGGGGCCGACTGGCTGGCGCGGGTGATCGCCGGGCGGACGGGGTCGGTCAGCGCGCGTCGCCGGGCAGACGGGATCGCCGCTGGGCGAAAGCGGGCGTGTCGACGATCACCTTTGGCGGCGGGGAAACCAGGCCGGTACCGAACACGAGCGGCGGCCGGGTCTCGATGCCGCACGGCCGGTCGCGACAGCTAGCCGCGTCGGCCGGTCATGGCAGCGCAGTCGCGACGGCTAGCCGCGACGGCCAGTCACGGCAGCCCAGCTGCGACAGTGAGCTGCGACCGCCGGTCACGGCAGCCCAGCTGCGACAGCTAGCCGTGACAGCCAGCCGCGACGGCCGGTCGCGGCAGCCCAGTCGCGGCAGCGAGCCACGTCAGCCCAGTCGCGAACCTCAGCCGTGTTTGCCGGCGCGGGCTTCGCGGACCAGGGCGATCAGGCCGAGCAACAGGCCGAGCGGGGTGACCACCCCGGCGACCGCGCTCAGCCACACCGGCAGGTTCTCCAGGCCGGCGGCGAACATCACGAACACCGCCAGCACGGCGAGCATGCCGATGGCGAAGAGGCCGATGCCGATCCGCATCAGGATCGGTTTGCCGGTAGCGGCCACGGCGGTCTCCTTCGTAACGCTGTCCATGGCGCTGAGCGTATCCGCCGTATCCGCTTCTCCCCAGAGCATGTGGCGAGATACGCTAGGCGGCACGCGCGCCCTGGGTACGCCCGGGGCGCGTTCGTCGTGAGCAGGACAGCAGAAGGACTGGTGAGGGAAGTGCCGACCGGCAAGGTCAAGTGGTACGACGCGGAGAAGGGGTTCGGGTTCGTCACGCAGGACGGCGGAGCCGACGTCTACATCCGCAAGGCCGCGCTGCCGCAGGGCGTCGAGGGGCTCAAAGCCGGGCAGCGGCTGGAGTTCGGCGTCGCCGACGGCCGTCGTGGGCCGCAGGCGCTCTCCGTCCGGCTGCTGGACCCGCCGCCGTCCGTGGTCGAGGCGCGCCGCCGTCCCGCCGAGGAGCTGCACGGGCTCATCGAGGACATGATCAAGCTGCTCGAGCTGAAGGTGCAGCCGGACCTGCGGCGCAACCGCTACCCGGATCGCAAGCACACCAAGCAGATCGGCGAGATCATGCGCGCGGTCGCCCGGGACCTGGATCCCTGAACCGCCACACAGACCGAAAACGGGCCCGCTCGCTCAGCGAGAGGGCCCGTTTTCCTGCGCACCGCGCTCAGGCGGGGCGCACCTGCAGCGACCACAGCGCGGTGGTGATCGGCTCCGCGTCGTTCGGGTCGCCGGTGCGGCTGATGACGGTGGCCTGCGCGATCTCGACCACCACGATCTGGTCGTCCTTGGCCGGGGGCGCCGCGGTGTACGCGTACCGGTCGCGGGAGGTGATGATGTCCTCCTTCAACGGCAGCGGCTGGCCCTTGCCGTTGACGTACTGCACGGTGATCTTCCACGGCGTCTCGGCGACCTCCTTGGGCACCGAGACCTGGACCGGGCGGCCCGGCCGCACCTTCAGCGTGCCCGCCGCGCCCGGGTCGGCCGCGCAGACGCCGGTGGTGATGTCGCAGTTGCCGATCGGGCCGACGCGGATCGTGTGCCCGTCGGCGTAGAAGGTCACCTCGGCGGGTCCGGGCGCGGAGCAGCCGGCCACGGCGAGACCACCGGCCGCGAGCACGGCCACCACACGGGAACGTCGCATGATTCGAAGGTTACCGGCGGGTCCCCGGCACGCCCTGCGCGGGGAAGCTGCCCGTCGGCTCCGGGCGCAGCGGCCGGTCGCCGCCGAGGCCCGGGATCAGGGAGCTGCCGCGGCGCACCAGGTACGTCTGGACCAGCCCGACCGCCAGCACCACGGTGACCACCATGAAGCCGATCCAGTACGTCGGGGGCAGCAGCAGCCCGACCGCGCCGCCGAAGCACCACGCCAGCTGCAGCACGGTTTCCGACCGGCCGAACGCCGACGCGCGCGACTGCTCCGGCAGGTCCTCCTGGATCACCGCGTCGAGGCTGATCTTCGCCAGCGCGCTCGCCGTCGAGCCGACCAGGCCGACGATGGCCGCCGTCGCGAGCCCGGGCAGCAGCGTCGCCACGAGCGTGGTCACCACACAGGCCGCCACGCAGAGCACGACCACCTGATCCGGCGAGCCGAAGTGCAGGCGCGAGCCCAGCGCGTTGCCGATGAAGCCGCCGGCCCCGGCGGCGGCGCCGATGATGCCGAGCAGCAGCAGCTGCATGAACGGGCTGTGCCCGGCGCCCTCGGTCTGCGCCTTGACCGCGAACGCGGCGAACATCATCAGGAAGCCGGTCAGCACGCGCACGGAACCGTTGGCCCACAAGGCAACCACGATGTGCCGGCCCATCGGCTGGCGCTGTTTGCGCGCCTTGGGCTCCGGCCGGGCGGACAGCGACGTCGGCACCTCGCCCTCGGTCACCTCGACCCACGACGGGATCCGCATCGACTGCACGGCCGCGGCCCCGCAGATCAGCGCCGTGAACCACAGCGCGCCCGAAGCGCCCCAGAGGCCGTTGACGCCGCTGGCCAGCGCGCCGAACACACCAGCGGCGACCAGGCCGAACACGGTGATCCGGGCGTTGGTCTTCGACAGCGTGATCTCCGGCGGCACCACCCGCGGGGTGATCGCGGCCTTGAGCACGGTGAACGACTTGGACAGCACCATCATGCCGAGCGCGGCGGGGTAGAGCAGCCAGTCGTCGAAGTGCAGTGCCATCACCACGGCCATCAGGCCCTGGCCGATCGACGCCACGCACATGGCGAGCCGGCGGCCGTGCTGGATCTTGTCCAGCGCCGGCCCGATCACGGGCGCCACGAGCGCGAACGGCGCGATGGTGATCAGCAGGTAGAGCGCCACCTTGCCCTTGCTCTCACCGCTGGTGGCGGCGAAGAACAGGGTGTTCGCCAGCGCGATGGCCATGGCCGCGTCGCTGGCGTAGTTCAGCATCACCGCGTACATCAGCGACGTCAGGCCGGACTTGTCCGCGCCGTCGGCCTTGGTGGCGCGCTGGAACATGCCGATGGCCTGGCCGCTGAGCTGACGGCTGCGCAGCGCGGCGACCCGCGTGACGGTCAGCTTCTTCGGCAGCCGCGGGATCGAGCCCGCGCCGGGCACCGCCGTGGTGCGAAGGTCCTCTTCGCGATCGGCGTCCGGGTCGACGCGGGGCTCACCCGCGTAACCGCCGGTGTCGTAGTGCTCGTACTCGTCGCTGCGGGGCCGATCGTCGTAGTGGCCGCGCGGGCGCACGGGCTCGGTGCGGTGGTCCTGCGGCGGGAACGGCCGGGCTCCCCGCGGTGGCGGCGGCCGTCGCCCGCCGGGGACGGCGGTGGTCGGGGGCTCGGCCGCGGGGTGCGCGTCGTCGTAGAACCGGCTGCCGCGCGGCGGGTCTGCGGCGCGGCGGGCGTCCGGGGAGACGCGCGCCTGCGGGCCGTCGGCGGCGAAGCGCTCCGGCCGTGGCGCGTCGGCCGGGACGGGCTGGGGACGGGCCCGGGCCGGGTCCGCGGCGAACGGATCCGGTCGCACGCGGGTCCGGTCCGCGGGAATGTGGTCCGGCCGTGCCCGCGGCGGGTCCGCGGGGATGCGTTCGGGTCGCGCTCTCGGGGCCTCGGGCGGGAGGTGCTCGGTGCGCGGGGCGGCGGGCACGTGCTCAGGCCGCACGCGCGGCGGCTCGACCGGGTACTCGACCCTCGTGGGCTGCATCTTCGGGGCCTGCTGGTCCGGCGGCGGGGACTCCCGCCAGGAGCGGGCCTGCGCGGCGCCGGGCTCCGGCGTCCACCGGCGCTTGGACTTCCGGCCGCGTCCCTGGCCCGGCCGGCCGGAGCGCGTGCCGTCGGGTTCGGAGCGGGAACCGAAGAGTGCCACCTGTCAATCCTGCCTCATCCGGGCGGCGTTCCGCCCGATCACGGGCCTTTTGGTGCGGATTCGGGGACGAACCTCACCCAGAACATCGTCGGCCACAGCTTCCCCGTGACCAGGAATTCGTCGGTGCCCGGGATCGCGGCGATGCCGTTGAGCACGTCCTCGCCGGGCTCGGCCGGGGTGCGCAGGCCGCCCGCGTCGATGCTGCCGGTGACCTGGCCGGTCTTCGCGTCGATGCGCAGGATGGTGCCGGTTTTCCACACGTTCGCGTACACCGTGTCGCCGACGCATTCGAGCTCGTTCAGCTGGTCCACGCCGACGTCCACACTGCCGGTGACCGCAAACGTCTGCGGGTCACGGAAGGTGAGCGTCGACGACCCGTTGCTCATCACCAGCCGGCCGTCGGGCTGGTGGCACAGGCCCCAGCCCTCACCCTCGAACGGGACCCGGCGCAGCTCGGCGAGGGTCTTCGAATCACGCTCGATGGCGAAGCCGTCCTGCCAGGTCAGCTGCCACAGCTTCGGCCCGAGCACGGTGACGCCCTCGCCGAACAGCGGCGACGGCAGCGCCACGCGGGCGGTCGGCGCCTGCCCGGCCGGGCCCGCGGTGAGCGCCGACTGCCCTTCGAGGCCGCGGCTCTCGTACAGCGTGGTGCCGGAGAACTCGAGCCCTTCGGTGAACGCGGAGGTGTCGTGGGGCAGCGTCCCCAGCACTTGGACGGTCAGCTGCTCGGGCTGCGCGGCCGGCGCCGCCTGGGTGCCCGCGCAGCCGCCGGCGAGGGCGAGCGCCAGCAGCGGCCAGATGATCGGGTTTCGCACTAGAACAGCCTGGCACGGGCGGCGCGGATGCGTGCGGCACAATTGGGGGCATGACGCTGCTGTTGACCCTGGACGACGGCTCGATCCACCGCAAACTCGCCGACGCCGCCGACGTGGCGCGCGCCGCCGTGCTGGCGGACGCCCCCGCTGACCAGGTCGGCGAGCACGCCGGCGTCGAACGGGAGGACGCCGTCTCGGCGAGTCACCTGTTCAAGGCGTCGGTGCCCGGCTATCTCGGCTGGCACTGGTCGGTGACGGTCGCGCTGGCCGGCCCGGACGAGCCGGTGACGGTCAGCGAGCTCGCGCTCGTCCCCGGCCCGGACGCGCTGGTGGCGCCGGCCTGGGTGCCGTGGGAGCGGCGGGTCCGCGCGGGCGACCTCGGCGTCGGCGACATCTTCCCGGTGGACAAGGACGACGCGCGCCTGGTGCCCGCGTACCTCCAGTCCGACGACCCGGCCGTCGAGGAGGTGGCGCACGAGGCCGGCCTCGGCCGCGTCCACGTGCTGTCGCGCTTCGGCCGGCAGGACGCCGCGGCCCGCTGGCACGACGGCGAGTTCGGCCCCCGCTCGGACATGGCCCGCAGCGCCCCCGGGACCTGCGGCGCGTGCGGCTTCTTCGTGCCGCTCGCGGGCTCCCTGCGCGGTTCCTTCGGCGGCTGCACCAACGACATCTCCCCGGCCGACGGCCACATCGTCGACGTCGAGTACGGCTGCGGCGCGCACTCCGAGGTCGAGGTCGAGATCACGTCTTCGATCCCCGTCGCGGAACTCGTGTACGACGACTCGCTGCTGGACTTCGCTGCGGTACCGGTACCGGCTGTCGCTGCTTCGGAGGCTGAGGCGCCTTCGGACTCGGCTCCGGCCGAGACGGTCGCGGAGGCCGAAGAAGCGGTGGCCGAGGAGACGGTCGCCGCTGAGACGGTTGAACCGGAAGCCGCTGCGGCGGTCGCCGTGGAAGAGGTCGTCGAGGAGACGGCTGTCGCGGAAGAGCCTGCTGCTGCGGAAGAGGTCGCCGCGGAGGAAGAACCCGCTGTCGCGGAGGAGCCCGTTGTAGCTGAAGAGGCTGCCGTGGTCGAGGAGCCTGCCGTGGTGGAAGAGGTCGCCGTGGTGGAGGAGCCCGCTGTCGCGGAGGAGCCTGCGGCAGTCGAGGAGTCTCCCGTCGCCGAAGAGGCTGTCGTGACCGAAAACAACGTCGAGAGTTCCGAAAACGCCGGTGACGAGCGCGGCTGAGCGGGATCCGTTCGGGACTGAGCGGTTGCGCGCGGCGATGCTGCGCGCGTGGCTGGACTCCCCGACACGGTTCACCGAGGACACCAACGCCGAGCGGGACCTGCGGGTCGGGGCGTATCGGGATCGGCTGTTCGTCGAGCTGGCGCAGAACGCGGCCGACGCGGCGTTCGCGGCCAAGACGCCCGGGCGGGTCCGGGTGTCTGTTGTGGACGGTGAGTTGCGGGTGGCGAACACCGGCGCCCCGCTGGACACCCGCGGGGTCGAGTCGCTGGCTTCGCTGCGGGCTTCGGCGAAGGAACAGCAGGACACGGTCGGACGATTCGGTGTCGGGTTCGCCGCAGTGCTGACCGTCACCGACGAGCCGCGGGTGGTTTCGACCACCGGCGGGGTCGCGTTCTCCGCCGGGCGCACGCGGCGGGAAGCGCGGCGGGACGGCGAAGTCCCGGTGCTGCGCCTGCTCTGGCCGACCGACGAGCAACCGCCCGCCGGGTACGACACCGAGGTCCGGCTGCCGCTGCGCGACCCGGAATCCGGCAAAGCCCTGCTCGACGGCCTCGCCGCCGAGATCCCGGACCTGCTGCTGGCGCTGCCGTGGCTGGCGGAGGTCGACGTCGACGGCCGGGTCTGGACGCGCAGCGGCGACCAGCTCGTCGAGATCCGCGGCCCGGGCGGCGACCGTAGCTGGCTGACGCACGAGGGCTGGGCCATCCCGGTCGACTCCGATGGCGTGCCGCTGCCGCTGGAGGAGGACGTCCTCCACGCCCCGACCCCCACCGACGACGCGCTTTCGCTGCCCGCGCGGCTCATCGCGCCGGTGCCCGTCGAGCCGTCACGGCGGCGCGTGCTGCCCGGCGCGGCCCTGACCGCGGCGCTGGAGGCGGCCGCGAAGGACTACGTCGGCCTCGTCCGCGCGATCCCGGCGGAGCACCGTTTCGCGCTCGTCCCCGCCGCCGGGTTCCCTCGCTCCACAGTGGACGCTCAGCTGCGCGACCTGGTTTTCGCCGTGCTGTCCGAAGAGCCTTGGCTGTCCACCGAGGACGGCGCGGAGATCAGCGGGCGGCAGGCGCGGGTGCTCGACGTGGACGTGCCCGGGCTGCCGCCGCTGCTGGCCGACCTCGTGCCCGGGCTGGTGCCCGCCCCGCCGGGCGCGGCCCGCGTGCTCAAGCCGGTCTCGGCTCAGCCGCTCACCATCGAGGACGTGCTGGAGCTGCTGACCGGGATCAGTCGTGAACCCGAGTGGTGGCACCGGCTCTACGCGGCGCTGGCGATCGCGGTCGACACGCACGACGTCTCGCCGGCCCAGCTCGACGGCCTGCCCGTCCCGCTCTCCGACGGCCGCACCCTGCCCGGTGCGCGGGGCGCGCTGCTCGTGGACGGCTCGAACGAGCTGCTCGCGCTTCTGTCCGATGTGGACGTACCGGGCCTGCGCCTGGTGCACCCGACGGCCGCGCACCCGTTGCTGGAACGCCTTGGTGCCAAGCATGCCGACGCCCAGCAGCTGCTCGAAGCCGACCAGGTGCAGTTCGCAGTGGAGCGCAGTGTCGAGGACGTCCGGTCCGGAATGGACGGGATGAACCTCGCCGGCGCCGTGCTCCGGCTGATCGCCGAGTGCGGGGACCAGGCCCCGGACTGGGCGGGCGCGCTCGCGCTGCCCGCCGAGGACGGCTGGCGGCGCGCCGACGAGCTCGTGCTCCCCGAATCACCGCTGCTGGACGTCTTCGACCCGGAGGTGTTCGAAGAGGACGGGGCGATGTCCGTCCTCGACGACGAGTTCGCCGAGGACTGGCCCCAGTCCACTTTGGTCGCCACCGGGGTGCTGGACTCGTTCGCCGTGGTCCGCGACGAGGATCCGCACGAGCCCGACCACGGCCTGCCCGACGAGGAGTCCTGGTGGGACTCGCTGGAACGGCCGCCGCTGACCGTCGCGGCGATCCGCGACCTCGACCTGGTCGCCGACGACGCGTGGCCCGCCGCGCTCCGGCTGCTGGCCGCCCGGCCCGAGACCTGGCAGGCGCTGCACACCCCCGACGGGCACGCCCGCTGGTGGCTCGCCCGGTACGCGCTGCTGGCCGGTGAGGCACCGGGCTCGTGGCGGCTGCCCGAGGCCGCCGAGCTGACCGGGCTGTACGACGAGGTGCCCGATCTGGGCCTCAGTGAAGACCTTCTGCTCGCCGCCGGCGTCCGGACCGGACTGGGTCTGTCTACTGTGGAGGACGCGGCCGATCTGCTCGACCGGCTGGGTGACGCCGGCCGCACGCTCGCGCCGGGCCTGGCCGCCCGGGCGCACCGCGCGCTCGTGGAGTCCGATGTGGACGTCGAGGAGCTGGGCGCGCCGGTCCGGGTCCGCGTCGCCGACGGGTCCGTGGCCGAGGCCGAGCAGGCCGTGGTCCTCGACGTGCCCTGGCCCGCCGCGGCGCTGGACGCCGCCCGGATCGTCGCCGCGACCGAGGAGCCCGAGCGCCTGGCCGAACTGCTCGACCTGCCGCTGGCCTCCAGCCTGACGGCCGAGGTCACCAGCGACGGCGAGTACGTGCTGTGGTCCGACCTGCCCGCGTTGCGGCTGGTCGCCGACCAGCTCGGCCTGGTGCTGCCGGACGGCGGCCCGCTGCTGCACGATTCGCTGACCGTCACGCTGGACGGCTCGGACCACGACGTTCCGTGGTGGACGGACGGGCGGCTGCACGCGGCGGACACCTCGGAGGGACTGGCGCGGGCGTTCGCCTGGGCCACCGGGCACTGGGCGGAGCGTTACCGCATCACCGCGCTGCTCGACGACCCTTCGCCCCGCACCCTGCTGAACTAGAAGGACTCGTGAGTGGCTATGACGGTTCTAACCGTCATAGCCACTCACGAGTCTTCAGCGGTCAGGCCGAGGCGGTGGTCAGAGCCGCCAGCTCCGCGTCCGACAGCTGCACCTCGTCCATCGCGAACAGAGCCGGCAGCTGCTCGACGGTGCGGGCGGACGCGATCGGCGAGGTGACCGTCGGCTGCCGCGCGAGCCAGGCCATGGCCACCGTGGCCATCTCGACGCCGTGCGCTGTCGCGACGTTCTCCAGAGCCTGGAGCACCTTCACGCCGCGCTCGGTGTCGGCGTAGCCGCCGGCCATGCCCGGGATGGCCCGCACGTTCTCGATCGTCCTGCCGGGACGGTACTTGCCGGTGAGGAACCCGGAGGCGAGCGCGAAGTACGGAACGCAGGCCAGCCCTTCACGCTGCACGATGTCCCGCTTCGGGCCTTCGTAGGTGTCACGCGAGACGAGGTTGTACTGCGGCTGCAGCGCCACGTAACGGGCCAAGCCCTCGCGGTCGGAGAAGGCCAGCGATGCCGAGAGCCGTTCGGGGCTGATGTTGGACGCCGCGATGGCACGCACCTTGCCGGACCGCACGAGCTCGTCGAGCGCGGTGATGATGTCTTCGACCGGGATGGACTCGTCCCGGTCGAAGTGGGTGTAGTAGAGGTCGATGTGATCGGTGCGCAGGCGCCGCAGGGACTCGTCGGCGGCGGCCTTGATGGTGGCGGGCTCCAGGCCCAGATAGTCCGGGTGGTCGCCGACCTTGGTCGCGACGACCACGCTGTCGCGATCGCGGCGGGCGAGCCAGTCGCCGATGATGGTCTCGGACTGGCCCGGCTGGTTGCCCTGCTCGGGGAAGTAGTTCATGTACGAGTCGGACGTGTCGACGAAATTGCCGCCCGACCCGGTGTAGGCGTCCAGGACCGCGGCCGACTGTTTCTCGTCGGCGGTCCAGCCGAAGACGTTGCCGCCCAGGCAGAACGACGAAACACGGAGGGAGGACGAGCCGAGGGCACGGAGTTCGGTCATACCTCGATGATACGAAGATCAACCTGCGTCCGGCACTGGGAACTTCCGCCGGGCCTCAGACCCGCTGAGCCGACTTCGAGCCGCGCCGGGCGGCCGCGCGCTGCCAGAAGATGATGCCGAAGCCGATGAAGCCGAGCACGATTCCCGCGAACGCGGTCCACACCCACACGCCCTGGGCCACGAAGAACAGGACCACCAGCGCGACCAGCCACGCCGAGGTGCCTACGATCACGACCGGGGTCAGGTCGGTCAGCCGCTTCGGCAGGTCCGGCGTGTGCCGCAACGAGCCCGTAACCTCCGGGGAATTGATCGGTTCATCCACATGGTGAAGGGTACCCCCGGGGCCACGCCCGCGAAGCTTCTCCCGCGGCGGCCGGCCGGGCACACAGCACAGAGATAGGCAGGCGGATGTCGGAGCAGTCGCAGCGGCCGGAAGAGCGCGGCGTGTCCACTCTGGACCGGTTCTTCAAGATCACCGAACGGGGTTCGAGCGCGGGCCGCGAGATCCGCGGCGGCGTCGTCACGTTCGTGACCATGGCCTACATCGTGGTGCTGAACCCGTTGATCATCGGCAGTTTCTCGGCCAGTACCCCGTCCGCACACAAGGACGTGCTGGGCAACATCCTGCCGGTGCCGCAGGTCGCGGCCGTCACGGCGCTGGTCGCCGGCGTGCTGACGATCCTGATGGGACTGGTCGCGAACTACCCGTTCGCCATCGCCACCGGCCTCGGCATCAACAGCCTGCTCGCGGTCACCATCGCCCCGCAGATGACCTGGCCCGAGGCCATGGGCCTGGTGGTGATCGAGGGCGTGATCATCGTGCTGCTCGTGCTCACCGGCTTCCGGACGGCGGTGTTCCGCGCGGTGCCGCCGGCGCTGAAGTCGGCGATCGCGGTGGGCATCGGCCTGTTCATCTGCCTGATCGGCCTGGTCGACGCCGGGTTCGTGCGCCGGCTGCCGGACGACGCGCACACCACGGTCCCGGTGGGCCTCGGCATCAACGGCTCGATCGCGTCGTGGCCGACGGCCGTGTTCGTGGTCGGCCTGTTGCTCACCGCCATCCTGGTGGCCAAGAAGGTCAAGGGCGCGATCCTCATCGGGGTGCTGACCTCGACCGTGCTGGCGATCGTGGTCGAGGCGATCGTGAAGGCCGGGCCGTCGAACGGCACCGACCCGAAGGGCTGGAACCTCGGCTACCCGGCGCTGCCCGGCCAGGTGGTCGGCCTGCCGAACCTGTCGCTGGTCGGCGACGTCTCGTTCGGCGCCTGGAGCCGGCTGCCGATCATCACCGTGGTGCTGCTCGTGTTCACGCTGGTGCTGGCCGACTTCTTCGACGCCATGGGCACGATGACCGGGCTGGGCAAGGAAGCCGGCCTGATCGGCAAGGACGGCCAGCTGCCGAACGTCGGCAAGGCGCTGTTCGTCGAGGGCCTCGCGGGCGCGGCCGGCGGCTTCGGCTCGGCCAGCTCGAACACGGTGTTCGTGGAGTCCGCGTCCGGTATCGCGGAGGGCGCGCGCACGGGCCTGGCGAACGTCGTCACGGGCGTGCTGTTCCTGGCCGCGATGTTCCTGACGCCGCTGTACCAGGTGGTGCCGGTGGAGGCCGCCGCGCCGGCGCTGGTGGTCGTGGGCGCGCTGATGATGACGCAGGTCAAGGAAATCGACTTCACCGACTTCTCGATCGCGCTGCCGGCGTTCCTGACGATCGTGGTCATGCCGTTCACGTACTCGATCGCCAACGGCATCGGCGCCGGCTTCGTGAGCTACGTGGTGATCCGCGCGGCGACGGGCAAGGCCCGGCAGGTCCACCCGCTGATGTGGATCATCGCGGTGGCCTTCGTCGCGTACTTCGCCGTCGGGCCGATCCAGTCCGTGTTGAACTGACGGTGATCATGCCGGGTGGCGGGGTTCACCCTGGCGCGCCATTTTCGTAAGGTATGCTAACTATATGTCCGGCGACACGCACGAGCGCTCCCTCGCGAGCCGCCTGCGTCTCGCGGTGGTCCGGCTCAACCGCCGGCTCCGGGCCCAGCGAGTGGGCGACGACGTCACGTTGACGCAGGTCGCCGCGCTGTCCACCTTGCACAAGTGCGGTGCGCTGACCCCGGGCCAGCTCGCCGCGAAGGAAGGCGTCCAGCCGCCCTCGATGACGAGGGTGATCGCCGCGCTCGAGGAGATGGGGTTCGTCGAGCGGCGTCCGCACCCGACCGATGGCAGGCAGGCCATCGTCGAGCTGTCCGAGGACGGGCTCGCGTACGTGCGCAAAGCCATCTTGGTGCGGGAGGCGTGGCTGGACCGGCAATTGGCCGAACTCGGCGAGGAAGAGCTGGACGTGCTCTCCCGCGCCGCTGAGATCATCGACAGGATGGCGGGGAACTAACACCGGTGACCACCACGGGTAGCGAAACAGACAGTACGGCCGATACCACTGCTACCCGGGAAACGGCACCGGCGCCGTCGTGCCCGCCGACCTCCTCCCCACCTGGTCCAGACCACCCCGGGATACCGGAACTGCCAGCTGGCGCCGGGGCGCCGCCGGCGGAATCGGCGCCCGCTCCGGCGAAGTCCAAGACGCGGGGGATGTTCTCCTCGCTCGGGGTGCGCAACTACCGGCTGTTCTTCAGCGGCCAGGTGATCTCGAACATCGGCACCTGGATGCAGCGCATCGCGCAGGACTGGCTGGTGTTCACCCTCAGCGGCAACAACCCGCTCGCGCTCGGCATCGCGGTCGCGCTGCAGTTCACCCCGACGGTACTGCTCTCGCTGTGGGCCGGCGTGCTCGCCGACCGCGTCGACAAGCGGCGGATGCTGATCGTCATCCAGGTCGTGAACACCGTGCTGGCCGCGTCGCTCGGCTTGCTCGACCTGACCGGGGTGGTCGCGCTCTGGCACGTTTACCTGCTGTGTGTGCTGCTCGGCGTGACCTCCGCGATCGAGGTGCCGACCCGGCAGTCGTTCGTCGCCGAGATGGTGGGCCGCAGCCAGATCACCAACGCCGTCGCGCTGAACTCCTCGATCTTCAACATGGCGCGCATCGTGGGCCCGGCGATCGCCGGCTTCGCGATCACCTGGGTGGGCACCGGCTGGCTGTTCATCGCGAACGCGGTGAGCACGGTCGCCGTGGTCGCCGGGCTGGCGCTGATGAACCCGGCCAAGCTGTTCCGCGGCCCGGTGGTCCCGCGCGCGAAGGGCCAGCTGATGGAGGGCCTGCGCTACGTGCGCCACCGCTCCGACCTGGTGACGGTGATGGTGCTGATGTTCTTCGTCAGCACGTTCGGGATCACCTACTTCACCTCGTTGCCGATCGTGGCGGCGAACGTCTTCCACACCCAGGCCGACGGTTACGGGCTGTTGTCCACGCTCGTCGCGGTGGGGACTTTCACGGGCGCGCTGGCCTCCGCGCGGCGCGGGATCAAGAGCCGCCCGCGGGTCCGGCTGATGCTGATCTCCGGCGCGCTGCTGGGCCTGTTCGAATTCATCACCGCGTTCATGCCGACCTACCTGGCGTTCGGCCTGGGCCTGATCCCGCTCGGCTTCGCCACGATCACCTTCCTGAACACCGCGAACGCACTGGTGCAGACGTCGGTCTCGCCGGAGATGCGCGGCCGCGTGATGGGCATCTACGTGCTCGTCCTGATCGGCGGCAACCCCATCGGCGGCCCCATGACGGGCTGGATGGCCGACGCCTTCGGCGGCCGCTCGCCGTTCTACATCGGCGGCGCGGTCTCGCTGGTGGCCGCCGTGGTCTGCGCCCTGGTCCTCATCCGCCGCGGCGGCGTGAGCCTGCCGGTTCGCCGGTTCGGCAACGGGCTGCGGGTGCTGAAACGCGAACGCGTCTGATCCTGGAGCGCGTCATGGCCCCCTTGCCGCAGGTGAGGGGGCCTTTTGCTGCTCGGTGCGCGGAAATGATCCACACCCGAACGAGTGAGACCCGGGTCTCCGGCAGGACGGGGTTGCGGATCTTGCTGAGGTTAGGCTAACCTCATACACGTCCGCTTCGTGGTGGGAGCGGCAGTCAGTTCGGGAACGGACGGAGCCTCACAACCGGGAACCCCGGGGGTGGGGCTCCGTTCATTTGACGAGCTGCTCATCGAGAAACCCCAAGAGCTCCTCAAGTCCGGTTCATGGTCGGGTCCGGGACCGGTGTCGTCAAGGGGTGGTCACCCGGCTGCAGGGGCAGCCGCGGCAGGGACATGCCGAAGTACACGCGGTAGGCCAGGCGCACGGCGGATTCCGAGGGCAGCAGGACCTCGTGGCGCACGCCGTCCACGGTTTCGATCAGGCGGTCGCCCGAGAGGGTCACACGGCCCTGCGAGGTGGGGCGCGAGCAGGTCAGCGTCCGGGTGAAGTGCGAAGCCGGCGAGGTCGAGTGCCACCACGCCATCGGGACGAAGTCGGGCAGCGTCCGGGGGCGGCGTTCCAGGCGGTAGACCGGTTTGCCGTCGCGCAGCACGTCGATGTCGCCGTGCGGGGCGTCGAGCATGAGGAACTCGCCCTCGGCGTCCGGCTGCGGCGCGACGGCCGAGAGGGCCAGCGGCGCCTGGCTGAAGCTGCCGAAGCCGACGTCCACCAGCCACGGCTCGTCCAGCTGCACGATGATCGCGGCGTGGTCCAGCGGGACGCCGGGGGTGCCGTCGGCGTGGAAGACCTGGGTGCCGTGCAAGGTGGCGGCGAAGCCGAGTTCACGCAGCAGCGCGGCGAAAAGGCCGTTCAGCTCGTAGCAGAAGCCACCGCGGCGGCGGCGGACGATCTTGTCGAACAGCGCGTCCTGGGTGAGCTCGATCGGCTCACCCAGGTGCACACTCAGGTTCTCGAACGGCACCCGCTCGAGGTGGCGCGCTTGCAGCACGCGCAGGGCGGCCAGATCCGCGGCCACCGGCAGGGCAAGATCGAGGCGGGCCAGGTAGGCATCGACGTCCATGCCCCCACTCTCACACCTCCAGTGCACTCCAGGTCAAGCGAAAACCGGGGCCCTCCCACTGAAGGGAGGACCCCGGTCGGCGTCAGCAGCGAGAACTCAGCCGAGCAGCAGGCCGTTGCCGCCGGCCACCGCGTTGTCGAAGCGCTTGCTGATCTCGGCCCAGTTGAAGATGTTCCACAGGGCCTTGACGTAGTCCGGCTTCACGTTCTTGTAGTCCAGGTAGAACGCGTGCTCCCACACGTCGACCAGCAGGATCGGCGTGGTCGGCAGGATCAGGTTGTTGTGGTGGTCGCGCAGCTGCTGGGTGATCAGCGTCTTGCCGATCGGGTCCCAGGACAGCGCGCCCCAGCCGTTGCCCTGGATCGTGGTCGAGACCGCGGTGAACTGGGCCTTGAACTTGTCGAAGGACCCGAACGCCTCGTCGATCGCGGCGGCCAGCTCGCCGGTCGGCTTGTCGCCGCCTTCGGGCGAGAGGATCTTCCACCACACGACGTGGTTGGCGTGGCCGGCCAGGTTGAAGGCCAGCGTGGTCTCCAGGCCGACGATGTTGCCGAAGTCGCCGGCTTCACGCGCCTCGGCGATCTTGTCCAGCGTGTCGTTCGCGCCCTTGACGTAGGTCGCGTGGTGCTTGCTGTGGTGCAGCTCGTTGATCTCGCCCGAGATGTGCGGCGCGAGCGCGCTGTAGTCGTAGTCGAGATCGGGCAGCTCGTACCGGGCCATTGGCCCTCCTTCTGTCTTCGACACAAGTTTCTACTACCGAACCTAGTAGCACACCCACCTCCCCGGCGAGCGGGGGCGGTGTCGTCACCACAGGGTGGGACCACTCGTTCGTCAGGGGCCTACCCGGGGGCATCCCCTGTGAAACCAAGCCTTGTACCTCGACCAAACTGGAGGTCAACCGGCTGTGACCGGGCTCATCCGCCGGGGCGTCAGGCGACCCGGTAACGGTCGAGGTCCGTGGCCAGCTCGTCGAAAACGGCGACGTTGCACTCGAACGCCACGGCCGTCTCGTTGATCACCCGAGCGCGCTCTTCTTCGCTCCACGGGGCGGTGTCCAGCTTCGCGCGGTAGCGGTCGCGGAACGCGGGGGCGCTGCCGATCTCGTCGAAGTGGTAGAACATCGTCCCCGCTTGGTCGAGGCCGAACTTCTTCTCCAGCAGACGGCGGATGACCTGCCCGCCGGCGATGTCGCCGAGGTAGCGCGTGTAGTGGTGCGCGACGTAGCCGCCGCCCCACGAAGCCGCTTCGCCGACGCGCGCCGCGTACGCCTCCGTGCTCGCGAGCGGCCGGATCTCGGTCCGCCAGCCCGGGCCGACGAGGTGGGCCAGGTCGGTCTCCAGCGCGGGCAGCCGGCGCAGCTCGTCGAACACGAACTCGCCGCCGACGGAGTCGGCCGCCATCCGGTCGCTGGCCTGCTCGATCGCCTGGTAGATGAAGTAGTACTGGATCGCCAGCCGGGTGTACCCGGCCAGGGACAGCTCGCCGCCCAGCAGCGCGTTCATGTAGCCGGAGTGGTTGGCCCGGTCGTGCAGCACCCTGGTCGAGGCGCGCAGCGTCGCGGAGAACGGGCGGGTGTCGAGGTCCGTGGTCACCGACATGAAGACGCCTCCAGCGATCGATCTGACAGCCTGTCAGAAAGATCGTAGGGCACGAACGCGGCTTAGGCTACCCTAAATCGGACGTGGATCCGGAACTTCACTCGTCCCGAGGGCCCGCAGGACGAAGCCGACGGCCGCCTCGATCGCGGCGTCCAGCTGGTCGGCGGGCACGTCGATCACCTGCCGGCTGCCCAGCGCGGCGGTCACCATCGGGATGACGACGTCCACGTCCTGGGCCGGCCAGCAGCCGGCGTCGACGCCCGCGAGCAGCACCGCGCGCAGCTGCCCGGTGATCGGGTCGGCGTGCGCGCTGATCCGCCGGTACGCCGAGGGCGCGAGCGCCGACTCCAGCGCCCCGCCCGGCGGCAGGTGGTATTCGGCGAGCACACGCAGCTGAAGCCGGACGAACGTGGCGAGCTGCCGGACCGGGTCGGCCTCCGCCTCGACCGCCTCGCGCAGCCGCGTGACGTACCGCGCGGCCTCGTCCTCCACGAAGGCGACGAGCAGGCTTTCCTTGTCCGGGAAGTGGTTGTACAGCGCGGTGCGGCCGAGCCCGGCCTCCGCCGCGATGCCGGACAGCGTGATCGCGTCGAAGCCGCGCTCGTAGAGCTGCGCGCGCAGCACGTCGAACACCCGGGCGCGGACCTCGCGCCGGTGCGCCTCGATCGAGCCGCCGAGCACCTTCGGCATCCGCTTCACCCCAAGACTCGTGAGTGTCTATGACGGTTAGAACCGTCGTAGACACTCACGAGTCTTTCACGGCGCCGCTCAGTCGGCGAGCGGCCAGGTGTGCACGGGGTCGCCGTTCGCGGACAGCTCCAGGTAGCGGCCCAGCATCCGGTTCAGCGCCGTCTCCCGGTCGTCGCCGCGGTTCTGCGCGCGCTGCACGTAATCCCGTTGCCAGGTCGAGCCGCTGCGCCGCGCCAGGCACCGGCGCTCGATGATGCCGAGGTACTTCACCCGGGCCTCATCGGAGACTTCGGAACGGCGCAGGCCCTCGTGCGCCAGCGGCAGCAACACGCGCAACGCCAGCTCGTCCGGCGGGATCCAGCCGATGCCCGGCCAGTACAGCTGCGCGTCGAAGCTCTTGCGCGCGCCCGCGTACAGGTTCTCCTCCGCGGCCTGGAACGACATCTGCGTCCACACCGGCCGCTCCTGCTCGGCCAGCGCCCGTTGCGCGCCGTAGAAAAACGCCGCATTGGCAACGATGTCCACCACGGTCGGCCCGGCCGGCAGCACGCGGTTCTCCACCCGGAGGTGCGGCAGGCCGTCGACCACGTCGTACACCGGCCGGTTCCAGCGCCAGATGGTGCCGTTGTGCATCCGCAGCTCGGTGAGCTTCGGCGCCTGGCCCGCCTCCAGCGTTTCGATCGGGTCCTCACCGTCGGTCTCGGGCAGCAGCCCGGGGAAGTACCGGACGTTTTCCTCGAACAGATCGAAGATCGACGTGATCCACCGCTCGCCGAACCACACCCGCGGGCGCACGCCCTGGTTCTTCAGCTCCTCCGGCCGCGTGTCGGTGGCCTGCTGGAACAGCGGGATGCGCGTCTCGTGCCAGAGCGCCTTGCCGAGCAGGAACGGCGAATTCGCGGCGAGCGCGATCTGCACGCCGGCCAGGCACTGCGCCGCGTTCCAGTGCGCCGCGAATTCCTCGGGCGCGACCTGCAGGTGCAGCTGAACCGAGGTGCACGCGGCTTCCGGAAGAATGGATTCCGAATAGCTGCGGAGCCTTTCCGGCTGCGCGCCGGGAAGCGCCGCGCCCTCCATGGAAAGCGAGATCCGCTCGCCGCGGGCGGCGAAAATCTGGTCGTTGAGTGACGAATACCGCGTTTTGTTGGTGAGCCATTTTTGATCGAAGTGCTCTTGGCGCAGGGTGGGCAGGATGCCGATCATGGCCAGCGTCGAGCCCGTGTCGGTGGCCTTCTCCGCCGCTTTGCCGAGGTACGCCTGAAGGTCGTCTTCCAGCTGTAGAGCCGAATCCCCGGCCAGCGGCCGCGGCGGCACGTTCAGCTCGAGGTTGTGCTGGCCCAGCTCGGTGGTGAAGGACGGATCGTCGATCGCCTCCAGCACCGCGGTGTTGGTCATCGAGGGGCGCAGCCGGCCGTCGACCAGGTTCAACTCCACTTCGAGCCCGATGTTCTTGCGGGGAAAGGAAAAGCTCCCATCCGTGAGCATTCGGGCCAACGTGTCGAGACAACGCTGGACCTTACGGCGATACCGTCCGCGGTCGAGGTGAACCGACGGTGCGGCCGAGAGATCCGTACCCATGTGTGACGCGCTCCTTGGCTGCGATCCGCGGGTGTCCGGGCGGGGACTGCCAGGGCGCCCACCGTTGCACAGCGGGCCACGGCGGGCTAGCGGCCAAACTGGTGCTCTCTGTCACGGCGGGTTAACTCACTGCAAAAACCCCCCGTTCGTACCAGGGAATGCCCGTCGTTCGGACCAGCCGGGCGGGCTGAGGGCGGATGTCAGACTGTGCGGGTGGCCGAACTGATCTTCACCGAGGACCGGGCGAATCCGGGGCTCGACGACTTCCGTGACTTGTCCACAGCGGACCGGCGCCCGGACCGTCCCGGTGGGCGGGGACTGGTGATCGCCGAGGGGACCGTGGTGGTCGGGCGGATGCTCGCTTCGCGTTATCCGGTGCGAGCATTGCTCGGCGTGGAACGGCGATTCCGCGAATTGGCGGACGAGCTCGAGGGAGTCGACGCGCCGGCATATGTCACATCCGCGGAGACGATGGCCGAAGTCGTCGGCTTCCACCTCAACCGCGGGGTGCTGGCCGTCGCCGATCGTCCCGTGCCGCCGACGGTGGACGAGGTGGTCGCGGGCGCGGGCGTGCTCGCCGTGCTGGAAGGGGTCGGGGACCACGAGAACCTCGGCGCGCTGTTCCGCAACGCCGCCGCGCTCGGCGTCGACGGGGTGCTGCTCGCGCCCGGCTGCTCCGATCCGCTGTACCGGCGAAGCGTCCGCGTCTCGATGGGGCACGTGCTGCGAGTGCCGTTCGCGACCTTCGACAACTGGCCCGGCGGGCTGGATATGCTGCGGGAAAACGGGTTCCGGGTCGCCGCGCTCACCCCGCGGGCCGATTCGGTGCCGTTGCGAGGTTTGCGCGCCCGGGTGCCGGGCCGCATCGCGCTGCTGCTCGGCGCCGAGGGGCCGGGGCTGTCGGCCGACGCGATCGCGGCCGCCGATCTGGCCGTGCGGATCGAGATGGTGCCGGGGGTCGACTCGCTGAACGTCGCCACCGCGGCCGCCGTCGCGTTCCACGAGGTGGCCGCCACCAGCTGACGAGGTGCCACGCCGTGGGCACGCCCACTACTAAGGTGGCACACGCTGATAGTGATTCACCGGCGCGGAAGGACACTATGGAGCTGCGGATCCGCGGCGAGCGCGCGGTGCTCGCCGGTCCGGGCGGCGAGCACGCGCGCGAGGTCGACCCGCGCCGGCTCGCGATCGGTGCCGACCTGGCGCAGGCGCTGCACGAATGGGCGCGCGTCGCCTCGGCGGTGTCGCGCACCGGGCCGGAGACTGAGGTCGCGGGCTCGGTGGTTTCGCAGCGCGGCCGTCAGCTCGCCGGACGGCTGGCCGCGGTGATGGGGACCCAGGTGCGGTTCGTCGACCCGGTTTCGGGAGTGGAAACGGTGGTGGAGCCCCCGCCGCCGGCGCCCGGCGAACGCGAGCCGCGGCGCGCCCGGCACCGCCGCGAACCGGTGCCGTGGTTCACGGGACTGACGGTGTCCGCGTTCGCCACCGTGCTCGTGGTGGTCGCGATGCTCGCGCTGGCGGGCACGCTCGCGCGCGAGACCAGCGGATGGCTCGCCGTGCTGGCCGCCCTCGTGGTCACCGGCGGGATCACGCCGTCGCTCTGGCTGGGCCGCAACCTGCCGATCCTGCGCTGGGCGGTGCTCGGCGCCGGGGTCGGGCTCGTGGCGGCCTGGGTCGGCGTGCTGGTGATCGTCTTCTGAAACGGTGGCCGAAGACCGCGGCCCGGCCGATACTGACGCGATGGCGCCCGTGGACGAACTCCGGAAACGCTGCCTCGCCCTGCCCGAGGCTTCCGAGCGAATCAGCCACGGCGAGCCGACCTGGTTCGTCCGCGAGAAGAAGGCGTTCGTCCGGTTCGCCGACAACCACCACGGGGACGGGCGGCTCGCGTTCTGGTGCCCGGCCCCGCCCGGCGCGCAGGAGGAACTCGTGCGCACCGAGCCGGACCGGTTCTTCCGGCCGCCGTACGTGGGGCACCACGGCTGGCTCGGGGTGCGGCTGGACGTGGACGTCGACTGGGCCGAGGTGGACCGGATCGTCCGCGACGCCTACCGCCTGGCCGCGCCGAAAGCCCTGGCCGCGCTGGTCGGGGACTAACCGCGCTGCGAGCGGACGCCCAGCAGGACGTCCTCCCACGACGGCACGATCGGGTGGTTCTTCTTGGCCTTCGTGCGCTGGCCCTCGTCGGACTCGGCGCCGGCAGCGTCGTCAGAGTCATCGGACGGCGGAACGCGCGGGATCTCGCGCGTGTCGTCCTCTTCGCCCTCGTCCGGGCGGGTGGGCGCTTCGATCACGCGCACCTCGTCGGCCGAGGCGGAGTCGAGCGTCGGCTGGACCGCGGTGTCGCGGGCCGGCTCCAGCGCGCGGACCGTGCGCGGGGCGCGGTAGGCGTTGGGGTTCAGCAGGACTTCGGCGTTTTCGTCCAGCGCCTGCACGGTGCCGCCGTGCGCGCCGGGGGCGAACGACCAGTGCGCGCGGTTGTCCGAGCGGCCGGCCTTCCACCGCAGCACGACGACCCACTTGCCGTCGTCGCCGCGCCAGGAGTCCCACTTGGCCTGGGTGTAGTCGTGGCCGCGGACGCCGAACGCGTACGCGATCACCTCGCCGAGGGTCTGCACGTCGGGGCCGTCCTCGCGGACGGGGTGCGCGCTCTGCGCCAGCTCCGCGGTGCGGGAGCGCTCGAGCAGCACGGGGTAGGCGAAGCGCTCGACGCGCTGCGCCGAAACGCCGGAACCGCCCGCCACCTGCTCGACGGACTCTCCCGCGCGGATTCGCGCCTGGATCTCGCGTGGCCGCATCTGGCTCTCCAACTCGATTTCGATCTGGCCCAGCCGGGCGATGTCACCCCTCGCCGCCGCGCGCAGTCTCTCATCGGCCGGGAGCAGGAAGCGCGTACGGCTCGCCGGGTCTTCGAGCACGATGGACTTGCCGTCCTCGTGCAGCCCGATCACCCGTAGCGCCCGCATTTCTCGCCTCCCCGATCTTCACCTTTGTGGGTGCTTACGTTAGATCGGCGCGTCGACTTGACGTGCGAGGCGCGCCGATGCTTCACCCGCTTGCTGTCTTTTCGATTTGATCTTCGACATTCTCTCAGCCCGGCCGGGTCGGCGGATCGCGTGACACGCCGACCACGTTCTGTCACGAATGAGTGGAAAACCCGCTGGGCGGCAAGCGGATCTCGACCACGAGCCCGCCCCGCGGGCCCGGCCTGGCCGACGCTTCGCCGTCGTGCGCCTCGGCGACCGAGCGCACGATCGACAGCCCGAGGCCGGCGTTGCGCGAGTTGCCGGTCCGCTCGGCGGCGAGCCGCCGGAACGGTTCGAACAGCGTGGCCGCCGCGTCCGCCGGCACCACCGGGCCCGAGTTCCGGACGGTCAGCGCCGGGTCGCCGCTGATCTCGACGTGCACCCAGCCGCCGCGGGAGTTGTACGTGATCGCGTTGACCACAAGGTTCGTCACCAGGCGTTCGAGCAGCACCGGGTCGCCGGCCACGGTCCGCGCGCGCAGGTTCGCCTCGACCACGACGCCGGCCTCCTCGGCCTGGGCGGCGGTCGCGGTGATCACGGTGCGGACGACCTTGTCCAGCCGCACCGGCGAGCGCGAGGGCAGCCCGCGGTCGCTGCGCGCCAGCACCAGCAGGCCCTCGATCATGCGCTCGCTGCGCTCGTTGGTCAGCAGCAGGTGCTCGCCGAGCTTGCGCAGCTCGGGGCCGGCCTCGGGGTCGGCCAACGCCACTTCGATCAGCGTCCGCTGCACGGCGAGCGGGGTCCGCAGCTCGTGGGAAGCGTTGGCGACAAAGCGTTTCTGGCTGTCGAAGGACTCGCCGAGCCGGTCGAGCATGCCGTCGAAGGTGTCGGCCAGCTCCTTCAGCTCGTCCTCGGGGCCGTCGAGGTTGATCCGCCGGTCGAGCCGGCCGGCCTCGAGCTTGCGGGCGGTCGAGGTGATCGTGTGCAGCGGCCGCAGCGTGCGGCTCGCCATCACCCAGCCGAAGAACACGGCCAGCGCGGCCGCGACGAGCAGCGCGACGGCGGACCCGACGAGCAGGGTGGACAGCGTCGCCGAGCGGTAGTCCGTGATCGCCGCCTGCGTGGCCGCCACGAGCTTGAGGCTCGACGGCGTGTGCTCCACCGGGATGGCCGGCGCGAGGGCGACACCCGCGGCCTCGGCCCGGGTCCCCTGGACCGCCGTCGTGGCGAACTGGCCGGCGTCCGGCAGCGAGCCGTTCACCAGCGCGTAGTTGATCAGCAGCAGCACGAGCCCGGCGAGCAGGAACAGGCCGCCGTACATCGCGGTGAGCCGGTTGCGGACCGACAGCCGGGGGCGCCTCACGCGCCGAACCGGTAGCCGGCCCCGGGCACGGTCTCGATCACCGGCGGCTCGCCGAGCTTGCGGCGCAGCGTCATCACCGCCACCCGCACGGCGTTGGTGAACGGGTCGGCGTGCTCGTCCCACGCCTTCTCCAGCAGGTCCTCGGCGCTCACCACCGTGCCTTCGGCCCGCATCAGCACTTCCAGCACGGCGAACTCCTTCGGGGACAACGGCAGGAACCGGCCCGCGCGGGCGGCCTGGTGCCGGGGCAGGTCGAGCACGACGTCGCCGCGCTCCAGCACCGGCGGCAGCGCGGGGCGCGCCCGGCGGCCCAGCGCCTGGACGCGGGCGACCAGCTCGGCGAACGCGAACGGCTTGGTCAGGTAGTCGTCGGCGCCCAGCCCGAGCCCGGCGACGCGGTCGGTGATGTCGGCGGCGGCGGTCAGCATCAGCACCCGCGCCTCGCCGCCGGTCGCCAGCACCGCGGAGCACACCTTGTCGCCGTGCACCACGGGCAGGTCGCGGTCCAGCACGACCACGTCGTAGGCGTGCACGCCGACCCGCTCCAGCGCCTGCCCGCCGTCGTAACAGACGTCGACGGCCATCGAAAACCGGCGCAATCCCTCGGCAATCGAGTCCGCCAGCAGCTGCTCGTCCTCCACTACCAATACGCGCACCGGCCCAGTCTGCCCGGCCGGGGGATAAGGGCCGCATAAGCGGATTCGCTTAGCCCGCCGGAATCGCCCGATCCGTAGAACTTCGGGCCGGAGCCGGGACCGGCCGGCAGGAGGAGGAGCTATGCGGAAACGACAGGTGGTCGTGGTGGCGGGGCTGGCGGCGATGCTGCTGGCGGGCTGTGGCGGCGGGGGCGGCGGGGACGACAAAGTCGCGTCGATTTCCGGCCCGCCGAGCACTTCGGCGGCGAAGGACGCGGGCGGCGGCGGGCAGAAAGCCGACCCGGAGCAGGAAAAGCAGATGTTGCAATTCGCGAAATGCATGCGGGACAACGGCATCGACATGCCGGACCCGAAACCGGGCTCGGGCGGGATGTCGATCGCACTGCCCGCCGGCAGCGCCGCGGACGCGGACAAGATGAGCAAGGCGCAGGACGCCTGCAAGAAGCTGCTGCCCAACGGCGGCCAGCCGAAGCCGCTCGACCCGCAGCAGCTGGACGCGGCGCGCAAGCGGGCGCAGTGCATGCGTGACCACGGCATCGACATGCCGGACCCGGACGCGAACCACGCCGGCACGATCAACCTCGGCTCGGACCAGGCCAAGACCGAGGCCGCGATGAAGGCCTGCGGCTTCGGTGACGCCGCCGCGCCCGCCGCACCCGGGACGGGTGGGAAGTGACCGGACCGGACCGCCCACGCCGCCGTCGCGCCCGCTGGTTCGTCGCGGTCGCCGTGGCCGTGGTGGTGCTGGGCACGACCTCGGTCGTGGTCCTCACGCGCGTCGCCGAAGGCACCTCCGGTCCGGCCGCGGCGCCGCCGCAGGTCGAGACCGCCGAGGTGACCAAAAGCGACCTGAGCGACGCGGAGGAGGTCGACGGCACGCTCGGCTACGGCGCGGAAACCTCGGTCACCGGCCGGAAACCGGGCACGCTCACGTCGCTGCCGGCGGCGGGCTCGACTATCTCGCAGGGCAAGACCGTCTACAGCGTGGACGCCAAGCCGGTGCCGCTGTTCTACGGCACCCTGCCGTTCTACCGCGACCTGGCCGACGGCGTGGACAAGGGCCCGGACGTCAAGGAGCTGGAGCAGAACCTCCAGGCGCTGGGCTTCGGCGGCTTCGGCGCGCCGGACACGAAGTTCACCTCCGCCACCGCGGCGGCGGTGAAGAAGTGGCAGAAGTCGCTGGGCGTCGAGCAGACCGGCACGTTCGGGCAGGGTGACGTCGTGCTGGCGGCCGGCGAGATCCGCGTCTCCTCGGTCACCGGCCAGCTCGGCGGGCCGGGCGCCGGCGAGCTGCTCAAGACGACCGGCACCGGACGGTCGGTGACCGTGAAGCTCGACGCCGCCAAGCAGGCGCTGGCCCAGGTCGGCGCCAAGGTCGGCCTGACCGTCAACGGCACCGAGACCACCGGCACGGTCACCGATGTCGGGCACACCGCGGAGCAGGGCAAGGACGCCTCGGGCCAGCCGAACGGCACGTTGACGATCACCGTCACGGTGAACCTGGACGACCCGAAGGCGGCCGGCTCGCTCGACTCCTCGCCGGTGACCGTCCGGTTCACCAAGGACGTGCACAAGGGCGTCCTGTCGGTCCCGGTCGGCGCGTTGCTCGCGCTCGCCGAGGGTGGTTACGCGGTCGAGGTCGACGACCACGGGAAGCGGCACCTGGTCGCGGTCAAGACCGGGATGTTCAGCGGCAGCAAGGTGGAGGTCTCCGGGGCCGGGCTCGCCCCCGGTGTGCGGGTGGTGACGACCTCGTGACCCCGGTCCTCGCCGCGCACGGGGTTTCGCGCACCTACCCGGGCGGGGTGGCCGCGCTGCGCGACGTCTCGCTTTCGCTCGAGGAGGGCGAGCTGGCGGCGATCGTCGGCCCGTCCGGCTCGGGGAAGTCGACGCTGCTGCAGCTGATGGGCACGCTCGACCGGCCGACCGCGGGCCGGGTCGAGCTGCGCGGCCACGACGTCGCCACCCTGCCCGACCGGAAGCTGGCCGCCCTGCGCTCGCGCTGGATCGGGTTCGTGTTCCAGCAGTTCTTCCTCGACGACGGGCTCAGCGCGGTCGACAACGTCTGCACCGGGCTGCTGTACGCCGGGGTTCCGCGGAAGGACCGGCGGCGCCGGGCGCTGGCCTCGCTGGAGCGGGTCGGGCTCGGGCACCGCGCGTGGCACCGGCCGGGCGAGTTGTCCGGCGGCGAGCGGCAGCGGGTGGCGATCGCGCGGGCCGTGGTGAACGGGCCGTCGATCCTGCTCGCCGACGAGCCGACCGGGAACCTCGACACCGGCACCGGCGCGGCGGTGCTCAGCCTGCTGGCGGAGCTGAGCGCGGACGGCACGACGATCGTCGTGATCACCCACGACCGCGAGATCGCGGCCGGGCTGCCCCGGCGGATCGAGCTGCTCGACGGTGTGCTGCGGCTCGACACGGGCCACGACACGGGGCTGGTGGTCCGATGATCACCGTCGCCCCGCCGCCGGTGCCCGACCCGGCTCGGCTCGGCCCGCGGGACGTGCTGACGCTCGGCGCGCACGGCATGCGGACCCGCCCGGTGCGCGCCGTGCTCTCGGCGCTCGGCATCGCCATCGGCGTCGCCGCGATGGTCGCCGTGCTGGCGATCCCGGCGTCGAGCGCGCAGGCCCTGCACGACCGGCTGGCCGCGCTGGGCACCAACCTGCTGGTCGCGGCCCCGGGCCAGACGCTGTTCGGCAAGCCGGCGAAGCTGCCGGACGAGGCCGTGGCGATGGCGAAGCGGATCGGCCCGGTGACTGCGGCTTCGGGGCTCGGGCTGACCCCGCAGACCGTGCGGCGCAGCGACCGCATCCCGGCCGAGGAGACGTCCGGGCTGTCCGTGTTCGCGGCGACGCCGGACCTGCTCGGCGTGCTCGGCGGGAAGGTCCGCACCGGCTCGTTCCTGGACGCGGCGAACCAGAAGTTCCCGGTGACGGTGCTCGGCTCGGAGGCCGCCGCGCGCCTCGGGATCGACCACATCGACCCGGCCAAGCCGCCGCAGGTGTGGCTCGGCGGGCACTGGTTCACCGTCGTCGGCATCCTCGACCCGATGCCGCTGGCGCCGGAGGTGGAGCGGTCGGTGCTGGTGGGCTGGGACGTGGCGAAGGCGTTGCTGGGCTTCGACGGCCACGCCAGCACCGTGTACGCCCGCGCCGACGAGTCCCAAGTGGACAGTGTGCGGGGCGTGCTCGGCGCGACGCTCAACCCGGCCTCGCCCGACCAGGTCAACGTCCGCCGTCCGTCGGAAGCGCTTGAGGCGCAACAGATCACCGACAACAGCTACAGCGCGTTGTTCCTCGGGCTCGGCGGGGTCGCGCTGCTGGTCGGCGGCGTCGGCGTGGCGAACACGATGGTGATCTCGGTACTGGAACGGCGGCGCGAGATCGGCCTGCGCCGGGCACTCGGCGCGACCCGCCGTCAGGTGCGCGGGCAGTTCCTCGCCGAATCGGTGCTGCTGTCCGGGCTCGGCGGGCTGGTCGGGGTGCTCGTCGGGGTGCTGGTGACCGCGGGGTATGCGCTGAGCCAGGGCTGGCCGGCGATCCTGCCGCCGCTCGCGCTGGCCGGCGGGGTCGCGGTGGCCGCGCTGGTCGGGGCGATCGCGGGGGCCTATCCGGCCGCCCGCGCGGCGCGGCTGCCGCCCACTCAGGCGCTGGCCTGAGGAAGGGCCCCTTTCAGGGGGGAAGGGCGCCCTGAAGTCCGTCAAGGCCTCCTTACCCGCGTGCTACGCAGGTAAGGAGGCCTTGACGGCGTTGGCCGGGAGCGGGCTCAGCCCAGGTGCTCGACGACGTACTCGATGCTCTGGGTCAGCTTGGTGATGTCGTCCGGGTCGATCGCCGGGAACAGGCCGACGCGCAGCTGGTTGCGGCCCAGCTTGCGGTACGGCTCGGTGTCGACGATCCCGTTGGCGCGCAACGCCTTCGCCACCGCGGCGGCGTCCACCTCGTCGGTGAAGTCGACGGTGCCGACCACCTGCGAGCGCAGGCTCGGGTCCTGGACGAACGGCGTGGTGTACGAGGTCTTCTCGGCCCACTCGTACAGCCGGGTCGAGGACTCCTTGGTGCGCGCGGTGGTCCAGGCCAGGCCGCCCTCGCGGTTCATCCACTCGATCTGCTCGGCGAGCAGGAACAGCGTGGCCACGGCGGGGGTGTTGTAAGTCTGGTCCTTGCGCGAGTTGTCCAGCGCGGTGGTCAGCGACAGGAACTCCGGGACCCAGCGGTCGCCGCCGCCGATCTCGCCGATGCGCTCGACCGCGGCGGGCGAGGCCAGCGCGATCCACAGGCCGCCGTCGGAGGCGAACGACTTCTGCGGGGCGAAGTAGTAGACGTCGAAGTCCTCGGCCTTGACCGGCAGGCCGCCGGCGCCGGAGGTGGCGTCGATCGCGACCAGCGCGCCCTCGCTGTTCTCGGGGCGGCGGACCGGCACCGCGACGCCGGTCGAGGTCTCGTTGTGCGCCCAGCCGACCAGGTCGGCGCCGGACTGGTAGGCGATCTCGGGCGCGCTGCCCGCGTCGGCCTTCACGACGATCGAGTCGGCCAGGAACGGCGCCCCGTTGGTCACGGTGGCGAACTTCGAGGAGAACTCGCCGTAGGTGAAGTGCTGGGCGCGCTCGCGGACCAGCCCGAACGCCGCGGCGTCCCAGAACGCGGTGGTGCCGCCGTTGCCCAGGATGACTTCGTAGCCCTCGGGCAGGGAGAACAACTCGGACAGGCCCGCGCGCACCCGGCCGACCAGTGACTTCACCGGCTTCTGGCGGTGCGACGTGCCGAGGTAGGTGGAGCCGGACTCGGCCAGCTTGGCGAGCTGCTCGGCGCGGACCTTCGAGGGTCCGCAGCCGAAGCGGCCGTCGGCCGGCTTGAGGTCGTCGGGGATGCTCAACTCCGCTGCGTCGGTCATGTGGGCAGTCTCTCAGGTCGGGACGCGCCTGCTAACGGCGGTGGGCCGGTGTCCGACATGTGGAACTCTGAGCACAGAGCGCTTCCGGCACGATCCCGGCGAACGGGACAGCGGGCGTTTCCGGCCGCGGTGGTGGTGGTTCGCGCTGTTCGCCCTGAACGTCGCCGTGCACCTCCACCGGGGCTGGGACTCGTCGGCCGCGATCGGGCTGCCGCTGGGCTTCGCGGTGACGCTGGCGCTGGTTTTCGTGCCCCGGTTGCCCCGGTGGCTGACTCGGGCGGGGGAATCCATGGAGCGTAAGCGTTTGCGGCCCCAGGAAATGGCGTCCAACGGCGCGCCGCTCGTCCCGTCGGCCTCGCCGCGGGGGATCGCCGTGACCGCGCGGGTCGACGGGGACACCAGTCAGTGGAACGGCCAGGCGACGGTCGGGCCGGTCCGGGTCACCGTCACGCTGCCGGACGGCCGTCCCGGTTACCTGACCCTGCCGGACTGCCCCGGCCCGCTCGCCCTCGCCGTCGTGCGCACCGGCAAGCTTTGGCTCCACGGCAAGGGGCTCGGCAGCGAGGGCGGCGAGGTCACCGCCGAGTTCGGCACCGCCACCACCGCCGGCCTGCTCACCACGGACCCGGCCGGTGCCGTGCCCGTCAGCCGGTTCCTCCGCTGGTGGGACTCACTGTCCGGGCTGGCCTGGCGCAACCGGCTGCGGATGTCCGTGGCGGGCCTCGCGATGGCGGCGCTGGTGGCCGTGCCGGTGGGCGCGCTCGTCTGGGCCCCGTGGCTCTGGGTGCTGCTCATCCCGATGCTCGTCGCGGCGGTGGCCGCCGCCGTCTGGGTGTCCGACGTGCGCTACCGCCTCCGCGGCGCCGGCGAAGGGCCGCTGACGCCGATCGACGTGCGGCTGGCCGACGACCACGTCTGGCCCGCTGCCGAGGTCCGCGGCTGGGCGGTGCTCGGGCCGGGCCGTCCCGCGCGCCTGGACATCGTGGGCTGCCCGCCGGAGATCGCCGCCGAGCTGCTGGCGCACGGCCGGGTGTGGGTTTTCGGCGAGCCCCGGCCGGGCCCGGTGTGGCTCGGCCTGCCGGGCCGCGACGTCTTCGCGGGCGCGGGCTTCGCTCAGCGCCAGCCGGCCTCGTCGACGCCGCCGGGCACCGGGGCCGACGGGTCGTAGGGGGTCCGGGTGAAGATGAACGTGGCCAGGTTCAGGTGGTTGGCCACGCCGTCGCCAGTCCGGCCGACGGTCAGCGTCTCGCCCGCGTAGTACCCGTCCAGGCCCAGCCAGGTGTCCGGGCCGGTGGGCTGGAACCGCGACGCGCGGCCCGACCCGTTGACCGGCTCGAGCGCGATCATCCCGTCGGCCAGCACGCGCAGGGTGTACGGCGTCGGGCCCCAGTGCCACAGGCCGGTCAGGGCCAGCAGCTTCGGGTCCACAGTGGACGGTAGCCACTCGTCGGGCAGCGCGGGCTCCAGCTCTTCCACCATGGTCAGCAGGTCCAGGGTCAGCTGGACGATGCCGACGCCCGCGGTGGAGTTCGCCATGCACAGCGCGCCGGTGCCGGTGTTCGCGTCCACCAGCGTCGCGGCCAGGAATCCCGGCATCGAGCCGGTGTGGCCGGCCAGGTGCCGGCCCTGGTAGCGGACCACCATCAGGCCGAGGCCGAAGCCGGTGGTCCACACCTCGGTGTCGTCGACGGTGTTCATCAGGCGCATCTCGGCGACGGTGTCCTCGCTCAGCACGCCGCCGGTGTGGCCGCCGAGGAACGCGGTCCAGCGGCCGAGGTCGGTGACCGTGGACCACAGCTGGCCGGCCGGGGCCATCGCGCCCGCGTCCGGCGCCGGCTCGGGGTGCAGCACGTCCGCGAACGGGTGCACGGCGAAGCCGTCGGCGTGCGGGGCCTGCGGGTGCGGGGTGGTGCGCGTCATGCCCAGCGGGGTCAGGATCTCGTCGGTGACCACGTCGAGCCACGGCCGGCCGCGGTGGCGCGCGACCAGCTCGCCGAGCACGCCGAAGCCGACGTTCGAGTAGTGGAACTTGAAGCCCGGGCGCAGCTTCGTCGCGCCGGTGTCGAGGCTCGCCACCAGCGCGGCCCAGTCGCCGCCCGGCGCGCGCTCCCACCACTGGCCCGGCGACTCCGAGGTCAGGCCCGAGGTGTGCGAGAGCAGCTGCGCGATCGTCGTCCCGCCGAACGCCGTGCCCGGGACGTGCTTCTCCAGCTGGTCGGTCAGGTCCAGCCGGCCCTCGTCGCGCAGCCGCAGGACCGCGGTGGCGACCATGGTCTTGGTGATCGAGCCGAGCCGGTACTGGGTGTCCTCGTCCGGGCGGGCCTCGCCGACCCGGCCGCGGCCGCCCGACCAGACGACCTGTCCGTCGCGCACCACGGCGGCGACCAGCGACGGGGCGCGGCACACCGCCTGTTCGCGGGCGAGCCGGCGGTACAGGGCGAGTTCGGTGGCGTCGAGCATGACGGCCATTCTGCCTGGCCGCGTTCCTCAGCCGAGCAGATGGCGGTCCAAAGCCGTGGTGACCGCCGCGGTGCGGTCCGAAACGCCCAGTTTCCCGAACGCCCGCAGCAAATGCGTCTTCACGGTCGCCTCGCCGATGTGCAGCTCGCGGCCGATTTCGGCGTTCGTGCGCCCCTTCGCGACCAGCCGCAGCACCTCGACCTCGCGGGCGGACAGCGGGGAGGCGGGCGGCGGGTTCCGCACGCGGTTGACCAGTTTCCCCGCCACCGACGGCGCCAGCACGGTTTCGCCGCGCGCCGCGGCCCGGATCGCGCCCGCCAGCTCGGCGCGTGACGCGTCCTTCAGCAGGTAGCCCGCCGCGCCGGCCTCGACCGCGCGCAGGATGTCGGCGTCCGTCTCGTACGTGGTGAGCACGACGACCCGCCGCGCCGGGGTTTCCTTGAGGATCTCGCGGATCGCGCCGACGCCGTCGAGACCCGGCATGCGCAGGTCCATCAGCACCACGTCCGGCTGCTTCACACGGTCCAGCGCCACCGCCTCGGCGCCCGAGCCCGCCTCGCCGACCACGGTGAGATCGGGCTCGGCCTCGAGCATGCCGCGCAGCCCCTCGCGCACCACGGGATGGTCGTCCACCAGCATGATCGTGATCACGCGGGCACCTCCAGCTCCAGCTCGGTCCCGTCGCCCAGGCCGCTGCGCACGTTCAGCCGCCCGCCCACCTGCTCGACGCGCGAGCGCATGCCGCGCAGGCCGAAGCCGTCCGTGGGCTTGGCGAGGGAGAAGCCCGCGCCGTCGTCGCGCACGAGCAAGCGGACGCCGCAGTCCACAGCGGACAGCCGGATCAGCACGGTGGTGGCCTTCGCGTGCTTGCGGACGTTGGTCAGCGCCTCCTGGGTGGCTCGCAGCAACACCACCTCGGTGGCCGTCGCGAGCACCGGCATCGGACTGTCCACTTCGCATTCGACGGTCAGCTCGGTCTCGTCCGAGAGCCGGGAAGCCTGACGCTGCACCGCTTCCGCCAGCGAGCCGGCGGACAGTTCGGACGGTGCCAGCGCGGCCACCATGGCGCGCGCCTCGGCCAGGTTCTCCCGCGCGGTGCGCCCGGCGAGTGCGAGGTGGCGGCGCACGGCGTCCGGGTCGGTGTCCAGTTCGGACTCCATCGCCTGGGTCAGCGTGACGATGCTGGTGAACCCCTGCGCCAGCGTGTCGTGGATTTCCCGTGCGAGGCGTTCCCGCTCCGCCGCGGTGCCCGCCTCGCGGGAGAGCCGCGAAACCTCGGCCTGACTGTCCTCCAGCTTCCGGATCAGCTCGGCCCGCTCGGTGCTCTGCTTGATGATGTCGGTGGTGAACTTCCCGGCCAGCGCGCTGAACACGATCAGGATCGCGGTCATCGGCAGCAGGATCGACAGGCTCGGATTGCCCCAGCCGCCGCGCACCACGGCGGAGATCGGGTCCAGCACGATGACCACGGTGGTGACCACCGAAGCCGAGCGGACGTCCAGCAGCATGAACAGCAGCGGGCAGACCATGAACAGCACGAAGCTCGAAGTGGTGTCCGCGAAGATCGCCGTGCCGGCGGCGGCGACCAGCACCCCGGTGTAGACCCGGGCCGGGAGGCTGTTGTCCTCGCGCTTCACCAGCCGCCGTCCGGCCACCAGGTAGGAGAGGGCGAGCACCGCGAGCGCGGTCTCCGCCACCACCTTCGGGGCGGTGGTCACGTCGTCGAACAGCACCAGGAGCGCGGTCGCCACGTAGGCGACCGCGAACAGCACCTCCCAGAACCAGAACGAGCGCTGCCAGGCGTCGGTCACGGCTTCTCGTTCGTCCACCGGAACGTCAGCCTCGCCAGCACCAGCCCGGTCACGCACCACGCCGCCAGCACCAGCGCCACCATCGGAAGTTCCCACGACCCCGCCATCTCCTGTGTCGCGGCGTCCGCCGGCAGGAACACCGAGCGGAAGCCCTGGCAGATCCATTTGAGCGGGAAGAACGACGCGATGTCCACCATGATCTTCGGCAGGTGGGTGATGGGCGTGACGAACACCCCGGAAATGAACTGCAGCACCAGGTACACCAGCTGCACCACGGCCACCGTACCGTTCGCGGTCCGGGTGAGCGAGCTGATCGAGATGCCCAGCAGTGTCGAGGCGATGATCCCGAGCAGCAGCACCCACACCAGCGTCAGCCACTTGACCGGGTCGGTCGGCAGCGACAGGCCGAACAGCAGCATCGCGACCGCCGCCATCAGCACCGTCTGCGCCACGCTCGTGACGGCCACCATGATCATCTTGCCGATGAAGTACGAGGCCGGCGGCATCGGCGTGCCGTGCAACCGTTTGAGCGCGCCCATTTCGCGGTCGGCCGCGATGCCGATGCCGACGCTGTTGAACGACGTCGAAACGATGCCCGCGCCGATCATCCCGGCCGCGAGCAGCTGCCCGGACGAGACGCCGGCCTGCCCGGTCGGACCGTCCAGAATGGACCCGAGCAGGATCATCAGCACGGCGGGCAGCGAGAAGGCGAAGACCACCTGCTCCCGGTTGCGGAAGAACTGGCGCAGCTCGGCGCCGCCCCGGGCGAGCCCGAGGGTGAACGTGCCCGGCAGGGCGAGGGTGGCGGTCACAGCTGCTCTCCGATCAGGTCCAGGTAGATGTCCTCCAGGCTCGGCCGCGTCACGGTCAGTCCGGCGAGCTCCCTGCTCCCGCCGGACAGCTCGTTGACGACCTTGGTCGGGAACGCGGTGCGCTCCACGTGCTCCCCGCGCTCGTCGGTCCACCGCACGGTGGCCTCGGCTTGACTGCGGCCCCCGAGCGTTTCCGGGGACCCCTGCGCGACGATCGAGCCCCGCGCGATCACCACCAGCCGGTCGGCCAGCGCCTCGACCTCGTCGAGGTAGTGCGTGGTGAGCAGGATGGTGGTGCCCTCACCGGCGAGGTCGTTGATCAGCCCCCAGAACTGGCGCCGCGCCTCGGGGTCGAAGCCGGTGGTCGGCTCGTCCAGGAACAGCAGCTCGGGACGGCCGATGATGCCGAGCGCGACGTCCACCCGCCGTCGCTGCCCGCCGGAAAGCGACTTCACCCGCGCCCCCGCCTTCTCGGTGAGGCCGACCTTCTCGATCACCTCATCGACGTTTCGCGGGTTCGGGTAGTACTTCGCGAAGTGCCGCACGGTTTCCGCCACGCTCAGATTGGCGGCGTCGGTCGCCGTCTGGAGCACGATGCCGATGCGCGAACGCCATGCGCGGCCGGCTTTGCCCGGGTCCTCGCCGAGCACGTCGGCCTCGCCCGCCGTGCGCTGCCGGTGCCCCTCCAGGATCTCGACGGTGGTCGTCTTGCCCGCGCCGTTCGGGCCGAGCAGCGCGAACACCTCGCCCTGGTGGATGTCCAGGTCGAGCCCGGCGACGGCGAGGTGCCCCGGGTACTCCTTGCGCAGTCCGCGCACTCTCACTGCTGTGGTCATGGCTCAAGCCTGCGGTCACGGACCGGGTTCGCGGGACGTCCGGCCAGTGGAATCCGCCTGTCCACCGAACGGTGGACAGGAGCGTCAACGTCGGGTCACCGCCGCTAACGGGCCGCGAACACCATGCCGATGTCGGCGGCCAGCTGTACCGGATCCTGCTCCACATCGACGGCGAAGCCGCGCCCGAGAAGGATCTCGCGAACTGCGTCGCGGTTCTGCCGCCAGCCTTCAACCTCGACGACGACCTGCCGGATCAACGGCCAGTGCCGGTCCTCGATACCCCGCAGCACGTCGAGCTCGGCACCTTCGACATCGACCTTGAGCAGATCGACGTGACCGATGTCCCGCTCGTCGAATACCGCGGACAGGGGCCTGACCAGAACCCGGTGCGTTTCGAGGTTCCGCAACACCCGCAGCTTGCGACTGACCAGACCGCGCAGGACCGGAGCGGGCACGCGGCGCAAGACCGGTCCCAGGCCGCCCTGTCGGATCGCCTCGACCATGCTGGCGGTGACCCGCTGCCGCTCGGCCTCGACGGTGTCCTCACCCCGCCAGGACGACGAGAAGATCGTAGCGGCCGGAAAGTAGCTGAAGTCAAGCTCCTCGTCACGGTCGGCCAGTCCGTAAGGCAACGCGGTCAGCCGTCCGTCGAAGAACTCGCGAGCGTTGCGGTCGAGCGTTTCATACAGCGGCGGCAGCGGCTCGAAGGCGTAGATCCGCACATCGCCGTCCAACCGTTCGTAGACGGCGGCCGAGAAGACGCCGATGTTGGCGCCGACGTCAAGTACGGTCGCCCCCGGCGCGAGTTCGAGGCCATGGGAGAAGTAGCCACCCACCTCGTGGCGTAGAAAGGAAAGCTCCCAAGGATTGACGCTGTGCAAGTCGATCGTGTCCATGGTCACGGACAAGGCTTACCAGGATCAGCGCCGACGGTCCAGCAGCGTCATGGTTTCCCGTGGAACCAGCGAAAACACCGTCATGAACAGCGAAAAGGCGGTGACGCACGAACATCCGGCGAAGCGGAACCGCCACTGAGGTGAACCAGCTTGTTGACAAGTTGTCTAACATGACAGGATGTCTCACAAGCAGGTGACCGCCAGTGACGGTGTCCGCCTCTCGGTCCGCGTGACCGGTGCCGCGGACGGGCCCACGGTTGTGCTCGTGCACGGCTATCCGGACAACGGCTCGATGTGGGACGGCGTGGCCGCCGAGCTGGGCCGCCGTCACCGCGTGGTGGTCTACGACGTGCGCGGCGCGGGTGAGTCCGACAAGCCGCGCAGCCGCAGTGCGTACCGCCTCGACCAGCTCGCCTCGGACCTCGCCGCGGTGGTCGACGCGGTGCAGCCGACCGGCAAGGTGCACCTGCTCGCGCACGACTGGGGCTCGATCCAGACCTGGCACGCGGTCACCGGCGACGAGCTGCGCGGCCGCATCGCGTCGTTCACCTCGATCTCCGGTCCCAGCCTCGACCACGCCGGCGCGTGGTTCCGCGCGCAGCTGAGCCGGCCGTCGCCGAAGCGGCTCGGCAACGCCGCGCGCCAGTTCCTGCACTCCGGCTACATCCTGTTCTTCCAGCTTCCGGTGGTGCCGGAACTGTTGTGGCGCACCGGTTTCATGAAGGCGATGATCGGCAGGCTCGAGCCGGCCGAGGCCCCGCCGTCCACCATCGACGGCATCCACGGGCTGAAGCTCTACCGCGCCAACATGATGACCAGGCTGACCCGCCCGGTCCCGCGGCCCGCGGAAGTCCCGGTGCAGGTGCTCGCCCCGACCCGCGACGCGTACGTCACCACTCCGTTGCAGACCGAGGTCGAACGCTGGGCGCCGGACCTGCGGGTACGGCGGATCACCGGCTCGCACTGGGTCACGCGCAGCCGGCCGGACGTGATCGCCGGCGCGGCGGCCGAGCTGATCGAGTACGCCGAGGGCGGCGACGAATCCCGCGCGCTGAAGCGGTCGCGCGTCGGGGAGAAGCGCGGCCGGTTCGCGCACAAGCTGGTGGTGGTCACCGGGGCGGGCAGTGGCATCGGCCGTGCCACCGCGCTGGCGTTCGCCGACGAGGGCGCGGACGTGGTGGTCACCGACATCAACTCCGCCGCGGCCGTGGAAACGGCGAAGCTGCTGCGGGACAAGGGTGTCACCGCTGGTGAGTACACAGTGGACTCCTCGGACGGCGAGGCCGTCACCCGGTTCGCCGAGCAGGTGCGCGCGGAGTTCGGCGTGCCGGACATCGTGGTGAACAACGCGGGCATCGGCATGTCCGGGCCGTTCCTCGACACCTCGCTGCGCGACTGGGAGAAGGTGATCGACGTCAACCTGTGGGGCGTGATCCACGGCTGCCGCGCGTTCGCGCCGATGCTGAAGGAGCGCGCGGAGGGCGGCCAGATCGTCAACCTCGCCTCGGCCGCGGCGTACCTGCCGTCGAAGATCCTCACCGCGTACGCCACGACGAAGTCCGCGGTGCTCACCCTGAGCATCGGGCTGCGCGCCGAGCTGGCCGCCGATGGCATCGGGGTCACCGCGATCTGCCCGGGGCTGGTGCAGACGAACATCACCAACACCACGCGGTTCGTCGGGGTCGACGCGGCGGAGGAAAGCCGTCGGCAGAAGGCGTCCACGAAGCTTTACGCACGGCGCGGGTTCGGGCCGGAGAAGGTGGCGCGCGACATCCTGCGCGCGGTGGAGAAGGACGTCGCGATCCAGCCGTCCACTCCGGAAGCCAAGGCGGCGCTGGTGCTTTCGCGGCTGACGCCCGGTTTGCTGCGCGCGGCGGCGAAGCTGGACCTGACCCCGTGAGCCGGCCGCGCCGGATGTCCCCGCAGGCCCGGCGCGACGAGCTGATCGCGGCGGCGCTGGACCTGTTCGGCAGCCGCGCGCCGGAGCTGGTGACGGTGGACGACATCATCGGGCGCGCCATGGTGTCGCGGCCGTTGTTCTACCGGTACTTCTCCAGCCTGCGCGAGCTGCAGGTCGAGGCGCTGCGGACGGTGACCGTCGGCCTCGTCGACGGCCTGGCCGGACTGGAGGAGGGGCCGCCGCGGGAACGGCTGCGCGCCGCGGTGCGCGGGCTGGTGGACGTCGCCGACCACTACCGCGCGGGCTACGTCGCGTTGCTGCGCAGCGGTTCCGTGATCGCGACGTCCGAGACCGACGCGGCGATCGACGAGGTCCGCAACCGCGCGGTGGAGCTGATCCTGGACGCGCTCGCCGTCACCGAGCCGTCGCCCTTGCTGCTGCTGACCTTGCGCTGCTGGACGGCGGTCGTCGAAGGCGCGTTGCTGAGCTGGCTGCAGGAGCGCACGGTGCCCCGGGAATCGCTCGACGGCTGGCTCGTCGACCAGCTCACCGCGATGCTCTCGGCCACCGCGGCCCACGACCCCACCGTGCCCGTGGCCCTGACGCCGTGAAGGCCTGAGATGCCCTGAAGGCCACCATGAGGGCATGAACGACCCTCATGGTGGCCTTCAGGGCCAACGGGGGTCAGTGCTTGGTGACGCTGTCCCAGCCCTCGACGTCCTCGGGCTTGCGCGGCTCGGGGCCGACGTACTTGGCGGACGGGCGCACGAGCCGCCCGGTCTGCTTCTGCTCCAGGATGTGCGCGGCCCAGCCCGCGGTCCGGGCGGAGGAGAACATCGCCGGCATCATGTGCGGCGGCACCTGGGCGAAGTCCAGGATCACCGCGGCCCAGAACTCCACGTTGGTCTCGATGGGGTGATCCGGGCGCCGCTCGCGCAGCTCGGCCAGCGCCGCCTGCTCCAGCGAGGCCGCCACCTCGTAGCGCTCGGCGCCGAGTTCCTTGCAGGTACGGCGAAGCACGCGCGCCCGCGGGTCCTCCGCGCGGTACACGCGGTGGCCGAAGCCCATCAGCCGTTCCTTGCGGTCGAGGATGCCCTTGACCAGACCACGGGCGTCACCGGTCCGCTCGACCTCTTCGATCATCGGCAGCACGCGCGCCGGGGCGCCGCCGTGCAGCGGCCCGGACATCGCGCCGATCGCGCCCGACATCGCGGCCGCGACGTCCGCGCCGGTCGACGCGATCACGCGCGCGGTAAAGGTGGAGGCGTTGAGGCCGTGCTCGGCGGCGGAAACCCAGTAGGCGTCCAGCGCGCGGACGTGGGCCGGGTCCGGCTCGCCGCGCCAGCGGATCATGAACCGCTCGGTGATGGAGGCGGCCTCGTCGACCCGCGCCTGCGGGACGGCCGGCTGGCTGATGCCGCGCGCGGACTGGGCGACGTACGACAGCGCCATCACCGAAGCGCGCGCGAGCTGCTCGCGGGCTTCGGCGTCGGTGATGTCGAGCAGTGGGCGGTAGCCCCAGATCGGGGCCAGCATGGCGAGCGCGGACTGGACGTCGACGCGCACGTCACCGGTGTGCACCGGCAGCGGGAACGGCTCGGCCGGCGGGAGGCTGTGGCCGAAGCGGCCGTCGACCAGAAGCGCCCATACGTCACCGAAGGTCACCTTGCCGGCGAGGTCCTCGATGTCGACGCCGCGATAACGCAGCGCCCCGCCGTCCCGGTCCGGTTCGGCGATTTCGGTGCGGAAAGCGACCACGCCCTCAAGGCCCGGTCGGAACCCGTCGTCGGCTTGGTCGGAACCCGTCTTGCTGATAGTGGAGGTTGTCACTCTCGCAAAACCTTTCGATGCGCATTTCCCCGGCTTGGTCGTACTCGCGCGGACGGGATACACGCTGGCGGTGGCGCGCCTCATCGCACGGTTGGACAAACCTTGCTCCTCCGAAGGCCCCCGGGCAATGAAAGATGTGGTGGTTTCGGTCACGATTACGAGAACGATTCAGTCCAGGCAGCCCGCTTGCGGGAAGTTCTCCGGCAACAGGCTGTGATCGACGGGGTGGACTGCAGGTAAATCCTGTGTTTCGGAAACGGGCGCGTGTGCCCGCCCGGTGATAGACCTAGCCCATGCACCTCAGCCCCCAGGAGCGCGACAAGCTGTTGGTCCACGTCGCGGCTGATGTGGCCCGCCGGCGGCTCGAGCGCGGCGTGCTCCTCAACTACCCCGAGGCCGTCGCGCTGATCACCGACCACGTGCTCGAAGGCGCCCGCGACGGCCGCACGGTGAGCGAGCTGGTGGCGAGCGGGCGCACTGTGCTCGCTCGCGCGCAGGTGCTCGGCGGGGTGCCGGAGATGGTCGACTCCGTGCAGGTGGAGGCCACTTTCCCGGACGGCACGAAGCTCGTCACCGTGCACGACCCGATCGTCTAGGAGGCGCGCGAGTGCGGCCAGGAGAGATCATCCCCGGCGACGGCCCGGTGGAGCTGAACCCGGGACGCGAGCGGGTCCGGCTGATCGTGCGCAACCTCGGCGACCGGCCCGTTCAGGTCGGTTCGCACTACCACTTCGCGGCGGTGAACCCCGGCCTGGAGTTCGACCGCGACGCCGCGCGAGGGCACCGGCTCGACGTGCCCGCCGGCACGTCCGTGCGCTTCGAACCGGGCATCGAACGCGAAGTGGACCTCGTTCCGCTCCGGGGCAGCCGGCGGGTGCCGGGATTACGCTCCGAACACGCTGGGGAGTTCTAGCCGATGCCGCAGATCGACCGCGCCCGTTACGCCGAGTTGTTCGGGCCGACCACCGGCGACCGCATCCGGCTCGCCGACACCGACTTGCTGATCGAGGTGACCGAAGACCGCTCGATGGGCCCGGACGGCTCGGGCGACGAGGTGCTCTTCGGCGGCGGAAAAGTGATCCGCGAGTCGATGGGCCAGGGCATGGCCACCCGGGCCGAGGGCGCGCCGGACCTGGTCATCACCGGCGCCGTGATCCTCGACCACTGGGGCATCGTGAAGGCCGACGTCGGGGTGCGCGACGGCCGGATCGCCGGCATCGGCAAGGCGGGCAACCCGGACACCATGGACGGCGTCGACCCGGCGCTGGTGATCGGCCCGTCCACGGAGGTGCTGTCCGGCAACGGGAAGATCCTCACCGCGGGCGGCATCGACTGCCACGTGCACTTCATCTGCCCGCAGCTGGTGGACACCGCGCTGGCCGCCGGGCTGACCACGCTGGTCGGCGGCGGCACCGGCCCGAACGAGGGCACCAAGGCCACCACCGTCACGCCCGGCGCGTGGAACCTCGGCCGGATGCTGTCCGCCATGGACGGTTACCCGGTGAACGTGCTGTTGCTGGGCAAGGGGAACACCGTCCGGCACGAGGCGCTGCGCGAGCAGCTGGCCGCCGGCGCGGGCGGGTTCAAGCTGCACGAGGACTGGGGCACCACCCCGGCCGCCATCGACGCCTGCCTGACCGTGGCCGACGAGTCCGGCGTCCAGGTCGCGATCCACACCGACACGCTCAACGAGGCCGGCTTCCTGGAGTCCACTGTGGACGCCATCGGCGGCCGGTCGATCAACGCGTACCACACCGAGGGGGCCGGCGGCGGGCACGCGCCGGACATCATCGAGGTGGTCGGGCTGCCGAACATCCTGCCGTCCTCGACCAACCCGACCCGCCCGCACACCGCGAACACCCTCGACGAGCACCTCGACATGCTGATGGTCTGCCACCACCTGAACCCGTCGGTGCCCGAGGACCTCGCGTTCGCCGAGAGCCGCATCCGGCCGACCACCATCGCCGCCGAGGACGTGCTGCACGACCTGGGCGCGATCTCGATGATGAGCTCGGACGCGCAGGCGATGGGCCGGATCGGCGAGGTGGTCATCCGCACCTGGCAGACCGCGCACGTCATGAAACGCCGCCGCGGCGCGCTGCCCGGCGACGGCGCGGCCGACAACCTGCGCGCCCGCCGTTACGTCGCGAAGTACACGATCAACCCGGCCATCGCGCACGGGATGGAGTCGGAGATCGGCTCGGTGGAGGTCGGCAAGCTCGCCGACCTGGTGCTGTGGGAGCCGAAGTTCTTCGGCGTCCGGCCGCACGTCGTGCTCAAGGGCGGCTTCCCGGCGTGGGCGGCGATGGGCGACGCGAACGCCTCGATCCCCACGCCGCAGCCGGTGCTGGCGCGTCCGATGTTCGGCGCCGCCCCGCCCGTGGCGGCCGCGTCGAGCCTGCACTTCGTGGCGCCCGAGGCGCTGGGCTCGGGCCTGGCTGAGCGGTTCGGCATCCGCCGCCCGCTGGTCGCCGTGGCCAACACCCGCGCGCGGACCAAGGCGGACATGGTGCTCAACGACGCGACGCCGGACGTGCGCGTGGAGCCGGACAGCTTCGCCGTGCACGTGGACGGCGAGCTGATCGAGCCGCAGCCGGTCACGGAACTGCCGATGGCCCAACGGTACTTCTTGTTCTGATGGACCTGTCCACGCTGATCCTCGCCGACTCGCGCTTCCCCGGCGGCGGGCACGTTCACTCGGGCGGGCTCGAGGAAGCCGTGAGCCGCAAGCTCGTGACCTCCGAACGGGACCTGCCGGGATTCCTTTTCGGACGATTGCGTACGGCAGGGTTGATCGCGGCAGTTTTCGCCGCCGCGGCAACGCATGCCGCCGCCCGTGGAGTCCAAGGTGGACACTGGCGACGGCTGGACGTCGAGCTGGACGCCCGCACGCCCTCGCCCGCGCAGCGTCAGGCGTCACGGGCGCAGGGCCGCGGCACCGCCCGTGCGGGCCGGGTCGCGTGGCCGTCGCCGGTGCTCACCACGCTGCTCGCCGAGACACCGCGGCCGCATCACCCGATCGTCCTCGGCGCGCTGGTCGGGGTGGCGGGGGGATCGCCGTCCGACGCCGCGATGGCGGTCGCGTACCTGGCGGTCAGCGGTCCGGCCAGTGCCGCCGTCCGGTTGCTGGGCCTGGATCCCTTCGCGGTCAACGCCGTGGTCGCGCGGCTCGGTGACGAAGTGCGGCGGGTGTCCGAACACGCCGCCGGCGTCGCAGGGCTCGACCCGGCGGAGCTCCCGGCGCCGGGATCACCCGCGCTGGACCTGTTCGCCGAGGCCCACGCCCGGCACCACGAGGAAGAGGTGCGTCTCTTTGCCAGCTGAGCAGAAGGGCCATGGCCACGGCCACGTCCACCCGGTCAACTTCGACCCGACCGCCGCGGAGCCCGATCACTACGACGCCGCCCCGACGGCCGGGCGCGCGTACCGGATCGGCATCGGCGGCCCGGTCGGCAGCGGCAAGACCGCGCTGACCGCCGCGCTCTGCCGCGCGCTCGGCGACGAGGTGAACCTCGCCGTGGTCACCAACGACATCTACACCACCGAGGACGCCGACTTCCTGCGCAAGGCCGGGGTGCTCGACCCGGCGCGGATCGAGGCCGTGCAGACCGGCGCCTGCCCGCACACCGCGATCCGCGACGACATCACGGCGAACCTCGACGCGGTGGAAAGCCTCGAAGAGCGGTTCCCCGGGCTGGAACTGGTGATCATCGAAAGCGGCGGTGACAACCTGACCGCGGTGTTCAGCCGGGGCCTGGCCGACAGCCAGGTGTTCGTGGTCGACGTCGCGGGCGGCGACAAAGTGCCGCGCAAGGGCGGGCCCGGGGTGACCACCGCGGACCTGCTGGTGATCAACAAGATCGACATCGCGCACCTGGTCGGCGCCGACCTGGACGTGATGACCTCGGACGCGCACCGGATGCGGGGCGACCTGCCGGTGATCACGCAGTCGCTTGTGGACACTCCGGACGCGCCCGCGGTCGCGGACTGGGTCCGCTCGCTGCTGCCCGCGGCACTGAGGGCGTGAAGGCACACGCCCGGGTCGTCGCGTGTTTCGAAGGCGGGCGCACGATCTTGCGTGAGCTGCGTTCGATGGCGCCGCTGACGCTGTTTCCCCGCCGCCACACCGGCCGTGACGCCGTGGTGCACCTCGTCAGCTCGGCCACCGCGCCGTTGGGCGGGGACGAGCTGCTGCTGGACATCCGGGTCGGGCCCGGTGCGACGCTGCACCTCTCCGGCGTCGCGGCAACGCTTGCGCTGCCCGGGCTCCACGGCGAGCCGAGTACGTCCATTGTGGACATCGAGGTGGCGGACGGCGGCTCGCTGGAGTACCGGCCGGAGCCGACCGTCGTCACCGCGCGGGCGAACCACACCGCGGTGCTGCGCGCGGCGCTCGCGGAGAACTCCTATTTCCGCACCCGCGAGGTGCTGGTGCTGGGCCGCGCCGGGGAACGCCCGGGCCGGCTCACCACGACCGTCGCGGTGACTCGCGGTGACCTCCCGGTGCTGCGCCAGACCCAGTCCATCGGGGACCCGGCGCTCGACGCGAGCCTTGCGGTCCTCGCGGGACGGCGTGTGCTCGCGACTGATCTCGAGGTCGGCGGCGAGCCGCGGCCCGCGGCTTCCGGCGAATGGTGGTCGAGGGTGCCGCTGGCGGCCGGGGCGACTATGACGACTTCGCTGGCCGCGGACGCCGTTGTTGCCTTGAAAGGCCTGGACTGCTAATACTTCGTCCCTCGGTTCGGCGACTGTGCCACACCGGCACGCGTGCGGCTGCACGTGCGTTTGCCGAACACCGCGCCGGGCCGGGAAAACGCGACCGATTTGCGGTGTTTCCCTGACGTGCCAAGGACTTTGGCGCGCCGAGCAGAACCGTTCACCGCAGGGAAAGGGGCCTGGGCGCACGTGGTGTTCCCGCTCTCGCTAATGTCTGCCCGCGCGAGGAGGCAAATCGACGAGCGCGGTGCCATCGGGACCCGGTGGGACCGTTTGCCCGGCGTTGATTCGGTAATCGGCTTTTTCGCAAGGTAGGGAAGGGAGGGGCCGGTGGCCCGCACCTACGGTGGTGTCCCGCCGGAGCAGAGACGGGCTGAACGCCGGGAGCGCCTGCTGACGGCGGCGCTGGAGCTCTTCACCTCGGTCGGCTTCCGGCAGGCGAAGATCACTCAGCTGTGCACCCGGGCGGGCGTCTCCACGCGGAACTTCTACGAGGAGTTCGGCAGCAAGGAGGAGGTCCTGCGCACCCTGCACGACCAGATCAACTCGCTCGCGCTCCGGCACGTCGCCGCCGCCCTCGAAGAGGTCCGGGAGGCCGACGCGATGACCCGGATCGCGCGGCTGCTGGACGTCTTCGTCTCCACGGTCACCCTCGACCCCCGGATGCCGCGGCTGAACTACGTCGAGGCCGTGGGCGTCAGCCCGGAGCTGGAACTGCAGCACCAGGTCTGGGTCGACCGCTGGGCCACCTTCATCGAGGAGGAGGCCCGGCGCGCCGCCGAAGCGGGCGCCGCGCCCGACCGGAACTACCGCCTCACCGCGATCGCGCTCGTCGGCGCCGCGACCGGCCTGCTGCGCGAATGGCAGGCGCACGAGCCGCCGTTGCCGGTGGAGGACATCGGGAAGGAACTCCGCGGCGTGATGATGTCGGCGATCACGCGCGCCGAGTGAAGCTCTCCTGGTACCGGACGCCGGGCTGCGGGCCGAAGCGGTTCGGACCCGGCCGGCTGGGCAGGCAGTAGAAAACGATCAGCACGAAGCCGCCGAACGGGATGAAGCCGAGCAACATCCACCAGCCGCGGCGGTCGGTGTCGTGCAGCCGCCGCACACTCGCCGACACCGTCGGCAGACCCACCAGCAGGAACCAGCCCAGCAGCGGCCACGCCGTCTGAGTGAGGCCGATCAGCACGATGGCGGGGATGTAGGCCAGGAACGAGAAGAGCGCGAACCACCAGTACTCACTGCGCGGCGCCCGGCTCACGCCCTCTGGAACGTTTCGGTACACACTGCGGATCGCGCTGATGAACCCCATGTCCCCACCCCTCCGGCTCGGTCGGCCTGAAGGTAGGGCCCCGCGCCGGGACCCCTCCCGTGATCGAGAGGGGCCCCGTCCGGATCAGCTGGTGTGGAACGTCGGCTCCGGCAGCGCGACCGGCCCGGCTTCGCGGCACATGTCGTGGCAGGTGCTGTCGAGCGTGCAGCACAGGGAGCAGATCGCACCGCCCTGCTTGGCGCAGTCCGCGATGTCCGGCAGCTCGTACGGGTCGCCGCAGACCGAGCACACGTGCGTGGCCCGCAGGTCCGCCTCGACCCCCGGCCCGCTGACGGTGTTGGGGCGCACCAGGTAGTACTTGCCGCGGGTGGCGATGGCGAGCGTCGGCACCAGCACCACCGCGATCACCACCGCCAGCAGCGGGCTGAAGGCGGCGAGCACCGGTCCGAACGCGCCGAAGTACGCCACGATCGAAACCACCGAGGCGATCAGCATCGAGCCGAAGCCCACCGGGTTGACCTTGTGCAGGTACGCGCGCTTGAACTCGATGTACCGCGGCGAAAGGCCCAGCGGCTTGGCGATCACCAGGTCCGCGCAGACCGCGCCGATCCACGCGATGGCGACGTTCGAGTAGAAGCCCAGGATCTTGTTCAGGAAGGCGAACGCGCCGAACTCCATCAGCGCCAGCGCGATCCCGCAGTTGACCAGCACGTACCAGGCGCGGCCCGGGTGCTTGTGCAGCACACGGGAGAAGAAGTTGGCGAACGACAGCGAGCCGGAGTACGCGTTGGTGGTGTTGATCTTGATCTGCGACACGACCACGAACAGCGCGGCGAACGTCAGCGCCACCGGGCCCAGCGCGGGCTTCACCGCATCCAGGTACGGCGCGATCGGCTCCAGCGCGGCCGTCTTGCCGACGGCGCCGAGCGCCAGGAACGCCAGCAGCGCCCCGCCGATCTGCTTCGCCGCGCCGAGCACCACCCAGCCCGGACCGGCCGCCAGCACCGCGGCCCACCAGGAGCGCTTGTTCGACGCCGTCTTCTCCGGCATGAACCGGAGGTAGTCGGCCTGCTCGCCGATCTGGCCGATCAACGACAGCGCGACGCCCATGCCGAAGCCGAACCCGACGGCCGAGAATCCGGACCCCGCACCCTCGGTGCCGCCGAACGCGGCGAAGTCGGCGAACCGGCCCGGCTCGCGCACCAGCACGACGATGAACGGCAGTACCAGCCCCGCGATCCACAGCGGCTGCGTCCAGGTCTGCATCTTCGCCACCGCGCCCATGCCGTACAGCGCGAAGGGCAGCACGATCAGCGTCGCCAGCAGGTAGCCGATCGGCAGCGGGATACCGAGGGCGAGCTGGAACGCCTGGCCCATGATCGAGCCCTCGAGCGAGAAGAAGATGACGGTGAAGCTCGCGTAGACGAGCGAAGTCAGCGTCGACCCGAAGTAGCCGAAGCCGGCGCCCCGGGTCAGGAGGTCCATGTCCACTCCGTATGTCGCGCAGGCGCGCGCGATGGGCACGCCGGTCACGAAGATCACGACCGCCGCGGCGAGGATCGCCAGCACGCCGGAAGTGAAGCCGTACGAGAGCACGATGCTCGCGCCGATCGCGAAGTCGGCGAGGTAGGCGATGCCGCCCAGCGCCGTCGTCGCGACCACGAAGGGTGACCACTTGCGGAACGACTGGGCGGCGTAGCGCAGTGAATAGTCTTCGCGGTTCTCGTTGGCCGCGAGCGCGGCGTACCGGCGTTGTGGTGGATTGGTGGTCTCTTCGCCGGAATCGGACAGGATTTCGGTCATGGCCTGCCTCCGTGGTCGGTGGGGAACGGGCACCGGGGCAGCCAGACCGTAGGACCCGGCTTTATCGATTCGGGTCCGCGAGGTAAACCGGGGGTTACGGTTCGCGGTCCGGCGGTTACGGGTTGATGAGCGCCGGCGGCGTGGCAGGAGTCACCGTTCGGTGGGTTTCGCCGCAGCTGAAGAGCCAATACCGTCGGCGGAACACCCCGAAAGTCGAACGCCCGCGGGCACGGAGGTTGGCGCATGATGCCGGAGATCGACGAGGTGGCCGACGTAGCGGACGCGGTCGTGCGGCTGCCCGGGATGCGGGTGGCCTACGACGGCGCCCCGTTCGACGAGACCGCGCTGGCCGGGACCTGGACCGAGCAGCTCCAGAACTGGCTGGGCCAGGCGGTTTCCGAGGGGATCGCCGAGCCCAACGCGATGGTGCTGGCCACCGCGGACACCGACGGCAGGCCGTCCTCTCGCACGGTCCTGTGCAAGGGGCTCGACGAGCGCGGCGTGGTCTTCTACACGAACTACACCTCGGAGAAGAGCCACGACCTCACGGCCACGCGCTACGCGTCGGTCACCTTCCCCTGGTACGGGCTCCACCGGCAGGTCACTGTCCGTGGCGAGGTGGAGAAGGTCGGCTCGGCCGAGACGGCCGCGTACTGGGCCCAGCGGCCGCGCGGCTCGCAGCTCGGCGCGTGGGCGTCACCGCAGTCGCGGATCGTCGACGGCCGGCGCGCCCTCGACAACGCGCTGCGCGGCATCGAGCGCCGCTTCGCGGACGTCGAGCAGATCCCGGCGCCCCCGCACTGGGGCGGCTGGCGGATCCGGCCGGACTTCGTCGAGTTCTGGCAGGGCCGCGAGGACCGCATGCACGACCGGCTCCGCTTCCACCGCACCGACGACGGCTGGCACGTCGAGCGGCTCGCTCCCTGACCGCCGTTTGCGCCCCAATGTGGCGTTCGGTGCGTTCAACGCACCGAACACCACATTGGGGCGTATCGGACGGAAGGTGACCGGCGACCAAAATCACGCGCGCCGGAATAGTTAGCACAGCTAAAGTAGTCCGTTGTGAGTTCTGACCCGGGGACGCTGCCGCCCCGCACTGGGGCACGGAAGATCCTCGGCCGCATCGTCGTCGACACCCGGCCGCTCAAGATCCCGGCGTTCCGCCGGCTCTGGATGTCCACCGCCGTCACCGCGGTCGGCTCCCAGCTGACCGCCGTCGCGGTGCCGAAGCAGATCTTCGACCTCACCGGCTCCTCCGGTTACGTCGGACTGACCGGCGCCGTCGCGCTCGTGCCGCTGCTGGTGTTCGGCCTGTGGGGCGGCGCGATCGCGGACGCCGTCGACCGGCGCAAGCTGCTGCTGGTCACGAACGTCGGCGTCGCCATCACCTCGGCCCTGTTGTGGCTCCAGGCCTTCGCGAACTTCCGCTCGGTGTGGCTGGTGCTGGTGCTGCTGGCGGCGAACCAGGCGTTCTTCGCGATCAACATGCCCACCCGCGGCGCCGTCGTCGCGCGGCTGGTGCCTCCCGAGCTGCTGCCGTCGGCGAACGCGCTCAACACCACGATGTCCACCTTCGGCGCGGTCTTCGGGCCGCTGTTCGGCGGCGCGCTGATCCCGGTGATCGGCCTGTCCACGCTGTACCTGGTGGACGTCTGCGCGCTGATGATCACGCTGATCGCGGTCTGGCGGCTGCCTTCGATCCCGCCGTTGAACGGGCCCTCGCGGCGCGCCGGGTTCAGTGACGTCGTCGACGGATTCCGGTACCTGGCCAAGCAGAAGGTGCTGCTGGCGTCGTTCGTGGTGGACATCATCGCGATGGTCGCGGGCATGCCGCGCGCGCTGATCCCGGAGATGGCGGAGCGGACTTTCGGCGACCCGCCCGGCGGCGGCCCCGCGCTCGGCTTCCTCTATGCGGCGCTGCCCGCGGGCGCGATGCTGATCGGCCTGTTCTCCGGCTGGCTGCACCGGGTGCACCGGCAGGGCTTCGCCGTGGTGATCTCGATCTGCGCGTGGGGCGCGGCCATCGCGGCGTTCGGGCTCGCGCATTCCCTGTGGCTCGCGGTGATCTTCATGGCCGTGGCCGGCGGCGCCGACATGGTCAGCTCCGTGTACCGCCAGGCGATCCTGCAGACGGCCACCACCGACGAGATGCGCGGGCGCCTGCAGGGCGTGTTCACCGTGGTCGTCGCGGGCGGCCCGCGGATCGCCGACCTGACCCACGGCTGGGCCGCCGCGCTGTGGGGCACCAAGGCCGCCGCGACCGGCGGCGGCCTGCTGGTGATCGTGCTGGTACTGGCGTCGATGCTGCTGCTCCCGGGCTTCTGGCGGTACCGGGCGCCGACGCACCTCGAACGCGGCGAATGACGCTTCCCCCGCTCTGAGCGAGGGGAAAGCGTCATTCGCTGCATCGGAGCCAGGCCCGGGCGCCGACCGGTTAGGCCGTTCGGACTAGTGTGCCGGGCATGCGTGCTTACCCGGTTGCCCTGTTGCTCGCCGCCGCCGCTGTGCTGACTGCCTGCTCGTCGGGAGACCAGCAGGCCGCGGCGCCGTCCTCCGCGCCTTCGAAGCCTGCTTCGCCGTCCTCGCAAGCGAAGCAGAAGCAGGAGCCGTGCACACTCCTGTCCGCGAGCGAGGTCGGCCAGGCGATCAAGATCCCGGGCGTCACCTCCCAGAAGGGCCCGGACCAGACCAACGCGGCCAGCGGCGGCACGGCGACCAGCTGTGAGTACCTGGTGGGCGGCAAGCAGGCCGGCGCGCTCGCGGTCACCCGCTACGAGGGCCGCGAGGCCAAGCCCGCGGACATGATCGCGGCGATCAAGAAGGCCAAGCCCGGCGCGGTCGACGTCCCCGGTTTCCCGGACGGCGCCGTCTTCTACCTCGACGAGCAGAAGACCGCGACGCTGGCCGCCGCCAAGATCTCCGGCGGCGTGCCGACGCTGGTCAACTACACCGGCCCGGTCAAGATGACCCAGCAGATGATGGTGCCGCTGGTGAAGACCGCGGTCACCGCCGCCTGACCTGCCGAATCACCGGAGCAGGGCCCGCAGCTCGACCGGGCAGTGCGCGCTGAACACGGTCACCTCGTCGGGGTGGTCCCGGGTCAGCGTCCGCAGCCGGTCCTCATTGGACAGTCGCAGGCGGCGGTCCGTCTCGTTGACGCGCTGGAGCAGCCGCAGGGCCGGCGGGCAGTGCGGGCGGACCGGGTTGAGCTGGCCGTGGAAGAAGTACGAGTCGCCCGCGTGCAGCAGCCAGCCCTCGCCGGTGTCGACGGCGACGCCGGAGTGGCCGACCGTGTGCCCGGCCAGCGGGACGAGCAGGATCTCCGGCGCCACCCCGCGCAGCGGGCGCACCGCGTCGAAGCCGAACCACTGCTCGCCCGCGTCCGGGTAGCTGCTCCACAGTGGACTGTGGGCGAACTGCGCTGCCCGGTACCGCGTCTTCTCCGCGAAGCCGCGCGGTCCCGCCGCCGCCTTGCGTTCCTCTTCACTCACGTGCACCACCGCCTGCGGGAAGTCCGCCAGCCCGCCCGCGTGGTCGACGTCCAGGTGTGTCATCACGATGTGCCGCACGTCGGCCGGGTCGAGGCCCAGCGCCCGGATCTGCGCGACCGCCGACTCGTCGGGTGTGGGCTTCGCGCCCACCATCGCCCGGAAGCCGCGGCCGAGCCAGCCGTCCGGGTCCGTCGCGCCGCGCGTGCCGAAGCCGGTGTCCACCAGCACCAGTGAATCGGGTGTTTCCACAAGCAGACAGTGCGCCACCATCGAACTGCGCCGGGCCACGCCGGGCTGCTCGTCGAACAGCCGCCCGCCCCAGGGCCGCATCAGGCCGCAGTTCAGATGGTGCACCTTCATGCCCTGCTCCTCTGGCTCAACCGCTCGAAGTCGGTCAGGTCGTGCGCGGCGAAGATGGTCACCTCGCCGCCGTGCTCACCGCGCAGCTCGCGCAGCCGGCGCTGGTTCTCCAGCCGCGGGCCGCGCAAGGTCTGCACGTGCCTCTCGAAGATAGCCAATCCGGCCGGGATGGACGGCGGTTCGTCGATCTCGCTGTGGAAGAAGTACGAGTCGCCCGCGTTGAGCAGCCAGCCGCTGCCCGTGTCGACGGCCACCCCGGAGTGCCCGTGCGTGTGCCCGGCCAGCGGGACCAGCGCGACGTCCGGCACCCCGGGCAGCTCGCGCACCGCCTGGAAGCCGAACCACGAGTCGCCGGCGTCGGCGTGGCTGATCCACTGTGGACCGTGGCTGAACTGCACCGGCCGGTACCGCCGGTTGCCGGCCTCGAGCGCGGCCAGCTCGGTGGCGTGGACGTGCACCCGCGCGCCGGGGAAGTCGACCAGCCCGCCGGCGTGGTCCAGGTCGAGGTGGGTGAGCACGATGTCGCGCACGTCGGCGGGGTCCAGCCCCAGCGCCCGGATCTGCGCCGACGCCGTTTCCTCCGGGCGGTTGAGCGGGTTCGACTGCCGCAGGAACCACGGGCCCAGCCAGCGCGCCGGATCGGTGACGGCGGGCGAGCCCATGCCCGTTTCGATCAGCACGAGGCCGGTGTCCGTTTCCAGCAGCAGACAGTGGCACACCATCGTGGCCCGCCGGAACAACCCCGGCCGGCCGTCGACGAGGCGGCCGCCGACCGGCCGCATGGTCCCGCAGTTGAGGTGGTGGACGCGCATCAGGAGAACTCCCGTTCGACAGTGGTGCGGAGGTGGGCGGCGATGTCGCGCAACGGCGTGACGTCGCGGCGGATCTTGGCGAACAGCAGCGCGCCCTCGATCGAGGTGAGCACCACCGTCGCGAGTGAGGCAGCGCGGGCGGTGGGCAAGCCCTGCTGCGTGAAGTAGCCGGCGAGCACGTCCTGCCACGAGCCGTACCCGTCTTCGCAGGCCGAGCGGATGACGTCGCTTTCGCCGGCGGCGTCCAGCGCGATTGTCGCGAGTGGACACCCGCGCTCGAAGTCCGATTCGGTGAGCGAAGCCGCGAGCGCGTCGACGACCCGGTCGACCGCCGTCGCGGGGTCCGGCGCGGTGGTGGCCAGCGTGCGCAGGGCTTCGCACAGCCGCTCGCCGGACTGGCGCACGGCTTCGGCGGCCAATTGTTCTTTGCCGCCGGGGAAATGGAAGTACAGCGAGCCTTTCGGGGCGCCGCCGGCGGAGGTGAGCTGGTTGAGGCCGGTGGCGTGGTAACCCTGCGACTGGAACAGCTCGGCGGCCGAGTCGAGCAGGCGCTGGCGGGTGTCGGTGCGTCGGACCATGGCTGAACCCTAGCTCAAACTATGACGACCGGTCTAGTTATTTTCGAACTGCCCTGAAGGCCACCATGAGGGCGTCTACGACCCTCATGGTGGCCTTCAGGGCACGCGGCTACGGTTTCGGCTCAGGTCCGGGGCGCCGGTAATCTCTGCGCCATGGCGAATCCCACCGGAGAGCAGTTCGAGATCACCCGCGGCAACGCCCGCGCCGTCGTCACCGAAATCGGGGCCGGGCTGCGTGTGTTCGAGGTCGGCGGCGTGCCCTACGTCGAGGAGTTCGAGGCGGACGAGGAGTCGCCGAAGGGCCTCGGCCAGGTGCTGCTCCCGTGGCCGAACCGGACCAAGGGCGGGCTGTGGGAGTTCGAGGGCGAGCCGCAGCAGCTGGAGATCACCGAAGAGGCGCGCGGCAACGCGATCCACGGCCTGACCCGGCACCTGGAGTGGGAGCTGGTGGAGCACGCCGAATCGTCGATCACCCTCGCCGTGGACGTCGAGGTGCAGCCCGGCTGGCCGGTGCCGCTGCGCGCCACGATCACCTACGAGCTGGCGCCGCGCGAGCTGACCATCACCCACGAGATCCGCAACGAGGGCGAGCAGCCGATCGGCGTCGGCCTCGGCACGCACCCGTACTTCCGGATCGGCGACGCGCCCACCGATGAGCTCACCCTGACGCTGCCGGCCGCGCGCGTGCGCCCGTACCTCGCCGACGAGCAGATGCCGTACGCCGAGGAGCAGGACGTCGAGGGCACGGAGTACGACTTCCGCGGCGGGCGGCTGCTCAAGGGCGTCGACCTGGACACCGCGTTCGGCGGGCTGACGCCGGCCGAGGATGGCACCCACCACTTCGAGCTGTCCCACGGCGAGCAGCGGCTGCTGGTCTGGACCGGGCCGGACTTCCACTGGGCACAGGTGTTCACGCCGGACGAGCTGGTCGGCCGCGGCCGGGCCGTCGCGATCGAGCCGATGACCTGCCCGGCCGACGCGCTCAACACCGGCACCGACCTGATCGAGCTGGAGCCGGCCACCTCGTGGTCGGGCAGCTGGGGCATCCGCGTCCCGTGACGCCGTTGCTGCTGGACGAGTCCGCCGCCGGCGAGCTGCTGACGCTGCAGCGCGCCGCGTTCCTCGTCGAAGCCCGCGCGCACCGCAACCTCGAGCTCCCGCCGTTGATGGAGACGCTGGAGCAGGTGCGCGCGGCGCTGACGGACCCGGAGTGTCCGGTGTGGGGAGTGCGTGACGCCGGGCGGCTCGTGGCGACGGTGCGGCTCCGGGTGGCCGGCGACGTCGGGGAGGTCGTCCGGCTGGCCGTCGCCCCGGATCGCCAGGGTGAAGGCCTCGGCCGGGCGCTGCTGCTCGCGGCCGAGGCGGCCGCGCCCGCGGGCGTCACGCGATTTCGGCTCTGTACAGGCGAACGCTCGGCCGGGCCCCTGCACCTGTACGCGAAACTCGGCTACCGCGAGACCCACCGCAGCCCGGAGGCGGACTACCAGCTCGTCCACTTGGAAAAGCCCCGTGCTGACGGCCGCGCGGCAATTCGTTAGCGTGTCAAACTATGGCTGATAAGGCGATTGTGGGGGGCTACGTCGTCCCCGTCGGGGCTGCCCCCATCGACGGCGGCACCGTGCTCATCGAAGACGGCAAGATCATCGCGGTCGGCCCCGAGGCCGACATCGACATCCCCGAGGACGCCGAGCTGGTCGACGCGTCCGGCAGCTGGGTGCTGCCGGGCTTCATCGACGCGCACGCGCATCTGGGCGTCCACGAGGACGGCGAGGGCTGGGCCGGCAACGACACCAACGAGATGACCGACCCGAACGGCGCCCGCTTCCGCGCGATCGACGGCATCGACCCGTACGAGCCGGGCTTCGACGACGCGCTGTCCGGCGGCGTCACGAGCGTGGTGATCAAGCCGGGCTCGGGCAACCCGATCGGCGGGCAGACGATCGGCGTCAAGACCTGGGGCCACAGCATCCTGGACATGGTGTTCGCCGAGCACGTCAGCGTGAAGAGCGCGCTGGGCGAGAACCCGAAGCGCGTGTACGGCGAGAAGAAGCAGACGCCGTCCACCCGGCTCGGTGTGGCCGCGATCCTGCGGGAGGCGTTCACGAAGGCCCGCAACTACCAGGCCAAGCGCGAGCACACCGTCGGCGAGGGCAAGCCGTTCGAGGTCGACCTGACCAACGAGACGCTGGCGAAGGTCCTGGACGGCGAGCTGTACTGGGACCAGCACGTGCACCGCGCCGACGACATGGTCACGGCCATCCGGCTGGCCGACGAGTTCGGCTACAAGCTGGTGATCAACCACGGCACCGAGGGCCACCTGATCGCGGACCTGCTGGCCGAGCGCGACGTCCCGGTCATCCTGGGCCCGCTGTTCACCACCAAGTCGAAGGTCGAGCTGCGCCACCGTTCCCTGCGCTCGCCCGGCATCCTGGCGCGCGCGGGCGTGAAGATCGCGATCACCACCGACCACCCGGTGGTGCCGATCAACTTCCTGGTCTACCAGGCCGCCCTCGCCGTGAAGGACGGCCTGGACCCGGAGACGGCGCTCAAGGCGCTGACCCAGCACCCGGCCCAGATGCTCGGCCTGGACGACCGCGTGGGCACCCTGACCCCGGGCCTGGACGCCGACGTGGTGCTCTGGTCGGGCGACCCGCTGGACGTGATGAACCGCGCGACGCGCGTTTTCGTCCGGGGGCGCGAGGTCTACCGGTTCGACGACGCGGCTGGTGAGGGCGTGGTCGAGGACCGGCGGTACCGCGAGGGCCGCTGACGCCTCGCCTTCAAGGACTCGTGAGTGTTTATGCCGGTTCTAACCGTCATGAACACTCACGAGTCCTTGTCAGGCACCCTTCAACGACCGGGCGATCAGCATCCGCTGGATCTGATTCGTCCCCTCGAAGATCTGCGGCACCTTCGCCTCCCGCATGTACCGCTCCACCGGAAAGTCGCGCGTATACCCGGCACCACCCAGCACCTGGACCGCGTCCGTGGTCACCTTCATCGCCCCGTCCGTCGCGATGAGTTTCGCGATCGACGACTGGCGCTGGAAGTCCAGGCCGCGGTCGCGGCGGCGGGCGGCGTCCAGGTAGGTCGCGCGGGCCGATTCGACGGTCGCGGCCATGTCGGCGAGCAGGAATTCCAGGCCCTGGAACTCGATGATCGGGCGGCCGAACTGGGTGCGGCCCTTCGCGTACTCGACGGCCTCGTCCAGGGCGGCCTGCGCCAGGCCTACCGCGCAAGCCGCGATGCCCAGCCGGCCCGAGCTGAGTGACGACAAGGCGATGCGCAGGCCCGCGCCCTCTTCGCCGATCAAACGATCAGCCGGGACCGCGGCGTTGTCGAAGATCAGCTGCGCGGTCGGGGAGCCGGTGAGGCCCATCTTGCGTTCGCGGGGGGCTGCCGAAAGGCCCGGGGCCGACGAGTCGACCAGCAGGCACGAGACGCCGTGGCTGCCTTCGCCGGTGCGGACCATGGTCGTGTAGAAATCCGCGACGCCGGCGTGCGTGATCCACGCCTTGGTGCCGTTGACCTGGTACTCGTCACCGGTCAGCCGGGCTCGGGTGGTCAGCGCGGCGGCGTCGGAGCCCGCCTGCGTTTCCGACAGCGCGTACGCGCCCAGCAGCTCGCCGCCCAGCATGTCCGGCAGCCAGCGGTCGCGCTGTTCGTCCGTGCCGTAGTGCGCCAGCGCGTAACAGGACATCGTGTGCACCGACAGCCCGACGCCGACGGTCATCCACGCGGACGCGATCTCCTCCAGCGCCTGCAGGTACACCTCGTACGGCAGGTCCGCGCCGCCCCAGCGCTCGGCGTACGGCAGCCCGAGCAGGCCCGACTTGCCGATCAGGGTGAACAGGTCGCGGGGGAAGTTCTCGGCCTCCTCGTCCGCGGACGCCCGGGGCTTCAGCTCGTCACGGGCGATCTCGGTGACCAGCGCGAGCAGGTCCTCCGCCTCGGGCGTGGGCAGCAGTCGTTCGGCCGGCATCGTTCCTCCAGGCTGTACTGAAAACAGTACTGTGGGCTGAATGAGAGTACCGTAAGGACGCCGGGGTTGTCCCCAACTCGTGAGAGATAGTGGTCCGATGTCCGCACTCGAAGCTCGCCGCCGTCCGACCGCTCGCCAGCAGGTGCTGCTGGCCGAGCTCGAGACGCTGTTCCTCGCGGAGGGCTTCGCCGGTTTCACGCTCGACGACCTGGCCGCCCGCCTTCGCTGCTCCAAGTCGACGCTGTACGCGCTCGCCCCCAGCAAGGAGCAGCTCGCGGTCAAGGTCGTGGCCCACTTCTTCCGCGGCGCCGCCGAGCGGATCGAGGAGCGGATCGACGGGATCGACGATGCGCGCAAGCTGATCGGGGAGTACCTGGCCGGTGTCTCGGCCCACCTGAACCGCGCGTCGGCCGCGTTCATGACCGACATCGGCGAGTTCGCGCCTGCCCGCGACACCTATCAGCTCAACAGCCGCGCCGCCGCCCGCCGCATCCGCGCGTTCATCGACAAGGGCGTGGCCGACGGCGTCTTCCGCGACGTGCACGCCCGGCTGGTCGCCGAGATGACCGGGCTGATCGTGGAGGGCATCCAGACCGGCGTGCTCGGCCGCCGCACCGACGTTTCCGACGCCGAGGCATTCACGGCGCTGGGGGAATTGCTGCTCGGCGGCTTGACGAAAGACCACTGACGCCGGTTGTCCGGTCGTGGACACGAATTGTCAGCGGCTCGTCCTCTACACTCGCGCTCGTGATCGTGGTGGGTGGAGAGGCGCTGGTCGACCTCGTTCCTGGTGAACCGTTGGATTCCCCTGTGTCTAATTCCACAGTGGACGGTGGGCTGCGCGCGCTGCTGCCCCGCCTGGGCGGCGGGCCGTACAACGTCGCGCTGGCGGCCGGGCGGCTCGGCGTGCCGACGTCGTTCCTGTCCCGGGTTTCCACCGACCGCTTCGGCGGCGCGCTCGTCGAGCGGCTGGTGGACTCCGGTGTTGACACTTCGCTGGTACAGCGCGGGGATGAGCCGACCACGCTCGCCGTCGTCGCGCTCGACCAGAAGGGCGCCGCGCGGTACACGTTCTACGTCGAGGGCACGGCCGACAGGCTGGTGCGCGACCCCGGGACCCTGCCCGACGAAGCCACCGCGCTCTCCCTCGGCACGCTCGGCATGGTGCTGGAACCGGGCGCGAGCGCGTACGAAGCCATGCTGCGCCGCGAGTCCGCGCGCGGCACGATGACCGTGCTGGACCCGAACATCCGCGAAGCGCTGATCGCCGAGCCGGGCGCGTACCGGGAGCGGTTCGCGTCGTGGCTGCCCGATGTCCGGTTGCTGAAGATCTCCGACGACGACGCCGCGTGGCTCACCGAGGGCGCCGAGCCGGTGGCCGCCGCGAAGGCGTGGGTCGAGTCCGGAGTGGACGCCGTGGTGCTCACCCGTGGCGCCGACGGCATCTCGGTGATCACCGCCGCAGGTGAGCTGGCCCACGTGCCCTCGCGGCGGGTGGAAGTGGTCGACACGATCGGCGCCGGCGACACCGTCCAGGGCGCGCTGCTCGCCTGGCTGCACACGCACGAGGTGCGTGACCTGGCCGCACTGGACGCGGGCGCGTGGCGCGAGGCCCTTTCCTTCGCGGCGAAAGCGGCTTCCATCACCGTTTCGCGCAGTGGCGCGGAGCCGCCGACGGCCGCGGAGATGGCATCCACCGTGTGAACCTGGTCCCAAAGGGGCCACTCAAGGCAACGCATCGAGTGCGCGGGGGTCCTTACCTCGACTAACGTAGGGGTCGAATTCATACCCCAGCGGGGCGGTGTGCAGCGAGGCGCGTGTTTCCTCGCGTGAACACGTGGCTACCTGTGAGATCTACAGGCGCCGCCGGCCCGTGCCCAACGTGAGAGGGACCTGCATGTCCGACGCGACAGATGCGGGGCAGTCCGGCGGCGAATCCGCGACGCTGCGCCTGCCGAGTGGCGAGCACGAATTCAAGGTTGTCCGCCCGGTGGAGGGTGCACCGGGAATCGAGCTGGGCAAGCTGCTGGCGTCGACCGGGTACATCACCTACGACCCCGGATTCGTCAACACCGGTGCCGCGTCTTCGGCCATCACCTACATCGACGGTGACGCCGGCATCCTGCGCTACCGCGGGTACCCGATCGAGCAGCTCGCCGGGAAGTCCACCTTCATCGAGGTGTCCTACCTGCTGATCTACGGGGAACTGCCGACCGAGGCCCAGCTGGCCGACTTCACCGAGAAGATCCAGCGGCACACCCTGCTGCACGAGGACCTGAAGGCCTTCTTCTCGGGCTTCCCGCGCGACGCGCACCCGATGCCGGTGCTCTCCAGCGCGGTCTCGGCGCTGTCCACCTTCTACCAGGACTCGCTGAACCCGTTCGACGAACCCAATGTCGAGCTCTCGACCATCCGCTTGCTGGCGAAGGTCCCGACGCTGGCGGCGTACGCGTACAAGAAGTCCGTCGGACAGCCGCTGCTGTACCCGGACAACTCGCTCGGCCTGGTGGAGAACTTCCTCCGGATGACCTTCGGCTTCCCCGCGGAGCCGTACGAGGTCGACCCCGAGGTCGCCAAGGCGCTCGACCTGCTGTTCATCCTGCACGCCGACCACGAGCAGAACTGCTCGACCTCGACGGTGCGCCTGGTCGGCTCCTCGGAGGCGAACCTGTTCGCCAGCATCTCGGCGGGCATCAACGCGCTGTTCGGCCCGCTGCACGGCGGCGCGAACGCCGCGGTCCTCGACATGCTCGAGGGCATTCGCGATGACGGCGGCGACGTCGCCCACTTCGTGAACCGGGTGAAGAACAAGGAAAAGGGTGTGAAGCTCATGGGCTTCGGGCACCGGGTCTACAAGAACTACGACCCGCGCGCGAAGCTCGTCAAGGCCACCGCCGACGACATCCTGGGCAAGCTCAAGGGCGGCGACCAGCTGCTCGAGATCGCCAAGAAGCTCGAAGAGACCGCGCTTTCCGACGAGTACTTCATCGAGCGCAAGCTGTACCCGAACGTGGACTTCTACACCGGCCTGATCTACCGGGCGCTCGGGTTCCCGACGAAGTACTTCACCGTGCTGTTCGCGCTCGGCCGGCTCCCCGGCTGGATCGCGCACTGGCGCGAGATGATCAGCGACCCACAGACCAAGATCGGCCGCCCGCGGCAGATCTACACCGGCCACGCCTCGCGTGACTACGTGCCGATGTCGGAGCGCTGAGCCTCCTCGCTTCCGTTGAACGCCCCGCTGTGCAGCCGCACGGCGGGGCGTTTAGCGTTGTGTGCCATGACGATGGAAGCGCCGGTGCTGCTCTGGTTCCGCCGGGATCTGCGGCTCGGTGACCACGCCGCGCTGCACGAGGCGGCGAAGCACAGCAAACACGTGCTGGCGCTGTACGTTCTCGACGAGGCGCTCATCAAGCCTTCGGGCGCGCCACGGATGGCCTTCCTGCTGGGCTGCCTGCGGGAGCTGGACAGCGCGGTGGGCGGGCGGCTGATGGTAGTCACCGGCGACCCGGTGCGCGAGGTCGTGCGGGCGGCCCGTGACATCGGCGCCTCGGCCGTGCACGTCAGCTCCGACGCCGGGCCGTACGGCCGCCGACGGGACGCCGCGGTGGCGAAAGCGTTGGCAGACAACAACATCGAGTGGGTCGAGACGGGCTCGCCGTACGCTGTCACGCCGGGGCGAGTCACGAAGCCGGACGGTGATCCGTACCGGGTCTTCACGCCGTTCCACCGCGCGTGGGCACGGCACGGCTGGCCGCGGCCCGCGGACACCGGACCGTCCCTTGTGGACTGGCTGAAGCCGGGGAAGCCCGCGAAACTGCCAAAATCGTCCGCGCTGGGGGACAAACGACTGCCCGCGCCGGGTGAGGAAGCGGCGCTGGACGCGTGGCACACGTTCCTCGAAACCGGCATCGAGACCTATGCCACCGACCGCGACCGGCCCGATCGCGAGGGCACCACGCGGCTCTCGCCGTACCTGCGCTGGGGCGTCATCCACCCGCGCACGATGCTCGCGGACCTGGCCGGAGACGAGCGTGCGGGCGCGAATTCGCTGCGCGCGGAACTGTGCTGGCGCGAGTTCCACGCCGACGTCCTGTGGCACCGCCCCGAAACCGCGCGCGAGAACTACGACCCCCGTTTCGACCGGATGGTGTGCGAAACCGGTGCGGCGGCGCGGAAAGCGTTTGACCAGTGGTGCGAGGGCCGCACCGGCTACCCGGTGGTGGACGCGGGCATGCGGCAGCTGCTCGCCGAGGGCTGGATGCACAACCGGATCCGGATGGTCGTCGCGAGTTTCCTGGTGAAGGACCTGCACCTGCCGTGGTTGTGGGGCGCGCGGCACTTCATGCGCCACCTGGTGGACGGCGACCTCGCCTCCAACCAGCTCAACTGGCAGTGGGTCGCGGGCTCCGGCACCGACGCCGCGCCGTACTTCCGCGTCTTCAATCCCCTTACCCAGGGCGAAAAGTTCGACCCCGTGGGCGATTACGTGCGCAAGTACGTGCCCGAGCTGCGCGGGATCGAGGGCAAGGCCGTGCACCGGCCGGAGCCGCGCCCGGCCGGCTACCCGGAGCCGATGGTGGAGCACGCCCACGAACGCCAGGTGGCGTTGTCGCGGTACGGGGCCATCACCGGCTCCTGAGCCTCACCGGGTGATCGCGTCCGCGATCTTCAGCACGATCGGCGGCGGGCCGTCGGTGTCCTTGGTCGTGGAGTTGACGGAATAGACGGCGCGCCGCTTCAGGTCGCGCGTGGCCCAGAGGCCGTTGGTGTAGCCGTAACGGGTACCGGTCTTGCCCCAGACGGTGACGCCGTTGAGCGTGGAGGTCATCAGGCCCTGGCTGTAGTAGGCGTCCTGGTCGGAGCCGAAGATCTTCACGGACGGCACGGTGAACATCCGCGCCAGCTCCGGCCGCGGCACCAGCCGCCCGCGGAAGAGCGCGGTGAGGAAGGTGTCCAGGTCGCCCGCGGTGGAGATCATCGAGCCCGCCGCCCACGGGATCGACTGGTTCATCCGGGTCAGGTCGACCAGCTGCCCGTTCACGGTCACGTAGCCGTGCGAGTACGGGGCGGGCAGGTCCGGGTTGTTGTCCGGCACGGAGGTCTCGCGCAGGCCCAGCGGCCGGATCACGCGGTCGCGCATCACCTCGCCGTACGGGCGGCCGGTGAGCTTCTCCACCAGCAGGCCCGCGACCAGGTAGCTCGTGTTCGTGTACTGCTGCGCGCTGCCCGGGGCGAAGACGATCGCGTGCCGGAACGCCGTGGCCAGCACCTGCTCCGGCGTGAACACGGTGTACCGGTGGTCGACCATCCACTGTGGATCGCCAGGCGGCAGGTCGACGCCGGGCAGCCCGCTGGTGTGGTTCAGCAACTGGGCGACGGTGATCGGCGGGTAGCCCGCGGGCAGCAGCCCCGGCAGGTACCGCTGCACCGGCGCGTCGAGATCGACGCGGTGCTCCGCTGCCAGCTGCAGCACCAGTACCGCGGTGAACGTCTTGGTGATGCTGCCGATCCGGAAGTGCGCGTCGGCCGGGACGGGCGCCCCGGTCTTCAGGTCAGCCGTCCCGGAGGTCCCGGTCCAGGCCCCCGCCGAGCCGCGGACCTGCAACAGCGCGCCGGTCTCGTCGGCGTTCGGCAACCCGGCGATGGCGGCTTGCAGGGCCGCGGGGTTCAACGGCGGGAGCGGGGTCCTCGCGCCGGTCGCGGGCTGTGACACCGCCCCGGAGGTGGCGGCGAACGCGGCCGGCGCGGCCGTGACGGACAGCAGGGTGGCGGCGGCCAACGTCGCCGCGAGCCCGCGGATCAGCGGATTTCTTTTCATGCCAACGAGTCTTTCGGCTCCCGTCCGGTTCGCCATCGGGGAGATACCCGGGGCCGGCCACCTAGGGGTAAGGACTCGTGAGTGTTTATGACGGTTCTAACCGTCATAAACACTCACGAGTCCGGGTCAGCGGCGGAGGGCGTCGGCCAGCTTCACACGGCTGCCGACGCGCAGCACGCCGTTCTGGTAGATCCGCGCGCCCAGCCAGGTGACCAGCGCGATCGTGGCGATCGTCAGCACCAGCGACGTCACGATCTCCCACGGCGCCGCCGCGCCGGTGGCGATCCGCGCCGGCATCAGGACCGGCGAAAGCAGCGGGATCAGCGAGACGACCCGCGTCGCCGTGCCGTCCGGCGACTGCGTGAGCAGGTTGATCCCCACGATGAACCCGATGATCAGCGCGATGTTCACCGGCCCCACCACCGTCTGGGTGTCCTCCTGCCGCGAGACGAGCGAGCCCGCGGCGCCGTAGAGCATGGCGTACAACAGGAATCCCAGCAGGTACCAGACGAGGCCCCAGACGGCGGCCCCCGCCGCGACGCCGGACAACGACAGCACGCCGGTCCCGGTGGCCACGGCCAGTCCCACCACGGCGAGGATGCCGAGCTGGGCCAGCCCGACCAGGCCGAGCCCGATCACCTTGCCCAGCAGCAGATGCCACGGCCGCACGGTGGACAGCAGGATCTCCACCACGCGGCTGGACTTCTCCTCCACCACGCCCTGGGCGACCAGCATCCCGTAGGTGATGATGCTCATGTACAGCAGGATCGCGACGACGATGCCGATCACGAGCCGCTGCCCGTGGTCCGAGTCGCGCGGCTCCAGCGGCGGCGCGACGTCGACGTGCGCTGCCGAGACCGTCTGACGCACCTGAACCGGGTCGAGGTGGGCGGCGGACAGCTGCGCGTCGAGCACTTGCTGCTGCACGATTCCGTCGAGCACGGCCTGCAGTTTGGTGTCCAGTGTGGACTTGACGGTGACCCGGAGCCGGGATGCGCTGCCGGACACGAGCGCGTCCGCATCGCCGGAGCGGACCTGGGCCTGTCCGTCCTCTTCGGACGCCGCGGTGACGGTCTCGAACTTGTCCCCGGCCTGTGCGCCGGCCGCCTGCAATTCCTGGGCGATGCCCTGCGCCTGGCCGGTGAGGGCGATCGTCGTCGTGCTGGAGGAGCTGGCGAGGAACGCTTGCAGCGCAACGTAACCGCACAGCAGTACCAGCAGCACCGCGGTGCTCACGACGAACGAGCGCGTCCGCAGCCGGATGTTCAGTTCCCGCTTGGCGACCAGCCGGACGGCGCGCGCGGGGCTGATGCGGTTCATGCCGCGTCTCCTTGCTTCGTCGCGTCGCCGTCGCGGAACAGCTCGGTGAGCGAACGGCGCTGCCGGCTGAACTCCGTGACCGGCCCGGTCGCCAGCGCGGCAGCCAGCACGGCCTGATCGTCCGCGCCCGCGGTCAGCTCCAGCACGGTGGTCGGCCCGCGTTCTTCGAGGACGCGCACGCCCGGCACCGTCGAAGCCCAGCCGGGCCGGGTGCCCGGCGCCGTGACGAGCAGCCGGCTGCTCGCGCCGCGGGTCAGCTCGGGCACCGTGCCGACGGCGGCCATCCGTCCATTCCGGATGATCCCGACGCGGTCGCACAGCCGCTCTACGAGTTCCAGCTGGTGGCTGGAGAACACCACGGGCACGCCGTTCGCGGCCTTCTCGCGCAGCACCCCGCTCATCACGTCGACCGCCAGCGGGTCGAGGCCGGAGAACGGCTCGTCGAGCACCAGCACGGCCGGGTCGTGCACCAGCGCGGCGGCGAGCTGCACGCGCTGCTGGTTGCCGAGGCTGAGCTTCTGCACCTCGTCCTTGCGCCGCTCGCCGAGGCCGAGCCGGGCCAGCCACAGCTCGGCGCCGCGGTGCGCTTCGTTGGTGCTGAGCCCGTGCAGCTCGGCCAGGTAGACGAGCTGGTCGAGCACCTTCATCTTCGGGTACAGGCCGCGCTCCTCGGGCATGTAGCCGATGCTCGTGCGCGTCTCGTGCGTGATCGGCTGCCCGCCGAACCGGACCTCCCCGGCGTCGGCGGCCAGCACCCCCAGCGCGATCCGCATGGTGGTGGTCTTGCCCGCCCCGTTGCCGCCGACGAACCCGAACAGCTCACCGGCGCGCACGTCGAACGAGACCTCGTCGAGCGCGACCTTTTTCCCGTACCGCTTGGAGATCCGGTCGATCTCGAGTGCCGGCCCGGTCATGCCGGTTCCCCCTGTCCGTCGAGCCAGTCTTCGGGATCGTCGTCCGGCAGCGTCCAGCCGAGGATCATCGACGGCAGGGTGGAGCCGGTGACCAGCAGCGCGGCCAGCATCGTCACGCCGCGGACCGCGCCGTCCGGCTGGCGCATCATGGCCAGCCCGTAGAACAGCGCGATCAGCATCAGGTAGACCATCACCTGGTAGGCGAGGAAAGTGGTGCGGTGGCGCCATTCGCGCTCCCGCTCGTCGAGCACCCGCGAGAAGCTGTCGCTCATCTTGCCGGTGACGATGCGCTGCGGCACGAAGCCGGCCCCGATGACCACGAACCCCACGACCCACAGCACCGGGAACAACCAGATCGGGACGAACGAGATCGTCGCCGCCGCGCCGATCAGGACCAGGTCCCCGGCGAAGGTCACGCGGACGAGCTGACGCCTTCGCTGCTGGGTGCGCCAGGTGGGCAGTTTCAGCGCCCGCTTGGCTTCCTGCTCCTCGGCCTTGTCGAGCTGTCGTTCCCAGAAGGCGGCGAGGCGCCCCCGTATCGTCGTCATGCTCCCCCCTCTCGATAAACCTGCGTGGACAGCGGCGCGAACGGCTCGCGGCTGAACACCGCCTCCACCGGCAGGTCGAACACCGCGCAAATGCGGAACGCCAGGTCGAGGCTCGGGTAGTGATCCCCGCGCTCCAGCGCCCCGATCGTCTGCGGATTGACTTCCACCGCTTCGGCCAGCGCCGCCCGGCTCAGCCCCCGCTCGGCCCGAAGGACAGGCAGCCGGTTGTGGATCGGCAGCTCCTTGCCACGTCTTACCGGGCTCATGCAACGTACTGTTGCAAAAACCCAACGACTCGTCAAGTCTGGTGAACGCCGTGGGTGACTGGGTGGGTCTCGTGGCGGTGGGATTAGCCCGATCGTGTATCGAATATGTGTTCGAATTCGAGGTAATCTTGAGGGGTGTCCACTACTGCGATCCACCTCCCCGGTCTCGCCGACATCCGGCGTGCCGATCGGGCGGAGCTTGCCGAGTGGGTGCGGTTGCTGATCCAGGTGTCGAACCAGTGCGACGCGCTGGTCGGCGCTGCGATAACGAAGGTGGAGTCGGAGGGAGTGAAAGCGACGTACGGGTATTCCTCGGCGGCGGCGATCCCCTGCGAAGACCCAGGCGCAACACCTGTCACCTCTGACCGGGTGCCGCAGGGCTGGTGGTGGCGTGATCACCGTCAGGGGATCAACGCGATCCCTGTGAAACTGCGTACCGGCGCGCGATGGCGGGACCTGCCCGATCGTTACCCGTCGTGCTCGACGGCGAAGGACTCGGGCGGTCCCGCGGCGGGCTGAGTACCAAGATCCACCTGGTCGTGGACAGGCGTCCGCGGAGCCTGCCGGAGGCGGTGCCCACTCAGGACGGTCCGGCGGTGCCGCCTGGCTGCGCCGTCGCTCAGGAGAGCCCGGCGAGCGCTTTCGCGACCAGTTCCTGGACTCGGGCCCGGGCCGCGGCCGCGTCGGCGGGGACCAGGGAGAGGCGGGTGCGGCGGGCGAGGACGTCTTCGGCCGTCAGGGCGCCCTCGTGGCGGACGGCCCAGACCACTTCGGCCGCGGTGATTTCCGTGCCGTCGAACAGGGGCGCGGCGAACTCCGGCTCGACCTGGCCCAGGGCGGCGACGCGCGGGGCCTCCGTGCCGTACTTGGCCACCAGGCGCGCGGGGGCGTCCACAAGGGACAGCCGATCGCGCGGTGCGGCGCCCAGCAAGGGCAGGCGGGCGGTGCGGGACGGGCCGGCGTGGAGGTTCGCGTGCGTCAGGGCCGCGTCGACGGCGTCTTCGGCCATTCGGCGGTACGTGGTGAGCTTGCCGCCGACCACGGTCAGGACCCCGTCGGCGCCGGTGACCACCGCGTGCTTGCGCGAGAGGTCCGCGCTGCGGCCGCCGGAGCCCGCGATCAGCGGGCGCAGGCCGGCGAACGAGCCGATCACGTCCGCGCGGGTCAGTGGCCGCGCCAACACCGAGGAGGCGACCGTGAGCAGGAAGTCCACATCGGACTCCGGCACCGACGGCACGGGCGGGACCTCGCCGTCCAGCGGCTCGTCCGTCAGTCCCAAGTAGACGCGGCCGTCGGGCTGGGGCAGCAGGAACACAAAACGGTTGGTCTCGCCGGGCACCGGCACGTTCACCGAAGTCGCGCCGACCGACACCGAGCCCGGCGCCAGCACCAGGTGCGAGCCGCGCGAAGGGCGCAGGCGCACGGAGTCCGTGAGCGTGTCCGCCCAGACTCCGGTCGCGTTGATCACCTGGCGGGCGCGCAAGTCGTACTCCACCGAACCCTCGCGGACGCGAACGCGATCCGCGGCCAGCGAAAGCGCCTCCACCCCCGTCAGGATTCGCGCGCCCAGCAAGGCGGCCGTCCGCGCGAGGCTCACCACCAGTCGGGCGTCGTCCACCAGCGCGCCGTCGTACGCCAGCAGTCCGCCGCGCAGGCCGCTCGGCGCGAGCCCGGGGGACAGCGCGAGCGCCTCGGCCACCGGGACCGGCCGCGGCCGGGGCAGGATCGACGCGGGCGTACGCGCCACCCGGCGCAGGGCGTCACCCGCGTGCAACCCGGCGGCGATCACCGCCTGCTGAGCCCGGGAAGTGCCGGGGTACAAGGGAAACAGCTGCGGCATCGCCCGCGTCAGGTGCGGCGCGGTGCGCATCATCAGGATGCCGCGCTCGACAGCGCTCTCGTGCGCCAGCCCCAGCTCGCCCTTGGCCAGGTACCGCAGGCCGCCGTGCACGAGCTTGCTCGACCACCGCGACGTGCCGAACGCCAGGTCGTGCGCCTCGACCACCGCGACCGACAGCCCTCGCGCGGCCGCGTCCAGCGCGATCCCGGCCCCGGTGACCCCACCGCCGACCACGATCACGTCGACCCGCTCACCACCGGTCAGCCGGTCCAGCTCACGTTCACGACGACGGGCATTGAGCGAACCGCTGCTCACGGCCGCAGCGAAGCGTCGAGCACGTGCCGGAACTCTGCGAGCAGCGCCTGCTCGTCGACGTCCGCTGTGGCGGGCCGCAGCGAGAACGCGAACGACTGCACCACAAGCAGGATCGAGCGCGCCTGCGTGACGACCTCGGCTTGCCGGATGGAGCCGTCCTGGTGACCGGACTCCAGCAGGTGCCGCAGCACCTGCTCGGCGAAGTTCTGCGTGGCGCCGAGCCGCTCCACGATGTACGGCAGCACCAGCTCCGGGTCGACGTCCAGCAGCGTGCGGAACAGTGGGTCGGCGGACAGCGCGGTGACCGCGGCCGAAGCGATGCGCACCAGGCGGTCCCGGACGTGCACCGCCTCGTCGCCGGCGTGGTTCGCCTGTTTCAGCAGGCCGCTGAACTCGCGGGTCATCAGTGCGGCGAGCACACTGCGGACGTCGGGGAACCGCCGGTACACCGTCATCCGGCTGACGTGCGCGGTGCGGGCGATCTCGGCGAGCGTGGTCCGCCGGACGCCGACCGCGAGCACGCACTCCCGGGCGGCGTCGAGCAGCACGTCGTCGGAGACGCGCGCCGAGGTCTGGCGGCTGCGGGTGCCCGCGAGCGCGGAAGAAGCGTCTTCCGACTGCGAGTGACGTTTCACGTCCATGTGTCACACTATAGTCGTGAACGATCTCATTAACCACCGTATCCGGGACTCGTGGGCCGGCGACGGCGCTGGCACCGCCGCGCTGCCCGATCGGGCCGTCCGGTGGCTCGGCCAGCGTATCGGCCGGGTGGGGGCGGATCGAGGGCATAACGAGCACCCTGTCCCGAAATTGACCGATTCGACGCTTGCCGAGCCCGCTCTGAAAGCGCTCGCGGCCGTGGTCGGGGTGGAGAACGTGCTGGTGGACGGCCCGGAGCGGCTCGCCCGCGCCAGTGGTCTGTCCTATCTGGACCTGCTGCGGCGGCAGCACCCGCAAAACCAGGATTCCCTGCCGGTGCCCGACGCCGTGGTGCTGCCGGGCGACCCGGAGCAGGTCCAGGCCGTGCTCGAGGCCTGCGTGAGCCACGACGTGGGCGTGGTCCCGTTCGGCGGTGGCACCTCGGTGGTCGGCGGCGTCGCCGCGCTGCGCGGGGACAAAACCGCGGTGATCGCACTCGATCTCGCCCGGCTCGACCAGCTGGTTTCGCTCGACCCGGTTTCGCACCTCGCCGTGCTGCAGGCCGGCGTGCGCGGGCCCGAGGCCGAGCGGCTGCTGGGTGAGCACGGGTTCACCCTCGGTCACGTGCCGCAGTCGTTCGAGCGGGCGACCATCGGCGGCTTCGCGGCGACGCGCTCGGCCGGGCAAGCGTCGTCCGGGTACGGCCGGTTCGAGGACATGGTGGCCGGCGTCCGGCTGGCGACCCCGCGCGGCGAGTGGCGGCTCGGGGTCGCGCCCGCGTCGGCGGCCGGGCCGGACCTGCGCCAGCTCGCCGTCGGCAGTGAGGGCACGCTCGGCGTGATCACCGAGGTGGCGCTGCGCGTCCGGCCAGTGCCTCGGGAGCGCCGTTACGAGGGTTACGTCGTGGACGGCTGGGCGGCCGGCGCCGAAGCCGTCCGGCAACTGGCGCAGCAGCACGTGCTGGCGGACGTCACCCGGCTGTCCGATGTGGACGAAACGGCGGTGTCTTTCGCGCTGAGTGGCGGGTGGAAAACGGCTCTGCTACGCGGTTATCTGGCCGCCCGCGGGATCAAGCACCCGTGCCTGCTGATCGTCGGCTGGGAGGGTGACGTCCAGGCAAAGCGGCGCCGGACGGCCGCGGTGCTGCGGCGCGCGGGCGCGCTCCGGATCGGCCGCGCGCTCGGCGAGACCTGGCGCCACGGCCGGTTCAACGGCCCCCGGCAGCGGGACGCGTTGATGGGCCTCGGCGTCTGCGTCGAGACGCTGGAGACGGCGGCGTACTGGTCGAAGCTCGACGACCTGCACGACGCGGTCCGCGCGGCGCTGACCGCCTCGCTCGGCCGCGCGATCGTGATGTGCCACGTCTCGCACGCGTACGAGACGGGCGCTTCGCTGTACTTCACCGTGCTGACCTCGCGCGACGACGCCGATCCGGTCAGCCAGTGGCAGCGCGCGAAGCGGGCCGCGTCGGAGGCCATCGTCGGTCTCGGCACGATCTCGCACCACCACGCCGTGGGCGTCGACCACGCGCCGTACCTGCCGGCGGAGATCGGCGCGCTGGGCGTGGACGTGCTGCGCGCGGCCAAACACGCGGTCGACCCGACCGGCATCCTCAACCCCGGAAAACTGATCGGCTGAGCCGCGCCGGCGCGGCAAACTGGGGCGATGACCGACACCGTTGGCCCGGCCCCGCAGTACGACGCGTTCGCCGACGAGTTCCTGGACCACGCGCGCGAAGGCCCATACCAAAAAGGCCGGAAGCAAGCCGACCGGGAAAGGTGACGGACCTGCACCGACTGCTTGCGTCCGGTCGGTTTGGTATCTATTGGCACAGTCAAGGCGCTTTATGACCGTCCAGCCTGCCTGGAATTGCTCGGCGACGTCGATGGCCGCCGCGTCCTCGACGCGGCATGCGGCCCGGGCCTCTACGCCGAGGAGCTGGTGGCGCGGGGCGCGAGCGTGACCGGGTTCGACCAGAGCCCGCGCATGATCGAGCTGGCCCGGGAGCGCGTCCCCGAAGGCGAGTTCCGCGTGCACGACCTGGCCGAGCGCCTCGACTGGCTGCCGGACGCGTCGGTGGACCTGGTCTTGTTCGCGCCGGCGCTGGAGTACGCCGACGACCGCGTGGCCGTGCTGCGTGAATTGCGCCGGTGCTGCGCCCGGACGGCGCGCTGGTGCTTTCCCGCCTGCACCCCACCGGCGACTGGCTGCGCCACGGCGGCAACTACTTCGACGTGCGCCTGGTCGAGGAGACGTTTCGCCAGGGCTGGCAGGTCCGCTACTGGCTGGCCCCGCTGGAGCAAACCTGCGAGGAACTGCGCGCGGCCGGATTCCTCATCGAGCGGCTGGTCGAGCCGCGGCCGCTGCCCGAGGCCGAGCGCGTCGACCCGGTCCGGTACGAGCGGGTGACCCAGCAGCCGAAGGGATTCCTCGCCTTACGCGTTGTGCCGGATCCCCGCGTCAGCTGAACGTCTGCGTCGGCGTCAGTACCTCGCAAGGCACCCCGTGGCCAGGTGCCGGAACACCGGTGAGCGCAGCAGCGCGGGCCTGCCCGACCTCCGCGACCCGCACCGGCCGCCCGTCGACGAGCAGGGGGCGACGGATGTCGGAATTCGCAACGTAGGCGTGCACGCCGTCGAGCCGGGTGCCGTCTTCGAGGCGGATGTCGGCGGCGGTCAGCCGCGCGAGGTCGTAGCGGTTGCCGCGGCCCTCGCAGACGTCCAGGACCGCGAGCTGGTCCGGCGTGGCGAACCAGACCGCGTGCTCCTCGACGACGCCGGGCATCGCCGCGAGCGTGGCCGGGCGCTGGCCGTCACGTTTGCGCAGGCCCGCCGCCCAGACCGCGGCGAGCCCGGTGCTGCGCGCCTTCAGCACGACCACCGGGCCGGTCAGCCCGAGGTGCTCGCGCAGCCAGGTGATCTTCGACGGGCACGCGTTGGAGCCGTACGCGAGCACGGGCGTGCGCTCGCGCCACCCCGGCGGCGCCGTCACGAGGTCGTGGCCAGCGCCGTCGAAGTGGACGTACGAGCAGTCCGGCCGCGTCCCGGGGTACGGGTCGGCCGGGTACTCGGCGTCGGTGAACAGGCTCAGAACTCCACCACGCTGCGCAGGACGTCGCCGTGGTGCATGTGCTCGAAGGCCGCCTCGACGCCGTCCAGGCCGATCCGCTCGGTGACGAACTTGTCCAGCGGCAGGCGGCCCTGCAGGTAGAGGTCCACCAGCATGGGGAAGTCGCGCGAGGGCAGGCAGTCGCCGTACCAGGACGACTTGAGCGAGCCGCCGCGGGCGAAGAAGTCGATCAGCGGCAGGTCGTTCAGCCGCATCTCCGGCGTCGGGACGCCGACCAGCACCACGGTGCCCGCCAGGTCGCGGCCGTAGAACGCCTGGCGCCAGGTCTCCGGCCGCCCGACGGCGTCGATCACCACGTCCGGGCCGAACGAGCGGGTCGCGTCCTGCATCGCGGTGACCACCGCGTCCTCGCTCAGGCCCTTGCTGTTCACGGTGTGCGTGGCGCCGAAACCCTTGGCCCACTCCAGTTTCCGGTCGTCGGTGTCGATCGCGATGATCGTGGTCGCGCCGGCCAGGCTGGCGCCCGCGATGGCGGCGTCGCCGACCCCGCCGCAGCCGATCACGGCCACCGAGTCCCCGCGGCCGACGGCGCCGGTGTTGATCGCCGCGCCCAGCCCGGCCATCACGCCGCAGCCGAGCAGGCCGGCCACCGCGGGCTCGGCCTCCGGGTTCACCTTCGTGCATTGTCCACTGTGGACGAGTGTCTTCTCCAGGAACGCGCCGATGCCCAGCGCCGGCGAAAGCTTGGTGCCGTCGGTGAGCGTCATCGGCTGCTCGGCGTTGAACGTGGAGAAGCAGTACCACGGCTTGCCGCGCTTGCACGCCCGGCAGGTGCCGCAGACCGCGCGCCAGTTCAGGATCACGTAGTCGCCCGGCGCGAGGTCGGTGACGCCCGCGCCGACCTTGTCCACCCGGCCCGCGGCCTCGTGGCCGAGCAGGAACGGGAACTCGTCGTTGATGCCGCCCTCGCGGTAGTGCAGGTCGGTGTGGCAGACCCCGCACGCCTGGACCGAAACGACCGCCTCGCCCGGGCCCGGGTCGGGCACCACCACAGTCTCCAGCGTGACCGGCTCGCCCTTCGCCCGCGACACGACTCCCTGGACCTCGTACGGCATGCGCACACCCTTTCCCGGCACCGTTGCTCTCCCGGGCAGCTAATCACGGATCATGCGCGTGTCGCCATATCGGACTCGTGAGTGTTTATGACGGTTCTAACCGTCATAAACACTCACGAGCCTTCAGGCGGGGGTGACGATGTAGACCACGCCTCCGGGCCCGCCCGCCACACTGCCGGTGTCGGTGTAGCGCTTGGTGCGCTGCCAGATCTTTTCGAACTGGTCCCGCTTGTAGACGTTGCGCACCCGCGAGTCGGAGCTGGACGCCGGGTCGTTCACGATCACGTCGCCGGCCGCGGTGAAGCCGACGACCACCATGATGTGCCCGGACGTGCCGTAACCCGCGCCGTCGAGCTCCGAGGACAGGAACGACTGCGAGGTGATCACCGGGATGCCGCGCGCGATGTAGCCTTCGAGCTCGTTCAGGTCGTGCAGCCGGGTGATGTGGCCGCGCAGGCCGAGCGAAGCGGCGTACGCGGTGTTGAACGGCCAGTTGCCGGTGCCGTCGTAGGCGTAGTCGTACGTGTTGCGGGCCGCGTACACGACCGCTGGGTCGACGTAGTCCGACGGGATCCAGCTCATCTGCTGCGCGGTCGGCTTCTTGCCCCAGTACTCGGCGACCATCTCGGTCGAGGTCGGGCTGCACCAGGCCTCGCCGCCCCCGCCGTATTGCGGGAACTGTCCTTTGTGGATGTTCTGCGCGTACTCCGGGACCTTCAGCTCGATGCCGCTGGCGACGCCCGGCTTGGTGGTCTTCACGTCGAACCGGTCCGGCACGTTGGAGGTCATCGCGCCGAGCGTGGACAGCGTCGGGGTGGCGCGGGTGCCCGCCTCGCGGTAGAGGCTGACCCGCAGCTGGTACGAGCGCAGCGTGACGCCGGTCTTGGTCTCGAGCGTGTCGACGTCGACCGTCGCGTTGTCGTCGCTCTGCCCGTCGACGCTGGTGCGCTGGATGTCGCTGTCGCCGCTGGCCCAGCGGCCCATCACGTACCAGGTGGTCTCGACGCCGGTGGAGGTGCGGCCCTTGGCCTCGACCTCCAGCCAGGTCTTGGCCGGCGTCTGCGCGTTCCACGACGCGATCAGCTGCGTGGCGTCGAAGCCCGGCCGGAAAACCGGGGAGGTCCAGGTGCCGTAGTCGTAGGTCTTCGTGGTGCCCAGGCCGGGCTCGCTGTGCTCGACCGTGCCGGCCGGGTGCGTGATGCGCAGCCCGCCGGGGCCCAGCCCGAGCCCGTCGAAGCGGCCGGTGACGTACGCCGGGCCGGACCACTCGTGGTAGTTGATGGCTTCGTCGTTCGCCGGGTGTGCCGGCGCGGCTTCGGCGTACTGCGTCGCCCCCGCGGTCAACATGGCGATCGACATTAGCGTGACCAGTCCGCGTGCGCGCATTCCGGCTCCGTCCCCAGGCTCGGTTGTTAGCCAGGGATTTTTGCCTGCCGCGGCGATTAAGTAAACAGGTGGCTAGAGCACGGCCTGGGTCGTGTCACTTTCGCGACCAACTTCCCGTCGTCGCCGGTCACCTCGGTCTCGACCACGACCACCCGCCGCCCCGCGTGCAGTGGTCTGGACGACGCAACGGCGTAGCCCGAACGGACGCTCCGCAGGAAGTTCGTCTTCGATTCGATCGTGCTCGTGGCCTGGGCGCCTTCGGGCAGGTTGAGGAACGCGCAGACGGCGCCGGTCGAGTCGGCCAGCGCCATCAGCGCCCCGCCGTGCAGCGCGCCGCCGATCGTGCAGAGCGACTCGTCCCAGGCGAGGCGGCTGCGGACGAGCTCCTTGCCGTGCTCGAGCACCTCGATGCCGAGCCGCTCGCTGAACGGCATGGTCTGGTGGAACAGGCGGGTGCCCTCGGGGTCGGTCATGCGGCCCAGTCAACCCGGTCCGGGTGCTCGGGGTCCATTACCCCGAGGGTCAAGCCACTCACCCGAGCGGGTTGGTGAGCACCAGCTCCGTGTTGTGGTCCCCGTCAGCGCCGACCCGGCCCAGGTTCACGTGGATGTCGTTGTACGCCAGCTCCCGGTACAGCGACGCGAGCGCCGCCGGGGTCCGCGCGGAATAGTCCACCGCATAAGGGGAATCGGCCTCGATCAGCGTGGTGAACAGCGACAGCGTGCCGTCGCCGTTGTCCGCGAGTTCGATGATCCGCGCGTGGTGCGGGAAGTCCACGTGGGAGGCGGTGTTGATCTCCCAGAAGCTCTGCGCCGGGGTCTTGCCGACGTGCGGGGTGATCTTGTTCAGGTGGGTGTGCCCGTTCACCCAGGCGACCACGTTGGGGAAGCGCTGCAGCAGGCCGACGAACGCGTCGCCGTTCAGGCGCGGCTCCAGCAGGTGCCGGCCGTCGGGCAGGAGGTTGCCCATGGTGTCGCTGGTGTGGTGGCTGAACAGGATGAACAGCTCGTCGGTGACCGAGTGCGTGACCTTGCCGCCGAAGAAGTCGTAGTACACCGAGGTGCCGCGCTTGAGCGTCGACTCCAGCCAGGTGAACTGCCCGAGGCCGATCGAGCCGTCCGCGAAGCCGCCCTGGGTGGTCGTGTCGAGGCTGATGCCGGTGACGCCGGGGGCGATGCGGAAGGTGTAGTAGACGTTCCGGCCGTCCGCGTTGTCGTCGGTGAACCCGTGCCCGTGCGGGCCGGGGCCGGTGTTCGCCGCGGCGAGGTGGGCCTGCACGAACTCCGCGGTGCTGAACGGGCGGCGGCGCGGGTCCGGGGTGACCTCGCGGATCGTGCCGCTGCCGCCGAACAGCTCGCCGAGCGGGACGCTGGAGCCGTTCGCGATCGCCGTGCCCAGCTTCTTGCGGGTGCTCTCGTCCTTGCCGATCACCTTGTAGCGGCCGGTGTACCAGCCGTCGATGCCCGGGGTGCCCTCGGGCAGCGTGCCGGCCACGCTGTCGTCGTGATTGCCGAACGTGCAGTACCAGGGCACGTCCAGCCCGGGCGCGGTGAACGGCGCGATGGCCGCGTCCAGCAGGCCCGGCAGCTGCGGGAAGCCCTTCTTCGAATAGTCGTCGTCGAGCGGCGTGGCCGGGTTCCAGAACTCGTTGTTGCCGGAGGACTGCACGCCCTCGTAACGGCTCGGGTCGCCGGAGTTCGGGGTGACGGCGCCGCCGTTGAGAGTGGTGAGGAACCAGTCCAGCTCGATCAGCTCGTGGTTGTCGCTGTTGTCGCCGGTGGTGACCACGAAGTCGAACGGGCGCCCGGTGAATGGCCCCGCGCCGACGCTGTTGACCCGCTCCACCAGCGCGCTCGTGGCCACCGTGCCGAGCGCCTCCTGCGGCCGGTGCGCCGAGCTGATGAACGGGTGCAGGTACTCGAACCGCGCGGGCGACTCGGTGTCGGTGATGTGCAGGTCGGTGAACTGGACGAACGAGCCCAGCGCGTGCCGCCGGTCGTCGCGGCCGGACTGTGGCGCGGCCAGCTCGGAGCGCACGACCAGCGGCCAGCCGGGTCCGCCGGTGAGCCGGGTGTACGCCGTGGTCCCGGGGCTGACGGGGGCCGCCACCTGCTCCAGCGTCGTGCCTGTCGTGCGCACGGTCCGGGTCGCGGTGCGGCGCAGGGCCCGGTCCAGCGCGTTGGCGGTCGGGGTGCACAGCAGCAGTCCCGCGCCGGCGACGCCCGCCGCAGTGAACGCCCGCCTGGTCAGCTCGGCCATCTTCGCTCCCCGTTGTCGGCTCGCCCGGCACGCTGCCGGACGGCGGTGGCGGCCCGATGAACAAGGGAAGAGCTGAATGTGAAGACCACTCATGTTCATTGTGACATTGTCGAGGACTTTGTCACAGGCGGGCGGGAGCGGCATACCGCCGAAGGTCGTGGTCGCTTCTCCCGGCGGAGGCTCAGCAGTACGCGGCGCAACTGGTGGTGCCGGCGGCCGCGGCGGCGAAGAAGAACACCAGCACGATCACCCCCGGGATGGCGGCGAGGATGCCGCACACCAGGCCCGCGATGCCCATGCCGCTGCCGGTCCAGCCCGGTTTGCGGCCCTGCACCATTCCCGCCCAGGACAGCCCGATCGCCGCGCCGGCCACGAGGATGTCGAAGAACGGCACCCAGAAGCTGATCAGCGCGACGATCCCGACCACCATGCCGGCCACCGCGAGCCCGCTCGTGCGCAGCGGGACCATCGGGACCATCGGCACGCCGTAGCCCGGGTACGGCGAGGGGTACGGGCCTCCGTTGTAGGGCACCGGAAGCGGCGCCGAAGGGTGATAGCCCGGGTAGGCTTGGCCGGGCTGGTTCGGGTCCTGGCCGGGGTAGGGCTGCTGCTGGTACGGGTCGGTCATCGGGAAGCTCCTGGTTCTGCGGGGTCCCCCCGGTGGTCGCGGGGCGCGGGGGCGCCGTTACGTCCGGCTCAGCCCTTCAAGCCCGATTCCGTCACCCCGCGCACAAGGAACCGCTGCAGGAACGCGAACAGCAGCACAATCGGCAAGATCGACAGCGCCGCGGCCAGGAACAGCAGGTTCAGCTGGGGGTTCTGCGAGGTCAGCAGACCGGACAGCGCGACCTGCACCGTCCACGAGTCGGGGGACTGCGCGATGATCAGCGGCCACAGGAACGCGTTCCAGCTGCCGATCACGGTGATCACCGCGATTGCCGCGAAGAACGGGCGGGAGTTGGGCACCACGATGCGCCGGAACACGCCCCAGCGGGTCAACCCGTCGATCCGGCCCGCCTCCTCCAGCTCGCGCGGGAAGTCCAGGAAGTACTGGCGGAACAGGAACACGCTGAACGCGCTGAACAGGCCCGGGATCACCAGCCCGCGGAAGTCCGAGAGCCAGCCCAGGGTCGACACGACGACAAAACTCGGCACGAACGTCACCGACGTCGGGATCATCAGCGTCGCGATCACCGCGTACAGCACGGCTTTCGAGTGGCGGTACGGGATCCGCGCGAGGCCGTAGCCGGCCAGCGAGCAGACCAGCAGCAGGCCGACGGTCTGCAGCACCGCCACGATCACCGAGTTCAGCAGGCTGCGCGCGAACGGGACGTCCTCCTGCGAGAACAGCTTCGAGAAGTTCTCCCAGTGCAGCTTCGACGGGAACAGCGTCCAGCTCGGCGACGTGATCTCCGTGCGCGACGCCAAGCCGTTGCGCAGCAACAGGTAGAACGGCACCAGGAACAGCACCGCCGCGACGATCAGCGCCGTCCAGCGCAGCACGGCCCTCATGCCTCGCTCCCGCCGAAGCGGAACAGCCTGCCTTGCACCAGAGTCACCACGGCGATGATCAGCGCCAGGATCACCGCGCCCGCGCTGCCGCGGCCCAGGTCCTGCCCGCCCGAGCCCAGCGACGTGTAGTAGAGGTACACCAGCGGCGGCCGCGCGAACGGCGGGTAGCCGCGCGAGTCGCCCATGATGTTGTAGAACTCGTCGAAGGCCTGGTAGGCGTTGATCAGGTTGAGCAGCAGCACGGCCACCGACGTCGCGCGCAGCTGCGGCAGCGTGATGTGCCGGAACACCGGCCAGCCGGGTTTCGCGCCGTCCAGCCACGCGGCTTCGTAGAGGTGCTGCGGGATCCGCTGCAGCGCGGCCAGGAACAGGATCATGTAGAAGCCCAGCTGCAGCCACAGCCGCGCGGTCACCAGCACGATCCAGTACAGCGGCGGGTGGACCGTGCCCGTCCAGGCCACCGGGTCGACGCCGAACAGGCCGAGCACGGTGTTCATCAGTCCATATCGGACACCCGAGAACAGCGACGTCTTCCAGATCAGCGAAGCCACCACGTACGAGCAGGCGAACGGCAGGAAGAACACCGAGCGGAAGAACGCGCGCGCGAACTTCAGCTGGTGCACCCCGACCGCCAGGGCCAGCGACAGCACGAACGTCAGCGGGACGATGAACAGCGCGAACACGCTGAACGTGCCCAGGCTGCTGACGAACGGCCCGTCGGTCAGCATGTGCGCGTAGTTGTCGAGCCCGACGAACACACTCGGCGTCACCGTGTTGCGCGCGTCGAAGAACGACAGGTACACGCTCCAGCCGATCGGCAGGTACGCGAACACGGCCAGCCCGATCAGGAACGGGCCGACGAACCCCCAGAACGACAGTGTGTCCCGGGTCTTCCGGGACAGCGTCATCCGAACAGGCGCTTCAGCTCGGCCTGCGCGACGCCCACCGCGGTTTTCGTGGTCGCCACCGGGTCCGCGCCCTCCTTGGCGATCTTCGCGACGGCGTCGGACAGCGCCGTGTTCGACTGCTGTGTCCACACCGGACCGCCGACGAGGTGGCTGTTCTGCTGCACGAACCTCGCCACGTCGGCGCCCACCCCGGAGCTCAGGTTGCCGGCCTTGGCGACCAGGCTCTGGCGGGCCGGCAGGTGGAAGCCGAAGCGGGTGGCGAACTCCAGCTGGTCGTTCGTCTGGTCGATCCAGAGCCACTTCACGAACGCCTTGGCCTCGTCCACGTGGGCGCTCTTCGCGTTCACCATCGCGCCGTACGCGCCGACCGGCACCGAAGGCGCGCCGCCGTTGTCGAGCTTGGGGAAGGCGAGCACGCCGAAGTCCTCGTCGAGCGCGTCGCGGATCTTCGGCACGTTCCACAGGCCGGTCCACTGCATGGCCGCGAGGCCGTCGATGAACGCGCCGGGATCGGACCAGTCCGCGGGCGCGCCGAGCAGCAGGGAACCGTTGGCGTTCAAGGTGTGCAGCTTGCCGAACGCGGTGGCCGCGCGCGGGTCGTCGAAGCCGACCTCGCGGTTGTTGTTCTTCAGGTAGTCGAGCCCGGCCGACCACAGCAGCGGCCCGGTCAGCGTGGCGACGCCGCCGTCGTTGCCGACGAACAGGCCCTTCACGCCGTCCTTGGACAGCTTGCCGGCGGCGTCGATCAGCTCGTCGACGGTCTGCGGCGGCTGCACGCCGGCCGCCTGCAGCAGGCTCTTGCGGTAGAACAGCACCTGCGTGTCGACGGCCTGCGGGATGCCGTAGACCTTGCCCTCCACGGTCTGCGCGGCGAGCACGGCGGGGCTGAAGTCGTTCTTGACCGGCGCGATGATGTCGTCCAGCGCGACGACCTGGTTCTGCCGCACCCAGTCGATCTTCACCTGCGCCTCGAACACGTCCGGCACGGCGCTGTTCTGCAGCGCGGTGACGATCTTCGAGTCGTAGTCGCCCGGGTTCCACTGGACCTTGACCAGCGAGTTCGGGTACGAGGCGGCGTAGTTCTTCACCGCGTCCTGCACGCCGTCTTCGCCGTACGCGTGGTACCACTGCTGCAGCGTCACCTTCGGCGCGCTGGTGGTGGGCGGCGGCCCGGCCGAAGCCGCGGTCGACGGCGGCGGGTCACCCGCCCGCCCGGTGTTGGACCCGCACGCGGCCGCGACGGCCCCGACCGCGCCCATGCCCGCCAACGTCAGGAACGACCGCCTGTTGCGCTGCTGCATCCCCAGAACTCCTCCGACGTGCGTTGGGGGTCACCTTGAGAAACCACAGGCTCTCTCAAGGTGACCCCCGCCGCGAGAACGACTCGCCGGAGATTTACCCGTTAGAACTGGGAGATGTCGAGCTTTCCCTCGGAGTAGGACGCGCGGATCCGCTTCTTGTCGAACTTGCCGACGCTGGTCTTGGGGACTTCGTCCACGAACGTCCAGTTCTCCGGCAGCTGCCACTTCGCGACCTTGTCGGCGAGGTACTCCCGCAGCTCTTCGGCGGTGACGCTCTGGCCTTCCTTCACCACGACCGCGACCAGTGGCCGCTCGTCCCACTTCTCGTCGGGGATGCCGACGACGGCGGCCTCGGCCACCGCGGGGTGGCCCATCACCGCGTTCTCCAGGTCGACCGAGGAGATCCACTCGCCGCCGGACTTGATCACGTCCTTCGCGCGGTCGGTCAGGGTGAGGAACCCGTCCGGGCTGATCTTGCCGACGTCACCGGTGCGCAGCCAGCCGTCGTGGAACTTCTCCGGGTCCGGGGTGGGAGCGCCGTCCTCACCGCCGTAGTAGGCGCCGGCGATCCACGGGCCCTGCACCTCCAGCTCGCCGACGGCCTCGTTGTCCCACGGCAGCACCTCGCCGTCGTCGCTGATCAGGCGGGCGGAGACGGACGCGGGGAAGCGGCCCTGGGTGTAGCGGTAGGCCCAGCGCTCCTCGCCGGTGGCCGAGCCCGGCGGGCGGGCCACGCTGCCCAGCGGCGAGGTCTCGGTCATGCCCCAGGCGTGCAGGATCGGCACCCCGTAACGCTCTTCGAACGCGTGCATCAGCGAGGGCGGCGCCGCCGAGCCGCCGACCACGACCTCCCGCACGTGGGTGATGTCCTGCGGGTTCGCGTCGAGGTGGGCGAGCAGGCCCTGCCAGATGGTCGGCACCGCGGCGGCGAAGGTCGGCTTCTCGGCGGCCAGCAGCGCGGCGATCGGGGCGGGCTGCAGGAACCGGTCCGGCATCAGCAGCGACGCGCCGACCATCAGCGCCGCGTACGGCAGGCCCCACGACATGGCGTGGAACATCGGCACGATCGCCAGCGCGGTGTCCTCCTGCGCCAGCCGCATGCTGTCGGTCATGCAGACCTGCATCGAGTGCAGCCAGATGGAGCGGTGCGAGTAGACGACGCCCTTCGGGTCACCCGTGGTGCCCGAGGTGTAACACATCGCGGCCGCGCAGCGCTCGTCCACCTCCGGCCAGTCGAACTCGTCGGACTGGGCGGCCAGCAGCTCGTCGTACGAGTGCACGGTGATGCCCTCGGGAGCCTGCAGCGTCGAGGCGTCACCGTTCGCGACGATCACGTGCTTGACCGTGGTGAAGGTGGGCAGCTGCTTCGCCAGCAGCGGGACCAGGGTGCCGTCGACGATCACCACCTGGTCCTCGGCGTGGTTGGCCACGAACGTCAGCTGCTCCGGGAACAGCCGGATGTTCAGGGTGTGCAGCACCGCGCCCATCGCCGGGACGGCGAGGTAGGCGGCCAGGTGCTCGGCGTTGTTCCACATGAACGTGCCGACGCGCTGGTCGCCGGTGATGCCCAGGCTCCGGAGCGCGTTCGCGAGCCGCGCGGCGTGCTTGCCGAGTTCCGCGTAGGTCTCACGACGGCCTTCTGAACCGGTCCAGGTGATCACCTCGGACTTCGCGTGCACCGTGGTCCCGTGGCGCAGCAGCTTCGCCAACGACAGCTGCCCGTCCTGCATCGTGCTCAACATGGGTACTCCCGGGGGTCGTTCGCCGGTGAACTGGGGTGAGGCCGACTCTAATCGGGATCGGGTGGCGCGGGCATGGTCAACTTCGGCGGCCCGCCGCCCGTGATCGTCGCGCGATCGGGTGGCGGCCCCGGCGTCCCAAGATCAACTTCGCGGAACGCTTTTCCTTGCGGGGCAACAAAACGTGTTGTGTTAACTGCGCCGAAATAGTGGCACTTTCGGGTGACCTAATGGGGCGGGAAAGGAGGGACGTCCGACGTTTCCGCAGGCCGCGGGGGTGCTCCGGTGGCTTGCCTCACGGGTGGTCGGAGGGTGATAAGTGCGTGTCGGTTGCGCGCTCTTCGAGGGTGTGGCGTTTACTGGGGCCGTGGTAAGAGACGGCTGGCCAGCGCTTGCACTTGCAAGCAACGGGAAAAAGCCGTCGGCCGCGCAAGCGGAGACCTGAGAGGAAAGGACACTACGTTGGCTCTGCCCACGTTGACTCCGGAGCAGCGCGCTGACGCCCTCGCCAAGGCGGCAGAGGCACGTAAGGCGCGTTCGGAGCTGCTCGCGTCGATCAAGTCCGGCAAGGAGAGCATCGAGAAGGTGCTCAAGCAGGCCAAGGAGAACAAGACCATCGGGAAGACGAAGGTCACCCAGCTGCTCAAGGCCGTGCCCGGCCTTGGCGCGGTCAAGGTCGCCGCACTGCTCGAGCAGGCGGGGATCGACCCCGACCGCCGGGCCGCGGGCCTCGGCGAGCGTCAGCGGGAAGCGCTGATCGACGCGCTCAAGTAGCACGATCCCGGCGACCGCGGGGAAGGTGCGCCCAGGGCACCGAAGGTGTTCTTCTGGCAACACTTTCCCCGCGGACCTCCCGGATCCTGGGACGCTGGGGTGGTGACGACCAGTACCGCACCGGCGACCCCGGTCGAAACCACCGCCCGTTACCAGCGTGGCGACTTCCTGTTCGCGACGGCCCGGCGCGCGCTGCTCGCCAAGGGCTCGGTCGGGACCGTCACGGACACCGACCCGCGGCGGCTGGCCCGCTCGGTGGCCGAGGAGCTGAACCGCTCCGGCGTGCCGCTGGCGGTCGGCGCACTGCCCTTCGACACCGGCCCGGACAGCACGACGCCGGGTCACCTGGTGCTGCCGCGGACCGTGCACCGCGCCCAGGCCGAGGCGGCCACGCCGGCGTCACCGCCCGTGGAAGACCTGCCCGCCCCCGCGGCCACCCGCGAGGTGCCCTCCGAGGCGGGCCACAAGGCGAACGTGCTCGCCACCGTCGCCGCCCTGCGTGACCGTGACCTGCGTAAAGCCGTGCTCGCGCGGGCTTTGGACCTCGATTTCGACGAGCCCATCCTCCTCGAGCGGATCGTGCGCAACCTGGCTGCGGGCAACCCACGCCACTTCACCTACGCCGCCGAATTGCCCGGCGGGCGCACCCTCGTCGGCGCGACGCCGGAGCTGCTGCTCTCCCGCGCCGGCGATTCCGTCTTCACCACCCCGCACGCCGGGTCCATGCCGCGCTCGGCCGACCCCGAGGCCGACCGCGCGAACGGCGAGGCCCTGCTGGCGTCGGGCAAGGACCAGGAAGAGCACGCGGTGGTGGTCGAGTACGTCGTCGAGGCGCTGCGGCCGTTCTGCCGTCAGCTCGACGTGCCCGCCGCCCCCGAGCTGGTCTCGACGCCCGCCATCTGGCACCTGCGCACCGCCATCACCGGCCGGCTCATCGACCGCGACGTCACGGCGCTGGACCTCGCCGCCGCGCTGCACCCGACGCCCGCCATCTGCGGCACGCCGACCGCCGCCGCGCGCGATCTGGTGCAGGAGCTGGAACCGTTCGACCGCGGCTACTACGCCGGCACCGTCGGCTGGGTCGACGCCTCCGGCGACGGCGAGTGGGCCGTCGCCGTCCGCTGCGCCGAAATCGCGTCGTCGACCATGCGGCTCTACGCGGGCGGCGGCATCGTGCCGGCCTCCGACGCGCAGGCCGAGTTCGACGAGACGGTCGCCAAGCTCCGCACCCTGCTGGGCGCGATGGGCCTCGACTGACTCGTGAGTGTTTATGACGGTTCTAACCGTCATGAACACTCACGAGCAGTTCAAGGCAGCCAGTTCTCCTCGGTGACGGCCAGGTCGTCCGAGGTGAGTGCGGCGACGGCCGCGCGGTGCCCGTCGGCGGCCTTGAGGTCCGCCAGCCGGGTGCGGGCCGGGTCCAGCGCCGGGTCGCTCGAGGCGACCAGCTCCGCGGGCTCGTTGTACGGCGAGAAAGTGATGCTCTGCAACGGGATCTTCAGGCCCTTGCCGGTGGCCTTCATGACGGCCTCCTTCCGGGTCCAGTAGACGAAAAACGCCGCCGAACGCTCGGTTTCGGGCAGCCCCGCCACCGCCGCCTGCTCGGCCGGGCTGAGCGCGTACTCGATCAGCGACGCGTCCGCGCGGCGGCTGGAGGTCTCGACGTCGAGGCCCACCGGCACCCCGGCCGTCGCGGCGACGCCGATCAGCTCGCCCGAGTGCGAGATCGACAGCACCAGGTCCGCGCCCGGCACCCGGGGGCGGCCGTGGGGCTTGCCGCAGTCCTCACAGGTGGCGTCGAAGACCACGGTCTCCACCGGCACCCCCAGCCGCTCGGCCGCGAGCGTCTTCGCCAGCACCCGGCCGGTCAGGAACCGGCGCTGGTCCAGCTCCAGCCGGTACGCCTCGTGCCGGCCGCGTTCGACGTCGTCGAGCAGCCGCAGGAAGCGGTCTTCTTCGGGCAGCGGCCGCGACCAGCGGACCACGATCTCCGTCACCAGGAACCCTCCTCGTCCACGCTTTGATCCTCCCGGGCCGCGGGCCGGTTGTCACGGTGACCTACGAGGTACTGGGGGGAACCCCAGCCGGGGCCCGGAACGAAAACAGGCCCCCGTCCGCATCGACGGGGGCCTGCTCCGGGTTCGGGGGCTAGTGTCGCGTGATCCTGTTCGTCTTGCGCTTGCCGGGGCTCAGGCGGCGCCTCGCGGCCTTGCCGAACAACCCGGTACAACAGAGGTACCGGGTGGTCCGCCGCGACCCCGATGCATCCACCTGATTCCCCGGCAACTCGCAAGGAAACAGGATCACACAACACTAGTCGGTCTTGTTGCGCATGGCGATCGGGACGCCGGCCAGATCCTCCTCGTTGCAGAGCACCTTCACGTCGTAGTAAGGCGAGCCCTGGCGGTCGTCGTAGTCGAGGTGGATCGCGAGCACGTCGAGCGGTTCACCGAGCCACTCCTGAGCCTGACGTAGCCACACGGCACAACGTTCCAGTGCGGTCGGCAGATCGTCGTCGCGAAACTCGACCGGGCGATACGGCACGTCCTGTACCTGATCGCGGGGGTGCGTGGGGGCTGGCAGGCCTGGTGCGAGACCCGAGTCGTCCAGTTCGAGTTGGATCGTTTGCTCAGTCACCCTTCGAGCGTCCCCCACGTTCGCCGTTCGAGCAAGGCGTACGCCCCTAAAAGCGCCGCTAAACGCCCACGTCCCACACTTGGGCGACCACTTCGAGGCAGGGTCGCAGATCGGTCACGGCCACCTCGCCCGGGTGCCCCAGCGCCCGCAGCGCCAATTCCGCGTAATGCACGGCGAGCCCGTCCAGCGGCAGCGGGCCGCGGGGCGAATACCACCGTGCGACACCACTGCACATCTCCAGCAGCGCCAGCCTGGTCACGGCCGGGTGCGCGGTGTGGAACACGCCCGCGGCGGCACCGTCCTCGATGGCCTGTGCCCAGAGCCCTTCGTATTCGTCCCGCAGCGCGACGACGCGGGCACGGGCGGCGTCCGAGAGCGCGTCGACTTCGTTGTCCACCACCCGGGTTTCGGCCGGCTGGGCGGCGTGCGCGAGCACGTGCAGCGCTACCAGCGCGCGCAGCCGGGCCACCGGATCTTCGGCCCCGGCGGTGGCCTTCGCCGCGGCGTCGAGCAGGCGCCGCAGCGACGTCGCCATGATCTCGACGAGCAAGTCCTCCTTCGTGCCCATGTAGTGGTAAAGGCTCGCCGAAGACAGCTCCGCCTCCTGGGCCAGGTCCCGGATGCCGGTGCCGTGGAAACCCTTGGCGGCGAACAGTTTCACCGCCGCCGCGCGCACCCGCTCGCCACTGCTCACAACCACTCCCCGGTGCTGCGGTCCCACGCTCCGGCGCGCAGGTCCGACGTCTTGCGCAGCTCGCCCTTCGCGACGCGCTCCGAAGGCGTCAGCGGCAGGTCTTCGGCGAACGCCCAGAAGCGCGGCACCTTGAAGTAGGCCAGCTTCTCCGCGCAGAACTCGGCCAGCGCTTCGGGTTCCGGTCGCTCGCCCTCGCACACGACGTACGCCTTCACCTCTTCGCCGCGCAGCTCGTCCGGCACCGCGATGACGGCCGCGAGCCGTACCGCCGGATGGAGCAGCAACGCGCGCTCCACCTCGTCGGCCGAGACGTTCTCGCCGCTGCGCCGGATCATGTCCTTAGTACGGCCAACGAAATACACCCGGCCTTCGGCGTCCATGCTCGCCAGGTCGCCGGTGTGGAACCAGCCGCCCGCGAACGCGCGCGCGGTGGCTTCGGGATCTTCGTGGTAGCCGTGCATCAGGCCGATGCCGCGGATGAGCAGCTCGCCGGTTTCCCCACGCGGCAGCGGCTTCCCGTCCTCGCCGGCGATCATCACCTCGCGGTCGTGGGTCGGGCGGCCGATGCAGCCGGTGCCGACGGCGGCGTCGTGGTCCGCTTCGGACACCCGGATGTCGCCGCCGGTCTCGGTCATCCCGAACGCCTCGTACCACGGCGCACCCCAGCGCTCTTCCAGCTCCGCGTGCAGCTCGCGCGGGATGGCGGACGCGCAGATCGCGCGCACGCGGTGGTTCCGGTCGTCTTCGTGCGGCGGCTGGCGCAGCAGGAGCGTCGGCATCAGGCCGAGGCAGTAGAACCAGGTGACGCCGTGCTCGCGGACCTTCGCCCAGAACGTCGACGGGTGGAACCGGTCCAGCACCACGAGGGTGGCGCCGCCCGCGAGCCCCAGCGCGACGTTCCACTGTGGATCGATGTAGTGGAACGGCTGGGCCGTGAGCAGCACGTCCTGCTCACCGACGGCCGGGAAGTCCGCGGCCAGCCCGATCGCCAGCGTGGTCCAGTAGCGGTGCGGCAGCACGCAGCCCTTCGGTGCGCCGGTGGTGCCGGAGGTGTACTGGAGGTTCACGGGCTGCTCGGCGACCACCGGCGCGGGCTCGTACGGATTGGTCGCGTGCAGTTCGTCCGGCGTCAGCACGCGTTCCAGCGCGGTGCCCGGCGCGATCTTCCGCAGCAGCTCGACGAATTCCCCGGCCGCCACGGCGAACCGCGCGCCGGAGTGACGCAGCACGTGGGCGCCGTCGAACTCGCGATAGCTGGTGTTCACCGGCACAAGCACCGCGCCGAGCTTCGCCAGCGCCAGCCACAGCAACGGGAACTCGGGCTGGTTGCGCAGCATCACCGCGACCCGGTCGCCGGGGCGGACGCCCAGCTCCTGCAGCGCGGCGGCGAACGCGGTGCTGCGGGAATCCACGTCCGCGAAGGTGAAGCGCTCGCCGGTCACGTCGACGACCCACGCGGTGCGCTCCGGCCAGAGCTGCGCGGCCCGAGTGACCAGCTTGACGAGGGTGTCCGCCTGGGCGAGCGGCGTCACGATCGGCTCCGGAACGCCTCGGTGGACGCGCGCACGGCGGCCGAGTGCTCGGTCACCAGCGCGTGGCTGACTTCCAGCTCCAGCGCCGATTCCAGGGCGTGGTCGATGCCGGCGTCGAGCGCGCGCTTGGCCATGGTGGCGGCTTCGGCGGGGTGGTGCGCGATCTTCTCGGCCCAGCCCTGGGCCAGCGTCATCAGCTGGGCGGCCGGGACGGCGGCGTTGACCAGGCCGAGGTCGTGGGCGCGAAGACCGTCGAAGCGCTCGCCGAGCAGCAGCAGCTCCTTCGCCTTCATCGGGCCGACCAGCAGCGGCAGCAACCGCGAGGCCGCGCCCGTGACGCTGAGCCCGAGCGAGACCTCGGGGAACGCGAACACGGCGTCGTCCGCGGCCAGCACCAGGTCGCAGCCCAGTGCGAACTCCGCGCCGGCGCCGATCGCGTAGCCGTGCACGGCGGCGATCACCGGCTGCGGCAGCGCGCGCAGCCGCCGGGTGACGTCCTGGAGCCGGTCGAGCCGGGCGCGCGAATCGCCTTCCGGCGCCGGCTCCTTGAGGTCGTGCCCGGCGCAGAACGCCCGGCCGTTGCCGGCCAGCACGGCCACCCGGGCGTCGCTGCGCGTGACGTCGTCCAGTGCGGTGAGGAAGTCGTCCACCAGCACGGGGGCGACGGCGTTCAGCCGCTCGGGCCGGTTCAGCCGGATCTGCGCGATGCCGCCTTCGACGGTCAGGTCCACGGTGCTCATGAGGGCGAGCCTAGACGTTCGATCGATCGATCGATAGTGTCGGCCGCATGCGGGTCGACGCGGTTTACGAGAACGCCCACCTGATCACCGGCGAAAGCGCGCTCGCCGTGCTGAACGGCCGGGTGGTGGCGCTGGGCGAGGACGCCGAGGGGCTTTCCGCACGCCGCCGGGTCGACCTCGGCGGCGCATACGTGGTGCCCGGCTTCCACGACGCGCACAACCACATGGCCTGGTTCGGCATGGGCCTGGACGACGTGCCGCTGAGCGACTGCCGGAGCGTCGAGGAGGTCTACGACGCCGTCGCGCGCCGGGCCGCCGGGCTGCCCGCCGGGAGCTGGGTGATCGGCAGCGGCTACGACCAGAACAAGCTGGCCGGCGGGCATCCCAACCGGCACGGCCTCGACCGCGCCGCGCCCGGCATGCTGGTCCGGCTCAAGCACACGTCCGGGCACATGACCGTGGTCAACTCGGCCGTGCTCGACCAGCTGGACCTGGCGAACGTGCCGGTGGGCGGCGACGTGGTGCTGGACCCCGCCGGCTCGCCGACCGGGCTGCTGCGCGAGCAGGCCCAGCTGCTGCTGCGCCTGCTGACCTATCCGACGCCGGTGGAGTCCGTGGTCCGCGGCCTGGACCGGGCGGGGCAGCAGTACCTGTCCGAGGGCATCACCAGCGTGCAGGAGGCCGGAATCGGCGGCGGCCTGGTCGGCGAGACGCCGGCCGAGCTGGCGGCGTACCAGCTGGCGCGCTCGCGTGGGGTGCTGCGCGTGCGGAGCACGGTGATGGTGGCCGCGAGCGTGCTGCACGACTTGCCTGACGGCGCCGGTTTCGGCCTGGACCTGGGCCTGCGCACCGGTCTGGGCGACGACTGGCTGCGGGTCGGGCCGATGAAGCTCTTCGCGGATGGGTCGCTGGTGGGGCGGACCTGCGCGATGCACGAGCCGTTCGCCGGTGCCGACTCAGCTGCCGGTGCTGCCTCGGGCGGTGGCTCAGCTGCCGGTGCTGCCGCGGGCGCTGGCTCGGCTGTCGGCGAGTCGCAGAACCGCGGCTATTTCCAGGTGCCCGAGGACGAGCTGGCTCGCACCATCCGTCTCGCGCACGACGCCGGCTGGCAGATCGCGACGCACGCCATCGGCGACCGCGCCGTGACAGTGGTGCTCGACGCGTACGAAGCCGCCCTGGCCGCTTCGCCACGCGCAGACCACCGTCACCGCATCGAGCACTGCGCGGTGCTTCAACCCGCCGAGCTGACGCGGCTGGCCTCCCTGGGCCTGATCGCCTCCCCTCAGGGCCGCTTCGTGAACGAACTCGGCGACGGCATGCGAGCAGCCCTCGGCGAGCACCGTGTGCCGTGGTGCTACCGGCTGCGCAGCGTCCTCGACGCCGGAGTCGTCCTGCCCGCCAGCTCCGACCGCCCCGTGGTCAACGGCGCCCCGCTGCTCGGCCTGGCCGACATGGTGCGCCGCCGGACCTCTTCGGGCGCGCCGTTCTCCCCGGAGGAAGCGATCACCCCCGCGGAGGCCCTGCGCGCGTACACGTACGGCTCGGCGTACGCGACCTTCGCCGAAGACCGCCTCGGCACCCTGGAACCCGGCAAGCTGGCCGACTTCGCCGTACTCTCCGGCAATCCCCTGGACGAGTCCGGAATGGACGATCTCCGCGTCCTCGCCACGGCAATCGACGGCGAACTGCGTTACGAGGCCTCATGACTGGGCGCCCCATGAATCACTCCGCCATTCCTCACCTCCCGCCGACAAACGTCAGCGCCTCGCGAGCGAGCGCTTCCCACTGGTACGAAGATTCGGTGTCGAGGGTGAACCACTCCTTCATCGGCGTTCCTTTGTTGGCGTCGAAGCGGATCCCGTGGCCCTCACCGACCAACGTGTCGACGCGGTGCCGCGGCAGTTTCACCACGAGGTGCCCGCGGACGAACATGGCGAAGATCCGGTTGTCCACCCGGAGGGCGTGCGAACCGAACCCGCGCCCCGGCGTGGGCGGGGTGACGCCTTCGGCGCCCAGCATCTCGTCGATCAGGTCCTCGAACCGCTCCTGCGGAGTCATGCCAGCACGATACTGTGCCGTTCGTTACCAATCCGACTACAGCTACGGCGGAAACGGGTCCCTACAAGCAGACCGGCTGCAGACCGTATCCGCCTGCTTCCGGTCGGATCAGTAACGCGCGACCACCGACAGAAAGGGGCTGCTCACCGATGCCCGTCCGCGAAGCCGTGTTCGAAGACGCCGAAGAAATCTGCGCGCTGATCGAAGAACACGCCGTCTACGAAGACAAACACGACCTGAAGCTGGACCGCGCCGAGATGAGCGGGCACCTGTTCGGGCCGGAGCCGAAGGCCTGGGTGCTGATCGCCAGCCCGCCCGGCCGGCCGGACCTGGTCGCGGGCTTCGCCTTCTGCAGCTGGAACTTCTCCACCTGGGAGGCCCGCCCCGGCATCTGGCTCGACGACCTGTTCGTCCGCCCGGAGCACCGCCGCCACGGCCTCGGCCGCGAGCTGCTGAACGCACTGCGCGAGCGCACCACCGGCCGCGTCGAATGGGAGATGCAGGCCGGGAACACCAAGGCCGAGGCCTTCTACGCGCAGCTGGGCGCCGAGCCCGTGCCCGGCTGGACCCGGTACCGCTGGCGGCCGTGACGGGGCCGCTCACCTCGCGCCGCACGGCAGGACTGTCGGGGCGGCCCCGTATCGTATGCGGCATGGGAGATGGTTCCGTCCGGAGGTCGTCGTCGGTCGAGGACTACGTGCGGGTGATCTACGGGCTGGTCGAGCGGGGTGAAGCGGTCACGAACGCGTCGCTGGCGGGGCGGCTCGAGGTCAGCCCGTCGTCGGCCTCGGGCATGGTGACGAAGCTTTCCCAGCTGGGCCTCGTGGCGCACGTGCCGTACCGCGGCATCGAGCTGACCGCCGAGGGGCGGCTGCTCGCGCGGTCCGTGCTGCGCCGGCACCGGCTGATCGAGACGTACCTGGTCTCGGAGCTGGGCTACACCTGGGACGAGGTGCACGCCGAGGCCGACGCCCTCGAGCACGCGGTCTCCGACTGCCTGGTCGAGCGCATCGCGGCCAAGCTCGGCAACCCCGTCCGCGACCCGCACGGCGACCCCATCCCGGCCCCGGACGGCAGCGTCGAGGAGCTGCCGATGCGCATCCTGGACGACCTCCCGCCGGGCGCCGTCGGCGAGATCGTGCGCGTCTGGGACACCGACCCCGAGCTGCTGCGCTACCTGACCGAGCACGCGATCGGCCTCGGCGAGCGCATCGAGGTGGTCGAGCGCCAGCCCTTCGGTGGCCCGATGGTCGTGAAGGTCGGCCAGCCGCCGGACGCCGCCACCCACGCCATCGGCAAGGAGATCGCGCAGGCGCTGTCGGTCGCAGTGCGCTGAGACTGCGTTCCCGGACGTACGCCGGGGTGACGTCGCCGGACGGATGTGCGCGCACCCCTCGCGGGCCCAGGATGATGTCCATGACCACCAAGCCGTTCCGCTTCGGCATCGTCTCCGGGTTCGCCCCCGATCTGGCCACCTGGACCGCCCAGGCCCGCCGGTTCGAGGAGCTGGGCCTCGACACCATGCTCGCCACCGACCCCGTCGGCGACCTCGACCCGCTCACGCTCGTGCCGGCCGCCGCGGCCGTGACCAGCGGGCTCACGCTCGGCACGTTTGTGCTGGCCGACCCGTTCCGCGACCACCGGCAGCTCGGCTGGGCGGTGCGCACGCTGCACCAGAGCACCGGCGGCCGCTTCGAACTCGGCCTCGGCGTCGGCCGTCCCGACGCCGGTGTGCGCGCCCAAGCGCTGGGCCGCGCGTTCGGCTCGCCGGGGGAACGGATCGCGCGTCTGGCCGACACCGTCGCGTTCCTGAAGGAAACCCCGGACCGGCCGCGCCTGCTGCTGGCCGGCAGCGGGCCGAAGATGCTCGCGCTCGCCGCCCGCGAGGCGGACATCGTCACCCTCTCCTGGCTGCCCCGGACCACCGAGGCCGAGGCGGACTCCATTGTGGACACATTTCGCGAACTGGCCGGTAACCGATTGTCGGACATCGAACTGTCCATGAACCTGATGGCCATCGGGGACCGGCCGGCACCGCACATCGCGCGCTTCGCCGGGGTGGACGTGCCCGAGCTGGTCGCGGGCGGCGCGGTCACGGTCCTGCCGGAAAACGTGGCTGCGGCAGGGGAAACCCTTCTCCGCTGGCGCGAACGGTGGGGGATTTCCTACGTCACGGTCAATTCCGGCTATGCGGAACCCTTCGCCGCGATCGCCCGGCCGCTGCGTGCACCTGGGTGAGTGCCCTTCCGATCAAGCCCGGAACCGGCCTACGCTCCTGTGTTTTCGAGCGACTTGGTTCGGAGCGTGTTAACCATGACCGGTCAGCGGACACCGACAGTCGACCGGGGGGAGCAAGCGGAGCGGGAACTCGGGCGGCTGCTCGAAGTGGGACCGTTCGCCGAGGCGTTGCGGGCGGCCATCCGGGCCCGCGGCCTCGGCCTGGAGCGCATCAGATACCGCTTACGGGGCCGCGGGACCTCGTTGAGCCTGGCGACGCTGAGCCATTGGCAGTCCGGCCGCTGCCGTCCGGAACGACCGGAATCGTTGCAGGCGCTCGGATATCTGGAGGAGATCCTCCGCGTACCGGAGGGTTCGCTGCGCAGACTGCTGGGCCCGCCGCGGTCCCGCGGGCAGTACCACCAGCCGGCACCGCCGCTCGGCTGAGCGCGACCAACGCCACATTGGGGCGCATTGAGCCGGGGCACTTACGATCGGGCGCATGCGTGCCGTGGTGATCGAGGAGTTCGGGCAGCTGCCCCAGGTGATCGAGGTGCCGGACCCGGTGGCGCCGCCGGGCGGGGTGGTCATCGCGGTGGACGCGACTGGCGTCTGCCGCAGTGACTGGCACACCTGGCAGGGGCACGACCCGGACGTCTCGCTGCCGCACGTCGCCGGGCACGAGCTGGCCGGACGGATCGCGGCGGTCGGCGAAGGGGTGCGGGGCTGGGCGGTCGGCGCGCGCGTGACCGTCCCGTTCGTGTGCGCTTGCGGCAGTTGCGCCCAGTGTGCCCGCGGTGACCAGCAGATCTGCGACGACCAGTTCCAGCCCGGCGCCACGCATTGGGGCTCGTTCGCCGAGCTGGTCGCCATCGAGCACGCGCAGGCGAACCTGGTGGCGTTGCCGGACGGCCTGTCCGCGGTGGAGGCGGCGGCGCTCGGCTGCCGTTTCGGGACGGCGTTCCGCGCGGTGCTGCGCCAGGGTGGCGTGCGCGCCGGGCAGTGGGTGGCGGTGTACGGCTGCGGCGGCGTCGGCATCTCCGCGGTGCTGCTCGCGGCGGCTGCGGGCGCGAAGGTCGTCGCCGTGGACGTCTCGCCGCACGCCCGCGCGCTGGCCGAGCGCTCCGGCGCCGTGCTGAGCGTCGACGCCGGCGCGTTCGACGGGCCGGAGGAGGTGGCCGCGCACGTCCGCTCCCTGACCGACGGTGGCGTGCACGTTTCGCTCGATTGTCTCGGCTCGCCGCAGACGTGCGCCGCGTCGGTCGGCAGCCTGCGCAAGCGCGGCCGTCACGTGCAGGCGGGGCTGATGCCGCCGGGCCAGGGCGTCGCGCCGATTCCGATGCACCGGGTGATCGGCGGGGAGCTGGAGATCGTCGGGATCCACGGGCTGCCGGCGTACGAGTACCCGGAGCTGCTGAGCGTCGTCGAGACCTCGGGCATCAACCTCGCGGCGCTCGTCGGCAAGCGGATCGGGCTGGACGACGTGCCCGCCGCGCTCGAGGCGATGAACGATCCGGTGCCGGCGCAGGCTGGCGTCACCGTGGTCGAGTTCCCCTGATGGAGCTGCTGCCCCGCCCGCGGCGGGAGGTCGCGCCGGGGGCGGTCCACGTGCCGGACTGGCTGGACCCCGAAGCGCAGCGCGAGCTGGTCGAGGCCTGCCGCGGCTGGCGCGGTTACCGCGCGACGCGCCTGCCCGGCGGCGGCGTGATGTCGGTGCGGACGGTCTGCCTCGGCTGGCATTGGAGCCCGTACCGGTACACGCGCACGGTCGACGACGGCTCGCCCGTGCTGCCGTTCCCGGACTGGCTGGCCGACCTCGGCCAGCGCGCGCTGGCCGACGCGTACGGCGCCGCCGTCGACTATCGCCCGGACGTCGCGCTGGTGAACTTCTACGACGCCGCCGCCAAAATGGGCCAGCACCAGGACAAGGACGAGCGCGCGCTGGACCCGGTGGTGTCTCTCAGCCTCGGCGACACGTGTGTGTTCCGCTTCGGCAACACGGAGAACCGCAACCGTCCTTACACCGACATCGAACTGCGCTCCGGCGATCTGTTCGTTTTCGGCGGTCCTTCGCGGCTGGCGTACCACGGCGTGCCGAAGACGCTGCCTGGCACGGCCGAGCCGGAGCTGGGGCTGACGGGGCGGCTCAACCTGACTTTGCGGGTTTCTGGGTTGTGAGTTCTTCCTCGGGCAGGACGACCAGGCGGATGGCCATGTCGCGGGCGTCGGGGCTGTCGGAGTTGTGGTACTTCCACAGCAGTGCGCGGTAGTCCTCGACGAAGTCTTTGACCTGTTCCTTTGTCAGGGTGAGGCCGCTGCGGTAGGTCTGGTTCCAGCCCTCGGCCTCGTCGTACCCGGCGTACGCGCGCACGACGAGGTTCAGGTCGTGGCTCATCTTCAGCACGCCGATCTGCAGCGCGGCCTCGCGCTCGTCGGGGCTCATCGGGATGCCCGGCGGGGTGTAGATGTTGGTCATCAGGGACCGCCACCACCGCTCCCGCCCCGCCGACCGCTCGGCGACCTCCGTGATCAGCCCGAGCTCCGCCAGTTTACGCAGGTGGTAACTCGTCGTCCCGGTGCTCTCGCCGAGCGCCTGCGCGACGCTCGTCGAGTTGGCCTCCCCGTGTTTGCCCAGGTAGGTGGGGATGTCGCGGCGCACGAGCCCAGTCGGGAAGCGGGGGGCCGGGGCCTCGGCCGGAGGTGAGCTCTGGCTGCGGGCCTTAGATGAGGGCGAATCACAGCCACAGCGCACAAGCGAGGGTGAACGGCCGCCGGGTGGGTCAAGCCAAGGTGAATCGCAGGCGTTGGCCTGGTCGGAGTTGGGCGGCGAGGTCCAGGTCCGGCTCCTCGACGACGGCGGGGACGGGATAACCGCCCGTTACGGGATGGTCGGCCAGGAACAGGATCGGCACGCCCGACGGGGGGACCTGCAGGGCACCCGGCACACAGGCCTCCGGCTGGAGTTCGCTGGCGCGGGCGCGGGTGAGGGCGGTGCCGGCGAGGCGGATGCCGATGCGGTCGAGTTCGGCCGTCACCGTGTACGGCGTGCTGACCAATGTGGACAGTGCGGCCGCCGTGAACCAATCCAGCCGGGGGCCCGGGGTGACGCGGAGCGTGGGCTCCTCGGGCAGACGGCCCCGAGGCGCCAGGTCGACGGCGGGCGGCGGGCCGGTGACGTCGCCGATGGGCAGCGTCATGCCGGGCGTCAGCATCGGCGGGCCGAGCCGGCCCATGGTGTCGGTGGCCCGCGCGCCGAGCACCGGCCGGACGTCGAAGCCGCCGCGCACCGCCACGTAACTGCGCAGGCCGCGGTCGGCTGTGCCCAGCGTCAGCTCTTCGCCGGGACGTAACGCGATCGGCGAGTTCGGCGCGGCCGCTCGCCGTCCCGCGCGTACGTGAACCTCCGCCCCGGTGACAGCGACGGTCGCGTGCTCCGACACGCGCAGCTGCAACCCGCCCAACGTCACCTCCAGCACCGCATGCCCCTCCGGATTCCCGACGAGCCGGTTCGCCAGCCGCAGCGAACCCCGGTCCGCCGCCCCCGACCGCCCGACCCCGATCGCCGCCAGCCCCGGGCGGCCGAGATCCTGGACGGTCGCGAACGGGCCGGTGCTGACGATTTCGGCTTTGCCGCTCATGGTGTGACTCCGTGCCCCGGTCCGACGCCGATCGCCGTGAGCCCTGGGCGATCGCGGTGTCGGACGGTCGCAAGGGGTCCAGTCGTGAGGATTTCGGCTTCACCGCTCATGACAGGGCTTCGTGAACCGGTCCGACGCCGATCGCCACCAGTCCTGAGCGGTCGAGGTGTCGCGAGGAGTCCGGTCGCCGTGAGTTCTGGGTGGCCGGTGGTCGCCAACGGGTCCATTGCGACACCAGCCCCCGTCACCGCGGCCATCAGCGACGCACCTCGAACCGCACCCGGGTCCCCGGCTCCAGCAGGTTCGGCTGGGCTCGCTCGACGTCCCAGACCCGGGCGTCAGTGCGCCCCAGCAGATGCCACCCACCGGGTGACGGGTGGGGGTACACCGCCGTGTACTCGCCCGCGATGGCGACGGCGCCGGCCGGGACGCGGGTGCGCGGGGTGGAGCGGCGCGGTAGACACAGCGCCGGGTCCAAGCCCGTCAAGTAAGCGAAACCCGGCGCGAAACCACAAAAAGCCGCAACATACGTGGCCGACGAATGAAGCCGTACCACCTCCGCCGCGGTCAGGGAAGAAGCAGCAGCCACGGCGTCCAGATCCGCGCCGTCATAGCGCACAGGCAGTGTCACCACAGCGGAAGAACCAGCAGAAGAGTCCACAGAGGACACGGCACCCAAGAACGAAGCCAAAGCGTCCCACGAAGTCAAAGAAGGGTCGTAACGCACCAGCAGGGTTGCCGCCGCCGGAACCAGCTCCACCACACCCACCGGATGCGAAAGTTCCAGCGCCGCCTGGAAACCCAGCACGTCCGACGTCTCCACCAGCGCCGCGGAAGCGCCATACCGCAGAACCTCAGTCATGCGAACGGCGCCAGCGTCACGCCCGCCGCCTCCAGCGACTCCCGGATCCGCCGCGCCAGCTCCACCGCGCCGGGTGTATCCCCGTGCACACAAAGGGAATCCGCGCGCATCGTGAGCTTTCCGCCGTCAGCGTCGAGCACCTCGCCCGTCGTCGCCATCGTCACGGCGCGCGTGGCGACCGCCGCCGCGTCGTGCAGGACCGCGCCCGGTTCCTTGCGGGACACCAGGCGTCCGGACGGGGTGTACGCGCGGTCGGCGAAAGCCTCGGCGTGGCCGGTCACGCCTGCCGCCACTGCTGCGTGCAGCATCTCCGAGTCCGGTGGGCACAGCAGCGCCAGGTCCGAGCCGTACCGGCGTACGCCCTCGACGAGCGCCGCCGCCTGCTCCGCGTCCACTGCGGCCGTGTTGTACAGCGCGCCGTGCGCCTTCACATAGCGGACGCTGGTTCCGACGGCGCGCGCGAACGCGTCCAGGGCGCCGATTTGGTACAGCACGTCGTCGGCCAGGTCTTCCGGGGCGATGTCGAGGGCGCGACGGCCGAAGCCGGCCAGGTCGCGGTAGCCCACGTGCGCGCCGATCGTCACGCCGCGCTCGGCCGCGCGCTCGCACACCCGCCGCATCACGCCCGGGTCGCCCGCGTGGAAGCCGCACGCGACGTTCGCGCTGGTCACGATGTCGAGCATGGCTTCGTCGTCGCCCATTTTCCAGGCGCCGAAGCCCTCTCCGAGGTCGCTGTTGAGATCCATGTCAGTCCACCCGGTAGTCGCTGTCCAACTTGTCCGTCACGAGCATGTACCCCGGCGCGTGCGTGATGGCGAACGGTGGCCGCGAGGCCATCAGCGCAGCCTGCGGGGTGACGCCGCAGGCCCAGAACACCGGCACGTCACCAGGGGCAGCAGTGACACTTTCACCGAAGTCCGGCCGCTGCAGGTCCGCGATGCCCAGCTCCGCCGGATCCCCGACGTGCACCGGCGCCCCGTGCACCGCGGGCATCACGGCGGTGAGCCGCACCGCGTCCGCCACGCGCTCGGCCGGGATCTGCCGCATCGACACCACCATCGGCCCGTGCAGCCGTCCCGCGGGTTCGCACTGCCGGTTCGTCACGTACATCGCGACGTTGCGGCCCTGGTCCACGTGCCGCAGCGGCACACCCCCGGCCCGCAGCGCCGTCTCGAACGTGAAGCTGCAGCCGATCGAGAACGCCACCATGTCGCTTCGCCACAAGCCGGTCGCGTCCGTCACCTCGCCGGTGAGCACGCCGTTGTGCCAGATCCGGTAACGCGGCAGGTCGGTGCGCAGGTCCGCGCCGGGCGCGAGCCGGGTGGCCGGGTCGCCGGGCGCGCTGACGTCGAGCACCGGGCAGGCCTGCGGGTTGCGGTGGCAGAACAGCTGCACGTCCTCGGCCCAGTCCTGCGGGACGGCGATCAGGTTCGCCTGCGTGTACCCGGACGCCCAGCCGGTGGTCGGCTGTTCGGTGCCGGCGCGGAACAGCGCGCGGGCGGCGGACGGCGCGAGCGTCGCCGGGTTCTCGAACGTGGTCATGATCCCTCCTGTGCGACAACGCTTTCCGGCAGTTCGGTGCCGCGGGTCTCGGGCAGCCCGAGCAGCGCGAGCGCCGCGATGACGTAGCCGACGGCGCCGAGCGCGATCGCGCCGCCCGCCCCCATGAACCCGACCACGGCCGGGAACGCCGCGCCCACCGCGCGGCCGAAGTTGTACGTGAAGCCCTGCCCGGTGGCGCGCAGCTCGCTCGGGTACAGCTCCGCGAGGTAGGCGCCGAAGCCACTGAAGATCGCCGACGTCGAGAAGCCGAGCGGGAAGCTGATCAGCAGCATCAGCCCGTTCGCGCCGTACGGCAGCTGCACGAACAGCAGGATCAGCACCGCCGAGAGCACCGAGAAGAGCAGGAAGGTCTTCTTGCGCCCCAACAGGTCCGCGAGGTAACCACCGCAGACGTAGCCGACGAACGCGCCCGGGATCAGCAGCGCGAAGTACCCGCCGGTGCCGACCACGGACAGGCCGCGGCTGACCTTCAGGTAGTTCGGCATCCAGGTGAACAGCGTGTAGTAGCCGCCCTGGACGCCGGTCGCGAGCAGCGCGGCGAACAGCGTCGTGCGCAGCAGGCCCGGCCGGAAGATCCCGGCGAGCGAGCCGCGGACCCGGGCCTTCTTCCGCCGTTCCGTGACCGCCGGCGCGTCCTCCACGCTGCGCCTCAGCCACAGCACGAGCAGTGCCGGGATCACGCCGACCCAGAACAGCACGCGCCACGCGATGGCTTCGTCGAGCACGCTGAACAGCACCGTGTAGACGATCACCAGCAGGCCCCAGCCGACGGCCCAAGCGCTCTGCACGAACGCGACGGTGCGGCCGCGGTAACGGGACTGGCAGTACTCCGCGACCAGCGCGGCGCCCACCGCCCACTCGCCGCCGAAGCCGAGGCCCTGCAGGCCGCGCAGGACCAGCAGCGTCTCGAAGTTCGGCGCGAAGCCGCAGAGCACGGTGAAGATCGTGTACATCGCGATCGTCAGCTGAAGGGTGCGGACGCGGCCGATCCGGTCGGCCAGCACGCCGGCGCCGATGCCGCCGATCGCGGACACCACCAGTGTGGTCGTGCCCAGCAGGCCGGCCTCGCCCGAGGAGATGCCGAAGTACGCGGTGATCGCGGCCAGGCCGAACGGCAGGGTCTGGTAGTCGAAGGAGTCGAGGCCGTAGCCGCCGAACGCGCCGAAGAACGCGCGTTTTCCCTTGTGGCCAAGGGAATGGAACCAGTCGAACGGCCGGGCCGGGGTGGTGGCGGAGCTGGCTGTCACGTTCATGGGGAACCTCGCAGGGGAGCACTCATCGTGGCACGGGTCACATGGCCACCACCGTACGGATCGTTCAACAATCCCACAAGACTCTGATTGCATTGTTCTCATCCAGCTGGCTAGGCTGGTGCCGTGGTCAACGAGGACGCCCCCTTGGGCCTGGAAGCCGACCGCGGACTGCTCAGCCGCACGAGCACGGCGGAGCGGGTCGCGGGAGTGCTGCGCACCCGCATCGCCGAGGGCTTCTTCCTGCCCGGCGGCCGGCTTTCCGAGCAGGACATCGGCAACGCGCTCGGCGTCTCCCGCAACACGCTGCGCGAGGCGTTCCGCCTGCTGACCCACGAGCGGCTGCTCACCCACGAGCTCAACCGCGGGGTGTTCGTCCGTGTGCCGACGGTCGAGGACGTGCGCGACATCTACCGGGTGCGCAAGATCGTCGAATGCGCCGCCGTCCGCGGGATCACGGCCAAGCCCGCCTCGTACGCCAAGATCGCGGGCACCGTGGCGGACGGCGACCTCGCCGCGCGGCACGGGCGCTGGCAGGACCTCGGCACGGCCAACATCCGGTTCCACCGCGAGCTGGTGGCGCTCACCGGCAGCGAGCGCGTGGCCGAGCTGATGCAGGGCCTGGCCGCCGAGCTGCGGCTGGTCTTCCACGTGATGGCCGACCCGCGCCGGTTCCACGAGCGCTACCTGCCGCGCAACCACGAGATCCTGGTGCCGCTCGAGGCCGGGGACGGGGCCCGCACGGCGGAGCTGCTGGAGAAGTACCTCACCGACGCGGAGGCCCAGCTGGTGGAGGCGTACGCGGAACGCTGAGGCCCCGCGTGAAGTTGCTTCACCTGGCGAAACTCCGCACGGAGGGGCATTCGCCGGTGTCCGATCGGGTCGTCCGGCGCCCGGGTGCCTGCCGCGGGGGGCGGGGCTGGCTACCGTCGGCGGCAGGTCGCGTGATTCGAAGCCGTCCCGGGCCCTGGGCCCCCAGCCGGGGCGCGGGACCTCGAAGCGCCGGATCGCACCTGGTCGCCCCAGGGCGGTCCGGCGCCTCGCGGCCAGGGAGATGGTGGAGGGCAGCGGCGGACCGTGAGCCAGGGGGGAGCACACGGTCCGCCGTCTGCGTTACGACCGTCCGATCAGGACAGTCAGATCTTCGGGATTCAGCCGGTGTACGAGGCGAAAGCCCTGGTGTAGTCCCAAGCCTGCTGGGACACCCCGGAACAGCTGTCCGCCGGGCCGCCGGTGCAGGGCCGGTCGCGGTTGGCGGACCAGAAGGTCAGGCGCGCCAGGTGGTGCTGGTTCGCGTAACCCAGGATGGTGCCGAAGTCCGCCACGGTGACGATTTCGTTCTGGTCCGTGACCCCGTTCATGGACGAGATGCCCATGTGCCGGTACGCGTTGTCGTCGGTGTAGCCGTAGGCGTTCTTGACGACCGTCTTCAGCCCCTCCGCCGCGCGCGTGGTCAGCGTGCCCATGTTCTGCCCGGCGCCGCCGAAGTCGAACGGCATGATCACCCAGCCGTCCACGGTCAGTCCGGATGAAGCGGCCCGGTTGACCAGGCTCGAGTCCGGCCCGTTGGTCCCGGTGCCGAAGGTGACGTAGATCTTGATGCCGGAGTTGCTGGCCCGGATGGTCTTCAGCGCGTCGACGGTGCGCTGCTGCACGGTCGGGTTGCTGTAGGCGTCGGCCTCGATGTCGATGTCGATCGCCTTCAGGCCGTACGCGCTGATCACCTTCTGGTACGCCCCGGCCAGCTCACCCGCGCTGCCGCAGGACGATTCCAGCTTGTTGCCGCTGTAACCGCCGAACGACGGGATGATGTCGCCGCCCCCGGCGCGCACGGTGTTGACCGTGCCCTGGTCCACACCGCCGGTCAACGCCCGCGCGCCGTCCCACTGCGGGTTGCAGTAACCGTTGGACAGCACAAAAGCGAGCGTGAACCACTTGACGCCGGTCGCGTTGGTGATCGTGGACGGGTTCGGCGGGCTGCCCCAGCCGTTGTAGAGGTACGGGGCGACGGCCATGGCGCCGGACGACGGCGGCGGGGTCGTGCCGCCGCCGGGCGCGGTCCACTTCTGGTTGGCGCCACCGCCGCAGGTCCAGATCTGGAGGCGGGTGCCGTTGGCGGAGCTGTTTCCGGTGGCGTCCAAGCATTTGTTGGCTGCCGGGTTGACGATGTCGTGGGCCGCGGTGACCACCCATTGCTGGGCGCTGGTGTTGTTGCAGTCGTACAGCTGGACTTGTGCACCGTCCGCTGTGGACGCTCCCGTGACGTCCATGCACTTGCCGAGGGCGCGGATCGTGCCGTCGCTGCCGACGTTCCACTGCTGCGCGGCATTGCCGTTGCAGTCGGTGATCTGGATCGGGGTGCCGTTGGCGCTGCTGGCGCCGGCGACGTCGACGCACTTGCCGCCGATGCCGGTGATCGTGCCGGTGGCGGCCTGCGCGCTGGCCGGGATCAGGGTGACGACGGTCGCGGCCAGCAGGCCGCCGATCGCCAGAAGGGCTCTTCGTCTCATCAGGTTCTCCTTGCCGGGCAAAGCGGGATCAGGGCGCGGTCCACTTCTGGTTGGCCCCGCCGCCGCAGGTCCAGATCTGGAGGCGGGTGCCGTTGGCGGAGCTGTTTCCGGTGGCGTCCAAGCATTTGTTGGCTGCCGGGTTGACGATGTCGTGGGCCGCGGTGACCACCCATTGCTGGGCGCTGGTGTTGTTGCAGTCGTACAGCTGGACCTGTGCACCGTCCGCTGTGGACGCTCCCGTGACGTCCATGCACTTGCCCAGCGCGCGCAGGGTGCCGTCGGTGCTGACGGTCCAGCTCTGGGCCGCGTTGCCGTTGCAGTCGGTGATCTGGATGGGCGTGTTGTTGGCGCTGCTCGCGCCGGCGACGTCGACGCACTTGCCGCCGATGCCGGTGATCGTCCCGGTGCGGCCGGACGGCGGGGTGCCGCCACCGCTGTCGGTGGTCACGTGCACGTAGTCCACGACCAGCTGCTGCGGGAACTGCGTGCTGCTGTTCGGGTCGCCGGGCCAGTAGCCGCCGACCGCCAGGTTCATGATGACGAAGAAGTTGTGGTCGTAGACCCAGCGGTTGCCGTTCAGATCGGCCGGGGTGCGGGTCTGGTAGGCGTTGCCGTCGACCGACCAGACGATCTTGTTCGGCGACCAGTCCACGGCGTAGGTGTGGAAGTCGTCGGAGAAGTTCGGGCCGTTGTAGGCCGCGCCGATGCCGTTGGCGCCGGAGTAGCCGGGGCCGTGGATGGTGCCGTGCACGGTGTTCGGCTCGAAGCCGACGTTCTCCATCACGTCGATCTCGCCGTCGGTCGGCCAGTTCCCGCCGCCGAGCATCCAGAACGCCGGCCACATGCCCTGCCCGCGCGGCAGCTTCATGCGGGTCTCGAAGTGGCCGTAGGCCTGGCTGAACTTGCCCGAGGTGTTCAGGCGCGCGGAGGTGTACTCGCAACGGCCGTACCAGCAGTTGTAGTTGCCGGGGTTCTCTTTCTTGGCCGTGATGACCAGGTGGCCCTGGCCGTCGAGCGCGGCGTTGTTCGTGCCGGAGGTGTAGTACTCCCGCTCGTGGTTGTTGACGTTGTCGCCGGTTTCGTAGTTCCACTTCGAGGGGTCGGCGGGGCTGCCCGCCGGGCCGTTGAAGTCGTCGGTGAAGCTGGCCGCGGCCGACGCTTCGGGTGGGGCGATGGCGGCGGGCGCGACTTGGACCGCGAGGGTCAGCAAGGCGGCCGCGGCGAAGAGCCCGGCCCAGCGGGTACGTCTGAGTGAGCGCGTGAAGGACATCATCGTCACCTCGGTCTGAGGAGGGGACCGCGCTTTCACGCGCGCAGCACGAAAACGCGGCGGGGCGGAGGAGATTCGCGGCCGGGATCGGGCCGCGGCGGTTTCCGGCCGGGCGCTTCGTGTCCACTCGGGGTGGACCGCAGGCGGGCGGTCGGTGGGGACCAACCAAGGGCTTACTTTGTTGTGGCGGCCAACAAAGTAAGAGAAGTATGCATGGTCCGGACCACTTGCGGCAATGCTCCGCTGGACGAAAATTTTTAACTCGAATTAAGGCTGGGGAGTTACCCCCGGTCGTCGCGCTGGCACTGCTCGTGAGTGTTGATGACGGTTCTAACCGGCATGAACACTCACGAGCGGCTCAGGCGACGCCGGTCCGGTCCGCGGACTTGGCCCGCAGCCGCGGGTCGGCGCCCTGCTCCAGCAGATCGGCGACCGGCAGGGTGGCGGCGCCGGTGGCCACCGCGTCCAGGCCGAGCTGGGCCAGCCGGATCGTGGTCTGGCCGAAGGGGTGGCGCAGCGCGTGGGCGGCCGCGGTCGAGCGGACCAGCGGCAGCAGGTCCTCGCCCAGCGCCAGGCCGACCCAGCCGCCGACGACGATGCGCTCCGGGTTGAACAGGTTGATCAGGTTGGCGATGCCGGCGCCGAGGTAGCCGGCCGTCTCCTCGATCACCTTCTGCGCGGTCTTCGACTTCGGCACCGCGCCCAGCAGTGCGGCCAGCTGGTCCTGCTCGTTGTCACCGCCGGCGGGCTTGCCGCGCGCCCGGCGGTACCGCTCCAGGATCGCCTCCGCGCCGATGTACGCCTCGAGGCAGCCGTGCGAGCCGCAACGGCAGGCCTGCCCGCCGTAGACGATGGTGGTGTGGCCCCATTCGCCGGCGCTGCTGGTGGAGCCGCGGTAGGTGACGCCGTCCGCGATCACGGCGGCGCCGACGCCGGAGCCGATGAGCACTATCACCGCGTGCCGGGCCCCGCGGCCGGCGCCGAACCACATCTCGGCCTGGCCCTGGGTCTTGGCGCCGTTGTCGATGAACAGCGGAAGGTCGATGCCGGCCGCGCGCAGCTCTTCGCCCAGCGCCACGGCGTCCCAGCCGATGGTCGGGGCGTGCACGAGCACCCGTTCGCCCTGTTCGACGGTGCCCGGCACGCCGACGCCGACGCCCAGCACCGCGCTCTCCTCGACCTCCGCGGTCGCGATCACCTCGCGGAGTCCCGACACCACGGCGGCCACCACGGCGCCCGGCTCGGTGCGCGCCGGCGACAGCTCGTGCTCCACCAGCGCCAGGCGCTGCATCGCGAGGTCGAACAGCTCCACCCGCACGCCCGTCTCGCCGATGTCGACGCCCGCGACGTGCCCGTACGCCGGGTCCACGCGCAGCAGCACCCGCGGCCGCCCGCCGTCGGATTCCACCAGCCCGGCCTCGGTGATCAGCCGTTCCTCGCCCAGCTCCGCGGTCACATTGCTGACCGTGGCGGCCGACAGGCCGGTGAGCCGGCTCAGCTCGTGTCGCGAAAGCGGGCCGTCGAAGTACAGTTTCGACAGCAGCAGGGAACGGTTGTGCCGCCGCAGATCGCGGACGGTGGTGCGCTTGCTAACCATGTATGCCCATCCGGCCCTTGAAGTGTCCCGACACCAGAATGCCTGATCACCGTAAGTTGTTGCCATGTATTAACTAGTGAACTAAGTCCCGAACGTCTGGTCGTCTGGCAGAATCCCCTGGGTGACGAGGGTGTTGCGGCAGACGACCCGGGATCTGAGGCGGCACAACCGGGCGGTGCTCCTGTCGTCGCTCTACCTGCGGGGCCCGGTCAGCAGGCTGGAGCTGGTCGCCGAGTCCGGGCTCAGCCCGGCGACCGTGACGAACGTGGTGGCCGAGCTGATCGGCGACGGGGTAGTGGCGGAGGCGGGCTCGGTCGAGTCCGACGGCGGCCGTCCGCGCACGCTGCTGCGGGTCCGGCCCGAATACGGCCAGGTCGTGGGCGTGGACGTCGGCGAGACGCACGTGCGGGTGGGCCTGTTCGACTGCGCGCTGGAGACGCTCGCGACGGTGCAGCACCCGCTGGACGGCACCAGCCTGGACCCGGTCGAGGTCGTGGAACTCGTGCGCACGGGCGTGGCCGAGGTGCTGGCCGACAGCGGCGCGGACGCGGCGGGGGTGTTCGGCGTCGGCGTCGGGGTGCCCGGCGCGGTGCGTGACGGCGGCATCGTGCACGCGCCGACGCTCGGCTGGGCCGGCGTCGCGTTCGCCGATCTGCTGCGCGCCCACTTGCAATTCGCCGCCGCGCCGCTGCACTTGGACAACCGGGCCCGCACGCTGGGGCAGGCCGAGATGTGGCGCGGCGCCGGCCGGGGTTCGGAACGCGCGGTGATCGCGTTGCTCGGGGTGGGCGTCGGCGCGGCCTTCGTGACCGGCGGCGGTTCGTTCCCCGGGATCACCACCAGCGAATGGGGGCACACCGTCGTCCAGGCGGCGGGGGCGGCCTGCCGCTGCGGCTCGCGCGGCTGCCTGGAGGCGTACGTCGGCACGGAGGCGGTGGTGCGCCGGTACAGCGAGGCGCCCGGCGCGGAGCCGGTGCTCGGCGTCGAGAGCGAGGCGCGGCTCGCGGAGGTCGTGGCCCGTGCCGGGGTGCCGGGGCCGGCCGCCGACACCCTCGCGGAAACCGGCGAGTACCTGGGCATCGGCATCGCCAACCTGATCAACCTGCTGGCCCCGGACCGGGTGGTGCTGGCCGGCTCGGCCGGGGCGGTGATGGGCCCGGCGATCCTCGCGCACGTGCGCGACGCCGCCGCCCGGCACGCGCTCGGCTACCTCGCCGAGAGCACGCTGGTGGAGCTCGGCCAGCTCGGCCCGGAGGCGGTGGCCCTCGGCGCCGCTACCCTGCCGGTGGCGGCGCTGCTGACCTCGGGCGGCCCTTCCGCCGGCTGAAATTCCTTGCCGGGCAAGGGGTTCGACAGCCGGCCACTGAGTGTGACCCTTTCTTTTAGTACTTAAACTTAGGTACAAAATGTTACCGCCGTGTTATTGACGTGACCCGAGTCACCCGGGTTGACTCCTCCTGTCGTGCGGCCGGTCCGGGCCCTGGAGTCAGTTGATGACGGGGGCGGGGGCGAGGCCCGCAGCAGCAGGACCCGTTTCCGGACCTAGGAGGACGAATGCGAGTCAAGCGCTCCATCGTCGCAGCGCTCGCCGCCGTGGTGGCGGCAATAATGCTCGCGGCCTGTGGCGGCGGCTCGACGAACGCCGGGGGCGGCAACGCCGCGGCCGTGTTGAACGTCGGCATGCCGAACGGCCCGCAGGCCGAGAACAACAACCCGTTCCTGGAGACCTCGGCGGCCGCCTCGCTGGGCTACCGGTACGTGATCTACGAGCCCCTGGTGATGCTCAACCGGGTCAAGCCGCAGGATCCCGGCAAGCCCTGGCTGGCCACGAAATGGGACTGGTCGGACAACTACAAGAAATTGGTCCTGACCATCCGTGACGGGGTGAAGTTCTCCGACGGCACGCCGATGACCGGCGACGACGTGGCGTACACGTTCCAGCTGCTGCGCGACAACAAGGCGCTGAACATCGACTCGGTCCCGTACAAGGACATCACCGCCAGTGGGAACCAGGTCACCCTCGGCTTCGACAACTCGCAGTTCGTCAACCAGGTCAAGATCCTCCAGACCATCGTGGTGCCCAAGCACCTGTGGTCGGCGATCAAGGACCCGACCACCGACACCGTGAAGAACCCGGTGGGCACCGGCCCGTACACGCTGAAGTCGTTCACGCCGCAGACCATCACCGTCTCGCAGCGCACCGGCTACTGGCAGGAAGCGCCGAAGGTCAAGGAGATCCGCTACACCTCCTACAACGACAACAACGCGCAGGTCTCGGCGCTGACCAGTGGCGCGGCCGAGTGGAGCTTCGTCTTCATCCCGAACTACAAGACGGTCTACATGAACAAGGACCCGCAGCACTACAAGCTGTGGTTCCCGGCGCAGCTCGCCGTGCACGGCCTGTGGTTCAACACCGAGAAGGCGCCGTGGAACAACGTCACGCTGCGCCAGGCCATCAACAAGGTGATCAACCGCGACGACATCTTCAACCAGGGCGAGGCCGGCTACTTCTACCCGAAGGACGACCAGGTCACCGGCATCCCGTCGCCGGCGGGCGACTCGTGGATCGCGCCGCAGTACAAGGGCCAGACCGTGAAGGTCGACGTGGCCGCGGCCAAGGCGCAGCTCACCGGCGCGGGCTTCAAGCTCAACGGCAACCAGCTCGTGGACCCGACCGGCAAGCCGGTCACGCTCAAGCTGTCGGTGCCGTCCGGCTGGTCGGACTACATCACCGACCTGGAGATCATCAAGGACAACCTGGCGCAGATCGGCATCACCGCCACGGTCGACAAGATGAACCAGGACGCGTGGACGAAGTCGGTCGACACCGGCGACTTCGAGGGCGTGCTGCACTGGACCAACGACGGTGCTTCGCCGTACGACATGTACCGCGACGTGATGGACGGCAACCGCTACAAGCCGACCGGCCAGGGCGGCATCAACGGCAACTACGGCCGGTACAAGAACGACGCCGCGACCGCCGCGCTGCAGACCTACGCCAACGCCCCCGATGACGCGAGCCGCGCCACGGCGATGGCCACGCTGCAGCAGATCATGATCAGCGAGCAGCCGATGATCCCGCTGATGGCGGCCAACTCCGGTGGCGAGTACAGCACCCGCAACTGGACCGGCTGGCCGGACGAGAACAACCAGTACGGCCCCGCGCAGCCGACCCTGCGCAACGCACTGGACATCGTCCTGCACCTGAAGCCCGCGGCCTGACCTATGGCGGAAGAGAACAACGCCGGGTCTCTTGAAGGCACTGGGTCCATTGAAGGCACTGGGTCCATTGAAGGCACTGGGTCCATTGAAGGCGCAGTGGCCACCGAGGACGCGGTGGCCGACCGGGAAGCCGCCCCCGCTCCGGCGGGGGCGGCCGCCCCGGGCCCCGACCCGGACGACGTGGTGCTCGAAGCGGTGGGGCTGACCAAGCACTTCGCCGTCCGCAAGCGCGGCCGCGACCTGCTCACCGGCACCAAGCGCAGTGTCCGGGCGGTCGACGACGTCGACCTGGTGCTGCGCCGCGGCCGGGTGACCGCGCTGGTCGGCGAGTCGGGCTCGGGCAAGTCGACCGTCGCGCGCCTGCTGGCGCAGCTCTACCCCCGCACCAGCGGCGACATCCGGCTGCACGGGAAGTCGGTGACCGTCAAGGGCGGCAAGGCTTTCCGGGCGTACTGCCGGCAGGTCCAGATGATCTTCCAGGACCCGTTCGCGTCGCTGAACCCGGTGCACACCGTGCGCTACCACCTGACCCGCGCGCTGAAGATCCACGACCGCGCGGGCGAGGACCTCGAGCAGGCGCTGCACGACCTCCTGGCGCGGGTGCAGCTGACCCCGCCGGAGCGTTATGTCGACAAGTTCCCGCACGAGCTGTCCGGCGGCCAGCGCCAGCGCGTGGCGATCGCGCGGGCGCTCGGCGCGGACCCGGAGGCGCTGCTGGCCGACGAGCCGGTGTCCATGTTGGACGTTTCGATCCGGCTCGGTGTGCTGAACCTGTTGCGGGACTTGAAGGAACGGCTGCACCTGGCGATCCTCTACATCACCCACGACATCGCCTCGGCGCGGTACTTCGCCGACGACACGCTGGTGATGTACGCGGGCCGCATGGTCGAGGGCGGGGACAGTGAGACCGTCACGCAGTCGCCCGCGCACCCGTACACGCGGCTGCTCATCGAATCCGCGCCCGACCCGGACCGGCTGGACCCGGGCACCGGCAAGGAACCGGGTGAGGCGCCGGAGGAGAAGGGTGCCGGCGAGCCGCCGAGCCTGATCGCGCCGCCGTCCGGCTGCCGGTTCCACCCGCGCTGCCCGGTCGCGATGGAGCGGTGCGAGACCGACCTGCCGCCGCGGTTCGAGGTGGACGACAGCCCCGGCCACTGGGCCGCGTGCTGGCTGTACGACTCGGCGGTGACGCAGTGAGGTACCTGCTCCAGCGGCTCGGCTTCTACCTGTTCACCGCGTGGGCCGCCGTCACCATCAACTTCTTCATCCCGCGGCTGATCCCGGGCGACCCGGTGCAGTCGCTGATCACCAAGAACCAGGGCAACCTGAGCGCGGACGCCATCCAGTCCCTGTATGTCCTGTTCGGACTGGACAAGAACGAAAGCCTGATCACCCAGTACTTCCACTACTGGGCGCAGCTGTTCCGCGGCGACCTCGGACTGTCGTTCACCTTCTTCCCGACGCCGGTCACCTCGGTGATCGGCGACAGCCTGCCGTGGACGATCATCCTGGTCGGCATCACCACGGTGGTCGGCTTCCTGATCGGCACCTCGCTCGGCGTGGTGGCGGGCTGGAAGCGCGGGTCCTGGGTGGACGGCCTGCTGCCGGTCACCACGTTCCTGTCCTCGGTGCCGTACTTCTGGCTCGGCCTGATCGCGATCACGCTGCTGGCCGGCCCGGGCAGCTTCTTCCCGGCGTCCGGCGGCTACGACCCGGGGCTGGTGCCCGGCTGGGACGGCACGTTCATCGGCAGCGCGGTCCAGCACAGCCTGCTGCCCGCGCTGACCATCCTGATCAGCTCGATGGGCAGCTGGATCCTCGGCATGCGCAACATGATGGTGACGGTCGCTTCGGAGGACTACATCACCGTCGCGCACGCCAAGGGGCTCTCCGAGCGCCGGGTGATGGTGAGTTACGCGGCGCGAAACGCGCTGCTGCCGAGCGTCTCCGGTTTCGCGCTGGCGCTGGGCTTCATCGTCGGCGGCACGCTGCTGGTGGAGATCGTGTTCTCCTACCCCGGCGTCGGCTACGAGCTGTTCCAGGCGGTCGGCTCGCAGGACTACCCGCTGATGCAGGGCATCTTCCTGATCATCACGCTGTCGGTGCTGGTGGCGAACCTGCTCGCCGACGTCGCGTACCTCGTGCTCGACCCGCGCACCCGGAAGGAGGGCTGAATGGCACTCCCCGCAGCCGACTTCAAGGCCGTCGCGCCGCTGCCGGCCGAAGCAGTCGCCGGGCCGGCCGCGAAACGACGGCGGTTCCGGTTCCTCACCGGCGGCAAAACCCTGACCGGCTTGATCGTGTTGGCGTTTTTCGTGGTGATCGCGGTGATCGGGCCATGGATCGCGCCGTTCGACCCGTCGGCGCGCAGCAACGACCTGCTCGAATCGCCGTCCGGCAAGCACTGGTTCGGCACCACGCACCTCGGCCAGGACATCTTCAGCCAGGTGATCGTCGGCACCCGCAGCGTGATGCTGGTGGGGCTGACCGCCGGGATCGTGGCGATCATCCTGGCCGTGCTCGTCGGCGTCACCTCCGGTTACCTCGGCGGTTCCCCGGGCGAGGGGCTTTCCGCGCTGTCCAACGTGTTCCTGGTGATCCCGGCGCTGCCGCTGATCATCATCATCGGCACGGCGCTGCCCAGCGGCGGTGACTACCTGGTGGCCGTGATCATCGGCTTCACCTCGTGGGCGTGGGGCGCGCGGATCCTGCGGGCGCAGACGCTTTCCTTGCGCAGAAGGGAATACGTCGAGGCGGCGCGCGCGAGCGGCGAGTCGACGTGGCGGATCATCTTCTTCGAGATCCTGCCCAACCTGACCGCGGTGATCGCGTCGAGCTTCGTCGGCACGGTGGTGTTCGCGGTGATGTCGGAGATCACGCTGGCGTTCGTCGGCGTCTCCAGCTTCTCGGAGTGGAACTGGGGCACGATCCTGTTCTGGGCGCAGAGCCAGCAGGCGCTGGCCCAGGGCGCCTGGTGGTGGTTCGTGCCGGCCGGGCTGGCGATCGCGATCCTCGGCACCGCGCTTTCACTGCTCAACTTCGGCATCGACGAGTTCGTCAGCCCGCGGCTGCGCTCGGGCGGCAAGACCAAGGCGAAGAACGCCGAGGGCCGCACCGTGCGCCTGCGCGTCGGCTTCACGCCGGTGCTCGGCCGGGAGAAACCATGAACGAACCCGTACTGGAGATCAAGGGCCTCGACGTCGACTACGGCGTGGGCGCCGAGGCCGTGCACGCCGTGCAGGACGTGCACCTGACGCTGCACCGCGGCGAGGTGCTCGGGCTGGCCGGGGAAAGCGGCAGCGGAAAGTCCACTTTGGCCTACGGACTGACCCGGCTGCTGCCGCCGCCCGGCGTGATCCGCGGCGGCGAGGTGATCTACCACCCTGACGACGGCGAGCCGTACGACGTCCTGCAGCTGACTCCCAAGCAGCTGCGCGACTTCCGCTGGGCGGAGACGTCGATCGTGTTCCAGGGCGCGATGAACTCGCTCAACCCGGTGCACAAGGTTTCGACGCAGCTGCTGGACGTGATCAAGGCGCACGACCCGCGCAGCACGCGGGCGTCGCGGCTGGCGCGGGCGCGCGAACTGCTGCGGCTGGTGGGCATCGCGGCCGACCGGCTCGACGCGTACCCGCATCAGCTTTCCGGCGGCATGCGCCAGCGCGTGATGATCGCGATGGCGCTGGCGCTGGAGCCGCGGGTGGTCATCATGGACGAGCCCACCACGGCGCTCGACGTGGTGATGCAGCGACAGATCCTGGCGCAGCTCGTGGAACTGCGGGAGCGGCTGGGCTTCTCGGTCCTGTTCATCACGCACGACCTCTCGCTGCTGGTGGAGTTCTCCGACCGGATCGCGATCATGTACGGCGGCCGGATCGTGGAGCAGGCCCGCGGCGTGGACCTCTACCGCGACGCGCTGCACCCGTACAGCGACGGCCTGCTGCACTCGTTCCCCGCCCTGCGCGGCCCGCGCCGCGAGCTGACCGGCATCCCCGGCTCGCCGCCGGACCAGCGGTCGCTGCCGCTGGGCTGCGCGTTCGCGCCGAGGTGCCCGCACGCGTTCGAGCCGTGCGCCGGCCACGTGCCGGTGCTGGGCGCGCCCGCCGACCGTGACGACACCATGCGGACCGTCGCGTGCTGGCTGCACCCGGCCGAGGGCGACACCACCGCTGCCGCCGCCGCCACGTTGTCGCTGTCGTAGTTGTCGTAGAAGAAGGAGAACCGTTGACCGAGACCACCGACGCTGCGACCCGTGAGCAGCAGGCGTTGATCGACTCGCTGCCCCAGGACTTCCGGTGGGGGGTGGCGACCGCGGCGTACCAGATCGAGGGCGCGGTGGCCGAGGACGGGCGCACACCGTCCATTTGGGACACTTTCTGCCGGGTGCCGTCGGCGATCGACAACAACGACAACGGCGACGTCGCGTGCGACCACTACCACCGGATGCCCGAGGACGTCGGGCTGATCAAGGAGCTCGGCGCCGACACGTACCGGTTTTCCGTGGCGTGGCCGCGGATCCAGCCCGGCGGCAAGGGCCCGCTCAACGAGGCCGGGATGGCCTTCTACGACCGGCTCGTGGACGAGCTGCTGGAGAAGGACCTGGCCCCGTGGCTCACGCTGTACCACTGGGACCTGCCGCAGGAGCTGGAGGACGCGGGCGGCTGGCCCGCGCGCGACACCGCGTACCGCTTCGCCGACTACTCGATGCTGGTCTTCGACCGCCTGTCCGACCGCGTCAAGCACTGGACCACGCTGAACGAGCCGTGGTGCTCGGCGATGCACGGTTACGTGCACGGCGTGATGGCGCCGGGCCACCGTGACTTCGGCGCCGGCATGCGCGCGGTCCACCACCTGCTGCTCGGCCACGGCTTGGCGACGCAGCGGATGCGCGCGGCGGCGCCCGAGGGCACGCAGTTCGGCATCACGCTGAACATGGGCACGTCCGACGCGGCGTCGGACAGCCCGGCGGACCAGGACGCGGCCCGCAACGCCGACGGCATGGGCGTGCGGATCTACCTGGACCCGCTGGTGCACGGCCGTTACCCGTCGGATGTCCTGTCCGACATCGCCGTCCGCGGCGCCGCCCTCCCGATCGAAGACGGCGACCTGTCGGTGATCTCGACGCCGCTGGACTTCCTCGGCGTCAACTACTACTTCGGCCAGCAGTACTCCGGCGTCGATGAGCAGGGCCGCACCGTGGGAGACGACGGTTTCCCGGCCCAGCGCCCGATCCCGTTCGGCGAGCCGACCACGGCGATGGGCTGGGAGATCCTGCCGGGCAAGTTCACCGAACTGCTCACCCGTCTCGGCCGGGATTACCCGGGGTTGCCGATTTTCATCACGGAGAACGGCTCTGCTTTCGACGATGAGCCGGATGAGTCGGGTTTTGTGGCCGACGAGGGGCGCACTGCGTATCTGGCCTCGCACTTGGCTGCGGTTGCTGCGGCTCGGCAGCAGGGGGCGGACATCCGCGGGTACTTCGCGTGGTCGCTGCTGGACAACTTCGAGTGGGCGTACGGGTACGCGAAGCGGTTCGGCCTGGTGCGTGTTGATTACGAGACGCAGCAGCGGACTATCAAGCAGAGCGGCTACTTCTACCGCGACACGGTTCGCCGGGTTCGCGGGGCTTGACCCTCGGGGGAGGTGGTGGAGAAGGGCGTCCTTCGGGGCGCCCTTTTTCATCTTTTGCTGCCCAGCGAGGACGCCGGTCGACGACGAACGAGGGTGGCTGAGGCGCTGACCTCGGGATAGGCAGTCATGTACTATCGGTGACTATGGCCACTGAGCAGCCGAAGCCCGGGAAGCCGACCGGTACCGCCGGTCGGTCGCGCGCTGCTGCCTCGGGCCTGCGCAAGCCGACGGTGGCGACCGTGAAAAAGGCGGTGAAGCCGGTGGCCGGGAGGCTTCACGAAGCGCTGAAGACGGTAGATGCAGGACGGCCTCGCGTCCGGAAGCCGGTGGCGACGCCCCCGGCGAAGAAGCCCCCGGTCTCGGAGCCGTACGCTCCGCCGTCGTTCCTCGGGATGTTCGAACTGCCGCACGACTCGTCGGAGCGTGTAAAGGCAGTCGTCCGTGGCCGCGAAATCGCCTGAGTCGCTGTAGCGAAGTCGTAGAACATCGATGGCACGTCCTATCGTGGTGGATACCGGTCCGCTGATCGCGATGGTGAACGCGAAAGACGATCACCACCATCAAGTTGCGAAGTGGTTGGCGTCGGCATCCACGCGAGACCTGCTGATCCCGTCGCTCGTACTGACCGAGGTCTGCCAGTACATCGAGAAGCACCTGGGCGGGCAGGCAGAGGCCGCGTTTATCGAGGAACTGATGCGCTCGCCGCAGTTCAAGATCTACCACCCGATGGACGATGATTTCAGGCGCATGGCCGTCCTGATGCGGCAGTACGCGGACTGGCCGCTGGGGATCGCCGACGCAGCAGTGGTCGCGACGACGGAGCGGCTCAAGACCTCCGAGGTCGCAACGGTGGATCGCCGGCATTTCGAACATCTCAGGCCGGTGCACGTCGCGTTCTTCACGATCTACCCCGAGTACGAGTAGCTGTCACCCGACACCGGCGTTGCCCGAACGCCGCTGCCCGCGTCAACTCGAGCGCCAAGATCCACCCGTCCGAAGGTAAGGCTCTCCCCACCCCAGGGACGCAGGCGCGCACCATGGTTCGCCACCCCTACCGGCCCCTAACGTCGTAACGGTCGGGAGCAACCACCTGGGGCAGAGGGAGTGTGGCGGACATGACGGCCGGGACTGACCTACGACCACCGCGCGTGAAGCCGGCTCAGCCGGGGGAGCCGAGGCGGCCGTGGTGGCGCAGGCCGTGGGTCGGGCCGTTGGGGCTGGTGGTGGTGGCCTTCCTGGCCTATTCGCTGCCGCCCTACCTGGCGTTCGATCCGGCGCAGTCGCGGGTTCCGGCGCCGGAGGGGTTCGCCGCGCACTACTGGTTCCTGGTCGCGCACGTGCTGTTCGGCTCGATCGCGATGATCGGGGCGCTGGTGCAGGTGTGGCCGTGGGTGCGGCGACGGTTCCCGCAGGTGCACCGGTACGCCGGGCGGGCCTACGTGTTCGCCGGGGTGATCCCGTCCGGGGTGATGGCGCTGACCATCGGCGCGGCCAGCCCGTTCGGCCCCGCCACCCGGGCCAGCGACGTGATGCTCGCGGTGCTCTGGCTCGGCGTCACCTGGGCCGGCTGGCGCGCCGCCCGCGAACGCCGCTTCGGCGACCACCGGCGGTGGATGGTGCGCAGCTTCGCGCTGACCATGTCCATCATCCTGAACCGGCTCATCTCGCCGATCGCGATCATCGTGCTGGAGCCGCAGATCGGCTCCACGTTCGGCGGCAGCGAGGTCGCCTTCATGCAGTCCGTGGCCGCCATCGCGGCCTGGGTCAGCTGGACCGTCGCGCTGATCGGGGCCCAGCTTTGGCTGGACCGCAAGCCGAAAGCACTAAGCCCGCGCTGAACCCGGCAGGTTCTGCGCGTAGAGGCCGGCCAGCGCTTCCCAGTGGCGCTGGCCGGCCTCACTGTCGTAGGTCGGGTTGTCCGAGACGGCGAACCCGTGCTCGGCGGGGTACGTCACGAGGGTGTGCCGCACCCCCGCGTCGGTAAGTGCAGATTCCAGCCGCTCGTACTGGTCGGCCGGGAAGGCCTTGTCGTTCTGCGCCGCAGCGACGTACACGGTGGCGCGGATCCGGTCCGCCAGCCGGTACGGGCTGCCCTCGTCATCCTCGACGGCGAGGTTCCCGCCGTGGAACGACGCGGCGGCCGCGACGCGCTCCGGGTAGTGCACGGCAGCCAGCAGCGACAGCTTTCCGCCCATGCAGTACCCCGTGGAGCCCACCGCGGTGCCGGAGACTTCCTTACGCCCGGCCAAAAAATCCAGGTACGCGCCCATGTCGCGCACCGCCAGCTCCGTCGTGACGCTCGCCATCAGCGCGCTCAGCCGCTGGCGTTCTTCCGGCACGCTGAACACGGTGGCGATGTCGAACGGCGCGAACGGCGTCCGGTAGTACGCGTCCGGCAGCAGCACCGCATAACCCAGCCCTGCGAGCCGATCCGCCATCAGCGCGAACGTTTCCCGCACGCCCGCGGCGTCGGCGTGCAGCACCACCGCGGGGTGGCCGCCGCCGTCCGCCGGGGTGTGCAGCGTGGCCGAGCAGGTGCCGTCCGGCGTGGGGATGGTGACCGAGGTACGAGGCATACCCGGCAAGCTACCGGCTCGCGTCCGGGTGCAGGCGGGATATCGCCGACGGCGGAACCGGTGGTAATCCCGGGCCCTGCCGACGTGGGTTCGGGCACCCTTCGCCGGGATCGATGGCCGTCCCGGCGGCCGGGACCATAGCTTCGAAGTGACGTCCGTAGCGAAAGCCCGCCGGAAAAGGAAACGCTTCCATGAAAATCGGTTTCAGCATTCCGCAGTACTCCAGCCTGGCCTCGGACGGCGGGCAGGTCGCCCGGTTCGCCCGGGAAGTGGAGGCGGCGGGCGCGGACAGCCTGTGGGTCGGCGACCGGCTGTTCGCGGCCGTGGACCCGAGCGTCGGCTACGGCGGGATGATGGACACCATCCCCGAGGAGTTCAACTCCGCGCTCGACCCGTTCACCCTGCTCGGCGTCGCCGCCGGGGCCACCGAACGGGTTCAGCTCGGCACGCACGTGCTCGTCGCCACCTGGTACCCGCCCGCGGTGCTCGCGCGGGCGCTGACCTCGATCGACGTGGTCAGCAACGGCCGGCTGCTGCCCGGCCTCGGCGTCGGCTGGTCGCCCGAGGAGTACGAGGCCGTGGGGCTGGAGTTCCGGCAGCGCGGCAAGCGGCTGGACGAGACCCTGGACGCGCTCGAGGCCATCTGGACCACCGACCCGGCCGAGTACCAGGGCACGCTGGTCACCGTGCCGCGCCACCACGCGAATCTCAAGCCGGTCCAGCGGCCCCGGCCGCCGATCTACCTCGGCGCCTTCTCCCAGGCCGGGCTCGAGCGGGTCGGCCGCCGCGCCGACGGCTGGCTGCCGATCCTGATGCCGGGGCAGCCCGACATCGAGGGGCTCCGCGGCCAGCGGGCGATCGTGGAGAACGCCGCCGTCGAGGCCGGGCGCGACCCGAAGGCGATCGAAGCGATCGTCCGGGTCAACCCCGCCAAGGGCGACGCCCCGCAGACGATCGTCGACGACATCAAACGCGTGGCCGGAGAACTCGGCTTCGAGCACTTCTTCATCGAGCAGATGTACACCGACGACACCGTCGACCAGGCCATCACCTCGGCCAAGGCGCTGCTTGAAAATGCTCGTGAGTGTTTATGACGGTTAGAACCGTCATAAACACTCACGAGTCAGGACCGCAGCGACCGCGCGATGATCGTCCGCTGGATCTCCGACGCGCCTTCGTAGATGCGCGGCGCGCGGACTTCGCGGTACAGGTGCTCCAGCAAGTGCCCGCGCCGCAACGCCCGCGCGCCGTGCAGCTGCACCGCCGCGTCGACGACGTACTGTGCGGACTCCGTGGCGAACAGTTTCGCCATTGCCGCACGGCCTGTGAGGTTCTGCTCGCCCGCGTCGTACGCGGAGGCGGCCGCGTACACGAGCAGGCGCGAAGCCTCGGTGCGGGTCGCCATCTCGGCGAGCGTGTGCGCCACCGTCTGCTGTTTCGCCAGCGGGCCGCCGAAAGCGACGCGCTGCCCGGTGTACTCGACCGTCGCGTCGAGGGCCGCCTGCGCCATGCCGACGGCGAACGCGCCGACGCTCGGCCGGAACAGGTCCAGCGTGCGCATTGCGACGGCGAAGCCGCGGTTCTCCTCACCCAGCAGTTCTTCGCGGTGCACCCGGACGCCGTCGAACGTCAGCGTGCCGATCGGGTGCGGGCTGACCAGGTCGAGGTGCTCGCCGGACAGGCCCGCGCGGTCGCCGGGGACGACAAACGCGCTGACGCCACGGGAGCCCGCATCCGGCGTCGTGCGCGCGAACACGGTGTAGAAGTCCGCTTCCGGCGCGTTCGAGATCCACATCTTCTCGCCGGTGAGGCGCCAGCCGTCGCCGTCGGCCTCGGCGGCGAGGCTCAGCGCGGCCGCGTCCGAACCCGCGTCCGGTTCTGTCAGCGCGAATGCCGCGACGGCGTCACCCGCCGCCACCGCGGGCAGCCAGCGCCGCACCTGTTCGTCCATTCCGGACTGGAGTACGGGGTAACTTCCCAATCCCTGCAAGGCGAGCGCCGTCTCCGCCTCGGTGCTCTGCGAGGCCAGCGCCTCCCGCAGCAGGCACAGGTCCAGCGCCGCGGCCTGGCGTCCCAGGTTGCCACTTTCGACGCCGGGGAACAGCCGCGCGAGCAGGCCCAGCGAGCCCATCGCCTTGAGCAGCGGCCGGTTCACCGCGCCCTCCGCGCCGGCCTCGGCGAGTGGACGCAGCTGCTCCGCGGCGATTTCCCGGACCGAGGCGGTGAAAGCGCGCTGCTCGGCGGACAGGGCGAAGGCGTTCATCGGTCACTCCCCGGGCGCCAGCGGGCGTGGGCGGTGTGGTGGCCGCCGGTGCGGACCAGCTCCAGCCGCGGCTCGGGCCCGTCCGTGCGGCCGGTCTGCGGCTTGCGCTTCCCCGCGGCCCACGGTTTCGGCCACGGCATCGCGTAGTCCTGCTCCGCCGCCGCGTGCAACGTCCACTGTGGATCGTAAAGGTGGCTGCGGCCGATCGCGCACAGATCGGCGCGCCCGGCCAGGATCAGCGAGTTCACGTCGTCGTAGGAGGAGATGGCGCCGACGGCGATCACCGCCATGCCGTGGGGGATCCCGACCTCGTTGCGGATCCGGTCGGCGTACGGGGTCTGGTAGCTCCGCCCGAACTGCGGCCGCTCCTGGCTCACCACCTGGCCGGTGGACACGTCGATCGCGGCGGCCCCGTGCTCGGCGAAAGCGCGCGCGATCGCGACGGCCTCATCGGCGCCGATCCCGCCGTCGTGCCAATCAGTGGCCGAAATGCGCACCGTCATCGGGCGCTCGGCAGGCCACACCGCGCGGACGGCGTCGAACACCTCCAGCGGGAACCGCAGCCGGTTTTCCGCCGTGCCACCGTATTCGTCGGCCCGGTGGTTGGTCAGCGGGGAGAGGAACGACGACAGCAGATAACCGTGCGCGCAGTGCAGCTCCAGCAGATCGAACCCGGCCCGCGCGGCCCGGCGCGCAGCGGCCACGAACTGCGCACGGATCTCCGCCAGCTCGTCGACGCTCAGCTCGCGCGGCGTCTGGCTGTCCGCCCGGTACGGCAGCGGCGACGGTCCGCAGACCTCCCAGTTGCCTTCCGGCAGCGGGTCGTCCATGCCGTCCCACATGAGTTTCGTGGAGCCCTTGCGCCCGGAATGGCCCAGCTGCAGCCCGATCTTCGCCCGCGTCTGGCCGTGCACGAAGTCGACGACGCGGGCCCACGCGCGTTCCTGCTCCTCGGTGTAGAGCCCGGGGCAGCCCGGCGTGATCCGGCCCTCGGCTGAAACGCAGATCATCTCGCTCATCACCAGCCCGGCGCCGCCGAGCGCCTTGCCGCCCAGGTGCACCAGGTGGAACTCGCCGGGCACACCGTCCTCGGCGGAGTACATGTCCATCGGCGACACGACGACGCGGTTCGGCAGCTCCAGCGCGCCGATCCGCACCGGCTGGAACATCGGCGGCGCCACGGTGGTGCCGAGCGTGCCGGCGAACCATTCGTCCAGCGCGCCGGCGAACTCGCGGTCACGCAGTTTCAGGTTGTCGTAGGTGACGCGGCGGCTGCGCGTGAGCAGGTTGAACGCGAACTGCTCCGGCGCTTGATGGGTGTACTGCGCCAGGTTCTCGAACCACTCCAGGCTCGCTTGCGCCGCGCGCTGCGTGGACGCGACCACCGGGCGTCGCTCTTCTTCGTACGCGCTGAGCGCCTCGGGCACCGACTGCTGCTCGTGCAGGCACGCGGCCAGCGCGAGCGCGTCCTCCATCGCCAGCTTCGTGCCGGAGCCGATGGAAAAGTGCGCGGTGTGCGCGGCGTCGCCCAGCAGCACGACGTTCTCGTGCACCCAGCGCTCGCAGCGCACCGTGCCGAAGGTGCCCCACTTGGAGTTGTTGGCCAGCACCCGGTGCCCGTCGAGGACTTCGGCGCACAGCTCGCGGATCAGCTCGATGGACTTCTCGTCGCTCTCGCCCGGCGCCAGGTCCGCCGCGGCGATCGGCGCGAACGCGCGCTGCCAGACGTCCTCGTGCAGCTCCAGGATGAACGTGCTGCCTTCGCGGCCGTACGGGTAGCCGTGGATCTGCATGATCCCGTGCGGGGTCTCGAGGACGTGGAACTTGAAGGCGTCGAAAACCAGGTCCGTGCCGAGCCAGATGTAGCGGCAGCGGCGCGTTTCGACGGTCGGCTCGAAGGTGCCGGCGAAGCGGGTGCGGGCCGCGGAGTTCACCCCGTCGGCCGCCACCACCAGGTCGTACTCGCGGGCCAGCTCGGCCACGTCCGGCGCGCCGGTGTGGAAGCGGACGTCGACACCGAGCTCCCGGCAGCGCTGCTGCAGGATCGCCAGCAGCCGTTTGCGGCTCATCGCGGCGAACCCGTGCCCGCCCGAAGTGGTGACCGTGCCGCGGTAGTGCACGTCGATGTCGTCCCAGCGCGCGAACTCGCGGCTCATCGCCTCGTGCACGCCCGCGTCGGCGTGCTCGATGCCGCCGAGCGTCTCGTCGGAGAACACCACGCCGAAGCCGAACGTGTCGTCCGGCGCGTTGCGCTCCCAGACCGTGATCTCGTGCCCGGGCCCGAGCTGCTTCGCGAGGGCGGCGAAGTACAGGCCCGCCGGGCCGCCGCCGAGAACCGATATCCGCACGACGATGAGGATATGTCGCCTGACGTACGATCGTCAAGAATGCGATAGATGAGTTAGGCTCGGCCGCATGGAGCGTTTCAACCCGCCCGAGCTGGGCCGTCCGTCCGGCTTTTCGCACGCCGTGGCCGCCGAGGGCCGGGTGGTTTTCCTGGCCGGGCAGACCGCGCTGGACGCGGACAACAAGATCACCGGCGAGGGGGTGGTCGAGCAGTTCGAACGCGCGCTCGGCAACCTGCTGACGTCACTGCGCGCGGCCGGCGGCGAACCGGCCGACCTGTGCAGCGTGACGATCTACATCGTCGACATGGACGACTACAAAGCGCACGCGCGGGAGATCGGCCAGGTGTGGAAACGCTTGGCAGGCAAGGAATACCCGGCGATGGCGGGCATCGGGGTGAGCCGGCTGTGGGACGTCGAGGCACTGGTCGAGGTGCAGGGTTTCGCGGTCCTCAACCGCTGAGCGACTCCAGCAGGTACGCGCGGGCCGGGGCTTCGAGACGCTCGTGCAGCGTGAAGAACACCCCGGCGGCGCGGATGCCGGACCAGCCGGCGGGCAGCAGCTCGGCGGGCAGGCCCGGGTCGAGGTAGGGCATGCGACGCCAGCCGGTGAGCACGCGGATGTAGTCGGCGAACGCTTCGTCGCCAGGGGTCGCGCGACGGCGGCGCCAGCGCTCCAGCACGGGCGCGTGCTCGTCGAGGAAGGCCGTGTACAGCTCGTCGAGCTGGTCGAGGTCCCACCATTCGCGGACCTTTCCGGCCGGGTCGCCGAAGGCCAGGTGCTCGGCGCGGAACAGGTCGGCGTACCCGGCCAGGCCGAGCCGGGTCAGCGTCTCGGCGGTCACCCGGTGCAGGTGCGCGGGCGCGATCCAGACCCCGGATGCCGCGGTGCCGAAGCCCAGCCGCGCGAGCTGGGTGCGCAGCACGTGCCGTTTGTGCCGCTCGGCCTCGGGCACGGAGAACACGGCGAGCAGCCAGCCGTCGGCGAGGGTGGCGCGGTCGCGGCGGAAGATGCGGTCGTCGCCCTCACGCAGGATGTCCAGCGCGGCCTCGGAAAGCTCGTAGCCCGCGGTGGCCTCGTGGCGGACCGCCTCGAGAATGCCGCGCCGCTTGAGCCGCGAAATGGACGAGCGCACGGCCGGCTCGTCGACCCCGACCGCCGCCAGCAACCCGATCAACGCGGCCACAGACAGCCAGCCGCCCCCGCTGCGGTGATAGAAGCCGTACACGGACACGATCAGCTGCCGAGGCTGGGCCGCCCGCCCGGTGTCCGGCTCGGCTGACTCCGGTACGACCGTCATCCGGAGACCATAACAACCAGCGGCATCGACCGTGGCCGAATCGGTTCAGCAGGCGGCGTGTTCACAGGTTGAGCATCGTTTCCGGGCGGACTTGGGCGCGAGTACCATTTCCCGCGAGATGGCGAACGTGTCCGAAGCCCCGCTTTTCGGCAGGCTGACCCGCCGTGGCCGCCTGATGGCGAAGCGGACCTGCGACCGGCGCGGGCACGCGTTCGCCCTCGGCCGGTTTCTTTTCCGCACCCCCACGGCGTGGGAGTACGCCGCGGCGGTGGCGTGCGGCAGTGACGAGGCCGCGCAGCGCTGGCTGGGCTGGCTGCCCGATTCGGTGGTCGAGGAGTCCCTGCGCGCGGAGGCCATGCGCGTGGTGCCGGGCACCGGGCCGGACTGGGCGACGCCCGACCCGCATTCGGTGGACATCGTCGCGATCGATCTCGGGGCCGGCCGGTGCGCCGGGCTGGTGAGCGTCCACTCCGGTGAGGACGGCGGTCCCGAGACCGGCGGTTACCTCGCCCCGGACTACCGCGGCCAGGGCCTGGGCCGCGACCTGTTCGCCGCGGGCCTGCTGCTGGCGCACGAGCACCTCGGCCTGTTCCGCGTCCGCGCCGGGGCCGAGGTCGGCAACGTCGCCAGCGGCCGCTCACTGGAGGCGGCCGGCCTGCGCCGCGCCGCGGGCCCGCCGCGCTACACGCTGCCGAACGGCCGCGTCAGCGAAGCCTGGTGGTATCAGCACGACAGCCCGCGGCCGCACCGCTGCACCGGGCCGCAGGCGCAGTGGCTGGGCGGCTGAACCTGTTGTGCCGCAATGACTCCCGTGCCCCAGTCAGCCGTCTTTCGGGCAGCATTCCTCGACGTCGGCCTCGTACGCCCGCAGCGTCGAGATCACCAGCTGACGTTCGGCGGGAGTGAGCGGGGCCAGCGCGCGTTCCCAGGCCTGCGCGCCGCGCGCCAGCCACGCGTCCACGGCGCAGCGCTTGTCTTCCTTGATGCTCACGATGGTGCGGCGCCGGTCGTCCGGGTCCTCGGTGCGGTCGAGCAGGCCCTGGCGGGCCAGGTCGCCGACCATCAGGCTGGTCGTGGTCGGCGCGACCTTGAGCCGGCCGGCGAGTTCGGTGACCGTCATCGGGCCGTCGAACAGCAGGTAGGACAGCAGGGAAAGGTGCCGCGGCGCGAGCGACAGGTCGGCCAGCTGCGCCGGCACCGGCGCCCGCTTCGCGCGTCCGACCAGGCGCGGCATCAGCAGGAGCAGCTCGCGGACCCCGTCCGCCACACTCAGGCCGGGCTCTTTTTCCTCGGGGTCCACACGATCACCTCTCCCAGCCCGAGACCTTACCGCCCGGCTGCCGGGCCCCGGGTTCGTTGACTTCGGCTTTGCTGGCAAACTACGTTTGTTGTCAACATCAACAACTTGGGAGAGGCACGCATGTCGGACTGGAACCAGCAGATCATCGACGAGTTCCACGCGAACGAGGGCAAGGTCGGCGGCATGTTCGAGGGCATGAACATGGTGCTGATCACGCACACCGGCGCGAAGAGCGGCAAGGAGCGGGTCCTGCCGCTCGTCTACACCACCGACGGCGACCGGTACGTCATCGCCGCGTCCAAGGGCGGCGCCGACACCAACCCGGACTGGTACCACAACCTGGTCGCGAACCCGAAGATCAAGGTCGAGATCGGCACCGAGAAGTTCGACGCGACCGCGAAGCTGATCGAAGACCGCGCCGAGCGTGACCGCCTGTACGCCGGCATGGTCGCCCACAACCCGGGCTTCGCCGACTACGAGAAGAAGACCACGCGCCTCATCCCGGTGTTCGTGCTGGAGCGCTGAGCCCCGCCGTCCAGCCGCTCAGCCGACGGCCGCCTCGACCCGGGGCTCTTCCGCCACCGTCGGCTGGGCGGCTTTGGCGTTTTTACGCGCGTGGCGCCACGCGATCAGCCGCTTGCCCGTGGCGATCATCGGCTGCTCGACCCAGCGGTGGATCAGGTCCGCGATGGCGAGCGCCACCACGAACACCGTCACCGCCGAGACGAGCCGGTTCTGCCCCAGCGACGGCACCGCCTGGATCACCGCGAAGTGCACCGGCCCCTGCAACAGGTACAGCGAGTACGAGCGCTCCCCGACGAACCGCATCGGCCGCGTCGCCAGCAGCCAGCGCGCCGGCCCGGGCGAGACCAGGACCACGAGCAGCAGCATGGTCGCCCCGGCGTAGGCGACGAGCAGCAGCAGGTTCTGCCGGGTCTCGTTCCACAGCGAGTCCAGGTTCGTGTGCAGCACCAGGAACGCGGCGACGATCATCAGCCCGGCGACCGGGTGCGTCAGCGGCCGAAGTACCGCGAAGCTGCGCCGGTGGTGCAGCACGATCGCGAGCAGGCAGCCGCTGAGCAGGATGAAGTAGTGGATGCTGGAGCGGTAGATGCTCGGCGTGGCGTCCAGCAGCCAGCCGTTGGTGGTCAGTGGCACGAGCGCGAGCAGCACGATCATCGCGGCCAGCACCAGCGCGACCTTCCGCCGCGCCGCCCCGATCCCGATCGCGACCAGCAGGAACGGCCAGACCAGGTAGAACTTCTCCTCGATGCCGAGCGTCCACGAGCCGGAGAAGAAGTTGTCCGAGCCGTTGCCGCCGGAAGCCGGGAAGAACTCGTTGAGGAAGCTCAGGTAGTACTTCAGCGCGTGCGGGAAGTCGCGGGCGAGGAACTCCCCGCGCAGCAACACGAACGCGATGATCCCGCCGAGGATCACCAGGTACGGCGGCAGGATCCGGAACACGCGGCGCAGGTAGAAGTCCCCGAGCGAGATCCGCCCGGTGCGGTCCTGCTCGCGCAGCAGCAGCGTGGTGATCAGGAAGCCGGACAGCACGAAGAAGACGTAAACGCCCACCCAGCCCGACAGCCAGGTCCACTTCGGCCCGGCGAAGTGGAAGAACACCACGATCGTCGCGGCGATCGCCCGCAGCCCGTCGAGGCCGGGAAACCTGCGCATGGCGAGGTACTCGTCATGGCTCATGGTGCGCACCGGCTGGACCCCCGTAGACGTTCGGTGGCGGAAGTATAAATGGGGCATTTTGCGGCCGGTGACGTGCGCGGCGCAGCCGGGTTGCCTGCGTGCGGACGATCCCACAGCAACGCATCCCCGCGGGGGTGGTGAGCATCTACCACTGTGATGGCGATCGAAGTGAATGAATCACCAGAAGATCGCCTGCCCCGGGCGGAGCGTCCGCCCGGGCCCAGCAGGAGGGGAAAACCGATGAACACTCTTCGCCGCACCGTTGCCGCCCTCGCCGTCGCCGTCGCTGCCGCCGGGCTGACCGCGCTGGCCGCCGGAACCGCGAACGCGATGCCGACCGACTTCAACTGCACCTCCGGCCAGCTCACCACCAAGCTCGTCTACGGCGGGGCCGGCGCGGGCAACCGGGAGGGCTTCATCCAGCTCACCGCCAAGCCGGGCGAGACCTGCACGCTGCCCGCCTCGCTGCCGGTGGACCTGGTCGGCGCCCACGACGTGCTGGTGAACCAGCTCCCCGCCGACGGCCCGGCCGTGCAGCTGACCAACGGCTCGTCCGCCTACATCCCGCTGCACTGGACGGCGATCGAGGCTCCCGCGCAGCAGCAGACCCCGCTCGCGATCGACGTCACGGCGCCCCAGGAGACCACCCCGCGCGGCGACCAGAGCGACCCGCAGATCTCGGTGCCGTGGAACCTCGGTGACGTCGACGCCTCGGCGGCCAGCCACACCATCGACGTCGGCGCCGTCACCCCGGGTCTCGCGCCCGCCGTCTGACACCTGCGCCGCGCCCCAATGGGGTTGTTTCATCGTGGTTGTGGCTGGTCACGGTGGGTGGTGCAGGGTTGGTGTGGTTGGTGTGGCAGGAAGTGGTGGTGGGACGGTGTGGCGTTCTTGGGTATGAGTGAAGCCCTCGGCAAGATCATGATGTGAGTCAACAACCCGCCGAGGGCTTCGAGCCTCTTTCTTACCAGGTCACGCTGCCCCTGTCGCGGCAGACCCTGGGCATGGTCGCCGGCCTGATCCGTGGCCGACGGCGCCGGCTGCGGTCGCGGTGGCGCAAGGCCACCCCGGCCGGGCAGGCACTGGTGGTGCTGGCAGTGCTGCGCCACGATCAGCGGCTGGCTGATATCGGTGGTGGTCAGGGTGTGTCGGCCTCCACGGTGCGGCGTTGGGTGCTGGAGGTCATCGGTCTGCTCGCGGCCCGTGCCCGGCGGTTGGGGCGGGTCTTGCGCAAGCTGGCCGGGCGGGGTGCGGTGGTGGTGCTGGTGGACGGGACCCTGGTCAAGACTCGCCGCCGGACCGGGAAAGCCAACCGGGCCCACTACAACGGGAAACACAAACACCATGGACTGGTCGTGCTGGCCCTGACCGATGAGGACGGCCGGTTGGTGTGGGTGTCGGCGGCGCTGGCGGGCCGGACCGCTGACATCACCGCCGCCCGCCGGTTACGTCTGCGGGACCGGCTGCATGAGCATGGTCTGACTCCGGCCGCCGATAAGGGTTTCCATGGCTGGCACAAAGATGTCCGCGACACCCGCGACTGCGAGTCGTGTGGCGGGTCGTGTGCGCAGGTGGTGCTGACTCCCTACAAGGCTGAGGCCAAGCGGCCGTTGACCAAAGCGCAGAAGCAGGCGAACGCGGCGTTCAGTGGGATGCGGTGCGCGGTGGAGGGCGGCTTCGCCGCCCTCAAAGCCTGGCGAATCCTGACCACACTCCGGCTCAATCCCCGCCATGCCACGACGTTGCTGCGGGCCCTGCTCGTACTCACCCAGCACGAGCAGAGCGTCCGCGACACAGCCCAACCCGCCACAACCTGACCATTACCACACCAGACCACCCCACCCCGACCAGCACAAACCACGATGAAACAACCCCAATGTGGCGTTGGTTGCGCTCAGTGCACCGAACGCCACATTGGGGACTTTTCATCTTGGTTTGTGCTGGTGGGGTGGGGTTGGCTGGGTGTGTTAGTGGTGGGGTTGGGTGGGGGTTGTCAGGGGGTGTTGTTCGTGTTGGATGAGGGTGAGCAGGGCGCGTAGCAAGGTGCTGGCGTGGCGGGTGTGGAGTCGGAGTTTGTTCAGGATGCGCCAGGTTTTGAGGGTGGCGAATCCGGTTTCGACGGCGCGGCGGACTCCGTTGAGGATGGTGTTGGTGGTCTGTTGTGCGCTGGTCACGGGCCGGTTGGTTTCGGCTTTGTAGGGGGTGAGCACGATCTGGTCGCGTCCGGTTTGGTGGCGGAGGTCTTTGTGCCAGCCTTGGTAGCCCTTGTCGGCGATGGCGGCCAGTCCGTGGTGGTGCAGGCGGTCCAGCAGCCGGTGGCGGCGGGCGGCGGTGATGTCCGCGGTTTTCCCGGGCAGGGGTGGGGATAGCCAGAGGAGCCGGCCGTGGGTGTCGGTGAGGGCTTGGACGTTGAGGCCGTGGTGTTTGTGTTTGCCGCTGTAGTTCGGGCGGTTGGCGGTGCCGGTGCGTCGGCGGGTCGGGATCAGGGTGCCATCGACCAGTACGACCGTGTGCCCGCGGGCGGCCAGACGGGCCAGGACCCGGTCCAGGCGGGGCGCTCGGGCGGCCAGCAGCCCGATGGCCTCCAGGCCCCACCGGCGGATCGTGGAGGCGGAGGTGCTGTTGGCGCGGGCCAGGTCCAGGAGTCGCTGGTCATGCCGGAGCCATGCGAGCGCCAGGATGGCTTGCCGGCTGGGAACCGCGGTGCGCCACCGTGATCCGATATTCCGGCGATGCTCCCGGATCAGCTCGGTGAGCATGCGCAGCTGGCTGGCCGAGACGGGCAGCGCCGTCTGATAGACAATGGGCTCGGAGCCCCCGTGGTGCAGATCTTGGGTCACATCTTGATCAACATCCGGGGGCTCCGTCTCGTTCCAGCATCTCCCGCTGACACTCCCCGCCCTGGTGCCACACAACAACAACCGACACTGTCAACCACACTGACCAGCACCAACAGGATGAAAAGTCCCCATTGGGGCGCAAACCCTGCTCCAAGGCGCTAGCCGCGGTCCAGAAGTTCGTGTGCCAGCGCGAGTGCGGCGTTTGCCAGCTCGGCGGCAGTGCCGCCGAGCTGGGGTCCGCGGACCGCAGCCATCACGAGGGCGCTCACGGCGAGGCGGCCCCGCATGCGTCCGTCGACGTCCGGTCGCGGGGCGAGCAGCCGGGTGAGTTCGTCGAGGTGGTCCAGCACCACCACGGCGGTCGGCAGGCCGATGGCGGCATCATCCCCGTCGTCTGAGGGAAATCAGAGCGGCTGGCCGTAGACGAAGCTCGCCAGCCGTCCCGTCGTGACCGGCGCGAAGGCCTCGAACAGCTTCTCCTGCCCGGAGTTCTCGTCGGGCTCGGACAGGGCGCGGACCGCGAAACGGGAGTTCGGCGCCAGGTGGCGGCCCGGGGCATACGCGCCGCCGAGGAGATCCAGGATCTGCACGACCGGGGCGTCCGCGGTGGTGAGGATGGCGTCCACGGCCTCCTCGGACAGGGCGGACAGCGTCCGGTTGTCACCGACGTAGGCATGCGGGTTCGGCGGCTCGGCGGCGATCGTGCCGGATTTGGTGAACGGCAGCGTCGCCAGGGTGTCCATGACCGGGCCGAGGGCGCGCAACGGGGCGGCCAGGCTCTCGCCCTCGTCGGCCGAGCCGAGGTAAGCCACGCGGACCTGCGCGATGTGCTTGCCGCGCAAGGGTTCCGGGATCATCGGGAGGTCCGGGTACGGGACCAGGGCCAGTGACGTCGTCAGCGTGTCCGGCAGGTCCTCGGTCCAGTCGCGCCAAGCGCGCAGGGCGGTTTCCTGTGCGGTGAAGGAAAGCGCGCCGCCGTAGAGCGTGGTGACGGGGAACAGGCCGAACTCCAGCGACGTCACCACGCCGTCGAGCCCGGGGCCGCGCGTGCCGTCCGGGGCGACGGACTCGGCGGCGACCACGTGGTCCGCGGCCAGGCCGTACCGGCGGCCCATCAGGCTGAACCCGCCGCCGAGGGTGTAGCCGACCACGCCGACACCGGGCGCCGAACCGCTCAGTGGAGCCAAACCGTGCCTGGCCGCGGCCTCGATCACCGCGCCCCAGGTCGCGCCGGCCTCGACCCGGGCGACGGCGCGCGCCGGGTCGATCGAGACGCCGGTCATGCGGCGCGTCGAGATCAGCACGCCGGTGGCCGGTTCACGCAGGCCGTGGCCGGTTGCCTGCACCGAAATCGGCAGGTTGTGCTCCGCGGCGTACTGGACGCCCTCGGCGACGTCGTCCGCGTTCGTGGCGCCGACGACCAGCTGCGGCTTCGACGGAACGCCGGTCTGGAAGCCGGCGACCTCGGTCTCGTACCCGTCCTGACCAGGGGTGAAAGTCAACATGCCATCAGCCTGACGCGGGATCGGCCAGAAGTCCAACAGATGTTCCTTCCCCTGGCTAGAATCAATGCTTATGGAACTGCACCAGCTCGAATACTTCGTCGCCGTCGCCGAGGAGGCCGGGTTCACGCGGGCCGCGGCGCGGCTGCACGTCGCGCAGCCCGGCGTGAGCGCGCAGGTCCGCCGGCTCGAACGCGAGCTGGGGCAGCCGCTGTTCGACCGGTCGGGCCGCGCGGTGCGGCTCACGGACGTCGGCGCCGCCGTGTTGCCGCACGCCCGCGCCGCGCTCGCTTCGGTGAACGCGGTGCGCGAGACGGTCGCGGAGTTCGAGGGGCTCGTCCGCGGGCAGGTCGCGATCGGCATCGTCACCTCGGCCGGGCCGGTCGCGCTGCCGGAGTTCCTGGCGGCCTTCGCGGAGCGCTACCCGGGGGTCGAGATCACCTTGGCCGAGGCGAATTCCGATGTGATGGTGGAAAAGCTGCGGGACGGACGGCTGGACCTCGCGGTGATCGGGCTCGCGGACGGGGAGCCGGCCGGGCTGGCCACGCAGACCGTGCTGGACGAGGAACTGGTCGCGGTAACCGGGCGGCAGGACGCGCTCGCCGGCCGCCGCGAGGTGACCTTCGCCGAGCTGGCCGAACGGTCGTTGATGTGCCTGCCCAAGGGCACCGGGGTGCGCGGGGTGCTCGACCGCGGGTTCGCCGCCGCCGGCGTGCGGGCGCGGGTGACGATCGAGGCCAGCGACCCGAATGTGCTGGCACAGCTGGCAATCCGCGGACTCGGCGTGGCGCTCGTGCCGGAATCACTCGCGCGGTACTACTCGGCCGAGCTGCACACGTTGCAGCTGCGGCCCCGGTTGCGCGGCAAGCTCGCGCTCGCCTGGCGCGACGGCGGGCCGGCCGGGCCCGCCGCCCGGGCACTGATCGACTTCGCCAGGACGACGGTGCGTGAACCCGACGAAAGTATGGCCGCCCCTCGCTAATCTCGGGTGGGTCCCGGCTTTTCCGACAGAAGGGTCCCGCGTGCGGAAACTGCTCACGGTCGTTTTCGCGGCCACGGTCGCGCTTGTCGTCCCCGCACTCCCGGCGTCCGCCGCCGGAATCGACTGGAGTCCCTGCTCCGACGGGCAGAACGTGGAGTGCGCGACGGTCCAGCTGCCGGTGGACTGGAGCCGGCCGGACGGCGCGAAGGTCGGCATCGCGATCAACCGGCTGAAGGCCGCGAAACCCGAGCAGCGCAAGGGAGCCCTGCTGGTCAACCCCGGCGGGCCCGGGGGCTCGGGTCTCAACTTCGTGTACTCGGCCTCGGCCGGCAACTACTTCTCCCAGTCCATCCTGGACTCGTTCGACCTGATCGGCTTCGACCCGCGCGGGGTCGGGCAGAGCAGCGAGATCCAGTGCGACAAGGCGGTGCTCTCGCAGCCCGTCCAGCTGATCCCGGCCACGGAGCAGCAGTACACGGACCTGCTGGCGCGCAACGGCGCGATCGCGCAGGACTGCCCCAAGCACAACGCCGGGCTCGATTCCCATGTGGACACCGAGAGCGTCGTGCGGGACATGGACGGCATCCGCGCCGCGCTCGGGGAAGAGCAGATCAGCTTCTACGGCGTCTCGTATGGCACGCAGATCGGCCAGCAGTACGCGGAGCTGTTCGGCTCGCGGCTGCGCGCGCTGGTGCTGGACTCCAATATGGATCACAGCGTCCAGTCCGAGGGCTATTTGGCCGCCGCGAACAAGGCGTTCGAGAACTCGTTCACCGATTTCGCCGCGTGGTGCGACCGGACGGCCTCGTGCGCGCTGCACGGCCAGGACGTGCTGGCACTGTGGGACAAGCTGTACGCCCAGGCGTCGGCGGGCAAGCTGATCGACCCGGCCTCGGGCAAGCCGCTGTCGGTGGAAGCGTTGCGGGACAACGTGTTCGGCAACATGTACCACCCGGCTGACCAGTGGGGCTACCTGGCCAGTCGGCTCGCGTCGCTTGCCGGGACCGGTGCGCCGTCGGCCTCGGCCCAGGCCGCGGCGGAGCTGGTGGGGAACAGCTACCAGGCCATCTGGTGCTCGGACTGGCGCTGGCCCGAGGTGAGTGACTTCGCGAGCCTGAGCAAGCTGCGGGAGAACGTCGAGGCCCTCGCGCCGCACACGCACTTCAGCGGCTTCTTCTCCGACATCACCAACTGCCTCGGCTGGACCGGCCCGGTGTCGAACCCGCAGCACGAGCTGCACGTCACCCAGGCCCCGCCGATCCTGATGACCAACGGCCTGCACGACGTCGCCACCCCGTACGAGTGGGCCACGAACGTCGCGCAGCAGCTGCCGGACACCGTCCTGCTCACCTACGACGGCACCGGCCACGGCGACTACGGCAACAGCACCTGCGCCCGCGACGCGATCGACACGTACCTGCTGACGCTCGCCCGCCCGGCCCAGGGCACCCACTGCGCCGCCGAATGGCCGACCGGCACCGCGCCGCAGACCGGGCCGCACCCGGTCACGCGGGTTTACTGAACAGGCTCGTGAGTGTTTAGGACGGTTCTAACCGTCATAAACACTCACGAGCCCTAGGAAAGGCTGCGGTGGAACACGATCCGGTCCACCCCAGGCCCGTCGTACCCGGCGACCGGGCCGGTGACGCTGAAGCCCATCACGCCGTGGAAGGCGATCGAAGTGGCGTTCTGCGGTGAGGTGACCGCGCGGACGTGCGACCGGCCGTCGGCCTCGGCGAGGGTGAAGAACCGGTTGTAGAGCCGTCGCGCCAGGCCCGCGCCGCGTAATTCCGGTGCGACGCCGAGGAAGTGGATGTACGCGGCTTCGGGGTCGGAGTCCGACAGCAGCCCGACGAGGAAGCCGGCCAGCGAGCCGGCTTCCTCGGCGATCAGGCTGGTGCGGAAGAAGTGGTCGAGGAACAGCCGGGGCAGGATCGAGCTGACCGGCCGCCCCCACCACTCGTCGGCGACCGTGATGATCCGGTCGTAGTCGGCGGGCTCGGCTTGTCGCAGCTGCACGTCCATGCCGGGTATTCGATCAGACCGGCCGGGGCCGCCGGTACCCCCCGGCCCGCGGTCAGCGGAAGTCCGCCACGTGCCCGGCGGCCCACTGGGCGAACGTCCGGCCCGGCTGACCAGTGAACTTTTCGACGACACCGGTCACGGGCGCGGAGGACGCCAGCCCGCCGAGGTAGACGTCGGCGATTCCGGGCGGCATCTCCGCGGTGAGCCGGCGGCGCATCTCGTCCAGCCCGATCTCCACCCAGCGCAACGGCCGGCCGAGTGCCGCGCCGATGGCCGAGAGCTGGTCGATCTGGCTGATCGGCGCCGGCCCGGTGAGCAGGTGGCGGGCGCCGTCGTGGCCGTCCTCGGTGAGCGCGCGGACGGCCACCGCCGCGATGTCGGCCTCGTGGATCAACGGCTGGGCGCGATCGCCGTAGACGCCCTCCAGGATGTCGCCGTCACGGATCTGCGTGGCCCAGCCGAGGGTGTTGGTCGCGAAACCGCCGGGGCGCAGGAAGGTCCAGCTCGTGCCGGACGCGCGGATCGCGTCCTCGACCACGGCGTGGGCGCGGCCGATCATGTTGGACTGCTCGGCCACGTCGTCGACGACCGCGGCCGAGGACAGGAAGACCAGCCGCTCGGCGCCGGCCAGTACTTTGACGGCCTCGCCGATTTCGCCCATGCGGTTCATCAGGAAAACGCCGGTGACGTCCGCCATCGCGGCCTTGAGCGTGTCCGGCCGTGCCAGGTCGCCCTGGACGATGTCCACGCCGTCCGGCAGCTGCGTTTTCGCCTTGGCCGGATCGCGGACGAGCGCGCGGATCGCCTCGCCGCGTTGGTGCAGTTGCCGCGCGACCTCGCCGCCGACATGGCCCGTGGCCCCCAGTACCAGGAACATTCAGCTCTCCTTCGGGTGCTCGGCGGTGCGGTGGACAACCGGCCGGAACCGCTGGACGTCGCTGGCCACCACCCCCGGGAAGGCCTTCACTTCCTCGAACTTGGGCGACTTCCCGACGGTGCCCCGGCCGGACGATTCGAGGGCATCGATGTGGTCGGCCGCGCTGCGCCACTCGGCGTAGTTGGCGATGCGGGTGCCGTCCTCGCTGAGGTGGAAGTGGGCGGAAATCCCGCCAGGGTGCGGGGTCCGCTCGTCGCCGAGGGCCTCGAACACCAGGTCCACCCAGCGCTTCAAACGGGCCTCGTCCGGGCCGTCGAACTCGACGGACACGAGCACGATGCAGCCGGGCACGGGCGCGCCCGGCCGGGTGCCGCTGCGGTAGAGCCGGAACTCGCTGCCGTCCGGCTCGGGCTCGATGGCCCACTGCTCGTAGCTGAACCAGCCGTTTTCGCTGGTGTAGCCGGTGAAGCTCAGCAGCCCCTCGGGCCACGGTGTCGGTGCGCGGTGTCCGGTCAGAAACGCCGGCTCGCCGTCACCGCGGCGGATGCGGACGACGGCGACGTCGGGACGGGCGGGATCGGGCAAGCCGGCGTGTTCGGTCTGGATGCTCATGGCGAGAGCGTGGTACTTCAAGTTCTCTTGAAGTCAAGCGCACTCTTGACATGTAGTCAATAGCAGCGTTCTCTGGAGACCAGGAGGTGCTGGCATGGGTGACGAGCTGCGGGAGTCCCTGCTCGGGGCCGGGCTGCTGGCCGGCACGGCGAACGTGATCATGCAACTGGGTCGTCCGGCCGTGGGCTACGGCGTGATGGAGAGCAGCGTCGAGAGCGGCGACCTGTTCCGGCATCCGCTGAAACGCGCGCGCACCACCTACACCTACCTGGCCGTGGCCGTGCTCGGGACCGACGAGGAGCGCGCCGCATACCGGCAGGCGGTGAACACCTCGCACGTCCAGGTGCGTTCGACGGATGAGAGTCCCGTTCGCTACAACGCTTTTGACCCCGAGTTGCAACTGTGGGTGGCCGCCTGCCTCTACCAGGGGATCGAAGACATCCTCGAGGTCATGGGCCGCCCGGCATCCGAGGGGCTTTACGAGCAGGCCGCGGTGCTGGGCACGACCTTGCAGGTGCGGCCGGAGATGTGGCCGGCCGATCGGGAGGCGTTCGCGGAGTACTGGGCCGCGGGGCTCGGCCGGGTCGAGATCGACGATCGCACCCGCGCGTACCTCACCGATCTGGTGGACCTGCGCTTCCTGCCCCGGCCGTTCTCCGTCCTCTTCGGACGGTTCCACCGGTTCGTGACCACGGGGTTCCTGCCCGGACGCTTCCGCGAGCAGATGCTATTGCCGTGGTCGGCCGCGGACCAGCGGCGGTTCGAGCGGCTGATGCGCGGGCTCAGCCTCGTGGTCGAACGGCTGCCGGGGGTGGCGCGGCAGTTCCCGTTCAACGTCTACCTGCATGATCTTCGCCGCCGACGGCGCGCCGGTCGCCCGCTCGTGTGACCGGTTGACCGGGCGCGGGGAGTGGGCAATGGTGAGGCCATGACCAGCCAGGATGTGCGCGAGGGTGTGCCGCTGACCAACCTCGACCAGCAGCTGTTCCCCGAGGCCGGGGCGACCAAGCGCGACCTGCTGGACTACCTCGACGCCGTCTCCGCGCGGCTGCTGCCGGTGCTGGAGGACCGGCCGCTGTCCGTGGTGCGGGTGCTGCGCGGGCAGGAGGCGTTCATGCAGAAGAACCTGCCGAAGTACACCCCCGAGTGGGTGCCGCGGGTGAAGCTGTGGGCGGAGACTTCGAAGCGGAACGTCTCGTACGCGCTGTGCAACGACCGTCGCACGCTGCTGTGGTTCGGGAACCAGCGCGCGGTCGAGTACCACCCGACGCTCACCCGGATCGACCACGAAGCCGGGCCAACGCACCTGATCATGGACCTCGACCCGCCGGAGGGTGCCGCGTTCGGCCTCGCCGTCGAGGGTGCGCAACTCGTGCGCCGCGCGCTGGCCGACGCGGGGCTCGCGGGCGCGCTGAAGACGAGCGGTTCCAAGGGGGTGCACGTTTTCGTGCCGCTCGCCCCGGGCCAGGCCATGGACGACGTCGCCGCGGCCACCCGCGCGGTCGCGGCCCGGGCCGAGCGCCTCGACCCGGACCGGGCGACCACGGCGTTCATCCGCGAAGACCGCCATGGCAAGGTTTTCCTGGACTCCACCCGAGCCGGCGGCGCGACCGTAGTGGCCGCCTACAGCCCGCGGGTACGTCCGGGCGTGCGCGTCTCGTTCCCGGTGCCGTGGTCCGATGCGGAGAACGTGACGCCGGAGGACTTCACTGTCCACAGTGCGCTGAAACTGCTGGGCGGTGACGACCCGTGGGTTGCGGAAATGCCTGCGCCGCAGCAGCTTCCGGCCGACCTCGTTGAGGAGGGGCACACTATTCCGATCGCCCGCGTCGCCGCGATGCATGAGGGTAAGCGCCGTGCCCGTGCGCGACGTGAGTCAGGGGAGAGCGAGTAGGTCCTCGTGGTGCACGGTGACGGTGGCGGGCTGGTCCCGATACCGCGCCAGGCTCGGGTCCTCCTGGGCCGCAGCCTCGACCCAGCCGTGGAACCAGGCCGCGATCAACGCCGAGTCCGCCGAACCGAGCCGCCAGACGCTCGGCGCCCGGTGAACCGTGTAGCCGCGGTCGGTGAACTCCTGCGCAGCAACGGAAACCGCCTCAGGACCAAGCCGCCCCTCGCGCCGTTGATGAGCATTGAACGCCGCCGTGACGGCGCCATCCCGCGGGTCCGCGGGGGACAGCTCCACCTGGCCGACCACGGAAAGCGTCAGCAGTGCCGGGCAACGCGCGCCCGCGCAACCCTCGACAAGACGGCGGATCTCCGCGTGCGTGAACAAGTCCAGCAGCGCCGAAGCCGTGACCAGCGACGTTTCAGCGAGATCTGCGGCGGTCAGCCGGGTGACGTCGAGCTGTTCGGTTTCGGTGGTGACGCCGTCCGGCAGGCTGCGCGCGGCCAGCGTGAGCAGCCGCGGGTCCTGGTCGTGCAGGATCCAGTGCTGCGGCCCGGGCAGCCGTCCGGACAGCCAGCGGCCCATGGAACCCGTGCCGCAGCCCAGATCCCGGATCGTCAACGGCGGCGTCAGCCTGAGTTTGTCCACAAGGGAGGCAGCGCGCGCCGCCGCGTCCGCGCCCTCGCGCAGGCGAAGCCACTCCGGCGCGTAGCCGGAAGCGTCCACTGTGGTCACAGGTCGCGCTCGTAACCGGCCGAGGCGACGTGCGATTCGTGCAGCGTCACCGAGATCGAGGCCAGGCCGTGCGCGCCCTCGCCGAGGTCGCCGGCGTGCACGTGGCCCGCCAGCCGGTCCGCGATCACCTTAGCCAGGAACTCCGTGGACGTGTTGACGCCGGCGAACTCCGGCACCTCGTCGAGGTTGCGGTAGTTGAGGTCGGCCAGCACCGTGCCGAGCCGCTCGGTGGCGAGGCCGATGTCGACCACGATGTTGTCCGCGTCCAGCTCGGCGCGGCGGAACGTGGCGTCAACGACAAAAGTGGCGCCGTGCAGGCTTTGGGCGGGTCCGAAGACCTCACCGCGGAAGCTGTGGGCGACCATGATGTGGTCTCGCACGGTGACGCTGAACAAGGTTTCTCCTTTGGTGGACAAGCGATTACGGGTAGACGATCCGGTGGCCGAGCCCGGGCAGCTCTCCGCCGGCGAGGCGGGTGATCAGGCCGGGCAGTTCATCGAAGGCCGACTCGCCGGTGATCAGCACGTCGAACGCCGGGTCCGCCAGCAGCCGCAGCGCGAGCGCCAGCCGGTCGCCGTACGTGCGGCGGCCGGCGCGGGCGGGTGAGACGGTGCCGACCTGGCTGCCGCGCACGGTCAGCCGCCGCGAGTGGAAGTTCTCGCCCAGCGGCACGCTCACCCGGCGGTCGCCGTACCAGCTCAGCTCCACCACCGTGCCCTCGTGCCCCAGCAGTTCCAGCGAGCGGGCGAGCCCGGCTTCGGACGCGCTGGCGTGCACCACCAGGTCCAGCTCGCCCTCGGCCTCGTCCGGTGTGGCGAAGCGGATGCCGAACGCTTCGGCGATCTTCGCGCGTTCCGGGTCGACGTCCACGAGCTGGACGTCCACGCCCGGGAAGCGGGACAACAGCCCGGCGACGCTGCTGCCGACCATGCCCGCGCCCACCACCGCGATCCGGTCGCCGACCAGCGGGGCGGCGTCCCACAGCGCGTTCACCGCCGTCTCCACGGTGCCCGCGAGCACCGCGCGCGCGGCCGGCACGGCTTCGGGCACCACGATGACCGCGGTCGCGGGCACGACGTACTCGGTCTGGTGCGGGTAGAGACAGAAGACGGTGCGGCCGACGAGGTCCGCGGGCCCGTCCTCGACCCGGCCGACGTTCAGGTAGCCGTACTTGACCGGCCACGGAAAGTCGCCCTCCTGGAACGGCGCGCGCATGACGTCGTGCTGGCTCGACGGCACGCCGCCGCGCAGCACCAGGCTCTCCGTGCCGCGGCTCATGGCCGAGAACAGCGTCCTGACCAGCACCTCGTCCGGTCCGCGGGCCGGGACCACGGCGTCCCGGATCTCACCGGTCCCGGCGGCGGTGAACCAGAGGGCCCTTGCCTTACGTGTCATGGATGTCCACCTGTCCGGCGGGATACCCGCACCCGCGGCGAGATCGAGGGGTTCGATGGCTGTCACCACCACTACACGATCACACCCCGGCGTGGGTTCAGTCGCCCTCGAACAGGCCGCCGGGGCGAGCGGCCAGCTGGTGCTGCTGGCCGTTCTCGGGCTCACCACGGGGCTCGGCACCGCCGGCTGGGCTGCGGGCCTCGCGTACACGGCGGGGCTGTGGGCCCTGCTCGCGGGCGCTGCCCGGCGGGCCGGCGCGCGTTCACTCGGCCCGGCCGACCACGTCACGCTCGCCCGCGCGGTGCTGATCGGGGGAGTCACGGCGCTGGTCGTGGATCACCTGAACGGGGGAGCCCCGATGGCCGTGGTGGTCCCGCTCGCGTCCGTCGCGCTGGCGCTGGACGCCGTGGACGGCCAAGTCGCCCGCCGCACTGGCACGTCCTCGGCCCTCGGCGCGCGGTTCGACATGGAGGCGGACGCGTTCCTGATCCTCGTGCTGAGCGCGCTGGTCGCCGGTTCGCTCGGCCCGTGGGTGCTGGCGATCGGCCTGATGCGTTACGCCTTCGTGGCGGCCGCCCGGGTGCTGCCGTGGCTGCGCGGGGAGCTGCCGCCGAGCCGCGCACGCAAGGTCGTCGCGGCGTTGCAGGGCGTGCTGCTGGTGGCGGCGGGCTCCGGGTTGCTCCCGGCCGCTTTCGCCCTGGCGGTCACGGTTTCCGCGCTGGTGCTGCTGGTCTGGTCGTTCGGGCGTGACGTGTTGTGGCTGCGCCGCGCCGCCGTCAAGGACTCCTTGCCCACCCTCAACGCAGGCAAGGAGTCCTTGACGGACGCCGGGCACTGGTCGGGCGTCCGACCTACGCTTCAGTGTCAGCTGCGGCCGAGCGTGGCGTCCGAGGCGAGCGAGCCGAGCACCCAGGCCATCGCGGACGCGTTCTCGGCCAGCGCGGTCCGGTTGATGCCGGCGAGGCGGTCGCAGGACTGGTGATAACAGTGGTCGAACTGCTGCCCGGCCTGGCCGCCGTACTCGGCCGCCTGCGCCGGGGTCTTCACCCCGAGCACGCCGCTGTCCATCCCGCCGACCGGGATGCCGAGGTCGTGGAACGGGAGGTGGTCGGAGCCGACGGCGTCGTACGGTTCGTCGGCGTAGGGCAAGCCGTGCCCGGTGAACCACTGGCCGAACAGGCCCGCGATGGCGTGGCCCTCACCGGTGCCGGTGTCCCAGACGAAGCGGACCGCGTTGGGCGAGGCGATCCTAATGTGACCGCAGCCCCTTAGCTCGGGGCTGGTGCGCTGCTGCCGGCGTACGAGGGCAAATCGGCGACGAGTTTGGTCAGGGCGGGATTGCCGGAGTAACGGCGCGTGTGCAATTCGGCGATCTTCTCGGCGATGTCCGGGTCGTCGCTGTCGGTGGTGTCGTAGGAGACGAATTTCTCCACCAGCGGCAGGCCGATATTGTCGGTGTGCGTGTGCGACGGAGCGGTCAAGTATTCCCAGTACCCCTTCAGGTCCTCGAGGACGAAAACCGCGCTGTACTCGAACTCGCCGCCGATGTCTTTGCCGACGACGTAACGGATCACCGCGTCGATTTTCTCGCCCTGATTACGCAGGCTGGCCAGGGCTTCCGCGCGCTGTTCGGCGGTCGCGCTCGTTTTGAACACGATCCGGTTGTGGTGGTAAATCATTTCCCACGCCTTTCTGGTGAAAGTGGTGCCGACCAATAGGCGAGCAGGGCGGTGACGGCCTGATCGGCCAAGCGCAGCGCGCGGTCGAATCCGACGTCCGCGAGCAGCCCGATGCCGGTCAGGCCGTGTGTCGTGGCCCAGAGCAGGTCACAGGCGTCCTCGACGCTGCGCAGCCGCACCGACTCGGCGGCCGCCCACTTCTCGATGACCTGCCCGGTGAACTCGATCACCGCGGCGGCGGCCCGGTGCCGGGCGGCGGCGTCGACCACCGAACCGGCCATCAGCTGGTAGAGGCTGGGCTGGGACCGGGCGAATTCGAGGTACGCGACCGCCGCGCGACGCACACCGTCCGACGCCGGACCGGAGCCCACCCCGTCCCGCATCCGCTGCAGCAACGCCGCGTTCCCCTGATCCAGCACGGTGTGCAGCACCGCGTCCTTGTTCTCGAAATGCTGGTAGATCACCGGCGCGCTGTAACCGATCTCGCCGGCGATCCGCCGGATCGTCACCGCCGGCCAGCCCTCGTCCTCCGCCACCCGGCGAGCGGCCGACAGGATCTCGTCGAACGTCCGGCGGCGCACCTCTTCCCGCCGACCCATACCCGCAACTCCTAACGATGTTAGAACTCCTAACGTCGTTAGTATCTGCTCACGCCGGCGCGCTGTCAAGCAGGCCCGTCCAACAAGCTTGCGGGCCCAAGAATCGTTGTGAGGTCAGGATTCCAGCTTCGCCTCGAGCAGCTCGACTTCCCGCGCACGCCGGTGTTCCCGGTAGAGGTCCCGCGCCTGCTCCCACGCCGCGCGCGCGTCCGCGGTCTGGCCGAGCGACGCGTGGGTGTCACCGAGGTTGGCGAGGATGCCGGGCTCGTCGTAGACGTCCTCGGTCTCGCGGGCGAGCGCCAGCGCCGAGCGGTAGTGGCCGAGTGCGACGACGTACTCGCCGAGTTCCTGCGCGATGTAACCCAGGCTGTCGAGCGTCACGGCTTCGGCGCGGCGGTGGTCGTGCAGGCGGCAGAGTTCCAACGCCCGCGTGCAGAAGTCCCGGCCCTCGCGCAGCCGGCCGAGGCGGGCGGAGTACCAGCCGAGGGTGTTGAGCGCGTCGGCCTGGCGCAGCCCGTTGCCGACGGCGCGGTAGTACGTCAGCGCCTCGGCGGTGTGCCGCAGCGCCCCGCCGAAGTCGCCGCTCTGGCCCAGCGCCCAGCCCAGCGCCCGCTGCGCGTCCGCCTCCACGGCCGGGGATTTCGCTGCCACCGCAAGGTCGAGCGCCTCCCGCACGTGCCGGACCGCGGCGTCGTGCGAGCCGACGCGGGTGTGCGCCGTGCCCAGGTACATGTGCGTGATGGCCAACGGCTCCGGCCGTCCCAGCGCCTGCGCGGCCGCCACCGCCGCGCGCCAGGAGGCCAGGTCCGCGACCAGCAGCCCGCGGATCACGTGGAACCCGCTGACGCTCCAGGCCAGCCGCCACACGTCCTCGTGCGCGCCGCGCTGCACGGCCGAATCCAGCACGGCCATCAGGCAGGCGTGCTCATCCGCGAACCACGCCGCCGCCTCGGCCCGGTCTGCCAGCGAAAGGGGCGCGCCGCCGGGCGCGGGCGGGCCCAGCTCGATCGGCTGACGCTCCGGGCGCAGCAGCGGCGTCGCGGCGCAGGCCGTGTGGAGGTAGTGATCAACCAAGCGGCGCAACGGTTCCGGCCGTTCCGCGTCGTCCACCAGCTCGTCGACGTACAGCCGCAGCAGGTCGTGCATCCGGTACCGGCCGGGCACGTGCTCCTGCACCAGATGCGCCGCGCTGAGCCGGCGCAGCAGCGCGCGCACGTCCGGCATCCGCAGCCCGAGCAGGGCAGCCGCCGCGGCCAGGCCGATGTCCGGCCCCGGCGCCGAGCCGAGCAGCCGGAACGCGCGCGCCGGCTCGGCGTCGAGTGCCTGATAGGACCAGGAGAACACCGCTCGCAGGTTCGTGCTCAGGTCACCCGCGTCGAGCGCGTCCAGCCGGGCGGACTCCTGCTGCAGCTCGCGCGCCAGCACCTCCAGCCGGAACCGCGGGTTCGCCCCCGCGCGGCTCGCGACGATGCTGATCGCCAGCGGAAGCCCGCCGCACCAACGGACCAGGTGGTCCACCGCCGTCGGCTCGTCCGCCACGCGGTCCGCGCCGAGGTGGCGCACCAGCAGCTCCCGCGCCTCCGTCGAGCCGAGCACGTCCAGGTCGAGCAGCCGCGCGCCGCGGACCCCGAGCCCGCCCAGCCGGTGCCGGCTGGTGACCAGCACCGTGCACGTTTCGCTGCCCGGCAGCAGCGGCTCGACCTGCGCCAGGTCCCGCGCGTTGTCCAGCACGACCAGCAGACGCCGTCCGGCGGCGAGGCTGCGGTAGAGCGAAAACTGGCCGGTCGGGTCCGCCGGGACCGCCGCGGGGGCCACGCCCAGCGCGTCGAGGAACTGCCGGACCACGGCCTCGGGCGGCAGCGGGCCGTCGGACGGGTCGAAGCCGCGCAGGTTCACGTACAGCTGGCCGTCCGGGAACCGCGCGAGGTTCTGGTGCGCCCAGCGGAGCGCGAGCGAGGTCTTGCCGATGCCGCCGGGACCGCCGATCGCGGACAGCGCGAGGGTGCCGCCGCGGCTTTCCATCACCTCGTCGAGCGCGGCCAGCTCGGGGTCACGGCCGACGAACCAGCGCGGCGGCGCGGGCAGCTGCCGCGGCACGGCCGTTTCCGTGAGCGGCGCCAGCGCCGGGTCCGTGGTGAGAATGCGCTGGTGCAGCCGGCGCAGCGCAGGCCCGGGATCGGCGCCGAACTCGTCGGCCAGCCGCCGCCGGATCCGGTCGAACTCCTCGAGCGCGCCTGCCTGCCGCCCGGCGCGGTACCGCGCGAGCATCAGCTGGCCCGCCACGCGTTCGTCCAGCGGGTGTGCCGCGGCCCGTTCCGCCGCTTCGGCGAGCACGGCGTTGTGGCCACCGTCTTCCAACGCCAGGTCCGTGCGGTCGAGTTGCGCCGACAGGAGTTCGGCGGCGAGCGTCTGGCGGGCGGTGTCGGCCCACGGCGTGTCGAGCCCGGCGAACGGATCGCCTCGCCACAGCGTCAACGCTTCGTCATACAGCGCGGTGCTGCGCTGCGCCCGCGCTTCGGTGACGAGCGCGCGGAACCGGTGCACGTCCACCGACTCGGGCGGGACGCTGAGCACGTACCCGGCCGGCCCGTGGCGGATCGCGACGTCACAGGCCGCGGCGAGCACGCGGCGCAGACGGGAGAGGTAACTGGCCAGCAGCCGGTGCGCGCGGTACGGCGGCCGGTCCGCCCACACCCGCTCGGTGAGCCGGTCGGTCGACACCGGCCGGTTGGCGTCGGCGAGCAACGCCGCGAGCACCCAGCGTTGCCGCGCGTGGCCCAGATCGACGGCCTCGGCGCCGACGTGCGCCTCGACGGCCCCGAGCAGTCCGAACCGGACGGTGGTCATGCCCCTTGCATACCGCACCCGGTCCCCGCGGTCGATCCGGTAAGCCGGGAGCGGCGGCCGGGCCGTCCGGCCTACCGCGCACCGGCCCGCTCCCGCAACTGCCGGAGTCCTCGGCCGCATTTTCTTCACATTAGCGAATTAACGTTAGCGAATTCGCCGGAAATCGCCGCGGATATTCACTTATGGAAATGTGGTGAACTGCGGGAAGGTCTCTTATGACGTGGAATGGGGAACCTTCGGGCACATCCGGCTCGAATATCACCGGGGCGCCTGAACCGGCCGGTCCGCGTGTGGTGGAGTGTCTGCTGTGAGCGGTAAGGTGGTTGGCAGGTCGCGGCCGGCCGGGTGCGGGAGCGCCGGCCGGATTCCCTTCGCCGGTGCTCCCGGTGTGTGGTGAAGCCGTTGTCCTCCCCTTCTTCGGTGCCTGTGCGGCAGGCGCCGGTTTCTGTGCCCGAGGACGTCTTGGGCGTTTCCCTGGTGGAGTTGTTGTTCTCCCGCGCCGATGATCACCGGCCCGCGTTCACCCACCAGGACCACACCGCCGGCGTCGACGAGACGCTGACCTGGGCCGAGCTGGTCGAGCGCGTCGGCGTGGTGGCGGGGCGGCTGCGGGAGAAAGCGGCGCCGGGCGACCGGGTCGCGGTGATCGCGGCGCAGGAACTCGCTTACCCGGTCGCGTTCTTCGGCGTGCTCGCCGCGGGGATGACGGCGGTGCCGCTGATGGACCCGGCGAGCCCGGGCCTGGGCAAGCGGCTGGCCGGGATCCTCGCCGACTGCTCCGCCTCGCTCGTGCTGACCTCGCGGCGTGCGGTGAAGCGGGTGCGCGAGTTCGTGCCGGCCGGGCAGCTCGTGATCGTGGACGAGCTGGGCGGGCCGCCCGTCGAGCCGGTCCGGCCCGATCCGGAGGCTCCCGCGTACCTGCAGTACACCTCCGGCTCGACCCGCGACCCGGCCGGCGTGGTGATCCCGCACCGGGCGCTGTCCGCCGCCTGCTGGCAGGCCTGCGTGGCCTACTCCGTCGGCCCCGGCACCACCTGCGCGGGCTGGATCCCGTTTTTCCACGACATGGGGCTCGTGCAGCTGCTGTGCGTCCCGGTGCACGCGGGCTGCCAGTCGGTGTTCATGTCGCCGGTCGAGTTCGTGCACCGGCCCGAACGCTGGTTGCGGCAGCTGGCCGAGCACCCGGACGTGTTCACCGCGGCCCCGAACTTCGCGTTCGACCTGGCCGCCGCGACGCCCCCGCCGGAAGGCCTGGACCTCTCCGGCGTCTCGGTCGCGCTGAACGGCAGCGAGCCCGTGCGCCCCGCGACGGTCGCCCGGTTCCAGGAGGTGTTCGGCCCGCTCGGCTTCCGGCGCGAGGCGCACCGGCCGTCGTACGGCTTGGCCGAGGCGACCGTGTACGTGACGAGCGCCGGCCCGGAAGGACCGACGAGCGCCACCTTCGACCGCGAGGCGCTGGCTGCCGGCGAGGCCGTGGAGATCGAGGGCGGACAGGAACTGGTGTCCGTCGGTCACCCGGTCGGGCAGCTGGTGCGCGTGGTGCGGGACGGCGAAGTGGCCCCGGACGGCTCCGTCGGCGAGGTCTGGGTGCACGGCCCGCACGTCGGCACCGGTTACTGGGGGCGCGAGGACAACACGTTCGACGCGTGGCTGGAGGGCCACGGCGGCTGGCTGCGCACCGGCGATCTCGGCGTGTGGCACGGCGGCGTGCTCTACCTGACCGGGCGGCTGAAGGACCTGATCGTGGTCGACGGCCGCAATTACCATCCGCAGGACCTGGAAGTGACCGCGGAGCAAGCCCATCCGGCGATTCGCCGCGGCCGGGTCGCGGCTTTCCGGATCGACGAGGACGAGGGGGAGGGCGCGATGGTCGCGGCCGAGTGGAACGGGGAGGCGGACGAGACCGGGGTACGCCGGGCCGTGCTCCGCGCGGTGTCCGCCGAATACGGCCTGACGCTGCGGAGGGTCACTTTGGTCGGTCCTGGAGGCCTTCCGCGCACATCGAGCGGCAAAGTCGCCCGGTCAGCGGCGAGGGAGCGGTACGGTGACGGTCGTGGATGATCTCTGCGCCGAGGTCGCGAAGGTCGTGGTCGACACCTTCCGGCTCGACCCGGGACTGGTGTCGCAGGACAGCCCGCTCGAAGAGCTGGGCATCGACTCCAAGGGCCGGGTACGGCTGCTCGCAGCGCTGGAAGTCCACCACGATGTCACGATCGACCTCGATCAGCTTGACCGGTTCACGGACATCGCGGCCGTGGCCGAGGTACTCGCCGAAGCCTTGAACGAACGCACCGGCACCGGCCGGGCCAGCTAGGGAGAGAAGCGCACATGAGCGGCAGCGGGGGCTACACCGCGTCCACCGAGGCGATAGCGACAGCGTCGAAGAAGGTCACCCAGCTGGGCAAGGACCTGCTCGACGCCAACCCGGACCTGGCGACCACCGAGGTCACCAAGGACGGCTTCGGCAAGGCGCACGGGGATCACGCGCAGAAGTACCTGGACGGGGCCAAGGCATTGTCGGACTCGGTCAACGGCTACAACGGCACACTCACCACGTTCGGCTCGAGCCTCGAGCAGGCCGGGTCGCAGTACGCCGGCAACGAAGACGATCAGTACGGCCAGATCTACGGTGCTGGGGGTAACCTCTGATGGCCAAGTCGTGGGATGAGATCAAGAAGGTCCTCGACGATCCGGCCGTGCCGAGCGACGACAAGAAAACGTTGCTCGCCAGCGCCATCATGGACGGCGTCTCGATTCCGCAGGACGAGTCGGACAAGTACCAGAAGGCCTATCTGCCGAACGGCGCCTTCTCCGCCGACTACAAAAGCACCGACGACGCCTACAACGACGCCAAAGGCGCGGGCGATCAGGCTGCATACAACGAAGACATGCAGAAGAAAGCGGTCGACGACGGCAAGAACGACCTCGGCGGCAAGCAGCCGCCCACGTCCGACGGCGGCGGCACGAAGACCTCGGACGAGGTGTTCGACACGGCCGTGCCCGCGCTCAAGCTGTTCGAGACCTTCGGCTCGCTGATCGCGAAATTCCCGGACGACTGCCGCGGCAACACCCACGCGATCGACATGGACAAGGACATCCACGTCCCGTTCGACGAGCAGCGCGGGATCTCGTTCAAGAACTTCATGGACGACGCCGCGCACTTCCAGACCGGCGCGGACAGCGTCGACAAGACCGCCAAGGACACCACCACCGCCCTGACCACCCTGCAGCAGGACTGGAAGGGCAAGGGCGCCGACGCGGCGTGGGACCACTACAACGACGACATCGGGCCCAAGGCGACCAAGCTGCACCAGACGCTCGACGGCGCGGCCAAGGCCACCATCGCCGCGGCGACCACGGTGTTCACCCTGTGCAAGGGCAAGGCCGACGCGGTCAACCAGGCGTACACCGAGTACGTGGCCAAGGCCGACTTCACCATGGCCCAGCGGATCGTGAACGTGGCGAACGGCTCGGCCGCCAGCGACGACGACCTCACCGCGATCGCCGGCTTCCTGGACATGAACTTCGGCACCAACCTGGTGGCGACGCTCAACGACCGGGGCTGCTGCGACAAGAGCGACATGAAGGCCGAGGGCGAGAAGCTCGCCAAGCAGTGGATCACCAACTACTTCATCCCGGACATGTGGGACCGGCTGTTCCAGGGATTCGTCAAGAACTGCAAGGACACCAAGGACCTGGTCGACCAGGCCTATGACGAGCTCGACAAGGTCATGGGCAAGGTCAAGAACGAGTTCGGCACCGGGACCGACGGCTCCGGCTCGGGCGGCTCCGGTTCGGGCGGTTCGGGCGGTGGCTCCGGTGGCGGTTCGGGTTCGGGCGGTGGCTCGGGTTCCGGTGGTGGCTCGGGTTCTGGCGGTGGCTCCGGCTCAGGTGGCGGCTCCGGCGGTGGCTCGGGCTCGGGCGGCGGTTCCGGTTCCGGCGGCGGCTCGGGCTCGGGTGGCGGTGGCGGGAACCCGCCGCCGATCCCGAACACGGACGTACCGCAGGGTTCCCCGGGCGGCGGGGGCTCCGGCAGTGGCGGTGGCTCCGGCAGCGGTGGCGGCACGCCGAACGTGCCGGACGTGAACCTGCCCCCGGGCGGCGACGGTGGTGGCTCGGGCGGCGGCTCCGGTTCCGGTGGCGGTTCGGGTTCCGGCGGTGGCGGCGCGAACATGCCGCCGATCCCGAACACGGACCTGCCGCAGGGCTCCCCGGGTGGCGGTTCGGGCGGTGGCTCGGGTTCCGGCGGTGGCGCACCGAAGATGCCGGACTTGAACCTGCCCCCAGGTGACTCCGGTGGCGGCTCGGGTTCGGGCGGCGGCTCCGGTTCGGGCTCGGGCGGTGGCGGCGGGGACGTGCCGCCGATTCCGAACACAGACCTGCCGCAGGGCTCCCCGGGCGGCGGCTCCGGCACGCCGAAGGTGCCGGACTTGAACCTGCCCCCGGGCGACACGGGTGGCGGCTCGGGTTCGGGCGGCGGCTCCGGTTCGGGCGGCGATTCGGGCGGCAGCGGCGGCGGCACGCCGAAGATGCCGGACCTGAACCTGCCCCCGAGTGAAATCGGCCCCGGTGGCCCCGGCGGCGGCAACGGCAGCGACCCGAACTCACCCGACGGCCACGGCGGCAGCGGTTCGGACCCGAGCGGCCACGGCGGCGGCGGTGCCGGCGGCGGCGGTTCGGACCCGAACGCGCCCGGCGGCGACGGGAAGGCCGACCCGCAGGAGACGCTGAAGGTCGAGCAGAACGGCAAGACCTTCGAGATGACCGAGCCGGGCAAAGACGGCCAGATGGACATCAAGGTCGGCGAAGGCCACGGCGACCCGAAGGACTTCAAGCTCGACTGGTCCGACGACGGCAAGGGCGGCACCGGCCACGACGGCGGCACCGGCCCGGCCGGCGGCGGCGACGGCTCGGGTTCCGGGCGCGTGTACCACCCGGGCCCGGACGGCAAGATCCACATCCAGGACGGCGACGTCAAGATCACCGCGGAGCGCCCGGACGGCCCGGACGGCCCGACCAAGGTGACCGTCGACGACGGCACCGGCCACCCGTCCACCTACACCCTCGGGGAGAAGGACGCGCCCGGCAGCAGCGGGCACCCGGCGCCGCCGATCAGCGACCACGGTCCGGAGATGCCGAGCAGCACCACCGACAAGCAGCCGATCATCGACCATGGCCCGGAGATGCCGAGCGGCACCACGGGCCAGCCGATCATCGACCACGGCCCGGAGATGCCCAACGGCACCACGGGCCAGCCGCTGCAGCCGGTCGACGGCACGCAGATGTCGCCGGATTCGGCGCCGCTGCACGCGGTCGACGGCACGCAGATGCCGCCCGGGACCACGCCGGATTCGGCCCCGCTGCCCGTCGACGGCACCTCGGTTCCCGCGCAGCACGTGGGCGACTCGGGTTCGGCCGTCCCCGCGGGCATGCCGGACGGGGGCACGCCGCCCAGCCACGCCGGCGGGGCGGGGGTACCGGGCGTCCCGGCGCACCTCGCCGACGCCGCGTCCGGGCAGTCGCTGGGCGCGCCCTCGATGACCGGGGCGAGCCACGAAGGGGTGCCGCAGCACAGCGGCGCGGACACTTACCCGGCGCAGCAGGGCCAGTCCGCGACGCCGGCCGGGGCCCCCGGCCAGTCGGGCGGCGGGATGATGGGCGGCATGGGCGCCATGGGCGGCGGCGGTGGTGCCGGCGGCGGTGGCGACCACGAACGCGGCTCCCGGGCCTACAATGTGGACGGCGGCGTCCTGTTCGACGCGGGTCCCGAGCCGTCCCAGCGGATCACCGGTTCGCTCGACGACGACGACGATTTGTCGCCGACGTTCCGGACGAGGAGGTAGGCCAGGCATGGACGACGTGAACGCGATGCAGGCCCGGATGGACGCCCTCGTCCGGGAGCAGAGCGATCGCCGGACGCTGACCGAGCAGCGCGGCGAGGAGATCAAGGCCCGCGCGCACGAGTTCATGACCAAGCAGGCGAAGGCCGCCGAACGCTACGTCATGCACCGCCGCGAGCTGGGCAAGCGGGAGGACGAGAAGGGCCGTCCGAAGCCGCAGGGGGTGTCGGAATTCGACTTCGAGCCCGAGGGGCACCAGGCCGAGAACGGCTCCCAGGGCATCGAGGACATCGTGCCCACCCCGCCGAGGACCGGCCGTCACGCGGCGGAGCCGGTTCCGCCGGCGCCCCCGGCCCCGACTCCGCCCCCTCCGCCGGCGCCCCCGGTTCCGGCGGCCCCGCCGGCGCGGCCCGCGCCGGGCGGCCGGCGCCGGATGAGCACGGAGGAGATCGACGACGAGGACGACGCTTTCCTGAACAACCGCTGGCGCGGTTGAGCTGAAGGCTCGAAAAGCGGGTGCGGCCGGTGGCCGTGCCCGCTTTTTGTTTGCCCGGAACCGTTTTTGTCACAGAACCCGGACGTGATCATGACGGGACCCGGAACCCGCGCTGCCACGATGGAACTCATCCTGAACCACTGACGACCCCTTCTCCCGTACCCGGGAATCGGTCGGAATTCGCCACCTTATTGCGCGAGGACGAGTTCTCTCATGGCTGTTTACGCACCCCCGGCGCCGGTCGTCGAAATTCCGTCCCACGGGCCGGAAACGGCGAGCCGGCACTGGAATCGGGTCATCACCGTGGTCGCGGTCGTGCTCATCGCGATCCTCGGCTACCTGACCCGCTGGATCTGTGACGACGGGCTGATCTTCACCCGCGCCGTCGAGCAGATCCTCGCCGGCAGCGGCCCGGTCTACAACCTCGGCGAGCGCGCGGAGACCTCGACCAGCGCGCTCTGGCAGTGGCTGCTCGCGCTGGCCGGGTTCGTCTCCGGGCAGCCGGACACCTCGACTAGCCGATGAACAGCGTGACGGGCAACGGGCGGACCGGCGGGTAACGTCGGGTCATGACTGGTGCCGAGGCATTCCTGGAGGCGTTCGCGGCGAGCGGCCTGCCGCCCCTGCGCGGCCGCCGGCAGGTCGGCGACGGCTTCCGCGCCGGCCTGGTGACCGGTGAGCTGGGGCCGTTGCGACTGGCCGAACTGGTCTCCCCAGCGGGTGAGTGCTTCCGGGACGCGCGGTCCGCGCGCGAGGCCGACAGCGAATCCTGGCAGATAGAGCTGGTCACGCGGGGACGGGTGCGGGCCGAGCAGGGCGGCCACATCGCCGTGCTGGAACCCGGCGACCTGGTCCTGATCGACCCGGTGCGGCCGGTGCGGTTCGCCACTTCCGAGACCACCAGCGTGACCATGCTGGTGCCCCGGCCGGCGTTGCGGCTCGGGCCGAACGACGCGGCGAGGCTCGCTGGGGTGCGGATCCGCGGCGACCGCGGCCCCGGGGCGCTGGTGTCCTCGCTCGCGCGGGAGATGGCGCGGTCGCTGGCCGGGTTCCGGGCCGACGAGGCGGACCGGTCGGCGGCCGCGGTGATCGAGCTGATCGCGGTGGCGCTGTCGGCTCAGCTGGGCGAGGCGCGCCCGGCCCCCGACGAGGCGCTGCGCCATCGGATCGTCGGCTTCATCGAAGCGCGACTGTCCGATCGGGACCTGACCCCGGCGAAGGTCGCCGCGGCGCACCACCTTTCCGTGCGCCGCCTGCACAAGCTCTTCGAGGACCAGCCGCTGACGGTGGCGGCGCTGATCCGGCGGCGCCGCCTGGAGCGCTGCCGGGCGGACCTGGCCGGCAGCGACCGCACGGTCGCGGCCGTCGCCGCCCGATGGGGATTCGCCGATCCGGCGCACTTCAGCCGGCTATTCAAGGCGACCTACGGGTACAACGCCGCGGCACTGACGTCCAGCAACCGTGCGCGGATGATCAAGGCGCCGGGCGCGCGGTCCGGCGAGGATGGCGGTCACAGCGGAGAAAGGTGATCGCATGGAACAGTCGGCCGAGTCGATGAGCGCCATTCCGGGCCGGATGAACGAGGGCTGGAACGCCGGTGACGCGGCCGCGTTCCTGGCCGATTTCACGGACGACGGCGAGCTGGTCGACTTCGAGGGATCCATCCACAAAGGACGCGACGAGCTGATCGCGTTCCACCGGCCCCTGTTCGACACGGTGCTGAAGGGCACCCGGCTGGTGCGCGGCGAGGTGAAGTTCGCGCGGATCGTCCGGCCGGGATGGGGTGTGGTGCACCACCGGATGGCCATGCTGATGCCAGGTGAGCAGGAGCCGCCGGCGCACCGGTCCTTCCTGCAGCTGTACGCCATGGTGTGGCAGGACGACCGCTGGCAGGTCGCGGCGCTGCAGAACTCGCGGCTGATCTCGCTGGAGACCGCGGCGGCCCTGGAATCCTTGGCGGCCAAGTGAAAACTGCTCCGTCCAGAACCGCGGTACGGGCGTTCTGGACGGAGCAGCCGGAGATCAGAAGTCGATGACCAGCTTCCACTGCGAGGACGGGACGCCGACTGGGGCCGCGCCGATGTCCACGCAGTGGAAGCCGTGCGCCTCACCCTGCTGCGCCAGCGTGTTGCCCGCTGCCATGCAGTCGCCGTACGAGCCGTAGATCTGCGGCGGGCCGGCGCCGGCGTTGGCGGTACCGGCGGCCGCGATCGCGACGGCCGTGGAGACGGCGACGAGGAGACCGGTCGCCCCCGCCTTGCGCGAGATACTCATTCGTGAACGCTCCTTGGGTGAGTTCCGGGCCGGCCAGTGCGAGTCCGACGCTGCCACCGACGGTCACCGGACTTCAACCGCCGCAACGATCTCTGCCCGAACGTCACTGCGGCGCCAGACCCTGGGTGAGGATGGCCAGCGGGTCACCCTGGCAGGACAGGAGGGCCTGACGCAGGGCGCTGAGCCGTCGCTGTTGTTCCGCGGCCGGGAGCGCGTGCAGCACGGGCCAGAACGGGGCCGCCTCGGAGTCGAAGGTCCCCACCGGTTTGCCGAGCAGCATCGAGGCCGACAGCTCCCGCGCGGAGTACTCGCGGTCCAGCCGCTCCATGGCTTCCCGGTCCCGCTGCTCCTCCGGGGGCAGCACGGTGCACCACGTCGTCCCGGCGCCCTCCAGCATCCGGGTTTCCAGCTCTTCCGCGGGCACCTTCGGCTGAGACTGGTCGTCCAGGTCGGCGCTGTACAGGTCGAACGAGACCACCCCGGACGGCTGGGGCTTCGGGCTGTTGTCGTAGGGGCTCACCGTGATTTCCGAGACCGAGGCCGGCGCGGAGGCCAGCGGCGCCAGCCGGTGCAGCGCGTCCCGGGCGGGGCCGGTGATGTCGTCCAGCGCATCGGCGTGGGCCTTGGCGACGCAGACGCGCGGCGCGTCCGTGGTGCAGACCGGTGCGGCGGCTTCCGCGTCGATGACGCTGGCCTCGTCCCGGGTGGCCGGGAACAGCGGCAGCGCCACCGCGAGCCCGGCGCCGATCGCCAGCAACGCCAGGTAACGGCGGCGTCCGGGGACCATCACCAGCACCAGGCCGCCCACGGCCAGCCCGGTGAACCAGAACGCCTGGCCGAGAGTGACCTGCGGCGCGATGGTCAGCATCTGGCTGCGCAAGTGCGTCCCGGGGCCCAGCAGCGAAGACTTCCCGGTGACCGCGAACGCCAGGACCCGCAGCACGGCCAAGCTCAGGACGATGAGGATCGGCGTGGTGTATACCGAAGGCAACACGGTGCCGATGCCCAGGCCTAGCCACGCGGCCGCGAGCAGCGACAGCTCGCCGACGAGTAGCAGCGGCAACCAGCCGAGGTGCTGGTACGAGGTGTTGCCCGCGACCTGGACCGCGCCGTAGGCGAACACGAGCAGGTACGCGAGTGTCAGGGTGATCGCGAGCGCGCCGGCGACCGGCAGCGCGCGCCGCCAAGCGGGCCGCGCGGTGGTCGTGATCAGCTCGGCCACCTCGGGCCGGCCTTCCCGCCGTCCCTGCCAGGCCCCGGCGCCCAGAGCCACCGGGCAGAGGAATTCCAGGGTGTCGCGCAGCAGGCCGGTGAAGGTGGTCCATTGCCCAAACGCGGGCTCCATGCCGCTCAGCAGGTACAGCACCGAGACAAGCCCCAGCACCAGTGCCAGCGCGCCGGCCACCGGCGCGGTCGACCGGCGCAGCTCGATGCCGAGCACCCGCGCCGTCCCTTGCCGCCGATGTTCCACACGATCCGTGCCGAGTACCCGTGTCGTCACCGGTCTGCCCCCTGCCTCGTTGCCCGCCTGCTTGCCGAATCCCCTCCGGCATCGGGGAAGACGCGGGCTTCGGCTGACCGGTTCTCCTGGCGTTGTGTCCTACGTCACTCCACGGTGCCGACCGAGTGGGCGGATCTGCAGCCCTGGTCAGCCGACGTACTGGCGTGCACCGGTGGCGGCCGCCTGCTCGACCTGGTCGAGGAAACGGTGGCGGCGCACCGCGTGGGCGAAGTCGGGCATCACGCGGGTGCCCTCCGTGAGGTCGGCGTGCAACTGGACGTAGGCGTGGGCGACGGTGTAGGCCATGGTGTCGCGGGCGTGCGCGAGAGCGGGGACGTTCGCGTCGTAGTGGGCCGGGACCGGAAGCTCGCTCAGCTCGTCCGTTTCGCCCCGGGCGCCGTGGATGGTGACCTGTCCGAACTGGAGGTGCCCGGAGGCGCCGGTGACGTGCAGGTCGCCCTCGGTTCCGTTGATCTCCCAGAGAAAGTTGGTCGCGCGGGTGACTCCGCCGCGATAGTGGACGGAGGCGACGGCGCCCGACTCGAGGAGCCCGGTCACGGCGATCTGATCGTCGACGTTCTTGGGCATGGCCGCTCCGGTCCCGGCGTGGCGGACCTCGGGGCGCCGGTTGGCGAGCGTGGCGTTGAGCTGGGTGAACTCGCCCAGCACCGAGGCGAGTCCGTCCATGGTGTGCCCGAAGGGGATGGACAGCAGCGTCGCGCCGTTGGCCCGGTCGGCCAGGTACGCGTGGCGGTCGTCGGACGTCGCGCCCCAGTGCGGGCCGGAGGCGATAACGCTGGTGGAAAGCACTTCTCCGACGTAGCCGTCCGCGATCAGGTCGTGGAGGTAGCGGACCGGGGGCGCCAAGCGCGCCTGGAGCCCGACAAACCCCCGCAGATTCCGCGAACTCGCGAAGGCGGCCATCTTCTCGGCTTCGGCGGTCCCGTTGCCCAGCGGCCACTCGCTCAGCACGTTCTTGCCCGCCGCCAGCGCGGCCATGACCAGCTCGAGGTGGTGCGGCACCTTGACCGAGACCACCACCAGGTCCACCTCGTCGCGCTCGACTAGTGTCCTGCGTCAGAAATCCGCCTGCAAAATCGAGCCAGGGACTCGAGGATCTCTTCCGCGGTCTTGGTCCACAGAAACGGCCGGGGATGGGTGTTCCAATCGGCGATCCAGGCTCGAACATCCTTCTCCAGCGCCTGCACACTCCTGTGGGCGCCGCGTTTGATCTTCTGCTCCGCCAGCAACCCGAACCAGCGTTCGACCTGGTTGATCCACGAGGAGCCGGTCGGGGTGAAGTGCATGTGGAACCGGGGATGGCGGGCGAGCCAGGCCTTGATCGCGGGGGTCTTGTGCGTGCCGTAGATGCCCCTATGGATGTCAAGCGGCGGCGGGTTGTGATTGCGTGCTCGGCGTGGATGCGGGACTGGTGATCAAGTGGTAGATCTCCCGTGCGATGTAGCGTTTGAGGCAGCGGATGGCCTCGCGACGGGTCTTGCCTTCGGCGGTGCGTCGGTCGAGGTAGTCGCGGCTGCGCTGGTCCCAGCGCAGGCGGGAGAGCGTGATGCGGTAGAGCGCGGCGTTGGCCTGGCGGTCGCCACCGCGGTTGAGTCGGCGTCGGTGTGTCTTGCCCGAGGATGCCTGCACGGGGCTGACGCCGCAAAGGACGCCTCGCTATGCAGGCGGTCTGGATTGTCCCCGGCTGTGACGAGCAGGGCGGCCGCGCTGTCGGGGCCAATTCCGGGACGTTCCAGCAGTGCCGGAGTATGCGCGGCAACAGCATCGGTGATCCGGTGTTCCAGATCGCGGATCTCGCCGGTCAGTTCACGAATCCGGTGGGCCAGCAGGCGAAGCGTGTAGACCGCGGCGCTGGTGACGTCGTTGGGTGTGGTGGGCGGGAGTTCCGCGCAGCGCCGGAAGAGTATGGGGTTGCTCAGACCTGTCAATGCTTCGCGTAGCGCTGGGTCGGCAGCGATGAGCACGGCCTTGAGCTGATTGATCGTCTGCGTCCGGGCCTTGATAGCGGATGCCTTGGCCAGCTTGAATATTCGGAGCATTTCCACCGGCCCGTCACCAGTCTTCATGCTGCCGGTCGCCCGGCCGGACAGGACGGCGCGAGCGGCCGTTTCCGCGTCGATGGCGTCGGTCTTGCCGCGTCGGCGGCGAGTGGCCTTGTCCGGCTGATTGACCTCGATCACCTGCTCGCCTTCGGTGCGCAAGTGCCGAGCCAGCGCCGCGCCGTAGGAGCCAGTGCATTCCACCCCAGCCCGCTGCAGCGGACCGAACGCACGTGCCCACGTCAGCAGGGCACCGAGGGCCGTGATCACCGCCGCAACATGCAGATCCTTGTGCGTATCCACGCCGAGAACGACCTCGCGGGCGGGGCGTCGTCTTGGCTGGGCAGGGCGGTGTGGGGCATGCTGGGCACAGTCGTCTGTCTCCTGACCACTCGGGAACGGATGGCCGTCGCCGGGCCGGTCGAGGCGGTCAGAACTGTGATGGTGCCCTGTTCACGGCAAGGCCCCTATCGGGACACGCCCCGCCGGTCCGGCGGCAGCAAGCACCGTCCCAGGCTGGAGCCGACAGATCTACGGAAAGGCACCACGGCCGGTTGTCGCACGGGTCAGGCCACAGCCCGGGACGGCACCTGATCATCATCACAGTTGTCGCAGACCAGGTGCACGTCCAACTCGGCGGGCACGGCCTTGTCGATCGTGATCAAGAACTTCTTGAACTCAGCGGCGCGGTGCTGGCGGTGCAACTCGCCGATCACCGTTCCGTCGGCGATATCGAACGCGGCGAACAAGCTGGTGATGCCGTTGCGGACGTAGTCATGGGTGCGCCGCTCGGGCATGCCCGGCATCATCGGCAACGCCGGCTGGGAACGATCCAGCGCCTGGATCTGACTCTTCTCATCCACGCACAGCACCACCGCCCGCTCGGGCGGGTTGTGATACAGACCAACGACATCCACGACCTTCTCCACGAACAGCGGATCGGTCGAGAGCTTGAACGTCTCCGCACGATGAGGTTTGAGCCCGAACTCGCGCCAGATCCGGCCGATAGTCGACTTGCTCAACCCCGACCTCTCCGCCATCGACGCCCGCGACCAATGCGTGGCATTGCGGGGAGTCTGCTCCAGCGTCGCCACGATGACGTCCTCCACCCGGTCGACCGTGATCGACGGAGGCCGGCCCGGCCTGTCCTCATCCATCAGGGCGTCCAGCCGTCCGAGGCGAACCGGGCACGCCACTTGCCCACCATCGTCCGATGCACCCCCAGCCGCGCCGCGACCTCCACATTGGACAACCCCTCCGCGCACGCGAGCACGACCCGGCACCGCTGGGCCAGCGCCTGCGCGCTTGTCGACCTACGCGCCCACCGCTGCAACGTCTCCCGCTCCTCAGCGGTCAACACCAACTCGACCTTCGGTCGCCCAGTCCGCGCCATCCACCCATACTAGACTTAGTCACACGATTTCCGGCGCAGGACACTAGCTCCTCGACGCTGCCGAACGCCAGCGGAACACCGAATTTCGCCCCGGCCGCCTTGGCCGATTCGGGGCTGCTGGTGCTCAGCGCGCGCAGTTCGTAGGCGCCGGGCAGGGCGGCGAGGGCGGGAACGTGGGCCGTCCCAGCCCGGCCGGCGCCGGCGCTGAGCCCGACGATGCCGACGCCGATCGGGGCCGGCGACCCGGCTGCGGGCGTGGACGAGACCGGAGAGGACATGGCAGTTCCCCTTCCCATCGGATGGCGTGGCCGGCTGGTGATCGCCACCGTATCCCATGTTCGCTCAAATGCGAACATGGACTGCCTCGTGGATACTGATGGCGTGGCCAGCCGAACCTCGTCCCCGTTGCTGCACCCCGACGTGCGGGACCTGGACCTGTTCACGGTGATGGCCGCGCTGAGCGACCCGGTCCGCCTGGGCATCGTGGCCACCCTCGGCGCCGAGCCCGAGGTGGCCTGCGGCTGTTTCGACCTCCCGGTCGGCAAATCCACCAGCAGTCGCCACTTCCGCGTCCTGCGCGAGGCCGGCCTGATCCGCCAACGGGACCAGGGAACGCGCCGCATCAACTCCCTCCGCCGCGAGGATCTGGAGCAACGCTTCCCCGGCCTGCTCGCCCTCGTCCTACGCGAGGCGGCGGCGCAAGTGGGGACTGCCCGTTAGCCGGTTGCTCTGGACTTGTCCCTCTTGAGAACGGGTCGAGACGGGATCAGTTCGAATCCTGCCGGGGGCACAGCTCACCACCAGTGCACCACGACGGCTTTGATTTCAGTCCTGTTCGGACACAGCCGGGTCAGTGGAACGGCGACCGCGTTGGTGTTCCCTCGGCGACAGGCACCTTGCGCGACGCTGACACCACCCGGGCGCGGTTCCAGGTGGTCAGCGGGTTACCGGTCGCTGTGAAGCCCGCTCATGCCAAGGTTCGGCGCGACGGATACCGCCAGCGTCCTGGTTTCGTTCGAGGCCCTGTCCTGGACGCCGGATTGGCTTTGGCCCTGTAGGCCGGACGGGTTCCTCGCTGGGTCCCGAACTGATCTATTTGCTCACGCAGGACTGTTCGCGCCAGACGAGTTGGGTCCGTGGCGCAGTCGCCGGGCCTGAGCGCTCCCTATCGGAGTTGGAGGCGGCCGAGGAAATCCGCGATGTGCCGGGCGACCTGTTCAGGTCGTTCCTGGCAGACCATGTGCCCCTCTCCTTCCAGGATGACCGAGGTCGAGTCGGGCAGCAGTGCCGAGCACGTGAGCTGGTGCTCGGGGGGTTCGGACTCGTCGTCCGACGAGACCACGAACAGCCACGGCTGGGTCAGGGCCGGTAAGGCTTCGGCACGCTGGTCGACATGGAACTGGCCGGTCACGATCTCGCGGATGCATTCGCGTGGCACCAGCGCCGCCTCCGCGCCGGCCGAGCGCACGTGATCGGACCCCGGGGCGAGATGCTTGTAGAGGCCACCGATCATCTCTGCCAGTACGTCTTCTTTTCCCGCCATGTCGATCATGCTCAGCACCCACTCCCGGCTCTCCGGCCGTTTCCCGGTGACCGGGATACCCGCTATGGCGACTCCGGCCGCGATGGCGGCGGGATGCTCCGCGGCGAGCCGCCAGCCGACCGCGCTTCCCATGGAGTGCCCGACGTAGCCGAAACGGTTGATACCCAGCGATGACACGACGCCCCAGATGTCGTCGGCCATGCGCCGCAGCGTGGCATCGGTCTCGATGGCCGCGGACCGGCCGTGGCCACGGTGATCGACGATGACGTGCCGGTAGGCGGGCAGTGTGGAGATGATGTCCAGGTAGAACTTGGCCGACAACAGAAAGCCGTGTGCCCAGACCAGAACCGGCGCGTCGTGCGTGGGTCCGGGAACGTCGGCGTAGTGGATTTCGTCGCCGTTGAGGGTAATCGCGCTCATCGTTGAGGCTTCCGATCCTTGTGCGTGCTCCGGTGAGGTCGCCGTCACTTCCGGGCAAGGGTACCGGTCCCACCGCGAGATTGCTACATTGACGTCAAATGTTGCATTCGTGTGGCCGGGTGGAGGTTTCATGGTCAATCTCGCGAGTTTCCTGGACGTCACGGCCGCCGCCCATCCGGATCGAGTGGCCGTCGCGCACGAGGACAGGAGCTGGACCTACGCGGCACTGCTGGCCGAGGCGAACAAGGTTGCCGGACATCTCACCGGTCTCGGCCTCCGCCGGGGTGAATCCGTGGCTCTCTCCTGTCCCAACGTCCCCGAGTTCACCGCTGCGTACTACGGAATCCTCAAGGCCGGAGGTGTCGTCGTCCCGCTGAACGTTCTCCTTCGTCCGCGGGAGATCGCCTACCACCTCCGCGACTCGGGTGCCCGGTTCCACATCGCGTACCGCGCGGTCGAGGACCTCGCCGGTGCGGACGTGGGCCGATCCAATGCGGTGCCGGACGTGTACCCCATCAAGGTCGGCCCGGGCGGCGTCGTGCCATGGGCCGAGCGCAGTCCCCACTTCGGCACCCTGGACGTGCACTCCGACGACGTCGCGGTCCTCATCTACACCTCCGGGACCAGCGGTCAGCCCAAGGGGGCGCAGTTAAGGCACCGGAACCTCCGCGACAACGCACTGGCGAGCAGCGCGGTGTACGAGATCCGGACCGATCCCCCGGACACGTTCCTCTGCGCGCTGCCGCTGTTCCACGCGTTTGGTCAGACCTGCCTGCAGAACGCCTCCGTCGCCTCCGGTGGGAAACTCGTCCTGCTCGACCGGTTCCACGAGGTCGAGGTCCTGCGCAGGATGGCCGATGACGGTGTCACGGTGTTCGCGGGCGTGCCGACGATGTACTGGAGGCTGATCAACACCCTGCAGTCGGCCCGGGACGCGGGCGTTCGCACCGACCGGATCGGCAGCACACTGCGAGTCGCGGCCTCGGGTGGCGCGGCGCTCGCCGCCGAGACGCACGCGCGGTTCCAGAGGTCGTTCGGGGTCACGATCCTGGAGGGGTACGGATTGTCGGAAACCTCGCCGGCCGCCAGCTCCGCACGGCTCGGCGAGCCGGTCCGGGTGGGCTCGGTCGGGCGGGCATTGCCCGGCGTCGAGCTCGCACTCCTCGACGAGGACTGGCACCCGCTCCCTCCGCCCGGCGACGGCGACGAGTTCTCAGGCGTTGGTGAGATCGCGGTCAAGGGCCACAACGTGATGCGGGGGTACCACGAGCGGCCCGAGGCGACCGCGGCCGCCCTGCGGGACGGGTGGCTCAGGACCGGTGACCTCGCGCGCCGGGACGCCGAGGGCTTCTACTACATCGTCGACCGCATGAAGGACCTCATCATCCGCGGCGGCTTTAACGTGTACCCGCGGGAGCTGGAGGAGGTTCTCATGACACACGAGGACGTTTCCCTGGTTGCGGTCGTGGGTGTTGCGCACGAGGTGCACGGCGAAGAGGTGAAGGCCGTCGTCGTGCGCCGCGACGGTGTGACGCTGACCGAGGCAGAACTCTTGGAGTGGGGCAAGGCGCAGTTCGCGGCGTACAAGTATCCGAGGATCATCGAGTTCCGTGACGAGCTTCCGATGACAGCGACCGGAAAGATCCTGAAGCGAAGCTTGCGTTAGCGGGACTCGTCACGCCCTCAACAGGGCGGTGAGCACGCGCTCCGCGGTGTCGGGGTCCGGAGCCGCTCCCGCGATGGTGGGCAGGTACTGGTAGGACTCCGCGATGCGGACCGTCACGTAGGCCAGGTCGTCGACGGCGAGAGGGGAACTGATTCTGCCGGTCTCGATGTCGAGCGAAAGGTAGTACCTGACGGCGGCGAGGAACCGAGGCTGGAAACCATGGCTTGCCAGCGTGAACAGCCGCATCGCGCGCTCGTTCTCGGTCACCAGGAAGTGTCTGGCGCCCGGCTGGGACATCGTGTCGCGGAGGTAGGCGCCCAGCATCCTCGGCACACGCGGTCCCCGGACGTTCGCCAGTTTCTCCCACTCCCGCGTCAGTGTCTCCTCCGTCAGCCGCCAGATGACCTCCACCAGCAGCACGTCGCGGCTGCCCACCCAGCGGTACAGGGTCACCCGGTTGACACCGAGCTCCTCCGCCAGCTGCCCCAGGTCGATCCGCTGCCCGGCCAGGTATTTGCGCCGAGCGAGGGCGTAGGCGTCCGCGGGCTGCGCTCGCTGCCGGCCGGACGTGCGGCTGTTGGGCTTCGAAGTCGGCACGGCACGAGCATAGGGGCCAGCGGACGCCGGGGTCCCGGCCACGTGACCGCGAACGCCATCCGGCGCCGGAACCTCGCTCATGTGATTGTGAAGCCGCCATCGCAGGCGATCGTCTGTCCGGTGACGTACCCCGCGGCGTCCGAGATCAACCACACGAGAGTCCCAGCGATCTCGCGGTAATGCCCCGCACGCCCCAGCACCATGCGTGGCGCGAGCGACTCCTCGTAGCCCTCGGCGTACTGATCGGTCATCTCGGATCTGAAGAGCCCCGGGGCGAGGGCGTTCACCCGGATCCCCTTGCGGGTGCCCCACTGCAGGGCGAGGTCGCGGGTCAGCCCGATGAGCCCCGCCTTGCTCGCCGCGTACGCCGCCTGCGGGAGGCCGGCGGTCGTGAGGCCCACTGTGCTCGAGATGTTCACGATGGAGCTTCCCGGCTTCATCACCCGGCCGCAGGCCTGCGCAGCCCAATAGGCACCGTTGAGGTTGGTGTCGATGACTTTCCGGAACTGCTCGGACGTCTCGCGCGTCGCGGGGACGGCGGTCGCGATGCCGGCGTTGTTGACGAGAACGTCGACTCGTCCGAACTCCTCCATGGCACGATCCACCATGTTCTGACAGGCCTTCGGGTCCGCCACGTCGGTGGCGACCGATACGGCCCGGCGCCCGGCTTGCCGCACGAGCTCCGCCGTTGTCTCGAGCAGCTGCGTCCTGCGCGCAGCGAGAACCAGGTCAGCGCCCGCCTGCGCGCACGCCTCCGCGAAACGGACCCCCAAGCCCGATGAAGAACCTGTCACGACGACAACCCGGCCGTCGAGCCTAAACTGATCGAGGACATGCACGCTGAACTCCTTCTCGAATGAAATATCTATCAAGACCGTTGCATCAACGGCTGTCGGTCCAGGAGGGCAAAAAGGTACTTTTCAATCGGATAAATTGCCGAATGATCACCAGCTAGCTCGTCGATGATCGTAGGCGGAAGTGCAACATTTTGACAAATAGTTGCATGAGGCTCGGGTTTGGTTCATAGTGGTGGTCGCCGGCTTCTCCCGGTCGCCCGGCCGCCTGAGCGGCTGGACCACAACGTCGTGGCGAAACTAGGAGTCTCTGTGGACCCAGCCCGAACACGCGCAGTTGCCGCTGTCGCGCTCATCGCCTTCACCGCTGTGACGGTCCTCGGCTGCAGTTCGCCGACGTCCAGTTCCGGATCCAGCGCGGATGCCGCTCCCACCACCGAGGGCGCGAAGCAAGCCGCGGCATACCTGGCGGACTTCAGCGCCAATCCGACCTCGATCGTGCTGGACGAGCCGCTGCCCGCCCGGCCACCGGCCGGGAAGTCGGTCATCACCCTGACCGTGCCATTGCCTGTCGCGAAGCGCCTCAGCGACGCGGAGGAAGCGGCGGCGAAGAAGCTCGGCTGGGACTACAGCTCAATCGCGGCGGGCGCCACGCCGGCATCCGCCGTGGCCGCGTTCGAGGCAGCCCTGTCCCGCAAGCCGGATGCGATCGCGTTCTCCGGATACCCCGCGAGCCTGTTCGCCGACCAGATCAGGAAGGCGAAAGCGGCCGGTATCGCCGTCGTCAGCAACGCGACTGGCGACGGCCCCGTGGACGGGGTCGTCACCGACGTGCGGGGCACCGAGGAAGCCAAGCTCTACGGGCGGCGGGCCGCCGCCTACTTCGTCGTGCACTCCGGCGCGAAGGGCAAGGCCGGAATCTTCAACATCAACGCTTACCCGATCCTCACCGCGTTCGTCGATGGTTTCCAGGAAGCCGTCCGGCAGTGGTGTCCGGACTGCGGCACCGAGGTCCTCAATCAGCAACTCACCGATCCGGGTACCACCACGCCCAACAACGTCGTGAGCTACCTCCAGCGCCATCCCGACGCGAAGTGGGTCGTCTTCAGCAATGGGGACATCTCACAGGGCGTGAGCCCGGCGATCCGCACGGCCGGCCTCACCGGCATCAACATCATGGGCGAAGTGCCCACCGAGGCCAACCTCGCCAACCTCGCCTCGAAAGCGGAGGCCGCCTGGGTCGCCGATCCGGTCGACATCCTGGGCTGGCGGGTGATCGACATTCTCGCCCGGCACTTCGTCGGGGCCGACACGGCCAAGGCCGCCAAGGCACTGCTTCCGGGGCAAGTCATTACCGCGGACAACGTCACGCACATCGTCGTCGATCACGGATTCTACGTCGGCGTCGAGGGATACCAGGCCCAGTTCGCCAGGCTGTGGAAGACGGACTGACCGTGCCGGCACAGCACGCGAGAACGCAGCCCGGCACGGCCGGGGACACGGTGCTCGACATTTCCGGTGTCTCGAAGACCTTTGGCCTTCAGCGAGTGCTGGACGACGTGAGCCTGCGAATCCGCGCCGGAGAGATCCGGGCGCTGGTCGGGGAGAACGGCTCGGGCAAGTCGACGTTGATCAAGATCCTCGCCGGCTATCACGTCCCGGATGCGGGAACCGCGGTCAAGGTCTGTGGGAAGGGCATCGCGTTGCACGACCCGGGCGTGAGCGATGCCGCCGGACTGCGCTTCGTCCACCAGGACCTGGGGCTCGTCGAAGCGATGAGCACGGTGGAGAACCTGGGGCTCGGACGTGGTTACGGGGCCCGGATGTGGGGCCCCGTCCGGTGGAAACGCAGGGCCGGCGAGGCACGCGGGCTGATGCGGCGGTTCGGGTACGACGTCGATGTCGGCAAGCCGGTGAGCTCGCTGACCGCCAGCGAACGAACCGCCGTCGCCGTCGTACGAGCCGTCTCCCGCCACGACAGCCGCGTCCGCGTGCTGGTGCTCGACGAGCCCACGGCGAACCTGCCCGGCCCCGAGGTCGATCGGCTGTTTTCCCTGGTCCGGCGGGTGCGAGAGGAGGGCATCGCGGTCCTGTTCGTCTCACACCACCTGAACGAAGTGTTCGACCTGGCCGATTCGGTCACGGTCCTGCGCGGCGGTGCCGTCGTCGGTACGCATCCCGTGCGCGAGCTGAGCCACGACCGGCTGATCGAGCTGATGGTCGGCCGTGCGGTGGAGGCGGCCCCGATCGCGCCGCGCCGCGCCGAGGCGCCTGTCGTGCTCAGCGCCACCGGCCTGTCCGGCGGTTCCGTGGCGCACGTCGACCTCGACGTGGCGGAGGGCGAGATCCTCGGCATCGCCGGGATCACGGGCTCGGGACGGGAGTCGATCGCCTCACTCCTGTTCGGCGCGATTCCGAGGACCGGCACCGTGGCGTTGCGTGGAAGGCCGTTGCGGCCGGGTCGCCCCGATCTGAGCATCGCCGCCGGTATCGCGCTGGTACCGGCCGACCGTGCCGTCAAGGCGGTGCTGCACGGTCATGACGTCAGCGAGAACATCTCGATTGTCCGACCTGGCGATTTCACCCGTCTCGGGCTGCGACTGCGGCGGCTCGAGCGCGATGAGGCGTCGAGGTGGCTGCACGAGCTCGATGTCCGGCCTCGCGTACCGCGGATACCGCTCGAGAAGCTCTCGGGAGGCAATGCGCAGAAAGTCGTGCTGGCGCGCTCGCTGCGGGGGCGGCCCGGACTCCTGCTCCTCGACGAACCTACCCAAGGTGTTGACGTCGGCGCGAAGGAAGACATCCATCGGCGCGTCCAGGCCGTTGCCGCCGAGGGAAGCGCGGTGATCGTCTGCTCGACCGACAGCGAGGAGCTGGCACGGCTGTGCAACCGGGTCGTCGTCCTCGTCCGCGGCCGGGTGGCACGCGAACTCACCGCACCGCTCAGCGCCGACGCCATCACCGCGGCCTGTATCGCGGACATCCAGCAGAAAGGCCACCGATGAGCACTTTCCTTGATACGCAGGAGTCAGAAGGCGCCGACCTCACCCTGGTCCAGGCGTCCCGGAACCGTCGCCGTTCGCCGCTTCGCCTGATCGGTCTGGACCGCTTGAGCGGGGTGTACGCCCTCGGGCTGGTCATCGCCCTGTTCGCCGTGTGGGTTCCGCACACCTTCCTGACGGCGACGACGTTGCGCAGCGTCAGTGGCAGTTCGGCGGTCACTTCGATCGCCGCACTGGCGCTCATCGTCCCGCTGGCCTGTGGCCTTTTCGATCTTTCGGTTGCCGGGACGCTGGGGCTGGGCGCGGTGCTGGTCCTCAAGCTCCAGATCGAGGGCGTGAGCATCGCGGTGTCGATCCTCGCCAGCCTACTGGCGGGGCTGGTGATCGGCGCGGTCAACGGTTTTCTCGTCGTCAGGGTCGGCGTCAGTTCCTTCATCGCCACCCTGGGAATGAGCAGCGTCGTCGCCGCGCTGACGTTCTGGATCACCCACGGATTCCAGCTGGTCGCAGACCTAAGCAACCCGTTCGTCGTCTTCGGACAAAGCGCCTTCGCCGGTCTCCCCACGGCGGTGTGGATCGCGTGCGGAATCGCCGCCGTTCTCCTGTACGTCACCGAAGGCACGACACTGGGGCGGTACCTCTACGCCGTCGGAGGTAACGCCGAAGCGGCACGGCTAGTGGGTGTCCGTGTCGATCGCCTGCGGTTCGGGTCGCTGGTGTGCTCGGGTCTCCTCGCCGCCATCGCGGGTGTCGTCCTGTCCGCGCAGCTGGGCTCGAGCAGCGCCGACATCGGGCCGCCGTACCTGCTGCCGGCATTTTCCGCCGTTCTCCTCGGTGCGACCCAGATCAAGACCAACGGCCGGGTCAACGCCGTCGGGACGCTGGTCGCGGTCACGTTGCTGGCGACCGGGATCTACGGGCTCCAACTGGCCGGTGCCCCGTCGTTCATCGCGAACCTGTTCAACGGCCTCGCCCTGATCGTGGCCGTGTCCCTGTCGATCCGCGCCAAGCGCACTACGTGACGCCCCCTCAACCAGGAGAAAGGTCCCGCGATGCAGTTCGAGCTGTCCGACCGCGCGAAGCACTACCAAGAGCGCGTGCTGGACTTCATGGAGAGTCACATCTACCCGGCCGAGCCCCTGTACCACGCGCAGATGACGGCGTCGGGCGACCCGAACTTCCACCCTCCCATCCTCGAGGACCTCAAGAAGGAAGCGAGGGCGCGGGGTCTGTGGAACCTGTTCCATCCGCACGAGAACGAAGCCTGGGGTTCGCCGGGGCTGAGCAACACCGACTACGCTCCACTGGCCGAGATCATGGGCCGTAGCCCGCACATGGCACCGGAAGCGACGAACTGCAACGCGCCGGACACGGGCAACATGGAAGTGCTCGAGCTGTTCGGGACCGACGAGCACCGCGAGCGCTGGCTCAAACCACTGCTCGCCGGAGAGATCGCGTCGGCGTTCGCGATGACGGAACCGGCCGTGGCCAGTTCGGACGCGACCAACATCGAGCTCAGCATGGTGCGCGACGGTGCCGAATACGTCCTCAATGGACGGAAGTGGTTCGTGTCGAACGCCCTGCATGCCCGGTGCGCGGTCCTGATCGTCATGGGCAAGACCGATCCGGGCGCCCCCAAGCACCGGCAGCAGTCGATGATGGTCGTGCCGATCAACACCGCCGGTGTCTCGGTGATTCGCGGGCTGCCCTATTACGGGTACTACGACCGGGAAGGCCATGCCGAGGTGGTGTTCGAGGACGTGCGCGTGCCCACCTCCGCGTTGCTCGCCGGTGAGGGCGACGGGTTCATGATCAGCCAGGCCAGGCTCGGCCCCGGTCGCATCCACCACTGCATGCGGTCGATCGGGATGGCGGAGCGGGCGCTGGACCTCATGATCGACCGGGCCCAGGCGCGGGTGACTTTCGGCGCTCCGCTCGCCGACCGCGCCAACATCCAGGACTGGATCGCCGAGTCGCGAGTGGACATCGAGATGGCCCGCCTGCTGACGATGAAAGCCGCGTGGCTGATGGACACCGTCGGCAACCGCGAGGCCAGAACGGAAATCGCGGCCATCAAGGTGGCCGCCCCGCGCGTCGCGTTGAAGGTGATCGACCGTGCGATCCAGGTCCACGGCGGCGCCGGAGTGACCGAGGACTTTCCTCTCGCCTACTTCTGGGCATATCAACGAACTCTGCGGCTGGCGGACGGACCCGACGAGGTGCACAAGCGGTCCCTCGCGCAGGGCGAGCTCCGTCGCCGTGGTCCCGGCCGGCGGGTGGGGTGAGCATGAAGGCGTGGCAGGTGGGCGGCCTCGGAGAGCCGATCGCGGTCCTCGAACTCAAGGATGTCCCCGACCCGGTGCCCGGTCCCGGTCAGATCCTTGTGCGTGTACTGGCATCGGCCGCGAACTTCCCGGACGTCCTGATGTGCCGTGGTCTGTACCAAGTCAAGCCCGACCTGCCGTTCACCCCGGGTGTCGAGCTGTGCGGCGAGGTCGTCGCTCTCGGACCCGGGGTCCACGGCCACCGGATAGGCGACCGGGTGGTCGGAGGAGTGGTCCTGCCGCACGGCGGGTTCGCCGACCTCGCGCTGATGGACGTCGCCACCACGTTTCCCGCGCCGGAAGAACTGGACGACGTCGAGGCGGCATCGCTCTACATCGGATACCAGACCGGCTGGTTCGGCCTGCATCGGCGGGCCGGCCTGCGCGCGGGTGAGGTCCTGCTCGTCCACGCGGCCTCGGGCGGCGTCGGCAGTGCCGCGGTTCAGCTCGGCAAGGCGGTCGGAGCACGGGTGATCGGGGTGGTCGGCGGTCCGGGCAAGAAGGCGGTCGCCGAGGCCCTCGGCGCGGACGTCGTGGTGGACCGTCACGAGGAGGACTTCGTCGAGGTCGTGCGAGCCGAGACCGGCGGGCGGGGCGCGGACGTGATCTACGACCCGGTCGGCGGCGAGACCTACCTCCGGTCCACGAAATGCGTCGCGTTCGAGGGGCGCATCGTGGTCGTGGGGTTCGCCGGCGGGGAGATCCAGCGGATCGCCCTCAACCACGCGCTCGTGAAGAACTACTCGATCGCCGGCTTGCATTGGGGTCTGTACAACCAGCACGCCCCTGCGGCCGTCGCCGATTGTCACTGCGCCCTGTCGTCGCTGGTCACGGCGGACAAGATCCGTCCACTGATCGGTGAACGCCTCGGCCTCGGGGAGGTCGCGGAGGGTCTGCAGCGTCTCGCGGACGGAAAGACCGTCGGCCGGGTGGTCTTCGACGCCCAGGCGGGCCGGTGATGCGCTTGCCCGCCACGACTCAGGGTGCGCCACGTGCTACTACCAATCCACTACCTGGAGTCACAGGTTCCATGCGCAATCTCACCTACGATTTTGCCGGACGCAGCGTGCTGATCACCGGCGCGGCGCGCGGCGTCGGGCTGGGCATCGCCGAACTGTTCGCCCGCGCCGGTGCTCACACCTTCATGGTCGACTTCGACACGGGCCTCGTCGCCGAGGAAGCCGCCCGGCTCGGCGCGAGCGGGCTGGCCGCGGACGTGGCGGACACGAACGCGGTCGAGAACGTCGTCGCGACGGTGCTCGACGCCACTGGCCGGCTGGATGTGCTCGTCAACAACGCCGGCATCCTGCGGGACCGGACAGTGTGGCATCTGACCGACGAGGACTGGCAGGCCGTCCTCGACGTCCATCTCGGGGGAACCTTCAAGTTCACACGCGCCGTGGTGCCGACGTTCCGGACGCAAGGGTCCGGTCGCATCATCAATGTCACTTCCTACACCGGTATCCGGGGCAATCCCGGGCAGTCCAACTACGCGGCGGCGAAGGCGGGGATCATCGGCTTCACCAAGACGACCGCCAAGGAGCTCGGGCGCTACGGCGTCACGGTGAACGCGATTTCCCCGAACGCCAACACTCGCATGATTGAGTCCATTCCGGACGACAAGCGGGCCGAACTCGCGCGGGCGATACCGCTCGGACGCTTCGCCGACCCGGCGGAGATCGCCGACGCGGTGGCCTTCCTCTCCTCGGCCGAGGCCCGCTACATCACGGGCGCCGTGCTGCCCGTCGACGGCGGAATCTCGATCTGATGAGAGGCCTGGCTGGAAAGGTGGCCATCGTGACCGGGGCCAGTCGCGGAATCGGGTTCGGGATCGCGGAACGCCTCGTCTCCGCCGGGGCGCGGGTCGTGCTCACCGCACGCAAGCCCGAAGCGCTCGCGCGGGCAGCCGAGGACCTGGGCGGCGCGGACCACGCGATCGGGCGCTCGCCTGGGTGCAGGCCGCTCATGCCGCATGGTGGACCGAACACGACGGTGCCGTCGTCAACCTCTCCTCCGTTTCCGGCCTGGAGCCCGCCCCGGGGATCGCTTGGTACGGTGCGACGAAGGCAATGCTGATCAGCCTGACCCAGGCACTGGCCGTCGAACTGGCGCCACGGGTTCGCGTGAACGCGGTCGCCCCGGCCGTGGTGAAGACGAGGTTCGCCGCCGCTCTCTACGAAGACCGCGAGGCGGAACTGGGGTCGTCGTATCCGCTGGGCCGTCTCGGCGTCCCTTCCGACATCGCGGGTGCCGTCACGTTTTTCCTGTCCGAGGAGGCCGGGTGGATCACCGGCGCCACGTTGGTCGTGGACGGAGGAATCACATTGGCCCGGGGAGATGCCGCATGACTCACACCGCGATCGAAGGCAAGCGTGTGGTCGTGACCGGAGCCGGGCACGGGATCGGCGCGGCGCTCGCGACCCGGGTCGCGGCCGAGGGCGCGCGCGTGGTGGTCAACGACGTCGATGCCGATGCCGATGCCTGTGGCGCGGTCGCGCGGAGCATCGGTGCTCACGCGGCCCCTGGCGATTGCGCATCGGCGCGGGAGTCGCCGAACTGCTGGCCACCGCGAGGGAAGAGCTGGGCGGAATCGACATCTACTTCGCTAACGCCGGCATCGACCACGGACGCGCCGACAGTCTCCAGGCCACGGATGAGGGCTGGGGGGCCATGTTCGACACCAACGTGCTGGCGCACGTCCGGGCCGCCCACGAGCTGATGCCCGATTGGGTGGCCGGGCAGGGTGGCCGCTTTGTGGTCACGGCGTCGGCGGCAGGTCTGCTCACCATGCTCGGGTCGGCCGCCTACTCGGTCACGAAGCACGCGGCTGTCGCGTTCGCAGAATGGCTTTCGATCACTTACGGCGGTCACCGGGTCATCGTGCAAGCCATCTGCCCGCAGGGTGTGCGGACTCGGATGCTCGACCAGGCGGCCGCCCCGCTGCGGAACCTGCTGTCCCACGACCTCGTGCTCACCCCGCACCAGGTCGCGAACGCGTGGGTGGAGTCCTTGGAGGACAACCGGTTCCTGGTCCTGCCCCACCCGGAGGTCGCCGGGTACTACGCGGCGAAGGCGGCCGACATCGACCGGTGGCTCGGCGGAATGCGCCGTGTGTGGGCGAAGGTCGAGCGGTCGTGGGGGCGGGACCGGTGAGCGAGAAGCAGCGGCCGGAGGGAATCCCGGGGCTCGACCTGACCGCCTTCCACAAGTGGTACGAGCAAATGTGCCCTGGGGATCTCGGGGCCGGCCTGCGGGCCTGCTGATCGCCGGCGGCAAGTCGAACCTCACCTACCTGGTGACCGACGGGGTGCATCGGCGGATCGTGCGACGACCACCGCTTGGGCACGTGCAGGCCACCGCTCACGACATGGGACGCGAGTTCCGGGTGATGACAGCGCTGCGCGACAGCGATGTGCCCGTCCCGCGGACCTACGCCCACTCGGCCGATCCCACGGTGATCGGAGCCGAGTTCTACGTGATGGAACACGTGGCGGGCACCTCCTACCGGAGTGCGCGGGAGCTGTTGCCGCTGGGCGAGGACCGCACGCAGCACCTCGCGACCGCCATGATCGACGTCCTGGCACGGCTTCATGCCGTGGAGCCGGAGTCCGTTGGTCTCGGTGGCCTCGGCCGGCCCGCCGGCTTCCTGGCGCGACAGGTACGGCGCTGGGGCCGGCAGCTTGAGGGATCGCGCACCCGCGAGCTGCCCGACGCGGAGAAACTCCGGGCGGCATTGGCCGACCTCGTTCCCACCGGCACTGATGATGCCGCGACGGGGGTGCACGGCGACTATCACCTCCACAACCTGTTGTGCGCGGCCGGGTGGGAGGAGTCGGTGCGAGCCGTCATCGACTGGGAGATGGCGACGCTCGGCGACCCGCTCACCGACCTTGCCCTTGTCCTGGTCTACGACGAACTCGGCCGGATGGACGGTGGTCGGGACATCAACGACGTGAGCCGCGCACCGGGCTATCCCAGTGTGACCGAGCAGCTGGAGCACTACGCGGTTGCCAGCGGTCGTGAACTGCGGGGGATGGAGTTCTACCTCGGGCTGGCGTATTTCAAGATGGCCGTCATCCTGGAGGGCATTCATTTCCGCTTCCTGGCCGGGCAGACCGTCGGGAAGGGGTTCGACGCCATCGGTCGAGTAGTGGAGCCCCTGCTGGCGGCCGGTCTGGCCGCTCTTCGGGGACGGTGAAAGATGCGGAGACCAAGATGAGGGCGACTATCTACGGCGAGAACCACGAGGCGTTCCGTTCGTCGGTCAGGGAGTTCCTCGAGCGATCGGTGATCCCGAACGTCGGGCAATACGCCGCGGACAAAGGGCTGCCGCGAGCGTTCTGGCTCGAGGCCGGTAAGCAGGGCTTCCTCGGCCTGGCGATTCCCGAACGTCACGGTGGTTCCCGTGAACTGGCTGCACAGGACTACCGCTTCAACGCCGTGTTGCTGGAGGAACTGGCCAAGGTCAACGCCGCTCTCGCGTCCTGCGTCGGTATCCACGCCGACATTGTCGCGCCCTATCTGGTCCACCTCACCACCGAGGAACAGCGCCGGCGATGGTTGCCGCAGGTCGCGAATGGACAGTTGCTGACCGCGATCGCGATGACCGAACCGTCCGGTGGATCGGACCTCGCGGCGTTGAAGACCACCGCGGTTCGTGACGGCGGCGAGTGGGTACTCAACGGGTCGAAGGCCTTCATCACCAACGGCTACTCCGCTGACCTCGTGCTGGTCGCCGCCCGCACCAGCCCGGCGAAGAAGGCACGCGGCATCACGCTGTTCGCCGTCGAGGCCACCGCACGTGGCTTCGGCCGTGGCCGCAAGCTCGGCAAGGTCGGCCAGGACGAGTCCGACACCGCCGAGTTGTTCTTCGGCGATGTGCGGGTCACCGACGACGACATCGTGGGTGATCTCGACGGCGGCTTCATCCACATGATGCGCAACCTCCCGCAGGAAAGGCTGGGGTGCGCGGTTTCGAATCTCGCGCACGCCAAGCAGATTCTCGACGAGACATTTGAGTACACAAAGGAACGCACGGCTTTCGGTAGTTCGATAGGTTCGTTCCAGCACAACAAGTTCCTGCTCGCCGAGCTCTATACGAAGGTGGACGTCAGTCAGGCTTACGTCGACCGGTGCGTCACGGCCCACTCGGCCGGCGAGCTGACCGCGACCGGCGCAGCGAAGGCCAAATGGTGGACTTCCCAGGTGCAGAACGAGGTCCTTGGCCACTGCGTGCAGTTGCACGGCGGCTACGGCTTCATGAACGAGTACCGGGTCGCCCGTGCCTGGCGCGACGCCCGGGTCGCCAAGATCTGGGCCGGGCCGAACGAGACCATGAAAGAACTGATCAGTCGCGATCTCGGTCTTTGACCAGGGTTTCGTTCCGCTGGAGCGTGTCCCGGGACAAGGGCACCAGCCAATTCGCTGAGGAGACGATGATGTCACGAACGAGCTCAGGCATGTTCTACACGGAGCAGGGGCAGGGCGAGCGCGCCCTCGTTTTGCTCCCCGGATTCGGTTGCTCGACCGACATCTGGCGTCCGATCGCCGATCGGCTGGCAGGCTTCCGGCTCGTTCTCCTTGACCTGCCCGGGCACGCTGGATCGGCCGGTGTCCGCACCGACGGTCACCTTCCCGGCCTCGCGGATCTCGTCCGGAACGCCGTCCACGAGGTGGTGGCACCGCCCTACACCGTTCTCGGCTATTCACTGGGCGGTGCGATCGGACTCCGGATGGCGCTCGATCATCCCGACGAGATCGACGCGCTTGTCGGCGTCGTCCCGTGGAACGCGGCGGGCACCTCTGCCCAGGACCCCGTGCTGTCCGGGTTCGATGCCGCGTTCGGCGACGCCGACAGCATCACACAGGGCGTGGCGGCCATCTCCTCGGACCCCAGCAAGACGGCGCGCCTCGCGCAAGACATGCTGACCGTATCCGAGGAGATGTGGCACGGCTGGCTCGCCGGCGGCGCGTTGACCAGCCAGGCGGACCAGTTGGCGACCCTGCGGGTGCCCACCTGCTACGTGCTTGCCGGCGGGGACACCGTTGTCGACCTGAGCAAACAGATCGACGACGTCCGCGCGATGCCCGCCGGCCGAGCCGTCCTGCTGTCCGGCATGGGCCACCTCTGCGGCTACGAGGCGCCCGATGCCGTCGCGCGTGAAATCACTCGCTACCTCAGCGCAGGAAGCGTTCCGAAACAGCCAGCATCGTGATCGCGTGCCCAGCTCGGTCAACGAGTTCGGCCAGCGCGCCGGGGGCGGCCCTGACTCCCTCTTCGAACGCGGAGACCGTGGGCCACCATAGCTGCCGAGCACCGAGAAACGGCGCGTCCGCTCCGTGCACCTCGGTGCTCGGCCGGTTGCGGACGTGCCGGAAGGCCCGCAGGCGGTGGCCCAGCTCGGTGTCTTCCTCACCCGCCCACCCGGCGTTGCCGTCCAGATGGACGAACTGCAGGAGCTGGACGCTGGTGGGGCGGTCGAGCACGTTCCACTGGACGTCGGCGGGGTGGCCCTCGCCATCCGTGCGCGGCCGGCTGGCAAGTACCTCCTCCTCCGTGGAGAAGAACCTGTTCCTCGGCAAGTCCTGAAAGGACGGTTCGTTCGGCGCGACCTTGTCGACGTACTGGGGGTCCCGCAGCAACTCCTCCGCCGCCGCGGACGAGTCGAAGCTCGAGATCGCGATGCCCTCATATTCGGCCTATCGAGCCCGAGCAGCGCGGTGTCGATCTGGTGGGCCTGCACGTAGTCGAGCAGGCCGGGGATCAGCCGGCCCATGGTCCCGTGCGGGTGGCGCCAATGGTCGTGGAATTTCTGCTTGCTGACATCGGGGCGGCGGGCGATCAGGGAGAGGAAGCGAATCACAGTGACCTCCGGGGTATCTAAGTTGGCTTCACCAATCTAGCATCTGGATTGGCAAAGCCAATTTAGGTGTTTGAGATGATGGGCACATGACTCGGACTGCAGGCAACGCGGAGCTCCCGGCCGGGGCGGTGGAGTCCTGCTCACTCACCCAGACCGTCGAGATGGTCGGTGAGCGCTGGAAGTTCCTGATCCTGCGCGAGGCGCTCGGCGGGGCCACCCGTTTCTCGGAGTTCCGCGACGTGCTCGGCATCGCCTCGGATGTGCTCAGCAACCGGCTGGCGGCCCTCGTCGAAAGCCGGATCCTGGAGCGGCGGGAGTACCGCGAAACCGGCCAGCGCGCCCGGTTCAGCTACCACCTCACCGCGGCCGGCCGGGAACTCGCGCTGGCGGTGGCCGCGCTGCAGCAGTGGGGCGACCGGTACCGCCCCAGTGACCAGCCGGCGCTGCGCTTCTTCAGTCCGGACGGCACTCCCCTCACCGTCCGGTTCGTCGACGAGCGCGGCGATTTGGTAGCTCCGTCCGACGTGCGCATCGACAACGGGCGCAGCGGCGAGCCGAAATGACAGCAAGGGCGGCCGGCGCCGGGACGCGGTGACCAACTGCGGTCACCGCGGCGACGCCCAGGCGGGAAAACCCCGATCCTGGACCTGCGGATCGGCGGGCGAGGCGTCCCCGTCTTGTGCGTGAACGCATTCGTGATCGCCTTCGCCTACGGGCGCCATCCTGGTCTCGTTCCCCACCATCGTCGCTCTCGCCGGAGATGGGCTACGGCCTGGGAGCATCGGCGGCCCTCGCGGGATTTCTGCTGTTTCCACTCGGCGTTGCCGGATCAACCGGAAGCAGCGCCGCCCACCGGCTGGAATCCGTTGCCGGTGCACCGGCTGCCGGGCGAATCGGGGACCGTTCGATGCCCAGCTCGCCGCACAGCCGATCGGTCGGCGTTCCACGGTAGACGGCCCCGGCGCCGCTGGGCACGAACTCGTCGGCGATTGAGATCATCTTGGTTCGACCGCCGACGAACGGCTCCTTCTCGAACACCAGGCTCGGTACCCCAGCGGCGTTCAGACGGTAGGCACAGGACGGCCCGACCAACCCGCCCCCGATGATCGCGACATCGGTCTGAATCAGGTCTTTCGGCAAGGCCATTGCTCCTCTCAATCTGCTGTGTACAGACGCTGAATCAGGTCCACCGGGCCAGGGGAGGTCAGAACGTGGTGACATCGAGCTCGCCGTCCGCGTACTGTTTGCGCAACGCTTTCTTGTCGAACTTTCCGACGCTGGTCATCGGGAGCGCAGGAATGATCGTCCAGCGTTCTGGCACCTGCCATTTGGCGACCCGCTCGGCGAGGACGCGCGCAGCGTCTCGAAATCCGTACTCGCGCCCTCCTTCAACACAATTGTGGCAAGCGGCCGTTCGTCCCACTTGTCGTCCGACACGGCGATGACGGCGGCCGCGGCGAGGTAAGGGTGGGACATCAGGGCGGTCTCGAGGTCGACGCTGGAGATCCATTCGCCGCCGGACTTGATGACGTCCTTGGTGAGGGTGAGGTAGCCGTCGTGGCTGATTGTGCCGACGTCGCCGGTCTTGAGCCAGCCGTCCTGGCTGAACTTGTCGGCGGGGCGCAGCGGTTCGCCCTTCGCGCCGCCGCCTCCGTAATACGCGCCGGTAATCCACGGGCCGCGGACCTCGAGCTCGCCAACGGCCTTGCCGTCCCAAGGCAGGTGCTCGCCGTCGGGACCGGTCAGTCGCGCCTCCACGCCCGCCGGGAAACGCCCCTGGGTGAGCCGATATGCGAACTCCTCCGCACTGTCAGGTTCGACGCCTGCCGGGGCCCGGGCGACAGTGCCGAGCGGAGACGTCTCGGTCATGCCCCAGGCGTGGCAGACGCGCACGCCCAGCTTGTCGAACGCCGCCATGGGGGGACTGTTTCCGCAACGGTGTTTCCGGTCCCTACTACGCGACACGGACGGATGGACGCGGGAGTCGTTCACCAGCGAGAGCCGCCAGCACGTCTCAGCCTGGCAGAGCTCCCCACCTGCCCCAGACGATCATCCGCTCATGGCGCGGCGCGTCCCTACGAGGTAACAGTTCGGTCACTGTCACCGCCTGAAGTGCAAAGGTTCGCACAGTTCGGATACTGGCTCGTTCGCGCCCCCGGCAGGATTCGAACCTGCGACACCCGCTTTAGGAGAGCGGTGCTCTATCCCCTGAGCTACGAGGGCATGTGTAGCCATCCGAAGACTACCGGTAAGCCGGCCCAGGGGAAGCACCAGGGCACGCGACGCAAGTAGTCGCCCATGTGGGGGACCTCCGGCGGGCTGGACCTGGCTACACGGGCGCCCATGCGGACCAGTCCCATCACCTGGTCGTGTCTGGTTTCGAAACCCTGAACAACAGTAGGTAATCTTCCTTAACGGGATGCGGGGAGCCGCCTCCACCACCGGCTGCCGGAGGGCTTCGTTGATCAAGCTCATGTTCGCCGACGACGAGGAACTGGTTCGTTCGGGGCTGCGCGCCATGATGTCCGGAGCTGCGGACATCGAGATCGTGGGCGAGGCGAGCGACGGCAGATCCGCGGTGGAGGTCGCGCGCCGGTATCACCCGGACGTGGCCCTGCTGGACATCAAGATGCGGGCGCCGGACGACGGCATCCGGGCGCTGCGGGCCATCCTCGCGCTGCCCGACCCGCCCACCGTCGCGATGCTGACCACGTTCGACATCGACGAGTACGTCAGCCTCGCGCTGCGGCTCGGCGCGAACGGGTTCCTGCTGAAGGACATCGACCCCGCCGCGTTGCTGCGCGCCGTGCGCGACCTGGCCAAAGGCGGCGCCGTCCTCGATCCCGGGGTGGCCGCGCGGATGGTGCAGACCCACCGCGACGAGCAGCGCGCCGCCCAGCCCGCGCGCAAGCTGCTCGCCTCGCTTTCCGAGCGCGAGCGGGAGGTCGTCGCGCTGATCGGGCAGGGGCTGTCCAACGCGGAGATCGGCGGGCGGCTGCACCTGTCCGAGGCCACGGTCAAGGGGTACGTCTCCGCGGTGCTCTCCAAGATCGGCGCCGCCAACCGCGTGCAGGCCGCGCTCCTGGCCTACCGCGGCGGGCTGCTCGACCAGTAGATGGCGCTCACCGCGCTCGAGTTCCTGGGGCTCGTGGCGTTCGCGGCCTCGGGCGCGCTCGCCGCGGTGCGGGCGCGGCTCGACGTGTTCGGCGTGGTCATCGTCGGCCTCACCACGGCGCTGGGCGGTGGCGTCATCCGCGACGTGCTGCTGGGCATCCACCCGCCGACCACGCTGCGCAACTGGCCGTACCTCGCGGTGTGCGCGGCCACGGCGCTGGTCGTGTTCGCGTTCCACCCGCAGGTCGCGCGGCTGCGGCGCGCCGTGCTGCTCGCCGACGCGCTGGGGCTGGGCGTCTTCGCCACCAGCGGGACGACGATCGCGCTCAACTCCGGCGCCACCGTGTACGCCGCGTGCCTGATCGGCATGACCACCGGCATCGGCGGCGGCGCCGTGCGCGACCTGCTGCTGCGCGAGATCCCGCTGGTCCTGCGCAAAGAGATCTACGCGGTCGCGGCGCTGGCCGGGGCGGTGCTCGTCGCCATCGGTCACGAGCTGAAATGGCCGGCCGGGCCGGTCACGATCGTGGCGGCCGCCGCCGTGGTCGCCGTCCGGATGCTCGCGCTCTGGCGGCACTGGAACGCGCCGGTGGCCAGGCCGCCCGGTCCGGAACCGGAACGTGACTAATCCTTTGTGTGTTCTGAGTGTGTTCTTAGGCGAGTCTCAGCACGCTGCGTAAGACTGACGCCATGCGCATCCTTGTGGTGGACGACGACCGCGCCGTCCGTGAATCGCTCAGGCGATCCCTGGAGTTCAACGGCTACCAGGTGGAACTCGCCGGCGACGGTGCGCAGGCCCTGGAAGCGATCATCGCGAACCGGCCGGACGCGATGGTGCTCGACGTGATGATGCCGCGCCTCGACGGGCTCGAGGTGGCGCGCCGCCTGCGCAGCACCGGCGACGATCTGCCGATCCTCGTGCTGACCGCCCGCGACACCGTTTCCGACCGGGTCTCCGGCCTCGACGCCGGCGCCGACGACTACCTGCCCAAGCCGTTCGCGCTGGAGGAGCTGCTGGCCCGGCTGCGCGCGCTGCTGCGCCGCGCCGTGCCGGACAACCAGCCGGGCGAGACGTCGGAAGTGCTGTCGTTCGCCGACCTGACGCTGGACCCGGGCACCCGCGAGGTCCGCCGCGGCGGCCGCGAGATCAGCCTCACCCGGACCGAGTTCGCGCTGCTCGAACTGTTTCTCTCGTACCCCAAGCACGTGCTGACGCGGGGAAGGATTCTGGAGGAAGTATGGGGTTACGACTTCCCGACGTCGGGCAACGCGCTGGAGGTCTACGTCGGCTACTTGCGCCGCAAGACGGAAGCGGACGGGGAGCCGAGGCTGATCCACACGGTGCGGGGCGTGGGGTACGTCCTGCGCGAAACCCCGCCGTGACCGGCGCCGTTCCGGTGGTCGACGTCACCGACCCGCGCGGCGACCGCTGGAGCACCCGCCGGTTCTCGCTGCGCGGCCGGGTGACGCTGCTGGCCGCGGCCTGCGTGGCCGGCGCCGTCGCGCTCGTCTCGCTCGGCGCGTACATGATCGTCTCCAGCAACCTCTACCAGCAGCTCGACGACAACCTGCTGGCCCGCGCGCAGGCGGCGGTCGACTCGCCGCCGGTGCAGGCGCAGCTGAAGCAGGTCCCCGGCGCGTTCCTGGCGAGCGCGGACCTGCAGATCGGCCAGCTGAACGCGTTGACGAACGAGCTGACGTACCCGCAGGCCGGCTCGCCGCCGCCGTACGGGGCGCCCGAGCTGGCCGTGGCCGCGGGGCAGTCGCCGCAATCGCTGCGCACGGACGTCGCGACGGACACGAGGGTGGTCGCGCTCCCGTCCGGGCACGGCGAGGCGATGGTGCTCGCGCAGTCCATGGAGCCGACCAAGCGGACGCTGAACGAGCTGGCCGTGGTGCTGTTCCTGGTGGGCGGCGCCGGGATCGTGGTGGCCGCGGGCGCGGGCACAGCCGTCGCGCGCGCCGGTCTGCGGCCGGTCGACCGCCTGACCTCGGCTGCCGAGCGCGTCGCCGCCACCGGCGACCTGCGCCCCATCCCGGTCAGCGGCGACGACGAGCTGGCCCGGCTCACGCAGAGCTTCAACACGATGCTCGGCACGGTCGCCGACTCGCAGGAACGGCAGCGCCAGCTCGTCGCCGACGCCGGCCACGAGCTGCGCACCCCGCTGACTTCCTTGCGCACCAACCTGGAGCTGCTGCTCTCGGCCAGCCGGCCGGGCTCGCGCACGCTGCCGGAGGAGGACCGCGCGGACATCGAGGCCGACATCCGCGGGCAGATCGACGAGCTGACGCAGCTCATCGGCGACCTCGTGGAGCTGGCCCGGCAGGACGAGCCGCGCGAGCACACCGAACGCGTCGAGCTGGTCGAGGTCGTCGAGCGCGCGCTGGACCGCGCCCGCCGCCGCGCCGGCGAGATCGAGTTCGACGTGACGCTGGAGCCGTGGGTGCTCACCGGCGACAACAGCGGGCTGGAACGCGCGGTGCTCAACCTCCTGGACAACGCCGTCAAGTTCTCGCCGCCGGGCTCGCGCGTGCGGGTTTCGCTGCGCGCGCTGGGCGACGGCACGGCGGTGGTCGAGGTCGCCGACGCCGGCCCGGGCATCGCCGAAGAGGACCTGCCCAAGGTGTTCGACCGCTTCTACCGCTCGTCGGAGGCCCGCACGCTGCCCGGCTCCGGGCTGGGACTGGCGATCGTCAAGCACGCCGCCGAACGCCACGGCGGCAACGTCTACGCGATGCGCGCGCCCGAAGGCGGGGCCCTGCTCACCATCCGGCTCCCGGGGGCGCCGGGCTGAGCCACCGCGCTGAACGGCCGCAGACGCCGCCCGGAACCATCGGCTCCGGGCGGCGTCTCAGATATCGGGCCACTCCCTCTGGGGGCTCGCCCGCACGGGGGACGCCGTGCGGGTGGCGCGTCCCGCACGAGACATGTTGAATCGTGTAGGATTTTGTGTAGTTGATGGTTTCGGTTGACGCCTTGTATTGGGGAGTGGCGGTGCTCGCGCGGCAGCGACAGGCGGTGATCCTCGAAGAGGCACGCCGGACCGGTGCGGTCCGGGTCAGTGACCTCGTGACGAGGCTGGGCGTGTCCGACATGACGGTGCGCCGCGACCTCGACGTGCTCGCCGGCCGCGGCCTCGTCGAGAAGGTCTACGGCGGCGCGACCTCGGTGGTCGGCAAGAGCACCGACGAGCCCGGCTTCGAGGCGAAGTCCGTGCGCCAGCGCGCGCAGAAGGAGGCCATCGCCACGGTCGCCGCCGGTTTGGTCAAGCCCGGCACCGCGATCGGCCTCTCGGCCGGCACCACCACGTGGACGCTCGCCCGCGCGCTCGACGCGATCCCGGGCCTCACCATCGTCACGAACTCGATCCAGGTCGCCGACGTACTGCGCGCGTCGACCCAGCCCGAGCGCACCGTGGTGCTCACCGGCGGCGTGCGGACGCCGTCCGACGCGCTGGTCGGCCCCGTCGCCGTGCACAGCCTGCGCTCGCTGCACCTCGACCTGGTCTTCCTCGGCGTGCACGGGATGGCCGAGGGCGCGGGCTTCACCACGCCGAACCTCACCGAGAGCGAGACCGACCGCGCGCTGGTCGAAGCCGGCCGCAAGCTCGTGGTGCTCGCCGACCACACCAAGTGGGGGACCGTCGGCATCTCGACCATCGCCGACCTGGACGAGGCGCACGTGGTGGTCACCGACGACGGCCTTTCCGACTCCGCGAGGGAGACCCTCGCCGAACGCGCAGGAGAAGTCATGATCGCCGAGACGGCGGAGAGTTTCGAGGCTGAAGAAGCGTGAAGCGCACCTTGCGACACCTGGCCGACGGCCGGGAGATCATCTACTTCGACCAGCCCGGCGCGCCCGAGCGCGTCGCCGAGGACACCCGGGACCTCCCGCCGGTGGCCGCCGCGTCGGAGATCCGCCTCGACCCGCTGACCCGCGAGTGGGTCGCGATGGCGGCGCACCGCCAGACCCGCACGTACAAGCCGCCCGCCGACCTCTGCCCGCTGTGCCCGACGCGGCCCGGCAAGCCGAGCGAGGTGCCCGAGGCCGACTACGACGTGGTCGTCTTCGAGAACCGCTTCCCCTCGTTCTCCCAGAACGTCTCCGGCGAGCCGTCCAGTGTGGACGGTCTGGGTCTGGTGCCGACGGCGCCCGGCCGCGGCCGCTGCGAGGTCGTCTGCTTCACCAGCAACCACGACGGCGCGTTCTCCCGGCTGAGCCCCGAGCAGGTGCGTCTGGTCGTCGACGCGTGGGCCGACCGCACCACGGCGCTGGGCGAGACCCCGGGCGTCGAGCAGGTCTTCCCGTTCGAGAACCGCGGGGAGGAGATCGGCGTGACGCTCTCCCACCCGCACGGCCAGATCTACGGCTACCCGTTCGTCACGCCGAAGACCGAGCGAATGCTGGACGTCGCGCGCGCGTACGCCCAGGAGCACGGCCGCCCGGTGATGGGCGACGTGCTGGCGGCGGAGCAGAAGTCCGGCGCCCGCGTGATCGCCGCCGGCGAGCACTGGACCGCGTTCGTGCCGCCCGCCGCGCGCTGGCCGGTGCACATCCAGATCGTGGCGCACCGGCAGGTGCCCGACATCCCTTCGCTGACCGCCGAGGAGCGCGACGACTTCTCGCGGGTGTACCTCGACGTGTTGCGCCGCTGCGACGCCCTGTACGACCGCCCGCTGCCCTACATCGCGGGCTGGCACCAGGCGCCGGTGCACCGCGACCGCGACCTGGGCTGGCTGCACCTGGAGCTGTTCTCCGTGCTGCGCTCGAAGGACAAGCTGAAGTACCTGGCCGGCTCGGAGTCGGGCATGGCCGTGTGGATCAACGACGCGACGCCGGAGCAGATCGCGGAACGGCTGCGCGCGGCGGGCTGAGCGGGCGCCGGGGTGGCAGACTCATCTCCGAAACACAGCTTCGGCTCAGGAACCTCTCAGGCCCACCCGCTTAGGTGAAGGACATGACCGAGAACGACCCCCACGCGCCGGACTCCGCGGCGGGTCGCCAGAACCCGGGTGCCCAGCCGGGCACCGAGGGCCAGGCGGCCTGGAGCCAGTCACCCGGTACCCCGCCCGCTTCGGGCGAACCGACCCCATACCAGGCTCCGGCCGAGCCGACCTACGCCGCGCCCACCGGTGGCGACGCGGTGTACGGCGCGCCGAGCCCGTGGTCGCCCCAAGGTGCGCAGGGGCCTCAGGTCCAACCGGGTCAGCCGGGTCAGCCCCAGGTCCCGCCGGGCCAGCCCCAGACCGGTCAGACGCAGGCCCAGCACAACCCGTACCCGCCGACCGGCGGCACGGCGCAGCCCACGAACCCGTACGCGGCTTCGGGCGCGCAGCCGAACACCTCGATCTACGCCGCGGCCCCGGCCCAGCCCAAGAAGTCCGGCCCCGGCCGGCTGCTGGCCGGTGTCGCCGCGATCGCGCTGGTGATCGGCGGCGTCGCGGGCGGCACCGTCGGCTACCTGACGGGTGGCTCCTCCGGTCCCACGGTGAACGCGCTCGACCAGCCGAAACCGGCCCAGCAGACCGGAAACGCGCCGGCCGGCTCGATCGAGTCGGTGGCGCAGAAGCTTTCGCCGAGCGTGGTCGAGCTGCAGGTCTCCGGCCGCACTGCCGCGGGTGAGGGCTCCGGTTTCATCCTCAGCACCGACGGCTACATCCTGACCAACAACCACGTGGTCGAGGTCGCCGCGAACGGCGGCCAGATCCAGGCCGTGTTCCAGGACGGCAAGAAGGCGGCCGCGCAGGTGGTGGGCCGCGACCCGACCACGGACATCGCCGTGGTGAAGGTCAGCGGGGTCAACGGGCTCACCCCGGTCGAGCTCGGCCGGTCCGACGACCTCAAGGTCGGCCAGCCGGTGGTGGCCATCGGCTCGCCGTTCGAGCTGGCCGGCACCGTCACGTCCGGCATCGTCAGCTCGCTGCACCGGCCGGTGCAGGCGGGCGGCGACCAAACCGACCAGACCACGGTGATGGACGCCGTCCAGACCGACGCGGCGATCAACCCGGGCAACTCCGGCGGCCCGCTGGCGAACATGAACGGCCAGGTCATCGGCATCAACTCGGCGATCTACAGCCCGCAGTCCGGGCAGGGCGGCCAGGGTGGTAGCCAGCAGGGCGGCAACGTCGGCATCGGCTTCGCCATCCCGATCGACCAGGCCCGCCGCACCGCCGACGACATCATCAAGACCGGCCACGCCACCCAGACCTACATCGGCGCCAAGGTGCAGGACGCGCAGAACGGCGGCGCCCAGCTGGGCGACATCACGCCCGGCAGCCCGGCCGAGAAGGCCGGCCTCAAGTCCGGCGACGTGGTCACCAAGATCGAGGGCCGCACCATCGACAGCGCCAACACGCTGATCGCGGCCATCCGCACCCGCGCCCCGGACGAGAAGGTGACCTTCACCCTCTCCGACGGCCGCACGGTGCCGGTGACCCTGGGCGGTCAGCCCGTGCCGTCCAACTAGAGCGCTCGGCCGCCAAGCCGCGGCCGAGACCAGCCAGGCTCGACCCCCTTGATCGGGGCCGGACCCTTGCAGGCCACGCGCGACCGGCTTTCGACGCCGGTCGCGCGTGGCCGTTTTTTCTGCCCGGGTGAAGCGTTTGACCAGTGGTTTCGCGCGGCTTGAAAGATTCGTGGGCATTTGACGTTTGGGGCTGGTGGGGTGTGGGCACCTCACGCCCCACGGAGGCCTTTCCGTACCGAGTCGGAGGCGGTACGGGAAGGCTTCCGGTTTTTCCTCCCGTTCCCGGCGATCGTGCGGACGATCCCGGCCAGCAGTACGAGGGCCCAGACCACCGCGAGCGTGACGAGCAGGCCCAGCCAGGTGTTCCCGTCGTGCAGACCGGGTTCCGGCGCCGTGCCGTAAGTCCGCCAGAGCAAGGGGAACGCGAGGATGCCGAGCACGGCGGTCAGCACCGTCCCGGCCATCACCGGGGCTTTCCACGGTATGGGCACGACGCGGCTGAGCAACAACCCGCCGACGCCGACCACGGGCGCGATCACGGCGTCGTGGAACACCGGCGCCCCGACGAGCCAGACGAGCGTCTTGACGACGTCCGGCCGCACCGGCAGCGCGTAGTCCAGGAACAACGACACCCCGAAGCCCAGCGCGGCGAGTCCGCCCAGCGCGAGCAGGATCCGGATCGCTTTCACAGCACCTCCAGCTTCGAGACCCATTTGGTCTGCAGCACCCCGGGCCGGCTGGGGGCGATGATCCGACACGGGAACCCGTGGTCGATGTCGAGCACCTCGCCGTTCAGCTCCAGGGCGAGCAGCGTGTCGTTGTCGCTGGTGTGCTCGCCGGGCAGCATGGTGACGCCGTAGATCCCGCCTTTCTCCAATGAGGACACCCGCAGGTCCACCCCCGGCCGGCTGCCCGCGGCCCGCAGCAGCGACGGCACGGTGATACCCCGCCACACCGCGGACTGGCTCCACCCTTCAACACAGGCGATCGGCAGCTCGACGGTCGTCTGCGGCAGCGCACGCAACTCGTCGAGGGAGAACTGGGTGGTCCGCGCGGTCGTGACGACGGACAGCCGCCACGCCGCGTCCCGAGCGGTTTGCATGACACCGGCCGCGACGGCGGTGCGGTTCACCGGGAGGCCCTGCGTGCCCTTGCCGGTCTTCCAGGAGAGGCCGGAGACGTTGCGCAGCAACGGAACGGTGGCGCCCGCGGTCGCGACCACGGCCACCCCGGTGGCGATCCAGGTGGTGCGCAGGAAATCGCGGCGGGACAGACCGTCCTGGCGGGCCGGTCGATTGGCAGCTGCTGCGCGGGTTCCGGATTCCGAGTGGGCCGCGAGTTCCGGGAGGCTGTCGGTTTCAGGGAGGTCGGCGGCTGGACGAGCTGTGGTTTCCGGGTCGGCTACGGATTCCCGAGTCAGCGCCCGCCGCACGACCGGCAGCTTCACCGCGATGTGCACCAGGATCGACCCGATCGCCAGCCACGCCACCGCGTAGTGCACCTGGGGGAAGTAGAAGCCCCATGGGTAGTTCTGCGCGACGTTCAGCAGCCCCGTGCTCAGCTCGAAAAACGCGGACCCGGACAACACCAGGATCGAGAGCCGCTCCAGCGCATGCGGCAACGACCGCACGACGGGCCGCCCGAACAGTTTCGGGAACACGCTCCACAATTTCGCCAGCAGCAACGGAATCGACGCGATGCCCGAGATCACGTGCGCGCCCTGCGTCACCCGGTACAGCCAAATCGGCCGGCTGGGCCAGAAGAACCACCCCGGCGGATGCTGGATGAGATGACTGAGCAGTCCGGTAATGAAACAGATGGAGAACGTGACGGCCAGCATCACCCCGATCCGCGCCGTTACCCCCTCACTGTGCGCTGCGGCCTTGAACTGCTTCTCCTCGGGAATCGGCAGCTTCTCGATCCGCTCATCCAACCGCGCCCGAACTCCGGCAATCCGGTCGCGCACCCGTGGCTTGTCCACCACCGCGACCGACGCGGGGGCACCGCTCGATTCCGTTGCTGCGCCTGGTCCTGCTGGGACAACTGGCCTCGTCGTGCCCCCCGGCGCCGTCGCGACGGTCGGTTCTGCCGCGGCGACTGGCTCCGCCGAGTCGGTTGCTCCCGGCGCGGCATCCGGCTCTGGGGCCAGTTCCGACTCCGGCATGGAATCTGGCCTAGCGCCTGACTCGGCTGCAGACGCAGCCGACTCGGCCGGGGCAGTCGATTCCGTTGTGGCGGCGGACTCTGGTGCGGCAATCGAGTCCTCTGTGGGCTTCGACCCCAGCGCGGCAGCCGATTCAGCGGTGGTCTCGGTTTCCGGCTCTGCAGCCGTTTCTGTTGGACTATCCGGCGCCGGTGCGGCGCTCTCCGGTGCGGCGGCAGCAGAGGCTGCGGCGGTGTCGGCCACAGGTGGCTGGGCATCGTCCGGCGAAGCCGCCGAGCCCGGCGCGGGTGGTTCAGGGGTGGGGTCTTTGTGGTTCACGACCGCTCCAGCCTGGCGAACCAGCGGTGGCCGCGGCTCGTCGTCCAGGTTACGTGGAAGCCGGCTCGGGCGGCGACCTCCGCGATGGCGTCGGCGCCTACCCAGGCCCAGGTGAACCAGGTTCCGGCGGGGTTCGGGTGGAGCCGGACGTGGTCGTGCCGCAGGCCGTGGCCGGGCGGGTCCAGTTCGACCAGGGCGTCGCCGCCGGGGGCCAGCAGGGCGGCGATCCGGCGTAGCAGCGCGACGGGATCACCGCCGATGCCGATGTTGCCGTCCGCCAACAGCGCGTGGTGCCAGCGACCTTCGCCGGGCAAGCGGTCGAAGACGTTGCGCAGCAACGCAACGCCGCCGCGCTGGTGCGTCAGCCGGACGGCCGTCGGGGAGCTGTCCACGCCCAGTGCCGCGACGCCGCGTTCAGCCAGGGCCGTGGTGAGCCGGCCCGGGCCGCAGCCGATGTCGAGCGTCGGTCCGGCGCACGCGTCGAGCAGTACGGCGTCGCCCTGTCCGCAGCCGTCCGTCCAGCGCTCGACCGGCAGCTCGATGCGGTCGCCGTTCCTCAGCTCCAGCCAGCAGTGCGTGCCGAGCAGTCCCTGGTCGAACTCCCGGCCGAGCGGTGCCAATTGCGCGGTCATCGGACGGTCACCGCCACAGCCCCGACTGCCCGGGCGAACCGGCCGTCCGGCCGCGTCGCCGCGACCCGCTCGGCGTCGGCCATGGTGTCCACATCGGACAGTACGGTCAGCGCTCCCGGCCCTAAGCCTGCGGAAGTCAGCGCGCGGCGCGTCAGCTCACCGGTGTTGTCCTTCGACATCGGCACCTGCGCCAGCACCTCCGCGTGACGGGGATCCCGGAGCCCCAGCGCCCACCAGCCCCCGTCCTCGGCCCCGCCGAGCACAGCGTCATGCCCACCATTCAGCACGGGTTCGATGGCCGCCGCCAGCAGGTCCGGCGTCACCTGCGGGGTGTCCATGCCGATCTGCAGCACGGGCAGGCCGGCGTGCACCGCGGCCGTGTCCGCATGCGCGTTCGCCAGCCGGGCGCCGAAGTCCCAGCCGCGCTGGGCGATCACGGTCGCCCCGCGCAGTGCCTTGCCGATCTCCGTGCCGCGGATGGCCGCGCCGAGTTCGCCGGTCATCGCGACCACCGGGACCGCGCCGCGAGTGGCGGACACGGCGTCCAGCGTGTCGAGCAACGCCGCCGCCGCGATCTCCGCGGCCTGCTCCGGCGTGGCGGGCGGGCACAGGCGCGTCTTCGCGAATCCCGGGACCGGCGCCTTCGCCACCACGAGCAGGCAGAACCGGGCGCTCATCGGGCCAGCACCTTTCCGAAGTCGCGGATCGCGCGCAGCGTGCCCCGCAGCGAACCCGACACCTTCGATTTGGTGCCCTTCGCCCGTTCGCCGTACCTGACCTCGAATTCCCGCACCTGCCAGCCCGCCCGCTGCGCCTTGATCAGCAGCTCGAGCGGATAACCGAAAGCGCGGTCGGTGACGTCGAGATCGAGCAGCGCCCGGCGTCGCACGGCGCGCAGCGGCGCGATGTCGCGCACCGGCAGCCCACGGCTGCGCAGCAACAGCGACAGCACCGCGTTCCCCGCTCTCGCATGCCACGGCCAGACACCGCGGTGCGTCGGCACCCGGCGGCCCACGGCCAGATCGGCACCCTCGCGGACCGCGGCCACCAGCCGGGGCAGGTCGGCCAGGTCGAGCGAGCCGTCGGCATCGGCGAAGCAGACGATGTCGGCGGTGGCGGCTTCGAGGCCGGTGTGCACGGCGGCGCCGTAACCGCGCCGCGGCTCGTTGACGACCTTCGCACCGAGATCGGCGGCCACCTCGGGGGAGCCGTCGCCCGAGCCGTTGTCGACCACGATCGCGCGGTATCCGGGCGGCAACGCGGCCAGCACACCCGGCAGGGCGCCCGCCTCGTCGAGACAGGGGAGTACGACGTCTACCTGAAGATCGGTCACACGGCGTACCGTAAGTCCGTAGTGGATGGTCCAGAAGCCTTACGCTGCTTACGGATTCCTGACACCAACCCACCGGGTGACAAGTTCTTACCGAGTTCTCACGGCTCGCCGCCAGGCTCCGCGCGCCGGGCCTCGTGGCGTTACCCTGCGGACGATGAGCGAGTCGACTCCTGCCGCTCGGCTCGCTGAGCCGCCCGCGCCCGAACCCCCCGCCCGCACCCGCCGCGGCCTGCGCCCCGACCTGGTCGCGGTCGGCTCGGCCGTGGTGCTCGTCGCCGCCGCCGCGGCGGTCGGCTTGTACTACAACCGCCCGAACTCCGGTGTGGTGATCTACGCGTCGACCCCGCCGCTGTTCGCCCTCTGGCTGCCGCACGTCGGCCCGGGCTCGGTGTTCGCCGTGCTGATCGCCGCCGCGACTGTGCTCTGGGGCCCGACCGTGGTGACGCGCCTGTCCTGGCGCCGCGCCCTGGTCGCCGGGTACGCGACGGCGCTCGCCTGGATCTTCGCCCTCGCGATGGTCGACGGCTGGTCCCGCGGCTTCACTGACCGCCTCACCACGCCGCAGGAGTACCTGCACGAGGTCCCCGGCATCACCGACATCCCGCGGTTCCTGCGCGAGTTCTCCTCCCGGATCCTCGACTTCCAGCCGAACTCCTGGACCACCCACGTGTCCGGGCACCCGCCGGGCGCCACCCTCGTGTTCGTCTGGCTCGACCGCCTCGGGCTGCACGGCGGCGCGTGGGCGGCGACGGCCGTCGTGCTGATCGGCGCACTGACCGCGGTCGCGGTGCCGGCCACGGTCGCGCTGCTGGGACGGCCGGACGCCGCGCGTGTGGTGCTGCCGTTCGCCGTCCTCTTCCCCGGCGCGGTGTGGATCGGCGTCTCCGGCGACGGGATGTTCGCGGGTGTCACAGCCACCGGGATCGCTCTGCTCGCCTTGTCCGCCAAGGCTTTCGAGCACCGTCGCGGCTACGCGCTGCCGGTCGGTCTCGGCGCCGGGGTGCTGCTCGGCTTCGGCATCTTCCTGTCCTACGGCCTGGTGCTGCTGGGCCTGATCGCGCTCGCCGTCGCGATCCTCGGCCGGCAGTGGCGAGCGGCCGCGCTGGCCATCGTCGGGGCCCTCGCCGTGGTCGCCGTCTTCGCGCTGGCCGGCTTCTGGTGGCTGGACGGTTACCACCTCGTGGTCGAGCGCTACTACCAGGGCGTCGCGCTGGTCCGCCCGTACTCGTACTGGGTGTGGGCCGACCTCGCCGCCGTCGCCGTCGCTGCCGGGCCCGCCGTGATCGCCGCCGCCCGCCGCGGCGTGACCAGCGCGTTCCTCACCAAGCCCCGTCGCGACCTGCTGCGTGATCCCCTGCTGCTGATCGGCGTCGCGGCGGTGCTCACCATCCTGTTCGCGGACCTCTCCGGCCTGTCCAAAGCCGAGACCGAGCGGATCTGGCTACCGTTCGCGGTGTGGCTGCTGCCGATGACCGCGTTGCTGCCCGTCCGGGGCCGCCGCTGGTGGCTCGCCGCGCAGGCCGTGACCGCGCTCGCGGTGAACCACTTCCTGCTGACGAATTGGTGAGGTGAGGCATGGAAGACCAGGCCGGCCGCGTGCTCGTGGTCGATGACGACGAGACGGTGCGCGACGTCGTGCGCCGTTACCTCGAGGTCGCCGGCTTCACCGTCGACGTGGCCGGCGACGGCGCCGCGGGCCTGGCGCTGTTCGCCCGGCGCGAGCCCGACCTCGTGGTGCTCGACGTGATGATGCCGGGCATCAACGGCCTCGAGGTGTGCCGCCGGCTGCGGCAGGTCAGCCAGGTGCCGATCGTGATGCTGACCGCACTGGGCGAGGAGGAGAACCGGATCGCCGGGCTCCAGCTCGGTGCCGACGACTACGTCACGAAACCCTTCAGCCCCAAGGAACTCGCGCTGCGCGTCGCGTCGGTGCTGCGCCGCGCCCGGATGCCGCGGCCCACACCGCCCGCGGCGGAACTGGTGGACGGCGACCTGCGCCTGCAGATGAACGCCCGCCAGGCGACGCTCGCCGGCGCCGAACTCCCGCTCACCACCCGGGAGTTCGACCTGCTCGCGTTTTTCCTCGCCCACCCGGGAGTCGCGTACTCCCGCGCTGACCTGCTGGAGAAGGTGTGGGGCTGGGACTTCGGCGACCAGTCCACGGTGACCGTCCACGTGCGACGGTTGCGCGAGAAGATCGAACGCGACCCGGCCAAGCCGGTCCGGGTCGCGACCGTGTGGGGCGTCGGCTACCGCTATGACCGGGGTCAGTGATGATCGAACCCAGTGAGTCGTTCCGGGACATGCTCACGCACGTCCTGCACATCCTCCCGTTCGCGCTGCTGTTCGCGCTTCCCGTCGCGGCGCTCGGCGGGCTGGGGCTCTACCTGCTGCGCCGGCGCTCGCTCGCCAGCACCATGACGCTGCTCGTGCTGACCCCGGTGGTCACCACGCTCGCCGGGGTGCTCGGCATCAGCGGGTTCATGTTCACCCCGGCCCTGACGACGATGCTGCTCGTCTGCCTGCTGGTCGCCGTGGTCACCGTGCCAGCGGCGATCATCCTCGGCCGCGCGATCGCTCGGCGCAGCGTCTGGGAGCGCGAGGCCCGCGAACGCGAGCGCGCGGCCGAGCAGTCGCGGCGCGAGCTGGTCGCCTGGATCAGCCACGACCTGCGCAGCCCGCTCGCCGGGATCCAGGCCATGGCCGAGGCCCTCGCCGACGGCGTGGTCAGCGAACGCAGCGAGGTCGCGGACTACGCGCAGCGCATCAGCGGTGAGAGCACCCGGCTCTCGGGCATGGTCGGCGACCTGTTCGAGCTGTCCCGCATCACCGCGGGCGCGTTGCGGCTGACCATGTCGGCCGTGCCGCTGCGGGACGTGGTGAGCGACGCCGTCGCCGCGCAGGCGCCGGTGGCCGAGCGCAAGCGAGTGCGAGTGCTGGAGAACGGCGAGGCCTGGCCCGTGGTGTCCGGCAGCGACCCGGAACTCGCGCGGATCGTCCGCAACCTCGTCTCCAACGCCATCCGCCACACCCCGCCCGACGGCACGGTCGCCGTCCAGATCGACATCGACGGGGACCAGGCCCTGCTCGCCGTGGACGACTCCTGCGGCGGCATCCCGGACGACGAGATCGGCCGGGTCTTCGACGTCGCCTTCCGCGGCACCCAGGCCCGCACTCCCGAACGCAGCGGCACCACCGCCGGCGGCGGGCTCGGACTGGCGATCGCGAAGGGGCTCGTGGAGGCCCACCGCGGCCACATCGGGGTGCACAACCACGGCCCCGGCTGCCGGTTCGAGGTCCGGCTGCCGCTGGCCGTGTCCTGAACCTGTCCACTGAGGACGGTCCTTCGGCGGCCCCCGACCGGTCGCCGACGAACCGTCCTCAGCCGAACCGCCCTCAGCCGGCGGAGACCGCGGACACCGGCTCGGCCACCCGGTCCGCGCTCACCCGGAAGAACCGCATGCCCGGGAAATGCGCCGGCGCGATGACCGTTTCGGTGCCCTCGACCTCGCGAAGCCACCGCTGGCGCGTGAAATGGGCGAGCGACGGGTCAGTGTCGGTGCTGGAGCTGATGCCGGAATCGGCCAGCTGGGCCGGGGTGTGCAGGACGTCGCCCAGCAGCACCGCGCGGCGCCCTTCGGAAACGATGTCCAGCACGTAGTGGCCCGGCGTGTGCCCGGGAGCGTGGCGGGCGGTGAGGCCCGGCGCGATCTCCACATCGCCGCGCAAGGGGCGCAGCTTTCCGGTGGCGCGCACGGCTTCCAGGCCGATTCGCGTCCAGTCGTGCCGTCCCGCCGTCTCGACCAGCTCGGCCCAGTCGGCCTCGCCGTAGAGCACCTCGGCGTTCGGGAAGTACGGCACCCCGTGCGGCGCGATCCAGCCGACGTGGTCGGGGTGCAGGTGCGTCAGCAGCAGGGTGTCGACGTCCGCGGGTCTGACCCCGGCCTCGCTCAGTGCCAGCGGCAGCCCGCCGCCCGCGCCCATGTCGCCGTCGTCGGGCTGAACCCCTTCGGCGAAGCCGATTTCCCGCGGGCCGAGCCCGGCGTCGACCAGGATCGTCCGCCCGCCGCCGCGGACCAGGTACGCGCCCGTGGGCACGTGGACCGTGCCGTCCGGCGCCACGACCTCGGGGTGCCGCCCGACGTCGAGTCCCGGAAAGAAAGTCGTCGGCAGCCGGATCCGGCCGTCGGCCAGCGCATGGATCTCGATGTTCCCCATCTCGATGGACCGCATGCCCAGCACCAAGACCCGCGTGCCCCGTTTTGATTCCGGGAAGTGACCTTCGTCTCAACCGCCGACGGGTGCGCGCAGCTCCGCGGTCGCGAAGGCGGTTATGCCTTTCTCGAACGAGGTTTCGGCCGTGAAGCCCAGCAGTTCGCGCGCCCGGGCCGGGTCGGCGACCACGTGCCGGACGTCCGCCGGCCGCGCGCCGCCGGCGATCCGGGGTGCCGGGCCGGCACAGGCGCGGGCCAGTTCCTCCGCCAGCTCGCCGACGGTGTGCGGCTGTCCGGAACAGACATTCAACGGCGTGATTTCGCCTTCCGCGCCTTCGGTGCGCAGCGCGAGCACATTCGCCCGGGCGACGTCGTGGACGTGCACGAAGTCCCGCTGCTGCCGGCCATCCTCGAGCACTGTCGGCGCTTCACCGCGAACGAGCGACGAGCGGAACAGCGAAGCCACCCCGGCGTACGGCGTGTTCTGCGGCATCCGCGGGCCGTAGACGTTGTGGTAGCGCATCGCCCAGACCGTGCCGCCGGTCTGGCGCGCCCACGCGCCCGCGAGGTGCTCCTGTGCCAGTTTCGTTGCCGCGTAAGTACTCCTGGGCATCAGCGGTGCGTCCTCCGGCACGAGTCGCCACTCGAGTTCCGCGCCGCACTCCCCGCACGCCGGCTCGAACCGGCCGGCGTCCACATCGGACTGACGACGCGGTGACGGCGGCACGATCCCGTGTTCCGGGCACTCGTACCGGCCCTCGCCGTAGACCACCATCGACGACGCGAGCACGAGCTTGCGCACCCCGGCCGCGTGCATGCCGGCCAGCAGCACCGCGGTGCCGTAGTCGTTGTTCAGCGCGTACGACGGCGCGTCGGACGGGTCGATGCCGTGCCCGACCACCGCGGCCTGGTGGCAGACCGCGTCGACCCCGTCGAGGAGTTCGGCCACCAGTTCCGGGTCCGTGACGTCACCGCGCAGGAACCGGTGCCGCCCGGTGTAGCCGGGTGGCACGGTGGAGCCGTGGGCGGTGGGCAGCAGGCTGTCCAGCACCACGACCTCGTCGCCCGAATCGGCCAGCTGGTCGGCGATGTGGGAGCCGATGAACCCGGCCCCGCCGGTGATCAGTACGCGCACCTGACCGACGCTAGGGCGAACCACCGGCCGCGCGCGCGGCCGAACCGGACCACGTCACCGAATCGTCAGAAATGACCAGGCCCCGCGGCGGCGGAGAGGTGCCTTCACCGGATACGGTGTCGGCATGGAACGGAGCGCACAGCGGCTGGGCCGAGCCCTCGTGGTGATCGTGGACGACCGGGTCGCCCACGGGGAGCACGAGGACAACACCGGACCGCTCGTCACGGAGCTGCTCGAAGAGGCCGGCTTCATCGTCGACGGCGTGGTGGTGGTCGAGGCCGAGACCGCCGGCATCCGCAACGCGCTCAACACGGCCGTGATCGGCGGCGCCGACCTGGTGATCACTGTCGGTGGCACCGGGGTGTCGCCGCGCGACCGCACCCCCGACGCCACTTCCGGCGTGCTCGACCGGCCGATCCCGGGCATCGGCGAGGCGCTGCGCGCGTCCGGCCTCGCCGCGGGCGCGGTCGACGCCGGGATCTCCCGCGGCCTGGCCGGCGTGTCCGGCAGCACCCTCGTGGTCAACCTGGCCGGTTCGCGCGCCGCGGTGCGCGACGGCATGGCCACGCTCTCCTCGCTCGTGCCGCACGTGATCGACGAGCTCTCCGGCCTCGAAGAGGTCTAGAGCCGCATCTCTCTGCAGTTGTCAAACAGCGGGTGGGACGATGGATCCATGCCGCAGGACGAACGACGGGACGCCCAGGCCGCCCGCCGCCGGGTCGACGAGATCTTCGGCGACGTGCTGCCCGAGACGACCTCCGACGAGCGGGACGAGGGAGGCCAGGACCGGGCGACCCCGGACTCCTGGTACCTCGAGAACCGGCCGCCGCATCACGACCGGTGACACTCAGCTGCCGTTCTTGCCGGTGGCCTGCGCCCGCAGCAGATCGCGGATCTCCGTCAGCAGCTCCACATCGGTCGGCTCGGCCGGGCCGGGCTCCTGGCCACGCTTGCGCCGCTCCTGCAGGTGCTTGACCGGCAGCACGATCAGGAAGTAGACGACCGCCGCCACGATCACGAAGTTGATCGCCGCGTTGATCACGCTGCCGAAGTCCATGAACGTGGACGGGTTCGCGCCGAGGATCTTGAAGCCGAGGCCCTGCGCGGCGTCGCTGCCGCCGATGGCGTTGATCAGCGGTTTGATCAAGCCGGTGGTGAACGCCGTGACGATCGAGGTGAAGGCGGCGCCGATGACCACCGCGACCGCGAGGTCGACGACGTTGCCGCGCATCAGGAAGTCCTTGAAGCCTTTCAGCACTGCCACTCCTCAAGCTGGGGCGGGGTCCGGCCGCTCACTTCGGTGGGGACGGCGTCGCCCGCTGGAACCGGAACGGGTTAGCGGAGAGTAACCGTAACGGGTCGCTCCAGCGAAGTGGCAGCCACCTGTGTCGCCACGCTCACGGGGAGTGAGAGCAGGACCAGCGGGCCTTTGTCGGACGGCCCCAGCATCCGGCCGCCGCCGGTCTCCGGACGGCTGACGGTGACCACGCTCACGTCCTCGGCCAGCACGGACGCCGGATGCAGAGCGTCCGGTGCCGCCACGACGTCGACGTGCTGGCCGGGCCGGAGCAGGTCCGCGACGCCCGCGTCGGCGAGCCGCACGGGCACGGCCGCCCGGCCGGACTCACCCGCCCCGGGGATGCCGAGCACTCGTGCGTCGGTGAGGGGTTCCCCGGCTCGCGCGGCACCGGACAGCAGCCGGCCGGCGGCCTCGTCGATCCGGCCGAGCGCTCCGGCGGGCCGGACTCCGTCGGGCAGGTCGGCGAGCCGGAGGTCGGCGGCGCGCAAGGTGGCGCCCGCGGGCAGATCGCGGGCGGAGACGACCGTGGCGGTGCCGGGCGCACCACGGGCCGAGGCGGGGTGGATCAACAGGAGCAGGCCGGCCAGCAGCAGGGCCGCGGCGAGCCAGCGGCGGACGAGCCGGGCGCGGCGGCCGCGCAGCCGGCTCAGATCGGGCAGCGCGGGAAGGCGGCTGAGCAAGGTGTCCACGGTCGTCCCCTCGTCGGTTCCTCGTGCGGCGAGGTGCCGCACGAAACCGACGTTAGGGACGCTGGGCGGGGCGCCGTAAGAGGCGGATCCGCGATCTGTGGACAACTACCCCCGTGTGGACAAACCAGGGGTCAGGAAGCGGCAGCAGCCGTTTTTGTCGTACCCGAGGAGGACGATGAGGAGGAGCTACCGCTGTCCGAAGACGACTTGGCCGGCGCCTTGGACTCGGACTTCGATTCGGACTTGGTCTCCGACTTGCCCTCGCTCTTCGCCGGCGTGGCCGAGGTGCTCGACTTGGCGGCTTCACGGGAGTCGGTGCGGTAGAAGCCGCTGCCCTTGAAGACCACGCCCACCGAGCTGAAGACCTTGCGCAGCGGGCCGGAGCACTGGGGGCAGACCGTCAGGCTCGCATCGGAAAAGGACTGCACTGCCTCGAACCGGTGGTCGCATTCCTTGCAGGCGTACTGATACGTGGGCACTGGTGCTCCTCCATGCGCTGGCACTCGTCCGACGAGAGTGCTAGTAATCAACGGTACCGGCGTATTCCCGCGCTGGTCAAACGTGGTATCGCGGTCGTGGGCCGACCGTCCGCGCGGGGTGTCGCTCCGTGCCTGTTCCGCGCCCGGACGGCCCGGGTGGCGCAGCGAGGATGTGACGAAGGTAACGCCGTGGGCCGCCGTGAGGCGTTCCCGGCTCCATTTTAAAGGTCTGGACCTGGCTCGACGCTGTCCGGCGCCTCACACCGGGGCAGCCGGATCAGGCCGGCCGGGGTCAGCGCCCCGTGCATTGGCACGTCGTGCGGCTGGCCGGGGAGGTATTCCACCAGCTCAGCGGCCCGGACGACGGCCAGCAAAGATGCGCTCGGGGCCGCGAAGACCAGCGAACGGTCGTAGTAGCCGGCGCCGCGGCCCAGACGGACGCCTCGGCGGTCCACGCCGAGCGCGGGCACGAGGGTGAGTTCCGCCGCTCCGACCGCCTCGACGCCGAGCCTGGCTCCGGAAGGTTCACGGACGCCGCGAAGCCGCCCTGGGACCAGCTCGCCGGCACCCGTGTAGACCGCCCAATCGAGGGGGCCTGGAACGTCGGGGATCACCGGCAGCAGCACCCGGGAACCGGCGCTGACCAGGGAATCCAGCAGTGAGACGGTGCCTGGCTCGGTGCCGAAGGGCAGGTACGCGCAGACGGTCGGCGTGGCCACCGACGCGGCCGCTTCGGCCAGTGCGGCCGCCTCCTCGGCATGCTCCGAATGGCTCAGCGAGGCGCGCGCCCGCAGAATCCGCTTGCGCCACTCCGCCTTGCTCAGGTGCTCATTGCCCGGCGCCCGCATGCGACCAGGTTAGGCTTTGCGCCCATGACGGGCGCCGCATCCACCCAGACGTTCAGAACCGCCATCGTGCCTGCCGCCGGACTCGGCACGCGATTCCTGCCGACGACCAAGGCCGTGCCGAAAGAGCTGCTGCCCGTGGTCGACACACCGGGGATCGAGCTCGTCGCTTCGGAGGCCGCCGCGGCCGGGGCGAAACGGCTGGTGATCGTCACCTCGCCGGGCAAGGAAGCCGTGGTCCGGTACTTCGAGCCGCAGCCCGAGCTGGAGAAGACGCTCGAGGACAAGGGCAAGACCGAGCTGCTGGAGAAGGTCCGCCGCGCCACGGAGCTGCTCGACGTCGAGGTGGCCATCCAGGAGCAGGCGCTGGGGCTGGGCCACGCCGTCGCGCAGGCCGAGGCGAACCTGACGGACGAGGACACCGCCGTCGCCGTGCTGCTGCCGGACGACCTGGTGCTGCCCGTCGGGGTGCTGGACCGCATGTCCGCCGTGCGCGCGAAGCACGGCGGCAGCGTGCTCTGCGCGTTCGACATCCCCAAGGAGCAGATCTCGCCGTACGGCGTCTTCGACGTCTCCGACACCGACGATCCCGACGTCAAGCAGGTGCACGGGATGGTCGAGAAGCCGAAGCCGGAGGACGCGCCTTCGACGTACGCCGCGGCCGGCCGCTACCTGCTGGACCGGGCGATCTTCGACGCGATCCGGCGGATCGAGCCGGGTGCCGGCGGCGAGCTGCAGCTGACCGACGCCGTGGCCCTGCTGATCAACGAGGGACACCCCGTGCACATCGTGGTGCACCGCGGCGGGCGACACGACCTGGGGAATCCGGGTGGTTTCCTGCGCGCCGCCGTCGATTTCGCGCTGGAAACCCCCGACTACGGGCCATCGTTACGGGCGTGGCTGACCGAACGGATCGGGACCGAACGCCCATGACGGACTCCCTCGACGCTGCCCAGGCCGACGCGAGCGCCGAGCCGGCCGAGCCGTCGGCGGAGTTTCGCTCCGTCGACGCGCAGATCGCGCTGACGCTGGACGCGGCGGTGCGCCCGCGTCCGGTGCGCGTGGCGATCTCCGAGGCGCAGGGCCTGCTCTGCGCGGAAGAGGTCGTCGCGGAACACGCGCTGCCCGGGTTCGACCAGGCCGCGGTGGACGGCTACGCGGTCCGCAGCGTCGACGTCCGCACGGCCGGGGACGAGCCGGTGCAGCTGCCCGTGGTCGGGGAGATCCCGGCCGGCTCGCGGCAGCCGCGGCGGCTCCAGCCCGGCCAGGCGGTGCGCGTCGACACCGGCGCGCCGCTGCCCACGCTCGCCGACGCCGTCGTGCCGACCGCTTACACCGACGGCCACCAGGCCAAGGTCAGCGTGCACCGTTCCGTGCCCTCGGCGGGTTACGTGCGCCGCGCGGGCGAGGACGTGCAGATCGGCGACGTCGCCGTGCGCAAGGGCGACACGATCGGCTCCGCGCAGGTCGGCCTGCTCGCCGCGGTCGGCCGGGCGAAGGTGCTGGTCTACCCGCGGCCGCGGGTGTCGATCGTGTCCGTGGGCGACGAGCTGGTGGACATCGACCGCACGCCGTCGGTCGGCCAGGTCTACGACGTCAACTCGTACGCGCTCTCCGCGGCCGCTCGCGACGCGGGCGCCGAGGTGAGCCGCGTCGGCATCGTGTCGAGCGACCCGAAGCGGCTGCGCGAGATCGTCGAAGGCCGGCTGCTGATGTCGGAGATCGTGGTGGTCGCGGGCGGCGCCGGCGGCATGAGCGGGGACGAGGTGCACGGCGCGCTGTCTGAGCTCGGCCGCATCGACATGACACGCGTCGGCATGCACCCGGGCTCGGTGCAGGGCTTCGGCCGGCTCGGGCCGGACTCCGTGCCGACGTTCCTCATCCCGGGCAACCCGATGAGCGCGCTGGTGGTGTTCGAGGTGCTCGTGCGGCCGCTGATCCGCGCCGCGCGCGGCACCCGCAACCCGCACCGGCGGATCGTCGGCGCGCGCCTGCTTTCACCGATCACGTCGACCAAGGGCCGACGCGGCTACCTTCGCGGGCAGCTCCTGCGCGACGAGGCCAACGGTGAGTACCTGGTGCAGCCGCTCGGCACGTCCGGGGCGCACCTGCTGGCGTCGCTCGCGGAGGCGAACTGCCTGATCAACGTCGACGAGGACCTCACCGAGGTCGCGGCGGGCGAGCAGGTCAAGGTCACCTTCCTCGCGCAGCGGGCGTAGCGGGCTCATCGGTGGCTGCCGTGACCTACCCGGTGGAGAGCCGGCATCCCGGCTGGCCGGGCAAGCCCGGACGGCTCCGGGTGCCGGCCGGGATCGTCGAGGTGCGCCCGGTGCGCCTGCGCGACGCGGGCGAGTGGAGCCGCATCCGGCTGCGCGACCGCGCGCACCTGGAGCAATGGGAGCCGACGGGCATCGGGCCGTGGCCGGACCGCAACGCGTTCTGGTCGTGGCCCTCGCAGTGGGCGGCGCTCCGGGGGCTCGCGCGGCGCGGCCAGTGCCTGCCGTTCACGATCACGGTCGATGGAAGGTTCGCCGGCCAGATCACGGTGGGTAACGTCATCCGCGCGTCGCTGCGCTCGGCCTGGATCGGGTATTGGGTGTCGTCCGAGATCGTGCGCGGCGGAGTGGCCACGGCGGCCGTCGCGCTCGTGACGGATCACGCCTTCGAAGCCGCCGGGCTGCACCGTCTCGAGGCCACCGTGCGACCCGAGAACAACCCCAGCTTGCGCGTGCTGATCAAGGCCGGCTACCGGCAGGAGGGCCTGTTCGAGCGGTACCTCGACGTCGCCGGCGCGTGGCGCGACCACCTCTGCTTCGCCGTGACGAAAGAGGAGACCGGCGACGGCCTCGTGTCCCGGCTCGTGTCGACGGGCCGCGCCGGCTACGCCTGACCGTCACCCTTCGTGGTGACTACGGGTCGGGGCCTGATCACGCGTTACCACATACTGTGAGATTCACCTAATCCGGTGGCGGTTTTTCGTGATCGAAGTCGGCGAGTCTGCGCCTCCTGTGTGACTGTTGTGGCTAGCGTGACTACAGCAGAGGATCGGGGGAGGTGACGGGGGATGCCCAGTTCGGTGATCATCGTCGCGCTCGCCGCGGCATGGCTCGTCGTTCTCGTGCCCATGGTGGCCCGGAAGCGCCAGCAGGTCGCGCGAACGCCTACCTCCGCGCTGGCCGCGCGGGTCGTGCGCAGCGGGAGCTCTCGCAACGAGGGACAGGAGGAGTTCGCCATGTCCGACAGTGCGAAGCCTTCGGTGGAGGAAGACCTCGCCGAACTCGAGGCGGAGCTCGATGCCGACCTCGACGAAGACGAGGAACTCGAGCCAGATCCACTGCCGCAGCCCTCGCGGGCGGTCCGGGACGAGCCCGTGCGCGAGCGCCGCGCGAGTTACCGCCCCGGCCGAGGCGGGTTCGACCCCGAGGCCGCGGACATCGCCGCGCGGGCCAAGTACGCCTTCCGCCAGCGGATCGTGGTGATCCTGCTGGTGGTCGCCGCCGGTTCGGCCGCCTTCGCGGGCTTCGTGCTGCCCATCGTCTGGTGGGGGCACGCGGTCGTGGACGTGGTCCTCGTCGGCTACCTCGGCTACCTGCGCCGCCAGGTCCGCATCGAGAACGAGATCCGGCAGCGGCGGATGGCGCGCTACAGCAGCACGCGGGCCCCGCGCCGCACCAGCGAGCGCCCGATCGCCGACGAAGAGCCGGCCGCCCACCCGGTCGCCGGGCGCCCCGCCCCCGAGCGCGACGACGCCCGCGAGCAGGACGACGTCGAGGTGGTCGCCCCGCAACGCCGCGAGATCGTGGAACGCAAGCCGTCCCCGATGTCCCGCATCCGCCGCCAGGCCGTCGTGGTCGACCTCGACGACGAGGACCCGGCCTTCGAGGAACTCGACGAGCCCGGGACCAGCCCGTACCGCCGCGCCGTCGGGGAGTGACCCCCGCCGCGAGGTGCTCGTAGCGCGCTGATAAGCTCTACGAGCACCAAGTAAGGGGCTCAAGGTTTACCAGGGGCTGTAGCGCAGTTGGTAGCGCGTCTCGTTCGCATCGAGAAGGTCAGGGGTTCGATTCCCCTCAGCTCCACCATGACGGCCTTACTTGAACCACAGTCCGCAAGGGCCAGGTCAAGCAGGTCCGTCCCGGTAGCTTCGGCCCAATCAGCCCCCTCATTCGTGAGGGGGCTGATTGCGTTCCACCCCTCAGCAGCGGCCCGAGCTGTCCCTGTGTCGGCCAACACGGCGCTCACAGGCCGTTCGCGCCGGTAGTACGTCCGATCGGCCTCAACGAGGTCGTGAAGCCCTTCAGTGAAGTCCTGGCCGCTGATTTCGTCGCCATCGACGTAGAGCTTGTCGAAGATGACCTTGTTCATGGCCCGCCTCACAGCGGAGCCACCCTCGCGGTAGAACTTCTGCGGGTCACTGAGCAGCTTGAGCGCCAGTGTGAAGAACTCGCGCCCTCGGTCGATCTTGCTTGCTGTGTCGGTGAGCTGATCGTTGATCTCTCGCCGCTCGACCTCGATGGTTGCAATCTTCTGCTTGATCTTGGCGCGTGGCCACGCGGGGTCATCCAGGAGCTCCACGTAGCGATCTTCCGTGGTGTCCAACTCGGCCAAGCGGCCCTTCAGACGCTTGCGCAGCGCGTCCATGCTGCCAAGCTCATATAACAGTGTGTCGTCAAGCAGCTGACGTACCGTGGTCCGGAAATCCTCCGTTAGGCGAACCGTGGCGTAGTGCTGCTCAACCTTGGCCTCGATGTCATGCACCGCGATGTACGGCTGGTCACAGGCGTGTTTTTGGCGGCCTCGACACAGAAAGTAGAAGTAGGTCCCTCCGTTGCCTTTGCCCGGCATGATGATGCAGCGGCTGCCGCAGCGACCGCACCACAGTGCCCCCTTGAGGTAGTGGTTGTGTCGCCGTTCCCGCGTGCCACCTCCGCCGCGCAGTACGAGCACCCGCTGTACCCGGTCGAACAGTTCTTCGGTGATGAGGGGCTCGTGTCGCCCCTTGTACTCCTGCCCGTCGTAGGACACATAGCCCACGTAGTAACGGTCGCTGAGCATCGAGTACAGCGTGTTCAGGCTGAGTGGTTTCGTCGGCCGGCGACGCGTACCGCGGCTGGTCAACCCAGCGGCCGTGACCGTCTGGAGCACTTGCGTTCCGCTGTACTGACCGGTGCCGAACAGCTCGAACGCCTTGGCCACCAGTGGGCCGCGCACGGGATCGACGGAGATGGTCCGAATCTCGCCGCCCTCTGGCTTCGTTTCCCGCACGTTGAGGTAGCCGGTCTTGGCCTGGCCTACGGTTCCACCGTTCTTGACCTTCTGACTCATCTTGTAGCGGATATCGGCACCGCTGGCTTGTGACTGGTACTGATCAACCGCGTGGATGATCGACTCCACCATCGAACTTTCGGGCGACTCGCCCATGTCGAGGATGGTGGAGACGATCCGGGCACCGTGCTTGGCGAGTTCCTTCTTGGTGATCGCCGCATCGATGCTGTTCCGGAAGATCCGGTTGAAATGGTAGACGATGACGTAGTCGATGTCCTTGTGGTCCTTCAGCCACGCCATCATCTCTTGAAACACCGGTCGCTTGTCGATGCTGGTAGCCGTCTTGCCCGGTTCGATGAACTCCTTCACGATGTCCGCGCCCAGTGCGGCAGTCTTGCGCTGGCCTGCTTCGCGCTGAGCGGGAATCGAGATGCCCTCCGGGTTGTAGTCGGTGTTCACCTGGCTTGGCGTCGACACCCGCAGGTACAGCACTGCTCGTTTCCGACGCCCGACCCCCATCGTGGCGTCTCGAACGTCTCTACTTGTTTTGGTCATTGTTACCCTCCTTGCAGTCGAGTTATAACTCTCTATATGCAATCCACCAAATTTTTATCGATCGATGCCGTAAACGGTGCGCGAACCTGGCTGAAATAAGTCCGCGTCGCGCGACCGGGCTCGCTATCCCAGAGGCCAAGATACTTGAGCCGTATCTCCATGGCGCTCACCGAAACCTGGAACAGAGATGCCAGGTTGCGAACGTCGCGTATGCCGTTAAGCCAGGCAGCAGAGACCCACGTCCTCGGCATCAGGAAGCACGCCGCGAAGTACTGGCACAGTGTCTCGATCTGCTGACTTCTGATGTCAGGGTCGCCGTAGCCCAGATTGGCATATAGCATCGTGTCGAGACCGTCATCAATGACGTGTTTCAGCTCGTGGGCCAGCGTGTAGCGCCGCCGTCCGTGGACATCATTCTTGTCTACTTGGATGAGCCATTTACCGTCTTTGTGACGGCTGATGCCCACAAGGTGTTTCATCTTGTACTTTGGCTCGACTACGACCGTAATGTCGGGTAGCGCCAGGAGGCCGTCATAGCTAACGTGTGGCGCTGTTATATCAAGTAAGCGGAGCAGTTGTTTGGCTTGCTCCTCTGCCAGTTGGTAAGCGTCACCGAGTGTCAGTGCCCGCTTTGGTGCAATGTCGCGGATCTGATCGATCACGCTTTTCTTATTGTTCGCAGTCATCGCAAATTCACCTCCTTTCGCGGGGGTGTAGTTTTAGGTTAATTCTCCGTGCATTAGGGGGCGTTCTTGTTGCTATGCTCGTGCTTGTGCAGGATCTCTTCCAATCGCCGTTGCGCTTCAGTGCGTGCTGCCTCCGGTACTTGCGGATACTTGATCTGCAAGTAGGTTGCGAGGTCTGGTAGCTGGGCTGCTTGATCAACGCCAAGAAGCGCAAGTACATCGAGTGTCTTGAGTTCAAGAGCGTTGACCAGCGCAAGTAGAACGAAGATCGAAGGGTGAAGCACCTCGTCTCGCTCTAGGCGATGGATAGTGTTCCGAGGAACACACGTAATCTCTGAAAGGTCACTAAGGCTAAGCTGGGCACGCTCTCGTGCTTGTTTCAGGAAGCTCCCTAACGTCGATGCTGACGGGGCGCTTGGTTGGTCCATCTGGTCCTCCGCTTATCCCCCTTACTATACCACGGTCGTCCCATTTTCGGGATACAGGTAGTTGGTGTCGTTACGGAGGCAGTCCCGCCAGGCTCTTTAGCAACGCCACGACGGCGTCACGATCGACGGTCACCAGCACCAGTTCGCTTGCTGGTTCCGGCAGGCGACTGACTACCCGGACGATCCCGGCGCGTCGCACTTCATGCGGCACGGTCACGAGTACGCGGGGTACTGCTGACCGTGGGCCAAGGCCGCCCCGGTTCACAAAGTCCACGTAGGTCCGCAGCTTCCGATCAATCGTGGCAAGGCTTTCCGTTGCCCGATCTATCTCCGCCCAAAACAGTTGATCAACTCGCCCGTTGCTTGTGACTAAAAACGCGTCCGGCTTTAGCCAGCCGCCCCGTGAGTTCGGCCACCACGCGCCCGGTTCAGTGGTAAAATTGCGGAGTATCAGCGAGTTGGTTCTCTCGGCCTCGCGGAGTTCTACATATAACTCACTAACCGCCACGATGTGCGCGACAAACCGGTCGCTTGGTACGCGTGCTGGTCGAACCGAAGGAGGATTGCTACTACTATTCGTCCGTACCGCCAGTAGGCGTTGCCCGGCGATCCCCAGGCCGTACACGGCCACACTGGATCCCCGCATTGCGCCACCAACCCGACGCGGCAACCGGTGCAACACCCGCCACTCGGCAAGTCGCGCCAAGGATCGTGAGCGGGTGACGATGCGGGAGCGCCCAGCAAGATCAACAAAATGGAGGCGCTCGACCTGAAAACCGGTGACGAGGTGCAACCGGTTCACGGTCTCCAGAACCTGCCAGTCACGGGGACTCAGGCGCTCGGCGACCCAGGCGAGGTGTCGAGCCCGTACCCGCTTCGGGGGTGGTGTCGGCGTCATAATGACTCTCCTTGCAAGAGGCGGTATTGCCCGGCTGCTATCGCCCGATTTTCCAAGGTCAGGCCGGTTGGGAGCAGCGCAGCGACATCAACGTCGAAGTCAAGGGCTCGGCGGCTCATACGATGCCTCCATTTGTCGGGATCTCGCCGAGCCGGATCGGTCGCGTGCCACGTGTGGCGTGAGCGCGAGCGAGCAGCCCGGCTTCAACTTCGGCACGAGCAACGCCGTGGATGCCGGCTAGGTTGCGGCGGAGCGCTACAGCGTCCCGGATGGCTGCGGACAACGGCAGCGTGCGACCAGTGACCGGCGGCCGAGTCTGTCCATCCACACACAACCGCGCGGCCATCTCATACGCGCCGAGCCCCATCAGGTCGTCAGCGATGAGCACAGGTGCCACGCGCTTGGCGACCAGTTGCGCGTCCTCGTACTCGGTCTGAAAGAAGATCTGCGTTCGTGCGGTTCCGAGTACGGCTGCCCGGACGGCTTCCGGCACCTGTTTGGCGTACTGGTGAGCCAGGGTTAGCCCAAAATTGAGAGCCCGAGCCATCCCTAGCATATCCGTTACGTCGTTGCTCATCCGAACGATGTTTTGAAACTCATCGAATACGCCGAAAGTCTTCCGCCGTTGTTCGGACGGTACAGCGGTTCGTCGTAATGCTGCGCGCCAAACGCTACCAACCAGCAGTGACCCCACCAAACTAGCAGCCTCCGTGCCGATCAACCCGTCGGACAGGGGCACCAGCACGATCTTTCCCTTTGTGAATATCTCGTTGAGATCGACTCCGCGTGCTTGCCCGAGAATCAGACGCAAACTCGTGCGATGAGTAAATGCCCGCAGCTTATTCAAGACCGGGCCGACCATATTCAACTGCTCAGCCTCCGAGCGTTGGTCATATTCTCGCCAGTAATCCCGCCAGCGGTCATGCTGCTTCGGATGGTTCGCGACGTAGTGTCGCAGACCAACATTCGTCAGCAGCTCCGGAATTTCGGTCATCGCGAACGGCTCGCCGTTGGGTGCCGGAATCCGCACGAGACTCAGCAGGGCGGCTCGCAATATGTCGTCGGTGCGAGGTCCCCAGTTCTCACGAAAGATGTCTTTTAGGACGTGCGCGATGGTCTCGGCAGCCAGTTCGCGTTCGTGCTCACCACCACCGATAGCTAGCGGATTAAAGCCTGTTGGATAGTTCAGGTCACTCGGGTCCAGTACGATCAAGTCCTTCAGACGATGCTCAGGAAATCGCTCAAGGATGCTGGTGATCAGGTCAGACTTGGGATCGACGACGATTCCACCGTAGCCAGCGTTGATCTCACTCAGGGCCATATTGGCAAGCAGGGTCGATTTTCCAGTGCCGGTTGGCCCAAGGACGTATGTATGCATGGTGCGGTCGCGGGGCCGGATGGCCAGCGGCTGTGTGATGCCGGGGTAGTTGGTCTCGCCGATCACGACGCCAGTGCGGGGCAGATCGGGCGACGGCGGTATTCGGCGGCTGGTGCCCGAACGCAACCCCGGCAGGGCCACGCCATCGAGGGGAAACATTGCCGCGCCGACCGCTTCCAAGGCGTTGAACGTCAGTGGCCAGGCGAGCAAGGGGACTTGGCGGGTCGCTATGCGCTGGCGTACAAGCCAGCTCGGGACTATCCGCCACAGAAAGTGCGCGCCGGGTGCTTCCAAGACGCGCAGCGCGCCCACGATCCGGTGGATGACGCCGAAGGCGTGTGCTTTGCTCGGCCCACTGGCCGCGATCCGACCGGTAGCAACCAGTAGCGGTGCTCGCTGCTTCTGTCGCTGGTCGCGTAGCAGGTTGTGGTCGTCGGGGGTCGCCCCGGCGAACAGCCGCAGCGCGTCCGTCCCGGTACCCACTGACTTGCTGGCCCGGACACCGGCAAACAGCCACTGCACGCGGACGGCACTGCCTGAGGGCAACGGCTGCAAGGCGGCCAAGGCGCCGTTGGCAGCGGTCACGGCGCGGTCATCACCGAGCGGAGCAGTATGACTGGTCAGGCGGAGCTCAACTCCGGCCTGGTAGACCGCGGCCGGCTCATCGCCGGGCAGGACGTCGACGCGAACACCGGGCAACGACGCTCGCAGCGAGGCCAGCACTGCCGCATGTCGTCCCTCCGGCACCAACACCGTATGCGTGATGCCCTTACTGCTGGCTTCGATCTCGACCGCCACCGGCCACGTCTGAAGGAGCGAGAAACGGGGCGGCACTGTGTGCGCGCCGATCTGGCTCAACCAGGCAGCCACGTCTCTGGCGGTCAGGTTACGGGGCAGGCCCAGCCGGTAGCGCACAAGCGATCGAGACCAGCGGTCCGCCTCCCACGCTTGTGCGCCGAGCACCACGACGAACAACACGGCACAGCCGCAGAGCAACACGGCGAAGAGGATCACGATGTACTCCCGTCATCCTGATCGTCGTTCTCAGCCATGTCCGGCGCCGTGTCGGTCATAGTCTCCTGCTTGAGTTGCCGACCGAGCATGATGACGATCTGCGCCATCAAGTCCGCGTCAATTACCTCGCGTTGTGTTCCGCGTATCCGAACCTCCCGTTGGTTTTTGGGCATAGCAAACTCCTCCTTTCGCGTAGCATCGTGAAAAGTAATAAATCTCTAAGCGTCGCGGCGAGATGACCGGCCAGTGGCCTTATTCGTCAGCGTCTCAGCAGCGCAATAGCCTCTACTTGTTCTTGTGCCTGTAAACAAAAGCCGTGTCAAGCGATCTAGCGAGCCGAAGACGGTGGGACCCCTGGTGACAGTTGTATATTTCACGACAACCGAAGCTCAGGCGCGTGGTGCGCGGAGATCCTGCAACAGCAACCCCGCGACCTCGTTCGACACCCGTAGGCCACCGACGTCACCGCCCGCTGCACGGCCGCAGCCGCCCTATCTCCGGTCACCGTCGTGCCTCAGAGCGCCACATCACAGCTCACCTGGTTGCCCCACACGTCGTACCCCGGCCGGGTGCGACGGGCGAATAACTCAACCCGAGGGGCAGGCGAACACCGCTCAATGACGGCATACGCCTCTTCGGGTTTGTGGGAGTGCTCCTGTACCGGTGCGAACAGCCAGGTCGGCTGGCTCCGGTACAAGATCGGCGCTCTACCTCGCACCGCGAACAGCAGTTGCTCGCTCGCGTTACGGAGGTAGACACCCAGGCCAAGCCGCGGCTTGACCCACGTAACGAGGTTGACGTAACGGAAACCCCACGCCTGGATGACATCCTGCGCGGCCGGAAGCGCCGCGTTCGTGGTCCACAACCAGAGATGGGCGTTGTCGTCCGCCAGCCGATCGACTCGCAACGAGCAAATCTCGTCGATGGACATCAGCGGGTAGTGTCGTCCGGCCCCGTAGCCGCCCTGCTGCTGGATATCCCAGGGCGGATCAGCCAGGATCGTCTTGTATCGCTTGGACTCCGGTGGGTGCGGTCCAGCCGCACCCACCCCTGTTTCGTTCGTCGTCTTGTCCTCTCTCATTCGGGTTGGTATTCCTCGTGTGCCGTCGGATTGGCGAACACATCGGCGGCCATCACGGTGGCCCGCACCTGCTTGCGGTGCTCGGCGACGTAGTCGAGCAGCCGCTCGACGTGCTGGCACAGCTCGTCCTGGATGAACAAGGTGAGCGCTGTGGTTTCCTCTGCTTTCTCCAGCCGCTCAACCGTCGACGCCAGCAGCTTGCTCAACCGCCGCAGCTGGACTGCCAGATCACCAGTTGGGGGCGGGTTCGGGGTACTGTTCACTTGCGGACTCCCTTCTTCTTGTCGGTGCCCATCAGGTAGCGGGCGGTACGAAACCACTGGTGCCCTCGGCCGATGATGTAGCCGGCCGAGCTGGCAACCAGCACCAGCACCTCAGTGGTCACCGCTTGACCATGCGCACAACCAGCCAGACGGCCAGCACCAGCACCCCAACCACCACCAGCCAGACCATGACGTGGCTGAGCACCGAAAGGAAGATCCACAAGGCGAACGGGCAGAAAAATAGCAGCATAAAGAAGAACATGAAAGTCTCCAACGAGGATGAGAATAATAAAGACGACGAGAGGGCTAGCGGCGTCGGCCGACGACAACCCAGCAAATGCCACCGAGGACAACCGCGGCTCCAATGGCCGGAAGTGCTGGGCTAACCATGCCGAACAGGTTGTCCCAGCCGGCCGAAATGGCCTGCCACAACGCGGCGGGCAACACCGGGGTAAGGATGCCCGCAATGAGCCGCAAAAACAGCCCGAGTACCAAGAGGCCAGCAACAATGCCGACAACACGGCCGATGATGGAGCCAGAACCTTGCTTCATGTGAGGTGTACACCTCCCCTACCTCTGAGCGGGGGATGCAGTTCCGGCGGACGCTTGGTTGCCGTGACTGCCTGACGCCAACTACTAGACCAGGAGGCGGCCGCCGAATCGAGTTATGACCGGTCGTAGGCTGGCCGCCGCTTGTGACCACTACGTTTGCGCAGGTCAAAGGTGCTTTGGCCGCAACGCACGGAGGCTACTGACCAGTTGGGTCGTACGGGTCAGTCGGCGGTTGCGGTGCAGCTGGATACTCAGGCTGAGCAGGCTCCGCTTCCGGTGGAACTTGTGGCGAGTGGCCGATCTGGCGGTCGGCAGGCCGAGGTTGTGCCATCTGCTGATAAAATAGGTTTACGTCAAAATCGGGTGGCACTTCGTCACGTTCAATCAATCCTGCGAGTGTCTCCACGTCGTAAGAGTCAAACCTTGGTCCGGGTACGCGCTTAAACCACACAGCCAACTCCATTGGCGTCGGTGGCGCACCGCCTCGCGCTGCGGTCGCTTCTTCGCTTCTGGGATCGTTAGATGTGTATCGCTGAACAAATTCATATTCTCGACGTTTTCGTGGACTATTTTCTGACATAACAGTTGCCTTTACTGTTATGTTTGTAACATTTCAGTAAATATATGTCAAAACTCTTGCAAGGCACCTAGGGTATAGTTCGTACTTTGGGGCAGGGAGGATGGTTGCGTGACCGAGAGTGCGGGAGCCACTTTTGCAGAGGTCTATAACAGCCTGCGTTCTTTCGCGAAAGACGAGGGTGCGGCGCGGTCTGACGAAGACTTTGTAAAATTCCTTCAGGGCAAGGGTGCTGCTCTCGCCAAAGTGCTTGGCCTCGATCTAGATCAGACGCCCGGACGCCTGTGGAATACCCTTGCCGAAACTCTGGGCGAACGCATTGATCAGCTGCAACCACGGGACGGAACTCGCCGCTCATTGAGTCTCGCCGACAAGATCGAGCAGTATCGCAATCTTGTGCGGGTGTACTTTAATCTTCTTCAAGATGAAACCTTGACTGGAGATCTCACAGCGCGCAAACAGTACCTTGCGCGCCACTCAGTCGAAAAATATCGAGTCCAGGTCAGTGCTGGTCAAAAAGATTTTGCAGATGCTTGCCAGAAGATTGCCGCACACCTGTGTCCTGGTGACGTAACTGAGCCCACACTCGCAAAGTTGCCACCTAAAGATGCCGACAAGGTCAGCACCTTCATTCACCGCGAGCCGCTCGAACAGAAATTCTGGCAAGCCGCCAAAGAACTCCCCCAAGGCGTCGTATGTTTCGTAGGAAGCCGCGGTACGGGCAAATCAAGGCTAGCTAGCGAACTTGTTGCCCAGATGGAAGCCAGTGGGCGTGATTCCTTCCGCCTTGATGCCTCATCTTCTAGTGCCTTGTATCAGTCCATTGCCCGTGAGCTTTCCCTACGCGACATACCAACTGTCGGACGTGAAGACGCGCAGTTAGCGCGCGACTTCACGAGCTACATTGCCAACCCAAAGAACGGCCAGCCGGTTGTCCTGTTGGACGACGTGGCCGACGGCGAGATCGTAGAAGCGATCATCTCGCACAAGCCAACCACTCTCTTTGTGCTCACTTCTAACTACGGCGAGCTAGCCTTACGATGCCCGTATCGCCTCGTCGAAGTTGACGAGATGCTGCCTGCCGAGGCGGCAGGGCTTGCCCGGATGCTTATCGAGCCGGAACGGGCAACCGATGACGAGTGCTCACTGTTGGCGGTTGAGTTGCACAACTTGCCGCTAGCAATCGACCATGCCTCCGGCCTTATCAACGACGGATGGATGCAGGTGCCAGTATTTGTCGCGCAACAACAGTTACAGGCGGGCGTAGCCTATGATTCCCGGCCTGGTTCAAGCACAGAGCGTTCATTGACGTTTATCTACTTAGAGATGCTCAATCGGCTAACTGATGAATGCCCGGAAGCTTTGCTGCTGCTGTGGCTGCTGGCGCAGACCTTGTCGTACGCTATTCCATTGTCACTGCTATCCGACAGTCACGACATTCTTCTAACTCGACTTGGTGTCGCACCTACGACACCCGGCTATCCGTTCGCTGTAGGCTTCGCCGAGTTGCGACGGTTGCGGCTCTTGAAAAGCGATGACGAGCAATGGCGTATGCATAGCCTGACGCACCAACTAGTCGGTGTTCTACTTGCAGGAGACATGAAGCAGGACGCCATCATCTCAATTTTGGCAGCCTTCGGTTTTTCGGTGCCTGATGCCCTGATAGGCCGGGCGCTGCAAGGTGCAATCAACGGTGAATATGCCCACGTTGACTGTGCTTTAAACCGACTATCGAGTATCTCTGACGACGAGCGGTACGACTGCAACCTTGGTCGGGTCGTTACCATCCTTGGTAAGTTTGATGGAATTCACAACCAAGCCTTCGACCAGAGAGGCCGTCTATTGCATGTCTGGCAAATTCTCTACACAGGCGGTGCGTTGCCCGAAGCGTCAAAGAAAGCGCTTGGACAATTAAAAGATCTTGATCTCGATCATGCGGAACTGGCCTACGCCTCAGCTGCAAGCGATTACGCTAGTGACGGCGATCACCTACGATATGCGACAAATTTGCACGCGATAGCCGGCGTGGCGAATCAAAATGTTAACGACGATGATCTCGAACACCGAGTATGGGCACGGCTACTTGAGAACGATGCCTTGCTAATTGTCAAGATTAAACCAGCAGCAGAACTATTTACATTCGCCTTCGCCACTATGCAACTGCTGTGGAGTTGGCCTGAGCCGCCGAGCCTTTGGCTCGGAGAGGCTTTTCTTCGAGCAGCAGAAGCCAGGGCCAAAGAGGGAGATTGGAAGAACGCCACCGAACTGTACCTCTGGGCACGCGATGCGTTTGGAAAAGGTGAGCAACAAGCCAGTAATATTTGCGGTAAGGCTTTTGCGCTCAGCGGGGCACGTCATGCTACGACAATCACTGGCAGTGAAGGACGTTGGAATATTCAATCTGAGATGGGTGCGCTAAGTAATGAAGAAATTGCTAAGTTCCAGGACTATGGCCAGTTCAGTAAGACCGGCCTGCCCCTCCTGAGTATGGAAGCTAACGCAGCATTGGCGAGGGTGACGGCTCAAGCAGCTGTCACTGACCTCATCAAGTTATTTGCCGTTAACTCAAGACATGACGAGTTCCAGAAAGCCTACGCAGAGAATCATCAATTCTACTACTTTTGGATTCCAGTTCTAGACTCCCGAGAGCCACGGAGCTTTAGTGAGCACTACGACCAAATACGTTATGATGCAGCTAGGAATAATGACTATCCCGCCTGCGCGACACGTTGCAATGCTCTGCGGAAACTGGCACGCGAGGATAACGACATCGAACTTGCGTTGCGGGCAGACCTACTTCACTTGAAATTGAACGCACTTCGAGCGCCCGGCGAACTTACGCTAGCACAAGCGCGTACTTTCATTTCATCGGCTGGCACCGTGGCGGCGATCGCAAGAGAATCGACCTTTAGATACCTACACCATGAGGCAGTCGCCGCGGCTCACTTTATCGTAAGTTGTGTTGACAGATCGGACCAGGATTACGGAACTCTACAGTCATTGCTAGAGGTGGAATCGATACCGTCGATCCTTGATGACGCCTTTGAGGAGAGAGAAGTGTCGATTCTTCCGTGGTGTAAGCGAGTCCTAGAAGGTCAAGTGTCGCCTTTTGGAATTCTTGCGTTTTAGCGGAGGTCATCAGACGAGCGGTGTGCTATCGTGCCCCTCTACTCCTCCCCAGACGACCGGGCCGACTCCCGCAGCCGCAGCGCCGGAGTCTCGTTGAGCTTGAGTATGCCAATGGCCTGGACGCTGACCTGAGCACCGTTGGCCACCGAATGCAAGATCCCGTTGTAGACGAGATCCCAAATTTTGCGGTCGCGCTGGAGTTCTTCGAGACTTCGGCCGAACCCGAGGTCCTTGTCGTAGAGCCACAGGTGAAACGTAGTGCCGCCGTAAGAAGCGTCGATTTTGGTCAGCTCGTAGAGGTCCACCCACATGCGCTTCTTGATGCCCCAGCGGGTCCGTTCGACGAGAAGCCAGTCGGCTCCTGCGGCATAGGTCATAGAGCTGAAGGGGCTGGACATCAGCACGGTGCCGACGACCACGAACACCCACATCTGCCAGTAGGTGAACGCTGACAGGCCGCTCCCGCTGAAAACGGAGATTGCGGCCACGATGACCAGCATTAACCCGACACCACTCAGGACCAGGACAACCTTGCCCCGAGGACTTTCCCGGTGCCACGCCAGGACCGGGCCGAGGCCGGGCGGTGGCAGTGGCTTCCGCGACAGCCGTCGTTCACGGTTCGAGTCAAACTCGGGGTCGGGTGCGTCACCGCGCATGTAGGACAGGCCATGCGGCGGGAACGGTTCACCGATCTCGCTGTCAGGACGCGGCGGCAAGCTCTCCAACGGTGGCTCGTCACCCTCAGGTGGATGGGGTGTCACGTGCTCTGGCCTCTCGCTCAACTCGGCACCAGCCAATCTGCAACAGCTTGCCCACCGATGGCTCCGGCAATCCCGCCGACCGTACCCACGACGAACGAGCCGACGGGGCCGAGGGGTGCACCGTAGAGCGCGCCGGCCAGCGCGCTGGCGCCAATGCCGCCGAGCGCACCACCGCCGATAATGCCGCCAGTGTCGGCCGCTGCCTTGCCCCAGCTCTGCTCACCCTTCGCGGCGCTGAACGCTTCGGTCCCGGCGGTGATGAGACTGCCGACGTACGGCATGCCACGAAGGAGTTTCTGGCCTGCTTTGAGGCCCATGCTGGCGTCATCGGGGAGATTGTGAATTAAGCTTTTGCCGGGATACGCCGAAATGAGTTTGCGGATCGGCTCGGGCACTTTTTCGACGTATTGGCCGTACTGCTGAGCTTTAGTTTCGTAAGCGGCCTTGTTGCTGCGGGCCTCGTCGCCAGCCCACTTGACCAGGTCTTTGTCAGCTTCAGTCCAGGTACTTTGGGTGCCGAGCGCCCAACTGTCGAAGAACTTCCCGGCAGCGTCAGAGCGCTGCGCTTTAAGAAGGTTCTCCGCGCGAGGGTTCTCGAAGGTCTTGATGTACCCGTTGACTCGGGAGATCGTGGTAGTGCCGACCTGGTACGTGTCAATCTGTGGTCCCTGCGGAGGCGGCTGGATGGCCTGCCGGAGTGCTCCGTGGGCGTTGCCCTCAGCGGTACGAGCCGCATCGACGATTGATTTGCAGGTGTTGTAGACGGCCACCTTGCCGTTGTAGACGGCTACTTCGGCGTTGTACGCCTTGATGTCCCCGCCGTAGGTGCCGACGATCCCGGTGACATTGTTCGCCATGCACACCTTAATGGGCGTGCCTGGCTGAGGCGTCGTGATCGGATCGGGCTCGACGATGAACGGCCCTTGCACAGCCAAGCCGCCCGCGGTGGCTTTGGCGAGGGCGTCCTGCATGCTGGCAACTACCGCGTCCAGCGACGAGGCGAAGTCGCGCAAACCGCGCTCGGTGCGAGTCGCCCATTCGCCCATCTCGTCGGAGACGACGTCGACGTTGTTGATCGCGTCCATGAAAGCCTGGCTCGCGGGTCCTTGCCAGCCAGCTTCAGCGGTGGTGTGAGCGGAACGGACGTTGCCCGCCGCGCGGTGTCCCGCGTCTGCCACCGTGTGCAGCCAGTCGGCGGCAGCCACGCAGGTGCCGGACGACCCATTAACCGTGGTGTTGAGCGCCTGTCCCATGAGTACCCTCTACCCGTGCACGTGGTCTTCGCGGCGGCTGTCGGGTGTGTTCTGCTGCCCGCTAAGTGTCACTTGGCCGGCTGCATCGTTCTCAATATTGTCGTACGCGCCGTTGGCGGCGTGCACCTTGGCCGCGGTGCCGCCGGTCACGCCAGCACAAGCGGTCGCCATCTGCACGATGTCTGAGAGCACCGTTCCAACTGCTGCCGACGAGGCTCCGGCGTCAACGCCCCTCACGACACCAGACGTCACCCTGTCAAGTTCCTGCTCACCCTGCCGCAACTGCCCAACGATGCTGTTCAGCGCGTCGGGGGTGAAGCTGTATCCCGCGCTTTCCCCGTATGGCCCACTCACGTCAGTTCCCTCCGATCGAGCGCGAATTCCAGTTGTGCACAGGCCCAGCATGGCGCGATTCGTCAGCCAAGACGGGGTTGAGGAGCACCCCGTAGGCACCGGATTCCTCGGCCACGTCGGCAATATCGTCGGTGTGGATTGCAACCCATGGCTGGTGCTCCCCACAGCCGTGAACCAGCAGCTCGGACGACGTGTAGGCCAGCAGGATAGGGCGACCCCTCGGGTCGGGTTGCAGCTCCAGTTCCACCACATACTGACCTTCGCGCACCGGCCGCGAGGGCACATACAGGTAGCTGTCGTGCTCCTCTAGCGGCTCGAGTTCTTCAAGCGGTGGCTGATCCCGGCTGTCGACCTCGGGATAACGAGGTACGACATCCAGCACGGCGTCCAGGATGATCGTGCTGACCTTCAGCTCCTCGCAGAATGCGATCAGCTGGTCGCGGGTGATCTGCTCCCACGGCTGCCCCGCCCCGCAGGCACCGACGAGCAGATCAATCGCGCTGTAGACGGTGACGGCCTTGTCCTGCCGGATAGTCCGCCGCACCTCGACCCCGCCAGGCTGACCACCCTCGGGTGGTGTTACCAGCACAAACAGCAGATCTGGCAGCCGCTCAGGTGCATCGTCCAGCCGAACCAGCGCATGCCGAGCACCAGCGGCCTCCCCTCCGGTGGTCAACGATCTCCCCCTACCACTGCGCCCCCGCGCACGCGCTCCCTGTGTCTCGTATCTGTGTCATGCCGTGCGCTCAGTGTAGCTAGCACCCGCTATGCCGGAAGTACTTCACTCAGATTGCAAGCCTCGTCACCCAGGTGGAGTAAGCGGAAGGTGGTCGTCGACAGGCTGGATCACGGCTCCCAGCGAGACCCGACCAGGCTGGTGACGGTTCGCCGCAGATTTGGCAAGCCGGCGGTTGCGCTGTGTAGGCTCCTCGGCGCTTGAGCCGATGGCCATCTGGGCGAGTGTCAGCTAGCCCTGTTGACTCGACGATCTTGCAACACGTTGTTATGCTATTAATGGGGCGAAGGGGCGTGGGATCGCCGCCATGCAAGTTGTTTATTTTGCGTATAAAAGCCTGCGGGTAATCGACATGTGCACAGTTGAGCCGTAGGACGTTCGCATGGTCAGTTCGGGCCTGACCGCTCCACCTTTATCGTCATATATAAAATCAGCCTCGTGCACAAAGACATGCTTATGCGTAGTATCAATGAAATTTATGAAGATGTACTAACCGCCCGCAGATCGGGTCGTTCCCTTGCGTCGTCAGAAGTGCGAGAAGTCGAGGCGGCAATTGCTAGTCACTGGCCGTCGAGTTCTACTGAGGAAGCTCGCCGAATGGTAGAAATCATGCAAGCAGTTCACTCAGTGAATTGGTTTGAGCTGATGACTCGGGCTGAGCGCCACGAGATTGCCCACTGGCAGCTTCTTTCGCAAGCGAGCGATGCTATCTATTCAAGCGCTGCTGAGGCGGTAGCTGAAGAAGACGGCCTAACGCGGCCCGCATAAGAAATGACCCCCCTGGATTGCTGGCCAGAGGGGCCATTTCGATACTGCCTGATTACACCGACGGTCCGAAGAGTTGATCTCCAGACTCGTCGAACCCGAGGTGAATGTGGTCAGGCGGGTTCTTGCCCTGGATGATGAACTCCGAGGCCACCGGAGTACCCGTGTCCTCGTGGACGCCATCCGACGACACGCCAACCCACGCGTTCGGGTTGTTGTCCTGCGTCTCAAATCGGCCATTGCCGCTCATCTTGCCCACCTCTCTGCGTCGATCCAGTACTTTCGTAGGTAGACGCTACGGACGCGGTGTCGCGGAGATGTCGCTCGAAACGAGGAGGCTATCTGCGCATGCCCCGACCAGGCAAAACTGACCAGCAGCGACGGGCTGAGCAGGCGGCCGGCCTGCACATTCGGGAGCTTCTGTACCAGCCTGGCCCGTGCCGTGACCAGTGGGAAGAGGTTGCAGCGGAGATCAAGCCAGGGGAGATCACGCAGGCGGCTGTCTGTCAGGTCCTGGCGCTGTACATGTGGGAACACGCCATAGAGCCGGATACCGTGACAGATCTGCCGCGCAGGCTCAAGGACCCGGTAAGCAAGGCATTACGGGGAGTAGCTATGAGCCCCAAGTTGCTGCGGCACTTCCTTGGAGCGTTCAGGTTCTCTGACGCAGAAGTGACCCGCATCCGTGGGTTGTACCGCGGAGACGCGCGGCCAAGCGTCATCGTCGGGATGCTGCCCTTGCCGGAGCAGAGACCAAGCTATCGAAAGCCGGCCTTCGACACGCTCAAACTCCAAGAGCACCACTGGTTAGGCCCCGACGGCCTTCCCGTACGTCACCGCACGGAAATTATTCTTCGCTCGCGCATCGACGGCCTGACCTCGTATCTGTACCGCTTCGACACCCCGCATGCTCGGATTAAGGCAGTTCGAGGTGGCGAAGCGGGACCACTCCATGAGCTCGGGTCGGGCATCTGGGCGGTCGAATTGCAATTTCCTCACCCGCTGAAAGCGGGAGAAGAGCGTTATATAGAGTTCTGGACGATCCTAAAGTACGACGTTGCACCACCTTGTGAAATGCGCCGCGGTACGCATGAACGTATTGAGCACCTAGATGTTCGCGTCGAGTTCCATCCTGACAAGCTGCCCCGGAGCATTTATTGGGGCGAGTGGGCGCACTACGCCGGTCCTGACAATAAGTTGATTTACCGAGATAAGTTCTCTCTCGACGAGCATCGGGCGGTACATCGCTACGTTGAAGCTATTGAACGGGCAGTAGTGGGATTTTATTGGGAGTGGTAGGCGGCTATCTCCGATAATCTCGCGCTGGCCGACTTCTCTATTGCACGCTGACTTACCCGCCTGACCAGCAGCACAAACGCCAAAAAGGACGCCACCCCGCTGCACCAGCACGGCATAGCGTCCTTTGGCCTGGTATCCCTAGCTCGTCACTGACACCCCACGGGCAGTGTCGTAGATCTACTGCCCGTGGGGTCCGGCGAACTGGTGTAGACGGTCGGCGCAAACCCGTTACCAGCGGCCAGTAATGCGGTTCATCGCCACCCGGCTCAGCACCACTGTCACGTCAGGATCGAGCGCCAATCGGCGCTCGTTGAAGTCGGCCAACTGGGCGGTATCTAGCGCGGCCTGGGCTCGCGATAGCGCAATGGGTGCATAGATCGGCCCACCTCGGGAACTGCGGGCGATACGCACAGCCAGCACCAGTGCCACCAGTCCGAGGACCGCCAACAGGAACCCGGCGAGAAGCAGCAAGATGGCCAGGAGTCGCTACCTCTCGTCGAATCGTCGCAAGCCATCCAGCACCTGCCGCATGATCTCGGTGTCCGGTGCCTGTAGCGGCGTCCGTTGCCGTGGGTAGGGGCTTGGTCTGCGCTCGACGTATGGGCGCTTGCGAACAGGCAGCCGGGTAATCGGGGTGACGGTGGTGGGCTGCTCGTTAACCGGCACCGCTGGCAAGACGTCGGTCACTTCGGGATCTTCGGTTGGCCAGACCGCTGCTTCGTCAGCTCGTTGCTGCTCGACGCGCGCGACAATCGCAGCGACCGACCAATCTGGTTGCTGGCGGGCACGGAAGCGCTGCCGTCGTCGCGCCCGCCGCCAGTCAGAAACGACCCAGCGGAGGAGCAGGAGCAGCGGCGCCCCGATGACCACCAGAGCACAGACCGCCCAGCCGTTCACGGACTGGGCGGGGCGTCGCCGTCGTCGCGCAGTGCGTGCCGGGGCTCGGGCGGACTGTCGCCGGCGTGCTGGTGCAGCAAGTTGCCCAGCTGGATGAGTAGTCCGGCGAACTCGTGCTGCTTGGCCACCGGCAAGGTTCCGGCCAACAAGCCGGTGGCCACCGTGGGCACGTGCCGGTTGACCGAGTGCAGGGCGTTGACCAGCTCTCCCGTTTGGCGCTTCATACGCTCACCTCGGCCAGCTCGTCAGCCAGGATGCGCAGCGTGGAGCCGGTACGACGAATTTCTGCGGTCAGCTGCTTGGCGATCGTGGCCGTGCCGGAGAGGTGCTTGCTCTCGATGACCAACGCGCTGGCACTGTCCGGCAGCCGCAACACGTCGAGCAGTCCCGTGAACCCGGGACGTATGAGCGCCGTACTGGCCACGCCCCGGTCACGGAAGATAGTGCCGAGGCGTAGACCGCTGGCCACACTCCACCAGGTCAAGAGGTCGGCGCAGGCATCGGCATATGCCGGGTCCACGGTGCCGGTACGGACGTAGCCGTAGACCATCTGGGGGTTGGCCGGATATTCGGCCGGCGGGATCGTCAGCAACTTACGAGCGAGAACGTGCAGCTCAGGGAAGGTTTCCGCGGTCATGTTCACCGCCCCTTTCGAGCAGGAGCGGGCCCGGTCCGCCGCATGGTGCTGTCCACTTCCTTGAGGAGCCGCCAGACGGTGCGGACGGCCAGCCCGTACGTCGTTGCCCTGGCTTCGGACGCGGCCTTGAGCTTGGTGGCAAACGTCCGGCGACCTGCGCGGTTGCCGAGTGGCGGCCGCGCGGACTGGTGGTCGTCCGGCTTCGGGGTAATCATGCGACGGTCTCCACCAGCTCGACAGCTTCGGCGTGGGCGTCGAACTCCAACCGCTGTAGCAGGCTGTTCTGGAGCAGCGGACTGCGAGCCAAGTGCCGGTAGGTCGGGATGACGACGTGGTGAGCATCGGCGCGTTTTAGCTCTTCCACCAGCTCCTCGAAGGCGTCGTGCACGCCACAGACGAACTCGTAGAAGATGGCCGCCAGGCACCAGCCCTGCCGTTCGGCGAAGCGCTGCATCTCCAGCTCCATCCGGCGCACCTTGGCGTCCGGTATGTCGCACGGCACCCGCATGTAGCCGTAGGCCAGCGGCTGGAGCGCGAGATGTGGCGGCAGGTCGTCCTCAAGAAGCGCAGTCATCCCATGAACCCCTTTGCTGGTGAGCCCGCCCGGTGATGGCGTCGGGGTCGCAGCACCACCGGGCGGACATTCGTGGGGCAGCCGTTCGCTGGCTACCGGTTGTGAGTGAATCACCACGAAGCTCAAATATGCAAGACTCACAGAGAAGACTCGTTTGGAAAACTCCGAAATCATGTCTAGCATTTCAAGACGTGCGCTCAGATGCTTTCAAAACGGGTGTAAGGTGACTCCAGAATGAGAGGTGGAGACGTTGGCTGACGGAATGTCAGGCTCGACAGTGCCGCGTAGGCAGCTCGGCCGGTACCTGCGCGACGCGCGCGGCAAGGCTCGGCTGACGGTCAAGGCCGCCGCTGAAGCGTTGGAGTGGTCCGAGGCCAAGATCTGGCGGATCGAGACGGGGCAGACCAGTCTCAGGAGCCTGGACGTTGAGGCCATGTGTCGTATCTACGGGGTAGACCCGGACATGACCGAGGCGCTCAAGGGGCTCGCCAAGGAGACCAAGACGCGCGGCTGGTGGCACGCCTACGGCGACGTCATCCCCGGCGGTTTCGACGTCTACATCGGGTTGGAGGGTGCTGCCTCCGCGTTCCAGTGGTACGAGTCCGAGCTGGTGCCGGGGCTGTTCCAGACCGCTGACTACGCGCGGACGCTCATCATGGCGGACAACGACGTAGACGCCGAGGAGATCGAGCGACGAGTTCGGCTGCGCATGGAGCGCCAAGCGCTGCTCACTCGGGTCACGGCCTCCCCTGAGCTGCGGGTTGTCCTGAACGAGGCCATCTTGCGTCGCCCGGTCGGAGGTGCGGCTATCCAGGCCGGCCAGCTGAACCGCCTGGTGGAGGTCGCCGAGTTGCCCAACGTCACGCTGCGGGTAGCGCACTTTACCGCGGGCCTGCACCACGGCGTCATGTCCGGACCGTTCGTCATCTTACGTTTCCCCATGAACGGTGACGGCAAGGAAACCGAGCCACCTACGGTCTACGTGGACGGCTTCACCGGCGACCTGTACCTGGACAAGCCGCAGGAGATCGAGCGCTACGACCGGGCGTTTGAGCGCATCTGGGAGGCCTCGCTAAACGAGGCCGACAGCAAGAAGATGTTCATCGAAGTAGCAAGGGAGTTTGGGTCATGATGAGTGCCGAGTTGACCGGGGCTCAGTGGCGGAAAAGCAGCCGCAGCAACGGTCAGTCTAACTGTGTAGAAGTCGCCTTCCTAGAAGACGGCCGCGTGGCCATGCGTGACAGCAAGCAACAGGGTAAGGGTCCGGCGCTCGTCTTTACTCCGGACGAGTGGGACGCCTTTGCGGGCGGCATGGCTGATGGAGAGTTTCAGCGGCTCTAGTCCCTGGCAATGCAATAAAGCCCGCCTTCCGCATGGGAGGGCGGGCTTTATTGCTGTTCGTTGTGTCGACTTTTCAAACGGTCGAGCAGCGTCAGGAAGGCTCGGCAGATGGTCTTTCTCTAACCCACTGAGGTCACGACTTGGTTGCTGTCGATGCGATGGCGTAGCAGGCATCCACCTGGAACAGACCTATTCGGTGCACCACAAAGGTTTCGTATCTGACACGAGGAGCAGGCGTGGACGACTACACCAGGCAGCAGATCGCCGCAAAGGAAGAGCTGGAGCGAATCGCTCAGGAGAAGTACCGAGACGAGCAAGCTCGCATGGTTGCAGCCGTCGCCCTTGAGAATGCCGAGAAGGCGAGACAGCACGCCGAAGAAGTTGCCCGTCAGCGCCGGGAGGCTGAAGCACACCACAACCAGGCACAGGGTTTCAAGGACAACTGGAAGTAATCTGTCAATTGACGTCGGTCTTGGTTCGACGAACGTGGCAGGATCGACGTTTCTTTTCCTTGCCTGGCCGAAGCATTGCTATACTACTGACATGCTATTTACGGCCATTGACGCTCTGAGCGAGAACGACGACGTCAGTTCATGGCCGTTTACGGTGTCCGCTATCCGTCAGGTGGCGCAGAAAGGTCTACAGTTTTCGAGCCCCATTACGGTCATAGTGGGTGCCAACGGTTCCGGCAAGTCGACGCTCGTTGAAGCTATCGCCGAAAGTTACGGGCTAGACGTTCGAGGCGGCCATGGGGCACGGAAGTACGGCAGCAGTCTGACGAAAGGGCCACTCGGAGAAGTACTGCGACTCAAGAGAACAACCACCGGCCAGCGGTTCACTCGTGCCCACGCCAAGGGCTTCTTCTTGCGGGCTGAGACTGCCTTCGGCATGTTGTCGTACATGACTGAGATGGGCGTCAGAGGCTACGGGGAGCGGCTCTCGACTGAAGTGAGTCATGGGGAGTCGTACTTGCAGGCGATACTTGGACGTTTTGATGGTCCGGGGCTCTACTTGCTCGACGAGGCAGAGGGGCCGCTGTCCGTTGAGTCGACCTTGGCTTTGATGTATCGCTTGCGTGAGATTGCAAAGAACCCAGACGTCCAAATTATCTACGCAACACACTCACCGCTCATCTCAGCTATCCCAGGTGCTCAGATTCTGCAAATGACTGAAGACGGCATTGCTGAGGTTGCCTGGAACGAGCTTGAACTGGTGGGCCTCCACCGGAGGTTTCTGGAAAACCCTCGCGGGTTCTTTGAAGACTGACCAAGCTTCTGCTTAGTTTAAGCTGTCCCATCTTGATGGCCTCTTGGTCAGTTGCTCGGCGTCCGGGGAGTGCTGTGCTGATGGTCGGCGGTAACATAACAACTTGGTTGCTTTCGATGCAATGACGTAGCATACCCGCGTCTGGAACGGACCTATCTGTTGCACGGCTGCTGGTTTTCAGTATCGGAAGCCCGCTTAGTCCAAGATCGGAGATTAGAAAATGCCAAGTGACGTCATTCGTGTGAGATCCGCTTTGAATGTCGGCGAGATCGCGCGAGTGTTCCAGAACGCTCTGAACGGCAGACGGGTCGTGTTCGGAAAAATCGACCCGGGTGACGATCCGTTTGCTGGTATGGAGGTCCAGCCGGCCTTCAGCGCTGTCGCCTCACACGACAAGAACGTCGGTAGTTGGGCGGTGCAGATCTACGTCTACGAGGAGACCAGTTCCCGCCTGACGGAGCTGCACGCGGTGTACCACTCCGGGTTCAGCCGGGCTATGAATGGGACGAAGAACACCTACTCGAAGACGGCGAGCATCAAGAATGCGCAGGCGGTAGTTGGAGCCCTGAAGGGAGTGGACTCGTCGCTGATGGTCGTCTAAGTCTTGTGAGCGGCCGGAGCGCAAAAAGTGGGCATTGGGCATTTCTGCGAGCGCCACGCGGCGTCAAATCGCGGGGTGCTTGCAGGTGCCTCATTAGCACTGCCTATTTGTGGTTTGGTTTTAAGATTGAGTTAGACCCCTGGCCAGTAGTTCAACATCTGCATCGCAGAAAAGGATCATGCAAATGACATCCGCTGATTCGAAGAATATTGGTATCGCCTATATCAATGATCGAGGCCGGGAGGTGCAATCGATCGGCGGTTGTGCGAGTCTAGAAGCTGCAACAAGTGAAGCTCAACGAAGTCTCGACGACGGACTCGTGAACGCCGTCCGGGCAGTGATCTACCTCGGCCGTTCTCTTAATGAAGGTGAAGTGCTGGCTGAACTGGAGCCACGTAAACGACGGACGTAAAGGAGGAGGCAACATTACTACGACGACTCGACTAAGCCCTATCCAGCCGCAAGTCAGGCTCCACTCGCCGAATCGTCACCGTACACGGCTTGTCTCCAAAGTTCTGGAAGTGCCGAAAGAACAAGTACACGCCGTCTTGGGGTAGTTCCGTATCATGGTAGCTGGTGACATGTGGTGCCTCATGCGGGTAGTAGCGCATAGTAAACTGTGGCTTCGGGTCTTCTGGGCTATAGACGCCCAGTAAGACCCGCTTCATGTCATTAGGCTTAATAGTAATATGCGCCGCAGTAAGCGGGTCGCTAAGTATTTTGTCTTCGTCTGGTGCGTGCTTGTCCATATGGAACGTGCCTCGTTTAAAGTTGGTAGAGGCTGCGGCCGGTCGGTGCCCGTGAAAACCAAAAAACCTGCTTCCACAAGACCCTAAGAACCGAGCCACAACGTAAACCGCGCCGCCGTCGCAATAAAGCGGGGGGGGGGGGGGGGGGGGGGGGGGGTAACTTCTAAGCTCCATCTGTGGTCTTGAGGTTAACCCCTCGACCGTCACCGTACAAAACGGCAACGTGACCCATTCCCTTGGACAGATTATGACAGGTACTTATTAAAAGATCATGAAATGTGGCGGTACGCTGCGGAGATCTAGAAGCTACCCTGGTACAGGTCCGTCGCCTGGAAACGCCGACATCGACATAAGTCGAAATAGGGCTTCGATTCAGGCCGGCCTTGCCTACGCAACGACGTATGGCGGCACTCGACTCCTACGCCCCTGACAGGAGGCAGATGAAGGGCAAGAGATCTTCTCTGGTTGGACTGAGCTTCCTGGCCGGTGCGCTTGCGGCGGGCTTGGCTAGGCGGTCGATGCGTCATGATCCACAAGGATGCGAACGGTCGCATTCTCCTGTTGAACAGACAGGCTTACCGCAAGGTCATCGCGTCGGCCGTGTTTCGGGCCGGGACGACTTCAGTTTTCTGCTTGCCATCCTGGCTGGTGTTGCCTTGGCGGCTGGCGTTGTTGCGTTGCAGACGGTCATGGTTTCGGTCGCGCTGACCGTGGACTTCTTTGTGCTCGTTGTCTTTTGGCTGGCCTCTTTCGTCGCCGTTGCACTCGTCTACTTGTCGGTCAAGTACGGAGCTGTATTTATCGAGGAACGCATCGATGCGACCGAGAACATCATGCTGATGTTGGTGACGTTGGCTGAGTCTGCGATGTTTATTGCTGTTACTATCGGGCCGGGTCCATTGCTCGCCGTACATTGGTTCGGCAGCATTTCGGCTTTTGGCCTCTTAGCTGGTAGTACTACGGCAATAGTCAAGCGGATGTTGACGCGCCAAGTTCTCAGGGTGCCTGACGAGAAAACTAGTCGATATGCTGACTCACTGAAGGCCGACATAGTTATGGCGTTCATGTTAGCCATCGGCGCGGCTGTATATCTCTTTTTGTCACCCCATCCGTCGAGTCTGAGCATGCTGATTGCTGGCCTTGTCTGCCTACTGTTCCTCATTGGGGGAATATTGAATCAGCGCCGCACTCGATTGAATGTCTTTTGATGTGTGCCAGGTGCTGCGGGCGCTGCGGCTCACAGTACGAGGTACGCGGCTACGCGGAGATAATGAGCAGCGGCCGGCCAGAGCAACCGCCGGATGGTGCGTCCAAGCACGTGGCCTGCCCGAGCTGCGCCTGCCTGGCTAGTCGCTGTCGAGCGTCCGGTGGTTACAATCCTTTGCTTGTAGCGTCGCAACCTGCAAGCCCTTAGAAGCCGAGCTGCCAGCGGATGCTCAGACGGTTCAGCTCGCTGAACATTCCCATGGGGTCCGTAGGCGGAAGTGTATCGGCCAGCGTCAAGTTGTAATTCGGCAAATTCTCCACCGGCGTCTTCTCCATCATCAGGTTCAATAGGGTTAGAACACGAGGGAAAAGTTGCTCAAGGAATACCCCGGGCTCAACGAAGAGCTCATGTGCAGTCTTTCTCTGTACGCCCCAGGCTGCCGAACCGCCTAGTGCCGTAAGAGCCGTCATTACTTCGGAAATATCTTCTCGCGGGAGGCCGATTAGGGTAGTAGCCACATGGCCACCGATCCCATTTATAGTCAATCCCTGCAAAGCTTCACCGTGTACTGAGTTTCGGACACTCCGTAGGACGGTCAGGACATGTTCACCGTCCGCGCCGTTTGAAACAGTATCGGCGAGCGCTGCCGACAGGCCGCGCACCTGCTCAAGCCAGCCTTTGTTTTGCCGTTCTTGCCAGGAGGCCCTTCGTAGCTTATTTTCAGGCATCTTCAACGTCAAATGCGCCACTCGTGCGGCAGCATCTACCGCACCCATAAGAAGAATCGCCACTGTATTGAGATCTGAGAGCGCCGTGTTCGTGCTGTCATTATTCTGGGGTCGATTCAGCGTGCAGTGAACAGCGTCTCGCGCCTCTAACGCGTGCTGTACTCGCTGCAAAAGTGACTGTGCCAGGTACAGAAGCCGGTCATCTCCTTTGCCAATAAGTACCTCCTTCGCGCAAGCTGCATACCATCGCCACGAGGCGGGTAGCAGTTCATGGGCGCCGATCAGATAAAATCCTCCTTTGCTCGTCGTAAGCGTGTCGTGGCCATTGAGTCCGCACTGGATCATGTAAACCGCCTGCGCTCGGAGATAGAGCGCCACGACAGGCAGGGCGTCGACTGGCCGAAGGATCGTCGTACCCTGTGCAAAGTCAATGCGCGATTCAAACAGGTACGGCCGCTCGGTCACAAAAATGTCGGCACCCCAGGCTTCGGCGACCTGTCCCGCAACTGCGTCAAGTCGTCGCTGCTCACCGGCCTGGCAGGGGCCGAGTTCGTCATACGATGTTCCTGACATGTCATGCTGCGCAATCTCCGTACGATTGCCGAAAGTTCCCGTGACGAAAAATTGCTTCTCGTCCGCGTATACAATGGATTGAATCCCTTGCTCGTCGGCCTCAGAAGTGACCACTGCCCAGCCAATACATGCCTCCGCTCCAGTTTGAGAGCGTTTGGACGGCGTACCGGCGGGAGGCCCGACGTCGGCGTATCTGCACTCTGTAATGAAGCGGTGTGAAAGTAACTCCCCGAGGATCAACTCCGCCGAGTACACGCCTTCATCCAGTCGAGCTAAAAGGTGTGCGTCGACCATGACGCGCAGCTTGCGCAGTGGGCTTTTCCCTGCAAACAGGGCGCAATCTGCACCGGTGCCACCATGCGCTGGCTGCGTTGGCCATTCGCAGGTATCTGAGCCTGAGCGGTATTTCGTTGAAAGCCGTGGCATCATCGTGCCAGCTTACAGCTACGTACAGTTCGTGCGACAGGTTGCCAAATCTCCGCTATTGCACACTTCCAGCAGTAGCATCGACGTGTACCATTGAGGCCGACTACGCCAGCCGTCGTTCAACCAGTTCGTAGCGAGGGCCGAAGTTTCCACCGTCCGGTCCTATACCGTTGCTATCGCTGATAGTAACTGTATTGACGACCGTTTTGGCTCGGGACTGTCGAACATTTTCTTGGTCGGCCTCACTTAATCCTTCATACCAACTTGGCGGTAGTCGCATGCTGTCGGTCTCAACTGGTATTTCGATAGAGATCGCTTCTAGGTGGCCCGTGCCCATGACGTTGTAGCTGCAAATCCAGTGCGCATATTTTCCCGGCCGCCCGACGTAGCGATTTTCGCCGTACTCATAGTACGAGGCACCTCGAACCAGGTAGACATCGGATATCTCGCCTGGGAGGTCGGCGAACCTTGTTGAGCCAAGTTTAACTTTGAAGGTAGATGAAGTTCCCTTGGGGCCACCCATCTGAAGCTTTGGTTTAAACCGCCGGCTGCACGAGGTAAGCGAGTAGCGAACCACCGTTTCATCACTGGAAATAATCGCCTGCAAGTATCCATCTGTAGAAAGTGGCCACACATACTCGATAGTGTCTTCTCCTGGGCTGACTGTTACCACTCGTTTATATGCAGCTTTGCCAAATAACTCAAAGAGGTAGTCTACTTGCAGCCCCAGACTCAACTGACGATAGAGCTTCAGCCAGCGTCGGCGCCGCCCGAAAGTACCCCGCCAGAGGTCGAGTAGTAGTTTGCCAATGGCTAGTGCCGCCACCAACGAACCTGTGTTTTTCAGAATCGGCACGGCGACATCTGTCGCATGCCGCCAGATGACGGGCAGATCTGCGCTGATGCTCATCGGCACAGTATCCACTACATCAGGTGTTCTGGGCTCTCCAGTTCGTGCGCTGTGGCTCCGTAGCCTCAGGCATGACCTACCAGTGAGTCGGTATTCGATCATCGATCATCTTCATCATCACACACTGCCAGCCGTACCGGAGGCGATGAAACCGGGCTGCTACAGCACGGGCGCTCTGGCCATTTGCTGCCGTCCCATTTGCTTCGATGACTTCAGGCCGAGGCTTCTGTGTATGCAGAGTGTGCAGCCGGTAGCCCTGCTGCGTGCCACCCGGTGGTCGCATCCGTTTGCTCAATTCGTTGTACAGCGGCACTGAGATGTGTTGTTCGAGCTGGCGTAGCGAACGGCGGTCATCGAGCACTTCAACAAGGCCGCCCAATACCAGTGCGACTGTCCGCCGTTCCTTTGGTGTTGCTCGTTCAAGGTCTGGACAGGCATACGCCGATTCGGCCGGCGGGGTCGTCGCGATGATCTGTCGATGGCCGGGCATGACACGTAGCTGTTGTGCGTCAAGTGTCATATCTCTGGTCGCACGAAATACGGTTTCCAGTTGTGCCTCGCAGGCTCGTGCCTCGCCTCCTTCTTCGTAGTGGGTGAAGTTTTCCATCTGTTGTTCTCCGTCTAAAATTGCAATCTTTTTGCGAAATTCTGTTTGTACTCTTTGTTTCAGGGTCGCGGTAGCCCGCAAAGGGAAGATGTGTTTAAATACGAGTGATCAATTAAGCGAGGATACGAGCATGGTGGAACGACGACACGGGCCTACTGCTGCTGCCGACGAACTGGAGGATCTACTCTCGCCGCTGTATGAGGCTGGTTGGCAGACCCGTGATGACAGTTCATACCTGGAGACGACCCGAACGGAGGTAATGGCGTTGCTGAGTCTGGAGCGCAGTTGCATGGTCTTGGGCGTCCAGTACCGCCCGGCCGATAACGCGTTGCTCTTTGAATCGACAGCCATGCCTCAGGAGGTCACTGCTTCGGGACTGCTCACCGAGTACGACGTGTTCGACGAGCCGGTGACCGTTGACCTGTCCGGCAGCCTCGAACAACGACGTGCCCAAGTCGGTGACCTTGCCTTTCGGCAAGGGCTCCTCGAACCGACCTACTTCCAGGTGCCCTCGGATGCCGGTATGCAACGTGCTGAGGTATGGATCGGTTTGCTTCAGGATTACGTCGGTAACGACGTCCTTCGTGCCGTTGACCCTGCAACGATCGGGCGTCCTGGTCCGTTGACGGATACCAAGTGGCTCAGCGCAATGGTCTTGGTGCTGGGTGACCACTTGAGCTACGTCATGCCCGATGCCGTTCCGCGGATCGCTGCACTCGGCTTGACCCTGAGCTGTTGGCGAAACACCAAGGTTGAGGACTGGCACGCGGACGATGCCGGGCTCGACGTCTATGACGTGCTGATGGCCAAGCTGAACATTGCCACCAGCCGCGCCCTGATGCTCTGCATCGACGCGGATGGGGTGCATTGGGACGAGGTCCGCGAGGTGTTGTGCGATGCCGACCGCACCTTGCCGGACGGTCGCAGGTTGGCGGACATCTTTCAGCACGGTTGGACCGATATCCTGGCCTCTGTTGACGAGCACATCGGGTACTGGGAGCGCGCCGAAGAGCGGTTTGGAGCGGATGCCGTGCTGCGGTTGCTCACGCTGGTTGGCTCGGATGGAGCGACGCGCAACTGGTGGGGTCATAGCTGGTGGCCGACGCTCTGCCAAGAGGCGGTCACAGCTGCCACGGCCAAGGGCGTGGCCTTGCCAGGCGGGTATGACCAGGAAGGGGCTGCGGCCCTCGTTGACGCGCTGAGCGAGACGCCCGAGCTGCTGTCTGATGAGGTGCTGGAGTTCTGTATTGATCGGGTCGGTCTCCGGTTCGCTCACGCTGAGCTACCAACCCGGAGACTGGTCTATCCGGCCGACTGGATCGACGACGAGGACGTCTGAACCCCTGCGGACATGGCGAAGCCGCCCTGCCGTGACAGGGCGGCTTCGGTGGGCTCACGCGCGCTTGCGCACTCCATGCTTCTTCATGAGGCGTCGGACGCTGCGGGCACTGATTTGGAACCGCTCGCCAACCTGTTCAGCGGTGAGCTTGGTCCGGTAGAGATCGATCATGGCCTGTATCGCCTCGTCCGAGAGTCGATCTTCCAGGTTTCGCGAAGGCGGCCTAGCTACCACCGAATCGGGCTTAGGGGTGTCGGTGTCGTCGCCAACCTCGATCCGGCGCAGCGCGTCTACCAGGGGTTTTAGGAGATCGTCACGGTTCGAGTAACGACGGCAAAGCTCCACCGCAGTTCAAAGGCCGTCCACTTTGGAGTGGACGGCCTTTTGCGTTGCCCTGATGGCAGCAAGCACAGCAGCGCGGCTACTCGTCGAGGCTTTCGCCAAAGCGCATGAGCGCGTCCTGCGTCTTCTTCGATGACGTCTGTGAGTAGATCGGCATCGGCATCGGCATCGGTGCGCAGCGCACCGCTGACTGGCTGTTCGCGGTGTCGGCTGACGCGACCGGATTGCGGGTCTGCCGGGCGTCACCGGTGGGCACGGCGAGCGCGGTTTGGGACACCGCCACCCACAATGGTGGTTTCGGCCGCATCGGCCGGGGGTTTCGCCCCTTCTGGGTCCGGTCCATCGCTCGCCTCTCGCCTGGGCTACCACTGTGGTGCCCTGCCCTCCTGGGGGTGAACCTGCTCTGTTCGCGGCAATGGCGTTCGCGGCGTCTTGATCGGCCGTAACCATCCGTCGGACACGTAAAAGGCCTGGGTTGAGCGCTGCCGATGGTGTTTGCTGGCTACAGTTGGCTTTAGGACAGGGGCCGGCGCGGGGGATGGACGATGGAAGAGCTGAAGTTTCGCATCCTCGGCCCACTCGAAGTGGTCGCCGCGGGCGAGACCGTGCCGGTCAAGGCGCCGAAGCAGCGCGTTCTGCTGGCCATGTTGCTCCTGTCCGCGAACAGCCTGGTCAGCGCCGACGACCTGGTGGACCTGCTGTGGGACCAGGCGCCGCCGCGGGGGGCGCGGGCGACGTTGCAGACCTATGTGCAGCGATTGCGCCGGGCTATCGGCGACGCTGAGCGCATTACGACGATGTCCAACGGCTACCGCATTTCCGTCGAGCCGGGAGAATTGGACATCGAACGGTTCCGCGAGCTGTACGACCAAGCTCGACGGGCCAGGGAACCAGCCGAAGCGGCTCGGGTTTTGCGGGAATGCCTCTCGTGCTGGCGGGGGGCCGCCCTGGCGGACATCCCGTCGGACCTCCTGCGCACCGTGCACGCTCCTCGTCTGGAGCAAGAGCGGCTCACCGCGATGGAGCACCTGTTCGACGCCGAGCTCCAGCTCGGCCGGCATCGCGAACTGATCCAGGAGCTGCAGGCCGCGGCCGGCGCCGCGCCGCTGCGGGAACGGCTGCACGGCCAGCTCATGCTCGCGCTGTACCGCTCGGGTCAGCAGGCCGAGTCCTTCACGGTCTACAGCCGCATCCGGCAGGTGCTCGCGAGTGAGCTCGGCGTCGATCCCAGCGTGGAGCTCCAGAAAATCCACGAGCAGATCCTCGCGGGCGATCCGGCCCACGCCGCGCAGGTGTCGGCCGGAGCCCACGCCCAGGAGCTGGTTCCGCACCAGCTGCCCACGGCCGCGCCCGAGTTCGTCGGACGCGACCCGCTGGTGACCGAGATCGAGAACGTGCTGGTCGGCTCGGCGGTGGCGGTGCCGGTCATCGTGCTCACCGGGCTGCCCGGCGTCGGCAAGACCTCGCTCGCGGTCCGGGTCGCGCAGGGCAAGAGCTGCCACTACCCGGACGGCCAGATCTACGTCGACCTGCGGGGGCACGCGGCCGCCCCGGAGCTGACCCCGACCGAGGTCCTCGCCCGGTTCGTCCTCGCGCTGAACCCGGCGATCACCAGGCTCCCGGCGAGCCAGGAAGAACTCGTCGCGCTGTACCGCACTCTGCTGCGTGGCCGGAAGGTCCTCCTCGTCCTGGACAACGCGGCCGGCCCGGCGCAGGTGCGGCCCCTGCTCCCGAACGCCCCCGGCTGCGGTGTGCTGATCACCAGCCGGAACGAGCTGCGGGGACTGGTCGCCCTGCAGGGCGCCGTGTTGTTCCACGTGGGCGTGCTCACCAGCGAATGCGCACGCTCCCTGCTGGCCTTGATCGTCGGTGCGGAGCGGGTGCTGGCCGAACCCGAGGCGGCAGCCGAGCTCGTCGAGCTGTGCGGTTTCCTGCCGCTGGCGATCCGGATCGCGGCCGCCAATGTGGCCGGCCGGCCGGACTCGCCGCTGGCCGACTACGTCACGGAGCTGCGGCAGGGCAACCGCCTCACCTCGCTCCGGATCGTGGGCGACGAAGAAGCCGCGGTCCGCAACGCGTTCCAGCTCTCCTACGTCACGTTGGACGACGCCACCGCGCGGCTGTTCCGCCTGCTCGGCCTCGTGGCGGCACCGAACTTCCCGGCCGACGCCATCGCCGCGCTGGCCGGGCTGCCAGGTGCCGAGGTCCGGCAGATGCTCGAACGGCTGACCGTGGCGAACCTGCTCGTGCGGACCAGTGCGTCCCGGTACCAGCTGCACGACCTGCTGCGGGCGTTCGCGGCGGAGCAGTGCGCCGACGCCGACAGCGGAGCCACGCAGACGGCGGCTCGGGAACGGCTGCTCACGTTCTACCTGCACCGCACCGAGGCAGCGGGATCCTTGCTGTACCCGACTTACGTGCGGCTTCCCCGGCCGGAAGGGTTCGCGCGGACACCGTCCGATCTCTTCGCGAACCAGGACGAAGCCGTGGCGTGGATGGACGCCGAGTGCTTGAACGTGCTCGCGGCCGTGGTCGACGCCGTCGACGGTGACCTCGCGTGGCTGGCCTGGCTGCTCGTCGAGACGTTGCGGCCGTATTTGGTGACCAGCGGCCGGTATCGCGAAGAGGGGCTGGTCGCGTCTGCCGCCGCGCTTCGGGTGGCGGTGGCCCGTGACAACCTCCCCGCGATTGCCGCGATCCACTGCGCCATGGGATCGCTGAGCTTCCGGCACGGCGACAACCCGGCCGCCCTGCACCACTTCACGGAGGCGCTCGCCGCGTACCGGGCCGCACAGCACACCGAGGGGCAGGCCAACGCCCTGATCGCATTGGGCGCGCTGGACCGGGAAGTGGGGAAAGTCGACGACGGCGCCGCTCGGGTGCGCGCCGGCCTGGAATTGGCGGAGGCGACCACCAACGTGCCCTTGCAGCGGTTCGGCTGGCTCGGGCTCAGCTACGCCGAGTTGCTGCGCGGGAATCTGGACGACGCCGAAGCCGCCGCCCGCAGGACTCTCCTGCTGTGCGATCTTTCCGGCGAACGGGCCACCGAGGGGGACGTCCGCGGCATGCTCGGCGAGATCCTGCTGCTGCGCGGGCACTGCCACGAGGCGATCGCCGAGTTCACCAAGGCCCTGGAGCTGCTCCGGCGCGGCTCGGTCGGGCACTTCGAAGCCGACGTGCTCGGTCACCTTTCGCGCGCGTACCGGGAAGTCGGCGACCCGGCCTCCGCCGCGCGCAACGCCCGGCTGGCGCTGCGGATCGCCCGCAGCAGCGCGACGCGGGAGGACGAAGCCGACGCGTTGACCGCGCTGGCCGCGGTGCACTGCGTTCAGGACGAGTTCGACGAGGCGCGCCGGCACTACCGCGCGGCACTGGCCGTGTCCCAGGAGATCGCGTACCGCCGCGGGGAGATCGCCGCGCTGGCCGGGCACGCCGAGGTCAGCCGGCTGACCGGCGATGCCGCGCTGGCCGTGGTCCAGGCCCGCAAGGCGAAAGAGCACTGCGAGACCTCGGGGCTGCGGATCCTGGGCATGCAGGCGGACATCGTGCTGGCGCGGGCCGAGCTCGACCTCGGTGCGGTCGACCGCGCGATCGGCTGCGCGGAGTCGGCGCTCGCCGCGGCCCGGACGTTCGGCGCGCAGCTCGATCAGGCACGCGCGCTGCAGGCGCTGGCCCTGGCCCGCGAGGCCGCGGGCGACCCGGCTGCCGCGCGGGAGTGCCGGGACCTCGTCGAGGGCTGCCTGGCCGGAACCGAACTCAGCCGGTCACTGGCCGACGTTCGCGGTGGCTGATCGCGGGCGTTCGCCGACCCGCCGCCAGGCAAGCCCGATCAGGCCGGACACGACCACGCCGAGCAGACCGGCCGCCGCGATGACCGACGACGGCGAGAAGACCTCGGCGAGCAGGCCGTACACCAGCACGGCAACCCCTTGCACCACGCGGAGCAGCGCGAAGATCAGCCCGCTCATCTGGCCCCGCATGGACTCGGGGGAACCGGTCACCACGCCGGTGGTGACTGGCACCCAGAAGCAGGTCGCGGCGCCGTTGACGAACCAGATCAGCGTGTCGGCGACCAGGCCCGGGTGCCAGGCGCACAGGATGAACGGCGCCGCCGACGCCACCGCCAGCACGCCCAGCAGCTTCATCCGGGTCTCGGGGCGCACCCACCTGGCCACCGCCCACACGCCGGCGACCATCCCGACCGAGCCGACGCCCATCAGGGCACCGGCGGCGGCTTCGCCGTGGCCCGACTCGATCGTGTAAGGCGCGGCGAGCGAAGTCGCGACCATGCAGATGCCGGGCACGACGGCGAACCACATCAGCACCCGCAGCCGGCGGTCGGCGCGGATCAGCTGCGAGCTCGCGGCCAGCGAGCCCCACCAGCCGCTCGTCCCGCCCGCGCTCGGCCCGGCCACGGGACGCGGCCGGACCCCACGCCAGATCAGCAGTGCCGAACAGACGAAGGTGCCGGCGTTGATGTAGAGCGCCGTGCTCATGCCGAGCTGCTGCGCGACGGCTCCGGCTCCCGCGAACCCGACGCCGACCGCGAGGTTGGCCACCATGGTGTTAGCCGAGGTGCCGACCACGTACCGATCACCGGTGAGCACCAGCGAAAGCGTGGCGGTCTGCGCGCCGCGGAACGGCGAATCCAGCAGGCGCACCGCGATGAACAGCAGCCACAGGACCGCGAGCGGCAGCCCGCTCGTCGCCATCACGGCGACCAGCGCGGCGCGGAGCAGATCGGCCGCGATCATGACGGTCTTGCGGCTGAACCGGTCGGCGAGGCCGGCCAGCAAGGCCCCGCCGACCAGGTCCGGAAGGAACGTCAAAGCGTAGGTGATGGCCATCAGCCCGGTCGACTGGCTCGACGCGTAGACGCCGATCGTCACCGAGCCCCTGGCCAGGAAGTCGCCGGCCGTGGACAACCCGAAGCCGCAGAAGATGGCCCGGAATTCGGCGTTCGCGAAGACTTCCCGGAAAGTCGCCACCTCGTCCTCCCCCAGGTGCGCCTTATTCGTTCGTGGCCTCGGGCCCGGCCTCGGCGGAGTGGTAGAGGAAACCGGGCGTCGCGGTGTTGCGCGACACGGTGTGCGAACCGGCCGCCGGGGCGGAAAGCTCGGTCGACGTGGTGAATTCGGCGTAGGCCTCGAACAGTTCCTCGAAGTGCATGAAGCAGCCTTTCTGTGCGCAAGATCCTCTGGTGAGCACCAGACTGGATGCGGTCGGCCGGAATGACAAGTGAAAGACTCGTGTGAAACAGATCACAGGCGAGGGGAGGTAATGTTTCGGTAAATATCGCTCGTATCGACGTGGCCTGAGGTAAGGCTCTCGGTGAGCTCCTCGGCCCGCGTCCCGGGGCTGAGCAGGGCGTCCGCGAGGACGTGCGACCGGTGCTCCCCGAAGCTGAGACCTCGGAATTCGGGCCGCGGGTCCACCGGGTCCCAGGCCGCCGCGACGCCGTCAGCGAGCTGCCGAGCGTATGCGGAGACCGCATTTCCGAGGCCGGATCGTCGCGCCAGCACGCCGGCGATGTCCGCGGTGAACGGCCACGCTTCGCGCCCCAGGTACAGCACCAGCGCGTCGCGCCGCGGAAGGCGCAGGCTGATTTTCGCACGGAACGGAATGCGATTTTCTTCGAGGAAGACCAGGATCTCGTGCCACCCGGCGGTCGCGGTTTCCGGTTCGAGCAGATGCGCGTAGACGCGCAAGGTGTGGTCGGCCTCGGTCAGGCCGTGTCCGGCCGAACCGTCGACGAGCAAGAAGTCGGGGGCCAGGTTCGGCCGCACGCATCCCAGCTCGATCGCGGCGGTTTCTTCCTCGATTCCGGGCGTGATCAGGGAATCCGGGACGCGGACTCGCACTCCTTCGATTTCGACGATCGCCTCGCCCGCCGCGCGGGAGAGCACGCGGCCCCGGGCGGAGGTGGACTCGTGGGGTACCGCGGCGGTCAGCGCGGTCCGGAAACCGGGCGGTTCGGGCGTGCTCGTCGTCCGGCCCACGTGGAAGTGGTCGTACAGGGCCCCCGCGAGTTTCGCCCGCAGCTCGGGCCGGCTCGCCGCGTGCAGCTCTTGCCCGGCGACCACGGCGAAGTTCCGCTCGAGGTCGACCTCGACGTCTCGCACCGCGTCGAGCAGCGACTCGGCCGACGGGCCGGTCACGCGGTCAGCCCCAGCGTGGTGACGAACCGCTCCGGGTCGAGCAGCACGGCCCGGCCGATGCCTGCCGCCGCGCGTTCGACCGGGGCGAGGCGCGCCTGCCCGTGGGCGGCCGCGACGACGCGGTCGAACTGGTGCCAGCCGGCGAACGCGGCCGCGCGCCGGGCGAGACCGGCGTCCTGGCCGGGACTCTCGCCGCGACTTCGGTACGCCTGCCAGAAAGCCGTGATCAGCGGCCGCACGGCGGCGAACTCGGCGGTGCCCCGGGCGACGATCTCCCGGTGGTCGGGCGCACCGCCGGATTCGGCGATCCGCAGCGTGCTCCGGTACAGCCATTCGCCGGCGAAGGCGCCGACGTCCCGCGCGGGATCCGCCAGCCGCAGCTCGTCCCAGTCCGCGAGGTGGATGTCGTTGCCGCGGAACAGGAATTGGTCGAGCCTGAGGTCGCCGTGTGTAGGCGCGAGCGGCACGCCCGTGGTCTCGCGCAGCCGCCGGATCGCCGCGAACAGCGCGTCGTCGCGCTGGACCAGCCGCCACAGCTCGAGCTCGGCGGCGCACGCGATGCGGAACGACTCCAGCGGAAGGGCTTCGAGATCACGCAGCGGGGGGAGCTGGGGAGGGGTGGTGTCGAGCCACGAAGGCGGCTGCGCGTGGTGGAGCCCGGCGACCATCCTGCCGAGAGCCGCCGCGGTGGCCTGGTCGAACTCGCCGTCGTCGGCCAGCTCCCGGCCGTCGCGCGCGGGCGTGATCAGCTCGTAGACCAGAATCCCCGCTTCCCGGTCCCATCCCCGGCAGCGCGGCCGCGGCACGGGGTGCCAGCCGGCGGACTCCAGGGCGATCAGCCGGCCGAGCCGGGCGGTGCCGCCGGGGGAATCGCGCTCAATTCGCTTGATGAACACTCCGGCACCCGACTCGGTGGCACCGGCCCAATTCCGGTGCCGCCCCGCGAAAGTTCCGGTTATCGAGGAGAGCGCACCCAGCCCGAGTTCGGTCAACAGCGAATCGACAATCGCCCGTTCGGCACTACCGGACTCGCTGATGTTGGCCCCCTTCATCCCGATCATGTTAACCTCGCCGCCGGTATAAGGATAGGGAGCCATGGTGCGCGAGTTTTGCATCGACACTGACGGTGTTCCGGTTGTTTCTTATCTCCGGCGGGAGGTCCAAGGACAACCCTGGGCGGACCGGATCGAAGTGCTCTCGCCCGGCGCCGCCGAGGTCGTCCTCCGGGAAATGTCCGGCTGGCTGGCGACCGGCCCGCGGGCGCTCGCCGACGAACTGGTCACGCGGGGAGCCCGGCTCACCCGGGCGACGCAGCGCATGACGTGCGACCTGTCCGTTCAGCGCCCGCCCGAAGAGTGGGCGACCCGGGAACCGGACCGGCCGCTGCGGCTCGAACCCGCCGACCGGCCCGCCGAGGACCTGGTTTCCGCCTGGAGCGCGGCGTACGCGCCCGGCCACGCCGACTACCGGCCGGAGTACGCGGACGCCGGCGTGGTGCTCGAGCGCATCGAAGGCCTGGTGGCCGGGACGACGTTCGGGCCGCCGTCCCCCTTGAGCGGCCTGGTCTGCGACGGCGACACGGTGGTCGCGGGCCTCCTGGTCAACGACTTTCCCGGCGACGTGCCGTGGGGCGGCCTGCTGATCACGGACCTCTTCCGGCACCCCGCGTACCCGGGCACCGGCACGCTCCTGCTGCGGCGCACGCTCGCCCACGCCGCGTCGGCCGGCGTCGGGGTCCTGGGCCTGGTCGTGACCGACGGCAACCCGGTGCACCGGTTGTACGAGCGGCACGGGTTCACCGTCTTCGAGCGGCCGGCGACCGTCAGCATTCCCTGAGAACCGGCTCTGACCTGCGCGGACACGGCGGCGTCTGCGAAACGTCTGCGGCGTCGGCGAAGCTCTTCGCAGGGATCTGGGGCGGGGGTGCGAGCCGGTGGCCGCCCTCCCGCCGCGGCCGAGGGGAGACGTCACGTGTCAGCACCGCTCATCGAACGACCCGGTTTGTCCAGCACACCGGAAAAGGTGCCGATCGCCCGGCTGGCGAGCGGCGATTCGCCGCGGACCTCCGGCGAGGAGGCCGAGCACGTGAAGCTGCTCGCCGAGGCGGCGGGCGCGTTGCCCCCGATCGTCGTCCACCGGGCGACGATGCGGGTCGTCGACGGGATGCACCGGCTCAAGGCGGCCGTCCTGCGGGGTGCCGACACCATCGACGTGGTGTATTTCAGCGGCGACGACAGCGACGCGTTCGCGCTGGCCGTCGAGCTCAACCACGCCCACGGCCTGCCGCTGTCGGTGACCGACCGCAAGGTCGCCGCCGCGCGGATCATCACCTCGCACCCGGCCTGGTCGGACCGGCGCATCTCGGCGGTCACCGGTCTTTCGGCCACCACCGTCGCGACGATCCGGCAGTGTTCGACCGCCCGGATCGGGCAGTCGAACACCAGGGTCGGGCGCGACGGCCGGCTGCGGCCGCTGGACGGTGCCGAGGCCCGCAGGCGAGCGGCGGCGGTGATCACGGCGAACCCGGCGGCGTCCCTGCGTCACATCGCGAAGGAGGCCCGCATCTCGCCCTCGACCGCGCGGGACGTGCGGGACCGGCTCGCCCGCGGCGAGGAACCACTCACGCCCCGGCAGCAGAACCCGGGCCTGACCAGTGGTTCCACCCCCGGTCCGGACCCCGCCCCGGCGGAGTACCCGCCCGGGGTGAGCGCGATCGAGGAGCAACGGGCCCGGCGCAAGGGCGGCCGGGGACCACGGCGGGGCGGGCCCCGGGACGCCTCGCCGGCCGAGTTCGTCGCGCTGCTCGCCCGGGATCCGTCGTTGCGGCTCACCGACGCCGGCCGGTCGCTGCTGCGCTACGTCGGCTGCGTCGCGGTCGACGACGGGCAGTGGGACGAGATGGCGCGCCGGGTGCCGGCGCACCAGCGCGAGACGGTGGTCCTCCTCGCCCGGGAATGCGCCTCGGTCTGGCAGGTTTTCGCGGAACGGCTGGAGCGCCAAGTCGCCGTGGCTGTCGAGTAAAGGCCGGCGAATACCTCGGTGATTCCACGTGGTGTTCGACTGACCGTTCCGGGCAGTCGAACAGGAAAATTCAACGGAAATCGCCTTTCCCACGCCGGTGAATAGACGCCGAACGCGCGGAGAGGATAGTGATTACGCCGGGCATCCGGGAAAGTCCGGGTGGCGTCGAAAACCGTTTTTCGTCCAGCCCAGTTTCGCGATCTCGGAGGACCTCCATGCTCGACCTCAACGCGTACCGCCGGGTGCTGGCGGTGCCCCGGTTCCCCGCGTTCCTGGGGCTGGGGCTGCTGCTGAACCTTCCCAGTACCGCGGCACCCGTGGTACTCACTCTGTACTCCGCCACCGAGGTCCGGAACGGCGACTTCGGTGCCGCCGGCCTCGTGGTGGCCCTGTGGATGGCCGGCATGGCCGTCGGGTCACCGCTGCAGGGCCGGCTCATGGACCGGCGTGGCCTCCGGCCGATCTTCATCGCGGCAACCTTGGTCCACGCGGCGTTCTGGGGGTGTCTCGTGGTGGTGCCGTTTCCGGTGCTCGCCGTGACCGCGTTCGTCGCGGGCATGTTCGTGGTATCGGGCGGCACCATCACGAGGCTGGCCGTGAGCGCACTCGTTCCCGAAGACCGCAGCCACACCGCGTTCGCCCTCAGCTCGATGCTCACCGCCTTCTCGGTGCTGGTCGCCCCGGCGCTGGCGGTGGTGATCGCGACGCAGGTGAGCGGCACCGCCGCGGTGCTGGCCGTGGGCGCGGCGTTCGTGCTTTCCTGTGCCCTGCTGGCGGGCCGCCGGCTCCCGGCCGAGCAGCCGACAGCCGCGGGCGGGGGTGTCCGGTCGGTCCTGAACGCCAAGCTGGCCCTGGTGTTCGCCTGCGCGACCGCGGTGGGCGTGATGACCTCGGGCAGCGACGTCGCACTGCTGGCCACGCTGAAGTCGGTCGGGCAGACTGCGTGGGCGGGCGCGGTGATGGCCGTGTGCGCGGCCTGCTCGCTTCTCGGCGGCCTGGCCTACGGCACCCTCAAACGGGGCTGGGCGCCGGCCCCCGTGGTCGTCGTCATCGGGCTCGTCATGCTCCCCGTCGGGATCTGGGCCGACTGGCGCTGGCTGATTTTCGCGTTCATCCCGGTCGCTTTGCTGGTCTCCCCGGTGTTTTCGGCGATCGCCCAGGTCGCGGGCACGCTGACTCCGCCCGGTTCGCGGGCCATGGTCATGAGCCTCTTCGGGACGGCCGTGATGGCGGGCAACGCGGTGGGGCCGCCGCTGGCCGGACTCGTCTACGACCACAGCACGCACCAGGTCAGCTTCGTGGTGATCGGCGTCGTCGGGGTCCTCGTCGGGTTGCTCGCCGCGCGCCCGTTGCGGGGGCTGATCAAGCCGGGCAGCACACAACCCGCCGCGCCCGCGGAAGAACCGGTCTCCGCCGAATCAGGGAAATGAGGATCGAACGATGTCATCAGCACGCCGGGTGGTCGTGGTCGACGCGTACGGCACGACGAAGCCGCTGGCCACCGAGTTCCGCGCTGCGGGCGTGGACCTGGTCAGGGTGCAGAGCGGCCCGGCCGTGCCCGCGCTGTTCCGGGGACGGCCCGTCGACGGGGCGGACTACGTGGCCGACATCGTCCACGACGGTGACCTCGCCGCCACCCTGGCGAAGGTCCGGGCGCACGAGCCGATCGCCGTCGTGGCCGGCGAAGAACCGGGGATCGAGCTCGCCGACCGGCTCAGCGCCGGGCTGGGCCTGCTGACGAACGGCGTCGAGCTGAGCGAGGCCCGCCGGGACAAGTACGAGATGATCGAGGCGGTCCGGCGAGCCGGCCTGACCACGATGCGGCAGATCCGCCCGCGATCGGCAGAGGAAGTGTTCGAGTGGCACCGCTCGATCGGCGGCCGGGTGGTCATCAAGCCGCTGCGGTCCACCGGCGGGGACGGGCTGCACTTCTGCGACACCCCGGAGGACTCCGCCGCCGCGTTCGACAAGGTCGTCGGGGCGGTCAACCTCTACTCCGAACGCAACGCCGGAGTCGTCGCGCAGGAGTACCTGCGCGGCACCGAGTACTCGGTCAACACCGTCAGCCGCGACGGCAAGCGGCACGTGACCGACATCTGGCGCACCGCGCGGATCTCGGTCAACGGCATCATCGACTTCGCGAACCAGGTGCACCTGATGCGGCGCCGGGGCGAGGTGCAGGACCGGCTCGCCGACTACGCGGGCCGCGTGCTCGACGCGCTGGACATCCGGCACGGCCCGGCGCACCTCGACATCAAGCTGACCGAGGCGGGCCCGGCGCTGGTCGAGGTGGGCGCGCGGCTGTGCGGCGGCCGGGTGCCCACGTTCACCCGGGAACTGCTCGGCGAATCGCAGATCGACCTGACGGTGGACGCTTACCTGAACCCGCGGCGGTTCCACGCGCGGACCGGCGGCGACTACCCGGCCGGGCGCCACTTCGCGATCGTGCCGATGGCCTGCCCGGTCGAGGGGACGCTGCGGGCGTACCGGCACCTGGACCGGATTCGCGAGCTGGAGAGCTTCCGCGAGGTGCTCGTGTTCGTGCAGCCGGGCGAGCGGATCGTGCCGACCACCAGCGACCTGCTGCCGCTGCTGGTGTTGCTGGAGCACGACGCCGAGGAAACCGTGCTGCGGGACGCGGGCACGATCAACTACCTCGACGGTGACGGGTTCTACGAGCTGGAGCCGGAAGCCGTCGCGGTCGAGCCGGCTGCGCGCTGACGGCCGGCTCGGGCAGAAAGGTCTTGAGGGCATGACATTCGAGCTGGACTTCTACCGGCGGCAGACGGAAATCACCGATCCTGGCGACCTTTCCGGGCTGTACAAGGGAATCCCCGACGACGTGGCGGAGCTGATCACGCTCATCCAGAACGTCGCGATGCACCGTGACGGCGCGTTGTGGCGGTTCGGCGTCATGTTGTCGGACCAGCGGTACGCCGAGGGGGAGACGCGGAAGGTCCGCGACATCCTGGCGCTGCTCGGCGGGTTCGCCGAACGGCCGCCCGAGGACCGGTTCGGGGCGACGTGCCGGGATTTCTGCGTGCTGCTGGTGTCCATGCTGCGGCACCGGGGCGTGCCGGCCCGCGTGCGGGGCGGGTTCGGCAACTACAACTGGATCTTCGGCGCGCCGAAGCTGTTCGACGACCACTGGGTGGTCGAGTACTGGACCGCCGGGCACGGCTGGCGGCTGGCCGACGCGCAGGTCGGCGGCTCGGCCATGGCCGACTACCGGATCGGCTTCGACCCCGTCGACGTGCCGCGCGACCGGTTCGTGGTCGCCGGGCAGGCCTGGCTGGACGCGTGCTCGGGGAGCCGCGATCCCGAGACGTTCATCGTGAGCGGGCTTCGCCGCCGCGGCCTGCCGGTGATCGGGCCGACCGTGGTGCGCGACCTGGCCGCGCTCAACGGGGTCGAGGTTTTTCCTTGGGACGAATGGGGAATCATGACGGTGCCCCACGAGCGGCTCGGCGCCGACGAGCTGGCGCTCCTGGAAAGCGCGGCGAAGATCAGCGCCGTGGGCGGTCCGCTCGACGACGTGCGGCGGCTCTACGACACGCAGCCGGCGCTTCGGGCCGAGTGAGCCCCCCGCGTGAACACACACCCTTCTTCGGTTCCCGAGCTGCTCGGCCGGCAGGCGGCAGCCCATCCCGACCGGATCGCGCTCAGCGACGACACCCGGTCCTACGACTACCGGACGCTCGCGCGGTCCGCCGCGCACGTCGCGGCGCGGCTCGCCGAGCGTGGCGTCGGGCGGGGCTGCCGCGTGGTGCTGCTCGGGCCCCGGGACGCACGGCTTTGCCTGCTGCTGTACGGAGTGCTGTGCTCCGGCGCCGCGGCCGTGGTCGCGAGCGACGAGTGGAGTGAACCCGAGCTGCGCCGGCGGCTGACCGCGATCTCGGCCGACTGCGTGGTGACCAGCGGGCCCGACGTGCGGACTCCGGGCGGCCGGCCCACCGAGGTCGTGGACGTCGACGCACTCGCCGGGCTGCCACCCGCCGGCCCCTCGGCGATCGAGCCCCCGGAAAGCAGCGACCTGGCCTACCTTTCGTTCACCTCGGGCTCGGCCGGCGCGCCCAAGGCCGTCGCCGTCAGCCACGCCAACGTCGTGCACTACGCACTCGCGCTGCGCGAGCGCCTCGGGCTCACCGACGCCGAACCGCCGTGCGTGGCGCACCTGACGACGCTGGCCGCCGACCTCGGGCACACCTCGTGGCTGCTCGCGCTGGCGACCGGCGGCCGGGCGCACATCGTGCCGGACGAGCGAACCCGGGATCCGCAGGCGTTCTGGCGGTCCGTGCGGGCCGCCGGGGTCTCGATGCTGAAGACCACGCCGACGCACCTCGAGGCGTTGCTGGACGGGCGGCCCGCCGGAACTCCGGCGCTGGACACCGTGCTGCTCGGTGGGGAAGCGCTTTCGCGATCGTTCGCCGGCCGGCTGTTCGACGCGGCGGTCGCCGGCCGGGTCGTGAACCACTACGGGCCGACGGAGACAACGATTGGCGCGACCTGTTTCGTCGCCACCTCCGCGGCGGGCCTGCCCGCCGACGAATCGACCGTGCCGATCGGCACCGCGCTCGGCCGAGGGGTCCTCCGGCTGATCGACGACGGCGGGCACGAGGCCGCCACCGGGCAGGCCGGCCAGCTGCTCATCGGCGGCCCCGGCGTCAGCACCGGCTACTTCGGCCGGCCGGACGAGACCGGAAAGTCCTTTGTGGACCATGATGGCGAGCGGATGTACCGCACCGGCGACCTCTGCCGTCGCCGGCACGACGGCGCCCTCGTCTTCCTCGGCCGCGCCGACCGGCAGGTGAAGATCCGCGGCTTCCGCGTCGACCCGGCCGAGGTCGAGCGGGCCATCGACGAGTGGCCGGGCGTCACCGGCTCGGTGGTGCTGACCCGGACTTCCCCGGCGGGCAACCAGTTGCTCGCCGCGGTGCGGCTGGCCGGCGCCGGCGAGACCGTGCCGGACGCGCTGCGTGAGCACCTGCGGGAAAGGCTTCCCGGCTACTCGGTGCCGACGCCGATCGTGGCGCTGCCGAGCTTCCCGGCGGGCCCGAACGGAAAGCTGGACCGGTCCCGGGTGCTCGCGGTCCTGGACGAGGTCATCGCCGGCCGCGCCGCGCGGACCGAAGCCGCGGCTCCGGCCGACTCACTGCTCGCCGACGCCATCGCCGGCCTCTGGGCGGGCGCACTGGGACTACCCGAGTTCTCCGTCGACGCCGACGTGCTCGCGCTCGGCGGCGACTCGATCCTCGCGATGCGCACGATCGCGTTCCTGCGCCGGCAGGGCCACCGGGTCACCTTCGAGGACTTCTACCTCCGCCCGACGCCGCGGTTGCTCGCCGCCGGGGCGGCCCCGGTCCAGGAGGTCGCGGAACCGCGCCGGACCGGCCCGGAGCGACTGGTGCTCGCGCCCGCTCAGCGCTGGTTCTTCCACCAGCGGCTCGAGGAACCCCAGCGGTGGAACCAAGTCGTGCTGCTGGAGTGCGGCCGGCGCGTCGAGCCCGCGGCGCTCGGGCAGGCCGTCGGCGCCGTGCTGGAGCGCCATTCCGCGCTGCGCCGACCCGTCGGCGCGGACGGCCCGGCGGCCGAAGCACGGGCGGTGGCCGATCTCGACGTCGTCTCGTTCTCCCGGCTCCCGGCCGAAGCGGACCAGGTCGCCGCCGACGTCGAAGGGCTCTGCGCCCAGCTGCAGCGCAGCATGCAGCCGGCCGCGGGGCGCCTGGTCCGGGTGCACTTGTTCCGCGGCGAGGGCGAGGTGCCCGACCGGCTGGCCGTGCTCGTCCACCACCTCACCGTCGATGGCGTGTCCTGGCGGATCCTGCTGGACGACCTCGCGCTCGCCTACCGCGCCGCGCTGGCCGGCGAACGCTCGGACCTTCCGCCGACCGCCGATTTCTACCGCTGGGCAACGACTTCTCCGCACGGAAACGCTTCCACCCGACCGGCGGCGAGCGAGCCGAACCCCGGTACGACCCCGGCCGCGTTGAGCTGGGCGCTGGACGAACCGGCCACCGCCGGGCTCACGGCACGCTTCGGTCGCGGCCAGCGGCTGGAAGCGGCCCTGCTCGCGGCGTTCGCGGGCGCGGCCGCCGACTGGTTCCACCGCCCCGGACTCACCGTGGAGGTGGAGACGCACGGTCGTGACGTCGGGTCCGCCGAGCACCTGGACACCGTCGGCTGGTTCACCGCGGTGAAGCAGGTCGAGCTCGCCGGGGCCGACGCCCGCGATGACCACCTCGCCCAGCAGCGGGTCGCCGAGGTGGAGCGCCAGGTGCGCGACGCCCGGCTGCTGCCGATGGACGTCGGCGGCACCCGGCCGAAGATCGGCTTCAACTTCCTCGGCGCCTTCCGGCTTCCGGACGAGCCGGCACTGCGGTGGAGCGTCGCGGCCGAGTCGCCCGGGGTCGCGCGGTGCCCGAGCGGCGATCCGGTCCACCGGCTGCACCTGACCGCCCGGATCGTCGACGGCCGGCTGGTCACGGACCTCGTCCACGCCGTGCCGGCGGTGTCCCCTCGCGGTGCCGAACGCATCATGGCCGCGTTCGGCCGCGCGGTGGCGGCGGCCGCGGGGGCCGGGACGTGCTCGGCCGCGTCGGCGGTGCCGTCTCCTTCCGGCCAGGTGCTGTACCCGGGCCCGAATCCGCGGCCGGCACGGTGCCGGGTGCTCGACGAACCGGCTCGGGTCTTGCTCACCGGCGCCACGGGTTACCTCGGCGGGCACTTGCTCACCGAGCTCACGGCACGCGGCGCGCGCGTCACGTGCCTCGTGCGGGGCGGGCACGACGGCGGTGCGACGCGGCTGCCGGCCGGCCGGCGCGTCGAGGTCGTCGCCGGCGACATCACGCAGGACGGGCTGGGCCTGTCCGCAGCCGGGCGGGCCGCGGTGCGCGACGTCCGGGTCGTGGTGCACGCCGCCGCCGACGTCCGGCTCGTCGCCGCCCCCGCGGAGCTGGCCAGGACGAACACCGCGGCCGTGCGCCGGGTGCTCGACTGGCTGGACACCGAGACCGACGGCGTGCGGTTCCACCACGTCTCCACGCTCGCCGTCGCGGGTTACGCCGACGGGATCCCCCGCGGGTTCCGGGAAACCGAGCTGGACATCGGCCAGCGGTTCCACAATTCCTACGAGCGCTCGAAGTTCGACGCCGAGAAGCTGGTCCGGGCGTGGGCCTCGGCCGGTGGCCAGGCGTTCGTCCACCGCAGCGGGCACATCGCCGCGCACAGCCGCACGGGAGCGTTCCAGCGCAACGTCGCCGACAACCGCGTCTACCAGCTCATCCGGGGCTACATCCTGGCCGGCGCCGCGCCGCGCCGGCCCGCGACCAAGTTCGCCTTCTCCCACGGGGACACCGTCGCGGCCGGCATCTCCGCGCTGGCTCTGCACCCGCACACCGCCCCCGGCACCTACCACGTCGAGACGCCCTACGAACTGCCCCACGACGAGCTCGTCGGCTGGCTCGGCGACTGCGGGTACCCGGTGGCGCTCGTCGACGACGACTCGTTCGCCGAAGCGATCGACCGCGTCGAGGAACGGCATCCGATCGCCGCCCGGCAGGCCGCCGCCTGGTCGCAGCTGCCGGACCGCAACGTCGTCGCCGACTCCGCGTACACGACCTCGACGCTCGCCCTGGCGGGCGTGCGCTTCGCCGAGCCCACCCGGGAGTGGTGGGCGGCCGCGCTGTCCTGGGCCGAGCGGGCCGGGTTCCTCGACCCCGCGCCCGTCTCGGCCCGAACCTCCTGACCGACGCAGTTCCCGAGGAGATCCATGTCGCACCTGTCCCCGATCCTGCGCCAGGCGACCCCGGTCGTGGCGGTCCGCGGCGAGGGTGTCCACCTGTTCGACGCCGCCGGCCGCCGCTACCTCGACTTCACCGCGGGCGTCGGGGTGACCAGCACCGGGCACTGCCACCCCCGCGTGGTGGCGGCGACCCAGCGGCAGGCTGCCACGCTGGTGCACGGCCAGTACACGACCGTGCTCCACGAACCGTTGCTGGCCTTGACCGAGCGGCTCGGCGAGGTGCTGCCCGCGGGCCTGGACACGCTGTTCTACGTCAGTTCGGGCAGCGAAGCGGTCGAGGCCGCGCTGCGGCTGGCCCGGCACGCGACCGGGCGGCAGAACGTGATCGTCTTCGACGGCTCGTTCCACGGCCGCACCATGGGCGCCGCCGCGCTGACCACGGCCGGCACGCGGTTCCGCGCCGGGATCGGCCCGCTGATGCCCGGCGTCGCGGTCGCGCCGTTCCCGTACGCCTTCCGGCTCGGGATGACCGGGGAGCAAGCCGTCGAGCACGCGCTGGCCGGTCTGGACCACGTGTTCGCCACGACGAGCGCCCCCGAGGAGACCGCCGCGATGTTCGTCGAGCCCGTGCTCGGCGAGGGCGGTTACGTGCCCGCCCCCGCCGGATTCCTCGACGGGCTGCGGGAACGCGCCGACCGCCACGGCGTGCTGCTGGTGCTCGACGAGGTGCAGAGCGGCTTCGGCCGGACCGGCGAGTTCTGGGCGTTCCAGCACCACCTGCGGGGCGTGCCGGACATCCTGGTCACCGCGAAGGGGCTGGCCAGCGGATTCCCCCTGTCGGCCATCGCGGCGCCCGCCGAGCTCATGGCCCGGGCCCGGCCCGGGTCCCAGGGCGGCACTTACGGCGGCAACGCCGTGTCGTGCGCCGCCGCGCTGGCGACCCTGGACGTCATCCGGGACGAAGGCCTCGTGCCCCACGCCGCCGAGCAGGGCCGGCGGCTGCTGGCCGGGCTGCGGGAGGTGGCGGCCGGCGCGCCGGGGCTCGCCGACGTCCGCGGGCTCGGCCTGATGGTCGGCACGGAGTTCTGCGGGCCGGACGGATCGCCCGATCCCGTTGCCGCGCAACGGGTTCAGCAGGCCGCGGCGGATCTCGGGCTGCTGCTGCTGACCTGTGGCACGCACGGCAACGTCGTCCGCATGATGCCGGCCCTCGTGGTCACGGCCGAGCAGATCGACGAAGCCGTCGCGTTGTGGTCGGAGGCTGTGCGCGTAACCGTTGCGTGACAGTTCGTCGAATAGTGCAGAGTTGTGTCTGCGTGCAGTTTTTGAACACCTGGTCGACCACAGAGGACTGTGTTAGAAAATGCGGGTGAATCTCATCGAGTTTCCCGAAGATTGGCATTCCGCATTGGTGGTGGTCGCCCATCCCGATGACGTCGAATATCCGGGTGCCGCCCCGATCGCCCGCTGGACCGCGCAGGGAAAAGAAGTGGTTTACCTGATCGCCAGCCGCGGGGAAGCGGGCTTGGGCGGACTGCCGCCGGAGGAAGCCGGGAAGATCCGGGTCGAGGAGCAGATCGCCGCGGCGGCCGTCGTCGGCGTTTCCGTCGTGGAGTTCCTGGACCACCCCGACGGGATGATCGAGTACGGGCTGGGGCTGCGCCGGGACATCGCCGCCGCGATCCGCCGGCACCGGCCCGAGCTGGTCGTGATCGGGAGCCACCGGGAGCTCAGCGGCAACGGCATGCTCAACATGTCCGACCACCGCGCCGTCGGGCAGGCCGCGATCGACGCGGTCCGCGACGCGGCGAACGGCTGGGTGTTCCGGGACCTGGCCGAGGAGCCCTGGTCGGGCGTGCGGCACCTGGCTCTGCTCGGCTCGCCGGACAACACGCACGCCGTCGACATCGGCGAGTGGTTCGAAAGCGGCGTGAAATCCCTGCTCGCGCACAGCGTGTACCTCGACCACCTCGGCACCAAGCCGAACGAGGTCGAAGCCATGTTGCGGAAATTCTCGACGGACGTCGCCGCGCAATTTTCGGGCCGCCCCGGAGTTGCGTTCGAAATGCTGTGAACCCGAACTCCCGAGCACGAAGGAAATCATCATGAGCATGACCGACGAGCTGACCGACGCCTTCTCGGCCTCCTGGGCACTGAACGCTTCGGTCACGATCGACTGCCCGGCCGAACGGGTTTACGACCTGGTCAGCGACATCACCAGGATGGGCGAATGGTCCCCGGAGTGCTACGGCGGCGAGTGGCTGAGCGGCACGCCCGGGGAGAAGGGCGCGCGGTTCCACGGGTTCAACCGCGAGGACGAGGCGGAGTGGACCAGCGAGTGCGAGGTCATCGCGGCCACGCCGGCGCGTGAGTTCGGGTTCACCGTCCTGGCGTTCTGCGGCGGCCGGCCCGGACCGGACACCCAGTGGGTGGGCGGCTCGCGGCCGGGAGACCAGACGTGGGCCTTCACCCTCCGCGAGACCGGGTCCGGCTGCGAGCTGACGCAGAGCCACACCATGAAGCTGGTCGGCCCGTTCTACCGCATGTTGCTGGAGGAGTCCGCCGAGAACGAGCGGCTGGACAGCGTGCGCCTGCGCCGGGACCACCTGCAGCACTCGATGGAGTCGACGCTGGCCGAAATCAAGAAGGCGTGTGAACAGCTCAGCTGACTGAGCCTGGGACAGAAGGGGGGTGGCCGGTGAAGATCGCGGTTGTCGGCGCGGGTGCGTCCTCGGTGTGCGTCGTCGACGCGCTGGCCCAGTCCGCTCACCCCGCCGGCGAGCTGACGGTGTTCGACCCGTCGCCGCAGCTGTGGCGCGGCCGGGCCTACCAGCGCGACGCCGAGGTGATCCTGGTCAACTCGCCGGCCGAGGACATGTCGGTGCGGCACGGGGACCTGGGGCACTACGCGCGGTGGCTGTCGGAACGGGGCCACACCGCGGAATTCGCGCCGCGCACGGTGTACGGCGAGTACCTCGAGGCCACCGCCCGGGACGGGATCGCCCGGCTCCGGGCCCGCGGCTGGCGGGTCGCGGTCGTGCGCGACGCGGTGGTGGGCGCGCGCCACCACGCCGGCCAGGTCGTCCTGCGGACCAGGAAGGGCTCGCCCGTCCGGTGCGACCACACGGTGCTCGCGATCGGTGGGGGTCGACCGCGCGATACCTACGGGCTGACGGGCAAGCCGAACTTCGTCGGCGAGCCGTACCCGGTCTCCGCGAGCCTGGCCGCGATCGATCCGGACGAGAGCGTCGGGGTGATCGGGACCGGGCTGACCGCCGTCGACGTCCTGATCGCGCTCGAAGCCCGCGGGCACCGCGGGCCGCTCACCCTGCTGTCCCGGCGCGGCGTGCTGCCCGCGGTGCGGCAGCGGCCGATCTCCTACGAGCTGAAGCACTTCGTGCCCGAGCGGTTGCACGCGCTCGCCGGGCGGCACCGCCGGCTCGCGCTCTCCGACGCGATCGAGCTGCTCCGGGTCGAGCTGGCCGCCGCGGGCGCGGACCTCGACGAGGTCTGGCAGGAGATCTCCGGGGTCCACGAGCAGGCGCCCGAGGTGCGGCTGCGCCGGCAGCTGGCCGACGTCGGGTGCCGGCGGGTCGGGCTGCGGGTGCTGCAGCAGGCGGTGCACGTGTGTGGTCCGGACCTGTGGCCGCTGCTGCCGGAAGGCGTCCGTCAGCACGTCCTGGGCCCGCATTTCCGCACGATGATGAGCCTCTGCTGCCCGATGCCGCCGCGCAGCGCGAAGACCCTCCTGCGGCTGATCGACGCCGGTCGCCTCACGGTGCTCGGCGGCGTGCGGAACGTCGCCGCTTCGGCGGACGGCGGGTTCCGCATCACCACCGGCCGCACCGAGTTCGACGTCCGGCACGTGGTCAACGGCGTCAACGCGCCGGCGCACCGCATTTCGGCGGGCGCGCGGCGGCTGATCAACTCGCTGTTCGACGAGCGCCTGGCCATTCCGCACCCCGACGGTGGCCTGTGCGTCGACACGGCCACCAGCCGGCTGGTCGGGACCAGCCTCACCAACCCCGGCATCTACGCGATCGGCGACCTCGCGGGCGGGACGTTCTTCTTCACGTTCGGCGTCCCGTCGCTGGTCGACCGCTGCCACGACATCGTCACCGACGTCCTCGCCGGGCAGTCCCGGCGGAGAGAAGGAAACTGTGCTTGAGCAACGAGTGGCCCACCTCGCCGACACCAGGACCGGTCTGCCCATCCCGGACGCGCCGGTGTTCGCCTCGGCCGAGGACGAGCGGCGGCACCGCAAGCAGCGGCTGGCCGCGGCGATCCGGCTGTTCGGCAAGTACGGCTTCGGGGAAGGGATCTCCGGGCACATCTCGGTGCGCGACCCCGAAGACCCGGATCTGTTCTGGGTCAACCCGTTCGGCGTTTCGTTCAAACGGGTAACGGTGGCCGACCTGATCTGCGTGGACACCCACGGCGTCGTCGTCGCGGGCAGGCACCGGGTCAACCCGAGCGCGTTCGCCATCCACTCGCAGATCCACCAGCGCTGCCCCGGAGCCGACGGGATCGCGCACGGGCACACGGCGCACAGCCGGGCGCTCGGCGCGCTCGGCCGGCTGCTGGAGCCGATCGACCAGGAAGCCGCCGCCTTCCACGACAGCCAGGTGCTCTACGACGGCTACGACGGGCCGGCGATCGGCGTCGAGCAGGGCCGCGACATCGCCGACCGGATCTCGGGCAACCGGGCGATGCTGCTGCGCCACCACGGGCTGATCACCGTCGGCGGCTCGCTGGAGGAGGCGATGCACTGGTTCTTCACCTACGACAGCTGTGCGCAGGTGCAGCTGCTCGCCAACGCGGCCGGTCCGGTGAAGCCGATGACCGAACGCCAGGCCGTGCTCGCCCGGGACGGCTTCGGCGACCCGCAGCTCGCCTGGTTCAGCTTCCAGCCGATGTGGGACGAAATCGTTTACGAGCAACCGGATCTGCTCGATGAATGACCGGTTCCCCGGCCGCACGCACGCGGGGGAGCAGGCGGTGCAGCAGCGGGTCGGCGAAGGCGGCCCCGGCCGGGGGTCGCCGATGTTCGGCCCGGAGATCGCGACCGGGCACGCCGAGTTCATCGCGAGCCGGCGCCTGCTCGTGCTGGGCGCGGCCGCCGACGGCCTGGTCTGGGCCACGATCCTGGCCGGTGCCAAGGGGTTCGCGAGGCCGGTCGACGGTCGCACGATCCGGATCGCCGGCCTGCCCGCCGACGGCGATCCGCTGCGGGACGCGTTCGAGGTGCCGCGCGCCGGCGGAATGCTCGCCCTCGACCCGGCGCGCTGCCGGCGCGTGCGGGCGAACGGCCGGATCCACCGCGACGGCCAGGGTTTGGTGCTGCGCACCGAGCAGGTGCTGCGCAACTGTCCCAAGTACATCCAGCAACGCGAGCTCGCCCCCGACGCTCACCCCGCCCGTTCGCGAGCGGTCGCCGGATCCGAGCTCACCGAGCGGCAACGGGAGTGGATCGCCTCGGCGGACACGTTTTTCGTCGCGAGTCACGCCTCGGGGCACGGCGCCGACGCGAGCCATCGAGGTGGGAGGGCCGGGTTCGTCACGGTCACCGGGAGCCGGCGGCTCAGCTGGCCGGACTACCGCGGCAACTCGTTCTACATGACGCTGGGCAACGTCGAGCTCGATCCCCGGTGCGGCTTGCTCTTCCTGGACTGGTCCCGCGGAAATACGCTGCACCTCACCGGTGAGAGCCACGTCGATTGGCACGACCGGGCCGAACCCGGTGCGATCCGCACCATTCACTTCACCATCCGGCGAGTCGTCCAGGTCGACAACGCCACCACGTTGCGCTGGCACCCCAGCGAAGCCTCCTCGTTCAACCCCTGATCCGCACCACCGAGACCAAGGACTCGATCGATGACCATTCTCCACTCCCGGCCGGCGAACACCACGCCGCCGGAAAGCACCGTTCCGAACACCGCCGAAGAGATCCTCGCCGCGGTACGGGCGATCACCCCCGAACTGCGCGACCGCTCGGTGGAAATCGAGCAGAACCGGCGGCTGCCCGCCGACGTCGTGGAGCTGGTGCGGGGCGCCGGCGTGTTCCGGATGGGCTTCGGCAAGGAGTTCGGCGGGGCCGGCCTCACCTCCGTCGAGCAGACGAGGGTGATCGAAGCACTGTCCTATGGGGACACCGCGGTGGGCTGGTGCGGCATGATCGGCATGGACAGCGGGCTGTACTCCGCGTACCTCGCACCGGCCGCGGTCCGCGAGATGTTCCCGTCGCCGGACATGATCACCGGCGGCCTGATCAACCCGAACGGCCGGGCCGAGCGGGTGCCCGGCGGGTACCGGCTCAGCGGGCACTGGAACCTCGGCAGCGGCGTCACGCACGCGGACTGGGTGTCCGCCGGCGCGTTCACCTACACCGATGGAGAGCAGGACCGCACCGAATCCGGCAACCCGAACTGGCGCGTGCTGCTCGTCCGGCCCGAGGACGTCAAGGTGATCGACACCTGGCACTCGACCGGCCTGGCGGGCAGCGGCAGCGTCGACTACGAGATCGCCGACGTGTTCGTGCCGGAGGAGCACACGTTCAGCTTCGGCAAGCCGTTGAGCCGCAAGGGCCCGCTGTCCGCGCCCGACGCGCTGATGCGCAAGATGCCGGGCGTGCCGCTGGGGGCCGCGCGCGCCGCGCTCGACTTCGTCCGGGAGTTCGCCGCCACCAAGGTGAACCGGATGACCGGGCAGCGGTGGGCCGACGACTACCGCATCCAGTTCGAGCTCGGCTCGTGCGAGGCGGATTTCCTGACCATGCGGCACGGCGTCTACGGCAGCATCGAACACAAGTGGAGCCGGCTCGAGTCCGGCGTCGACTACGCCGACCTCACCCCGCACGAGCGGGTCGAGACGGTGCTGCTGGCGCTCAAGGCGTTCCGCGGCGCGCTGGACATCGTCCGCCGGCTGTACGACCTGCTGGCCACCACGTCGATCTACAAGCCCTCGCCCATGGATCGCTGGCTGCGGGACCTGACCACGATGTGCCAGCACGTGATGGCCCAGGACGTGATCGTGCAGTCGGCGGGCGCGTACCTGCTGGGCGGCACGCCGCAGTTCCCGTTCGCCGTGGGCATCACGGAATAAGGCCGGCGATGACCACAGTGGACACTGTTCCGCGCACGGCGGCCGGCATCCTGGCCGCGGTCCGGGCGATCGTGCCGCGGCTGCGGGAGAACTCGGCGCGGATCGAGCGGGACCGGCGGCTCCCCGCGGACGTCGTGGAGCTGGTCCGCGGCACGGGGGTGTTCCGCATGGGGTTCACCGCGGAGTTCGGCGGGCCGGGGCTGACCTCGGCGGAGCAGACGCGGGTGCTGGAAGAACTGTCCTATGGGGACACTTCGGCCGGCTGGTGCGCCATGGTCGGCATGGACAGCGGGCTGTTCGCGAACTACCTGGCCGAGTCCGCGGTCCGGGAGATGTTCCCGGTCCTGGACCTGAGCACGGCCGGCATGCTGGCGCCGGCGGGCCGCGCGGACCGGGTCCCCGGCGGCTACCGGCTCAGTGGCCACTGGGGGTTCGGCAGCGGGATCACCCACGCCGACTGGGTGTTCGCCGGAGCGCACACCTACACGAACGGCGAGCGCGACGTCACCGCCGCCGGCGGGCCGGAGTGGCGGGTCATGATGGTGCGCCCCGACGAGGTCGAGTTGATCGACAACTGGCGCGCCACGGGTCTGGCCGGCAGCGGCAGCCTCGACTACGAGATCGTCGACGTGTTCGTGCCGGAGGCGCACTCGTTCAGCTTCCGGGAGCCGCGGGTGCCGACCGGGCCGCTGTCGACCCCGGACCTGCAGATGCGCAAGATGCCCGGGGTGCCGCTGGGCGCGGCCCGGGCCGCGCTCGACCACGTGCGGGAGCTGGCCGCCACCAAGGTGAACCGGATGACCGGGCAGCGCTGGGCCGACGACCACCGCGTGCAGGTCGTCATCGGCGAGTGCGAGCTGGAGCTCGCGGCCGTGCGGCACGCGGTCTACCGCAGCCTCGACCACCGCTGGGCCCGGCTGGCGGACGGCGCGACCCAGTCCGACCTCGACCGCGGGGAGCGGATCGACACGATGCTGGCCCGGGTGAGCGCCTTCCGCCGCTGCCGCGCGATCGTGCGCCGGCTCTACGACCTGCCGGCCACCACGTCGATCTACCGGCCGGCGCCGATGGACCGGTGGCTTCGGGACCTCGAAACGATGTGCCAGCACTTCATGGCCCAGGACCAGATCATCCAGTCCGCCGGCGCGTTCCTGCTCGGCGGGACGCCGCGCAACCCGCTGGTGCTCGGGATTCTCGACTAGGAGCTGACCCGGATGACCCTCATCGACTCGCCGCGAGACCCCTTGCACTCGCCGTCCGATCCGGACACGTTCTGGAGCACCACCAACGTGGGCGAAGCGTTTCCCGGCGTCGTCACGCCGTTGAGCTGGTCGCTGTGCGCGCCGGGGGTGGAGGTCGGCATCCGGGACAGCTACGCGCGCGTGGGCGCGCTGCCCCGCCGCGAGGTCCGCGTTCCCGACCGCGCCGAAGACCGGCTCATCTCGGTGTTCCACGGACGCGGCGCGCTCAACGTGAACTTCTTCTGCCGGATGGGCGCGCACTTGCCCGGCAGCACGCCGGACGCGATCGCCCGCCAGTTCCTGGGCGAGCTGCCCGCGAGCATTCCGGTGCGCAGCACCCGGCGGCGCCGGCCGGTGGTCGCGGTGAAGATGCCGCACGCCCAGGCCACGATCCGAGCCGACGTGCTGCGCCGCACCGCGCCGGTCAAGGACTGGTGGCGGCAGTGGACGCTCCGGCTGGACACGCTCGACCTCGCCGGTTCCCTCGCCGCGCTGCTCGACGCGCGCGCCATGTTCACCGAGATGCTGCGGGTGCAGGCCGCCGGCTTGTTCGTCGGCGTCCAGCCCGTGTACGACCGGCTCACCGCGCTGGTCGAGCGAGCGGACCTGACCCCGGAGCAGGTCAACGCCGTCGTGGGCGGCCAGGGCGAGCACGCCGAGACGGACCTGATCCACGATCTGTGGCAGCTGGGGCGCGACCGGATCACGCTGGCGGATTTCCTCGCCGAGCACGGTTACCACGGTCCGCACGAAGGCGAGGCGTCCAGCCGGGTGTGGCGGGAGGACCCGGCTCCGGTGCTGAAGCTCGCCGAGCAGTACGCGACTCTCGACGAGCAGGCGAACCCGGCGGACGCGGCCGCGCGGCGGGCCGGTGAACGCGTGGCGGCCGAACGGGCGCTCATCGCCTCGCTGCCCCCGCTGCGGCGCCCGGCGGCGCGGTTCGTGCTTTCCCTGGCCGCCGCGCGGATTCCGCTGCGGGGCGTGGCCAAGGCGGCCTTCCTGCAGGCGCTGGACGTGGCGCGTGGCTCGGCTCGCCGGATGGGCACCCTCCTGGCGGACCTCGAGGTGCTGGCGGATCCCGAGGACGTCTTCTCCTTCACCGTGGACGAACTGACCGCGATGCCGATGGCGGGCGCCCGGAGCATCGTCGGGGAGCGGCGAGCGCGGCGCGAGGCGTTCCTGGCCACCGAGCTTCCGTCGTGCTGGCGCGGAAACCCGGTGCCGGTCGAAGTGGGTGCGCCGCGCCGCGCCGACGGCGGACGCGGTTCGGTGCAGGGCATCGCCGCCAGCGGCGGGGTGGCCGAAGGCACCGTCCGCGTACTGGACAGCACCACCTTCGCCGAAGTCCGGCCGGGTGACGTGCTGGTCTGCGAAACCACGGACCCGAGCTGGGCGTCGGTGCTGTTCCTGTCCGGCGCCCTGGTGGTGGACGTCGGCGGGTTGCTCAGCCACGCCGCGGTGGTGGCCAGGGAGCTCGGCGTGCCCTGTGTCGTCGGCACCGGCGACGGGACCACGGCCCTGCGCACCGGTGACCGGGTCCGGGTGGACGGCACCACGGGGTCGGTAGAAATTCTCAGCCGGGCCGAGCCGGTCCCGGCCGGCGAACGGAAGGGGCGAGGCGAATGACCACGGTGCCGAACAGTCCGCAGGAGATCCTCGCGGCCGCCGAGGCGGTGGTGCCGCGGCTGCGCGCGCGGTCCGCGGAGATCGAAGGACAGCGGCGGCTGCCGGCCGATGTCGCGGAGCTGCTGCGCGGCACCGGCGTGTTCCGGATGGGCTTCCCGGCGGAGTTCGGCGGTCCCGGCCTGACGTCCGCCCAGCAGGTCGAGGTCGTCGAGGTCCTTTCGACCGGCGACACCGCGGCCGGCTGGTGCGCGATGATCGGCATGGACGCGGGCCTGTACGCGCTGTCGGACGCGGCGGTGCGGGAGATGTTCCCGGCGCTGGACGTGATCGCCGCCGGGATGCTGCCGCCGATGGGGCGGGCGGACCGGGTGCCCGGCGGGTACCGCCTCACCGGCCGGTGGGCCTTCGCGAGCGGGATCGCGCACGCCGACTGGGTTTCCTCCGGCGCCTTCGTCCACGCTGGCGGCGAGCGGGAGCTCACCGCGAGCGGGAAGCCGTACTGGCGGGTGATGATGGTGCGCCCCGGCGAGGTCGAGCTGATTGACAACTGGCACGCCACGGGCCTGGCCGGCAGCGGCAGCGTCGACTACACCGTCGACGACGTGTTCGTGCCGGAGGAGCACACGTTCAGCCTGGGCGAACCCACCCGGACCGGACCGCTGGCCGCAACGGACGCGCTCATGCGGAAGATGCCCGCGGTGGCGCTGGGCGTCGCGCGGGCCGCGCTCGACCACGCCCGGGATGTCGCGCGGAGCAAGGAAAACCGGATGACCGGCCGGCGGTGGGCCGAGGACTACCGCGTGCAGTGCACCATCGCCGAGTGCGAAATGGACCTCGCCGCCGTCCGGCGCGGGGTGTATCGCAGTCTCGAACACCGGTGGGACCGGATGGCGGCCGGCACGACGCTCGACGACCTCACGCCGGACGAGCGCGTCGACACCATGCTGACCCGGCTCGCCGCGATGCGGCAGGCCCGGACCGTCGTACGCCGGCTCTACGACCTGCTGGCCACCACGTCGATCTACCGGCCGGGGCCGATGGACCGGTGGCTCCGGGACCTGGAAACCATGTGCCAGCACGTGATGGCACAGGACCAGATCGTGCAGTCCGCGGGCGCCTTCCTGCTCGGCGGCACGCCCCGGTTCCCGCTCGCGCTCGGGATCGTGAACTGATGGCCGGCCGGCTCGCCGTGCTGCACGGCGGCCCGCTTCCGGAGCTGCCGATGCGGAACCTGGCGGAGACGCTGATCCGGGCCGCGCGGATGACCGACGCGGGCTCGATCGTCTTCCTGCAGGGTGCGCCACAGCCGCGCGTGCTGTCCTATTCGGACCTCTTGCTCGACGCCGCCCGGATCCTGCGCGGGATGCGGGACGCGGGTGTCGCCCCGGGCGACCGGGTGCTCATCCGGCTCGCCGACGAGCCCGACCTGCTGGCGGTGTTCTGGGCGTGCCAGCTCGGCGGGTTCGTCCCGGTGCCGCTGGCGGCCTCCTCCGCGGTGGTGCCGGACGACGTCGTCGGCGGCGAACCGTGGCTGGTGTCCACAGTGGACTCGGGTGCGGCGCGGTGGCTGGGCCCGGCCGATCGGCTCCGGGCCGGCGCGCCCGCGCAGGACTTCCAGCCGGCCGGGCCCGACGACCTGGCCGCGTTGCTGCTCACCTCCGGCAGCACCGGGCGGCCCAAGGCGGTGATGCTGACGCAGCGCAACATCCTGAGCCGGTCCACCGCGACCGCCCTCGTGCGCGGGCTGTCCCACCGCAATCGGACGTTCAACTGGATGCCCCTCGACCACGTGGGGGGCCTGATCATGTTCCACGCCCGCGACGTCCTGCTCGGCTGCCACCAGGTCCACGCCAGGACCTCCTGGGTCCTGGAAGACCCGCTGCGCTGGCCGGGCGGGCTCAGCGAGCACCGCTGCGACACGACCTGGGCGCCCAACTTCGCGTTCGGCCTGGTCGCCGACCAGGCGGACCGCATCGCGGCGCAGACCTGGGACCTCAGCGCGCTCGGGTACGTCATGAACGGCGGTGAGGCGGTGAAACCCAAGGTGGCGCGGCGGTTCCTCGAGCTGCTCGCCCCGTTCGGCCTGCCGCCCACCGCGATGCACCCGGGCTGGGGCATGTCGGAGACGTCCTCCGGGGTGGTCGACTGCGTGCTCCCGCCTGGGGGAGGCGACGACGATCGGTTCGTCAGCCTCGGCGAACCGCATCCCGGTGTGTCCGTGCGGGTGGTCGACGACGCCGGCCGGCCGAGAGCGGTGGGCGAGGTGGGCCGGGTGCAAGTCGCCGGCTCGCCGGTGACGCCGGGGTACTGGGGCAACGAGCGGCAGAACCGCCAGTCGTTCGACGACGGTGGCTGGTTCAAGACCGGGGACCTGGGGTTCGTCTCGGCCGGGGCGCTCACGGTGACCGGCCGCGCGGACGACGTCATCGACATCGCTGGGGTCGCCTACTACGGCCACGAAATAGAAGCCGCGGTGGAGGAGCTGCCCTTTGTCGAATCGTCCTTCACGGTCGCCTGCGCCGACCGATCCGGGCGCGCACTGGCGATTTTCTTCCACTCCCGTTCCGGGCTTTCTTCGGACGTGGAGAACTGGCGCGTCGTCGACCACGTCGCGAAGCGGTTCGGCCTCCAGGTGAGCCGCGTTTTCCCGGTGGCCAAGGAAGAAGTCGCCAAGACCGGGATCGGCAAAATCAACCGGGCCCGCATGGCGCACAACCTTGCCGCGGTTATTGGCTCCTGCTAACGTTTTTCTTGTCGGCAGGAGAACATTGAGCCGGCAGATCCCCGACTATTTAAGGAGATAAACATGAGCTGCCCTTACTGATCATCAACCCGTTTACGAGAAGTCGCCCGGGTGAAGCGTGTTCGCTGACCCGGCGCCCGTGGTGACTTCGGTTTTTCGCGGTCCACCCATCGCCGGCGCGTACGTGCCACGGGCGATGGGTGGACCGCTGCCGATCGCGCAACCGTGGAGAACGCCGATGTCCGAGGAAATGCGAGTGCTGCGGGCCCTGCAGCTGAAGGGCCTGCCCGCGGAGCGGGAGCTGGCGGCGGCGGTCGGCGTCCACAGTGGAGCGCTGCGGCAGGTGCTGGGCGCGATGCCCGAGTGGTGCGCCGAAGAACGCGGGCGGTTTCGCCTGACCCCGGCCGGACTCGACCGGCTGGACCGTGAGCTCGCCGCGGAGCGCGACCGCGTGGACCGGTCGGGCCTGCTCGCGTCCTACGACCGGTTCGTCGTCCACAACGCTGTCGCCAAGCGGATTTTCACCGACTGGCAGCTGATCGACGAGACGACGGTCAACGACCACGGCGACCCCGGTTACGACGCCCGGGTCATCGGCAGGCTCGCCGAATTGCACGAGGCCGCCTGTGAGGATCTGGCCGGGATCGTCGGCCTCGTGCCCCGGCTGGCGCCCTACCCGCACCGGCTCGCCGAGGCGCTGCACCGGGTGCGCGGCGGCGAGCCCGCTTGGCTGACCAGCCCGCTGGTCGACAGCTACCACACCGTCTGGTTCGAGCTGCACGAAGAACTGCTCGGGCTGACCGGGCTGGTCCGGGCGCACGAGGCGGCGGCGGGGCGAGCGGAATGACCGATCTCCTGCCACTCGACGGCGGCACCGGCGGCGACCGCGACCTGCTGGGCGGCAAGGCCGCCGGCATCGACCGGTTCGTCGCCCTCGGCGCGCCGACGCCGCCGGCGTTCGTGGTGACCACCGAGGTGTGCCGGCAGTACTACCGGGAATCGCGGCGAGTGCCGGCGCAGGTGTGGGCCCGGCTGCCGGATCTGGTGCGTGGCCTGGAACGGGCGACCGGGCGCACGTTCGGCCGGGGACCGCGGCCGTTGCTGCTCTCGGTGCGATCCGGGGCGGCGGTCAGCATGCCCGGGATGATGGACACCGTGCTCAACGTCGGCCTCACGCCGGAAATCGAGCCGGCCCTCGGCCCGCACGGCGCCGACACCCGCCGCCGGTTCACCGGGCAGTTCGAGGAAGTCGTCGGCGGACAGCCGCCGGCCGATCCGTGGGACCAGCTGCGGATGGCGATCACGGCCGTGCTGGAGTCGTGGATGTCGCCGCGCGCGGTCGCGTACCGGACCCGCCAGGGGCTCGGGCACGAGGCCGGTACGGCGGTGACCGTGCAGGCGATGGTCTTCGGCAACCGCGACGGCCGTTCGGGAACCGGTGTGGTGTTCAGCCGCGATCCGGTGGGGGGCGGTGCCGAGGTCTACGGCGAGTGGCTGCCTGGCGGACAGGGGGAGGAGCTCGTGGCCGGCCGGGCCGACGCCCGGCCGCTGGGCGATCTGCACGCCGTGCTGCCCGGGGCGTACCGGGAACTCCGCGAGTGGGTGCGCGTCCTGGAGCGGGACGGCCGAGATGTGCAGGACGTCGAGTTCACCGTCGAGTCGGGCACGTTGTGGTTGCTGCAGTCGCGGGTGGCCAAGCGTTCTCCGGAGGCGGCGGTCCGGCACGCGGTGGCCATGGCGCGGGAGGGGCTGATCAGCCGCGAGGAGGCCTTGGCGCGGGTGGAGCACGTCGGCGCGCTGCTGCGGCCGGTCATCGAGCCGGGTGCGGCGGCGGCCGGGACGGTGCTGGCCCGCGGGAAGCCGGCCGGTCCGGGCGTCGGGATCGGTGTGGTCGCCGGCGGTACCGTTGCCGCACAAGGCGACGTGGTGCTGGCGCGCCGGACGACCGATCCGCGTGATGTCCCGGCCATGGCCGTCGCGCAGGCGGTGGTCACCGAACTCGGCGGGAGCACGTCCCACGCGGCCGTGGTCTGCCGGGAACTGGGGGTGCCGTGTGTGGTCGGGTGCGGATCCGGCGCGCTGACTGCGTTGGATGGGCAGCTGGTGACCGTGGACGGCTCCTCGGGTCTGGTGTACGCGGGCGCGCTTCCGACGGTCCGGGGTGGTATCGGGGTCGAAGCGGACCTTGCCGTTCTTGCGGAATGGGCGCGGGCCGCACCGGATCTCCCGGGTGCTCGCCGGTTCCTCGGCTCGGCCGCAATTCCGCCGGGCGATTCTTCCGGGCCGGCACGCACTGCTCCGGAAAACGTTCGGCGTACCGATCTTTCGAACACAACTGACGCGTTGTAAGGTTAACGAATGAATTTGTCCACTGTCGCGGTGCCCCACACGCTCACGCACTTGACGCCGCTCCTGCCCCCGGCCCCGGCGCGCATTCTCGAGGCCGGCTGCGGCCGCGGTGCCTTGGCCGCCGCTTTGGCGGACCTGGGTTACGAAGTCACCGGCGTCGACCGTGATGCCGATGCCGTCGCCGCGGCGAAGGAACTCGGAGTCAGCGTTGTCCAAGCGGACCTCCGCGACGTTTCCGGCGAGTACGACGTCGTGTTGTTCACGCGTTCCTTGCACCACGCCGAGAATCTCGACGAGCTCCTGGCCCACGCGGGCACCCTGCTGGCTCCGGGCGGGCAGATCATCATCGAGGAGTTCGCCTGGGAGCGCGTGGACACCGCCGCCGCGCACTTCATCTACGACAACCGGGCCATGCTGGTCGCCACGGGCCTGATGCAGGCGGACGTCCCTGCCGATGATCTGCTCGACGCCTGGGTCGCCGGCCACCACCACCTCCAGCGCGGCTCAGCGATGCTGGAGGCGTTGAGCCGTGTCGGTTCCGAGCTGACCGTGGTGGACACGAGCATCCTGTGGCGCCTGGTCGACGGCCGCGGCGGTGTCTGGGTCGAACCCGCCACCTCTGTCCCCGAAGCCCTGAACGCCATGCGCGACGCGGAGGAACGCCGCATCGCCGGAAACCTCCTTCCCGCAGTCGGTTTGCTGGCCTCGGTCCGTCGATGAAAATCCGGTAACGGCGAGGCTGACGTCGTAACAGGTACCTGGTGCTGCGTGACGAGGAAGCGTTGTTGGCTTCCTTGCGCGTGGCTCTTGAGCGCGCCGAGATGACGAATTGCGGTGGGCTGATGGTCGAAATGTTCGAAGTTGATCGAGTGGACCGTATCGCCGACATCCTCTACGGCGTGGCTACTGGTGGCGGGCTGATCGGCTACGCGCAGATCGCGAAACGCGTGGCCACCCGGCCGGACTTTCTCAGTGCGCCGCTTGACCAGGTTTCCAGCCGGGCCGCCGATCGTGACGAACCGCTGTGGAGTGCGCTGGTGGTCGCCAAGGTGACCGGGCGTCCCAACTCGGGTTTCCATCGGATGGCTCGACGGGTGCGGCCCGAGTATCAGGAGCTCGACGACGAAACCTTGTGGGAGCGGGAACGCAATCGTTGTTACGCCGCGGCCGGCGGGCGAACTTCGGGTATCGCGGCCGATTAGCTGCCGGCTGAGGTGTCTTTTCGTTGGGCGGCCGCCAGGGACTCGCCCAAGGTCCACAGGGAGGCGCCGAGCAGGACGATGTCCTTGAGCAGGAATTGGCCGGTCGGTGAGAGGGCGGGCAGGCCGCCTGCTGCTGGGTCGCCGATGCCGGGGGTGGTGAACAGGAAGCTGAGGGTGGTCAAGAACAATCCGGCCGCGAGCAGGCTGCCCACCGCCGAAGATCGCGGGAGTAGTGGGCGCAGGGCGATCAAGATCGCCGCGGCGAGTTCGGTGGTGCCGAATACCGCGGAGAGGGCCTTTGGGTCGAGTAATTCGCCCGTCCAGCTCAGGAATGGGCTGTGCGAGACGTACTGCTGGATCCGCGCCGCCTCCGAAGCGGTGAACTTCAACGCGCCGATCCAGGCGATCACGACCACCAGGCCGTACCGGAGCACCACCGCTCCGGCGACGCTGATCCGGCTCCCGGCCTGCCGCGCGGAAATCACTGTGGCTACACCCTTTCGCCGGCTTTGTTTACCGGCTCGACCGTAGTGACGCCGGGACGGGCGCAGGCGGGGTAGCGCATTACGGTTTTCTGACCAGAGCGATCAGGCCGGACCCGGATCGTTGTGGTGTGGCCGCAGCGCGGTGATCTTGACGGTCATCCACGGCCGCAGTGGCAGGGTGCCCAGGACGTTGGCGTGGAGGTCGGCCTCGTCGTCGGCGCGTCAGACGCCGATGCTGGCGGGCGACTGGCCCGCGGGCCAGTCGCCCGCCAGCCACCACAGGCGGGCCAGGTGGCCGTTTTCCGTCAGAGCCTTGACCTGCACGTTTTCGGCGGCTCGGCGGGCGTCCACCTCGGACTGATCGGTGCCTTCGGGGATGGTGGTGGTCAGTTCGACTATGAAGTCCCGCATGGTCTGGCTTCCTTCAGCTCGGCGGTATATACCGAGCAGTATATACCAAGCCATGCATGAGTGAGACTGTGTTTTCATGGCAACGTTTCCCGCTCCCGCTCCGACAATCCCGCACCGTCCAAACGCGACAGAGGGTCGGTGACGCCCATATCGAACGGGTAGTCGGTGCCGGCGAAGATCCGGCGGCTCAAAGGCCCGGTCCAGACGCCGAAGGGCTGTCACATCGTCGAGAGCATCCCGCGCACGCCGCTCGGAAAGATCGACAAAAAGCTTCTCCGCCAACGGTTTCAGCGAGCCTCAGCGAGCGCGGCCCAGGCGCCGGTCGAGGAGGGCCAGGAGCAGGACGGTCACGCCGATCACGACCACGCCGAGCACTGGGGCCAGCACGACGTGACCGTTGCTGATCCCGCTCGCCACGGCGAACAACGAGTGCCCGACCAGTGCGCCGCCGATCAGCCAGATCCGGTGGTGATCGGTGAACGTGCCGGTGGCCGACCAGCGGGCCACCAGCCAGCCCGCGGCGATGGCGACCGCGAGCGCGACCAGCTGGGGGATCGCCAGCCAGGCTCCGTGCCCGATCGCGGGATGTCCGGCGCTGGATTTGAGCGGGAACAGCAGTCCGAGGAAGACGATCGGCGCGAGCGCGGCGAGGGCGCCCAGCGCGGCGGGGTGCGGTAGCCGGGCGACCGGGGCCGGGCGGGGAATTCGCAGCCGGGGCAGCACAAGCAGCGCCAGGATGCCGAGCAGCACGATGATCACCAGCAGTGCGGCGACCACCGGCCACGGTGTGGTGTAACCGGGGTCCTCGGTGGTGGCGATGGCGAGCCGCGCGAGGGCGACCCCGATGACGAACACGACCGCCGTCCCGATCAGGCCGAACCGGCCCAGGTACGGGCGTCCGGCGTGGCGTTTGAACAGCAAGCCGGTGAGCGTGACGGGGATGAGCACGGTGAAGACCAGGTGGTAGCCGAGTTGGCTTTCCCAGTAGGTGAGGTTGAACCCGAACACCCGGCCCCAGCTGGCCGCGGTGTAGAGGTGCGGGCTGGTCAGCGCCTGTAGCCCGAGGCCGTCCTCGGCCAGTTCGTAGGCGAGGCCGAGGACCAGCAGCGCGGGCCACTTCGCGCCGGTCCGGACGACGAGTTCACGTGCCAGCAGCACCCCACCCCCGTAAATCGGTACCAGCAAAGGAAAAGCCAGCCAGATCGCCGGCAGGGAGATCCCGGTGAACGTCGCCTCGGCGCAGATCGGGGCCAGTAGAACGAGCGTCCAGGCGGCCTTCAGCCGTCCGGTGCCGGCTCGCTCCACAACGGCGCCAGCACGATCGGTCACGTCGCTACCTCCAGCTTATTACCTAGCCAAGTAATAAGACGGAAGTTAGCATGGTCGGCCAGTGGACGCGAGGGAAGGTGTGGATCCGATAACAGTGACAAACGCCCGGGCGGCCCGGCGGCGGCTGCCCCCGGAGGACCGGCGGCGGGAGATCATCGCCGCGACGATCGACACCGTCGCCGCCCTCGGCTACCGGGCCACGACCTTCGCGAAGATCGCGGAACGCGGTGGGCTGAGCAGCACCCGGCTGATCTCCTACCATTTCGCCGGCCGCGACGAGCTGATGGCGGCGACGGTGGCGCACGTGTACCAGCAGCTCGGGGAGCACCTGGACGAACGTCTCGCCGCGGCGACCGGGGCGCGGGCCCAGCTGGCGGCCTACGTCCGTGCCTCCGTCGAGTTCGTCGCCGGGCACCGGACGGTGATGCAGGCGATGGCGTCGATCTTCCTGGGCTTCCGCGACGAGTTCGGCGGCCGCTCCTACGACTCCGGCGAAGACCAGCGCGCGATCGGTGCGGTGGAACAGATCCTGCGCCGCGGCCAGGAGGACGGGGTGTTCCGGGCGTTCGACCCGTTTGTGCTGGGCTCGCTGGTGCAGCGGTCGGTGGACGGCCTGGCGTTCCTCCTCGAGGCCCGGCCCGACCTTGATCTCGGCGGTTATGCCGAGGAGCTCGTCGAGACCTTCGACATCGCCACCCGCCGGTAACGGCGGCGGGGTTCAGCGGACCTTGCTTGCCGTCAGCGCCGGGGATGTTGCAGACGGAGATGGGCGGGCCGCCCGCGCTCCTCGCGGCTACCACCAGGGGGGATGGCGGGCAGTCGACGCGTCAGTCCGGGGTGACGTCCGCCTCGAGTCCGGCCGTGAGCATGGCGATCAGGTTGGCGACGAAGGCCGGGTGATCCAGCAGGACCGGCAGCCGTTCGTCGATGCGGTTCGCGCGGTCCGCCAGGCTCGCGGTGAGCATGGTGATCGTGAGGGCGATGCGTTCCAGCGCGACCGGCTCGGGCAGTCGCGCGCGGCAGCAGTCCTCCAGCAGGGCCAGTTGCCCGGCCAGCGCCGTTCCCGCGACCGGGTCGGGCAGCTCGTGCGTGCGGACGCCGGCGCGTCCGGCGAGCTGGGCGATGATGCGCAGGAAGTCGCGCCCGTCCTCGCGGGTGAGTTCGGCGGCGACCGGGCCCACGACGGCGGCGACCACGGCGCCGAGATCCGGGGCCGGGCCGAGCGCGTCCAACTCGGGTTTTCGCTGGTCCTCCATGCGTCGCACGTGCCGCTCGATGATCGCGGTCAGCAGGCCGTGCCGGGAGCCGAAGTGATAGTGCACGGCCGAGTCGTTCGCCTGCCCGGCCAGCGCCACGATGTCCCGGGTCGCGGCGCCGTCGATGCCGTGCCGGGCGAACAGGCGCGCCCCGGCGCTCAGGAGCCGCTCCCTGGTGGTTGTGGCAGACCTTGGCATGCCGCTATATTAACCACTGTCGTTAATAACGGTGACCGTTAACCCTGATGAAGGGGGCGCCATGACCGTTGCCAGCTACTACGACCCGTTCGACGAGGCGGTCCTGGCCGACCCGTATCCGGCTTACCGGCGCTTGCGGGACGACGATCCGGTGCACCGTCACACCGCGCCACCGTTCTGGACCCTGGCCCGATTCGAGGACGTCTGGAACGCCGTACGCGATCCGGGCACGTTCTCTTCGGCGCAGGGCCTGACCTTCCTGCCCGACGAGATCGGGAAACTCGGGCTCGCCCCGACGATCGTGATGCAGGATCCGCCGCTACACGGCCAGCTGCGGGCGCTCGTCAGCAAGGGCTTCACCCCGCGACGGGTGACCGATCTCGAGGCGATGATCCGGACGTTCGCCCGGGAACGGATCACGGCGATGGAGCAGCAGGCCGCCGACGGCGTTCCGGTCGACCTGCACCGGGACTTCTCCTCGCGTATCCCCACTTTTGTGCTGGCCCATCTGCTCGGCGTGCCGGAGCACGACCGGGCGCGGTTCGGGCCGTGGGTGTCGGCGCTGACCACGTTGCAGGACAGCGGTTTCGACCTCGCGGCGCTCAAGGCCGCCGACGCGGTCACCGAGATGTTCGGGTACTTCTCCGAGGTGATCACCGCCCGGCGCGCGAATCCCGGCGATGATCTGATCAGCGCGCTCACCGCCGCGGAAGTGGCCGGGGAAACGTTGACGGACTGGGACATTCTCGGGTTCTGCTTCGTGATGGTCGCGGGCGGAAACGACACCACCGGCAATCTCATCTCCCACGCGGTGACCCTGCTCGACGGCGATCACGCCCAGCGTGAACTCCTGCTGCGGCAACCGGATCTGCTCCCGGGCGCGCTGCTGGAATTCCTCCGGATGGAGGGCTCGGTGCAGGGCCTCGCGCGAACCACGCTCCGCCCGGTGGTGCTCCACGACGTCGAGATCCCCGCCGGCGAAAAGGTGCTGATGCTCTTCGGCGCGGCCAATCGCGACGAACGCGAATTCGGCCCGGCCGCCGACCGGCTCGACATCACCCGCGAGTTCCCGCGGCACCTGGGCTTCTCCAGCGGACCGCATTTCTGCGTGGGCTCCCACCTGGCCCGGCTCCAGGCGAAGGTGGCACTCGAAGAACTGCTCTCGCGGCACCCGGACGTCGGGGTAGACCTCGACCAGGCGGTACGGCTGCGCTCTCCGTTCACCCGGGGCTGGGTCAGCCTTCCGGCCACCGGGCTGGCAGGTCCACAAGGGACTGCCGGCTGAGACCGGCCACTTCCGGCCTTCCCTGCGGTGGCCGCACGACGCGGTGGTCTGTCCACTGTATACGGCGGACAAAACGCACAAAAAAAGCAGGGACCACTCCCTGCCATTTCCAACATATACCGCACCACCGGGCTTGCGGCAAGCCCCCGCCGGTGGCGCACAATCGTCGAGGCGTGCCGGGGTTCCGGTGTGGAGACGAGTGTGAAGCGGGGGAAGTTTCGTGATCGACGTGATCATTTCCGGTGGTGGGCCGACCGGTGTGATGCTGGCGGCCGAGCTGCGGTTGCAGGGGCTGGACGTGGTCGTGGTGGAGCGGGACGCCGAGCCGAGCGAGATCGTTCGCGGGCTGGGGTTGCACACGCGCAGCCTGGAGGTGCTGGATCAGCGCGGGCTGCTCGAGCGGTTCCTGGCGGTCGGCACGCAGTACCCGATCGGGGGATTCGCCGGCATCAGCAAGCCGACGCCGGCGCACCTGGACACCTCGTTCCCGCACATACTCGGCTTGCCGCAGACCGTCGTCGAAAAGCTGCTGACCGAGCACGCCCTCGAGGTCGGCACCGATTTGCGGCGCGGGTGCGAGCTGGTAGGGCTGAGCCAGGACGAGGACGGCGTGACGGTCGAGCTGGCCGACGGCACCCAGCTGCGCTCGCGCTACCTCGTCGGCTGCGACGGCGGGCGCAGCACCGTGCGCAAGCTGCTCGGGATCGGTTTCCCCGGTGAGTCCGCGCGGCACGAATGGCTGCTGGCCGAGGTCGAGCTGGCCGCCGACGCCGACGAGATCACCGCGGTGATGACGGAGGTCCGCAAGACCCAGCTCGGGTTCGGCGCCGGCCCGCTGCCCGGCGGCGGCTACCGGCTCGTCACGCCCGCCTTGGACGTGGCCGAGGACCGCACCCGCCCGCCGACGCTGGACGAGCTGAAAGCGGCGACCCGGGCAACCGCGGGGACCGATTTCGGTATGCATTCCCCGCGCTGGCTTTCGCGGTTCGGCGACGCGACCCGGTTGGCCGAGCACTACCGGGACGGCCGGGTGCTGCTGGCGGGCGACGCGGCGCACACGCATCCGCCGATGGGCGGGCAGGGGCTCAACCTCGGCATTCAGGACGCGTTCAACCTGGGCTGGAAACTGGCGGCCGAGATCCATGGCTGGGCGCCGCAAGGACTGCTCGACAGTTACGAGGTCGAACGCCATCCGGTCGCCGATTCGGTCCTGAACAATACGCGGGCGCAATCGGAATTGATGTCACTGGAGCCAGGCGCACGGGCGGTGCGGCGGCTGGTTTCGGAGCTGATGGATTTCGAAGAGGTCAACCGGTTCCTGATCGAGAGGGTCAGCGCGATCGGCATCCGTTACGACTTCGGCGAAGGCCACTACCTGCTGGGGCGACGGTTGCGGGACGTGGGGTTGAAGCGGGGCCGGCTCTACGCGCAGATGCACGCCGGCCGTGGACTCCTGCTCGACCAGACCGGCGGGCTCTCGGTGGCCGGGTGGGGCGATCGGGTGGATCACGTCGTCGATGTGAGCGAGGAGCTGGACGTGCCCGCGGTCCTGCTGCGGCCGGACGGCCACGTGGTCTGGGTCGGTGACGATCAGCAGGAGCTGGCCGATCGCCTGGCGCAGTGGTTCGGGGCGGCCGGGTAACGAGCCCAACGCGTGACGGTCAGGGCGGTGCCGCGCCGCCCTGACCGTCCGCACTTCACTTGACGGGTATTGCAGGTGACTTCTATATTGAAGGTGGCTGCAATACCAACCGAGGAGCGACGCATGGGCAAGATCGCGATCGAGGAGCACTTCAACCTTCCCGAGTTCAACGGGGAACACCCCCAGTACGTCAACGCCGAGCTGATGGCGGACATCAACCGCCGCCTGCTTGATCTGAGCACCCTGCGGCTCTCCGAAATGGACGCCGCCGGCATCGACTTCTCGCTGCTGTCGCTGACCGCGCCCGGCGTCCAGGCCGTGACCGACACGCCGCGCGCCATCACCCTGGCCCGGCAAGCCAACGACACGCTCGCCGAGGTCGTGGCCGCCAACCCGACCCGTTACGGCGGGTTCGCGACCCTGCCGTTGCAGGACCCGAAGGAGGCCGCGGCCGAGTTCGAACGCTGCGTGCGCCGGCTCGGGTTCCACGGCGCGATGGTCAACGGGTTCACCGACAACGGCGACGCCGGCTGGTACTACGACCACGAGCGCTTCCTGCCGTTCTGGGAACGGGTCGCGGAACTCGACGTCCCGGTCTACCTGCACCCGCGCAATCCCTTGCCCGCCAACACCGGCATCTACGACGGGCACCCGGTCCTGATGGGCGCGGTCTGGATGTTCACGGTGGAAACGGCCACCCACGCGCTGCGGCTGATGACCAGCGGCCTGTTCGACCGATTCCCCAACCTGACGATCATCCTCGGCCACCTGGGCGAGACGTTGCCGTTCACCATGTGGCGCATCAGCCACCGCGCCGAGGCGATGGGCGAGCTGATCAAGTTCGAGAAGCCGCTGAGCCACTACCTGCACCACAACTTCTACCTCACCACCAGCGGCAACTTCCACACCCAGACGCTCAACGCGACCCTCGCCGAAATGGGCGTCGACCGGGTGCTCTACTCCAGCGACTACCCGTACGAATCCATGCGCGAGGCGTCCGGCTGGTTCGACCACGCTGCCATCAGCGACAGTGACCGGACCAGGATGGGGCACCTCAACGCCCGGCGCCTGTTCCCCAACCTCCCCGCGCGCATCGGCAAGGACGCCTGAGGGCAGTCGAGCGCCGATTGAAGACGCCTGGCATATGGAAGGCGGTTGCTATGGTGCTCCCCGTGACGTACTCATCCGCGGTGGAGTTCGGCCTCAATCTCAAGCAGGCGCAGCACTTGCTGGGCCTGCGCATCGACGACGCGCTGCGTCCGCTGGGCTTGAGCCTCGGGTTGTGGCGGGTCCTGCGCGAGATCGGCCGCACGCCCGGCGCCTCGGCGTCCGAGCTGGGACGCACTTCGTTCCACACTCCGCAAACCGTGGGCGGGCTGCTGCAGCGCCTGCAGGACCAGCAGCTCGTCGAACGCAGCAGCGCCCGGGGCCGGATCGTGGAGAACCATCTGACCCGGCAGGGGAAAAAGGTGCTCGGCCAGGCGACGGCCGCCGTCGACGAGGTGATCGGCGGCTCCCTGGCCCACCTCGACGCCGCCCACATCGAGCAGGCCGGCCGATTCCTCACCGAGTACATCGCGGCGCTGACCTCGCCGCAGCGCGACAGCTGACCAAGAACGAGCTGGACTCTAGGCTCGGCGACCTTGCCGTAGTAAGGTGTTAGTAGCTACTAACTAATGACCCGGCGCGTGCGCCGGCCCCGAGTCATGCCCGGCCGCCAACGGAATGACCCTCCCCTGCAAGACAGCGACGTCCCTGCGAGCAAGGAGGAAAACCGATGGTCCCCACCGGAAAACCGGGTTTGACCCGGAGGCGATCGAGGCGGGCCTGGCGGACGACGCTGGCCGCCACCGCGGCCGCCGTCCTGACCGTGTCCTCGGCCTGGCTGGGACTCGGCACCGCGACTGCGACGACGGCGCCCGCCACCGCGGCAACGAGCACACCCCGCTCCAGCAGCGACGACATCTGGAGCCAGCTCAAAGCGGGCTGGAACCTCGGCAATTCCTTCGACGCCACCCCGTGCGAGACCTGCTGGGGCAATCCGGCGACCACCAAGGCGATGATCGACCAGGTGGCGGGCAAGTTCAACTTCCTGCGCATCCCGGTCACCTGGTACCCGCACCTCACCGCCGGTGCGCCGGGCTACACCATCGATCCCGCGTTCCTGGCCCGGCTCAAGCAGGTCGTCGACTGGGCGATCGCCGACGGGATGTACGTGGACGTCAACATCCACCACGACGGCGGCGGGGACAACTGGCTCATCCCCAGCGCCTCGCGGCTCCCTCAGGTCGAGCCCGAGTTCAACGCGATCTGGCGGCAGGTCGCGGGCTACTTCAACGGCGAGGGCGACCACCTGCTGTTCGAGGCGATGAACGAGCCGCAGGACGCCAACGGCGGAAACCGTTACGGCGGCGGCACTTCCGACAACTGGGGCGCGATCAACACGCTGAACCAGGACTTCGTCAACGACGTCCGCGCGGCCGGCGGCAACAACTCTTCCCGCTGGCTGCTCGTCGTGCCATACGGCGCCAACGCCGGGACCGGGGCGGACCATCTCACGGTGCCCAACGACAGTCACGTCGGGGTTTCGATCCACACCTACAACCCGTGGGCCTTCTGTTCGGCGACCGCGCCGAACTACCTGACCTGGGACGGCTCGATGAACTACCTGCCCGACGGTGACGTCAACCATGCGAACCAGCTGTTCACCGGCAAGGGCATCCACGTGATCTGGACCGAGTTCGGCGCCACCGTCAAGCCGTACAACGGCGGCGACAATTCCAACGAGGTGGCCAATTACGAGTCGCACATCGCGTCCTACGCCAAGACGTACGGGCAGAAGGTCGTGGTGTGGGACAACGGTTCCACCGGTGTCGGCGACGACCAATTCGGGCTGCTCAACCGGAACTCGGTGAGCTGGCAGCGGCCGAACATCGTCGATCGGCTCTCGGGCGTTTACCCCTGATCCGACTGACCCGTCCGGCCGAACCCGGCCGGACGGGTCCGGTTCATCCCCGGCGGCACAAGGCCGCCACGAACGGAAGGTCTCCAGCGTCATGGCCGAGCGGGCCCCCTCCTACCGGCGGGATCAGCAGCGCCTGCCCGCGGCCGAGCGACGGCACCAGATCCTGGAAATCACCTCCTCGCTGATCGCCGAACGCGGCTTCTGGGGTCTGTCCATGCAGGACGTGGCCGACCGGTGCGGGCTCACCGTGCCCGGCGTGCTCCGCCACGTCGGTTCCAAGGCCGGGCTGCTCACCGCGGTGCTGGCGCATCGGGACGTCGAAGACGCCCGTTCGTTGCGAGTGGAGCTGGGCGTCAGCGAGAACGAGATGCCGGACGAGTGGTCCGAGGGCGGCCCGGACGGCGTCGACCTGCGCCAGCTCTGCCTGGCGACGATGCGACGGAACGCGCAGCAGCCGGAGATCGTGCGGCTGTTCCTCGTGCTCGAGGCCGAGTCGCTGGCACCGAGCCACCCCACCCACGAGTACTTCGCGAAACGGCAGAGCCAGGCGCTCGCCGCGTTCACCGCCATGGCCAAGGGCGTCACGGATCAGCCGGCGCTCCTGGCCCGCCAGATCATGGCGATGATGGACGGCCTCCAGCTCCACTGGCTCCGCTCGCCCGGGACCGTCGACCTCGTCCGCGAATGGGAAGCCGCCGCCACGCTGCTGTTCAACTACTCGTGAGTGTTTATGACGGTTAGAACCGGCATAGACACTCACGAGTCTTGACCTCCGAGAGGCCTGTCTTGTCACAAGAACTCGCCGTCGCCGCGCCACCGTCCGCGGTGCGCGCGGTGTGGAATTCGCCGCTCTACCGGGGTGCGACCGTTGCGTTGTTCCTTTCCGGGCTGGGTGTCTCCGCCGCGGCCCCGCAGATCGCGCTGTTCCTCGTCGACGATCTGCACGCCTCGCTGTCCACGGCCGGCCTGTACTACCTCACGAACGTCACCGCCCCGATCGCCGGTTACCTCGTCGGCGCCCGCTCGGACCGGACCGGGAAACGGCTCGGGCTCTTCCGGCTGTGCGCGCTGGCCGGATTCCTCGGCTGGTGCGCGATGGCGGCGTCCGGCCAGCTGTGGATGCCGTTTGTGGTCAGCGCCCTCGTGCTGGGCTTCGCCGGGGCCGCCGGCTCGCAGCTGTTCGCCGCGGTCCACGACGATCTGCAGGCCACGGCAAGCCCGGTCGGCGACGGCGTTGTCTCGATCGTGCGGATGGCGCTGACGGCCGGCTGGATCGTCGGCCCGGTCGCCGGCTCCCTGCTGGCCACCGCCACCAGCCCGCGGGTGATGCTGGTGGCCACCGGCGCGTGCACCCTGGCGCAGATCTTCCCGATGGGCTTCAAACGCGAACGCCCGAAGCCTGCTTTCGAGCCCACAGCTGAGCCCGAAGCCAAGCTCGAACGCGCGCCGGGGCTGCGGATCATGCTGCCCCTGCTCGTTTTCACCGGGTTGTACGTGCTGATCTACGCCGGAGAGCCGATCAAGTACGGCTATCTCCCGATCTACCTGCACGACGACCTGCACCTGCCGACCGCGGTCAGCGGCGCGGTGATCGGCATCCAGCCCCTGATCGAGCTGATCCTGATGCCGGTGGCCATGGTCGTCGCCCGCCGGATCGGCCTGATGCGGCTGATGGTCCTCGGAGCCGCGTTCGGCGTCGGCGCCAATCTCTGCTTCGCCCTCACGGCCAACGCCGTCGGCATGTTCGCCGGGCAGATCCTCATGGGCGGGGTGTGGGGTGTGTTCGCCGCGCTGGGAATCATTGTCGCCCAACGGTTGCTGCCCCAAGCCGTCGCGACCGCCTCGGCGATCTTCATGAGTTCGACCGCCATCGCCAGCGCGCTGGGCGGGCTGACCGGCGGCCTCGGCGTGAACCTGCTCGGGCTGCCGCACGTGTTCCTGGTCCCGGCCCTCTACGGGGTGATCGCCACCGTCGGCCTCGCCGTGATGAGCCGCTCGCGGCACGCCGTGCGCTGACCTGCACGTTCACAACCAGGCGCCCAGCGACGGTGGTGTCGGCGAGCGCCCGGTGAGCCACGCCGCCAGTTCCGTCGCCTTCCCACCGGAGGCGTGTTTCCCGGCCGCCTCCACCACCAGAGCGAGGACGAAGTCCGCGGGCAGCCGGGAAAACGGCACGCCGAGATCGGTCGAGTGCACCCAGACCTCACGCGCCCGCATCCAGAAGACCTCCCGCGCGGATACGGTCCGGCCGACCGATCACGACGGCGAGCTCGGCCTCCCAATCGACGGCGGCAGACTCCGGGGCCAGCGCGATGTCGTCGTGCGCCCCGATCAGATGTCGCCGAACTTCGCGAACAACGTGGGGTGTGACGGCAGGTCACGGCCCATCTCCTGGAAGTCCAGGAGGATTCCGTCCTGCACCAGTTCGAAGTACCGCATGACGGAATGAGCACACGCGTACAGCTTCAGCACAGGTCGGCCATAAGCAGCTCACATGAACGGTGAGCACTCTCTGGATGGTCACCTACTTGGTAGGTAGGCAACCAGGTAACAGGCCTAGGAGAGGAACGCTGTGATGAACGACTACGAACCCGCCGGCCGCCCGTCGTCGCCGCTGGCCAGCCCTGATCGGGCACGCGGGCCGCATGCGCGGCGGTCGCGGTGGGCGAAACGGGGTACGTGGGTCGCGGCCGCGGGGCTGACCGTGGCGATGGTCGGGCTCGCCGGTGCCGGCACCGCCTCGGCGGCCGAGCTTTCGCAGCCCGCCGCGTCCACGCCGGTCGGTGGTGGGCCGGCGGCTCCGCCGTCAGATGGGGGAACGACCGGGATTGTCGACTCCAAGTCGGCGTCGAGCTTCACGCTCGCGACGGCGACGGGGGTGGAGGTGACCGTCAATGAGGACTCCGCGACGACGTACCGGCTGGGGCCACTGCCGGCCCCGGCGAACGTCCTGCGGACGGGTGAAAGCGTGCTTGTGCTGGGGCTCGTCAACAGCGCGACGATCACGGCTTCGCAGGTCACCGTGCAGCCCTTCGGTGACGGCGGTGCCGCGGCCGCCCAGAAGGCCGGGGTGATCGCCTTCCAGCAGGGCGTGCCCTCGCCGGTGCAGTCGGTCGGCCAGATCCCGGATTACACCGAAGGGGAGGGGACGATCGTCAGCGGGACGGTGGCGGACAAGGCCACGACGGCTGCGCAGGCCGTGGTCCCCGGCGGGATCGTGGACCGGGTTGTGCAGCTGAGTGACGGTGAGTACGAGGTCCACAACATCAGCATCAACTGGCCGCACCACGTGTTCGTCAGCAAGGACTTCAAGGTCGTTGGCTACGAGTGATGGTTCTCGGTTGCGTGTGATTGGCGGGCGGGTGGCCCTGGCTGTGGGGTCACCCGCCCGTTGTGGGTCAGGGTCGGTTGCGCAAGTCCGCGCTGCCGCCCAGGCCAACGTGGGTGCCGAGCCAGTGGGCCGGCGAGTCCGAAATCGGTGTCCCGGGGTGTTTCGTGCCGGGGGAGGTCTCGTTCGCAAGGACTTCAGGTCGTCGGTTACGAGTGATGGTTCTCGGTTGCTAGTGATCGGCGGATGGGTGGCTCTGGTTGTGGGGTCGCCCGTCTGCCGTGGGTTATGGCCGGTTGCGCAGGTCTGTGTTGCCGCCCAGGCCCACGTGGGTGCCGAGCCAGGTGGACAGCAGGCCGGCGAGTCCGGGGTCGGTGTCGCGGAGGCGTTTCGCGCCCGGGGAGGTCTGGACTCGTTTGACCGTCTTGTAGTGGTACTCGCGGACGAGCTGGACGGCGGCCGGGCCGTCGCGTCGCTCGAGGGCGTCCACGATGTCCATCCGGGACTTGCTCAGCGAGCGGGGGACGCGGCCCCATTCCTCGGCGGATTCCTTCGACAGCTCGAGGGCGAGGCCGATCTGCATCTGGGTGATGAACCGGCACAGCGCGGCGAGCAGCGGGTTGTGCGAGATCGCGGAGAGGGTCACGAAGAAGTTCAGCAATGCGGCGGCGGAGGTCTCCGCGTCGGCGACCTTCGCCGCTTCCTCGGCGGCGGCCCGCAACCCGGCAATGTCCTCATCGGACGCTCGTTCGACGGCTTGCTCGACGGCGTAGGCGTTCAGCGCGCCCAGCAGGCCGAACACGTCGGGCGCGGTCGCCTTCTCGAACTGGACGACACTCGCGATGGACATTGCCAGCAGGGTGTCCCCGCTCGCGGTGACGGTGGTCCGGCTGCCGTTGCGGGTGCTGAGCAGGCCCATCGCGGTCAGTACCCGGACGGCTTCGCGGACAGTTGGCGCGCTGACGTCGTACTGCGCCGCCAGCTCCCGCTCCGACGGCAGCCGCGCGCCGTCCGGCAGCGCGCCGCTGAGAATCTGGGCCCGCAGGTCGTCCACGATCTGATCGGCGACCCGGCCACGGTACAGGCGTGCTGGCGGCTGCGACATGTTGCTCTCCTCGGCAGTTCTCCTGCTGATCCTACCTACTTGGTACCCAGTGTCGAGTTTGCGCGTCGGCTCGCCAGTGTTGCTTGAGCTATGGCGCTTGCTCTCAACCTACCAAGTAGGTAGCGTGGTTAAGAGGACATCCACGGAGGAGGACCGAGATGAAGATCGCGCCTTATGACGAAGACGGCTACCACATGGACCACCCGAGGGGCACGGTGTCCTTCAACTACCTGTTGATGGGCGGCGAGCCGGAGAAGCTGGAGAACTTCCGCTACATCCTGGGTCGGCAGGAAGGCGACTTCCGCATGCCGCGGCACCGGCATACGTTCGAGCAGATCCGGCTGCCGTTGGTCGGTGACATGAACCTGGGTGAGCAGGGCATCCTGCACGAAGGGGAGATCGGGTATTTCCCGGAGGGTCAGACGTACGGGCCGCAGGACGACCCACTCGGCAACCCGAAGCAGTTGCAGCTGGTGTTGCAGTTCGGCGGAGCGGCCGGCTTGGGCATGGCCGCCGCGCGAGGCCGCGGCCCGGCCGCGCAGCGCGACGGTGAGGCGCCGCGTCGTGAACGCCGTGAGATGAAGTTCCCGCGCCCGCGTTACCAGAGCGTGCTCATCATGAACCCGATCCACTTCAATTGGCTGCCGGTGGCCGGAGCGCCGGGCGTCGAGCGGAAGTTCTTCGGCTCGTTCACCGAGCGCGCCTTCTGGATCGAGCACGTCAAGGTCGGTTCCGGCGCCCGCTGGACCTCGACCGTCAGTGAGGGGCGGCGGCTGATGGTCGCGCTGTCCGGAGCGGCCACTGTGGACGGAACGTCGATCGGCAAGCTGGCTGCTCTGCAGGTCGAGGCGGGCGAGACGTTGGAGGTCGACGCTACTGAGGAGATGGTGCTTTTCGTCGTGGGCCTCCCGCCGGTCCAGATGCCCGCCATCCCCTCCGACCAGTTCGACATCGTCACCAGCGACGGCGGCATCGAGTTCGAGACCCCGCGCAAACGAGCGGCCCGAGATGCCGCGGAGAAAGCCCCGGCTTGATCTGGTGCCCGCCACTCACGGACCCGCTCGGAATCAGGCCGGCGAGCCGACCGCGGGTTGACCTGAACTCGCTACCCATGGACCAGTTCGGGATCGGGTGGTGCGGGCGACGGCTTGACCTGGACCGCGCTACCCGCGGACCAGTCTGGGATCGGGCGGTGCGGGCGACGGCTTGACCTGGACCGCGCCACCCGTGGACCGTTCGGGATCGGGCCGCATGAGCTACAGCTTGACCCGAAACCGGCCGACTGGCTCGGCATCGGGCCGCCGAGCAGACCGCGGCGTGATCCGGAACCCGAACCCGCCGTTCGTGGATCGGTTCGGGATGTGGCCGAGCGGGTTGCGGTTTGACCCGAAACCCGCCGATCGGCTCGGGATCGAGCCGATCAGGTCACAGCTTGATCCGGGACCCGCTGCCCGCCAAGTAGTTCGGGATCGGGCCGCGGCTCGATCTGGAACTTGCCGTCGGTGGATCGGCTTGGGATCGGTTCGAGCGGGCGACTGCCGACCTGAACCCGCCGTTCGCGGAACGGATCGGGAGGTGCGGGCGGCAGCCTGATCTGGAACTCACCAGCCGTGGATCAGCTTGGGATCGGGCCGCGCAGGCCGCGGCTTGACCTGAATCCCGCCGCGCGGGCCAGGGCTTGGCCTGGGACTTGCCGTTCGTCGGCCGGGCAGGGCCGGGTCGAGCGGGCCGGGGCTTGATCCGGAACTCGTTTGTTCGTGGACTGGCTCGGATCGGGCCGAGCACAGCTTGACCTGAAAAGCCACAGCCCGCGGCCCACCTACCGCCCACCGAACAGTCCACAGCCTGGCTCGAAACCCACCGCCCACCCAGCAGTCCACAGTCCGACCCGAAACCCGCCGCCCACCGACGAGCTCGGAGGTGACCCATGACCAGACCCGCCCGAAGGATCCGCGAAACCGTCAGCGCGCCCGCCGCGGTGGCCGTGGTCTACGTCGCCGTCATGTTCTTGTCCACTATGGACTCCACGATCGTCAACGTGGCGCTCCCGACCATCGGCCGGAGCTTCGCAGTCCCGTCCACCGCGGTTGACTCGGTGTCCATCGCCTACCTGGTCAGCCTGGCAGTGTTCGTCCCCGCGTCCGGCTGGCTGGGGGATCGGTTCGGTGGCAAGCGCACGCTGCTGACCGCGATCACGGTGTTCACCATCGCCTCCGCATTGTGCGGCACCGCGTCCAGCCTCGGGCAACTCGTTCTGTTCCGGGTGATGCAAGGCGTGGGCGGCGGGCTGCTCACCTCGGTCGGGATGGCCATGCTCATGCGGGCTTACCCGCCGCGGCAACGGGTTCGGGTGTCCGCCCTCATCACGCTGGCGACGGGAGTCGCGCCGGCCGTGGGGCCGGTGCTCGGCGGGTTGCTCGTCACCGAGCAGTCCTGGCGGGCGGTGTTCTCGGTGAACGTGCCGATCGGCGTCGCCGCGCTGGTGTTCGGGGCGGTGTTCCTGCGGCGGGACGATCAGCATCGGCCCGGTGAGTTCGACACCGCCGGGTTCCTGCTCGCCGCGGCCGGGCTCGGGCTGGTGATGTACGGCGTTTCGGTCGGACCTCGCGACGGCTGGGCCTCGCCCGGAGTGCTCGCCTCCGTGGCCGCCGGGGCGGTACTGCTGGTCGTCTTGGTCGTGCTGGAGCTTCGCCGGAACGCGCCGCTCGTGGACGTCCGGCTGCTGCTGCACCGGCTGTTCGGCAACGCCACCGCCATCATGGCGATCGAGTCCGTGACGTTCCTCGGCACGCTCTACACGATCTCACTGTACTTTCAGGACGGTCGCGGGATGTCCGCGCTCGAGTCCGGCCTGAGCACGTTCCCGGAAGCGCTCGGCGTGATCGCGGGCTCCCAGCTCGGCAGCCGCTGGCTGTACCGCCGGCTCGGGCCGCGCCGGCACCTGATGGCCGGGATCGCCGGGACCAGCCTGTTCATCGCGGTGCTCGGACTGCTCGGCACCGGCACGAACCTCTGGGCGCTACGGCTCGTGCTGTTCGGGATGGGACTGGCGGTCGGGCAGGTTTTCGTGGCCGGCCAGGCGGTTGCGTTCGCCGACATCTCGGCCGCCGACTCCGGCCGGGCGTCCACTTTGTTCAACGTCGGCCGACGGCTCGGCGGCGCGCTCGGAGTCGCCGTGGCCACCACCGTGCTCGTGCTGGCCGGTGCGCCGGACGGTGACCACACCGCGGCTTCGGCCTATCACCTGGCCTTTTTCGTGGCCGCCGCGTTCAACCTGCTCGGTCTGCTGTCCGCCCGCGCGCTGCGGCCGGGCGACGCGTCGAACACCATTTCCGTGCCCCATAAGAAAAAGAAAGGCAATCATGCTGTCCTTGAACCAAGCCTCGGAGATCGTCGACTCGGCCCTGAACAAGGCGCGTGAGCTCGGCCTGCGCCCGTTGACCGTCACCGTGCTCGACCCCGGCGGTCACCCCATCGTGGTCAAGCGCGAGGACGGCGCCGGCATCCTGCGCCCGCAGATCGCGCACGCGAAGGCGTGGGGCTGCCTCGGCACCGGGCACGGCGGCGCGGCCGGAGCCCGGCACGCCACCCGCGACCCGGCGTTTTTCGCCGCACTGGCCGCGATTTCGGAAGGCCGCATCGCGTCCTCACGCGGCGGCCTGCTGATCCGCGACGCCGAGGGCACCCTGCTGGGCGCGGTCGGGGTGAGCGGCGATCGCCCGGAGAACGACGAGACCGCCGCCGTCGCCGGGGTGGAGAAGGCCGGTCTGGTCGCCGACGCCGGCTGAAGCTCCCGCCACGAATCCACTGCCGCATTCGACGCGAGAAACGTTGGTGTCCCATGAAGGAGAACCCGGCCGACGACCGTCCCGAATCCCCGGCCCGGCGCCGGCTCGCCCTGGTGATCTGCCTGGTGGCCAGCTTCATGACGCTGTTCGACGTCAGCGTCGTCACCATCGCGCTGCCTTCGATGGAGCGCTCCCTGAGCCTGAGCCCGGCCGAGGTCACCTGGGTCCTCGCCGGTTACGCGCTGGCGTTCGGCCTCACCCTGATCCCGGCCGGGCGGCTCGGCGACGAACACGGCCGCCGCACCCTGTTCCTGATCGGGCTCGCGCTGTTCGCGGTGACCGGGGTGATCTGCGCGGTGGCGCCGAACGCCGTGGTCCTGATCGTCGGACGGCTGCTGCGCGGCGTCTCGGCGGGCATCCTCGCGCCGCAGGTAATCGCGTTGCTGCAACAGATGTACCCGAAGCAGACGCGTGGCCGGGCGTTCGGCTACTACGGCGCGACGACCGGGCTGTCCACCGCGCTCGGCCCGCTGCTCGGCGGGGTGATCCTGCAGGCCTTCGGCCCGGCGACGGGCTGGCGGTGGATCTTCTGGCTCTCGATTCCCATCCTGCTCGTCGCGCTGGCCGTCGGCTTCAGGGTGCTGCCGGCCGACCGGCGCGGCCCCGCTCACCGGCTCGACTTCACCGGCGTTGTGCTGCTGGCGCTGGGCCTGCTCGCGGTCATGCTGCCGCTGTTGCAGGAGACCGGGCCGGACGCACATCCGCGGTTCTGGCTGTTCGCCGTGGGCGCGGTGTTCCTCATGCTGTTCGTGCTCTGGCAACGCCGCCTCGCCGCGCGGGAGGCCCGGCCGCTGGTGCACCTGAAAGTGCTGCGCATCCGCAGCTACGCGGTCGGCACCGGGATCGCCACCGCCTTCTACACCGGTTTCACCAGCATCTTCCTGATCCTCACCCTGTTCCTGCAGCAGGGCCTGAAGTACTCGCCGCTGCACGCGGCGTTGACCACGCTGATCTTCACGATCTCGTCGGCGGGCACGGCCGTGCTCAGCGGGCGCCTGGTGCACCGGTTCGGCCGTCCGCTGGTGGTGCTGGGCACCGGGATCGCCACGGCCGGACTGATCGTGACGGCGCTGGTCGCGCACGTCTCGACCGTGGCGAGCGCTCCGCTGGCCCTCGCCGTTCCGCTGCTGATCGCGGGCGCGGGCTGCGGGCTGGTCATCTCCGCGAACCAGACGCTCACCCTCGTCGACATCACCCGCGGCACGGCCGGAGTCGCCGCGGGCGTTTACGAAACCGGCGTGCGCATCGGCACGGCGCTGGGCACCGCGATCGCCGGCGCGCTGTTCTTCGGCACGCTGGCGAGCACACACGGGGACTATCACGCCGCGGTGGCTGTCGGCCTGATCAGTCCGGCGGCGTTGGTGGGACTGGCTTTCCTGATCGGGCTGACCGACCTCGTGCGGCCGGTGCGCACCACCGTCGAGCCCCGGGAAGCGATGGGCGCCGGATAAGGGCACCGCCGGAGTCAGGCATCGGCGACGTGCAGGACTCACTTGAGCCGCGTCGCCTGTGCAGTGGTGACGTCGATCAGGGCGAGGGTCTCCGCCAGGTCCGCCAACCGGTCCCGACCCAGGCGGTGGAAGATCCGCCGCAGGATCTCGCCGCCGGCGGACTCGCCGGCGGCCAGCGCACGAGTGCCCTCCTCTGTCGCGGTCACCACCTTGGCGCGCCGGTCTCCGGCATCCGGCGACCGGCGCACCAGGCCGTCCCGTTCCATGCCCTCGACGGCCTGGGTGATCGAACGCGCGGCCAGCCCCAGCTCCGCCGCCAGCTGCGCCTGTTTGACCGGACCACGCCGGGCGAGCACCTGCAGGATCTTCGTCCGGGACAGCGACAACCCGCTCCTGGCCAGGTGTTCGTCCACCGCCCGGCGCACCTGGGCGGACGTCGTCAGGTAGTGCAAGCCGACCTCATCGGCGCGGCGGCTCGTGCCCATGATCACCCCTGTCTTTGTGAAGTACCTCAGCATTGGCGTACAGTTGAGGTGCCTCACGATATAGGAGCGTCATGACCACAGCCGTCATCACCGGCGCGACACACGGCCTCGGCAGGCTCGTCGCGCTCGAACTCGCTCGCCGCGGTTTGAGCCTGGGGATCGTCGCGCGCAGCTCCGCCAAGATCGACAGTCTGCGCGCCGAGGTCGAGCAGACCGCACCGGGCACCATCGTCGATGCCTTCGTTGCCGACCTGTCCTCATTGGACGAAGTTCGCCGCATAGGCAGGGCCATCGAGACGCGCTACGACCGGATCGGCGTGTTGATCAACAACGTCGGCGTGCACGCCTTCAGCCAGCGCATCACCCAGGACGGTCTCGCTGAGATGACCGCGGTGAACTACCTTGCCCCCTGGGGCCTGACCACTGCGTTACGCGACCTGCTCATCGCCTCGGCCCCGGCGCGAGTCGTCACAGTCGCGTCCGAAGCGGCACGACACGCCGGCAGCATCGACCCGGCGCGCGATCTCACGTTCACCGGCGACTACACCCGTCGCGAATCCGCCACTCACTACGGCCGCACCAAGCTGATGGACATCATGTTCAGCCAGGAACTCGCACGACGACTCGCCGGAACGGGCGTGACGGCGAACTGCTGCGACCCCGGCTTCAACACGACCGGTCTCGGGCGCGAGCTGCCGTTCGCCGGGCTGCTGGAAAAGACCCTGCGTGGCTTGCGCGTCGGCGATCCCGCCCGCGGGGCCTCCATCATCGTGCGGCTTGCGACCGACCCGGCCTTCGCCACCCGCACGGGTGGCTACTTCTCGGTCAAGGACGCCAAACCCTTACTCTGCCCCGAACCCGGCCGCAGCGAGACCGTCCGACGCGAACTGTGGGAAGCGACGGAGAAGCTCCTCGCCTGACTCGCCATCGACGTGACGGTGGCCGGGCATCCGAAGGGTGCTCAGCCTGAATCGGCGCCGGACTGCGGTTCCGTCGCGGGCGGACGGGCGCCGCGGAGGAATTGCTCGACCGCGGTTTCCACGAGGCCGTCCAGCAGTTCCGGATTGACGAAGCCGCCGTTGATGATCGACGCGATGCCCTGGAGCGTCGCGAACAGCACGATCCCGATCTGCTCAGGGGCGCACGTCTGGAGCGCGCCCTCCTCCTGCCCCTGAAGGATCAGCTCGCCCATCAACCTGAACGGTGCTTCGGCCGCTTCGACGATCTGCGTCGCCCCCGGCCGGTGCTTGCTGGTGTACATCAGCTCGAGGAGTGCGGCGTTCTCGGTGGCGAAGCGGGTGTAGGCCGTCATCGTGGTTCGCACGCGCGCGGGGAAGTCTTCGCCCGCGCTGGCCAGCGCGGTGCGCAGCGTGGTGTCCAGCCGCTCGAACCCGGCCACGGCGAGCGCGTCGAGCAGCGCCTGACGGTCGGGGAAATGCCGGCGCGGCGCGGCGTGGCTGACGCCGATCTCCCGGGCCAGGTCACGCAGCGACAGCTGGTCCGCGCCGCTCTCCCGCAGGCCGCGCTCGGCCGCGTCGAGCAGCGCGGTCCGGAGATTGCCGTGGTGATAGGGCCGGTCGTCGATCGGTGGGGGCACGGTCACACGATAGCCGAACATGTTTCCGTTGACAACATAGTTGACACCGCCTACTTTGTTGCTTGTGACTACATTCAGTGTTTCGGACCTTCCTTCGATGACCGGCCGCACCGTCGTCGTCACGGGCGCGAACAGCGGGATCGGCCGCGTGGCGGCGCGTGAGCTGGCGGCCAAGGGCGCCCGCGTGGTGCTGGCCGTGCGAAATCCCGACAAGGGCCGCGAGGCCGCCGCGACGATGACCGGTCAGGTCGAGGTCGCGCGGCTCGACCTCGCCGACCAGTCCTCGATCCGCGCGTTCGCCGAGCGCTTCACCGACCCCATCGACCTGCTGATCAACAACGCGGGGGTGATGATCCCGCCGTTCTCCCGCACGGCCGACGGCTTCGAATTGCAGTTCGGGACCAACCACCTCGGGCACTTCGCGCTGACGAACCTGCTCCTGCCGCAGATCACCGGACGCGTCGTCACGGTCTCGTCCAACGGGCACAAGCTCGGCGCGATCGACTTCGACGACCTGAACTGGGACAAGCGGTCCTACCGGGCGATGACGGCGTACGCCCAGTCCAAGCTGGCCAACCTGCTGTTCACCTCGGAACTCCAGCGACGGCTCACCGAAGCCGGCTCGACGGTGATCGCGACCGCCGCGCACCCCGGCGCGGCCGCCACCAACCTGCTGCGGCCCGGGGACCGGGGACGCGTGAGCCACTTCGTGCAGAAGACGCTGGTCAGCCTCGTCTCACAAAGCGAAGAAGCCGGCGCCCTGCCGACGCTGTACGCGGCCGTCGCGGATATCCCGGGCAACAGTTACGCCGGTCCGCGGGGCTTCCTGGAGGGACGCGGCGCGCCGGAACTGGTCGGCCGCTCGAAGCGGGCGCAGGACGCCGAGGTGGCCCGTCGGTTGTGGGAGGTCTCGGAAAAGCTGACAGGGGTCGGGTTTCCGCGGGAAGCCCTGCACGCCGTCTGACGCCTTGTGTCCGATGTGGAGGGTGAGCTTCAGTCGGGCAGCCCCGAGCGGGCGCAGGCGCCCAGGGTCTGCTCGCCGTATGCGGTGATGTCGGCGTCCAGGTCGAGGGGGCCGTTGTGGGCCCGGGCCTCGGGGGTGATCAGGTCGTGCGGGACGAGCCAGCAGACCTCGAACTCGAGGCCGTCCGGGTCCTTGGCGTAGAGGGCCTTCGTGGTGCCGTGGTCGGTGGAGCCGACCAGGGCGCCGGCGGCGGTGAGAGCCTTGGCGTACGCGCGCAGGTCGCCGAGGGTGGGGACCTCCCAGGCCAGGTGGTACAGGCCGACCTCGCCGTGGCCCGCGCGGCTGTCGGCGGCGTCGCCGATCTGGAACAGGCCGAGGTCGTGGTCGTTCGCCGACTCCGGGGCCCGCAGGAAAGCCGACTTCGGGGAGCTGTGCACCACCCGGAAACCGAGCACGCCGACGTAGAAGTCCGTGCTGCGGGCCGCGTCCCGGACCCAGAGGACGGCGTGGTTCATACCGCGGATCGGCACGGGCACTCCTTCGGTTTCACGGCAGGGCGAACGAGGACCCCTCGTGGTGCCACCAGTTCCGGTAGAACGCCGAGTCCTCCACCAGCGCGAGGTACCCCGCCTCGATCTTGGCACACAGCTCGTCCACCAGCGAGGCCACCGGCGAGTCCGCGCGCCAGGCGAGCAGCAGCTCGCGGTACAGCGGCGTGCCGGTGAGCGAGAGCGTCGCGAGGCCGGTGCGCGCGGTGCCGATCGGATAGAGCAGGCAGATCCCGCGGCCCTCGGCGGTGAGCGAGAACGCCACGTGCGCCTCGTTGGTCAGGTGCGTGATGCGCTGGTCGAAACCGGCGGCCGCGCAGGTGCGGGCGAAGTACTCGTTCATCCCGCTGTCGTCCGGGTCCGGCATCACCCATTTCTCGCCGGCCAGCTCCGCGAGCGCGATTTCCCCGCGTGGCGCCAAATCGTGGTGCTCGGAAACGCCGATGAAAAACGGCTCGCGCAGCAGCAGCCGATGCTCGACGCCCGGTGGGGGCGGCACCGGGAAACCCGGGAACTGCCGCAGCACGGCCACGTCCAGCTCGCCCGAGCCCAGCAGGGCGGTCAACGAGCCGGTCTCGCGGATCGTCCGGCTGGTCACCTCGCGCCGCGGCAGCGTGGCGGTGAGCGTGTTGACCAGCAGGCTGAACTGCTGCGCCGGAATGCCGCCGACCTTGACCGGCGCGCCCGCCTCGTGCTGCGCGTTGAGCCGCGCCGAGCGTTGCAGGGAATCGAAATGGCGTAACAGGTTCTGCGCGTCGCGGACCAGCTCGGTGCCCGTGTGCGTGGGGAGCACGCCCTCGGCGGAGCGCACGAACAGCGGGCCGCCGAGCAGCTGCTCGATGCGTTTGAGCTGCGTGGTCACCGCCGGCTGGGTCAGGTGCAGGCGTGCGGCGGCCCGGCGGAGGCTGCCCGCTTCGGCGATCGCCAGAACCAGTTCGAGATGCCGGATCTCCAGGCGCATGACGGCACATTATCGCCGAATGCAATAGGGCCGTTCGGAGTGACGATCATGGATCGCCGGCCGGGGCGCGGATACGTTCCCGGCGTGACGTCCACCGCGCCCGTACCGCTGATCGGGAAGACCGCACTTCCGGTGCTGTTCTCCGACGACGTCCTGCGGCAGTTCCTCGACGCCGCGGCCGTCGAATACGCGTTCATCACCCCGGAAGAGCCCAGACCCTGTTTCGGGGTACTGCTCGGTGTCCTCGCCGAAGACGAGCTGCTGGTCACGGACATCGCGTTCGGCCGCAACGTCCGCGGCACCGACCCCGCCGCTCGCGCCGAATTCGCGGACACGATCGTCCCGCGATTCGGCTCGGCGTACGAGAACGAGGTGCGCGCCTGGTGGCTGGCGCCGGCGGACCTGTTGCGCATCACGCGCGAGGCGGACGCGCGCGGACTCGACGTGCTCGGCTCGATCCACCTGCACCCGGACTGGCACCGGCTCGGCCCGGAGTGCGAGCGCGGGCGGCCGCTGAGCGAGCGTCCGACGCCGATGGACTCCTACGTCTTCCGCAGCACGGGCTGGCCGCTGAACGTCGTCTGTTACCTGGAGCGCCGGCACGGCGGCTTCTACTACACGCTCGCCGCGTGGGACGGCGATTGCTCGCCGCTGCCGCTGCGCGTGCACACCCCGGCCGGGAAGGAGATCGCGTGAGCGACGAGCAGATCCGAGACCTGTGGCGGACGATGACGCTCGGCTGGGCGGAGGGCGACGCTTCGCTGTTCGCCTCCGTCTTCGCCGAAGACGTCGACTTCGTGACGGTGCGAGGCGAAGAGCTTTCCGGCCGAGCCGCCGTCGAAGCAGGCCACTCGCGCCTCTTCGCGACGGCCTACCGCGACACGACGTTACGCGCGACGGTCGGCCTGATCCGCCCGCTCGCCGCCGGGCTTTCCCTGGTGCACGCGACGTCCACCATCGCCCCCATGGGCGCCACCACCCACGCCCAAGCCGTGGTGCGGCTCAACGGTTCGGCGTCGATCACCGCCTTCCACAACATGATCCCGAAGGGAACCTCCTGATGACCCGGCCCCGCTTGCGCCACCTCGCGTTTGTCGTCCAGGACGCCAAGCAGATGGCCGAGTTCTACTGCGCGCAGTTCGGCATGGACCTGTTCCACACCGACCCCGACGGCAGCCACTTCGTCACCGACGGGTACCTGAACCTGGCCCTGATCCAGCAGCAACTGGACGGCGACGTGCCCACGGGCTTCAACCACTTCGGCTTCCAGGTCGCGGAAGTGGCGCCGATCGCCGAGCGGCTGAGCGGCGAGGGGCTCCCGCGCCCGGTGCTGCGGGGCGGGGATCGGCCGTTCGCGGAGTACCGGGCGATCGATCCGGAGGGGAACTGGTTCGACCTGTCGGCGCACGGGTTTTTGCCGCCGGGGGTGGAACAGGGCTGAGGCCGGCTATTTCAGCAGCGCCACCAGGTCGGTGGCGATGCGGTGCTCGACCGGGGCCGGGACGGATTGGACGGTGGGTGCCAGGCCACCCGCGGCGACGGCGGCCAGGCAGCGGGCCTGGAGGGTCAGGCCTAGGTCCATGGCCTGGATCGAGTTGCCGTTGGCGGCTGTCAGGTTGAGCATCCGGCCCTCGTCGAGCAGCACCAGCTCGCGGCCGTCGTCGAGGACGTAGCCGGTGCGGCGGGACGGGGCGCCGTACTCGACCGTGCGGACGGTGCGGGCGGCAAGCGCCGCGCGGTCGATCTCCCACGCGAAGTGGCCGACGCCGGCCAGCACGGCGCCGTCGGGCAGGGTGGCCAGCTCCTCGGCGCCGAGCACGTTCGCGTGGCCGGTGGCGGTGAAGACGAGCCGCGCGTCGGACACGATCTCGGCGGCGGTGCCGACGCGGTGCCCGTTCAGGATCGCCTCCAGCGCGCGCATCGGGTCGGTGTCGCAGACCGAAACCCGCGCCCCGAGCCGGCTCAACGTGTCGGCGACGCCCTTGCCACACGGGCCGTAGCCGAGCACGGCGGCGCGCAGCCCGGGCACCATCAGGTTGGTGGCGTTGAGGAATCCCTGCACCACACTCTGACCGACGCCGAACTCGTTCTCCACCAGCAGCTTCAGCCGCGAATCGTTGATCACGACCACCGGCGACGCGTGCTCGGCCGCCTCTCGCAGGCGGATTCCGCCGGTGGTCGTCTCCTCGGTGCCACCGAGATAACCGGCCGGAGCACCCGATTCGAGCAGCGACAGCGTCAGGTCGCCGCCGTTGTCCAGCGTGAGGTCCGGCTCGCATTCGAGCACCCGCTCGACGTTGCGCCGATGGTCCGCCTCGCCGTCCGCGCGCCGGGTGAAGACGGTGACGCCCAGCTCCCGCAGAGAGTCGGCGACGTCGTCGTGCGTCGTGCCCGGCGAACCGGTGAGACTGACCTCGACGCCCGCGCGCACCAGCAGCGTCACCAGCGCGGCGGTCTTCGGCTCGACGTGCAGGCACATGGCCAGCCGCTTCCCGGCGAGCACCGGGGCCAGCTCGCCGACCGCCTGGGCGGTGAGGGGCATGTGCTTCAGCGCCCAGGCGGTGGCGGGATTCCGGGGCTGGGCCGGCTGTTGGGGCAGGGCAGCGTTTCCAGGCAGGGCAGGGTTTTCGGGCAGGGCAGGGTTTTCGGGCAGGACGGAGTCGGGCATGACGGGATTCCTTTTCCACGGGCTGGCGGGTGAACGGGAGGGCGCGTCGGCCACCGTCAGCCGTAGAAGTCACACCGGAAGGAGTGGTCGCCGAAGATCGGCGTCACGAGTTCCTGCCGGGGGAAGCACACCCCGGCAGGATACCCCGGCCGCGGCCCGGCCCTGACCGTTATCCGTGGGAGGGCAGGGAACTCCTCAGCGCACCGGCAATGCCTGCCTCCTCCGGCCGAGGGCGGCGGGGTCGAGGTTGGCGCGGGTGCCGGCCTGGTGGCCGTCGCGGTAGCCGGAGCCGGTGAGGCGGCGGGGGGCGGCTGAGCGCAGGCCGCCGTATTCCTGGTCGAAGGCGCTTTGGACGACGGCCGTGCGGTCGCGGATCACCAGTTCCGCCGAGCGTTGGCCGGGGTCGGACGGCTGGTGGTCGCGGGCTGCGTTCTCCTCGGCGTGGATCAGGCGTTCGTGGACGGCGCGGGCGAAGCCGTGCAGCCAGGTGCGGCGGTAGGCGGCCAGCGATTCGCGGAACACGCGGCCGTCCGGGCGGACGCGGGTCAGCTGGGTGCTCGCCTGCAGCAGCAGGCTGGTGAACAGCAGCTCGACCCGGGACAGGTCGGAGCGGAACCCGAACACGGTGACGGCGACGACGCTTTGGCCTTCCCGGTGCAGCAGCGTGCGGCAGCGCAACGGGTACGCGACGTTCGTGAGCAGGCTCGCCTTGTCGCGGCTGTACGGGTTGTCGATCGGGATCTTGAGCACGGTGAGGTCGTCGGCGCTGCGGCCCGCGGCGGCGAGCATCGCGTTGTCGATCCCGTACCGGGCGATCAGCTCGGCGGCCTTGGTGTTGTACAGCTCGGCTTCGGCCTCGGTGACGGCCGGGTCCTCCGCCTTGGCGAGCAGCTTGCGGATGCGCTCCAGCTGCGTGTCGTGGTCGGGCATGATCCCCCTCTCCTGCTGGGCCGGGCCTGGGCGGCCGGCATGGGGTACAAGGTAGGCGCGGGGTACGACAATATTCGATCAGATGTTCGGACGTCGTCCGGGGCGGCCGCGTGTCGGCGCTGTCCGCCCTAGGATCTACGCCGTGACCGATGCCGTTGTGGTCGGGTCCGGGCCGAACGGCCTGGCCGCCGCCGTGCTGCTGGCCAGGGCCGGGCTGTCCGTGGAAGTGCACGAGGCGGCGGCGGAGCTGGGCGGGGGCGCGCGGTCGGCGCGGCTGTTCGACGCCGACGTGGTGCACGACGTCTGCTCCGCGGTGCACCCGATGGCCGTCGCTTCGCCGTTCTTCCGCGGCTTCGACCTGGCGGCGCACGGCGTCGAGATGTGCCAGCCCGAAATCGCGTACGGCCATCCCGTGGACGAGCGCCGTACGGGGCTCGCGTACGCGGACCTCGACCGCACCTGCGAACGCCTCGGCCCGGACGGCGCGCGCTGGCGCAGGCTGATGGCCCCGCTCGTCGAGCACAGCCGCGAGGTAACCGGCCTGCTCCTGGACGACCTGCGCCACCTGCCGTCGCCCGGTCCGGCGGCGCTGTTGCCACCGCGGGTGCTGGCGCTGCAGGCGGACCTGTTCCGCGGGCCGGAGGCGTCCGCGCTGCTCGCGGGCGTCGCGGCGCACACGACCGGACGGCTGCCGTCGCTGGTCGGCGGCGGGACCGCGGTGCTGCTCGGGCACCTCGCGCACGCCACCGGCTGGCCCGTCCCGCGCGGCGGCACGCAGGTGCTCGTCGAGGCACTCGCCGCGGACCTGCGCGCGCACGGCGGCCGCATCCACACCACCAGCCGCGTCACCGATCTTCGCCAGCTTGCCCACGCGCGCGCGGTGCTGCTCGACGTTTCCCCGCGCGGCTTGCTCGACATCGCGGGTGCGTACGCGCCGGCGGGCTACCGGCGCGCGCTGGAGAAGGTGCGTTACGGCCCGGGCGCGGCGAAGGTCGACTTCCTCGTTTCGGAGCCGATTCCTTGGCGGGAAAGGGAACTGGCGAAGGCCGGCACCATCCACATCGGAGGCACGCGCGCCGAGGTGCACGCCGCGGAGAACGCCGTGGCGTCCGGGCGCCGCGCGGCCGAGCCGTTTGTGCTCGTCGCCCAGCCGATGGTCGCCGACCCTTCGCGCGGCCTGCCGCACAAGCAGCCGATCTGGGCGTACACCCATGTGCCGCATGGAGATCCGCTAGACGCCACCGACGTCGTCCGCCGCCGGATCGAGCGGTTCGCACCCGGTTTCGGCGACACGATTCTCGCGTCGCGGGCGATCCCGGCGAGTAAACTCGAGGCCTACAACGCGAATTACGTCGGCGGTGACATTTCCGCGGCGGCGGTGACGCTTCGCCAGGTGGTCGGGCGGCCGGTGCTGCGCTGGAACACTTACCGGACTCCGCTGGGCGGCGTTTACCTCTGTTCCGGCGCGACACCGCCGGGCCCGGGTGTGCACGGGATGGCGGGACTGCATGCGGCGAAAGCCGTGCTGCGTAAGGAGTTCGGCATCGACGAGCTGCCGGTGGGCTGGGTGGGGTCGTGAGTGTTCATGACGGTTAGAACCGGCATGAACACTCACGACCCCTGACGGCGGGGCCGGACGAGTCCGGTCTCGTAAGCCACGACCACGGCCTGCGCGCGGCTGGAGATGCCGAGCTTCGTCATCAGCCGGTTGAGGTGTGTCTTCACGGTTGCCTCGCTGACGCGCAGCTGGGCGGCGATGTCCGTGTTCGTCGCGCCAGTGCCCACGAAACGCAGCACCTCCGCCTCACGCTCAGTCAAGCAGGACAGCGTAGGTCCGGGCCCATCCGGTGGCGTGCGCGTGAACGCCTCCACCAGGCGACGGGTGACGGTCGGGCCGAAGAGCATGTCGCCGCGCGCGACCGCGTGGATGCCCGCGATCAGCGTGTCCGGCGGGCTGTCCTTCAGCAGGAAGCCGGACGCTCCAGCGCGCAGCGCCGTGTACACGTACTCGTCGAGGTCGAAGACGGTCAGGATCAGCACTCGCGGCTTCTCGGCGCCGGCCGCGGCGAGGATCCGCGCGGTGGCTGTGACGCCGTCGAGGCCGGGGAGGCGGATGTCCATCAGGATCACGTCGGGCTTGAGCTGCAGCGCTTTCTCGACCGCTTCCAGCCCGTCCCTCGCCTCGCCGGCGACGTCGATGCCCGGGACGGCGCCCAGCAGCGCGGCGAAGCCGGCGCGGACCAGGTCCTGGTCGTCCACCACGAGCACACTGGTCACTACGGCTCTCCCGCGCTCCGGCCGGGGTTGGGGTACGGCAGGGTCAGCTCGATCCCGAACCCCGCGGGCTCGCGCGGGCCGATCTCGATCACGCCACCGTACATACGTGCGCGCTCCCGCATGCCGACCAGCCCGTGCCCGGCGTGGTTCGCGCGGGGCGGGGCGCCGCCGCCGGAGTCGACGACCCGCAGGCGCAGGCCGTCGGCGCCGTAGTCCAGCGTGACCTCGGCCGACGCGTCGCCGGCGTGCTTGATGACGTTCGTCAGCGCCTCCTGCGCCACCCGGTACGCGCAGAGCTGCTGGCCGGGCGGCAGCGACCGCGGCGCGCCCGTGATGCACAGGTCCGCGCTGAGGCCCGCGTCGCGCAGCCGGCCGACCAGCGCGGGCAGGTCGGCGAGCCCGGGTTGCGGACGGTACTCGCCCGGCTCGTGCCGCGGCGGCCGCAGCACGCTGAGCAGGCGGCGAAGCTCGTCGAGGGCCTCGGTGGTGGTGCCGGTGATGGTGTCGAGCGCGCCGCGTGCGGTGTCCGGCGCCGACTCGAAGACGTACCGCGCGAGGTTCGCCTGCACGGAAATCACCGAAAGATGGTGCGACACCACGTCGTGCAGCTCGCGCGCGATCCGGATGCGCTCCTCGACCACGGCCTGCCGGGCCTCCAGCTCGACCTCGCGCTCGGCCCGCTCGGCGCGCTCCGCCGTGGCGCGCAGGCGGTTCGCGCGGATGTACACGGAGTGTCCGATGAGGACAGTCGCGGCGGCTTGCAGCAGCGCGAGCACCGTGTCGGGCAGCGGGCGGGAGGCACCGCCGGCGATCATCGTGGCCTCGTACCCGAGCAGCGCGAGCATGGTCGGCGGCCAAGCCTGACGGGCCGGGTAACGCGCCCACACCGTGTACGCGGCGATGAGGATGCCCGGCTCGCCGAGCGTGGCGCGGAAACCGCACAGGTAGAAGGCGCCCACCAGGACGACAACGGCCAGCAGCGAGCCGACCGGGCAACGGCGGCGCACCAGGAGCGGGACGGCTCCGGCGGCGGCCAGCGCCAGGCCGAACGCGCCCGGCCGGTCGCCCAGCTCGCCGCCGCGCACGGCCGCGCCCGCCACCAGCAAGACCCCGACCACGACCGCGAGCGTGCTGTCCAGGAGCACCGGCCGTGCTCGCACGCCACGCATCACTTGTTCCCCGAACCCCAGCACATCCGCGAAGTTACCCGGCCCGTAGCGGGAAAACCCAATTCGCTACCACCGTGGTGGTAGGTCACCGCGCCGCGTACCGCCAAGGTTTACCCGCGTCTGCGGCCTCAGGCGGATTCGGCGGGCGCGCGGCCCGGATAACGTCTCCCCCGAATGGTCACCCATTCCCGTTGCTTGGCGGAGAGCGCGTCCAGGACCTGGGGAGGAGCCCGGCCGCTCTTCGCCGAGCGTCAGCCCAAGTACGCGTCGAGCGTCACCGCGAGTGCTGATTCCGGCGAAGGCGCGAAGCTCGCCCCGGCCAGCCCGCCCCACAGCCACAACTGCGCCAGCCCGTGCAACGCCGCCCAGAGCGAAGCCGCGACGAGCCGTGAGTCCGTTCCTTCGCGGAGGCGCTCGTCCTTCGCCACTTCACGGTCTTCGTGGACCAGCGTGGCGAAGAAGTCGAAGACGATGCTGCTCGCGCTGGCCAGGCCGGGCTCTTCCGGGTCGGTCAGATCGCGGCGGAACATCAGCTCGAACATCGCCGGGTTGCTCAGCGCGAAGTCGACGTACGCGTGGCAGGCGGCCGTGAGGCGCTCTCGCGGCGTGCCGTCGGGGAGCTGGGAGCCGCGTTCGAGCAGCTGCGTGAAGCCCCGCGTCGCGACGACGGACAACAGCTCGGCGCGTCCGGCGAAATGACGCAGCGGCGCGCCGTGGGAGACGCCCGCCGCTTTCGCGATGCCGCGCAACGTCACCGCTTCCACGCCGGCGTCGGTGAGCAGGGCGGTGGCGGTGCTGATCAGCCGTTGTCTCACAGCTGCGCCTCGCTGAACGCCACCGGCAGCAGGTCCGGGCGCTTGGGCAGGAAGCCGTCGCCGGGCGAGCGCCCGATGAGACGGTTGCGCAGCCGCGTGACGCCGACCGGCAGCACCTCCTTGCACAGCCAGAGCAGGTCTTCGCGGACGCTCGAGCGCGCGGGCAGACCGGGCAGCGGGCGGAGCCAGTCGCCGTCGTGGCCGATGCCGAGGCGGTTGAGCACGTGCCCGGCGACGCGGAGGTGGCCGGTCTCGGACAGGTGCAGGCGGTCCGGGCCGAAGTAGCGGGCGTCGTGCGCGGCCTGGTCGGGCCAGAGGTCCACGAGCTGGGCGCCGTAGCTGACCGAGGCCTCGCGGATGGCGTCGTTCAGCGCGGTGACGCGGGGGCGCATGCGGGTGCCGAGCGGCATGCGGTGCGAGATGTCGCTGAGGGTGAACGTGATGACGGTGGGGGCGATCCGGGTGCAGTGGCGGATGGCGGCGTCGACGCGACGTGCGACCGTGCGCGCGTCCCAGCCGCGGCTCATCACGTCGTTGCCGCCGCCGAACAGCGCGATCAGGTCCGGCTCCAGCCGCTCGGCGGTGGGCAGCTGCTCGGCCGTGATCTGGTCGAGCCGCCGCCCGCGCACGGCGAGGTTGGCGTACCGGAAACCGGGCTCGTGCCGGGCGAGCCGCCCGGCGACGAAGTCGGCCCAGCCCCGGTACTGGCTGTGGTCGGGGTACGGGTCGTCGAGCCCCTCGGCACAGCTGTCGCCGACGGCGACGAATCTCTGGAAGCCCATGTCGAATCTCCGTAACCCCTGGTTCACCTTGTAGACACTGTCTATCAAACTTGTGTAGACGCTGTCTACGTGGGGTGGGTCGCTCAGGGGTGCGGAGATGCCGGGGTCCGGAACTGCTTGCCGGAGCGCGTCCGGCCGGTTCAGCAGGCCGACTCAGTAGGCCGACTCGGCCACGGAGTCGATCCGGTCCGCGGCGTTGACGTGCATGTGGGCGTAGAAGGCGCCGTTGTAGTGCCCGATCACGCTTTCCATGATGTTGTCGGCGGTGCAGGAGATCGGCGGGCAGGTCTCGAACGGGAACCCGCCGGGGTCGATGGACGTCACCTTCGCCCCGGAGGCCATCGGCAGCTCGTGCACGGCCGGGTCGCTCGGGTCGGGCACCAGGTGTGCGCCGGGGGACGCGGGGTCTTGCACCACCTTCTGGAACTCGACCAGCTTGTTCTTCGCGTCGTATCCGACGAACACCACGTCGGCGGTGGTGTTCGGGAACTTCAGCTCCGCGGAGGCGGCCTTCGCCCGCGTGCCCGGCGCGGCCGGTTTGGCCGCGGTGGCCGGCGAGGACCCGCTCGAGACCGCCGGGGCGACGCTGTTCGCGGTGGGCGCCGCGAGGGTCGGCACGGTTTGGCTCGGGGTAGCGGGCGCGGAGGCCGTGGGCTGAGCCCCTCCTTGGCAGGCCGCTGAAGCGAGCCCGAGCACCGTGGCGGTGGCGGCGAAGGTCAGGGTGCGTCTGGTGCGAAGCGACCAGGTTTTCATGATTTCCCCCAGAGTTGATGTGGTGACCCCTTTGCTGAAGAAGACGCCGGCACCGCGGCGAGGTTGGCCTCGCGATCGCTTCGTGACCTGGGGCGACGCGGAATCCATTGGACAGCAGGGGTCGAAAAATGGGATGAGGCGCGCATGGTCGCGGGCGTAGCGTCGCCGACCGTGATCAGTGAGGACGACCCGGCGGACGGCTGGTTCCCCGAGAGCGTGGCCGCGGGCTACGACGAGCCGGGCGGCGCGAACGCGCCCGAGGTGGTGACGCGCGCGGTGGACGTCCTCGAAGGACTGGCCGACGGCCCGGTCCTCGAGTTCGCCGTCGGCACCGGGCGGATCGCCGCGCCGTTGGCCGCTCGCGGGGTGGCGGTGCGCGGCATCGAGCTGAGCCGGGCGATGGCCGCCCGGCTCGCGGGCAAGCCGGGCGGCGACGCGGTCGAGGTCACGATCGGCGACATGACGGCAACGCGGGTGGCCGGGCAGTTCTCGTTGGCCTACTTGGTGTTCAACACGATCAGCAACGTGACCACCCAGGACGGGCAGGTCGACGTCTTCCGCAACGCGGCCGCGCACCTGCGGCCGGGCGGGCTGTTCCTGATCGAGGTGGGCGTGCCGGACCTGCGCCGCCTGCCGCCCGGGCAGGACACCGTCCCGTTCACGGTGGCGCCCGGGGCGGGCTACGTCGGGTTCGACCAGTACGACGTCGTCACGCAGGAGTTCACCTCGAACCACGTCACCGTGTCGCCGGACGGGGCGGGGCGGTTCCGCCGCATCCCCTTCCGGTACGCCTGGCCGGCCGAGCTGGACCTGATGGCGCGTATCGCCGGGATGCGCCTGAAGCACCGCTGGGCGGACTGGGACCGCTCGGACTTCACCGCCGAAAGCACCAAACACGTGTCGGTCTGGGAGAAGACCCCGAGCGCGTAGGGGCGCGCCACAGCCGGCCTTCACCCGGCTTGGCTGTCCCGCTTGCCGGTGAGGGTGTCGATCGCTTCCTCGATGCGGCGGCAATCCAGGTCGCGCAAGCGTTTGCTGACGTCGGACTCGGCGGGTTCGGACTGGCGGCGGGCCAGCGCCTCGCGCATCGGCGGCACGGCTCGCGGGTCGCCGATCTTCGCCAGTGAGTACGCCGCGAGGTTGCCGATCAGGCTGTTGCGGGGCAGGAGTCCCAGCAGGAAGCCGACCGCGCGCGGGTCGCCGAGTTCGCCGAGTGCGACCACCGCGGCGGAGGCTTCCTTCAGATCGGGATCACGGCGGACGAACGCGATCAGCGGGTCCAGCGCCCGGGCGTCGCCGATTCGGCCCAGCGCGCGGACGGCCTCCTCGGCGGCGACGGGATCGTCGAGCAAGCCCAGCAACGGATCCACGGCGGCGGTCGCCTGTAACCGGCCCAGGAACCGGACGGCCTGCACCCGGGTGCCGGCGTCGTCGAGCGCTGCCAGCAACCGTGCCGTGTCCTGGTGCTCGTAGCACAACGCCAGGTCCGGCTTGCGTCCCCGCGGCGGCTTGCGGGCCAGGCGGTCGTACGCGGCGGCCAGCGCGAGAGCGTCCCGGCGCGCCGCACCGGCGGTGGCGATTTTCCTCGGCGCGGCCAGATAGTCGAGGTACGGCGTGTAGGCCTCGCCGTAGATCAACGTGGCAGTCCGGAAATGCCGGCCGTATTTGGCTTCGATGGCCCGGGCCCGGCGAGCTGTCTTCTCGGCGGCCTGGTGCATCCACTCGGCGATCTCCCGCAGGTGGCCGGCGATCTCCGTGGGCGTCAGGCTGCCGTCGTCGGCCCCCAGCTCGCGCGCGGACTGCTCGCCCTGAGCCGGGGGCCGGCTGCCGAATTCGATGACGGCCGCGAGCACCCGTTCGATCCGGCGCCGGCGCCGGCGTCGTCCCCAGCGGGTCATCGCGCCTCCAGATGGTGGGCGGTAAGCGTAAACGCCGGGTTGCGGGACGGGTCCCGGAACACCGGACCGGCCGGGAGTCCGGAAAGATCTTCGGCATGAAGATCCTGGTGGTAGGCGGAAGCGGGTTGCTGGGGCACCACGTGCTGGAGCAGCTGCGGCTTCGCGGGCACGAGGCGACCACAGTGGCGCGTACGCCGCGCGAAGGCGTCGACCGTGTCCTCGACGTCACGACGGCTTCCGAAGAAGAGCTGCGAGAGCTGCTTGCGGGCCACGACGGTGTGATGTTCGCAGGCGGCATGGACGACCGCGCGGTCGGTAAGGGACCCGTCGCGCCGAGGCTGTACGAGGGGAACGTCGCGCCAGTGGTGGCGCTGCTGCGCGCGGCCCGTGCAGCGGGTTGTACGCGGGCCGCGGTGCTGGCGTCGTATTACACGTACTTCGACCGCGTACACCCTGAGTGGGGGTTGGCCGCGAAGCACCCGTACGTGCGCAGCCGCAACGAGCAGGCGCGAATCGGACGCGAAACGGCGGGCCCGGACTTGCCGGTGGCGATCATCGAGGTGCCGTTTGTCTTCGGGGTCGCGCCCGGGCGGGTGCCGGAATGGTCGGTGCCGCTGGTGAAGTGGGTCCGGTCTTCGTCACCGTTGTTCGCGCCCGCGGGCGGCAGCGCGGCGACGAGCGCGCGCGGCGTCGGCATCGTGACCGTCGAGGCGCTGGAAGACGCGTCTGGCGCGGACATCCCGGTGGTGGAGGAAAACCTGCACTGGAAGGACATGATCACGCGGATGGCCGGCGCGGCGGGCCGCCCCCGGGCGGTGCGCACGATCCCCGCTGCCGTCGTCACGGCGATGTTCCGCCTCGGCGGTCTTGTCAACCGGGTGACCGGCAAGCATCCCGGGCTCACCATCGAGCATCTGGACGGGCTGTTCTTGCGTGAGCTGTTCGTCGAGCCGCCGGTGCCCCGCTCCGTCGACGAAGCCATCCGCGAGACCGCGAAGGCCTAACGCAACCGGGTCCGGTGTGTCCTAGCCGCGGCCAGGCGCGGGTCGTCGGCGGGCAGCCGGGTGCAGAGGGCTTCGAGGATCTCGCGGTCGTCCGCGCCGCAGGAGGTCTCCCAGAACGACCACAGCACCGCCGGGTCCGGGCTGTTCAGGGCCAGCTGGCGGACCTGGGCGGTCAGCGCCTCGCGTTCCTCCAGGATCGCCGGGGCCTCCGATTCCGACAGCAGCGGGCCGTGGAACGCCTCGACGGCGTCGGCCGCCGAGCCGCGGCGCAACGCGGTGCGGATGCGCAGGAAGTCCGCGTCGACGTCGGCGGCCAGCCGGTACGGGCGGGTCTGCACCACGCCCGTGCCGAGTTGCGTGCGCAGGCGGTGGATCTCCGCGCGGACGGTGACCGGGTTGCCGTTCTCGCCGTAGAGCTGCAAGGCCAGGCGTTCCGCGGACAGCCCGCGCGGGTGCAGTGCGAGCAGGGTGAGGATTTCCGCGTGCCGCAAGGTGAACGGGACCTCGCGACCGTCCACAGTGGTCGATCCGGCGCCGTCGGTGAGGAATTCCAGCCGCAGTCGGCGGCGGTGGGCCGGGCCGGAGGTGGCCAGGCGCAGCAGGAAACCGTCGTCCAGCGGGTCGACCACGGCGATCCGGCCGTCCGGCAGCGTCACCGTGCCGCCGCCGCGGCGTACCTCCACAGTGGACGGAAGGGTGCAGGACTCCGCGGCCAGCACCCGTCCGCCCGCCGAAAGCAGGGCGCCGGGACGGCCGCGCAACGCGTCCAGGTGCCGCATGTTCGTGCGCCGCACCTTCTCGTCGCGCACCGCCAGGTGGGCGCGCAGCTGGCCCTCCGCGAGCTGGGCCGTGGCGGTGACCAGCGCGAGCATCGCCGGGTGCACGGTGCGCAGCGGCCCGCTGACGTCGATCGACCCCAGCAGCATCCCGGTCTCCGGGTCCCGCACCGGCGCCGCCGCGCAGGTCCACGCGTGATAGCGGGCGACCAGGTGCTCGGCCGAGTAGATCTGCACCGGCTCGCCGGTCGCCAGCGTGGTGCCCATCGCGTTGGTGCCGATGGCCTCCTCGCTCCAGCGCGTGCCCTCCGTGAGCGCCACGCGGTCCGCGCGCAGCAGGACGCCGGACGCGCCTTCGCGCCAGAGGATCAGGCCCTCGGCGTCGGTCACGATCATCATGTGCTCGGCGTCGTCGGCGATGCTCACCAACGTCTGGCGCAGCAGCGGCAGGACCGGCGCGAGCGGGTGCTCCTCGCGCAGATCGGTCATTTCGGCCGGCTCGTACACCAGCGGGGCCTCACCCGAATCCGGGTCGACGTGCGCGGCCAGCGAGCGCTGCCAGGAATCGGAAACCACCGAGCGCGGCGAGCGCGGGGCCGGGACGCCGGACAGCACGGCCTCGCGGACGTGTTTGAGCAGCCGCGCGTACGACTCCGGATCGCGCAGCAATTCGGGCTCGGGCAGCTCCGCCACGTTTCCCAGGGTAGAGAGCCAGCTCACAGCCGCGCAACGTCCGTGCAACGTAGCCCGGCCTAGCGTTCGCGGCTGTCCGTCACTCCCGGCAACGAGGCAGGAAAGATGGCCGTTTACGCCGCACCGAACACCGACGGCAGTGTCGTCGACTACGAAACCCGTTACGACCACTACATCGGCGGCGAGTACGTCGCCCCGGCCAGTGGCCAGTACTTCGAAAACCCCACCCCGATCACCGGCAAGACGTTCACCGAGATCGCCCGCGGCACCGCGGCCGATATCGACCGGGCCCTCGACGCGGCGGAGGGCGCCGCGCCGGCGTGGGGCCGCACCTCCGTGGAAGCGCGCTCGGGCATCCTGCTCAAGATCGCGGACCGGATGGAGCAGAACCTCGAGAAGATCGCGGTCGCCGAGGCGTGGGAGAACGGCAAGCCGGTGCGCGAGACGCTCGCCGCCGACATCCCGCTCGCGATCGACCACTTCCGCTACTTCGCCGGCGCCCTGCGCGCGCAGGAGGGCGGGATCTCGCAGATCGACGAGAACACCGTCGCGTACCACTTCCACGAGCCGCTCGGCGTGGTCGGGCAGATCATCCCGTGGAACTTCCCGATCCTGATGGCGGTGTGGAAGCTCGCCCCGGCGCTGGCCGCGGGCAACGCGATCGTGCTCAAGCCGGCCGAGCAGACGCCGGCGTCGATCCACCTGCTGATGTCGCTCATCGGCGACCTGATCCCGCCCGGCGTGCTGAACATCGTCAACGGCTTCGGCGTGGAAGCGGGCAAGCCGCTCGCTTCGAGCGACCGCGTGCGCAAGGTCGCGTTCACCGGCGAGACCACCACCGGGCGGCTGATCCTCCAGTACGCCAGCGAAAACATCATCCCGGTGACGGTGGAGCTGGGCGGCAAGAGCCCGAACATCTTCTTCGACGACGTCGCCGCCAAGAACGACGCCTTCTACGACAAGGCGCAGGAGGGCTTCACACTTTTCGCGCTGAACCAGGGCGAAGTCTGCACGTGCCCTTCGCGCGCGCTGATCCAGACCGGCATCTACGACTCGTTCCTCGGCGACGCCGTGGAGCGCGTGAAGAAGATCAAGCAGGGCAACCCGCTCGACACCGACACGCAGGTCGGCGCCCAGGCGTCCAACGACCAGTACGAAAAGATCATGTCCTACATCGACATCGGCAAGCAGGAGGGCGCGAAGGTCCTCACCGGTGGCGAGAAGGCGGACGTCGGCGGCGAGTTCAGCGGCGGCTACTACGTGCAGCCGACGGTGTTCGAGGGCGACAACAAGATGCGGATCTTCCAGGAGGAGATCTTCGGCCCGGTGGTCTCGGTGGCGAAGTTCGACGACTACGCCGACGCGATGAAGATCGCCAACGACACCCTGTACGGCCTCGGCGCCGGCGTCTGGTCGCGGGACGGCAACACCGCCTACCGCGCCGGCCGCGACATCCAGGCCGGCCGCGTCTGGGTGAACAACTACCACGCGTACCCGGCGCACGCCGCGTTCGGCGGGTACAAGGCCTCGGGCATCGGCCGCGAGAACCACAAGATGATGCTGGACCACTACCAGCAGACGAAGAACATGCTGGTCTCCTATTCGGACCAGGCGCTCGGGTTCTTCTGATGGAGACGCGACGGGTGGACCTCACCGAGTCGGCGGGCGACCTGCTGCGCAAGCTGGTGGCCCTGCACGGCCCGGTGATGTTCCACCAGTCCGGCGGGTGCTGCGACGGCAGCGCCCCGATGTGCTACCCGCTCGGCGAGTTCAAGGTCGGCCAGCGGGACGTGCACCTGGGCGACCTGGCCGTCGACGGTATCGACGCCGTGCCGGTGTGGATGTCCGGTCCGCAGTTCGAGTACTGGAAGCACACGCACCTGACGATCGACGTCGTCACCGGGCGCGGCAGCGGGTTCTCCCTGGAGGCTCCCGAGGGCGTGCGCTTCCTGATCCGCTCGCGGTTGTTCAGCGACGAGGAGTCCGCGGCGCTGAACGGTCCGCCCAAGTAGTACGCCGGTGCGCGGCGGTGCTTTCGACAGCGTGGTCGAAGGCGCCGCCGCATTCTCGCGTCCCGGCGCGGAAATCCCGTCGAGCATGGCGATCGGCGGTGCTACTTTCGGCCGTATGACCGACCTCCGACTCGCCGCCGTTTTCGCCGGCCGCCCCAGCGTGCTCGGCCACCGCCGCGACCAGCCGATCCTCAGCGCCATCGTGAAGGACCCGGTGACCGCGCCGGAGCTCACGCTCACGCAGCTCAACCTCGACGGCGACGAGCAGGCCGACCTGAGCGTGCACGGCGGGGTCGACAAAGCGGTTTACGTCTACCCGAGCGCGCACTACGAGGCGTGGGAGGCCGACGGTTTCGACGTCGAAGTCGGTCATTTCGGCGAGAACCTCACCGTGTCCGGCGCGGACGAGACGACCGTGCGCATCGGCGACGTCTGGGCCTGGGGCGACGCGCTGGTGCAGGTCTCCCAGCCGCGGTCGCCGTGTTTCAAGCTGGCCATGCGGACCGGGCGCAAGGACGTGGTGCCGGGCATGATCGACTCCGGCCGCTGCGGCTGGTACCTGCGAGTGCTGCGGCCCGGCACGGTGCCGACCGGCGGCGCGCTCACCGTCGTGGAGACCGACCCGGACGCCCCGACGGTCGGCGAGGTCCACCTGGTCGCGTTCGCCAATTTCGCGCAGCTGGAACGGCCGCAGGCCGAGGCCGGCGTCCGGCTCGCCGAGCGGGTGCTGGCCACCCCGGCGCTCGCGCCCTCCTACGGCGGCGGGATCCGCTCGGCCGTCGACCGGTGGCGGTTGCGGCACGCCAACGTCGGCTGACTCGTGAGTGTTTATGACGGTTCTATTATAACCGTCCGGAACACTCACGAGTCCTTGGGCTGGAGTTCGAACGAGCTGAGGGTGACGTCGTAGTCGGCACCGCCGACGGCGAACATCGACGTCATCCAGTGGTAGAAGTTGTCGCCGCGCTCGCGCAGCTGCCGGTACAGCTCGGTGATCAGCTCGCGGCCGAGGTCGGCCAGCAGCGGGTCGTCGATCCGGTTCACCAGCTCGTGCGGGTCCTCGCGCAGGTCGTACAGCTCGTTGACCGACTCCGGGTTCACCACGAGCTTGTGCGTTTTCGTCCGGAGCATCCGCTGCGGGTACGGGAAGTGGTGCCCGTGGAACTCGGCGAGCACGGACTCGCGCCAGTCCGGGTGCTCGCCGGCGACCAGCGGCCGCAGGCTCCGGCCGTCGGCGGCCGGCTCGGCAGGCAGTCCGGCGAGGTCCAGAATGGTCGCGGTGAGGTCGGTCAGCGTCACGAACTCTTCGCGGACCTGACCCTCCAGTTCGCCAGGAATCCTTACCAGCGCGGGAATCCGGTAGATCTCGTCGTACATCGCCGGGCCCTTGTCGTGCAGGCGGTGCGCGCCGGTGAACTCGCCGTGGTCGGCGGTCATCAGCACCGCGGTGTCCTCGGCCAGGCCGAGGCGCTCGACCGCGTCGAGGATGCGCCCGATCTCGTGATCGACGAGCGTGACGTAACCCCAGTAGGCCGCGACTAGCTTGCGGCTGACGGCCTCGTCCAGGGTGTCGAACGCCCAGTGCGCGCTGTAGTTGCGCTGCACCGGGGGCTTGCCGTCGAAGGTCTCGTGCACGGACGGCGGCAGCTCGATCCCATCCGGGTCATAGAGATCGAGGTACTCGCTGGGCAGGATGTACGGCAGGTGCGGGCCGAAGAAGTGGGTCGCCAGGAAGAACCGCCGGTCACCGGGATCGGCGGCGAACCGTTCGAGCATCTCGATGGTGCGGTCGGCCAGGTAGTGCTCGAACGTGGCCTCGACGGGCTGGTGCAGCCGCGCCGCCATCAGATTGCCCGGCCCGCCGTTGGGCGCGACGCCCCGCACGGGGTCGCTGATCCGGTACGGCGGCAGGCCGCGCTCGTCCAGGTAGGCCAGGTAGTCGGGATGATCGACGGGGTTGTGCCAGCCGGGCAGGGTCGGCCCCTCGAAGCCGTAATCGGCCGCGGTCCGGCGCACGCCCCCGTGCCATTTGCCGACCAGCCCGAGCTGCCAATCCGCGTCACGCAACGCCTCGGCGAAGGTGAACTGGTCGTCGGCCAGGTCTTCCAGATAGCCGACGTTGCGCTCGTAGTTGGCCAGCAGCCGGTGGCGGAACGGCGCCACCCCGGTCAGCAGGCTCGCCCGCGCCGGGGTGCAGATCGCGGTCGGGGTGAACGCGTGGGTGAAGCGGGTCCCGCTCGCGGCCAGCCGGTCCAGCGCCGGGGTCCGGACGACGGGATTGCCGTAGCAGCCCAGCGTGGAGATCGAATGCTGATCGGTCATCAGGAAGACGAGGTTGCGGGTCATGTCTTCATCCCGTTGTCCGCGCGGGGATTCCGGTCCGGTCCGCGGCCAGGCGGGCGTCCACCAGCGCCCCCCGCGCGCCGGCCGTCCGGTCGTCGTGGGCCGGCCGGACCGTCAGCTCGGCCAGGCACCAGCTGGGCGCCACGTCGCGCACCACGTGCTCCAGCCGGTCGAGGAAACCCGGCAGCCCGGCGACCCGGCCGCCGACGACCACCAGGGACACGTCGAGCACGGCCAGCACCCCTGCCAGCGCCTGCCCGGCCGCGCCGGCGGCCTGGTCGAGCGCCGCCACCGCATCGGGGTCGCCTGCCTGCAAGAGTTCGGTCAGCGCGGCGAGATCCGTACTGCCCGTCGCGGCCAGCAATGCGGGCAGGCTCGCCGTCAGCTCAACGCAGCCACGCCCGCCGCAGGCACACCGCGGCCCATTCGGGTCAACGCACACGTGGCCCAGTTCGCCCGCCGTGCCCCAGCTGCCCGAAACCAGCGAGCCGTCGACCACCACGCCACCGCCGACGCCTTCGTCCACCCGCAGGTAGACCACGTTCCGGGTGCCGTCCGCCGCGGTCTCGCCGAGCGCGGTGTAGCGGGTGTTGTTCTCCACGCGCACCGGAACGCCGAAGCGCTCGGCCAGGTAGGCGGCCACTTCGGCCCGGTCGCGGGTGAACCGGGCGAGCGCCAGGTCCTGGGAGCGACGGCCCTCGCCGGTGAACTTCGGGCCCGGGGTCCCGGCCGCGACGCCGTGCACAGTGGCCAGGTCGAGGTCCTGTTCGGCGGCGAGGCCGGCCAGCAGCGCCACGGCCGCGGCCACCCGCGCGCGGGCCTCGGTGCCCGCGCCGATGTCCTGGTCCGCGACGGCGATGACGTTGTCCGCGCCGTCCGCGACGGCGACGGCCAGGTGCGCGCGCCCGATCTCGATGCCCACCAGCTCGGCCCGGGACGCGTTGATGCTGACCAGCATGGACGGCCGGCCCCGGCCGCCGTCCGGGCCGTGCGCGGACTCCCGGATCCGGCCCTCGCCGGCCAGCACCCCGAGGCAGCTGGACACCGTCGCCCGGGACAGCCCGGTCTCGGCGACGAGGCGCTGGCGGGTCATCGGCCCGTACTGGCGCAGGGCCGCGATGATCGCGGCCCGTGAGGCGTCCGAGCCCGCCCGCCGCGCGTCACCACTCGTTGTCCCGGCGATCTCGCGCCCCTTCCCCCGGCTGCCGTCCGTCGTCGGAAGATTATGTCCAATGACCGACAGAAACAAGATGGTGCCTGGACGGAATCTTCTTATTTTTGTTGTAGTACTTGACGTTAATGGACGGGTGAGTGAACACTCTCCGGCACGTTCCCGCCCAGGCTCGGTGAGCACCGGAGGCCCGTCATGAAGCGAGCGACCGCCGCACTCGGGGTGACCTCGCGGGAGGACGGCGCACGGCGACGGCGGCAACGCGGCGCGGTCGCGGTGGCCGCGATGGCCGCCGTGCTCGTCGGCTACGACATGGGCGTCATCTCCGGCGCGCTGCTGTTCATCAAGCCGGAGTTCCGGCTTTCGCCGCTGGAGAGCGGTTTTGTCGTCACGACGCTGCTGGCCGGGGCGGTGCTCGGCGCGGCGGTGGCCGGCTCGGTGGCCCAGGCGATCGGCCGGCGGACCACGCTGCTGATCACCTGCCTGGTGTACGTCGTGTCCAGCGTGCTGATGGCCGCTGCCCCCGGCTACGGCTGGCTGCTCGTCGGCCGGGCGCTCGCGGGTGTGGCCGTGGGCAGCACCCAGAGCACGGTGCCGACGTACCTGGCGGAGCTCGCCCCCGCGGACAGCCGCGGCCGGCAGAGCACCGGCAACCAGCTGATGATCGCGACGGGCATCCTGATTTCGGCGGTGGTCAACTACTTCTTCGCCCGCGATCTCTCGTGGCGCTGGTCGCTCGGCCTCGCCGCGGTGCCGGCCGCGCTGATCGGGCTCGCCCTGCTCCGGCAGTCCGAGACGCCCCGCTGGCTGATGCTCAAAGGCCGGGTCGACGACGCGCGCCGGGTCCTCGACTCGCTCCTGCCCGCCGAACAGGCCCAGCGAACGTTCATCGAGCTGGACACCGCTCGCCGGGCCGACGTCGACAGCAACACCGGCGCGTCCCTGAACTGGCGCTCGTTGCTGCGCTCGCGCGCACTGCGTCGAATAGTGGTCATCGCGACGATTTTCTCGATGGCACAACAACTTCTCGGCATCAACTCGATCGTCTACTACGCCCCGACGATCCTCGCCCAGGTGGGCTTCGGCACCCAGGCGGCTTTGATCAACACCATCGGCTTCGGTGTGCTCTCGGTGGTGATGACGCTCCTGTGCGGGTATGTGGTCGACCGGACCGGGCGTCGTCCGCTGCTGATCGCCGGCGGCATCGTGCTGGGCCTGGCGATGCTCGGCGTGGCCGCGGTGTTCGGCTTCCACCTGCTCGGCACCTTCACCGGGCAGAGCACCGCGCTGGCCATGCTCTCGATCTTCAAGGCGGGTTACTCGCTGACCTGGGGGCCGGTCGTGTGGATCATGCTGCCGGAGCTGTTCCCGCTGCGAGCGCGCTCGGCCGGCGTCTCGGTGGCCACCAGCGCCCAGATCCTCGTCACGGTGGCGCTGACGCTGTTCTTCCCCGACCTCATCGCGCACGGCGCCACCGGCATTTTCGTGTTCTTCGGCCTGTTCGGCTTGGCCGCGGCGGTTTTTGTCGCGAAGCTGCTGCCCGAGACCACCCGGCAGAGCCTCGAATCGCTCCATTCACCCGAGCCGCGGCGGCCGGCCTGACCGGTTCAGTTGCCGAGGTTCATCTCGCCGATGAACCACCTTTCCTGCTTGCGCTGCAGCGTCCACTTCACGCCGAAGCCCTCGGCGTTGTGCGAGCCGATGAGCATCAGGGCGTTCAGCGTGTGACCGTCCAGGCTGATCCCGGTGTCGGCCACGGTCGCCGTGTCGCCGGTCGGCGTGACCTTGTCGACGGTCACCTTTCCCTTCGGGGGCAACGCGATGCCCGGCTTGGCCCACCCGCTGCGCAGGCTGGTCAGGGTTTTGGTGGCCTCCGGTGACGCGCACACCTTGGCGGGATCGAGGTTCGAGTTCGGGGGAGCGGCGTTGAGCAGGCACGCCTTGCGGTAGTGCTGCTGGAGGACGTCCGTGACGAAGGTGGTCATCAGGGCTTCGGGCGTTGCCGCGCCCTTCGCGTCGGTCCCGCTGGGCGAGGTGCTGCTGGTCCCGGACGGCGTGGTGCTGGGTGGCGCGGGCACCGGACTGCCGCCGATTCCGCTCGTCGCCGCCGAGCCGGTGCAGGCCGCCGTGCCGGCCAGCAGCGCGACCAGCGTCGGCACGGCGAGCCGGTGGGACCAGGGGAGCCTTGTCGTCGAGCGCATGGAGAGACCTTTCACTTCTGTTGCAGGGCCTGGAATTCTGGCAGCCAGGCGTAGTTCGGCGCGGCGGTCCCGTTCGGGAGCGGCTGCACGGTGTGCGTGGCGAACAGGCTGTTCAGCAGCCACGGTGTTTTGTCCGGCCCGAAGCCGCTCGACATCGCGGTGTCCTGGCCGACCCCGTAGCCGGCGAACGCGAGCTTGCCGGTCGCGCGGAACTTCCGCGTCTGCTCGGTCAGGAAGTTCTTGTTGTGCTCGAACCACGGGCTGGTGCGCAGGAAGTCGTCCCACTGCTGCTGCGGGAACGGCTTCGCGAGCGCGTCCTTGATGACCTGCCACACCTGCGTGCCGGGCGCGACGTGGTAGGTGTTCGCGTACTCGGCGGAAACCCGGGCGGTCAGGTGCTTCTGCCAGAACAGGACCAGCGAGAACTCGGTGGCGAGGAACTTCTTGTCCGGCCCCAGTTTGGGCAGGATGTAGTCGAGGTAGTCGGAGCCGCCGTTGGGGTCCGCGAGGTGCGGGTGGATGTCCGTGCCGGCGATCTCCGGGGTGGTGCGCACGTGCGTCAGCCAGCGCTCGGTGGCCGCGACGCGCCACGCGGGATTGTCCAGGTGGTTCAGCGCGCCCATGTAGATACTGGTTTTGCTGTGGGCGGAGCGGTTCTTGATCACGTGGTCGGCGACGGCCTCGTAAAAGGCGTTGAGTGCGCCGTTGTGCCAATCGTCGCGAGTGGACTCGATGAACGGTTCGTTGCCGATCACCAGGATGTCGACCTTGTCCAGTACCAGCGGCAGCACCTTGTCCAGCCGGGCGAGTTCGGCGTTCATCGCCGCGCTGCCCGGCCTCGGCAACGGCTTCGGGGCGTACGGGAACTTCAGCGACAGCACCGTTCCGTAGCCTTGGCCGCTCGCCTGCAAGAGGGTGCTGATCGTCGGGTCGGCGGCCGGGTCGCCGTCGTCTGCCTTCGGCGTGGGCAGGAACCCGCGCAGCCAGGTCGCGCCCGCGGTCGTGAGCTCGTCGAAGGTCATGACGTGCGGGTCGCCGTTGAAGTTCGCGCCCAGAACACCGTCCGGCGGGGGTGCGGTCACCCGCGACGGGCTCTGCTGCGAGCTGACCGGCGCCTGTCCCGAGACCGGCGAGCCGCAGGCCGTCGCGCCCAGCGCGGCCGCACCGGCCATTGTGGAGAGTCGGAGCAATCGGCGCCGGGACAGTCGGGTCATGTGCGCAGATGCTGCATCGGCCGCCTGCTTATTGTCAAGCGGTGCGACATAAATGAGGCGAGTCAGGGCAGCGCTGACGTCAGTTTTGCACCCACGACAACGCGAAGGGCCCCTTACCGCGGTTCAGCGGCAAGGGGCCCTTCGCCTTGGTCACTTCCAGTCGACCTGCGGGGACGCGTAGAAGTCGATGCCCTGCGCCCGCCAGCGCGGGGCCTGCTTCGCCAGCCGCTCGCGGTAGCTGTCCCAGTTGTGGGAGGCCTGCGGCGACCAGCCGATCTCCGCGATGCCCGGCAGCCGCGGGAACGCCATGTACTCGAGGTTGTCGCTGGTACGGAGGGTCTCCGTCCACAGTGGAGCCTCAACCCCGGCGACGGAGTTTTCCCCGACGCCGTCCACCAGCGTGGCGGGATCCCAGTTGTAGGCGTCCTTGACCTCGACCAGCCCGGCCCAGTCCTGGCCGAGCGGGGTCTGCGCGTTGTACTTCATGTCCAGGTACGCGTGGTTCGACGGCGACATCAGGATCTTGTTGCCGCGTGCGGCGGCGGCCGCGACGTCGGCGTTCGCCCCGCCCTGGTCCCAGTACTGCGGGATGGCCGAGGCCGGCGGCTGGGTCTTCGAGATCTCGTGCCAGCCGGTGATCAGCTTGCCGTACTTGGCGACCAGCGGGCTCACCTTCTGGTAGAAGGTCTTGTAGTCGGCGTCCGAGGTGGAGTGCGCTTCGTCGCCGCCGATGCCGATGTACTTGCCCGGGGTGATGGCGGCCAGCTCGCGGATGACGTCCTCGACGAACTTGTAGGTCGTCGGCGAGCTGATGCACAGCGAGCTGTAGCCGACCTCGGTGTCAGTGCGCGGCGGCACCGCGATGCCGTCGCAGTTCAGCTCCGCGTACGTGGCCTGCGCCGCGTTGGTGTGCCCCGGCATGTCGATCTCCGGGACGATCGTGATGTGGCGCGAGGCGGCGTACGCGACGATGTCCTTGTACTCCGCCTGCGTGTAGTAGCCGCCCGGATCGCCGTTGACCGCGCCCTTGCCGCCCTCGGTCGCCAGCCGCGGCCAGCTCTTGATCTCGATCCGCCAGCCCTGGTCGTCGGCCAGGTGCAGGTGCAGGGTGTTGATCTTGTACTGCGCGATCTGGTCGATGTACAGCTTCACCTGCGAAGGCGTGAAGAAATGCCGCGCGACGTCGAGCATCGCGCCCCGGTAGCCGAAGCGCGGGTAGTCCAGGACGCTGCCGCCCGCGACCGTCCAGCTCGCACGGAACTGCGCGGACTTCGCGTCGATCGTCGAGGGCAGCAGCTGCCGCAGCGACTGCACGCCTTCGAACAGCCCGGCGGAGGTGTTGGCCTTGAGCGTGACGCCGGACTTGGCGACGTTCAGCTGGTAGCCCTCGGTGCCGACGCGCGGGTCGGCGTGCCCGACCTCCAGCGAGATGGCGGGCAGCCCGGCCGAGCGCGGCACCACGGGCAGCGGGTAACCGGTCGCGGTCCGCAGCAGCCCCCGCAGGTACGCCGCGACGTCATCCGCGCCCTGGCCGGCGCGGATGACGGTGAGTGGCGTCAGCGTGAAGTTCGCCTTCGGGTCGGCCTTGGCCTGCACCGGCACCGGCACGATGTCGGTGACGGTGCGCTCGACGTCCCGCGGAGCGGGCGCCGCGGCCGCGGACCCGGGCAGCCCGAGCGCCGCCAGGCCCAGAACGGTCACACCGAGCACGGCCCTGGACAGGGTCTTCCTCACGGCTACCTCCGTTGGGGAGAAGACAGACACCAAGAGGTATAGACCACCCCGATCCCCGGGGCAACGGCCGAACGGCTGGCGGCAGGTCAGCGCGTGATGACCGGCAGGACCAACCGGGACGGGCCGCCGTCGGGGATCCACAGGTCGGTGGCCGGCCGCACGCCGTCCCGCATCGGGACCGGGACGTGCTTCCCGACGCGGTGGCTCACAGCGTGATCACGATCTTGCCGTGGACGTGGCGATCGGCCTGGAGCTCGACGGCGTCGCGGAATTTCTCGAGCGGGAAGGTCGCGGCGATCGGCACGGTGACGCGGCCGGCGAGGATGGCGTCGACGAGCTGTTTCGCCGAGCCCGGGCTCGCGTCGAAACCGCCGGTCGCACGCACGCCGGCCGGCGGGTTGGGGCCGGCGGCGATGGTGGAGATCCGGTCGGCCGGGACGCCGAGTTCGAGCGCGGCCTCGGCGGTTTCGGTGCCGAACAGGTCGGTCGCCGCGGTCACGCCGTCGGAAGCCAGGGCCCGGACGCGGTCCGCCAGCCCGGCGCCGTAGGTCACGGGCTCGGCGCCGAGCTGACGCAGGAAGTCGAACGTGCTCGCCGACGCGGTGCCGATCACCCGGGCGCCGGCCAGTTTCGCGAGTTGCACGGCGAACACGCCCACCCCGCCCGCGGCGCCGCCGATCAGGACGGTGTCGCCGGACTTCAGGCCGATCGCCGACAGCGCGGCCGAGGCGGTCAGACCGGCGACGGGAAGCGTGGCCGCGACCTCGTCGCTGATGCCCTCCGGCGTCGGCCAGAGCGCTTCGGCGGGGGTCTTGAGCACCACGAAATCGGCGACGGCGCGGCTCAGCGCGCCGCCGAAGACCCGGTCGCCCACGGCGAACCCGGTGGCGCCTTCGCCGGCCTCGTCCACCACGCCGGCCAGGTCGTAGCCGAAACCGGACGGCAGGGTGACCCCGAAGCGCGCCGCCGCCTCGGGCTGGGCGACCAGGATCCAGTCCATCGGGTTCAACGCGGCGGCGGTCACCCGGACCCGGATCTCGCCGGGGCCGGCGTGCGGCTCCGGAACGTCTTGCAACTCAAGCACTTCAGGGCCACCGAACTTCTGGTAGATGACAGCGCGGCTCATGTGTGGACCTCCACGGACAGTGATGAGACTTGGTCCTGTCACCGTACACCCAAGGACGGGACCAAGTCCCGTACACTGGCTGACATGGCCCGCTGGGAACCCGACGCACCGGGGCGACTCGCCGTCGCCGCCCTCGACCTGTTCGAGGAGCGGGGCTACGAGGCGACCACGGTGATCCAGATCGCCGAGCGGGCGGGCCTGACGAAAAGCACGTTCTTCCGGCACTTCCCGGACAAGCGCGAGGTGCTCTTCGGCGGGACCGCCCTGTCCGGGCAGCTGATCGACGAGATCGTCGACGCCCCGGCCGACGCCACCCCGCTCGAAGCGCTGGCCTTGGCCATGGACACGATCGGCCGCGAGGTCTTCACCCCCGACCGCCGCGAATTCACCGCCCGGCGGCGCGCGGTCATCGCCGCCAACCCGGAACTGCGCGAACGCGAGGCCCTGAAAGGCCTACGCCTCACCGCGGCAATCAGCGACTCGCTGAAACACCGTGGCGTGCCGGAGCTGACCGCGCGCGCGGCCGCGGAACTGGGCGCACTGGCCTTCGAGCTCGCCTACGACCGCTGGACCGCCGCGGTCGGCGGCGACGATTTCGGTGCAGTCGCCCGGAAAGTCCTCAGCGAGGTGCGGGCGGCCACCGAGCTGTGCTGACCGAGGCGATTTCCCGTCCCCGAGCCGAAAATCAGCCGCGCAGCACCGCCCGCAGTGCGTCCAGCACCGCGACGTCCTCGATGGTCGAAGGCACCGGCTCGTCCCGGCCGTCCGCTATCCCGCGCATCGTCTTGCGCAGGATCTTGCCCGAGCGCGTCTTCGGCAACGCCTCCACCACCGACACCTCGCGGAACGCCGCCACCGGGCCGATGTCCCGGCGCACCAAGGCAACCAGCTCTTCCCGCAGCTGTTCCTCCGCGACGTCCGCGCCCGCCTTCAGCACCACGAAACCGCGTGGCACCTGGCCCTTCAGCTGATCGGCGACACCGATCACCGCGCATTCCGCGACGGCCGGGTGCGAAGCCAGCACCGCCTCCATCGAACCCGTTGACAGGCGGTGGCCGGCCACGTTGATCACGTCGTCCGTCCGGCCCATGACAAAGAGGTAGCCGTCCTCGTCCAGGTAACCGGAGTCGCCGGTCAGGTAGTGGCCGGGGTAGCGGGACAGGTAGGCCTCGCGGTAACGGTCGTCCGCGCCCCACAGGGTGGTCAGGGAACCCGGCGGCAGCGGCAGTTTCAGCGTGATGGCGCCTTCTTGGCCGGCGGGCAGCTCCTCGCCGTTCTGGTCGAGGACGCGCACATCCCAGCCGGGCACGGGCTTCGTCGCCGAGCCGGGCTTCACCGGCATCGGCTCCAGGCCGCGCGGGTTCGCGGCGATCGGCCAGCCGGTTTCGGTCTGCCACCAGTGATCGATCACCGGCGTGCCGAGCTTGTCCTTGGCCCAGTGGTAGGTCTCCGGGTCCAGCCGCTCGCCGGCGAGGAACAGCGCGCGGAACTCCGTCAGGTCGTACTTCTCCAGCTCCGCCGCGTCCGGGTCGACCTTCTTCACCGCGCGCAACGCCGTGGGCGCGGTGAACAGCGCCTGCACCCCGTGCTCGGAGATCACCCGCCAGAACGCGCCCGCGTCCGGCGTGCCGACCGGTTTTCCTTCGTACAGCACGGTTGTAGCGCCGACCAGCAGCGGCGCGTACACGATGTACGAGTGCCCGACGACCCAGCCGACGTCCGAAGCGGTCCACCACACGTCGCCGGCGTGGACGTCGTAGATCGCGCCCATCGACCAGGCCAGCGCGACGGCGTGACCGCCCGCGTCACGCACCACGCCCTTCGGCTTCCCCGTGGTGCCGGACGTGTAGAGGATGTACAGCGGGTCCGTCGCCTTCACCGGCACCGGGTCCACCGGCTGCGCGCTCTCGACCAGGTCGTCCCAGTCCAGGTCGGTGCCGGACAGCTCGGCCCCCGCCTGCTCGCGCTGCAGCACCACCACGTGCTCGGGCTGGTGCTCGGTCATCGCGAGCGCGGCGTCGATGATCGGCTTGTACTCGACGACGCGCGTCGGCTCGATGCCGCACGAAGCGGCGATCACGAGCTTCGGCTTCGCGTCCTCGATCCGCGCGGCCAGCTCCTTCGGCGCGAAGCCCCCGAAGACGACGGAGTGCACGGCGCCGATGCGCGCGCAGGCGAGCATCGCGATCACCGCCTCCGGGATCATCGGCAGGTAGAGGATCACGCGGTCGCCGCGCGTCACGCCGAGCGAGGTGAGCGCGCCGGCGAACACCGCCACCTCGTCGCGCAACTCGCTGTAGGTGTAGCGGCGCTTCTGCCCGGTGACCGGCGAATCCCAGATCAGCGCGGGCTGCGCGCCGCGGCCGCCGTCCGCGTGCCGGTCGAGCGCGTTGTACGCGGTGTTCAGCTCGCCGTCGGGAAACCACCGGTAGAACGGCTCGCCGGAGGCGTCCAGCGCCCGCGTCGGCGGCTTCGCCCAGTCGATCGCCCGCGCCGCGTCGAGCCAGAAACCCTCGGGGTCGGCCAGGCTGCGCCGGTAAGTCTCGGAGTAAGCGCCCATGCTCGGTGTCTCCTCGTCGACGGATCTGCTCCAATCATGGCCCCGCCGGCAGCGTGACGCAGGTTTCGCCGGCGGCCCCGGCGAACCGACCCGGCAACCCCGGGGAACCCGTGCGCGTCCTAAGCTGGACGGCGGGGAACACACCGCGCAGCGGTACCACGGTTACACCGACAGTGAGGGGAACCAGGCGGTGAACGGATTCGCGAGCGCGCTGCTCTCGCTCGCGCACACCCTGTTCGGCCCGGGTTTCTGCCCGGGCGACTGGGTCTGGGCGACGACTACAGCCGGTGCGCTCGTCGCGCTGTTCCCCGCGCTCGGCGCGCTGGTGGTGGCCATCATCCGCAAGGGCACCGGCAACCGCTACGACGCGACCACGCTGACGGTTTTCGGCCTGATCGGCTTTGTCACCGTGCTGCTGCTGCCGTGGCTGCTGTCGAACGGCATCTCCGAGACCTTCCGCTCGATCAGCGCGGGCGGCAGCGGCGGCCTTTCGCCCGCCGAGGTCTCCACGATGAGCAAGTCGTTCTGCTTCATCGGCGGCTCGCAGGGGAAATACCTCGGCGCGGGCAGCAACGTGTTCGAGACGCTCTTCTACTCGAAGGGCCTCAAGCTTTCGTACGGCCTGTACGTGCTCGCGTTCACCGTGCTGCCCGTCGGCTCGCTGCTGTTCGTGATGCTGCAGGCGCGCACCGCGTTCCGGCGCGGGCCGAAGTGGCCTTCGCGGTTCTTCTGGATCCCGTTCGTCGTGATGGCGCTGGCGAGCGTCGGGATGTCGGCGAACACGGCCGTGCACTTCTGGCTCGGGTTCCTGCCGTTCAGCGTGCTCGGCCTGATCCCGGTGGGCTTGGTCGGCCCGCCGCCGTGGTCGGTGATCAACCGGCCGGAGCCGCGGCGCGAGCCCGAGCGCCCGCCCGTCGCGCAGCAGCCGCCCCCGCCCCAGCAGTTGCCCCCGAAGCCCCCGCCGCCGGTGAACCGGCCGTACCCGGCAACGGCGCTCGCTTCGGCGCCCGACCCGATGGGACTGGCGGCGGTGCCGGGCCCGATCCCGCCGCCGCCCGGTTCGCGCGGCGCCGGCGGCAGCCGTTACCGGCGGGTGCGGCGGCTCGGCCACGGTGGTTTCGGCACCGTCTGGGAGGCCGTCGACACCCAGCTGAACCGCACCGTCGCGCTGAAGATCGCGCACGCGCCGGACCGCGACACCGAGGAGCGCATGCAGCGCGAGGCCCGCGCGCTCGCCGTGGTGAACCACCCGAACTGCGTGAAGGTGTACGACCTGGCCGAGGAGCCGGACGGGCTCGCGCTGGTGATGGAGTACCTGGAGGGCCGCCCGCTCGCCGAGGTGGTCGACGGCCAGGGCCCGCTCGACGACGTCGCCGCCGGACGGCTGTGGGCCACCATGGCCGGCGCGCTCGTCGCCGCCCACGAGAAGGGCGTGCTGCACCGCGACATCAAGCCGTCCAACGTGATCCTCGACCCGGCCGGCCTGGCCCACCTGATCGACTTCGGCATCGCCCGCAGCCAGGGCGATTCCAAGATGACGGCCACCGGCATGATGATCGGCACGCCCGACTTCGTCGCGCCGGAGCAGGCGATGGGCGCCCCGGCCAGCCCGGCCTCGGACGCCTGGCAGCTCGCCGCCACGGTCAGCTACGCCCTGTCCGGCCAGCCCCCGCGCGGCACCCGCGAGACGCCGATGGCGGCCCTGATGTCCGCCGCCCGCGCCGACCCCGTCACGCACCTGCCGCGCCGTTCCGCGCACGCCCGCATCCTCGGCGCGTCCCTGGATCCGGAACCGCGCCGCCGCCCGACTCTCGCGGCGGTCCGGCGTGAGGTCGAGGGCTGGCTGAGCCGGGCGGGTAAGTCGGCGGATGGGCCGGTGACGCAGATCGTGCCGCGTCAGCCGCATCGCTGAGCCAGGACCTGAAGGACTCGTGAGTGTTTAAGACGGTTAGAACCGTCTTAAACACTCACGAGTCCTGAATGGCCGCGTGTCGCCGAGGTGCAGCAGCAGGCGCGATAAGTGCCGCCAGGACGCAAGACCCGGGCGGCGCGAGCTGACTCAACGCCAGGACGGCAGCCACATTTCGGCCTGCCACTGGGCGTTCGTGATCGGCACGCCGTTCAGGATCGGCCACAGCCAGGCGAAGTTGGCCACCACCAGCCCGGTGTACAGGGCGACGACGAGCAGACCGGTGCCCCGCCGTTCGAACCCGAGCTTCGCGCTGCCGAGGATCTGCCCCAGCACGAGCACGAGCCCGAGCACCAGGAACGGCGCCATCGGCGTCGCGTAGAAGAAGTACATCTGCCGGTCGATGTTGGTGAACCAGGGCAGCAGTCCGGCGAAGTAGCCCACGAGCACCGCCGCGTACCGCCAGTCGGCGCGGAAGATCGAGCGCCACAGGCCCCAGCCGAGCATCGGCAGCGAGACCCACCACATCGCCGGGGTGCCGATCAGCATGGTCGCGCCGACGCACCGCGACTCGCCGCAGCCGGTGACGTTGCCGTCGTAGTAGTAGAGCATCGGGCGCAGGCCCATCGGCCACGTCCACGGCTTGGACTCCCACGGGTGCGGGTTGTCCTTGGGCGTGAGCAGGGTTTCGTGGAAGTGCAGCACGTTCAGCGTGTAGTCGCCGAGCGAGCGCAGCGCGGGCGGCACCCAGGCGAACAGGCCGGGCGCGATGTCCTTGATCTCGGTGTAGTGCCGGTCGGTGGCCGTCTCGCTGGCGAACCAGGCCCAGAACGCGGCCAGGTACATCAGCACCGGGATGGCCACGATCGCCCAGAGCGCCGGGGCGACGTCACGCCGGATCGTGCCGACCCACGGCCGCTCGACCCCCGCCGCGCGCCTCGCCGCGACGTCGAAGAACACGGTCAGCAGGCCGAACGCGGCGATGTAGTAGAGCGCCGACCACTTGACGCCGAAGGTCAGGCCGATCATCAGGCCGGTCGCGAACCGCCACCAGCGGAAGCCGAGCTTCGGGCCCCACTGGGACTCGGTCGCCCAGCCCTCGCGCACGGCGACCGCGAGCCGCTGACGGACCTGGTCGCGGTCGCAGAGCAGGCAGGCGAACGCGGCGAGCACGAACAGCGCGATGAAGATGTCGAGCATGCCCATGCGCGATTGCAGGTGCAGCACGCCGTCGCTGATCACCAGCACACCCGCGATGCCGCCGAGCAGCGTCGAGCGGGTGAGCCGCCGCGCGATGCGGATGGTGAGCAGGATGATCAGCGTCCCGGCCAGCGCCGGCATGATCCGCCAGCCCCAGCCGTTGTAGCCGAACAGCCATTCGCCGATCGCGATGAAGTCCTTCGCCAGCGGCGGGTGCACGATCAGCTCGTAGCCGGCGTTGTCCTCGTAGCCGCCGTTGCGCAGCATCTGCGCGGCCTGGGGCACGTAGTGCTTTTCGTCGAAGACCGGGGTGCCGTGGTCCGTGGGGACGCCGAGGTTCTGCAGCCGGACGAACCCGCCGATCAGCGTCAGCACCAGCGTGACGACCCAGCCGCGCAGCCGGTCGGCCGGCATGCCGCGGCCGAGCAGGGTGGCCTCGCGATCGGTCGGCGGCCGGAGCGCGTCGACCGGGTCCGGCCGCACGCTCTCGTCGTCGGGACGGGTCAGCAGTGCGGTCACGGGGCCCGATACTAGTGGCTCGCTTGTGACGGGCGTGGCGCTGTTGTCGTTACGCTGGCCGCCATGACCACTTCGCCCGGACGGCTCGTCCTCGCCGCGACCCCGCTGGGCGACACCGGCGACGCGTCGCCGCGCCTGGTCACGGCGCTGGCCACCGCGGATGTCATCGCGGCCGAGGACACGCGCCGGCTGCGGACGCTGGCCTCGGCGCTGAACGTGACGCCGTCCGGCCGCGTGGTGAGCTTCTACGAGGACGTCGAGACCGCGCGCCTGCCGAAGTTGCTGGAATCCTTGCGGGCGGGCGAAACGGTGCTTTTGGTGACCGATGCCGGAATGCCCAGCGTGTCCGACCCGGGCTTCCGGCTGGTGGCCGCCTGCGTCGCCGAGGACTTGCCGGTGACCTGCCTGCCCGGCCCGTCGGCGGTGACCACGGCGCTGGCGCTTTCCGGCCTGCCGTGCGACCGGTTCTGCTTCGAGGGGTTCGCGCCGCGCAAGCCGGGTGAACGCGGGAAGTGGCTGGCCTCGCTGGCTTCCGAGCCGCGCACGGCCGTGTTCTTCGAGTCGCCCCACCGCGTGGCTTCGACGCTGGCCGACGCCGCCGCCGCGCTCGGCGGCACGCGCCGGGCCGCCGTCTGCCGCGAGCTGACCAAGACGTACGAAGAGGTCAAGCGGGGCACGCTGGCTTCGCTGGCCGAATGGGCCGCCGACGGCGTTCGCGGCGAGATCACCGTGGTGCTGGAGGGCGCGCCGCCCCGCGCGGTGAGCGTTGCCGACCTCGTCGGCGAAGTCTCGTCCCGCGTCTCCGCCGGCGAACGCCTGAAGTCCGCGGCGGCCGAGGTCGCCGAGGCGGCGGGAGTGTCCAAAAAGGAGCTTTACGACGCGGTGCTCGCCTCGCGCAGGTAAGCCGGCTTACGAGAGCAGCGCGGTCACAGCGGCGTGGGCCTTCGACGCGTCCGGCTCCTCGCCGGTGATCACGTCGGTGTAGATGAACGACTCGCCGATGCGGACCAGCAGGTAGGCCAGGTCCGCGACCGGCAGCGGCGTCGTCAGGCGGCCCGCCGAGACCTCAGTGGCCAGCAGGTCCGCGAGTTTCCCGATGGTCCGCGACTGCACCAGGCTCGCCTTCGTGGTCAGCAGGCGCAGGGCCCGCTCCGGCTCCCGCTGGAGGAACGAGCGGAACGGCACGGAGGCGTTCACCGTGCGCACGAACGCGCCGATGGCGTCCGCGATGCCCGCCGCGCCGCGGCCGGTGAACGAGACGTTGTCCAGCACCGAAGCCGTTTCCGCCCAGAGGATCTCCGCCAGCAGCTGATCGCGGCCGCCGACCCAGCGGTGCAGCGTCGCGCGGCTGACGCCCAGCGAAGCGGCCAGCTCGCGCATGTCCACCCGGCGCCCGGCCAGAAACCAGGTCCGCGCCAGGCGGAAGGCGGCCACGGCGTCGGGCCGCGGGGCGGCGAGCGAGCGTGAGAGTGGGGTGTCGATGGCCTGAGACGTTATCACGTACTGTCGCATCAGTGAGACATCTGTCAGAGTGTCTCATCAGCCGTGGCCGAGGAGGAAGACGAAGATGCGCGCAGTCCAGGTGACCGAGTTCGGTGGTCCCGAGGTCCTCAAGCTCGTCGAGCTGCCGGACCCCGTCGCCGGGCCCGGTGAGGTACTCATCGACGTCGAGCGGATCGGCGTGAACTACGCCGACACGCACCAGGCGGAGAACTCCTACCTCGCGCCCAGCCGGCTGCCGCTGGTCCCCGGCGGCGAGGTGGTCGGGCGCACGGCGGACGGCCGCCGCGTCGTCGCGCTGCTGAACGGCGGCGGCGGGTACGCGGAGCGCGCGGTGTCCGCCGAAGCCATGGCCTTCCCGCTGCCCGAGGGCATCGACGACCTCACCGCGTTGTCCATGCTGGTCCAGGGCGCCACCGCGTGGATCCTGCTGCGCAAGAACGCCCACCTCGACCCCGGTGAGTCCGTGGTCGTGCACGCCGCGGCCGGTGGGGTCGGCACGATCGCGGTGCAGCTGGCCAAGGCGTGGGGTGCGGGCCGCGTGATCGCGACCGCCAGCAGCGACGAGAAGCGCGCGCTGGCCCTCGAACTCGGCGCCGACGTGGCCGTCGACTCCCGCGCGGAGAACATGACCGAGACCCTGCTGGAGGCCAACGGCGGCAAGCGGGTCGACGTGGTGCTCGACATGGTCGGCGGGACCAGCACAGACCAGAGCCTGGCGGCCCTCGCGCCGTTCGGCCGCCTCGCCTTCTACGGCATGGCCGGGCGCAAGCAGCCCAAGCCGGTCGAGCTGCGCAACCTGCTGGGCCACAGCACCACGGTCGCCGGCATGTGGCTGCCGCACGTCTTCCGCCTGCCCGGCAACGTCTTCGGCACCGCGCTCACCGAGCTGTTCGACCTGGCCGGCAGTGGCGCCATCCGCGCGATCCCCGGCGGCGAGTACGCGCTGGCCGACGCCCGCGGCGCGCACGAAGCCCTCCGCTCGCGCGGCACCATCGGCAAGCTCCTGCTCGACCCCACCATCTGACTCGTGAGTGTTTATGCCGGTTCTAACCGGCATAAACACTCACGAGCCCGGGGTGGCCAGCAGCCGTTCCAGCGGAGCGGCCTTGTGCAGGCACTCCTGCCATTCCGCCGCGCTGTCCGAATCGGCCGTGATGCCGCCGCCCACGCCCAGCTCGATGGTGCCGTCGTGGATCTCGAACGTCCGGATCGCGACGTTCAGCTCCAGCCCGGCCAGCGGCGAAACCAGCCCGACGGCCCCGGTGTAGACCCCGCGGGCGGCCGGCTCCAGCGCGGCGATCAGGTCGAGCGCGCGGATCTTGGGCGCGCCGGTCACCGAGCCCGGCGGGAACGTCGCGGCCAGCAGCGCCGCGTCGTCCACGCCGTCCGCGAGCCGGCCCTCCACAGTGGACGCCAGATGCCAGACGCCCGGCGCCGGGTGGACCGTGAGCAGTTCCGGCACCACCACGCTGCCGACCGCGCAGACCCGGCCGAGATCGTTGCGCACCAGGTCGGTGATCATCACGTTCTCGGCGACGTCCTTGGCGGAATCCCGCAGCCGCGCCGCGTTCCCGTCGTCCTCGGGACCGCGGCGGGGGAGCGTGCCCTTGATCGGCCTCGACCGCACGCGCCGGCCGTGGCGTTCCAGGAACAGCTCCGGTGACAGCGACACGACCGAACCCCACGGGCCGGACAGGTACGCGGCCCGCTGCGGCGCCAGCCGCCGCACCCCTTCGGCGAACAGCGCGGCCGGCTCCCCGGCGAAGTCACCGGTGAACCGGCAGCAGACGTTGGCCTGGAACAGCTCGCCGGCCTCGATCTCGTGCACACACGCCTTCACGGCCTGCTGGTGCGTAGCGGCCAAGGGGCGGCGCAACTGTGAAGCCGACCAGGACAGCTTCGCGGGAGTGGCCAGTGCACGCTCCACAGTGGACAGACGTGGCCCGGGATCGGAGGCGAGCGATTCGAACCAGCACACCCCGTCGGAATCCCAGCGCAGCACGTGATCCGCCCACCCCCACGCCGCGGCGGGCAGCGTGCCGCGGCGCCCGGACGGGTCCGTCCCGTCGTAGGACAGATAGCCGAACCAGCCGCCGCCGACGCAGCCGGGCACGCCGTCCTCGACCTCCGGCAGCACCGTGGGAAAGGGCGCGGCGGTGATCTCGGGGAACGGCGCGACGATCGCCGTCGAGCCGAACCACGAGCCGCACAGCGCCGCGGGCTGCGGCAGGCCGTGCGCGAGCGCGTACGCGGACAGCAGCTCGACAGCCCGTGACGGGGTCACGGGCGTGGACAGGCGCTGCCGCTGGAACCGCATCCGGACATTGTGCCCGGAAAACCGGCTGGCCAGCGGAAACGTGATCAGAGCAGCACGTCGGACAGCTTGAACGGGTACACCACCGCGTCCTGCGCGACCGGCCCGCTGATGCCGGGCACGTCGTCGGCGCAGGCGTACTGATGCAGCCCCAGCCGGGAGTGGAACCAGCCGGCCCGACCCGCGATGCCGTTGTGCCGCACCAGCCAGAGCACCACCTCGGGGTCGGCCCAGCGGTCCGGGTTGAGCCGGTGCGCCCAGCAGTCGTGGCCGGCGTAGACGAGCACCCGCTCGATCCGCGCCGCGTGCCGCACGTGCTTGATCCACGCCTTCACGAACCGGTCGTCGACGCTCTGCGCGTCCACCTCCAGCGCGGGGGCCAGCGAGCCGGGGGCGAACGCGCCCAGCTTGCTGGCCGTCCGGACGAAGTGCTCGGCCTGGTCGTGCACGGCGCCGGGTCGCGCGTAGTGCCGCGCGCCGGTGTGGAGCCCGGCCCGCTGCGCGCCGGCCAGCGTGCGCTCGGCGCCCGCGTCGCTCCAGTTCACGTTCTCGCTGACGGTCACCGAGGCGAACCGGATCTCGGCGTCGCGGACGACTGCCCAGTCGAGTACCTGCTCACGATGGGAGAGGGTGAGCCCTCGCTCGATCTCCGGTTCGGTCACGCTGCGCCCCTACCAGCCCCACGTCGGGTGAAAGGCCACCCTACGTCCCTGTCAAGAGCGCACGGTGACCTCCACCCCGGCGTGTCCCGGCTGGTCAGGCGTTCTCGCGCTGGAACGTGCGGGTGCCCCACCAGATCGCCAGCACGGCCATCACGAGCACGACCACGCTCCCGGTGAACAACGCGTCCATGGAGAAGTCGCCGCGGAAGCTGTTGCGCTCCACGTCGACCACGTGCCGGAACGGGTTGATCTGCGAGATCGTGTACAGCCACTTCGGCGCCAGCCCGGCCGTGATCGGGATGAGGATCCCGGACAGCAGGAGCAGCGGCATCAGCACCGCGTTCAGCAACGCGGGGAACGACTGCTCGCTCTTCAACGTGAGCGCCAGCGCGTACGAGCACGAAGCCAGTGTCACCGCCAGCAGGAACACGATGAGCAGGCTCAGCAGCACGCCGCCGACCGGGGCGTTCAGGTCGAACACCAGGTAGGCGAGCACGATGATGAGGATCGACTGCACCACCGCCTGCAACGCGTTGGCCAGCACCTTCCCCAGCAGCAGGGCCGCGCGGCTGACCGGCGTCACGCGCAGCCGCTCGACCACGCCGGAGCGGTAGTCGGCCAGCAGCGAGAACCCGACGAACGAGCTGCCGAACAGCGCCAGCTGCGCGATCAGCGCCGGGGTCAGCACCATCCAGCCGTCCACGTCGGACAGTCCCTGCGCGTTGAGCGTCTTCACCAGCAGCGGCCCGAAGAAGAACAGGTACAGCAGCGGCTGCATGATGCCGATCAGCAGCCAGGCCGGGTTGCGCAACGCGCCGACCATGTCCCGCCGGAAGATCAGCCAGGTGTCACGCAACATGGGTCACCTCCGGCTGGGCCGCGCCCTGCTCGGCGTCACGCAGCGAGCGCCCGGTGAGCGTGAGGAACACGTCGTCGAGCGTCGGGCGGGTGACCTGGATCGACGACATCACGATGCCCTTCGCGTCGAGCGCGCGCAGCAGCTCCGGCATGGCCGTGTCGCCGCGCGGCACGCGGAACCGGACCAGCCCGTCCTCGACGTCGAAGTCGTGCGCGCCGGTCAGCTGCCGGGCGGTGTCCGCGGCCGCGGACGTCACCTCGGGCTCGACGCCGACCACCACGCCGTCACCGGAAACGCGCGCCTTGAGCGAGTCCGGCGTGCCCTCGGCGACGATGCGGCCGTCGTCGATCACGATCAGCCGGTCGGCCAGCGCGTCGGCCTCGTCGAGGTAGTGCGTGGTCAGGAAGATCGTCACCCCGTGCTCCGCGCGCAGCCGCCGGATGTGGTCCCACAGGTTCGCCCGGCTCTGCGGGTCGAGCCCGGTGGACGGCTCGTCGAGGAAGACCAGCCCGGGGCTGTGCACCAGCCCGAGCGCGATGTCGAGCCGCCGGCGCTGGCCCCCGGACAGCGTTTTGGTCAGCCGCCCGCCGAGGCCGGCCAGGTCGAGCTGCTCGGACAGCAGGGCGCCGCGCGCGTGCACGTCGGCCTTGCTCATGCCGTACAACCGGCCCTGCAGCTCGATTTCCTCGTCGACCCGGCTCTCCGGCGCCGAGCCGCCGCCCTGCGCCACGTAGCCGATGTTGCGCCGGACCCCCAGCGGGTCGGTCAGCAGATCGTGCCCGCCGACGGTCGCCGTCCCCGCGGACGGCTTCAGCAGCGTGGTGAGCATGCGCAGCGTGGTGGTCTTGCCGGCCCCGTTCGGGCCGAGGAACCCGACCAGCTCGCCGGCCTCGACGTCGAGGTCGACCCCCTTGACCGCATGCACCTCACCACCGCTGCGGCCCTTGCGGCGGAACCGCCGCTCCAGACCGCGTGCCGTGATCATGTGAACCCCTCTCCACCCAGTGATCAACTAGTCAAGTTTGACTAACCGAGGACCACACTGTGCCCGAGGAAGGCCGCACTAGTCAAATTTGATTACTCGGTTTCCGGCGGGTCGCCGAACGCGGAGCCCGGGTCGTCGGCCATCACGTACTCGCCCGCTTCCAGCCGGGCGATCAGGCCGATGAGCCACTCGTGGCTGGTCTCGGCGATCCCGGACCACAGCCGGAACAGCTCGCTCACGTGCGCCGCCTTGCCCCAGTCCTGCCCGTTGTCGATGAGCAGCCGGGCCTGGCGGGCCTCGGCATCGAAGTCCACCAGCCGTTTCCGGAGCAGGCTGAGGGCGTGCTTGCGGGACAACGCCGGCATCAGGCTGACCGCGGCGCCCATCTCCGGGCGGCTCATCGGCGCGTCGGCCAGCGCCCGCGCCAGCAGCACCCGGAACTCGTGGTCGCCGTCCGCGGTGAGCCGGTAGGCCACCCGGTCCGGGCCGCCGTCGCCCGGCTCCACCTCGACCTGCTCCAGCAAGTGCTCCGAGGACATCTTCTTCAGCGCGTGGTAAATCGAGCCGGGCTGCACGTTCGCCCACTTGTCCGCGGACCAGGACAGCAGCTCGCGCCGCACCTGATAGCCGTGCGCCCGGCCGTACATCCGCACGACTCCGAGCACGAGCAGACGCGTCGCCGACACTCGTTCTCCCTTCACGGACCGGCCACGAAACGCCGTGGACCACATCCGTAACCTAAACAGGTATGAGCACCCCTGTGTTGACAGCGGTGGCCTGGCCCTACGCCAACGGGCCCCGCCACATCGGCCACGTATCCGGATTCGGCGTCCCGTCCGACGTCTTCTCCCGCTACCAGCGAATGGCCGGCAACCGGGTGCTCATGGTGTCCGGGACCGACGAGCACGGCACCCCGATCACCGTCCAGGCCGACAAGGAGGGCCTGACCCCGCAGCAGACCGCGGACAAGTACACCCGGCAGATCGACGAGGACCTGCGCGGGCTCGGGCTGTCCTACGACCTGTTCACCCGCACCTCGACCGGCAACCACGCCGAGGTGACCCAGCAGATCTTCCTGGCGCTCAACCGCAACGGCTACGTGATCCCGAAGACCACGCGCGGCGCGATCAGCCCGTCCACCGGCCGGACGCTGCCGGACCGCTACGTCGAGGGCACCTGCCCGATCTGCGGTTACGACGGCGCGCGCGGCGACCAGTGCGACAACTGCGGCAACCAGCTGGACGCCGCGGAGCTGATCAACCCGAAGTCGCGGATCAACGGCGAGACGCCGAAGTTCGTCGAGACCGAGCACTACTTCCTCGACCTGCCCGCGTTCACCAAGGTCCTCGGCGACTGGCTGTCGACCAAGACCGAGTGGCGCCCGAACGTCCTCAACTTCACCCGCAACCTGATCGACGACATGCGCCCGCGCCCGATCACGCGTGACCTCGACTGGGGCGTCAAGATCCCGCTGGACGGCTGGAGCGATCAGCCGATGAAGCGGTTCTACGTCTGGTTCGACGCGGTGATCGGCTACTTCTCCGCCAGCGTCGAGTGGGCCCGGCGCTCGGGCGACCCCGAGGCGTGGCAGCAGTGGTGGACCAACCCGGACGCCCGCGCGTACTACTTCATGGGCAAGGACAACATCACCTTCCACGCCCAGATCTGGCCCGCGCTGCTGCTCGGCCACAACGGCGAGGGCGACCACGGCGGCGATCCCGGCAAGTACGGCAAGCTGCGGCTGCCGGACGAGATCGTCTCCAGCGAGTTCCTCACCATGAGCGGCTCGAAGTTCTCCACCTCGCGCGGCACGGTCATCTACGTGCACGACTTCCTGCGCGAGTTCGGCCCGGACGCGCTGCGCTACTTCATCTCGGTGGCCGGCCCGGAGACCCAGGACACCGACTTCACCTGGGACGAGTTCGTCCGGCGTACCAACTTCGAGCTGGCCAACGAGTGGGGCAACCTGGTCAACCGGTCGATCTCGATGGCGCACAAGAACGTCGGCGCCATCCCGCGCCCGGACGCGCCGACGGCCGCCGACGAGGAGTTGAAGGCGTTGTCGCGCAAGGCGTTCGAGACCGCCGGCGCGCACCTGCAGCGCTCGCGGTTCAAGGCCGCGTCAAGCGAGGCGATGCGCGTGGTCACGGCCGCCAACCGGTACCTGTCGGACCAGGAGCCGTGGAAGCTCAAGGACGATCCCGCACGGCGCGACAGCGTGCTGCACACCGCGTTGCAGGTGGTCAGCGACGCGAACACGCTGCTGACGCCGTTCCTGCCGCATTCGGCGCAGAAGGTGCACGAGGCGCTCGGCGGCGCCGGCGTCTGGGCCGCGCAGCCGGAGCTGCAGGAGGTCGAAGACCTCGACATCCCGGGCCGCGTCAACCCGATCCTCACCGGCGACTACGCGGGCGAGCAGGCCAAGTGGGAGTCGACGCCGATCGAGGTCGGCCGTCCGCTGTCGAAGCCGACGCCGCTGTTCACCAAGCTGGACCCGGAACTCGGCGAGACCGGCCCGGAGTGGGCCCCGATCGTCAAGTAGTGCTCGTGAGTGTTTGTGCCGGTTAGAACCGGCATAAACACTCACGAGTATCTTCGGCGCCATGGGTGACGAGAAGCGTGAACTGCCGCCGATCCCGGACCGCCTGCCCGCCTCGGTCGTGGACGCCCACACCCACCTCGACGCGTGCGGCGCGGTCACGGCGGCCGACGTGACGGCCATGGTCGACCGGGCCGAGCGGGCCGGCGTCGCGCGCGTGGTCACCGTCGCCGACGACCTCGCGTCCGCCCGGTGGGCCGTCGACGCGTCCACCTGGGATGCCCGGGTGTTCGCCGCCGTCGCCGTGCATCCCACGCGCACCAAGGACTTCGGCGAGGCGGAACGGTCCGAAGTGGAGCGTCTCGCGAAGGCCGAGCGAGTGGTCGCGGTCGGCGAGACCGGCCTCGACTACTACTGGGACTACTCGCCGCACGACGCCCAGCAGGACGCGTTCCGCTGGCACATCGACCTCGCCAAGCGCGTGGGCAAGCCGCTGATGATCCACGACCGCGACGCGCACGAGGACGTCCTGCGCATCCTGGACGAAGAGGGCGCGCCGGACGACGTCGTCTTCCACTGCTTCTCCGGCGACGAGCACATCGCGCGCCGCTGCATCGACGCCGGCTACGTGTTGTCCTTCGCCGGCACGGTCACGTTCAAGAACGCGCGCGGTCTGCACGAGGCGGCGCGGATCTGCCCGGCGGGCCAGTACCTGGCCGAGACGGACGCGCCGTTCCTGACGCCCCACCCGTTCCGTGGGCGGCCGAACGAGCCGTACTGCGCGGCTTACACCGTCCGGCACCTCGCGGCGCTGAGGGGCGAAGGCGTCCACGAAGTCGCCGAAGCGGTCCGGACCACGGCCGAGCGGGTCTTCCGGCTCCCCGGCGGTTTCCCAGCGTGACAACGGGTTCAACACATTGCGACGTTCGGGTTCTCCGGTTCGTCCACCTGATGAGTGACGCGGGTCACGACACTCCGGGGGGTGTTTGCGCAACCCGCCGACCTCCGTTACTGTCCCGTGATCGTGCCGGTCGGTGCCGTCGAAGCGGAACCGGCTGATACGCCCACAGTCACGTCAGTGCACGTCGGGGAAGCGGGACCGAGGTTGGTACGACTCGGACCCGTGACGATGGCGCTGACTGGGGGTGTCGGACTTGAGAGGCGCGCCGCATGGCGCGTCGCGACGAAGGATGGCTGCGGAAACGCGCCCGTCCTGGGAAAGGGAACGACCCAAGTGACTGGTAGTAGGCAGGGTGGCTCGCGCCATAGGGCCGAGGACACCTTCTTCACTTCCGCTGGTTCGGTGGCCGTGCTCGACCGCGAGCTCGAAGACACCGCGTACGGGCACCTGGACTTCTCTGACGAGCTGTACGTGACGCAGCAGGACGTGCTCGCCGCGCTCGGCCCCGACGCCGACACGCTGATGGCCGAGATCGACGTCGACGTCGACGAGCTGATCCGGCTGATCAACGCCGAGACCACGATGCTGCCGCCGCTCGTCCTGCCGGACGAGGTCGCCGAGGACCGCACCGCGACGCCGCAGACCCAGAAGGTCGCCGTCGAGGAAGGCCTCATCGAGGCCACCCGCACCTGGAAGCGCCGGTTCCTCAAGGGCGCCGTGCTGGCCGTGCTGATCACCGTCGGCGGTGGCGGCGGCGCCGCCGCGCTGGCGATGAACAAGAGCGTCACGGTCGACGTCGACGGCCAGCAGCGCACCGTGCACAGCTACGGCGACACCGTGGGCGAGGTCCTCGAGGACGCCGGCCTTTCGGTCGGCGCGCACGACTCCCTCTCGCCCTCCCCGCAGGCCGCGGTCGGCGACGGCGGCGTCATCAAGCTCGAGCGCGGCCGCCAGCTGAACCTGGTCGTGGACGGCGTCTCGCGCCCCTCTTGGGTCCGCGCGAGCAGCCTCGGCGACGCGATGACCCAGCTGGGCATGGCCGACCTGGTCGCCAAGGGCGCCTGGACCTCGATGCCGGCCAGTGGCCAGCTGCCGCTCGAGGGCTCCACCGTCCAGGTCAAGACCCTCAAGCACATCACGCTCTTCGACGGCACGAACGCCCCGAGGAAGGTCACCAGCAACGCGGTGACCACCAAGGAGTTCGTCTCCGACCTCAAGATGAACCTCGGCCCGGACGACGCCGTCGAGGGTGGTCTGGACGTCTCGCTCAAGGACGGCGCCGAGGTCCACGTCAGCCGCATGGGCGTCTCGATGGTCAACCAGCAGGAGACCATCGACCCGGACGTGCAGCAGAGCGACGACCCGACCTTGGCGAAGGGCAAGACCACTGTCGTGGACCCGGGCACCCCGGGCCAGAAGATGGTCACCTACAAGGTCACCAAGAAGAACGGCGAAGAGGTCTCGCGCGAGCAGGTCTCCGAGCAGGTCCTGGTGCAGGCCAAGCCGAAGATCATCAAGGTGGGCACCATGAAGCCCGCCGACCCGGCGATCGGCGACGGCTCCGCCTGGGACCGCATCGCGCAGTGCGAGGCGACCGGCAACTGGGCCGCCAACACCGGCAACGGCTACTACGGCGGGCTCCAGTTCAACAAGAGCACCTGGGACGCCTACGGCGGCGACCAGTACGCGGCCTACCCGTACCAGGCCAGCCGCGCCCAGCAGATCGCGGTCGCGGAGAAGGTCCGCGACGCCCGTGGCGGCTACAGCGCCTGGCCGGTCTGCGGCAGCAAGGCCTGAGTTCCGCTCCCGTACCGAGGGCTCGGTAGGCTCTGCCGGTGGTTGAACTGCTGGGGCCTGCCGAGATCCGCGCGATGGCGGCCGAGCTCGACGTCCGCCCGACGAAGAAGCTCGGGCAGAACTTCGTGCACGACCCCAACACGGTTCGCCGCATCGTCGAGCTGGCCGGGGTCGGCGCGGGGGACGTCGTCCTCGAAGTCGGGCCCGGGCTGGGCTCGCTGACGCTGGGGCTGCTGGCCTCGGGCGCGGACGTCGTCGCCGTCGAGATCGATCCGGTGCTGGCCGAGCGCCTGCCGCAGACCGCGGCCGAGCGGGCCCCCGAGGCGGCCGAGCGCCTTTCCGTGCTCGGCGCGGACGCGTTGCGCGTGCGGGCCGAGGATCTGCCGGCCGCGCCCGTGTCGCTGGTCGCGAACCTGCCGTACAACGTCGCGGTGCCCGTGGTGCTGCACCTGCTGGCCGAGCTGCCCTCGCTGCGGCGGGGGCTGGTGATGGTCCAGACCGAGGTGGCCGACCGGATGGCCGCGGGCCCCGGCAGCCGCATCTACGGCGTGCCGAGCGTGAAGCTCGCCTGGTACGGCCCGGCCCGCAAGGTCGCCGCCGTGCCCCGCAACGTCTTCTGGCCGGTCCCGAACGTCGACTCGGCGCTGGTCTCCTTCGAACGGGCCGAGACGCCGGTGACCGACGTCGATCGCAAGACGTTGTTCGATCTCGTGGACGCCGCGTTTTCGCAGCGCCGCAAGACTTTGCGTGCGGCGTTGGCGGGTTGGGCCGGGTCGGCGGACCGTGCGGGTGAGCTGCTGACGGCGGCGGGGATCGACCCGCGTACCCGCGGTGAGCAGTTGGGCGTGCAGGACTTCGCACGGCTCGCGGCACAGGTCTGAACCACGGCGCCGTCAGGCTCCGGCGGTGCCGAACAACCGGTCGAGGTGGTAGTCGAGGGTGGCGATGACCTCGTCGGGCCGGTAGCGGTCGTGCAGGACGTCCAGGCCCAGCCCGGTGATGCCGGAGACGAGCAGGTTCGCCTCGTGCCGGGGGTCCGCGCCGGGCACGAGTGAAGCCGCCGGCAGCAGACCGGTCACCAGGTCCTCGATCGGTGTCCCCTCGCCGAGGAAAACCTTCGCCAGCTCAGGATCGCTGTGCGTGCGGCTGAAATACGCGATGTGCACGCGCAGCGACTGCGCGCGTTCCTCGTCCAGTGGCAGCAGTTCCGTGAGCACCGAGCGCAGTACCGCGCGCGGGCTCTCCTGCGGCAGCTCCGCGATGCGGGCCTGCGCCCGTTGCTCGCCCTGCTCGTGGAGGTAGCGCAGGGCCAGGACGAGCAGGTTGTGCTTCGTCTCGAAGTAGTACTGCACCAGCCGCAGCGAGACGCCGGCCTCGGCGGCGACCTCGCGCATGCTCACCGACTCGAGGCCGCGGGCGGCGGCGATCCGCCAGACCGCTTCGGCGATCTGACGCCGGCGCTGGTCGTGGTCCACCCGCTTGGCCATCGTGCTCCTCGGTTGTATGGTACGAGTGTATCTGATACGTCTGTATCATCAGGAGGGGACATGAACGAGGGCTGGTACCGGCTGTGGGAGGTGGTCGTCGGCGTGGTGGGCGTCCGCGCGGGCGTCGTGCCGATCCTGTCGAAGGCGTTCGGCGAGGGGAAGCCGAGCTGGCTGGCGTTTTCGAACTATCTGGACACGCCCTGGTGCTACGTGGTGGCCGCCGGCGTGATCGTCGTGGCGTTCGCGGTGCTGGCGGTGCTCGACGAGCGGCGTAAAAAAGCGCCGCCGATGAAGGATTCCTGACCGTCCACAGGGGAATCGCCCGGCAGCTCGGGTATCGGGACCCGGCCGGTCGTGTCAAGCGGCCCGACCGGTGAACCGTCCTCACGTTCCGCGATGCAGGACGGAGTGTTCCGGTATCCGGGCGCCACCACTCGTGTGATCTGCACCAACGCGCTTGCGTTCACCCAATGGGATCGGCTTTACTCGGTATGTCCATCCCGAGCGACTGAGAGACCTGGCTCGCCGAAGTCGCAGCAACCACCCTCCGCAGGGCAGGTGCTACCGCCAGGACCGATGGAGGCTGTTTCCGATGAAGAGGGTAGCCCGCCCGCTCCTGCTCACCAAGCGGCGCGTAGTCGACGAAGGTCGCCGCACGGTATGTGCGTGTCGACGCTCCATGGTCATCGCCTGATCTCTCTTCCGCTTTCTTCTTGAGCACCGTCCCTTTCGGACGGTAAATCGGTGACGCCCGGCGCGCCCTCAACGGTGCTGCGCCCCCTGCTTGGAGCCCTTTGTGATCACTGTCGAAAACGTGTCCAAATCCTTTCCCCTCAACGGAAATCCGGTCGCCGCGCTGCGTGACGTGAGCGTCGACGTGCAGGCCGGCTCCCTCTTCGGCGTGGTCGGCCCGGCCGGCTCCGGCAAGTCGACCCTCGCCCGCTGCATCGCGCTGCAGGAGCGCCCCGACCGCGGCGTCGTGCGGCTCGACGGCCTGAACACCGGCACCCTCGACGGCCGCCGGCTGCGTGAGGTCCGCCGCCAGCTCGGTGTCGTCGGCACCAAGCCGGAGCTGCTGGCCGAGCGCACCGTGGCCGGCAACATCGCGACCCCGCTGGAGCAGCTGGGCGTCGACGGCCCGCAGCGCCGCAGCCGCGTCGGCTCGCTGCTCGACCTGGCCGGGCTGACCGCGCGGGCCGCCCAGCACCCGGGTGAGCTGACCGACGGCCAGCTGCGCCGGGTCGCCGTGGCCAAGGCGCTCGCGGCCGGACCGGCCGTGCTGCTCGCCGACGACCCGACCGCGGGCATCGCCCCGGAGGAGGCCGGCGCCGTGCTGGCCGTGCTCGACCGGGCGCGCGCCGAGCTGGGCGTCACGGTGCTGGTGACCACGCAGGACGCGGGCGTCGTCCGCCGGGTCTGCGACGACGTCGCGGTGCTGGAGGAAGGCGCCATCGTCGAGCGCGGCACGGTGCTCGACCTGATCGCGTCGCCGGGCAGCTGGACCGCGCAGGCGGTGCTGCCGGCGATCGAGACGACCCGGGCGCAGGCCGCGAAGTACGACCGCTCGGCCGACGTGGTGCTGATCGGCTTCGCGTCGGTGGGCGCGTTGCTGCCCGAGGCGGCCGGCCGGTTCGACGTCGAGCTCGCCACCATCGGCGGCGGCCTGACCCGCATCGGCGACACCCCGATCGGCCGCTTCCGCCTCGGCGTCCGCGGCGAGCGGGCCGACGCCGCGCTGGCGTGGATCGCCGACCGCGGCGCCCACGTGACCCACACCGCGCGCGGCCCGCAGAGCGTCGTCGCCGCCTGACCCTCTTCCGGCAGTCTCCGTCAAGGCCTCCTTACCCGCGTCGGACGCGGGTAAGGAGGCCTTGACGCCACTTCTGTCCGGGGAACACGGCCACGCGTCCGGAGATTTGGGACGGCTGTCCGGCCGGTCGGGTTGCCGAACGCGACGGCCCGGGTACGGAAGGTCCGGCGGCCGCCCGGCTTTTCTCCTGGTGGCCAGCCGAACGGCCCGGCCACGTAGGCTGGATGGGTGCTCGCAGTGGTTCCTCCCCCAGTCACCGTCCGGGTCCCGGCCAAGGTCAATCTGCACCTGGCGGTCGGCGACCCGCGTGCGGACGGTTTCCATGAGCTGGTCACCGTGTTCCAGGCGCTTTCGCTGACGGACGAGGTCACCGTCGCGGCCACCGACGAGCCCGGGCTCGAGGTCTACGGCGAGGGGGAGGGCACGGTGCCCACCGACGCCACGAACCTCGCCTGGCGCGCGGCGCAGGAGCTGGCCGCGTACGCCGGCCGTCCGGACGAAGATCCGAAGGTGCGCATCGTGCTGCGCAAGGGGATCCCGGTCGCGGGCGGGATGGCGGGCGGCAGCGCGGACGCGGCGGCGACCCTGGTGGGCCTGGCTTCGCTGTGGAAGCTCGACATCACCCGCGACGAGCTGGCCGCGATCGCGGGCAAGCTGGGCAGCGACGTGCCTTTCGCGCTGTACGGCGGCACTGCGCTCGGGACCGGACGCGGCGAGCAGCTCGTGCCGGTGCTCTCGCGGCACACGTTCCACTGGGTGCTCGCGTTCGACCACAAGGGCCTCTCCACGCCGAAGGTGTTCGGCGAACTCGACCGGCTGCGCACGGAGGGCAAACCGCCGCGCATCGGCTCGCACACGCCCGTGGTCGAGGCGCTCGCTTCCGGCGACCCGCGGCAGCTCGCGTTGCTGCTGGGCAACGACCTCCAGGCCGCGGCCGTCTCGCTGCGGCCGGGCCTGCGGCGCACGCTGCGCGCGGGCGTGAACGCGGGCGCGCTGGCCGGCTGCGTTTCCGGCTCGGGCCCGACGTGCGCCTTCCTCTGCGTCGACGCGCAGGCGGCCGTGGAAGTGGCCGCCGAGCTGTCCGGCGCCGGGGTGTGCCGCACGGTGCGGGTCGCGCACGGGCCGGTGCCCGGCGCGCGGGTGGTCGGCGGCGACGACGCGCCGCGCAGCACGCCGCCGCGCGTGCACGCCTGAGCTTTTACTGAACTGTCCACTGTGGAAGGGATCGGATGGCCAACCTGGTCAACCTGGAGTCGGTGAGCAAGTCCTACGGGGTGAAGCCGCTGCTGGACAAGGTTTCCCTCGGCGTCGCCGAAGGACAGCGCATCGGCGTGGTCGGCCTCAACGGCGGTGGCAAGACCACCTTGCTGGAGGTCCTCTCAGGACTGAGCGAGCCGGACGACGGGCGCGTCAGCCACGTGCGCGGGCTGCGGATGGCCGTGGTCACGCAGCGCACCGAGCTGCCCGAGGGCAGCACGGTCGGCGATGTCGTGCTGGCCCGCTACGGCGCCGAGCACGAGTGGGCCGCCGACGCCCGCGTCCGGTCCATTGTGGACGGCCTCGGGATCACCGCGATCGGGCTGGACAAGGCGACCGCCACGCTTTCCGGCGGTGAGCGCCGTCGCGTCGCGCTCGCGGCCGCGCTGACCGGCGAACTGGACCTGGTGGTGCTCGACGAGCCGACCAACCACCTGGACGTCGAAGGCGTCCGCTGGCTGGCCGACCACCTGCTCGCGCGCCGCACCGCCGTGGTGGTCGTGACCCACGACCGGTGGTTCCTGGACACGGTCGCGGGCGTGACCTGGGAGGTCGCGAACGGCCGCGTCGAGCAGTACGAAGGCGGTTACGCGGACTGGATCTTCGCGCGCGCCGAGCGGGCGCGGCTGTCCGCGACCGCGGAGGAGAAGCGGCAGAACCTGGCGCGCAAGGAGCTGGCGTGGCTGCGCCGCGGCCCGCAGGCGCGCTCGTCGAAGCCGCGCTACCGCGTGGAGGCCGCGGAGGCGCTGATCGCCGATGTGCCGCCACTGCGCGACACCGTCGAGCTGCACGCGTTCGCGAAGCGGCGGCTCGGCAAGACGGTGCTGGAGCTGGAAGACGTGACGGTCAGCGTCGGCGGCCGCACGCTGCTCGACCACGTCACCTGGCGGATCGGCCCCGGCGACCGGATCGGCCTGGTCGGCGTGAACGGCTCCGGCAAGACCACGCTGCTCAAACTGCTCGGCGGGGAGATCGAACCCTCGACCGGGTTCCGCAAGCAGGGCAAGACCGTCGCGCTCGCGCACCTGCGCCAGGAGCTGGACGACCTGCCGAAGGACCTGCGGGTGCTGCAGGCGATCGAGCAGGTCGCCGGGCGTGTGGTGTTCGGCAAGCAGGAGATGACCGCGTCCCAGCTCGGCGAGAAGCTGGGCTTCCCGCAGGCCCGCCAGTGGACGCCGGTCGGCGACCTGTCCGGCGGCGAGCGGCGCCGGCTCCAGCTGTGCCGGCTGCTGATGGCCGAGCCGAACGTGCTGCTGCTCGACGAGCCGACGAACGACCTGGACATCGACACCCTGCAGCAGCTGGAAGACCTGCTCGACGGCTGGCCCGGCACGATGGTCGTCGTCTCGCACGACCGGTACCTGGTCGAGCGCGTCTGCGACACCACGGTCGCGCTGTTCGGCGACGGCGGGGTGACCGACCTGCCCGGCGGCATCGAGGAGTACCTCAAGCGCCGCCTGAAGATCCGGGACGCCGCCCCGCGCCGTGATTCCGTCGAGGCCGCCCCTGCGAAGGCCGAGGCCAAGCGCGATGCCGCGGAGGTGCGGGCCGCGCGCAAGGAGCTGGGCCGGCTGGAGCGCAAGCTCGACCAGCTCGCCTCGCGCGAGGAGAAGATCCATGTGGCGCTGGCCGAAGCGGCCACGGACCCGGCGAAGCTGATCGAGCTGAACACCGAGCTGAAGACGCTGCAGGCGGAGAAGGACGACGTCGAGGCGCGCTGGCTGGAGACCTCGGAAGCGGCCGAATAGCGGCCCGTCGAGCCGGGTGCACCGAGCCGAACAGCGCTGTTCAGGCCACGGGCGACGGGCGTTGACAACCAGACAGTAATCTGACGCCCATGAGTCGGTTCGTGGACACCCTCGTCGGCACGGCGGCGGGGCGGGGTCAGCAGCGGGGCATGGTCACCGGGGAGCCCAAGGAGCCGGTGCGCAAGACGTGGGGCGAGGTCCACGACGAGGCGTTGCGGGTCGCCGGGGCGTTGGTGGCGGGCGGGCTGGCGCCGGGCAGCGCGGTCGCCGTGCTGGCCGCCGCGCCGTCGCTGATCGCGCCCACCGTGCAGGCCGTCTGGCTCGCCGGGGGCAGCGTGACGATGCTGCACCAGCCCACCCAGCGCACGGACCTGGCCGAATGGGCGGACGACACGGTCAAGGTGCTGGGCATGATCGGCGCGGAGCTGGTCGTGCTCGGCGAGCCGTTCGACGCGCTCGCGCCGGTGCTCGCGGAGAAGGGCATCAACTACCGGCTGATCACCGAGCTGCGCGACGGCGAGCCGCTGGCCGAGGTCGTGCCCACCGCCGAGGGCGACACCGCGCTGCTGCAGCTCACCAGCGGGTCGACCGCCGAGCCGAAGGCCGTGCGGATCACGTACGGGAACCTCTACACCAACGTCAAGGCGATGGTGGAGCGCGCGGAGTTCGACTTCGACACCGACGTGATGGTGTCCTGGCTGCCGACCTTCCACGACATGGGCATGGTCGGCTTCCTGACCGTGCCGATGACGTTCGGCGTCGAGCTGGTCAAGATCACGCCGGTGGAGTTCCTGTCCGGGCCGCTGATCTGGCCGGAGCTGATCACCAAGTACCGCGGCACCACCACGGCGGCGCCGAACTTCGCGTACGCCATCGTCGGCCGCCGCATGGCGCGGGTGGACGACGAGAGCGCCTACGACCTGTCCACCCTGCGCATCGCGCTCAACGGCGCGGAGCCGATCGACGAGACCGCCGTGCAGACGTTCGTCGAGGCGGGCGCCCGCTTCAAGATGCCGGCCGAGTGCGTGTTCCCGGCGTACGGCATGGCTGAGGCGACGCTGGCCGTCTCGTTCGCGCCGCTGTTCACCGGGCTCACGCTCGACGTGGTGGAAGCCGAAGCGCTGGAGTCCGGCAACCGCGCGGTTCCGGTGCCCGAGGGCGACCCGCGGCGCGGGACCGACTCGGTGCGCTCGTTCGCCATGCTCGGCCGCCCGCTCGACGGCCTCGAGGCGGAGATCGTCGACGACCAGGGCCACCGGCTCGGCGACCGGGAGGTCGGCGAGATCCGGCTGCGCGGCGAGGCCGTGACGCCGGGCTACCTGACCGTCGACGGGCCGGTCGGCACCCAGGACGCCGAGGGCTGGCTCGACACCGGCGACCTCGGGTACCTGGTGGACGGCCAGATCGTCATCTGCGGACGGCGCAAGGACGTCATCATCATGGGCGGCCGCAACCTGTACCCGACCGACATCGAGCGCGCGGCCACCTCGGTGGAGGGCGTGCGCGCGGGCAACGCCGTGGCCGTGCGCATCGACGCCGGCAGCCGTCGCGAGCGCTTCGCCGTGGTGGTCGAGTCCAAGCTGGCCGGTGACGCGGAAGCCGAGCGGGCACTGTCCAAAGAGGTCGCGGCCCGGGTGCGCGACGCGGTCGACATGCGGCCGTTCTCCGTGGTCGTGCTGCCGGCCGGCAGCCTGCCGAAGACGCCGTCGGGCAAGGTCAAGCGCGCCGCGACGGCCGTGCAGTACGCCGAGAAGATCTCGCACAACGCGAGTTCCTGAAACATAAAGAAAAGCCCCCGCCCGCGACGAGGATGGAGTCGCGGGCGGGGGCTTTTCGCTGTCGGGGCTGGGAGTCCGGAGGGCGGGGGAACAACTGCGCCGCGGGGGAACGGCGCCGGATTCGGGTGCCGGAGGGGACTCTCGCGCCCTGGGCCCGCTTTCACGGACCGCGACGGGCACGGGTTACCGCGGGGGACGGCGTCCCCCGGCACCGCCTCGGGTTACCGGTCCTGGAGGTGTTCGGCCGCTTCCCCGGCCGGGCGTGGGGCGCGCTGGGCGGTGGCCTCGTGCTCGTCACGGGCGCCCGGGACGCTCGGGGCGCGCCGTCCGGAGAGGTCGGCCAGCTGGTCCTCGACCTCGTCGAGGAACTGGTCCACCTCATGCTCGTCGTAGCCGCGCTTGCCGATCAGCGGCTTGTTGAACATCACGTGGTGGACTTCCGCGGCGGTCAGGTCGTCCTCGTCGGCGATCGTCTTGGCGATGCGCCGCACGTACTCGTCGACCTCGTTCTTCGCGTATCCGCGGCGGCCGATCGGGGCGTTACCGAAAGCGACCTCGGCGAGGTCCTCGGCGGTGAACGACATGAAAGATTCTCCGATTCAAGGTCGGTGTGCGAACTCCCGTGCTCCGTCCTAACCGGTCATCGGGGCACCGGGAAGGGAAAGCACCCCGGGTCGACTCGATCAGGGAACGAGAAGCCGCCCATCGAGTGAGGAGATATCGCGTTACGTCACCACTCATCACTCACTGAGAGCAACGGGGTGGTCAGCCCGCGTGGAACTCGTTCTGGGCGTCCGCGAGGCCCTTGGCGATCAGCGCCTCGGTGGCGTCCGCGCAGCGGTCGACCTCGAACGGGAGCTCCTTGCGCTCCACCGTCGAGAAGTCCTTGAGCACGAAGTCGGCCGGGTCCTGGCGGCCCGGCGGGCGGCCGATGCCGAACCGCACGCGGTAGTACTCACGCGTGCCGAGCGACTTCGTGATGGAGCGCAGGCCGTTGTGGCCGTTGTCGCCGCCGCCGAGCTTGAGCTTCAGCGCGCCGAACGGCACGTCCAGCTCGTCGTGCACCACGACGACGCCGGACGGCGGGACCTTGAAGAACCGGGCGGCGCCGACCACGGGCCCGCCGGAGAGGTTCATGAACGAGCGGGGCTTCACCAGCACCACGCGACGGTCCGACAGCCGTCCCTCGAGCACCTCGGCGCCGCTCTTGTGCGCCTTGAACTTGCCGCCGATGCGCGCGGCCAGCTCATCGAGCACCATGAAGCCGACGTTGTGCCGGTTGCCGGCGTACTGGGGCCCGGGATTGCCGAGGCCGGCGAGCAGGATCAGCTCGCCGGCCCCGGGCAGGTCTTCACTCACGGAAGGGAGCTTATTCGGCGGCCTCGGTGGTGGCGGCTTCGCCTTCGGCGGCGTCCTCGTCCTCGGTCGACTCACGCTGCTCGTTGACGGCCACGACCAGCGCCTCGGGGTCGGTGACCAGCTCCGCGCCCGCGGGCAGGGTGACCTGGCCGGCGCTGATCTGGACGCCCGGCTCGAGCCCCTCGACGGAGACCTCGACCTGCTCCGGGATGTGCAGCGCCTCGACCTCGACCTGGATGGTGTCGAGGTCCTGGGCGATCAGGGTGCCCGGGGCGGCGGTGCCGGTGACGACCACGGGCACGTCCACGGTGATCTTCTCGCCGCGCTTGACGACCAGCAGGTCGACGTGCTCGATGTAGTTCTTCAGCGGGTGCACGACGATGGTCTTGGTCAGCGCCAGCTCGTCGGAGCCCTCGAGGTCGAGGGTGATGACGGCGTTGCTGCCGTTCTCGCGGACCACGCGGGCGAACTCGAGGGCCGGCAGCGCGAAGTGCCGCGGGTCCGAGCCGTGCCCGTACAGGACCGCGGGGATCTTGCCGGCACGACGGGTGCGCCGCGCGGCACCCTTGCCGAACTCGGTGCGCGGCTCGACGGAAAGACGTACCTCGGACACGGTGTAGCACTCCTTCAAATCACGATGCGGTGCAGCAGTGGCGGCGGGGATCGTCGATCTCTGCTCGGGGCGGTTGCGTACGGCGGCGAGTATCCGGGCGTGATCAGCCCACGGGGGTTTCTCAAACCGCCGCGTCGATCACGCTGGGCACCGAATGGTGCACCCGCCTCGCCGAGACAACTCGAGAAGTGTAGACCAGCCTGGGCCGGTGCGGTGACGACGGGGGCGCCCGAGCGCGCCGACCTTGGGCCGGGGCGGTGGGTGAGGCCACAATAAACACCGCTCCCGGCGCCGGTCGCGGGGTGAGATGATCCCGGCGGAAAGAGGGGCGGGAATGCGGGCTCGATGGACTGCCGTGGCGGTCGTGCTGGTGGGCGGGCTGCTCGCGGGCTGCCAGGTCGCGGTGTCCGGTTCGGCCGGGGTTTCGGCCGCCGACCAGCAGAAGGCCGACCGGCTCGCGGCGCAGAAGACGGCCGTCGGCGCGGCGCTGGACGCACTGCGCCAGGCGCCGGCGCTGCAGTACGACACCACCGTGAAGGACGCCTCCGGCAACCCCGCGAACCTGACCTTCCGGGTCACGCGCGACGGCGACGGGATCGGCACGCTGCCGTTCGAGGGCCAGGCTGTGCAGATCGTGCAGGTCGGCGGCGAGCTGTACGTCTCCGCGAACGCGGACTACTGGAAGGCGCACGGGCTGGAGGACAGCAGCGCCCGGTTCGGCACCGGCTGGGTGCACACCGTCGGCACCGAGCTGCCGGTGGACCCGGGCGGCAAGCTCGCGCCGGGCAAGCTCGCGGACGAGCTGGGCAAGTCGCTGGCCACGCTGAACCAGACGGCCGAGCCGGTGCGCCAGAAGCAGCCCGACGGCACCGAGGCGTACCAGCTCGGCGGTGGCCTGGGCACGCTTCAGGTGACCACCGCCCAGCCGAACCGCGTGGTGGGCTTCGCGCCGGCGCTGATCGACCCGCAGGGCGGGGCGAAACTCGGCGCCGGGTTCCAGGTGCGCCCGATCACCGGTGACGAGCTGAAGAAGTTCCACAACGATTTCGACAACGCCGTGGTCGGGCTGGGCCAGCCGTTCGAAGGGCTCGCGCAGGCGAGTGTCGCGGTGCTGAACGACAAGCTCGACTGCAAGGACTTCGTCGGCTCCTGCACGACTTCGGTGGACGTCTCGACCAGCGTGGTGGGCGGCGATTCGGACCCGAAGCCCGTGGTGCACGTGACGCTGACCGTCGAGATGAGCGCCGACACGCTCGGCTCGCAGACCTGCACCACGCAGGGCGACGCGACGGCGGACGCGACGATCACGATGTCCTGCTCGGTCAAGTTCTCGCTGCCGAACCGCACCGCCAGCTACCAGGTGCTGGCCAAGCCGACGGCCGTCGCCGAGGTGCGGGTGCCGTTCGACGCGAACGCGGTGAAGCAGAAGCTGGCGACGTCCTTCGCCGCGCTCGGCGGCTGACCTGCACACCTACCCGCGGGTGTGTTGGTTTCGTTGAAGTAGCCGATCACCCGTCCTTACCATCGGCGCCGTTGAGACGGAATTCGTTGGCAGAGGAGCGGGTCATGAGCAAGCTGGTGGTGTTCGGCGCGACGGGGTACGCCGGGGGCCGGATCACGGAGGAAGCGCTGCGGCGCGGCCATTCGGTGGTCGGCGTCGCGCGTAAGGCCGAGGGCCTGCCCGAGGGTGTCGAGGAGCGAGCGGGCTCGATGCACGACGCCGGTTTCGTCGCGGACGTGACCCGCGGCGCCGACGTGATCGTGGTCGCGACGCCGGGCCGCGCGGACGACGAGGGCCGTCGCCTGCTGGACGCCGTGCCGACGCTGGTGGACGCGGCTCGCGCGGCCGGCGCGCGCCTGTCGTTCGTCGGCGGGGCGGGCTCGCTGCACGTCGCCGAGGGCGGCCCGCGGCTGATCGACACCCCGGAATTCCCGGAGGAGTACAAAGCGGAGGCGGGCAGCCACGCCGACGTCCTCGCGGCCCTGCACGCGCTGCCCGAGACCGACGACTGGTTCTACGTCAGCCCGGCCGCCGAGTTCGGCGCCTGGAACGCCGGCGAGCGCACCGGCGAGTTCCGCCTCGGCGGCGACGTCCTGCTGTCGGCCGAGGACGGCCACTCGAGGATCAGCGGCGCGGACTACGCGATCGCCTTCGTCGACGAGATCGACGAGCCGAAGCACTCCCGCGCACGATTCACCGTCGCCTACTGACCAGACTCGTGAGTGTTCATGCCGGTTAGAACCGTCATGAACACTCACGAGCCCTGTAGCCGGTCAGCCCGGGGAGCCCACCACGCAGAGGAACTTCGTGGCGTGCGCCGGGTCGAGCGCGTTGGTGACCAGGTTCCAGACGTTGAGGTCGTAGGCCTCGCCGATGTGGCCCACCGGGTCGAACGGGCAGGTGTCCTGGACGTACTGGTTGTCCACGCCCGGCTCGCGGACGAACGCGGTGTCGGTGGGCGTGACCAGCTCGTCGGCGCGCGAGGTGATGATCGTGTAGCGCACGCCGGGCTGGGCGATCGGGCCGTTGTTGAGCGTGGTGATGGCCGAGCCGCCGGTGATCAGGTTGTCGCAGGCCGGGCAGCCGAGGGTGGACAGCGCCTGGCCGACGGCGTCGCGCTCGCCCTGGCCCAGCAGGTAGGCGAGCTTGGTCAGCCCGGCGAAGGTGGTGCCGTGCGCGGGCGGCGCGATGGCGACCACGGTGCCGATCTTGTCGGCGATGCCCTGGGTCTTGGTCACGTAGAGGGACTGGAGGCCGCCCTCGGAGTGCCCGACGATGTCCACTTTGGACGCACCGGTCTCGGCCAGCACCTGGCCGATGAACGTCTTGATCTCGGCCGCGGAGTCGGCGATCGGGCGCAGCCCGCCGACCACCGGGAAGCCGGGGTAGGCGCCGTAGGTCTGGCTGAACGTGCAGTAGCCCTTGGCCGCGACGGCCGCCTGCATGAAGTTCAGGTCCTCGTAGTAGGTGGCGCCCAGCCCGTGGAGGAAGACCACGGGGTGGGGGTGCGCGGCGCCGGGCCGGCAGGACGGGTCGTTGTTGCCGCCGGTCGCCGCCTGCGCCGGGGCGGCGGTGAACGCCGCCGTCACGAGCGCCGCGGCGGCCAGCACAGCCGCTTTGGTCCGCAATCGCATCCTCATCGAGAAGCTTCCTTCCTCAGGGGCTCACCGGCGGCGTTGCCGGTGGATCAGGTGGCCCGTCGCGGGGCGGGGTAGAGCGTTTCGACCAGTTCGGCGTGGCGGCGGGCGACGACGTCGCGCCGGATCTTGAGCGTCGGGGTCAGCTCGCCGGCCGCCACCGAGAACGGGGCCGGCACGATCGCGAAGTCCCGGATCCGTTCGGGCGGAGAATAGCGGGCGTTGACGACTTCGACCTCCCGGGCGATGAGCGCGCGCAGGCGCTCGTCGCCGTGCCAGCCCTCGGCGCCGGGGTCGACGCCGGTCTCGGAGCTCAGCTCGGGCAGCCGGTCCTGGTCGAGGGCGAGCAGCGCGACCGGGTACGGGCGGCGGTCGCCGAGCAGCACGGCCTCGGCGATCCACGGCGTCCGGCGCAGGTCGGTCTCGATCGCGGCGGGGGACAGGTTCTTGCCCGCCGAGGTGATCACGATGTCCTTCTTGCGCCCGGTGATGGTGAGGAACCCGTCCGCGTCGAGCGAGCCGAGGTCGCCGGTGTGCAGCCAACCGTCCACAACGGACTCCGCGGTCGCCGCGGGATTGTTCCAGTAGCCCGCGAAGACGCCCGCCGAGCGGCCGAGCACCTCGCCGTCTTCGGCGATCGCCAGCTCTACGCCGGGGGCTGCGCGTCCGACGGTGCCGACGCGCCAGGCCCCGGGCGTGTTCGAGGTGAGCACGGCGGTCGACTCGGTCATCCCGTACGCCTCGTACACCGGCACGCCGCAGGCGAAGAAGAATTCGAGGATCTCCGGGGCGATCGGGGCCGACCCGGTGATCGCGTAGCCGAGCCGTCCGCCGAACGCGGCGCGGACGCGGCCGAACAACTGCTCTTCCGCGGCGGCGAACCGGCGGGCCTCCGCCTCGTCCAGCTGCTCGCCGCGACGCGCGCGCAGACCCAGCTCGACCGTCGGCCCGAGGTCCGGGGCCAGGCCGCTGACCACCGAGTAGACCTTCTCGAACAGCATCGGCGCCGACGGCAGGTAGGTCGGCGCGACCTCGGCCAATTCGCCGACCACGGCGCGGATGTCGCCGCCGGAGTAGGCGATCGTGGCACCGGTGCGCAGGCAGTAGACCTGCAGCATCCGGGTCAGCAGGTGGGCCAGCGGGAGGTAGGCGAACAGCACGTCGCCGGGTTTGGCCTCGCTGATTTCGCGCAGGCTCTCGATCACCGAGGCGACGTTGTGGTGGGTGAGCACGCAGCCCTTGGGCTCGCCGGTGGTGCCGGAGGTGTAGACGATGGTGAACGGGTCGTCCGGCGCGGGCTCGGGCGCCCGGCCGAGGTCGGCCGGCCCGGTGCCGGAGTTGATCACGTCGGCGAGCGGATGATCGGTGGTTTCGATGCCCAGCACCAGGTCCAGCGCGGGCAGCTGGTCGCGCAGCGCTTCGACGTCGGCCAGGTGCCCGGCGGTTTCCACGAGCGCGGCCACGGCGCCGGAGTCGTGCAGGATCCAGCGGATCTGGCCGCGTGAGCTGGTGGGGTACACCGGCACGCAGATCGCGCCGAGGCGGGCGATCGCGAGGTCGCAGACTGTCCACTCAGGACGGGTCCGGCAGAGCAGCGCCACCCGGTCGCCCGGCCGCACGCCGCGTTCGCGCAGCAGCCCGGCCACCCGGCTCGACGCGTGGTCCAGCTCGGTGAAGGTGCGCTCCCGCCAGCCGCCGCCGTCGGAGTAACGCTGGGCGACGGCCGTGCCGAACGCGGCCGCCGCCTCGGCGGCGAGACCGTAGAGGCCACGTTCGGTTGACATTGGATACCTCCGGGTATTGGATACTTGAAGGTATGGAGTTGGGCTCGCAGAAGTCAAGACCCAGATCAGGGAGGACCGGCCGATGGCCGCGCTGGAACCCGGACCCGGCCGGACGCGGCCGACGCGGGCCGAAACCCGCCGTCGCATCCTCGACGCGGCGTTCACCGTCTTCGGCGAGCGCGGGATCGCGGCGTCGAAGCTGACCGAGGTCGCCGCGGCCGCGGGACTGACCAAGGGCGCGGTGTATTCGAGCTTCGCATCGAAGGACGAGCTGGTGCTTGCGCTGATGGAGGAGCACGCCGCGCACCGGCTCGAGGCGAGCCTGGCCGGTTTCGCGGAGGCCGGCGACGGTGGCGTGGGCCTGGCGAACGTCGCGGCGGTGCTGATGCACGAGATGCGCACGGACGCTGTCTGGCACCGGCTGCTCGCGGAGTTCTTCGCCCTGGCCCATCACGACGAGCACCGGCGCGACGCGTTGAAGCTGCGCCGCCGCGAGGTCCGCACGACCATCGCGCGGGCGCTGGAACGGCTGTCCGAGGGGCTGGACCTGGACCTGCCGCTGCCGCCGCAGGAGTTCGCCGTGATCCTGCTGGCGCTCAGCAACGGCCTCGCCGTCGAATCGGACATCGACGACGAGGCCGTCCCGGACGACCTGCTCGGCCGGGTGCTGACGCTGATTGCCGGTGAGGCGGTGGCGAAGGTTCGGTCAGCGGCGGAAAGTGTTGCGGAGTAAGGAGAACTCGCTACTGACCGCGGAGCTCGGCGAGCACCGGGGCGAAGGTTTCCAGCATCGCCTCGAAGACGGTGATGTAGGAGAAGCCGTAGCGCTCACGTCGGTCGAGGAGTTGCTGGACGATCTCGTCGACCGTGCCGAGGAGCAGTTGTGGCGCGGTCAGCAGCTCGTCGACGTCCGCCGCCGAGCGTTCGTCGGTGTCCGTGTGCCACTCGGCTGCCGCGGCGCGGCGGTCTTCGGTCACGACCACGCGCTGGACCAGCATGTTGTACTCGACCTCGCGGTCGCCGGCGAGCGAGCGGAAGTAGCGGACGCGTTCGTCCATCGCCTCGGCGTTGTCGAGCACGAAGGTGCCCGGCGGTTTCCCGCGGTCCTGCCGAAGCCCAGCGAAGCCCGCGATGTCGGCGTGCTTCGCGGCGAGGCGCAGCACCCCGTCGCTGTTGCCCGCGATCAGCAGGCGCGGCAGGCCGCCCTCCTCGGCGAGACGGGTCTTCAGCTCGTCGAGGCCTTCGACCAGGTAGTCGATCCGCTCGGACGCCTTGCGCCACGGCAGCCCGGCGTCGTCGAACTCGGACTTCATATGGCCGGACCCGAGCCCGAGGTCGAGCCGGCCGCCGGTGAGCGCGTCGGTGGTCGCGACGTCACGCGCGAAGAGCGCCAGGTTGTAGAACGGCACGTTGGACACCAGCGTGCCCACTCGCGGCCGCTCGGTGACGGCGGCCGCGGCCACCAGCGCCGGGAACGGCGCGGGACGGCCGGGGCCGAGATGGTCGGGCACCGTGATGACGTCGTAGCCCAGCTCTTCGGCCCGGCGGCACTTGGCGACCCACTCGGCCCGGTCCGTCACACCGCGGAGGCTGACGCCGAATTTGAATTTCCCCATGCGGCGAAACTAACCCCTCGGCAGCGGGGGCGGAGACGATTTCGCCGCCGGCGGACCGAGGTTCACCTGCGGCGAAACGGGTCAGACGCCGTCAAGGCCTCCTTACCCGCGTCCGACGCGGGTAAGGAGGCCTTGACGGACTTCGGAAAGCGGTCAGGCGGCGCCGTCGAACAGCGAGGTGACCGAGCCGTCCTCGAAGACCTGCTGGATGGCCTCGGCGAGCATCGGCGCGATGGACAGCACCGTCAGCCCCGGGAAGCGCTTCTCCTCCGGGATCGGCAGCGTGTTGGTGACGATGACCTCGCGGGCCTTGCACTGCGAGAGCCGCTCGGTCGCGGGGTCGGAGAGGATGCCGTGCGTGGTCGCGATGACCACGTCCGCCGCGCCCTCCTGGATCAGCGCCTCGGTGGCCTTCACGATCGTGCCGCCGGTGTCGATCATGTCGTCGATCAGCACGCAGAGCTTGCCCTGCACCTTGCCGACCACGCGATTGGCCACGGCCTGGTTGGGCTTGTCCGGGTCGCGCGTCTTGTGGATGAACGCGATCGGCCGGTCGCCCAGCTGCTGCGCCCACTTCTCGGCCAGCCGCACGCGGCCCGAGTCCGGCGAGACGACGGTGATGTCCGCGTCGCCGTAGGTGGCCTTGATGTGGTCGGCGAGGACCGACTGGGCCATCAGGTGGTCGACCGGGCCGTCGAAGAAGCCCTGGATCTGCGCAGTGTGCAGGTCGACCGTCATGATCCGGTCGGCGCCCGCGGTCTTGAACAGGTCCGCGATCAGCCGGGCCGAGATCGGCTCGCGGCCCTTGTGCTTCTTGTCCTGCCGCGCGTACGGGTAGAACGGCATCACCACGGTGATCCGCTTCGCGCTCGCCCGCTTGAGCGCGTCCACCATGATCAGCTGCTCCATCACGTACTCGTTGATGGGCGTGGTGTGCGCCTGGATCACGAAGGCGTCGGTGCCGCGCACCGACTCCTCGAACCGCACGAACAGCTCGCCGTTGGCGAACGTGTGCGCGGTCTGCGGGGTGATCGTCACATTGAGGTGCTCGGCCACCTCTTCCGCGAGCTCACGGTGCGCGCGACCGGAGAAGAGCATCAGGTTCTTCTTCGGTGTGCCTGACTTCGGACTCATGCTGGCGACTCCCCGTCGGTTCCTGCTTCTGCCACGGACACGGCGGTGTCCTGCTGCGCGGCGAGCGCGGCTTCAGCCGCCTCCGCCGCGGGCGTGCCCGGCCTGCGCCGGCCCGCCCAGCCTTCGATGGTGCGCTGCGGGCCCGCCGACACCGCCAGCGCACCCGGCGGGACGTCGTCGCGGATCACCGCACCCGCCCCACTGTAAGCGCCGTCGCCGATCCGCACCGGCGCCACCAGCGTGTTGTCCGCGCCGAGGCGCACGTGCGAGCCGACGACGGTGTGGTGCTTGCCCACCCCGTCGTAGTTCACGAACACGCTGGAGCAGCCGATGTTGCTGTGCTCGCCGATCTTCGCGTCGCCGACGTAGGTCAGGTGCGGCACCTTGGTGCCGGTGCCGATTTCGGCGTTCTTGGTCTCGACGAACGCGCCCAGCTTGCCCTTGGCGCCGAGCTTCGTGCCCGGCCGCAGGTAGGTGTACGGGCCGACGTTCACGCCGTCGCCCAGCTCGGAGCCGGAGCCGTGCACGCGCACGACCGAGGCGTGCGCGCCGATGACCACGTCGGTGAGCGTGGTGTCCGGGCCGACCACCGAGCCCTCGCCGACCGAGGTGGCGCCCTTGAGCTGGGTGTTCGGCTCCAGCAGGACGTCGCGGGCGAGCGTCACGTCCGCGCCGATCCAGGTGGTGGCCGGGTCGGTCACGGTCACGCCCTCGCGCTGCCAGCGGCGCACGATCCGGCGGTTGTACTCAGCGCCCAGCACCGAGAGCTGCACGCGGTCGTTCACGCCCTCGGTGACCCACGGGTCGTCGACCACCAGCGCGCCGACGCCCTTGCCGTCCTCTCGGGCGATGCCGAGCACGTCGGTGAGGTACAGCTCGCCCTGCGCGTTGTCGGTCGACAAGCGCGAGAGGCCGTCGGTCAGCACCGCGGCGTCGAACGCGTAGACGCCGGAGTTGATCTCCTGGATCTCATGCTGCGCCGGCGTCGCGTCCTTGTGCTCGACGATGGCGCTCACCCCGCCCGCGTCGTCGCGCACGATCCGGCCGTAGCCGGACGGATCGGCGACCACAGCGGTGAGCACGGTGACCGCGTTGCCCGAGCCGGTGTGCTCGGCCAGCAGCGCGGACAGCGTCTCGGTGTCCAGCAGCGGCACGTCGCCGTAGCTGACGAGCACGGTGCCGGTCAGGCCGTCCGGCAGCTCGCGCAGCGCGCAGGAAACGGCGTGCCCGGTGCCCTTCTGCTCGGCCTGCACGGCGGTGGTGACTTCGCGGCCCAGCACCCCGCCGACGCGCGCCAGCTCGGCGCCGACGGCGTCACGGCCGTGGCCGATCACCACGACGAGGTGCTCCGGGTCCAGTCCGGCCGCGGCGCGGACAGCGTGCTCCACCAAGGCGCGCCCGGCGATCGGGTGCAGCACCTTGGGGGTGGACGAACGCATGCGGGTGCCCTCACCCGCGGCGAGGATCAGCGTGCTCAGCGGGCCGCTCAACGACACTCCCAATGATTCACCGGTGTGGTCTCCGTCGGCCAACGATCCTACGTGGGGTCTTCGGAGTCCCACGCGGGGTCGGTCGGGCTGCTCCCGTCGGGCCAGCCGGCGCCCGCGTCGGTGGCCATCGAGTTGGCCGACGCCACCTGGTTGCCGCCACCGCGTTTTGCCTGGTACATAGCGGCATCCGCGCGTGCGAGCACCTGCTCGGCCCGTTCCTGCGGGCGCAGTGAAACCAGGCCGATCGAGAGCGTGACGCCGTGCGAAAGGTGGTGTGGCAGGTCTGCGACGGATTTCACTGCGCGCCCCAGCGCCATCTTCGCCGCCGACGCGGGCGCGCCCGGGAGCAGCACGATGAACTCGTCGCCGCCGTACCGCGCGACGACGTCGTCGCCGCGCAAGGCGTCACGAAGCGTGCTCGCGACGACACGGAGCACGTTGTCGCCCTCGGCGTGCGACTGCCGGTCGTTGACGCCCTTGAAGCCGTCGAGGTCGACCAGCCCGACGGCCAGCGGCTGCGCGTCGGCCGACGAAGCCAGCGTGCGCAGGCGCTCGTCCAGCGCGCGGCGGTTCGGCAGCCCGGTGAGCGGGTCCTGCAGGGCCTGCTGGGTGATCGCGCCGTGTTCGGCGGAGAGGCGCTCGTGCTCGCGGCGGGCGTTCAGCGTGGCGATCTGCGACTCGCGCAGCGTCCACATCTCGGCCTCGAGTGTGGTGGCGTAGTCGATCATCGAAGGGCTGGCGCCGGTCTGGAAGTCCTTCGAGGTGTCCAGGCGGGCGAGCTCGCGGGCCACGTTGAGCCGCATCGACGGCTGCGAGAGGTCCCTGTTCATCGCCGCGCGGACGTCGAGCAGCACCTGCAGCGCTTCCTCGCGGCGGTCGGACCGGTCCAGGCAGCGGGCCAGCGCGATGGCGACGATCTCCTGCTCGTGCGGGAACTGCTGGCCGCTGTTCAGCTCGTGCAGGCGCGCCACCTGGTCTTCACTCGGGTTGTGCAGCGCGAGCGCGGACGCGAGCACACCGACCTGGTCGACGGCCGCGACGCCGGCCTTGCGCGGGAACAGTGACTCGGCGAACGGGCCCTCGGCCGCGACCGCCATCGACGCGGCCGTGCGGAACTTCTCCCTGGCCTCGTCGTACTGCTCGACGCGCTCCAGCCGCAGGCCCCAGCCGAGCATCAGCCGCACCCGGTTCATCAGCTGCAGGGTGATCTCGTGCGGGCTCGCGCTGTCGCGGATCGCCTGGTGCGCGCGGCCGAGCACCTCCTCGGCGGCCTCGTACACGCCGAGCTGGTTGAGCACGATCCAGCAGTCGAGCAAGGCGTTGGACAGCATCCGGTTCCAGTTGCGGATGCCGATCTGGCGGTCCGGGATGGTGGAGTCGTCCAGGATCGCCAGCGCCCTGGCGATCTCGGTGAGCGCGGCGTCCTCCTGCGCGGCCAGCACCAGCCGGCGCCCGCGCAGGGCGTGCGCGTCGGCGCGCAACAGGGAAAGGCCGTGGCGCCGGGTGTGCGCGAGCATCTCGTCGAGCCGCGGCTCGGCCTCGGCGGCCAGGCCGCGCGTGACCAGGCGGGCGAAGGCGGACGCGCGCAACAGCTGCGCGACCAGTGTGGGCTCGCCGCGGCGCAGGGTCTCTTCGAGCAGCTCGTCCATGATCGCGACGATCTCGAGCTGCTGCTCGTGCGGCTGCCGCTGGACCGCCGCGATCAGCTCACGGCCCCGGCCAACCAGCCAGGCGTCGGACATCTCCGCGAGGGTCGGGCGCCTGGCCCCCGTGTCGTCGGTCGCTTCGTCGGTCAGGCGCACCCACCCCCCATCGCCAAGGCCGCCAGGAACGTTCCGCTGCTCCGCCGCCAGGATTCGAACCTGAACCGTCAGAACCAAAATCTGAAGTGCTGCCGATTACACTACGGCGGATCGATCCTGGTCAGGATAGCGATGATCGAGGACCCCGGTCGCGGGAGGGTGACGCCCGCGCGCGGTGGGTACCCGGTAAAAGCAGTTGACTACCCGGGGAACGGGCAAATCGGGCCTCCCCAGGGCGTGAAACCTCCTGTACCGTAACTTACGGCATCGTAGGTAAGGTGACCCTTCGTAAGGGCTCGTAGGAAGAAGTGAACTGTATGACGGCCACCCTTGACCGTTCCCAGCCCGCTGGAGAGCCACCGGCCCCGAAGGGGCCCAAACCGATCATCGAGGGGCACCGGTCGATCGGGGTCCAGTTCTCCGTGTACTTCGGCGTGATCGCGCCGCTGGTGGCGCTCCTGGTCGCCGTCCCGTTCGCCTGGGGCTGGGGCCTGAGCTGGGTCGACGTCGGGCTGTTCGTGGTCTTCTACGGGATCAGCGGGCTCGGCATCACCGTGGCCTACCACCGTTACTTCACGCACGGCTCGTTCAAGGCCAAGACGTGGCTGCGCGTGGTGCTGGCCATCGCCGGCAGCATCGCCTTGCAGGGCCCGGTGATCACCTGGGTGGCGGACCACCGCCGGCACCACGCGTTCTCCGACCGCGACGGCGACCCGCACTCCCCGTGGGCGTTCGGCACCTCGCCGATGGCCATCGCCAAGGGCTTCTGGCACGCGCACATGGGCTGGCTGTTCGAGCGCGACACCAGCAACCAGGGGCGGTTCGCGCCCGATCTGGTCAAGGACAGCGCCATCCGCAAGGTCGACGACCTGTTCTGGCTCTGGGCACTGGTCAGCCTGCTGCTGCCGGCGCTGCTGGGCGGGCTGATCTCGTGGTCGTTCTGGGGCGCGGTGACCGCGTTCTTCTGGGCCGGGCTGGTGCGCATCTGCGTGCTGCACCACGTGACCTGGTCGGTCAACTCGATCTGCCACATGATCGGCGAGCGCCCGTTCGCCGCGCGGGACAAGTCGGCCAACTTCTGGCCGCTGGCGATCTTCTCCTTCGGCGAGTCCTGGCACAACCTGCACCACGCCGACCCGACGTCCGCGCGGCACGGCGTGCAGCGCGGCCAGATCGACATGTCCGCCCGGCTGATCTGGATCTTCGAGAAGTTCGGCTGGGTGCACGACGTGCGCTGGCCGACCCCGCAGCGGCTGGCGCGGATCGCCGCCGAAGCGAAGTAGGTCTCCGGTTCGGCGTAGTCTGCCCCGGTGGCGGGGAGACGACGGGCCAAGCGAGAGGCGGCCGTCACCGGAGCGCGACCGACCGCTCCGGTGACCCGGGTCCGCATGACGGGCAGCGAGCGCAGGCAGCAATTGCTGAACGTGGCGCGGGCCCTGTTCGCGGAGAAGGGTTTCGACGGCACCTCGGTGGAGGAGATCGCGGCTCGCGCCAACGTCTCCAAGCCGGTGGTGTACGAGCATTTCGGTGGCAAGGAAGGCATCTACGCGGTGGTCGTGGACCGCGAGACGCGCGTCCTGCTCGACCGCATGGTCTCGACCCTGCACGGCGGCCACCCGCGGGTGATGCTGGAACAGGCGGCCGGCGCGTTGCTCGGCTACGTCGAGGACTCCCACGACGGCTTCCGCATCCTGGTCCGCGATTCCCCGGTGGCCAGCTCCACCGGCACGTTTTCCACTGTGCTGAACGACATCGCCAGCCAGGTGGAGCACATCCTCGCGCAGCAGTTCGCCGCGCGCGGGTACGAGGAGAAGCTTTCCGCGGTGTACGCCCAGGCTCTGGTCGGCATGGTCGCGCTGACCGGTCAGTGGTGGCTCGACGCCCGCAAGCCGAAGCGCGACGAAGTGGCGGCGCACCTGGTGAACCTGGCGTGGAACGGGTTGTCCCACTTGGAGCACAAGCCCAAACTGCTCGGTTGAGCGGTCTCAGCCGCCGGACGGCGCGCTGCTGAGGTCGACGACGCAGAACCGGTTGCCGTCCGGATCTGCCAGCACCACGAAGTCCGGCTTCGGCGGGTAGTCCGCCCAGTCGACGTGGCTCGCGCCGAGGGCCAGCAGTCGCTCGATTTCGGCTTCCTGTTCGGCCGCGGTGTCCACCAGCAGATCGAGGTGCAGGCGGGGCTTTTCCTCGGCGGGCGACTCGCTGCGCATGAGGGCCAGCGCGTGCCCGGAACCGTCGGCGTGGCCGAGCGTGCGCCAGGTCTGGCTCTCCCACTCCGCCGTCTCGACGAGGTTCAGCGCAGCCGTCCAGAAATCAGCCGCCCGCTTGACGTCTTCCACCCCGATGACGGGGAAACCGAGTCGCAGCATGGGAAACAGCCTAGGCGAGGCCGGTCAGCGCAGCAGCCCTTGCGAGTGCAGGTCGTCGAAGATCAGCTGGTCCACGGCGGAGACGCGTGGGCGGTCGGCGTACCCGAGCCACGCGAGTTCCGCGATCTCACTGCTCGGCGTGAGGGTGCCGGTGGATTCGGCGGTGTAGCAGGTCATCCGCACCACCACGCCGGACGCGCGGCCGTGCGCCTGCGCTTCCCAGGCGCCGGCCGGGGAAGTACCAGGACTCGTGAGTGTTTATGACGGTTCTAACCGTCATAAACACTCACGAGTCCTTGTCGGCCCGGCGATCGAGGTCGGCGAGCAGGAGGCGCAACAGGTCGGCCAGCTGGTCGCGCTGGGCCGGGGTGAGGGCCGAGACCAGCGTCTCCTCGTGTTCGAGCAGGTCGGTCACGGTGCGCTCGATCAGCTCGTGCCCGGCCGCGGTCAGCTCGACGTGCACCGTGCGACGGTCCTCTGTGGACTTGACGCGGCGGACGTGCCCCTCGCGCTCGGCGCGGGCCGTCTGCTGGGAAATGGCGCCGGGGCTGACGCGGCAGCGCTTCGCCAGCTCGCCCGCCGTCAGCCGGTACGGCGCCCCCGCGCGGCGCAGCGTGCTCAGGAGCGTCCGCGTCGACGCGTCCACGCCCAGCCGCAGCATGGTCGCGCGCCGATCATCCTCCAGCAGCTTCGCGATGTGCCAGATCCGCGTGATGACGCCGATCGACGCCACGGGCGCGCCCGGCTGCTCGCGCCGCCACGCCCGCTGGATCTCGTCGACCTCGTCGCTTGACGCGTTTTCCGGCTCGCGGGTACGGTCGTCCATGGACATACTTTAACAGTAAAGGATGTATTTGATGAGTCGCGACGTCGTGGTGACCGGCGGGGGCACGGGAATCGGGTACGCGGTGGCTTCCCGGTTCGCCCGGGACGGCGACCGCGTGACGATCACCGGCCGCCGGGAGGGCGTGCTCACCGAGGCCGCGGCCCTGCTGGGCGCCCGGGCGGTGGTCTTCGACGCGGCCGATTCCACCGCGGTCGCGAACGCGCTGGGCGAGCTGCCCGAAACCGTCGACGTACTGGTCAACAATGCGGGCGGGAACACCGATTTCCTCCGTGAGGACGACGCCGACCTGGCCTCGCTCGACCTCGCCTGGACCGCGAACTTCCGGGCCAACGTGTTCACCGCCGCGCTGATCACCTCGGGCCTGCGCGACCGGCTCGCCGACCACGGCCGCGTGATCACCATCGGCTCCATCGCCGCGCACACCGGCGGCGGCTCGTACGGCTGGGCGAAAGCGGCCGTCGAGGCGTGGAACACCGACGTCGGCCGCATGCTCGGCCCGCGCGGCATCACCGCGAACGTGGTGGCCCCCGGCCTGATCGTCGACACGGAGTTCTTCCACGGCAAGCTCACCGACGAGCGCCGCGCCCGCCTGGTCGGCAACACGATGACCAAGCGCGCCGGCGTCCCGGAGGATGTCGCGGACGTCGTGGCGTTCCTCGCGAGCCCCGCCGCCGGGCACGTGACCGGGCAGGTGGTGCACGTCAACGGGGGCGCGCACTCAGGTCGCTGAACCATCCAGATACGCGGAGGCGACGCGTTTCGGCACACACATCCGCCACGCGTCGAGGACCAGCTCGGCCATCTCGTCGGCCTCCAGCGCGGCGAGCCGCACGCGGACCCACTGGAAGCGCTCGTCGGAGGGCTCGGGCGGCAGGAACTTCTCCGGCTCGCCCGCGACCAGCGCGTCCCGCTGCTCTCGCGGGAAGGCGAAGCCCATGGTCGTCTCGTCGCGGGAGAAGGCCAGGTAGACGATCTGGCCGATGCGGAACTTCACCCGGTCCCGGACCAGCGCTTCGGTGCTGCGCGGCAGGGTCCGTGCGAGCTGGCGTACGTCGTCGATGGTCACCATCGGCAGACGCTAGCGCGGCTTCCCTGACATCTGCTGTCAGTGAAGCCGCTCATGACGGTGTCACGCGCAGCAGTTTGTCGTTGTCGCCGTTGGAGGTTGTCACGTAGAGCGCGCCGTCCGGGCCGCTGCGGACGCCGCGGAGGCGGCCGAACTTGTCGTCGAACTCCTTGGGCAGGGTCACGCTCGTGACGTTCGCGGCGGCGTCGAGGTGCAGTAGCAGGAGCTTCTGGCCCTTGAGCGCCGCGACGGCCAGCGCGCCGTTGTTCGCGCCCCACTGCTCGCCGGTGAGGAACGCGTCGCCGCTGGTCGCCTCGGTGATCGAGCCGGTGGTCCACAGTGGACTGATGGCGTCCGGGAACCGCTTCTTGTCCGTCATCGGCACGCTCTCGTCATACGAGGTGTCGGTGCCGCCCTTGGACGGGTCCCAGCCGTAGTTGCCGCCGCGCTGGATCAGGTTGACCTCGTCGTCGAACGCCGGCCCGTGCTCCGAGGTGATCACCTGCCTGGTGCCGGGGCGGATGGCGACGCCCTGGATGTTGCGGTGCCCGTACGTCCAGATCCGCCGCTCGTTCGGATCGGCCGAGGCGAAGAACGGGTTGTCCGGCAACGGTTCCCCGGTCTTGGCGTCGATCCGCAGCACCTTGCCGCCGAGCCGGTGCCGGTCCTGCGAGACCGCCGCGGTCGCGGTGTCGCCGGTGCCGACGAGCAGCGCGCCGTCCGGGGCCAGCGTCGGGCGGCAGCCGGAGTGGCGCCCGCTCGGGTTCACCGGCAGGCCGGTGAGCAGGTCGCGCGCCTTCACCGCGCTGGCGTCGTCCTCGGCCAGCCGCCAGGTGACCAGCCGGATGTCGACGGCCTTGCCGTTCTCCTGGTGCGTCTGGCAGGTGGTGAACTCGCGCGACGACGCGAAGTCCGCCGCCAGCACCAGGCCCATCAGCCCGCCCTCACCCTGGACGAGGACGTCGGAGAAGTCGGCGCGCACCTCGGTCGTCCGGCCGTCGCGCACCAGCGCGAGCCGGCCCGGGCGTTGCGTGACGAGCATGGCGCCGCCGGGCAGGAAGCCGATGTCCCAGCCGTGCTCCAGCCCGCTCGCGATCTCTTCGACGTGGAAGCCGCCGGCCGCCGGCGTGGTGGTGGTGGCCGGCGGCGTCTGGGCGTTGCCCGGCGGGCTGGAGCAGGCCGCGGTGAGCACCACCAACGTCGCGAACAGGGCTGGCACGGAGAGGCGCATGGGCCCAGCATGCCGGACAAACCGGAAAGATCGCCGGATCAGCCGCCCGGACGGACCAGCCCGGACTCGTAGGCGAAGACCACGGCGTGCACCCGGTCGCGCAGGCCGAGCTTGGCCAGCACCCGTCCGACATGCGTTTTCACGGTCGTCTCGCCGATGAAGAGCTGGCCGGCGATCTCGCCGTTCGACAGCCCGCGCGCGACCAGGCCGAGCACGTCCTTCTCCCGCTCGGTCAGCGCGGCGAGCTTCCCGGCGCCGTCGTGCGCGTGGTCGTGAGCGAGATAGCGGTCGAGCAGCCGGCGCGTGACGGACGGCGACACCATCGCGTCGCCGCGCAGGACCCCGCGCACGGCCACCAGCATCTCCTCGGCGGGCGCGTCCTTCACCAGGAACCCGCTCGCCCCGGCGCGCAGCGCGGAATAGGCGTACTCGTCGAGGTCGAACGTGGTGATCACCAGCACCCGGACCTCGGGCAGCTCCGCGCAGATCCGCTCGGTGGCCGCGACGCCGTCGAGCACCGGCATCCGCACGTCCATCAGCACCAGGTCCGGCCGCAGCTCCCGTGCCAGCGCCACGGCTTCGGCCCCGTCCGCGGCCTCGCCGGCGACGTGCAGGTCCGGCTGGCTGTCGACGATCATCCGCAGCCCGACCCGCACCAGCTCCTGGTCGTCGCAGATCAGCACGGCGGTCACGACGCGTCCCCGATCCGCAGCGTCGCGCCCACGCGGTAGCCGCCGCCGGCGAGCGGGCCGGTTTCCAGCCGCCCGTGGTACAGCTCCACGCGCTGCGCCATGCCGGCCAGCCCGCGCCCGGCCGAGGGCAGCCCGGCGGCCACCGGCTCCCGGCCGCCGGTGTTGGTGACCTCGACGTGGATCTCGGCGCGGGTGAACGCGACGCGGACGTGGCCGGTGGCGTCGGGCGGGGCGTGTTTGAGCATGTTGGTCAATGCCTCCTGGACGATGCGGTACGCCTGCAGCGCGGCGCTCGCGGGGAGTTCGGCGGCCTCGCCGGTCACCTCGAGCGTGACTTCGCGGCCGCACTGGTCGACGAGGGCCTGCAGCTCCGCGACGGTCGGCTGGGGACTGCGCACGGGCTCGCCGGCGTGCATGACCTCCAGCAGCCGCCGCAGTTCCGCGAGCGCGCCCCGGCCGGTGCGCCCGATCGTGTCGAGCGTCCGGTCGACGGCGTCGGGATCCTGGTGCCGGGCCAGTTTCGCGCCTTCGGCGTTCAGCACGATCACGCTCATGCTGTGGGCCAGCACGTCGTGCAGCTCGCGCGCGATCCGCGTGCGCTCTTCGGCGACGGCGGCGCGCGCCTGGGCCTCCTGCTCCGAAGCGGCCAGCCCGGCGCGCAGCGACTCCTCGCGGGTCAGCTGGTCCCGCGCGCGGAAGAACTCGCCGAGCGCCCAGGCCGCGATGTACAGCGGGATCACGCCGATGATGGACAGCGTCGGGTTCTGCGTGTCGACGCCCCAGGTGAAGCCCCACATCCAGTCGAGCCCGGCCATGCCGGCCGCGATCACCACGGCGAACCGGCGGTCGCCGTTCTTCACCAGCGTGAACAGCACGACGGCCATGGCCAGCTCGCTGCGCCCGCGGTCGTAGGCCCACACTTCGTTCGTGTAGACCGCGACCACGCCTGCGATGACGAGCACGGCCGCCGTCCGCGGGAAGCGGCGGCGGGCCAGCAGCGGGAGCAGGAACAGCAGCGGGATCGCCCGGAACGACCAGCTTTCGTGCGAGGCGGCGTTGGGCGCCAGGAGCACGAAGACGCCGTACAGCGGCAGATCCACCATCCATCGCTGCTTGCGCGCCCACACCACCAGCCGTTCCACGGTCCGAACCTAACGCGCGGGGGTCCTCCGGCGCGTCCTCCCGCGGTACCGCCGGGGTCGTCCGACAGGACGATCCGGCCGGGCCGCTCGGCCGATTCGCGGCGACGGGAGCGGTTCCTAGCTTCGGGGATGTCGATCACCAGGGAGTTCCTCCGCCGTCCGATGGTCACCGGCGCGGTCGCCGCCAGCTCGCCGCGGCTGGCCGAGGTCATGACGGCCGGCCTCGGCCTCGAGCGCGCGGCGAACGTCGTCGAACTCGGGCCGGGCACGGGCGTGTTCACCGAAGCCGTCCTCGCTCTGCTTCGCCCCGACGCGCGCTTCACGGCTGTCGAGATCAACCCGCGTCTCGTGTCTTCGCTTCGGGCGCGCTTCCCCTCGCTGGACGTGGTGGAGGGTTCGGCCGAGCACCTCGCCTCGTTCGCCGTGCCGCCGGTCGACGTCATCGTCTCGGGCCTGCCCTGGACGGCGATGTCCGCCGCCCGCCGGCTTTCGGTGCTGAGCGCGGTGCACGGCGCGCTTTCGCCGCACGGTCGCTTCACCACCTTCGCGTACGCGCACACCGCGTGGACGCCCCCGGCCCGCCACTTCGCCCGCTTGCTGCGAAATCGCTTCGCCGTTGTCGAGCGGACGCCCGTGGTGTGGCGCAACCTGCCACCCGCGTACGTCTACCGCGTGGCCTTGCCGGTGTTCTCGGGAAGGATCAGCCGTGACGAACCTGCTGCGGCTGCTTCTTGACGCGCCGGCGCCGCTGGTCTACCTGGTCTGCGCGCTGCTGATCACGGCCGAGACGGCGCTGCTGCCGGGGATCGTGCTGCCGACGCTGTCCACCTTGCTGCTCATGGGTTTCCTCGTGCAGCGCGGCTCGCTCTCGTGGTGGCTGGCGCTGCCCGTCGCGGTGACCGCCGCGGTGGCCGGCGACCAGCTCGCCTACCTGGAGGGACGGCTGTGGGGGCCGCGGCTGCGCGCCTCCCGGTTCGGCCGCCGGATCGGCGCGGCCCGGTGGGACCGGGCCGAGGCCGTCGTCGCGCGCTACGGCGTGCCGGCTGTGGTGGCGGGCCGGTGCCTGGCCGGGGTGCGGACGCTGGTGCCGCGGGTGGCCGGCTCGGCGGGGTTGCCGTACGGCCGGTTCTTCGCCGGCAGCCTGTGCGCCGCGGTGCTCTGGGCCGGGACCGAGCTGGCGGTCGGCCGGCTCACCGGCTGGGCCGCGCCGTGAGCCGGGCTTCACCGGCCGAAGTGGACAGTCGCATTCGGACGGTGAAGCCGCGGCTTCCGCTCAGACGGTCGCCACGCCGGTGGCCGGCGAGCCGACGGCGCCGGGCAGCCGCAACGGGGGCGCGGTCATCAGGAACCGGGACCGCCCGTGCTCCCGCAGCCAGCTGTTCAGGCCGCTCAGGTACCACATCTCCCCGAGCGGGATGCCTTGTTTGAACAGGCAGTGCTGGTGCAGCGGGAGGGCGTGCTCCGCACCGGCCGCCGGTTCGAGGCTGAACGACTCGACGGCGACGTTGTCGGCCACGATCGCCGCCACGCCGCTGTCGGTGATCCACTGCAGCAGCCGCTCGTCGCCGCCGTCGAGCGCGGCGCAGCTGGTGCTCATCGCCTGCTGGGTCAGGTTCTCGCCGAGCTCCAGGATGACCTCGGCCAGGCCGGTGTGCAGGCACAGGATGTCGCCGGTCTCGACGGTGACGTCCTGCTCGTCCATGATCTCCGCGAGCATTTCGTACCCGACGAGGACGCGCTCGCGGCCGATCGCGCGCTCCAGGTCGACCATGACGCCGCGGCCCTGCACTGCGGTCTGGGCCATGGTCTCGATGCCGAGCGCGCCGGCGCGGGGCACCACCGAGCCGGCCGGATCGCCGATGATGTCCGTTCCGGCGCGATAGCCGTTGTAATAGGAGATGACCGGCTCGCCGGTGCCGTCGAGGTCGAACACGGCGCCCGCGTGCGCCAGCGAATCCCACTGCGTCGAGTACTGCAGGTGGATGACCGCGTAGTCGTCGTTGACCACGTCGGTGACCTGCGGCAGGAAGCGGTTGTTGTGCCCGAGCGCGGTGCTGGCCAGGGTCGGCGGCTTGCGGGGGCCGTGCGCGTACTCGCCCTTGGGGAAGTCGAGCGGCAGGCTCAGCGGGAAGGCGATGCCCTCGCGGACTTCGGCCACCGCGGCCCGGCGGCGCTCGGGCGTGATCAGGTTGAGCCGGCCGATCTGGTCGTCTTCGCCGAAATCGCCCCAGTTCGAGCCGGCGGGACGGTTCTTCCAGCGCTTCATCGTGTTCCTCCGGATTCCGACACGCGAATAGTTTTCAGTTGTTGATCTCTCTTGTATACCGTCGCGCGTTCGTGCCACTGACAGTTCCGCTGCGTGAACGCGGCCGGGCGCCGGCGTCGCGAGCGGCCCACTCGTGCGGGGAGCGGCATCTTGTCGGTGCCGGCACGTAGTCTGGGACCGTGACCGACGCTCCACTGTCCGGACTCCTCCAAGCCATCCTTCCCGACCCGGCCCTTCGCGGGGTCGTCGAGCGGGCGGGCGCCCCGTTGCTCGAACTGCAGGGCCCCGTCGCCGCGCGCCAGCTGGTCGCCGCGGCCCTCGCCGAAGAACCCGAAGCGGGCGGCGGCGGCCGTCCTGTGCTCGTGGTCACCGCCACCGGGCGGGAGGCCGACGAGCTGACCACCGCGCTGTCGGCGCTGCTCGGCCGCGAGCGGGTCGCCGACTTCCCGTCGTGGGAAACGCTGCCCCACGAACGCCTCTCGCCGCGCGCCGACACCGTCGGGCGCCGGCTGGAGGTGCTGCACCGCCTGCACACGGGCGAAGACGAGCTGCGGGTCGTCGTCTCGACCGTGCGCAGCCTGATCCAGCCGATGGCGCCCGGGCTCGGCTCGCTGGCGCCGGTCGACCTCGTGGTCGGCGAGGAGCAGAGCTTCGAAGACCTGCTGGAGCGCCTGGTCGAGCTGGCGTACACCCGGGTCGACATGGTCGAGAAGCGCGGCGAGTTCGCGGTGCGCGGCGGCATCCTCGACCTGTTCGGGCCCACCGCGCAGCACCCGGTCCGGATCGAGTTCTGGGGCGACGAGGTCAGCGAGATCCGCGCGTTCGCGGTGTCCGACCAGCGCTCGCTGCCCGGCGAGATCCAGCACGTCACCGCGCCGCCGTGCCGCGAGCTGCTGCTCACCGAAGCGGTCAAGGCGAAGGCCGCCGAGCTGGCGGGCACGTACGAGGCCGACGCGCACCTGGCCGAGATGCTCACCAAGCTCGCCGACGGCATCCCGGTGGAGGGCATGGAGGCGCTCATCCCGGTGCTCTGCGAGGACGAGCTGGAACTGCTCACCGACGCGATGCCCGTGGGCAGCCACGTGCTGCTGGCCGACCCGGAGAAGATCCGCGCCCGCGCCGCCGACCTGGTGCGCACCGGCCAGGAGTTCCTGGAGGCCTCCTGGACCACCGCCGCGGCGGGCGGCCAGGCGCCGATCGACCTCGGCGCGTCGGCCTACCGCGAGCTGACCGGGGTCGCCAAGCACGCGCAGGAGACCCGGCGCTCCTGGTGGACGATCACCCAGCTGACCACCGAGGACGCGGACGTGCTGCGCGTCGCCGTCGAGCCCGCGCCCGCGTACCGGGGCGAGCTGGAGCGCGCGATGACCGACCTGCGCGCGCACGTCGCGGCGGGCGGCACCGGTGTGCTCGTGGTCGCCGGGCAGGGCACCGCGAGCCGCGCCGTCGAGCAGCTGACCGGCGCCGAGGTCCCGGCCACGCTGGCCGGAGATGGCCTCACGGCGGTCCCGCGGGCCGGCGTCGTCACGGTCACCTGCGGCGGCCTGTCCGACGGCTTCGTGTCGCCGGAGCGGGCGCTCGTCGTGCTGTCGGAGGCCGACCTCACCGGCCGCGGCGCGAACGCCGGAACGTCCACAAAGGACCTCAACGCGAAGATGCCCTCGCGGCGGCGCAACGCGGTGGACCCGCTGGCGCTGCGGGCGGGCGATTACGTGGTGCACGAACAACACGGCATCGGTCGGTTCGTCGAGATGGTGCAGCGCACCGTCGCGGGGGCCACCCGCGAGTACCTGCTGCTGGAGTACGCCTCGTCGAAGCGCGGCCAGCCGGGCGACCGGCTCTTCGTGCCCACCGACCAGCTCGACGAGGTCTCGCGCTACGTCGGCGGCGAGCTGCCCACGCTGAACAAGCTGGGCGGCTCCGACTGGAAGAACACCAAGGCCAGGGCCAAGAAGGCGGTCAAGGAGATCGCGGCCGAGCTGGTCCAGCTGTACGCCGCTCGCCAGGCCGCGCCCGGCCACCCGTTCGGCCCGGACACGCCCTGGCAGCACGAGCTGGAGGACGCGTTCCCGTTCACCGAGACCAACGACCAGCTGGCCGCCATCGACGAGGTCAAGTCCGACATGGAGCGCGGCGTCCCGATGGACCGGGTGATCTGCGGCGACGTCGGCTACGGCAAGACCGAGATCGCCGTGCGCGCGGCGTTCAAGGCGGTGCAGGACGGCAAGCAGGTCGCCGTGCTGGTGCCCACCACGCTGCTCGCGCAGCAGCACCTGAACACCTTCGCCGAGCGCATGCAGTCGTTCCCGGTGACCATCAAGGGGCTCTCGCGGTTCACCAACAAGACCGAGTCCGACCTGGTGCTGGAACAGCTGGCCGAGGGTGAGGTCGACATCGTGATCGGCACGCACCGGCTGCTGCAGACCGGGATCCGGTACAAGGACCTCGGCCTGGTGATCGTCGACGAGGAGCAGCGGTTCGGCGTCGAGCACAAGGAGCACATCAAGGCGCTGCGCACGCACGTCGACGTGCTCACGATGTCCGCCACGCCGATCCCGCGCACGCTGGAGATGTCGCTGGCCGGCATCCGCGAGATGTCCACCATCCTGACCCCGCCGGAGGACCGGCACCCGATCCTCACGTACGTCGGCTCGTACGACGACAAGCAGGTCGGCGCCGCCGTCCGCCGCGAGCTGCTGCGCGACGGCCAGGTGTTCTACGTGCACAACCGGGTTTCGTCGATCGAGAAGGCCGCGCGGCGGATCCGCGAGCTGGTGCCCGAGGCGCGGGTGGTGACCGCCCACGGGCAGATGAACGAGGACAAGCTCGAGAAGATCATCCAGGGCTTCTGGGAGAACGAGTACGACGTGCTGGTGTGCACCACCATCGTCGAGACCGGGCTGGACATCTCCAACGCCAACACGCTGATCGTCGAGCGCGGAGACCTGCTCGGGCTCGCGCAGCTGCACCAGCTTCGCGGCCGCGTCGGGCGTGGCCGCGAGCGCGGGTACGCGTACTTCCTGTACCCGCCGGAAGCGCCGCTCACCGAGACGGCGCACGACCGGCTCGCCACCATCGCGCAGAACACCGAGCTGGGCGCGGGCATGGCCGTGGCGATGAAGGACCTGGAGATCCGCGGCGCAGGGAACATCCTGGGCGCGGAGCAGTCCGGCCACATCGCGGGCGTCGGGTTCGACCTGTACGTGCGGCTGGTCGGCGAGGCCGTGGACGCGTTCCGCCGGCACGCCGGCGCCGAGCCCGCGGAGGACGACGAACTGGCCGAGGTCCGCGTCGACCTCCCGGTGGACGCCCACATCCCGCACGACTACGTGCCGGGGGAGCGCCTGCGCCTGGAGGCCTACCGCAAGATCGCGGCGGCGCCGGACACCGCGGGCCTCGACGCGGTCCGCGAGGAACTCGTCGACCGCTACGGCCAGCCGCCCGCGCCGGTCACCCGCCTGCTCGCCGTGGCCGCCTTCCGCCACACCTGCCGCGCGGCCGGTGTCACGGAGGTCGCGGTGCAGGGCAACACGATCCGCTTCGCCCCGCTGCCGCTGGCCGACTCACAACTGGTCCGCCTCAAGCGCCTCTACCCCAAGGCGACGTACAAGGCGATCACGAACACCGTCTCGGTCCCGAAGCCGACCGAGGGCCCCGCGGGCGGCCGCATGGGCGCCCCGACACTGCGCGATGAACAACTACTGGAGTGGTGCGCCAAACTCCTGACCCACCTGACCAAAACCCCGGCCGCCGTTTGACGGGCGCGGAATGCTCGTGAGTGTTCATGACGGTTCTAACCGTCATGAACACTCACGAGCTCGGTGGTGGCCAACCGCATGAGGTGCTCCACCTCCGGGGTCGGCAGCGCGCCCGCGTCGGCCAACGGCTTCGGGCGGGGGACGCGCGGAACCTGGGCGCCCGAGCCGCCGCCGCGGCCCGGGTAGACGAGCAGGCCGCGGTCCGGGTCGGGGACCGCGTCCAGCGCGGCCGTCACCGCCGGGAGGGCTCGGAAGCGGTCGCGCCGATCCTCGCTGTCGAACTCGATCTCCAGCGTCACGCCCCAGCCGTGCACGTGCCACGTCCACTGCCCGGCGCCGTTGGTCAGCGCCGCTTCGGTCAAGTCGTCGCCGTGTGCGCGTTGCCAGGCCCGGGCCGGGAACGTGCCGTCGAGGACCTCAATCGACAACCAAGAGTCCATTTATCGACAATACCGCGCGGGCAACAAACACGGTGTTGCGTTTCGGGGGCGGGCGTATGAGAGGGTATGGCCTGTGATGCGGATCATGGGGCGCCCTCGCGCGCTGATCGCCGTTGTGGCCGGTGCGTTCCTGCTGTCGGGATGTGGTGCCGGGCCCAGTCAGGTGGGGGCCGCCGCGATCATCGACGGCCAGGTCACCTCCATCGACCAGGTGCAGGGCCTGCTGGACAAGGCGGTCCAGGAGCAGCCGTACGCCAAGCAGCTCGCGGCGCAGCACAAGCTCGACCTCGTCGGCCGGGAGATCGTGCGCCAGCAGCTGCTGCACGCGGTGGTCCTCAAGGCCGCGGCGAAGGAGAAGCTCACCGCCGACCAGGACGCGATCGGCGCGGCCATGCTCCAGGACCCGCTGGCCGGGCCGCTGCCGCAGGCCGCCACGCAGAACCAGGACTCCGCCGTCACTCAGCTGGTCTGGCGCGTGCGCGACCATCGCGAGGCGCTGACCGACCAGTACCTCGAGCAGAAGCTGGCGATCAAGTACCTGCCGACGCTCACGGTCGGCTTCGACTACACCACCGTCGGCGCGCCGAGCGCCGACGGCTCGGCGTCCTCGACCGACCCGGCCACCGCGCGCACCGACGCCATCGCCAAGGCGCGGCAGTTCGCTGCCGACCCGAAGGCCGTCCAGGGCGAGATCCAGAGCGGCGCGCAGGCCGGGGTCGAGGGCAACGTCGGCACGCAGGTGCCCGCGCTGTCCTCGCCGCAGGACGCCACGACGGTGCTGTTCGGCGTGCCCGCCAACACCGTGATCGCGTTCCAGCCCAACGCGGCGAGCAACCCGACCTGGGTCGTCGCGGTCGTGCGCCAGCGCGCCACCGACAAGCCCGTCGCCACCGACCAGGCTCAGCAGCCGACGCCGGACCAGCTCGGCGGCATCGGCATCCGGCTGCTCCAGCCGTACGTCGGCGACGTCGACTACCGCATCAACCCGCGCTACGGCGTGTGGGACTCGGTGGGCATGGGCCTCGCGCCGAACGCCAACGCCACCAAGGGGCTCGTGCTGCCGGTGCAGGGTGCCGCTCCGGCCAAGCAGTGACCGGCTCTGTTGTCGTAGTCGCCCGAGGGGCGACGCTCCCGGCCGCCGCGGTTCCGCTCTTGCGCACCGCGGCGGCGGTGTACGCGGGGTCGGACGTGGACGCCGCCGCGTTCGGCCTGCCGCCGGTCACCGAAGCGCCGTCCCTGCGCGACATCGTGCTCGTGGTCGGCTCCCTCGCCGAGCCGACGGCCGTCGCTTTGACCAAGTCCGGAGCGCGAGTGCTCCAGGCACCGGCCGATCCGCTTGTCGAGGCCGTGCTGGTGATGGACCGGCTGCGCTCGCCCGGTGGCTGCCCGTGGGACGGGGTGCAGACGCACGATTCGATGCGCAAGTACCTGGTCGAGGAGACCTACGAGCTGCTCGAGGCCATCGAGGAGAACGACCGCGCGGCCCTGCGCGAAGAACTCGGCGACGTGCTGTTGCAGGTGCTCTTCCACGCGCGGGTGGCCGCCGAAGACCCGCATGACCCGTTCACGATCGACGACGTGGCGGGCGAGCTCGTCGCCAAGCTCGTCGGCCGTCACCCCAACGTCTTCGGCGACGCCGGCCAGGTGGCCACGGCCGAGCACCAGGAGCTGAAGTGGGAAGAGCTCAAGCAGGCCGAGAAACAGCGTAAGTCCATTGTGGACGGCGTGGCGCTCGGCCAGCCCGCGGCCGCGCTCGCCGGGAAGCTCGGCCAGCGCAGCGGCCGCGCCGGCGTCCCGCTGGACCTGTTCCCCGGCGGCGCCGACGCCGCGTCCCAGCTCTTCCGCACGGCGGCCACGGCGCGCCGCGCGGGCATCGACCCCGAGGGTGATCTGCGGGCGGTCGCGAAGCAGTTCGCGCGCGACATCCGCGCCGCCGAGGACGCCGCTCGCGCCGAGGGCGTCGAGCCCGCCACGCTCGAAGCCGATGGCTGGCGCAAGTTCTGGCCGTCGGCCTGACCTGAGCGTCCGCGCGGGTGTGTCCACCACCCGTCTCAACGGATGATCGAGAAACGCGATCTGCTGCGCTTTCCGTCGTCCGTGACAATCGATCAAAACACCGACGAATTCGTTCTGCCCGGCTGGCAGACTCGCTGATGGCGCTCGGAAGTATTCGCGCCGAGCGGTAAATGTCCTGTCCGAAAAGAATCGAATTGGGTGTGATCACCATGGAGCAGAACGCTCCGATCGTGGAAGACCTGTCCATCGAGGAGCTCAACGACGTGGCGGCGGCCGACTGTGCCGGCACCGCCTCGACCGCGAGCACGCCGGTCAGCACCGCGGCCTGCATCGGCTGCGCCAGCGTCTGATCCGGCTTTTTCTGCATTACCTTTCCGCAGTAATTCGGGTAAACACATTTCTGAGGGGAAAGACATGACTCCGGAAAACCTGAACACGACCGATCTGCCGATCGAGGACCTGACGGTGGAAGAGCTCTCGGAGGTGGGTGGCGCGGCCACCGCCAGCACCGCCGGCACCATCAGCACCCCGGCCACGGTCGGCACCGCGGCCTGCCTGGGCGGCTGATTTTCACGGTCTTCGCACCGCGAGAACTGAGGTAGCTACCGGTGTGTGCCGGCCGGCCGGCACACACCGGTATCGCCCGAGAGCTGGGGGAATGGACATGGACGAGCTGACGAAGGCGACGCTGCGGTTCATCGGCGATCCGAAGTCGCAGCCGGTGGGGGACAACGGGTTGTTCGCGCGGCTGGCGCAGGAGAAGCCGGTGATCCACGCGGGCAGCGTGTGGATCGTTTCGCGGCACGACCTGGTGAGCCGGATCGCCCGGCACCCCGCGGGCGCGCTGCGGATGCCGGACGAGTGGTCCGCGACGCGGCACCTGGACGAGGCGACCAGCCGGGTGCTCGACGGCCTGCTGCCGATCCAGCCGCCCGCCGACCACCAGCGGCTGCGGCGGCTCGTGGCCGGGCAGTTCAGCGCCAAGTCCGTGGCCGGGTTGCGGGGAGCGGTCCAGGAGATCGTCGCCGAGCTGCTCACGGAACCCTTGCGTCACGGCGAATGCGAGTTCGTCGGTGACGTGTGCGGCCCGTTGCCGGTGTACACCACGGCCGCGTTGCTGGGGCTGCCGCCCGCCGACCGGCACCAGGTGCTGGGCTGGGCGAGCGCGATCAACAGCGCGGTGGTGAACGAGGTGACCGGACGGCTCGGCGGACGCTACGGCGAGCCGGGCTCGGCCGCCGCGACCGGCCTCGCCGAAGTGGTGGGCTACATCAACGACCTCGCCGCCCGTCGCGGCGACGGCACCGACCTGATCTCCCGGCTCGCGCGCGCTTCGTCCGAAGAGGACGGACGGCTCACGCACGACGAGCTGGTCTCGATGGTCCTGATGCTCTTCATGACGGGCATCGACACCGTGGGCAGCGCGCTCGCGAACGTCGTGCTCGCGCTGCGCAAGCACCCGGACGCCTGGCGGCGCGTGGTCGCCGATCCCACGCTGGCGGCCGCCGCATATGTGGAGGGCATCCGCCTGCACCCGCCGTTGCCACTGATGAGCCGCATCGCGGAGGACGACCTCGACCTCGACGGCGTGACCATCCCGCGCGGCAGCACGGTGTTGCTGATGTACGGCGCGGCGAACCTCGACCCGGCGGTGTTCACGCGCCCGCTGGAGTTCGACCTGGACCGCACGGAGTCGCGGCACCTCGCGTTCGGCCACGGTCCGCACTACTGCCTCGGCGCCAGCCTGGCCGTGCTGCAGGGTGAAACCGTGCTGGCGGCGCTGGCCGCCTACGCGCCGGACTTCCGGCTGGCCGACCAGGACATCCGCCGTCGTGACGAGATGGCGTTCCACAGCCCGGCGTCGCTGCGGCTGCTGCTGCCCGAGACCGTTGCGGCGCCTAGGGTTCCGGCTGTCGCGGCTTCGGCCGGGTCCTGCCCGTTCGGGGCGGGTGGCCACTCGTGAGGTCCGGCGCGACGCCCGTCATCGGGCAGGTGGAGGAGGCCGACTGCGGTCCCGCCTGCCTGGGCATCCTGCTCGCGCACCGCGGCACGCCGGTCCCCGCCGCGCAGCTGCGGGCGGAATGCGGCGTCTCGCGCGACGGCACCACGGCGGCCGACCTGCTCCGGGTCGGGGCCGGCCACGGGCTCACCGGACGCGGCCTGCGAATTCGTGAGGGCGACCCGTTTCCCGCGTTACGGGCGCTGCCACTGCCGGCCATCGTTCTGTTGCACGGCAACCACTTTGCGGTTCTCGAAACGGTTGACGCCGGCGCCCTGGTCAACGATCCTGCCCGCGGCCGGGATCGGCGCACCAGTGCCCAGTTCCGGGCCGAGTTCAGTGGCATCGTGCTGACTTTCACCTCTGCCGCGCCCGCTGCGACGGCCGCGTCACCGCGCCGGTCGACCCTGCGGACCTGCGCGCGGTGGCTCGCCGAGGTCCGGGGTCGCGTAACCGCGGCGGCCGCCGCCGGTCTCGGCCTCGGCCTGGTGACCAGTGTTGCGGCCCTGCTCGTCGACGGTGTTGTCGCCGGACGGCTGAGTTCCGGCGTCGCCGTGGCCGCGCTGATCGTCGCGGCGCTCGCGGCCGCCGCGCTGGCGTACGGGCAGCGGTGGCTGGCCGGCGAGGTCCACGACGTGGTGGCCGGACGGCGGAAGCGGGCGGTGCTGGGCAAGCTGCTGACGGTGCCCGCGTCGTTCCTCGGCCGTCGTTCGAACGCGGCGCTGGGGGCGCAGGTGCGGTTCGCCGAGACCTCGGCGGTCCTGCTCGCGCACCGGGTGGTGCCGCTGCTGGCCAGTGCGGCGTTCCTGGTGCCGGTGGCCGTGGTGCTCGGGTGGCTTTCCTGGCCGGCCCTGCTGATCGGCGTCGTCGGAGCGGGCCTCGCGGCGGTGCTGCGGGCGATCGGACAGCGTCGTTCGGCGGTGTCGCGGCGGCTGTTCGTCGGGGAGCTGACCCGCCGCAACGGGATCGCGCGCGCCGCGTTCGCCCGGCTCGACGCGGTGCACGCCGAGCAGTCGGAACCGGACCTGTTCGCGGAATTCGCCGAGATCCAGGGCGAAGAGCTGGCCGCGCGCCGCCGCGCCGCGGACCGCGCGCGGGCCTGGACCTCGGTGGCGACGGGCGTGGAACTCGCGGCGGTCGCCGGTGCGGTCGGTCAGGCTGCGGCTCTGGTCGCGCTTGCCCCGTTCCTCATCAACGCCCGTGCGGTGCTGGAACACCTCGGCGGCCTGCCCGAACTGATCGCCCGGACGAACGTGCTGGACGACCTGGACGAAGCCGCCCCGCATCCGCGTTTCGCCGCTGAAGCCGGTTCTTGTGGATCCACAATGGACGGACAAGTCGACCTGGTCGACGTCGGTTTCGGCTACTCGCCCCGCCGCCCGGTGCTGCGCGGGGTCACGGTGAGCGTCCCCGCCGGCGGACGGCTGATGGTGACCGGTGCCGGCAAGTCGACCCTGTTGCGGCTGCTGGCCGGCGCGCTCGAGCCCACTGAGGGCGAGATCCGCCTCGGCGGCCGTACGCATGGCGAGATCCCGCGGGCCACACTGCGTGACGGGGTCGGGTACTTGCCGCAGGTCCCGTGGCTATTCCCCGGCACAGTGCACGAAAACCTCACGCTGTCCGACGACGACATCACCGACGCCCAGGTCAGCCGCGCCCTCGACGACGCGGGTCTCGCTGACCTGATCACCGGTCGTGGTGGCGCCCGCACCGCGTGGATCGCCGCGGGCGGCCGGAATTTCAGCGGCGGTGAACGCCGTCGTCTCGCCCTGGCAAGGGCCTTGCTCCGCGATCCGTCGATCCTGCTGCTCGACGAGCCGGACCTCATTGGGGACCCCCGCCTGGAGCGCTCCCTGGCTCGCCGCGGCGCGACCTTGGTGATCGCCTGTGGTTCTGTGCCGTCTGCTTTGGACACTCGGTGGCAGGTTCTGGAGCTGGGACCGGTCACGTCATGACCACCGTGGACCGTGAACCGACTGCCACGGACTCGTGGCCCGCTTGCCGTGAGGCGCTGCGGCCGTTGTTCGGCGAGGTGGCAGACGTGCCGAGCGGTCCCGATCCGGTGAAGGTGGCGGCCGAGGCGGTCGGCTGGCGGGCGGTGCGGGTTGCGCCCGGCAGCACCGTGGCCGGGACCGCGTTGGTGCTCGATGCTGCCGGCCGGGCCGTCCTGCTGCGGTCCGGCCGGCATCCGGAGCCGGCGGACGTCCGGGCGGTCTGGCACCTGTCCGCGAAGGATGTCGGCAGGCCCCGCGTTCCGGTCGCGGTGGTGGTTACCGGGTTGCTGGCCGCGCTGATCAGCTGTGGCTCCTCGGTGCTGGCGGTGCGGTACGGCTGGCTGGCGCCCGCGTTGGCCGTGGTGCCGATCATTCTGCTGCTGGGCCTGCGTGACCGGCTCGCCACCGACGCCCAGCATCGGCTGCAGGCGACGCTGGAACCCTCGCTCTGGGGTCTGCTGCTCGACCCGGCCCGGACCGGATTGCGTGCCACGGAGCCAGAACTGCGCGCGGCCGGGACCACCGTGGTTTCCCGGCTGCGCACGCTCGTAGCCGCCGCGGCGCTCGACGCGCTGCTCGTGACGGCCATGGTCGCAGCGGCCTTCTTCGCGTTGCTGACCATCGGTGCCGGGACGGCTTGGGCGGTGCTCGCGGTCGCCGTCGCCGGGCTTGTGGTGCTGGCCCGGTCGGCTCGGGGCCCGGCCGCGGACCTGACCGGGGACGGGCTCGACCGGCTCCTCACCGGAATCGACGAGATCCACCTCTACGCCGCCGAACGCCGGATGCTCGCCCGGCTCCTCCCGGAACGCACCGCCGCCAGGCCCGAACCGCGGTCGGCCGCGCTCGCGGCGGCGATCCCCTTGCTCTTGCTCGCCACCGTTCTCGGGACCGCGCACGCGGATGACCTCCTGGCCGCGTGCGCGGTCCTGGCCCAGCTCGTGCTGGTGCTGGGCCGCTCGGACAACACGGTCCGCTCGGTGTTCGCCGTCGGCGGGGAAGCCGTCCGGGGCATCCGCGCCTTGCTGACCGCGGCGAAGACCACTGAGGAACCCGATTTGGTCCCGCTCGGGTCCGGCACAGCGACCAATACACCCGCCGCGGAGCTGGTCCCGGGTGAGTTCGTCGTCATCACCGGCCCCTCCGGTTCCGGCAAGACCACTCTCCTCGACCGGCTCAGCGCAGCCGACCGCGACGGGACCGGTTACCTCCGGCAGGACGCCGACCTCCCGCGCGGCACCGTCCGCACCGTGGTGCTCGGCCGTTCCGCAGCCACCGACGAGCAAGCCTGGGACGCGCTCCGGAAAGCCGGCCTGGCCGACGTGCTCCGCGACCTTCCCATGGGTCTGTCCACTGTGGTCAGTGGCGGCGCCGGCGGGTTCTCCGCGAGCCAGCTCAAGCTCCTGCAACTCGCCCGGGCGTTCGCGCGCCGGCCGCGGGTGCTGCTGCTCGACGAGCCACCGGACGTGGTCGCCGACGCACTGCGCAGGCTGGAGGGCGTGACCAGGGTCGTCGTCAGCCGGTCCTCCCTGTTCCTCGACGTCGCCGACCGGGTGCTCGTGCTCGGCCACAGCGCGCCACCAAACAGCGCGCCACCCAACGACGTGCCAACGAACACCGAAACCCGCTGGGGGAGTTCATGAACAAAGTCATCCGGTTCAAGCGGTACCTGCGTGCCGAGGTCGTCGAGGGCGATGGGGTGTACCTGATCGCCGAGCGGTTCGGGCATGTTCGGCTGGCGGGCGGGCTGATGGAGCGGGCGACGCCGTTGCTCGCGGGCAAGCACACGCGCGCCGAGGTCGTCGACGCGCTGGCGGGGGAGTTCCCGGCCGCGCGGGTCGAGGCGGTGCTGGACAAGCTCGTCGCCGCGGGGCACGTCGCGGAGGTCGACGCCGGGGCCGACCAGCGCGCCGGCGGGTTCTGGGAGCTGCATTCCCTCGACGGTGACGCGGCGCTGGCCCGGGTCGCGGCGACGCCGATCGACGTGGTGCGGTTCGGCGATGTCTCCGACGAGGGGTTCGCCGAGGCGGCCGAGCAGGCCGGGCTCACCCTCGGTTCCGGCCCGTCCGCCCTCACCGTCGTGCTCGTCGACGACTACCTCAACCCCGGCATCGCGGACTTCAACCTCGACCGACTCGCCGACGGCCGCCCCTGGCTGCTCGCCAAGCCCACCGGCGGTCTGCTGTGGACCGGACCGGTGTTCGAACCGGGCACCACGGCCTGCTGGTGGTGCCTGGCCGCGCGGCTGTCTTCGAACCAGATGGTGCTGAACTACGTCAAGCAGCGCAACGGTCTCATCGCCCCGCCGGTGACCTCGCTCGCCGATCTCGAGACCACCCGGCAGCTCGGCCTGAGGCTCACCGCGGTGCAGACAGCAGCATGGCTGGCCACGGGCGAGCATCGTCCGAATGAGCACCACACCGAGGTCGTCACCTTCGACACCGTGACCATGGACAGCCGGCACCACCGCCTCACCCGCCGCCCGCAGTGCGCCGCCTGCGGCGACCGCGAGCTGCAGAGCCGGCTGCACCAGGCGCCGGTGCGGCTGACCAGCCGGCCCAAGGCGAAGATCACCGACGGCGGGCACCGCGCGAAGTCGCCGGAGAAGCTGCTCGCCGAGTTCGAGCCGCTGGTCAGCCCGATCACCGGCCCGGTGAAGCAGCTCGTCAAGCTGCCGTCCGATGTGGAGGGTCTGCACACCTACCAGGCGGGGCAGAACTTCGCCGTGCCGATGGGGCACGTGTCGGACCTGCGGGCCGGCCTGCGCAGCGCCGCGTCCGGCAAGGGCATGACCGACGTGCAGGCCCGGGCGTCGGCGATCGGCGAGGCCGTCGAGCGGTACAGCGGGCTCTACCGCGGTGACGAGGGCCGGATTTCCGCCACCTACCAAGAGCTCGGCCCGGAGCAGGCGTTCCAGCCGAACGAGCTGCACTTGTTCAGCGACGCCCAGTTCCGCGACCGGGCCGAGTGGAACGCACGCGATTCGCACTTCCAGCGGGTCTGCGATCCGTTCGACCCGGCGGAGAAGATCGACTGGACGCCGGTGTGGTCGCTGACGCACGAGCGCACCAAGTACTTCCCCACCGCCAGCCTGTTCTTCGGCTACCCGCTGCGGGCCGGAAACCGTTACAGCGGCGCGGATTCCAACGGCAACGCCGCCGGGACCTGCCTCGAGGACGCGATCGTCCAGGGCTTCATGGAGCTGGTGGAACGCGACAGCGTCGCGCTCTGGTGGTACAACATGCTCCGCCGTCCGGCGATCGACCTGGCCAGTTTCGGCGACCCGTACTTCGACACCTGGCAGCGGAGCTATCGCGCGGCGAACCGCGAGGCGTGGGCGCTCGACCTCACCACCGACCTCGGCATCCCCACCGTGGTCACGGTTTCCCGCCGGATCGACAAGCCGGTGGAGGACCTGCTGATCGCGTTCGGCGCGCACTTCGACATCAAGATCGCCATCTCCCGCGCGATGACGGAGATGAACCAGTTCCTGCCCGCCGTGATCGGCGCGAAGGACGGAGCCGAGGAGTACGCCTTCCCCGACCCGGAGCAGCACCGCTGGTGGCGCACGGCGACGCTGGCGAACCAGCCGTACCTGCGTCCGCTCGACGGGCCGGCGCGCACCGCCGCCGACTACACCGACCACAGCACCGACGACCTGGCCGAGGACGTCCGGCTCGCGCAGCGGACCGTCGAGCGGGCCGGGTTGGAGATGCTGGTGCTCGACCAGACCCGGCCGGACATCGGCCTGCCCGTGGTGAAGGTGCTGGTGCCCGGCCTGCGCCACTTCTGGACGCGGTACGCGCCCGGCCGGCTCTACGACGTGCCCGTGCGGATGGGCTGGCTGGCCGAGCCCACCGCCGAAGCCGCGCTCAACCCGACCGCGATGTTCCTGTGAGGAGCCCAGCCATGACCACGATCGACCACCCCCGCCCCGCCACCCGGCTCGGCCTGCGCTCCGACGTCCGGATCGACGAGCACGACGGCACCCTCCGGCTGCTCAGCCGGGTCGGCTCGTTCGCGCTGCACGGCGCCACCCCGGAGGTGACGCGGGCGCTGCGCGAGCTGGCGGTCACCCCGCGCGCCGACCTCGGCCTGCCCGAAACGGAGCCACGCCAGCTGCGGCAGATCGTGGAGCGCGCGAAGCAGCTCTTCGTCCGCTTCGTCGAGTCCGACGGCCGGGTCCTGGTCCGGATCGAGGCGACCAGTCGCGTCAGCGCGTACGAGCCGGCGGTCGTGCCAGCGGACGCCCGGCTGCGGCTGTCGAAGTTCGCCCTGCTGCGCACTCTGGACAACGAGCTGGTGTTGGAGTCCCCCTTGGTCCAGCACCGGGTGACGCTCGTCGACCCGGCCGCGACCGCCGTCGTCGCGCGGCTCGGCACCGAGGGCACGGCCGCGGACCTGGGCGGCCTGCTGCCCGAGGACGCCACGGCGGAACTGGTCGGGCACCTCGTCGGCGCGGGTTTTGTCGAGCGGGGCACGGCCGCGGGTTTCCCGTCCGACACCGAAGCGGTGCTGCGCCAGTGGGACTTCCACGACCTGCTCAGCCACTCGCGGGCCCGCAGCGGCCGGTTCGACCAGCCGTTCGGCGGGATTTTCCCGTACCTGGGCGAAATCGAGCCGCGTCCGGCGATCAAGCCGGTGCCGGACGGGCCGTCGATCGAGCTGTACCGGCCGGAGCTGGACGACGTGCTCGCCACCGACCCGTCGCTCACCGCCGTGCTGGAGGCCCGCACCTCGGTCCGCCAGTACGGGGAAAAGCCTTTGACAGCAAGGCAGATCGGCGAATGGCTCTACCGGACCGCGCGGGTTCGGGCGGTGTACGGGCCCACTCCCAACGCGCCGTACGAGGCGAGCACCCGGCCGTACCCGTGCGGTGGCGCGGCGTACGAGCTGGAGCTGTACCTCACCGTGCAGCGCTGCGACGGCATCGAGCCCGGCATCTACTACTACGACCCGGTGGGCCACCGGCTGGTGCTGGTCAACGACGGGGCGGCCGACCGGGAGGCCCTGCTCCAGACCGCTTCGATCGCGACCGCGCTGCAGGCCGACCCGGACGTGCTGGTGACGATGACGTCGAGGTTCCAGCGGCTCTCGTGGAAGTACCGCGCCATCGCGTATTCCGTGAGCCTCAAGCACGCCGGGGTGCTGTACCAGACGATGTACCTGGTGGCGACCGCGATGGGGCTGGCGCCGTGCGGCCTCGGCAGCGGCGACTCCGACCTCGCGGCCCGCGCGTTCGGCCTCGACTACCTGACCGAGTCCAGCGTCGGCGACTTCATCCTCGGCAGCCGCCCGGTGCCGGCCGCGGACGCGCCGCCGCGCCCGCTGCCCGAGAGCTGGCAGGCGGTGAACGACCCCGGGTGGGCGTCGAGCGCGTACTCGCTGCTGCGTGAACGGCACTGGACCTCGTCGTGATCCCCGACGTCGGAACGCTGGCCGCCGCGGCGTCCCGGCCGGTGGTCGCCCCGGTGACCGTCGTCCGGGTGGCCGGGCTGCCGGTGTCGGCGGTCGACGACCTCGCCGCGCCCGACACCGTGGCCGCGCTGCGTGAGGCCGCGGAGCACGAGCGGGCGGCGGCCGCGCTGGCCGGGCCGCTCGGGGATCGGCTCTACGAGCTGGTGCCCCAGCTGGACAAACCGCTGCGGCGGGCCGTGGTGAAGCTGCGCCGTGACGTCCACAATGGACGACCGGTGCCGGTGCCCGCCGGACTGCCGCCCGCGGTTGCCGCGGAGGTGACCCGGTGGGCCGAGCTGGTGCGGTGCGCCCAGGCCCGGCGCACCGCGGCCGGTGCGGACTTCGCGGTGGAGACCGCGCGGGCGGCCAAGGCGATGCGTGGCCACCTCGGCGCGCCGGAAGTCGCGAGCGGGCTGGCGCTGGCGAGCCCGGAGTTCACCGGACGGCTGCTCGCCGCCCCGCTCGACGACGCCCCGTCGGCCCGCTCGGTCCGCAGCGCGACCGCTTACCTCACCCGGATCGCACTGAAGACCAGCCCGTTCAGCTCGCTGACGACGGTCGGCATCCCGGACGGCGAGCCCGCGCGAGTCACCAGTTCGTCGCGGCCCCACGCTCTCGCCTTGTTGCTGGCCTGCTTGAAGGATCGCCGGCTCGCGGACCGGCTGACCGTCGCCGCCGTATCCGGGCTGCGAAAGGTCGACGACCGGTGGCTGGCCACCCTGCCCAGCCGCGCGGTCGTGCGCCGCACGCCGCTGCGAGTCGACGAGCTGGTCGGCTGCGGGCTGTACGACTGGCTGCTCGACGAGCTGCCCGACGGCCCGGTGCGGCTCGCCGAGTGCTTCCCGGACGAGCCCGGGCTGGCGCGCCGGCTCGCGGAAACCGGTCTGCTGCAACCGGTGCTGCCCTGGTCGATCCGGGCGCGGTCGGACTTCGCCGAGCTGGCGGCGTGGGCCGCGGAGCGGATCGGCGGCCCGTTCGCGACGGCGGCGGGGGAGCTGGCCGAACAGGAGCGGATCGTCGCCGCCGTATCGGAGCCGGCTCGCCGGGCCGCCGCGATCGGGTCGGCGCACCAGGCCGTCGTGGACGCGTTCGCGGCGCTGGACCAGCCCGCGCCGTCGTGGGCCGGTGAGCTGCCGCTGTTCCACGAAGCCGTGGCCGCGCCGCGGTGCCCGGACCGGCCGGCGACGGTGACCGAGGACCTCGCGGAGATCGGCCGCACGCTTGTCCCGCACATCTGGCGCGACGGGCGGTACGCCGAATTGGTGCGCTGCTTCGTGCTTCGCCACGGCCGGGGCGCGGCGAACGTGCCGGTGCTCGACTTCCTCTACGCGTTCCTCCGCCGGTCCGATCCGGTCGCGCTGGCCGCGCTGCTGCCGGAGGTCGACCTCGCCGTCGCCCGGGACGCCGCCCGCCTGCAGGGCACCGGAACCCTGGCGAGCGCGAGCAACGCGGTGTTCTTCCAGGTCGCCGCCGGTTCCGCGGACGAGGTGGCCGCCGGGGCGCACCTCACCGTGGTCAACGCGGTGCACTCCGGCGGGCTCGGCCTGCTCGGCCGGTGGACGCCGGTGGCGGGCGGCCTGGACGAGCCGCTCGCCGGCTGGGCCCGGAGCCTGCACCCGGGCTGCCGGGTCTACCAGGTCACGCCGCAGGCCGACTGGGCCTCACTGCAGCGCCCGGCGCTCGGCCTGCCCGTGCTGCACCTCCCGGGCGACCTGCGCCACCCCGATTCCGGCGCCGGGCTGGACGGGATGACTCTCGCCCACGATCCGGCCAGTGACACCCTCCAGGTGTCCGATGTAGACGGTCCGGTGGCGTTCGCCTACACCGGCGCGGTGCCGCAGCACCTGCAACGCGGGGTCGCCGAACTCGTCGGCCTGCTGTCCAACCCGTGGCTGACGCTCGGCCGGGTCGACCGTGACCGGCGCGTGGCCGACGACGCGGACCCCGGCTACCAGCCCCGGCGGCAGCAGGGCCGGGTGGTCTGGGCCCGGGCGCGCTGGAGCTTCCCCGCCGACGCGGTGCCGAGGCCGGACCGCGGTGAGGCGCCGGTGGAGTTCTTCACCCGGCTGCGGGCCTGGCGCGAGGCCCACGGCCTGCCGGACGAGGTGTTCGTGACCGGGGTGGTCCGCTCCGGCGGCCGCGTCGACCGGCGCAAGCCGCAGTGGCTCGGCTTCGACCACCCGTTCCCGGTGTGGGCCGCGCTCGGCGCACCCGACCCGGACGTATCCACAGTGGACTTCACGGAGGCGCTGCCCGGCCGTCGTGGCCATTGGGTCCCGGGGCCTGGCGGCGAACCGGTCGCGACTGAGTTCCAGGGACTGGTGCGCCATGGCTGAATGGCTCTACTACCGCGTCCCGGTCGAACCGGCCGGGGCGGGCGAGCCGCTGCTGCGCACCGTGGTGGCCCCCGTCGTCGGGCAGTTGCGCGCGGAGGTGCCGGACCTGCGCTGGTTCTTCCTGAGGTTCCTCGACGCCACCGGCCTGCACGTGCGCTGGCGGCTGAGCGCCGGGCCCGCCGCGTTGAACCGCGTCGAGCAGGTTGTCGACGAAGCGCTGGCCGGCGCGTACAGCAAGCACGTCTACGAGCCGGAGATCGCAAAATTCGGCGACATGGCGGTCGCCGAACGACTCTTCCAGCTGAGCAGTGAAACTGCGCTGGAGCTGCTGGCCCGGCACCGCGACGGCAGCCGTTCGGGGCTCGCCGCCGCGTTGATGCTGGCCATGACCGCCGGCCTGCCCGAGCGGCAGCGCCCGGCTTTCCTGCACCAGTACGGCTGGTACTGGTCGGGCGGCCCGGCCCGGCGCCCGTGGACGGCGGCGCCGTGGACCTCGCTGGCCGACCCGCGGGTGCGCGCCAAGGCGGGCGGGCTGCTGGCCGAGGCGAACGCCGTGCTCGGCGGACCGTCCGGGGAACTGCTCCGCGGTTTCGCTCGGCAATTCTGGGCGGCGGCCGATTCGATGCCGCTGCGGTCGGGTTACTTTCAGCTTTTCCATCACCTGCACCTGGCCGGAAATCGTCTCGGGGTGTTCCCCGCGGCGGAGGCGGTGATCGCCCGACTGCTCTTCCTTTCGGCCGTTGACCAGCAGCTTCACCACCTGACACTTGTCACGTGAACCGGATGGAAAATGTCATCCGATACTCGTGTTCTCATCCACTGACGGAGGCTGGGCCATGGCCGGTAAATTCGAATCCGTGAGTGACGAAGCGGTAATCGAGATACGCGACCTCCACCTGGACTACGGGAATTTCACCGCGGTGGACGGCATTTCGCTGGCCGTGCCCCCGGGGCAGGTGCTGGCGCTGCTCGGCACCAACGGGGCCGGCAAGACCAGCACGGTCGACGTGCTGACCGGCTTCCAGCGGCCGACCAGCGGCACCGTCCGGGTGCTCGGCGCCGACCCGTTGACCGAGCGGCGGAAGATCGCCACGCGAGTCGGCATTGTCTTGCAGGAGGCCGGTTTCCTCGAGACCCTCACGGTGGCCGAGACGGTCGACGCCTGGCGCCGGTTCACCCCGGGCGCCCGGCCGCGGGCCGAGGCGCTGGAGATGGTCGACCTCGGCGGCCGGGCCGGGGTCACGGTCGGGAAGCTCTCCGGTGGCGAGAAGCGCCGCCTCGACCTGACCCTCGGCCTGCTCGGCGGGCCCGACGTGCTGTTCCTCGACGAGCCGACCACCGGGCTCGACCCGGAGGCGCGCCGCAACGTCTGGCAGCTGCTGCGCGAGCTCATCCTCGGCGGCATGACGGTGCTGCTCACCACGCACTACATGGAAGAGGCCGAGGCGCTCGCCGACCAGGTCGCGATCATGGACCGCGGCCGGATCGTGCGGGAGGGCACGCTCGCCGAGATCACCGCGCGCTCGGCCACCGCCGTCTCGTTCCGGCTGCCGCCCGCGCTCGGCGCCGCCGACCTGCCGCCGCTGGAGGGCGCCGAGGTGGCCGAGCACGAAGGCCGGGTCCTCGTGCACACCCACGAACCACAGCGCACCCTGGCCACCCTGCTCGGCTGGGCGGCCGGGCGCGGGGTCGAGCTGGCCGAGCTGGACGTCAGCGCCGGCTCGCTGGAAGACGCGTTCCTGGCGGCCGCCGCCGGGGAGAGGAGCTCACGATGACCTGGCTCGGTTACGCGCGGGCGCAGTTCCTGTTGTCCCAGCAGGTGTACTGGAAGCGCATCGGCATCGCGCTCACCGGCACCCTGGTGCCCCTCGTGCTCGGCGGCTTCATGCCGTTCCAGCTCCGCCACGGCCCGGCCGTGGACGGCGCGCCCGCCGGGATGTACGCGCTCACCGGATTCCTCGCCTTCGCCTTGTTCTTCACGGTGTACACGCTGGTGAACGCGGTGACCTCGCGGCGCGATGCGTTGGTGTACAAGCGATTGCGCGCGGCCTCGCTGCCGGACAGCGCGATCTTCGCCGGAGAGGGGGCCGCGGCCTCGCTGCCCGGGCTGATCGTGGCGGTGCTGCTGATCGTCTTCGGCCTGGTGGCCCTGGACGCCGGCGCGCCCGCGAACCCGTTGCTGCTGGTCGTCGGGCTGGTGCTGGGGGTGGCGATGTTCGCGCTGCTCGCGGTCGGGATCTCCGGGATCCTGCCCAGCGCCGACACCTCGATGTGGATCGTCACGCCGGTGATGGTGCTGTTCATGTTCTGCTCCGGGATCTACGCACCGCTCTCGTCGCTGCCCGGCCCGCTCGCGGACGCCGCGGTCTACCTGCCGATGGCGCCGGTGGTCAGCATCGTGCGCACGGCCTACCTCGGCGCGGACTTCGCCGGCCACAACGCGATCATGGGCCTGTCCGGCGCCGGGGCCCCGCTGGGCTTCCTCGGCCAGTTCCAGGCCTGCATCGGCCCGCTGTGCGTGACCGTGGCCTGGGCCGTGATCGGGCTGTCGCTGGCCCGCAAGTTCTTCCGCTGGGACCCCAAGCGGTCCGGTCGCTGAGATGTCCGCGCCGGTGAGCTGTGATCCAATGAGCGAACAGGTGGTCGTGATGGAGACCTTCGGCGCCGTCGCGCTCCGCGCTCCGCTCGTCCGGGGGAACGGGGAGGAAACACGGGCCATGGCGCGACGCTCGCGGACCGCGGTGGCCCGGACGGCGACGATCCTGCTGATCGTGCTCTGCGTCGCGTACGGCGTCGAGCCGCTGTTCTCCTCCGGCGCACCGCGGACCGGCGCTCTCTGGGCCACGCTGCTGGGCCTGGCCGCCTTCAGCGCTGTGCTCGCCCACGTGATCTGGAGCGGCACCCAGCTGGTGGCCGGCGGAAAACCCTGGTCGCTGGTCGTGGCCGGGATCCTCGCCGTGGGCATGTACCTGCGCTTCGGTCCGGCCCTGGTGGCGCTGCCGGCGATCTTCTGCGGCGCCGCGGTCTTCACGCTCAGCCGGGTGCGCGCCGCCGCACTGGTCGTGATCGTGGTCGGCGGCTCCTGGCTGCTGCTCGCGCGCTCGGCGCTGCCGGCCGGGGAGATCGTCGACCTGATCGGCCGCGGGCTCGTGGTGATGGTGGTGGTCGCCGTGGTGGGCACGGTGATCCTGCTCAACGGCGAGGTCGAGCGCAGCCGCGGCGAGCTCGCGCGGGTCGCGGTGCTGGAGGAGCGGCTGCGCTTCGCCCGCGACGTGCACGACCTGCTGGGCCACAGCCTGTCCGTGATCGCGTTGAAGGGCGAGGTCGCGGCCCGGCTCACCGCCCGTGATCCGGAGCGCGGCGCGGCTGAGATGGACGCGGTCGTCGATCTCGCCCGCCGGTCCGTGGACGAGGTGCGCACGCTGGTGCGGGGTTACCGCCGGCAGTCGCTGAAGGCCGAGGTCGAGGGCGGGGTGAGTGTGCTGACCGCGGCCGGGGTCGAGTGCCGGGTGGACGAGGTGCCCGCGGGCCTGCCGGACCGGGTCGAGCCGGTGTTCGGCTGGGTGGTGCGCGAGGCCGTCACGAACATCCTGCGCCACAGCGAGGCCACCCGGTGCGACATCGGCTTCCAGCAGACGGGCGGGCGGATCAGCCTGGTGGTGACCAACAACGGCGTCCGCGAGAGCCCGGCCGACGGGCTGGGCAACGGCCTGGCCGGGCTGGCCGAGCGGCTCGGCGCCGTCGGCGGCACGCTGGAGAGCGGACCGGAGCCCGGCGGCGGCTTCCGGCTCACCGCTTCGGCCCCGCTGGAGGAGAAGTGACCATCCGCGTACTGATCGCCGAGGACCAGGAGCTGATCCGCACCGCGCTGGTCACCCTGGTCGGGCTGGAGCCGGACATCGACGTCGTGGCCCAGGCCGAGGACGGGGCCGAGGCGGTGGCGATCGCCGCCGGCACCGAGCTCGACCTGGTGGTGCTGGACATCGACATGCCGGTGCTGGACGGGCTCTCGGCCGCCGAGCAGCTCGCCGCCGGGCATCCCGGCCTGGCGCTGGTGATGCTGACCAGCCACGGCCGTCCCGGCTACCTGAAGCGGGCCGTGCAGGCGGGCGCGCGCGGGTTCGTGACCAAGAACGTGTCGGGCACGGAGCTGGCCAAGGTCATCCGCGAGGTGCACGCCGGCGGCCGCTACCTCGACCCCGACCTGGTCGCCGACGCGATGTTCGCCGGGGAGTGCCCGCTCGCCGCGCGTGAGCTGGAGATCCTCCGGCTGGCCGAGGACGGGCGTCCGCTGTCGGGCATCGCGAAGACGCTTTCGCTGCAGGAGGGCACCGTGCGCAACTACATGTCCGCGGCGATCACCAAGCTGGGTGTCGACAACCGCATGAGCGCGGTCCGGCACGCCAGGAACATGGGCTGGCTGTAATCCCGGCCGGCTCCCGCTTTTTCCGGGAAGGGAGTAAGGAAATGGGTAGTTTCGGCAAAAAGGACGACGGCGACCGCAAACCGCCGCTGGCGAATGTCATCGGTTCCAAGGGCAAGGGCGGCTGGTTCGGCAAGAAGGACAAGAAAGACAAGAAGGACGACAAAAAGAAGTACAACGGCAGCTACTGACCTGCCGTCACGGCTCAACGCCGAAGGGGCTTTCCGCGCCAGCCGGTGCGGGAGGTCCCTTCGGCCGTGCGGCCTGTCTTGATGAAGCCGACGTCGCGGGCGGGTGGCGCCGGTCCTTCCCCTCGCGCCGCTCACCCGGCCCGGGTTCGTCAGGCGAGTTCCGGCAGCCTCCTGTCCTCGCTCGCCGCGAGCGCGACCAGCCCGGCCCCGTACGCCGCGATCACCGCCTGGGCCCGGCTGGGCACGGCGAACTTCTGCAGGATGTGGTGGACGTGCGAGCGCACCGTCGCCGCCGAGACCGACAGCCGGAGCGCGATGTCCGCGTTGGACAGTCCATAGGCGAGCAGCTCCAGCACGTCGCGTTCCCGGCTGGTCAGCTGCAGGTCCGCGCCACCGCGGCGGGTGGTGTCCGAGTCCTGCATCAGGGACGACACCTGGCGGTGCACCTCGACCGGCATCAGCACGGTGTCGCCCGCCGCCACCACCCGGATCGCGAGCATCAGCTCGTCCGGGGTCGTGGCCGGCGACAAGACCGCCCGCGCGTTCAGCGTGATCAGGTCCACCGGCCGGAAGGCGTCCCCGAGTTCGGCGAACGTGATCACCTTGGCCGTGGCGCCCAGCCGGCGGAACGCGGTGAAGTCGTCGCCCGGGTCGGGCACCACCGCCACCACCTCGTCCAGGCCCGGCAGCTGGGCGAGCGCTTCGCACACCCGGCCGCACTGGCCGATGACCTCGAGGTCGTCCTGACCGGTCAGCAGCGCCGAGAGCCCGGCTCGCGTGAGTGGGTCGGCACAAGAGATGAATACCTTGATCTTCAACCTGTCCCCCAGGTTCCCTGCTTCGCACAACGCCATATCTGAAGGAATTTCGCGAATTTCCCGGGCGGAATTCAACCTGGACCAGAGTGAATGCTGCTCACCGTCGAGTGGCTGATCACAACGCCCCCATTGCGTTCATGTGATGCTTTCGGGGACGAGAATTTCATAATGCCCGAAAGTTGTCCACCGGCCGTGATGGCACCAGGTGGGACGATCACCCTGATGGCTGGCGGCAACCTTAAGGGGGCATCAACTTGTATTCGCCCAGGGCGGGTCGGGTCGCCGAAATATCCTATTGGCGTAGTTCTCGTCCCGGTAATGTGTGACGTACGACACAGTGATCCGAGAACCGGAGGATGGCCGGTGGCGTCTTGCCTGGTGTGAAGCACAAGCCACCAGCGGAGGCCGACGAGGAGCAACTCGTCCGCCGGACGGCGCGGGGTGACCGGGCGGCGTTCGAAGAGTTCTACCGCCGCACGTCGCCCTGGCTCGCCGTGCGCCTGCGCCGCCGTTGCGCCGACGAACAGGTCGTCGCGGAGGTCATGCAGGAGACCTACCTGGCCGTCTGGCGGGCCGCCGGCTCGTTCTCGGGCGCCGCGGCCGGCGGGACGGCCGTCGGGTGGGTGTGGACGATCGCCGCGCGCCGGCTCGTCGACGCGTTCCGGCGGCGAGCGCACCACGCGCAGCCGCCGCCGGCCGTCCAGGTCGCGGTGGTGGCACCCGCCGCCGAGGAGGAGGCGCTGGCCGCGACGGTCGGCGACTACGTCGGCGACGCACTGCGGGCCTTGGCGCCCGAACTGCGCCAGATCCTGCAGGCGATGGTGCTCGACGGGCTGTCCGTCCGGGAGACGGCCGTCCTGCTCGGGCTCCCGGAAGGAACTGTGAAAACACGGGCGCGCCGCGCGCGGATCGCCATGCGAGAGGCACTGTCATGAACCACGTCGCCGATCGGCTGCTCACCGGCTACCTCGACGGGCAAGACCTGCCCGCCGACCAGGCCTGGGCGGTCGAAGCCCACCTGGAGCTGTGCGCGGTCTGCCGGGGCCGGCTCGCCGCACTGTCCACACCGGACGTTTCGGCGCTGCTGGACGGCGTCTGGGCGGGCCTCGAGCCGAAGCTCGGCACGCGTCCGCGGCCGGCCACCAGCCGGTTCCGGACCCTGCTGGACCAGTGGACGACGCCGGTGATGCTGCCGTGGCTCCTGATGGTGCTGCTGGTCTCGCTCGTCTCGGTGTGGCTGGACTGGACGCAGGTCTGGCAGCACGGGTCGTTCGTGCAGCTGTTCGCGCCGGTGCTGCCGGTGCTGGGCGTGGCCGCCTCGTGGTCGGGCGGGCTGGACCCGGCCCACGAGCTGGTCACGGCGAGCCCGCGGGCCGGGCTGGACCTGGTGTTGCGCCGGACCACCGCGGTGCTGGTGGCGGTGCTGCCGGTGCTGCTGCTCGCGGGCTGGCTCACCGGGTCTTCGGTGGGGCTGTGGCTGCTGCCGAGCCTGGCGTTCACGACGGCGACGCTCGCGCTCGGGCTGCTGATCGGGGTGCAGCGCGCGGCCATCGCACTGGTGGTGGTGTGGCTGGCCGTGCTCGCGGCGCCGACGCTCGCCACCGGCGCCTCGTTCGCCATGCAGGCCGGGGCCACGCCCGTCTGGGCCGGAATCTTCGCGCTGACCGTGGTGGTGATGGTGCTCCGCCGGAGCGCCTTCACGCGGCTCATCGCTCATCGATAGGGAATGAGGGGACAATGGACATGCGGGCAGTCGAAGCCGCAGAGGTCGCTCCGTCGACCTACGCCTGGGAAATCCGGGCCGAGGGGCTGAAAGTACGGGTCGGACGGCAGAAGATGGCCGTCAACGGCCTCGATCTCTCGCTGGGAACGGGAGTGCACGGGCTGCTCGGGCCCAACGGGGCCGGCAAGACCACGCTGATCCGGACGCTGGCGACGGTGCTCCGGCCGACCGAAGGCAGCCTGACGCTGCTCGGTGAGTCCGTCGGGGGACGCATCGACCAGCGCGGCCTGCGCCGCCGGATCGGGTACCTGCCGCAGACGTTCGGCTACTACAAGCGCTTCACCGTGCGCGAGTTCGTCGAGTACCTGGCCTGGCTCAAGGAGATGTCCAAAGAGGACATCCCGGGGGCGGTGCAGCGGGCGATCGAGCGCGTCGGGCTGGCCGACCGCGCCGACGACAAGCTCAAGACGCTTTCGGGCGGCATGGTCCGCCGGGTCGGGATCGCCCAGGCGATCGTCAACGACCCGCAGATCCTGCTGCTCGACGAGCCCACCGCCGGGCTCGACCCGGCGCAGCGCGTGCGGTTCCGCGAGCTGCTGCAGCAGATCGGCCAGGACGCGTGTGTGGTCGTCTCGACGCACCTGGTCGAGGACGTGGCCGCGGCCTGCAGCGATGTGGTCCTGTTCGCCGAGGGCCGGCTGGTCTTCCAGGGCACGCCGGACCAGCTGGCCGCGGCGGGCGGGCCGGAGCACGTCGGCGACAGTCCGATCGAGCGCGGCTACTCCGCGCTGCTGAACCACGAGCGCGGCCGGGAGGCGTGGTGAACGTCCTGCGGACCGAGCTGCGGCGCACGATCGCGCCGTGGCTGACCCTGGCGGTCCTGGTCGTCGGGCTCGGGTTCTTCTTCGGCTTCCTCAACAACGGCCCGTGGTTCAAGGAGCCGGCGGCTTGGGACGGGCAGTGGACGTCGTCCGTGCAGTGGACGCGCTACCTGCTGATACTGCTGTGGCCGATCATCGTCGGCGCCTCGGCGATCCAGGGCATGCGTGACAGCCGCTCCGGCACCACGGAGCTGCTCAGCACGATGCCGCGCCCCGCCTGGCACCGCATGACGAAGCTGAGCCTCGCGCTGGGCATCGCGGCCGTGGTGGCGTACCTCGTCATCCTGCTGACCGGGCTGGCGCAGGTGGTGGCGCACGACGGGCTGTTCACCTTCAGCTGGGTGCTGCCCGCGCTGGTCGGGCTGGTGGCGGTGGTCGCCGGGGTCGGGCTGGGCCTCGGCGTCGGGCGGATGCTGCCGAACCCGGTCACCGCTCCCGCGGCCGCCGTGCTGGCGCTGGTGGCCTGCGTGCTGTTGCAGCTCTCGAACGATCAGGCCAATGTCGCGACCGGACTGCTGCCGAACCGGCTGTCGCAGCTGGGGATCGCGCCGCCGGAGCCGCGCAGCCCGTTCCTCGTGCCGACGGTGGGCGTCAGCGTCGGGCAGCTGTGCTGGCTGGCCGGCCTGGCCGCCACGGGGTTCCTGCTGCTCGCCGCGCCCACGGTGCGACGACGGCTGCTCGCGCTGCTGCCGGTGGCGGCCGGCCTCGCGATCGCTCTTCCGCTGTTCCCGTCGTCGCCGGCCGGCAACCTGACCGTCGACCAGACGGCCGCCGCCCCGGTCTGCGACGGCCCGGTGTGCGTCACGAAGATGCACGCGGATCAACTGTCCACTTTGGCCGGACCGGGCAAGGAAGCCTTGCGGCAGCTGGCGAAGCTCCCCAGCGCGCCGACCGGCCTGGTGGAGGCGACCGACGCGGCCCGGACGACCGCCCGGCTGGCCGGCCCGCAGGACCCGTCGAAGATCGTCGTGCACCTCGACGACTGGGCGTACTTCGGCAAGCACGGCGAGGACCTCGTTTACCAGCTCACGGCCGGTGGCGGGACCCAGGCCTGTGGCGGCCCGAGCTACGGCGGCGACCGGGAAACCCGGGAGCTGGCCGCGCGCTCGGTGGTCTCCGGATGGCTGGGCGGTGAGCTGAAGCTGCCCTCGTCGGCCCGCTACTACAACGGCTTGGCGGACCTGGCGAACCAGGCGTGGGCGGGCCTGCAGGCATTGCCGCCGCAGGAACAGCTGGCCCGAGTCGCCGCCTCCCGGCAGGCCGAGCTGAGCTGCCAGGGCGACGCGCTCACCGCGCTCACGCAGGGGGCCGAGCGATGAGGTGGATGACGCTGTACGCGCGGTCGCGGCAGGTGCCCGCGTCGCTGCTGGCCCTGGTGATCTGCACGATCGGGATCCGGCTGGCGGCCGGGACCCAGTGGTCGCCCTTCTTCGTCACGCTCACCCTCGCCGCGGCCGTCGCGGTGGCGGCCACCGGGCTCAGCGGCCAGGACATCGAGCTCGACCGGACCGCCGCGTTCAACTGGCTGCCCCGGCGGCTCGGGCACATGCTGCTGATCGGGGTGCTCGCGGGCGGGGTGCTGCTGCTGGTGCAGGCGCCGGGCGGCACGCAGGTGGCCACGTCGGTCGTGCTGCGGGACGGCGCGGGCCTGCTCGGTCTGGCCGGCCTGGCCGCGACCCTGCTCGGCGGCCAGTTCGGCTGGACGCTCCCGCTCCTGTGGACCGTGGTCGCGCTGTTCGTGCCGAGCCCCGACCCGACAAAGGTTTCGGGCGCGGTCGCTTGGCCATTGCTCCCGCCGGAAGCCCCGATGAGCTGGTGGATGGCGGGGATCCTGTTCGGCGTCGGCACTTCGGCTTACACGCTGGTGGGCGCCCGCCGGTGAGGGGACGCCCCGGCCGCCGTACCGCCCCCGGGCCGGTACGGCGGCCGAGCGCGTCAGACGTTGCGGTTGTTCGGCTTCAGCTCGAGGGGCGAGTGGTCCGGATCGTCGATGCCCATGCTGATGATCCGCTCCGGGTGGATGCGGATCACGGCGCCGTCGAGGTGGCCGTCGGTCTCGAAGACGTCGGTGACCACCTCGGCGTGACCGCGGATCTCCAGGCAGCGGATGCGCATCGGCTCCAGCGACGGCCGGTCGTCGACGACGAACGCGACCCGTCCGTTGTCCGCGACATTGCGGTACTTGCGGCTGCGCGTGAGGTTGTAGCCGGTGACGTCGATGGCCTCGGCTTCCGCGTTGTAAGTGAACGCGACCGGGCTGACCTGCAGGGTCCCGCCGGGCTGCTGGGTGGCGATCCGGCCAAGGCCCTGCTCGGCCAGGTAGGCGATTTCGGCTTCGGTGAACATGTCACCCAGCTTGCAAGTTCAAGGGCACTTGAAGTCAACTGATGTTCGGGGCGAGTTCCCGCACCCGCGGGACGACGTGCTCGGCGAACCGGCGCATCTCCGCCTCGAACGGCTGGAACTGGAGCATGAACGTCTCGATGCCGAGGTCGGCCCACTCGCGGATGCGGCGCGCGACCGTGTCGTAGCTGCCGACCAGGCCGGCCGCGGTGCCGCCGTTGGTGCCGATGTGCGGGTACTTCGCGAAGGTCTGGAACATCACCGCTTTCGGGTCGGCGTCGGCGACCAGGGCCTCCCACCGGGCCTTGCCGGCTTCCGCGAGTTCCCACAGCGCGGCCAATTCCGCCTCGGCCTCGGCGTCCGTCTCGCGCGCGACGACAAACGCGGACAGCCCGAACCGGACCGGGTCGCCCTCCCTCGGCCGCGCGGCCACGTCCGCGATCAGCCGCTCGACCTCGGCGCGGGGCTGGCCGTTGATGAACCACACGTCGGCCTTGTCCGCGACCAGCGCGCGGGCCGGGTCCGACTCGCCGCCGACGTACACCGTGGGACGCGTGCGTGTCGCGTCGATCGGGCGCAGCTGGTAGTCCTCGACCTGGAAGTACTTGCCCTGGAAGGAAACGCGCTCGCCGTTCAGCAGCCCGCGCACGACGGTGATCCACTCGCGGCCGTAGGCGTACCGCTCGTCGTGCTCGGCGAACGGGATGCCGGCGCGCTGCAGCTCGGGCTTGAACCAGGCGTTGACCAGGTTCAGCCCGAAGCGGCCGCCGCTGATCTGTTCGATCTGCAGCGCCTGCTTCGCCAGCACCACGGGATGCACCAGGTACGGCTTGATCGCGGCGATGATCTCGATCCGCTCGGTCAGCGCCGCGAGCGCCGCCGCCGACGTCCAGGTCTCCAGCTGGTCCAGCTCGTCGCCGAACGGGTTCACCAGGTGCTGGGCGATCAGCGTGGAGTCGAACCCGAGCCGGTCGGCCTCGAGGATCAGCCGTTTGTTCCGCTCCCAGCTCGCGTCGACCGGGTCGTCCGGATGGTCGAACGGCCCCCACGAGCCGTAGACGACGGCCCAGACACCGAACCGCGGATGCGCCACACCGGCCACGACAGGACTCCCTTGCCTCGGAGACCGTCAGCGTGGGTCGGGCCCGCCTCCGCGGCAATCGGTCCCACAAAGTGGGGCGGCCCGCTGGTTCAGGCGAACAATCCGTCGCCCCAGCTGGACGTCGGGGTGAGGCCGGGCGGCACGGCGAAGTGGGCCGAACCGGTGTGCTGCACGTACTCCATCATCGCGTCCTTCGCGGACAACGCCTGCTGCATGGGGACGTACTGCGTGCGCGTGTCACGGTTGAAGGCCAGGAAGAACAGGCCCGCCTCCAGGTGGCCGACGCCGTCGGAGCCGTCGACGAAGTTGTAGCCGCGGCGGAGGATCCGGGCGCCCTTCAGCGTTTCGTGCGAGGCCAGGCGGATGTGCGCGTCGTCGGCGATCAGCGGGACGCCGCCGGCGCCGCCGACGTTCAGGTCGACCGTGTCGAACTCGCTGGTCTGCCCGAGCGCCGCGCCGGAACCCTTGGTGCGCCCGATGATCTGCTCCTGGCCGTCGAGCGTCTCGCGGTCCCAGGTCTCGATGTGCATCCGGATCCGGCGCGCCACCAGGTACGTGCCGCCGGCCATCCAGGCCTGTCCGTCGGCGGCCTGCGCCCACACCTGGTCGCGCAGGATGTCGGTGTCCTCGGACTTGATGTTGTTCGTGCCGTCCTTGAAGCCGAACAGGTTCCGCGGCGTGGCCTGCGCCCGCGAGGTCGACGAGCTGCGCCCGAACCCGAGCTGCGACCAGCGCACCTCAGTGACGCCGAAGCCGAGGCGCACCAGGTTGCGCACCGCGTGCACGGCGACCTGCGGGTCGTTCGCGCAGGCCTGGATGCACAGGTCGCCGCCGCTGCGCGTCGGGTCGAGCTTGTCCTTCGGGAACGCGGGCAGGTCCACCAGCTGCGGCGGGCGCTTCGCCGCGAGGCCGAACCGGCCGTCGAACAGCGAGGGCCCGAAGCCGATCGTCAGCGTCAGCTCGGAGGCGGGCAGGTCCAGCGCCTCGCCCGTGTCGCCGGGCGGTGCCTCGGCCGCGCCGCCGACCGCGCCGTCCGGCACGACCTCCTGGCCCGTGGTCATCCGGCGCGCCGCGGCGGTCCACGTGCGCAGCAGCTGCCGCAGCTCGCCGACGTCCGTCGTGGTCACGTCCAGTGCCGCGAAGTGCAGGTTCTGCTGGGTCGAGGTGACGATGCCGGCCTGGTGCTCGCCGTGGAAGTCCACAGTGGACGTCGAAGCCTGCGCCGTGGCGCCGTCGCCGAGGCGGTCGAAGCCCACTCCGGCGGCCGCCCCCGCGCCGGCCAGCGCGACCCCCGCCCCCGCCAGCCCGAACAACTTCCGGCGGGAGACGCGGGTTCCCTCGTCACTCACTTGGACACGACCTCCGCGACCTTGCTCAGCGGCTCGCTCAGCGCGTCGACCGCCGAGGCGAACGCCTTGATCTCGTCCGGCGAGAGCTGGTTGTAGTACTTGAAGCCGTCACCGCTGCGGGTCTTGTCCAGCAGCGCCTGCACGTTCGCGAACTGCTTGTCCAGAGTGGACACCAGCGCCGGGTCGCGCTCCTGCAGGATCGGCCGCAGCGCGGCGATCGCGCCCTTCGAGCCGTCCACATTGGCCTGGAAGTCCCACAGATCGGTGTGCGAGAAGGTCTCCTCCTCGCCGGTGATCTTGCCGGTGGCGACCTCGTCGAGCAGGCCCTTGGCGCCGTTGGCCAGGTCCAGCGCGGTCAGCTGCAGCGTTTTGGTCTTGGTGACCAGGTCCTTGACGTCGGTGAGCAGCTTGTCGGCGACCTGGCCGCTGTCCGGCTTGAGCCCGGTGACCCACAGGTCCTTCTCCAGCCGGTGGAAGCCGGTGAACTGCTGGCCCGGTGTCAGATCGGCCTCGCGGACGTCGATCAGCGGGTCGAGGTCCCCGAACTTCTCCGCGACGGGCTCGATGCGCTCGTAGTACGCGCGGGTGGTGGCGTACTGCGCCTTGGCCTCGTCGACCTTCCCGGCCTTCACGGTGTCGACGAACTTCGCCGTCTCGGTCTCGAGCGCGCTCGTGTTGTTGGCGACGTACGTCGCGTAGCTCTTCGTGGCCTCGGACTTCTGCGCGTTCACGTCGTTCTGCTTCGCCGCGCCGCCGGTGACGGTGAAGTCGCCGCGGATGCCGTTGCCGACCATGCCCGGCTTGCACGCGGTCTGGTACTTGCCGGCGTCGGGCACCTCGACGATCAGCCGCCGGTTCAGCCCGGGCGCGATGTTCTCGACCTCGCCCATGATCCGGTCGCCCTCGGCGTAGAGGTAGAACTCGGTGACCTTGCTGCCCTTGTTGGTGATCTCGAACGTCAGGTTGCCCGCGTTCGCCGTGTTGGCCGCGACCGCGCACGAGGTGTCGGAGGCTTCGACCTTGATCGGCCCGCCCGCGCCCGCCGGGCCAGAAGCGGAGCCCGTGCTGTCGCAGGCGCTCAGGGCGACCAGGACGCCGACACCGGCCAGTACGGCCAGCGGGGTTTTGGGGGACTGGAACACGCCTCACTCCTTGACAGCGGCCGCGGCGGGCGCCGGGACGGTTTTCTTGGTTGGCTTGAGGAACAGCGGCAACACGATCACGACGTAGGCGACCCACGCGACGGCCTGCACCACCGTCGTCTGCTGCGAGTAGTTGAGGACGCCCTTGAGCAGCGCGCCGTACCAGGAGGTCTCCGGCAGCACGTTGGAGGCGTCGAAGGCGAGTGTGGTCAGGCCCGGCAGGAAACCGGCCTCCTGCAGGTCGTGCAGGCCGTACCCGAGCACGCCGGCGGCGACGAACACCAGCAGCACGCCGGTGACCGTGAAGAACTTCGCCAGGTTGAACCGGACGGCGCCGCGGTAGAGCAGGTAGGCGAGCGCCACGGCGAGCACGATGCCGATGACAAAGCCGATCAGCGGCTGGATGGTGTCCGACTGCGCGGTCTGCACGGCGGAGTAGAAGAAGACGGCGGTCTCCAGGCCTTCCCGGCCGACCGCGAGGAACGAGAGCAGCAGCACGGCCGCGGGGCCGACGTTCAGCGCGTTCTCCATCTTCCCGCGCAGCTCGGCGGCGATGTGCCGGGACGCCTTGCGCATCCAGAAGATCATCGCCGTCACGAAGCCGACGGCCACGATGGAGAGGCTGCCGCCGAGCAGCTCCTGGTGCTCGAAGCTCAGCTGCGCGGTGCTGTACGTGAGGATCGCGCCGACGGCGATCGAGAGCAGGACCGCGGCGGCGACGCCGGGCCACACGTAGCGCAGCGCGTGCCGCCGGTCGGTCTTCACCAGGAAAGCGACCAGGATGCTGACGACGAGTGCGGCCTCCAGGCCTTCGCGCAGCCCGATCAGCGCGCTCGAAAACACCACGGTGCTGTCCTCCTCGTTATTCCCTGACCTGATGTTTTTAGGTAAGGCTTGCCTTTAAGTCCAGGGGGTGCACGTCGAGGGGTGCCCGTTTTGTCCGGCAAAACCGAGGTTAGCGGCGGATTAGGTTAGGGTAACCGCAGGTCAGCGCGCTGGGCTGCGACTCGGTAACAAAATGTGTGATGTCCACCGGGTGGAGCAGGAGTTAACCGTCCGCTTGCCATTCGCCCGATCCAGTGTCCCGCCAGTGGTGGGGCAGTAACCTGTCCGGGTGGCCGATACCACTCCGCCGACTGTTGACGCGCCGGCTTCGTCCGCGCCCGCCGGACCGCCCCGTCGTTACGTCAGCCGGATCGCGTTCACGCTGGGCCTGGTGGTCACCGGGGTCGTGCTGGTGGTGACGATCGGGGTCCGCAACCCGGCGGGCGAGACACCGGCCGCCGCGCCGCCGTCGCCCACGTTCGTGGTTCAGGAGCAGCGTCCGCAGCCGGGTGCGCAGGCGCCGCGCGTCGGCCTGGCGGCGCCGCCGGACCGGCCGACGGTCTCGGACCAGGCGGAGCTGGACGCGTGGGCCACGCGCGTCGCGGGGAAGACGCAGATCCCGGCGCGGGTGCTCGCCGCGTACGGCCGGGCGGAGATGTGGATGCGGCGGCAGAAGCCGACCTGCCACCTTTCGTGGGCGACGCTGGCGGGCATCGGCCACGCGACGTTCGGCACCGTGGCCATCGGCCCCGACGGCGTGGTCGGCACCCCGATCGTCGGCCCTCCGACGCCCCCGGACACCGACGACGGCAAGCTCGACGGCGACCCCGGCGCCGACCACAAGCTCGGCCCGATGCAGTTCCTGCCGTCCACCTGGTCGAAATACGCGGAACGCGCGACCGGCGACGGCAAGCGCCCGAACCCCCAGAACATCGACGACGCCGCCTTCACCGCCGCCCGCTACCTCTGCTCCGGCGGCGACGACCTCGGCACCCCGTCCGGCTGGTGGCGCGCGGCCCTGTTCTACAACCCGGCCGTCGACTACGCCCAAACGGTCTTCAGCGCGGCTGATGCTTTCGCGGCGGCCAGCGTGTCGGTTTGAGTTTTGCGCGGCTGATGCGTTCGTGGCGGCCAGCGTGTCTGTTTGAGTCTTGCGTGGCTGATGCGTTCCCGCGGTGGCCGGTGTGTTGGTGTGAGGCTTGCGCGGCCGATGCTTTGCGTCGACCGGTGTGTTGGTGTGAGGCTTGCGCTGCCGGTGCGTTCGCGGTGGCCAGCGTGTCTGTTTGAGTTTCGCGCGGCCAATGCCTTCGCGGCGACCGGCGCCTCGGTGTAAGTCTTGCGCGGCCGTTAGTGGTTGTCGTGCTTGTGTTTGTGGTGCTTGCTCCGGCGATAGTGCTTGCCGTGCAGTGCTTCCGCTCGGTGGCACTGCCCCTCGGCGGCTCGCCGGTGGTCCTTGGCTCCGGACCTCGGCTCAGGCGTGCGCCGTGATCCGGGTCCCGGTGGCTTCGCGCGCCGCCTTGACCGCTCGCGCGGCGCGCGCTTCCCGCGTCGCCTGCGCCTGCTTGCGCTGGCCGACCGGGAACCGCTCGTCGAGCGCGACAATCGCCGGTGCCAACGACATCAGGACGAGAACCAGCAGGCCCACGCAGGCCCCGACCGTGGCGAGGATCGTCATTTCCGCCTCCTAGAACGAACTCGGTGACACCAGGTTCGCTTGTGGAGCCCCATCGCCGGATCGGTCAACCGGCTGACCCGGGCCGCCGGATGGCCAAATGGCCGATCTTCGCCGGCGGCCGGGTGTGGAGGCTCAGCTGTCGCCGAGGGTGATGCGGGCGTTGACTTCGCTGATGGCTTCCAGGTATTCCGGCACGGGGTTCATCGCGGACGCCATGCGGAGTTGCGCGAGCGCCTCGGCGAAGCGGCCGAGACGCTGAAGCGTGCGGCCGAGCACGAAGCGCGCGTAATGGTCCGTCGGATCCAGCTCGAGGACTCGGGTGAACGCCCGTTCCGCCCGCCGGAGCTGCGCGGAGTGGAAGTAGGCGCGGCCGGCCAGAAGCTGCACGCTCGGTTTGTCCTGCTCGTCGTCCAGCAGGGGTTCGAGGGCCTTCAGCGCGTCCAGGGGACGGCGGCGTTCGACCAGATCCTCGGCCCGCCGGAAGGCGTGGAACCGGGCCTCGCCGTTGGGCTCGGGTGCGGGTGCGGCGTCCGTCATGGTCACACCAACTTTACCCTGAACCGAGGGGGTTCCACGAGCCGTCAGAGGCGTCATGGTGGACTGTTCCGCCATGAGCAGCGAACAGGAGCCCGGCTACCTGGGGCTGGCGCCGTACCTCTACTACAGCGACGCGACAGCCGCACTGGCCTGGCTGACCAGGGTCTTCGGCTTCACCGAGGAAGTGCGGTTCGAGGACGCCTCGGGCGAAGTGTTCCAGGCGACGTTGTGCGCCGGCGACGGACGTGTCCAACTGGCGGGCGTCGGTCCCGAATACTGGGCGGCCAAGGGAGTCGAGGGGCCCGTCGGGCAGCTCAACATCGTCTACGTCACCGACGTCGACGCCCAGTACGAGCGCGTCCGGGCCGCGCTCGGCGAGGAACTCGAGCCCGAGCCGCCTCAGGACCAGCCCTACGGCGCGCGCGTGTTCACGGTCGCGGACCTCGGCGGCAACAGCTGGACGTTCTGGCAGCAGACGTCCGACACCGTCGAGCTGCCGTCAGGCTGGCGTGAAGTGCGGCCGGAAGACCACGCGGAACACTGAGCGGAACCGGTCCGGACCGGCCGTGCCTCCAACGGGTGAACGTGGCGGACGGCTACTCTGGGCGGCGTCACCGCAGGCACGACCCATTGAGGAGCATGGCGTGGCTCTCATCGAGCAGGTAGGCGCGCGCGAGATTCTCGACTCGCGCGGCAACCCGACCGTCGAGGTGGAGGTGGCACTCGACGACGGCACGCTGGCGCGGGCCGCCGTCCCGTCGGGGGCGTCCACCGGCGAACACGAAGCCGTCGAGCTGCGGGATGGGGACACCGGCCGCTACAACGGCAAGGGCGTCGAGCGCGCGGTCGCCGCGGTGCTCGACGAGATCGGCCCGGAGATGGTCGGCATCGAGGCCGTCGACCAGCGGATCGTCGACCAGAAGCTGGTGGACCTGGACGGCACGCCGGCCAAGTCGCGCCTGGGCGCGAACGCGATCCTCGGCGTCTCGCTGGCCGTCGCGAAGGCCGCGGCCGACTCGGCTGAGCTGGAGCTGTTCCGCTACCTGGGCGGCCCGAACGCGCACGTGCTGCCGGTGCCGATGCTCAACATCCTCAACGGTGGCGCGCACGCGGACACCGACGTGGACATCCAGGAGTTCATGATCGCGCCGATCGGCGCCGAGTCGTTCCGCGAGGCCCTGCGCTGGGGCACCGAGGTCTACCACTCGCTGAAGTCGGTGCTGAAGGGCCGCGGCCTGGCCACCGGCCTCGGCGACGAGGGCGGCTTCGCGCCGAGCCTGGCCAACAACCGCGAGGCGCTCGACCTGATCCTGCAGGCCATCGAGAAGGCCGGCTACACCGCGGGCCGCGACATCGCGCTCGCGCTGGACGTCGCCGCCACCGAGTTCTTCTCCGACGGCGCCTACACGTTCGAGGGCTCCAAGCGCAGCGCCGAGCAGATGTCGGCGTACTACGCCGAACTGCTCCGCGACTACCCGCTGGTCTCGATCGAGGACCCGCTGAGCGAGGACGACTGGGACGGCTGGGTGCAGCTCACCGCCGAGGTCGGCGACAAGGTCCAGCTCGTGGGCGACGACCTGTTCGTCACCAACCCGGACCGGCTCGAGGAGGGCATCACCCGCCGCGCCGCCAACGCGCTGCTGGTGAAGGTCAACCAGATCGGCACCCTGTCGGAGACCCTCGACGCGGTTTCCCTGGCCACCTCCTACGGCTACAAGTCGATGATGAGCCACCGCTCGGGCGAGACCGAGGACACCTTCATCGCGGACCTGGCGGTCGCCACCGGCGTCGGCCAGATCAAGACGGGCGCCCCGGCCCGCGGCGAGCGGATCGCGAAGTACAACCAGCTGCTCCGGATCGAGGAGACCCTCGCGGACGCGGCCCGTTACGCCGGCGACCTCGCCTTCCCGCGGTTCACCGCGGAGGCCTGATCGCGCATGGCCGACCGGGGGAGGGCGCGCGGCCGCCGCGGCGGCCGGGACGACGGGGGCAGGTCCAGCCGGGCCCGCCGTCCCGCTTCGGCCCGGCGCCGCACGGGCGCGGACAACGCGGAGACGACCAGGTCCCGGCTTCGCCGTGGGCTGGCCGCCAAACGCGCGTCCGGTGCCGCCAAGGTGCTCGGCATGTCCACCACGCGCCGGGCGGCCGTGGTGGCGATCGTGGTGTGCGCGCTCGCGTTCACCGTGGCCGTGCCGCTGCGCACCTACCTCAGCCAGCGCTCGGAGGTGCGTGACCAGGAGGCGCAGCAGTCGCAGCTGCAGCAGCAGGTCACGCAGCTTCAGAACCGCAAGGCCCAGCTGAGCGACCCGGCCCAGATCGAGGCCGAGGCCCGTCGCCGGCTTCGGTACGTGAAGCCCGGCGAGGCGCCGTACATGGTGCAGCTGCCCGAGGACCAGGCCGCGGCGCAGGCGCCGCCGACCGGACCGCAGCCGGTTCCGCAGGGCTCTTGGTACGAGAAGCTGTGGGATCAGGTTTCGGGCGGTTGAGTCCTTCCTGGGTGCTTCGGGTCTGAGATTCTCGGGACAGCGGGCCGGTCCGCGATCGATGTCGCGGACGGCCCGCTGTTTCGTGTCGTGGGTTCCCATGCGTCCGAGGCTAAGTCGGGCCGGTGGGTCGCCGGTCCGGTTGGGCCGAGTTGTCCACAGGGAAGGGTCAGTTGTGGACAACTCGGGCCGAACAGTGGAGGTCCCGGCGGGCCGGACACCTGGCGGCATTAGCCTGGGACGCGTGAACAGCAGCACGGAAACACCCCGCTTCGAGCCCGTCACCGAGGTCGACCGGGAGGTCATCGCGGAGCAGCTCGGGCGGCCGCCGCGGGCGTTGCGCGCCGTCGCGGCGCGGTGCCCGAGCGGGCATCCGTCGGTGGTGCAGACCAGCCCGCGGCTGGAGAACGGCACGCCGTTCCCCACGCTGTACTACTTGACCTGCCCGCGGCTCAGCTCGCTGGTCGGCACGCTCGAAGCGTCCGGGATCATGAAGGAGATGACCGAGCGGCTCACCACGGACCCGGAGCTCGCCGCGGCCTACCAGCGCACGCACGACACCTACCTGGCCGAGCGCGACGCCATCGAGTCGCTCGGCACCCAGGTGACCGCGGGCGGCATGCCAGGGCGCGTGAAGTGCCTGCACGTCCACCTCGCGCACACCCTCGCCGCGGGCCCAGGAGTGAACCCGTTCGGTGACGAGACGCTGGAATGGCTCCACGCCAACGGGTGGCCATCGGGCGACTGCGCCGAGTAACACCGCGCTCTCGTGCGCAGATAGTTCCGGCAAGCGAGCATTTACTGCCTTCGTGGGTTCCCGTATGGGTGACCTCGGGTCAAGCTGAGTACGGAGTCTTCACACGAGCTAGGCGAGCATCGGACCACCACCGGTGATCCGAGGAGGGGTTCGGCACATGCGGGCGCCACGCGGGATCAGGCACGTCGCCCGGCGAGCCCGCGCGAAGGACCGGAAACCGCTGGTCGGCGAGCCTCTTGTGGTGGCTGACGCCGCGGAGGCCGAAGCCTCGGATGCGACGGCCGAAGCCGCGGACGCCGATGCGGCCGACCCCGATGTGGAGACCAGCGCGGCGGTTGCCGAAGTCGCCGATGCCGAGACGGCGGGTGTCGAGGTCACCGATGCCGAGACGGCGGGTGTCGAGGTCACCGATGGCGATGCGGCGGATGCTGAGGTCGCCGATGCTGATGTGGCCGAGGCTGGGCTCGCGGATGCTGCGGAGCCCGAGGTCTCGGATGCGACGCCCCAAGTCGCGCATGCGGATGCGGCTGAGCCCGAGGTGGAGACCGGGGCTGCGGAGGTCGAAGTCGCCGATGCCGATGCCGATGCCGATGCCGAAGCCGTGGAGGCGGCGTCGGCGGGTGGCGTGGCTGAGGGAGCGGTCGTCGAGGCCGGTGTGCGGCGGGAGTTGGGCCAGCCCGGGCGCGAGCAGGCAAGCGAGCAAAGACCCGACCAGGGCGAGCAAAGACCCGACCAGGGCGAGCAAAGACCCGACCAGGGCGAGCAGAGATCTGAGCAGGGCGAGCGCAGACCTGAGCAGAGACCTGTACAGAGTGAGCAGGGTGAGCAAAGACCCAAGCTGAACCACCCCCGCCCCACCACCGTGGCAGGGGCGCGTCGCTGGGTGAGGGTTGCGCGGCGGAAGGCTCGGGTTCGGGGGCGGGGGTTCGGGGCGAAGCATCGGACGTTGGTTGCGGTGGTGGCCGGGGTGCTGGCGGTGGGGCCGGCGGCGGTCGGGGCGGGGGCGGTGGCTGCTTGGGTGGGGCGGATGCCGACGGTGCACACGCAGGACGCCGCGCTCGCCGAGGGGTATGACCCGCAGAATCCGCAGGTCGAGCACGTTGCGGTGGATGGGAGTCTGCCGGATTCGCCGGTGCCGTTGCCGTTGCCCGCTTACGAACTTCCGAACGGGCCCTTGGGGATTCCGGTCACCGCGCTCGCCGCGTACAAGAATGCTGCCGACGTGCTCGGCAAAGAACAGCCTGGTTGCCACATCGACTGGGCGCTGATCGCCAGCATCGGGCGGATCGAGTCCAATCACGCGCGCGGCGGGTACGTCGACGCGGCCGGGACCACGCTCGAGCCGATTCTCGGGCCCGAGCTCAACGGCACCGGGCCCTACGCGGCCATTCCCGACACCGACCACGGCCTGCTCGACCACGACACGGTGTGGGATCGCGCCGTCGGGCCCGCGCAGTTCATCCCCGCCACCTGGCGCGCGTACGCCTCCGACGGCAACGGCGACGGCATCGCGGACCCCAACAACCTCTTCGACTCCTCCCTCGCCACCGGCCGGTACCTCTGCTCCGGCGGCCTCGACCTCGCCAACCCGGACCAGCTTCGCACCGCGATCTACCGCTACAACAACTCCGACGCGTACGTGAACACCGTGATCCTCTGGGCCGAGGCCTACCGCAACGGCGTCGCGCCCACCCCGGACAGCCAGATTCCCGTCGGTGCGCCCAATGCGGCCGCGGTGCCGGCCCCGCCCGCCGTGCCGCCGCCGTCCGTGCCGCCGTCCGCTCCGGGAACGCCGACGACCGGGCCCAGCCTGCCGCCGTCCGGGAATCCCGGGAACAGCAGCACGCCAACGAGTCCGGGGACCGGCACCAGCACACCGACCTGCGTCAGCAGCACCACCCCCACAACAACCCCGACAACCACAAGCGCAACGACCACCAGCCTGCCGCCGTGTGGCCAGACGTCCTCTCCACCACCCAGCGGCGACAGCGCGCCACCCAGCCCGACGGGCAACGCGCCGGGGAGCTAACCCGTAAAGTCGCACCCATGCCTCGTGTAGCCGCGATCGACTGTGGGACCAACTCCATCCGCCTGCTCGTCGCCGAGCTGACCCCGCGCCACGACGGCACGGTGGACCTGCGCGACCTGCACCGGGAAATGCGCATCGTCCGGCTCGGGCAGGGCGTGGACGCCACCGGGCGGCTCGCGCCCGAGGCGCTGGAGCGCACCCGCGCCGCCCTCGCGGACTACACGATCGCCGCGCGGCGCAAGGGCGTGGAGAAGGTGCGGATGGTCGCGACGTCGGCGACGCGCGACGCCAGCAACCGTGACGAGTTCTTCGCGATGACGCGCGAAACCCTCGGCGTCGAGGCCGAGGTGATCAGCGGCGACGAGGAAGCGCGGCTGTCCTTCACCGGCGCCGTCGGCGAGCAGGATCCGGACGACGGCCCGTTTGTGGTCGTCGACGTCGGCGGCGGCTCCACCGAGCTGGTGCTCGGCACCTGGGACGGGCGCCGGGCCGAGGTGCTCGCCGCGAAGTCCGTGGACATCGGCTGCGTGCGCATCACCGAGCGCGCGCTGAAGGGCGACCCGCCCACCGCGGCGGAGATCGCCCAGGCCCGCGAACTCGCCGACGGCGTGCTCGCCGAGGCCTTCGACGTGGTCGACGTGGCCAAGGCCCGCACCTGGATCGGGGTGGCCGGCACCGTGACCACGTTGTCAGCCGTCGCCCAGGGGCTGGCGGAGTACGACTCCGAGCGCACGCACCTTTCGAAGCTCTCCCACGCGGACATCAACCGGCTCGCCGGCGAACTGCTGGCGGCCGATCACGCCACCCGCGCGGCCAACCCGGTGATCCACCCGGGCCGGGTGGACGTGATCGGCGGGGGCGCGGTGATCGTGCAGGCGCTCGCCGACGGGCTCGCCGCCCGCGGTGGTCCGGACCAGCTGATCGTGAGCGAGCACGACATCCTGGACGGTATCGCCCTGGCTCTCACCTGAGCGGAGCAGCTCGGGCACAGCCGGTGATCATTACTACCTTGGTCGTGCTCTGCCCGGGTGACGGAAAGGGTTGTCACTCATTCGCAACCCGATGATCTGGTTACAAACCCCGCACTCCGGCTAACGTGCGTCTCACTTTTCGGGAGCACGAAATGGAGTGGAACATGCGGCGTTCACGCAGGCTCTGGGGAGCCGCTGCGGTGGTGACAACCTTGTCATTGGTGCTCACTGCGTGCGGGGGTGGCTCTGGCAGCAGCGGCTCGAGCGGTGAGGTGGATCCGAACGGGACCTTCACCGTCTACGGCACCGAGCCGCAGAACACGCTGATCCCCACGAACACGAACGAGCTCGGCGGCTCCAAGGCCGTCGACGCCATGTTCGCCGAGCTGGTCGCCTTCAAGGGCGACAATGCCCAGCCCTACAACCAGATGGCCGAGTCGATCACCACCCCCGACTCCAAGGTCTACGACATCAAGATCAAGCAGGGCTGGAAGTTCCACGACGGCACCGAGGTCAAGGCGAAGAACTTCGTCGACGCCTGGAACTACGGCGCCTACGCCCCCAACGGCCAGATCAACACCGACTTCTTCTCCAACATCCAGGGCTACTCCGACGTCCACCCCGACGACAAGGCGGCCAAGCCGACCACGGACAAGATGTCCGGCCTGGTCGTCAAGGGCGACTACGAGTTCCAGGTGACGCTGAACGCCCCGTTCTCGGTCTTCGAGACCAAGATCGGCTACACGGCCTTCGCGCCGCTGCCCGACGCGTTCTTCAAGGACCCCAAGGCGTTCGCCGAGCACCCGATCGGCAACGGCCCGATGAAGTTCGTCAGCCGTACGCCGAACGCGGATATCAAGCTGACCCGCTTCGACGACTACCAGGGTCAGGACAAGGTCAAGTTCAAGGACCTGGACATCAAGATCTACGCCAGCCAGGAGACCGCGTACCAGGACCTGCTGAGCAACAAGCTCGACTTCATCGAGACGCTGCCGCCGTCCGCGCTGGCCGGCAGCAAGTACAAGAGCGACCTGAAGGACAACCTGGTCACCGGCCACCTGCTCGGCATCAGCACCATCGCGATCCCGTACTACGTGCCCGGGTACAACAACCTCGACCTGCGCAAGGCCATCTCGATGGCGATCGACCGGACGCAGATCACCAAGACCGTCATGAACGACACCTACGTGCCGGCCGACGGCTACATCTCGCAGGGCATCCCGGGTTACCGGCCCGGCGTCTGCGAGTTCTGCAAGTTCGACCCGGCGCAGGCCAAGCAGTTGTTCGCGCAGTCCGGGTTCAAGGGCAAGCTGACCATCGCCTCGAACGCCGACGGCGGCCGCAAGGAGCCGCTGGTGGCCGCGTGCAACAGCATCAAGAACGTGCTCGGCGTCGAGTGCGACTTCGTGCCGGCCACGGACTTCGGCCAGTGGCGCAGCATCGTGACCGGGCACAAGCTGACCGGCATGGGCCGCTCCGACTGGTCCGCGGACTACCCGTCGATCGAGGACTTCCTGAACCCGATCTACAAGACCGGTGCCTCGTCGAACGACTCGACCTACTCCAACCCGGCCGTGGACAAGCTGCTGGAGCAGGCCGACGCGACGCCGGACAAGGACGCCGCGGTGAAGATCTACCAGCAGGCCGAGGACCTGATCGCCAAGGACCTGCCGTCGATCCCGGTCTGGGACGAGAAGGGCGTGGCCGCCAAGTCGAAGCACACGAAGACCGTGGTGCTCGACTTCCGCCGCCGCGCCGACTACTCGTCCGTCGAGGTCACCAAGTGACGCGCTGATCACCGTCCCACCACCACGGCTCGTGAGTGGTTATGACGGTTAGAACCGTCATAACCACTCACGAGCCCGGCGCGCACTCCTAGGAACTGACGCATGATTCGCTACGTCCTGCGACGCCTGCTCCAGCTGATCCCGGTGTTCTTCGGAACCACCTTCCTGATCTACGCGCTGGTGTGGGCCGTCCCCGGGGACCCGTTCTCCGGCAAATGCGGCCAGACCGCCTGCCCCCAGGCGTACATCGACCTGATGACCCAGAAGTTCCACCTCAACGACAACCTGATCGTCCAGTACTTCAAGTACCTGGGCAGCCTGTTCACCGGCGACTGGGGCGAGACCTTCAACGGCAACTCGGTCGGCGAGCTGATCGGCAACGCGTACCCCATCACGCTGCGGCTCGCGCTCGTCGCGGTGCTCATCGAGGCCGTGATCGGCCTGACCGCCGGCGTGCTCACCGGCCTGCGCGGCAAGGGCTTCCTCGACAACCTGGTGCTGGTCTCCACCACCTTCCTGATCTCGCTCCCGGTGTTCGTCACCGCGATCGTGCTGCAGATCGTGCTGGGCACCGAGTTCGGCATCATCGACACGAGCGTTTCGGACAATCCCGGGTTCGGCGAGCTGATCGTGCCCGGCATCGCGCTCGGCAGCCTCTCGATGGCCTACATCGCGAGACTCACCAGAACGTCGATCGCCGAGAACCGGCACGCCGACTACATCCGCACCGCGATCGCGAAGGGCCAGCCGCGCAGCCGCGTGGTCGGCGTGCACCTGCTGCGCAACTCGGTGATCCCGGTGCTCACCTTCCTGGGCACCGACCTGGGCGCGCTGATGGGCGGCGCGATCGTCACCGAGGGCGTGTTCAACATCAACGGCCTCGGCGGGCTCATCTTCCGCGGCATCCAGAACCGGGAGAGCGCCACCGTCACCGGCGTGGTGGTCCTGCTGGTGCTGGTGTACCTGCTGATGAGCCTGATCGTGGACCTGCTCTACGCCGTTCTCGACCCGAGGATCCGTTATGACTGACCCCAACCTCGTCGGCGGCGGCGGGGTCGACGCGGCGGAGCTGTCGCGCATCGATGACTCGGCCGTCGCGGCGAAGAAGCCCCGCAGCCTGTGGTCCGACGCCTGGCGCCAGCTGCGCCGCAAGCCCGCCTTCGTGATCTCCGCGGTGATCATCGTGCTGGTGGTGCTGATCGCGATCGCGCCGGGCCTGTTCTCCCACCGGGAGGCCGGGTTCAGCGATCTGACCAAGGCCAACCAGGGCCCGTCGGGCGACGCCTGGTTCGGCTACGACAACCAGGGCTACGACGTGTACGCCCGCACCATCTACGGCACCCGCGCGTCGCTGCTGGTCGGTGTCTTCGCGACGATCCTGACTGTCCTTTTCGGATCGCTGGTCGGCATCATCGCGGGCTACTACGGCCGGCTGATCGACAGCCTGCTCTCGCGGCTGGGCGACATCTTCGCCGGGCTGCCGTTCGTGCTGGGCGCGATCGTCATCCTCACGACGTTCAACGCGCCCGGCTCGAACCCCGGCGCCGTGACGATCATCGTGCAGGTGGTGTGCTCGATCGCCGTGCTGACCTGGCCGGTGGCGATGCGCATCATGCGCTCGGCGACGCTGGTCGCGAAGCAGCTCGACTACGTGAAGGCCGCGCGGGCGCTCGGCGCCAGCACGCCGCGGATCGTGTTCCGGCACCTGCTGCCGAACACGCTCGCGCCGGTGCTCGTCTACGGCACGATCGCGCTCGGCGCGGCGATCGGCGCCGAGGCGACGCTGGCGTACCTCGGCATCGGCGTGCGGCCGCCGGTGGTCTCGTGGGGCGTGATGATCAGCGATTCACGCGACTACTTCCGGGCCGACCCGCACATGCTCCTGTTCCCCGGTGCGTTCGTCACCATCACCGTGCTCGCGTTCGTGATGCTCGGTGACGGTATCCGCGACGCGCTCGACCCGAAGTCGAGGTAGCAGTCGATGTCCGAAACAGAGAACGAGCTGCTGCTCGAGGTCGAAGACCTGCACGTCGAGTTCCGCACCTCCGACGGCGTCGCCAATGTGCTCAACGGCGTCAGCTACTCCGTGCACGCCGGCGAGACGCTGGCCGTGCTCGGCGAGTCCGGCTCCGGCAAGAGCGTCACCGCGCAGACGGTGATGGGCATCCTCGACGTGCCGCCCGGCGTGATCACCGGCGGCTCGATCCGCTACCGCGGCGAGGACCTGCTCACCGCCACCGAAGAACGGCGGCGCGAGCTGCGCGGCGCGGAGATCGCGATGATCTTCCAGGACGCGCTCTCGGCGCTGAACCCGGTGTTCACCATCGGGTTCCAGATCGAAGAGCAGCTGCGCGTCCGGCAGGGGATGTCCAAGAAGGACGCCCGCAAGCGCGCGATCGAGCTGCTCGACATAGTCCGCATCCCGGCGGCCGAGCGGCGGATCAAGGACTACCCGCACCAGTTCTCCGGCGGGATGCGCCAGCGCGCGATGATCGCGATGTCGCTGGCGCTCGACCCGGACCTGCTGATCGCCGACGAGCCGACCACCGCGCTGGACGTCACCGTGCAGGCCCAGATCATGGACCTGCTCGCGGAGATCCAGCGGGAGCGGCGGATGGGGCTGATCCTGATCACGCACGACCTCGGCGTGGTCGCGGAGACGGCCGACCGGATCGCGGTGATGTACGCCGGCCGGATCGTGGAGCAGGCCGAGGTGCGCGAGCTGTTCCGCGCGCCGGGGCACCCGTACACCGCGGCGCTGATGGATTCGCTGCCCCGGCTGGACTTGAAGGGCCAGACGCTCGAGACGATCAAGGGCCTGCCGCCGAGCCTGCTCGACATCCCGCCGGGCTGCCCGTTCCACCCGCGCTGCAAGCGGGCCGAACAGCGCTGCTCGGACGAGCGCCCTTCGTTGCACGCCTTGGGCTTCGGCCGGGTCAGTGCGTGTCACTTCGCCGAAGAGGTGGTGGAAAGCCGTGGTTGAGCCGATTCTCAGCGTCCACGAGCTGGTGAAGCACTTCCCGGTGCGCCAGGGGGTGCTGTTCAAGCGCACGGTCGGGCAGGTGAAGGCGGTCGACGGCGTCTCGTTCGACCTGATGCCGGGCGAGACACTCGGCGTGGTCGGGGAGTCCGGGTGCGGCAAGTCCACGCTCGCGCAGGTGCTGATGCGGCTGGAGGAGCCGACCTCGGGGTCGGCGACCTTCGAGGGCAAGGACTTGTTCGCGGTCCGCGGGGCGGAGCTGCGTCGGCTGCGGCGGGAGATCCAGATCGTCCTGCAGGACCCGTACACCTCGCTGAACCCGCGGATGACCGTCGGCGACATCGTCGGCGAGCCGTTCGAGATCCACACCGAGGTGGCGCCGAAGGGCTCGCGCGCGCAGAAGGTGCGGGAGCTGCTGGAGGTGGTCGGGCTCAACCCCGAGCACCTGAACCGCTACCCGCACCAGTTCTCCGGCGGGCAGCGCCAGCGCATCGGCATCGCGCGGGCGCTCGCGCTGCGGCCCAAGGTGATCATCTGCGACGAGCCGGTGTCCGCTTTGGACGTCTCGATCCAGGCGCAGGTGATGAACCTGCTCGGCGACCTGCAGGGCGAGTTCGGGCTGTCGTACGTTTTCATCGCCCACGACCTGTCCGTGGTTCGTCACCTCTCCACCCGGGTTGCCGTGATGTACCTGGGAAAGATCGTCGAGGTCGGCACCGAGGACGAGATCTACGAGCGGCCCTCGCACCCGTACACGCAGGCGCTGCTTTCGGCGGTCCCGGTGCCGGACCCCGAGGTACGCGGGCAGCGGCAGGTCATCCGGCTGGAGGGCGACGTGCCCAGCCCGCTGGACCCGCCGTCGGGCTGCCGGTTCCGCACGCGCTGCTGGAAGGCGCAGGACGTGTGCGCGACCGAGGTGCCGGAGCTGGTGGCGCGCACCGACGGGCACCTTTCGGCCTGCCACTTCGCGGAGGCCAAGTCCGTCGTGCCGTGATTTTCCGTTTTCCTCCGCATGGCCGTTGCTGCGACGTGTGTCCGCTATGTACGTTGCGGTATCGGTTTTTCCTGAGGAGGACCAGTGAAAAGACCCAGACTGCTCGCCGCGGTGCTCGCGGTGCCCCTGATCGGCGCGGTGTCCGGCGTCGCCGTCCCGGCGTCGCCGTCCCGGCGTCGCCGTCCCGGCGGCGTCGGCCCAGCCGGCCGCCCTGTCCGGACCCACCACGGAATTCACCGTGCTGGCGCGCGACGCCCGGGCCGTGGGCGCCGTGCAGCAGGCGGTCCGCGAGGCGGGCGGCACCGTCGTCGGGACCAACACCGCGGTCGGGCTGGTCACGGCCACCGCGCCGGCATCCGGCTTCACTGAGCGGATTTCGGCGAACCGCGCGGTGTTCGGCGCGGCGAAGGCGAAGTCGATCGGCTCCGCGCCCCGCGGCGGCAAGAAGGTGAAGCCGGACGCCGTGGAGAAGGAGGGCCGCGCGTCGGCCGGTGCTGCCGCGAAGAAGCAGCCCGTCGGGACCGATCCGCTGGACGACCAGCTCTGGGGCCTCAAATCCGTCCGGTCCGACCTCGCGCGCACGGTGCAGCCCGGCGACAAGCGGGTGAAGGTGGGGGTGATCGACACCGGCGTCGACGGCAGCCACCCGGACATCGCGCCGAACTTCGACAAGGTCGATTCGCGCAACTTCACCAAGGACATCGTCGCCGACGTCAACGGGACCGTGGTGGACGGGCCGTGTGAGTACCGCGGCTGCGTCGACCCGGTCGACCACGACGACAACGGCCACGGCACCCACGTCGCCGCCACGATCGGCGCGGCGGCCAACGGGTTCGGCGTCTCCGGCGTCGCCCCGAACGTCTCGCTGGTGAACATCCGCGCGGGCCAGGACTCCGGCTTCTTCTTCCTCCAGCCGACCGTCGACGCGCTGACCTACGCCGGCGACGCGGGCATCGACGTCGTCAACATGAGCTTCTACGTGGACCCGTGGCTGTACGCCTGTTCCGCGAACGCGGCCGACTCCCCGGCGGAGCAGGCCGAGCAGCGGACCATCATCGAGGCCACCAAGCGCGCGCTGGACTACGCGCACCGCAAGGGCGTTTCGATGGTCGTCGCGCTCGGCAACCAGCACGACGACCTGGCCACGCCGCACGACGACGTCACCAGCCCGGACTACCCGAGCAACGAGACGCACCCGCGTCCGGTCGACAACGCCTCGTGCCTCTCGCTGCCGGTCGAGGGCCCGCACACGATCGGCGTCGGCTCCTTCGGCCCGTCGCAGGCGAAGGCGGACTACTCCAACTACGGCACCGAGCAGATCTCCGTTTCCGCGCCCGGCGGCTACTTCCGCGACGGCTTCGGCACACCGTGGTTCCGGACGGTGGAGAACGAGATCCTCTCGGCGTACCCGAAGAACGTCGGCGTGGCCGAGGGCAACATCGACGCGGCGGGCAACGTGACCCCCGCCGGTGTGACCCTCGGCGTGCAGAAGGCGACGGCGGCGGACGGTCGCGTCGGCTACTACCAGTGGCTGCAGGGCACGTCGATGGCCGCGCCGCACGCCACGGGCGTTGCCGCGCTGATCGTTTCGCAGTACGGAAAACGCACCGGCGGCGACTTCGGCATGGACCCGGACGCGGTGCAGCGGGTCATCGAGGGCACGGCGTCCCCGATCGCCTGCCCGGTCCCCCGCACGGTCGACTACCTCGACGAGGGCCGCGACTCCTCGTTCACCGCCACCTGCACGGGCGACGCCTCGTTCAACGGCTTCTACGGCCACGGCGGCGTCGACGCGTACTCCGCGGTGACACACGGGGCCGCTTACCTGCGTAAGTAGGCGTGGGTGCGGGGCCTTCCGCCGGTGCACGGCGGAAGGCCCCGCGTCCGGCTAGCGGTTCGACGCCTTCTTCACGAAGTCCGCGAGGTCCTTCGCCTGCTGCAGCCGCGTCGGTTCGTGGACGTACATCATGTGGCCCGCCGGGTAGTAGGCCGTGTCGATGTTCTCGCGCAGCTCGTCCGGGATCTTCAGCTGGGCCAGGACGTGCTCGGAGGCGAAGTAGGCCGTCGCGCCGTCGTAGTGGCCGAACGCGACGTGGACCTTCAGGTGCGGGTTGGCCCGCATCGCCGCGCTCACCGCGTCCACAACGGACACCGAACGGCCCTCGAACTCCTTGTACGACCAGGCCTGGTTCGTCTCGTGCGAAAGGATCTCGTACGGCAGGTCGTTCTGGTAGCCCAGCTCGGCGCGGATGTAGTGGTTGAACGCCGCCGAGTAGGCGCCGATGACGCGCGAGATCGACGGGTCGTCGCTCATGTGCTCGCGCCCGCCGTCGGCCTCCCAGGTGGTGAAGCGGCCGTCCATCCGGCCGACGGTCAGGCCCCGGTCGCGCAGCAGCTCAGTGAAGAAGCGCACGTGCTCGATCCGCAGGTTGACCCGGTCCACATAGGACTCGCTCAGCCCGGTCAGCGAAGCCAGCGTGGCCACGGTCTCGGCCCGGTCCTGAGTGGACAGCCGGGCCCCGCGCGCGAGCGCCCACGGCAGCTCCTTGGCCGCGAAGTCCTCGGCGTCGGCCAGCACGTCGTCGAGCGGGCGGTCGCCGTGCAGGCCGTGGTAGTGCGCGATGGCCGCGTACGTCGGCACGAACAGCGAGTACGGCAGGTCGTTGCCCTCGTGGAAGCGCAGCGTGCCCATGTCCAGCACGGACGAGATGAGCAGCAGCCCGTTGAGGTACAGGCCGAAGCGCTCCTGCAGGAGCCCGGCCAGCCCGGCCGCGCGCAGCGTGCCGTAGGACTCGCCGGCCACGAACTTCGGCGAGAGCCAGCGCTCGTTGCGCGAGACCCACAGCCGGATGATCTCGGCGACCGAGTCGAGGTCGCCCTGGAAGCCCAGGTAGTCCTTCGGCTCCCCGCCGTCGACCGCGCGCGAGTAACCGGTGGAGACCGGGTCGATGAACACCAGGTCGCTGTGCGCCAGCAGGCTTTCGGCGTTGTCCTCGATCCCGTACGGCGGCGGCACGAGGTCGTCGACGTCACCGGAGAGCACGCGGCGCGGGCCGAGCAGACCCAAGTGGAGCCAGATGCTGGACGAGCCGGGGCCGCCGTTGAAGGCGAACGTCACCGGGCGCGTGCCCGGGTCGGCGTCGTCGAGCGTGTACGCGGTGAGGAAGACCTCGGCCTTGGGCTTGTGGCCGGCGGACTTGCCGTCCTTGACGACCTCCTGGCGCAGCACCACGCGCCCGGCCTGGGCGGTATAGGCGAGTTTGCGGCGCTTGACCGTGAGGGTGTGCTGGGTGGTGACGAGGTCGTCGACGGGGTCCGGGGCGGGGTCCGCGGCCGCCGGCTTCCCGGTCTTGTCTTCTGGCTCTTCGGGAGTGGTGTCCGACATGGTCTCCAACCTAGTGTCACGTGATCCTGTTTCCTTGCGAGTTGCCAGGAAACAGGAACACAACACTAGCCGCCGCGCTGTGGGAAGGTGGCCGGATGCAGTGGTCGGCATGGGTTGCCGAGGCGCGATGACGGGCCCGCTCGCGGAGCTGGACGCCGTCGTCACCGGGTGTCGCGCGTGCCCGAGGCTGGTGGCGTGGCGAGAGGAAGTCGCCGTCACCAAGCGTGCCGCCTTCGCGGACCAGGAGTACTGGGCGCGGCCGGTGCCCGGGTTCGGGGCGGCGGACGCCGCGCTCGCCGTGGTCGGGCTGGCGCCGTCGGCGCACGGTGCGAACCGGACGGGCCGGATGTTCACCGGCGACCCGTCGGGGGATTTCCTGTTCCGGGTGCTGTACGAAGTCGGCCTCGCCTCGCAGCCGACGTCCACCGGCCGCGGCGACGGGCTCACGCTGCGCGGCACGCGGCTCGTCTCGCCGGTGCGCTGCGCGCCGCCGGGGAACAAGCCGACGCCGGCCGAGCGGGACACCTGCCGGCACTGGCTCGCGGACGAGCTGGCGTTGCTGCGCCCGACGTTGCGCGCCGTGGTCGTCCTCGGCGCGTTCGGCTGGCAGGCGCTGCTGCCGGTGCTCGCCGCGGCCGGCTGGCCCGTGCCCGCGCCGCGCCCGGCGTTCGCGCACGGCGCCGACGTCCGGCTCGGCGGGCTGCGCCTGTTCGGCTGCTACCACGTGTCCCCGCGCAATGTCCAGACACGGCGTGTGAGTCACGCCATGGTGGGTGACGTTTTCACCGCCGCAGCCGCCGCCGCGGGGCTCATCTGAATCGTGGTGGCCTGCGTGGCGACGCTGGTCACAGCGGGGCGGGGTACCCGAGCGACACGGGCGCGGAGGTGGGACTATATGAGCATGGCTGCTGCGAAGTCGGAACCGACTCGGATCCTCGTCCTGGGTGGTGGATACGTCGGCCTGTACACCGCGTACGGGCTTCAGAAGATGCTGCGCGCCAACGAGGCCTCCGTGACCGTCGTTGACCCCCAGCCGCACATGACCTATGCCCCGTTCCTGCCCGAGGCGGCGGCCGGCGCGATCGAGCCGCGGCACGTGGTCGTGCCGCTGCGCCGCGTCCTCAAGCGCTGCCACGTGCTCACGGCGCGGGTCACCAAGATCGAGAACGAGCGCAAGTCCGTCACGGTCGAGGCCGCCGACGGCCACATCGAGGCGCTGAACTACGACATCCTCGTGGTCGCGCTCGGCGCCGTCGCGCGCATCCTGCCGATCCCGGGCCTGGTGGAGCAGGGCATCGCCTTCAAGACCATCGGCGAGGCCATCTACCTGCGCAACCACATCATGACCAAGCTGGACGAGGCGGCCAGCACGCTCGACCCCGAGCTGCGCAAGCGCCTGCTCACGTTCACCGTGGTGGGCGGCGGCTTCGCCGGCATCGAGGCGCTGGCCGAGCTCGAGGACATGACCCGGTTCGCGGTGGAGAACTACTACCCGAACATCAAGCCCGCCGACATCCGCTGGGTGCTGGTCGAGGCCGCCGGGCGGATCCTGCCCGAGGTCCGCGAGACCCTGGGCGTGTACACGGTGCAGCAGCTGGAGAAGCGCGGCATCGAGGTGTACCTGGCGACCGCCGCGAAGTCGTTCGAGAACGGCCACGTGGTGCTCTCGGACGGCACCGAGTTCGACACCGAGACGATCATCTGGACGGCCGGCGTGAAGGCCAACCCGGTGCTCGCCGAGTCGGACCTGCCGCTGGACAAGCGCGGCCGTCTTGAAGCCACCGCCGGCCTGCAGGTCGTCGGCCACCCGGACGTCTGGACCGCGGGCGACAACGCCGCCGTGCCGGACCTGTCCCGCACCGAGCAGGACCCGACGGCCACCTGCCCGCCGAACGCGCAGCACGCGGTGCGCCAGGCGCGCGTGCTGGCCAAGAACATCATCCGCGTGATCCGCGGCGGCCAGCCGAAGGACTATTACCACAAGAACCTCGGCGCCGTCGCCAGCCTCGGCCTGCACAAGGGCGTCGCCGACGCGCTGAACCTCAAGATCAAGGGCTTCCCGGCCTGGCTGTTCCACCGCGCCTACCACCTCAAGGCGATGCCCACCTGGAACCGCAAGATCCGCATCCTCTTCGACTGGATGCTGGGCGGCCTCTTCCGCCGCGAGGTGATCTCCCTCGGCCAGATCAACAACCCGAAGGAAGAGTTCGACCGGGTCTCCAAGGGCTGAGTTCTCCTTTGGCCGGGCCACCGCGTTTCCCGCGGCGGCCCGGCTTTTTGTTGCGCGTTCCGGGCCCCGCTAAGGTGTGCGGTGCCCCCGTAGCCCAACTGGCAGAGGCAGTCGACTTAAAATCGACCCAGTGCGGGTTCGAACCCCGTCGGGGGCACCATTTGCGCAGGTCAGGGGCGCGACAAGGGGCGCAAGTAAGATCAAGTGCCCCACTTGCGCCCCGTTTTGCCGCCTGACGACGAGAGCAAGCCCTGGGCCTCTCCGGTGCATGTCGCCCGGATCGCAGGTTGTGTCCGTCGGGCCTGCCGACGAGTGGGCGCAAGTTCTGTGTCTCTCTACTGTGGACACTGCGGTGGGTCGTGCGGAAGCCTGCCTTGAGGAGTTCCAGGCGTGGGAGACGGGGGTTTGTCCAGTGGGTGAGGTTCGCCGGGTCGTGCTTGATTCGTCGGTGGTGCGGCCGGGGTCGACGTTGCGGCCGATTTCGCGGTTTGTGGTGGAGCGCGACGGGGTGGAACGGGCGTCGGTGGTGTTGGGGCGGGCGGAGATCTTCGAGCGCGAGCCCGTGGAGTACGCGGTGGCTCGGTTCTCCTGGGCTGAAGGCGGCCAAGAGGACGCACGGGCCGTGGTGACGGCGGCCGTGGAGTCGGCTCCGCCGGGTGTCTCCGTCTATCTGCCGGTCAGTGCCGCGGTGAGTGCTGACCACGCTGCACGACGGGATATTGCGCGGGCGTGCGGGTTCGAGTTGTTCCAGGAGAAAGAGGGCTTTCGGTGGGTCGACGCCGGTCAGACGCTGCCTGAGCCTGGGCTGCGGCTGGAGCCGATGTCGCGGATCGGGCCGGAGGCGTTCATCCCGGTGATCGGGCGATGTGTGGCCCGGACCCTGGATCGGACCGACATCCTGGTGTTCGGCAGGCATCAGCCCCAGCAGTGGGCCACTACGTTCCTGGACCATCACGCGTCTGCCGCGGACGTCGAGTCCTGGCTGTACGCCGAGACGGCCGACGGTGTGCCGGTGGGGTTCGTCGGCCTGGCTCAACGCAAAGGTGATCCCGACGTGGGCACGATCGTGCTCATCGGGGTCCTGCCGGAGCAGCGCGGTCACCGTTATGTGGACCAGTTGCTGCTGGCGGCGTACCGCGCCGCCCGCACGCGTGGCTTCGCTGCGGTGCAGTCTCTGGTCGACGTGGACAACCATCCGATGATGGCGGCGGTGCGCCGTTCCGGCGCCGACCCCGACGCCGATCCTTGGCACAGCTGGTTGTTCACCTCGAACCGTGGCGCATGACGCCAGCCGAGATCAGGTCAGCGGCTGGGCCCGGAGTAGAGCGGACCGAGCAGCTGCCGGTACGTCCCGTCGTCCGGTGAGGTGCAGGCCGAGGATTCGGTGCCGTCGTTTCCTTGGGTGCGGAGGGTGATTTCCGTGCAGGGGTCGGCGTGGGTAGCGTCATCGAGGTGATGGTGCGCCCGCTGTGCGCCTCGATCACGTCCAGCCGGAATGGCCCGCGCAGGTGGTCAACGGCGTTTCGGCGGGCTGCTTGACCAGCCGCAGGCACGCGATGAGTTGCGGCGAGCCCGGCACCGCATCCGACGTCACCACCGTCGGATGCGGGCAGGCTCCCTCGTAGGCGGCCGCGCGGCCGAGCCCGGGGCTGCGGCGCCGGCGCGTACCGGACGGCCCTGTTCGAGCGAGGCCGGCAACGCCGGCCTCGCCGACATCGGCGGCGGCACGAGGACTCGGCCGGACCAGATGATCCGACGGGGCGTCCGGCGTACCGAGGCGCGGTCGTAGCCGATCACGTCATGGTCGCCGGCCTTCCAGCGCAGCACCCCGCGCTCGGCGACCGCGAAGAACTGCCGACCACCGGCGATCGGCCCGAACAGCGTGGTCAGCCAGCCCGCGCACACCACGAACACCGGGATCTGCCAGAGCACGGACTTGCTGAGCACCAACAGAAAAGTGACGAATCCGCCGGCCAGCGCCAGCGCCGTCAAGCCGATCACCCAGCCCACGGCGTGCTGACGCTGCCGGTGCACACGCGTGACTTCGCCCAGGCCCGCTTCGACCGCGCGCTCGGCCGCCGTCGCCCGGTCGGCCCGGCTGAGCAGGCCCGCAACTGCCGTGCGCGTCGTCGGCTCTTGTAAGACGGGCCAGCCGGGGCAGCGAGCGGTGAGGCTTGCGCAGAAGTCGGATGTATTCGTATAATTTCGCCCCGATCAAGGCGATCGCGACCACCTATCGAGGGTTCAGGCGGACATTCATTGGATGTCTGGCCTCCCCGGCCTGTTGGCTACACCCCTAGGTTCGGAGGATCGATGACGCATGTCCGGGTTCGGCGGACGGCGGGAATTCTCGCCGGCGCGGTGCTGGTCCTGCTCGGCTGCGCGCAGGCGCCCGCGAGCGCGGCGGCACCGGCGGCGCAGGTGGTCGACGTGACGTCCTTCGGGGCTGATCCGACGGGGGTCGCGGATTCGGCGCCGGCGGTGAAGGCCGCGCTTCGGTATGCGAAGACGCTTTCCCGGCCCGTCCGGGTCGTCTTCCCCAAGGGCGTTTACCAGCTGTACCCCGAGCAGGCGGAGACGCGCGAGCTGTACGTCTCCAACACCGTGGGCGCCGATCAGGCCTACCGGGACAAGAAGATCGGCATGCTCGTCGAGGACATGCACGACGTCACCATCGACGGGCAGGGCTCCAAACTCGACTACCACGGCCTCCAGACCGCGTTCGCCTCGATCCGCTCGACCGACGTCACCTTCACGAACTTCGCCTTCGATTACGTCGCGCCCAAGGTCATCGACGCCACGGTCAGCGAAACCGGCGTCGCGGACGGACATGCGTACCGCGTGCTGACGCTGCCCGCCGGAAGTCCCTACCGCGTGGCGGACAACCACATCACCTGGCTCGGCGAGAACAGCCCGGCCACCGGGCAGCCGTACTGGTCCGGCGTCGACGGCATGCAGTATCTCCAGATCCACGATCCGGTTGCGGACACCGCCTGGCGCGCAGACAACCCGCTGTTCACCGGCGTCCAGGCCATCACCGACCTCGGCAGCCGCAAGATCCGGATCGACTACACGGGCGCGACGCCGTCGGCCGACAAAGGTCTTGTTTACGAGATGCGGCAGACCACGCGCGAGCAGCCGGGCGCGTTCATCTGGAATTCCAAGGACGTCACCGTGCGCGGGCTCGACGCGTACTACATGCAGACGTTCGGCCTGGTCGCGCAGTTCAGCGAGAACGTGACCATCGACCGGAACAACTTCCGGCCGGACCCGGGCTCGGGCCGCTCCACCGCGTCTTCGGCGGACTTCCTGCAGATGTCCGGGGTCAAGGGCCGGGTCTCGATCACGGGCAACGTGTTCGACGGGCCGCAGGACGACCCGATCAACATCCACGGCACCTACCTGGAAGTCACCGGCAAACCGGCGCCGGACCAGCTCACCGTCAGCTACGAACACCCCGAAACCGCCGGGTTCCCGCAGTTCCACGTCGGCGACACGGTCGAGCTGGTCACCAAGCAGACGATGCGGGCCGACGGCGGCCAGGCGGTGGTCACCGCCGTGGACGGGCCCAGCGGGATGGACCACTCGAAGTCGTTGACGGACATGACGATCACCCTCGACCGGCCGGTGCCCGCCGCCGTGGCGATCGGCGCCAGCGTGGTGGAGAACATCACCTACACCCCGTCGGTTCTGGTGTCCGGCAACACTTTCCGCAACGTGCCGACCCGCGGGATCCTGGTCACCACCCGCCGCCCGGTGGTGATCGAGAACAACCGGTTCGACGGCATGACCATGTCCAGCGTGTACATCTCCGCGGACGCCTACCAGTGGTACGAGTCCGGCCCGGTCGACGACGTCACCATCCGCCACAACGTGTTCACCAGGCCGTCGAGCCGGGTCATCTTCGTCGAGCCGACCAACCAGGTGCTCGACGCGGCGCATCCGGTGCACCACAACATCAAGGTCGAGGACAACACCTTCGACGTCGGCGACGTCAACCTGGTCGACGCCAAGAGCGTCGGCGGGTTCAGCTTCACCGGCAACACCGTGCGGCGGCTCGACCGCGCGACGCTGCTTCAGCTGGCGGCGCCGAACCGTTGCCCGGCGGTGGGCGACCGCATCCCGTTGCAGACCACGGCCGCGCAACCGGCGTACCAGAGCTCGCTGTTCGTTTTCCGGGGTTCCTCGGACGTGCGGGTCGCGCGCAACCGGTACGACAACGGCCTGAACGCGCGAGTGGACACAGTGGACATGGACGCGCAGTCGGTCGCCGTCGACCACGACGCCGCCTCGGTGAACGGTGACCACGTGCTGCCGGTGCTGGGTTCGATCACGTACCGCAGCAGTAATCCCGCTGTGGTGCGGATTCTCCCGGACGGGACCGCGCTCGCGCTGCGGAACGGGCAGGCCCGGCTGACGGCGGTGACGAGGACCGGCGCGGGGGAACTCAGCTCGGCTCCGGTCACGATGACCGTCGGGGGAACGCCCGGATCAGCGTCGTGCGGCGGGTGATTCAGGCCTTGCCGCCGCGCAGCAGCTCGCCGCCACCGCGGTGGCGCTCGCCGAAACCCTGCGCAGCCACGGCGTCACGGAGCCGGCCGCGAGCCTGGCCGCCGAGGCGGGGGTCGCCGCGTTCAAGGTCGGCTTCGTCCACTGGCTCGCGGCGGACGAGCAACGCGAGTTGTCGGCGTTGATGCGGGCAACGCTCGACGAGCTCAAGGCCGTGACCGCCGGCGGCGCGTGACCCGCGGATTCCTCCACGGCGGGTCTTGGCCGTCCCCTCCTGGGCTGTCTGATGGCCCACATCCACGGTATTTGTCCACCGGACTCTTATTATGTGTCCGTCGGACTGCTATCGTGGTTTTTAAGGGTCCACTGGACCTGTACATCGGAGGAAAGGGGACGACCGTGAGCAAGGTGATCGTGGTTACCGGCACGGCGACGGGGCTGGGCAAGGCCACCGTCGACAAGTTCGCCGCGGCGGGCTGGAACGTGGTGGCGACCGTGCGCAGAACCGCGGATCTCGCGGTGCACCAAGGACTTCCGCAGGTGAAGACCCTGCTGCTCGACGTGGACGACGAGCAGGCGATCCCGGATTTCGCCCAGCAGGCGGTGCGGCAGTTCGGCCAGGTGGACGCGCTGGTCAACAACGCCGGCCACTACCAGATGGGGCCGGTGGAATCGACGAGCATGGCCCAGGTGCACCGGCAGTTCCAGACCAACGTCTTCGGCCTGATCGCGGTCACGAAGGCGTTTCTGCCGGTCTTCCGCAGCCGGCGGTCGGGCGTGATCGTCAACATCTCGTCGCTGACGGCCGAGCAGGGGTATCCGTACAGCGCGGTCTACGCCGCTTCCAAGGCGGCCGTCGCCACCTTCAGCGAGGGCTTGAGCATGGAGATGGCCGAGTTCGGCGTGGTCGTGCGGGCCATCATGCCCGGCCAGCACGCCACCCGGATCTTCACCAAGATCGACGCGGCCGCCGACGTCGCCGAGGACTACCAGGGCGGCATCGAGTCGTTCTTCTCGGTCACGCCGATGACCGGGTCCTCGCCGACGGTCGCCGCGGACGTGATCTACCAGGCCGTGCTCGACCCGCAGGGCGCCCGTGTCCGCTACTACTCGGGCCCGGACTCGGCGGCCATCCCGACCGCGAAACGGATCCTCGGCCCGCAGTTGTATTGGGAGGAGTTCCGGGAGGCCGCGGTCGGGCGGCCGAGTGCGCTGTGGAGCGCGCTGGTCCCGGCTCCGGGCTCGGAGCCACTGCAGCGGGAAATCTGACTTTTACTATTCGCAGCAAGGAGTTCTCATGTCCGGCCCGTTCATCTTCATCGCCACCAACAAGGTCCGCGAAGGCAAGCTCGAGGACGAGAAGAACCGCGTCCCCGGCTGGGTGCAGTTCATCCACGACAACGAGCCGCGCACCATCGGCTTCCACGAGTACCGCAGCGCGGACGGCACCGAGGTCGAGTACATCCAGATCCACCCCGACACCGACTCCTTCGAGCACCACATGCGTGTGCTCGCCGAGAAGTCCGACCTCTCGTACCAGGCGACGCTCGAGGGGACGACCGACATCCGCATCTACGGGCAGCCCACCGAGGCCATCCTCGAGATGCTCAAGGAGGCCGCGGGAGCCGGGGTCCCGGTCACCATCCTGCCTGAGCACTTCGGTGGGTTTACCCGCACGGCTTAAGGGAAATCGCCGGTCTCAGTTGTGCGGCCGCAGCCAGACCGCTTCGGCGCGGGCGCTGGCTTCCGGTGTGAAGTAGTCGCCGGTCCGGAGGTCTTCCAGCAGGGTCGCGTGCTCCGGCGCCCAGCCCAGCAGTGCCTGGGTGTGCTCGCTGGAGACGGGCGCGTCGAGGGAGAAAAACCGGGCCAGGAAAGGGTTTCCGAGATGTTCGGCGGCCTGGTCGAGGGTGAGGGAGACGGCGGGGATGTCGAGAACCTGCCCGATCTGCTCGGCAACGCTCTTGATCGTGACGGCGCCTTCGCCGGCGCCGTGCAGCACGCTCCCGGCGGGGGCTTTCTCCAGTGTCAGACGGAAAAGGCCGGCGGCGTCGAAGCGGTGGACGGCGGGCCAGCGGTTGGCGCCGTCGCCGATGTAGGCCGAGACGCCCGCCCGGCGCGCGCCCGCGATGAGGGCCGGGATGAACCCGTAGTCGCCGGGGCCGTGCACGGTCGGCGCGAGCCGGACGACGCCGGCGCGCACGCCTCGCTCGGCCAGGTCCAGACAGGTCTGCTCGCTCCGGATCCGGAAGGCGGCGACCGAATCGGGGTCCGGCGCGTCCAGTTCGGTGCTGACCCGGCCGGTCTTCGTCACCAGCGTGCCGGACGTGACCACAAACGGCCGGTCGGACCCCGCGAGGGCCTGCCCGATCGCCTCGATCGCGGTGCAGTCGCGGCGGACGAGGGCTTCCGGGTCGGCGTAATCGCCGCCGTACGCCATGTGCAGGACACCGTCGGCGGCTTCGGCGCCGCTGCGCAGGCTGTCGAGGTCTTCGACGGAGCCGCGGTGCGGAGTGGCGCCGAGTGACTCCAGCCGGGAGGCGGCGGCGTCCGAACGGGCCAGGCCGGTGACGGTGTGGCCCGCTGCGATGAGCCCGGCGACGACGGCGGGACCGGTCTGGCCGGAACCACCGGTGACAAAAATGTGCATCGAACACTCTCTCCGTTACGCCAGTGACTGGCACTAAATAGCGCCAGTCGCTGACTCTACGCGTAGCGCCAGTGACTGGCACAACGTGATGCCAGTCACTGGCGTTACGAAGTGCCCGCGGCCGGTGCGCGCGGGTAGTGTCAGGGCGTGCCACGGAGCGGAGCAGACGCGCGACGCCGCCTTCAGGAGGCGGCCATGGAGTTGTACCGGGAAAACGGGTTCGACCAGACCACCACGGCCGAGATCGCCGCCCGGGCCGGAGTCAACGAGCGCACGTTCTTCCGGCACTTCCCGGACAAGCGCGAAGTCCTCTTCGGCAGTGAAGCCGAGCTTCGCACCACGATGACGGAGGCGGTGGCCGAAGCGCCCGAAGGCTTGCAGCCGTTCGAACTGCTGCTTCGCGCGTTCCGCCAAGCCGGGAAGATCCTCGAGCGAAACCGGCCGTTCTCAGAGCCGCGCTTGGAGATCATCGCCGCGACGCCGGCGCTGCGTGAACGCAATCTGGCCAAGGCCGCTTCGCTCGCCGAAGCGCTGGCCGAGGCGTTACGGCAGCGCGGGGTTTCCGACCGGCTGGCCAGCCTGGCCGCGCACACCGGCTGGGCCACCTATCACGAAGCCGCCCAGGCCTGGATCGACGACCCCGGGCCGGGCTTGGACGCCTACCTCTTGCGGGCTTTCGAAGATCTGCGCACGCTCTCCGCGGAAAGCTGACTGCGGCAACTGCGTGAACCCTTGTCCGGAACGAGCCAGAACCGGGCGGATTCCTTCAACGCGGGCCCGGGGTTTCCTATCCTGACCGGACCTTCGGTGCGTGGAGAGGGATGTCGATGCGGACATTGCTCGTGCTCCTGCTCGTCCTCGGTTCCCTGACCCCGGCGCCCGCGGCCGCGGCGCCCGCGGCCGCGGCGGCCGCGGTCTGCGTCACGTCCTGCGACACCCTCGATCCGTCGCAGGCCGCGAGCGAGACCTTTCCCTTGCCCGACAAGGTGATCAACGGGCGCGTCGTGCGGCTGCACGCCTCGGATCCCGATGGGATGGCGTGGGCGAGCATCGACAGCGCCGTCGCGGGTGACGCCGTCTGGCTCGACCGGTCGTGGGACGGCGGCGCGACCTGGGACGGCCTGCTGGGCAAGGCGACCGTGCCGAGCACGTGGACCGGCACCCGCACGCTGATGTACAACCTGACCGATCCGGCGACCCACCGCCGTGGCCTGCTCCGGGCCTGTGGCGACGCGCAGGGCGTCGACTGCACCGCGTGGATCTACCCGACCGTCTGCGACACCGCTTGCGACGGGACCGCGCCGGGCTCCGGGGACAGCCAGCCGGTGGGCGCGACCACCATCTTCGGCCGCACCGTCCGGCTGCACTTCGACGGGAACGGGATGGCGTGGGCCGGGATCGAGGCGGGCGGGGCCGGTGACGAGATCTGGCTCGACCGGTCCTGGGACGCCGGGGCGAGCTGGCCGGACGGCTCGTCGCTGGGCCGTGCCAGCGTGGCGTCGGGCGCGACCGGCACCCACACCACGGCGTTCGCCACGCGGGACCCACGCGGCCGGATGTATGGGGGAGCCGTGCGCGCGTGCGGCCGGGAAGCCACCCACGACCAGGGCAGCTGCACGGCTTGGGCGAGCCCGGCGACGACGCGTGCGGCCGGCGCGGCGGACGCGCTGATGTGGTCCTACGAGCCGTACACCGCGTGGTGGCCGTCGAGCTGGTGGAACTCGGCCGTCGCGGTCACGGCGATGGCGGACGCGGGCGGCTACGACGCTCAGTTGGCCCGCACCTTCGACGTCAACCGGGTCGCTTTCCCGGCCGGGACAAGGAGTTCCGACCCGATCGACGGCCACTTCATCAGCCGCGCGATCGACGACACCGAGTGGTGGGGACTGGCCTGGATCGCCGCCTACGACCGTACGCACGACGCGCGTTACCTCACCGAGGCGACGACGATCGCGAACTATGTCTACGGCTTCTGGGACACCGGGACCTGCGGCGGCGGGGTGTGGTGGGACCGCGAGCGGACGTACAAGAACGCCGTCTCCAGCGGGCTGTACCTGCGGCTGGCCGCGTCACTGCACCTGCGCGTCGCCGGGGACACCGTGTGGGGACAGCGGGCGAAAACCGCGGGGGACTGGTACCTCAACAGCGGGCTGATCAACGCTTCGGGCCTGGTGAACGACGGTCTGACGGCCTCGTGCGCCAACAACGGCCAGACCGTGTGGACGTACAACCAGGGCCTTGGCATCGGCGGCCTGGTCGAGCTGTGGCGAGCCACCGGTGATACGTCCTATTTGGACGCGGCCCGGCGACTGGGCGACGCGGCGATGAGCGGCCTGACCTCCGGCGGGGTGCTCGTCGAGTCCTGCGACACCGGCACGAATTCCTGCGACGACAACCAAAAGCAGTTCAAGGGCATCTTCATGCGGTACTTCGGCGACCTGGCCACCGCGACGGGCTCGGCCACGTACCGGGCCTTCGTCCAAAAACAGGCCGACACGCTCTGGGCGAGCGACCGCGACCCGCTGAACCGGATCGGCGCGCGCTGGGCCGGGACCACACCGAACGTGACGGACTGGCGGACTCAGGCGTCCGGTCTCGAGGCCGTGCTCGCGGCGGGGTAGATCAACGGGCCTGAGGGGACAGCGAAGCGAGCTGACCGGACAGGAACCCGACGAATTCCCGCGTGACCGGGTCGAGTTCGTGGTCCTGCCGGGTCTGGACTTGCAGGGACCGGGTGCCCAGGTCCGGCTCGTCCAGGTCGACGGCGACGACTGTGCCGGCCGAAAGATCCTTGAGCACGGCGATTTCCGAGAGCAGCGCGATGGTGTCGCTGTCCTGGAGGTATTCGAGGGTGCCGGCTGGGCTGTCGCATTCGAGGCTGGGCATGAGGTGGATTTCATTGCGCTGGCAGAAGGCCTCGAACAGGATCCGGTTGGTGTTCCCGTGCGGCAGCAGGGCGAGCGGATAACGGGCGACTTCCCGGATCGAAACCGAAGAACGCGCCGCCAGTGGGTGCCCGGGGCTCATCACCGCCCGGGTTTCGGCCGGCACGGTGAAGTTCACCTCGACCCCCGGCTCGTCGGCCAGGGTGAAGGTGACCGCCACGTCCACCGAGCCCTGCCGGACGCGCTGGCTCGCGTGGCGCGGGTCGGTCATCTCGATCCGGAAGCTCACGTTCGGGTGCTCGGCGCGGAACCGGCGCAGCACGGTGGGCACCAGCTGGTGGATGAGCCCGCTGGTGGTCGCCACCGAAAGCACCTTGACCTCGCCCTTCAGCGAGCCGAGCGCGTCCAGGCAGGCCGCCGTTTCGCGCAGGACCCGGCGCACGTAACCGGCGAACGCGGTGCCGGCGGGTGTGGGCAGCACCCCGGCGTGCGCCCGCTCGAAGAACGTCGCGCCCGCCTCCTTTTCGAGTCGGGCGACCTGGCGGCTCACGGCCGACGGCGACACGAAAAGACTCCGGGCCGCGGCGTTGATCGAACCGAGTTCGTACGCGGCCAAGAAGTACTCGAAGCCCGGGTCGACGAAGGTCATGGCGGCATCCTGCCCCGGTATTGCGCGGTCGGCAATACCGTGCCCGCGCGATCCGCAGCACCAAGTCCGGGAGCCGTCTTGTGAGGTTCGCGCGGCTCGTGGAATCGTCGGAAGAGCCCGGTTCGCTGACCAAGGAGAATCGATGTCGCGTGATCTTCCGGAAACGCCAGCCGAGCTGCGAAACCTGGCGGTAACAAAGTCCGTCGAGCAACTGGACAGCGGTGCCTACTTCGAGGCGCTGGCCCGCCGTGTCGCGATTCCGACGGAAAGCCAGAACCCGGACCGGGCGAGCGACATCGTCCGCTATTTCACCGAAGAGATCGGCCCGGTGCTCACGAAAATGGGATTCGAGGTGAAACTGGAAGCGAATCCGGTTTCACCCGGGCACCCGTTCCTCATCGCGTCCCGGATCGAGGACCCGCTCTCGCCGACAGTGCTGCTGTACGGGCACGGCGACGTCCAGCACGCCCACCCCGAGCAGTGGCGGACCGGCCTGGACCCGTGGTCGCTCCGGATCGAAGGCGACAAGGTCTACGGCCGGGGCACGGCGGACAACAAGGGGCAGCACAGCATCTGCATCACCGCGCTGGAGCAGACCCTGGCCGCGCGGGGCCGGCTCGGTTACAACGTCAAATTCCTGCTCGAGAGCGGCGAAGAAACGGGCTCGCCCGGCCTACTCGAATTCGCCGCGGCCAACCGGGAAACCCTGTCCGCCGACCTGTTCCTCGGCTCGGACGGGCCGCGGATCTCCGCCGGGCGCCCGACGGTTTTCCTCGGCTCGCGGGGCACGCTGAACTTCACCCTCCGCGCCGATCTCCGGGAATCCTCGCACCATTCGGGAAACTGGGGCGGCGTGCTGCGCAACCCGGGCACCGTGCTGGCCGCGGCGATCTCCTCACTGGTCGACGGGGCGGGCCGGATCAAGATCGACGCGTTTGTGCCCGGCCCGATTCCGGACGCCGTCCGCGCGGCGCTGGAAGACATTTCCGTCGACCAGGGGCCGGACAGCCCCGCGATCGACGAGGGCTGGGGCGAGCCCGGCCTGACGCCGATCGAGCGGCTGATCGCGTGGAACACGATCGAAGTGCTGGCCATGCGGACCGGCGATCCCGACGCGCCGGTCAACGCCATCCCGGCCGCCGCGGTCGCCCATCTGCAGATCCGGTTCGTGGTCGGCACCGACGTCACCGATTTCGCGGATAAGGTCCGGGATCACCTGGCCGCGCTGGGTTTTCCGTTCATCGAAGTCGAGGTGGCGCACGTCATGCCGGCCACCCGGCTCGATCCCGATCACCCGGCGGTGCGGCTGGTGCTGGCGTCCATCGAGCGGACGCTGGGCAAAAAGCCCGCGCTGCTCCCGAATCTCGGCGGCTCGATCCCGAACAGCGTCTTCGCCGACACCCTCGGCCTGCCGACCGTCTGGGTCCCGCATTCCTATCCCGCCTGCGCCCAGCACGCGCCGGACGAACACGCCCTGGTTTCGATTTCGCGGGAGGGACTGCAGATCATGGCCGGCCTGTACAGCGATCTCGCCGAAACCCGTGAGGTCTGGGCGCCGCGCCACCCCTGACCGTCACTTGCCGGAAAGGCTTGACCCATGAGCGAGGAACAGCAAGTCGTCGCGGCGAGCAGCACTGGCGAAGCCCGCCGGACCAGTCCGGGAAAGATCATCGCCGCGGCCTGTGTCGGCAACGCGATCGAATGGTACGACATCACCGTTTACGCATTCTTTTCGGTTTATCTGGCGCGCGTGTTCTTTCCGGCTCACGACGCAGGAGTTTCGCTGCTGCTGACCTTGGGCACGTTCGCGGTCTCTTTTCTGGTACGCCCGCTCGGCGCCCTCGTCATCGGGCCGTATTCGGACCGGGCCGGGCGCAAACCCGCGCTGACGCTGTCGATCGGCCTGATGTTCCTGGGCACGCTGCTGATCGTGGTGATGCCACCCGCGTCGTCGATCGGCGTGCTGGCCCCGCTCGGCATCCTGCTCGCCCGGCTGCTGCAAGGGTTCGCGGCCGGCGGTGAGTTCGGCAGCGCCACCTCGTTGATGATCGAGCACCTGCCGCACCGGCGCGGGTTCGCGGCGAGCTGGCAGTTCACCACCCAGTCGGTGTCCACGCTGCTGGCCGCGGTCGTGGGCACGGTCCTGACCAGCACGCTCACCGACCAGCAGCTCGACTCCTGGGGATTCCGCATCCCGTTCCTGGTCGGCCTGCTGATCGGCCCGGCCGGGCTCTACATCCGGCGCCACGTCCCGGAATCGCCGGAATTCGTCGCCTCGCGGCGGGCCGGCGAGACCGCCCGGCCGGTGCGGACGATCAGGAAAACCCAGAAGGCCCGGGTGGTGCTCACCATGGGCACGCTCGCGGTGTCCACCTGCATCGTCTACCTCATCACCTACATCCCGACGTACACGATCAAAACCCTGGGACTGCCGGGTTCCACCGGGTTCGCGGCGACCATGATCGGCGGCGTGATGCTGCTGCTGGTGACGCCCATTGCCGGCTATTACTCCGACAAGGCCGGGCGGGTCCCGATCATGCTGCCGGCCGCGATCGGCGTGCTGGTCACGGTGTACGGGCTCTTCGCGGCGATCGTGGTCGCCCCGGCGCTGGGCATTCTGCTTGCTGCCGTGGGTTTCCTGTCCGTGCTGAAGGCCGCGTACTACGGACCGATGGCGTCGCTGATGGGCGACCTGTTCCCCACGGAAACGCGCGCCACCGGGATGTCCTTGGGCTACAACATCGGCGTCGCGATCTTCGGTGGCCTGACCCCGCTGGCCTCGGCCTGGCTGGTCAGCGCCACCGGTGACGCGAAATCGCCCGCGTTCTGGGTGATGTTCTCGGCGGCGGTCAGCGTGGCCAGCCTGATCGTGATCGGCAAACGGCTCAAGCTCCGGTGACTACCGGGTCTTCAGGCCGTCGAGGATCAGCGCGATGACGGCCTCGGACTCCGCCTTGATCTCGGGGGAGCGCCACTCCTCGGCGTGTATCGGGCTGTGAAAGCGGCTGGTGGCGTCAAAAATGGCCCGCGCGAGCACGTCCGGCTCGCCGTCGGCGAAGTCGCCGCCGTTGATGCCGTCGGCCACCACGGCGCGGATCTGCGCGAGCAGGTTGGCGACGTGGGCCGAGGGCACCGCGCTGTGCTCCATCGCCAGCACCCGGAAAGTCTCGAACAGCTCGGGGTCTTCCTGCGCCTTCGCCCATTTCAGGCTGAAGATGGTGGTGAGCAGCCCGCGTAATCGCTCGGGCGGCGGCAGTTCTGCGCCGGCCTCCCGGACCGCCACGGTGTAGTCCGCTCGCGACCGGTCGAGCCAGCGCTGGATCACGGCCTCGCGCAGGGCGGCCTTGGACGGGAAGTGCCGGTACACGCTCCCGTGGCTCACGCCGAGGACCCGGGCGACGTCGAGCACCGTGGCCTTTTCCGGGCCGTGGCGGCGAAGCACGTCCTCGGTGGCTGACAGGATCGTCTCCGGATCGAGTGGCTCCCGGCGCATCTGGACTCCTTGTCTCCTCGAGAGCGAACGTACGTCGACAGTCTGACAGATGGCAGACTCTGTCAGGTTGTCAGGTATCGAGTGACAGAAGTTGCCATCTGTCAGTCAGTGGTTGTACGTTGCTGCTCATGACCACCACTACTGCTTCGTTCGCCGGCCGTACTGTGTCCCGGCTCGGATATGGCGCGGCCCAGCTCGGCCGCCTGTCCGAACGCCGTGAAGAGGCTGTCGCGTTGCTGCGGCGCGCACTCGAGCTGGGCGTGAATCACGTTGATACCGCGGAGTTCTACGGGTTCGGCTTCGCCAACGAGGTGATTCGCGAGGTGCTGCGCCCCGAGGACGACGTGCTGGTCGTCACCAAGGTCGGGGCCGACCCGAACCCGGGCGGGCGGGTGCCGTTGCGCATCGCGCAGCGGCCCGAGCAGCTGCGGGCCAGCGTCGAGGACAACCTGCGCAGCCTCGGCGTCGACCGGCTCGCGGTGGTGAACCTCCGCCGTCTCGATTCCGGCCCTGGCCTGCGTCCCGAGGGTGAGCAGGTGGTTGACCTCGACGATCAGCTCGAGGTGATGACCGCGTTGCGCGACGAGGGCAAGATCGGCGCGATCGGGCTGAGCTGCGTCACTTCCGACGGCCTGCGCCGCGCCCTGCCGGCCGGCATCGCCTGCGTGCAGAACGCCTACAGCGTCGTCTCCCGTGACGACGAGGACCAGCTGCGGTTATGCGTCTCCGAGGGAGTCGCCTGGGTGCCGTTTTTCCCGCTGGGCGGCGGTTTCGCGGGAATGCCCAAGGTTGCCGACGAACCGGCGGTGCACGCTGTGGCCGAGTCGATGGGCGTCACGCCGTCGCAGGTCGGCCTGGCCTGGCTGCTGCACCACGCGCCGAACGTGCTGCTCATCCCCGGCACCGCCGACCTCGCCCACCTCGAAGCCAACCTGGCCGTCGCCGGGATTTCCTTTGACGACGCCACTCTCGCGACCCTCGACGCCATCGAATCCCGCTCCAGCGAGGTCCGGCTCGGCTAGCTGCGGGCGTCGTATTCGGCGCGGGCGGCGTCGATGCGGTCCAGGTGGGCGGTGCTCCACTCCAGCAGCGGCATGGCGGCTTCGCGCAGGGTTCGGCCCATGGGCGTGAGCTCGTAGCTGACGTGCGGCGGCATTACATTGTGGACAGTCCGGGTCAGGATGCCGTCGCGCTCCAGGCTGCGCAGGGTGACGGTGAGCATCCGCTGGCTGATCCCGGTGGTTTCGCGCTTCAGCTCGGTGAACCGGCGCGGGCCCAGCCGGAGGTTGCGCACGACCAGCAGCGACCACCGGTCCCCGACGATGCCGAGCACGACCCGGGGCCGGCAGGTCAGGTTCTCCTCGTCCGGCGGCGTGGTCATGGTTACCTCCAAGGAACCGGGGCACCCGAATGTGCCGTATTGCCCCCGGCGGTACCGGGGAGTCACCATGGTTGTGGTTCCTGAAGAGTACCTGGTTACGGATGGGAACCGCCATTTTTCCGTGCGCCCACGCGCTTCGAAGAAGGAAGATCCAACCCATCATGTCTACATTTCTGCTGGTCCACGGCGCTTGGCACAGCGGCCGGGCGTGGGAGCGGGTCACGCCGCTGCTGGAGTCGGCCGGGCACCGGGTGCTCGCGCCGTCGCTGACCGGCTACGGCGACAAGGCGCATCTGCTCAGCCCCGAGGTGGGGCTCGACACCCACGTCGACGACATCGTCACGCTGATCGAAGAACAGGACCTGACCGACGTGATCCTCGTCGGCCACAGCTACGCGGGGCTGGTCATCTCGTCCGTCGCCAACCAGGTGCCGGACCGGATCGCGCAGCTGGTGTACCTCGACGCGATGGTCCCGAAGGACGGCGAGACCGCGATCGACGTCATGCCCGTCACCCAGGCCATGATCGACCAGGCGGGCAGCTGGCGGATTCCGCCGCTGCCGGAGCAGCCGCCGCCGCTCGGCCTGTTCGGGGTGACCGACCCGGCGGACATTGCCTGGCTGCGCGAGATGCTCTCGGACCAGCCGGTGCTCTGCCTGCAGCAGCCGGTCCGGCTGGACAACCCGGCGGTGAACGCGATCTCGCGCACGTACATCGAGTGTGTCGGCGCGAAACCGGCGGGCATCAGCCGGCGCGAGATTCCGGCGATCCAGCCCAACGGCTCCCCGTCGCAGGTGTGGCAGCTGCCGACCGGCCACGACTGCATGGTCACGATGCCGGCCGAGCTGACCGAGCTGCTGCTCAAGCTTTAGCGTCGCGGTCCCAGGTCGCGGTGAGCCACGGCCGGACTGTTTTTTCGATCTGCTGCTCGGAAATCTCCGCGAGCGCGTCGAGCTTGAGGAAGTGCCGCGCGATCGTGAGGCCGAGGATGCTGCTCACGGTCAGCGCGGCTTCGAGGTCGGCGTCGGCATGCTTGCTGGCGCGGGCGAGGTTGGTGACGCGCTCGTTGAGGAAGTCCCGCATGGCCTTGGCGGCTTCCGGCGTGGTGAGCATCGACCGCGCCAGCGCGCGGGTTTCCGGTGGCAGCTCGCCCAGGCGGACGTCGAGCACGTCCGCGAGGTGGTCGGCGACGTTGTCGTCGGTGCTTTCGCCGGGCAGCTGGATGGCGATGGCGAAGAGGTCGTTTTTCGTGCCGTAGTGCTGAATGACCAGCGAGGGGTCGACCTGGGCGCGTTGCGCGATCGCGCGCACAGTCGTCCCCTCGCGGCCGTGCTCGCCGAATTCCGCTTGTGCCGCCTCGAGAATGCGTTGCGCGGTGGCGGCCCGCCGGGCCGCGCGCGTCTTCGGCTCATTCACCCGGGTGACTTTACAGGTGTTGAGCGAACCGGTAGATTCGCTCAACAGAAGATGAGCCAAAGGGAGCTTGATGCGAGTCGTCGCGATCGAAGAGCACTGGACCACGCCGGAAATCGACCAGGCGCTGCGGGCGCAGCCTGAAGGGGACCCGAGTGTGGTCCTGAACGACCGCGGGGACATTCCCGCTCGGCTGCTGGACATCGGTGACCAGCGCATCGAGGCGATGGACGCGGCGGGCATCGACGTCCAGATCCTCTCGATCGCCCCGCCGGGCGCGCACGGGCTTCCCGCCGGCGAGGCGGTGGCGCTCTGCCGTGACGCGAACGACCGGGCGGCCGAGGCCGTCCGCCGTCATCCGTCCCGGCTGCGGGCGATGACCACGCTGCCGATGCCCGACCCGGACGCGGCGGTCGCCGAGTTGCTGCGTACCGCCGACCTGCCCGGCCACGTCGGGATCATGTCCTATGGCCGCAGCGGCGAGCGCCCCCTCGACGACCCGGCGTACGACGACCTGCTCGCGACCGCCGCCCGTCTGGGGCGCCCCGTGTTCCTCCACCCGCAGATTCCGCCGGCCGCCGTGCGGGACGCGTCCTACCGCGGGTTCGACCCGATTCTCGAGCTCTCGCTGGCCACTTTCGGCTGGGGCTGGCACATCGAGGCCGGGCTCGCCGCGCTTCGGCTGATCGTGCGCGGCACCTTCGACCGGCACCCGGACCTGCAGATCGTGCTGGGTCACTGGGGCGAAATGCTGCTGTTCGCGCTCGAACGGGCCGACAGCCTGTCCAACGTCGCGACCCACCTCGAACGGCGCGTCGCGGACTACTTCGCGACCAACATCCACATCGCGACGAGCGGCATGCTGACCCCGCGGCTGCTGCGTCACGCGCTGGAGTACACGAGCGTCGATCGGATTCTGCTGTCCGGGGATTATCCGTTCCACCGGATGGAAGCTTCCGAGGTCGCCGATTTTCTGGAGACCCTGCCCGACGCCGGCGACCGGCAGAAGATCGCCGGCGCCAACGCTGAATCGCTGTACGGGATCAAGGAGTGAGCGTGAGCGACAAAACCGTCCTCCTCATCGGCGCCTCGCGCGGCCTGGGCCACGCGCTTGCCGCGGAGTACCTGGACCGGGGCGCGGACGTCGTGGCGACCGTCCGCGGTTCCGCGCGCACCGCGCTGCACGATCTCCGGGACACCGCGGACGGGCGGCTGGAGATCGAGCACGTGGACATCACCGTGCCGGAACAGGTCGAGGCGCTGCGCGACCGGCTCGCGGGCCGCCGGTTCGACTTGCTCTTCGTGAACGCGGGCATCACCAATCCCCAGGAGGAAACCAGCGCGGACGTCACGACCGAGGACTTCACCCGCCTCATGGTCACCAACGCGCTGAGCCCGATGCGGGTCATCGAAACTCTCGGCGGACTCGTCGGCCCGGACGGCACTCTCGCGATCATGTCGTCGGGCCAGGGCAGCATCGCCAACAACGAACGCGGCGGCTTCGAGATCTACCGGGCGAGCAAGTCTGCCCTCAACCAGCTGATGCGCAGCTACGCCGCCCGCCATCGGGACGACACCCGGACGCTGCTCCTGATGGCACCCGGTTGGGTCCGGACCGACCTCGGCGGTCCCCATGCCCGCCTCACCATCGGCGAGAGCATTCCCAGCCTCGTCACCACCGTTGAGGCCCAGAAAGGCCGCGCCGGCCTGCAATACCTCGACTACCGCGGGGAGACCGTGGCCTGGTGAAGCCGGCGGTTCTCGGTAAGAACCGACCGGCGTGGTTACGAGCCCCTGTCGATCAACGCTGCGCTGAACACCGTGGCGTCCGGCTTGCACTGGATTCCGGCGTTTTCCCGGCACTGGCGAAGGTCGGGGTGCAACTGCTCGCGTACGACTCGTTCGACTCGCGTTTCACCTACGGGATCGACCGGCTGCTGCACCTGGCGTGAGCTCAGTCGGCTTCGAGCAGGCCTTCGGCGGCGCCTTCGAGAGCGGCGGCGATCTCGATCGAACGCGGCAGCATGGTCTTTTCGTAAACGCGGACAGCGTCGTCCACGGTGGCGGCGTTCGCCAGGGCCAGCGCGAGTTCCGACGCGTCGAGCATGGCGAGGTTGACCCCGACGCCGAGCGGCGGCATGAGGTGGGCGGCGTCGCCGAGCAGGGCCACGGCCGGGTTGTGGTCCCAGGTGTGCGGCACCGGGAGGGCGAGGATCGGGCGGTCGATGTACGCGCCGTCGTTGTCGGTGATCAGCCGGCGCATGCGCGGTGACCAGCCGGTGTACTCGTCGAGCAGCAGGGCGCGGACGCCGTCGGTGTCCGCGGCGGTCAGGCCCTTCGCGCCGAGCCAGTCGGCCGGGGTCTGCCGGATCAGGTAAACGCGGATGTGGTCCCCGCTGTTGCGCTGGGCGAACATCCCGCGTTCGCCGTCGCCCGCCATGGCGCCGCCCTGACCGACCATTTCGGACAGTTCGGGGTGCCGGTTTTCGACGTCGGAGAACCACGCTTCGACGAAGCTGATCCCGGTGTAGCCGGGAATGGCGTCGGAAACGGACGGGCGCACGCGGGAGTAGGCACCGTCCGCGCCGATGACCAGATCGGTCTCGACGGTGGTGCCGTCGGTGAAGTGCAGCTGCCGCGGGCCGTCGTCGGGGCCGCTGACCCGCTCGAGGCCGTGGCCCCAATGCACGGTGCCCGGCTGCAGCGAGTCGAGCAGCAGGGTGCGCAGCTGGCCGCGGTCGATCTCCGGTTTGAACAGGTCGTCGGCCGCAGGCAGCTGCTGGAAGGTGACTTCGCCGTCCAGACTGAGCTTGCGCATCTCCTGCCCCTCGGGGCGGGCCAGCTTGAAGAATTCGTCGAGCAGGCCCGCTTCGCGCAGGGCGATCTGGCCGTTGTCAGCGTGCAGGTCGAGGCTGCCGCCCTGGTTGCGGGCTTCGGGGCCCGGGTCGCGGTCGTAGACGGTGACCGCGATGCCGTGCTGCTGAAGGATTCGGGCGCAGGTCAGCCCGCCGGGGCCGGCGCCGATCACGGTGATCCTGGCTTGGGTGGGTGGTGGTGAGTTCATGATGGCTCCTCTCTGTCGCTCCCCATGAAAGCAGACTCGGTAAAAAAGTGCAACGAGTCAACTTAGTGATGGAGGCAACCATCGCGGGAGGCTCGGCGGGCGCGCAAGGACTCGTGAGTGTTTATGCCGGTTCTAGCGAACCGTCACTTGACGACCTACCGTAGTTGGTATGGCTCACTCACACCAGGTTAGCGCAGGTCAGGACGGTCGACAGCCGATCTTGGACTCGTACGCTCGGCTGTCCCGTAATCAGGCGGGGAAGCTGGAGAAGTGCGAGACCCAGCACGCCGACAACCGCGACGTGATCGAGCGGTTGGGCGGTGTGCTGGGTGAGGAGATCTCCGACCCGAAGCTCTCGGCGTGGAATCCGAAGGTGCACCGTCCGGGGTGGGAACGGATCATGAAGCGGGTCGCCGCGCGGGCGTGTGATGGCGTGGTGTTGTGGAACACGGACCGGGGGTGGCGTCAGTCGCCGGACCTGGAGGACATGTTCAAGCTGATCGAGGGCTACGACTCGTTCACGGTCGCGTCCTCGCATGGCCGGTATGACTTGTCGGACTACAACGACCGGTTCCAGTTGCGGCAGGAGGTCGCGCACAACCAGCGCAACTCCGATGAGGCGTCACAGCGGATCTCACGCCGGTTCGATGTCCTGCGCCGCAAAGGCATTCCGCACAACCAGGGCCGCACATTCGGGTTCCCCGGATTGGACCGGACCGTCCCAAAGGACGAGGCCATGGACGAGGACGGCCGCGATACCCGGGAGCCGGTGTCGGCGGCGTTGGTGGAGCGGGAGCGGGTCGCGCTGCGCGCCGGGACCAGTGCGGTACTGGCCGGGGTGTCTCAGGTCAAGTTGAGTGAAGAGTGGAACGCGGCCGGGTTGCGTACGGTGACTGGCGGGTTGTTCAGCCCGACGAAGGTCCGGGACCTGTTGTTGCGGCCACGCAACGCGGGGTTGATCGAGCACGAGGGCGAGATCGTGGGGACGATGCCGGGTGAGCCGATCGTGGACCCGGTCGAGTTTGAGCGGCTGCGTGCGCTCTATGCCGGGCGCACGCGCGGGCGGCAGCCGGGGCTGCGGTATGTCGGGTCGGGGATCGCGACGTGTCCCCGGTGTGGCAAGAAGCTGTCTGGGCGTCCGCATGTCGGGGAGTATCCGGACGGGGAGCGGCGGCGGCAGTATGCGTGCACGAAGGCGCGTGGTGGGTGCGGGAAGGTCGCGGCGGACGTGCGGTTGGTGGACCGGGAGATCCGGGGGATGGTGCTCGCCCGGATGTCGGACAAGACGCACGCGGCGGCGATCAAGGCAGCTCGGGCGCGGATCTCCGATCGGCTGGCCGAGGTTGATCGGGAGATCGCCGAGTGTGAGACGCGGCAGGAGGCGATTGCCGCGAAGTGGGGCGCGCGGAAGATGTCGGACAAGGCGTTCGACCGGGCGAATGAGCCGCTGATCGCTGACCTGGCGCGGTTGGAGGCCGTGCGGGAGGAGTTGACCGGCGGGAACCCGGAAGGCCCCACCGAAGCGATGAGCCGCGAAGAAGCGGCCGAGAAGTGGGACGCCGCCGACATCGGCGAGCAACGCGCCATGCTCACCGACGCACTCGGCCGGGACTCCCTCTACGTCGACCCCTCGGACCGGACCGGCTTCCGTACGTTCAACCCGAAACGTGTCCGCGTCGAGCCCTGCCAGTCCAACGCGGGCCGCCGCACGGCGTCCCGCCCAGCGGCCGAGCAGGCGGTGCAGGGGTAGCCAGTCGGCCGGACGGCCGGTAGAGGTCACTGCATGTCATCTCGCAGGTCACCCGGTGGTGTCCCACTGTGGTCGTAGCACACTGCTGGGGTCAATTGCTGCTGAGAAGGGAAAACCACATGGGCGTCTTTCTTGACCCACATCTGGACGAGGCGCTGCAGGCATGGGCCGACGAGGTCGCGTCCGCGAAAGACCCTGGTTTGCGTGATCATCCGCTGCGGTGGACGTTCTTTCTGCGCACCATCAAGGGGTATCCGCCGCACGACTGCCCGAACGAGCAGAAGTCCGCGCGTCTGACCCGCTGGGCGGAGACGCTGAATCTCGTTCTCAAGCCCGCGCAATCGCCGCACGAGGTCGGTATCCTCACCTATGTGGGCGAGGTCCAGGGGTGGCCGGTCACGCTCAACGTCACCGTGGACGAGGCCGCGCGCAACCGTGCATTGCTGGAGGCTGGATCAATGCGCTAGATCCGTGTCCGCACGTTCAAACCCGAAACACGTCCGTGTGGAACCCTGCCAGCCTGGCCCGACGGCGCGGCTAACCGGGTCCTGATTGGCGGGCCGGAGCACGCGAACGGTGGCTCACCAGCCCTTGAGGGGTTGGTGAGCCACCGTTGCTGTATCCGGGCGGTCAGCCGTTCCTGTTGCCGCCCGGCGGTTGCTGGGCCTGGCGGGCGTCGATGCGGTTGAGGATCACCGCAAGGGCACGGATCTGCACCTCTGTCATCGGTGGCCAGTCCACAACGATCACGGCCCACCGGTCGACCGCTTCGGCGTCGAGCCGTGCCTGTTGCTGTGCGTAGGTCTCCCGCGCGACCGGTACTGCCTCGTTCGTCTCCGGTGCGGGCTCGCTGCTGGCCGTGGTGTGGGTGCTGTCCTGGTGGGTGCGGGCTTGTTCATCGCGTCCTCGCGTGGTGTGTCGTCGTGTCGTGGCCGTAGTGGGTGCCGGGCGTCCGGCGCGGTGGCTAGCCATCGCGCCCCCGGTCCTCGCCGTCCGTCTCGTCGTTCGCGTCGCGGGGAGGGAGGGACCCGCGTGCGTCCGGCGAATCACTCGCATTTCGGCCCGTTTCGGGGGTTGGCCGGCGGCGGGTCCCCCACCTCCCCTCACCGTGTTTCTCGTGGTCAACGCGGGGATTCGGGGTGGGGGAGGCTGGGGGGAGAACTCCCCCGGTCCCGGGTACCTCCCCCGTGTCCTCCCCGCCGCTCTGCCGACCGTCGGCGGTGTCGCGGCGGGCTTGTGCGCGGGCCACGTCGGCGGCGTGGACGTACATGTGTCCGCGCACCTTGCGGGGGCGTTGCCCATAGGGGGTCAGCGCTGCTGTCAGGTCGGCGAATGCCCAGGACTCGTACTCGGCCGGGTTGTAGCTGATGAGCCGCGCGATCACCGTTTGTGTCCGCACCCGCGCCTCACCGTCCAGCACAGCGGCGATGTCGGCGAGGTGATCGGCCACCACGACGGGCGCGGCGGCCTCGATCTGCGGCCGTGTGCCGGACTCGACGTGACGGCCTGCCTCCTGGATCAACGCCATGGCACGGATGATGATCGGGGTGACGTCGTCGATGCCGTCCTCGAACGCGACGTAGAAGGTGCGCACCAGTTCGAATGTTTCGTCGGTGATGCCGACCGCGACACAGGTTCCCCGGTCGGTGTTCATCCGCAGTTCGGTCGCGCGGATACCGGCCGCGTACTTCCCGGACCCGAGTAGCCCGTCGTTGGCGACCTGATCGGCCACGGAGAACGCGACCCCGCATCCGATGTTGCGGGTGACTTCGCGGGGGATGCTGTCCTTCGTCGGTGACTGGGTGGCCAGCAACAGGGTGATGCCGTACTTGCGTCCTCGCTTGATCAGTCGTACGGCGAGTTCGGCGGCTTTCTTGCCGAACGTGGGGTGCTGGAACAGTTCGTGGCATTCGTCGATCCCGCACACCAGCGGATGCAACCCGAGTCCCGGTTTGTCGGCGAGCTTGCGCGAGACCTTCGGCGGGCGGCCGGGCTGTTCCCCGAGGATCTTGCCGCGCCGCTCCATGTCGGTCAGCAGATCCGCGAGTGCCTGGGTGGCGGCTTCGGCCACCCGGTCGTCCATCCCCATCCCGTAGCGCGTCAGGCGGGGTTGGAAGGGGTCGAAGTCGGGGGATTCGCCCATCACGAACACCCACAACTCCGCCGTCGGATCGAGTGCCGCACCTTGCAGCAGGGTCCGTAACGCGTTGGATTTGCCTTGCCCCGGGCGTCCGCCGATCAGCCAGTTGACCCCGATCAGCGGCGCGTTGATGACCAGGCCGCGTTGCGACAGTCCGAACGGGACACCCTCGAACAGATCCACCTGTCCGTCCTCGGCCAGCGGCCATTCGCCGGCACCGCCCCGCAGGACGCCCTTGTCTGCGATCCACAGGTCGAGGATGCCGTCTTCGTCTCCCTTGGTAGGCCACGTTTCCAGCGACGCCCGTCCGAGGTTCGCCGCAAGTTGGGAGCGGCGGGCGGCGACCTTGTCGGCGGCGACTTCCAACGGTAGCCGGATCTGGGCGTAGGTGCCGTCCCCGTCCGTGCGCGCCGCCACGGTGTAGACGAGTTCGCCGCCGTCCTTGAAGAACCGGTTCAATGGCGCGATACCCAAGTGCGCCAACGCCTTGCTGATCATCCGTTCGTCGATCCACGAGTCGGCATCGTCCCGGTCGGGTTGGACCAGCCACCCCGCACCAGGGCTACGGTCGCGGCCCTCGAACGCCGCCGCCGCCGCCCACACCACCGGCAGTCCACACAGGACCACCGGCACCACCGCGGTCAGCACCGACCAGGCCGTGTCGAGTCCGGTGTAGACGTTCGCGAGCCAGGTCCACATGTCGCCCCGCGTCATCACCGAATCCACCAGCCACAACACCGCCGCGACCGGTGCCGCCACCCGCACTGTGACCACCAACCGGCGGAGCGCGATGCCGAGCTTGGCCCACCGCGCGGTGGCGTCGGAGCGGATCAGTTCCTGCGCGGTACGGCGCGCGTCGCGGTCCCCGGCCAGTCGCGCCTGGCGGGCGTCCGCGCGCAGATCGGCGTAGGTGGCCCAGCTCCAGAACTTGACCAGCCACCGCCCGTTCCCGCGTAGCACGAACCACACCAGCCGCAGCAGATCCGCCGGAGCCTTCCGCACCCGGTACGCGGCCAGCGACCGCATGCGAACCATCGGCCCGGACCGCCACAGCCGCCCGGCCGCGTCGGCGACCCGTTGCCACTCCGACACCCGGCGCGGCACCGCCCGCCTACGTGGCTGGGGCAACGTGTCGTCGACCAGTACACCGTCAAGGACCGGGCCGACCTGCTCGACCTCCCGGCCACCGCCCGGGGGCAGCGCGGCGCGCTCATGCTCCTTCTCCGGAGTGTTCTCAGCCATCGCGCCGCACCCCCTCACCGGACTCAGCCGTCAGGGTGGCCGCGATCCGGGAGGACACACCCCGGGAACACCCGGTGACCTCCCGCACCCACAACGGCGTGAGGTCAACCTCGGGCGTCCACGCGGCGCGGGCGTCGGTGAGGTAGTCCGCGAACAACCTCCGCCGGACAGCACGGGCCGGACGTGGCCCGTCCGGCGGTGCCGCCTGCGCGTCCAGTTCACGACCGGGCATGTTCGGTTCGGGGGCTGATGTGTTCGGTTCGCGATCCGGTGCGGCCGGTTCCCGACCTGCCACTGCGTGGGCGTGGCCGGTGGCGTTCACGAGCGCGACGGTCACGGCGTCGGTGAGCTTGTCCCGCACGTCGGTCACGGCCTCAGCGGCGACGAACACGACCAGCGGCGGCACCGAATGCAGCACCACCCCGGCCGGCGACCCGGAAACCCACGATGACCAGGTGTTCATCACGTACGTGGCGGCCAGTGTCAGCCACTTCGCCGCCCGCACCCACGCCCCGGTGTGGACCTGGTACCGCGCGGTGACCTGCTCCGCCCGCAGGATCGCCAGCAGAACCAGGCACACCGTCGGATCGAGCAACCACGCGGTCAGCCACGGCAACGACCCCACGGCCGAACCGGACGCGGCGAACCACTGCACATTCGCCGTGGTGAACGCCAGCCCGAGCACGATCCCCGACCAGCACAACCGGTCCACCTGTGTCCGGACGCGCTCCACGCGCAGCGCCACCACGTCGGGGTGGGTCTGCCAGCGCCGGACCTCAGCCGCTTCACGGGCGTCCTCGGCCAGCCGCCGCGCCCGCCCCGGCACCGCCGGGGATGTTGATTTCTGGGTGGTTGGGGTCATCGGCGACCACCACCCCGACGACGCGACGCACCGGTGCTCGTGGTGTCCATTGAGGTGACCGTCACCGCCCGCGTCAGGACATACGCCGCGATCAGGTCCGGCACCCCGAGGACCACCAGCACCAGCGTCGGGTTGTGCACGTGGGCGAGCACGAGCCACTGAACGCCCACGAACCCGGCACCGGTGAGCAGCACCCGACTGGCCAGTGACACCACCCGCGAACTCGCCCGCGCCGCGTCGGCGGCCCGGCGCGCCTTGCGCGCGCTGTAGCGCCAGACCGCGACCAGGACGAGCAGCACCCCGATCCCGGCGAGGATCTGTGTGGGCGTGAAGTTGACCGTCATCGCACATCACCACCCGCGCGGCGGCGTGCCCACACCCGATACAGAGCGCGCCGGTCCGTCTCCGGCAACGCGTCCCACACCCCGACCGTGTCCGGCCCTGCCGTCCGCAACTCCCATTCGCGGCACTGGTCGATCACCGGGCATCCGGCACACATCCGGGCTGCCAGCTCCCGGTCCGGCGAGTCCTGCCCGGACAGTGCGGGCATGTCGGTGCGGTCGAACGCCCAGAAACACAGACCATCCCCGGTCACCACCTCGCGCAGCACGTCGCCGGGCACGGCGGCGTACCGGTCAAGCTGAGCAGCCATCTCCTCGTAGCCGGTCATTGCGCACCACCGCTATCGAGCACGCGCCGTACCTCGGCGGCCGGGACCACCAGCCGGGAACGACGACGCGTCGCACGCAGCGTGCCGCGCCGGATCGCCGCACACACCCACGACTCCGGGACACCCAGCGTCCACGCGGCCTGACGGATCGACAACACCACCGGAACACCGGTGTAGTTCGTTGTTTTTTTCATAATGTTGGGGCCTTTCTCTTAGACTCCGACCCGCTTTTGCGGGCCGTGCCATCAAGTAAGCGACCAACACCAGAAAACAACTATGTCAAGGCGCGAATAACATATCCCCGGCCAGCATATACGCAGGTCAAGGGCAGGTTTGATGTGCAGGATATTCCAGAAAAGAATGTTGAGATCCCGGATATTCTCCGGCAGAATACGGGGCTACTGGGCGCGCCTCACGTCGCCGAACAGCTCCCGGAAGTCCCCGCCTGCGTCAGCGCCGTAGGTGTCCAGCTCGTTCTCCAGCTCGGCAGAAACCATGAGCAGCGTCGGGCGGCTCTGACGGCCGTTCTGCAGCGCCTGAATACCCAGCGTTGCGGCCTCGTCCACCGCGCCACGCCGCGCCGCGATCACGGCGAGCGTGAGCTGAGCTTCGGCGATACGCATGGGCGCCACCGGAACGCCTTCGGAGTTGACGCTTCGCCGCATGACCTCTTCGGCATTGCGTTGCGCGAGCTGGTCTTCGCCAACAATCCGGTACGTGTCCATCGCGTAGAAATCCCACTTGTCCGGGTCGACCACAAAGTGGTTGTCCGGCCTGTCCGGGTATGGCAATCGGCCCAGGAGCGCGCTGCCTTTGTCGAGCGCCTGGTGAACTTCCTCGACCATTCCCATGCGCGCGAAAGCCTTCGCTTGCTGGCCGTAGAGCTGAACGGCGACCGAATGCGACGGTGCGGCGATGGTGCCGGATTCGGCAGCCGGAATGACGGCGCGATAGTTCCCTGCCGTCAGGTGGAACCAGGCCAGCATTTCGTTCGCCCAGCCGACGATCCCGGGATCGTCGGCTTCCTTACCGAGCTCCATTGCCATGCGCCGAGTCGACTCGGCTGCACGCGCGTCGCCGACGTCGTACTCAAGGCAACCCACCAGCAATGCCAACATTCCCGCTTGTGTAAGCACGTCACGGTGCTGGGCCAGTGTTAGGCGGTTGTCCAGTAGCTCGGTCATCTTGGCAAGCCACTCTTTACCGCTCGCCATCAGTTGCCGGGCGTCCGCGTGCGGGTAATCGCAGCATAATTGTTCGACAGTGATGTTGAGTGCGTCGATAGTTGACGAATCGATCGCCGATGCTCGGACGCGTCGAAGCAGCTCCAGTGTGTCCAATCCGGTATTCACGATGAGAAGTTCATCGCGCTGCTCCGGAGTGATCAAGCCGCTTGTCTGCGTGTCGGGACCGTTGTTCTCGCTTGTTGAATTACTCGAAACCGCGAGCCGGGTTTGCCCTGGGAAGTCAAACCACAGCCGGTGACGCGGCAAATAAAGCGTCTTTGCGTAGTTTCGCAGCGTGTCAAGATTCTGTTCCGACTTGCTACCGTTTTCAAGCTTGCTTACCTGGGCCTGTGTGAGCCCGAGCCACCGGCCCAGCAATTCCTGATTCAGTGCCTTGCCGAACAATTGGAGGTGGCGAGGATGATTCCGGTAAGCCTTGAACACCTTGCCGATGTCTTGGCTGTCGAACGCGGCACGGAACTCGTCCGTCTCGAAAAACTCGTTCCGTAGCTGGACCGGAGGTGTTCGCAACTGGTCACGCTGCTCCCGGTGACACTTGCTGCACAGGCGAGCTGTGTTGTCGGCGGCAAGGGCCGTCCCGCATCCCGGGCAGCGACGGTCGCCGGACGTGCCGGCCGCGCGGTGCTGCGGACCGCTGGGTGAGCTCATCGGATCTCTCCGTCGCCTGCTGGTGCTGAACCTCCTCTGACCAGCCTACATAGGGGTGACAGTGTCGCACCGGTGAGTGAACGGCATGCGGGCGAAATCATGCGCCGACCTGGTGCTATGCCGCCTTGGGCATGCTGCATGCTCACAGCGATATAGACCGCGTTACCACGCGGCGTGACGGTTGGACACGCAAGGCCGGGGCGCTCCCGGCCTGGAAGGCCCCTCACTGAACGGCGACGTGACCCATGATTCTTACGGCATCCCTCAGCACTGGCGTAGCCCGCGTCACGAGCGGAATGCAGGAATCGACTCAGCTTATTGACGAAATATTGAAGACCGACCACGTTGACTGGGAAACAACACTCATGGTCGGCGATGTCGAATTCCACCACGGCAAAAGTGGGCCCTTTCCTGACCAGCAATTCCGAATCAGTGTCTCCCCTCCGACGGGCTTCGCGGCGCTGAACTACATGAACAACCGCGATCCTGACATGCCGATCACTAACTCGTTCAACTCACGCCGCCCGCTTCCTGACGTGAATCTGATTTTCAATGGCTCGACGGGCGCAGTCTTCCCGCGCACAGCCGCCATTCCGATCCTGGATGCGCGTGCGGCGTTGATTGAATGGCTGGAGACACGACAGCGGCCGACGTGCATCGAGTGGCGACCCTACGACGCATACTAAAAGCTCTCAGCGTGGGAATAGAAATCGAGGTAAGAACGTATGAGCAACTCAGGGCTGGCGGCGGTCCTCGACGCCCCGAGGATGGCGATAGGATCCACCTACGGCTACATGCGCGTTCCGTGCAATGTTCCCGACCGCAAGGTTTGTCGACTTGAGAACCAAGTAGTTAGATACGCCAAGGCTCGTGGGCTCTATTTCGTCCGATTCTTTTCCGAGTTCAACTGCGGTTCACGTGAGGCATTTGAAGAACTCGTGGTTGAGCTTATTCATACGGATTCGCATCACGTCGTCGTTCCCAGCCTCCGCCACTTGTCGCACAATGCCCTGTTGCAAGACCTGATGCTCGATCGACTGAGCTTTACAGCTCACGCGGACGTTTACGCCGTGCACCTCAAGAGCAAATTTGAATGAACATCCAACCCACCAGAATACTGAAGCTTAAGGAACAATCAAGGTATGGGACTCAAGCCGCCCGGACCAGAGCCGGCCAAAGAAAGGCAGCAGGTCGCAGCACAGGGAATCGATGCCGTCCACGGCGGACATATGGATAAGCTGTTCGGGCTGTGCGCCATTTCGGGGCAATCATGCTGCTTGCCTGCTCAGTGGGGAAGCGATCAGCGATGAAGAGTACGGAGATGCTGTCCCCGCGAGCCCGGGTCCTGGGTGCGGCGTTGCGTGATGCCCGGGTGGGTGCCCGGTTCGGGTTGCGGGAGCTGGCGCGGCGGATCGGCCGGGCTCCGGGGCACGTGTCGAATTGGGAGAGTGGTTCGCGGGTGCCTGCGGTTGAGGATGTGGGCGGGGTGCTGGGCGCGTTGGGGGTGACCGGTGAGGTGAAGAAGTGGATTTTGGCCCTTGCGTTCGGGGCCGTGGGTCCTGACTGGTTCACGGCGGGGCCGCAGTCCAGCCCTGGGCACTTCGCGGCGCTGGTGGCCCATGAACGCGCCGCTGCCTCGATGACGGTGTGGGCGCCTGTGGTGATCCCGGATCTGTTGCAGATTCCCGACTATGCGCGGCTGACCTGTGATGCCAAGGCGTTCAGCTCCGAGAAACTCGACGAGCATGTGGAGGCTCGGATGCGGCGTCGAGGTGCCCTGTTCGGCGGCGACCCGGTTCCGGCGGAGTTCTTTATCGGCGATGAAGCGATTCGCCATCCGCTCGCGGATGAGGAGGTCATGCTCCGGCAATTGCGCTTCATCGTCGACACGGCAACGATGTCCCGCAGTATCGGTGTCCGCGTCCTGCGTCGCCGCGATCCCCGGAACGCGGTGCTGGTCGGGGCGTTCGCCACGTTCATGATGGACGACTCACCGCCGGTGGTGTATTGCCCGCATTACAACATGGGCGCGTTCCTCGTCAACGAGCATGCAGGCTCCTACACGAGGGCCACGCCCTTGCTTCGCCGCACCGCTCTATCGCGCGGGGAGTCGATCGACTGGCTCAACCGGGAAGTGCGCAGGCTGGCCGGTTCGCTCGAGTCCCAGCGGGACCTTGACGACCTCACGCCCCTGTCAGTCCTGGCTGGGGAGGTGACCGCCGGCCGCGCTCGCGTCGAGACGACTGCGCGGCCGACAGGCCGCACCTAAGCCAGATCCGCAGGTGACAAGTAGGTAACCAAGCGTGCTCCCGATTGAATCAACCGGGAGCAGGGAGACGAGGCCCGATGACGGGGACGGACAGCATTCCGCCGGAGCGACCAGAGGTTCCCGAGATCGACCGTGCGGCTCAGTTGCGCGCCGTTCTGGTCGAGGCCGCCGGAAAGCTGCGGCAGGCGATGGAAGCGGGCACCGTGCCGCCTCGGAGCGCGGCGGCACTCGCCGCACATCTGGACGGACTCATTGCACAAACCGCCCCGCCCAGAGACACCGGCAACGCGGAGCCGTGCCCCTGAGTAGGACTACTCACCAACCCCCTGAGTAGATCTTCCGTGTCGGGATGGGTAGGTCTGCGGGGGTGCCGCGCCGGTGGTGGAGTTGACCGGCGGTCGTCCCGTAGCCTGTGATGGATTGATCACGGGGAGGGGTCGAGATGGGGTTCACAACGGTGCCGGACGCGCTGAGAGCGGCTGGCAGATCCGCTGGTGAGAAGGTAGGCGTCCTGCGTGGTGCGGATTGCGCGGAACCGGCGGGGCGGGTGGGTGCAGCGGTGCCGGGCGGTACAGCAGCGGCCTCGGCCGGGCGATGTCAGGAAGCGTTGGCGGCGACGTTCACCGAGTGGTGCAGCGAAGCGCAGCACTTCGCGGACAGCCTGAACACCGCTGCCGATCGCTACCAGCAGGGTGACCATACCGCCGCCGGGGTGTTTCCGTCCGCCGCGCCGAGCATGCGGGGGCCGCGCTGATGGTGTCACTGGCCGACGTCCGGCGATGGAGCCCCGGCACGCTGAACGAGATTTTCTCCGTTCTGCAGATCCGGACCCAGATCCTCATCCATTCCGGCGACGACTACGGCAAGACCTTGCCGATTGAGGGGTGGAGCGGACCAGCGTCGGACGACGCGGGCACCCAGCACCGCGCGTTGATGCACGGTCTGGACACCATCGCCGCCGGCGCCGCCATCCTGGGCAAGACGGTCGCGCAGGCCGCCGACGCGATCACCGGTGTCCAGCACGCCCTCACTAACGCCGAAGAGCTGGCCCGCAAGTACGGGTTCCAGATCACCGACGCTGGTTGTCTCGTCGACACCTTCGCGGGCAAGCAAGTGCCGCTCGACCTGCACCCGGAGGACCGGGCAAGGACACGCACGCAACTGGTGGACGAGGTGGCGCAGGTCCTGCGCACAGCCAACGATATCGACGCCGATCTGGCGTCGGTGCTGGACCGGGCGGCGGCGGGGCAGTTCGGCACCGGGGACGAATCGACGGTCACGGCCGCCGCTGCGGACGGGATGAAAGATCCCGGCTTGACGTTGCCGGAGCCACCGCCGAACGCGACCCCGGCGCAGAACGCCGCGTGGTGGGCGACCCTGTCGAATGCCGGGCGGGATATTCTCATTCGTGACCGGCCGGGCGCGATCGGCGCCATGAATGGGCTCCCGGCGACCGACCGGGACCGCGCCAACCGAATCGTACTTGACCGGGATTACAAGGGCCTGCAACAGCAAAAGGACAATATTCAGCACCGGCTGGACGGTATGAAGCGCAGCGACCCACAGCAGCAAGAAGAATACGAGTCCTTAGAAAAAGAGCGGGACGCGCTCAACAGCAAGATCACCGGAATGGACCAGATCAAAACCCGGCTGGACCATGCCTTGCCCGGTCAGCCGCCCGCCTACCTGCTCGGTATCAACCCGGCAAACTCTGGGCAGGCCATCGTCGCCATTGGCAACCCTGACCAGTCAGCCAACGTCGCCACATACGTCCCCGGGACCACCGCCGGACTCAACGACGGCATGGCTACCGACATCTACCGGTCTGACTCGATGATGCATATGGCGACTCAAATGGGGTCACCGTCTACATCGGTGATCACATGGGTGGGATACGACGCGCCGCAGAGCATTATTCCGGACGCGGCAAGTACTAGTTTCGCCGACAAGGCCGAACCCTCGCTCCGCAACTTCCAAGACGGACTCGGTGCCGCGCACCAAGGGCCGGTGAACACCACCGTGGTCGGCCACAGCTACGGCACCACCGTCGTCGGGCAAACCGCCCGCGACCTCGGCCTGCCCGCCAACAATGTTGTCATGGTCGCCAGTCCTGGAGTCGGCGTCGACCACGCCAACCAACTCCACCTCGACGGCACGCCCCAGGACCAGGTCGGCCAGCACATCTACTCCACCAAATCACCCACCGACCCCATCCCCATCCTCACCAACTTCGACGGACCCGATATCGGCCTCGACCATATAGACCCCCTCGGCCCCGACCCCACCACCGCATGGTTCGGCGGACAACAATTCCATTCCAACCCCAGCAATCCCCTCACTTCCCACAGTGACTACTGGAACAGGGATTCAGACTCGCTCGCAGCCATGGGAAATATCATCGCTGGAAATAAACCATGATGCATAATACGACGCATAAGTTCCCGCGACCGCTTTTACTTGCCACGTTGGGAATGTTGCTGTTAACCCCAATTTCCTGTGGAGGTGGATCGATGCAACCCACTCTCTCGGCCGAGCAAGCCCAGCAAAGGGTGCTGAGTTTCGTGCATGCAGCTGCCGAGGCTTCCTTTCCGGCTGGATATAAGCTGACGGAACTACCGCTTCAGCCAATGCCGTGTACCGATGATTTCGATCACGAGACTGGCCAGTTTAGCCTGGGAATAACCTATTGGGTGGATGGACCGGATCGCGCACACAACAACACTTACTACGAAAACCTTAAGAAGTGGTGGGTCAACAACGACTGGACCGTCCGCACAGATACCTGGCTAAACAAGAAGTTCGCCAATGCCAGCAGTAAGGACAACTACCTGATGAGCCTCACGGCCACCACGACGGGAAAGGTTCTTGGTCGCCTGAGCATCGGGGCCAGTTCGCCGTGTGTCTGGCCTCACGGGACACCTGAGCCCAAGTCATGACATGCGGCCCGCGAGCACAACTTCCGAGACGCCATCCACGCCGGACTTCCCCGCGCCGCACGGCATGTCCTCTCACCAAAACTGTTCAGACTAGTCGCAGCTAGAAGCAGGTATCTGTATCTGGTGTAGAAGGGGGCCGGTACGCGTGGGGAGGACGGGCTTGCCTTGCGTAAACCTCTCGACGTCACAGGTAGGTAACCAAGTGATGATTGGCCCTAACCGTTCTAAACACTCACGAGTCCTGGTGCCGGGTCGCGCGCACGATGACGTCGTGCAGCGAGACGGTCCGGCCGTCCATGGCGGTCAGGGTGCGGGCCTGCTCGTCGGCGGTGACGATGGCCCACTTCGCCGGTTCCAGGCGCGCGGTGATGCCCGCGGCCGTCGCGGTGGCTTCGGCGGGGTGGTCGCCGTGGAGGTGCCCGACGATCAGCAGGGTGCCGCCGGGTGCGACCCATTCGGCGATGCGGTCGTAGAAGGCCAGCTGCGGGATCGACGGGTGCGCGTAGTGCGTCATCACCAGGTCGAACTCTTGGCTGGGCGTCCAGCTGGTCAAGTCCGCCTGGACCCAGTCGACGTGGCTCGGGATCTGGCCGGCTCGGGCGAGGACTTCGGCGGAGATGTCCGCGGCCGTGACGTCCCAGCCGTGCTCGGCCAGCCAGCGAGCCTCGCTGCCTTCACCGCATCCGGCGTCGAGCGCCGTGCCCGGCTTCAGGTCGCGGGTTTCGCTGATCAGGTACGGGTTGGGCGCTGGTGCGGGCCCGTTCCGGTGGGACTGCTGCCAGTGCCGTTCCCAGTAGGGCCGGTCGAAGTCGTGGGTCTCGTGGTGCTCGTTCACCGGTGTCCTCCTGGTGGTTCTCTCGGTTCGAGTACCACCGTGCGCCGGCCACGGGCATATTGGCAAAGTATCTTGCCGAATGGCAAACTGGCGGCATGGACAAGACCATCGACCGGGCCCTGGACGCCGTCGGGCCGCGGCTCAAGCGCCTCCGGACGCAGGGCGAGATCACGCTCACCGCGCTGGCCGAGCAGACCGGCATCTCGGCCAGCACCCTGTCGCGGCTCGAGGCCGGCCTGCGCCGCCCGACGCTCGAACAGCTGCTGCCGCTCGCGCGGGCGTACGGCGTCACGCTCGACGAGCTGGTCGATGCACCGGCCACCGGCGACCCCCGCGTCCACCTGCGCCCGGTGGCCTGCGAGGACGGCTCGACGGTCCTGCCGCTGACCCGGCGCCCGGGTGGCATCCAGGCCTACAAGTTCGTCCTGCCCGCCGGCCGCGACGACGCGGAGCCCATCCTGCGCACCCACGAGGGGTACGACTGGGCCTACGTGCTGAACGGCACGCTCCGCCTGGTCCTCGGCGAGCACGACCTGCTCCTCAAAGCGGGGGAGGCCGCGGAGTTCGACACCCGGACGCCGCACTGGTTCGGCGCCACCAGCGCGGGCCCGGTCGAGTTCCTCAGCCTGATCGGGCGGCAGGGTGAACGCGCCCACGTGCGGGTGGCTCCGGCCGGCTGATCCTGCTCACGGCGCCGCTTCCGGCCGGGTGGGCAGCTGCCCGGCCGGAAGGCGGTCGCGGCCACGAGGACCGTGGCGGTCGGGGCCACGAGGGATCGAGCATGGTCGGGCGCGCCAGGAAATGCGGCACCCGGACCGGGTCAGCCGGCGGGCACCACCGTGGTGACCAGGCCGGTTTCGAGGTCGTACACGTGGCCGGAAACCTTTACCTCGTCCGGAATCTGCGGGTACTGCCGCACGCGCTCGACGTCCACGGCGACGGTGTGCGCCGGGTCCAGGACGGCGGTGTCCAGCAGGCTCCGCTCGTCCACGCCCATTCGCTCGGCGTAACCGAGGCGGATCTCGTCGTCGGCGAGCAGGGCGGAGCCGCAGCCGGTGTGGTGGATGACCGCGACCTCGAACCACGGCCCCTCGGGCGCCTTGGCGCCGACGAGGTAAGCGGCGTAAGCGATATCGCCGAGCACCGACGGCGTCACCCGGCCGCCGATGTTGCGCTGCACCAGCGCGTCGCCCATGCCGACGCCGAGCACCTGCGCCGGGTCGACGCGGCAGTCGAGGCAGGTGATCAGGTACAGGCCCTGCCGCGGCAGGAACGGGAGCTCGGGCACTTCGGTCCGGACGTCGGTCGCGGCGAACGCGCGGTTCCGGTCGAGCACCCGGTCGAGGTTGGTGTTGTGGGACAAGAATCTGCCTTTCCAGGGGTGTTCAGGCGGCGGCCGCGAGGATGAGCGCGGCGGTTTCGGCGGGGTGCGCGATCGGCACGGCGTGGGCGGAATCCAGCTCCACGACCGTCGAGCCGGCTCGTTTTGCCATGTCTCGCAAGGCTTCCGTCGGGATCGAGTGGTCGGCGGTCGAGACCAGCGCCCACGATGGGAGGGTGCGCCAGGTGGCCTCGCCGGTGAACGACTCGTCGAGCGCCGCGGGGTTGATCGGGTGCTGGGCGGCGGCGAGCACGGCGGCGGTCGCCGGGTCCAGGTCCGCGGCGTACACCTCGGCGAAGTGCTCGGGCCGCAGGTACAGGTCGTTGCCGTCCGGGGCCTCGCGCACCAGCGTGGTGTCCGGGGTCAGCTTGCTGCCGGGGAAGCGGTAGTTGAGCTCGCCCGCCGTTTCGCCGCTGTCCTGCTGGAACGCGGCGACGAACACGAGCGAGCGCACCGCGGGCGTCAGCGCGGCCGGGTCGGAGATGACCGAGCCGCCGTACGAATGGGCGGCGACGGTGATCGGGCCGTCGATCGTGCGCAGGAAGCTGTGCAGGTAGGCGACGTCCGAGGCGAGGCCGCGCATCGGCATCGCGGGCGCGAGGACGCGGTGACCGCGCCGCTGGAGTTCGGCGGTGACGGCGTGCCAGACGGAGGCGTCGGTGAGGGCGCCGTGGACGAGCACGATCGTCGGAGGGGTTGGGGGCACGGTGGTGTTTTCCTTCGCCAGTAGGGACTGTGCCCCGAGTTTGGCGCTTGGCGGGCCCGGCCGGACAGTGGCAGTACTGACGCAGGGCGATAGGATGCTGCCATGAGCGAGCTGGCCTTCGGCGCATGAGCAAGCATCGGGTCGCGGTGGTCCTGCTGGAACAGGTGCTGCCGCTGGACTTCGCCATCCCGATGCACGTCTTCGCCCGCGAGGCGCCCGAGTTCTACGACGTCACGACCGCGACGGTGGACGGCGCCCCAGCCGGCGTCGCCGGTGGCATGAGCGTGGTCCCCGATGGTGGTTTGGACCTGCTCCGCAAGGCGCAGACCGTGATCGTGCCCGGTTACGGCGGGGCGGCGGCCGGTGGACTGGACCAGATGACCGTCGGCGCGCTGAAGGCGGCGGCGGACCGGGGCGCGCGGATGGTGTCGATCTGCTCCGGCACGTTCGCCCTCGCGCAGGCGGGCCTGCTCGAGGGCCTGAAAGTGACCACTCACTGGTCCCTGTGCGACGCCCTCGCCCGCCAGTACCCGAAGGTGACGGTGGACCCCGCGGCGTTGTTCGTGGACAACGGTTCCGTGCTGACTTCGGGCGGCGTGACCGCGGGCGTCGACCTGGCGCTGCACATCCTGCGCAAGGACCTCGGGGCCTCGGTCGCCAACCACGTGGCCCGCCGGATCCTGGCGACGCCCCGCCGCGAAGGCGAGCAGGCGCAGTTCATCGAGACCCCGGCAGTGCCACCGGGCGACGACGCGCTGGCCGCCGCGCAGCAGTGGATGCTGTCCCATTTGGACGAACCCGTCACGGTGGCCCGGATGGCGGCGAAGGCGCACCTGTCCCCGCGGCACTTCCACCGGCTGTTCCTGGAACAGACTTCGGTGACGCCGTTGACCTGGCTGCACCAGCAGCGCATCGGCCGGGCCAAGGAGCTGCTGGAGACCACGGACCTGACCGTCGAGGAGATCGCCACCCGCGTCGGCCTCGGCACCCCGGCCAACCTGCGCCAGCATTTCCGCCGCGCGACCAGCCTGTCCCCGATGCGGTACCGCCAGCTTTTTCCCGGCGCGAAGGCCGCTTCCTGACCCGTCGGTTACGGCTCGGGCCGGTCCGGCGGCCGGGAACTGAGCCCGCCCGGCTCCGCGTCGCTTTCGTGCCCAGGACCGGTTTCCCGCGGAGCCCTGGAGGTGATGCGGAGCAGCCCGGACAAGGCCATCACGCCGGTCGCCACCCAGATGACGGGCTGCCCGGAATCCGAGACGGCGGCCTGCGGCAGCTCGGTCGAACCGGCCACCAGCACCGCCCCGCCGACCCCGATGCCCCACAGGATCTGCGCCGCGAACCCGCCGCCGATCAACAGGTCCAGCAGGACCAGCACGCCGAAGTACCAGATGCCGAGGCCGATCAGCGCCCCGGTGCCGCTCGACACGGTCATCAGCAGCTCGCCCAGGCTCAGCAGCAGAACGGCGAACGCCCTCATCACGTCTCCCCGGGCTGTCGGCAGCGGAAGCGCCAAGAGGTTAAGGCCGCGGGCGCGGGAGGGGTCCCGGTTCGTTGATTCGGACATTCAATGATATATCGCCACTGGCTGCGAACTTAGCGGGAACTGTGCCGCGACGCCTCCGCCGACCGGCGCAGTTCCCGCAGCTGAATGGCCGCAGCCGCCCCGTTTTTGTGCGGGAAAAGGCCGGTGAACGCGGTCCGGCGGCGTGGTGAACGTCCGTCGGGAATGGACGTCTTCGCCCCGTGCAGAATGGCGTCACGCGGCCCGAACGGACGAGGTGGCAGCTTTAGGTACACCCCGAGTGAGCGTGTGTGTGACGCGTGTATGCTCCCGTATCGCTTGAATGGGTGGAACTTCGCCCAAATGGGTGGCCGGGTGATCGGGGATTGTGGTCTCACGCGGCTCGTGACGGTCTGGTGGGTTCAGGGCTTCGGATAGGAGACTTATGCACGGCAGGTCAGGGCTGGTCAAGGGCGGGATCGCGGTGCTCGCCGCGGCCGCCGCGGTGCTGGTGGCGGCGCCGGCCGCCAACGCCGACGACGGTGCGGCCCAGGGCAAGGTGATCCCCAAGAGCGGCACCGAAGGGTTCAGCGTCAACCTCGAGGGCGGCAGCAGCTTCGTCACCGAGCTGTTCGGCCTGAAGCTCTCCGACGGCAGCATGCTCAAGATGTACTGCGTCGAGATCGACACCGACCTGCGCACCGACCAGACCATGGTCGAGCAGCCGTGGACGAAGTACCCGAACCCGAAGTCGCCGTTCACCAAGAACAGCGACAAGATCAACTGGGTGCTGCACGAGGGTTTCCCGGCCAACGGCGCCGCCGCGCTGCAGAGCACGCTGGGCAAGAAGGGCGTCACGCTCCACGACGGGCTGTCCGAGCAGGAGGCCGTCACCGCGACGCAGGCCGCGGTGTGGCACTTCAGCGATGGCAAGAACCTCAACCGCGACAAGCCGTTGCCGTACGAGAACGCCGACGCCTCGGCCGACGTGCTCGCGCTCTACGACTACCTGACCGGCAGCGCGAACACCGGCATCGGCCAGCAGCCCAAGCCGACCCTGAGCGTCACCCCGGCCAAGGCCGACGGCGCGGCGGGCAGCCGGATCGGCCCGTTCACCGTGGCCACCACCGGTGACGTCACCGACCTCGCGAGCCAGCTGCCCGAGGGCGTCAAGCTCACCGACGCCAACGGCGACGCGCTGAAGACCGGCGATGTCAAGGACGGCACCAAGCTGTACGTCGACATCCCCAAGGACGCCAAGGACGGCACGGGCCAGTTCGTGCTGAAGGCCGTCGGGCACCTGGACACCGGGCGCCTGTTCGTCGGCGAGAACTACGCCAAGCAGCCGGCGCAGTCGCTGATCGTGGCGCAGTCGGAGAAGACCTCGGTCAGCGCCAACGCCTCGGTCAGCTGGACCGCCGCGGGCGCGGTGCCGACCACGGCGCCGCCGTCCACCCCGGCCGGCAACAACTCGGGCCAGGCCCCGCTGGCGAACACCGGTGTCGACGCCTCGCTCCCGATCGGGATCGGCGCCGCGCTGGTCCTCGGCGGTGGCGCGATGCTGCTGCTGGTTCGCCGCCGCCGCAGCGCGTGACGAACGCAGTCTGAACCGCGCAAAGCGGGGCTGGTCCACAGTGGACCGGCCCCGCTTTTGCGTTTGTCACGGCAGGGCGGCGCCTCGCGCGGTGGTCCAGAGGGCGTACCACTCCTCGTGCGTGAGTTCCGGTTCGCGCGTCACGGCGTCGCGGCAGGCCTCGATGCGGGACGGGGTGGAGCTGCCGATGACCGGCGCGATGCCGGCCGGGTGGCGCCGCAGCCACCACAGCACCACGGCTTCCGGTGTGGTGTCCTTCGCCTTGGCCAGCTCGACGACCAGCTCCGCGGTCGCGACTTCCTCCGGCGTCCGCTGCCGTCCGGTGTAGGCGCCCTGCGCGAGCGCGCCCCAGGCCTGCAACCGGATCCCGTGCGCGCGGCAGTGTTCGAGCGTGCCGTGCGGGAAGCCGACGGCCGCCGCCTCCGGGGTGTTCACCAGGACGCCCGCCTCGACCCAGCCGCGCCGCGCCAGGCTCATCTCCAGCTGGTTCGCGACCAGCGGCTGGTCCAGCTCGGCCTGGAGGCTCGCGATCTGCGCGCCGCTCATGTTGGACACGCCGAAGCTCCGCACCAGCCCCTGTTCGTGCAGCCGGTGCAGGGCGGCCGCGATCTCGGCCGGGTCGGCCAGCGGGTCGGGACGGTGCAGCAGCAGGACGTCGAGGTGATCGGTGCGCAGCCGCGTCAGGCTCTGCTCGACGCGCTCGGTGATGCGCGGCCCGCGCAGGTCGTAATAGCCGGGCGAGCCCAGCCGGATGCCGCACTTCGACTGGATCAGGATCCGCTCGCGCAGACCGGGATCCCGCGCCAGCACCTCGCCGAACACCGCCTCCGCCTTGCCGTGGCGGTAGATGTCGGCGTGGTCGAACGCGGTGATCCCGATGTCCAGCGCGGCCCGCACGGCCGCCTCCGCCGCGTCGACGTCGGCCGGCCGGTACGGCTCGGTGTCCCAGCCGCCGCCCAGGCCCATGCAGCCGTACCAGGCCACGGGCTTTGTCATGTCAGGGTGCTCCTCGCTGCCGATGGTGTCGGCCCCGATCATCCCCCGATCCGCAGCTCCAGCAACCGCGCCTTGACGTCGGTCTTCAGTACTTTGCCGACCTTCGAGCGGGGCAGGTCCGGCCAGACGAGCACCGCCTTCGGCGTCTTCACGCTGCCGAGGCGCTCCTTCACCGTGGCGCGCAGCTCGTCCGGCGTCGCGATCTGTCCACTGTGGAGCTTGACGACGGCGGTCACCTGCTCGCCCCACTTCTCGTGCGGCAGCCCGACCACGGCGCAGTCCTGCACCGCCGGGTGGGTCATCAGGGCCTGCTCGACCTCGGCCGAGTAGACGTTGAAGCCGCCGGTGATGATCATGTCCTTGGCCCGGTCCACGATGTACAGGTAGTGCTCGGCGTCCAGGTAGCCGATGTCGCCGGTGTGGTGCCAGCCGTGCTCGCGCACAGCCTTGGTGGCGTCGGGATCCCGGTAGTAACCCGGCATCACGAGCGGGCCGCGGACCACGATCTCGCCGCGTTCGCCGGGCGGCAGCAGCGCGCCGGACTCGGCCATGATCGCGACCTGCGTCAGCGGCGTCGGCCGGCCGGCGGAGGTGAAGCGCTCGCGGGCGAGCGAGCCGTCGGCGTGGAAGTGCTCGGCCGGGGCCAGCGTCGAGATCATCATCGGCGCCTCGCTCTGCCCGAACAGCTGGCCGAGCACCGGCCCGATCCGCGTGATCGCCTCTTCCAGCTTGGTGGCCGACATCGGCGCCGCGCCGTACCAAAGACACTGCAGCGACGAAAGGTCCGTCGACGCCAGCGCGGGCCGGTCCAGCAGCAGGTAGATCAGCGTCGGCGGCAGGAAGCTGTGGGTGATGCGGTGCCGCTCGACCAGGGTGAGGAACTCGTCGAGGTCCGGCGCCGGCATCACCACGATCTCCCCGCCCAGCGCCATCACGGGGAAGCACAGCACGCCGGCCGCGTGGGTCAGGGGCGCCAGCGCCAGGTACCGCGGCCGCCCGGAGAACGGGTAGCTCATCAGCGTCAGCGCGGACATCGTCTCGACGTTGTGCCCGGTGAGCACCACGCCCTTGGGCCGCCCGGTGGTACCGCCGGTGCCGACGAGCATCACCACGTCGTCCGGCGGCTGGACTTCCCACGGCCCGTCTTCGAGCCCGTCGAGCCAGTCCGGCAGCGAGACGGTACCGGGGATCGAGCCGTCGAGGCAGACCACCGTGGCCAGCTTCGGCAGCAGCGGGAGGATCCGGGAGACGAGCGGTGCGAACGACTCCTGCACCAGCAGGCAGGTGCAGTCGAACAGGTCCAGCAGCTCCGAGTTCTCGGCCGCCTCGTTGCGCGGGTTGACCGGGCACCACACCGCGCCCGCGCGGCTGATGCCGAACACGCAGCCGAAGGAGACCGGGTCGTTGCCGGACAGGATCGCGACTTTGCCGCCCGGCCGGACGCCCGAGCGCGCCAGCGCCCGCGCGACCCGCCAGGACAGCTCGCGCACGTCGCCGTAGCTGAAGGACGTGCCGGCCATGGTGAGGCAGGGCGCTCCGGGGTCCAGGGAGGCGCCCTTGTCGAGGTAGTCGCTCAGTCGCACCGCTCGTCCTCCGGGGTCAGGCGTGCACGGTCAGGATCGGGTTCGACACCAGGCCGAAGCTCCGGAGCACACCGAGCAGCTCGCGGTGGCCGAACGCCTGGCAGGCGGAGGCGAACCCGGCCTGCTTCGGCGGCTGCTGCAACAGCGAGTACGCGGCGTACGCCTGCATCAGCCCGGTCTGCTTGTAGTTGCAGGTGCCGTGGATGACGCAGTGCGCGCGGCCCAGCGGCCCGGACGCGTGCACCGAGTCCAGGGAGGTGTTGAGCCGCTGGTTCTCCCGCGGCGGCATCTCGTCGCGCACCGCGGCGGCTTGCTCGTGCAGCACCTTGATCTTCTCCGCCTCGGGCAGGTCCTTCACCTGCTCCAGCACGGCCGCGACGATCTGCGGCACGCCCTGCATCAGCGCGCGGTCGAAGACCCCGCCGAGGGCCTTGACGTTCGCCACCCGCGGGTCGCGCTTGAACCACACCGGGTGCGAGGTGCCGCCCCAGGGCAGCGCCAGCCCGACCTCGTGATAGCCGGGCACGACCACGTCCTGCGGGCCGCCGTCCGCGGGCCACTGCTGATATTCGTTCTGCTCCAGGTAATACGCCGAAGAAAGCGCGGCGTTGACCAGGATCGTCCTCGTCGAGGCGACGGTGGGGTAGCCCTTCCAGAACACCAGGATGTCCAAAGTGTCCAGTCCGGGCGTCTCGAGGCAGAGGTTCGCCGCGATCTCGCCGGTGGTGTACATCTGCGCGACGCCGGGCGAGAGCAGCAGGCCCTGCTCGGCCATCCGCGCGCCGTACTGCTCCTCGGCGGTGATCAGCCAGTCCTGCTCGCCGGTGGTGTCGAGGTAGTGCGTGCCGGTGCGGGCGCAGGCCTCGACGACCTCGTGGCCGTACTCGCTGAACGGGCCCACGGTGTTGCAGACGACCTTGGCGTCGGCGAACAGCTCGCTCAAGGGCTCGACCTCGTGCGCGACCTCGACCACCTCGTGGTCCACGGTGTCGAGGCCGGGGATGTGGTCGAGCGTCTCCTGCAGCCGGGCCTTGTCGCGGCCGGCGGCGATGAAGGGGACGTTGTACTCGCGCAGGTACTCGCAGATCAGCCGGCCGGTGTAACCGGAGGCCCCGTAGACGACAACGGGCTTGGCGCTGGTCATGAATCAGCCTTTCGTTGGAGGAGCGCGGTCACATGCCCATGCCGCCGTCGACCGGCAGGCCGGCGCCGGTGATGAAACGGGCGGCGTCGGAGGCGAGGAACACCACCGCGTCGGCCATGTCGGAGACCTCGCCGAGGCGCCCGGCCGGTGTCTGCGCGACGACGGCGCCGATCGCGTCCTCGACGCTCGGGAAGAGCCCGACATCGACCACGTCCTGCGCCAGCTGGCTGCCCATCTGCGTGGGCACCAGGCCGGGGTACACGCAGTTCACGCGCACGCCGTAGCCGAGCTTCCCGGACTCCATCGCGGCCACCCGGGTGAGCCGGTCCACGGCCGACTTGGTCGCGGAATACCCTGCGATGCCGGGGAAGGCGATGGTCGCCGCGACTGACGAGATGTTCACCACCGCGCCGCCATTGCCGGCCGGGCCGCCCGGGCGCATGGCGCGGAAGGCGTGCTTCACGCCGAGCGAAGTGCCGAGCACGTTGACCTCGAGCATCTTCCGCACGCCGGCCGGGTCGAGGTCGGCGACCAGCCCGGTGATCTCGACCCCGGCGTTGTTCACCACGATGTCCAGCCCGCCGAGTTCGGCGACCACCTCGGTGACGGCCCGCTCCCAGTCCGCGTCGTCGGTGACGTCGAGCCGGACGAAGCCCGCGGTGGCGCCGGTCTGCTTGATCGTGTCGGCCGTCGCGCGGCCCAGGTCTTCCTGCACGTCGCCGATGACGACGGCGGCGCCGGCCGCGGCCAGCGCTTCGGCCATACCGGCCCCGAGGCCCTGCGCTCCACCGGTGACCAGTGCTTTCCGCCCGGTCAGGTCGTACGAAACCATCAACATCTCCTCCTTGAGACAGGCCTCGGATGCGGCGTGGCTCACATCATCAGCGAAATTTGGACGATCGTCAAGATTTTCTTGGACAGTCGTCAAGATCTCGTGCGACGCTAGACTGCGAGAGGTCCGCGAACTGCGTGGACTTCCCGAGGCGACAGGAAACCGTGGTGACCGAGGCGAGAGAGCGGATCTCGCGCCGCAGCGTGGACAAGTTCGCCCAGCGGCGCGCGCAGCTGGCGGAGTCGGCGCTGCAGGCGCTCTCCGAGCTGGGCTACGCCCGCACGAGCCTGCGGGAGATCGCGCAGAAATCGGACTTCTCCCACGGCGTGCTGCACTACTACTTCGCGGACAAGGTCGAGCTGCTGACGTACGCGGTCCGCCAGTTCGAGGAAGTCTGCGTCACCCGGTACGACGACGTGGTGGCCGCCGCGCACTCCGCCAAGGACCTCAAGCGCGGCTTCGGCGCCGCGATGGCCGGCACCCTGCGCGCCGACGCGGTGATGCACCGGCTCTGGTACGACCTGCGCAACCAGAGCCTGTTCGAGGAGTCCTTCCGCGCCGACGTGCTGGACATCGACGAGCAGCGCGAGGCCATGGTCTGGCGGGTGGTGGAGCGCTACGCCGAGTTCGCCGGCGTGCCCGCGAAGGTCACCCCGCCGGTCGCGTACGCCACCTTCGACGGCCTGTTCCAGCGGGCCCTGCTCCAGCACCTGGCGGGCCGGGACAGCGCCGCTGAAGACCTCGAGCAGAGCGTGCCGCGCCTGCTGGAACAGCTGGTCTGCGCCGATTCCCCAGCCGTGTGAGTCAGCGGGGCCGAAATCGGGTACCGGGTTAGGATGCGCGAGCTGATATCCGGTGACGGGAGGGGCGTGTGGGGCTGATGGCGGGCGGGGTGACCGAGGCTTCAGCGGACCTGCCGCCCGAGCCGCAGGACGTGGTCGGGCCGCTGACCCGGGCGGCGATCTTCCTGGTGGTGCGGGTGAACGAGGGCGCCGAGGACACCGTCAAGGATCTGCTGACGGACCTGCCCGGACTCCAGCGCTCGGTCGGGTTCCGGTCGCTGACCGGCGGCCTGTCCTGCGTGACCGGCATCGGCTCCGCGGCGTGGGACCGGATCTACGGCGGGCCGCGCCCGGGCGAGCTGCACGAGCTGCCGGTGTTCAAGGGCGACCGGCACGAGAGCGTGGTCAGCCGTGCCGACCTGCTGTTCCACCTCCGGGCCGACCGGATGGACCTGTGCTTCGAGCTGGAGACGCTGATCATGGCGCGGCTCGAAGGCGCGGTGACCGTGGTCGACGAGGTGCAGGGCTTCCGCTACTTCGACGCGCGTGACGTGCTGGGCTTCGTCGACGGCACGGAGAACCCGACCGGCCGCGGCGCGAGCGAGGCCGTGCTGGTCGATGACGACGGTGACTTCGACGGCGGCAGCTACGTCGTCGTCCAGAAGTACCTGCACGACATGACGGCGTGGAACGCGCTGTCCACCGAGCAGCAGGAGCTGGTGATCGGGCGGCGCAAACTGTCCGATGTGGAGCTTTCGGACGAGGAGAAGCCCGCCGACTCCCACATCGCGCTGAACGTGATCACCGACGAGGACGGCAACGAGCTGGACATCCTGCGCGACAACATGCCGTTCGGGCGCCCGGCGTACGGCGAGTTCGGCACCTACTTCATCGGCTACGCGAAATCGCCCGCGGTGATCGAGCGGATGCTGGAGAACATGTTCGTCGGGTCGCCGCCCGGCAATTACGACCGCATTCTCGACTTCTCCACGGTCGTCACCGGCGCGCTGTTCTACGTGCCGACCGCGGAGTTCCTGGAGGACCCGCCCGCGCCGTCGTCCCCGCCGGTCTCCGGGTCGGAATCCCGGCCGGAGCCGGAAAACGAGCCGCCATCCGAGCCCGATGCGTCACTCGGCATCGGCAGTCTGCGAAGGAGTGCCCGGTCATGAACAACCTGCATCGCGAACTCGCCCCGATCTCCTCGGCCGCCTGGTCGGAGATCGAGGAGGAGGCCCGCCGCACGTTCCGCGAGCTGGCCTCCGCGCGCCGGGTCGTCGACGTGGTGGTGGCCGGTGACCTGTCGCTGTCGGCCGTCGGCACCGGGCACCTGGACCAGATCGAATCGCCGTTGACCGGGGTGCAGGCGCGGCTGCGCACGGCCCAGCGGATCGTCGACCTGCGGGTGCCGTTCACGGTCAGCCGCGACGCCGTCGATTCGGTGGAGTGGGGCGCGAAGGACGCCGACTGGCAGCCGGTGAAGGACGGCGCGCAGAACATCGCATACGCCGAGGACCGGGTGGTCTTCGACGGCTTCGCCGACGCCGGCATCGACGGCATCCGCCCGGCCTCGTCGCTGAGCCCGCTCGCCCTGCCCGCGGAGGCGAGCGAGTACCCGCGCGTGATCGGTGACGCGCTGGCCGAACTGCGCGCGGCCGGCGTCGTCGGCCCGTACGCGGTGCTGCTGAGCAAAGCGGCCTACACCGCCGCGATCGAGGCAGCCAGCCACGGTTATCCGGTGATCGACCACCTGAAGCAGATCATCGACGGCGACATCATCTGGACCCCGGCCATCGAGGGCGCCTGCGTGCTCTCCACCCGCGGCGGCGACTACGAGCTGCACCTCGGCCAGGACCTGTCGATCGGCTACCTCGGCCACGATTCGTCCACTGTGGAGCTTTATTTCCAGGAAACGCTGACGTTCCTGGTGAACACCGCCGAAGCTGCGGTCGGCCTGACCGCCTGAGGCCTACGGGCGCTGGATCGGGCAGCTCGACGCGCTTCGGTACGCCGCGCCGATGGTCTCGGAAGACTGCGCCGCGTCGTAGAGTTCGCCGCCGTCCGGGTGGATGCCTGCGAGCAGCGCGTTCGCCTGGTCCAGGCGCGCGGTGACCGCGGCGTCCGAGCCTGCCGCGCCCTGGTCGTACAACGCGGTGATCTTCGGTGCGGCCGAGTCGACGGACTGGCGCAGCCGGGTGGCGATGGCGTCGACGTCGTCCACCCCGGTGTGCGGGATCGAGTCGACCGACGTCACCGCGCTGCGGACGAGCTGCGCCGAACTCCGCGCCCGCTGGGTGAACCCGCCGGGGTCGGCGTGCGGCGAACCGGCGTAAACCAGTGGTGCCATGGAGATCGAGCTGGTGGTCAGGCACATCAGCAGCGCCCAGCCCCGCGGGTCCGGGCTCGCCGCGGCCGCGGACGGCGCGGAGGCGGAAGACACCGGCGGCGGCGCGACCGAAGAAACCGGCGGTGTCGACGGCGCGTCGGCCGCGGGCTGTCCGCCGCTCGCGCAGCCGCTCAGCAGGGCGAGGGCGATCAGGCTGGATCCGGCGACCGCCGAGGTGCCGCGCATGGCCGTTCTCCCGACTCGTTGGGGCAGTGCGCTTGAAGCCTAAGCGGCGCAAGGGGGAACCGGGCCTGGCTGTCCTGATCATGCCGTCGTGGCCGCGGGTTTCGGCCGGCGTGTCCAGCTGACCCACAGCGCGCGGGCCACCGCAGCCGGGCTGGCCAGTGAGTTCGGATGGGCCAGCATGTTGATCACCCGGCTCAGGAGGTCGTCGGTCCGGGGATCGGTCAGCGACGCGGTGAACATCCGGCCGGTGAGCCACCGGATGACCTGGTACCCGGGCGGGTACGGCCCGTCGACGTGCGGGAGTTCGAGGTCGGCGAAGGCGGAGATCTGCCAGGCGGCGTCGACGATGACACGCACCTGGTCGAAGTACGCCTTGGCCGGTTCGCGCAGCGACGGTTCGGCCCGCAGGTAGGCGGAAAGGCAGGAGGCGTGCAGGGCCGCCGAGGTCATGCCCTGCCCGTAGACCGGGTTGAACGACGCCACCGCGTCACCCGTGGCGATCAGGCCCGCGGGGAACCGGCGCAGCGCGTGGAAATCCCGCCGCCGGCTGTCGGCCTGGTGGTAGGTCAGCACTTCGCCGAGCATCTCCGCGCGCTCGGCGATGTCGCCGAACACCGCCGGGAAGTCGCGGCGGCACCGGGTGATGAAGTCCTGCGGGTCGCGGGTCGGGCGGTCGTCGGCGTAACCCGAGATCAGCATGATCCAGCGGTCGCCCTCCACCCGCAGGACGCCGCCGATCCGGGCCGCCCCGTCCGGGGTGACGTCCGCGCCGGCTTGCGAGAGGACCGTGCAGATGTCGGTGATGCTCTCGTCGTAGCGGAACAAGGCGGTGGCGTAGTTGAGTTTGATCGGCATCCGGCGCATCGGCGGGCGTTCCCAGCCGGCCCCCTCCAGCCAGTCGCCGAGGCGGCTGGCGCGGCCCATCGCGTCGACCACGAGGTCGGCCTCCAAGGTGACCGGCTCGCCGTCCTCCTCGGGGCGGTAACTCGCGCCGGTCACCCGGTCCCCGTCGAAGACCAGCCCTTCCGCGCGGCCGGTCACCTGCCGGACGTTTGTGATGGCCAGGGTCCGGCGCCGTACCAGATCCTCCAGGTACGGGCGGGTGCCCAGCAGGAACAGCGGCTCCGGCGCCTGCGGCCGGGCGATGGCGTTGATGAACCGCCGGGTCCGGGAGCCGTCGGACGGCGGGATGATCGCGCCGCCCGCGACCGCCTCCTCGGTGAACCCGGGGTACCACCGCTCCAGCTGCACCGCCCCGGCCGGCAGCAGGGCGTGCACATGGCCGCCCTGCGGCACTCCCGGACGCGGCTTGGCACCTGCGCCGGGCTCGTCGCGCTCAACGATGACGACTTCCTCGGCGTGGTCGCTCAGCACCCGCGCGGCCATCAGCCCGGCCACGCTCCCGCCCAGCACCACCGCCCGCCGGAGGAAAACTCGGCCGGGGCCGGGCGGCAACCCGGTGCTGAGGCTGCGGAAGCGGGATGCGGTGCTCGGCACGTCGGGACTCCTTTGCCGCAGGTCAGGACGGGCGTAAAACATGAAAGACATTTCTAGGGTAACTGCCGCCGGCCGATCGGTCAGCCGGCGGATTTCGTCCGCAGGGCACTCACCAGCACCGGCAGCGCGGCCAGCAGCGCGAGTCCACGCAGGACTCCCGCCACCGGGTACGGAGCGCGCAGCCCGAAGGCGTGCGCCACCAGCCCGCCGGTCAGCGTGCCGAGCGGGATCAGGCCCTTGCCCAGCAGCTTGTACACGCTGGTGACGCGGCCGAGCAGCTCGTCCGGCACGACCTGCTGGCGCAGGCTCACGGTCACCACGTTCCACAGCGTGGTGGCGAAACCGTTGGCGGCGAGCAGGACGCCGAGCACCACCGCGTCCGGGCTCAGGCCGATGGCGGCGAACACCAAGACGTTGCCGGCGAGCGCGCCCAGCAGGGCGGGCAGCGCGCCGAACGCGGTGACGATCCGCGCGTTCACCAGCCCGCCGAGCAGGCCGCCGAACGCCGCTCCCGCGAGCAGCAGGCCGTAGCCGGCGGTGGACACGTGCAGCGTCTCGGTGGCCAGCAGGACCAGCGTCGCGGTGGCGAGCTGGCCGCAGAAGGTGTTGACGCCCAGCAAGATCGCGAGCGTGCGCAGGAGCCGGTGCCGCGCGAGCCAGCGCAGGCCGTCGGCGATCGCCGTGCGCGCCGGTGGCTTTCGCGCGCGTGGCAGCGTGGCGAGCAGGCTCGCGGACAGCGCGAAGGAACCGGCATCGAGGCCGAACGGCAGCGCGGCGGCGAGTGCGAACAGCGCGCTGCCGACCGGCGGCCCGAGGAACTGCACGCCGACCGTCGTGATCGCCTGCTGAGCGCCGTTTGCCTTGTGCAGTAATGGTTTCGGCACGATCTCGGGCAGGAAGGCCTGGCTCGCGTTGTCGAAGACGACGTCGCAGCAGCCCAGTGCGAACGCTGCCACGGCCAGTGAAATCAGGCTGCTCCGGCCGGTCGAGGCCAGCACCGCGACGGTCCCGACGAGCGCCGCCTGGACAGCCTGCGAACGCCACATCAGCGTCACGCGGTCGTGCCGGTCGACGAGCGCGCCGGCCGGCAGCGAGAGCAGCAGCCACGGCAGGTACGTCGCCGCGGAGACCGCCGCCACCAGCCGCGGGTCGCGCGTGATCGTGACCGCCAGCAGCGGGACGGCCGCCGCGAAGGCCCCGTCGCCGACGTTGTCGATGCCGCCGGCCCACCACAGGCGCCAGTACGAGGAGGGGAGACGGGGCATGATGCGATCTTCGGGCGCGGCGGCCGTCGTCCGACAGGATTTAGCTCTTTGCTACATACTCGGGCCGTGGCGACGACGGTCGAACTCGGGGTGGCCGAGCTGGCGGAGACCCGGTTCGCCGTCTCCCCGCTGTCGGAAACCATTGCGGCCCTGCAACAACTGGGCGGGCAGGACCGCCGGGCGCTGCACCTGCGGTGGTTCCGCTGGGCGTCGGACGAGCTGGCCGCGCGGCCGCTCGACCTGCCGCGCACCTGGCCGCTGATCACCGGAGATCGCCCGCGCTGGCCCAATTTCCTGGTGCCCGCGCCCGCCGGCGCCGGCACCTCGCTGGACGAAGACCTCGCGGCTCTGCGCCGCACCACCGCCCGTCAGGTCCGCGCCAGCCTCCAGCGGGTCTTCGGCGACGACCTGCCGCCCGCCGCGGCCGAACTCGCCGCGCACCCGGCGGCCGGCCTGCGCGCGATCGCGGCGGAGCTGCGGACGGCCCACGACCGGCTGATCGCCCCGCACTGGCCGCGGATCCGGGCGGTGCTCGACGCGGACGTCGCCTACCGCGCCCGGCAGCTGGCCGCGGGCGGCGCCGCGCGGCTGTTCGCCGACCTGCACCCGGACCTGCACTGGGCGGACGGCCGCCTGACTCTTGACGGCGAACGCCGGCGGGCCGAGAAAGTGGTGAACCGCGGCCCGGGCGGACTGGTGCTGATGCCGGTCGCGCTCGGCTCGGCGTACGTGCTGATCAAAGGCAATACGACCACCCAGACCACGGTCCGCTACCCGGCGCGCGGCGTCGGCGCGCTCTGGACGGCCGGCACTCGCCCGCCGTCGTCCGCAGTGACCCAGCTGCTGGGCCCGATGCGCGCCGGACTGCTGGAAGCCCTTCGCTCACCCGCCACGACCACCGACCTGGCCCGGGTTTTCGCCGTGACGCCGAGCGCCGTCTCCCAGCACCTGCGCGTGCTGCGCGAAACCGGCCTCGTCGTTCGTGAACGGTCCGGCCGCGGCGTCCTCTATCTGACGACGCCGCTGGGCGAAGCGCTGCTCGGCTAACGCAGAGCGGCGATTCCGCTCAGGAAGATGTCGACGCCGGCGAGGAACTGCTCGCGGTCGTCGTGCTCGCGCAGCTTGGTGATGGACGCGTGGACAAACGGGTACCGATCGGGGTCGAGCTCCGCCCATCGGGAGGCGGTGGAGTCGAGGAAGGCCGCCCGGTCCTCGCCGCCTTCGAGGTGACGGGCGTTCGCGGCGCTCTGCACGGCGACGCCGATGACGTAGTTCACGAGCGTGCCGGCGGCGTCGAAGATCGCTCGCTCGGGGACGTCGAGCGCGGCCAGCAGCTTGCCGATGCTCTCGTAGAAGTCCAGCAGCGCGGGCCGCCACGGCTGACGGGAGAGCTCCGCCCCGACCCAGGGGTGCGCGTCGATCGTGTCGAACAGCCCCAAAGCGAGGCGGCGCAAGGTTTCGCGCGGGTCCTTGCCGGTGGCCGCGCCGGACAGCACGCGGGTGATGAGGTCGTCGGCGGTGGCCGCGAGCAGGTCGTTCTTGTCCGCGACGTGGTGGTAGATCGCCCCGTAACCGGTGTGCAGGTGGACGGTGAGCGCGCGCAGGGTCAGCGCGCTCTCGCCGCCGTTGTCCAGGAGCTCGGTCGCCGCCTGGATGATCACCTCCCGGGACAGGCCGTCCGTGCGCCGGGGGGCTCGCTTCTCCGTCTTCTTGGCCATGCGCCCAGTATCGCAGGTTTGGAGCGTCGATCCAAACCTGTGCTAACCTGATTGGAGTGACGATCCAACGGGGGTCGGCGAGCTGGGGAAGGAACACCATGACCACACCGGTCACGATCATCGGCGCGGGCCTCGGCGGTCTGATGCTGGCGCGGGTGCTGCACATCCACGGCGTTCCGGCCACGGTCTACGAGGCGGAAACGTCGCCCTCGGCGCGCACTCAGGGCGGGCTGCTCGACATCCGCGGGTACAACGGCCAGCCGGCGCTGGAGGCCGCGGGCCTGACCGGGGAGTTCCGCAAGCTCGTCCTGGAGGGACGGCAGGCGATGCGGTTGCTGGATCGAACCGGGAGCCTGCTGCTCGACGTACCCGACGACGGCACGGGCGGTAATCCCGAGGTGCAGCGCGGTGAACTGCGGCAGCTGCTGCTCGACTCGCTCCCGGCCGGGACTGTCCACTGGGGACACAAGGTCGACGGTGTGCGCGCGCTCGGCGACGGCCGTCACGAGGTGGGTTTCGCCGACGGCGCCACCGTCACCACGAGCCTGCTGGTCGGCGCGGACGGCGCCTGGTCCCGCGTCCGGTCACTGGTTTCCGGTGCGGTGCCCGAATACACCGGCATCTCGTTCATCGAGACCCACCTGTTCGACGGCGACACCCGGCACCCGACCAGCGCGAAAACCGTCGGCGGCGGCGCGATGATGGTGCTCGAGCCGGGCCGGGGGATCCTGGCCCACCGGGAGCGCCACGGGAATCTGCACACCTGGGTCATGCTCGCCCGGCCGCTGGATTGGTTTGCCGGCATCGATTTCACCGATCCCGCCGCGGCCGCGGCCCGGATCGCGGACGAGTTCGACGGCTGGGCGCCGCGGCTCACCGCGCTGATCGCCGACGGCGAGACGGCGCCGGTCCTGCGTCACATCCACACCCTGCCCGTCGAGCACCGATGGGACCGGACACCGGGAGTGACCTTGCTCGGCGACGCCGCACATCTCGCGGCCCCTAACGGCGAAGGCGCGAACCTGGCTCTGTACGACGGCGCCGAATTGGGCAAAGCGATCGCGGCGTTTCCCGGCGACGTCGAGACCGCGCTGACCGAATACGAGCAGGCCATGTTCGCGCGCAGTGCCGCGGCCAATGGCGGGGCCGCCGATCTCTACCTGATGCTGGGCGAAGGCACCCCGCACACCTTGATCAACTCCTTCACTGGAAGCTGATTCTTTTCCGCGTGCGCTTTCCGCTGAGGTCAAACAAGTTTGTGACAAGTCCGTAGGTCCTGGACGTCCACGGGCGCTCAGGGTTGCCTCCTTGCGGCCAATCCCACTTACGGCGGTAATCCGTTCGAGTGGTGGGCATATTTCACGAGTGAGCGCGCCGGGTGATGAAAGAATCACCGCCGGTCGCGCGGCGGGCGGATCGTCCGCTCGCGAAGAGGAGGAACACTGACCATGACCATCGGACTTCGCCACCTCGCCGCCGTGGCCGCGATCGCCGGGGCCACCGCGGTTTTCGCGGGTGCCGGCACGGCGTCCGCGATGCCGACCGACTACCGCTGCACCGCCGGGCAGGTCGACACCGCGCTGCTCGCCGGTGACCCGGGCGCCGGCCAGCGGTACGCGTACGTGCAGTTCACCGCCAAGCCCGGGGTGTCCTGCAACTTCCAGGGCGCGCTGCCCGTCGCGCTCACCGGCGCCGACGGCATCACCGTGACGCTCGCGACCGACCTCGCGCCGACGGTGACCATCGCCGACGGCCAGGCGGCCACGATGTTGTTGCACTGGACCGGAATCGAGGCGCCGGAGAACCAGGCGCACCCCTCGAGCGTCACCGTCACCGCGCCCGGCACCACCGACCCGCGCGGCACCGACTCCGACCCGCACATCACGCTGCCCTGGAACCAGGGCCCGCTCGACAACTCCGCCGACGCGCACAGCCTGACCGTCGGCCCCGTGACGGCGGGCGCTGCCCCCGTTCGCTGATCCGCCCCAATGCCGCATTGGGTGCTCCGGCCCTGCCCCGCCGCCACCCTCAACGGAGGCGCTCCGCGCCCAGCCCTTGTTCAACGCACCCAATGCGGCATTGGGTGCTCCAGCCCTGCCCCACCACCACCCTCAACGGAGGCGCTCCGCGCCCAGCCTCGATTCCACACACCGAACGCCACTGTGAGGATGTGGGGGTGGGGTCACCGGGCCGGTGTGACTCTGTATGCCACTGACCGTTGGTGTCTGTCCAATGATCTGTCGGCCGGCCCGGTGGTCCCGCTTGCCTCACCGGGTGCGGGGTGTGTGACCTGATAGGAGCCTGTAGCCGCAGGCCGCTGATCACAGTGTTGTCCGCTCACCGCGGTTCGGTGGGGTGCCGTTGCCCGCCCAGAACCATCCGAGAAGGAACGACACGACCAGCATGGCAAAACTCCCCGGTAAAACCCAGCCCGCCCCTGTCACAGCCGATGCCGCGGCCACCGGGCAGGTGATCACGGCGGGGGTGGACACCCATCGTGACTTCCACTGGGCCGCGGTGAAGAACACGCTCGGGCAGGTGCTGGGCACCCGCCGGTTCGCCGCGACCGGTGCCGGCTACCAGGCACTGCTGGCCTGGTTGCGTGGCTTCGGCACGGTCACCGCGGTCGGGGTGGAGGGCACCGGCTCCTACGGGGCCGGGCTGACCCGCTACCTGACCGGTGAGCACGTCCGGGTGGTGGAGGTCAACCGGCCGAACCGGCAGAAACGACGCCGGCAAGGCAAGACAGACCCGCTGGACGCGATCAGCGCCGCCGCGGCGACGCAGTCCGGCGACGCCACCGCCGCCCCTAAACTCCGCACCGGCCCGATCGAGTCGGTGCGGGTGCTGCGCGGCACCCGCGACACCTGGATCAAAGCCCGCACCGCCGCCTGGAACACCCTGCGCGCCCTGCTCGTCACCGCACCCGACGATCTGCGCGAACAGCTCACCGGACTCACCCCGGCACGGCTGCTGGCAGCCTGCCTGGCCCTGCCCGGCACCGACAACACCGGCACCGGCCTCGCCCACGCCCTGCTCGACGCCGGCACCGCCACCCGCATCGCGCTGCACGATCTCGCCACCATGATCAGCCACTACGACCAGGCCGTCACCCGGCTCAACACCCAGCTCACCGCCCTGATCACCCTCATCGCGCCCCGCACCCTCGCCCAGCACGGCCTCGGCCCCGACACCACCGGCCAACTGCTCATCACCGCCGGCAACAACCCCGACCGCCTCCGCAGCGAACCCGCCTTCGCCATGCTCACCGGCACCGCACCCCACCAAGCCAGCTCAGGCCTCACCGACCGGCACCGACTCAACCGCGGCGGCGACCGCCACGCCAACGCCGCCCTCTACCGCATCACCATCACCCGCATGGCCACCCACCAACCCACCCGCGACTACGTCACCACACACCGAACACCCAACCGCAGCAACGGAAAACACATCATCCGCAAACTCAAACGCTACATCGCCCGCAACATCTACCCACACCTCACAGCAGACCTCGCCGCCCTCCAACACCTCACCCCTTGACCAACCATAGGAGCATCATTGGGGCGCATTCCCCGCCGCCGATTCGCCGCGAGCGGGCCCAGCGGCTGCCGGTTTTCGTCGGCGTGCCGTCCAGCTTGGTGTGCGGGTAGATCTTCGCCGGGTCGCCGCCCGCGCGGTGTCGCGCGGCTGTGGTCAGCGTGGCGTGCCATGATCGGGCGATACCGCGTTCGACGCTCCCCGTTGACCACTGGAGAAGGCATGACCACCACCCGCCCGCGGGAGCACGAGCTGAACAGCGGGATCCTCCCCGGCAACGTGCACACGGACGACTGGGTGATGTTCGTGCTCGCCCTCATCTCCGTCGGGCTGCCGGTCTACCTGCTGCTCACCCCGCAGACCGGCGGCGACGGGCAGTGGCTGTTCACCGTCGACTGCGTGGTGTGCGGGATCTTCCTGCTGCACTTCCTCTGGCGCTGGCGCAAGGTCGGCTGGCGCGCGGCGTTCATCGCGCGCAACTGGTACGAGGTGTTCGCGATGATCCCGATCGCGCATCCGAACTTCGTCGCGCAGCATCACGTGCTGGTGGTGCTCCTGCTGCTGATCCGGATCGGCCGGGGCGCGGACCGCGCTGTGGGCGAGCAGTTCACTTACCGGCTTGTCGACAAGCTGTCCGAGCCGATCGTGCGCGCCATCAAGAAGCCGATCACCGTCGCGGTGCTGGACGAGGTCGTGAAGGTGCTGGAGACCGGCAACTACCCGGAGAACCTGGCGAAGTCCTTGAACGAGAACAAGGTCGAGCTGCGGTCCATCATCACCGAGAAGCTGTCGGAGGACCCGCAGCTGGGCCGGCTCAAGCGGCTGCCCTTCCACGACGAGATCGTGCGCGCCACCGTGGACACGTCGTTCCGGGTGCTGCTGGAGGTCCTGCTGGACCCCCGCATCGACGACTTCTTCTCTTCGGTCGTGCGCGAAAACCGGGAGCAGATCCGCCGCGCGGTGGAACTCGGCCTGAACGACGTGGACGACGAGCCGGAAGAGGTGCTCCTGCGCACCCGCACCCAGCGCTCGGCGGTCCACGAATACGACGCGAACCACCCGAAGAAGCCTTAGGGCGTAACGGTTTCCCGCGCGCCGGCGACGGCCCAGGCCGCCTCGATCATCCGGAAGATCTCGTCCACCGCGGTGTCCGGGTCGGCTGCCTCGCGGGCCAGCGAATAGGCGTCGATCACGAACCGCGCGATCGTCCGGGCCGCGGTTGTGGTCAGTCCCAGACTGGGGTCGGCGGCCATGGCCGTGGCCAGCGACTCCGCGTGACGTAGCCGCATCGACTCCTCGTACTTCCGCAGCGCCGGTGACCCGTCGATCATGCGCCAGAGCGGATTGGTGCTGTCCGCCGCGCAATGTCGCACCAGGGCGTGGATCTCGTGGCGCAGCGCGGGGATCGGCGGATCGTCCGGCGCCCGGTCGGTGACCGCCCGCGTGAGGCGCAGCTCGAAGTCTTCGTCCTGCTCGAACACCAGGGCCTCTTTGGAGGCGAAGTGGGAAAACAGCGTGGTGACGGCGACGTCGGCCTCGGCGGCCACGTCGCGGATGCCCACTGCGTCGTACCCGCGCTCGGCGAAGAGCCGCAGCGCGGTGTCGGCGATCTTCTGCCGGGTCGCGGCCTTCTTGCGCTCACGGCGTCCGGGCGGCGTGGTCATGATCTGACACTACCAGATGCAAAACACTAACCGTTAGTGCTACGTTCGAAGGCATGAAGAGAGTGAGCTTCGCCGAGTTCGGCGGTCCGGAAGTCCTGCGCCTCGAAGACGCCGAGGAGCCCCACGCGGGACCCGGCCAGGTGCGCATCGCCGTGCGGGCGGCGGGCGTGAACCCCGTCGACTGGAGGGTTCGGGAAGGCCAGGTTCTGGGCGCCCATCCGACGGAACTGCCTTCCGGCGTCGGGATCGACGCGGCCGGAGTGGTGGACGAAATCGGTGCGGGCGTTGAAGGAATCGAGGTCGGTGATCGCGTGTTCGGGGAAGGCGCCGACACCTACGCCGAGTTCGCCGTGCTGTCGGCCTGGGCCCGGATGCCCGAGGGGCTGACGTTCGAGGAAGCGGCCGGGTACCCGTCGGTGGTGGAGACGGCGCTGCGCCTCCTGCGCGAGGTCGGGGTGCGGCCCGGGCAGACGCTGCTGGTCAGCGGCGCGTCCGGCGGAGTCGGCTCGGCGCTGCTGCAGATCGCCCGCGAACGCGGCATCACGGTGATCGGCACGGCCGGGGCCGCGAACCAGGACTACCTGCGGAGCCTGGGCGCCGTCGCCACGACGTACGGCGAGGGCTGGGTCGAACGCGTGCGCCGGCTCGGCCCGGTCGACGCGGCGTTGGACCTGGCCGGTTCGGGGGTGATCCGCGAACTCGTCGAGCTGACCGGGGATCCGCGCAAGGTGCTGACCATCGCCGACCTCGGCGCGCCGGAGCTCGGTGTCCGGTTCTCCGGCGTGGCCGGGAGTGTGCCGGACGCGCTCGTCGAGGCGGCAAGCCTGATCTCACAAGGAAAACTCCACATCCCGGTGGAGAAGTCGTACTCGCTCGCGGACGCCGCGGCGGCGCACGTCGACAGCCACGCCGGTCACACGCGCGGACGCCGGGTCATCGTCATCTGAAGCCGGCCGACCGTCCAGACCGCCAGCGCCGCCACCGCATAGAGGGCGCCGGCGGTGCTGACCGCCGCCCAGCCCGACGCGGCGTAAAGCGTGGTCGCGGTGACGGCGCCGAGCGCGCTGCCGACCGAGTAGAACACCATGTAGCTGCCGATCAGGCGGCTGCTCGCGGCGGGCCGGGTGGCGACGATCTGGTTCTGGCTGGTGACGTGGACGGCTTGGACGGCCGCGTCGAGCAGGACAACGCCGAGCGCCAGCAGGACCAGTGATCGCGGGGCCGACTCGGTCGCCGCCCAGGATCCGATGAGCACGGCCAGCGCCACGGCGGTCAGCGCGCCGCCGTGGCCGCGGTCGGACCAGGCGCCGGCGCGGGCCGCGCCGAGTGTCCCGGCGAGGCCCGCAATCCCGAACAGGCCGATCTCGCTGGTGGACAGGTGCCACGGCGATCCGCTCAGCGGCAACGAAATCCCGCTCCACAGCACGCCGAACGAGGCGAACAGGAACAGCGTCATCACGGCGCGGACGCGGAAGACCCGATTGGTCAGGGTGAGCACTCCGACCGATGCCAGTGCCGTGACGTAGGTCCGCGCCGGGTTGGCCACCGTCCGGGTTTCGGCCGGGAGCCGGGTGAAGGCCAGCGCGGTCAGCGCGAGGGAAAGCACTGCGGTGCCGAGGTAAACGGCGCGCCAGCCGGCCAGATCCGCGACGGTCCCGGAGACCGTCCGGGCCAGGATGATCCCGACCACCACCCCGCTGGTCACGGCGCCGATGGTGCGGCCGCGCTCGGCCGGGTCGCTCAGTGCCGCGGCGTAGGCGACCGCGACCTGCACGACCACGGAGAAGAACCCGGCGATCAGCAGCCCGATCAGGAGCAGGGCCCGGCTGGCGGAGAACCCGGCCAGCCCGGTCCCGGCGGCCGTCGCGGCCAGCAGGCTGACGGTCAGCGTCCGGCGGGAAACCAGGTCCCCCAACGGAAGCAGGACCACGAGCCCGAGCAGGTAGCCGACCTGCCCGGCGCCGACCACGAAGCCGAGTTCGCCGGTGGGGATGGACAGCTCGGTGCCGAGGCGGTCGAGCAGGGGCTGGGCGTAGTAGACGTTCGCCACCGCGACCGCGCAGATGGTCGCCAGCAGGGCCTTCACCGGCCGTTCCATGGCCATCCCCCTCGTCTTGGTTGTAGATTGAAACCAAAGTTAGGACATTCAGTTTCGAAATGCAACCGATCGGAGCGGTGGCGTGACCCATCGACGGGACTGGACCGACCCGCAGTGCCCCGTGGCCAGGGCCGCGGACCTGATCGGCGACCGCTGGTCGCTCCTGATCGTGCGCGACGCCTTCGACGGCGCCCGCCGGTTCACGGAGTTCCAGCGCAGCCTCGGCATGGCCCGCAACATCCTCAGTGACCGGCTCCGGACGTTGGTGGATTCGGGAATCCTGGCGTCAGTGCCCAACGACGCCGGCACCCGGACCGAGTACCGGCTCACGGAGCGCGGCCGGGACTTGTTCGGTGTCATCGTCAGCCTGCGTCAGTGGGGCGAGCGCAACGCTTTCGCGGACGGTGAGGCGCATTCCGCGCTGATCGACGACGCGACTGGTCAGGCGGTGCCGGTGGTGCGGGTGCTCGATCGTGACGGGGTCACGCTCGACAGTGCCGCCACGCACGTCGAGCGCGTGCCGTCCGGGGAGTGACCGTTCAGGACTGTCCTAACCGGACCAACTCGGCTTGCGACGGATTGCGGAACGCCGTCCGGTAAGCCTGCGGGCTCGTGCCGACCACGCGCTTGAACCGTTCCCGGAACGCGGTGACCGAGCCGAAGCCCACCTGGTCGGCGATGCGGTCGACCGAGTGCCCGGTCGCTTCCAGCAGGTACTGGGCCTGGCGGACGCGGGCGCGGTGCAGCCATTGCAGCGGCGTGGTCCCGACCTGCTCGCGGAAACGGCGATTCAGCGTGCGCGTCGACATCCGGGCCTGGACCGCGATGTCTTCCAGCGTCAGCTCGCGCGCGGTGTTGTCCTCCAGCCACGCCAGCAACGGCTCCAGCACCGAACCCTGCGGAGCCGGCGGCTGCTCGTGCACGATGAACTGCGCCTGGCCGCCCTCGCGTTCCAGCGGCATCACCGAAAGGCGCGCGCAGTCGGCGGCGACGGCCGAGCCGTGGTCGCGGCGGATCAGGTGCAGGCAGAGGTCCAGCCCGGCCGCGGCGCCCGCCGAGGTGAGGAACTGGCCGTTGTCGACGTAGAGCACGTCCGGGTCGACCTCGATCTCCGGGTGGTCCGCGGCCAGCGCCGGGGCGGCGAGCCAGTGCGTGGTCGCGCGGCCGCCGTCGAGCAATCCCGTGGCGGCCAGGATGAACGCGCCGGTGCAGATCGACGCGAGGCGCGTGCCGTGGGCGGCCGCCGCGCGCAGGGCCTCGATCACCTCGCCGGGCACGGGCGCGGCCGGGTCCGCGCAGCCCGGCAGGATGATGGTGTCCGCCTCGGCGAGCGCGGCCAGGCTGTGGCGCGGGGTGAGGGTGAACGACTCCGACTCGACGGTCGTGGTCATCCCGCAGACCCGCACCCGGTACGGCGTGCGCCCGTCGGGCAGCCGGGTGCGCGCGAACACCTCCAGCGGGGTGGCCAGATCGAAGGGGACGAACCCGTCCAACGCGAGCACGGCGACAGTGTGCATGGCATTAACTTACCCGGGCAACGAGTTCCAGCCAACCTGGCCGAAACGGAAAAGACCTGGTCAGGGGCCTTGGCGAGAATCCGTTGAATCATGGCAACGCAGCCGGAAGGGTATCGCCCCGGGGTCTCGGGGCGCGGTACGATTCCGGCTGGATCCGCTGAGCGAGACAGCGGCCGGGGCATCGTGCCACGGAAGAGGCACGAGAGGATCGTCGTGGCGACGAGCGGAGACGAGATGGCCGAGCGGCTGGACGAGCTGACCGCAGCGATGGCGGACTTGACCGGGACCCTGGAGTCCGCGCCGGACAACGCCGAGGTGTTCGAGGCGATCTGCGGCGAGGCGGCCAGGGTGATCGAGGGCGCCGACCTCGCCAGCATCACCCTGGTCCGCGAGAGCGGCCCCGAGACCGCCGCGTGGACCCACAACACGGCGTACGCGCTGGATCAAGCGCAGTACGCCGCCGGCGAAGGACCTTGCCTGCGCGCCGCGGCGACCGGCGAGGTGGTGCGCCTGAGCGTCAGCACCGCGAGCGAGGAATGGCCGATGTTCACCGCCGCGGCCAAGGAAAAAGGCGTCGGCAGTTACCTCGCGGCCCCGTTGTGGGTCGACGATCAGCTCTCCGGCGCGGTGAACCTCTTCGGCTACGGCGCGCACGGGTTCGAGGAGCTCGACACCAAGGTGCTCCGGCTGTACACGGTGGTCGTGGTGTCCGTGCTGCGCACCGCGCGCCGGTACCAGCAGGCCCTGCAGCTCGCCGAAAACCTCGACGCCGCGATGCGCAACCGCGCGGTGATCGAGCAGGCCAAGGGGATCTTGATGGCCGTGCACCGGATCGACGAGGAGCAGGCCATGCAGCGGCTGATCACCGAGTCGCAGCACACCAACGTCAAGCTGCGCGAGGTCGCGGCCCGCTTCGTTCGTGATCTCACCGCGGGCTAGTGCCCGTCAACCGCTGAACGGGTGCCCGCCCGGCGCCGGGAGGTCGACACGGGAGTATCCGGCAGGAGTAGGCTGGCCTCCTCGTTCCGTTGGTGCGCAAGGGTTGTGTTCCCGGCGAGGGCGGGGTGTTCGGGCCGCTCCCGAGGCAGACTGGGCCGGGCCGGGAGCCGAGTCACAGTGGGAGTCGCGAACGTGATGGACAGCAGCAGGCAGCAGGTGCAGCCGTGCCGACGGCTGGAATGCGCGGAGCCTTCGTTGTGGCGCGGGCTGTGCTCCGCGCACTGGAACCGCTGGCAACGCGGCCTCGACGCCCTCGAACTCCCCGACGACGAGGTCCCCCCGCCGCCCGCCCAGGTCTGGTGGCCGCCGGAGCGGCCGCACACCCTGCCGCTCAGCAGCCGCGTGCTGCCGAACTCGGGCGGAACCGGGGTCTAGCAGCAAAAGACTCGTGAGTGTTCAGGACGGTTAGAACCGTCCTGAACACTCACGAGTCCTCGGGCTGGCCAGCATGCGCAGCAGCCGGGTGCGGCTCATCCGGTGCAGCATCTCGCCGAGGTCTTCCGGATCGATGCGGCCCTCGAGGTCCCGCCGGGTCACCCGCACCACTTCGGCGACGGCCGGGGCGGGCAGCCGTCCGGAAAACTCGCCGGTCAGCCACAGGCCGACCTCGCCGACCGCGTCCTCCACGGGGTGGTGGCTCTGGACGGTCATCGCGCTCCTCGCTTCTCCTCGCCGGGCCTGACGTGGGTCCGACGGCGCGCGACGCGGCTCATGACGGGGAAAACGCGGAAAAACCGGTGGGGAGCAAGGAAAACTCCCCACCGGCTGGTGGCGTCCAGGTCGGTTAATTACCGCCTTACCACGTCCACTGCTGGTTCGAAGCCGCCGTGCAGGTCCAGATCTGCAACGGCGTGCCGTCGGCCGAGCTGGGGCCGGTGGCGTCGAGGCACTTGCCGGAGCCGGTGTTCACCAGCTCGTTGGAGCCGTTGTGCGTCCACTGCTGCGCGGCGCTGCCGTTGCAGTCGTAGATCTGCACCTTGGTCCCGTTCGCGACGCCGGCCGAGGCGACGTCCAGGCACTTGCCGAGCGCCTGGAGCGTGCTGCCGGTCGAGGTCCACTGCTGCGCGTTGGTGCCGTTGCAGGTGTACAGGTCCACCGCGGTGCTGTTGGCGCTGTTCGCGCCCGCGACGTCGACGCACTTGCCGCCGTAACCGGTGATCTGCTTGCCGCCGGTCGGCGGGGGCGTGGTGCCGCCGGAGATGGCGTTGAAGATCCGCGAGTACGCGTAGCCGGTGGCCTTGTCGTAGTCCTGGACTTCCCAGAACGACAGCTCCTGCACACCGTTCTGCGCGGCGAAGGTCTCCAGCTGCTGGGCGTCGGACTGGCTGAACGGCGCGCCGTCGTCGTTGTTGCCGGCGATCGGCGTGAGGCCCATCATCCCGTACGCCGCCGAGGTCGAGATCCCGTACAGGCTCGCCAGCTGGCCGGCGGTGGACCGCGCGGCCGCGAGCGCGTCGCTGATCACCGGCTGGCCGTCGTAGAAGTCCATCACCATCAGGTTCACGACGCTGACCTTCAGGCCCTTGTTCTTGGCGTCGCGCAGGATGTCCAGTTGCGTGCTGGGCAGGCCGTCCGGGGCGACGGCGAGGGTGTAGTCGACCTGGACACTCGGGTTCTGCTGCTGCAGCGCGGCGAGCGCGGAGTTGCGGCGCTGGTTCGCCGCGGTGTCCTTGATCGTGTCCTCTTCGATGTCGAAGTCCAGCCGCGGGGTGCCGTAGGTGTTGACCACGTTGGCGTACGCGGCGGTCAGGCTGTTCTGGTCCGTGCAGGTCTGCGCGATCTCACCGCCCTGCGCGCCGCCGAACGACGGGATCACGTTGCCGCCCGCGGCTTGCAGCGCGCTGATCTGCGACTTGAACGAGCCGACGCCGGTGCCGTTCGCCTCCCACAGCTGGTTGCAGCCGGACGACGGGGTGAGGAACGCCAGCGTGTAGAACTTCGTGCCGGTGGCGCTCTGGTCGGCGGCCAGGTCGCCGATGTCGGAGTCGCTGACCTGTAGGTACGGCGCCGCGTAGTGGGCGGGGAAGGCGCCGCCGGCGTGGGGCGCGGCCTCGCTCGCGCCGGGGGTGAGGGTGAGCGCGACGCCGGCCACGACCGGCAGCGCCGCGACCGCGAGCGCTCTGAGCTTCGAGATGCGCATGTCCGTGATCTCCAGGGGGAAGTCGGGGAGGGGAGAGCGCGGCGGGCCACGGCGGGCGGGTCCGGTTCGCGGCCCGGCCGCCGGGCCAGCCGAGGGCATGCCGAAGCGACCCGGGGCCGGAGTTCAACCCCGCGGTGGCGGCTTCGTCGCCGCGTACGCGTGGGGCATCGCGCCCATGACCGAATCGAAAACGGCATGGCACAAAAGCGAGCCGGCAATTTCGGGGGCGATGGGGAGGGGAGTTCTCTTGCCGACTTAATCCGTGTTGTGAAGAAAGTTATACCCGCTCGTCGCGGCCGGGGCAACGGGTTCACCCTGCTGGTCCAGACCACCGAGTTCCCGCTGGTCAACCGGCCGCGTCCGCTTTGTCCGGTAAACCGAATCGGGTGTCCCGCTGAATGGGGCTCGGGCTATTCGAGCGGGCGAAAAGAATGGCTTCCGCGCACCGGCGTGCCCGATGACGAGATCGATAGGATCGGCCATAGCGAACAGCCTGGTCTGGACGAAGAACGACAGGAGTAGGTCATGTCTGTGAAAGCCCTGGTCACCGGCGCCACGTCGGGGATCGGCCGCGCGATCGCGAAGCGCCTGGCCGCCGACGGGATGACCGTGGTGGTGGTCGGCCGGGACGCCGGGCGCGGGGCGGAGGTCGTCGGCGAGATCACCGGCGAAGGCGGCTCGGCCCGCTTCATCGCCGCGGACCTGACCGATGTCGCCGCGATCGGGCGGCTCGCCGACGAGGTCGGCGAGCTCGACGTGCTGGTCAACAACGCGGGCCGGGCCACGTGGGGCCCATCCGAAGACCTGAAGGTCGAGGACTTCGACGCGATGTTCAACGGCAACGTCCGCGCGCCGTACTACCTGGTGGCGGCCTTCGCCCCGGCGATGGCGCGCAAGGGGGCCGGCAGCATCGTGAACATCGGGAGCATGGCGGGCAGTCTCGGTTTGCCGACCGGCACCGCGTACGGCGCGACGAAGGCCGCGCTCGCGTCGCTCACCCAGGGCTGGACAGCGGAGTACAGCCCACGCGGGGTGCGCGTGAACACCGTCGCGCCCGGGCCGGTCTACACCCGGCCCGAGGGCAAGGAGCGGTTCGAAGCGCTCGGTGCCACTACGGCGCTGAAGCGGGTGGCGCAGCCGGAAGAGATCGCGGAGGTGGTGGCGTTCCTCGCCTCGCCGCGGGCCGGCTATGTCACTGGCGCGACCATTGCCGTCGACGGTGGGCGCACCGCGATCTGAGGCCGGACAAGGAAAACCGGCAGCACCTGGGGTCAGGTGCTGCCGGTTCCACGCTCAGCCCGCGCAGGCGAGGTCGTGCGCCGGACGCTGACCGTTCGCCAGGAACGCGGTCACCGTGTCGTTCGCGCACTGGTTGCGGGTGATCAGGTAGACGCCGTGGCCGCCCTGGTCCACGGTCACCATCCGGGCCCGGTTTCCGAGAGCCTGCCGCGTCTTCAGCGCGCCGGCGAGCGGGGTGCCCGGGTCGCGGAGGTTCTGCACCATCAGCACGTTCGACGGCCCGCGGTCGCCGATGCGCACGGGCGGCTCGACCGGGTCGGACGGCCAGTACGCGCACGGGCTGACGTTGGCCGTGGACGCGCCCAGCATCGGGTACCGGACCCGGTCCACCGCGATCGCGGCCTGGTACGCCGGGATCGTCCGCGGCCAGCGCGAGTCGCCGCAGATCGTGTACAGCCGGCTGGAACTGAGGTTGTCCAGGTTCGGGGGCACGGGCTGCGGGGACACGGGCTGGTTCGTGTCGAGGTCGTGCCAGGCCCCGGCCAGATAGGCGTAATCACTGCCGTAGAGATTGCCGAAGGTGAGCCCGCGGAACGCGTTGTCGTCGATTCCGTGGACCGGGGCCTTTTTCAGCCGGGCGGCGAGTTCGTAGAACTTCGCGGTGACCTGCTCCGTGGTGCTGCCCAGGCCGTACTGGGGATTGGCGGCGGCGAACTTCGCGAAGTCCGGGAACCGGTCCTGCAGGCCCAGGGCGAAGTTCCGCATGGCGGTGAAGTCGTAACCGCCGGGGCCCATGTTGCTGTCGAGCACGATCCGGTCGCTGCGCTCCGGGAACATCGTGGTGTACACCGCGCCGAGATAGGTGCCGTACGAATAACCGAGGTACGACACCTTCTGCTCGCCCAGCGCCACCCGGATCCGGTCCATGTCGCGGGCCGAGTTCGCGGTGGTGATGTACGGCAGCATCGACGCCGTTTTCGACGTCGCGCACTGAGTGGCGAGGGTCTTCGCTTCCTCGGCCGCCTTCGTGACGTCGGCCTGGTTGTGCGCGTACCGCGGGAAGTTGCCGAACGCCTTCTGCTCGGCCGTCAGATCGCACGTCACCGGCGCGCTGTGGCCGACGCCGCGCGGGTCGAACCCGATCACGTCGTAGGCGTCGCGCACACTGGCCGGCAGCTTGATGATGTTGAGGATGTGCGGGTAATCCAGGCCCTCACCGCCGGGACCGCCCGGATTGGTCAGCAGCACACCGCGGCGGTGCGCCGGGTTCGTGCTCGGCAGCCGGGAGATCGCCAGGTCGAACTTCGGCCCGTCCGGCTTCCGGTAGTCCACCGGGACCTTGATGGTCGAGCACTGGAGATCGGGCGCGGTGACGTCGGCGGGGCACGGGCCCCACGCCACCGAGTTCAGCGAAGTCGCCTCCGTCGAGGCCGAAGCCGCCGGGACCACCGCTGCCGCCAATGCGGCGGCAGCGAGGGTTATGGACAAGGTTCTGCGCATCTGTTTACTTCCTTCATGAGGGCGCGACAAAGCGTCGCGACAATGGGGTGAAAAGCTTGCCGCGAACGGGAATCCGCTAGCAGTCCATCCGCGCCAGCACGTCGATCTGGGCGGGGTTGTACAGCTCGGCCACAGCCCGGACGATCGCGGCCCGGGCGAACTCCTCGCCGTGTGGCGCGCCGGCGCTCGTCTCCTGGAAGGTCGGGAACTCGGCGAGCAGCTTCCGGACCGAGGGCGCCTCACGCATCCGCTCGGCCAGATCCTGGCGGGTCCGCTCGTCGGCGTCGGCGGGCAGGGCGTCGAACTCGGCGAGGACGGGCTCCGAACCGTGCGTTCGCAGTGTCTCCACGTAGGCGTCGAGCGGCGCCGGGCCGAGCACCTGGCTCAGCACGACGCTCAGCGAACGCTCGGTCGCCGGGGAGCCCGCGTCGGCCAGCGCCCGGCCCAGATCGGGCGGGAGGTCGGTCGGCGCGGCCTGGTCCAGGATCACGGCGAGCTCGGCGCGCGCCCGCTGCATCCGTTCGATGCCCTCGGCCAGCTCGCTGTCCAGTGCCCGCAACGCTTTCTCGGGATGCTCGTCGGCGTCGCCCAGCTCGGCGATCTGGGCCAGCGAGAGCCCGAGCCCGGTCAGGCGCTTGATCCGCAGCACGCGCACGAGGTGGGGCACGCCGTACCGCTTGTAGCCGTTGGCCCGGCGCGCGGGCTCGGCGAGCAGGCCCACCTGGTGGTAATGCCGGATCGCGCGCTCGGTCGTGCCGGCCAGCTCGGCGAGCTGGTTGGTGCTCCACCACCCCACGCCGTCCCCCTGCCCCTGGTTCCACCCGACGCGGATGCGCCGGCTCACCCAGTGGAAACCATGACGCTACGTCGTGGTCAAGGCGAGCCGGCGGTTTCCGCCGGAAGGGGGAGGCAAGATCAACCTGAGGTCTGACGCGGGCTCATCCGCCAGGGCCGGAAACCCGCTCAGGACAGCGCATTGCGGCTGATCACGCCGGAGTACCAGTGCGCGCTCTGCTTCGGCGTCCGGCGCTGGGTCGCGTAGTCGACGTGCACCAGGCCGAAGCGCTTGGCGTAGCCCTCGGCCCACTCGAAGTTGTCGAGCAGCGACCAGTAGAAGTAACCGCGCAGGTCCACGCCGTGGGCCAGGGCCGCGTGCGCCGCGCGCAGGTGCGCGTCGAGGAATGTGACGCGGTCGGCGTCCGCCACGGTGCCATCGCGCAGGACGTCCGGATAGGACGCCCCGTTTTCCGTGATGTACAACGGGATCGGGCGGTAGCCGCGGTGGACCTGGAGTAGTGACTCGGTCAGCCCGGCCGGCTGGACCTCCCAGCCCGAGTCGGTCCGCGGGGCGGCCGGGTCGGGCAGGAAGTGGACGTCGTCCGCGCCGAGCCACTCCGCGCCGGCCGGGGTGCTGCCCGGCCGCGGCGTCCCGGTCACGTGGTAGCCGCGGTAGTAGTTCACGCCGAGCCAATCGACGGGTGCGGCGATCACGGCGGTGTCGCCGTCCCGCACCACGGCGTCGAAGCCGAACGGCGCGAGGTCCGCGGCCACGTCGTCCGGGTAGCCCCCGCGCAGCACCGGGTCCAGGAACAGCCGGTTCTGCTGCCCGTCCACCCGCCGGGCGGCCTCGGCGTCCGCCTCGCCGTCCGAGAAAGCCTTGACGGGGTAAAGGTTCAGCGTGACGCCGGACGGCACGCCCGGCGCGTGCCGCCGCAGCACGTCCATCGCCAGCCCGTGCCCGAGCAGCAGGTGGTGGGTGGCGGCGACGGCGGCCGTGGGCGAGGTGCGGCCCGGCGCGTGGATCCCCTTGGCGTAGCCCAGCATCGCGGCGCACCACGGCTCGTTGAGCGTGGACCAGCCGGCCACGCGGTCGCCGAGCCGGGGCACGATCGTCTCGGCGTACTCGGCGAAGCGGAACGCGGTGTCCCGCGAGGTCCAGCCGCCGACGTCCTCCAGCGCCTGCGGCAGATCCCAGTGGTACAGCGTGGCCCACGGCTGGATCCCGGCCGCCAGCAGCCGGTCGACGAGCCGGTCGTAGAACCCGATGCCGCGCTCGTTCGGCCGCCCGCCGGGCCGGATCCGGGGCCAGGACAGGGAGAACCGGTACGCGCCGAGGCCGAGCGAGCGCATCAGCTCGACGTCCTCGCCCGAGCGCCGGTAGTGGTCGGCGGCCGGCTCGCCGGTGTCGCCGCCGGCCACCGCGCCGGGCCGCGCGGCGAAGGCGTCCCACACCGACGGCTCCCGGCCGTCGGCGGTGGTCGAACCCTCCACCTGGAACGCCGCGGTGGCAGCGCCCCAGAGGAACCCCTCGGGGAAGGCCGGCTCCGGCTCCGGCAGCGGCTCTGCGGACATGGTCACCCTTTCACGGCACCTTGCATGATCCCGGCCACGATCTGGCGGCCGAGCAGGAGGAAGACGATGAGGATCGGGATGGTCGCCAGCGTGGTGCCCGCGAGCACCAGCGAATAGTCCACGTAGTACCCGCTCTGCAGCTTCTCCAGCGCCACCTGGACGGTCGGGTTCCCGACGTTCAGCACCACCAGCGGCCAGAGGAAGTCGTTCCAGGACATCATGAACGTGAACATCGCCAGGATCGCCGCGGCCGGGCGGACCGCGGGCAGGCAGACGTTCCAGAAGATCCGGATCATGCTGCACCCGTCCACCCGTGCGGCCTCGATCAGCTCGTACGGCACAGCGTCCACTGTGTACTGCCGCATCCAGAACACGCCGAACGCGGTGACCAGGTTCGGCACGATCACCGACTGCAGCCCGCCGGCCCAGCCGAGTTTCGACATGGCGATGAACAACGGGATGATGCCCAGCTGGGTGGGTACCGCGAGCGTCACCACGATGAACACGAACAACCCGTTGCGGCCGCGGAAACGCAGCTTGGCGAAGGCGAACCCGGCCAGTGAGGAGAACAGCACCGTGGTCAAAGTGACCGTGCCGGACACGATCACGCTGTTGGCCAGCGCCTTCCAGAACGGCACAGTGTCGAACACGCGCGCGGCGTTGGCGAAGAAGTTGCCGCCCGGCAGCAGGGGTGGCACGCGCTCGGTGAGGATTCCGTTGTCCCGGCTGGCCACCAGGAACGACCAGTAGAACGGGAACAGCGAGCCGAGCACGAACACGGCCAGCACCCAGTAGGTGGCCTTGCGCGGTTTGCCCAGGCGGCCGGCCCGGGCGCGCAGATTTCCGGTGAGCGTGGTCATTTCTTCCTCCCCGGCGTGCGCGCGAGCCGGCCGGTGAGCAGGTAGTTCACCAGCGCGATCACCACGATGATCAGGAACAGCAGCCAGGCGATCGCGGACGCGTAACCGAGGTCGAAGTTCTCGAACGCGGTCTGGTACAGGTACAGCGTCACGGTCTGGAACTGGTGGGTGGAGCCGCCGTTGTTCGAACCGGGCATGGCGTCGAACAGCTTGGGCTCGGTGAAGATCTGCAGGCCGCCGATCGTCGAGGTGATGGTGACGAAGATCAGCGTCGGCTTGAGCAGCGGCAGGGTGATGTGCCGGAACCGGCGCACCGAGCCCGCGCCGTCGATCAGCGCCGCCTCGTGCAGCTCCCGCGGGATGGCCTGCATGGCGGCGAGCACGATCAGCGCGTTGTAGCCGGTCCAGCGCCAGTTCACCATGATCGCGATGGCCACGTGGCTGGCCAATCGGTTCGCCTGCCAGTCCACAGGGGACAGTCCGATGGTCTGGAGCAGGCCGTTGACCAGACCGTACTTCGGGCCGAACAGGTTCGCGAAGATGATCCCGAGCGCCACCAGGCTCGCCGCGTACGGCAGCAGGATGCCGACGCGCCAGCCGGTCGCGCCGCGGATCCCGGTGGTCAGCAGCGCGGCCAGCCCGATCGCGATGATGATCTGCGGGATGCTGGAGAGCAGGAAGATGCTGACGGTGTTCTCCAGCGCGTGCCAGAACTGCGCGTCGGCGAACAGCTCCTTGAAATTGTCGAGGCCGATGAAGTCCGGGTTGTCGTCGCCCGCCTTCCAGTGGAAGAGCGAGACGTACGCGGTGTAGAGCAGCGGGAACAGCCCCACGACGCCGAACACGAGGAAAAACGGCGCCACGTACAAGTAGGGCGAGGCCTTGACGTCCCACCGGGCGAGGCGGTCGCGCCAGCCCGGCCGGGGCGCGGGGGTCCGCACCTCGGCCGGGTGGTCCGCGGCGAGCTTGTCGGTGACCGTCATCGTCAGCGGGTGAGCTTCTTCGCGCCGTCCACGAGCTGCTGCCAGCCGTCCGCGGCGGAGGTGCCCTGTTCCACGGCCTGCAGTGCCGCGCTGGCGACGGTGTCCTGGATCTGCCCGTCACCCGGGCCCTTGTACTGCGCCTGGGTCACCTTCTTGGCCTGCTCGGCGAACAGCTCGCCGACCTTCGCGCCGCCGAAGTAGGCGTCAGTGGAGTTCAGCAGCTCGGGGCTGGCCAGCGCCTTGACCTGGCTGGGGAAATTGCCCTTGGCCTCGAACGCCTTGATCTGCTGCTCCGGCGCGGTCAGCCAGGCGGCCAGCTCGGCGGCTTCACGCGGATGCTTGCTCTGCGTCGGCACGGTCAGGTACGAGCCGCCCCAGTTGCCGCCGCCACCGGGGAACGCCGCGGTGACCGCCCACTTGTTCGCGTTCTCCGGGCCGGCCTGCTCCTTGATCACCCCGAGCATCCACGCGGGGCAGACCTTGGTGGCGAACGCGTTCTGCTTGAACCCGGAGTTCCACTCGTTGCTGAACGCGGTGAGCTTCGCCGATTCGCCCTTCGCGACGGCGCCGGTCACCTTCGCCCAGGCGTCCTTGATGCCCTGGTTGGTGTCGAGCGTCAGCTTGTCGCTCTTGTCGAGGTAGCCGACCGGCAGCTGGTTGACCATGGCGTTGAAGTTCTGCGCCGCCGAGTCGAACCAGGCCTTGCCACCGGTCTTGGCCACGTAGTCGGCCCCGGCCTGGAAGTAGCTGTCCCAGCTGGAGAAGAGCGACTTCACCGCCTCGGGATCGGTCGGCAGCCCGGCCGCGGCGAACAGGTCCTTGCGGTAGCACATCGCGTCCGGCCCGATGTCCGTGCCGTAGCCGATCAGCTTGCCGTCCTTGTCCTTGCCCGCGTCGTACTTCCACGGCAGCCAGCGGTCCGCGGTCGCGTCGGCCGGGCCGATCTTGGCCAGGTCGTTGAACTTCGAGGACTTGTCGAGGATGTCGGAGAGATGGCCCTCCTCCACGGCCTGCACGTCGGCCAGCCCGGAGCCGGCGGCGAGCTTGGTCATCATGTCCTGCGCGTACGGGCCGCCCTGGCCGGTCTTGCGGTGGGTGATCGTGATGTTCGGGTGCAGCCGCTCGTACTCCGGGATGAGCGCTTCGTAGCCGAATTCCGTGAACGTGGCCAGCGTCAGGTCCACGTGCTCGTTCGGCCCGGCGGCCGCGGGGACGTCGCTGCTGCTGCCGCCACCGCCGCAGGCCGCCACGCCCAGCGCCGTCATCGTGATGCCCAGTGCGAGGACCAGGCCCTTCCGGAACGTTGTCACCGTCGTCAACCCCTTGAAGGTCGGTTTCTGGGAGCGCTCCCAGATGGCTGCCGAGTCTGTGGCAGGTACTTGCCCATGTCAAGGTCGGTTATCAGAGTGTTTCCTTCCGGGAGCGCTCCCGGATCGGTCCCGCTAAGCTGGGCGCGATCATCAGGGCAGCGCCGTCAACCGGACCGGAGGTGAACCCAGTGGCGCCCAAATCGGACGACGAACGGCCGACGCTGGAGGACGTGGCGGCGTTCGCCGGGGTTTCCCGGTCGACGGCTTCGCGGGCGTTGAACGACGACACGTACGTGAGCGCCCGCTCGCGGGAGAAGGTGCTGGCCGCCGCGCGGGACCTCGGCTACTCGCCGAACCAGGCCGCGCGATCGCTGGTCACGCGGCGGACGGGCGCGATCGCAGTGGTGCTCTCGGAGCCTGAGGCCCGGCTGCTCGACGACCCGTACCGCACCGCGGTGATGCGCGCCGGCTACCGCGAGCTGGCCGACGTCGGCTGCCAGATGGTGCTGATCTTCAGTGATACCCGCGAAGATCTGACTCGCACGGTCCGGTTCCTGGAGGGCGGGCACGTCGACGGGGTGCTGGTGTTCGCTCCCCACCGCGCTGATCCTTTGCCGCGCGCATTGCGGCTGCTGCGTGTGCCGGTCGTCTTCGGCGGCCAGGCGGCCGACCTCCGCCGCGGCGTGCACGTGGTCGACTTCGACAACGAGAACGGCGCGCGCCTGGCCGTCTCACACTTGGTGGAGGCGGGCCGCCGTCGCGTCGCGACCATCGCCGGCCCCCAGGACCAGGGCGCCCCGATCGACCGGCTCGCGGGCTGGCGCAAGACGCTGGTGGACGCGGGCCTCGACCCGTCGGGCCTGGCCGAGGAATCTGACTTCACCCTGGCCGGCGGCGCGCGGGCGATGTCGGCGCTGCTGGAACGGGCCCCTGACCTGGACGCGGTGTTCGTCGCGAGCGACATGATGGCGGTCGGCGCTTTGCGCACCCTGTCCGCCGCCGGCCGCCACATCCCGGACGACGTCGCCGTGGTCAGCTTCGACGACAACGCAACGCTGGCGCCGGCCATGACGCCGCCGTTGACGTCGGTCCACCAGGACCCGCGCGAGCAGGTGCACGCGATGGTCGTGACGTTGATGCAGTTGCTGGAAGGTCAGGAGATCAAGCCGGCGCACCAGGTTCTGCCGGTGTCACTGACGGTGCGCGAGTCGAGCTGATTTTCGGTTCAGGGGAACAGTTTCACCGGCGGAGCCCCAGCCTCGGTCGCCACTCCGCGAGTGAACGACTCAGCCGGGCTGCCGATGTAAGTACCCTCCGCATCGAAGATCACCACCGCCCCAAGCCCGTCCGAAGACGACGCGGTGTACGCAGTGCCCGGAACCCCATCCAGATTCCGGGAAGCACTCGCCGGGGCCAGCAAGGCAGCCGTGCGTTGCAATGCGCGTGAGAGATCGATGGGCAGCCCGTTCGCGCGGGCGGCGACGCGCAGGACGGCAAGCGTGGCGTACGCGCTCGACGGGTGCGAAACCGTGTCGTTGTTCCCCGGGACTGCCGCCGCCAGTTGCGCCGCGATCACGGCCGGGTCGCGTGGGGCGTGGGCGAGGAATTCCGGGCTCGGGTTGGCCCAGCCCGGGGCGAGGGTGCAGGCGTCGGTCGCCGCGAGGGTGTTGAACGAAAGGCAGCGGCCGCTTGACGTCGCGGGGTCGCCGTTCCCGACCTGGCTACGGCGGAGCCACACGCCCGTCGACGGTTCCGGCTGCCAGATCTCGCTCCGCACCCGCTCCCCGGAACCGTCCGCCGAGACCGACAGCGAGTAGTAGAAGTGGCCCGGCGCGAGGTGCCCCGGAGTGTCCGAAATGGACGCAGCGGTGGGCGCCGTGGCGGGCCCCTGCGAGACGACGACCACGACCACCGCCAGCGCCACCGCGGCGGCCGCCACCAGCATCGCGCCCACGCGGCGGGGTTTCCTTTCCCGCCAAGGGTTCGCGGCGTCACGTCGCATGCTCGCCCGCGGCTGCCAGGGGGTGTCCGGCACCGACTCGGCCCGCGCGCGCAGGGCGGCGGCGAGGTCGTCTTCGAGGCTCGGGTCAGAGTTCATGCGTCCCGTCCTTCATCCGGCGGCGGAGGGCGGCCAGCGCGCGGTGGGCCGTCGACTTGACGGTGCCGGGCGGAATGCCCAGGGTGCGGGCGATTTCGGCCTCCCCCAATTCGCAGTAGTACCGCAGCACGAGCACCTCGCGCTGGCGCGGCGGCAGGCGGTCCAGCGCGCCGAGCAGCTCGCGGTGGGCTTCGGCGGTCAGCAGGTCGCGGTCGGCGGGCGGGGCGGAGTGCGGGCGCAGCTTCGCCAGGTACCGCAGCACGATGCCGCGCCGCCGCAGCGCCGAGCGCGCGCGGTTGACCACCGCGCGCCGGAGGTAGGCGACGAGGTGGTCCTCGTCGCCGACCTCCGGGCGCAGGCGCAGCACGGCCTCGTAACAGTCCTGGACGAGGTCGCGCGCGGCCTCTTGGTCGTCGACCAGCAGCGTCGCCAGCCGGACCAGCGGGGTCCACTGGGCGTGCAGCACCGTCACCACCTCGTCGGCCGTGACGGCGGGTACGGGCATCGGTGGCTTCCTCGGCTACGGGCGGCGGGCCCCGGCGTACTGGCTCTGCAGCAGCGGGGAGATCTTCACGACGTCCCCGGTGTCCGGCGCGTGCACCATCTTGCCGTCGCCGAGGTACATCCCGACGTGGGAGACCGGCGAATAGTAGAACACCAGGTCGCCGGGCTGGAGCTGATCGCGCGGGATCGCGGTGCCGAACGTCGACTGCGCCCGGCTGGTGCGCGGCAGGCTCACCCCGGCCTTGGCGTAGGCCCAGAGCATCAGCCCGGAGCAGTCGAACGCGTTGGGGCCGGTCGCGCCCGTCTGGTACGGCTTGCCCAGCCGGCTCAGCGCGGCGTCGACGGCGGCCTGCGCGGCTCCCGCGGGCGCGCGGACGTCCGGCGGGGCGCCGCCCTCGTCGCGCTGCGCCTTGCGGTCGGCGGAGGTCAGGTTGCCGGCGGCGGCCTCGAGCTGGTGCATCTGGTCGTCCAGGGAGCGCTGCCGCGCCTGGATGTCGGACTTCAGCTTGGCCGCGGCGTCGCGGGCGGCCTGGGCGCGGTGCTCGGCGTCGGCGGCCTTGGCGGTGGCGTCGTTCGCCGCGTGGGTGGCGTCGGCCAGGGTGTCGAGCGCCGCCTGCTGGTTCGCGGCCACCACGTCCAGCGCGGACGATCGCTGCAGGTAGTCGGTGACGGATCCGCCGCTCAGCAGCGCGGAAAGCCGGTTCAGCTGGGAGTTGTCGGTGAAGGCGGCGCCGGCGAACCGGTCCACGTCGACCTGGTGCCGCTGCTGCTCGCCCGCCGCCTTCGTGCCGGCGTCCTTCGCCGCCGCGAGGTCCTGCCCGGCGCGGGCGAGGTCGGCCTGCTTGGCGTCGAGGTCGGCCTGCGCGCCGAGCAGGTCCTGGCTGAGCTTCTCGGCCTGCTGCGAGAGTTCGCGGTACTTCTCGAGGGGAGTCGGCTCCGGAGCGGCCGACGCCGTGGTCCCCACCGCTCCCGCGACGACCACGGCCAGGACCAGCGGCCAGCCCCAGCGCCGGGTCCCGTGCTTTCTGCTGTTCATGCCGGGTACACGCGCTCGGCCGCCCGAGGTTCCACCGACTTTCAGTGACCCCGGTCACCCAGGAGCCGGGACCGGTCCCGGCCGTCCCGCCTTAACTTCTGCGGCATGGGTGCGAACGAGGGCCGGAGCCGGACGGCCGCGACACGGCTGAAGGCCGTCGCGACGCCGGAGCTGTACCGCCGCAACCCGTTCCGGATCACCGGCCTGCCCGCCACGGCCACCCGCCGGGCCGTCCGCGAGCGGCGGCTGCGGGTGCTGGGCGCGCTCGAAGTCGGCGCGCGCCCGCCGGGCGTCCCCGAAGACGCGACGCCGGACCAGGTCCGCTCGGCGTTCGACGAGCTGGGCAACACCGAGCACCGGCTCGTCGACGAGCTGTTCGGCCACTGGGGCGCACCCGAGGACTGCGACTGCCCGCCTCAGCTGCACGACCGGCACGACGCCGCGGTGAAGGCCCACGCCGCGGCGCTGGACGCCGAGGCCGAACGGACCGAGGACCACCCGATGCCGCTGTGGAACGACGCCGCGCGCAACTGGGCGTTCACCCAGCGCAGCGAGGCGTTCTGGCAGCACCTGCGCCACCGGGTGGGCACCAGCGGCGACCGGCGGCTCGACGAGTCCACAGTGGATGGTCTGCGCGCCGCGCTGCCGGCCGCGCTGGTGGCCCCGCTCGTCTCGCTGGCCGCCACCTCGCCGGAGCCCGACCGGCTGCTCGGCTTCCTCTCGATGTGGGGCGTCGACAAGGCCACCGAGACCGCCGCGCGCACCGAAGCCGCCGGCGACACCTTCAGCCGCGGTGAGGACTTGTTGAAGGAGCTGCGAAAGCTCATCGACAACGGTAGCGCGAGAGAGGCCGCGGAACGCGCGCTCAACGAGCTGGCCCCGATGCTGGACCGGCTCGAGCGCGTGATGCCGTTCGAGGATTACCGGCGCGCCGGCCGATTGCGGGAGACGGCGGCGATCGCGGCGAACAACATCGGCGTCGCCCTCTCGGAAGTGCCGGCCTCGTCCCGCCAGCTCGCGCGTGAGGTGTTCGCGCTCGCGCGCCGGCTGAGCACCGACTCCGAGACGCTCGCGACCATCACGCGCAACGAGCAGTCCGCGACCACGGCGCCGCTCCCTCCGACCGACGTCGGCCAGCTGTGGAGCCGGGTCACCACCCTGACCCGGCTGCGCCGCTACGCCGAGGCCGAGCAGGCGCTGGAGCAGATCCTCGCCCATTCGCGAAGGCCGGGGGACCAGGAGCAGGCCCGGCGCATGATCGCCACGATGCGCCGGCTGCGGCAGGGCGGGCCGGTGCCGGCGCGGCCGCCGGCCAAAGGCCCGGCGACGTTCTTCGCTCTGTTGCACGTCGCGCTCGGCATGGTGTTCCTGTCCACGCTGCTGGCCTCGCCGCTGCTGCCGTGCCTGGTGATCGGCACGCTCGGGCTGCTGTGCAGTGTCGCCGCGACCGGCAACGCCTACGCCGGCCCGGCCCGGATGCCGTTGCTGTTCCTCACCCAGGCGGCTGTGGCCACCGGCTTCTGGGTGGCGCACGCGAACGGGACCGCGATCGCGGGCTGGCTGACCGTGTCCACCGCGGTGGTGCTGCTGATCGCGGTGCCGTCTTCGCTGGCCGGACGAGACTAGGGAGACGGCTTTGACTGTTCGAGGAACGTACGCGCGGTGGCGCGTCGAAGCCCGGCAACGCCGGCAGCACCGGGAGTTCCGCATCGAGGAACCGTTGTGGGGCAAGGAGGAACGAGCACGGCTGCGGGAACTGGTCACCCAGGTCTCGGCCGCGCTCGCGGCCGCCGAGCGGCGGCCGGCGGACACCGGGGGCCCGGCACTGTCCGAATCGGACCTGGCTACCGCCGCGACGGCGTTGTGGCGGGCCCGCAAACGGCTCGACGGCGCGGACGACCGGGCCGCGCGCCAGGCCGGCCGGCTGCTCACGATGAGCCAGGAGGCGCTCGAAGCCGCCGGAGTGGCCGTCCAGGACCACGACGGGATGGCCTTCGACTCCGGCCTGGCGCTGGAAGTCCTGTTGTTCCAAGACGAACCCGGCTTCACCGCCGAGCGGGTGGTGGAGACCGTGCGGCCGTCGGTGTACCTGGCCGACCGCCGGATCCAGATGGGGCAGGTCATCGTGGGATGCCCGGTCGCCCCCGGCCAGACGGAGGACAGGAATGCGCGACACCATTGACTTCGGCATCGACCTCGGCACGACCAACAGCGCGCTGGCGGTGCTGGCCGGCGGCGGTGTCACGGTGATCAAGAGCAACGCCCAGGGCGACTACACGCCGTCGGCGGTGTGGATCCCGAAGGCGGGGGTGATCCAGGTCGGCGCCGCCGCCCGCGACCGTCTCGAGCGCGACCCGGAGAACGTGCAGATCGAGTTCAAGCAGGCCATGGGCTTCGCGGACGTGCAGCGCCGGTTCGCCCGGTCCGCGGTCTCGATGAGCCCGGTGGAGCTTTCGGCCGAGGTGCTCAAGACCCTGCGCGGCGACGCCGCCCGCCGGTTCGGGGGCGAGGCGCCCGCGGCCGCGGTGATCACCGTGCCCGCGGCCTTCCTGCTCAACCAGACCAACGCCACCAGCGAGGCCGCGAAGCTGGCCGGCTTCACCGCGCCGTGCCCGCTGGTGCAGGAGCCGACCGCGGCGGCCTTCGCGTACGGCTTCCAGAACGAGACCAGCAGCGCGTACTGGATGGTGTTCGACCTCGGCGGCGGCACGTTCGACTCGGCCGTGGTCAGCACCGTCGACGGCGAGCTGAAGGTGCTGGACCACGCGGGCGACACGAGCCTCGGCGGCAAGAACATCGACGCCGCGATCGTCGACCGGCTGCTCGCCCCGGCCGCGGCGAAAGAGCTGGGGCTGAAGGACTTCCGGCGGGACAACCCGCAATGGCGGCGCAACTTCGCGTTCCTGCGCACCGGGGCGGAGGCGGGCAAGATCGCGCTTTCGCAGACCGGCCAGGCGCAGGTGATGGTGGACCTCGACCGCGGTGACGGGCAGCAGGACATGTTCGAGTACACCCTGCGGCGTGAGGACGTCGAGCAGCTGGCCTGGCCGCTCTACCGGCGGGCGATCGAGCTGTGCCGGGAGGCGCTGGCGAAGGCGAACCTGGGGCCGTCGGACATCGACCGGCTGCTGCTGGTCGGCGGTCCGACGCTGTCGCCGAGCCTGCGCGAGCTGCTCGCGGATCCCACCGAAGGGCTAGGCATCCGGCTGGACCACAGCCAGGACCCGAGCACGGTGGTCGCGCGCGGTGCCGCGGTCTACGCCGGCACCGTCGCGTTGCCGCGCGCCACCGTCGCGCCGAAACGCGGCGAGTTCACCCTGGAGCTGTCCTATCCGCCGACCACGAGCCTGACCTCCGTGCCGGTCTCCGGCCGCTGCTCGACACCGGGCGGCGCCGACTGGAGCCGGTTCCGGATCGCGCTGAACGACCCGGGCCGCCGCCCCTCGTACCGGACCGCGGAGGTCGCGCTGGCCGTCGACGGCACGTTCACCGTCGACGTGCTGCTGGCCGATCTGGCGCGCAACCGGTTCGACGTGGAGCTGATGGACGCCTCCGGCGCGCGGGTGCCGGTCAGCCCGGACTCGATCACGATCACCCAGTGGGTCAACGAGATGACCGGGCAGACGGTGGTCAACTCCGTGGGCCTGACCGAGGCCGACGGCACGTTCACCCCGATGCTGCTGAAGAACACCACGCTGCCGGCGAAGGCCAATCAGCCGTTCCACACCACGGTCACGTTGCGCCGCAGTGATGCCGGCGCGGCGATCCGGATCCCGATCGTCGAGGGCGAGCGCAAGCGCGGCGAGCGCAACCTCGCCGTCGGCCTGATCGAGATCCGGGCCGAGGACCTGCGCCGCGACCTGCCGCGCGGCAGCGAGGTGCAGATGTTCTTCGAGATGAACGAATCCCGGCTGGTCTCGGTGGTCGCGGAGGTGCCGCTGCTGAACGAGCAGTTCGACGCCGCGGTCGACCTGAACACCCGCACCGTGCCCGACCCGCCGACGCTGCGCCGCCTGATGAACGAGGTGGAGGCGCGCCACGAACAGCTGCGCACGCAGGTCGAGGTGACGCGCTCGGACCGGGCCCGCGGCCTGCTGATGCGCCTCGACGACCAGGGCGTGGTGCCGTCGGTTCGTGAGGAAGTGGCGTCCGCGGCCACGGACGAGAGCGCGGCCGTCTCCGCGGAGGCCCGGATCCGCGGCGTCCAGGCCGAGCTGGACGACATCGAGGAGGAGCTGCGCGTCCCGGAGGTGCTGGAGCGGGTGCGCGACCAGATCGAGCACTGCCGTGACCTGGTCGACCGCGTCGGCGCCGAGGAGGACCGCAAGGAGCTGGCGGACATCGAACGCGGTTACGCCGACCTGCAGAACACGCGCGACGTGCCCGCCGCCGAGCAGCTTTCCGAGCAGGCACTGGACCTCCAGGTCCGCCTCCTGCGCCGCGACGGCTCACTCGACGTCGAGATCTTCAACGCCCTGCGCGCGTCGCAGGAGCGGATGTCCTCCCCGGCCCAGGCCCGCGAACTGGTCCGCGAAGGTGAACGCCTCATCGCGACGAGCAACTGGCCTGCGCTGCCGAGCCTGAACCGCCGCCTGCGCGCGCTGTTGCCGGACGACGGCCGCGGGACCCCGAACAGCGGCATCCAGCAGGAGCGGAAATGACCGGGTCACTGGAGACGCTCGGCGGGGAACTGACCCTCGCCGAGGCGGCTGAAGCTGCGCGGGGCGGGGATTTCGACGGTGCGGTGCGGTTGCTGGAGCAATCCGGCGGCGGTGCTGGTGGTGGCGGCGGCCTGGCGCGGGGCTGCCACGGCGGCTCGGCGGGGGACGATTCTGGCGCTGCCGGGCGATTCGGCCGCGGTGGGTCGGTTGGGGATGGCTCCGGCGGTGCCGGGCGGAGTGGCGGTGGTAGCTCAGCGGCGGACCGCGCCGGCGGTGCTGGGCGGAGTGGCGGTGGGTCGGCGGGGGATGGCTCCGGCGGCGGCAGCGGCCGCGCGGGGGGAGGCAACTCCGGTGGTGCCGGGCGAGGCGGTCGCAGTGGTCCTGAGGGGGACACCGCGACCACCTCGGTGCTCGGAGATGCCGAGGTGGCGCTGGACAGTGGCGGCAACTCGCGGCCGAGCGGCGGTGCCAGTGGCATTACTCCGTGGCCCGGCGGCGGTGAACCAGCCCGCCTGGACCTCCTCGCCCGGGTCTACGCCCAAGCCGGGAACCTCGACGCGGCCGATGAGGCCTGGGCGCGGGTGCTGGAGCTGGTGCCTGGTGAACCGTCGGCCATGGCGGGGCGGCGGCGGGTGGCGCGGGTGCGGTCGGGGTGGGGGCGTCGGCGGCAGGTGCCGTGGCGGGCGCTGGCGGCGGGGGCGGCCGTGATCCTGGTGGCGGGAGGTGTGGTGGTGGTGACGGTGCCGTTCGGGGCGGCGCCGGCGGTCGTCTCGGGGTCGGCCGCCGGTGCTGCACCGGCCGCGTCCAGCTTGCAGGCCGAGCTGGACCGGCTGAACGCCGCGAAGTCCCGTGACGCCGCCGCGGCCGCCGCCCGTCACGAGCGCCTCGCCGCGCTCGCCACCGCGTTGGCCGCGCCGGGCGTCCACACGAAGCCCGGCGAAACGGACGTCTCAGTGTCCTTCGACGCCGGCCTGTTCGCTCCGAACGCGACGTCGCCGAGTGCCGAGGGACGCCGGGCGCTCCAGCACTGGGGCGAAGTCCTCAAAGGACAGTCAGTCCGCGTGACAGTGTTGGGCCACGGTGTCACAGTCGCGGGTGGTCCCGCCACCGGCGGCTCGACGGTCGCCCTCGCGCGGGCGGCGTCGGCGGCCCGCGTGCTGGCGACCGTGAGCGGCCTCCCGCTGACGGCGTTCGCGATGGGCAGCGCCGACCAGTCCACTGCCGCCCACCCGGACGGCGACCCGGACGCCAACCGCACCGTCACGCTCCTGGTCGCCCCCGCCTGAAGAGACTCGTGAGTGTTCATGACGGTTAGAACCGGCATGAACACTCACGAGCACTTACAGCGGATGCGCCCGGAAGAACTGCCAGATCACCGGCGTCGCATCGATCGTCGTAGGCGTCGCCGAGTCCAGGTTCGGCTTGGTGCTCGGCCAGACGTGCCCGGCGTGCTGCACCTGGAAGTGCACCAGCGAGCAGCCGAGCCACCACTGCGTCACGACGTCGCGCGCCGAGGAGAACTCCAGCGGACGCGGGAAGCAGCCGTCACGTGAGGCCCAGCCCGCCAGCCAGTCCGGAATGGACGGCAGGCCCTTGGCCGGGTTGCCGCCGTACGGGATCGTGGTGTCCGCCGTGCCGTGGAAGTCGATCAACGGTGCCCGGCGCGAAGGCTGACACGCGCCGCCCTGGGGGTAGAACGCGCCCGAAACCGGGGCGAACGCGGCGATCCGGCTCGGCAGCCGGCAGGCGAGCACGCCGACGAAACCGCCGCCGTTGGACTTGCCCGCGGCGTAGATCCGGGCCGGGTCCACGCACAGCTGCTGCTGCAGCGAGGTGATCAGGTCGCTGGTGAACAGCACGTCGTCCACCGGCGCGGAGTACGGCGCGCCGGTCCAGGCCGACTCGCCGTCCGTGCCGGTGACCCCCTGGGGGTATACCGCGATGGCGTCCGTCTTCGAGAAGCCCGAAAGCTCCTCCTGGTACTGCGAGGTGCGCCCGTGCCCGTGGAACGAAAGCACCAGCGGGTACGGCCGCCGCGCGTTGTAGCCGTCGGGCAGGTGGATCAGGTAATCGCGGGCGACGCCGCCGGACGTCAGATGGCCCGTCCCGCCGGCCGGCGCGGGCTTGCCGCACCCGGTGGTGGCCACCGGCCGGTCGACGATCCCCGTCGGCGCTGCGGCCGCCGGAGCGGCGATGAGACAGCTCAGCCCGAGCGCGACCGCGGCTCCGGCGAGAAGACGTTTACACGACACTCGATCCTCCTTGATCGACCGGCAAGCGGGACCAGGATCACACCGGAGGACACCGAGGGCGGTGTTGAGTTCATAGAGTTCGCCCGGCAGTGCTCAGCCGCAGACGCCCTTCGACGTCAGCACGCGCTGCACCGAAGCGGCCACGCGGTCGGCCGGCAGGTCCCCGTCGGCGACCGCCTTCGTCAGCCGGTCGAGCACCTGGCCGACATTGCCGGAGCCCGAGGAGAACAGGGCCTCGTCGGCGCCCGACTGGAGGGCCTTGAGCACCGCGTCGGGCAGGGAGTACTGGTCGGTGATCGCCTTCATGCCGCCCAGGTCGTCGGTGATCACCGGGCCGGCGAAGTGGTATTCGCCGCGCAGGAGCTGGTACGCGGCGGGGGAGATGGACGCCGGGACGCCGTTGGTCAGGCCCGGCACGTCGAGGTGGCCGACCATCACCTCGATCTTCCCGTACTCGGCGATGTTGCGGTACGGCTGGAGGTCCACCTGCCGCAGCTGGTCCAGCGGCGGCGTGGTGACGGTGCCCTTGTGCGAGTCGCCGGAGCCGTGGCCGTGGCCGGGGAAGTGCTTGAGCACCGGCGTGATGCCGCTCTGGCGCAGCCCGTTCGCGAACGCCATCGCGTACTGCCGCACCTTCACCGGGTCCGGGCTGTACGAGCGGTCGCCGATCACCGCGTCGTCCGGTTCGTCGCTGACGTCTGCGTCGGGCGCGTAGTCGACAGTGACCCCGCGGGCGCGCAGCTGCTGCCCGCGCTGGACGCCGAGCGCTTGCACCTCGGCCGGCGTTTTCGTGGCGGCGAGCTGACGGGCGCTCGGCAGTGAGCCGTCGAGATCGTCGATGCGCTGAACTCGGCCGCCTTCTTCATCGACCGCCACCGAGACGGGGATCTTCGCGGCCGCTTGCACGGCGTTCAATGCGCCATTCTGCAACAGCGTGGTGTTATTGCCGCCCACGAAGATTCCGCCGATCTGCTGCGAGCGCACCAGTTCCACCGCGGCCGCCGGATTTGCGGCGTCGACCCCCGGCACGACGAGCTGGGCCACCTGCGCGCGGACGTCCATCGAGGCGACCTTCGCGCCGCACGCCGAAGCCGGTGAAGAGGCCGGTGAAGAAGGCGGCAAAGACGGTGCAGCCGCAGGTGGAGAGGCCACCGAGGAGCCACCGGCGGCCGCCGAGGGGCGCGCCATCGCGGTGCCGGAGATCGTGGGTGAAGCGCAGCCGGAAACGATCCCGGGGAACAGCAGCGCCGTGAAGAAAACCACTGGTAGCCGCTTGGTTGCCTGCGCCTTCATGAATTCCTTGCCGTCTGGAGCGGTCGGTGTCCCTCGCGACGGTATCGGAAGCGCTGGCCGCCCCCGGCTTCGCGTCGTGAAGAATGGCTTCACGGCGGCTAGAGAATTCGTGAAGGCACCCTCAGCACACTGATGACACGGGATGGGTGTTTCTTCAGGGAGGTAACGATGGATCAGGTCAGGGTGGCGGCGTGGGCTTCGGACCCGATCGCGCTGGCGGGGCTCATCGAGCACCTCCGCTCGTGCGAGGAGATCCAGGTGGTGCCGGGCCAGCGCCGTGGTGAGGCCGCCGTGCTGGTGTTCGCCGCGAGCCGCGTGACGCCGGACGTGAAGGCCGCCCTGCGCGCCGCCGCGTCCGAGACGCCCGCCGCCATCGTCCTGGTGGCCGGGCACGTCGAGGCCGAAGAGCTGCCGGAGCTGGCCGCCTGCCACGTCGCCGCGGTGCTGCCGCGCGAGGCGATCGCGGGCGACAAGCTGGTGAAGAGCATCGTCGCGGCCGCGACCGGCCGGGAGAGCTCGCTGCGCGATCTGCTGGGCCAGGCGCAGAGCCTGCAGCACGCCGCGGGCGGCGCCGCGCTGTCGCCGCGCGAGGTCGACGTGCTCCGGCTGATGGCCGAGGGCTGGGACACGGCCGAGATCGCGGGCAAGCTCTGCTACTCGGAACGGACCGTGAAGAACGTCATCTACGGCATGACCAATAGGCTGAAGCTGCGCAACCGACCGCATGCCGTCGCCTACGCCCTGCGCGCAGGTGTTATCTGAGGGAAGCTCACCCCGTGCGAACGCTGACCCGACGCCCGGCCGTCGCTGTCCTGACGACCGCGCTCCTCCTGCTCGCGTCCGCCTGTGGTGGCTCCGACGCCGCAGCCGGCAAGATCAAGCTGACCGTGGCGACGTTCGGGGAGTTCGGCTACGGGCCGCTCTTCGCGGAGTACCAGAAGCAGCATCCGAATATCGAGATCCAGAGCCGGGTCACCGACTTCGACACGCACTTCAAGACCCTCGCCACGCAGCTGGCGGCGGGCCGCGGCGCGGCCGACGTGGTCGCGGTCGAGGAGCAGTACGTCCCGCAGTACATCCGGGCCAAGGACAAGTTCGTCAACCTCGCCGACTACGGCGCGGACCAGCTGAAGAACCAGTGGTCGCCGTGGAAGTGGGCGCAGGGCACGGACGGGAACTACGTGCTGGGCCTCGGCACCGACATGGGCAGCCTGGCCATGTGCTACCGCCGCGACCTGTTCGAGCAGGCCGGCCTGCCGTCCGACCGCGCGTCCGTGGCGAAGCTGATGCCGACCTGGCAGGCGTACGCCGACCTCGCCGACCGCTTCACCGCGAAGCTGCCGAAGGTGAAGTTCGCGGACTCCGCGGGCAGTGTCTACACCGCGATGCTCAACCAGTCGCCGGAGAACTACTTCTCCTCGAAGGACGATTCCTACATCGCGGACACGAACCCCGCTGTGCGCAACGCTTTTTTCCTCGCCGGCGGGATCGCGCAGAAGGGCGAGACCGCGGCCGCCACCACGTACACACAGGCGTGGAACGTCGCGATCAAGCAGGGCTCCTTCGCCACCATCGCCTGCCCCGCGTGGATGCTCACGCAGATCAAGGAAGCGGGCGGTGACGGCAACACCGGGAAATGGGACGTCACCACCGTTCCGGGCGCCAGCGGCAACCAGGGCGGCTCGTTCCTGACGATCCCGAAGCAGAGCGCGCACCCGAAAGAGGCGTACGACCTCGCGCGCTGGCTGACCGCGCCGGAGCAGGAGAAGCGGCTCTTCCTGTCCGACGGGATCCTGCCGAGTGAGCCGCCGGCCTACAAGGACCCGCAGGTCGTCGCCCACACCGACCCGTATTTCTCGAACGCCCCGGTCGGGCAGCTCTACGCCTCTTCGGCGGACACGCTGCGCCCCAATTACCGCGGTCTTCACGACGCCGACGTGCGCCCCGAGTTCGGGCACGCCCTCGGCCGGATCGAGGACAAGTCCGAGGACGTGCAACAGGCCTGGGACGACGCGGTCAGGACGGGCCGCGAAGCGATCAAGTAGCCGCGGTGCTGCGTGAACGCCGGCCGGCCCTGCTGGCGAGGTTCGATCGGAAGGGCACGCCCTTCCTGTTCATCGCCCCGTTTTTCGCGGTTTTTGTCGTTTTCGGCGCGTTTCCGATGCTTTACACGGCGTGGGTCTCGCTGCACCGCTGGAATCTGCTTTCCGGTGACGAGGGCCGCTTCGGCTTGGCCAACTACGCCGAGCTGCTCGCCGACTCGCGCTTCTACAACGCGCTTTTCAACACCACCAGCATCTTCCTGCTCTCGGCGGTCCCGGAGTTCTTCCTCGCGCTCGGCATCGCGGCGCTGCTGAACCGGCCGTTGCGGGGCGCGACCTGGTGGCGCACCGGGGTGCTGCTGCCGAACGTGGTGTCGGTGGTGGCCGTCGGGCTGGTGTTCGGGCAGCTGTTCAGCCGCGACTACGGCGTGGTCAACGAGGTGCTCGGCTGGTTCGGCGTCGACCCGATCTCGTGGCAGGCGCGGCAGTGGTCCTCGCACCTGGCCGTGGCCACCATGGTGATGTGGCGCTGGACCGGGTACAACGCGCTGATCTACCTGGCCGCGATGCAGGCGGTGCCGCAGGACCTGTACGAGGCGGCGGCGCTGGACGGCGCCTCCCGCTGGCGCTCGTTCTGGTCGGTCACCGTGCCCGGTATCCGGCCGACCATCGCGTTCACCGTCGTGGCCGCCACGGTGAACGGCCTCCAGCTGTTCGCCGAGCCGCAGCTGTTCGACCCCACCGGCTCCGGCGGCAACGACCGGCAGTTCCAGACCCTCACGATGTACCTGTACGAGCAGGGTTTCAGCAAGTTCGACGCCGGTTACGCGGCCGCGCTGTCCTGGGTGATGTTCGTGTTCTGCGCGGTGTTCGCGGTGTTCAACTACCGGCTGGTGCGCCGGTTCGTGAGCGCGTCGTGAAGCCCCGCGGCCGGGCGGGCGGCTGGGTTTACGTGGTGCTGGTGGCCGTGCTGGGCGCCTCGGTGTTCCCCCTGTACTGGTCGTTCGTGGTGTCCACCCGCGACGATTCGGCGATCGGCAGCACCACGCCGGTGATGCTGCCGGGCGGGCATTTCTTCGAGAACGTGCGGAAGGTCTTCGACACCGTCGATTTCTGGGCCGCCATCGGCAATTCGCTGATCGTGTCGACCACGGTGATGGTGTCCAATGTGGTCCTCGCGAGCCTGGCCGGCTACGCCTTCGCGCGGCTGAAGTTCCCCGGCCGCAACAGCCTGTTCCTGTTCGTGGTCGGCTCGGCGATGGTCCCCACGCAACTCGGTGTGATCCCGCTGTACCTGGTGGTCAGCGACATCGGCTGGTACGGCCGGCTGGAGGCGGTGATCGTGCCCGCGCTGGTGGGCGCGTTCGGCGTGTTCTGGATGCGCCAGGCCTGCGAGGCGGCGGTCACGCGCGAGTTGGTGGACGCGGCCACTGTGGACGGTGCCTCGGTGGTGCGGACGTTCTGGCACGTGGCCGTTCCGGCGCTGCGCCCGCAGGCGGCGGTGCTCGCGATGCTGACGTTCTTGGCTTCGTGGAACGACTATTTCTGGCCGCTGGTGGTGCTCGACCCCAATGATGCGCCGACCGTGCAGGTGGTGCTGTCGCATTTGGCCAGCGGGTATTACACGGATTACGCGCTGATGCTGACCGGCGCGACTTTGGCTGTGCTGCCGGTTGTCGTCCTGTTCCTGGTGCTGGGCCGGTTTATTGTTCGAGGGATCCTGAAAGGCACCGTATATGGCTGAATGAGTATTCACGCTCGTTGATATGGAATGTTTGTTCACTCTATTTAGTGACGTTTCCGCCGGATGGCGCCGGTAGAATTGCAGGGTGAGCTGTTATGGGGATTCTGCCTCCGATGTTTTGTCCCGGATTCATGAGCGGGCCGTCCGGGTGGCGCAGCTGGAGGCCGAGCAGGCTGATGATTTCGCGTTGTTCGCGGCAGCAGGTGGTTCTGCCCGGTCCGTGACGGCTGAGCTTGCGTTGGAATTGTCGGTGACGGAGCGGCGGGCCGGTGCCGATGTCGCGTTGGCGCAGGCGTTGACAACCCGATTGCCGCAGACGTTCGCGGCTTTCCGGCGTGGAGAGATCAACGCTTTCAAAGCGCGGATGGTGTTCGAGCCGACCGTCGCCCTTTCCGACGAGCTGGCGCGGCAGGTCGACGCGATTGTCGCGACCCGGTTGGCGGGGAAGAATCCGTCGTCGTTGCGTGTGGCGGTGAATCGGGTGGTGCAGAAGGTTGACGCCGAAGGATACGAGCGAAGATCCCGGGCGCGACGGCGCGACCGTAATGTGTGCCTGATTCACCAGGACGAGACGATGTCCACCTTGCTGTGTGAGCTGCCGGTGGAACAAGCATCGGCGATTTACACTTCCCTCGATCAGGAAGCGCGGAGGCTGCGCCGAGGCGACGAGGACCGGACGCTGGACCAGTTGCGTGCGGATGTCCTGGCCGATCGGCTGCTGAACCGCACGCCGGGTGACAGCGGCATCAAGCCCGTCGTCTACCTCTATACGGACCTTTTGACGCTGGCCGGATTGAACGAGGAGCCTGCCGAGCTATCCGGCTACGGTGCCGTGCCGGCGTGGCTGGCGCGGACACTCGCCGCGGACTCGAACTCGGTGTGGCGCCGGATCATCACCGAACCCGACACCGGACAGGTCCTCAGCGTCGGCCGGGCCCGCTACCGTCCGCCGCCCGCTCTCGCCGGCCTCGTGCAGGCGCGGGACCGGGTGTGCCGGCTCCCGGGATGCCACCGCCCCTCGCAGTACAGCGACATCGACCACACCCGCGACTTCGCGAAAGGCGGCCCGACCGCCGAAGAGAACCTCGCCCCGCTCTGCCGGCGACACCACCGCCTGAAAGACGAACCGGGCTGGACATTCACCTCGGCGTCCGGCGGTGAAGGCGCGGTCGTCACACCGACGGGGCGGGTCTACCCCACGAAACCCCCGCCACTGCACGAAAGCCGGGCGAACAACGCCGCCGGTGACACCAGGGACGGGCACGAAGCAGCCGCCTGACCAAGGCCGAGGCTGATCGATTCTCAGCGAACCGGATGCTCGGGTCATCGACTGGCCAGGCTGGGGGCCGGCGGCAGGGGTTGTTCCTGCTGCGCCATCCCCGCCCAGTACGCCGACGCTTGATGCGCTCGTCGAAGGAACCCGCGATCAGGGTCGGCTGGATTGCGGTGCTGCGCGCCGGGCCGCTCGCACCATGGCAACGGGTGCGCTCGTCAGGCCGCGCGTGTCCGGCTGGGGCAGGAATGCGAGGAGGGCCGGTTTGGCTGCGTCGCGTCCGGCAGCGTGGCGTCTCGCTTGAAGCCACCAGTTCCAAGTCCGAAGTGCGCTCCCACAGGGAGTTCCACAACGCCGAGATCCCGGCGGCCACCCGCTGTCCGCCGCCGCGTCAGCTAGTCCGGCGCGCCACCGCGTTCGCCACGCCACTACGCGAAGGCGACTCCAGCTTCCCCAACAGCCGAGCCACATGCGCCTGCACCGTCCGCCGCGGCAGAGCCAGTTCCGTCGCGATGTCCGGGTTCGAGCGGCCGGCCGCGACGAGCGTCGCGATGCGGACCTCGATCGGGGAGAGCGCGTCCCAGCCGAAGCCCGGGCGGACGACGGAGAACCGCGAGCCCTGCCGGACACCCAGGTCCAGCAGACGTTTCTCGGCGCGTTGCAGGTCCCATCGCGCGGAAAGCGAGGTGTACAGCTCGGCGGCCTCGTCGAAGGCCGCGTGCGCGCCGACCATGTCGCCGGTCTGCGCGAGCAGCACCGCGGCGTCCTCCAGCGCGCTCGCCAGCTCCGGTTTCCGGCCCGCCCGGCGGAAGTGCTCCACGGTCTCCAGCACCGGCCCGGGGTCGCCGTCGATGAGGCCGCGGCACCACGCCGTGGCGGCGGTCGCGCGGGCCGGCTCGCGTTCCTTCGCCGACTCTTCCTCGCAGACGGCGAGCGCCCGCTGCGCGCGGTCGAGGTCGCCCGCGTCGAGCGAAAGCCGCACGAACATCGGCAACCACTGGTGGCGCAGCATCATCTGCGCGTACGTCGGGTTCAGGATCGGCTCGAGGATCGCCAGCGCCTGCTTGACGTCGCCGCGTTGCAGCTCCACGAGTGCGTGCGCCACCAACAGAAAGTCGAAGCTCTCCCGCTCGGCGCCCGTCGCCGGCGCGTACTCCTCGGCCGCGTCCAGGTGCGCCGCGGCCTGGCCCCGTTCACCGCGGCGAGCGGCGATCAGCGACGCGACGCCGTGCAGCAGCAGCGCGGCCGCACCCGGCTCGCGCAGGCCGTAGAACGTGATCGCCGGCCCGTCCTCGGTGACGGTGTCCAGCTCCACCAGCGCCTCGTCCCAGCGGCCCTCCCAGTACCGGTGCACGGCGACCGAAACCTGCAGCCCGATCGGCATCGAGTGCCGCAGCGCGATCTCGCCCGCGGCGCGCAGCGTCCGATCGGCCTCGCCGAGGCGGTCCAGGTTCTGCAGCGTGAAAACGCGGTTGTCCAGCAGGTCCAGGTGCAGATCGGCCAGCTCGTGCTCGTCGCCGACGGCGTCGATGGCCTGGTCGATGTGCTCCAGCGCGCTCGCGTGGTGGCGCCGCACGGAATCCACCAGCCACAGCGTCTGCAGCGCGTGCGCGGTCAGGTACCGGTCGCCGTGGGCGTCGGCGCGGGCGGCGTATGCCCTCGATTCGGCGAGGTCGAGGTCGTCCAGCCCGCCGCGGCGGAAGTTGGCCAGCAGGTGCCGGTGCCGGACGCGCCAGATCTCCGGCACCTCGGGGTCCTCGGACGCCTTGCCCAGCGTCTCCACGGCCAGCTCGACTTTGCCCTGCCGGAACCGGATGGCGGCGAGCAGGTGCCGTATCTCGGCGAGGTTCTCCGGGTCCTGGCACAGCTCGAGCGCCTGCTCGGCCAGCGTCTCCGGGCCGCGCTCCAGCCGGAACAGCACCTTCACCAGCGCGGTGATCAGCACCTCGCGTCGCGGATCGGTCGGCAGACAGGCGGCCAGCGCTCGTTCGAGCAGTTCGACGGCGATCAGCGGCGCGCGGTTGGACACGGCGGACTGGTTCTCCGCCAGCCAGTCGAGCACCCAGGGGTCCACTGTGGACGGCGCGGCCACGAGCTGCTCCGCGACCCGTTTCACCGGTGCGCCGATCCTCGCCAGCGCTTCGGCGGCCTGCCGGTGCAACGCGGCGCGTGTGCCCGAGAGCAGCCGGCTGTAAAGGGCCTGGCGCAGCAGGGGATGGCGGAACGCGAGCTGGGTGCCGGTGTCGATCAGCACGTTCGCGGCCACGCCCTCTTCCAAGGGGCCCAACAGGTCCGACGGCCGGATGCCGAGCACCGCCGCGATGTCGCCGACCGCGAACTCCATGCCCAGCAGCGCGCCCCAGCGCAGCACGTCCTGCGTCTCCGGCGGCAGGAAGTCGAGCCGCCGGTCGACCGCCGCCACCAGCGAGCGCGGGGTCTCGAACTCCGCCGGGTCGTCCACGTCGGCGCGCCCGTGGCCGACCTCGACCGCACCGGCGCGGACCAGGACGTCCACCATCTCCTTGACGTACAACGGATTCCCGGCGGCACGGGCGGCCAGCTCGCGCAGCCCGGGGCCGGGATCGGCGCCGAGCAGCTCCTCGATCAGCCGGGACACGTCGTCCGCGACGAGCGGGGCCAGGTCCAGCACCACGCCGTCACGCTGCTCGACCCCGCGGCGCAGCTGGGCCAGCTCCGCGCGGTCGGGGGCCGGGCGGGTGGCGGCGACCAGCAGCAGGGGCAGCTGCCGGGTGGCGGCGCAAAGCCGGTGCCACACCAGCACGCTCGACTCGTCGGCCCACTGGAGGTCGTCGATCACCAGCACCAGCGGGGCGGCCGCGCACAGCTCGTCGACCAGGGACAGCAGCCGGTCCACGGCGCCGAGCACCGGATCGCTGGTGCCCCAGGTGCGCCGGGCCGGCTGGTCGCCGGTCAGCTCCTTGGCCACGCGCGCCCGGCGCGGGTCCGGCGAGGCGGCGTCGATGGCCAGGCATTCCATGATCACCTGCAACGGGAACCGGATGCTCAGCTCGTCCGCGGCCACCCAGGCGACCTGCAGGCCCGAATCGGCCGCGTGCCCGAACGCGCTGGCGAGCAGCTCGGACTTGCCGATGCCGGGCTCGCCCTCGATCCAGACGGCGCGGCCCCGGCCGTCGTGCACCTCGTCGAGCAGCTCGGCCAGCCGCCGCGCCTCGACCTCGCGGCCGAACAGCGGGCCCTCGGCACCGCCGTGCATCGCGCGGCTGATCCGGGTCGGCAGCACGGACACCGGCGCCGGTTCGGGCTCCGGCTCGGCCGGGCGGGGCAGTTCCAGCGCGGGGTCCTGCGCGAGGATCCGTTGCTGCAGCTCACGAAGCTCGGCCCCGGGCTCGACGCCCAGCTCGGCGCGCAGCGTGGCGCGGGCTTCGCGGAAGACGTCCAGCGCGTCGGACGGCCGCCCGCTGCGGTAGAGCGCGAGCATCAGCGACTCCCGCAGCGGTTCGTGCAGCGGGTGCTCGCCGACGAGCACGGTCAGCTCCGCGATCAGGTCCTGGTGCCCGCCCAGCGCGAGCACGGCTTCGGCCCGGCGTTTGAGCGTGTCCAGCCTCAGCTCGGCGAGGTGTTTCCGGTGCCGCTCGGCGAATTCACCGGGGACGCCGGAGAGCGCTTCCCCGTTCCACAAGGCGAGCGCGGCGTCGAGCGCGGCCGCCGCCTGCTCGTGGTCGCCCTCGGCCGCGTACTGCTGGGCTTGTTCACGGTGCTGCTCGAACATCGCCGCGTCGAGCGCCTGCGGGCCGAGGTCGAGCGAGTAGCCCGCGGGCTCGGACACCAGCACGCTGGCCGCGGCCCACCGTGTCCGCTCCGGCTCCAGCGCGCGGCGGAGCCCGGAAACGTAGGTGTGCACGCTGCCCTCGACGCTGGCCGGCGGCGAGTCGCCCCACACCCCCGCGATGAGCTCCCCGCGGGGCACGGAACGCCCGGCGTTGACCGCCAGCATCGCGAAGATGGCACGCTGACGAGCGGGCCCGAGCTTGACCTCAGCTCGTCCGCGCCAGGCCCGCAAGGGACCGAGCACGTCCACCCGCAACCCGTTGTGCCCATCCCCTGGCATGTCGTTCCGTTCGACGTACCGTCCTGATTTCGGCGAGCCTACCGGGAGCGGATCACGTAACGGCAGCGCGCGACCCCGTCGATCCACAGTGTCCTGCGGACAGGTTGCCGATCGGGGCGGTCAGGGCGCTCACATGAGCGGAATCGGTGTGTGGTGGCCGTTTCTCCCAATTCGAATCCGCCGCTTTACTCGCCCGCGGCCCGCCGCACGGGGTTGGCCCGGCGGATCCCGAACGGCTGCATCCGCCCCTCGGCCCGCTTCACGTCCCAGACCGCGCCGAGCGTCGTGTAGCTCGTCAACGCCGTGCGGAACGCCGTCCGCGCCTCGTCCAGCCGCCCGCTCCCGGCGAGCAGGATCGCCGCGTCCTCGTTCGCCCGCGCGTGCTTCAGCACCCGCCCGGCCAGTTCGTAGTGCGCGGCCGCCCCGAGGATCGCGTCCGGGTCGGCGGTGACCAGACCACGGCAATGCGCCGCCGCGGCCGCGTGCGCGGGCGGCATGTCGGCGGTGTCGCCGGTGCCCATCATCCGCAGCGCCTGGTGCGCCCGTTGATCGCCGAGCTGCACGGCCAGCCGTGCCAGGTCCGGCAGCCACTGCTGCCGCGCCGACGGCGGGTAACCGGGGTCCAGCAACGGCGAGAGCGCCGCCAATGCCGCCTCCGGCCGTCCTTCCAGCTCCGCCAGCTGGGCCTCGGCCGCCAGCAGGTAGTCGCCGCCGTTGGGCTCCAGGTCGTTGGGCCAGTGCTGCCGGGAAGCCGCGTCCAGGTGGGCGCGCGCCTCCTCCGGCTCGTTGCGGTGCCCGGCGATCAACGCGCCGACGCCGTGCACCAGCAGTGCCGAGCCCGGGCTGCGCAGCACGTACGACGCCGTCTCCGCGCCGCCCTTGATCACCGTGTCCAGCTCGGCCAGCGCCTCGGGCCAGCGCCCGCGCCAGTAGTAGTGCACGGCGCCGGCCAGGTGCATTTCGCCGGGCACGGCGCGGATCGCGGCCAGGCGGCGGGCGGTGTCCAGCGGCTCGGCGGCGTCGTCGAGTCCGTCGAGGACACCCAGCTCGGACAGGTCCGGCTGGGACGTCTCGTCGGCGGCCAGCCGCTCGATCGTCACGCGCAGGGTTTCGTGGCGGCCGCGCCACATCTCCGGCACGTTCGGGTCGGCCAGCGTCCGCCGGACCTCTTCCGCGGCCTCGGCGAACTCGCCGCGCCGGTAGTAGATGTAGGCCAGGATCCAGCGCATTTCCGCGGCCTGCCTGCTGTCCTCGGTGCGCGCGACCACGGACCGCGCCTCCGCCTCGGGTTCGCGGCCGAGCCAGAACAGCAGCCGCGCCAGGGTGGCGGTGAGCGGCTCGCGTGCTTCGGCCGGGAGCGTGCCCTGCGTGACCACGTGCCGCAGCAGGTCCACCGCCATCCGCGGCGAGCCGGTGGCGACCGAGCCGATGTGCTCGAGCAGCCAGGCGGTCACCCAAGAGTCGATCTGCACCGGCGCCGCGGCGAGCTGCTCGGCCACCCGCTCCGGCGACGCGCCCGCGCCGTGGAACGCCTCGGCCAGCTGGCGGTGCAGCGCGACGCGCATCGCGGCCGGCGTCTTTTCGCAGAGCACCCGGCGCAGCAGCGGATGCCGGAACTTCAGGCGGTCGTCGGACTCGACGAGCACTCCGGCCGCGAGCGCCTCTTCGACGGCGCCGACCAGCGCCGTCGCCTGGCGCTCGGTGGCGATCGCGATGTCGGCGAGTGAGAACTCCTTACCCAGCAACGCCGCCCAGCGCAGCACGTCGCGTGTGCCGCTGGACAGGAAGCTGAGGTAGAGCGTCACGCGCGAGCCCAGCGGGGACGGGATGGAGCGGCAGCTGTTGCCGTCCACGATGGCCTGCGCGCCGTCCAGCAGGATCATCGAGTTCGACAGCAGCGTCTCGACGGTTTCCTTGGCGTAGCGCGGGTTTCCGGCGGCGTAGGAGATCAGGATCCGCAGCACCTGGCCTGGCGGGGCGCCGGTGAGGTCGGCCGAGAGGTCGCGGATGGCGCTCTCGGGCAGCGGGCCGAGCGCGAGCACGTCAGCGCCGTCGGCGGAAAGCTCGGCGCGCAGGCTGTCCAGCGCGGCGGGCCGCGGGATCGGCCGGCACGCGCCGATCAGCAGCAGCGGCAGCCGTCGCGTCTCGCGGCTCAGGTAGCGCCAGACGCGCAGCGTGGTTTCGTCGGCCCACTGGAGATCGTCGACCACGAGCACCAGCGGCTCGTCCGCGCACAGCTCGCGGACCAGCCCGAGCAGGCCCTCGACCGGGTCCTGGTCCGGGTTCTCCGCCAGCGCCACGGCCAGCTCGGCGCGCCGCAGGTCCGACGCCCGAGGGTGCACGCCCAGCGCGTCGAGCAACGGGCGCAGCGCGAACCGCTGGTCCAGCGCGTCGGCCGCGGCGAACAGCGGCTTGCAGCCGGCTTCCTGGGCCATGGCCAGGGTTTCGGCCAGCAGCGCGGTCTTCCCGATGCCCGGCTCGCCCTCGACCCAGACCGACCGGCCGAGCCCGCTCGGCAGCCCGGCGACGGCCTCGCGCACCAGCAGCGTCTCTTCGGTCCGGTCGAAGAACACGTCCGGGCGCGGGGGCAGGACCGGCACCGGGAACCGCGGCACGCGGGCGGGCGCAGGCGAGGGACGGGGCGTGGACGGCGGGGCGGCGGGCCGGGACTCGCCGTCGCGGATGCGCTCGTACAGCTCGCGCAGTGCCGGGCCGGGCTCGGTGCCGGACGCCTCGATCAGCCGGTCCCGCACGTCGGTGTAGACGGCGAGCGCCTCGGTGCGGCGGTCGCCGGCGTCCAGCGCGCGCATCAGCAGGCCGCGCAGCGTCTCCCGGAACGGGTGCTCCTGGGTGAGCGCGGTCAGCCCGGCGACCAGCTCGCCGTGACCGCCGTCGTTCAGGACCGCCAGCGCCCGCCGTTCGACGGTCGCCAGCCGCAGCTCTTCGAGGCGGGCGCGCTGCGCGTCGGCGAACGGCCCGGGCAGCCCGGACAGCGGGGTGCCGTGCCACAGCCCGAGCGCCTCGTCGAGCACCTGGCGGGCGGGCCGCAGCTCGTCGGCGGTGAGGTGGCGATGGGCTTTTTCGCGCAGGGCCTCGAAGTGGTGCACGTCGATGGTCTCGGACTCCACGCACAGCGAGTAGCCGGAGCCGATGGACGCGAGCAGCTGCGGGCCGGTGCCCCGGGCGCGGCCGGGCTCGAGCACCCGGCGCAGGCCGGAGATGTAGGTGTAGATGCTGCCCTGGGCGCTGGCCGGGGGAGCGTCGCCCCAGACCGCGTCGATCAGCTCCTCGCGCGACACCGTGCGGTTCGGCGACATGGCCAGCACGGCGAAGACCGTGCGCCGGTGGGCGGAGCCGAGGTCGAGCTCGGTGTCCCCTCGCCAGGCCTTTACCGGGCCGAGCAGCTGGACCCTCGGCGCGGTGAAGCCTGGCCCCGCGCCGTCCGCTGCCGACATGGGTCTCCCTTCACGCGCTGACGGATCGTCACACGCCGGATGCCAGTGGTGAGCTTACGCCCGAAACGGTGACGCGGCGGCCCTGGGGAGGGTTGCTCGCCCGGTCCGGTTTCCCGATTGTCGGGCCCGCGCGTTTCAGCCATCCGGCCCAGCGGCGAACGGCAGGAAAACTCACCCAGGCCCCGGCCGGGGGCCCGGCAGGCAATGATCACCGAAATTCGGGCATAGCACCAGGGGGTTCGGTACCGCCGGCTCCGGTCGTTGGATCACCCTCGGTGGTGCCTCGCCTGCCGATCGCAGGCGGGCTGGGGATGTGGCGAGGAGAGGCATGCAGGACACAGCGGGGCAGTTCGCCCGGGCGATCGAATCCGCCAACGCGCACTTGCGCCAGGTCAACACCGAGATGGCCGTTTTGCAGACGTCTTGGCGGGGCGAGGCCTCCGTCCGCTTCGGCCAGGCCATGAACGAATGGGAACAACAGTTCGACGTGATCGTCGGCCGCTTGGAGGACCTGATGGCGGCCACCGCCGGCGCGAGGTCCACGGCCGGAAACCGAACCGGCGGCCCGAGCGGAACCTGAACATGACGGGCGGCGGTTCCGACTTCAGCCACGCCGACGACATCCTGGACCGGATGGGCGCCACCACCGGCGGCCTCCGCGCCGTGATGGCGGAGCTGGAGTCCACTGTGGAACAGGACCTGGCCGCGTGGCCGGCGGAGGCCCGGGCGCGCTACAACGCGGCGAAACAGGAGTGGACCGAGGCACTGGCCCGGATGCCGGAGTGCCTGGACCGGGCGCGGGACGCGTTCGAGGAGATCGCGGACAGCTCCGGCCCCGGCGCGGGTCCGGGCACCAGGTCGGAAACCGGGCGGCCGGGTACTGAGCCAGGTCTCGGATAGCCCTGGGCGCCGGGTCCGGGAGACGAACGGTCGGGCTCTGGGCGGCCGGGTACTGAGCCAGGTCTCGGACAGCCCGGGGGCGCCGCGCTGGGTCCAGGCGGCGGCAGCCGAGAACCTCGGCTGCCGCACCGAGGCTGGGTGGCCGCCGGGAGGTTGGCACTGGCCGGTCGGAAGCTGGGCCGGGCTCGGGTGGCGGGCAGTGGAGCACCGGGCCGCGGGGCGCGGGACCGGGTGTCGGGCGGCCGGTGCTGGGCCGGGTGCCAGCCGGCCGGGCGCGCTGCGCCGGGTCCGGAGAGCCGGAGCGCGGCGCCGGGGTCGCTCGGCCGGTCCGTGAAGGCGGTCAAGAAGGCGTCGTGAAGTCCGCTGACCTGGGCTGACAGCCACGTTCTTCACAAACTCTGCGGGCCGTGGAGATTCGCGGGGAGAAAACGTGAAGTCGCGCACGCGAGACTGACTGCCGTCAACGTGGAGTGGTGGTAGGAGTACTCGTGAAGCTCGTCAAAGTCGCTGTTCTCGCCTCGGACCCGATCACCAAGGCCGGCGCCGCGAGTCTGCTGGGGACCCGCGCCGAGCTGCAGGTACTGCCCGAGGACTCGGCCGCGCAGGCCGACGTCGTCCTCGTGATGGAGGAGCACGTCACCGATCGGGTGCTCGCGCGGGTGAAGGAGCTGGGCCGCGAGTCCGAGCACCTGGCGGGCCCGGACCTGGTGATCGTCGCCGACCACTTCCGCGAGAGTGACCTCATGACGGCCATCGAGTGCGGCATCGTGGCGATCCTGCCCCGCCGCGAAACCGGCGGCGCCGAGCTGGTCGCCGCGGTGCTCGCCGCGGGCGACGGCACGGCCACCCTGCCGCCGCGCCTGCAGGGCGCCCTGCTCGGCCAGGTGCAGCGCATGCGCCGCGACGTCCTCGAGCCCAACGGCCTCACCCTCTCCGGCCTGGCCGCCCGCGAGTGCGACGTCCTCCGCCTCGTCGCCGAGGGCTTCGGCACCGAGGAGATCGCCGCCAAGCTCTGCTACTCCGAACGCACCGTGAAGAACGTCCTCTACGGCCTGATGACCCGCTGCGGCCTGAACAACCGCGCCCACGCCGTCGCGTACGCCCTGCGCGCCGGCGCCATCTGAGACTTCCCCTCCGAGCCTCCCATCTGGAGGCTCTCCGGCCCGGGGCGGCGGCAGGCGCGGAGCCGCCGCCCCGTTATCCGGGCCGGTGCTTTGCGGCTCGGATAACGGCCTTCGCGCACCGCCGCCCTCCGCGCACGGGCCGCGGACCGGTGCCGCGTTCTGAGCACCAGATGCGGAACCTCGCCGCCCTCTTTGCACTAGACGCAGAGCCCTCGGCCAGACGCGGAGTCCCGCGCGTTCTGCGCGTCAGACGCAGAGCCCTGCCGCCCTCTTGCGCCAGATGCAGAGCCTGCCGCTGCCGAGCACCAGACGCAGAAAGCACCGAGCACCAGACGCGGAGCACTGCCGCTTTTCTGCGCGTCAGACGCAGAGCCCGCCGCACTCTTTGCGGCGCTGCAGCCTTCCGATCACCAGACGGGAGCCCTGCGCTTTCTGAGCACCGGATGCAGAGCCCCGCCACCCTCCTTGTGCGAGGCGTAGAGCGCCGCAGCCTTCTGATCACCAGGCGGGAGCGCTGCCGTCTTCTGTGCGTCAGACGCGGAGCCCGCCGCCACCAGACGCAAAGAAGCCCCTCCCGGCCGGGAGGGGCTTCTTTGCGTGGTGCTTGATCAGGATGCGGGCTTGCCCGCAGTCGGGGAGAGCGGCTTGCCCGAGTTGTTGCCGCCCTGGCTTCCGGAGCCCTCGTTGCCGGAGTTGGCTTCGCTGGCCGAATTGCCGGGGGTCTTGCCGTTGCCGGGGGACGGCTTCGGCTTGGGGGCGTTGGACTTCATGAGCGGGTTGCCCGCCGCGGGCTTGACCGTCGGCGTGCCCGGGGTGGTCGGCGAGTCGGTCGATCCCGTTGACGGCTTGGGCTTCGGTGCCGTCGAAGGGGCCGGGGAGGCAGCAGGGGCCGAAGCAGCCGCACTGCCCTTGGACGCACCGCCGTTGGACGCGGCGTTGCCATTGGCACCCGCACCCGCGCCGGCAGCGGCCGGGGCGGTGCCGTTGGACGTGCCGCGGTTGGCCGCAGTGCCGCCGTTCGCGCCAGCGCCGGCCGAGGTGCCGCCGTTGGATGCGCCGCGATTGGCGGCACCGGCACCGGCCGGGGCACCGCCATTGGACGCGCCCCGGTTGGCCGCAGCCCCGCCATTGGCGCTCGCGCCCGCAGGGCCGCCGTTGGACGTAGGCGCAGAAGCACCGGCCGTCGGAGAAGGACGGCCCGCAGCCGAGCCGGAAGACCCACCGTTGCCCGAAGGAGCATCGTCGCCGCCGACCAGTTTGGAGGCGGACGGGATGACGGACTCGGCGGGCAGGGCGGCCAGGAGTCCTTCGCTGCGGCCGAGGACCTCGTCGGCCATCGCGAGGTTCTTGCGGGCCTGCTCGCGGATTTCGGCGAGACGCTCGACCTTGCGGGTGGCCGCGGTGGTGCGCTGCGCGGCCTGCGTGGTGGCCTCGTCGAGGCGGCGCTTGGCTTCCGTGGTGGCCTCGTCGACGCGGCGCTTGGCCTCGGCCGTCGCCTCCGCGATGCGGCGCTCGGCCTGGTTCTTGCTCGCCGTGCGCTGGTCGGCGATGAGCTTTTCGTGCGCGCTGCGCTCCGCGGTGATCTTGCCGTCGAAGTCGCGCTCGATCTTGCGGCGCTTGCGCTCCGCCTCGTTGTCGAGCAGTTCCCGGCGCTGTGCCGCCTCGACGGTCAGCCGCTGCACCTCCGCGCGCGTCTCCTTCAGAGCCTCTTCGTGCTCCGAGTGCAGCGCTTCGGCCTGCTTGTCCAGCTCGGCCACGAGCCGCGTGTAGCGCTCGCGCAGCTTCGTCGACGCCTCGGTGGACGAAGCCCAATGCTTCTCCGCCGCCACCTGCGCACGCTTCGTGATCTCCTCCGCGCGCGCCTGCGCGAGCTGGACGGTGCGCTGCATCCGCTCGTCCAGGTCCTCGAGCCGCTCCGGCGGCTTCATCAGCTCCTCGACGCGGCCCTGCAGCTTCGTCACCTCGCCGCGGGCGGACTCCAGTTCACGCGCGAGCGTGTTTACCTGCGCCGCCGCCGCGTCGCGATCACTCAGCAGCCGGCGCAGCTGCGCCTCCAGATGATCGAGGTACTGACGCACCTCGTTGCGATCGAAGCCGCGCCAGGCTTCGGTGTACTCACGCCGCACGGGCAGGAGGCCGTTGTCTCGCTCGGGAACCATGCGCCCGACCGTACCCGCGCACATTGTGTCGCCGCCGTCAGGACTGGTGATTCACCGCCACGTGTCGGGCCCTACCTGGTGATCGTCCCCTGAACGGCCTCACCCCCGCAGACCCTCCGTGACTACCAGTGGAAGCCGCGCGACAACCGGGCCAGCGTCATCGCGGCCTTCGACAGGTGTTTCTCGCCACGGCCGATCTTGAGCTGTCCCGAGCCGCCGGCCGCCGTGGAGTCCGGGAAGATCCGGAAACCCTGGTACGCGATCGCGTCGGTGAGGCCCGGCGTGAGCGTGTACGCGAGCCCGATCGCCTGCCCCGCCGGGGTCCCGATGTGCTTCGGGCGCTCCAGCAGTGCCTTCATCACCATGTTGGCCGCCTGCTCCGGCGACTTCGTGGGGAAGGCGTCGTAGATCTTCGTCGGCCGGATCATCGGCGTGCGCACCAGCGGCATGTGGATGGTGGTGAACGTGATCCCGTCACCGTGCGTCTCGGTGGCCGCGATGCGGGAGAAGTAGTCCAGCGCGGCCTTCGACGCGGCGTACGCGGAGAACCGCGGCGCGATGCCCTGCACGCCGATCGACGACACGTTCACGATGTGCCCGAACTTCCGCTCGGACATGTGCGGCAGCACGGCGAGGATCAGCCGCACCGCGCCGAAGTAGTTGATCGCCATCGCGCGCTCGTAGTCGTGCATCCGGTCGTACGACAGCTTGATCGACCGGCGGATCGAGCGGCCCGCGTTGTTCACCAGCATGTCGATCCGGCCGTGCTCGGCCAGCATCGCGTCCACGGCCTTGTGCACCGAGTCCTCGTCGGTCAGGTCCGCCGGGTACACCGACGCCGTGCCGCCGGCGGCGATGATCTCGTCGCGCACCTCTTCCAGCTCGTGCTGCCGCCGCGCCACGAGCAACGGCACGCCGCCCGCTTCCGCGACCTTCAGCGCCGTCGCGCGCCCGATGCCCGAAGACGCGCCGGTGATGATCACGCGCCGCCCGTCGAGTTCGCCGCGCGGGCCGTGCTTGCGCGCGCGGAACGGGTCGAGGTGCTCGCGCCAGTACCGCCACAGCGTGGCCGCGTAGTCCTCGAGCCGTGGCACCTCGACGCCGGTGCCGGCCAGCGCCTTGCGCGTCTCGGCCGAAGCGAACACCGACGGGAAGGCCATCGTCTCCAGCAGCACCGGCGGGATGCCGAGGCGCTCCATCACCGCGTCACGCGCGATGGTGAAGCCGGGGATGTGCTCGCTGAGCTTCACCAGCCCGACGATGCCCTTGGACACGCGGTCGCCCAGCTGCGCGGTGATCGTCGGCGCGCCCGCGGCCCGGGCGAAGGCGTTGTAGACGGAGACGACCGGCTGCGGCTCCGGGTTCACCAGGTGGAAGGCGCGCCCGTCGAGGCCGTCGGTGGTCACCAGCTCCAGCAGCGCCTTCGCGACGTAGTCGACCGGCACGACGTTGGTGTCGCCGAGGTCCGGCCCGACGATCGGCACGTCCGGCAGCCCGGCCAGCCTGCTGATCGCGGGGAACAGGTAGTACGGGCCGTCGATCTTGTCCATCTCGCCGGTCTGGGAGTTGCCGACGACCACCGCGGGCCGGTACACCCGCCACGGCACCTCGTGCTGCTCGCGCACCAGCTTCTCGGCCTCGAACTTGGTGCGGTGGTATGGCGTGACCAGCCGCTGCCCGACGTCGAACATGTCCTCGGTGAACAGGCCCTCGTGGTCACCGGCGACGGCGACCGACGAGACGTGGTGCAGGCAGCCCGCGCCCAGGTCCGCGGCCAGGTCGACGACGTGCTGCGTACCGTCCACATTGGCCTTGATGCTGGCGTCGTCGTCGGCGGTGAGGTCGTAGAGCGCGGCCAGGTGCACCACGTGGTCGACGCCGCGCAGGCTTTCGCGGTCCTCGGCCGAGACGCCGAGCAGCGGCTCGGACAGGTCGCCGGTCACCAGGGTGACGCGCTCGGCGTGCGGCCACCCGTCGACGAGCGCGGAGAGCCGCTCCCGCGAGGAGGCGCGCACCACCAGCGCGACGCGTTCGGCGTCCGGCCGCGCGAGCAGCAGCCGGGTGAACTGGCGGCCGATCAGCCCGGTCGCGCCTGTCACCAAGAACGTCGCCATCTGTCTCACCCTCCGCCGTGCACCGCTGGACCCTTGCGCATTCTGCTGCATGGAGGCCGTGCTGACCACAGCCCGCCCCGGGCATGTTACTCGCAAGTAACTTAGCGCTTCGCGGAGGGTCCGCAGGTCGGAGCCCGGTTTTCTGCCCCGGCGGGTCCCGATGAGCGGTACGAACGGGCCGTTCGCGACCGCGTCCGACGGTGCGAAAGTCCCCCTCGCGCCAAAAGGAGGAGGATCAGACCGGGTCGGCGATCACCACGCGGTTCTCTTCGTAGCCGTCGCTGCCGCCGACCCAGCGTCCGCCGCAGGTGACCAGGACGACGCGGTGCGCGCCGGCTTGGCCGAACAGGTCGTCGGCGCGCGCGGCGAGATCGTCCTTGTGCACCGTGACCAGCTGGGAGATCCGGTACTGCGCGGTCTTGCCCGCACTGTCCACAATGGTCACCACGCCGCCGATGCGCTCGTTCCACAGCTCGGCGAACGGCCCGGTCGCCCCGCGCCAGTTCACGTGCCCGGCGAACACGCTCGCCCCGCTGACCGCGTCCAGCGCGGCGCCCCACCAGGCGGCCTGGCCGATGTTCGACGGCACCGGCAGCGTGTTGCCGGGGCCGAGGCCCTGGCGCACCATCGCCGCCGTGCCGCCGCCGGGCAGCCGGATCGTGCCCGGCTTCTGCGGGCCGGGTGCCGGGGGCTGCCGGTTCTCCGCGGGCGCGGCCGGCGGCGGTGCGGAGGACGACGCCGGTGCCGGGCTCGGCGACGGCACCGCCGGCGGCGTCGGAGAGCCCTTGCGCGCCGCGAGGGCGGCGGGGGCCGGCTGTGCGCTGCCGGCCACCACCGCCGTCGGGGGTGCGCTGATCACGACGGTCACGAGTTCCACCGCGAGCACACTCGCCGCGCCGAGGACAAAACCGGCGATCAACCGGCCCTTCGCTGCCATACCCCTACCGCTCTCGTTTACCGCCGGGAAGCCCGCCGGGCCGCGAAACCGACCAGTGCCGAGCCGACGAGCGCGAGCACCCCGAGGCCGATCAGGCCCGGCAGGGAGTAGTTCGTCTCGACGGCGCCCTTCGCCATCGCCACCGGCTGGTCACCGGCCGGGATCGCGTGGGGCACCTCGTTCGGCTTGTTGACCAAGGTGAGCGCCAGTGTGTAGCCCGGCTTCAGCGAGCCGCACACCGAGGGCGGGTTCTTCGCGTCGAACGCGTTCTCGTAGCCCGGCGGCGGGCTCACCTCGACCACGCAGATGTCCTGCGGTGCCAACAGGTTGTCGACGGTCACCGCGCCGGTGCCGCCGCTCGTGGTGACCACGACCGGCTGCCCGTCCGGACCGTTCAGCGGCTTGCCGTCCTGCCCGGTGGCCGCGGCCTTCTTGTCCGCGCCGGTGATCCGCAGCGCGGTGCCGCCGATGCCCTTGCCGGTGTTCGCGTCGGTCTTGGTGACGGCCACCTTGCCCGGCTTCGCGACCGCGACGGTGCCGGTCGCGGTCAGCGTCTTCTCGCCGCCGGTGGAGACGACCTTCTGCGCGCCGGTGTTCACCGTCGGCGACTGCACGTACGGCCGGTCGGCCGGCGCGGTGAGCGAAGTGGACAGCTTCGGCTGGTCGCCGGTCGGCGTCACCTTGACCGAGATCGTGCCGTCCGCGCCGGTGTTCAGGGTGGTCTCGGTCGGCGCGCCCTGGCCGGCCGAACTGCCCGCGGTGCTGCCGGAGGCGTCCGACGCCTTGGCGCTGTCACCCGTGGCCAGCGTGCCGTCGGCCGCGGTGATCTTCACCGGGACGTCGGCGATGCCGGTGCCCTTGGCGTTCTTGACGGTGATCGTCCAGGTGGCCGCCTGGCCGATGTGCTGGTCGGTCTTCGGCGGCGTGACGGACGTGGTCCACGGGCCGCGGTTGGCTTCCGCGTCGGCGGTCAGCTTGTCGACGTCGGCCGCCGCTCCCGGCGCCTGGCTCTGCAGCTTCGCCAGGTGGAACGGGGCGTCGTAACCGATCTTGTCCGCGGTGAGGCTCGGGTTGAGGTCGTCGTGGCCCGGCCGCGGGGCGGAGGTCCACGAGTGCAGCAGGTGCGCCAGCGCGGCGGCCTGGTCGGCGTCCTTGGTGTCGCCGTAGCGCAGCAGCAGGTACGAGATGTTGGCCGCCTGGTCGGCGGGGATCTTGTCGCCCCACTTGGTCAGCAGCTCGTCGCCCGGCTTGTACACCTCGGTGGTGTCCGGCGCCTTCAGCTGGAAGCTGACGCAGAAGACCTGCTTGCCGCCGACGATGTAGGACCCGAGCCAGTTGCGGGTCGGCGTGTGCGGCGACATCGGCTGGCCGGGCGTGACAGCGTGCCCGACGCCTTCCTGCGTCGCCGCGAACGCGGGCGTGGTGCCCACGGCGGTGACGGAGAGTGCGCCAAGCAGGCCCGCGGCGACCAGGCCGGTGACCGCGCGCAACCCCGCGCGCGGGCGTGAGGTCCACCCCATGGTGTGTTGACTCCTTATTCGCGCTCCCCGACAACGCCTTTTACGTCGTCGCAGGTCACACGATCGAATAGCTCCCCGACACGCCTTCGGTTACATCTCGAACACGCGAAGTGAAGAGTCCCGTCAGCCCACCCCGGATGTCTAGAGTCCATCGGGTGACCTGCGGTGAACGGTCGTGATCTCAGTCGCATACGGTGTAGCCCGGCTCGGCTGCGCGGCCACGATCGAGGAAGAGGGTAAAGTTCTCTTTACTCGACGGGAACCAGTCGGCCCGACCGGTCGTTGAACCCGATGCAAGGTGCCAGCAGATCCAGGAGGATCAGGTGCGTTCCAGTAGCAACCCGGCGTTCCGCAACCTGCCGCGCGGCCAGGCCGCGGGCGGGCAGTACGGGCCGAATGTCGGCTTCAACCAGCCGCACGGCATGCCGCAGGGCCAGGGCGGCGTGCCCGGGTACGGCCCGGGCCAGATGTCCACCGGCGCCGCCGATCGGCCGATGACGGTCGACGACGTCGTGATCAAGACCGGCCTCTCGCTGGGCGTCGCGCTGGTCTTCGGCGTGCTCACCGCGATCTGGGCCCAGACCCAGCTGGTCGTCGACTCGCTCGGCCGCGTCACCGGGATGAACGGCGCCCTGCTGGGCGCCCTGATCGGCGGCATGATCGTCGGGCTGGTCATCTCGCTGGTGATCATCTTCCGGCGCAAGCCGAGCGGGCCGCTCACGCTGGCCTACTCCGCCGCCGAAGGCATTTTCCTCGGCGCGCTGAGCGGGCTGTTCGAGCTGCTGTACCCGGGCATCGCGCTGCAGGCGCTGATCGGCACCGCGGGTGTGTTCATCGCGATGCTGGTGGTCTACAAGACCGGCGCGGTCAAGGTCACGCCCAAGCTCACCAAGTGGATCATCGGGGCCGTCGCCGGCGCCGCGATCCTGATGCTGGTGAACCTGCTGACCGCGGTGTTCTTCGGCTACAACCCGCTGCGCGACGGCAGCCCGATCGCGATCATCTTCAGCCTGGTGGTCATCGGCATCGCCGCGTTCAGCTTCCTGCTCGACTTCGACCAGGCCGACCGGATGATCCGCGAGGGCATGCCGTCCAAGTGGGCCTGGTACGCCGCGTTCGGCCTGATGACCACGCTGGTCTGGCTGTACCTGGAGATCCTGCGACTGCTGTCTTACCTGCGCGAGTAACGCTCGTACAGGTCTCCCGAGAAGGCGCTCCGTGACCAACGGGGCGCCTTTTCTGTGCCCTTGTCGCCGATTGGGGGACCGGTGCGCGATGTTGATCACGCTGCGTGTTGGATGGCGAAGTCCGATTTCCCTTCACACATGTGAGGTCGACGTTGAGCGTCACCCCTCCGGCCCCTGGGGGCCAATCGCCGGTGGGCCCGCCCGATCCCTACGGCCGGCCGTCCGGCGGGTTCCCGCCGCCCGGCCAGCCAGATCAGCCAGGTCAGTATCCGCCGCCCGGCCAGATGCCGTACGGCCAGCCCGGCGCCGAGCAGCCCGGCCAGCCCGGCGCCAAGCAGCAGTACGGGCAGCAGCCGTTCGCTCCGCCCGGCGCCGAACAGCCCTTCGCGCAGCAAGCGCCGGGCCAGTACGCCCAGCCGGCACCGGGTGTTCCCGGTCAGTACGGCCAGCCGATGCCCGGTCCGTACGGCACGCCGTACGGGCAGCCCGGTCAGTTCCAGCCGGCGCCGGTGGCGCCGAAGTCGAAGTTCCGCTTCATCCGGCTCGGCATCGCACTGGTCGTCCTGGTGGCGGCCGTGGTGATCGGCATCGTCAGCTACTCCAGCTCGCCGGACAGCTCGCAGGCCGGTGACTGCCTGAAGATCACCGAGTTCACCACCGGGGTCACGCCGGACAAGGTCGACTGCAACGACGCCGCCGCGAACGTCAAGATCGGCGCGCGCCTGTCCAACGCCTCCGACAAGTGCCCCGAGGGCATGTACGACGAGTACGAGGTCACCGGCAGCTCGGACTACCGCCTCTGCCTGGTGATCAACGCCAAGCAGGGCGACTGTCTGACGGGCTTCCAATCGCAGACGGCCGGCTACCGCAAGGTGCCGTGCTCGGACCCGGCCAAGGACGCCGAGCTGGTGAAGGTCGTCGACGGCCAGGAGGGCGAGACCGCCTGCCAGGGCACGGACGCGACCGACTACCGGTCGTACTCCCAGCCCAAGCTGACGCTCTGCATCAAGTCCTGACCGAGTAAAGGGACCTGTAACAAAGGGGGCGTCCGGAGTCCATCCGGACGCCTCCTTTGCCAATCCGGCCCAAAAGAAGGCGGGCAGTGGCGACCCTTCGGACATAGCCGATCTCGCCGTGACTGTGGTCGGATTGGCAATAACGGCGCAGTGTCCGTTCGTCGCACTCTGTGGGACAGGCTGCGACCAGTCGGTCACTCGCCCTAACCTTTGGCGCCCTGCTCCACCGAGAAGACCAGGAGTCCTGGTGGCGACCACTGAATCCCCAGCCGGAGACAACAAACTCCTCGATTTCCCCACCTCCTGCGCCGCGCCCGTGCCCCAGCCCGAAGAGCCGGTCCGGGTCGTGCCGCTGGTCGTCGCGGGCGCGCTCGCGATCGGCCTGACCTGGTTCGTCTGGGCGAGCTACGGCGCGAAGTTCGGCGTCCTGCTCGTGCTCGGGCTGCTGCTCGGGCTGGCCCTGTTCCACTCGCGGTTCGGATTCACCTCCGCCTGGCGGCAGCTGATCGCCGTCGGCAACGGCCAGGGCCTGCGCGCCCACACCCTGCTGCTCGGCACGGCGGCCACGCTGATCGCCTTGATCTGCGGGACCGGCGCCGGGCTCTTCGGCAGCAAACCGGTGCCGGTGGCGAACGTCGGGCCGATCGGGGTGGCCCTGTTCGTCGGCGCCACGCTGTTCGCGATCGGCATGCAGCTGGGCGGCGCCTGCGCGTCCGGCACGCTGTTCGCGGTCGGCTCCGGCCAGTCGACGATCGTGCTCACGCTCGGCGGGTTCATCACCGGCTCGGTGCTCTACACCTGGGGTTACCCGATTTTCGACGGCTGGCCCCAGGTTCCGGGCATCCTGCTCGCCGACCACGTCGGCTGGTTCGGCTCGTGGGCGATCACCATCGTCGTGCTCGCCGCCATCGTGCTGGTCACGCGCACCGTCCAGAAGCGGCGCCTGCCACCGCCGGTCGACGCCGTGCCCACCGCCCGCGGGTTCGCGCGGGTCTACCGCGGCGCGTGGCCGATGCTCGTCGGCGCCGTCGTGCTCGGGGTGCTGGCCGGCGCCGTTTACCTGGTCTCCGGCGGGATCTGGGGAGTCACCAGCGCGTTCAGCCTGTGGGGCGCGAAGATCCTGCAGGTGTTCGGGCTGCACCCGGAGCACTGGGAGTTCTGGCGGCTCAAGGCGAACGCGACCTCGCTGAGCGGCCCGATCTGGAAGGACAAGACCAGCCTCACCGACATCGGCATCATGATCGGCGCCGCGGTGGCGGCCGCGGCGGCGGGCGCGTGGAAGATCCACAGCTCGATCCCGTGGCGCACCGCGGTCGCCGCGATCCTCGGCGGGATCCTGATGGGCATCGGCGCGCGGCTGGCCGGCGGCTGCAACATCGGCGCGTACCTCGGCGGCATTTCGGTCGGCAGCCTGCACGGCTGGCTGTGGGGGATCTTCGCGCTCGGCGGCACGTGGATCGGGATCAGGCTGCGGCCGCTGTTCGGCCTCGGCAACCCGGTGCCGACCGACAGCATCTGCTGAACTTTCCCGCACCGAGGGGATTTTTCGCCGTTCCACCGCGGACGGTGAAAAATCCCCTTCTGCGTCCCTTCTCGCCTTTCGGCGAAATCGTTGGCATTTCCTTGCACGGATCAACTACCCTCGGCCGGGTCGCGCAAGGGGGACCGGTCGGCACCGCCACCGGGCTTGCGCCTTCCTGATTCGAAGATGGGGTTCCGCATGCCTGCTCAAGAGAGCCCGGCCGCCACCGGGCTCGAGGACAAACTCGACCGGGGCGTGCTGAAGGTCGCCTCGGTGGTGGTGCTCGGCGCGATCATGGCGATCCTGGACACCACGGTCGTCAACGTCGCGCTGCAGAAGCTGACCCTCGAGTTCACCACCTCGTTCGACACGATCCAATGGGTCGCCACCGGCTACATGCTGGCGCTGGCCACGGTCATCCCGGTCACCGGCTGGGCCTCGGACCGGTTCGGCACGAAACGGCTGTACCTGCTGGCGATCGGCACGTTCCTGGTCGGCTCGATGCTGGCCGGGCTGGCCTGGAACGTCGAGTCGCTGATCATCTTCCGCGTCCTGCAAGGACTCGGCGGCGGCATGCTGATGCCGGCGGGCATGACGATCCTGACCCGCGCGGCCGGCCCGCAGCGGATCGGCCGGGTGATGTCGGTGCTGGGCGTGCCGATGCTGCTGGGCCCGATCTGCGGCCCGATCCTCGGCGGCTGGCTGGTCGACGCGGTCAGCTGGCGCTGGATCTTCTACATCAACGTGCCGATCGGCGTGCTCGCCTTCCTGCTCGCGCTGCGCCTGCTGCCGAAGGACGACCCGGAGCCCTCGGGCCGGTTCGACTTCGTGGGCATGCTGATGGTGTCGCCGGGCTTGGCGGCGCTGATCTTCGGCGTCTCGCGGATCCCGTCCACCGGCACCGTCGGCGCGGTCGAGGTGTGGCTGCCCGCGCTGGCCGGGCTGGTGCTGCTCGTCGCGTTCGTGCTGCGGGCATTGCGGGTGGACCACCCGCTGATCGACCTGAAGCTGTTCCGCAACCGGCCGTTCTCGGTCGCGATGATCACCATGTCGGTGTTCTGCGTCGGCTTCTTCGGCGCGATGCTGCTCCTGCCGACGTACTTCACCTTGGTACGCGGCGAATCCGCACTGCACGCCGGGCTGCTGCTGGCGCCGCAGGGCCTCGGCGCGATGCTCGCGATGCCGATCACCGGCCGGCTGGCCGACAAGATCGCCGCGCGCCGCATCGTGCTGCCCGGCCTGGGGCTGATCGTGCTCGGCATGGTGGTCTTCACCCAGGTCGGCTCGACCACGTCGTACGGGCTGCTGCTGTCCTCGCTGTTCGTGATGGGCATCGGCATGGGCTGCACGATGATGCCGATCACCTCGGCCGCGCTGCAGACGTTGCGCCCCAAGGACATGGCCAAGGCGTCCACGGCGACGAACATCGTGCAGCAGACCGCCGGCGCCATCGGCTCCGCGATCATGTCGATCATCCTGGCCGCGCTGCTGGCGGCGAAGTTCGGCGTCTCGACGAGCCAGGGCCAGCTCGCGGCCACGGCCGCCACGCTGAACCCGCAGACCCACACCGCGGCGGCCTCGCTGACCGCCGACTCGTTCGCGACCACGTTCCTTTGGGCGACGATCCTGCTGGCGCTGTGCCTGATCCCCGCGTTCTTCCTGCCGAAGAAGCGCTTCATCCCGGAAACCGCGGCGGACTCGGCCGAGCCGGTCGCGCCGCCGGTGCCGATGCACTGACCTTGTCGCACAACGAAAGGGGCCGCTCTGGTGTGAGCGGCCCCTTTCGTTTTCACGCAGCTGTCAGGAAAGGCGCTCCAGCACCATCGCCATGCCCTGGCCGCCGCCGACGCACATGGTCTCGAGGCCGAACTGCTTGTCGTGGTGCTGCAGGGAGTTGATCAGCGTCGAGGTGATGCGGGCGCCGGTCATGCCGAACGGGTGGCCGACCGCGATCGCGCCGCCGTTGACGTTCAGCCGGTCCAGGTCGATGCCCAGATCGCGGTAGGACGGGATGACCTGCGCGGCGAACGCCTCGTTGATCTCCACCAGGTCGATGTCCGAAATGGACAGACCGGCGCGCTTGAGCGCCTGCTTCGACGCCTCGACCGGGCCGTAGCCCATGATCTCCGGCGAAAGCCCGGTGACGCCGGTCGACACGACGCGCGCCAGCGGCGTCAGGCCCAGCTGCTTGGCCTTGGTGTCGGACATGACGACCACGGCCGCCGCGCCGTCGTTCAGCGGGCAGCAGTTGCCGGCCGTCACACGGCCGTCGGCGCGGAACACCGGCTTCAGGCCCGAGACGCCCTCGAGCGTGACGCCCGCGCGCGGGCCGTCGTCCTTCGACACCACGGTGCCGTCCGGCAGCGTGACGGGCGTGATGTCCTTGGCCCAGAAGCCGTCGGCGATGGCCTTCTCGGCGAGGTTCTGCGACCGCACGCCGAACTCGTCCATGTCCTCGCGCGTGACGCCCTTGAGCCGCGCCAGGTTCTCCGCGGTCTGGCCCATCGCGATGTAGACGTCGGGCACGTTGCCCTCGGTGCGCGGGTCGGTCCAGCTGTCCGAGCCCGACTCGGCGGTGGCCTTGGTGCGGTTCTCGGCGTCGGCGAACAGCGGGTTGTGCGTGTCCGGCCAGGAGTCGGAGCTGCCCTTCGCGAACCGCGAGACGGCCTCGACGCCGGCCGAGATGAAGACGTCGCCCTCGCCGGCCTTGATCGCGTGCATCGCCATCCGGGTGGTCTGGAGGCTGGAGGAGCAGTACCGCGTGATCGTGCAGCCGGGCAGGTGGTCGTACCCGAGTTCGACGGCGACCGCGCGGCCCATGTTGAACCCGGACTCGCCGCCGGGCAGGCCGCAGCCGAGCAGCAGGTCGTCGATGTCGGCCGGGTCGAGCTGCGGGACCTTGTCCAGGGCCGCCCTGATCATCTGCACGGCCAGGTCGTCGGGTCGCATGCTGACCAGCGAACCCTTGCCGGCGCGGCCGATCGGGGAGCGGGCGGTGGAGACGATGACGGCTTCGGGCATGGCGTGGACACTTCCTCGGGTCGTCGGCGCTAAGCGGTTGCTCACCATAGTGCCGCCTGTCACGCCCGCCGGAAAGCCGAAGGCGACGTGGGCCACTCCCGCCACTGGCAGGATCTCCGCCGTGACGAACCGGAGCCGGGCCCTGCGCACGAGCACGATCCTGTGGTGGGGGGCCGGGTTGATCGTGGTCGCCGCAGCCGCCGCCGTGCTGCTGCTGACCACGCTCGGCGGCGGCAGCCCGCAGGACTCGGCCCGCCTGGACGCCTTGCGCACGGCCGCGAACGTCGTCGTCGGCACCGGCGGGGCCGCCGCCCTGCTGCTCGCCGCGCGCCGCCAGCGCTCCGCCGAACTCGACCTGGAGCAGAAGGACCACGACGCGACCCAGCGCCGCATCACCGAGATGTACGGCAAGGCCGCCGACCAGCTCGGCGCCGACAAGGCGCCGGTCCGCTTCGCCGGGCTCTACGCGTTGGAACGGCTGGCCCAGGAGCACCCGCTGCAGCGCCAGACCATCGTCAACCTGCTCTGCGCGTACCTGCGGATGCCGTTCGACGAGTCGGCCGGCGAAACGCAGGTCCGCAAGGCCGCGCAGCGCATCCTGACCGTGCACCTGCACCCGGCCGAGGACGGCGGCGACGCCTGGTTCTGGCCGGCCATCGACCTCGACCTGACCGGCGCGGAGCTGTTCGACTTCTCGCTGAAGTACTGCCGCGCCCGCTCGGCGGTGTTCGCCAAGGCGCGCTTCTTCGGGGAGACCACCTTCCGCGGCGCCGCGTTCGAGACCAAGGCGGACTTCACCGGGGCCACCTACGCGGTGCCGCCCGACTTCACCGGCACCGTGTTCCCGCCCGGGGCATCCGCACCCGGCTGAGTGGACGGCAGCGCAGGTCAAGCGTTTAGGCTGGACGGCGACCGCCGAGATCCGGCGCGGAAGGGCAGGAGCGCAGTCGTGGAGTACGCCGAGCACATCGTGGATCTGGTGGGCAACACCCCGCTGGTCAAGCTGAACGCGCTGACCGAGGGGCTGAAGCCGCTGGTGCTCGCGAAGGTCGAGTACGTGAACCCGGGCGGCAGCGTCAAGGACCGCATCGCGCTGCGCATGATCGAGGCCGCCGAGCGCTCCGGCGAGCTGAAGCCGGGCGGCACGATCGTCGAGCCGACCTCGGGCAACACCGGCGTCGGGCTCGCCATGGTCGCGCAGCGCAAGGGTTACAAGTGCGTGTTCGTCTGCCCGGACAAGGTCAGCGAGGACAAGCGCAACGTGCTCCGCGCGTACGGCGCCCGCGTGGTGGTCTGCCCCACCGCGGTCGCGCCCGAGCACCCGGACTCCTACTACAACGTCTCCGACCGCCTGGTCCGCGAGATCGACGGCGCCTGGAAGCCCAACCAGTACGCCAACCCGGAGAACCCGGCCAGCCACTACCACTCCACCGGCCCGGAGATCTGGCGCCAGACCGACGGCAAGGTGACGCACTTCGTCGCCGGCGTCGGCACCGGCGGCACCATCTCCGGCACCGGCCGCTTCCTCAAGGAGGCCAGCGACGGGCGCGTCCAGGTCGTCGGCGCGGACCCCGAGGGCTCCGTCTACTCCGGCGGCAGCGGGCGGCCTTACCTGGTCGAGGGCGTCGGCGAGGACTTCTGGCCGGAGACCTACGACCGCGGGGTCGCCGACGAGATCATCCCGATCTCCGACGCGCACTCGTTCGACATCACCCGCCGCCTCGCGGTGGAGGAGGGCCTGCTCGTCGGCGGCTCCTGCGGCATGGCCGTGGCCGCCGCGCTGAAGCTGGCCGAGCGGCTGACCGAGGACGACGTGATCGTGGTGCTGCTGCCCGACGGCGGCCGCGGCTACCTCACCAAGGTCTTCAACGACGACTGGATGTCCTCCTACGGCTTCCTCCCGCCCGACTCCTCGGGCGCGACGGTCGGCGACGTGCTGACGAAGAAGAGCGGCTCGCTGCCCAGCCTGGTGCACACGCACCCGAACGAGACGGTCGCCGAGGCCGTCGCGATCCTGTCCGAGTTCGGCGTGAGCCAGATGCCGGTGGTCAGCGCCGAGCCGCCGGTGATGGCGGCCGAGGTGGTGGGCGCGGTCAACGAGCGCGACCTGCTCGACGCCCTGTTCACCGGAAAGGCGCAGCTGGCCGACCGGCTGGACGCGCACATGTCGCCGCCGCTGCCCACGATCGGCGCCGGCGAGCAGGTCAGTTCGGCGATGAAGGCGCTCGAGGCCGCGGACGGTGCGCTGGTGCTGATCGACGGCAAGCCCGCGGGCGTCGTCACCAGGCACGACCTGCTGGGCTTCCTCGCCGGGCGGTAAGGCGCGGTAAATCGGCATAGCGGGCCGGGGCGTTACGAGCGCCTTGCCCCGCTATCCGATAGCGTGGTCGCGATAGAACTTTTTCGCGTCCTCGTCAAGGGGGTTCAAGACCCACATGAGTGCTCCGCAGCCACCGAACCAGCCCTGGGACGGCGGCCAGCAGCCGCCGCAGGGCCCACCGAGTGGTCCCACACCTCAGCAGGACAGTCCGTTCGGCACGTCGGAGCCGACGCAGGTGGTCCAGCCGGGCCAGCCGCAGCCCTCCTACGGCGGGGGTGCTTTCGGCGAGACGCCGGAGCCGACCCAGGTCGTGCAGCCGGGCGGGGGCCAGCCGGGTGACGCGAACGCGACGCAGATGGTCAACCCGATGACCGACGGCGGCGCCGAGGCGACGCAGATGGTCGCGCCCAGCCAGCAGCCGCCCGCCATTCCGTACGCCCCGCCGCCGAGCGCGGCCGACAACCCGGCCGCGGTCGGCGGATTCGGCCAGCAGGGCGGCTTCGGCCAGCCCGGCCAGCCGTTCGGGCAGCCGGGTCAGCCCGGCGACCCGCAGGCCGCGTTCGGCCAGCCCGGCCAGCAGCCCCAGGGCTTCGGCGCCCCGGGTGGCTTCGGCCAGCCGCCGCAGGGCGGGTTCGGCCAGCAGCCCCCGGGCTTCGGCGCGCAGCCCGCATTCGGTGCCCCGGCAGGCGGTTCCGCCGGCGCGGGCCTGTTCGGCTACATCGCCGGCGGCGTCACGGCCGTGCTCGCGCTGGTGGCGCTGATCATTTCGTTCAGCTACCTCGGCGACGCCAGCGACTACTCGAAGGCCATCGAAGGCGTGCCGCAGGCCACCGTCGACAAGGCACTGAGCGCAGCGGGGCTCGCCAGCCCCGGCACCGTGATGTTCTACGTCATCCTGATCCTGGTCGCCTCGGTCATCGGCCTCGTCGGCGGTGTCGGGCTCGCGCTCGCGGGCAAGCTCGGCGGGCTCAAGAAGTTCGTGCCCATCGTGGTCGCGGCCGGCGGCCTGATCCTCGGCGTGTTCTCGGTCCTGCTGCTCAACGGGACGACGGTGAGCAGCTCCTACCTCAAGCAGATGCAGGCGGCCGGCGCCGGCTCCAACGGCCCCACCAGCACCGCGGGCCTGCCGACGCTCATCTTCGGCATCGTGATCCTGGTGGTCGGCGTGCTCGGCCTGATCCCGGCGACCGCCAAGTTCGTCGGGCTCGGCGGCGACGCCGGCCCGCAGCTGCCGGGCGGCTTCGGCGGCCCCGGTGGCTTCGGCGGCCCGGGCCAGCAGCAGCCCGGTTTCGGCCAGCAGCCGGGACAGTTCGGACAGCCGGGCCAGCAGCCCGGGTTCGGTCAGCCGGGCGGGCAGAACCCGGGCAGCGGTGGCTTCCAGCAGCCCGGTTTCGGTCAGCCGGGACAGCCGCAGCAGCCGGGGCAGCCGCAGTACGGCCAGCCGGGCAGCGGCGGATTCCCGCAGCCGGGACAGCCGCAGCAGCCGGGCGGTTACGGCCAGCAGCCCCCGCCGGGCTACGGCCCGCCTCCCGGTTACGGCCCGCCCCCGGGCCAGCAGCCGCCGCCGGGTTACGGCCCGCCGCCCGGTCAGCCGGGCGGGTACGGCCAGCCGCCGCAGCAGCAGTGGTGACTGCCTGACGTTCCGTGGTCGAAGGGCCCCTTCAGCGCCGACAACGCGCTGAAGGGGCCCTTCGCCGTTCCCAGCAGTTATTCGCGAGGAATTGAGAAATGCGGTTTTTCGGTAACAGTTCGCGTTATCGATCTTGATCCATTCCGAGAGCGGGGAGGTACGGGCACGGCTTCTTCATTCCTTCTCCATTTCCGGTCCACGGCCGCGTTTTCCGGGCTATGGTGAGCGCCGTCGTTTCCGGTGCGAGCTGATGGGGGAGCAGGAGTGGGTGGCCCGTACCGAGACGCACCGCAGTCGCCGGAGCCCGGCGAATCCTCGGCGGCCCGGCGCCCGTCTGGTGCCACGGCGGTCATCGCCGCGCTGCTCGGGCTGGCCGCCGCCGTGGCCGCCGGTTACGTGCCCGTCACGGTGTTCCTCGGCATCCCGTCCGGTTTCAGCCTCGGCGACCTTCCTATGTGGACACTCGTGGACCTCGGCGGGTACCTCGTCGGCGGACTGGTCCTGCTGCTCGGCGCGCTCGGCACGATCTTCCGCGCGACCGCGGGCGCGGTCCTGCTGATCCTCGGCGCGCTGCTCGCGATCGGCGCGCTGCTGGTCGAGTCGACGCTCGTCAGCACCACCGGTTGCGCGGCCTATTTCCAGTCGGTCTTCGGGCTGCACAACGCACCCGGCGCGGGCCGGGCGGCGCTGTGCGTGCTCTCGCCGCTCGTGCTGGTCCTCTCCGCGCTGCCGCCGACCTTCTCCTACCTCCGGTATCGGACGCCGGCGGTGCCTCCGTACGGGGCGCACTCGCCGGGACAGTGGTGATTTACGCCCCGAACGGCGCGCCGACCTGGCACGATGATCCCCGACACCGCCCGCCGGATCTCGAGGACGCCCCGTGACCTACCCCCAGAACCCAGGACCGCAGAACCCTGGACCCCAGCAACCGGGGCAGCAGCCGTACCCCGGGCAGCAGCCATATCCGGGACAGCAGCCGTATCCGGGCCAGCCGAGCCAGCCGTTCCCGGCGCAGCAGCAACAGCCGTACGGGCAGCCGCAGCAGCAGCCGTACGGTCAGCCGAGCCAGCCGTTCGGCGCGCAGCCGCAGCCGTACGGCCAGCAGCCGTTCCCGGCCTACCCGGGCGGTCCGGGTTCGATCCAGCAGCCCAAGCCCAGCGGTGGCACCGCCATCACCGCCGCGGTGCTGGCGATCCTCGGCGGCATCGTCTCGGTGATCAGCGTGATCGGCTCCATCGCGATCATCGTCGGGATTTCCGGCCACTTCCTGGTGCTCGGCATCGTGTCGCTGGTGGTGAACCTGGCGATGGCCGGGCTGCTGCTCTTCGGCGCCATCACGCTGATCATGCACAAGCCGATCGGCCGAATGTGCGTGATGATCGCCAGTGGCCTCGCGATCGCGTACACCGTGGTCTCGCTGGTCCTCAACCTCATTGGCACCAGGGGCTTCAGCACCAGCGCGATCGCCGTGGGCTACGGCGCGTTCGGCTCGATCCTGTCGATCCTGCCGCCGATCGCCACCCTGATCCTGGTGATCGTGAAGCCGACCGCGTTGTGGGTCGGCCTCGGCACTCCGAACCCGGGCATCCAGCAGTACCCGGGTGGGTACTCTCCGCAGCAGGGAGGCGGCCCGCAGGGCTGGTGATCGCGGCGAGGGGAATTCGTTGACGTACGGCTTTCAGCCGCGTCGTGGCGCCGGCGCGACCTGGACCGTGACGGCGTTGCTCGGCCTCGGCATGGGCGGGATCGCGGTGTCGACGCCGATCCTGCTGTTCCCGAAACTCCAGTCCGGCGGCTCGGTGACCGTGCTCGTGCTGTTTGCCTTGGCAGGGCTGGTTTTCCTCGCCGGCGCCGCCACGACGTTCGTTCGCCCGGCGGGCGGGCTGGTCCTGCTGATCGCCGGCGGGGTGCTCGCGGTGGCGCTGGGGCTGCTGGAGCCGATGCTGCTTCAGGCGCCGTACGGGAAGTTCCTCGAACGGTCCTTCGAGTTCCACGTCGACGGCGCGTACGGCACGGTCGGCTGCCTCACGCTGGCGCCGCTGGTGCTGCTGCTGGCCGTGGTGGGGCTGATCGTCCGGGGCGTCCACCGCCGGCGCGACCGGGCCGTGGCCGAGGGCCGGCGCGCGCCGCGCCAGTCCCGGCTGCGGCTGGTGATGACCGCCAACCCGGCGCTGAACCGCCTGCTCGGCACGCTCGTGCTGGTGGCGCTCGGCGTCACCGGCACCCTGCTCACGCTGTTCTCGATCAGCGACTGGCGCGACGGCAACGGCGTCGTCGCGCTGGTCCTCGAGTTCGCCTGCTGGCTGGTCGTGACCGCGGCGGGCGTGGCGCTGCTCGGCGGCCAGCGCTTCGGCGGCCGGTTGGCGATCGGGGCGGCGGCGCTGGCGTTCGTGAACGCGGCGATCGAGGCGCCGGTCCACGACTGGGACGTCTGGCCGGAGCTGGCGGCCGCGCTGATCACCGGCGTCGTCAGCGTGCTGCTGGTGCGGCCGAAGCGGGCCGAAAGTGCGGCCTCGCCTGGCTTCGCCGCACCCTCGCCGCACCAGGGCGAACCCGCCGCCCAGTCCTACCAGGGCGGACCTCCCGGCGGCTGGTGAGATCAGTCCCACCTGACGGGATTGTCAGGGGTGGGCCGTACCCTGGATGCATGGTCGACGACTACTCCGCCCTGGGCTTCGAAACACGTGCGATCCACGCGGGACAGAAGCCCGATCCGCGCACCGGCGCGGTCATCGTGCCGATCTACCAGACCTCGACGTACGCGCAGGATGGCGTCGGCGGCACGCGCGAAGGCGACTACGAGTACTCGCGCACCGCGAACCCCACGCGCACCGCGCTGGAGCAGGCGCTCGCGGCACTGGAGGGCGCGCGCCACACGCTCGCGTTCGCCTCCGGCATGGCGGCGTCCGACGCGGTGCTGCGGACCGTCCTGCGCCCGGGCGACCACCTGGTGCTGGGCAACGACGCGTACGGCGGCACGTTCCGGCTGATCGACAAGGTGCTGAGCCTCTGGGGCATCGAGCACACCGTGGCCGACCTGTCGAAGATCGACGAGGTGCGGGCCGCGATCCGCCCGGAGACCAAGCTGATCTGGTGCGAGTCGCCCACCAACCCGCTGCTCGGCGTCGCCGACATCGCGGCGCTGGCCGGGGTGGCGCACGACGCGGGCGCGCGGCTGGTCGTCGACAACACGTTCGCGACGCCGTACCTGCAGACCCCGCTGGCCCTGGGCGCGGACATCGTGGTGCACTCCACCACCAAGTACCTCGGCGGCCACTCCGACGTGGTCGGCGGCGCCGTCGTCACCGACGAGGACGACCTGCGTGAGCAGCTGTTCTACCTGCGCAACGCGGCCGGCGCGGTGCCCGGCCCGTTCGACGCCTGGCTGACCCTGCGCGGCCTCAAGACCCTCGCGCTGCGCATGGAGCGGCACAGCGACAACGCCGAGCTGATCGCGCAGACGCTCGCGAAGCACCCGAAGGTCTCCAAGGTCTACTACCCGGGCCTGCCCGAGCACCCGGGCCACGAGGCGGCGGCCAAGCAGATGCGCCGCTTCGGCGGCATGGTGTCGTTCCGCCACGCGGACGGCGAGGAGGCGGCCCTGCAGGTCGCCTCGCGCACCAAGCTGTTCATCCTGGCCGAGTCCCTCGGCGGCATCGAGTCGCTGATCGAGCACCCGGGCCGGATGACCCACGCCAGCACGGCCGGCTCCACCCTCCAGGTCCCGGCCGACCTGCTCCGCCTGTCGGTCGGCATCGAGGACCCCCGTGACCTGATCGCGGACCTCAACGCCGCGCTGGGCTGAGCCCCGGGCCGGACTCGTGAGTGCCTGCGACGGTTCTAACCGGCATGAACACTCACGAGGGGTTCAGGGGCGGTAGCTGCTGGGCAGCGGGTGGACGTTGGGCGCCGGGTGGTGCGCCGCCGCCTCCTCCGCGGGGGAGGCGGGGGACAGCTCGGAGCCGTCCACGCAGCCGCCGACCAGCTCGACGTGGTTGTCGTGGCGGATGTACTGCGCGGGGCCGCCGCAGCCGGCCGCGTCCACGGTGAAGAAGGCCGCGCCGGTGAGCGCGACGGCGGAGGCCACGCCGATGGCGAGGGGCAGCAGACCGGCCGAACGGGTCGCGCTCAGACGCCGGGCTTTCGGCGCGTCGCTCTCGGCGGCCATAGTCGCACTCCCTGATCACGTGTGGTTGCTGTTATCAGCGTACCGGTCCCTCCTCTGGTGCACTCCGGCCATAGGTGGGTGGCATCATCGCGACCATGGAACTGGTCAGCCTCGAACGCGTTCAGGAGGCCCGCAAGCTCCTGGAGGGCATCACGCGCCTCACCCCGATGGAACACGCGCGTGACCTCCGGCGGCTCCACGGCGGCCCGGTGTACCTCAAGTGCGAGAACCTGCAGCGCACCGGCTCGTTCAAGATCCGCGGCGCGTACACGCGCATTCACGGCCTGAGCGCCGAGGAGCGGGCCCGCGGCGTGGTCGCGGCCAGCGCCGGCAACCACGCCCAGGGCGTCGCGCTGGCGTCTTCGCTGCTGGGGATCTCCTCGACGGTCTTCATGCCGCTGCGCGCGCCGTTGCCGAAGCTGGCCGCGACCCGCGGTTACGGCGCGGACGTGCACCTGTTCGGCGCCGTGCTGGAGGAGACGCTCGCCGAGGCGGTCGCGTTCTCCGAGCGCACCGGCGCGGTGTTCATCCACCCGTTCGACCACGTCGACGTGATCGCCGGGCAGGGCACCGTCGGCCTGGAGATCCTGGAGCAGGTGCCCGGCGCGAAGACGGTGCTCGTCGCGACCGGCGGCGGGGGCCTGGTGGGCGGCGTCGCGTCCGCGGTGAAGGCGCTGCGCCCGGACGTGCGCGTGGTCGGCGTGCAGGCCGAGGACGCCGCCGCGTTCCCGCCCTCGCTGGCCGCCGGGGCGCCGGTCCGGCTGGGCGAGCTGCACACCATGGCCGACGGGATCGCCGTCGGCCAGCCGGGGCCGGTCAGCTACGCGCACGTTTCCTCGCTGGTGGACGACATCGTGACGGTCACCGAGGAGTCGCTCTCGCGCGCCGTGCTGCTGTGCCTGGAGCGGCGGAAGCTGGTGGTCGAGCCGGCCGGCGCCGCGACGGTGGCCGCGCTGCTGCAGCACCCGGGCGCGTTCGAGCCGCCAGTGGTCGCGATCCTGTCCGGCGGCAACGTCGACCCGGTCCTGCTCCAGCAGATCATCCAGCACGGCATGACCGCCGGCGGCCGTTACCTCAAGCTGCACCTGCGCGTGCCGGACCGCCCGGGCTCGCTCGTCTCGGTGCTGAGCTGTGTGAAGGACTTGGGTGCGAACGTGCTCGACGTGGAGCATTCGCGGATCTCGGGCAGCCTCGCGCTGGGTGAGGTCGATGTCGCGCTGGCGCTGGAGACCCGTGGCCCCGAGCATTGCGCGGATGTGGAAGCCGCCCTCGCGGACGCGGGGTTCACCATCGTCTGACGTCCTATGTGGATGGTGGTCCGGTGATCGAGGCCAGCGCTAGATCCCGAGCGGGCTCACCGACCTCCGGGACGGCGAACCGGTGCCCGCGAATGTGGCTCAGCAGCTCGGGATCCGGCGCGACCTCGTGCTCGCGCAGGTAGTACGCGACGGCGCCGGGCCAGACCCAGCTGCCGTCGGTGCTGAAGGTCAGGGGCACGACGTCGGTGCGCGACGGGTCGAACGCGTCGGTCTCATACGTTCGCGCCGCGAGCACCACCGGCGCCGCGTCCAGGTACGCGAGCACCTGCTCGCGTTCGCCGGGCGAAAGCGGCTCCCGCTCGACGACCGGCCGTCCGGCCTCGTCCAGGCCGTCGTAGACGCGGGGCGTCTTGACGTCGTCCGCAGTCTCGGCCGGCGGGTTCACCACCCCCGGCGGCGGGCTGGGCGGCGCCGCTGCCGCCGGCAGCCCGGCCCTGGCGCGCAGCCATGGCGGGAGGAACCGGTCGGCCCGGGGGAAGAACCGCAGCTCGTCCTGGAAGCCGATCGGCGGCGGCGCCTGCCGCCAGACGGGCTCCTGGTCCGGCCGGAATTCGACAGCCGGCGGCCGTTGCGGGTCGAACACCAGGGTCGCGCTCAGCCAGGTGCCACGCCCCGGCTGGTACATGCCGCTGCGCAGCACGCCGAGCAGCCGCACCGCTTCCGGGTGTGGCCGGAGCGGGTGCGCGCGCCCGTCCGGCGCGACGACCAGGACGTCCACCTCGACGTGCCGTCCGGCGGCCCGGTAGTCGACCTGGATCCGGCGCCAGCCGGGCGCCGTGGCGGAAACGAGGGCCTGGCCGAGGCGGGCGACGAGGTCACGCTGCCCGTCCGGGCCGAGCGGGGCGGGAGGCTGGGTCATTTCGCTCAGCCGTCCGCCGGCCGGGTGCCCAGGAGCAGGTTCAACGGCGTGTAGCCGGACCGGACGTCCACGGTCATCCCGGCCGACCGCGCCAGCACGGCGACCGCCAGCGGCGCGAACGCGACGAACCCGTCGGGCTGCACCTCGTTGCCGCCCGCGGTCCAGTAGGCCCGGTGCTGCTCCAGCGCGTCGGTGTACGCGTCGGCGAACTTCGCGGAATCGCGGCGGAGCAGGTAATAGAACATCCGGATCGGCGGGTAGACCAGGCGCATCATCGCGTCCGGCGGCGTGAATCGCGCGGTGTCCGGGTCTGTGCCGTCCATCGCCGGCAGGAACAGCTCTGGCGTCACTTCCCCGTGGGACAGAAAGGTTTGCAGGGTTTCGACCCATGGGTACATGTACGCGTCGTGTTCGACTCCGGACGCGCGCAGCAGGTCCAGCGGCACGGACGCCAGCTGCTGGATCAGCGTGTCGTCCCGCGTGATCACGGCGAGCCAGGCGGCGGTGAGCCATGCGCCGGGGTCCGCCCGCTCGTTCGGCCCGGTCCCGGCGAACCGCATCGGACGGCCGATCACCGCCTCCACCTCGGCGTCGGTGCCGGCCGCGGCGAAGATCGCCGCGGCGGCCTGCGCGGCGGTATGCAGGGCGTCCCAGGTGTCGGGGTCGGCCGAGTCCGGGTCGACCACGCTCCGGTACTGGGTGAGCATCAGCTCACGGCGCAGCACGTTCGCCAGCGCGGCGGTGTCCTTCTCCACGTAGTCCAGGTAAAAACCGACCTGGGGCGAGAGCGCTTCGATCTGCTTCCACGCCAGCTCGACGTCGATCGGGTGCCTTTCCACGGTGGTCATCGATCTCATTCCTCGCTGCGTGGTGCCGAACCGGGCGGCCGCAACGGTGACTCGTAGTCGTAACCGTTGAACGGCTTGTAATCGTAACCGAGGTTGCGATGGGGCGTGACGGACTCGTCGACGAGCGCGCGCACCTCGATGTAGTCGAGCCGCTTCTCGAGCTTCGCACGCTCCAGCGCGTTCGCCAGCCCGGGGTCGGTGAGCGCCATCCGCTTGACGATGTCGCCGAAGTAAGCGGGATGGCCCTGTTTGTAGGTGCGGGCGACCTCGGGCAGGTAACGCTCGCTCGTCCCGCCGCCGGGGCCTTTCGCCTCGTGGACGATGTAGTGCGGCTCGCCGCCGTCGTGGTGGTCGACTTCCCAGATGTGGTCGAAGTTGCCGGGTCCGGGTTTCTCGCCGTCGATCGGGTGGCGTGGGGTGATGTCCGCGCGCACATTGCCGTCGGAGTCGACGATCTGGTAGCGGTGGCTGCCCTCCGGCGCGTCGGGATGTGGCCGCACGTCGAAGTCGTCCTTGGGGAACGCCTCGCTGAACTCGCGGTGCAGGCGGTCGCGCACCGCATGGCCGGAAGCCTCCTCGCCCAGCACCTCGGAGGCGTCGTTTTTGGCGTTGTGGGCCGATTTCCATCCGTCGTCGTCGGTCGGGGTGTCGTCGAGGATCGCCTTTTTGGCTTCGCGATCGGCGATGCGGTCCTCGATGGCGTCGTAGTCGTGGTCGCGCCAGTTGCGGGTGTCGGAGTGCGGGCCGGGCACGTGGCCTTCGGTGCTGGGGGTGTCGTTCCCTCCGGTTTCCGCTGTGTGTCCCGCTTCGTGGCTCGATTCGTGTTCCGACGACGGTTGGTCACGCTGCGGCGCATGCGTCGACGAGCGCTCCTCGTCGAACCCGAGCGACTCGGCGGCGGGCCGGTCGTGCTTGAACGTCGGCTTGCCGTCGACGAGGTCGAGCGGGTGCGGCGGGTTCTCGGGATCGGCGGCCGTATGCCGGATGCGCAGCTCCCGCACGCCGTTGTGGGTCGTCTCGTAGTAGTGCTTCTTGATGTACTCGGGGTCCTCGATGTTCTCCCGCGGCGTCCGCCCGTCGGGCCCGGGCCGGTCGCGCCAGTCCTCCGGCTCGTCGGCGTTGTCTTCGCCACGGTGCCGCGAGCTGTCCGCATCGACGTCATGCGGATCGTGCCGCTGGGTGTCCGGCGCGAACCCATCGTCCCCGACATGGTGCGAGGTGCCGTCCGGCCGGTGCACGGACCACTCCCCGTCCGGCGGAATCCGCGGCCGCATCCGCCCGTCCGGCCCGATTTCGTAGTCGGACGAGAAGACCCGCCCATGCGAGTCGGTCCACGCCGGCTTGTTCGGCGCCATCACCTCGGTGTCCAGCTCCCGCGAGAGCCGGTGCGCGAAGTCGTTGGACCCCGCATCACACCCGATCAGCCGGATCGGCCGTCCGTCGTAATCCCCGTTGCGCCGCAAGACATCCGCGAACTCCTCCGGCGTGTACAGCCGATCCCCGATGCGCGCGTGCCCATCCGGCGTCACGTGCACATCGGCCGTGAACCGCCCGTCCGGATCCGGCTGGACGCGATGGGGCAGGTCACCCATGTCCGCGTCGCCGCGGTGGTAGGAGCTGCCGGCGGGGGTGCTTTCGGAGTGGTGCTGGTTGACCTCGTCGGGGGTGAGGGGTTCGTTGGGGTTGTCTTGGTGTGGAGCGTCGTGGTGCCCGTCCTGCGGGTCCCCGTGGTGCGGAGCGTCCTGGTTCGGAGCGTCGTGATGGGGACTGTGCTGGTCAGGGGTGTTGTTGTGCTGCGCACCCGGTGAGTCGTGATGCGGCGGGCCTGTGGTGTCGCGGCGGGGAGTGTTGCTTTCGGGTGTCCGATGTGGACCTTCGGGGCCGGGCCTGGTGTTCCCAGGACCGTTGCCGCCACCGGGATGCGTGCCGGGCCGCTGGGTGCCCGGCTGAGTCGCGGCCCCTGGCGATCCGCGCGCCACGGGCTCCGGCGCATCGCTCGGCCGCCGGGGCGCGGGGCCGGTGCCGTCGCCGGGTCGCTGAGGACCGCGGGTGTTGGTGTCACCGGGCCTCTGGGGTCCGCGGGGGTCGGTGTCGCTGGAGCGGCGTTGGCCGGGGACGGAGCGGTCGGGGCCTGGGCGTCCGGTGGACGCGTCCGGAGTGTGCGGGGTGCGGGCACCAGGACTGCCGGGCGTACCGGTCCAACCGCCACCGGCGCCGGGGCGGGCGCCAGGAGCGCCGCCTCCGGGAGCGCCACCCGAAGCACCGCCACCGGGTGGCATCGAGCCTCCAGCAGCCGGTTGTCCTTGCTGCGGCGCGGATCCACCCGGCGAATCCCCACTACGCGGGGCCGGGGCGCCGGTCGTGGGCTCGTTCACGCGGGACGGTGCATAACCACTAGCCGACGTCGAGCTGTCGCCCCGACGCGAACCACCACCCGAGCTGTCCCCACTCGCGTGAGTTGCGGAACCCCCACCGGAATGAGACGCCCCGCCACCACCCGAGTGGGACGCCGAGCCGCCACCCGAATGCGGCGCGGAACCTCCACCGGAATGCGATGCGGAACCGCCGCCCGACGGCGCACCACCGGAATGCGACGCCGAATTGCCGCCGCCCGAATGCGGCGTCGAACCGCCGCCGGACGGTGCCGAGGAGCGCCCGCCATCGGCGTGCGACGGCGAACCACCGCTGTGCGACGGAGAGCCGTTTCCGTTCGAGGCATGGGAAGAGGAGCCACCAGACGGGGTGGAGGAGCCGCCGCCTGCCGAGTGGGAAGAGGCACCGCCAGCGCTGTGGGACGAGGCGCTGCCGCCGCCCGACGGGCCACCGTCACCGTTGCCGCCGCCGGACGGGCCGCTGTCACCGTGGGTGCCGTTCCCCGTGGAGCGGTGCGACGGAGAACTGTCCCCTGTGGACGAAGAGCCGCCGTCCGACCTGCGGGAACTGCCGCCCGAGGAAGGGGAATCGCCATCGGAACCCGAGCGGTGGGAACCCGAACCGCCGGAGCCCGAGCCACCTGAACCGGAACCCGAACCGCCCCCAGAGCCGGAATCCGAGCCACCCGAACCCGAGCCAGACCCGGCACCGTCGGCCCCACCAGAACCCGAGCCAGCCCCCTCGCCATCAGCCCCACCAGACCCGGAGCCCTCACCAGATCCGGACCCGGAAGAATCCCCGTCCCCACCACCGTGATGCCCGCCGCTGCCCCCACCGGCACCGCCGCGCTGAAGAAACCCACCCGCCTTGATGTTCTTCGTACTGATCACATCGAGGCCGGTCACCTTGCCGGCCAGCTTGCCGAGAACCTTGATGATCTTGGTGAAAACGTCGGCGAGCTTGCCCAGCAGCGGCGAAACCCGGCGCATCGTGTCGCACAGCTTCGTGAGCAGCTCGCTGATCTTCTCGCCCCACTTGGCGATCGCCGCGACCGCCTGCGCGATCACCACCGGCGTGCCGAAGCCGAGGGAGAAGACCTCCTCCAGCACCCACGCGATCAGCTTGCCCACCAGGTCGGCGATCAGGTCGCGGACCGTCTCGCGCACGAACGCGACGACCTCGCCCATGATCGTCGTCACGGTACCGATGGCGCTCGCCACCGTCGCGGCGCCGCCGATCGCCTCGGCGGCCTCCGCGGAGGACTTGCGGTACGCGTCGGCGGCGTCGCCCTTCCAGTCCGCGGTGCCGGTCTTCACCGCGTTCGCCAGCTGGGTTTGCTGTTCCTCCAGCGACTTCGAGACGTTGCCCCAGCTTTCGCCGTACGACTGGATCACCGGCGGGTCACCCGCCACTGAGTCGAGCATGTCCTTCAGCGGCTGCACGTGCTCCATCAGGAACGACGCCGCGGACGACAGCAGGTAGCCGAACGGGTCGATCGCCGCGCCCGCGATCTCGCCGGCCAGGCTCAGCACGCCGAGGCCGCCGGAGACCCAGTCGCCGTCCTTGATGCCGTTGAACGCGTCCACCGCGGACTCGGCGACGCCGATGCCCGTGCCGTAGCCGTAGTCCCCGTTGCCCGCGGTCAGCGGGCCGGGGCCGTCGCCGTCCTGCTCGGGCTGGACGACCAGCGGGTTCGCCTCCGCCATCAGTCACCCGCCTTCATCGAGCCGGCGACGTCACCTTCGTAGCTCTGGTAGGCCTTCGCCGCGTCACGCACCTTCTGCGCCTGCCCGTCCATCGCGGTGACGGTGTCCTTGAGCGCGTTGATGCCGTACTCCTCCACCGGGTCGAGCATCATCCGGAACGGCTGGCAGAGAATGCCGTACGCGTCCGTGGGCATGCTGACCTGGTTCGCGGCGTCGGCGGCCTGCTGCAGCGCGTCGCCGAGCGCGTCGAGCCGGCGGGCGTGCGCTTCGAGGTCGGTGCCGACCTCGAATCCCTTCGGTGCCATGAGTTTCGTCCCCCTAGATTGGCCGCTGAACAGCCCCGAACGTCAGGAAAGGATGGGTCCGCCGAAGTTGTCGTCATCGTCGTCCGGCTGGGACCGGCGGCGACGCGGTGGTGGCGGCGGAGGAGGCGGGGCCTGCTGCCGCGGCGGTGCGGGCGGCGGCGGTGGTGGCGGCTCGGTGTCCTCGGGGATGAAGCGACGTCCGTGGTCGGGCTCCGGCGCGGCCGGCTCCTCCGGCGGCGCCGGGAACGAGCCCTTCGCCTTCTCCACCAGCGCGTCCGTGGTGCCGTCTCCGCCGACGGTTTCCGCCGCGGCCTGCTGCAGCAGCTCGGGAATCCGCGACTGCGCCTTCTGCACGAGCTGCATCACCAGTGCGGACACCTCGGCCATCCGCTTGCCGTTCGCGGACTCGGCGATCACCAGGTTCTTCAGCAGCCCCTTGGCATCCACGGTCACCTCGACCAGACCGTCCTTCGACCGCTCGGTGACGGTCTGGCCCTGCATACGCTCGGCCATCGCCTGGTAGCGCGCGGCGGTCTCCTTGAGCTGGCGTGTCCAGCCGTCGACCATCTGCTGACTGGCGTCGATGCTGTCCGGCATCGGCCCCCTGTCTGATTCGCTGACTTCCCCACAGTGACGGCGCCGGTCGGCCGCCGGTTCCGTTTCAGCCCGGATTGCGCCGATCAATCCAGTTTCGCATCCCGGTCAATCGGCGCAAACAAGCCCCAACCGTGCACCGCGCGCAGCGAGAAGTAGCGCAAAGTAGCGAACGGCCCGCTCGCGACGAGTTCGTCGCGAGCGGGCCGTTCGCTACTGGGGGAGTGGCCGGGTCAGAGGTTCCCGCGGCGCTCCTGCTCACGCTCGATGGCCTGGAACAGGGCCTTGAAGTTGCCCTTGCCGAAGCCGAGCGAACCGTGCCGCTCGATCAGCTCGTAGAACACCGTCGGGCGGTCGCCGATCGGCTGGGTGAAGATCTGCAGCAGGTAGCCGTCCTCGTCGCGGTCGACGAGGATCTTGTGTTCCTTCAGCGTTTCGATCGGCACCCGCACCTCGCCGATCCGCGCGCGCAGCTCCGGGTCCTCGTAGTAGGAGTCCGGCGTGTCGAGGAACTCGACGCCCGCGGCGCGCATGGCGGTGATCGTCTGGATGATGTCGTTGGTGGCCAGGGCGATGTGCTGGCAGCCCGCGCCCTCGTAGAACTCCAGGTACTCGTCGATCTGCGACTTCTTCTTCGCCACGGCCGGCTCGTTGAGCGGGAACTTGACCCGGTGGTTGCCGTTCGACACCACCTTGCTCATCAGCGCCGAGTAGTCGGTGGCGATGTCGTCGCCGATGAACTCCGCCATGTTCACGAAGCCCATGACGCGGTGGTACCAGTCGACCCAGTAGTCCATCTTGCCGAGCTCGACGTTGCCCACACAGTGGTCCACGGCCTGGAACAGCCGCTTCGGCGCGCCCTCGGGACGCTTGACGGCGCTCTCTCGCGGCTCGTAACCGGGCAGGTAGATGCCGTTGTAACGGGACCGGTCGATCAGCGAGTGGCGGGTCTCGCCGTACGTGGCGATCGCGGCCATCCGCACGGTGCCGTGCTCGTCGGAGACGTCGTGCGGCTCCTCCAGGATCGTCGCGCCCTCCGCGCGGGCGTGCGCCACGCACTTGTCGACGTCGGTGGTCTCCAGCGCCAGGTCGGTGACGCCGTCGCCGTGCCGGCGGTGGTGGTCCAGCAGCGGGGAGCCGGGCTGCACGCCGCCGGTGATGACGAACCGCGCCGAGCCGGACTTCAGCACGAACGACTTGCGGTCGAAGTGCCCCGTCTCCGGGCCCGAGTACGCGACCAGGCGCATCCCGAACGCGACCTGGTAGAACCAGGCAGTCTGCGTCGCGTTGCCGGCGACGAACACCACCGCGTCGAGGGACTTGACCGGGAACGGGTCGGCGGCCGCGTCGTGGTCGACCAGGCCGACGAGCTGGCGGAGCTGGTCGTAGCTGACGTCGTCGAGCGCGCTCTGCGGATCCATGGTGTTGGTCATGTCAGAAAGCATCCGTGGTGAAGGGCAAGATGAGCAATGGTCGTCGATTACGCTGGACAGGCTGACCAGTAGAACCGGATAGCCGAAGGTCATCCTGGACAACCTGCGCAGGGAGATGACGATGCTGGACTCGCTCGACGCGCGGCTGCTGTTGCTGCTCACCGACTCGCCGCGGCTGGGCGTGCTGGAATGCGCGCGCCGGCTCGGCGTGGCCCGGGGCACGGTGCAGGCACGGCTCGACCGGCTGACCGAGCGCGGTGTCCTCGGTGGCTTCCCGCCGGAGCTCGACCTCGCCGCGATGGGCTACAGCCTCACCGCGTTCGCCGTGCTGGAAATCGCGCAAGGCAAGCGTTCCGGGGTCGCCGAGGCGCTCGCGGCGATCGACGAGGTGTGCGAGGTGCACGCGACGACCGGGCAGGGTGACCTGTTCGTCCGGCTGGTCGCGCGGGACAACGACGACCTGCAGCGGGTGATCGACGAGGTGGTCGGCGTGACCGACGTCCTGCGCACGTCGACCTCGATCGCCCTGTCGACGCCCGTGCCGCCGCGCGTGCGCCCGCTGCTGGAGCGCACCGCGCGGGGCTAGCTCACCCCGCGCGGTGCGGAAACCCTTGGCCTAGAACGCTTCCAGCGCGTGAGCAAGGTACCGCCGGGCCGAGCGCTGGACGACCTCGTGCCCGTCGGAGCGCACGATCGCGTCCCACCAGGCGCCGTAGATCGCGTCGAAGCGGTACGGCTCGAGCAGCTCCGCGGCCCGGCGCACGACGCTCGGCCGCTCCGGGATCAGGTTCGGGTAGCTGTACATGAAGCCGACGTGCGTGCGGTCCGGCACGACCTGCACGATGTCGCCCGAAAGCAGCGCGCCGCGCCCCTCTTCACCGCCCGGCCAGTGCAGCACGGTGCCGCCCGCGAAGTGCACGCCCAGGTTGATCAGCCGCAGGTCGTCGGCCACGTCGAGGGTGGTGCCGGACCACAGCTTGATCGACGGGTCGGGCCGCCCGATCCACTGCTGGTCGTCCTCGTGCAGGTAGACGGGCACGTCGAAGGCGCGCGCCCACTCCACCATCGTCGTGTAGTAGTGCGGGTGGCTGATCGCGATGCCGGTCAGGCCGCCGAGTTCGGTGATCTTCGCGATCAGCGCGTCGTCGAGGTACGCCGCGCAGTCCCACAGGAAATTGCCGGACTCCGCTTGCACGAGCAGGGCGCGCTGGCCGATCGCGAACTTCGGGTCCGACCCGACGCCGACCAGGCCCGGTCCCTGCTCCTGCACCCGCGGGCGGTACGAGCCGCCGGCGCGGAGCGTGGCCAGGTCCGTCCACCGCTGGCCGGCGGCCGGGACGTACTGGCGCTCGTCCTCGCAGACCGGGCAGTTGTCCCTCGGCCCGGCGTACTGCATGCCGCAGGCGAGGCACATCGGTTCGGTGCTCATGATGGTTTCCTCCCAGTTTCATTACCGGGAGCCACGCTAGACCGCCGTGAGCGCACCCGGCCGCGAAGGCCGGGCGCGCGCCGGGGGATCAGGCTTTGATGTAGGGCACGGCCTTGACCAGGGTGACCTTCTGGATCTTGCCGTTGGGCAGCTCGTACTCGCGGGCCTCGCCCTCCTTGGCGCCGAGCAGGGCCTTGCCCAGCGGCGACTCCGGGGAGTACACGTCGATCCCGCCCTCGGCGCCCTCTTCACGGGTGGCGAGCAGGAAGTTCTCCTCGTCGTCGTCCCCGTCGTAGCGCACGGTCAGCACCTTGCCCGGACCGGCGGTGCCGTCGTCCGCGGGCGCCTCGCCGACCTTTGCCGAGCGCAGCAGCTCCTGGAGGTAGCGGATGCGCGCCTCGGCCTGGCTCTGCTCCTCGCGCGCCGCGTGGTAGCCGCCGTTCTCCTTGAGGTCTCCCTCTTCGCGGCTGTCGTTGATCCGCGCTGCGATGACCGGACGATTCTCGATCATTTCGTCGAGCTCGTGCTTGAGCCTGTCGTAGGCATCCTGGGTCAGCCAGGTCACCTTGGTGTCGCTCACGGTCACCATCTCCTCGTCGGGCCTGCCAGGCTTGGGTGTACAAGCCGGCCACCGCGCGAACAAGGATTGCCCACGCGGTTGAGATAAAGGAAAAACACGGCCCGCCTCGGGCCGTGCTGGTGAATCAGCGTATCACGGCATGACAGCGCGACGCCGGTCAATTCCCACGTGGCGCGGTCGCTCGCCGCGCGCATCACCCCGTTGGCCGCTATGGGGTTGACATATACCGTGGTATGTCGTACGAGCAGCCGTAAACGTCGGCGGTCACCGGCATCCCGATGCTCTTCACCACCACGTCCACCCGGCTGTGCCCGGCCCCGGCGGGGACCAGGACTTCCCGCCGGCCGCTTTCCGCGCCCGCTCGGTCCCGCACGCGGACGACGCAGACCCCGGCCTTGTCGGGCTGGTCGCGCGTGACGTTGATCGTGATCTCCATCGCGTTGCCCGGGCGGTTCTCGAACGCGACCCGCTCGGCGTCGATCGGGGCGTCGCCGAGGTTGACGTACGCCACCCAGGCGATCACGCAGCTCACCACCACCGCGATGCCGGTGAACAGCCACCGCCGCCAGCGCTTCGACCCGCTCCGGCCGACCGTGCCGTACCGGTCCGCGGGCGGGGCCGGACGGGCGCCACCCTCGGTCGTCACGACGTCTCCGGTCTGCAAATCCGGGCCTCCGGTCGTTCTTGTCGTACCCGCGGGGACAATGGTGGGCGGGGCCGACGCGGGCACCACCCGCAGTCGAGTATCCGCGAGCCCGTCCGGCCCCGCGGAGCCGGGGCGGGGTACGACGGAATAAAGGCACACGAAGGGGTCGTTCCGAGCATGGTGCGAGCTGACGAGCTGACGAGCGACGACAACCGGAACCTGCGTCTCATGGCGGTGCACGCGCACCCTGACGACGAGTCGAGCAAGGGCGCCGCCACCATGGCCAAATACGTGGCCGAGGGCCACGAGGTGATGGTGGTGACCTGCACCGGCGGCGAGGCGGGCAGCATCCTCAACCCGGCGATGGACCGGCCGGAGGTGCTCGCCAACATGTCGGAGATCCGGCGCGAGGAGATGGCGACCGCCGCGAAGATCCTCGGGGTCAAGCACCGCTGGCTCGGCTTCATCGACTCCGGGCTGCCCGAGGGCGACCCGCTGCCGCCGGTGCCCGAGGGCTCGTTCGCCGTGGTCCCGCTGGAGGAGTCCACCGAGGCGCTGGTCCGCGTGATCCGCGAGTTCCGGCCGCACGTGATGACCACGTACGACGAGAACGGCGGCTACCCGCACCCGGACCACATCCGCACCCACGAGGTGTCGATGGCGGCCTTCGACGCGGCCGGCGACCCGGAGCGGTTCCCCGAGGCCGGCGAGCCGTGGCAGCCGCTGAAGCTGTACTACGGGCACGGCTTCTCCAAGGCCCGGATGATCGCCTTCGACACCGCGCTGAAGGCCGCCGGCCAGCCCTCGCCGTACGAGGAGTGGCTGAAGTCCTGGCCCGCGGACCGGCCCGACATCATGGAGCGGGTTACCACGCGCGTCGAGTGCGGTGAATACTTCGAGGTGCGGGACGAGGCGCTCAAGGCGCACGCCACGCAGATCGACCCGACCAGCCGATGGTTCGCGGTCCCGCTCGACGTGCAGCGCGAGATGTGGCCGACCGAGGAGTACGAGCTGAACCGCTCCCTGGTGGACAGCACGCTGCCGGAGGACGACCTGTTCGCCGGCATCAAGGAGAAGGTGAGCCCATGAGTTTCGGTGTGCCGGCCGTCGCGGTGGCCCCGCTGACGGCGTCGGCCCTGTTCCTGGCACAGCAGCCGGACAGCGGGGACAACGGCGGCCAGGGTGAGGACTTCGGCAAGTCGTCCCCCGTCGGCCTGCTGGTGCTGATCCTGTTCCTGATCGCCGTCGTGTTCCTGGTGCGGTCGATGAGCAAGCACCTGAAGAAGGTGCCGGCGAGCTTCGACACCGACGACGCCGCGGAGAAGGACGGTGCCGCGGCCGAGGAAGGCTCGGAGCCCGCTCCGGGTGAGCCCGGGGAAGGCGAGAAGGCCGAGGCGAAGCCGGTCGACAAGTCGAGCGCGAGCCCGTCGAAGACCGACTGAGCCCGAAGCGGTCCGGCGGCGGCGCCGGACCGCGTGGGTGACACCCTGGTCCCCATGCCGAACCGACTGGCGGACGCCACCAGCCCGTACCTCCTGCAGCACGCGGACAACCCCGTGGACTGGTGGCAGTGGGGTGCCGAAGCGCTGGCCGAGGCGCGCCGGCGGAACGTGCCGATCCTGCTGTCGGTCGGCTACGCGGCCTGCCATTGGTGCCACGTGATGGCGCACGAGTCCTTCGAGCACGAGGGCACCGCGGCGCTGATGAACGCGCACTTCGTGAACATCAAGGTCGACCGCGAGGAGCGGCCGGACGTCGACGCCGTCTACATGGCCGCCACGCAGGCGATGACCGGTCAGGGCGGCTGGCCGATGACGTGTTTCCTCACGCCCGAGGGCGAGCCGTTCCACTGCGGCACCTACTACCCGCCGTCCCCGCGGTCCGGGATGCCGTCGTTCAGCCAGCTACTGGTCGCCGTCGCCGAGGCGTGGACGGAGCGGCCGGAAGACCTGCGCACGAGCGCGAAGCAGATCATCGGGCACCTCACCGAGCAGGGCGGCCCGCTGCCGGAGTCGGCGGTGGACGCCGAGGTGCTGGCCGCGGCGGTGAAGAAGCTCGGCGAGGACGCCGACCCGGTGAACGGCGGATTCGGCGGCGCGCCCAAGTTCCCGCCGTCGATGGTGCTGGAGTTCCTGGTGCGCCACCACGAGCGCACCGGCTCGGCCGAGGCGCTCTCGCTGGCGGAGTCGGCGGCCGGCGCGATGGCCCGCGGCGGCATCCACGACCAGCTGGCCGGCGGCTTCGCGCGGTACTCCGTGGACGCCGGGTGGACCGTGCCGCACTTCGAGAAGATGTTGTACGACAACGCTTTGCTGCTGCGCTTCTACGCGCACCTGGCCCGGCGCGGCTCGGCCTTCGCCCAGCGCGTCGCCGAGGGGGTCGCGGAGTTCCTGGCCACGGACCTGCGTACGCCGCAGGGCGGCTTCGCCGCTTCGCTCGACGCGGACACGGACGGCGTCGAGGGCCTCACCTACGTCTGGACGCCGGAGCAACTGCGTTCCGTACTCGGTGACGAAGACGGCGAGTGGGCCGCTGAGCTGTTCGGCGTCACGGCGTCCGGCACGTTCGAGGAGGGCGCCTCCACGTTGCGCCTGCTCGGCGACCCCGATCCCGAGCGTTACGAGCGGGTCCGGCGGGCGCTGCTGGCCGAGCGGGCCACGCGCCCGCAGCCGGGCCGGGACGACAAGGTCGTCGCGGCGTGGAACGGGCTCGCGATCACGGCGCTGGCCGAGGCAGGCGTGGCCCTGGATCGTCCACAGTGGATCGAGCTGGCGCGGGACGCCGCCTCGCTGCTGCTCGAGGTGCACGTGGTCGACGGTCGGCTGCGGCGCAGCTCGCGCGACGGCGTCGTCGGCGGCTCCGCCGGGGTGCTCGAGGATTACGCCTGCCTCGCCGACGGTTTGCTGGCGCTGCACCAGGCAACGGGCGAACCGCACTGGCTCACCGAGGCGGCGCGGCTGCTCGACCTCGCGTTGGCGCACTTCGCCTCCGAGACCGCGGACGGCGCGTACTACGACACCGCGGACGACGCCGAATCCCTGGTCCAGCGCCCCTCCGACCCCACCGACAACGCGAGCCCCTCGGGTGCGTCCGCGCTGGCGGGCGCCCTGCTGACGGCGTCCGCGCTGGCCGGTCACGAGCAGGCCGCGCGCTACCGGGACGCCGCCGAGCTGGCGTTGCGCCGCGTCGGGCTGCTGGCCACGCGGGCGCCGCGGTTCGCCGGGCACTGGCTTTCGGTCGCGGAGGCGGCGCAGTCGGGCCCGGTGCAGGTCGCGGTCGTCGGCCCGGCGCCCGAGCTGGTCACCGCCGCCGCGCGGCACATCCACGGCGGTGGTGTGGTCCTCGCGGGCGCGCCGGACGCGTCGGGGGTGCCGCTGCTGGCGGACCGCCCGCTGGTCTCGGGCGAGCCGGCGGCCTACGTCTGCCGCGGCTACGTCTGCGACCGCCCGGTGACTTCGGCCGAAGACCTGCTGGCCCAGCTGCGACGCTGAGTTTCCGCCCCTGGTGAACAGAGCCCTGTCAGACCTGTATCCGGCGTAGCGTCGGTGACGTTGTAATCATGTAATCGCGGAGGCGAGCATGGACACGTACTTCAGGGTGGTGGGACACATGGGACGAGGTTGGAAGGGCCGCGGCGGCTGGTCGCAGGGCGAGGTGCCGTCGGCCGAGGACGCGGCGGCCTGGCTCGGCGGACGCCTCCCGGACGGCTGGTTCACGGGCGCGCCGGAGGTCACGGCCGACCGCGAGGAGATCGTCATCGTGGGCGAACTACCAGAGCTGACGGGCGATTTCGCCGACGACGCGGCCCGCGCGGCCGCCGAGGACGGGCGGATCAGCCGGTTCCGCGAGGAAACCCGCGACGAGCGCATCGAGATCGCCCGCCAGGCCGAACACCGCTACCAGCGGAAAGTCGCCTGGGGCGCGAAGCTCGGCGGCACGAAAGTCCTGTTCACGACATTGTCGGCCCCGGTGATGACCCGCCTGCGGCAACCGGAGCGGCTGATCCTCGACACGCTCGTCGACGCAGGCGTCGCGCGGTCGCGCTCGGAGGCGCTGGTGTGGGCCGTCCGCCTGGTCGGCGAGCACGCCGACACCTGGCTGGCCGACCTGCGCGAAGCAATGACCAAGGTCGACGACCTACGGGCGAAGGGCCCTGACCTGGGCTGAGCCGGTACCCGAAGGGGACTCTCGTGCGCTGCGAGGGTCCCCTTCGCATGCGGGCGCGAGGGTCCCCCTCGCCTCGGTGGGCGATGGTCCTTTTCACACACGGTGCTTGGGCTGGGTCGGTACCGAAGGGGACTTTTGCGCCCGGCGCCTGGGCTGAGTCAGTACCGAACGGGACTCTCGTGCGCTGCGAGGGTCCCTTGGCGAGAGTCCCCTCGGCGCCCAGGCACCCGGCGCAGCACCACCGTCCGCGCCGAGTTCCGTGCGGATCCCTCCGCGCCGCCGTTTCCCCGCCCACAGCCCAGCCAAACGATCGAGTCTTCCTTCTCACCTCGGCCTGCGTGGGCCGTCGCGGTGGGGCAGTCTTCGTTACGAGCCACAAATGCAGCCGTATCGGAGGAGCCGTGGACATCCCTGCCGTGCCGAGCAAAGTGGATCCCGACGCGCTGACCGCCGTCCTCGACGGGCGCTGGGCCGGGCTCCGGCGCGAGGTGCGCGCGCAGATGACGGCCGAGGCCTTCAGTGACCCGGTGGACCTCGACATCGAGGCGCATCGCGCGCAGGTGCTGGAAAACCTCCGCCGGCTGGCGCGAACCGACCGGCCGGGGCTCGGCTTCGACTCGGCGTACGGCGGTGGGGACGACGTCGGCGGCTCGGTGACGTCGTTCGAAATGCTCGGCTTCGGCGACCTTTCGCTGATGGTCAAGGCCGGCGTGCAGTGGGGCCTGTTCGGCGGCGCGGTGCAACTGCTCGGCACCGAGCGGCACCACGAGAAGTACCTCAGCGGCATCATGGACCTCAGCGTCCTCGGCTGTTTCGCGATGACGGAGCACGGCCACGGCTCCGACGTCCAGAACCTGCACACCACCGCCACCTACGACCCGGCGACGCGCGAGTTCGTGGTGCACAGCCCGGATTCGGGCGCCACCAAGGAATACATCGGCAACGCGGCGCGCGACGGGCGGCTGGCCGTCGTCTTCGCCCAGCTCGTGACCGGCGGCGAATCCCGTGGTGTGCATGCCTTCCTGGTGCCGATCCGCGACGGTGGCGAGCCCGCGCCCGGCGTCACGATCGAGGACTGCGGCCGCAAGGCGGGCCTCAACGGTGTCGACAATGGACGGTTGACGTTCGACCACGTCCGCGTCCCGCGTGAGGCGCTGCTGAACCGCTTCGGCGACGTCGCGGAGGACGGCACCTACTCCAGTCCTATCGAGAGCGACGGACGGCGTTTCTTCACCATGCTCGGCACGCTCATCCGCGGCCGGGTCAGCGTCGGCGGCAGCGCGGGCGACGCCACGAAGCGCGCGCTCGCGTTGGCGATCCGCTACGGCGAGCAGCGACGCCAGTTCAAGCGTCCGGACGGCGACGAGGTGGTCATCCTCGATTACCTTGGCCACCAACGAAAACTGCTGCCCGCGCTGGCGAAGACGTACGCGCTGCACTTCGCGCAGGAGGAGCTTGTCGCGAAGCTGCACGACATCCCGTCGGACGCGCCGGAGGAGGAGCAGCGTGAGCTGGAGGCGCGCGCCGCGGGAATGAAGGCGCTCAACACCTGGCATGCGACGCGCACGATCCAGGCCGCGCGCGAGGCCTGCGGCGGCGCCGGTTACCTGTCGGAAAACCTGCTCGCCGGGCTGAAGGCCGACACCGACGTGTTCACCACGTTCGAGGGCGACAACACCGTGCTGCTGCAGCTGGTCGCGAAGGGCCTGCTGACGCAGTACAAGGAGCACTTCGAGGACCTCAGCCCGCTGGCCACGGCGCGGTTCGTCGCGGAACAGCTGGTGGGCGCGGTGATCGAACGCACCGCCGCCCGCAAGGTCGTGGAGCGCCTCACCGAATCCGACGACGGTGACGTCCTGTTCAACCGCGAGTGGCAGCAAAAGCTGTTCGAGGACCGCGAGGAACACGTCCTGGAAGGCGTCGCGAACCGGCTCCGCAAGGCGGCGGACGACCCGTTCGGCGTGTTCAACGCGGCGCAGGACCACGTGCTGCGCGCCGGCCGGGTGCACGTGGACCGCCTGGTGCTGGACGCTTTCGCCCGCGCGGTCTCGTCGTGCGAGGACGCGGAGGTGAAGGCGCTGCTGGAGCGAGTCTGCGACCTGTACGCCCTGTCGGCCATTGAGGAGGACCGCGCGTGGTTCCTCGAGCACGGCCGCCTCACGGCTTCGCGCTCGAAGGCCGTGACCGCCGCGGTGAACGCCCTGTGCGCCGAGCTGCGCCCGCACGCGCGTGCGCTGGTGGACGCGTTCGCGATCCCGGAGCAGTTCCTGGCCGCGCCCATGCTGCAGGCCTGAGCTGGTACCCCTGAACGGCCCCTCGACACCGCCCTTTTCCCGCCGCTAGGCTTTTTCCGGCGACGGGCTCCGGTCCGTCCCGGGGGTTCGTTTCCGGCCCGCCACTGGAAGGTCCTGACTGTGAACGTCACCCGGGGGACCACGCACGACGCCCTGCTCGCCGCCTCATCCGCAGGCTGGCCGACGACCCTCCGCTACGCACTCCTGCTGCTGGTCACCAGGGGGACCATCGGCGCGGCGGTGCTGCTACTGCTGAGGTAAGCCCCAGCTAGGCGTACAGCGCCAACCAGATCGCGATGTAGTGCGACACCGCCGCCAACACCGTGCAAGCGTGGAAGAACTCGTGGTACCCAAAGGTGTTCGGCCAGTAATTCGGCCACTTCACCGCATAAAAGACCGCGCCCATGGTGTAGAACAGCCCGCCGACGCAGAGCAGGACGAGGGCGGCGACGCCGGCGTGGTGGCCCAGTTCGGGCATCACGAAGATCGCGACCCAGCCCAAAGCGATGTAGATCGGGACGCCGAGCCAGCGGGGGGCGTGCGGCCACAGCATCTTCATGGCCACGCCCAGCACCGCGCCGCCCCAGACGACCGACAGCACGATGTAACCCGTGGGCTGGGACATGGCCAGCAGGGCGAACGGGGTGTAGGTGCCGGCGATGAACAGGAAGATCATCGAGTGGTCGGCGCGCTTCATCCACTTGTACGCGCGCGGGCTCCACAGCCGGCGGTGGTACAGGGCGCTCACGCCGAACAGGCCCAGCACGGTCAGCCCGTAGACCGACGTGGCCAGCGCCGCGAGCGGCGAGACCGTCGACGCGGCGAGGCTGATCAGCGCCGCGGCGCCGGCGACCGCGCCGAAGAAGGACCAGAAGTGGATGTGCCCGCGCAGCCGCGGGCGGGTGTCGACGGGCGCAGGGCCGGACGGTGGGGGTTCGGTCGTCACGCTCACTCAGCCAGGTTACGGGACCGTAGGTTTTTCGCCAGCCACCGTGGCGCGTCACACGTCCGGCTCAGGGGTGCGTACGCTCAGCTGACGTGAGCATCAGGTCCTTCATGTCCGACGTCGTTTACAGCGTCTACGGCCGCCGCCTGATCCAGCAGGCCGCGGACAGCCATCCGCGGCACGTCGCCATCATGCTCGACGGCAACCGCAGGTGGGCGCGCGAAGCCGGCTTCACCGACGTCGCCGACGGGCACCGCGCCGGGGCCAAGAAGATCGCCGACTTCCTCAGCTGGTGCCAGGAGGCCGAGGTCGAGGTGGTCACCATGTGGCTGCTGTCCACCGACAACCTCAACCGCGACCCGGACGAGCTCACACCGCTGCTGAAGATCATCACCGACGTCACGGACGAGCTCGCGGCCCCCGAGGCGCCGTGGCGGCTGCGCATCGTCGGGGCGCTGGACCTGCTGCCGATCGAGGTGGCGCAGAAACTCACCGCCGCCGCGTCCCGCACCGGGGACCGGCCGGGCATGGAGGTGAACGTCGCCGTCGGTTACGGCGGGCGGCAGGAGATCGCCGACGCCGTGCGCAAGCTGCTGCTCCAGCAGGCCGACGAGGGCACCTCGATCCGCGAGCTGGCGAAAATACTCGACGTCGACCACATCTCCGAGCATCTGTACACCTCAGGGCAGCCGGATCCGGACCTCATTATCCGGACCTCGGGCGAACAGCGGCTTTCCGGATTCCTGCTCTGGCAGTCCGCGCATTCGGAATTCTGGTTCACCGAGGCGTATTGGCCGGCATTCCGCCGGGTCGACTTCCTTCGCGCGCTTCGCGACTACGCTTGGCGCCACCGCCGCTTCGGCGCCTGACCCTGTTCGAAGGATCCGGGCACGAACGAGGGCCCCGGAGCGAACTCCGGGGCCCTCGCCTCAAACCACGATCAGTGGCTGTGGTGCTCCAGCGAGTGGAGGACCAGCGCCGGGGTGGTGGCGATGCCCGTGTAGGCGCCCGCGACCAGGGAAGCCGCGCCGTAGCCGAGCGCGCCGCCGCCCTCGATGAAGGTCGCGTAGGCGTCACCGAACGTCGGGTCCGGGGTGTGGGCTGCCGGCGCGGCGAACGCCGTACCGCCGAGCATCATCAGGCCCGCGGCCGCACCAGCGACAATTCCAGCCTTCTTCAGCACTTCGCACACTCCTAAGTAGATAATCTGGGATCTCGGGCACCGAACGCTCCGGTGGTGTGTCCCGCAGTGAGAAAATTACCCCCGATTGGCCCGTAACGAATGCCCGGTACTCCCATTGTGTGAGCCGAAATGGCCGGGTTCACCCGGTCCGGGTCAGTGTCCAGTACGCGAAATGCATTTCCGCCGCCCCCGTGGTATAAGCTTTTCCCGAGTTCTTTCAACGCGTTCGGTGACGATTTCCCGAAGATCATACTGACGCGTGATCCCCCGAATGCCACGCTGCTCACTCAGCGTGATGTCACAGGGTGTTGATGTCGGGCGACCCACGGTGAGATGACGAATTGGCGAATCACCTGTGTGGCTGCCTGCACGATCGCCCGGACGTAGGTACCTTCCGGAAGTGAGGGCACGCGTTCCGTGCGGGTCCTCGCGGGAGGCCCTGGTCGTGGCGTTGATCGAGGGGGCGGCTCAGCCGCCCACGAGATGCACGAGGGGGCCGGCACCCGGCCCTCGTGGCCGCATCGCCTGACGCAGCCGGCGTCAGGAGGAGCGGACCCAGCCAGGGAGGTGCCCGGCCCAGCGAGTGCGGGCGTGGGGTGCACACGCCCTCGAGGGAGATGCCGTCGTGACTGCGCAGCGTTCACCCCGCAAGGCCTCTGGCCGTTCTTCGACCGGTGCCTCTGGCCCGGAGAAAGCCTCGATCTCGCCCGACCCAGGTGTGTCCACCTACGTGCTGGACACGTCGGTCCTGCTTTCCGACCCGTGGGCGGTGACGCGGTTCGCCGAACACGCGGTCGTCCTCCCGCTGGTCGTCATCAGTGAACTGGAGGCGAAACGTCACCACCCCGAGCTGGGCTGGTTCGCCCGTGAGTCGCTCCGGCTGCTCGACGACCTGCGCCGGCAGTACGGCAGGCTCGACGCGCCGATCCCGATCGGGGACCACGGCGGCACCCTGCAGGTGGAGCTGAACCACACCGACCCTTCGGTGCTGCCGGTCGGCTTCCGGACCGACTCCAACGACCACCGCATCCTCGCCTGCGCGCTGAACCTGGCCGTGGAGAAGGTGCCGGTGACGCTGGTGACGAAGGACATCCCGCTGCGGGTCAAGGCCGGGGCCGTAGGCCTCTCCGCCGACGAGTACCGCGCGCAGGAGGTCACGCCGTCGGGCTGGACCGGCATGACCGACGTGGACGTGCCGCAGGGGCTGGTCGACGCCCTGTTCGCGGGCAACTCGGTGGACCCGGTGGAGTTCGGCCTGGCCGAGGTGGGAGAGCTGCCCTGCCACACCGGGCTGCGGCTGCTCGCCGGCAGCACCGGCGCGCTGGGGCGGGTCACCGCGGACAAGCGGATCCGGCTGGTGCGGGGCGACCGCGAGGCGTTCGGGCTGCACGGCCGCTCGGCCGAGCAGCGGGTGGCGCTGGACCTGCTGCTGGACTCCGACGTCGGCATCGTCTCCCTCGGCGGCCGCGCCGGCACCGGCAAGTCCGCGCTGGCGCTGTGCGCCGGGCTCGAGGCGGTGATGGAACGCCGCCAGCACCGCAAGGTCGTGGTGTTCCGCCCGGTCTACGCGGTCGGCGGCCAGGAGCTGGGTTACCTGCCGGGCTCCGAGAGCGAGAAGATGCAGCCGTGGGCGCAGGCGGTGTTCGACACCCTCGGCGCGCTGGTCAGCCAAGACGTGCTGGACGAGGTCTTCGACCGCGGCATGCTCGAGGTGCTCCCGCTGACCCACATCCGGGGCCGCTCGCTGCACGACACGTTCGTGATCGTGGACGAGGCGCAGTCCCTGGAGCGCAACGTGCTGCTCACGGTGCTCTCCCGCCTCGGCACGGCGTCCCGGGTGGTGCTCACGCACGACGTCGCCCAGCGCGACAACCTGCGCGTCGGACGGCACGACGGCGTCTCGGCGGTGATCGAGAAGCTGAAGGGCCACCCGCTGTTCGCGCACGTGACGCTGACCCGGTCGGAGCGCTCGCCGATCGCCGCGCTCGTCACCGAGATGCTGGAGGACCACGGCTGAGCCCCTGAGGAACTCGTGAGTGTTTATGACGGTTCTAACCGTCATAAACACTCACGAGTCCTCACCAGCCGGACGGGAGCGGGCGGCCCTCGGCGAAGCCGGCGGCGGACTGCACGCCCAGCAGCGCGCGCTCGTGGAACTGCTCCAGCGTGCGCGCGCCCGCGTACGTGCACGACGAGCGGACGCCCGCGCAGATCGAGTCGAGCAGGTCCTCCACGCCGGGGCGGTTCGGGTCCAGCGCCATGCGCGAGGACGAGATGCCCTCCTCGAACAGGGCCTTGCGGGCACGGTCGAAGACGTTGTCGGTGCGCGTCCGGGCGCCGACGGCCCGCTTGGACGCCATCCCGAACGACTCCTTGTACGGCCGCCCCTGCTCGTCGAACCGCAGGTCGCCTGGGGATTCGTGGGTGCCGGCGAACCAGGAGCCGACCATCGCGGCGGACGCGCCGGCGGCCAGTGCCAGCGCGACGTCGCGCGGGTGCCGCACGCCGCCGTCGGCCCAGACCTGCTTGCCCAGCTCGCGCGCGGCGGCCGCGCACTCCGCGACGGCCGAGAACTGCGGCCGTCCGACGCCGGTCATCATCCGCGTGGTGCACATGGCGCCGGGGCCGACGCCGACCTTCACGATGTCCGCGCCCGCGTGGATCAGGTCCCGGGTGCCCTCGGCGGTGACGACGTTGCCGGCCACCACCGGCACCCGCGGCGAGACCGCGCGGACCGCCTTGAGCGCGGCGATCATCTTCTCCTGGTGCCCGTGCGCCGTGTCGACCACCAGCGTGTCGACGCCCGCAGCCAGCACCGCTTCGGCCTTCGCGGCCACGTCGCCGTTCACCCCGACGGCCGCGGCCACCCGCAGGTTGCCGTTGGCGTCCGCGGCCGGCGTGTAGATGCCGGCGCGCAGAGCGGCGACGCTGGTCAGCACACCCGCGAGGCGGCCTTCGGCGTCGAGGCCGAGCGCGAGCCGGGCGCCGTGGGCGTGCAGCTGCTCGAAGACCTCGCGCGGCTCCGTGTCCAGCGGGACGGCGACGGCCGCGGGCTGCGCGACGTCGGCGAGGCGCGCGAAGCGGTCGACACCCGCGCAGGCCGCTTCGTCGACGATGCCGACGGGCTTGCCGTCGCCGTCGACGATCACCACGGCGCCGTGGGCGCGCTTGTGCACGAGGTTGAGCGCGTCGGCCACCGCGTCGCCGCCGGTCAGCACGAGCGGGGTGTCCCACACCGGGTGACGGCTCTTCACCCAGGCCACGATGTCGGTGACCGCGGCGGTGTCGACGTCCTGCGGCAGCACCACGAGCCCGCCGCGGCGGGCCACGGTCTCGGCCATCCGCCGTCCGGCGACGGCGGTCATGTTGGCCACCACCACGGGGATCGTCGCGCCGCTGCCGTCCACAGTGGACAGGTCTACGTCGAAGCGGGACTCCACGTCGGAACGGTTCGGCAGCAGGAACACGTCGTCGTAGGTCAGGTCGTGAGCGGGCACATGCCCATCCAGAAAGCGCACGTGTTCCCACGGTACGTGGCTCGCGCGCGGGACGCGAACCAGGCCTGGCCCGTGGAACAATGCCGTTATGAACGGCCGTGACCGCGACGACACCGGGCGTGCCCGCAACGCACGCCCCCGCGACGGCCTCGGGCGGCCGCTGCCGTACGGCGCCGACGGCGTCGAGCGTCAGCCCGAGGGGATAGTGCGCACCCCGGAGGAGACGCTGGTCGAGGCCCAGCGGCTGCTGGACGAGGGCAAGCCCTTCCACGCCCACGAGGTCTTCGAGGACGCGTGGAAGTCGACTGACGGCCCCGAGCGCGAGTTGTGGCGGGGCCTGGCGCAGCTCGCGGTCGGCCTCACCCACGCCGCCCGCGGCAACGGCGCGGGCGCGGCCTCCCTGCTGGAGCGCGGCGCGGCGAACATCGAGCCGTTCCGCGCGCGGCCGCCGCACGGCGTTGACGTCGAGGGCCTGCAGACCTGGGCGCAAACGCTTGCGGCCGAGGCCAAGGTGAAGGCGCGCGTCGAACCGGTGGCGCCCCGGCTGGCTCCTTAGCCCGGCTCGCTGGAGCGTTCTCCGGGTGCCTGGTCCGGGTCCGCTGGTGAGGGCCTCAGGCTTCGGGCCACTCCGCCGCGCCCGCCTTCTCGTCGGCGATCGTGGTGCCCTCGCCGTGCCCGGTGCGGACCTGGGTCGCGTCGGGGAGGGCGAAAAGGCGCTCGCGGATGGACTTCACGATAGTCGGGTAGTCCGAATAGGACCGTCCGGTGGCGCCGGGGCCGCCGTGGAAGAGCGTGTCGCCGGTGAAGACGACGCCGAGGCCGGGCGCGTAGAGGCAGACGGCGCCGGGCGCGTGGCCCGGGGTGTGGATCACGGTGAGGTCGGTGCCCGCGATGGTGATGACCTGGCCGTCGGCCAGTTCGCCGTCCGGCGCGCGGCCGGGGTGCGTGAGGTCCCAGACGACGCGGTCGTCCGGGTGCAGCAGGATCGGCGCGCCGGTGCGCGCGGCCAGCTCGGGCGCGGCGTTGACGTGGTCGTTGTGGGCGTGGGTGCAGACGATCGCGCGCAGCTCGCGGTCCCCGACGGCCTCGGCGATCGCGGCGGAGTCGTGCGCCGCGTCGATCACGATGACCTCGGCGTCGTCGCCCACGATCCAGACGTTGTTGTCCACTTCCCAGCTGCCGCCGTCGAGCTCGAAAACACCCGACGTGACCAGGTTCTGCACTATCGCCGTCATGGTCTGCAGACCCTAGCGCCCGGGGTCGCCTCCGGTTGGGATACCGATGGTATCTACTTTCGGGTAGCCTACTGCCGGTAAGTTCGCTGCGACGACGGGACCGCGATGACAGCCACCCGGGAACTGCTGGCCGAGCCGCTCAAACTGCGCTGCGGGGCGGTGCTGCCGCACCGGATCGCGAAGTCGGCGCTGAGCGAGCAGCTCGGCGACCGTCGCAACCGGCCGACGCCGGAGCTGGCCGAGCTGTACCGGACCTGGGCGCACGGCGGCGCGGGCCTGCTAGTGACCGGCAACGTGATGGTCGACCCGGCTGCGCTCGGCGAACCGCGGAACGTCGCGCTGCCTGCCGTTCCGGACCCGGCGGTCTTCCGGCCGTGGGCGCGCAGCGTCGACGGGACCGACGCCCGGCTGTGGGTGCAGCTCAACCATCCCGGTCGGCAGAGCCCGAGGTTCCTGACGCGGCAACCGGTCGCGCCGTCCGCGGTGCCCTTCGGCAATCGTGGCGTGCGGACCGCTTTCGCCGCGCCGCGAGCCCTGACGGGCGCCGAGATCGAGACGATCATCGACCGTTTCGCGTTGGCGGCGAAGACGTTCGTCGACGCGGGCTTCGACGGGGTGCAGCTGCACGGCGCGCACGGATACTTGATCTCGCAGTTCCTCTCACCGCTGACGAACCTCCGCGACGACGCGTGGGGCCGTGACCGCAGCCGCTTCCTGTTTGAAGTGGTCGCCCGAGTGCGCGCGGCGGTGGGCGAGTCCGTGCCGGTGTCGGTAAAGCTGAACAGCGCGGACTTTCAACGCGGTGGCTTCGGCGAAGACGAGTCACTGCAGGTCGTCCGTGCCCTGGGCGACGCGGGCCTGGACCTGCTGGAGATCTCCGGCGGCACGTACGAGAAGGCCGTGATGATGGGCTCCGGCCGTGAGAGCACTGCGCGCCGGGAAGCGTATTTTCTGGACTATGCGGCCAAAGCACGCCAGGTCTCCGACGTCGCCCTCATGGTCACCGGCGGCTTCACCACCGCCGCCGGCATGGCCGAAGCGCTGCGCTCGGGCGCCCTGGACTTGATCGGCCTCGGCCGGCCCCTGACCGTCGACCCGAGCCTGCCCACGCGCCTGCTCGCCGGCGAGGACGCCCGCGCCGAGCGGCTTTGCCCGCGCACCGGCATCCGCTTGGCCGACAGCCTGCTCGAAATCCAATGGCACACCCAGCAAATGCACCGCGTCGCTTCGGGCAAGCCGATTGCCCGTGACCGAAGCGCTTGGCGGGCACTGGCCCAGGCCGGGATGAACGACCCGCTCAACGCCTTCCGCCGCGTCCGCGGTTGACTCCGGCACGCCCCGGTACCCGGGTGGCCGGGTTGCCCGGGCGGTGTTCGGGGCGCGGCTGGCGTCGGATGGCTGGCCGAGGTGGTGGCCTGGGCAGTGTTCGGGACGCGGACTGGACGCAGGGGGCCAGGCGCGGTCGGCCGAGGCGTCGGCCGTCGTCACTTGGCCAGAGCCGGTATCACCAGAGTCAGCCCTCCTCTCCGGACCGGTCGCCGCGCAGGAGGCTGCGGACGGTGTCGATCGTGTCGGCCTCGGCGGGGGTTTTGTCTGGGCGGTAGCGGACGACGCGGGCGAAACGCAACGCCAGGCCGCCCGGGTAGCGAGGGCTGACCTGGGCGCCGTCGAGTTCGATTTCGACGACCACTTCCGGCCGCACGTGGACGGTCCAGTTGTCGCGGTGGGTCTCGATTTCCTGGAACCGCTTGGTTTGCCAAGCCAGCAGCTCGTCGGTCATGCCCTTGAAGGTCTTGCCCACCATGATCGGCGGGCCGCCGTCCGGGTCGCGGGCGCCGAGGTGCAGGTTGGAGAGCGTGCCGGTGCGCCGGCCGTGACCCCACTCCGCCGCGAGCACCACCAGGTCGATGGTGTGCACCGGTTTCACCTTCAGCCAGGCCCGCCCGCGCCGGCCTGCCGCGTATGGCGAGGCGAGGTCCTTCACCATCACGCCCTCGTGGCCCGCGGCCATCGCCGCGTCCAGCACCGCGGCCGGGTCTGCGGGCTCCACCTCGCCCGGGATCACGTGCTTGCCCGCGACCCGGTGCAGCGCCACGTTTCGCTCCGAAAGCGGCGCGTCCAGCAGGTCGACGCCGTCGAGGTGCAAGCAATCGAAGAAGTACGGACGCAGTAGCAGCGCGCGCACCTGCTCCTCGCGCGTGCTGCCGAAGCGGCTCATCGTTTCCTGGAACGGGCGCGGCCGGCCGTCGTCGGCCAGGGCCAGGGTTTCGCCGTCCAGCACCACCGACTCGCACGGCAGCGCCCGCACGAGGTCGACCAGCTCCTGCACACTCGACGTGATCTCCCGCAGCGTGCGGGTGTATACGTGCACTTCCTCGCCCTGACGGTGCACCTGGATCCGCGCACCGTCCATTTTGTACTCGACGATCGCGTGCCCGTGCTCGGCCGCCGCTTCGTCGAGCGATTCCGCCGGGGAGGCCAGCATCGGCCGGATCGGCCGCCCGAGCGCCAGCCGGAACTCGGCGAGCTTCGCGGCGCCACCGGTCAACGCCGCGTGGCCGGTGACCGGCAGCCGGCCGGACAGCATGAACGCGCGCCGCACGTCCGCCGCCGGCAGCTCGGCCGCCGCCGCGATCGCGTCGACCATCACGCCCTCCAGCGCGCCCTGCCGCAGCTCGCCGGTGACCAGCCGGAACAGGAACTCCTGCTCGGCCTTGGTGAGCCGGGTGAACAGCGCGGTGAGCACCTCGGCCCGCCGCTTCACCGAACCCGCCCCGGACGCGGCGGCGACCTCGGTGAGCGCCTCGTCCACCTCGCCGACACCCACCTCGGGCGCCGCCGCGGGGGAGACGGCCAGGTCCGCGAGCGTGCGCCAGCCCGCGCCCAGGCGGTCCTGCGCCGTCTGCCCCGTGAGGTACGCGATCACGGCGGGCAGCTCGGCGGGCTCGGCGGCGCGCAGCACCGCGGCCAGGGTGGCGGTCTTCGCCTTCCTGGACCGGGTGGCCGCCAGTTCGGCGGACGCGGTGACGATCTCGGTCAGCAGCACCCCGACATCATGACCCCCGGCACCGACAATTTCCGCTCGTCCATCGCTCGATCAGGAGCCCGATCAGGAATACGAACCCGCTCCGACCAGGGAATTCAGCGGAAAGACCTCAGCCGGCCTACTTGCCGCCGCGAGCCATCCGAAGCACGTCGAGGGCCTCGTCGAGCTGGGCCTCGGTGAGCTTGCCGTCCCGCACGAAACCACGTTCGATGACGACTTCGCGGATCGTCTTCATGTCCTTGAGCGCCTGCTTCGCGACCGCTGCCGCCGCCTCGTAACCGATGTACTTGTTGAGCGGCGTGACGATCGAAGGCGAGCCCTCGGCGTACTGACGGGTCCGTTCGACGTTCGCGGTCACGCCGTCGAACACCTTGTCCGCCAGCAGCCGCGAGACGGCCGCGAGCAGCCGCGCGGATTCGAGCACGTTGCGCGCGATCACCGGCAGGTTCACGTTGAGCTGGAAGTTGCCGGCCGCGCCCGCGAACGCCACCGCCGCGTCGTTGCCGATCACCTGCGCCACCACCTGCAGCGTGGCCTCCGGGATCACCGGGTTGACCTTGCCCGGCATGATCGACGAGCCCGGCTGCAGGTCCGGCAGCGCCAGCTCGGCCAGCCCGGTGCGCGGGCCGGAGCCCAGCCAGCGCAGGTCGTTCGCGATCTTGTTCAGCGACACCGCGATCGTGCGCAGGTGGCCGGAGGTCTCGACGACGCTGTCCTGCGTCGCCTGCGCCTCGAAGTGGTTGCGCGCCTCGGTGAGCGGCAGGCCGGTCAGCTCCGCGAGTTCGGCGGCGACGGCGGCACCGAAGCCCTCCGGCGCGTTCAGGCCGGAGCCCACGGCGGTGCCGCCGATCGGCAGCTCGCCCAGCCGAGGCAGGCCGGATTTGAGCCGCTCGACGCCGAAGCGGACCTGCGCGGCCCACGCGCCCGCCTCCTGGCCGAGCGTGATCGGCACAGCGTCCATCAGGTGCGTGCGGCCGGATTTCACGACATCCGCCCACTCCTGCGCCCGGGTCTCGATCGCGCCCGCGAGGTGCTCCAGCGCCGGGACGACGTCGGTGAGCACGGCTTCCGTGGCGGCGACGTGGATGGTCGTCGGGAACGTGTCGTTCGACGACTGCGAGGCGTTGACGTGGTCGTTCGGGTGCACCTCGCGGCCCAGCGCGCGGGTGGCGAGCGTCGCGATGACCTCGTTCGCGTTCATGTTGGACGAGGTGCCGGAGCCGGTCTGGAAGACGTCGATCGGGAAGTGCCGGTCGTGCTTGCCTTCGGCTACCTCGTCGGCCGCGGCGGCGATCGCGTCGGCGACGTCGGGCTCCAGCACGCCGAGCTTGGCGTTCACGCGCGCGGCGGCCGCCTTCAACAGGCCCAGCGCGCGGATCTGGGCGCGCTCGAGACCGCGGCCGGAGATGGGGAAGTTCTCGACGGCACGCTGCGTCTGCGCGCGGTAGAGCGCGTCGACCGGGACGCGGACCTCACCCATCGTGTCGTGTTCGATCCGGTATTCCTGTTCAGCCATACCCCCGATTCTGGCCCTGTTCGGCGCCGATCGCGGGGTGGCGTCGCACACGCGGTTCGCGGAAATCACCCGTCCGGCGGGACTAGGATCCAAGTGTTCTCGATCACCGCCACCCCACCACTGGCTGGAGCGAGCCTCATGGATTCGTCGTACGACCTCGTCATCATCGGAGCCGGGCCCACGGGGCTGTTCGCGGCGTACTACGCGGGGTTCCGCGGCCTTTCGATGGCCGTGGTCGATTCGCTGCCCGAGCCGGGCGGACAGGTCACCGCCATGTACCCGGAGAAGATGATCTTCGACGTGGGCGGGTTCGCCGCGGTCCGCGGCCGTGACCTGGTGCAGGGCCTGGTGGACCAGGTCGAGCCGTGGCAGCCGGCGTACCTGCTGGGCCGCAAGGCGGAGAAGCTGGAAAGCGTCGACGGCGGTGTCGAGCTGACCCTGGACGGCGGCGAGGTGCTGCGCGCGGGCGCCGTGCTGATCACCGCGGGCATCGGCGAGTTCACCCCGCGTCCGCTGCCGGCAGGCGACGGCTGGCTCGGCCGCGGCATGGTCCACTTCGTCCCTTCGCTCCAGGCGCACGCGGGTCAGCACGTGGTCGTGGTCGGCGGCGGCGACTCGGCGTTCGACTGGTGCCTGGCACTGCACCCGATCGCCGCGAGCGTCACCCTCGTGCACCGCCGCGCGAAGTTCCGCGCCGCGGAGTCGATCGTGCGCGAGGTCCGCGGCCTGGGCGTGCGGATGATCACCGACGCCGAGGTGACGCGCTTCGTCGAGGCACCGGACGGCGAACTCGCGGCGGTGGAGGTGGCGGTGAAAAACGGTGAGGGCGAACAGCTTCCGGCCAACGCCGTGGTCGCGGCGCTGGGCTTCACGGCCGACCTCGGCCCGATCGAGAGCTGGGGGCTGGAGATCGACCACCGCGCCATCGCGGTGGATTCGACGATGGCGACAGCACGGCCTCGCGTCTACGCGGCCGGCGACGTCGCGGCGTATCCCGGGAAGGTCAAGCTGATCGCCACCGGTTTCGGCGAGGCCGCCACCGCGGTGAACAACATCGCCGTCGCGCTGGACCCGGACGCCCACCTGTTCCCGGGCCACTCCAGCAACGCCGAGTGAGTCAGCCGGTTTTCTCCGCGATCCACGGCGCGTACGCGACCACGGACGTGTAGATCGAAGGCCCCGTCGCACAGGTCGGGGAGCCGTTGCCGGCGCGGCTGGTGAGGCCGATCAGCGTCCAGTGGTCGCCGTCGCGGGCGAGCTCCGGGCCGCCGGAATCGCCATAACAGGAGCCGGCTTTGCCGTCCGGGTTGTCGGTGCACAGCTCGGCGGTGCCGTCGAAGGCGGCGGTGCATTTCGAGCCCTCGACCAGATGCGTGTCGAGCTGTTGCAGCGAAGGCGCGAGCGGACCGCAGTCCGGGGCCGCGCAGGTCTGGCCCCAGCCCAGGATGCGGGTTGCCGTACCGGGTGCCGCGCTGGTGCCGAGGGCGATCGGGGCCGTCTGCGCCGGCGCCGTGAGCCGGATCAGCGCGAGGTCGCCGGTCTGCGTGGTGATGTTGAAATGCGGGTGCACGATGAACTCCGCGGCCTGCGCGGTCTCCCCGCCCTGGTCGCTTTCGTTGCTGCCCAGCCGAAGCGCGACCGTACCCGGGGCCTTGCCGTACACGCAGTGCGCGGCCGTGGCGACCCAGGTCGGCGCGATCAGCGAACCGGCGCAGAAGACCTCGCCCGACGAGGAGTGCAGCGACACCACGAACGGGTAAGGCTGGTCCGCGGCGGTGCCGCCGACGATCGACGGCCCGGCGCTCGCGCTACCGGTGGCGAGCGCCGCTCCGGCGAGGATCGTCAACAGCAGCGCGAACAACCGCTTGGGCACCGGGCGACTCCTTGGTCGGGAAGAACTCAGGGCAGGGGCGGGACGGCGTCGAGACCGTCCTCGGGGCTGTCCAGGTTGCCGTCGAAGTTCACGGACGAGTAAGCCCGGAGCTTGTTCAGCCGGTGGTAGCCGTCGATCATTCTGACGGTGCCGGACTTGGACCGCATCACGATGGACTGCGTGGTGGCGCCGCCCGAGCGGTAGTGCACGCCGCGCAGCAGGTCGCCGTCGGTCACGCCGGTGGCGCAGAAGAAGGTGTTGTCGCCGCGCACCAGGTCGTCGTTGCCGAGCACCCGGTCGAGGTCGTGGCCCGCGGCCAGCGCCTTCTCGCGCTCGGCCTCGTCCTTCGGCCACAGCCGGCCCTGCAGCTCACCGCCGAGGCACTTCATCGCGCAGGCCGCGATGATGCCCTCGGGCGTGCCGCCGATGCCGAGCAACATGTCGACACCGGTGGTCGGCCGGGCCGCGGCGATCGCGCCCGCCACGTCGCCGTCGGAGATGAACCGGATGCGGGCGCCGGCCTCCCGCACCTCCTTGATGATCTGCTCGTGCCGCGGCCGGTCGAGGATGCACACGGTCACGTCGCTGACGCTGGAGTTCTTGGCCTTCGCGACCCGGCGGATGTTCTCCGCGACCGGTGCGGCCAGGTCCACCTTGCCCGCGGCGTCGGGGCCGACGGCGAGCTTCTCCATGTAGAACACGGCCGACGGGTCGAACATCGCCCCGCGCTCGGCCACCGCGAGCACGGCCAGCGCGTTCGGCATGCCCTTGGCCATCAGCGTGGTGCCGTCGACCGGGTCGACCGCGACGTCGCAGTCCGGGCCGTCACCGTTGCCCACCTCTTCGCCGTTGAACAGCATGGGCGCCTCGTCCTTCTCGCCCTCGCCGATCACGACGACCCCGCGCATCGAGACGGTGGAGACGAGCTGGCGCATCGCGTCGACAGCCGCGCCGTCGCCGCCGATCTTGTCGCCCTTGCCGACCCAGCGGCCCGCGGCCATCGCGGCGGCCTCGGTCACCCGGACCAGCTCCATGGCGAGGTTGCGATCCGGCGCTTCACGGCGGCGTGGGTCACTGGCGGTAGTCATGCGGGCCTCCCGGATCGCTGAACTCGGCGGGTGCCCAGTCTCTCAGACGCTCCGGTCACGTGACCGATTCAGCCGCGCATGGTGCACGTCACTCTGAGTCGTCGGTCTCCACGGACGCCAGCGCGGCCTCGATCCGCTCGCGCGCGCCCTCGAGGTGCCGCTCGCAGACCTTCGCGAGCTCCTCGCCCTTCTCCCACAGCGAGAGCGACTGCTCCAGGGACAGTCCGCCCGCTTCAAGCTCCTTGACCACCTCGACGAGCCGGTCGCGGGCCTGCTCGTAGCCGAGTCCGGCGGTTTCGCTGGCTGCTTCGCTCACGCTCGACGTTCTCCGACCTTCCGATGCACCGGGCTGTGCGCGCACACTACCGCGGTGGCCATCGCGTGGTCGTAACCGACGAACGCGAGGGCGAACTCCTGCCCGTCACTGTCCGCGATCGCGTCTTCGAGGTGTTCCTGGGCACCCGCGACGCGCCGCCGGTGCTCGGCGCCCTCGGCGAACCACCAGCGCCGGCCGACGTGCACGGACGTCGCCTCGGACAGCCTTCGCAGCTGCGGCGCCAGGTCACGACGGGCGGCTGAACCGCAGCCCGCGAGCAGTGCCGTCCAGCATTCGGTGGCGGCCCGGTCGGTGGCCAGGGCCTGGCGGAGCAGGGGGCCGGCGTCGAGCCGGGCGGCGGCGTCCACGGTGAGCGGGAGGAACGCCGGTGCCCGGTACGTCACGGCCCGTCTCCTTCCGCGGTCTCGGTCGGCTCGGTGACGGCGTGGACCGCCCCGTCGGCGACCCGCACGCGCAAGCGCGCACCGTCCTCGATCTGGGAGACGGAGCGGAGTACCTGGAGGTTGCCTTCGGAGTCGGTGAACTGCACGACGGCATAACCGCGGGACATCGTCGCGGCCGGGCCCAGCGCGGTCAGCCGGCCGCGCGCGTTGGCGACTTCGGCCTGGTCACGCGCGAGCAGGCCGAGCATGGCGCGGCGGCCGCGCTCGCGCTGCATCTCGACCTCGTCGAGGCGCCGCTGGATCGGGCCGAGCGGGTCGGCCAGCGACGGGCGGCTGCGCAGCTGGGTCAGCAGCCTCGTCTGGGTGTCGACCCAGCCGTGCAGCGCGCGGCGGCCGCGATCCCGCATCTGGCGGACGCGGGCGGACTCCTCGCGCACGTCCGGCACGATCCGCTTGCTCGCGTCCGTGGGCGTGGAGCAGCGCAGGTCGGCGACGTGGTCGAGCAGCGGGGTGTCCGGCTCGTGCCCGATCGCGCTGACCACGGGCGTGCCCGCCGCCGCGACGGCCCGGCACAGCGCCTCGTCGGAGAACGGCAGCAGGTCCTCGACACTGCCGCCGCCGCGGGCGATCACGATGACGTCGACCTCGGGGTCTTTGTCCAGTGTGGACAGTGCACGAAGGATCTGGGGCACGGCCTGCGAGCCCTGCACGGCGGTGTTCAGCACCTTGAACAGCACGTGCGGCCAGCGCGCCTGCGCGTTCACCAGCACGTCGCGCTCCGCCGCCGAAGCGCGTCCGGTGATCAGGCCGATCCCTTGCGGCAGAAAGGGAATCGGCCGTTTGCGCTCGGGTGAGAACAGGCCTTCGGCGGCCAGCAGCTTGCGCAGCCGCTCGATCCGCGCGAGCAGCTCGCCGATGCCGACCGCGCGGATCTCGTCGGCGCGCAGGCTGAGCGTGCCGCGGCCGAAGAAGAACGACGGCTTCGCGTGCACGATCACGCGGTCGCCTTCGCGCAGCGGCGTCGCCAGCTCACGCACCAGCCACATCGGGCAGGTGACGGACATCGAGACGTCCGCCGACGGGTCGCGCAGCGTCAGGAACGCGGTCTGCGTGCCCTGCCGCGCGTTGATCTGCGTGACCTGGCCCTCGACCCACACGGCGCCGAGCCGGTGCACCCAGTCGCCGATCTTGCGCGCGACAGTCCTTACCGGCCAAGGGTTTTCCGCGCTGGTGGCGGGTTCGCCGCTCACTTGCCTTCCGCGCTGTCGCCCTGTTCCTCTTCCGCCTTGCGCGCGTTGCCGATCCGGCGCGCGAGCATGCCGGTGAAGGACGCACGGTCCTCGTTGGCCTTCTCGTACTCCAGGATCTCTTCGAGCTGGGGGACGGTCAGGCGGCGCAGGCGGGCGCGCAGCTGCGGCAGGGTCAGCTCGTCGTAGTTCGGCAGGCCCGCGGGGCCGGCGGCGCTGTCGTTCTCACCGTCCGCGTGCTCCTCGGCCAGCGCGCGCTCTTCCTGGGCCCACGGGTCGCCGTCGTCATCGCTCTCGGGCAGGGGCTCCAGCACGATCTCGATTTCGGGCTCGGCAGCGGGTTCGGTCTCCGGCTCGGTGAACGACGGGCGGTGGCCGTTGGTCTGCGCGCGCGGCTCGGGCGGATTGTCGACCGAGACCAGCGTCGGCCGCGACGGCGTGACGTCGGGCTCGGCGTCCTCGTCGAACGTCGCCCAGCTGGGGGTGTCCTCGACCGGGCGCAGGCCGGACAGGGCGTCGTCACCCTTGATGGCCAGCTCGGTGACGTGCTGCTGCACGCGCATGGAGAACTGCAGCACCTGGCTGACCACGGTGACGGGGAGCCCGGTGAGCTGCTGGGGGAGGCCGCGAACCCGCTCGGCGGTGATGACGGCGAGGCCCGCGGCGACCCGGATGGGGAGCGGGAGTGGCTTCATGCGTCCAGCCTGCCGTATAGGGGCCATCCTGCCCAACCGAACGGGTGGGTTGGGGTACACCAGGTGACTCCCGGCACACCCCGGATGGCGGAGCCAGGTCATCCTAAAGAGGACTTCGAGTTCGCCGCAGGGCAGCCCGTACGCTGGGGGCATGAGTTCAGCGAGCCCCGGAATCGACCCCGCCGGCACTCCGACGATCGCCGGCTCCGGCCAACCGGCGACCGGCAAGCGAGTCCTGCTCGCGAAGCCGCGTGGCTACTGCGCGGGGGTGGACCGCGCCGTCATCGCCGTGGAGAAGGCCCTCGACCTGTATGGCGCGCCGGTGTACGTGCGCAAGGAGATCGTGCACAACCGGCACGTCGTGGAGACCCTGCGCGAGCGCGGCGCGATCTTCGTCGAGGAGACCTCCGAGGTGCCCGAGGGCGCGCTGGTGGTGTTCTCCGCGCACGGCGTCTCGCCGATGGTGCACGCCGAGGCCGAGGAGCGGAACCTCCGCACCATCGACGCGACCTGCCCCCTCGTGACAAAGGTGCACAAAGAGGTCAACCGCTTCGCCAAGGACGACTACGACATCCTCCTGATCGGCCACGAAGGCCACGAGGAGGTCGAGGGAACCGCGGGCGAGGCGCCGGACAAGGTGCAGCTCGTGGACAAGGCGGAGGACGTCGACAAGGTCGATGTGCGCGACCCGTCGAAGGTGATCTGGCTGTCCCAGACCACCCTGTCGGTCGACGAGACGATGGAGCGCGTCGACCAGCTGCGCGAACGCTTCCCCGGCCTGGCAGACCCGCCCAGCGACGACATTTGTTACGCCACCACGAACCGCCAGGTCGCGGTCAAGGCGATGGCCCCCGAGTGCGACCTGGTCCTGGTGGTCGGTTCGACGAACTCGTCGAACTCCAAGCGCCTCGTGGAGGTCGCCCTGAAGGCCGGCGCCCGCGACGCCCACCTGATCGACTTCGCCACCGAGGTCGACGAGAAGTGGCTGGAAGGGGTTGTCACGGTCGGCGTCACGTCGGGCGCCTCGGTCCCGGACAACCTGGTCATGGACCTCCTGACCTGGCTCGCCGACCGCGGCTGGGGCCAGGTCGACGAGGTGACCACGGCGAACGAGAAGATCGCGTTCGCGTTGCCGAAGGAGCTGCGGAAAGCGGTCAAGGCGGAGGGTTCGGGGGAGTCGGAGTCCTGAGCATGGGGTGGGGTTGGGGCGGGCTGGGGTTGGGCTGACCGGCCTGCCTCCCCTCATCGGCGTCCCCAACCTCACAAGGCAATACATCTGGCTGCCCGCTTGGCCCGCTCTGCTTGCCTGCTCCGCTTGACCGGCGTGTCCTGGCTGCCCGCTTGGCCCGCTCTGCTTGCCTGCTCCGCTTGACCGGCGTGTCCTGGCTGCCCGCTTGGCCCGCTCTGCTTGCCTGCTCCGCTTGACCGGCCTGCTTTGGTTGCTTGGCTGGCTAGCCTGCTTGCCCCTCGGCTTGCCCAGCCCGCCCTGGCTGGCCGTCCAGCCTGCGTCCGGTCAATCTGCGCGGTGGCGTGCGTGGTCCGCGTGGCAGACCGGCGATGCGAGGTTCTTGATCCTGCTTCCCTTGCCCCGCAAGAAAAACTATGTGCTCGGAGAACCAGAAGGGCCGCCGATCCGGTGTGGATCGGCGGCCCTTCTTGGTGTCTGCGTCCGGCGGGTGGTTGCCGCGGGATGTCAACGTTGTCGGGTTGTCAGGATTCGTCGTCCCAGGGGCGGGAGCGGCGCGGGGGCTCGCGGCGGGGCGGGCGAGGGCGGGCGCCTGGGGGCGGGTCCTCGGGACGGGGGCGGCGGCGCGGCGGCGGGGTGTCGCCACGAGGCTCGCCGCGGCGGCGCGGGTCCGCTTCCGGCGGTCGCGAACGGCGGCCTTCCGGCGGGGGCTTGCGCGTGCCGCGCGGGCCGGGGTCGGCCGGGTCGCGGCGCGGGCGGGCGCCCGGGTCGGCCGGCGGACGGGGGCGGCGCGGCGGCGGGGCGTCCAGGTCCCGGTCCCTCGGCGCGCCCCGGCGTCCACCCGCGGGCAGCGGCGTCTGGCCCGAACGGCTGGATCCCGGAGGCCGGGTCCGCGGCCGGGCAGCCGCCGGCTCGGCGTCGTCGGCGGGGGCCCTCTTGCCCTTCAGCTTCACCGGGGCGTCGGGATCGCGCTCGCGGTAGATACGGAAGAAGCCGAAGAGCAGTGTCACGCCGGTGACGACCGCCATCGTCGGGAAGCCGTTGATCAGCGGCCGGCCGATGTCCAGGAGCTTGGAGAGCGTGTCCCCGCTCGAACCGGAGCCGCCGGTCAGCAGCACCACACCGGGCACCGTGACGGCCAGCACCAGCGGCGGCTGCACCATCGGGCCGAACAGCGCCCGTCTCTGCACCGCACCGACCGCGATCACAGCCCCGACGAAATAGCCGGCCTTGAAAACGAGGTCGAGGCTGCCCTTGGTCTTCTCGTCGATGACGGCGCCGAGCACGGCAAGGCCGAAGCCCACAAGTACGGCCGCCCACCAAGGCAGCCCGCGCCTCGCGCCGACGACAAGACGCTCGTCCCAGGGCACGGGGGCGTCATCGGCATCAGGATCGCTCTGGCGATCGCGTATCGCGGTCACGAGGCAACACCGTAGCCCGTACTTGTCACGATCTTGCCAGCACGGCCGAAGACTGCCCTGACCAGCCACCCGCCAGCGTGACGCGGGTTGCAGGCGGACCGCGCACGTGCTGCCCGGCCTGCGACCAGGGCCGCAGCTCGCCGACCAGCCACTTCGCGCCGCTGACCAGCCCCGATCCGGCCTCGCCGACTTGATCCGCGGAGCCGGGAGAACGCCCGGGCCCGCGGTCGATAGTTTGCGAGTTTTTTACCTGTCCGCGTCCGGAACGGGCTGTTCCGGAACGTCCGCCTTCCCGGAACGGCTGTCCCATTGGCTGGTACCTGCACCGTCGCGATGACAACGCCGGATCAGACGGCCACGGTGGGTCATGAGAGCAGCGGGTCAGGAAGCGCTGCCGGGCAAGAAGCACGGTGGCTCATCACGCTCGGCGGGTCTGGACACCAAGTGAGTCGTCGCACTGCGGTCCTGAACCACCGCGCTCGCACACCGCACCCGTCAACCTGAACGCCCGAACGACTGTGCATTCCGCCTGGCGCAGTCCGGCGCGGCTCGCCCCGGGTTCCTCGGCCCGGCCCGACCAGTCTCGGTCGTAGTGCGACGCGGTCCCGCACAGTGTGGCCCGGCCAGTCCGGTCGCAATGCGGTGCTCAGCGACCCGACCCCTCGCGTCGCGATGAGGCGCGGTGCGATGAGGCGCGGCCCGTCGCGGCGCGTGAGGGTGGTCCGTGCCCAGACCGTCCAAGCGCTGGCGCCCCCACAACACAGAGGCTCCGCCGAGAAGAGTCAGTCAGCTGGCTGCCAGTTCGTCCCCCTTCCGCACCTGCGGGACCGGCGCGGGGCTGCCCGAGGCGCCTGTCAGGGGGGCGACCGTCGTGCGGAAGTTCTCCAGGGCTTCCAGCTCGCGGCGCCGGGCGGAGATGAAGCGTTGCAGGTGGGTGCTCGACAGATTCAGCGCGTCGACGGCATTGCCCGCCGCGCGGTGGGCCGAGGCGGCGCCCGCGCGGACCTGTTCGACGTCCTCCACCAGCGCGCGGTCGCTGGCGGCGAACAGGGCCGCGGAGGCCAGGACGCCGAAGCCCGTGGGGCCGCACAGGAACACGCGGCGGTCGATGAGCCAGCGCAACAGCTCCGGGTCGGTGTCGAGCGCCGCGACCACCGCGGCGTCGGACGGCACGAACATGATCGTGCCGTAGATCGCGTCGGCCCAGCGCTGATAGCCCTTGCCGGCCAGCTCCGCGGCGCGCGAGCGCAGCTGCCGGACGTGGGCGCGCAACGCGTCGAGCCGCTCCTCCGGGTCGTCGGTGTCCACGGCCTCGGCCCAGATCGCCATGCTCGCCTTGGCATCCACCGGAACCGTGCGCCCGCCGCCGACGCGCAGCACCATGTCCGGTTTGACGCTGCCGCCGCCCGCCAGATCGGTCTGCAGCGTGAAGTGCAGCTCCTCGCGCAAACCCAGCGCCCGCGCCGTCTCCACGAGCACTTGCTCGCCCAGCTCGCCACGTCCGCTGATCGACGCGAACGCGACCTCGTACCTGCGCAGCGCGAGCTGCTGCTCATCGCCTTTGGCGCGCTCCGCCGCGACGAGCCGCGCCGCCGCGTCCACGCGCCGCATGCCGTCGTTGTAGAGCCGCCACAGGATCGCGACCGCGACGCACAGGAGCAGCGCGAGCACGATGGCCGCCGTGGTGATCACTGTCTCCACCCGGTTCTCCCTCCTCCGCTGCCGTCCCTGGTGCCTTCGCCGATCCGTGCGGATCGACCGGGGACATCATGGCGGACAGCACCGACAAAAACGGGTTCGGCCGGTCGCACTCCGTAGCTGACCAGCGGGTTCACCGGTTCGGCCGTCGGCGTGTCCGGCCGGCCCCTGATAGGCTTCGTACACACGTTCGAGTGGCTCGTCGGCGAGTCTCCCGCGTTTCGTCGGGGTCCGCTCTTAACGTGGTCGCCGTGAAAGTCCTGCACACCTCCGACTGGCACATCGGCCGCACGTTCCACGGCGCCGATCTGCTCGCCGAGCAGGAAGCCGTCCTCGGGCACTTGGCCGGCCTCGTCACCAGCGAGGCGGTCGACGTGGTCGTCGTGGCCGGCGACATCTACGACCGCGCGGTCCCTTCGGCCGAGGCGGTCCGGGTCGCCACGGCCGCGCTCGCCCGCATCCGCCAGGCCGGTGCCCAGCTCGTCATCACGCCCGGGAACCACGACTCCGGGCCACGCCTCGGCGCCTTCGCCGAGTTCGCCGCGGCCGGCGGCCTGCACGTGCGCGCCACGGTCGCCGGGCTGGCCGAGCCCGTGCTGCTCGCGGACGAGCACGGCGAGGTCGCGTTCTACGGCCTGCCGTACCTGGAGCCGGAGCCGTCCCGGCACGCGCTGGGCGTCCCGGAGGCGCGCGGCCACACCGGGGTCCTGACCGAGGCCATGCGCCGCGTCCGCGAGGACCTCGCCACTCGCCCCGGCACGCGTTCCGTGGTGCTGGCGCACGCGTTCGTCACCGGAGGCAACGCCAGCGAGTCCGAGCGCACGATCGCCGTCGGCGGGGTCGAGCAGGTGCCCGGCTCGGTGTTCGACGGCGTGGACTACGTGGCGCTCGGCCACCTGCACGGCCCGCAGGCCCTGGCCGAGCACCTTCGCTATTCCGGCAGCCCGCTCGCGTACTCGTTTTCCGAGGCGCGGCGACGGAAATCGGTCTGGCTCGTCGACCTCGACGCCACCGGGCTGGCCGAGGTCCGGCGGCACGAGCTGCCCGTGCCGCGGGCGCTGGCCACCCTGCGCGGCGAGCTGGCCGAGCTGCTTTCCGCGCCGGAGCACGAAGAATGGACGGAGCACTTCCTGTCCGTCACGCTCACCGACCGTGTGCGTCCGGTCGACGCCATGCGCAAGCTGCGCGACCGTTTCCCGCACGCCGTGCACCTGGATTGGCAGCCGGAAGGCGGGCTCGCGGGCGCGGAGCTGAAGTACGCCGAGGCCGTGCGCGGCCGCAGCGACATCGAGATCGCCCGCAACTTCCTCGACGACTGCCGTGGCGCCCCGCCCTCCGAGCGCGAGGAGCGGCTCGTCTTCCTCGCGCTAGAGGCGGCCGACCGGGCGGCGGTGGCGAAGCTGTGAGGCTGCACCTGCTGGAAGTCCAGGCGTTCGGCCCGTACGCGGGCCGCGAGGTGGTCGACTTCGACCTCCTCGGCGCCGACGGCCTCTTCCTCCTGCACGGCGATACGGGCGCGGGCAAGACAACGCTGCTCGATGCGATCGCTTTCGCGTTGTTCGGCGAGGTCCCGGGCGCGCGTGGCGAGGTCAAGCGGCTGCGCTGCGACCTCGCTGAGCCCGACCAGGTCACCGAGGTCGTGCTGGAGCTGACCGTGCAGGGCCAGCGGTTGCGGATCGTGCGCAGCCCCGAGTACCAGCGCCCGAAAAAGCGCGGCGACGGGTTCACCACGCAGCAGGCGAAGGTCTCGCTGAGCTGGGTCGGGAAGCCGCCGGCGGGGCTGCCGCCCGAGGGCGTCATCCGGATCGACGAGGTGGCGCGCACGGTCGTGCGGCTGCTCGGCATGACGGCGCAGCAGTTCTTCCAGGTGGTGCTGCTGCCGCAGGGAGAATTCGCGCGGTTCCTGCGCGCGGACACCCGCGAGCGCGAGGAACTGCTGGAGCGGTTGTTCGGCACGGAGCGGTTTTCCGACGTCGAACGCTGGTTCGCGGACCTGCGCGCCGAGCGCGGGCGGGCGTTGCAGGAGCGTCAGCAGGACGTGCGCGAGCTGGTCGCGCGGTACGCCCAGGAGGCGCAACAGGACGCTCCGGAGGACAACCAGGCGGAGTGGGTCGAGGCCGTGCTGCAGGACGTCGCGGCGCGCGCCGGTGCGGCGGAAACCGAAGCGGCGCAAGCACGTTCGACCGCGGACAAGGCCGAGGCCACGTTGCGCGAGGCGCAGGAGGACGCGGAGAAGGTCCGGCGCGTCCGCACCGCGCACACCCGGCTCGCGCAGATCGCCGAGCAGGCCGACGAGCGCGCGGGGTGGACCGAGGAGATCGCGGCGGCCCGGCGTGCGGAGGCCGTGGCGCCGGAGGCCGAGCTGCTCGAACGGCGGACCACAGAGCTGGCCGAGGCGCGGGCCACAGAGGTCGACCACACCCAGGCTCTGGCCGAGCTGGGGGTCGACTCGGCCGGGCTGATCCCAGCTGACCTGCGGGAGCGGGCCGGTTCGCTGCGGGAGGACGCGGGTGCGCTCGCCGAGCTGGTCGCCGAGGCCGAGCAGCAGCAGATCGAGACGAAGCGCCGCGACGAGCGCAAGACGGCGGCCGGTGCGGCCCAGGACAAGGCCGTCGAACTGACGACCCGGCTCGGGGAGTTGCCCGAGCGGTTGACGGCGTTGCGCGGCGAAGCGGCTTCGGCCGCCGAAGCCGCGGCGAAGCTCGATGGTGCGAAGGCCCACGTCGAAGAGCTGACGGTGATCGCGCGCGCCGCGGCCGACCTGCCGCCGGCGGTGGAGCGCGTCGGACGCGGCGAGGCGAAGCTGCGTGAGGTCGTCGACGGTCATCAGGCGGCCCGGCAGCATCGGCTGGACCTGCGGGAACGGCGGCTCGAAGGCATGGCGGCCGAGCTGGCCGCGAGTCTGGCCGACGGCGCGGCGTGCCCGGTTTGTGGTTCCGCGGAGCACCCCGCGCCCGCGAGCCACAGCGCGCGGCTCGTCGACCCGGCGGAGGAACGCGCGGCGGAAGAGGCCGAGCAGCAGGCGGAGGCCTTGCGGCAGCGCGTCGTCTCGGCGCTGGAGGAGGCGAAGGCCCGGCTGGAGGCGTTGCGGGAGCGGCTGGGCGAGCGCACTGCGGAGTCCGTCGCGGCCGAGCTGGCTGAGGCACGGGCGACCGTCAGCGCGCTGTCCGAGCAGGCCGCGCGGAAGGACCGGCTGGCGAAGCAGGTCGTCACGCTGGAGCAGGACGCGGAGAAGCTCGCGGAGCAGCGGCGGCTCGCCGAGACCGCCGCCACCGAGGCGACGGCCGAGGTCCGCTCGTTGCAGGACCGGCTCGACGAGCGTGAACGACGGCTGGTCGCCGGCCGCGGCGAGTTCCCTGACGTGACCGCGCGCCGACGTCATCTGCTGACGCTGGCCGGGGCGCTGGACGCGGTGGCCGAGGCGCGTACGGCCGTCGCGGGTTCGGTGAGCCGGCTCGCCGAACAACAGGATCTCGTCGAGATCTCCTTGCACGCCAAGGGATTCTTGTCGCTAGAGGAGATGCGCGGCGCCGCGAGGTCTGAAGAACAGGTGACGAAGCTGGAGCAGGGGCTCGCGGAGGCGGAGGCCATGGCCGCGGGTGCGCGTGAGCTGCTGGCCCAGCCCGAGCTGTTCGGCATCTCGCCCGACGACGTTGTCGAGGTCGGGCCCGCGAGCGAAGCCGCGAGGTCCGCGCGGGCCACGGCGGAGGGGGCGTTTTCGACGCTGCAGGCCGTCACGGCGCAGCATCGTGAGCTGACCCGGCTGGCCGGGCGGATGAGCAAGGTGCTGGCCGGGCTCGAGCCGATCGAAGAGGAATACGCGGAGCTGCGCGCACTGTCCGAAGTGGTCAATGGGCGCGGGCAGAACGCGCGGAAGATGTCGCTGCGGTCGTACGTGCTGGCGGCGCGGCTGGAGGAGGTCGCGCTCGCGGCGACCGCGCGGCTGCGCACGATGAGCCAGGGCCGGTACTCGTTCGTGCACTCCGACGCGGCGGGCGCGCGCGGCACCCGTGGCGGGCTGGGCCTCGACGTGCTGGACGACTATTCGGGGGCGATCCGCCCGGCCAAAACACTGTCCGGCGGTGAGTCCTTCCTGGCTTCGTTGTCGCTGGCGCTCGGGCTGGCCGACGTGGTCGCGGCCGAGACCGGCGGCGCGCTGCTCGACACGTTGTTCGTCGACGAGGGCTTCGGCACCCTCGACGCGGAGACGCTGGACGTCGTGATGAACATCCTGGACGAGCTGCGCGCCGGGGGCCGGGTGGTCGGCCTGGTCTCGCACGTCGAGGAACTGCGCCAGCGCATCCCGACCCGGCTGCGGGTCCGCAAGGCTCGTACGGGATCGAAGGTGGAGGTGCGCACGGCCTAGTGAACCGCATCGTGGCTGAGTAGCCGGTGCTTGGCGTCGCTGCCCCAGGTGGCGCGCGAGGCAACTGACTGGGTGGCATGCGGGGAACTTGCGCGGCAGGTCCGATGCCTGCTCGCGGAAGGCATCCGAGCGGCGGCGGGCCTCGGTGTCGTCAAAGGTGTCCAGCTCGCCCGCGGCCAGTGAAGTTTTGGCCGTGGTGTCCGAAGTGGACCTGAAAGCCGTTCTCAGGAACGTTTGCCGGCGCGCGCCAAGTACATCCCGGCGTACGAACTCCACGGCTGCCAGCCGCGGGCCGATTCGGTCAGGTCGACGCCCAGTGCCGTTGCCCCGCGGTGCACGGCGGCGTCGGCGGTCAGCAGCACGTCGGGTGCGCCGAGGACGCGCATCAGCACGTAGTCGGCGGTCGGGGCGTCGACGCTGTGCGCGAGCAGCTCGGCCCGCAGCTCGGCGGGATCGCGGCCGACGTGCGGGTCGAGGCTGCCGTGCGCGATCGCCGCGGCGATGGCCTTGGCCTGCGGTCCCACGCCGGCGTCGGCGATCTGGGCGGCCGTCGGGAACAGGGTGGTCAGCGGGTCCAGCGGCGGGTCCGCCGGCGGGACTGGCTCGCCCAGCTCGGCGGCCAGCGCCGTGGCGGCCGGCCCGAGCAGCGTCCGCAGCAGGAGTTCTGGGCCGTCGACGGCGCCGGGCACGCGGATGCCCGGCGTTTCGGCGACCAGCGGTGCGAGTGCCGGGTCCGCGCCGAGGGTCCGGGCGACGGCCTCGGGGTCGGCGTCCAGGTCCAGCAGACGCCGGACCCGCGTGACCGCGCTGCTCAGGTCCCGCAGGTCGGCCAGGCCCAGGTCACAGCGGACGTGATCCGGCCGCGGGGCGAGCCAGGCCGCGCCGCCGCCGTGCGGGAGCCGCAGCGTGCGGCCGTAACCGGTGATCTCGCCGCCGTCCTCCGTGACGGCTTCGACGCCCGGGATCGCCTGCGAGGCGTGGTAACGAAGCACTCCCTGGGCGTCGAACGGTGCGCGGAACGGCAGGCGCAGGCTGAGCCGCGTCGCGCCTCCGGGCTCGTCGCCCTTGCGCCGTCCACGACGGAGGCTCGCGGCGCGAAGCTGCGAAGGCGTTGTCGCGAACACCTCGCGGATCGTCTCGTTGAACTGCCGGACGCTGGAGAACCCGGCGGCGAACGCGACGTCGGTGAGCGGCAGCCCGGACATCTCGATCAGCAGCCGCGCGGAATGCGCGCGGTGGGCCCGGGCGAGCGCGAGCGGACCGGCGCCGAGTTCGGCGGTGAGGACGCGTCCGAGCTGGCGTTCCGAGTAGCCGAGCCGCTTCGCCAGGCCGGGCACGCCCTCGCGCTCGACGAGGCCGTCGGAGATCAGGCGCATGGCGCGTGCGGCGAGGTCGGCGCGGACGTTCCAGTCGGGCGAGCCGGGCACGGCGTCCGGCAGGCAGCGGCGGCACGCGCGGTAGCCGTTGGCCTGGGCGGCGGCCGACGTCGGGTAGAAGCGCACGTTCTGGGCCTTCGGCGTGAGCGCCGGGCAGGACGGCCGGCAGTAGATGCCGGTGGTGCGGACGGCCATGATGAACTGGCCGTCGAACCGCGGGTCGCGGGCGGTGACGGCGCGATAGCAGCGCTCGGTGTCGCGCCAGATCGCGGCGGTCGTGGTGGCCATGGGCTCGATGATGCCAGCAGGTCGCGGGCCTGACTGGCGGAAATCCGACGGCGCGTTACCGGGTCGGCCCGGCCCGTGGCCCGGCACGTAGACTTACCGGTCGTGAGTCTGACCCTCGGTATCGTCGGCCTGCCCAACGTCGGCAAGTCCACCCTGTTCAACGCGCTGACCCGCAACGACGTGCTCGCGGCGAACTACCCGTTCGCGACGATCGAGCCCAACGTCGGCGTGGTCCCGCTGCCGGACCCGCGGCTGGACGAGCTGGCGAAGCTGTACAACTCGGAGAAGACGGTGCCGGCCGTGGTGTCCTTTGTGGACATCGCCGGGATCGTGAAGGGCGCGTCCGAGGGCGCCGGCCTGGGCAACAAGTTCCTGGCGAACATCCGCGAGGCCAACGCGATCTGCCAGGTCATCCGCGTGTTCGATGACCCGGACGTAATCCACGTGGACGGCCGGATCGACCCGTCCAGCGACATCGAGACGATCAACACCGAGCTGATCCTCGCCGACCTGCAGACGCTGGACAAGGCGCTGCCGCGGCTGGAGAAGGAAGCCCGGACGAAGAAGGAGAACAAGCCGGCGCTGGACAACGCGCAGAAGGCGAAGGAGATCCTCGACGCCGGGCGCACGCTGTTCCAGGCGCAGAAGGAGGTGGACTTCGAGGCGTTGCGGGAGCTGAGCCTGCTGACCACGAAGCCCTTCCTGTACGTCTTCAACGCGGACGAGTCGATCCTGACCGACGACGCGCGCCGCGAGGAGCTGACGAAGCTCGTCGCCCCGGCCGACGCGGTGTTCCTCGACGCGAAGGTCGAAGCGGAGCTGCTGGAACTGGACGACGAGGAGTCCGTGCGCGAGCTGCTGGAGTCCGTGGGCCAGCCGGAGCCGGGCCTGCACGCCCTCGCGCGCGCCGGCTTCCACACCCTCGGCCTGCAGACGTACCTCACAGCGGGCCCGAAGGAGTCCCGCGCCTGGACGATCCCCCAGGGCGCCACCGCCCCCCAGGCCGCGGGCGTCATCCACACGGACTTCGAGCGCGGCTTCATCAAGGCGGAGATCGTCTCGTACGCCGATCTGATGGAGGCCGGTTCGATGGCGGTCGCGCGGGCTGCGGGGAAGGTTCGTATGGAGGGCAAGGACTACCTGATGGCTGACGGGGACGTGGTCGAGTTCCGGTTCAACGTCTGATCTGAATCAGATGATACCGAAGTGGTATCATCTGATTCATGGCGATGACGTTGAGGCTGAACGAGGAGCAGGAACGCGCGCTGACCATGCTCGCCGAGGCCAGGGGCGTGAGCAAGCAGGAGGCCGTTGTGCGGGCGATTACCGAGGCCGCTGCCCGTTCTGTGCGCGACGATCGGGTTCGTGCCCTGTCGGACGAGGGGCGCACACGCTATGCCTCTTTGCTTGATCGCCTGGCGCAGTGAGCCTTGAATACCTGACCCTGGATGACTTGCTGGCCCTCGCGGGAGACCTGGGTGTTTCCCGGATTCGCGATCTCGGGTTGCTCGACGCGGCGGCGCACCGGCCGCAGTCCTCGTTGATGGGGCAGGACGCCTATCCGACTCTTGACGAGAAGGCGGCTGTGCTCCTGGAGTCGATTGTGCGCAATCATCCCCTCATCGACGGCAACAAGCGGCTGGGCTGGATGGCGACTTTTGTCTTCTATGGCCTCAATGACATCGACCTGGACGCTCCGGAAGACGACGCGTACGAGTTGGTGATCGCGGTCGCGACCGGTGCGATCGACTACGGCGAAGTCGCCGAGCATCTTTCGGGATGGACACGTGCTGGGGTTGCCTCGCCGAGGAAATCGGTCTAGTCCCGGTTCACCGTCCAGCCGCGCCACCGCATCCAGTAGGCCGCAAGATCAGCGGCGTCCAGGTCCTCGCCGCGTTCATCAGGCCTACCGATAAAGCGCCCGCTGCGGCCGGGGCCTACCAGTCCGCTGACCTCGCCCGCCCAATTCGGTGAGACCGCGAATCTGGCCACGCGTGATCCCCGGCGTCGGCCCGGCATTCAAGGCGATCAAGGGCGGGGAGGCCGCGGTGGAGGGGGTTTCCGGCGCCGCGGGCATCGCCGATCTCGCGTCTGCCGCCGCGCACACGCCGGGCCTGCTGGTGAAGGGCTTGGCGAAGGTGCCTGCGCTCGCCAAGCTGGGCGAAGGGGCGACGTTCGTGGACAAGCTCCTCAGCAACGGCGTCAGCGACATCGGTGCGGTCGACCGGCTGAACGTGCTCTGGCGGGCGCGGGGCATCGGCTCGAACATCAAGAACGACATCCACCAGGCGGTCTCATGACAACCACGCCCGTCGAGGAAATCCCGCTGTGGGTTGCCGTCCCGCCCGGCTACTTTCCCTTGCCGCTGCACGATGTCGACGCGGCGATGGAGCGAGCCGAGGCGGTGCTGACCGACGTCGGCGGGCCCAGCCCGCTCGTCTCGGCGGTCACCGGCGCGCTGTCGGTGCTGCTGTCGGAGCTGGGCGCGGCCGGCTCGCTGTACTGCGGCATCGGCCACCACACCTCGCCGGCGGACGGCTCCGTCGTCACTTCCTCGCTGGTGGTGTCGCTGCAGGAATTCGAGGGAACGCGTAACCCGCGGCTGGTGCTGGCCGACCTCGTCCAGGCCCGTGCTGACGCGGGACAACGCGGCCAGGTGGACCTTCTCGATCTGGCGGACCGGCCGATGCTGTTCGTCGAGCGGACGCGGCAGTTGCCCACGCCGGGCTTCCCGGGGCAGCCCCCGGTCGCCGAGGACGCGACGTCGCCGGTGTTCCAGCTGGAGGCCTACGTGCCGGCCGACGACGGGAGCAAGCTGGCCGCCATCGAGCTGTCCACGCCGTTCGAGGCGCACGGGCCGGAGTTCCGCGGCATGATCGTGCAGATGGCGGCAACGGTGTCCTTCGAACCGCCCCCGGCGGGTGCCGGGGAGAGCGGCAGGATCGGGCAGGTGCTCGGGTGACCATGACGATCAACGTCCCCATCCGGCCCGGTGCGGCGCTTGCCGATGCCGAGACCCGGCGGTTCGTCGAGGCGAACGTGCTCAATGCCGAGTACAGCGTGGTGGTGCGGAAGTCCTATCTGCCGGACCGGGCGTACAACAAGGACGGCATCGTCAACGTGCTCGCGAATTACCCCTGGCGGGAGTTCGGCTACAAGCACCTGCGGTGGCAGCGGGTGCCGGTCGTCGAGCAGCTGGGTGGGCTGATCCCCTGGCGGGCGTGGGAAAAGCGGAGCACCACGTTGCTGCTCACCGACCCGCGAAGCGGCCACGAGGTGGCCGAGATGCAGGGGCTGGTGAAGGACGTCGAAGCGCCGGCCGGGCGGCTGCTGTTCGCCGGGGAGCCGGGTTACGGCGGGGTTGTCAGCGCGGTCCGTGACGGTCGCCGGCGTGTTTTCATCGTCGGCAACGCCCGGCTGGGGCATCCCGAAGCGGTGCAGGACATCGCGGCGAAGGCGCGGGGACCTGGCCAAGTCGATGGTGCCGGAGCGGCCGCCCCAGGTGCCATTGCCGCCGCCGCCCGCGGACTACGTCAAGCACCTCGGGCCGTGGGTGGCGGACCACCCGGACAAGCCCTGACGTGTCTCAGCGGTGCGCTCAGCACACGTCAGGCCTGGCGCGATCGGTGATCACGTGGGGCCTCTGGAGTGCCGGATTCGATCTTCGCGAATCCGGCCCTGTCAGCGGCCCCACGGCTCAGCTTGCGCGGAGACTCAGCCGATCAGGCCGAGCACCAGGACCGCCAGCAGGGTGACGGCCGTGGCGAAGGTCGTGACCCAGGCGCGCTGGGAGGTGGAGAGGGTGGCGGAAGTGCTGTTCATGACGTGTCCTAGCGGGGCGAGTGCCGGATATTCCGCTGGATTAGCGCATCGATCATGGAGTGTGTTACCGCCTGTGGCTGAGATCACGGCGGTTACGCACGGTGTGCCAGAGCACACCGCCCGCGGCCGCGACCATCAAGCCGAATGAGACGGCTCCCACCACGATTGCCTGAGTCATCCCCTGGTCCTCCCTGCGTTGATGAAACCTCGTAGGGAGGACGCGCGAGAAGGGCCCAGGTGTTGCCGCGGTATCGGAGATCACACCTGGTCAGAGGGCTGCGAGGACCTCATCGATCTGGCGGGCCAGTGCGAAGTCCTTCGCTGTCAGGCCGCCTTCGGAGTGGGTGCTGAGGCGGAAAGTGAGCGTCCGCCAGCGGATGTCGATGTCCGGGTGGTGGTCGGCGGCCTCCGCCAGGACGGCGACGCGGTCTACCGCCTCGATCGCCTGCGGGAAGCTCGCCAGCTCAGCTGTGCGGATGATCGTCACGTCCGAGCGGTGCCAGTCGGTGAAGCTTCGGAGGGCCTCGTCGGCCTGCGAGTCGTTCATGATTTTCGCCATGTGCCCAATGGTGATCCCGTCTCGGCTAGGCTGCACGGTTGCCACGGGAGTCCGGTACGCCGGGCTGAGAGGCGGGTGCCCGTAGACCCGCGACCGTTCGCACCTGAATCCGGATCATGCCGGCGCAGGGAGGCTCGTTCTCCTGCCGCCGGCCAGTGCAGGAGGACAGCAGATGAATCCGCGGACCGCACGCTCGGCGCTGGCGGTGGCCACGGTCACCGTGCTGGCGAGTGCCTGCTCGTTGTCCGGCGGCTCGGGCGGCGGCGCCCAGCAGACCCCCGAGGTCACGCTCGTCACGCACGACTCGTTCGTCGCGCCCCAGGACGTGCTCGACGCGTTCCAGCGCCAGTCCGGGCTCAAGCTGAAGGTCGTCAAATACGGCGACGCCGGCGAGCTGACCAACAAGCTGGTGCTCACGAAGGCGAACCCGATCGGCGACGTCGCGTACGGCGTCGACTCGACGTTCGCCTCCCGGGCGCTCGGCGAGGGCGTCTTCCAGCCCTACACCAGCCCCGAGGCGGACCGCGGGCCGCAGCGCTACTCCGTGGACCCCGAGCACCGGCTCTCCGCCGTGGACCTCGGCGACGTCTGCGTGAACGTCGACTCCGGCTACTTCACCAGCAAGGGCCTCGCGGAGCCGAAGACCTACGACGACCTGGCCGACCCGAAGTACAAGGACCTGACCGTCGCCGAGGACCCGGCCACCGCGTCGCCCGGGCTGGCGTTCCTGCTGGGCACCATCGCGAAGTTCGGCGAGCAGGGCTGGCAGGGCTACTGGACCAAGCTCAAGGCGAACGGCCTGAAGGTCGACAGCGGCTGGGAAGAGGCCTACACCAAGGACTTCTCCGGCTCTTCGGGCAAGGGGCCGCGGCCGATCGTCGTCTCGTACGCCTCCTCGCCCGCCGCCGAGGTGGGTCCGGACGGCAAGCCGCGCACGAAGGCCCTGCTCGACACCTGTTACCGCCAGGTCGAGTACGCGGGCGTGCTGACCGGCAGCAAGAACCTGCCGCAGGCGCAGAAGGTGGTCGACTTCCTGCTGTCCCAGCAGTTCCAGACCACGGTGCCGGCGAACATGTACGTCTACCCGGCGCGCCAGGGCGTCGACCTGCCCGCGGGCTGGGCGCAGGTGGCGCCGCTGCCCTCGAATCCGGCCACGCTGCCCGCCGACCAGGTACAGGCCGGCCGCGAGAAGTGGATCGGTGCATGGCGCTCGCTCATGGGGGCCTGACCCCGGCGCGCACCCTCCGCACGGCCGGGCTCGCGCTGCTCGGGCTGCTGCCCGTGGCGTTCCTGGCGGTGTTCTTCGCCTGGCCGGTGGTGGCGATCGTCGGCCGCGGCTTCTCCGCGGGCGGCGTCGACACCGTGCTCGCCGACCCGCAGACGTGGCGGCTCGCCGGGTTCACCCTGGCCAGCGCGGCGGCGTCCACGGTGGTCGCCCTGCTGGCCGGCCTGCCGGTCGCGTACCTGCTCGCGCGCGTGCGGCTGCCCGGCGTCGGGCTCGCGCGCATGCTGGTGCTGGTGCCCTTCGTGCTGCCGACGGTGGTGGTCGGCCTCGCCTTCCGCGCGATCTGGCCGGACGGCGGCGTGCTGCCGCTGGTGCTGGCGAACGCGTTCTTCAACGTCGCGGTGGTCGCGCGGACCGTCGCCGGGCTGTGGTCGCACCTCGACCCGCGCGCGACGGAGGCGGCCAGGGCGCTCGGAGCGTCGCCGTGGCGGGCGTTCCGCACGGTGACGCTGCCCGCACTCGGACCGGCCGTCGCGTCCGCGGCCGCGGTGGTTTTTCTGTTCTGCGCCACCAGTTTCGGCGTGGTGCTGATCCTCGGCGGCGGCCAGTACCGCACGCTCGAGACCGAGATCTACCTGCGCACCGTCGACCTGCTGGACCTCTCGGGCGCGGCCGCGCTGTCGCTGATCCAGTTCGCGGCCGTGCTGGCGGCGCTGGCGCTCGGCGCTATGGCGCGGCGGCGCCGGGAGAACGCCGTCCGGCTGCGGTCCGCGCTGGTCACGGCCCGCCGGCCGCGCGGTGGCGAGTGGTGGACGGTCGGCGCCGCCGCCGTCGTGCTGGCGCTGCTGATGACCCCGATCGTCGCGCTGCTGGCCGAGTCGGTGTCCGGCGAGAACGGCTGGAGCCTCGCCGGGTACCGCGCGCTGTCCGGTAACGGCGCGAACGACGCGTTGCAGGTCTCCGGCTGGACGGCGGCGAAGAACTCGCTGGCCGCGGCCACCGACGCCACACTGCTCGCGATGGCCGTGGGTGTGCTGGCCAGCGTGGTGCTGGTCGCGCTGCGCCGCGCGCCCGGCCGGCTCGCGCGCGGCATGGGCGAGACGATGGACGCGGCGTTGATGCTGCCGCTGGGCGTCTCCGCCGTGACGGTGGGCTTCGGCTACCTCATCACGCTCGATGCGCTGCCCGGCGACCTGCGGACGTCGCCGATGCTCGTGCCGCTCGCGCAGGCGCTGGTGATCATCCCGCTGGTGGTGCGGATGGTGCTGCCGGTGCTGCGCGCGGTGGACGTCCGGCTGCGCCAAGCCGCGTCGACGCTGGGGGCGAGCCCGGTGCGAGTCTGGCGCGAGATCGACTTCCCGCTCACGGCCCGCTCGCTGGTCGCGGCCGCGGGGTTCGGTTTTGTCGTGGCGCTGGGCGAGTTCGGGGCGACGAGCTTCCTCGCCCGCCCGGACGCGCCGACGCTGCCAGTGGCCGTCGCGACGCTGATGGGGCGGCCGGGCGAGCTGAACAACCAGATGGCGTACGCCGCGTGCGCGCTGCTGATGGTGGTGACCGTGGCGGCCGTCGCGCTGATCGACCGCTTCGGCTCGGTCCGCGGGCACGGCTCGGTGGGGGAGTTCTAGTGGCGCTTTCGGTACGGGACTTGACTGTCCACTATGGATCGTTCGCGGCGGTGCGCGGCGCGCGCCTCGACATCGCCGACGGCGAGGTGCTGGCGCTGCTCGGCCCGTCCGGCTCGGGGAAATCCACGCTGCTGCGCGCGATCACCGGGCTGGAGCCGTCGACCTCGGGCTCGGTGCGCTGGGACGGCACCGACCTCGCGCCGGTCCCGGTGCACCGGCGTGGCTTCGGCCTGGTGTTCCAGGACGGGCAGCTCTTCCCGCACCGCGACGTCGCCGCCAACATCGCGTTCGGGCTGCGGATGCACGGCGTGCCACGGCGCGAGCACGCCGCGCGCGTGAAGGCGTTGCTGGACCTCGTCGGGCTCACCGGTTTCGAACGACGGCGCGTGACGGAGCTGTCCGGCGGCCAGGCCCAGCGGGTCGCGCTCGCCCGCGCGCTGGCGCCGGAGCCGCGGCTGCTCCTGCTGGACGAGCCGCTGTCCGGATTGGACGCGGGCCTGCGTGAGCAGCTCGCCATCGACCTGGCGGAGTTGTTGCGGCGCAACAAGATCACTGCCCTGCTGGTGACGCACGACCAGGAGGAGGCGTTCACGCTCGCCGACCGGGTCGCGGTGCTCGACGCCGGGGAGATCCGTCAGGAGGGCGCGGTCCGGTCCGTCTGGCAGCAGCCGGTGGACGACGGCGTGGCGCGGTTCCTGGGCGTGACCTCGTTCGCCGACGGCGTCGCGGAAGGTGGAGTGGTGCGGACGCCGCTCGGCGACGTCACGCTTGCCGCGGTCCCGGACGGCCCGGTGCGGCTGGGACTCAGGCCGCATGCGTTGCGTGTAGCGGAAACGGGCATCGAGGGCGAGGTGACGGCCGCCGTCCACCGCCGTGAGCACGTGCGGCTGGTGGTCTCCGTGAACGAGTCCACTGTGGACGCCGTCGCGCCGGTGACGGCGGATCTGCGCGCGGGCGATCCCGTCCGGCTCACTCTGGACCCGGACGGGATCGCCGTCGTCGGTTGAATACTCAGCCGTCGCGCGTGGTGAGGCGGGCGTACGCGATCGAGAGGCCCACCACGATGTAGCAGACCGCGCGCAGGGCGCCTTCGCCCAGCATCGTGGACGACATCGGATCCTGCAGCACCTCGGCCGGGGCCAGCGTCCAGTTCTGCGTGAGCAGGAACGGGTGCAGCCAGTTCAGTGAGGTCAGGAAGCCGAGGATGGTGAACACGATGTTCCCGGCCAGCACCGAGGCGACCACGAGCATCGGGTGCTCGGTGAAGCTGGACACGGCCAGCGCCACCGCGCCCACCGCCCACAGCTGCAGCACGATCCAGGCCGCCGCCAGCAGGATGCGGCCCAGTGCGTCCACAAGGGACAGTGTGGTGCCGGACAGGGTGAACAGCCCGCCGGTGCCGTTGATGATCAGCCCGGTGACCACCCCGGTCACGCACATGGCCAGCACCGCCACCACCGAGACGGTCGCGACGCCGAAGGCCTTGACCGCCAGCAGCCGGCCCCGGCTGACCGGGGCGATCAGCCAGCCGCGCAACGTGCCGTGGGCCGCCTCGCCCGCGATGGCGTCCGCGCCGGCCATGGCCGAGGCCAGTGGCAGGAGCAGCGTCAGCGTCATCACCATCGCGGCGATGGGCAGCACCAGCGCGTTGTTGACCGCCGCCCCCACCAGCGCGGCGCCGCTGTCGGCCGGGCCGCTGCTCACGTCGGACTGGTTCACCAGCGTGAGCCCGACGCCGATCACGATCGGGATCAGCGCCAGCAGCCCGAGCACGGCCAGCGTGCGCGGCCGCCGGAAGATCCAGCGCAGCTCGGCCGCGACCAGCCTGGGCAACGGCACCGTGTCGTGGCCCAGTCGCGGCGCGGGAAGCGCGATTGCCTGCGTGGTCATGCGTCCCCCTCGGAATCGGCTGGAACGGAAGAACCGGCCGCCGGGCCGCCTTCGGTGAGCCGGGCGAACAGGTCCTCCAGGCCCGTGCGCGCCCGGGTGGCCTCGTGGACCGCGACCCCCGCGCCCACGAGCACCTCCAGCACCCGGGGCGCGGCCGTCGCGGTGAGGTCCGCGCGGACCCCGTCCGGCGTCAGCCGGGCCCCGATCCGGTTGTCCCGCAACGTTTCCACCGCGAGCTCGGCGTCGGGCGTGCGCACGAGCAGCGCCGCGTTCCCCGACTCCAGCAGCTCGGACAGCTCCCCCTGCGCGACGACGTTCCCGGACTGGAGCACCGCGACGTGCGTGCATGTCGCCTCGACCTCGGCGAGCAGGTGCGAAGAGACGAGCACCGTGACGCCGTCGGCGTGCAGCTCGGCCACGATCCTGCGGATCTCCCTGGTACCAGCAGGGTCGAGGCCGTTCGTGGGCTCGTCGAGCACGACCATCTTCCGCGGCACGAGCAGCGCCCCCGCGAGCCCCAGCCGCTGCTTCATGCCGAGCGAGTAGCCCTTGTACCGGCGCCGTGAGGCATCGGTGAGGCCGACGCGCTCCAGCGCCGTGTCGACCGCGGCCGGGATGCCCGCCGAGGTCAGCCGCGGCTCGGCTGCCGCGAACCGGATCAGGTTGTCCCGCCCGGAAAGGAACGGGTGGAAGCCCGGCCCCTCGACGAGCGCGCCGACGTCCGGCAGCGCGTGCGCCGCGCCGTCCGGCATCGGCCGGCCGAGCAGCTCCACCTCGCCCTCGGTGGGGCGCACCAGCCCGAGCAGCATCCGGATCGTGGTGGTCTTGCCCGAGCCGTTCGGGCCGAGCATGCCGAGCACCGCGCCTTCGGGCACATCGAGGTCGACGTGGTCTACCGCGACCGTGCCGCGGTAGACCTTGCGCAGGCCCCGCGTCCGCGCGGCGAGCGGGACCGCCGGGGCGGGCGCCTCCTGAGAGGTGCCCGCCCCGGCCTCGACCGTGCTGGTCACTTGGTGCCCAGCGCTTCGTACAGGACCTGCTCCGGCACCGCGCCGGCGGCGAACCGGCCGTCGTCGGTCAGCACCGCGCCGCCCACCTTGGTGGTGAACAGGTAGCCGCTGCCCCAGGTGCCGCTGACGCGCTTGGCGACCCGGCTGAGCAGCTTCTGCGGGTCCATGCCCCGGCCTCCGGCCGAGCCGGACGACTGCTTCGGCGCGAGCGCGTCGGCCGGCAGCTTGCCCGTGATCACCGTGTCCCAGCCGTCGCCGACGACCTTGGTGGCCTGCTGGGCCTGCTGGGCCTCGGCCTTGGTCTGGTCATCGACCTTGGCGGTCTTCTCGGTCACCTTCGCGCCCTTCGGCGGGGTGAAGGCGAACTCGCTCGCCGCCTGCGGCGTGAACTCGATGTCCGAGAACGCCAGCTCCAGCGCCGGGGTGGTGGTTCCGTTGCTCAGCACCGAAACCCGCAGCGGCATCCGGGTCTGCGAGTCGACCGCGACGCGGATCTCGCGCAGCAGCGTGCGCTCGGTCGGCTTCGGGGTCAGCACCAGCTCGTACGCCGGGCGGTTGGCCACCGTGGCCGTGCCGTCGACCGACACGGTGCTGGTCTCGCGGACCTTCGCGAGCAGCTGCGGGGCCGCCGTGGCCGGGTCCGTCATCTTGGACGCGTCCGCGCCCGCACCGGGCTTCGCGGCGATGTCCGCCGGGATCGTCGTCTTGGTGGCGGTGTTCTTCTGCGAGCTGTAGTCCCAGACGGTGGTGCCGTCGTGGATGATCGTCTCCTGCGAGCTGCCCTGCGTGAGCGAGACCTTCGACTTGCCCGCACCGTCGCTGAACACGTGCGCGGAGTCGACGTTCAGCGCGCTCGCCCCCGGGATCGCGTTCCCCACGTTCGGCAGGCCGAGGTTGTTGCTCACGCTCACCGTGCCGTCGAAGGCCCCCGGCTTCGCGGTCATCACGGACTGGACCAGGTTTTCGGCGCTGACCTCCGGCAGTTTCGGCGCGGCTCCGGCCGAGGCGGGCATGGCCACGACCACGAGCCCCCCGACGCCGAGCGCGGTGCCGACTACTGCGGCGGTGATCGCTTTCTTCTTCGGATCCATGGTGTCTCTCCCTGTGTTTCCGAGCCCCAGTGTGCCCGGCTCCCGGCTCAGAGGTTTCCCTCCCGAGGCTGAGATACCCCTGAATGCTCGGCCGTCGCGGCTGAGATCGCGCTGAGAGCTCGCGCAGGAGCAGCGCAAACCGGTCATGATGAGCCTCGTGAACCCTCGAGTGCTGGTGGTGGACGACGAGCCCGGCGTGCGCAAGGCGCTTCAGCGCGGGCTGCGCGCGGAGGGCATGGACGTGGTCACGGCCGCCGACGGGCCGACCGGGCTGCAGCTCGCGCGCACCGGCACGTTCGACGTGGTGCTGCTCGACATCATGCTGCCCGGCCTGTCCGGCTACCGCGTGCTGGAACGGCTGCGCGCGGAGAACGTGGTGACCCCCGTGCTGCTCGTTTCGGCCAAGGACGGCGAGGTCGACCAGGCCGACGGCCTCGACCTCGGTGCGGACGGCTACCTGGTGAAGCCGTTCTCCTTCGTCGTGCTGGTCGCGCAGGTGCGCGCGACGCTGCGGCGCGCCGGGCCGGACGCCTCACGCGGCGCGTTGAAGCTCGGTGCGCTGGAGGTCGACCGCGCGTTGCGGCAGGTGCGCTGGGACGGCGCCGAGGTGCCGCTCAGCCCGCGGGAGTTCGCGCTGCTGGAGGTGCTCGTCGGCCGGGCCGGCACGGTGGTGACGAAGGACGAGCTGCTGCGCGCGGTGTGGGGTGAGGAGCAGGCCGTGACGCGGAACCTGGTGGAGGTCTACGTCGGCTACGTGCGGCGCAAGCTCGACGCGGTGGGCGCGGGCTCGCTGCTGCGGACCGTCCGAGGGCACGGCTACCTGGCTTCGGACGCTGAGCTGGACGAGGTTTTGTGATCGGCTCGCTGTCCTGGTGGCGCGGTCGTTCGCTGCAGGTGCGCATCACGGTGCTGGCCACGACGATCACCCTGTTCTGCCTGCTCGGGCTGGCCACGCTGGCGGCGAACCGGCTGGAGCCGCTGCTGGTGGACTCCGTCGACCACGAGCTGACGGCCGCGCTCAACTCGGCGACGGCGGAGGTTTCGGCCGGGCAGCCGCTGACCGCGCGCGACCCGGTCACCGTGCGGGTGCTGGACATCGCGGGCGGCTCCCTCGACGGCCGCGCGGCGCCGCGGCTGGACTCCACGCAGGTCATGCAGCTCAAGGCCGGATTGCCCGTGCAGACCGGTGATTCGCGCTGGCGCGGCCAGGTCGTCACCGTGCCGGACGGCGCGCAGCGGCTGGTGCTCGCGGGCGCCGGGCTGGTCGGCTTTGCCGCGGCGGTGGAGTACGGCGGGGTCTGGCTGGTGGTCGTCGCGCTGGTGGGCGCGGCGGTGGCCGGGCTCGCGACGTGGCTGGTGGTGCGGTTCGCGCTGCGGCCGGTGGCGCGGATGCGCGGGCTGGTGCGCGCGTTGCCGCCGGGCTCGCGGCTGCCGCTGCCGACGTCGCACGACGAGCTGCGCGCGCTGGCACAGGAGTTCAACGCGCTGCTCGTCCGGCAGGAAGAGGTGAGCGATCGGTTACGCCGCTTCACCGGCGACGCCGCGCACGAGCTGCGTTCGCCGGTCGCGTCGATCCGGGTGCAGGCCGAGGTCGCCGTCACCAACCCGGATCCGGAGCTGGCTCAGGAGACGCTTTCGGACATCCTCACCGAGGCCGAACGGCTTTCGTCCCTTTTGGACGGTCTGCTGTCGCTGGCCCGTTCGGACGCCGGCGAGGTGCCGCCCGCGGAGCCCGTGGAAGTGGTGACGGAAGTCCGCGCGGCCGTCGATCGGCTGCCCGCAGGGGCGCCGGAAACGCGCGTGAGCACCGCCGTTCCGCAGGCCTGGGCTTCGGCCGCGCACTCGGAGGTCGAGCTGGTGCTGGACAACCTGCTGCGCAACGCTTCCCGTTACGCCACCGGGCAAATCGTGGTTTCGGTGCTCGCCTCGCGCGGCCACGTGCGCGTGGTCGTGGACGACGACGGGCCGGGCATCGCGCCCGAGCACCGGGCCAAGGTCTTCGACCGCTTCTACCGCGTTTCCGACGACCGGGCGCGCGCGTCCGGCGGCACCGGACTGGGGCTGGCGATGGTCGCCGAGGCCGTGCGACGGCGCGGCGGGCGCGTCCGCGTCGGAGAGTCCCCGGACGGCGGTGCGCGGTTCGAAGTGTCCTGGCGGGCGGCGCGTTAGGCAGGGGTTGCCTGCGGATGCTCTGAAGGTGGCCTTGAGGGCATATAGGTCTCTCATGGTGGCCTTCAGAGCACAACGGGCAGGGGTGAGGGCTGGGCACTCGGCGGGTGGGTGGGTGCGGGAGACTGTCCGGATGGACGGGGTCATCGTCGGGGCCGCGCTGGTGCGCGACGGAAAGCTGCTTGCCCAGCAGCGGGCGTGGCCGCCGCATCACGCGGGGCAGTGGGAACTGCCCGGTGGGCGCGTCGAGGAGGGTGAGACCGACGCGTTCGCGCTGGCGCGTGAGTGCCAGGAGGAGCTGGACGTCACCGTCACCATCGGGCAGCGCGTCGGCGCCGAGGTGCCGCTGCCGGGCGGCAAGGTGCTGCGGGTGTACACCGCCGCGCTGATCTCGCCGGGGGAGGAGCCGCGCGCCGTCGAGCACACCGCGCTGCAGTGGGTCGGGCCGGAAGACCTCGACGACATCGACTGGCTGCCCGCCGATCGCGGCTTGATCCCGGACCTGCGCGCGCTGCTCGTCTGAAGCGTGCCGGGATGACGCTTTCGCTTGCGGCACAAGCGAAAGCGCCACCCCTGGTTGGACGGCCCTGGTTGGACGCGGCTCTTCAGCCGGCGCCGATCAGCCGCAGCGCCGCCGAAACGCGGTGCGCGCCCCGGTCCGCCGCCCGCGCGGCCCCGGCCTTGCGCACCCGTTCCAGCTCCGCGACGTCGCCGAGCAGCGCTTTCGTGCGCTCCCGGATCGGCCGCAGCTCCTCGATCACGGCGTCGGCGACCGCGTCCTTGAGCACGCCGTAGGACGCGTACTCGTCGGCCAGCTCGGCCGGATCACCGCCGGTGCACGCGGCGAGCACCTCCAGCAGGTTCGCGATCCCCGGCCGGGTCTCCGGCGCATACGCAGGCACTGAACCGCCGTCGGTGCGCGCGCGGCGGATCTTGCGGCGCACCTGGTCCGGCTCGTCGAGCACGAACACCACCCCGGCCGAGTCGTGCGCGGACTTCGACATCTTCCGGGTCGGGTCGGCGAAGTCCTTCACCCGCGCGCCCGTCAGGGGAAGCACGGCCGTCGGCACGGTGAACACTTCGCCGTACGTGGTGTTGAACCGCTTGGCCAGCGTCCGCGCCAGCTCCACGTGCTGCCGCTGGTCCTCGCCGACGGGCACCTCGTCGGCGCCCTGCAACAGGATGTCGGCGGCCATCAGCACCGGGTACGTCAGCAGGCTGAGCCGGACGCCGGCCTGGCCGCCGGGCTTGCCGTCCACCTCGCCGCGGGCCGATTTCTCCTTGAACTGGATCATCCGCGCGGCCTCGCCGTACGCGCAGGTGCACTCGAGCACCCAGGTCAGCGCGCCCAGGTCCTTCGCGATGTCGGACTGCACGAACACGCGCTCCGGCGGGATGCCCGAGGCCACCAGCACCGCGAGCTGCTCAGTCGCGAGCGAGCGGAGCCGGGCCGGGTTGTGCTGGGTCGTCATGGCGTGCAGGTCCGAGACGAAGTACAGGTCGTCGGGCCCGCCGTCGGACGCCCAGCGGCGCATCGCGCCGAGGTGGTTGCCGAGCTGGGTGTGGCCGGACGGGGTGATGCCGGACAGCTGGACCATGGGTCTTTCCTCTCCCTGGATGTGCCCCGGGAGGAGACCCGCAGAAAGCGAGAAGGCCGCCCACCGGGGCGGCCTTCGCTGGTATGTCAGCGCAGAACTTCGGGGCCGCCGAGGGGCGGCCACCACTGGTTGTTCGGCGCGAGCATGGGTCACAGTCTAGGGCACATCCGGATGCCGTGGGGCGGCCCCGGGGCTACCGTCGGGGGATGTTCGTCGTGCTGCTCAACTACACCGCGCCCATCGAGGAGATCGACTACGTGCTGCCGGACCACGCGCAGTGGCTCGCGAAGCAGTACGAGCAGGGGCACTTCCTCGCTTCGGGCCGCCGGAACCCGCGGATCGGCGGCGTGATCATCACCCGCCCGATGGCCCGGGGGAAACTCGACGCGATCCTGGCGACCGACCCGTTCTCGGTGCAGCACCTCGCGCAGTACGAGGTGATCGAGTTCTCCCCGACGAAGACGGCGCCGGAGCTGCGGCTGGTCAACGAGGCCGTTCCGCACTGACTTCCAGGCCCGGTCGCGCGACGGTGTGAGCAGGCTCGCACTGTCACCGCTGCCACTGCTCGCGAAGACCGGGCCGAGCCGCGTCGCGGAACCCGGCTCAGGCGGCCTTGACCAGGTCGTTCTTGGCCTTTTTCAACGCCAGCACCGGGCATTTCTTGCAGCGCGGCTTCGACCGGCAGCACTTCTTCTTGACCTTGCCGGCCTTCATCAGCTTGCGCACGACCGCCCGTGGGTCGGCGGGGTGTTTCTTGCCCACGAAGGCTCCCTTGTCGCCGGTGACGTCCGGGTTTCCAGCTTAGGTGAGCCTAACCGATCCAGGGGCGTGGCGGTACTCACAGTTCGGCGGGAGGTATGATTGTGGGGTCCGCGTGTGGCCAAAGCCGGCCATGCTGCTCGGGGACGTGCTCGCACGCACGGATTCCGCCCGCGACGCGGCCGCCCACCCGCCTTTGAAGTTCAGGAGTCTTCGCGTGCCCGCAGCCAGCGCCACCGCCGTCGAACCCGGCCGCGCGTCCGGCAAGACCCGGCCCGACCTGCGCAACGTCGCCATCGTCGCACACGTCGACCATGGCAAGACGACCCTGGTCGACGCCATGCTCCGGCAGTCCGGCGCCTTCGCCGAACGCGCCGAGATGGTCGACCGCGTGATGGACTCCGGTGAGCTCGAACGCGAAAAGGGCATCACCATCCTGGCCAAGAACACCTCGATCCACCGCCAGACGCCCGAGGGCCAGGTGACCATCAACGTCATCGACACCCCCGGCCACGCCGACTTCGGCGGCGAGGTCGAGCGCGGCCTGGCCATGGTCGACGGCGTCGTGCTGCTGGTCGACGCCAGCGAGGGCCCGCTCCCGCAGACCCGCTTCGTGCTGCGCAAGACCCTCGAGGCCGGCCTGCCGGTGATCCTGGTGGTCAACAAGACCGACCGCCCGGACGCCCGGATCTCCGAGGTCGTCGAGGAGACCCACGACCTGCTCCTGGAGCTGGCCAGCGACATCGAGGACGCCGACCACGACGCGATCCTCGACCTCCCGGTGGTCTACGCCTCCGCGCGCGCCGGCAAGGCCGCGCTGGAGCAGCCCGCCGACGGCGAGGTGCCCGAGAGCGAGAACCTCGACCCGCTGTTCGACACTCTGCTGCGCCACGTGCCGCCGCCCGCCGCGGACCTCGACGCGCCGCTGCAGGCGCTGGTCACCAACCTCGACGCGTCCAACTTCCTCGGCCGCATCGCGCTGATCCGCATCCACGCCGGCAAGCTGCGCAAGGGCCAGACCGTGGCCTGGATGCGCGAGGACGGCACGGTGCAGAACGTGCGCATCTCCGAGCTGCTGGTCACCGAGGCGCTCACCCGCGTCCCGGCGACCGAGGCCAGCGCGGGCGAGCTCGTCGCCATCGCGGGCATCCCGGACATCACCATCGGCGACACCCTGGCCGACCAGGAGAACCCGGTGGCGCTGCCCCGGATCACCGTCGACCAGCCGGCCATCTCGATGACCATCGGCGTGAACACCTCGCCGCTGGCCGGGCGCAACGGCGGCGACAAGGTCACCGCGCGGCTGGTCAAGGCCCGCCTCGACCAGGAGCTGATCGGCAACGTCTCGATCCGCGTGATCCCGACCGAGCGCCCCGACACCTGGGAGGTCCAGGGCCGTGGCGAGCTGGCGCTGGCGATCCTGGTCGAACAGATGCGCCGCGAGGGCTTCGAGCTGACCGTCGGCAAGCCGCAGGTGGTCACCCGGGTCATCGACGGCAAGGTGCACGAGCCGTTCGAGCGCCTGTCCATCGACTCGCCGGAGGAGCACCTCGGCGCGATCACCCAGCTGCTGGCCGCGCGCAAGGGCCGGATGGAGCACATGGGCGGGCACGGCACCGGCCGGCTCAAGCTCGACTACGTGCTGCCGGCCCGCGGCCTGATCGGCTTCCGCACCGACTTCCTCACCGAGACCCGCGGCACCGGCATCGCGAACCACGTGTTCGAGGGCTACTTCCCGTGGGCGGGCGAGATCCGCACCCGCCACAGCGGCTCCTTGGTCGCCGACCGCACCGGCCCGGTCACCGCGTACGCGATGATCCAGCTGGCCGACCGCGGCACCTTCTTCGTCGAGCCGGGCGCCGAGGTGTACGAGGGCATGGTCGTGGGCGAGAACCCGCGCTTCGAGGACCTCGACATCAACATCACCAAGGAGAAGAAGCTGACCAACATGCGTCAGTCCTCCGCCGACGTGATGGAGACGCTGGCCCGCCCGCGCAAGATGGGCCTGGAGGAGGCGCTGGAGTTCTGCTCGGTCGACGAGTGCGTCGAGGTCGCGCCGGAGGTCGTCCGCGTCCGCAAGGTCACGCTGGAGATCTCGACCCGCGCGAAGGAGCGTTCGCGCGCGAAGAGCCGCGACCAGGGCTGACGTTTCACCGGCCGTCAAGGCCTCCTTGCCTACCTTGAGCGTAGATAAGGAGGCCTTGACGGCTTTTTCTCATGTGGCAGGGACCGCACTGCCGTGCCGGTGCAGGACCGCGACCCCGGCCGTCGCCAGCGTCGCGAAGACGCCCAGTCCACAACAGACCCAGCGCAACGCCGTCGTGTAGTCCGGGCCGGCCAGCGCGTCGTGGGTGAGGGCGGCCAGCACGGCGCCCACCACGGCGATGCCGATGGTCTCCGTGGCCAGGCGGGAGGCGTTGAACATGCCCGCGGCCACGCCCGCCTGGTCCGGCCGCACGCTGCCGATCGCGAGGCCGTCGAGCAGGCCGGTGGACAGACCCATGCCGGCGCCGGTGAGGGCCAGTGGCACGAGCAGCGTCCACGGCGTGCTGGACGGGCCGATGGTGATCAGCCCGAACGCGCCGGCGGCAGTCAGCGCGACTGAGCCGGCCACCATCACCACCGCGGGCAGCCGTCGGGCCAGCGCCGCACCGGCCGTCGGCAGCAGGACGGCCGGGCCGGTGAGCAGCAGCAGCCACGCGCCCGCCGCGCCCGGGCCCAGCCCGACCACGGAGATCAGGTACGACGGCAGGTACACCAGCAGCGGGATCAGCACGAACACGATCGACCCGGCGGCCACGGACAGCGCCAGGAACCGGCGGTTCGCGAGCACGGCCAGGTCGAACATCGGGTCCGCGCTGCGCCTCTCGACGGCCGGGAACACCGCCGCGAGCACCACCACCAGCCCGAACGACGCGAGGATCACCCAGCTGCCGAAGCCCAGTTCGGGCGCCTCGACCAGCGCGAAAATGAGCAGCAGCAACGCCCCGGTGAAGACGGCCGCGCCGGGCACGTCGAGGCGCCGCCCTGGCGTGGGTGTGCTGCGGGGCAGCAGCGGCACACAGGCGAGCACCAAGGCCGACACGACCGCGGGCAGGCCGAACACCGCGCGCCAGCCCAGCGCGTCCACCAGCAGTCCGCCGACCGTCGGGCCGAACGCCAGCCCGGCGCCGAGCGTCGTGCCCAGCAGCCCGAACGCGCGGGCCCGCGAGGCCCCCGGGAAGGTCCCGGCCAGCACAGCCCCGCCGCCGGCCACCGCGGCCGCGGCGCCGATCCCGCCCAGCGCGCGCACGACGTTCAGCGTGACGATCCCGCCGGCCAGCACGCTGACGGCGTTGGCCGCGCAGAACAGCGCCACCCCGGCCGCGAACACCCGCCGCCGGCCGAGGATGTCGGCGAGCGAGCCGGTGACCACGAGGAATCCGGCGAACGCGGCGTTGTAGCCGTTCACCACCCACTGCGTCGCCGAGATGCCGGCGCCCAGGCGCGCGCGGATGTCCGGCAGCGCGATCGAAGCCCCGGTGATCGTCAGCGGGAAGGTCACCGTCGAAAGCAGCACGACGGCCAGCACCAGGACGCGGTTGTTCACTGACCGGACCCTAATAGGGAGGCCCGGGCGGCTGTATCCGATTCGGGCTGTGCCGCTGCCCACTCCCGGCCCGGTTCGGGTCCCGGCTGAGGGAACCCCGGACCCCGCTCACCCGTCCACCGGATGGCGGTATCCACTCCGGTGTCACGAGGCCGTGCCGGATGTGGGAATCTCGGTGCCGGGGGATGGCCCGGCATGGCAGCATATCGGGCTCGGGCAGCAGAAGGCGGAGGGACGAGAGCGTGCGGATGGGACGCAAGGCGGCGCCGGTGCTGGCGCTCGCGGGCGTGCTGCTCGCCGCGTGTTCGAACACCCCGCCGCCGCCGGTGGTGTCCTCGCCCGCCGCGTCGACCAGCACGCCAGCGCTGCCCACTCCGTCGCAGATCGTGGTCGGGGTCGACGACGTGGTCGGCGGCTACAACCCGCACAACCTGGCGGACTCCTCCACGGTCACGACCGCGCTCTCGCAGCTGCTGCTGCCCTCGGTGTTCCGCACCGCCGACGACGGCACCCGCACGCTGGACAAGACGCTGATGACCTCGGCCGAGGTCGTCTCCCAGATGCCGTTCACGGTGAAGTACGAGATCCGGCCGGACGCCTCCTGGTCCGACGGCGCGCCGATCGCCACCGAGGACTTCATCTACCTGTACAACGCGATGAAGTCCCAGCCCGGCGTGATCGAGCCCGCGGGCTACCGGCTGATCTCCAACATCGACCAGCGCGACGGCGGCAAGGGCGTCGAGGTCACCTTCACCAAGCCGTACCCGGCCTGGCAGACGCTGTTCGACAACCTGCTGCCGCAGCACCTGCTCAAGGACGCGCCGGGCGGCTGGCCGACCGCGCTCGCGTCCAGCTTCCCGGCGGTGGCGGGGCCGTTCGCGATCAAGAGCATCGACACCGCGCGCGGCGAGGTGATCCTCCAGCGCAACGACCGCTATTGGGAGAAGCCCGCGGCCGTCGACACACTGGTGCTGCGCCGCTCCGACCCGTCCGGCATCGCGACGGCGCTGCGCAGCGGCAACGACCAGTTTTCCGTCACCCGCACCGATTCCGCCGGGCTCCAGCTGCTGAACGACCTCGGGCCGGCGGTGCAGCTGCACACGCTGGCGCGGCCGGTCGAGGCGAGCGTGCTGCTGCGGCCGGTGAGTGCGACGCTGTCCAGCTCCGAGCTGAGGGCCGGGGTGGCGGCGCTGATCGACCGCTCGAAGCTGATCGCCGCGGGCGCCAAGGGCGGCCCGTCGGCGGCGATGAAGGCCGACGCGCAGGTGATGCCGCCGGCGGACAAGGGTTACGCGGCCACCATCCCGGCCGGCCCGCCCGCCGCACCGGACACGGCGAAGGCCGAGCAACACTTCAAGGCCGCGGGTTATACCAAGGACGCAGGAGTCTGGCGCAAGGGCACCAAAACGCTGTCTCTGGTCATCGCGTCGCCGGGGCAGGCCGAGCCGTACGCCTCGATCGTCAAGGAGCTGTCGGCCGAGCTGATCGCGGGCGGGGTCCAGATCACCGCCGTCACGCCCCAGCCGCGCGACCTGTTCTCCTCGCTGCTGGCGATGCCCGTGGTGAACGGCCAGCAGCAGGCCGGCCCGGACGCGAACGGCAACGTCGGCGTCGACATCGCTGTCGTCCCGCAGGCCGTGGGCGGCGACCCGGCGTCGGTGCTCGCGTCGAACTTCGGCTGCGCCCCGGAACAGGCCACGGCGGACAAGACCAAGCCGGTGGTCCCCGCCAACGCCGCCGGCCTGTGCGACGAAAGCCTCCAGGCCACGATCGACTCCGCCCTCACCGGCTCCACCACCACCGCCGAGGCCCTGAAGACGCTCGAGCCCGCCCTGTGGGCCGCCAACGTGGCGATCCCGCTCTTCCAGGAAGCCGACACCCTCGCCGTCGGCAAGGGCGTCTCCGGCCTTACCCCGGGACCGCCGATGGGCGGGCCGTTCGGCTCCGCGGTGAACTGGACTCGCGGCAGCAACTAGCTCCCAACGCAGTGAAGGCCTTCTTCCCCGCGTCCAAAGCGGGGAAGAAGGCCTTCACAGGCAACAGAACTCAGATCAGCTGCAAGCTCTCAGCGAAGTGGCAGGCCGTCGGGTGGCCCTGGCCGCGGTCGATGAGGGCGGGCTCCTCCGTGGAGCACTTCTTGCGGCCCGCGTCGTCGATTTCGTTGGCGTACTTGGGGCAGCGGGTGCGGAACCGGCAGCCGGACGGCGGGTTCGCCGGGCTCGGCACGTCGCCGGTGATCACGATGCGCTGGCGGGTCCGCTCCTTGCGCGGGTCCGGCACCGGGATCGCCGAGATCAGGGCCTGCGTGTACGGGTGCGTCGGGTGCAGGAACAGGTCCTCGGCCGCCGCGGTCTCCACGATCTTGCCGAGGTACATCACCGCGATGCGGTCCGCCACGTGCCGGACCACCGAGAGGTCGTGCGACACGAACAGGTAGGACAGCCCGAACTCCGCCTGCAGGTCCTTCAGCAGGTTCAGCACACCGGCCTGAATGGACACGTCCAATGCGGACACCGGCTCGTCCAGCACCAGCACCTTGGGCTTCAGCGCGAGCGCGCGGGCGATGCCGATGCGCTGGCGCTGGCCGCCGGAGAACTCGTGCGGGAAGCGGTTGCCGTGCTCCGGGCGCAGGCCCACGGTCTTCATCAGGTCACGGACCTGCTGGCGGCCGCCGTCGTTGTACATGCCGTGGATGCGCAGCGGCTCGGCGATGATCTCGTTCACCGGCAGCCGCGGGTCCACCGACGCGTACGGGTCCTGGAACACGATCTGCATGCTGCGCCGCAGCCGTTGCAGCTCGCGGTTGTGCATCTTGCCCAGACTGCGGCCCTCGTACGTCACCTCGCCCGAGGTGAGCGGCTGCAGGGCCAGCGCCACGCGCGCGGTGGTCGACTTGCCGCAACCGGATTCGCCGACCAGCGCCAAGGTTTCGTGGTCGTAGATGTCGAACGACACGTCCGACACCGCCTGCACCGCACCAGAGGTGCGGCGCAGGATCCCCCCGCCGCGGATGGGGAAGTGCTTGACCAGGTTCTTCGCGGACAGGACGGGCGTCCGGGCCGCCGTTGCCTCGCTCATGAGTTCGTCTCCGTGTCGCTCGCGGTGGCCTCGACGACGACCGGTACGGCCGCCGTGTCGGCCGAGGTGGCGCTGAACAGCTCGGCCGGATCCCGGCCCACCACCTGGTCGGTGAAGTGGCAGGCCGCGTGCTGGCCGCCGGGGCCGGCGACCAGTTGCGGCTCCTCCTCGTCGCAGATCGGCTGCGACAGCGGGCAGCGCGGGCTGAACGGGCAGCCCGGCGGCATGTTCGTGGTCGCGGGCGGCGAGCCGGTGATCGGGGTGAGCCGGTCGGTCTTCACGTCGAGGCGGGGCAGGCTGCCCAGCAGGCCCAGTGTGTACGGCATCCGCGGCGTGTAGAAGATCTCGTCCACGGTGCCGGATTCCACGACCTTGCCCGCGTACATCACGTGCACCCGGTCGGCCGCGCCCGCGATCACCCCGAGGTCGTGGGTGATCAGCACCATCGCCGCGCCCGTCTCCTGCTGCGCCGCCTTCAGCGCTTCGAGGATCTGCGCCTGCACAGTGACGTCGAGGGCGGTGGTCGGCTCGTCCGCGATGATCACGTCCGGGTTGTTGGCCATCGCGATCGCGATCACCACGCGCTGGCGCATACCGCCCGAAAGCTGGTGCGGGTACTCGTTCGCGCGCTGCGCCGGGTTCGGGATGCGCACCAGCTCGAGCAGCTCGACCGCCTGCTTGCGCGCCACGTCCTTCCGGACGTTGTTGTGCGCGGTGATCGCCTCGGCGATCTGGTCGCCCACGGTGTACACCGGGTTGAGCGAGGTCATCGGGTCCTGGAAGACCATCGAGATGCCCTTGCCGCGGACCTTGTTCAGCTCTTTCTCGCTGGACTTCAGCAGCTCCACGCCACCGAAGCGGATGGAGCCGGTGACCTGGGCGGTGCGGGGCAGCAGCCCCATCACGGCCAGCGAGGTGACGGACTTGCCGGAACCGGACTCGCCGACGATGCCCAGCACCTCGCCGCGGCGCAACTGGTAGTTCACCCCGCGGACGGCCTTGACCAGGCCCTCGCCGGTCGGGAACTGGACCGTCAGGTCCTCCACCACGAGGACGGGATCGCCGCTCCCCGTTTGGGAGTCGTACTCGGTCATGCGCGCACCTTCGTCTGCTGGGGGTCGAACGCGTCCCGCAGGCCGTCCCCGATGAAGTTGATCGTCAGCGCGATCAGGATGATGAACAGGCCCGGGAAGTAGAACAGCCACGGGCGGGTGTCGACCGCCGTCTGCGCGGTGCTGACCAGCAGGCCGAGCGAGGTGTCGGGCACCTGGACACCGAAGCCCAGGAACGACAGCGCGGTCTCCAGGAGGATCGCGATCGACACCAGGATCGTCAGGTTCACGATGATCGAGCCGAGCGCGTTGGGCACCAGGTGCCGGAAGATGATCCGCGCGTCGCTGGCGCCGAGCGCCTTGGACGCTTCGACGAATTCCTTCTCCCGCAAGGAAAGCACCACACCGCGGGCGACACGCGAGACGTACGCCCAGTACAGCCCGGCGATGACCACGGCGATCAGCGACCAGCTGCCGCCCGACTGGTGCGCCAGCACGGCGGCGACGGCGAGCAGCGGCAGGGTGAGCACTAGGTCGGAGATACGCATCAGGACTGTGTCGAGCCAGCCGCGGTAGTAGCCGGCCACAGCGCCCCATACGGTGCCGACGATCGTCGCGAACACGGCGACCAGCACCGAGATCTGCAGCGAGATCTGCGTCCCGCGCATCACCTGGGCCAGCGTGTCGTGGCCGACTGCGTCGGTGCCGAACGGGTGCGCGCCCGACGGCGGCGCCGAGTTGTCCTCCGTGATTTCGCCGGGGCCGTACTTCCAGACCAGCGCGCCGACGTAGGCGAACAGGATGATCAGCACGAACACGACCAGGCTGATCATCGCCAGGCGGTGCTGGCGGAATCGCCGGAAGACCAGCTGGGCCTGGCTGCGTTCCTTGACGGTGAACTCGCGCTCGGGCGCACCGGCCGGGGTCTCCGGGTTGTCCGGGGCGAAACGGGAGCCGCCGAGCGTGGTGGGGGGTTGGCCCCCGAAGTTGTCAGGCATACCGGATCCTCGGGTCGAGCAGGCCGTAGAGCAGGTCGGCGATGAGGTTGAGCAGGATGATGAACGTCGCCGCGATGAGCAGCCAGGCTTCGACCGCGTACACGTCGCTCTGCTGGATCGCGTTGAGCAGGAACGTTCCGGCGCCCTGCCACTGGAACACGGTCTCGGTCACGACGGCGCCACCGAGGATGGAGCCGATGTCGAGCGCGGTCACCGTGGTGAGCGGGATCAGCGCGTTGCGCAGCGCGTGCTTGCGGGTCACCGTCCAGCGGGGCAGGCCCTTCGCCCGGGCGAGCCGGACGTAGTCGCTGTTGAGCACTTCGAGCATCGACGCGCGCTGGAACCGGCTCCAGGCGGCGTAACTGGTCAGGGCCAGCGAAATCGTCGGCAGCACGAGGTGGCCGGCGATGTCCGTGAAATGGGCCCAGGCGCCGCCGGTGACGATGATCGACGAGGAGCCGATGGTGTAGAAGATCTGGTCGCCGACGCTCGTGTTGATCGAGATGCCGATCTGCTTGAGCACGATCGCGAACCAGAACGAGGGCATCGAAAGGAACAGGAAGCCGAAGAACGTCGCCGTGTAGTCGAACTTGGAGTACTGGCGGGCGGCGCTGACCACGCCGATGATCACCGCCAGGATCAGGGCGACCACCATGGCCAGCACGATCAGCCGCAGGGTCACGCCGAACCGGCTGATCACCTCGTGGCCGATGTTCATGTTCGACTGCACCGACGGGCCGAAGTCACCGCTCAGCACACCGGTGATCCAGTGCCAGTAGCGCTCCAGGATCGGCTGGTCGAGGTGCAGCCGGATGCGCTCCAGTTCGATCGTGCGCGGCGGCGGGGGCGGGCTTCTCTGGATCAGCGGGCTCAGGGGGTTCGCCGACAGAGAAACCATTACGAATACGACAAATGTCGAAACGATCAGAATCGGCACCGAGACGAAGAGCCGGCGCAATGCGAAGGCAAGCATGGAGGTCTTCCTGCTCTGGACGGTGTTCTGCCGGCGACCGCCGCTTGTGGTGGCAGGGCCGGGGCGGTGGCGGGGGCATCGGGCGTACGGTTCGGGAACGGTAGGAAACGGGCAAACGGTGAGGGGCCGGCGTGCGCCGGCCCCTCACCGGTAACAGGAATCTACCGGGTGGTGATCACTTGCGGAGGCCCCACTCCGCCATGTTGTAGACGGGGCCGTCCAGAGTGGAGTTGTTCCGCATGTTCGCGATCTTGTCCGACGCCGCGAGGAAGGTCGGCTTCTGGTAGAGCGGAAGCACGTACGCGTCGTTCGCCATCAGCTGGTCGGCCTGGTTCAGCAGGTCCGCGGCCTTGGTCTGGTCGGTCTCGGCGTTGGCCTGGCCGATCAGGTTGTCGACCTGCGGGTTGCTGTACTTGCCGTAGTTGTTGCCCTGACCGGTGGTCCAGTTCTGCACCGCGCCGCCGAACACGAACGGCGAGGAGACCCACGCGAAGACGATGATGTCGTAGTCACCGGTCGTCGTGGTGGTGCCGAGGTCGTCGGTCGAGGAGACGTTGACCTTGACGCCGAGCTGGGCCGCCGCCTGCGCGAACAGTTCGCACTCGTTCTGGCGGATCTGGTTGCCGACGGTGTAGCGGATCCGCAGGGCCGGGACAGCGGCGCCGGACGGGTCCATCAGCTGCGTGCCGTTGATCTTGTAACCGGCGTCGGTCAGGATCTTCTTGGCCTTGTCGATGTCACCCGTGCCCTGGCCGGTCGAGGAGATGACGTCCTTGTACCCGGCCTGCTGCGGCATGAAGTTGTGGTTGTTGAGCGGCTGGACCTTGTCGGTGAACTGGCCGACGGTCTTGGCGATCATGTCCTTGCGGTTGACCGCGGTGAACAGGGCCTGCCGCAGCGCCTTGTCGCCCAGCGCCTTGCTCTTCAGGTTCAGGTCGAAGTGCTCCCACTGCAGGCCGAGGCCGATGTAGGAGGAGATGTTCGGCATGTTCTTGACCTGGTTGACCAGGTCGACCTGCGGCTGCGGGTAGATGGCCTGGACCTCGTTGTTCTGCAGCGCGGTCGGCTCCTGCGTCGCGTCGGTGATGACGCGGAAGACCACACTGGCCAGCTTCGGCTTCGCGCCCCAGAACTTGTCGTTCGGGACCATCGTGACCGACTGGTTGTTGACGAACTTCGAGATCTTCCACGGGCCGCCCGACCAGGTCGGGACGGTCGTGCCGAACCACTTGAACGAGGCGGCGAGGCCGGCCGGGGTGGTGGTGTCACCGTGCTGGGCGGCCAGGTGCGCCGGGTACATCGCGCCCGAGGAGCTCCACAGCTGGCGCCAGTCGGTGAACGGCTTGGAGAAGGTAGCGGTGACCGTCTTGCCGCCGTCGGAGCCGACGACCGAGGAGACCTGGTCGTAGCCCGAGGTGCTGGCCGCGGCGCAGTCGGGGCAGTCCTTGCCGTTCTGGGTCTTCCAGTTGTAGACGAAGTCGTCGGCCGAGAACGGCGTGCCGTCCGACCAGACCGCCTTCGGGTTGATCTTGTAGGTGACCACCTGCGGGTTGGTGCTGGTGACGTCCGCCGACTCGACGAAGTCCTTGTTCAGCACCGGCTTGAGGTCAGGCGTCGCGTAGAAGGTGTAAGGCAGGATGCCCTTGGTGACCTCGCCGGTCTCGAAGACGTTGCCCTCGGCCGAGACGACGTTCCAGTTCGGGATGTTCTTCTCGATGGCGTACGTGACGTCGCCGCCGTCCTGCAGCTGGTCGGCCGCGGCCGTGTTGCAGGTGTTCGGGTTCGCGTCGCAGTCGGCGAATGCCTGCCCGGTCTGCACTGCGCTGTTGCCACCACCGCCGCCACAGGCGGAGAGCAGAAGGGCCGCGCCCGCGACGAACGCACCTAGCTTCACGGCGCGCGACCTTGTCGTCACTAACATTGATTCTCCTTGCTCGACGCCGTCGCGGGTTTGCGAGGCGACCTCTTCCTGACCGCAAGCTTCGATGTAATCGAGTTTGCTCACCGTAGTCGTGCAACCTAGGCAGTGGACAGCCGTCAAAACTATCGATCCGGACACTCTCAGTGAGATTGTGATGGAACAGCAATCTCGTCTTGCCTAGCTCTACCACGGTTTCTGCCGGTGATCGACTACGGCGAGTAGTCGATCGTGTGTCTAAACGGATGAACGTGGCGACTTGTCCACTGCTCGGGTGAGTCATTCGCCCGGGGGACAATAACGGACGCCTTCCCTTTTGTGGACCCTGCGAAAGGAGTAGTCACACAGCCGTGACGGAACCCGAAGTGACAAGGAATTAACCTGATCGGTGTGATCCGAAAGTTGCTGCTGGTCCATGCCCACCCCGATGACGAGAGCATCACCACCGGGGGTGCGATGGCGCGTTACGCCGCGGAGGCCGCGGAGGTCTTCCTGGTCACCTGCACCCTGGGCGAAGAGGGCGAGATCGTCCCGCCGCGGCTGGCCGAGCTGGCGGCCGGCGCGGCCGACCAGCTCGGCGGGTACCGGTCGGGTGAGCTGGCCGCCGCGTGCGCCGCGCTCGGCGTGACCCGGCACGAGTACCTCGGCGGCATCGGCCGCTGGCGCGACTCCGGCATGGCGGGCACCCCGGCCGCCGACCACCCGCGCGCGTTCGCCGGCGGGCTCATCGACGAGCAGGCGGTGCAGCTGCGCGCGCTGATCGACGAGCTGCGGCCGCAGGTCGTGGTCACCTACGACGCCTTCGGCGGGTACGGCCACCCCGACCACATCCGGGCCCACGACGTCACGATGGCCGCGGCGCCCGGGGCGGAGTCCGTCGAACGCGTCTTCCATGTGGTCCCTTCGCGCACCGCGGTCGACGCCGGGCTGGCGGAACTGCGCGCCGACGGCTCGTCACCCTTCCGGGTACCGGCGGGGGATGAGCTCCCCGGCACCCCGGATGAGAAGGTCAGCACCGTGCTCGACATCTCGGCCCACCTCCCGGCGAAGCTGGCGGCCCTGCGCGCCCACGAGACGCAGCTGACGGTCGTCGACGGCGACGTGGTCCACTTCGCGCTGACCAACGACATCGCCCAGCCGATCCCGGGCGCCGAGTACTTCGTGCTCGCGCACGGGGACGCCGCGGGCGCCGCGACCGATTTGTTCGGCGGCCTCTGACATGACGACTCCGCTGCCGGCGGGCCGGCGCCTGATGCTGGTCCTGCTCTGCCTGGACGCACTGGTGCTGGGTGTGCTCGAGCTGTTTTTCCTTCCGTTGCGGGTCGGCCCGCTCGACGTGGTGCCGCTGCCGCTGACCGTGCTCGTCGGCGCGGTCACCACGCCGTGGCTGGTGCTGACCGCCGGCAAGCTCGTGCGGCCGGGCCTGTCCTGGGTGCCGCTGGTCGTCTGGGTGATCACGGTGCTGGGCCTCGGTTTGTTCGGCCCGGGCGGTGACCTGGTGCTGGTGCAGGACTGGCGCGCGCTGCTGCTGCTCGGCGCCAGCGCGCTGCCGGCGGCGCTGGTGCTCGGCGGCGGGCTCGGCCGGGCCGCCGCGGATCGGACGGCCCCGGATCGGACGGCAGCCCGTGGCTGACTCGATCTCCGACAGCCAGGTCGTCGCGGTGCTGCGCCCGTTCGTCCGGGCCTCGGCGCCGATGCTCGACGCGCTACGCGAGTCCGACCCGTTCGGCCTCCAGGCGCGCGCCCGCAGCGCCGCGCACAACGAGGAGTTCGGCGACGCGGGTTTCAAGAAGAAGGTGCTCGACGCGTTGACGTCGGTGAAGGTGCCCGGCACCGCGGCTTGGGCGGCGATGGACATCGACCAGCGCGCCGGCTGGTGGGTCAACCGCGTCGGCCGGTTCACCGCGCTGCTCACCTCGATCCCGGGCCTCGGCGGCGCGCTCGCGGACCGGCTGCCGGTGCAGGACACGCTCGGCGCCGCGTCGCAGGGTCTGCTGCTGTGCGCGATCGCGGGTGAGTACGGCGTGACCGACGTCGGCAGCCGCGTACGCCTGATCGCCGCGGTGCTCTTCGAGCGCGACATCGATCCGGCGCTGGCCGACGGCAAGCACGCCGCGCACGATGAGTCCGCAGAGGACAGTGAAGCGGCGAAGCTCACCGAAGAGCTGACGGACTCCAAGCGTGAACACGGACGGGTGACAGTGAAGGCCGTCGCCGGCACGCTCTGGCGGCTCGGGCGCTCGCTCTGGGGCATCACCGAGGAACTGGAGAAACGGCCGCGGGGCCGCTTCTACCACCGTGCGCTCGGGTTGCTGCCGGTCGTCGGCGCGGCGGGCGACTACTTCGGCGAACGGCACGGCCTCAAGCAGGTGTGGAAGCGCGCCCACGTGTGGCTCATGGCCAACTCGCGCTGGTCGGGCTCGTGAGTGGCTATGCCGGTTCTAACCGGCATAGCCACTCACGAGTCCGGGGTCAGTTGCGCCAGAACAGGAACGCGGTCTGCCCGATCGCCCCGGCGATGCCGCTGCCGCCGAGCGCGCGGAAGATCGCGCCGGCCACGTTCCAGAGCAGGTTCGACACCGCCTGGAAGCCGAACAGCAGCGCGAACAGCACCAGCGGCGCCCACGGCCGCACCCGCGCGCCGAACTCCCGCGCCTGCGGCGAGAGGTACGGCTCGAGCGCGCCCCAGCCGTCCAGGCCCGGGATCGGCAGGATGTTGATCAGGAACGTCATCACCTGCAGCAGCGCGAGGTAGGACAGCCCGTAGAAGAGGCCCTGGGCCATCGGCACCAGCGCGATCACCAGGCAGAGCGCGGCGCCCACGCCGAGGTTGCTCAGCGGGCCGGCCAGCGAGACCCACATCGAGGTGGCCCGGGTGCGCAGCGCGCCCCGGTTGATCCACACCGCCCCGCCCGGCAGCGGGATGCCGCCGATCAGCAGGAAGATCAGCGGCAGCAGGATCGACAGCACCGGGTCGGTGTACCGGCGCACGTCGAGCGTGAGGTAACCCTTGTCGGCGATGCCTCCGTCGCCGCCGCGGTAGGCGACGATGGCGTGGCCGAACTCGTGCAGCGTCAGCGAGGCGATCCAGCCCCCCGCCACCAGCAGCACCACCCCGGCGATGAACATCGGGTCCTTGCTGCCGAACAGGGACGCGGAATCGCCGTAGGCGGCCAGGAAGCCGCCTAGGACGGCCACCGCGAGGATGCCGAAGAAGACCGGGCTGGGCCGCACTGCTGATCTCTGCACCCCACCAGTCTTCCGTATGCCCGGTGTGAAGTCTCCGGCGTGTCCCCTTGCGCACCGGGGCGAGAGGTATCCCCCGAACTCGCTACTCCGCTTGACCTGATCGCACTACACGGGTGTAATCACAGTGATGTCATTCGTTGTCGAGAGGGGACAGCGGGTGTCGTTTCACCACCGCCAGCCTGGGGAGTGCGTAGGAGCGAGGAGGCGGACGTGCGGTCGGAAGCGGATAACAAGGAGTGGGGGCACGTCGTGGGTTGGGGAGAGAACCCGGAGCAGCAACTGGGGGATCTGACCGACCTCTTCGATGCCGGTGAAGAAGAGCAGGACTGGCAGGAGCGCGCCCTGTGCGCGCAGACGGACCCGGAGGCGTTCTTCCCCGAGAAGGGCGGCTCCACCCGTGAAGCCAAACGGATCTGCCTGGGCTGCGAGGTCAAGGACGAGTGCCTCGAGTACGCACTCGCGCATGACGAGCGCTTCGGCATCTGGGGCGGCCTGTCCGAGCGAGAGCGGCGAAAGCTGAAGAAACGCGTGGTGTGACGCCTGCTTCGGCGGTGGGGTGTGTTCGCGGAAAGCGCGAACCACCTCGCGCGTCAGTGCCTTCTGGGGGTGCAACCCCCAGGCCCCGCCCGGGGGCACGCCCCCGGACCCCCGGGGTGGTCGCCTTGCGGTGTGGAGTGCGGCCGGTCTTTGCCGGGAAGTTGTTGGCTGGGCGGGGTTTCGGGCCTGGAGTGGCGTAGTCCTCAGTGTGATCAAGTCGGGGCTGAAGGTCGCCGTTGCGGGGCGGTCAGTCGGTGACGTACCAGTTTCCGTTGCGTAGCTCCAGAACGGCGTCGCCGAGGTCGCTGTCGGTGAACTTGGCGGCGGACTTGACCGCCTTCGCCGGGATGTCGACCCTCGTCGCGGACTCGGTGATGCGGGCCCGGTCCACGGTGGCGGCCTGCAGGGCCTTCCGCTGCGCCGGGCTGAACATCGAGAACGTGATCGGGAACGTCGATTCGCACGGGCCCATGCCCTCGTCCTGCGCCTTCTTGGCGGCGGGCGCGGCGATTTCGCAGGCCGTGCTGACGTCCTGGTTGCCCACCGCGTGCAGAAAAGTCTCGTAACGCTCGACCGCGCCGGCGGCCGGCTTCTTCGTCGACGGCGCGGCCTGCGTGGTCGTGACCGGTTGCGTTGAGGTCGGTGCGGCGGACGTCGAGGCCGCGGGCGGGGTGCCGTTCGAAGACGACGGCGGCGCCGCCGAGGGGGTGCCCCCGCCCGAGCAGCCGGCGACCAGCAGGGCGAAACCCGTGACGTACAGGGGGAGCGCGCGAGTGGACATGGGGCACCTTTCAGGTCGGTGAGCACGGCCGAAGCATCGGAAGCCGCGGCCGCGTGATGCGGCAAAACCGGCAAAACACGGCCGAGGGTAGCGTCTTGACCAGGCGAGAGTGACACTTTTGAGCAAAATGCCACGCGATGGGGTGTCAGCTGGCGGCAAGCCCCGTGCGAGCCCTGCGTCGGCGGCGACGGCGCACCTCTGGCGCACTCGGTCCAGAAGCAAGCCCGCGCCCGGGTCCACACGGTGGAACCGGCCCGGTGAACGGCGTGGGTCGACGCCCGGCGACGAGGTGAGGCCGTAGGGTGGCCGCACCCGTCCGCCGCCTGTCCAGGAGTGGTTGTTGACCCGCACCGTCGCTCCGTCCGCCGTGCGGACGCTGCCAGTTCTGGCCATTGTGGTCTGTCACGACGGCGAAGAATGGCTGCCGCTGGCGCTTTCTTCCTTGCGCCGCAGCACGATCCGGCCACGGCACGTGCTCGCGGTCGACACCGGGTCGACCGACCGGACCGCCCGGCTGCTGGCTGAGGCGGCCGACCCCCACGGCGTGGCAACGGGCTCTGACGCACCACCGGTGCTGTCCGGCGTCGTCACCCTATCGAGTGAAACCGGCTTCGCTGCGGCGATCGCGGCCGCGGTCGAGCACGCCGTCGAGCGCTGGGGCGACCCCGGCGCGTGGCTGTGGATCCTGCACGACGACTGCGCGCCGGAGCCCGACTGCCTGGAACAGCTGCTGCACGCGGCGGAGGTCACGCCGTCGGCGAAGGTGCTCGGTCCGCTCGGGCTCGACTGGGCCGACCCGCGCCTCGTCGTCGAGGCCGGGCTGTCCACCGACGCCTCCGGGCACCGCCAGCAGATGGCCGCGGCCGACGGCGGGCCGAGCGAGGTGCTCGCGGTCCCCAGCGCGGGATCGTTGGTGCGCCGGGAACTCTGGGAGGACCTCGGCGGCTTCGACGAGGAGTTCCCGCTGCTGCGTGAGGATCTCGACTTCGGCTGGCGCGCGAACGCGGCCGGCTCGCTCGTGCTGTCCGTGCCCGCCGCGCGGCTGCGGCACGCGCGCGCCCTCACGACCGGGCAGCGCTCGCCCGACGCCGTGCCCTCGTCGCTCGCCGCGCTGAACCGGGCCCACGGGCTGCGGGTGTTCCTGGTGAACTGCTCGCCGTTTTCGTTCTGGTTCGGGCTGATCCGGCTGCCGGTGCTGCTGGTGTTGCGCGCGCTCGTGTTCTTCGTGCTGCGCCGGACGTCCGAGGCCGGCGCGGAGCTTTCGGCCCTCGGATATCTGTGCAGCGGCCGGGGAAAACTGCGGGCCGCGCGGGCCCGGCGGCGGGAAATCCCGCGCCCCGGCACGGTCCGTGGACTCTTCACCGGACGGCTCACGCGGCTGCGCAACGCCGTGCGCGCCGGGGTGGTCGGCCTGGTGCGCAAGGGCGTGGAGAGCGACATGGCGCTCGGCACGGTCCCCGAGGGCGTCCAGCAGGACTCGGCGTGGATCCCGCCGGAGGCGCTCGCCGCGACCGCCGGCCGGCCGGTCGGGCCCGACGCGCTGCCCGCCGGGGCGTTGCGGGGACTGAGCGCCCGAGGCTCCGGGCTGCGGCGGCCCGGCACGGTCGTCGCCGTCGCGTTGCCGGAGGCGCCGACGCGTGACGAGGCACCGGCCACTGAGGACAGTGAGGGCGCCGAGCCGCTGGAGACCGAGGACGCCCGGCCGTCGCCGGTGCCGCGCCCGGCCCCGGCTTCAGGCGAGCCGGAACTGGTCTTCGTGGAGGTGAACCGCCGGCGCGTGCTCGCCGCGACGGTGTTCGCGCCGCCGTTTGTCCTCGCCGTGGTGCTGATCGCGCTCGCGCTGGCGGTCAACGCCGGACGGCTCGGGCTCGACCTGTCCGGCGGCGGGCTGCTGCCGGTCGGCGGGCTCGGCGAGATCTGGTCGGCCTACCTCTCGCCGTGGCACGCGATCGGTGGCGGCACGGGCGCGCCGGCGCCGGCAACGCTGCCCGTGCTCGGCACCATCGGCGCGATCTTCACGCCGATCGGCGGGCCCGCCGCGCTGGTGGCGATCCTGCTCATCGGCGACATCCCGTTGGCCGGGCTGAGCGCGTACGCGGCCACGCGCAAGCTTCCCGTGCGGCGTTGGGTGCGCGCGGTCGTCGCGGCGACGTACGCGCTGCTGCCGGCGGCCACGGCGTCCGTCGCGCAGGGGCGGCTCGACGTGGTGGTGGTCCACCTCGTGCTGCCGCTGGTGGTCGCCGGGATCACGCGGCTGCTGACCCGGCCGGGCACGCGGTGGCTGCACGTCTCGGCGTTGTCCGCGTTCGGTGTTGCGCTGCTCGGCGCGTTCTCGCCGCTCGCGCACGCGCTGGCGCTGGCCGGCCTGCTGATCGGCTTTGTCGTGCTGCCGGCCCCGACCGGGCTCGCGCGCCGCGTGGCGTCGGTCGGGATCGTGGTGATCCTGCCGCTGGTGCTGCTGCTGCCGTGGCCGACGGTGCTGCTGAAGCACCCCGAACTGCTGCTGCACGGCCTCGGCGGGCCGGCCGCGCCCGCGTCCGGCACCGATCTGGCCGGGCTCACCCCGGGCGGGCCCGGCGCCTGGCCGATCGGCGTGGTGGTGCTGGCGGCGACGATCGTCGCGCTCGTGGTCCGGCCGACGCGGCGGGTGGCCGGCGGGCTCGCGCTCGCCGTGCTGGGCGTGCTCGGCGTGGTGCTCGTGCGGCAGATCCCGGTGACGCCCCTGCACGGCGGCGCGGCCGCGACCGGCTACACCGGCGTGCCGCTGCTGGTGGTCGGCGCCGGGCTGCTGTGGGCGGTGCTCGCCACCTGGCAGCGCGGCGGCTCGTCCGGCATGCCGGCGCCCTGGCTGCCGAAAGCGGCCGGGATCGCCGGTGTGGTGGTGCTCGCCGCGCTCGGCGCGGGCGCCGTCGTGACCGGGCACGAAGGTCCGTTGACCGCGCAGCCGCCGGCCCAGCTCGCGCCGGAGGTGGCGGCCGACATCGCTGCTTCGGGACGCGCGGTGCTCGACTTGAGCCGGCTGGGGGAGCCGCCGCGCCAGACCGGCGGGCGACTCGCGCTGTTCGGCGACGACGAGCTGGCGCCGACCCCCGGCACCCCGGACCGGCTCGCCGGCTGGCGCCGCGACCTCGGGCAGGGCGACGCGAACGCGGTGAAGCGCGCCTTCGCCGCCGCCTCGGCGTCCGGCGTGCAGTACGTGGTCTTCCCGCAGGGCACGGATTTGCGGCCGTTCACGGCGATCGCCGGCGACCTGGCGGCCACCGCCGCCCCGATGTCCGACGGCCGCCCGGTGCTCAAGCTCGTGGCGAAGTCCGGCGGGGTCGAGCTGATCTCCCCGGAACTGGCCAAGCAGGCGGTCACCGGCGGCGGCGCGCCTGGCGCGTCCCCCGGCGTGTCCCCGGTCGACGCCCGGCTGCCGGACGTCCGCGTCCGCGCCTCCGACGGCCCGACCGGACGGCTGCTGGTCCTCGCCGCCGAGCAGGAAGCAGGCTGGCAGGCGACGGTGAACGGCAAGGCGGTGCCGATCGTGCCCGCCTGGGGGCACCAGGTCGCGGTCTCGATCCCGCCGTCGCCGTCGGAGGTTTCGGTGACTTTCCCGGGTACTGAACGGGGTCTGCTGCTGCTCGTGCAGCTCGCCGCGGTGCTGTTCACCGCGCTGACCGCGGTGCCGCCCCGGCGTCGCCGCACTGCCTGAAGCGCCCCAATGTGGCGTTGGGTGCTCCAGTCCTGCCCCACCACCACCCTCAACGGAGACGCTCCGCGCCCAGCCCCGATTCCACGCACCGAACGCCACATTGGGGCGCATCGGGCCGGGCCGGGCTGGGCCGGAGGTCAGTCGCCTTCGATGACGTCCGGTTCGACGCCCAGGTAGCCCGCGACCTGTTCCACGAGCACGTCGTGCACCAGGTCGGCCAGCTCGCCGGGGTCCTTGGCGCGGGCTTCGAGCGGGCGCCGGTAGAGCACGATCCGGGCGCGCGTCGGCAGGCCGGCCCGGTCGACCCCGGCCGGGACCAGGCGCGAGAGCGGCACGGCGCCGTCGTGCAGGACGCCGTCGATCGGGGCGCGGCTGTCCGCGTTGACCTCCGGGACGTCGTCGACCGCCACGTCCAGCGTGGTCAGCTCGTGGCGCCAGCGGGCCTCGATCGGCTCGAGCGCGTCGAGCACCAGCGCGTCGAACCGCTCCGCCCGGCTCGCGGCAGCGGGCAGGGACGCCGGATAGAGCGTCCCGCGCAGGCCCCGGCCGTGCCGGTCCCTGCGCAGACGCCGCCGCTGTCGGTAGTCACGAGCCGTCGCCACCGGGTAAGTCTATGCGGTCACCGGCCCCACGCGCGTGTCGCCGGTGCCCCCTTGCCACGACGCGCTATCGTTCTCGATCGTGCGGAGCGTACGGAAATGTTCGCGAACGGGTTGCCCCGAGCCCGCTGTCGCCACGCTCACGTATGCCTACAGCGATTCGACCGCCGTCGTCGGCCCCCTCGCCACCGCGTCCGAACCGCATTCGTACGACCTCTGTGAAGCCCACGCACTCCGGCTCACCGTGCCCAAGGGCTGGGAGGTCGTGCGCCACGAGGGCGCCTTCGCCGCTCCGGACCCCTCGAACGACGAGCTGACCGCGCTGGCCGAGGCCGTGCGCGAGGCCGGCCGCTCGGACCGCCCGGCCCCTCCGCCGGAGCCCGACGCCCCGTCCGGCAGGCGCGGCCATCTCCGCGTGCTCCCCGGGCGCGCCTGAACCAGGCTCCCGCCGGTAGGCTTTCCGCGCGGCGCGTCCGGCGCCGGGACGACTATCGGCGGGGAGACGGCGTGCCAGACCTTTCGGGCATCGTGAAGGCTTACGACATTCGCGGCGTGGTCGGCGAGCAGCTCGACGCGGCCCTCGTCCGTGACTTCGGCGCCGCGTTCGCCCTGCTCATCAAGCCCGAGGCGCCGGCCGTGGTGATCGGCCACGACATGCGCGACTCCTCGCCGGAGCTGTCCGCCGCGTTCGCCGACGGCGTGACCTCGCAGGGCATCGACGTGGTCTCGATCGGCCTGGCCAGCACGGACCAGCTGTACTTCGCCTCGGGCTCGCTCAACCTGCCGGGCGCGATGTTCACCGCGAGCCACAACCCGGCCAAGTACAACGGCATCAAGATGTGCCGCGCCGGCGCCGCCCCGGTCGGGCAGGACACCGGCCTCGCCGAGATCCGCGACACCGTCGAGCAGGGTGTGCCGTCGTTCGAGGGCAAGCGCGGCACCGTCTCCGAGCAGGACGTGCTCCACGACTACGCCGCCTACCTGCGCAACCTCGTCGACCTGTCCGGCTCGCGGCCGTTGAAGATCGTGGTCGACGCCGGCAACGGCATGGGCGGGCACACCGTGCCGACGGTCTTCGACGGGCTGCCGATCGAGATCGTCCCGATGTACTTCGAGCTCGACGGCAATTTCCCGAACCACGAGGCCAACCCGCTCGACCCGGCCAACATCGTCGACCTGCAGGCGAAGGTCCGCGAAGTCGGCGCGGACGCGGGCGTGGCCTTCGACGGCGACGCCGACCGCTGCTTCGTGGTCGACGAGCGCGGCGAGCCGGTTTCGCCGAGCGCGATCACCGCGCTGGTGGCCGTGCGCGAGCTGGTCAAGGAGCCGGGCGGCACGGTCATCCACAACCTGATCACCTCCAAGGGCGTGCCGGAGATCGTCGCCGAGCACGGCGGCAAGCCGGTGCGCACGCGCGTGGGGCACTCGTTCATCAAGGCCGAGATGGCGCGCACCGGCGCGATCTTCGGCGGCGAGCACTCCGCGCACTACTACTTCCGCGACTTCTGGCGCGCCGACACCGGCATGCTGGCCGCGCTGCACGTGCTGGCCGCGCTGGGCGAGCAGGACGGCCCGCTGTCCGCGCTCACCCAGGACTTCTCCCGCTACGCCGCGTCCGGCGAGATCAACTCGACGGTCACCGACCAGGTCGCGCGCATGATGGCGGTCAAGGACGCGTACGCGGACAAGTCCGGCGTCGAGATCGACGAGCTGGACGGGCTGACCGTGCAGCTGCCGGGCGGCGCCTGGTTCAACCTGCGCCCGTCCAACACCGAGCCGCTGCTGCGGCTGAACGTGGAGGCCGCCGACCGCGCCGCGGTCGAGGCGCTGACCGACGACGTGCTGTCCATTGTCCGGGCCTGAAGAGGCCGTGCCGAGGGTCTTTTCCTGGCCGAACCGTAGCCGGGAAACGCCCGTCACCACCCACCTGCGCGTGGTATGGAGGAACCATGGCCATCACGCTTGACGCACAGCTGCTGGAGATCCTCGCCTGCCCGTCGGCGGATCACGCGCCCCTGCGGCCCGGCACCCCGGCCGACCCGGAGGCCGAGGCGCTGACCTGCACCGAGTGCGGCCGGGTGTACCCGGTCCGCGACGGGATCCCCGTCCTGCTGCTGGACGAGGCCGTAGTCGACGGGCAGGCGCCCGGCCAGGGCGATGCCACGGGAGACCCGGATGACAGCCATGCCGACAGTGCTTGACGATTCCCTGCTTGACGATCCCGCGCGGCTGGCCGAGGCCGACAGCGCGGGGCTGCTGCGTGCCGCCGCGATGGCGGGCGCGCAGGTCCGGGCCGCCGCCGAGGCCGCGGCCGAGATCGGGCTGAGCGACCGGCTCGACGTCGGACGGCCGCGCTCGGTGGTGCTGATCGACCGGCCGGGTGTCAGCCGGACGCTGACCCGCCTGCTCGCGGCCCTGCTCGCGCCGTCGTGCCCGGTGCCGGTGGTGGTGGCCGAGGCAGTGCCGTCGTGGATCGGCGCGCTCGACGTGGTCTTCGCGCACACCGACGATGCGGGTGACCGCGAGCTGGCCGCTTCGCTGGAGCGGGCGGCCCGGTTCGGCGCTTCCGTGGTGCTGTCCGCGCCGCCGGACGGCCCCGTCGCCGCTGCAGTCGCGGGCAAGGGCCTGGTGCTCGCCCCGCGCGTGCCGGTGCCGCCGGAGCTGGCGTTCCCACGCGGGCTCGCCGCCGGGCTGCTCACGGCGAACGCGCTGGGGCTGCTGGTCGCCGACGTCCAGGCGCTGGCCGACCAGCTGGACCTCGAGGCCGAGAAGGACTATCTGGCCCGGGATTCGTTCGCGAACCCGGCGAAGGCGCTGGCCTTGCGCGTTGCCGACCGGGTGCCGCTGCTGTGGGGGCTGGACCCGGTGGCGGTCGCCGTCGGGGAGCACGCGGCGCACGCGTACGCGGCCCACGCGGCGATGGTGTGCGACGTGGAGGACTACCGGCAGGCGCTCGCGCGGCCGGCGTTGCGCATCCGGGCGCAGTCGGGCGGCGGGGGACGTGACATTTTCGCCGACCCGGACGACTCACCGGAAGGCACCGAGACCCGGGTGCTGCTGCTCTCGGTGCGGACCGGGCAGGCCGCCGAGGCCGCGCGGTTCGAGGCCGAGGAGCTGCTGCCCGGGGTGGACGTGATCGCGCCGGCGGAGGAGTTCGAGTCGGACGAGATCGTCCGCGCGGCCGTGCTGGCGCTGAGATTCGAACTTTCTGCTGTTTATCTCGGGCTTGCAGCAGGCAGCATCGGTGGTGCCGGACGCTACGAGCCGGCCACGGCGTAACGACGAGCCGGCGCGCGAGGGTGCCGCGGCGCACCACGTCGGCTCCGGCCGACGGGAAGGATTGGGAGTTGAGGTGACAGTGGAGCTGTTGCGCAACGCCGTACGGCCGTACGCCTGGGGATCGCGCACCGCGATCCCGGAGCTGCTGGGGCGTCCGGTGCCGGCGCCGCACCCCGAGGCCGAGCTGTGGATGGGCGCCCACCCGGGCGACCCGTCCCACGTGATCGGCCCGGACGGCACGGAACGGAGCCTGCTCGAACTGGTCGACGCCGATCCGGTCGGCCAGCTCGGCGAACGCTGCGCGAAACGCTGGGGCGGCCGGCTGCCGTTCCTGCTGAAGATCCTGGCCGCCGAGGAACCGCTTTCGATGCAGGCGCACCCTTCGGCCGCGCAGGCCGCCGAAGGGCACGCGCGCGAGGAGCGGCTGGGGATTCCGCGGGACGCCTCGAACCGCAACTACCCGGACCCGACGGCGAAGCCGGAGCTGGTCTGCGCGCTCACGGAATTCCATGCGCTGGCCGGATTCCGGGACCCGGGCCGCACCATGAAGCTGCTGAAGGCGATCGAGACGCCGGGCCTGGCGAAGTACACCGGCCTGCTCGAGGCGCAGCCGGACCCGTCCGGGCTGCGCGCGCTGTTCACCACGTGGATCACGCTGCCGCAGCCCTCGCTGGACGGGCTGCTGCCGGAGGTGCTCGACGCCTGCGTCCAACATGTCAAGGAGCACGGCGAGTTCGCGACCGAGTGCCGCACGATCCTGGAGCTGGGCGAGGCGCACCCGCGTGACGCCGGCGTGCTCGCGGCCCTGCTGCTGAACCGCCTGACCCTGCGCGCGGGCGAGGCGATCTACCTGCCGGCCGGCAACCTGCACCTGTACCTCAGCGGCACCGCCGTGGAGATCCTGGCCAACTCGGACAACATCCTGCGCTGCGGCCTCACGCCGAAGCACGTGGACGTGCCCGAGCTGCTGCGCGTGGTCGACTTCGCGTGCGGCGAAATGCCGGTGCAGCCCGGTGAATGCGCGGATGACCGGATGGCCGTCTACCACACCGACGCCCCGGAATTCGAGCTCTCGCGCGTCGAGTGGACCGCCGACGACCCCACCGAAATCGAGGTCGACTCCGCCGGCCCCCAGATCCTGCTCTGCACCGCCGGCGACCTCCTGGTGACCGCCGACGACGGCGAGCGGATCGAGCTGCGCCGCGGCCAGTCGGTCTGGCTCCCGGCCGCCGACCCGGCCGTCAAAGTCCGTCCGCTGGACGGGGCCCGGGCCCAGTTGTTCCGCGCTACTGCCGGTACCTGCGAGGAGTAGCCGCGGCTTCGGACCCCCAGCTGATCCTCTAGGCTCCGATCGGGCAATTCAGGCATCCGGCCCAGCGGTGATCCGGCGCAAGCGGGTGGCCCGTCCGCGGAAACAGGGGAGCAGACAGTGTCAGCTGGTGGCGGTACGAAGGCGATCGTCGCGGCACTCGCGGCCAATGCCGGGATCGCGGTGGCCAAGTTCGCCGGGTTCCTGGTGACCGGGTCCTCGTCGATGCTGGCGGAGTCGGTGCACTCGCTGGCCGACACGTCGAACCAGGGGCTGCTGCTGCTCGGGCAGAAGACGTCGCGGCGGCAGGCTACGCGCGAGCACCCGTTCGGCTTCGGGCGGGAGCGGTACTTCTACTCGTTCATCGTCGCGCTGATGCTGTTCACGCTCGGCTCCGCGTTCGCGCTGTACGAGGGCATCCACAAGGTCATCGCACCGGAGCCGCTGGACTCGCCGATCGTCGCGGTGATCATCCTCGTGGTGGCGATCGGCCTGGAGGGCTACAGCTTCTACACCGCCGTCGGCGAGTCGAGGAAGATCAAGGGCAACGCCGGCTGGTGGCGGTTCATCCGCCAGGCCAAGGAGCCCGAGCTGCCGGTGGTGCTGCTGGAGGACAGCGGCGCGCTGATCGGCCTGGTGTTCGCGCTGCTGGGCGTCGGGCTGTCCACCCTGACCGGCGACCCGGTGTGGGACGGCCTCGGCACCGTGATGATCGGCGTGCTGCTCGGCATCATCGCGGTGATCCTGATCGTGGAGATGAAGAGCCTGCTGATCGGCGAGGGCGCCACCGACACCGACCTGGCGACGATCATCGACGAGCTGGCCGCGGGCAAGGTCGAGCGCGTGATCCACATCCGCACCCAGTACCTCGGCCCGGACGAGCTGCTCGTGGCCGCCAAGCTCGCGCTGGTGCCCGGCCTCGACACCGCGCAGGTCGCCGAGGCCATCGACGACGCCGAGGCCCGCGTCCGCGCGAAGGTCCCGGTCGCGGCGCTGATCTACCTGGAGCCGGACCTCGATCGCACGCCGGCCTGACGCGGTGACTCTGCTGGGCCGTGCCGGGGTTGACGCGATAGGGTGATTTACCCCGATTCACGCAGGTCACCGCAGGAGGTTCACGTTGCCCGGGACGGGTTTGTGGCGCACGAAGTCCATCGAGCAGTCCATGGCGGACACCGATGAACCGGACACCAAGCTCCGAAGAAACCTGAGCGCCTGGGACCTGACTGTGTTCGGCGTCGCGGTGGTCATCGGCGCGGGCATCTTCACGCTCACCGCGCGCACGGCCGGTGACTACGCGGGCCCGTCGGTGTCGCTCGCGTTCGTGTTCGCGGCGATCGCCTGCGCGCTCGCCGCGCTGTGTTACGCCGAGTTCGCCTCCACCGTTCCGGTCGCGGGCAGCGCGTACACGTTCTCGTACGCCACGTTCGGCGAGTTCGTCGCGTGGATCATCGGCTGGGACCTGATCCTGGAGCTCGCCGTCGGCGCCGCCGCGGTGGCCAAGGGCTGGTCGGTCTACCTCGAGACGGTGCTGGGCTACCTGTTCGGCCAGGGCACCAAGACGACGTTCGACCTCGGCGGCGTGACCGTCGACTGGGGCGCGTTCGTCCTGGTCGCCGTGCTGACCACGCTGCTGGCGATCGGCACCAAGCTGTCCTCGCGGTTCTCCATGGTGATCACCGGCGTCAAGGTCGCCGTGGTGCTGTTCGTGATCGTGCTCGGCCTCTTCTACATCAAGGGCGCGAACTACACCCCGTTCACCCCGCCCGGCCAGGGCGCCTCCGCCTCCTCGGAGACCGGTGTCGACCAGTCGCTGTTCTCGCTCATCGCGGGCGGCGGCAGCAGTTCGTTCGGGGTGTTCGGCCTGCTGGCCGGCGCCTCGCTGGTGTTCTTCGCGTTCATCGGCTTCGACATCGTCGCGACCACCGCCGAGGAGACGCGCAACCCGCAGAAGTCCGTGCCCCGCGGCATCTTCGGCTCGCTGGCGATCGTCACGATCCTGTACGTCGCGGTGTCGCTGGTGGTCGTCGGAATGGTGTCCTACAAGGACTTGGCGACTTCGGCGGGCGACGGCAGCCACAAGACCCTCGCCACGGCGTTCTCCGCCAACGGCGTGGACTGGGCCGCGAACATCATCTCGTTCGGCGCGCTGGCCGGCCTCACCACGGTGGTCATGGTGCTGATGCTCGGCCAGGTCCGGATCATCTTCGCGATGTCGCGTGACGGCCTGATGCCGCGCAGCATGGCCAAGACCGGCGGCAGCGGCACGCCGAAGCGCGCGACGCTGGTGGTCGGCGGCCTGGTCGCCCTCGCGGCGACGTTCTTCCCGGCCGACAAGCTGGAGGAGATGGTCAACGTCGGCACGCTGTTCGCGTTCATCCTGGTGTCGGCGGGCGTGATGGTGCTGCGCCGGACGCGCCCGGACCTGCCGCGGGCGTTCCGGGTGCCGTGGATGCCGGTGATCCCGGTGCTGGCGATCGTGGCCTGCCTGTGGCTGATGCTGAACCTGACCGTGCTGACCTGGCTGCGGTTCATCGTGTGGATGGTCGTGGGCGTGGTGATCTACTTTGCCTACAGCCGGCGGCATTCGCTGCTGGGCAAGCGCCAGGCCGCGGGCGAGGCGCCCACCGCTTCGCACGCTGGCGAGCCCGAAGGGCCTCCGGCGGCTTCGCAAGACTGACCGCAACTGCACTCGTCACGGCCCGTCGTCCCCCTCGGGACGGCGGGCCGTTTCGTGTCCTGACCTGGGGATTCACCAAGTCCCGGCGAGGTTGCCCGAGGTAACCGATTCGGGACATAAGCGCAGATTTGTCACGGAACGATAACCGACGCGTCTCGCTTTGGATCGGCTCTCGGACGCTGGGTGACCGTCTGACCCATATGCGATACCTTCCGAGCCTTGACTCCCTCTGACGGGTTAATCACTTCGGTGTAATTCACGCGGTGAGTGGCAGGGGAATCCACAGAGGGTGCACTGATCTTGCTCGATGTCCCCCGTTCGGTACAGGAGAGTTCCTCATGCCCACCATGTCCAGACGACCCGTTCGCGCCGGTCTGACCATCGCCGCCGTGGCCGGTCTCGCCCTGCTCGGGTCGGCGACGTCCGCCCTCGCGTGCACGTCGGGCGACGGCCGCGCGAACCCCACGCCGGGCACCGACGTCACCAAGTGCTCCGACATCCGCGGCATCAGCGGCAAGACGCTCGACCAGGGTGACTTCACCTTCACCGGTGGCCCCAAGAGCAAGTCCGTGAGCATCACCGGCGTCAAGGAAGGCGTGACGGTCGAGGCGATCGTCGTCGTCGGCGGCGACGACGGCCACGCGGTGTACGTGCCGGGCAAGAAGGGTGCGCAGGGTCAGACACTGGGCAAGGACCTGCCCTGGAACGACCTGATCGCGCCGTTCAGCTTCGACCACAGCCAGCCGAAGGTCGACCACTGGTTCGCCTGTGGCACCGAGAAGGCGCCGACGACGGAGCCGACCAAGCCGTCGCAGCCGTCCGGCACGCCGACCGCGGCCCCGACCTCGGCTCCGGCCGAGACCTCGACGCCGACCAGCACCAGCGCCCCGGCAGTCGTGCCGGCCGGCAACGAGAGCGGCACCGGCGGCGGCCTCGCCAACACCGGTTTCGACAACATGTGGCTGGTCTGGACCGGTGGCCTGCTGCTGGTCCTGGGTGGAGGCCTGCTGGCGCTGCTGAAGCTGCGCCGTCGCGGCACCAACTGACGTAACAAGGATTCCCGGTGAAGGGGACCTCCGCTCGTTCGCCCACGAGCGGAGGCCCCCTTTTCCTTATGGGGCAAGGGTTTCAGCGCGGGCGCGGCAGATCGCCGAACAACGAGCCCTGCTCGCCGTGCCGGGACGCCCAGGTACTCGGCCGGCCGAGGCCCGCGGCCATCGCGACGGCGTGGTCCCATTCGGGGTCGGCGACGTAGTCCGTGTGCTTGAGCACTCCCGGCGCCCAGCGAGTCCGGCCGTCCGGGCCGCGCAAGGGGTCGGGCAGCCAGTGGTCGCCGCCCAGCACGAGCACGCCGGAGGACTCCGACGTCGTCTCGAGCGGGCCCGAGCCGCCGTCGGACAGGTAGCCGTCGCCGATCAGGTGGCGGCCGGAAACCTTGTGCCGCCAGGTGGTCACGCCGCCGCCGAAGATGTCCGTGCCCCGGCACAGCGCGCGCCAGCGGCCGTCGAGGTCGCCGAACAACCCGGCCAGCGACTCCTCCGGCAGCATCGCGGGGAACGCCCGTTGATAACCCCATTGCAGCGGCGAGCCCGCGGTCAGCAGCCCGACGCGCTCGCGCTCGTCCTCGGGCAGCTCCGCCATCAGCCGCGCGGCCGTGAGCACGGTGAGCAGGCTGCCCAGGTTCTGCCCGGCCAGCACCACCCGCGTGCCCGGCTCGGCGAGGTGCTCCTTGACGCGTCCGGCCAGCTCCGGCACGACCTTCAGCGCGTAACACGGCGGCACGGTCGGATGCGCGGCGCGCGGCCAGAACGAGACCAGGTCCGACAACATGCCGAGATGCCGCCCGCGTTGCGGTTCCCGGGCGGCGGAGTAGACGACCCGCACGAGTCCCGCGGCCAAGCCGCCGAGCGCGAAAACGCCGACGGCCGCGACCGGCGTGAACCAGTCCGGCCGGGTGTTGAAGCCGAACCGCACCACGAGCAGCGCCGCGCCGCCGACGGACAGGGCCATCGCCACGATCAAAGCCAGGTGGTGCAGGTGCCGCCGCTCCCAGGCCGACCGGGCCCAGGCGCGCGCGGCGGCGGTCTCCTGCTTGAGGTCGTGCTCCATCAGCTCGACGATCGCCGGGATGCCGCGCCGCCACCGGCGCAGCGGCACCGCGATCGCGAACCCGGCCACGCTCAGCACCACGATCAGCGCGAGCCCGCCGCCCCAGAGGACCGTGATCAGGTCGTACGTCGTGGGCAGCCGCAGCCCTTCGGTGCCGAGCAGGCGCCGGACGGCGACCGCCAGCCCCGCGCCGAAACCGCCGCCCAGCAAGCCGGCGAGGGCGAGCACCGGCGCCGCGGCCCAGCCGCCGAGCCACGGGCGCAGCCGATGCGGCCGCTTCTTCCACAGCGGCCGGGCCAGCAGCGCGGCCGGCACCAGCGCGAGCGCGAACAGCACCGTGACGACGAGCAGCGCGCCGCCGAGGCCTTCGACGGTCGCGTCGGTGCCCGGCAGCCCGCCGCGTGCCGGGAGCGGCGCGGCCAGCACCGCGGCCGCGATGAACAGCAGCGTGGCGAAGGTGATCAGGCTGCGGCGCGCGATCCGTCCGGGGTCACTGCCGACGGCCGCGCCCACTATCACCGTCAGCACCAGTGCCAGCACACAGATCCAGGCGATCAGGTCGAGCGTGCCGGACGGCACCCGGAACGGCCCGCCGAGCAGCAGCAGCGAGACGCACGCGAGCGCCGCGACGGTGTGCGTCGCCGACATGCCCGGGGCTTCCGGGTCCGCGCGCAGCTGCATCGGTGACGTGCGTTTGCGGGTCTCGGGCGCGTGCACCTGCCAGTTCGCCGACGAAATCCGGTGCAGGACAAAGATCACCAGCAGCAGCGGCACCCCGCCGACCCCCAGCCGTGGCGCTGAACTCCGCAGCCCCGAGGGCACCCACGGCAGGCAACCGGTGCCCGGTGCCAGGCACTGCGTCGCGAACAGGTCGAGCGCGGTCGCCGCGATCTGGCCGAGCAGCAGCATCGTGAGCAGCACGGAAGCCACGCGCAGCAGCCCGCGGCACAGGCCGCCGAGCCACCGCGCGCGCCGGACCGGCGGCAGCATCCAGAACGCGACATTGGCCAGGGAGAACGGGAACAGCAGCGCCCAGGTGGCCTTCGCGGCAGTGCCGGAGGTCATCCGGCTCCACAGGTATCCTTCGAGCGTGCGCGGGATGGACCGGCCCAGTGCGGGCACCACCGGCCCCGGGGCCGGGCGCCGCAGCCGGTCCGCCGGGCGCACCACCCGGCCGATCCCGTCACCCGCGACATCCACCGTCGAAACCGCGTCGAGCAGGGTTTCGCCCTGCGTGCCTGCTAGTCCGGCCACCCTGAGCTCGACGATGCGGGTGTCAGGGCCGGGCAGTGGGGCGGGCACGGTAAGGGTCTCCTAATCCGATCGTGTGGGTGTCGAGCCGACAACGGTACTGTTCAGGTGCCATCAATCCTTGGAGGAACCGCACTATGACCCCCGAAAGCGTTGCCAAGCGGCACGACACCCGGGGCGGCATCGAGTTCGCCGTCGCCGACCTCGAAGCCGCCGAGTTCGGCCGCAAGGAGATCCGCCTGGCCGAGCACGAGATGCCGGGCCTGATGGCGTTCCGCCGGGAGTACGCCGAGGTCTACCCGCTGCGGGGCGCGCGGATCTCCGGCTCGCTGCACATGACCGTCCAGACCGCCGTGCTGATCGAGACGCTGGTCGCGCTCGGCGCCGAGGTCCGCTGGGCCTCCTGCAACATCTTCTCCACCCAGGACCACGCGGCCGCCGCCGTGGTCGTCGGCCCGCACGGCACCCCCGAGGAGCCCAAGGGCGTGCCGGTGTTCGCCTGGAAGGGCGAGTCGCTGGAGGAGTACTGGTGGTGCACCGAGAAGATGCTCACCTGGGACGGCGAAGGCCCGAACATGATCCTGGACGACGGCGGTGACGCCACCATGCTCGTGCACAAGGGCACGGAGTTCGAGAAGGCCGGCGCGGTGCCGTCCACCGACGACAACGACCCCGACGAGTGGAAGGTCTTCCTGGAGCTGCTGCGCGCCTCCACCGCGGCCGACAACTCGAAGTGGACCACCGTCGGCGCGGGGATCCGCGGGGTCACCGAGGAGACCACCACCGGCGTGCTGCGGCTGTACCAGCTCGCGGCCGCGGGTGAGCTGCTCTTCCCGGCGATCAACGTGAACGACGCGGTGACCAAGTCGAAGTTCGACAACCGCTACGGCATCCGCCACTCCCTGATCGACGGCATCAACCGCGGCACCGACGTGCTGATCGGCGGCAAGGTCGCCGTGGTCTGCGGCTACGGCGACGTCGGCAAGGGCGCCGCGGAGTCCCTGCGCGGCCAGGGCGCGCGCGTGATCATCACCGAGATCGACCCGATCTGCGCCCTGCAGGCCGCGATGGACGGCTACCAGGTCAAGCGGCTCGAGAACGTGCTCGGCGAGGCCGACATCGTGATCACCACCACCGGCAACAAGAACGTGGTGATGGTCGAGCACATGGCGCAGATGAAGCACCAGGCGATCCTGGGCAACATCGGCCACTTCGACAACGAGCTGGACATGGCCGGCCTGGCGCGTTACCCGGGCATCCGCCGGGTGAACATCAAGCCCCAGGTCGACGAGTGGGTGTTCCCGAACGGCAACACCATCCTGGTGCTGTCCGAGGGCCGGCTGCTGAACCTCGGCAACGCCACCGGCCACCCGTCGTTCGTGATGTCGAACAGCTTCTCGAACCAGGTGATCGCGCAGATCGAGCTCTTCACCAAGCACGAGGAGTACGACAAGGAGGTCTTCCGCCTCCCGAAGAAACTCGACGAAAAGGTCGCCCGCATCCACCTCGACGCCCTCGGCGGCGAGCTGACCAAGCTCACCAAGGACCAGGCGGAGTACATCGACGTGGACGTCGAGGGCCCGTTCAAGTCGGAGCATTACCGGTACTGAGTTCTTAGGCGTTTTTTCTGGCGAAAGGCCGCTCCGGAGGGTGTCCGGGGCGGCCTTTCGCCTGCATTTGCCAACAGCGAGCATGGCGGCATGAAGCGGATGATGACCCGGATCGACGACGAACTGCACACACTGCTGAAGGCGAAGGCCAAGACGGATGGGTGCAGCATGAACGCCCTGGTCGTCGAGGTGCTGCAAGCTGTCGCCGACAGGCCGGACGGAACTGCCCGGCGGCAGCCGGGGGTCAACGGCTTCGACCTGCCCTGACGCCGGACGGGTGTTGGCGGGAAGCCGGTTCGGCACGGCGCCGGTGGAAACACCGTGGCCGCAGTTCCAAGCGAACCGGCCGGATCCGCGGACGCCTCGGCCGTCCTCGACCAGAGCCCGTCAAGGCCTCCTTGCCCGCGTCCGACGCGGGTAAGGAGGCCTTGACGGCGAGCGTTTTCAGGCGCCAGGCCCGGTCCGCACCTTCGCGGGAAGCCGTCGCCTCAGTTCCACTCCACCGCGATCCCGGCCAGTCCGGGCCCGGGGTCGCGGAAGTAGCCGCTGGTCACGCCGCCCGTGTCGCACGGGAGTTCTTCGGTTTCGACGGGGATGGCGTCGTCGCGGGCGCGGATTTCGCGGGTGCAGCGGGCGGGCATGGCCTCGGCCGCGAATTGCATCTGCAGCAGGTAGCTGGAGCACTGGTCGCGCAGCATGCGGTAGTAGCCGGGGCAGACCGCGCCCGAGTCGTCGCGCATTTCGAAGCAGAAGACGTGGACGTCGCCCTCGCCGAGTTTGCGGTCGAAGAGCAGTTCGGTCGCCATGATCTCGCCGCCGGGGTGGCGCCGGATGCGCCCGACGCGGCAGCCTTCCGCGGTGATGATCTCGACGTCGTCGATGCGGCAGCCCGGATCGCCGCTGTACACGGTCACGTAGCGGTCTGGACCATGCCGCCGCGCGCGCACGACGAGGCGCGTCCGGATGCTCACCTGCCGCCGTTCGGCGTCCAGCGTGATGGTGTCGTGCACCGACAGTAGTTCGAGGTCGGCGTTCGAGTGGCTGGCCGACGGCAGCACGCCCAGGTCGGTGAGCAGCTTGTCGACGATCGAACCGACGTCGCCCGAGCGCAGGTCGTAGAACGACACCGCGGCCTGGTGCCCGCGCGGGCGCGCCGAGCGCGGGCCGATCAGCACCACCAGCGAGTCGGCGGGCAGTTGCAGCACCGATTCCAGCGCGCGGACGGCCGGCAGCGCCTTGGGCACTTCGGGCTGGCGCAGACCGCGCTGCCAATAGCTGAGCGTCGACTGTCCGATTTGGACACCCCGGAGCGCGAGGTGGGCCCGCAGCCGGGCCAGCGACAGGCCGCGGTGGCCGATGGCGAGCCTCAGCACCAGGTGGAATTCCCCGGTCCGCAGCGCGTCGGCCAGCTCGGTCGGCAGGTCGTTCGCGCCCCGCCGGGCAGGTTCGATGATCAGTGGACCTTCCCTGTCTTGTGCCACCGCTTGTCCCTTCACCCGACCAGTGTCTGCGCTGGGCGTGAACACCGCGGAACGTTCACGTTAGCAGCGCACGGTAGTCGGTCCGACCCCCGTTTGGGGTGGTTGGCCACGGAAGGGTGCCCGTTCCGTGTTCCACAACAACCCCGGAACACCCTGATCACCGGAAGAGCACCTTGCTCTCGGTCACCGCACTGTTCACCGTTGTGACGACCGATGGCCGGGTTCGTGACGTGCGGCGAAAGGGGTCCGTGGCGGTGATGTCGATACGGATTCGTTCCGCCGGCGTCCACTCAGGACGTGCTCTGCAGTCGGAGGACACCGGGCTTCACCTGGACGCACGCACTCACCGGGACGGCGCGATCAGCCGCCGCCTCCTGGTGCTCGTGGTGCTTGCGGGCTTGGCGTTGCTGGCGACGGCACCGGGCGCGGGCGCGGCGCAGCCCGCCGGAGTCAGCAACGCCGACCTCGCCCGGGCGCGCACCGCCGCCGCCGGGCTCGCGTTGTCGTCCGGCGCCCTGCTGATGCGCGGCCACCGCGCCGTCCTCACCGGCTACCGGCACACGGTCTCCGCCCAGGACGCCGACAAGCTCGCGGGCCCGTACAGCTACAGCCTCGTGAGCAACGTCCTGCCCCGCGACGGCGACAACCGCGGCCAGGCGCCGCCGGCCCACGACGACGCGTGGATCGCCTTGGTCATCCTCGCCGGCCTGCTGGTCATGAGCGGCGCGGGATACCTGGTGTACGCGCGCCGCGAGGCCGCCTAGACGGACCGCCGGCCCGGCGGTGCCGTCCCTCCCGCCGGGCCGCCGGTCGACCATCCCCGGCCCCGCCCCGTTACGCTGGGCGGCGTGGGGCGACTGGTCGTGATCGAAGGTCTGGACGGTGCGGGCAAGCGCACCCTGGCGGACGGGCTGACCGCTGCCCTCGGCGAAATCGGGGCGAGCGTCGCGACTCTCGCTTTCCCGCGTTACGGCCGCAGCGTCCACGCCGACCTCGTGCGTGAAGCCCTGCATCGCGGCCACGGCGACCTCGCCGACTCGGTGTACGGCATGGCCATGCTGTACGCGCTGGACCGCAGCGGCGCCGCCGACGAAATCCGGGCGTTGCAGGCGGAGCACGACGTGGTGCTGCTCGACCGTTACGTCGCCTCGAATGCCGCGTACGCCGCCGCGCGCCTGCGTCAGTCCGCCGACGGCGAAGTGGTGCAGTGGGTGTGGGACCTGGAGATCGGCCGGTTCGCGCTGCCGCGCCCGGACGCGCACCTGCTCCTGCGCGTGGCCCCCGAAGTCGCCGCCGAACGCGCGGTCCGCCGCGCCGCGACGGAAGCCGACCGTGCCCGCGACGCCTTCGAGTCCGACGACGCCCTGCAGCAACGGTGCGCCGCCGTGTACGACGAGCTGGCCGCTTCGGGCTGGCTCGCGCCGTGGCACGTCCTCGACGGTGTCGCCGGGGTGGACCTGCCGACGCTCGCGAAGTCCCTGCTCGCCTGAGCCGGCGTTACGCGGCGCTCCTCAACCGCGTCTTGCCCACGTCGAACAGCGGCTCGACGGCCACCACGGCGGGGACTTTCGCGCCGAAGTACTCGATCTCCACGGGCGTCCCGGGTCTGGTGTACTCCACCGGAAGCCAGGCGTACGCGATGTTCTTGCCGACCGTGTACCCGTACGCGGCGCTGGTGACGTACCCCGTGGGCCGCCCCTCGGCGTACACCGGTTCCTTGCCCAGCACCACGGCCTGCGGATCGTCGACGGTCAGGCAGGTCAGCTTCCGGCTGACAGTCGCCTCGGACCGGCCGCGCAGCGCGTCGCGGCCGAGGAAGTAGCCCTTGTCCATCCGCACCGCGAAGCCCAGCCCGGCCTCGAACGGGTCGTGCTCGGCGGTGACGTCCGCGCCCCACGAGCGGTAGCCCTTCTCCAGCCGCATGCTCGAGACGGCCTCGCGCCCGGCGGCGATCACCCCGTGCGGCTGCCCGGCCTCCCACAGCGTGTCCCACAGCCGGCGGCCCAGGTCCGCGGTGGTGTACAGCTCCCAGCCCAGTTCGCCCACAGTGGACAGTCGCAGCGCGATCACCGGGACGTTGCCGACATACGCGCGCCGGGCCCGGAAGTAGCCCATCCCGGCGTGCGAGAAGTCCGTTGTGGACAGTGGTTGCAGCACCTGCCGGGCGAGCGGGCCCCACAGGCCGATGCCGCAGGTGCCGGCGGTGGTCTCGTGGACCTGCACCGCGCCGTCGCCGGGCAGGTGGCGGCGCAGCCAGTCGACGTCGAGGCAGCCGTTCACGCCCACCTGGAACCGCTCGGCCCCGAGCCGCGCGACGGTGAGGTCGCTGCGCACGCCGCCGTGCTCGCCCAGCAGCAGCGTGTACGTCACCGTGCCGGGCGGCTTGTCGAGCTGGTTCGTGGTCATCGCCTGCAGGAACGGCAGCGCGCCGGGCCCGGTCACCTCCAGCCGTCGCACCGGGGTCAGGTCGAACATCGCCACCCGCTTGCGCGCCACCAGCGCTTCGGCGCCGCCGACCGGGGACCAGTAGCGGGAGGCCCAGCCGCCGCGGGCCGGCACCTGAGCGACCTCCGGCAGGTTCTCGTTCGCGCCGAACCACTGCGGCCGCTCCCAGCCGCCGGACTCCAGGAAGTACGCGCCCAGCCCGGTGTGCCGCTCGTAGAACGGCGACGTGCGCAGCGGCCGCGGCTGCTCGGCCGGCTGCCGGGGATGGATGATGTCGCAGACCTCGACGAAGCTGCGCAGGCATCGCTCGCGCACGTGGTCCGGCGCCAGCTGCACCTGCTCGAACCGCGCGAGGTCGCTCGCGTGCAGGTCGAGCTGCGGCTGCCCGTCGACCAGCCAGCGCGCCACCTCCCTGGCGACGCCCGCGGAGTGCGTGACCGAGGCGGCCTCGGCCAGCCAGAAGCCGTCGAGGTCCGGGTGCTCGCCGAGCAGCGGCATCCCGTCCGGGGTGACGGGGAACTGGCCGTTGACGCCGTCCTCCACCTTGGCCTCTCCCAGTACCGGCATCAGGTCCACGGCGGCGGCCCACGCGTCCTCGAAGCCGGCCGGGGTGAAGGCGGCGCCCGGCTGTCCCGGATCCGCCGCGCCGGCGGGCATCGCGCGGTGCCCGTACGAGCCGATGCCGAGCCGGTCGACGTGCTCGCGGAAGTACAGGCCGGCGTCCGGGTGGCGCAGGATCGGCTTGCCCGCCTCGGTGAAGTCGTCGTTGTCGCCGGCCAGCACGGCCAGCGGTGTGGTGCGGGCGTACGGGTGCGCCATCGGCACCAGCGGCACGGTGAGGTCCACCAGCCGGCCGACCTGCGGCGCCCGGATCCCGGCGCACGAGACCACCACGTCGGCGCGGAAGCGATCGGTCTCGGTGACCACGCCGGTGACCCGCCCGGCGTGCCGCTCGATGCCCGTGACTCGTTGGTGGGCAAGGAACTTCGCCCCGCGGTCCCGGGCGCGGCGGGCCTGCGCCTCGGCCGCGTGCAGCGGCTTCGCCAGCCCGTCGCCGGGGATGTGGAGCCCGCCCAGCACCTTCGCCGCGTCGAGCAGCGGGTGCAGTTCGGCGCATTCGCCCGGCTCACGCAGGTAGCTCCGCACGCCGGACGCGGTGGCCCAGCCGTGCCGCCGCTTCAGGTCCGCGAGCCGCTCCGGCGTGGTCGCCACCTCGAGGCCGCCGACGGGCTGGAAGCACCACTTCCCGGCCAGCGTGAGCGAGCTGTACTTCGCGACGGTGTACTTGGCGAACTCGGTCAGCGTGCGATCCGCGCCGGTCTGGAACACCAGCCCTGGCGACTGCGGCGTGGACCCGCCGGCGGCGAAGAGGCTGTTCTGCTCCAGCACGGTGACGTCGGTCCAGCCGCGCTCGGTCAGCTCGTCGGCCAGCGCGCAGCCGGCCAGCCCGGCGCCGATGACGACCACTCGCGGTCGGGCTGCCATCGCGGGTACCTCCTGCCTGCCGGGGGCGTCCGCGGCGGACGCGCCGGCTCGGGGTGAGACAGGCATGCCGAACGACCCGCCGGCAGCGGGCGAGGTTGCGGATGGGGGATGGTGTTCCGTCTTCTGCAACAAAGTGCGGGATCGCGGGCACGCTGTCAAGACCGCGCGAGGATGCGGTTTTCGCACTTGTCCTCAGGCCGCTCGTGCGCGTAATGCGGCGGTAACTCGACGGAGCCGCAGTCAGCTCGCGAAGTAGCCGAGCTGGGCCGAAAGTTCTTGCGCCGCTTCGGACATCGGCCGGACAATCTGCCGTATCCGCTGCTTCGAAAGGCGATAGGACGGCCCGGACGCGCTCATCGCCGCGACGACCTCGCCGCCGGGGCCGTGGATCGGCACCGCGACCGCGTGCATGCCGAGTTCGAATTCCTCGAAGCAGGCCGCGTAGCCGTCCTCGGCGACGCGCTCCAGCTCGTGGTCCAGCTCCTCGGCGTCCACCGTGGTGCGCGGGGTGTACGGCTCCAGGTCGTGGCCCAGCACGCGCTTGCGGTCCGGCTCGCCCATGTACGCCAGCAGGACCTTGCCGCTGGACGTCGCGTGCAGCGGGGTCCGCTGGCCGGTCCAGTTCTGCGTGGTGATGGCGGCCGCGCCGCGGGCCTGGCTGATGTTGATGGCCACGCCGTCGTCGGCGATCGCGATGTTCACCGTCTCGCCCAGCTCCTCGGCGAGCGACTGGCAGGTCTGGCGGCCGAGCTTCGCGATGTCCATCCGGCCGGTGGCCGCGCCGGCCAGCCGGACGATGCCGAAGCCGATCGCGTACTTGCCGCGTTCGCCCAGCTGCTCGACCAGGCCGTGCGACTCCAGGACACTGAGCAGCCGGGACGCGGTCGACTTGTGCACCCCCAGCTCGCCGGCGATCTCGGTGATCCCCGACTCGCCGTTGCGCGCCAGCAGTTCCAGCACGTTGATCGCGCGGTCGACCGACTGAACTTGACTTCCCGTTGCGTTGCCCGAGTCCTGGTTCCGCATGGCGCAACACTAACCGCTGGCTGTGGATCTGTTCGGCTGAGCGGGCGAATCCCTTGACGACGGGGGTGCGTAACCCGGATTGTTGCGCACAGTACGACCTGTCTCGCAATACGCAACAAGCTGCCGAACCGTCTTCGGTTCCCGTGACCCGTTTCCCGAAAGGCCCCTGATGATCCGCGCCTGCGCCGCCGCCGACCTGCCCGAAGGCGAAGCGCTCCGCCTCGACGGTCCCGTCCCGATCTCGATCTTCCACACCGAAGACGGCTTCTACGCCATCGACGACACCTGCACGCACCAGGACGCGTCGCTGGCCGACGGCTGGCTCGAAGGCTGCTTCGTGGAGTGCCCGCTGCACGCCGCGCTGTTCGACCTCCGCACCGGCATGCCGAGCTGCCTGCCTGCGAAGAACCCCGTGCGCACGTACACGGTCGTCGTCACCGAAGGCGTGGTCTACGTCGACGCGCCGGTGCCCGCCGTGGCCGGTGTCGAGGACGTCGCCTGAGTCGTTCCGGACCGGCCGCACGCGTCCGGATGGAGCAATGGGGTGCCCCGATCTTGATCTTTCTGGTGGTCAAACGCGCGGGTCGTGCCCGGGCCCGTGCGAACTAGTGCGAACATGTGCTCATGAAGGCACGTGTCTTGGTGGTCGACGACGACCCCGCGCTCGCGGAGATGCTCACCATCGTGCTCCGCGGCGAGGGGTTCGACACCGCGGTGGTCGCGGACGGTTCGAGGGCGCTGCCGGCGCTGCGGGAGCTGAAGCCGGACCTCGTCCTGCTCGACCTCATGCTGCCCGGCATGAACGGCATCGACGTCTGCAAGGCGATCCGCGCGGAGTCCGGCGTGCCCATCGTCATGCTGACCGCCAAGAGCGACACGGTGGACATCGTGCTGGGCCTGGAGTCCGGCGCCGACGACTACGTGGTCAAGCCGTTCAAGCCGAAGGAGCTCGTCGCCCGGGTCCGCGCCCGGATGCGCCGCACCGAGGCCGAGCCCGCCGAGTCGCTGACCATCGGCGACCTGGCGATCGACGTGCCCGGCCACGAGGTCACCCGCGAGGGCAAGGCCATCCCGCTCACCCCGCTGGAGTTCGACCTGCTGGTGGCGCTGGCCCGCAAGCCGCGCCAGGTGTTCACCCGCGAGGTGCTGCTGGAGCAGGTCTGGGGCTACCGGCACGCGGCCGACACCCGCCTGGTCAACGTGCACGTCCAGCGCCTGCGGTCGAAGGTCGAGAAGGACCCGGAGCACCCCGAGGTGGTGTTGACGGTGCGCGGCGTCGGGTACAAGGCCGGCCCGCCGTGATCGGGCGATGACGGCGGAACCCCGCACCGAACCAACGGAACCGGACACCCCGCGTGCCCCGAAGGCGGGACGGCTGCGTGCCTCCGCCCGCGCCACGGCACGCCTCGTCCGGCGCGTCGTGGTTTCCGCGCGCCGCCGGGCCGTCGGGCTGAACGACCTGTGGCGCCACTCGCTGCAGTTCCGCGTCACGATCTCGACGCTCGCGCTGTCCTCGGCCGTGGTCTTCGTGCTGGGCATGGTGCTGCAGAACCAGATCACCGAGCGGCTGCTGGACACCAAGCGGCACGCGGCGATCGAGCAGACCCAGAACCTGGCCGACACGGCCGCGCGCGAGCTGGTCGGGGTCGGCGGCGAGTCGCCGGACGCGCTGCACACGCGGCTGGAGAACGCGCTCAAGAAGATCTCCACCACCTCCGCCTCGCCCGCGGGCTCGACCGCGGGCACGTTCGAGCCGGTGCTGGCCAGCGCCGCGCCCGACCAGTCCGACAAGGACACGGTGTTCGCCGGGCCGTTCAACTCGGTGCCGGTGGGGCTGCGCCAGTTCGTGGAGGGCAACCACCTGGCCCGGCTGGAGCACACCGTCGACACCGGCGGCGGGCCTACCACGTACCTGATCGTCGGCACGCCGCTCAACTCGGTGGCCACCCCGTTGCAGCTGTACCTGCTGTTCCCGCTGACCAGTGAGCAGAACACCGTCTCGACCGTGCAGAACACGCTGCTGGTCGGCGGGCTGGTGCTGCTGATCCTGCTGGCCGGCATCACGAACCTGGTGGTCCGGCAGGTGGTGCGGCCGGTCCGCGAGGCCGCCGCCGCGGCCGAGCAGTTCGCCGGCGGCGACCTCGACCAGCGGCTCGCCGCGGTCGGCGAGGACGACCTGGCGAAGCTCGCCGTGTCCTACAACGGCATGGCCGCGAGCATCCAGGGCCAGATCCGCCAGCTCGAGGAGTTCGGCGGCCTGCAGCGCCGGTTCACCTCAGACGTCTCGCACGAGCTGCGCACGCCGTTGACCACCGTCCGGATGGCCGCCGACGTGCTGCACGCCTCGCGTGAGCAGTTCCCGGCCGGCCTCGCGCGCTCCACCGAGCTGCTGGTGGACGAGCTGGACCGGTTCGAGGCGCTGCTCGGCGACCTGCTGGAGATCAGCCGGCTGGACGCCGGGGTCGAGGAGCTTTCGGCCGAGCTGATCGACGTCCGGCCGATCGCCACTCGCGCCGTCGAGCAGGTCCGCGTGATCGCGGGCACGGCGGGTAGCACGGTGGAGCTGGTCCTGCCCGAGGAAGACGCCGCGGCGGAGGTCGACGCGCGGCGCGTGGAGCGCATTCTGCGGAACCTGCTGGCCAACGCCGTCGACCACAGCGAGGGGAAGCCGGTGGTGCTGACCGTCGGGGTGAACGAGACGGCGGTGGCCATCACCGTCCGGGACCACGGCGTCGGCCTGCGCGCCGGCGAGGCCGACCTGGTGTTCAACCGGTTCTGGCGGGCCGACCCGTCGCGCAACCGGCGCACCGGCGGCACCGGGCTCGGCCTGGCCATCAGCCAGGAGGACGCCCGGCTGCACGGCGGCGCGCTGGAGGCCTGGGGCGAACCCGGCTACGGCGCCTGCTTCCGCCTGCTGCTGCCGCGCCGCCAGGACGTGCCGGTCGGGCCCGCCGACAGCCCGTTGCCGCTGCCGCCACCGGACCACGTGCCGGCCGTGCCGGTGCTGCCCGCGGTGCTGGAGGTCCAGCCCGCGCCCGAGGCGATCCTGGCCGACTCCGGCGCCGACCGCGAGGAGGTCGGCCGGTGAAGCGCGTCCTGCTCGTCCTGCTCAGCGTGCTGGTCGTGGCCGGCTGCGCGAACGTCCCGCTCGAGTCCCAGCCCGTGGCCGTCTCCGACGACCGCCCCTCGCCGCAAGGGAACGACGCGCCCGAGCCGGCGAAGGACATCGACCCGCTGACGCTGGTGCGGAACTTCGTGCTCGCCAGCGGCGACCCGCGGTCGAGCAACGCGGCCGCCCGGGCGTACCTCGACGACCAGCAGCGCAGCGCCTGGAAGCCCAGCCGCTCGATGACGATCATCGACAACATCTTCGGCACCAACTTCGACACCCAGGCGGCCCCGCCGTCCACCGGGCCCGCGCGGGACCCGAACGTGCGCGAGGTGGTCCTGCGCGGGTCCGTGCTCGGCACGATGAGCGCGGACAGCGCGTTCATCCCCGGCTCCGGCCCGACGGAGCAGCGGGTCGAGGTCCGCAAGCAGGCGGACGGGCAGTGGCGGATCTCCGTCCCGCCGTCGGCGCTGCTGGTGACCGACGACGACTTCGAGGCCAACTACAACCGGGTCGCGGTGAGCTTCTACTCGACGGACTCGGGGACTTTCGTGCCGGATCTGCGCTACGTCGCGGCGGCGCCCCAGTCCGGGCTGCCCGGGCGCGTGATGGACCTGATCCTGCAGGGCCCGTCGGCCGGGCTGGCCGGCGCGGTGAAGAACCTGCTCGGCGACCAGGTCTCGCTCGAGACGAACGTGAAGAACAACGACGACGGCTCGCTGATGGTGCAGCTGTCCGGCCTCACCGGGGCCAGCCCGGAGACGCGCGCGCTGATCGCCGCGCAGATCGTCCTGTCGATGCAGACTGTCACGTCCACGCGCATCCGGCTGCTCGCCGACGGCATGCCGCTGGTGCGCGACCACGAGTACTGGCGAAGCAGCGACGTACCCGCGTACAGCGCCGCTTCGTCGCCCAACTCGGGCCTCACAGGCCTGATGACGGCCGGCGGCCGCATCCGCTCGCTCGGCGACGGCGCGCCCATCGAGGGGGCCGCGGGCAACGGCGCGTACAACGTCGTCAACGCCGCCCAGTCCATCGACGGCAAGCGCCTCGCGGTGGTGGAGCGCGACGGCGGGCAGGTGCGCCTGCGGATCGGCGACATGGGCCGGGACCTGCCGCTGGCCGATCTCACCGGCGGCACCCTGAGCCGTCCGACCTGGCGCCCGGCACCGGCCGGCGCGGGTCCGTCGGGCGAGGTCTGGACGGTGGTGGACCGCTCGACGGTCGCCCGCATGGTCCTCGACCCGACCGGCCACTGGCTGCGCCAGAGCGTGAACGCGAACGACGTGCTGGCCCTCGGCCAGATCGACGGCCTGCGCCTTTCCCGCGACGGCGCCCGCGTGGCCGCCATCGTGAACGGCCAGCTCGTCGTGGCGGCCGTGGTCCGCAGCGCCGACACGGTGACCCTGCGCGAGCCGCGGGTCCTGCAGCCGGGCGTCCTGTCCGACGTCGTGGACGTCGACTGGGGCTCGACCGCGGACTCGCTGGTGGTGGTCACCTCGTCGTCCTCCCAGCCGGTCCAGCGCGTCACGCTGGACGGGCGGCGGATGGACGCGTTCAACAGCTCGAACCTGACGGCGCCGGTCCGAGCCGTCACCTCCGCCCCGAGCCGCCCGATCGTCGTCGCGGACGCCGGTGGCCTGTGGAACGCCACGGAACTGGGCGAGGTCTGGCGCCCCCAGCCCCACTCGATGCCGGACGCGGAGCCGTTCTACCCGGGCTGACGGTTCGGGGCTCGTGAGTGGCTACGCCGGTTCTAACCGTCATAGGCACTCACGAGCCGGAAACTGTCGGTGCCCGGGTGCACACTGCGGGTCATGGTTCTCGATCTGCTCATCCCGGCCCGCTGCGCCGGTTGTGGTGTCCGTGGTGCCCCGTGCTGTGCGACGTGTTCGCAGGTGTGGGGGTCGCTCACGGAGGTGGTCCGCCCCCCGCTGACGGGTGTCGTCCGCGCGTACGCCCTGGCCCGCCACCAGGGCGCGGCCCGGCGAATCCTGATCGCGTACAAGGAGCGAGGCCGCCGTGACCTGGCCCCGTTCCTCGGCCGGGCGATCGCTGCCGCCCTCCCCGCCCTGCCCGGCGGCGGCCTCAGCCCCGGCCGCGCGAGTTCGAGCCGCGCAAGCCCCAGCCCCACCGGCTCGGGCCTCGGCTACTCGAATCCGGACCGGCACTCGAATCCAGCTCGGCCGGGTCCAGTTGCCGCGGCGTCGGCCTCACCCGGCACACCCACGCGGTCCTGCACACAGTTCGCCACCTCGGACCCACTGTGCCTGGTTCCCGCGCCTAGCCGACGTTCGGCGTCGCGCGTTCGAGGCGGCCCGCACATGCTGCGGATCGCCGAGGCAGCCGCCCAGGAGCTGGCCTCAACAGAAACGAGCCCGCACGCCGAAGTCTTCGTCGCACCAGCACTGGAACTCAAAGCCACCCGCGACGCCGTAGGCCTGGGCCGGGCCGAGCGCGTCGCCAATCTGGCCGGGCGCCTCAGGTTCGTCCCGGACGGGCGGCCGCCGCCGGGATGCCGGGTCGTGGTGCTCGACGACATCGTCACCACCGGGGCCACCGCGGCCGCGTGCGTGGCCGCGTTGAAAAGTTCGGGCGTCGCCGTCGCGGCTGTGCTCACGCTGCTCGCTGCCGGGTGATGGGGGTGTCACCTACATGAGTGATGTCAAGCGGGAACGCGGCGTGGTCCCGGGCCGTTGTCGGGACATGAGGGTTCGTCGGGAAATCACTCCGGCAGCCGAGCACCCCACCGGGGTGGCGGCTGTGGCGGAGCGGGCCGTCACCCTCGGTCTCCGGGGTCCTGGACCATTGCGCCGTCCGCGTGAAATCGAGCGACACGCGCTCGGCCGTCCGGTACGGGATTTCGCCATGGGCACGGGGGTTTCGCTGCGCGCCGTGACGGGTTACCAGTCCGGGACATCCCCCGGCTCGGGGGCTGTTGCAAGCGGCGTGATGAAGCTAACGTGCACCGCTATCAGTAATTCCCGCAGGCAGGGAGGTATGCAGCCCATGTCCCTGGCGCCGGAGGCCTGCTGAGTCCGCGCTCGCGCAATCGCCACGAGACGTCGTGACCGGTTCCCGAGTTCTTCTCAGCCCGCCAGATCCGGGCTCCGTCCCCGCAGTACCGGCGCCGTGTAAACACACAACAGCTCGCAGTCATCTCAGCGAGGGAGGTCGTGTATGGACATCGTCGTTAAGGGCCGCAACGTGGAGGTGCCCGAGCACTATCGGGCACTCGTCAGCGAGAAGCTGGCCCGGCTCGAGCGCTACGACAAGAAGGTCATCCGCTACGAGGTCGAACTCTTCCATGAGCCCAACCGCCGGCAGGCCAAGAGCTGCCAGCGCGTCGAGATCACCGGGAAGGGCCGAGGCCCGGCCGTACGCGCTGAAGCGTGCGCAGCGGACTTCTACGCCGCGCTCGACTCCGCCGTCACCAAGCTGGAGAACCGGCTGAGGCGGACACACGACCGGCGGCGCGTGCACTACGGACGCAGCCGCCCGGAGTCGGTCGCCGAGGCGACCTCCGTGGCGATGGCCGGCGGATCCGACGCCGTCGCCCGTCCTGCCGCCGGTACGGCGGTGCTGGACGCCCCCGAGAGCGAAGCGGCCGAACCCATGGTGAACGGCTTCGCGGGCACCGGGGAGATTCCCCAGCAGAAGCGCTGGGAAGACGACGAACTGGGCCATCAGCCCGGCCGCGTCGTCCGCGAGAAGCAGCACGGCGCGGACCCGATGACGGTGGACCAGGCTCTCTACGAGATGGAGCTGGTCGGCCACGACTTCTACCTGTTCAACGACTCCGAGGCCGGCCGGCCGAGTGTCGTCTACCGGCGAAAGGGCTTCGACTACGGCGTGATCCGGCTCGGCTGAGCCCCTCCGATCACCTGTCCCGGATGGCCCGCACGCGCTCGCGTGCGGGCCATCCGCACGTCGAAGGTAGGGTGTCACCGGGGCTTTTCGTGGCCTTTGGCGAGCACGTGCGTGCACGGACCGCGCCGTGTTCCCTACGATGGGGTCAGACGACGGCGACGCACTCGGGCGCCGCCGTGCCCAGATTGCCCGGGACCGGCTCGGGTGCGATCGAGATCAGCTAGTGAGGTCGACCGGATGGTGCTGAACCGCCTGCTCCGCGCGGGTGAGGGCAAGATGGTGAAGCGGCTGCGCAACATCGCCGATCACATCAACACCCTCGAAGACGACGTGAAGGATCTGTCGGACGCCGAGCTGCGGGCCAAGACCGAGGAGTTCCGCGAGCGGAACGGCAAGGGAGAGTCGCTCGACGAGCTGCTGCCCGAGGCGTTCGCCGTGGCCCGGGAGGCCTCGAAGCGGGTGCTCGCCCAGCGGCCCTTCGACGTCCAGCTGATGGGCGCCGCGGCGCTGCACCTCGGCCAGGTCGCCGAGATGAAGACCGGTGAGGGCAAGACGCTCACCTGTGTCCTCGCGGCCTACCTGAACGCGATCTCCGGCAAGGGCGTGCACGTCGTCACGACCAACGACTACCTGGCCAAGCGCGACTCGGAGTGGATGGGCCGCATCCACCGTTTCCTCGGGCTCGAGGTCGGCGTGATCCTGGCGGAGCAGACGCCGCAGGAGCGGCACCGCATGTACAACGCCGACATCACGTACGGCACGAACAACGAGTTCGGCTTCGACTACCTGCGCGACAACATGACGTGGTCGCTCGACGAGTGCGTGCAGCGCGGGCACAACTTCGCGATCGTGGACGAGGTCGACTCGATCCTGATCGACGAGGCCCGGACGCCGCTGATCATCTCGGGCCCGGCGGACCAGTCGTCGCGGTGGTACATGGAGTTCGCCCGGCTGGCGCCGCTGATGCAGGGCATCGACACCACCACCATGGGCACGCGCGAGCGGACCGAAAAGGCCAACCTGATCAACTCGAAGTACCACTACGAGGTCGACGTCCGGAAGCGCACGGTCGCGGTGACCGAGACCGGCGTCCGCTTCGTCGAGGACCAGCTGGGCATCGAGAACCTGTACGAGGCCGCGAACACGCCGCTGGTCGGCTACCTGAACAACGCCCTCAAGGTGCAGGAGCTGTACCACAAGGACAAGGACTACATCGTCCGCGACGGCGAGGTCATGATCGTCGACGAGTTCACCGGCCGCATCCTGGTGGGCCGCCGCTACAACGAGGGCATGCACCAGGCGATCGAGGCCAAGGAGAAGGTCGAGATCAAGGCGGAGAACCAGACGCTCGCCACGATCACGCTGCAGAACTACTTCCGGCTGTACAAGAAGCTCGCGGGCATGACCGGTACCGCCGAGACCGAGGCCGCCGAGTTCCACCAGACCTACAAGCTGGGCGTGGTGCCGATCCCGACCAACCGGCCGATGGTCCGCGACGACCGCGCCGACCTGATCTACAAGACCGAGCAGGCCAAGTTCGAGGCCGTCGCCGAGGACATCGCCGAGCGGTACGAGAACGGCCAGCCGGTGCTGGTCGGCACCACCAGCGTCGAGAAGTCCGAGCACCTTTCGAAGCTGCTGCTGAAGCTTCAGGTCCCGCACGAGGTGCTGAACGCGAAGCACCACGACCGCGAGGCGCTGATCGTCGCCAGGGCCGGCAAGAAGGGCGCCATCACGGTCGCCACCAACATGGCCGGCCGCGGTACCGACATCGTGCTGGGCGGCAACCCGGACATCATCGCCGACCAGCAGCTGCGCGAGCGCGGCCTGGACCCGGTGGAGAACTCCGAGGAGTACGAGGCCGAGTGGCCGAAGGTGCTCGAGGAGATCAAGGAAGCGGCGAAGGACGAGGCCGACGAGGTCCGCGAGGCCGGCGGCCTGTACGTGCTGGGCACCGAGCGGCACGAGTCGCGCCGCATCGACAACCAGCTGCGTGGTCGCGCCGGCCGTCAGGGCGACCCGGGCGAGTCGCGGTTCTACCTCTCGCTCGGCGACGACCTGATGCGCCGGTTCAACGCCGTGATGGTGGAGCGCGTGATGACCACGATGCGCCTGCCGGACGAGGTGCCGATCGAGCACAAGATGGTCTCCAAGGCGATCCGGAGCGCGCAGACCCAGGTCGAGCAGCTCAACATGGAGACCCGCAAGAACGTCCTCAAGTACGACGAGGTGATGAACGAGCAGCGCAAGGTGATCTACGCCGAGCGTCACCGCGTGCTCGAGGGCGAGGACCTGCGCGAGCAGATCGAGCACATGCTGGTCGACGTCGTGAACGCCTATGTCGACGGCGCCACGGCCTCGGGTTACGCCGAGGACTGGGACCACGAGCAGCTGTGGACCGCGCTCAAGACGCTCTACCCGGTCCGGCTGGACTGGGACGAGCTGATGGAGGCCGACAGCGACCTCGACGCCGACGGCCTGCGCCAGGCGCTGATCGAGGACGCGCACAACGCGTACGACCGGCGTGAGGCTGAGATCGACGAGCTGGTCGGCGAGGAGGGCGCGATGCGCCGCCTCGAGCGCCAGGTGATGCTGACCGTGCTCGACCGCAAGTGGCGTGAGCACCTCTACGAGATGGACTATCTCAAGGAGGGCATCGGCATGCGGGCGCTCGCGCAGCGCGACCCGCTGATCGAGTACCAGCGCGAGGGCTTCGACATGTTCCGCGCGATGCTCGACTCGCTGAAGGAGGAGGCCGTCGGCTTCCTGTTCAACCTCCAGGTCGAGCGCGCCGAGCCGGAGCCCGCGGCCGACAGCGCCGCGTCGCTGCCCGCCGGGGTCACTTCCGCGACTGCCGCGGCGGCGTCTTCCTTCGGCAATGGCAACGGAAACGGCCAGGGCGACGGCCGCCACGCGCGTCCGACTCCGCCGCAGGCGCCGAGCACCGACACCGAGTCGGTGCCGTCCGCCTTGCGGGGCAAGGGAATCGGCGGCGGTGTCCAATCCGGACTGACGATGTCGGGCCCGTCCGAGGGCGGCGGCGTCGAGTCCCATTCGGACAGTGCCGAGAGCGATGACGACGCGGCGGGCGGCGGCAACACCCGCCGCGAGCGCCGGGCCGCGGAGCGCGCGCAGGCGAAGAAGGGCAAGAAGGGTCCGCGTCGCTGACCTTGCAGAACTGCGGGCCGTCCACATCGGACGGCCCGCGGCTTTTTCCGAGCTGGTTGAGGAGGGGACGCCAGTGACCACCGCGCCCGTGCGAGCGGATCCGCAGGAACTCACGGCGATGTTCGCGCCCGAGCACAAGGCGGATCCCTATCCGTTGTACGGGCGGTGGCGCGAGCGGTCGGCGGTCACCGAGCTGGCGCCGGGCTCGCTGGTGGTGAGCGGCTTGGCCGAGGCCACCGAGCTGGTGCGCGACCCGGCGTTCGGCCATCCCGAGCCGGAGCTGCTGGACCCGTCAGAGCGCGACGCCGACGAGCCGGTGGACGAAAACGGCCGGGTGGTACGGGCGTTCCTCGGCCTGAACCCGCCGGACCACACCCGGCTGCGACGGCTGGTGTCGAAGGCGTTCACGCCGCGCACGGTGGAGCGGCTGGCCCCCCGCATCGAGGCGATCGCCGACCGCCTGGTCACCGACTTGCTCGACGCGGGCGAGGGCGATCTGATGCCCGCGCTAGCGGCGCCGCTGCCGGTCGAGGTGATCAGCGAGATGCTGGGCGTCCCACTGGCCGACCGCGAGCGTTTCGCCGCTTGGTCCCACGCCATGGCGCGAGCGGTCGACCCGGATTTCCTGCTGTCGGAGGCCGACCGTACGGCGGCGGTGCGCGCCCGCCGCGAGTTCGTCGCGTATTTCCGGGATCTGGCGGCCGAACGCCGTCGCTCCCCGGGCCAGGACCTGCTGTCCGACTTGGTCACGGTCTCGGACGCGGGCGACAAGCTCAGCGAGGGCGAACTGCTCGTCACCCTGACGCTGCTGCTGGTCGCCGGCCACGAAACCACCACCAACCTGATCGGCAACGGCGTGCTGGCGTTGCTGCGTGCCCCGGCCGGCCTCGGCGCCCTGGGCCCCGCAGGCGAGCTGGCGGAGCCGGCCGTCGAAGAGGTACTGCGCTATGACTCGCCCGTGCAGCTCACTTCGCGCATAGCCTTGCGTGACACCTCTGTCGGCGGCTTCGAGGTGGACGAGGGATGGCAGGCGATCGTCCTGATCGGCGCAGCCAACCGCGACCCGGCCGGCCACCCGAACCCGGACCGCTTCGACCCATCCCGCGAACCCGGCCGCCACCTCGCGTTCGGCCAGGGCATCCACTTCTGCCTCGGCGCGCCGTTGGCCCGCTTGGAGGGCCGGATCGTCTTCCGCACGCTCGCGCGTCGGGTCCCTTCGCTCCGCCTCGCGGGCGCCCCGTCCTGGGGCCCGATGACCACTTTGCGCGGCCTCGCGAGCCTGCCGGTTTCGACCAGCTGACCGGTTTTTCAGGACCCCTGTCCCGATTCGCCTGCGGCGCGCTCGGCCGCAGCGACCCCGCCGCCCCGTCCCGACCGGCGAACGCGAGCCCTGGCTAGGCCCGGCTTTGGCCCGAACGCCCCTGCCCTCGGCGGCGAACGTGAGCCGTGCCTGGACCCGGGCTGGCGTGAACGGCCCCATGGCCCGGTGACGAGCGTGAGCCGAGCCGTGGCTGGACCCGCCTGCACACGAACGATCGGCCGCGCCCTCAGCTCAAGAGCCCGGCCGCCGCACCGATACGGCGGCCGGGCATCTCGCCCCTCAAGCGGGCCCGCCCAAGACCGCCTCAGGGCGGTTGGCCGCTGACGTGCTCAGGCCTCAGACTGATGTACCGGTGTGGCGGGCTGGACTGCCCGCTCGATACCGAGTCAGAAGGCCGGCCGCCGAGCTGCTCAGGTGACCCGCCACAACGGCTGTGTCGGCGGGACCGCCGCTCAAGGCCGACTGCTCTGGCGGCCGGCTGCTGTGCTGGCTGTGTCCGCCTATGGCCGACTCAGGTGGCTGGCCGTCGAACTGCTCTGGCGGCCGACCACTCTGCGGTGCGGAGGGCTGGACTGCCTGCCTGAGGCCGGCTCGAGCGGCTAGCCGTCGAGCTGTTCGGGCGGCCAGCCGCCGAACCGGGTGGGCAGCAGGGCGCCGCCCACCCAAGGCCGACTCGGAGAGCCAGCCGCCGAGTTGCTCAAGCAGCCAGCCGTCGGACTGGGGCGGCGGGCTGGACTGCTCGCATCGGGCCGGTTCTCGGGGCCAGCAGGTGGAAGCGCATGCACACCCAGCCGGATCGCGTTTGTTGGAAGCGTGCTGCCAGGGCGAGGACTCGCGGGCCGCTGCGGATGGTGGCGCAGGCTTCGATCGCGGTGTCCGAGGGGTGGCAGACGTGGAGCGGGCCGATGCGGTGGCGGGTGCCGGGCAGGCGCGGATGGTCACGCAGCCGGGCGAACAGCGCCGGGTCGACCAGGTGCTCGATCTGGGCGGCCGCGCGGCGGCGGCCCAGGACTTCGAGGATCGTGTTCAGCCGCTGGGTCAGGCGGCGGTCGTCCGGCGGTTCCGGCAATGGGGTGACCAGGCGGTCCGCCGGTGGCAGATCGCGTACTGGCCGGCTCTCGGGCCGGTTCCGGGCCGGGCGGGGCCGGGGCGCCGGTTCGAATGGCGCCAGCGTGGTCATGCGGTGGTCGATCGTCATATGTTCCTCCCCGAAACTCGGACGATCCGTCGTCAGTAGTGGCCTGGGGAGGCGGAAAATGCGACAAACTGCGCCTGATCCGGGGAAAACCGCGCAAGCTCGGCCCGGCGGTCCACGGGCTGTGCTACGGCCGGCCGAGGCTAGGGTGGGCCGGGTGCTCAAAGGGTTGCTGGTCGACTACGCGGGTGTCCTGACCGACCCCGACGCGCACCTGCTCTACGACTACCTCCGCACCGCCCGGGCCCGCGGCACCCGCACCGCGCTCGTGTCCAACGCGCCCGGCGCCGGTCCCGCGGCGAAGGCCGAGCTGTCCGAGTACTTCGACGCCCTGGTCTTCTCCGGTGAGGTCGGCGTCGCCAAGCCGAACCGCGAGATCTACCTCATCGCCGCCGAACGGCTCGGGCTCTCCGCCGCCAGCTGCGTCTTCATCGACGACGCCGCCCGAAACGTCCAAGGCGCCGCCGACGCCGGACTGGTCGGCATCCACCACATCACCATGCCCGCGACCCTCGACGAACTGGCCGCCTTGTTCACCTGACGGCGCGCCGAACCAGTTCGAACGGCGGCAAGGCCGCCTCCGGGCATCGGGATGGGCAGCCATTCGGTCACCAGCTCGCCGACGCCCGCGGCTCCGGCACCCGGAACGAAGGCCGCGCGCTGAGGCAAAGCCGCCACATCAGCGTGCCCACCAAGCTCGACGAGCCGCCCGTTCAGCCGACCGCGCGCCGCACCAGTTCGAACGACAGCACCGCCGCCGCGGCCGAGACATTCAGCGATTCAACATCACCAGGCATCGGAATCGACAGCCATTCCGTCACCAGCTCGCCGACCTCCTCGCCGACCCCCGCGGTCTCCGCGCCAAGAACAAAGGCCGCACGCTGAGGCAATTCCGCGTCATACAGCGTCGTCTTCGCGGAGGCGCCCAGTGCGTACAGGCTGTACCCCGCCTCCGTCAGCAACTCCGCCGCTTCGCGCGCGCTGCCGCAACGCAGCACCGGGGCGCGGAATGCGACGCCCGCGGAAGCCTTGACCACCAGGGGATCCAGCGCGGCGACGCCCCGACGTGGCACGACCACTCCCTCCAACCCGGCCGCGGTGGCTGTGCGGAGGATCATGCCGACGTTCGCCGGCGTCGTGATGCCGTCGAGCAGCAGGACGCGCGCGGGTGGGCGGCGGTCGTCCAGTGCTGCGGCGAGGGAGCGCATCCGCGGGGCGACGACGTCGGCGAGGACGCCCTGGTCCTGTTTGCCGTTGCCGGCCAGCACTTTCACCCGGTGTGCGCTCGCGCGCTGGACCGGCACGCCGGCCGCCTTCGCCGCGCGCTGGATTTCCGTGGCGCCCGGGCCGCGCGCGGTGTCGGCGAGGATCACCTTGTCGACCTCGAGAGCGGTGTCCGCCAGCGCCTCGAGCACCGGCTTGCGCCCGTACACGGTCAGGAACCGGTCTTTCGGCGAAACCGCCTCGTCATCACCCACGCGAGCCAGTCTCGCACTGTGTAAGGATCGGCTCATGCCCGACCGCCTGTCCGCGCTGGACGCCTCCTTCCTGTACGTCGAGGACCACGCGACCCCGATGCACGTCGGCAGCGTGGCGATCTTCGAGCGGCCGCGCACCGGGTTCGACTACGGGCAGCTGCTGGACCTGATCGGCGCGCGGCTGGCGTTCCTGCCGCGGTACCGCCAGCGGGTGCTGACGGTGCCCGGCCACCTCGCGCGCCCGGTGTGGGTGGACGACACCGACTTCGACCTCAACTACCACGTCCGACGTTCCGCGCTGCCGCAGCCGGGGACCGACGAGCAGCTGTTCGACCTGGTCGCGCGCCTGATCTCGCGACGGCTGGCGCCCGAGCGGCCGCTGTGGGAGGCGTACTTCGTCGAGGGGCTGTCCGGCGACCGCGTGGCGCTGGTGACGAAAACGCACCAGTCCGTTGTGGACGGAATCGGCACGATCGACCTCGGCCAGCTCATCCTGGACGCGCGCCCGGCGCCGCCGGAGCCGTTCGAGGACACCTGGACGCCCCGGCGCGAGCCGAGCCGGGCGCAGCTGGTGCTCGACGCCGTCACCGAGACCGTGCAACGCCCGACCGAGCTGGTGGAGAACGTGCGCTCGGCCGCGGACGACGCCGTCGCTTCGCTGGGCAAGGTGGCCGAAACCCTCGGTGGCGTCGCGTCGACGCTGCGCACGGTGGTGAGCCCGGCGCCGTCCGGGCCGCTGAACGTGCGCGTGTCCGGCGGCCGGCTGTTCTCCGTGGTGCGCACGCGGCTGGAGGACTTCCGCAAGGTCCGCGCCGAGCACGGCGGCACGGTGAACGACGTGGTCCTCGCGGCCATCACCGGCGCCCTGCGCGAATGGCTGCTCTCGCGCGGTTCGAGCCTGACCCCGACGACCACCGTCCGCGCGCTGGTGCCGATGGCCGTGCGAGACGCCGAAACGGCCGAGTTCTCCACGCCCGCGCTGGTCGGCAACCAGGTGGCGGCGTTCCTCATCGACCTGCCGGTGGGGGAGCCCAACGCCGTGCTGCGGCTGCAGCACATCGGGCACGCCATCTCCGAGCACCTGGAGTCCGGCCGCTCGGTGGCCGCGCGCGGGCTGCTGAAGGTCGGCGGGTTCGCGCCGGCGACGCTGCACTCGCTCGGCGCGCGGGCCGCCGGATCGCTGTCCGGGCGCATCTTCAACGTGATGGTCACCAACTCGCCGGGGCCGCAGGTGCCGATGTACGCGGGGGAGGCGAGACTGGTGGAGATGTTCCCCGTGATGCCGCTGATGCGCACCCAGGCGCTGGCGATCGGGGTCACGTCCTACCACGGCGGTGTCTACTTCGGACTCAACGGCGACCGCAAGGCCGCGTTCGACATCGGGCTGCTCGGCGGGATGATCGAGGAAGCGCTGGAAGAACTGAAGGGTGCGCACTGGTGAGGGTTTATCTCCCCGCGACGATCGCGATGCTCCGTGACCTCGAAGCGAACGGCGAGTTCCGCGCCCGCAGCGGCACGGGATTCGCGCTGACGCCCGCGCTGCGCGAGGCGTACGTCAGCGGCTCCGACGAAGAGCTGGAGTACGCCGCGCTCCTCGACGCAGCGCGCGCGTCGATCCGCCTGATCGCGGCGGAGGAGAAGGCGGAGCCACGCCGCGTCGTCGTATCCGCCGACGTCGACAACGTGACGCTGCGCTCGGACCTGGACGCGCCCGTGGTGCGCCTCGACGGCCCGGTGCCGCTGGCGCAGATCGCCGCCATCCACGTGGACGCGCCGGAGGCCACCGAGGCCGTCGCCGCGGCGGCCGACGTGATCGACGCCGCCGACCTGGGTGACGAGGACGCCGAGTTCGCCCTCGGCGACGCGGAAGACCACGAGCTGGCCTGGTACGCACCGCAGGAGCTGCCGTTTTTCCTGGAGCTGCTGTAACCCGTTCCCCGAAGCCGGTCAGCTGCCGGCGAACGCGCCCAGCTGGTCGGCAGCGGGAGCCTGGACGTCCACCGGCGAGCCCCAAGCGCTGTAACGCGCGGTGATCCGGGCTCCCTCAGCCCCCTTGAGGATCGGAGACAGGTCCAGCACCAGCTGCAACGGCCGGTGCGCCGCGTCGAGCCACAGTTCGAGGGGGACTTTCGTGCCGGGCGCCACGCTGCCCGGCGGCAGTCCGGCGGGCAGCTCCGAGCCGAGTTTCGCCAGGTCGACGTCCACCCGGTAGTGCTCGGCGCCGACGCCGTCGAGCTGGGTCCGCTCGCCGGAGGCGAGGGTCCCCGCCGTGCGGACCTGCGCGAGCGTGCGCGCCGGGTCGTTCTGCTCGGTCAGCTGCACGAGGCTGCCGCCGAGCACCTGGGAGAACGGGTCGCTGCCGTCGGGGGACACCTTCACCCACGGCTTCCCGCCGGTCACCTGGTCGCGCGAGCCCTCCGGGACCTTCGCGTACAGCTGCCCGGCCACCAGCCGCAGTTCCAGCGGCTCGCCGATGTAGTCCGTGGTCATCACCAGGGAAGTGCCGTCCGCCGCGAACTTCGCCTGCCCCTGCCCGTGCGAAACGAGAGTCCCCGCCGCGACGTCGGTGGTGAACTTCGCCGAGTGCCCGGCGACGGTGGCGGCCGAGGCCGCGTCGGCGAGCGCGCGGGCGTCGGAGAACAGCGGCGCCGAGTTGCCGGAGCAGGCGCCGGTGAGGGTCACGGCGAGTACGGCACCGAGGGCCAAGGCCGTCCTGCGCATCCGGAACCCCGTCCTGACCGGCGGAAAGAGACCCTACAAAAGCACAGTGGGTCCCCCGAACCCGTTCGGGGGACCCACTCTTACGCGGAATGGGTCAGTGACCCAGCTTCTTCACGATCTCGCCGAAGTCCCCGACCTGGTCGGCCGGCGGGGCGGTCACGTCGACCGGGGTGCCCCAGTCGCTGTACTTGACGGTGGTCTTGCCCGAGCCGGCCGCGCCGGCGCCCATCGCCTGCATCATCGGGCCCTGGTCCATGGTGATCTGAACGGGCAGCTGGTCCTTGTTGAGCCACAGCTCGGCCGGGATCTTGATGTTCTTGCCCTTGAGCATCTCGGTCATCTTGGCCTTGACGTCGGCCGGCAGCTGGCCGGTGAACTGGTCGACGGCCTTGTCCACGTCCAGCTCCACCACGTAGTGGTTGACCTGCTCGCCGGCGAGCTGGGTCTGGTCGGAGCTGATGATCCGGCCGGCCTTGGCGACCTGGTCCAGCACCCGCGACGGGTCACCCTGCTCCGAAGCCTGCGACATCGCCTTGCTGAACGCCTGCGAAAGCGGGTCCGTGGCGTCCGGCGAGATCTTCAGCCACGCCTTGGCGGTGCCGAACTGCGACGCCTCGCTCGCGGGCACCTTCATGTACAGCGTCTTGTCGACGTAGCGCATCTCGGTCGGGCCTTCCGCGCCCGTCATCGTCATGGTGAACGCGGAGTCCGCGCCGTTGAACGACATCGCGCCCTGCATGGACTCGGTCTTGCCGCCGGCCGCCATCTCCATGGACATCTTCGCGGACTTCGACTTCTCCGTGCCCTGCTTCGCCGCGCTCGCGAGCTCCAGCACGTTGCCGAACGGCGCCGCCAGCCCCAGCTCCGGCTTGGCGCCGCCGGCCGAGGCGGTGCCGGACTCGCTCTTCGCCCCACAGCCCGTCAGCACGAGTGCCAGCGCGGCGCCCGCGGCGACGGCGAAAGTGGTCTTGCGCATGCTTCTCCCCCTGTGAAAGGTCGTTTTCACCCGCAGTATCGCCGGACAGAGGGAGCGGTTACACCGTTTTCGTGCAAAACGATGTACGTCACGTCTCGAGCGTGCCCGCGCGTGAAGTGAGCAGCCGGCGCAGCGAGGCCAGCCGGTCGGCGCCCGCGCGGCCGTCGGTGACGACGTCGTCCAGCGCGCAGTCCGGGTCCTCGGGCGGGCCGAGGTGGCCGCAGTTGGTCGGGCACTCCTCGGCGGCCTCGGCGAACTCCTCGAACGCCTTGACGATGTCGTCGCTGGTCACGTGGGCCAGCCCGAACGAGCGGATGCCCGGGGTGTCGACCACCCAGCCGCCGCCGGCCAGGGGGAGCGGCAGCGCGACGGCCGCGACGGAGGTGTGCCGGCCCTTGCCGACCGCGCTCACGTCGCCGGTCGCCAGGTAAGCGTCCGGCACCAGGCGGTTGACCAGCGTGGACTTGCCGACGCCGGAGTGCCCGACCAGCGCCGTCACGCGGCCTTCCAGCCGTTCCGCGAGGCCTTCGGGCTTCTCGTCGTGCCGGGTGACGACGGCGGGCACGTCGAGCCCCGCGTAGCCGGCGAGCAGCTCGTCCGGGCTCGCCAGATCGGCTTTGGTCAGGCACAGCACGGGTTCCACCCCGCCCGCGTAACAGGCGACGAGGCAGCGGTCGATGAACCCGGTCCGCGGCGGCGGGTCGGCCAGCGACGTCACGATCAGCAGCTGCGCGGCGTTCGCGACCACCACCCGCTCGTACGGGTCGGTGTCGTCGGCTGTGCGGCGCAGCACGCTGGAGCGCTCGTCGACGCGGATGATTCGGGCGAGCGTGTCCGGCTTGCCCGAGACGTCGCCGACCACGCCCACCATGTCACCCACGACCACCGAGACGCGGCCCATCTCGCGGGCGCGCATGGCCGTCACGAGCTGGTCCGGGTCGGCGTCGATCGCGCAGGTCCAGCGGCCCCGGTCCTTGCCGACCACCATCGCGGTGACGGCGTCGGCGTGCTCGGGGCGGCGCTTGCTGCGCGGCCTGGTGCCCTTGCCGGGACGGACCCGCACATCGGATTCGTCCAGCTTGCTCCAGTCGCCTCGCGCCAAGCCGCCCACGTCCTTCCGCCTAGTCCTGCCTGGCCGAATGATCCCATGGCGCTCGCGCCCGGCCCGGCCTGCGTGTAACGATTGGTCCCGGGGCCCGGTATCGGAGGAGGTTGGCATGTGCGGCCGTTACGCCGCGACGAAGGATCCGGCGGCGCTGATCGAGGAGTTCGCCGCGGTCGACCTGACCGAGGGCCGGGCCCGGGTGGACCACAACGTCGCGCCCACGAAGAACGTCGTGACTGTGGTGCAGCGCCATCCCCGGGACGCCGAAGGCCTGGTGCTCGAGGACGAGCCGGCCGAGCGCTCGCTCCGAATTATGCGGTGGGGCCTGGTGCCGTTCTGGGCGAAGGACCCGTCCGTGGGTTCGCGGATGATCAACACCCGCTCCGAGACGGCGCGTGAAAAACCCGCGTTCAAGCGCGCGCTGGCCTCGCGGCGGTGCCTGGTGCCCGCCGACGGCTGGTTCGAGTGGCGGCGCACGGGCAAGGAGAAGGAGCCGTTCTACATGACGGACCCGGCCGGTTCGTCGATCGCGTTCGGCGGGATCTGGGAGACCTGGCGGCCGAAGGACGACGGCGAGGCCGACCCGCTGGTCACGTTCTCGATCATCACCACGGACGCCGCCGGGCAGCTCACCGACGTGCACCACCGGATGCCGCTGATCGTCCCGCGCGAGCACTGGGACGGCTGGCTGGACCCGGACCGCGACGACGTCGACGGCCTGATGGTGCCGACCCCGCCCGCGATCGTGGAATCGCTCGAGCTGCGGCCGATTTCCAGCCTGGTCAACAACGTACGCAACAACGGCCCCGAACTGCTGGAGCGCGTCGAGACGCCGGTCCAGCCGCTGGACGACGGCCTGTTCGAGGTGAAATGACCACCTTGGAGATCGACACCGACCACGGCCTCGCGCGGGCCGAGCTGCACTGCGCGAAGGACGGGGTCGCGGTGCTGATGCTCGGCCACGGAGCCGGTGGCGGCATCGGTGCGAAGGACCTCGTCGTGGTGGCGCGCGCCGCGAAGGAAGCGGGCGTGCACGTCGCGCTGGTGGAGCAGCCGTACCGCGTCGCGGGCCGCCGTGCTCCCGCGCCGGTGAAGCAGCTGGACTCGGCGTGGCTGACGGTGGCCGACGAGCTGTCCGCCCGGTTCGACGACCTGCCGCTGGTGTTCGGCGGCCGCTCCTCGGGCGCGCGCGTGGCGTGCCGCACGGCGTCCGCGGGCCAGGCGGTGGCGGTGCTGTGCCTGGCGTTCCCGGAGCACCCGCCGGGCAAGCCGGAGAAGACCCGTCAGCCGGAGCTGGACGCGGTGGAGGTCCCGGCGCTGGTGATCCAGGGCGAACGCGACCCGTTCGGCCGCCCCTCGCCCGGCCCGCACCACGAAGTCCTGCTGATTCCCGGCGACCACAACCTTTCCGCCGATCTGGAGGCGGTGTCGCGGGCGGCCACCGAGTGGCTGGGACGGGTGCTGCGGCCGCATCTTTGACGCGTGGTTCGGCGAAACCCGCGGGCCGGAGCGCCGGTTTTCACTACGGTGTCCGGGTGATCGACGACCAGGAAGTCAACGGCTACGGCGAGTTCACCCTCGCCGTCGTCTTCCCTCCGTTCCAGCCGCACGCGCGCAGCAGTCCCGCCAACTTCGCGCCGCACGATCCGGCGCGGGCCCGGGCGTTGGCCGAGTCTTTCCCCACCGTCGACGCGGTCCTCGAAGAGCTGCCCGAAACCGGTGCCGTCCGCTCGTCTCCGGAGACGCGCGTGGACCTGGACCTCGTCGCGGTCGGTTGCTGGGGCAGCGTCATCGGCATCTCCGACCCCGCCCTCGCGGGCGACAGCTTCGACAAGACCCTGTGGGACGTGACCAGCGCCCTGGCCGAACGCCATCCCGAGGCCAGGATCATCGGCGCGGCGAGCATCGACCGCGGGGAGAACCACCAGCAGTCCGCCGTCCACCTGCCCGGCGGGCTGAAGCTGTACACCGAAGCCTGGCCCGGGCCCGATCAGTTCTCCTTGGACGGTGACCCGCACGCCATCGCGCGCGCCGTCGGCGTCAGCGCGGAAGTCCTTGCCGCGGCGTACATCGACCTCGACGACGAACCGTGGACCATCCCTTGGGGACACTTCGGCCGTCAGCTGCTGGACCCGTTCGACCCGTGGGGCCACGCCGATCTCCGGATGTCCGAGTTCCGCGTGCGCCGCACCGAAGAAGCCGCGCTCCACCTGGAAGAGACCTGGCTGACCGCGATCGGCTAGGCCGCGATCCCGGCGACCACCGCGTTCGTCAGCCGGACCAGGTCGGCCGGGGCGAGTTCGACCTCGAGGCCGCGTCGGCCGGCCGAGCAGTACACCGTGGGAAACGCGCCGGCGGTCGTGTCGATCACCACCGGGAGGCGGCTGCGGTGGCCCAGCGGCGAGATCCCGCCCAGCACGTAACCGGTGGCCCGCTGGGCGGCGGCCGGGTCGGCCATCTTGGCCTTCTTGCCGCCCGCGGCCATGGCCAGCGCCTTCAGGTCGAGCTGGCCGGTGACCGGCACCACGCCCACGACCAGCTTGCCCTCGACCTCGGCCACCAGCGTCTTGAACACCCGGGCCGGCTCCAGCCCCAGCGCTTCGACGGCCTCCAGGCCGTACGAATCGGCGCGCGGATCGTGGTTGTACGCGTGCAGGACGTGCGCCACCTTCTGCTTCGTGAGCAGCGCCGTCGCCGGAGTTCCCTTGCCCGCCATGGCCGTCGAGTCTACGAGTGGTGCGGGAATGGACCGCCGCCACGCTCTGTTGTAGCCGATGTGAACAGCACGCTCGCCACCACTCGCCCAGCCCGGCGCCGGCCCGAGAGCCCGGGGGGTTCAGGCCTCTCCGGACCCCGCGTAAACTCGATCCTGCCGTATGCGCGCCCGCGCATCGACGCCGATCGGGAAGGGAACGGTTTGCCGAGCACCCCCAACTCCGCGCCGGAGACGGCGACCGACGAGCTGGAGCTGGCCGAACGCTTCGAGCGGGACGCAATGCCCCTGCTCGACCAGCTGTATTCGGCCGCGATGCGGATGACCCGCAACCCTGCCGACGCCGAGGACCTGGTCCAGGAGACGTACCTGAAGGCCTACGCCGCGTTCGCGTCGTTCAAGGCCGGCACCAACCTGAAGGCGTGGATGTACCGCATCCTCACCAACACCTACATCAACGGCTACCGCAAGCGGCAGCGGCAGCCGGTGCAGCAGCCCACCGAGGAGATCACCGACTGGCAGATCGCCAAGGCGGAGAATCACACCTCGGTCGGCCTGCGCTCGGCCGAGGTCGAGGCGATGGACAACCTCCCCGACGTCGACGTGAAGGCCGCGCTGCAGAAGCTGCCCGAGGAGTTCCGGCTGGCCGTCTACCTGGCGGATGTCGAGGGCTTCGCCTACAAGGAGATCGCCGAGATCATGGACACGCCGATCGGCACCGTGATGTCCCGCCTGCACCGTGGCCGCGCCCAGCTGCGCGACCTGCTCGCCGACGTCGCGCGCGAGCGCGGCTTCATCCGCGGCGACCGCCAGGAGGTGGGTAAGCGATGAGCACGGGTGACGGCTCGAAGGACGCCAAGGGTGCCAAGGACAAGGTCCGGTGCGAAGAGGCGCTTTCGGAGATCTTCCTGCTCCTGGACAAGGAGTGCAGCCCCGGCCGTGACGCCGAGCTCCGGCGGCACATCGACGACTGCCCGCCGTGCCTCGAGGAGTACGGGATCGACGAGCAGCTCAAGCACCTGCTGGCCCGCAAGTGCGGCGGCGACCACGCCCCGGACGACCTGAAGAGCAGGCTGCGCGCCTCGATCCGGCAGACCGTCGCCACCCGCGGCGGGGTGACCGTGGAGCGCACCGAAGTCACCATCGAGCAGCGGACCGGCGAGTAGCCCTTCGCTCAAGCGGCTCACTGTGCCGGTAGACACCAAACCGGCCGGAAGTAAGCAGTCGGTGCAGATCGGTCGCCTCTCCCGGTCGGCTGACTTCCGGCTTTTTGGTAACGACGACGGCCCCCGTACCAGCTGGTGCGGGGGCCGTGTCGCGTCCGTACGCCGGAAATCAGGCGTTGGGCTTCTTGCCGTGGTTCGCGCCGTTCTTCTTACGGTCGCGACGCTTGCGGGCGCGCTTCGACATGCTTCACTCCTCGTACTTGCACCGGATGGCCCGTGGGCGGGGGTGCGGGCACACCTGCCGGGCTCGGGTCAACCGTTCCAGTGTGTCATGCGTGCCCCGGCTCACCCGCGGCACCCGTGCTGATCCGGGGTCGCTCTGGTTGGATGGCGAGCATGAGCTGCGCGGACAGGACTGCCACGACCGGGCCCGACGCGGCCGTCACCGTGGCCGGGACGGCCGGGTAACGCCGTGTCGACCCTTTCCGACCTGCTCGCCGAGAACACCGGCCTCACCGGTGAAGCGGCCGACCACCTGCAGACCGTCGTCGCCGAGTGGCAGCTGCTGGCCGACCTCTCGTTCGCCGACTTCCTGCTCTGGGTGCCTGTCGCCAAGGACCTGCAGACCGACGGCGGCGACTTCGTCTGCGTCGCGCACGCCCGCCCGACCACGGCGCCGACCGCGCACCCCGAGGACGTCGTCGGCACGCGGTTCACCGTCGAGGAGCACCCGCAGCTGGCCAAGGCCGTGCGTGAGGTGCGGATCTGCCGCGAGGAGGACCCGCACTGGTACCGCGACGTGCCGATGCGCCGCGAGGCCGTGCCGGTGAGTTTCGGCGGCGAGGTGGTCGGGGTGATGAGCCGCGAGACGAACCTCGCCGCGCCGCGCGTGCCGAGCCCGTTGGAGATCGCCTACCTGGGCAGCGCGGGCGACCTGTGCCAGATGATCGTGGACGGCACCTTCCCGCCCGGCGGCGGCAACCAGACCGACACCCACACCAGCCCGCGCGTCGGTGACGGCCTGATCCGGCTGGACCCGACGGGCACCGTGGTGTTCGCCAGCCCCAACGGCCTGTCCGCCTACCACCGGATGGGCCACGAGTCCGATCTGGTCGGGCAGCGGCTGGCCCCGTTGACGCGCTCGCTGATCCGCGACCCGTTCGACGCCACCGAGATCTCGCACCGCATCATCGAGGCCCTCGACGGTAAGCCGTCGACGCGCACCGAGGCCGACTCGCGGCGCGGCGCCGTGGTGCTGTTCCGCGCCCTGCCGCTGCGCCCCGCGGGCCAGGCGGCGGGCGCGCTGGTACTGGTCCGCGACGTCACCGAGGTCAAGCGCCGCGACCGCGCGCTGCTGTCCAAGGACGCGACGATCCGCGAGATCCACCACCGGGTGAAGAACAACCTCCAGACCGTCGCGGCCCTGCTGCGGCTCCAGTCGCGCCGCACGTCGAGCGAGGAGGCGCGGCTGGCCCTCGGCGAGTCCGTGCGCCGGGTCTCGTCGATCGCGATGGTGCACGAGGCGCTGTCCATCTCCGTGGACGAGCGCGTGGACCTCGACAAGCTGCTCGACAACGTGCTGCCGATGGTCGGCGAGGTCGCCACCGCGGAGTCGCAGGTCGGGCTGACCCGGAAGGGCTCGTTCGGCATCGTGATCGCGGAGATCGCGACGCCGCTGGTGATGGTGCTGGCCGAGCTGGTGCAGAACGCCATCGAGCACGCGTTCCCGCAGGGCCGGCCGGGCAAGGTCGAGCTGGTGGTGGAGCGCTCGGCGCGCTGGCTGGACGTGGTCATCCGCGACAACGGCCGCGGCCTGCCCTCGGGGTTCTCCCTGGAACGCAGCGACGGCCTCGGCCTGCAGATCGTGCGGACCCTGGTGGAGTCGGAGCTGCGGGGGTCCCTCTCGCTGCGCAAGGTCAGCAGCGACAAGGCCGGGGCGCGGGTGTCGGGCACGGAAGCCGCGCTGCGCATCCCGCTTTCCCGGCGGCTCTAGCTTTCAGCGCTCCTGCCGGGCCTTGGGGCAGAGCCGGTCGTGGCGCGGAAGGTGTTGAACGTCAAAGGAGCCGGGCAGTGTCCGAAAGGGACTGTCGCACCGTCCGAACTGGACTGACCCCGCTGCGGTCCCCGGTGGACTTTCGACCCCGGACACGCTGAAGGGCCGGTGTCCGCCGAAGCGGTACCGGCCCTGTCAACGTCCAGGTGAGGTGGCGCGACACCCGCTTATGGGTGATTTCACCTCAGTTGTTAAGCTGGAACCGGATAGGTATCGCCCCGGACGGCGTGGCGTGGAGCTGCCAGCCGGCGGAAGTTTCCGGTTCCCCGTGGTGCTTTTTTCTGAGCCGAAGCTCAGGCGTTGGTACGCGTGCCGATGTGCGTACGGCGGCGCTTGAGCGCGCGTCGCTCGTCCTCGCTCATGCCGCCCCACACGCCGGCGTCCTGACCGCTGGCCAGTGCCCAGGCCAAGCAGTCGGATGCGACGGTGCAGCGGTGGCACACGGCCTTCGCCTCGGAGACCTGAAGCAGAGCAGGACCGCTGGTTCCCACCGGGAAGAACAGCTCGGGGTCCTCGTCTCGGCAGGCCGCGTCGTGGCGCCAGTCCATGTTCGTGAGCTCCTTTATAGCGACGCGGGAAGGCCGCGCCACAGTCGTCATGGCGGTCGTGTTTTTGGGTGCTTGTGAATGCTTTCACGAAGCACCGCTTTCGACAAGGGTTTCTTGAAGATCGGTGAGTCAGCTCACCCGGCCGGGCGACGCCTCTGACCTGCGGTTTCTGTCTGAAACAGACCGCCCGGGGGAAGGCCGATGCGGTGAGCGGAGCTTCTGCGTCGCCGAGCGGCAATGGGCACTTTGCCGCAGGCGATCAGCGGTCCGGTCGTCACACGATTACGGAGAGTGCGTCGGGGACGCTGTGGAACTCCACTCGCGTGCGCTGGCCGACGAGGTCGCCGTCCACCTGGAAGTTTACCGGTTCAGCTGCGTCGATGCGGATCAACGGCAGGTCATCGTGACGCACGAGACGCCGTCCGCGCTGGTTGCTCTTGGTGAGCAAAGCTTGGCGTACATGCGTGAACACGGTCGGCAACGGCATACCGTTCAACGCGAACAGGCCCAATCCCGTCTCGAACGAGCAGCCCGAGTTCAGGTGCACCGGACGCTCGCCCAGGTAGGTCCACGGATCGGTGTTCGACACGAACGCGGTCACCACCTCCACGGGCTCCTCGCCCGGGATCCGGACGGTCAGGGCCGGGCGGCCCAGCGGCGGCCGGAAGTAGGAGCGCACGGCGGCGCGTAAGTAGAGCCCGGCGCTGGTCTCCTTGCCCCGGCGCTTGGCGACGCGGCCGACGACGTCCGCGTCCCAGCCGAGGCCGGCGTTGAAGGTGAACCAGTGCCCGTCGGCGAGCCCGAGGCCGACGCTGCGGCTGCGGCCCGACTCCAGCGCGTTCAGCAGCTGGTGCGTCGCCTCGACGGGATCGACGGGCAGACCGAGGGCGCGCGCGAAGACGTTGGCGGACCCGCCGGGCACCACACCCAGCGCGGGCGCGGACCCGAACTCGCCGGGATCGCCGTCGGAATCCGCGAGAAGGCCGTTGACGACCTCGTTCACCGTGCCGTCGCCGCCGTGCGCCACGACCAGGTCGATGCCGTCCCGGGCCGCCGAGCGCGCCACGGCCATCGCGTGGCCGCGGTAGTCGGTTTCGACCACGTCGAGCTTCACCTGGCTGGCCAGTGCGTGCGCCAGCACATCCCGGCCACCGGCGGTGGTCGAGGTGGCCTGGGGGTTCACGATCAGGATCGCGCGCACTACCGCAGGGTAGGTGACCCGCGGCCGCCACGAGAACCTCCGACGTCACATGGTGACGCGAAGCTCAGCCCCTCCGGCGGCATTCCTGGCCGGTGACCCGAGACCCGGCCCAAGACCCAAGGACGCTGTGGCGGGCGGTCCTCCTCTGCGGACGGCGAACTCTCGTTTCCGTCGTGACAAGTGCACCCGGGCCGACCGCCCGCTCATCGACGACACCACGATTTTCACGTTCCCGGCGCCCCGCGAAAACGGCCGACCGGGTGGCATACCATCGAAACTGCTCACGCATTGTGACTCGTGCAGGTCGGGTCCACTGTGCTCTCGCAAAGCAGGTCTCGAAGCACCCGCACTCCACGTGAGCTACAGCGCGTTCCACCCCGCCCGTATTCCGCCCAGCGTCTGGAAGGCCCTCCCGTGTCGCTCACCGAGAAGCCGCCGTCCACCCCGGCCGAGGTCCGGCTGGCGGGTGTCCTCACCGCCCTGCCCGGCCTCGGGCTGCTGGCACTGGGCGTCGTGGTGCTCGTGCGCGGCCTGGAGTCGCCGCCGCAGCCGGGCAACAACATCTGGGCCGAGTTCATCACCTACGCGGTGCTGGCGCTGGCTTTCCTCGCCGCGTCGACCGGGCTGGTGCTGGGCCGCACCTGGGCCCGTTCGCCCGGCGTGGTCGTCGCGCTGCTGCTGGTCGGCGTCGGCTGGTACGTGCTCGGCCCGTCCGGCCAGCCGGCCTGGGGCGCGCCGATCGCCGTGTTCGGCATCGCCGCGCTGGTGCTGCTCTTCCGCCGCCCGGCGCGGGCCTGGGCGCTGGGACAGCACGTGGACGAGACGGAGGAGGAGGCCGCCGAGCGCGGCGGCCTCGCCGGCCGCCGCGCCGAGCGGGAGAAGAACGACGAGGACTGAGGCCGCTCAGACGTCGGCGGCCAGCGACCGCAGCGGGTCGTCGGCCAGCCGGTAGACGGTCCACTCGTCCTGCGGCGACGCGCCCAGTGCCCGGTAGAACCCGATCGCCGGGTTCCAGTTGAGCACCGACCACTCCAGCCGCTGGTAGCCCTGCTCGACGCACTCCGCGGCCAGCGTCGCGAGCAGCGCCTTGCCCAGCCCGGACCCGCGTAGTTCTTCGCGGACGTACAGGTCTTCCAGGTAGATGCCGTGGGTGCCGCGCCAGGTCGAGAAGTTCAGGAACCACAGCGTGAAACCGGCGATGGCGCCGTCCAGCTCGGCGACGTGCCCGAACAACGCGGGCGCCTCACCGAACAGCGCGGCGTGCAGCTGCGGGGCGGTGAGGTGGCACGCGTCGGGCTCGCGCTCGTACTCGGCCAGCGCGTAGACCAGCTCCACGACGGCGTCGACGTCCTCGGGCCGGATCCGGCGGACTCGGGGGTCGGCCACGGCGTCAGGCTTCCAGCGCCGGAAGCAGGTTCAGGTGCTCGACCTGCGGCTCGCCGCGCTCGTCGCCGAGCACCGCGATCCCGGCCGGGTCGAGTCCGAAGTGGACACCCGACGGCGCGGGCAGGCCGACCCAGCGCGCGACCAGCACCCGGCTGAAGTGCCCGTGCCCGACCAGCACGACGTCGCCGTGCTCGACCTCGCGGCGCGCGCGGTCGAGCACCTTGTCGGCCCGCGCGCCCACCTCCTCGGCGTTCTCGCCGCCGGGGCTCGGGTGGGTCCACACGGTCCAGCCGGGGTCGGTCTCGCGGATCTGGGGCGTGGTGATGCCTTCGTAGTCGCCGTAATCCCACTCGGCGAGGTCTTCGGTGAACTCGTCGACGCGCAGGCCGGCGAGCTCGGCCGTCCGCTTCGCGCGGTCGCGGGGGCTGGACAGGACGAGCTGCGCGCCGCCCAGCAGCGTGCGCAGGGTGCCTCCCGCCGCGCGCGCCTGTTCCTCGCCCGCGGCGGTGAGCGGGATGTCCGTGCGTCCGGTGTGCCGTCCGTCGGCCGACCATTCGGTCTGGCCGTGACGGAGAAGGAAGAGCCGATGTGCCACGTGGCGAATATAGCCCGGGTCCGGTTTGCGGGCCGGGTGCGCGATGTGCTTACCTACTCGTGAGTAGGTTCACCGGGAGGTCTTGATGGGCTCGAGCCCGACGTACGCGATGTGGCGCCGGTTGGTCGCCAAACCCGGCGGTAAGCAGCTGTTTTCCGCCGCGATGTGCCTTCGTGTGCCCTACTTCGGGACGGTGCTGCCGTCGGTCCGCGAGCTGCGTCCCGGCCACTGTTCGGTGACCGCGCCGAAGTGGTGGGGTGTCCACAACCACATTCACACCTTCCACGCGATCGCCGCCTGCAATCTCGCGGAGATCGCGATGGGCATGCTCGCGGAGGCGACCGTGCCGCCTTCGCACCGCTGGCTGCCGAAGGGGATGAGCGTCGAGTACCTGGCGAAGGCGGAGACCGGCTTGCGCGCCGTCGCCGAGCTGCCCCAGCTCCCGGAGTTCGGCGACGACGGTTTCGACCTGCCCGTGCCGGTGACGATCCTGGACGCGCGCGGCCGGACTGTGGTGACGGCCACGATCACGATCTGGGTGACGCCGAAGAAGCGTTAGGCGCGGTTCGCCCGGCCGATCTTGTTTTCCTTGCGCAGCAACGAATGCCGCCGTTCGGCGGAGGCATCGGGCGTACGCGCCGGTTCTCGGGCGGCTCGGAAATTGACCCGAACGGGTGGAGATTAACACCGTTTACTGGGCAAAAGCGAATAGTCTTCATTTTGCTCTTGTCAGGGCCGGGAAGCGGCGACACGATGCAGGGATGCCAGCCCTGACGCGCCGCCGATTCCTCGGCCTCGCCGCGCTGAACACCGCCGCGGCCTTCGGACTGACCAGCATCTCCGCGGCCACCGCGCGAGCCGCGACCGTGGCCCCGCTGCCGGACTACTCGCCCGCGGTCGTGATCGGGACCGGCTACGGGGCCGCCGCCACGGCGTTGCGGCTCGGCGAGGCCGGCGTTTCCACGGTGATGCTCGAAATGGGGCAGCTGTGGAACGAGCCGGGCCCCGACGGCAAGGTCTTCTGCCAGATGCTCAACCCCGACCAGCGCTCGATGTGGTTCAAGAACCGCACCCAGGCGCCGCTCGCCTCGTTCCTCTGGCTCGACATCGCCAACCGCGACATCAAGCCGTACGCCGGGGTGCTCGACCGCGTGAACTTCGGCGACATGTCGGTGTACCTCGGCCGCGGCGTCGGCGGCGGCTCGCTGGTCAACGGAGCCATGGCCGTGACGCCGAAGCGCTCGTACTTCGAGGAGATCCTGCCGCGCGTCGACGCGGACGAGATGTACGGCAAGTACTTCCCGCGCGCCAACACCGGGCTCGGGATGAACCAGATCGACCCGCAGTGGTTCGAGACCTGCAAGTCCTACCAGTTCGCCCGCGTTTCGCGGAAAGCCGCGCAGAAGGCCGGTTTCAGCACCACGTTCGTGCCCAGCGTGTACGACTTCGAGTACCTGAAGCAGGAAGAGGCGGGCACCGTCCCGCGGTCCGCGCTCGCGTCCGAAGTCATCTACGGCAACAACTACGGCAAGCGCTCGCTGGACAAGACCTACCTCGCCGCCGCGCTCGGCACCGGGCACGTGACGATCCAGACGATGCACGAAGTGCGCGAGATCATCCAGCAGCCGGACGGCACGTACACGCTGGCCGTGCGCGAGAGCGACGTGCTCGGCAATGTGCTCTCCACCAAGCACATCAGCACGAAGTACCTGTTCCTTGGCGCCGGCAGCCTCGGTTCGACGGAACTGCTGCTGCGTGCCCGCGAGACCGGCCGGCTGCCCGCGCTGGCCGAGGAGGTCGGGCAGGGCTGGGGCACCAACGGCAACGTGATGCTGGGGCGCGCCAACCACATCTGGGACACCACCGGCAGCCTCCAGTCCGGCATGCCCGCGCTCGGCATCGACAACTGGAACGACCCGGTGCACCCGGTCTTCGCGGAGATCGCGCCGGTGCCGGCCGGGCTCGAGACCTGGGTGAGCCTGTACCTCGCGATCACGAAGAACCCGGAACGCGGCCACTTCACCTACGACGCGGTGACGGACTCGGCGAAGCTGCAGTGGACGTCCGCGCAGGGTCAGCCGTCGATCGACGCCGCGAAGTCGCTCTTCGACAAGATCAACTCGGCGAACGCGACGATCTACCGCTACGACCTGTTCGGCGACACCCGCCCGTTTGAGAACCGCTTCACCTACCATCCGCTCGGCGGCCTCGTGCTGGGCCAGGCGACCGACGACTACGGGCGGGTGAAGGGCTACCGGAACCTGTACGTCACCGACGGCTCGCTGATCCCGGGCAGCACCGGCGTGAACCCGTTCGTGACGATCACCGCGCTGGCCGAGCGCAACATCGAGCGGGTGCTGGCGGAGGACGTCGTCCGCTGAGTCTTCAGCGGTGGGCGGCGCGCAGCTTCTCGTAGTACGCCGTGCAGTCCCCGTAGGACGGCAGGATGCCTTGCGCCTCGGCTTCCGCCAGCGTCGGGGCGTTACGGTCCTTTTCGGACACAATCGGCGTGGTGCCGGCGGGCCACGGCAGGTCGAGCGCCGGGTCCAGCGGGCTGATCCCGCGCTCGCCCGAGGGGTTGTACGGCTCCGAGCACAGGTAGGCCATCACCGTGTTGTCCTCGAGCGCGACGAAGGCGTGGCCGAGCCCTTCGGCGACGTACACCGCGCGGAAGTCCTTCGCGTCGAGCAGCACGGAGTCCCACTGCCCGTACGTCGGCGAGCCGGTGCGCAGGTCCACGATCACGTCGAGCAGCGAGCCGGCCGGGCAGTAGACGTACTTCGCCTGGCCGGGCGGGGTGTCGGCGAAGTGCACGCCGCGGATGGTGCCCCGCTTCGACACGCTGTGGTTCGTCTGGGCCACGCGCATCGGGTGCCCCGCGGTGGCCAGCACGGCCTCCTCCTGGAACGGGGCCACGAACAGGCCGCGCTCATCCGGAAACGCGCGCGGGGTGTAGGCGTAGGCGTCGAGCACCTTCAGCGGGCGGAATTGCATGGGATCACCATATCGAGTGGTGGTGCCGGCGAATGCCGGGCGGGGTGGGGGCCTGGGAGGGGGCATCGGGAAATCACTGAATCGGTTCCGTTCCGGTTTCGCCGCTTACGAAACCGGACGGACGTCTTGGGAATTGGGGTTTTGCCGGGGAATAACGCCGAATCTGTGACATGAACCGCACCGAGGGGTCACCCGGCCCGGGGCGCCTGTCATAGTTGACGGACCGCAGCGTCCGCGGCCATCGCCACACCCCACGGACTCGGATGGCCGCTGTGACGCCTCGCCGACAGGCCGGCGCTACCGCGCTGGGCTGCCGTACGGAGGACAAGTTCCATGGGTGCCGGGTGTGCCTTCGCCCGCCACCGGTGGTCCCCCGCTCGCAGTCCCAGGAGTATTCCAGTGACCCAGACCCATTCCGCGAGTTCCGTCGTCCCCTCAGGGCGAATGACGGAAACGACGACAGGAACCCCGATGAGCGACCAGGCCGGCCCCGCGTCGTCCGACACCATGCTGCCCGTGACCGACGCCGAGATCTTCACCGGGCACGAGGGCGGCAAGCTCGCCGTGGCGGCCACGCGGCCGATCTCCGACCCGCGTGACCTCTCGATCGCGTACACGCCCGGCGTGGCGAAGGTGAGCCGCGCGATCGCCGAGGACGCGGCCAAGGCCAAGCGGTACACCTGGGCCGACCGGCTGGTCGTGGTCGTCAGCGACGGCACCGCCGTGCTCGGGCTCGGTGACATCGGCGCGAGCGCCTCGCTGCCGGTGATGGAGGGCAAGTCGGTCCTGTTCAAGACCTTCGGCGGTCTCAACTCGATCCCGCTGGTGCTCGACACCACCGACGTCGACGAGATCGTCGAGACGCTGGTGCGGCTGCGCCCCTCGTACGGCGCGGTGAACCTCGAGGACGTCTCGGCGCCGCGCTGCTTCGAGCTGGAGGACAAGCTCAAGGAGGCGCTCGACTGCCCGGTCATGCACGACGACCAGCACGGCACCGCGATCGTCACGCTCGCGGCGCTGCGCGGGGCGAACCTGGTGCTGGACCGCGCCATCTCGAACGAGCGGGTGGTCATCTCGGGTGCGGGCGCGGCGGGTGTGGCCTGCGCCCGGATCCTGCAGGCGGCCGGCGTCGCCGACGTGACGGTGCTCGACTCGCGCGGCATCATCCACTCCGGCCGCGAGGGGCTGAACCCGATCAAGGAGCAGCTGGCGGAGACCACGAACAAGGCCGGTCTGCGCGGCGGCATCGCCGAAGCGCTGCGCGGGGCCGACGTGTTCCTCGGCCTGTCCTGCGCGACCATCGACCCGGAGCTGCTCGCCACCATGGCGGCCGACCCGATCGTCTTCGCACTGTCCAATCCGGACCCGGAGGTGCACCCGGACGACGCCGCGCGGTACGCGGCCATCGTCGCCACCGGGCGCAGCGACTTCCCCAACCAGATCAACAACGTGCTGGCCTTCCCCGGGGTGTTCCGCGGCGCGCTGGACGCCGGCGCGCGGGCGATCACGGAGAACATGAAGCTGGCGGCCGCCGACGCGATCGTGGCGGTCGCGGCGGACGACCTCGGCCCCGACCGGATCGTGCCGAGCCCGCTCGACCCGCGCGTCGCCCCCGAGGTGGCCGCGGCCGTGGCCAAGGCGGCCGAATCGGACGGCGTGACGGCCTGATCGCCTGAACGGGGCCTCCCCTCCGGCGTGCTCGGAGGGGAGGCCCCTTTTCTGGACTTGCGGGTCCATTTTTGCTGCTCCACGCTGGCCGGTATGACCATTGACTTCGGCGCATACGGCATCTGGCAGCCCACGGCGTTGACCACTCCGGCCATGGCCGTGGAGATCGAGGCCCTCGGCTTCACGACCCTGTGGGCCGCGGGCCCGCCGGTCGACCTCGCGGGCATCGACGAACTCCTCGAGGCGACGTCCTCGCTGGTGGTCGGCACCAGCATCCTCAACATCTGGCAGGGCGACCCGGCCGTCGCGGCGGCCGCGTACCAGCGGATCACCCGGCGGTTCCCGGGCCGGTTCTGGCTCGGGCTCGGCGTGGGGCACCCCGAGCAGTCGTCGCAGTTCACCAAGCCGTTGGCTTCGCTGAAGCAGTACCTCGACGGCCTGGACGCGGGCGGCGTGCCCGTCGAGGGGCGCGCGATCGCCGCGCTGGGGCCGAAAATGCTGGAGCTGACGGCTTCCCGCGCGGGCGGCGCCGTGCCGTACCTGGTGACGCCGGAGCACACCCGGATCGCGCGCGCTGCGCTGGGACCCGGCTCGGTGCTGGCGCCGGAGCAGAAGGTCGTGCTGGACACCGACCCGGAGCGGGCGCGTGAGACGGGCCGGCCGCGGATCAAACACCCGTACCTGGGCCTGACGAACTACACGAACAACCTCCGCCGCCTGGGCTTCACCGACGAAGACCTGTCCGGCAACGGCAGCGACCGCCTGATCGACGCCCTCGTCGCCCACGGCGACGCCCCCACGATCGCCCGCCGCCTCGCCGAACACCACACCGCAGGCGCCGACCACGTCGCGATCCAGGTCGTCACCACCCGCCACGCCACCCACCCCGACCTGCCGGACGTCGAACTCCAGGTCTACGACGACGAGGTGTTCGCGGTGTACCAGGAACTGGCCGCGGCGCTGTTCTGAGGCGAGGTCAGGAGACCTGCCACAGCGCGCTGATCGGCACGGCCCGCAGTTTCGGCCCGAACGGCAGGGTTTCCGGTCCGGTGTGGAGCACATATCCGGCGAGGAAGTCTTCGCCGAGCCGGTCTTCGAGGTGACGGAGACCGCGGAAGTCCTTCGCGGTCACCGTCGTCGATGCCTTCACCTCGACGGCGATTACCTGGCCGCGCGCGTTTTCGAGCACCACATCGACTTCCACCTTGTCCTTGGTGCGGTAGTGGTACAGCTCGGCGCGTGTTTCGGACCAGGTCAGCTGCCGGGCCAGCTCCATCGTCACGAATCCTTCGAGCAGCGGGCCGAACTCGCCGCCGGGGCGCAGGAGCGACTGCGGGTCGGCCTGCAGCAGGTTGGCCACGATTCCCGTGTCCACGAAGGCGACTTTGGGGTTGTCGACGGCTCTCGCGTTGATGTTGCGCGACCATGCCGGGATCCGCTTGATCAGGAAGATCTCTTCCAGCAGGCCGAGATAGCGCTGAACGGTGTGATAGGTCAGGCCGACGTCGTTGCCGAGCGAGGACGGCACCAGCAGCCCGGCGTTGCGCCCGGCGATCAGCCTGAGCATCGCGCGAAGCTGGGCGAGACGTTCGATCTCGCCCAGCTGCCGGATGTCCCGGTTGATCAGATCGGTCAGATAGGACTCGAAGAAGCGCGCTCGACGACGGGGATCCGTCCGGCGTGCTGCCTCGGGGAAGCCACCGCGGACAGCGCGCTCCGCGTAGCCGGACCGGGTTATGGCCGAGTGGTGGTGGAGATCGGGGCCGAGTGCGAACGCCGCGTCGACGAACGCGTCGGGCGTGCCGTCGATCTCGCCCTGCGAGAGCGGCCACAGTTCGATGGTCTCGCTGCGGCCCGGCAGGGTGTCCGGCAGGCCGCGCAGGGCGAGTACCTGCGAGGAGCCGGTGAGCAGGAACCTTCCTGGCCGGGGATCGGCGTCGACGGTCGCCTTGATCGCCAGGAACAGCTCCGGCGCGCGCTGGATCTCGTCGATCACCATGAGCTGGTCGAAGTCGACGAAGCCGCTGGGGTCTGTCTGTGCTGCCTCGAGGTCCTGAGGCCGGTCGAGATTCCGCACTTCGACCGAGGAGCGGCCGGCGATCAACCCGGCCAGCGTGCTCTTTCCGGCCTGACGGGCACCGTTGACCAGGATCACCCGAGTGTCGGCCATCGCCGCTGAGACGCTCGCTTCGGCCCGTCTGGCGAGGAGCGGGTTCGAGGGTGTCGTCATTCCGATATTATGCCTGGTCAATGGCCTGTAGTGCAATCTGGCCGCGGGGGTGCCTTCAATCTAGCCACCAGGTTGCCTTCAATCTGGCCGCCGGGGTGCCTTCAATCCAGCCACCAGGTTGCCTTCAATCCGGCCGCTGGGGTCCTTCTATCCGGCCGCCGGTTTCAGGAGCCGAGCAGTTCCGGGAGCCGGTGGCGGGGGACGTCGACCAGGCGGAGGTCGGCCAGGGCGGGCGGGACGGTGAGGGAGACGTTCGCCAGGCGGGCGTGGGCTCGGGAGAGCACCTCGTCCGGGTGGTCGGCCAGGTCGGCGACCACGACGGCGTGGCGGTTGTCCGGGGTGCTGCGCAGGAAGCGCAGGCGGTACTTGGGGCCGATCAGCTCGGACAGCGCCTGCTGCGACACCGCGTCGGCCAAGTCCGGGTGGTTGTTCGGGACCAGCAGGGCCAGCCGGCGGGCGTTGGTGCCCAGCAGGGTGCGCAGCAGCCACGGGCCGGGGTCGGCGGACAGGTCCATGGCGACCGCGTCGCCCTCCGGGCCGGACGTCGACCAGCCGACGGGGCGGGTCTCCAGGGCCAGCCCGCCGGCCGCGGCGATCTCGTGCAGGGCCGACAGTAGCGCGGGCTTCGTCCCGGCCGACTCGACCGACTGCGGGCCGTGCGTGTAGATCGCCGGCTTTCCCTTGCCCGCACGGGATTTCTTGGCCTTCGCCGTCGGCTGGCAGACGTACAGGTCGGCGGCGCTGCCGATGGCCTGCGCGCCGAAGTAGCGGTTGAAGTCCGGCAGGATCGCTTCGAACGTCAGCCCCAGCGTCGCCAGCGAACGCTGCACCTGCGCGCCCAGCGCCGGATGCCGCGGGCTGTAACCGTAGGCGAGCAGGATCCGGCCCTCGCTCGGCTCGCGCAGCGCCTGCACCGCCCGCGCGGCGAACAGGCCCATGCCCTCCGGCGTGTACGGCGGGTCGCTGAACACCAGGTCCGCGCGCCCGGTCAGGGCCGGCGGCAGGCCGACGCGCAGATCGGTGTGCGCGGTGGTGATGGTCCGGTCGCTCGTTTCGTCCAGGTAGGACAGAACCCGCTCGTCCAGGTCCACGACGGACAGATCGGCCTCGGGGCACAGCGCCCGCACGGCGAGCGAGGTCAGGTCGTGATCGCCCAGGAACAGCAGGCGCGAGCGGCGCAGGTCGTAGCGCGCGTTCAGCCACAACGCCCGGCGCAGCACCGTCTCCGGCGTCGCCTGCACGTGGTCCAGCGCGGCCAGCGGCGCGGGCACGGCGGCGATCCGCGCGGTCAGCTCGGCGAGCAGCTCGCCGTGTGCGGCCACGGCTTCGTCCAGCGGGTCCGGCTGGCGGGGCAGCGCATATTTCGCATACGAAGCCAGCGCGGACGGTGCGATCCGGACACCGGCACCGGAACGCTCCAAGTCGTCCGCCATCGCCGCCAGCACGTCCTCCACGCTGCGCCGGGGCGCGGCCGCCAGCCGCACCAGGTCGGCCAGCTCGTGGGGACCGGTGCGCAGCAGGTCGATCACCTGGTACAGCGGGCGGACGCCGACGCCGTGCGCGGCCAGGACGTCGTCGAGAGCTTTCACGGTCGCCGAGCCTAACCGGCCAACCTTCGGGACAGGCTGCCAAGGGCGGTCGAGTGGGCTACCGTCGATCCTGCATCTGACGTGGGGAGAAGTCTGTGACAATCGAATTCCGTGACGTGACCAAACGGTATCCGGATGGCACGGTGGCCGTCGACGGCCTCTCCCTGACGGTCGAGGACGGCACCATCACGGTGTTCGTCGGCCCGTCCGGCTGCGGCAAGACCACGTCCCTGCGGATGATCAACCGCATGGTGGAGCCGACTTCCGGCGCCGTGCTGCTCGACGGCAAGGACGTCGCCGACGGCGATCCCGCGCTGCTGCGGCGCGGCATCGGCTACGTCATCCAGCACGCCGGCCTCTTTCCACACAGGACGGTGCTGGACAACATCGCCACGGTCCCGCTGCTGTCCGGTTGGGACAAGCGCAAGGCCCGGGCCCGCGCGGGCGAGCTGCTGGAGACCGTCGGCCTGCCTGCCGAGCTGGGCAAGCGGTACCCGGCGCAGCTTTCGGGCGGCCAGCAGCAGCGCGTCGGCGTCGCCCGGGCGCTCGCGGCGGACTCGCCGGTGCTGCTGATGGACGAGCCGTTCTCCGCGGTCGACCCGATCGTGCGCGAGGGCCTCCAGGACGAGCTGCTGCGCCTGCAATCGCAGCTGGGCAAGACGATCGTGTTCGTCACCCACGACATCGACGAGGCCGTGCGGCTCGGCGACAAGGTGGCGGTGATGCGCGTCGGCGGCAAGCTCGCGCAGTACGGCACCCCGTCGGACGTGCTGCGGCACCCGGTGGACGATTTCGTCGCCTCGTTCGTCGGCAAGGACCGGGGCTACCGCGGGCTGTCCTTCCTGTCCGCCAACGGGGTCGAGGTCTCCGACGTCACGCTGGTCGAGCTGGGCGGCAAGCTCACCGGGCCGAGCACCGGCTGGCAGCTGGTGGTGAACGCGGAAAAGCAGCCACGCGGCTGGCTGCCACCGAATTCCACTGTGGACGGTGAGCTGACCGAGGACGACCTCGTCGCCGGCGGTTCGCTGTACGTGCAGGGCACGCCCATCCGCGGCGCGCTGGACGCGGCGCTTTCGTCGCCGGCCAGCCTCGGCGTGGTCGTCGACGACGAGCACCGCGTGGTCGGCACGGTGCTGGCGCGCCAGGTGCTGGAAGTAATCGAGGCCACCCCGCAGGCGTCCTGATGGGAGGCTTCTTCGGTGAGCTGGGCCGGTACCTGGCCAGCGCCAACAACCGCGGCGAGATCCTCGGCGACCTGGGCGAGCACATCTACCTCGCGCTGGTGCCGCTGGTGATCGGCATCGTGCTGGCCATCCTGCTCGGCTGGGCCGGGCACCAGTGGCAGCCGGTGCGCAGCGTGCTGCTGGTGCTGTCGAACCTGCTGTACACGATCCCGTCGCTGGCGCTGTTCGTGGTGATCCCGGGCATCATCGGCTCGAAGATCCTGGACAGCATCAACGTCATCGTCGCGCTGACCATCTACACCACGGCGCTGCTGGTGCGCCCGGTGCTCGACGCGCTCGAGGCCGTGCCGCCGCACATCGTCGCCGCGGCCACGGCCATCGGCTACCGCGCGCCGCGCCGGTTCCTCGGCGTCGAGCTGCCGCTTTCGGTGCCGGTGCTGGCGGCCGGGGTGCGGGTGGCTTCGGTGAGCAACATCAGCCTGGTCAGCGTCGGCGCGCTGATCGGCACCGGCGGCCTCGGCGTGCTGTTCACCGACGGCTTCCAGCGGACGTACTTCTCGCCGATCGTGGTGGGCATCGTGCTGACGCTGCTGCTGGCCCTGGTCGTCGACTTCGTGTTGGTACTGCTGAGAAATCTCCTTACCCCCTGGGAACGCGCGGGTAAAGCGCCCGCGGTGGAGGTGGCGGCCGGATGATCGGCGACGTCTTCGGCTGGTTCACCACCGCCGCGAACTGGCAAGGCCCGGACGGCATCGGCGCCCAGCTCCTCGCGCACATCGGCTACGTGCTGCTGGCGCTGGTGATCGCGCTGGTCATCGCGGTCCCGCTGGGCCTGTACGTCGGGCACACCGGCCGCGGCTCGGTCGTGCTCGTCGGCGCGGGCAACGCGATCCGCGCGCTGCCGACGCTGGGCCTGGTGACCTTCCTGTTCCTGCTGTTCACCGACAGCAAGCTGGCGGCCGTGATCGGGCTGGTGGTGCTGGCCATCCCGCCGATCCTGGCCGGCACGTACGCCGGGCTGCTGGCGGCCGAGCACGACGTGGTCGACGCCGCCGAGGGCATCGGCATGACCGGCTGGCAGCAGCTGTGGCAGGTCGAGCTGCCGATCGCGCTGCCGTTGGTGCTGGGCGGGATCCGCAACGCGGTGATGCAGCTGATCGCGACGGCCGCCGTCGCCGCGTACGTCGGTCTCGGCGGTCTCGGCCGGTTCCTGCTCGACGGGCTGGCGATCCTGGACTACACCGAGGTGGTCGCCGGCGCGATCCTCACCGCGTTGCTGGCCATCGTGTTCGACCTCGTCCTCGCCGCGGTCCAGCGGGCGTTGGTCCCGAAGGGGGTCCGGCTCGCCGCGCAGGCGACGTCCGGCCGGGCCGCGGCTGCCGGAGGTGTGGCGTGAAGCGTTTCGGAGTGCTCGCGGCGGCCGTCGCCCTGCTGGCGGCGGGCTGCGGCAACCCGCTGGCCGGCGGCGGTGAGGGCGGCGACAGCGGCAACATCATCATCGGCGCGTCCGACGTCGGGGAAAGCCTTCTGCTGGCCCAGATCTACGCGGGCGCGCTGCGCAACGCGGGCGCGGCGAACGTCACCGTGCGCCCGCCGGTGGGCAGCCGCGAGGTCGTGGTCAAGGCCCTGCAGGACAAATCGCTCTCGGTGGTGCCGGACTACAGCGGGAACCTGTTGCGGTACTTCGACAAGAACACGCAGGCGACCACGTCGGAAGACGTGTACGCGCAGCTGAAGCAGAAGCTGCCCGCCGGGTTCGAGGTGCTGGACCAGGCGCCCGCGCAGGACAAGGACCTGCTCGTGGTGGGCAAGCAGCTGGCCGACTCGGGCGTGAAGACGTTCTCCGAGCTGGGCCCGCGCTGCGGCGAGCTGGTGATGGGCGGGCCGGGCCAGTGGAGCAGCCGCTGGAAGGACCGGATCAAGCAGCTCTACGGGTGCGCGTTCAAGGAGATCCGCACGACCGACACCGGCGGCCCGGTCACGGTGGCCGCGCTGAAGTCGGGGGACGTGCAGGTGGCGGACCTGTTCAGCACCTCGTCCACGATCAAGTCCAACGGCTTCGTCCCGCTGGACGACGACAAGAACATGTTCCCGGCGCAGAACATCGTGCCGCTGGTCGCGAAGGGCACGTTGTCCCCGGGCGAAGTGGCCGCGCTGAACCACGTTTCGGCCGTGCTGACGACCGATCAGCTGACCGAGCTGAACGTCCAGTTCACCGACGAGAAGCGCAATCCGCTCGACATCGCGGACGACTTCCTGGCGCGCAACCACTTGAAGGCGGCGAGCTCGTGAGTGTTGGTGACGGTTAGAACCGTCATCGCCACTCACGAGTCCCTGGTCGTCAGCTGGTGAGGTAACGGGCCTGGAGGCCGGCGACGATGACCTGCAGCCCGTCCTCGAACCCGTCGTCGGTGCGCACGTCGAACAGCTCGCCGGCCGCCTGCGCGGTGAGCGGAAACCGTTGGGCGTCAACGGTTTCCGTCAGTTCGTCGGCGTGGTACGGGTTGTGGTCGGCGTAGTCGGCGCCGATGCGCGCCTGTTCCTCGATGGTGAAGCCGATCGCGTAGTGGTACAGCACCGGGAAGCCGCGCGCCGCGTCACGGGCTGAGAAGCCGCCGTCGACCATGGTGCCCAGGGTCAGCTCGAGGGCCCGGGGCAGCTCGGATTCGGCGAGGTAGGTGCCGGCGAACACCCGGGCGCCGTCGCGGTACTTCAGCATCATCCGGCGGATGGCGCGGACCCGTTCGCTGACCCAGGCCGCCCAGTCCTCGTCCTTGCGCGGGGCTTCCAGCTCGTCGTTCAGCTCGGCGAACATGATGCCCGCCATCGCGTCGAGCAGCTGCTGCTTGTTCTTCAGGTGCCAGTACAGCGCCGCCGCCTGGACGCCGAGCTCCTTGGCGAGCAGCCGCATGGTCAGCCCGTCGAGGCCGACGTCGTTGAGCAGGCCGAGGGCGGTCCTGGCGATCATCTCGCGGTTGAGCTTCGTCGTCACCATGCTTGACACCTTAACATCGTTAGAGTAACCCTTAACAACGTTCATTGAACAACGTTAAGGAGAGTCTGATGGAGTCCACGAGCGTGCTGATCGCCGGCGGCGGCCCGACCGGCCTGATGCTGGCCTGCGAGCTTCGCCTGGCCGGAGTCGACGTGCTGGTCGTCGACCGGCTCGAGCGGCGCGGCGACGAATCCCGCGCCGGGGGCATGCACCCGCGCACCCTCGAAGTGCTGGACCAGCGCGGAATGCTGGCGCCGTTCCAAGCCCAGGGGCGCCCGGTCCAGGCCGGGCACTTTTCCGGCCTGCCGCTGGACTTCAGCCGCTTCGACACGCGTTACCCGTACACGCTGGTGCTGCTCCAGTCGAAGGTCGAGCGGCTGCTCGAAGCGCGCCTGGCCGAGCTGGGCGGGCAGGCGCGGTGGTCGTCCGAGATCACCGGCCTGGACCAGGACGAACACGGCGTCACCGTGCAGATCAACGGCGGGGAGCCGATTCGCGCCGATTGCCTGGTCGGCTGCGACGGTGGCCGCAGCGCGGTGCGCAAGCTCGCCGGCATCGGCTTCGACGGCACCGCGGCGACCATGACCTCCCTGCTCGGCGACGTCGAGCTGACCGAGCCGCCGGCCGGGTCGTTCATCCAGGAACGCGCCGAGCTGGGCAGTTTCTCGGTGCTCGGGTTCGAGCCCGGCTGGTACCGGGTGATCGTCTCCGAGTACGACCGCGTCCTGGATCGGCAGGCCGAGGTCGGTTTCGAAGACGTGCGGTCAGCCATGGTCCGTGTGGCCGGCACCGACTTCGGCATGCACAGCCCGCGCTGGGTCTCCCACTTCGGCGACGCGGCCCGGCTCGCCGACCGGTACCGGAGCGGCCGCGTCCTGCTCGCCGGGGACGCCGCGCACATCCACCTCCCGGCCGGCGGGCAGGGGCTGAACACCGGGGTGCAGGACGCGGTCAACCTCGGCTGGAAGCTCGCCCTCGTGCTCGCCGGCAGCGCGCCGGAAACCCTGCTGGACAGCTACGAAACCGAACGCCGCCCGGTCGCGGACCGGGTCGTGCGCAACACCCGCGCGCAAACGGTGCTCGGCCGGCCGGGCCCGCGCGTGGAGGCCTTGCGCGAGAGCGTCGCCGCGCTGATCGGGACCGAGGCCGGGAACGACGTCATCGGCACCATGCTCTCGGCCCTGGACCTCGAATACCCGATCGGCGACGAGCACCCGCTGCTCGGCGGGCGCGTGCCCGACCTCGACCTGAAAACCGCCGACGGCGCCGTCCGCCTCTACGAACTCCTGCACCGCGGCCGTCCGGTCCTGCTCGACTTCGGCGGCGGTTCCGGCGCCGGCCTCGAAGGCTGGACCGATCGCGTCGACCACGTCGAGGCCATCTGCCCCACCGAGCGCTGGGCGATTCCCGCGGTGGGCGAGATCCCGGCCTCGACGGCGCTCCTGGTCCGCCCCGACGGCTACGTCGCCTGGCTCCCGGAGTCCGCCGTCGAGCTGAGGACTGCGCTGGCCACCTGGTTCGGGCCCGCTCAGAGCCGTTCGAACGCCGGGGAGTAGCGGAACGGGCCGCGGACCGACGGGATGTACGCGGTGAGGGTGCGGGCCTGGAAGTGCGGGGCCCAGTCCGGTTCCGGCGGGGTGATGCCCAGCGTCGAGGCCAGGACGAAACCGAAGCGGGAGTAGTACTTCGGGTCGCCGAGCAGGACAACGGCGGCGAAGCCCAGCGCGTTGGCCGCGCCGAGCGTCGCGTGCACGAGAGCCGAGCCGGCGCCGCTGCGCTGGAACTCCGGGAGCACGCCCAGCGGGCCGAAGCCGACTGCGGCAGCGGTGTCGTCGGCGACGCGGGCCGAGCTGGAGCACGCGTGGCCGATCACCTCGCCGTCGCGCTCGGCGACGAGGGACAGGGCCGGGATCAGGTCGCCGTCGGCGCGCAGTTCGCCGACCAGCCGGGCTTCCGGGATCTCGGCGGTGCCCACGGGGTTGTGGTCGCGGAACGCGGCGGTGTGCACGGCGTGGATCGCCGCGGCGTCGGCCTCGGTGGCCTGGCGGATGAACATGGCCGGAAGTCTGCCTCGCGGCCGCTCTGGAACGGAAACCGTTTTTCGCGGTTACTGTCCTTTGTGGAGCACGGCGAGCAGAAAGCGGAAGGCCACCGCGGGGGATTCCCCACGGTGGCCTTCCGGGCTTGCCTGGCTCAAGCAGTGATCACTCGAACGCCTTCGCGATCAGCGCCTTCTGCTCGACCTCGTGCACCTTCGACGAGCCGGCCGACGGCGCGGCCATCGGGCGGCGCGAGACGACCTGCAGGCCCGAGAGCGCCTCCGGGAACTTCCGCGGCAGGTTCAGGCCGAAGAACGGCCAGGCGCCCTGGTTTTCCGGCTCCTCCTGGACCCACGCGACCTGCGTCGCGTTGGTGTAGCGCTCCAGCGCCGCGAGCAGCTTCTTCTTGGGCAGCGGGTAGTACTGCTCGATCCGGACGATCGCGACGTCGTCCGCCTCGCGCTTGGTGCGCTCGGCGACCAGCTCCCAGTACAGCTTGCCCGAGGTCAGCAGCACCTTGCGGACCTTGGCCGGGTCCGGCGTGACATCGTCGATGACCGACATGAAGCGGCTGGAGCCGGTGAAGTCCGCCACCGACGAGGTCGCGGCCTTGTTGCGCAGCATCGACTTCGGGGTGAAGACGACCAGCGGGCGCTGGATGCCGTCGAGCGCGTGCCGGCGCAGCAGGTGGAAGTAGTTCGCCGGGGTGGACGGCACCGCCACCGTCATCGAGCCCTCCGCGCACAGCGAGAGGAACCGCTCGATGCGGCCGGAGGTGTGGTCCGGGCCCTGGCCCTCGGCGCCGTGCGGCAGCAGCAGCACGACGTCCGAGCGCTGGCCCCACTTGGCCTCGCCGGAGGAGATGTACTCGTCGATCACGGTCTGCGCGCCGTTGACGAAGTCGCCGAACTGCGCCTCCCACATGACCAGCGCCTCGGAGTTCGCCACCGAGTAGCCGTACTCGAAGCCGACGGCCGCGTACTCCGACAGCGCCGAGTCGTAGATCATCACGCGGCCCTGGCCCTCGGCCAGGTGCTGCAGCGGCGAGTACTCCTGGCCGGTCTTGCGGTCGATGTACACCGAGTGCCGCTGGGTGAACGTGCCGCGTCGCGAGTCCTGGCCGGACAGCCGCACCAGGCGGCCCTCCAGTGCCAGGGAGCCGAACGCGAGCAGCTCGCCGAAGGCCCAGTCCGCGTCGCCCTCGCGCGACATCTTGTGGCGCCGCTCCATCACCGGCTTGACGCGCGGGTGCGGGGTGAAGCCCTGGGGGGTGTACAGGAACGCGTCGCCGATCTTCTCCACGACCTCGGTGGACACGGCGGTGGTCACCTTGGCCGGGATCTGCTGCTCGCCCTCGACCGACGGGCTGGCCTTCGCCGGGCGCTTCTCCAGCTCGCGCACCTCATTGAAGACGTGCTCCAGCTGGCTCGAGAAGTCGCGCAGCGCGGCCTCGGCCTCGTCCACGGAGATGTCCCCGCGGCCGATCAGCGACTCGGTGTAGGTCTTCCGCACCGAGCGCTTCGTGTCGATGATGTCGTACATCGCCGGCTGCGTCATCGAAGGGTCGTCGCCCTCGTTGTGGCCGCGGCGGCGGTAGCAGATCAGGTCGATCACGACGTCCTTGTGGAACGCCTGGCGGTACTCCACGGCCAGCTTGGCCACCCAGTGCGCGGCCTCGGGGTCGTCGCCGTTCACGTGGAAGATCGGCGAGCCGATCATCTTCGCGACGTCGGTGGCGTACTGCGACGAGCGGGAGTGCTCGGGCGCGGTGGTGAAGCCGACCTGGTTGTTGACGATCACGTGCACGGTGCCGCCGGTGCGGTAACCGCGCAGCAGCGCCAGGTTCAGCGTCTCCGCGACGACGCCCTGGCCCGCGAAGGCCGCGTCGCCGTGCATCAGCACCGGCAGCACGGTGTAGCCCTCGCCGCCCTTGTCGAGCAGGTCCTGCTTCGCGCGCACGATGCCCTCGAGCACCGGGTCGACGGTCTCCAGGTGCGACGGGTTCGCGGTCAGCGACACCTTCGTCTCACCGTCGCCGAACATGCGGAAGTACTTGCCCTCGGCGCCGAGGTGGTACTTCACGTCGCCGGAGCCGTGCGCCTGGCCCGGGTCGAGGTTGCCCTCGAACTCCTGGAAGATCTGCGAGATCGGCTTGCCGACGATGTTCGCCAGCACGTTCAGCCGGCCGCGGTGCGGCATGCCGATGACGACCTCGTCCAGCTCGTGCTCGGCGGCCTTGTCCAGCAGGGTGTCCAGCAGCGGGATCGCCGTCTCGCCGCCCTCGAGCGAGAACCGCTTCTGGCCGACGTACTTGGTCTGCAGGAAGGTCTCGAACGCCTCGGCGGCGTTGAGCTTCGAGAGCACGTACTTCTGCACCGCGGGGTCCGGCTTCTCGTGCGGGATCTCCACCCGCTCCTGGATCCAGCGCCGCTCCTCGGGGTCGAGGATGTGCGTGTACTCGATGCCGACGGTGCGGCAGTAGGAGTTGCGCAGCACGCCGAGGATGTCGCGCAGCTTCATCCGCTCCTGGCCGGAGAAGCCGCCGACCGGGAACTCGCGCTCGAGGTCCCACAGCGTGAGGCCGTGGCTCAGCACGTCGAGGTCGGCGTGGCTGCGCTGGCGGTAGTTCAGCGGGTCGGTGTCGGCCATCAGGTGCCCGCGCATGCGGAAGGCGTCGATCAGCTCGATCACGCGCGCGGTCTTGTCGACCGGGCCGTCCGGGATGTCGGCGACCCAGCGGATCGGCTCGTACGGCAGGCGCAGCGAGGTGAAGACGTCGTCGTAGAAGCCGTCTTCGCCGAGCAGCAGCTGGTGGATGCGCTTGAGGAACTCGCCCGACTCCGCGCCCTGGATGATGCGGTGGTCGTAGGTCGAGGTCAGCGTCATGATCTTGCTGATGCCGAGGTCGACCAGGGTCTTCTCGCTGGTGCCCTCGAACGCCGCCGGGTACTGCATGGCGCCGACGCCGATGATCGCGCCCTGGCCCGCCTGCAGCCGCGGCACCGAGTGGTTGGTGCCGATGCCGCCCGGGTTGGTCAGCGAGATGGTGGTGCCGGCGAAGTCGTCGGCGGTCAGCTTGTTGTTGCGGGCCTTCTTGACGATGTCCTCGTACGCCTGCCAGAACTGCAGGAACGTCATGTTCTCGGTGCCCTTCACCGAGGCCACGACGAGCGTGCGGGAGTTGTCCTTGCCCTTCATGTCGATGGCGAGCCCGAAGTTCACGTGCTCCGGCGTGATCGAGAACGGCTTGCCGTCGATCAGCTGGTAGTGCCGGTTCATGTTCGGGTAGTCCTTCAGCGCCCGCACCATGGCGTAGCCGATGAGGTGCGTGAAGGAGATCTTGCCGCCGCGCGTGCGCTTGAGGTGGTTGTTGATGACGATGCGGTTGTCCGCCATCAGCTTCGCCGGCACGGCGCGCACGCTGGTCGCGGTGGGCACGGACAGGGAAGCGTCCATGTTCTTCGCGATCGCGGCCGCGGCGCCGCGCAGCTGCTTCGACTCCGGCTCTTCCTTCGTGTCCTTCGCCGCCGGAGCGGCTTCCTTCGCGACGGGCTTGGCGGCCGGCTTCGCGGGAGCGGCGCTCTTCGCCGGCGCGGGTGCCGCCTTCGCCGGGGTGGAGGTCTGCTGCGCGGCCGAAGCCGCGTTCTGGACCGCCTTGGCCGAAGGCGCGCTGACGTGGCCGTTTCCGCTGCCCGCGGGCTGCTGCGTGTCGGCGGTCTGGCGGGCGGTGTCAGCCTTCGCCTGGGCCGTCTGCGTCGGCTTGAAATCCGCGAAGAAGTCGTGCCACGCGGCATCGACTGAGGATGGGTCCGCGAGGAACTGGTCGTACATTTCCTCGACCAGCCACTCATTGGGGCCGAACTGTGACGCAGGGCTGCTGCTGGACACGGCTTGGGCTCGCCTCTATCCGTCTCGATCTTGTCTGTGCTAATGCGCCTACCAGGCTAACCCCCTCCGTGACGGCCGTGTGATGGAACTGCCCTGTGTGAGGCGTGGCGCACTAAGGGATCGATCACTGACTCGATCAAGATCGACGCGTGGCGGGCCGTTCTGGTACTGGGCGGCGGGTGGTTGGCACGGTCTTTTCGGGCATCGTTGATGCCTGATTTGCCGGGCTGCCCGCGGCCGTTCACCCCGCTCGGCTGCACTGACCTGCTCAGACGCGGCCGCGTGCGCCGCGGCGGCCCGACGAGGTGGTGCAGCGCGATGTGGCTGGTGGAGTGTCCGTCGTTCTGGGACCAGGGGCTCATCCGCCCGCTGGTCGTGGAGGGCGGCAAGGTCGTCCTGATGTGCGATTCGTGCGCCGCCGTGTGGCACACCCCGGCGCACATCGAGGAGTTCGAACACGTCGAACCGTGCGAGCCGGACTGGTCCATCGGCGCGGGCGCGCACGTGCGCCCGGGGACGGTCCGCTGGGCGGAACCGGCGGACGTCTCGTCGGCGGGGTGGGGCTCACTGGCTTGGCGGGAACTGCCCTGAAGACCCGTCGCTAGGCTGGCCCTGGCTGAGCTGCTTTGCCCGGGCTCGCCTGGCTGAGGTGTTTGGCGGGCTTGCCTAGCGCGCGTCGACGGCCTTGGCCAGCTCGGTGGAGAGCGGGTAGGGCGGTTCGTCCGGCAGGAGGGCCAGTGCCTCGGGCAGCCGGTCGGCGGCGAGGTGGCCCCGGATCTCGCGCATGACCGGTGTGACGTCGGTGACCGCGGTGATCCACTCGTCCACGTAACGCCCGACGGCCTCGCCGCTCAACCCGATCTGGATCGAACGGTGCGGCAGTGGCCGGTGGTGGACGTCGCGCTCGGGGTCCCACTGGATGCGGACCGGGCTGGTCTGGACCGCTGTCTGCCAGGCCTCGCGGTCCGGGTGGACGTCGGCGTCGTAGTGGCTCAGCGCGGAGTGCGTGAGCGCCCACTCGAAGCCCTCGCGGGTGATGTCCAGCGCCAGCACACACTCCTGGCCGGGTTTGGCCGCCCAGCCGCAGCGGTACCCCATCCACCGGAACGACGGCTTGATCCACGTCATCCGCTCCCGCTTGAACGGCGCCACGAACGTGCCCGCTTTCAGGGCAGGCCCGGCGATCTCCGGCGCGTACGCCTGGTAGACCCGCACGGTCCGGTCATCGTGACGGGCCCGGATCTGATGGGCAGGCGCTCGGTTTTCCTCGAACACAGCGGCAATCCTCGCAGCGCCAGACGGTCGTGGCGAGCGGTTTCGCTTACGGCGGCGGCTCATCCGGCGTTGGCCCGGCTGGCGACGACGGCCCGCATGGGCGTAAACGAGCCGTCGCCGGAAACAGGTCAGCCGAGGGACCACAGCTTTGCGTAGTGGCCGTCGGCAGTGAGGAGCTGGGTGTGGGTGCCCTGTTCGATGATGCGGCCGTGGTCCAGGACGATGATGCGGTCGGCCTTGGCGGCGGTGGCCAGGCGGTGGGCGACGACGAAGGTGGTGCGGCGGCGGGCCAGGTGTTCGGTCGCGCGCAGGACCGCGGCTTCCGTGGACGGGTCCAGGGCGGCGGTGGCCTCGTCCAGGAGCAGGACGTCCGGGTCGACCAGTTCGGCGCGGGCCAGGGCGACCAGCTGGCGCTGGCCGGCCGACAGGGAGCGGCCGCGTTCGCCCACTGGTTGGAGGAAGCCGGCGGGGAGGGCGGCGATGCCGTCGAGGGCGCCGACCGAGCGGACCGCCGCTTCGACCTCCGCGTCGGAGGCTTCGGGGCGGCCGTAGCGGACGTTGTCGGCGACCGTGCCGGAGAACAGGTGCGCCTCCTGCGGCACCACGCCCATCCGGGCGCGCAGGCCGGGCAGGTCGTATTCGCGGATGTCGGTGCCGTCGATCCGCACCACGCCGCCGGTCACGTCGTAGTAGCGCGCCACCAGCTTCACCGCGGTGGACTTGCCCGCGCCGGTCGCGCCGACCAGTGCGACGGTTTCGCCCGGCGCCACGTCCATCGACAGGTGCTCCAGCGCCGGGCGCTCGGCACCGGCGTAGGAGAAGTCGACGTCCTTGAAGCTCACCTCGCCGGTCAGCCGGTCCGGCAGCCGGACCGGGTGGTCCGCCGGGGGCACCGAGGTCGGCGTGCGCAGCAGGTCGCCGATCCGGCTCAGCCCGACCCGCGCCTGCTGGTAGCCGTCGAAGACCGACGAGAGCTGCTGGATCGGGGAGAAGAACTGCTGCAGGTACAGCAGGAAGCCCAGCAGCACCCCGGCTTCCAGTGTCCCGGCCGCCACCCGGTGCGCGCCCGCGACCAGCACCGTGGTGGTCGCCAGGTCCGACATCAGCGAGACCAGCGGGAAGTAGATGGCGATGTAACGCTGGGCCCGCAGCCGCGAGCGCCGGTAAGCGTCGCTGCGTGAGGCGAAGGCCTCGGCCGAACGCTCCTCGCGCGTGTACGCCTGGGCGACGCGCAGGCCGCTCACGTTCTCCTGCAGGTCCGCGTTGACCACGCTGACCTTCTCGCGCGCTTCGCTGTACGCCCGCGAAGCGACCCGCCGGAACACCATGGTCGCGACGAGCAGCAGGGGCAGCATCGCCAGCGCGTACAGCGCCAGCGACACATCGGTGACCAGCAGCGCGACGGTGATGCCCACCAGCGTCAGCGCGCTCACCACGGCGGTGGCGAGCCCGGTCTGCAGGAAGGTGGACAGCGCGTCGACGTCCGTGGTCATCCGCGTCATGATCTTCCCGGACAGCTCGCGCTCGTAGTAGTCGAGCCCGAGCCGCTGCAGGTGGGCGTAGCTGCGCACGCGCAGCGAGTACAGCACCGTCTCGCCGACGCGCGCGGTGAGCCGCGTCTGCCCGCGCACCACGACCCAGTCGGCCGCGACCACCAGCACGCCGATCGCCGACATCAGCCACACCACGCTCTCGACGCCCGGCAGCACGCCGTGGTCGACTCCCCGCTGGTACAGCGCGGGCAGCGCCAGCGACGCCAGCGCGTCGGCCGCCACCAGCGCGATCACGGCGACCAGCGGCCAGCGCACCGGCCGCAGCAGCCGGCCGAGGCGGAACCCGGGGTCCGCCGCCGTGACGTCCACTTCGGACAGTCGCGGCCGGTCCGTGGCCGGCGGCAGCTTGCGGACGCCCTCCAGCAGCTCCGGCGTCGGCGGCACGTCCGGCCCGTCGCCGGCGAACCCGGAGCCGCCGCCCGGCTGCCCGCCGCGCTGCGCCGCGGCCTCGGCGAGCGCGTCGACCTCGTCCTGGTTCTCGTCGCGCGGCCACAACGCGGGCGTGACGCCGGTTTCGTCGCGGTCCAGGTTCTTGTGGCGCAACGGCTGCTCGGCGTTGTCGTCCGGCCCGGACACCAGCTCGCGGAACAGCGGGCAGCGCGCCTGCAGCTCCGCCTCCGTGCCGACGTCGACGACCCGGCCCCGGTCGAGCACCGCGATCCGGTCGGCCAGCTGGAGCGTGGAACGGCGGTGCGCGACCAGCAACGTGGTGCGCGTGGCCGTGACCGACCGCAGCGTGTCGTGGATGGCGGCCTCGGTGACGGTGTCGATCGCCGACGTCGCGTCGTCCAGGATCAGCACCCGCGGGTCGGTCATCAGCGCCCGGGCCAGGCCGAGGCGCTGGCGCTGGCCGCCGGACAGGGTCAGGCCGCGCTCGCCGACCTCGGTGTCGTAACCGTCCGGCAGCGCGCGGATGAACTCGTCGGCCTCCGCCGCACGCGCCGCGGCGAAGACCTCTTCGTCGCTCGCGTCCGGGCGGCCGTACGCGATGTTGTCGCGCACCGACGTGGAGAACAGGAACGCTTCCTCGAACACCACGCCGATCGACTGCCGCAGCTGTTTCAGCGCCACATCGCGTACGTCGGTGCCGCCCAGGCGGATCGAGCCGGAGTGCGCGTCGTAAAAACGGGGCAGCAGCAGGGAAATCGTGGACTTGCCGGAGCCCGCCGTGCCCACCAGCGCCAGCGTCTCGCCCGGCCGCGCGGTGAGCGACAGGCCGTCGAGCACCGGCTCGCTGCGGGTGTAGCCGAAGCGGACGTCTTCCAGCTCGATGCCGAGCGCGCCTTCGGGCAGCGGTAACGGTTCCGCGCGCTCGGTGACGTCCGGCTGTGCGTCGATCAGCTCGTACACCCGCTCGGCGCCCGCGCGGGTCAGCTGCGCCTGCACCACGAGCCCGGACAGCATTCGGGCCGGCCCGATCAGCGCGGCGAGGTAGGTGGCGAAGGCGAGGAACGTGCCGAGGCTGATCTCGCCCTTCAGCGCGAGGATGCCGCCGACCGCGAGCACCGCGACCTGCCCGGCCGCGGGCAGCGCCGAAGTGGTGGCCGTGGGCAGCGCGGACAGCCGGGCCGCGCGCAGCCGCTCGGCGAACAGCTTGCGCGCCGTGCGCTCGAGCCGCGAGACCTCACGTGCCTCCTGACCGAAGCCCTTCACCACGCGCACGCCGGTGACGGTCTCCTCCACCCGCTGCGCCACGTCGGCCGCGCGCTGCTGCGCCGACCAGGTGGCCGGGAAGAGCCGTTTCCGGCTCAGTGCCACCACAATCCCGACGGCGGGCGCGACCACCAGCGCGATCAGCGTGAGCACCGGCGACATCCACAGCATCGCGCCGAGCGCGAGCACCGCGAAGATCACCGACCCGGCCGAGAGCGGCACCTGCATCAGCAGCCCGGTGACCAGCTGCAGGTCGGAGATCGCGCGTGAGACCACCTGGCCGGTGCGCAGCGCGTCCTGCTTGCCGCCGTCGAGCCGCGAGAGCGCCTTGAACACGCGGTTGCGCAGGTCGTGCTGCACGTCCAGGGCCAGCCGGCCGCCGACGTACCGGCGCAGGAACGCCGAGCCGAACGCGACCGCCTGCAACGCCACCAGCGCCACCGCGATGCCGGCGATCTGCGCGGTCTGGCCGGCCACCGCGTCGTCCACCGCCGAGCGCACGAGCAACGGGCTCGCCGCCTGGACCCCGACGCTGAGGATCGCCGCCGCCATGGCCAGCACGACCACCCCGCGGTGCTGCCAGCAGGCCGCGGACAGCCGCCGCACCCAGCCTTCGGGGCGGGGTTCGGTCTCAGCAGTCGGACGGGCTTGACGCGGACGCGTCGGGGTGGTGGTCACGTAACAAACCTAGGGAGGGGGACCGACAATTTATTCCCGGCGGCCCCCGCCCGCGTCCGCTCAGGTGATGTCGCGGCGCTGGTTCCCGGCCCAGCCGAACGCGAAGAACACCATGGTCCAGCCGAAGAAAATGAGCGCCGAGGCCCACCAGGAGAACACTCCGGGCGCGCCCGCCGCGAGTTGCAGGCCGAGCTGCGACCAGCGGTCCACCCCGCCCGGCAGGTTCAGCGTGTTGATGCCGAACGCGTCGGCCGCGATCCCGCCGACGATGCCGTTCGCGGTGCCGTTGGGCAGGATCCCGCCGAGCACCGAGGTGAGGTTCCAGGTGGCGATCACCAGCACGTTCTCGATGATCAGGAACCACACGAGCAGCAGCACCACGGCGAGCGTGACGTTGCGCAGCACCGCGCCGAAGCCGATCCCGAACAAAGTGACCAGGATCGACGCGAGCACCGTGCCGCCCAGCGCCGCGAGCCACTGCGGCCCGGTCGGCAGCCGCTCCGAGTCGACGCTCGCGAGCGTCGCCAGTGCCGCGACGCCGAAGCTGACCAGGCCGTAGAGCGCCCCCCACACGATGTAGGTGAGCATCTTCGCGGTCAGCGCGGAGATCCGGTTCGGGGCGGTGAGGAACGTCGTGGTGATCGTCTTGCTGCGGTACTCGCCCGCCAGCGCGAAGATCCCGAACAACGCCGGCACGAGCTGCGCGATGTTCACCCCGTGCGCGATCGCCAGCAGGCCGACCGGGAACGCGTCCGGGTTCAGCCCGAGCGGCCGCGCGAGGTCGCGCGCGGTGTCCGAGCCGATGAAGCCGACGAAGTCGTTGGTGATCTTGCCCCAGACGAAAGTGAGGCCGAACGAAACGGCCACGAGCGGGATCAGCAGCACCCACCAGGTGTTGAGCGAGAGCGTCTTGCGGAACTCCGCCTTGATCAGGTTTCCCATCACCGGCCACCGTTCCAGTTCTGCGGCGGGTAGTGCTGTTGTGGTTGCTGGGGTTGTGGTGGCTGTTGCGGCGGCGGGCCCCAGCCCGGCGGCGGCTGTTGCTGTTGCTGTTGAGGCTGCTGCGGGTAACCGCCGTACTGGGGCTGGGTGAGCTGGAAGAACAGCCGCTCCAGATCAGCCGTCTCCTCCTGCATGCCGTACACGGCGATGCCGCTCTTGGCCGCGAGGTCGCCGATCTGCTGCACCGACGCGCCCGCCACCGCCACCCGGCCGTCCGGCGTCGGCGAAACCTGCGTGAACCCGTTCTCCTGCAACGTTTTCACCAGCGCGCCCGGATCCGCGGGCTGCACCAGCACCCGCGACTGCCGGCTCGCGCGCAGCTGCTCGAGCGAACCGTAATAACGCGTCATGCCCTGGCTGATGATCACCACCTGGTCGATGGTCTGCTCGACCTCGTTCAGCAGGTGGCTCGACACGAGCACGGTGCGCCGCTCACGGGCGTACGCGCGCAGGAAGTTGCGCAGCCAAAGGATTCCCTCGGGGTCGAGGCCGTTCGTCGGCTCGTCGAGCACCAGCACCTGCGGGTCCCCGAGCAATGCCGTGGCCAGCGCCAGCCGCTGCCGCATGCCGAGCGAGAACCCGCCCGCCTTGCGCCCCGCCACCGGGGCCAGCCCGACGATCCCGAGCACCTCGTCCGCCCGCCGGTCCGGCACGCCGATGGCCGCGGCGTACACCCGCAGATGGTCACGCGCCGTGCGGCTCGGATGGAAACCCTCGTTCTCCAGCACCGACCCGACCACCCGCGCCGGCGTGCCCAGCTGATCGTGCGGGCGGCCGTTGATCGTCGCCGAGCCCGTCGTCGGGGTCACCAAGCCGAGCAGCATGCGCAACGTCGTGGTCTTGCCCGCGCCGTTCGGCCCGAGAAACCCCGTCACCGAACCCGGCTCCACCACAAAACTCAGGTTCTGCACCGCGACCACGCTGCCGAACTGCTTGCCGAGGTTCTGCACCACTATCCGGCCGCTGCCGTCGTGCATCGCGCCCCCTGCCTAGATCCGCCTGACACCGACCGCGGCCATCCTGCCGCACAGATGAGCGCCATGCGGGCTGAATGGGACAGCCCGCCGGACGCGACCTTCGTCACGCCGGACGCGCCACAAGCCGCCCGGGCGAAAGCCCCTGACGACGGCTTTAACGATTCCGAGTGGCCCGGCTCACCGGACGCAGACGCAGGAACCGGAGAAGTAAGGGCACTAGTTCGGCACCCCGGGGAGCGAACTCCGAAGTTATTACCTAAGCTTGTCCATGGCGACCCGCTCCCAGTGACCCCCAGGCTGGTTGAGCGGGTCGCCCCTTCCTTGCCTTCCCCTGTTCGCGCTGGCGCGCTCCCGGAGGGGAAGGGGCGAGAGCGTCTCCCGGGGGCCCGAGCCCCCGGACCCCCACGGTGCGGCAGGTGCCAACCCAGCACAGGTGAGTGGCGTCGTTGTGGTTCGTGATGAGGTCGGTGCCAGTCCCGCATTGGTTAGCGGGGCCGGGGTGCGGGGTGTGATGGGCGGGGTACGGAGGGCAAGAGGGGCAGGTTTTGGGGTGGGGGAGGGGTGGGGTGTGGGACGGTGGGGGGCATGCGGATCTTGCTCGTCGAGGACGAGAGGCGGCTGGCGGAGGCGCTGCGGGCCGGGCTCGGGGCCGAGGGGTACGCCGTTGACGTGACGCACAACGGGCGCGACGCGCTTTGGTACGCGGCCGAGCACCCGTATTCGGCCATCATCCTCGACATCACGCTGCCCGGCCTCAACGGCTACCGCGTCTGCGGGCGCCTGCGCGACCAAGGCGACACCACCCCGATCCTCATGCTCACCGCCAAAGACGGCGAGGACGACGAGATCGAGGCCCTCGACACCGGCGCCGACGACTTCCTCCACAAACCCTTCTCCTACGGCGTCCTGCTCTCCCGCCTGCGCGCCCTCATCCGCCGCGGCGGCGCCACCCGCCCGCGCGTGCTCAAACTCGGCGACCTCGAACTCGACCAGTCCGCCCGCACCTGCCGCCGCGGCGACACCCCCGTCACGCTCACCGGCAAGGAATTCGCGCTGCTCGCCTACCTCATGCAACGGCCAGGACAGGTCGTCGCCAAGGCCGAGCTGGTCGACAACCTCTGGGACTTCGCCGCGTCCGCGAGCGCCAACCTGGTCGAGGTCCACGTCAGCGCACTGCGGCGCAAGATCGACCTGCCGTTCGGCGCCGAGACCATCCGGACCGTCCGGGGCGCGGGCTACCACGTGGTGCCCCAGAGTGCCTAAGTTCCTTCGCTCGACCCGATTTCGCGTCGCGGTGACGGCCTTCGCGGCCTCGGCGGTCGCACTCGGGGCAGTGTCGGTGTGGTTCATCGCGCAAACCCGCGACCGGCTCGACGACGCCGCGGCCCAGCTCGCCCGCACCCGCGCCGACGCGATCGTCCAGCTGCTCGACAACGGCGCCGGCCCTGGCGATCTGCCGCGGTTCGTGCGCGACACGGTTTACGAGGTCATCGACCGCGCGGGCACCCACGTGACCGCCTGCCCCGGCTTGTCGACGCTGGCCCGCGGCACACCGGTGAACACCGACCAGCACATCGGCGTCTTCACCGACGGTCGGGTCGGCTGCGCGCCCCGGCTGGAGGGCCTCGACCTGCACATCACCCATGTGCTCAGCGGTGACGGCGCCGTCGACGTTTACGTCGCCGCCTGGGTCGACCCGGTCGGGCGGGCGAGGGCCGACACCGCCCGCGCTGTGCTGTCCGCCGGGGTTCCCCTGGTCGCGGTGCTGATCGGGGTGATCGCGTGGCTCGCCGTCCGCCGCTCGCTGCGCCCGGTCGAGGCGATCCGCGCCGAGGTCGCCGAGATCGGCGCGCACGACCTCGGCCGCCGCGTCCCCGATCCCCGCAGCGGCGACGAGATCGCGCGCCTCGCCGGGACGATGAACACGATGCTCGCCCGCCTCGACGACGCCGTCGCCCGGCAGAGCCGGTTCACCTCGGACGCGTCGCACGAGCTGCGCAGCCCGCTCGCCTCGATGCAGACGCAGCTGGAGGTGCTGCTGGCCCACCCCGGCCGGTTCGACTGGCGGGAGGTCTGCGAGAACACGCTGCTCGACGTCGCCCGGCTGCAGGCCCTGGTCGCCGACCTCGTGCTGCTCGGGAAGCTGGACCACGCCCCGCCGGAACGGCTGGATGCCGTCCCGCTGACCGAAACCGTCGACGCCGGCTTGTCCGGGCGCGAGGCCCGCGAAGGCGTCTCGATCCACGCCGAGCTCGACGCGGCGGCGGTCGTGCGCGGCCACCGGACGCGGCTGGAGCGGCTGGTCCGCAACCTGCTCGACAACGCCGAACGGCACGCGCGCTCGCGGGTCGACGTCACTGTGTCCGTTGTGGACGGACAGGCGGTGCTCACGGTCGCCGACGACGGGCCCGGCATCCCCGCCGAGGACCGCGAGCGGGTGTTCAACCGCTTCGTCCGGCTGGACGACGGCCTGGCCCGGGACGAAAGCGGCGCCGGGCTCGGCCTGGCCATCGTCGCCGACATCGCCCGCGCGCACGGCGGCGTCGCCGAGGTCGCCGACCACGAGGACGGCGCCCGGTTCGTCGTCCGGTTCCCGAATCTGAAGCCGTCTTAAGCTTCCTTCAGCGTGGGTTCAGCTGAACGCCCGACGCTGCGGGACATGCCCGTCACCCCGTCCCGAACCTGGTGGTCGCCACTGAGCCACGCCGAATACCGCGCGTCTTCGTGGTTTCCCGGCCTGGCCGGCGTGCGTGCGCTGGCCGCGCTCGCCGTCGTGTTCTTCCACTACGGCGCCCCGGTCACCGAACGGCTGCAGGGCTGGATTTCCGTCCAGCTGTTCTTCGTGCTGTCGGGCTTCCTGATCACCACGCTGTCGCTGCGCGAAGAGGACCGCACCGGCCGGATCTCCTTGCCGGACTTCTACATCCGCCGCGTTTTCCGGATCATGCCGGTGTACTTCCTGCTGCTCGGGCTGACGACGCTGGGGGTCGCGCTCGCCGGGGTCTACCACAGCAGCCGGCTCGCCGACGCGATGCCGTACTACCTCACGTTCCTCAACGAAATCGTCGACTACAACACGCCGTACCCGACGTCGTGGTCGCTGGGCGTGGAGGAGAAGTTCTACCTCGTCTGGCCCGCGCTGCTGGTGCTGACGGCGTTCGCGAAGAGCGCGAAAACCGTGCTGCGCTTGATGATCGGCGTCGGCGCGGTGCTCGGCGTGCTGCTGTTCACCCTGCCGATGGCGCCCTCGGCGCACTGGGCGAGTCTCACCGCGCACTACTGCTCGCTGGTCGTCGGCTGCCTGCTGGGGCTGGCGCTGCACCACCCGCGGGGGTTCGCCGTGTTCCGGCCGCTGACCAGCCCGGCCGCGGCGGTGCTGGTCGCGCTCGGGTTCTGCGTGCTGCAGCTGTCGATCGAGCCGCTGCGCGACGTGCTGGGCGGGCAGTGGCAGTTCGTCATCCCGATCTACGCGGCCGGTTCGGCGCTGCTGCTGGTCGCGGTGGTCTCGGCGGGCCCGGTCCGGCGGCTGCTGGCGAGCCGTCCGCTGACCTTCATCGGGGACCGGTCGTACGCGCTGTACCTCACGCAGACCGCGGCCGCGGGCGTGACCGGGCTGCTGCTGCCGTCGGGCCTCGCCAAAGCCATTGCGACGTCGGCGGTCGCGCTGTTCTTCGCGTGCCTCCTGCGCCGGTGGGTCGAGCTGCCGGCGATCGCGTTCGGCCGGAAGCTGGTGGCGAAACGCAAGCAGGCCCCCGCCGTCACACAGCAGGGGCCCGCCCGGGTGAGCTGAATCAGGCGAGAACGGTTTCCGGCATTCGGCATGAAGAAGTGCTCATTGAACTTCGTCCAGCCTGGTCAGCACCTTGCGAGCGAGCGCCTGGAAATCTTGATAGCACTGCTGGACGTAGGTCTGTGTGCTGCCCAGCGCACCGTCGGCCGAGCGGAGGTCGAACATGGGTTTCCGTGCGTCGTGGGCCAATGGCATGAGGCTTTGGTAGTTCTTCAGCGTCGCGACCTCGTACGGTGAACCCGGTATCTGCTGGTCGATTACAGCTGAGGCGTACACCTGAGGAATGCGTTCCAGCCATCTGCGGTACGCCTTCACCGGGCGGTCGAGCCGCATGATCGGTTGCATGACGACGTAACCGAGCGGTGTCATCGTTCCTGCTGGAGCTGAGATATCGCTGGGTATGACTTTGAGGACGACGTCCTGCCAGATCCGCCGCCACTCCCGGAGCGTGGGCCCGAGGTTGTGGAGGCCGCGAAGAGAAAACAAGTCCGCTGCCAACGGGGTGAGAACGGTGTCGGCGGACAGCAACGCAGCCCGGTTGATCGCGCCGAGATTCGGTCCGACATCGATCAGGACAAGGTTTGCCTCGACAGCGCGACGCGCTTGTTCGATGGTCCGATGGAAGGCCGTAGTCGTCCGGTGTGCGGCCGGATCCGAACCGGTGAAGCCAGCCGGCCAAGCTGCTGACAGTTTGTCTTCGAAAGCGCTCAGCTCCAGGTCACCGGCGAGTAACCACAGGTTGTCCGTGATCTCGACGGGGTCCGGCACTTCGATGTCACCGAGGCCCTCCCTGATCGGAGCTACCGCAGACGCCATTGTGCCGGTGTTCGCCGAGACCCGGCTGAACAGCTGCGGTGACTTGGCGGAGGGCTCCTGCCAGGCTGGGCTCTGAGGTTCATGCCAAAGAACGGCGAGGTCGTCCTCGCTCAGGAACTGTGCGGTCAGGTTCGCCTGGGGATCCAGGTCGACCGCGAGCACCCGGTGGCCGAGGCGCTGGAACATGTGGGCGAGGTGGTAGGCGAGCGTTGTCTTGCCCACCCCGCCTTTGTTGTTGAACAGTGCGATCGACGTCAACAAGCCCTCCTCAGTACAACCGACCATGAAGACGTGTCCACGTCGAATTCCGGTGCCGGATTGCCGTTGGCCTCGAGCGCGGCTCGTATCCGGCCGATTCCGCGCCCGAACCGGTTGACGTAGCCCAGGGACTTCATCGCCGCCGCCAGTGAGGGATTGCGGTAGTCGTTCACTCGATCGAAGTTGTCCGGCCGCACCTGGCCGAAGGGGCCGCCGGGGTTGAGTATCTCGATCCGGTCTTCGAACCAGGTGATCCGTACTGGGGCGTTCGAGTTCTCGTAGTTGCGGTGCATGATCGCGTTCATGCAGACTTCCCGGAGCGCGTCGAGCGGATAGTCCGGCTTCTTTTCCTCCCGGAAACCGTCTCCTTCGGACAGCCGTGTATGCAGGTGTCCCCTGAGCACGGCGGCCAGCCGGGTAGCGGTGCCGACCAGGTTTCCGCGCATCTCCTGGTCGTCCAGGATCGGCGCGTCGAAGCCGGTACCGCTGTATCGCACAAACTGCACGTACGCGCCGGGGATGTGCGCGCTTGGGTTCAGGCCGAGGACCAGCAACCCAAGCACAGTCGGCCTGACCACGGCATCTGCAGAGTCAGCCAACCGCAACGAAGACAGCTGTTGCTCGATGGAACGGCCGTTCTCCTCGATCACCTCAGGCGCGACGATCGAGGGCAGATAGTCCGACCGGAACAGGACCAAGTCGAGATCGCCGAGTGTCGCCGTGCTCAGAGGGCGGCTGTCGTACGGCAGATCGAGTGCGCGCCTGCGCTCACTCAGCACACGTTCGTCATCGCGACTGGCTTCGCGGGTAGTCGGACCTGGGCGGACCCAGATTTTCCCCTTGTACCTGACAGGTGGTGTGCCCGAGGCCTTGACTTCGATGTGGACGATCGGCTTGCCCGCGAAGGTAGCGACTTCGACAGTCATGGACGGCCGATCGAGAACCTGCCCACTATCCCGAATTTCCGTCAGACGGAGGAGTTCATCGTCGCTCGTGTCAACGCCCGCGACGGGTACACCGCTGTCGTCGACACCGATCAGAAGGTGACCGCCGCCCTTCTGGGCAAGATCGTTGGCGAGTGCGCAGATCGCCTTGCTGAGTTTGTCGCGATCCTTGGCGGACTGCTTGAACTCCAGGCTCGTGGTCTCCTGAGTGCCGAGCAGCATGGCCAGGTCGTCGCTCATGAGGTTCATCGTGGCATATCCCGGCGATCACGCCGGGATATGCCACTGACCTCAGGCGAGAACGCTCTCCACCGAGGTGTGGGGCAGCGAGTGCGCGACGGCGACCGGCTCGTTCGTCAGCTGGCCGGCGTGGGTGTTGAGGCCCTTCGCGAGGCTCGCGTCGGCGGTCAGGGCCGACTTCCAGCCGTGGTCGGCGAGCTGCACGGCGTACGGCAGGGTCACGTTGGTGAGGCCGTAGGTCGAGGTCCGCGGCACCGCGCCCGGCATGTTCGCGACGCAGTAGAACACCGACTCGTGCACCTGGTAGGTGGGCTCGTCGTGCGTGGTCGGGCGGGAGTCGGCGAAGCAGCCGCCCTGGTCGATGGCGATGTCGACGAGCACGCTGCCCGGCTTCATCCGGCTGACGAGGTCGTTTGACACCAGCTTCGGCGCCTTCGCACCGGGCACCAGCACCGCGCCGATGACGAGGTCGGCCGCCAGCACGGACTCCTCGACGGCCAGCCGGTTCGAGGTGACCGTGCGGATGCGGCCGCCGAAGTCGTTGTCGATCTGGCGGAGGCGGTCGACGTTCGTGTCCAGGATCTCGACGTCCGAGCCGAGGCCCAGCGCCACGCGCGCGGCGTTCAGGCCGGCCACGCCGCCGCCGATCACGACGACCCGCGCCGGGTGCACGCCGGGGATGCCGCCGGGCAGCACGCCGCGGCCGCCGCTGGGCTTCATCAGGGAGAACGCGCCGACCTGCGGGGCCAGCCGGCCCGCGACCTCGGACATCGGGGCGAGCAGCGGCAGCGCGCCGTTCGGGGTCTGCACCGTCTCGTACGCGATCGCGGTGGTGCCGGCGGCCAGCAGCGCGTCGGTCAGCGCGCGGTCGGCGGCGATGTGCAGGTAGGTGAACAGCACCTGGTCCCGGCGCAGCCGCGGGTACTCCTCGGCGATCGGCTCCTTGACCTTCAGCACCAGCTCGCCCTCGGCCCAGGTGTCCTCGGCGGTGGCGAGGATCTTCGCCCCGGCCGTGACGTACTCCTCGTCGCTGATCGACGAGCCGACACCGGCGCCGGTCTCGACGAAAACGTCGTGTCCTCGGCCGACCAGCTCGTGCACCCCGGCCGGGGTCAGCGCGACCCGGTACTCGTGCCTCTTGATCTCACGGGGAACGGCGATACGCACGGCGGCCTCCTGGCGGCGGATGGGTTTCGAAGGTGCTGCCACTCACGGTGATGCACCCGGACGGCGGTGTCATCGTGCTCGTGGGACAGTCTTACCGTCCTTTCGTAGTCCTCAGCGCACAAGTGCTCACCGTGCGCACAGCCGGTCCAAGGCCGACTGGCTCGCCTCGTCGGCGGCGCGGTAGATCACCAGCCGCTGGTCCTGGTCCTGCAGGGGCATCAGCACTTCGAAGTCGACGGTGAGCATCCCGACGTCGGGACGGCGCAGCACCTTGCGCCCGCGGCCGTTCAGCACGATGTCCCGCTCGGCCCACAAGCGCGCGAACAACTCGTCGTCGGCGGCGAATTCGGTGATGAAGTCGGCCAGCACCTGGTCTTCCGGATGCGCGGCCCAGGCGGCACGCAGGTGCGCGATCGCCTCGCGTACAACGACTTCGCGGTCGGCGTAAAACGCCCGGACTTGCGGGTGCATCAGGCACAGCCACATCTGATTGCGCCGCGACGGCGGCAGCGTGCCGAAGTCCATCAGCAGGCTCGCCATTTCGGGATTCCAGGCCAGGATGTCGTAACGGTGGTTCATCAGCATGGCCGGCAGCGGCGACAGACCGGCCACGAGCCGGGCGAGCGGCTCCGGCGCGGTGGTGGCGGGCTTGTCGGTGTTCAGGGGCCGCTGCTGGGCCAGGTCGAACAGGTACGCGCGTTCGTCCGGGGCCAGGCGCAGGGCCTTGGCCAGCGCCTCCACCACGTTCGCGGACGGCCGCAGCCCGCGGGCCTGTTCGAGCCGCACGATGTAGTCGATGCTGACCCCGGCCAGCTCGGCGACCTCTTCACGGCGCAAGCCCGGGGTCCGCCGGACGCGGCGGCGGGCCGGCAGGCCGAAATCGTCCGGGTCCAGGCGTTCGCGCCGGGTCCGGAGGAAAACGGCCAGCTCCTGGTTCGGGTCCGCGGTGCTCGTCGTCATGCCCATTCCTACCGCGAGGGTAGGACTGGTATTCCCAGGAAGTCCTCTCCCTTATCCCCGGCTCCCGGCGGTCACAGACTGGCCCGGACAACGGATCAAGCACAGGAGGACACCTGATGTCGACCACCCTCGACAGCTACCGGCTGCTGGGCCGCTCCGGGCTGCGGGTCTCCCCGCTGGCACTGGGCGCGGCGACCTTCGGCACCGAATGGGGCTGGGGCGCCGAGCAGGACGACGCGCGCAAGCTGTTCGACATCTACGTCGAGCGCGGCGGCAATTTCATCGACACCGCCAGCACGTACACCAACGGCAGCTCCGAGCGGCTGCTGGGCGAATTCGCCCGCGACAACCGCGAAAGCCTGGTGCTGGCCACGAAATACTCGACGCTGAGCCGGCCCGGCGACCCGAATTCCGGCGGCAGCCACCGGAAGACCATGTTCGCGTCGGTGGAGACCAGCCTGCGGCGGCTGAACACGGACTACATCGACCTGCTTTACCTGCACGTGTGGGACTTCACGACGTCGGTCGAGGAGGTCCTGCGCGGGATGGACGACCTGGTCCGCCAGGGCAAGGTCCTGTACGTGGCGATCTGCAACACCCCGGCGTGGCAGGTCTCGCGCATGCAGGCGATCGCCGACCTGCGCGGCTGGTCTCCGTTGGTGGCGCTGCAGTTCGAGTACAGCCTGATCGAGCGCACCGGGGAACGCGACCTGATCCCGATGGCCCGTGAGATGGGGCTGGGCGTGATCCCGTATTCGCCGCTGGCCGGCGGGGTGCTCGCGGGCAAGTACAGCCGCGCCGACCTCACCGCGGGCAAGACCGGCGACGGCACCCGCAAGGACTTCAACATCGCCAACGGCGACGTCACCGAGCGAAACCTGGCGATCGCGGACGTGCTGAAGGAGGTCGCCGCGGAGCTGGGCCGCAGCCCCGGCCAGGTCGGGCTGGCCTGGGCCGGGCAGCACCCGGACGTGACGGCGCCGATCATCGGCGCGCGCACCCCGGCGCAGCTGGAGGACAACCTGGGCGCGCTGGAGGTCGACTTCACCGACGCCCAGTTGGCCCAACTCGACCAGGCCAGCGCGATCGAACTCGGCAATCCGCACGCGCTGCTCGCCAGTGACCGGGGCCGCGCGTTCAACCGCGGTGATCTGAAGGTCGAATCCCGCCGCTGACGCTTTTCCGCGTGGGCTCAGATCGCGCGGACGATCATCGGCGGGGCCGGGCGTCGTCGGCTGCGGTGGCCCGCACCCCGGCGAGCACGATCGAGCTCACCCGCTGCGCGTCGGCCCGGGTGAAGGCGCGGGAACCGCGGCTGACGAACAGCTGGACGGGCCCGGCGAGCATCGCGCCGAGGAAGGACAGGTCGACCGCGGGCAGCTCGCCGCGCTCGACCGCGGTCTGCAGGCGGTCTCGCAGGGTCGCCTGCCGCTGGTCGAAAACCTCGTCGACGACGGCCCGCAGCTCGGGGTTTTCCCGCGCCGAGGCCACCTGTTTCGGCACAAACCCTTGACCTCGAGCGCGGTCGAGGTTGTTGGCTGTGACCCGGCGGATGTCGGTGAGGAAGGGCGTTCATGCGTGCGGTCTGGCTAGGCGAGTTCGGGGGTCCCGGGGTGCTGGTCGCGGGGGAGGCGCCGGACCCGGTCGCGGGACCGGGACAGGTGCTCGTGGAGGTGGCCTTCTCGAACGTGACGTTTGTGGAGACCCAGTTCCGGGCGTCGGGCTCCGGCCCGTTCACCCCGGTGCTGCCGATGATTCCCGGCAACGGCGTCGGCGGCGTGATCAGCCGGGTGGGCGAGGGCGTCGGGCTCGGCCTGGTCGGCAAGCGCGTGGTGACCTCGACCGGCGGGGCGGGCGGTTACGCGCAGCGGGTTGCGGTGGACGCGTCGCTGGTGTTCCCGGTGCCGGACGCGCTGAGCCTGGACGTCGCCGTCGCGCTCCTCGCCGACGGCCGGACGGCGACCGGCCTGGTGCACGCGGCGTCGGTCAGGCCGGGTGAGCGGGTGCTGGTCGAGGCGGCGGCCGGCGGTGTCGGCAGCCTGCTGGTGCAGCTGGCGAAGGCCGCGGGCGCCGAGGTGGTCGCCGCGGCCGGCGGGGCGGAGAAGGTTGCCCGCGCCCGGGAACTGGGCGCGGACTTCGCGGTCGACTACACCGAACCCGGCTGGCCGGAGAAGGCCGGCGAGGTCGACGTGGTCTTCGACGGCGTCGGCGGCGAAATCGGCACCACGGCGTTCTCCCTGCTGCGCCCGGGCGGCCGCATGGCGCGGTACGGCCTGGCGAGCGGCACCTGGGCCGAAGTGTCCGAAGAGGACGCTCGCGCCCGCGGCGTCACGCTGGTCGGCTCGATCGGCGACGCGGCCGCCCTGCGCGGCTTCACGGAGTCCGCCCTCGCCGCGGCTGCCGCGGGAGACCTCACCCCGGTGATCGGCCAGCGCTTCCCGCTCGCTGATGCCGCGGAGGCCCACGCGGCGATCGAGGCGCGTGCGACGTTCGGCAAGACCTTGCTCGTCGCGTGAGCGGGTTCGAGAGTCCTTTCGACCTCGACGAGTTCCTGGCCCAACCGCTCACCGCCAGGGTCGCCACGGCCGGGCCGACGGTGCGCCCCACCTGGTACCTGTGGGAGGACAACGCGTTCTGGATCCTGAGCGGTTCGTGGTCGCGGCTGCCCGGCCGGATCCGCGCCACGCCGCGGATCGCGCTGACGGTCGACGTCTGCGACGTGGCCACCGGGCTTGTCCGCCAGGTCGGCGCGAGCGGCGACGCGGAGATCCGGCCGTTCGACGTGCCGCGCGGCCGCCGCAAGCTGGTGCGTTACCTAGGCCCGGACGAACACCGCTGGGACCCGCGCTTCCGCGATTACCTGCACGAGGACGACCGCACCGTCTGGGTGCGGCTCGCGCCGGCGTCGCTGCGGGCGCACGATCTCAGCTACCAGGTCTGAAAGCGTTGCGGTGGAACGGAAATCAGCTCCACCGCAACGCGACCAGCTGGGTGGTCAAAGCCAGCCGGACGTCGGGGTCGTCCAGGTCGAGGGGGACCAGCGCCAGCAGGCGTTTCATCCGGTAGCGCAAGGTGTTCGGATGGATCCGCAGCTCCTGGGCCGCCGCGCGGGGGTCGCCGGGGTGGCGGAGCCAGGCGTACAGCGTGTCGACGTAGCCGGCGCTGTTCGTCTCGTCGTGGGCGCGCAACTGGCCGAGCGGGCCCAGCTCCGCCACCTTCGCCGCGGCCGCGCCGGTCGCGCCGCGGTGCAGGACCAGCGCCGTCCACTGCTGGTCGTACGCGACGACGCGGCCGTCCACGATGCCCGCGCGCAGCAGGCCGAGGGCCTCGTCGGCCTGGGCCCGTGACGTCGGCAGCGCCGTGACGTCGCCCGGTGCGCCCGCGGCCGCCCGGGGGACGCCGCCGCGCCGTGACGCGGTCTGGCTCGCGATCGCGTCGCGCAACTCGGCCCAGCCCCCGGCTCCGGGGGTGTCCGGGACGACCGCGTACAGCAGCCCACCCAGCTCCGTCGCCACCGGACGGCGGCCGACGCCCTGCGAAATCCGTTCCAGCAACGCCAGCCGCAGGCCCTCGGCGTCGCGCCCGTCGCCGCCGGTGACCTCGATGACGACAACGCGGTGCGGCTCGTCGGAGAGGTCCAGCTCGCCGACCGCGCGACGGGGCCCGGCTCGTCCTTCGAGGACAGCGCGCAGCAGCTCGGCCGAAGCGCGGCGCTGCGTGTCCGTGTGCGCGCGTCGCCGAAGCAGGTGAAGGGCGACGACGGGCGCGGCGTCGGCGAAGGCGGCCGCGCGTTCCTCCGAGACTGGCCCGGCGACCACCGCCCACATCGAGCCCAGCAGCTCACCGCCCATCCGGATGGGCACGATCAGCCGCGGCAGTGTGCCGTCGCGCTGGGCCGGTACGAAAATCGTCTGCCGGCCACGGGAAAGCTCGCGGAACACGCCGCGGGAACGGAACCGCGCGAGCACGTCGTCGGGGATCCGGCGGCCCATGATCGTGGCCACCCGCGCGGGGTCGGTGAGGTCCTGGCGCGCGGAGTAGGCGAGCACCCTCGAGTTGGTGTCCTCGATGGTCACCGGGGCGTCCACCACGGACGCCACCGCGTCGGCCAGCCGGAACAGGTCGCCGGACCCGGGATCACCGCCCTCCTCCAGCGATTCCGACTCGTCGCCGAGCGCGTCGAGCACCGTGCGCAGCAGCCAGACGAGCTGGGCCCACGAAGTCGCCGCGTGCACCTGGACCAGCGCGATCCCGGCGGTCTTGGCCGCCCGTTTCACCGTGGGCTTCGCCGCGAGCGGCGGCTTCAGCAGCACCGCCGCCGCGCCCTGGCTCGCGCTGAGCCGCACCAGCTCCGCCGCGTCGGCCGCCTCCGCCGTCGCCACGCCCAGCACGAGGTCGCCGGCCGCGACCCCGGTCGGTGTGCCCGGCTCGGCGATCACCACATCGCCGACCGCCGGGCCGTCCTCGGGCAGTTGCAACGCGTGCAGCAGCGTCGGCCCCACCCGGTCGACAACGCTGCGTACGGAGACCACGAGGTACATCTTCGCCGAGCCGTCACCGGCGCGCGAAACGGTAGCTTTCAGACCATGCGGGAACAGCTGCGGACGACCTTCGGTGAGGACGCCGGGCGGTATGACCGGGCGCGCCCGGGTTATCCGGCGGCGGTGTTCGAGGATCTCGAAGCGGGCACGCGGGTGCTCGAGATCGGCTGTGGGACCGGGCAGGCGAGCGTCCCGCTGGCCGAGCGCGGGTGCGTGCTCACCGCCGTCGAACTGAGCGCGGACCTGGCGGCCGTCGCGTCCGCGAAGCTGGCCGATTTCCCTTCCGCGACAGTCGAAACCGGCGCTTTCGAGGACTGGCCGCCGTCGCCCGAGCCGTTCGACGTCGTGCTCGCCGCGACGGCCTTCCACTGGCTCGACCCGGCGACCCGCATGGCGAAGGCCGCAGACGCCCTGCGTGAAGGCGGCACGCTCGCCCTGATCACGACCCACCACGTGGCGGGCGGCAGCGGGCGGTTTTTCACCGACGTCCAGCGCTGTTACGAGCGCTTCGACCCGGCGACCCCGCCCGGCCTGCGCCTGTCCGCGGCCGCGGACGTGCCCACCACCTTCGACGAGTCCGACCGCTTCGGGCCGCCGCGCTTCCGACGCTGGGAATGGGAGCTGGACTATTCGACCGCGGAGTACATCGACCTGCTGCTGACCTACTCCGGCCACCGCGCCCTGCCGCCGGAGCGCCGCGAGGGCCTGCTCGACGCCATCACCCGGCTGATCGACGAGGAGCACGGCGGCCGGATCACCAAGCGCTACCTGACCGAGCTGGCCACGGCCGTGCGCCGCTGAAGGGCCGGCCGGGCGCGGTGACCGGCGTACGTTGGGACGGGGACTCCCACCCCGTGGGAGCCCTTGGGTGCTCCGTTCGGCCGAGCTAGCTTCGACCACGGAGCCGATCCCATTGAGCCGCAAGGAGAAGTCGATGCCGGAAGACACCTCGGCCTGGTCCTTCGAGACCAAGCAGATCCACGCGGGCGCGGCGCCGGATCCCACGACCGGGGCCCGCGCGACGCCGATCTACCAGACGACGTCGTACGTCTTCCGCGACAGCCAGCACGGCGCCGACCTGTTCAGCCTGGCCGAGCCGGGCAACATCTACACCCGCATCATGAACCCGACGCAGGACGTGCTGGAGCAGCGGCTCGCCGCGCTCGAGGGCGGGGTCGCCGCGCTCGCGTTCGCCTCCGGTTCCGCCGCCACCACCGCGGCGATCCTCAACCTGGCCGGTGCCGGCGACCACTTCGTCTCCAGCCCTTCGCTCTACGGCGGCACGTACAACCTGTTCCACTACACGCTGCCGAAGCTCGGCATCGAGGTCACGTTCATCGACGACCAGGACGACCTCGAGCAGTGGCGCGCCGCGGTCCGGCCCAACACCAAGCTGTTCTTCGCCGAGACGCTGGCGAACCCGGGCAGCAACGTGCTCGACGTGCGCGCGGTCGCCGACGTCGCGCACGAGGCCGGCGTGCCGCTGGTCGTGGACAACACCGTGCCCACGCCGTACCTGCTGCGCCCGATCGAGCACGGCGCGGACGTCGTCGTGCACTCCGCGACCAAGTACCTGGGCGGCCACGGCACCACCGTCGCCGGCGTGCTGGTCGACGGCGGCACGTTCGACTTCGGCAAGGACCCGGCGAGGTTCCCGGGCTTCAACGAGGCGGACCCGAGTTACCACGGCCTCAAGTACTGGGAGGCGCTCGGCCCGGGCGCGTACGCGGCGAAGGCGCGGGTGCAGATCCTCCGCGACACCGGCGCGGCCATCTCGCCGTTGAACAGTTTCCTCATCCTGCAGGGCATCGAGACGCTTTCGCTGCGGCTGGAGCGGCACGTGTCCAACGCGCAGGCGCTGGCCGAGTGGCTGGAGCAGCGCGACGAGGTCGAGAAGGTCTACTACGCCGGCCTGCCGTCGAGCCCGTTCTACTCCGTCGCGCAGAAGTACCTGCCGCGCGGCGCGGGCGCGGTGCTGTCGTTCGATCTCCGTGGCGGGGTCGACGCCGGCCGCAGCTTCGTGGACGGCACGGAACTGCACAGCCAGCTGGTGAACATCGGCGACGTGCGCAGCCTGATCGTGCACCCGGCGTCCACCACGCACAGCCAGCTGAGCCCCGAGGAGCAGCTGGCCAGCGGCGTCACGCCGGGCCTGGTGCGGCTCGCCGTGGGCCTGGAAGGCCTCGAAGACCTGAAGGCCGACCTCGAGGCGGGCTTCCGGGCCGCCAAGGCGGCGCAGTGACGGATTCCGGCACCGGTCTCCCGCCGGTCACCGGAGCATGGCGGCCGGGTGACCCGCCCGGCCGGCGAAAGTGGTTCACCGGCCCCGGCGCGCTCGCGCTGGAGGCCGGTGGCTCGCTGCCGTCGTACACCCTCGCGTACGAAACCTGGGGCACGCTGAACTCCGACGGCTCCAACGCCGTCCTCATCGAGCACGCCCTCACCGGCGACAGCCACGCGGCCGGCCCCGCTGAGCCGGGCCACCCCAGCCCGGGCTGGTGGGACGGGCTGATCGGGCCGGGCAAGGCCTTCGACACCGACGAGCTGTTCGTGGTGGTCCCGAACGTGCTCGGCGGCTGCCAGGGCTCGACCGGGCCTTCGTCCGACGCCGAAGACGGGCGGCCGTACGGCAGCCGCTTCCCCGTCGTGACGGCGCGGGACCAGGTGCGCACCGAAGAGGCGCTCGCGGACGCGCTCGGCGTGTACCGCTGGGCGGCCGTCGCGGGCGGGTCGATGGGCGGCATGCGGGCGCTCGAATGGGCCGTTTCCACGCCCGATCGGGTGGATTCGGTGCTGGTGCTGGCGTCCACGGCGCGGGCCTCGGCCGAGCAGATCGCCTGGGCCGCCCCGCAGCTGCACGCCATCCGCTCCGACCCGGGCTGGCACGGCGGGGACTACTACGGCCGTCCCGACGGCGAAGGCCCGCACCGCGGCCTCGGCGTCGCCCGGCGGATCGCGCACGTGACCTACCGCAGCGAGCCCGAGCTGGCCCAGCGCTTCGGCCGCCGGTACCAGGGCGAGGAGGACCCGTTGCGCGGCGGGCGGTTCGCCGTCGAGTCCTATTTGGACCACCACGCGGAGAAGCTGGCCGCGCGCTTCGACGCGGGCTCGTACGTGGTGCTGACGGAGTCGATGAACACGCACGACATCGGCCGGGACCGCGGCGGGATCGGTGCGGCGCTGGCGCAGGTCACCGCGCGGACCGTGGTCGCCGGCGTGGACAGCGACCGGCTGTACCCGCTGTACCAGTCGGCGGAGATCGCGGGCGCGGCCGGCGGCGAGGCCGCGGTGGTTTCCTCGCCGTACGGCCACGATTCGTTCCTGATCGAGAGCGGCCAGATCGGCGCGCTGGTGAAGTCCCTGCTCGGCTGATCTCCGGGGCCTGAAAGCCGTCAAGGACTCCTTACCCGCGTGGGACGCCGGTAAGGAGTCCTTGACGGCGCCTCGGCTTGCGGGGACCCGGGGGCGCTCAGCCGTCGACGGCGTCCGAGATCCAGTCCGCGACCGGCAGGTCCCGCTCCAGGCATTCGACCGACAGCCGGATCGTCCAGCGCAGGGCCTGCAGGACCAGGCTGTCGACCTCGTTCGGCGCGGCGTTGGCGAGCGCGATCTCGACCTGCTCCTGCGCGGCGGCGGTGTTGCCGTGGACCTCGGCGAGCAGCGTGCGGACCGCGGTGCGCACCGGCGGGTCGGCCTGGTCGATGGAAACCTCTTCGCCGTCCTCGTCGAAAACCTGGACCTTCACCGGTGCCGTCCCGCCGTCACCGAGCGTGGACACCATGGTGCTGCACTCGCCGAACAGCAGCAGCATCAGCGCTTTCGTCTCGTCCGAGCGCTCCTTCGGCTCCTCGGAAGACGGCGTGACCTCGTCGAGCGCTTCGGCGTCTTCGCCGAGGCTGATGGCGACGAGCGCGCGTTGCGCCTTCTCGACGAGCCGCTGCTCATCCTCGCTCCGGTCCGGGGTCACGTGCCTATCAAACACCAGCACCGGCATCCGTGGGGATACCCCGAATCCGGCGGATCAGCCGGCCGCCGAAAGTGCGCCCAGCGCGAGCCGGCAGAGCAGGTCGGCGAGCTCGCCGTCACCGAGATGGCGGTTGTACGGCGTCGAATTGATCAAGCCGAAAACCGCGTGCGCCGCCGACCGCGCCTCGCGCTCCTCGAGCCCGGGGACGGCGTCACGGATCGCCCGCACCCATACCTCGACGTACTGGCGTTGCAGCGCCCGGACCTCTTTGCGGTCACTGTCGGTGAGATTCGCCAGGTTCCGCTCCTGCACCGTGATCAGCGCCGGGTGGTCGAGCGCGAAGTCCACGTGGAACCGCACGAGCGCGGCCAGCAGCTCGCCGGCCGAGCCCCCGATCGCCGCGCGCTCGGTGCCGCCGTCGAGCAGGTAGTGGCTGATCGAGTTCAGCATCTCGCCGAGGATGGCGTCCTTGCTGCGGAAGTGGCGGTACAGCGCGGGGCCCGAAATGCCCACCGCGGCGCCGATGTCGTCGATGCCCACGCCGTGGAAGCCGTGGTGGGCGAACAGCTCGGCGGCGGCGGCCATGATCTGTTCCCGCCTGTTCGCCTTCTCGCCAGTCACGAGTGGGGTGGGGTTCGCCGGCATCCGGCCATAGTAGGACCGCCGGTTAGCGAGCGCTAACCTCCGGTCCGACTTCCGGCCTGGGCCAAGTGGCGGCAGGGCACTTTTAAGGGTGTCCAGTGGGGAAACCACCTGGTATTGCTTTACCTCGTTGAGCTGTCACGACAGGAGTGACCCATGGCTGTTCCCGCCCGTTCCACCACTCGAAACCTCCAACGGATGTGCGCGGCCCTGGGGGTCGCTCTACTCGCTTGCCTCGGCTTGGCCGGCACCGCCGGCGCGGCCACCAGTTACGTGGCCCTCGGCGACTCCTACTCCTCGGGAGTCGGCGCCGGGGACTACGGCAGTTCCGGTGCCTGCAAGCGCAGCGCCAACGCGTACGGCCAGCTGTACGCCAACGCCCACAGCGGCACCACGTTCACCTTCCTCGCCTGCTCCGGCGCGAAGACGGGTGACGTGCTGACCCAGATCGGCTCGATGCCGTCCAACGCCGGCCTGGTGACGGTGACCGTCGGCGGCAACGACGCCGGCTTCACCGACGTGATCACCACCTGCACCCTGAACAGCGACCAGACCTGTGTGGACCGGGTGAACACCGCGAAGGCCTACGTCCAGAACACCCTCCCGGGCCTGCTGGACAAGGTGTACGCGGCGGTCAAGGCGAAGGCGCCCAGCGCCAAGCTCGTGGTGCTGTCCTACCCGCGCTTCTACACCGTGCCGGGTTCCTGCAGCGTCGGCCTGAGCGACACCAAGCGCTCCGCGATCAACTCCGGCGCGGACACCATCGCCGGCGTGATCTCGGCGCGGGCCTCGGCGGCCGGTGCCCAGTTCGTGGACGTCCGGTCGGCGTTCGACGGGCACAACATCTGCTCCTCGGCCGGCGACTACCTGCACAGCCTCACCTGGCCGGTGGACGAGTCGTACCACCCGACGGCCGCCGGCCAGCGGGGCGGCTACTACTCCCCGCTGACCTCCGCGATCGGCTGATCAGCCCGTTTTTCCCCGGCCCGTGGGCGGTGGTGCTGACCGGCGCCGCCGCCCACGGGCCTTTTTCGCGGGCGGGCCCGGATCACAGGGGTCCCCGCTGGACACTCCGGTTAGCGCTCGCTAACATCCGAGGTGAAGTTAACGAACGCTAACCTCGCGACGGGGAGTCATGGACACGCCGGTACTGAGCAGCTCCGCGGATCCGCGGAGCGAACCGTTCGCCCGCAGCGTCACCTCGCACGCCGAACTGGTGGAGGACCTGCGCAAGCGGCTGGCCGCCGCGCGCCTCGGCGGGCCGGAGAAGTCGCGCGCGCGGCACGTCGAGCGCGGCAAGCTCCTGCCGCGCGACCGCGTCGACACGCTGCTCGACCCGGGTTCGCCGTTCCTGGAGCTCTCCCCGCTGGCGGCGAACGGCCTGTACGACGACGAGGCCCCGTCCGCCGGCGTGATCACCGGCATCGGGCGGGTGTCCGGCCGCGAGTGCGTGATCGTGGCCAACGACGCCACGGTCAAGGGCGGCACCTACTACCCGCTGACCGTCAAGAAGCACCTGCGCGCCCAGGAAGTGGCGCTGCACAACAACCTTCCGTGCATCTACCTGGTCGACTCGGGCGGCGCGTTCCTGCCGCGCCAGGACGACGTGTTCCCCGACCGGGAGCACTTCGGCCGCATCTTCTACAACCAGGCCACCATGTCCGCGCGGGGCATCCCGCAGATCGCCGCCGTGCTCGGCTCGTGTACCGCGGGCGGCGCGTACGTGCCCGCCATGAGCGACGAAGCGGTGATCGTGCGCAACCAGGGCACGATCTTCCTCGGCGGCCCGCCCCTGGTGAAGGCCGCGACCGGCGAGGTCGTCACGGCCGAGGAGCTGGGCGGCGGCGACGTGCACTCGCGCCAGTCCGGCGTCACCGACCACCTGGCGGACGACGACGCGCACGCGCTGCGCATCGTCCGCTCCATCGTCTCCACCCTCGGCCCGCGCACGCCGCGGCCGTGGGACGTGCTGCCCACCGAGGAGCCGGTCGTCGACCCGCGCGAGCTGTACGGCGTGGTGCCGACCGACCCGCGCACGCCGTACGACGTCCGCGAGGTGATCGCCCGCATCACCGACGGCAGCCGGTTCGCGGAGTTCAAGAAGGAGTACGGCTCGACGCTCGTCACCGGCTTCGCGCACATCCACGGTCACCCGGTCGGCATCGTCGCGAACAACGGCGTGCTGTTCTCCGAGTCGGCGATGAAGGGCGCGCACTTCATCGAACTGTGCGACCGCCGTTCGATCCCGTTGCTGTTCCTCCAGAACATCACCGGCTTCATGGTCGGCAAGGCGTACGAGGCGGGCGGCATCGCCAAGCACGGCGCCAAGATGGTCACCGCCGTCGCCTGCGCGCGGGTGCCGAAGTTCACCGTGATCATCGGCGGCTCGTTCGGCGCCGGGAACTACTCGATGTGCGGCCGGGCGTACTCGCCGCGGTTCCTGTGGATGTGGCCCAATGCGCGGATTTCCGTGATGGGCGGGGAACAGGCGGCTTCGGTGCTGTCCACGGTCCGCCGGGACTCGATCGAGGCCCGCGGCGGCGAGTGGTCCGCCGAGGACGAGGAGACCTTCAAGGACCCGATCCGCGAGCAGTACGAGGCACAAGGCAGCCCGTACTACTCCACCGCGAGGCTGTGGGACGACGGGGTGATCGACCCGGCGGACACCCGCACGGTGCTCGGGCTCGCGCTGTCGGCCGCGGCCAACGCGCCCCTGCCCGAGGTCAACTACGGCGTCTTCCGGATGTGATGAGTGTGTTCACCACTGTTCTAGTCGCCAACCGCGGGGAGATCGCGGTCCGGGTCATCCGGTCGCTGCGCGCGCTGGGCGTCCGTTCGGTCGCGGTGTACAGCGACGCGGACGCTGACGCGAAGCACGTGCGTGAGGCGGACACCGCGGTCCGCATCGGCCCGGCCGAAGCGGCGAAAAGCTATTTGTCGATACCGGCGATCGTGCAAGCCGCGCGGGACACGGGTGCGCAAGCCGTGCATCCGGGGTACGGCTTCCTGGCCGAGAACGCCGGGTTCGCCCGGGCCTGCGAGGAGGCCGGCCTGGTCTTCATCGGGCCGCCGCCGAGCGCGATCGACGCGATGGGCGACAAGATCCACGCCAAGGCCACGGTGTCCGCGGCCGGGGTGCCGGTCGTGCCCGGAGCGTCCGATATGGACATTCCCGAGGGCGGTTTCGCCGAGGCGGCCGCGAAAGTCGGGTACCCGCTGCTGCTCAAGCCGTCCGCCGGCGGTGGCGGCAAGGGCATGCGGCTGGTGCACGCGGAGTCCGAACTGGACGCCGCGATCGAGTCCGCGCGACGCGAGGCCAAGGGCTCGTTCGGCGACGACACGCTGCTGATGGAGCGGTTCGTCACCACCCCGCGGCACATCGAGATCCAGGTGCTGGCCGACGCGCACGGGACCGTGCTGCACCTCGGCGAGCGCGAGTGCAGCCTGCAGCGGCGGCACCAGAAGATCATCGAAGAGGCGCCTTCGGTGCTGCTCGACGAAGCCAAACGCGCCAAGATGGGCGCGGCTGCCGCCGAGGCCGCGCGGTCCGTGGGCTACGTCGGCGCGGGCACCGTCGAGTTCATCCTGTCGGCGCACGACCCGGACGAGTTCTTCTTCATGGAGATGAACACCCGGCTGCAGGTCGAGCACCCGGTCACGGAGATGGTGACCGGCCTCGACCTTGTCTCGTGGCAGGTCCGGATCGCCGCCGGCGAACCGCTGACGCTGCGCCAGGAGGACGTCCGGCTCGAAGGCCACGCCATCGAAGCGCGGGTGTACGCCGAGGATCCGGCGCGAGGGTTCATCCCGACCGGCGGCACGGTGCTGGCCGTGCACGAGCCTTCGGGCGAAGGCGTGCGCGTCGACTCGTGGATGACCGAGGGCGCCGTGATCGGCTCGAATTACGACCCGATGCTGGCCAAGGTCATCGCGTACGGCCCGGACCGCGCGTCGGCGCTGCGCAAGCTGGACCTCGCGCTGGCCGACACCGCGTTGCTGGGCGTCGGCACGAATATCGCGTTCCTGCGCGGATTGCTGGCCGACGAGGACGTCCGCGCGGGCCGGCTCGACACCGAGCTGGTGGACCGGCGGCTGGACGAGCTGGTCGCCGGCGACATCCCGGCCGAGTTCTTCGTGGCCGCGGCGATGGACCGGCTGCTCTCGCTGCAGCCCAGCGGGTCCACTGTGGACCCGTGGGACGTGCCGAACGGCTGGCGCCTCGGCGCCACCGGTGGCGTGACGTTCCGGCTGCGCTGCTCGACCACACAGGCCGTGGTCCGCGTCGAGGGCACTCCGGCCGACGCCACCGTGACGGTGGACGACGCCGAGCCGGTGCGGGTTTCGGCCCGCCGCGACGGCGATCTGCTGGAAGTCCGTCAGCCGCAAGGATTCCTGCGTTACCGGCGTGCTTCAAGTCCGGAAAGGACAGTCTGGCTGGCCGGCGAGGGACGCAGTTTTGCTTTCTCCGACCAGGAAGTGCGGCTTTCGGCGCGCGGGGAAGCCGCGGGCGCCGGGCCGGTCACCAGTCCCATGCCGGGCACCGTGCTCGTGGTGAAGGTCGCCGCCGGCGACGAGGTCAGCGCGGGCACGCCGTTGCTGATCGTCGAGGCGATGAAGATGGAGCACACCGTGACCGCGCCGATCGACGGTGTGGTGAGTGAGCTTTCCGTCCGCGCCGGCCAGCAGGTCGCGCTGGACGAGACGCTGGCTGTGATCAGCCCGACCGAGGAGAAGCAGTGATCGACTTCCGCCTGGACGAAGAGTACGAGGCACTCCGCAAGACGGTCGAGGACTTCGCGCAGGCGGAGGTCGCGCCGGTGATCGGCCCGATGTACGAGAAGGAGGAGTTCCCGTACGAGATCGTGGCCAAGATGGGCGGCATGGGCCTGTTCGGCCTGCCGTTCGCCGAGGAGTTCGGCGGCATGGGCGGTGACTACTTCGCGCTCTGCCTGGCGCTGGAGGAGCTGGCCCGGATCGACTCGTCGGTGGCCATCACGCTCGAGGCGGGCGTCTCGCTCGGGGCGATGCCGATCTACCGCTTCGGCACGCAGGAGCAGAAGGAAACCTGGCTGCCCGCCCTGTGCACGGGCGAGGCGCTGGGCGGCTTCGGCCTGACCGAACCGGGCGGCGGCTCGGACGCCGGCGCCACGCGCACCCGCGCCAAGCTCGACGGCGAGGACTGGGTGATCAACGGCAGCAAGGCGTTCATCACGAACTCCGGCACCGACATCACCCGGCTGGTCACCGTCACGGCCGTCACCGACGTGATGGAGAACGGCCGCAAGGAGATCTCCGCGATCATCGTCCCGGCCGGCACCCCGGGCTTCGCCGTGGCGCGCAAGTACTCGAAGGTCGGCTGGAACTGCTCGGACACCCACGAGCTGTCCTTTTCGGACGTCCGGGTCCCGGCCTCGAACCTGGTCGGCACGCGGGGCCGTGGTTACGCGCAGTTCCTGTCTATTTTGGACGAAGGTCGCGTCGCGATCGCCGCGGTGAGCGTGGGTCTGGCGCAGGGCTGCGTCGACGAGTGCCTGAAGTACGCGAAGGACCGCGTGGCGTTCGGCCACCGTATCGGGGAGTACCAGGCGATCCAGTTCAAGATCGCGGACATGGAGGTGCGCACGCACACCGCGCGCCTGGCGTACTACCAGGCGGCGTCGAAGATGCTCCGCGGTGAGCCGTTCAAGAAGGAAGCTTCGATCGCGAAGCTCGTCGCCTCCAACGCCGCCATGGACAATGCCCGCGACGCCACCCAGATCTTCGGCGGCTACGGCTTCATGAACGAGTTCCCGGTCGGCCGGTTCTACCGTGACGCCAAGATCCTGGAGATCGGCGAGGGGACCAGCGAGGTGCAGCGGATGCTGATCGCGCGGCACCTCGGCGTGGCTTGATCAGGCCAGCAGCGCTGCCCTCCAGTCCTCGGCGTGCGCGTCGAGGTAATCGGCGGCGGCGAGCCAGACGCGGCCGTGACACTCGTGCCACAGCCGCGCCCACGGCTGATTTCCTTGTTCAGCTTGGGTTTTGAGGTGGGTATACATCGATCGGGATCGCGGTCCCATGAGCTGGGCGAGCTTCTTGCGCTGCTGCTGGTCGAGGCCGTACGCGTCGGCGAACAGGCGTAGTCGGCGCTTCGCCTCGGCCCGCGGCGTCCCCGGTCGCAGCGGCGCGAAGGCGGGCGCGGCGTAGGCCAGGTCCCAGAGCCGGGTCCCGGGCGCGGCGGTGTCCCAGTCGATGAACACCCACTCCGCTCCGGCGACGAGGTTCCACGGCGCGAGGTCGTGGTGGGCGATGATCTCGGCCCCGTCACCCGGGATCACGACCTGCCATCGCGCGTCCGGCGGCGGCTCGAATCCCGCGACGGCGTCGTGGAAGTCCCGGATCAGGCGGGCCACACGGGTGAGCGCGGCGTCGGGCTCCATGGTCTCGGGGTGGTCCGGGTGGACTACCGGCCCCTCGGCGTAGGTGAGTACTTCGCGGCCTTGATCGTCCAGCCCGAGCGGCCGCGGTGCCCCGCGAAAACCGGTGCTGCGCAAGTGTTTCAGCAGCGCGTGCACCGCGGGTGTCCACGGCCCGGCCGGCCGCCGGACCGTGTCGCCGACCCGCACCACGCCGGTGTTCATGTTGCCGCCGGCGAGCGGGATTTCCTCGGGCCCGGTCATTCGGCGTCTCCCAGCTCGTCCGTCGTGACGATCCCCCGTGCCCACGGGGCGCCGAGCTGATCGACGATCACACTGCAGCCCAGCCAGGTCGCGCCGCACTCCTCGACCATGGCCCGGACCGCGGTGGCCTGGCTGCCGGTCTCGATCCAGTCGTCGACGAACAGGACCCGGTCGTCCGGGCGAAGAGCGGCGCGCTGCAGGCGCAGGCGGTGCCGCTGTCCGCGGTAGTCGGGGGCGGCCTCGCGGCTGATCTTGTCGCCCGGCAGCAGGCCGCCCTTCCGCACGGCGACGAAACCGGCGCCGAGCTCCACCGCCGCCGCGCCGCCCAGCAGGAAACCGCGAGACTCGACCCCGCAGACCGCGGTAACGCCCAGGCTTCGGTACGGGTCGGCGAGTGCCGCGACCATCGCCGTCAACGCGCGCGGGTCGCGGAAGAGCGCCCAGACGTCCGCGTGGCCGTCGATCCAACGGAACCGCGCGCGGACCAAATCGGCGGCGTCGGTCATACCGCCCACCCAACCAGCGCCCGGACCGTGCGGGCATCCGGTTTTCCGGCCCGCGGGCTCGCACCGTGCGGTAGAACGTCTTCCATGGGGTACTACATCGTCCGATCGGGTGCGGACACCGACGTGGACACCGTGCTCGGGTTCTTCGACGAGGCTGTCGAGTGGCTGGTGGCGCGGGGCAGTTCCGGTCAGTGGGGCACTGAGCCGTGGTCCGGGCAGCAGAAGCGGATCGACCAGGTGCGCGTCATGGCCGCGGATCCGGGCCTGCGGATCGCCGAGGTCGACGGGGTGGCCGCGGGCGCGTTGATCGTGGCCGAGGAATGCCCGGCGCACGTGCCGGAGGCCAGCGAGCGCGAGCTGTACATCCGGCTGCTCATCACGTCGCGGAAGTTCGGCGGCCACGGCGTGGGCGCGCGGCTGATCGAGTACGCGCTGGACGAGGCGAAGCGGCGCGGCATCGAGCTGGTGCGCGTCGACTGCTGGGCCGGCGGCGACGGCGAACTCCAGCGTTATTACGAGGGGCAAGGCTTCAAGTCGACCGTCCGCTTCGACGTCAACGGCTGGATCGGACAGGTGCTCGAACAGCGGTTGTGACGCATAACTGGCGTTATCACCGTCGCGGGTGCACCATATTGACACGACGCCAATAGTGTTCCGTCTCCGAAACCGCAGGAGGAGCCCGCCATGGCCAGGCCGCCCCGTTCGCTCACCGGGAAAGTCATCGTCATCACGGGGGGTGCGCAGGGCATCGGCGCCAGTACCGCGTCGGCGCTGAGCCGGCTCGGCGCGCGGGTGGTGATCGGCGACCTCGACCAGGCTCGCGCGGAGAAGACGGCGGCCGAGCTGGGCACGGACGCGCTCGCCCTGCCGCTCGACGTCACCGACACCGCGGCGTTCACCGGATTCCTCGACGAGGTCGAGCGCCGCGTCGGCCCGATCGACGTGCTGATCAACAACGCCGGCATCATGCCGCTTTCGCCGCTGGCCGAGGAGGACGACGCGACCACGCGGCGGACGTTGGAGATCAACTTGCACGCGGTGCTCCACGGCACGCGCGAGGCCGTGAAACGGATGCGGCCGCGGGGGACCGGGCACATCGTGAACGTCGCCTCGCTGGCCGGAAAGTCCGGTTTTCCCGGCGCGGCCACGTATTGCGCGACCAAGCACGCCGTGGTCGGGCTGTCCGAGTCGGTGCACTTGGAGCTGCGCGGGACCGGGGTGCTGGTGTCCTGCGTGATGCCCGCGGTGGTGCGCACGGAGCTGGCGTCCGGGCTGGGTGAGGCGCGTTTCATCAAGTCCGTGGGGCCGGAGGACGTGGCGGCGGCGATCGCGCAGGCGCTGCGGTATCCGCGGTTCGACGTGTTCGTGCCGAAGTCTTTGGACCTCACGGGCCGCTTCACGCGGCTCTTTCCGCGGGCGTTCGGCGAATGGTTCGTCCGCACTCTCGGCGGCGACCAGCTGCTGGCCTCGGCGGCCCACTCACCGGAACGCGCGGAGTACGAGGATCGGGCCGCGCGCAGCGCGCCGGCGGCGGATTCGGGCCGGTAACTGTCCGAAATGGACCTGCTTGCCGGGTGCTTGCAACTGTGGCGGTTGAAGCCGCACCGTCCGGCACGGCAAGATTGGCCTGGAGACGAGCTCCAGGAGGCACGATATGGCTTCACCATCGGCACGGCTGGCGGCCGCGGCTTCGAACGTCGTGGGCAAGGTGCTGCGTGGTGGTGTCGCCGACCTCCGCCCGATGCCCAGGGTGCTGATCGACCAGGGCCCGAACCGTTCGGTGTACCGGATGACGCACGGCGCGTCCGAGGTCTCCGGCCCGCCGATCCTGCTGGTGCCGCCGCTGGCCGCGCCCGCGCTGTGCTTCGACCTGCGCCGCGGCTGCAGCCTGATCGAGCACCTGGTGGAGGCCGGCCGCCCGACCTACCTGGTCGACTACGGCTCCGTCGCCTTCTCCGACCGCCGCCTGGGCATCGAGCACTGGATCGACGAGGTGCTGCCGCGCGCGATCCGCAAGGTGAGCGAGAACGCGGGCGGCCAGGGTGTGCACCTGGTTTCGTGGTCGCTGGGCGGAATCTTCTCGATGCTGGTGAACGCCGACCAGCCGGGCCTCCCGATCGAGTCCATCACCGCGATCGCCTCCCCGGTGGACTTCACGGCCATCCCGATCGTCGCCCCGTTCCGCCCCCTGGTCGACCTCACCGGCGGCCACCTGCTCACCCCGGTCTACCGCGCCTTCGGCGGCGCACCGTCCTATTTGGTCACCCGCGTCTTCCGCGCCACCGGCATCAGCAAGGAGATCACCAAGCCCCTGGCCATCCTGAAGAACCTGGACGATCGTGACTACTTGGCGCAGATCGAGGCTGTTGACCACTTTATGGACAACATGTATGCCTACCCTGGGCGCACTTTCGGTCAGCTGTACCACCGGCTGTTCCGTACGAACGATCTCGCCGAGGGGACCGTCGACCTGAATGGGCGGGTGATCAGCCTGTCCGATGTGAAGGCGCCGATGCTGGTCGTGGCGGGTGAGAACGACACTATTGCCCCGCAGGCTTCGGTGGAGCGGGTGGTGCAGCTGCTGGAGAACGCGCCTGAGGTTCGGTTCAGGACTGCACCTGGGGGTCACCTGGGGGTTTTGACGGGGCGGCGGGCTCGGGGGACCACTTGGAAGTATTTGGACGAGTTCTTGGATGACCGGATTTCGGGTCACTGAGTTTCAGTAGCACAAGACGAAGCCGCCCGACCGTCCCGAGAGGGGTAGCGGTCAGGCGGCTTTTTGTTGCGCTGCAACCTACTTGAGCTGAGCGGAAGTCTTCCCAAGAACCCGCCGAGCCACGATCAGCTGCTGAATCTGCTGTGTCCCCTCAAAAATATCCAAGATCTTCGCATCCCGAGCCCACTTCTCCAGCAAAGACTCTTCCGTGTACCCAAAAACCCCAGCCAACTCAACGCACTTCAACGTGATCTCCACAACCGACCGCCCCGCCTTGGCCTTCGCCATCGAGGCCTGAAGAGAGTTCGGCTGCCGGTTGTCCGCCATCCACGCCGATTCCAGCGTCAGCAGGTACGCGGCCTCGTAATCCGCCTCCAGTTGCAAGAAAGTCGCAGCCGCGGCGTGTTGCGTGGAGGAAGGGCGGTCGTAGTCGATGGTGACACCGGCGGAAGACAGGATCGCGCGCGTCTCCTCCAGGGCCGCACGCGCGACGCCGATGGCCATGGCCGCGACCAGGGGGCGGGTGTTGTCGAAGGTCTGCATGACGCCCGCGAAGCCCTTCGCGGTGTCGATTTCCGGGGTGCCCAGGAGGTTTTCGCGCGGGACTCGGCAGTTTTCGAAGCGCAGGACGGCCGTGTCGGAGGCGCGGATTCCGAGTTTGTGCTCCACGCGCACGACCTCGAAGCCCGGCGTGCCCTTCTCGACCACAAAACTCTTGATCGCGGCGCGGCCCTTGGACTTGTCCAAAGTGGCCCAGACGACCACGGCGTCGGCGCGCTGGCCGGACGTCACGAAGATCTTCTCGCCGTTCAAGACATAGGCGTCGCCGTCCTCGACGGCCGTGGTGGTGATCGCGGCGGAGTCCGAGCCGCAGCCGGGCTCGGTGATCGCCATTGCCGCCCACAGGCCGGAGAAACGCTCCAGCTGCTCGTCCGTCGCCACTGAGCCGATGGCCGCGTTGCCCAAGCCCTGACGCGGCATCGACAGCAGGAGGCCCACGTCGCCCCAGCACATTTCGATCGTGCCGAGGACGACGTTCAGGTTGGCGCCGTTGCGGTTTCCCTTCGCAGCGTCGTCTCCGGACCGTCGTACGCCAGCCGCGCCCGCGCCGCCCTCGCCCGAGGAGTTGAGGCCGTCCAGCAGGGCCGCGAACATGTCCAGCTCGGCCGGGTAGGTGTGCTCGGCGCGGTCGTACTTGCGCGAGATCGGCCGGAACACCTCGGCCGCGGCCTGGTACGCCTGGTTGATCAGCGCGCCGGCCTTCTTCGGAACCTCAAGGTTGATCATGAGCTGCCTTTCGAAAAGGAGACTCGTGAGTGTTTATGACGGTTAGAACCGTCCGGAACACTCACGAGGTTTAGAGAAGGACGGCGCCTTCCATGACGCCGATCGCCCGCAGGTCGCGGTACCAGCGCTCCACCGGGTGCTCCTTGACGAAGCCGTGCCCGCCGAGCAGCTGCACCCCCGCGTTGCCGATCTGCATGCCCTTGTCCACGGCCAGCTTGCGCGCCAGCGCGGCCTCCCGCGCGTACGGCAGGCCCTGCTCGGCCCGCGCGGCCGCGCGCAGCGTCACCAAGCGCAGGCCCTCCAGCTCGATCGCGATGTCCGCCACCGAGAACGCCACGGCCTGACGGTGGCTGATCGGCTCGCCGAACGCCGTGCGCTCGTTCACGTACGGCACCACGTAGTCGAGCACGGCCTTCGCGGTCCCGGCCGCGAGCGCCGCCCAGCCCAGCCGCGACAGCCGGACGACCTCGGCGAAGACGTCCGCCTTGCCGCCGCCCAGCAGCGCGCCCGCGGACAGCGCGACCTTCTCCAGGTGCAGCTTCCCGGTCGCGGCGCCGCGCAGGCCCATGGCCGGCTCGGATTCGACCGACACGCCCGCGCTCGAAGACTCGACGATGAACAACGCCGGGCCACGGCCTTCGAGATCGGCCGACACGATGAAGAGCTCGGCCTGCGCGGCGCGCGGCACAAGCGACTTCACGCCGTCGAGCTGATAGCCCTTCGGCGTGCGCTTCGCCTTGGTGGCCGGCTTGAACGGGTCGAACAGCGGCGCGCGCTCCTGCAGCGCCAGCGCCGCCGCGGGCACCTGCTCGCCGGCGAACGCGGGCACGTAATCGGCCTGCTGCTGCTCGTCGCCCCACGCCACCAGCGCGGTGCTGACGGCCGACGGCGCGAGCACGGCCACGGCCAGCCCCAGGTCGCCGTGCGCGAGGGCCTCGGCGACCAGCGCGTTGGTGACCACCGAACGCTCGGTGCCGACGCCACCCAGTTCTTCCGGAATCCCGACGAGGCTGATGCCCAGCTCGGCCGCGCGCGTCAGCAGGCCTTCGGGGGCTTCGAGCTTGGCGTCGGCGTCCGCGGCGGCGGGCCGCAGCTGCTCGGCGGCGAACTCGGTCACCGTCTCGACGATGAGCTGCTGGTCCTCGCTCGGCGTCAGGTCGAACAGGCCCGCGCCGGACGCGTGGGCGAGCCGCGCGGGCTTGCCCAGCCGCTGCACCGAGGTGAACGACCGCGTGGCCGCCCCGGCGGCGCGAAAACCGGTGCGCGTCCCGGCCTTGACCAGGTTCTGCACGGGTTCGCGGAGCCCCGCCTTGCCGATCACCTTGCTCCCGGCCAACCGGGTGAGCGCGGCCAGGCCGAAGCCCATCGCGTCTCGTTTCCTTGGCGCAGCCATATGGCCTCTCCCTCGCGTTACCTACTCACCAGTAGGTTAACGTGGAGTGCCCGGATGCGCCAGTGCCGTCCCTCACTCGTGCCGGTTGACGCCGGTGAGCCGCGCCGAGACCTCCCACAGCTGCTTCGCGAGGTCGGCGTCGCTGTCGGCCTTTCGTCGACGCTCGAGCGACGGTCGTGCGCCGGAACGGCCGGTGGGGCCAACGTACGAGTTCCCGGGCAGGTCTTCGGCTACTGCGTACAGCGTCGGCAACGCGCCGTACGCGGCTTCGCGCTGCGCCATGAAGCGGTAGCTGAAGCGCGTGACGGCCTGCTGTGGTCCGCGAAGGTGCTGATCCAGCGAAGTCGCCGCGACGCCGGGGTGCGCGGCGAGCGCCCGTACGGAGCTGCCCGCGGCAGTAAGACGGCGTTGCAGCTCCAGCGTGAACAGCAGGTTCGCGAGCTTCGAAGCGCCGTACGCGCGCATCGGCTGGTAGCGACGGCGCTCCCAGTTCAGGTCGTCCAGCCGGATGGTGCCGATCCGCGCGAGCCCGGATGAGACCGTGACCACGCGGTCGGTGATGTGCGGCAGCAGCAGGTTCGTCAGCGCGAACGGGCCGAGGTGGTTGGTGCCGAAGTGGTCCTCGAAGCCGTCGGCCGTTTTCCCTCGGGGCACGGCCATGATCCCGGCGTTGTTGACCAGCACGTCGAGCTTTCCCGTCCACGCGTCGGCGAACGCGCGCACCGAAGCGAGATCGGCCAGATCGAGCGCGCGCACCTCGGTCTTCCCGCCGATGCCCGCGGCGACGCGTTCGCCCTTCGCCACATCGCGTACGGCCAGCACCACGTGGGCGCCTGCCTGCGCGAGTTCGCGCGCGGTGACCGCGCCGAGCCCGCTCGACGCGCCCGTGACCACCATCGTGCGCCCGGTGAGATCGGGGAGTTTCCACTGTCCGGATGTCATGCGCCGAGTGTGAGCCCGGCGCGACGCGACGGGCAGAGTCCGGCGAGCCAGGGATCGGCGATCCCTGGCTCGCCGCGGGCGGGCGCCGATAATGGACGGTATGGACCGTCCCGGAATGGCCGACTTCCTGCGCCGGCGCCGCGAGGCGCTGCAGCCCGCCGACGTCGGCCTGCCCAAGGGGCCGCGCCGGCGCACCAGCGGCCTGCGCCGCGAGGAGATCGCGACGCTGTCCGGCATGTCGACCGACTACTACACCCGCCTCGAGCAGCGGCGCGGGCCGCAGCCGTCGGAGCAGATGCTGGCCGCGATCGCGCGCGGGCTGCGGCTTTCGGCCGACGAGCGCGACCACCTGTTCCGCCTGGCCGGCCACGGCACGCCGACCCGGATGGCGCGGATGGACCACGTGAGCCCGGCGCTGCTGCGGGTGCTCGACCGGCTCGAGGACACCCCCGCGATGGTGCTGTCCGACCTCGGCGAAACGCTTGCGCAGAACCGGCTCGCGGCCGCGCTGCTCGGCGACCACAGCGGGTACACCGGCCCGGCCCGCAGCGCGGTCTACCGCTGGTTCACCGATCCCGCCGAGCGCGCGATCTATCCGGACAGCTACCACGAGAAGTTCGCTCGTGAACTCGTCTCGGGCCTGCGCGCGACGTCGTCCCGGCTTGGTCGCGACACCCGCGTCGCCGAGCTGGTACGGCGGCTTTCGGAGCAGAGCGCCGAGTTCGCCGAGCTGTGGGAACGGCACGAGGTGGGCCTGAAACCCGCGCGGCGCAAGGTGGTCGTCCACCCGGAGCTGGGCGGCATCGAGCTGGACTGCCAGTTCCTCTACACCGACGACCTCGCGCAGTCGCTGCTCGTCTTCACGGCCACGCCCGGCTCCGAGGACTACGAAAAGCTGGCGTTGCTCGGGGTCATCGGCCAACTCGCGGGACGCTGACCGGACGACGCGCCCACGGCGTGCGTTCGAACGCGATCAGCGCGAGCACGGTGGCGGCCACGATCAGCACCAGCACGGCCGCGGGCACGTGTTCCAGCAGCGGTGTCAGCGCGAGCAGCACCACGGCCAGCACCAGCCGCTGACGGTTCCAGCTCCCGAGATTGCGGCGGCGCAATGAGCTGACCGCCACGAGGTAGAGCGCGAGGCCGCCGGTGAGCGACCAGAGCGGCACGCCGTGCAGCGCCACCGAAGGTCCATAGTGGACGGTGTCGGCCAGGTACAGGAACGACTTCTTCAGCCCCAGCGCCACGAGCACCACGCCGGCGATCAGCGGCAGGTGCAGGAAGGTGTACGAGTCGGTGGCGATCTTCGTGCGCTCCAGCCCGGTCGCGCGCGTGAGCCGGTGCTCCGCGGCATGGGCGACGACGTCGAAGTACGTCCACCACATCCCGGCCGCCAGCGCGATCCCGCAGATCGCCGACCCGGCGACGAGCCAGGTCATCGGCAGCTCGCCGATGCCGATCCCGATCGCCACGATCGACTCGCCCAGCGCGATGATCACGATCAGCCCGAACCGCTCGGAGAAGTGGGCCGGCGAGTTCAGCCGCCAGCCGGCCGGGCCGGACAGGTAGACGTTGAGGTAGTCGACGAACAGCGCCACCGCCCACACCACGAGCTGCCACGGCCCGTGCAGGAACGTCGCCACGACCAGCAGCGCGATGCTCGGCACCAGGCCGCGCAGCATCCGCAGCAGCACCCGGCGCAGCTCCGGGTCGTGCCGCGCCGCGCCGAGGTACGCGACTTCGTGCAGCAGCCGCACCACCGCGTAACACCCGACGAACAGCAGCGGCGCGTCCAGGCCGCCCGGCGGGTCGGTGAACGCCTCGGGCACGGTGAGGGACACCAGGAACATCACGGCCATCGCGCCGAACATCGCCAGCCGCGCGATCCCCTGGTCCACGTGGATCGTCGTGCCGAGCCACGCGTAGCTGCACCAGCACCACCACAGCACCGCCAGCACCATCAGCCCCTGCGCGACGCCGAGCAGGCTCAGGTGGTCGGCCATCAGCTGGGTCGTCTGCGTGATGGCGTAGACGAAAACGAGGTCGAAGAACAGCTCGAGCGTCGAGACGCGGTGGTCCTCGTCCTCGCCGACCAGGTGGAGTCGCTGTCGTGGGGGCACGCGGCATCGTTGCACGGCAAAGCCTTGATCGGGAGCGGTTTCGCGGTCAGCCGAGCCCGAGGACGGCGTGCAGCAGCGCGGTCAGCTCGGCCTGCAGGTGCGGCCGCCCGGAGACGCGGCGGGTGCGGCTCAGGTCGTTGGCCACGGTGAGCGCCGCGTGGACGCGGACCTTCGCCTCGCGTGCCGGCAGTCCCGGGTGGACGGCGGTGAGCAGGCTGAGCCATTGGCCCACGTAGTCGCGCTGGACCCGCAGCAGGTCGGCCTTGTCGCGCTCGGGCATGGTGACGCGGTCGGCGGTGAAGGAGACCAGCAGTTCCGGCGTGTGCAGCAGCGTGTGGACGTACGACGCGGCGAGGCGGCGCAGGCCGGTCGCCTCGTCCGGCGCCTGGAGGGCCTGCTCGGCGGCCAGCGCGAGGCGGTCGGCGGCGCGGTGGCCGATGGCGACCATCAGCGCGGCCTTGCTCGGGAAGTGGCGGTAGACGCTCGGGCCGGCGATGCCCGCCGCCGCGCCGATGTCCTCCATGCTGACCGCGTGGAAACCGCGTTCGGCGAACAGTGCCGTCGCGGCCGCCAGCACCTGCTCACGGCGTGACGGTGTGCCGAGGCCCGCGACCGGCGCGGGCGGCGGCGTCGTGGCCGACGGCAGTGTGGTTTCCACCACAGCCGTCGCCAGTTCCACGAGCAGCGCGATGAACCGTTTCCGGGCCACGGTGGTGTGGTGCACGGACACGCTGCCGAACACCGACAGCGCGGCCCAGCACAGCAGCTCGGCCTCTTCGGCGGGCAGTTCTGGCCGGGTCGTGAGCACCAATTTGGTCCACGCGTCGAGCACCGCGCCGGAGCGGCGGCGGATCTCCCGGCGCTCCTCGCGCGCCAGGTGCGGGCCCTCCCAGCGCCACAGCGCGGCGATCTCCCGGCGTTCCACGGCCTGCGCCGCCAAGCCGGTGAGCAGGGTCTGGAGCTGCTCGGACGCCGGCACGGAGTCCGTCAGCGCGTCCGCCGTGACCGCCTCCATGTCGTCGATCCCGCTGAGCACGACGTACGCCAGGATCGCCTGCTTGTCGGTGAAGTGCCGGTACAGCGCGGGCCCGGTGACGCCCGCCGCGGCGGCGATGTCGTTGATCCCCACCCCGTGGAAGCCGCGGGCGCGGAACAGCCCGGCGGCGACCGCGGCGAGCTGGGCCTTGCGGTCGCGGGGCCGCGGCGCGCGGGCGGGATCGGTACTCATGGTGAACCGACCATAGCCTTAATCGGAACAGTGGCAACCCATTGACACCATCGGGTTCCGAGGGCATATGTTAATCGGCATTAGCACTACTGACGGGTATGCTGGCAGTGCCGGTGCACGTCGACTGATCCAACGAAGTGTCCATCCAGACGCCCTGTGCGGAGGAGTGTTCAGTGAGTAGCGAGGCCTACATCTACGAGGCGATTCGCACGCCTCGGGGCAAGAACAAGGGCGGTGCGCTGCACGGCACCAAGCCGGTCGACCTGGTGGCCGGCCTGATCGAAGAGCTCAAGGTCCGCCACCCGAACCTCGACCCCGCCGCGATCGACGACATCGTGCTCGGCGTCGTCTCCCCGGTGGGCGAGCAGGGCGCCGACATCGCGCGCACGGCGGCGCTGGTCTCCGGCCTGCCGGAGACGGTCGCGGGCGTCCAGCTCAATCGGTTCTGCGCGTCCGGCCTGGAGGCCACCAACACCGCGGCGCAGAAGGTGCGCTCGGGCTGGGACAACCTGGTCATCGCCGGCGGCGTCGAGTCGATGTCGCGCGTGCCGATGGGCTCCGACGGCGGCGCGCTGTTCATGGACCCGGCCACCGCGTACGACCAGTACATCGTCCCGCAGGGCATCGGCGCCGACCTGATCGCGACCATGGAGGGCTTCTCCCGCGAGGACGTCGACCGGTTCGCCGTGCGCTCGCAGGAGAAGGCCGAGGCGGCCTGGTCCGGCGGCTACTTCGCGAAGTCCGTGGTGCCGGTCAAGGACATCAACGGCGTCACGATCCTCGACCACGACGAGCACCGCCGCCCGGGCAGCACCGTCGAGGGCCTCGGCAAGCTCAAGCCCGCGTTCACCGCGATCGGCGAGATGGGCGGCTTCGACGCCGTCGCGCTGCAGAAGTACCACCAGGTCGAGCGGATCGACCACGTCCACACGGGCGGCAACTCCTCCGGCATCGTCGACGGCGCCGCGCTGGTGCTCGTCGGCAGCGAGGCCGTCGGCAAGACCTTCGGGCTCACCCCGCGGGCGCGCATCGTGGCCACCGCGTCGATCGGCTCCGAGCCGACCATCATGCTCACCGGCCCGACGCCGGCCACCGAGAAGGTGCTCAAGACCGCGGGCCTGACCCCGGACGACATCGACCTGTGGGAGCTGAACGAGGCGTTCGCGTCCGTCGTGCTCAAGTGGCAGAAGGACCTGCACCTGCCGGACGAGAAGGTGAACGTCAACGGCGGCGCGATCGCCATGGGCCACCCGCTCGGCGCCACCGGCGCGATGCTGGTCGGCACCGTGGTCGACGAGCTGGAACGGCGCCAGGCGCGGCGCGCGCTGGTGACCCTGTGCATCGGCGGCGGCATGGGCGTCGCGACCATCATCGAGCGGGTGTGAGGACTCAAATGGCTGAGAGCAAGACCATCCGCTGGGAGCAGGATGCCGACGGCATCGTCACGCTGACCCTCGACGACCCGAACCAGTCGGCGAACACGATGAACGCCGCGTTCCGCGAGTCGCTCGGCGTGATCGTCGACCGGCTGGAGGCGGAGAAGGACGACATCACCGGCGTGGTCGTCACTTCGGCGAAGAAGACCTTCTTCGCCGGCGGCGACCTGAACGACCTGATCCAGGCGAAGCCGGAGCACGCGGCCGAGTTCACCGCGTCGAGCACGGCGATGAAGAGCCAGATGCGGCGCATCGAGCAGCTGGGCAAGCCGGTGGTCGCGGCCATCAACGGCGCCGCGCTCGGCGGCGGCCTGGAGATCGCGCTCGCCACGCACCACCGCATCGCGGCCGACGCCAAGGGCAGCCAGATCGGCCTGCCCGAGGTCACCCTGGGCCTGCTGCCCGGCGGTGGCGGCGTGGTCCGGACCGTGCGGCTGCTGGGCATCCAGAGCGCGCTGCTGAACGTGCTGTTGCAGGGACAGCGCCACCGTCCGCGCAAGGCGCTGGAGCTGGGCCTGGTGCACGAGGTCGTGGACACCGTCGAGGAGCTGGTGCCCGCCGCCAAGGCGTGGATCAAGGCGAACCCCGAGGGCGGCGTGCAGCCGTGGGACGTCAAGGGTTACAAGATCCCGGGCGGCACCCCGTCGAACCCGAGCTTCGCGGCGAACCTGCCCGCGTTCCCGGCGAACCTGCGCAAGCAGCTCAAGGGCGCGCCGATGCCGGCCCCGCGGGCGATCCTGGCCACGGCCATCGAGGGCGCGCAGGTCGACTTCGACACCGCGATCACGGTGGAGTCGCGCTACTTCGTGCACCTGGCCACCGGGCAGGTCTCGAAGAACATGACCAAGGCGTTTTTCTTCGACCTGCAGACGATCAACTCGGGCGGCTCGCGTCCGGACGGCTTCGAGAAGTACACCGCCCGCAAGGTCGGCGTGCTCGGCGCGGGCATGATGGGCGCCGCGATCGCTTACGTGTCAGCGAAAGCCGGGATCGACGTCGTGCTCAAGGACGTCAGCCAGGAAGCCGCCGAGCGAGGCAAGGGCTACGCCGCCAAGATCGAGGAGAAGGCCCTCTCGCGTGGCAAGACCACGCAGGAGAAGTCCGACGCGCTGCTGGCCAAGATCAAGCCGACAGCCGACGCGGCCGACTTCGCCGGCGTCGACTTCGTGATCGAGGCCGTGTTCGAGAGCGTCGAGCTCAAGCACAAGGTGTTCGGCGAGATCGAGGGCATCGTGAACGCCGACGCGGTGCTGGGCTCCAACACCTCCACCCTGCCGATCACCACGCTCGCCGAGGGCGTGCAGCGGCAGGAGGACTTCATCGGGATCCACTTCTTCTCGCCGGTGGACAAGATGCCGCTGGTCGAGATCATCTGCGGGGAGAAGACCTCGCCGGCCACGCTGGCCAAGGTCTTCGACTACACCCTGCAGATCAAGAAGACCCCGATCGTCGTCAACGACAGCCGCGGCTTCTTCACCTCGCGCGTGATCGGCACGTTCATCAACGAGGCCGTGGCCGCGCTGGGCGAGGGCGTGGAGCCGGCGTCGATCGAGCAGGCGGGCTCGCAGGCCGGCTACCCGGCGCCGCCGCTCCAGCTGATGGACGAGCTGACCCTGACGCTGCCGCGCAAGATCCGCAAGGAGACGCGTGCCGCGATCGAGGCCGCGGGCGGCAAGTGGGAGGCGCACGCCTCCGAGGCCGTCATCGACACCATGCTGGACGAGTACGACCGCAAGGGCCGCTCCACCGGCGCGGGCTTCTACGAGTACGACGAGAACGGCAAGCGCACCGGCCTCTGGCCCGGCCTGCGCGACGCGTTCAAGTCCGGCACCGGCGACGTCCCGTTCGAGGACCTCAAGGAGCGCATGCTCTTCGCCGAAGCCCTCGAAACGGTGAAGTGCTTCGACGAGGGCGTGCTGACGTCCGTCGCCGACGCCAACATCGGCTCGATCTTCGGCATCGGGTTCCCGGCCTGGACCGGCGGGGTCATCCAGTACATCAACCAGTACGACGGCGGCCTGCAGGGCTTCGTCGACCGGTCCCGTGAGCTGGCCGCCCGGTACGGCGACCACTTCACGCCGCCGGAGTCCCTGGTGGCCAAGGCGGCCAAGGGCGAGATCTACGAATAACCGCTGACGTCGAGGGGCCCTTTCCCGGATTCGGGAGAGGGCCCCTTTTCGTCGTGCGGATTCCACGGCAGGGGGCCGCGATCTCTTGGCGGGACGGCAAAATTGCGGGACCCCGCCCCGTCCCGGTATGTGAAACTGGTTCATGGACCAGACCACCGCCACCCAGGAGCACCGGCACGACCCGCTCGCCTTCCGTGGCGGCGAGAAGCTGGTGAAGCTCATCGGCGCGCTCTACCAGCGGCCGCGGATGGGGGACCTGCCCCGGTCGCTGCACCAGGCGAACGTCGAGTGGGAGCCCGGGTACCAGCAGGAACGCGCGGGACGGCGCGGGCTGCCGATGTTCTGCCTGGTCCGGTCGGACTCCTGTGAGGGCGTGCTGGAGGAGTTCAGCTCACGGCTGCGCAGCGCCCGGCCCAGCGGCAGCGTCCGGTATGCCTACCTGCCGCTCGACCAGCGCAAAGCGACCGACACCGAGGGCGTCGCGACCGCCGCCAGCGTCGAGGCGGTTCGGGACATCCTGTGGGACGCGCGCAACGAACTGCTCCGCAGCCCGCGTTCGCGCGGCACGGGGCTGCGCTTCGGGCTGTTCACGCTCGTCGTCCAGCTGATGGGGGAGAAGCTGGCCGGGCACGATCCCGAGCCGGAGCGGACGCTGTTGCGGCGGCTGCAGGAGAACGGCCTGATGGTGCGGTTCCGCTCGGCCATCGAGAACGTCGGGCAGGAGCTGGTGCCGCAGAACGACGCGTGGCGGATTCCGTTGCTGCTGCTGCGTTTGCTGACCATGGCGACGTTCCGGCTCGCCGTCACCGGGCGGGTGCCGGGGCTGTCCGGCCGGTACCGCTGGTTCCTCCGCCAGCCGCACCTGGCGCCGGAGATGTCGGGCAGCTTCGTGCGGTTCGCGCTGCGGCTGACCGACGGCGAGTGGCAGCGCGAGTCACCCGAGTTCGTCGGGCGGCTGCTGGTGAACGCGTTCCTGGAAGACCTCCGCCGCGGGTACCGGCTGCGGCCGTCGGGGTTCTGGCGCCGCCGCCGGATGACCTACCCGGTGCTGCTGCTCGACCACGTGAGCACCGTGAACGGCGGCTACCGGCTGCTGAAGCTGATCAACGACGTGCGCAACCAGACCGGCCTGTTCGACCCGCTGCTCGTGGTCTCCACGAGCCACGCGCCGCCGCCGGACGCGGCGCCGAGCGAGCTGCGGCCCAAGCGCCGCGCGTCCGACGCGGGCGGGGCGTACCGGGCCTGGCAGCACGAACTGCTCAAGGACCGCCGCGCCCGCGACGCCGCCGCCTGGTACCTGCCGATCGGCCTCGACCACGCCGGCTCGCCCGAGCAGCAACTCGAGGCGCGCAAGGAACTGCAATCGCTCGGGGACACGTATGTGCTGCGCCGCCGCGAATCCCGCCCGCCGTGGTGGGCGACGCGGTGGATGCGGATCGGCGTGCCGCTGATGGTGCTCGTCCTCGCCGCCGGGCTGGTGGCCGCGCGGTACGAGGACTTCCGCGCGAGCCACTGCGGCACCTCCAGCGAGTGGCTCACCTGGACCGGCAGCGAGTGCGTCGGCATCTCCGACGGCACGTTCACCCTGTTCGACCCGGCCGACGACACCGTCCGCCAGGTCGGGCAGGTGATCACCGACCAGAACCGGCAGGCCGAGCAGCTGCACCAGGAACACCCGGAACGGCCGTACATCACGCTGGTCGACTTCGAGGCGCTGACCTCTTCCAACGGCACCGCCGAAGGCCTGACCGCCGAGCGCGAGTCGCTGGAAGGCTTCGCCGTCGCCCAGCTGCGGCAGCTCAACGCGACGGCGACGTCCGAGCCGATCTTGCGGATGCTGATCGCGAACGGCGGCCGCGGGATGCGTGAGGGCGTGCGCGTCGCCGGGCAGCTGAAGCAGATGGCGGAGCAGGACAAGAGCCTGGTCGGCGTGGTCGGGCTGGACATGAGCAGCGAGCCGACGCAGGCGACCATCCGCGCGCTGGGCAACGCCGGACTCCCGGTGGTCGCCTCCACCCTCAGCGCCGACGGCCTGGCCGACCAGAACCCCATCTACTTCCAGGTGGCGCCCCAGAACCGGCGCGAGGCGGCCGTCGCCGCGGCGTTCGCGACCCAGCGTCCGGGGCCGCGCTCGCTGCGCGTATATTACTCCGACGACGATTCCGACAGCTACAGCACCAACCTGCGCGACGACGTGGTGAAGTCGTTCCAGGGCAAGGGTTTCGCCGTCGAGGCGCGGGCGTTCGCGCCGGACGGCGGACAGCTCGCACCGCCGTCGCACCAGCGCTACGGCGACCGGCTGGTGGGCAACGCCGCCTCGGCCGGACGTGACACCTGCTCGTACGACGGCCTGGTCTTCTTCGCCGGCCGCGGCGTGCCGGACTTCGGCGACTTCGCCGGCGGCGCCGCGCAATGCGGCAGCACCGCGACGATCATCGGCGACGACGACGTCAGCCGGTACGTCGCCGACCAGGTCGCGCGCGAGCAGAACCGGGCGCTGCCGTACTACTACCTCTCGTTCGCGACCGAGCCGGCGACCGATCCGCAAGGACTGGCGCGGGACTTCTATACAACACTGAACACCACGCTGTTCCCCTTCGAGCAGACCGAGCGCGGCCGTTCGTACGACGGCCACGCCGGGCTGTCCTACGACGCCGCGCTGGTGATGATCACGGCCACGGCGTACCTGCGCGAGACGTCGTCGAACATCCCGGTCACGCCCGGCGCGGTCTGGCGCGAGATCACCGCCATCCACACCTCGCGCGAGAACCCGCAGCAGACCAACAAGTACATCGAGGGCGTCACCGGGACCATCGACTACGGCGGCGACATCAGCCGGAACGTGCCGGAGAACAAGCCCGTCGCGGTCCTGCGCGTCGAGGGCGGCGAGGTGGTCCGGACCTTGCAGGGCTTCTGCGGGCTGGCCGTCGGGCGCAGCTCGGACCCGTGGTGCCCGACGGACGGTTGAGGCGGGTTTCTGTCCGTGATTTCGTCCGGCGGAGTTCGCCGGGAAGTCACCGGACGCGGTTAGGGTCCGCCCATGCGCCGTCGTCTCACGGTGGTCCTCGCCGCCGTCCTGCTGACCTCCGCCGTGGCACCGGCCGAGGCCGCGCCCGCTGATCTCGCCGCCTCCGTCGACCCGCTGATCGGCTCGGCGGGCGACGGCAACACGTACCCGGGGGCGACGGCGCCGTTCGGCATGCTGGCCTGGAGCCCGACCAGCACGCGCGGCGACCAGACCAGCACCGGCGCGGCCAACGGCTACCAGTACGACACGACCCGGCTGCGTGGTTTCAGCCTCACGCACGTGAACGGCGCGGGCTGCAACCCGGGAGCGGCGGGCGACGTGCCGATCCTGCCGTTCACCGGCGACGTCACCTCTTCGCCGAGCGCAGACACCACCGACGCCGTGTTCGCGAGCGACTTCGCGCACGCCGACGAATCCGCGACGCCCGGGCGTTACCGGCTGGGCCTGGCGAACGGCGTCACCACGGACTTCGCCGCGACCGATCGCACGACCGTCGGCACGCTGTCCTTTCCCGCGGGCAAGCCCGCGAACCTGCTGTTCCGCACGTCGAACTCGCTCAACGGCAGCGAAGACGCGGAAACCCGCCTTGACCCGGCGCATCGGAAGGTCACCGGATCCGTGCTGACCGGCGCGTTCTGCGGCCGCCGCGCGAACGGCGGCGTCAACAACCGCAAGAGCTACTACCGGCTGTACTTCACCGCGCAGTTCGACCAGCCGTTCACCGGCACCGGCACGTGGAAGGACGCGACGCTGCAGCCGGGCGGGCTGGCGCAGACCGGCGGCGAGGGGTACGCGACGGGCAAGGACCGGGCCGGCCGCGGCTCGGGCGGTTACGTCGGCTTCGCGCCCGGCAGCCAGGTCACCATGCGGCTCGCGATCTCGTACGTCTCGCTCGAAGGCGCGGAGCGGAACCTGCGGGCCGAGCAGTCCCCGACGTCCACTGTGGACAGCGTGGCGGCCGCGACCCGGCGCGCGTGGAACGACGAGCTGGGCCGCGTGGCCATCGGCGGCGGCACACCGGACCAGCGGAAGGTCTTCTACACCGCGCTGTACCACGGGTTGCAGCAGCCGAACCTGGTCAACGACGTCGACGGCCAGTACCTCGGCATGGACCAGGTGCCGCATCGGCTCGCGCCGGGGCAGCGCGCGCAGTACGGCAATTTCTCCGGCTGGGACCAGTACCGCGCGCAGGTGCAGCTGCTCGCGCTGCTGGAGCCACGCGTCGCCGGGGACTTCGCGCAGTCGTTGTTCAACTACGCCAAGCAGAACAACGGCGTCTGGGACCGCTGGGTGCACGTGAACGGCGCCACGCACGTGATGACCGGGGATCCGTCGGCGGCCACGCTCGCCACGTTCTACGCGATGGGCGTGCGGAACTTCGACTACCGCGGCGCTTTCGACTCGTTGTACCGGCAGGCGACCGTGCCGCGCCCGGAAGGGCTGCAGGACGGCGGCTGTCCCGGCCAGTGCGTCGGGCAGCGGCCGAATCTGGCCCAGTACCTGAGTTCCCACTACGCCGCGAACGACGTCTGCCACTGCTGGGGCGGCGCGGCGGAGACCCTCGAGGACTCGGTCGCGGACTACTCGCTCGGCCAGTGGGCGAAGGCGCTGGGCCGCACCAAGGAGGCCGCGGAGCTGGGCGCGCGCGGCGAGTACTGGCGCAACGTCTTCAACCCGGCCACCGGTTACACGCAGGCGCGCAACCTCGACGGCAGCTGGGTCACGCCGTTCGACCCGGCGAGCGACCGCGGCTTCGCGCAGGGCAGCGCGGCGGCGTACACCTGGATGGTGCCGCAGGACGTCTCCGGCCTCGCCACCGCGATGGGCGGCAAGGCGACGGCCGTCACCCGCCTCGACGGCTTTTTCCACGACGCCAACGGAAACTGGCAACTGGAAGGCGGCGGCCCGCTCAAGTACGACCCGACGAACGAGCCCGACATCCACGCGCCCTGGCTGTACAACGAGCTGGGACAGCCGTGGAAGACGCAGGAGACGGTGCGGCAGCTGGCCGAAACCGTGTACACCACCGGCCCGTCCGGCCTGCCCGGCAACGACGACCTCGGCACGATGTCCGCCTGGTACGTCTTCGCGGCCCTCGGCGTCTACCCGCGTACGCCGGGCTCGGGTGAGTTGCTGTTGTCGAGCCCGTTGTTTCCGAAGGCGGTGGTGCGTTCCGGCGGTGGTGCGGTGTTGACGATCACCGCGTCCGGCGACGGTAAGTACATCCAGGACGTCCGGCGTGGTGGGCATCCGCAGCGGGATTGGAAACTTGATCCGTCGTTCGTCCGTTTCGGTGGCACGCTCGACTTCCGCCTGTCACCGACGCCGACGGGCTGGGGCGTCTAGTGCCGCGTGATTCCGCTTTCTTTACCTGCTGTGTGCTCCGCCTCTGGCTTGGCCCGGAGCGCCCCAATGTGGCGTTGGTTGCGTTGAGCGCACCGAACGCCACATTGGGGCGTAAACCCGCCAGAGCCACACGACACTAGCCGAGCATCCACCGGATGAAGCCGAAGAACTCCTTCGCGAACTCGCGCGGCTCCACCGACGCCTCGGCGACCTCGTCTACCCGGCGGTAGGCCTCGGCGTAGCGCGGGAGCCGGTCGGCTTCGTACGCCTTGAGCGCGGCAGGCACGTCGCCGGACCGTCCTAAGTGGTCGGCCAGCACGGCGGCGTCCTCGATGCCCAGCGAGGCGCCGGAGGTGATGTGCGGTGAGAGCGCGTGTGCCGCGTCGCCGGCCAGGGCCACGTGGCCGTCGACCCAGCGGGTTTGCAGCGGCACGGCCATCACGCGGTTGCGGACCACCTTGTCTTCCGGCGTCGCCTCGATCGCTTCGCGCAGCGGGAACGTCCAGTCGCCCTCGTGCAGATACGGCACCAGTGCAAGGGCTTCCTGCTTCCCGGACGCGGCCGAGGACTGCGCACCCAGCTGCGCGAGCACCCAGAACGCCAGCCCGCCGCCGCTGCGCACCACCCCGCCGCGGGTGCGCTCGCGCCCGACCACGAACCGTTCGCTGGTGATCTCGGGGATCGCGCTCTCCGGCACGATTCCGCGCCACGCCAGGTGTCCCGGGTATTCCTGCGCGGCGGAACCCGGGGAAAGCTGCTCGCGCACCTTCGAGTAGACGCCGTCGGCGCCGATGAGCAGGTCGGCTTCCGTGGTGCTGCCGTCCTCGAACCGCACGGTGACGGCGCTTGCCCGGTCCTCGTAGCCGACCACGCGGGCGCTGGTGCGCAGGTGGTCCGGACCAACGGCCTCGGCGAGCAATTCGTTGAGCCGCTGTCGGGTGACCATCAGGTAGTTGACGCCGGCGAGATCGGCGTAGTACTCGTCCAGCACTTGCCCGGTCGGGTCCTGGTAGCGGATCGCGCTCGGGTGGCCGGCCGCGCGGATCGCGGCGCCGACGCCGAGCCGGTCGAAGACCTCCAGCGCGTTCGCCCACAGCCCGAGCGCGGCGCCGATGCCGCGCACCTCGGGCTCCTGCTCGCACACCAGTACGTCGAATCCGGCCTGGCGCAGGGCGAACCCCGTGGTGAGACCCACGACCCCGCCGCCCGCGACCACTGCTCGTCGCTCAGAACTGTTCGGCACCGCGGTGATGCTGCTCCGATCGGACGAACCCCGCACGGCCCGGCGGCTTTTGTTGCCGAATCGTTTCCCAGTGACCTGTTGCGCCATTAGCTGGCTCTTAACCGGCGTAACACTTTTCGGGACCTTCCCGACTATGCGGAACGAAGTTATTCCGGAACGGGAGGCCGCGATGCTGAGGAAGCTGGGAATGGTGCTGGCGGCGGGTGCGCTCGTCGCCGGGTGCGGCGTGGGTACGTTGCCCGTCAAGGACTCCGGTGTCGTCACGCCCGATACCACCACTTCGTCGTTGCCGGCTTATTCCCCGCCGGAGGCCACCTCGGACGCGGCTATTCCGACGACGTCGGACTCGCCCGTCGCGGTCGCTCCGGTCGCGCAGCCGCCCGCGGTGACGAAGAAGGCCGTTCCGAAAATCCCGGCGACCAAAAAGGCCGCGGCCCAGCCGACGACACCCGCCGCGTGCGGCAGTGACTACTACCGCAACTCGAGCGGCGCCTGCGTGCACCGCCCGTCGTCGAACCCGTCCGGCGCGACGGCGCAGTGCAAGGACGGCAGCTACAGCTACAGCCAGCATCGGTCCGGCACCTGCTCCGGCCACGGTGGCGTCAAACAGTGGCTCTAGTGCCGCCGCGCCACGCAACGTCGGCAAGGAGAAGCTCGTGAGTGGCTATGACGGTTAGAACCGTCATAGCCACTCACGAGCGGCTAAGTCGGATCGGTCACGAAGCACCGAGATTGTCGGTCCTGCCCGGTACCGTGCGTTTTGGTATCGCGTACGGGCTTTGGGGGTCGAGGTGGCGCAGGGCAGCGGTCGGGCGATCGTCGTGGTGCTGGCTTCGTGCGGCCTGGTCGCGTCGTTCATGCAAACGCTGGTGGTGCCGCTCATCCCGGCGTTTCCCCAGCTGCTCAACGCTTCGACGGCGGACGCGTCGTGGGTAGTCACCGTCACGCTGCTCGCGGCGGCCGTGATCACGCCGGTGAGCGGACGGCTCGGCGACCTCTACGGCAAGCGGCGGGTGCTGCTGGCGAGCCTCGCCGTGCTGGTGGCGGGCTCGGTGCTCTCGGCGCTGACCAGCTCGCTCGCGCTGATGGTGGCCGGGCGCGGGCTCCAGGGCTGCGCGATGGGCGTGATCCCGTTGGGCATCAGCATCATGCGGGACGAGCTGCCGGCCGAACGCGTCAGCGGTGCGATCTCCCTGATGAGCGCGACGCTCGGGGTCGGCGGCGCGATCGGCCTGCCGCTGGCGGCGGTGGTCGCGCAGAACACCGACTGGCACGTGCTGTTCTGGGGCTCGGCCGCGCTCGGGCTGGCGTGCGCGCTGCTGATCCTGCGGTACGTGCCGGAGTCGCCGCTGCGCACGCCCGCGCCGTTCGACTACCTGGGCGCGCTCGGCCTCGTGGCCGGGCTGACCTGCCTGCTGCTCCCGATCGTCAAGGGCGCCACCTGGGGCTGGGGCAGCCCGCGCACGCTCGGGTTCGCCGCCGCGGCCGTCGCCGTGCTGCTCGGCTGGGGCTGGTACCAGCTGCGCCGCCGAGACCCGCTGGTCGACCTGCGCGTGTCCGCGCGGCGGCCGGTGCTGTTCACCAACCTGGCGTCGATCATGGTCGGTTTTGCCATGTACGCCATGGCTTTGTCGTTCCCGCAGCTGCTGCAGGCGCCCTCGTCCACGGGGTACGGCCTCGGCCGCACGATGGTCGAGGCCGGTCTGTGCCTGGCGCCGAACGGGCTGGTGATGATGCTGCTGTCGCCGGTCTCGGCGCGGCTGACCAACCGTTACGGCGCGCGAACCACGCTGATGACCGGCGCCGTGGTGATCGCGCTGGGCTACGTCTTCGCCATCCTGCTGATGGACAACGCGCTGGAGATCATCGCCGCGTCGGTGATCATCGGCGCGGGCGTCGGCATCGCGTACGCGGCCATGCCCGCGCTGATCATGGGCTCGGTGCCGGTCACCGAAACGGCGTCGGCCAACGGCCTGAACTCGCTGATGCGCTCGGTCGGCACGTCCACCTCCAGCGCGGTGATGGCCACCATGCTCGCCTCACTGACCATCACCGCAGGCGGCCTGACTTGGCCGTCCCTTCCGGGTTTCCGGGCGACGTTCGCGGTCGCCGGGCTGGCCGCGGTGGTGGGGCTGGGCTTCACCGCCCTCGTCCCACGCGCTCGCGCCGCCGCCGCTCGTGAACCCGTGGCGGCTTGAGGACTTGTGAGTGTTCATGACGGTGAGAACCGTCATGAACACTCACAAGGCTCAGATCAGCGAAGGCACCGCCGCGTCGATCAGGTGCGGCCCAGGCTCCGCCACCGCGCGGGCGAACTGCTCGGCCAGCTCCTCCGCCGTGGTCGCCCGGGTGGCCGGGATGCCCAGGCCCTCCGCGATCTTCGCGAAGTCCATGTCCGGGCGGCTCAGGTCGAGCAGGTCGTTGGCCTTCGGGCCGTCCGGCGCGGCGCCGACGCGCTGCAGCTCGATCCGCAGGATCGCGTACGCGTGGTTGTTGAGGATCACCGTGGTGACGTTCAGGTTCTCCCGCGCCTGCGTCCACAGCGCCGAAATCGTGTACAGCGCACTGCCGTCGGACTGGAGGTTCACCACCGGGCGGTCCGGGGCGGCGACCGCGGCGCCCGTCGCCACCGGGATGCCGTAGCCGATCGCGCCGCCGGTCAGGGTGAGCACGTCGTGGCGCGGGGCGCCCGCAGTCGCGGCCGGGATCAGCAGGCCGGACGTGTTGGCCTCGTCCGCGATGATCGCTTGCTCGGGCAGCAGCGCGCCGATTACGTCGGCCCAGTTCTGCGCCGTCAGCGGGCCGGTCGGCAACGCCGGGCGCGAGGCTTCTTGCAGCACCGGCGCGGTGTCCGGGGCGACGAGGGCGGCGACGTCGTTCAGCGCGCCCGTCGCGTCCTGGCCCACCTCGGCGAGCACGTGCACCTGCGCGCCTTCCGGCACCAGGTCGCTCGGCTTGCCGGGGTAGGCGAAAAACGACACCGGCGCCTTGGTGCCGGCGACGATCAGGTGCTTGACGCCGTCGAGCTGGTAGGCCACCTGCTCGGCCAGGTAACCGAGCCGTTCGATCGAGGGCAGCCCGGCGCCGCGCTCCAGCCGCGCGGGGAACGTCTCGGCGAACGCCTTCACGCCCGTCGCCGCCGCGATCCGGCTGGTGGCAAGCAATCCCGGCTCACGGCAGGCGGCGCCGCCGATGAGCAGCGCGACGGATTCGCCGCTGCGCAAGACTTCGGCGATCTTCTTGACCGTCGTCGCATCGACGGACTGCGGTGCGCGCGGAGGAATCGGCGCGCACGTCTCGCCGCCTTCGCCCCATGAAGCGTCGGCGGGCAAGATCAGCGTCGCGATCCGGCCGGGCGCGTCCTGCGCCGCCGCGACCGCCGCCGCCGCGTCCGCGCCGACGTCCTTGGTGTGCTCGGACCGGCGGACCCAGCCCTCCAGCGAGCTGGCGATCGCGTCGATGTCCGACTCCAGCGGCGCGTCGTACTTCTTGTGGTACGTCGCGTGGTCGCCGACGATGTTGACGATCGGCGTGTGCGCGCGCCGCGCGTTGTGCAGGTTCGCCAGCCCGTTGCCCAGGCCCGGCCCGAGGTGCAGCAGCGTCGCGGCCGGCTTGCCCGCCATCCGCGCGTAGCCGTCCGCCGCGCCGGTCACGGCTCCTTCGAACAACCCGAGCACACCGCGCATCTCCGGCACCGAGTCGAGCGCCGCGACGAAGTGCATCTCCGACGTGCCGGGGTTCGAGAAACACACCTCCACCCCGGCGTCGACAAGCGTGCGGATCAAGGACTGGGCGCCGTTCATGGTGCTCGCTTTCTGGTCGGAGGCCGGGTGCTCAGCCGAAGAGGACACCGGGGTTGAGGATGCCGGCGGGGTCGAAGCCCGACTTGACGCGGCGCAGCAGCTCGATCTTCGCCGGGTCTTCGAGCTTCAGGTAGTACTTGGCCTTGGTCCGGCCGAGGCCGTGCTCGCCGGAGATGGCGCCGCCCAGCTCCATGGCCTTGGCGAAGATGCCGGTCAGCAGTTCCGACCGGGTTTCCGGGTCCTTGCAGAAGACCGCGAGGTGCACGTTGCCGTCGCCGGCGTGCCCGCAGCCGATCACCCCGCCGCCGGCCGCGAGCGCGAGTTCCCGGGCCGTGGCCAGGAAAACCGGCATCGCCGAGCGCGGCACCACCACGTCGACCACGTCGTCGGCGCCCGCGGACTTGGCCGACCAGAACGCCTTCTCCCGCGCCTCGACCAGCTTGCGCGCCGAGCCGCCTTCGAGGACGTAGACGTCGAGCGCGCCCAGCTCGTCCAGCAGCCCGCCGAGCGTCTCGACGTCTTCGCCCAGCCGTCCGGTGTCGCTGTTTTCCAGCGCCACCAACAGATACGCCTGAGAACGCTCGCGGATCGCGTCCGGCACACCCAGCTCGAGCTTCTCGTTGTAGACCATCGCGGCCATCGTCATGTTGTCGATGTACTCGAGGATGTGCGGCGCGAGCCCGCTCGCCAGGATCTTCGGCACCACGGCCATCACCTGGTCGAGGTCGTCGAACGGGGCGAGCACCGTGGCGCCGTGCGGCAGCCGCGGGTGCAGCTTCACGATCACCTCGGTGGCCAGCGCCAGCGTGCCCTCGGAGCCGATGATCAGCTGCGTGAGGTCGTACCCCGTGGACACCTTCGACGTGCGCCCGCCGGTGCGGATGATCTCGCCCGTCGGCAGCACGGCCTGCAAGCCGAGGACGTTGTTGCGCGTGACGCCGTACTTCACCGCGCGCATGCCGCCCGCGTTGGTGCCGACGGTGCCGCCGATGGTCGCGCTCAGCTCACCCGGGTAAACGGGATAAGTGAGGCCCGCGGCGGCGGCCCGTTCGTCCAGCTCCGCCAGCGTGACGCCGGGCTGGACGACCGCGAGGTGGTTCTCGACGTCGATCTCCAGCACCGCGTTCATCCGTTCGAACGAGATGACCAGACCGTCGGCCAACGGGCGCGCGGCGGCCGAAAGACCGCTGCCGGACCCGCGCGCGGTGACGGGCACGCTCGCCGTCGAAGCGGCCTTCAGCAGCTCCGCGACTTCTTCGGCGGAAGCGGGCTTCGCGACGTACGCGGGCTTCTGCGGCGGGGAGCTGAGCGCCTCGTCGTGCGCGTAGTCGTCGGAGATGGCCTCGCCCGTGAGCAGGTTCGCCTCCCCGACGATAGCGGCCAGCTGTGCCGTCACGTCGCCCATCGGCAGCCTCTTCCTCACGCGCCTTCGCCTGTGCCCGAAGCGTAGTACGTCGTGTGGTGAGCTGGCCATGAAACCTGTTCACGTTTGCCCGGGGTGACCGCCGGTGAGCGTCACGGCGGCGCGGGGAAACGTGGCGGAAACAATTCCCGGAAATGCGCAAAGGCCACCCGGCTGATCGGGTGGCCCGCAGTTTAGGAATGGGGGCCGAGAGGCCGGCCCGCGCCAACAGGCCGGCCCCTCGGTAATCCTGCTCAGGAGGTCAGACAAGCCAGCCGAGCACGTGCGCCAGGTGCGCCAGCACACCCGTGATCAGGTCGTGGCAGTGGTGCGCGTGCTGGGTGAAAAGCTGCATTGAGGGGCTCCTTGTTCGGATTTTCGTGTTCAGTTGTGCCCTCGCGAGGAACGATTGAAGATTTTCACCAGGCTGGCGCGTTGTCAAAAAGCCGGTGCCCGTACCGGTGGGTGCCGCGAATCTTCCCACCATAAACGCGTAAGGCTTTCGTGTTCTCCGGCGGGGGTGACTTGACACGTCCGTGGCCACGGTGTGTAGCGAAACGCCCGATGATCACTCTGAGTAGCAGAAGTCGGCTAGGGCAAGTGGGCGGGGCGCTGACACGAACCGGTGAGCGGCCTGCCACGAATGGTGAGTCCGCCAGGTTCACACGGCCGGGTGATCAGCGGGTCGGGCCAGGGCGATTTTCCCGTGCTGCCACCGGTTTCCCGGCCCCACCGCGTGATCACCGACGGTCAACCGGCCTTCACTGAACAGTGTGGACAGACCCACCCTCGACGGGGTGCCGGCCCGAACGAGTGGAAGGACTCCTCACCCGCGTCCGACGCGGGCAAGGAGTCCTTCAAGGCAAGGCGGGTCAGTCGACGCGGGCGAACGAGAGCGTCTCGCCCTCGACGCCGCGCAGCCACAGGTCCTGCGCGGCCTCCGCCATCTCGGCCAGGCCCTCTTCGATGGTGGCGAACACGTTGCCGGGCACCCAGCCCGCGTCGCCGTTGATCAAGAGGTTGTTGCGGCCGTAGAAGATCGCGAGGTCGGTCGCGCCCTGATCGCTGTGGGCCTCGCTGCCGTCGTCGTAGCCGTACGCGGGATTGCCGATCTCCCACGCCTCGAATCCGAAGTAGACGACGTCGCCGGGGATCGGCGTGATCGTCGGGTTTTCGCGGCCCGGCTTGGGCTCCGCGAAGGGCGGCACGAGGGTGTAGACCTCGTTGCGCGCGTACTTCGCGTGGTAGGCCGAGCCGCTCTGCGGCAGCGCGTCCCACACGGCCTTGCAGGTCCGCGGCGCCTCGGCGTCGAGCAGCCGCGCGCGGCAGGTGACGCCGCGCTTGTCCAGCGTGATGGTGATGTACCGGGCCATGGCTCAGCTCCCCGTGACCGAGGCGACCACTTCGCCCCAGATGCGCAGGGCGTCGTCGACCTGCTCGGCGGTGACGACCAGCGGCGGCACCATGCGGACCACGTTCGAGTAGGCGCCGCAGGTCAGCAGCAGCAGACCGCTCTTCGCCGCGGCCTGCTGGGCGGCGGCCGCCGTGGCCGGGTCCGGCTCGCCGTCGGCGGTGGTGAACTCGGTGCCGACCAGCAGGCCGAGCCCGCGCACGTCGCCGATCGCCGGCGTCTTGTCCGCGACCAGCCGCGCGCCCTCCAGCAGCTGGCGGCCGCGCTCGGCGGCGTTCTCGACCAGGCCCTCGTCCTGGATCACGGCCAGCGTCGCGATGGCGGCGGCGCACGAGACCGCGTTGCCGCCGTAGGTGCCGCCCTGCGAGCCGGGCAGTGCCTTCTCCATCAGCTCCTGAGAGGCCGCGATGCCGGACAGCGGGAAGCCGCTGGCCAGGCCCTTCGCGATGAGCACCACGTCGGGGGAGACGTCGAAGTGGTCGTGGCCCCAGAACTTGCCGGTGCGGCCGAAGCCGGTCTGCACCTCGTCCATCACCAGCAGGATCCCGTGGCGGTCGGCGCGCTCGCGCAGACCGGCGAAGAATTCGGTGTTGCCGGGCACGTAACCGCCCTCGCCGAGCACCGGCTCGATGAAGAACGCGGCCGTCTCGTTCGGCGCGGAGACCGTCTGGAACAGGTAGTCCAGCTCGCGCAACGCGAACTTCGTCGCGGTGTCCTGGTCCCAGCCGTAGTGGTAGGCGTACGGGAACGGGGCGACGTGCACCCCGGCCATCAGCGGCGAGATGCCGGCGCTGAACCGGGTGCCGGAGGTGGTCATCGACGCGGCGGCCACGGTGCGGCCGTGGAAGCCGCCCTGGAACACGATCACGTTGGGCCGCTTGGTGGCCTGACGGGCCAGGCGCAGCGCGGCCTCCACGGCCTCGCTGCCGGAGTTGGCGAAGAACAGCGAGTCCAGGCCGGCCGGCAGCACGTCGCCGAGCCGCTTGGTGAGTTCGAGCAGCGGCTTGTGCATCACGGTTGTGTACTGGCCGTGCACGAGCTTGCCGATCTGCTCCCGGGCCGCCTCGACGACCCGCGGGTGGCAGTGACCGGTACTGGTCACGCCGATCCCCGCGGTGAAGTCGAGGTGACGTTTCCCGTCGACGTCGTAGAGGTACACCCCTTCGCCGTGGTCGACCACGACGGGCGTTGCCTGCTTGAGCAGCGGGGAAAGCTGGGCCATGCGGCGGCGCTCCTAAGCTGGGTTCGAACGGTTGTCGATTGTTGACAATATCCATAGCATGGCTTCGGGACAACCACGAACAGGGAGTTGGCTGCATGAGCGCGATCAGTGAGGCAGGCGTCGTCGGCGCGGTCGACAAGGAGCTTTTCATCGGCGGCAAGTGGGTGCCGGCGACCGGCGGCCGGACGTTCGACGTCCAGGACCCCTCGACCGGGGCCGTGCTGTGCCAGGTCGCGGACGCCACGCCGGAAGACGGCCTGGCGGCGCTGGACGCGGCTGCCGAGTCGCAGGCGGGCTGGGCCGCCGTCGCGCCCCGCGAGCGCGGCGAGATCCTGCGCCGGGCGTACGACAAGCTGATCGAGCGCCGCGACCAGCTCGCGCTGCTCATGACGCTGGAGATGGGCAAACCGCTCGCCGAGGCCGCTGGTGAGATCACTTACGCCGCCGAGTTCTTCCGCTGGTTCGCGGAAGAGGCCGTGCGCATCGACGGCGGTTACGCGGTCGCCCCGAACGGCGTCGGCCGCTTCCTGGTCACCCGCCAGCCGGTCGGCCCCGCGCTGCTGATCACACCGTGGAACTTCCCGATGGCGATGGGCACCCGCAAGATCGGCCCGGCCGTGGCCGCGGGCTGCACGATGGTGATCAAGCCGGCCGCGCAGACGCCGTTGTCGATGCTCGCGCTCGCCGCGATCCTGGCCGAGGCGGGGCTGCCCGAGGGTGTGCTGAACATCGTCACGACCACGGACGCGGGTGGCGTGATGGAGCCGCTGATCCGCGACGGGCGGGCGCGCAAGCTCTCGTTCACCGGCTCGACCGCGGTCGGCCGCAAGTTGCTGGAGCAGTGCGCGGAGAAGGTGCTGCGCACGTCGATGGAGCTGGGCGGGAACGCCCCGTTCCTGGTGTTCGAGGACGCGGACCTGGACGCCGCCGTCGAGGGCGCGATGCAGGCGAAGATGCGCAACATCGGCGAGGCTTGCACTGCGGCGAACCGGTTTTACGTGCAGCGCGGTGTGGTCGAGGAGTTCTCGCGACGCCTCACCGAGCGCATGCAGGCGCTGCCGATGGGCCGCGGCACCGAGGACGGGGTGGTCGTCGGCCCGCTGATCGACGAGGCCGCGGTGAAGAAGGTCACCGCGCTGGTCGAGGACGCCACCGAGCGCGGCGCGCGCGTGCTGACCGGCGGCGCGGCCGTCGACGGGCCGGGCCACTTCTACCCGGCGACGGTGCTCACCGACGTGCCGGCCGAAGCGCGGCTGGCGGCCGAGGAGATCTTCGGCCCGGTCGCGCCCATCACCCCGTTCGACACCGAGGACGAGGCGGTGGCGAAGGCCAACAACACCGAGTACGGCCTGGTTTCCTACCTCTACACCAGCGATGTGAAGCGCGCGCTGCGCGTCTCGGAGCGGCTGGAGGCCGGCATGATCGGGCTGAACCAGGGCGTCGTGTCGAACCCGGCGGCGCCGTTCGGCGGGATCAAGCAGTCCGGGCTCGGCCGCGAGGGCGGCACGGTCGGTATCGACGAGTTCCTGGAGACCAAGTACATCGCGGTGAGCCTGTGAACGACTACCGGATCGCGAGCATCCCGGGCGACGGGATCGGCGTCGACGTCACGGTGGAGGCCCGCAAGGTGCTCGACGCGGCGGCCGCGAAACACGGCTTCTCCCTGGCGTGGAACGAGTTCGACTGGAGCTGCGAGCGCTACACCAAGGCCGGCGCGATGATGCCGGACGACGGGGTGGACCAGCTGGCGGCGTTCGACGGGATTTTCCTTGGTGCCGTTGGCTTCCCCGGGGTGCCGGACCACGTTTCCCTGTGGGGCCTGCTGATCCCGCTGCGCCGGGCGTTCCAGCAGTACGTGAACCTGCGGCCGGTGCGGCTGCTGCCGGGCACCACGTCGGTGCTCGCGGGGCGCTCCGCCGAGGAGCTGGAAATGGTGATCGTCCGGGAGAACTCCGAGGGCGAGTACTCGGCGATCGGCGGGCGGCACAACGCCGGCCGCCCCGACGAGTTCGTGTTGCAGGAGTCGGTGTTCACGCGGGTGGGCGTGGAGCGGATCATCCGCTACGCGTTCGAGCTGGCGGGCACCCGTTCCGGGCGCGTCACGTCGGCGACGAAGTCCAACGGGCTGATCCACTCGATGCCGTTCTGGGACGAGATCTTCGCCGAGGTCGCGGCCGGCTACCCGGACGTGTGCGCCGAACAGTGCCATGTGGACGCTCTGGCCGCGCGCATGGTGCAGGCACCGGAACGGCTCGACGTGGTCGTCGGGTCGAACCTGTTCGGCGACATCCTGAGCGACCTCGCCGCCGCCGTGACGGGCGGCCTGGGCATGGCACCGTCCGGGAACATCAACCCATCGGGTGAATACCCGTCGATGTTCGAGGCGGTCCACGGGAGTGCCCCGGACATCGCCGGCCAGGGCATCGCCAACCCGGTGGCGCAGATCCTGGCGGGCGCGATGATGCTCGAACACTTGGGTGAAACCGTTGCCGCACAAGCAATCCGCGCAGCCGTGGACGAGGTGCTCACGGCCGGCGCCGAGCTCACCCCCGACCTAGGCGGCACCGCTACCACAACCCGCCTCGGCACGGCGGTGGCCGAAGCCCTCCGCTGATTTTTTGTCGGTACCCCGCGCTTGACTCCTCCTCGTCCCGGCGGAACCCCACCGGGACGAGGGGGAGGAGAGCTTCGGATGTGCTGGTTCTGCGAAAACGGTGTGCCGGACGGAGTTTTATCGGGCAGCGCTCTGCCGGAGAACGTTCTGCCGCCGGGTGTTCTGCCGCAAAGTGTTCCGCCGCAGGGCGTCCTGCCGGAAAGCCAGGTCCGGGAACGGTTCCGCCGCGAACCCGGCCGGGTCGTGGCGGAGTACCTGACCGGAATCCTGGGCCTGATCGATGAGACCGGCTGGATCGTCCAGGCTGTGAGCGCGCGGGATTCACGGCCGGCTTGGGCCTATACCGCGGGTCTGACCGTGCACGGCTTACCGGAACTAGTGGTCACCGGCCTGGATCAGCCGCTGTCGGCAATGGTGCTGAACGCCGTCGCCGCGGAGTCGTTGTCCTCCGGCCCACTTGGGCCGGGCGACGTGCTCACCTTGCGTGGTGGGCCGCCGATGGAGGTTGTGGCGCTGGCGGAGCCTTCGGCGCACCTGTCGCTGGCGATCACCTTGTATGGCCCCGATGTGCGTGCGCTCCAGTTGGTCTACGCGGACGATTCGGGCGCCTTTCCGTGGTCACCGTCCTATCGGGGCGGCCGTGGCGGCCAGCCCGTCCTGGGGGTGCGCGACGATGGCTGAGCACCTTCCGTCGCCACGCCGACCCCACGCCAGTCCGATAGCTCTACCCCGGCTTTTGCTGCAGTGCCTACGGAACAGCCGGCGCCGTGCCCTGTTTCAGGCTCGTGCCGGGCGCCAGGCGCTGCACCGCGTCCTCCATGTGGGCCTCGAGCAGGTGCAGCGCGGTCTCGTCGTCGCCGGCCCGCAGCGCGTCGATGATGCGGGTGTGCTCGTCCACGCGCTCCTCGACTCGCTGGTAGGTGTTCTGCAGCAGGCTCAGGCACATCCGCGTCTCGATCAGCAGGGTGCGGGCCATGCGCACCAGGCGTTTGCTGCCGGAGGCGTTGATCAGTGCCTCGTGGAACCGGAGGTCCGCTGTGGACAGTGCGGTGGGATCGTCGTCGTCCGCGGCGGCGGCCATGTCCGCCACGGTCTGCTCCAGCACGGCCGCCACCGCGTCGCGGTCGCCCCGCAGCGCGCGCAGCAGGGCGGCCCGCTCGACCGCCGAGCGGGCGAGGTAGATGTCGTAGACGTCGCCCGGTTCGAGGTCGATCACAAAGAGCCCGCGGTGGCGTTCGCTGCGCAGCAGGCCTTCCGAGACGAGGTGCTGCATCGCCTCCCGCAGCGGGCCGCGCGAAACCTGGAAGCGGGCGGCCAGGTCGGTTTCGCCGAGCTGGGTGCCGGGCGGCAGCGCACCGGTCATGATCGCGTCGCGCAGCTGCCGCGCGATCACCGCGGCCGTAGACTCGCGGCTGACCGGCTCGATGTCGGGCAAGGTGACCATGGCTCAGCCCCTCGCCCGGAACAGCCGGCCCATCGAACGCACCAGCCTCGTGGTGCCGGTGAGCCGCAGGCCCTCCCACACGGTCACCTGGTTCGCGGTCAGCACCGGCTTGCCGAGCGCGGCCTCGATGGCGTTGATCTCGGCCAGCGTGCGCATCGCGGTGTCCGGCACCAGCACGGCGTCGGCCTCGGCGTGGTCGTGCTGCACGGCCAGGCGCACCACGGCGTCGGGCGCGAGCCGGCCGACCTCGGCGGCCGTGGTGATGTCCGCGCTCGCCATGGAAACCACCTCGATGCCGCCCGCGGCGAGGAACTCCACGAACAGCTGCGCCACGTCGTCGGGGTAGCTGGCCGCCACGGCCACCCGCTTCACTTCCAGCGCCTGCGCGGCGTGCACGAACGCGAAGGAGGTGCTCGAAGCCGGCACCCCGGCCACCCGGGCCAGACCGTCGGCCTGGTCGCGCGCCCCGTCCCAGCCGTACACGAAGCTGCCGGACGTGCAGGCCCAGATCACCGCGTCGGGCTCGTGCTTGGCCAGCAGCGCGGCGCCGTCGGCCAGCCGGGCCTCGCTGCCGAGGTCGAGCAGCTCCGGCACGGCGTGCAGGTCGGTGCCGTAGATGTGCTCCACCGGCAGCCGGATGTCGCCCTGCTCGCTGTCGGTGCCGCCGAGCAGCTGCTGCGCGAGCAGGTAGTCGTCCTCGGCCGCGTGGTCGGGGTAGATGAAGCCGATGGTGGTCACGAAACCTCCGGGATACGCAGATTGTCGACAATGTTAACCGGAACCATCAGGAGACCTCACGCAGCCACCGGCCGGGGCCCACGATGGGCAGGCTCATCCGGCGCAGGCAGGCCCACATGGTCAGCTGGTTCGCGGTCAGCACCGGTTTGCCGAGCGCCGCCTCGAGCGGCTCGATCAGGTCGAACGTCGGCAGATTGGTGCAGCTGACGAAGATCGCCTCGGCCTCGCTGTGGTCGGCGGCCAGGATCCGCTCGGCGATGGTGCGGTAGCTGACCTTCCAGATGCCGCCGCCCAGGCCGAGGTGATCGCTCGAAACGGTGCGCACGCCCAGCTCGCCGAGGAAGTCGTGCAGCTTCCCGGTGAGGTCGGCGTCGTACGGCGTCAGCACCGAGACGTTGCGCAGGTCGAGCTGCTGCAGCACCTCGGCGAGTGCGCCGGAGGTGGTCACGGCGTCGGGCGCGCCCGCGTCGCAGATCGCCTTGGTCAGGGAGCGCTCGTAGTCGATGCCGTTCACGAAGCTGCCGGAGCTGCAGAGGTAAGCCACCACTTCCGGCTCCACGTGCAGCACGTCCCGCGTCGCGGCGGCCAGGTGCCGGCTGTCGCTGACGAGTTGCGCCATCTCCATGCTCACCGGCACCGGCTCGTACGGCGTCCGCGCCAGATGAAGGGAGACATCCATGGGTACCCAACGCCAGAGCTCGCGTTCCAGCGCGAGGTCGAAGGGAGCGATGATGCCGATGCCGCGTTGCGCCAACGGGCCTTCAAACGCGAGGAAGTCCAGATCCAAGGCTCAGCCTCCGGAATCGCCGGTGCAGGTGACACGTCCGGTGCTCCGGGGGTCGTTCCTCGGATTGTTGACAATCATACGAGCCACTTTTACGGTGTCAATGTGATTGCCTCGGAAACCCCCGTCCTGGCGGTGCTCTGCGGGGCAGCCCCACCACCGGACATGGCCGGTATCGAAGCGGCGGCGGTGGTTCGTTACACGGACGCGTCCGGGCTGGGCGAAGCGCTGGCCGGGGCCGACGCGCTGTTCGTGTACGACTTCCTTTCCACGGCCGTGCCCGCCGCCTGGCCGGCCGCGGACCGGCTGCGCTGGCTGCACATCGCCAGCGCGGGTGTGGACCCGGTGCTGTTCCCGGGCCTGCGGGAGAGCGATGTGGTGCTCACGAACTCGCGAGGGGTGTTCGACGACGCCATCGCGGAGTACGTGCTCGGTGTGGTGCTGTCGTTCGCGAAGGACTTCGCGCGGTCGCTCGACCTGCAGCGGGCCGGGAAGTGGTTGCACCGTGAGACCGAGCGGGTCGCCGGGCGCGAGGCGCTGGTCGTGGGCACCGGCCCGATCGGCCGCTCGATCGCCCGGCTGCTGCGCGCGGCGGGCCTGCGCGTGTCCGGCGCGGGACGGCGGCCGCGGACCGGCGACCCGGACTTCGGCGAGGTCCACGACACCGCCGAGCTGGCCCGGCACCTGCCCGCCTACGACTACGTGGTGGCCGTCGCGCCGCTCACCGAAAAGACCAAGGGCATGTTCGACGCACGCGCCTTCGCGGCGATGAAGCCCACCGCCCGGTTCCTGAACGTCGGGCGGGGCGAGCTGGTGGTGACGTCCGACCTGATCGGCGCGCTGCAGGGCGGGCAGATCGCCGGCGCCGCGCTGGACGTGTTCGACACCGAGCCGCTGCCCGCTGACAGTCCACTATGGACAATGCCGGACGTGCTGCTCTCGCCGCACATGTCGGGGGACTTCGTCGGCTGGCGGAACACACTGGTGGAGGTCTTCGCGGCGAACTTCCGCCGCTGGGTGGCCGGGGAGCCGCTGCAGAACGTCGTCGACAAACAGCTCGGGTACGTGCCGACCGAAACACAGGGAGCCAGCGGATGACCGATCGGGAACTGACCGCGAGTGAGCTCGTCGCCGCGTACGCCACGGGGGAGCTGTCCCCGGTGGAGGCGACGCAGAACGCGTTGTCGGCCATCGAGGAACGGGATGGCGAGATCAACGCGTACTGCCTCGTGGACGCCGATCGCGCGCTGGAACAGGCGAAGGCCGCGGAGATCCGGTGGCGTGACGGGAATCCGATCGGCTGGCTCGACGGGGTGCCCGCGTCGATCAAGGACATGTTCCTCACGCAGGGCTGGCCGACGCTGCGCGGGTCCACGAGCATCCCGAAGGACCAGCCCTGGGACGTCGACAGCCCGGTGATGGCGCGGATGCGCGAGGCCGGCCTGGTGGTGCTCGGCAAGACGACCACGCCGGAGATCGCGTGGAAGGGTGTCACCGACAGCGAGCTGACCGGCATCACCCGCAACCCGGTGGACCCGTCGAAAACGGCGGGCGGCTCCAGCGGCGGCAGCGCGGCGGCCGTCGCGGCGGGCATGGGCGGGCTTTCCGTCGGCACCGACGGTGGTGGCTCGGTCCGGATTCCCGCGTCGTTCTGCGGCATCGTCGGCATGAAGCCGACGCACGGCCGGATCCCGCTGTACCCGGCGAGCCCGTTCGGCCCGCTCGCGCACGCCGGGCCGATGGCCTGCAGTGTTGATGACACCGCACTGCTGCTCGACGTCATCGCGACGCCCGACCCCCGCGACCCGGCCGGGCTGGCGCCGCCGGTCGGCACCTACCGCGAGGCCGTGCGGCGTGACGTGCGCGGGCTGATCGCCGCGTTCTCGCCGACGCTCGGTTACGTGGACGTCGACCCGGAGGTGGCGGCCATCGTCGGGGCCTCGGTCAAAGCGCTCGGCGACGCCGGCCTGCAGATCGAGGAAACCGACCCGGGCTTCGAAGACCCCAAGGCCGCCTTCGACATCCTGTGGTCCACCGGCGCCGCGAAGATGCTCGACGGTTTCGGCCCGGGCACCCATGAACGTGTCGACCCCGGCCTGCGCCGGGTGTGGGACTTCGGCAAGCAGTTCTCCGCGAGCGACTACCTCGGCGCCACCGCCGAGCGGGCCGCGCTCGGCATCCTGATGGGCGAGTTCCACACGCGGTACGACGTGCTGATCACGCCGACCGTCCCGATCCCGGCGTTCGAGGCCGGGCACGAGGTGCCGCCGGGCAGCGGGCTGGGCGGGTGGCCGGAATGGACCCCGTTCACCTACCCGTTCAACATGACCCAACAGCCCGCGATCAGCGTGCCGGCCGGCCGGACGGAGGCGGGTTTGCCGGTGGGCTTGCAGATTGTCGGCCCGCGGCATTCGGACGATCTTGTGCTGGCGGTGGCGAAGCTGCTGGAGGAGGTCCGGCCCTGGGCCCGGCACTGACCCACGTCCGGGTGAACTCCGCGGGAGGCGGCCGGAAACTGTGCCAATGTCTCGGCGTGCATTCCACCGGCTGGCGTTATGAACAGGCGATCCCCACCGTAGACATGGCAGGCCGGCCCACTGAGGTAATCGTGGGCCTCATCGAACACGACGACCGCCTCTCGGCCGCCCTGCGCATCGACGGCGGGCCTACCGCCCTGGTCCCCCTGGAAACCGGCGGTGAGCTACTCAAGGCCCTCCGTCAGACCCTCGAGAGCTGGTGGAAACTCGACGGCCACCGCGACATCGCCCCGGAACCCCGCACCGGCGGAAACTGACCGCACCACCGGAACCGGCCGCACTACCGGAGCCTGACGGCGGGGGCTGGAGCTGACGGCACCACCGGAGCCTGACTGCGCGGCCGGAGACCGACCGCGCTGCCGGAATCCGGCCGTCCCACCGGAATTCTGCTGCCTACTGGAATCCGGCTGCCCTGCCGGAATTCGGCAGGGCTACCGGGATTCAGGCAGATCGCCGGTAGCGCTGCCCTATACCTGCGGAAGGCCTGCCCACCGAGCCAAGTCCATCCCTCTCCTTGCCGGTGGGCCAGGAGTGCCGTGTTGTAAGAGGTCCAGTTCGTGCGTCCAGTCAGCCTCGTTGCGGGAGTCCCGCCGCTGCGCGAAGCGTCCTGCGTTTCGAGGGACCCGGTTGCCGTGCCAGCTTCGGCGGGGTGTGGCGGCCCGGCGGGGCCGGAGTTGGTTGTGCTGCGGCACCGCGGCGTCGCTCGGACTCGGTGGAGACCGTGCGAGCCGTGCGGCACTGCGGGTAGCCCCGGCCGCCGCATCAACTCGCCGACCAGCGCTGCGGCAATCCCTGGTCGCCGCGCCGGCTCGCCGGGCAGCGGGAGCCAGGTGGTCGTAGCGAAGTCCGTCGTGCTGCGGCAACCGTGGCCACGCGTCCCGGCCGAACCGGTCGTGCTAGTCGAAACCCAGCTGGGCCAAGTGATTGCGGCCGTTCGGGGTGATTCGCAGGGCCCGGCCAGTGGGGCGGCGGCGCAGCCAGCGCGCGTCGAGCAGAGCGGTCAGCAGGGCCAGGCCCAGGGCGCCCGCGAGGTGGACGCTGCCGTGTGACCAGTCGAGGCAGGCGCGGACAGGCGGGGGTGCCGCGAGGCCCGTGATGCCGAGTGTGGTGAGCAGCGGGTGGTCGAAAGTGTGCACGGCGCCGGTGTCACCGGGATGGAGGTCGTCGACCACGCCGTCCTCGCGCAGGCGCGCCGCGATCGTGACGCCGAGACGGCCGCCGAGGTGGCCGTAACAGGATCGGGCTTCCAGGAGCTGGCCCGTCGGCGGGTCCGGCTGGAGGTGACGGGGCAGCCGCGGCGGGGCGAGCGCGGTCAGGGCCTCCACGAGCTGGGCGACTTCCGGGCCGGCGAGCCGGTGCAACCGTTGCCGGCCGGACTCGGTCACGCGGATCAGGCCGGCGTCGCACAGCCGGCGCAAGTGCGCGCTCGCCGTGGACGGAGCGATGCCCGCGATCGTCGCCAGGCTGTGCGCGGTGTGGGCGTCACCGTCCATCAACTGCAGCAGCATCGCCGCGCGCGCCGGTTCGCCGATCGCCTGCGCGACCGTCGCGATGTCCGGGTCCGCCGTCATCGGTCCAAGATAACCTGCTAACAGTTCGCTGCGGGGCGAAGTGTTGTTGTGGCAGGCTGCCGTCATGACGGAGTTCACGACGCCGATCGACGACCGCTGGTTCGAGGATTACCCGCTCGGGGCGGTGTACGAATTCGGCGAGGCCTTGGTGACCGAAGAGGAGATCCTCGAGTTCGCCGGGCGGTTCGACCCGCAGAGCTTCCACACCGATCCGGTCGCCGCGAAGGAAGGGCCCTTCGGCGGTCTGATCGCCAGCGGCTGGCACACGGCGAGCCTGATGATGCGGATGTTCGCGGACCACTACCTGTCTTCGGTCGCCAGCCTCGGCAGCCCTGGTGTCGACGAGCTGCGCTGGCTGCGTCCCGTCCGGCCGGGGGACAAGCTGTGGATGCGCGCGACCGTCACGGAAACCCGGCTTTCGCAGTCGAAGCCGGACCGCGGGCTGGTCCGCACCCGGATGGAGGTCTTCGACGCCGGCGGCGAGCTGAAGTTGAGCACCACCGCGGTCAACTTCCTGCTGGTGCGCCCGAGCTGACCGGCTCCCGGCGCACCAGGCCGCGGATCTGCCGGCTGCACAGCGCGAGCAGGGTCGACACCACGATCAGCGCGCCGCAGGTCAGCAGCACCGGCTCCCGCCCGAAGGCCTCGACGAGCGGGCCCGCCGCGATCTGCCCGGCGGGCATCGCGATGATCGAGCCCACCATGTCGTAGGAGTACACGCGGGCGAGCCGGTCCTCGGGCACGTTCTCCTGCAGCGAGACGTCCCACACCACGCTGAACTGCTCCATCGCCAGGCCCGCCAGCAGCATCGCCACCAGCAGCGGGACGAGCGTGGGCCACAAGCCGAGGGTTGTCACCGGCAGCGCTTCCGCCGTCACCAGCACCACGCCGGCGAACAGCGCCCGGCGCGGCTGCCAGTGCGCGGCGATGATCCCGCCGACGAGGGCGCCGGCCGTCGACATCGCGAGCGCCAGCCCCCAGCCCGAGCGGCCGAACGTCTCGTCCGCCACCACCGGCCCGATCACCACGAGGGTGCCGAGGCCGGCGGCGTTGACGAAGGCGAACTGCACCACGACGATCCACACCCACGAGCGCGAGCGGAACTCGTGCCAGCCGGCGATCAGGTCGGCGATCGGGTGACTGGCGTCGACCCGCGTGCCGCGCGGCAGCCGGATCCCGCGGTAGGCCGCCGCGGCCGCGAAGAACAGCAAGGAGTTCACCGCCACCGCCCAGCCGGATCCCGCGGCCGCGACCACCACCCCCGCCGTGCCCGCCCCCGCGATGCGGCCGGTGTTGGACAGCAGCCGCAGCAGTGCGTTCGCCTGGCTGAGCAGCGTGCGCGGCACGGTCTGCGACGTGATGGCCGCCGCGGCGGGCAGCGAGATCGCGGACACCGCGCCGTTGAGCAGGCTCAGCCCGACCAGCAGCGGGATCGACGCGAATCCACAAAGGACGCTCACCGCGAGCAGGCCCTGCGTGACGCCCGCCGCGATCTCCGTGCCCTGCATGATCACCGACCGGGGCAGCCGGTCCGCGAGCACTCCGCCGAGCAGCAGCAACACGAGGTTCGCGATCGAGCGCGCGCCCACCACCAGGCCGAGGTCGGCGGCCGAGCCGGTGAGGTCCAGCACCGCGAAGGCGAGTGCGACGGGGGCCACGGAGTTGGCGAAGGTGGCGAGAGTACGGCCGGTCACCAGAGCGCGGAAACCGCGCTGCCGCAAGGGCTCCAGGAGGCTCATCGGCTACCCACCCGGCCGAGTATCCGATCATCGGGACAGGGGCGTCAATCGAGTATCCGGTGGCCGGGATTGATGGTCGGAGGGTGCTGCGAGGGCCGGGCGTCTGTGTTGTGCTGGAGGTATGCGTACGACGATTCTGGGCCGCAGCGGCCTCGAAGTTTCGAGGATCGCCTTCGGCACCTGGCAGCTCAGCGGGCAGTGGGGCGCGTTCGACGAGGACACGGCGATCGCCGCCATCCGGCACGCGCGTGAGCTGGGCGTGACCCTCTTCGACACCGCGCAGGCCTACGGTTCCGGCCAGTCCGAGGCCCTGCTGGGCAAGGCCCTGTGCCACGAACTCGAGCACGACCGTGAAAGCGTGGTCGTCGCGACGAAGGGCGGCACGAAACCCCGTTCGGAACGCGCGCGCGACTCCCGTCGCGAATGGCTGACGAAAGGCGTCGACGACAGCCTGCGCCTGCTGGGCGTCGACCACATCGACCTGTACCAGATCCACTGGCCCGACTCGTTGACTCCGGCCGCCGAGGTCGCCGAAACACTGCAGGGGTTCGTGGACGCCGGGAAGATCCGCCACGCCGGCGTCTCCAACTACAACACCGCGCAGCTCGCCGACTTCGACGAGACGCGCCCCGTGGAAACCCTGCAGCCGCCGTACCACCTCTTTCGCCGTGGCATCGAAACCGATCCGCTGCCCTACGCGCGCGAGCACAACATCGGCGTCCTCGCGTACAGCCCGCTGGCCAGCGGACTGCTCACCGGAACCATGACCACCGACACGGTCTTCGAGGAGTCCGACTGGCGGTCCCGTTCCTCGGCGTTCCTGGGCGAGAACCTGCGCCACAACCTGGAGATCGTCGACAAGCTGGCGGCGTTCGCCGCGGAACGGGGCCTTTCGGTGAGCCAGCTGGCCATCGCCTGGACGCTGGCCCAGCCCGGCATCCACACCGCGATCGTCGGCGCCCGGAAACCACACAACATCGAACAGAGCACCGCGGCCGCGGACGTCGACCTGACGCCCGAAGACCTGGCCGAGATCACGCGCCTCACCGCCGACGCGATCCAGATCGGCGGCGCCAGCCCGGAGGGCATCGCCTGACGTCGCGTTCGTGCCGGGATCCCGTGCGGCTGCGGGAAAAGCCGTCGCCGCGCTGGCCGCTCACCGCACCCCGGCGGCTCCTTCCAGCTCCGCCAGCGCGGTGTCCAGGTGCGTCAGGATCCGCTGCAGGTGCGGCACGCTCCGGCGGCATCCGGTGATCCCGAAGTCGAGGTTGTCGCCGTTGCTGGTCAGCGTGATGTTGAGGGCCTGGCCGTCCAGCAGCACCGAGGCCGGGTAGATGCCGTCGAGGGTGGCGCCGTTCCAGTACATCTGCTTGCGCGGGCCGGGCACGTTGGAGATCACCAGGTTGAACGGCGGCCGGGTGTTGTTGACGACGCCGGGCAGCGGTGAGACGCCCAGCTGGGCCACGTTGACGCCGGACAGCAGCAACGTCTGCAGTGGCGTGAGCTCCGAGAACAGTTTCTTCCCGTTGCGCATGGACAGGTGCACGGCCGCCAGCCGCTGCGCCGGGTCCGTCAGGTCGGTGCCGAGGTTGCACAGCAGCGCGCCGATGTTGTTGCCCGAGGCCTCGCCGGCGTCGGTCTTGCGCCGCAGTGAGACCGGCACCATGGCGATCAGTGGCGCGTCCGGCAGCGCGCTCTGCTCGATCAGGTAATCGCGCAGGGCGCCGGAGCACATGGCCAGCACCACGTCGTTGCGCGAGACGCCGGCCGCGGTCGCGATCGCCTTGACCCGGTCCAGCGACCAGGACTGCGCCGCGAACCGCCGGGCGCCGCCGATCGGCACGTTCAGCATCGTTTTCGGCGCCTGCATCGGCAGCGTCAGTGTGTGCTCGCGGAAGGCTTCCCGCGCGACTTTCGCCGCCGCCGGCGCGATCCCGGCGACCTGGCCGAAGGTCTTGCCCGCGGTCTCCAAGAACGACGACGGCGCCTTGCCGTTGTGCTTGTTTTCGGTCTGGCGCGTGCCCCACGGCGGCGGGCAGTTCAGGTCGTCCGGGTCGTCGGACAGGGTGCCCTGGAGGTGGCGCAGTGCGGAGACGCCGTCCATCAGCGCGTGGTGGACCTTGGTGTAGACGGCGAATCTCCCGTCCTGCAGGCCCTCGATGAGATGGGTCTCCCACAGCGGCCGGTGCCGGTCGAGCAGGGTGCTGTGCCAGCGCGAGGTGAGTTCGAGCAGCTCGCGGATGCGGCCCGGCTGGGGCAGCGCGGAGTGCCGGAAGTGGTAATCGAGTTCCAGCTCCGCGTCGGTGGACCACGAGACGTGACCGAGGGTGTTCACCGGACGGCTAGGCCGCCGCCGGAAGACGCTGCGCATGTTGTCCGAGTCGAGCATGCTGCGGCGCAGGTCGCGCAGGTAGTTGCCGTCCGCGCCTTCGGGTTTGCGGAACAGCTGGAGGCCGCCGACGTGCATCGGGTGCTCGCGGGTCTCGACCAGGAGGAACATCGAGTCGGTCACAGGCATCAACGGCATTCGGCCCACCTTCCGCGCGCCAAGGCGCTTCGTCGCGCCCGGAGCACGAAGTCTACGCACGATCTCCCCGGTTGCCACCGGCCTGACACTGGCGATTATGGCCCTCCCAGCCGCGTCCTTCCCGGCTGGCGCCGATCTTGTCCACAGCCACCCCGCGATGTGGACAACTCCGCTCTCCCGATGGCCGTTTTGCCGGTTCCGGGGGTGGGCGGCGGTAGGCTGGGCATGGGACGCCCCCCGAGGAGGGCGGGGGTTTGTCCGGCTGGGGGTTGGGGTTGGTTGTGGCTTGCCGCGTTGGTGTTCTGCCTGGTGGGTGGTGACTGACAGGTGGGCGACGGGGCGGTGAAGTGGGGTTGCGCGGCCGGGCCGGGCCGGGCCGGGGCGGGGTGCGCGTGGCGGTTGCGGGGAAGCGGCCGGGCGTGTGACGAACGCGCTGACGGGGACTGTGTCGGCTCGGGAACGCTGACGGGGACTGTGTCGGGAGCGTTGACGAGTGCACTGACCGGACTGTGCCGACGGCGGCATGCCGAACGAGTACGCGGAATGAAAACCGCGCCGACCAGAGCGTGCTGAAGGCCGTGAAGGCCGTGCTGGGCCAAGGGCGCATCGAACGGGTCCCCGTCCCTGCCAAGGGAACCAAGGAAGCCGAGAGAGCCCAGGAAGCCAAGAGCCGTGTGTGGCCAAGGTGAGCTGAACCCCGCCTTTTCACCGGTGACAAACCATGTCCGGTGACGTCCGTGCGGCGGCTCGGGCGGGGCGGATACCATCGCGGCCGTGGCAGGACGGACTGGTGCTCAGCATCTGGGCGACGCGCTGAAGGCACTCGGGACCGACGTCGTCTTCGGACTTCCCGGGGTGCACAACCTGCCGTTGTGGGAGGCGTTGGCGGAGGCCGGGATCCGGATCGTCAATGTCCGGCACGAACAGACCGCGGGGTATGCGGCGGACGGTTATGCCCGCGCCACCGGGAAACTCGGCGTCGCGCTGGTGACGACCGGGCCGGGGGCGGCGAACACGCTCGGGGCGGTCGGGGAGGCGATGGCTTCGGCCGCGCCGGTGCTGGTGGTGGCGACCGACATTCCCTCCACGCTCAAGCGGCCCGGAGTCGTGCGCGGGGTGCTGCACGAGACGTCCGATCAGCAGGCCATGTTCGCGCCCGTCACCAAGGGCGGCTTCACCGTGCACCGCGCCGACCAGATCGGCACCACCGTGCACCGGGCGGCGCGGCTGGCCCTTCAGCCGCAGACCGGGCCGGTTTATCTCGGCATTCCCACGGACTACTTGCGGGAGAAGTCCGAGTCGCGCGAGCCGCCCGCGACGCCGGCCGAAGGGGTGCTCGACCTGCCTGACCTCGCGCGTGCCGCGGATCTGCTGTCGGGCGCGCGCCGGCCGCTGATCTGGGCCGGCGGCGGGGCGCTGCGGGCCGAGGCGGGCGAGGCGATCGGACGGCTGGCCGAGCGACTGGCCGCGCCGGTGATCACCACGTTCGCCGCCCGCGGGCTGCTGCCGCTCGATCATCCTTGCCTGGCCCCGAATCCCGTGCACTCGCCCGAGGTCGGCGAGCTGTGGGACGAGGCCGACGTCGTGCTCGCCATCGGCACCGACTTCGACGGCCTGATGACGCAGAACTGGCTGATGCCGCAGCCGCCGAAGCTGATCGCGGTGAACGTCGACGCCGACGACGCCGCCAAGAACTACCCGCCGGACATCACGCTCGTCGGCGACGCCCGTCGCGTGGTCGAGTCGCTGCGCCCGGCGAGCCGGCCCGGGCTGCCCGAGCTGACCACGCGCCTCGGCGCGATCAGCCGGCGGGTGCGCCAGCGCATCCGCGACGAGGACCCGCAGGCCGCCGACTTCCTGTCCACTTTGGAGGAGGTGCTCCCGGAAGACGCCGTGCTGGTGTCCGACATGTGCGTCGCCGGCTACTGGGTCGGCGGCTTCCACCGCGTCCGCGGCCCGCGCAAGCTCGCTTACCCGATGGGCTGGGGCACACTCGGCTACGGCTTCCCGTCCTCGCTCGGCGCCGCGGCCGCGGAGACCGGCCGCGTCATCTGCGTGACCGGCGACGGCGGTTTCCTCTACGCCGTCGGCGATCTCGCCACGCTGGCCGAGGAGCAGCTGCCGGTAACGGTGGTGGTGGTCGACGACGGCGGTTACGGCATGCTCCGCTACGACCAGGAGCAGGAGGGCCTGCCGCACCGCGGCGTCGACTGGGACAGCCCGGACTTCGTCGGCCTGGCGCGCTCGTTCGGTGTGCACGCGGACCGGGTGGCCGGCTTCGGCCGCGCGTTCCGGCGGCTGCTGAGCGAGTTCATCGAGTCCGGCGAGCCGAACGTGCTGGTGGTGCGGGCGAAGCTGAAGCCGCCGCTGAACACTTCCCCGCGGTGGTACCGCAGGCAGGGCCGATGACCGGCCTGCGGGTCGGCGTCGACATCGGCGGTACCTTCACGGATCTCTGCGTGGTCGACGCGACCGGCGTGGTCGCCGTCGGCAAAGTGCTCACCACGCACGACGAGCCCGCCCGCGCGGTCGCGGACGGCCTGGCCGAGACGTTCGCCAAAGCCGGCCTGAATCCCGGCGACGTCGACCAGCTCGTGCACGGCACCACCCTGGTCACCAACGCGCTGATCGAACGCAAGGGCGCACGCACCGCGCTGCTGGCCACCGCCGGCTTCCGCGACGTGCTCGAGATGCGCCGCGAGCACCGTTACGAGCTGTACGACCTGGGCATCGAGCTGCCCGAGCCGCTGGTGCCGCGGTACCTGCGCTTCGACGTGCCGGAGCGGATTCTCGCCGACGGAACCGTCCACACCGGACTAGACGAGGAGTACGTCGCCCGGCTCGGCCGGGAGCTGGACGCACGCGGCGTCGAGGCCGTTGCCGTCTGTTTCCTGCACGCCTTCACGAATCCGGAGCACGAGCGGCGGGCCGGCGCCATCCTCGCCCGCGTCGCGCCGCGGCTGCGCGTGGCGCTTTCGTCCGATGTGGTGCCGGAGATCCGGGAGTTCGAACGGACTTCCACCACCGTCGCGAACGTCTACGTGCAGGACCTCGCCGAGCGCTACCTGGCCGATCTCGAACGCCGCCTGCACGGCCTCGGCGTGCGACCGGCCCCGCACATCATGCTTTCCCACGGCGGGATCGCGACCGTGGCCACGGCCGCGAAGTACCCGATCCGCATCCTCGAGTCCGGCCCGGCCGGCGGCGCGCTCGCGGCGTCCGCCTTCGGCGCAAAAGCGGGGGAAAACGACCTGCTGGCGTTCGATATGGGCGGCACCACGGCGAAGCTCTGCCTGGTCGCGGACGGCGCCCCGCTGGTGACGCACGAGTTCGAAGTGGACCGCAAGTACCGCCTGCTGCCCGGTTCCGGCCTGCCGGTGAAGGTGCCGGTGACGGACATGATCGAGATCGGCGTCGGCGGCGGCTCGATCGCGCGGATCAACCGGCTCGGCCTGCTCACCGTCGGCCCGGATTCCGCGGGCTCCAAACCAGGCCCGGCCTGTTACGGCCGTGGCGGCACCGAGCCGACCGTCACCGACGCCGACCTGCTGCTCGGTTACCTCGACCCGGCCTACTTCCTCGGCGGCGGCATGGCCCTCGACGTCGGCGCCGCCCGCGAAGCCGTGCGCACGCGGATCGCGGAACCGCTCGGCGTCAGCGTCGAGGAGGCGGCCTGGGGCATCCACACCAGCGTCAACGAGGACATGGCGAACGCCGCGCGCGTGCACGCCGTCGAGCGCGGCAAGGACCCGGCGAAGCTGCCGATGTACACCTTCGGCGGAGCCGGCCCGGTGCACGGCGCGGGGGTCGCGCGGGCCTTGGGCGCGCCGACGGTCGTGGCGCCGCCCGCGGCCGGAGTGCTGAGCGCACTGGGTTTCCTGACCGCGCCGCTCGCGTTCGACTTCGTGCGTTCGGCCCGCGCCGCCGTGCTGGACCTGTCCTGGGACGAGGTCGACGCGCTGTTCGCCGAGATGGAGGCCGAAGGCGCCGCGCTGCTCCAGGGCCCGGCCGAGGTGACGCACCGCCGGATCGCCGAAATGCGTTACGCCGGACAGGGTTACGAGGTCCGGGTGCCGGTCCGCGGCGGCTCCTGGCCGGAGACGCTGGTTTCGGACTTCACGGACGTCTACCGCTCGCTGTACCGGCGGACCGGGCCGGCGGTGGCGGTTGAAGTGCTGAACTGGCGGGTGGTCTCGTCGACCCCCGCGCCGGAGGTTTCCTTGCGGCTCAAGGAAATCGCGGCCGGTGACGCGCACAAGGGCCGCCGTCCGGCCTACTTCCCGGCCGAAGGTGGATTTGTCGACACGGCGGTGTTCGACCGGTACCGGCTGCCACCGGGGTCCCGGCTCGAGGGCCCGGCGATCGTCGAAGAACGAGAGTCCACTGTGGTCGTTCCGCCCGGCGCCCGCTGCGAAGTACGCGCGGACGCGAGCCTGGCGGTGATCGTGTGACGGTCGACCCGATCCTCGTCGGCGTGCTCGGCAACCGGCTGCACTCGATCCTCGCCGAGCAGCAGAACGCGCTGGTCAACACCGCGTTCTCGGCCGTGGTCCGCGAATCGCTCGACCTCGCGTGCGCGGTGTTCGACTCACGCGGCGAGATGATCGGCCAGTCCGTCGGCGGCACCCCCGGGCACATCAACGCGATGGCGACCGGCATGCACCACTTCGTCGCCGCGTACCCGCCGGAAACGCTGGAGCCCGGCGACGTCCTGCTCACCAACGACCCGTGGCTGACCGCCGGGCAGATCAACGACATCACCGTGGCGACGCCGGTGTTCGCGGGCGGGCGGCTGGTCGCGTGGTTCGCCTCGTGCTGCCACGCGCCGGACATCGGCGGAAGGCTCGTTTCGGCCGAGGCGACCGAGGTCTTCGAGGAGGGGCTCCGGCTGCCGATCCTGAAGTTCCTGCGGGCCGGCGAGGTGAACGCGGATCTGGAACGGCTGATCCGCGCGAACGTGCGCACGCCGGAGGAGACCATCGGCGACCTGTACGCGCAGGTCACCGGCAACGAGGTCGGGGCCGCGAGCCTGGTGCGGCTGCTCGCGGAGTTCGGGCTGGAGACGCTCGACGACATCGCCGCGGAGATCATGGACCGCTCCGAGCGCGCGCTGCGCGAGGCGATCGCGAACCTGCCGGACGGCGTCCACCACAACGAGTTGGTCACCGACGGCTTCGACGACGAGGAAGTCGTGCTGCGCGTGGCCGTCACGATCGCGGGCGACGAGATCCACGTCGACTTCGCCGGATCGTCGCCGCAGAGCCGTCGCGGGATCAACGTGGTGCTGAACTACACCCGCGCGTACGCGTCGTTCGCGGTGAAGGCGGCGATCTCGCCGGAGGTGCCGCACAACGCGGGCTCGTTCCGTCCCGTGCACGTGACCGCGCCGGAGGGCTCGGTGCTCAACTGCCGGCCGCCCGCGCCCGTGGCGTCACGGCATCTGATCGGGCATTTCCTGCCGTCGCTGCTGATCGGGGCGCTGCCGGGGCACGCGGTCGCGCCGAGCGCCGACGCGCTGTGGATGACGATCTGGCGCGGCGAGGGCTTCATGCTGAACGTCTTCCAGACCGGCGGCATGGGCGCGCGCCCGGCGAAGGACGGCCTGAACACCACCGGATTCCCGAGCGGCCTGCGCTCGACGCCGACCGAGGTGATCGAGACGATGGCGCCGCTGGTGCAGCACGAGCGGGCGTTGCGCGTGGATTCCGGCGGCGCCGGGGAGTACCGCGGCGGCCTCGGCCAGCGGACCACGATGGCCGCGCGCGAGCAGATTTCCTGGAGTGTCAACGGGAACGTCGACCGCGTGCGACAGGCAGCGTCCGGTGTGGACGGTGGCAAAGCCGGTGCCGTCGGGCGGTTCGGCCTGGTCGACGGCCCGGACCTGCCGTCGAAGAGCCGCGTCGCGCTCGGGCCCGGCGACGAGGTCGACGTGGTGCTGCCCGGTGGCGGCGGCAATGGCGACCCACACCGGCGGGCGCCTGAGGACGTGTTCGACGACGTCGTGGCCGGGTACGTTTCGGCTGAAGCCGCCCGCGCCGTCTACGGTGTGGTGATCCGTTACACCGGCGCGCCGGACGCGCTGGTCCGGCTGCCCGGGGACTACGAGTTCGACGCGGCCGGAACCGCACAGCTGAGAGCGAGGGACTGAACGTCATGGGTCGGTTGGCCGGCAAGGTCGCGGTGGTTTTCGGTGGCGCGCGGGGGATCGGGCTCGCCACGGTGCGGGAGTTCGTCGCCGAGGGCGCGACGGTGTTCGCGAGCGACATCCGCGAGCCCGAGTCGCCGGTCGAGGGCGCGCAGTACGCCCTCGCGGACGCGACGGACGAGGAGCAGGTCGCGACCTTCGTGGCCGGCGCGCTGGCCACGGCCGGGCGGATCGACGTGCTGGTCAACAACGTCGGCATCCACCTGGCGAAGCCGCTGGCCGAAACCACGCTCGAGGAGTTCGACAACATTTTCGCGCTGAACGTGCGCGCGGCCTTCCTCGGCACCCGCGCGGTGCTGCCGCACATGATCGAGCAGCGCGCGGGCAGCATCGTCACGACCTCGTCGAACGGCGGGATGATGGGCCGCCCCGCCGACCCGGTTTACAACGCCACGAAGCACGCACTCGTCGGCCTGACGAAGTCGATCGCGGTGGCGCACGCGCACCAGGGCATCCGCGCGAACACCGTCAACCCGGGCGCCATCGACACCGACATGCTGCGCTCGACGCTCGCGTCGCCGGACGACTTCGAAGCCAAGCAGCACCAGCTCGTGGCCAGCACCCCCGCCGCCCGCGTCGGCGAGGCGTGGGAAGTGGCGAAGGCCATCGTTTTCCTGGCCAGCGACGAATCCCGGTTCATCAGCGGCGCGGTGCTCCCGGTGGACGGCGCCAAGGCCGCCGGGGCGATGCCCTCGAACCGCTACAGCGTGGACTTCGACCTCGGCGTTCGCTGAGGTTCACGGGGCCTTCTCCCCGTGCGGGGATGGCGACGGTGTGGCGGCGAGCTGTTGACGGCGGTTGAGCCAGCCGCTCCGTGAAGCGGCGGCGAGGTCGTCGTTGCGGATCACGAGCGTGCGCACCGCTTCGGTGTCTTCCGTTCGTACGGCTCGATGCGGTAGAGGAACGCGCTGGCCTCCCGTTCCAGATCGAACCGGAGCCGGACGTACTCGACCCAGTCGTCGTGGAAGCCCAGCACGGTGCGCACGGTCGTGGCGATCAGCACGACGGCCCCGGCGATCGCGCTCAGCGCCACGTCCCACCGCAGCGCGGCGAACACCGGCACGGCCGCCGCGGCGACCACGCTGACCACCTCGGCGGTCACGTAGTTCCGGCGGCTGCTCCGGGCCCGCCGCCGGAACCACGACCACCGCCGGACCACCACCTCCGGCAGCGGCCGGCCGCCCCGCTCCCCGGTCAGCATCCAGTGCTCGGCCTCGGTTTTGCCCATGCCCCATTGTCCCGGCCCGCGCCCGGACGCGGAACGGCCCGCCCGGGTTTCCCCGAGCGGGTCGTCCGTCCGGCCGGGACTGCTCAGCAGGTGACCGCCGCGTTGGCCCAGTCGGCGTGGTCGGTGTTGTTGCCGTCGCCGCCGTCGGTGACGATGAGGTCCAGCATCTGGACGCCCTTGAGCGGCACGTTCAGCGTTTGCGCCGGGGCGCCGTGCCGGAAGACGCCGGTCGAGGCCAGGGTTTTCCCGTCACCGTGGACCTCGAAGGTGATGCTGCCGGTGGCGAACTCGTCGTCCAGGCCGACCACCGAGCTGAACGAGGTGCATCCGCCGCCGAGGTAAACGCGGACCAGCGAAGGCGCGTGCGCCCCGAGGCCGTCCGGGTAGACCTGGCCGTTGATGGTGATCGGGTTGCCGTCGCCGGCCTGGTTCTCGCCGTTGCTGGTGCCGCGCTCCACCGGGCCCCAGCCGTTTTCGCTGACCACGAACGGCGCCTTCGACATCGGGTTCACGCCCGGCGGCAGCGGGGTGACCACCGGTCCGCTGGCGTCGGCCGACAGTTTCCGGGCGCCCCAAGCGGTCAAGTACGAGACGTCCGCGGACATGGAAACCTTGTCACCACTGGGATTCACCGGTTGCACCTGCACCGATTGCTGCCAGGTCTTGCCCGGCAGCACCACGGGCACGAACATGTCGCCGCGCCCGTCGAGCCGCCAGCCGGCCGGCGCGGTCACCTTCACCCGCGCGGCGGCGACCGGGGTGCTGCCGTCGTTGGTCAGGCTCAGTTTCACGGTGAACGGCTTGCCCGCGGGGAAGTACGCGCCCGGGTCGAGGGAGAACGTCGTGGACGGCGCGGCGGTGGGGGCCTTCGTCGGCCAGACGCGGAAGACCGCGGAGCCGTGGCTGGGCACGAGGGCCCGCAGCGTGCCGGTGCTCTCGGTGTCGGTACCGGTCCACAGGTCGCGGACGCGGAAGTCCTTGCCGGACAGGCCGAGCTCGGCGGCGCTGCTGGTCATCGTGGCGCCGCTCAGCCCGCGGTTGAACAGCACCACGGCGGCCGAGCCGTCGGACATCGGCTTGGACCAGACCTCGGTGTCGCCGTCGTCGCGGACCTTGTGCCCCTGCGTGCCGGCGAAGTCCTGGTCGAGCGCGACGATGTCCTTGTTCTCCAGGATCTTCTTGGTGGCGTCGGGCATCGTGCGGATGTCGTTGCCCGCCAGCAGTGGCGCGTTCATCAGCGACCAGAGCGCGAAGTGCGAGCGGTACTCGGCGTCGGTCATGCCGCCGTTGCCGACCTCGAGCATGTCCGGGTCGTTCCAGCCACCCGGGCCGGAGTACTTCTCGAGCCCCACCTGCTGGTCCAGGATGCCGGTCATGCTGGCCCAGTTGTCGCTGATGTCGCCGGTGGTGCGCCACAGCTGCGCGCCGGAGCTCTTGCCCCACAGCCACGGCTGGTTCTCGCCCCACTCGCACAGCGCGTAGACCATCGGACGGCCGGTCTTCTTGATCGCGTCGCCCATCTTCGTGTAACGCTCGATCGCCGGGCGGCCCTGGTTGTTGCAGTTGTCGTACTTGAGGTAGTCCACGCCCCAGTCCGCGAAGGTCTGCGCGTCGACGTCCTCGTGGTCGAGCCCACCGGGCATGGTCTGCGCGCAGGTCATCGTGCCCGCGCTGGTGTAGATGCCGAGCTTGAGGCCCTTCGCGTGCACGTAGTCGGCCAGGGCCTTGATTCCGCTCGGGAAACGCTGGTGGTTGGGCTCGAACTTCCCCTCGGCGTTGCGGTCGTGCTCGGCCCAGCAGTCGTCGATGTTGACGTACTGGTAGCCGGCGTCCTTCAACCCGGAGCTGACGATGGCGTCCGCGGTCTCGCGGATCAGCTCCTCGTTGATGTTGCAGCCGAACTTGTTCCAGCTGTTCCAGCCCATCGGCGGCAGCGCGCCGGCGGCCTGCTGGGCGGCGAACGGGGCCGGGGCGGCCGGTGCGGCCACGGCGGCCGGGGTGGTGAAGGCGGTGGTCAAGCCCGCGGCCAGTGCACTGACGGCCAGCAGACCCACAAGACGACGCATAGATTCCTCCAGGAGTGCGCAACTCTGCACAAACTCACTCAACAATCAACATCACACACAGGTTCGCCGTCAAGCGGCCGTTGGTAGGGAATCCGGGCTTCGCGAGGTAGAAAGGAGATCAAGCCCGAACCGCGAGGAGCCGTGCATGCCCGAGGTCCGTCCACTCGACGGGATCAAGGTCGTTGACCTGTCCCGGATCCTCGCCGGGCCGTACTGCACGCAGTACCTCGGCGAGATGGGCGCGGACGTGGTCAAGGTCGAGCCGCCAGGACACGGCGACGACACCCGGCTGTGGGGGCCGCCGTTCGTCGGCGAGGGGGACGACGCGGTCTACTTCCTCGCGGCGAACCGGAACAAGCGCGGGATCGTGCTCGACCTCAAGAGCGAGCGCGGCCGCGAAGCCGTCCGCCGGCTGCTGGCGGACGCCGACGTGCTCGTCGAGAACTTCCGCCCGGGCACGCTCGAGAAGTGGGGCCTGTCCTACGCCGAGCTGTCGGCGCTGAACCCGCGGCTGATCCACGTGTCGATCACCGGGTTCGGCCAGACCGGGCCGTACCGCGACCGGCCGGGTTACGACCTCGTCGCGCAGGCGATGGGCGGCGTGATGGGGCTGACCGGCGAGCCGGACGGCGCGCCCGCGAAGGTGGGCCTGCCCGTCGCCGACCTGAACGCGGGCACCTGGGCCATCATCGCCGTGCTGATGGCGTTGCAGGCCCGGCACACGACCGGGCGCGGCCAGTACCTCGACGTCTCGCTGCTCGACGCCCAGCTCGCCTGGCACGTCTACGCCGCCGGCGCGCATTTCTACGACGCGCCGCGGCCGCGCCGGATGGGCTCGGCGCACCCCAGCATCGTCCCGTACCAGGCGTACCACGTGTCCGACGGCTGGCTGATCGTCGCGATCGGCAGCGAGAAGCTGTGGCGCGCGCTGTGCCGGGTGCTGGAGCTGGACATCGCCGAGGGCCCGAAGTTCGCCACCAACGCTGCGCGCGCGGCGAACCGCGACGAGCTGAACGCCCGGCTGGGCGAGGTGCTCGTGACGCGTACCGTCGAGGACTGGATGAAGACCTTCGACGCGGCGAGCATTCCGGCCGCGCCGATCAACGACATCGACGACGTGTACGCCGACCCGTGGGCGGCCGAGCGGGACCAGGTCGTGCGGCTGCCGCACCCGACCGTCGGGACCTACCTCGGCAACGGGTTCCCGATCAAGGCGTCGGACACCCAGCCGAGGCCGACGTCCGCGCCGCCGACGCTGGGCCAGCACACCGCCGAGGTGCTGGCCGAGCTGGGTTATTCCGCGGCGGAGATCGCGGAGTTCTGACCCGCCCTTACTGTGATGCCGGCCCCGAATCCGAGGAGGAAAGACATGGCCGACCAGCCGCTGAACCCCCTGTGGCACCCGTTCGCGGACATGGGCGCCGTGGACGGCGACCGCATGATCATCACCCGCGGCGAGGGCTCGTACGTCTGGGACGACGCGGACCGGAAGTACTTCGACGCGACCGCTTCGCTCTGGTACGCCAACTTCGGCCACGGGCGGCCGGAAATCACCCGCGCCGTGACGGCCCAGCTCGAGAAGCTCGACTCGTACAACCTCTTCGGCTACTACGCGAACGAGCCGGCGCTGGAGCTGGCTTTGCGGCTTTCCGCGCTGGCGCCGACGCCGGGGTCCAAGGTGTTCCTCGGCTCCGGCGGCGGCGACGTGGTGGACACGGCGGTGAAGATCGCCCGCGCGTACTTCGCGAACACCGGGCGGCCGTCGAAGACCCACGTGATCGGCCGGGTGCAGGGGTACCACGGCACGCACGGGTTCGGCACGGCCGTCGGCGGGATTTCCGTGAACGCCCAGGGTTTCGGGCCGCTGCTGGAGGGTTTCTCGCACATCGCGTACGACAGCGCGGCGGCGCTGGAAGCCGAGATCCAGCGGCTCGGCGCCGACCAGGTGGCCGCGTTCTTCTGCGAGCCGGTGATCGGCGCGGGCGGGGTGCTGCTCCCGCCGGAGGGCTACATCGAGGAGGTCGCGGCGATCTGCCGCCGGCACGACGTGCTGTTCGTGGCGGACTGCGTGATCGCCGCGTTCGGCCGGCTGGGCACCTGGTTCGGCATCGACCGCTGGGCCGTGCAGCCGGACCTGATCACCACCGCGAAAGGCATCACCGGCGGGACCGTGCCGCTGGCCGCGCTGCTGGTCGCGCCCCACGTCGCGGAGCCGTTTTTCACGGGTGAGCCGGGCGCCCCGGCGCTGCGCCACGGCCCGACGTACTCGGGCCACCCGGTCGCCTGCGCCGCCGCGAACGCGACCCTGGACATCTACGAGCGCGACAACCTGATTCCCCGCGGCCGCGAACTGGAGAAGCCCCTCGCCGACGCCCTCGCGGATGCCGCCGTCCACCCGTTGGTCGGCGAAGTCCGCGCCGGGCTGGGCTTTCTCGCCGCGGTCGAGCTGAGCGCGGAAACGCTCGCGGCGGATCCTGGTGCGCCGGGTCGGCTCCAGCGGCTGATCCGTGAGGAGGGTGTGCTGGTTCGTCCGGTGGCCAAGGGCATTGTGGTGTCTCCGCCGTTGATCGCTGCGGAGCCGGAGCTGGACATGTTGGCGGCTGCGTTGCCGAAGGCGTTGGACCGGCTGAAGTCCTGAGCCCCGGCCCGGCCGTCACCGTTGTCCGGTGGCGGCCGGTCCCGGTTACAGCAGCCCGGCTTCCCGCGCCGTCCACACCGACGGGACCAGCGGGCGGTAGCCCAGTTCGCGGCGGATCCGGGTCGTCGACATCACGCTGTGCCACGGGTCCGGGGTTTCCTTGGCGGACGCCTCCGGCGGCACCTCCAGGCCGTGGAACTGGAAGAGGTCGGCCATGGTGACCGGGGCGTCGTCGGCGATGTTGTAAACGCCGTGGGCCCCGGGTGCGTAGAGCAGCCGCTGCAGACCCTGGGCCACGTCCAGGTGATGGCCCATGTGCAGGCGCTGCATGGCGGGCCAGTTCGCCGCGTGCTTCATCACGTCGCCCAGGTGCGGATCGCCGTCGCCGTAGACGAACGGCAACCGGCCGATGCGCAGGTCGCCGAGGCCGTCCATCGCCTTGAGCGCCTGCTCGGCCTCCCATTTAGACTCGGGGTAGGCACCCCAGAGATGGTCGCCCGGCACCGTCTCGTCGTCCTCGACCAGCGCCCGGCCGCGGCCCGAGCCGTATACGAGCCCGGTGCTGACCTGCACGAATCGCCGTACCCCGGAGGCCACCGCGGCCCGGCCGAGCTCGATGGCCGCGCCCCGGTTGACCGCGCGCGCCTCCTCGTCCGGCACCCCGCGGAACGCGGCGGCGACGTTCACCACCGCGTCCACGCCCGCCGTCGCCTTGCCGAGCACTTCCGCATCACGCAGGTCGCCGATCAGCACCTGGGCGCCGAGCTCGGCGAACCGTTCGCCGCGCGCCGCGTCCCGAACCAGCACCCGCACCTCGTCGCCGGGTGCCGCGCTCTGCAGCAGGCGCGGCACGAACCGGCGTCCGACCTGGCCCGTCGCTCCCGTCACCAATGTCAGCACGGCTGCCTCCTCGTTGTCGTAACCATGAGCCCAGCGTGCGGGCAACGCGGCGGCGGCGGGAGAGACGCGCTTGTCCAGGGACTTGCTCTCCCTGGATACGCGTCCGGGCGCGGAGGATCATGGCACCGTGGACCGAATCGAACTCGCCGACTTCCTGCGCCGCGCCCGCGCGCGTCTGAGCCCGTCCGACGTGGGCCTGAACGCGGGTCCGCGGCGCCGGACGCCGGGGCTTCGCCGCGAGGAGGTGGCGCAGCTGGCGGGGATGTCCGCGGACTACTACACGCGCCTGGAGCAGCGCCGCGGCTCCCACCCGTCACGCCAGATGCTGGTCGCCCTCGCCCGCGCGCTACGGCTCACCGACGTCGAACGCGACCACCTGTTCCACCTGGCCGGCGACGAGCCGCCGCGGCCCGGCGGCTCCTCGGACCACATCCGCCCCGGACTGCTGCTGATCCTGGATCGCCTCCACGACCTGCCGGCTTCGGTGATGAGCGATTGGGGCGAACTGCTCGCGCAGAACGCCATGTCCGTGGCACTGGCTGGCGACCACACCGGGACGAACATGATCCGCCGCTGGTTCCTGGTGCCGGGCGCACGGGATCTGGCCCCGCCCGAGAAGCACGAGGCGCACGCCCGCGCGCACGTGGCGAGCCTGCGTGCGGTCACCGCGGCCCGCCCGGACGACCCCGGGCCGCCCTGGTGGCCGAACTCCGTGCTGCCTCAACGGAATTCGAGGCTCTGTGGGAGTCGCACGACGTCGTGGTCCGCCGCCCCTCGCCGAAGAGTTTCCGGCACCCGGTGGTCGGCGCCCTCGACCTCGACTGCGAGGTACTGCTCAGCGACGGCCACAGCCAGCAGCTCATCGTGCATTCGGCGCAGCCCGGCACGGAGACGTACGAACGCCTTGAACTTCTGCGGGTCGTCGGCCTCCAGGACCTGGCCCCGGCTCGCGGCCCTGAGCAGTGACCACGGATTCCCGGCTGCACAAGGGATTCCGCCTTACTGAGACGTCATCCGCCACACCGGCACGTTGACGACCGCCCCCGACACCTGCGGCAGCCCCGCCTCACCCGGGACCACGGTGAAGTCCCATTTGTCGATGCCGCCGCCCATGATCTCGGCGTAGCGGCGGGCGCCGTCCGCGTTGGCGAAGCGGACCTGCTGGCCGTTGGTGAGATGGGTGATCTTGACCGCCACGCTGCCTCCTCGTAGTGGGAGCCGGCCCGCGGAGCTTCCCCCTCCGGGACCGGCTCGACCAGTAGAACACGTGTTCGAATCAGCTCGCAAATCGGGTCCCCCGCGCGGGCGACCCAAGTCGCCCGGGTGGGTAAAACCGCAGGTCAGCGGTTGCGGATCATGGCCACGCGCGGCCACTCGTCGAGGCCGCGCGAGATCTCCGTGGCGCGGATTTCCCGCAGCTCGGGGCCCAGTTCCGCGCTCGGCAGGACGCGGAAGCCGAGCCTCGTGTAGTAGGGCGCGTTCCACGGCACCTCGGTGTACGTGGTGAGGGTCAGCGCGGGCAGCCCGAGCCGGCCGGCCCACTCGTCCGCCGTCTCGATCAGCTCGCGCCCCAGCCCGCGGTGGGCGTGGCTCGGCCGCACCGAAACCTGCTCGATGTGCCCGCGCCCATCCACCACCTCCGCGATGAGGTACGCGACCACGCGCCCGGCGTCCTCGGTGACCCAGCACCGCCCGTCCGCCTGGAACGGCGTGAGTTCCTCGATCGACCACGGCTCGTCGTCGGCGATCTTCGCCATGCCGACGTCCCGGAACAGCACGCCGGCGGCCCGTTCGAGTTCGCGGAGCACAGGCAGGTCTTCCGGACGCGCGAGACGGGTCATGACCCATTCCTACCGCGCGGGACCACCACGCGGAACTGCTTTCGAGGGCCCGGAAACGGCTTCAGGACTCGGCGATCAGGAACTGGCTCAGCAGCCCCGGCACGGCGCGGTCGGCGAGCGCCAGCCCGTCGGTCTCGTCGACGTCCAGCACGTGGTAGTGCCCCCTGCCCGCGGCGATCGGCGCCACCACCGTGATCAGCCCGGCCCGCCGCTGGAAAAACGAGCGGTGCACGACAATGCCGGTCAGCTTGTCGCGGCGGACGGCGACGGTGTTGCGTGCCAGCGAGCCCGAGCGCGTCACCAGGTACTTGCCGGCCAGCGCGTGGCCCAGCGTCCGGTAGCGGTCCCAGCCCACGAGCACCGCGAACGGCAGCAGCACCAGGGCCGCCTGCCACGGCCACGCGGGCAGGAAATTGATCCACGCCAACAGGAACAGCGCCGCGGCGAGCAGCAGCACGCCCGTCACGGCGCGGGTCAGCCGCCGCGTCAGCGCCCGCCGCGGGTGCCGCACGAGCGGGACGGCGGCGATGTCCTCGTTCAGCACGTCCGCCACCACTTCGTGCACCCGCCCGATCGGCGCCGGCGGCAGGAGCAGCCCGCCGCCCTTGTCCGCGCCCTTGCCCTCGCGCAGCCCGGCCGCCACGGCGACGCACTTCGCGCCGCCGACCATCCGCAGCGGCAACGGTTCCTTCACCTCGACGCCGCGCAGCCGGTCCTCCTCGATGGAGACCGACCGCGTGGTGACCAGGCCGCGCCGGATGTGCAGCGTGCCGCCGTCCTCGCGGGTGAGCCGGAAGTTCCAGAACGACAGCACGTAGCCGCCGATCGAAAGTGCCGCCACGATCAGCAGCAGCCCGACCGCCGTGGGCAGCACGACCAGCCACGTCGGCGCGGCGGTGTACTGCTGGGCCAGCTCGCGCAGCGGCCCGTAACGCAGCGGGTCCAGGTGCAGCTCGTGCACGAAGTGGTACAGCGTGCCGACGATCGCGCCGACCACCGCGATGCCGGACAGCGTGAACGGCGCGTACCGCAGCCACCGCTTGTCGACGGCCGCGACCAGCCGCTCCGGCGGGCCGGTTTCGGCGTCGGTGCTCGCTTCAGCGTTCGTGGTGGAGGTTTTCCGGTGCAGCAGAAGGGTTCTCAGCCGCTGGGCCTCCGCGCCGGTGACGGCGTCCAGCACCAGCTCGTCCTTGCCCGGGCCCTTGCCGTGCGAGTGCCGTCCGGTGCCGATCCGCACGGCGGCGAGGGAGAACAGCCGGTGTTTCGGCTCCGACATGACGTCGACGGTGCGGATCCGGTCGCGCGGCACGGCGCGCTGTTTGCGCAGCAGCAGCCCGGTGTGCCACTCGACCTGCGTCGCGGTGACGCGATAGCGCGAGGTGAGGCAGTGCGAGATGCCGACGGCCACGGTCACGGCGGTCGCGGCGAGCCCGATCCACTGCCAGTTGTTGCCGTGCCCGAGCACCAGCGTGCCGATCAGCAGGGGCAGCGACCGCACCACGTCCAGCACCGGGCGGATGAGCAGCATGCGGCGGTCGAGCCGGTGCCACGGCGCGCCGGCCGTGCCCTCGCCGCCCGCGTCCGGGATGGGCGGGGTGGTCTCCGCGGTGGTCACGCCGGTCATGTCGCGTCGCCGGGGGAGGCCTGCGTGGTGCGGGTCAGCTCGTCGGCCAGCTCCACCGCGCGCTCGTGGTCGAGCCCGGAGATGTGCAGCGGCCCGGCGGCCGACGCCGTGGTCACGGTGATCTTGGCCAGCCCGAACAGCTGCTCGATCGGCCCGCGCTCGAGGTCCACGGTCTGGATCCGCGAGATCGGCGCGATCCGCCACTCCTGCTTCAGCCAGCCGGACTGCGTGTACACCGCTTCGCCGGTGACCTCCCAGCGGTGCACGCGGTAGCGCCACTGCGGCATCACGATCAGGTGCGCCGCGGCGAGCACACAGCAGATCGTCAGCGTCACGGACAGCCACGACGGCGGGTCGTCGCTGGTCGCCACCACCACCGCCTGGATGCCGATCACGACGATCCAGCCGATCGCCGCGGACACCGTCCACTGGCCGACGGCTTTGCGGCTCACCCGGTGCGCCGGTGGGCGCAGACGCAGGCGCAACGTGCTGGTGTTCTCTACGGTCACCTGCTCAGCGTGCCTGACTCCGTGAAGATATGGCCACGACAAGTGTCATCATGCCCCGATCCGGGGCCCGGGTGAGTGCGTGGCGTTACTATTTCGGCCACGTGGGTGGAATGGAATCGCGGTTGTGCCGCGTTGTACTCCGATACGTCCGTGTACGACAGCGAGCAGCAGGAGGATTCCGGTGGGGTTCGATCCCGAGGAACTGTACGAGGTGGATTCGGACGTCCCCGACCTGTCCGGTGCCGTGCTCCTGCACTTCTTCGAAGGCTTCATGGACGCGGGTTCCACCGGCCGGCTGGTCACCGACCACCTGACGAACGAGGTCAAGGGCCGCGTGATCGCGCGGTTCGACGTCGACCGGCTGATCGACTACCGCTCCCGCCGCCCGCCGATGACCTACGCGGTGGACCACTGGGAGGACTACGAGGCGCCCGAGCTGACCGTCCGGCTGATGCACGACACCGACGGCACGCCGTTCCTGCTGCTGTCCGGTCCGGAGCCGGACCACGACTGGGAGCGCTTCGCCACCGCGGTCAAGCAGCTGGTGGAACGCTGGGGCGTGCGCCTGACCGTCGGTTACCACGGCATCCCGATGGGCACCCCGCACACGCGCCCGCTGGGCGTCACGGCCCACGCGACGCGCGGTGAGCTGGTGGGCGACCACCAGCCGCTGCCCAACCGCATGCAGGTGCCCGGCAGCGTCGCGGCGCTGATCGAGTTCCGCCTCGGCGAGCTGGGCCACGACGCGATGGGCTTCGCCGCGCACGTGCCGCACTACCTGGCCCAGTCGGCCTATCCGTCGGCCGCGCTGAAGGTCTTCGAGGCCCTTGGCCGCGCGACTGGTCTGAACCTGCCCGACGGCGAGCTGCGCGCGGCCGCCGACGTGGCCACCGCGGAGATCGACCGCCAGGTCTCGGAGTCCGACGAGGTCGCCGACGTGGTGCGCGCGCTGGAGCGCCAGTACGACACGTTCGTCGAGGCCGCCGCGCACGACAGCCTGCTCGCGGAGTCCAAGGAGCACATGCCCACGGCGGAGGAGCTGGGCTCGCAGTTCGAGCGTTTCCTCGCCGAGCAGCAGGGCGGCAGCGAGTCCCCGGACCGGTAACGCGCCGCTGAGTCGTGAGTGTTCATGACGGTTCTAACCGTCATGAACACTCACGACCGGGCCCGCCGCCGCGTCCCGCGATAGGCGATCGCCGCGGATCGCAGTGTTTGCCAGGCCCACCAGGCGCGTGCCGTCATGGTCACCACGGTGCCATGGTCGGGGCTGGAAGTTTCCAGGGAAAAACGAGCAGGGGTGCAGGGGGTGACGCCTGGGCCACACCCTGCTACGGCGGCCATTCGGCTGCAGCAGGGTGGGTGACGCTCTGAAGGTCACCTTGAGGGACCTGGATGCCCTCAAGGTGACCTTCAGAGCATCCGAGGCCCGGGTGGGCCAGGGCCGCTGCTATAGCCCCCAGTCGGCTAGCCGCTGCAACGCGGCCGCCGTACGCGTGTAGTCGGAGTCCCCGACCAGTGCCCGTAGCTCGGCATTGACCCGGTCGACCTCAGGCCGAGCCCGAACGAGCGCCCGGGCGCCCGCGTCGGTCAGCTCCAGGACCACCGCCCGGTGCTGCCGAGGATGCGGCCGTTTCGCGATCAGCCCACCCTCCACCAACCGCCCGATCATCGCCGTCACCGCCGATTCCCGTTGGCCCAGCTCCGCGGCCAGTTCGCGTTGGGTGAGCCCGGGCCGGTCCTGGACGGTGAACAACGCTCCGAGCTGGGCCGTCGTGATGCCGGCGGCGGCGAGGCAGCGCCGGTCGCCGGTTACGCGGAGCTGGTGGGCAGCCCGTTGCAACAAAAAGAACAGGCGCTGGTCGTCGGACATGGCCCCGATCTCGACAGTGCGGCTCGCCGGGCGCCATCCTCACTTCACTACTGAAGTGAGGAGCCTCGATGGATCTCGCCGCCGCTCGTGCAGGGCTCGCGTCGCAGCCGTTCTCCGTTTTGCTCGGCGCTCGGCTGACGGAGTTCGGCGACCGCCGCGCGACGATCGAGCTCGACATCCGCGAAGAGTTGCGACAGCAGAATGGCTACGTCCATGGCGGGGTGCTCGCGTACGCCGCGGACAACACCCTCACGTTCGCCGCCGGCGCCGTTCTCGGCCCGGCCGTGCTGACCGCTGGCTTCACCATCGACTACCTCAAGCCCGCCGGCGGTCCGAAGCTGCGGGCCGAAGCCGTGGTCGTCCAGTCCGGCCGCTCGCGCGCGACCTCCCGCTGCGATCTGTACACAGTGGACGAAGACGGCACGTCGGCACTGTGCGCCGTGGCGCAGGGGACAGTCGTCGTTACCCGCGGGTAGACCGCCCCGCGCCGAGGTGGCCGATTGCCCGTTGTGTACCGTCCGTGAATGGACCATCAGCGCGAAGATCGTTTGACTGCAAGGACTTTGAGCGGGGCCCTGCGGCGCAAGGCGGGCACGGTGCTGCGCCGCGCCGCCGCCCGGCTGCATGACCCGTACACCGATCAGCTGAACGGAATGCAGGACCAATTGGGCCGGATGCGCGAACAGCTGCGCGCCGAGATCGTCCAGCAGGGTGACCGGCTCCTCGACCGGGTGGTCGAGTTCGAGATCCGCAGCCGCCGCGACATCGTCTACGCCGGCGACCAGGACGCGGCGCTGGAGAGCAACATCTTCGCCCGCGAAAGCCTGATCGGCGCCAAGCATTTCGGCAGCCCGCCGGAGACGCTGAAGTTCGCGCTTTCGCTCGCGCCGACCGGGGGCATGGCGCTGGAATTCGGGGTCGCGTCGGGAAACACCTTGCGTACCATCGCGGGCGCGCGCGGCGGCGTCGAGGTTTACGGCTTCGATTCGTTCGAGGGCCTGCCCGAAGCGTGGCTGAACGGCATGCCCGCCGGCGCCTTCGCGCGTGACGACCTGCCGGACGTCCCCGGTGCCGAACTCGTGGTGGGCCTGTTCGCCGACAGCCTCCCGGGATTCCTGGAAAAGCACCAGGGCCACGTCGATTTCCTGCACGTGGACGGCGACCTGTACAGCTCGGCCAAGACCGTGCTGGACCTCGTCGGCCCGCGCCTGCGACCGGGCAGCATCGTGCACTTCGACGAGTTCTTCAACTTCCCGGGCTGGAAGCGGCACGAGTACCGCGCCTGGATGGAGCACGTCGAGAAGACCGGCGTCGAGTTCACCTACGAGGCCTACACCTACAACGACAACCAGGTGACCGTGCGCATCACCGGCGTGCCCGGCCTCGACCGGCCCGCGGCCGACGACGTCAGCCGAAGCACCCCGGCTCGTTGAGCGGCCCGACCGAGGGCGGCAGCAGGCCGCACAGGTAACCGTCGATCCAGCGGCCGTTGCCGGACAAGTTGGTGGCGAAGCGGATGAACGGCGCGAACGCCTGAATGCCCTTGGCGAGTGAGTCCTGGTTGCGTTGCAGCAGCGACGTGAGCTGATCGAGCTGGGTGAGCACGGGGCCTAGCGTGTGGTCGTTGTCCTCGATCAGGCCGGACAGCTGGGTCGCGAGTTCGCGTGAGCCGCCGAGCAGGGCGGAGATCGCGGACTCGCGGCGGCGGACCTCGTCGAGCAGCTGGTTGCCGTCGGTGAACAGGCGCTGGACCTCCGCGTCGCGGTCGGCCAGCGTGGACGAGACCTGCCGGGTGTTCGCGAGCAGCTGCGTCAGCCCGCGGTCGCGCGAGGCGATGGTGTCCGACAGCCGGGAGAGCCCGCCGAGCGTGGTTCGCACGTCCGCGGGGGTGTTCGCGAACGTCGCGGTGATGGCCTCGAAACTCCGCGCGAGCTGCCCGGTGTCGATGTTGTCCACGGTCGCGGAAAGCTGCTGGAACGCCGGGAGCAGGTCGTACGGCACGGTGGTGCGGGAACTCGGGATCGGCTGGTCCGGGTCGAGGGTGCCGCTGCCCTCGGGGTCCAGCGCGAGGTACTTCTGGCCCAGCACGGTCTTGAGCTTGATCGCCGCGCCGGTGGTGTCGCCGAGCCAGGCGCCCTTGACCTTGAACGAAACCCGCACGCGCGCGCCGTTCAGGCCGATCGCCGACACGCGGCCGACCTTCACCCCGGCGATGCGCACGTCGTTCCCGGCCTGCAGGCCGGCGGCCTCGGTGAACTCCGCCGCGTACGTGGTGCCGTCGCCGATCACGGGCAGGTCCGGCGCGTTCAGCGCGGTGACGAAGGCCAGCGCCAGCACGACGAGCCCGATCAGCGCGGTCCGGACGGGGTTCTCGGGGGTTCTCATCGCCGGACATAGTCCCTTCGCCCGATGGGGTGACGCCAGTCACACCACTCGATCGGCGGAGACCGTTTTTGTCGGTGGGCGCCGCCACACTGGGGCCATGAGAGCGAGCCGGCTGGTGTCCGCCCTGCTGCTCCTGCAGGCCCGCGGCCGGCTGACCGCGGGGCAGCTGGCCCAGGAGCTGGAGGTCTCCGTGCGCACGGTTTATCGCGACATGGAGTCGCTGGCCGCGGCGGGCATCCCGCTGTACGGCGAGGCGGGCCACGACGGCGGCTACCAGCTGGTCGAGGGCTACCGCACGCGGCTGACCGGGCTCACCGCCGGTGAGGCGGAGGCGTTGTTCCTGGCCGGGCTGCCGGACGCGGCGGCCGACCTCGGGCTCGGCGGGGTGCGGGCGACCGGGCGGCTCAAGCTGCTCGCCGCGTTGCCCGAGGGCCTGCGCGAGCGCGCCGGTCATGTCCAGGCGCGCTTCCACCTCGACACCGCGGGCTGGTACGCGCAGCGCGAGGCCGTGCCGCACCTGGCGGCGGTGGTCGAGGCGACGTGGCAGGGCCGGTTGCTGCGCCTGCGTTACCGGCGCTGGGCGGAGCCGCGGGAGGTGGTCCGCACGGTGGAGCCGTACGGCGTGGTGCTCAAAGCCGGCAGCTGGTACCTGGTGGCGGGCGTCGGCGGCGCGGCGCGCACCTACCGCGTCTCGCAGATCGAGGCCGCCGAAGTGCTCGATGCCGGGTTCAGCCGGCCGGAAAGCTTTGTGCTGGAACAACACTGGGCCGCGTACCTGGCCGATTTCGAGGCCCGGCGGCTGCGCGCCGAGGCCGTGCTCCGGCTGTCTCCGGAGGTGTTCGCGAACATCGCCGACTTGCTGGAGCCGGTGCAGGCCGCAGCGGCACGCGAGACGGCGGTGCCCGAGCCCGGCGGCTGGGTGCGCGTGGTCGTCCCGATCGAGTCGGTGGACCACGCCGCGCGCGGCTTCCTGGGGCTGGGCGAGGGTGCCGAAGTCGTGTCGCCGCCCGAGCTGCGTGACCGAATGGCCGGAATCGTCGAGACGCTGGCCGCGGTGTACGGGAGGAGCATGGCGCGGGTCTGACCGCTGCCGGGTACGTTCGGCGGAACTGAACCCCCGGTGGAAGGCGGAAGGTCGTGGCGTACACGCGGGTTTACCGCGAAGGCGTGCTGGCGGAGCGGGATTTCCCGGTCGAGCGGGTCTCGGACTACCTGCAGGACCCGTCGGCCACGGTGTGGCTCGACTTCTGCGAGCCGACCGAGGCGGACCTCGCCGCGATCAGCGAGGAGCTGGGCCTGCACGCGCTGGCCGTCGAGGACGCGGTGCACGAGCATCAGCGGCCGAAACTCGACCGGTATGAGACGCATGCGTTCCTCACCGCGTACTCGGCGCATTTCGACCCCGAGAGCGGGGCGGTCACGCGGTCGGAGCTGGCCGCGTTCATCACCCCGCGCGCGCTGGTCACCGTGCGCAAGGACGACGGCTTCGACATCGAGGCCGTCGCCGCGCGCTGGGACTCGTCGGCGGACCTGGCGAAATCCGGCATTTCCTTCCTGCTGCACGGATTGCTCGACTATGTCGTCGACGGGCACTTCGAGAGCGTGCAGGCGCTCGACGAGCAGATCGAGGCCCTGGAGGACCTGGTCTTCGACGAGCGGCCCGACCAGCGGGAGCTGCAACGGCGCTCGTTCCGGCTGCGCAAGAGCCTCACCACGCTGCGCCGGGTCGTGCTGCCCATGCGCGAGGTGGTGAACGCGCTGATGCGCCGCGACCAGCACCTGGTCGACGACGTGATGATGCCGTACTTCCAGGACGTCTACGACCACGTGCTGCGCGCGTCGGAGTGGACGGAGTCGTTGCGGGACCTGGTGGCGACCGTGCGCGAGACCCAGCTGAACCTGCAGGGCAACCGGCTGAACCTGATCATGAAGAAGGTCACCAGCTGGGCCGCGATCATCGCGGTGCCCACGGCGGTGACCGGGTTCTACGGGCAGAACGTGCCGTATCCGGGTTTCCAGACGATGTCCGGGTTCTGGGTGTCCACAGTGGTCATCGTGCTGCTTTCGGTGGCCCTGTACGCCTCGTTCAAGCGTCGCGACTGGCTGTGATCTCAGATCCTTTGTGGACGGTGGGCGGTCAAGACCGGTGGACTTCGACGCCGTCCGCGTAAGTCCGCGCCACCCGAGCCGCCGCGATCTGCTCGGCCGGGCCGTCGAACGGGTCGCGGTCGAGCAGCACCAGGTCGGCCGCCTTGCCGACGGAGATCGAGCCCGTGACGTGGTCGAGGTGGTTCACAGCAGCGGAGCCTGCGGTGTACGCGCGCAAGGCCGTCGCGAGCGGAATTGCCTGCTCCGGCCCGAGCGCGGGAGTGCCCGCCGGGGCGTCCGGCGCGACGCGGGTGACGGCGACGTGGACGGCGGCGAGCGGGTCCGGGCTGCTCACCGGCCAGTCGCTGCCCATCGCGAGCGCCGCGCCGGTGCGTAACAGGTCGCCGAACGGGTACTGCCAGCCGGCGCGCGGATCGCCCAGGAACGGCAGCGTGAGTTCGTCCATCTGCGGCTCGTGGGCCGCCCACAGAGCCTGGAGATTCGCGGTGACGCCGAGCCGGTGGAACCGCGGCACGTCGTCGGGATGCACCACCTGGAGGTGCGCGAGGTGGTGGCGCCGCGCCGAAGCGCCGTTGGCGGCGATCGCGGCTTCGATCGCGTCGAGGACTTCGCGGACCGCGCGGTCGCCGATCGCGTGGTAGTGCACCTGGAAGCCGGTCGCGTCGAGCGCGATGGTGACCTCGCGGAGCAAATCGGGTTCGAGGAAGCTGATGCCGTGGTTGCCGGTGGCCCCGCCGCAGCAGTCCAGGTACGGCTCGAGCATCGCGGCGGTGAACGTTTCGACGACGCCGTCCTGCATCACCTTGACCGTGCCGGTGCGGTAATTCCGGCCGTCCGTGGCGGCGCGGATCGCGGCGAGCCGCGCGACCTGTTCGGCCACCTGCGAACGCGGGCACGAGCGGTCCCACCACAAAGCTCCGGCGACCCTCGCCGTGAGGCGGCCGTCGAGATCGGCGCGGCGGTACGACTCGTGCGCGGACGGGCCCGGCTCGTGCACCGTCAGGAGGGCGTCCTGCCAGCTGGTGATGCCGTGGGCGTGGAGGTGGCGCTGGGCCTCGGCCAGCGCCGCGTCGAGATCCTCCTGGGTGTCCTCGGGAGCGACCGCGCGGACGAGGTCGGCAGCGCCCTCGTGCAGCAGGCCGGTGGGCTCGCCGTCGGCGTCACGCTCGATGCGGCCGTCCGCGGGATCCGGGGTGCCGCGGGTGATCCCGGCCCGCGCCAGCGCCGCCGAACTGGCCCAGCTGGAGTGGTGATCGCGGTTGGGCAGCAGCACGGGACGGTCCCCGGCGACCGCGTCCAGCACTTCGCGGTGCGGCCGGCCGCCGGGGAACGCCTCCATCGCCCAGCCGCCGCCGAGGATCCACTCACGCCCGGGATGGCGGCGGGCGTAATCGCCGATGATTTCGACGTACGCGGCCACGGTGGTCGCGCCGGAGAGGTCGCAGCGGATGCGCTCGAGCCCGCCCATCACGGGGTGCACGTGCGCGTCGCCGAAGCCGGGCAGCAGAAGCCGTCCGTCCAGCTCCACGACCTCTTCGGCCTCGTGCAGATACGGCGCCACCGTGTGGTCGCCTCCCACCGCGACGATCCGCCCGCCGGCCACCGCGACCGCGGACGCGACGGTCCCCGCGGCGTCCGCGGTGAAGACGCGGCCGCCGCGGAAGACCCTGGTCGTGCTCATCCCGCCATTGTGCTGGGTTTCAGCCGCCACAACGAGGTGACTTCGGCGGCCCGCAAGGCGTGCAGCGGGTCGGCGGGATCAAGCGCCCGGCGGTGCCGCGGTGCGGTGTCCAGCCGTCCGACGACCTTCATACCCGCCCGGTCGATCCGGCCCAGCAACTCCTCGCGGGTGCGAAGACCGGCCAGCTCGGCGAAATCCGAGAGGATCAGCCAGGCCTCGCCGTCCGGTTCGAGGTGGCGCGGCAGCCGGTCGAGGAACGCCCGCAGCATGCGGCTGCCCGGGTCGTACACCGCGGCGTCGAGGGCCGACGCCGCCCGTCCCGGCAGCCACGGCGGGTTGCACACCACCAGCGGCGCCCGGGCCCGCGCCGGGAAGACGTCGGCCTCGGTGACCGTGACCCGCCCGGTCAGTCCCAGCCGCGTCAGGTTGTCCTCGGCGCACGCGACCGCGCGGGCCGAGGAATCCGACGCGAGCACCGACGGCACCCCGCGGCGGGCCAGCACCGCCGCGAGCACGCCGGTCCCGGTGCCGATGTCCAGCGCGGTCCGCGCCCCCGTGGGCAACGGAGCCCGCGCCACCAGATCGACGTATTCACCGCGGACGGGCGAAAACACCCCGTGATGCGGATGGATCCGCGCGCCGAGCGCGGGCACGAGCACGCCCCGGCGCCGCCACTCGTGCGCCCCGATCAGGCCGAGCAGATCGCGCAGCGAGCAGAGGAAAGCCCGCTCCGTCGAACACCCCGCCTCGACGCACGCCGCTCGGACGTCCGGGGCCCGGGAGGTGGTCAGCCGGGCGCCCGGTTCCAGGCGCACCAGCAGTTTCCCGAGGATCCGCGCCCGGAGAGCTCGGGCTTCCCGGTGCCGCCGGAACGCCTCGGCCGGGGCGAGGTCCGCAGAAGGCCGCGGGAGCCTGCGGTCCAGCGCCGTCAGCAGCCGGCGGGCGCCCGGGAAGCTGCCCGTCCAGAGGAAACCGGTCCCGGCCGTCGCCAGGCGGTAGGCGCTCGCGGCCGGGAGGGTGTCGTCGGCCGTGATCACCCGCCGGGGTGGTGGGGCGCCGGTTTCGGAGTACCACGAACAGCCCGGAAAACCGGGCATGGGTGAGTCCAGCAAAAGTCTCCACTTCCACGCGTCAGAGAACAGTCCACGAAGTCGCGCGCCGCGAGGGCGCGGCCGACTAGCGGACTGCGTGCGCGTGGATGGGTACGACCATGGGCGTCAGGGTATCAGCGCCCGGCGCCTGGCCACGGCGCGTCGACGAAGCCCGCGGCCGCGGCGGCCCACAGGGCGAGCGCGCCGCCGAAGCCGGGCAGTCCGAGCCAGGCCCAGGCCTGCCCGGTGCCGCCGAGGACCACGGCGAGCGCGGCCAGCAGGCACAGGGCCGCGGCGAGCACGAGGAAGCGGCGGGAGCCGAAGATCCGGTAGAACGGGAGGAAATGCAGTCCGACGCACAGCAGCACCCAGGCCGGCACCGCGTCGGGCCGCTCGAGAACGCTGCCGAGCACCCGGGAGCCCGCGATGATGGCGGCCACCATGATCACCACGACCACGCCGTACCGGCGGCCGAACGGGCCCCGGCCCGCGGAGCCGGACGGCAGCTCGGCCCCGCGCCGTCCGATCAGGAACGCCCAGACCGCGAAAGCGAGCACGATGGCCACGTCCAGTCCACGCAGGACCCCGGTGGCGTCGGGGATCGTCGTGGCCCCCGCGAACCACCACGCGGCGCCGAACAGGACGCCGATGGAAGAGCTCACCAAGAGCGTGATCAAATGGTCTCTGGTGAGAGGTTTGTCCGACATGGTGCCCCCGGTGCCGACGATCTTGCCCGAACCTACTCCTGGAAACCGCCGGGTGGGGCCGTTCGGGCCGACCCCGGAGCACACATCGTGACCGCTAGCCTTCTGGTAGGTGAACGCGTTAGGGCATTCGATGTATCTGCCGCGCCGCCCGAGGGTCCTACTCAAGAGGTACGGCCGGGTGCAGTCCCGGCCGTAGGGGGAGGGTGTTGTGAAGGAACTCGATGACGTGGCGTCCCGCGGCGAAGACTATCTCACCCGCCAGCAGCGCGCGTTGGCCGAAGCGGTGGTCGCGGGGGCCGGCGACCGCAGCTTCCGGCTGGCCGAGCACCTCGCCGCGGAGGGTGGCGTGCGCCGGTCCGACATCCTGGCCGCGACCTCGCTTTTCCTGGCGTACCGGGCATTCCGGGACGGAAAGACCGACGAGGCGAAGCGTTTCATGACCCGGCTCCGCGAGCAGGACCGCGACAGCATCAAGCTCGTCCGGCACCTGGTGCGGCTCGAGGCCGCCCGGGCCAAGGGCTGGCTGCCGAAGGCCCAGTACGACGAGCTGCTCTCCTACGCCTGGCGCGAGAAGCGCTTCGACCTCGTGCTGCGCGCGGGCAAGATCGAGTCCCGCGACGTCGCGTCCACCGGCAGCTGGGCCGAGCTGGAGCGCAAGTACAACCCGCTGCTCACCTGAGGTCCGTCCATTGTGGTCTCAACGCGGGTTGTTGCGGGCCATGAACGAAGCGGCGTCGCCCTGCTCCGGATCGACGAACACGATGTCGTCGGGCCGGCGGCGGGGCACGTCCACGGACAGCACGACCAGCGGGTGCTCGGTGATCCGCGGGAACCCGTGCACCTTGGTCTTCGCGAAGCTGAGGAACATCCCCGGCCGCGCTTCGTACTCCTGGCCGTCGAGGTGGAACGTGCCGCGGCCGCTCACCACATACAGGTGCTCGTCGCATTCGGTGTGGTAGTGCAGCGGCAGCTCCCGGTAGATCCGGAAGATCCGCGCGCTCGCCGACGGCTTGTCCACGAAGTACTTGTCCACCAGCATGGTTTCGGCGGTCTCCGGCAGCTGCGCCAGCTCGGCGAAGACGTCGAAGACGCTCTCGGTGTTGTCGCTCTCCATGGCTTCAGTCTCCCGCCGTTCCCGGTTCCGCGCGCCACTCGATCCGGTCGAACAGCGCCTTGAGCTTCTCCCCGCGCGCCCGGCTCGTCGCCGCGATCCAGCCGATCCGGCCGAGCAGGTGGGCGCGGAAGTCCGGGTGCCCGGCGCGGTTCTGCGCGGCCGGGCCGGTGCGGGCGCAGTTGTGCAGCACCGCGCGCAACTCGTCGTAACTCGCGCGCGTGGCGGCCGGCGCGCTGTTGACGACGAGGCCCGCCACCCGCTGTTGTTGGTGCGCCGCGGCCACGGACGTCTTGTCCTCGCGCAACCGGAAGCCCTCACTCATGACGATCAGGCGGACGCCGGGCAGCAGCCGGTACAGCGGAAGCCCGGTGTCGCCGGAAAAGGCGAGGTCGTCGGCGTACCGGGTGTAGCGCGCGCCGAGCGTGCGGGCCAGCCCGGCGAGCCTGCGGTCGAGATGGTGCGTCACGGCGTTCGCGACGCTCGGCGAAGACGGCGCGCCCTGCGGGAGGTGGGTGGCCGCGAGACTGTTCAACAGCCGGCTGCGGGCCGGGTCCCGTCGTCCGGCGGGGGCTTCGCGCAGGACGTCGGCGGGGGTGGCCGTGGTCAGGATCCCGGCCAGCGCGGCCGACACGGCGCCGGGGTAGCCCGCCAGCTCAAGCAGGGAGCGGATCCGCCGCGCGGACACCGTCGGGAAGAAGGCTTCGAGGTCCATCCGCACCACGAGCTGCTGCCCGGCGTGCGGCTGCGCGCAGGTGAGAACCGAGCGTCCCGCGCGGAATCCGTGCGCCGCCTCGTGCACCGGCAGCGCGTCGAGCACGTGCCGCCGGACGCGGCGCTGCAACTCCGCCAGCCGCGGTTTCGGCCGCTCGATCAGCCGGATTCCGCCGGACGCCGTGGGAATCCAGCGGAATGAGTAGTGCCGCAGAACGGAATTCGTCCGCCGGTTCCAGCTCCGCGCGTCGGCGAACCAGCCCAGCTCCCCAGGCGTCAAATCCAACGCGGCAGCACACTCGTCGAACGAGGTCCACCGGCTCACCGCCCACCGCCACACCGGCCACGGTTCGAGAAGCGACGCGGAGGTGACTGATTCTCCGTTCATCCGCGCGGTCCTGTACGCGGAGCGTGCCGCGCTCGCGCGGGGCGCTGTGCCTGCGTGTCCTCATGCACCCCGGGGTTACCCCGGAGAGGGTGGTTCTCCACCGGGCTCACCTCCGCGTCGCTGGGATCCACCATAGGCGAAGATCATCGGTATGCCCGAAGTCCGGGCCGTTGGCCCGCCGAGCTCGACGCCGCTCGTCGGTGCTGGCGCCGCGCGAACGTCGCCCGGGGAAAGGTTCCCGGGGCGCAACGGTTCGCGCGGGTGGGCGCGAAGCTCGCGGATCCGGGCGCGTTGGTGGTCGTGGCCATCGAGAGCGCTGAAGTGGTCGGCATGGCGCAGGCCGAGCCGGGCCGCGCCGACGACGGGGCCCTCGATCCCGGTCTCTGCCACGTGTCGATGGTGTTCGTCGACCCCGGCCACTGGGGCCGCGGCATCGGCGGGCAGTTGCTCGACGCCATCGCCGAGGCGGCCCGAGGCCGCGGTCACCAGCGGCTCCAGCTCTGGACCGGCGCGGCAAACGAACGCGCGCTTCGCGTCTACCACCGCAGCGGCTTCCGGAAAACCGGCCGCACCCACCGCCTCGTCACGGGCGAGCCGATCGTCCACCTGACCCGCGAAATTCAGTGTGACCGGCGTCACTAAACCTCTGTGAACCGTTTTCGCGACGGCATCCGTGTACCCGGCATCAAGGCTTCCGGAACTGCCGAAGCCCGGGCTCTTACAGGGGAGAATCCCGAAATGATGCGTATCCGAGTTGCGATGCTCGCTGCCCTAGTGGCGACGGGGGTGGCGGTGCTGAGTGCCTGCGGCTCCACCGCCGGCACGCCGACCGCCGCCGCGCCCGCCGGGAACATCGCGCCGGTCGATTTCCAGACCGGCACCGCGTCGGCCAATGGCGCGCCGCAGAACACCGGCGACTTCGCCGCCCCCGGGGACACCGCCGCGGCCGAGCAGTGGGTGGAGCTGGACGCGGGCTCGGCCGGCAGCTTGAACCCGGTGGTGCTCAACGGAAAGGGCTTCACGCTCTACCGCTTCGACAAGGACAGCCCGAAGCCGCCGAAGTCCACTTGCAACGGTGACTGCGCCAAGACCTGGCCGCCGGTCACGTTGAAGCAGGGCGCCAAGCTCTTCCTCAACGGCGTGGCCCAGTCCGACGTCGGCTTCGTGACGCGTGACGACGGCACCATGCAGGTGACGCTGGGCGGCTGGCCGATCTACAAGTACAGCGGCGACACCCAGGCGGGCCAGACCAACGGCCAGGGCGTGGGCGGCACCTGGTTCGGCGTCACGCCGGAGGGCGCGAAGGCCGGCAAGTCCCAGGAGGGCACCGACCAGGCGACGGGCGTCGGCTACAAAACCGGCACTGCCAAGGAAAACGGCGCGGACCTCACCGCGGGCGACGACTACAAGGGCCCGCGCACGGACGACGCCGCGATGAAGTGGGTCCAGCTCACCCGCGGCTCGGCCGGCGGCCTGAACCCGATCGTCCACGATGGCGCCGGCTTCACGCTGTACCGCTTCGACAAGGACAGCCCGAAGCCCCCGACGTCCAACTGCAACGGTGACTGCGCCAAGACCTGGCCGCCGGTGCTCGTGAAGCCGGGCTCGCGCATCTTCGTCAACGGCGTGGCCACCTCGAAGATCGGCATCCTGACCCGCGCCGACGGCAGCCGCCAGGTCTCCATCGGCGGCTGGCCGGTCTACCGCTTCAGCGGTGACAAGCAGGCCGGCGACACCAACGGCGAGGGCGTCGGCGGCACCTGGTTCGCGGTCTCGCCGACCGGCGGCAAGGTCCTGCCCAAGGGCGGCACCCCGGCCCCGCAGTCCTCGCAGCCGGCCCCCGGCACGTCGGCCCCCGCCTCGGCCCCGGCCGGCTCGGGCACGGTGACCCTCGGCAACGGCAGCGCGATCCTGGACAGCGGCACGAACTTCAGCGAGCCCAACGGTTCCTCCGGCGTCTCGGGCCCGGGCTGCGTCGCGGTTCCGCAGCCGGCGCAGGTCTCCTCGATCAAGCTCGACGGCGGCCCGGTGAAGCTCTGGAAGGGCCCGGGCTGCACCGGCCAGTCGATGGTGATCACCAGCAGCGTCGCGGACCTCGCGACGATCGGCTTCGACAAGCAGGTCGTCTCGATCCGCTTCGGCGACAAGTAAGGCAACACGGCAAGGAGCCGGGGTGCGCACGCACTCCGGCTCCTTGCCGTTTCAGGCGATACCGCGGTCGTGCCCGGCCCAGAACGGCTCGCGCAGGGACCGTTTGTCGACTTTTCCGACGGCGGTCAGCGGCAGCGCCGTGGTGAACTCCACTTCGGACGGTACGAAGTGCTCGCCGCCCAGCTCGGCCCGGACGTGGTCACGCAGTTCGCCCGGCGTCACCGGGCCGCTCGTCACCACCACCGCGTGCACCAGCTCGCCCTCGCCGCCGGGGCCGGGGACGCCGAAAACCGCCGCCGCTTTGACCAGCCGATGGGCGAGCAGCGTGTGTTCCACCGTGGTCGACGCGACTTTCGTGCCGTGCTCGCCGGTTACGATCACGTCGCCGATGCGGTCGGACAGATAGAGGTAACCCTCGTCGTCGAACGAGCCGAGGTCGCCGGTGGGCAGCCAGCCGTCGCCGATCGGGGGCTCGCCCTGGTAACCGTCCATCATGGACAATCCGCGGACAAGGACTTGCCCGGCCTCGATCCGGGCCTCCATGCCCGGCACGATCCGGCCGACGGAGCCGAGCCGTTCGGGCCGCTCGATCAGCTCGTCGGCGGAGATGCTGGCGATCATCGGGGCCTCGGTGAGCCCGTACCCCTGCCCGACCACAGGGCCGAACACGGCCAGTGCGTCAGCCAGCCGTTGTGGCGAGAGCGGCGCGGCGCCGAGCGAAAGTGACCGCACGCTGCTGAGGTCGGTGGTCGACAGCGCCGGGCTGTCCAGCACCGCGGAGAGCCGGGGCGGAGTCAGGGACAGCGACGTGACGCGGTGCCCGGCGATGTCGGAGAGCAGCTGTTCGGCCTGGAAAGCGTTACGCAGCACCACAGTGTTGCCGCAGAGCAGTGCGCCGAGCACGGCCGCGTTGCCGGTCATGTGCGTCAGGGGCGCGGTGACCAGGATGCGGCCCGGCCCGGCCGGGTCCGGCGCGAAGATGTGCGCCATGCCGTCGTAGATGCCGCTGTGCCGGATCAGCTTGGGCGTCCCGGTGGTGCCGCCGCTGGGGAAGACCGTGGTGACGCCGGACGGCAGTGAGTCAGGAGTGGACGGTGTGGCGCCGGATAGCCGGTCGAGATCGTTGTCGGTCAACAGGGTCGCGCCGGTCGACGCGAGGACCGCGGCCCGCGCGGGCCGGCTCGACGACGCGGCCACCAGCAGCACCTCGAAGCCCCGCAGCTGCGCGGCGAGCTGGGCCAGCACGGTTTCCGGCCGGTTGCGGGCGTCGATCGCCACCACGTCGCCGTCGACGTCACCGAGTCCGGTGTGGAGCCGCAACAGGATTTGGTGCGCCTCGCGGTAAGTCGTCACACCGTCTTCGTGGTGGAACAGCACGGCGGAGCCGCCCTGCTCGAGCGCGGCCACTACGCGGGTGAGGAAAAAACTGGGTGCCACCAACGTACCCTAACCGGCGCGTTCGGGTGTGGTGGCCGCGGCGCGGAATCGTCGTTAGGTTGGGTTGATGACCGCCACCCCGACAGCCGCCGTCGATGCCCCGTCGAAGAGCTTCCGGCGGGCGTTCGCGGATCTGGGCGCCGGGCTGCGCGCGCGGGAGCTGTGGGCGATGCTGGCCTGGCAGGACATCCGGCAGCGCTACCGGCGTTCGTCGCTCGGTCCACTCTGGATCACCGTCGGCATGGCCGTGACCGCGCTGGCGCTCGGAGTGGTGAACGCGGCGCTGTTCGGCACGTCCATCTCCACGCTGCTGCCGAGCATCACCACCGGGCTGATCCTGTGGAACTTCATGAACGGCTGCATCGTCGAGGGCTCCGAGGCGTTCATCGCGAACGAGGGCCTGATCAAACAGCTGCCGGCCCCGGTTTCGGTGTACGCGCTGCGCACGGTGTGGCGGCAGGCGCTGTACCTGGGGCACAACCTGATCGTGTACGTAGTGGTGCTGATCGTCTTCTTCGGCAAGCTGAACCACCCGTACCACCTCGTGGACCGGCCCGGCGCGCTGCTGCACCCCGGCTTGAGCTGGGCGGGCCTGCTGGCGATCCCGGCGCTCGCGCTGGTCCTGCTCAACGGCGCGTGGGTGGTGCTGCTGCTCGGCGTGGTGTCCACCCGGTTCCGCGACATCCCGCCGGTGATCCAGAGCTTCATCACGATGCTCTTCTACGCCACGCCCATCATGTGGTCGATGGACCAGGTGCGGGCGATGAACCAGGGCGCCAAGAGCGGGTTCGGCTCGATCGCCGTCGACCTGCTGCAGCTGAACCCGGTGTACCACTTCGTGGAGATCGTCCGGGCGCCGCTGGTCGGCCAGCAGCAGAGCTGGACGCACTGGCTGGTGGCCGGGGTCGTGACGATCGCCGGCTGGGCGCTGGCGCTGGCCGTGCTGCGCAGCTACCGGTCGCGGGTGGCGTACTGGGTCTGACGTCCACTTAGGACTTTCTGCGGCCGAATGGGGGGACCCGTTCGGGCAGATTCCGGACATCCGGCGTGCATCAGCCGGAAAGTTTCCTTCAGCCGTCCGAAGGCGTTACCGTGAACGCCACCTGGAGGGAGCCCCACACCATGAGCCTTGTCACGCCCGGGAAGACCATGCTCGCGCTGGCCGCCGTCGCGGTACTGGCCGGCACCGCGGCCGCCGCCCCCGGCCCGGCCGGACTGACCCCGCAGCAGCTGGCCGGCCAGCGGGTGATCTATTCCTACCCCGGCCTCACCCCGCCGGACACGCTGCTGCAGCGCATCCGCGCCGGCGAGGCGGCGGGGGTCATCTTCTTCGGCGAGAACGTCCAGAGCAGCCAGCAAATCGCCGGTGTCGTGCAGCAGCTGCGCGCGGCCGCCGCGCAGAGCCCGGTGCACCGGCCGCTGCTGCTGATGACCGACCAGGAGGGCGGCAAGGTCCGGCGGCTGCCGGGCGAGCCGACGCTGTCGGAGAAGCAGGTGGGCCAGGCGGCCGATCCCGAGGCCGCGGCGCGCGCCGCCGGAACCGGCGCGGGGGAGAACCTCAAGAGCGTCGGGATGAACGTGAACCTCTCGCCGGTGCTGGACGTCTACCGGCAGGCGGGCAACTTCATCGACCAGTTCGGCCGCTCGTACAGCAACGACCCGGGCACGGTTTCGAAGCTGGGCTACGACTTCATCACCGCGCAGCAGGCCGCGGGCGCCGCTGCCACGGCGAAGCATTTCCCCGGTCTCGGCGCGGTTCCGGCCGGCGCGAACACCGACGTCGGCCCGGTGACGTTGAACATGCCGCTCTCGGAGCTGCGCGCGAAGGACGAAGCGCCGTACCCGGCCGCTGTCAGCGCGTGGGTGAACATGGTGATGCTGTCGTGGGCGGTGTACCCGGCGCTGGACGCCAGCCGTCCGGCCGGGCTGTCGCCGACCGTCGTCGAGCGGGAATTGCGGCAGCACAACAACTTCCACGGCGTCACGATCACCGACGCGCTGGAAGCCGGTGCACTGAAGGATTATGGCGCCACGGGCAACCGCGCGACGCTCGCGGCCAAGGCGGGGATGGACTTGATCCTGGCGTCCGCCCGTGACGTGCAGCAAGGGGACGACGCGGTCAGCGCGCTCGCCGCCGGGCTGACCGACGGGAGCCTCCCGCGGGCCGACTTCACCGCCGCCGTCGACCGGATTTCCTCGCTACGGGGCCAATTGCACTGAATCCGGCGAAAACTGTCGGTGGCTTGGGGTAGGAAGAACGGGTGGCTGCAGACGACGCCCGCAACGGGCCCTTCACCGACCTCGAAGCCTACGTCGGCCTTCCCCGGCTGACCCCCGGGCTCTGGCTGTCCCCCGACGGCCGGCGTCTCGTCGTGCCCGTGTCTTCGCTCGACGAAGCGGGCAGCCGGGAGATCACGGCGTTGTGGGAGGTGGATCCCGAGGGCGGGCGTCCACCGCGTCGGCTCACGCTGGGCGCGGTCGGCGAGTCTGCGGCCGGGTTCACCCCGTCCGGCGATCTGCTGTTCGTGTCGTCGCGCTCCGGCGAGCCCGCGTTGTGGCTGCTGCCCGCGGACGGCGGCGAGGCGCGGATGCTGGTGTCGCCTTCCGGTGGGGTGCGGGGAGTTTCGGTCAGCGGCACGGGGACGGTGGTGCTCGGGTCGGGCAGGCTGCCGTCGGCGACCGACGACGCGAGTGACCGGGAGCTGCGCACGGGGCGGGCGGACGCGGGGGTCACGGCGCTGCTGCACGAGGAGTTCCCCGTGCGGTTCTGGAACCACGACATCGGCCCGGCGCGCACCCGGCTGTTCACCGGCCAGCTGACCGACGGGGACCTGGAGCTGCGCGACCTGACCGGGCACGTCGGGCGCGCGCTGGACGACGTCTGCACCTGGGAGATCAGCCCGGACGGCCGCACCGTGGTCACCACCTGGGCAGTGGCCGAACCAGGCGGCTCGCAGCGCTACACGCTGGTCGCGATCGACGTGGCCACCGGCGAGCGCCGCACCCTCGCCGACGACGCCGCCCACGAGTACGCGAGCCCGCGGTTCTCGCCCGACGGCACACAAGTGGCCGTGATCGTCAGCCGCAGGTTTACCCCGGAAGCCCCCAGCGACTGCTGGCTCGGCCTCATCCCGCTGGAGGGCGGCAAGGCACGGATCCTGGCCGAGGACTGGGACCGGCGTCCGGAGTCGGTGTGCTGGACCCCGGACGGCTCCGCCCTGCTGACGGTCGCCGACGACCACGGCCGGGCCCCGCTGTGGCGGGTCGACGTGACGACTGGGGTGGTCACACGGCTGACTGCGGACCATGGCGCGTATCCGGACGCGCAGGTCTCGCCGGACGGGCAGTGGGCGTACGCGTCACGCGCAGCCATGGACAGCCCCCGAATCCCTGTGCGGATCGACCTGCGTGCCGGTGCGGGCGGCTCTGGCGGGTTCGCTGCTGGGTCCGGTGGTGGGCCCTCTGGTGGGGCGGCTGTCGGGCTCTCTGCTGTGTCCGCCGGTGGGCCCTCTGGCGCGCTCGCTGGTGAGTCCTCTGGTGAGTTGCCTGATGGGCTCTCTGGAGTGTCCGGTGGTGAGTCCTCCGGTGGGTTGGCTGGTGAGTCCTCCGGTGTGTCCGGCCGTGGGCTCTCTGGTGGGTCCGCTGAGCGGATCTCCGGCGCGTTCGCTGGTAGGCCCGCTGATGGGGCGGCTGTCGGGCTCTCCGGCGGGTTCGCTGGTGAGTCCTCCGGTGTGTCCGGTGGTGGGCTCTCTGGCGGGTCGGTCGGCCGGATCCCCGGCGCGTTCGCTGATGGGTCCGGTGGTGGGTTCGAGGAGCTGCCGAGCCCGGTGGCGCCGCTGGACCTGCCCGGTCGGCTGGAGGAGGTCGTCACCACGGCGTCGGACGGCACGGAGATCCGAGGCTGGCTGGTGCTGCCCGAGCACCCGGCCGAGGACGCGCCCGCGCCACTGGTCGTGCTGATCCACGGCGGCCCGGTCAGCTCGGCGAAAGCCTGGTCGTGGCGCTGGAGCCCGTGGCTGTTCGCCGCGCGCGGCTATGCGGTGCTGCTACCGGACTTCGCACTCTCGACCGGCTACGGCGTCGAGTTCATCCGGCGTGGCTGGGGCCAATGGGGCGGCACGCCGTACACCGACCTGCTGACCCTCACCGACGCCGCCCAAGCCCGCCCGGACATCGACCCCCACCGTGCGGCAGCCATGGGCGCTTCCTTCGGCGGCTTCATGGCCAACTGGATCGCGACCCAGACCGACCGTTTCTCCGCGATCATCAGCCACGCCTCGATGTGGAACCTCCAGCAACAGAGCCAAGCCGCCGACCTCGCCCACTTCTTCCAACGTGAGATGACCCCGGAGACCGCGCAAGCCTCGTCCCCCCACCAGTTCGCCGACGCCATCACCACCCCGATGCTCATCACCCACGGCGTCCGCGACTACCGCTGCCCCATCGGCGAGGCCCTGTCCCTCTGGTGGGCCCTGCTGTCCCGCTCGAAGTCCGAAGACGGCAGCACCCCGCACAAATTTCTGTACTTCCCGGACGAAGACCACTTCACCCTCGCCCCCGGCCACGTCAAACTCTGGTACGAAACCATCCTCGCCTTCGCCGACCACCACGTCCGCGGCCTCCCATGGCGCCGTCCGGAGCTGCTGGGGTAGCCGCGCGGGTCCTGCGCTCGGTCGCCGCTTGTTCTGCGGTTCGTGCCACCGCTCGGGCTGGCCTTTGTGCCGCGGCATTGGCCGGCGCGGTGCCCGGGTCGCGGCTCTTGCCAGGCCTCGGCCACTCCTCGCATCGACGCTTGCGTCCGCGGGTTGTGCTCCTGCCTTGGCCGAAGCGCGGGCTGATGCGGTGCACCGTCATGGCTGAGTCTCGGCCACTCCTCGCGCCGACGCTTGCGTCGCGGACTCGTGTCGCCGCCCGGGCTATCGTTTGAGCTGCCGCCTTGTGCTCCTTGTTTGGCCGGTGCGCGCGCCGGTGTCCTGGGCGCCGCTCTCACTGAGCCTGGGCGACTCCTTACCTCGCCGTCTTGGCTGCCGTGTAGCGCCGATGATCGAGGCCAGCTTGCGGACCGACCTTCAGCTCGCTACTCGTGCCACCGCTCGGATCTCTGCTCAGGTCCAGGCGTCGTCCCCGGCGAGCTTCTCGGCAATGCGATCGTGAAAACTCTTGCGCTGCAACGCCTTCTCGAGGTCAACGACAACCTTGCTGAGCGCGTACGGGATCTCATCTTCGAGCTCGGCGAGCGCGGCCTCCGTCGCGCGCCACTCGGCGGCCAGCCGGTCGACGGTGTCCGCCGCCTTGGGGGTCAGGGTCACCTTCTTGCTGCGGGCGTCGTCGCCGGTGGCGGTTGTGACCAGGCCGGCCTTCCGCATCGCCGCGACCTTCTGGCTCAGCGCGGAGTGAGTCCGGTCGACGGACGCGGCCAGCTCCGTGATGGTCATCGGCCCGCGCGCGTGCAGACGCAGCAGCTCCATCACGTAGCTGGGCTTGAGGCCGTCGATGCCACGCTCGGTGTAGAGCCGAGCGATGTCGTCGTCCATCGCGGCCTGCAACAGTCGCAGCGGTCGCCAGGCGCTCTGCTCGGTCGGGTCCGCGATGTCTTCCTCAGCCATGCCCAAGAGTCTAACAGGGCTTATATAAGCACTACCACATTTTCCTCGGCGGACCGGATTCTGTTACACCGCAAAGTATTCGATAATTCCCTTTGCTGAAGCCAATTTCCCGGAACCTCAGCTGATCAGCCGGAGGGTTCGATCTATCGATCTTCGGGTACTTCCCTTTGAAGGTAAGGAATTCTCGATCGGAGGCGCGGATGAGAATGGGTTGGGAGTTCACCCGTCGAGCGGTATTCATGACGGTGCTCACCGGACTCGCCGCGAGCGCGTGCGGCGCGCCGCCACAGGACGTCCAGCCGCGAGCAGAGCCGCCGTCACCCCGGCCGTCACCGCCTCCGCGGCAGACGCTCCCACCACCTCCACCGAACGCCCTGGCCACAAGCCTGCTCGTCGGCTTCTGCGGCGCCCCGGGAGCGAAGGCACTCGGCGAGATGACGGGCGACCTGGCCGCAGCCGGCCGGGAACTGACGAACCAGATCGGGACTTTCCCCAAGTACCGGCCGGTGACACCAGTCGTCGAGCTGATCGCCACTGCCGCGCACCGCACGCCGGGTCCCGACGGAATGTTCCGCAGCCGCGCGTCGGACGAGACCGTGCGCGAGTACCTCGACGAGGCGCGCGCGTTGAAGGGCGTACTGCTGCTCAACATCCAGCCCGGCCGCGCCGACTTCCTGCCCGAGGTGCAGGCGTACGAACACTGGCTGGCGGAGCCGGACGTCGGCGTCGCGCTGGACCCGGAGTGGGCGGTGGAGCCCGGCGTCATACCGGGGCAGAAGTTCGGCCGCACGACCGGCGCCGAGCTGGACGGCGTCGCCGCGTACCTGGGCGAGTTCGCGCGCACCCGGCACCTGCCGGACAAGATCATGGCCTACCACCAGGTCGCGCCCTCGATCGTCAGTGACGAAGCAGGCCTGCGCGCGCACCCGGGGGTGTCGGTGGTGAAGATCGTCGACGGAATCGGCAGCGCCGGCGCGAAGAAGGCCACCTGGAAGCGGCTGATGGCGACCAAACCCCCGCACGTCCAGCCGGGCTTCAAACTCTTCTTCCAGGAGGACACCCGTCACGGCGCAGCCCTGATGACCCCCGCCGAAGTCCTGGCCCTGACCCCGACGCCCGCCTACGTCGTCTACGAATAGCCTTCCCCGGCCGGGTGTCACTCACGCGTGTGGTGCTTCGGTTGATCATGCCCGCACCGGGCATCCTTGCGGCGACCGCACAACGACGGGAGCCGCGCGGATGACAGCCTGGTGGGCAGTGGCCGTGGGCGCTGTCGTGCTCGTAGTGGTCGCGGTGCTGATCGTCCTGCGCCGCCGTGCCGCGCGCGCCACCGCCGCTTCCGTCTCCGACTGGCGTTCCCGCGCCGCCTCCGGCCCCAGCTCCAGTTCTGGGTCGGGCGCCAGCTCTGCCTCTGCCTCCCGCTCTGATCTTGACTCGCGCACCACTGCCGCCTCTGCCTCTGCCTCTGCCTCTGGCGCTGGCTCGCGCTCCGCCTCTCGCGCTGCCCGTCGCTCAGGCTCACGTCGCCGCGCCGCCTCCCGCTCGCCTTTGCCGTCTGCTTCCAGCTCGGGCTCTCGCACCAGCCCAGACACCACGGACGACCCGTTCGCCCGCTACCCCACAGCCCGTCAACGCCCAGTCCCGAACCCCACCACCCGCCTCACCCCACCACGGGACCCATCGCGAAACCGCCCCTACTTGGCGCCGCTCCCCACCCCGCCATTGGACCACCACCGCACGGCCGACAACGCGGGCCCCACACCCCCCGCACCGTCCCGCCACGACGCGGCCGATGGTGCGACCCGCGTCCCCTCGGCGCCGGATGGTCACCGTGCTGCCGACAGCCCCGCACCCCCGGCTCTGGAGGACCGCAACCCGGCGGTGCGTGCTGCGAACCGCCCGCCGTTGGCCCCAGAGCGTCGCGGCCCGGAGTCGGCTCGCGCGAACGATTCCCGCGCCGCACCCGAGCAGAGCGCGCCGAGGGCTGCCGGTCGGGATCATCAGCACCCGCCCAGGGGCGACAGTCCCTCGATGGCTACTGGTGCAGGCCGCCCGCAGCCGCGTCAGGAAGAGGCCAGTGGTTGGGAACGTCCGCAGCCAGCTCGGCAGGGCATCGCACCGACGTCTGCCGCGGGTAGCTATCCCCACCCGGCAGCGGGCCCGGCCGCGCAGGCGAGCGCATCGCAGCCGCGTGCGTCCCAACCCGCTGCGCCGGAACACTTCGACTCCTCCGGCACCACGCCGACCCAGCCGGTCTACCTGCCGGACCTTCGTCACACCGGCCCGGGCCGAACCCGGCGAACTCCCGATACCACGACGTGGCCCGACGCCGGCTTGCCACAACCCCGCAACTCACCGTCCCTCAGGACGAACCGCGACGCCGCGAGTTTCAGCTCGATGCCGTCCCACCAGCCCGGTGCTCAGCGCCCTCTCTCCGTGGACGAGACCCGTAACCCCGTCCACAACGACGATTCGCGCAACGAGACCAGCAACCCGGTCCGCAAGGGTCATCCGGGTAGCGACAGCGAGCACGACTGGCCCGGCAACCCCCGTCTCCGCCTGGTCGACCAGGAACACGAAGCGGGCGACCGGCGCCACCAGCCCGTCGAGCCGCAGTCAGGCGTACCGGCGGCGGGCAACGTTGATCGCGGGCGCAGGCTGGTCGGGCCGCCGGAGCGTCGGCGGTGGGGGCGGGGCACCCGGCCTCCCGAGGATGAACCGGGAAAGAATCCCCGTCGGCCGGACGACCGCTGACCACGATCCGCCAGGCCCGCAGTGAATCTGAAGGGTCGGTAAACGCTGCCCAGAGCAGCGGAGTGACGTCACACGATTGAGGACGCCGTCGGTCGGGTACGTGAGGAGTAGCCCGCCGTCGCGGTTCCTCCCCCACCGTCGGGGCGGCGGGCTCGGCCGGGCCCGTGGTTTGCGGGCCCGGCCTCGAACTTCCGGTGGCCAGGCGGCCGCGGGCACCTACCCTCGTCGGCAGGTCTCGTGGAAAGGACTTCGCATGCTGCCACTGTCCGGAATCACCGTTGTTTCGCTGGAACAGGCCGTCGCGGCGCCGTTCGCGACGCGGCAGCTCGCCGACCTCGGCGCGCGGGTGATCAAGATCGAACGGCCGGGTGCGGGCGATTTCGCACGGTCCTACGACGCGACGGTGCACGGCCTGTCGAGTCACTTCGTTTGGCTCAACCGCAACAAAGAGTCGTTCGCGCTCGACGTGAAAGCACCCGGTCAGCGACAGGTGCTGGACGAACTGCTGGCGCGCGCGGACGTCTTCGTGCAGAACCTCGCACCCGGCGCGGCGGAGCGGCTCGGCCTCGGCGCCGGGCGGCTGCTGGCCGAGCACCCGCGCCTGATCGTCTGCGGCATCTCCGGCTACGGCACCGACGGCCCGTACCGCGACAAAAAGGCCTACGACCTGTTGGTGCAGTGCGAAACCGGCGTCCCCGCGCTGACCGGCACCCCGGACCAGCCCGCGAAAACCGGCATTCCGGTCGCCGACATCGCCGGCGGCATGTACGCCTACAGCGGCGTGCTTTCCGCGCTGTACGAACGCGAGCGCACCGGCCGCGGCCAGGCCTTCGAGGTCTCCCTCTTCGACGCACTCACCGAATGGGTCGGCTTCCCGCTCTACTACACTGTGTACGGGGGCACCCAGCCGGCGCGAACGGGACTTTCGCACGCGGCCATCGCCCCGTACGGCCCGTTCACCTGCGGCGACGGCGAGACGATTTTCCTGGCCGTCCAGAACGACCGCGAGTGGCGGCGGCTCTGCGCGGACGTTCTGGAGCAGCCGGAGCTGGTGGATTCATTTGCCACCAACGACTTCCGCTCTGAGAACCGCGAAGAGCTGCGTGCCGTCATCGAGGCGGCGTTCGCCCCACTCGACTCGGCCACGGTCCTCGACCGGCTCGACGCGGCGTCGATCGCCAACGCGCGGTTACGGGGGATCGCCCAGCTGGCCGAGCACCCGCAGCTCACCGAACGAGGGCGCTGGGGCGAGGTCGGCTCACCGGCCGGGCCGCTGCGCTCGCTTGTGCCGCCGGTGACGGTCGCGGGCCGCGAACCACGCCTCGACCCCATCCCCGACGTGGGCGAACACAATGCCGCCCTGCTGGCCGAACTGGGCTACGACGTCATGCCGGACTGAACGTCCACAGTGGCGCGGAGCCGTTTTTGTCGGTGGTGGGTGCGATGCTCTCGGTATGACTCCAGTACTGCTTCTCATCGACGTCCAGAACAACATGCTCCGCCCGCCTGAGCCGGTGCCCGCTGCCGACACAGTGGGGCCGGCGATCGCCGCGGTGCTGGCCCGCGCGCGCTCGGCTGGTGCCCTCGTCGTGCACGTGCGCAACAACGGCACAGACGGCGATCCCGACGTGCCCGGTTCACCTGGCTGGGCCCTGATCCACGACGCGCAGGAGGGCGAGCACATTGTGGACAAAGAGACTCCGGATTCGTTCGACGGCACCACATTGGCGAGTCTGCTGCCTCCTTCGGCGCCGTTGGTGGTGGCGGGGATGCAGAGCGAGTTCTGCGTACGCGCGACGTCGCTGGCGGCCCTCCGTCGCGGTCACCCGGTGACTCTGGTGTCCGATGCGCACGCGACTTACGACGGTAGTGAGCCTGCTGCTGCGACCTCGAAAGCTGTTGAGGCTGAGCTTTCCGCGGAGGGGGTGACGGTGCTGACTAGCGAGATGGTCGAGTTCGCCGGGCACTGAGCGGCGGTTTGATTCGGGGCTTCGGACGGTGCCGGCGCCGCTTCGATGCCGCCTCGACAACGTGTTGTGCCGCATTGGTGGGACGGGTGAAGGAGCATCGCTCACGCGGCAGGACTCCAATATCGTGACGCGCGCCTGCGAAGGGAGCAGCGGCAAGGAGTTCGGATGTAGGACGGAGAGGAGGAGATCGCGCTGGGGCGGTGAGGAGGAGTTCGCATGGACGACGGTGAGCAGGAGTTCGCGTTGGGACGGTGAGGAGGAGATCGGTCTGGGCAGCTGACCGGCGACCTGGCGCAGAGCGGCCCGCCGGGCCTGGAGATGCGGCCCGCCGGGCCCGGAGATGCGGCGCGGCCAGCGATCGAACGTCACGGTGTTCGCCCCCGGGCCGGCCCATCCGCAGGCCTGGACCAGCGAGCCGAACGCGTTCGACAAAACCGCGGTGGCCAACTTCCAGGAACCCTGCTGCACGGGTTGCTTCCAGGCGTTGTTCCCGCAGGAGCGGCTGGACGACGGCGTCGCCATCCTCGCGCACGACGCCGTGCTCACCGTGGTGTGGGGGATCCGCCAGATCCCCGGGGGCCGCGCCCGCCCGGGTGACCGCGCAGGACGTGCTCCAGGCGAAGAACCGGCTGTACGGCACCCTCGCCGTCCCGGGCGCGAGCGGCATGATCTCGTTCGACGAGCGCGGTGATCCGGTGAGCAAGGCGGTGCGGGTCCGGCTGGGTGAGACCCCGGAGTTCGTTCAGCTGTCGACTCCGCAGTAGCCGTACGTCATTCGGGCGCGCGTTCGCTCGGCACCACAGGAGCGTGCTGCTCGGGTGCCGACCACTGCAGCAGGAACCGCAGTGCTTCGTGCGCCGGGGAATCGGGTTCCGCGGTGTAGGCGACGAGCAGCTGGTCCGGATGAGTGTCCACAGTGAACTGCTGGACGTCGAGGGTGAGCGAGCCGACGACGGGGTGGTGGTAGGTCTTGGTGAGCTGCCGCGGCCCGCGGACCTGGTGCCCGGCCCACCAGGCGCGGAAGTCGGCGTCGTGCACGCTCAGCTCGCCGACCAGGTCGCTCAGCGCGCGGTCGTGCGGGTTCCGGCCGGCCTCCATCCGCAGGGCGGCGACGCATTCGCGGGCGGCGCGGGGCCAGTCCGCGTAGAGCGCGCGGAAGCCCGGGTCGAGGAAGGTGAGCCGGATCAGGTTGCGCTCGGCCGGGGGCAGCTTGCCGAAATCGGTGAGCAGGGCGACGGCGCCGCGGTTCCAGGCCAGCACGTCCATGCCCCGGTGCAGCACGATGGCGGGCACGTCGTGCATGGTGTCCAGCAGTTGCCGCAGGTGGGCGGCGACACCGGGTCGGGCGGCCGTCCGGGGCGGATGGACGACGTCGGCGACGGTGAACAGGTAGTCCCGCTCGTCCGGGGCGAGCCGCAACGCGTCGGCGAGCGCGTCGAGGACCGGGCGGGAGACGCTGCGGGTGCGGCCCTGCTCCAGCCGGACGATGTAGTCGACGCTCACGTGCGCGAGCTGGGCCAGCTCCTCCCGGCGCAGGCCCGGGACACGGCGCTGGCGGCCGTCGTCGGGCAGGCCCGCCGTCCGCGGGTCGAGCGCGGCGCGGCGGGCGCGCAGGAAATCGCCCAGCTCATCGGAAACCATGGCCCCAGTGTGAGCGCGATCCGGGCCGCGCGCCTGGTACTGGACTCCATAGGCAAATCCCTCCCTGGTGACGGCGGGCCGGGCGGGGCGATCTTGGGGAAGCGGGCCGCACCCCGTGAGCCCGAGTCCCAGTGAAAGGGAGCGTCACCCATGAGGAATTCCGTCACTTTCCCCAGCGCCGGGCTGAATCTCGCCGGCCACCTGTACCTCCCGGACGGTGAGGCCGCCCCCGGCCCGGCCCTGGTCGTCGGCCACCCGGGCAGCGGCGTCAAGGAGCAGGCTGCCGGCCTGTACGCCGAGCGGCTCGCCGCACAGGGCTTTGTCACGCTCGCCTTCGACGCCGCGTACCAGGGCGAGAGCGAGGGTGAGCCGCGCGGCCTGGAGGACCCGGCGCACCGGATCGAGGACCTCAAGGCCGCAGTCTCGTACCTGACCACCCGTGACGAGGTCGACGCCGAGCGCATCGGGATCCTGGGCATCTGCGCGTCCGGCGGGTACGGCCTGGCCGCTGCCGCGACCGACCACCGCGTCAGGGCCCTCGGCACGGTCAGCGCCGTCGACATCGCCCGCCAGTTCCGCTTGGGCGCCGACGGTGCCCAGGACCCGGCCGTCTTCCAGAGCATGCTCGGCGCGGCCGCGGCCGCCCGCACTGCCGAAGCCGGCGGCGAGGACGTCCGGATGTTCAAGCTCTTCCCCGACACCGAGGAACAGGCCCGCGCGGCCGGTCCGCACGTCTACGAAGGTTGGGAGTACTACTGCACTCCGCGCGCCGGGCACCCCCGTTCGGCCAAGGCGCTGGCTTGGACCAGCGTCGACCGGATCGCCACCTTCGACGCCTTCCACGCAGTGGAGCTGATCGCCCCGCGCCCACTGCTCATGATCGTCGGACGCGACGCGGTGACCTCCTGGATGAGCGTCGAAGCGTTCCAGAAGGCGACCGGCCCGAAGGAGCTGCACTGGATCGAAGGCGCCGTGCACAACGACCTCTATGACAAGGACGAGTACGTCATGCCCGCGGTCGCGAAGCTGGCCGACTTCTTCAAGCAGAGCCTGACCGTCACGGCGTAACGGGCGGCGCGGCACCCGGGCAGGCACCTTCACGCCCTGCCCGGGTGCGCACCGGCTACTCGGTGTCGCTGTGGATCGCGGTCAGGATCGGCGTGCGGGCGGCGGTCCGGGCCGGCCACAGCGAAGCGAGAACCCCGATCACCAACGTCACCAGCACGAACACGCCCAGCTGCGCCCACGGCACCGCGAGCGGAACGCCCTTCTGGCTCAGCACGCCCATCGCGCCGAGCGCGCACCCGGCCACCAGCCCGATCACGGCGCCGAGCATCGCGGTGATCACCGACTCCCAGCGCAGCACCGAACCGACCTGCTTGCGGCCGAGCCCGACCGCGCCCAGCAGCCCGATCTCGCGCACTCGCTCCATCGTGGACATCGTCATGGTGTTCACCACGCCGAGGGCGCCGATCAGCACCGAAACGCTCAGCAGCGCGTACAGGATGTTGAGGAATTCCTCGGCTTGACTGCTCGCCGCGTCGGCGGCCTCGGCGCGGGTTTGCACTGTCAGCACCGGGTTCGCGAGCGTCCGCTGGATCCGCTCGCGCAGCGCCACCGGATCCTGGCCGGGAGCGGCCTTCACCAGAATCGTCTGCGGCGAAGCGGTTTTCGGCGCGAGCCGAGCCGGGATCAGCGCCCTCTGATCGACGGACTCCGGGGCGTTGTAGACCGCCACGACGGGCAGCGACACCGGCTGGTCCGCCGCGCCCAGCGACTGGAGCGGCCCGGACACCTCGGAGCCGACCTTGAGGTCGTACTCCGCAGCTGTCGCCGTTGAGACCGCGATGCCGTCGGCCAGCCGTTCGAGTGAGCCCGCCTGGACCGTCAGCGGCAGGAAATCCTTGGCACTGCCCGGATCGACCGCCGTCAGCTGAAGGAACCGGCGCTCCCCGAGCTTGACCGAAACCGGTGTGAGCGGGCTGACCGCCTGCACGCCGGGCACCTTCGCGAGGTCGGTGGTAGTGCCGGAGCTGAGGTCGGAGAACGGGATCGCGGTGACGTGGATGTCGGCGTTGTCGCCGGCCGCAGTTTCCTTCGCGTCCTTCGCCGCGACCGAGGAGATCATCACGGTGACCGCCGCGCAGACGGACAGCCCGATCATCAGCGTCGCGGCGGTGGCGGCGGTCCGGCGCGGGTTGCGGCGCGTGTTCTCCACGGCCAGCGTGCCGCGCATGCCGGAAAGCCTGGTCAACGGGCCGCGCAAGAGCTTGGTCAGGCCGAGGCCCAGCCACGGGGTCAGCACGATCAGCCCGAGCATGAGCAGCGGCGCGCCGAGGTACATCAGGTCCTGCGACTCGATCCCGGCCGCGGTGACCATCGCGCCGAGCAGGAAGGTCACCACACCGATGATGTTCCGGCGGCGCAACGACTTCGCGGTCGGCGGCAGCCCGGACCGCAGCGCCGCGATCGGCGGGATCGCGGCGGCGCGCCGGGCCGGGACGTACGCGGCGATCATCGTCACGCCGACACCGACGCCGAGCGCGGCGGCCAGCGCGCCGGCGCTGAACACCCGCAGCGGCACGTCGGGACCGTTGATCACGGAGAACCCGCGGTTGAGCACCGCGGCCACGCCGATCCCGAGCAGGTAGCCGAGGACCGTCGCGATCAGGCCGAGCACAGCGGCTTCGGCGAGCACGCTCCGGAGCACGTACCGGCGTGACGCGCCGACCGCGCGCAGCAGCGCGTTTTCCCGGGCGCGGGCCGCGGCGAGCATGGTGAACATGTTGGCCACCAAGAAAACCGCGACGAAGAGGGCCACGGCGGCGAACAGCAGCAGGATTTCGATGAGCTTGCTGTCCGCCGGGGCGGAGTTGAGCGAGGTCCCCGTTTCGGCGATGAACGTTCGCGGCAGCGCGGCGCGGACACTGGTGGCGATCGCGTCCTGGCTGACGCCGGGCGCGGCCACCAGGTCGGCCGTCGTGTAGCCGCCTGCTGGGGCGAACTGCGCGCCCGCGGTCTTGAGGTCAAACGCGACCAGCGTGCCGCCCCCGGCGAGCCGCGCGTCGTCGGCGGTGAAGATGCCGGTGACCTTGACCTGGCGCACGGCCCCGTTGACGATCACCCGCACCTGGTCGCCGACCTGGTAACCCGCGCGTTCGGCGGTGAACCGGTCGAGCGCGACCTGGTCCGGTCCGGTGGGGTCGTGCGTCACCATGAGCACGGTCTGCCGCCACTCGCGGGCGCAGCGCTGGAGCAGGCCGAGGATCTGCGCGCCGGAGCGGGAGTCGAGGTTCCCGGTGGGCTCGTCGGCGACGATGAGCTCCGGCCGGGTGATCAGCGCCCGCGCGCACGCGACGCGCTGCTGCTGTCCGCCGGAAAGCTGCGCGGGCCGGTGCTCGAGCCGGTCGCCGAGGCCCATCGCCGTGATCACCCGGTCGGCCCAGGCCCGGTCCGGCTGCCGGCCGGACAGCGACAACGGCAGGATGATGTTCTCCCAGGCGCTCAGCGTCGGCAGCAGGTTGAAGGACTGGAAGACGAAGCCGATCTTCTCGCGGCGCACGCGCGTGAGCTTCTCGTCGTCCAGCGAGCCCAGGTCGATCCCCGCGATCCGCGCCTTCCCCGTGGTGGGCTTGTCCAGCCCGGCCAGGCAGTGCATGAAGGTCGACTTGCCCGAGCCCGACGGGCCCATGATCGCGGTGAACTCGCCGCGCCGGAAGCCGGCGCTCACCCCGGCCAGCGCGACCACCGCGGCCCCGCCGTCGCCGTAGACCTTGCCTAGCTGTTCCACGTCGGCCACCGTTTGTTCGTTCATGATCGCCATGCTCGCGCGGGCGCCCGCCCCGGCGGTTCAACCGAACTGACGAGACGGCGCGGGCCGGGTCCGCCGAAGGGATGAGGACCGTCGCGGGCGGACTGTCCTACCGTGACGGTCATGATCGGAAGACTTTCCTGGGCGCAGCGCCTGCTGCTCGTCCTCGGCCTGCTCGCGGCGGTGCTCGTGGTGCTCGAGGGCCTGACCGCGGAGACCGTGGCGACCGGGGTGGGGCTGGTGGTCTGCGGCCTGCTCGCGCTGGCCGTGCTGGCGATGCCCGCGGTGCGCGCGCCGGTGGTCGCGGGGCTGGCCGTGGTCTCGCTCGCGTTCACCGTGCTGTGCCAGGTGCTGCCGGACGGGCTGGACAACACCTTCGGCATCGTGGAGATCGTCTCGCTGGCCTGGCTGACCGCGCGGTCGATCATCGAGCTGCGGCCCGGCCGCTCGGTGCTGGTGGTGCCGCTGCTGTACGCCGCGGTCGTGGCCCTGCCGAGCCGCTGTTACACGCTGGGGAGCACGTGGCTCGGGAACGTGGTGGCGGTCCTGCTCTTCGGCATGCTGCTGGTGATCCTGCTCGGCATGTACCTGCGCCTGCGCGACCAGCGCCGCATCGACGCGGGTGAGCTCGCCAAGCAGGCGCAGCGCCTCGCCTACGCCCGCGACCTGCACGACTTCGTCGCCCACCACGTGACCGCGATCGTCGCCCAGACGCAGGCGGTCCGGTTCACCTCGAGCAGTGGCCACCAGCCCACTCCGGAGGCGCTCGACGACATGCTGGCCGGGATCGAAAAGGCCGGCTCGCAGGCGCTCGCGTCGATGCGGGGGATGATCTCGGTGCTGCGCGACGACGAGCCGGCGCCGGTCCGCGCGACGCTGGGCGAGGCGGTCGCGGAGCCGGTCGGGCATTTCGTCGGCCCGCCGGTCCGCACCTACATCGACGACGACCTCGCCATCACGCACCTGGCGCCGCACGTGCTCGACGCGGTGCACCACGTCGTCCAGGAGTCGCTCACCAACATCCTGCGCCACGCGGGCGGGGCCACGGGCGTCGAGGTGCGCGCCCGGACCCGGTCCGGCGAACGGCTCGAGATCACGGTGGCCGACGATGGGAAGTCCACATCGGACACTTCCGGCGGCGGCTTCGGCTTGGTGGGCTTGACCGAACGCGTCGGCGACGCCGGGGGAACCCTCACCGCGGGGCCCGCGGACGGCGGCTGGCGCGTGAGGGCGGTCCTGCCGCTGACGCCGGCTCTGCCATGATGACCGGCCATGAGCATCCGCGTGCTGATCGCCGACGACCAGGAGATGATGCGCTCGGCGTTCCGGATGATCCTGGACTCCCAGCCCGACATGGAGGTCGTCGCCTCGGTCGAGGACGGCCGCGCCGCGGTTGACGAAGCCCGCCGCCTGCGCCCGGACGTCTGCCTGCTCGACATCAGGATGCCCAAGCTGGACGGGCTGGAGGCGACCCGCCTGCTGGCCGGCCCGGGGGTGCTGAACCCGCTCAACGTCCTGATCGCCACCACGTTCGACCTGGACGAGTACGTGTACCGGGCGCTGCGCAACGGGGCCTGCGGGTTCCTGCTCAAGGACATGTCGCCCGCGCTGCTCATCGAAGCGGTGCGCGCGGCCGCGGTCGGGGCGACGCTGATCGCGCCGACGGTGACCACGCGGCTGCTGTCGCACTTCGCGGTGGACCGCTCGGACACCGCGACGCCGGAGCCGGCGCCGAGCGAGCCGTTGACCGAGCGGGAGATCGACGTGGTGCGGCAGGTGGCGCAGGGGCGGACGAACAGCGAGATCGCCGACAGCCTGTACGTCACCCAGGCCACGGTCAAAACCCACCTGGCGAACGTGCAGCGGAAGCTGGCCGTGCGGAACCGGGTGGAGATCGCCGCCTGGGCCTGGCGGACGGGGTTGTGCTCGTGAGTGTTCATGACGGTTAGAACCGGTATAAACACTCACGAGTCCTACGAGGTGGCCAGGCTGGTACCCGCCAGCCTCGCGCGGCGCCTCAACGCAAGGCTGCCCACCAGCGCCAGCAGCCCCACCGCGAGGTCGGCCCAAAACGCGGTCACGAACGCCGGCCAGGCCGGGAGCGACGTGCCCGGCAGCAGCCGGCCGGCCAGCAGGCTGCCGCTCAACTGCCCGCCCAGAGTGCCGCCGACGCTGCGCAACACCCAGCCCAGCCCGGAAACGCTCGCGATCCGCTCTTCGGGCACGGACGCGACGACGAGGTTCATCGCGCGTACGCGCTGGCGCCCGATCACCTGGAAGTGGACCCGGCCGTCGGCGCCCTACTGTGGACAGCGTCGAGCGAGGCGACCGGCGACGAGCTGGACCTGCACCTCACCGCGACGCACCTGATGGACGGTTCGTTCCGCCCCACCGGCGGGGGCGATCGTCGTGATGGCCGCGCTGGTCCGGCCGGAGTCGACCGGCACGCTGAAGCTGGCCAGCCGCAACCGGGCCGTGGTCGACTTGGTCGGCGCGGTCAAGGGCGTCAGCGGGCTGCGGGTTGTCGACGCTTCGATCATTCCGGAAGTGCCGTCTTCCACCACCAACGTCACGGTGATCATGGTGGCCGAACACATCTACGCCGGCTGATCCGCGGCGCCACCATTGCCGGCCTGACGGTTCGCCGCCTCGTGCTGATCGCTGGCTACGCTGTCATCACGCTGAAGGTTGGTTCTCGCCGGGAAGGACCGCGGGTTGTCGCCGTCTACGAGCCAGTTGCCGAGCGCGGAGGAGGCGACCGCGCAGGACTTGCCGCCCGCGGACGGCCGACGTCCGCCGGGCCGGGCTGGGTGGCGGCGGTGGGCGTTCGCGGTTGTGGTGGTCGCGCTGCTGGCCGAGATGGCGTTCGCGATGATCACCACGGCCGTGGAGCAGACGCCGACCATCGACGAGCCGGTGTACGCGGGCACGGCGGTGGTCTACCTGCAGCAGCACAGCCTGCGGTACAACCCGGAGCACCCGCCGCTGGGCAAGCTGATCATCGCGTCCGGGCTGGCCTTCGCCGACGTGCACCTCGACCCCGCGTTCGCCGGCGACCAGACGCAGCTCGGCCGGCACGTGCTGTATGAGTCGGGCAACGATCCGGGACGGCTGATGCTGCTGGCGCGGCTGCCGATGATCGTGCTCACGCTGCTGTTCGGGCTGGTCGTCTTCGCGTTCGCGCGTGATCTCTTCGGCCCCGTCGGCGGGCTGACGGCGCTCGCGCTGTACGCGTTTTCGCCCGACCTGATCGCGTACGGGGCACTGGCCAACCTCGACGTGCCGGAGGCCGGTTTCCTGCTGACCTCGGTCTGGCTGGTGTGGCGGGCCCGGCGCCGGCCGGTCCTGTATCTCCCCTTGGCGGGGCTGGCCCTCGGTGCGGCGATTGCCACGAAGATGAGCGCACTGGCCGGAGTTCCGGTGGTGCTGCTCCTGGTCGTGCTGTCCGTCTGGCACACCCGCCGCACGCGCGAGACGGGGTTCTTTCAGTTCGCGGCGGCCGTCGTCGGGGTGGCGCTGATCGCGATCGCCGTGGTGTGGGCGTCCTATCTCGCCGTGGATCCGCGGCTGCGCTGGACGACGCCGCCGGGGTTGCCGGTGCTCCACGGCGTGCGCGCGCTCGCCGACTGGTTGCCGCTGCCCCAGCCGTACCGCGACGGCATGCATTTCCAGTTCGGCTTCGAAGACCAGGTGTGGAACGGATTCATGTTCGGCCGGCACTACTTCGGCTCGTTGTGGTACTACCTCCCGGCCGCGATCCTGGTGAAAACGCCGCTGGGCCTGCTGGCGCTCTGGCTGGCCGGTGCCGTTGTGCTGGTGGCGATTCCCCGGCTGCGCCCGGCCGCGCCGTACGTGCTCGTTCCCGCCGCCTTGCTGCTGGCCGCGGCCATGACCGGCAGCCGCGACTTCGGCGTCCGGTACACGGTTTTCCTGCCGATGTTCCTGACCGTCGCGGCGGCCGGCGTGGTCGCGTTGCGCCGCCGGTGGGCCCACCTCGCGGCGGCGGTCCTGGTCGTTTTCGTGGCGGTCAGCTCGCTGCGGACGTTCCCGTACTACCTGCCCTACGCCAACGAGGCGTTCGGCGGCCCGGCCGAAACGCACCTGCGCCTGCACGACTCGAACGTCGACTGGGGCCAGGATCTCGGCCGCCTGGGCGACCGGCTGAAGCAGCGCTACCCGGGCCGGCCGATCTGGCTCGCCTACCAGGGCAGCGGCGTGCCGTCCTACTACGGCATCAACGCCGCCGACCCGCTCCGCGTCCCCCCGAACGAGGTCCACGGCCTGCTCGTGGTCTCCGATTCCCTCATCGCCAAGGCCGACGCACACCTGCGGTCACTGCTCGACAGCAGCACCCCGATCGACGAAGTCGGCCACTCGATCACGATCTTCCGGCGGCCCTGATCACCAGTCGATGTCGACCGGCATGAACGGCTGATCTTCGGGGGCTTCCTTGCGTGCCCGCAAGGCTCGTTCAGCCGGGGCGCCAGCGGGTACGCGCAGCGGCGGCTCCGGCTGTTCGATCGTGTCGGCGACGACGGCGGCCACCTCCTCGGGCGTGACGACCTCGCCGCGCAGTGCGCCCAATTGCCGGTACAGCGGGGCGTACGGGTCGTCGTCGGTGAAGAAGGTGCCGGTCTGACCGGCGCCGTTCGTGGCCACCGCGCCCGGTTGCACGATGCTCACCTTGACGCCGAAGGGACGGGTCTCGATGGCCAGCGTCTCGGCGATCGCCTCCAGCGCCCACTTGCTCGCGCCGTACGCGCCGATGACCGGCAGCACCAGCCGTCCCTGGATGCTGGAGACGAAGACCAGGCGGCCCGACCCCCGCTCGCGCATCGCGGGCAGCACGCCTTGCGCCACGCGTAACGCGCCGATGGTGTTGAGCTGGTAGATCCGTTCGACCTCGGCCAGGGGAACGCTTTCCAGCGGCGCGCGCAGGGTCGCGCCGGCGTTGCTGACCAGCACGTCGACCTCCCCGGCCGCGGCCATGGCCTCGTCGACGCTGTCCTGGTCGGTGACGTCGAGCCGCAAGCGCTCGTCGACGGGCAGGTCGGCCAGAGTCTCCGGGCGGCGGGCGGTGGCGATCACCCGGTGGCCGCGGTTCGCCAGCTCCAGGGCGATGGCCCGGCCGATTCCCTGGGACGCGCCGGTGATGAGCACGGATGACATGGGCGCTCTCCTTCGTTCGCTCGACCCCCTCACCTTCCATGACAGTCGTCATACTCGGCTACAAACTATGTCGCACGACATACATAGCGGCGTAGCGTGGGCACCATGGCAGGACGGCGCACGGATGCGCGAGAGAAGATGGTCCGGGCCGCCGGGCAGTGCCTGCGCGAGCGGGGCTACCACGCGACGGCCTTCTCGGACGTGCTGGCGTTGAGCGAGGCTCCGCGCGGTTCGGTGTACTTCCATTTCCCTGGCGGCAAGGCCCAGCTGGCGGTGGAGGCGGCTGAACTGCATGTACGCGAGCAGGTCGCGCAGATCGACCGCGCCGCCGTGGCAGCCGGATCACCGGTCGAGCTGGTCCACGCTTATCTCGGCCAGGCTCGGGAAAACCTCGTGGCCGCGGATTACCGGCAGGGGTGCGCGCTGGCGCCGCTGGTGATCGAGTCCGCCGGCGGCTCCGACGAACTCGATGCCATGGGCGGCAAGGCTTTCTCCGCGATGATCGAGAGTTTGACAGGACACTTCGCGGCTTTCGGCATTGACGAAGCTGCCGCGCGCCGCTTCGCCCACACGGCCGTCGCGGGCATGGAGGGGGCGCTGGTCACTGCTCGCGCGTTGCGTAGCACTGAGCCCTTCGAGGCGGTGTCGGCGGTTCTGGAGAGCCAGGCCGCGCTGCTCGGCCAGTGATCACGGCTGGGCGGCGATCACGATGTTCGTGCGCAGCCGCAGCCGGAACCCGAGGCGCTCATACAGCCGGACAGCGTCCACATTGGACTCCAGAACGTGCAGGAACGGGGTCTCGCCGCGGTCCCGGATTCCGGCGGCGACGGCCAGCAGCAGCCGCGTGCCGAGGCCGTGCCCGCGGTAGGCCGGGTCGCTGCAGACCGCGCTGATCTCCGTCCATCCGGGAGCGTGCAGGCGTTCGCCGGCCATGGCCACCAGCCGGCCGTCACGGCGGATCCCGAGGTAGGTGCCCATTTCGATGGTGCGCTTCAGGAACGGCCCGGGCTTGGTCAGCTCGACCAGCTCGAGTATTTCCGGCACGTCGGCCTCGCCGAGACGGACGGCCTCCTCGTCCGACGCGGCGGCGATCCCGTCGTCGACGAACTGTAGCAGCGGGATGCGCGCTTCGACCGTCCAGCCGTCCGGCGGTTCGAGCACGGGGCCGGTCAGGCTGAGCCGCGCGCCGGCGAGAGCCGCGAGGTCGGTCCAGTCTTTTGTCTCGGGGTCGTCCGGCAGCGCCATCAACGGCGAAATGTCGGCCGGGTAGCGCAGCGCGTTGCCGCGGCGCTCGGCGAACCGGGCGTGCGGCCCGGTCAGGGCGGAGTGGGTGGCGTTGTCCAGCGGATGGGTCGGCACGGCGGGGTCCTCAGTGCTGGGCCGCGAGCGGTTCGAGGAGCCGGCGTGGCGCGTTGAGCCGGGCGGAAACGGGATCAGGGCTGGATTTCGCGGGGGTGAACCCGGGCCCCGGCTCGATCCGGATCTCCGGAACCGGGACGAGTTCACCGCATTCCCTGCAGCGTCCTTCGTGGTCGAGCAGCGTGCCGTCGCGGTCGTGCCGCAGCGCGCGCTTGACGCCGGCCGGCGAGTAATGCTCGTCGCCCCAGGCCATCATCACGCGCACGACCGGCCAGAGGCCGATCCCCTTGTCGGTCAGCCGGTACTCGCCGGTGTTGTCGTGGACGAGCACGCCCTCACGCACGAGCAGCTTGAGCCGGCTGGTCAGGACGGCGCGGGGAATGCCGAGCTGCGTGGCGAAATCGCCGAACCGGCGGATCCCGTAGAACGCGTCCCGCACGATCAGCAGCGTCCACCGCTCGCCGACCACCTCCAACGCCCGGGCCAGCGAGCAGTTGCGATCCGCGTACGTGCTGGGAAGAACCATGCCGTCCACCTTACACGCGGTAGTTCACTGAATGAACTCCCGCGTGCTACGGTCGGAGTTCATTCAGTGAACTACGTTCGGAAGGCCTTCGACGTGTACCAGTTCCTTGTCTCCTTCACCGTCCGGCCGAGCACCACGAGGACTTCGTCCGGCTCGCCGCCCAGACCGGCCGCGACTCCCTCGCGCACGAGCCCGGCTCCCACCGCTTCGAGGTCATCGCCGACGAGGAGAACCCGGACGTCTTCTACCTCAACGAGGTCTATGCGGACGTCGACGCCTTCAACGCCCACGCCGCCGGCCCGTACTTCGGCGCGTTCTTCGCCGAAGCCACCACCTACGCCGAGGGCCCGACCTGGCTGATGAAGGGAAACCTGGTCGGCGCCGAGGTCACGGCCTGAACCGGCGTCCACCGAGAAAGGCATCAAGATGACCGACAGCCTGTACCTGATCAGTGGCGCGACCGGCAAAACCGGTGGTGGCACAGTCAAACTGCTGCTGGAACGCGGCCATCGCGTCCGGGCCATGGTGCGCCGCGAGGACGAGCGGTCCCGCGCGCTGGCCGCGGCCGGCGCCGAGATCGCGGTGGCGGACCTGCACGATCTGAACGGGGTGAGCGCCGCCATGCGCGGGGTCACCGGCGCCTACCTGTGCCATCCGATCGCCCCGAGCCTGATCGAGGCGACTGTCAATTTCGCCCAGGCGGCAACGGATGCGGGGGTCCGGTCGGTGGTCGACATGTCGCAGATCTCCGCCCGCCGCGACGCCGGGAGCGACGCCGCCCGGCAGCACTGGCTGAGCGAGCGCCTGCTCGACCGGACCGGCCTGCTCACCGCGCACCTGCGTCCCACCTTCTTCGCCGAGTGGCTCACGACGTGGTGGGAGCTGCGCGACGGTGAGGGCTACCTCCGGCTCCCGTTCGGCGAGGGCCGCCACGCCCCGATCGCCGCCGCCGACCAGTCCCACGTGATCGCCGCGCTGCTGACCGACCCCGAGCCGCACGACCGCGCCGTGTACACCCTGCACGGCCCGGTCGAGCTGGACCACCACGAGATCGCCGCCGCCATGGCCGCCACGCTCGGTTTCCCCGTGCACTACGAGCCGATCAGCGTCGACGAGTTCGCCGCGGCCATGACCGCGCGCGGCCTGTCGCCGCACCTCGTCCAGCACCTGAGCCACGTCGCCGTCGACTACCGGAACGGCGTCTTCGCCGGGACCAACGACAACGTCGAACGGGTCGGCCACCGCGTCCCGCAGTCGGTCGGGGAGTTCGTGACCGCGCACAAAGATCGCTTCGATCTCAGCGGCCCCAACTTCGTCCCCGCCGAATCCTGCTAATTTTGCTGCTGTCGACGGAGTTCGGGGGCTTTGTCGTCGTTACTAATCCGACCGGAAGTAGGCGGATACGGGCTGCAGCCGATCTGCTCGTAGGAACCCGTTTCCGCCGTGGCTGTAGTCGGATTAGTAGCGAATGGTGCAGTATTGTCCGGATCCAGGGGAGGCAGTGTGAAAAAGGTCCGAAGACTCACGATGGCTGGCGCCGTCCTCACGGCGCTGGTGGCGGCGCCGTTGACCGCCGTACCCGCTTCGGCGGCGCCGAGCATCACCGAACTGCCCGCCCTGACCAAGGGCACCGTCGCCGAGGCGCGCGCGGTCAACGGCGCCGGGCAGGCGGCCGGCAAGTCGTTCACGCCGGACGGCGCCGGGCACGCGGTGCGCTGGAACGCCGACGGCTCCATCACCGATCTCGGCGTCCCGTTCGGCACGCAGTGGAGCGAGGCCTGGGGGATGAACGGAAGCGGCGTGGTCGTCGGCAGCCACGACGGCGACGGCCACCGCAACCCGACCCGCTGGGCCCCCGACGGCACGGCGACCACGCTCGCCCTGCCGCCCGGCGCGGTGGGCGGCGAGGCGCGAGCGGTCAACGACGCCGGGGTCATCGTCGGCTGGACGCAGATCGACTGCACCGACCACGCGGTCAAGTGGAGCGCGGCCGGCGCGCCGACCGACCTCGGCCCCAGCACCGGCGGGCAGCGCACCGACGCGTGGGCCATCAACAACGACGGCGTCATCGTGGGCGACGCGGACGGTCCGGGCGTGGCCATCAGCGAGGGCGTGCGCTGGAACACCGACGGCACCGTCACCCGCCTCGGCACGCTGGAGGGCAACGGCAAGGGCTACAGCACTCCGAGCGGTATCAACAACAGCGGCACCGTCGTCGGGTATGCAAGCGGCGCCGGCGGGTACACCCACGCGGTGAAGTGGACGCCCGCCGGCGTGATCAGCGACCTCCCCGCGCTGCCGGGAGCGTCCAAGGCGGATGCCTACGCGTACGCGATCAACGCCGACGGCACGATCGTCGGCGAGGCCCAGGCGGCCGACTTCTACCGGACCGCGGTGCGGTGGTCCCCCGACGGAAGCGTCACGGACCTGCGCTTCCTGCCCGGCCGGGCCGGCAGCCGCGCCCGGGCCGTCAACACCACCGGCGTGATCGTCGGCGATTCCACCGGCATCGCCACGCGCTGGACCGACTGACCACAGGCGGAAACGGGGCCGGGGGAGTGATTCCCCCGGCCCTCAGTCGATCTGGAACGACAGCACCACCTTGCCGATGGTGCGGCCGGTCTCGAGGAGTTCGTGCGCCTGCCGCATGCTGTCCACGGTGAGTCCTTTGAGGATAGTCGTGGTGATGGGCCGTATCCGGCCTTCGGCGGCGTCTCGCGCCAGTTCGGCGAGCACCGTGGCCTGGCCGTCCATCCTGCTGAACACCACTTCGGCGTGCAGTGACAAGGACTTCCGCATCAGGGGAGCGGTGTCGACGGGCCCGTCGAGGTCGATCGCCGAGACGTGGCCGAACGGCCGGAGGGCCTCGGCGATCCACCCGAGGCTGCCGATGGTCCCGGCGGTGGACAGCACCAGGTCGACCGGGCCGACGCCGGCGTCATTCAGCTGTGCGACCACATCTCCCGAATGGTCGACGACCAGGTCGGCGCCCATCGTGGTGGACCACTCGCGTGATTCAGGACGTGACGCCGTGCCGATCACGAACGCCGGCGTCTTGGCCTTCAGCAGTTGTGTCGCCATCGATCCCACGCCGCCGGCGCTGCCGAGGACGAGCACCCGGTCCACCCCGGGCGGCAGGCCGTCCTGGTCACGGAACAACGCTTCCCACGCCGTAAGGCCGCCGATGGGCAGCGACGCGGCGTCCACAAAGGACAACCGATCCGGGATCTTGGCGACGACGCGGTGATCGACCGCCAGCCGCTCGGCCCACGCGCCGTCCCGGGTCACCTCGCCGGTGCCCATGACCCGGTCGCCGGCCGCGAAACCCGTGACCGCCGGGCCTGCTTCGACGACCACCCCGGAGAACTCCCAGCCGAGGATGAGGCGTCCGCCCGGCTCGGCACTGCGCGTCCGGCGGATCGCCGTTTCACCGGGATTGATGCCGACGGCGCGGATCTCGACCAGCAGGTCGGTCTCCCGGGGCCGCGGCTCCGGCACGTCGATCAGCTCCAGGGCGAACGCGTCGAGCGGATGGGCCTTCTCGTATCCGAGGGCCTTCATGGTGGTGCTCCGTTCAGTCCTGTTTGAGGGCGTGCAGCGCGGACAGCGGGCCGCCGACCTGCATCAGCCGGCCGCCCTCACGAAGCGGACCGGCGTCCACCGGGGCGAAGCCGATCTCGGCGGCGGTCTGCTGGAAGGCGGCTTTCGCGTCGGTGTCGTCGCCGGCGTAGAACAACAGCCGGCGGCCCTCCGGGTGCCGCGGATCGGCGGCGATGTACTTGGCGTACAACGTGTTGAACGCCTTGACCACCCGCGCGCCCGGCGCCAGTGCGGCCACGAACTCGCTGCCGGTCTGCGGGCCGAGGTCGACGTAGTCCGCCGGCGTGGGGCCGGTCAGCTGGTTGCTGGTGTCCACGAGGATGCGGCCGCCCCAGTCCGGCAGGCCGGCGAGCGCGCCGGGAATGGCCGGCCACCCGACGGCGAGGAAGACCATGTCCGCGGCCGCCGCCTCGGCGACCGTGCCGGCCGTCGCCAGCGGACCCAAGCTCTGCACGACGTCCTCGAGCGAGGCGGGACCTCGGCTGTTGCTGAGCACAACGTGATGTCCGGCCGCGACGAGATGGGCGGCGACGGCCTGCCCGATCACGCCCGCACCGATCGTTCCGAAGTCCATGACTCGTCCCCTCCGGCCGATGATGGTGTCCAACCGCAATATTATGATGTGGTTCGTCATCATTGATTGTCAACTTTGATGCCAGGTAACATCACAAGCGGAGCCAGGGAGGTGCCGGAATGCCCCGCATCACGCAGGAGCAGAAGCAGCGGAACCGGGAGAAGATCGTCAACGCCGCCGGCGAGGGCTTCCGGGCGCGCGGCATCGACGGCGTCGGCATCGAAGAGCTGATGAAAAACGCCGGCATGACCCACGGCGGCTTCTACAACCACTTCGGCTCGAAAGAGGACCTCGCGCTCGAAGTCCTCCGCGGGGGCTTCACCGACTCACTGGACGCGGTCGCCGCCATGCGCGCCGCCCACCCGCGTTCCGCCCGGGCCGCCCTGAACGACATCGTCGACAGCTACGTCACCCCGGCCCATCGCGACCACCCGGAATCCGGCTGCGCCTCCGCCGCCCTGGTCTCCGACGCCGGCCGTCACGGCGCCGCGGCCCAGGCCGAGTACCAGCGCGGGCTGGACGGCTACTTCGCCGCCTTCACCGAGCTGCTGGTGGACCGCGGGCGCCAGTCCGGCACCAAGCTGGACCCCGCGACCGCCCGCGAGCACGCCATCGTCATGTTCAGCCAGATGGTCGGTGCGCTGATGCTCTCCCGCGCCGTCGCCGCCGCCGCGCCGGCACTGTCCGACGAGGTTCTGGCCGTCAATCGCAAGCAGCTCAAGCAGAAATGAGCTCTCAAGACGAAAACTGCGCGCGGCGGCGGCGACCGCCGGGGTTCAGTCGCAGCAGCCGGCGGGCTGAGCGTCCTTTTCGGCCTCACCGGTCTCGGCGTCGGGCGTGCAGCAGGCGGCCGCGGTGGCGGTGGCGGGGCTGTCCTCGCCGAACGAGGCGGAGTCGTCCTTGACCGTGTAGACCTCCCACGGCTCCTGGCCGGGACCGTGTACCCACACCTTGTCCTGCAGGGCGTAGCAGCACGTCGTTCCGTTCTCCACCAAGGTTTCCATGCCTTCGCCGGTCAGTCGCTTGGACGCCGCGCCGACCTCGCCGGCGGACTCGACCTCGACACCGAGGTGATCCATCACGGTCGCCTGGCCCGGCTTGCCTTCGAGCAGGACCAGCTTGAGCGCGGGCTCGGCGATGGCGAAGTTGGCGTAGCCGGGGCGGCGCTTGGCCGGTTCGGTGTTGAACAGCTTGGCGTAGAAGTCGATCGAGCCTTCGAGGTCGCCGACACGGAGGGCGAGCTGGACGCGGGACATGGGTTGACTCCCTTGAATAGACGTTCATCAAAACAAGACCTGACTTAGATTGCCGTCTAGATAGAAGTCTGTCAACATAGACGTATGTCGAAGCAACTGCCGCTGGTGGCGATGGACGCCTGCTGCAACCCCCTGGCCCGCGAGCCCCTGTCCGAGCCGCAGGCGGTTGAGCTGGCGAAGGTGTTCAAGGCCATCTCCGATCCGATCCGGCTGCGCTTGCTCTCGCTCATCGCCTCGCACGAGGGTGGCGAGGCGTGTGTGTGCGACCTGACCGACGCCTTCGAGGTCACCGGCCCCACGATCTCGCACCACCTCAAGGTGCTGCGCGAATCCGGCCTCATCGACGGCGAACGCCGCGGGACCTGGGTTTACTACCGTGTCCACCCCGAAGTCCTCGCCCGCCTGTCCGCCGTGCTCGTTCCCGCCGGCCCGGCGGTAGTGCCGGCATGAGCGTCACCGGGGGGCCCGCCTCGGCGGGCGTCGTCGGCAAACTGTCGACTTTGGACCGGTTCCTGCCGGTCTGGATCGCTGCCGCGATGGCCGCCGGCCTGCTCGGCGGCCGGATCATCCCCGGCCTGGACACGGCGCTGAACGCGGTCTCGGTCGACGGGATCTCGCTGCCGATCGCCATCGGGCTGCTGGTCATGATGTACCCGGTCCTGGCGAAGGTCCGCTACGACCGGCTCGGCACGGTCACCGGCGACCGCCGGCTTCTCTGGTCGTCGCTGGTGCTGAACTGGATCATCGGCCCGGCGTTGATGTTCGCCCTCGCCTGGCTGATGCTGCCGGATCTGCCCGAGTACCGGACCGGCCTGATCATCGTCGGGCTGGCGCGCTGCATCGCGATGGTCGTGATCTGGAACGACCTCGCCTGCGGCGACCGCGAAGCCGCCGCCGTGCTCGTCGCGCTGAACTCGGTATTCCAGGTCGTCATGTTCGGCGTGCTCGGCTGGTTCTACCTGTCGGTGCTGCCCGGCTGGCTCGGCCTCGCCCGGGCCGACCTCGCCGTATCGGGCTGGCAGATCGCGAAGAGCGTCCTCATCTTCCTCGGAATCCCTTTGGTGGCAGGGTTTCTGACCCGCCACTTCGGCGAGAAGGTCAAGGGCCGGGCGTGGTACGAGGCCGAGTTCCTGCCCAAGGCCGGGCCCGCCGCGCTGTACGGACTGCTGTTCACCATCGTGATCCTCTTTGCCCTGCAAGGGGATCAGATCACCAGTCGCCCGGTGGACGTCGTCCGGATCGCCGTGCCGCTGCTGGTGTACTTCGCGATCATGTGGGGCGGCGGCTACGCCTTCGGCAAGGCTGTCGGCCTCGGTTACGAGCGCACGACAACGCTGGCGTTCACCGCCGCGGGCAACAACTTCGAACTGGCCATCGCCGTCGCCATCGCGACCTTCGGCGCCACCAGCGGACAAGCTCTCGCCGGCGTCGTCGGCCCGCTCATCGAAGTTCCAGTGCTGGTCGGGCTCGTGTACGTCTCACTCGCGCTGCGCCGCCGCTTCACCTCCGGGGACGAGCAGCTCGATGCCACCGCCGAGAACCAAGGAGCCGCCGTGTCCGACCTGCCTGAGGTGCTGTTCGTCTGCGTGCACAACGCCGGCCGCTCCCAGATGGCCGCCGCCCTGCTGAACCACCACGGCCAAGGCCGCGTCGTAGTGCGCTCGGCCGGATCCGCTCCGGCCGGCTCGATCAACCCCGCGGTCGTGGCCGTGATGGACGAACTCGGACTGGACCTGAGCCGGGAGTTCCCCAAACCGCTGACCACCGAGGCCGTCCAGGCGTCCGACGTGGTGATCACCATGGGCTGCGGCGACGCCTGCCCGGTCTTCCCCGGCAAGCGCTACCTCGACTGGCAGCTCGACGACCCGGCGGGCCAGGGCATCGACGCGGTGCGCCCGATCCGCGACGAGATCGACCGGCGCGTCCGCGTCCTGCTCGCGGAACTCGTGCCGGTCGCCCGCTGACGGGCAGCGCCGGCGCCTTCCCGGAACCCCTTCCATCGTTTATCGTCGATGAACGATGGAAGGGGATTCTCGTGCTTGATCGTGAACTCGCCGAGACCTACGCGGGATGGTTCCGCGCGCTGGCCGACCCGACCAGGGTCCAGATCCTGAACCTGCTCGCCGCGCCCGGCGCACCGATGACCGTCGGCCAGATCGTCGAGCAGGTCGCCGTGGGGCAGTCGACCGTTTCGGCGCATCTGAAGGTCCTCACCGACGCCCGCTTCGTGCTGGTAGAGCCGCGCGGGACCGCCCGGCTCTACCAGGTCAACCAACGCTGCGTCAGCTGCTTCCCGTCGGCCGCCGACGTCGTCATGGGCCGCCCGGTCACCGCGTTCGACGCAGCCGCCGCCGGCTGCGCGGCCCCGGCGGACGAGGTGACGTCGTGACCGGGGGTGAGTCGGCCGATGAGGTTGAGCAGGTGCGGCAGCGTTACGCCGCCGCCGCCCGACGTCTGTCCGCCGGCCAGGAAGCCGGACTCGCCGCCGGCCCCGAGGACGGTGACCGATTCGGCGGCGCCCACTACGAGCCGGACGTTGAGGTGCCCGACGGTGCCGTGGCAGCGAGCTTGGGCTGCGGCAATCCCGTCGAGGTCGCCGACCTGCGGCCCGGTGACACTGTGCTGGACCTCGGCTCCGGTGGCGGCCTCGATGTTCTGCTCTCGGCGCGCCGGGTCGGCCCGGCCGGTAAGGCCATCGGATTGGACATGACCGAGGAGATGCTCACCCTCGCCCAGGACCACGCCGCCCGAGCCGGCGCGACCAACGTCGAGTTCCTCGCCGGGCGGATCGAAGACATTCCACTGCCCGGCAACTCGGTGGACGTGGTGATCTCCAACTGCGTCATCGCCCTGTCCGTCGACAAGGCCGCGGTGTTCACCGAGATCGCCCGCGTCCTGCGACCCGGCGGCCGGATCGGGATCACCGACATCCTCGCCGCCGACACCCTCACCGACGCCGACCGTGCCCGGCGCGCCGGGCACGTCGAATGCCTCGCCGGCGCCCTCACCCAAGTCGAGTACCGGTCCCTGCTCGACGCGGCCGGGTTTGCCGGCGTGGAGATCCGTCCGACTCATCCGGCCGGGGATCAGCTGCTCTCCGCGATCATCCGCGCCGTCAAACCCGCGGTCCCGCAAGGGAATCCGGATGGCTGGGCAGACGAGCGGGAATAGGGCTGGCCCCGTCCTGGTCGTCCGACTTGACCTGGAGCGCGCTCCAGCTCCTAGCGTCGGCGGTGTTCGTCAGCCATCGAGGTACCGCCCGGTCCGCCGGGCAGGAGGAGTATCCGCACATGATCACCCGAACCACGCTCGGCTCGCCCGGTCTCACCGTCAGCGCGATGGGCCTGGGGTGCATGGGGATGAGCGAGAGCTACGGCGCCGCCGACTGGGACGGCGGCCTGGCCACCATCGGCCGGGCCCTGGAGCTGGGCGTCACGTTCCTGGACACCGCCGACGCCTACGGCGCCGGGCACAACGAGGTGCTGGTGGGCCGGGCCATCCACGGGCGCCGGGACCAGGTGCAGCTGGCCACCAAATTCGGCATCGACCGCAGCGCCGGCGACCGCGCCCGCCGTATCCGCGGTGCCCGGGACTACGTCCTGCGCTCTTGCGACGCCTCGCTGCTGCGGCTGGGGGTCGAGGTGATCGACCTGTACTACGCCCACCGCCCGCCCCAGGACGTGGAGATCGAGGAGACCGTCGGGGCGATGGCCGAGCTGGTCGAGGCGGGCAAGGTCCGCCATCTGGGCCTGTCCGAGGTCGACGGCGAGCTGCTGCGCCGGGCCCACTCGGTGCACCCGATCACCGCGGTGCAGAGCGAGTACTCGCTGTGGACCCGCGACGTCGAGGCGGTGACCCCGGTGATGGCCGAGCTGGGGGTCGGGCTGGTGCCGTACTCGCCGTTGGGACGGGGGTTCCTGACCGGCACCCTGGACCGCTCCACGTTGGGCGAGAAGGATTTCCGGCGCACCAACCCCCGCTTCGCCGGCGAGGCGGGCGAGGCCAACGAGAAGATCGCGCAGACCGTGCGCGAGGTGGCCGATCGGCTGGGTGCCACCCCGGCCCAGGTGGCGCTGGCCTGGGTGCACGCCCAGGCCGAGCGGCTCGACGTGGCCGTGGCGACCATTCCGGGCACCCGCAGCCCGGCCCGGCTGGAGCAGAACGCGGCCGCGCTGGACCTCACCCTGGACACCGAGGCACTGGCCGCGCTGGACCCGCTGAGCGACCAGGTGACGGGCGAGCGCTACCTCCCGGCGCACACCGCCGAGGTCGCTCGCGGCTAGCCCGACGACGTCGGATTCGGCGGTAGCCCTGCTGCCCGGGAACGTACTTTCCTTGAATACCCGGGTAGATGCTGGTGATGTTGTTCCGGGCATCCCAGATGAACTGGGCCGATTCAGTGATTCCCGGGTTTGAAATCTTCATGGTGAACCACCCGGTTGCGCCATCGAAGACGCAGTCGCTGTTCTTCGCGTAGTTGGGGTTGGCCGACCTCACGTTGTCGCACCGGAAAGGCAGCGTGGATGTCGGCAGCCGCGCCACCGCGTACACCACGATGCCGACGATCAGGCCCGCCACCGCAATCCACGACGTGAGGCACCACCCGAGCGCGAACAGCGCGCCCGCCGCCACGCCTGCCGGCGCTGCTCTGCCGATGCGGTCCGCGAGCTGATCGACCTGTTGCTCGTGGCGCGGGCCGTGTGCTGAGACTCGGGCCGGGATGCCGGGTTCGGTTTCGTCGAGCAACCAGCCCGGGTGCGCCTGCGGTCGTCTCACTGCCACGGCGAATTACGCCGCACGGCCCAGCGGCGCGCGATCCGTTGTGGGTACCTGAGGAGGTATGAACCGCATAACGGGCACGGTCGCTCGAGGCGAGAAGACCGACACCGCACAGCTTCTCGGCAGGGCGGGGATGGCCTGCTACGGCGTCGTGCACCTCGTCCTCGCCTATCTCGCCCTGCAGGTCGCCTTCGGCGGGGGCGGGGAGCAGGCCGACCAGAAGGGCGCACTGGAGCAGGTCGGCTCGACGGCGTTCGGGCAGGTCATGCTCTGGGTCCTCGCCCTCGGCCTGGTCGCGTTCGGGCTGTGGCAGTTCCTGATGGCCGCCACCGGCTACACCTGGACCAGCGGCGGGAAGCGGACGCGCAAACGGCTCGGCGCCGGCGCCCGCGGGGTTGTCGTGATCGCGCTCGGCGTCAGTGCCTTCAGGATCGCCACCGGTACCGGCAGCGGGGGCTCGAGTGACCAGACCCAGCAGGAGTTCACCGCCAAGCTGCTCCGGCTGCCCGCCGGCCCGGCACTGGTGGTGGTCGCCGCGGTCGCCGTGCTCGGGGTGGCCATCGCCGCCGGCGTCAAGGGCGTGAAGCAGAGTTTCCTCGAAGACCTCGACCCCGCCGGGCTGCCCGGAAAGACGAAGCGATGGGTCGGCTGGCTCGGCACCACCGGGTACCTGGCCAAGGGCGTCGTCTTCGCGGTGATCGCGATCCTGCTGGGCTACGCCGGCTTCAACGCCGACGCGAACAAGGCCGGCGGGCTGGACGCCGCCCTCAGGACACTCGCCGCGCAGCCCTTCGGCACCGTGTTGCTGGCCGTGGTGGCGTTCGGCCTCGCGGCGTTCGGCGCCTACTGCCTGGCCGCAGCCTGGGCGCACAAGCGCTGACGACCGCGGCCAGACCTGGCCGGGACGACCCGCAGAACCAGCCTGATGAGCAGGCGTCGGACCTCCGGCAGCCGTGAACTCGATCCTGCCTGGCCGCCGATTCCCCTTGTGCGGCACCAGATCCGGCGACGGCGAGCCGAGCGTGGACGAGCATCTCCAGGCGGTTTAAAGGAGCGGGCGCCTGCACGTACGTTCGGCTGCGGAAGCGTGTGTTGGGCTTGCAACTGGGATGAACCGCAGAGTCGCGAGTAGCCCAGTGGAGGCGCAGTCGATGTAGACCTCGCGATCGAACGCTGTGGCCTGGGCACGCGTGATCCAGTTGTTCAGGGTCTGGAAGGCGTCGCTGAACTGGTCCGGTGCGCCGCGGACCACGGTGGTCGCGGAGCGTGCGACGGGGCAGGCGAGTGGCGGCGTCGCAGGCGCAGGAGCCGGCCCGGACGATTACGAGAGATCGAAGGGGGCAGGGGAGTGGCCTTCCCAGATCCGGCGGGATGCCTGTTCGGGGTACGGCAGAGTCTTCGACTCGGTGTCCAGGACGCGGGTGAGGTGCCGGTCGGGCCGGTGGGCGGACCAACCCGCGTTGCCGGTGGTGACGAAATGGACCCAGGCCTCCTGGAGTTCGCGGGAGAGCGCGACGGCCTCCGGCGTGGGCTCCTCGCCGATGAGCTGGGTGCCGGCGGGGCTGTCCAGCGTGCCGAACGCCAGGGGCACGTCGAGGCTGTGGCAGGCGCCCAGGATGCCGCCGAGGGCCGGGGCGACCCAGCGCAGTTCGAACAGGTACGAGGTGCCGCCGGCTGCGGCGTTCGCCTCGGCCAGCTTCTGTGACGGCATGCGGAAGAGGGCGTCGGAGTACACCGTCTCCACCAGCTCCTCCGGGCCTGCCTGCGGGAACGCGGCACGGTAGGCCCGCGCGCCGTCCGGCTGCGGGGCGAGCAGTTCCAGGGCTTCGTGGGCGTCCGCCTCGGTGAAGGTGCCGTGCCGTCCGCTCATGACGCTGAAGTACCGGAATTTGTCCCGGGTGTGGCCGACGAGCAGTTCGGTCCCGCTCGCGCGGGTGCCGGTCAGCGCGGGCCAAGGCGTTTCCCGGAGGACCTCGCCGTCGACGACGGGGCACAGCGCGGTGCCGGCCGCCGTGAGGCGTCCCCAGCTCTCCCGGTGCGCGTGGAGGCCGGCGTTGAAGGAGGTGAGCTCGGCGGCCAGGTGCCACGGGTCGATGTCGCGCAGGGCCTCGGCGGTGGGGGCCGCCGCGCCGAGCCGGTCCGCGAACGCGGCGGTGACCTGCCGGGCCAGCGCGGGGGTGCTGTACAGCCCCGGCACCGAATGGGCGATGGCCCGCCGGAACAGGCCGCGCGCCGGCTTCATCGTCAGCAGGGCGGCGACCGAGCCCGCCCCGGCGGATACCCCGCCCACGGTGACCCGGCCGGGGTCGCCTCCGAAGGCGGCGATGTTGCGCTGCACCCATTCCAGCGCCGCGATCTGGTCGAGGAATCCGCGGTTGGGCGGCACGTCCTCGAGGAATGCGAACCCCTCCGCGCCCACGCGGCAGTTGATGGTCACCACGACGAGTCCCGCCTCGGCCAGCGCGGCCGGGTCGAACATCGGGTCGCTCGACGCCGCCGAGAGGTAGCCGCCCACGGGAATCCACACCAGCACCGGCAGTCCCGCCGCGCCGGGGTCCGGGGTGCCGACGTTGAGCGTCAGCCAGTCGGTGCCCCGCGGGGGCACGTCGATCGGCAGGGACAGCGGCACCACGGAGCCGAACTCGACCGCCGGCCTTATCCCCTCCCAGCTGCGCGGCGGCGCGGGCGCGGCGAAGCGGAGTGCTCCGACCGGGGGCTGGGCGTAGGGGATGCCGCGGAACACCGCGTGCCCCTGCCGCCGGAGACCCTGCACCACGCCTTCCGTGGTCCGTACCTTGGGCTGTTCGGACATGACGACTCCCTCCCTCGAGTGGGCCCAGGATTATGGGTCAGGTGTATTATGTCAACTGTATTGAAACAATCCCGGGTTGCGAGGAGGGCCGGCGATGCCGAAGCAGGTGGATCACCGCGGACGCCGCGAAGCGATCGCCCGCGCACTGTGGCGGGTGGTGGAGCAGCGCGGCGTCACCCAGCTGACGATGCGCGTGGTGGGGCAGGAAGCGGGCATGTCACTCGGGCAGCTGCAGCACTACTTCGCCTCCAGGACCGCGATGCTCTCCTTCGCCATGGATTTCGCGTCCGAGCAGACCTCGGTGCGCGTACTCGAGGGGCTCGAAAAGCTCGGTGACCGTCCGCACCCCCGTGACGTACTGCGACTGACGCTCGCGGAAATGCTCCCCCTGCACGCCGACGCCCGCGCGACCAGCCGGATGAGCGCCGCCTACGTCCTGGAGGCGCTGCACGACGAGGCCGTGCACGAGCAGGCGCGCCGCGGCCTCGTCCAAGGGCGGGCCCACGTCGAGCAGTTGGTCCGCCAGGCAATCGCCGACGGGCACATCGACTCCGCCCACGACCCGGCGACCGAGACCAACCTGCTCCTCGCCTTCACCGGCTTCACCCCCCTGATCGAACTCGACGTGATCAAGCCCCAGGCCGCACTCGCCGCGATCGACGTGCATCTGGACCGGCTGTTCGGGAATGCGTGACCTGCTCTGGACACGGGGCGGGTGGAACGCAGTGGCGCGACGAGATCTTCCAGCGCCTTCTGTGCAACCCAGCGATGTCGGTGCTACTGCGGGAGAATTACTGCTGTGGTTCGCGGAGAACCCCGCCGACGCCGATGCCGAAGTCTGGGGCAAGCGCATTGTGCGCAGCCTTGAAGTCGCGGCCGATGCCGGCAAGACGGCGATCCCGCAACCACCGCCCAGGGTGCCTCCGATTGCCCCCACGCGGCAGCGGAACGGGTTGTCACCGGCCGAGTGCCCGGTGGCGGTGCTGCACGCTGCGCAGCGTGCGTTTCCGGAGAATGACCGCGTAGGCATTCCGCCGTTTGCGGAGCGTTCTCCGCTGCGGGCGCGAGGTCTGCTTGTAAGATCGATTTCTTGATTTACGTTCGACCCCTGTTGAAGAAGGATCCCGCCCACGCGGAAACTGCTCCAACAAATAATCCAATCGCAACATACTGCATAAATTCTGCCCCTGGCACGGTAAGCGGTATGCATATGGAGGCGACAGCCAAGATGGCGAGGGACGCGACCGGCCACCATGTGAACTTTTTTTCTCTTGCCACTCGATCACTACTCCTGATGGTCGATCCAAAACTGCGGCGGACGTGTCAGATTGCGTTCTCGCACGCCCGCTGAAGAGCCATAACTAATCTATTTGTTAAAGGGCGATCCCACAGCCTTACCCAGGCTTCCGAGCCTCTGCTCGCAACGCCCGTAGTGGCTCCGATGCCGCATCCTGCTGTCAAGTTCACATGGTCAAGGGCTGCAGCGGCGAGCCCACCGATGCAAGCCTCCGATGACAGCGCAACCCAGAGGGCTCAGCGGGCCGGCGCTGACGATGAGGTCGACGGCGCCGCCGACGAGAGTTCCTGCGAGCGCGTTGTCCGAGACTCAATCCGCCGGCGACGGTCACTACCAGCCCCGCTGGTGAAATGCCAATCAGGGAGGCCTGCACCATAATAATGCAACCCAACCTCCGATTGGCCAGGTTATCGCCATTTCATGCTATTTTCTATTTCTATTCTTCTTCGCCAGGATCGCTGACGCGATTAAAAATATTACAACGCCAGCAATTATCATGGCGATTGCTATCACATTTAGAGTCTCGCCGAATTTTGGATCATACTGCAAGAAGACGAAGGCGGCAGCGAGGATTGCCAGAATTGCACCGATGATACCTGCTAGTAAACCGATGCTACTCTTCTCCATTATTCTCCTTGCTGATAGTTTAGTCTTTCGATTTAAATTCTTTATTGGCCTCATTGATAGCCACCAGGCCGGTACCGAGTGCAGCCACACCTGCACCAATCCCGGCTACGCAACCGATAGCGGTCACAGCTCCGACCGTGCAACCAGAGGCGACTGCGGTACCCCCGACGATAGCTGCTCCAGCGGCGATGAACAGTTTACCGATTCCTCCCAGCAGCGAATCGCCACCGGGATCGCTGTTGTTGATGGGGTCGTCTTTGGCGTAGGTGTAGTGGTTGGTTTCTTGTCCGGTGGGGTCGGGGGTGGTGTAGCGGCCCCAGCCGGGGAAGTACCAGCGGTAGCCGAGGAGCATGTCGACGCCGTATTGGTATTGGCCGAGGTAGTGGAATGGGTTGTCCCCGGCTGAGGGTCCGGTGGCGGTGCTGCCGCCGTAGGGGTCGTATTTGTAGGTGGCGGCGAGGGCGCCGGTGGTGGAGACCAGCCCGACGACGCTGCCCTGGTAGTCGGTGACCAGGTTGTAGCGGTTGGCCCCGGCCTTCTCGGTCACGATGGTGCCCTTGGGGTCCCGCACGAGGCTGGTCCGGACGCCATTGTGGATGGCTTGGGTCATGCCCAGGGCGGTGGTGGTGAACTGGTCGGTGGTGGTGCCGTTGGTGGTGGTGTAGGTGAGTGTGTGGGGTTGGGTTTGGTCGAGGGTGTCGTAGCTGGCGGTGAAGCTGTCGCCGGCGGCGTCGGTGCCGGAGGTGTATTGGCTGGTGTCGCTGTAGTAGTTGGTTTCGGTGGGGTTGTCGGCGCCGGTGAGGTTGCCGGCGGTGTCGTAGCTGCGGGTGCGGCCGTCGTTGACGAGTTCGTCGGCGGCGTTGAAGGTGAATGTGGTGCCGCCGAGTTGCTTCATGTTCGACGCGTTGTCGTAGTCGAACGCGGTCGAGCCGGCGGTCTTCAGCCGTTGCAGGCTGTCGTAGCCGTAGGTGGTGGTGCCGGAGGCGTCGGTCTTGGACTGCATCTGATCGGAGTCCTTGCCGTCACTGCGGGTGAAGCTGTAGGTGGTCTGCAACAGCTGGGTGCCGCTGCTGTTCTTGACGGTCAGGCTGGTCTGGCGGCCGGAGTTGTCGTAGCCGTTGGTCTGGCTGCCGGCGCCGGGCCAGGTGACGCTGGTGCGGTGGTCGGCGTTGTCGTAGCCGAAGCCGGTGGTCTGCCCGAACGGGTCGGTCAGCGAGGTGAGCCGGTTCGCGGGGTCGTAGCCGTAGATCGTCTGGCCACCTGGGTCGGTCATACTGGTCAGGTTGGTCGCGGGGTCGTAGCCGTAGGTGATGTTCTCCGTCGGGCTGGTGCTGTCGGTGCGGGTGTCGGTGAGGACCAGGCCGCCGGTGTCGTAGGTGAAGGTGTGGACCGCGGTGGCGGTTTCGCGGCGTTTGAGGCTGCCGTTGTTGTCATACGCCGAGGTCTGCAGCACGGTGTCGGGGCCGCTGGTGTGGTGGCGGGTCACCGAGACGACGCGGTCGAGTTTGTCGTAGCTGTAGTCCAGCTCGATGCCGCGGCCGTCGGTGACCGTGGCGACCCGCGAGAGCGAGTCGTAGGTGTAGGTCGTCGGCCCGAGCGGGGTCGGCGGGGTGACCTGCTTGAGGTTGCCGGCGTTGTCGTAGTCGTAGGTGGTCGAGTGCCCGTTGCCATCGACACTGGTCCGGACCAGACCGAGTGGCTGCCAGTAGGTCAGGGTCTGCAGGTCGGCGTTGAGCCCGTCGGAGTGGACCAGCTTCACGTTCCCGGCGTCGTCGTAGGTGCGGGAGACCTGGTCCCCGGCCGGGTCCGTGACCGTGGTGGGCAGGTGCGGGTGCGCCGCGTCGGTATAGCCGACCCCGGTTTTCGCGCCGGTCGGAAGGTCGGTGCCGATGAGGTTGTTCAGCGGGTCGTAGTGGTTGGTGGTGGTGTTGTTCAAACCGTCCATAGTGGTCTGGACGTCGCTGTTGGCGGTCCACTGTTGCTGCCGCTGATGGCCGAGCGCGTCCACGGCCGAGGTCTGCCGGCCCTGGGTGTCGTAGTGGTAGGTCACCGAGTGCGAGTTCGCGTCGGTCTCGGTGGTCTGCCCGCTGCTGTAACCGAACTGGGTGACCGAGTCGCCGGCCTTTTGGGGCACGGTCACCTTCGTCACGCGGTGGTTGCCGTCGTAGCTGAAGTTGTAGGTCTTGCTGTCCGGGTCCTGGATCGTGGCCAGGTCACCGGAGGGGAACCAGGTCAGATGCATCGAGGTGCCGGCGCGGTCGGTGAAGTCCTGCAGCTGCCCGGCGGTGTTGTAGCTGTAGGTCGCGGCAGTGGTGCCGGTCGGGTCGGTGATCGTCGAGACCAGCCCGTTCTGGTACCCGAATGTCGTCACCCGGGTCTGGGAGTCGGTGATCGACGCGGTGGTGCCGTCCGGGTTGTAGCGCGCGGTGTTGCTGTTGCCGTTGCGGTCGGACTGCGACAGCAGCCAGCCCGCCGGGCTGAACGTCCACCGCTCGTTCGAGCTGTCGAAGATCAGCGCGTATTTGCCGTCCGACCCCTTGGACAGCTCGGCGTGCATGCCCGGCGCCTCGACGTAACTGCCGTCGGCGTTGTGCTTGTACGTGGCGCAGTAACCGGAGTCTCCGTGCACGACGACGTCGCTGCCGGAGAACGTGAGGCCGATGTCCTGGCCGTGGCTGAGCGTCCAGCCGGTGCCGAAGCTGCCGTTGCCCGGACGCTGGTTGTTGTAGACCTGGCTCAGCGACAGATTCTCACCCGTGCCCTGGATCGTCAGCTGCCGCTGGGTGATCGTCAGGTTCCCGTCGTGGGTGTTGACCAGCGCTTCCATCCGGTCCGAGATCGGGAACCGCTCCAGCGGGTACTGCGGCAGCAGCCCGGTCTCGTTCGCCCCGCACGACGACACCGCCGCAGGGGCGAGACCGGGCTTCCACCCAGGAGACCAGTTCGCGGACGGCGGCAGGCCGCCGGTCGGGGTGTGATTCACCGTCGCGGGCGGCGTCCACACCGTCGACGGCGGCGCCACCGTATGCACCTCGGCGGACGCGGTGTGCGGTACAGCGACCACCAGTGCCCCCAGCGTCACAGCGGCTACTGCCGCAGCAGATCTATGCCTCATCAGTCTTCCCCTCGACACGCATGAGTGCAGCATGAAACCGCGCCAGAAGACCTTGACCAGGCACCATAAACAACCCCGAAGAAGCCCCCTCGCACGGCAGAACATCGTGCAGGAGGTTTGATCGTGGACGGCCGCTGCTTCGTCACAACAACAAGTCCATTACGTACCATTCGTGAAGATTATCAGTCTAATGGCGCAAAGAAAGTTTCTGCAGCATTCTTGGTTGGTTATTAACAGTCTTACGACTGCCGCCCGCCGCGTGCTTTTGGGTCTGGAGCAGGTCCGCGCGTGGGCTGGGCAACGCGGCGTAGGACGGGCGAGAAGCCCTTACGGCACAGCGGAAGCGGGTGGCGAGTCGATTGATGCTCGTGCGCGGAAGACCCTGCTGCGGTTCGCGTGGCTGGGCCGGGTGTCCACTCGCGACATGCAGGGCCCCGCTGTCCTTGCCTCGCCAACTCGGTTCGTCCCAGCGTGCGCTTCCTGAAGGCGGGCTGATCGTTGCGCACTTCTACGATGTCGAGTCCGGGCGCATGGGCCTCGACACACGCGGCGGCGGCCACTCGCACGAGCAATTCGACCACGTCATCTGTGAATCGATCGAACGTGCTGGCCGGCACATGCATCGCTTCGAACGCGTAGGAGTGCGTATTCTGGCAGCCGACGAGCCCTTTCATCTGACCACAGTGGACGGTCGTAAGCCCAAGGTTGCTACGTTCTTGCTGACCCGGTGGGTAAAGCAGAGTATTGCCGAGTTCTACGTCGTCGACATGCTGGAGAAGGCATGGGACGGCTATGCCGTCCACGCCGAGGCGGGGTAGAACGTCGGGAAACCGTGCTACGGCTACCGCGCTCGCCACGTCCCGCACCTGGTCCCCGCCAAGCGGGCCAAGGGAGTCAAGAAGACGTCCCTCGACGTCGTCCCCGCACAGGCGCCCGCTGTCCGCATCGCCTACCACTGGCGGATCACCGAACGCCTGGGCTACCAGGCCATCGCGGACCGGCGGAACCTCGATCTCGCCACCTATCCCTGTCGACCCGAAGCGCTCCGTCGGCCGCTGGACCTATTCGAACGTGCGCGACATCCTCACCAACCCCATCGAGGAATGGATCTGGTCCGCACAGCCAGTCCATGAACCACTCGTCACCCTGGAGGACTAGCTTCGAAGCCCAGGACATCGGCGGACACCGCGAAGACGCGATCATCGACAAGCTCAACGAGTTCCCTTCCATCCGCATCTTCGGCAACTGACGACCTCGTCCGCGACATCAACGAGGAACGTGCTCGCCGAAGGTGAGGAGGAGAACCAGCAGGCACCCAACCCCGACCTGCTCGACGCCCTACCTCTAGGCAGGGTCCTGGTCGAGGAACTACCTGAAGACACCGCGCGACGGCTCTTTGAAGCCCGGTGGCTCGAACTCCGCTACCGCAAGGACGCTAATCAGATCAAGTGCAGGGCCACTCTGTCTGGAGCCACGGTGCCAGCAGCGCAGCATGCCGCTCACGAGGCTGGCATCCTGCGGTTGAAGCGCCAGACCAGCGCAAACGCGACAAAAAAGAACGGGAGCGATGCCATGTCTGGCACCTCTCCCGTTCCCATCCTTGCAGTGCCCTCGGCAGGATTCGAACCTGCGACACCTGCCTCCGGAGGGCAGTGCTCTATCCCCTGAGCTACGAGGGCGAAACCATCGCTTGCGCGACTGGAGAAGCTTAGCGCATGCCGCCGCCGGGGCTGACAACAGGAGGGGTCTCACGGATTGATCTTCGGAGCCGGGCCCGCCGGGGCGCTGCTAACGTCGATCTTGCCGAGGAAGGGAGCCACCGTGGCCGCCGAGCCGTTTGAGGTCAGCATCACCGACGCCGAGATCGCGGATCTGCGGGAACGGCTGCGAAGGACGCGATGGCCCGAGGCCGAGCCGGTGGACGACTGGTCGCAGGGACTGCCGCTGGCGTACGCGCAGGAGCTGTGCCGCAGCTGGGCCGAGGACTACGACTTCGGGTTCGCCGAGCGGGTGAACGCCTTCCCGCAGTACCGCGACACCGTCGACGGGCTGGGCATCCACTTCCTGCACGTCCGCTCGCCGGAGCCGGACGCGTTCCCCCTGGTGATCACGCACGGCTGGCCGGGTTCGGTGCTGGAGTTCCTGGAGGTGCTCGGGCCGCTGACCGACCCGCGCGCGCACGGCGGGGACCCGGCGGACGCATTCCACGTGGTCGCGCCGTCGCTGCCCGGGTACGGCTGGAGTGACAAGCCGTCGGAGACCGGGTGGGGCGTGGAGCGCATCGCGCGCGCCTGGGACACGTTGATGGTTTCGCTGGGCTACGAGCGGTACGGCGCGCAGGGCGGCGACTGGGGCTCGGCGGTGTCCGGCGCGCTGGGCGAGGTGGCGCCCGAGCGGGTCGCCGCCGTGCACCTGAACATGGCGGCCGCGCCGCAGGGCACATTCGACGACCCGACGCCCGAGGAGCTGGCGAACCTCGAAGCCGCGCAGGAGTTCGGGCGCACCGGCCGGGGTTATTCGGGGCAGCAGTCGACCCGCCCGCAGACGCTCGGCTACGGCCTCACCGACTCCCCGGCCGGCCAGGCCGCCTGGATCGCCGAGAAGTTCTGGGCCTGGACGGACAACAACGGCCATCCCGAGGACGCCTTGTCGCGCCAGAAGATCCTGGACGCGATCTCGGTGTACTGGTTCACCGCGTCCGCCACGTCGTCGGCGCGCCTGTACTGGGAGAGCTTCGGCAGCTTCCGGGCCCAGGTCACGGCGCCGTCCGGGCTGTCGATCTACCCGCGTGAGATCACCCGCCCGTCGCGGCGGGAGGCCGAGCAGCGGTTCACCGACCTGCGCTGGTTCGAAGAGATGCCGCACGGCGGCCACTTCGCCGCGCTGGAACAGCCGGAATCGCTGGTGCAGCAGGTGCGTGGGTTCTTCCGCCTGTTCCGCTGACCGCTCGTCCCATCCCCCGGGAAGCCCACGCCCGGGGGATGGTTCTGTCCGCCCTCCGGTCGTTAAGGTGAACTTAGGCTTACCTGTATTGCACATATGCGCATGTGACTATATATTTCGGCTGAGACGCGGACAGGGAGGCGGAACATGGGCCACGGACATGGCCACGGGCAGGCGGTCGCGCCGGGCAGCGCCTCGGGGCGGTACGTGCGCGCGCTGCTGATCTCGCTGTTCATCGGCGCCGGGTTCATGGTGCTGGAGTTCGTGGTCGGCTTCGCCACCGGTTCGCTCGCCCTGATCTCCGACGCGGCGCACATGTTCACCGACGTCCTCGGCGTCGGCATGGCCCTGGCCGCGATCCTGCTGGCGCGGCGCAGCGGCCCGACGCTCAGCCGCACGTTCGGCATGTACCGCGCGGAAGTCCTGGCCGCGCTGGCGAACGCCGTGCTGCTGTTCGGCGTCGCCGGTTACGTGCTGGTGGAGGCGATCGGCCGGATCAGCGACCCGCCGGAGGTGGCCGGGCTGCCGGTGATGCTCGCCGCGGGCGCCGGCCTGATCGCGAACATCGTGTCGTTCCTGATGCTTCGCTCAGGCGCCAAGGAAAGCCTGAACGTGCGCGGCGCGTACCTCGAAGTGCTCGCCGACCTGATCGGCTCGGTCGGCGTGCTGGTCAGCGGCGCCATCACGCTGACCACGGGCTGGCGGTACGCCGACCCGATCATCGGTGTCGCGATCGGGCTGTTCGTGCTGCCCCGGACCTGGACGCTGGCCCGCCGCGCGCTGCGCATCCTCTTCCAGCACGCCCCGACGGGCGTCGACGTCGGCGAGATCAGCACCGAACTGGCCGCGCTGCCCGGCGTCGAGGACGTGCACGACCTGCACGTCTGGACGCTGACCTCCGGCATGGAGGTCGCCTCGGCGCACCTGACGATCAAGGGGGAGGCCGAGCAGTCGGCCGTCCTCACCGAGGCGCAGGACCTGCTATCCGCGCGCTACGCGATCAAGCACGCCACGCTGCAGGTCGAAGCGCCCCAATGTGCGAGACGGTGCCAAGAAATGTCTTGGTAGCACGCGAAAAGCGGGGCCGTCCGACGTCGGACGGCCCCGCTTTTCGCGTGTCAGATCAAGGCGCGGGAAGCGGCTTCGCGCCCCGCGCCTGCAGCATCAGCTTCATCTGGTCCATCTCGGCGCCCTGCGAGGTCAGCATGCTCGTGGTGAGCGCCTTGAGCGCCGGCAGGCTCGAGTGGTCCTGCGCGTACTGCGCCATCGCCGTGCCGCCCTGGTGGTGGCGCAGCATCAGCTGGAGGAAGTCGATGTCCAGCGCCTTGCCCGAAAGCGTGCGCATCTTGGCCAGGTCCTCGTCGGTGGCCATGCCGGGCATCGGCGCGCCGCCGGCCGGGGAGCTGGACGGCATCTGCATGCCGGCGTGGCCCATGGGCTCGGTCATCCAGGTCATGTACGCGCCGGTGGTCTGCTCGGGCTGGTCCCACAGCATGAGCCAGCCCTTCATCCGGCCGACCTGCTCGGTCTGCGTGCTCTCGATGTCGAACGCGAGCTGCTTCACCTCGGGGTCCGTGGTGTGGTCGCGCGCCCAGTTCGCCATCGTGACGGCCTGCAGGTGGTGCACCGACATGTCCTGCGCGAAACCGACCTCGACCGAGCCGGCGCCCGGCGTCGACAAGGTCGCCGAGTCGCCGTCGGTCAGCCGCGTGGCGAACATCCCGATGGCGGCGCCGATCAGCAGCACGGCGACCAGCGTCCCGCCGATGACCACCCAGCGCGACCAGGCCGGCCGCTCGGCCACCACGGCGTCGGCCTGGTCCGGTTCGAGGTCGGTTTCCGAGCTCATTGAGCGATCACTGCCCGGCCGGCGGGCTGGACGGCATGCCCGAGCTGCCCGGAGCGGTGCCGGCGTCGCCCTGCGCACCGGTGCTGCCCTTGTAGGTCATCGGCTTCGCGTCCGGGCCCGGCTTGCTCGGGTCGAACGGCGGCGGGTTGCTCGGGTCGAACTGGCCGGGGCCGAGCGCGTCGCAGGACGCGCCGATTTCCGGGTACACGCCGTTCGGGTTGGTCCGCAGCGCGGCGATGAACTCGTCGATGCGCGGGTCGTCGGCCTTGTCCAGCTTCAGCTGGTGGCCCCACGACTGCAGCGAGATCGGCTTGTCCAGGCCCGGGTACGGCGACATCATCGTGTACGGCTTGCCCTTGACCCGAGCGGACAGCAAGGACACCTGGTCCCCGGTGATCTGCTGCGGGTTGTAGGCGATCCACACGGTGCCGTGCTCCAGGCTGTGCACCATGTTCTCGGTGCGCACCGCGTTCGGGTAGACGACGCCGTTGCAGGCGGCCCAGTAGCCGTCGTGCGGGCCGCCGAAGGGCGGGGAGTGGTCGTAGGCCACGCGCTCGGTCGGCAGGATGTGCACCGAGCCGGCGTAGTTGGCGGTGATCACGCCGGGGATCTTCTTGGACGGGTCCGGGTTGGACGCGCTCGGCGCGTACGCGGCCGCGGCCTCGTCACGCGACTTCTGGTCACGCTGCGGTGCGGACTTCACCATGTAATAGGTGATCACCGAAGCCAGGAGGGCGACCACCAGGACCACACCGGCGATGGTGCCCCACGGTGTGCCCTTCTTGGCGACGACCGAGCGGGCTTTGGCCGCCTTCATCGCCTTGTTGGGCGTCCCCTTCTTCCTGGTTGTCCCGTTCGCCATGGTTCCCGCGATCTCCTCGTGAGGGATTGGAGGGATCCGGACGGACCCTGCCCCCGGCCAGTGTAGAGACCTGGCGTCTGGTGACCGTGAACACCTCTCACGATCACGGGGGGTGTGACGGCGCTCCCGACACGCCCGTGCCGCCGTGGGCGTCCGACCTGGGCACACCTAGAATTCGGCGAGTGACTCCCGCCGCTCTCGCCGACCTGGTCCGCAGCTCCGCCGTGCAGGTGCTCGACGCACGGGGCGTCGACACCGCCGTGCTGCCGGAGCAGGTGACCATCGAACGCCCGCGCAACCCCGAACACGGCGACTACGCGACCAACCTCGCCCTCCAGGTGGCCAAGAAGGCCGGGCTGAAGCCGCGGGAGTTCGCCGACGCGCTGGCCGAGGTCGTGTCGGCCGCCGACGGGGTCGACGCCGCCGAGGTCGCCGGGCCCGGCTTCCTCAACTTCCGGCTCGCGGCCGGCGCGCAGGGCGAGGTCGTCCGCCAGGTGCTCACCGCGGGTGACGGCTACGGGCGCGGCGACGCGCTCGCCGGGCGCGTGATCAACCTCGAGTTCGTCTCGGCCAACCCGACCGGCCCGATCCACCTCGGCGGCACCCGCTGGGCGGCGGTCGGCGACGCGCTGGGCCGCGTGCTGTCCGCGCAGGGCGCCGACGTCACGCGCGAGTACTACTTCAACGACGCCGGCGCGCAGATCGACCGCTTCGTGCGCTCCCTGATCGCCGCCGCCAAGGGCGAGCCGGCGCCGGAGGACGGGTACTCGGGCGGCTACATCACCGACATCGCGGCCGAGGTGCTCAAGGCCGAGCCGAGCGCGCTGTCGCTGCCCGAGGCCGAGCGGCACGAGGCCTTCCGCCGGATCGGCATCGAGCTGATGTTCAGCGAGATCAAGCAGAGCCTGCACGATTTCGGCACCGACTTCGACGTCTACTTCCACGAGAACTCGCTGCACGAGTCCGGCGCCGTCGACGCCGCGGTGCAGCAGCTCAAGGACTCCGGCAACCTGTACTTCGACGAGGGCGCCTGGTGGCTGCGCTCCAGCGAGTACGGCGACGACAAGGACCGCGTCGTCATCAAGACCGACGGCAACCCGGCCTACATCGCCGGCGACCTCGCCTACTTCAAGGACAAGCGCAACCGCGGCTTCGACCTGTGCATCTACATGCTCGGCGCGGACCACCACGGCTACATCGCCCGGCTCAAGGCCGCGGCCGCGGCCTTCGGCGACGACCCGGACAGCGTCGAGGTGCTGATCGGCCAGATGGTGAACCTGGTCAGCGACGGCAAGCCGGTGCGCATGTCCAAGCGCGCGGGCACCGTGATCACCATGGAGGACCTGGTCGAGGCGGTCGGCGTCGACCCGGCCCGGTACGAGCTGATCCGCTACTCCGTGGACTCCAGCCTGGACGTCGACCTGGACCTGCTGCGCAAGCACTCCAACGACAACCCGGTCTACTACGTGCAGTACGCCCACGCCCGGCTGCGCTCGATGCAGCGCTCCGCGGCCGACCTCGGCCTCAAGCCCGAAGCGATCGCGGCGGACGTCGACAGCGTCCAATTCGGACTGCTGACGCTGCCGGTCGAGGGCGACCTCATGCGCACCATCGGCGAATACCCCGCCATGGTGCGCCGCGCCGCCGAAATGCGTGAGCCCCACCGGGTCGCGCGCTATCTCGAAGAGCTGGCCGGCGCGCTGCACAAGTTCTACGCCGTACGCGAGGCGCGGGTCCTGCCGCAGGGCGACGAGGAGGCGACCCCTCTGACGTACGCCCGTCTCGCGTTGTGCGAAGCCGCCCGCCAGGTCCTGGCGAACGGCCTGTCCCTCCTCGGTGTCTCCGCTCCGGAACGGATGTAACCCATGGCGCACCCCGCGGGCCCCCGCCACGCCGACGTCTACCCCCATGCCGACGCCTCCGGGTTCCCGCCCGCGAGCGCCGTCGAACTCGACCAGCTGCCCGCGAAAGTGTGGCCGCGCAACACCTTCCGCGCCGCCGACGGCGTGGTGCGGATCGCCGGCGTCGACGTGCGCGAGCTGGCCGAGACCTACGGCACGCCGCTGTTCGTGGTCGACGAGGCGGACTTCAAGTCCCGCTGCGCCGACTACGCGGAGGCGTTCGACGACCCGGCGCTGGTGCACTACGCGTCCAAGGCCTTCCTCTCCATCGAGATCGCCCGCTGGGTGGCCGAGCAGGGGCTGAGCCTGGACGTGTGCAGCGGCGGCGAGCTGGCCGTCGCGCAGCGCGCGGACTTCCCGGCCGAGCGGATCACCTTCCACGGCAACAACAAGTCGGTCGCCGAGCTGGAGGCCGCGGTGGACGCGGGCGTCGGCACTGTGGTGGTCGACTCGTACTACGAGATCGCCCGGCTGGCCGACGTGGCCGCGCAGCGCGACGTCGTGCAGCCGGTGCTGGTCCGGGTCACGGTGGGCGTCGAGGCGCACACCCACGAGTTCATCGCCACCGCGCACGAGGACCAGAAGTTCGGCTTCTCGCTGGCTTCGGGCGACGCCGCCGAGGCCGTGCGCCGGGTGCTGAACGCGCCGTCGCTGAAGCTGACCGGGCTGCACAGCCACATCGGCTCGCAGATCTTCGACGCCGACGGCTTCGAGGTCGCCGCCCGCCGCGTGGTCGGGCTGCTCGGCGACCTGGCCAAGGAGCACGGCCGCGAGCTGCTCGACCAGCTGAACCTGGTCGACCTCGGCGGCGGCTTCGGCATCGCGTACACCGAAAAGGACAACCCGCCGCCGCCCGCGCAGATGATCACGCAGATCCGCGAGATCGTGCGCAAGGAATGCGCGTACGCGGACCTGCCGGTGCCGCGCATCGCGGGCGAGCCGGGCCGCGCCATCGCCGGCCCGGGCACGATCACGCTGTACGAGGTGGGCACCATCAAGGACGTCGCGCTCGGCGACGAAACCGCGCGCCGCTACGTGAGCGTCGACGGCGGCATGAGCGACAACATCCGCACCGCGCTGTACGACGCGGTGTACGACTGCCGCGTCGTCTCGCGCTCGGCGGCGGACGGGACCGACCCCGCGGCCGCCACTTTGTCCCGAGTCGTGGGAAAGCACTGTGAGTCCGGCGACATCGTGGTCCGGGACTGCTGGCTGCCCGACACGCTGGCCCCCGGCGACCTGCTGGCCGTCGCGGCGACCGGGGCCTACTGCTACTCCATGGCGAGCGGCTACAACCGGCAGCCGCGCCCGGCGGTGGTGGCCGTGCGCAACGGCGGCGCCCGCGTGCTGCTGCGGCGGGAGACGACGGACGACATGCTGCGCCTGGAGGTTTGAGAAGTGTCCACTGTGTCTCCATCGGGTGTGTCTCCATCGGGGTCTCCATCGGACGGTCGCGCGATCAGGGTCGCCCTGCTGGGCTGCGGCACGGTCGGCCGTGAGGTCGCCCGGCTGCTGGTCGAGCAGGCGGACGAGCTGGCGGCGCGCGCCGGGGCGCGGGTGGAGCTGGCCGGCATCGCCGTGCGGCGCCCCGACAAGCACCCGGAGCTGCCGCCGGAACTGCTCACCGACGACGCCGCGGCGCTGGTGGTCCGCGAGGACGTGGACGTGGTGGTCGAGCTGGTCGGCGGCATCGAGCCGGTCCGCGGCTGGCTGCTCGCCGCGCTGGGCGCCGGGAAGTCCGTGGTCACGGCCAACAAGGCGCTGCTGGCCGAGCATTCGGCCGACCTGTTCGAGGCCGCCGACGCCGCGGGCGTGGACCTCTACTTCGAGGCCGCCGTGGCCGGCGCGATCCCGTTGCTGCGGCCGTTGCGCGAATCCCTGGCCGGTGACCGCATCACGCGGGTGATGGGCATTGTCAACGGCACCACCAACTTCATCCTGTCCGCAATGGACTCGACCGGCGCGGGTTACGCCGAGACGCTGGACGAGGCCGGCCGGCTCGGGTACGCCGAGGCGGACCCGACCGCGGACGTCGACGGTTACGACGCCGCGTCCAAGGCCGCGATCCTGGCGTCGCTGGCGTTCCACACGCGCGTCACGGCTTCGGAGGTGCACCGCGAGGGCATCGCCGACGTCACGGCGGCCGACCTGCACGCCGCGCGTGTGCTGGGCCGCACGGTGAAGCTGCTGGCCATCTGCGAGCGCGTGACGAGTGACGACGGCACCGAGTCCGTCTCGGCGCGCGTGCACCCGGTGATGATCCCGCGCAGCCATCAGCTGGCCGGGGTGGGCGGCGCGTTCAACGCCGTGTACGTCGAAGCCGACGCGGCCGGCGAGCTGATGTTCTACGGCCAGGGCGCGGGTGGCGCGCCCACCGCGAGCGCCGTGCTCGGCGACTTGGTCGCGGTGGCCCGTAACCAGGTCGCGGGCGGCCGCGGCCCGCGCGAGTCCGCGCACGCCGCGCTGCCGGTGCGCCCGATGGGCCAGACGCCGACGCGTTACCACGTGAGCCTCGACGTCGCCGACCGCGCGGGTGTGCTCGCCCAGGTGGCGCAGGCCTTCGCGGGCCACGGCGTGAGCATCGCCGCGGTCCGCCAGCGCGACGCGAACGACACGGCGAGCCTCGTCGTGGTCACCCACCTGGCGCCCGACGCGGCGCTGCAATCCACTGTGGACGAGATCGCGAAACTCGACGTGGTGCACGAAGTCGTCAGCGTCATGCGCGTGGAAGGTGAAGACCAATGACCGCAGCTTGCAAGCGAATCATCGCTATTCATGTCGGCGCCTCCTCAATGAGCAGTGTGCAACTCCGAATCGAGGCGTCGGCATGAGCGGCTGGCCGGGGATCATCGAGGCGTACCGCGACCGGATTCCCGTTCCGGACGGCGCGAAAGTGGTGACGCTCGGCGAGGGCAACACGCCGCTGCTGCCGGCCCCGCACCTGTCCGGGCTCACCGGCACGACGGTGTATCTCAAGGTGGAGGGCGCGAACCCGACCGGCTCGTTCAAGGACCGCGGCATGACCGTGGCCATCACGCACGCGCTGGCCAGCGGGCTCAAGGCGGTGATCTGCGCGTCCACCGGCAACACCTCCGCCTCGGCGGCCGCGTATGCCGCGCGCGCCGGGCTCACCTGCGCGGTGCTGGTGCCGCAGGGCAAGATCGCGATGGGCAAGCTCGCCCAGGCCGTGCTGCACGGCGCGCGCATCCTCCAGGTCGACGGCAACTTCGACGACTGCCTGGAGCTGGCCCGCAAGACCGCGGCCGACTACCCGGTGACGCTGGTGAACTCCGTCAACCCGGTGCGCATCGCCGGGCAGAAGACGGCCGCGTTCGAGATCTGCGACGTGCTCGGCCAGGCACCGGACATCCACTGCCTGCCGGTCGGCAACGCCGGCAACATCACCGCGTATTGGGCCGGGTACTCCGAGTACGCCGCCGACGGTGTGGTGAAGAACACGCCGCGGATGTTCGGTTTCCAGGCGGCCGGCGCGGCCCCGCTCGTGCACGGCGAGCCGGTGTCCGAACCGGACACGATCGCGACCGCGATCCGCATCGGCAGCCCCGCGTCGTGGGCCGGCGCGGTGACCGCGAAGGAGTCTTCCGGCGGGCTGTTCGAGGCCGTCACCGACGAGAAGATCCTTGAGGCGTACCGCCTGCTCGCCAGCCGCGAGGGCGTGTTCGTCGAGCCGGCGTCGGCCACCAGCGTCGCGGGCCTGCTCGCCACCGCCGCGGACGGCCGGCTGCCGAAGGGCGCCACCGTCGTCTGCACGGTGACCGGCCACGGGCTCAAGGACCCGGCCACGGCCTTGGAAGGCAACGTCGAGGTCGAGCCGCTGGCGGTGGACCCCTCGGCGGTGGCCGCCGCGCTGGAACTGCGGTGACGAGCACCGGGTTCCGGGCAACTGTCCCGGGGTCCACGGCCAACCTGGGCCCGGGTTTCGACGCGCTCGGCCTGGCTCTGGCCCGGCACGACGTGGTCGAGCTGCAGGTCACCGACGAGGGCCTGAAAGTCGAGGTCTTCGACGCGGGCGCGGGCGGTATCGCCGACGTGCCGACCGACGAGACGCACCTGGTGGTGCGGGCCATCCGCCGGGCGTGCGCGCACCTCGGCGTCCGCCCGCCGGGACTGCACCTGCGTTGTTTCAACAACATCCCGCACGCGCGCGGGCTCGGCTCGTCCGCGGCGGCGGTGGTTTCCGGGGTGGCGCTGGGCTACGCACTGGCCGGGGCGCCGCTCGACGACGAGGCACTCCAGCTGGCCGCCGAGTTCGAGGGCCACGCCGACAACGCGGCCGCGAGCCTGCTGGGCGGCCTGGTCGTGGCCTGGTGCGAGGACGGCCGGTTCCACGCCGAGCGCGTGACGCCGGCGCCGTCGATCCGGCCGGTCGTGGCCGTGCCCGCGGTGAAGTCGTCCACCGACGCCACCCGCGGGCTGCTCCCGGCCCAGGTCCCGCACCCGGACGCGGCGCACAGTGCCGGGCGGGCCGCACTTTCGGTGCTGGCCATGACCGCCCGCCCCGAGCTGCTGCTGGCGGCCACCGAGGACCGGCTGCACCAGGACTACCGCGCGAGCGCGTACCCGGCCAGCACCGAGCTGGTGCGCACGCTCCGTGCTCGAGGAATCGCTGCGACGATTTCCGGCGCCGGTCCCACCGTCCTGGCGCTGACCACCACCGGAGAATTGCCGCCGGATACCGACGTCACCGGATTCGACGTCGCGGAGCTGGGCGTGGACCTCGCCGGTGTGCAGGTTGCGGCTCTGTAAAGCCCCGGTCACGGGGCAGGGGGCAGCCGCGCCACGCGGGGGGTGGTTGTTGCACCCCGGTGGGCGTCGGTCTACCCTCGGGGGCGTTCGATCACCGTGCGTTTCCGCATCCGGTGCCGGTCCTGTCCGCTCCTCGGGAGTCTCCGGATCGCATCCTTCGTCGATCCGCCAATCCGTACCGCATGAGCTGCGGGAAAGCGGAGGACGCAGGCGGGTTTCCGGTTTCGGCGGTGCCGAATTCCGTTTCCTCCGTTTGGGGGAGGCAAACACCCCTGTGCTGGCGGCGCTCTCGCTGTGTCTCGCACGGTTAGGCGCGACTCGTCCGCATCGGAAGCAAATGCCGTTTCGCGATCAGACGCGATCGGCGGCAGTCCGCTGATCCACCTGGAGGCGTGGATCGGTCAGGAAGGACATGTGTGAGCAACACCGATCTGTTGAGCGGCGACGTGGAAACCCCCGCCGCGGCCGCTGAGAGCAATGGGGCCGCGGCCGCTCCGAAGCGCCGCACCGGGGGCCTGTCCGGAATGGTCATCGCCGAGCTCCGCCAGCTGGCGGGCGAACTGGGTGTGGGCGAGACCACCGGGATGCGCAAGGGTGACCTGATCGCGGCCATCCGCGAGCGTCAGGGCAAGACCAAGAAGCGCGCCGCCGGTACCGCGGAGACGCTCCCGCTCGAAGGCGTCGGCGACGCTCCCGAGGCCGCCAAGGCCCCGAAGGCCGTCAAGACCGAGGAGCCGGCTCGCGCCGCGAAGAAGCGCGAGGAGGCCCCGGCCGAGGCGCCCAAGGCCGAGAGCAACGGCTCGGCCCCGGTGGCCGAGGCGCCGCAGAACTCCGCCCCGGCCGAGCAGCGCCCCGCGCAGCAGGAGCGCCAAGACGGCGACGGTCAGCAGCAGGAGGAGGGCGGCCGAGGCCGTCGCCGCCGCGGTTCGAACCGGCCCGCGGGTGCGCCCGAGGGCCAGCGTGACGGCGGCCAGCGCGGTGACCGCGGTGACCGTGAAGGCGGCAACCAGCAGCGCGGCGACCGGGCCGAGCGCGATGGCGGCAACCAGCGCGGCGACCGGGAGAACGGCAACCAGCGCGACCGCGGCGACCGTGGCGACCGGCAGGGCGGCAACCGGGACAACCGGGGCGGCCAGGACAACCGGCAGCAGCGCGGCAACCAGCAGGACAACGGCAACCGCGGCCAGCAGGACAACCGCCAGCAGGGCGGGGACGACGACGAGGAAGGCGGCCGTCGCGGCCGTCGCTTCCGCGACCGCCGTCGCCGCGGCACCGGTGGCGGCCAGCGCGAAAGCGGCTCGCCGGACACCGAGATCCGCGAGGACGACGTCCTGCTGCCCGTCGCGGGCATCCTGGACGTGCTGGACAACTACGCGTTCGTCCGCACCTCGGGCTACCTCGCCGGGCCGAACGACGTGTACGTCTCGCTTTCGCTGGTCCGCAAGTACGGCCTGCGCCGCGGTGACGCCATCACCGGCGTCGTGCGCCAGCCGCGCGACGGCGAGCAGCAGCGGCAGAAGTTCAACCCGCTGGTGCGCGTCGACTCGATCAACGGGCTGGACCCGGACGAGTCCAAGCGCCGTCCCGAGTTCACCAAGCTGACCCCGCTGTACCCGAACGAGCGGCTGCGCCTCGAGACCGAGTCGCACAAGCTCACCACCCGCGTGATCGACCTGATCATGCCGGTGGGCAAGGGACAGCGGGCGCTGATCGTGTCGCCGCCCAAGGCCGGTAAGACCACGATCATGCAGGACATCGCCAACGCGATCGCGACGAACAACCCCGAGTGCCACCTGATGGTCGTGCTCGTGGACGAACGTCCCGAAGAGGTCACCGACATGCAGCGGTCGGTGAAGGGCGAGGTCATCGCCTCCACCTTCGACCGCCCGCCGGCCGACCACACCTCGGTCGCGGAGCTGTCCATCGAACGGGCCAAGCGACTGGTCGAGATGGGCCACGACGTGGTCGTGCTGCTCGACTCGATCACCCGCCTGGGCCGCGCGTACAACCTAGCGGCCCCGGCGTCCGGCCGGATCCTGTCCGGTGGTGTCGACTCGACCGCGCTGTACCCGCCGAAGCGGTTCCTCGGCGCGGCGCGCAACATCGAGAACGGCGGCTCGCTGACCGTGTTCGCCACCGCCATGGTGGAGACCGGGTCGACGATGGACACGGTGATCTTCGAGGAGTTCAAGGGCACCGGCAACGCCGAGCTCAAGCTCGACCGCAAGATCGCCGAGCGGCGCGTGTTCCCGGCCGTGGACATCAACCCGTCCAGCACCCGTAAGGAAGAGCTGCTGCTCTCGCCGGACGAGCTGGCGGTCACGCACAAGCTGCAGCGCGTGCTGCACGCGCTGGACTCGCAGCAGGCCATCGACCTGCTGATCTCGCGCCTGCGCAAGACGAAGACCAACATCGAGTTCCTCATGCAGGTCTCGAAGACGGCCCTCGGCTCGAACGACGACGACTGACCGTTCCCGGCAAAGCCGTCAAGGCCTCCTTACCCGCGTCCCACGCGGGTAAGGAGGCCTTGACGGCTTTCGTGGGTTACTGGTGCGGCACGGCGGCCGGGGTCCAGCCGCGGTAGTTGGAGAAGTAGCTGGTCGAGCTGCCGTGGCCGATCGCGCCGTTGACGCTGCTGGCGTAGAAGCCGCCGCTGCCGTCGGCGATGCCGACGTGGCCGTACGCGCTGATGTTCCAGTACACGAACGAGCCGAGCGGCGGGGTGCCGCTGGTGTGCTTCGGGCTCGCGCCGTTCCAGTGCGCGTTCGCCGAGGCCCAGACGCCGGTGGTGCCGTAGGCGTTCTCGGCGGCCTTCTCGCAGTAGCCCTGCCAGCCGGTGCTGCCCAGGTGCGCCTTGTACCAGGCGACGGCGCCGGCCGGGGTGCCGTCACCGGCGCTGTCGACGCTCACCGTGCTCGAGGGCAGCTCGGTGAAGGTGGCGGCGGCGGGGTGGACGTCGGCGGCGGTGATCCCGGTGCTCGCGTTCGCGGCCGGGGCGACGAGCACCGCGGCGGCGACCAGCGCGGCCACGGCCGCGGGCTTCACCACCCGGGAGAGCAGGTCGGTTGTGCGCATGCTGAGCCTCCTACCTGTGGGTAATTCACGAGTCCGGCGAGCATCGCGCCAATAGGTACAAGATTCGTACAAACGAGGGCTGGTTGAGGGCTCAACCGCCGGCCGTGGCGGCGTGGAATACCAGGTCACCGGGGTGTGTTGAAGCAGCTGTCAGCCCGTCTGGCAGAATGACCCGCTGAAGTCCGGCACCGGTTCACCCTACCTCCGGGGACCCGGGGCCAACGAGAGAGGACACCATGAAGAGCGGTATTCACCCCGAATACGTGACCACCCAGGTCACTTGCAACTGCGGGAACAGCTTCACCACCCGCAGCACCAAGGACTCGGGCGAGATCCACGTCGAGATCTGTTCGAACTGCCACCCGTTCTACACCGGCAAGCAGAAGATCATGGACACCGGTGGCCGGGTCGCGCGGTTCGAGAAGCGCTACGGCAAGCGGACGAAGACCGACGCCAAGTAGCTTGATCAACGGCGCCCACCCGCACGCTCGGGTGGGCGCCGTTTTTTGTCTTTTGATTTTCTCAAGGCCGGGAAAGAGGCACACGTGGATTCGACGTCGCTCAAGGGTCTGCTCCAAGAGCACGCCCAGCTCGAGGAGCAGCTGGCGGATCCGGCCGTGCACACCGACCAGGCCCGGGCCCGCAAGCTCGGCCGCCGGTACGCCGAGCTGGGCCCGGTCGTCCGCGCGGTGCGTGAACTGGACCAGACGCGCGACGACCTGTCCGCCGCCCGCGAGCTGGCGGCCGAGGACTCCACCTTCGCCGAGGAAGCCGCCGAGCTGGCCGCGAAGATCCCGGACCTCGAGTCCCGCCTCACCGAGCTGCTCCTGCCGCGCGACCCGTACGACGGCTCCGACGTGGTGATGGAGATCAAGTCCGGTGAGGGCGGCGAGGAGTCCGCGCTGTTCGCCGGCGACCTGCTGCGGATGTACCTGCGCTACGCCGAGCGGCACGGCTGGAAGGCCGAGGTGCTCGACTCCACCGACTCCGACCTCGGCGGCTACAAGGACGTCACGCTGTCGATCAAGAGCAAGTCGGCCGACGTCGACGGCGTCTGGTCGCGGCTGAAGTTCGAGGGCGGCGTGCACCGCGTGCAGCGCGTGCCGGCGACCGAGTCGCAGGGCCGCATCCACACCTCCGCCTCCGGGGTGCTGATCTACCCGGAGCCCGAGGAGGTAGAGGTCGAGATCGACCCGAACGAACTGCGCATCGACGTCTTCCGCTCGTCCGGCCCCGGCGGCCAGAGTGTGAACACCACCGACTCGGCCGTGCGGATCACGCACCTGCCGACCGGGATCGTGGTGTCGTGCCAGAACGAGAAGTCGCAGATCCAGAACCGCGCCCGCGCGTTGCAGGTGCTCCAGGCGCGCTTGCAGGCCATCGCCGAGGAGGAGGCCGCCGCGAAGGCGTCCGACGCGCGGCGTTCGCAGGTCCGCACAGTCGACCGCTCGGAGCGCGTGCGCACGTACAACTTCCCGGAGAACCGGATCTCCGACCACCGCGTGAACTACAAGGCCTACAACCTCGACCAGGTCCTCGACGGCGACCTCGACGGCGTGCTCGACGCCCTGGCTACCGCGGACCGCGAGGAACGGCTGGCTTCGCAGTCCGGCTAACGGATCGCTTCCAGCGTCTCCGTCATCGGCTCCTCGTCGGTGACGGCCGGCTCGGCTTTCGCGGGGCGGGGCAACAGGCTGATCCCGGCGAACACCGCGGCCAGCACGGTCGGGAAGAGCGTGAGCAGCTGGTGCTTCACGCCTTCCACGCCCTCGCCGAGTGCGGACAGCCCGAGCTGGCCGACCGAGAAGAACAGCAGCAGGAACAGCACGATCCCGTACTCGCGCCCGTTTTCGCGGCGGCGGAAGGCGCGGACGGCGGCCCAGCCGGTGAGCAGCCAGACCGGGATCAGCACGAACAGGCCGGCCGGGGCGACCAGCGCGGCCAGGCCGGAGAACACCGGCACGCGGTATTCCTTCGACAGCCTCGGTTCGCCGGACAGTTCGCCGAAGCTGCCGAGGTTGTCCGGGCGCGCGGTGAGCGTGTTGACCCCGCCCTGCTGCAGGATCTGGGCCACGCGCACGGGGTGCGTCGCGTAGTAGTGCGCGATGTTGCGGCGGCTGATCTGGTCGCGGTACTGCGGGTACAGCGGGTCGTGCCAGGCCGCGCCCGGGCTCCACCAGCCGGTGCCGATGTACTGCGCGAAGGACGCCGGCAGCCCGAGGGCGGCCAGGTCGGCGTTCGTGTCGTGCTTGCCGTCCACAATGGAGTCGAAGACGGCGTTGTACATGTTGGCCTCGCGGTATTCCGCGTTCGCCGGGTCGCCGTGCGACTGCATGCCCAGGGTGCCCACGCCGACGATCGCGAGCACCGCCAGCGGCAGCACCCAGCGGGCCTTGCCGGGCGTGCCGGCCGGGCGCGCCATCAGCACCGCGATGACAAAAAGCGGGATGAGCAGCAACGTCTGCGATTTCGCGTTGATCCCGATCAGTCCACCGAGGACGGTGACGATCGCGCCCGCGTACCGCAAGTGCTTGCGGTGCATGAGGAACAGCCCGCCGGCGATCAGCAGGATGCCGAGGAACCCCGCGCCTTCGCTGAGCGTGGACGCGAAGTAGCCGAAGAACGCGGAGTCGCCCATCACGAGCAGCAGCAGCGCGGTGGCGATCCAGCGGTACCGCCCGGTCAGGTCCAGCCCGAGCACCGTGGCCGTGATCGCGGCGGCGACCAGCACGCAGGTGATCACTCCCAGCACCAGCAGGTTGAGGATGCCGGTGGAGCCGAGCAGGGTGCCGACCTTGTTCGCGAGCCAGTCGAGCCAGCTCTGGCTGGAGACGTAGTCGCTGGTGCAGGGCACGCCCTGGCCGTAACTGAAACGCACCCAGCCCTCGGACGGCCGGTCGAGCTGCTTGCCGCCGAGCCCGCAGAGCAGCCGCCAGCCGTCGCCGTTGTCCGCCATGCCGATCGGCCGCGGAACCAGGAACCGCACCAGCAGCAGCGCCAACGAGGCGACGAAGACCGTCAGGCCGAAGCGCAGTTCCTTGGATCGCACCGGCCGAGTCTAGGAGATGACAGTGGGCAACCGGTCCCGACCTGCGCGGTTCAGTCCGCCCGCGTCAGCGCACGGCGTCGGCGAAGGTGCGCATCCGGTCGGCGTACCCGGCGTTCGCACCGAAGTGCACGGCCACGGCAGCGGCACCCGCGGCCGCGTACGCGTGGTAGTCCGCAACGGCCCGGTCGAGATCAGCTGGGGAGCCGGACCACTCCATCCGGGTCATCGGCCGTACCGTTCGGCCCCCGGCAAGACCGGCCAGCGTCCGCGCGCGTTCGGCGAAAGCTGCCGGGTCCAGTTGCACACCGAGCCACGCGTCGCCGGTGCGGGCGGCTCGGCGTAGGGCCGGCATGGAGTTGCCGCCGACCAAGATCGGCACGCGTTCCGTAAGACGCGGCTCGAAATAGCCGCCCGACGGGCCGCGGCCGGTGGTGGACAGGCGGTCCAGCAGGTCCAGCGTCTCGTCCGTGCGCTTGCCGCGACCGGCGAAATCCGCGCCCACCTCGGCGAACTCCTCGGCGTTCCAGCCGACGCCGACGCCGAGGACCAGCCGTCCGCCCGACAGCCGCGAGAGCGTCGCGACCTGCTTGGCCAGCACGTACGGCTCCCGCAGCGGCAGGATCAGCACCGACGTCCCCAAGCCGATCCTCTCGGTGGCCGCGGCGACGTACGCGAGGGTCACCAGCGGCTCGTACGCCCCGCCGTAGACCTCGCCGAACGGCCCCGGCGGCAGCACGTGGTCGGGCAGCCAGACCGACTCGTACCCCAGCTCCTCGGCGAGCCGGGCCAGCTCGGCGAACTGCCCGGGGTCGAGGTCCGGGGCCTCGTTGGGCAACACCACCTGCAAGTCCATGCTCACGCCACCTCCGCCAGGAACGGGACGATCGCCGCGAGCCATTCGTCACGGGCTTCGGCGCCGATGTTGTGCCCCGCCTCGATCTCGACCAGCCGCGCGCCGGGGATGCCGTCCGCCAGCTCGTGCGACAGCGCGGGGGAGGCGAGGCCGTCGAGGGTCGTCGCGATGACCAGCGTGGGCACGGCGATCCCGGCCAGCTCGGCCCGGGTGTCCACCGATTCCACCAGCCCGACCTGCTCGGGAGTGCCCTCGGGCACGAACGCGGCCAGCTCCTTCACCGCCGTCTCCAGCTCGTCCGGGGTGAGCGCGGCCAGGTGCTTGGCCCCCGTCGCCGCGAGCACCAGGTACCGGGCGAGCAGCTCGCGGTCGCCGCCGAGCAGGGACTTCCAGACGTCCACGGCCAGGCGCATGCGGTTGTCCATCCGGGCGAAGCCGGACGTCAGGACCAGCCCGGTGACCCGCGACGGGTGCCGGGTCGCCGCGCGCACCGCGACCGCCGTGCCCAGCGAGTAGCCGAGGATCGCGAACCGCTCGACCCCGGCGGCCACGGCCGTGGCCACCAGTTCGTCGGCCACCTCGTCGAGCACCAGCGGGACCGTCGAGCGCGGCGTGGCGCCGGAGCCGGGATAGTCGGGGCCGACCACGGTGCGGGTGCGGGCCAGCTCGTCGAGGATGCCGCCGAAGTTGCCCTCGACCCCGCCGCCGCCACCGTGGGCCAGCAGCAGCCCGGGGCCGGCCCCGCGGACCACGTGCGCGAAATGTTTGCTCATGCCCGCGACGTTAAGTATTGACACCGGTGTGAAGGTCAAGTCTGGGGGTCGGATGCTGATCGGTGAGCTGTCGAGGCGGACCGAGGTGAGCCCGCGGCTGCTGCGTTACTACGGCGAACAGGGGCTGTTGCCGTCCAAGCGCAACAGCAACGGCTACCGCGTGTACGGCGAGGACGCCGTGGTTCGCGTCTGCCAGATCCGGCGCCTGCTCGCCGCCGGGCTGACAACCGAGGTGATCGCCGGGGCGCTGGACTGCGTCAACGGCCCGGAGGCGCGGCTCGACCCGTGCCCGCAGCTGGTTTCGCTGCTGCACGGCGAGCTGGCCGCGATGGACGAGCGGATCGACGCGATGCGCCGGCGGCGCGGCTCGCTCGCGAGGTATCTCGGCCAGGCGTGACCGGGCTGGGCGCGGTGTCGATACCCTGGGAATTCCCCCTGCTGTGTCAGGCTTGACGACGTGAAGGACGACCAGTGAATCGGCAGCCGCTGCGCCTGGCCATCATGGAGGCGACCCGGATTCTCACCGAGGCCGGTGTGGAGTCCCCGCGGTCGGACGCGGACCTCATCGCCGCGCACGTCCTCGGCGTCGACCGGGGCAGGCTGCCGATGGTGCCGCTGGTCGACCCGCCGGTGATCGAGGCGATCGGCCAGCTGGTCGCGCAGCGGGCCAAGCGCATCCCGCTGCAGTACCTCACCGGCTGGGCGGCGCTGGGCAACATCACGGTGAACGTCGGCGCGGGGGTGTTCGTCCCGCGGCCGGAGACCGAGCTGCTGCTGGAGTGGGGGCTGAAGTTCCTGCAGGGACGCGAGTACCCGGTGGTGGTCGACCTGTGCACCGGCTCGGCCGCGCTGGCGCTGGCGCTGGCCCACGAGCGGCCGGACGCGGTGGTCTACGCGGTCGACGTGGACGCGCAGGCGCTCGCCTGGGCCCGCCACAACGCCGACGTCCACTCCGACGCCGGCAACACCCCGATCCGGCTGTACTCCGGCGACATCACCGACCCGACCATGTTCGCCGAGCTGGACGGGCTCGTCGACCTGGTGCTGTGCAACCCGCCGTACGTGCCCGAGGGCACCTACGTGCCGCCGGAGGTCGCCGAGCACGACCCGGCGCGCGCGGTGTTCGCGGAGGAGAGCGGCCTGGCGATCATCCGCCACGCCGTCGCCGCGGGCGCCCGCCTGCTCCGCCCGGGCGGCGGGCTGGCCATCGAGCACGACGACACCCACGGCTCGGCCGCCCCGGCCCTGGTCCGCGCGCGCCGCGTGCTGACCGGCGTCGAGGACCACAACGACTACACCGGCCGCGCCCGCTTCGTGACGGCCCGCCGCCTCGGCTGAGCGGCGCGGGCACGTCGTGACGGCCGGCCTGTCCGTGATCCGGCGGTGAACTTCGGCGTCCTCGGTCAGGCCGTGGTCCTGTTCGCCGCCACGAACATCGACGACCTCCTGGTACTGGCGGTGTTCTTCGCCCAGGACGCCGGGCACCGCGGGGCGACGCGGACGATCGCCCTAGGCCAGTACCTCGGCTTCCTGGTCATCCTCGCCGTCAGCGTGGCCGCGGCGTTCGGCGCGACGTTCCTGCCGGACGGGGCCGTCCCGTACCTCGGGCTGCTGCCGCTCGCGCTCGGGGTCAAGGCGGCGGTGGAGGCGTGGCGGCGCCGCGACGATCTCGACCAGGAAAACGCGCGCCGCGGCCCGAAGATCCTCGAGGTCGCGGTGATCACCTTCGCCAACGGCGGCGACAACATCGGCGCGTACGTGCCGGTCTTCGCCACCGCGGGCGTCGGCGGCATGACCGAGTACGCGGTCGTGTTCCTCGTCCTGATGGCCGGCTGGCTCGCGGCCGGCCGGTTCTTCGCCACCCGCGCGGCCGTCGCGAGGGCACTGGCCCGGTGGGGCCACATCCTGCTGCCGGTCGTCCTGATCGGCCTCGGTCTGCTCATCCTCGTCGAGGGCGGCGCGTTCGGCTTGTAGCCCCAGTGGGCACCGAAGGCCGCAATGCGCCGGTCGCGAATTTTTGCCCTTTCCGGCCCCGGTGCCCGACTTTCGTCGTGAGGCATGGGGGTGGATTTCGTTCGCAGCCCTAACTAACGGCCCTACGGTCGATCTTCGAGCCGCCGTCCCCGAGGCGGCCGGAGTTCGTGAAGGAGCGTGGATGAGACCCTCCTACCGACGCGTCAAGACCGCCCTCGCCGTGGTCGTCGCCGCGGTGCTGCTGCCCGGCCTGGCCGCCGGCACCGCGGCCGCCGACCCGCTCACCCGCGGCTGGCCCGCCCCGATCGACGCCGCGCGCTGGACCGACCAGGCGGCCATGACCTGGGACGACTACCGCAAGATCCCCGGCACGAACTGGGCCGACCCGGCGCTGAAGCCGACCCAGCGCACGTTCAAGGGCGCCGTGGTCCTCACCGATTACCCCGACCAGGACTTCGTCGTCACCAAGGCGCCGCATTCGACGGTGTTCGGCAACCCCGGCCCGAGCGCGCACGACCTCCCGCGTGACGGCGTCGCGAAGTACTACCAGGACTTCCTCAACAAGCCCGAAGCGCTCAACCACGGCCACACCATCAACGAGTACTGGATGGAGGACTCCGGCGGCCGCCTCGGCGTCGACCTGACCGCGTTCGGCCCGTACCGGATGCCCGGCAAGTCCTTCGAGTACGGCATGGAGTTCCAGCAGAACGCCTGCCCCCACGGCGCGAACTGCACCCGGAACCTCCGCACGGACGCCGCGGCCGCGTGGCGCGCCGACGTCGGCCCCGTGGCCGACCAGTTCGACTTCGTCTTCTTCCTGTCCGCGGGCCAGGACGAAAGCTCGACCTGGCAGGAGTTCGGCGAGATGAAGTTCGGCGACAAGGAGTCCGTGCCGGACGAGTTCGGCCCGCCCGGCGACGAGACCCTGCCCAACTGGGCGGACACCCGCTACGTGCCGTGGACCTCGTGGGCTTCGGCCGCGAGCATCTGGCCCAACGCGCAGAACGGCTCGTCCACCCAGGCCGAGAGCTCCGGCCAGGCGGTCTACGCGCACGAGTTCAGCCACATCCTCGGCATCGGCGACAACTACAACAACCCGTTCGGCGACCCGCCCCAGCGCAGTTACACCGGCCCGTGGGAAATGCTTTCGCGCGGCAGCTTCAACGGCCCCGGCGGACCGCACACGCGCTGGCAGATCCCGGCCACCGAGGGCGGCTCCATGGGCGCGCACCACATGCTGCGCAACAAGCTCAAGCTCGGCATCGTCGACCCCGCCCAGGTGCTGCAGCTCGACCGCGACCAGCTGGCCAAGACCGGCCCCGTCACGGCGCGGGTGACTGCGCGCGAGGCAGCGCCGGAACCCGGCGCGTACACCGGCATCACCATCGCGCTGCCCGGCGGCGACAAATCGCCGAAGTGCGACGGTAAGACCGATCCCTTGTGCGACGGCGGCGGTTACGACAACTACACCGTCGAGGTCGTCGACCGCATGGGCTCGGACTCGTTCGCGCCCGACTCCGGGGTGCTGCTGGCCAAGACGAAGAACCGCGACGCCGCGCCGTTCGAATGGATCGTCGACGCCAATCCGCAGGACGTCGGGCTCACCGACTACGTGAAGCCGGACGGCACGCCGGTGAAGGCCACCGTCGGCGACTACCGGCAGCTCAACGATGCCGCGTTCAAGGCGGGCACCGGCGCGTCCGGCGGGTACGAGTACACCGACCAGGCGAACCGGCTGCACTTCCTGGTCACCGACGTCAAGCGGGACGGCAGCGGGATCCTCTCGTACACCGTCACGGTCGCCTCGCTCGACGGCGCGGGGCCGCAGACGCGTGGCGCGGCACTGCTGCCCGCCTTGCCGGCATTCACCGACGGCGGACTCGCGACGTGCGACTTCCGCCTGCTCAACACCGGTTCGGCGCGCGGTGCGAAGGCCCCGTACGACTCCGACACCTACCGGCTGAGCGTCAGCACCGACGCGAAGGGCTGGGAGGTCCGCCTGCCCAACGAGCTGGCGACGGCGAAGTTCGGCAAGACGGCCCCGGTGCGGGCCTACGCGAAACGGGCACCGGGCGCGGCCTACACCGCGCGCGTCAAGCTCACCGCGACCTCGGTCGCCGATCCGTCCCGCACGAGCACCACCACCTGCTCCGCGATCGGCTTCTGAGCCGCCCGTCCCCGGCACCTGACCACCGGATCAGGCGCCGGGGACGAGGGCTAGGCTCGCGGCATGAGCACGGTGTACGACTGCAGCAAGCGCGAGTCCCGGGCCGAAGGGCTGGCCGCCGCGGCCGCCTCCGTGCGGTCCAGCCGGCTGGTCGTCCTGCCCACCGACACCGTTTACGGGATCGGCGCGGACGCCTTCGACGCGGGCGCCGTGCAGGCGCTGCTGCGCGCCAAGAACCGCGGCCCGGACATGCCGGTCGGCGTGCTGGTCGGGTCCTGGTCCACTGTGGACGGTCTGGTGCTGGGCGTGCCGCCGCAGGCGCGGGCGCTGATCGAGGCGTTCTGGCCCGGCGACCTGTCCATCGTGCTGCCGCACGCGCCGAGCCTGCAGTGGAACCTCGGGCAGTCGCGCGGCACCGTGATGCTGCGCATGCCGCTGCACCCGGTCGCGCTGGAGCTGCTGCGCGACGTCGGCCCGATGGCCGTGTCGAGCGCGAACGTCTCGGGCCGCCCGCCCGCGGCCACCGCCGCCGAGGCGCAGGACCAGCTCGGCGACTCCGTGGCGGTGTACCTCGACGGCGGTTCGAGCGGCGAGCCGGTCGCGTCCTCGATCGTCGACCTCACCGGCGATACGCCCGTGGTGCTGCGCGAGGGCGCGGTCACCCGGGCCGCGATCGCCGAGGTGATGGGCATCGCCGTCGAGGCGCTGGCCTGAGCGGGGGAGTCCACAATGGTCTCACCGCCCCGCCGCCGCGAACGGCGTGACAGTCGTTTACAACGCTGTCTCACGGTCGCGGTAGCGTGACGCGGTGACTCGGACCCCCCGGCAGGCGTGACGCTGTCATGTCCCCTGTGCAAGGACTTCTCCCGATCCGGGAGTACCTCCTCGTCGCGCTCACCGCGACGGCTGTGACGTTCCTGCTCACCGGCGTCGTCCGCCGCGTCGCGATCCGCATCGGCGCGATCGCCAACCCGCGCGCCCGCGACGTCCACGTGACGCCGATCCCGCGCATGGGCGGGGTCGGCATCTACCTCGGGGTCGCCGCGGCGATGGGGCTCGCGCACCAGCTGCCCGCGCTCAGCCACGGTTTCGACGCCTCGCTCGACGCGGTCGGCGTGCTGCTCGCGGCCGGCGTCCTGTCGCTCATCGGCGCGCTCGACGACCGGTTCGAGCTGGACGCGTGGACCAAGCTCGCCGGACAGGTGATGTGCGCCGGGATCCTGGTCATCTTCGGCGTGCAGTGGGTGTCGTTCTGGGTGCCGTGGGGCGGCCAGGGCGACTCGTTCGGCTCGGTCCTGGTGCTGGACAAGAACCAGGGCGCGCTGCTGACCGTGCTGATGGTCGTGGTGATGGTCAACGCGATGAACTTCGTCGACGGCCTCGACGGGCTCGCGGGCGGCCTCGGCTTCATCGCCGCGGCGGCCACCTGCGCGTTCTCCCTGGGCCTGCTGGACAGCGCGGGCGGCGACGTCGGCTCGTACCCGCCGGCGCTGATCGCGGCCACGCTCGCCGGCGCCTGTCTGGGCTTCCTGCCCTACAATTTCCAGCCCGCCAAGATCTTCATGGGCGACTCGGGCTCGATGATGATCGGGCTGATGCTCGCCGGCGCGACGACGTCCGCCAGCGGCCGGGTGAGCTACACGCGCTTCAGCGCTTCGGACGCGCTGGCCCTGCTTTCGCCACTCGTCGTGGTGGTCGCGGTGCTCTTCGTGCCGTTGCTGGACCTGATCATGGCGGTCATCCGCCGCACCCGCCGCGGCGAAAGCCCGTTCGCCGCGGACAAAATGCACCTGCACCACCGCCTGCTGGAGATCGGCCACTCGCAGCGCCGCGCGGTGCTGCTGATCTATTTGTGGGCCGGGATCCTGGCCTTCGGCGCGGTTTCGGTGACGCTGTTCGACGGCCCGGTGAAGTTCTGGGTGATCGGCCTGGCGCTCGCGATCGCCGTGCTGATCTCGATCATCCCGCGGCTGCGCGCGCGCCACCGTCCCGTCGGCTGAGCGCTATCCTCGAACGCGCCCGCGTGGCGCGACCCGGATCACGGAACGCACCGGGCGGCGGACCGGCCGCGGCGGGCACCTCTACACTGGTGGGTCGAACCGAGCAGGGAGCTTGCTGTGAGCGACACCGAGACCGAGAACCCGCACGCGAAGACCGTGCTGACGGCGGCCGCGGCGATGCAGCGGGCGACCCTGCTCGTGACGCCCCCGGCGATCGTCGTGTCCGTTGTGGTCTTCCTGGTGCTCAAGGGCATGCCCGGGCTGATCGGCGGGCTGATCGGCGGCGCGCTCGGGCTGCTGTCCTCTTTGGCCACTCTCGCCATGATGCGGTTCAGCGCCGGGCAGGACCCGATGTTCAGCATGGTGATCGCGCTGGGCGGCTACATCTTCAAGATCCTGGTGCTCTTCGGCGCGCTGACCCTCCTCAAGGGAATCGCGATCGTGAACCCGCTCGCACTGGGCGTCACCCTGCTCGTCGCGGTGATCATCTCGGCCGCCGCCGAGGTCCGCGCGCAGAAGCGCGCCAAGATCCCGACGATCATCCCCGCGGGCAGCTGAGCGGTTCGGGACTGAGGTCCCGGGTCCACTAGGGACCTTGGTCCTCGGCCGAACGGCTGGTTAGAAGTACGCCCGTACGGCACCGGATTACCTGCTGGTATGGTCCCGCTTAATGGGTGGCGGCCTCGGCCGCACTCTCCCTTGAGACGCACCGCGATCAGCAACGTGGCGACCGTGATGGCACGTCCCGTCTCCCGCTGTATCTCTGGCAGTCCCCAGGGAGTGTTCACGCGAGAACCCGCGTGTGCAGAACGTGAAGTCGTGTTCAGCGCATCGTGGGGTAGCCGCCTCCGGCGTCCCGATACGTATCGGGTACGTTAAGTCCAGATCGTGACGATTCCCCCGGCGGAGTGAACGCCGGCCGGGAGAACCGGAAGGAGCCCAGTGGGCGCGCTGGTACTAGCCGAGGGTGCTACTTTTCAGCCCCCCGGCGCCGGAGACTTCGTGTTGCCGCCGATTTTCGGCTCCGGCTATTGGGGCAGTGTCACCAAGCCGATGCTGCTGGTGGTGCTGTCCGTCATCATCATCGCGGTGTACTTCCTGGTGGCCACACGCAAGCTGAAGGTGGTCCCGACCAAGGGGCAGTTCGTCGCCGAATCGATCTACGACTTCGGCCGCAACAACATCGCGCGGGACCAGATCGGTTCCCAGGACTTCAAGAAGTTCGTCCCGCTTATTTTCTCGCTGTTCACCTTCGTGTTGGTGAACAACCTGTTCGGCATCATCCCGGTGCTCCAGTTCCCGACCATGTCGCGGATCGGCTTCCCGGTCGCGCTGGCGGTGCTGGTGGTCTACCCGGTCTACCACTACGTCGGCATCAAGCGGCACGGGCTCGGCCACTACCTGAAGAAGGAACTGGCCCCGCCGGGCGTGCCGGCGTTCGTGCTCCCGCTGTTCTCGCTGATCGAGTTCGCGCAGAAGTTCTTCCTGGCGCCGATCACGCTCGCGATCCGAGTCTTCGCCGCCATGTTCGCCGGGCACCTCATCATCGCGGTGTTCACGCTCGGCGGGGCGTTCCTGCTGAACGAGGCGAGCGGGGCGCTGAAGCCGGTTTCGGCGGTGGCCTGGATCTTCGCCATCCTGATGACCTTCCTGGAGGCTTTCATCCAGGTCCTGCAGGCCTACATCTTCGCGATCCTGTCCGCGAGTTACATCGGCGCCGCACTGGCCGCCGAGCACTGAGAAGAACACACAAGCCCCCGATCCGCGTGAGTCGCGCGGACCGAGTTTGAAGGGAAACGCAAGTGACTACTGAGGTTCTCGCCCAGGCCGCCGGCAGCATCAACCCGGGCCTCGCCGCCATCGGTTACGGCCTCGGCGCCATCGGCCCCGGTATCGGCGTGGGTCTGATCTTCGCCGCTGTCATCAACGGCACCGCGCGTCAGCCGGAGGCCCAGGGCAAGCTCCAGACCCTGGGTTACACGACCTTCGTTCTGGTCGAGGTGCTGGCGCTGATCGGTATCGTCATCTACTTCATCGCCTCCGCCGCGGCCTGAGTCACCCGCTCATCGCTTAAGGAGACGTTGTGCTGAAGACCGAGTTGGTGCTCGCCGCGGAGACGCCGAGCCCGATCATCCCGCACATCCCCGAGCTGATCCTCGGGTTCGTCGCCTTCATCCTGCTGCTCCTGGTCATGAAGAAGTACGTGGTCCCTCGTTTCGAGACCGCGTACGAGGAGCGGGCGCAGAAGATCGAAGGCGGCATCGAGAAGGCCGAGCGGGCCCAGGCCGAGGCCGAGGAAGCGCTGGCCCAGTACAAGGCACAGCTGGCCGAAGCCCGGTCCGAGGCCGCGAAGATCCGTGATGACGCGCGGCTCGAGGCCGAGCAGATCAAGGCGGAGCTGCGGGCCGAGGCCGAGTCCGAGTCCCAGCGGATCGTCGCCCAGGGACACGCTCAGCTGCAGGCCCAGAAGGCGCAGATCGTCGCCGAGCTGCGGGCCGACATGGGCCGCAACGCGGTCGAGCTGGCCAGCCGCATCGTCGGCGAGTCGCTCGAGGACGAGGCACGCCGCCGGGGCACCGTCGACCGTTTCCTGCAGGAGCTCGAGACGGCCGGCGCCAACGGAGCGGGGAAGTAGACCAGAATGACGCTGCATGCTGCGAGCCGTGAAGCGCTCGACCTCGCCGAGAACCGTCTCGGCGAGGTACTGGCCGACGCGGGCGCCGACGCTGCGACGGTCGGAGACGAGCTGCTCTCGGTCGTCGACCTGCTCGACCGCGAGATCGGCCTGCGCCGGGCGGTCGGCGACGCTTCGGTCGAGCCCGAGGCCCGCCGCGGCCTCATCCGCCGGCTGTTCGACGGGAAGCTGAGCGAACCGGCGCTGAAGGTGCTCGACACCGTGGCGGGCAGCCGCTGGTCCAGCCCGCGTCAGCTGACCGACGGGCTCGAGTCGGTGGGCCGCTCCGCGCTGCTCACCGCCGCCGAGCAGGCCGGGAACGTCGACACCGTCGAATCCCAGCTGTTCCAGATCGCGCGGGTCGTCGCCGGCTCCCCGGAGCTGGAGGCCGCGCTGTCGGACCTGGCCGGCCCCGCCGACGCCAAGCGGGCACTGGTCCGCGGGCTGTTCGCGGACAAGGTCGACGTGGTCACCGAGACACTGGTCGAGCAGGTCGTCCGCCGGGCCAAGGGGCGCGGCGTCGGCATCGGGCTCGACAAGCTGGTCAAGCTGGCCGCGGAACGGCGTCAGCGCTCCGTCGCCTACGTGACCAGCGCCAACGCCCTCACCGACGAGCAGCAGACCCAGCTCGGGTCGAAGCTCACCGGGATGTACGGCCGGCCCATGGCCCTGCACGTCGAGGTGGACCCCCGGCTCGGCGGCGGGCTCGTCGTCCGCGTCGGCGACGAGGTCATCGACGGCAGCACGGCCGGACAGCTCGCCGCCCTGCGCGGCCGGCTGAGCCGGGCCTGACCGGCGTGCCCGGCCGGCCCAACAGACTTTGCACACTGGACAGAACAGAAGCGAGAGCGGGAACGAAATGGCGGAGCTGACGATCTCCTCGGACGAGATCGCCCACGCGATCGAGAACTACGTCTCGAGTTACGCCCCTTCCGTTGAAAGGGAAGAGGTCGGCGTCGTCGTCGACGCCGGTGACGGTATCGCCCACGTCGAGGGCCTGCCCTCGGCCATGGCCAACGAGCTGCTCGAGTTCCCGGGCGGCGTGCTCGGTGTGGCGCTGAACCTCGACGCGCGTTCGATCGGTGTCGCGATCCTGGGTGACTTCGAGACCATCGAAGAGGGCCAGCAGGTCAAGCGGACCGGCCAGGTGCTGTCCGTGCCGGTCGGCGACGGCTACCTCGGCCGGGTCGTGGACCCGCTGGGCCAGGCCATCGACGGGCTCGGCGAGATCGAGACCACGGGCCGTCGCCCGCTGGAGCTCAAGGCCGCCTCGGTGGTCGAGCGCCAGCCGGTGTCCGAGCCGCTGCAGACCGGCATCACCGCGATCGACGCGATGACGCCGATCGGCCGTGGCCAGCGCCAGCTGATCATCGGCGACCGCAAGACCGGCAAGACGGCGGTCGCGGTCGACACGATCATCAACCAGAAGGCCAACTGGGAGACCGGCGACGAGAAGAAGCAGGTTCGCTGCATCTACGTCGCGGTCGGCCAGAAGGGCTCCACGATCGCCGCGGTGAAGAAGTCGCTCGAGGACGCGGGCGCGATGGAGTACACCACCATCGTCGCCGCCCCGGCTTCGGACTCGGCCGGCTTCAAGTGGATCGCCCCGTACACCGGCTCGGCCATCGGCCAGCACTGGATGTACGAGGGCAAGCACGTCCTGATCGTGTTCGACGACCTGACCAAGCAGGCCGACGCGTACCGCGCGATCTCGCTGCTGCTGCGCCGCCCGCCGGGCCGCGAGGCCTTCCCCGGCGACGTCTTCTACTTGCACTCCCGCCTGCTCGAGCGTTGCGCGAAGCTGTCGGACGAGCTGGGCGCCGGCTCGCTGACCGGGCTGCCGATCATCGAGACGAAGGCCAACGACGTGTCGGCCTACATCCCGACGAACGTCATCTCGATCACCGACGGCCAGTGCTTCTTCCAGTCGGACCTGTTCAACGCCGGCCAGCGCCCGGCCATCGACGTGGGCATCTCGGTGTCCCGCGTGGGTGGTGCCGCGCAGGTCAAGGCGATGAAGGACGTTTCGGGCTCGCTCCGGATCGACCTGTCGCAGTACCGCGAGCTGGAGTCCTTCGCCGCGTTCGCCTCCGACCTCGACGACGCCTCCAAGGCGCAGCTCGAGCGGGGCGCGCGCCTCTACGAGGTGCTCAAGCAGCCGCAGTACTCGCCGGTCCCGGTCGAGGAGCAGGTCGCCACGGTGTTCCTGGGCACGAACGGGCACTACGACTCGGTCCCGACCGAGGACGTGCGCCGGTTCAACCACGAGTTCCTCGACTCGGCTCGCCGCAAGCACGGCGAGATCCTCGGCTCGGTCCGCGACACGGGCAAGTTCTCGCCCGAGGCCCGCGAGAGCCTGGTCGACGCGGTGAACGAGTTCAAGAAGGAGTTCACCACCTCCGAGGGCAAGAACCTGGCCGAGGCGGACGCCGCGGCCATGGACGCCGACCAGGTCGGGCAGGAGACCGTGAAGGTCAACAAGCCCGCGCCGAAGAAGTGAGCTGGTAGCTCATGGCCGCACAACTCCGGGAACTTCGGTCGCGCATCAAGGCGACCAAGTCGATCGGCAAGATCACCAAGGCGATGGAGCTCATCGCCACCGCGCGCATCACCAAGGCGCGGGCGAAGGTCGCCGCTTCCCGGCCGTACGCCGAAGAGATCACCAAGGTGCTCTCGGCGCTGGCCGGTGCGGCGGCCAACCTCGACCACCCGCTGCTGGTCGAGCGCCCGAACCCGAAGCGGGCCGCGGTACTGGTCGTCACCAGCGACAAGGGCCAGTGCGGTGGGTACAACACCAACGTGCTGAAGGCGACCGAGGAACTGCTCGCCCTCCTGCGTGAGGAAGGCAAGCAGCCCGAGGTCTACGTGACCGGCAGCAAGGGGCTCAACTACTACCGGTTCCGCGGCCGCGAGGTCAGCGGCAGCTGGACGGGCTTCTCCGACCAGCCGGGTTACGCCGACGCGGTCGAGACGGCCGAGACGCTGGTGGGCTCGTTCCTCGCCGGCACCGACGACGCCGCCGGCAACGCGGACGGCATCGAAGGGGTCGACGAGATCCACGTCGTCTACACCGAGTTCGTCTCGATGCTGACCCAGCGCCCGGTGGCCAAGCGGGTCGCCCCGCTGGAGGTCGAGTACACCGAGGGCGAGGAGCAGCCGCCGTCCGGGCTGCTGCCGAGCTACGAGTTCGAGCCGAGTGCCGACCGCCTGCTGTCCGCGCTGCTGCCGAAGTACATCAACACGCGCCTCTACTCGGCGCTGCTGGAGTCGGCGGCGTCGGAGCTGGCGGCCCGGCGCACCGCGATGAAGGCCGCGTCGGACAACGCCAACGACCTGGTGGGCACCCTGACGCGGGAGATGAACCAGGCCCGTCAGGCGCAGATCACCCAGGAGATCTCCGAAATCGTCGGTGGCGCGAACGCGCTCACCGCAGCAGGAAGTGATGACTGATGACCAGTACTGAAGCCCCGCGCGCCAAGGGGCGCATCGTGTCGGTGACCGGTCCGGTCGTCGACGTCGAGTTCCCGCGCGGTTCCGTGCCCGACCAGTTCAACGCGCTCAAGGTCGAGATCGAGTTCGAGCAGCTGCGCAAGACCGTGACGCTCGAGGTCGCCAGCCACCTCGGCGACAACCTCGTCCGCACCATTTCGCTGCAGCCGCAGGACGGCCTGGTCCGCGGCGCCGAGGTCACCGACACCGGCAAGCCGATCACCGTGCCGGTGGGCGACAAGGTCAAGGGCCACGTCTACAACGCGCTCGGCGAGTGCCTGGACGAGCCCGGCTACGGCGACGACCTCGAGCGCTGGGGCATCCACCGCAACCCGCCGTCCTTCGACCAGCTCGAGGGCAAGACGGAGATGCTGGAGACCGGCCTGAAGGTCGTCGACCTGCTCACCCCGTACGTGCAGGGTGGCAAGATCGGCCTGTTCGGCGGTGCCGGCGTGGGCAAGACGGTGCTGATCAAGGAGATGATCACCCGTGTCGCCCGGAACTTCGGTGGCACCTCGGTGTTCGCCGGCGTCGGCGAGCGCACCCGTGAGGGCAACGACCTCTTCCTGGAGATGAGCGAGGACGGCGTCATCAACGACACCGCCCTCGTCTTCGGCCAGATGGACGAGCCGCCCGGCACGCGTATGCGCGTCGCGCTGTCCGCGCTGACCATGGCGGAGTACTTCCGCGACGTCCAGAACCAGGACGTGCTGCTGTTCATCGACAACATCTTCCGGTTCACCCAGGCCGGCTCCGAGGTCTCGACCCTGCTGGGTCGCATGCCTTCGGCCGTGGGCTACCAGCCGACGCTGGCGGACGAGATGGGCCAGCTGCAGGAGCGGATCACCTCGACCCGGGGCCGTTCGATCACCTCGATGCAGGCGATCTACGTGCCCGCGGACGACTACACCGACCCGGCCCCGGCCGCGACGTTCGCCCACCTGGACGCCACCACGGAGCTCTCGCGTGGCGTGTTCCAGAAGGGCATCTTCCCGGCGGTGGACCCGCTGGCGTCGACCTCGACGATCCTCGACCCGGCCATCGTCGGCGAGGACCACTACCGGGTCGCCTCCGAGGTCATCCGGATCCTGCAGAAGTACAAGGAGCTGCAGGACATCATCGCGATCCTCGGCATGGACGAGCTCTCGGAAGAGGACAAGCTCACCGTGCAGCGCGCCCGCCGGATCGAGCGTTTCCTCTCCCAGAACATGCTGGTCGCGGAGGCGTTCACGCAGATCCCGGGCTCGACGGTGCCGCTGGCCGAGACCATCGAGTCGTTCGACCGCATCGCCAAGGGCGACTTCGACCACTACCCGGAGCAGGCGTTCCTGGGCATCGGTGGCCTCGAAGACCTCGAGAAGAAGTACAAGGAAATCACCAAGAAGTGACTTCCCGGGGGCGGCGGGGGCTGTGTCCATTGTGGACTCCGGCCCCCGCCGTTCTCGTAACCGGAGCTGGACCTATTACACTCGGTGGTGACACCGGCGAGCGAGGGAGTGCTACGTGGCTGAGATGTCCGTGGAGCTGGTGGCCGTGGAGCGCCGGCTCTGGTCGGGTACCGCCACCTTCGTGGTGGCCCAGACCACCGAGGGCGAGATCGGCATCATGCCCGGCCACGAGCCGGTACTGGGCCAGCTCGTCGAGGGTGGCGTGGTGAAGGTGGCCACCACCGACGACGAGACGATCTGCGCGGCCGTGCACGGCGGGTTCCTGTCGGTGACCGGTACAGGGGTGAGCGTGCTCGCCGAGAGCGCCGAGCTCTCCGACGAGATCGACGTGGACGCCGCGAAGGCGGCCCTCACCGGCGACGACGAGGCAGAGCGGGCGAGGGCATCGGCCCAGCTGCGCGCGGCTGGTCAGTCGGTCTGATCGAGCGACGAGCAGGAGCCGGGCCGTGAAGATCGCCATCGTGGTGCTGGGGCTCCTGGTCGTGCTCGCCGTGCTGGTCGCCTGGTACGGCCAGCGCTGGATCCGGATGCGCCGCGGTGGCGGCGTCAGCGTCGCGCTGCGGTGGCGCCCGGACGCGGCCCGCTCCAGCTGGCACCTCGGCCTCGGCCGCTACGAGGGGGACGAGTTCGTCTGGTACCGCGTCTGGAGCCTCCGCACCGGCCCGGACCGCGTCTTCCAGCGGGCCAGCATGCAGATCGCCGACCGCCGCGACCCTTCGGGCACGGAGGCCTACGCGGTGCCCGAAGGCGCGACCGTCCTGCGTTGTGAATCGCCCACGCAGGAAGCGATCGAGATCGCCATGGGCCCGGGCGCGCTGACGGGTTTCCTGTCCTGGCTCGAGTCCGCCCCACCGGGGCGAAGGCTGCCGCGGGCGTCCTGAATGGGGCTTACCCTGGGTGCCATGGGCGCCGAGGAGCACGTTGACCGGCAGCGGCTGTAGCCGGATGTCGGATCCCTGGCTGCGCATCGAGGTCCTTGATGGGCCGGTCCCGGCGCGCGACTGGCGCAGTGCCCACGCCGAAGCCCTGGTCACCGCTGCGATCGCGGACCGGGCTGTGCGGTGGCACTGGCGGGAAAGCGGCCGTGGTGTGGTGCTCGAGGTTGCCTTCCGGACTGAGCAAATCCGCGACGAGTTCCGCGATCAGCTTGCGGTCAAGGCGGCGCTCGACGCCGTGCCGGACCCGCGGCACGGGCTCAACGTCGTTCCCGGCGGCGGGGACTAGCGTGCCGCTGCCCGGGGCGCAAACTGCTCAGCCGCCCGGCTGCCACAGCACGTCGCCCTCGGGGTTGGCCAGGCGGGCGAGGATGAAGAGCAGGTCGGAGAGCCGGTTCAGGTACTTGGCCGCGATCGGGTTGGTGGTGTCCGGCTCGGCCTCGACCAGGGCCCAGGCGGCGCGTTCCGCGCGGCGGGTGACGGTGCGGGCCTGGTGCAGGTAGGCCGCGCCGGGGGTGCCGCCCGGCAGGATGAACGAGGTGAGCTTCGGCAGCCGCTCGTTGAACTCGTCGCACCAGCCCTCCAGCCGTTCCAGGTACGCCTCGGTGATGCGCAGCGGCTGGTACGGCGGGTCCGGCTGGATCGGCAGGCACAGGTCGGCGCCGACGTCGAAGAGGTCGTTCTGCACGCGTCGCAGCACGGTGCCCAGCTCCTCGGTGAGGCCGCCGACCGAGACGGCCAGGCCGATGACCGAGTTCGCCTCGTCGGTTTCTGCGTACGCGCCCAGGCGCGGCGAGGTCTTGGGCACGCGGGAGCCGTCGCCGAGCGCGGTGCTGCCGCTGTCGCCGACCTTCGTGTAGACGCGGTTGATGCGAACGACCATGCGCCCGACTCTACCGGCCCCGCGTAAGGCAAAACTGGACCAGAGGGCATGATTGGCGGCCATGAGCGAGCACTTCGACGTGCACGGCGGGGCACGGCTGGTCGGCGAGGTCGACGTGGTCGGAGCCAAGAACAGCGTGCTGAAGCTGATGGCGGCGGCCCTGCTGGCCGAGGGCACGACCACCATCCGGAACTGCCCGCAGATCCTGGACGTCCCGCTGATGGGCGACGTCCTGCGCAGCGTGGGCTGCGAGGTGGTGATCGAGGGCGACACGGCGACCATCACCACGCCCGCCGAGCTGTCGCACCGCGCGGATTCGCCGGCGATGGGCAAGCTGCGCGCGTCCGTCTGCGTGCTGGGGCCGCTGGTCGGCCGGCTGAAGCAGGCCGTCGTCGCGCTGCCGGGCGGGGACGCGATCGGGTCGCGGCCGCTCGACATGCACCAGAACGGCCTCCGCAAGCTGGGCGCCACGAGCATCATCGAGCACGGTTGTGTGGTGGCGAAGGCGGAGTCGTTGATCGGCGCGCAGATCTGGCTGGACTTCCCGAGCGTCGGCGCGACCGAGAACATCCTGATGGCCGCGGTGCTGGCCGAGGGCACCACGGTGATCGACAACGCCGCGCGCGAGCCGGAGATCATCAACATCTGCGAGATGCTGATCGAGATGGGCGCGAAGATCGAGGGCGCCGGCACGTCGACGCTCACGGTGCACGGGGTCGAGCAGCTCCGCCCGACCGAGCACCGCGTGATCGGCGACCGGATCGTGGGCGCCACTTGGGCGTTCGCCGCCGCCATGACGCGCGGCGACCTGACCGTTCGCGGGGTCAACCCGCACCACCTGGACCTGGTGCTGGACAAGCTCCGCCTCGGCGGCGCGGACGTGACCACCTTCGACGACAAGGGTTTCCGCATCGTCCAGCCCGAGCGCCCGAAGGCGGTCGACTGGGTGACGCTGCCGTACCCCGGCTTCGCCACCGACCTGCAGCCGTTCGCGGTCGCGCTCTCGGCGGTTTCCGAGGGCACCTCGATGATCACGGAAAACGTCTACGAGGCGCGGTTCCGCTTCATCGAGGAGATGATCCGCCTCTCCGGCGACGCCCGCACCGACGGCCACCACGCCGTCGTCCGCGGTGTCGAACGCCTGTCCAGCGCCCCGGTCTGGGCCTCGGACATCCGCGCCGGCGCGGGCCTGGTGCTGGCCGGCCTCTGCGCCGACGGAATCACCGAGGTCTGGGACGTCTTCCACATCGACCGCGGTTACCCGCACTTCGTCGAGAACCTGAACCGCCTCGGCGCGAAGATCAAGCGCGTGGCGGGGGAGCCGGACCGCGCGTAGCCCGGGCCTGCGCCGGCGTCCGACCCATCGGCTTCGAGCCATCGCTTCATTTCGGGTAGTCTTTGGTCGGGACGATACAGTCCCGTCCTAACCTGAGAGGAAGCGATGGACCTCGTCGACCGCGCGCTCGACCGGCTGCTCGCCCACGACATGGCCGGGTTCGCGAACCTGTGGGCCGAGGACGGGGTGCTCGAATTCCCGTTCGCCTCGCCCGGTTACCCGCGCCGGATCGAGGGCGGCGCGGCGATCGCCGAATACCTACGCGGCTATCCCGATTTGCTGGACATCCGCGAGGTCACCGAGAAGACCGTGCACCGGACGGCGGACCCGGAGGTGACCGTGGTCGAGTTCGAGGTGGCCGGGGTGGCCGTCGCCACCGGGAAGCCGTACCGGCTCGGCTACATCGCCGTGCTGACCGTCCGCGACGGCGAGATCCGGCACTACCGCGACTACTGGAGCCCGCTCGCCGCGGCCGAGGTGCTCGGCGGCGCCGACCAGCTGCTCACCGCGTTCGCCGGGGGCCGGGATGCGTGACGTGCTGGTGCTCGGCTCGACGGGGAACACCGGCGGCCGCGTGCTCCGGCAGTTGCGCGACCGCGGCGTTCCGGCCCGAGCCGCCACCCGCAGGCCGACGCAACCGGGCCAGGTCCGCTTCGACTGGGCTGACCGCACGACGCACGCCGAGGCCCTCGACGGCGTCGGGGCCGTCTACCTGGTCGCCCCGATCGGCGTCGCCGAGCCGCGGGCGCTGGTCGAGCCGTTCCTCGCCGTCGCGCCCGACGCGCGGGTCGTGCTGCTCAGCTCGTCGCCCGTGGACGACGCCACTCCCGGGCTCGGTGAGCTGCACGGGCTCGTGAAAGGGCAGCCGGGCTGGGCGGTCCTGCGGCCGTCGTGGTTCATGCAGAACTTCACCGGCGACCACCTGGTCGCCCAGTCGTCGCGGGACGGCGAGATCGTCACGGCGACCAGGGACGCCCGCGTCGGGTTCGTGGACGCGACCGACATCGCCACCGTCGCCGTCCGCGCGCTGACCGACGACGAACCGCACAACACCGAACACGTGCTCACCGGCCCGTCGGTGCTCAGTTACGCCGAAGCCGCGGCGATCGTGGCGGAACGGCTCGGCCGGCCCGTCACCCATCGCGCGGTCAGCTCGGCCGAACTCGAGGCGCGCCATACGGCAGCGGGAATCCCGGCGGAATTCGCGGCCGTCCTCGCCGCGATGGACGACGCCATCCGCGAAGGCTCTGAGGACCGCGTGACCGACACCGTCGAGCGCGTAACCGGCCGTCCCGCCCGGGATTTCCGCACTTTCGCGAACGAGGAGATCCGCTAGCTCTCCAAAGCGAGCGCGGCGCCGAAGCCGATCAGCACGGTGCCGGTGACGCCGTCGAGCGTGCGGCACACCTTGCGGCGCTCCAGCCAGGCGCGGACGCGGTGGACGAGCAGGAGCAGCAGCACCTGCCAGATCGCGCCGACGCCGGCCACGGTGTACGCCAGCAGCAGCGCGTCGCCGGTGGTGGTCACCCCGGGGATGAGGAACTGCGGCAGCACCGAGAGGTACAGCACCAGCACCTTCGGGTTGGTCACGTTGGACAGGAAGCCCTCGCGCCAGCGGCGGAACGGGGTCTGCCGCTGGCGCCGGGCGTCGGTCAGCGCCTCGTAGTCCCCGCGCCAGGCGCCGCGCAGGGCCTGGAAGCCGAGGTAACAGAGGTACGCCACGCCCAGCCATTTCACGGTCTCGAACACCGGCCGCGAACTGGTGATCACCGCGCCCAGGCCGAGCGCGGCGGCGGTGCCCTGCAGGAAGTTCGCGACGGCGATGCCGAAGCACGCCCACGCGCCGCCACGGGCGCCGCCGGACAGCGCGTTTTTCAGCACCACCATGCTGTCCGGCCCCGGCGCGGCGGCGAGCAGCATCATCATGGCGAGGAACCCGCCGTACACACCCCACGTCATGGCCGCACCGTAACTCCGGTCAGGACTCCAAGGCCAGAGCCGCCCCGAAGCCGAGCAACGCGGTGCCGGTGACGCCGTCGAGCGCGCGACGCACCTTCCGGCGCTCCAACCAGGTCCGCACCCGGTGCACGAAGAACAACAGCACCAGCAGCCACAGCGCGCCCAGCACCGCGACGGTGTACGCGAGCACCAGCGCGTCCCACGTCGTGGTCCGCACCGGGTCGAGGAACTGCGGCAGCACGGACAGGTAGAGCACCAGCACCTTGGGGTTGGTGATGTTGGACAGGAAGCCCTCGCGCCACCGGCGGAACCCGCTGGTGCGCTTGCGCCGCGTTTCCTCGACCGCGGCGTAGTTCCCACGCCACGCGCCGCGCAGCGCCTGGAACCCGAGGAAGACCAGGTAGGCCGCGCCGAGCCACTTGAGCGTGAGGAACACCGGCTGGGACCGGGCGATCACCACACCGAGCCCGAGCGCCGCGGCCGTGCCCTGCACCGCGTTGCCGGCGAAGATGCCGAACGTCGCGAGCAGCCCGCCCCGCGTGCCGCCGGACAGCGAGTTCTTCAGCATCACCATCGTGTCCGGCCCCGGCGCGAGCACGATGAGGACGACGATCACCAGGTAGCTTCCGTACACACTCCAAGTCACGTTTTCCCAGCCTAGGGGCCTGGACGAGCAGAGTCTCGCGAGTTTTCGTCACAGCGCTCCGAGTACCGGGACAAACCGCTCGGAACTCCGCGGTGTCGCCGTTCGTTCGGTGGCCGTGGAGACAGTGCTGGCCCTGGGGCTGCCCGGCATGACGCTCTTGCTGGTGGCCGTCGGGGCGTACGAGATGCGGCCGAAGCGCAAGCCGTCGAAGTTGAAGGCGCGGCTGTCCTCGACCTACCTGGACGAGGTCACCGCGTTCCTCTACGGCACCAAGCGAAACGAGCTGGAGCACCGCGACTCGGTGGAGATGACGCTCGACCAGGACGCGCAAGGGGCGCCGCCGCTGGGCACCGTCGACCTCGACAAGGGTGTGGTGATCGTGCGTCCGGTTTCTCAGGACAGCCGTCCCGAACGCTGACTCGTGAGTGTTCATGACGGTTAGAACCGGAATGAACACTCACGAGCTGTGCCACCCTTACGTGTCCGATTGCACTGCCCGGCGGAAGTTACCGGTGGGTACAATCGGTCCACCCAACGCCGGAGGTGGCCCGTGCCGTATCCATCCGACCACGAGCGCGATCGGCCCTGGGTGATGCGCACTTACGCCGGGCACTCCTCGGCCGCCGCGTCCAACGAGCTGTACCGCCGCAATCTCGCGAAGGGCCAGACCGGGCTCTCGGTCGCCTTCGACCTGCCCACGCAGACCGGCTACGACCCGGACCACGTGCTCGCGCGCGGCGAGGTCGGCAAGGTCGGCGTGCCCGTCTCCCACATCGGCGACATGCGGCGCCTGTTCGACGGCATCCCGCTGGCCGAGGCCAACACCTCGATGACCATCAACGCGCCGGCGATGTGGCTGCTCGCGCTGTACGTCTCGGTCGCGCGCGAGCAGGCCGAGGCCGAGGGCCGCGACGTGGACGAGGTGCTCGCGAAGCTCACCGGGACCACGCAGAACGACATCATCAAGGAGTACCTCTCCCGCGGGACGTACATCTTCCCGCCCGGGCCGAGCCTGCGGCTGATCACCGACATGATCGCGTGGACCGTGCACCACGTGCCCAAGTGGAACCCGATCAACATCTGCAGTTACCACCTCCAGGAAGCCGGCGCGACGCCGACGCAGGAAGTCGCGTACGCGTTGTGCACCGCCATCGCCGTGCTGGACGCGGTGCGCGACTCCGGCCAGGTGGAGCCGTCGGACATGGCGAAGGTCGTCGCGCGGATGTCGTTCTTCGTCAACGCCGGCGTGCGGTTCGTCGAAGAGATGTGCAAGATGCGCGCGTTCACCGCGCTGTGGGACGAGCTGACGCGCGACCGTTACGGCGTCGAGGACCCGAAGGCGCGGCGCCTGCGTTACGGCGTGCAGGTGAACTCGCTGGGGCTCACCGAAGCGCAGCCGGAGAACAACGTCCAGCGGATCGTGCTGGAGATGCTGGCGGTCTCGCTTTCGCGCGGCTCGCGGGCGCGCGCGATCCAGCTGCCGGCCTGGAACGAGGCGCTCGGCCTGCCGCGGCCGTGGGACCAGCAGTGGGCGTTGCGGATGCAGCAGGTGCTCGCGTTCGAGACCGATCTGCTGGAATACGAGGACATCTTCGACGGCTCGCACGTCGTGCAGGCCAAAGTGGACGAGATCATGACCGGCGCGCGCGAGGAGATCGCGCGGGTGCAGGATCTCGGCGGGGCGGTCGCGGCCGTCGAGAGCGGGTACATGAAGTCGCAGCTGGTCACGTCGCTCGCCGAGTACCGGCGGGGGATGGAGAACGGCGAGCGCGTACTGGTGGGCGTGAACAAGTTCGAGACCACCGAGCCGTCGCCGCTGCAGGCTGAGGGCGCGAAGGCGATCGAGACGATCGACCCGGCCGTCGAGAAGGCCGCGGTGTCGGCGATCGAGGACTGGCGGGAGCGGCGGGATTCGGCCGCGGTCGAGGCTTCCCTTGCGGCGCTGAAGGAAAAGGCGGCGACTTCGGACAACCTGTTCGAGGCCACTGTGGACTGTGCGCGGGCGGGCGTGACCACCGGTGAGTGGTCCGGCGCGCTGCGAGAGGTGTTCGGCGAGTACCGCGCGCCGACGGGCGTCTCCGCGGCCGCGGCCGCCGGGAAGGGTGACCCGGAGCTGGAGCGCGTGCGCGCCCGGGTCCGGGTCACCGAGGCGGAACTGGGTGAGCGGCTGCGGATCCTGGTCGGGAAACCCGGCCTGGACGGGCACTCCAACGGCGCCGAGCAGGTCGCCGTCCGGGCCCGCGACGCCGGGTTCGAGGTGGTCTACCAGGGCATCCGGCTGACCCCGGACCAGATCGTCGCGGCCGCGGTGCAGGAGGGCGTGCACGTGGTCGGCCTGTCCGTGCTGTCCGGCTCGCACCTGGAGGTCGTGCCGCTGGTGGTCGACGGCCTGCGCGCCGCGGGCGCCGCCGACATCCCGGTGATCGTCGGCGGCATCATCCCGCCGGACGACGCCGCGCTGCTCACCGAGCGCGGCATCGCCCGCGTGTTCACGCCCAAGGACTACGAGCTGACCGGGATCATGGCGGGAATCGTCGACCTGATCCGCGAGCGGCACGGGCTCACCGGCTAGTCCAGTCCACTCAGGATGTCCTTTGTGGACTTGACGGTGGCGAACTGGTTGGCGAGGTTCGCCGTGGTCACGCGGTACAGCTCGTCGGCCGTCACAACGTCGCCGTCGACGCCCGGCAGGTCGAACGTGTACGTCGCGTCGAGGGCGAAGGTGACGTCGTAGCCGAGGTTGCCGCCCATGCGGGCGGTGGTTTCGCAGCAGAAGTTGGTCTGGATGCCGGCGACCACGAAGCTGCTGATGCCGCGTGCCTTGAGCCAGGCGCCGAGGTCGATGTCGCCGATGAAGGCGGAGTTGACCTTCTTGCCGAACACGAGGTCGGGGCGCGCGCCGTCGAGCTCGGGTTTGAAGTCGTGGCCGGGCTGGCCCGGGCGCAGCGGCGAGCCCGGCTTCGGCGAGTCGTGGTGCACCAGGACCACGGGCAGGCGGCGTTCCTGCCACGCGTCGAGCAGGGCCTTCATGTTCGCTTCGGCGCCGGGGTTGTTGCGCGGGCCCCAGAACCCCGGCTCGTCGAACCCGCGCTGGACGTCGATGAGGATGAGAGCGGTCATACGGACGAGTCTGGCTGCCCGGAGGCGTCGCGGGCAGTGGCAGAAGGCGCGCGATGCGGTACTTTCCTGCCATGCGCACGATCGGGGTGCTGCTCCTGCCGGGCAGCCGGATGTTCGACCTCGCCGTGATCGCCGAGGTGTGGGCCCAGGACCGCACCGACAGCGGGATCGGCCCGTTTTCCGTGCGGTTGTGCGCTTCGGGGCGAGCGCGCACGACCGTCGCGCCGTTCGGCGAGGTCGCGGCCACGCACGGGCTGGCCGGCCTCGACGGCTGCGACCTCGTGCTCGCACCCGGCCGCAGCGACCCGCTGGCCGACGTGCCCGGCCCGGCCCGGGCGGCGCTGCGCCGGGCCCACCGCGCGGGCGCGACGGTGGCGGGGCTGTGCTCCGGCGCGTTCACGCTGGCCGCGGCCGGGCTGCTCGACGGCCGCCCGGCCACCACGCACTGGCGCGACCTCGATGCGCTGGCCGCCGCCGCACCGGGTGCCGACCTGCAGCGCGACGTGCTCTACACGGATTCCGGCGGCGTGCTGACGTCGGCGGGCGTGGTCGGCGGGCTCGACCTCTGCCTGTACCTGGTCCGCCGTGACCACGGCGCGGACGTCGCATCGCGGCTCGCTCGGCGGCTGGTGATGCCGCCCGCGCGCGAGGGTGGGCAACGTCAGTACGTCGAGAACCCATTGCCGTCGTTGGTTTCCCGGCCCGGCCTGTCGTCCACTATGGACTGGGCGATGGCGCGGCTGGGCGACGACATCGGCGTCGACGACCTCGTCGGGCACGCCGGGATGAGCGAGCGGACGTTCCACCGCGAGTTCGCGGCCGCCACCGGTGCGACGCCCGGGCGCTGGCTGCGGGTGCAGCGCGTCCGTTATGCGCAGCGGTTGCTGGAAACCACGGAGCTGCCGGTGGAGCGCGTTGCTCAGCGGTCGGGCCTGGGCACGGCCGCGAACCTGCGGCGCCGGCTGCGCGCGGAGGTCGGCGTGGGCCCGGACTCGTACCGGCGCACGTTCCGTTCCTGAGGCCGCGGGGTTACGGTCGGGGGATGGGCGAGTACGAGCACATCCTGGTGAAACGGGACGGGGACACGATCACCGTCACCATGAACCGCGCGGCGCGGCGGAACTCGCTGTCCGCCGACCATTTGCGTGAGCTGCTCGAAGCGTTCCGCTCGGCAGGCGAAACCGACGCGACGGGCATAGTGCTGGCCGCCGCCGGCCCGGTCTTCTCCGCGGGCCACGACTTCGGCGACGTGGCTTCCCGGGACCTGATGGGCGTGCGCTCGTTGCTGACGCTGTGCACCGACCTGATGCGGACGATGCAGTCGCTCCCCCAGGTGGTGATCGCCCGGGTACACGGCCTGGCCACCGCGGCGGGCTGCCAACTCGTCGCCTCGTGCGACCTGGCCGTCGCCGCGGAGTCGGCGGGTTTCGCCCTCCCGGGTGGCAAGGGCGGCTGGTTCTGCCACACTCCCGCGGTCCCGGTGGCGCGCTCGATCGGCCGCAAGCGCCTGATGGAACTGGCCCTCACCGGCGATGTCGTGGACGCTCCGACTGCGCTTGAGTGGGGCCTCGTCAACCGCGTGGTCCCGGATTCTTTGCTGGATGAGGAGGTCGCTTCGCTGCTGGCTCGCGCTACGCGTGGCAGCCGGGCTAGCAAGGCTTTGGGGAAGCAGACGCTTTACGCCCAGCTGGACCGGCCGGAGGCGGACGCTTACGCGCTGGCTGTTGAGGTGATGGCTTCGGCTTCTCAGCTGCCTGGTGCTCGGGAGGGGATGGCTGCGTTTTTGGAGAAGCGCCACGCGGAATGGCCTGACTGACCGGTTTCTTCGCTTGGGCTGGCCTGGGTGTTTCGTGCTTGGGCCGGCTGTGTTGGGTGCTGCCGCGTTCCTCGAGTGCTTCCGGGTTCGTGGTTGGCAGCCTTGGGTGCTGCCGCGCTTGGATCGACCGCTCCCTTGTCCGGCTTGACCGGTTTGGTCGCACCCGCACCCTGCACCCGCACCCCCACCCGTGCTCGGGTCGGCTGCCTCGGGCACCCCCGCGTTTGTGGTTGGCTGCTTTGGGGACTGTCGCGCTCGGGTCGGCTGCTGCTTTGTTCGGCTCGGCCGGTTCGGTCATGCAGGCGCTCGGTTCGGCTGCCTCGGGCACCCCCCGGCGTTCGTGGTTGCCCGCTTTTGGGGACTGTCGCGCTCGGTTCGGCTGCTTTCTTGTTCGGCTCGGTCAGTTGGGTCGTGCAGGCGCTCGGTTCGGCTGCCTCGGACGCTCCCGCGCTTGTGGTTGGCCGCCTTGGACACCGCCGCGTTCGGGTCGGCTGCTTCGGCTACTCCCGCCCTCGGGTTGTCCGACTTTGTCGCTCCCACGCCCAGCTCGGCCGAGTTGAGCGCTGCCGTCCTTGGGCTGGCGCACACCCCTCGCCCGAACTGGCCACACCCTTGCTCGACTTGGCTGGCTTAGGCACTCCCATACCCGGCTTGTCCGGTCCGGGGCACGTCCGCACTCGGGTTGTCCACAGGGACTCCCCGTTGTGGACAACTCAGGTCTCTAGCGGCTTGACCACGAGGTTTGACGGGGTGGGGCGGTAGACTGGGCATGGGACGCCCCCCAGAGGAGGGCGGGGGTTGCTCTCGGGCGGCGGGGGTCTGAGGCCTGGGCGATTCGGCGGGTGCCGCACCGACTGGCCGTGGGGGATTAGCGCTGTTCCAGCCAAGCGACGACGGAAGCGACGAAGCCGTCGACGCGGGACAAGGGCTTGCCGGTGAAGACCGCGTGGAGGTGGCCGACCTCGATGGCGTCGTTCCAGGCCCAGGCGCGTTGGTAGGTCTCCTTGTCGACGGATGCGCGGAGGAGGTCCCAGCCGTGCCAGGTTGCGACCAGGGCGGCGTCGATTGCTGGGTCGGACAGGATTGCCATGTCCCAGTCGAGGACGCCGGTCAGTTTGCCGTCGTAGCCGAAGTGCACATTGCTGCCGCCTAAGTCGCCGTGGACGAGTCTGGCTGGGACTTCCTCCAACGCCAGCAACGTGTCCAGCCGCTGCTGAACGCCCTCGCGCCACTGAGACGGCAGGCGCGGGATGACCTCGTCGCTCAGAATGTCGGCCCAGCCCAAGCCATCCGCGTATCGGCGCGGCGTGTGGAGAACGGCCTTAAGCTCCGGTGAGACCTCGAAATCGCGCAATGCCTCCAAGAGCAGGCTGAACGCCGCCGGGTCGCCGGTGCCTTCCGGCAACGGTTCGCCGTCGATCCACGAAATTGCGACGGCCGCGTGTTCCCCGAACGTGGACACCGGCGTCAAAGGCGACGGCACGGCAAAAGGCAGGTCGGCCGCCGCGACGGCTCGAAGGATCTCGGCCCGGCGCGGCAGTTCGGCGGCGGCGTCGGGGCGTTTGCTGATTCGCACCGCGGCGACGTCGGGGAACAGCACGACGTGGTGCATATTCCCTTGTCCGGCAAGGCTTGCGGAGGCAAGAGGCGCGTCGGGGACCAGTGCTTCGGCGATTTCCAGCAGGTCGGCGGGGACTGGTCGAGGCATCCCGTCATTCTGCCCGACGAACGCCCGCAGCCGTCACACACCAGGAGCCACGGCCCGCATCAACCCGCCGGACAAACACCCAAAGCCGCCACTACCCACAAACCCGCCGAACTCAACGCCGTTCGTGCAACAGCAAAAGCGTATAAGCAGCAACAGTCTGTGCGTCGGTAATCCCACCAGCCATGATCATCTTCTCCACATCGGCCCGCGCAAACCACGCCGTCGTCATGTCCTGCTCTTCGATCTCCCGCTCCGGCGCGCCCTCGGTGAGATCCGTGGCCAGGTAGACGTGCCCGCGCTGGCTGGACATGCCGGGAGCGACCTCGAGCCGGCCGAGTTCGGTGATGGTTTCGGCGCGCAGGCCGGTTTCCTCGCGCAGTTCGCGGCGCGCGACGTCGTCGGGTGGGACCTCGGCGAGGCCGGGGGCGGTGCCCTGCGGGAATTCCCAGCGCCGTTCGCCCACCGGGTAGCGGAACTGGTCGACGAGCAGCACCCGGTCGCCGTCCAGGGGGATGATCAGGGCATAGGTCGGTTTGTCGACGACGCCGTAGATGCCTTCGCTGCCGTCAGCGCGGCGAATGGCGTCCTCCCGCACCGACATCCAGTTGTTCCGGTACACCTCGCGGGTCGCGACACGCTGAATGGGGTCCACTCACCCAGTATCGCCGAGCCTGTCCTACCCTCGGCGGGTGCGTCTCGTGATCGCTCGCTGCCAGGTCGACTACGCCGGCCGTCTGACCGCCCATCTGCCGATGGCCACCCGGCTGCTGCTCGTCAAGTCCGACGGCTCCGTGTCCGTCCACTCCGATGACCGCGCCTACAAGCCGCTGAACTGGATGAGCCCGCCGTGCTGGCTCATCGAGGACGGCAAGCTGTGGATCGTCGAGAACAAGCAGGGCGAGAAGCTGGTGATCTCGATCGAGGAGATCTACCACGACCACGCCCAAGAGCTGGGTGCAGAGCCCGGCCTGCAGAAGGACGGCGTGGAGGCCCACCTCCAGGAGCTGCTGGCCGAGCACATCAAGACCCTCGGCGACGGCTACACGCTGGTGCGCCGGGAGTTCCCCACCGCCATCGGCCCGGTCGACATCATGGCGCGCGACCCCGAGGGCGGCAGCGTCGCCGTCGAGATCAAGCGCCGCGGCGAGATCGACGGCGTGGAACAGCTGACGCGGTACCTCGAGCTGCTCAACCGCGACCCGTTGCTGGCACCGGTGCAGGGCGTGTTCGCCGCGCAGCTGATCAAGCCGCAGGCGCGCACCCTCGCCGAGGACCGCGGCATCCGCTGCCTCACCCTCGACTACGACGCGCTGCGCGGCATCGAGTCCGACGAGTTCCGCCTGTTCTGAACCGGGCTCCCTCAACCGAGCACCGGGCAACAGGCCGCCAGCCGACCCGCTCGCAACGCCGTCCGTAAGCCTCTTTTGCCCTCCTTGCCCCGAGGTGGGGAGGCCTTCCGGGCGAAAACCGCCATGTCGTGGTGCCGACCCTGAATCCATGCAGTACTGTTCCCGCCTGGCAGGAACGTGGTGGTTCCTGTGGGAAATTGTTTGATTCGGAGGTGGGTCGGGTGCACGTCCTTGCCGACGCGAACCTGCGACTCGACGCTAGTGCTATCGACTACATCGAGTTGGCGTTCTATTTCGTGCTGGTGCTCGGCATCGGTTATCTGGCCAGAAGGCAGGTGTCGAGCAGTCTCGACTTCTTCCTCTCCGGACGGTCGCTGCCGGCCTGGGTGACCGGGCTGGCGTTCATTTCGGCGAACCTCGGCGCGGTCGAGGTGATGGGCATGTCGGCCAACGGTGCCCAGTACGGCCTGCCGACCGTGCATTACTTCTGGATCGGCGCCATTCCGGCGATGCTGTTCCTGGGCCTGGTCATGATGCCGTTCTACTACGGCTCCAAGGTCCGCAGCGTGCCCGAGTTCATGCGCCGCCGGTTCGGCAACGTCGCGCACCTGGTCAACGGCATCAGTTTCGCCGCCGCGCAGATCCTGATCGCCGGCGCGAACCTGTTCCTGCTGGCCAGCGTGGTGAAGCTGCTGCTCGGCTGGGACCTGTGGATCTCGATCGTCATCGCGGCGGTCATCGTGCTCTCCTACACCGCGCTCGGCGGCCTGTCCGCGGCGATCTACAACGAGGTGCTGCAGTTCTTCGTGATCGTCGCCGCGCTGCTGCCGCTGACCATCGTCGGCCTGGTGAAGGTCGGCGGCTGGCAGGGCCTGGTCAACAAGGTCACCGGCAGCCCGGGCGGTACCGCGCAGCTGCATTCGTGGCCGGGTGACAACCTGACCGGCTTCGGCAACAACTTCCTTTCGGTGCTGGGCATCGTCTTCGGCCTCGGCTTCGTGCTCTCCTTCGGCTACTGGACCACGAACTTCGTGGAGGTCCAGCGGGCCATGGCGTCGAAGAGCATGTCGGCCGCGCGGCGCACGCCGATCATCGGCGCGTTCCCGAAGATGCTGGTCCCGTTCATCGTGATCATCCCCGGCATGATCGCCGCGGTCACGGTGCCGGAGTACTTGCACGACAAGGGAATCCTGCTCCAGGGCGGCAGCGCGCCGAGCGGTGTCACGTTCAACAACGCACTGCTGCTGCTGATGCGCGACCTGCTGCCCAACGGCATGCTCGGCATCGCGATCGCCGGTCTGCTCGCCTCGTTCATGGCCGGTATGGCAGCCAACCTGAGCGCGTTCAACTCCGTGTTCACGTACGACATCTGGCAGGCGTACGTCAAGAAGGACAAGCCGGACGGCTACTACCTGCGGCTCGGCCGCGGCGTCACCGCGGGCGGCACGATCCTGGCGATCGGCACCGCGTTCATCGCGTCGAACTCGGGCAACATCCTGAACTACCTGCAGGACCTGTTCTCCTTCTTCAACGCGCCACTGTTCGCCACCTTCATCCTCGGCATGTTCTGGAAGCGGATGACGGCCAGCGCGGGCTGGATCGGCCTGGTGGCCGGTACCGTGTCGGCGATCCTGATCTGGAGCCTTTCGCAGGCCGGGATCATCGGGCTGACCGGCCAGGGCATCAGCTTCGTGGCCGCCGGCGCGGCGTTCGTGGTGGACATCGTGGTCAGCGTCGGCGTCTCGATGGTCACGCGGCCGAAGGCGGACAGCGAGCTGGTCGGGCTGGTCTACTCGCTGACCCCGCGCGCTTCGCTGAAGCACGACGACAGCGGCGAGAACTCGGGCTGGTACCGCAAGCCGGGCCTGCTGGCCGGCATCGTGCTCGCCGTGACCATCGTCCTCAACGTCATCTTCTAGGAGGTCGGAATGACTGACGAGTCCTCGCGGCCGCGCAAGGCGGGCGCCTTCGACATCCGGTTGATCATCGCGTTGCTGACCGGCGTGTACGGCGTGGTGCTGACGGTGATGGGCGCGGCGTTCACCACCCAGGCGGACCTGGACAAGGCCGCCGGGGTGAACATCAACCTGTGGGCCGGCATCGGCCTGCTGGTGTTCACGGCGATCTTCGTGACGTGGGCGCTGCTGCGCCCGATCGTGGTCCCCGCGGACGCCGGGGCGTCGGAGAACATCGCCGAGCCGCCGGCACCGGTCGAATAACCGGGTTGTCCGGACAGGCCGCGCCGGTGGCGGCTACCGTGCTCCGCGTGGTGCACGATCTCCGGCGCGGCCGGTTCCTGAAGCTGTCCGCACTGGTCGCGGCGGGTGCCCTGGTGGTGTCCGCGTGCGGCGGCCCGGACCTGGGCAAGCAGAACTTCGCGCGGACGACGGTCCCCGCCGCGAGCGGGGATTCGTCGGCGTCCTCCGGCCCGATCACCGACCCGGCGGTCGCGGCCGCCGCGCTGCGCCCGGTGCAGCCTTGCCCGTTCGTGGACCAGGCCTCGCTCGCCGTGCTCGGCACGCCCGACGGCGACCCGATGCCGTCCAGCGTTCGGTTCGACGACTGCCGCGCGAAGGTGAAAGACCCGGGTGGCAAGGAGATCTCGGTCGACGTCCAGGTCGGCACCCCGGTCAGCTTCGCCTCCAGCAAGGGCACCGGCCAGGTCGGCGGCCTGCCGCAGGTCGAGGTGAAGGACACCACCGGAGGCTCCTGCACGGTCAGCGCGCTCACCTCGCGGGACCCCGACCTCGGCCTCTCGTTCGTGATCGACTACGCGGGCGGCGACCCGTGCCGCGCCGGGCGGACGCTGCTCACGCCGGCCGTGCAGAAGCTGCACTCCTCGCCGCAGAAGTACGCCGAAGCCAAGGGCTCCCTGATCAACGTCGACCCGTGCTCGGTGCTGACCGACGCGGCGGTGGACCCGGTGATCAAGAACGCCAAGGCCAGGGCCGCCTCGATGCACAGCTGCGTGTGGGGCAGCAGCGCGAGTGTCACGGTCCTGTTCTTCCCCAGCACCGCGCCGCTCGAGGGCGACGGCTGGGTGAAGGCCGACGCCGGCACCCCGAACCAGGCGTTCCAGAAGCAGGGCACCGCGGGCAGCTCCGACTGCCGGGTCCAGTGGCAGCACCGGCCGTGGCAGGACGACAGCGTCGAGGTGGCCCAGGTGCAGTACACGAACTACGACACCAAGCCGGAGACCGACGACCCGTGCGGCAAGGCGCTCGGCCTGGCCAAGCAGCTGGCGCCGAAACTGCCGCAGCCCTGACCAGCTCGTGAGTGTCTATGACGGTTAGAACCGGCATAGACACTCACGAGCCTTGGCGGTGGGTGGCCGCGGGCGGATAGGTTGGGTGCGCACCCCCACCGAAGACGCCGGAGGTCCTCATGAAGAAGATCATCAACGATCCGGCCGCAGTGGTCGCGGAGTCGCTCAAGGGCCTCGCGCTCGCCCACGCGGACATCCTTCGGATACAGGACGATCCCGCTGTGGTCGTCCGGGCCGACGCGCCGGTTTCCGGCAAAGTCGCGGTGATCTCCGGTGGCGGGTCCGGCCACGAGCCGTTGCACGGCGGGTTCGTCGGCCGCGGCATGCTCGACGCGGCGGTGCCGGGCCCGGTCTTCACCTCGCCGACGCCGGACGCGGTGCAGGCCGCCGTCGCCGCGACCACCGGGCCCGCCGGGGCGTTGCTGATCGTCAAGAACTACACCGGCGACGTGCTCAACTTCGAGACCGCCGCCGAGCTGGCCGCGGCCGAAGACCTCGACGTGCGCAGCGTGGTGATCGACGACGACGTCGCGGTGAAGGACTCGACGTTCACCGCCGGGCGGCGCGGGGTGGGCGGCACGGTGCTGCTGGAGAAGATCACCGGCGCGGCGGCGGAGCGCGGCGACTCGCTGGACGCGGTGGAAGCGCTGGCGCGCAAGGTGATCGGGCAGGTGCGCTCGATCGGCGTGGCGCTGACCGCGCCGACGGTGCCACACGTCGGCGAGCCGAGTTTCGACCTCGGCCCGGACGAGGTCGAGTTCGGCATCGGCATCCACGGCGAGCCCGGCCGCGAGCGCATCCCGCTCGAACCGGCCGACGCGCTGGTCGCCCGGATGGTCGAAGCCGTCGTCTCGGACCTGCCGTACGAGGCGGGCGACAAGGTGCTGCTGTTCACCAATTCGATGGGCGGCACCCCGCTGGTGGAGCTGTACCTCGCGCACGGGATCGCCGAGCGGCTGCTGGCGGAGCGTGGGATCGTGGTGGAACGCAGGCTCGTCGGCCCGTACATCACCAGTCTCGAGATGCAGGGGATGAGCCTGACGCTGCTGAAACTGGACGACGAGCTGACCGAGCTGTGGGACGTGCCCGTGTGGACGCCCGCGCTGCGGTGGGGGATCTGATGGGCTGTTCTTCGGAAGGCTTCGCGGCCGCGCTGCGGGCCGCGGCCGAGGTCGTCGCCGAGCACCGCACCGAGCTGATCGAGCTCGACCGCGCGATCGGCGACGGCGACCACGGCGAGAACCTGAGCCGGGGCTTCACCGCGATCGTCTCGGCGTTGGAGACGGAGGTGCCGCCGACGCCGGGGGCCGTCGCGAAACTGGCCGCTACGACGTTGATCTCGAAGGTCGGCGGCGCGGCGGGACCGTTGTACGGCACGGCTTTCCTGCGTGCGTCGGCGAAGCTGGGCGACGCCGCGGAGATCGACGTGCCGCTGCTGCTCGAAGCGCTGCGGGCCGCGCTGGAAGGCGTGCAGGCGCGCGGCAAGGCGGTCGGTGGCGACGCGACGATGGTGGACGCGCTGATCCCGGCCGTTTCGGCCGCTGAGGAAGCCGCCGTCGACGCCTCGGTCGCTTCGGTGCTCGCGGCCGCGGCCGACGCGGCCGACCGCGGCGCGGAGTCCACAGTGGACCTGGTGCCGCGCAAGGGCCGCGCGTCCTACCTCGGCGAGCGCGCCGTCGGGCACATGGATCCCGGCGCCAGGTCGACGGCGTTGCTGCTTCGCGCGTTCGCGGAGGCGGCCCGGTGACCGTCGGAATCGTGCTCGTGTCGCACAGCGCGAAGCTGGCCGAAGGGCTGGCCGAGCTGGCGGCGCAGATGGCGCCGGACGTCCGGATCCGCCCGGCCGGCGGGCTGCCCGACGGCGGCGGGATCGGCACCGACTACGACGAGGTCGTCGCGGCCGTCCAGCGCGCCGACTCCGGCGACGGCGTGGTGCTGCTGTACGACCTGGGCAGCGCGCAGATGACGGCCGAGCTGGCGGTGGAGTCGCTGGCCGACCCGTCCTCGGCGGTGGTCGTCGACGCGCCGCTGGTGGAGGGCGCGGTGGCGGCGGCCGTGGCCGCGCAGGGCGGGGCGAGCCGCAAGGCCGTGGGCGAGGCCGCGGCGAGCGCGGGGCTGGCGCCCGACCTGCTGGCCGTGGACGCCGAGGCCGATGGTGCCGAGGAGAAGGCGCTGACGCTGGCCAACGAGGTCGGGCTGCACGCGCGCCCGGCCGCGGTGCTGGTGCGGAGCCTGGCCGGGATCGACGCCGAGGTCTCCGTGCGGCTGGGCGAGCGGGAGGTCGACGGGCACAGCGTGCTCGCGCTGATGTCGCTCGGCGCGCGCCAGGGCGACCGGATCGTCGTCCGGGCCAGCGGGCCACAGGCGGGTGAGGCGCTGGCGAAGGTGACCGCGCTGGTGGAGACGAACTTCGGGGGGTGAGCCGGGTTCGCGACCGGGTGAGATGCCCCCGGTCTGACTCGATTCCGAAGTGCTTTCGCGAGGCTGCCGTGCCACAGTAGGCCCACACTACCCGCGAGTAACCTCCGGAGGACCCGATGGCACGGGACATCTCGAAGGTCGGCGTCGTCGGCCTGGGCACGATGGGCGCCGGCATCGCGGAGGTGCTGGCGCGCAGCGGGATCGACGTCGTCGCCGTGGAGCTGGACGAAGCCGGCGTCGCCCGCGGCCAGGGGCATCTGCGGCATTCCACCGAACGCGCGCTGGCCGGCGGCAAGCTCGACGAGGCGGATCGCGAAGCGCTGCTGGCGCGGGTCAGCTGCTCGACCTCGCTGTCCGACCTGTCCGAAGTGGACCTGGTGATCGAGGCGATCCCGGAGAGCCTGGCGGCGAAGGCGGAGGTCTTCTCCCAGCTCGACAAGGTGACGCGGCCGGACGTGGTCTTCGTGTCGAACACCTCGTCCTTGTCCATCACCGAGATCAGCGTGCACACGGCGCGCCCGGGCAAGGTCGTCGGCATGCACTTCTTCAACCCGGCGCCGGTGCTGAAGCTGGTCGAGGTGGTGCGCACGGTCGTCACCGAGCCGGAGGTGGTGACCGACGTCGTCGCGTTCGCCGAACGGCTCGGCAAGGTGCCCGTGGTGATGGGCGACCGCGCCGGGTTCATCGCGAACGCGCTGCTGTTCGGCTACCTCAACCACGCCGTGCGGATGTACGAGCAGCGGTATGCGACGCGGGAGGACCTGGACGCCGCGATGCGCTTCGGCTGCGGCTACCCGATGGGGCCGCTGGCGCTGCTGGACCTGATCGGCCTGGACACGGCGTACGAAATCCTCGACACGATGTACCACCAGTCGCGCAACCGGCTGCACGCGCCGGCACCGCTGCTGAAGCAGATGATCACCGCCGGCCTGCTGGGCCGCAAGACCGGCCGGGGCTTCTACACCTACGACGCGCCGGACTCGCCCACCGTCGTGGCCGACGGCTTCACCCCTTCATCCACAGTGGAATCCGTGGCGCCGCGCGAAGTGCGGAAGGTGGGCGTGATCGGCACCGGGACGATGGCCACGGGCATCGCGGAGGTGTTCGCCAAGCGCGGATTCGACGTCGTGCTGCGGGCGCGGAGCCTGGAGAAGGCCGAGGCGTCCGTGGCGAAAGTAAAGAAGTCACTGGACAAATCCGTGGTGAAAGGGCGTCTGTCCGAAGAGGACGCTGCCGTCGCGCTGGGCCGGATCGTGCCGGTCACCGACTTCGAGGCGCTGGCGGACGTGGACCTCGTGGTGGAGGCGGTGGCCGAGGAACTGGCCGTGAAACAGGCGGTTTTCGCGGCCCTGGACGAAGTGGTGCGGCCCGGGGCGGTCCTCGCCACGACGACGTCCTCGCTGCCGGTGATCGAGTGCGCGGCCGCGACCTCGCGCCCCGGGGACGTGCTGGGGCTGCACTTCTTCAACCCCGCGCCGGTGATGAAGCTGGTGGAGGTCGTGTCCACGATCGCGACCGCGCCGGACGTGGTCGCGACCGCCGCCGCCGTGTGCGCGGCCGTGGGCAAGCATCCGGTGCACTGCGGCGACCGGGCGGGCTTCATCGTCAACGCGCTGCTGTTCCCCTACCTCAACGACGCGGTGAAGATGCTGGAAGCGCACTACGCGTCGGCCGACGACATCGACACCGCGATGAAGGTCGGCTGCGGCCTGCCGATGGGACCGTTCGAGCTGCTCGACGTGGTGGGGCTGGACGTCTCGCTGGCGATCGAGCGGACGCTGTTCAACGAGTTCCGCGAAGAGGGGTTTTCGCCTGCGCCGCTGCTGGAGCATCTGGTGACGGCGGGGCGGCTCGGGCGTAAGACGGGCAAGGGTTTCAAGGACTACTGAGGAATGACGGTGGTGCCCTGCGCGGTGCCTTCGACGAGTCCGGCGTAGGCGGCCGCGACCCTGGCCACGGGCGTGCCGCTGCTGCCGTCTTCGCCCATGGCCTCGAGGGTTTCGCTGATCCAGCCGGGGCTGACGGCGTTGATCCGGAGCCCGCGCGGCAGGTCGGTGGCCGCTGAGCGGACGAACCCGGCGAGGCCCGCGTTGGCCAGCGCGCCCAGGCTGCTGCCGGGGATCGGCTCGGTGAACGTGCCCGCGGTGAGGGTGATCGAGCCGCCGTCGGCGAGGTGCGCGGCGGCCCGGCGCGCGAGGGCGACCTGCCCGAGGAGCTTGCCGTGGAGGTCTTCGAGGACCTGGTCCTCGGTGAGGTCGGCCAGTGGCCTGAGGGGGACGTTCGCGGCGCAGCAGACCACGGCGTCGGCGGTGGTGTTTTCGAACAGCGCGCCGAGCGACGCGGGGTCGGTGAGGTCGGCTTTGGTGTCGCTCTTGCGCGAGACCGGAACCAGCTCGTGACGCGGCGCGAGGGCGGCGGCGACGGCCCGGCCGACGAGCCCGGACGCGCCCAGCAGAATGATCTTCACCGGCCGGACGTTACCGTTTTCCGCTGGTGTCCCGCCACCGATTTCGGCAATTCACGAACCGGTTTCGGGCCTTAGCCGACGGCCAGCGCGATACCCAGCCAGATCGCGCCGATCACGGCGGCTCCGGCGAGGGCCGCGAGCAGCAGCCAGAGCGTGTCCGCGCGTTCTGCCGGGGTCGGCAGGCGCAGTGGTTCCGTTGGCGGGCTCCAATAATCCGGCGTGTTCCCCGAAGTCGGCTCCGTAGTGCTTGTCATCGCTCCAGCCTCCGTACCGTTCTCGGCAATCCATTGTGGCCGGGAGGTCGGGACGACTCGGGAATCCGTTACCGGCAATGGCGCCCGGGCCCTTTTTCGCGACCGGATCGAGAGAATTCGTCGCGCTTGGTGCTCGCGCTGTGCTCCAAAGTTGTCGGTGGTGCTGGTTAGGCTGCGGCCATGGACTTGCCAACGCTGGGCGGGGCCCCGATCCCGGGCCTCGCCGACTACCTGCGTACCGCCGTGCGCCTGCATCCCGCCGAGGGTTCGCCCGGGGTGCGCGAAAGCCATGTCGGCGGGCCGCTGCTGTGGCCCGCGGGCGAACCGTGGCCGACGTGCCCGGTGACCTGGCCGCCGCGGCCCGGGGCGTCCGACGACCAGTGGGCCGGCGGGCATCCGGCCGACGAGCCGGTGCCGTCGATGGTGGGCGCCGCGCAGTTCTTCCGGCCGGACTTCCCGGAATTGCCGTTTCCGGACGGGGCGGACGTGCTGCAGGTGCTTTTCTGCCCGACCCTGCACAACAGCGAGCACCACTACGGGCCGGCGGTGCGGCTGGTCTGGCGGACCGCGGCCGACGTCACGGTGGTCGCCGAACCGCCGCCGGAACCGGAGGAGGCCGAGCCTGAACTGATCCTCGAAGCCCGGGCGCTCCGGCCGTGCCGGTTCCCGGAACTTCCTTACACCGCGGACATTCCGGCGCAAGACCGTGCCTCGATGGGCTTTCCGGCCGACCACGCGGCGGTGGACTGGCCGGAGCTGGGCCAGTTCTCCAAGATCGGCGGCTGGACGTCCTGGTATTCCGCGGACCCGTGGCAGCTCGACTGCGGGGAGTGCGGGGAGCGGCTGCGTCAGACGTTGGCGTTCGCGTCGCAGGAGGACGAGCGGCCGTGCGGCTGCGACCTCGGTCTCGGCGGCCTCGGGGAGGATGCCGAGACCGGGCTCTTCGTCAGCGATTCGGGGGTACTCAACGTTTTCCTGTGCCCGGCCGACGTGCGGCACCCGTTCAAGGTGCGGATCGACTGATGCTCACGCCGGGGGCAGCAGCGGACCGCCGCTCCAGTGCTGGAAGACGAGGTTGGTGTGCACGCGCGCGACCTCGTCGCGGGCGGTCAGCTCGTCCAGCACCAGGCGTTGCAGCTCGGCGGCGGAGCTGGTGGCCACGTGCGCGAGGAAGTCGTCCGGCCCGGTGAGGTGGTAGACCGCGCGGACCTCCGGCAGCGCCAGCAGGTGCTTGACGAACGGGTCCACCAGCGGCCGCCGGTGCGGGCGGACCTGCACGAACAGGAAGGCCTCCAGCGGACGGCCCAGCTTCGCCGCGTCCACGGACGCGTGCTGGCCGGTGATCACGCCCGACTCGCGCAGCCGGGCCACGCGGTCGAGGCAGGTGGACGGCGCGAGCCCGACCTCGGCGGCGAGGTCCTTGTTGGAGATCCGGGCGTCGTTCTGCAGGAGGCGCAGGATGTCGAGATCAACCGGACTCAGTTCGACGGATCCAGTCATCCGCGAATGATATCCGAGATCATTGCTTTGCCGCCGTGCTTTGACCGAGCCTTTGCAAATGACTTCTGTGCTGCGCACCCGAGCCGTCCACGCCGGGCGGGACGACCTGACCGACCTGGGCCTGCACGTCGCCCCGCTCGATTTCTCCACGACGTACCCCTCGCGGGACAGCGCGGAGGAGGCGCGCCGGATCGACGAGTTCACCTCGGGCGGCAACGTCACCGGCATCTACGGGCGCATCGGCAACCCGACGGTCGAGCGGTTCGAGCAGGCGCTGGCCGAGCTGGAGGGCTTCGAGCACGGCGTCGCGTTCGCCAGCGGTATGGCGGCGATCTCCGCGTGCCTGCTTTCCGCTGTGGCGCAAGGGAAACGTCACGTCGTCGGGGTCCGGCCGATGTACGGCTCGACCGACCACCTGCTCACCTCGGGCCTGCTCGGCACGGAGGTCACCTGGGTCGCGCCCGAGGACGTGGCGGGGGAGATCCGGCCGGACACGGGGCTGGTGTTCGTCGAGACGCCCGCGAACCCGACCCTGACCGAGCTGGACATCGCTGCCCTCGCCTCGGCGTGCGGCGAAGTTCCCCTCCTGGTCGACAACACCTTCGCGACGCCCGTCCTCCAACGCCCCGGCCGTCTCGGCGCCCGAATCGTCCTGCACAGCGCAACGAAGTTCCTCGGCGGCCACGGAGACGTCATGGGCGGCGTCGTAGCCTGCGACGCCGAAGAAGCCGCGCGCCTACGCCAAATCCGCTTCGCAACGGGCGGTGTCCTTCACCCTCTCGCGGGCTACCTGCTCCTGCGCGGCCTCGCGACGCTGCCCCTGCGCGTCACCGCGGCCTCCGCCACGGCCGCCACCCTGGCCGAGCGCCTCGCCTCGCACCCCGCGGTCCGCACCGTGCACTACCCGAAACTCGGCGGCCCCCTGGTGGCCTTCGAGCTAACGGGCGACCCGCACGCCCTGATCGGCGCCGTCCGCCTGATCACGCCCGCGGTAAGCCTCGGCAGCGTCGACACGCTGATCCAGCACCCCGCCTCCCTGACCCACCGAGTAGTGCCCGCCGCCGACCGCGAGGAAGCCGGCATCACCGCCAGCCTGATCCGCCTCTCCGCCGGCCTGGAAGACGTCGAAGACCTGTGGCATGACCTGGACCAGGCCCTGAAAGCCTGCTGACACCCGGGCCGCACCCACTCGCCGCCCCGCGCTCGTTGCGCTGGCGACCCGAGGCGTGGCGGCCGCTGCCGACACGTGGCTTGCCGGTGACTGGGGTGGCATCCGGGCGTCGAGGCGTGCCTGCCGCCCACCGCGAGGCGGTTGCCGGTGGTCGGAGCGATGGCCGGGTATCGAAGTGCGGCTGTCGGGGCTCACGGTGCGGTTGCCGGCGGTGACCGGGTGCCGATTTACGGCTGCCAGAGGGCTGGTGCGGTTACCGGCGGTTGAGGTCATTGCCGGGTGCCACGGTGCGATTGCCTGTGGTGCCCGGGCGTCGAGTTGTGGCGGCCGGACGTCACGGTGCAGTTGCTGGTTGCCACGGTGGCGGCTCGGTAGCGAAGTGCGGGCGCCGGTGGTCGTGCTGGCGACCCGGTGTCGACGTGCGGTCCCGGTGGTTGCGGTGGCGACCCCGTACGGCCGCGCACCGACTCGGGCGCTTGACCGCAAGCGTTTGTTCGTCAGCTGCAGCAACCGCCACCGCAGCAGCCGCCACCCGAGGAAGCGGGAGCCGCGGCCGACCCCGTGAGCGCGACCGTGGTCAGCAGCTTCACCGTGTCCGTGTGCCCCTCAGGGCAGGGCGCCGGCGCGGCGGACTCGCTCATCGGCCGTTGCAACTCGAACGTCCCGGTGCAGTCGCGGCAGCGGTAGGCGTAGGTGGGCATGGCGGGATTATCGCCGCCGGGGTGCCGCAGGGGAAGCACCGCCCTTCTGGAGGGCGACCGGTGGACTCCTGAGTCGGGCAGGCCTCATCGGCTGCCTGCTGCCTTGGCCGGGTCGCCTTGGCAGCGGCGGGGTCGGCTGTTGTGCGGGCGGGCCACGCTGTCTGCCCTGCGACATGGGCCGAGCTGTCCGGGCGGTAGGTGGCCCGGGTGGCTGTCGCGCCGGGCTTGCCGCTTGGCTGTCTGCTGCTTCTGCCGGTCGCCGTGACGGTGAAGTGGTTGGTGGCAAGCATTGCCGGAGCAGCCAAGGGCCACGGGGCCGGACAGGAAACGGCCAGTCGGCCTGTGTGGCCGGGGTGATGTCCGGGTGGCGCTGTCCGGTGGGAAGCTGTGGTGGTGGATGTTCCCCAGCTTGCGGATCTCCCGCACCTTGGCCAGGTTGTCCCGGCGTTGCTCGGCTCGCTCGGCGTGCCGGGGGAGGTGAGCAGCCTCGCCCTGCCCGAGGCGAGCAGTGCGTGCGTGCTGCTCATCGACGGGCTCGGCTGGCAGCTGCTCGCCGAACACGCCGCCGACGCGCCGGTGCTCGCGGAACTCGCGAAGCGGCCGCTGCGGGTCGGCTTTCCGTCGACGACCGCGGCGGGGGTCGCGGCGATCGGGACCGGGCTGGCGTCCGGGGAGCACGGCATGGTCGGCTACACCTTCGAGATGCCCGGGACCGGCGTGCTGAACGCGTTGCGCTGGCGTTCCCACACCGACGGCAGCGACCTGCGCGGCGCCCTGCCGCCGCGGGAGGTGCAGCCGTTGCCGACGACGTTCGAACGCGCCGCGGCCGCCGGGATCGACGCGGTGGTGGTGTCGTCGGCGCAGTTCGCGGACACGGCCCTGACCCGGGCGACGCAGAGCGGCGCGCGTTACGCCGGCGTGCACGCCCTGGGCGACCTGGCCGCGCGGACGCTGGACGTGTTGTCGTCACGCTCGTTCTGCTACGCCTACCACAGCGAACTCGACCTGCTGGGGCATCTGTACGGACCCGGCTCGACGGCGTGGCGCATGCAGCTTCGGCACGTCGACCGGCTCGTGGAGTCCATTGTGGACGGACTACCGCCCGGTGCGCTGCTGGCGGTGGTGGCGGATCACGGAATGGTGACCGTCGACGAAAAGCTGGACCTCGACGACACGCCCGACCTGCTCGCCGGCGTCCGCGCGTTCGGCGGCGAAGTGCGGGCCCGCCACGTCTACACCGAACCCGGCGCGGCGGCCGACGTGCTGGCCGCGTGGCGCACCGTCCTCGGCGACCGTGCCTGGGTCCTGCCCCGCGACGAGGCCATCGAACGCGGCTGGTTCGGCCACCCGGTGAGCGACCGCATCCGCCCGCGCATCGGCGACGTCGTCGCAGCGGCGACCGGGACTTTCGGCCTGGTCCGCGAACTCGCCGAGGCCGTCGAGTCCTCCCTCATCGGCCAGCACGGCTCCCTGACCGAGGCCGAGCAACTGGTCCCGTTGGCGCTCGCACAAGGCTGACCGCTGGGCGTTTCCGGAGGGCGGGCGGCTGGTCCTTGTACAGGGGCTGGCCGCAGGCCTGCGGGACAACGCTCACCGAGGGTTGTGGCGCGGAGGGTGCTGGGCGCGGGCGTGCTGCGGAGAGGGGGAACGTCAACCCTCGCCCGATCCTGACTTCGGAGGCGCTGCGAAGGAGCCCGAGTCTGACGTCCGCGGGCGCTGCGCAGGAACCCGAGTCTGACTTCGGCGGCGCCGCGAGGGAAAGCGAGGGCCGCCGACCCTCGCCCAAAGCCGATGGTGGTGCACGTGCCCGGAGTACCTGTTGCCGGGCGCATACCTGGCGGGTGCTTGTTAGCGGGCGGGTGTCCGCGGGTGTCTGTTGGCAGGCGCGGATCCGCCGGGTGTTTGTTGGCGGGCGCAGGTCCGGTGGGCGTCTGTTGGTGGTGGGTGCCCGTGGGTGCCGATTGGTGGGTGCGTGCTCGGCGGGTCCCTTGGCGGACGCGTGTTCGACGGTGCCTGGTTGGCGGGCGCAGGTCCGGTGGGCGTCTGTTGGTGGTTGTGTGCCCGCGGGTGCCGATTGGTGGGTGCGTGTCCGGCGGCTCCCTTGGCGGGCGTGTTCGAGGGTGCCCGGTTGGCAGGCGCATATCCGGTGGGCGTCCGGTGGCGGGTGCGTGTCCGCGGGTGCCGATTGGTGGGTCCATGCCCGGCGGCTCCCTTAGCGGGTGCGTGTTCGAGGGTGTCTGGTTGGCAGGCGCAGGTCCGGCGGGTGCCTGATGGCAGGCTGATTTCCGCGGGTGTGGCGAGACTCCTGCGCGGGCGTGCCCAGCCGACGGTTACCGTTTTCGGTGTGCCCCGACGTAACCGCCCCGGGCGTGACCGTCCCGATCGCGCCGACCGTCCCGACGTCGGCGGCACCAGTGGCTGGGCGCATTCCGAGTCGGGTCAGGACGGGGACTGGCTGGTCCGCACCGTGCCCGGCGCCCACGCCACCAAGACCTACCGCTGCCCAGGCTGCGACCACGAGATCCGCCCCGGCACCCCGCACGTGGTGGTCTGGCCCGCCGACGAAACCGGCTCTGTCGCCGACCGGCGACACTGGCATCGCGCCTGCTGGGACGCGCGCGGCCGCCGCCGGCCCACCCGCCGCTGGTGACGTCCCTGCCTGTCGCCGCACCGCTGATGAGGACCCGCCTGTCGCCGCACCGTTGGCGACGGCCGCCAGCCGACTCGCTGCCGGTAGAGCCCAGGCAGTCAACCGGGCGTTGGCGAGAACCGTTGACCCGCCCGCCGTTGGTGGGGGATCTGCCAGTCAGCCTGCCGTGGATGGGGATCCCGCCAGCCAACCCCAGTCGGCTGGGACCCGCCACGCCCCGCCGCCGTTGGTGAGGCCCGCGTCGACCAACCCGCCGCTGGTGACGACAGCGCCCACACCACCGCGATCCCGGCGCTGCCACCAGGAGCCAGGCAGGTCACGACCGGCGCCGAACCACCCACTCACCCGGCAACCAGACCCCGTCACCGCCGGAAGTTGCGCACCACCGCACCATCCTCGTAAGTCACCTCCTCGTAGTTCGTGAATCCCAGCCGTTCGACGACGCGCAGCGACGGTTTGTTGATGACGTTCACCGAGATCAGCACCGGGGCCTGGGCCAGTTCGCGCTCCGCCCAGTCCACCGAGGCGCTCGCCGCTTCCACCGCGTAGCCCTGGCCCCACGCCGACGGGTGGAAGCGGTAGCCCAGGTTCAGCACCTTCTCGCCCTGGAAGTCGCGGAGGCGGACGCCCGACATGCCGAGCAGGGCGGGACCGTGGTGGTCGCGCACGGCCAGGTAGCCGTAGCCGTGTTCTCGCCAGTGCGCGAGCCAGGCGTCGAACATGCGCTGCGCGGCCGGCTCGTCCGGCGGGTTCACGCGGAAGCGGTTGGTTCTCGGGTCGGTCTCAATGGCCACCATCTCCTGCCGGTCCGCCTCGGTGAAGGGGCGGAGCAGCAGCCGTTCGGTCTTGATCTCCGTCAGCACATCCCCGAAGGTAGCCCCGGGGTCCGACAAAATGGCGGGCATGACCGAACTGCCCCTGCTGCTTTTGCACGCCTTCCCCCTCGACGCCCGGATGTGGGACCCGGTGCGCGCGCCGCTCGCCGAGCGCGTCCGGCTCGTCACGCCCGACCAGCGCGGGCTGGGCCGCAGCCCGCTGCCCGAGAGCGGCCGCGAGCCTAACCTCGACGACGCCGCCCGGGACGTCGTCGCGTTGCTCGACCGCCTCGAACTGGATCGCGTGGTGCTCGGCGGCTGTTCGATGGGCGGCTACCTCGCGATGGCCGTGCTGCGGCTGGCCCCTGAACGCGTCGGCGGCCTCGTGCTCATCGACACCAAGGCGACGGCCGACACGCCCGAAGCCGCGCGGGCCCGGCTGGATGTGGCGGAGCGGGCCGAGACCGACGGCGTCGCCGGGTGGCTCGCCGAGGCCAATCTGCCCAACCTGCTGGCTTCGACCGCCGCGCCGGACGTCGTCGAGCGCGTGCGCGGGCTGATCGACGAGCAGCCGCCCGCTGGGGTCGCCTGGGCCGCGCGCGCCCTGCGCGCCCGGCCGGATTCCGTCGAATTACTGCGTGACACCAACGTTCCGGCGCTGGTGATCGTCGGCGAGCAGGACGCCATCACCCCGCTCGAAGCGGCGAACACGATGGTCGGCGCGCTGCCGGACGCCACCCTCGTCGTGCTTCCCGGCGTCGGTCACCTGACTCCGCTGGAGGACCCCGCGGGCGTCGTGGAGGCGATCCTCGTCTGGTACCCGATCAGCTGAAGTATTCGGCCAGCGCCGCGCGGGCGTCGCCGAGCCGGTGCGGGAACCGCTTCGCGATCAGAAACCGCCAGCCCACGGCGAAAAGCGAACGCAGCCGCAGATACGACGCGATGGCGGCTTCGTCCACTTCGGCCGGATACGCGGCGAGCAGGTCCGGTCCGCCCTGCTTCGCCAGGATCGCCAGGTCCCACGCGAGCGGGCCGCGCCAGGTGTCTTCGAAGTCGAGCCAGCACGGCCCGTCCGCGGTCGCGATGAGGTTGCCCGGGTGCGCGTCCCCGTGCAGCGCCTGGACGGGGGCCAGCGGCACTTCCGCCTCGATCCGGGCGGCCTCCTCGCGGATCCGGTCCGCGGCCCCGTCCATGGCGTCGCCGTGGAGCCGGAGCATCGTCTCCACTTCGTCGAACGGCCCGCGAATGGGCAGTTCGCCGGGAAAGTCGCGCAGTACTGAATGGACCCGGGCGAGTGAATCCGCGACCTCGCCCGGGCTGTGCCGATGGTCCGGATCGTGCGGCGTCCAGTGCCAGAGCGTGACCGGCAGGCCCTCGGCGAAATGCGGGCCGGCCGGGGGATCCGTGGTGGGTGAGACGACGCGCACATCACGCTCGGTGAGAAAGGCCGACAGGGCCACGTCCCGCGCCAGCCAGGCCGTCGCGTCGGGGCGCAGGAGCAGCGTCGTGCCAGGCACTCTCGCGACTACGTGACCTATTCTCACCAGCACGTTCGACCGCTCGTGGAGCACCTCGGGCGAGTCCGCCGGCAACCCCAGCCTCCGGGCCACCGCGGTGGCCGCGAGCACCGCCGAAGCGGTGTAGGGGTCGGTCATGCGGTGATCTAACCAGCCGGTGCGCGCGACTGTCGGTAGCGAGGGCTACGATCCCACCTAGCCGCCGGATCAGGCCCGCCTGACCCTTCGGTGTCCCGGATGTTGACCACCACAAGGTTTCAGTGTTGGAGGCAGGAGTGACGGCCGTAGCCCCCAAGCCGATCGCAACGCGCCCGTATCCCGCGCGCGAGTCGGTTAAGGGTTCGTACCTGCTGCGGTTGTTCCGCACGACGGACCACAAGCAGATCGGCATCATGTACCTGGTCACGTCGTTCGCCTTCTTCATGGCGGGCGGCGCGATGGCGATGCTCATCCGCACGGAGCTGGCCCGCCCGGGCCAGCAGTTCCTGTCGTCTGAGCAGTACAACCAGTTGTTCACCATGCACGGCACGATCATGCTGCTGCTGTACGCGACGCCGATCCTGTTCGGTTTCGCGAACTTCATCCTGCCGCTGCAGATCGGCTCGCCGGACGTGGCGTTCCCGCGGCTGAACGCGTTCTCTTACTGGCTGTACCTCTTCGGCGGCCTGATCGTCCTGTCCGGCTTCCTGACCCCGGGTGGCGCCGCCGACTTCGGCTGGTTCGCCTACACCCCGCTGTCGGACGCGATCCACTCGCCGGGCGTCGGCGCGGACCTGTGGATCTCCGGTCTGGTCGTCTCGGGCCTGGGCACCATCCTCGGTGGCGTCAACATGATCACCACGGTGATCTGCCTGCGCGCCCCGGGCATGACGATGTTCCGGATGCCGATCTTCACCTGGAACATCCTGGTCACCAGCATCCTGATCCTGCTGGCGTTCCCGATCCTGACCGCGGCCCTGATGGGCCTGCTGGCGGACCGGCACCTCGGCGCGCACGTCTTCGATCCAGCCAACGGCGGGGTCATCCTCTGGCAACACCTGTTCTGGTTCTTCGGCCATCCAGAGGTATATATCGTCGCTCTACCATTCTTCGGGATCGTCTCCGAGATCTTCCCGGTGTTCAGCCGGAAGCCGATCTTCGGTTACAAGGGCCTGGTCTTCGCGACGCTGGCGATCGCGGCCCTGTCCGTGGCGGTGTGGGCGCACCACATGTACGCCACCGGCGCGGTCCTGCTGCCGTTCTTCTCCTTCATGACGTTCCTGATCGCGGTCCCGACCGGCGTGAAGTTCTTCAACTGGATCGGCACGATGTGGAAGGGCCAGCTGTCCTTCGAGACGCCGATGATCTTCTCGATGGGCTTCATCGTCACGTTCCTCTTCGGTGGCCTGACCGGCATCCTGCTGGCCGCGCCGGCGATCGACTTCCACGTGTCGGACAGCTACTTCGTGGTGGCGCACTTCCACTACGTCCTCTACGGCACGATCGTGTTCGCGACCTTCGCCGGGATCTACTTCTGGTTCCCGAAGATCACCGGCCGGATGATGGACGAGAAGCTCGGCAAGTGGCACTTCTGGACCACGTTCATCGGCTTCCACGGCACCTTCCTGGTCCAGCACTGGCTGGGCGCGGAGGGCATGCCCCGCCGGTACGCCGACTACCTGGCCAGCGACGGGTTCACCACGCTGAACACGATCTCCACGATCGGCGCGTACATCCTCGGCGCCTCGACGCTGCCGTTCATCTGGAACGTGTTCAAGAGCTACCGCTACGGCGAGATCGTCACGGTCGACGACCCGTGGGGCTACGGCAACTCGCTCGAGTGGGCCACGTCCTGCCCGCCGCCGCGGCACAACTTCACCGAGCTGCCCCGGATCCGGTCCGAGCGGCCCGCGTTCGAGCTGCACTACCCGCACATGGTGGAGCGGCTGCACGCCGAGGGTGAGATCGGCTTCTTCGGCAAGCCGCGCAACGGCCACGGCGCGCCGTCGCAGAAGCTGGTCGACGCGACCATGCCGGGTGACCACGACAAGGACAACTCGGGCGAGCACTAAGACCCGTTGATTTCGAAAAGGCGCGTGCCCGGCTGGTGTGAAGCCGGGCACGCGCCCTTTTTGTGTCCCGGTCCGGCAGTCCAGACTGATCGTTGCCCGCAGCCCGCGCCGAACGAGGGATAGAGCCCAGTGACCCAGACGCCCGTCCTGATCACCACGACCGGCCCTGACAAGCCCGGCGTCTCGTCCGTGCTGTTCGCCGTGCTCACCCGGCACGACGTCGACGTGCTCGACGTCGAGCAGGTGGTGATCCGCGGCCAGCTCGTGCTCGGGGTGCTGGCCGGGGTGTACCGCGACCCGGAGGGCCTGCAGGAGTCCGTGGAGCAGGCGATGGCCAGCGTCGGCATGGAGGTGGACGTGCGGATCGGCGACGCGATCGGCGCGGACCCGTTCGCGCTCGGCCGCCGCGATTCGTCACACGTTCTGGTGATGATGGGCCGCCCGGTGACGGCGCGGGCGTTCTCCGAGGTCGCGCGGCGGCTCGCGGGCATGGGCGCGAACATCGACTCGATCCGCAGTGTCGCGGACTACCCGGTGACCGGGCTGGAGCTGTACGTCTCGGTCCGGGAGGACACCCCGGCGGCCGACGCCGAACTGCGCTCGGTGGTGGCGGACGCGGCGTCCCAGGTGGCCGTGGACGTCGCCGTGGAGCGCGCGGGCATCGCGCGCCGGGCCAAGCGGCTGGTGGTCTTCGACGTCGACTCGACGCTGGTGCAGGGCGAGGTGATCGAGATGCTCGGCGCGTACGCCGGGGCCGAGCCGGAGATCCGCCAGATCACCGAGGCCGCGATGCGCGGCGAGCTGAACTTCGCCGAATCGCTGGAGCGGCGCGTCTCGCTGCTGGCCGGGCTGCCCGCGACGGTGCTCGACGAGGTCGCGGCCTCGCTGGAGCTGATGCCGGGCGCGCGCACCACGGTCCGCACGCTCAAGCGCATGGGCTTCCGCTGCGGCGTCGTCTCGGGCGGGTTCACCCAGGTCATCGACCACCTGGTGGCCGACCTCGGGCTGGACTTCGCGGCGGCGAACGAGCTGGAGATCGTCGACGGCAAGCTCACCGGCCGGGTGGTCGGCGACGTGGTCGACCGCGCGGGCAAGGCGACGGCGCTGCGCCGGTTCGCCGGCGAGTACGGCATTCCGCTGGGCCAGTGCGTCGCGGTCGGCGACGGGGCGAACGACATCGACATGCTGTCCGCGGCCGGGATGGGCGTGGCGTTCAACGCCAAGCCGGCGCTGCGCGAGGTCGCCGACACCGCGCTTTCGCACCCGTACCTGGACGCCGTGCTGTTCGTCCTCGGCGTCACGCGGGCGGAGGTCGAGGCCGCCGACGCGGCCGACGGGCTGGAACTGGTCCGGCCGTGAACCGCGTCCTGGAGCCGCTGGGCAGCCGCTACGCCTACTGGCTGGGGCTGCCCGCCGAAGCCACCTCCGACACCTCGGACGAGGAACCGGACCAGGTCCGGGCGATGCCGGTTATCCTGCGCATCGAGCGGGCCGAGCCGCCCGGCCGGACCCCGCTGCTCGAGGCGGCGGCCGCGGCCGCGCTGGCGGTGTGCCTGGACGAGCGCGCCGAGCCGGGCGGCGAATGGGCCGAGCCGATGCAGGCGTGGCTGGACAACCGCATCCGCAAGGTCGCGCGCCGGGCGCGCGGTGCGCACTGGCAGGCCGTGCAGGGATTGCCGGGTATCACCGTCGAGGTCGACGGCGCCGAGGCCCGCGCGCTGGTGCCCGGGCTGGTCGTAGAGACGCCGAAAGAGGTGTCACGGCTGCAGATCTCGGGCAGCGAGCTGCCGCCGGACACCCCGGGGCCCGCGCCTGCGGGAGTGCCGCTGCTGCTGCTCAACCCGGAAGTGACGATGACCGTCGGCAAGGCCTCCGCCCAGGTCGGCCACGCCACGATGATCCTGGCCTCGCTGCTCGACGAGGCCGAGCTGGCCGCGTGGGCGGTGCGGGACTACCGCGTGGCCGTCCGCACGCCCACACCCGCCCGATGGAAAGAGCTGTGCCCGGTGGACGACCCGGCGGCCGGCTGGCGTGAGAACCGCGTGGTCGCGGTGCGGGACGCGGGGTTCACCGAGGTCGACCCGGGCACGATCACGGTGCTGGCGCAGCAGCCCGCCTGAGCCGGCCCGTGGGGCGGGACACGGAACATCGCCGTCCGGGCCGAGGTTCATGCAGGTGAGGCGTTTTCCCTTGAGCAAGAGGAGCTTGACGTGACCCTGGAAGTGCAGCGCGAAGGTGAGCACAGTTTCGTCGGGCGCAATGAGCGCGGCGCGCAGGTGCGGCTGGGCCGCAAGGGCGCCGAGGGCGCGTTCTCCCCGGCCGAGCTGCTGCAGATCGCGGCGGCCGGCTGCGCCGCCGTCACCGCCGAGGAGCTGATCACCCGGCGCGTGGGCGAGGATTCCAAGTTCCGCGTCGGCGTCACCGCCGACCGGCGGGAGGGCGCCTCCGAGCTGGACGCGGTGCACCTGGCCTTCGACGTCGACGTGTCCGGCCTCGAGCCGGCTCAGCGCGAGGCGCTGGCCGCCGCCGTGGACCGCGCGATCGAGCGCCTGTGCACGGTGAGCCGGACGCTCAAGAAGGGCGTCCCGGTAACGGAGACGTTCCCGACCGCCTGAACCCGGCGCACGTGAATGCGCCCGGCCCGCTGGTGTTGCTGCGGACCGGGCGGTGGGCCGGGCTCAAACGGGTCAGCTCAGACGGATCAGGTCAGCTCTGCCAGACGACGTAGGCCTGGTCGGCGTCCGTCGTCATGGCTTCGATGAACTTGTCGTTGTCGAAGCCGGGCAGCGACTGGAGCCGCTCGATCAGCGCGTCGGCCGCCGGGTCGCCGCTCGGCACCGCGGTGCCCTTGCCGTCGTGGCCGACGAGCATGAAGAAGACGTCCTCGTTCCAGGGGCCGTCCGGGATCACCCTGACCATCACGGACGAGAGGTCCGACCACGTCACGGCTTCTTCGCTGCCATCGGCGAGAACGCGCCGCACCCCGGTGTCGTCGACACTGACGGTCCGGGATCGTGCGCTGGACGAATCCTGGGTCAACCGGTGCTCCCTGTCGTGTTCGTTCTCTTTACCGTACCCGCTGGGGTTGTGCGCGCCGTCACGCGGGCGCGGCAGCGTCCAGCCGCTTCAACGCATCCCGCGCGACCTGCGAATCCGTGGTGGGCCAGAACGGCGGCAGCGAAGCGCGCAGGAATCCGCCGTACCGCGCGGTGGCCAGCCGCGAGTCGAGCACGGCCACCACGCCGCGGTCGGTGATCGACCGGTGCAGCCGGCCGGTGCCCTGGGCCAGCAGCAGCGCCGCGTGGGTGGCCGCGACCGTGAGGAACCCGTTGCCACCCCTGGCTTCCACGGCCCGCTGGCGCGCCGAGGACACCGGGTCGTCCGGGCGCGGGAACGGAATCCGGTCCACCACCACGAGTTGCAGCGACGGGCCCGGCACATCCACGCCCTGCCACAGGGTCAGCGTGCCGAACAGGCAGGTGCGCGGGTCGTCCGCGAACTTGCGCACCAGCAGCGAGGTGGCGTCGTCGCCCTGGCAGAGGATCGGGTGGTCCAGCCGCTCCCGCATGGCTTCGGCGGCCTGCTTCGCCGCGCGCATCGAGGAGAACAGCCCGAGCGTGCGCCCGCCCGCGGCCTCGACCAGCCCGGCCAGCTCGTCCATTGTGGACTCCGCCAGCCCGTCGCGGCCCGGCGGCGGCAGGTGCTTGGCCAAGTACAGGATCCCGTTGCGCTTGTGGTCGAACGGCGAGCCGACGTCGAGGCCCGTCCACTTGGGCCCCTTGTCCTCGTCGGACGGCGCCTCCTTGTCCGTGGCGGTGCCCGGCGCCTTCTCCACCCTCGCCTGCGCCGGGGGCAGGCCCCACTGACGCGCCATCGTGTCGAACGTGCCGCCGAGGGTCAGCGTGGCCGAGGTCAGCACCGTGGTGCTGAGGTTGAACACGCGCTCGCGCAGCAGCCCGGCGACGCCCAGCGGCGCGACCTTCAACGCGGGCGGGCGCGGGTTCGAGGAGTACTTGTCGCCGGTCAGCCAGACCACGTCTCGTTGGTGCGCTTGGTCCTCTTCGTACGCCTCCAGCAGGCGGACGGCGGTGTCGTGCACCTCTTCCAGCAGCGTGCGCGCGAGCTTGCGCGCGGTCGCTCCCTCGACGTCTTCCTTGCGGTCGGACCCCAGCGCGGTGAGACAGGCCTTGGCCGCGTCGCGGACCGCGGGGACGGCGCCCTTCAACGCCTGCGGCAGCGTGTCCATCCGGCCCGCGGGCAGGTCGTCGAGGATCAGCGCGAGCCCGTCGCCCGACTCCAGCAGGCGGTCGGCCACGTCCGCGTCGATCACCCGCCCGCTGCGGCGTGCGGCGGCGGACACCATGGCGCTGCTCAGCTCGCCGGTGGCGACGGAGGTGACGCGGTCGACCAGGTCGTGCGCCTCGTCGATGATCACCAGGTCGTGGTCGGGCAGCACCTGGTAGCCCTGCAATGCGTCGATGGCCAGCAACGCGTGGTTGGTCACCACCACGTCGGCGCGCCCGGCCTCCGCCCGCGCGCGCTCGGCGAAGCAGTCCGTGCCGATCGGGCAGCGCGAAGCGCCCAGACATTCCCTGGCCGTGACCGAAACCTGCCGCCAGGCCTGGTCGCTGACGCCGGGCACCAGCTCGTCGCGGTCGCCGGTTTCGGTGTCGGAGGACCATTCCCGCAGCCGCGTGACCTCCTTGCCCAGCCGTGACACCGCGAACGGGTCGAACAGCTGCGCGTCCTCCGGCTCGTCGGGCGCGCCCGTGTCGAGCCGGTGGAGGCAGAGATAGTTGCGGCGGCCCTTGAGGATCGCGAAGGTCGGCTCGCGGCCGAGCGGCTTCTTCAGCGCCTTCGCCAGGCGCGGCAGATCGCGGTCGACCAGCTGGCGCTGCAGCGCGATGGTGGCCGTGGAGACCACGACCGTGGCCTCTTTCTCGACCGCGTGGCGGATCGCGGGCACCAGGTAGGCCAGCGACTTGCCGGTGCCCGTGCCGGCCTGGACGGCGAGGTGCTCACCGGTGCGGATGGCGCGGCCGACGGCGTCGGCCATCTCGACCTGGCCGGGGCGCTCGGTACCGCCCACCGACTCGACCGCGTGGGTCAAGAGCTCGAGGACGCCGGGGAAATCTGTTCGGACGGGCACAGCGAGACACGATAGCCGCCGGGTCCGACAGGACCGCGCGTTCCGGCGCGAACGGGCCGTTCGCGCCGGAACCGCAGGGATCTTCCTGGTGGCTCAGTCTTCCTTGCGGCTGTGTTCTTTACCGAGGTGCGAAACGGCGGCCCACGCCAGCGGCAGCACACCCGCCGCGACGAGCGTCTTCAGCGCGTCGCCGATCAGGAACGGCGTCACGCCCTTGTCGAACGCGGTCGCCAGGTCGAAGCCGGTGGCGGCCATCAGCCACGGCACGCCGAACGCGTAGATCACCACGTTGCCGGCCACCATGGTCCCCACCATGCGCAGCGGGGTGCGGTCACCGCCGCGGCGGGCGAGCGCGCCCACGAGGGCACCGGCGAAGACGAAGCCGACGATGTAACCGGCCGAGGCGCCGGACAGCCCCGAGGTGGCGCCCTGGAACCACGGCACGCCGGCCGCGCCCACGAGCAGGTACAGCAGCATCGAGGCGGCGCCGCGGCGCATGCCGAGCGACGCGCCCACGAGCAGCGCGGCGAACGTCTGGCCGGTCATCGGCACCGGGCTGCCCGGGACCGGGATGACCAGCTGCGCGGCGGCGCCGGTGAGCAGGGCACCGCCGGCGACCAGGGCCAGGTCGCGCGCGAGGGTGCCGGGGACGAGGTCGGCGAGCACCTGGCGGCGGCCGGTGAGGGACAACGACGACACGGGACCTCCCAGAACGAGAACGGACGTCCGAGGAGGTTAACGCTCGTTAGTTCGCCGGAACCCCACAAGTTGCGTTCCTCACCACGCCACTCGTCCGGGTGGTGTAGGGGTTGCGACGTTTGGGCGGGGTGCCGCGCTGCCGATGTCGAAGCACGACGGAGAGGAGTGCGGGCATGCCGGGAAAGCACGGACGGGTCCTGATGGTGACGGCGCTGGCGCTGGCGGTCCTGCCCGGCGTGGCGCGGGCGGACCAGGTCACCTCCACCGGGTGGGGCGCCTCGGGCAGCGTCGACGTGCTGGCCGACGGCGAGCACGTGACCACCGGCGACCTTGCCCGCTGCGACGCCGACGGGCCGGTCACCGCCCGCAGCGACGGCGGCAAGACAGGCGACGTCGCCGTGTTCGGCCTCGGCGGCACGACCTGCGGCCGCAAGGACGCCGTGACCACGGTGCAGGCCGGCGGCCAGCGCTTCGAGTCGGACGTGCTGAAGCGCTACGGCGGCCCGGTGCTGAAGGTCCGCACCTACTCGGTGGGCTGCAGCACCACGCAGAACGGCAGCACCGGCGACGTCTCGATCGGCACGGTCGAGGGCATCACCGTGCCTTCGTCGATCCCGGCGAACTACCGGGTCGCCATCCCCGGCGGCGCGGCCGGCACGGCGCTGGCCACGGTCACGCTCAACGAGACCGTGACCCCGCAGCCGGCCGACGGCAGCCTGGTTACGCACGCTGTGCACATCCAGCTGTTCCCGCAGGGCGGCCCGGCCAGCGGCGACATCTACCTCGGCACCGCGGCCTGCAACCCGTTCGGCAAGGGCGGCGCGCCGGCCCCGCCGCAGAGCTGACCTCCTCGTGAGTGTCTATGACGGTTAGAACCGGCATAGACACTCACGAGTCCGAGGTCAGGCAGCGGGCGGCACCGCGGCCTTGCCGGAGTACGCGACGCCGGCTTCCTCGAAGTCCTTCAGCGTCGCGTCCACGGTGGGCTGCGAGCCGCCGACGGTCAGGTCCAGCAGCACGCGCACGCCGAAGCCCGCCTTCGCCGCGTCGAGCGCTGTCGCGCGTACGCAGAAGTCGGTGGCGATGCCGACCACGTCCACGTCGGTGACTTCGTTGGCACGAAGCCATTCCTCGAGCGTCTTGCCTTCGCGTGACTTGCCTTCGAAGCCGGAGTACGCGGCGGTGTACTCGCCCTTCGAGAAGACCGCCTCGATCGGCACCACGTCGAGCGCCGGGTGGAACGACGCGCCCGGCGTGCCCGCGACGCAGTGGACCGGCCAGCTGGTGTTGAAGTCCGGCGTGTCGCTGAAGTGGTCGCCGGGGTCGATGTGGTGGTCGCGGGTCGCGACCACGTGGCTGTAGCCGCCCTCGGCGGCCCGCGCGGAAATCGCCTCCGCGGCGGCGGCCCCGCCCGGCAGGCCGAGCGAACCCCCTTCGCAGAAGTCGTTCTGCACGTCCACCACGATCAGCGCGGTTCCCATGGTCGGCTCCCTCTACAGAAACGTCGTCGGTATCGCGGGCTCGCCGTGCGAAAGCTTGAGGCCCTCCCACGGCAGGCTGACCTGCGCGCGCCGCAGCCGGGCCCGCGCGTCGTCCAGCGTGGGCAAATCATCCACCGCGCGGCCGCCGCGGACCAGGGGGATCTGGAGTTCGCGGTCGTGCTCCTCGGGCTCGGGACGCCCGGAAGCGGCCGTCCAGACGACCTCCTCCATCGCGGTCCCGGTGACGCGGTGGCGGCGGAGCGCGGACTTCCGGCCGCCGCGGGACTCCTTGTGCGCGCTGCGCTTGGCGACCGGCCGGCCGTCGACCTCGACCAGCTTGTAGACCATGCCGGCGGTCGGCGCGCCCGAGCCGGTGACCACGGAGGTGCCCACGCCGTACGCGTCCACCGGCTCCGCGCGCAGCGCCGCGATAGCGTGCTCGTCGAGGTCGCCGGAAACCACGATGCGGGTGTCCTTGGCGCCGAGGGAATCGAGCTGGTCCCGGGCCTTGCGGGCGAGCGGGCCGACGTCGCCGGAGTCGATCCGGATCGCGCCCAGCTCCGGCCCGGCCACGCGCACGGCCGCTTCGATGCCCGCGGTGATGTCGTAGGTGTCCACCAGCAGCGTGGTGTCCGCGCCCATCTTGTCGACCTGCGCGCGGAACGCCTGCTCCTCGTTGTCGTGCAGCAGCATGAAGGCGTGCGCGACGGTGCCGCGCGTGGGGATCCCGTAGCGGCGGCCGGCCTCGAGGTTCGACGTCGTGGCGAAACCGGCCAGGTACGAGGCGCGCGCGGCGGCGACGGCGGCGTACTCGTGCGTGCGACGGCCGCCCATCTCGATGATCGGCCGGCCGTGCGCGGCGCCGGACATCCGCGCCGCGGCGGACGCGATCGCGCTGTCGTGGTTGAGGATCGAGAGCACCAGCGTCTCCAGCAGCACCGCCTCGCCGAAGCCGCCGGTGACGGTCAGCAGCGGCGAGCCGGGGAAGTACAGCTCGCCCTCGGGGTAGCCGTCGATGTCCCCGGAGAACTCGTAGTCGGCGAGCCAGGCGATCGTCGCGTCGTCGACGACGGCGGTCTGCTCCAGCTGCGTCAGCTCGGCGTCGGTGAACCGGAAGTCCGCGATCGCGTCGAGCACCCGCGCGGTCCCGGCCACGACGCCGTAGCGGCGGCCGTCGGGCAGGCGGCGCGCGAAGACCTCGAACACACAAGGGCGTTCGGCGGTTCCGTCGGCGAGCGCACTGCTCAGCATGGTCAGCTCGTAGTGGTCGGTGAGCAGCGCCGTGCTGGCGCTGGTGACCGGCTCGGGTGAACCCATGGGGTCAGCCTATTCACCCACATGGCCGGACCTGGCGCGGCGTACCCGGTGACCCCCGTGACACCATGGAGTGCATGTCCACGCCTGTCGCATCCGAACAGACGCAGGTTGATCCACTCGGGGTCGAAGTCGCCGAGGAGGACAAGCCGTGGCGCACCGTCGTGTGGAACGACCCGGTCAACTTGATGTCGTACGTGACGTACGTGTTCCAGAAGCTCTTCGGCTACAGCCGGGACCACGCCACGAAGCTGATGCTCGACGTGCACCACAAGGGCAAGGCCATCGTGTCGTCGGGCTCGAAGGAGAAGGTGGAGGTCGACGTGGCGAAGCTGCACGCGGCGGGCCTGTGGGCGACCATGGAACAGCCTTCATGAAGCCTTGGCGCCGCAAGGGCGAGTCGATTCTGGCGGGTTTCGAGCAGCAGGAGGCCGCCGTGCTGCGGGGCCTGGTCAGCCAGCTCGAGGACATGCTCACCGCGCGCGCCGAGGAGGCGCCGCAGGACGAGCTGGCCGAGCTCACCGGCATCCGCACCGGCCCGTCGGAATCGCCGGACGACCCGGTGCTCTCGCGGTTGCTGCCCGACTTCCACAAGCTCGACCCGGACAACCCGACGCGCGAGGACCTCGACTCCGCCGCCGCGATGCGGTCGCTGCACGAGCCGGAGCTGCTGGAGACGAAGGTCGGCGTCGCGAAGATCGTGCTGGACACGCTGCCCCGCGACGGCGGCAACGTGCGGCTGAGCTTCGAGCAGGCCGACGCCTGGCTGGGCGCGCTCAACGACGTGCGCCTGGCGCTCGGCACCGCCCTCGACGTCACCGAGGACATGCCGGACGAGCTGCCCGACGACGATCCGCGCGCCCCGCACCTCGGCGTTTACCACTGGCTGACCTGGGTGCAGGAAACGCTGATCCAGGCGCTGACCGCGTGAGCGGGCTGACGGATGTGCCCGGCGTGCTGGTGGGCCACCACCAGCGGGTCGGCGACGGCTGGGCGTCCGGCACCACGGTGGTGCTGGTGCCGGGCGGCGCGACCGGCGCGGTCGACCAGCGCGGCGGCGCCCCCGGCACCCGCGAGACGAACCTGCTGGAGCCGGAGAACCTGGTGCAGCGCGTCAACGCGGTCTGCCTGTCCGGCGGCAGCGCGTACGGGCTCGCGGCGGCCGACGGGGTGATGCGCTGGCTCGGCGAGCGGAACCTGGGCTTCCCGGTCGGCGCGGCGCCGCACGAGGTGGTGCCGATCGTGCCCGCGGCGGTGCTGTTCGACCTGCCGCGCAGCGAGTGGGGCAACCGGCCGGACGCGTCTTTCGGTTACGCCGCTTGTGAAGCCGCCGCTTCGGGCGCGATCACGCAGGGGACCGTCGGGGCCGGGGCGGGTGCTGTCGTCGGCTCGCTGAAGGGCGGGATCGGGACCGCGAGCGAGGTCGTCGACGGGTTCACCGTGGGCGCGCTGGCCGCGGTGAACGCCGCCGGCCAGGCCGTGGACTTCGCCACCGGCCGCCCGTTCGCGGCCGACCACGAGGTGGACGGCGAGTTCGGCGTCCGCTGGCCGGACCGGCCCGGCTCGGTGCCCCCGGCCGGGACCGACCTGAACACCACGATCGGCGTAGTGGCCTGCGACGCCGCGCTGTCCAAGGCCGAGTCGCGACGGCTGGCGGTGGCCGCGCAGGACGGGCTGGCCCGCGCCGTCCGCCCCGCGCACACGATGTTCGACGGCGACACGGTTTTCGCGCTCGCCACCGGCGCTCGCGAGCTGCCCGTGGCCACGGGCACGTTCGCCGACGGCCAGCGCGCGGCCGCCCTCGACGTGTTGTGCTCGGCCGCCGCCCGGGTGTTCGCGCGGGCGATGGTGCACGGACTGCTGGCGGCCACCGCGGCCGGCGGCGTCGTGGCCTACCGGGACGTCTGGCCCGAGGCGTATTGAGGGTTTCTAGAGGCCGGGCAGCGGGTCGTCCGGCAGTCCGACACCGCCCCGTTCCAGGTCCGCGGCCCGGATCGCCGGCACGAACTCCTCGTCGATCTCCAGCACCAGCCCGCCGAACGAGACCGTCGGGCCGAGCGACGGGTGGACGTCCACCGGGCCCAGCTCGGTGGTGCGCGGCAGCTGCTCCCACACGGACTTGGGCCGTGACCGGCGGAACCGGCTGCACGCCAGCACCGTCACGTGCCGGTCGGTGACCACCACCAGGAAGCTGTGCTGCGCGGCCATTCCGCCGAGGATCAGCGAAGTGCCCGGGAAGACGTACTGGACCACGTCGCCCTCGGCCAGGAACGGGCGGCAGCTTTCACGGACTTTCGACGGCACCGGCACGCGGACGATTCTCCCGAATCGGGCCGGTGAGCGGAAGCTCTCACCATGTGGACGCGCCGCGTCCACCACCTAAGATGTCGATGTGCTCCGGATCCGCCGTGAACTCGTCGACGAGATCGTCGCCCACGCCCGCCGTGACCACCCCGACGAGGCGTGCGGGGTGATCGCCGGGCCCGAGGGCTTCGATCGGCCCGAACGCTTCATCCCCATGCTGAACGCGGCCCGCTCGCCGACGTTCTACGAGTTCGACTCGGGCGACCTACTCAAGCTCTACCGCGAGATGGACGCGAACGACGAGGTGCCGGTGGTCATCTACCACTCGCACACCGCGACGGAGGCCTACCCGTCGCGCACCGACGCGAACATCGCCGCCGAGCCGGAAGCGCACTACGTGCTCGTCTCCACGCGGGACCCCGACTCGCACGAGTTCCGCTCGTACCGGATCGTGGACGCCGAGATCACCGAGGAGCCGGTCGAAATCCTCGACTGAGCTCCCGGAATAAGGGCGGCGTCCCGCGCGTCAGCCTGTGAGAACCCACCGGAGGTAGAAACCCATGGCCGTGACCGTGTCCATCCCGACCATCCTGCGCACGCACACCGGCGGCGAGAAGTCCGTCGAAGCGGCGGGCAAGACCGTCCTCGAGGTGATCGACGACGTCGAGTCGCGCCACGCCGGGCTCAAGGCGCGCCTGGTCAAGGAGGAGAAGCTGCACCGCTTCATCAACGTCTACGTCAACGACGAGGACGTGCGCTTCGCCGGCGGCCTCGAGGCCGAGGTCAAGGACGGCGACACGCTGACGATCCTGCCCGCCGTGGCCGGCGGCGCACGCTGATCCATGGCCCGCTACGAGTCGCTCCTGGACGCCCTCGGCGGCACCCCGCTGGTGGGGTTGCCCCGGCTTTCCCCGACGCACGACGTGCGGCTGTGGGCGAAGCTCGAGGACCGCAACCCGACCGGTTCGATCAAGGACCGCCCCGCGCTGGCGATGATCGAGGCCGCCGAGCGTGAGGGGCGGCTGCGGCGCGGCTCCACGATCCTGGAGCCGACCTCGGGCAACACCGGCATCTCGCTGGCCATGGCCGCCAAGCTCAAGGGCTACGGGCTGGTCTGCGTGATGCCGGAGAACACCTCGATCGAACGCAAGCAGCTGCTGCAGGCGTACGGCGCGAGGATCGTGTTCTCACCCGCCGCGGGCGGCTCGAACGAGGCCGTCCGCCGCGCGAAGGAGCTGGCGGAGCAGAACCCGGAGTGGGTGATGCTCTACCAGTACGGCAACCCGGCCAACGCGGACGCGCACTACCGCGGCACGGGCCCGGAGCTGCTGAAGGACCTGCCGACGGTGACGCACTTCGTCGGCGGCCTCGGCACGACCGGGACTCTCGTGGGCGTCGGGCGCTACCTGCACGAGGCGAAGCCGGACGTGCAGATCATCGCGGCCGAGCCGCGGTACGGCGAGCTGGTGTACGGCCTGCGCAACCTCGACGAGGGGTTTGTGCCGGAGCTGTACGACCCCAGCGTGCTGAACAGCCGCTACTCCGTTGGCGCGTACGACGCGCTTCGCCGCACTCGTGAGCTGCTGGAGCACGAAGGCATCTTCGCGGGCATCTCGACGGGCGCGGTGCTGCACGCGGCGCTCGCCGTCGCGGAGAAGGCGGCGGCGAAGGGCGAGCCTGCCGACGTCGCGTTCGTCGTGGCCGACGCGGGCTGGAAATACCTCTCGACGGGCGCGTACTCCGGTTCCCTGGACGAGGCCGCGGCGCGGCTGGACGGGCAGCTCTGGGCGTGAAGGTCGTCGGCCTGCTGGGCGGCATGAGCTGGGAGTCCTCGGCCGAGTACTACCGGCTGGCCAACGAGCGGGTGAAGGCCGCTCTGGGCGGCTTCCACTCCGCGCGGGTGGTGCTCTACTCGGTCGACTTCGCCGAGGTCGAGGCCATGCAGGCGCAGGACCGCTGGGACGACGCGGGCGCGCTGCTCGGCGACGCCGCCCGAAAGCTGGAGGCGGCGGGCGCGGACGTCGTGGTGCTCTGCACGAACACGATGCACCAGGTCGCCGACCGGATCGTCGATGGCCTCGGCATCCCGCTGCTGCACCTGGCCGACACCACGGCGTCGGCGATCCGCGCCGCGGGCGTTTCTCGCGTCGGGCTGCTGGGCACCGCGTTCACCATGAGCCGGCCGTTCTACCGCGAACGCCTGGCCGCACACGGGCTGGACGTGCTGGTGCCGTCTCCGGAAGACCAGGCGCTGGTGCACCGGATCATCTACGACGAGCTGGTGCAGGGCGTCGTCCGCGCGGAGTCGCGCGAGGCTTACCGCGGCGTGATCCGGCGGCTGGTCGAGGCCGGCGCGGAAGGCGTCATCTACGGCTGCACGGAGATCGAGCTGCTCGTGGACGCCACGGACAGCCCGGTGCCGTCCTTCCCGACCACGCGGCTGCACGCGGAGGCGGCGGTCGACTGGGCACTAGGCCTGGTGCCGCTGCCCCTTCCGCCCTCGTGAGCGGCGCCGTCAAGGCCTCCTTACCCGCGTCCCACGCAGGTAAGGAGGCCTTAGCGGCGGTTGTCCCGGGGCCGAGTATCAGGGATTTCACCCGAGGCGCGATGTACCAGGACCGTCGTAACCTGGACAAGTGAGCACACCACTGTCTCCTCTGCCCGCGCCGTCCGGTGACCAGCCCACCGACGTGGCGAAGCGGATCCTGCCGCCGAACCCGAAGGCGGCGGCGATCGTGGCGCTGTCGTTCACCTTGGTCCTGTACCTGGTGGAGCTGATCGACGTGATCCTCCCGGCGAACCTGGACCACGGCGGCATCGTGTCGCGGCGGCTGTCCGGGCTCGACGGGATCCTCTGGGCGCCGCTGCTGCACGCGAACTGGTCGCACCTGTTCTCGAACACGGTGCCGGTGCTGGTGTTCTCCTTCCTGGCCATGGCGGCGGGCATCGGGCGCTGGGCCGTGGTCACGGCGATCATCTGGGTGATCTCCGGCGTCGGCGTGTGGCTGGTCGGGCCGGCCAACACCTACACCGTGGGTGCTTCCGGGCTCGCCTTCGGCTGGCTGGCCTACCTGCTGGTGCGCGGCATCTTCAACCGCGCGGTCGGCCAGATCCTGGTGGCCGTGGTGCTGCTCGGCATCTGGAGCGGCATGCTCTGGGGCCTGTTGCCGGGCAACACCGGCATCTCCTGGCAGGGCCACCTGTTCGGCGCGCTGGCCGGCATCCTCGCGGCCTGGCTGACCTCGCGCGGCGATCGCAGGGGCGCCAAGGCCATCCCGGCGGCGCCCGGCGGTAACCTCGGGGTGTGACCTCCCCGGACGCGCCCATCGGTGTTTTCGACTCCGGCGTCGGCGGTCTCACCGTCGCCCGCTCGATCCTGGAGCTGCTGCCGTCGGAGCAGCTTCGCTACGTCGGCGACACCGCGCACAACCCGTACGGCCCACTGCCCATCGCCACGGCCCGTGAGTACGCGCTGGCGGCGCTCGACGACCTCGTCGAAGGCGGCGTGAAGGCCCTCGTGATCGCCTGCAACACCGCTTCGGCCGCCTGTCTGCGCGACGCTCGCGAGCGTTATGACGTGCCGGTGATCGAGGTCGTGCTGCCCGCCGCGCGCCGCGCCGTGGTGGCCACGCACTCGAAGCGCGTCGGGGTCATCGGCACGGAGGGAACGGTCCGCTCACGCGCGTACGAAGACGCCTTCGCCGCGGCGCCCGACGTGAAGCTCACGAGTGTCGCGTGCCCGCGCTTCGTCGACTTCGTCGAGCGCGGCATCACTTCCGGACGCCAGGTGCTCGGGCTCGCGCAGGGTTACCTGGAACCGTTGCTGGACGCCGAAGTGGACACTCTGGTGCTCGGCTGCACGCACTACCCGCTGTTGTCCGGGGTGCTGCAGATCGTGATGGGCCAAGAGGTCACGCTCGTCTCCAGCGCCGACGAGACGGCCAAGGACCTGTTCCGCGTGCTCACCGAACTCGACCTGCTGTCCGAGCGGGACACCCCGCCGCAGCACGAGTTCCTGGCCACCGGCTCGCCGGAGCCGTTCACCCGCCTCGCCCAGCGCTTCATGGGCTTCGCGCCGGGTGTCCTCGCTCCCACCAGCGCGTAGAACCGGCCGGGGAAGTTTAGGCTGAGGGACGTGCGACTGACGATCCTCGGGTGCTCGGGCAGCATTCCCGGGCCGAACACCGCAGCCTCCGGTTACCTGCTGGAGGCGGAGGGGTTCCAGCTCGGGCTCGAACTCGGCAACGGCGCGTTCGCCCAGCTCCAGACGGTGCTGGACCCGTTCGACCTGGACGCGCTGGTCCTTTCGCACCTGCACTCGGACCACTGCGCGGACGTCAACGCGCTCACCGTGCTGCGCCGCTACCACCCCGCGCCGCCGTACCCGGCCCGGCCGCAGCGGCTGCCGTTGTACGGGCCGCCGGATGCGCCTTCGCGCCTCGCTCACCTGTACGCCGCAGACGCGGATGAGCGGGCCGGCGCCGACCTCTCGGACGTCTACGAGTTCCATGCGCTGCGCGAAGAACGGCTGTCGATCGGCCCGTTCGAGGTCACCGCTGTCGCCGTGCACCATCCGACGCCGGCGTTCGGGCTGCGCGTCTCCTACGGCGGCCGGATCCTCGCGTACACCGGTGACACCGGCCCGTGCGCCGCGCTCGGCGAGCTGGCCGACGGCGTCGACGTGCTGCTGTCCGAAGCCTCCTGGACCGACGCGGCCGACCGCCCCGGCGGCGTCCACCTCTCCGGCAAGCAGGCGGGCGAGCTGGCCAAGGACGCCGGCGTCGGGCGGCTGCTGCTCACCCACATCGCGCCGTGGACCGACCGGGGCGCGGTGCTCGCCGAGGCCTCGGCGGTGTTCCCGGACACCGAAGCCGTGCGGCAGGGCTCGGTCTACGACATCTGAACGGCAGACTGTCGGTGCCACGTTCTAGAGTGCACCGCGTGTCGAGAAAAGATGGCAGGAACGACGACCAGCTCCGCGAAGTCAAGATCACCCGCGGCTTCCAGAAGTGGCCCGCCGGTTCGGTGCTGATCGAGTTCGGCAACACCCGGGTGCTGTGCGCGGCCAGCGTCACCGAGGGCGTGCCGCGCTGGCGGGCCGGGTCCGGGCTGGGCTGGGTCACGGCGGAGTACGCGATGCTCCCGTCGGCGACCAACACCCGTGGCGACCGCGAGTCGGTCAAGGGCCGCATCGGCGGGCGCACCCACGAGATCTCCCGGCTGATCGGCCGGTCCCTGCGCGCCTGCATCGACCTCGCGGCGCTGGGGGAGAACACGATCGTGATCGACTGCGACGTGATCCAGGCCGACGGCGGCACCCGCACGGCCGCGGTGACCGGCGGCTACGTCGCGCTCGCCGACGCCATCACCTGGCTCGGCGCGGCGAACCGGCTGAACGACCCGCAGCCGCTGTCGTCCTCGGTCGCCGCGATCAGCGTCGGCGTGGTGGACGGCCGGGTGCGCCTCGACCTGCCGTACGAGGAGGACTCGCGCGCGGAGGTCGACATGAACGTGGTGGCCACCGACGCCGGCACGATGATCGAGGTGCAGGGCACCGGCGAGGGCGCCACCTTCGCCCGGTCCACTTTGGACACCATGCTGGACATTGCGCTGGCCGGCTGCGCGGACCTGACCCGGATGCAGAACGAGGCGCTGGCGCTGCCGTACCCCGGCGAGCTGCCGGAGCCGCGCCCGGACCGCAAGAAGGGCTCGAAGTGACCCGGTTGCTGCTCGCCAGCCGCAACCAGAAGAAGCTGGGCGAGCTGCGGCGGATCCTCGAGGCCGAGGGCATCTCGGGCATCGAGGTCGTCGGGCTGAACGAGGTCGAGGAGTTCCCCGAGGCGCCGGAGACCGCGCCGGACTTCGAGGGCAACGCCGTGGCCAAGGCCCGCGACGCCGTGGCGGCCACCGGGCTGCCCGCGATCGCCGACGACTCGGGCCTGGCGGTCGACGCGCTGAACGGCATGCCGGGTGTGCTGTCCGCCCGCTGGTCCGGCCGGCACGGCGACGACGAGGCGAACCTCGACCTGGTGCTCGGCCAGCTCACCGACACCCCCGACGAACGCCGTGGCGCCGCCTTCGTGTGCGCTGCCGCGCTGGTCCTCCCGGGTGGTGAGGAGACGGTGGTCCGCGGCGAATGGCGCGGCACGCTGATCCGGGAACGCCGTGGCACCAACGGCTTCGGCTACGACCCGATCTTCGTCCCGGACGGCGGGGCGCGCACGTCCGCCGAGCTGCCGCCGGCCGAGAAGGACGCGTCGTCGCACCGTGGCCGGGCCCTGCGCGCACTGGTCCCGGACCTGCGCAAGCTCGCCGGTTCCTGAGGCCGCGGCCCGGCGAGGGCGTTCCGCTCGCCGGGCCCGCGAGCGGGGCCGCTCGCCCGGGGCCGCGGTGATCCATATGCTCGCTGCATGTGTGCTGACATCGTGCTGGCGGAGGACGACCCGAAACAAGCGGAGCTCGTCCGCCGCTACCTCGAGCGGGAGCGCCATTCGGTGGTGGTCGTGCCCGACGGCCGCGAGACGCTGGAGCTCGTCCGCCGCCGCCGGCCCGACCTGCTGGTGCTCGACGTCATGCTGCCCGGGCTGGACGGCCTCGAGGTCTGCCGGATCCTGCGCGCGGAGTCCGACGTGCCGGTGCTGATGCTCACCGCACGGTCCACAGAGGACGACCTGCTGCGCGGCCTCGACCTCGGCGCCGACGACTACATGACCAAGCCGTACAGCCCGCGTGAGCTGATGGCCCGAGTGCGGACCCTGTTGCGCCGCACCCATGCCGCGGAGCGGGACGCCGGGCCGATGCGCGTCGGCGCGCTGTCGGTGGACGTCGGGCGGCACGAGGTGAGCGTGAACGAGAAGCCGGTGGACACCACGCCGGGGGAATTCCGGCTGCTCGAGGTGATGGCCGCGCACCCGGACCAGGTGTTCACCCGCGGGCAGCTGCTGGAGCACCTGCACGGCTTCGACCGTTACATCACCCAGCGCGCGATCGACGTGCACGTGATGAACCTGCGCAAGAAGATCGAAGTGTCCCCGCGCAAGCCCGCGCGGCTGGTCACCGTCTACGGGGTCGGCTACAAGCTGACGGCGGGGCCGGCCGATGCGCCGTAGCCTGCTGATCCGCTGGATCGCGGTGTCGGCGCTGGTCGCGGTGGCCGCGATCGCGGCCACCGCGTGGCTCGCCGCGCAGACCACTTCGGGCGCGATCCAGCAGGAGCAGGGGCAGGTCTTCGCCGACGACGGCACCATCTACCAGGGCCTGCTGTCCTACGCCGCCACCCACCCGAACTGGGACGGCGCCGGCCCGGTGGTGCGGAAGTACGCCGACGCCACCGGCCGCCGCGTCGTGCTGACCACCCCGCAGGGCAAGGTGATCGCCAGCTCGGACCCGGACCCGGGCCGGCTGCCGGCGCAGCCGTCGGTGGTGATCGACCCGCTTTCGGTGGACCCGGGCCTCGGCGTCCCGTCGACGCCGGACCGGATCGACCCCGCCGCCGTCGGGCCGTACGAGCTGACTGCGCAAGAGAAGCAGGCGCTGATGAACGTCGCGCACAAAGTGCAGGCGTGCATGGAGCGCTACGCCGGCTTCGCCGACATCGAGGTCAGCCCGGGCGGGCACCCGCGCGTGACCGTGCAGGACCCGTTCGCGATGACCCGGTGCGGCGAGCTTTCCCTGGAGCAGCCCGTCGACACCGAGGAGGCCGCGCTGGACAAGCTGAACCAGCTCGTCAGCGCCTGCTTCGGCCGTAACGCGCAGTCCGGGGCCGCCGTCCAGCTCGCGCCGGTGACCTGGACGTTCGCGGGCCCGGTCTCCGGCGCGACCGACCCGGCCGCCCGCAACTGCGTGACCTCGGCCCGGCGTGAGCAGCTGACGCCGTACGTCGCGCCGGCCGCGTGGCTCTACATCACCGAAAAGGGCAGTGACCAGCCGCCGAGCGGGTTCACGCTGTCCGCGGAGAACCGGGTGCGCCTGGTCAAGGTGGCGGGCCTGATCCTGCTGCTCACCATCGTCGTCACCGGTCTCGCCTCGATCCGGCTGATCCGGCCGCTGCACGCGCTCACCGGCGCGGCCCAGCGGATGAAGGCGGGCGAAAGCGGCGCGCGGGTGCGGGTCCGGGGCAAGGACGAGATCGCGCGGCTGGCCGTCGCGTTCAACGACATGTCCGAGGCGCGCGAGCGGCTGGAGGCCGCGCGCAAGGCGATGGTCAGCGACGTCGCGCACGAGCTGCGCACGCCGTTGAGCAACATCCGCGGCTGGCTGGAGGCCACGCAGGACGGCATCAGCCGGCTCGACGACGAACTCGTCGCGTCACTGCTGGAGGAGGCGCTGCACCTGCAGCACATCGTCGACGACCTGCAGGACCTGGCGCTCGCCGACGCCGGCTCCCTGCGCGTGCACCCGGAGCCGATCGACGCGAACGTGCTCCTCACCCAGCTGGCCGCGGCCCACGCCCAGCGCGCCGACGCGGCGGGCGTCCGGCTGACCGTCCCGCTGATGGCCGAGCCCGAGCTGACCGCGGACCCGGTGCGGCTGCGCCAATCCCTCGACAACCTCGTGTCCAACGCGGTGCGGCACACCCCGAGCGGCGGCTCGGTCACCGTGACCGGCCGACGCGACGGCGGCGACGTCGTCTTCGAGGTGGCCGACACCGGCGTCGGCATCGCGCCCGAGGACCTGCCGCACGTGTTCGACCGGTTCTGGCGTGCGGACCGGTCCCGCACCCGCGGCTCCGGCGGCAGCGGGCTGGGCCTGGCCATCGTCCGCAACCTGGCCGAAGCGCACGGCGGCACCGCGGCGGTCACCAGCACCCCGGACCACGGCTCGACGTTCACGCTCCGCTTCCCCATGAACGGCTCGTGAGTGGCTATGACGGTTAGAACCGGTTGTCATGTTTCAGGACTTCGTGAACAGATGTGTTTCAGGACTTCGTGGACGGTTTGTGGCTGGTCAGTGGTTGGTAGCGTACTGATCGGTCGAGGGTGAGGTGGCGGGCGACGGTGTTGTTGATCATGACGGTGACGCGGTCGCCTTGCCAGTAAACGGTCGCGGTGTGGCCGGCCCAGGCGCGGCCCAGGACGATGGAGCAGCCGGAGAAGGCGATCACGCCGGTGGTGGAGACGGGGCGGGTGGTGACGCCGCTGGGCCGGTGGGCGGCGGTGCTGGGGGCGGTTTTGGGGGTGGCGTCGTAGCGTTGCTGCGGGGTTTCGCCGTCCAGGCTTTGGTGGCGGCGGTGGTTGTAGATCGTCCGGTACTCGTCGAGAAGTTGTTGCATCTCGGGCACCGTGGTGGGCGTGGGCCGGGCGCGGAGCCATTTTTGCAGGGTTTGGTGGGAGCGTTCGTTTTTCCCGCAGGTCTGCGGGTGATAGACCGAGGAGGCGATGGCGGCCACGCCTCGTTCGGCGAGGTGGCGTTCCAGCTCGGCCGTCCTCCCGCGGTGTTTGCCGGAGAAGGCCAGTCCGTTGTCGGACAGCACTTTCACGGGCAGGCCGTAGCCGGCGAAGGCGTGTTGCAGCGCGGTCCAGGTGTCGGCGCCGTTCTCGCTGGCCGCGGCGTAGGAGCCGACGTCGAGGCGGGAGTGGTCGTCGAGGATCTGGATGATGCAGACCTTGGTGCCATCGGCGAGGTAGTGCTCCATGCCGTCGATCTGCCAGCAGCCGTTGGGGTCGGCGTATTCGAACCGGCGCCGGGTCCGGGGCTTCTTGCGGGGTTCCGGGACGATCTGGCCGTGCTCGCACAGGATTCGGTAGACCGCGGACTGCGACGGCAGCGGGGTGACCCCGGTGTCCTCGAGCCGCCAGCGGATGGAGATCGGCCCGTTGTCCAGGCCCTCACCGGCTAGTTCTTTGCGCGCTCGCAGCACCGCCTCGGCCACCCCGGCGCCCAGAGCCCTCGGATGGTGGTGCGGGGCGGTGCTGCGGCGGGTGAACCCGTCCGCGCCCTCGGCCCGGAACCGGGCCAGGTACTTGTGGAACACCCCCGGGACACGCCGTGCTCGCGGCAGAACCGCGCAATGTTGACCTTCTCGCCCGCCGCGACCTGCGCGACCGCGGCAACGAACTCAGGATCCATCGAAAACCCTGCTCTGCCCATCGCCGCATGATCACCACACACGCCCTGGTCACCACGCCGACAGGCCGGTCAGTGTCCACGATGTCCTGAAACATCAACTGTCCACGAAGTCCTGAACTGCAACAGACGGTTAGAACCGGTCTAAACACTCACGAGCCTGGTACAGGTCAGGCCGCCAGGCCGAGGTCCTTGATCAGCTTCGCGACGTGCCCGGTGGCGCGGACGTTGTAGAGCGCCTTCGCGATCTTGCCCTCGGCGTCCACGATGAACGTGGAGCGGATGACGCCCTGCACCACTCGGCCGTAGTTCTTCTTCTCGCCGAACGCGCCCCACGCGGTGAGCACCGTCTTGTCCGGGTCCGAAAGCAGCGGGAAGGTCAGCTGCTCGGCCGCGACGAACTTGGCGAGCTTCTCCGGCTTGTCCGGCGAGACGCCCAGCACCTGGTAACCGGCGTCGTTCAGCTCGGCCAGGTTGTCGCGGAAGTCGCAGGCCTGCTTGGTGCAGCCCGGCGTGCCGGCGGCGGGGTAGAAGTACACGACCACGGCCTGGCCGCGGAAGTCGCTCAACGAGACGTCCTTGCCCGTGCTGTCGGACAGGGTGAAGTCGGGGGCGGCGTCGCCCTGGGAAAGTCGCTCGGTCATGACTCCGAGACTAATTCAGGCGTCGCCGCAGTACGTGACCACGCCAGGCTCGGCGCCGCTGGGCCGCAGCTGCACCTTGAGCTGCGTGGTCTGCGCGGGCACGGCGAACGCGAGGGTCATCTGCGCCGTGCGGCCGGACTGAAGGTCCTTGCCCGCGTCGAAGATGCCGTTCAACCCCTGCGTGGCGTCCACGACCTGCTTGGCCGGCCGTCCGGCGATGGTCGCCGTGACCGCGAGGCCGGACAGTTTGTACGCATCGGCGCCGTTGTTCGTCACCGCGATGTCGAACGACGCCGCTCGCGGGCTACGCGGATATGCCGCCGGGCTCGGCTGGAACGACTGCGGGGCCGAAACGGAGATCGTGATGCCGCTGGCGAACCGGTGCTCGGCGCCGAACTGCAGTTCGTTCGAGGACTGCGCGGCCGCCGCCTTCGCCGGGGCGCCGCCACCGCCGAGCGCCGCCGTGCCCTCGCGCGCGTCGACCCCGCAGGCCGCCACCCCGAACAGCAGGAAGGCGGACAGCAACAGCTTCGGGGTGCGCGCGGGCGCCATCGCGGGGTACTCCAGTCGGGGTGTGTGCGGGGGCCGTTCGGCGTAGCTGCCGAAGCGGACCCGCTCCACTGTGGCCGTACATGCACGTGCGCGCGGGCGAAGACGCGCACCTGGTGTCGACCCGTGGCCGATCCGTGACCGAAAGGGCACACCGGGTGACAGTCGTCACCGAAACGCCACTTAAACGGCGAAGGCGAACAGGAGGATGAAGACTGCGACGCCCGCGCCCCACGCGACCATCAGCCAGCCGAAGTCACGCACGGGGTCGACGGCGCGGCTCTCCTCGCCGGGGATGTAGACGCCGCGGTTCTCGAACCAGTCCGTCCACCGGCGGAGCCAGCTCAGCGGGCCGCCCTTCGCCACGGCGCACCTCCCCGTATTTCGCTTCGGATGGCCAGCCTACGGGTCCGGTGGCCGTGTGGTGAAGCAGCCGGTCCTTCGCGGGACCGTCTACTTAGGACTAAAGTGTGGCTTCGCGGCTAAGCGAAATCGGGGAGCCGGGCCGCGATGCGCGGCAGGTCGAGCCGGCCCTGGACGACGTCGTGGACAAACGGCTCGGCCGCGTCCTCGTCCAGCGGCGCGCGCAGCGGGTGGTCGTTGAGGCCGAGGAAGAACCAGGTGGCGGTCCAGGCGAGGCGTTTGTTGCCGTCGATCAGGGGATGACCGCGGCCGAGGGACTCCATCAGCGCCGCGGCCTTCTCCCAGACGCCGGGGTAGGCGTCCTCACCGAACACACACGTCTGCGGCCGCGCGGCGGCGGACGCCAGGATGCCCGTGTCGCGCACCGCCAGCTCCCCGGTGACCACCCGCCGCGCGACGACCATCAGGTCGTGCACAGTGAGGTAGTCGATCACCGCGCGAGCCGTTCGTTGAGGCCGGTGCTGGCTTCGAGCACGTGGTCGAGCGCGGCGCAGCGCCGGCCTCCCCGCGAGGTCACGGCGACCATCAGCGTCTCGCGCACGAAGTCCTGCACGCTCCGTCCCGCGGCGGCGGCCTCCCGCTGGATCTCCTCGACCTCGTCGGCGGTGAACTCGACCGGAAGTGTCTGCCCCATGGGAAGACGATAGCCGTGCCGCGACCGCCCTGCTGCGGTGAAAAGTGCTCAGGCGCCCGTGACGGACCGCTCGAAGAAGGCCCAGTACTGCTGGAAGTCCGGGGGGATTTCGGTGCCCTGATAGTGGTCCCGCTCCACGAAGCCCCGCGATCGGTACAGGCCATGGGCGTCCTGCATGAAGCGCGCGGTGTCGAGCCGGATCGTCGAGGCGCCCAGCTCGGCCGCCTGGTCCAGCAGCCCGTCGAGCAGCCGGGACCCAACGTGCCGGCCGCGCCAGGCCGGGCGGACGTACATCCGCTTGAGCTCCACGATCCCCGGTTCCAGGGTCCGCAGCGCCCCGGCCCCGGCGAGGTCCCCGTCCGCGGTGACGGCGACCAGCAGGGCGCTCGACGGCTTGGCGTAATCGTCGAGACCGTCCCGCATCTGCGCGGGATCGGTGGGGGCGTCGAGACCGAAGGTGGCTCTGAACTGCTTGGTGGCCCAGGTCATGTACTCGACCATGAGGTCGCCGACCGCGTCCGCCTCCGCGGCGAGGTCGGCCGGGCGGACGAGAAGTGGTGACATGGCTGAAGGCTGCCACAAGCGTCGGCGGCCTGTGTCCGCAAGCCGGATCGCTACAACCTGGCCGCGTGAAATCCGGGCCGCTGCAACCTGTGCGGCTACAGAACGGGCGGCCCCTGCTCGATCCGGCGCAGGGTCGGCTCCAGGCGGGAGAGGTCTTCGCCGGTTTGGAGCTGGCGTTCGTCCCACCAGGTGGCGCCCGCGTCGGCCAGCGGTCCGATCAGGTCGCGGGCCTGGGCCCGATCACCCGGGCTGATCCCGCCGACGACCACCCCGAACGGCTCGTTCTCCCGTCCGTCACGATGCTGGCGGACGTAGCTGACCAGCTCGCGGACCTGGCCGGCCTGCGGAGCGCGCCCGTGCCCGGCGTCGGCGAACATCGGGACCACGCCGTCCCAGCGCGCGGCCCGGCGCATCGGCCGGCGGTGCGGCCAGTACCCGGCGATCCAGACCGGCGGGCGGGGGCGTTGCACCGAGGCGGGCAGCAATGTGACGTCGTGGACTTGGTAGTGCCGGCCCTGATGGTCCACCGGCTCGCCGGTCCAATAACGCTCCAGCAGGCCCAGGCCTTCGTCCAGCCGCTCGGCCAGCACCACCGGGTCGGTCGGCTCGCCGAAGCTGCCGAACTCGTCCGCGATCGGGCCGCCGAGGCCGGCGCTGAAGATCACCCGCCCGCCGCTCGCCGAGTCCAGGGTGGCCACCTGCCGGGCCAGCTGCTCCGGCCGTCGCCGCGCCACCGGGGTGACCAGCGTGCCCAGCTTGATCCGCGAAGTCGCCAGCGCGGCGGCGGTCAGCAGCATCCAAGGATCGCCGAACGGCTGTCCTTGGCGCTCGCGTTTGTCGTGCACCACGTGATCCCACACGAACAACGCGTCCCAGCCCGCCTGCTCGGCCGCCGCGGCCACCGCCGCGACCGTCCTGGCGTCGGCGAACTCCCCGAAGTTCGGAATGTTGATCGAAAAGCGCATGCCCCGATCGTGCTTCGCCGCGCAGGGCGGGGCAACCAGATATCGGCGCCGGGATCAGCGAACTGGATCTTGGACAGACCGACGGCGTCCAGCTCGAGGTTCGCCGGCTGGCCACCGGTGCTCTTCAGCTTGAGGTCGAACGCCGAGGCGCCGGCGTCGAGCACTGCCTGTAAGGCCGCACCGACCTGTCCCGGGGCCGGGTCCACCAGGACGGCCTTGCCGTCCTGGCGCTCACCGGACTGGTTCCGCAGGGCGCGTTGACCACCCAGATCGTGGCCGAGCTGGCTGGTGCCCGCGCACACCGTCCAGCGACACCTGAAGAGCATCTTCGACAAGACCGGCGTCCACTGCCGCGGCCGGCCAAGTCGTCTTCGCCCACGACGAGCCGCGATTTCGCGACAGCGAAGCTCGCAGCCTGCATAACAGATCCCTGTGCGGGCAGCCCTGGCCGCTGCCGTAGGCCAACTCCTCTGGGCGTGGCACGTTGGTGGCACAGGCCCCTGAGGGCCTTCCGGGCTGATAGTCGCCGTGCAGGTCAGAGCCTGCGAGTGGGGCCGGAGAGACTCGAACTCTCACTGGCACGGACCTAAACCGTGTGCCTCTGCCAATTGGGCTACGGCCCCCGGGAACCTCCGGGAATCGTAGCGTGCACCACGTTCGGGTCGGCTCGGCGTGGCCAGTGGCCGTCGTGGGCGGGGAGTCCTCTAACGTGGGCGCCTACAGTCCATGCGGCGAGGAGGGCACGTGGCTCGCGACCCCGAGACTATCGAGCGTGAGATCGAGCAGGCCAGGACCAACCTGGTGGCGACGCTCGACCAGCTGGGCACCAAGGCCAACCCGCAGAAGCTCGCGAACGCGGCCAAGGACGGCCTTCGCGCCAAGCTGGACAACCCGAAGGTCAAGTACCCCCTGATCGGCGCCGGCGCACTGATCGCCGTGCTGCTGGTTCGCAAACTGTTCCGCTGAGACCCCGCTGCCCCTGCGGCAGCTTCGCGGTCTGGCTGACGCGCCGGTCTGTGGCGGTTCGCTGGCACGCCGCGGCTTGGTGGCAGGTCCGCAGCCCTGCTTGAGATCCCGCTCGCACCGCGGCAGCTTCACGGTCTCGCCGACACCCGGCAATACTTCATGGCAGGTCCGCGGCGCAGTGGAGATCTCGCTTCGTCCTGCGCAGCTTTCGCAGTCTTGCTGAGACCCTGTGCTGCTTCGCGCGCCTGGCTGGGAACCCGCACCGCTAATTTGCGGACCGGCTGAAGGCAGCGCCGTTTCGTGGCATGCCCTAGGTCCCGCTCGGACTCCGCGGGCGAGCGGTTCTGTGAGGCTCTGCGCGCCCAGTGGTTCTACTGGGCGCGACTCTCTAGCGGGTCCGCGATCTCGGCGGGGCCCGCGATCCAGCCGAGGCTGGTGTTTGTACTGGTCAGGCGCGAGTTACCGGTGGCTTCGCCGAGGCACCCGCGGGGACGCCGGGACGGCTGGGCGCCTCGGGCTTGCGGTCCTCGACCTCCTTCGAGAGCTGCTTGCTCGACGGGAGCTGCGGCTTGGCCGCCCTCGGGGTCGCGGAGGCGGAAGCCTGGCCGGGCACGGACACCGAGTCGGCCGTGGCGTCGGCGTTCGCGGGGCCCTCGGCCGGAGTCGCGGAGGTCCCGGCCGAGGACGGGGCCCGGTCGACCGGAGTGGTGGCAGGCGCGGGACCGGCGGAGGCAGGACCAGCAGAAGTAGCACCGGCGGAGGCGGGATCTCCAGCCGCCGAACCCGCAGCCGCGTCACCAGCAGAAACCGCAGAACCAGCAGGCGCGGCACCAGCAGCGGACTTCGTCCCCGCGGGCGGGACCTGCAGGGGTTCGATCTCCGGGAGGGTCAGCCGGGCGGTCATGTAGGTGCTGGTGAACTCCAGCGCACTGCCGTTGAGCAGGTGCACGACCGTGGGTCGCCCGTCCGGGGCGACCTGTTCGACCAGCTGGTCGGCGCGGTCACGGGCAGCGATGATCCCCGGCGCCTTCGCCGACAGCTCCTTGCCCCGGCCGTTGACGGTGATCGTCCAGTCTTCGTCGTCGTGCAGGTACGTCGCTGTGATCGTCTCCACCACTGTCCCACCCCTCTCGTCATCAGCATGCGTTACTGGCCGGGACTCGGCCACCGCACGTTCATGACGCGATTTTCTGCTCCCCGCGACTCTCCATCAGTCTTTCTACAGTGTCATCGATACCGTAGGAAAACTCTGTGTCACAAGTAACGAGAGGGAATGAGCGCTGAGTGACGACCGAATGGCCTAATGCACGCGCATCTTCACGGGCGTCTCAGCGGCCCGGTCGTGACAGTCCGGACCAGAGCATGTCCATGGCGTAGCCGGTCGCCATTTCGGGGGTGACGTCGGGGAAGCGCTCGCACCAGATCGCGAGCCGCTCGCAGGCGCCGACGACGAGTTCGGCGGACGCTCCGGCGCGCATCTCGTCCTCGCTGTCGAGGTGGCCGCTCACCAGGGCCGCGATCAGGTCGGTCTGCTGGCGGCGGGTCTGCTCGATTTCGTCGGCCGCCGGCGTGCCGATCAAGGCCATTTCGTGCCGCAGCAGCGACCAGGCCTGACGGCGCTCGCGGATGAACACGAAAAACGCCAGCAATCCACGCCGCAGCGCCTCTTCCGCGGTCTCCGCGCCGACCGTCGCCCGCTCCGTGACCTCGCGCAACGCCGCCCGCGACTCCGCGATGCACGCCAGCAGCAAGCCCTCCTTCGAGCGGAAGTACTCGTACAGCATCGGCTTCGAGACGCCCACCAGCTCGGCGATCTCGTCCATCGAGGCCGCCGCGTAGCCGCGCTCGCTGAACACCCGCTCCGCGACCTCGAGCATCTGCCGTTCTCGCTCGGCTCGAGGCATGCGCTTGCGTTTCGCGGTGGTCACGGGAGCACTCTACCGGCGGTAACCTACTCTGAGTAAGTTCCCGGATCCGACGGGCAAGCGCACCGATCCGCCGCGAGGGCTGCTCGGCGGGGTGACAACAACTGGCGACGTCCACGGCCATCCGGTGCTCGGCGGCGCGAGGGGGACGTTCGCGCCGCCGAGCGGTCAGGGGTGGCCCGGCGGTCCGAGGGCAGACGGCCGCCGGGCGCGTTGCGGTGACCACTCGGCGTCGCCGGTGGCGGAGCGGGAACTTTCCAGTGGGCGGAGATCGACGTGATTCAGCGACAGAGGTCCGCTTGGTGCGGCGTCGGTGGCCTGCGCAGCGCCGAAGCCCGAGTGCCCGGCGGTGAAGGGGACTTCGCGGCCCTCGACGACGCGAAAGTCCCCCTCGTGCCAGACCAGGTCAGGCTCGAACCCCTCAGCTGGGTTGGAGCTTGCGAAGGTGGGTAATCAACTCGACAGTCGGCAAGTCACAGAGTTCCGCCATGCGTTCCAGCGCCGCGAGGTCGAGCGACACTTCCGCCGAACTCGAGTCCGGGCCCGGGTCGGCGGCCTGGCGGAGGCGGTCTTCCGCCCAGCGGCGCAGCGGCAGCAGCTCCGGGGCGGCCTCCGCGATCACCCGGTGCAGATCGACCCGGACGCGGCCGGGCTCTTCCACGAATACGCGTCTGTGCACCTTCGCCAGCAGGTCCTGGGGAAGCTCGTCCATGGCGACGCACAGCTCGACCAGGCGCACCACGGAACACTGGCGCGTGCCCAGCTCGTACGTCGCCAGCGTCTGCAGGGAGATTTCGCTCTGCAGATGCCGGTTCAGCTCCTTGCGCGTCCAGCCGCGCCCGCGCCTGAGCTTGCGGAGCTCGTCCCCGAGTATCCGCTGGTAGTGCTCAACGTCGATCACCACTCCTCGTCCCCTGCCCTGATCACGCTCCACCGCGTCGCGTCCGCTGTCGTTGCTGCGAACGCGTGCGCGTCTCACGTGTATGAAAGTGGGCAGTGCGCTTTTCCTTACGCGGTTTCGCCGAAGACTTTGGTGACGATTTCGCCAGCTGCTCCGAACGGAGTACCGCGCTGGCCTGAACAGGCCAGTCGGCGCAAGCGGCTCAGTTGACGCAGGGGACCCCGTCGGCCGTGATCGGCTTGTCGCCCCCGGAGTCCCCGGCGGGCGGGGCCGCGGGGGAGGAAGCCGGGGCGCTGGCCGGGGCCCCGGCCGCGTTCGAGCCGCCGGAACTCGAGGTGGACGGGGAGTAGTCCGAGCCGAGGAAGATCATCACGTGGCCGGCGCTGACGCTCTTGTCCTCCTGGACCGTGGCCTTCGTGCCCAGCGCGTCCGCGACCGCCTGCCCGGTGTTCTTGCCGCCCTTCGGCACCCAGATCACGGTGGTCTTGCGCGAGGTCCCGTTCGCCGTGTCGCCCGCGGTGAAGCCCTTGCCGGCGAGCTCCTTGGAGACGCTCGCCGCCAGGCCGGTGCGGCCCGAGGAGTTGCGGACGTCGACGGTGGTCGCCTTGTTCGCGCTGTCAGCGGCGGGCGGCGCCTGCTGCTGGCCCTGCTGCTTCGGGACCAGCCCCTGCACGAACGCCCGGACCGCGGCCGGGTCCACCTGGATCGCGGAGCCGTCGCTCGGGGTCTGGTAGTCGACGTTCTGCACCGGGATGGTGCGGAACTCGAGCTGGCCGCCGGTGAGGCCCTTCATCTGCTCGGCGAAGCCGAAGATGTCCCAGTTCTGGTTGAGCACCACGGACTTCTTGATGGCGTCGATCAGCGCGTTCAGCTTCGTCGGGTCGGTCAGCGTGCCCGCCGAGAGCACCTTGCGCGCCATGCCGGCCATGAACACCTGCTGGCGCACGACGCGGTCGAGGTCGCCGCGGGGCAGGCCGTGGCGCTGCCGGACGAACTCGAGCGCCTGCACGCCGGAGATGGTGTGCACGCCCTTGGTGAAGTTCGCGCCGGAGTAGGTGTCGTTCACGTTGTCGGCCAGGCAGACGTCGACGCCGCCGATGGCCTGCGTGATATCGCTGAAGCCGAGCAGGTTGATCGCCGCGTAGTTGTCGATCGTGGACCCGGTGAGTGCCTCGACGGTGGAGATCAGCTCCTTCGCGCCGGCCTGGTTGGCCTTGACGTCGAGCTCCTTCGGGTCCGTGACGCCTTGTTTCTGCAGGTCCTTGCGGGCCTGGAGCATCGCGCGGGCGTACGCGGAGTTGATCTTGTGCTTGCCGTAGCCGCCGGGGATGTCCACGTACGAGTCGCGCGGCAGCGAGATGGCGACGGCCTTGCTTCCGTCGTTCGGGATGTGCACGAAGATCAGCGAGTCGGTGTTCAGCTCGCCGTCGGACTCGCCCGCGCGCAGCTGGTCGAGCAGTTCCTGGGAGAGCGGGTTGCCCTGCGCGTCGGTCCGGCTGTCGAGGCCGACCAGGAGGATGTCGCGGGCACCGTCGGCCGGCTGGTCGCCGCCGGACTTCGGGTCGATCACGTCGGCGTAGTTCAGGCCGTTGACCAGGCCCTGGAACGAGGCCCACGCGTACCCGGTGAGGCCCATGACCAGCAGCGACACCACGGTGAGGGCGATCTTGGCGCCGCGGAAGGAGTTGCGGCGGACCCGGCGGGCGGGCCGGCGCTCCGGCGGCGGGCCGGGACGGCGGGGCGGGGCCTTGCGCGGGTCGCGGGGCGCGCCGTACTCGGCGTTTTCGCGGGGCGGGCGCCCGGACGGTGGGACGCGGCGGGCCTGGCCGCGCCCCGGCGGGTCCTGCCAGGGGCGGGCGGGGCGGCGGTCGCCTTGCCCGTTCCGAGGCGGGTAATCCACGCGACGGCTCCTTCTCGTCAGTCCTGCAAGTCCCGGTGTTGAAGACGCATGGTGCCGGGACGTGGTTGCCGTAGGTTTACACATCCCCTTCTTGGTGTGGCACGCACCACCCATGTTCCGCCATCCGCGCCTTGCTCGCCCGACCGGCGGAATGCCGGTCGTACCCGGAGTGTCCGGCTCAGCCCGGCGTCGCCCCGGCCGCCCGCCGGTCAGGGACCAGGCACGATGCCGCGGCGATCAGGGCGAACACCGCGGTCCCGGCATGCAGGACGACCGTGGCGGCGCCCGAGGGCTCGCCGTCCGAAGCGGCCACCAGCGCGGGAATGCTGCCGAGCGCGCAGGCCAGCCAGGTGCTCGCCGCCGTGGTCGCGCCGGTCCGGATGGTGTGCAGCAGCAGCACGCCGAGCAGGAGGTGGACCAGGCTCTGCACCGGGTCGAAGCGGAGGCCGAGCAGGTCGGCGTCCGCGGCGACGTCGCCGAAGCGGGCCAGCGCGAGACCGAACACGCCGGCCGTCGCGTAGCCGATGCCGAGCACGGCGGCGGCCCTGGTCAGCAGCATCGCGTGCCAGCCGGGGCCGCTGCGGACGCGGACCGGCGGCTCGACGGCGTCCGCGGCCGGCGCGCCCGGGTGCCGCTCGAACCACCAGAACACGGCGATCGCGGGCACGGCCAGCAGCGCCACGGCCATCGCGGTCCGCGGCCGGACCAGCCAGCTGAGGCCGTCCGCGATCGGGCCCGGCAGGTAGACCACGGCGACGAGCAGCAGCATCGCCGCCAGGAACGCCAGGTACAGGCTCATCGGCGCGCGCAGCACCAGCCCAGCTGCCCGCCGGACCAACGGCCGCGCGGCCCAGCGCCGCAACGGCGTCACGAAGAGGCCGGCCAGGCTCAGCTGCGTGACGCCCAGCAGCAGCACTTCCCACGGCGCGGCGGACAGGGCCGCGGGTGCGCCGGGGCTGCCCAGCAGCGTCGGCGAGGCGCCCAGCACGAAGCTCGCCACCGCGAGCCCGCCGACGCCCACCACTGCCGCCACGGCCAGCACCCGCCGGGACGGCCGGACGCCGTCAGCGTGCGCGAAGGCCAGCTGCTGGGCCAGCAGCGCCAGCGCGAGCGTCGCGCCGTAACGCGGCAGTTGTGAGCCCGACCAGGTCGCCGCCAGCTCGCCCGCGACGACCAGGGCCAGCAGCGTGAGCACGGACGCCAGCCGCGCCCGGCGGTACAGCGCCAGCAGCGCCGGCGCGCAGACGATCATCAGCAGGTACACGCCCAGCAGCCACAGCGGGTGCAGCGCGATCCGCATCACCGTGGCGTTGGTGCCCGCCGGGATCCCGAGCAGCTCCAGTGCCAGCGGCACGAGTAGCGCGACCACGGCGAAGATCAGCGCGGGCCGCAGCAACGGGCTCGCGCGCTCGGCGAGGTAGTGCCGGTAGCCGCGATCGCGTTCGGCTTGCCAGCCCGCCTCGTTGGCGTGGCCGCCGGCGAAGAACAGCAGCGGGGTCAGCTGCGCGAGCCAGGTCAACGGCCACAACGCCTGTTCCGGCGCGCCCGCCCAGTCGAAGAGCGCGGTCACGGATTCGCCGAGCATCAGCAACGCCGCGCCGCCCGCGCCGAGCAGCGCCCATCGCGTCGGCGGGCCGGTCCGGCGAACCGCGGGCCGGGTCCGGCGGGCCGCGGGCCAGCCGCGCAGCCGGAACGCCAGGAGCACCCCGATGACCAGCACGCCGATGACCATCGCGCCGATCGGGTCGCCCACCGGCGGGCCCCAGCGCTGATGCCACGAGTTCACCACCAGCCCGGCCGAGTACAGCGTCGCGACGAGCTGGCAGGTGCGCGGCGAGTCCATCGGGTTCAGCGCGCAGGTGTGGTGCATGTCCTTCGACAGCTGGGCGTCGAGCGACGCGCGGACCTGCTGGTCCAGCGGGTGGCCCTTCTTGTCGGCGTAACGCAGCAGGTCGTAGCCGAGGTCGTGCGCCTTGCACGGCACGGAGTAGTCCCACTTCGTGTTGTCGTCACCCCACGGCGCGGAGCAGCCGCCGTCGACGTGCACGGCCCGCACCGTCCCGTCGCGCGCGGTCAGCACGCCCGGCAGCACGTCCATCACGGCGGTGAAGTCCTTGGGCAGCAGGGCCAGCGCGCTCGGCTGCGGGCCGGGGTGCACCAGCGCCGCGATGGCGTTCTGCGCCGCCAGCACGTCACCGGTCGGCGGCCCCTGGTCCGGCGGCGACGCCGGGCGCGAGGCGATCAGCCCGAAGGCGAACACGGTGAACAGGACAAGCAGCAGCCACCCCGACGTCGACCAGCGACGTCGTGGGCGCGCGGCGGCCGGGGCGCGGTCGTCGATGGCTGGCATGGGTCCTAGAGTGCCAGCCCGCCCGCCGGGACGGCACGGTGACAGCCCCCGGCGCGGCCGGGGGATAGCCCCCGATGCCGACGGCGCCGAACATACCGCTTATTTCGGGCGTTGATGAATAACGGCTCGCGAAACCCGCGGGAAACCTGGCGGAAAGCGAATTCGGCCGCCGCTCGCCCGGGGCTGGAGCCGAACGCGATTAATCGGATTCGGCGTCCGGAGGTTAGGGCGGGCCGGAAACGCGAGGGCCCGGAAACGGGCGCTCAGTTCTCGGTGAAGGACTGGCCCTCGGTGAACGACTGGTCCGCGTCGGCGAACCGCACTTGGTTGCGGCCGCCCTCTTTAGCCGCGTAAACGGCGGCGTCCGCGGCGTGCAGCAGCTGTTCCACAGTGGCCCCGTTGGGCCCGAGCAGCGCCACCCCGATCGACGCGGTGCGCCCGCTGATCCGGGCCTGGCCGCCGCGCTTGTCGGTGCTGACGATCTGCTGTTCGGCGATCGCGACGCGGATGCGTTCGGCCGTCACCTTCGACGCGGTCTCGTCGACGTCCGGCAGCAGGATCAGGAACTCCTCGCCGCCGAACCGGCCGATGATGTCCTTGGGGCGGGTGATCTCGTCGAGGGTCTGCGCGACGGTGCGCAGCACGTCGTCGCCCGCCGGGTGACCGTAGGTGTCGTTGATCCACTTGAAATGGTCGAGGTCGATCATCAGCAGCGCCAGCATTTCGCCGCCGCGCGCGGAGCGGGCCAGCGCGCGCTCGGCCGATTCGGACCAGCCGCGCACGTTGAAGATCCCCGTCTTCGGGTCCGTCCGCGCTTCCGACTGCAATTGGTTGATCTCCGCCAGCCGGTTGCCGAGCACGGTGATCAGCACCAGGATCACGATCGCCGGCGGGATGTCCACGAGCAGGATGGTGGCGATGGTGCCGAGCCCGATCGTCGAGAGCTCCAGGAGGTTGTCGTCCTTGGTGCCCAGCACATTGCTCAGCGTCGGCGCCGAGGTGCCGCCCAGCGCGAGCAGGCCGCCGATGACGATCGCCTGCAACGCGGCGTAACAGAAGCCGACGAGCATCAGGATGCCGAAGACCTGCAGTGAGTTCGCCGGGCTCAGCCGGGCCACTTCCGCCGACGCGAAGCTCTGGTAGAGCTGATGGGCCAGCAATGCCGAAACGGCGTGGGTCAGCGAGGTGAAGACGAACTTGTGCGGCGGCCGCCGCGAGTTGAACCACCGCTGGGTCCGCACGATGACGATCAGCAGCAGGGTCAGGTGGATCGGCAGCAGCAGCGCGCCCGGGAAGACCCAGATGCCGGACAGGTCGATGTGGACGGCCGTGACCCGGTTGCGCCGCCGCTCTTCCTGCCGCCGGGTCAGCTGGATGTGCACCGTCGCGCAGGCGGCGAGGATCCCGAACCGCGCCCAGTCGACGAGAGTGGTGGCGCCGGTGGTGACGATCGCGAACGTCAGCAGCGCGACCGCGACCGCTTCCCAGGAAAGCAGGAAAATGATCATCGGGCGCGGCTTCGTCCACAGATCCCACGAGGACACCGGATTCGCGGAAATCAGCGAGCGCAGCCTGCCGCCGACACCCTGCGACCGTTCGGTCGCGGTTTGTGCACCACTCGGAGAATTCTGGTTCCGGGCAGGGTGATCATGGGCGGCTTTGGGTACTCCGTCACCGGAGTCCGTCGGTTCACCGCGCGCGTGTCCGTTCTCGGGCATCGGGCTCGGCCTCCTCCGGTCTCTCGGGTCGTCGGCGTGTGATGGTTCCCGCTGTGGTGGTGGGATGCCTTACCGGTATCATCGCACTCACCGACTTCCCGGCAGGGAGTCCTCCCCGAGGACAGAATTCGTGTTCCGCCCACTCGCGTGCCTCCGCACCCCGGAGGTACCTTCCCCCGATGGCTGGTGAATGCCGAATGCGAATTGCGGCACCGGCTTCTTCCGCATCCCCGCGGTGTGCCACAGGAGGTGTTTTCCCGATGTCGGACCGTGAGGCCTGAATCGTTCCCGCCCCTTTTCCGTCCGAATTGCAGTCACGAGGAGGTGCCGGACGATGTCGGACCGTGAAGCCTGAGCTGGACCTGACCATGCTTGTTCCGTGACATTCTGAGCGGAGGTGGATTCCGTGCGTGACCGCGAGGCGTGAAAACAGTTCGGTCCGGCTTCGATGCCCGGACCTCTTTCGCCGGGCCGGCGGCAGTGATCCGGCCATGATTCAGAGCCCGGAGTCGGCGGCGACCGCGTGCCGGACCCGGGTCCAGGAGAACGCGGTGGGGATCGCCAGTACGACGCCGGCCACCCCGGCGAGTGCGATGGCAGTGACGGCCGAGCCGGTCGCCTGCGCGACCACCCCGCCGATCGCGACGCCGACACCCTGCGCGACGCGCAGCCCCGTGCGATACAGCCCGCCGGCGCCGCCGCGCATCTCGTTCGGCACCCAGGTGGCGAACGTCGCGGTGACCGTGATGATGTACGCCCCCATGGCGCCCGCCAGTGCCAGCAGCACCAGCGCGACCGGCAAATTCGGCCGCAGCAGGAACAGCGCGAGCAGGGCCAGCGACAGGGTGGCGAGCACCCCGAGCAGCCGCTGCCGCGTCGGCGCCGAGGCGAATTTGGACAGCAGGTAGGCCCCGATCACGAAGCCGAGCGGGTCGGCGGCGAGCAGCCAGCCGACGGCCGCGGACGGCGCGCCGAGCTGACGGGCCAGCGGCGCGGCCAGCCCCTCCGGCACCACCGAGAGCCCGACCAGCCAGGACAGCGCGATCAGCACCCGCAGCCGCCGCTGCCCGAACACCCACCGAGTCGCCCCGAACCAGGTCGTCTGCTCTCCGCCCGCCGCGGGCCGGTCCTGCACCCAGACCCGGACGATGGCCGCGGCCACGGCGAAGCTCACCGCGTCGATCGCCAGCGCCCACGACGAGCCGACCGCCGTCACCAGCAGTCCGCCGCCGGCCAGCCCCAGCAGCATCACCGTGTTGGTGGTGATCCCGCGCAGGTCCTGGCTGCGCAGGTACAGCTCGTCGTCGTCGAACACCTCACGGGTGATCGCGTTCTGCGCCGCGTTCGCCGGCGAAGCGGCCAGCTGCACCGCGACGAGCAGCCCGCACAGCACGCCGAGCGGCATTCCCGGGATGCTCATCAGCCCCACCAGCACCGCCTGGACCGTCGCGCTCGAGGCCAGCACCGCTCGTCGCGGATAGCGGTCGGCCAGGAAGGACAGCCCGAGCCCACCCGCCAGCGCGGGCAGGAAGGTGAGCGCGTAGACCACCGCGGCCCAGAGTGCCGAGCCGGTGCGGTTGTAGACGAGGATGGACAGCGCCACCTTCGCCAGCTGGTCGCCCGCGCTCGAGATGGCCTCGGCCGCCCACAGAACGCGATATTCGACGTTCCGCAGCGGTGCGGTCAGCGGTGCACTGGCGTGGGTCGTCACGGGGTGACCATTCCCCCCTCCCCGGTCGGGCGAACGTGGCGTTCCCGCATTCTGCCTGTGCCGTGACAGCGCCGGTCGGCGCGTCACAGGTTCGGTGACCGGGGACGACAGCCAGTATGCCGCTGATTACCCGGAGGTGGACCGGGAACGGGGATGTCGTCGGCTGTTGAGCCGATCGGGCTACGCCGGGTGGACCGCGTCTTCCGGTGGTACTGACCCGTCGGGAGGTACCGGTGGACTGATCGACGGTTACTCGCTCGGCGCAGGTCCGGCACCGTTCGTCGCCATCGCCCTGTCCGCTGCGCCGAATGGACCAAGACTGGTGGGGAGCCCGGCGGAGCGGCCCCTCGCCCGCCGGCGCACGCAGTGGGGAGAGGTTATGGACGGGCTGATGCAGGACAAGGCCGTGATCGTGACCGGCGCCGGCCGGGGACTCGGCGAAGCGTTCGCCGTGCACGTGGCGCGCGCGGGCGGCGCCGTGCTGGTCAACGACGTCGACGTGGAACTGGCCGAGCGCACGGCGGAGAACATCCGCGCGTACGGCGGCCGGGCGGTGCCCAGCGGGCACAGCGTGGCCGACCCGGCCCAGGCGCAGGCGATCGTGGACGAGTGCCTGCGGGCCTTCGGCCGGATCGACGGGCTGGTCAACAACGCGGGGCTGAACTACGAGGCGCTGCCGTGGGAGGACGACGTCGAGCAGGCCAGGGAGCTGGTCGAAGTCAACGTCCTCGGCGTGATGTACACCGGGCTCGCGGCGATCAAGGCGATGGTCGCGCGCGGCACCGGCGGGTCGATCGTGAACATCTCCTCGGGTGCTTCGCTGGGCCAGCGCAAGCTCGGCGTGTACGCGGCGAGCAAGGGCGCGGTCGCGTCGCTCACCTACTCCTGGGCGCTCGACCTGGAGGAGGCCGGGATCCGCGTCAACGCCGTGTGCCCGGTGGCGCACACGCGGATGGTGTGGAAGTCCGAGCGCGCGCTGCGGGCCTGCCCGCCGGACCGCACGCCGTCGAAGATCGCGCCGGTGGTGCTGTTCCTGCTCGGCGGCGGCTCGGCCGGGATCACCGGCCAGATGATCCGGTGCAACGGCCCGCAGCTGCACGTGATGGGCCAGCCGTACTTGAAACAGCCGATCCTCGAACGGCCGGTCTGGGACACCGAGACGGTGCAGAAGGCGTTCGACGAGGTGTTCAGCGCGCACCTGGAGAACTACGGGCTGGAGAAGCGCGTGCCGCCGCGCCTGCGCAAGTGGACGGAAACCCCCAGCCGCATCGCTTAGCGGCGGGTCCGGCCAAGTCCGTCAAGGCCTCCTTACCGGCGTGCGACGCGGGTAAGGGGGCCTTGACAGCTGGTTCAGGCGCCGGCGGCCGGCGCCGGGCTCCCGGTGTACAGCCCGGCGATGTCGTCGCCGTAGCGCTCGTTGATCACGCGCCGCTTGAGCTTGAGCGTCGGCGTCAGTTCGCCGGACTCGGGCGTCCAGACGCGCGTGATCACCTGGTAGCGCTTGATCTGCTCGATGCGCGCCAGCCGGCTGTTGGCCGATTCCACGGCTCGCTCGATCTCCGCGCGGACCTTTTCGTGGACGGCCAACGCTTCCAGGGTGTCGGCGCCCTCGATGCCGTTCGCCGCCGCCCATCCGGGCGCGATTTCGTCGTCGAGCACGATCAGCGCGGTGACGTACGGCTTGTCGTCGCCGATCGCGACCGCCTGGCCGATCAGCGGGTGCTCCTTCAGCAGCCCCTCGATGTGCGTCGGCGCGATGTTCTTGCCGCTCGAGGTGATGATCAGTTCCTTCTTGCGGTCGGTGATCCGCACGTAGCCGTCTTCGTCGACGGTGCCGATGTCGCCGGTGGCGAACCAGCCCTCGTCGTCGGTCGCCTTCTCGATCGAGCCGTCGGCTTGGAGGTAGCCGAGGAACACGATGGGCCCGCGTACGAGCAGTTCGCCGTCTTCGGCGATCTTCACCTCGACGCCGTCGAGCGTCCGCCCGACGGTGCCCGCGCGGAACGCGCCCGCGCCGTTCGCCGTCACCGCGCCGGTCGTCTCGGACAGCCCCCAGACTTCGAGGATTTCGATGCCCAGCCCGGCGATGAAGTAGAGCACCTCGAGCGGCAGCGCGGCCGCGCCGCTCGCGGGGACCAGGATCTGGTCGAGACCGAGCAGCGCGCGGACCGGGGCGAGCACGGCTTCGTCGGTTTTCGCGATGCGCTCGGCCAGCTCGGCCGGGACCTCCTGGCCCTCGCTGCGGAGCTTGTATCCCTCCTGCAGCAAGGCGTTGGCCGCCAGCAGCGCTGCCCGCCGGTCTTCGGGGACGCCGCCGAGCATGTTCTTCAGCCCCGCCACCATCTTCTCCCAGACCCGCGGCACGCCGAAGAAACTCTGCGGGCGCACCTGGCCGAGCGCCGTGACGACGGCCGACGGGTCGGCGAGCGTGTGCACGTGGCCCGCCCACATGATCGGCATGTACACCGACATCTCGCGCTCGGCGATGTGCGCCAGCGGCAGGTAGGCGATGTTGGTGACGTGCATGGGGGAGCCGTGCATCACCTGCACCGCGTAACCCTCGTGGATGGCGTTGCGGTGCGAGAGCACCACGCCCTTCGGGTCGCCGGTGGTGCCGGAGGTGTAGATCATCGACAGCGGGTCGTCCGGCTTGATCGAGGACCACGAGTTTTCGAAGACGTCCGGGTCGGCGGCGATCGCCGCGCGGCCGGTTTCGCGCACTTCGGCGAACGAGGCGAACCGCTGGTCGCCGGCCGGGATCGACCCGGCGTCCAGCACCACGACGTGGCGCAGGGCCGGCAGGTCGTCGAGTACCGGCAGCCAGCGCTCCAGCTCTCCGGCGCCCGCGAGGACGACCACTGGGGCAGCGCTGTGCCTTGCCACGTAACGGATCTGGTCCGGGCTGAGGGTGGCGTACGCGGTGCACGGGATGGCGCCGAGGTGCACGGCGGCGAGGTCGGCGATGAGGTGGTCCGGGCTGCCGGGCGCCATGATCAGCATCCGGTCGCGGGCGCCGAGCCCGAGCCCGGCCAGGCCGCGCGACACCTCGGCGATCGCGGTGCGGAACTCGCTCCAGGTCAGCGTCGGGTGGCCTTCGAGGTCGAGCGAGGTGACCGCGGGGCGGTCGCCGTACTCGGTGGCGTTGCGGAACAGCAGACCCGGGATCGTCTGGCCTTCGGCCTGCTCGGCGACGGACTTGGGCGTGGTCAACGCTGACCCTCCTCCAACGGTGGCTGATCACGTCACTGTAGGGGCTCCCCGCCGGTGTGGATAGAGAATCGAGGCCAGCTTCGGCACCGGCGTGGACCTGGCGGTGAACCGGTCGAAACGGTCATTTACCCACCGCGTGGATCCGGCCGGCCTGATTGACTGGAGACTCGCCGCCCAGACCTCGAGGAGTGCCCATGACCAGCCTGGCCCGCGAGCTGCTCGACACCATCCAAGCGGAGCTGGCGCCTCGCGACGACGGCAACCGGCTCGTGCCGCTGGTGTCCGCCGGCCGCGCGGACCGGGCGGTGTTCGCCGCGATCGCCGCCGAGGAGAAGTGGATCGTGCGCAGTGACTGGCGCAGTTTTCACGAACTGGCGGCGCGCGCGGACGAGCTGCGGGCGCGGGAGTTCTTCGGCGGGCTCGCGCCGGGGGAGCAACTCGCGCTGGGCAAGCTCGACGCCCTCGCGTCGGCTGCGGGCCCGGACCCCGGCACCGAGTTGCCGCGCGTGGGCTGCCAGGCGTACCCGGCGTACTTCGCGTGGCTGGCGCTGAACGGCGAATCGGCCGAAGTCGCCGTCGCCATTTTCGCGAACTTCGCCGCGTGGGGCCGGTATTGCGGCGCCATCGCCGCGGGCATGCGCGAGCACTACGGCTTCGACGACGACGCCTGCGCGTTCTTCGACTTCTTCGCCGCCGACGCGCCGGGGCTCGAGGACCAGGCCCTCGCGGCGATCCAGGCAGGCCTCGACGCCGGCCGGCTCGACGCGGGCCGCGCCCGGACGTACGCCCGGCTGTTCCAGGGCTACGAGCTGATGTTCTGGAACACCCTCGCGGAGGAGTTTTCGGCGTGACGCCCGCCCACGCCGAGGCGGAAATCGTGGTGAACGTAATTCGCGATAATGGCCGGACCAGGCTGCGGAATTGATCCACGCATCGCCCCTTCGGGTGAGCTGCTGGGGTCTTTTCCCGGTCTCGCCGGTTATGATCGCCACCTGGTTCCCGCTGGTCGTGGCCTTGCCGGGGCAGGATCACCGGCCCGCGGGGAAATGGAAATCGTGCTGCGGGAAAACCGGCTGGAGGGGGATGCCAGATGACTGAGGCGCGTGGTCGTGAGGTGCCGATCTCCTATCTCGTAACGCTTCTGGCCGGCGTGGCGCTCGGACTCCTGCTCGCCGAATTCGGCCGGATCCTCGTGCGCTACCCGGTGGAGGCGGTGCTCGTCGCCGTGCTCGTCTGCTCGGTCGCGGTGCTCGCCTGGGCGTGCCGGGAGATGCTGCGCGACCTTTTCAAGCGCGGGGCCGATCCCGGCCACAGCGAGCCGGGCCCGGCCGGGACCGGCTACCCGCGGCTGTCACTGCCTCATCAGAGCGACCGGAACCACCGGCATCCGAACGGCGTTCGGCACTGAAAAGTGGTAATCCGACCGCGCAAAGCGGCGATTCCGTGGCGAGTGTCGGCAATTTCACCCTTTTCTCTCGGCATGGGCTGCCGAGGTCGCCGGTAAGCCGATCATCACCGAACGTCCGGGAAGTCCGTGACGGATCTCACCGAACCGTTTCAGGGCCGGTGTACGTACACTTCTGACGCTCGGCACTGCGCCGCAGGTCACCCCGCCATCGTCGCCGGGACACCGCGCCCGTCCGTTTGGCGTCAGTTCTGCCGTGGTCGATTTCCGAAGCCTGGCACGGGGTTGTGAGTCAATCACGCGATGCTGCTCACGAAACGCATCCGGACTTGACGTGCCTCTCGGCTACTCATACCGTCGTCGCGGGCGATGCGGACCACGGTGGTTGATCCGGCTGGTCGGAACCGGGTGAGAAAGCCCCGGGGTGACCCGAACCGCAGCTACTGCCGGAAGGAATACGGGCCACGGTGAAGCAGAATTCTGTTCGACGCAACCGAGGGTCGTCGATTCGATCACGCGTGCTCTCGATCGCGCTGATTCCGAGCGTCGCTCTACTGCTCGTCGGGATCGCGCTGGCGGGCTACCTCATCACCGACGCGGTGAAGGCGCGTGACTACGCGAACAAGATCCGCGCGTCGGAGAACCCGGGCATCTCGTTCATCGTCGCGGCGGAGCAGGAGCGCCAGCTGACGATGAGCGTGCTCGCCGGGCAGGGCTCGGCGCGCCCGACGCTGCTGGCGACACGGCCGAAGACCGACGCCGCGGCCGGCCAGATCAGCGCGTTGCTGCAGGGCAGCTTCGCCGACGACAGCACGGTGCCGGCGAGCGTGAAGCAGAACATCGCCACGTTCGCCTCGCTGTACGGGAAGATCCACGAACTCCGCCAGCAGGTCGACGCCGGCCAGCTCCCGCTGCTGCAGGCGTTCACCTTCTACAACCAGATCATCGACCAGTTCACCCAGGGCGTCGCCGGTCTGGCCCAGGCCGCCCGCGGCGCGGAGAACGCTTTCGCGCGGCTTTCGGCCATCCCGATCTTCAACGCCGCCGAGGAGATGCAGCGCAGCGACGCGCTCTCCACTGCGGGGCTCGCGGCCGGCGGCCTCCGCGGTGACGAGCTGCGGGCGTACGTCGGCGAGGTCGGCGCGTACCACGCCCAGCTCGAACAGTCCGTGCCGCAGATGATCCCCGAGGTGCGCGCGAGTTACGACAAGCTCGTCGCGAGCCCGGACTGGAAGACCGTGAACCAGGTCGAGGCGGCGTTCCTGGCCGGCGGGGCGAACCAGCTGCCCGTTCCGCAGGAGCAGTGGCGCACCGCCGCCCACCAGGTGGCGACCACGATGATGACGCTTTTCGTCACGCAGAGCGCGAATGCGACCAACGCGGCCATCAGCGACGCCGACCGCACCCTGGTGAACTCGATCATCGCGGGTGTCGTCGCGATGCTGATCGCGATCGCAGTCGTGCTCGTCGCCCTGCGGTTGTCCCGGCGCTTCATCGCGCGGCTCGCGCGGCTGCGGGAGGACACCCTCGACGCGGCCGAAGTGCGGCTGCCCGAACTGGTGGAGCAGGTCCGCGCCGGACAGCCCGTGGACCTCGAAGCCGGCGGTCACTTCCTCGACCACGGCACCGACGAGATCGGCCAGGTCGCCGAGGCCTTCAACAAGGCGCAGTCGGCGGCCATCGCGGCCGCCGTCGAAGAGGCCAAGACCCGGGAGGGCACCAAGGCGGTGTTCCTCAACATCGCCCACCGCAGCCAGGTGATCGTGCACCGGCAGCTGAAGGTGCTCGACCAGGCCGAGCGCAAGCAGGAGGACCCGGACCAGCTGGACACGCTGTTCCAGCTCGACCACCTGTCCACCCGCGCCCGCCGCAACGCCGAGAACCTGATCATCCTCGGCGGCGGCCAGCCGGGACGGCAGTGGCGGCAGCCGGTCGGGCTCGCCGAGCTGGTCCGCGGCGCCGCGGCCGAGACCGAGGACTTCGCGCGGGTGAAGACGGCCACGCTGCCGTCGATCGCCGTGCGCGGCCCGGTCGTCGGCGACCTCGTGCACCTGCTCGCGGAGCTGATCGACAACGCGACTTCGTTCTCCCCGCCCGAGTCGCGGGTGGAGCTGCGCGGCAACGTGGTCGGCAAGGGCGTGGTCATCGAGGTCGAGGACCAGGGCCTCGGCCTGGAGCGCGAGCAGACCGAAGAGCTCAACGAGATGCTGGCGGACCCGCCCGACTTCGGCATCATGGCGCTGTCCGACGAGCCCCGCCTCGGCCTGTTCGTGGTCGCTCGGCTGGCTTCGCGGCACGGGATTTCCGTGCACCTGCGCGAATCCGCGTACGGCGGCACCCGGGCGATCGTGCTGGTGCGGACCGACCTGCTCGCCCCGATCAGCGAGGTGACGCCGGACCCCGAGCCCGGGGAGCCCGCCGACACGCCGATCCCGGACCAGCCGGCCGTCGCGGACGTCACGCGGATCGGACGACGCTCGCGGCACCGCGCCATGCCGCCCGGCCCAGTCGCAGTTCCGCCCGCCCCGGTCGCGGTCCCGCCGGTTCCGGTCGCCGCCGTCCCGCAGCCGGAACAGCAGCCGCCCGCCCGGCCGCCGCGTCCGCCGCAGCCCGCGTGGCCGGCCCGCGAGCCCACGCCGGAAAACGGCCGGCCGCAGCAGCCGCGCCGGCCCGAGGCGCCCGGCCGGCCGCCGCTGCCGCAGCGCCGTCGTCAGCAGAACCTCGTCCCGCAGCTGCGGGCGGACCGGCCCGAACCGGAGCGGGAAGAAACCCGTGAGGACTCGCCGGAGATCGTCCGCGACCGGCTGGCGGCGTTCCAGCAGGGCACCCGGCGCGCCCGCGCGACGGACGCCGGATCCGGTTACTTCGACACCAGGTACGGAGATCGCGAGTAATGGCCAACAACGGCGTCAATGAGCTCGACTGGCTGCTCGACGACCTCGTCAAGCGGGTCGCCGGTGCCGACCGGGCCGTGGTCCTGTCCTCGGACGGGCTGCTGATCGGCCGGTCCGGCACACTGTCCGAAGAGGACGCCGAGCACCTTTCCGCGGTGGCCTCGGCGTTCCAGAGCCTGGCCCGCGGCACCGGCCGGCACTTCGGCGGCGGCAATGTCCGCCAGACCATGGTGGAGATGGACCACGCATTCCTCTTCGTCACCGCCGCCGGCCGCGGCGCCTGCCTCGCCCTGCTGGCGAGCGAGGACGCCGACATGGGCCTGGTCGCGTACGAGATGAACCTGATGGTCAAGCGGGTGGGCGCGGTCCTCACCGCGGCGCCGAGGGCCGGGGTGGTCCAGCGGACTTCGCCATGAGCGCACGGCACGAGTCCTGGTACGACGACGAGGCCGGCCCGCTGGTCCGGTCCTACGCGGTGACCGGCGGGCGCACGCGGTCCGGCACGCTCGCCCTGGACCTGATCACCCTGGTCGTTGCCATGCGCACGGCGCGGGAGTCCGGTGTCGGCGAGCCGGAGTACGCGCGGATCCTTTCGCTGTGCCAGAAGCCCACTTCCGTCGCGGAAGTGGCCGCTCGCGTCGACCTGCCGCTGCCGGTGGTGAAGGTGCTGCTGAGCGACCTGATCGAGCAGAACCTGGTGCTGTTCCGTACCGCGGCGCCGGTGAGTGAAGCCCCCAGTCACCACGTACTCCAGGCGGTTCTTGATGGCATCCGAAAGCTCTGAGCCCCGGCGGACCCTGACCGCGACCGCGGTCAAGGTCCTGATCGCCGGTGGCTTCGGGGTCGGCAAGACGACGATGGTCGGCTCGGTCAGCGAGGTGGCGCCACTGCGCACCGAAGAAGTGATCACCACCGCTTCGGAGGGCGTCGACGACCTCGCCGGCGTCGAGCAGAAGACCACGACCACCGTCGCGCTCGACTTCGGCCGGATCACCATCAACCCCGAGCTGATCCTGTACCTGTTCGGCACCCCGGGACAGGACCGGTTCTGGTTCATGTGGGACGAGCTGGCCGAGGGCGCGCTCGGCGCCGTGGTCCTCGCCGACACGCGACGGCTCGAGTCCTGCTTCGCGGCTGTGGACTTCTTCGAGCGCCGCGGTTTGCCGTTTGTCGTTGGTGTCAACTGCTTCGACGGCGCGTACCGCTACGGCACCGAGGAGGTGCGCGCGGCGCTCGACCTCAGCCAGGAAGTCCCGCTGCTGCTGTGCGACGCACGCGAGCGGGACTCCACCAAGCAGGTGCTGACGATCCTCATGGAACACGTGATGGACCGCAACGACCTCGCTGCGGCCCACCCCGGTCACTGAGCCCGGTCACTGAGCGCGGCGCTTGCGCCCCAGTGCGAACGAGCCCGGCCCGAACACCGCGATCAGCAGGAAGATCCACGAGTACAGCGCGGCGGGCTCGCCCATGTTGTGCAACGGCAGCAGGCCGACCGGCGCGTGCACGGTGAAGTAGGCGTACGCCATCGTGCCGGACAGCAGCACCGCCGCGGGCCGCGTGGCGAACCCGGCCAGCACGAACACCGCGCCGACGACCTCGATCACCCCGGCCCACCAGCCCGGCCACTGCCCGAACGGCACGGCCATCCCGGCCCCGTCGATCCCGCCGAGCAGCCCGAAACCCTGAAGGCCGTGGCAGAGGAACAGGAACGAGACCACGACGCGGAAGGCGGCCAGCACCCCGGGGCGGCCCTGGGCCCGGACGGCGGCGGTGAGTTTGCCGCGGATGCCGTGGCTCGTGGTCCGGTCTTCGCGGGTGTCCTGGCTGGTGGTGCCGGACTGGGTGCGGGTCGCGGTGGTGGTGGTGATGCTCATGGCTGGGGTCCTTCCGTAGGGGCGTTCTCCGTGCTTTCACCGAGGCGTCGAACGGCCCGGCCGCGGATCGACATCCGCCCGGAAACTTTTTTCGCACCGTCTTCGATCCCGGTCGGCGCGGCCCGGCAGACTGTGCCGATGGTTGCCAAACGCAGTGCCGGGCTGCTGCTCTTCCGCCGTCACGACACCGGGGTCGAGGTGCTGCTCGGGCACATGGGCGGCCCGTTCTGGGCGAAGAAGGACGCGGCCTCGTGGTCGCTGCCGAAGGGCGAGCTGGAGCCGGACGAGGAGCCGGAGACCGCGGCGCGGCGCGAATTCACCGAGGAGCTGGGGCTGCCGGCACCCGACGGTGAGTACCGGCCGCTCGGCGAGGTCAAGCAGTCGGGCGGGAAGGTCGTCACGGCCTGGGCCGTCGAGGGCGACCTGGACCCGGCCGCGGTGGAGCCCGGGACGTTCGAGATGGAGTGGCCGCCGCGATCCGGGCGCCGGCAGGAGTTCCCGGAAATGGACCGGGTCGAGTGGTTCGGGCTGACCGCGGCGCGGGAGAAGCTCTTGAAGGGCCAGCTGCCGTTGCTGGACCGGCTCGTCGAGCTGCTCTAGCCGGCTCCGCGTCCGAGCACCGCGAGCAGATCGTCCAGCGGCCGGTCGGCGAAGGACGGCAGGATCAGGTCGGCGTGGCCGAAGTCCAGGTCCACCGTGATCGGGTTCGGCACCGCGACGGTGGTGATCCCGGCGGCTTTCGCGGCGCTGACACCGTGCGGCGAGTCTTCGAACGCGATGGCTTCGTCAGCGGTGACGTCGAGCGTCGCCAGGGCCGCGAGGTAAGTGTCCGGATGGGGCTTGGCCGCGTGCCGGTCGCCAGTCTCCACGGACGTGAAGCGGGCGGCGAGGCCCAGCCGATCGAGCTGGCCGTGCACCCAGGTGCCGGACGAGCTGGACGCCACGCCGAGCCGCAGCCCGCGCGCGTCCGCCGCGTCGAGGTAGTCGAGCACGCCTTCGCGCGGGCCGCCGGTTTCCAGCAGTTCCAGGACCCGGGCGCGCATCCCGGGGCGCAGGGTCTCCGGGTCCGGCACGTGTTTGCCCAGCAGCGCCAGCATCGTCGACGCCGTGTTCTGCGTGCCGATGACGGTGTGCCAGACGTCCAGCGGCAGTTCCGCGCCGTGCTTGCGGAAGGTCTCCTGCCAGGACTGGAGTACTGCGGCTTCGGTGTCGGCCAGCGTGCCGTCGAAGTCGAAGATCAAAGCTCGCGTGACCACTCCGGCAGACTGCCGCACCGCGTCCCGGGGCGGCAAGGCGGAGTGGCGGGCGGCTCAGTGCGCGGTTTCGCGGCGCAGCGTGAGCAGCGTGATCTCGTTTGGCGCGAACACACGGAACGGCGGGCCCCAGAAGCCGGAGCCGCGGCTGTTGTAGAGCTGGGTGCGGTCGCCGTGGCGCGTCAGGCCGGACAGGGTGGGCTGGTCGAGGCGGACCAGGAGGTGGAACGGCCAGATCTGGCCACCGTGGGTGTGTCCCGAGATCTGCAGGTCGACGCCGGCTTCGCTGGCCTGCGTCACCTGCTTCGGCTGGTGGGCCAGCAGCACGACGGGCAGCTCCGGGTCCGCGCCGGCCAGCGCGGCGGGCAGGTCGGGGCCGTGGCCGGGGAGGCCGGACGTCGCGCCGGTCGGGTCGTCGATGCCCGCGAAGAGCACTCCGTCGCCGTCTCGCTCGATGACGGTGCTGCGGTTGTGCAGCGCGTCCCAGCCGAGGCTGGTCATGTGGTCGAGCCAGGCCTGGGCCTCGCCGAAGTACTCGTGGTTCCCGGTGATGTAGAACCGGCCGAGCCGGGCCTCGACGCCGCCGAGCGGGTCGACCTGCTTGCGGCGCCTGGCCACCGAGCCGTCCGCGAGGTCGCCCGCGTGGCAGACGACGTCGGCCTGCAGCCGGTTCAGCTCGGCCACCACCCGCTCGGACCACTTCGTGCGGTCGATCGGGCCGTAGTGGGTGTCGGTGATCACCGCGACGCGCAGCCCGTCGACGCCGGCGCCGAGCCGCGGGATCACGACGTCGACCTCCTTGACGGGAGGCACGCGCATCGCGATCCGGTTGCCCGTCACGAGCAAGACGGCCGAAACGACGAGCACTGCGCCCGCGACGATCCGCGGGCGGGCGGGATCGTCCACACCGGACAGTGCGAGCGCCGGCCGCAGCACGTGGCCGAGCACGCTCCAGGTGAACAGCACCCAGATCGAGCCGAGCACCACGTCGCCGGCGCGGGCGGCCGCGTCGCTCTGCGCCGGGCCGTGGCCGCGGAACATCAGGAGCGGGAACCCGATCATCGCCGCCGCGAACACGACCGTGCCGATGACGGTGCCCGCCACCGGCCAGTCCGGCAGCAGCACGAACACCGTCCACGGCTCGCCGAACAACAGGAGCAGGGCGATCACCAGCATCGCGGCCAGGCGAACTCGACGCATCACAGTGGCCATCCCTCGTCATCCGGTCCCTGGACAACCCAGCGTAGCCGGAATCGCCGGCTAACGGCCCGATGGGCTGTTACCCCTCGAGGCACTGCCGTTTACGTGGTAACTTGCATATTGATAGTCACTAGGCGGAGGTGGACCATGCGTTACCGGACGTTCGGGCGTCGCACGGGTTTGCGGGTTTCGGAGTACGCGCTGGGCACGGGCAACTTCGGCACGGCTTGGGGCGCGGGCGCCGACGCAAGCGAGTCCCGCAAGGTCTTCAACCGCTTCGCCGAGGCGGGCGGCACGCTGATCGACACGGCGGACGGCTACCAGTTCGGCGAGTCGGAGAAGCTGCTCGGCGAATTCCTCGGCGCGGAGCGGGACAACTTCGTCGTCGCCACCAAGTACACGCGCGGCGCCTCGCCCGGCCGTGGCTCGGTGACCGCGAGCGGCAACAGCCGCCGGACCATGGTGCGCTCGGTGGAGGAGAGCCTGACGCGGCTGAAGACCGACCGGATTGATTTGTACTGGGTGCATTTCCCGGACGGCGTGACGCCGATGGAAGAGATCCTGCGCGGGCTGGACGACCTGGTCTCGTCGGGCAAGATCCTGCACGCCGGCCTGTCGAACTTCCCGGCCTGGCGCGTTTCGTGGGCCGCGGCGACGGCGGACTTGCGTGGCTGGGCGCCGCTGGCCGGGATCCAGGTGGAGTACAGCCTGGTCGAGCGAACCGCGGACCGTGAACTGCTGCCGATGGCCGAGGCGCTGGGGCTGGGTGTCGCGCTGTGGTCGCCCCTCGGCGGCGGTCTGCTGACCGGCAAGTATCGCGCCGGCGCGTCGGGTCGGCTGGAGGACTGGGGCCGCCTGGTGCACACCGAGGACAGCACGCAGAAGACCGCGGTGGTCGATGTACTGCTGGACGTCGCGCGCGAAGCCGGCGTGACACCGTCGCAGGCCGCCGCGGCGTGGCAGCTTTCGCTCGCCCAGCAGTCTCCCACGACGCTGGTGCCGGTGATCGGCCCGCGCAACGTCGCGCAACTCGAGGATTACCTTGGCGCACTGGACGTTTCCTTGTCTGCCGAGCAGTTGTCGCGGCTCGGCGAGGTGAGCGCGGTGCCGTTGGGCAATCCGCACGAGGCCGCGGCCGGCGTGTCAACGGACATCGTCGGCGAGTCTTTCGTCCGCAACCCGATCCCGGTCGTCTGATGGCGTCGCGCACAGATCTCGGCGGCGCGGAGTGCCCGATCGCGCGCTCCCTGGACGACGTAGGGGAATGGTGGAGCATGCTCATCCTCCGTGACGCCTTCGACGGGTACACAAGGTTCGACGAGTTCCAGCGAAACCTCGGCATCGCACCGAACATGCTGACCCGCCGCCTCCGCAAACTCGTCGACGGGGGTTTGCTGGAACGCCGCCGCTACCAGGCCCGCCCGCCTCGACACGAGTACGTGCTCACCACCCGCGGCCGCGAGTTCTTGCCGGTGCTGATCACCCTGGCAGGTTTCGGTGACCGTCACGTGCCAGCTGATTCCCGGAGCATCCAGCTGATCAACCGAACTTCGGGCGAACCGGTGGACGCCGTGCTCGTCGACCGCCGCACGGGCCTGCCGCTCGACGAGCTTGATGTGGGTTTTGCCGCGGGTCCCGGCGCTAGTGCGGGGATGCGGGAGCATTACGCATTGTCCTCAAAGGACTGATGGGCCTCCTGTGGGGAAGATGGAACGGTTGGAGTGACCGGGACGGCCGCGGTGGCTGTGGCGGCAAGGTCGAAGCCGCTGGAGTACCCGTGGTGCCTGCGGCGGCTACATGGACGCAACTGGAGTGGCCGCGGTGCCTGGGACCGAAGCGGTTGCTGCGGCCGGGCTGGTTGGGGTGCCTGGGATGGCTTCCTGGAGGAAACTGGAGTGGCCGCGGCGGCTGGAGCGGAAGCAAATGGTGCGGCCGCACTGGTTGGAGCGGCTGGGGCTGAGCGGCTGAAGCGGTCAGGGGGCTGAGGGGAACCTCCGGGCGTGGTTCGGGCAGTCGGATTGGCTGGGGCAGCTCGGCGGAAGGCATTGGGGCGGCTGGGATGTTGGGGTGCCCAGGTGGAAGCCGTTGAGGTGGCCGGGATGTCAGGGAGTTAGGTGGAGGCCGCTGGGCTGACCGGGGTGTTGGGGTGGCTAGGTGGAAGCCGCCGGAGTGGCCAGGATGTCGGGGCGTTAGGCGGAGGCCGCTGGGCTGATCGGGGTGTTGGGGCGGCTAGGTGGAAGCCGCTGGAATGGCTGGGATGTCGGGGCGGCTCGGTCGAAACTGTTGGAATGGCTGGGATGTTGGCGTGGCTAGGTCGAAGCCGCTGGAGTGGCAGGGATAGTCGGGGCAGTTGGGGTGGCCGAGGTGGTGGGGGCGACCGGGGTGGGTTCGGGTGTCGGGTTGAGCCAGCGCCATTCGGGGGTGCCGGGATTCATCACGTCGGCGGCCAGGTGGGCCTGGTGTGGGGTCAGGTAGCCGGCGAGGGCGGCTAGTTCCGCGGCCACACCGATGTCGATTTCGCCGTCCTGTAAGGCTTTTTGGGTCTCCGGCAGGTCGTTGGCGAGTGCTGTGGCGAGGGCGGTCATGGCAGCTATCTCCGTGGCGGACAGGGCGAGGCGGCGGGTGACTTCGGTGGTTCGGCGGGGTGGTTTCATGGTTCTACGATATCGAACACATGAGCGAATGGCAGTCGCTTGATGGGGTGAAGGCGGCCAGGGGGCTCATGCGGCCAGCCGCTCATGCGGAGATTCGGACTGCTGACGCAGCGAGTCGAACCGCTGATTTGGAGAGCCGGGCTGCTGGTGCAGCGAGCCGGACTGCTGATGCGGAGAGCCGGATCGCGCATGCGGCCGGGCTGCCCGGACCGTGCAAACCCGCCACCCGCTCATGCGTCGGGCTGACCGCCAGGGCTCGCCTCGCTGCCGACGGGTGCTGCCGCCCGCGCCGCATCCTGCTGATTGCGGGTCCCGCCGAGTGGCTGGGTGTCGCCGAGGTCGGCATCTCCCACCCCAGCGCTCCCCACCCCAACAGTCGCAGCCTGCGCCGCCAACAGCGCCTGAGCAGCCGCAGTAAGCCGAGAAACAGTCGTGCGTGCGGCCGGGAGCCAGGCCAGAACCAGTTGCGTGGCAGGGTATCCCCGAACCGGCACCACCCGCACCGTCCCGCCGAGCCGGTCGCGAACGCTGTCCCCGACAACGACCACCAGCTGTCCGAGCGCGACGCGGTCGACCATGGTGTCCAGTGCCTCGTTCGGCATCTGCGCCGCGTAGCCCGGCAGGGCCTCGACCTCGGCGAGGGTCACGAACGGCCGGTCGGCCAGTGGGTGGCCCGCCGGAAGCAGCGCTATCGGCTGTTCCAGTCCCAGCTCCATCAGCTCCAGACCGGGGATGGCGGCCGACTGGCACATGAGGGCGATGTCCGCAGTGCCGTCCCGGAGGGCGCTGATCTCGTCGTAGGTGAAAACGACGTCGACGAGCACCCCCTGCGTGCCGGCGGCGAGCAGGGCAGGAAGGACGCCGGGGCCGGCCGACGGGCGGACAGCGACGGTGATCCGTTGCCGATCGGCGGCCTTGTGCGCCTTACGCACGGCGGTGTCCATCGCCGCCAGGATCGCGCGGCATTCGGCCAGGAAGACCTCGCCCGCGGCGGTCAGCGTCACCTGGCGCGTGGTGCGCTCCAGCAGCGGGACGCCGACGCGCCGTTCCAGCTGGGCGATGGCGCGGGAAAGCGGCGGCTGGGTGATGCCGAGGCGCTCCGCGGCCTGGCCGAAGTGCAGCGTCTCGGCGACCGCCACGAAATAGGCCAGCTCCCGGGTCTCCAGCTGATTCATGCCTCCACGGTATTACCCGTTGCCCAGACCGTCATTGCCGCGCCACGCACGCCCTGGTCAGCTGGAGGTGCCAACCCGAACCACTAGAAAAGCTGGAGTCATGAAAGCTGTTCAGTACCGGACCTTCGGTGGACCCGAGGTCCTCGAAATCGTCGACCTCCCGGAACCGAAGACGTTCGCTGATTTCGTCCTGGTGCGGATCGAGGCGGCGGGGCTCAATCCGGCGGATCTGGCGTACCAGAGCGGAGCCGTGGACTTTCTCGTGGATTCCCTCTTCCCCGTGACGCCCGGCTGGGACCTGGCCGGGGTCGTCGAGCGGCTCGGCGCCTCGGCGACCGGATTCCGGCCCGGCGACGAGGTGATCGGGTACGTCCGCGGCAAGGCCATGCACTACGGCACCTACGCGGAGAAGATCTGGGCCGAACCGCACCAGCTCATCCGCAAGCCGAAGAACCTGACCTGGGCCCAGGCCGCCGGGCTGCCGGTCGCCGGGCTCACCGCGTACCAGGCGATCCTGCACAGCCTCCGGGTGACGGAAGGCGACACGGTCCTTGTCCACGGTGCGGCAGGCGGAGTCGGGCACCTCGCCGTCCAGATCGCCGTGGCACAGGGAGCCCGGGTGCTCGGCACGGGCTCCGAGGCCAGCCAGGCGTTCATCGAGTCACTCGGCGCGACGCCGGTGCGGTACGGCGACGAACTCGTCGACCAGGTGCTGAAGATCGTTCCGGACGGAGTCGATGCCGTGCTCGACACCGCGGGCCGCGGCTCTCTGGCCACGACGCCGGCGCTCGCCGCCCCGGGGGTGCGGGCCGCTTCCATCACGCAGTCCCTCACCGATTATCCCGGGACCATCGCCGTTTACCTCAAACTCGACGGCGAGGACCTGACCGGGCTGGTGGAGCTGGTCGAGTCGGGCAAGGTCACGGTGCACGTCGACCGCGCCTTCCCACTGGAGGAGGCGGCGGACGCCCAGCGGCTGCTGGCCGGCGGCCACGTCCGGGGCAAGGTCGTCCTGGAGAACCGCAGGAATAGGTGACCAGCCGTAGCCGGAGTCCCGTCACTTCACCGAGGAGAAACCCGTGCCTTTCCACCACATCTGCGTCATGGTGAGCGATCTGGACCGATCGCTGCCGTTCTACCGGGACCTGCTGGGATTCAAGAACGTCCTGGCCGACCACGCCGAGCCCGGCGGCGGCTGGTTCGACGCCCCGACGCTCGACGACATCCTCGGCACGAAAAACGCGTCGAACCGGATCGTGATCGTCGCCGATGATTCCGGCGCCACACTGGAGCTGCAACAGGCGCACAATCCGCGCACCACCAAGACCCCGGACGAATACCTGCGTTACGGCGCGACCGGCCTGGCGGAGCTGGCGATCGCGGTGACCGACATCGACGACCTCTTCCAGCGGGTCAAGGCCGCCGGTCACGAGACCCAGACCGGCTACATCTGGTCCCCCTCACCCGGGCTCCGGTCTTTCCTGTTCTACGACCCCGACGGCGCACTCATCCAGGCCATGGAAACCCGAGCCGCGTAACCCGCTCACCCGCGCGCGGCGCGCCACTCCTGCACGGTTTCCTCGACGTCCAGCGGCACGGCGGTCAGCGGCGGCCCGACCTGTGGGCGGCGGTGGGCGTCGCGGATCCGGGCGTTGAGGTCTTCGACGATCTCGCGCACCCGCCGTTCCGCGCGGACCTTCGCCAGCTTCGCGGGCAGGTCCTGGATTTCCCGCGGCAACGCGAGCGACGGCGGCAGCAGGTCGATGGCGCTGAGGTCGTCTTCCTTCAGCCGCTGCCGCACCCACTCGGTGGCGCTGTCCCGGCCCGTGGGCTTCGGCAGGGGCTTGCCCGCGCCGGGCAGATCGTCGAAGTCGCCGCGTTCCTGCGCGGCGTTGATCTGCCGGTCCACCCAGGACCCGAAGGACGCGCCGATCGGCTTGCGCTTGGTCGCGGGAACCACCTCCAGTTCTACTGACGGTAGCCGGGTGAGGTCCGCGGCGGATGGGTCGAAGGTCCCGGATCGGCCGGTAGGATCGCCGGTGACCACTGGCGCCGGGGCAGGGGAGCGGGCTGCGCGATGACCGTCGAAGGCGAGCGGACCGGCAAGGACACGGCCGCGCTGAGGCCCATGCCGGCCGGTTCGTGCGGCGAAGAGCCGACCGTCGACGACCAGATCGACCGGACCCTGCGCCTGCTCTGGCGGGACCGGGAGGTCCGCGCGGGCGAGCCGGCGCGGGGGCGGCGTCCCACGCTCACCGTCGCCCGCATCGTCGCCGCGGCCATCGCGGTCGCCGACGCCGACGGCCTGGCCGCCACGTCGATGCACCGCGTGGCCAAGGAACTGGGCGCGGGCACGATGACCCTCTATACCTATGTGCCGGGAAAAACCGAGCTGGTCGACCTGATGGTGGACGACGCACTGGTCGAACGCCGCCTGCCCAAGCCCGGCGAGCCCCGGCTCGGCGACTGGCGCGCACAGGTGAAGCTCTACTCCGACCGCACGCGCGAAGTCCATCGACGGCACCCGTGGCTGCGCGAGATGTCCCGCGTGCGGCCGGCGCTGGGCCCGGGGCAGCTCGCCGGGCAGGAGTACCTGTTGTCCATAGTGGACTGTCTTGGGCTGCCCCCGCGCCTGGCCGTCGCCGCGGCCAACAGCATCGCCACCCACGTGGACGCGAACGCCGCGCTCGAGGCCGAGAGCGCCCACCTGGAGCGCAGTACCGGCCAGTCGAACGACGCGTGGTGGGATCAGCGCTCGTCGTTCTGGGGCAAGTACTTCGACATCGAAGCGCACCCGGCCATGAACCGCACCTGGCTCGGCGGCGGGTTCGACCAGAGCGCGGGCGAACAGGCGGCTGAAGCGTACGAATTCGGGCTTGACCGGTTGCTGGACGGGATCGAGCGCGGCCGCTACTTCGAAGACTGACCCTCGGGCACGCGGATCCCATGCAGGCCACGGTATTCCGCGCGCCCAGGCGGGTTCCAGCCGTCAAGAAGGTCCGTGGCGGGCCGGTAGACCTCGATGCCGATCGGGTGGCAGACGTCGATCGGATCGCGGGCGTCGGGGCCCCACAACGGGATCGAGAGGTCGCCGCCGGGGCAGGTGGACAGCGCGCAGAGCAGGTCCTGCTCGGCGAAGAACTCCAGGTGGTCGCCGGGCCGGGCGGGGCAGGCCGCCATGAAGTACTTGTCTTCGGCGGTCAACCCGGTGCATTGGAAGACATTGAGCACGTCGTGCACGTCGAACTCGGTCAGGCCGTACGGGAGGACGGCGCGCACCAGGTTGGAATGGCAGTGGAAGTCGAAGTCCTCGCCGGTGAGCATCCGGTTGACGTACGGGTCGCAGCGCGTGCCGAGCAGGTCGTGCACGCGGCCGCCGTCGGCGTCGGTGCCGTAGTCCGCCAGCGTGTCCGCGGTGATGGTGAGCAACGGGCGCAGGAACGGCAGTGTCGACCAGAGCCGGTCGAACGTGCTCACGTGCGCGCGCTGCAGCTGCCGGGTGCGCGAAGCCCACAGCCGTTCCCGCGGATCGTGCCGGTTCCACACGTTGAGGTCCCCGACCTGCGGGCCCTCGACGGTGACGATCCGGCACAGGTGGCCCTGCGGCACGGTCCACGCCCGCCCGGAGCGGATCGGGATCTCGAACGCCTCGACCAGCTCGTGCGCGCTGTGGCTGCTGGCGAGCCGTCTGTAGAACTCACGGTCCACGTCGAGGGCGCCGCCCGCGGCCGCCTGATAGGCGGGTTCCACCATGGCCGATCTCCTTCCGGAGGTTCATACCGTGAATACGACGCCGGTCAGCTTTTCGGAAAGCTCCCACAACCGGGCGGCTTTTGCCGGGTCGCGGTCGGCGGCAGTGGCCCGGTGCCGCACCGGACGGCCGGCGGTCGCCCGGCTCGGGCCGTAGTACTCGCCGCCGACGGCAGACGGGTCGGTCGCCGCGCGAACGGCGGGCCAAGCACCGTGATCCTCGCCCTGCGTGATCGGTGAAAGGCGGGCGAGCCGCGAAGGCTTGCTGATGCCTTCGCGCGAGGGGCTCCCGCCGTCGAGGCAGAGGCCCGGATGAGTGAGGACACAGTGGACGTCCACATTGGACGCACGCAGCCGTCGATCCAGCTCGAGGCCGAACGACGTCACGGCGTGCTTGGACAGGCCGTACGCCCGGAATTCCGAGTACTTTCGCTCACTCTGCAGATCGTCGAGATCGAACTTCACCAGCAGGGAGATGAGGCTGCCCGTCGGGACCACGCGGCTGCCGGGCGTCGACTTCAGTACCGGCATGGCCAGCGCGGTCAACGCGAAGTGACCGAGGTGGTTCGTGCCCAGGGCCAGCTCGAAGCCCTGCTTGGTGGTCTGCCGCGTGCGGCCGGGCGACGTCGTGCCCGCGTTTTCGACCAGCGCGTCGACCCGTCCCAGCCGGACCAGCGCCTCGGCCGCCGACGCCACCGACTCGAGGTCGGCCAGGTCCAGCGGGATGGTGCTCACCTCCGCCGCGGCGCCGACGTGCCCGCGGATGGCGGCCACGGCGGTGCGCAAGCGCTCGGGATTCCGGCCGAGGATGACCACGTGCGCGCCGGCCGCGGCGAGCTGCTCGGAGATGAAGTAGCCGATCCCGGAGTTGCCCCCGGTCACCGCGTAGGTCCGGCCGGACAGGTCAGGCGGCGACCCGGGGTTCCAGGACACGATCCCTCCAGCACCTCGGGGACTCGGACTGCCCGAACTATAGGGAGGTCGCCGCCCGGCCGGCACCGCGGAGCCGTGTCTCAGATGGCTGGTCTCGTGAGTGCCGCAGGTAGCGGATGACGCTTTCCCTGCACTGGGCGCGTGGAAAGCGTCATCCGCTACGCCGACTAAGCCGCCAGGGCCGCCGCGATCGAGTCGGCGATCGGCGTCGTCGGCCGTCCGATCAGCCGCGACAGGTCGCCCGGCGTGCCGGCGAGCAGACCCCGGCCGATGGCGTCGTCCACACCCGTCAGCACCTCGGCGAACGCCTCCGGCAACCCGACGGAGATCAGGATCTTCGTGTTCTCCTCCGGGCTCACGGAGTTGTGCACCACCGGCTTGCCGCTCTGCCGGGCGACCTCGGCGGCGAACTCCCCGAACGTCCATGCCTTGTCGCCGCTCAGCTCGTACGCGGCGTTCAGGTGCCCTTCGGTGCGCAGCACGATCGCTGCCGCGGCCGCGTAGTCCGCGCGGCTCGCCGTGGCGATGCGGGCTTCCGGCGGAACGCTGTTGGTGACGGCGCCGCGCGCGACCGTGTCCGCGAGGCCGGCGGTATAGACGTCGCTGTACCAGTTGTTGCGCAGGAACGTATACGGCAGACCGGAAGCGAGGATCAGGTCCTCGGTGACGCGGTGCTCCTCGGCGAGCGCGAAGTCCGCCTTCGGGCCGCCGAAGACGCCCGTGTACGCGAGTTGCGCGACGCCCGCAGCCTTCGCGGCGTCGACCACGGCGGTGTGCTGCGGAACGCGCCTGCCCGCGTCGGGACCGGAGATCAGCAGCACGCGATCGCCCGGCCCGAACGCGCCTTCGAGCGTCTCCGGCCGGTCGTAGTCGCCGACGTGCACGTGGACGCCCAGGCCGGCGGCCTTCTCCTTGCTGCGGGCGATGGCGGTGACGTCGTCCGGTGCGACCCCCGCCGCCAGCAGGTCCGCGACGACGAGCTGGCCGAGCTGGCCGGTGGCTCCGGTGATGACGATGCTCATGCTGATGGTCCTCAGGTCGGGTGGACGATGCGTCGCTAACCTTAGGAGTGGTACTAACTCAGGGATAGTACCCACTTTGGGGTAAGGTACTGGTGTTCCCGTAATCGAGGAGGATCGGGCATGACCGAGGCGATCGACCTGGCCCCCGACGTCAAGCGCGCGGACTGCCCGTCGCGCGGCGTGCTCGAACACGTCACCAGCCGGTGGGGCGTGCTGGTGCTCGTCGCGCTGCTGGAGCGCTCGTTTCGGTTCAGCGAGCTGCGCCGCGAGGTCGGCGGCGTGAGCGAGAAGATGCTGGCTCAGACCCTGCAGACGCTGGAACGCGACGGTTTTGTGGACCGCGACGCCAAGCCGGTGATCCCGCCGCGCGTCGACTATTCGCTCACCGCGCTCGGGCGCGAGGCGGCCGAGCAGGTGTGGTCGCTGGCGCGCTGGACCGAGCGGCGGGTTCCGCAGGTTCTGGCGGCGCGCGAGGACTACGACCAGGCGCGCCGCGACTCCTGAGTCAGCCGGCCGGCGTGCTGGTGGTCGCCGGCGCTGAGCTGCTGCCCGAGCCCGCCGGGGCACCCGAGGACGACGTGGTGGTCGGGGTCGTCGGCGTGGTGGGAGTGGTCGGCGGCGGGCTGTCGCTGGTCGGCGTGCTCGACGTCGGACTGGTCGGCGTTGTGGGTGTGGTCGGGCTGGTCGGTGTGCTCGTGGGCGAGCTGCTGGTCGGCGTCGTGCTGGTCGGCGGCAGCTGCGAAGGCGGCACGCTCGACGGCGGCGGCTGCGTGACCGGCGGCGCCGGATCCCCGCCCGGGCTGCCCGCGGCCGCGTCGACGGCGCCCGGCCCCGGCGGCGCGCCGATCGGGACCTGGCTGTCCGGCAACTGCGAGACCCCGCCGCGGTACGCCGCGGCGTAGGACATCACGGTGTCCACATAGGACTGCGAATTGTTGTACCGGCGCACGGCCAGCCGCTGCATCGCGTCGCTGGACAGGTCCAGCCCGCCGGAGCACAGGTACCGCGCGGTGGCCAGCGACTCGTCGTAGACGTTGTTCGGGTCGGCGATGCCGTCGCCGTTGCCGTCGGAGGCGTAGCCGTTCCAGGTCGACGGGATGAACTGCATGGCGCCGACAGCGCGGTCCCACGTGCGGTCGCCGTCGTAGCGGCCGCCGTCGGTGTCGCGGATCGCGGCGAACGCGCCGGCGCCGTTGAGCACCGGGCCCAGGATCGGCTCGAGGGTGTTGCCCTTCGCGTCGACGTAGCCGCCGCGCGCGTGGTTCGACTCGATGCGGCCGATCGCGGCGATCAGCTCCCAGTCGAGGTGGCAGCCGGGCTGCTCCTTGGCCATGATGTCGGCCGCGTTCTTGTACGCCTTGAGCATGCTGCCGGGAATGCCGAGCGGCCCGGACGGCGCCGAGGACCCGTTGCCGGCCTGCGCGCCGGGCACCATCAGCGGCGAGGGCACCGGCGGCTGCGGCAGGCTGCCGTCCACGGCGATCGGCGGGAGCGCGATGTCCGGCGGGAAGAACGGCGCGGCCAGCGCCGGCTGCCCGCCGCCAAGCGGGCTCTGCACGGCGAGCGGGGCCGGCAGGCCCGACGCGGTCACCGTCGGCAGCACGACGAGCGCGCCACCCGCGAGGGCGGCCGCCGTCCGGTGCCGGACCGAGCGGGCGCGTTCCGGGCGTGGCCGGTGTTTCGGCATGTGGTCACTCCCCGTCTGTTGGACCTGCACCGCTCGCCAAGTTAGCCGATGCCGACGGGATTCGGTGAGCCACTGAGCGGAATTTGTCCTAGACGGCCAACTTTCGTCCATCTGGCATAAATCCATCGTCGGCCGACTGTCCTTTTTCACCAAGGTTTTACTGGTGCAACCGGCTATTCGACCGCGTTTTCGGGGAATAGGCCGAATGGAGTAACGGCGGTGATTTCGCGGGCGTAACAGCGGGCCAGCGGGTCTCCGCGATACGCGCCGAAAGCGTCGATCGCGCGGTACCCCTCACGTTCGTAGAAACGCATCGCGTCCGGCTGGCGGATGCCGGTCTCCAGCAGCAGCCGGGTGACGCCGTAGCTGCGGGCCTGCTCTTCGAGGGCACGCAGCAGCCGGGTGGAGAGACCTGAACCGCGGGCTTCCGGGACGACGTACATGCGCTTGATCTCGGCCTCGCCCGGGCCGAGCCGGCGTAGGCCGCCGCACCCGACGGGCTTGCCGTCCTGGTCACGCGCGACCAGGAACAGCGCGATGCTTTCGGCGGTCGGGACCGGCCCGGCTTCGTGGTCCGGGGTCTCGTAGCGGGCGTTCAGCTCGTCTCGCTGCGCCTGCCGGAGCGTGACGGCGTCGGGAGAGTCCCAGGGCTCGATGCTGATCACGGCACTCCCGGGGTAGCAGTCTCGGAACACCTGTTACGGTAACTGACGTTACGGAACGGAGGCCGGGATGCCAAGACAGCGTGACGTCACCGCTCAGCGGGAACTCCTGTCCGGCGCCGTCTGGCAGGTGCTGGCGGAGGAGGGGTTGCCCGGCCTGACGGTCCGCGCGGTCGCCGCCCGCGCCGGGTGCACGAGCGGGCTGGTCATGCACACGTTCCCGACCAAGCGGGCGCTGCTGCTGCACGCCCGGGAGCTGCTGCACGAGCGCACCGCCGCCCGCGCGGACGCGTTGCAGGACGCGGGCGGCGAGCCTCGGGCCGTGCTGCGCGACGTGCTTCTCCGGGCGGTCACGCTCACCCCCGAAGCGGCCGACGAGGCGCGCGTCTGGGTCGGGTTCCTCGCCGCCGCGCTGGCCGATCCGGAACTGGCCGCCCGGCACCGCGCGAACAACCGCTCGTTTGTCACCCGGATCGCGCGGCTGACCGGCGCCGTCGGTCCTGAGTGGACAGACGAGCGGTGCCGAGCGGTGGCGAAACGGCTGGTGGCCTTGGCCGAAGGCCTCAACACCCTGGCCGCCGCGGATCCGGAGACTTATTCGCCGGCCATGCAGCGCGACGCGGTCGCCGCTGCTGTTGCCGCGCTGTAAGCCGCGCTAGGCGGCCGGGCCGAAGCGTCGCCGGTACTCCGAAGGGCTCAGCCCGGTGTGCCGCCGCAGCTGGGCGCGGAGGTTGGCCGCCGTGCCGAAGCCGCTGGCGGACGCGATGTGGTCGAGGCGCAGTTCGCCGCGTTCGATCAGGCGGCACGCCAGCGTGACGCGTTCGGTGGTCAGCCACGACAACGGCGTGGCGCCGAGTTCCGCGCGGAAACGGCGGTGCAGTGTGGCCGGGCTCGTGGCAGCACGCGCGGCCAGATCGGCGACGGTCAGCGCGCGGCCGAGGTTCGCCCGCGCCCACTCCAGCACCGGCGCGAGCGAGGTGTCCGGGACCGCCGGCACCGGACGGGCCACGAACTGCCGCTGGCCGCCGTCGCGGTGGCCGGCGAAGACCAGCCGCCGGCTGACGGCGTTCGCGATTTCCGCGCCGTGGTCGCGCTGGATCACGTACAGGCCCAGGTCCAGGGCCGCCGCGCTGCCCGCTGCCGTGAGCACGTTGCCCTCGTCGACGAACAGGACGTCCGGCTCCAGCCGCACCCGCGGGTATCGGGCTATGAACTCCGCCGCCCAGCGCCAATGCGTGGTCGCCCGCCGTCCGTCCAGAACACCCGCTTCGGCGAGGGTGAACGCGCCGGTGCAGAAGCTCATCAGCCGCGCGCCCCGCTCTTGCGCGCGCCGGATCGCGGCCAGCACGCCGGGGTGCGCGGGCGTCTCCGGATCCGGGCGGTTCGGCACGATCACCGTGTCCGCCGCGTCGACGGCGTCCAGCCCCGCGACCCCGGACAGCGTGAACATCCCCAGGTGCATGGTCACTTCCGGGCCGGCGGAGGCGAGTGTGAACTCGTACCACGGCCGGTCCAGCTCGGGCCGGCGCAAGCCGAACAGCTCGGTGGCGACGCCCATTTCGAACGGGTTCGAGCCCTCGTCCACCACCATCACGACCCGGTGCGAGGATTCTTGCGGCATATGCGATTCCTAGCACTCCCGCCGCCGCCTGGCCAGGCCGAAAATCGGCTTCATGAGCGAAAACCCGATCAACCTCCAGTCCGTGCTCGACGGTTTCGACGCCGTGTGGAGCCCCCGCATCGTCGACACCGTCAACGACTACGACATCCGCCTCGCCCGCTTCGCCGGCGAGCACGTGTGGCACGTCCACGAGGAAACCGACGAGTTCTTCCTGGTCCTCGACGGCGAGATCGGGATCGGCCTGCGCGAGCCCGCGGGCGAACGGGTGGTCACGGTGACCCGCGGATCGGTCTTCGTGGTCCCGCGCGGCACGTTCCACAAGCCGTCTTCGAAGGCGGGCGCGGCCGTGCTGCTGGTTGAGCCGACGGGCACGCTCTCGGTGGGCGACCAGCACGAAGAAGTGCCCGACTATGTGGACGTGACGGTCGGCCATCGCGTCTGATTATGGCCTTCAACTGCTGAGTTTCAGTCTGAGACGGCGTACCCTCGGCGCCATGAAACGGACTTCCTTCGCGCAGTGGCCGTGCTCCATCGCGAGGACCATGGACCTGCTCGGGGACTGGTGGACGCCGCTGGTGCTGCGTGACGCGTTCTACGGCGTCACGCGCTTCGACGAGTTCCAGCAGGCGCTCGGCATCGCGCGCAACACCCTCGCCGACCGGCTCCGGCGGCTGGTCGACGAGGGCCTGCTGGAGAAGCGGCCGTACCAGGCCGAGCCGGTGCGGTACGACTACGTGCTGACCGAGAAGGGCCGCGACTTCTGGAGCGTGCTCGCGGCGATGACGGCGTGGGGCGACCGCTGGCTCGCCACCGAGGCCGGACCGCCGATAACCATGCAGCACAAGGACTGCGGGCACGACACCCACGCCGAAGTCGTGTGCGCGGAATGCGGCGAGCGGCTGACGGCGGAGTCGACCCGGATGCGCCGCGGCCCCGGCTTCCCGGAGCGGATCGCGCACCGGCCCGACGTCGAGGCGCGGTTCGCCCGGCAGGAGGCCTAGCGCCGCCCACGCGTTGACAATCAGGGTTTCACTACGCAACTATCGTGGTCAGAGGCCATTGGCAGGGAGACGAGCGAGGAGGCGCACCACGATGGAGTGGACCGGCGCGCGGTACGCGGACCAACCCACGGCCGAGGCCACGACGTGGATCAACGGCGACCCCGAGCAGGTGTGGCAGGTCGTGGCCGACGTCCGGCTGATGCCCTCGATGAGCCAGGAGCTGCAGTCCGTCGAGTGGTGTGACGGCGCGACGGGCCCGGCGCTGGGCAACTCGTTCCTCGGCAGCAGCAAGCACGACGCGCTCGGCGAATGGCAGACGAAGTCGTTTGTCGTCGAATGCGAAGAGCCGCGGGTGTTCGCCTGGGCCGTCCAGGACACCGAGAACCCGACGGCCACCTGGCGGTTCACGCTGGCCCCGGAGAACGGCGGCACCCGGCTCACCCAGTGGATGCGCATCGGCCCGGCCCGCTCCGGCCTGTCCTTCGCGATCGACCGGATGCCGGACAAGGAGCAGAAGATCGTCTTCGTGCGGATGCGCGAGTTCGAGAACTCGATGACCGCCACCATCGCGGCGATCAAGGACCGCGTCGAGGCCGCGAAGTGATGCGGACGGCGACCACGATCGAGGCGTCCGGCGGCTGGGCGGAAACGCTCGCTTTTGTCTTGGAGGCCGAAAAACTGGGCCTCGACGTGTGCTGGGTCGCCGAGGCGTGGGGCTCCGACGCGCCGTCCGTGCTCGGGTACCTCGCCGGGCGCACGGAGCGTTTGCAACTCGGCTCCGGGATCATCCAGCTCGGCACCCGCACGCCGGTCGCGATCGCGCAGGCCGCGCTGACACTGGCGGAGGTGTCCGGCGGCCGGTTCTCCCTCGGCCTCGGCGCGTCCGGCCCGCAGGTGATCGAGGGCCTGCACGGGGTGTCGTTCGCGAAGCCGCTGACGCGGATGCGCGAGACCGTCCAGATCATCCGCCAGGCCTTCGCCGGTGAGAAGATCTCCTTCTCCGGCAAGGCTTTCGAGATCCCGTTGCCCGGCGAGGCGCGGCCGATGCGGCTTTCGTCGAAGCCGAATGAGGACATCCCGATCTACCTGGCCACGCTCTCGCCGAAGCTGCTGGAGCTGACCGGCGAGATCGCCGACGGCTGGCTCGGCACCAGCTTCGTGCCCGAAGGCGCGAGCGCCTACTTCGGACCCATCGACGCCGGGCTCGCGAAGTCCGGGCGCACGCGCAAGGACCTGGACGTCTGTCAGGGCGCGGAAGTCGCGTTCGCCGCCGATGAGGACGAACTGCGGACGATGGTGGGCGGCCGCAAGAAGGAGCTGGCTTTTTCGCTCGGCGGCATGGGCTCCGCGAGCACGAACTTCTACAACGACGCGTACAGCCGCCAGGGCTGGGCCGACGTCGCGGCCGAGGTCCGCGAGCGCTGGCTGGCCGGCGACCGCGACGGCGCCACCGCGCTCGTCACGGACGAGATGGTGCTGGGCACCACGCTGATCGGCACCGAGGACATGGTCCGCGAGCGCCTGCGCGTGTGGCGCGAAGCCGGCGTCGACACCGTCCGCCTGTACCCGTCGGGCGAAACGCTCGACGCGAAACTCAGCACTCTGGGCCGGGCCCTCGACCTGGTGCGGCAGGTCGGCTGAGGCGTTCGGGACGGCTTCGGCCAAACGCCTGCACGGGCGGTCCCGCCTGCGCGATAGTGGCGGCATTCCCGAGCCGAGGAGCCGCCCGATGCGCAAGATCGTGTCCACATTGTTCATCTCGCTGGACGGCGTGGTCGAGGCGCCGGACCAGTGGTCGCTGTCCTATTGGAACGAAGAACTCGAGCACGCCGTCGGCGCCGGCATGGCGGACGCGGACACGATGCTGCTCGGCCGGGTCACCTACGAGGGCTTCGCGGAGTCGTGGCCGGGCCGCACGGTGGCCGACGACCCGGGCGCGGAGTTCATGAACAACGTCCGCAAGTACGTCGCGTCGACCACGCTGACGAGCGTCGAATGGCAGAACTCGACCCTTCTGGAGGGCGACCTCGCCGCGGCGCTCGCCGGGCTGAAGGCCGGCGAGGGCGGCGACATCATGACCAGCGGCAGCACGACGCTGGTGCGCTGGCTGCTGGCCGAGGGCCTGGTCGATGAGCTGACCCTGTTGCAGTACCCCGTGGTCGTCGGCCGCGGACGGCGCCTGTTCCCGGTCGAGGGGCCGTCGTTCGACTTCGAGCTGGCCCGGACGAAGGCCTTCGGCAACGGTGTCGTGCAGCTGGTCTACCGTCCGGCCGAGTGAGGCCCGCCGGCTTCCACAGTGGACGGCGGGTCAGTTCACCTGCCGGTCCTGGCCGTCCCAGAACGGCTTGCGCAGCTTGAACTTCTGGATCTTCCCGGTCGCCGTTCGGGGCAGCTCGTCGAGGAACTCCACGCGTTTCGGGCACTTGTAGCCCGCCAGGTAGTCGCGGCAGTGGGTGATCAGCTCCTCGGCCGTCACGGGGGAGCCGTCGGTGACCACGAGCGCCGTGACGAGTTCGCCCCACTTCTGGTCCGGGATGCCGATCACTGCGACCTCGCGGACGGCCGGGTGCGAGGAGAGCGCGTCCTCCACCTCGATGGACGAGACGTTCTCGCCACCGGTGATGATCACGTCCTTCTTCCGGTCGGCGATGGTGAGGTAGCCGTCGGTGAACGAGCCGCCGTCGCCGGTGTGGAACCAGTTGCCCTCCTGGACGCGCGCGGTCTCCTCCGGGTTCTCCCAGTAGCCGTCGAGGTTCATGTTCGACTGGACCAGCACCTCGCCGTCGGTGTCGATCGACACCCGCACGCCGAGCGCGGGCGTGCCGGCGCGGCCGAGGCGCTTCGCCTGCTCGTGCGGGTCGAGGTCCGCCCACTCGCTGCGGAACCGGTTCACCGTGAGCAGCGGCGAGGTCTCGGTGAGGCCGTAGATCTGGATGAACTCCCAGCCCAGCTCGGCGCGCACCCGCTCGATGGTGCGGGTCGGCGGCGGCGCGCCGGCCACCACGATCCGCACGCGATCGCGGCCCGGTATTTCGCCTTCCCACTTCGCGGCGCCGTCGAGCGCGGCCGTGACCACTGCGGGCGCGGCGCACATGATCGTGACGCCGTGCTCTTCGATGCGCCGGAGGATCTCCGTGCCGTCCACTTTCCGCAGCACGATGTGGCGTCCGCCGAGACCGGTGACGGCGTACGGCATGCCCCAGCCGTTCGCGTGGAACATCGGCAGGGTGTGCAGCAGGACGTCGTTGTCGTTCAAGGTGGTGTGCAGGCCGAAGACGGCGGCATTCAGCCAGAGGTTGCGGTGCGTGAGCTGCACACCCTTGGGCCGCGCGGTGGTGCCGGAGGTGTAGTTCAGCGTGGCTGTGGCCGATTCGTCGCCGGCCCACGGCCGCGGCTCGCCGTCACCGCCGAAGATCTGCTCGTCGTGCTCGCCCAGCACGTACACGTGCTTCGCGGTGACGCTGTCCAGCAGTGGCTTCAGTTCCGGGTCGATCATGACCACTTCGGCCCCGGAATGCTCGACGATGTACCGCACCTCCGCCGCGGCGAGCCGGAAGTTCACCGGCACCAGCACCCGTCCCCAGCCGGAGACGCCGAAGAACGACGTCAGCAACCGCGCGGAATTGTGCGAAACGATCGCGACGCGCCCGCCTACCGGCACGCCGAGCGCGTCGAGGTTCGCGGCCTGCGCGCGGGCGCGGCGGGCCAGCTCCCGGTAGGTCACCTCGCCCCACGACGCGGCGGGCTGGTCGGGCTCGTCCACGACCGCGATCCGGTCCGGGTAGACGGACTCCGCGCGGTCGAGGAAATCGCGGACGCCGAGGTCGTAGAACACGTGCCGGTCCCTTCGCTGTCTTGCGGGCGGCACCGCCCGCTCGGCGATGATGACTCGCCGCCGGGGGTACCGGCCACCCCACAAAGGGGGTGGTCAGTGGTGCGGGTGGTCCAGCAGCCCGGCCGCGCGCGCCCGGTTCACCGCCTGGATCCGGTTCGACGCGTCGAGCTTGCGCATCGCGTGCTTGAGGTACGACTTGACGGTGTTGGCCCGCAGTCCCAGCCCCGCGGAGATTTCGTCGTTGGTGCAGCCGGCTCCCACGAGCCGCAGCACGTCCAGCTCCCGTGGGGTGAGCGTGATGTCGCTGTCGACGCTGGTGGTTTCGTCGTCCGGGCGGAGGCGTTCGCAAACGTCCAGTAGTCGCGCGCGGGCTTCGACGTCGTGCATCGAACCGGCGATTGCGAGCAGCTCGGCCTGCAGCTCCTGGTGCTCCCCGGCGAGTGTCGAGAAACGTTGCGGCTCGCCCAGGGGAACGTAAGCCTGGGTCGCGATGCGACGGCGGACCTCTTCCTCCACCTCGATGTCACGCTCCAGCCTCGACACCACCGCGGTCGCGGCGCGCAGCACCCGATCGCCGAACGTGATCGAATCGCGGGTCGCGGCGTAGAGCACCGCGCGCGTCGAATCCCCGACGCACACCGGCAGCGCGACGATGGCCCGCAGCTGTTCGGGAGCCACGGCCCGGTCGTATTTGTGCGTGATGCCTTGCGCATTCAGGTAGTCGGTGACCGTGGACGGCCGCCGCAGCGCCACGGCTTTGCCGCCGAGCCCGGCGCCGGTGGCGACCTGCAAGTGCTGCAACGAGCGCGTGGCCGTGCCGCGGAGCTGGTCGATCACCAGGGAGCGCGAACCCGCCGACACGGGTCCGCCCATCGCGACCGGCAGCCCGGTCGCGCGCTGGAGTGCCTGCAGCGCGCCGGCGACCAGGGGGCTGGCTGCCAGCGCGAGCCGGGCCGATGACGTCATGGGCATCGTCCTCGCCTTGCTTGACCTGCGGTGGGGCATTCACGCTACGCCGTCCGTCGCAATCGGACCACGGTTGTGGTTCGGTGGCGGGGTGGACGTTCCGGACTTCGACACCGTCGCCGAGGCCCTCTACTCAGGGGAGCCCGGCGAGTTCGTCGCGGCCCGCACCGCCGCCGCGCGCGACGCCACGGCCGCCGGCGACCGCGAGCTGGCCGCCCGGATCCGCGCGCTGCGCAAGCCGACCCGCGCGGCCTTCGTCATCAACCGCCTGGCCCGCGACGGCGCCGCCTCGCTGACCGAGCTGGCCGCCCTGGGCCAACGCCTGCGGGAGGCCCATACGAACCTCGCCGGCGCCGAACTGCGCGACTTGGCCCACCGTCGGAACGAACTGGTCCGCCGCATCATGGCCGACGCTCCCAGCCTCAGCGACGCCGTTGCGCGCGAAGTGGAGGAAACCCTGGAGGCAGTGGTCGCCGACCCGTCCGTCGCCGAACTGGCCCTGGCCGGACGCCTGACGTCGATGGCCCAGCAGGACGCGGACCAGTGGCTGTCCTTGCCGGTTTCTTCGGTGGCTTCGAAGAAGCCCGCGCCGACGAAATCTGCGCCGGCGAAGGCCGCACCGAAAAAGGCAGCTTCTCCTTCTGTGGAAAGGAAAAAGGCCGAGGAGGACCGTCAGGCCCGCGAACGCGAACGCGCCCAGGCTCACGCCCGGCGCGAGGAACAACGCCGCAAAGCTGCCGCCGCCCAACGAGAACGCGCCGAGGCCGCCCGCACCCTCATCCGCGCCGAACACGCAGCCGAACAGGCCGACGCGCGCGTCACCGACCTCCGCACCCGCCTCGCCGACGCCGAAGCCCGCGCCACCCAAGCGACCAAAGATCTCACCGCCGCCCGCTCAGCCTTCGAGGCTGCGAAGAAGGCCGCTTCAGAGAACGAGGACTGATCGGTCTGCGCGGTGTCGCCTGCTCTGGTGACCGGAAAGTTCTCGCGGATATTCGGTAACGATCACTGCGATCGTGCGTTTCACTGGCGGTCGTGGAGAACCTGCCTGACGAACTGCGCGACCGGGTGTCACGGCTCAACGCTGATCTGTTGCTGGACCTGGTCCGACCCGGTGAAGCGGTCTGGCTGGCTTGCGATCTGCTCGTCGCCGGTGTCGAGAGCCCTTCAACGGCCGAGCTGGCCGGCGAGTCGGCAACCCGCCTGCTTCTCTCCGATGCTGTGCCGCTCGTTCGGCAGCTGCTCGCAGACCTCGGCGTGGTGCCGATTGACGCGTCGCAGGCCCCGTGGGTCGTTGCCCGTGACATCGCCCGCCAGATGATCGCCGGCACTCTGCTCCCCGAAGCGGGAGCGCGTTCACTGTGGAGTTTGCGGTGGTCCTGTGACAATGCAGCCGAGATCGGGCTGATGCTCCAGCCGCTGGAAGCCTGGGACGAGACACTGGCGGCAAACCGTGACGATGAAGCAATCCGCGCGGAGATGCGGGAACTCGCCCAAGGTGTCCTGCTCGCTGCCAATGCGCGGCTGGCTGGCGGCGGCTTGATCGACTCGTGAACGCAAGTGAGCCGAGCATCGGGAAACGATCACGAGCATCCCGATATTCACGTGCGTCGGCAGGGTTCTCCGCTTTCCCTTATGTGCTTTGCCGTATGCACGATGCGCTACTGGCGCTCGGAAACCCCGAGATCCGTCGCCAGGACCGATTCCTCGATGGTCAGAACACCACCTCGGCCAGTTTTCGGTACCCCGTCAGGATGTCCGGGCCCAGTACGTGGATCCCCACGTGGTCGGCGCCCGCGGTCAGGTGCTCGCCGAGCCGGTTCGCGATCGTCGCGGGTGAGCCGTGCAGGACGAGGTCGTCGATCAGCCGGTCGGTGCCGCTGCCCGCGACGTCTTCCTCGGTGTAGCCGTGCCGGCGGAGGTTGCTCACGTAGTTGCGCAGCCCCAAATACGGCTTCTCCACGAACGGCCGCCCGATCAGCCGCGCCGCTTCCGCGTCCTCCTCCACCACGATCTTGTGCTCGGGGGCGAGGATTGCGTCCGGGCCCAGGATCTTGCGAGCGTGCCCGGTGTGCGCAGGGGGCACGAGGTACGGGTGCGCGCCCAGCATGCGGTCCGCGGCCAGTTTCAACGACTTGTCGCCCAGCGCGGCCAGGATCCGGCCCTCCTTCGGCACGCCCTCGGCGTCTAGCCGGTCGAGGTAACCGACCATCTTCGCGTACGGACTTTCGTACTGGGCCACGGATTCCGGGTGGCCGACGCCGACGCCGAGCAGGAACCGGTTGCCGTAACGCTCGATCAAACGGTGGTAAGACGCGGCGATCCGGCCCGCGTCGTTGGTCCACATGTTCACGATCGCCGTGGCGACGGTGACGGTCTCGGTCGCCGCCAGTACCTCCTCGAAGTAGGCCAGGTCTTCGACCGTGCCGCTGCCGATGCCGAACCACACGGCGTCGTAGCCCAGTTTCTCCGCTTCCACAGCGGTTTTCCGACGCGTCTGCTCGTCGGTCGCCGGGCTCATCCAGGCGCCGAACCGGCCGAGTCGTACTGTCACCCCACACCCCCTACATTGGCTACAGATTGAACTGTAGCGAATGTAGCACGAGTCAGAGGGCGAGGCGACTGAGCCATTCGCGCAACATGCTCTGCTCGGTCGCGGTCAACTCGGCGGCTTGCGAGTCCAGCGCGGTCGACAAAGCGACCGCGAGCGCGCCGACGGTGGACGGTTCCTTGGCGGGCTCGTCGGTGAGCAGCCCGGCCAGCACGGACTCGCGGACCTGGTGTGACATCGCCAGGTCGGGGTTCGATTCGGGCTGTGCGATCAGGCTCAGCGTGACGCCGGAGTTGGCGGCCGCGACCTGCCGCGCGGCCTCTGCGGGAGTGGTGCGCAGCCGGCCCTGGCGGGCGACGAGGGTGAACAGGTTGCGCAGCATCTCCTCTGCGCTGGAAGTGAGCGTGCACGGCTCACCGGGCCTGATCTGGCCGTAGAGCAGCACGTAGAAGGCCGGGTGGTGCAGTCCGTACTTGACGTGCCGGTCCCAGCCGTCGCGGATCTGCTGGACCGGATCCGCGTCCGGATCGATTTTGTCGGTGCTCTCCAGATACTGGGTGAAGCCGAAGTTGACCACGGCGTCGAGCAGGCCCTGTTTGCTGCCGAAGTGGTGGTAAAGCGTCGGCGCCTGGACGTGGGCCCGCTCGCAGATCGCGCGGGTGGACACCGAGTGGGCTTCGGCGCCGTCGAGCAGTTGGGCGGCGGCGAGCAGGAGCCGGTCCTTGGCGCTGCCGTTCACGATGTCCATGTAGCAACTGTAGCGCTACATACGCTATAGTGATGTGTGTAACAGAGGGGGAAGCGATGCCACTGGCAGACGAGCTGCTCAACGCGCGGGTAGCGAAGGGGTTGGCCGCGAGCCTGAAAACCGCGGCGCCGGGTCTGCGGTTCCCGGCGCTCGGCCGGGCGCGGTTGACCGGGCTCGGCTTGCGTCAGCGCACCGATTTGCTGCGCGACGCGTTGCTGACCGACCTGCCCGGCGGCTATCGCGAGCTGGAGGACGTGGTGCGCCGGGCGCTGGCCGACGACACCTTCACCGGCTGGATGATCTGGCCGGTCACCGAGGCGGTCTCGTCGCGGGCGCTCGAAAACGGTGGGACGGCGGCGTTCGACGCGGCGCTCGACCTGCTTGCCGACCTCACCCCGCGGCTCACCGCCGAGTTCGCCGTCCGCCCGCTGCTGGACGCCGACCTAAAACGCGCGCTGCCGAAGGTGCTGAGCTGGACCGAACACCCCGACGAACATGTCCGCCGGCTGGCTTCGGAGGGCACGCGGCCGTTGCTGCCGTGGGCAAGGCGGGTCACCGCGATCGTGGAGCGGCCGGGCGTGACGGTGCCGATCCTCGACGCGCTCTACCGCGACGAGTCCGCGTACGTGCGGCGTTCCGTCGCCAATCATCTGAACGACCTGAGCCGCGGCCGCCCGGAGGTCGCAGTCTCGGCCGCAGCTCGCTGGTCGTCCGCAGACGCCGGAAAGCAGACCGCGCAACTCGTGCGCCACGGCCTCCGCACGCTGATCAAGCAGGGCGACGCGGATGCGTTGGCATTGCTGGGTTTCGCCCCGCCGTCCGGCATCACCCTCGACGGTCCCGCGCTCTCGGACGAATCCGTGACAGTCGGCGACGACCTCGGTTTCAGCTGCACGCTGCGAAACACGAGCACTGAGCCCGCCAACCTGGTCGTCGACTACGTGGTGCACCACCGCAAAGCCAACGGCTCCACCACCCCCAAGGTCTTCAAACTCACCACGAAAACCCTCGAGCCGGGGGCAGAGCTGGTGGTCGAGCGGACCCACTCGTTCCGGCTGATCACCACTCGCGTGTACCACCCGGGACCGCACGCGCTGGAAATCCAGGTGAACGGCGAATCGTTCGGGAAGGCGGGGTTCGAGCTGCTTCCGGTCGCGTGAGAGGTGAGTAGCGGCGGGTCGGGACGCTGGTAGCGGCTTGCGGCGCGGGCTGCGGCTTTGCGGGGTCCGGCCGCTCGCTGCGGTGACTCGCTTCGAGTTGGGCTGCGGCGGTGGGGCTGCAGAGCCTTGGTTGCAGGGCAAGCGGTGGGCAGACGTGTCCGCGGCAGCCGGCGGTGCCGGAGCTGGTGCGCCGGGGGACTGGTGGTCGGCCGGGGGCCGGTGTCGGGCTGGTGCTCGCGGCGGCCTGGCGTGCCAGGACCGAAAGTCCGAGGGCTGGGCTGGCGCCCCAAGGCGGCTGGCAGTCCGGGCCGAGGGACCGAGGTGAGTGGTGGTCTGGGTTGGGGCTACGGGATGACTGGTGCTTCGGGCTGATGTCCTGGGGTGCTTGGTGGTCGGCCCGGGCTCAGGTGTCGGGCTGGCGCGCCGGGTCCGGAGACCCGGGGTTGGGCTTGTGGCCCCAAGGCGGCTGCTAGTCCGGACTGAGGCTCCGAGGTACGTGGTGGTTTGGACTGTTGCCCTGTGGCGACTGGAAGTTCGGGCTGATGCCCTGGGGCGACTGGTGGTTTGGCCTGAAATGCCCGAGGCGCGTGGTGGTTCGGACCGATGGTCCGGGCACTGCTGCTTCGGGCTGCTGCCCAGGCGCGCTTGGCAACTCGGGCTGATGCCGGGCACACCTACCGGTCCGGGCCGATGCCCGAGGGCTTCGCAGGTCAGGCCAGGTGGGTGCCCGCGAGCAGGTGGGTGAGGTCGGCGCCGAGGCGGGTTCGGTGGGTTGGGGGCAGGTCGGCGAGGAGGGTGGCCAGTTCGGCGGTGATGCCGTCGTGGGTGGCGCAGGCCAGGGCGCGGCCCTCGTCGGTCAGGGTGACCTGGCAGGTGCGGCGGTCGGTGCGGTGCTGGCCGCGCGTGGCCAGCGCGCGGCGCACCACCCGGTCGACCAGGCCGGAGAGGCTGGACTTCTCCAGGTGCAGCACCCGGCCCAGCTCCGACATCCCGAGCGGCCCGTCCATCAGCACGCACAGCAGCTGAGCCTGCTGCGGCGTCAGATCGTGCTGACGGCTGACGTCGGCGAACACGTGCTGCACCAGATGCGAAAGCCGCACCAGGGAACCCGCCAGCTCGATGTCCGCGGTGGGCACTGTCTTCGTCATGGCTCCTCCCGGTGCGAAGCCTACTTGACGACAGTTCGTAGTGCGAACTAACGTAAGGTTCGTACTACGAACTGTTCGTATGGCGAACCAAGGGGGCGCGATGGCGAGAGTGGTGGTGGCCGGCGGCGGCTACGGCGGGATCGCGGTGGCGAAGGCGCTCGACGACGTGGCGGAGGTGGTGCTCGTCGAGCCGCGGGAGGAGTTCGTGCACCACAATGCGGCGTTGCGCGCGCTGGTCGATCCCGAGTGGACGGACCGGATCTTCCTGCCGTACGAGAACTTGCTCAGGCACGGCCGAATTCTCCGCGACCACGTCGTGCAGGTCGGCGACAGCTGCGGCGAGGTGACGCTCTCGTCGGGCGAGCGGGTGGTGGCCGACTACGTCGTGCTCGCCACGGGGTCGGCGTATCCGTTACCGGCGAAGATGGACGTTTTCGGTACCACCGCGGCGAAAGGCCGGCTCCACGCCGCGAGGGAGGCCGTGGCCGAGGCCGACGCGGTGCTGCTGCTCGGCGCCGGCCCGGTCGGGCTGGAGCTGACCGGCGAGATCAAAGACCGCTGGCCGGACAAGGCCGTGACGATTGTCGACCCCGCGGCGGACGTGCTCGGCGGGCAGTACCCGGACGAGTTCCGCGCGGAGCTGCGCCGCCAGCTCGACGCGCTGGGCGTGACGTTGCTCCTGGGCACCAGCCTGACGGAGGATCCGGTTTCCCAGGCAGGACAATCGAAAGCGTTCACCGTGACGACGCGTTCGGGGCACCGGGTGAGCGCCGGAGTGTGGTTTCGCTGCTTCGGCGTCGCGCCGGCTTCCGGCTACTTTTCCGGCTCTCCGGCGCGGACGACGGCCGGGACATTACGGGTGACTCCGCACCTTCGCGTCGCCGGCCACGAGCGGGTCTTCGCGCTCGGCGACCTGGTGGACCTGCCGGAGGCGAAGATGGCGCGGGCGGCCGGAATGCAGGCCGACGTCGTGGCCGCGAACATCCGGGCGCTCATCGAGGGCGGGCCGCTCACGGTGTACTCCCCGGCGTCGCCGGGGATCTCGTTGCCGCTGGGCGTCCGCGGCGGCGCGACCTACCAAGAGGGGATCGGAGTGCTGGGCGCGGAACGGACTGCCGAGCTGAAGGGCGGGGACCTGCGGACGGCCCCGTACGTCGAGCTGCTGGGCCAGACCCGCGACCGATGAGCCCGGGCCGGGAACCCGGAGCGTCGAGTCCTGGCCCGGAAACCCGCCCGCCCGCGTCTTCCTTGATCGCGGACGTCTCCCGACGCGGGCATACTGCGACCATGGATGCTCGGGCGCACGTTGATGCCTGGCTTGCGGCCTGGCGAGCCCGGGACCTCGACGCGGTCATGGCCTGTTACGCCGAGGACATCGACTTCGTGGCGTCCACCGTGGTCCGCCGGTGGGGCCGGGCCGACGGGCGGCTGCGCGGCCGGGAGGAGCTGCGCCTGCATTTCGAGCAGGGGCTGAAACTGGCGCCGGACTTGAGGCTCACCGAAGAGGCACTCCTGAGCAGCCCGGACGGGTACGCGCTGTTCTACCACCGGGAGAACGGCAATCGCGTGCTCGACGTCGTGGAACTGGACGCCGCGGGCAAAGCCGCCCGCGTCCGTGCTTTCTACGAGCACCATCAGCGCTGAGACACCGCAGGCAACCGCGCCTAAAGCAGGTACCGCAGCAAAAGCGTCCCGTCTTCGACCAGAACCGAGGCCAGCTCCAGCCGGGCCGGGTCCAACCCGGCGCCGGCGGCGATGCGGGACGCCGTGCCGGCGACCAGGAGCGGGGCGATCGTGAGACGCAGCTCGTCGACCGCTCCGGCGGCGGCGAGCGAGGCGAACAGGTGCGGGCCGCCCTCGCAGTCGATGCGGGTCAGGCCGCGGGCGACCAGACCGTCGACGGCTGCGTGGAAGTCCACGGTGTCGGTGCCGGCGACCAGTACGTCCGCGCCCGCTGCGGACCATGCCGAGCGCAGGTCCGCGGGCGCGGCCTCACTGGTGATGACGATCGTGGGCACCGTGGCCTTCGTGATCACCGGTGCGTCCGGGGGCAGCGAGCGGCCCGAAGTCACCACCGCGACCGGTGCGATCGGGGCCAGGCCGTGGCGACGGCGGCGTTCGGCCGCCTGCGGGTCCGGCTGACCGCCTTCGAAACCCTCGATCAACGCCGTCCCCGCACCGACCAGCACGACATCGGCGAGGTCGTTGCCCAGCCGGTAGACGACCCGGTCCGCCGGGGTCGACAGCGTGGCCGAGCGGCCGTCGACCGTCACGGCGCCGTCGGCGCTGGAAACGAAGTTCACCGCCAGCCACTTCGGGTCCGCCGGGTAGGAGTACAGCTCTTCCAGGTCGGCGTCGGCCAGGTCGCGGGTGCCGGGCCAGATCTCGCGGATCACAGCGAACGCACCACGTTCGCGGGCGGGCGGGTGCCCGCGATGCTGGCCACCATCTCGACCACGTGCCGGGTCTCGCGCACCTGGTGCGCGCGGAACATCGCGGCTCCGTGCAGCGCAGCCACCGCCGTCGCCGCGAGGGTCCCGCTCACGCGCTCGCCGACCGGCACGTCCAGCGTCTCGCCGATCACGTCCTTGTTCGACAGCGCCATCAGCACCGGCCAGCCGGTCTCGGTCAGCGTTTCGACGTTCCGCAGCAGCTCCAGCGACTGGTAGGAGTTCTTCCCGAAGTCGATGCAGGGGTCGATCATGATGCCCTCGCGCGGCACCCCGCGTTCCAGCGCCCGCTCGGCCAGCGCGGTGGTGCCTTCGATCACGGCCTTGACGACGTCGTCGTACTCGGGCCGGACGGCTTCCGTCCGCGGCTGCAAACCGTTGGTGTGCGCGCAGATGTACCCGGCGCCGTACTGCGCGGCGACGTCCAGGATCTCCGGTTCGACGGCGGCCCAGTTGTCGTTGACCAGGTCCGCGCCGGCGCGGCAGACGGCATCGGCGACTTCGGCGCGGTAGGTGTCGACGCTGATCACGAGGTCCGGGAAGGTCTCGCGGGCCCAGGCGACAGTCGGCACGACGCGGCTGATCTCTTCCGCGGTGCTGACTTCGGGGCCGTGGCCGGCGGGCACTCCGCCGATGTCGATGAGGTCCGCTCCCTCGGCGCGGGCGCGGCGGACGGCGTCCTGCGCGCGCTGCTCTTCGAAGGTGGCGCCGTGGTCGTAGAACGAATCGGGCGTGCGGTTGACGATGGCCATCACCAGTGCGCGATCTCCGGTGAGGCGGCGGCCTCGGAAGACGAGGTCGGGCGTCTTCAATGTGCTCTCCCGTGCCGGTGCGTCGGTCTCCGCGATCATAGGCGAGCAGACGACGGCATTACGGCCGGCAGGTGGCGGGCGACGATGCCGGAGGCCACCTGCGCGCGGGCCTTCGACCGGTTCAGGAGGCGAGTGCCTCGTTGATGGCGTGGAATTCGTGGGACGTGCGGGTGGCGGAGAACTCGATCACGGTGTAGCGCGCGAGGCGTTGGATGACGAAGGGGTCGGTGGCGAGCACGGCGTCCAGCTTGCCGCGCAGGCACGGGCGGGTGAGGATGACCTGGTCGGCATCCCCGTTTCCTTTTCCGGAAACCAGGAACAAGCCGTGCGAGAAGTGCGAGCGCACCCAATCCGCGTGTTCCGGAAGTGCGTAGTCGACTTCGTTTCGAGGCGCTGTGTATGTCAGCAAGGCTATGTACATGACTTCAGGGTAGAACTCCGGAGCCGACCTTGCATCCTCCTCCCGAGTGTCGCGTCCCACGCGTAAAGTCATCTCCCGGTCAATAATTCCAGAATTCCTTTACCGGGGCTTTTTGTTCCTTTTTAAAGCGACCGGCGTACGTAAACCTGCGTACGCTGGTGTCGACACCGGCACGACGACGAAACGTTGTCGTGGCACCAGACTCGGCGTATGACACCGATGGTGGCGGCCGCGGGCCGCATCTGGCGCGACGGCCGGCGAGTCGAGCGCGCCGCGTACGTGGTGGGTGCCGTGCTCTTCGCCGGTGGGCTGGTGAACGCCGTGGTGCTGCTGGCTTCCGGCGGCTCCTGGCTCGGGCCGGTTTCACTGCGCAAAGCGGTCACATTCGGGTTGTCGTTCGGCCTCACCCTGGCGACGGTCGCGTGGGCGACCTCGTACCTCACGGTCCGGGGCCGGACGGTGCTGCTCGGCGCGTTCCTCCTCGCCTGTGTGGCCGAGGTGGTGCTGGTGACGATGCAGGCGTGGCGCGGAGTCCTGTCGCATTTCAACTTCGAGACCGGCTTCGACACGGCCGTTTCGATGACGCTCGCCGCCGGTGGCGCGGTGATCGTGCTGACCGGGCTCGGCTTCACCATCGCGGCCTTCCTCTCGCCGGGCGTGATGTCGCCGAGTCAGCGGCTCGCGGTGCGGTTCGGCCTGCTGGTGCTGATGGTCGCGCTCGCGACCGGCGCGGTGATGATCGCCCGCGGCGTCGGCGAATCGCGTGGCGGCAACGCTCAGCTGGCCTACACCACGGCGGGTGCGCTGAAACCCCTGCACGCCGTGGCCATGCACGCGATCCTGGTGCTGCCCGGGCTCGCCTGGCTGCTGCGGTTCACCGGCTTGGCCGAGCGGCAGCGCCTTCGGCTGGTGTGGCTCGCCGTTGTCGCGGACGCGGTGCTGACGGCCGTCATCGGAATCGAGGCCTTCACCGGAATTCCGCCGTTCTCGGCGCCGGCCGTTTACACCGGGTTGTCCGCTGCCGCACTCGCTGTTCTCGTCGGGGCCGTTATTTTTTCGTTGTTTTCCGCACTGCGCGCCAAAGAAAGTCCTGACTATTTCCGCGCAAGCAATCCCTGAACGGCGTCGACGAGGGTAAGCCGCCGTTCGGCCCGATCGGCGGGCAGCCGAGGACCGAGTTCCGGATTCGTGGTGTGCCACGCCGCGGACAGCGCCTGGATCAGCACGACCAGTTGCACGGGCGAGTAGTGCTCCGGCACCTCGCCCGCCCGCTGTGCGCGGCCGATCTCGCCGAGCCGGACGTCGTTCGCCTCGGTGATCGCGCGCAGGTGCTCGTCGGCGGGCCGTTCGAGCCGGTACCAGGTGGACAGCCGCAGCGTCTCGGGATGGTCCTCGTAGTAGTCGAACGCGCGCCCGGTGTAGCCGGCGAGGTCGCCGGCGTCGAACGGCACGGCGGCGAAGAACGCCTTCGTCCGCTCGTCGAAGACGGCGTCGAACAGCTGCTCTTTGCTGCCGAAGTAGGAGTAGATCATCGCCTTGTTGCAGCCCGAGGCGGCGGCGATCCGATCGACGCGCGCGCCCGCGATGCCGTAGCCGGAGAACTCGGCGGTGGCGGCGTCGAGAAGCCGGCGTTTCGTCTGTTCCGCGTCGCGAGCCATGCCCCAGGCTAGCAACCAACCGGTCAGTCGATTTGACGTTCACACTGGTGTCAGGCCCTACGGTCGAGGAGACCGAGGGAAGGAGCCGGGCATGCCGGTGACGATCGTGATCGGGGCGGGGCCGGGCATCGGCCGTTCCGTGGCGCGCCGCTTCGAGCGTGAAGGGTTCGAGACCGGGCTGATCTCGCGCACCGGGCCGTACCAGGCGGATGTCGCGGACGAGAGGTCCTTGCGCACGGCACTGGACGCGGCCGTCGCGGACCTCGGGCGGCCCGAAGTGGTGGTTTACAACGCCGCCGTGATCCGGCCGGACACCCCGGGCGAGCTGACCGTCGACGAGCACCTGGACCGGTGGCGGGTCAACGTGCTCGGCGCGTACGTGGCCGCGGCGCACTTGGCGCCGGCAATGGCCGCGCGGGGCCACGGCACCTTCCTGGTCACCGGCGGGATGCCGGAGCCGAAGGCGGGTTACAGCAGTCTTTCGCTGGGCAAGGCGGGCGTGCGGACGCTGGTGGCGTTGTTCGCCGAGCAACATCCTGAGCTGCACTGTATTTCAAACAGCGCTGTGCCTCGGTTACCGTCGCCGGCGCGGTCGCCCCGGGTACCGCGTTCGATCCGGACGACATCGCCGAGCACTACTGGCGGCTGCACAACCAGCCGCGCGCGGAATGGGCGCTGGAAGCGGTCCACGACGGGCGCACCTCATGACCAGCCCCAGCCCTGCGTGAAGCAGCCCGCCAGGTAGAGGTCGACGCGGTCGGCGAACCGGCCCAGGTCCCGTCCGGTGAGGTCCGAGATCCGGCTCACCCGGTACCGCAGGGTGTTCACGTGCAGGTGCAGCGCGGCGGACGTCTGCGTCCAGGAGCCCGAGTGCTCGAGGAAGGCCTTCAGCGTGCCCAGTAGTTCGGAGCCGTGCGCGGCGTCGTAGGCCAGGACCGGGCCGAGCACCTTCTCGCCGAAGGAACGGCGAAGGTCGTCCGGCACGGCGGCGAGCAGCAGCAGGTGGGACGCGACCTCGTCGCCCGCCAGCACGCTCGCGCGTCCGGGCGAAAGCGCCGCGAGCGTCCGCGCGTGTCGGGCTTCCTGGATTCCCGCGCGCAGCCCGGCCGCGTCCGGCGCCCGGCTCAGCCCGATGGCCAGCCGCGCCGAACCCAGCGCCGGCTCGAGGATGCGAACGGCCTCGCGCAGGTCCGCCGCCACGCGGTCGAGGCGCAGGAATGCGGGAAACAGGCCGAAAGTCTCACCGTCCACGGTGCCGACGAGCGTCGGCCCGGAGACGGCCGCCAGCAGTTCTTCGACCAGCACCGGCGTCAGGCCGGGGCCGCCGCCGGTGACTTCGGCGGACAGCGCCACCAGCTGCTCCCGCACGGGGAACTCCGCCGCTGCCAGCCGGGACGCCAGCTCGGCCGTCGGCGAGTCGGAAAGCGCCAGTCTCAGCAATGGCTCGGCTGCGCGGTTTTCGATGCGTTTGGCTTCGTCGACGCGCGTTCGCTCCAACCCGACCAGCGGGGCCAGCTCCAGCGCCAGCTCCCGCCGCCACGACGGCCAGGCCGAGCAGTCGCCGTCGACCACCAGGAACCAGCTGGCCACGCGGTGCCCGGACCGGCTCGCCGCGGCGAAGAGGGTGACCGGGGCGGCCGCGTCGGTCTGGGGACTCACGGTCAACGGCAGGCGTTCGGCCCGCAGGAAGTGCCGGGCGAGGGCCGCGCGCCGATCGGCAGGCAGGGAGTCCGGGCCGGCGATCAGGCGGCCCGTCGCGCTGAGCACCCAGCAGTCCGCGGCCAGCTCGGCCGCGCCCGCGGCCACCAGCGCGGGCAGCCCACGGCCTTCGGTGACGGCCGCGATCAGCCGCCGGTGCGAGTCCTGCGCCGGGGCTTCGCGCTCGGCGGCCAGGCCGAGGATCACGCGTTCCGTCACCGTCGCGAAGGACACCGAAAGCGGCACTTCGAACAGCGGCAGCCCGACCCGGCGGCACGATTCCACCAGGTGCTCCGGCACCGGGCCGCCGACCTCGGCCGTGCCCGCGCCCAGCGCGACCACGCCCGCCGCGGCCAGGGTGCCGACGAACTCGTCCGCGTCGGCGGGACCGGGCAGCCAGCGCAGGCCGCACAGCACGATCTCGCCGCCGTCCAGGTACCGCGTCGGATCCTGCAGGGTCGCCTGGAACACGCGCTCGAACTCGCGGTCCAGCGCGTCGGCACCGGCCAGCAGCGTCAGCCCGAGCCCCGGCGTGTCCAGCAGCGCACCGAGCCGCACCCCGCACCTCCTTCCGAGCTTCCGGCCTTCCGTGTCCGGACCTCATCAGTACCGCACACCCCACCGGGCGCGTCGTTTGGAGGAATCTACGAAATCCGGCCCCGCGCACCCCGCTCCTTTCAGTGGATCTGCCGTGGTCCGCGCCACGTCGCGGCGTGTGTACTGCAAGACATCGAAGGCAGAGCGCGGGAAGGGAAGACCATGGCGATCGTTCTGGGTGACAACCGCTACGGGAAGGCGGAGAACCGGCTCGTGCGCGTCGACCGCGACGGCGACGAGCACCGGATCACCGACCTCAACGTGAGCGTGTCGCTCTCGGGCGACATGAGCGACACCCACCTGACCGGGGCCAATGACAAGGTCCTGGCCACCGACACGCAGAAGAACACGGTGCACGCGTTCGCCCGCGAGGGGATCGGCGAGATCGAGGACTACGCCCTGCGGCTGTCCCGCCACTTCGTGACTTCGCAGGAGAGCATCCACACGGCGCGCGTCGAGGTCGAGTCGTACCCGTGGCAGCGGCTGCAGGTCGGCGGCCGGCCCGCGCACCACTCGTTCGCCCGCTCCGGCGGCGGCACCCGCGCGACCACCGTGACCTACGACGGCGAGCGCGCCTGGGTGCTGGGCGGCGTACGTGACTTGACGGTGCTGAACACCACGGACTCGGAATTCTGGGGTTTCCCGCGCGAGGAGTACACCACCCTCGCCGAGACGAAGGACCGGATCCTGGCCACGGCGGTGTCCGCGACCTGGCGCTTCGCCGGCGACGAGGCCGACTGGACCAAGGCGTACGACACGGCGCTGGCGTCGCTGCTCGACGCGTTCGGAGGAACGTACAGCCTCTCGCTGCAGCAGACGCTGTACGCGATGGGTACGCGGGTGCTGGAGACGGTGCCCGAAATCGTCGAGATCCGGCTTTCGCTGCCGAACAAACACCACTTCCTGACCGATCTCTCACCGTTCGGCCTGGACAACCCCGGTGAGGTGTTCCACGCCGCCGACCGGCCGTACGGCCTGATCGAGGGCACCGTGCTGCGCGACGACGCGCCGCCCGCCGGCCCGGCCTGGAACTGAAAGGACGTCATGGAGTTCCTGCGCCCCGCCTCGCTGGCCGAGGCCTTGGCGGCCAAGGCGGCGCACCCGGACGCGGTGCCCGTCGCGGGCGGCACGGACGTGCTGGTGGAGATCAACTTCGACCACCGCCGCCCGCCCGCGCTGCTCGACCTCAACCGCGTCGCCGAGCTGTACGGCCATGACACGGTGGACGGCCGGATCCGGATCGCCGCCGCGACGCCGTACACCCGGATCATCGCGGAACTCGGCGACCGCCTGCCCGGGCTCGCCATGGCCGCCCGGACGGTGGGCTCGCCGCAGATCCGCAACCGCGGCAGCGTCGGCGGAAACCTCGGCGCGGCCTCGCCCGCGGGTGACTCGCATCCGGCGCTGCTCGCGGATGGAGCCGAGGTCGAGATCGCGTCGGTGCGAGGCACCCGCCGCGTCGAGGCGAAGGACTTCTACCTCGGGGTGAAGCGCAACGTTCTTGAGCCGGACGAGCTGATCACCGCCGTCCACCTCGCGCCCGCCGCCGGTCCGCAGCAGTTCAGCAAGGTCGGCACGCGCAACGCGATGGTCATCGCCGTCTGCGCCTTCGGCCTCGCGCTGCACCCGGGCGAGCGCCGGGTCGGGACCGGGGTCGGCTCGGCCGCCCCGACCCCGCGCCGCGCCGTCGACGCCGAGGAGTTCATCGCCGGCGAGCTGGCGGCCGAGGACCAGTGGGACCGGCCCCGCGCGCTCGCTGACTCGGTGAAACGCCGGTTCGGCGAGCTGGTCGCGCAGGCCGCGGCCCCGATCGACGACGTCCGCGGCAGCGCGGACTACCGCAAGCACGCCCTGTCCGTCCTCGCCCGGCGGACGCTGACCTGGGCCTGGACCGACTACTGCGGCGGGAGGCAGGCCGAATGCGCGTGAACGTGGTGGTGAACGGCGAAAAGCGCCAGGCGGACAACGTCTGGGAAGGCGAGAGCCTGCTGTACGTGCTGCGCGAGCGGCTGGGGCTGGCGGGCTCGAAGAACGCTTGTGAACAAGGCGAATGCGGTTCCTGCACGGTGTACCTCGACGGTGTCCCGGTGTGCTCGTGCCTGGTCGCGGCCGGTCAGGCGGAGGGCCGCGAGGTGCGGACCGTCGAAGGCCTCGCCGACGGCGACAAGCTGGACCCGATTCAGGAGTCCTTTGTGGAGTGTGGCGCCGTGCAGTGCGGCTTCTGCACCCCCGGCCTGCTGGTGACGGCGCACGACCTCGTCGCGCGCACCACCGACCCGAGCGACGCCGAGATCCGCGAAGCGCTGGCGGGCAACCTGTGCCGCTGCACCGGGTACGAGAAGATCTTGGACGCGGTGCGTTTGGCCGCGGCGCGAAAGGAAAACGCATGAGGACTGCTTGCAGGTCCGAATCATCGGCGCCGTGCCTGGCCGACGTGGCGACACAGCCGCGGCTCGCCGCGTCCGTCGAGGAGGCCGGATGACCAGGTCAGCCCCGGCCCGGTCCCCGCAGGATCTGGCCGAAACCGTCAGCGGCGGCATCGGCGCGAGCCCGTTGCGCCCCGACGGCACGCTCAAGGTGCGCGGCGAATTCGCGTACTCCTCCGATCTGTGGCACGAGGACATGCTGTGGGGCGCGACTTTGCGCAGCCCGCATCCACACGCTCGCATCGTGCGCCTCGACGTTTCCCGCGCGCTGGCCCAGCCCGGGGTGCACGCGGTCCTGACCCACGAGGACGTGCCGGGCGAGAACATCTACGGCCTCAAGTACCAGGACACTCCCGCGCTGGCCGAGGACCGCGTGCGGTTCCAGGGTGAGCCGGTGGCGATCCTCGCCGCCGACCACCCCGAGATCGCGCGGCAGGCGCTCAAGGAGATCGAGGTCGAGTACGAGGTACTGGAGCCGATCACCGACCCCGAGCGCGCCGCGCACGACAGCACCCTGCCGAAGCTGCACCCGGACGGGAACCTGGTGCGCTACCAGCGGATCCTCAAGGGCGACCCGGACGCGGCCGCCGAGGTGGTGGTTTCCGGCGTTTACGAGATCGGCATGCAGGACCAGGCGTTCCTCGGCCCGGAGTCAGGGCTGGCCGTGCCGGACGACGACGGCGGGGTCGACCTCTACCTCGCCACCCAGTGGCTGCACGTCGACCAGCGGCAAACGGCCAAGGCGCTCGGCCTGCCGCCGGAGAAGGTGCGGCTCACGCTGTCCGGCGTCGGCGGCGCGTTCGGCGGGCGTGAAGACCTTTCCATGCAGATCCACTCGTGCCTGCTGGCGCTTCGCACCGGCCGTCCGGTGAAGATGGTCTACAACCGCGAAGAGTCCTTCTTCGGTCACGTGCACCGTCACCCGGCGAAGATGTACTACGAGCACGGTGCGACGAAGGACGGCGACCTCGTGTACGTCCGTGCGCGGATGTACTTCGATGGAGGCGCGTACGCGTCCAAGACCCCGGTGGTGGTCGGCAACGGCACGACGCTCAGCGTCGGCCCGTACAACGTGCCGAACGCGAAGATCGAAGGCTGGGGCGTGTACAGCAACAACCCGACGTGCGGCGCGATGCGCGGCCTCGGCGCGGTGCAGCCGACGTACGCGTACGAGTCCCAAATGGACAAACTCGCCGCCGCGCTCGGGATGGACCCCGCGGACCTGCGGATACGCAACGCGATGAGCGAGGGCTCCACCAACGTCACCGGCCAGGTCGTGGACTTCCCGGCGCCGGTCGGCGAGCTGGTCCAGCGGCTGAAGGACATGCCGCTGCCGCCGGAACGCACTGGTGCCGTGGACATCCGCGACCTGCCTGGCGGCGCGTCGAACGTGACGCACGGCGAAGGAGTGGTCCGGGGCATCGGCTACGGCGTGACCATCAAGAACATCTCGTACGCCGAGGGCCTCGACGACTACTCGACGGCTCGCGTGCGGCTGCAGGTCATCGGCGGCGAGCCGGTGGCGATGGTCCACACCGCCGCGGCCGAGGTGGGACAGGGCCTCGTCACGCTGCAACAGCAGATCGCGCGGACGGAGCTGGGCGTGCCGCGGGTGACCGTGCACCCGGCCGACACGAGCGTCGGCGACGCGGGTTCCAGCTCGGCTTCTCGCCAGACGTACATCACCGGCGGCGCGGTGCGCAACGCTTGCCGTGCCGTGGCCGATGCGGTGTACGCGCTGGCTGAGCGTCGGCTCGCCCGCTCGGCTGCCGGGATGTCGCTGGCCGGCGGCAAGGTCGTCGCCGCTGACGGCGAGGTGCTCACCGGGCTGGCCGAGCTGCTGGGCGAGGAAATCGTCGAGGAGACCCGCGAGTACCACCACCGCAAGACCTACCCGTTGGACCCGGAGACCGGCCAGGGCGACGCCCACGTGCAGTACGGCTTCTCCGCCCACCGCGCGGTGGTGGACGTCGACGTGGAGCTGGGCCTGGTCAAGGTCGTGCAGCTGGACTGCGCGCAGGACGTCGGCAAGGCGCTGAACCCCGACGCCGTGCTCGGCCAGATCCAGGGCGGTTCCGCACAGGGCCTCGGTTTGGCCGTGATGGAGGAGATCCAGGTCGTCGACGGCAAGGTGCGCAACCCGTCCTTCACCGACTACCTGATCCCGACCGTGCTCGACATGCCGCCGATGCGCATCGATGTGCTGGAACGGCCCGACCCGCATTCCCCGTACGGCGTGCGCGGCGTCGGGGAGCCGCCCACGATCTCCGCGACGCCGGCCATCGCCAACGCCATCCGCGCGGCCACCGGGCTCGAGCTGCCCCGTGTCCCGATCCGCCCCGAGCACATCACCGGTACCTGAAAGACCATGGGAGAGCTGAAGAAATGACCGTTTCCGCCGCCGCCGACCTGGAACACGGCTGGCTCGCCGAAAGCGTCCGCATCGCCACCCGCAACGTCGCCGACGGCGGCGGCCCGTTCGGCGCGCTGGTCGCCAAGGACGGCGAGATCATCTCCACCGGCGTCAACCGCGTCACGCCCTCGCTCGACCCGACGGCGCACGCCGAGGTCGTCGCGATCCGCGCGGCCTGCCAGGCGCTGGGCGACTTCAAGCTGACGGGCTGCGTGCTCGTCTCCTCGTGCGAGCCGTGCCCGATGTGCCTGGCGTCCGCACTGTGGGCGCGGGTGGACCGCGTGCTCTACGCGGCCGACCGCCACGACGCCGCCAAGGCCGGGTTCGACGACCGCGCCTTCTACGAACTGTTCGAAAACCGCCGCGAAGACTGGGAAGTACCCGTGTCCCGGCTGTCCTTGAAGGACGGCTTCGCACCCTTCGACGCCTGGCTGGACCGGCCGGACCGCGTCGACTACTAGGGATCGATCCACCCCAACACCGGAAGCCCGCACCCCGGGCCCATCCCGGTGCTGACCGGAGCACCACAAAAACCGAAACGTCCCGCTGGCCATGCCCCGATCGCATTCGGGGCGCGGTGCAGCACACCCACCGGCAAGGGGAGGACGCATGACCCAGGTACGCATCGAAGACGCTGTGAGCCCGGAGAAAGACCCGGTCCGGAAGTCGCTTCTGGACCGGTTGTTCGACCTGACCGCGCGGCGCACGACCGTCGGCCGGGAAGTGCGCGGCGGCGTCACCACGTTCGTCGCGATGGCCTACATCGTGCTGCTCAACCCGCTCATCCTCGGCGCCTCCGCCGACATCACCGGCGCGAAGCTCAGCGCCGGGATGGTCACCACCGCCACCGCGCTGGCGGCCGCGGTGATGACCATCCTCATGGGACTGGTCGGCAACGCGCCCCTCGCGCTCGCCGCCGGGCTCGGCATCAACGGCATCGTGGCGTTCCAGATGGCGCCGTCGATGACCTGGGCGCAGGCCTTCGGGCTGGTGGTGCTCGAAGGCGTCTGCATCGTCCTGATGGCGGTCAGCGGGATCCGGGAACGCATCATGAACGCGATCCCGGCGCCGCTGAAGATGGCCATCACTGTCGGCATCGGGCTCTACATCGCCCTGGTCGGCCTGGTCAGCGCGGGATTCGTGACCCGGGTCCCGGACGTGGCCGGCACCACCGTCCCGGTCCGGCTCGGCCTCGACGGGCATCTCAACGGCTGGCCGATCGCGGTGTTCTGCTTCGGCCTGCTGCTGATGACCGTTCTCACCTCGCGCAAGGTGCCCGGCGCGGTGCTGATCAGCATCGCGGTGTCCACGGTGCTCGCGGTTGTGCTGCACGACGGCTTCGGCGTCGGAAACTGGGGCCTGACCACCCCGACGCTGCCCAGCCACGTCGTGGCGGCGCCGAACTTCGGGCTGCTCGGGCACGTCGACCTGTTCGGCGGCTTCGCCTCCGCGGGCGCGCTGACGGCCACGATCTTCCTGTTCACGCTGGTCCTTTCCGGCTTCTTCGACGCGATGGGCACGATCACCAGCGTTTCGGCCGAGGCCGGGCTGTCCAAGGACGGGCGCGTGCCGAAGATGGGCCGCATCCTGCTGGTCGACGGCGCGGGCGCGATCGCGGGCGGGCTGTCCGGCTCGTCGCCGAACACCGTGTTCCTGGAATCCGCGGCCGGCGTCGGGGAGGGCGCGCGGACCGGGCTGGCGAGCGTGGTCACCGGTGTGCTGTTCGCCGCGACGTTGCTGTTCACCCCGATCGCGGGCATCGTGCCGGCGCAGGCCGCCGCGCCCGCGCTGGTGGTGATCGGCGGGATGATGGTGGCGCAGTGCCGCAACATCCCCTGGAACGACCCGGATTACACGATCCCGGTGTTCCTCACCGTCGCGCTGATCCCGTTCACCTACTCGATCACCAACGGCGTCGGCGCCGGCCTGATCGCCTACGTGCTGATCAAGACCTGCAAGGGGAAATGGCGCGAGGCCGGCTGGATCCTGACCGTGCTGGCACTGGTCTTCACCGTTTACTTCGGCGTCGATGTCGTCAAGGCGATCCTCTAGAAAGGACCTTCCGTGACCCTGATCTTCCTCAACGGCGGCGCCATGCGCGGCGAGCCGCTGCACCACCTGCTTGATGGCGCGCCGCTGGTCACCGCCACGACGACCGCGCCCAAGTACCGCTTCTACTCTGTCGGCGGGCAGTGCCCCGCGCTGGTCCCGGTGGCCCACGGCGGCGCGCCGGTCAGTGGCGAGGTCTACGACATTTCACTGGACGCCCTGCGCGACCGGGTGCTGCCGGCCGAGCCGCCGGAGCTGGAGCTGGGCGTGATCGAGCTGGCGGACGGCAGCTCGGCGTTCGCGATGTTGCTGCGCCGGCCGCAGACGTCGCACGTGCAGTTGCGTGACATCACGGAAATCGGTGACTGGCGGGCTTATCTGGCCGGCAGGGAGGCGGCGTGACGGCCGGGTCGCTCCCGTGACGGTGCTGGTGGCCCCGGACAAGTTCAAGGGCTCGCTGACCGCGGCGGAAGTCGCGTCGCTGGTGGCCGAGGGGTTCGCGGCGGTTTCGCCGGAACCGGTGCGGATGCTGCCGGTGGCGGACGGCGGCGACGGAACGGTCGCGGCCGCCGTCGCCGCGGGATTCCGCCGGGTGCCGGCGCGGGTTCACGGCCCGACCGGGCGTCGCGTAACCGCGTACTTCGCGCTTCAAGACGACGTCGCCGTGGTGGAGCTGGCCGAGGCTTCCGGCCTCCACCGGCTGCCCGGCGGCGTGCCCCAACCCTTGACGGCGTCCAGCATCGGCACGGGTGAGCTGATCGCCGCGGCGGTGGCGGCAGGTGCCTCGCGGGTGGTGCTCGGGGTCGGCGGCAGCGCTTGCACCGACGGCGGAGCCGGGATGCTGACGGCGCTGGGAGCGCGTCTGCTGGACGCTTCCGGCGCCGTTCTCCCGCCCGGCGGGGCTGCGTTGGCCTCGCTGTCCAGTGTGGATCTGTCTGACGTGGCTCCGGTGGAGATCTCGCTGGCGTCCGATGTGGACAATCCGTTGCTGGGGCCTTCCGGCGCGGCGGCGGTGTACGGGCCGCAAAAGGGTGCGTCGATCGAGGATGTCCTGACGCTGGAACGCGGTCTGCGACGGTGGTCCGAGGTGATCGGCCCGGAGTTCGCCGCGGAGCCGGGCGCGGGCGCGGCGGGTGGCGTGGGCTTCGCGGCGCTGGCGGTGCTGGGCGCCCGGATGCGGCCGGGCAGCGCTCTGATGCTGGAACTGCTGGGCTTCTCCGATGCCGTCCAGGACGCGCGGCTCGTGGTCACCGGCGAGGGCTCGCTCGACGAACAGTCGTTGCGGGGCAAGGCTCCGATCGGGGTCCAGCGCGCGGCGGCCGCGGCCGGTGTACCGGTCGTCGCGGTCGCGGGCCGTTGCCTGCTCTCGCCGGAGGACTGGCGATCGGCGGGTTTCGAGGCGGTTTACGCCCTCACCGATCTGGAGCCCGACCCGGCCCGCTGCGTCGCGGACGCCCGCTCTTTGCTGCGGCGCCGGGCGGAACAGCTGGCGCGTGAGTGCCTGACGCTGTCGGGCTGAGTCACGAGAAACCGCCGTTGCTGGTGAGGAGCTGGCCGGTGATCCAGCCGCCGTCCGGGCTGAGCAGGAACGCGACCAGGTTGGCGCAGTCGCGGGGCAGGCCGAGGCGGCCGAGCGGGGTCCGGGTGACGACGGTGGTGGCCAGCTCGTCCGTCAGCCAGCCGGTGTCGGTGGGGCCGGGATTGACGGCATTGGCCGTGATCCCCAGCGGTCCCAGCTCGCTCGCCGCGGCGAGCACGATCCGGTCCAGCGCGGCCTTGCTCGCGCCGTAGGGCACGTTGCCCACGACGTGGTCGCTGGTCAGCGCGACGATCCGGCCGTCGCCATGGGGACCGCGGTAGCGCTGGGCGAACTCGCGGATCAGCAGCCAGCTCGCGCGGGTGTTCACAGCGAAGTGCCGGTCGAAGCTGTCGGTTGTGGTATCCAGCAGCCCGGAGTCCACGGACTCGCAATGCGCCAGCACCAGTGCCTGGACGTCGCCCAGCTCGGCCGTGACGCGGTCGAAGAGTGTCGACGGAGTGGCCGGGTCTTCGAGGTCGGCCTCCAGATCGAGGGCAGCCGCGATCTCACCGCGGCCCGCGTCGTGGCCCCAGGGCATCCGGTCGTCGTAGGGCAACCAGTGGGTGCACGCGACGTCCCAGCCGGTCGCGGCCAGCCGGGCGACGATCGCGGCGCCGAGGCCGGCCCGGCGGCCCACACCGGTCGCCAGCGCGAGCGGGCGCTCACTCTTCAACGGCGCCACCGACTGCGCGCAGGTGCTCGCGGAACGTGAGCGAGGGGTTTTCCGCGCGTTTGCGGAGGAATTCGTCGAACCGCACCTGCTGCCGGAGCGTGGTGCCGCCGCGGATGAGCCCGGCCTGGCGGTGCTCGGTGTCGCGAATGGACCCGGCCAGGCGGAAAACCTCCTCGGCCTCGCTCGCGGGCACGAAGAGCACGCCGTCCTCGTCGCCGAACACGAGGTCTTCGCGGGTGATCGTCCACGGGCCGACGGTGGCGCATTCGAGCGCGTCGTCCGGTCGTGAGTGGACGCTCAACGGCCCGGTCGGGATCGAGCCGAGGCTGAACACGGGCAGCCCGATCGCGGCGAGGTCGGCGGTGTCGCGGTGAAGCCCCCAGATCACGATGCCGCCGATACCCGCGGTCGCCGCCTCGATCGCGACGAGGTCGCCGACGCAGCTTTCGTCGAGACGGCCCTGGTTGTCCACCACGAGCACGTCACCCGGCTCGCTGCCGGCGAACGCCTCGAGGAAAACGTCGACACTTCCGACGTGTTGCGCCGGCAGCGCCCGCCCAGCCACCCGTTCGCCCGGCGTCGCCGCCCGCGTCCCGGCCGGCGCGCAGCGGACCTGCAACCGCGCCCGGACGCAGGCGTCGGCGAGGTGCGCGGTGGTGAGCCCTTCGAAACGGCGGCGCAGCTCCATCAGCGCGAGCCCTCTCGTCCGGTGTCCTTCTGCGCGGCCAGCTGGAACAGGTTCCCGGACGGATCCCGCACCATCGCGCGGAAATCGCCGTACGGCGTATCCCACGGTGCCTCCACCGAAGTCGCGCCCGCGGCCAGTGCGCGGGCGTAGGTGCCCTCGACGTCGGCGACGTAGACGTAGAGGAAGGCGGGGAACAATTCCCGGGATTCCGCCGAAGAGACCAGTACCAGCGAATCACCGAGCCGGACCTGGACCGGGCCGCCGGCCGGCGCCGGGGCCGTCGCGGCGAAGACCGAGACGAGGAAGTCGACCGCGGCCGCCGCGTCGGCGACCACCATTCGCGGAGTGACGGTGTGATAGCCGGGTGGCGTGGTCATCCCGGCAGCCAACCACACCGGCGCCCGGGCGGGGCGCCTATTTCCGCGCCTGCGAGCGAATCCGCCATACGGATCGAACCGGACTTAATGACCGTGGACGCTTTGTTCGCTATTTCCGTTTTGGCGCTTCCTTGGCTGAAGTCCTGGTGAATTCCGGGTAGGTGAGCTCCCCGGCCCCTCGCTTCTTCACTTTCCGCACGCATAATTTCGATCCGGTAGTCCGAACGAGTGGCAGGAGTCTTCAGGTGCCGGGGTCTGTGCGTGCCCGCTGGGTGGTGGGGGCCGTCGGTCTGGTGGTGGTCGCGGGGATCGCCATCGCGGTCTGGCCCGACGGCGCGTCGGCGCAGGATCCGGAGATCGCCATTTCCCGCTCTTCCTGTGGTCAGGGGTGGACCGATCCCAAGCCGGGGGCCCAGACCTTCAACCTCCACAACACCGGTTCGGTGACCTCGGAGGTCGACCTGATCGACCCGGCCACCGGCGTGGTCTACGGCGAGGTGGAGGGGCTCGGCGCCGGGACCACCCGGCCGCTCCCGGTGACACTCGGTAATGGAAAGTACGCGTTCCGGTGCCTGCCGGAGGACTCGTCGGCGATCGTGGGCCCGGTGAGCACGGTCAGTGGCGGCGCCGAGCGCGGCCCGGGGGTCGCGCCGGTGACGAACAACGACCTGCTCCAGCCGCTCAAGGCGTACCAGGCACACGTGACGCAGGGGCTGGTCCAGCTCGTCGGCGACATCGGCCCGGTCAAGGACGCGGTGCACCGCGGCGATCGCGCCGGCGCCCAGGCCGCCTGGCTGACCGCGCACCTGACGTACGAACGCCTCGGTGCCGCGTACGACGCGTTCGGCGACTCCGACGGCGCGCTCAACGGCACCACCGCCGGCCTGCCCGGCGGCGTGACCGACCCGGGTTTCACCGGCTTCCACCGGCTGGAATACGGGCTGTGGCACGGCGAAGACCTCGGCGCTTTGGGCGCCGTCGCGGACCAGCTGGACAGTGACGCGCACGCCCTGCAGGATTCGTTCGCCAAGAGCCAGGTGGACGGCAACGACCTCGGCCTGCGCGCGCACGAGATCGTGGAGAACGCCCTGCAGTTCGAACTCACCGGCCGCACCGATTACGGCAGCGGCACGAACCTCGCCACGGCGCGCGCCAACCTCGACGGCGTCCAGACCGTGCTCGACGTGCTGCGCCCGGTGCTCGCCCCGCGCTTCCCGCAGCTGTCCACAGTAGACAGCTGGATGAAGCGCACCGAGACCGCGCTCGACGGGGCCCGCCGCGCGGACGGCAGCTGGACGCCCGTCGGGCAGCTGAGCGCGCCGCAGCGCCAGAAGATCAACGGCGACGTTGCCGAGCTGACCGAGCAACTGGCCCCGATCGCGGCCATCGCCGAGCCGCGGAGGGTCTCTTGAGTACCGCCGACGCACTCTTTCCCGCGGAGGCGGCATCCAGCACCGCCGACGCACTCTTTCCCGCGGAGGCGGCATCATGACCGAATCTTCGCGCCGCAGTTTCCTGCGCCGCACTGTCGTCGGAGCCGGGCTGACGGCGGTCGCCGGAGTCGGAGTCGGCGCTTCCGCAGCAACCGCGGCTGGCAGCCAGGACAATGGAGCGGTCCCGTTCCACGGTGCGCGCCAGGCCGCGATCCTGCGGCAGCCGCCCGCGCAGAGCGTGGTCGCGTCGTTCGACGTGATCGCGGAAAACCGCGCGGAGCTGACCCAGCTGCTCCAGGAGATCACCGATCGCTCGCGGTTCCTGACCACGGGCGGGGCGCCGGCCGCGCTCGGCATCACCGCGCCGCCGGCCGATTCCGGCGTGCTCGGTCCCGTGGTGCCGCCGGGCAATCTCGGCGTGGTGCTCGGCGCCGGCTCCTCGCTGTTCGACGGGCGGTACGGGCTGGCCGACCGCAAGCCGGCGAAGCTCAAGCCGATGACGATGTTCCCGAACGACGCGCTCGACGCGGCGCAGTGCCACGGCGACCTGTCGCTCACCCTCTCCGCCGATTCGGCCGACACCGTGCTGCACGCGCTGCGCGACATCACCCGCGCGACCCGCGGCGGCATGCAGCTGCGCTGGAAGATCAACGGGTTCAGCTCGCAGCCGCGCCCGTCCGGCACCCCGCGCAACCTGATGGGCTTCAAGGACGGCATCGCCAACCCGGCCGAGTCCGAAATGGACCACCTGGTGTGGGTGTCCGGGGGCGGCGAGCCCGCGTGGACCGCCGGCGGCAGCTACCAGGTGGTGCGGCTGATCCGGATGCTCGTGGAGTTCTGGGACCGCGTCTCGCTCACCGAGCAGGAGAACATGTTCGGCCGGCGTCGTGACACCGGCGCCCCGCTCGACGGCGCGAACGAGCAGGACGTGCCGCGCTACGCCGACGACCCGGTGGGCACGGTGATCCCGCTGACCAGCCACATCCGCAAGGCGAACCCGCGCACGGCGGAGACCGACAACAGCCGGATCCTGCGCCGCGCGGTCAACTACGACCGCGGCGTGGACTCCAACGGCAACCTGGACATGGGCCTGGTTTTCCTCTGCTACCAGCAGGACCTCGAGCGGCAGTTCGAGGCGGTCCAGAAGCGGCTCGCCGACGAGCCGCTGGTCGACTACATCTCCCCGTTCGGCGGCGGCTACTTCTTCGCGCTGCCCGGGGTCACCGGTCCCGACGACCACTTCGGCCGGGCGTTGCTCGCCTGAGCCGGCCCCGCAGTTCCCACCACGAGGTCACCGAGATCAGGAGGATTCCCCAGTGGACACAGGAATCGGCAGACGGCGCCGCCGGTCACGGCGGCTGCTCGGCGCCGGCGCGCTCGCTTCGGCGGCCGCGCTGGTGATCGTCACCGGCTCCGCGGCGACGGCGGCACCCGCCCAGCCGCTGCACGCCCAGCCCGCGTCGTGGTTGCCGACGCTCACCCCGATCAAGCACGTCGTGGTGATCTTCGGCGAGAACATCTCGTTCGACCACTACTTCGGCACCTACCCCAAGGCGACCAACCAGGACGGCACCCCGTTCCAGGCCGCGCCCAACACCCCCAAGGTCAACGGCCTGTCGAAGCAGCTGCTGACGAACAACCCGAATGCCTACAACCCCAAGCGGCTCGGTTCGAGCCAGGCGCTGACCTGCGACCAGAACCACAGTTACGGCGCGGAGCAGGCCGCCTTCAACGGCGGCAAGATGGACAAGTTCGTCGAGAAGACCGAGACGGACAAGTGCACCGGCCAGCCCGTGCTGTTCGGCGAGCCCGGCCTGGTGATGGACTACTACGACGGCAACACCGTCACCGGCATGTGGAACTACGCGCAGAACTACGCGCTGAGCGACAACTCGTTCAACACCGTGTTCGGCCCGTCCACCCCGGGCGCGATCAACCTGATCTCGGGCCAGACGCACGGGATGCAGGCGGTCGACCCGGTCACGCACGAGCCGACCACCGACGCCTACGTCACCCAGTCGCCGGACGCCAAGGGCGTCGGCACGGTGATCAACGACCCGGACCCGGCGTGGGACGACTGCTCCGACAAGAACCACACCGCCACCGACAACCTGGGCGCGATGCAGGGCCGCAACGTCGGTGACCTGCTCAATTCGCGGCACGTCACGTGGGGCTGGTTCCAGGGCGGCTTCAAGCCGACCGGCACCGCGAACGGTTACGCGGTCTGCGGCGCGAAGCACGCGAACGTCGGCGCCCAGTCCTCCGTGGACTACAGCCCGCACCACGAGCCGTTCCAGTACTACGCGTCCACGGCGAACCCGCACCACCTGGCGCCGACCTCGGTGCAGGCGATCGGCCAGACCGACCGCGCGAACCACCAGTACGACGTCAGCGACTTCAACGACTCGCTGAAGGCCGGTTCGATGCCCGCGGTGAGCTTCCTCAAGGCGCCCGAGTACCAGGACGGCCACGCGGGCTACTCCGACCCGCTGGACGAGCAGCAGTTCGTCGTCAACGAGATCAACCAGATCCAGAAGTCGCCGGACTGGCGCTCCACCGCTGTCGTGCTGGCCTACGACGACTCGGACGGCTGGTACGACCACGTCAGCGCGCCGATCGTCAACGGCTCGCAGGACGTGTCGCAGGACCAGTCGGTGTGCACCGGCAAGCCGACCACGCAGGGCAAGTACGCGGACCGCTGCGGTTACGGCCCGCGCCTGCCGCTGATGGTCGTCTCGCCGTACAGCAAGGTGAACTACGTCGACCACACCCGGACCGACCAGACCTCGGTGTTGCAGTTCATCGAGGACAACTGGTTCGCCGGCCGCGTGGGCGACTCCTCGTTCGACAGCCGGGCCGGTGGGCTGTGGAACATGTTCAACTTCTGGTGGCCGCAGGCGGGCAAGCTCCCGCTGGACCCGAAGACGGGTGCGGCCGCACCGGGCGGTCACCACTGACGCGGTAACTGTTCGAGCTGAAGGTCACCGGGCGATCCTGCCCGGTGACCTTCAGTCTTTTGCGGGGACGGTTCCCCTCGCCGCGCCGCGAAAAGGCGTTGGCCAAAGGGGTCCGTGACTGGTGTTATCCGCGGGTGACGAACTGGACCGAAACGCCACGGCTCCGGCTGCGCCCGTTCACCCCGGACGACGCGGCCGATCTGGCCGCGCTGCACGGCGACCCGGAAGTGATGCGCTTCATCGACGACGGGCGACCGGTGCCACGCGCGGTGGTCGAGAACTCGACGCTTCCGGGGTTCCTGGCGGAATACCGCGAACTTCCGCGCGGACAAGGGTGTTTCGCCGCGGAGGAAATCGCGACGGGCCGGTTCCTGGGCTGGTTCTCCGCGCGCCCCGCCGTGAGCGCAGGGCTGGACGGCGGCATCGAGGTGGGCTATCGCCTGCGGCCGGCCGTGTGGGGACGCGGTTTCGCGACCGAAGGGCTGCGCCTGCTCGTCGACCGGGTTCTCACCGATCCGGGTGTGGAACGGGTCGTCGCCACCACGATGACCGTCAACAAGCGTTCCCGGCGAGTGCTGGAGAAGGCCGGGCTCACGCTCGTGCGCACCTTCTTCCTCGAGTGGCCCGAATACATCGAGGGCGCGGAACACGGGGATGTCGAGTACGCGCTGTCCAGACAGGACTGGGCGTGTGACAGAGCGCGACATTAGTCGACACGATAGGGTTCGCCCAGGCACATCCTGTAGAAGGTGAAGGAACGACGAACCATGGCGCAGAAGGTTCACGTCGAGATGGTCGACGACATCGACGGCAGCATCGCCGAGCAGACCGTCCCGTTCAGTCTCGACGGTGTTAGTTACGAGATCGACTTGTCGGAGGACAACGCCGCCGCGCTTCGTGACGAGCTGGCCCGTTACGTGGCCGCCTCCCGCCGCACCGGTGGCCGCAAGGTCCGGATCGCCGCGGGCCAGGCCCCGCGCCCGACGTCTTCCGCGGCCGACCGCGAGCGCAACCGGCTCATGCGTGAGTGGGCCGAGGCCAACGGCTTCGCGGTCTCCGACCGGGGCAGGCTGCCGGCCGAGATCGTCAAGGCCTACGAGGAGCGCGAGGAAACCGTGGAGGTCGAGCAGGCCCCGGCCAAGCCCGCCCGCAAGCGCGCGCCGCGCAAGAAGGCGAACGCCTGAACCGCGTGGGGGAGGGCCCGTCACCGCACTCGCGGTGACGGGCCCTTTCTCTTGGCACCCGGGCCGCTGGCGTGACTTAACCGCTGCCGTGACTTAGCCGACAGTAGAGTTCTCGCGCGCGAGAGGTAGATTAGCCAAACCTAATCAACCCCGCCCCGCAAAGGTAAAGAACAGTGGCTGACCGCGCCCGGCCGAGAGCGCTTTCGCTGACCTCCGGTCTGGTCGTGCTCGCCGTCGCGCTGGTGCTGGCCTTGCTGCTCAGCATCGCCGTCAGCTCGCGGGGCCTGTCGCTTCCGACGGTGCTCGACGCGTTGTTCCACTTCGACGCCGCCGATCCCGATCACCTCGTGGTCCGCGAACTGCGGCTGCCGAGGACGCTCGCCGGGGTGCTCGCGGGCGTCGCATTGGGACTGTCCGGCGCTGTCATCCAAGGCGCGACCCGGAATCCGCTCGCCGACCCCGGCCTGCTCGGCGTGAACGCCGGTGCGGCGCTGTTCGTGGTGCTCGGCATCAGCACGCTCGGTATCACCAGCGTCACCGGTTACGTCTGGTTCGGCTTCGCGGGCGCCGCGGTGGCCGGCGCCGTGGTGTACGGGATCAGCGCGCTCGGCCGCGTCGGCGCGACGCCGATGAAGCTCGCCCTCGCGGGTGCGGCGGTGACTGCCGCACTCCAGTCCGTGACCAGCGGGCTACTCCTGACCGACGCCACCACATTCGACCAGTACCGGTTCTGGCAGGTCGGTTCGCTGACCGGCCGGGACGAGGCCGCGATCATCCAGGCCCGTCCGTTCATCGTCGTCGGCGTGGTGCTGGCGCTGGTGTCCGCGCGGATGCTGAACGCGCTGGCGCTGGGGGAGGACGTCGCCCGGGCGCTGGGCCAGAACGTCGCGGTGGCGCGGGTGGTCTGCGCGCTCGCGGTGGTAGTCCTTTGTGGATCGGCGACGGCGATCGCCGGCCCGATCGCGTTTGTCGGCCTGACCGTGCCGCACGTGGCGCGGCTGATCACCGGGCCGGACCACCGGTGGCTGCTGCCGTACTCGGCGCTGATCTCGCCGTTGCTGCTGCTGGTGTCCGATGTGGTCGGCCGGGTCGTCGCCCGCCCCGCGGAGGTGCAGGTGGGCATCGTCACCGCGGTGATCGGGGCGCCGTTGTTCATCGTGCTGGTGCGCCGCCGGAAGCTGGTGACCGTGTGAGCGCGCCGCTGGCCGAAGCCGTCCGTGTGGTCAAGACGGCGCGGCGTCACGGGGCCGCGCGCGTCCGGGTCGTTTCGCTGGTGCTGGCCGTTGCGCTGGTGACGGTCTTCGCGCTTTCGTTGGCAGTCGGTGACTTCACCGTTCCGCTCGGTGATCTGCCGGGCATCCTGCTGGGGAATGGCACCGGCGGCGGCGCGTACGTGGTGACGGAGCTGCGCCTGCCGCGGGCGGTGACGGGCCTGCTCGTGGGGGTCGCGTTCGGACTCGCGGGCGCGCTTTTCCAACGGCTGCTGCGAAACCCGCTGGCGAGCCCCGACGTGATCGGGGTGACGCAGGGCGCGAGCGCGGCGGCAGTGCTGTGCATCCTCCTGTTCGGCGTGTCCGGCGCGGTGGTCTCGGCCGCGGCGCTCGGCGGCGCGCTCGTCACCGGCGCGGTGATCTACCTGCTCGCGCGGCGCGGCGGCGTGAGCGGCTACCGGCTGGTGCTGATCGGCGTGGGTGTCGGCGCCGTGCTGACCAGTGTCGTGTCGTACCTGATGACCTGGGCCGACGTCACGCTCGCGCAGCAGGCATTGGTGTGGCTGACCGGAAATCTCAACGGGCGCGGCTGGGACCACGTCGTGCCGCTCGCGATCGCGCTGGTGGTGCTGGTGCCCGCGGCGCTGGTGCTCAGCCGCGCGCTCACCGGGCTGCAACTCGGCGACGACACGGCGGCGGGCCTCGGCCTGCGCGTCGAACGGACCCGGCTCCTGCTGCTCGTGGTGGCGACGGCGTTTGCCGCGTTCGCGACCGCGGCGGCGGGCCCGGTGGCGTTTGTGGCGTTCGTGGCCAACCCGATCGCGACCCGGCTGGCCGGCGGCGCCCGCACCGGGCTCGTCCCGCCCGCGCTCACCGGCGCGCTCGTGACCCTGCTCGGCGACTTCGCCGCGCAGCACCTGCTCGGCGCGCAGCTGCCGGTCGGGGTGGTCACGGGCGCGGTCGGAGCGCCGTACCTGCTCCTGCTGCTCGCGACCGCGAATCGCGCCGGCCGAGTCTGAGAGGGAATGCTGTTGACCCCCACCCTGCGCACCGAGCGCCTGACCCTCGGCTACGGCCCGGTGACCGTTGTGGACGATCTCACGGCGGCCATTCCCGAGGGCCGCGTGACGATGATCGTCGGGACCAACGCCTGCGGGAAGTCGACGCTGCTGCGTGGCCTCGCCCGCCTGCTCAGCCCGTCGGCCGGCGCCGTGTACCTCGACGGAAAAAGCATCTCTTCCTTACGCAGCAAGGATGTGGCGACGGTGCTGGGCCTGCTGCCGCAGTCGCCGACGGCGCCGGAGGGCATCACCGTCGCCGATCTGGTCGGCCGTGGCCGCTACCCGCACCAGGGCCTGTTCCGCCGCTGGACCGCCGAGGACGACGAGGCCGTGGCGCGCGCGATGCTCGCCACCGACACCGTCGAGCTGGCGAGCCGCCCGGTCGACGAGCTTTCCGGCGGGCAGCGCCAGCGGGTGTGGATCGCGATGGCGCTCGCACAGCGCACGCCGTTGCTGCTGCTCGACGAGCCCACCACGTTCCTCGACATCAGCCACCAGATCGAGGTGCTGGACCTGCTGTCGGATCTGAACCGCGCGGACGGCACCACCGTGGTGATCGTGCTGCACGACCTCAACCTCGCTGCCCGCTATGGCGATCATCTGATCGCGATGAAGGCCGGGCAGATCGCCGCCGAGGGCGCGCCCGGCGACATCCTCACCGCCGAACTGGTCGAGGAGGTGTTCGGCCTGCCGTGCCGGATCATCGACGACCCCGTGTCCGGCACCCCGATGGTCGTCCCGATCGGCCGGCACCACGCCGGCCCGCCCGCCACCCCGCTCCGTTGAAGACCCGGTCCCAGGAAAGGAAGTCCCGCATGCGTTTGGCCAGCTGGACCAAGGCGGTCGCCGCGCTCGCCGCCGTCACCCTCGTCGGCGCATGTAGCCAGCCGGCCAACACCACGACCTCCGGGGTGGGCGACAAGGACGTCGCCACCGGCGGACGGCTCTTCTCCACGGCAGACGCCGAGACCGCGAAACTGAAGGCCGACGTCGGCCCGGGCGTCTTCCCGCGAACGGTGACCCATGCGCTGGGACAGACGAAGCTGGAGAAGAAGCCCACCCGCGTGGTCGTGCTGGACAGCGGTGAACCGACGACGTGCTGGCACTCGGCGTCACGCCCGTCGGCATGGCGACCACCGCGGGCCAGACCGGCGTGCCGTCCTACCTCGCCGACCGGGTCAAGGGGATCCCGACGGTCGGCGACATCAACAACCTGAACCTGGAGAAGATCGCGTCCCTGCAGCCGGACCTGATCCTCGGCAGCAAACTGCGTGCGAACGACCTGTACCCGCAGCTGTCGAAGATCGGCCCGACGGTCTTCAGCATCCGCCCCGGCTTCCCGTGGAAGGAGAACTTCCTGCTGGTGGCCGCGGCGCTCGGCGACGAGAACCAGGCCGTCACGGTGCTGAACGACTACCAGAAGAAGGCCGGCGAGGTGAAGGCCGGGATCGCCGGCACGCCGAAGATCTCGTTGCTGCGCTTCCTTTCCGGCAACATCCGGCTGTACGGGAACCTGTCGTTCATCGGCGTGATCCTCAAGGACGTGGGGCTGACGCGCCCGGCCAACCAGGACATCAACGAACTCGCCGCGCAGATCTCAAAGGAACGCATCGACGAAGCCGACGCCGACTGGATCTTCTACTCCAGCTACGGCGCGGGCCCCTCTCCCGACGAGAAGGCCGTGACCTCGAGCGGCCTGTGGACCGCCCTCGGCGCAGTCAAGGCGAAGCACGCCATCCCGGTCGACGACGAGGTCTGGTTCCTCGGCCTCGGCCCGATCGGCGCAATGCGAGTCCTGGACGATCTGAAGAAGTACCTGGGCTGACCGGGGAAGGCTGGCTCGTGAGTGTTCGTGCCGGTTCTAACCGTCGTGAACACTCACGAGTCCCAGGCACCGCCGCAGGAACTCGTAGACGTCGCCGAGTCCGCCGCACCGGCCACACGCCTTCCGCTCGCGGTCCAGACCTGATCCCAGGCACTCCGGGCACGTTCTCGGCATGACAACCCGCTTTCGGCTGGTGACTGCTGACCGCCGGAAGATTCGCTGTTGCCGCTCGGCAACGCGGGTGACCTACGGAGTGAAACCGAAACAGCCGCTACAGGCCCAGCCGCGCGTCAAGATCGATCTTGCCGCCCGCAGCGTCCAGGATGGCGCTGATCGCCTTGTCCTCCTGGAGGTGGCCGCCGTGCTGGTCGGCGTGGGCGCGCATGAGGTTGCCGACGTGGCGTTCCGGGTTGTTCCAGTGCGGCCAGCGGCGGCGGGCGATGGTGGCGAGCGCGGGGAAGTCGGGGGTGCCTTCCGCGGCCGTGGCGTCGAGCAGCCAGTGCAGGTAGGTGCGCAGCACCGCGACCGGGAAGCTGCCCGGGTGGCTGAGCCCGCCGTGGCCCGGCACGAACGTGCGGACGCCGGGGAACATCTTGTCCATCCACTCCAGCGCGTCGAGCCAGCCGGGCACCGAGCCGTGCACCGCCATCGGCGTCGCGCCGACGGACAGCAGGTCGCCGGTGAACAGGGTGCCGGTGCGGGGCTCGAACAGCACCAGGTCGCCGTCGGTGTGCGCGACGCCGGGGAAGGGCACGATCTCCACGACCACGCCGCCGAGGTTGATCTCCGCGGGCGCCGTCACCGCGTACACCGTTTCGGGGGCCGGGGCCTCGAGCGTGCCCCAGTGGCTGAAGCTGAACGCTTCCTCGTTCCGCTGCGGCCCGGCCCGCACGATCGGCACCGCGGCCGGCGCGGCCAGGATCCGGCCGCCGTTGCGCAGCGCGACGCCCGCGCCGTTGTGGTGGGTGCCGTGCGCGTGGGTGATCACGAGCGTCAGCGGCATCTCGACCGTGGAGTACTTCCGCACGTCCTTGACCAGGTCGAGCGTGTCGCGCTCGGTGCCGCAGGTGTCCACGAGCAGGACACCGTCACGGCCCCGGATCCAGCCGCAGTTGGACACCAGCCAGTCGCTCGGACTGCGGACATAGGCGACCACGCTCGGGTCGGAGTACCTGAGCGGGACGATGTTGCGCCTGATGGCGGGCATGGAATCCCCCTCGTGGGCCGTGCCGCCGTGATACCGGACCACCGCATGGTAGTGGATCACTGACCTTCGAATGGTATAGACCAAGTGGGCGTATGTCAGCAGGCCGGGGGATCGCGTTCTCGCTCAGCCTCCCGGAGCAGACGGCCTCGTCCGGCAACCGGGAGCGCTCCCGCCCCGCCCGCTTCTCGTTTCCGGTGATCATCAGGCCTGCCCGGTTCCCTCTCCCGCACCGCCGGTTCGCGAGGAGGTTACCCCTGGAACGGCCCCGCGGCCCGGACCTGTTAGCCCGTGTGGCCCATGACTTGGCCGGATTTTCCGGGGCCGGGGGCGGATTGTTGACGTGGTTGTAACAGCGCGACTACATTGCGGAGCCATTCAAGCGTCTGGACTTCATTCACATCCATGAATATCGAGGTGGTGTCGTGCGCCGCTCACGATGGTTGTCCGTGGCACTGGCCGTGGTTCTCGGCGTTTCCGGATTCGCTTTCGCCCCAGGGGTTTCGGCCACGCCGGCCGGGGCGCGTGCGCAGATCGGCCTCGACGGGGGCTGGCGGTTCGCCCGCGAGGACGTGCCGGGGGCCCAGGCGCCGGGCTTCCCGGACGCTTCGTGGACGAGTGTGGCCGTGCCGCACACCTGGAACAACCTCGACGGCCAGGACGGCGGCGGCGACTACTACCGCGGGGCCGGCTGGTACCGGAAGCACTTCACGCCCCCGCCGTCGCTGGCGGGCAAGCAGCTGTGGCTGCAGTTCGACGGCGTCAACACCGTCGCCGACGTCTGGGTCAACGGTGTCCACCTCGGCCAGCACCGCGGCGGTTACGCGACGTTCCGCTTCGACGCCACGAGCGCGCTGCGGACCGGCCGCGACAACGTGATCGCCGTGCGGGTCGACAACTCGAGCCAGCCCGACGTCGCCCCGCTGAGCGCGGACTACACGTTTTTCGGCGGCATCTACCGCGACGTCTCGCTCGTCGGCGTCGACCGGCTCGGCATCCGGATGGACGACTTCGGCGGCCCGGGCGTCTACCTCGCCCAGCGTTCCGTGACGGCGGAGTCGGCGAGCGTCGACGTCACCACGAAAACACGCAACAGCGGCACCGCCGCCCGGCAGGTCCGCGTGCGGACGGTGGTCACCGACGCGAGCGGCAAGGTCGCCGCGACGGTGCTGTCCCCTCCGCAGGAACTCGCCGCCGCAGCCGGTGCCGACGTCACACAGCGGGTCGAGATCCCGAAGCCGCACCGCTGGCAGGGCAAGGCGGACCCGTACCTGTACCGCGCGACCGCCGAGGTCGTCGACGCGCGCACCGGCCAGGCCACTGACTCCGTCAGCCAGCCACTGGGGCTTCGAGCGTCCACTGTGGACCCGAACACCGGCTTCTCGCTCAACGGGCAGCACCTGGCCCTGCACGGCGTCAACGCCCACCAGGACCGCCTCGACGAGGGCTGGGCCGTCGCGAACCGGCAGCGCGACCAGGACTTCGACCTGATGGACGAGATGGGCGTCAACGCGCTGCGGACCGCGCACTACCAGCAGTCCCAGCACGTCTACGACCTCGCCGATCAGCGCGGTTATGTGGTCTGGGCGGAAATCCCGCTGGTCAACGGCGTCACCGACAGCGCCGCTTTCCGCGCGAACGCCGCGCAGCAGATGTCCGAGCTGATCCGGCAGAACTACAACCACCCGTCGATCGCGTTCTGGGGCATCGGCAACGAGCAGGCGAAGAGCGACGCTGTCACGAACGACCTCCTGCAGGCGCTCGCCGGCCAGGTCAAAGCCGAGGATCCGACGCGGCTGTCCACCTATGCCAACAACCGGGGCGGCCACGACTCGGTGTCGGATCACGCCGATCTCTCGGCTTACAACAAGTACTTCGGCTGGTACGACCTGTCCGCGCCCGGCCCCGGCCCGTGGACCGACCAGCTGCACGCGGCGGACCCGGGCCGCCGGATCGCGATCAGCGAGTACGGCGCGGGCGGCAGCGTCAACCAGCACGTGGAGAATTCCACGGTGAAGCCGCCGGTCATCCCGTCACGCACGCATCCGGAGGAATACGAGACGCTGGTCCACGAGAACTCGTGGAAGCAGATCGAGACGCGGCCCTACCTGTGGGGCACCTTCGTCTGGAACATGTTCGACTTCGCCTCGGACGGGCGCGCCGAGGGTGACACCCTCGGCCGCAACGACAAGGGCCTGGTGACCTACGACCGGCAGATCCGCAAGGACGCGTTCTATTGGTACAAGGCCAACTGGACGACCACGCCGTTCGTCTACCTGACCAGCCGGCGCTGGACCGATCGGACCACGGCGGCGACCACGGTGAAGGCGTATGGCAACGGCGTCGACACCGTCTCGCTGACGATCAACGGCGTCGCGGCCGGCAGTCCGGAGGCTTCCGCGGACCACATCTACAGGTGGCCGGTCACCCTCCCGCCGGGTGCGAACGTGGTGAAAGTGACCGGTGTACGCGGAGGTCACGCGTACACCGACACGGTCACCTGGACCCTGGCCGGTCAGGACCAATCCGGGTAGACGCGCGGCGTCGGGTCATTCGTCGTCGAGACGCGCGAGTCTGGTGATGAGGCGCTCGGCGATGTCCGGCGGCCAGCGGAAGGCGGGGGAAACTGCCCGCTGGTGGGCCAGCCCGTGCAGGCCGAGCCACAGGACGACCGCGTCGGCGCCGGGATCGGTGCTGGTGAGCAGGCCCGCGTCGGCGCAGGCGGTGAGAGTCTCGGCGAGCAGCCCCATGCTCGCCTCGCCGAGCCTGGCCAAGTCGGTTTCGGACACGGAGCTTTCGCTCGGATTCGGTTTCCAGAAGCCGCCGAACATCGTGCGGTAGCGCCCGGGGTGGGCGGCGGCGAACTCCAGATAACCGTGGCAGATCGCGAAGAGCTGCTTCCGGGGGTTCTCTCCCGCGGCGGCCACGCCGGTACGCAGCCGGTCGTCCAGTTCGGCGAAGGCGCTCTGTGTCACGGCGAGCACGATGGCGGGCTGATCGGGGAAGTGGCGGTAGATCGAGGGCGCCGCGATCCCGACGCGACGCGCGACCGACCGCAGGCTGATCGCGCTGTCGTCGCCGGTCTCGTCGAGCAGTTCGGCCGCCGCCGTCACGATCTCGTCGCGCAGCCTTGCGCCCTCGCCGCGACGGTTGCGGGCACGGGCCGGTGCCGCCGTGTCCTCGCTCATGCCGTCAGCTTACTGCACAAAACTTACACCTGTTACCTCTTGCGCCGGATCAGGTAACACTCGTAACTTTACGACTGTAATCATTGGCGGAAGGGACCGATCCAGATGAACAACCGGCGCAAGCTCTTGAACGTCATCGGCATCGCGGCATTGAGCGCCGCCGCGGCACTGTCAGCGCAGTCGCCGGCGGTGGCCGGGCAGTCGCAGCCAGGCCACGCGGAATGCCGGGGTGTGACTGTCGACGAGAGCGCCCCGGTGATCAGCCGGGCCAGCGTCTTCATCCATGCGCCGTTACGGGAGGTGTGGGGTCTGCACACCGACGTCGGAAACTGGGCGGATTGGAGCCCGGAGATCACCCCGGCGCGCAAGGAGACGCCGGGACCGCTGCGGCCGGGCTCGGTCTTCACCTGGTCCCCGCAGGGCATGAAGGTCACGTCGACGGTGAAGACGGTCGTGCCCGGACGGTGCATCGCCTGGGGCGCCCCGGTGAACGGGATCACCGGCGTGCACCTGTGGACTTTCAAGCCGGTCAGGGGCGGCGTGCTGGCGACCACCGAGGAGTCGTGGGCCGGCCCGCCTGTCGACGCCGACGTCCCCGGCAACCAGAGCAGCCTCGACAAGGGACTCGGCGACTGGGTCAACCGGCTCAAGGTCACCAGCGAACAGCGGTCAGGTTGCCAGTGATCCCGACCGGTGCGGGCTCAGCCGAAACGCTGGTACCCGGCGGGTTCAGGCCTTGAACCCCCGGTGCAGCGCCACCACGCCACCGGTCAGGTCCCGCCACGCCACCCGCGTCCACCCCGCGCGCTGCAGGTCCGCGGCCAGGGCCGGCTGGGTGGGCCAGGCCAGGATGGAGTCGGCGAGGTAGTCGTACGCCGGGACGTTCGTGCTGAGCGCGCGGGCGATGCGCGGGGCCGCCTTGCGGAGGTAGGCCTGGAACGCCGCCTGGGTGAGCCGGGACGTCGGGTGGCTGTACTCCGCGACGACCACGCGTCCGCCCGGGCGGACGACGCGGCGCATCTCGGCCAGCGCGAGCACATGGTCGGCCACATTGCGCAGGCCGAAGGAAATCGTTGCGGCGTCGAAGGAATCGTCCTCGAACGGCAGGTCCATCGCGTCGCCGGGGACGAACTCCAGCTCGGGCACGCGGCGGCGCGCCACCCGCAGCATGCCGGGGGAGAAGTCGCAGCCCACCACCGAAACCCCGGGCGCCGCGAGTGCGCGCGAGGACGTGCCGGTGCCCGCCGCGACGTCCAGCACACGCTGGCCCGGCCGCAGGTCCAGCGCCCGCGAAACGGCCCGGCCCCACCGTCCCATCTGCCCCAGCCACAGCACCGACCGCGTCCGGTCGTAACCCTCGGCAACCTCGTCGAACATGGCCGAGACCTGATTCGCCTGCTTGTCCAGTTCCGCGCGCATAGTGCCTCCCAGGATAGCCATTCGCGCACCGATCGAGGTGCGGTCAGCCTGCCGACCGCACCAGGCCGACCGCGCCGAGGGCGATCGCGTCCGCGCCCCAGCGCGAAAGCCGCACCTCGACCGGCGAACCGGAAAGCAGCGGATGCGCGGCCAGCGCCGCCTGCATCGGTTTTTCCAGCAGAGCCCAAGAATTCGTCACCGAGCCCCCGACCACAGCCGTCGCGATGCCCAGCAAGCCGCCCGCGTGCGTGATCGCCTCGCCCAGGAACCGGCCCGCGTCGGTGAAAACCGCAAGAGCCGCTTCGTCACCAGCCAAAGCGGCAGAGGCGACCGACGCGGCAGGCATCGAGACGCCCGTCGCCTCGGCGTAGCGGCGGGAAAGGGACCGGCCGGACGCGTACGCCTCCAAATGACCGGGCACTCCGCAGGTGCACGGCGCCGGCCCGAAGTTCCCGACGTGGCCGATCTCGCCGGCGCCGGTGCCGCCGCCGTGTAGCAGGCGGCCGTCCACATACAGGGCGCCGCCGACCCCGGTGCCGAGCGCGACGCCCAGCACGTGCTGTTCCCCCGCGTCCAGTTCGCCGAGCAGGAACGCGTTCACGTCGTTCTCTGTGCGCACCGGCACTCCGCCGAGCCGTGCGGAAAGCCCGGAGTTGACGGCGGTGCCCGCCCAGCCGGTGAACGAATCGCCGGTGACCACGATCGTGCCGGTACCCGGGTCGACTACCCCCGCCGCGCCGACGCCGACCCCGGACAGCGCCGACGCATCGTCCACAAGGGACCGCACCAGTCCGGCGGCGATGTCCAGGATGGCTTCCCCGCCGAGGTGCGCGCCGGAGTCCGCCGTCGCCGAGGCGAGCTTGCGGCCACCGGAATCGCACAGCACTGCCAAGGTCTTCGAACCGCCGATGTCCACACCGGCCCACTGCCCGCTCACGCCGCCGGGTTCACGTCCGGATCGGCCAGCGCCGCACGCCGGCTGCGCTGCAGCTCCGGGTCCGGCACCGGGGAGGACAGCAGCAATGCCTTGGTGTACGGGTGTTCCGGCGCGCGAAGCACGGTCGCGGCCGGGCCCTGCTCCACCAGCTCGCCCGAGCGCAGCACCGCGACGCGGTCGCACAGGCTGTCCACCACCGCCAGATCGTGGCTGACGAACAGGCAGCCGAAGCCGAACTCCTCGTGCAGCCGCCGGAACACGTCCAGCACCGCGGCCTGCACCGAGACGTCCAGCGCACTCGTCGGCTCGTCCGCGATGAGCAGCTTCGGCCCCAGCACCAGCGCCCGTGCGAGGCTCACGCGCTGGCGCTGCCCGCCGGACAGCTCGTGGCCGTACCGGGTCATCAGGGATTCGGGCAGTTCGACGGCGTCCAGCAGCTCTCGTACCCGCTTCCGCCGCTCCGCGCGCCCGGCCGAGGTGTGCACGGCCAGGGGTTCCGCGACCGTCTGGGCCACGGTCATCCGCGGGTCCAGCGACGACGCCGGGTCCTGGAACACCGCGCCGATCTGCTGCCGCACCGCCCGCGCGGCTCGCCCGGTACCGCGCGGCAGGGGACCGCCGAGCACCTCCACAAGTCCGGACTTCGGCGTGACCAGGCCCAGCGCGCAGTTGCCGAGCGTGGTCTTCCCGGACCCGGATTCGCCGACCAGACCGACGATCTCGCCCGGCGCCACGGTGAGCGACACCGAGTCGACCACCCGCCGTCCGCCGTATTCCACGACGATGTCCGACAACGCGAGCACGGGCCATTCCGGCACAGTTTCAGGCTCGGAGTGCACGCCCGCGCCCAGCCGCGGCACCGCCGCCAGCAGTTCACGGGTGTAGTCGGCCTGGGGCGAGCCGAACAGCTCCGTCGTCGGCGCCTGTTCGACCACCTGTCCGGACTTCAGCACCAGCACCCGGTCCGCGACGTCCGCGACCACACCCATGTTGTGCGTGATCAGCAGGGTCGCCGTGCCCTCGGTGTCGCGGATGTCGCGCAGCAGGTCGAGGATCTGCTGCTGCACCGTGACGTCCAGCGCCGTGGTCGGCTCGTCCGCGATGATCAGCCGCGGCCCGGCCGCGAGCGCGATCGCGATCATCACGCGCTGCCGGAGCCCGCCGGACAGCTCGTGCGGATACTGCTTCAGCCGCGCCGCCGGGTCCGGCACGCCGACCCGGCGCAGCAGTTCGGCGCACCGGTCGTAGTAGTGCCGGTGCCGTTTCGGTGCGGGGTCGTGGTTGCGGATCGCCTCGGCCAGCTGGAAACCGATGCGCAGCAATGGGTTCAGCGCCGTCATCGGCTCCTGGAACACCATTCCCGCGCCCTGCCCGCGGAGCTTCCGCAATGCCTCGCCGCGCAGGTCCAGGACGGACTGCCCGTCCAGGACGATCGAGCCGGACACCCTGGCGGACGCGGGCAGCAGCCCCAGCACGGCCAGCGCGGCCGTGCTCTTGCCGGAGCCGGACTCGCCGACCATCGCCACGATTTCGCCCGGCGCCACGGAAAGCGACAGACCGTCGACGGCGGGCGCGCCGTCGCCATAGGACACCCGCAGATCGCGGAGGTCGAGCACCGACTCGCTCATCGCCGTCCCTTCACCGCGAACGCGTCGCGCAGCCCGTCGCCGAGGAAGTTGATCGCGCACACCACCAGCACGATCGCGATGCCGGGCGGCAGGATCAGCCACCACGCGCCGTCGAAGGTGTAGGTGATGCCCTTGGACAGCATCGCGCCCCAGTCCGTGGCCGGCGCGGGCACGCCGAGTCCGAGGAAGCTCACGTACGCCACGAGCAGGATGGCGTCGGCGATCTGGAACGTCGCGTTCACCGCCACCGTGCCGATCGCGTTGGGAATGATGTGCCGGAAGACCACCCGCGTGCGGCTCGCGCCGAGCACCGTGATCGCGCGGATGTAGTCGCGTTCGCGCAGGCTCACGGTTTCCGCGCGCATCAGCCGCGCCGGGACCAGCCACGAGACGCAGCCGATCAGCAGGGCCAGCACGCCGACGCTCGGCGTCACCAGCGTCGCCGCCACCAGCAGCAGGAACAGTGCGGGAATCGCGACGCCGGTGTCGACCACCCGCATCAGCACGGTGTCGAGCCAGCCGCCGGTGTAGCCGGCGACCGCGCCCCACACCGCGCCGATGGCGGTCGCGATCAGCCCGGCCAGCACCCCGATGATCAGCGACGTGCGCCCGGCGACCATCAGCCGGCCGAGCACGTCGTACCCCAGCTCATCGGTGCCGAGCGGGTGCCCGCTGCCGGGAGACAGCCGTGCGGACGCGAGGTCGGTGTGCGACTGGTCCGTGCCGTACAGCAGCGGGCCGAGGAAGCAGAAGAGCACCACCAGCACGAGCAGGATCGCGCCGGCCACGGCCGTGCGCCGGGCGAGCAGTCGCGAAAGGACGGTCATGACCGCGCCCCCTTCACCCGCACGCGCGGGTCGATCAGCAGCTGCAGCAGGTCCGCGAGCAGGGAGCCGGCCACCGTCGCGATCGCGATCACCAGCACCACGCCGAGCAGCACCGGGAAGTCGGCATTGCGCGCGGCGGTCCAGAACAGCAGCCCGACGCCGGGGTAGTTGAACATCGACTCCACCACCAGCGAGCCGCCGAACACCGTCGGCACGTAGTAGCCGAGCATCGAGACCACCGAGGTCAGCGAGTTGGGCCAGACGTGACGCCAGACGATCGTGCGCTCCGGCGTGCCCTTCGCCCGCGCCGTGCGGACGTAGTCCTCGGCCAGGTTGTCCAGTGTGGACGCCCGCATGTACCGGCTGAACACGGCGAGCGCGGCGCCCGTCCCGGCCAGGATCGGCAGCACGAGCGAGCCCGGCTGGGACAACAGTTCGCCGACGGTTTCACCTTGCGCGGCCTGCGCCGGGAACCACGGCAGCACCTGCGCGAACAGGATGATCAGCACCAGCGACAGGAAGAACACCGGCGTCGCGTACAGCACGAAGGTGAACGCCGTGGTCACGTGATCGGACGCCTTGCCACGGCGGACCGCCTGCCAGACGCCGACCGGCAGGGCCACGACGATCGCCAGCAGCGTGGAGACGACCGTGAGCAGCAGCGTTTTCGGCAGCCGCTCGCCCAGCAGCGTGGTCACCGGCGAGTTCTGCGTATAGGAGTCGCCGAGATCGCCGTGCACCAGCCGCACCAGGTAGTCCCAGTACTGCACGGGCAACGCCTTGTCGAAACCCTGGGCGGCGTTGAACGTGTCGATCTGCGCCTGCGTGGCCTTCACCCCGAGCACGCCGCGCGCGGGCCCGCCGGGCAGCAGGTGCAGCAGCACGAACGTGACCACAGTGACCAGCAGCACGACGATCACGGCCAGCACCAGCCGCCGGAGGATGTACCGGGTCATCGCTTCACCTCGTCCAGAACCAGCGTTGGGGCTGCAACCCGGCGAGCGGGTCCTGGCTGATGCCGTGCAGCGCGGTGTCGATCGCCGACACCTGGTACGGCGGGTTGGGCAGCCAGAGCACGGGCAGCTGCTCGGTCAGATAGGCGCTGTAGTCGAACATCGGCTGCTGGGAGGACGACAGGTTCGTCGCGGTCATCAGCTCGTCCGCGTGTTTGTCGCTGTAGCTGCCGAAGTTCGTCCCGGCGCCGGTGGCGAACAGCTGCTCGCCACTGGGGTTGGCCGGGAAGTACCAGCTGCCCTGAGTGCCGAAGTAGGACAGCTGCCAGGAGCACGACGCGTCGGCCGGCTCGCACGAGGTCCCGTTCGCCAGCACGGTGTTCAGCGGCTGCGCGTTGACCTTCATTTCGACGCCGATCCGGGAAAACTCCGACCGCAGCTCCTGCATGGTGCCGTCGGTTTCGTCGGAGCCCGATTCGGTCAGCATGGTGAAGGAGAGCCGGGTGCCGGCCGCGATGCCCTCGCCGCACAGCTGCGGCTCGGCGCAGGCGAGTACTCCGTCCGATCCGGGCTTCCAGCCGTGGTCGGCCAGCAGCTTCCGCGCGGCGTCGAGGTCGAACGGGTACGGATTGGTCTTTTGCCGCTGTGACAGGTACTTCGTGTCGTTGTCCTGCGGCACCGGGCCGTAGCCCACCCGGGCGGAGCCGCGCCAGATCACTGACGTGATGGCGTTCTGGTCCACCGCGTGCTGCAGCGCCTGGCGCACGTACAGCTGCGAGAACACCTTGCCCAGCTGCGGGTTGTTGAAGTTGTACGGCGAGTACGTGATGGACCAGCCGTTCCACGGTTCGACCCGGTAGCCCTCCGCCTCCAGCTTCGATTGCTGGCCGAGGTTCGACGTGGGCACGTAGCCGTAGTCGATGCCGCCCGCGCGCAGCACGTTGTACTCGGCCGAGGAACTGGTGAAGGTCAGGAACTTCACCGTGTCCAGCTTCGCCGGTTCGGGGCCGGTGTACTTCGGGTTCTTCGTCAGCGTCACCTCGCCGGCGGCGGTGAACCCCGACAGCGTGAAGGGCCCGTTCACGACCTTCCACAGCGGGTTCGTCGCGTACGTGCCGAGCTTTTTGGCCTGTCCCACCAGGAAGTCGAACACCTGCTTCGCGCCGGCCGGGTCGCGGTCGTGGTCGCCGACCGGGCCGTCCGCGCTGGTGCGGTCCCAAGCGCGTTGCGGCATCGGGACGACCAGGCTGAGCTGGTTGGCGGTGAACCAGTCCGGGTTGTACGCCTTGTCGAGCGTGAGGGTGAAGGTGCGGTCGTCGACGGCGTGGAAGGCCTTGATGTTGTCCGGCAGCAGGCCTTCGGAGTACTTGCCCCAGTTGTCCTTGCCCGCGCGGACCAGGTTGAGCCAGAACTCGACGTCACGGCTGGTCACCGGGTCGCCGGTGGACCAGGTGAGCGGCTTGAGCGTGATCGTCACCGTCTTGCCGTCGGCCGAGTACCGCGGCGGGTCGGCGGCGCTGCTCGGGTCGTTGAGCGCGACCGAGCCGGAACTGCCGTCGTAGTTGTAGAGCGGCACGAACATCGTGGCCCGGATGGCCCCGTTGTAGCTCGCGCCGTACCCGGGGATCGCGATCGGCATGATCCAGTTCGGGGTCGCCGAGGGCGGCAGCGCGAACCGCGCGGTGCCGCCGGTCCGGGGCGCTCCGGAGCCTCCGCCGTGCTGCTCCTGGCTGCCCCCGCAGCCGGACAGTGCGAGCACGGAGGCGAGCGTGACCCCGAGCGCGGTGCGCCACGGGTGTCGAGCCATCGCCATCACTTCCAACACGGTTGATGTAAGTCGGAATCCGGGTATTGGGTGGGTTCCTGGTTGCCGTGTAATGTCGCATGGGTGCCGGGAAAAGCCAAGAGGCGGTTTCCGGGTCGAGTTTCGGAGTAGTTACATCAGAGCTGAAGTAAGTAGGTGACGGCCGTGGCCGACGATCCCGCCGGGCTGTTGCGCCTGCTCTGGCTGATCGCGCACGAGCACGCGGTGTCCCGGGTGGACCTGGCGCGGGTGCTCGGGCTGCCGCAGTCCACGATTTCCGTGCGCACGCAGGCGTTGCTGTCCGCGGGGGTGCTCACGGAGCACGGCGAGGGCCGGTCCGCGGGCGGCCGGCGGCCGAAGCTGCTGTCCGTGAACGCCGGGTTCGGCCACGTCTGGGCGGCCGACGTCGGCTCGCGCCACGTCCGCATCGGCGCTCTCGACATCGCCGGCACGCTGCTGCACGTGGACGAGCGGCCGCTGGACATCAACCGTGAGCCGGAAGAGGTCGTCACGGAGTTCGCCGCGGCCGTGCGCGAGGTCGCGGCCGAAGCGGATTGCCCCGGGCGTTCGCTCGGCGTCGGGGTCGCGTTCCCCGGGCCGGTCGACGTCGGCGCGGGCACGATCACGCTGCCGTCCCGGATGCCGGGCTGGCGCGGGTTCGCGGTGCGCGAGGCGCTGCGCGAGCACTTCGAGCAGCCCGTGGCCGTGGACAACGACGCGAACCTGCTGGCGCTGGGCGAATCCGTGGCCGGCTCGCCCGGGCGGACGCTGCTCGTGGTCAAGGCCGGTACTGGCATCGGGTCCGGCCTGGTGATGGCCGGCCGGCTCTACCGCGGCCGCGCCGGGGTGGCCGGCGACATCAGCCACGTGCGCGTGCCGGTGGCCGGCGATCGGCCGTGCACCTGCGGAAACCGTGGCTGCCTGGAGACGGTGGCAAGCGGCGCGGCGCTGGTCGCCCAGCTGCGCGAGCAGGGAGTCGACGTGGCGAGCACCGCGCAGGTGATGGCCACGGCGGAGGACGGCCACCCGGCGGCGACCACCGCCGTCCGGCGCGCCGGGCTGCAACTCGGCGAAGTGCTGGCCACGGTGGTCAACTTCAGCAATCCGGACGAGGTGCTGCTCGGCGGCGCGCTGTCCGGCTCGGAGGCGTTCATGGCCGCGGTGCGCGGCGCCCTCTACGAACGCTGCCTCCCGCTGGCCACCAGGGAACTGAGGATCGACCGCGTGCGCTTCGGCGCCGACGCGGGGCTGTACGGCGCGGGCGCGCTGGTGCTGGACGAGGTGTTCGACGAAGCGATACGGAGCGGGCGATGAGTAAACTGCGGGTCGGGATCACGGGAATCGCCATCGAGTCGAGCACGTTCTCGCCGCATCGGTCCACTGTGGATGACTTCCACGTGACGCGGGGCGACGAGCTGCTGGCGCGGTACGACTTCCTGCGAGAGCGCCCGGAGTGGGCGGAAGGCGTCGAGTGGGTGCCGCTGATGCACGCCCGTTCGCTGCCCGGCGGCGCGGTGACTGAGGAGGCGTACGCCGAGCTGTCCGGCGAAATCCTGGAACGGCTGCGGGCTGTGGAAGGCCTCGACGGGCTGTTCTTCGACATCCATGGCGCGATGAGCGTGGTCGGCCGTACCGACGCCGAGGGGGAGCTGGCGGCGCAGGTGCGCGCGATCGTGGGGCCGGACGTGCTGGTGTCGGCGTCGATGGATCTGCACGGCAACGTCACGCGTGAGCTGGCCACGGCACTGGACCTGATCACCTGCTACCGCAAGGCTCCGCACACCGACGCGTGGGACACGCGCGAGCGGGCGGCGCGCAACCTCGTCACACGCCTGCGTTCCGGGGGAAAGCCCAAAAAGGCGTGGGTGCAGGTGCCCGTGCTGCTGCCGGGGGAGAAGACGAGCACGCGGCTGGAACCGGCGAAGAGCGTTTACGCTGCCGTGGACGAGGTCGAAGCGCTCGACGGAGTGCTGGACGCGGCCATCTGGGTCGGCTATGCGTGGGCGGACGAGCCGCGCTGCCAGGCCGCCGTGGTCGTCACCGGTGACGACGAGGACGTGATCACCGCCGAGGTGACCCGGCTGGCGCAGTCCTATTGGGATGCTCGCCGTGACTTCGCTTTCGTCGCTCCGACCGGCACGTTGCCGGAATGCCTGGAGCAGGCCGTGAAATCAGCCGAGCGCCCGTTTTTCATCAGCGATTCCGGGGACAACCCGACGGCCGGCGGTGCGGGCGACACGTCGTGGACGCTGGACGTGCTGCTGCGGACTCCGGCGATCGTGGACTCCGGGCTGACCACCCTGTACGCCGCGATCGTGGACCCGGTCGCCGTGGCCGCCGCCGTCGAAGCCGGGCTCGGCGCGACCGTGACGGTGGAACTGGGCGGAAAGGTCGACGCCGGCCCGCACGGCCCGGTGCCGGTGACCGCGCGCGTCGAGGCGATCGACGACGCCGATCCAGTCGCGGGCACGGCCGCCGTGCTCGCCGTCGGCGGCTTGCGCGTGATCGTGACGGCGCGGCGAAAGCCGTATCACCTGGAGTCGGACTTCCTCGCCCTCGGCCTGCGTCCGCGCGAGGCCGACATCGTGATCGTCAAGATCGGCTACCTCGAGCCGGAGCTGTACGAGATGGCGGCGGACTGGCTGCTCGCGCTCACGCCCGGCGGCGTCGACCAGGACCTCCTGCGCCTCGGGCACGTCGCGATCGAACGGCCGATGTTCCCGTTCGACGAGGAGATGATGACTCCGGCGCTGCGTCCCGAGCTGCTTTGAGCGAAGCGGCGGTGAGCGCGCCGTACGCGAGGTGGTCCAGCCATTGCGGCCACTGCGGCAGGGCGCGGATCGCGGGGTAGCGCCGGGCGGCCAGTCCCAGGTCCAGTGCGGCGATCACCGCGCCCGCGGCCAGCCCGTCCATGACCGAAAGCGGACGGCGCCGGTCCAGGCCGACGAGCGCGGCCGTCCAGCCAGCGGAGACCACAACGTGCGCGACGGCACCACCGAGCACACTCGCGCGGCCGCCGGGCAGCAACGTGCCCGCCGCCCGCGTGGCCGCCAGCGGGTCACGCCCGGTGAGCAGCGCGTGGACAGTCGACGGCAACCCGCTGACGGTCGCCGCCACGGCCCACGCTCTGATCACGCGGTTCATGCGCTGCCTCCTCAGGCCGGTCCGGCGGTCATCCCAAGTCCGGTCATACCAGACCACGGCAGAACGTGGCTGTACGCGGGAGTGGCGCTGAAGAGGATCCGCATTCGATCTCGCCCGGAGCCAACCCCGTGACTTGACATGCAGGCATTTACCTGCCTTACTGTGAGTGTGCAACCGGAGCTGGACAAAGTCTTCAAGGCGCTCGCCGACCCGACGCGGCGCTACCTGCTCGACCAGCTGCACGAGGACAACGGCCTGACGCTGAACGAGCTGTGCCGGCGCGTCGAGATGACGCGCCAGTCGGCGACGCAGCACCTCGCCGTCCTCGAAGCGGCGAACCTGGTCAGCACGGTCCGCCGTGGCCGGGAGAAGCTGCACTACCTGAATCCCGTGCCGCTGCACGAAATGCAGGAGCGGTGGGTCGGCAAGTTCGAACGCCCCCGGTTGCACGCACTGAGCGCCGTCAAACACCGAGCAGAGGAAAACATGAGCGACAAGCCGAGCTTCGTCTACGTCACCTACATCGAGAGTACCCCGGAGAAGGTCTGGGAAGCGCTCACCGACGCGGACATCACCGCGCTGTACTGGGGCCACCGCAACGAATCCGACTGGCAGGAAGGCTCGAGCTGGGCCCACGTGCGCGCCGACGGATCGGGCATCGCCGACATCAAGGGCGAGGTGGTCGAGAGCAAGCCGCCGAAGCGGCTCGTCACCAGCTGGTACGACCCGAACGGCCCGGAGGACCAGGTCCCCTCCCGCGCGGCCTTCGACATCCAGCCGTACCAGGGCATCGTGCGCCTTACCGTGACCCACACCGACCTCGCCGACGACAAGGCCCACCGCGATGTCTCCGGTGGCTGGGCAGCGGTGCTGTCGAACCTCAAGTCCTTGCTGGAAACCGGGAAGCCGCTGTCGCTGGAGCCGTGGAAGGCGCACTAACGCTTTGTCTGGAGCTTGCTTCCTGGCAAAACTATCCACAGTGGACTATTGGCTCGAAGCTGTCGCTACTTGTCGACACCCTCGTAGGTCCCGCGGGTGAAGCGTTTCGAGAAGATGAAGTACACCACCGCCACGGGGAGCGTCATCAGTAGCGCGGCGGCCAGCTTCAACGGGAACTGGTTGCCCTGGCCGAGCTGGCCGGACACCAGCGTGGCCACGCCCGAGGTCAGCGTGTTCAGCGCCGGGTCCTGCCGCGAGACGATGAAGTGCGGCAGCTCGTTCCAGGAACCCTGGAACGAGAGGATGGTCAGCGTGATCAGGGCCGGTCGCGACATCGGCAGCACCACGGACCAGAACGTGCGCAACGGGCCGGCGCCGTCGATCCGGGCGGCCTCCTCCACACTCACCGGCACCGTCTCGAAGAACTGCTTCATGATGAACACCCCGGTGGCGTCGACCAGCAGCGGCACGATCATCGCCGCGTAGGTGTCGTACATGCCGAACTGGTTCAGCACCAGGAACTTGGGGATCAGCAGCACCACGCTCGGCACGGCGAGCACGGCCAGCACCGCGCCGAACACCGTGGTCCGGCCGCGGAATCGCAGCCGGGCGAGCGCGTAGCCGGCCAGCGAGTCGAACACCACCCGCCCGACGGTGACCGAGACCGAGACGAACACGGAGTTCAGCGCCCAGCGCGGGAAGTCCTGCTGGGCGAGTGCGCCGAACACCGCCACGGACCACTCGTGCGGCCACGGGGTCAGCGGGTGGGCCGTGGCGTCGGCGTCGGTTTTGAACGCCGTGCCGAGCTGGATCAGGAAGGGGTAGATGTAAACGGCCGCGACCACGGCGAGCACGGCGTAGCCCGCCCAGCGCAGCGACCTGCGTTGCTTCATTTGCCCTTCTCCCGCAACAACCAGCGCTGCCCCAGCGTGAACAGCACGATGACCACGAACAGCAGGAACGCGATCGCCGAGCCCTGCCCCCACTCCTTGCCGATGAACGACGTCGAATAGGACAGGTAGGCCGGCGTGAGCGTGGTCTTCGCCGGCTCGCCGCGGCTGAGCACGTACACCTGGTCGAACACCTGCCAGGTGCCGATCAGGCCGAGGGTGAGCACGAGGAACAGCGTCGGCCGCAGCTGCGGGAGCGTCACGCGCCAGAACCGCTGCCACGGCCCGGCGCCGTCGATCAGCGCGGCCTCGTCCACGCTCGGCGGCAGGTTCTGCAGGGCCGCGTAGAACATCAGCATGAACCCGCCGGTCGAGGTCCACACGACGAGCACGATGATCGAGCACATCGCCACGCTGGGCCCGGAAAGCCAGTCCCACCAGGACAATCCCATGAAGCTGCCGTCGGTCAGCGCCTGCGGCGGGTTCGTCACCCCGAGTCCGTGCAGGAGGAGCTGGAAGATTCCGCGCGGGTCGGCGAACCAGCTGGGACCGTTCACTCCGAACAGCCCCAGTGCGGCGTTCACCGTGCCCGTGCTGGAGAAGAGGAACAGGAACACCACCGAGATCGCGACCGAGCTGGTCACGGTCGGGAAGTAGAACGCGGTCCGGAAGAACTGCTTGCCCTTGAGCCGGCGCTGGTTCAGCACCATGGCGAGCCCCAGCGCGAGCGCCGTCTGCAGCGGCACCACGAACAGCACGAAGTACGCGTTGTTGCGCACACTCGTGGCGAAGTTCCGCTGAGTGAGCCCCGGATCGGTGAGCAGCGCGGCGTAGTTGTCCGCGCCGACGAAATGCACCCGCGAAGACAGCGGGCTGCCGTTGCCGGTCCAGTCGCTCACGCTCACCCACAGCGCCATCAGGATCGGCACCACCATGAACAGGCCGAGGATCACCAGCGTCGGGGCGAGGAACAGCCAGCCGGCCCGGCCTTCGCGACGGAGCGGGCTCCGCCTGGGTGCCCGCCCCCGCCGCGAGGGGGATGGGGACGCGGCGGGGGCGGGAGCTGTGGTGCGCGCGCTCACTGGCCCAGCGCGGCGGTGGTGTTGGTCTGCAGCTGCGTGAGGATCTGCTTGGGGTCCGCGCCGGGCAGCTGCTGGATCTGGGCGTCGAAGTCGGTCAGCACCGGGTCCATCTTGGTGAGCGTCACCGGGCCGTGCGCCGACTCGGCGCCGGCCAGGAAAGCCGCCTGCTGCGGGAAGTCCTGCTGGTACTGCGTGCGCGCGGACTGCCGGGAGGGCATCACGCCGAACGTCTTCGCGAACGCCAGCTCCTGCTGCGGCGCCATCAGTGCGTCCACGAGCTGCTTGGCCTGCGTCTGGAACTTGCTCTTCGCGGCGATGCCCCAGCACTGCGTGAACGAGAGCGTGCCCGGCCCGGCCGGACCCGCGGGCAGCGGCACGACGCGGTACTTCAGGTCGGGGTGGTCCTTGGCCAGCCCGCCGACCATCCAGTTGCCGTCGATGCTCATCGCGGCCTTGCCCTGGCCGAACGCCTCGCCGGAGTCGCCGGCGCCGAGCTGCTTCGGGTACTTCGCCGCACCCGAGGCCAGCAGGTCGCGCACGTAGGTGAGCGCCTGGAGGTTCTGCGGGGTGTCGGCGGTGGCCTTCTTCTGGTCGGCGTCGAGCGGCCAGCCGCCGGCCTGCACGAGGAAAGCGCCGACGCGGTCGCGGGTGTTGTTGAACACGAGCCCGGCGCGGCTGCTCGTGGTGAGCTTCTGCGCGACGGCCTTCAGCTGGTCCCAGTTCTTCGGCACGTCGTTGTCGGTCAGGCCCGCGGCGGCCCAGGCGTCGGTGTTGATGCCCAGCGCCAGCGTCGAGAAGTCCTTGGGGACACAGTAGAGCTTGCCGTCCTTGGTGAACGTGGTGCGCAGCGTCGGGTAGAGATCGTCCTTGTAGGACACCGAATCCCCGTACGGCAGCATCTCGTCCGCGTAACCCTGGAACTTGGTGGCGTCCACGGCGAACACGTCCGGCGGGCTGCCCGCGGCGAAGCCCTGGCTGAGCTGCTGGGGCAGGTCGTTCGCGGCGATCACCTCGGCCGTCGAGCCGCCGCTGGCCGCGCTCCACTTGGCCGTGGCGTCCTGCATGGCCTTCAGCTCGGCGCCGCCGCTGGAGGCGATCATGAGCTTGAGCGAGGCCGGCCCGGACTGCTGGGTGGCGGGCGCCGTCGAGTCGCCGAACCCGCCGCCGCACGCGGTCAGCGTGAGCAGCAGCCCGGTCGCGGTGACGGCACCGGCCGTGCGGGAGAGCGTGTGACGCATCGATCCTCCTTGATCGTGCAGGTGGGGTGGGGAAGTCAGGTCGTGCGCAGCACCAGCCGCGGGGGCAGCAGCGCCGACGCGGGGCCGGGCTCACCGCGCAGCATCACGCGCAGCTGGCGGACGCATTCGGCGGCGACCTCGGCGATCGGCTGCGCGACGCTGCTCAGCCCGAGCACCGCCGCGGTCGGGGTGTCGTCGAAGCCGATCACGGACGCGTCGGCGCCGAGCCGCAAGCCGCGGTCGCGCAGTTCGCCGACCACGCCGAGGGCGAGCGAGTCGCTGGCGCAGACGAACGCGGTGGGAGCGAGCGGCTCGTCGAGCAGGCGCGCGGCGGCCGAGCGGCCGCCTTCGACGCCGTCGAACACCGCGGCCTCGCGCCGTTCGGGGATGCCCGCCTCGGCCAGCCCGGCCGCCCAGCCGGCCCGCCGGTCGTCACCGGTCTCGGAACCCTTGGGCCAGCCGACGAACGCGATCCGGCGGTGGCCCTGGCGCACCAGGTGGTCGGTGGCCAGCCGGGTGCCGCGCGCGCCGTCGACGTCGACCCACGGATGCTCGCGTTCGGCGCCCCACGGGCGGCCGAAGGTGACGAACGGCAGCTCCCGCTCCCGCAGCCAGCGGGTGCGGAGGTCGTCGTGGTGGGTATGGGTGAGCACGAAGGCATCGACACCGACGGAAGCGATGAGATCGGCGTACGCGCGCGTCTCGGACTCGTCGTCGGCCGCGGTGAAGAGCATGATCCGGTGCTCGTACTCCTCGGCGGTGGCCGTGAGCGAGTGCAGGAACTGGTCGAGGACGACGCCGCTGACGCCGTTGCCGACCGGCGCGATGCGCAGCCCGATGATCTGCGAGCGCGTGGTGCGCAGCTGGCGCGCGGCGGTGTGCGGGCGGTAGCCGAGACGCTGGATCGCCTCGAGCACTCGCTCCCGAGTCTCCGGGCTGACCACTTCGGGGGAGTTGATCACGTTCGACACCGTCTGGCGCGAGACGGCGGCTGCCTCCGCGACCGAGTTCAGCGTCGCCCGCTGTGCCATGCCGACTCCCGTCGCCTGCGTGTTTGCTGGTTTGAACGTTCAACCTGGCGGCTACTCTGAACGTTGGACGTTGACCTGTCAAGACTTCCCCGGAACTTGACACGGACCTGGTTTGATCGATCCAATCGACGTACCCAACCCCACCGGAGGACGCCCCCATGCAGCCGCTGCTCCACGACCTCGCGATCGCCCTGCGAGCGCCGACTGTCGTCTTCTCCGGCCGCGACGGCCAGGTCCGCGGTGACGGCACCCAGGGCCTGCTGCACGGTGACCTGCGCCTGCTGAGCGAAGCCGTGGTCACGGTCGACGGGCACGAACCGGTGCCGATCGGCGCCGAGGAGCCGTCGGCCGCCCAGGCGAGCTTCACCGGGCTGCTGCGCCACCTCGGCGACGCCGGCCCGGACCCGACGGTGTGGCTGCGGCGCCACCGCCGGGTCACCGCGACCGGGATGACGGAGGAGCTGGAACTGGTCTCCCACGCCGCGCGGCCCGCGGAGTGCGTGGTCGAGCTGGTGCTGGCCGCGGACTTCGCGGCGATCGAGGTGATCAAGTCCGGTGCCCGCGAGCCCCGGGTGGTGCCGGCTCCGGTGGACGGCGGGGTCCGCTGGACGTCCGGCTCGGTGTCGGCCACCGTCACCACGGACGCCGAGGCCACTGTGGACGGTGACCGGGTGCGGCTGCGGTGGCGGGTGAAGGCGGCCGGGACCGTCCGGCTGCGCTGGACGCTGAGCGCGGCCGACCCGGACTCGCTGTTCGTGCCCGGCACCTCCGTCACGCTCGCGGCACCGGTGGTCCAGGCCGACGACCGGCGGTTCACCGCGCTGCTGAACCGCTCGCTGACCGACCTCGACGGGCTGCTGCTGGCCGAGCGTGAGCACCCGGAGGACGTGTTCGCCGGCGCGGGCGCGCCGTGGTTCCTCACCCTGTTCGGCCGAGACAGCCTGTGGGCGGCGCGGCTCGCGCTGCCGTTTTCGGTGGATCTCGCCGGCGGCACCCTGCGCACTCTCGCGCGGGCCCAGGGCGAGCGGAGCGACCCGGCGACCGGCGAGATGCCCGGCAAGATCCTGCACGAGCTGCGCCGGGCTGACTTCGAGGTGAACGGGATGTCGTTGCCCGCACGCTATTACGGCACGATCGACGCGACCGCGCTGTGGGTCTGCCTGCTGCACGACGCGTGGCGCTGGGGACTGCCCGAAGACGAGGTTCGCGCGCTGTTGCCGAACCTGCGTGCCGCGCTGTTCTGGATCACCGGGCTCGCCGACACCGACGGCGATGGCTTCGCCGAGTACCTCGACGAGACCGGCCGCGGCCTGGCCAACCAGGGCTGGAAGGACTCCGGCGACGCGGTGCGGTTCGGCGATGGCACGCAGGCCGCGCCGCCCGTCGCGCTCGCCGAGGTGCAGGGCTACCAGCACGAGGCCGTGCTGCGGGCGGCCGAACTGCTGTCCGCACTGGGGCAGCCGGCTGACGGGCTGGCGGAGTGGGCTTCGGCGCTGCGGGCGCGGTTCCGCTCCACCTTCTGGGTGTCCACTTCGGAGGGTCATTTCCCGGCGCTGGCCCTGGACGGCGAGAAGCGGCCGGTGGATTCGCTGACCAGCAACATCGGCCACCTGCTCGGCACGGGGCTGGTCGGCGCGGCCGAGAGCGAGGAGATCGGCGCGCTGCTGCTCGGGCCCGCCCTGGCCCCAGGCTTCGGGCTGCGCACCATGGCGTCGACGGCCGGCGGGTTCTCGCCGCTGAGCTACCACTGCGGTTCGGTGTGGCCGCACGACACGGCCGTGGTGGTGCGCGCGCTGAGCGAGTCCGGTCAGTCCGCGCGCGCCGCGGAGCTGGGCATGCAGCTGGTCCGCGCGGCCGGCGCGTTCGGGTACCGGATGCCGGAGCTGTTCGCCGGCTACGGGCCTGAAGACGTTGACGCGCCGCTGCCGTATCCGGCGTCGTGCCGTCCTCAGGCCTGGTCCGCGGCCGCGGCGGTGGCCCTGCTGGCCACTTTCCTCGGTCTGCGGGCGGACGTCCCGGCGGGCACGGTGACCGTCGACCCGCCGCGGCCCAGCCCGGTCGGCGCGTTGCGGGTGACCGGATTACCGCTGGCCGGTGGAACCCTGGACGTCGCGATCGACGCGGCCGGAACCGTCACCGAGCTGCGGCTGCCGCCCGGTCTGCGGCGTGGCTGAGAATTATGGCGAACGGGGCCGGACTACGGGATGGCGTGTGAGGTCGGACGTCCAGGCGTTGCTCGCAGAAACACGGCACTGGTGGCCCCGGCGCTGAAACGGATCGCCTTGTACGAGCCGCCGTTGTCCGTGCGGGGTTCGGTGCCCACGGAGTGGCTGCCAGGGCCATCATCGGCGCGAGCACAGGTCGCGGGACCCGGTTGAACAGCGGATCGACGTCCATCCCCTTCATCGCGCCCGCGGCGATCTCCCGGTCGAACCTCGGACACCCAGCGGGATTACGCCGCGGTGCCGTCCGAGGCGCTGCTGCCCGGCGGCGGGAAGTCTCCGGCTTACCTGAAGGATGCGCTGGATGACCTGTCGGCAGTGCTGCCGCACGTTCGCCGGGTCACCTTCCCCGCCTCGACCACTCGGTCCCTTCGGACGAAGGCGACCCAGCTCAGATAGCGCGCGAGTTGCTCGAATTCTTCACGGCCTGACGGGAACGTCGCCGAACCGGGCGTCGATCGCGGCCAGATTGGTGTCGCAGAGTTGTTGCGCCGCTTCGCGAAGCGTGCCGCCAGTCTGTCCGGAGTGGACGAACAGCGGGTCGACCAGCTCGCGCAGGCGGGTGCGCACCTTGGTGAACGACTCCTCGGCGTCCGGGCCGATGTCGCCGAAAAGCGTCCACCACCACCAGGAATTGGTGGCCGAGTTGGCCACGAAGTCCGGGATCACCGGGATGCCGCGCGCGGCGAGGCGGGCCTCGGCCTCCGCCGTCACGGGCAGGTTCGCCGCCTCCACCACGAGCTTCGCCGTGATGACCGCTTCGTTCTCGTGGTCGATGCAGTACGAGACGGCGGCCGGAACGAGCACCTCGGCGGGCACCGTGAGCCAGCCGTCGGCCGGGGCTGTCGAGTCGCCCGGCTGCAGGCGGTCGCGGTCGATCACGCCGAAACGGTCCCGGCCCGCCAGCAGGCGCTCGACGTCGAGCCCGGCCGGGTTGGCGACCAGACCCTGCCGGTCCGCGATGGCGACCACCCGCACTCCGGCCTCGGCGAGGAACCGCGCCGTGGCGCCGCCCATCGAACCGAACCCCTGGACGACCGCGCGGCTTTCCCGGCGGTCGAGACCGAGGCGGTCCAGCCCGGTCAGCGCGGCCTCCGCGACGCCGAGCCCGCCGACCAGCTCGTCGAGCCCGAGGCCCGCCACCCGGACCCGGAACGCCGCGGCCAGCCGCTCCGTCGCGGCCACCGGGTCGTCGAGCAGCGGGTAGATCGCCTCGACGGAGCTGCTCAGGCCCAGCTCGGCGAGCACTTCGTCGATCACGTCCTGGCGGACACCGAGGTCCTCGCCCATAGTCCAGTAACGCTCGATCAGCGGCCGCATGGCGTCGAGGTAACGCTTGAGCACCTCCCGGGCCGGCGGGTCGTACGGGTCGAAGTCGATGCCGCCCTTGGCCCCGCCGAGCGGGAGATAGCGGTCCTCCGGCTGGTAGTTGAGGGCTTCCTTGCGCGTCATGCCCTTGGCGAGCCCGCGGACCTCGGCGAGCGTGCAGCCGGGCCGCATGCGCAGGCCGCCGCTGGCGACGCCGCGCACCAGCCGGTCGATCACCAGATAGCCGCGACAGCCGGTGGCGGGGTCGGTCCAGCTCACTTCAAGGAACACGGCGGGCGGCCCTCCGGTCGGTTCGTGACGGTCGTCGCGGCACCCTAACCGACCGGTGAATCAGCACGTCGGCGCAACAGTGCCCGCTCCGCGACGGTCCACGTGGTGGTGGTCAGCACATAAAGCGAGGCGGCGAGGGGAACAAAAAGGGTGACCAGGACTGTTCCATAGGGCAGGAGGCGCAGCAGCCTGGCGCCGGGGGCGGTCAGATCGCGTTGGCGGTCCTGCCAGCGGACCGAGAACCAGGCGACCACAGCGAGCGCGCCGGCCACCACGACCACCACCGGCGCGGCCGCCGGCCCGTGCGCCCCGAGGGGAACGCCGAACAGCGCGGCCGTGAGCAGCGTGTTGGGGATGCCGGCGATGACCGCGGTGCTGAACAGGTGGTACATCACCCAGAAGAACGGCAGCTGCGCCACCATCGGCAGGCACCCGACGAACATGGACGTGCCGGACTCCTGCTGCAGCTTGGTCATCTCGGCCGCGAGCTTTTCGCGGTTCCCGCGGTGTTTCTCCTGCAGTTTGCGGATCTCGGGCAGCAACGCGGTCCGGGCGCGCTCGCCCCGCACCGCCGCCCTGGCGAACGGGTGCAGCGCGAGCCGCACGGCGACGGTGAACCCCACGATCGCCAGCACGGCCGCGAACGGCCCGGCGACGGGAGCGGTGAGCGAGACGAGCCAGTGGACGAGGTGATACGCACCCGCGACGGGCACGTCGAGAAAACCGGGCATGGGTTGGACTCCGCTTGAGTGAGAGGGATTTCGGGCCGGCGGAATCGGCTGCGGGCAAGGAAACCTGCGGAAGGGCACACCACAACGGCTTTGACGGATTCGTCAAGTACGGACGCGACAGCGCACGCTGACGACCGCAGTGAGGGATCGCCGAGCATTGGCCGCGGCGGCCGATCACGCGCTAGGGAGCGGTGGCGAGACCGGCTAACCGTTGGTGTGGCAGCAATACCGCGCTACGACGTCGTGACAGGTCTGGCCACCTAGTGCTGTGACTGCGATGTCGTGCGCGAAATCGCGCGCGACGACATCGGTGATTCGACCGGCCAAGCGTTGGCGGTTAAGGAAAAGCGCTGCTTCCGCGGAGCTACGCAGCCGAGCCGGGCAGTCCGGGTGCCCGTGGCCGGCATCGGCCGGGTGCAGCGGGATCGCGCAGCCGCAGGAAGGCCGCGCGGCGGGCGCGCTGGTTCAGAGCCGTGAAGCGGTTTCGAACCGGGACGGCCCACAAGGACAGCTCGCCCCGGTTCGCGTAGCCCACCACGAGGACGACCAGCAGCCCGGCCGCCACCACCGAGGCGAAGGCCACCAGGCCCGCGGGGCTCATCAGCGCCGGGAAGGCGAGGTCCAGCAAAGTGTCCATCCGTCCTTCCCCCTTTCGCTCGCCCGCGAGTCTAGCCGAAACCGGGGTGTTGTGGCTCTCGCCCCGAGTGCGCTATGCTCGGTCACGATCCTCACGGATGTCGGCCCATCCGCCGCCCGGGGAGTTCTTCCGAAGTCCGGTTCTCCCAGAGCCTTCTTCGTTCACCATCACACGATCCGCACCACGCGTCGATCGTTCTGTTTCTCATGAGGAGAAAACCATGTCATACCACGGAATTCTTGATATCCAGGCCAACAAGGCCACCCTCGGCTACGGCCCGGGCGGCACCACCGTCCCCTTCGGACTCGTGCGCAAGTACGGCCTGCGCCGCGGCGACGAGATCACGGGCGACGGTGACACCATCACCTCGGTCAACGGGGAGAAGCCCGACGGGCCGCGGCCCGAGTTCGGGAATCTCACCCCGGTGCACCCGGACCAGCGGCTCGTCCTCGAGACCAGCCGCCACCAGCTGACCACCCGGGTGCTCGACCTCGTCGCGCCGATCGGGAAGGGGCAGCGCGCGCTGATCGTCGCGCCGCCGAAGACCGGCAAGACCTCGGTGCTGCAGGCGATCGCGCAGGCGGTCGCCACCAACCACCCGGAGGCGCACCTGATGGTGCTGCTCGCCGACGAACGGCCGGAGGAGGTCACCGACATGCAGCGCTCCGTGCGCGGCGAGGTGGTCGCGTCCACGTTCGACCGGCCGCCGGCCGAGCACGTCGCCGTCGCCGAGCTGGCCGTCGAGCGGGCGAAGCGGCTGGTGGAGAGCGGCCGTGACGTCGTGCTCCTGCTCGACTCGCTGACCCGCCTCGGCCGCGCGTACAACCTGGCGAGCCGACCGTCCGGCCGCATCCTCTCCGGTGGCGTCGACGCCGGCGCGCTGCAGCCGATGAAGCGCATCCTCGGTGCCGCCAGGAACATCGAGGGCGGCGGCTCGCTCACTGTTGTCGCGACCGCGCTCGTCGGCACCGGTTCACTGGCCGACACCGTGTTCTTCGAGGAGCTGAAGAGCACCGGCAACTCCGAGATCCGGCTCGACCGCGTGCTCTCCGACCAGCGCGTGTTCCCCGCCGTCGACCTGTTCGCCTCCGGCACCCGCCGCGACGAGCTGCTCGTCCCCGGCCCCGAGCTGACGGTGATGGGCGAGGTCCGCCGGGCCCTGTCCGGACAGGACACCAAGCGCGCCGTCGAGCAGTTCCTCGACCAGGTCCGCGGCACCAGGTCAAACGCCGAGTTCGTCATGCGGGTCACCGCTTCGCTCGGCGTGCCGATGCCGGCTGCCGCCTGAGGCGTGTCTCTCGAGCGGAGCACGCAGCCGTGTCGTCGCCCGTCTTGCTCCGGCCCGCCGCTCCGAATGCTTCGAGGGCCGATGTGTCCGATATGGACTGAACGCCACCGGATGGTTCTCCGTGGGCGGCCACGCCGTCGAGTGCTGCTGACTCGGGATCGGTCTTGGACGATGCCGCGGATCGGTCTTCGTTCCGGCTCCGGCCAGCTGGGCGGAATCCGCTCTACGGTCCCGTATCCCCACCCCGGCTTTCCGCACCGCCGACGGTCTCGCCTGGCGGGCCAGCACCACCAGTACGGTTTCATGACCCGCCGATTCCTCGGGTCTCACCGAATCCGGGGCCTGCCCGAGGACGTGCGCGATCTCGCCCGCGTGCTCGGCGTTGATCTCACCGGCGGCCAGCGCACCCCGCGCCACCGGCATCACCGCCGTCGCCTGCTCGACCCGCGCCCGCGCTTCCTTCCACGAGACCCGCAGCGACCGCACCAGCATCGCCTGAGTGCTGCGGAAACCCTTGCCTGCAGCCAGATCGCGCTGCTCTATCTCGCCGACCACCGCCAGCATCCGCGCATACGCACGACACAACTCCCGTTCCGCGGTATGAAGTTCAGCGGTCAGTTCTTCGTCGGAAAGCCGCCATTCCAGCACCTGCTCTGTGTTGTCCATATAGCCACGATACCTAGAACAGGTGTTCGATACATCACTCAATCGGGTAAGGTTTGCCCGCCGGTGAATTGTGCGGAAATCCTTTAGTGGCAACAAAAGCACGGACCTGTCCGGTCAAGGACGCGGCGTGTCCAGGGTCGTTCCGAGGCCGCCTTCAGGACCGCCACGACAGGTGGCAGGCTGACCGGTGCACCGCGCTGATCGCGGGGCCGGACCACCCGGGCCCGCCTGCCGTCTGGAGGACTGAACCATGCCGACCGTTGTCATCACCGGGGCCAGTGCGGGAATCGGCGCGGCGGCCGCCCGGCGGTTCGCTGCGCTGGGCGCCGAGGTCGCTGTCGTGGGGCGTTCGCCGGAGAAGACGGCGGCCGTCGCGAGGGCGGCCGGGGCTGAGCCGTTCACGGCGGACTTCGCGAAGCTCGACGACGTTCGCGCCCTCGCTGACACCCTCGGCGAGCGTTACCCGGCCATCGACGTGCTCGTCAACAATGCCGGGGGCCAGTTCGGCGAGCGCGCCGTCACCGTCGATGGGCACGAGCTGACCATCCAGGTCAACTATTTCGCCCCTTATTTGCTCACCCGCCTGCTGGCCGGCTCGCTCACCGGCGCTCGTGTGGTTTCCACTGCCAGCAACGCGCACGGGATCGGTCGCATCGACCTCGACGACCTCGACGCCACCGAAGCCCGCTACAACTCGTTTCGCCGTTACGGCACCTCGAAGCTGGCGAACATCCTCTTCACCCGCGAGCTGGCCCGACGCGCCCCGGTGACGGCTGTCAGCTTCCACCCCGGCGGGGTGGTCACCGACCTTTTCCGGGAAGGCGGGTTCTTGGCGTCGGCCGTGCGCTCGCGGCTCGCCGGCCGGGTGCTCAAGACGCCCGACCAGGGTGCGGAACCGTTGCTGCATCTGGCTTTCGCGTCGGATCTGCCGGCCGGTGCCTACTTCACCGGCGGCCGGGTGCGGGTGCCCGGCGGTGCCGATCCCGAGCTTGAACGCGCGCTGTGGGACCGGACCGCCGAACTGCTCGGGCTTGCGCCGGGCTGGTGAGTCAGCCCAGCGCCGTCATCACGTGCTTGACCCGGGTGTAGTCCTCGAAGCCGTACATCCCGAGATCCTTGCCGTAGCCGGACTTCTTGAACCCGCCGTGTGGCATCTCCGAGACGATCGGAATGTGCGCGTTCACCCACACACAGCCGAAGTCCAGCCGGCGGGTCAGGCGCATCGCGCGGGCGTGGTCGCGGGTCCACACCGAGGACGCCAGGCCGTAGTCGGTGGCGTTGGCCAGCCGCACGGCCTCGTCCTCGATCGTGAACGGCTGCACGGTGATGACGGGGCCGAACACCTCGTCGCGGACGATCTCGTCGTCCGGGCGGAGGCCGGCGACCACCGTGGGCGCGTAGAAGAAGCCTCGGTCGCCGAGCCGCTCCCCGCCGTGGGCGACGACGGCGTGCTCCGGCAGCCGGTCGACGAACCCCGCCACCCGCGCGAGCTGGCCCGCGTTGTTGAGCGGCCCGTACGCCGAATCGGGGTCGTCCGGCAGGCCGGTTTTCGTCGCGGCGAGCGCCGTGACGAACTCGTCGTGCACGTCCTCGTGGACCAGCACCCGGGTCGCGGCGGTGCAGTCCTGGCCGGCGTTGAAGTAGCCCGCCGCGGCGATGGCTTCGGCGGCCGCGGCGAGGTCGGCGTCCGGGAACACCACCACCGGTGCCTTTCCGCCCAGTTCCAGGTGCACGCGCTTGACGTCGGCCGCTGCCGCGCCCGCCACCTCGATGCCCGCACGCACCGAGCCGGTGATCGCCACCATGTCCGGCCGCGGGTGTGACACCAGCGCGCGCCCGGTGTCGCGGTCACCGCAGACGACGTTGAACACGCCGGGCGGCAGGAACTCCGCGCACACCTCGGCGAGCAGCAGGGTCGACGCGGGGGTGGTGTCGGAAGGCTTGAGCACGATGGTGTTCCCCGCCGCCAGTGCGGGCGCGATCTTCCAGATGGCCATCAGCAGCGGGTAGTTCCACGGCGTCACCTGCGCGCAGACACCCACCGGCTCACGGCGGATGAACGAGGTGAACCCCTCCATGTACTCCCCGGCCGCGCGTCCTTCGAGCACCCGCGCCGCGCCGGCGAAGAACCGCAGGTGGTCGACGCCCATCGGCAGCTCCTCCGTGCGGGTCACGGCGAGCGGCTTGCCGGTGTTCGCGGACTCGGCCGCGACGAACTCCTCGGCCCGCGACTCCATCGCATCGGCGATCCGCAGCAGTGCGAGCTGCCGCTCGGCCGGCGTGGTGTCGCGCCAGGTCTCGAACGCCTCGGCCGCGGCGTCGACGGCGGTGGCGACATCCGCCTCGCTCGACAGCGATGACGTGGCGTACACCGTCCCGGTCACCGGGTCGATGAGGTCGAGCGTGCGCCCGTCCGTCGCGTCGCGGTGCTCGCCGCCGACGAAGTTCCGGAAGACCTGCTTGTCGTTCATGGATTCCTTCCTGTTGGGGTTCAGGCGCCCGGCACGGTGACGAGCCAGCGATCGGCGCGACGGCGGAGGTAACCGAACCAGTAGAGGCCGGAGACGACGAGGACTGCCGCGGTGATGCCGAGGTCGAGCGCGCTCTGCTCGACGAGCACGTAGGCCAGCGCCAGCACCACGACGATGGGCACCACGGGCCAGCCGGGCATCCGCCAGACCTGCGGCCGCCGGTGCGTCGCGCGTCGCGCTCCCAGCACGGTCGCCGCGACCGCCAGGTACAGCGCGACGACGGCTACGCCGGTCACCCCGCTGAGCGTCTCCACCGGGACGAAGCACAGTACCGCTTCGGAAAGGCCGACCACGAGCGTCGCGACCCACGGCGAGCCGAACCGTTCGCTCACCACGCTCAGCAGACGGTTGACCGGCTCGGGCCAGGCCTGGTCGCGGCCGGAGGCGAACAGCACCCGCGAGTTCTGGATGACCATCACGATCACGGCGTTCACGATCGCCGCCGCGATGCACAGGCTGATGATCGTGCCGAACGTCGAGTTGCTCCAGCCCACCACCAGCGCGGTGATGTCCACCGCGCCGAGCGAGCCGAGGTCCGGCAGGCCCAGCGTGATCGCGACGACCGGCACGAGGATCACCAGCGCGCTGATGCCGAGCGTCCAGAACACCGTGCGGGACACCGTTTTGTGCGGCTCCCGCATCTCCTCGGCGAGGTAGACGGCGGTGGAGAAGCCCTGCACCACGAACAGCGCCACGGCCAGCCCGGCGATCACCGCCGTCAGCCCGATGGCGTTGACCCCGTCGAAACTCGGCTTCACCAGCACCGCGGCCGAGCGGCTGACGTGGCCGAAGCCCAGCACGGAGACGACGACGATCGCGACGACCTCGATCGCGAGGAAGATCCCGGTGAGCCAGGCGTTGGAGCGCAGGTTCAGCAGGCCGATCACGGTGGAGGCGAGCATGACGATCGCGCCGGCCACCGACGGGTCGACGTGCACGATCGCGCCGACGTAGTCGGCCACGCCGATCGCGATAATCGGCGGCACCACCAGGATGACGATGAACGACAGCACGAAGGTGATCCAGCCGGCGAACCGGTTGAGCACCGTCGTCACCATGGCGTACTCGCCGCCGGCGCTGGGCACGAGCGTGCCGAGCTCGGAATAGCAGAAGGCGATCCCGACGCACAGCAGCACGGCGAGCGCGATGGCCAGCGCGGTGCCGGTGCCGAGCTGGGCGAAGAGCGGGGGCACCAGGACGAACAGGGAGGACGCGGGCGTCACACAGCTGAGCGTCAGCAGAGTGCCGCCGCCGACGCCGATCGAGCGGGTGAGGCCACGGCGGGCGGGCGGCTCCGCAGTGGCTTCCGCGGTGCCGGACAGGCCGGGTTCGGTGGGGGCCGGGTTAGGGGGCATGGGCGGTGTCCCTCCGTCAGCGGCGGAATGTTTCGACGGATGGAACAGCACTGATTCAGTGTTGTCAACGCCACAAAGACGACTAAATCCGTTGTTGGCGCTGGTCGGACGGTCGCTTTCGGTGACGATTCGGAGCCGGGTGACACGGTGGCCGCCGGTTTGCCCGCGCTCGCCGGTGGAGGGGATGATCCGGTGGTGAGCAGCCAGGAACCGAACCCGAGCCGGACCGCGCCGCCGGTGATCGACGACCTCTCCAAGCAGATCATCGCGCAGCTGCAGGAGGACGGGCGGCGGGCGTACGCCACGATCGGCAAGGCCGTCGGGCTGTCCGAGGCCGCCGTCCGCCAGCGCGTGCAGCGGCTCTCGGACTCCGGGGTCATCCAGATCGTCGCGGTGTCGGATCCCTTGCAGGTCGGGCTGTTCCGGCAGGCGATGGTGGCGATCAATGTGGACGGTCCGCTCGAGCCGGTCGCCGACGCGCTCGCCGAGATGAACGAGATCGACTACGTGGTGCTGTGCGCCGGCCGCTTCGACGTGCTGTGCGAGGCGGTGTGCGCCGACGACGAAGCGCTGCTCGACCTGACGTCCAACCGCATCCGCGCGCTGCCCGGCGTGCGCAATGCGGAGGTGCTCGTCTACCTCAAGCTGCGGAAACAGTCGTACCAGTGGGGTGTGCGCTGAGGGTGACGACTAAATCCGAAGGTTGATCGCCCAAATCAGCTTTGAATCGGTTGTGTAAACCTCTGGTTTCAACCGATCCACTTGCGACGATGGGTCTGCTCGTGCGATAACCGAGAGGTCCGGCCGGTGCGCGCCATGCGTGCCGGCAGCCCCGAGGCCGTTTCGAGGGAGCCATGAGCACCACCGCCGAACCCACCGACGCGACCGCCCTGGCCGCCGCCGCCCGTGACAACCTCTGGCTGCATTTCACGCGCCATTCCGGCTTCGAGTCCGCCGAAGTGCCGGTGATCGTGCGCGGCGAGGGCGCCTACATCTGGGATGCGCGCGGCAAGCGTTACCTGGACGGGCTGGCCGGCCTGTTCGCCGTGCAGGCCGGGCACGGCCGTGAGGAACTGGCCGAGGCCGCCGCACGGCAGACGAAGCAACTCGCGTACTTCCCGTTGTGGGGCCACGCGCACCCGTCGGCGATCCAGCTGGCGGAGCGCCTGACCGCCGCTTCGCCCGGCGACCTGAACCGCGTCTTCTTCACCGTCAGCGGCGGGGAGTCCGTCGAGACGGCGTGGAAGCTCGCGAAGCAGTACTTCAAGCTCGTCGGCAAGCCCACGAAGCACAAGGTGATCAGCCGAGCGCTGGCGTATCACGGCACTTCGCAGGGCGCGCTGTCCATCACCGGCATCCCGGGCGCGAAGGCGGACTTCGAGCCGCTGGTGCCGAGCACGATGCGGGTGCCGAACACGAACTTCTACCGCGCGCCCGAGCACGCCGACGACTACGAGGCGTACGGCCGGTGGGCCGCGGACCAGATCGAGCAGGCCATCGAATTCGAGGGCGCCGACACGGTCGCAGCGGTGTTCCTGGAGCCGGTGCAGAACACGGGCGGCTGTTTCGTGCCGCCCCCGGGCTATTTCGAGCGCGTCCGCGAAATCTGCGACCGCCACGACGTGCTCCTGGTTTCCGACGAGGTCATCTGCGCCTTCGGCCGCCTGGGCTACGACTTCGCCGCGAAGCGGTACGGGTACCAGCCGGACATCATCACCACGGCGAAGGGTCTGACCTCGGGTTACGCGCCGCTGGGCGCGGTGCTGGCCAGTGACCGCCTGATGGAGCCGTTCCTGCACGGATCCACGACGTTCATGCACGGCTCCACCTACGGCGGCCACCCGGTTTCGTGTGCCGTCGCGCTGGCGAACCTGGACCTGTTCGAGCGCGAGAACCTGTACGGGCACGTGCTGGCGCAGGAATCGGCGTTCCGCGGGACTCTGGACCGCTTGCTGGACTTGCCGATCGTCGGCGACGTCCGTGGGGCCGGGTTCTTCTACGGGATTGAGCTGGTGAAGGACAAGGCCACCAAGGAGACCTTCACCGCGGACGAGTCGGAGCGGGTGCTGCGGGGCTACTTGTCGGACGCGCTGTTCGACGCCGGTTTGTATTGCCGGGCCGACGATCGGGCCGAGCCGGTGGTGCAGCTCTCGCCGCCGTTGATCTGCGGGCAGCGGGAATTCGACGAGATGGAGCAGATTCTGCGCGAGACGCTGACGGGGGCTTGGAAACTCCTCTGAGCTTGGGGCGGGCGGCGCGCCGGAGGGGCTTCGGCGCGCCGCCCGTGCTATTCCGGTCGGGGTGGACACCGAACCCTGGCAGCGGGCCTTGGCCCACGTCGCGTCGCTGAGCCACGGCCCGCCACTCGGCGAGTTCGACATCACGGTGCACTTCCACCCGGACCGTCTCGTGAACGGGGTCCCGCTGCTGCGGCACCTGGCCGACGATGGTGTGTACCGCTCGCAGTTCGAGACCGGCACCAGCAACGGCGGGCTCACGGCCTATCCGGGCGGTGACCGGTGGCACTGGGAGCACCGTCTGTTCGGCGGCGCGTACGACGACGCGCCACCATCGGCGCGCCCGAAGTACGGTTCGCTGAATTACCGGCGCCGCCCGGCGGGCGGCTCGGTGCGGTTCGGATCGGCGCATTTCCGGCTGCGCCACCCGGTCCGGCAGCGGACCAGTTTCTGTTATCCGGACAGCTTTTCGCACCCCGCCGACTTCGGCACCGCGGACCACTTCCCGTTGGTGGAGCTTGCCAGGCAGGGGGAGCCCGACATCCTGGACGACCACATCGAAGCCCACGTCCACGGTCCGCTGCGGCTCGCCGAGGACGTGGCGGAGCTGGTCCTGGACCCGTCGTTCGCCGGCACGGCGATCGAGGACGCGGCGAAGGCGACCGGCCTGCCCGTCACGTGGCATCACGGGTTCCGGCTGACCACGGACGTCCTCGTAGCGCGTGCTTCCTTCTACGGGCCGGCGCTCCTGCGGACCGGGCTGGAGATCGCGGAAGACGGGGTGATCGACGCCCGTATCGTCGGGAACGCTGCGGCTGCGTTTGATCCCCGGACCGTGAAGCAGCTTTGGCATTGTGTCGCCCGATTCGGCGCTTGACCCGGACATAGCCGACGCTTCCCGCCCTCCGCTGCCGGATCTTCACTACCCTGACCGTTCACGAAGCGAAACGGGAGGAAACGCGTGGCGGACTGGGCCGATCTGGTCGGGTACATCAGGCACGAGTACCGGGTGATTCTGGATGATCCGGACGAGATCCGGATCCGCATGTCGTTCGGCGACGACGCGGAGACGGAGGGGCGCGCGCAGGTCATGGTGATCGCCCGGGAGATCTTCGACCAGCGGGAGGACTGGGTGCAGATCGCGACCCCGTTCGCGCGGGTGGACGAGGTCGACCTGCTGTCGGTGCTCACCGAGGTCGGCAACACGCTGGTCGTCGGCGGGGTGGTGGTGATGGGCGAGCACGTGGTGCTGCGGCATTCGCTGCCGTTGATCAACCTCGACATCAACGAGTTCATCGACCCGCTGGAGCTGGTCGCAGGGTCGGCCGAACTGCTGGAGCAGCAGTTCACCGGGCGCGACGATTACTGATCCGTTCGAGACGACGCGGCCCTCCTCGCGAGTAGCAAGCGAGGAGGGCCGCGTTGTCGGTGAGCGTCAGAAGAGCGTGGTGCGCGGCATCATCGGACCGTCCATCCTGGACTGTTGGGCCTTCGGCTCCACGGCGGCGCAATGCGTCCCCTTCGGCGGCACGGTGCCGGAGATCAGGTAGTCGTCGGTCGCCTTGGTGACGCAGTCGCTGTTCTTGAAGTACGCGCCGTGGCCCCAGCCGTCGTAGGTCAGCAGGGTGGCGCCGCTCTGCCGGGCCGCGCGTTGCGCCCACTGGTACGGCGTGGCCGGGTCGTACCGGCTGTTCAGCGTGAGCAGCGGCGGGGCGCCGTGCACCGAAAGCCGGTGCTGCGGGTTGCGCACCTGGCCGGGCCAGCCGAGGCAGCTGGCGGTCGAGGTCCAGCCCAGGGGCGAGAACCGCATGTCCGGCGCCATCGCGGCGAGCGCGCGGCGGTAGGTCTCCAGCTCGCCGTAGCCGCTGACCGGCAGCTTCCAGTCGGAGCAGAAGATGCTGCCGAACGCCGACGGCACGGTGATGTCGCCGAACGCCGAGGGCTGGGCGGGCTTGCCGTCGCGCAGGTTGACCATCGTGGTGGCGAGCTGGCCCCAGGTGGGGCCGTAGAAGTTCTGGCTGACCAGGTTGACGAACGCCACCGGGTCGAGCCGGTCGTCCGGGGTGCCGAGGTCGCCGCTTTCCGCGCGGGCGTACAGCTTCGCCATCAGCGCGTGGACGTCCTGGCCGTGCAACGCGCAGCTCGCGGTCCGCCCGCACCAGGAAGCGAACTGCTCGAACAACTCCTGCGACGACACGGTCTCGGTGCTCAGGAACTCCCACGTGGTCCGCAGCGAGTGGTCCATGTTGCTGTCCAGCACCAGCGCGCGCACCCGGTCCGGGTACGTCTCGGCGTACTGCTGGCCCATCAGCGAACCGTAGGAAACGCCGTAGTACGTCAGCTTGGCCTCGCCGAGGGCGGCGCGGATGGCGTCCATGTCGCGCACGACGCTCTTGGTGTCGACGAACCCGGTGAGCGGCCCGGTGTTCTTGGCGCAGCTCGCGCCGAGTGCGCGGTTGTATGCCGTGAGCTGCTCGTACTCGCTCGCATTCTTCGGCAGTTGCGGGTCCGGGGCGGTGACCTCGGTCAGCCCGCAGCGCACCGGGTTGCTCTGCCCGACGCCACGCGGGTCGAAGCCGACGGTGTCGAACCGGCGGGTGATCTGCGGCGACAGCGACCAGCCGTCCTGCACCTCACCCGCGCCGGCCCCGCCCGGGCCGCCCGGGTCCATCAGGATCGAGCCGATCCGCGCCGACGGATCAGTCGCCCTGCGCCGGGCGAGCGCGAGCTGGATCGTGCCGTGGTCCGGGTGGTCCCAGTCGATCGGCACGGTCACCGTGCCGCAGTCGACGTCTTTCCCCGTGGGGCAAGGTTTCCACGCGATGCCGCCGTCCGGTGCGGCTCCGGCCGGCACACCGGACAGCGTCGCTGCCACCGCCGCCGCGGCCGTGGCGACGAGCGCCAGTTTCCTGCCCAGGCCCATGGGTGCCCATCCTTCCGGCGAGAATTCGACCGAGTCCGCCTGAATCTTGCCAGAAGATCACCGGACGCGTGCGGCCGTCCGGTGCGGGTAAGGGAATGCCCGGCGTAAGGGATGGGGGCGACGTGATCTTCCGATGCCCGCACCGCGCCCTCAGGAAGAACGTGGACACCGTAAGCACCGACGACCACGGGAGGAAGACATGAGAGGCGACTGGATCTTCGATCTGGTGCAGATGCAGCAGGAATACCGGTACGGGCGGCCGGAGGCGCATCGTCCGGACCCGTCCAAGGTGACCGAGGCGCGCCGCAGTCCCTGGCACTGGCAGTGGCCGTCGCCGCACCTGCCGGAGCCGAGACGGCGTTGAGTCGAGTCCTCTGTGGACAGCGTGGACGGCGTGGTCTTCGGAACGCGGTCAGGAGCCGGAGCCCTGCCGGCGCCCGGCCGCGCGGCCGATGAAGAAACCGAGGATCAGGCCCAGGATCAGCCCGATCGCGATGAAGAAGATGATGGTCGCGGCCGCGATCTTCCCGACCGTGCCCAGGAACCCCTTCGCTTCGAGGTCCTGCGCGACGGTGACCGCCTGAGCCAGCGCGTAGTGAGTCATCGGCCCAGCATCGCACCGCTGGCGCCGGACCGCAGGCCGCGGTGGGTGAGGGCCACCCCCGGCGGCGCGGGGTGGCCCTCACCGGCTCAGCGGCTGCCGTAGTCCAGCCACGTTCCGGCGGGCCGGCGCTCGCCGACGCCGGGCCGGTTGTAGTCGCAGACGCCGGACGGGAAAGCGGACCGCAGCGCCGTCTGCTCGGCCGGGGTGAACCGCACCGGGTAGGAACGGAAGTCCACCGGTTCCAGCCGGCACTTCAGCGTGTTCATCGCGGTGCCCTCGCCCGCGGCCGTCCGGGTGTTCTCGGCCACCGGGTACGCCGCGCCGCACTGGCCGCTCGACGGGTAGGTCAGCTTCTCCTGCACCCGCTGGGTCGCCGAGACGTAACAGCCGTCCGACAGATCCGCGGGCCGGTTCGCGATCACCTTCGCCGCGGCGGGGCGGTGCGAGCCGTCGCGGTCGATCGCGGTCAGCCAGCGGTCCATCGCGTCCAGTTCGTAGACGCTCGCGGCGGCCTGCTGCTCGGCCGTCGGCTGGTTCTCGATGATCACCTGGTTCGCCGCCGTCCCGTTGGCGTCCAGCAGCCGCTGTCGCAGCACGTACGACCAGTCGCTGGTGTGGATGTCGTTGCCGGTGCCCGCGAAGTCGAGGTCCGTGCGCTGGTCGATGATCGGCGTCGAGCGCAGCCCCAGCGAGGCGGAGTTGTAGATGTCGTCGCGGTAGACCGCGTCCAGTGCCTTCGGGTCCGCGGCACTGCGCTGCGGCACCGGCTTGCCGGTGTAGTCCAGCCCGCCGACCGACGCGTTGAGGTCGACGAACTGCGCCGGCGTGATCTTCCCGGCCCGCAGGGCGTCGAGGCCGTACTGCACCCCGACGTTATCCAACGGAGTGCGCACGAACCCGGTCTTCGGGTCACGGCCGATCTGGTTCACGAACTGCTCGTTCGAGTTGCAGCGCACCCCGTTCGGGTTCGTCACCGGGTTCCACCGCGCGGAGACGGGGATCGCCGCGTTGCAGCTGTCGGTGGCCGTCGCACGGTTGGCAAAGGTCAGCTCCCAGGAAACGCAGGTGTCGTAGGAGTTCCAGCCGCCGACGGCGAGCTTCTGCGCGGCGGTGAACGAAGCGCCGTTCCCGGCGAAGTAGTGGTTCAGCAGCTCACAGTCCGACACTGGCCCGAACGTGGTCATCGGGTCCGGAAAGGACACTCCGGGGATGATGCCGTCGACGATGCCGGGGTAGGCCTCGGCGATGTCGTACTGCTGGATCGCGCCGCCGGACCCGCCCCAGCCGATGGTGTGCGCGACCGGGCCGTACGTGTCGACGAAGTGCTCCTTGACCATCATCGCCGCCTCGGCCGAGATGATCGGGCTGCAGTTGTTGTCGAGCACGTTCAGGCTCGACGACGCGACCGCGTAACCCTGGGCCAGGAAGAGGTCGTTGACCACTCCGCCGGTCGTGGCGCCCTGGTGGTAGCCGGCGTTGCAGCCGCCGCCGAAGGTGTACACGAGCTTGCCGTTCCAGCCGGGGCTCGCGGTGTACGGCGACGGTGCCGCGGCGTCGGAGGTGAGCGCGGCGATCTCGTACACCGCGCGGTCGATCGTCCCGCGTTCCACCCGCACCACGTACGGCACCGGGTGACCGCCGACGGTGGCCGTCGCCAGGTCGGCCGGACGGCTCGCGGGATCGGCCAGCGGCTGGAACTTCCCAGCCGTCGTCTTGTACTGGTAGGTGACCTGCGTCGGCGCGCTGCAGAGCGGCATCGTCGCGGGCGGCAGGCCGTACGCCGTGGTCTCGCAGTAGAACGGCTGCTGCTGGCGGCCGGAGAAGACCGGCCCGGTGATCGGGTGGTTCACCACGCGCACGCTCGCGCGGCCGCCGTGGCCGGCGGTGGCGGTGACGTCGGTGCCGCCGTCGCGCAGGCCCGTGACGAGCCCGAGCAGGCTGCCGTCGGCCTGGCTGTGGAAAACGGACGTGACGTCGTGGCCGCCCGCGGTCACGCGGACCTGCCGGGCAGATCCCGGGTCCGGTGCCGTGACCCTGATCAGTACCTGGCCGCCGCTGACCAGGTCGGGCCGGGGATTGGAGACGGTGGTGATGCCCAGACGCGAGGGCGAAGCCTCGGCGGCGGTCGCCATCGAAGTGAGGAGGATCGGTACGGCCAGTGCGGCCAGCACCGCGGTGGAGCGCCAAGCACGGTTCGTCACAACGCACCTCGTTGCTCTCGGCGCCGCTCCGGCGCGACGCCACCCGCTGCCGGGTATAGCACGCGATACTTAGGTCGAACAACATTCGGTTCCCCGAGTGAACGACGTCCGGCCACCCACCTCGGCACCCGAAAAACTCGGCCTGATAACAGGTCTGGGCAAGCCAGGTTCGCCACTGTACTGTTCGTCGCGTCCGAATCGGATTCTGATTCGGCGGTTTCACTGCAACGAGGCGGTGGAGGTGAGCGTGGCCGAGGACCAAGTGCTGCTGCGCACCGAGGGGCTGTGTGTGTCCTTCGGCGGGCTCGAAGTGCTGCGGCAGGTTTCGCTCGAGGTCCGGGCGGGCTGCGTGCTGGGGGTGATCGGGCCCAACGGCGCCGGGAAGACCACCCTGTTCAACGCGATCTGCGGGTTCGTCCGGCCCGACGCCGGCCGGCTGACGTTCGCCGGCACCGAACTCGTCCGCCCGCGTCCCGAGCGGCTGACCCACCACGGAATCGCCCGCACACTTCAAGGTCTCGGCTTGTTCACCGGACTGACCGCCCTGGAGAACGTCGTCGCCGGGGCGACGCACCGCTCGCGCACCGGGCTGGTCGGCGCGCTGCTCGGGTCGCCGTGGGCGGACCGGGACGAGCGCGCGTTGGCATCCGCGGCGATGGAGGTGCTGCGGCAGCTGGGAATCGACGGCGACGCGCACCGGATCTGCGCCGGCCTGCCCTACGGGGTGCGGAAACGGGTCGCGCTCGCGCGGGCGCTCGTCAGCGAACCACGGTTGCTGTTGCTCGACGAGCCGGCGGCCGGGCTGTCGGAGGCCGAGATCGGCGAACTGGCCGAGACCGTCCGCGGCCTCGCGCCCGCGACCACCGTGATGCTCGTCGAGCACCACATGGACTTCGTCATGAACCTGTGCGATCAGCTGGTGGTGCTGGATTTCGGCGAGGTCATCGCCCGCGGCACGCCGGCCGAGGTCCGGTCCGACCCGCAGGTGCAGCGGGCCTACCTGGGCGACCCGGTGGCGGCCGTCGTGGAGGAGGACGGCGCGCATGCTTGACGTCAGCGGGCTCGTCGCCGACTACGGCGCGGTGCGGGCGCTCGACCACGTGGACCTGAACGTGACGCGCGGGTCGATCACCGCGGTGCTCGGCGCGAACGGCGCCGGGAAGACGACGTTGCTGCGCACGTTGAGCGGCCTGCACCGGCCGCGCGACGGCTCCGTGTCGCTCGACGGCAAGGACATCACCCGCCTGGCGCCTGAGGATCTGGTGCGCCTCGGCGTCGCGCACGTGCCGGAAGGACGCGGGGTGATCGCCGAGCTGACGGTGGCGGAGAACCTTCGCCTCGGCGGCCTGTGGCGGCGCGACCGTCGCTGGCTGCGCTCGGGTGCGGAGGAGATGTACGAGCTGTTCCCGCCGCTGGCGGACCGGAGAAACCAGCGCGCGGAGGAGCTTTCCGGGGGCGAGCGGCAGATGCTGGCCATCGGCCGCGCCCTGATGAGCCGCCCGGACCTGCTCCTGCTCGACGAGCCGTCGCTGGGCCTCGCCCCTCGCGTGGCGGCCCGCATCGTGGCCGTGCTGCGCACCTTGCGCGCCGAAAGCGGCCTCACCCTCCTGCTGGTGGAGCAAAACGCCGCGACGGCGCTGTCGGTCGCCGACCGCGCCGTCGTGCTGTACCTCGGCCGCAAAGTCGCCGACGACACCGCGGACATGCTGGCCGCCGACGATCGGGTGCGCCGCGCCTACCTGGAGGTGTGATGGGCCGTTTCGTGGACCTGACCCTGGCCGGGCTCACCAGTGGGGCCGTGTACGCGGCCGTCGCGCTGGCACTGGTGCTCATCTGGCGCTCGACGCGGATCGTGAACTTCGCGCAGGGCGGCATGCTGATGATCACCACGTTCATCGCCTACACGATCATCTCCCACGGCGGCTCGTACTGGCTCGCGCTGGTCGTCGCGGTGGCCGGCGGGCTGGTGCTCGGCGCGGTGGTGGAACGGGTGCTGGTGCGGCCGGTGGAAAAGAGATCGCCGCTCGACGCGGTGGTCGTCACGTTCGGCCTGCTCGTGCTGTTGCAGGGCGCGGCCGGGATGCTGTTCGGCGGCACCCCGCGCTCGTACCCGCCCGCGTTCGGCATCGCCGGGTTCCAGGCCGGCGGCAGGCAGCTTCTGTTCGCGCCCAACGACTTGTGGATCGTGCTCGTCGTGCTGGCCGTGATGGCCGCGCTGGCGCTGGTGTTCCGCAAGACCTCGCTCGGCCTGCGGATGCGGGCGACGGCGTTCGCGCCGGAAGTCGCGCGGCTGCTCGGCGTGCGCGTCGGGCGGATGCTGACGCTCGGCTGGGCGCTGGCCGCCGCGGTCGGCGCGCTCGCCGGGGTGCTGATCGCGCCGAGCACGTTCGTCAGCCCGACGGCCTTCGACGCCGTGCTGGTGTTCGGCTTCACCGCCGCGGTGATCGGCGGCCTCGACAGCCCGCCGGGCGCGGTCGTCGGCGGGCTCGCGCTCGGGATCGTGCTCAGCTACGTGGCCGGCTACCTCGGCTCGGACATCGTGACGCTGGCGTCGCTCGTTGTCCTCATCGCCGTGCTCATGGTGCGGCCACAGGGGCTTTTCGGCACCGCGAAGGGCAGGCGGGTATGACGGCACTGGCCTCCGCCGCCCCACTGCGGCTATGGCGACAGTCCACTGTGGTCCGGCATCTGACGCTGTCGGTCGTCGGCCTCGTCGTGCTCTACTTCGTCTCCACCTCGCTCGACGCGTTCGCGAACCTGCAACTGGCGCAGGTCTGCTACACCGCCATCGCGACCGCCGGCCTCACCGTTCTCTCCGGGCTGTCCGGCCAGATCTCCTTGGGCCACGGCGCTTTTGTCGCGGTCGGCGCGTACACCACGGCGTTGCTGCTGGAGCACCTCCAATGGCCGCTGGCATTGGTGTTGTTCGGGTCCGTGGTCGTCGGCGGTGCGCTCGGCTGCCTGGTGGGCGTCGCGGCCGCCCGGCTCCGCGGGCCGTATCTGGCCGGGGCGACGCTGGCGCTCGCCGTCGGACTGCCCTCGCTGGCGGACTACCACGGGCTACGCGACCTGCTCGGCGGCGCGAACGGCCTGATCGTCACTCCCGAGCCACCGCCGCTTTCGCTCGGTGAGAGTTTCCCGCTGGAACGTTGGCAGGCCTGGATTTGCGGGCTGTGCCTGGTGATCACGCTGTTCCTGCTGTCGAACCTGGCGAGCAGCCGGCTCGGCCGCGACATGCGGCTGGTGCGCGAGGACGAGCAGGCCGCCGCGCTGTCCGGCGTGCCCGTGGCGCGCACGCAGATCGTCACGTTCGGCATCAGCGCCGCGTTCGCGGGCCTGGCCGGCGGCCTGTTCGCGATCGTCAACAACCTGGCCGCGCCCGGCGCGTTCACCCTGGCCCTCTCACTGTCGCTGCTCACCGCCGCCGTGGTCGGCGGGCTCGGCTCCCTCGCCGGCGCGGTCTACGGCGCGGTCATCGTCACCCTGCTGCCGAACTGGACCGCCGACCTGGCGCAGCAGGCGAATCTGCCACGGGCGATCTACGCGAACATCCCGCTGGTCCTCTACGGGCTGGTGCTGATCGTGGTGATCGTCGTGTTCCCCGGTGGCATCCAGTCCGGGGTGCGCAAGCTCGGCGCGCTGCTGCTGCGGCGCGCCCGCCCCGACCGTCCACAAGAGAGCCGTCAGGAGACATGAAGATGACCGTACGCCGACACATTTCCGTCGCGGTCGCCCTGACCGCGACGGTCGCATTGGCCGCCGCCTGCGCTTCGCGCAGTGATTCGGCCGGGGCCACGCCCGGGGTCACCGCCGACACCGTGACCATCGGCTCCACCATCCCCCTCACCGGCACCGCCGCGCCGGGCTACAGCGAGCAGGGCCCGGCCGCGAAGGCGTTTTTCGACTACGTCAATGCCAATGGCGGCGTCAACGGCCGCAAGATCACCCTGAAATACCTCGACGACGCCTACAACCCGGCCCAGACCGTCACCCTCACCAAGCAGCTGGTGCTGCAGGACAAGGTGTTCGCGATCGTCGGCTCGCTGGGCACGCCGACGCACACCAAGGTCGTCGACTTCCTGAACTCCTCGCGGGTGCCGGACCTGTTCGTCGCGTCCGGCTGCACCTGCTGGGACCAGCCGAAGGCGCACCCTTACACGTTCGGCTGGCAGCCGGACTACACCGTCGAAGGCAAGATCCTCGGCGACTACGTGAAGAAGAACTTCGCCGGCAAGAAGGTCGCTTATTTCTACCAGGACGACGACTTCGGCCACGACGGCATGAAGGGCCTCGACAAGTACATCGACCAGAGTTCGGTCGTCTCGCGCCAGCCGTACCAGCCGGGAAACACCGACGTGGCCGCGCAGGTTTCGGCGATCGCGGCGTCGAAGGCGGACGTTGTCGTGCTGGAGGCGATCCCGGCGTACACCGCGCTGTTCAAGCTGACCTCGCTGAAGCTCGGCTACTCGCCGACGCTGGTGGCCTCCAGCGTGGGCGCCGACCCGATCACGGTTTCCGGGCTGCTGGAGAACTTCGCGAAGCAGGCGGGCTCGTCGGTGAAGGGCCAGGACCTGATCGAAGGCCTGGTCACCTCGGCGTACCTGCCCGCGCTCGACGACACGAGCAACTCGTGGACCGCGCTGTTCAAGAAGATCCACGACCAGTACATCCCGAACGTGCCCTTTGACGGCAATGTCTACTACGCGATGTCCTACGCCTACACGTTCACCCAGGCGCTGGCGCGGGCCGGGAAGAACCCGACGCGCCAGGGCGTCATCGACGCGCTGGAAAAGGGTGGGCTGACCGGGTCGGGGCTGGTCCCGTTCCGCTACGGCAAGGACTCGCACGCCGGGTACACCGGCGGTCAGATCGCGATGGTGAAGGCCGGCAAGCAGGTCTCCGCGGGCACCCCGCTCGTCACCGATGACGGAGACGGCGCCGTGACCCCCTACACGCAGCCCCAGCCGCAGGCCCCGGCCAACGGCATCCCGGCCGGTTGAGACGCGTCCGGCACAATCGCGTCATGACGGAGGCGACAGGGAGCAAGCGGGCGCAGGCAACCCGGGCGGCGCTGCTCTTGGCGGCCGGTGAGGTGTTCATCGCCGCCGGCTACGAGCGGGCGAGCATGGCCGCGATCGCCGAACGGGCCGGCGCGAGTATCGGCAGCCTGTATCACCACTTCGCCGCGAAGTCCGATTTGTACATCACCGTTTACAACGAGTACAACCGCCGCCAGCAGCACCGGTCGGCCAAGGCGTTCCGGACGGCGCTGGCGGCGGGCGAGGAGGACGCGCTGCGGCTGTACATCGCCGGGGCGCGGGCCTACCTCGAGGGCTGCTGGCAGGAGCGGAAGCTGGCCCGGCTGTTTCTTTCGGGAAACGGCCCGGCCGGCTTCGGCCTGCTTTCCCGCGAGCGGTTCCGCGAGTGGCTCACGGCCAACGCGACCCTGGTCAACGGCCACACCCGGCCGCTGTCGGACATGCTGGTGCTCTCGCTGACCGCCATGTCCACCGAGGCCGGCCGCGAGGTGGCCGACGCGCCGTCGAAGGCCGAGGCGACCCGGATGATCGACGAAGTGCTGGAGCTGATGGGTCGGCTGTACCCGTCTTCGTGACGCCCTGATGTGACTCAGGACACCCACTCGCGGGGTGGCGAAGCTCGTCCGCAAGATAGTTTCATTCCCTATGAATGTTTCTCGGTGACGCGACGGACAACGGGGTGCGGGCATGTGCGGGATCACGGGATGGGTGGACTTCGGCCGGGACCTGACGGCTGAGCGGGAGACGGTCGAGGCGATGACCGCGACCATGGCCTGCCGGGGGCCGGACGCGGCCGGGCTGTGGGCGGCCGGGCCGGTGGCGTTCGGCCACCGCCGGCTGGCCGTCATCGATCTGGAGCTGGGCACCCAGCCGATGACCGCCGAGGCGGGCGGGACCGTCGCGCTCACCTACAGCGGCGAGGTCTACAACTTCGCCGAATTACGCGCGGAGCTGACCCGGCGCGGGCACCGGTTCACCACGGCCAGTGACACCGAGGTGGTCCTGCGCGGCTACCTCGAGTGGGGCGCCGGCCTGGCCGAGCGGCTCAACGGCATGTACGCCTTCGCGATCTGGGATTCCCGCGAGGAGTGCCTGCTGCTCGTGCGCGACCGGATGGGCATCAAGCCGCTCTACTACTTCCCGCACGGCGAAGGGCTGCTGTTCGGCTCCGAGCCGAAGGCGATCCTCGAGCACCCCGGCGTCCGGCCGGTGATCGAGGCGGACGGCCTGCGTGAGCTGCTGTCGTTCACCAAGAACCCCGGCAACGCGGTGTGGGCAGGCATGCGGGAGGTCGAGCCCGGCACTGTCGTCACGCTGGACCGCCAAGGCCTGCACACGCATCGATACTGGCGGCTGGAGCCGGGTGAGCACGCCGACGACGTCAGCGTGACCGTGGAACGCGTGCGCGAACTGCTCGACGACATCGTGCGCCGCCAGCTCGTCGCCGATGTGCCGCGTTGTGTGCTGCTTTCCGGCGGCCTCGACTCCAGCGTGCTCACCGCGCTGGCCGCGCGGCAGCTGGCCGATCAGGACGAGCAGGTGCGCAGCTTCGCCGTCGACTTCGCCGGGCACACCGAGCGCTTCGTAGCCGACCAGTCGCGGTCCACCCCGGACGCGCCGTACGTCCGCGACGTCCACGAGCACGTCGGCTCCCTGCACCAGGACATCGTGCTCGACTCGGGTGACCTCGCCGACCCGGCGGTGCGCCGCGCCGTGGTGGCCGCGCGCGACCTGCCGTCCGGGCTGGGCGATCTCGACAACTCGCTCTTGCTGCTGTTCCGGGCGATCCGTGAGCGGTCCACCGTGGCGCTTTCGGGCGAGTCGGCGGACGAGGTGTTCGGCGGTTACGCGTGGTTCCACGATCCCGTGGTGCAGCAGGCCGACACGTTCCCGTGGCTGGCGCGCCGGCTCGGCGCGGGCGGACGGCCTGGCGGGGGACTGTTCGACGGCCACCTGATGTCCACATTGGACCTCGGTGGGCACATCCGCGACTCCTACGCCACCGCCGTCGCCGAAGCCGGGACGCTCGCGGGCGAGAGCGAGCACGAACGCCGCATGCGCGTGATCAGCTACCTGCACCTGACGCGGTTCGTGCGGGTCCTGCTCGACCGCAAGGACCGGCTCAGCATGGCAGTGGGCCTGGAGGTGCGCGTGCCGTTCTGCGACCACCGGCTGGTGGAGTACGTCTACCGCACGCCGTGGGCGATGAAGACGTTCGACGGCCGCGAGAAGAGCCTGTTGCGGGCCGCGGCTCGTGATGTCCTGCCGGTCTCGGTGGCGGAGCGGGTGAAGAGCCCGTATCCGTCCACGCAGGATCCGAAGTACGTCGAAGCACTGCGCGACCAGGTCGAGGACGTGCTGGCGAACCGCGCGCACCCGGTGTTCGACCTGGTCGACCACCGGTCGTTGAAGGGGCTGCTGGCGGCCGGTGACACGGCCTTGCCGCTGCGCCCGCTCCTCGAGCGGGTGCTGAACTTCGCGACCTGGTTCGATCTGTACTCACCGGAGCTGCGCATCCGGTGACGTCAGCCGGGTGAGGGAAGGAGCGGACATGGTGCGCGAGCCGCGGGATGCCGACGCCGACGAGGCGTTCCAGTTCGTGTTGTCGCTGCACCGGCTGCTGCGGGAGCTGCGCCGGGCCGCGCCGCCGGACGGCCTGCCCCGTACCCAGCTCCTGGTGCTGGCCAAGCTGTCGCGCTCCGGGCCGTTGCGGGTCGGCGCGCTCGCCGAGGAGGTCGGCTGCTCCCAGCCGACCGCGACGAAGGTCGTGCACGCCATGGAAGAGACCGGCCTGGTGGCGCGCGGGACGGACGCGGACGACCGGCGCGTGAGCTACGTCCACCTCACCCAGCCGGGACGGCGGCGGCTGCGCGCGGTGGTCCGCGACGAATCCGAGGCATTGGTCGAGCGGCTGGGCGAGCTCGACCAGGACGAAGTGGAGCTGCTGCTCAAGGCCGGCGCCGTGATGCGCCGGCTGGTCGAGCCTGAACCGGCTGACGTTCGACAAATTTCCCGCGAGGCGCAATAGTTATGTGAGGGGCCCTCGCGGAGGAGGCCGGATGTTCGCTGTGCCCGACATCGAGCGCGAGGACCGGCCGGACGGGAGCGTGGTCTTCCGCTCCCGGACGCCGCTGGGCCCGTACCCGAGGAGCGTCGCCGCCACGCTGCGCGAGTGGGCGGCCCTCGACCCGGACTACCCGCTGGTGGCCGAGCGCGCCGGAGACGGCTGGGCGACGTTGAGCTACGGCGAGGTCCGCCGCCGTGCCGACGCCGTCGGCCAGGCCCTGCTCGACCGCGGGCTCGGCCCGGCCTCGCCGTTGATGATCCTTTCCGGCAATTCCGCGGCCCACCTCGTGCTCACTCTCGGCGCGCTGACGGCGGGCGTCCCAGTGGCGCCGATCAGCGCGGCGTACTCCCTGCTCAGCGCTGACCATGCGCGTATCCGCGAGATCACCGCACTGTTGCGGCCGGGGCTGGTGTTCGCAGAGGAAGGCGGCCCGTTCGCGGCCGCACTCGCCGCGGTGTCGCCCAGCACGGTGGTCGTCGCGCGTGATCCCGTGCCCGGTGCCGAACTGCTCGACGACCTGCTCGCGACGGAGCCGGGGCCCGGTCTTGAAGCCGCGTCCGCCGGAGTCGGGCCGGACACGCTGGCGAAGGTGCTTTTCACGTCCGGCTCAACCGGAACGCCCAAGGGCGTGCTGAACACCCACCGCATGCTGTGCTCCAACCAGCAAGCGATCAGCCAGGTCTGGCCGCTTCTGGCCGAAGAGCGGCCGGTGCTCGTCGACTGGCTGCCATGGAGCCACACGTTCGGCGGCAACCACAACGTCGGCCTGGTGCTACGGAGCGGCGGCACGCTGTACGTCGACGACGGCAAGCCCGCGCCGCACCTGTTCGCCCGGAGTGTGGAGAACCTGCGCTCCGCGCCGCCGACGCTCTACTTCAATGTGCCCGCCGGCTATGCCCAGCTCGTGCCCGTGCTGGAGCAGGACGCCGAGTTCGCCCGGGTCTTCTTCTCCCGCGTGTGGCTCCTGTTCAATGCCGCGGCCGCGCTCCCCGCCGCGTTGCGCGAACGGCTCGCGGCGGTCGCGCGCGCCACCACCGGCCGGGACGTCGCGCTCACAGGCTCGTGGGGTGCCACCGAAACTGCGCCCTGCGTGACTAGCGCGCACTACGCGTTCGAGGACGCGCGGTGCATCGGCGTCCCGCTCCCGGGGCTGGAGGTAAAGCTCGCGCCCGTCGGCGATGCGCGAGAGATCCGGGTACGGGGTGCCGCCGTGACACCCGGCTATCTGGGCCGCCCGGAAGCGACCGCAGCCGCGTTCGATAGTGACGGTTTTTATCGCCCCGGCGACGCCGCATTGCCGGTCGATCCGGCGGACCCGAACGCGGGGCTGCTGTTCGGTGGCCGGATCGCGGAGGACTTCAAGCTCGGCACTGGCACTTTCGTCCGCGTCGGCGCGCTGCGGACGGCGCTGCTTTCGGCCGTCCGCGTGCTCTCGGACGCGGTGATCGCGGGGGAGGACCGCGCGCACGTGGGCGCGCTGGCTTGGCTCAACCAAGCCGAAGCGCGGGCTTTGTCGATCGCCGAACCCACGGTCGTCGACGGCTGCCTGGTCCACCCCGAGCTGGCCGAGCACCTCGCGAAGTTGCTCGCCGCGCTCAACGCCACCGCGGGCTCTGCCGGACGCGTCGAGCGGCTCGTGCTGCTCGCCGAACCGCCGGATCTCGATGCCGGCGAAATCACGGACAAGGGGTACGTCAACCAGCGCCAGGTGCTGCGGCGGCGCGCCGGGATCGTCGAACGGCTCTACGCCGCCGATCCCGGCCCGGGGGTGATCCTCGCCGCGAGACCGTGATGATGTGTCAACAATTTTGTAGGATCGAGGGATGGCAGACGCGCGATGGCTCGATGAGCGGGAGGCGCACGTCTGGCGGTCCTATCAACGGCTCCTCCGGGACTTCGGCGGCGCGGTGGACCGGCAGCTGGAACGGGACGCGGGCCTGTCCGGCGCCGACTACGCCCTGCTCGTGCCGCTGTCCGAAGCTCCCGATGAAGTGCTGCGGATGCGCGACCTCGGCACCCAGGTCGACTGGGACCGCAGCCGGCTCTCGCATCACGTGAGCCGGATGGAGAAGCGCGGACTGGTCTCACGCGAGGACTGCCCGGACGACGCGCGCGGCTCGATGGTGCGGCTGACGGCGACCGGGCGCGGCGCGATCGAGGCCGCCGCGCCCCAGCACGTGGAAACGGTGCGGCGGTACTTCTTCGACCCGCTTTCCGGCGACGAGCTGGAAGTGCTCGGCCGGGCCTTCGACCGGATGCTGGCGCGGCTCGACGAGGACGCCGAGGGCGATCCCTGCACCCGCTGACTCGTGAACACTCGTTTCACTGACCGCTGACGGTCCCTCGCGGGGCCGTCAGCGTCTCGTGCGGGCGTGGTCAGCGCCCCGCCGCAGTCTTGCGTCATCACCAACCGAACCCGAGAAGGGGATCAGCGATGACCAGCAAGACCGTCCTCGTTTCCGGCGCCAGCGTGGCTGGGCCGTCCGCCGCCTACTGGCTGCACCAGCACGGCTACTCGGTGACCGTCGTCGAGACGGCGCCGGCCCTGCGGCCCGGCGGCCAGGCCGTCGACTTCCGCGGCGAGCAGATGAAGCTGCTGGGCGCCATGGGGATCGCCGACGAGGTCCGCGAGCGGGAGACCGCGATGGGCGACCAGGTCGTGCTCGACCAGGCCGGGCAACCGGCGTTCACCGTGCCGTCCCGGTTCATCAGCGGCGAGGTCGAGGTACTGCGCGGCGACCTCGCCCGCATCCTCTACGACCGCACCAAGGACTACACCGAGTACGTCTTCGGCGACCGCGTCACCGCGCTCACCGAGACGGCCGACGGGGTGCAGGTGACGTTCCGCCATGGCGCGCCGCGTGAGTTCGACCTGGTGGTGGGCGCCGACGGCATCCACTCCGGCGTCCGCGCGGTGGCGTTCGGCCCGGAGGCGTCGTTCCGCCAGGGCCTCGGTTACCACGTCGCGGGCTTCACCGCGCCCAACCACCTCGGCCTCGACCACAGCGGCCTCATCTACAGCGAACCCGGCCGCAGCGCGATGATCGCCAGCAACCGCGAGCCGGAAACGGTCACCGTCGGCCTGTACTTCCGCGGTGACCCGGGTGGTTACGGCCGCCCGGACTTGGCGCGGCAGAAGGAAATCCTGGCCGACGTCTACGCGGGCGCGGGCTGGGAGATCCCCCGGCTGATGCGCGCGATGCCGGAGGCGGACGACCTGTACTTCGACACCGTCGGGCAGATCCGGCTCGACCGGTGGTCGACCGGGCGCGTGGTGCTGCTCGGCGACGCCGCGTGGTGCGCGGGCCCCGGCGGCTCCGGCACCGGGCTGGCGATGATGGGCGCGCAGATCCTCGCGGGCGAGCTCGCCGCGGCGGACGGCGACCACGTGACCGCGTTCGCGCGCTATGAACAGCGGCTGCGCAAGCCCGCGCACGTCGGGCACAAGAACAGCGCCGGTTCGGCCAACTTCCTCGTGCCGGCCACACAGAAGGGGATCCACACCCGCAACCGCGGTTACAAGATGATGGGCAACGCGCTGTTCGGCAAGCTGTGGGACTACATGGGCTCCCGCGCCGCGAACGCGGTCGAGTACCGCGAGTACCCCCGCCGGGTCGCGAGCTGAGAAGTTGCCTTCACGCGAGCGTCAAGGTTTAGCGTCAGGGCATGCGGATCGGCGAGTTCGCCCAGCGGGCGGGGACCACACCACGGGCGCTGCGCTTCTACGAGGCGCAGGGGCTGATGCCGGCGGAGCGCTCGGCGAACGGGTACCGGGAGTACGGCGAGGACGACCTGCGTCTGGTCAGCGAGATCCAGACCCTGCGCACGGTCGGGTTCAGCCTCGACGACACCCGTTCGTTCGTCGAGTGCCTGCGCACCGGCCACGAAACCGGCGATTCCTGCGCCGAGTCGGTCGAGGTCTACCGCCGCAAGCTCGAAGAGGTCGAGGCCTGCCTGCGCGACCTCGGCGCCGTGCGGGCCACGTTGATGGACAAGCTCGCCGAGGCCACCGCCCGTACCGGGACCTGTGTCGTCCCGGCTGAGGAAGGACTCCGATGACCACTGACGCCACGTTCGCCGCCGAGGTGCTGGAGCACGACCAGCCGGTGCTGGTCGACTTCTGGGCCACCTGGTGCCCGCCGTGCCGGATGATCGCGCCGGTGCTGGCGGCGATCGCCGAGGAGCGCGCCGGCTCGCTGACCGTGCGCGAGGTGAACACCGACGAGAACCCCGAGACCGCGCGGGCCTACCAGGTGATGTCGCTGCCCACGTTGATGCTCTTCCGCGGCGGCAAGCCGGTGCGCGCGTTCGTCGGCGCCCGCCCGAAGGCCAAGCTGCTCGCGGAACTGGACGACGCCCTCAGGTGAGCCCGGTGCCGAGCCGATAACTTAGGGCAAGGCAGCGTCGGACCCCGGGGAGGCCCCACCCATGAACACACTCGTCCGCTCGTACCTCTTCCTCCGCCGCGCGATCGGGGTGCTGGGCTTCGCCCTGCCGATCGTCGTGATCGTGGGCAAGGAGATCCTGCAAGGAGGTGGCCTGCTCGGCTCGTTGAGCGGCTACTACTACAGCGACATGCGCAACGTCTTCGTCGGCATCCTGTGCGCGATCGGCGTGTTCCTGATTTCCTATCGCGGTTACGGCCGGATCGACGACATCGCGGCCGACATCGCGGCGGTGGCGGGCATCGGCGTCGCGCTGTTCCCCACCAGCCCTTCGTCGCCGACCACGACGGAGCACGTGATCGGCGTGGCGCACCTGGTCTTCGCGGCGGTGTTCTTCCTGACGCTGGCCTTCTTCTGCCTGTTCCTGTTCACGAAGTCGGACGGTTCCGTTGTCACGCCGAGGAAAAAGGCACGCAATGTGCTGTACCGCGTGTGCGGGGTGGTGATGCTGGCCAGCCTGGTCCTGATCGTGCTCGTCGGCCTCTTCTTCAACACCGCCACGGCGTCACTGCATCCGACGGTCTGGCTGGAGTCGCTGGCGATCTTCGCGTTCGCGTTGGCCTGGCTGGTCAAGGGTGAAACCCTGCTGGCCGACGCTCCGCAACAGCGGGCAGACGTGCCTCAGCCCGTCTGAGCCGCAAGCCGTGGCTGTCCTTCGACGAGGGGCAGCCACGCCGCCGGTTGTCCACAGTGGACTAGCGCACGGCTTCCGGGCCGGCGAACTGCTGCCACTCGGCCGCCCACCGGGCCGCGCGCTGACGGTCCAGCACCCGGCGGGCCACCCAGTACGCGGCGGCCAGCAGGGCGATCACGCACAACCAGGCGAAAGCGCCCACGAGCACGCCGTTGGTCACGGCGTCGGAGTGGGTCAGCGGCGCGGTGGTCTGCTTGCCCTTGTGGTCCAGCCAGATCGGGGTCTGCGTGCCGACGGTCGCGTCCCCGGCGGGCACGGTGACCACGCCGGTGCGCGGCGAACCGTTGGGCAGTCGCCAGCCGGCGGTGACGCGCGAGTTCTGCGTGATGGGCGCGCCGTCGCCGACGGTCGCGGCCTGCGGTGCGGTCTTCAGCACGGTCGCGGTGACCTCGTGCCGGGTGCGGGCCTGTGCGTCGGAGGCCGCCGTCTCCATCGCCACGTCGGCCTGGCCCAGTGCCAGCACCAGCGGGACTGCCAGCAGCGCGAGCACGATCGTCACGGCGAGGAACACCCCCTCGAGTCGATCGGACCGCCGGACGAGCGGATTGCGGGCGGCCCCGAGCCGCCGGAGCAGTCGTGTGCAGGGATGGGGCGGTTTGCCGCCCCGGGCCTTGTTCCGCATGCCTCCCATGCTCCTCTGACGTGTTCGCGAGCGCTGTGTCCGGCGCAACTTTTTGCCTGAATTTAGGGAGAAACCGGTGTGTTTCTCAGCACCCTTCGGGCGTGGCGTGACACTTGTGGGTGAACGCGGTCACCGCAGGTCAGGTGTGCCGGTGCTCAGTCGACCAGTCGGAGGGTAGTGGTCGGGCTGTACGACTTGCGGCGGCCGAGGCCGTGCTCCGCGACGATGCTCAACTGGATCGAGCGGTCGGCGGGAGCCCAGTAGCCGGTGCGCACGAAATAGCCGTCCATCGAGCAGAGGCGGTTCGCGGTCTTGCGGGAGCTGATCGTCTCCCAGCCCCATTGCCGCCCGCTCGCCTCGACGCCGTTGCGCCGGACGTACAGCCGCGGATTCCCGATTTCGCGGCAGTACGTGCTGCCTTCGGAGATGTAGAGCACGCCGTCGACTTTGTAGAAGCGCTTGCCGTCGAGCAGACTCACCTGCCCGGAGAGGGTGAAGCGGACGCGACCGCCTTCATGGCCGTCCATCGTCCACTCGATGCAGAATTCCTTTGTCGGAACCTCGAGCGACTGGGTCATGGCCTTTCCCCTTTGCTGACCGAGCTGGAGAGTCCATTGAAAGATAGGGATAAAACCGGGTCCGGGGAGGTTTTGGGAACGGTTTTCACCCGATGAGGCCTACGCGGGAACTGATGATGACCGACGCATGAATTCCGGCGTTTTTTAGCGCCTACGGGTGATGGCGGACACGGCACGTGAATACAAATAACCTCCCAGGGGTGGCGCGCCACCGTTTTGGCGGGGCGCCGCCGGTTCGTGGGGCCCCGCCGTGTCGCCTGCGTGAGCAACATTATGACACTCGTCATAGTGAGTCGATCGGCAGTGCCGTGCTAGACCTGGACTATGACAACTGTCATAACGGTGGCCGGGCCGGCCACGGACGACGAGGTGACCAGCCTGGTCCGGGCGTGCTCGCCGGAGAGCCTCCGGCTCCGCTTCATGCTCGGCGGGCCGCCGGACGCGGAGCGGATCCTGCTGCTGTACCGGGGTTACCTGCAGGCTGGGACGGCGCTGGTCGCCAAGGTGGGCAACGTCCCGATCGGCCTGCTGAACCTGGTCCCGGACGACGTGTGCCGCGCCGATCTCGGCATTCTGGTGGCGGACGCGTGGCACCGGCGGGGCGTCGCGAGCACGCTGATCCGCCACGCCTGGCGGGAGGCCCGCTGGCTGGGCTGGACGGTGCACGCGACCGTGCAGGAGGGCAACGCGCCCGCGGAGGGATTGCTGCGCCGTCACGGGTTCCGCCTGGTCCCGGTGTTCGAGCGCGGCGAGCGCGACTTCGAGCTGGTCGTGACGGCTAGCCTGGCGAATGTGGTGAAGGAGGTCGTTGATGGCGGAGAGGCCGGCCAGGGAGCGGATGGTGTTCAGCGCCGCGCAGCTGCTGAGGACGCAGGGGGTCGGCGGCACCGGCATGCGGGACGTGGTCGCGCACGCGGGTGCGCCGCGGGGCTCGCTCCAGCACTACTTCCCCCGGGGTAAGGACCAGCTCCTCGCCGAGGCCGTCGCCTGGGCGGGCGGGTACGCCGCGCGCCGCGTGCATCGCGGCCTCGAGTCCCTCGACGAGCCGACGCCGGGCGGCCTGTTCGCCGCGATGGCGGCCCAATGGCGTGAGGAACTGGTCGAACGTGATTACGACGGTGGCTGCCCGCTGGTCGCCACGGTCGCCGACGCGGCCGCGGTCAACGAGTCCCTGCGCGAAGCCGTCAGCTCGGCCTTCACCGGCTGGCAGCGCCCGGTCGAAGAGGCGCTGTCGCAGCTGGGAGTTCCGCCGGCGCGCACGGCTTCGCTGGCGGTGTTGATGATCAGCGCGCTCGAAGGCGCCATCGTGCTGGCCCGCGCCCATCAGGACGTGGGCCCGCTCGATGTGGTGGTGGAGGAGTTGCGGCCCCTGCTGGACGGCGCGGTGGACAAGCGGCGCCGTCGGTCCGCCTGAAATCACCTGCCCGTCACAGGGCGGCCACCGCGCTGATCAGCCGGTCCACCTCCGCGGCGGTGGTGTACGGCGCGATGCCCGCGCGGACTGCGCCGGTGTCGCCGAGGCCAAGGTGTCGCGAGCATTCGATGGCGTAGAAGGTCGCGGCCGGCGCGTTGATTCCGTGGCTTGCGAGGTGCTCGTACACGTCCTTCGGAGTGAAGCCCTCGACGGTGAACAGCACCGTCGGCGTACGGCGGCGGTCCGGAGAGCCGTATCGCACCACTCGGGGCAGCTCGGCCAGGCCGGCGTCGAGGCGTTCGCGCAGGGCTTCCTCGTGCGCCTCCAGCTCGGCCATCGACGTCAGCAGACGCTCTCGGCGGCTGCCCGCTGAAGGCACGAGGCCGGCGAGGAAGTCGATCGCCGCGGTGGCGCCCGCGAGCAGTTCATAGGGGAGGGTGCCGAGTTCGAATCGCTCGGGCACGGCGTCGCTGGAGGGCACCAGCTTGTCCGGCCGCAGCGTCTCCAGCAGCTCCGGGGCCGCGGCCAGCAGGCCGAGGTGCGGACCGAGGAACTTGTACGACGAGCACGCGTAGAAGTCCGCGCCCAGCGCGCTGACGTCTACCGGCGAATGCGGCGTGAGGTGGACGCCGTCGACGTAGCTCAGCGCGCCCGCTTCACGCGCTTTCGCCGTGATGGCGGGGATGTCCGGGCGGGTGCCGAGCAGGTTGGACGCGGCCGTCACGGCCACCAGCCGCGTCTTCGCGGAAAGCAGCGAGGACACCGCTTCGACGGGCAGCTCACCCGTCGCCGGGTCGAAGTCGGCCCAGCGCACGGTGACCCCGCGCGCCTCGGCGGCCTGGATCCACGGCCGGATGTTCGCGTCGTGGTCGAGGCGGGTGACCACGACCTCGTCGCCGTCGCGCCAGTCCTTCGCGATGGCACGCGAGAAGTCGTAGGTCACCTGAGTCATGCTGCGCCCGACGACAACGCCCTCGGGCTGGGCGGCCAGCAGGTCGGCCACCGCTTGACGGGCGTCGCGGACGAGGCCGTCGGCGCGGCGCTCCGCGGGGGTGATCGTGCCCCGGTTGGAGATCGCGGAGCAGAGGGTGGCCGCGACGGCCTCGCCCACCACGTCCGGTACTTGGGACCCGCCGGGCCCGTCGAAGTGGGCGGCGCCCTCGTCCAGTGCGGGGAAGTGCTTGCGGATCGCGTTCACGTCGTAGGCCACGTCGCCCAGCATGCCGCAGATCGGCCGCTTGGCAAGGTGAGACGACCGGTCATATGCTGGCGGGATGCCTCGTCCCAGCGTTCGTGAGGTGATCGTCGAGACGGCGGTCACGGAGTTCCACCGCCACGGGTTCTCGGCCTGCTCGGTCGACACCATCACCCGGGCCGCCGGAGTGCCGAAAGGCTCGTTCTACAACCACTTCAAGAGCAAGGAAGACCTCGGCGCCGAGGTGGTCGCCCGGTATGCGGAGAGCTCCGGATGGCGCGACGGGCACGGCGACCTCGGCCCGCTGGACACCCTCCGCGCCCGCTTCGGCGTGATGCGCGACGTGCTGGTCGCCGCCGACTTCACGCGCGGCTGCCTGATCGGCAACATGGGTGCCGAGCGCGCCGACCACAGTCAGGTGATCCGGGATCAGGTCGCGGCGAGCCTGAGCGAGTGGTCGGGGCACATCGCCGAGTCGATCCGAGAAGCCCAGCGGGCCGGCGAGGTCCCGGCCGACCGCGACGCCGACCGGCTCGGCCGGTTCGTGCTGGACGCGTGGGAGGGTGCGATCATCCGGGCCAAGGTGGCGAAGTCCGCCGCCCCGCTGGACGACTTCTTCGCGGTCGTCTTCGGCTCACTGTTGTAGAGAGGGAGCGCTTGCTCATCGACCTGGTGGACGAACTGCTCGCGCGGCCGCTGCCGTGGCCCATCGTCCAGGCGGGCGACCCGGTGCTGCGAAACCCGGCGCTTCCGTATGAGGGCGAGCTTGCCGCCGGCACCTTGGCTGCGCTGGTGGAAGGCATGAAGGTGACCATGCACGAGGCTCCCGGCGTAGGCCTGGCGGCGCCGCAAATCGGCCTTCCGGTGCGGCTCGCCGTGGTCGAGGACCGCGCCCAGGAACGTCCCGGCGTGCCCGCGTCGACGCTCGAGGCTCGCGGGATCGCACCGCTGCCGTTCCGCGTCCTGGTGAACCCGCGCTACACCCCGCTGGGTGAGGAGCGCGCCGCGTTCTTCGAGGGCTGCCTCAGCGTGCACGGCTGGCAGGCGGTGGTTTCCCGCCCGTTGCGCGTTCGCCTCGAAACGGAGGACGAGACGGGTTCGTTCCTGGACGAGGAGCTGGCCGGCTGGCCGGCCCGCATCATCCAGCACGAGACGGATCACCTGGCCGGAATGCTGTACCTGGACCGCGCGGAGCTGCGCAGCCTGTCCACGCATACCGCGGTCGCCGAGCGCTGGGCTCAGCCGACCCCGGAGAACGCCGCGAAGGAACTGGGCTTCGACTTGCCCTGAGTTCCGCGATTTTTCCGCCCTGCCGGCGGTGGGAACCCCTTGACATGATCTAAGACGACCGGTCATATCAATTCATGACAACTTACCGAGCCTTCGAAGTCACCGGGTCCCGCCAGTTCCGGCTGGTCGAACGGGAGCTGGCCGAGCCGCTGCCCGGTCAGGTGCGGGTCAAGGTCGAGTACTGCGGCGTCTGCCATTCCGACGTCCTCGGTGTCGAGGGGCTGCGGGCCCACCCCGAGCAGCCCGTGGTACCCGGGCACGAGATCGTCGGCGTGATCGACGCCGTCGGCGCCGGGGTACGGGCCTGGCGGGTGGGCGAGCGGGTTGGCATCGGCTTCCTCGCCGGCCACTGCGGCGAGTGCGAGCAGTGTCGCCGAGGGGACTTCGTCAACTGCGCCGATCAGCCGCAGACCGGCAGCGACGTCGACGGCGGGTACGCCGAATACGCGTACGCACGCACGTCCGGCCTCGCCCGGGTGCCCGAGGGACTGTCCTCTGTGGACGCCGCCCCGCTGCTGTGCGCCGGGCTGACCACTTACAGTGCGCTCGGCCAGATCGACGCGTGTCCTGGTTCGCTGGTCGCGGTGCAGGGAATCGGGGGGCTCGGCCATCTCGGCGTCCAGTACGCGAAGGCGCTCGGCCACCGCGTTGCCGCCATCGCGCGTGGCACGGACAAGGCGGAGCTGGCCGCGAAGCTCGGCGCGGACCGTTACATCGACAGCTCCGCCGAGGACCCCGGCCAGGCGTTGCAGGCACTCGGTGGCGCGGCAGCGATCGTCGCGACGGCCGCGAGTGGCGCGTCCATGTCCCCGCTGGTTGCCGGGCTTGCGCCGCGCGGGCGGCTGATCGTCGTCGGCGCGGCGGCCGACCCGATCGAGGTACAGACCTCGGAACTGATTTTCGGCACGCGCACCGTCAGCGGCAGCCTCACCGGCTCGTCGATCGAAAACGAGGACAGCCTGGCGTTCGCGAACGCCCGCGGCATTCACCCGATGACCGAGGTGCGGCCCTTCGCCGAGGCTCCCCAGGCGTACGAGCGCATGCTCTCCGGCCAGGCCCGTTTTCGCGTGGTGCTAGAACTGGGGGCGTGACCGGCGGCCGGTTTTTGTCGGTGCCCGCTGCTAGCTTCTTCCTCGGTCGGCGAGCGCCGGCCGGGGAGGATCGACATGACACTGGAATCGTTGCGGGACAAGGCAAAGGCGTTCAGGGCGGCGCACGAGCGGGCAGTGCTGGTGCTGCCGAACGCGTGGGACGCGGGCAGTGCGGCGGTCATCGAGCGCGCGGGCGCCCCGGCGATCGCGACGACGAGCGGCGGCGTTTCGTGGGCCCTCGGCCGGGGCGACGGGCAGCGGCTCAGCCGGGCGGAGATGGTGTCGGCGGTGCGGCGTATCGCGGCGGCCGTCACGGTTCCGGTGAGCGCGGACATCGAGGGCGGTTACGGGCCGGCGCCGGCCGACGTCGCGGAGACGGTCTCGGCGATCGTCGAGGCGGGCGCGGCCGGGGTGAACCTGGAGGATTCGATTGCGGGCACGCTGAACCTGTTCGATGTGCCGGCCCATGCGGAACGGCTGCGTGCGGCTCGCGAAGCGGCAACGGCGGCTGGGCTGCCGGAGCTGGTGATCAACGCGAGGACCGACGTGTACCTGTTCGGGGTCGGCGCCCCGGAAGGCCGGCTGGACGACGTGCTGGCGCGGGCGACCGCTTATGCCGAGGCGGGCGCGGACTGCCTGTTCGTGCCGGGCCTGGTGGATCTCGAAGTCCTGCGCAGGCTCACTGCGGCCGCCCCGATTCCCATCGCCGCCATGGCGGGTCCGGGTGCGCCCTCGGTTTCCGAGCTGGCGGGCGTGGGCGTCCGTCGGGTCACCGTCGGCACCGTCATCGCCCAGGCGGCGTACACCCTCGCCGAGCGCGCGGCGGCCGAGATGCTCACCAAGGGCACGTATGCGGAGCTGGAGCAAAGCCTGGACTTCGGCACGCTGAACGCCCTTTTCGGACGCTGAGCCGTGATCAGTCTCCGCCGGACGTGGAGCCGGTGGTCGCCGCCGGACCGGCGGCGACCACGGTCACTCCTCCAGCCAGCCGTGGGAGCGTGCCAGCCCCATCACACACCGCCGCACGGCGACGATCTGCTCACCGGTCAAAGAGGACGCTTTGACCAGCAGCTGCTCGGTGAGCTCCTCCAGGAACTCGTGTTCCGGCAGGAGGTCGCCGAGGTCGTCGTCGTGCACCGGACGGCGCTGCCCGCTTTCGACCAGGCTGACCCGCGCGGCCTTCAGGCCCCGGTCGCCCTCTTCGGTGTCGAATTGCAGCTGCACCCCGGGCGCGAGCAGGCGCTTGTCGAAGTGAATGTCATTCACGTGCAGGAAGACATCGTCCCCGCCGTCGTCGGGCGAGACGAAACCGAACCCGCGAGCCTCGTCGAAATGAACAACTTTACCTGTGACCACAGCACTGTCCTCATCCTCGTAAATCCCACCGGACGGAACCACCGCACCGTCGCCAGCAGGATAACCACGAAGGTCGCGCGGGCTTGGAGGCGCATGGCCAAACGACGGCTGTTCCGGGCTGGCGGTCGGTTCGTCTGTCCATCGGAGACGGTGGCCGCCCGCCGCTCCGGTTCGTCGACGGGCCGACCGGAGCGGCGGCGTTGCCGGGGATTACTTCCCTTGCACCCACACGGTTTTCGGGTTCACGAACGAACGCGGGCCGAACGCGGCCAGCTCCCGGCCGTAACCCGAGTTGCGGGTGCCGCCGAAGGGGACCTCCGGCGTGGACTCGGTGAATTTGTTGACGTACATCATGCCGGTGTCCACCTCGGCGATGAACTTCTCCTGCTCGGCCTCGTCGGCGGTCCAGGCCGAGCCGCTCAGGCCGAACGGGGAGTCGTTGGCGACGCGGACGGCTTCGTCGGCGCTGCTGACGCGCCAGACCAGGGCGACCGGGCCGAAGAACTCCTCGTGGTGGCCGGGGGAGCTGTCCGGGATGTTGGTGAGCACCGTCGGCGGGTAGAAATACCCCGGGCCGTCCAGGGGTGTGCCACCGGTGAGGACGTCGGCGCCCGCTTCCACGGTGTCGCGCACCTGTTGGTCGAGCGTCTTCACCGCATCGGCCGAAGACAGCGGGCCGAGGTCGGTGTCGTCGGCCATCGGGTCGCCGATCTTCAACGCCTCCATCCGCGCGACCATGTGCCGCAGGAACTCGTCGGCGATGGACTCGTGCAGCAGGAACCGCTTCGCGTTCACGCAAGACTGGCCGTTGTTCAGCATCCGCGACGCCACGGCCTGCTTCGCCGCTTCCTCGATGTCCGCCGACGGCATCACGATGAACGGGTCGGCCCCGCCCAGCTCGAGCACGCTCGGCTTGACCGCGCCGCCGGCCGTCGCGGCCACCTGGCGCCCGGCGGGCTCGCTGCCGGTCAGCGTCACCGCGCGCACGCGGTCGTCCTCGATCACCCCCTTGACGGCCGAGGACGGGATGAGCAGCGTCTGGAACACGCCCTCGGCGAAACCCGCGCGCAGCAGCACATCCTCGATCTTCAGCGCGCACTGCGGCACGTTCGAGGCGTGCTTGAGCAGCCCGACGTTGCCAGCCATCAGCGCCGGCGCCGCGAACCGGAACACCTGCCAGTACGGGAAGTTCCACGGCATCACCGCGAGCACCGGGCCCAGCGGCTCGTAGCGGGTGCGCACCCGCGCGCCGTCGATCGGCCAGGGCTCGTCCGCCAGCATCCCCTCGCCGTGCTCGGCGTACCAGCGGCAGCCCTTCGCGCTCTTGTGCACCTCCGCGACGGCGGACGCCAGCGTCTTGCCCATCTCGAGGGTCGCGAGCCGGCCCAGCTCACCGGCCTCCTCGTCGAGCAGATCGGCGGCGCGGCGAAGCCAACCGGCGCGCTCGGCGTACGAGGTGTGCCGGTAGCTCGCGAACGCCTCCGCCGCGTGTGCCAGCTTCCCGTCGAGCTCGCGGGCGGTCAGCGCGTCGAACGAGAGCAGCCGTTCGCCGTTCGCGGGGTTCACGGATTCGATGGCCACAGCGCACTCCTTCGTCGGCGGTTCTCACGGGGCGGTTACCCGTCCGCACTCTGCCACCAAACGGCCGCGCATCGCTCAGAACTCCGCCACCGGACAGCCGCGCATCGCTCAGAAGAGTGCCGCGGTGCGGCCGTTTTCGAAGTCGAGCAGCTGCCGTTTGCGCTCGAGCCCGCCGCCGTAGCCGGTGAGGCTGCCGCTGCTGCCGACCACTCGGTGGCACGGCACGATGATGCTGACCGGGTTCTTGCCGTTGGCCAGCCCGACCGCCCGCGAGGCGGCCGGCCGCCCGATCTGCTCCGCCAGCTCGCCGTAGCTGGTCGTCTCGCCGTACGGGATGGTGGTCAGCGCGCGCCAGACCGTTTCCTGGAACGGCGTCCCGCGCAGCGCCAGCGGCAGGTCGAATTCGGTGCGCGAACCTGCGAAGTACTCCTCGAGCTGGGTGATCACGGCGCCGAACGGCCGCTCGTCACGTTCGCCGAACGTCTCGCGCGGCGGCAGGTGCCGTTGCTGTGTCATGTAGACGCCGGCGAGCAGGCCGTCGCGGGCGACGAGGGTCAGCTCGCCCACCGGGCTGTCCAGTATCGTGTGCACTGCGGTGGGCATGGTCGTTCCTCTCACGCGGGGATGCGGTTGACGGCGTGGTCGCCGGTGGCCCACAGGTACTGGACGGCGTACGCGCGCCAGGGCCGCCAGCTTTCGGCGCGCTCGGTCAGTCCGGCCGGCTTCACCGGCAGTCCCAGCGCTTCGGCGGCGAGCTTGATCCCCAGGTCGGTGGCGACAAACGCGTCGGGGTCGCCCAGCGCGCGCATGGCGATGGTCTCCACCGTCCACGGTCCGAAGCCGCGCAGCCCGGCCAGCTGGGCCCGTGCCCGGTCCCAGTCGCCGCCGATGGTCAGGTCCACTTCGCCCGACGTCAGCGCGCCGAGCAGTCCGAGCAGGGTGGATCGGCGTGACTTCGGCATCGCGAGGGTCTCGGGATCGAGGCCGACCAGCTCTTCCGGGAGTGGGAACAGGTGGGTGAGGCCGCCTTCGCGGTCCTCGATCGCGGTGCCGTGGGCCACTACCAGCCGCGCGGCGTGGGTGCGGGCCGCGGCCGTGGACACCTGCTGGCCCAGCACCGCGCGGACGGCGAACTCGTCCGGGTCCGTTGTCCGCGGCACCCGGCGGCCGGGGTTCTTCGCGACGAGCGGTGCCAGCTCGGGGTCGGCCGCCAGCTGCTCGTCCACGGCGACCGGGTCGGCGTCGAGGTCCAGCAGCCACTGGCAGCGGCTGGTCGCCGCCGCGAGGTCGCGCAGGTCGGTGAGGTTCAGCCGGCAGGCGATGTGGTCCGGCGTCGGCCGCAGCGAGACCACGCCGTGTCCGTGGGGCAGGCGGAGCGTGCGGCGGTACGCGCCGTCGCGCCACTCCTCGACCCCGGGCACGGCCGTGGCCGCGAGGTGGCCGAAGAGGTTGTCCGGACACAGCGGCTTGCGGAACGGCAACCGCAGCGAAATCCCGCCTGGTGACTGCTCCGCGCCTTTCGCTCGCGACCGCAGCTCGCTGGGCGTGAGCGCAAAAACCGCGCGCACGGTGTCGTTGAACGTGCGGAGGCTGGCGAACCCGGCGGCGTGCGCGACGTCACCCATCGGCATTTTGGTGGTCTCCACGAGCAGTCGCGCGGTCTCCGCGCGCTGGGCCCGCGCGAGCGCGAGGGGTCCGGCGCCCAACTCGGCGTACACCTGCCGCTCCACTTGCCGGACGCTGTACCCGAGCCGCGCGGCGAGCCCGGTGACGCCCTCCCGGTCGACCACCCCGTCCGCGATCAGCCGCATGGCCCGCGCGACGAGGTCCGCGCGCTCGTTCCACTGTGGCGATCCGGGCGAGGCGTTGGGGCGGCAGCGTTTGCACGCCCGGAACCCCGCCGCCTGCGCCGCCGCGGCGCTGGGGTGGAAGCGCATGTTCTCGACCTTGGGCGGCACCACGGGGCAACTCGGCCGGCAGTAGATCCCGGTGGTCACCACGGCGGTGAAGAACCAGCCGTCGAACCGCTCGTCCTTCGACTGCACCGCGCGGACGCAGCGTTCGGTGTCCTCGTACACGAGGGCCAGTCTGCCTGGGGCGACCGGCAAAACCTCGCGAAAAAACGACATCACCCTTGAGCGCGCGCCAGCGCCGTTGCTGCCGGAGCTGTCCGGGTGACCGGTTCGCCTTTGTCGCCGCGAGTTCACCCGGGCGATCACTGCTGGTGTCCGGCCCGGCGATGTCGTCGGGTGGTTAGCCTCGGTCGGCGCCGCGTGGTGATCAGGAGGGGTTATGAAACGATTCACCTACTGCCGCAGGGTCTTGTCACCTTCGTGCAGTGTGGCTACCGTCGCGACTTGATACGTTTCAATAAGCCCGAACCCGGCGAACAGGGCCAATACCGTCGGCCCGCCCCACTGCGTCACCCATCGGCTCCTCTCTGTGCATGCAGGTGCGGGGAGGATATCGACGCCGCGCAGTAGCCTTCAGGGACGCACCCGAGAGGAGCCGTCGTGGACGACGACATCGAGGACAACGCCGACACCGGCGTGCTGGACTCCGAGGACACCCTGCAGGACGGCGACCCGTACGACGAGGGTTATTCGCCGCCGGAGCGGCCGGTGGCGGTCAACGACTGGGGCACCACGGCCGGCGAGGAGCTGACCGGCGAGAGCTGGGAAGGCCGCCTCGCGCGCGAGGTCCCGGACACCCCGTACGACGAAAGTGACGGTCTCGGCGACAGCGAGGACACCGACGGCGAACTGGTGGACGACGAGGTCGGCGATCTGCGCGCGGGCCGGCTCGTCGCGACCGACAAGGGCTTCGGCGCCGACAGTGACGAGGAGCTGCACGCCTCCGACGTCGGCATCGACGGTGGTGCCGCGTCCGCCGAGGAAGCGGCCGTGCACGTGGTCAGCCCGCGGGACCTCTAGGCAGAGTCTTCGGCCCACACCGACGCCGGGAGCACGTACGGCCGGAGCAGGCCGGTCAGCTCGGCGTCGGCGTGGCCGTGCAGGTGGTCCTCGGCGATCCGTCGCGCGACGCCGGCCAGGAAGTCCGCCACCTGGACGCGCGGGTCGGCGCGGGAGTCGACGAAGCGCAGGTCACGGCCGGGCCCGAGGAGCAGATCGAGCCGTTCCGGGGTGAGCGACTGCTGCTCGTCGTGGACGATGGTGGCAGGCTGCCAATGCGCGACGGTGTCGACGAGCGCGGGCATCAGCGGGTCCAGCGGCGGCACGAGTTTGGGGTTCGCGAGCAGCTGCGCCCGCAGGTCCTCGATGTGCGGCCGCGCCCGCCCGAAGCGTCCGGCCTGCGCGAAGAACTCCGCGGCCGACGTTCCCTCGTGACGCGGTGAAGTGCGCAGCAGATCGGTGAACGAACGCAGGAATTCGGTCCAGCCCGCGGCGCCGTGGGTGCGCGCGCCTTCACGATGCAGGGCGAGGGCTCGCGCGTCCGGGCGCCGGGTGAGGCATTCGGGGTAAGGGACCTCGTCGACGAGCAGGTCCACCACCTTGCCCGCGACGAACAGCGCCTTGTCGGCCAGCAACACGCTCGCGTTGCCCGGGAGCGGTCCGGACGGCCCGAGCAGCCACGCGAGCGCCGCGCGGTTCTTGCCCCTGAGCAGGTGGTTCGCCTTGTACTCCAGCGCGGGCGAGCGGATCCGTTCGCGCAGTTCGGCGACGCAGCCGGCGGCCTCGGCCACGGTCAGCCGCACCCCGGCGTGGGCGAACACGTCCGTGTTCGCGCCGATGAGGTTCTCGCCCTCGGAACCGGACTCGTCGCACGCGATCTCCGCGACGACCCCGGCGGAAGCACGCCTGGGCCGCACGCACCCGGATCCTGCCAGACCGCGGTGATCGCGGCGACCCCGTTTCTCAGGGAACCCCTGGGGTGATTTTCCCGGATGTGACCACGGCCCCCGGCGGCGCACCATGGGGACGGCGAAGGGAGTCGTCATGGTGCTGGCGGAGGAGGAAGTCCGGGCGCTCGAGGACGTGCGGCGGGGGCTGCTGGCCGTCCACAATGGATTCCTGGGGGCGGCGGAGTGCTACCTGTGGTCCGCGGGCGGGCGCGTGCCGCCGTGGGAGTGCCAGGCCCTGGACCGGTTGCTGCGCCGCGGGCTCGCGGCAGTGGCCCGGCGGCGCGGCGCGGTGGACAGCCCGGTGGTGCTGACGGACCTCGGCGCGGTGCGGTTGGCGGCTTGAGACCCGGCCCTGTGCTTGGCGACCTGGCCTTCGTCTCGGTCTCACGTGATGGTGAACGGTGCCGGAACTGCTGCATGTGAGCAGGTCCTGATCGCGGCCGAGTGGTGCTTGCGTGGCCGATCAGGTTGATCCGGATTCCGTTCTGTTCCAAGGACTTTTTGACTCTTTGGAGTTGTGCGCTACGGAGCCTTTCTCGCGGTTCGCGGTGGACGATGCATGACGCCGCGGTGTCTCGCGGGAGTTCGGTGGCATTCGACATGCATCGAGGGCAGTAAGCGACCGGCTGTGGGCGCGAGTTGTTGACCGATTGCCGCGACCGCGATGCAGCTGTTGGCTGGCCGCCGGGACCGCGATGTGGCAGTCGACCGGCTGCCCCGGCCGTGGTGCAGGTGTTGACCGGCCGCTGGGCATGCGATGTGGTTGTTGACCGAATTGGCGCGACTGCGACGGGCCGTCGACCGGCTGCTGGGAGCACGACGCGGTTGGTGGCTGGCTGCCGGGAAGGCGATGTGGCTGTCGGGGGTGCGGGGTGGCCGTGGGCTGGTTGCCGGGAGTGCGATGCGGCTTTTACCGGCCGCCGGGAGGGCGGGTGTGCACCGCGCTCCCGGCGGCACGGCGGTCGGCGGCCGTGGCGGTGATCCCAGTACCCCGCGCCGGCCTGGCGCCGACCTGGTGAAGGGAGCAAGATCAACTCGAACCTAACCCACGGCGCCGGGCGGGCGGCAGTACTCTCCCCGATCGTGTCGGTTGAACCGCGCCGGCACGGGACCCGTGTAGGTGACGGATCGATCCGAGCGGCAGGTGAAAACCCACGATGACCGAGCAGCCGAACACCCCGCTCGGCGCGCCATGGGCGCAGCGACCGGCACAACCCACGGCCTCGCCGCCGAACCCGCAACCTGGCCTGGGGCAAGCGCCGCGCCAGGGACCGGGGCCAGGACCGGACCCGAACGCACTGCTCGGTGCGCCTGGGGTGCCGCAGTCGGCGACCCCGCAGTCAAGCCAGAGCTCGGCTGGATGGCTCGGGTCTGGCCCGGAGCCGGACGGCTCGCGCGGCGCGCCGTGGGCGCAGCCGTCGGCGGACCCGCAGTCGGGCTCGGCTGCGGGACCCGGGGCGGAGCCGGAGGGGCCGGTCGGTGCGCCTGGGGTGCAGCAACGAGCGGAGGCGGCGGCCTTGCAGGCAGGTTCGGGGTCGGTTGCGAGCGGCGGCGTGGGGGCGGACTCGAGCGGTCCGCTTGGTGCGCCGTGGGCACAGCAGCCAGGGCAGCAGCAGCCACCGCAGGCGGGGCAGTGGCAGGCGACGCAGGCCGGGCAGCAGCAATTGCAAGCGGGGCAGCAGGAGTCGCAGGTGGTGCGGCAGGGGGCGCAGCAGCAAGCGGGAGCGCCACCGTCGCCGCCAGGCTCAGGGGGAGGGCCAGGGCCTCGACCCGGGCAGGGGACCGCGGCGAAGCGCAAGCGGTGGCGGGCGTTCGGGATCTCGGCAGTGGTCCTCGTGCTCGCGGTGCTTGCCGGAGTCGCCGTGGGGCACTACGCGCAAGGGCCGGCGCCTGCGCCCGCGCCGGTTGGTGAGGCTCGGGCGGTTCCGGCGAACCTGGACGTCGCGGGGGTAACCGCGAAGGTCAGCCCCGCGTTGGTCAACATCGAGGTTCAGCTGGGGCTTGACGAGGGCGGCGCCGCGGGTACCGGGATTGTGCTCAGTGCCGATGGGCTGGTGCTGACCAACAACCACGTGGTCGAGGGGGCCGTCACGGTGCGGGCCACCGACATCGGCAACGGGCGGGCCTACAACGCCGCCGTGCTCGGGTACGACCGGAGTCACGACATCGCCGTGCTCAAGCTCGACGGGGCGAGCGGGCTGACCGCCGCGCAGCTTGGCGATTCGGCGAAAGTCGTCACGGGCGACGGGGTGGTGGCGCTCGGGAATGCGGGCGGGCTCGGTGGCAAGCCCATCGTGTCGGCGGGGCGGGTGACTGCGCTCGGCCAGTCGATCACCGCGTCCGACGAGACCACCGGCGCCACCGAGACCCTGACCGACCTGATCCAGGTGGACGCCGACATCCAGTCCGGCGACTCCGGCGGCTCGCTGGCCGACGCACAGGGACGCGTGATCGGCGTCGACACCGCTGCCGGGGCGGGTTACCAGTTCGAGGAGGGACAGCGGGCGCACGAGGGATACGCCATCCCGATCAACCAGGCCGCGGCCATCGCGGCACAGATCGTGGCCGGGCGGGCCTCGTCGAACGTCCACATCGGACCCAGTGCGTTCCTCGGGCTGACCGTGGTCGACGGGGGCAACGGCTCGGGCGCGCTGATCAAATCGCTGGTGGCCGGAAGCCCCGCGGCGAAGGTCGGGCTGAAGCCGGACCTGCTGGTCGTCGCGATCGACGGTCAGCCCGTGCAGTCCGCGACCGCGCTGATCACCGTGATGGACACCCATCACCCCGGTGACCAGCTGAAGATCACCGTCGCCGGGCAGGGCGGCCGGCAGGCCACCGCCACGGTGGTGCCGGAGAACGGGCCGGTCGGCTGAGGTCCGGCCGGCCCAGAAGGTGCCGAAGGACGGGCTGGACGGCGAGGCCCGGCGGGTCAAGAAGGGCAGGAAGACGGACCGGTCGGCTGAGGCTCGGCGGGCAAAAGTGCCGGAGAGCGGGCCGCTTGGCTGAGGTCTGGCGGCCCCAGAAAGTGCCGGAGAGCGGGCTGGTCGGTTGAGGCCGGGCCGGTCGAAAAGCCCCGAAGAGCGGGTCGGCCTGCTGAGACCCGGTCGGTCAAAAAGCGAAACCGGCGGAATCGGCGACAGTGGGCCGAACTGGCCGAACTGCCCGTAATGTCCTGGCACGAACGGGCAGGGTTCGATGTCCGAAGGACACCTCGCACCCGACCGGCGGACTGGTCCATTCGAGGGACGTGTTCACTGGCCCGTGGCCGGCATGGCCACCGTCAGTGGATACGAGCCTCGTGGGGGACGGCCGTTCGCGCTGTCCTAAAGTTCTGCGCAACACGGCGGGGGTGACTTCGCCGGTTCGGGAGGGTGGTCCGGATGGCCGGGTTGAGAACCCGTCACCGCCAAGAGGTGGCCGACGAGGCGCTCGTCCGCTCGTTGTTCGAAGAGCACGGCAAGGCGATGCTCGCCTACGCCACCAGGCTCCTCGGTGACCGCAGCGCCGCCGAGGACGTGGTGCAGGAGGCGCTGGTGCGCGCTTGGCGCAACCCGGAGAGCCTGGTCAATGGCAAGGGCTCGGTGCGCGGCTGGCTGCTGACCGTGGTCCGCAACCTGGTGATCGACAAGGTCCGGGCCCGCGACGCGCGGCCGGCCGAGGTCGCCGAGTCGCCGACCACCGTTGCCGTGGAGCGCGACCACTCGGACCAGGTCGTGGACTCCATGGTGGTGCTCTCCGCGCTGGACGGGCTGTCCGCGGAGCACCGTGAAGTCCTCGAGCAGATGTACTTGCACGGGCGGACCGTGACTGAAGCCGCCGAGAAACTGGGTATCCCACCGGGGACCGTGAAATCCCGCTCGTATTACGGCCTGCGTGCGCTGCGCGAGCTGTTCGGGAACCAGCGGGCGGAGGGGGTGGCCTGATGGGCAAACACGACGAGCACGCGGACGTGGCCGGCTACGTCGCCGGCGAGCTGTCCCCGAGCGAAACACAGGCCGTCGAGGCCCACCTGGCCACGTGCGTGGACTGCCGCACCGAGGTCGAGTCGCTGAACGAGATGCGGGAGTTCCTCGGCGCGCTGCCGCCCGAGGCGCTGCTGGACGGTCCGCCCGAGGGCGGTGACCTGCTGCTTCAGCGCACGCTGCGCCAGGTGCGCTCGGAAGCGCGCAGTTCGGCCGGACGAGGCCGGTTCGTCGCGGTCGCGGCCGCGGTGGTGGTCGTCGCCGCCGCGCTGGGCGGTGGGGTGCTGGTCGGCCGCGCGGGCTCGGGCGGCGCGGCGCCGGAGGCCGGGGCGGGGCAGCAACCGCCCGCTCCCGCGACGTCGAGCGCGGTGCCCGGCACGAAGGTCGTCACCGGCACCGGGCCCGGGACCAAGCTGACGGCGAGCATCGTGCCCGCCGCGGGCTGGGTCAAGGTGGAGGCGTCCGTGAGCGGCATCCCGGCCGGGCAGAAGTGCCGGCTCGTGGTGGTGGGCAAGAACGGCGACCGCGAGATCGCCGGCGGCTGGCTGGTGTCGGAGAAGGCATCCCGCGAGGGCGCCAAGCTGTACGGCTCCGCGCTCGTCGCCCCCGCGGACGTCGCCTCGGTCGTGGTCGAGAACACCGATGGGCACGAGTTCGTCCAGGCGGACGCCTGACCGGTCGGTCCACTGAGGACAGACGGGCGGGACGGGCCGAAAGTACGAGCGGTTCCGGCCGTCCGGGTGAGGCGCGTCCAGGGCCGGCGGGACGAGACTCCCGGGCATGAGGAAGATCGTCCTGCTCGGCCTCGTGGCGCTGGGGCTCAGCGCCTGCGCGGCCCCGCCCACCGTCGACGCCGAGTTTCGCGTGGAGGGCAAGGGAACCGCGCAGCTGACCTACCAGTTCCCCGGCTCGAAGCTGCCGGAAGTGGTGACGACGCAGCTGCCGGTGATCATCAAGCGCACGCCGGAGGGCTCGGGCCCGGTGACGCTGAGCGTGCGGCCGGCGTCCGGGATCGTCACCTGCCGGATCGTGCTGGAACACAAGGAAGTCGCGAAGCAGACCGGCGGCAACGTCGACTGCCGCGCCGACCTGCCCGGCTCCGCGCCGAACTAGCTCGTGAGTGTTTATGACGGTTCTAACCGGCATAAACACTCACAAGCGGGCCAGCCAGGCGCGGACGCGCGGCCAGGCCTCGCCCTCGAGGTCGGTGACCTGGAAGTGGCTCAGGCCCGGCAGCTCGACGTAATCGATCGGGTCGCCCGCGGCTCGCGCGGCGGCGACGTACGCGCGGCTGTGTTCCACCGGCACGCGGACGTCGGCGTCGCCGTGGACGATCAGCTGCGGCAGGCCCAGCGGGAGGCAGGTCAGCGGGGACGCCCTGGGGTCGGGGGCGGTGAGGAAGAGGTCCGTCGCTTCCTCGCCCAGGCCTTCGGCGGAACTGCGTGGCAGGTCCGTGAGCGGCGCGAGCCCGACGGCCGCGGACAGCCCGGTGCGCGCGGCGGCCAGCAGGGCCAGATGTCCGCCCGCGGAGTGGCCGATCGCGACGGTCGGCAGTGCTGAACCAGCCGCGGAGACAGCCGGAGCGGACACAGCCGCAGTGGATACAGCCGTAACAGACACAGCGTCGGCGCGAACGGCGGCGATCGCGGCGAGGACGTCGTCGAGGCTCTGTGGCCAGCCGCCGCCGTCGCCTTCGGTGCGGCGGTACTCGATGTTCACCGCGAGCCAGCCGGCCGCGGCGAGGTCGGCGCACAGGGCGTCGAGCTGGTGCAGGTCGTGCCGGGCGCGCCAGAAACCGCCGTGCAGCACCAAAGCCGTGCCGCGCACCGGTTCGGCGCCGTGCACCTCGACGAACTGGCTGGGCTCGTCGCCGTAGCGGATGGTCCTCGTCATCCGGCCATTACATCAGCCGTCGCGGAACGTGGCGAGGTGCGAGTGGGCCTTCGCCAGGCCGTCGTACGAAGCGCGGTACGCCTCGTACAGCGGAGTCAGGTCCGTCTCCGGTTCGAAGACGCGCTCGACGGCGACGGTCGCTTCGGCCGCCGTTTCCACATCGCTGTACAGGCCAGCGCCGACGGCACCCAGCAGGGCCGCGCCGAGCGCGCCGCTGTCACGCACTCGCAGCCGTTCGAGCGGGCGGCCGATGACGTCCGCGTGCAGTTGCGTCCAGAGGTCGCTACGCGCTCCGCCGCCGGAAAAGGTGAGGGACGGCAACGGGCTGCCGCAGGCCTCGTCCACCGCCTCCAGCACGTGCCGGGCGGAGCAGGCGACTCCCGTCAGCACGGCGCGCGAGAGGTCCGCGCGGCTGGTGCCCGAGCCGAGCCCGAGGAAGCTGCCGCGCACGTCGGCGTCCCACAGCGGCGCCCGTTCGCCTTGCAGGTACGGCGTGAAGACCACCCCCGGCGAGCCGTCGGCGGCCGAGGCGAACACCCCGTCGACGCTCTGGCCGGAGACCCGGCCCCACCACCGCACCGCGTCGCCGGCGGCCTGCGTCGGCCCGGCGTGGACGAAAAGCCCGTCGCGCGGGGGAAACCGGACCAGTCCGCGTGTCGCCGCGCCCTCCCGTGACGCGCCCGCGACCACCAGCGACGTGCCGCACAAGACCATGCCCCGGCCGGGTTCGGTGGTGCGGGTGCCGAACACCGAGCCGAACGCGTCCATGGTGCCGACCACGACGGGCGCGCCGCCCAGCTGCGGCGAAGGGCCCAGCGGGGTCTCGGGTTCGAGGAGTTCCGGCAGCCGCCCGGCCAGGCCGTCGACGAGCGCGACGGCCTCGGGCAGGTAACCGTCCGCGTCCGCGATCCGGACGCCGGAAAGCTTGTCCGTGGCCACGCACCCGGTGAGCCGAGCGCCGATGAAGTCCTTGGGGCTCAGCAGCCAGCGCGCCCGGGCCCACCGTTCCGGCTCCTCGCGGGCGAACCACGCCGCGCGGGCGCCGGCGAACGACGCGTCCAGCACCACCGGGCCGCCCCAGATGCGGGTCTTCTCCTCGGCGGTGAACCGCGCGTCCAGTTCCCGGGCGACACCGGCGCACCGCTGGTCCTGCCAGATCACGGCCGGGGTCAGCGGGTTCAGGTCGGCGTCGACGAGCAGGTGGGTGTTGACCTGGCTGACGATGCCGGCCGCGCGCACGGCGCCGGGCGGGAGTCCGGAAAGGACGGCCCGCATCGCCGTCACGCAGGCGCGCCACCAGTCCTCCGGGTCCTGCTCGGCCCAGCCCGGCCGGGGCCGGGTGATCGGGTACGCCACCGAGTGCGCGCCGACCGGCCGTCCGCTTTCCGCGAACGCCGCGACCTTGACCGCGGTCGTGCCGACGTCGATGCCCAGCAGCACCGCCTCGCCGTTGTCCATGCCCCCACACATACCAAACGCGCGGCCCGCCCGCGCTACGTTCGGAGCATGACCGCATCCGTCGAGGACTTCCTGCGCCGCTACCACGACCGCAATCCGGACGGCCAGTCCAAGGTGGGCCTCTCCGGGCACGTCGTCGGCGATGGCCGGAAGAGCTACGACGTGCTGGCCGACCGGGTCGCCGGGGCGCGGCGGGTGCTCGACCTCGGCTGTGGTGACGGGGTACTGCTGGAGATCCTGGCCGGCCGCGGCGCCGAGGTGATCGCGGGCATCGACCTCTCCTCGGGCGAGCTGGCCGCGGCCCGCCGTCGTCCCGCGCTGGCCGGCGCCGATCTGCGCCAGGGCCGCGCGCAGGAACTGCCGTTCGAGGACGGTTCGTTCGACGCGGTCGTGTCGCACATGGCGTTGATGCTGATGGCGGACGTGCCGGTGATCGCCGCGGAGGTCGCGCGGGTGCTGGCGCCCGGTGGCACCTTCGCGGTCGCCGTCGGGGCCGGCCCGGCGGATGCGGCGGAGGTGTTCCTTTCCCTGGCCCGGCCGATGTTCGACGCGGTCCCGAAGGAACGGCAGCTGCCGAAGACGGGCGATCCCCGGACCCGCCGCCGTGACGGCCTCGACGAACTGCTGGCGCCGGCCGGTTTCGAGCCGGTTTCGTGGGACACGCTGGTGCTCGACCTCGGCGGTCCGGCGGACGAGGTCTGGCACCGGTGCTGCGAAACCTACTATCCGGTGTCCACATTGGACGAAACGCAGCTGGCCGAGCTGCGCGCCGCTTTCGAGGCCTCGACCCGCGAGCTGCTGACCGAAGACGGCCGGCTTCCGTCCGGGGCCAAGATGAGCCTCGCCGTTACGCGGCTGCGGAGCTGATCTCCGACGGCGCGCCGAACCAGCGAGCGAGCGCGGCGAGGTCCGGCTGCTCGTCCGAAGACGCCAAAGCGACGCGTCGCTTTGGCCACCGTCCGGGCCGAAACGCCGGCCTCGGCCGCGATGCCGTCGATGGTGACCTGCCGCAGCCCGCGCTCCACGGTCAGCCGGACGGCGGCCCAGCTGATCTGCGTGCGGGTCTCCTGGTGGCGGCGGTCCCGCAGGCTCGGTCGGTCGGGCATGGGCCCACGGTGGCCAAAACTTGCGCAACACGCAAAGAGTGCGCGTTACGCAAATTTAGCGGGAACGGACAAACGGGCGCCGAGGCTGAGGCCGGCCGGAGACGCACCGGAGCCCCGAGACCCACACGGGCCCCGGGGCTTGGCGGGAAAGGGGGAAGGTCAGTCCTTGACACCCTTGACGGCGTCCTTGACCTTTTCGGCAGCCTGCTTGAGGTTGCTCTTGCCCTGCTCGGCCTTGCCTTCGGCCTCCCACTGCTCGTTGTCCGTGGCCTTGCCGACGGTCTCCTTGGCGCGGCCCTTCAGCTCTTCGGCCTTGTTCTCCATTTTGTCGCTCATCTTCAATTCCCTCCGTTGGTCCGTACTCATCGGCTACCCGTCTCCGGAGGGGCCGAAACTCCTCCTTGTCCAGCCCGGCTGATCACCCCTACGTTGGGCAGGCCGGAGCCCCGTGTGCAGGAGCGATCGTGACCAGTTCGTCGGAAAGTTTCCCGCTCGTGATCAGTGGCGGCCGGGTCATCGACCCGGAGAGCGGCTTCGACGCCGTCGCGGATGTCGGCATCAGTGACGGCACTGTGGGCGCGGTGTCGGCCACGCCGCTGGAGGGCGCGCAGCGGATCGACGCGACCGGGCTGGTGGTCTGCCCCGGGTTCGTCGACCTGCACAGCCACGGCCAGGCCATTCCCGAACAGCGGCTTCAGGCGCTGGACGGCGTCACCACTGCGCTCGAGCTGGAAGCGGGCACCACCCCGGTCGCCCGCGCGTACGCGAACGCGGCCGCGGAAGGCCGCCCGTTGAACTACGGCTATTCAACGTCGTGGGCGCTCGCGCGCATGGCCGTGCTCGCCGGCGCGCCGCTCGACGGGCCCGCAAACACCGTGATCACGCATCTGGGCAACCCGGCCTGGCAGGTGAACGCGTCGCCGAAACAGCGGGCGGCGATTTTCGAGCACCTGTCGGCCGATCTTTCCGCCGGGGCGCTGGGCATCGGCGTGCTCGCCGGGTACGCGCCGCACCTCGATCCCGCGGAGTACCTGGCTGTCGCGGAGCTGGCGGCGGAGGCCGGGCTGCCGACGTACACGCATGCGCGCCCGCTCGTCGAAGCGGACCCGGACGTGCCGATCGACGGCGCCGAGGAGATCGTCCGTGTCGCCGGGCAGACCGGCGCGCACATGCACTACTGCCACGTGAACAGCACCTCGGCGCGCCAGGTCGACCGCGTGCTGGGGCTGGTGGAGCGCTGCCGTCTCGAAGGCGCGATGGTGACCACCGAGGCCTACCCGTACGGCGCCGGCTCGACCGCGATCGGCGCGGCCTTCCTGTCCCCGGAAAACCTGGCGCGCCAAGGGATCCGCACCGACACGCTGGTGCTGGTGGCCACCGGCGAGCGGATCGCCGACGCCGCCCGGCTGGCCGAGGTCCGCAAGACCGACCCCGGCGCGTTGACGGTGCTGCACTTCCTCGACGAGGACGACCCGGCGGACCGCGCGCACCTGGACCGCGCGCTGCTGTTCGAGGACACCGCCGTGGCCAGCGATGCCATGCCGCTGACCTGGACCGGCACGAGGCCGGACCCGCTGACCTGGCCGTTGCCGCCCGGCGCGCTCGGCCACCCGCGTGGCGCGGGCACCTTCGCCCGGGCGTTGCGCCGCCTCTACCGCGAGACGGGGAAGCTGACGCTGTCCGAGGCGATCGCGCGCTGCTCGCTCGTGCCCGCGCAGGTGCTGGACGAGGTGGTGCCCGCGATGCGGCGCAAGGGCCGCCTGCGTGTGGGGACCGACGCCGACATCGTGGCGTTCGACCCCGAGCGCGTCACCGACCAGGCGTCCTACGCGGACGGCACCCGGCCGTCGCTCGGCATCCCGCACGTCCTGGTCAACGGCGTCCCGGTCGTCCGCGACGGCGAGATCGTGCCGGACGCGCTGCCGGGCCGGGCGGTGCGCGGCTGAGCTGGTTGTACGGACGCGCCCGGGGCGTCCGAAGTCACAGCAATGCGCGGGTGCCGGTCGCCGGTGTCACCGGGCCCGCAGCTGCGGTGACGGAGGCGTGACTATCGACGCAGCCCCCAGCTCACGGTCGTCACAGGGCCGACGCGGCGGCCGGAAAACGCCTACGGTTACGGCGTTCCGACCCTCCCAGCTCGAAGGACCGTCCACATGCGCCTGTCCACTCGCAACCAGCTCACCGGCACCGTCTCGGCCGTCAAGCCCGGCTCGGTGATGACCGTCGTGACCGTGCAGCTCGACGGCGGCCAGTCCGTGACCGCCTCGATCACCAAGGACGCCGCCGAGGAACTCGAACTCGAGGTGGGCAAGCCGGTCACCGCGCTGGTGAAGTCCACCGAGGTCATGCTCGGCGTCGAGTGAGGCGGTTGCCGCGCGCAGCGGATGACGCTTCCGCTGCGCTGAGTGCGGCGAAAGCGTCATCCACTGCATCGAGCCGGCCCGCACAGCAAGCCCGCAACCTTTTCCGGACACGTGAGTTAGACGTTCCGCAGCAGTCGCAGGGGTGATTCGACGCAGTCGGCGACGAAACGCAGGAAGCCGCCCGCCGTGCCGCCGTCGCAGGCGCGGTGGTCGAAGGCCAGCGTCAGCTCGGTGATCTTGCGCGGCACCACCTGGCCCTCGACGATCCACGGCCGGTCGATGATCCGCCCGATGCCCAGGATCGCCACCTCGGGGTGGTTGATGATCGCGGCGGAACCGTCGACCCCGAAGACGCCGTAGTTGTTGATGGTGAAGCTGCCGCCGGTCAGTTCGGCCGGCGCCAGCTCGCCCGCCCGCGCGCGCTCGGTCCGTTCGGCCAGCGCCGCGGACAGCTCCTCGACGGTCAGCGCGTGGGCGTCCGGCACCACCGGCACGACCAGGCCGCGGTCGGTCTGCGCGGCGAAGCCCAGCTGGACCGCCGACGGGACCACGATCTCGTCACCCTCGATGCGCGAGTTCAGCTCCGGGAAGCGGCGCAGGCCGGCCAGCGCGAAGCGGGACAACAACGCCAGCAGGCTGACCTTCGGCGCCGAAGGGTCGGCGTTCAAGGCCGCACGCAGTTCCAGCAACGGGGTCGCGTCGACATCGACCCACACCGTCGCCTCGGGGATCTCTCTGCGTGAGCGGGTGAGCTTGTCGGCGACGGTCTTTCGGATGCCCCGCAACGGAATCCGGTACTCACCGGGAACCTGGGGAATCTCGGCAGGCGCTGCGACCGGCATCGCGGCCGGCACTGCGGCCGCGCGCTCGACGTCGGCCCGGCTGATCAGCCCGCCGGTGCCCGAGCCGGTCAGCGTGCGAATGTCCACACCGGACTCCTTCGCCAGCCGCCGCACGAGCGGGGAGACGACCCGGATCCGGTCCTGGGCGGACTTCGGCGCGGCGTGCACCGCCGGCCGCGCCGAGCCGCGCGGGCGCCGGACCCGACGGGCCTGAGCAGTGCCGGTGCCGTAGCCGATCAGCACGTTCCCGCTGCCTTCGGCCGCTTCCGACGGGGCCGGTGTCACCACTCCCGGCTCGGCAAAAGCGCCCTCTTCCACGGTGATCAGCGGGGTTCCGACGGCGAGCGTGTCACCCGCCGCGCCGTGCAGCGTCGCCACGCGCCCGGCGAACGGCACGGGGACCTCGACGCTCGCCTTGGCCGTCTCGACCTCCACCACCGTCTGGTCGACGGTCACGGTGTCGCCCACCGCCACGTGCCACGCGACGATCTCGGCCTCGGTCAGTCCCTCGCCTAGGTCCGGCAGTTTGAAAACGGCCATCACGCACCCCCGCCGGCCGCCGCGGCGCTGTCGTCCCACTGCAGCCGCTCGATCGCGTCCAGGATCCGGTCGATCCCCGGCAGGTGGTGCTGCTCCAGATTCGGTGCGGGATAAGGAATGTCGAAGCCCGCGACGCGTAGCACCGGCGCCTCCAGATAGTGGAAGCAGGTCTCCGACAGCTGCGCCGCGACCTCCGCGCCGTAACCGCAGAACCGGCTCGCCTCGTGCACCACGACCGCGCGGCCGGTGCGGCGCACGGACGCGGCGACGGTGTCGAGGTCGAACGGCGAGAGGCTGCGCAGGTCGATCACTTCGGCGCTGTAGCCCTCTTCCTGGGCGGCCTCGGCGGCTTCCAGCGTGGTGCCGAGCGCGCCGCCGTAGGAGATCAGCGTGAGGTCGGTGCCCGGCCGGCGCACGACGGCGCGGTCCAGCGTCGAGCCGTGGTGGTCGAGCCGCGCGGTCTCCTTCTCCCAGTACCGGCGCTTCGGCTCGAGGAAGATCACCGGGTCCGGGCAGTCGATCGCCTGGCGCAGCAAGGCATACGCGTCGGCGGGCGAGGACGGCGTGACCACTCGCAGGCCGGCCGTGTGGGTGTAGTAGACCTCGGAGGAGTCGCAGTGGTGCTCGACGCCGCCGATGCCGCCGCCGTACGGGATCCGGATCACGATGGGCAGCTCGACCCGGCCGTGCGTGCGGTTGCGCAGCTTCGCCAGGTGGCTGGTGATCTGCTCGAACGCCGGGTACGCGAAGGCGTCGAACTGCATCTCCACGACCGGGCGCAGGCCGTTCATGGCCATGCCGATGGCCGTGCCGACGATGCCGGCCTCGGCCAGCGGCGTGTCGAACACGCGGGCCTCGCCGAAGCGGGCGGCGAGCCCGTCGGTGACGCGGAAGACACCGCCGAGCGTGCCGACGTCCTCGCCGAACACGAGTACTCGCTCGTCCTCGGTCAGCGCGTCGGCCAGCGCGCGGTTGAGCGCGCCCGCCATGGTCAGGGTGTCCAGATCTGGCGCAGTGGACACCGGTTCGGCGATCGCGGTCATGCCTGGTCCCCGGTGGTGAGTTCGGCGGTCAGCTCGGCGGCCTGCTGCCGCAGGGCCGCGGTCGGCTCGGCGTAGACGTGGCGGAACAGCTCCGCCGGGTCGAGTTCGGTGTCGACGTTCATCCGCTCGCGCAGCGTGGCCGCCTCGGCCTCGGCGCGGGCGTCGATCTGCTGCTGACGGGCGTCATCGAGCAGTCCGCGGTCGGTCAGGTACTGCTTCAGCCGGGCGATCGGGTCGCGGGCCAGCCACTGCTCGACCTCGGCGCGGTCGCGGTAGCGGGTGGCGTCGTCGGCGTTGGTGTGCGATTCCACGCGATAGGTGACGGCTTCGATCAGCGTCGGGCCTTCGCCGGCGGCCGCGCGGGCGACGGCCTGCTCCACCACCGCGTGCACGGCGGCGGCGTCGTTCCCGTCCACCAGCACCGACGGCATTCCGTAACCGATTCCCTTGTGCGCCAAGGACGGCGCCGCGGTCTGCTTCGCGAGCGGGACGCTGATGGCGTACCCGTTGTTCTGCACCAGGAAGACCACCGGCGCCTGCCAGACGGCGGCGAAGTTCAGTGCCTCGTGGGTGTCGCCCTCGCTGGTCGCGCCGTCGCCGAGCAGGACGAGCGACACGGAGTCCTCGCCCTTGATCCGCGCGGCGTGCGCGAAGCCGACCGCGTGCAGGGTGTTCGTGGCCAGCGGCGTGCACTGCGGCGCGACGTTCGCGTGGTACGGGTCGTAGCCGCAGTGCCAGTCGCCGCGCAGCAGCGTCAGCACCTCGACGGGGTCGACGCCGCGGGCGACCACGGCCATCGAGTCGCGATAAGTGGGGAAAAGCCAGTCCTGCGGGCGCAGCGCGAGAATCCCGCCGATCTCGGCGGCCTCCTGCCCGCGCGCGGACGGGTAGACGGCCAGCCGGCCCTGCTTCGTCAGCGCCGTGGCCTGCGTGTCGAAGCGGCGGCCCGCGACCATGCCCTGGTACAGCCGCAGCAGCACCTCGCCGTCCGGCAGCTCCAGCGCGGGATCGGGCACCGGGCCGCCGTCGGCGGCGATGAGCCCGAGCGGTTCCGCGCTGGGCAGCAGGTGCGAGGCGGCGGCACGTTCCGTGGTAGTCACCGGCAGCTCCGATCCGACGATTCGACGTGAAGACGGTTAAGTCGAATCCTCACCCTCGGGCGATCAGGTATCCAGAGATCCCGATCAAGTGTGGAATAATGGCTCGTTGACCTGATCTGGGCTGGACGAATGGTGTCGGGAGAGGCGCGGATGCCCGAGTCGGATGGACGAATGGCGGCGGCTCTCGGCGGAGCCGACTCAAAGCTTGACGAGGTCGACCTGAAGCTGATCGCCGAGCTGAAGGCCGACGGCCGGGCGTCGATGCGCGCGCTGGCCGAACGCGCACACATTTCGCGCGCGGGCTGCTACACGCGGGTGGAACGGCTGCACCGCGAAGGCGTGATCACCGGGTACGCCGCGGTCACCGACCCGCGCCGGATGGGGCAGGGCCTGTCCGCGTACGTCTACCTCAAGGTCACGCAGAACTCCTGGCGCACCGTCCGCACGGCGCTCAAGCAGATCGCCGAGATCGAGCACGGCGGCCTCGTCTCGGGGGACAACGACCTGATCCTGTTCGTCCGCACCCGCGACGCGGACAGCCTGCGCGACCTGGTCTTCGAACGGCTCCAGTCGATGCCGGACGTGCTCTCGACCCACACCGTGCTGGTGTTCGACGAGCTTTAGGAGACCAGCGAGCCCAGCAGCGCCAGCCGTTCCGCCGAGGGCGAGCCGGGCTCGGCGCCGCTGAAGATCAGGCGCTGGCCGGGGTCGTCGGGCAGACGCAGGCTCTCCTCGTTCAGGGTGAGCCGTCCGACCAGCGGATGGTCGTACTCGCGCACCGAGTGCAGGCATTCGGCCACCGGGTGGGTGGCCCAGATCCGCGCGAACTCCGGGCTTTTGATGCTCAGCTCCCCGACCAGCTCGGCCAGCAGCGCGTCGTCCGGCTGGTCGCCCGAGGCCATCCGCAGGTACGCGACGGTGGCGCGGGCCTGGCTCTCCCAGTCCACCAGCAGGTCGCGCATCGACGGTTCGAGGAACATCCGCTTGGTCATGTTGGGCCGCCCGCCGGGGTCGACGCCCAGCAGGGCGAACCCGAGCCGGTTGCCGCCGAGCAGGTCCGCGCGGCGGCCGACGATGATCGCGGCCTGTCCGGTGGTGCTCTCGGCGAGCGCGTGCACCGCGGGGCGCACCGTTTCCGGCCCGATTTCACGACGGGCGACTTGCGCGGGCCAGGCCAGGCGCAGCAGGTGCAGCCGTTCGCTCTCGTCGAGGCGCAGCGCGTTCGCGATCGCCTCCATCACCGAGTCGGACATCTGGTGGCTCTCGCCCTGTTCGAGGCGGGTGTAGTAGTTCACGCTCACGCCGGCGAGCTGCGCGACCTCCTCGCGGCGCAGCCCGGGCACCCGCCGCGGGGTGCCGTACGTCGGGACGCCGGACTCCGCGGGGGACAGCGCCGCCCGGCGGGAGCGCAGGAAATCCCCGAGTTCGGTGTACCGCTGCTCGCTCATATCCCCATCCTCATCCTGGGCTGTCGGCCCTGCCGTCCCCTGCCGTGGGTACCCACCGTGTGGTGAGGCGCGGGAGGTACGTGAGGGTTCAACCTCATGGCATGACGAAGTATTCGACGGGTGCCCCGGCCACCGGGATCACCCTGGGTTTGGACACTTTCGGCGACGTCCTCGCCGACGACCACGGCGCCCCGGTGAGCCACGCCGAGACGATCCGCGGGCTGGTCGAGCACGGCGTGCTCGCGGATCAGGTGGGGCTGGACTTCTTCGGCATCGGTGAGCACCACACCGTCGACATGCCGCTCTCGGCGCCGGACGTGGTGCTGGCGGCGATCGCGGCGAAGACGTCGCGGATCCGGCTCGGCTCCGCGGTCACCGTGCTCAGCTCCGACGACCCGGTGCGGGTGTTCCAGCGCTACTCGACGCTCGACGCGCTCTCCCACGGCCGCGCGGAGGTGATCCTCGGCCGCGGCTCCAGCACCGAGTCGTTCCCGCTGTTCGGCTACGACCTGGCGGATTACGACGAGCTGTTCGAGGAGAAGGTCGACCTGTTTTCGCGGCTGCTCGAAGAGAAGCCGGTGACCTGGTCGGGCCGGATGCGCCCGGCGCTCACCGGGCAGGAGGTCGTGCCGCGCACCGAGGCCGGGCCGATCCCGGCGTGGATCGGGGTGGGCGGCAGCCCGGAGTCGGTGCTGCGGACGGCGAAGTACGGGATGTCGCTGATGCTCGCCATCATCGGCGGGCCGTCCTCGCGGTTCCGGCCGTTCGCCGAGCTGTTCCGTGAGGTGCAGCGGCGGCTGGACAAACCGCAGCGCGCGATCGGCATCCACTCGCCGGGCCACGTCGCCGACACCGACGAGGCCGCGCGGGAGGAGCTGTACCCGCACTACGTCGAGGTGCTCACGCGGGTCTCGCGCCAGCGCGGCTTCCGCGCGCCGACCCGCGAGACCTTCGGACAGGAGGTTTCCGAGCACGGCTCCTGGTACGTCGGCTCACCGGAAACCGTCGCCCGCAAGATCGCGGCGACGCTCAAGACCCTCGGGGCTTCGCGCTTCGACCTCAAGTACGGGCTTGGCGGGGTGCCGCGCGGTGCGGTGCTTCGCAACATCGAGCTTTACGGGACCCGGGTCGCGCCGCTCGTGCGCGAACTCGTGGCAGAGAACATCGAAGAGAAGGAAGGCAGCAAGTCATGACCGACAAGAAGATCATCGCTGTAGTGGGAGCGACCGGTTCGCAGGGCGGTGGTCTGGCGCGCGCGATCCTCGACGACGCGCAGGGGCCGTTCGCCTTGCGCGCGGTGACCCGCAACGCGGACTCGCCGGCGGCGAAGGAACTGTCCGCGCGCGGCGCTGAAGTCGTCGAAGCGAACCTCGACGTGTACGACTCCGTCCGGCGCGCTTTCGACGGCGCGTACGGGGCGTTTGTCGTCACCAACTTCTGGGTGCAGCGCACCCCGGAAGAGGAGGCGGCGCGCACGCGGGCGCAGATGGAACTGGACCAGGCCGCGACCGCGGCGCGCGCGGCGAAGGACGCGGGCCTCAAGCACGCCGTCTGGTCCACGTTGGAGGACACCCGGCCGCATTTCGCGCACCTGGGCAGCGAGTTGCCGGACCTGCTGGACGTCTACAAGGTGCCGCACTTCGACGCGAAGGGCGAGGCGAACGCGTTCTTCACCGACGCCGGCGTGCCGACCACCTTCCTCGAGACGACGTTCTACTACGAATCGTTCCTGGCCGGCCAGGGCCCGAGCCGCGACGCCGACGGTCAGCTCGTCCTGACGAACCCGATGGACGACAAGGTGATGGCGCTGGTGGCGTCGGAGGACATCGGGCGCACTGCGTATGGCATTTTTCTGGCGGGCAGCCGGTATGTCGGGCGCACTGTGGGTCTGGCCGGCGCGCACTACACGGGTGACGAGTTGGCGGAACTGTTCACGGGGGTGTTGGGGGAGAAGGTGGTTTACCGTCCGCTGAGCCACGCGCAGGTGCGGGCGGCGGGGTTCCCGGGGGCGGAGGAGGTGGCGAATATGTACCAGTTTTACGCCGATGCTTCGGACTCGTTCATTGCGGCGCGTGACCTTGAGCGGGTTCGGGAGATCAATCCGCGGTTGAAGTCGCTGGAGGACTGGTTGGTGGAGCACAAGGGGGAGATTCCGGTTGGTTGAGCGGGATTTCGGGTGGCGGTCGTTCTGGGCGAGCGGAGTCGTGGGCGGCGGTTGTCTCGAGCGGAGCGGCCTTCGCTCGGGCTGGCGGCGCTGAGGGTGACATCGTTGTCCCGGGTGGGTTGCCTTCGCGCCGGTCGGCGGCGGTGGGTGACACCGTTCACCCCGCCGGGTGGGTCCGTCGGCTGCCGGGCCGGGGGTGGGTCGTGGAAATCCGCTCTGGCATTGAAGAACCAACCCGTGATCGCCCAGTCGGGTTTGGCTGCTTCGTGGTTCACTCGCCGCACTTTCGCGGAAGGGAGTGAATCATGCGGCCGAGCACGGCGACCGGGCCTCTGCGGCACTGGGCGCCCGAGGTCGGGGACGCCGAGGTGGCCTTCGCGTGCCCGTCGCTGCCCGGCGCCCCCGCCGACGCCCTGCCCCGCGTGTGGCCGGGCCGCGGCCTCGGCCTGCCCGAAACGGACGTGCCCGGCCTTGTCACCGCCCTCGGCACAGTGATGGCGACGCCGCAGTTCTGGCGCGCCCGCCGCTCCGGCGCGGGCCGTGGCAGTGAGCAGATCTGGTCCGTCCCCCACACCGACCCGGCCGACGGCTTCCTCTACGTCGTCGGCCCCTGCGGCCGCTGGAACAACACCGCGGGCTACCGGCCGGTCCACTCCTTCGCCATCCCCCTCGGCGACGTGGGCGGGCTGCGCAGCCGGCTGGCCGCCCACCTGCACACGGGGTGAGTCAGCGCTGTTTCACCAGGAACACAGCATGCGCGATATGCCCCTCCACCGGTCCGGGCTGGTCGACGAGGCGGTAGCCCGCCCGCTCGTACATCGAGATGTTGCGGGTGCTCTTGGCGCCGGTGAACAGGGTGAACCGCCGTAGCTCGGCGGGGGCCTGGTGTTCCACGTGGGCGAGCAGGAAACGGCCCAGGCCACGGCCGGCGAGGTCCGGGGCGACCATCAGGCGGCCTACTTCCCAGTCTTCGCCGTCGATTTTGCCGCGGACTGCGCCGATCAGGCGGGGGCCTTGCCGGACGGTCCAGACGCGCCACGTCCTCGTCCCTTCGCGGACGTCGTCGAGGCTTTCGTGCAGGGCGGGGATTTCCAGGGTGTTGTTCAGCAGCGCTTCTTGCAGCCAGCAGCAGCGCTGCAGCACCAGCAGTTCCGGCGCGTCCGCCTCGGTCGCGGCCTGCAGGCGGGTGTCGGGGAGGCCGGTCAGCTCTTCTAGGTCCACCTCATCTGTCTAGCCACCTTTCGCGCGGGCCGCAATGAGGTAAAGCCAGGGCCAGGGGCATGCACTGTGGACGGTGGGACAGACAGCTGGGCCGGGCAAGCGGGGCTCAGGCCCGGGTGATGGCGGTGAACTCCGTGCCGAACGGGTCGGTGATCGCCGCCATGCGGCCGTACGGGGTGGGCGCGGCGGGCTGGGCGGTGCCGCCCGCAGCGACGGCTTTCGCGACTGTCGCGTCGGCGTCGGCTACCTCGAAGGTGGTGGCCCAAGACGAAACCGTGGCGTCCGGGGCGGCGAAGATGCCGCCGATCTCGTGGCCGTCCGGGCGGCGCAGGAAGGTGAAATCGGCGCCGGGCAGGTCCTGGTTGCCGTCGAGGGTGAAGCCGAAGACGGCGCAGTAGAAGTCGCGGGCCTTGGCCGCCCCTGGGGTCAGCAAGTCGTTGCGTACCAAGGTGTCCGGCTCGTTCACCAGGCGGCAGCCGGGGAAGCCGCGACCGTGCCACAGGCCGAACCGTGCGCCGGTGGGGTCCAGCGCGAACGCGGACCGGCCCCGTCCCGTGACGTCGTGCGGCTCGGTCAGCAGCGTGCCACCGGCGGCGGTGACGGCCGCGGCGGTCGCGTCGACGTCCTCGGTCGCCAGATGGACGTCCCAGCCGGGACTGTTCGGCGAGGCCACCCGCAGGCCGGCGACGGGCAGGCCGCGCAGCAGGCAGTCACCGCCGTCGAACTCCCAGCCGAACACGCGGCCGTAGAACTCCCGCGCCCGCTCCAGGTCCGGCACGGCGAGGTCGACCCAGGTCGGGGTGCCCAGCGGCTGGTTGCGGTCCACGCTGCTCATCGGGATTCCTTTCGACGGTGTGCTCGTAAGCTAATCCGCCATCAGGACAGCTGCGGTCCTCAATCCGCACGGAGTCCGTCGAGCATCACGACGGTCAGGTAATCGTCGGCGCGCGCGCCCGGGCGGCAGACCACCACGCTCAGCAGTCGCACCACCTCGCGCGGTGGGACGTCCGTCCGCAGCGCGCCTTCCTTCTGGGCCCGCTCGACGAGGTCGGCCAGCAGGTCGTCGACGGAGCGTTCCAGCTCGGCCAGCCCGGCCTCCTCCGGCACCAGCTCCGAAAGCGACTTCGCCAGCGCCAGCGGCAAAGTCGCACAATGCCGGACGATCGCCTGCAGTTCGTCCCACGCCGAGTCCTCGCGTTCACGCGCGGCTCCGGCGAACTCCGTCATCTCGCGCAGCGCACTCACGCCGATCTCCAGCGCGAGCGCCTGACGGTCCGGGAAGTGCCGGTAAAGCGTGCCGACGCCCAGGCCCGCCGCCGCGGCGATCTCGCACATCTGCACGTCGGGACCGCGCTCGGCGAACAGCCGCACGGCGCTCGTGACGATCCGTTCGCGGTTGCGCACCGCGTCCGCCCGCATGACCAGCCCCTTCCCAGTAAGCGGAATTACGCGTTCAGCTTAGTGTAGGGTCGTCGGCACAAGGTGAATTCAGGATTCCGTTTGGGGGCAGTCGTGAAGATCGGGCTTTACTCCGCTCGTCCGCAGGGGCTCGACGCCGTGGTCGAAGAGGCCGCGGCGGCCGAGCGCCTGGGGCTGGACAGCGTGTTCCTGCCGCAGCTGACTTCGTGGGACGCGCTCACGCTCGCGGGGCTCGTCGGGCAGCGCGTGCCTCGGATCGGCCTCGGCACGGCAGTAGTGCGCACTTTCGCGAGCCATCCGCTCGCGCTGGCGGGCCAGGCGCTGACCGTGCAGGCGGCTGTCGGCGGGCGGCTGACGCTGGGGATCGGGCCGAGCCACCGGGAGGTCATCGAAGGCCAGTACGGCCTGTCCTACGACCGCCCGGCCCGGCACATCCGCGAGTACCTCCAGGTGCTGCAACCCTTGCTGCGGGGCGAGACTGTCGACTTCCGCGGCGAGACGCTGGCCGCCGCCGGGACCGTCGACGTGCCGGGAGCCGAGGCGCCGTCGGTGCTGGTGTCCGCGCTCGGGCCGGTGATGCTGCGCCTGGCCGGCGAGCTGGCGGACGGCACGGTGACCGTGTGGACCGGCGCCGATCTGCTGGGCGACGACATCGTGCCGAAGGTGACCGCGGCCGCGCGCGAGGCGGGACGGCCGTCGCCCCGCGTGGTGGCGACGGTGATGGCCAGCGTGACCAGCGATCCCGGCCGCGTCCGTGCGGACATCGCCACGCGCTTCGGCCAGGCCGGTGCGTTCGCCAGCTACCGGCGAGTGCTTGCGGCGCAAGGGAAATCCGGGCCGGAGGACACGGTGGTGGCCGGTTCCGAGCGGGAGGTGGCCGCCGAGCTGCGGCGGTTCGCCGACGTCGGCGTCACCGAGCTGGTGATCAGCCCGGTCGGCGACGAGGAGGAACGCGTCCGGACCGTTTCGACCGTTTTGCGATTGCGCTGACGCTTCCGCGGCGAAGGGGGAAAGCGGGTGATGGCTGGAGCTGCTCTGTCCGAAGTGGACGGTGGCACCGAGCTGAGCCTGGTACACCATCTCGACGGGACCGACGGGACCGACGGCGTCGGCGAGATCGGCCCCGGCTGGGAGTACTACCTGGACCTGCTGGTCGCCGCCCGCGAAGACGCGCCCGCGGTGTCCTTCGACGACTACTACCCGGCGATGAAGCCGTACTCCGAGGCGCTTGTCACACGGTGATTCACCATGTGGGATTCGCTGGCGGCGGACGTCTCGCCGAACGCATCCTGGGTCGGGATCCCGATCACGGAATGGCAGGCAGGATGAGCACGTCGCCGCTGGACAACCCGGCGTGGGCGGCCCTCTCGGGGCCACACGCGCACTTCGCCGAGCAGAAGGGCCAGGTGCTGCGGTACCCCGTGGACGTCAGCCCGTTCCTCGCCGTCCCCGACGATCCGGACGAGCACCTCTGGCAGGACATCGCCGACCTGGCCGGGCCCGGCGCGACGGTGGTGATCGTCGGTGGCGCGGGCGCGCCGCCGGAGGGGTGGACGCGGCTGAACGACACCCAGGGCGTCCAGCTGGACGGCTCGGGGCTGGTGACCGGCGACGATTCCGGCGCGGTACGGCTGGGCGAAGACGACGTGCCGGAGATGCTCGACCTCGTCGCCAAGACGCAGCCCGGGCCGTTCCTGCCGCGGACCGTGCTGCTGGGCACCTATCTGGGCATCCGGCACGAGGGCGCCCTGATCGCCATGGCGGGGGAGCGGCTGCATCCGCCCGGCTGGACCGAGATCAGCGCGGTCTGCACCGACCCGGCGTTCCGCGGCCGCGGGCTGGCGGCCCGGCTCGTGCGCGCGGTCGGCGCCGGGATCCGGGCTCGGGGCGAGACACCGTTCCTGCACGCGGCGGCGTCCAACGTCCACGCCATCCGGCTGTACGAATCGCTCGGGTTCCGGCTCCGGCGGGAGCTGATCTTCTCCGCCGTCCGGGTGCCGGGATCCGCCGAGTCCTGATCGGACGGCCGTTTTCCGGGGCCGGTGGCGAGAATCCGGCGGAACGAGGCGAACGAGCCGGTTCCGGGCGGGCCGGCGGCGGGGCTAGCGTGATCGTTCGTGAGCAAAGTCTTCCTGTCGATCCACGTGCTGGCGGCGATCCTCGCCGTCGGGCCCGTGGCCGTGGCCGCCAGCATGTTCCCCGCCGCCCTCAAGCGCGGCGACACCGGCACGCTGCGGCTGCTTCACCGAATCTGCCGGGTTTACGCGTGGGTGGGGATCGCGGTGCCCCTGTTCGGGTTCGCGGTCGCGGGCACCATGCACGTCACCGGCGACACCTGGGTGCTGGTGTCCATCGGGCTGACGGCCGTCGCGGCGGCCGTGCTGGTGCTGCTGGTCCTGCCGGGGCAGCGCACGGCGCTGGCCGAGCCCGAAGCCGAGGCCGCCGGCGGGGTCGCGACCGCCGTCGACACCCGCCTCGCGGCCCGGCTGGGCATGGTCACCGGGGTGTTCAACCTGCTGTGGGCCGTGGTGACCGTGCTGATGATCATCCGGCCGGGCTCGTCGACCGGCGTGTGACGCTCTCGGCCAGGATCCCCGCCAGCTCGGACGGCCGCAGCAGCGCGCGCAGGTGGCCGCTGTCGAGGGAGTGCACGTCGAACGGGTTGGCGGGGGTGAGCGCGTCGGCCTCCGCGACGAACCGGTCCTGCAGCGCGACCGGGATGCTCTGGTCGCCGGTCAGCCGCACGTAGCTGTGCGGCACGCGGCCCCAGGTGTCCGCTTCGGCGCGGTCGCTGCCCGCGTCGAGGCACTCGTCCGGTTCGAGGGTGGCGAGGAAGGCGTAGAACTCGCTGTCCGTGCCGTCGGCGAGCAACGCGCGCTTCAGCGTGGCCAGCAGCGCCGGGTCGGTGGTCCGCCAGTTCATCCGCAACGCGCCGACCTTCGCCGGGTCCCCGGCCACGAGGCCCGCGACGTCCATCAGCGCGCTCGACGCGTTCTCCGGGCTGGCCAGGTACTCGCCCGCCGTGCTGTCCACGCAGCACCAGGCCGACACGTAGACGATGCGTTCGAGCAGTTCCGGCACCGCGTTGGCGACGCTCGTCAGCATGAACCCGCCGCGGCTGTGCCCGGCCAGCACCACCGGCCCGTGCTCGCGGGCCCGCCGGACGACGTCGATCACGTGCGCGACCCCGTCGGCGTGCGTGACGCCGGCCAGCGGCGACGGCTCTTCGGCGAAGGCCGCCTGGTCCTGGGCTTGGAACGCCGCCGAGAACCCGCCGCCGTTCCCGTGCCCGGGCAGGTCGACGGCCAGCGAACGGTGGCCGAGCAGCGCCAGCTCCCGCTGTAGCGGGGCGTAGTACTGGCCGTTGCCGTTGGAGCCGTGGACGAGCACGAAGGTCGGAGTCATGGTGCCGATCTTGCCCGGTTGTGACCGTTTTGTCTCCGGGATTGCCCGAAGTCACGCCGGAGCTGTGGACCACCGCCGAAACAGTCCACAGTGGAGTGTGCCGCCTAGGGGCCGTTAGGGGTCGTTCCGCCGCGCCGCGCCGGGCTAGCGTGGTTTGTCGGGAAGGCGCCGGGGGTGGTTGTCGTGTCCCTGGTCCGTGAGACGAACAGGCGGTGGGACAACATGGCCGGAAGTTCCGAGGACGCCGAGGAGAACTGGTTCCGCCGGTTCCACCCCTCGCCCGAAGCCAGGACCAGGCTGGTGTGCCTGCCGCACGCCGGTGGCTCGGCCACGTTCTACTTCCCCGTTTCGAAGTCGCTCGCGCCGGACGTCGAGGTGTTCGGCGTGCAGTACCCGGGGCGGCAGGACCGGCGGCACGAGCCGTTCCTGACCAGCATCGGCGCGATCGCCGACCGGGTCGCCGAGTTGTTGCGCGGCAAGGACGGCCGGCCGCTGGCGCTGTTCGGGCACAGCATGGGCGCGATGGTCGCCTACGAGGTGGCGCGCCGGCTGGAAGAGGCGGGCACTCCCGCGGAGGCGCTGTTCGTCTCCGGGCGGCGCGCGCCCTCGCGGCAGCGCGACGAAAGTGTGCACACCCGGACCGACGACGGCGTCCTCGCCGAACTGCGCCGGCTGAGCGGCACCGAGATGGACCTGCTGGGCGACGAGGACGTGGTCCGGATGATCCTGCCGGTGGTGCGCAACGACTATCGCGCGGTCGAGACCTACCGCGACACCGCGAGCACACCCCTGTCGACGCCGGTGGTGGCGTTCACCGGGACCGACGACCCGGTGGCGTCCGTGGACGAGGTCGCCTCGTGGGCCGCGCACACCACCGCGGACTTCGAGCTGGTGCCGCTGGCCGGCGGGCACTTCTTCCTGACCCGGCACCAGGACGTGATCCTGCGGTACCTGACGGATCGGCTTGTCGACAAGGGGCGGGCGCATGTCTGAGGCACTGGCGGTGGACGGAGCGTTCGGGAACCGGCTCGTGGAGCTGCGCGAGATCAAGGAAGAGGCGCGGCGCGGGCCCGACGACGCCGCGACAGTCCGGCAGCACGAACGCGGCAAGCTGACCGCCCACGAGCGCATCGAGCTGCTGCTCGACCCCGGCACGTTCACCGAGATCGAAGCCCTGCGCCGCCACCGCGCCACCGGGTTCGGGCTGGAGCACCGCCGCCCGTACTCCGACGGTGTGGTCTGCGGCTGGGGCACCGTGCACGGCCGGACGGTGTTCGTCTACGCCCACGACTTCCGCATCTTCGGCGGCGCGCTCGGTGAGGCGCACGCGCAGAAGATCCACAAGGTGATGGATCTGGCCGAGGCCGCGGGCGCCCCGCTGGTCTCGCTGAACGACGGTGCCGGTACCCGGATCCAGGAGGGCGTGACCGCGCTCGCCGGTTACGGCGGCATCTTCCAGCGCAACACCCGGTGCTCCGGGGTGATCCCGCAGATCTCCGTGATGCTCGGCCCGTGCGCGGGCGGCGCGGCGTACTCGCCGGCGTTGACGGACTTCGTGTTCATGGTCCGCGAAACCTCGCAGATGTTCATCACCGGCCCGGACGTCGTGCAGGCCGTGACCGGCGAGGAGATCACGCAGAACGGCCTCGGCGGCGCCGACGTGCACGCCGCCACTTCCGGCGTGGCCGCGTTCGTCTACGACGACGAGCCGAGCTGCCTCGAGGACGTGCGCTACCTGCTTTCCCTGTTGCCGTCCAACAACAACGAGGCCCCGCCGCACGCGCCGACCGACGATCCGGCCGAGCGCCGCACCGACCGCCTGCTCGAACTGGTGCCCACCGACTCGAGCCGCGCGTACGACATGTGCAGCGTGCTCGAAGAGATCGTCGACGACGGCGAGTTCCTCCAGGTGCACGCCGGCTGGGCGAGGAACGTGGTGTGCGCGCTGGCCCGGATGGACGGGCACGTGGTCGGCATCGTCGCGAACCAGCCCGCGATGCTGGCCGGGGTGCTCGACATCGAGGCCAGCGAGAAGGCCGCGCGGTTCGTGCAGACCTGCGACGCGTTCAACATCCCGCTCGTGACGCTGGTGGACGTGCCCGGCTTCCTGCCCGGCGTCGACCAGGAGCACGGCGGCATCATCCGCCATGGCGCGAAGCTGCTGTACGCCTACTGCAACGCCACGGTGCCGCGGGTTCAGCTGATCCTGCGCAAGGCCTACGGCGGCGCGTACATCGTGATGGACTCGCGCTCGATCGGCACGGACGTCTCACTGGCCTGGCCGACGAACGAGATCGCGGTGATGGGCGCCGAGGGCGCGGCCAACGTGATCTTCCGCCGCGAGATCAAGGCCGCCGACGACCCGGAAGCCGTGCGGCGCCTCAAGATCAAGGAGTACCGGACCGAGCTGATGCACCCGTACTACGCGGCCGAACGCGGTCTCGTGGACGACGTGATCGAGCCGGCCGAGACGCGGTCGCTGCTGATCCGCGCGCTCGCCATGCTGCGTACCAAGCACGCCGACATCCCGGCGCGCAAGCACGGGAACCCGCCCGTCTGATGGGCGCGCCCGAGGTGCGCATCGTGCGCGGTTCCCCGGACGACGCCGAGCTGGCGGCGCTGGTCGCGGTCCTGTCCGCGGCCGGGGCTGCCGCCGCGGACCGGACCGTGGCCACGCCGGTTCCGCCGGTCGTGGTCCCGCGCCCGCGCCCGTTCCAGGTGGCGACGAGCTGGCGCGCGGCGCGCTGAGCCGGTCAGTCCTGCGGTGTGAGCAGGACGACCGGGATCACGCGCTCGGTCTTCTGCGCGTACTCCTCGTACAGCGGGAAGATCCGCGCCATCAGCGCCCACAGCGGACCGCGCTCGTCCGGCGAGGCGACGCGGGCGCGCGCGGTGAACCGGCGGGTGCCGGCCTGCACCGCGACGCTCGGCTCGGCCTGGAGGTTCTTGAACCACTCCGGGTCCTCGTCGGCCCCGCCCTTGGACGCGACGACCACGAGGTCGTCACCGGAGGTGCCGTAGATCAGGCAGGTGCGCCGCGGCTCGCCGGTCCGGCGGCCGGTGGTGGCGAGCACCAGCGTGTACACGCCGTTGGACTCGTGGCCCTCGGTGCCGCCGGAAGCCAGATAAGTGCGGGTCTGCCCGGCGACCCAGTCCCAGGCCGGGTCGGTCGAGTCGGTGGCGCGGTCGAGGTCTTCGGCGACGGCCATGGCGGCGGTCCTTCCTGTCGTACGGCCCTGGTGGCCGCGGCTGCCCCTGGGACGGAGTCGGCCGGCCGTTCTCGACAGTCAATCACGCACGCACGGCAGTGCTGTCCAAATAGGTGAGCACGGCCCGGATCCGGCGGTTCTCGTCGCGGCTCGCTTCCAGGCCGAGTTTGGCGAAGATGTTGCTGATGTGGTTCTCCACCGCGCCCTGGGTCACCACCAGCGATTTGGCGATCGCGGCGTTGGACAGGCCCTGGGCCATCAGGCCGAGCACCTCGGTCTCGCGGGCGGTGAGCGCGTCGAGCGGGTCCTTGCTGCGCGACAGCATCTGGGCGACCACGTCCGGGTCGATCGCGGAGCCGCCGCCGGCCACGCGGCGGACGGACTCCAGGAAGTCGGCCACGTCGGCGACGCGCTCCTTCAGCAGATAGCCCACGCCGGAGGTGCCCTCGGCGATCAGGTCGACCGCGTAGCTGCCCTCGACGTACTGCGAGACCACCAGCACCGGCAGGCCCGGGATCTCCTTACGGGCCGCCAAGGCCGCGCGCAGGCCCTCGTCGGTGAAGGTCGGCGGCATGCGGACGTCGGCGATCACCAGGTCCGGGTGGTGCTCGCGGATGGCGACCAGCATGTCGTCGCCGTTGTCCACGGCGGCGGCGGTCTCGATGCCGACGTCGGCGAGCAGGCTCTGCACGCCCGCGCGCAGCAGCACGGAGTCTTCGGCGATCACGACGCGCATGGGGTGCTCCTCAGGGGGTTCGCCGAACGGGTTGGAACAGAGCCGGAACTCACCATCGGACGGGCAGGTCGGCGCGCACCACCGTCGGCCCGCCCACGGGGCTGACCACGGTGAGCACCCCGTCGATCGTGGCGGCGCGGTCGGCCAGCCCGGCCAGCCCGCCGCCGGGGCGCACCGAGGCGCCGCCGTGGCCGTTGTCCATGATCTCGACGACCACGGTGTCGGCGTCGCGGGTGACCCGGACCGAGGCCCGGTCCGCGCCCGCGTGCTTGGTGATGTTGGTGAGCGTTTCGCTGACGATGAAGTAGGTCGTGGTCTCCACCGGGGCGGGCGGCCGCGGCTCCACCGTCACCTCGACGTCCACGTGGATCGGCATGCGCGCGGTGAGCGAGGACAGCGCCGCGTCGAGGCCGCGGTCCTGCAGCACCGGCGGATAGATCCCGCGCGCGAGGTCCCGCAGCTCGGACACGGCGAGCTTGGCGTCACTGTGCGCGGCGCCGATGAGTTCGCGCACGTCCGCCTGGTTGTCGGTGTCGAGCTTCAGCCGCGCCCGCCCCAGGCTCATCGCGACGGCCACCAGCCGCTGCTGCGCGCCGTCGTGCAGATCTCGTTCGATGCGCCGGCGCTCGGCCTCCACGGCGTCGACCCCGCGGGCGCGGGAATCCTTGAGCTGGCGCGTGCGCGCCTCCAGCTGCGCGGTCCGGTCCGGGCCGAGCATCGACAGCGAGAGCGCGCCGTGCATCGCCCCGATCCGCGGCGCGACGAAGATGCCGAAGGGCGGCACCGCCACCGAGACGATCCCGGCCACGAACTCGACGATGCCCAGTGGCAGCGCCATCAGCACGAACACCAGCTCACGCCAGGTGACCGGGTCGACGAGCCGGGTCTGCCAGGTCTGGAGCAACCCGTTCCCGTGCGGGCGGCGCAGGGGCTCGGCGACTTCGATGCCGAGCATGCTGTGCACCCAGCGGCGTTCGAGGCCGGTGAAACCGCGCACCACGGAGGTGGCGGTGATGAGGATCGGGATGCCGACCCACAGCATGGTGGTCGCGATGCCGAGCACCATCGACACCAGCGTCAGGATGAACGCCAGCAGCCGCATCGGGAAGCTCGCGAGCAGGAACCCGATGGTCCGGATCGCGTGCGGCCGCTGCGTCACCGGCATCGCGCGATCCGTTCGAACTCCGGCACCAGCTCGTCCAGGGCAGGCGTGGCCAGCATCTCATCGCGCACCTCGAGCGCGCTCTCGCGGAAGCCCGGCTCCTCCAGCAGCCGCTGGATCCCTTCGCGCACCGAGCCCGGCGTGACGTCCTCCAGGTCCACCAGCAATCCGTTGCCGCGCTTGACTTGCGCGACCGCCGAGACCCGCTCGCTCCAGGTGGTGCCGGGGATCACGAGCTGCGGGACGCCGTTGACCACGGCGTTGCCGATCGTCGCGCCGCCGCCCTGGTGCACGATCGCCGAACAGGTCGCGAGCAGCTCGTTCATCGGCACGAAGTCGACGGCGCGCACGTTGTCCGGGACCTTGGGCACGGTGGCCAGCTGCGCGGCGTTGAGCGTCGCGATCACTTCGACGTCGAGGTCCGCGAGGCCGTCGAGCAGGTCGGCCACCGACGTCTCCTCGACGCCGAGCACCTGCCGGTTCGAGATGCCCAGGGTCAGCATCACGCGCGGGCGCCGCGGTCTCTCCAGGACCCACCGCGGGATCGCCATCGGCTTGTTGTGCGCGACGAACCGGGCCGGCACGTAGTCCACGTCGACGCCTTCGTAGCGCAGGTAGGACGGGTGGCAGTCGATCGTCTTCACGCCGTAGCGCAAGGCTTCGCCGTAGTCCGCGCCGAACCGCCCGACCGCCGCGGACATCCACTCCACGAACGGGTCCGGCGTCGTGTCCTGCGGCCGGCTCGCGCGCAGGTCGCGGTACTGGGCGCCGATCCGCGCGGTCTGGTCGGCGGCGTACATCATCCTCAGGTGCGGCACGCCGATCGCCTGCGCGAGGATCGGCGCGGCGTAGATCATCGGGTCCCAGACGATCAGGTCCGGCTGCCACTGCCGGGCGAACCGGACCAGCTCGTCGAGCAGCGGCTCCGGGGTGGTCCAGCGGAAGACCTCGACCCAGTGCTCGTAGACGTTGCGCACGTACTCTTCGGTGTAGCGCTCCGGCCGGCTCTCCGAGATGCGGAAGTCGCCCTGCATCGCGTTGTTGCCGTCGACCTGGAGCTGGCGATGCCGCGCGATGTCCAGCTCACCGCCGAACCACATCGCGTCGAGGCCGGTCTCGGCGAACGACTCCACCTCACGCGGATTGCGCTGCCCGGCGAAGCGGACCTCGTGCCCGGCCGCGGCCAGCGCCCAGCCGACCGGCGCCATGCTGTAGACGTGCGTCCTCGTCGGAAACACCATCAGCAAAACACGCATGGCCGCACTCTCCGATGTCACGGGTGGAAAACCACTGCTGGTACAGGGAAAAAAGTAGTCCCGATGAGCCGTCCGGCCGACCCGGGAAGCGGCGGCTAGGGGTCGCGCACCCCTGTTCCGCCGCTGTGGCCTTCCGCTGGGGATCCGTTGCGCAGTAAGGAGGTGGTTGTACTTAGACGCGCTTTAGATGCCCCTTAGGGGCTGGTGACGGCACGTGCGCGGCGGATAGACATGAAGGTGGATCCGGCCGCCAGCATCCGAGGCCCGGCCGGACGAGGGAGACGAAGAGGTGATGAGCATGGCCGTGGCACCCACCGCGAAGGGCTGGGTTCCCTTCGGCGAGTACCGCACCTGGTATCGGGTCACCGGCGTCGCCGGCGGCGAGCTGCCCACCGTGGTCGTGGTCCACGGCGGGCCCGGGAGCACCCACGACTACCTGCGCAACCTCGGCGAGCTGGCCGGGCACGGGTGGCCGGTGGTGCACTACGACCAGCTGGGCAGCGGCGGTTCGACGCACCTGCCGGACCGGGGCGCGGACTTCTGGACCCCGGGGCTGTTCGCCGACGAGCTGGACAACCTGCTGCACCGGCTGGGCATCGAGGACAACTACGTCCTGTATGGACAGTCGTGGGGCGGGCTGGTCGTCGCCCGGCACGCCGCGCAGCGCCCGGACGGCCTGCGGGGGCTGGTGATCGCCAACTCGCCCGCCTCGTACCCGTTGTGGCGCCAGGAAATGGACGTGCTCCGCGCGCAGCTTCCGCCCGGTGTGGACGCCCTGCTGCGGGCGCACGAGGCGGCCGGCACCACCAGCTCGCAGGAGTACTTCGACCTGATGCGGGTGTTCTACGACCGCCACGTGTGCCGGGAGCTGCCGTGGCCGAGTGACTACCTCGCCTCGTTCATGGAGATGGCGGAGGACAACACCGTCTACGCCACGATGAACGGGCCGAGCGAGTTCACCGTCTCGGGCACGCTGAAGGACTATTCCGTGATCGAGTACCTCGACGACATCGAGGCACCGACCCTGCTCATTTCCGGCCGGCACGACGAGGCCACCCCGGTGACCGTCCAGCCGTACTTCGACCGGATCCACGACGTGCGCTGGGAGATTTTCGAGCACTCCAGTCACGTCCCGCACCTCGAGGAGCCCGAGCGGTTCCAGGAGGTACTGCTGAGTTTCCTGCAAGAGGTCCACCCCTGCGAGCCCGCGTTCCGGGCCGCCGAGCGAGAGGTCGCCAGCCATGGATGAGGCCAACCGGGCCGGATCGGCGGTCGTGTTCCCCGGGATGAGCCCGTGCCGGTTCGCCGACTTCGGGAAGTTCCTGCTGATCAACCCGTTCGCCCGGCGGCTGATCAAGGAGGCGAACGACCGGCTGGGCTACTCGCTGGTCGACAACTTCCGCGAGGCCGACGGCGACTACTCCGAGTACGCCCAGGTCGGCTTCATGCTGACCTGTCTCGCCCTCGCCGAATGGGCCGAGCAGGAGTACGAGCTCAGCCCCGACTACTGCACCGGGCCGAGCTTCGGCGAGAAGCCGGCCAGTGTGTACGCCGGCTCGCTGACCTTCCCCGACGCCGTGTGGATGACCTCGGAACTCGCCCGCTGCCTCAACGAGTTCTTCGCCACCGAGCACACCGACGTGGTCACGCACTCGTTCGTCCGCACCCCGGAGGAGAAGCTCAAGGACGCTCTCACCGAGCTGGAAGGCCGCGGCGAGTGGTCCGACATCTCGTGTTACATCGACCACGACTTCTACATGGTCTCGCTGCGCGAGCGGAACCTCGACTGGCTCAAGCAGACGATCCGGAGCATCGGCGGGCTGTCGCTCTACACGATGCGGCCACCGTTGCATTCGGGCGCTTTCGGGGCGCTGCGGCGCAAAGCGGAGGACGAAGTCCTCGGTGGACTCGACTTCCACGACCCGCTGCTGCCCATCGTCGCCGACCAGGACGGCTCGATCCTGCGCACCGGCGAGCAGGTGCGCACGATGCTGCTGGACAGCATCGTCAAACCGCTGCGCTGGCCGCATGTCGTGTCCTCCTTGGAGCAGCTCGGCGTCCGGAAGCTCTGGGTGGCGGGACCGGACACCTTGTTCGGCCGGGTCCGCGCCACCACGAGCCGGTTCGAGGTGGTCACCGTGAACCCGCGGATGGCCCTTCAGCCACGCCGCCGGGGCGCGGGTCCCTCGCGCGTCAGCTAGCCGGCTGCTTCTGCTCGGCGGAGAGCGGCCGGCCATCGAGCTGGTCCGCGCTCTGCGGCAGGAGGCCAGTCAGGGTCGCCCACAGGCGGCCGGGGTTCTCGAACGTTTCCAGGTTCAGGGCGTCGTCCTCGAAGCGCACGTTGTAGTTCTGCTCCAGCAAGGCGAGCAGCTCGACGGTCGCGAGCGAGTCGAGCCCGTACTCCCGCAGCGGGGTTTCGGCGGTCAGCGCCTCCTCGGCGGGCAGGAACGGAAGGAACGTGCGAAGGGTCTCGTCGAAAGTGCTGTCCCACATGGCTGCTCCGGATGACTAGGTTCGGATCTCCCAGGCATAAAACCGACCGCCCGGTTCGGTTTTGGACTCTACCTCGCGTCGCCGTCCCGGATCGACGCATCAGTACCCCTATTACTGGCGGAGGACCACGATGGACACGAGCTTCACCGGCGGACTGCACTCGCGATTCCTGCGCGGCCTCGAACGATCGGACGGCGGCGTGGCCGTCCACGTGGGTGAGCAGGCCGTCACCTACGACCGGCTGCACGAGCTGGCGCTGCTGTGGGGCGGTGCGCTGGCCGAGTCCGGTGCCCGGACCGTAGGGGTGCTGGCGGGCAAGGGCGTCACCGCTTACGCCGGGATCCTGGCCGGGCTGTACGCCGGCGCGACGGTGGTTCCGCTGCGCCCGGACTTCCCGGCGGCCCGGACCGCGCAGATGATCGAGGCGGCCGAAGTGGACGCGGTGGTGGCGGACGCTCGTGGCCTCACCCTGCTGCCGGAGGCGCGGCCGTTGACCGTGCTGGCGCCGGAATGCGGTGACCAGCCGTCGGTTCTGCGGCCGCGGGAGTCCCAGGCGCTGACGGCGCCGCGGCCGGTGCGTCCCGACGACAGCGCGTACGTGCTGTTCACTTCCGGCTCCACCGGGCGGCCCAAGGGGGTCCGGATCGGCCACGCCGCCACCGAGCACTACTTCGGCCTGCTCGACGAGCGGTACGACTTCACCCCGGACGACGTGTTCTCGCAGACCTTCGACCTGAACTTCGACTGCGCGATGTTCGACCTGTTCTGCGCTTGGGGCGCGGGGGCGCCCGCGGTGGTGCTGCCCGGCACGGCGTACCGGAACCTGCCGGCGTTCGCGGCCGAGCGCGGGCTGACGGTGTGGTTCTCCACGCCGAGCGCGATCGATCTGGTCCGCCGCACCGGCGGGCTCACCCCTGGCGCGCTGCCGGGCTTGCGCTGGAGCTTCTTCGCGGGCGAGGCGCTGACCGTGCGGGACACGGCGGACTGGCGGATAGCGGCGCCGAACGCGATCGCGGAGAACCTGTACGGCCCCACCGAACTGACCATCACCGTCGCGGGCTATCGGTGGGACGACGAGGTGACGCCGGAGGTCGCGGTGAACGGCGTGGTCCCGATCGGGGAAGTGCACGCGGGCCACGACTATCTGCTTCTCGGCCCGGGTGACGTCGAGGAGGCCGAGGAGGGTGAGCTGGCCATCGCCGGCGCGCAGCTGACGCCGGGGTACCTCGACCCCGCCGACGAACGCGGCCGTTTCCTCGACCGTGACGGCCGCCGTTTCTACCGCACCGGCGACCGCGTCCGCCGTCTCGAGGGGGCCGATCTGGCGTACCTCGGCCGGCTCGATTCGCAGGTTCAGGTGCTCGGCTGGCGCATCGAGCTGACGGAGGTGGAGCACGCGCTGCGCGACTGCGGCGTGCTGGACGCGGTGGCCCTCGGCGTCGCGGGTGACGCGGGCACCGAGCTGTTCGTCTTCTACACCGGCGGGGAACGTCCGGTCATCGAGCTGGTCCGCGCGCTGCGGCAGGTGCTGCCGGAGGGGGTGATCCCGCGGCATTACCGCCATGTCGACGAGTTCCCGCTGAACACCAACCGAAAGATCGACCGCAAGGCGCTCGCGGGGGTGGCGGCCGAGCTGCTGAGTCCGGTGCCGGTGGGGTGAGTTGCCGCGTCTAGTTAGAACATCTCACTTTGCCTATTGCCTCCCGGAAGGGAGTGTTATAGCTTCTAACTATCGCAAGAAGCGCCAGCCGCCGACCCGCAGGAGTAGACGATGACCACCGCCACCCCGACCGTCGACCGCGTCACCGCCGCTGTCCGCCGTACCTCGCTGACCGTGCTGATCGCGGCTTGGCTGGTCCCGGTTTTCGTGCTCGGCCAGTTCGCCTTGATGGCCGGTCTCCCGATCGCGGTCGTGTTGATCGGGACCCTGCGGGACGCCCGGCTGCGTGCTCTGGGTTGGTGGACGGCGGCGGTCACCGCGGCGTACGCCGTGCCGCTGGCGGTCTGGCTGATCGGGCCGAACAGTGCGCCGAGCCTGTCGAAGTTCCTGAGTCCGGTCGCGACCGGAGCCGTTGTCGCGGTGGGCATCGCCGTCGCCATCGCGCACCACGTCGGCCGCCGGCGCTCGGGTGTGCGCGGCTAGCCTGAAGCGAATCTGAAAAGGCCTGCTCTGCCTGGGTTTCCCGGCAGGGCAGGCCTTTTTCGCGTGCCCGCCCGGGAGGTCGGTTAGGGGCCGCTAGGGGTGTGGCCGGCCGAGCCGCCGCGGCTAGCTTTCTGCGAAGTCGGGGGAGGAGTTTCCGCGCCGGCACGCAGTCATCCGGGGCAGGCCCGTCGAGAGCATGGGAGTGGCAGTGGTGGACGATTCTCCTGGCGGTTCGCTGGTGTTTTCGCTGCTGGACGAGGCAGTGGCCGACGCGGCGGGGGCCACGGCGGTGCGCGACCGTGAAGGCGCGTGGACCTACGCGGAGGTCGCGGAGTGGAGCCGCGCGGTGGAGGCCGTGCTCGCCCGTCGCGGGGTGGGGCATGGCGACCGCGTGGTCGTGCAGCTGCCGACCAACCGCGAGCTGGTCGCGCTGTTCTACGGGACCACCCGGCGGGGCGCGGTGTTCGTGCCGATCAACCCGGCGATGAAGAAGTTCCACTTCGACTCCGTGGTGGCCAACGCCGAGCCGCGGCTGGTGCTCACGCCCGCCGAGTTCGGTCCACTGTGGAATGAGATCGACGCGGCGTTCCGAGCCGGCGAACGGGCCGAGCCGACCGAGGTGGCGCCCGACGACGTCGCCGTGCTCATCTACACCTCCGGCAGCACCGCCGCGCCCAAGGGCGTGATCGGCCCGCACCGGCAGGTCACCTTCGCCGCCCGCGCGATCCAGGCCGTGCTCGGCTACCGCGGCGACGACGTGGTGTTCTGCCGGTTCCCGATGTCCTGGGACTACGGCCTCTACAAGGTCCTGCTGGCCACCCTCGGCCGTAGCGAGATCGTGCTCGCCGACGCGGAATCCGACCTGCGGCTGCTGCAGCGGATGCGCGAGGTCGGCGCCACGGTGGTCCCCATCGTCCCTTCGCTCGCCACGATGATCGCCACCCTGGCCGAACGCGACACGGCCGGCGCCGCGCCGGTGCGCCTGTTCACCAACACCGGCGCCGCGCTGCCCGACGCGACCATCACCAAGCTGCGTAACGCTTTCCCGGGCGCCCGCGTGGTCCGCCAGTTCGGCCAGACCGAGTGCAAGCGGATCACCATCATGCCGCCCGAAGAGGACACTGAACGTCCGGGCGCGTCCGGGCTGCCGCTGCCTGGCACGTCCGTGCACATCCTGGCGGCCGACGGCACCGAGCTTCCGGCCGGCGACATCGGCGAGATCGTGGCGGCCGGCCCGCACGTGATGCCCGGCTACTGGCGCGCGCCGGAGCTGACCGCCCGCGCGTTCCGGCCGGACGAGGCCACCGGCGGGCTCCGCCTGCACACCGGCGACTACGGCCGCCTGGACGCCGACGGCTACCTCTACTTCGAAGGCCGCCGCGACGACATGTTCAAGCGCAAGGGCATCCGGATGTCCACTTTGGAGATCGAGGCCGCGGCGATGGACATCCCCGGGGTGCGCGCGGCCGGCGCGATCCCGCCGAGCGAGACGCGGGACCTGGCCATCTGCGTGGAGAGCGACCTCGCGCCGACCACGGTCCTGCGGGAGCTGGCCCAGCGGCTGGAACCGCAGAAGGTCCCGTCGCTGTGCCACGTCGTCGACGAGTTCCCGCTCACGGCCCATGGCAAGAACGCGACCAAAGAACTCGCCCTGCTGGTGGAAGGTGCCCAGGCATGAGCAAGTACCCGGCGCTGGCCGAGAAATTCGGCACGCCCACCTACGTCTACGACCTCGACGTGGTCGCCGAGTCCCGCGACCAGCTCTTCGGCCTGCTGCCCGAAGGCTTCCAGCTGTACTACGCGCTGAAGGCCAACCCGCACCCGGAGATCGCGCGTGAGCTGCGTTCCGGCGGCTGCCGCGCGGAGATCAGCTCCACCGGCGAGCTGGCGAACGCGCTCGCCGCCGGCTTCGAGCCGGGCGAGATCCTCTACACCGGGCCCGGCAAGACGAACGGCGAGCTGGAGCACGCGATCGCCACCGGCGTCCGGATGTTCTCCGTCGAGTCGCTTTCGGACCTGCAGCACGTCGGCGCCGCGGCGGAGAAGCACGGCGTGACGGTGTCCTGCCTGCTGCGCGTCAACACCACGCAGGGCAGCGCGTCCAGCGGCATCCGGATGATGGGCCGTCCCTCGCAGTTCGGCATCGACGCCGAGACGCTGCCCTCGCTGATGCCAGCGCTCAAGTCGGTGCCCGGCACTCGCGTCGTCGGCGCGCACTTCTTCACCATGAGCAACGCGCAGGACGAGGACAGCCTGCTCGCCGAGTACGAGTTCGTGTTGCAGTCGGCCGCGCAGCTTCGCCAGGAAGTCGGGCTGCCGCTGGAGTTCCTGGACATCGGCGGTGGTTTCTCCTCGCCGTACGCGGTGCCGGGCCCGCGCACCGACTACCCGAAGCTGCGCGCCGGGCTGGAAGTGCTGCTCGACCTGTACCTGCCCGAGTGGCGTGACGGCGGCATGGAGCTGGCCTGCGAGTCCGGCCGTTACCTGTCCGGCAGCAGCGGCTCGCTGCTGGCCGGCGTGGTCAACGTCAAGGAGAGCCGCGGCCAGCGGTTTGTCATCCTTGACGGCGGGATCAACGTGCTCGGCGGTCTGTCCGGCATCGGCCGGCTGCTGCCCGCCGCGATCGGCGTCGACGGTGAGGCCCCGCTGACCGGCAGCCTGGTCGGTCCACTGTGTACTCCCGGCGACTCGCTGGCGAAGGCGGCCAAGGTGCCCGAGCTGTCGGCCGGCGACGTGGTGACGGTGCCGAACGTCGGCGCGTACGGCGTTACCGCCAGCCTGATCAGCTTCCTCGGCCGCCCGGCCCCGACGGAGGTCGTGGTGCGCGGCGGGGACGTCGTCTCGGTGTCGCGTTTGGACTACCAGCGGGTTTACGAGGTCTCCCCATGAGCGAAGAGATGCGCGCGTACGGCGGAAGTATCGCGGCCGTGCCGGACCGCCGCACGGTGATCGTCAGCAGCATGGCCTCGGATTCGCACACCTGGAACCTGGTGTACCTGGAGCTGCTGGTCGGCGAGCTGGGCTTCGACGTGGTGAACCTCGGCGCGTGCGTGCCGGACGAGCTGCTGGAGTCCGAGTGCCTGAGCCGCCGTCCCGCGATGCTCGTGCTGAGCAGCGTCAACGGCCACGGTTACCAGGACGGCCTGCGGGTGGTCCAGCGGCTGCGGGCGTTCGAGGAGCTGCGGGCGCTGCCGGTGGTGATCGGCGGCAAGCTCGGCGTCGGCGGGCCGCTCACCGAGGAGGAGACCGGGCAGCTGCTGCTGGCCGGGTTCGACGCGGTGTTCGACGACCATCAGGGCGCGGCCTCGTTCCGCCAGTTCGCGGCGGCGCTGCCGGGGGCTGGTGCCCAGCTGCCGGTACGGGTGGAGGGCACGTGAGTACCGGGGCTCGTGAGTGGCGGTACCGGTTAGAACCGTCTTCACCACTCACGAGCAGGTGCGCGGCATGAGCTTCGAAGAGTTCGTCGCGAGCCGGCACGCGGCCGGCGAACTCGTGGTGCAGCCGCGGCTGGGCTTCGCCGATCCCGTGGTGATGCGGGCCGGGCTGGCCGCGACCAAGGCGGCGGCCGCGGCGACCGTCGGCACCGTCACGCTCGACAGCTACACCCGCGTCTGCGACACCGATTCCGTGGCGCACGCGCTGCGCAACGGAATCGCGCTGAACGGCTACCCGATCGTCAACCATCCCGCCGAGGTCACGCGAGCCATGCTCGACGGCATCGAGGGCCCGGACTTCCCGGTGCAGGTGCGGCACGGCTCGGCGCGGCCCGCGGACATCTTCCGCGCGATGATCAAGGCCGGCCTGCACGCCACCGAAGGCGGCCCCGTCTCCTACTGCCTGCCTTACAGCCGCACACCGCTCGACGAGGCCGTGCGCAACTGGTCCCACTGCTGCGACCTGCTGATGGACGCCGAGCACCCGGCCGGGCGCCCGCACCTGGAGACGTTCGGCGGCTGCATGATGGGCCAGCTGTGCCCGCCCAGCGAGCTGGTGGCGCTGAGCGTGCTGGAGGCGTTGTTCTTCTACCGCAAGGGATTGCGCAGCATCTCGGTGAGCTACGCGCAGCAGACCGACATGACGCAGGACCAGGAGGCCGTGTCCGCGCTGCGCCGGCTGTGCGCCGAGCTGCTGCCAGGGGCCACCTGGCACGTGGTCATCTACGCGTACATGGGCCTGTTCCCGCGCACTCCGGACGGCGCGCGCGGCCTGCTCGCGAAAGCCGCCGAACTGGCCATGACCACGGACTCGGAGCGGCTGATCGTGAAGACGGTCGCGGAGGCGCACCGGATCCCGACCGTCGCGGAGAACATCGCGGCGCTGGAGCACGCGGGCGCGACCGCGCGAGGAGTCACCACCAAGGCCGCCATCACCAAAACCCCAGTGGACAGTGACAATCAAGTTTACCGTGAGGCGTACGCGCTTGTCGACGCCGTGCTGAACAGCCACGCCGACCTCGGCCGCGCGATCGTGGTCGCGTTCAAGCGCGGCCTGCTCGACGTCCCGTTCTGCCTGCACCCGGACAACGCCGGGCAGGCCCGCAGCTACCTCGACAGCCAGGGCCGGCTCGGCTGGTCCGACCTCGGCTCGCTCCCGCTCCGGCACGTCGTGGAGCGCCGGAGCCCGGGGAAGATCACCTCGTCGACGCTGATGTCGGCGCTTTCGCATGTCCAGAACACCTACGACGCCCAGTTCCTGGAGCAGCCGATGACCGCGATTGGAGGGGATTCGCGATGAGCACCCGACGGACCGTGCGGGCTTATCCGTTCGACATGCACGAGATCTCCGTTTCCGAGCAGTACCACGTCCTGCAGCGCGAAGAGCCGTTGAGCCGGGTGCAGATGCCGTTCGGCGAGGCGGCCTGGCTGGCGACGAGGTACGCCGACGTCAAGCTGGTCACCACCGACGCGCGGTTCAGCCGCGAGCTGGCGCAGGGCCTGGACCAGCCGCGGATGCGCCGCCAGCAGATGGGCGACGGCATCATGGGCATGGACCCGCCGGACCACTCGCGGCTGCGGCGGCTGGTGGGCAAGGCGTTCACCGCGCGCCGGCTGGAGCAGATGCGCGAGGGCGTGCGGGAGCTGGTCAACCGGCTGCTGGACGAGATGGTGGCCGGGGGGGACTCGGCCGACCTGGTCGAGCAGCTGGCGCGGCCGCTGCCCGTCACGGTGATCTGCGACCTGCTCGGGGTGCCGAAGGACGACCACAAGATCTTCCGCGAGTGGACGCAGGCATTGGTCAGCGACGCCACGGCGAAGGGCGACGTGCTCGACGTCTACGGCGACCAGCTCGACGCGTACGTCGCCGGCCTGGTGGCCCAGCGCCGTGAGGAGCCGACCGACGACCTGCTCGGCGCGCTCGTCTACGCGCGGGACGCGGGGGACAAGCTCAGCGAGAACGAGCTGATCTCCATCGCCGGCGCCGGCCTGCTGACCGGTGGTGTGGAGACGGTTTCCACGGCGCTGCCGAGCTTCATCTTCACGTTGCTGACGAATCCGGACGAGCTGGCGCTGCTGCGCGCCAACCCGGACCTGATGCCGACGGCCGTGGAGGAGCTGCTGCGCTACGTGCCGATCAACACCGCGGCGATGTTCGCCCGGTACGCCACCGAGGACATCCGCTTCGGCGACGTCGTGGTGCGCGCGGGCGACCCGGTGCTGCCGGCGCTGCACGCGGCCAACCGCGACCCGGAGGTGTTCGCGAACCCGGACACCATCGACCTGACGCGCAGCCCCAACCCGCACGTGGCGTTCGGGCACGGCCCGCACCACTGCATCGGTGCGCAGCTGGCCCGGCTGGAGCTGCAGGAGGCGCTCAAGGCGATCCTCGCCCGGTTCCCGGAACTGCGCTTCGCGGACGGCCGCGAGGGCGTGAAATGGGAGTACGGCGTGATCGTGCGAGGGCCTTCCGAGATGCGCGTCGCCTGGTGATTTCCCGCCCCTAACCGGCTTTTCTGGGGATCCGGACCGGCGCCGAGCCGCCTTACGATCCCGCCAACAACCCTGAATGCTGCCTTGCTACCGCGGTGGAGTGCGTAATGCCTGAGAGTGAGAAGAATCGGGAATCCGGCTTCGCGGAGCGACTGGCGAAAGTGCCGCCGGGCGACCGCGCGGCCTTCCTGGCCGACATCGTGCACGACGCCACCCGGGCCGCGCTGCGGGCGGTGCGCCCGGACGTGCCGGCCGTGCTGGACCCGGAGAAGGCGTTCTCGGACCACGGGTTCGACTCGCTGGCCGCGGTCGAGCTGCACACGCAGCTGACCGCTGCCACGGGCCTGGAGCTGCCGGTCACGCTGGCGTTCGACCAGCCGACGCCGACCGCCGTCGCCCGTCACCTGCACGCTCTGGTGTTCGGTGCGGAGATCGTCGACAGTGGACTGACCGCGCCGGCCGGCGCGGTGGACGAGCCGGTGGCCATCGTCGGCATCGGCTGCCGGTACCCCGGCGGCGCGGCCTCGCCCGAGCAGCTGTGGCAGCTCGTCGCCGACGAGGCGCACACCATCTCCGGCTTCCCGACCGACCGCGGCTGGGACCTGGACAGCTTGTACGACCCCGATCCGGACCGCCCGGGCAGCAGTTACGTGACCTCGGGCGGCTTCCTGCCCGACGCCGGCGAGTTCGACGCGGGCTTCTTCGGCATCGCCCCGCGTGAAGCGTCCGCAATGGACCCGCAGCAGCGGCTCGTGCTGGAAACGGCGTGGGAAGCGTTGGAGCGGGCCAAGATCGACCCGGGCACGCTGCGCGGCACGCCGGCCGGCGTGTTCATCGGCGCGGAGGCCCAGGAGTACGGCCCCCGTCTGCACGAGGCCCCGGACGGCCTCGACGGCTACCTGCTCACCGGCAACGCGCCCAGTGTCGTCTCCGGTCGCGTTGCATACGCGCTCGGCCTCGAAGGCCCGACTCTGACCGTCGACACGGCTTGCTCGGGTTCGCTGGTCGCGCTGCACCTCGCGGTCCAGGCGCTGCGCCGCGGCGAGACGCAGCTGGCGCTCGCCGGCGGTGTCGCCGTGATGGGCGGCCCCGGCACGTTCACCGCGTTCAGCCGCCAGCGCGGCTTGGCCGAGGACGGTCGTTGCAAGGCTTTCGCTGACGCGGCCGACGGCACCGGTTTCTCTGAAGGTGTCGGTGTTCTGGTGCTGGAGCGCCTTTCCGACGCCGTCGCGAACGGGCACACCGTGCTCGCGATCGTGCGTGGCTCGGCCATCAACTCCGACGGCGCCTCGAACGGCCTCACCGCGCCGAACGGCCCTTCGCAGCAGCGCGTGATCAACCGCGCGCTCGCCGACGCGCGCCTGGGACCGTCCGAAGTGGACGCGGTCGAGGCACACGGCACCGGCACCCGCCTCGGCGACCCGATCGAGGCGCAGGCGCTGCTCGCCACCTACGGGCAGAACCGCGAGACCCCGCTGCTGCTGGGCTCGATCAAGTCGAACATCGGCCACACCCAGGCCGCGGCCGGGGTCGCCGGCGTGATCAAGATGGTCGAGGCGATGCGCCGCGGCGTGCTGCCGAAGACCCTGCACGTGGACGCGCCGTCGTCCAATGTGGACTGGACCGCGGGTGCGGTCGAACTGCTGACCGAGGCCCGCGAGTGGCCGGAAGCCGAGCGTCCGCGCCGGGCCGGGATCTCGTCGTTCGGCGTGAGCGGGACCAACGCGCACGTCATTATTGAACAGAGCATTATCGAACAGAGCAGCATCGAGCAGGCACCCGCCGCTGCCGAGGAGGATCCGGCGGGCGAACAGCTGCCCGCCGTGCCTCTGGTCGTCTCGGCCCGCAGCGAGGAAGCCCTTCGCGCACAGGCCGGAAAGCTCGCGGAAATCCTCGAGCCGGGCACGAACCTGGCCGACGTCGGCTTCTCGCTCGCTACCACCCGCGCCGCGCACGACCACCGGGCCGTGGTCGTCGCCGAGAACACCGAAGACGCCGTGCGCGGCCTGCTCGCGCTCGCCGCCGGTGAGCCGGACGCCGCCGTGGTCACCGGTTCCCGCACGCCCGGCAAGCTCGCGATGCTGTTCACCGGCCAGGGTTCGCAGCGGCTCGCCATGGGCCGTGAGCTGTACCTGGCGTACCCGGTTTTCGCCGAGGTTTTCGACGAGGCGATCGATCACCTCGACGTGCAGATGGACCGCCCGCTGCGCGACGTGCTGTTCGGCGACGACGTCGAGGAGCTGAACGGCACCCAGTACACGCAGGGCGCGCTGTTCGCGGTCGAGGTCGCGACGGCGCGGCTGCTCGAGTCGTGGGGCGTCAAGCCGGACCTGCTGCTGGGCCACTCCATCGGTGAGCTGGCCGCCGCGCACATCGCCGGCGTCTGGTCACTGGCGGACGCCTGCCTGGTCGTCGCTGCTCGTGGCCGCCTCATGCAGGCGCTGCCTAAGGCAGGCACTGCGTCGCGTCGCGACTCCGTTGAGGGTGGCGGTGGGGAAATGGGTGGTGGCGCCATGGTCGCGATCGCCGCGACCGAGGACGAGGTCCAGCCGCTGCTGAACGACCGCCTGAGCATCGCCGCGGTGAACGGGCCGTCGTCCGTGGTCATCTCCGGCGAGCGCGACGCGGTGGCCGACGTGGTGTCGGTGTTCCAGCTGCAGGGCCGCAAGACCAGCGAACTGCGGGTCTCGCACGCGTTCCACTCGCCGCTGATGGAGCCGATGCTGGCCGAGTTCCGCGAGATCCTGCAGGTCGTCGACTACGCGCCGCCGTCGATCCCGGTGGTGTCGAACGTGACCGGCCGGGTCGCCACGGCCGAGGAGCTGTGCTCGCCGGGGTACTGGCTGTGGCACGTGCGCCGGGCGGTGCGGTTCGCCGACGGGCTCGCGACGCTGGCCGAGGCCGGCGTGACCACGGCGATCGAGGCCGGCCCGGACGCCGTGCTGTCCGCGATGGCCGCCACCGGCCCGTATGCCGAGCAGATCGGTTTCATCCCGGCGCAGCGCCGTGACCACGCGGAGGTGGCGACGCTCGCCGCCGCACTCGGACGGCTGCACACGCGTGGTGTGGCGGTCGACTGGACCGCCGTCTTCGGCCCGGCCCGCCGGGTCGACCTGCCGACGTACGCCTTCCAGCGCAAGCACTTCTGGCTCGTCTCGCCGTCCGGGCACGGCGACGCGGCCGACCTCGGCCAGCTCGCCTCCGGGCACCCGCTGCTGGCCGCCGAGATCGGCCTGGCCGACCACGACGGGCTCGTGCTCACCGGCCGCGTCGGCCTGCGTTCACACCCGTGGCTGGCCGACCACACCATCGCCGGCACCGTGGTGCTGCCCGGCACCGCGTTTGTCGAGATGGCGCTGCACGCCGCCGAGCAGGCCGGCTGCGACGTCGTCGACGAGCTGACCCTCCAGGCGCCGCTGGCCCTGCCCGAGGGTGGCGCGGTCGCGGTGCAGGCCGTGGTCGGCCCGGACGCCGACGGCCGTCGCAGCATCGAGTTCTACTCGCGCCCCGAGCAGGACGCGGACGCCGCGTGGACCCGTCATGCCGTGGGTGTGCTCGCCGAATCGGCCACGGTCGTGCCGGAGCCGCTGACCGAGTGGCCGCCGCGGGGTGCCGAGGTGGTCGCCACCGCCGAGCTGTACGGCGAGCTGGCCGAGCAGGGTTACGGTTACGGCCCGCTGTTCCAGGGCCTGCGCACGGCGTGGAAGCGCGACGACGTGGTGTACGCCGAGGTCGCCCTGCCTGTTGCGGGCCGCGACGCGAAGTTCGGCGTCCACCCCGCGTTGCTCGACGCTGTCTTGCACGCCACCGACTTCGCCTCGGGCGAGGCGCGCGAGGCCGACGAGATCCGCCTGCCGTTCGCGTGGACCGGGGTGCGGCTGCACGCCTCCGGCGCCGCCGAGGTGCGGGTGCGGATCACCTCGCCCGCGACCGGCGGTGTCACGCTCGAAGTGACCGACGCGGCCGGCTCGCCGGTGCTGTCGGTCGAATCGTTCCGCTCCCGCGCCATCCGCGGCGCCGACCTCGGCACGCGGGCGCAGGACCTGCTGTACACCGTCGAGTGGACGCCGGTCGCGGCTTCCGGCGAGCTGCCTTCGCTGGCCGCGCTGGGCTCCGTCGCCGGGCTGGACGTGCCGGTGGTCGACTCGCTCGTCTCGCTGGTCGACATGCCGGACGCCGTGCTGCTGCCGGTTGCAGTACTGCCCGTGGGTGCCGATGCCGGCTCCGACCTGCGCCGGCAGTTGAAAACAGCGCGGGGCAAGAACATTCCGTCCGCGGCGAAGCAGACCGCGCACCGGGTGCTCGCCGTGCTGAAGCAATGGCTCGAAGGCGAGCGTTACGCCGGTTCGAAGCTGGTCGTCGTCACTCGCGGGGCGCTCGCGGACGCCGCCGTCCGCGGGCTCGTGCGTTCGGCGCAGGCCGAACACCCGGGCCGCGTTGTGCTCGTCGAAGGCGCGTTGTCGCCCGCCACGCTGGCCACCGCGCTCGCCTCGGGTGAGCCCGAACTGCGCGTGGACGGTGACTCCGTGCAGTCCGCCCGTCTGGTCCGGCTCACGGCCGAGCCCGAGGGCGCGACCTGGAACGCCGACGGCACCGTGCTGATCACCGGCGGTACCGGCGGGCTCGGCGCGCAGGTCGCGCGGCACCTGGTCACCACGCACGGTGTCCGCTCGCTGCTGCTGCTCAGCCGTCGTGGCGCCGACGCGCCGGGTGCGGCCGAGCTGGTCGACGAGCTGACCGGGCTGGGTGCCGCGGTGCAGGTCGTCGCCTGCGACGTCACCAAGAAGCGTTCGCTGACGGCGGCGCTGAAGAAGGTCCCGGCCGATCGGCCGCTGTCGGCCGTCGTGCACACCGCCGGGATCCTCGACAACGCCATGATCGGCACGCTCACCGAGGCGCAGCTGGACGCCGTCGTCGCGCCGAAGCTCGACGCGGCCTGGGCGCTGCACGAGCTGACCGCGGAGCTGGACCTCACCGCGTTCGTCTTGTTCTCCTCCTCGGCCGGTCTGGTCGACGGCGCGGGCCAGGCGAATTACGCGGCGGGCAACACCTTCCTCGACGCGCTGGCCACGCACCGCCGTGAAATCGGCCTGCCGGCCACGTCCCTGGCCTGGGGTCTGTGGGCACCGGACGACGGCGTTCCGCTGGGCATGGGTGCCACACTGTCCGAAGTGGACCGGAACCGGATCGCCCGGCTGGGCCTGGCCCCGCTGACGGTCTCGGAAAGCCTGGCCGCGCTCGACGCGGCGCTGGCCACCGGCGCGCCGGCCGTGGTGCCGACCCGCGTCGACCGCGCCGCGCTGCGGGCCCGGGGCGAGGACGTCCCGGCGCTGCTGCGTGGCCTGGCTCCGGCCGGCCGCCGCCGCATCGCCGCCGCCGTCCCGGCCGGGGAGCTCACCCCGGAGCAGCAGTTCGCCGAGCGGTTCGCGCACCTCACCGAGGCCGACCGCGACCGCGCGATCCTGGACCTGGTGCGCACGCACGTCGCCGCCGTGCTCGGGCACGACAGCGCCGAAGCCATCAGCCCGGCCCGCCCGTTCGGCGAGATCGGGTTCGACTCCCTCGCCGCGGTCGAGCTGCGCAACGTGCTCGACTCCGTCACCGGCCTGCGGCTGCCCGCCACGCTGGTGTTCGACTACCCGACGCCGCGCGCGCTGGCCGAGTACATCGTCACGCGGCTGGTCGGGCTGGCCCCGGCGAAGCCGATCGCGCCGGTCACCACCGCGGACCCGGAGGAGCCGATCGCCATCGTCGGCATCGCCTGCCGTTATCCCGGTGGCGTCGCGACGCCGGAGGACCTGTGGCGGCTGGTGGCCGACGGCGAGGAGGCGCTCACCCCGTTCCCGGCCGACCGCGGCTGGAACGTCGACGCGCTGTACGACCCCGAGCCCGGCAAGCCCGGCCACAGTTACGTCAAGCACGGCGCCTTCCTGCACGACGCCGCCGAGTTCGACGCCGACTTCTTCGAGATCAGCCCGCGTGAGGCGCAGGCCATGGACCCGCAGCAGCGGCTGCTGCTCGAGGTCTCGTGGGAGGCGTTCGAGCGGGCCGGCATCGACCCGGTTTCCTTGCGTGGCAGCGCTACCGGCGTGTTCGCCGGCGTGATGTACCACGACTGGGGGACCCGGCTCGGCACCGTTTCCGACGACATCGCCGGCTACCTCGGCAATGGCAGCCTCGCCAGCGTCGTCTCCGGCCGCGTGTCGTACGCGCTGGGGCTGGAAGGCCCGACCGTCACGGTCGACACCGCGTGCTCCTCGTCGCTGGTCGCCCTGCACTGGGCGGTCCAGGCGCTGCGCCGCGGCGAGTGCACGCTCGCGCTGGCCGGCGGTGTCACGGTGATGTCCACTCCGGACACTTTCGTCGACTTCAGCCGCCAGCGCGGGCTTTCCGCCGACGGCCGCTGCCGCTCGTTCGCCGACGGGGCCGACGGCACCGGCTGGGGTGAGGGCGCGGGCATGCTGCTCGTCGAGCGGCTGTCCGACGCCCAGCGCAACGGCCACCCGGTGCTCGCGCTGCTGCGTGGCTCCGCGGTGAACCACGACGGCGCGTCCAACGGCTTGACCGCCCCGAACGGCCCCTCGCAGCAGCGCGTGATCGCCAAGGCGCTGGCCGACGCCGGCCTCGAAGCGTCCGAAGTGGACGCAGTCGAGGGCCACGGCACCGCCACCACCCTGGGTGACCCGATCGAGGCGCAGGCCCTGCTGGCGACCTACGGGCAGGACCGGGCCGACGAGCAGCCGCTGTGGCTGGGCTCGATCAAGTCCAACATCGGGCACACGCAGGCCGCGGCCGGCGTCGCCGGGATCATCAAGATGGTCATGGCGATGCAGCACGAGCAGCTGCCGCGCACCCTGCACGTGGACCGTCCGTCCACTGTGGTCGACTGGGAGGCCGGCGCCGTCCGGCTGCTCACCGAGCCGCGGGAGTGGTCGGCCGACGGGCACCCGCGCCGCGCCGCCGTCTCGTCGTTCGGCATCAGCGGCACCAACGCGCACGTGATCCTGGAGCAGGCCCCGGCCGACGCCGTGGCCGAGCAGCCCGCCTCGCCGGTGTCCGGTGGCGTGGTCCCGGTCGCGCTGTCCGGCCGGACCGCCGCCGCGGTGCGTGGCCAGGCCGCCAAACTGCGGGCCTTCCTGGCCGAGCACGAGGACCTCGACGTCGCCGAGCTGGCGCGTTCGCTGGCCTCGAACCGTGCCTCGCTGGAGCATCGCGCGGTGATCGTGGCCGGGACCGCCGCCGAGCTGGCCGACGGACTGGACGAACTCGCCACCGGAAGCTCCTCCGACATCGGCAGCACCGTCGACGGCAAGATCGCCTTCCTGTTCTCCGGCCAAGGCGCGCAACGCGTCGGCATGGGGCAGGAGCTGTACGCGGCGTACCCGGTGTTCGCGGAGGCGTTCGACGCCGTCTGCGCCGCCATCGACCCGCTGCTGGACGTGCCACTGCGCGACGTCGTCTTCGGCACCACGGCGCTGGCCAACCGCGGGCTGCTGGACCAGACGCAGTACACGCAGACCGGCCTGTTCGCCATCGAGGTCGCGCTGTTCCGGCTGGTCGAGTCGTGGGGCATCATCCCGGACGCGCTGGCCGGGCACTCGATCGGCGAGCTGGCCGCGGCGCACGTCGCCGGGGTGCTTTCGCTGGCCGACGCCGCCACGCTGGTCGCCGCCCGCGGCCGGCTGATGGGTTCGCTGAGCGAGCCGCCGGGCGCGATGGTCTCCCTCGCCACCTCCGAGGAGACGGCGCGGGCGCTGCTGGCCGGGCACGAGGACGAGGCGAGCATCGCCGCCGTCAACGGCCCCGCGTCGGTGGTCGTCTCGGGCGTCGACGAGGTGGTGTCCGGCATCGAGCGGGCGGCTTCGGCGGACGGCATCCAGACCCGCCGGCTGCGCGTGAGCCACGCGTTCCACTCGCCGCTGATGGCGCCGATGCTGGCGGAGTTCCGCACCGTGGCCGAGGGTCTTTCCTTTGCCGCACCCAAGATTCCGATTGTTTCCACCGTCACCGGCCGCCTGGCGACCGAAGACGAGCTGCGCTCACCGGAGTACTGGGTCACCCACGTCCGCGAGGCCGTGCGCTTCGGCGAGGCGGTGGCGGCCATCGAGGCCGCCGGGGTGCGCACGTTCCTGGAGCTGGGGCCGGACAGCGTGCTGTCCGTGCTCGGCCCGCAGAGCGTGCCGGACCCGGACGCGGTGGCGTTCGTCGCGCTCGGGCGCCGGGACACCGACGAGGTCCGGACGGTGCTCGCCGCCGTCGGCCGGCTGCACACCCGCGGCGCCGCGGCGCTCGGCAAGCTGCTCGGCGACGGCCCGGTCCGGCTCGACCTGCCGACCTATGCCTTCCAGCACAAGCGTTACTGGCTGGACGCCACGCCGTCCGGCGATGTGACGTCGGTGGGCCAGCAGCCGCTGGCGCACCCGATGCTCGGCGCGGTCGTGCCACTGTCCGGTTCGGACACCACGGTGCTCACCGGCCGGCTCTCTGCCGAGTCCGTGCCGTGGCTGGCCGACCACGTGGTGAAGGGCGCGATCCTGGTGCCCGGCACCGGGTTCGTCGAGCTGGCCATCGCGGCCGGCGACCAGGTCGGGCACCCGACGGTCGAAGAGCTGACGCTGCAAGCGCCGCTCGTGCTGCCGCCGGGCGAGGCGGTCGCGCTGCAGGTGGTGGTCGGCCCCGCGGCCGAGGACCGCCGCCCGATCACGGTCTTCTCCCGTCCCGCCGGCGCGGCCGACGGCGAGTGGACCCAGCACGCCCTCGGCACGCTTTCCGCGGCGCCGCGGCCCGAGCCCGCCGGGCTCACCGAGTGGCCGCCGGCCGGCGCGAACGTCATCGGAGTCGAAGGCGCGTACGAGCGGCTGAACGACCGCGGTTACGGCTACGGCCCGTCGTTCCAGGGCCTCAAGGCCGCCTGGAGCCGGGGCAACGAGGTGTTCGCCGAGGTCGCGCTGCCGGAGCCGGCGGCGTCCACGGCGGGCGCGTACGGCCTGCACCCGGCCCTGCTCGACATCGCCATGCACGCCGACCTGCTCGGCGACCCGGACGGCTCGACGCTGCTGCCGTTCGTGTGGAACGAGGTCACGCTGCACGCCGTCGGCGCCTCGGTGCTGCGGGTGCGGATCGTCCGGCTGGACGGGGACGAGGTCTCGGCCATCGAGGTGGCCGACAGCGAGGGCCGCCCGGTCGCGACCATCGGCTCGCTGGTCTCGCGCCCGGTGCACAAGGAACTGTCCACAACGGACAAGACTGATGGCTCGCTGCTGAAGATCACCTGGCAGCCGGTTTCCGTGCCTCCGGTCGAGGCGGGCGACGTGGTCGCGGTCGGCCGCGGCCGGGTCGGGGTGGCCGCCACGTACGCAGGTTTCGCCGACCTCATCGGGGCAGTCGACCGCGGTGAGCCCGTGCCGGACGTGGTGACGCTGACCGTGCCCACGCTGGACGCCGACGTTCCCGAGACGGCCCGCGCCAACACCACGTGGCTCCTCGCCGAGATCCAGGCCTGGCTGGCCGAGGGCCGGTTCGCGGGCACGAAACTCGCCGTGGTCACCCGCGACGCGGTGCCCGCCGGTGAGTCCACTGTGGACGTCACCCAGGGCCTGCTGTGGGGCCTGGCCCGCGGGGCGCAGGCCGAGCACCCGGGCCGCGTCTTCCTGGTCGACGCCGATGCGGACACCTCCGTGGAGACCATCGCCGCGGTGCTCGCGTCCGGTGAGCCGGAGTCCGCCGTTCGCGCGGGCTCGGTGCTGGTGCCGCGCTACGCCCGGACCGAGTCCGAAGCCGGCTCGCCGTGGCGGGCCGAGGGCACGGTGCTCATCACCGGCGGCACCGGCGGGCTGGGCAGCCTGCTGGCCCGGTACCTGGTGGCCGAGCACGGCGTCACGAACTTGCTGCTGACCAGCCGTCGCGGGCTCGAGGCGCCCGGCGCCGCCCAGCTGGTGGAGGAGCTTTCCGACCTCGGCGCGAAGGTGACGGTCGCGGCTTGCGACGTCGCCGACCGGGCCGCGGCGGAGGCGCTGATCGCCGGGGTGCCCGCCGACGCGCCGCTCACCGCGGTGGTGCACGCGGCCGGCACGGCGGACAGCGGGGTCTTCGATTCGCTGACCGCCGAGCAGGCGGAGGCGGTGCTGCGCCCCAAGGTGGACGCGGCCTGGCACCTGCACGAGCTGACCGCCGGACTGTCGGCGTTTGTCCTGTTCTCCTCCGCCGGCGGCCAGGTGCTGCCCGCGGGCCAGGCGAACTACGCGGCCGCGAACTCGTTCCTCGACGGTCTCGCCGAGCACCGCCGGGCCCACGGCCTGCCGGCGACGGCGCTGGCCTGGGGCCTGTGGGCGGAGAACACCGGGCTCGGCGGCGACCTGGCCGAGGCGGACCTGGCGCGGATGGCGCGCCTGGGCCTGCCGGCGGTCACCGCGGAGCAGGGGCTCGCGCTGTTCGACGCGGCCGTTTCGGCTGACGAAGCCGTGATCGCACCGCTGCGCGTGGACGTCCCGGCGCTGCGGGCCCGCACCGACGAACTGCCGGCCCTGCTGCGTGGTTTCGTCCCGCCGAAGGCCCGGCGGGTCGCGAAGGCGGCGAAGGCCAGCGACAACGCACTGGCCGCCGAACTGGCCGGGCTGGTCGAGAGCGAGCGCGACCGCGTGCTGCTGGACATCGTCCGCACGCAGGTGGCGATCGTGCTCGGCTACGCGGACAAGTCCGAAGTGGACGGAACCCGCGCGTTCAAGGAGCTCGGCTTCGACTCGCTGGCCGCGGTGGAGCTGCGCAACCTGCTCGGCACCGCCACCGGCCTGTCACTGCCCGCGACGCTGATCTTCGACCACCCGACCGCCAAGGCGGTGGCCGACTTCGTCAAGGGCAAGCTGCTCGGTGCAGTGGCGAAGGTCCCCGCCACGACCACCCGGACCAACGCGTCCATGCAGGAGCCGATCGCGATCGTCGGCATGGCCTGCCGCTACCCCGGTGGCGTCCGGTCACCGGAGGACCTGTGGCAGCTGCTCGTGGACGAGGTCGACGCGACCACCGGCTTCCCGACCAACCGCGGCTGGGACATCGAGGGCATCTACGACCCCGAGCGCGGCAAGCGCGGGAAGACCTACGCCAACCGCGGCGGCTTCCTGCACGACGCGGCCGAGTTCGACCCGGCGTTCTTCGGCATCGGCCCGCGTGAGGCGCTGGCCATGGACCCGCAGCAGCGGCTCCTGCTGGCGACCGCGTGGGAGGCCATCGAGCGGGCGGGCATCGACCCGACCGTGCTGCGCGGCAGCCTGACCGGCGTCTTCGCCGGCGCCATGTACGACGACTACGGCAGCCGCGTCCCGGGCGCGCCCGCCGACGTCGCCGCCTACATCCCCAACGGCAGCTCGGGCGCGGTCGTCTCCGGCCGCATCTCCTACCTGCTCGGGCTGGAAGGCCCGTGCATGACGGTCGACACGGCCTGCTCGTCCTCGCTGGTCACGCTGCACCTCGCGGTGCAGGCGCTGCGGGCGGGGGAGTGCGGGCTGGCGCTGGCCGGCGGGGTCACGGTGCTCTCGCAGTCGGACCTGTTCGTGGACTCCAGCCGTCAGGGCGTGCTCTCGCCCGACGGCCGGTCGAAGTCCTTCTCGGCCGCCTCCGACGGGGTGGGCTGGGCCGAGGGCGCGGGCCTGCTCCTGCTGGAGCGGCTCTCGGACGCGCAGCGCAACGGGCACGAGGTGCTCGCGGTGATCCGCTCCGGCGCGGTCAACCAGGACGGCGCGTCCAACGGGCTCACCGCGCCGAACGGTCCTTCGCAGGAGCGCGTGATCCACGCGGCGCTCGCCGGGAGCGGCCTCCGGCCGTCCGACGTGGACGCGGTCGAGGCGCACGGCACCGGCACCAAGCTGGGCGACCCGATCGAAGCGCAGGCGCTGCTGGCCACCTACGGCCAGGACCGGCCCGAGGGACACCCGCTGTACCTGGGCTCGGTCAAGTCCAATATCGGCCACGCGCAGGCCGCCGGTGGCGTGGCGGCCGTGATGAAGGTGGTGCAGGCGCTGCGGCACAACATGCTGCCGAAGACGATGCACGTCGACGCGCCCTCGCCGGTGGTCGACTGGACGACCGGTGACATCGAGCTGCTGACCGAGTCCCGGCCGTGGCTGCCGAACGGCCGTCCGCGCCGGGCGGGCGTCTCGTCCTTCGGCATCAGCGGGACCAACGCGCACCTCATCGTCGAGGAGGCTCCTCCGTCCACTGTGGAGGAGCCGCGCCGGACCGCGCCGCAGCTTCCGGTGGTCCCGCTGCCGATCGCCGCCGCGGCGGACCAGGCGCTCGCCGACCAGGCGGGCCGGCTGGCCGCGCACCTGCGGGCCAACCCGGCGCTGGACCTGACCGACGTCGGCTACTCGCTCGCCACCGGGCGGGCGGCGCTCGACTACCGCTCGGTGGTACTGGCGGCCGACCGCGAAGCCGCCCTGAAGGCGCTCGACGGGCTGGCTCTGGGCCAGACCCCGGCGAGCACCGTGACCGGCACGGTCAGCGCGGCCGATCTGACCGCGTTCCTCTTCACCGGGCAGGGCGCGCAGCAGCCGGGCATGGGCCGCGGGCTGTACGAGGTCTTCCCGGCCTTCGCCGGCGCGTTCGACGAGGCTTGTGGCCTCTTCGACGCCTCGCTCGAAGTCCCGCTCAAGCAGGTGATCTGGGCCGAGAAGGACTCGGCGGACGGGCAGCTGCTGAACCAGACCGCGTACACGCAGTGCGCGCTGTTCGCGATCGAGGTGGCGCTGTACCGGCTGGTCGAATCGTGGGGCGTCACGCCGGACTACGTGGCCGGGCACTCGATCGGGGAGCTGGCCGCGGCGCACGTCGCCGGGGTGTTCTCGCTGGCCGACGCCTGCTCGCTGGTCGCCGCCCGCGGCCGTCTCATGCAGGCGCTCCCGACCGGCGGTGCCATGGCTGCCATTGCTGCGACCGAAGAGGAGGTGCGTGAGTCGCTTCCGTCCGATGTGGACATCGCGGCGGTCAACGGACCGCGCTCGGTGGTCATCTCCGGGCCCGAGGCCGCGGTCCAGGCGGCCATGGTGGTCTTCGCCGAAGCGGGACGGCGGACCAAGCAGTTGGCTGTCTCGCACGCCTTCCACTCCACGCTGATGGAGCCGATGCTGGCCGAGTTCCGCGAGGTCGCGGCCCGGCTGTCCTACTCGGCCCCGGCGGTCCCGGTCGTGTCCAACGTGACCGGCCGGATCGCCGCGGCGGAGCAGCTGTGCTCGCCCGAGTACTGGGTGGGCCACGTGCGGGAGGCCGTCCGGTTCGCCGACGGCGTCGCCACGTTGCTGAGCGCCGGCGTCACCCGGTTCGTGGAGCTGGGCCCGGACGCGGTGCTCACGGGCATGGCCCGCGAGTGCGACACGGCGGGGGCGGCCCGGCCGGACCGCGTGGTCGGCGTGCCGGCGCTGCGCCGGGGCCGCGCCGAGGTGCCGACGCTGTTCACCGCGCTCGCCACGCTGTACTCGCGCGGCGCGAAGATCGACTGGCGGGCCGTCTACACCGGCCGCGGCGCGTCCACTGTGGACCTGCCGACCTACGCCTTCCAGAACAAGTCCTACTGGCTCGACGCCACCAAGCGGACCGGTGACGTGGCCTCGCTCGGCGCGAAGTCCGCCGCGCACCCGCTGCTGGGCGCGCTGGTGGAGCTGCCCGACGGCGGCGCGGTGCTGACCGGGCGGCTCTCGGTGGACACCCAGGGCTGGCTGGCCGACCACGTGATCATGGGCCGGACCATGCTGCCCGGCGCGGCGTTCGTCGAGCTGGCCCTGCACGCGGGCGACCAGGTCGGCTGCGACGTGCTGGACGAGCTGACCCAGCAGGCGCCGTTGCTGCTGCCGGAAAAGGGCGGGGCCGACATCCGCGTGGTGGTCGGCGCGCCCGGCGCCGGCGGCACCCGGGAGCTGTCGGTGCACTCGCGCACCGAGGAGCCCGGCGCGGCCTGGACGCAGCACGCGGCCGGCACACTGGCCACCGGGGCGAGGCCGGACGAGTTCGACCTGACCGAGTGGCCGCCGCCCGGCGCCGAGGCCGTGGACCTGACCGGGCTGTACGACGACCTGGCCGGGCTGGGCTTCGGCTACGGGCCGACGTTCCGCAACCTGAAGGCCGTCTGGCTGCGCGAAGGCGCTCGCGGGACTGAGGTCTTCGCCGAGGTCGCGCTGCCGGAAGGCACTCTTTCCACCAGTGCCGGCGCTGATGAGTTCGGCCTCCACCCGGGGCTGCTCGACTCGGCGCTGGGCGCGACGGACTACCTGATCCCGGGCGGCCCGAAGGCACTGACCGAGACCACCATCCCGTTCGCCTGGAACCGGGTCTCGCTGCAGGCCTCCGGCGCGACGGCGCTGCGGGTGCTGGTGCGCAAGGACGTCACCGGCTCCTCGCTGGCGCTGGCCGACGCGGCCGGCAACCCGGTGGCGTGGATCGAATCGCTGGTGACGCGGCCGGTGTCGGAGGACCAGCTGGGCACGAAGGTGCCCGACTCGCTCTACCGGATCGACTGGCAGCCGGCGGGCGTCCGGCCGGGCGGCTCGCTCGACGGCTGGGCCGTGCTGGGCTCCGACGACCTCGGCCTCGGTGTGCCGGTGCTGGACACTGCCGAGCCGGTCGACGTGCTGGTCCTGCCGGTCCTACCGGGCGCGGGTGACGTGCCCGCGCAGGTTCGCGGCGCCGTGCACCGGACGTTGGCACAGCTGCAATCCTGGCTGGCCGACGACCGGTTCGCGGACGGCAAGCTGCTCGTCGTCACCCGGGGTGCCGTGACCGATCCGGCTGGGTCGGATTCGGCTGGGCCGGATTCGGCTGCCGGTCCCGACCTGGCCCAGGCTCCGGTCTGGGGCCTGGTGCGGGCGGCCCAAGCCGAGAACCCGGGCCGGATCCAGCTGGTCGACGTGGACGCGGCCGTCTCGTCGGTGCGGGCGCTGCCCGCGGTGGTGGCCTCGGCCGAGCCGGAGGCGATCGTCCGCGACGGCGAGGTTCGCGTGCCGCGCCTGGCCAAGGTGACCACGCTCGGCGAACCCGCGGCCTGGGACCCGGACGGCACGGTGCTGATCACCGGCGGCGCCGGCCTGCTCGGCGGGCTGCTGGCCCGGCACCTGGTCGGCCACGGCGCCCGCAACCTCCTGCTGACCAGCCGCAAGGGCCTGGACACGCCGGGGGCGAGGGAACTCGCCGAGGAGCTGACCGAGCGGGGCGCCCAGGTGACGGTCGCGGCCTGCGACGTCACCGACCGCGCGGCGCTGGCCGAGCTGATCGACTCGATCGGCCCGGAACTCACCGCCGTGGTGCACGCCGCGGGCCAGATGGACAGCGCCGTGCTCAGCGCGCTCACCCCGGAGCAGGTCGACAATGTCCTGCGCCCCAAGGTGGACGCGGCCTGGCACCTGCACGAGCTGACCGCGGATCTCGACCTGGCCGGGTTCGTCCTGTACTCCTCGGCGGGCGGCCTGCTGCTCGCCGCCGGACAGGCGAACTACGCGGCGGGCAACGTCTTCCTCGACGCGCTGGCCGAGTACCGAACGGCTCGCGGACTGCCGGCGACCTCGCTGGCCTGGGGCCCGTGGCAGGGCACCGACGGCGCGGTGGACCTGGCGCACATCACCCGGTCCGGCGTCGCGGAGCTGTCCGCGGCCGACGGCCTCGCGCTGTTCGACGCCGCGCTCGCGGCCGGCGAGCCGGTGCTGGTGCCGGTGAAGCTCGCCGAATTGCGGGATGTGGACCAGGTGGCCCCGCTGCTGCGTGGCCTGGTCACGGCGGCCCCACGCCGGGTCGCCGCGGCGGCCGGACCGCAGACGGCGGCTCCGGTGGCCGGGTTCGCGGACCGGCTGGTCACGCTGTCGCCGGACGAGAGGGAGACGGCGGCGGTGGAGCTGGTGCGCGAGCACGCGGCGGCCGTTCTCGGCTACGACGACGCTTCGGCGGTCGGCGTCGAGAAGGGCTTCACCGACCTGGGCATCGACTCGCTGGCAGCGCTGGAACTGCGCAACCGGCTCGGTGCCGCCAGCGGGCTGCGCCTGCCGGCCACGCTGATCTTCGACTACCCGAGCCCCGTGCCGCTGGCCAAGCACCTGCTCGCCGAGCTGCTGCCGGAGATCGGCAGTGCCGTCGAGGAAGCGGCTGCCGGCGAAGCGGCTTCGGCGAATGGAACCGACGAGGGCGCGGCCATCGCCGCGATGGACCTGGCCGACCTGGTCCGGTCCGCGATGGGCGGGAACCCGACCGACGAACGAGGTGAGTCCGAGTGACGCAGTCACCCAGCACGCAGCCGTCGACCGAGCAGATCGTCGCCGCCCTGCGCCAGTCCATGATGGACAATGAGCAGCTCAAGGCGGACAACAAGAAGCTCACCGCGGCGATGACCGAGCCGATCGCGATCATCGGCATGGGCTGCCGGTTCCCCGGCGGGGTGAGCACGCCCGCGCAGCTGTGGGACCTCGTCGCCGGCGGCACGGACGCGATCGGCGAGTTCCCCGAGGACCGCGGCTGGGACACCGCCGCGCTGTTCGACCCCGCCGGCCCGCCCGGCACGACCTACTCGAAGGAGGGCGGCTTCCTTTACGAGGCCGCGGACTTCGAGCCGGAGTTCTTCGGGATCTCACCCCGTGAGGCGCTCACGCTCGACCCCCAGCAGCGGGTGTTGCTGGAAACGGCGTGGGAGGCCGTGGAACGCGCCGGAATCGTGCCGTCGACCCTGCGCGGCTCGAAGACCGGCGTATTCGCCGGCGTCATGTACCACGACTACGGCGCGGGCAGCAGCGACGGCAGCCTGATCTCCGGACGCGTCTCCTACACCCTCGGGCTGGAAGGCCCGTCGGTGTCGGTGGACACGGCGTGCTCGTCCTCGCTGGTGGCCATGCACTGGGCGGCGCAGGCCCTGCGCCGCGGCGAGTGCTCGCTGGCGCTGGCCGGTGGCGTGACCGTGATGGTGACGCCGGACATGTTCGTCTACTTCAGCGAGCAGCACGGGCTCTCCTCGGACGGGCGCTGCAAGGCGTTCGGCAGCGGCGCCGACGGCGTCGGCTGCTCCGAGGGCGCCGGGATGCTGTTGCTGGAACGGCTTTCCGACGCGCGGAAGAACGGCCACCACGTGCTGGCGGTGCTGCGGGGCAGCGCGGTGAACTCCGACGGCGCGTCGAGCGGCATCACCGTCCCCAACGGCCCGGCCCAGCAGCGCGTGATCCGCGCGGCGCTGGCCGACGCCGGGCTGGGACTGTCCGATGTGGACGCCGTCGAGGCGCACGGCACCGGCACGAAGCTGGGCGACCCGATCGAGGCGCAGGCGCTGATCGCGACCTACGGCAAGGTGGCCACGCCGGAGCGTCCGCTGCACGTGGGCTCGTTCAAGTCGAACGTCGGCCACACCCAGGCGGCCGCCGGGGTCGGCGGCGTGATCAAGATGGTGGAGGCGCTGCGGCGCGGCGTCCTGCCCCGCACACTGCACGCGGAAGAGCCGTCACCGCACGTCGAATGGACGGACACGGTCTCGCTGCTCAGTGAGCAGCGGCCGTGGCCGGAGACCGGGCGGGCCCGGCGGGCCGGGGTGTCCTCGTTCGGCATCAGCGGGACCAACGCGCACGTGATCGTCGAGCAGGGTGATCCTGTTGCGGCCGGGGATGCGACGGACTCGGCCCCGGTGACGTGGCTCCTGTCCGCCAACGACCCGGAAGCCCTGCGGGCCCAGGCGGGCAGCCTTGCCGAGTTCGCCACGGACGCGTCCACTGCGGACATCGGGTTCTCGCTGGCGACCACCCGCACGCTCGCGGAGCACCGCGCCGGTGTCGTGGCCGCCGATCGGGCCGGTGCGGTCCGGGCGCTCGGCGAGTTCGCGGCGGGCCGGGCGCCCGCGGGGATCGTCGAGGGCTCGGCTGAGAACGCTGCCGCGGCGGGGCGCACCGCGTTCCTGTTCACCGGCCAGGGCGCGCAGCGCGCCGGGATGGGGCTGGAGCTGGCCGCGGCGTACCCGGCGTTCGCCGAGGTCTTCGACCTGGTGGCCGCCGAGCTGGACAAGCACCTGGACGTCCCGCTGCGGACCGTGCTCGGCTCCGGCGAGACCGGGTACACGCAGCCCGCGCTGTTCGCGGTCGAGGTCGCGGTATTCCGGCTGCTGGAGTCCTGGGGCGTCCGGCCGGACTACCTGCTGGGACACTCGATCGGCGAGCTGGCCGCGGCGCACGTCGCCGGCGTGCTCTCGCTCGAGGACGCCTGCACGCTGGTGACGGCCCGGGCGCGGTTGATGCAGGCGTTGCCGGCCGGAGGCGCGATGGTCGCCGTGGCCGCGACCGAAGCGGACGTCCTGCCGCTGCTGACCGATGGGGTGTCGATCGCCGCCGTGAACGGGCCGGCATCCGTGGTGCTCTCCGGTGACGAGGACGCGGTGCTCACCGTGGCGTCGAAGTTCGAGCAGACGTCGCGGCTGAAGGTTTCGCACGCGTTCCACTCGTCGCTGATGGAGCCGATGCTGGCGGACTTCGCCTTCATCGCCCGCAATCTGACCTATCGCGCGCCCGAGATCCCGATCATCTCCACGGTTTCCCCCGACGCCGACCTGGCCTCGCCGGAGTACTGGGTGAGGCAGGTCCGCGACGCCGTCCGGTTCGCCGACGGGGTCCGCACGCTGCTCGACGCGGGCGTCACCACGTTCGTCGAGGTCGGTCCTTCGGCGGTGCTCACCGCGATGGGGCAGACCTGCCTGGGCGCGGACGAGCAGGCGACGTTCGTGCCGGTGCTGCGCAAGGACCGTCCCGAAGCCGAGTCGGCGGCCGCCGCGGTCGCGACGCTCTTCGTCGGCGGTTCCACTGTGGACTTCCCTGCGTTCTACGCCGGTGGCGCGGTGGTCGAGCTGCCGACGTATGCCTTCCAGCGCAAGCGTTACTGGCTGGAGAACCCGACCGGCGCCCGCGTCCGCGGGGTCGCCGAGGTCGGGCAGCTCGACGCGGGACACCCGTTGCTGGGCGCCGTCGTGGTGGCGGCCGATTCCGGCGGTGTTGTGCTCACCGGCAAGCTTTCGCTGCGGACCCAGACGTGGCTCGCCGACCATCTGGTGCAGGGCTCGGCGCTGTTCCCCGGCACCGCGTTCGTGGAGCTGGCGATCCGGGCCGGTGACGAGGCCGGCTGCGGCCGGCTGGACGAGCTGACGCTCGCGGCCCCGCTGATCCTGCCTGAGCAGGGCGGGACGCGGCTGCAAGTGGTGGTCGGCGCCGCGGACGAGTCCGGCCGCCGCTCGCTCGGCATCTACTCGCAGCCGGACGACGGGCCGTCGGACGAGTGGACGCAACACGGCAGCGGCTGGCTGTCACCTTCGGCCCCGCCGACCTCTTCGCCGGTGTCGTGGCCGCCGCCCGGCGCGGTCGAGATCGACGTGACCGAGCGCTATGACGAGCTGGCCGCTCAGGGCTTCGACTACGGGCCGGTGTTCGCGGGGTTGCGCCGGGCCTGGCGCGCGGGCGACCGGCTGGCCGCCGAGGTGGCGTTGCCCGAGCACGTGGACGCGGGCGCGTTCGGCCTGCACCCGGCGCTGCTGGACGCCGCGCTGCACACGATCGGCCTCGCCGGGCCGACCGCGGACGAGGCCGTGCTGCCGTTCGCGTGGTCCGGGGTTTCGCTGCACGCGGCCGGGGCGCCGAGCCTGCGGGTGCTGATCTCGTCGGAGGTCGAGAACACCGTCTCGCTGACGGCCACGGACCCGGCCGGCGCGCCGGTGCTGACCGTGGAATCGCTGGCACTGCGGCCGATCGCGGCCGACGCGTTCGCCCCGGCGGCGCGCTCGGCCGTGGACGACTCGCTGTTCCGCGTCGACTGGGTGCCGTGGCCGGGTGAGGCCGCCGCGACCGGGCGGTGCGCCGTGCTGGGCGGCCCGGCGTTCGGCCTGCCGGGAGAGTCCTATGTGGACCTGGCCGGCCTGGTGGCCGCGGTCGACGGCGGGGCGGCGGTGCCGGACGTGGTGTTCGCGCCGTTCGTGGCGCCGGAATCGGCTTCGCCGCAGGCCGCGCGGGAAGCCGTGCACCGGCTGCTGGCGCTGGCGCAGGCGTGGGTGGGCGAGGAGGCGCTGGCGGCGTCACGGCTGGTCGTGGCCGCGGCCGGCGCGATCGCCACCCGGCCCGAAGAGGGCGCCGAAGACCTGACGCACGCCGGTTTGTGGGGCGTGATCCGGACCGCGCAGCTGGAGTACCCGGACCGTTTCATGGTGGTGGACCTCGACGGCGGCGAGCTGCCACTGGGCTCGGTGCTCGGCGCGATGTACGCCGACGAGCCGGGGGTCGCCGTCCGGGACGGTGCGGTCCTGGTGCACCGGCTGGCGAAGTTCGTGCCCGCACCGGAGAGCCCGGCTTCGCTTGACCCCGAAGGAACGGCGCTGGTCACCGGGGGCACGGGGGTGCTCGGGCAGCTGATCGCGCGGCACCTGGTGACCGCGTACGGGGTGCGCCACCTCCTGATCACCAGCCGCCGGGGTGCGGCGGCCCCGGGGGCGGCGGAGCTGACCGCCTCGCTGGCGGAACTGGGCGCCTCGGTCACGATCGAGGCCTGCGATCTGGCCGACCGCGAGGCTGCGGCGGCGTTGATCGCCGGCGTGCCGGCCGAGCACCCGCTGACCGCGGTGATCCACACGGCCGGCGTGGTCGACGACGGTGTGCTGCTCGCGTTGACGCCCGAGCGGATGGACACCGTGCTGCGTCCCAAGGTGGACGCGGCGTGGCACCTGCACGAGCTGACCGCGGAGCTGGACCTGGCGGCCTTCGTGCTGTACTCGTCGGCCGGCGGCACGCTCGGCGCGGCGGGCCAGGCCAACTACTCGGCCGCGAACGTGTTCCTCGACGCGCTGGCCCACCATCGCGCCGCGCTCGGCAAACCCGCCGTGTCGCTGGCGTGGGGGCTGTGGTCCGAGGGCGGCATGTCCGGCGAGCTGGCCGAAACGGACCTGATCCGGATGGCCCGCTCGGGCGTGTTCGGGCTGTCGTTCGCGGACGGGCTGGAACTGTTCGACGCGACGTTCGGCACCGCGCAGCCGTCGCTGGTTCCGGTGCGGCTGGACATGTCCGGCCTGCGGGCCGACGCACACGTGCCGGCCATGCTGCGCGGCCTTGCTTCTGGTGCCGCGCGTGGTGGCACGGCCAGGCGTCGCGCCGAGGTCGTCGACGACTCGTGGTCGCGGATCACCGCGCTGCCCGCCGCGGAACGGGGCCGGGCGCTGCTCGACCTCGTCTGCGGCACGGCGGCGGTGGTGCTGGGCCACGAGAAGCGCGACGCGGTGGACCCGCGCAAGGGCTTCATCGAGCTGGGCTTCGACTCCCTGACCGCGATCGAGCTGCGCAACCGGCTGGACACCGTGACGGGCAAGCGCTTGCCGGCCACGCTCATCTTCGACCACCCGTCGGCTGCCGCGCTCGCCGAGTTCCTGGGCGAGGGCCTGGCCGACGCGTCGTCCCCGGTGGACTCCCAGCTCTCCGGGCTGGAGGCGGCCCTGCGGGAAGCGGTGCTGGACGAGGCGGGCCGCACGAAGGTCGTGGCCCGCTTGACGGCCCTGATCACCGCCTACTCCGCCGGCGACGACCTGCAGGAAGCCACCGCCGACGAGCTGTTCGCCCTGCTGGACGAGGAACTGGAGGCCAAGGGCTGAACGGCGGGGAAGACCCCCGGCTGGACCCCCCCCCACAGGCGGCCCTTCACCACGCCGTCAGGCCGCCAGGGGGACATGGTTGATGTTGCGTCGTGGCTGTTGCGCCGGGTCGAGCAGAACCGGCGGGATGAACTCCGGCAGCCCGTCGGGCGCGATGCGGACCTTCCACCCGGCGTCGTGCAGGACATGATGGTGGTAGCTGCAGAGCAACACCAGGTTGTCGAGGTCGGTGGTGCCGCCGTTGGCCCAATGGACGATGTGGTGGCCCTCGCAGTGCTTCGGCGGTCTTCGACAGCCCGGGAACGCGCAACCACGGTCGCGTAAGGACAGTGCTTGCCGCTGGGCAGAGCTGATGATGCGCTTGCTGCGGCCAAGGTCGAGTACCTGGCTTTTCGTTCCCAGCACCGCGGGCAGGACCCGGGCGTCGCAGGCCAGCCGGCGAGCGCGGCTCGCGCTGATCTTGCCCGTCGCGTCGAGAGTTGCCTGACCGGTCGCGGCGGCCAGGTCGGCCAGGTCGACCGTGACCACCACGGTGGCCCGGTCACCCACGTGCGCGGGCAGGTCGGGGCAAACCAGTGCGAGGTCGACGAGATCCGCGAACGCGTCGGCACGAATTTCGCGGCCGCTGTCGGGACCTCGGCGGGCGACGGTGCCCTCGGCTGTTGTGCCGCGCTGGGACTCCAACGCTTCGAGCAGAGCGCGCGTTTTCGTGCCGGTCAGCTCGTCGAGCAGGCCGGAGATCCGCCAGAAACCGTCTTTGCGGCGGTGCAGGGACAGCTCACGACGGGGTGGGGCCGGCTCGTCGCCCGGAGGCTCGGCGCCATCGGGGTCGAGATGCGCGAGGATGCGTTCCGCCGCGACGGTGATCTCGCGATGGGTCGACGTGCCGGCCAAGCGCACGAGGATCTCTTCCGTGCTCGCACGGTGTTCTGCCGGGATCTTGCGCAGCGCCAAGAGGATCGCGTCGATCTTTTCGTTGTCGAGGCGTCCTTCCGCGGCAGCCTTGGCGGTATGCGGGGCCAGCGCGGGGAGTTCGGATCCGTCGACGTGCGAACCGGGGTAGAGGGCACCGGCGCGCCGGACGAGCTTGTTCGCTGTGCTGCGGGAAATACCGAGCAGGTCCATCAGCCATGAGGCCAAGGACCGGTACCCGTACAGCCGCGCAACGCCGCGCCGGGCGACTTCCGCGATCGTTTCCAGCCGCTCCGCTTCGGCGCGGCGGATTCGCGCTGTGGAGTCGGTGAGACTGGCCGCCAGCGCTGCTTCGTTGACCTGCCAGAGGTCTTCGGAGTAGCTCATAGGTACAGGTTACGGCGGTGGTCGAACATGTGCACGATATCGATCGGGTGATGTGGATAAGTGTGTCCACAAAGGACTTCGACGGGACTGGAGGTCGTGTTGCCGAGTACGCTGGGGACAGGATCAGTGGAGGGAGGGCGCGATTTTGGGGCGGTAGTGGGGAAACCGGATGGGTGCTGGTGTGTCGGAGACGGGGGGGCGGGGGGATTGCATCGGATGAAGGAATGTGGAGCAGCGTTGCTGTGTCGATCCGGGGGGTAGCGCACCGGTGAAGCGGGATGTGGTGCGGTGCGGTGGCGACTCGCGGCCTTGGGCGGTGGTCGCGCGGCGGCCACGGCGGTCGCGGTGCGGCGGCGGTGGCCGCGTGGCGGTGGTGGGCTGTGGCGACTTGCGGCGTTAGGCGGTTGCCGCGTGGCGACGGTCGTGGTGCGGTGGTGGCCGCGTGGCGACGGCGACGGTCGCGATGCTGTGGTGCGGTGGTGGTCGCGCGGCAGCGGTGGTGTTGGCGCGAAGATGGCGGCGGTGGTGGTGCGGCGGAAGTCAGCTCGCGGCTGAAACGTTGGCACAGGGTGGATACGGTGGCACAGGGTGGATACGGTGGCGGATCGGCCGAAGCGGCGACCACGCCCGAGAGCATCCCGAGTCTCAAGACTTGCAAACCTCGGGTGTCGAGATCGGCAAGACCGGCGAGTCTGCATGGCGGCAAAGCCGGCAGGTCTCAGGACCGGCAAACCTCAAGCGGCAAGACCGGCAAAGCCAAACGTCTCAAGGCCTGCGAACCTCGAGTGGCAAGACCCGCGAGCCTTCAAAGTGGCAAGACCGGCGGCTCTCAGGACCTGCAAGCCTCAAGCTGGCAAGATCGGCGAGCCTCAAGACTGGCGAGCCTCGAGGCCGGCAAGCCTCCAGGGCGACAACACCAGCAAGCCAAGATCCAAGTCGGAAGTCTCAAGAAACCAACCCGAGCCCGAAGCTCAGACCTCGGTCAGCAACCCCAGGGAGCAGAGCGAGCCGGCCAGGGCGATGATGTCGTAGCGGGTGTCTTCGGTGTCGGTTTCCCAGAGGGCGGACAGGACGTCCGCGGCGCGGTCGACGTCGCCGTTGTGCTGCTTGAGGGCGATCCACATGGCGGCGGCGACGGGCTCGCACTCGACCTGGCGGCAGGTGGCGCGGCAGGACAGCTCGAGGTGGCCGTTGGGGAGCATCCGCTGGGTGACGCCGGGAGCGGTCTGGATCGCCATCATGACTTCCTCCGAGGGCTGGTGGTTCCGGGGCTGTTCTGTTTGCTGTAACCAGTTTCGCGAATCCGGGCCCGCGGAACCATGGGGCCCGCACCTGAAGGCGAGGTGGGGTTTCCTCACCCCTACCCGAGCCACTCGCGCAGCCTCGCCGCCACCGTGGTCAGGACGGCGTCCAGCCGGTCGTTCAGGTAGAAGTGGCCGCCGGGGAAGACTTCCACGGCGCAGGCGCTCCTCGTGTGCGCGCGCCAGGCAGCCGCCTCCGCCAGGTCGGTCACCGGGTCCGTGTCGCCCACCAGCACCTGGATCGGGCAGACCAGCTCGGGCCCGCCGTCGTGCCGGTAGGTCTCCACGGCGGTGTAGTCCCCGCGGACGGCGGGCAGCACCATGCGCAACAGCTCGTCGTCGCCCAGTACCGCGCTGTCCGTGCCGCTCAGCTCCTTGAGCGCGGCGATGAGACCGTCGTCGTCGCGCTGGTGGACGTACTCGATCCGCTGCTGGGACGGCGCCCGGCAGGCGGACGCGAACAGGCCCAGCAGATCCGCGCCCCGGGCCTCCAGCCGGCGCGCCACCTCGTAGCCGACAGTGGCGCCCATGCTGTGGCCGAACAGCGCCAGCGGGCGGTCGGACCACGGGCCGAGGTCCTCGGCGATCGCGTCGGCCATCTCGCCGACGTCGTCATAACACCGCTCCGCGCGACGGTCCTGGCGTCCCGGGTACTGCACGGCGACGACGTCGGCGTCCAGCCCGGCCGCGACGGCCGCGCGCGAAAACGGGAAGTACGCGGTCGCCGAACCACCCGCGTGCGGCAGGCAGATCAGCCGCACGCGCGCGTCGCCCGCCTGGTGGAAGCGCCGGATCCATCGGCTCGAAGTCTCGTTCACGGCAGTCACAGTTCAGGAAGTCTTCGGGGCGCGCGGCGGCCCGGCAACCCCTAGCTCTTGGGCCAAGGGCGCCTTTAGCGGTAGCGACAGTCCGTAGTCAAGACGCCCCTTCGGGTGACTTTAGATCGCGGTTGGCTGCACTTAGGGCACGGCTGGAACCGTCGTCAGGGCAGGAAGATGACCGCCTGCGTCGAGGAGCTGACCATGGGCGTGAACTGGGGGCAGAACCGCCGAAACGATCCGCAGGAGGCATTGGCGTTCATCGAGGGGCTACTGATCGAGTGCGACGCCGGCGCGGGGGAAACCGTGCTGGTCGGCGGGGGACCGGCCAGCGGCAAGTCGCAGGTGCAGAACCGGGTGGTGGCGCGGGCCAGGGAGCTGGGCATCCTCACGCTCACCGCGGCCGGCGCGGCCGACGAGCGGGACGTGGACGGCGGGGTGATCGACCAGCTGCTGGCCGGGCCAGCGCTGCCGAGGGCCGTCACCGGGCCGCTCACCGAGGGTGACGCGGACGAGCGGATCGCCGGTCTCGCCAGCGCGGTGCACCGGCTGGCCCGCGAACGCGCGGTGCTGGTGGCGGTCGACGACCTCCACCACGTGGACGAGACTTCCGCGCGGCTGCTGCTCCGGCTGCAGCGCCGGACCCGCTCGTCCTCGCTGCTGCTCGTGCTGAGCCACCCGGACAGCTGGTACACCGGGGACGGGCTGCCGTTCGCCGCCCAGCCGCACCGGCACGTGCAGCTGACGCCGCTTTCGGTGGCCGCCATCGCGGAGCTGGTCGCGGCGGCCGGCCACGACGGCGTGCCCGAGCGGATCCACGAGCTGACCGCCGGGAATCCGTTGCTGGTCAACGCTTTGCTCGACGCCTACCGCGGCGACGCCGACGACAGCCGGGTCGGCCTCGCCTACTCCGAGGCGGTCCAGCGCCTGCTGCACCGCTACGGCTCGCCGCTGCGCGAGGTGGCGACCGCGATCGCGGTGCTGGACACCGACGTCACGACCGACGCCGTGGCCGCCGTCGCCGGGGTCGATCCGCTCGACGCCGAGGCGTCCGCCGGAGTACTGGCCGACAGCGGCCTGGTCACCGGCGTCCGGTTCCGGCAGCGGCCGGCCGCCGCGGCCGTGGTGGGCGGGCTGCGCGGGCCGGAGAAGGTGCGGCTGCACGTCCGGGCCGCCGAGGTGAAGCACGCCCGGGGCCTGGCCGCGGCGGACGTCGCCCGGCATTTGGTCGCGGCGGGCGAAGCGGCAGCCGACTGGGCGCTGCCGGTGCTGGTCGAAGCCGCGGAACAGGTGATGCTCGGCGACGACGTCGACTTCGCCACCCGGTGCCTCAAGCTGGCCGCGTCCGTTTCGACGGCGAAGTGGGAGCAGCAGACGATTTCCCAGCTGCTGGCCAAGATCACCTGGCGGGTCAACCCGGCCGCGGCGGCGCCGCACCTGGAATGCCTGCGCCGGGGCGGGGACCAGCTGGACCAGTCGGACCGGATCGCGCTCGTGCGGCAGTCGCTGTGGTTCGGCGAGCGGGAGACGTTCGAGCGCGCGTTCACCGCGCTCGGCGACGACGTCGAGCCGCTCGACCCGCGCACCGCGGCCGAGCTGAGCCTGGCCGGGCAGTGGCATTACGGCGTCACCCCCGCACTGGCCGAAACGGCGGTGCCCGAGTCCGGCGACCCGTGGCTGCACACCGCGAACACCCTCGGCGCGGTCTGGCGTACCGGCGGCGGCGAGGCGACTTCCGCTTGTGCGGAGCGGATTCTGCAGAACTGCCGGCTTTCCGACACCTCGCTCGAGGCGCTGGCCACCGCGATACTGGCGCTGGCCTACGACGGGAAAGCCGACCGGGCCGAGGGCTGGTGCACCTCGCTCGGCGAGGAGGCCGAGTACCGCGGCGCGGTGACGTGGAAGGCGATGCTCGACGCGCTCGGCGCGAGCCTGGTGCTGCGCCGGGGCGACGTCGCCGCCGCGACCGAGCAGGCCGCCCGCGCGCTGGCACTGCTGGACGCGCCGAACTGGGGCGTCGCGATCAGCTACCCGCTGGCCACGCTGCTGAGCGCGCACACCGCGGCCGGCGCGTTCAAGGCCGCGGCCGCCGTGCTGCGGCGCCCGGTGCCGGACGTGGTGTTCACGACTCTGGGCGGCGTCCGCTACCTGCGGGCCCGCGGGCAGTTCCACCTGGCGACGAACCGGGGGCTCGCCGCGGTCAGCGATTTCCAGCAGTGCCAGCGAATCCTGCGGGAGCGGAATCTCGACCTGCCGGCGATCGTGCCCTGGCGCACCGATCTCGCCGAGGCGAACCTGCGGCTGGGCAACCCGACGCTCGCCGTCGAGCTGGCCAAGCAGCAGCTCGGCTGCTCGGCCCCGACCGACAGTTACTCCCAGGGCTCGGCCCTGCGGGTGCTGGCCCTCGCGGGCGACAGCGCGGCGCGCCCCGGGCTGCTCAACCGTGCGGCCGAGGCGTTCAAGGCGTCCGGCGACCGGCTGGAACTGGCGAAAACCCTGCGGACGCTGAACCAATTGGGCCAGCGGGCGGAACGCTCGGCCGGCCTGGTCAAGCCGGTGCACGTGCCGCGGCAGGCGTCCTCGGCGGCGTCCCGGGCACCGGCGCCGAGGCCGGTGCCACGGCCGGTCACGGCCGCGCCGGAGCCGGACGGCGGGACGGGGAACCCGGTGGCGCTGAGCGAGGCGGAGCTGCGGGTCGCCGAGCTGGCGGCGCACGGGCGGACCAACCGGCAGATCTCGGAGGCGCTGTACATCACCGTGAGCACGGTGGAACAGCACTTGACGCGGGTGTACCGCAAGCTCGGCGTGCCCGGCCGCTCCGCGCTGGCGAACGAACTGGCCGGCGCCGAAAGCGGGTTGTGATGCTCGACGAGGTCGAACTGCGGGTGGCCGAGCTGGCGGCGGCCGGCACGGGGATCGACGCGATCGCGGAGGCTCTGGGGGTTTCCGCGAACGCGGTCCGCGAGCACCTCAACCGGGTGTACCGCAAGCTCGGCGGCGTGGCAGTGGGCTGAGGCTGAACGCCGCGCACTGAGCACGCGAGGAAGGCCGCGCCCCCAACGGGACGCGGCCTTCCTCGCGTGAAAGAGCAATCAGGGGCGACGGTCGGCGACCACCGCGTCGATGATGTCGTCGAGGGTGCGCGTCGGGACGAAGCCGATCTGGTTGTACGCGCGGTTGCAGTCCGGGATGCGGCGCTGCATGTCCTCGTAGCCTTCGCCGTACGCCTCCTCGTACGGGACCTTCGCGATGACGCTTTCGGAATCCGTCTTGGTGATCACGCGCTCGGCGAGCTGCGAGATGGTGGTCTGCTCGGTGCTGCCGAGGTTGAACACCTTGCCGTACGCGGATTCGTCGGACAGCAGCGCGACCAGCGCGGGCACCACGTCGTGCACGTGGCAGAAGCAGCGGGTCTGCTGGCCGTCGCCGAAGACGGTGATCGGCTCGCCCGCCAGCGCCTGCGTGACGAACCGCGGGATGACCATGCCGTACCGCCCGGTCTGGCGCGGGCCGACGGTGTTGAACGGCCGCACGATCACCGTGCGCAGGCCGTGCTCCACCGCGTAGAGGTGGGCGAAGGTCTCGTCCAGCGCCTTGGCTTCGGCGTAGGACCAGCGGTTCTTCAGCGGCGAGCCGATGATCCGGTCGGCGTCCTCGGTCAGGCCGTCGGCGGTGTTCTTGCCGTAGATCTCGCTGGTGGAGGCCACCAGAATCGGCACGTCGTGGCGCAGCGAGGCGTCGAGCAGGTTCTCGGTGCCGTGCAGGTTGGTGCGCAGGCTCTCCATCGTCTTGTCCAGGATGGTGAACACGCCCACCGCGGCGGCGAGGTGGAACACCGCGTCGATGCCGGCCATGCAGGACTCGACCGCGGCCGGGTCGGTCACCGAGCCGCGGACGAAGCGGAAGCCCGCGTGCCCGGCGACGCCGGCGAGGTTGTCGAGGGTGCCGGTGCTGAGGTTGTCGAGGGCGACGACCTCGTGGCCGAGGCCGAGGAGGTGCTCGGTGAGGTGGGAGCCGATGAACCCGGCTCCGCCGGTGATGAGGTAACGCACTGGTAGTCCTCTCTCAGTCTGTTCCGGGCCGTGGCGGAGCGCCGCGGGTCTCAGTCTTTCCGGGGCCGCGGCGGAGCGCCGCGGATCTCATGTCAGTTGCCGAAGAGCGCGGGGTCGAAGCGGTAGGTGGCGTCGACGATGGTGCCGACCTGGCCGAGCCAGTCGTAGCCGTGGCCGGGCTGGACGGTGTGGATCAGCGCGATGTCCCAGTCGCCGCCGTCCGGCTCGACGACGCTGTCGAGCGAGCCGCCGGTGACGCGCACGTTCGGCACGAGCGGGTCGTAGTAGCCGACCTTCGCGCCCTTCGCGGCGAGCAGGTCGATGATGTCCAGCGCCGAGGACGAGCGCACGTCCTGCACTCCGGGCTTGTACGTCACGCCGACGACCACGACCCGCGCGCCCGCCAGGCCCTTGCCGTCCTTGGACAGCGTGTTCTGCACCCGCTCCACGACCTGCTTCGGCCGTTCGGCGATGGCGTGCATGGCCTGCGTGACGAGCGGCGCGTTGCTCTGCGTCGCGCGCAGCTGCCACAGCAGGTAGTGCGGGTCGCAGGGGATGCAGTGGCCGCCGACGCCGGGGCCGGGGTGGAAGGCCATGAACCCGTACGGCTTGCTCGCCGCCGCGTCGATCACCTCGATCGGGTCGATCGAGAAGCCGTCGCTGATCTCCGCGAACTCGTTGGCCAGCGCGATGTTCACCGCGCGGAAGGTGTTCTCGTACAGCTTGGTCATCTCCGCCGTCTCCGGCGAGCTGACGCAGTGCACCGCGGGGGTGAGCACGTTGATCACGCGCTGCGCCATCGCGGTGCACGCGGGGGTCGTGCCGCCCAGCACGCGCGGCGTCTCGGCCTGCGTGTGCGTGACGTTGCCCGGGTCGATCCGCTCCGGGCTGGACGCGACGAAGATGTCCCGGCCCACCTTGAAACCCTTGGCCGCCAGCGGTTTCACCAGCAGCCGCTGGGCGGTGCCGACGTAGCTGGTGGAGGTCAGGATCAGCGTCTGGCCGGCCCGCGCGTGGGCGATCAGCTCCGCGCACGCGCTCTCCAGCGGGCCGAGGTCCGGCATCAGGTACTCGTCGAGCCCGGTCGGCACGCACACCAGCACCGCGTCGGCCTCGGCCATCCGGGCGGAGTCCGCGGTGAGCTGGAAGTCCTCCTGGTGCACGGCCTTCTCGAGCCGGCGGTGGTCGCTCTCGATCAGGTCGACCTCGCCGGAGCGGATCGCGTCGAGGCGGTTCTGCGACAGGTCGATGCCGATCACCCCGACCCCGCCGGCGTGCAGGCCGAGCGCGGTCGGCAGCCCGACGTAGCCCATCCCGATCACCGCGACGGAGGTCAGCTTGTTCAGTTCGGCGATGGTTTCGTATTCAGCGACAGTACTGGTCATTCCTGGTCACCCGTTTCTGGCACGGCAAGTAATGGTCTCTCGGGAACGGCGGGATCGGCACCCCCGTAAACGGTCCTCAGTGGACGATCCGGACGATTTCGAAGGCCTCGGCCAGGCCGGCGGAAACCTGCGAGCCCCGGTATTCGGCGAGCGCGCGGACCCCGCGCTCGCTGCGTGGGTTGGGCCACGGCTCCAGCTCCTTGCCATACGCCCGCAGCGCTTCGAGCTTGCGCTCCAGGTGCGTCTCGTCGAGGCGCTGCCACAAGTTGGGCCGGAAGGCGACCGGGAGGCCCGAAGCCTCACCGACGTCGGTGGCCGACCGGATCTCGAACGTGCGCACCTCCTGCACGCTGCCCTTGCCGGGCCGGCCCGCGACCCGCGCGGCCCGGCTGACCAGCGAGTGGTCGGTGCTCAGGTCGCACATGCTGGTGGTCAGGATGGTGTCCGGCTCGAAGTCGCGGACCTCGCGCTCCACCACGCGGTTGAGCTCCAGGTGGCTGATGGCGTCGAGCCGGTTGTCCCCGAACTCGCTGATGCTCACGCGCTCGACCCCCAGCGTCTTCGCCGCCAGCTCGATCGCGGAGGTGCGGTTGGTGACGCCGGCGCCGGTCGCCGAGCGCGAGCCGTCGTCGTTGGTCAGGATGCAGAGCGACACCACCACGCCCTCGTCGGCGAGGCGGGCGATGGTGCCGCCGGCGCCGAGCGTCTCGTCGTCGCCGTGCGCTCCCACGACCAGCAGTTTGCGAATTTTCCTGTGCATACCGATTCCCCAGTCTGTTCGGCGAGCTCCGAGCACGGTGACATTCGTGAAGTGCGAGAAATCCTTGAAGCTGAAGGAAATCTGACATTCCCGGGTGGCAGCGACAACCCCTAAAGACCGTCTAAAGCGGACCTTGGCGGCCGCGTCAGGCCGGTGTTCCTGGGGCTGTTAGGGGTGGGTCGGGCGACCGCGGCGCTCGTATCGTCACCTCGGTCCGGCGTTAAGTGGCGTGGAAGGAACGAGGACACGTGGGCAACTCCGAGGAAAAACTGGTCGGTGCGCTCCGGGCGTCGCTGAAGGAGACCGAACGGCTGCGGGACAAGAACCGCCGGCTGACCGACGCCGCGCGCGAGCCGATCGCGATCGTCGGCATGGCCTGCCGGCTGCCGGGCGGGGCCAACACGCCGGAGGACCTCTGGCGGCTCCTCGACGGCGGGGTCGACGCGATCGGGGAGTTCCCGGCGAACCGCGGCTGGGACCTCGACCGGATCTACGACCCCACCGGTGAGCGCCCCGGCTCCAGTTACGTGCGCGAAGGCGGTTTCCTCCACGACGCCCTCGACTTCGACGCCGACCTGTTCGGCATCAGCCCGCGTGAAGCACTGCTGATGGACCCGCAGCAGCGGCTGCTGCTGGAGACCTCGTGGGAGGCCTTCGAACGGGCGGGCATCGCGCCGCACTCGGTGAAGGGCAGCCGCACCGGCGTGTTCGCCGGCACGATGTACCACAACTACCAGGGTAGTTACGGCTCGTCCGGCGTGATCTCCGGCCGGCTCGCCTACACCTTCGGGCTCGAAGGACCCGCGGTGACGATCGACACCGCGTGCTCGTCCTCGCTCGTCGCGCTGCACCTGGCGGTGCAGGCCCTGCGTTCCGGCGAGTGCTCGCTGGCGCTGGCCGGCGGCGTCTCGGTGATGTCCACGCCGCGCACCTTCGTCGAGTTCTCCCTCGACGGCACGCTCGCGCGCAGTGCCCGCTGCCGCGCGTTCGCCGACTCCGCCGACGGCACCGGCTGGTCCGAGGGCTGCGGCATGCTGCTCGTCGAGCGCCTGTCCGACGCGCGCCGCCACGGCCACCCCGTGCTCGCGCTCGTGCGCGGCACCGCGATCAACCAGGACGGCGCGTCCAACGGCATGACCGCGCCCAACGGCCCGGCCCAGCAGCGGGTGATCCGGCAGGCGCTGGCCAACGCGAACGTCGCGGCCGAGGAGGTCGACGTCGTCGAGGCGCACGGCACCGCCACCAAGCTCGGCGACCCGATCGAGGCGCAGGCGCTGCTCGCGACCTACGGCCAGGGCCGCCCGGAGCACAGCCCGTTGCGGCTGGGCTCGATCAAGTCCAACCTCGGCCACACGCAGGCCGCGTCCGGCGTCGCCGGGGTGCTGAAGATCGTGCTGGCGCTGAACAACGGCGTGCTGCCGCGGACCCTGCACGTCGATCAGCCGACCCGGCACGTCGACTGGGCGAGCGGGCAGGTCGAGCTGCTCACCGAGGCGCGGGAGTGGCCGCGCAACGGGCATCCGCGCCGTGGCGCCGTTTCGTGCTTCGGGCTGAGCGGGACGAACGCGCACATCATCCTCGAGGAGGCGCCGGACGCTGTGCTCTCTGCGGACGGTGTTGCCGGGGTTGGCGGTCCTGCTGCTGTCGGTGCTGCGGCGGGCCTGGCCGCGGTGCCGTTCGTGTTGTCCGGCCGGACGCCGCAAGCGTTGCGCGCGCAGGCCGTGCGGCTGGCGGAGCACCTGGTCGCTGAGCCGGGTTTGCCGGTGCTCGACGTGGCCCGCACGCTGGCGGCCGGGCGTACGCACCTCGACCACCGCGCCGCCGTCGTCGGTCGTGACCACACCGAGCTGCTCGCCGCGCTGACCGCCTTCGCGAACGGCGCGCCCGGCGCGGTCACCGGCGTCGCGCGCGGTGAGGTGAACACCGCCTTCCTGTTCTCCGGCCAGGGTTCCCAGCGGGCCGGCATGGGCCGCGAGCTGGCGGCCGCGTACCCCGCGTTCGCCGCCGCGTACGACGAGGCCTGCGCCGAGCTGGACAAGCACCTGGACCGTCCGATCCGCGAAGTGATCAACAACGACGCCGACGCGCTGGCGCAGACGGGGAACACGCAGGCCGCGCTGTTCGCGTTCGAGGTCGCGCTGTTCCGCCTGCTCGAGTCCTGGGGCCTGGTGCCCGACGCGGTGTGCGGGCATTCGATCGGCGAGCTGGCCGCCGCGCACTGCGCCGGGGTGCTGTCGCTGGCGGACGCCGCCGCGCTGGTCGCCGCGCGCGGGCAGCTGATGCAGGCGCTGCCTGGATCCAGGAACGCGTCGCGCAGTGACTCCGTCGAGGGTGGCGGCGGGGAAATGGGCGGTGGCGCGATGGTCGCCGTCGAGGGCACGCCCGAGGAGGTGGCCGCCCACGATCCACAAGGGACGGTTGACCTCGCCGCGGTGAACGGCCCGCGTTCGGTGGTGCTGTCCGGGGAAGAGGCCGCCGTGCTCGCGGTGGCCGCGAAGTTCGCCGAAGACGGGCGCCGGACGACGCAGCTGCGGGTGTCGCACGCCTTCCACTCGCGCCTGATGGAGCCGATGCTCGCGGAGTTCCGCGCCGTGGCCCAGGGCCTGACCTATCACCAGCCGGCGCTCACCGTCGTCTCGTCCGTCACCGGCGCCGAGGTTTCCGCGGAGCTGACCGATCCCGAGTACTGGGTGCGCAACGTCCGGCAGCCGGTGCGGTTCGCCGACGCGGTCCGCGCGCTGGGGGCCGAGGGCGTCAACCGCTTCCTGGAGCTGGGCCCGGACGCGCCGCTCACCGCCGTGGTCCCGCAGTCGGCCGCGGACTCCGCCGTCGCCGTGCCCGCGCAGCGGCGTGACGTCGCCGAGGACGTCGCGCTCGCCACCGCGCTGGCGACGCTGCACGTGCGGGGCGTGGTGCCGGACTGGTCCGCGCACTTCACCGCGCGCGGTGCCGGGCAGGCCGCGTTGCCCACGTATGTCTTCCAGCACCAGCGTTACTGGCTGGAGGTCGCCTCGGACTCCGGTGACGTGACGTCGACCGGCCTCGACCCGGTGGACCACCCGCTGCTGGGCGCCGCGACGCTGCTCGCGGACGCCGACGGGCTGGTGCTGTCCGGCCGGGTCTCCGCGGCCACGCACCCGTGGCTGAACGACCACGTGGTCGGCGGCGCGATCCTGTTGCCCGGCACGGCTTTTGTCGAGCTGGCCGTGCGCGCCGGGGACGAGGCGGGCTGCGGCCGGGTCCAAGACCTCACGCTGCACGCGCCGCTGGTGCTGCCCGCGAAGGGCGCGGCCCGGATCCAGGTGCGCGTCGGCATGCCGGCCGAGGACGGCTCGCGGCCGATCAGCATCCACTCGCGTCCCGACGATCTCGCCACCACCGGTGCGTGGGTGCGTCACGCCGACGGCCGGCTGGCCGCGCTTTCCGACAGCGCGACGTTCGACATGAGCGCCTGGCCCCCGGCGGGGGCCGAGACGGTCGACCTCGAGGGCATGTACGAAATGCTCGCCGGGCACGGCATGGCGTACGGCCCGGTGTTCCAGGGCTTGCGCGCGGCCTGGCGCGTCGGCGAAGACGTGTACGCCGAGGTCGCGCTGCCCGAGCAGGACCGGCTCGGCGCCGAGGCTTTCGGCCTGCACCCCGCGGTGTTCGACGCGACGCTGCACGCCGTCGGGCTCAGCTCGGCCGCTGGGGAGGGCACGACCCTGCCCTACGCGTGGTCCGACGTCGAGCTGCTGGCCGCCGGCGCCGCCACGCTGCGCGTGCACATCCGGCCGACCGGGGCGCAGGCCGTGGAGCTGCGGCTCGCGGACTCCACTGGCGCGCCCGTCGCGCGGGTCGGTGAGCTGAAGCTGCGCCAGATCAGCGAAGAGCAGCTGGCCGCCGCGCGGGCGGTGCCGAGCAGCACGGACTCGCTGCTGCGGGTGGACCTGGTCCCGATCGCGCTGCCGGACGCGCCCGCGTCGCCCGACTTCACGGTGTACGAGGTGAAGCCCGGAAAGGACGCGGCGGCCGCGAAGAAGGCCGTCCACAATGCACTGTCCGAGCTCCAGGCCCGGCTGGCGGAATCGGGCCGCCTGCTCGTGGTGACCCACGGCGATCTGGCCGGGGCCGCCGTCGCCGGGCTGGTGCGTTCGGCCCAGGTGGAGAACCCGGGCCGCATCGTGCTCGTCGACGGCGACGCGACGCCGGGGCAGCTCGCCGCGATCTCGGCCGCCGACGAGTCCTCGGTGTCCATTGTGGACGGTGTGGTGCACGCGCCGCGGCTGGCCCGCACCGCGTTGGACCCTGCGACCGCAGCGTCCGGCTGGGGTGACGGCGCTCTGCCGGACCCCGCGAACACGACATTGCGCTGGGGTGACGGCACGGTGCTGCTCTCGGGCGGCACGGGCGCGTTGGGCCGGCTCGTCGCCGTGCACCTTGCCCGGCAGGGGGCGAAGAAGCTGCTGCTGGTCAGCCGGCGCGGCGCGGACGCGCCCGGTGCGGCCGAACTCGTTGCCCAGCTTGAAGAACTGGGGGCGCAGGCCCAGGTGGTCGCCACCGACCTCGCCGACCGCGCGAAGGTGCGCGCGCTGCTGAAGAAGCACCCGGTCACCGCCGTCGTACACGCTGCCGGGGTGCTCGACGACGGCGTGCTGCCGTCGCTCACCCCCGAGCGGATCGACCGCGTCTTCAACCCGAAGGCACTGGCCGCCTGGCACCTGCACGAGCTGGCCGGTGACGTCACGGCGTTTGTCACGTTCTCCTCGGCCGCCGGTGTGCTCGGCGCGCCGGGCCAGGGCAACTACGCCGCCGCCAACGCTTTCCTCGACGCCCTCGCCACCCGGCGCCGCGCCGAGGGCAAGCCCGCGCACTCGCTCGCGTGGGGCATGTGGGAGTCCGATGCCGGGATGGCCGGCGAGACTCACGGCAAACGCGCGCTCGGCGCCTTCACCGCGGAGGAGGGCCTCGCGCTCTTCGACGCGGCCGTCGGCGCGAGTGGTGACGTGTACGTGCCGATCAAGCTGGACCTGCCCGCGTGGCGTGACGCCGGTGGGGTACCGGACCTGCTGCGCGGCCTCGTCCCGACCGCGCGGCGCACCGTCTCCGACCGGGAAGCCGGTGCGGATTCGTTGCTGGGCAAGCTGATCCGGCTGCCCGCGGAGAAGCGGCTGGATCACCTGCGCGAGCTGGTCGTCCAGCACGCCGCCGCGGTGCTCGGCCACGGCTCGGCCGACGTGGTCGACGCCGACCGCGCGTTCAAGGACCTCGGTTTCGACTCGCTCACCGCGGTCGAGCTGCGCAACACGCTCAACGAGGCCACCGGGCTGTCCCTGACGGCCACGCTGGTCTTCGACTACCCGACCGCCGGCGACCTGGCGGAGCACCTTCGTGAATCGCTGCTGGGGGATGCCGCGGACGACGGCGCGGTGGCCGACGGCCCGGCCGTCGCGAGCACCGACGAGCCGATCGCGATCGTCGGCATGGCCTGCCGGTTCCCCGGCGGGGTCGCCACGCCGGAAGACCTGTGGCGCCTGGTCGCCGCGGGCGGCGACGGCATCGGCGACTTCCCGGACGACCGCGCGTGGGACATGGACCACTGGATCGAGCAGGTCGCACCGGACGGCGGGCCGCCGCAGGGCGGGTTCGTGCCCGACGCCACCGACTTCGACGCGGCGTTCTTCGGCATCAGCCCCAACGAAGCCGTGATGATGGACCCGCAGCAGCGGCTGCTGATGGAGTCCTCCTGGGTCGCGCTGCAGGGCGCGGGCCTGGACCCGTTGTCGCTCAAGGGAAGCACGACCGGGGTGTTCGTCGGCGTGATGCAGACCGACTACGACCCCGGTGACGCGCTGACCCAGGGCGGCGGCCTCTACCGCGGCTCCGGTGCGCTGAGCAGCGTCGTCTCCGGCCGGGTCGCCTACGCCTTCGGGCTGGAGGGACCGGCGGTCTCGGTGGACACCGCGTGCTCGTCCTCGCTGGTCGCGCTGCACCAGGCGACGCAGGCACTGCGCGCCGGTGACTGCTCGCTGGCGCTGGTCGCCGGCGTCTCCGCGCTCGTCTCACCGGCGCCGTTCGCGCAGTTCGTGGACGGCGCGGTGGCCCGCGACGGGCGCTGCAAGCCCTACTCCGCCGCGGCCGATGGCTTCGGCTGGGGCGAGGGCGTCGGCGTGCTGGTCGTCGAACGGCTCTCCGACGCGCGCCGCAACGGCCACGAAGTGCTCGCGATCGTCAAGGCCAGCGCGGTGAACGCCGACGGCGCGTCCAACGGCCTCACCGCGCCGAGCGGCCCGGCCCAGGAGCGGCTGATCCGCCGGGCACTGGCCACCGCCGGGCTCGAAGCGTCCGAAGTGGACGTGGTCGAGGGCCACGGCGCGAGCACCCCGCTCGGCGACCGGATCGAAACCACCGCGCTGCTCGCCACCTACGGCCGGGGACGGCCCGCGGACCGGCCGCTGTGGCTGGGCTCGGTCAAGTCCAACATCGGGCACACCCAGGCCGCGGCCGGCGTCGCGGGCGTGATCAAGATGGTCGGGGCGATGCGGCACGGCGTGCTCCCGCGGACCTTGCACGTCACGGAGCCGACCGCCGACGTCGACTGGTCGGCGGGCACCGTCCGGCTGCTCGACGAGACCCGCGACTGGCCCGTCGTCGACCGTCCCCGCCGCGCTGCGGTGTCCGCCTTCGGCTACAGCGGGACCAACGCGCACGTGATCCTGGAGCAGGCGCCCGTCGAGCCGGTCGCGGCCGCCGAGCCGGTCGCGGACCCCGGTGGGGAGCTGCCGCCGCTCGTGCTTTCGGCCCGGACCGCCGCGGCGCTGCCGGACCAGGCGCGCGCCCTGCTGAAGCTGCTCGAGGCCGGCCCGTCGCCGGAACTGCTCGACGTCGCGTACTCGCTGGCCGCCCGCCGGCCGTTGTTCTCGCACCGGGCCGCCGTGGTCGGCGCCGACCTCGCGCAGGTCCGGGCCGCCTTGTCCGCGTTGTCCACTTCGGACGGTGCTTCGCCGGAGAACGTCGTGACCGGACGGGCCCGCTCCGGCGGCACCACCGCGTACCTGCTGCCCGGCCAGGGCGCCCAGCGCGCCGGCATGGGCGCCGGGCTGTACGAGGCCTTCCCGGTGTTCGCGCACGAGCTGGACCGCGTGGCGAAGTGCTTCGACGTGCACCTGGGCCGCTCGCTGCGCGAGGTGATGTTCGCCGAGCCGGGCTCGGTCGGCGCGCAGCTGCTCGACCGGACCCAGTTCAGCCAGGCCGCGGTGTTCACCTTCGAGGTGGCGCTGTTCCGCCTGCTGGAGTCGTGGGGCCAGCGGCCGGACGTGCTGGTCGGCCACTCCGTCGGCGAGATCGCGGCCGCGCACCTGGCCGGGGTGCTCTCGCTCGAGGACGCGGTCAAGCTGGTCGCGCACCGCGGCCAGCTGATGGCGGAGATGCCGGCCGGTGCGGTGGTCGCGATCGAGGCGGACGCCGCCGAGGTCACGCCGCTGCTCGGCGCGGGCGCCGCGCTGGCCGCGGTGAACGGGCCCAAGGCCGTGGTCGTGTCCGGCGAGGAGGGCGAAGTCCTTGCCGTCGCCGAACACTTCACGCAGCTGGGCCGGCGCACCAACCGGCTCGCGATCGGCTGCGCGGTGCACTCGCCGCTGCTCGACGAGATCCTGGAGGAGCTCGAGGAGATCGCCGAGGAGCTCACTTACGACGAGCCGCGGCTGGCCGTGGTGTCCACCGTGACCGGCACCGCCGTCACCGACGAGCTGCGCGACCCGAAGCAGTGGGTGGCGAACTGCCGTGGCACGGTCCTGTTCGCCGACGCCGTGCGCGCGACCGGTGCCACGCGGTTCGTGGAACTGGGCACCGACGGGGTGCTGACGGCGCTGGCGCAAGCCGCGCTGACCGAGACCGACGACGTCGCCTTTGTCTCTGTGTTACGGAAGAACCGGCCCGAGGTGGCGTCCGCGCTGCTGGCCGCCGGGAGGCTGCACGTCACCGGCGCCGGGCTCGACGTGCGGCGGCTGTTCACCGGCCGCCACGCGAACACGATCGCGCTCCCGGACTACGCGTTCCACCGCAGCCGCTACTGGCCGTCGGTCGACATGGAGGCCCGCCGGGCGACCGGCGACCTTTCCTCCAGCGGCCTGGACTCCGGCGAGCACCCGCTCGTCGGGGCCGTGCTGACCATGGCCGGCTCCTCGACGGTCGTGCTCACCGGCTCGCTGTCGACGGCCACCCACCCGTGGCTGGCCGACCACCGCGTCAGCGGGACCGCGGTGTTCCCGGCCGCCGGGTTCGTCGAGCTGGCGATCCGGGCCGGCGACGAGGTCGGCTGCGGTCGGCTGGCCCGGCTGGTGACCGGCGCGCCGCTGGTGCTCGGCCAGGAGAAGACGCAGCTGCAGGTGGTCGTGGGCGAGCCCGGCGACGATGGGCAGCGGCCGGTGACCGTCCACTCGCGACAGGGTGGCGACTGGACCAGGCACGCGGAGGGCTCACTGGTCTCGGACGAGGGCCCCGAGCCGGAGCCGCTGACGCAGTGGCCCCCGGCCGGCGCGGTCCCCGCCGATGTCACCGAGCTGTACGGCCTGCTCGCCGACGCCGGGTTGGACTACGGCCGCGGCTTCCGCCGGTTGCGCACCGCCTGGGTCGCGGACGGCTCGGTGTTCGCCGAGCTCGACCTCGACGCCAGCATGGGCGCCGACCGGTTCGGGCTGCACCCGGCCGCGCTCGACGCGGCCCTGCACGCCACCGCACTGTCCACTGTGGCCGCGATCGACGGGGTTCCGGCGGAGTGGACCGATTTCCGGCTCTTCGCCACCGGCGCCGCCCGGCTGCGGGCCCGGCTCACGCCGATCGGCGACGACGCCGTTTCCCTGCTGCTGACGGACCGTGCGGGCGCGCCGGTCGCCGCCGCCGGGTCGGTGGTGCTGCGGCGGGCCGAGCTTTCGGAGACGGCCGGGACCGCCAAGCGGGCCACAGCCCGGACCCGGCGGGCGGTCGTGGAGGCACCGGTCGAGGAGACCGGCGCGCTGGAGCTGACCGAGAAGGGGCTGCGGCAGTTCGTGCTCGACCAGGCCGCGGCGCTGCTCGGGTACGACGGGACGGACGTGATCGACCCGGACGCGCACTTCCTGGAGTTCGGCTTCGACTCGCTGACCGCCGTCGAGCTGCGCAACGTGATCTCGGAGATGGCCCGGGTGGAGCTGCCGGCGTCGGTCGTGTTCGACCACCGGACCCCGGCGGGCCTGGCCGAGCACCTGCTGGGCCTGCTCACCGGAACCGGCACCGCCCCGGCCGCCGGCGACCCGGTGAAGGAGATGTTCTTCGACGCGGTCCGCGGCGGCCGGGTGGAGGACGGCATCGCGCTGCTCGGCGCGGCGGCGAACCTCCGGCCGAAGTTCGCCGGAGTCGCCGACCTGGCCGAGCCGCCCCGGCCGCTGGAGCTGGCCGCCGGACCGGCGGCGCCGCGCCTGCTCGCGGTGCCGCCGCCCGCGGCGATGGGCGGCGCGTACCAGTACGCGAAACTCGCGGCCCAGTTCCGTGGCAGCCGGGCGTTTTCGGCCCTGCCGACGCCCGGCTTCCTGACCGGTGAGCTGGTGCCGGCCGACGTCGAAGCCATGCTGGACGTGCTCGCCGAGAGCGTGCGGCTCGGCGCGGACGGACAGCCGTACGCGCTGCTCGGCTACTCCTCCGGCGGTGTGCTGGCGTACGCGCTGGCTTCGCGGCTGGAGAAGGCCGGCCTCGCGCCGGCGGCCGTGGTCCTGCTCGACAGCTACGAAATGGACGGCGGCGGCGAGGCTACCGCGGACACCGTGGCCGACATGGCGGCGGGCATGATCGAGCGCGAGGAGCAGTACGGCCCGTTCGACCGCGACAAGCTGACCGCGATGGCCCACTACCTGGGCCTGCTGGAGGAGGTCGAGCTGGCCGACGTCGCGGCGCCGACCGTGCTCGTCCGGCCGGACCGCCGCTTCACCACCGGCGGCGAGCCGGCGCGCGACGGCGAGGACCCGGGCACCTGGCGCACGACCTGGCACCGCGCGGACACGGTGGTCACCGTGCCGGGCGACCACTTCAGCCTGGTCGACGCCGACGCCGGGACGACCGCCGAGGCCGTCGGCGGCTGGCTCGACTCTGTTTGATTCGCGGAGTTGGGTGCCGGTGGTCGTGGCTGGGCCGTCGTGCTCTGTGTGGTTGGCGGAGTTGGCTGCCGATGTCGGCAGCCGGCCTCGTCCAGCTCGGCTCTGGTTGAGCAGCCTGGGCGGCGCGGGGGTCAGGGCCGGGACGGGGCGAGCAGCCCGGCGATGCCGTCGAGCACGCGGTCGAGCCCGAACTCCACCGTGCTGGTCGCGGGATAGCGGCCCGCCGAGGCCAGCGCGGCCAGCCGCGGGTAGTCCCGCTCGGCGAGCAGCGGCTGCAGGAACTCGCGCAGCTGCGCGGTCCGCGCGGGGGCGTCGGCCGAGTCCGGGTCGTCGAGGGCGCGCCGGCGCTCGGCCGTGGTGCGGGCGAAGTCGGCCACCAGCTGGGCACAGCCCAGTGCGTCCACATCGGACAGTCCGGCGCCGTCGAGCGCGGCCAGCAGCAGCTCGGTCCAGCGGAGCCGGTGCGGGGTGACCGCGCCGCCGCGGAACGGCACGTCCAGCAGCCACGGCCGGGTGCGGTAGCGCTCCAGCGCGGCCCGGGTCCAGGCCCGGATGGTGGCCCGCCAGTCGCCGGCCGAGACCAGCCCGTCGGGCGGCGGCCCGAAGCCGGCGTCGGCCAGCAGGACCACCAGCTCGTCCTTCGACCCGACGTAGCGGTACAGCGCGTTGGTGCTCAGCCCGAGCGAGGCGGCGATGTTGGGCAGTGACGCGGCGGCCAGGCCCTCCTCGTCGGCCAGCTCGACGGCCGCGGCCACGACCTGCGCGACGGTGTGCGCCGGCTTGGGCCCGCGCCGGGGCCGCGGCGCGGCGAGCCACGCGGGACGCAGCCCCGGTGGCAGGTCCACGGGATCGTCTTGAGTCGGCATCTATCGCTCCGCAGTCTCCTTCAGTAAACTGTGCAAGTCTTACACTAATCGGGGCTGGGGGCGAGCGGACGTGAGCGAGACCAACCGGTTCGGGCTGGGCCGGGTGACCGAGCTGGACCGGAAGCTGGCGGAGACCGAGATCGAGCACGCCCGCTCGACCGGGCAGCTGGACGGCCAGGAGGCGGCCCGGCGGCTGGCGCGCGTCCGGCTGGCCACCACCAGGACGGCGTTGCGAGTGGCGGTCGAGGGCCGCTCCGGCGAGGCCGCCCCGGCCCTGCTGGAGGCGGCGCCGGGGCTCGCGGCCCGGCTGTGGGCGCTGGTCGGCGGCGTGAACGTGCTGATCTGGCTGTTCATCGGCGCGATCGGCGGCCAGTGGGACCCGCTCTGGCTGATCTGGGTGCTGCTCGGCGGGGGCGTGCTGGTCGCGGGCATCTGGGGCGTGCGCGACTGGGACCGCCGCCTGCGCGCGACGGCCGGCGACACCCGCTGAACCGGGCCGCGGTGGGGTGGCTTCCCTGATCGGCCCGGGTCCGCTAAACTGTGTAAGCCTTACACAATTAGTCCGTCCACTCCGCCGTCGCCGATATGGGGGGCCTCATGCCGGAGAGCACCGAAGAAACCCGCTCGTCGAGTGGCGCCGCCCGGCGGATCGTCACCGTGATCTGGGCCGTGGTCAGTGGTGTGCAGTTCATCATCTGGCTGCTCATGACCGTGATCAGCATGTCGTTCAAATCGCCGTTCTGGCTGTGGACGATCGGGATCGGCGGCGCGGCCCTCGCCCTGTGGTGGTACCTCGACCCGGCTCGCCGCGGCGCGCGGGGCGGAACGGAGTGAACGACGTGCCCACGATGACCTCAGTCGAGTCGCCGGTCCAGCTGGACGCGGTGCACAAGACCTACGGCTCCGGCGACAGCGCGGTCGAAGCGCTCGCCGGCGTCTCCGTCTCCTTCCCGGCGGGCACCTTCACCGCGGTGATGGGCCCGTCCGGCTCCGGCAAGAGCACGCTGCTGCACTGCGCGGCCGGGCTCGACAAGCCGACCTCCGGCCGCGTCACGCTGGTCGGGACCGACCTGAAGGGCAAGAGCGAGACCAAGCTGACGGTGCTGCGCCGTGAGCACGTCGCGTTCATCTTCCAGTCGTTCAACCTGATGCCCGCGCTGAACGTGGAGCAGAACGTCACGCTGCCGACCCTGCTGGCCGGCCGCGAGCCGGACCAGGCCTGGGTGGACCAGGTGATCGCGCGGGTCGGGCTGTCCCAGCGGGTCAAGCACCGCCCGGGCGAGCTGTCCGGCGGCCAGCAGCAGCGCGTGGCGATCGCCCGCGCGCTCGCCGCCCGCCCGTCGGTGGTGTTCGCCGACGAGCCGACCGGCGCGCTCGACACGAACACCGCGCTCGAGGTGCTCACGCTGATGCGCGAGCTGGTGAGCGCGGGCCAGACCATCGTCATGGTCACGCACGACCCGGTGGCGGCGTCCTATGCGGACACTGTGCTGTTCCTGGTGGACGGTCGCATCGTGACGCAGATGGCCACCCCGAGCGTCGAAGCGGTCGCGGCCACCCTGGCGCAGCTCGGCGCCCAGGCCAAGCAGGCCCGGGGGCAGGGATGAGTTCGCGGCGGGTGATCCTCAACCTGGCGCTGTCGAGCCTGAGGTTCCGCGCGGCCGCGTCGCTGGCGTCGTTCGTCGCCATCCTGATCGGCTGCGGGCTGCTGATCGCGTGCGCCGGGCTGTTCGAAACGGCGATCGTGCTGCAGGCCCAGCCGCAGCGGCTGGCGTCCGTGCCGGTGGTGGTCGGCGGCTCGGCCGGGTTCAAGCTGCCGGACGAAGAGTCCCAGGTGGTGCCGTACGCCGAGCGCGCCGGGCTGCCCGAGGACCAGGTGGCGAAGATCGCCGCCGTGCCCGGGGTGCGCAGCGCGGTGCCGGACGTGTCTTTCGCCGCCGCGCTGCTGAAAGGCGGTGCCCCGCAACAGGACTCCGGCTCGTCCGTCCTTTCCGGACACGGCTGGGACTCCGCCGCGCTCGGCGGCTACCAGCTTCGTGAAGGCAGCCAGCCCCAGGCGCCGGGCCAGGTCGTGCTCGATTCAGCCACGGCGGGCGCGGCCGGGGTCAAGTCCGGCGGAACCGTCGATCTCGCCGTGGACGGGCAGAAGCAGAGCTTCACCGTCGCCGGGATCGCCGAGCCGGCGCAGACCGTGACCGCGCCCGCGTTCTTCTTCTCGGCCGGCGACGTCCAGCGCTTCTCCACGCACCAGGGCCGGGTCGGCCTGGTCGGGGTGTTCCCGGCCGACGGCGTGGACGCCGGTGAGCTGGCCGGGCGCATCGCGGACCAGGTCCCGGGCGTCAGCGTGCTGACCGGGGACGACCGCGGCGCGGCCGAGTTCCTCGGCGTGGACGCCAGCCAGCTGCCGCTGATCCTGCTCGCCGCGGTGTTCGGCGGCATGGTGCTGGTGGTCATGGCGCTGGTGGTCTCGGCGACGATCAGCCTGACCGTGCGGCAACGGCAGCAGGAGCTGGCCTTGCTGCGCGCGACCGGGGCGACGCCGAAGCAGGTGCACCGCATGGTGCTCGCCGAGACCATGGCGGTCGGCGCGGTCGCCGCGGTGTGCGGCGCGTTCCTCGGCAGCCTGATCGGCAACCAGATCTTCTCGACCAGCCAGTCGATCGGCATCGTGCCCGGGGAGCTGGCGTTCCGGCAGGACATCATCGCGTTCGCCGGCGGGATCGTCGCCACGCTCGCGATCACCTACGGCGCGGCCTGGTTCGCGGCGCTGGCCGCGGCGCGGGCCCGGCCGATCCAGGCGCTGGCCGAGGCCGCGATCCCGGGGGCGAAGGTGAATCCGTTGCGCCGCATGGGCGCGCTGGTGTTCGCGGCCGCCACGGTGCTGCTCGCCGCCACCACGGTGTTCATGCCCGCCGACACGGCGTCGGCGATCGGCGGCCCGGCCGTGCTGACCGGCGCGATCGCGGTGGCGCTGTTCGGGCCGGAGATCATGGCGTACGTGGCCGACCGGTTCGGCCCGTTCATCCGCCGGGTCGCGGGCAAGGACGCCACGCTCGCGGTGATCAACTCCCGGGCCCGCGCGGTGGCCTTCGCCGCGGCGCTCACGCCGATCACGCTCGCCAGCGCGGTCGCGCTCGGCAACGTGTACTCGGAGACCACGGCGCAGAAGGCCCAGGTGGCGGCGTACGCCGACCAGTTGCAGGCCGACGCCGTGGTCAGCACCGGCACCGGCGGCATCTCGCCGGACCTGGTCGCGCAGATCCGCAGCACACCCGGGGTCGGCACGGCCTCGCCGCTGGTCACCAGCTCCGGCTGGATCGAGCAGCCCTACGACGGCAACGGCAGCGACCCGTTGCGCCTGCTCGGCGTCTCCGCCGAGAACCAGGCCGGCTCGGTGCTGTCCACCACGGTGACGTCGGGGTCGTTGAAGAACCTCATCGGCTCCACGGTGGCGCTGCCCGAGAGCGTCGCCGACGACCTGGGCATCAAGCTGGGCGACAAGATCACCATGCGGCTCGGCGACGGGGCGCAGGCCCCGGTGAGCGTGGTCGCGCTGCTCGACAGCCCGTCGAGTTACGCGAGCATGGTGCTGCCGGCCGACCTGCTCACCGCGCACACCACCAGCGGCCTGCCCGCGCAGGTGCTGGTCAAGGCGGCCAGTGGCACGGACCCGGCCGACCTGGTGTCCGCGCTGGGCGACAAGGCCAAGGGCTGGCCGGGCGTGAGCGTCGGCGACGACAGCGCGCTGACCCAGAACTTCCAGGCCAGCGCCGACGTCGAGGCGATGATCAACTATCTGCTGGCCGTGCTCGCCATCGCCTACGCGGCGATCGCGGCGGTGAACACGCTGGCGGTGGCCGTGCTCGCCCGCCGCCGGGAGTTCGGCGCCCAGCGGCTGGCCGGCGCGGACCGCGGGCAGGTGCGGCGGATGCTGTTCATCGAGGGCGGCATCGTCGCGGTGACCGGGCTGGTGCTCGGCATCGTCATCTCGTTGTTCACCGTGCTGCCGATGGCGATCAGCACCGGCGAGATCATCCCGTCCGGCCCGATCTGGGTATTCCTGGGCGTGGTGCTCGCGGTATTCCTGATCGTCTGGCCGGTCACCGCGCTTTCCGCGCGGCTGGCGATGCGGCGCAGCCCGATCGAGGCGGTCACCCTGCCCGGGCAGTGATTTTTGTAGGGGTACGCGGGCCGCTCCGGCGTGGATAGTCTCGAATTCGACTATCCGCACCGGGTGCGGCCCGGTTTCCTTTTCTGGAGTGAATTCCATGCGAGTACTGCTGGCCGCTCCGTCGTCGCCCGCCCGTCTGCGCAACCTGGTGCCGCTCGCCTGGGCGCTGCGCACCGCCGGCCACGACGTGAAGATCGCCGGACGGCCGTCGTTCGTCGAGGAGATCCTGCGCACCGCCACCGTGGCGGTGGACCTCGAGAGCGGGGACGAGGCCACGCTCGCCGAATCGGCCGCGCTCGCCGAATTCGCGAAGCTGTGGCGGCCCGGGGTGGTGGTCTCCGATGGCCAGGCGCCCGCCGGAACGGCTGCCGCCCGCGCCGTCGACGCGGTCGCGGTGCGTCTGCTCGGCGCGCTGGACGAGCCGGACGCGAGTGACGCCGACACGACGTTCGACACGGTTCCCGCTTCGCTCCGCGCCGGCGGCGGTGCCGTCCACCCGGTACGGCATGTGCCGTACTTCGGCCCGGTCGAGGTGCCGACTTGGTTGCGCCGCAAGGCAAGGCGCGCCCGGGTGCTACTGTCCCTGTCCGACGCCGCGCTCTTCGGAACTGTCTTCGACGCCGTCGCGGGGACCGACCTGGAGGTGGTCTGCGCGGCGGACACCGCGAACCTGCCCGCCGGGACGACGGTGCCCGCGAACGTGCGGCTGGTCGACTCCGCGCCGCCGGCCGCGCTCCTGCCGACGTGTGCGGCCGTGATCCACGACGGTGATCCGGAGCTGGCGCTGGCCGCGGCGGCGCACGGGCTGCCGCAGCATTCGCTCACCGGGTCAGTACTCGCCCGGCGCGTGGAAACGGCCGGGGCCGGGCTGGTCGACGAGGCCCCTTCCACCGGCCTGATCCGGCAATTGGTGGCCGGCGAAACGCTGCGTGCCGGGGCGAGCGCCCTGCGGGACGAAATCACCGCGCTGCCCGCTCCTCGCGAGATCGCGGCGCAGCTCACCCGCTGATTGTGGGGCCGTTAGGGGTGGGGCCGCCAAAAGGACCTCGGTAGCGTTTTCGACGTGGCGCGGTAGCCGTTCACGAGGTCTCGCGGTTAGGTGGTCGATTACGTGAGTATCGATTTCTGCTCCTGCGGCGTTTTCCGTACCGCCATTGATCGGCGATCCGCCGGAATGGGGGTAATGGCGTGAGTGCCGAAAACGAGCGCAAACTGCTCGACTATCTCAAGCGCGCGACCGCGGACCTGCGGGAGGCCAAGCTGGCCCTGCAGGAGACCAGGCAGCGCGAGGCCGAGCCGATCGCGATCGTCGGCATGGCCTGCCGGTACCCCGGCGGGGTGGACTCGCCCGAGGACCTCTGGGAGCTGGTCGCCACCGGCACCGACGCGATCGGCGGCTTCCCGGCCGACCGCGGCTGGCCGCTCGGCGCGTTGTACGACCCGTCGCTGGAACGGCCCGGCACCACGAACACCCGTGAGGGCGGTTTCCTCTACGACGCCGCGGAATTCGACCCGGAGTTCTTCGGCATCTCGCCGCGCGAGGCGCTCGCGATGGACGCCCAGCAGCGGCTGCTGCTCCAGACGTCCTGGACCGCGCTGGAGCGCGCCGGCATCGTGCCCGAGACGTTGCGCGGCAGCAGCACCGGGGTGTTCGCCGGCGTGATGTACCACGATTACCTCGGCCACGCCGCCGCCGGCAGCGTCGTCTCCGGCCGCGTCGCGTACGCGTTGGGGCTCGAGGGCCCCGCGGTTTCGGTGGACACCGCCTGCTCGTCCTCACTCGTCGCGCTGCACTGGGCCGCGCAGGCGCTGCGCCGCGGCGACTGCTCGATGGCGCTGGTCGGCGGCGTGACGGTGATGGCGACACCCGAGACCTTCGTCTACTTCAGCGAACAGCGCGGCCTGTCCGACGACGGCCGCTGCAAGGCTTTCGCGGCCGGTGCCGACGGCACCGGCTGGGGTGAGGGCGTCGGCGTGCTGGTGGTCGAGCGCCTTTCCGACGCCCGGCGGCTGGGCCACGAGGTGCTCGCGGTCGTGCGCGGCAGCGCGGTGAACTCCGACGGCGCGTCCAGCGGCCTGACTGTCCCCAATGGACCCGCGCAGCAGCGGGTGATCCGCCGGGCGCTGGCGTCCGCGGGCCTGAGCACCGCCGACGTCGACCTGGTCGAAGGCCACGGCACCGGCACGAAACTCGGCGACCCGATCGAGGCCCAGGCCCTGCTGGCGACCTACGGGCAGGACCGGCCTGGTGAGCCGCTGCGGCTCGGCTCGCTCAAGTCCAACCTCGGCCACACCCAGGCGGCCGCCGGGGTCGGCGGGGTGATCAAGGTCGTGCAGGCGCTCCGCCACGGCGTGCTGCCGAAAACGCTGCACGTGGACGCGCCCTCGCCGCACGTCGATTGGTCCGCCGGCGCCGTCGAGCTGCTGACCGAGGCCCGGGAATGGCCCGAGACGGGCCGTCCCCGGCGGGGCGCGGTGTCGTCGTTCGGGATCAGCGGGACCAACGCCCACGTGATCATCGAGCAGGCCGAGCCGGTTTCGCCGGAGGTGACGGCGCCGGCCGAGGTGCCGGTGGCGGCCTGGCCGCTGTCCGCGGACTCCGCCGACGCCCTGGCCGCGCAGGCCGAGCGGCTCGCCGCGCACCCCGCGGACTCGTTGGCGGACATCGGTTTCTCCCTCGCCACCACCCGTTCGGCGCTGGACCACCGGGCGGTGGTCACCGGCGCCGATCGGGAAGAGCTGCTCGCCGGGCTGACCGCGCTCGCCGCCGGCGCCGACGCGCCCGGTGTGGTCCGCGACCGGCGTCGCTCCGGCCGGACGGCCTTCCTCTTCACCGGCCAGGGCGCCCAGCGCGCCGGAATGGGCACGGTGCTCGCCGCGAAGTACCCCGTCTTCGCGCAGGCGCTGGACGCCGTCTGCGCCGGGCTGGACCCGCACTTGGACCGTCCACTGCGGACGGTTCTTGAAGACGGCAAAGCCCTGCGGCAGACCGGTTTCACCCAGCCCGCGTTGTTCGCCGTCGAAGTCGCCCTCTTCCGACTCCTCGAGTCGTGGGGCGTCAGGCCCGACTTCCTGCTGGGGCACTCGATCGGTGAGCTGGCGGCCGCGCACGTGGCCGGGGTGTTCTCGCTCGACGACGCTTGCACTCTCGTGGCCGCCAGGGCGAAGCTGATGCAGGCGCTCTCGCCTGGTGGCGCGATGGTCGCGCTGCAGGCGACCGAGGCCGAGGTGACGCCGTTGCTGACCGCCGAGGTGAGCATCGCGGCGATCAACGGCCCGGGGTCCATTGTGCTCTCCGGCGCCGAAGACGCCGTCGCCGCCGTGGTGGCGCGATTCGAGGGTCGCAAGTCTTCGAAGCTGAAGGTCTCGCACGCGTTCCACTCGCCGCTGATGGAGCCGATGCTGGCCGAGTTCGGCGCGGTGGCGCGGAAACTCGGCTACGCGAAGCCGGTGATCCCGATCGTCTCGACGGTTGGCGCCGGGGCGGATCTGAACACGCCGGAGTACTGGGTGGACCAGGTCCGCGGGGCGGTCCGGTTCCACGACGGCCTGTGCACGCTGGCCGGCGAGGGGGTCGAGACCTTCCTCGAGGTCGGGCCCGGCGCCGTGCTCACCGCCGCCGGCCGGACCGCGCTGGACGACGAGGCACTGGCCTTCGTCCCGGCCCAGCGCGCCGACCGGGACGAGGCCCGCACCGTGGTCACCGCGCTCGCGACCCTGCACACCCGTGGGATTCCGGTGGACTGGAGCGCTTTTTACGCCGGTGCCCGCCGTGTCGAAGTGCCGGCCTACGCCTTCCGGCGCACCCGCTACTGGCTGCCGGTCACGAGCGTGACCGGGGACGCCGGTGACCACGGCCAGCTGCCCGCCGGGCACCCGATGCTCAGTGCCGTCGTCCGCGTGCCCGACACCGGCGCCGTGGTGCTGACCGGGCGGCTGTCCGCGGAAACCGTGCCGTGGGTGGCCGATCACGTAGTGCTCGGCACGATCCTGTTGCCCGGCACCGCGTTTGTCGAGCTGGCCCACCGCGCGGCGGACGAGGTCGGCTGCACGCGCCTCGAAGAGCTGACGATGGAGGCGCCGCTGACTCTCGCCGAGGGCGCGGGCGCGGCGCTTCAGGTCACTGTGGAAGCTGCCGAGGACACCGGACGCCGGCGCGTCACTGTCCATTCGCGACCCGACGGCGAGGACGCCTGGACCCGGCACGCCACCGGGTTCGTGAGCAACGAGGCCGTGACGCCGTCGTTCGACCTCACCGAGTGGCCGCCCGCCGGCGCCGTCGAGGTGGAGCTGGCCGACCCGTACTCGGTGCTCGCCGAGCTGGGATACGACTACGGCGCGGCCTTCCGGGGCCTGCGCGCGATGTGGCGCGACGGCGATGACGTGTACGCCGAAGTCGCCCTGCCCGAGGGCGCCGAGGCCCGCGACTACGGCCTGCACCCGGCGTTGCTCGACGCCGCGATGCACGCGCAGCTGCTCGGCCCGGCGCCGCGGGACGGTGAGGCCCGGCCGATGCTGCCGTTCGCCTTCAGCGGCACGACGCTGCATTCGACGGGCGCTTCGGCGTTGCGGGTGCGGGTGTCGCCGACCGGGGCCGACACGATCACGCTGCAGATCGCCGACGCCACCGGCGGCCCGGTGCTGTCGGTCGAGTCGCTGGCCGCCCGCCCGGTCTCACTCGACAAGCTGGCGCCGACTTCGCTCTTCCACTTGAGGTGGGAGCCCGCTGCCGAGGCCGGAAATCCCGCGGCCGCCAAAGTCTTCGAAGTGTCCACTCCGGACGGGCCGGTGCCGGTTGCCGCGCGCAAGGCCGCCGAGTCGGTGCTGGCCGCGATTCAGCAGCATCTCGCCGAGGAGGGCGAAGCGCGCCTGGCGGTCGTCACACGCGGCGCGGTCTCGGTGGCCGGTGAGGACGTCGACCCGGCGATCGCCCCGGTGTGGGGCCTGGTCCGCGCGGCCGAGGCCGAGAACCCCGGCCGGTTCGTGCTGATCGACGGTGCGGACTTCGAAGCGGCACTGGCCACCGGGGAGCCCGAGTCGGCGGTGCGCGACGGCCGGGTCCTGGTGCCCCGGCTCGCCGCCGCGGCCGCCCAGCCGGGCGAGCTGGGCTGGAATCCCGACGGCACCGTGCTGATCACCGGCGGCACCGGCGGTCTCGGTGCGGTGGTCGCGAAGCACCTGCTGACCCGGCACGGCGTCCGCCGCCTGCTGCTCACCAGCCGTCGTGGCGCTGGGGCGCCGGGGGCGGCCGAGCTGAGCGAGGAGCTGACGGCGCTGGGGGCCGAGGTCGCCATCGCGAGCTGTGACGTCACCGATGCCGCGTCCGTCGCGAGCCTGCTCGACGGCGTTCCCGCGAACGCCCCGCTGACCGCAGTCCTGCACGCAGCCGGGGTTCCGGCCGCGGGGCGCGTCGAGGCGCTCACCGCCGAAGAGCTGGACCGCGTGTTCGCCCCGAAGGTCGACGGCGCCTGGCACCTGCACGAGCTGACCCGCGACCTGGACGCCTTTGTGCTGTTCTCCTCCGCGGCGAGCACGGTGCTGGCCGCCGGGCAGTCCGGGTACGCCGCCGCGAACGCGTTCCTCGACGAGCTGGCTCATCACCGTCGCGCCCAGGGCCAGGCCGCGGTGTCGCTGGACTGGGGCGCCTGGGCCGAAGACGGGGGCATGGCCGGCGAACTCGACGAGGCCGACTTCCGCCGGCTGCGCCGTCTCGGCACCCCGCCGATGGCGACGGCCGACGCGCTGGCTCTGCTCGACGCCTGCCTCGTCGCCGGGGAACCGGTGCTGGCGCCGGTAAAGCTCGACTTCGCGGCGTTGCGCGCCCGCACGGATGCGCTGCCGCCGACGTTGCGCGGCCTGGTCCGCCCGGCGGCGCCTCGACGCGCGGCCCGCCCGGGCGGCTCGGTCGCCACTCGCCTGGGCAAGCTGCCGGAGGCCGAACGGGAGGCGTTCCTGCTGAGCGTGGTCGCGGATCAGGTCGCGGCCGTGCTCGGGTTCGGCTCCGCGGCGTCGGTCGAGCCGGACCGCGCGTTCCAGGAGATGGGTTTCGACTCGCTGACCTCGGTGGAGCTGCGCAACCAGCTGGGAGCCCTGACCGGGCTGAAGCTGACCGCGACGATCGTCTTCGACCACCCGACGCCGTCCCGCCTCGCGCGGCGGCTGCACGAGCTGCTCGGCCCGGCGCGCGGCGCGGCGGACCCGCTGCTCGCCGAGATCGACCGGCTCGAAGCGCTGCTCGGCGGCGCCGCCGGTTCGCTCAACGGGTCGACCGCGAAGGTCACCGCCCGGCTCGACGCACTGGTCCGCAAGTGGGCCGACGCACACGACGCTGCTGCCGAAGGCGCTGCCGAAGACCTCGGCGGTGCCACCGATGACGAGCTTTTTGCCGTGCTGGACGACGAATTGGGCATCTCATGAACGGGCAACCCATGGGGAACGAGGACAAGCTCCGCGACTACCTCAAGCGCGCGACGGCCGACCTGAAGCAGGCCCGCCGGCGGGTGCACGAGCTGGAGGCCAGGGACACCGAGCCCATCGCGATCATCGGGATGAGCTGCCGGTACCCCGGGGGCGTGCGCACGCCGGACGACCTGTGGGACCTGGTCGACGAGGGCCGCGACGTGATCGGGGAGTTCCCCGCCGACCGGGGCTGGGACGTCGAGGGCGTGTACGACCCGACCCCCGAGCGCCCCGGCAAGACCTACACGCGGCACGGTGGGTTCCTTTACGACGCACCGGATTTCGACGCCGATTTCTTCGGCATCAGCCCGCGTGACGCGCGCCGCGCCGACCCGCAGCAGCGCATCCTGCTGGAGGCCTCCTGGGAGGCGTTCGAGCGCGCCGGGCTCGACCCGCACGGGCTCAAGGGCAGTCCGACGGGCGTCTACGCCGGCGTGATGTACCACGACTACAGCGGTGGCAGCCCGGACGGCAGCCTGGTCTCCGGCCAGGTCTCCTACACGCTCGGGCTCGAGGGCCCGTCCGTGTCGGTCGACACCGCGTGCTCGTCCTCGCTGGTCGCGCTGCACCTGGCGGCGCAGGCCCTGCGTCGCGGCGACTGCACGCTCGCGCTGGCGAGTGGCGTCGCCGTGATGGGCACCCCCGAGATGTTCGTCGACTTCTGCAGCCGCCGCGGGCTCGCGGCCGACGGGCGCAGCCGGTCGTTCTCCGACGACGCGGACGGCACGTCGTGGGCCGAGGGCGTCGGCGTCCTCGTGCTGGAGCGCCTTTCCGACGCCCGGCGCAACGGGCACCGGATCCTCGCGCTGCTGCGTGGCTCCGCGGTGAACCAGGACGGCGCCAGCAACGGCTTCTCCGCCCCGAACGGGCCCTCGCAGGTCCGCGTGATCGAGGCGGCGCTGGCCGACGCCGGCCTGTCACTGTCCGATGTGGACGCTGTGGAGGCGCACGGCACCGGCACCGCGCTCGGCGACCCGATCGAGGCCCAGTCGCTGATGGAGACCTACGGCCGGCGCACCACGGGCGAGCCGCTGTTGCTCGGCTCGATCAAGTCGAACATGGGGCACCCGCAGGCCGCCGCCGGGGTCGCCGGGGTGATCAAGATGGTGCAGGCGCTGCGGCACGGCCGGCTGCCGCGCACGTTGCACGTCGGCACGCCCTCGACCCACGTCGACTGGACCGCGGGCGCGGTCGAGCTGCTCACCGAGCCGCGCGAGTGGCCGGAGGTGGGCCGGGCCCGCCGGGCCGCGGTGTCGTCGTTCGGGGTCAGCGGCACCAACTCGCACGTCATCCTGGAGCAGGCGACCGACAGCGAGATCGACGAGCGCCCGTCGTCCGTCGTGTCCCCGCTGGTGCTCTCGGCGAAGACCCCGGCCGCGCTGGCCGAGGCCGCCGGGCAGCTTTCCACTGAGCTTCCCAAGCAGGTCAGCGGTTCTCTCGACGACGTCGCGTACACGCTGGCCGCGGGGCGCGCGTCCTTCGACCACCGCGCCGTGGTGCTCGCCGAAGACAGCGCGCAGGCTGCCGAAGCCCTGCGCGCGCTGGCCGCCGGCGGGTCGCGGCCCGACGTGGTCACCGGCACCGCCGACGTGCGCGGCAAGACCGTGTTCGTGTTCCCGGGCCAGGGCTCGCAGTGGACCGGCATGGCGATCGAGCTGCTCGGGCAGTCGCCGGTGTTCGCCGAGCGGCTGGCCGAATGCGACGCGGCGCTGCGGAAGTTCGTGGACTGGTCGGTGCTGGCCGTGCTGCGCGGGGAGCCGGGCACGCCGCCCGCCGACCGGGTGGACGTCGTGCAGCCGATGCTGTGGGCGGTGATGGTCTCGCTGGCCGCGCTGTGGCGCGCGCACGGCGTCGAACCGGACATGGTGATCGGCCACTCGCAGGGCGAGATCGCCGCCGCGAGTGTCGCGGGTGCACTGTCGCTTGAGGACGGTGCCCGGGTGGTCGCGCTGCGCAGCAAGGCGATCGGCGACGTGCTGGGCGGCCGGGGCGGCGGGATGCTCGCCGCCGGGCTGTCCGCGGCCGACCTGCGCGACCGCCTGGCCGCCTGGGACGGCCGGATCTCCCTGGCCGCCGACAACGGCGCGACCTCGGCCGTGCTGTCCGGTGACGGCGAGGCGCTCGACCAGCTGCGGGACGAGCTGGTCGCGGAGGGCTTCCGCGCCAAGCGGGTGCCGGTGGACTACGCCTCGCACTCCGCGCACGTCGAGCACCTGTCCGATCGGCTGCTGGCCGACCTCGGCCCGATCGAGCCCCGTCTCGGCACCGTCGCGATGACCTCGACGGTGAACGAAGAGCCGGTCGGTGAATCCACTGTGGACGCGCATTACTGGTTCACCAACCTGCGCACGACGGTCAGCTTCGCCCCGGTCGTCGCGAAGCTCGCCGCGGCCGGCTACGCCCGGTTCATCGAGGTCAGCCCGCACCCGGTGCTGGCGATGAGCATCCAGGAGACGCTGGACGAGACCGGGCACGCCGGCGCCGTCGTCGGCACCCTGCGCCGCGACGAGGGCGGCCTGGTCCGGTTCGCCACGTCGATGGCCGAGTACGCGGTTCGCGGCGGCTCCGTCGGCTGGACCTCGCTGGTGCCCGCCGGCCGGCTGGCCGATCTGCCGACCTATCCGTTCCAGCACAAGCGTTTCTGGCTCGAGGAGGAGTCCGCCGCCGAGCCGCCGGCCGTCGCTCCGGTGGCCGATCAGGAGTTCTGGTCGGACGTCACCGGTGGCGATGTCGACGCGCTCGCGGCCCGGCTCGGCGTCGAAGCCGCGCCGCTCGCCGAGGTCGTCCCGGCGCTGGCCGCTTGGCACGGCCGCCGGACCGAACTGTCCACGGTGGACTCCTGGCGCTACCGCGTTTCGTGGGCCCCGCTGGGAAGTGTCTCCGGTGGGCTCAAGGGCGCGTGGCTCGTGCTCCTGCCGGCCGGGGTGCCCGAGGCGGCCGAGCTGGCCGATGCGCTCGCCGAGCAGGGTGACGTCGTGCGAGTCATCGCGCCCGCCGGACGCGCCGAGCTGGCCGAGGCGGTCGCGGAGGCAACCGCGCTCCGGCCGTTCGACGGCGTGCTGTCGCTGCTGGCGCTCGACACCCGTGAGCACCCGGAAGGCCCGGCGCTGACCACTCCGGTGGCCGCGACCATCACGCTGCTGCAGGCCCTGCAGGACGCCGCCGTCGACGCCCCGGCCTGGGTCGTCACCCGCGGCGCCGTCGCGGTGGACGCGTTCTCCGACGCCGACCCGGCCGCCGCGGCGGTGTGGGGACTCGGCACGGTCGCCGGGCTCGACCGGCCGGGCACCTGGGGCGGTCTGGTCGACGTGACCGGCGCCGACGACGCGGCCCGGCTGGCCGCCGTCGTGTCCGGTGTGGACAGTGAAGACCAGGTGGCGCTCCGGCCGTCCGGCGTGTTCGCCCGGCGGATGGTGCGGGCGCCGCTCGCCGGCACCGCGGCCGAGCCGTGGCAGCCGAGCGGCACCGTGCTGGTCACCGGCGGCACCGGCGCGGTCGGCGCGCACATCGCCCGCTGGCTCGCCGGGCGCGGCGCCGGACACCTCGTGCTCACCAGCCGCCGCGGGCTCGACGCGCCTGGCGCGCGGGAACTGGTCGAAGAGCTTTCGGGCACGCGGGTCACCGTCGCGGCTTGTGATGTTTCGGACCGTACGGCGCTCGAAGCCCTGCTGGCCGAGCACCCGCCGTCCGCCGTCGTGCACGCGGCCGGAGTGCTGACCGGCGAGCCGCTGCTGGCCGACGTCACCCCGGCCGAGTTCGCCGCCGCCACGCGCGCCAAGGTCACCGGTGCCGCGCTGCTCGACGAGCTGCTCGGCGACACCGAGCTGGACGCGTTTGTGCTGATGTCCTCGGGCGCCGCCGTGTGGGGCACCTCGGGTCAGCCCGCGTACGCCGCGGGCAACGCCTATCTCGACGGGCTCGCCCGCCGCCGTCGTGCGGCCGGGAAGACCGCGACCTCGATCGCCTGGGGTTCCTGGGGCGGCGGGGGCATGGTCGATCCCGAGGCGAGCGATCTGTTGCGCCGCATGGGGTTGGCCGAGATGGACCCGCGGCTCGCCGCCGAGGCGCTGGGCCAGGCGCTGGACCACGACGAGAGCCAGCTGGTGGTCGCGGACATCGACTGGGCCGCGTTCGCGCCCGTTTACCAGCTCGCCCGGCCGCGGCCGCTGCTGCGCGGGCTGCCCGAGGTGGCCGCGGACACCGGCGAGGCCGGCCCGGCCGAGCCGACCGGCGATCTCAAGGGACAGCTGGCCTCGCTCACCCCGGCCGAGCAGCAGCGGACGCTGCTGGAGCTGGTGCGCGGCCAGGTCGCCGTGGTCGCCGGGTACGACGCCGGTTCGGCGGTCGAGCCGGCCCGCGCGTTCAAGGAGCTGGGCTTCGACTCGGTGACGGCCGTCGACCTGCGCAACCGGCTCGGCGCCACGACCGGGCTGAAGCTGCCGGCCACCGTCGCGTTCGACCACGTCAACCCGCAGGCGCTGGCCGAGCACCTGTGGACGCAGCTGTGCGAGGGCGTCGTGGAGGTTCCGCTGGAGGTCGGGCTGGACCGGCTGGAGGCCGTCGCGGCCGGGCTGGACGCGGCCGAGATCGACCGGTCCCGCATCGTCGCCCGGCTGCAGGCGATGGTCACCACGCTGCACCAGACGCTCGCCGGCGGCAGCGCCGGCGCCGCCCTCGAATCCGCCACCACCGACGAACTATTCGCCCTGATCGACAACGAGCTAGGCGCCTGAGCGCCGCGCCGGGTGCAGCGGATGACGCTTCCCCCGCACTCAGCGAAGCGAAAGCGTCATCCGCTGCATTCCACCCAGCAGGACCACCGGAGCGACAAGAGGGTTCCCAAGATGACTGACGAAAGCAAGCTGGTCGACTACCTGAAGCGGGTGACCGCGAACCTCCAGGAGACCCGGGAGCGGCTGCGCGCGGTCGAGGCCGCCGGGGCCGAGCCGATCGCGATCGTCGCGATGGGCTGCCGGTACCCCGGGGACGTGCGCTCGCCCGAGGACCTCTGGGAGCTGGTGGCCCAGGGCCGTGACGCGATCGGCGGCTTCCCGGCCGACCGCGGCTGGAACCTGGACACGCTGTTCGACGCCGACCCGGACGCGCCCGGCACGAGTTACGTCAGCGAGGGCGGTTTCGTCCACGACGCGGGCCGGTTCGACGCGCCGTTCTTCGGCATCTCGCCGCGTGAGGCGCTGGCCATGGACCCGCAGCAGCGCCTGGTGCTGGAGCTGGCGTGGGAGACCATCGAACGCGGTGGCATCGCCCCGCACTCGCTGGCGAAGCAGCAGGTCGGCGTGTTCATCGGCAGCGGCGGGCAGGACTACTACGACGAGCTGCCGCCCTCGGTGCTCGCCGGTGAGGTCGAGGACTACCTGAGCACCGGCAACGCCGGCTCGGTCATCTCCGGCCGGATCGCCTACGCGCTGGGCCTGGAGGGCCCCGCCGTCACGATCGACTCGGCCTGCTCTTCGTCGCTGGTCGCGCTGCACCTGGCCGTGCAGTCGCTGCGGCAGCGGGACTGCTCGCTGGCGCTGGCCGGCGGCGTCATGGTGATGTCGCGCCCCGGCCCGTTCCTGGCGTTCAGCCGCCAGCGCGGCCTGGCCGCCGACGGCCGGTGCAAGGCCTTCTCCGACAGCGCCGACGGCACCGGCTGGGCCGAGGGCGCGGGCACCCTGCTGCTCGAACGGCTTTCCGACGCCCGCCGCAACGGCCACCCGGTCCTCGCGGTCGTCCGCGGCTCCGCGGTGAACTCCGACGGCGCGTCCAACGGCCTGACCGCGCCGAACGGGCCCTCGCAGCAGCGCGTGATCCGGCAGGCGCTGGCGAACGCGCAGCTCTCGGCGTCCGATGTGGACGCGGTCGAGGGCCACGGCACCGGCACCACCCTGGGCGACCCGATCGAGGCCCAGGCCGTGCTCGCGACCTACGGCCAGGACCGCCCGGGCGCCCCGCTGTGGCTGGGCTCGATCAAGTCCAACATCGGCCACGCCCAGGCCGCGGCCGGCGTCGGCGGCGTGATCAAGATGGTGATGGCCCTGCGCCACGGGCTGCTGCCCGAAACGCTGCATGTCACCGAGCCGTCCACCGAGGTCGACTGGGCTTCGGGCAATGTCGAGCTGCTGCGCTCCTCGCGCGAGTGGACGGCGGACGGCCGTCCCCGCCGGGCCGGGATCTCGTCGTTCGGCGTGAGCGGGACCAACGCGCACGTGATCGTCGAAGAGGCCCCCTCGCCCGACGCCACGGAGACCGGAACTGTCGAGCCCACCGCACCGAGCTGGCCCGCGGACCTGCCCGTGCCGATGCCGTTCTCCGGCCATGGGTCCGCCGCGCTGAAGGCCCAGGCCGGCCGGTTGGCATCTAAGATGTCAGCCGCCGAAGTGGCATCTAACATGTCAGCGGCGACCGGACTGGCATCTAAGATGTCAGCGCTGGCGCAGTCGCCGCTGGACCTGGGCTTCTCCCTCGCCACCTCCCGTTCGCCGCTTTCGCACCGCGCAGTGGTGCTGTCCGACGACCCGAAGGCCGCCGTCGCCGCGCTCGCGGCGGGCGAGACCGCGCCGGGCCTGGTGACCGGCACCCAGGTCGAAGGGCAGACCGCGTTCCTGTTCTCCGGGCAGGGCGCCCAGCGGCCCGGCATGGGGGCCGAGCTGGCCGCCGCGTTCCCGGTGTTCGCCGAGGCGCTGGACGAGGTCTGCGCCGAGCTGGACCCGCACCTCGACCGTCCACTCAAGACAGTGATTGACGGCAAGCCCCGGTTGATCAACCAGACCGGCTACACCCAGCCCGCGTTGTTCGCGATCGAGGTCGCGCTGTTCCGGCTCCTCGCCTCGTGGGGGATCAAGCCGGACTTCCTGCTGGGGCACTCGATCGGCGAGCTGGCGGCCGCGCACGCCGCCGGCGTGCTGTCGCTGGCCGACGCCGCGAAACTCGTTGCGGCGCGGGCGAAGCTGATGCAGGCGCTGCCGTCCGGAGGCGCGATGGTCGCGCTGCAGGCGACCGAGGACGAGGTCTCGCCGGTGCTGACCGCCGACGTGAGCATCGCGGCGATCAACGGCCCGGACTCGGTGGTGCTGTCCGGCACTGAGGACGCCGTCGCCGCCGTGGTCGCGCAGTTCGAGGGGCGCAAGTCCTCGAAGCTGAAGGTCTCGCACGCGTTCCACTCGCCGCTGATGGAGCCGATGCTGGCGGAGTTCCGCGCGGTGGCCGAGACGCTGACGTACGCCCAGCCGGTGATCCCGATCGTCTCCACCGTCGGCGCGGAGGTCGACCTGGCCACCCCGGGCTACTGGGTGGACCAGGTCCGCGCCGCCGTCCGCTTCCACGACGGCATCACCACGCTGACTGCCCAGGGCGTCGGCCGGTTCGTCGAGGTCGGGCCGGACGGGGTGCTGTCGGCCCTGGTGCGCCAGAGCACCGAGAGTGCTGTGGTGGTCCCGGTGCTCCGCAAGGACCGGCCCGAGGCCCCCACCGCGCTGACCGCGCTCGCCGAACTGTTCGTCAGCGGCCTGGTGCCGGACTGGGCCGCGGTCTTCGCCGGCCGCGGCGCCCAGCGGGTCGACCTGCCGCCGTATGCCTTCCAGCGCCAGCGTTACTGGATCGACGCCCGCGCCAACCGCGACGAAATGGCCGCCGCGGGCCTGACCTCGGCCGGGCACCCGCTGCTCGGTGCCGCGGTCGCGCTCGCCGACACCGACGGGGTGGTGCTCACCGGCCGGCTGTCGGTCGAGACGCACGCGTGGCTGGCCGGGCATCGGCTCGGCGACGTCGTCACCGTGCCCGGCACCGCGTTCCTGGAGCTGGTGGTCCGTGCCGGCGACCAGGTCGGCGCCGGCCGGATCGAAGAGCTGACGCTGGGCAGCCCGCTGGTCGTCCCGGACCGGGGCGGGGTGCAGGTGCAGGTGACCGTCGGCGCCGCGGGCGACGACGGCCTCCGCCCCGTGACCGTCCACTCGCGACTGGAGGACGAAGCCGGCGAGTGGACCTCCCACGCCGCCGGCACGGTGGGGCCGCAGTCACAGCGCGGTGGCTCCGCGCTGACCGAGTGGCCGCCGGTCGGGGCCGAGCCGGTCACGATCGACGGCCTGTACGACGATTTCGCCGACACCGGCCTCAGCTACGGCCCGCTGTTCCGCTCGCTGCGCGCGGTGTGGAGCCGGGGCCGCGAGGTGTTCGCCGAGGTCGCGCTGCCCGAGGACAGCGAGGCCGAGCGCTTCGGCCTGCACCCGGCCGCGCTCGACGCCTGCACCCACGCCCTGCGCGTCGCCGGCGGCGGTGACGGCGGCGTCGGCCTGGTCCCGTTCTGCTGGACCGGGGTCGAGCTGCACGCCACCGGCGCGTCCGCACTGCGGGTGCGGTTCGTGCCGACCACCGATGACGGCTTCGAGATCACGCTGGCCGACGCCACCGGCGCGCCGGTCGCCGCCGTCGCGGAGGCCGTGTTCCGCCCGTTCACCACGCCGGTCGACGCCGGTCCGCCGCTGTACCGCGTCGAGTGGCAGCGGGCGCTCGTGCCCGAGCCCATGATGAACACTGTGGACACTTCGAACGTCGAGATCTTCGAGTGCACCAACGAAAGCACGGAGGACACGCACTCGCTGACCCACCGCGTGCTCGCCCGGCTGCAGGACTGGCTGGCGACCGGCCACGCCGACGACGCCCGCCTGGTCGTCGTCACCCGCGGCGCGGTTTCGGTGGGCGGCGCGGACGTGACCGACCTGGCCGCGTCCGCCGCCTGGGGCCTGGTGCGCTCCGCGCAGGAGGAGAACCCGGACGCGTTCGTCTTGCTGGACCTCGACGCCGAATCCGTCGCCGAAGCCGTGGTGCCGCAGGTACTCGCGGCCGGTGAGGCGCAGGCCGCGGTCCGCCTCGGGGCGCTCCTCGCGCCGCGGCTGGTCCGCGCGGCGCCGGAGACCGAGCCCGCGTACTTCTGCCCGCACGGCACCGTGCTGGTCACCGGCGCGTCCGGCGCGCTCGGCGGCAAGCTCGCGTGGCACCTGGTCACCGAGCACAACGTGCGCCGCCTGCTGCTGCTCAGCCGCCGGGGCACACCGGAGCTGACGCGGCTGGCCACCGAAATCGGGGAGCTGGGGGTGGCGGTCGAGGTCGCGCAGTGCGACGTCGCCGACCGCGCCGCGCTCGCCGCGGTGCTGGCCACCATCCCGGCCGAGCACCCGCTCACCGCGGTGGTCCACGCCGCCGGGGTGCTCGACGACGGGGTGGTCACCGCGCTCACGCCCGAGCGCGTCGACACCGTGCTGCGGCCCAAGGTCGACGGCGCGCTGAACCTGCACGAGCTGACCCGCGACACCGCGCTCTCGGCGTTTGTGCTGTTCTCCTCGGTCTCCGGCGTGCTCGGCGCGCCCGGCCAGGGCAACTACGCCGCCGCGAACGCGTTCCTCGACGCCCTCGCCGCGCACCGCGTCGCCCACGGCCTGCCCGGGCTGTCTCTGGGCTGGGGCCTGTGGGGCGAGGTCGGCGGCATGGGCGGCACGCTCTCGGCCGAGGAGGTCACGCGGCTCGCGTCGAGCGGGGTCGTGCCGCTGTCCACTGTGGAGGGACTGGCGCTGTTCGACCGGGCGCTGGTCGTCCGGCAGGCCACCGTGGTCCCGGCGAAGCTGGACCTGCCCACGCTGCGCCGGCTCGACCGGATCCCGAAGATCCTGGAAGAGCTGGTCGGCCGGGCCGGGCGACGGGTCGCCGCCGGTGCTGCCACGGCGACCGAGGACTCGTTCGCGTCCCGGCTGCTGGCCCTGCCCGAGGCGGACCGCGGTGACGCCGTGCTGGAGCTGGTGCGCGGCCACGCCGCCACTGTGCTCGGTTACCGCGGGGCGCACGAGATCGAGCCGTCGGCCCAGTTCCAGTCGCTCGGCTTCGATTCGCTCACCGCGATCGAGCTGCGCAACGGGCTCACCGCGGCCACCGGCCAGCGGCTGCCCGCGACGCTGATCTTCGATCATCCGACGCCGTCGGCTTTGGCGGGCCACCTGCTCTCGGAGGTGGCTGGGTTCACTGACGTCAAGGACTCCTTACCCGCGTCCAAGGTAGGTAAGGAGGCCTTGACGGAAGAGCCGATCGCGATCGTCGGCATGGCCTGCCGGCTGCCCGGCGGGGTCAGCTCGCCGGAGCAGCTGTGGGAGCTGGTCGCCGAGGGCCGCGACGCCATCGGCGACTTCCCGGCCGACCGCGGCTGGGACATCGACGGCCTGCTCGACCCGAGCGGCCGGCGGCCCGGCACCACGTACGTCGCCCGCGGCGGTTTCGTTTACGACGCGGGAGACTTCGACCCGACGTTCTTCGGGATTTCGCCGAAGGAAGCCCCGATGATCGACCCGCAGCAGCGGCTGCTGCTCGAGTCGTGCTGGGAGGCGCTGGAGCGCGCCGGGATCGACCCGGCCTCGCTCAAGGGGAGCCCGACCGGCGTGTACGCGGGCGTCCAGTACCACGACTACGTGGGCGCGAACAGCGCCGGCTCGATCGTCACCGGCCGGGTGTCCTACACCCTCGGGCTGGAGGGCCCCGCGGTCAGCGTGGACACCGCCTGCTCGTCGTCGCTGGTCGCGATGCACATGGCCGCGCAGGCGCTGCGCAGCGGGGACTGCTCGCTGGCGCTGGCCGGCGGCGTCACCGTGATGGCGACGCCGGAGACGTTTGTCGAGTTCAGCCGCCAGCAGGGCCTCGCGGCCGACGGGCGGTGCAAGGTGTTCTCCGACGACGCCGACGGCACCACCTGGTCCGAGGGCGCCGGCGTGGTCGTGCTGGAGCGCCTGAGTGACGCCCGCCGCCTCGGCCACCCGGTGCTCGCGGTGCTCAAGGGCAGCGCGGTCAACCAGGACGGCACGTCCAACGGCCTGACCGCGCCCAACGGCCCGGCCCAGCAGCGCGTGATCCGCGCGGCACTGGCCGACGCCGGGCTGGCTCCGTCCGATGTGGACGCCGTCGAAGCACACGGCACCGGCACCAAGCTGGGCGACCCGATCGAAGTCCAGGCGCTGCTGGCCACCTACGGCAAGGAGGCCGCCGTCGACCGTCCGCTGTGGATCGGCTCGGTCAAGTCGAACATCGGCCACACCCAGGCCGCGGCGGGCGCGGCCGGGGTGATCAAGATGGTGATGGCGATGCGCCAGGGCGAGCTGCCCGCGACGCTGCACGTCGGCCGGCCGTCCACCGAGATCGACTGGTCCTCGGGCGCGGTCCGGGTGCTGGCCGAGCCGGTCAAGTGGCTGCCGAACGGGCACACCCGCCGGGCCGGCGTCTCGTCTTTCGGCGTGAGCGGCACCAACGCCCACGTGATCCTGGAGGAGGGCGACCGCCGCGAGGTCACCGGCGGCGGCGTGCCCGAGCACGACGGCCCGGTCGCCTGGCCGGTCTCCGGTCGCGGCGCCGCGGCCCTGAAGGCCAAGGCCGAGCAGCTGATGTCCTATGTGGACGAGGAGCCGGACGGCAGCCTCGCGGACATCGGCCTCTCGCTGGCCACCACGCGGAGCGCGTTCGACCGTCGCGCCGTGCTGATCGGCAGCCGCTCGCCGCAGTTCGTCCGCGGCCTCGCGGCGCTGGTGGACGAGGAGGAGACGCGCGGCGTTGTCAGCGGTGTCGCCACCGCGGGCGGGCGCACCGCGTTCCTGTTCGCCGGCCAGGGTTCGCAGCGCGCCGGGATGGGCGCGCGGCTCGCGGAGCAGTTCCCGGTGTTCGCCACGGCGTACGACGAGGCTTGCGCTGCTGTCGACCACCACCTCGACCGCCCGATCAGCGAGATCATCAACGGCGGTGAGGAACTGGGTGAGACGCGGTACACCCAGCCCGCGCTGTTCGCGCTGGAGGTCGCGCTGTTCCGCCTGGCCCGGTCGTGGGGCGTCAAGCCCGACGTGCTGGCCGGGCACTCGATCGGCGAGGTCGCCGCGGCCCACTGCGCCGGGGTGCTTTCGCTGGCCGACGCGGCGAAGCTCGTGGTCGCCCGCGGCGCGCTGATGCAGGCGCTTCCCGCGGGAGGTGCGATGGTGGCGATCGACGCGACACCGGAGGCCGTGCGGGAGGCCGCCGGTGACACCGTGGACATCGCCGCGGTGAACGGGCCGAGCGCCGTGGTGATCTCGGGTGCGGCCGAAGCCGTGGCCGCGGTGGCTGCCAAGTTCGAGCGCACCAAGCAACTCCGCGTCTCGCACGCGTTCCACTCGCGGCTGATGGACCCGATGCTGGCGGAGTTCCGTGCCGTCGCCGAAGGACTCAGCTATGCCGAGCCGCGAATCCCGGTGCTCTCGACCGTCACCGGCGCGCCCGCCGATCTGACGTCGCCGGAGTACTGGGTCGGGCAGGTGCGCGCCGGCGTCCGGTTCCTCGACGCGGTCACCCGCGCCGCGGCCGACGGCGTCACCCGCTTCCTGGAGCTGGGCCCGGACACCACGCTCACGGCGATGGCCGACGGCTGCCTCGACGAGCGTCCCGAAGGACTGGTGCTCGCTTCGTTGCTGCACAAGGAACAGGACGAGGCGGTGGCCGCGCTGACCGGCCTCGCTCAGCTGCACGTCAGCGGCGTCGACGTCGACTGGGCCGCGGTGTACGAGCCGACCGGCGCCCGTCCGGTCGGGCTGCCGACCTACCCGTTCCAGCGCAGCCGCTACTGGATGGAGAGCACCGCGTCGGCACCCGGCCAGGAGGACCACCCGCTGCTGGGCTCGGTCCTGGACCTGGCCGACGCCGACGGGCTGCTGTTCACCGGCCGGCTTTCGGTCGGCAGCCACCCGTGGCTGGCCGACCACGTCGTCGGCGGCTCGATCCTGTTCCCCGGCACCGGGTTCGTCGAGATGGCGATCCGCGCCGGCGACGAGGCCGGCTGCCCGCGGCTGGAAGAGCTGACCCTGGAGTACCCGCTGGTCCTGCCCGAGCGCTCCGGCGTGCGGGTGCAGTTCGCGGTCGGCGCGGCCGCGGCGGGCGGTGAGCGGGCGTTCAGCGTGCACTCGCGGCCGGAAGGCGCGGCCGAGGGCGTTCCGTGGACGCGGCACGCCACCGGACGGCTGGCGAAGGCCGGCAAGGCGGAGAAGTTCGACCTCACCGCCTGGCCGCCCGCGGGCGCCGAGCCGGTGCGGCTCGAGGGCACGTACGAGGAGCTGGCCGCCGACGGCCTGGCGTACGGGGAAGCGTTCCGCGGTCTGGTCGCCGCCTGGAAGCGTGACGGTGAGGCGTTCGCCGAGATCCAGCTGCCCGCCAGTGTGTCCGATGTGGACCGTTACGGCATCCACCCGGCGGTGCTCGACGCGGCGCTGCACACCATCGGCGTCTCCGGCGCGGCCGGGAACGAGCCGGCGCTGCCGTTCGCCTGGGAAGGCGTCCGGCTGCACGCGGTCGGGGCGACCACCCTGCGGGTGCACGTCCGGCCGGTCGGTACCGGCGCGGTGTCGCTGGACATCGCCGACGGGGCCGGTGCGCCGGTCGCTTCGGTGGGCTCGCTGCTGCTGCGGCCGATGTCCGCGGTCCCGCAGCCGGTCGCGGCGGGCGGCGGCGACTCGCTGTTCCGCGTGGCCTGGGAGCAGACCGACCTCGACGCCGTCGCGGAGGTCACCGACTGGACCGTGGTGGGCGCCGACCTGTTCGGCCTCACCGACGCGCTGGGGGCGAACGCTTCGGCGGACTTCGCCGGGGCCAGCGGCCTGCTCGTGCTGCCGGCGGGTGGCGACGACGTGCACACCGAGCTGTACCGGGTTTTGGCTCTGCTGCAGGGATTCCTGGGCCGCCCGGACGGATCGCTGCTCGTCGTGACCCGCGGTGCGGTGGCGGCCGAGGAGGGGGAGAACCCCGACCCGGTCGGTGCCGCGGTGGCCGGTCTGGTGCGCTCGGCGCAGGCCGAGCACCCGGGCCGCATCGCCCTCGTCGACCTCGGCCCGGGCACCCCGACCGGCCGCACGCTGGCCGCGGTGTCGGCGTCGGACGAGCCGCAGGTGGCCCTGCGCTCCGGCGCGGTGCTGGTGCCGCGCCTGGCCCGGGCGGCCGACGCGGCGGGGCAGCCGGTCTGGGACGCCGAGGGCACGGTGCTGGTCACCGGCGCCACCGGTGCGCTGGGCCGCGCCGTCTCCCGGCACCTGGTCACCGAGCACGGCGTGCGGCACCTGCTGCTCGCCAGCCGTCGCGGGGCCGATGCCCCGGGCGCGGCGGAACTGCGGGACGAACTGGCCGGCCTGGGCGCCGACGTCACCCTGGCTGCCTGCGACGTGGCCGACCGTGATGCGGCAACGGCTTTGCTGGCCCAGGTTTCCCCGGACGCGCCGTTGCGCGGTGTCGTGCACGCCGCCGGTGTGCTCGACGACGGCGTGCTGACGTCGTTGACGCCGGAACGCCTGGACACCGTGCTGCGGCCGAAGGCCGACGCGGCACTGACACTGCACGAGCTGACCCGCGAAGCCGACCTCACGGCGTTTGTGCTGTTCTCCTCGGCCGCCGGGGTGCTCGGCGCGCCGGGCCAGGGCAGTTACGCGGCGGCGAACGCCTTCCTCGACGCGCTGGCGGTCCGCCGCCGGGCCGAAGGACTGGCCGGCAGCTCACTGGCCTGGGGCCTCTGGGCCGACGGCATGGGCGAGGCGCTGGAGGACGCGGACGCGCACCGCATCGGCGAGACCGGCATCACCCCACTGTCCACTGAGGATGGATTGCGGCTGCTGGATTCGGCGACGGGCTCGGCCGAGGCCCTCTTGGTCCCGATCGCGCTCGACACCCGGGTGCTGGCGGGCACGGGCGAGGACGACCTCCCGGCCGTGTTGCGCGGCCTCGCCGGCACACCCGGCCGTCGTGCGGCCCAGGACACGGCCGAGGAAAGCGAGTCCCTCGCGCAGAAGCTGGCCGGGCTGCCGGTGAACAAGCGGGTCCCGACCGTGCTCACCCTGGTGCGGACGCATGCCGCCGCGCTGCTCGGGCACGCCGGGCCGGAGGCGGTGGAGCCGGACCGCTCGTTCAACGAGGTCGGCTTCGACTCCCTGTCGGCGACCGGGTTCCGGAACAAGCTCAGCCTCGTCACCGGGCTGAAGCTGCCGGTCAGCCTGATCTTCGACTACCCGACCCCGCGGATCCTGGCCGGGCACCTGGCCGGCGAGCTGGTCGGCGAGGAGACCGCCGAACCGGCGGGAACCGTTACCGAGCAAGGAGTCCGCGACGCACTGGCGGGCCTGTCGCTGGAACAGCTGCGCTCTGCCGGGCTCCTGGACGGCCTGCTGGAGCTGGCCGGGGTCCGGCTGCCGGAAGACACCGGCGCGGAGCCCGAGGCCGTGGAGGCGGCCACGATCGACGATCTCGACGCCGACGCGCTGATCAGCATGGCGATCGGCGGCGGCGACGATGACTAGTCCACCCCTAGATCCGCGCGACCCGGCCATTATTGCCGCGCCCCGGCGCGGTGGGGTCCACTGGCACGGACAGTTTTCCGGGCTCCTTGCCGGTTTCCGACGCGAGAAGTTCGTTTTCGATCTCGACCCGAACGAGGAGAGGTAAACCGATGGTCACCGGCTATGCGATCGAAGCGCGGGGGCTGCGCAAGTCCTTTGGGGACGTCGACGTCCTGGAAGGCGTCGACCTGAACGTGGAGCGCGGCACGATGTTCGCGCTGCTCGGGCCCAACGGCGCCGGCAAGACCACCACGGTGCGGATCCTCAGCACCCTGCTGGACGCCGACGGCGGCACCGTGACCGTCAACGGCCACGACGTCGCCGGGCGCAAGCGCAAGGTGCGCGAGCAGATCGGCCTGACGGGGCAGGACACCGCCGTCGACGAACTGCTCACCGCCCGCGAGAACCTGGAGATGATGGCGCGGCTGTTCCACCTGTCCGGCGCCGCCGCGAAGACCCGGGCCGTCGAGCTGCTCGCGCAGTTCGATCTGGTCGACGCGGCCGACCGGCAGGTCAAGACCTACTCCGGCGGCATGCGCCGCCGGCTCGACCTGGCGATCAGCCTGATCACCTCACCGCCGGTGCTGTTCCTGGACGAGCCCACCACGGGCCTCGACCCGCGCAGCCGCTCGGCGATGTGGGACGCGATCCGGGAGCTGCTCAAGAGCGGCACCACGATCCTGCTCACCACCCAGTACCTCGACGAGGCCGACCAGCTGGCCGACCGGATCGCGGTGATCGACAAGGGCCGCGTGGTCGCCGAGGGCACCGCGGCGGAGCTCAAGCGCAAGGTCGGCTCCGAGCGGCTGAAGCTCGAGTTCGCGACGGCCGCCGAGGCCGCCCGGGCCCACCAGGTGGCCGGCGGCGTGCTGCTGGACACCGCCGTCAGCATCGCCATCGACCAGCCCGCCGAGGTCCGGCGGGTGCTCAACCAGGTCGCCGACGCCGGCCTGGAGACCATCGGGCTGGAGCTGTCCGAACCGACCCTGGACGACGTCTTCACCACCCTTACCGGAACCGCGGGAGAGAAGCGATGACCCAGACCCTGTCCGAGGAGACCGTGGGGAAGCAGATCCCCGACACGCCGGATCGGCGGTCCCCGCTCGCGCTGGCGCTGTCCGACTACCGGGTGCTGATCGGCCGCAACGTCAAGCACATCACCCGGAACCCGGAGATGCTGATCCAAGCGGTTTCGCTGCCGATCGTGCTGCTCCTGCTGTTCCGCTTCATGTTCGGCGGCGCGATCAACCTGCCCGGCATGGCCTATGTGGACTACCTGGTGCCGGGCCTGGTCGTGGTCAGCATCGGCTTCAACTCCACCACCACCGTGGTCGGCGTCGCCTCCGACCTGACCAACGGGCTGGTGGAGCGGTTCCGCTCGATGCCGATGGCCGGCCCGGCCGTGCTCGTCGGCCACGTCGTCGCCGGGGTGCTGCGCAGCCTGCTCTCGCTCGTGGTGATGGTCGCGATCGGCCTCGCGATCGGCTTCCGCCCGGGCGGCGGCGTGCTCGGCTGGCTCGGCGCGATCGGCCTGCTGGCCCTGTTCGCCTCAGGCATCTTCTGGCTCGCCACGCTGCTGGGCTCGATCGCCAAGACCGTCGAGGGCGCGAGCGGCCTCGGCATGATCCTGGTCTTCATCCCCTACGCCACCAGCGCTCTGGTGCCGACGGCGTCGATGCCCGGGGTGCTCCGCGTCATCGTCGACAACCAGCCGGTGACGGTGCTGATCGACGCGGTCCGCGCGTTGATGAACGGCACGGCGCTCGGTTCCACGGGCTGGCTCGCGCTGGCCTGGTGGGTGGGCATCACGGCGCTCGCCGCGTTCTTCGCGGTGCGCAAGTTCCACCAGCGCTCCAACGGCTGATCTCCCGGCACCACCGGCGAAGGGCGGCCCGCCACGCGCGGGCCGCCCTTTGGCGTGCGCCCACAAGGTCGACTTTAGGTCGCTGGAGCACGCTGGGTGACCAAGGGACTTCGTGAAGAGAAGACCAGTTCCGTGAAGTGAGGTGGCGTGATGCCGACCCGCATCGACGAGAAGCCGGCCGACGTGCTCGAAGCGTGGCTGGCGCCGCTGGCCGACGACCCCGCGGGCGCTGTGGCGTTCCTCGCCGAGGTCGCCGACCGCGTGGCCCGCCACGGCGGGCGGGTGCTGGCACTGGGCGGCGGCTCGGTCGCCGACGCGATGGCCGGGGAGGGCTACGCGGTCACCGCCGCGGATCTCGGGCACGGCCTGCCGACCGGCCTGCGGTACGACGTCGTGTACGTCCCCGCGGATGCGCTCACCCGGTTTTCCGTGCAGCGCGAGCAGCTTCGCCTGATGCGGCGCCTGAGCCGGCTGCTGCGGCCCGGCGGCGCGCTGGTGGTCCAGGGACAGCAGCCGGATCCGGAACGCTGGGCCGCGGACGTCTGGGTGGCCGGGGTCGACAGCATCCGCCAGACCATCCTGCTCACCGGCGCGAAGGTGCCCGCCCGGTATGTCTGGCCCGCGGAGCTGGACCTGATGGCGGAGCTGGCCGACCTGGCGCTCGACAGCCGCTGGGGCGGCTGGTACGGCGAGCCGGTCGAGTGCGGCGGCCCCGTGGTGTCGGTGTTCCGCAGCTGACTCGTGAGTGTTTATGCCGGTTCTAACCGGCATAAACACTCACGAGTCCTGGCGCGCAACGAAAACAGCCCGGCCCTCCGCTGGTGGCGGGAGCCGGGCCGTGGGTATCGCGGTTGGTTATACCGCGTCCGACAGCTCGCCGACGAGGATGCTGTGGTGCAGCTTCCGCAGCGAGCTGCCGGGCTCGATGCCCAGCTGCTGCACCAGGTTCTGCCGCGCGGAGGCGAACGTTTCCAGCGCCTCGGCCCGCCGGTTCGACCGCAGGAGCGCGGTCATCAGGTACTCGTAGAAGGTCTCGCGCAGCGTGTGCTCCTTCGCCAGCGCGGAGAGCTGCCCGACCACCTCGCGGTGCCGCCCGATCAGCAGCTCGGTCTCCATCAGCAGTTCCAGGCACTCCAGCCGGCTCTCTTCGAGCAGCGCGGCATAGGCCTGCACGTCGGGGGAGTCGGTGAAGCCGCCGAAGGCCTCGCCCCGCCAGAGGTCCGCGGCCTGGCGCAGCACCTTGGCGGCCTGGCCGTAGCTGCGGTCCCAGTGCAAGGCCCGGCCTTCCTGGTACAGGCGGGTGAAGCGGTCGGCGTCGAGCTCGTCGATGCCGACGTGGAGCGAGTAGCCGCGAGGGCTGGTGACCACCGGGCTCTCATCGGATTCTCCGGTGCCGCGCAGGAGCTTCCGCAGCTGCGAGACGTAGACGTACAGCGCCGCGCTGGCCCGGGCCGGCGGGTTCTCGCCCCAGATCTCGCCGATCAGGTGCTCGGTGGTCACCACCTGGTTGTTCTTGGCCAGCAATGCCGCCAGCAGCGTCTCGATCTTGCGGGCCCGTGGCGCGCTGACACCGGGACGGCCGCTGACTCTGATCTGCCCGAGTATTTCGTAGTTCATCATGAGTGCTGTCCTCCGGTGTCCGCGTCGGCGGGGACCCGGCCGGCGGCGCCCCCAGCGCCCCCATCTCGCCGGCCGTGTGACTGGTCCCACCGGCGCAGCGTATCAAACCGGGAGGTCGGTTTTCAATACAAAACCGGGAGGTCGGTCTGTTTACCTGCAGTTAGCCTGAAGGAAGTGCCGGTTGTGACCGGTATTTCGCCGTTGACTGCTTGTAAACCGGGCGGTTGGTATGTAATTATGGCAGGGCTGAGCTGGCCAGGGTTCGCCCCCGGGCCGGCCCGAGGAGATGGGAACGACGGTGACCAAGCAGGCGCGCGCGGAGCAGACCCGGCTCCTCTTGCTGGACGCCGCGGCCGTGCTGCTGCACCGTGACGGTTACGCGGCCACCAGCATGGTGGACATCGCGCGCGAGGCCGGCATCACCAAGGGTGGCCTGTACTTCCACTTCTCCTCGAAGGACGAGATCTGCGACGAGGTCCAGCAGGCCGCCGTCACGGTGCTGAACGAGCACGTCGAACACCGGGAGCAGGCTTCGCTGCCCGCCCTGCGGCGGCTCGCGGTGCTCGGTCACGCGCTGATGGGCTGGCTCGAGACCGAGCCGAAGGTCGGCGCGAGTTTCCGCCTGACCCGGGAGATGGGCTCGAAGGACGAGCGGTACGTGGCGTTCTCGCGGGCCTGGTTCGCCCGGGTGCGCCAGTACGTGGCCGACGCGCACGAGGCGGGCGAGCTGGCCGGCGAGGCGCCGTCCGACACGGTGGCCCTGCTGCTGGTCGTCACCTGCGTGGGGCTGGAGGCGGTGGTCGCGAGCGGGACGATCGACCCGGACGTCGACCTGGCCCGCACGCTGATCGAGCTGTGGCGGCTGATCGATCCGGCCTCGCCGGGGTGGCTTTCCGCGGTGGCGCCGGGCATTCGCGGCTGAGCACAGGCCGGGCGGCTCCGGTGCGCCTCAGGCGGAAGCGGTTTCCGCCGGCTGGGGAGTGCCCTCGAGGTGGAACTTGTGCAGCCGGCGCGGGGGCACCACGGAGCTGAGGATGGTGCGCCACATGAAGGTCACGCGTTCGAGCAGGTCCGCCCGGCCGGTCAGCACCTGTGAGCTCAGCTGGATCCCGGTGAAGGACGCGACCACGAGCTGGGCGAGGTCGTGCGGGTTGACCTCCTTGCGGAGGTCGCCCGCCGCGCGCGCCGCGAGCAGGCAGCCGTGGAGCGTGTCGATCCACTGCTTGTAGGCGTTGCCGGCGGGGGCGACGAACGTGCCCTGCTCGATGACGAGCCGGATGCCCGCTCGCACCCGGACGTCGTACTGCAGGCCCATCGCGACGTCGCGGGACCAGTCGATCACCGTCTGCAGGCCCGGGTCGTCCATCTCCGGCACGCCGTCCAGCACGCCGAACTGCTCCTGGATGAGCGCCTCGGCGAGGTCCTCTTTGGACTTGAAGTGGAAGTACAGCGCGCCCTTGGTCACCCCGGCCTCGGCGAGGATGTCCGACAGGCTCGCGCCGAGGAAGCCGACCGCGTCGAACCGTGAGGCCGCTGCCTCGAGGATGGCCTTGCGAGTCTGCTCCGCGCGTTCCTGGCGAGCCACGTCCTGCCCCTTCCGTGCTTGCGTGGTCGGGACCGGCGGTGCCGCCCCCGACGTCAAGTGAACAGTCTACGACGCCGAGGCGCGGAGAGCCAGAGAAAAAAACCGGTAGGTAGGTATGGTTTTGTGCGGCCGATTCGGCTAGAAATTGAAAGGTACTGGGGAAACTGGGGAAAGCTTTCTGGGAGGACTGACATGGTCGACACTTTGACCCATCCTGTCCGCACACAATTGGCCACTACCGGTGACGAACTGCCGCCGGGACGGTCGGTGGATTTCCAGCAGACGATCCCGCGCAATCTCGTCCACCGCGCGGCCGTCTCGGAAGTCTTCGTCACCGATCTGAACATTCTCGGCGAGGGCCGCTTCGAGATCGGCGCGCAGTGGCCGCGCCGGCACAGCTTCTTCGGCCCGCTCACACCGGCTTCGCACGACCCGCTGCTGTACGCCGAGACGGTCCGGCAGGCGGGCCTGCTGATCGCGCACCGGGCGTACGGCGTCCCGATGGGCTACAGCTTCCTGTCCGACTGGAAGACCTACGACGTCGACCAGGCCGGTCTGGCCACCGTGGGCCGCCCGGTCGACGTGGTCCTGCGGGCCACCGCGCACGACGTCCAGGCGCGCGGGAAGAACGTCGCCGGGATGCGCTTCGACTTCGACTGCTTCCGCGACGGCCACCACATCGGCACCGCGTCGGACCGTTGGCGCTGCGTGTCTTCGGCCGTCTACCGGCGGGTCCGGGGTGAGCACTTCGCCGCGACGCCGTTCCAGGCCGGGGTGCTGCCCACGGTCGAGCCGGCGCTGGTCGGCCGGGACCGGACCGGGGACGTGCTGGTCGCGGAGACCGAGGTGCCCGGGGTGCTGGCCCTGCGGTTCGACCCGGACCACGCGGTGCTGTTCGACCACGTGGTGGACCACGTGCCGGCGATGGTGCTGGCCGAGGCCGCCCGGCAGACAGCCCTGCTGCAGGTCGGCGACCCGGCCGCGCTGCCCGTGCGGGCCGAGTTCGAGTTCGAGTCGTACGTGGAGTTCGACGCCGACTGCCTGATCACGGCCGAAGAGCTCGAGGTGGCCGCGGACGGCGCCCGCGTGGTGCGGGTGGTGTTCGAGCAGAACGGGGACACCGCGGCCGTCGGCACGCTGGCGATGCGCTTGTCATGACTGCCGGCCTGGGGGCGGACAGTAAGACGGACATCCTGGTCACGGGCGCGAACGGCTTCATCGGCGCGGCCGTGGTGCGGGAGCTGGTGGAACGCGGGGCGGGCGCGCGGCTGCGCGTGCTCGTCCGGCGGCCGATGCCGGCGTGGATGGCCGGCGCGGGCGTGGCCGAGTGGCGCGGTGACCTCACCGACGCCACCGGCCTGGCCGGCGTGTGCACCGGGGTCACCACCCTGGTGCACCTGGCTTCCCACATCGGCGGGGACGCGGACCTGTGCACCGCTGTCAACGAAGACGGCACCCGGAACCTGCTCGCGGAGGCCCGCCGTGCCGGCGTGCGGCGGCCGCTCTACCTGAGCACCTGCGCGGTCTACCGCGACGGCGACCACCGCGGAGCCACCGAATCGGTGCGGCTGCCGGACGACGTGGCTGCCCCGGGTGGATCGGCGCTGGTCACGGACCCGTCGTCGGCCACCAGCCGGAGCAGGCTGGCGGCCGAGCGGCTGGTCCGGGAGGCGGGCGGGGTGGTCCTGCGGCCGCACCTGGTCTACGGCGCGGGGGATCGGCACGTGGTCCCCACGCTGGTGCGGTGGCTGCGCGCGGTGCCGGCCTGGGCCGAGGGCGGGTCGGCGCGCACGTCGGTGATCGCGGCCGGCGACCTGGCCAAGGTCATCGCCGCGTTCGCGCTGGACCCGGGGCTGGGGCGGGCCGGTGAGGTGTTCCACGCGGCCGACCCGCGCCCGGTGCGGGTGCGGAGCCTGCTCACCTCGGTCTGCGAGGCGCTCGACCTGCCGCTTCCCGCGGCCGACCTGCGGCTCGACGAGCACCGCGCCCGCACCCGAGCCGCGCTGGCCTGGCTGAGCGAGCACCAGTACTCCCTGCTCACGCGGGATCACTGGTACGAGAGCAGCCGCGTCTGGGCCCGCACCGGCGAGTCCCCGGGGCCGGGCCTGGACGTCCGGCTGGCCGAAGCCGCGTATTGGTATCGGGAAGTACTGGGTATTAAGGAATCGGTAGCGCGGATTTAACAATAATTGCGCGGGCGGTCACTTCTGGTATCCGCTCGCATTCGCACCGCAATTTCGATCATGACGGCCGCCCGGAATAAACTCCGGGCGGCCGTCGTCGTTCGAAGATCAATTCTGTGGCCGGCCGGGGCGCGCCGGGGGAAGATGTCGGGATGTCACGGCGCGAGCTCGTGGTGCTCGGCTCGGCCAGCCAGACGCCGACGCGGCACCGCAACCACAACGGCTACCTCCTGCGGTTCGACGGCGAGGGGGTGCTCTTCGACCCCGGCGAGGGCACGCAGCGGCAGATGATCCACGCCGGCGTCGCCGCGAACGCGCTGACCAGGGTCTGCGTCACCCACTTCCACGGGGACCACAGCCTCGGCCTGGCCGGGGTCATCCAGCGCTTCTCGATGGACGCCGTCGCGCACCCGGTGCGCTGTCACTACCCGGCGTCCGGCCAGGTGTACTTCGACCGGCTGCGGCACTCGACGTCGTTCCACGAGCGCGCGGAGCTGGTCGAGCTGCCGGTGACCGGCGAGGGCCTGCTGGACGGTCCCTTGTCGGCGTACGCCCTCGACCACCGCATCGACTGCTACGGCTACCGCTTCGCCGAGCCGGACGGCGTCCGCATGCTGCCTGAAGCGCTGGCCGCGGCCGGGGTGCGCGGCCCGGACGTCTCCCGGCTCCAGCGCGAGGGCTCGCTCATCGTCGACGGGCGCACGGTCTCGCTCACCGACGTCAGCGAGCCGCGGCCGGGCCAGGTTTTCGCGTTCGTGATGGACACCCGGCTGTGCCCGGGCGCGTTCGCCTGCGCGCGGGACGCGGACCTGCTCGTCGCCGAGTCCACCTTCCGCCAAGCCGACGCCGACCTCGCCGAGCGCTACGGCCACCTCACCGCCGGCGACGCCGGCCGGCTCGCCGCCGAGTCCGGCGCGCGCACGCTGGTGCTGACGCACTTCTCGCAGCGCTACCCCTACGAGGAGGCCGACCAGTTCCGCGACGAGGCCGCCAAGGTCTTCGACGGCGAGATCCACGTGGCCCGCGACCTCGACGTGGTCCCGCTGCCGCCGCGCCGCTGAGACTCGTGAGTGTTTATGACGGTTAGAACCGGCATAAACACTCACGAGTCCTGGGCCGTCGGCGTGTCGGGATGCTGGTGGTCCGGGCGTGCAGGCGGCCGTGTCAGACTTCGCGGCGATGTACACGCCGTCCGATCTTGCCGACCTGCTCGAATGCGAGCACCGGAGTGTGCTCACCCAGGCGCTGGCCGCGGGCCTGCCCGGTGCGCCGCGGCCCGGCTCGGGGCCGGATCAGCTGGCCGTCAAGCACGGCCGCGCGCACGAGGCGGCCACGCTCGGGCGGCTGCGGAGCGAGAAGACCCAGGTCGTCGAGATCGAGGAGCGCGACCCCGTGGTGGCGGCGAAGGCCACCGCGGAGGCGTTGCGGGCCGGCGCGCCCGTCGTCTACCAGGCGGTGTTCCACGACGAGGAGTTCACCGGCCGCGCCGACTTCCTGCTGCGCGACGACGAAGGCCGCTACGAGGTCTACGACACCAAGCTCGCCCGTCACGCCAAGCCCGCCGCCGTCGTCCAGCTGGCCGCCTACGCCGACGCCCTGCGGCGCGGCGGCTGGCCTTCCGGCCCGGACATGCACCTGCTGCTCGGCGACGGCACCACGCGCACCCTCCGCGTCGACGACTTCCTCCCGTTGCTCGACCGCCTCCGCTCGCGTCTGCGCTCCAGGCCCCCGCAGCTGCCACTGAAGCTGTGGGCCGACGAGCGTCCCGCTTGCGGCGCCTGCGGTTATGCACAGCACTGCGCTTCGGCGCGCGAAGCCGATCGCGATCTGTCGCTGGTGGCCGGGATGCGCAGTGAGCAACGGCGCAAGCTGGCGACGGCCGGGCTCGGCACGATCGACTCGCTCGCCGTCGCCGAGCCGGCGGACCGGCCGCGCGACATGTCCGTCACCACGTTCGCCACGCTGCGCGCGCAGGCCGCGATCCAGGTGCGCCAAGACGAAACCGGCGAACTCGCGTACGAGGTGATCGGCCCGGACACGCTCGCGGAGCTGCCGGCGCCGAGCCCGGGCGACGTCTTCTTCGACATGGAGGGCGACCCGTACGCGTTGGCGGGAACCGGCCTGGAGTACCTGTTCGGCGCCGTGACCTCCGACGCCGACGGCCAGCGGTTCACGCCGTTCTGGGCGCACTCGCGCGCGCAGGAGAAGCGGGCGTTCGAAGACTTCGTGGACTTCGCGACGGCGCGGCTGGCGGAGTACCCCGGCGCGCACGTCTACCACTACGCGCCGTACGAGGTGACGGCCGTGAAGCGGCTCGCCGCGGTGCACGGCACGCGCGAAGAGGCAGTGGACGAGCTGTTGCGCAGTGGCGCGATGGTGGACCTGTACGCGGTGGTGCGTAAGGCTTTGCGCGTCGGGCAGCGGTCGTACTCCATCAAGTACCTGGAGCCGCTGTACATGCCCGCCGCGCGCGAAGGCGACGTGAAGACGGCAGTCTCCAGCATCGAGGCGTACGAGGAGTACCTCACGCTGTCGCACGCCGGCGAGACCGAGCGCGCCGAAGAAGTGCTGCACAGCATCGGCGACTACAACGAGTACGACTGCGTCTCGACGTTGCGGCTGCTGGAGTTCCTGCACCAGGTCCGGGAAGAGGCGGGCATCGAGCCGGTCCCGCCGGTCGTCGAGTCCGAAGAGGACGCTCTACTGAGGACGTCCGAAGAGGACGTCGCCGCCCAGCGCCGCGCGGAGCGGGCGGCCGCGATGGCGGCGCTGGTGGACCCGCTGATCGAAGGGCTGCCCGAGGACCCGGCGGAGTTCACGCCGGACGACCACGCCCGCGCGCTGCTCGCCGCGTCCGTCGGCTATCACCGGCGCGAGACCAACCCGGCCTGGTGGGAGTTCTTCCGCCAGCTCGCGGCGCCGCTGGGCGACCTCGAGGTGGACACGACGTGCGCGGTGCCGGTTTCGATGAGCGTCGGGGAGTGGGTGCCGCCGTCCGGCCGGCTGCGCACGGCGAAGCGGACGCTGGTGCTCGCGTGCGATCCGGATCGGCCGCACCCGTTCGCGCCGGGCGACGACGTGCGGCTGCGGTACGGCGCGAACTCCCGTGATGCCAAGGTGATCGGCTCGTCGGCGGTCGAGCTGACGCTGGAGGAGAGCAGCGCGCCGGACGCGACTTCGCCGGACCGGCCGGCGGCGGTGCTGCCCGGCAGTCCCGTGCGGCCGTCGCCGAAGGACGAGGCGGTGGCCGAGCTGGCGCAGCTCGTCGTGGACGCGTTGCCGGTGCTGCCCGCGCACCCGGGCGTGGACCTGCTGCGGCGCTCTTCGCCCCGGCTGCGCGGCGGCGCACCGCTGCCCGAGCCGGGTGAGGACCTGGTCGCGACGGTGATCAAGGCCGTCGACGCGCTCGACGGCTCGGTGCTCGCGGTGCAGGGCCCACCGGGCGCGGGCAAGACGTACCTGGCGGGCAAGCTGATCGCGCACCTGGTGCGGTCCGGCCGGACCGTGGGCGTGACGTCGACCAGTCACAAGGCGGTGGAAAACGTGCTCGCGGCCGCGCTCGGCAACGCCGACCTGCCCGCCGCGAAACGCGCGAAGCGCACGCCGGACCCGGAGCTGCCGTGGGAGCAGCCGAAGTCCAACCCGGCGCTGGTGAAGTGGCGCGAAGAGCACGACGCCGGCCACCTGGTGGGCGGCACGGCGTGGACGTTCGCGAACGCCGCGGTGCGCGAAGAGCCGTTCGACGTGCTGGTGATCGACGAGGCGGGCCAGTTCGCGCTCGCGGACGCGCTGGCGGTTTCGACGTGCGCGAAAAACGTGGTGCTGCTGGGTGATCCGCAGCAGCTGCCCCAGGTGGTGCAGGGCACGCATCCGGCCGGCGCGGAGGCCTCGGCGCTCGGTCACCTGATCGGCGAGGCGGACATCATGCCGCCGCACCTCGGCTATTTCCTCGACCAGACGCGGCGCATGCACCCGGCCGTGTGCGAGCCGGTCTCGAGGCTTTCGTACGCGGGGCTGCTACACGCGCACCCGTCGGCTTCGCGGTCGGTGGAGGGTTTTGCGTCGGGCTTGTACCTGGCGTCGGTCGACCACCACGGCAACACCACCCGTTCGGTGGAGGAAGCCGCGGAGGTCGTGGCGATCGTGGCCTCGCTGCACGGCCGGACCTGGCAGGGCCGCCCGTTGACGGACGCGGATTTCCTCGTGGTGGCCCCGTACAACCTGCAAGCCCGAGTCGTCTCGCGGCATCTGTCGGACGCCGGCCACGGCGACGTGCGCGTGGGCACGGTCGACCGGTTCCAGGGCCAGGAGGCCCCGGTGGTGATCACGACCATGACGTCCTCGTCGGCGGTGGATCTCCCGCGGGGACTGGACTTCCTGCTCTCGCGCAACCGCTTGAACGTGGCCCTCTCGCGCGCCCAGTCGGTCGCCGTCCTGGTCTGCTCCCCCCGCCTGCTCGAAGCGGACATCCGCACGGTCGACCAGATGCGCCTCGTGTCGGGCATGCTGGGCCTGCTCCAGACCGCGACTCCGTGGCCCGGCTGAGCTGACGCCCTGGGCGCATGAGTGTGCTCCCGCTCCCGTCGCTGCGAGGGGGGTCGCGCGGGCCGGGTGCGGGAGCACGGGCCCGCGCCCGCCACGCCGGTGGGGGGACCAGCGGGTGGACGCGGGGGCTTTGGTGTCGGTACGGGGGTCGCCTCTCGGCGGGTGGCGCGACCCGGCTCCGGCGGTGACGCCGGTGGTCCGGGAAGGCAGTAGGTGAGGCCCGGGGACTCCGCCGTACCGACACTCTTTACAACGTTGGCCGGCCACAGGTGTTCCCGCGCCGAGCTGTGACGCCCGTCGCCGCGAGCCGGTCAAGATCCACAGTGGACGGAGGCTCCCGCTCCCGCCGCGGCAGTGGGTCCGGCGGTCGGGAGCAGGAGCGGGAACCCGCCCCGCGCGGCCGTGGGGGAGTTGGCGCGCTGGGGCGGGTGGTCGATGGGTTTTGGTGCCGGTACGGGGGTCGCCTCTCGGCGAGTGGCGCGACCGGTCCGGGAGAACCCGGGGTCCGGGAGGGCAGTGGGTGAGGCCCGGGGGCCCGCCGTACCGACACTCGCTACAACGCACCGGCGGCCGGTTTGTTCCCGCGCCACCGCAACGATGTCCTTTGTGGACTCTCAACAGCGGGAGGTGCTCCCGCTCCCATGGCCGCCGGCTGGGGGTCCGGCGGTCGGGAGCAGGAGCACTGGCGCCCGTCCTCGCGCGGCTGGGGGGAGTGCCGCGGCGGGGGCGGGTGGTCTGGCATCGGTACGGGGGTCGCCTCTCGGCGAGTGGCGCGACCCGGTCCGGGAGAACCCCGGTGTCCGGGAAGGCAGAAGGTGAAGCCCGGGGGACCCCTCCGTACCGACACCCGTTACAACGCGCCAAGCCCCGTTATGTTCCGCCCCGAGAGGGTGACGTGCGTCGCCACCTGCGGCCGAGGGAGATCTTCAGGTAAAACTGGACAGTTTCGACTGAACAGTTTACCCTGAAGTTATGGACGAGAGCACCGCGTCGGATTCGGCCGTGTACGCAGCGCGAGAGATACGCGTGGTCTTCAGCCGCATTCGCCGGCGGTTGAAGGACGCTTCCGACAACCGGGAGCTGACGCCGTCGCAGACTTCGGTGCTGAGCCGCCTGAGCAAGGAAGGCCCGGCGTCGATGAGCGCGCTGGCCGCGGCCGAGCGCGTGCGTCCCCAGTCCATGGCGGCCACCCTCGCCCCCCTCGACGAGCGCGGCTTCACCCACCGCCGCCCCGACCCGGACGACGGCCGCCGCCAGCTCATCTCCCTCAGCGAAACCGGCCGTGAGTTCGTCGAGGGCAAGCGCCGCGCCGGAGAGGAATGGCTCGTGCGCGCCCTTGACGAACGACTGTCCGAGCGGGAACGCCGGACGGTGATCGACGCCATGGCCCTGATCGAAAGGCTCGACGCCCCATGAAGGCCGCACCTCCCGACACCACCCCTAGATTCCGCTTGCGACGCAGGCAAAATGACCCCGAGGCATTCGACCGCCGGCTGATCGCGCCGATGGTCATGGGCTCGATCCTGAACCCGGTCAACTCCTCGATCATCGCCGTCTCGCTCGTGCCGATCGGGGTGGCGCTCGGGGCGCCGCCGGCGCAGACGGCCTGGCTGGTTTCCGCGCTCTACCTCGCCACGGCGATCGGCCAGCCGGTCGTCGGACGGCTGGTGGACCTGTACGGGCCGCGGGCCCTGTTCCTCGTCGGCGGCGTGCTGGTCGGTGCCGCCGGAGTCCTCGGCCTGGTCGCGCCGAACCTGCCGGTGCTGATCGTCGCGCGGGTCCTGCTCGGCTTCGGCACCTGCGCCGGTTATCCGGCCGCGATGTCCTTGATCCGCAGCGAAGGCGAGCGCACCGGTCACGACCGGCCGGGGGGCGTGCTCACCCTGCTCGCCATCACCACGCAGACGATCGCGGTGATCGGCCCGACGCTCGGCGGCTTGCTGATCGGCCTGGGCGGCTGGCGCGCGACGATCGCGGTCAACATCCCGCTGGCGCTGGCCTGTCTCGTGCTCGGCGCCCTGTACCTGCCGCGCCACCACCAGCGCCCGGACGGCCCGGTGCGCTTGGACTTCCCCGGCATCGGCCTGTTCGCCGCGACGCTCGTGTCGCTGCTGCTGTTCCTGATGAACCCGAACGGCGCGCACTGGTACCTGCTCGCCATCGCCTTCGCGGCGGGCGCCGGCTTCGCCGTCCGGGAACTCCGGACCACGGCGCCGTTCCTCGACCTGCGGGTGCTCGGCGGGAACTTGCCGCTGCTGCTCACGTACGCCCGCAGCCTGCTCGCGTACGTCGTCTCGTACGCCTTCCTGTACGGCTACACGCAATGGCTCGAGGAGGGCCGCGGCCTGTCCGCCTCGCGGTCCGGGCTCCTGCTGCTGCCGGTGTTCCTGGTCGGGATCGGCGTCGCCGCGCTGACCGGGCGGTACAAGGAGGTGCGCGGCAAGCTGCTCGTCGGCGCGGCCGGGCAGATCGCGGCGTGCGCGCTGCTGCTCACGCTCGGCGGGACCAGCCCGATCTGGCTGCTCGTGGCGGTCGCCTTGGTGCTCGGCGTGCCGCAGGGGCTCAACGGCCTCGCGTTGCAGAACTCCGTGTACTACCAAGCGGATCCCGAACGGATCGGCGCTTCGGCCGGGCTGCTGCGCACGTTCATGTACGTCGGCGCGATGGTCGCGTCGGCGGCCACCGGCGGCTTCTTCGGCCCGCGCGCCGACACCGGTGGCCTGCACCACCTCGCCTGGTTCGTGCTCGCCGTCAGCGTGCTGTTCCTGGCGGTCACCCTGTTCGACCGGAAGCTGCGGCACGCCGCGGCGAAGTGAAAGGAAAACGAATGCCCGTCTCCACCATCGACGAGCGCGCCGCGCTGGTGCTCATCGACCTGCAGAACGGCGTCGCCGCGGCGCCGACCCAGCCCCACGCCGGGCCGGAGGTCGTCGCGCGCGGGGCCGAGCTGGCGGACGCCTTCCGCGCCGCCGGGCAGGCGGTCGTCCACGTTCGCGTGACGATGGCCGCCGACGGCTCCGACTGGCCGTCCGGGCGCACCGAAGCCCCGCCGCGCGGCGGCACCCGGCCCGAGGGCTGGGACCAGATCGTCGACGAGCTGTCCGGTCACCCCGAGGACCTCGTGGTGACCAAGCGCAACGTGGGCGCCTTCCACGGCACGGACCTCGACCTGCAGCTGCGCCGCCGCGGCATCACGCAGATCGTGCTCGGCGGCATCGCCACCAGCATGGGCGTGGAGTCCACCGCCCGCGCGGCGCACGACCACGGCTACCACGTCACCCTGGTCACCGACGCGATGGGCGACATGGACGCGGACGTGCACCGCAACAGCGTCGAGCGGATCTTCCCGCGCCTCGGCGAAACCGGTACCACGGCGGAAATCCTGGCCCTGCTGAAGTCTTGAGATGGCGCCGCGCCTCGGGTTCTCGGGCCCGGGGCGCGGTGGCGGTTGAGGCGGCCCCCTGGGCGCGGAAGGGGTGACTACCAGGGGGCCTGGCCCGCCGCCTGGTCGGGGGAATGTCACGAGGCGGAGCGGGTTGGGGCAAACACTAGCGGTAGAAGTCGAACCAAGATCAGTCCACGAATAGGTGAACCGGCGCGTTTCGACCTGACCATCCGTAATCAGATCAGCTGAGCGCGCTGCCTGGATTCGGCCGTGATTTGACGAACACGTTCGCTATGGACTTGTTCTTAACGAACGCGTTCGTTAAGCTGCTGTCATGACCACACCGAGCCGTCGCCGGGAACGCCCGGCCAAGCCCGCCCTGAGCAGGGCGGGCATCGTCGCGGTCGCGGTCGGGGTGCTGCGGGCCGAAGGGCTCCAGCGGGTCACCATGCGGCGTCTCGCGCAGGAGCTGGATACCGGCGCTTCGTCGTTGTACGTCCACGTTCGCAACACCGCCGAGCTGCACGCCGCGGTACTCGACGAGCTGCTCGGCGAGGTCGGCCTGAGGCCGGAGGGCAGCTGGGAAGAGCGGCTGGAAGCCGTGCTCGAGTCGTACACCGAGGTGCTGCTCCGTCATCCGGGGCTGGCGCAGTCCGCGCTCGTGGCCCGGCCCAGCGGCCGGCACTACCTGGAGCTGGTCGAGACGCTGCTCGCGCTCTTGGCCGAGGGCGGAGTACCGGCGCAGCAAGCTGCCTGGGGCGTCGACCTCCTGCTCCAGCACGCGACGGCCACCGCCGCCGAGCACGTCGTCGAACAGTCCGAAGAGGACTGGGCCGCGCTCGTCACCGCCGTCCGGGCCCTCTCGCCCGGCACCCACCCGCACCTGGCCACGTCCGGCGCGGATCTCATCTCGGGCGATCCGGGGGAGCGCATGGCATGGTCATGGCGAGCCCTGCTGTCCGGTATCGCCGCCACCCCTTTGAAGGAGCAGCCATGAGCATCACCATCGTCGGCGCCGGACTCGGCGGCCTGACCCTCGCCCGCGTCCTGCACGCGAACGGCATCGAAGCCGCCGTCTACGACCTCGACGCCTCCCCGTCCGCCCGCGCGCAGGGCGGCATGCTCGACATCCACGAAGAGTCCGGCCAGACCGCGCTGCGCGCCGCCGGGCTGTACGGCGAATTCCGCGAACTGATCCATCCCGGCGGCGAGGCCACGCGGGTCCTCGACCGCAATGGCGTCGTCCTTCTGTCCGAAGAGGACGATGGCGACGGCGGCCGGCCCGAGGTCGAGCGCGGGCAGCTGCGCGACCTGCTGCTCGGCAGCCTGCCCGAAGGCACGATCCGCTGGGGCGCCAAGGTCACCGGCGCGCGGCCGCTCGGCGACGGCCGGCACGAGGTGACGCTGGCCGACGGCACCGTGTTCACCACCGACGTGCTGGTCGGCGCGGACGGCGCGTGGTCCCGCGTCCGCCCGCTGCTCTCTCCGGCCAAGCCGGCCTACACCGGCGTGTCGTTCGTCGAGCTGGACCTGTTCGAAGCCGACGCCCGGCATCCGGCCGAGGCGGCCGTCATCGGCGGGGGCTCGTTCTTCGCGCTGGCCGGGGGCCGGGGCATCCTCGCGCACCGCGAGACGGACGGCAGCCTGCACGTCTACGTCGCCATCGTGACGGCCGAGAACTGGGGCGCCGGCATCGACTTCAGCGACCGGGAAGCCGCGAAGAAGGCGGTGCTGAGCCACTTCGAGGGCTGGGACGAGAGCCTGCGCGCGCTCGTCACGAATGCCGACAGCGAGCTGATCCCGCGGCCCATCCACGCGCTGCCGGTCGGCCACCGCTGGGAGCGCGTCCCCGGCGTCACGCTGCTCGGCGACGCGGCGCACGTGATGTCGCCGTTCGCCGGCGAGGGCGCGAACCTCGCGATGCTGGACGGCGCCGAGCTGGGCCTGGCGCTGGCCGCGCACCCCGGCGACGTCGAGGCCGCGCTCGCTGAGTACGAGCGGGCCCTGTTCCCGCGCAGCGAGGCATCCGCCAAGGATTCGGCGGACGGCCTGGTCATGTGCTTCGAGGAGAGCGCCCCGAAGCGCCTGCTGGAGATGTTCACCGCGCCCAGGCCGTGACGTCCTAAGTGGACCGTCGAAATCCGGTCGACTCGCCCTCGCCCCGCCGGTAAGCTCGCGCGCTCCGGCGGACGCGAGGGGGAGACGTGGCACGGGGCGGATCGGTCCTGCTCGCGGCACTGGTGGTCGATTCGGTGGGCAACGGCATGTTCCTGCCGCTCTCGCTGCTCTTCTTCACCCGGATCACCGACGTGCCGCTGTCGCTGATCGGCCTGCTGGTCAGCCTGGCCGGGGTGCTCACGCTGCCGGTCCCGCTGCTGGCCGGGCGGCTCGCCGACCGGGTGGGCCCGCTGCCGCTGGTGGTCGGCGCGCAGCTGGCGCAGGGTCTCGGCTTCCTGTGGTACGGCCAGGTCAGCGGCCCGGTGGGGATCTTCCTGGCGTCCGGGCTGATCGCGGTCGGCGTGCGGTTCTTCTGGTCGTGCATCTTCACCGCGGTCGCGGATTTCGCCGACGCCGCTGAGTCCTCGCGGAGCAAGGACAGCTGGTTCGGCCTCGCGACCATGACCCGTACGGCGGGTCTGGCGGTCGGCGGTTTGATCACCGCGGTGGCTGTGACGAGCGACGGCTACCGGGCCGTCGCGTACGGCTCGGCTGCGTGCCTCCTGCTGGCGGGTGTCGCGATCGCCTTCGGGGTGCGCGCCCCCCGAAGGCCACCCGAGCCCGGCGAGGAGGTCGGCTACCGCACGATGCTGCGGGACCGGCCGTTCCTCTCGTTCGCGGGCCTCAACACGGTATTCGCCGGCACGAGCATGATGCTGGCGCTGGGGCTGCCGGTGTTCGTGGCGGACGGGCTGGGCGGGCCGTCGTGGCTCGCGCCGGTGGTGCTGGTCGGCAACACGGTCCTGCTGACGCTGCTGACCGCCCCGGTGGTCCGGCGCCTCGCGCCCTACCGGCGGACCCGGGTGCTGATCGGGGCCGCCGCACTCTGGGCCGCGTGGTGCTTCGTCTTCGCAGCACTGGGTTCAGGCCAGCTGGCCTGGGTGATCCCGGTGCTGCTGGCCGGGACGGCGCTGTTCACCGCCGCGGAGCTGGCCCACGCGCCGATCGCGATGGCGCTGGCCACCGCACTGTCGCCGCCCGCCGCGCGCGGCCGTTACCTGGCTTCGTTCCAGTACTCGTTCACCGTGGCGGGCCTGATCGCGCCCGCGTTCTTCACCACGCTGTTCGAGGTGCGCCACTGGCTGCCGTGGCTGGTGCTGGGCCTGCTGAACATGCTGGCCGCGCTGGCCGTGCACCGCCTGGAGCGGATCGTCCCCGCCCTGGCCCTACGACTTTCGGCTTAGCGGGAACGAGCCATCGAGCCGATCCGCTTTGGCGCACGGGCCGCCACACTGGGCACATCGCGGCACCCCGGTGTCCGATGTGGACCGTATACCCGAGTGACCAGGAGACTCCGATGACCACGCCGCCAGCGCTCTCCGCCGCCCCGGACCTCGCGCACCTCACGGGCGGGATCGTGCTGGCCGCCGTGCTCCTGCTGCCGGTGATCTTCTTCATCGCCGCGCTGGTCAGTATCCTCGGCAGCGGCCTCACCGGGGGCATGAAGCTGGTCTGGGTGGTGTTCGCCTTCTGCGCCCCGTTCCTCGGGCCGCTGTTGTGGTTCCTGGTGGGGCGTAAGCAAAGCAGCATCGCCGGGCTGTGAGCCGGTGCGCGGGCACCGGCCCGCGCACCGGCCGCCGGTCAGCTCACCTGCAGGTCGATGCAGGAGTAGAACGCGTTGGCGGTGTCGGCGATGTTCCAGACGGCCAGCACGGTCTGCCGTCCGGTGTGGTTGCCCAGGTTCACCGAGTGCGAGACGGTGGCGGGCGGCTGCTGGTTGTTGCCGCTGAAGCTGGCGATCTGGGTGTTGCCGATGTAGTACACATAGTCGGTGGTCTTGTGCCGGGCGGTGAACGTCCAGTTGAACGTCACCGTGCGGCCCACCGGGGCGGCGTGCCAGCCCTTGTTGTTGTCGTTCAGCTCGGCGAAGCGGGCGACGCCGCCGTTGCAGCTTCTCAGGCCTTTCGGGCCCTCGACGCTCTGCGGCTCGTACTTGATTTCGCCGCAGGAGACGACGTTCTGCGCGCATTGCGCCTGCCGGCTGGCGGGCGCGTTGACGTAGCCGTGCGCGCTCGCGGTGCCGACCGGGCCGACCAGGACGATCACCGGGGCGATCGCCGCGCCGGCCAGTGCGGCGACGAGCTTGCGGTTCGTTTTCATGCCGGGCTCCTTCATACAGGCAGGCCCGCTCCCGTGACGGCCGGTCGCCGCTGTCGGGCAGGCGCGATCGACCGGCCGCGGCGAGTGGTGCGCGGGCGGAGGGGGAGGGAAAGTGTGGTCTAGACCATACGGCAGATTCGGGCTTTTCGGTCAAGACGTCGCCTGAATGGACGCTGACGATGCGCCGTTGTCGATCCCATATTGTATGCAGTAGACTGAGCGGGTCCAGTCGCACGTGTTCGTGAAGCCACGGAGGGCCCACGCCGCCATGTACTCAGTCACCAACCCGGCGACGGGTGAACGGATCGAGGAAATCGGGAACGCGACCGACGAGGAGGTCCGCACGGCGATCGAGCGCGTCCACCGCGGCTACGGCTCGTGGCGGCTCCGGCCGGTCGCCGAACGCGCGGCGATCGTGGCGCGCGCGGCGGAGCTGTTCGCGGAGCGGTCCGACGAGCTCGCCGAGATCATGACGCTGGAGATGGGCAAGCGGATCAACGAGGGCCGCGGCGAGGTCGGCATCGTCGTGGACATCTTCACCTACTACGCCGAGCACGGCCCGGACCTGGTGGCCGACGAGCCGCTGGTGCTCCGCAGTGGTTCCGCGGTGATCCGCAAGGAGCCGATCGGCGCGCTGCTCGGGGTGATGCCGTGGAACTTCCCGTGTTACCAGGTGGCCCGGTTCGTGGCCCCGAACCTGGTGCTGGGCAACACGATCCTGCTCAAGCACGCGTCGATCTGCCCGCGCTCGGCCGCCGCGATCGAGCGGATCCTGTACGACGCGGGCGTGCCGGAAGACGCGTACGTGAACGTCTTCGCGTCCAGCCGCCAGGTGCCGTGGATGCTGGAGGACCCGCGTATCCAGGGCGTTTCGCTGACCGGCAGCGAGCAGGCAGGCATCTCCGTCGCGGCGGAGGCGGGCCGGAACCTCAAGCGCTGCGTGCTGGAGCTGGGCGGCTCCGACCCCCTGATCGTGCTGGACACCGACGACCTCGAGACGACCGTGAACACCGTCGCCACCGCGCGCATGCGCAACTGCGGCCAGTCGTGCAACGCGCCGAAGCGGATGATCGTGCTCTCGGAGCTGTACGACGAGTTCGTGGACCGCCTGGCCAAGCGCGTCGCGGACTTCTACCAGCCCGGCGACCCGGCCGACCCGGCGACGAAACTGCCGCCGCTCGCGTCGATCGCCGCCGCGGACGAGGTCGCCGCCCAGGTCGAGACCGCCATCCGCCAGGGCGCCACCCTCCGCGCCGGCGGCCACCGCGTCGACGGCCCGGGCGCGTACCTGGAGGCCACGGTGCTGACTGACGTCACTCCGGAGATGGACGCCTACCGGGAAGAGATCTTCGGTCCCGTCGTGCTGGTTTTCCGTGCCAGCACAGAGGAAGAGGCGATCGCCATCGCGAACGACTCACCGTTCGGGCTGGGGGCGAGCGTCTTCGGCACGGACCCGGCCCGTCTTCGCCGCGTCGCCGATCGGATCGAGGCGGGGATGGTGTATTTCAACAAATCCGGTGGCTCGGAGGCGGATCTGCCGTTCGGTGGGATCAAGCGGTCAGGGATGGGGCGGGAGCTGGGAGCGTTGGGGATTGAAGAGTTCATGAACAAGAAGTCGATCCGCTTCTGACCCGGTTCACCACGGCACAACTTCGCCATGCAGGTCCAAGAACTGAAGCCCAGTCGCACCAGCCTGCTTCTCCAAAACATCCACAACCGCAGGAATACTCTCCTCGGCCGTAAGCGGCGCATCCGGCCCACCGAGGGCGGTTTTGTTGTGGCCGGGATCGATCAGGAGCTTGGTGTGGCCGTCGCCGGTGTGGCGGGTGGTGTAGCTGCGCATCAGCTGATTGAGCGCGGCCTTGCTCGCCTTGTACAGCTCGTAGCCGGGCTCGGTGTTGCGCGAGATGCTGCCCTGGTCCGACGACATGATCGCCACGGTTCCGTCGGGGACGACGAGGTCGCGCAGGGTTTCGAGGGTTCGTAGCGGGCTCAGGGCGTTGGTGACCATCACCTCGGTGAACACGTCGGTCGGGACCTCGCCGATGGGCTGGTTGCCCCGGTTGATCGCGGCGTTGACGAAAAGCAGGTCGAACCGCCGGCCGGACAGGCGTTCGCGCAGGGCGGTCAGCTGGTCGGGGCTGGTCATCTCCAACGATTCGATCGTCAGGTCCGCGGAGGCTCGCAGGTCGCCGCTGCCGCGGGTGGTGGCGGTGACGTGCCAGCCGCGGCGGGTCAGTTCGTTCGCGAGGGCGAGGCCCAGCCCGCGGGAAGCGCCGATGATGAGGGCGTGGGACCGGTCGGACACAGTGGCTCCTTGTCTGGGAAGGAAAACTCAGCATAGACGAGACGTTTCGTCTCGACAATGCCACGCCGGTAAGCTGTCCGGCATGCCCGCTGCCAGTTCTCAGCCCCGCCGGACCCGGTCCGGCAACCGGCGCGACGAGGCCGCGCGCCTGGCCGTGCTGCACGCCGCCGACGATCTCCTGGTCGAGCACGGGTTCGGCGCGCTGACCGTCGAGGCCATCGCACGCCGGGCCGGGGTCGGGAAGCAGACGATCTACCGGTGGTGGCCGTCGAAGGTCGAAGTCCTCCTCGACACGCTCATCGAGGACAGCGACAAGCGCTCCGCCGTCCCGATGGACAAGCCCACCGCGGAAAGCATCCAGACCTACCTGCGCGGCTTCGCGCGGTTCCTCACCCGCGACCCGGCCGGCAAGGTCCTGCTCGCGCTGATGGCCGAGGCTCAGCACGACCCCGCGACGGCCGAAAGCTTCCACCAGCGTTACCTCGGCCCACGCCGCGAGCAGGAACGCGAGATGCTCGCCCGCGCGATCGACGCCGGCGAGATCTCGCCCCGGCTCGGCCCCGACGCCACGCTCGACGCACTGATCGGCCCGATCGTCTACTGCGCGCTGACCGGCGCGAGCGTGCCCCGCGGTTTGGTCAGCACCCTGGTCGAGGACTTGCTCAGGCCCCGCGCTTAAGGCCGTACCACGATCTTCCCCACGTGATTGTGGTGCAGGAACTGTTGCTGCGCCTCGGAAAGCGACGTCAGCGGGTGCGTGGCCGCGACCGGCGGACGGACCGTGCCGGCCAACGCCGTGCGCACGAGTTCGGCGAAGTGCGGGCGGGTGTGCATCGACGAGCCGATCAGCCGGATGTTGTGCAGGTACAGCCGGCGCAGGTCCAGCTGCACCAGCGCGCCCGCGACGGCACCGGCGATCACCCAGCGGCCGTCGTCGCGGAGCAACGGGAGCAGGTCGGCCAGCAGGGGGCCGCCCGCGACGTCCGCGACCGCGTCCAGGGGGCCGAGCGCGGACACTTGGGTGGCGACATCCCCAGCGCCATCACGCAAGATGACGCCCGAAGCGCCCAGCTCCATAACCGCATCGGCCTTAGCCGCGCTCGTCACGGCGAACGCCCGAGCCCCGCGGGCGGCGGCGAGCTGCACCAGCGCCGCGCCGACGCCGCCGGAAGCGCCGGTGACCAGCACCTTCTCGCCGGCCTCGAGACCGGCCCGTTCCAGCATGCCCATGGCTGTGCCGTACGCGACGGGCAGGCAAGCCAGTTCCTCGTCGCTCAGCGGCGACGAGGTGACGTCGTGGACCTGGTCCGCGGGAACCACGACGTACTCGGCGAATCCGCCGTCCGCCTCGCTGCCCAGCAGGCCGACCGGCGGCGCGTCCCGGCTGCCGTCCTGGTAGATCGCCGGGTCGACCAGCACACGGCGGCCGCTCTCGACGGCCACGCCGGCGATGTCGCCGCCCTGGATCCGCGGGAAGTCGATCGGACCGCGCCAGCCGCTGAGCGCGTCCGGGTCCGAGGCAGTGCCGTACGCGCCCTCGCGCGTCCACACATCGGTGTTGTTCAACGCCGCGGCGGTCACCCGCACGAGCACCTCGCCGGGCCCGGGCCGCGGCACCGGCCAGTCCCGGTGGAGTTCGAGCGCTTCGATACCTCCGTGCCGCGGCAGGACCACGGCGGTCATCACCTCGTCCATCACCCCACCGTGCCACAGCATGATCGGCAGTTCAGCCCGCGGGACGCAGCAGGCTCCCCAGCCAGCCGGCGAACACCTGCTCGGCCTCGGCGCGGACGCGGGCCGGGTCGTCGGCCGCGGCGATCATGCGCGCGGCCTCCATCACCGCGCTCAGCACGAGCTGCGCCAGCGTCCGCAGCGGCAGGTCGACGAGCAGGCCTTCAGCGTGGGCGCCGGCCAGCGCGTCGACCAGCAGCTTCAGCCCGTACTCGGCCTCCAGCTCCCGCCACGCTTCCCAGCCCAGCACGGCGGGCGCGTCGGTCAGCGAGATACGCCGGACGTCGTCGCGCAGGCAGATGTCCAGGAACACGCTGAGCGCGGCCGCCATGCCGGTGAGCGTGTCCGGCGCCTGCTCCAGCGCGGCCTCGACCTCGGCGGTGATCTCGCGCTCCACCTCTTCGACGACCGCGCGGAACAGGCCCTGCTTGTCACCGAAGTGGTGGTAGAGCGCGCCCCGGGTGACGCCCGCGGTGCGGGTGATCTCCTCGGCGGGCACGGCCTGGTAGCCGCGGGTGGTGAACAGCTCCCGCGCGGCCGTGGTCAGGGCGGTCCTGGTGCCGGCGGAGCGGTCCTGCTGGGTACGTCGCACCCGCCTAATCTGCCATGGCGCCCGCGAACTCGACGACGTGGCGGGCCAGCTCCGCCGGCTGGTCCTCGGAGACGAACGAGTAGGAGTCGGCCACCTCCACCAGTTTCGCGTCCGGCAGCAGCTCGGCCAGCCGGTGCGCGAAGCGGATCGGGAACAGCTTGTCCTCGCTCGCCCACACCAGCAGCACCGGCCGCTCGAACTGCCGCAGCTTCTCCGCCGCGGCCAGCGTGTGTCGCGAATGGACGGTGCGCAGCAGCTTGCGCAGGTCCCGGCGGAGGCCGGACGACTTGTGCAGCCGGGTGAGGTAGTCGGCGGCGATCTCCGGCGCCAGCGGGTGCTTGGTCACCCAGCCGAACAGCAGGGGCAGCCCGTACAGCGCGCGGATCCGCAGCAGCTGCCCGAGCACCGCCATCGAACCCGGGATCCGCGCGATCGCCGGCAGTGGCCGGAAGATCGGCGGGAAGAAGTACTCGAAGCTGTCCGACGGCGTCAGCACGACCCGGCCGACGCGCTCGGGGTACCGCGCGAGCAGCACCTGCGTGAGCGCGCCGCCGGTGTCGTTCGCGACCAGCGTGACGTCATGCAGGTCCAGCGCCTCGAGAAAGTCGCCGATCAGCGTGGCGACGCCGGGCACGCTCAGGTCGGCGTCCGCCCGCAGCGGCACGGTGTGCCCGCCCAGCGGCAGGTCCGGCGCCAGGCAGCGGAACCCGGCCGAAGCGACGGTGGGCACGACCTTCCGCCACAGCAGCGCGTTCGTCAGCACCCCGTGCAGGAACACCACCGGCCGGCCCTCGCCGCGTTCGAAGTAGCGCAGTTCGCCCTGCGGCAGCCGGACGCCGTGCTCCTGTCCCAGTTCTTCGCCTCGTGTCATGACCGCCAAAGTACATACATACAGTCTGTATGTAAATTACCCCGGGGGTAATGAGGCTGCCGAAGAGCGGGGCCATCCGGCGGTAACCGGCCGCGGACGGGTGGATGTCGTCGGCCGGCCAGGAGGCGTCGGCGACCTCCGGGCCGGGGACCAGGGCCAGCGCCGGATCGTCCGTCTGAAGTACGCGAACGGTCGCTCCACCTCGGCGCGGACGTCGGCCACGATCAGGCCGTCTTCGCGCAACAGCTCCGCGTGGCCGGTGAGCAGCAGCCAGGCTCGTGAGTGGCTAGGACGGTTCTAACCGTCATGAACACTCACGAGCTTTTACGCGCCGGCCAGGGTGATCGTGCGGTCGGCGTGCTGGGTGAGCAGCGGGTCGTGGCTGGCGACCAGGACCGTCGTGCCGGCGTCGGCCGCCGCCCGCAGCCGGATGAGGACCAGCTCGGCGTGGGCGCGGTCCTGGTGTGAGGTGGGCTCGTCCGCGAGCACCAATGTGGGATTGGTGACGAGCGCGCGGGCAACGGCGGCGCGCTGCTGCTCGCCGCGGGAGATCTGCGCCGGGCGGCGGTTCGCGAACTTCGCCAGGTCCAAGGTTTCCAGCAGCTTCGCCCGGTCGGCGGTGTCTTCCCGGTTGCGGGCGGGGAAGGCGAGATTGTCCGTAATGGACAGTTCATCGAACAGGCCGATCGACTGCGGGACGAACCCGACGTGCTCCCACTGCATCTGCGCCATCGGCCGATCCGGCAGCGGCGGGTGCGGCGTCACCGTGCCGGTATCAGGGGTCTCCCAGCCACCGGTGATCATCAGCAGGGTGCTCTTGCCGGAGCCGGACGGGCCGGCCAGCGCGACGAGTTCGCCGGGCTGGAGTTCCAGGCTCACCGGGCGGAGGGCGAGAGTGCGCCGGTAGCTCTTGCTGACGTCGGTCAGCGTCACCAGGCTCACGCGATCCTCCCGTCCACGAGTTCGTGCACGTCATCGGCGACGGCGGTGAGTTCGGGATCGTGGGTGGCGACGACCACGGCGTGCCCGAGCGCCGCGAGACGATGCAGCGCCTCGCCGACGAGATGGGCCGACGCCCGGTCGAGCTGCGCGGTGGGCTCGTCGGCGAGCAGCGCGGCCGGATCGCCGGCGGCGGCAAAGGCGAGGGCGACGCGTTGCTGTTCGCCGCCGGAAAGCTGCCGGGGGTAATGAGTGCGGCGGCCGGAAAGGCCGAGCGCGTCGAGGAGTTCACCGTCGGCGGGCGCGGTGCCGCGCAGGCGGGTGGCGAGGTTGAGGTGCTCCTCGACGGTGAGGTAGCCCAGCAGATTGTCGATCGGGTTCTGGAACACGTAACCGAGCTGGTGACGCCGCAGCTCCCGGCGGCGACGGGCGGACAACGCGGTGGCGTCCACGCCGTCGACCTCGACGGTGCCGTGGGTGGGCCGGTCGAGACAGGCCAAAATCCGCAGCAGGGTCGACTTTCCGGAACCCGACGGGCCGACGAGCGCGGTGACGCGGCCACGGGCGGCCGACAGCCTGACGTCGTGCAGCGCGGGGACGTCGTGGTCCGAGGCCGGGTAATGGTGGGTGAGCCCCGAGCAGCGCAGTGCCGGTGGACTATTCGGTGTCACGCAGCACCTCCGCGGGCCGGGCGCGGGAGACCGCGCGCTGGGCGGCGAGGGTGGCCAGCACCGCCGCGAGCAGGGTCGCGGCAGCCAGCCGCAGGGCCAGCGACCACGGCGTCGAGAGCAGGGTGCCCGGCGCGATGCCGGGATCGAGGTCGTAACCGGGGCTGGTCACCGCGACGGCGACCGCGGCGAACACCAGGCCGAAGGCGAACCCGGCGATCAGCAGCCCGCCGACCTCGTACAGCAGGGCCCGCCAATGCGCCCGCGGCCCGATCCCCATCCGCCGCAACAACACGTACGCGCTGCGCCGCGCCCGGGACCGCGCGTTCAGGTACAACAGCAAGCCCACCAGCACGATCGCGCCCGCGAGCACTGAAACCGCGGTCAGGAACACGAAGGTGTAGCTGATGGCCGCGTAAACGCCGTTGGCAGTGACGTCCTGGGCCTGGCTGACCGTGCCGATCTGCGTGCCCGTGCCGCTCAACGCCGCAAGGGACTGCGCCGGGTCGCCGCGCAGCCACAGCTGGGGGTGCGCGCTCTCGCCGGCCAGCCGGTCGAGCAGGTCCTTGCGCACGAGCAGCTGCGGGAAGCCGGAGTTCTTGCCGGGCAGCTGGGCGACGGTGGTGATGGACAGCTTCGTGGCCTGCCCGTTGATCCGCACCTCGGCGGTCGCGGGGGTGGCGGGCAGCCCGGCCAGGATTCCGGCCGGGGCGCCGGGTGCGGCGAGCTTGGCCATCAGCTCGGCGAGTGTCGGGCCCGGCAGGGCGTTGTCCCAGAACGCCGTGGTGGCAAAGGTTTCCGGGTCGACGCCGAGCACGTTGACGGTGGTGCTGCCGACGTAACCGGAGTCGTACCGGTCCACGAGACTGGTCCGGCCGGCCAGGCCCGGCGGCACGTGCGCGGGCCCGGTCAGGCCGAGGACCAGGTCGGAGCCGACGATCAGCTGCGATTCCGCGTGCAGCGTGCGGTCCACCGATTCGGTCACCGTGGTCGCGTACATCGACAGCGCCACTGGGATCGCGGTCGCCCCGATCAGCACCGCGGCGGCGGCCGGGCCGGACGCGATCCGTTGCCAGGAAAGGAAAGAGACCGGCCTGGTCAGCTTCACCGGGTTGGCGCGCACCACCGACCAGCGCACGATCCGCGCGGCGAACAGCGCCAGCCCGATCACCAGCAGCAGCGGCACGACAACCAGCCGCGGCGGGATCCCCGCCACCGAACCCGCCGTCCCGACGCCCGCGACGGTGCCGTCGTCGAGCACGAAGTAGCAGACCACCGCCGCGACAAGGGGAATCAGCTCCCACGGCCACAGCCGGGCCGGCTTCGCACGGGCGTCGAAATGCGCGGTGATCCGGCGCCCGCTCGCCAGCGCGATGGCGCCCAGCGTCACCAGCAGCGCGGCGGCCCCGGCCAGCACCGAACCGGTCAGCGCGCCCGGCGTCACCAACGGGCTCGGACCCACGGCGGCGACCAGGTACCGCGCCGCGAACCAGCCCGCGACGGAGCCGAGGGCCACCACCGCGCCGGTTTCCAGCACCGCCTTGCCCACCAGCGCCCACGGCCCGACGCCGCGGGCCGACAGCACCGCCAGCTCGGCCCGTCGCCGGTCCACCCAGAACGACCCGGCAGCGGCGGCGATCACCAGCCCGGCCAGCGCGCCCACCGCGCCCATCGGCACGACGGTGGCCACCAGCGCCGAGGTCACCTGATCGGCCCGGTCGGACATGCCGCGCAGCGAAGACGTGTACTGCGTGTGGTCGAACGCGGCGCCCAGCGGGTCTTGCGGATCGGCCGTGCGCGCCCGGAGCCGGTCCAGGCCGTCGATCACCGGGGCGGCGCTCGCCGTGGTCATTCCCGTGGTGTCGACCGAGCTTTCGACGCTGGAGCCCAGGCCGGAATCAGCCGGGTCGGTGGCCTTGAGCAGGTCATCGCTGGAGAGCAGGGCCATCGGATACGTGCCGGCGTTGCTCAGCGGGCTGCCGCGGTAGAGGTTCTTGAGGCTGCACCAATACTGCCCGTCCGGCAGCGAGCGCAGGTCACGGTAAACGGCCGCGACGCGCATCGTGGCCAGCGGCGTGGTGGTGCCGGCCGCCGCCAGACCGGGGAGGGGGCCGCTGGTCAGCGACACCTGGTCGCCCACCTTCAGCTGCTGGGTGTCCGCGAACTGGTCCGGCAGCCAGATGCCCGGGCCGGTGCCGCCGGACAGCACCTGGACGTGGCCGGCGAAGCCGTCGCGGGCCACCAGGTTCATCAGCCGCTGCTCGGGGTGCACCGGGGTCCCGGTCGCGACCGCCACGTTCGCGCGGCTGACCAGCGTGCTCACGGGCGGCGAAAGATCCGGGATGCCCGCTTCGGTCTGCCGGGCCGCCGTGAGCCGCGCGTCCAGCAGCGGTTTGCCCACTTTTTCGGGTACCTGCGGGTTTCTCGGCATTACCGGCAGCTGTCCCTGCCACTGCGCGCCGACGGCCCATTCACACGCGACGCCGGCCTGTTTCTGCAGCGTCGCGGTGCCCGCGGAGGAAAGGAAAAGGGAGATCGCCGCGGCCGGCAGCGCCACCAGCACCGCGGCGGCCAGCACGGCCAGTACCACTGTCGGCTGGCGCCAGATCATCCTCGGCGCACGCGCCCACGGTGCGGGCAGCCCCCTCTTCGGCATGCTGCGGAGTTTCACACATCCAGCGGATGAACCGTGGGGAAAGAGATCGTTTCGAGATAACGATTTCCCGAAAGTGACGGACGGTGCGGAAACGACCGCATCGGGTGCGCCACAAGGGTTTCAGAGCCGGACCGCGGCCGCGTGGAAATCGTGGCGCAGCGCCTCGATGCCCGGGATGGCGCGAGACGGGTGGACCCGGTTGGTGAGCAGCACGTAGTAACGGCCGCGGTCCGGCTCCACCCACAGGCTGGTGCCGGTGAACCCGGTGTGCCCGTACGCCCGCGGCGAAAGCTCCGTGCCGACCGGCGAGCCGGGCACGTCCAAACACTGCCACGCCAAGCCACGGCGAAGGCCTTCGGTCTGGCACCTGATCATTTCGGCGTGGGTGGCGGGTTTCAGCAGCGGAGCGGCGCCGCCGGCCAATACCCGGCCGAGGCGTTCGACGTCCGGTAGCGGGGCGAACAGGCCGGCGTGACCGCAGATTTCGCCCAGTACCACGGCGTTCTCGTCGTGCACCTGGCCGCGCACCACGTGCCCGCGCCACGGGCAGTCCTCGGTGGCGACCGCGCGCGCCGCGTCCACCGGGCCGAACCGGGTGCCGATCAGCCCGGCCGGAGTGCTGACGAACTGCTCGACCAGCTCGTCCAGCGGACGGCCGCCGGCGGCCTCGGCGATCAGGCCCAGCAGGATGAACCCCTGCGACGAGTACTCGACCTGGTGGCCCGGCGCCGCGCGCAGCGGTCCGGTGCGGATGGCTTCGAGCAGCGCCTCGCGCGTCGGGTGCTCGCGGTAGAGCGGCGTGCCGCCGGGCAGCCCGGACGTGTGCGTGAGCAGCTGCCGCACGGTGATCCCGGCCTTCTCGCCGTCCGCGTACGCCGGCAGGTGCTGGGCGATCGGGTCTTCGACGCTGAGCAAGCCACGCTCGGTCAGCGCGGCGATCACCAGTCCCACCACCGGTTTGGTCACCGACGCGAGGTCCCACAGGCTGTCCTCGGCCGCGTCCGGTCCGCCGTGCCAGCGCGTGCCGAGCACTCCGCGGTCGAGCACACCGTCCGCGGTGCCCACCGACCAGGCGGCGGCGGAGCACACCCGGTTTTCCCGGCCCGTATCGAGGATCTGCTCGAGTTCAGTCCTCATCGGACACCAGCCGCATTCCCTGGCCGAGCGTGGCCGAAAGCCGGTTCGCCGCCTCGGCGACCAGCGGGCCGAGCGTGGGCAGGCTGTCCGGCGGCAGGGTGAACGTCAGGCCGGAAACGCTGATCGCGCCGACCACGTGGCCCAGCCCGTCCACCACCGGCGCGGCGACACACCGGACGTGCGGCTCGTTCTGCTCGTCGTCCACCACGTAGCCCAGAGTGTCCACAGTGGCCAGTTCGCGGCGGATCGCGGCCGGGTCGGTCAGGGTCTTCGGGGTGCGCGCCTCGAGCGGCGCCGCGTCGAGCACCGCGGCCACCTCGGCCTCGGGCAGCCGCGACAGGATCGCGCGGCCCACGCCCGTGCAGTACAGCGGCACCTCGCCGCCGACCTGCGAATTCATCCGGTACGCCTGATCCGGCTCCACCTTCTCGACGTACACGGCACGGTCGGCGTGATGCACCGCGTAGTGCACGGTGTGCCCGGTCCGGCGGCGCAGCTCGGTCAGCACGGGCCGGGTGAAGCGCGTGGCCCGGCTCCCCGCGAGCACGGCGGCCGAGAGACCCAGCAGCCGCGGCCCGACGTCGTACTGGCCGCCGCCGGTGCCGGCCGCGAACCCGGCTTCGGCGAACGTCTGCAGCATCCGGTGCGCGGTGGGTTTCGGCAGGTCACAGGTCTTGGCCAGGTCGGCGAGCCGGTGCGGGCCGCCGGGTCGCGCCAGCGCCGTGAGCACCTCCAGCGCCTTCCCCACCGCGCCTCGGGGCTCATTGCGCGCCCCGGACTTGTCGTTGACAGCCCTCTCCATGCGGCCTACCTTAGCGCAATCGCGTTCCATATGACGGAACGAGATGTCATCTTATGGAACTGGCGAAAGGCGACCCGTGGCTCCTCCGCGTTCCCGTCTGACCCGCCGTGACGCGCTCCGGCTCGGCGGCCTCGCCCTGCCTGCACTGGCCTTGCCCGGACTGCTGGCCGGCTGCGACAGCGCGAGCGGCAGCGTCGGCAGCGTGCTGCGTGTCGCCCAGACCTCGGATCCGAAGACGCTGGATCCGCAGAAACAGGGCGATCTGACCTCGATGAACGTCCTGATCAACCTGTTCGACACCCTCACCACCCGCGGCCCGGACAACCAGCTCGCGCCCGGCCTCGCCCTGTCCTGGACCTCGCCGGACCCGCTGACCTGGCGGTTCAAGCTCCGGCCCGGCGTGCGGTTCCACAACGGCGAGCCGTGTGACGCCAAGGCGGTCGCCTTCAGCATCAACCGGCTGCTCGACCCGGCCACCAAGTCGCCGATCGTCGAGCTGCGCTACGTGAAGCAGGCCGTGATCGTCGACGAGCTGACCGTGGACCTGCGGTGCAGCCAGCCGGACCCGATCATCCCGGCGAAGGTCTCGCTGTTCGGCGGGGTCGCGGTCCCGCCCGGCTACCTCAAGCAGGTCGGCTCGGCCGGGTTCGCCAAGCACCCGGTCGGCACCGGGCCGTTCACCTTCGTCGAATTCCAGCGTGATCACCAGATGCGGATGCGCGCCAACCCGGGCTACTGGGGCGGCCGGCCGTCGTTCGACGAGCTGGTGTTCCTGCCGATGCCGGACCCGTCCTCGGCGCTGGCCTCGCTGCAGAGCAACGAGGTCGACATCGTCGCGAGCCTGACCCCCGACGCGGCGCTGCAGATCCAGGGCTACACCGGCGTCTCGATCCGCAACTACCCGGGCATCCGCACCTCGTACCTGTCGCTGGACACCACGGCCGGGCCGCTGCGCGACGTGCGCGTGCGCCAGGCGCTCAACCACGCGGTCGACGTGCCGTTGCTGATCAAGGCGGTGCTCGACGGCAAGGCGCGCGAGGTGCCGACGATGTTCCCGCGCGAGTCGTTCGGCTTCGACCCCTCGATCACGCCGTACTCGCGCGATGTCGGGCTGGCCAAGCGGCTGCTCGCCGACGCCGGGTTCCCGAACGGCTTCGACACCTCCCTGACCGCGCAGACCGGTGATTCCAACATCGCCGAGGTGATCTCCGGGCTGCTGGCCAAGGCCGGGGTCCGCGCGCGGGTCGACCTGGTCGACACCGGCACGTACACCAGCCGGCTGACGTCGAACAACCGCAGCGCGCTCGGCCCGATCTACCTGGCCGCGAGCACCGGCTGGACGCTCGACGCGGAAAGCCTGGTGCAGTCCAACGTCCGCCACGACCGGCGGCAGAGCCGGTGGTCCAGCCCGGCGGCCGATCGGCTGATCGACGCCGAGGAGCTGACCGTCGACCCGGCCGGGCGGCAGCGGGCCTTCACCGCGCTCCAGTCCCTTCTCAAGCAGGAGGCGCCGTTCGTGTTCCTCTACCAGATCGACAACATCTACGCGGTCAACACCCGGCCGCGCTGGCAGCCCGGCGTCGTCGGCGTGCTCGGCATGGCCCAGGCGCAGGTGACCTCGTGACGGCCCCGACGGTCTCGGTGGCGAAGCCGCCCGCGGCCGGCACCGGGGTGCTGCGGGTGGTCGTCACCAAGGTGCTGACCGCGATCGTCGTGCTGTTTTTCGTGGCCACCGCGGCGTTTTTCCTGGTCCGCCTGTCCGGCGACCCGGTGAAGCTGATCCTGGCGCCGGACGCGAGCGCGGCGCAGGAGGCGACGCTGCGCGCCGGCCTCGGCCTGGACCGGCCGCTGCTCACGCAGTACCTCGACTACCTCGGCGGGCTGCCGCGGCTGCACTTCGGCAACTCGCTCGTCTACGACCAGCCGGTGTCGGAGGTGCTGCTCGCGCGGGTGCCCGCGACGCTGGAGCTGGCCGCCGCGGCGTTGGTCATCGCGCTCCTGCTGGCGATTCCCGCGGGTGCCTTCGCGGCACTGCGCCGCGGCCGGGCCGGTGACTCCGGCGTGATGGCGGGTGTCCTGATCGGACAGTCCACCCCGGCGTTCTGGGTCGGCATCGTGCTGATCCTGATCTTCGCCGTGCAGCTGCAAGTGCTGCCCGCGTCCGGTTACGGCGGTTTCACGCACCTGATCCTGCCCGCGGTGACGCTCGCCGTGTACTCGGTCGCGGTGATCGCGAGGCTGCTGCGCTCGTCGATGATCGACGTGCTCGGCTCGGACTACATCCGCACGGCCCGCGCGAAGGGGCTGAGTACCGGCGGAATCGTGGTGTCCCACGGGATGCGCAACGCCGCCCTGCCCGTGGTCACGGTGATCGGCCTGGAGGTCGGCACCCTGCTCGGCGGCGCGATCCTGACCGAGCGGGTGTTCTCCTGGCCGGGCATCGGGCGGCTGACCGTCGAGGCCATCCAGAACCGCGACTTCCCGCTCGTGCAGGCCTCGGTGCTGTTCTTCGCCGCCACGTTCGTGGTGGTCAACCTGCTGGTGGACCTGTCCTACACAGTGCTCGACCCGAGGGTGCGGGTGACCTCATGACTGCCATTGCCACAACCGTTCCCACCGCCCGAGCCCGAGGTGGCGCGGTGAAGGCGGTGCTGCGTAACCGGCTCGGCCTCGTCGCCGTGGTCGTGCTGGTGCTGATGGTGCTGATCGCGGTGTTCGCGCCGCTGATCGCGCCGTACGACCCGGGCGCGCAAGACCTGCTGGTCCGGCTCCGCCCGCCGGCGTGGACGGCGGCCGGCGACTCCAGCCACCTGCTCGGCACGGACCAGCTCGGCCGCGACATCCTGTCGAGGCTGTTCTACGGCGCCCGGATCTCCCTGCTGGTCGGGGCCTGCGCGGCCCTGCTGGCCGGGGTCGTCGGCTCGGTGATCGGCCTGGTCGCCGGGTTCCTCGGCGGCTGGTTCGACCGGATCCTGATGCGGCTGGCCGACATCCAGCTCGCGTTCCCGTCGATCCTGCTGGCGCTCGCGATCGTCGGCTTCCTCGGCTCCGGGCTCTGGTACGTGGTGCTGGTGCTCGGCTTCACCGGCTGGGTCTCGTACGCCCGGGTGATCCGGTCCGAGGTGCTTTCCTTGCGCACCAGGGATTACGTCACCGAGGCGCGCGCCATCGGCGTCCGGGACCTGACGATCATGCGCCGCCACCTGCTGCCCAACGTGATGGCGCCGCTGGCCACCATCGGCACCCTCCACGTCGCCGCGGCGATCGTCGCCGAGGCCTCGCTGAGCTACCTCGGGCTCGGCGTGCCGAAGCAGACCGTCACCTGGGGCGGCATGCTCAGCGACGGCCAGCTGTACCTCGGCACCTCGTGGTGGGTGGCGGTGTTCCCCGGGCTGGCGCTGATGATCACCGCGCTGGCCGTCAACATCACCGGCGACGTGCTCCGCGACGTCGCGGACCCGAAGGCGTACCGCTCATGACGTCGTTGCTGGAAATCAGGGACCTGCACGTCGAGTTCCGGCTGGGCACCGGGACCGTGCACGCGGTCGAGGGGGTGGGCTTCGCCGTCGACGCCGGTGAGACGCTGGCGGTGGTCGGCGAGTCGGGCAGCGGCAAGACCGCCACCGCGCTGTCGGTGCTGCGGCTCAACCCGGAGCCGCCGTGCGTCTATCGCGCCGGCGAGGTGCTGCTGGACGGGCGCGACCTGTTAAGACTGTCCGAAAAGGACCTTCGGAAGATCCGCGGCAACGACGTCGCGATGGTCTTCCAGGACCCGATGACCAGCCTGAACCCGCTCAAACGCGTCGGCGCGCAGGTCGCGGAAGTCCTGCGACGGCACCAGAACGCGTCTCGTGGACAGGCACGTGAAGGCGCGGTGGCCGCGTTGCGCGAGGCCGGGATCCCGGACCCGGAGCGGCGCGCGGACCAGTACCCGCATCAGCTTTCCGGCGGCCTGCGCCAGCGCGTGATGATCGCGATGGCGCTGGTCGGCCGGCCGCGGGTGCTGATCGCCGACGAGCCGACCACCGCGCTGGACGTGACGGTGCAGGCCCAGATCCTCGAGCTGCTGGTCGACCTGCAACGACGGCACGGGATGGCGATCGTGCTCATCACACACGACCTCGGCGTGGTGGCCGAGGTCGCCGACCGGGTGGTGGTGATGCGCCGCGGCCGGGTGGTCGAGACCGGTGACGTCACGGCGGTTTTCGAGGCGCCGCACGAGGATTACACCCGCGAGCTGCTGCGGGCGACGCCGAAACTGGAGCGGGCATGACAAACCTGGTCGAGATCCGCGGGCTGCGCAAGGACTACGGCTCGCTGGCCGCGGTCGACGGCGTGGACCTGGACGTGACGGCGGGGGAGACCCTCGCCGTAGTCGGCGAGTCCGGCTCCGGCAAGACCACGCTCACCCGGCTGCTGCTGCGGCTGGCCGAGCCCACCGCGGGCACCGTGCGCTTCGACGGCGCGGACCTGTTCGCGCTGCCCGCCGCGCGGCTGCGGAAGGTGCGCCGCGAGATGCAGGTGGTGCTGCAGGACCCGTACTCCAGCATGAACCCGCGGATGCGCGTGACGGACATCGTCGCCGAACCGCTGGTGACGCACGATCGTTCTTTTCGCGGCCGTGGCGGACGCGCGAAGGTGCGCGCCCGGGTCGGCGAACTGCTCGACGCGGTGGGCTTGTCGCCGGACGTCCAGGACCGCTACCCGCACGAGTTCTCCGGCGGCCAGCGCCAGCGCGTCTCGATCGCGCGGGCACTCGCCCTCCGCCCGCGGCTGGTGGTGCTGGACGAGCCGACCAGCGCGCTCGACGTCTCGGTCCAGGCCCAGGTGCTCGACCTGCTGACCGAACTCCAGTCCCGGCTGGGGCTGACGTACGTGTTCGTCTCGCACAACCTCGCGGTGGTGCAGCAGATCGCCGACCGGGTGGCGGTGATGCGCGCCGGGCAGATCGTGGAACTGGCCGACGCCGCGACACTGTTTTCCGCGCCGGGCCACGAATACACGCGTAGTTTGCTGGACGCGGTGCCCAATCCGGATCCGCGGCTGGCGCGGCGTCGGCGGGCGGCGTCATGAGCCTCGATGCAGCGGATGACGCTTTCCCTGCGCTGAGCGAGGCGGACGCGTCATCCGCTGCACGCTCAGTTGTGGGAGAGCACCAGCCCGGCGCCGCCGAGCAACGCGATGTCGTCGGCCGCGCCGGTGTTGACCAGCACCTGCGGCGGTTCCGCGTCGGTGGCCCAGGAGGAGTCCTCGCGCAGCCGCCGTTCGATGGCCGCGCGGAAGCGTTCGCCGCCTTCGGCCGCCTCGCCGTGCAGCACGAACAGCCCCGGGGCGAACAACTGCTGGATGTTCACCAGGCCCAGCGCGATATTTCCGGCGTACTCGTCCAGCAACGGGTCGCCGGCTTCGGCCAGTTCGTGCACCGTCCGTGCGCCGAGACCGCGCCGCTCGGCCTCGGCGCGCAGCCACGGCGTGGTCGCGACCGTCTTCCAGCAGCCACGCGCGCCGCAGGTGCACGGCCGTCCGCTGGCGGCCACCGTCATGTGCGCGCCGCTGCGGCCGCCGGGCGGGGCGAGCACCTCGCCGTCGTAGAGGATGCCGACGCCCAGCACCTCCCCGGTCGAGACGGACGCGAACGTGCTGCGCCCCCGCCCGGGCCCGAACCAGCGGTCACCGAGAACTTGGAGCCGCGCGCGATGCTCGACGTGCACCGGCGCGCCGGCCAGCCCCGCCAGCACCGCGGCGATCGGGTACCCGTGCAGCGCGGGCACCTCGTTGACCTCGATGATCACGCCGGCCGCAGCGTCGACCAGCCCCGCGGCCGCGACGCCGACCCCCATCGGCTGAACCGGGAAGCGGACGACCTCGGCCAGCGCAGCGTCAATTTCGGCCAGGTCGGCCGTCCCTCGCGGATAGGCGGCCTCGGCGCGCCACAGCAGCTCGCCGGACAGGTCCACCAACGCGGCCCGCACCCGCCCGGGCAGCAACTCGACCGCCCCCAGCACCGGCGCGCCCGGCTCGACGGCCGGCGCCGGAACCAGCCGCAAGGCCGGACGTTCGCCGGTGCTCATGGGGCCACGATGCCACGCCCGAAGCTTCGAGGGGAGCCTGCATGCCCGAACTGACGCGGATGACCTGGCGCGAGGTCCGCGCCGCGGCTGATGGTTCGGCAGGTGCCGGTCCTGGCCAGCCGCCCGCCGCTGACCTGTCGACCAGCAGCGGTTCGGCGACTGTCGGTCCGCGGGAGCTGCTCGCCGCTGACCCGCCGACCGGTGCCACCAGCCCGACGGCTGCCGGTCCTGCACGGCAACCCGCAGCTGACCTCTCGACCGGAAGTGGTCCGGCGGCTGTTGTTTCGCCGGGGCAACCCGCCGCTGACCCGCCGACCGGCAGTGGTTGGGCGGTTGCCGGTTCCGTCAAACATCCCGCCACCCACCCGTCACCCGGCGCCATCGCCCTGCTCCCGATCGGCTCCCAAGAACAGCATGCCGCCCACCTGCCCATGGGTACCGACACGATGCTGGCCGAGGCCGTCGTCGATGGTGCTTTGGCGCGGCTCGGCGGTGAGCCCGCCGTGGTGCGGCTGCCGAGCCTGCCGTTCGGGCACAGCCCGCACCACCTGTTCGCCGCCGCGGTCTCCCTTTCCACGGCCACGCTGTCGGCGGTGCTCGCCGACGTGCTCGATTCGCTGGTGGTGAGCGGTTTCCGCCGGGTGCTGGTGGTGAACGGCCACGGCGGCAACGACGAGATCATGCGGCTCGCGGTGAAGCAGCACGCGTTGCGCGCCGACGTCGCGGTGGCCGCGTGCTCGTACTGGTCGCTCGGTGAGGCCGGTTCGCCCGGGCACGCCGGCGCCTTCGAAACGTCGCTGATGCTCGCGGCCCGGCCCGAGCTGGTGCGCGAGCGCGTGCCGCGCCCGGCCGTCACGCCGCCGCCGCTGTTCGACCAGCCGCCGTATCCGGGGCTGACCGTCGAGCGGCACGGCGAGTGGGCCCGCGTCGGCGGCTCGACCGACGACGCGACGGCGGCCACCGCCGAGCGCGGACAAGACCTGCTGGCGGCACGCGTGACGGCACTCGCCGAAGCCGTGCGCGCGTTCGACGCCGCCACCCGGGAAAGCCACGGACACCGAACCCACGGGGAGCCATGAAGATCACCGACGTCGACGTGCAGGTGGTGAACCTGCCGTTGACCAATCCGTTCACCAGCTCGTTCGAGACCAAGACGGGCGAGACCCGCACGGTGGTGCGGCTGCGCACCGACACCGGCATCGAGGGCTGGGGCGAGACGATGTGGGGCCGCCCGGTCGCGGAGCTGGCGCGCAAGCTGGCCAAGGAGCTGGTCGGCACCAGCCCGTTCGCGCTGGAGGCCTTCCACCGGCGTCACCACATGGTGCCGTTTTTCCACGGCTACCTCGGTTACGCGGCGCTCGCGGCGCTCGACGTCGCCTGCTGGGACGTCATGGGCAAGGCCACCGGCCAGTCCGTCACCGATCTGCTGGGCGGCCCGGTGCGGGACGAGGTCCCGATCACGGCCCTGATCACGCGGGCCGACGCGCCCGGCGCGCGGGGCCGTGAGCTGGCGCAGGGCCTGGCCGAGTACGCCGCGAAGGTCGTCGGCGAGGGCGGGTTCTCCGCGGTGAAGCTCAAGGGCACCAACGATGTGCGCGGGGACGTCGAGATCATGCGCGAGCTGCGGCGCGCGCTGCCGGACGTCGAACTGCGCGTGGACCCGAACGCCGCCTGGTCGGTGCCGGACTCGATCCGCGCCGGGCTGGCGCTGGAGGAGCTGGACCTGGAGTACCTGGAAGACCCGTGCACCGGCATCGAGGGCATGAGCCAGGTCCGCACGAAGATCCGGATTCCCTTGTGCACCAACATGTGCGTGGTCCGATTCGAGGAGTTCGCGCCGGCCGTGCGGCTCGGCGCGGTGGACGTGATCCACGGCGACGTCTACAAATGGGGCGGCATCTCGGCGACCAAGGCACTGGCCGCGCACTGCGAAACGTTCGGCCTCGGCATGAACCTGCACAGCGGCGGCGAACTCGGCATCGCGACGGCGGCGCACCTCGCCGTCGTCGCCAGCACGCCGGTGCTGTCCCGCGCCATCGACAGCATGTACTACCTGCACGCCGACGACATCGTGCAACCGCTGACCCTCGAAGGCGGCCGCCTGCGCGTGCCGACCGGGCCTGGGCTCGGCGTGCAGGTGGACGAGGAGAAGCTCGCCTTCTACGCGGCCGCGAACGAGCGGGACGGTGACCTCACCGGCTAGGCCTTCGCGGGCTTTGGGTGCGGACAACCGACTTTCGGGGGTATGGCCGGTTTGTCCCGGACGGCCACACTGTGCGCGGCAGTGCGTCACTGCGTGAACGCGGTCCGTGCTGCTCTTCGCTCCGCGGCCACGAGGAGTACCGATGAAGTCCAGGCCCTTGTTCCGGATCGCGCTCGCCGCCGGTCTGCTGTTGAGCGGAGTGCTCGCCGGCACCGCGTCCGCACAGCCGGGCACCACTCCGGTGTACTGGCGAGTGCCTGCGAACGGCGCGCAGGTGGCGGAGCTGGCCAAGGCGGGCTTCGACGTCGGCGAGTCCGATTCCGGTGCCGCCTATGTGATCGGTGACGAGGGCGTCGCCGGTCAGCTGCGGGCGCTCGGCTACCAGCCGGAGTTCTTCGACACGGTTTACAAGGACCTGCCTGCCGCGTCGGCGAACTCGGTTGCCGCGGACACCTTCTACGGCGGCTACCGCACGGTCGCCGCGCACGAGGCGCACCTCGCGCAGGTCGCCGCCGCGCACCCGGACCTCGCCACGGAATACACCATCGGCCAGTCGTGGAAGAAGACCAAAGGCCAGGGCGGGCACGACATGCAGGCGATCTGCCTGACCAAGAAGCAGGCCGGCGACTGCACGCTGAGCACCACGTCGCCGAAGCCGAAGTTCGTGCTGATGGCTCAGATCCACGCCCGTGAGCTGTCCACCGGCGAGCTGGCCTGGCGCTGGATCGACTACCTCGCCGACGGTTACGCCACCGACGCCACCGCCAAGTCCATTTTGGATACCACCGAGGTGTGGGTGATCCCGATGGCCAACCCGGACGGCGTGGACATCGTCGCCTCGGGCGGCAACTCGCCGAAGCTCCAGCGCAAGAACGCCGACAACTCACGCGGTGGCTGCTCCGGCACGGACATCGGCATCGACGTGAACCGCAACTCCACCTTCCGCTGGGGCGGCGACTCCAACTCGCCGTGCGACGAGACCTACCAGGGCGCGAGCGCGGGTTCCGAGCCCGAGGCGAAGGCGCTCGAGGGCCTGTTCCGCAAGATCTACCCGGTGCAGCGCGGCACCGGCGACAACGACCCCGCGCCCACCACCGCGCGCGGCACGATGATCACCCTGCACAGCTACGGCAACGACATCATCATCCCGTGGGGTTTCACCCAGTCGAAGGCGCCGAACGACGCGCAGTACCGGAAGCTGGGCGCGAAGTACGCGGCGTCGAACGGCTACCTGGTCGGCACCAACGCGGAAACCGTCGGCTACGACACCAGCGGCACCACCGACGACTTCACCTACGGCGCACTGGGCGTCGCCAGCGTGACCTTCGAGGTCGGCTCGTCGAGCGGCACCTGCGGCGGCTTCCTGCCGAAGTACACCTGCGTCGACAGCACCTTCTGGCCGAAGAACAAGGACTCGTTCATCGCCGCGGCGAAGGCAGCTGCGGCGCCGTATCAGCAGTAATACTCGTGAGTGGCTATGCCGGTTCTAACCGTCTGTCATGTTTCAGGACTTCGTGAACAGATGTGTTTCAGGACTTCGTGGACGGTTTGTGGCTGGTCAGTGGTTGGTAGCGTACTGATCGGTCGAGGGTGAGGTGGCGGGCGACGGTGTTGTTGATCATGACGGTGACGCGGTCGCCTTGCCAGTAAACGGTCGCGGTGTGGCCGGCCCAGGCGCGGCCCAGGACGATGGAGCAGCCGGAGAAGGCGATCACGCCGGTGGTGGAGACGGGGCGGGTGGTGACGCCGCTGGGCCGGTGGGCGGCGGTGCTGGGGGCGGTTTTGGGGGTGGCGTCGTAGCGTTGCTGCGGGGTTTCGCCGTCCAGGCTTTGGTGGCGGCGGTGGTTGTAGATCGTCCGGTACTCGTCGAGAAGTTGTTGCAGCTCGGGCACCGTGGTGGGCGTGGGCCGGGCGCGGAGCCATTTTTGCAGGGTTTGGTGGGAGCGTTCGTTCTTGCCGCAGGTCTGCGGGTGATAGACCGAGGAGGCGATGGCGGCCACGCCTCGTTCGGCGAGGTGGCGTTCCAGCTCGGCCGTCCTCCCGCGGTGTTTGCCGGAGAAGGCCAGTCCGTTGTCGGACAGCACTTTCACGGGCAGGCCGTAGCCGGCGAAGGCGTGTTGCAGCGCGGTCCAGGTGTCGGCGCCGTTCTCGCTGGCCGCGGCGTAGGAGCCGACGTCGAGGCGGGAGTGGTCGTCGAGGATCTGGATGATGCAGACCTTGGTGCCATCGGCGAGGTAGTGCTCCATGCCGTCGATCTGCCAGCAGCCGTTGGGGTCGGCGTATTCGAACCGGCGCCGGGTCCGGGGCTTCTTGCGGGGTTCCGGGACGATCTGGCCGTGCTCGCACAGGATTCGGTAGACCGCGGACTGCGACGGCAGCGGGGTGACCCCGGTGTCCTCGAGCCGCCAGCGGATGGAGATCGGCCCGTTGTCCAGGCCCTCACCGGCTAGTTCTTTGCGCGCTCGCAGCACCGCCTCGGCCACCCCGGCGCCCAGAGCCCTCGGATGGTGGTGCGGGGCGGTGCTGCGGCGGGTGAACCCGTCCACGCCCTCGGCCCGGAACCGGGCCAGGTACTTGTGGAACACCCCCGGGACACGCCGTGCTCGCGGCAGAACCGCGCAATGTTGACCTTCTCGCCCGCCGCGACCTGCGCGACCGCGGCAACGAACTCAGGATCCATCGAAAACCCTGCTCTGCCCATCGCCGCATGATCACCACACACGCCCTGGTCACCACGCCGACAGGCCGGTCAGTGTCCACGATGTCCTGAAACATCAACTGTCCACGAAGTCCTGAACTGCAACAGCCGGTTCTAACCGTCGTAGCCACTCACGAGTATGAAGTGGGTATGACAACTCCGGCCAGTATGACCGTCGGCCTGCTGCACCCCGGCGACATGGGCGCGGCGGTCGGCGCCCTGCTCGCCGCGCGGGGCGTGCGGACGCTGTGGGTGTCCGAGGGCCGCGGCGCCGCAACCCGGCGTCGTGCCCAGGAGGCGGGCCTGACCGAAGTCCCGCGCCTGGCGGACCTGGCCGAGTGCGGGGTGATCCTCAGCATCTGCCCGCCCGTCTTCGCCGCCGAGGTTGCCGCAGCCGTCGCGGAGACCCCGTTCCAGGGCGTCTACCTGGACGCGAACGCGATCAGCCCACGCCACACCCAGCAGATCGAGGACCTGTTCGTGCATCGAGGCGGCGTAACGGTCGTCGACGGCGGCATCGTCGGCCCACCACCCCGCCGCAACGACACGACCCGCCTGTACCTGTCGGGCGCCGAAGCCCCGCGGCTGGAATCGCTGTTCGCGGACACCTCCCTGCAGCCGCTAGTGCTCGACGGCCCGGTCGGGCAGGCCTCCGCGCTGAAGCTGGCGTTCGCCTCGTACAACAAGCTCACCTTCGCGCTCGCCGCCCAGTCCTACGCGCTGGCCTCCCAACACGGCGTCGCCGACCACCTGCGAGAACTGGCGTCCGCGAAACTCCCGGACACTCCACTCGGCCAGCCCGGCGGGATCGTCTCCGCGGGCCAGCGAGCCTGGCGCTGGGAAGGCGAGATGGCGGAAATCGCCGCCGCCTGCGCCGACAGCTCCTTGCCCCCCGCCCTGCTCACGGCGGCCGAATCGCTGTTCGCCCACTGGCAGCAATACCGCGACGACCCTGACATCACTGTCGAACAACTGCTGGCCTCGCTGAAGGACTCGTGAGCAGTAGGTCCGGTTTGGATCCGGTCGCGGTGCTTGCCGGTCACGGCCATGCCGGTCCGGTGCGGACGTGGTTGGACCGATACTCGCCGCTCTGGTCCGGCTCGGTCGCGGTTGCGCTGGGACTCACCCGGCCTGCGCCGGTTCGGGTCCGACCGGGCTGCGGCAGTGGTTGCCTGGGCGTGGCTGCGCCGTTCGTGCGCGGTTGAGCTGGGACTCACCCGGCCTGCGCCGGTGCGGTTCAGACAGGGCCGCGGGAGTGCTCACCTGGGTGTGGCTGCGTCGTTCGTGCGCGCTTGGGTGGGACTCACCGGACATGACTGCGCGGGTGCGGCTCAGGCAGGGCTGAGGCAGTGGTCACCTGGGCGTGGCTGCGCCGTTCGTGCGCGGTTGTGCGGGACTCATCGGAGATGGCAGTGGCGGTGTGGCTCGGACAAGGTTGCGTCGGTGGTCACGCCGGGCGTGGCGGTGTCGGTCCGGTTCGGACATTCACAAGTCGTTCGCCACCGGCACCTCCGCCCACACCGTTTTCCGGCTACCTCTGCCGGCCACTCCCCACTCGGCGCTGAGGGCGTCGACCAGCAGTAGCCCTCGCCCCCGGTAAGAGTCCGGCGAGGCGGCGGCCGCTGTCGGCAGGAGGTCCGGGGCGCAGTCCTCGACCTCCAGCCGGACGACCGCGCGCTCGTCCGGCAGCTCGAGCCGCAACGCCATCGGCCCGCCGGCATGCTCAAAAGCATTGGTGACCAGCTCAGTGGCCAGCAACTCGGTGTCCTGCACGGTCCCCCGAGGCAGCCCCGCGAGCCGCGCACGAACCCACTTCCGCAGCGGCGCCAGCGACGACAGCTCGTGAGTCCCGGCGAAATCGTAAATATGTGGAGCACTGGTGATGCCCATTGTTCTCCTCAGCGGGGTCTCCCAGCCGGGTTCCAGAGCGTGGGCTTGCCAGGTTGATACCCCACGACCACGCCATTCACACCCCGCCTCGACGACTGGGATCGGCACCCGATCGAGGCAGCTCGGTGCACGAGCGGATTCCCATGCCGGGACGGCAACTCCCCGCCTGGTGTGATCGCCGGCCACGTTTGCGGCAGCCCCTGATCCTCGCTTCCTCGACGGTCCAGCCGACCTGTTCCATCGACGATGCCGACGGCGACGCAGCGTTGCCGCCGCTGAGCACTCCAGACTGAGTCACCCCGGCGGCAGCCCGGGCGCGCCGAGGACTGCTCGATGCCGCCGGCGAGCGGCTTTGAATCGCCACGGCAAAGTTGACCACTGGTCACCACCACGAGCGGTCCATCACCAGGTGGATCGCACCCCGGGTCGCCCTGTCTGAGGCGACCCCGAACCGCTTGCCGCCCACCCGGGCCGGGCCCTCGGCTCGCTGCCGGGCCCCGAGCTGGCTTTGCCCCAGCCGAATGCCGGACTGCGGCTCGGGTGCTTGTCCCTGGGCCGGCGTCAGGCTCCGGCCGGTCGCCGGTTGCAGCTCCTGGCTGCCTGGCTCTGGGCGGTTGTCTCGCCTCGGCCGGAGCGTCGCTGCGGCTCGGGGGCCTAGCGCCCCAGGAGGCGTCAGGCCTCGGTGGGTTGGCGGTTGCAGCTTTTGGGCGCCTGGCTCTGGGCGGTTGTCTCGCCTCGGCCGGAGCGTCGTTGCGGCTCCGGGGCCTAGCGCCCCAGGAGGCGTCAGGCTCCGGTCGGTTGTCACGCCCCGGCCGGAGGGCGCTGTGGCTCGGGTGCCTAGAGCTGCGGGAGGCGCTCGGCCTTGGTCGGATGCCGGATTGCAGCTTGGGCGCTAGGCACCGGGCTTCGGTCGGGACGCCAGTCGCGCCCCGGGGGCCGGGCCCTGGGTTGGGTGCCGGGCCGTGGTCGGTTGCCGGGTCGCAGCTCGGTGCCTTGCTCCGGTGGGCGTCAGGCCGAGGTCCGATGGTGGGCCGTGGCTCGGGTTCCGGGCGCCTTTGCCGGATGCTGGGTTGGAGCGCGGACGTCAGGGCGGGGCGAGACGTCAGGCCGCGGTCGGATGCCGGGCTTCGGCTCGAGGACCGGGCCCGGGGGTAGGTAGGTGTCAGCCAGGTGTGCCCAGGCTTCAGCTCGGTGCTGGGCCTTGGGCCGGGCGCTGGGCGCAGTGCTGGGCGCGGCCGATGGCCTCGGCGGCGGCCGTCGCGAGGCGGGCGATTTCTTCGCTCCAGCGGCGGGCCTCGGCGAGGGCTCGGGCGCCTTCGCCGGCCTGTTCCAGTTCACGCCAGCCGGTGACGGCGACCGAGCGGCGGCCGGCCAGGGCTTCGTCCAGGACCGCGCGCATGCGGCCAGTCAGCTCGCCAAGTGCGTCGTAGGCACGCCAGACCGCTGTTCGGTCCGCATCGGGCGTCGGGTCGGGCATGGTGACCTCCTCGGTAACCGGGCCGCGGCGGCAGGTCCTGGCGACGCGAAGGCCACCGGCCGATCCGGCACCGCCCGCCGTGGGGACGGGGACGGAGGTCCGAATCAGGCCGCGGGCACCGTCGTGACGCCGATGCCCTGGAGCATACCGAGCGCCTCCGCCTCGAACCAGGCGCCGCCCGCCGTCTATACGGTTTGCCTGCTGCCGTTCACGATGCGGCCCCGGCCTCGGTCGGTGCGGTTTGCCTGCTGCAGTCCATGGCGTGGCCGCGGCACTGGGCCGACGTGGTTGGCCGCTGCGTGGCTGGGCGCGGGGCCGGGCCACTGGTGCTGAGGTGGAGTTGGACGGAGCAGGGGGACCGGGCCGCTGACGCCGTGGTTGGCGTGGGGGCCGGGCCACTGGTGCCGAGGTGGGAGTTGACGGAGCGTCGGGACCGGGCTGCTGGTGCTGAGGTGGAGCGGGGGACGGGGTGGCTGATGCCCTCGCGAAGTCGCTCGCGGGGCCGGTGGTGTGACCTGAGCAGCGCCCGAGCGGCGGTCCTGGAGCACAACGTCTCGCCAGAAGCGGCTGCGCGGTACAAACATGCCGCGCGCAGGTGTCTGAGCTGGGCGGGCTTTTGCGCAAGCGTTTGCCGGAGCTGTCCGAGCCCGCGGACACCGGCCCCGCCGCCTTGACGATCATGGTGGCGGGCGCGGTGTGGACCCACTCGTATGCGGGCGCCGCCGGGTGCACCGTTTACGAAAGCGAACCGTGCTGGCCCAGTGGCGGATGGACTTCACCTCCGGGCTGCGCGAAACACTTGAGGTGCTGATCGCGGGGCTGCTCAGACGTCGGGATCAGGCGTGGTCGTAGAGCACGGCGTTTGCGCATGGGGCTCGGCGAGGCGACCGGCGGCTGGGCGTCAGCGTTGCCTAGCCGGGCGGACGATCAGCTCGTTCACGTCGACCTCTGGTGGCTGGTCGAGGGCGAACGCGATGGCGTCGGCGATTGCGCTTGGCGGGATCGCTTCGGCGCGGTAGGCGCGCATGGCCTCCTTCGCGCCCGGTTCGGTGATCGTCGAGGCCAGCTCGGATTCGACGACGCCGGGGGAGACCGTGGTGACGCGGATGCTCGGGTCCGCTTCCAGGCGCAGGCCCTCGGTGATCGCCCGCGCCGCGTACTTCGTGCCGCAGTAGACCGCGGCCGTCGGCACGACTTCGTGTGCGCCGGTGGACGCGATGGTCACGAAGTGCCCGCTGCCCTGCTGCCGGAAGATCGGGAGCGTGGCAGCGATGCCGTTCAGCAGACCGCGGATGTTGACGTCGATCATCCGGTCCCACTCGTCGACGAGCAGGGAGTCCAGGCGGGACAAGGGCATCACGCCCGCGTTGTTGACGAACACGTCCACCCGGCCGTGCTCACGCTGGGCGCGGCCGGCGAACTCGGCGACGTCTGCGCGGTCGGTGACGTCGAGGCGGCGGACGTCGATGCTGCCGCCGTCCGCGCGGATCTTCGCTGCCAGCTCGGCCAGACGGTCTTCGCGTCGCGCGCCGGCGACGACGTGGTGGTGGCCGTCGGCCGCGAGGCGCAGCGCGGTCGCCTCCCCGATGCCGCTGCTGGCCCCGGTCACCAGGATTACCTTGCGCGTAACGGTGTTCATGCCTGCTCGTTCGGATAATCGGCGCTCAGGGTGAGTTCGCGCCAGGTGTCGAAAGTGGACTTGAGCGCGTCGAGCCGGGCCGACGCGATGTCGTAGGCGGCCTGGCCCAGCAGCAGCCGCAGCGGTGGCTCGTCGGCCTCGATCGCGCCGATGACCGCCGCGGCCGCCCGGTCCGGGTCCCCCGGCTGGTGGCCGTAGGTCGCCGTGGTGGCGGCGCGGCGTTTCCCCGCGGTCTCGGCGTAGTCGTCGATGCTGATCGCGGACTGCCTCATGGACGGGCCGGACCAGTTGGTGCGGAACGCGGCTGGCTCCACGATCGTCACCTTGATCCCCAGCGGCGCGACCTCGGCCGCGAGTGACTCGGAAATGCCCTCCACCGCGAACTTCGTCGCGTGGTAGTAACCGGTGGCGCCGAACGCGGCGAGCCCGCCGAGCGACGAGACGTTGACGACGTGCCCGCTGCGCCGCTCGCGCATGCCCGGCAGCACGGCACGGGTGAGCGCCATCAGGCCGAAGACGTTCGTTTCGAACAGGGCGCGGATCTCGGCGTCCTCGCCCTCCTCGACGGCGGCGAGGTAGCCGTAGCCGGCGTTGTTGACCAGGACGTCGACCCGGCCGAAGGTCGCTTCGGCCAGCTTGACGACTTCGGTGATGCGGGCCGGATCAGTGACGTCGAGCGCTACCGCGAGCGCCCGGTCGCCGTGCGCTTCGACGAGATCGGCCACCTGCCGCGGATCGCGGGCGGTGACGACGGCGCGCCGTCCCCGGTCGAGTACGGCGGCGGCCAGTGCCCGGCCGAGACCGGTGGAACAGCCCGTGATGAGCCACACGGGAGAGGCAGTTTCAGACATGGTTCTTCCCCGGTAGGAATAGGAATTGCTGGTACTAAACGGAAATCAGTTCTCGTTGGGAATGCGCTTCCCGGTTTCGCGCGGGCTTTCCGCGGCGGTCAGGCTGCCGAGCAGCGCCAGCGCCTCTTCGGACGGACTGCCCGGATCGGCCTGGTACACCACCAGTTGCTGGCCCGGCGCACTGTTCACGGTCAGGGATTCGTAGTGCAGGGTCAGGCCGCCGACCAGGCGGTGGTGGAACCGTTTTGTCTCCTTGGTTTTCTGGCGGATGTCGTGGCGCGCCCAAAGCCGGCGGAACTCCGGGCTCTTCACCGACAACTCGCCCACGGTCTCGATCAGGAGCGGGTCGTCGGGATCGAGGCCGGCCGTCGCGCGCAGGCCGCCGACCGTGTTGACCGCGACCCGCTCCCAGTCCGGGTAGAACTCGCGAGCGTCCGGATCGAGGAATACCAGCCGGATGAGGTCGTCGCTGTGCTCGTGGCCGCCGAACAGCGCCTTGCCCAGAGCGTTGCCGGCCAGCACGCCCAGGCAGCGCCCCAGTACCAGCGCCGGAGTCCGCGGCCAGGCGTCCATCAGCTGAACCAGCTGACGGCTGACGCGCTCCCCCTGAGGGGTGCGCCTTCGCCGGGCCGGCCCGGGGCTGGCGAGCTTGTGCAGGTGCGCGACCGCCTCTTCGTCCAGCTGGAGGGCCCGCGCCAGCGCCTCGACCACCTGGGCCGACGGGTTCCGCTCGCGCCCCTGCTCCAACCGCACGTAGTAGTCGGTGCTGACCCCGGCCAGCAGCGCGACCTCCTCACGCCGCAACCCCGAGACCCGCCGCCGCGGCCCGACCTCCAGGCCCAGTTCGGCGGGGTCCACGAGTTCACGGCGGGCCCGGAGGAACTGCCCGATGGGGTTCTCGCTGTCCATGAAGCCCAGCCTAAAACGGTGGGACGGGCCTTGGGGCGCTCAAGGTGGCCGCCGCACTCCTACCCTCCCGCCGGTGCCCAGCGGCCGGTCGGCGCGAATGGTGCCGGTCGCCGGAACAGTCGGAACGGCCGGAACAGTCCCCGAGGACAGCGGACGAGCGCTGCCGAAATGGCCAAGGCGATTATGCTGGGGTGCAGACCTCCAAGACCTCGGGGCAGGCAGAAGACGATCTGCGGTCGGGGAGCGACCATGAAGAGACACGACACGCGACCACTGGTCGATCGTGAATTCACCGAACGGGCGGCGAGCGCCTGGATCCGCGCGGCCGACGCCGGGGTGATCGACGCCGCTGAACTCGCCTGGCTGCTGGCCCACCTGGACGCCTGGCCGGTGGCCGAGGTCGTGGGCATTCGCGGCTGACGGTCTTCGCCGCTCGTGAGTGTGCCGCGCTTCGTCAACAGCGTTCGTCATCCGCCCGGGCAGCCGGTACTCAACGCCGGAAAGGCGTGGTCGGCCCTCGGAGACGACGTCGCGGATTTTCAGAAAACCGTTTCGCACCAACGATTTCAGTCGCGCGACCAGACCACGACGACCACCGAAACCCGGCGACCTCTGGCCCGTTTGTGTTGCCGCGCCTCCGATCCGGGCCGTGACCGGGAGGGCTGAGTGCTGTCGTTTTCCCATGCGGAAGATCATGACAGCACCCACCGACAAAAACCGGCGGCTACGACCGGCGCCGGGGTTTCCCGCGCTTGGCCGCGCCCGCCCCGCGCGGCCCGCCACGTCCGCCCGGCTTACCGCCCGCAGGCTTCTTTCCGTTGCCCTCACTACGTTTCCGAGCAGCCGGAGCCGGAGCCGCCTGCCGTCCACGGGTACTGTTCACGGTCCGCCCGCGGACGATCCCGATGAACAACTCCATCAGGTCGCTGGTTTCCTCGTCCGGCCACGACAGCGCGACGCGTGATTCCGGCGCGTCGACGAGCGTCCGGTAGGTCAGGTCTTTGCGGTGGTGCAGCCGCGCCAGCGACTGCGGCACGACGAGCAGCCCCACGCCCGCGGCCACCAGCTCGATGGCGTCCGCCGTGGTGGCCGGACGTTCCAGCGCCGGGAGGCCGGGCGGCTGCTCCCAATCGAGCGTGTCGTCGAGGGGATGCAGCACGACGTCGTCGGCCAGATCCTCGGCGGACACCTCATCGGCCGCGGCCAGGAGGTGATCCTTCGGGGCCACGACCACCGTCGTCTCGGTGTACAGCGGGATCGCGTGCAGCCCGGTCCGGTCGACCGGCAGACGCAGCAGGACCGCATCGGCGTCGCCTTCGCGCACCAGGGCCGCAGCCTCAGCGGCGGGCGTCGCGACCAGGACCAGCGGAACCCCGGGCGAGCGCTCCTGCCAGGTCCGCACCCACTTCGCCGGCGTCACCCCGGGGACGTAGCCGAGCCTGAACGACGGGGGGTCCTCCGAGCCTGTCACGAGGCCAGATTACCGGGCGTGATCAGGGGCGGCGCACGCGCTCGTTACCCTGGACGCCATGACGTCGCCCAAGTCCCCCCAGACGATGAAGCCCGCGACCGCGGCGAAGAAGCTGGGCGTGTACCTCGAAGCCACCCCCGCCCAGTTCCAGGAGGGTGTCGTTTCGCGCGACGAGCTGAACGCCCTGCAGACCGACCCGCCCGAATGGCTCCGTGAGCTGCGGCGCAACGGCCCGCACCCGCGCTCGGTCATCGCGGCCAAGCTGGGCATCTCCATCGGCGGCCTCGCCCGCGGCGGGATCACCGAGGCCCTGACCACCGAGCAGATCGACGAGATCAAGTCGGCGGGCCCGGACTGGCTGCAGCGCGAACGCGACACGCAGGCCGAGGTCCGCAAGGAAGCCGTGCGCGTCAAGGAGCAGGGCGGCCCGCGCCGTCCTCGTTCCTGAGCGGGTCCGGAATACGATTTCCCGGCGGAATCGGCTTCGGCCGCGACCCCGGTTTCCGGCTGTATGACGGCCCGGTTTCGGCGATGAAAACCCGGCCGCCGGGGTACGGCACCGCAGGACTGGCCCGCGGTTGATCATGATCACACTTCGCTGACCAGGAGATTGGAAATTTTTTCCAATTCCGGTACCGCGCCCGGTGAGCTGAACCGTCCGATTTCCCGGCTCAGCTCACCGGGGCGGGAAGAAATCCCGGGCGCGCACGCCGGGCTTCAGGATTTCGCGCCGGCTTTCTTCGCGCGGCCTCGCTTGCGCGGGGCGGCCGCTTCGCGTTCGCTCTCTTCAAAGGCGGCGATGACCTCGCTGGGAATGCGCCCCCGCTCGGAGACCGACCAGCCGTTTTCGATCGCCCAGGCGCGGATCTGGCGCGAGCGCTCGCGGTCGGCCGGCGTCACGGTCGGCGAGATCCCGGCCGCCACGCGGACCTTCCGGCCGCCGGTGCGCCGGGAAGCGGCGATGTAGCGGGCGAACTCGTCACGCAGGGATACCGCGTTCTCGTCCGAGAGATCGATCTCGTACTGAATGCCGTCGAGACCGAACGGCACGGTCTGGTGAGCCACGCCGCCGTCGATGTCGTCCACCATCTGGACGAGGACCTTCTGAGCCATACCGGGTTTTTCCTCCTCGGTGGATCTCCAGCAGCGCGGATCCGCGCGACTTGCGCGAACAATAACAGAAATCCACTGTGGAGGGCCGGGCCGGCGGTGTCCGCCCGGAAAGCCGATATGCGGGAAACCGCCGGATTCGGCCGGCCGTGAAGAAACGTGGCGGTAATACGGTCAGGCGTCCAGGAGCGGTGTGCCGACGAGCGCGCCCGCGAGTTGGGTGAGCTGAGCGCGCTGGGTGGCGGTGAGCGGTTCGGTCAGTTCGGTGATCCGGCGGTCGACCACGGCGGCGCACCGCTGCATGAGCTGGCGGCCGAGCGGGGTCAGCGAGACCAGCACGGCGCGGCCGTCATGGGGTGAGGGCGAACGCTGGACCAGACCGCGTTTCTCCGCGCGGCCGACCAGCCCGGTCATGGACGACTTGTCCAGGCCGAGGTGACTGCCCAGCTCGAGCATGCCGGGCCGGCGGTCGCGCAGGACGCCGAGCAGCCGGATCTGGACGATCGACAGGTCGTGTTCGGCTCCGGCCTCGGACAGCACCCCCTGGATCAGGAAGGACAACTGGACGAGGGCGTCCACCGTGTTCAGGGGCTGGGCCGGCTCGGTGCGCATGGGGTTGATCCTAGTTGACTTAGTACGTGGCGCAAACTACCTTGGTCAAGTAGTACGTGCCACAAACTAAGTTCCGGACTGGAGAACCACATGCACGCCGCAGTAGTCCGCTCCTTCAGCGCGCCGCCCCGTTACGACACCTTCCCGGCGCCGGTCGCCTCGGACGAGCGGGAGGTGCTGGTGGACGTCCTGGCCGCCGGCCTGCACCCGCGGGTCCGCTCCGCCGCGAACGGCAGTCACTACACCTCAGACGGCACCCTGCCGATGGTCCCGGGCGTGGACGCGGTCGGCCGCGCGCCGTCCGGGGAGCTGCTGTATTTCGTCGCCGACGACGGTGTGCCGGGCACCATGGCCGAGCAGGCGGTCGTCGACCGGCGCCGGGCCGTCACGCTGCCGCCCGGCACGGACCCGGCCGCGGTGGCGGCGGCGATGAACCCCGGCATGTCGTCGTGGGTCGCGCTGCGCCGCCGCGTCGCGTTCCAGCCGGGCGGATCCGTGCTGGTACTGGGCGCCACTGGCAACGCGGGGCAGCTCGCGGTGCAGATCGCGAAGCACCTCGGGGCCGCTCGCGTGGTCGGCGCGGGTCGTGATCCGGATCGCCTGGACGTGCTGAAGTCCCTCGGCGCCGACGAGGTGGTGCGCCTCGGCACCGACGAGCCGGACGCGCTCGCCCGCGCGGCCGCGGACGTCGACGTGGTCATCGACTACCTGTGGGGACAGCCCGCCGAGGAGGCCATGACCGAGCTGATGACGGCGCGCTCCGACCGGGCGAAGGCGCTGTCCTGGGTGCAGATCGGTGCCATGGCCGGCCGGGACATCACGCTGCCCTCGGCCCTGCTGCGCGCCGGGAACCTGACCGTCCTCGGCAGCGGCCAGGGCTCGGTGACGGCAGCCGGCATCGTCGCCGAACTGCCGTCGCTGGCCGCGGAGATCACGGCCGGCACCTTCGCCGTGGACGCCGTGCCGATGCCGCTGGAGCAGGTCGAGCAGGCGTGGTCCACCCCGACCGCACCGGGACAGCGCATCGTGCTGACTCCCTGACCGCGTCTGTGCACTGTGGACGGCTCACTCGGGCGCGGCCGTCTCCCGCAGCTGCCCGCCGTCGAGCCGGAGCCACCGGGCGACGCCGATTTCGGCCAGGAAACGCTCGTCGTGGCTGATCACGATGAACGCGCCCTGGTAGGCGTTCAGCGCGCTCTCCAGCTGGCCGGCGCTGACCAGGTCGAGGTTGTTGGTCGGCTCGTCCAGTAGCAGGAGTTGCGGCGCCGGCTCGGCGAACAGGATGCAGGCCAGCGTAGCCCGCAGGCGCTCGCCGCCGGAGAGGACGCCGACCGGCAGGTGCGCGCGGGAGCCGCGGAACAGGAAGCGCGCCAACAGGTTCATCCGGTCGGCGGGCGGCATCGCGGGCGCGGCGGCGGCCAGGTTCTCCGCGATGGTGCGGGTTTCGTCCAGCAGGTCGAGGCGCTGGGACAGGTAGGCAATCCGCCCCTCCGCCCGTTTCAGGTCCCCGCTGTCCGGGGCCAGGTCGCCGTGGACCAGACGTAACAGGGTGGACTTCCCGGCGCCGTTGGGGCCGGTCAGCGCGATTCGCTCGGGGCCGCGGACGGCCAGGTCCGCGCCGTCGCCGGTGAACAGCTCGCGGTCGCCGTAGTTCACTCGCAGACGCTCGCCGAGGAACAGCGTGCGGCCGGCCGGGACGGCGGTCTGCGGCAGTTCCAGCGCGATTTTCTGGTCGTCTCGCAGCGTTCGCTCGGCTTGGTCGAGCCGGGCCTTGGCCGCGCTGACCCTGGCCGAGCGCGTCCGGTCCGCCTTGGCCGCCGACTCCTGGGCGTTGCGTTTCATAGTGCCGGCGAAGATCTTGGGCAGACCGGCGTTCGCGACGTTGCGCTGAGCGTTGCTCGCCCGGCGGGCCGCGCGCTCACGCGCCTGCTGCATCTCGCGTTTCTCGCGTTTGACGTCCTGCTCGGCGTTGCGGACGTTCTTTTCCGCGACTTCGCGCGCGGCCTCGACCGCCTGCTCGTACTGGGTGAAATTCCCGCCGTGGAACCGGATTTCGCCGCCGTTCAGCTCGGCGATGCGGTCCATCCGGTCGAGCAGCGCCCGGTCGTGGCTGACCAGGAGCAGGCAGCCGTGCCAGTCTTCGAGCGCGCCGTAAAGCCGGTGGCGCGCCTCGAGATCCAGGTTGTTGGTGGGCTCGTCGAGCAGCAGGACGTCCGGGTTCCTGAGGAGCTGGGCGGCGAGTCCCAGGGAGACGATCTGGCCGCCGCTGAGTGTGCTCAGGCGGCGGTCGAGCGCGACCGCGCCGAGACCCAGCCGGTCCAGCTGGGCGTGGGTGCGCTCCTCGATGTCCCAGTCGGTGCCGATGGCGGTGAAGTGCTCTTCGGCGACGTCGCCGGATTCGACCGCCGCCAGCGCCCGCAGGATCGGGGCGGCTCCCATGACCTCGGCGACGGTCAGCTCACCGGTCAGCGGCAGGCTCTGCGGGAGGTAGCCGAGCAGGCCTTCGGTGGTGACACTGCCTTCGGACGGCCGCAGCTCGTCCGCGATGAGCTTGAGCAGGGTGGACTTCCCGGCGCCGTTCGGGGCGACGAGCCCGGTGCGGCCGCCGGGGATCGTGCCGGACAGCCGGTCGAAAACCGGGGTGTCGTCGGGCCAGGAAAAGGACAGGCCGGACACGACGATGCAGGCTTCGGACATGAAAGAGACCTCGGGTTCGTGGCGCGCTGCGGAACCTCGGCCCCGCAGCGAAAGGAGTGGACGACGGCATGGCCACGGCGGCTGCCCGCCGGTGGCCTTGTTACCTCCGGGACTCACCCGGAGATGTCGTCTTCACCTGCCACGTCGGATCTCCTCTGCACGGCTCTTCACTTCAACGGTAGCAGAGAGTGTGCGCCGGTTCAGCTGAGTTACGGGCCGTCCGCCCGGTCGGGGAATGGCTGCGGCTAAACGGAATCAGCGCTCGGTCGGTGATCTTGTCGGTGGTGCGTGGCAGGCTGGGGACCAGGCGCGCAGGACGGCGTGCCGAAGAGAGGAGGACTCCGGTGGCGGAGCAGCTGGCGGTCGGGGCGTGGCTGAGCCCCGGGTGGTCGACCGAGGACGTGCTCGCGGTGGCGGGCGAGGTCGAGCAGGCGGGGTACGACAGCGTCTGGGCGGCGGACCACTTCATGATGAACTCCGGGACCGAAGCGGTCGCGGAGCCGGCGTTGAACGAGTGCTTCAGCGTGCTGGCCGCGCTGGCGGCGGCGGTGCCGAGGGTGCGGCTGGGCAGCCTGGTCGCCGGCATGACCTACCGGCCCCCGGCCGTGCTGGCGAACATGGCGGCGACCATCGACAACGTCAGCGGCGGCCGCCTGGTGCTCGGGGTGGGCGCGGGCTGGCAGCTCAACGAGCACGCCGCGTACGGCATCCAGCTCGGCACGGTCCGCGAGCGCATCGACCGGTTCGAGGAAGGCCTGAAGGTGATTCGCGGCCTGCTGACCGAGCCGCGGACCACGGTCGAGGGCGAGTACTACACGGTCACCGACGCGCCGCGCACGCCCGTCGTCCGGCCCCGCCTCCCGATCCTGATCGGCGCCTCCGGCGAGCGCCGCATGCTGGGCCTGGTCGCCGAGCACGCCGACGAGTGGAACTGCTGGTCCGACCCCGAGGTCTTCGCCCAGAAGTCCGCCATCCTCGACCAGCACTGCGAACGCCTCGGCCGCGACCCGCGGTCCATCCGCCGCACCACACAGGCGGTGCTGACCTTCGGCGAGGTCGACGCCCAGGCGGGGCGCTTCGTGTTCGGCGGCTCCGTGGCGCAGATCGTGGACACCATCGGCCGCTGGCGCGAGGCCGGCCTGGACGAGCTGATCATCCCGACGTTCGGGTCGCCGGCCGAGGCTCGGGAGACGTATTCGTTGCTGCAGAAGGAGGTTCTGCCTCAGGTTAGGTGACGTTGGGGTGAGTGCCGGGCCTGGTGAGGGGGCTGGGGTTGACGGCCTTGGACGGGGGCGGTGAGGGCTGGTTGGCAGGGAGCGTGGAGGTGGTGAGTACGGGTTGGCGGTGAGTGCGGAGGTGGTGATCACGGCGCGGTGAGCGCAGTGGCGGGTGGTGGCCGGGCTGGGTGCGGCGAGACATCCTGCGCGGTGGCGTCTGCGGGTGCGGGATAAGCCGCCGCGTCGGCGGCCGGGATGGGGCTTTCGTCCGGGTCGGTCACGCTCGACAAGAAGCTAACCTCTCAGAACGGGTTGACAAGTTAGAGGCACGCCTGCTGAACTCTAACCATCAACCTGTGTCGAAGGGGTTAGAAATGGCTGCCGTTCATCACCGTTACGCGACCGTCCAGGGGCAGGAGCTGTTCTACCGGGAGGCCGGGCCCGCCGATGCGCCGGTGATTGTGCTGTTGCATGGGTTTCCGACCAGTTCGTTCATGTTCCGGGAGCTGATTCCGGAGCTGGCCGGGCGGTATCGCGTCCTCGCGCCGGATCACTTGGGGTTCGGGTTGTCGGCGGCGCCGTCGGCTGGGGAGTTCGGCTATAGCTTCGACGCGCTGACCGAGCTGACCGCCGGGCTGCTCCAGCAGCTGGGCGTGACGCGGTACGCCATTTACGTCCAGGACTACGGCGCCCCGATCGGGTGGCGGCTGGCGTTGGCGGACCCGGCGGCGGTCACGGCGATCGTCACGCAGAACGGGAACGGGTACGACGCCGGGTTCGTCGAGGGGTTCTGGAAGACCGTCTGGGACTACCAGCGCGAGCAGAATCCCGAGACCGAGGCGAACATCCGCAGCGCGCTGACCCTCGAGAGCACCCGCTGGCAGTACCTGGCCGGCGAGCCGGACGAGAGCCTGGTCAGTCCCGACACCTGGCACCACGACTTCGCGCTGCTTTCGCGGCCCGGCAACGACGCCATCCAGCTCGCGCTCTTCCGCGACTACGCCACCAACCCGCCGCTGTACCCGGCGTTGCACGAGTACCTGCGGACCACCCGCCCGCCGGTGCTGGCCGTCTGGGGACAGGGCGACCCGATCTTCGGGCCCGACGGCGCCCGCGCGTTCGCCGACGACGTTCCGGACGCCGAGATCCACCTGCTCGACGGCGGGCACTTCCTGCTGGAGAGCGCAGGTGACGAGGTCGCCGGGCTGATCCTCGGCTTCCTCGACCGCGTGTCGGCGGAACGCTGAAGGGGCCACGACTATGGGACTGGCTTGGCAACAGGGACCGCTGTCGACACGATCCGTGGGACGGTTCCTCACCCCGGAACCACTCCCGGAACGGCTGCTTTTCGCGGAGCCGCTGCGCCGGCGGATGCGAGTCCGGTTCGGCGGCGAATGGATCGCCGACAGCGAGGACGTGGTGCTGCTGCACGAGCCGGGGCGCTACCCGGTCGCGTTCTTCCGGCGGGAGAACGTGCGCGACGGGGTCCTCGAAGCGACCAGCCGGGTCACCCCGCACCGCGAACTCGGCGAGACCGCGTGGTTCACCGTCGCAGGCGGAGGGAAGCGGGCGGGGCGCGCGGCGTGGCAGTACACCGGGCTTCCCGGGTACGCCGAAGAACTGCGGGGCCGGGTCGCGTTCGCGTGGCGGGCGATGGACGCGTTCTTCGAGGAGGACGAGCAGATCGTCGGGCACGCCGCGGATCCCTACCACCGCAACGACATTCGCGGCACCTCCCGGCACCTTGTGGTGCGGGACGGGGACCGGGTCGTCGCCGACAGCAGGCAGCCGGTGGTGCTGTACGAGTCCGGGTTCGCGCCGCGCTGGTACGTGCCGCGCGAGGACGTGGACGAGACGGCACTGACCCCGGTCGACGGGCAGACCTTCTGCCCGTACAAGGGCCTCGCCAGCTACTACGACATCGGCTCACGCGGGCGGGCCGCCTGGTCCTACCTCGAGGCGTGGACCGAGGTGGCGCGGGTGTCCGGGCTGGTTTCGTTCGAGGCCGACAAGGTCGACGTCTTCCTCGATGGCAAGCGGCTGGTGCCGGAGCCCGGGCAGACGGTGGTTCCCCACGGCATCGATCGCGGTCTGGCTGCCGACGAGGTTCTGTCCTAAGGAGACAAAACCATGTCCACATCCCTTGCCGGAACCAAAGTCCTGATCGTCGGACGGGCCAGTGGCATCGCCAGGGCGACCGTGCTCGCGGTCCGCGCCGCCGGTGCCGAGGTGATCGTCGCCGGGCGCGACGTCGAAAAGCTCGCGGCGGCCTACGACGATCCCGGCATCTCCGCCGAGACCGTCGACCTGACCGACGAAGCCAGCGTGGCGGCACTCGGCGAACGGCTGGGGCGGATCGACCACGTCGTGTCCACGGCGTCCGCGCGCGCTCGCGGCCGGATCGGGGACCTCGCGCCGGAGACGGTCCTGCTTTCCTTCAGCACCAAGGTTGTCGGCCCGCTGCTGCTGGCGAAACACCTGGCCCCGTGGATGCCCCAGGACGGCTCGTTTGTGCTCTTCTCCGGCTCCTCGGCCCAGAAACCCTCGATCGGCATGCTCGCGGTCGCGGCGACCAACGGCGCGGTCGACGTCCTCACCCGCTCACTCGCCGTGGAGCTGGCGCCGATCCGGGTCAACGCCGTCTCGCCGGGCACGATCGACACCGGCGCGTACGACGCCCTCGGCGCGGAGAACAAGGCCGCGCTCTTCGCTCAACGGTCCGCCACCAGCCCCGCCCGCCGCATCGGCACGCCCGACGACATCGCCGGCGCCGTGGTGTTCGCCCTGACCAGCCTGTTCCTGACCGGCGTGGCGCTGAGCGTCGACGGCGGCGAGCCGCTGGTGTGACAAGGCCGAAGGGTCTCCCCGAGACCGAGTCCGGTCACGAGGAGACCCAGCCGTCACGGCCGGATCAAGGAGGCGTCGCTGATGTGCAGCACCGCGTCGGCGCCGTTCAGGGTTGCCTCGGTGAGGGGAAAGTAGCGATGGTCCTCGGTGACGCGGGTGCGGGCATCGGCGACCGCGGTGGCCTTCGTGAGGGACCAGGTAGCGCTGGTTTGCAGAGAGCCCTCGTAAGTGTCCGCGGCGGGCGGCTCGAGGTCGAGAACCTCGCTACGGCCGAGGCTGCCCGCGATGAAGGCGTACTGATCGTCCACAAGGGACGCCAAGATGGCGCCGGCGCCGAACCAGTTGAGCTTCAGGTCCGTCAAGCCCCAATAGCTCGGGCTCCGTTGCAGGTGGAGGTTGTGGGCGAAGACCAGGGTCGGGCCGCGCCGCGCCTCGATCTCGCGGATTTCGAGCAGGTTCTGGGCCATCAGCGCGTCCCGCACCGCGGACAGCAGGGAGATCCGCTCGTTCAGCTCCAGCCGTTCCGCCGACTGCTTGTGGTAGCGCAGCAGGCCGAGCCCGGCGGACAGATGTGTCCGGGCCCGGAGCCATTCGGCGCGTGAGGTCGCCGCGACCAGTTCCGGCGCACGCGCGTAAAGCCTGGTCAGCAGGTCGTCGGCGATCGTGCGCAGCCGCTCGGCTTCGGGGGTGTCGCCGGGTGACATCGCCGGGTCCAGCACCGCCTCCGTGCGGCTCCACCGCTCGTCTTCGCCGGTCAGGCCCGCGATGTCGAGGTCGAGGCCCAGGTAGTCGCGGGCGTGTTCGAGGTAGGGCCGTGGGCTCGGGGCGCTCATCGTCTCGGTCGACGCGTCGAAGCCATGGAACGCCAGTTTCCCTTCCGCGGGGCGGTTTTTGTTGTACTCACGCATCCAGGAGACCAGCGCCCGATTGGTTTCGAGGCGGCCGAAGTCGTGGGAGAAACCCTCGTTCAGCACGGTGTCGAGGGTGCCGACGCCGTCCTGGACGAAGTCGTTCACGGCGAGCGCGGCCGCCCGGTCGGTCTCCAGCGCGATCGAGCGGAAGCCGTCAGCGGCCAGCCGCTCGAACAGCTCGTTGCGGACCCAGCCGAACGCCGGTTCCGGGTGGGCCGGCTCGCCGAGAGCCAGCAGGTCACAGGACGCGGGCACGAAGGCGCGAATGTCTTGACTCATGAGATTCAAGCGTATCTTTGAAAGCTCGGTTGAGACTTTCCCCGCTCTGGCCTCGCACTCATACAGTAAAGTCTCAAACCGGTGAGAAACCTTCAAACCCGCCGCCCTCGCGCGAGAGCACGGCATCTCGGCCCAGGCCGTCCGCAACTACGAGCGTGACGGCTTCCTCCCCGTCGCCGAGCGCACCGCCAGCGGCTACCGGATCTACACCGAGGTGCACGCGGCCGCGTTGCGCGCCTACCTTGCGCTCATCCCGGCGTACGGGCACGCGACCGCGGGCCGGATCATGGCCGCGCTCACCGCCGGTGATCTCGACGGCGCCTTGACGGCCGTCGACCGCGGCCACCACCAGCTGCTCCGCGACCGGGAAACCCTCGGCTCGGTGCGCCAGGCGGTGGAGCACCTGACCGCGGAGCCCAGCGCTGCTCAGGAACGGTCGGCCCGGACGATCGGCGAACTCGCGCGCCGGCTCCGGGTCACCCCGGCGACCGTGCGGAACTGGGAAGACGCCGGCATTCTCGTGCCCGCGCGGGACCCGGCCACCGGCTACCGCGTCTACCGCGCCGCCGACGTCCGCGACGCCGAACTCGCGCACCTCCTGCGGCGCGGCGGCTACCCGCTGGAGCACATCGCCACCGTGGTCCGGCAGGTCCGCACGGCCGGCGGGACCGGCAGCCTGTCCCGCGCCCTGGACGACTGGCAGCGCAAGCTCACCGCGCAGGGCCGCGCCATGCTCGACGCGGCGACCCGGCTCGGCGCCTATCTGGGTTTGCTCGACCACGGTTGAAATCTCACCGCTGTGTCCGGACACCCGGATCGGCTCCGACCCACCGGTGAGACCAACCCCTGAACCCGAGGAGTTCCGATGCCGGAAACCACCGAGTCCGCCCGCGTTGTCGCCGTCGCCGCCGGAGTCGAGCAGACCGACCGGGCCGTGCCCGTCCGCGATGAGCGCCACCAGGCCCTCGAAGTCCTGATCGGCAAGTGGATCAACGAGGGCCGCACGATCGGCGCCGCCGGGGTTCCGTCCGTGGCGATCCTGACCAGCGACGTCTACGAATGGGCGCCCGGCGGGTTTTTCATCCTGCACTCGGCGTTCGGGAAGATCGGCGAAACGGCCGTCGGCGGCGTCGAGATGATCGGCGTGCACGACGACGCCTACCGCTCGACGTTCTACGACAGCTTCGGCAACGTCCACCACTCCCGCCTGGAGATCGACGGCGACGTGCTCCGCTGGACCGGCGAGCGGACCCGCTCCACCGTGACCCTGACCGACGGCGGGCGGACCCAGGTCGTTCACCACGAAGCCAGCGCCGACGGCGTGACCTGGGCCCCGTCGATGGACGTCACCCTGCGCAAGGTCGCCTGAAACACTCCACTGTGGACATCAACGGCCCGGTCAGGCGCCGGTGATGTAGGCCAGTCCGTGCGCACCCGGCTCTCCGGCCCGCGCGACTTCCAGGGTGTCGACCACGGTCGGGCGCGTCAGATCGGCCAGGTCGACCACGCTGACGGTGGACGCCCCGACGGCGGCGACGTACGCCCGTCCGCCGTCGGGGGGCGAGGTCAGCGTCAGCGGCATCGCGCCGACTTCCGCGGTTCCCACGCGCTCCACCTCGGCCGCCGACGGGCCCGCCCACACCACCAGCCGCCCGTTCGGCACGTGGGACCCGAAGACGCTCCCGGTCTCGGCCGGGATCCGCACTTCACCGGCGAGCAGGACGCCGGCGGCCGTCCAGTGCACGGGGATGACGGTGTCCTCGGCCGGCAGGGTCCGGACGATCGCGCCGCTGCGGGTGTCGATCAGCAAGATGGAGGGGTCGACCGGCCGGCGCGTGAAGTCGGCCTTCTGCGCGGCCACCGCCACCGTCGAACCGTCCGGGCTGACCGCGATGCCTTCGCTCCCGGACACGGAGATCTTGCCGGCCAGCTCGCCGGTGGCCAGCTCGACCACGGTCACGAACGGCGCCTCCTTGTTGGCCGCGTAACCGAGCAGCCCGTCCGGGTCGATCGCGAACCAGTGCGGGCCCGGCGCGAGAGTGTTGATGCGGCGCAAGACTTTGCGAGTGGTGGTGTCCAGCACGACAACGCCGCCGGGGCCCGCGGGACCGGCCTCGACGCTGACGTAGAGCAGGTGCCGGGCCGGGTCGAGGGCCATCCCGTGCGGGCCGTGCTCGGGGGACAGGTCGATCACCTCGACGATCCGGCCGGCGTCCGGGTCGATGACGGTGAGCAGGTGGTTGCGGCCGGTGTTGTCGCCGTAGTAGCCGCTGACGTAGCTGCTGGTGCAGTAGAGCAGGCGGTGCTCGGCGTCGAAACACAGCTCGTGCGGCTCGGCCGGCAGCGTCAGCACGGTTTCGGCGCGGTGGCCGACGGCGTCGAACAGGGTGACGGTCGGCCCGCTCTGGCTGACCACGGCCAGCCGGTCGCCGAGGCGAGAATGGGACATCGGAGTGCCTCCTGGGGGATTCGGTCTTGCCCCCACCGTCGCCCGGGATTCGGTGTTGCCACAATGGGAATGTCGGCACGGGATAGTTGTCCGGAACGGAAGAATGCTGGTGAACAGGCAGATCATCGACGCGAACCTGGTCGTCGCGCTGGACGCGTTGCTGGCCGAGCACAGCGTGACCCGGGCCGCGGAACGGCTGCACACCTCCCCGGCGGCGATGAGCCGCACCCTCGGCCGGCTGCGGCGGCTGCTGGGCGACCCGCTGCTGGTCCGCGCCGGGCAGGCGATGGTGCCGACGCCGCGCGCGGAGGCGATGCGCGAGGAGGTGGCGGCGGTCGTGCGCCGGTGCGGGGCGCTGCTCGCGCCCAGCGCCGACGTCGACCCGGGCACGCTCAGCCGGACGTTCACCCTGCAGGCCGCCGACCTGGTCGCCGCCGCCGTGGCGCCCCGGCTGCTGGCGATCGCGGCCGAGGAGGCGCCCGGGGTGGCGCTGCGGTTCCGCGCCGAGGAGTTCGAGGGCGGGCCGGCGTTGCGGGAAGGGCAGATCGACCTGGAGATCGGCGCGCTCGACCACGTCGACCCGGAGATCCGCAGTGAGCAGCTGCTCGCCCTGCGGATGGTGGCCGGGGTGCGTGACGGACACCCGCTGACCGAGGGACGGCTGACTGCCGCCCGGTTCGCCGCGGCCGAGCACGTGGTGGTGAGCCGCCGCGGCCGGTTCACCGGCCCGGCCGACACCGCGCTGGCCGAACTCGACCTCAAACGGCGGGTGGTGGCCGTGCTGCCCAGCCACCTGGCCGCGATGACGCTGGCCGTCCGGACCGACGTCGTCTGCCTGGTCCCGGCGACCGATCCCGGCACCGCGCCGAACCCGATGACCGAGGTGGCACGGGCGCTGGGCCTGCAGCTGCTGGACGTCCCGTTTCCGTTGCCGCCACTGGCCATCGGCATGGCCTGGCATCCGCGCCAGGCCGCCGACGGCGGTCACGGCTGGCTGCGCTCGGCAGTCCGTCGCGCGATGTCGCCGGGGCCGGGCTGAATCGCGCCGAAGGGTGCGGTCAGTCCTGGTGGGGAACGGTGATGGTCAGCTCTTCCATCGGCTCGCCCGGCTGGTAGCTGCCGCCGAACAGCTCGACGCACTCGGGGGCCAGCCGCACGTCCGTGGCGTTCCAGCGGTCCACGCCGTCCTCGGTCTCCGGGCCGGTGAGGGTGAAGGTGGCCAGCCGGACCCGCTTGGGCTCCTTCGATTCCGAGTCGACGATGGTCAGCTCGGCCTCGCCTTCGCGCACGTACACCCGCGGCTGCGCGATCTGCACGAACAGCAGCCCGTAGTGCCCGCTGAACCGGACATCTCCGCCGAACGCGAACTTCAGACCGTCTTCCGCGGCCGCGTCGGCGTCCAGCGGGAAGAGCAGTTCGTTGCGGTCGTTCACGGCGGCGCCGCTGCCGAGGTAGGCGCGGCCGTCCGGCATGCGCGCGACGTAGCCGAGGAAGCTGCTCTTGACCCCCCAGCGCAGGCAAAACGTCGGGGGAACGACTTCTTGGGGCTCGTCACCGGGTGCGTCGGTCATAAGGGAATCCTTCTGCAGCAACGGTGTGCTGTCCAGTAGAGATGATCACTTAGTCGCCGGGACGGGTTGCTCGGCACTGCACCACCAGGTGGTGCGACCACCGACTTTGCCACGCGACATGGGCGCGTGATCGCGGGGACAGCGGGCGCCGGGCCGGCGGAACGGGATCACGGTGAGGGTGTGCACGCCGCCGTGTTCCAGCGCCGCGGTGATGGCCTTGCGGGTCGCGCGCAGGAGCCGTTCGACCTCGGGGGCGGTGAGTTCGTCGACCGGGCGGGCCGGGTTGATCCGGGCGCGCCAGAGGATTTCGTCGGCCAGCAGGTTCCCGATTCCGGCGATGGCGTGCTGGTCGAGCAGCCGCGCCTTGACCGCCACGGTCCCGGTGGTCACCGCCGTCCGGAACTCGGGCGCGGTGATCGTCGCGGCGTCCGGGCCGAGCCGGGTGAGCTCCGGGTCCAGCCCGATGCGCCCGAGCCGGCGCGGGTCGACGAGCATCAGCCGGCCGCCGTCTTCGAAGGTGAGGGCGAACCGTGACCACCGGTAGTCGCCCTGGACCCGGCGGCCCTCCCAGTAGTCGCCGCCGTCGATCTCCGAGCCGTCGGCGCCGGCGATCACGATCTTGCCGGACATGCCGAGGTGCAGGCCGAGCACCGGCCCGTCCCCGGTGTCGCACCAGAGCGTCTTGCCCCGGCGATGCGCCGCCGTCAGCCGTCGGCCGAGCAACGCGCTCCGGATCTCGCCGGGGCGGTGCGGCCGGCAGACGTAGGTGTCGGAATCGTCCACCTCGACGATCAGCCGCCCGAGCGCGGCCCGCTCGATCACCGCTCGGGCCGACTCGACTTCTGGCAGTTCGGGCATGATCTCGAGTTTAGGACGGCCGGGCTTTACCTGCGGTCACAGCACCTTCAGGCAGACCTTCGCTGGGCGGCCGCAGTTCGGTGGGCCGGGTCGAGGGTGATCTGGCCGGCGTCGGTGTCGTAGTCGAAGAGTTCGCCGTAGCGGCCCCAGTCGATGGCGGTGTCGAGCTGCTGGCGGGCGTCGTCGGCGGAGAAGCCGCGGCGGAGCAGGTCGAGGAAAAACGCGGCGCGCAGGCTGCCGTCGGCGCTGGCGGCCAGTGCCTTGTAGATGGTGCGGACCAGCGGCGCGCGGTGACGGGCCTGTTCGGCGAAGATCTTCTTGCTGTCCTGGATGTCGGCGGTGGTGAACGCGGTGCCCATCGGGGTCAGGTTGAGGTCGGCGCCGGCGACGAACAGGAAGTCGAGCATGGCGGCCGCGTCGACCAGGGGCAGCAGGTCGTCGATCTCGAAGCTCAGCTCGGCCGCGATGTCGGGCAGGTCGACGCGCCCGCCCTGGGCGTAGACGATCTCGACCAGCCCGGCCAGCCCGCCGACGGAAGCGATCGGCAGCGGCCGCGCGGTCGGCGTGGCCTCGGTCGGCTCGGGCACGACGTGGTCGGGCTCGCGGCCGGTGAGCAGGTCGTAGAGCCGGTCGACCAGCGCCGCGAACGCCGGGGCGCGCCGGTCGCGTGGACGGGCCAGCTCGACCGGGACCTCGGCGCTGATGTGCCCGGGGTTGGCGCCGAGCACGATCACCCGGTCGGCGAGCAGCACGGCCTCTTCGATGTTGTGCGTGACGATGCAGATTCCCTTGGTGGGGAAGCGTTCCCCGTCCCACAGGCGCATCAGCTCCGACCGCAGGTTCTCCGCGGTGAGCACGTCGAGCGCGGAGAACGGCTCGTCCATCAGCAGCAGGTCGGGTTCCAGCACCAGCGCCCGCGCGAAGCCGACGCGCTGGCGCATGCCGCCGGAGAGTTCCTTGGGGTAGGCGGATTCGAAGCCGTCCAGGCCGATCATGTCGATGGCCTTGAGCGCGCGTTCACGCCGCTGGGCCGGGGGGACGCCTTGCGCGGCGAGGCCGAGTTCGACGTTGTCCTGCACGGTCAGCCACGGCATCAGCGCGAAGGACTGGAACACCATGGCGGTGCCGGGGTTGGCGCCGTTCAGCTCGGTCCCGCGGTAGCGGACGGTGCCGCTGGTGGGCCCGATCAGGCCGGCGATGGTGCGCAGCAGCGTCGACTTGCCGGAGCCGGACCGGCCGAGCAGCGCGACGACCTCGCCGGCGCGCAGATCGAGCGAGATGGCGTCGAGGACGCGCAGTTCGTCCCCGGCCGTGCCGGGGAAGCTCTTGGACACCTTCTCGACGCTGACGAGGACGTCGCCGGTGTTCGTGGTGGTGGGCATCAGGATTCCTCCGGGGATCAGGTGAGGGAGAAGCGGCGCTCGGCCAGTGCGTAGAGCCGGCGCCAGAACAGCCGGTTCAGGCCGACGACGTAGAGGCTCATCACCGCGACGCCGATCAGGATCTGCGCGGCGTTGCCGGAGCCGGTGGCGTTCTTGATGTACGCGCCGAGGCCGGTCGCGGTGAGCGCGGTGCCGTGGTACGAAACGACTTCGGCGACGATGGACGCGTTCCACGCGCCGCCCGCCGCGGTGATGCCGCCGGTGACGTAGCTGGGGAAGATCGCCGGCAGGATCAGCTTGCGCCACCACAGTTTCCGCGGCAGCCGCAGGCTCGACGCGGCCTCGCGCAGGTCGTTCGGGATGGCGCTGGCGCCCGCGATGACGTTGAACAGGATGTACCACTGCGCGCCGAGCGCCATCAGCAGGATGCCGCCCCAGTCCAGGCTGATCCCGGTGGCCAGCAGCACCCCGGTGACCAGCGGGAACAGGAAGTTCGCCGGGAAGCTGGCCAGCACCTGCACCACCGGCTGCGCCAGCCGGGAAACGCGGGGGTTCAGCCCGATCCAGACCCCGGCCGGCACCCAGACCAGCGTCGCGACCGCGACCAGGGTGAGCACCCGCGCGAACGTGATCAGCCCGAGCCACAGCGCGTGCCCGACCTCGCCGAACCCGGCCGTGCCCGCGATGAACGTGACCATCCGGACCAGCCCGTAGGTGATCAGCGCGAGCACGGCGGCGGCGAACACCACGTCCCCGGCGCGGCGTCGGACCGGTGAGGTCCGCAGCGGGTGCTCGGCCAGCCCGAACCAGGCCATGGCCCGGTCGAGCGGGAACACCAGCCGGCCGAAGACCGTGCCGAGGAACGCCGGGATGCGGGAACGGCGCAGCAGCATGAGCGTGACGCTTCGGGGTGCTTCGGCGGCCTCGGAATCTTCGACGCGGAAGCGCTCGGCCCACGCCGTGAGCGGGCGCCAGAACAGCACGTTCACCCCGACCACCATCACGATCATCACCACAATCGCCAGCAGCACCTTGCCGAGGTCACCCTCGTCGGTGGCGGTCGCGACGTAGGCGCCGATGCCGGGCAGCGCGTAATTGTGGTTGTCCACGCTGAGCGCCTCGGACGCGGTGAGGAAGAACCAGCCGCCGCCGAAGCTCATCGTCCCGTTCCAGACCAGCCCGATCATCCCGCCGGGCACGTCGACCCGCCAGAACCGCTGCCACCGCGAAAGCCGCAGCAGCCGGGACGCCTCGTCGAGATCGCGTGGCTGCGAAACCAGCGAGTGGTAGAACGCGAACGTCATGTTCCAGGCCTGCGAGGTGAAGATCGCGAAGATCGACGCGCCCTCCAGGCCCAGCTGCGAACCCGGGAACAGCGCGATGAAACCGGTGATCGTCACGGACAGGAAACCGAGGATCGGCACCGACTGCAGGATGTCCAGCAGCGGGATCAGCACCTTCTCCGCGCGCCGAAGCCGGGCCGCGGCGGTGGCGTAGACGAAGGTGAACAGCACCGAGAGCGCCAGCGCGGCGAACATCCGCAACAGCGAACGCCCGGCGTAGTAAGGGAGTTCGGCCGGATCGGTGGACACTTTGGACGGTGCGGTGGCCTCGTTCCACGGGACCGCCGTGCCGTGCGCGAGCCGCACGACCAGCCACAGCAGCGCGGCCGCGCCGAGGAACACCAGCACGTCGGCGGCCCCGCGCCCGGGCCGGGCCAGCGCCCCGCGGGTGGGGAAGGTGCGAAGCAGGGACATCGGGCTCAGCTCTCGTCGTCGTGGCCGGTGAAGGTCTCGGTCTCCCAGCGCACACTGGTCACCGACGGCTCCATGGACAGCCGGCTGACCGCCGACTCCATCTGCTTGTCGTCACGCTGGTCGGCCGACAGTTCGGCGCGGACCTCGACCCGGCCGCTGCCCGCGCCACCGGCGTTGACGCTGGTCACCGAGCGCAGCGCGAAGTCGGTGCGGGTCAGCGCCTGGACCAGCAGGCTGCGCACGTGCGCCTCGGCTTCGTCGGTGGTCACGGCCAGGAAGGTGTACGACGCAGGGGTTTCCGTGCCGGTGTCCGGGCGGCGGTCCACCACGCGGCCGAGCGGGCGCAGTGCGACGTTCACGGCGACCACGACCACCGTGCCCGCCACCGCGATCCAGTACAGCCCGGCCCCGCACAGCGAGCCCACCGCGGCCGAGCACCACAGCGTCGCGGCGGTGTTCAGGCCGCGCACGGTCAGGCCCTCGCGCAGGATCACGCCGGCGCCGAGGAACCCGATCCCGGACACGATCTGCGCGGCCACCCGGGTCGGATCGGCGGCGGCGCCGGTGAAGCCGTGCGCCGAAAGCAGCACGAACAGGGTGGCGCCGGCGGCCACCAGCGCGTTGGTCCGCAGTCCGGCCATCCGGGCCCGGTACTGCCGCTCGAATCCGATCACCGTGCCGAGCCCTACGCCGCTTCCCAGGCGCAGCAGCATCTCCGCAGTCGTCATCTGCGCTCTCACTTCTCTTCGGAGGTTTGTCTATTTCGGACGGTGCTGGGTCACCACAGCGCCGGTCACCACAAGGCGGGGGCGCGGCGGGAGTACCACCGTTTCGCCAAAAGCGCCGCCAGCCCGTAACCGGCCAGCACGAGCACCAGCCACAGCAGGTAGCCGCCGGGCAACGGGTGCATCCGCAAGCCTTCGGCCAGCGGGGAAAGCGGCAGCAGCAAGCCCGCCAGCCCGGCCGCGGCGGCGGCGAGCACCAGCGGGCGTGACGGCCGCCCGCGCCCGCGCAGGACCAGCACGACGACCAGCTGCGAGAGCAGGCCCTCGACGAACCAGCCGGTCTGGAACAGCAGCGGTTCCGAGCCCACGTCGAACACCCACCACAGCACCGCGAAGGTGGAGAGGTCGAAAATCGAGCTGAGCGGCCCGAACACGAGCATGAACCGGGTCAGCCCCCGCGCGTCCCAGCGCCGCGGCCTTCGTAGGTAGCTCTCGTCGACGCGGTCCCAGGCCAACGCGATCTGGGCGGCGTCGTAAAGCAGGTTCGCCACCATCAGCTGAATCGGCAGGATCGGCAGGAAGGGCAGGAACGCGCTCGCCGCGAGCACGGTCAGCACGTTGCCGAAGTTCGAGCTGGCGGTGATGTTGACGTACTTCTGCGTGTTGCCCAGCGTCCGGCGGCCTTCGACCACCCCGCCCGCGAGCACGCCGAGGTCGCGGTCCAGCAGCACCAGGTCGGCCGCGTCCTTGGCCACGTCGGTCGCGGTGTCCGGGGCGATGCCGACGTCGGCGGTGCGCAACGCGGTGACGTCGTTGACGCCGTCGCCGACGAACCCGACCGCGCGGCCGTTCGCGCGCAATGTCGCGACGAGACGCGCTTTGTGCGCCGGGGTGAGCTTCGCGAAGACCGTGGTGCGCTCGACGAGCACGCGCAGATCGGCCTCGTCCGTGTGGTCGACCTGCCGGCCGAGCACGACCTCGCCGACGGGCACGCCGACCTGGGCCGCGACCTGCGTGGCCACGTGCGGGTTGTCGCCGGTGAGGATCTTCACCGTCACCCCGTGCTCGTTCAGCGCGCGCACCGCGGTGGCCGCGCCGTCGCGGACCGGGTCGACGAATCCGACGAAGCCCACCAGCACCAGCTCGTTTTCGTCGCGGGCGTCGTAGCCGTCGAGGCGGGTGCGGAATTCGCGCGCCGCCACGGCGAGGATGCGCATGCCGTGCTGGGCGTAGGCGCGCACGAGGTCGGCCGCGGCCTCGCGGGTGTCCGCGGTCAGCTCGACGACCTCGCCGTCGCGGCGGGCGTGCGAGCAGCGCGGCAGGATCTCGTCCGGATCCCCTTTGCAGATCAGGATTTCCTGGTCGACCGGGCGGCTGACGATCACGGTGGCGCGGCGCCGGTCGTGGTCGAAGGCGATCTCGCCGGCCTTGCTGAACATCGCCTCGGTGACCAGGTCCTCGTCCTCGTCGGCGAGCTGGGCGGCGATCGCCTCGTCGAGCCGGTCGTGCCGGTCGGCCTGGAAGTGCACGGCCAGGTAGGCGTACTCGGCCGCTTCGCCGTCCGGACGGCCGGACAGGCCGATGCTGTGCGCGTACGCGACCCGGTCCTCGGTGAGCGTGCCGGTCTTGTCCACACACAGCACGTCCATCGCGGCGAGGTCCTGGATTGCGTTGAGCCGCTTGACAATCACCCGCCGCCGTGAGAGCCGCGCCGCGCCGCGCGCCAGGTTCGTCGTGACGATCACCGGCAGCATTTCCGGCGTCAGCCCGACCGCGACGGCCGCGGCGAACATGCCCGCCTGTGCCCAGTTTCCGGTGACCAAGCCGTTGACGGCCAGCACGATCGGGACCATCACCAGCATGAACCGGATCAGCGTCCAGCCGACCCGTCGCACGCCGAGGTCGAAGCTCGATTCCCCGCGTGGCGCGGCGGTTTGCGCGGCCAGCGAGCCGAAGTAGGTGCCGGCGCCCGTCGCGATCACCACCGCGGTCGCGGCGCCGCCGACCACCGCCGTTCCGGCGAATCCCAGCGCCGGCGAGTCAACCAACTCCGGCCGCGCGTCACGCTGGCGTCGTTCGAGCGGCGGCAGCCGCTTCGCGACCGGAAGCGCCTCGCCGGACAACGCCGATTGGTCCACGACCAGGTCGCCGGCCGCGACCATGCGCACGTCGGCGGGCATCACGTCGCCGGGCCCGAGCAGGACGACGTCCCCGGGCACCAGGTCGGCGGTCGGCACTTCCCGCTCCAGCGCGGGAAACCCGTCGCCGGCCCGGCGCCGCACCGTCACGGTGGTGCTCACCTGGGCTCGCAGCGCCCGCACCGCGCGCTCGGAACGGCTGTGCTGCCAGAAGCGCAGCCCCACGCTCAGCACCACCATCGCGCTCACGGTGATCGCGCCCCGCAGGTCCCCGACCGCGGCGAACACCACGCCGAGCCCGGTCAGCAGCGCGACGAACGGGCTCCGCACCGCGGCCCAGACCTGGCCGGCCCGGCCGAGCCGGGCCGGGCCTTCGACCTGGTTGTCGCCGTAACGCCGCAACCGGTCGGCCGCCTCGGGCTCGGTCAGCCCCTTGGGCGTGCTTTCGAGCCGCTGGAAAACGGTGAGCACCGGGGCGTCGGCGAGCGCGGCCAGCGACACGTCGCCGGGGGCGGGTGCCGGGAGCGTGGAGAAACGGGTCATCAGGGGGTCCTGTCCGTGGAGGCCGAAGCTGTGACGACAGCGGCACCGACCACGCGGACCCGGCCTACCCCAGTGCGAGCCGGGAAGGCTGGTGCTCCGCGCGATCGCGACTACTACTTCCTTCGCCGGTCACCCGGCTCACCTCCCTTCACACGACGACTCGCCGGTCCCCTCCGGGACCGCCGGGCTCCAGTAGAGCGCACCCGGCGCGTAACAGTCAAACACTTGTACAAGTATTGGTCGTACGTCACGCTACGGGGGAGACCCGAGAGGATGGACCCGTGCCCACCCCCACCACACCCGGCCCGCATTCCGAGCCACTGCCGCCGGAGCCGTTGCCTGAGCAGCTGACACCCGACTTGCTCCAGGACGCCGCCGGCACGTTCGCCCTGCTCTCGGCCACGGTCCGGCTGCACATCCTGTGGCTGCTGGCCGCCGGGGAACGCGACGTCGGCACGCTCGCCGAGGACACCGGCCAGAGCGTCGCCACGGTCAGCCACCACCTGGCCAAGCTGAAGCTGGCCGGCCTGGTCAGCTCCCGGCGCGCCGGCAAGCGCCAGATCTACCTGGCCGAGGACCCGCTGGTCGCGGACATCGTCCAGCTCGCCATCCGCCACCACACCGAAGCGCGAGAAGCCCCGCGGCGGCGCCGGGGCGCGTGATCGCGCCGTTAGGGTTCGAGGAGGGTTCGCTGGATCGTCCACAAGCGACCGTCCGGGTAAGCGCCGCGCAGACCGTCGAACGTGCCGATCCCGCCCAGGGCGATCAGCTCGGGGTCGGCCAGCGGCGCGGTGACGAACGTGCGCGCGGGCGACCACTCGGTGGACGTCACGAGCCTGCGGCCCATCGCCGCCCAGCCGGGCACCGTCGCGGCGACCAGCCACACGTCAGGTTCCGGCGCGGCGAACCGGCGTGACGGCCGGAGCCACGAGGCAGCGGCCTCCGGCCAGTGGACGGTGGCCAGCACGGTGCCACCGCCATCCGCCCAGGCCGCAGCGAGTAGCTCTCCGTTCGCCCGGGAAATTACGTCCGACGCGGTGCCCACGACCGCGCTGACCGGCGCGGGCCGGACGGCGCGGGCGGCGCCGATGAGCGCTGCCAGCTCGTCCGGGCCGCACGGGTGCGCCGGGAGAGTAGGTGTGGCGGGGCGTTGCGGGAGCGGGGAAAACCCACTCGGTACGACGCCGAAGTGCTGCGCCATCAGGACAACACCGCGTCAAGCTGCATCGTGGAATACCAAGCCCAGGGTGTGCCGCATTCCGCTGCGCACCACGGAAACGCCGTGCCGCACCGGTCCCCTCGACCAGCCCCGAACCGAGCGCACCGGCTTTTCGCGGGTGGTGAAGGCCAGGCCGTGTCCCTGCGGGATGAGCGTCGCGGTGCCGCGGGACTGGGCTCGCGGGCGTTGCTCGGTCAGCAGGAACTCGCCGCCGGTGTGGTCGGTGCCGGGGTCGTTCAGGTTCAGCACCACCTGCAGCGGGAAAACCTTGTCCCCGTACAGGTCGCGGTGCAGCGCGTTCCAGCCGCCCGGTTCGTACCGCAGGAGGATCGGGGTCGGCTTGGCCTGGCCCGCGCGGTGGCACTCCTCGAGCCACTCCTGGAGCGTCTCCGGCCATTCGGCCTCCCACCGGAGTTTTTCCGACCAGTCCCGGGCGATCGGCAGCAGTCGCGGGTACAGCGCCTCACGCAGCGCCCGCACGGGCTCGGGGAACGGCTCACGGAAGTACTTGTAATCACCGTGATCGCCGAACCGGTGGCGGCGCAGGTTGATCGTCGCGCGGAAGCGGTCCGGCTCGTCCCAGAGGGCGATGACCTGCCGGCACTCCGCGGGCGTCAGCAGCTGGGGGAGCAGGGCGCAGCCGACGTCGTCCAGCCCGGTTTTGACCGCGTCCCAATCGGCCGTGCCGACGCGGTCGGCGTAGTGGTTCCGCGTTGTTGTCGTAGTCATCCGGTGAAGCTCCTTCGTCGGGGTCTCACCAGGTAGACGACGGCCGCCGCCGAAACGTGAGAATCAGGAGGTCACGTCGTAGACCTCGACGGTCCGGCTCTCCAGCAGGGGGACGATCCGCCCGAGCACCAGCTCCGTGAAGTGGCCCGTTTCCCGGTGCTGCGCAAAGGCTTCACGCGAGGCGTAACGCTCCAGCAGGACGATCTCGCCCGCCCCGTGGTAGGCAGCGAAGGCGAGGTTGCCGGGCTCGGACCGGGTTGCCGTGGTCAGCTGGGCGAGCAGCTCGTCGACCTGCTCTTCGTTGCCGGGGAGCACCTGGTAACGGGCGATCACCTGAAGCTCGGGCACGGGCGCCGAATCGCGGTATCCGGTCAGCTGCTCCTGCATCCGCTGGTAATCGAGGGCGTGCGGCACCTGGAGCCCGTCCCGTACCGCGCGGGCCGCCTCGACCGCGGCGTTCAGCGCGGCCCGGTAGGGCAGGGACCCGGTGCTCACCCGGCGGACGCCGAGCCGCCCCAGCGCGTTCACGCTGAGCCCGGGCACCGGCAGGGTGTTCACCGGTACGGGCAGGGTTTCCGCGAGTTCGCGCAGCAGGGCGGGGTCGGTCGCGCCGGGGACGAAAACCCCGTCCGCACCGGCCCGGACGTACGCCGCTGCGCGTTCGAGGGTCGGCGCCGGCTCCGCGTCCTGACGCAGCCAGTAGGTGTCGACCCGCGCGTTGACGAACAGCCCCGGGCTCCGCCGCTTGATCTCGGCGACCTTGGCGGCCAATAGTTCCGGCGTGACCAGCCGTTCCGCGGTGCTGTCCTCGATGTTGATCCCGGCGACGGCGAGCTGCTCGACGTACGCGGCCACCTCGGCCGGGTCGTCGGAGTAACCGTCCTCGATGTCGACGCTCACGTACACCGGCAGGGCGCGCAGGGCTCGCGCCAGCGCCAGGTTCGCGTCCCGGCTCGCGCGGCCGCCGTCCGGGTTCCCCTGGCTCGAAGCGACGCCGAAGCTCGTCGTGCCGATGGCGGGGAATCCCTCCGCGACCAGGGCCAGTGCCGACGGCACGTCCCAGGCGTTGGGCAGCACGAGCGGCTCGGGGCCCTGGTGCAGTTCGGCGAAAGTCATGTGACTCCTTGGTTTCCGGCCGGGGAAGGCCGCGTTGAGGACGAGTGTGCCATCAAGTGCCCGGCACTTCGATCTCACATCCCGGCGGGCACCGGCGTCTACCGGATATGACCGGAAAGGCCACTGGGGACACCGAGTCGTGGGCTTCGACGCCCGCGGTACGGCGGTCCATGCAAGGAAACCGCTCGCGCGACACGAGTCCCGAACTCGCGGTCCGGCGGCTGGTGCACGCGGCCGGGCTGCGGTACCGCGTCGACGCACGGCCCGTGGCCGCGCTCCGGCGCCGGGCGGACCTGGTGTTCACCCGGGCGAAGGTCGCGGTGTTCGTCGACGGTTGCTTCTGGCACGGCTGCGAGGAGCACTACACCGAACCGGCCACCCATCGGCCGTACTGGGCCGAAAAGATCGGGGCGAACCGCGCCCGTGACGAAGACACGACCGAACGGTTGCGGGCAGCGGGCTGGGCGGTCCTGCGCGTCTGGGAGCACGAAGCCCCGGACGCCGCCGCGGCCCGCGTGGTCGCCGCCGTGCGAACCGTCGAACCCCAACCGAAGGAAGGCCTGACATGACGCTGATCGACCGGGAGTCCGCGGACTTGTCCGATGTGGACGATGAAGTGCTGGATTCCCTGCACACCAAGCTGACCGGGCAGGCGCAGGCCGAGGGGGTCCTCGACGTCGCCTACCGCACCGTCGACTCCCCGGTCGGACGGCTGCTGCTGGCGGCGACCCCCAAGGGGCTCGTGCGGGTGGCGTTCGAGAGCGAGGACCACAACGCCGTGCTCGAGTCGCTCGCCACCGCGGTCAGCCCGCGGGTGCTCGCGGCCCGGGGCCGGCTCGACCCGGTCGCCCGGGAACTCGACGAGTACTTCGCGGCCGACCGGCGCCGGTTCGGGGTCCCGGTCGACCTCCGGCTGGCGAAGGGCTTCCGGCGTTCGGTCCTCGACCGGCTGAACGACATTCCCTTTGGCCACACCCGAAGTTACGCGCAGATGGCGGCGGCCGCGGGCAGTCCGCGCGCCGTCCGGGCCGCAGGCACCGCGTGCGCGACCAACCCAGTGCCGCTGGTCGTCCCCTGTCACCGGGTCGTCCGATCGGACGGGGCCGCTGGGCGCTATCGGGGCGGTGAAGCGGCGAAGTTGACGTTGCTGGCCATGGAAGGCGCGCGATGACGGGCCCGGTCAGCTCAGCGCGTTGACCGTCCCGAAGGCGATCGAGGCGAACGCGATGCCCCACGCGACCACCGCGGTGATCTGCCAGGTGAGCACCTTGCGGCGGTCGAGCCCGGCGCTGAGCATGATGAACGTGGACAACGCGGTGGCCAGCACGAACGGGCCGAGCAGGCAGGCGACCGGCACACCGAAACGGTCGACCTTGGCGAGGACCTTCTCAGCCCGCGGGCTCGGGCCGGACGTACGCCGGGCCGCGACGCGCCGGGCGACGGCGCCGCCGGCCCGGGTGGCGATGGCGAGGGCGAGCAGGTTGCCCCCGATGGCGGCGATGGCGGCGAGCACAACCGGGACCCCGGTGAGCGTGCCGACGAGCGCGCCGACGTGCGATTCCAGGAACGGCACGATGCCGATGACAAACACGGCGAGGAATTGCACCACCGGGTTCAGTCCGCCGACAACACCGGAGAGCGAAGAGATGACGGATTCCATGATGAACCTTTCTTGAGGGTTGAGGTACCTGTTTTTGGGCGTGAAAGGGCGCGCGAGGAGCATGAAAAGGGCGCGAAAAGCGGCGCTTCGAGCTTCGGGTCAGTGGGTGGTCAGTTCTTTTCGGGTGCCTGGTCCAGCAGCGCGATGCGGCGCATCACGTCGATCTGAGCCGGGTTGTAAAGATCCTGAATGGCCTGGACGACGGTCTGCGCGGCGAACCGCGGCCCGCCCGGTGCGTCGTTGTTGAGGGTGTCCAGCTCGGGGTGTTCGGCGATCAGGCCGTGGACGTGCGGGTACAGCTGCTGGGCCAGTTCGGCGCGGGTCTGCTCGTCGGCGTCGGCGGGCAGGTGGTCGAAGGCGGCCACCTCGGGTTTCGCCTGGTACGTCTGGAGCATCTCGGCGTAGGCCTGGAGTCCGCGCGGGCCGAGCACCCGGGTCAGCACGACGATGAACGAGCGGTCGCTGGCCGAAAGCCCGGCCTCGGTGGAGATCGGGCCGAAGTCCAGCGGCAGGTCGGTCGGCGCGGCATCGCGCAGGATCAGGGCCAGCTCGACCCGGATCCGCTGCAGCCGCTCGATCGTCGTGGCGAGATCCGAGTCCAGCGTGCGCAGCGCTTCTTCGGGATGCTCGTCGGCGTCGCCCATGGCGGAGATCTGGGCCAGCGAAAAGCCGAGGTCGATCAGCCGCTTGATCCGCAGGATCCGCACGAGGTGCGCGACGCCGTACTGCTTGTAGCCGTTGGCGCGCCGCTCGGGCTCGTCGAGCAGGCCGATCGTGTGATAGTGCCGGACCGCCCGCAAAGTCGTGCCGGCGAGTTCGGCGATCTCACGGGTGCTCCAGGCCACGACTACCCACCTCTTTCACGCTGCGGTCCGCCGGCGCGAGCACGCCGGCGGATTCCAGTCAAAACCGTGACGGTGCGGCACGGTCAAGCCCAGCCGGGGCCCCGCGTCCGGGAGTGGCGCAGCTCACACCGATGCCGGGGGTTGATCAAGTGTGGCAGCGGCATCTGTCGGCCGGTCCGGCCGGGATGGGTCACCGCGGCGATTCGTCCGGCAGACGCAGGTTCTTCCAGCCGTTCTTGACCGAGCGACGGCACTTGCGGGGATCGTCGCCCCGGTGGATGAACAACGCGGTGAGCAGCGGGACGCCGTTGCCGAGCGTTTCGCGGGGCAACGGGCCGTTCGCCACCAGTGAGGCCAGCCCGTGGGCGATGGTCCAGCTCTGGGTCGCCAGCTCCAGCGGGACGGTCCCGGCGCGGAAGCGGCCGGCGGCCCGGGCCCGGCCGGCGGCTTGGACCAGGTGCTCCAGCGTCGCGTCCGCCGCCTTGAGGTCTTCGAGGGCGAAGTTCGCGTCGAACATGACGCGGTACAGGTCGGGGTGGTCGAGGGCGTTGCCGAGGTAGGCGGCGACCAGGGTGGTCAGGTCCTCGACCGGGTCCCCGGACACGGCCACCTCCGCGAACCTGGCCGCCAGGCGGGTGAAACCCTCCTGGCGCAAGGCTTTCCAGACGCCTTCCAGGTCGCCGAAGTAGGTGTACACGGCCATCGTCGACACCCCGGTCCCAGCCACCAGCGAGCGCAGGGTGAGGGGTTCGCGGGTACGCAGCAGGTGCGCGGCGCGCTCGAGGAGCCGGGTGCGGACCGCGGGGTCCTTCATCCTCACCATGGGCCAAACCATAACATCGCAATGTTATTGTTTGGGGGACGGAGCCCGCGCGGACAAGGAGTCAGCATGCCCATCACCCTGGTCAACCCGGCGGGGCTGCCGGAGGTCGGTATTTACCGGCAGGTCGCGGTCGCGACCGGGTCGAAGCTGGTTTTCATCGCCGGCCAGATCGCCCGCGACGCCGACGGCGCCAAGGTGGGCGAGGGTGATTTCGCCGCCCAGGTCGAGCAGTGCTACCTCAACATCGGCACCGCGCTGGCCGAAGTCGGCGCCTCGTTCGGCAACGTGGTGAAGCTGACCGTCTACCTGGTCGACTGGACCCCGGACAAGATGCCGCTGTTCGCCGAGGGGGTCGCGCGGGCGTCGGCGAAACTGGGTGTCACCCCGATGCCGCCGCTGACCGGGATCGGGGTCGCCGCGCTGGCCGAGCCTGACGTCCTGGTCGAGGTCGAGGCCACCGCGGTCCTCGACTGACCGGGCAGGTGCCGCGCCGGGCCCATCGCGTCGAAGGCCGGTGACCGTACCTCATCTTGCACCGATCGGTCCAAGATGAGGTACGGTCACCGGCATGACAAGTTGCACTGATCGTTCCAAGATGAGCGCGGCCGACTTGGGTTCGCTGCAGCTGCCCGACGGGTTCACCGACGTCTTCACCAGCCGGTTCGTGGAGCTGGACGGACTGCGGCTGCACGCGGTCACCGGCGGGGAAGGCCCGCCGCTGCTGCTGGTCGGCGGGTGGCCGCAGACCTGGTACGCCTGGCGGGAGGTGATGCCGGCGCTCGCCCGCGCGCACACCGTCGTCGCCGTCGACTCGCGGGGGTCCGGGCTTTCCGACAAGCCCGAAGACGGTTACGACGCCGGCACGCTGGCCGCCGACCTGGTCGCGCTGATGGCCGAGCTCGGGCACGACCGGTTCGACGTGGTCGGCCACGACATCGGTATGTGGACCGGATACGCGCTCGCGGCCGATCATCCCGAGCGGGTGGGCCGGCTCGCCGTCGTCGACGCCATCATCCCCGGCCTCACGCCGACCCCGGCGGTTTTCAGCCCGGCCGCGGCCAGCCAGCGGTTCTGGCACTTCGGCTTCAACCGGCTCACCGACCTCAACGAGGAACTGGTCCGCGGCCGGGAGCGGCTCTTCTTCGGCTACCAATTCGCCAAGAAGGCAGCCACGCCGGACGCGATCCCCGCGTACGCCGTTGATGTCTACGTCGATGCGATCGTCGCGGATCCTCGCGGGCTGCAGGGGAGCTTCGGGTACTACCGGGCGCTGGACGAGACGATCGCGCAGAACGAGCGGCGCCGCAAGACCCGGCTGACGCTGCCGGTGCTCGCCGTCGGCGGCGCGCGGTACAGCGGCGCGGCGGCCGCCGAGACGATGCGGCTCGCGGCCGGCGACGTGACCGAGGTGGTCGTCGACGAGTGCGGCCATTACGTGGCCGAGGAGCAGCCGGCGCGGTTCACCGAGATCCTGGAGGACTTCCTCGGCGGCAACCGGTAGCCGGCAGGCCGGCGCTGGGGCGTAAGAAAAGCCTCGCCGCGGCCCGAGATCGAGCGGGCCGGCGGCGAGGCTTTTCGGTGGCCCAGCGCAGTCAACGGAGACCGGCGCCGGTTATTTCGCGTCTTACTTCGGCTCCTCTTCCGCGGCAGGCGGAATGGCCTTCATCATGTCGACAATGATTTTGCCGCCCATGCCCTGGGCGCCGTACGTGGGGTCGCTCATGATCTTCACGATCTTCTCGATCCCCTCCAGGGCCTTCTTGGAATTGCCGCTGGTGAGGGTGATCGGCGCGCCGCACCACTTGTCGAAATTCTTGAGGGCGTCGTCCATTTCCACCTGGTCTTTCTGCGTTTTCACCTCGCTTCGCAGTTCCTTTTCCAGCTTGTCGCGGACCACGCGGGTGACCATGTCGCCGAGCTTCTCCGGCTTCTTCGGGTCCGGCTTGGCGGGGTCCTTGTCGCCCGGCTTGGGCTCGGGGCCCTCGCCGTTCTCCTTGATCATCGGCTTGTCGGGCGGCGGCTTGGGGGTGTGCGGCCCGGAATTCGGCACCTTGATCTTGCCGAGGTTGCCGCCGACCGTGGCCTTCACGACCTCGTCGGCCGCGCCGCGCGTCTTGGCCAGCAGCTTGATCATCTCGGCGAGCTTCTTGGCCAGGTCGGCGATCTTCGTGCCGATCTTGCCGATCGCGACGCCGACTTCGATGATCGTGCTGGTGATCGCCGCGACGATCGAGCCGCCGAACGTCACCGGCGCCAGCGCCACCGCGATGATCGCGGCCTTGAGGATGCCGGCCAGCGTCATCGCGATGATGTCGCGGACGATGCCGCGCACGGTGCCGATCAGGCCGCCCGCGATCGCCATCTGCTTGCCGGCGAAGTTGACGTAGTCGGACAGCGCGTCGATCTGGGCGCCGACGCCCTCCATGTCGGTGCGGAACTGGTCGGCGGCCTGGCCGGTCCAGCTCTTCATCACCTCGCCGGTGGCCGTCTTGTGCTGCTCGGAGAGTTCCTTGACCTTCTTGCCCTCGTCCCAGATCGCGTTCTTGGCCGCCTCGATGCCCTTCGGGTCGCCCATCAGGACGTCCAGCGGCCAGCGGAAGATGACCAGGTGCTCGATCAGCCAGCCGATCCCGGCGGTGAGCAGCGAGCCGAGCGGGTCGAGGACCATGCCGAGGATGTCGACCGCCATGCCGACCGAGGCCATCCCGATGCTGAGGCTGTCACCGGAGGCAACCGCCTTCTTCAGCCCGAACGCCGTGTCGAAGAAGCCCGCGCCGGCACTGTCGCCGCCGCCCGGGTTCTCCGGGTCCTTGAAATCGCCGGCGCTGATCCCGGCGTTGTTCCCGACATCGCCGCGGTGGTACTCGTCGCTCACTTGACCTTCACCTCTTCGAGGCCCTTGGCCGCGTTCATGACCGAGTCCTCGGCGTTCTTGTCGCCCTCCTCGTACAGCTTCGCGGAATCGCGCACCTTGTCGGAGAAGTCCTTGACCTTCGCCGAGTAGTCGTGCAGGTGGTCCCGCGCCTTCGCGCAGTGCATGCTGGCGCCGGCCCCGTAGAGCTGGCCGCCGGTGATGCCGAAGATGCCGGGGTCGCCGACGCAGCTGCCCACCATGTCGCCGCTCTTCTGCAACTGCTCTTCGATCTTGTCGAGATTGGTGGCGAAAGCGCGAAGCGCCTCGTATTGGGTTTTGATTCCGTCGCTCACCATGGGCTCATTTCATCGTCGTCCGGGTCGGCGTGCGGCCGCCGGGGCGGGGGTGCCGCGGGGTTCGGCGGCCGGACGGGGCGGCCCGGCTGCGGCGGCGGGCCACTTTGCGGGGGCGGCATCGGGCGGCCCGGCCGCGGTGGCAGGGCGCCACCCGGCGGCGGTGGCACGGGACGCCCGGGCTGCGGCGGCATCGGGCGGCCCTGCGGCGGCGGCATCCGGCGCGCGGCCGGCGGCGGCTCCTCCTCGTGCGCCTCCGGGGCCCACTTGTCCTGCTCGGGGTTCCCGGAAGCGCTTTCCCCGGTGTCCTCGACCTTCGGCAGGAAGGTGCGGACCAGCTCCGCGGCCTGGTCGTCGCCGTTGATCTCGGTGTAGGACTCGGCGACCTTGCCGGCGGTCTTGAGCTGGGCCTCGCGCACGGTCTTCATGACCAGGCTGGACAGATTGGCCGGGCCCATCGCGCAGGCGCGGTTGCCGAACTCGATGGAGCTGAGCGAGCCGTTGGCTTCCACTTTCACGGTCACCGAGCCGTCCGAGGACCGCACGGTGGAGCCGGACGCGGCGAACGCCGCGGCCAGGGCCTCGCCCTTTTCCTGGAGCTTCCGGGCTTCTCGCTCCAGTAGCAGGGCGAAGTCCTCGCCGGGTTGAAGGTTGGGTTGCATGCGCCGCCTCGCGTAGGTCCGTACAGGGTCACCACTAGGGTTGCCAGAAGGATGGGTGGACGTGGTGAAACGGCTGGGCGCCATTCACCTCGCCTTTACCTAAAGGGGCTATGGAACACCGTGCCGTAGCGGCATACTCAACCCCTGACGCCAGTGATGTGCGTCATAAATTTAGTGGATCATCGCCCGACCGGCCACTCCAAGTGACGCTTGGTCACCCGACCGCGTGGGCCCGCTGGACGGCGGCAGTCATGGCCGCTTCTGTCATCGGCATCAGTCCTGGCGCTTACTGACGGTGATCGTTTGGCGGCGCGACCGGTCCGGCGAGCCGTACTTCAGGACGTCGCCTGCGAATGGGCCCCGGAATGGGGCGCGTAAGGCCGGATCAGTGGGCGCGGACGGCCGAATTCGTTGGCGCGGGCAGGAAACGACGCGCAGACGGGGGTATCTGCTGCATCCGTTCCGGCACCAAGGCGTTGCCGGGCAACGGATGGGGCTCGGCGGGGCAACCATGCCGCTCCCGGGCTTTGTTACGAGATCCGGACTTGAGTGTGCCGTAGCGGCAGGGTGTTCACTGGTGGCGAAGGTTTCCTGGTCTGAACCAGCCCGGGAGAGAAGTACCACGACGGCACCGGAAACCGGGAACGGCGGCAACCGCCGGCCGGTACAGGCGTCTTCTCTCCAGGGGCGGCCGGAGGCTTACCAGCAGCTTGGCTTCGTTCTGCGCACCGAAAAGCGGTGGGCCATGTCCGGACGCGACCGTGGTCCGGCGGAGAGTTCTGAGGAGGATCCCGTGGAGGACGTTCTGGTGGCGGTGCATGCCCTCGATCCCCTTACCGGGGCCGGGCTGGTCGCCTGCCTGAGCGGACGTCAGGGCATGGTCGTCGGCCGGGGGGAGACCCGGAAGCGGGCCGACGTCATCGTCGCCGCCTTCGACGAGCTGGACCCGGCGGCGGTCGCCGAGCTGGAGGCCGCGCTCGGCGCCGCGGCCAAACCCGTTGTCCTGCTGATGGATCCGGCCGAAGAGGTGGAGCTGCCCTCGACGCTGGAACCGTCGGTGGTCGCGGTGCTGCCTCGCGCCGCTGTCGTCGACGAGCGGCTGCCGCGGTGCGTCCGCGCGGCCGCGGTGGACACGGCCGGGCTCCGATTGCTGGCGCAGGAACGGAAAACCCGGCAGGGCGCCTCGGGCGCGAGACGCAAGCACGTGCTGTCCCAGCGGGAGGTCGCGGTGGTCCGGCTGATGGCGGAAGGCTGTGACACCAACGAAATCGCCCGCCGTATGCGCTACGCGGACCACACCGTGAAGAACATCATCTACTCGCTCACCCACCGGCTGGGTCTGCGCAACCGGTCGCACGCGGTCGCGTACGCGCTGCGTGCCGGGATCATCTGAGGTGAACGGAAACGCTTTCCCCGTCCGGAGCGGGCGGGGAAAGCGTTCAGGCGTCGGTGCGCAGGTGCGCCCAGAGCTCGCCGTCCTGACGCTCCGTGTTCGAGCCGAAGCTGACGCCGCTGCCGGGCAGGACCTCGCGAAGGTGGGCCTCGCGCTGGAAGCCGACGGCTTTGGCCAAGTGCCGGCTGCGGATGTCGTCCGGCCGGATGACCAGCTCGACCCGGTGGATTCCCCGGGTGAAGCAGAGTTCGCTCGACGCGCGGGCCACGCGGGTGCCGACGCCCCGATCGCGCACGTCCGCGCAAACCCAGAAAACCAGCTCGGCGACGTCGCGGCGTCGCGTCACGTGGATGACGACGCCGGCCAGCAGCTCGTCGGTGGCCGGGTCGGCCACCGCGTAACTGAGCCGGTCCGGGTCGGGCGAGCGCTGGGAGCCGATCTCCCGCACCCACTCCAGCAGGCCCTTGGTGGTCAGCTCGGCCGGCGTGCCCGCCATGAACGGGCGCGTCTCCGCGTCGTTACTGTTGGTGACCAGGCTGGGCACGTCCGCCACGCGGTACGGGCGCAGCAGCAACCCGGCCGCGGCAGCGTCGTAAGCGGCGGGAAAGTCCATGGTGGTTCCAATCCGTGGCGGAGCCGGCCGAGGCCCGGCGGCGACGGATGGGGCGGTCGCCATTACTCTCCGTCGCTCCCGGCCGAGGCCCGGCGGATGTCCTGTATGGTGCTTTCGATTGACGTTTTTCCAGTCTGCCGAGCCGCGTTCCACGCGGGGTCAGCGTTCGATCAACACCGTCGTTGACCAGGCGCCCGGACTGATCGCAGGGCCGTGGGGGCGTCCCGGAACGCTGCCGCGGGGGGTGCAAGTGGGAGAGGCGGAAGCCGGCGGACCGGAGCACGAGACCGGTGGCCGCTCCGAGCCGTTGAGGTTCGCCGTGCTGGGCGCGATGCTCGTCCACCGGGACGGCCAAGAGGTCAGCGCGGGGCCGCCACAGCAACAGGCCATGCTCGCGTACCTGCTCCTGCATTCCGGCCGCACCGTGTCGGCCCGGCAGATCGTCGACGCCGTCTGGGAGTTCCCGCCGGCCGGCGGCGGCATCCGCACCCTCCGCACGTACGCCTGGCGGCTGCGGCGCCTGCTCGAACCCGATCCGTCCCAGCCCCAAGTGCTGGTTTCCCACGGGGACGGCTACCGCTTCCTCGTCCCGCCGGACGCGCTGGACGTGCCGCAGGCCGAGTCCCTGATCAGCCGCGCCGCGACGGCTCGTGGCCAGGGAAACCTGCGGCAGGCCTGCGAATTGCTCACCGAGGCCCTCAGCCGGTGGCGGGGGGAGCCGCTGGCCGGCGTGCCGGGGCCGTTCGCGCAGCGGCAGCGGGACCGGCTCGGCGAGCTGCGCCTGGTGGCGCTGGAAGAGCAGCTCGACCTGCGGCTCCGTCTCGACGGGGAGATGTTCGCGACCTCGGCCCTGACCGAGCTGACCGCCGCGCACCCGTTGCGGGAACGTCCGCACGGGCTGCTGATGCGCGCGCTGCAACTGGCCGGCCGCCAGGCCGACGCGCTCGCGGTGTACACCCGCTTCCGCCGCCGGATCGTCGACGAGCTGGGTGTGGAGCCGGGCCCGGAGCTGGCCGCGGTGCACGCCGCCGTCCTGGCCGGGGTGACCGGCCTCGAACCGGGTGAAACCGTTGGTGCGAGTGAGAGTCCGGCCGCGAAGCCGGTCGTCACGCCGCTGCCCGTGCCCCGTCAGCTGCCGCCCACCCTGCCGGACTTCGTCGGCCGCACGGCGGGCCTCGACCGGCTGCTCGCGCTGCTGACCGAACCCGGACGCAGCACCCCGGCCGTCGTCGCGGTGGCCGGGATGGGCGGCATCGGCAAGACCTCGCTCGCCCTGCGCGCGGCGCACCGGGTCCGTTCGTCCTATCCGGACGGGCAGCTGCACGCCGACCTGGGCGGGGAGGGGGAGAACCCGGCCGGGCCGAGCACGGTGCTGGCCGGTTTCCTGACCTCGCTGGGCATCGCGCCCGAGGCGGTGCCCGAGCGGCTGGAGGATCGGCGCGCGCTGCTGCGTTCCCTGCTGGACGGCCGTCGCGTGCTGCTGGTCCTGGACAACGTCCGCGACGCGGCGCAGGTCCGCGACATGATTCCCAGCTCGGCGGGGTGCGGGGTCATCCTGACGACCCGGTCCGTCCCGGCCGGGCTGCCGCTCACCGCCCATCTCGCGCTGGACGCGTTCACCCCCGACGAGGCGCTCGGCCTGCTGAGCGCGGTGATCGGCGCCGATCGGGTCGCGGCCGAACCGGACCAGGCCCGGCGCCTGGTCGAGACGTGCGGGCTGCTGCCACTGGCCGTGCGCATCGTCGCGAACCGCTTGTCGGCCCGCCCCGGCTGGACGATCGGGGCGCTGGCGGACCGGGTGGACAACGAGCGCCGCCGGCTCAGCGAGCTGCGGGTGGGCGACCTGGCCATCGGGGCGGTCTTCGAGCTGAGCTACCAGCAGCTGACTTTCGCCCAGGCGCTGGCGTTCCGGCTGCTTTCCGTCCCGGGCGCCGCGACCGTCTCGCTCGACTCGGCCGCGGCCCTGCTGGGCGCGCCGGAGGCCACCGCGGAACTCCTGCTGGAATCACTGGTGGACGCGGCGCTGCTGGAGTCACCGGAGCCCGGCCGTTACCACTACCACTCCCTGGTGCGGGTCTACGCCGCACAGCGCGCGGCGGAGCGGCCGGAGGAAGAGACCGATGTGGCGTTGCGCGCGCTGCTGGAGCACCTGCTCGCCACCTCGTGTGCGGCGCTGGCCCACGTCGTCCCGGGCGATCCGGTCGCGAACCTGGTCGGGCCCCTGCCCTCGCCGGGGCTGACGTTCTCCGACATCCACGGCGCCCGGACCTGGGCGAACGAGGAGTTCGACATCGTCACGGCGGTCGCGCGCCGGGCCGCGGCGGCGCCGGGCGCCCGGGATCCCGGACGGCTGCGCGTCGCCGCGGACCTCCTGCTGTGCACCAGCCCGCTCAGCCACGACACGCGTTATCCCCGCCTCGCCGACACCGCGGCTTTCGTGCGAGAAGCCGCGCAACGCAGCGGAGACGAGCCCAGTGAAGCCCGGGCGCTGCTGATCCTCGCCATCGGGGCGCTGCGCGCGTCCCGTCCGGCCGAGGCCGCCCGGCACGCCCGCGCGGCCGTCGACATCTCGCGCCGCACCGGCGAACGCGACATCCTGCGGCAGGCGCTCAACGACCTCGGCGTCGCCTGCCAGTACCTGCGCCGGTTCGAGGAAGCCCTGGCCTGTTACGACGAATCCGTCGCGCTGGCCCGCGCGCTCGGCCACCGTTCGGCCGAGGCGGCGACCATGCTGAACGCCGGACTGGCCCGGGTCCGCAGCGGGCGTGCCGCCGAAGCGGTGCCCTCGTGCGAAGCCGCGCTGGCGCTGACCGACAGCCTCGGCGACCGTCCGGGCAAGGCCTCCGGTCACTACGTCCTGGGCCTGGCCCTGCACGAACTCGGGCGGTACGAAGAGGCCGTCTCGCATTTCACTGCGTGCTTGGTCACCTGCCGGGCTTCCGGACTGCCGGACCGCGCTTCGCAGTCGCTGTACCGGCTCGCGGAAACCCTGCGGGCGATGGGACGGTACGACGAGGCGGAGAAGTACGCCGCCGAAGCCGTTGCCAGCTGCGAAGAACTCGGCATCGAACGGGATCTCGCGCACGCACTGACCGTGCTCGGGCGAACACTCCGCCAGCGTGGTGACACCGACACCGCGCTGGCCCACCTGCGCCGCGCCCACACGCTTTTCGTCCGCCTGGGCCTGCCCGACGCCGAAGACGTGCTGGCCCTGCTGAACGAGGATGGCTGCCTCTTTGTCCCGTAATGGTGGAGCCGGCGGGCTTTTGCAGGCATTATCGGGGGCGCGAACCGGATATTCACGGGGATTGCGGAAAAGGGTGCGAACGATGGCGGACGCCGAAAGCAGAGCCTGGCGGTACCGGATCTTGGCCGGGGCGGCGGCGCTCGCCCTGATGGGCGTGGCCGGTGGGACCGCGTACGCCGCCATCGGCCAGGAAACGCATCAGCAGCAGAGTGCGGACGGGAAGCCGGGGGACAAGCACGACACGTACGTCGGCTCCGACACCGGTCCCCAGAAGTCCTGACGGTGGGATTCGGACCGGTTACCGCTATTTAGCGGAATGGGCGAGAAATCCTTGCAGCAGGCCGCAAAGCCACTTCGGTTGTTCCAACGGGACCAGGTGGGCGGAGCCGGGGGCAATGACCACTCCGCCGGTGCCGATGGCTTCGGCCAAGGCGTGACCGCCGGTGAAGAAGTCCGGCAAGTCGTGCTCACCGACCGCGACCAGGGTCCGGGACGCCAGCGGCCGTAGCTCGGCGGGATCCGCGTCGGCGGCCCGCGGCGGCTGCCCGTCAGCCGACCACCGGAGCAGGTTGCCGCGCAGCATCCGGGCGGCGTGCGCGCGGATCTCCGGCGAGGCCTCGGGCGCGAGCCAGGTTTCGACGCCCGTGAGGACCGCACCTTCGAGATCACCGGCCGCGAGCGCGGTCCGTTCGCCGTGCCACGCGCGTTCGAGGCTTTCCGTCGCGGGCTGGTCGTGGGCGCGGTAGCCGATGAGCACCAGTCCCTCCACCCGTTCCGGCGCCGCGGCCGCGATCTGCAGCGCGATCAGCGCGCCGAGTGAGTTGCCGGCCAGGCTGAAGCCGCTCACCCCGAGCCGGTCGAGGGTGCTCAGCACGTCCTGGCCCGGCGTGGAGTCGTAGCCGTCCGGGACCGCCGCCTCGCCGTACCCGGGCAGGTCGAGCGCGATCGCGCGGTACCCGGCGGCAGCCAGCAGCGGCAGGTGGTCGCGCCACATGGAGCGGTCGGCGGGCCGGGCGTGGAGCAGCACCAGTGCCGGGCCCGTGCCGGCTTCGTCATGGGGGAGCAGCATGGGTCTTCCCTTTGTTCGGCTGTGACGGTTGTGTCTGATTAGGACGGTCGGGCTTCGGCCAGGCGCCGCAACAGGATCAGCCCGTCTTCGCTGGGGCTGCCCGGCTCGGCGCTGTACACGGAGACGTGCTGCCCCGGCGCGCTGGTCACGGCCAGCGCCTCGTAGTGCAGATGCAGGTCGCCGACCCGTGGATGGCGGAAATGCTTGTCCTCGTGGGTGCGCGGGCGGACCTCGTACCGCGCCCACAGCGTCGCGAATGCCGGGCTGCGGACGCTCAATTGACCCACAACGGCCTCGATCCGCGCGTCACCCGGGAATCGCGCGGCCGAGGCGCGCAGGTTGTTCACCGCGGTGCCGGCCACGGTGTCCCAGGCGGCGTAGAACTCACGCGCGCACGGGTCCAGGAAGATCATCCGGAGCAGGTTGTCGAACTGCGCGAAACCCTCGTAGAGCTGCTCGGCCAGGGCGTTGGCGGCCAGCACGTCCTGCGCGGACCCGACTACGAGAGCGGGCACGTCGTGCAGCCGGTCCAGCAGGCGCACCAGCTCCGGGCGGGCCTGGGCCACCGGTCCCGGCTCCGACGGCGGCGTGGGCAGGCCGAGCCGGAACAGGTGCGCGGCGGCGGCTTCGTCCAGGTGCAGCGCCCGCGCGATCGCGTGCAGGACCTGGTCGGACGGATGCCGCTCGCGGCCCTGCTCCAAGCGCACGTAGTAGTCGGTGCTCACCCCGGCCAGCAGCGCGACCTCGTCCCGGCGCAGGCCGGGCACCCGGCGCGCGCCGTCGTCGGGCAGCCCCGCCGCCGCCGGGGTGACCGCGTCCCGGCGCGCCCGCAGGTAGTCGCCCAGTTCGTTGCCTCGTTCCACAGCGACCACGCTAAACGACGTCCGGCCGGCGGGGAGGGGTGTGACGCACCCACCCAGCGGGACAATCGATTATTGAGACAATTCTCGGGCCGATTATAGTTTTACCGCGGTGCCGTACAAGAATTGTACAAATGGCTGTTCACCAGCTGTTTGACAGTTCCGGAAGAAGCGTGCGGAAATGAGGCCATGCGAATCTCCCGAGTGATTCCCCTGGTGCTGGCCGTGGTCGCCGGTGCCCTGGTGGTGCCTGGCACGGCCAGCGCCGCGTACAGCGACCCGCTGACGACCACGACCAAGCAGAGCCTGGTCTGGCACGCCACGCCCGCCGCCGCGTTGACCGCGCTGGACAACGCGTTGCCGAACGTCAGCCTCAACACCGTGGTCAACGACCCGAGCTACCCGACCACCGGCTGTACGAGCGCGGAGAAGGCGGCGCTGCCGAAGGCGCCCACGGCCACCACGTCGTTCTGCTGGAACACCGACCGCGCGGCCACCACAACGTGGTCGCCCCAGGGCATCACCACCTCCGGCGACGCCGACGACGACGGGATGTGGGGCGCGGACAAGATCATCCTGTCCGGCTGGCACGGCACGGACGAGCTCGGCCGCAACGACGACGCGCGCATCATGGCGGTGAACTACGACAAGCCGGCCGCGCCGGCCAACCGCATGCTCTACCTCGCCGTGCCCACCAGCACCGGCTCCAGCTTCACCGCGACGAAGGCGCACATGGGCGGGATGGCCTGGTACGGCGACAAGATCTACGTGACGGCCGTCGGCAACACCTCGACCGCGATCCGGGTGTTCAGCACCCAGCACATCCTGCAGATGACCGACACGACGTCGAACTCGATCGGCAAGACCTCGGGCGGATATGCCGCGTACACCTACAAATACGCGATGATGCAGGTCGGCTATTACACGTACGCGGGCGGCACGTGCAGCATGGCGTCCGATACCGGCGTGCCCTGCTTTTCCTCGATGTCACTGGACCGCAGTACCTCCCCGGCCACCGTGGTGACCACCGAGTACTTCGCCGACCAGAGCCTCCACGGCCGGCTGTACCGGTACGCGATTGGCTCGGACTACCTGCTCGCGACGTCGTCCGGCACGGCGCCGGCGACCGAGGCGTTCCGCAGCTCCGTGGGCAATATGCAGGGCGTGCTGTCCCACGGCGGCAAGTGGTACGTCGCGCACAGTTCGGCCACGCTCAACGGCCAGCTCTGGACCCAGACGACGGCCGAAAGCAACTCCGCAACCTGCGGCTCGCCGTCGACCACGGCCTGCTGGGCGGTCCACCCGGAGGCGCTCACCTACGACTGGGCGACCGGGCTCGTGTGGTCGCAGTCGGAGTGGTCGACGGCCGACTGCTCGGCCCAGGGCCAGACCTGCGGCCGGGCGGTGTTCGCGGTGCCGTTGTCCTCGCTGGCGGCCTGACGGGGTTTCACGACCCGTCGAGCGTCACCGCCGCGGTGCCGCGGGTGCTCGCAGAGGACGGGCGGCTGGACATCCTGGTCAACAACGCGGGCGTGACGGACGGAGGTCAGCGGTCCTCCGGCGCCGACCTCGATTTGGTGACCCGGGTGTGGGAGGCCAACCTGCTCGGCGCGTGGCGGTGCGTCCAGGCCGTGACGCCCGCGATGCTCGAGGCCGGGTACGGGCGGATCGTCAACGTCAGCAGCACGCCGGCGTCGCTCGCGCTGATGGACCGGCCGTCCGAGCCCGGTTACCGCGTCTCGAAGGCCGGGCTGAACGCATTGACCAGGGTTCTCGCGGCGGAACTGGAAGGCGCCGGCATCCTGGTCAACGCCGCCTCACCCGGCTGGGTCCGGACGGGCATGAGCCCGCGCCACCCGTCCTCCGGCCGAGGGCGCGGACACCCCGATCTGGCTCGCGACCCTGCCCGAGGACGGCCCGAACGGCGGCTTCTTCCGCGATCGCGAGCCGCTGACCTGGTGATCCGTGGTTTGCTGGTGCCGACGCCCGGTTCCGCGATGAGTTTCCGGGCGCCCGGTTGTCTCTATGCGCATCAACCGGCGGGATGGAGAACCAGATGGACCACGGCACCAGCGCCAGGGCGGCCCGGCGATGACGGCCGCCGCGGAATTCGCGGAGCTCGCGGACCGCTATCGCCCGGAGCTGCTCGCGCACTGCTACCGCATGCTCGGCTCGCTGCACGAGTCGGAGGACCTCGTGCAGGAGACCTACCTGCGGGCCTGGCGGTACTACGACCGGTTCGAGGGCCGTTCCTCGGTGCGGCTGTGGCTGTACAAGATCGCGACCACCACCTGCCTGACCGCGCTGAAGACCCGCGCGCGGCGACCGTTGCCGTCCGGGCTCGGCGCGCCGTCGGACGATCCGGGCGCGACGCTCGCCGCCCCGGAATCGGACATCCCCTGGCTGCAACCGGCGCCCGACAGCCTGCTGCACGCCTCCACCGCCGACCCCGCGGCGATCGTGTCCGGCCGCAGCGGGGTGCGGCTGGCCTTCATCGCCGCCCTCCAGCAGCTTTCCGCCCGGCAGCGCGCGGTGCTGATCCTGCGCGACGTCCTGGGCTGGCACGCGAAGGAGGTCGCCGAAATGCTCGACACCTCCGTCGCCGCGGTGAACAGCGCGCTGCAACGCGCCCGCGGGCAGCTGGCGCAGGCCGGCCCGGTTTCCGACGACCTCGCCGAGCCCGCCGAACCCGAGCTGCGGAGCCTGCTCGACCGTTACGCGTCGGCCTTCGAGCACTCGGACGTCGCCGCGCTGGCCACCCTGCTGCGCGCCGACGTCGAGCTGGAGATGCCGCCGATTCCGACCTGGTTCACCGGCCGCGACGTGGTGTGCGCGTTCCTCGACCGGGTCGTGCTGCCGGCCCCGGACCACTGGCGCATGACGCCGACACGAGCCAACGGCGCGCCCGCGGTCGCGGTGTACCAGCGCGCCGGCGACGGGCTTTTCCGGGCGTACGGGGTGCAGGTCTTCTCGTTGATCGGCGGGCAGATCGCGCGGATCAACGCGTTCCTCGACCCCGGTCTGGTCACCGCGTTCGGCCTGCCCGAGGTATACGCGGCCCCGAGCGCGGTCCGGCGGTGAGCGGGCCGTGCTCAGCGCTGCCGCCCGGCATCTGGGGCGGAGCGTCCGGCTGGTGGGCGACGCCGACCTGTCGGCGCCCACCCCGTGCCCGGGCTGGGACCTCGGGCACCTGCTCGGCCACGTCCGGTCCTCTTTGGACGATCTTACCGAGGTGCTGACCGGGGAGCCGGGCCCGGCTCCCGGCCCGGATCCCGCGGCGGCGGTCCGGGCGAGCATCGTCGGCCTGCTGGTCGCGTGGGCCGTCACGCCCGGCCGGAGGTGCGAGGTTGAGGATCGGTGGATCTCGCCGGAAATCGTCGGGTACACCGCTGCCGCGGAAATGGTCCTGCATGCGTGGGACATCTCGCGCGCCTGCGGGGCGGACCACCCCGTCCCCGCCGCGTTGGCCACGCGTCTGCTCGAGGTGTCGCCGCTGCTGGCCGTCGACCGTTTTTTCGCCGCCCCACTGGATGTTCCGGCCACGGCGGCGCCGGGAGAACGGCTGCTCGCGCTTTTCGGCCGTCAGCCGCGATGAGTTCCGGCGGGCCCGGTTGTCTCTATTCGGGCGGCCCGATCCGCCGTCCGGACCTGAGGAGAGCATCAGCATGACAAGCATCAAGGACCACACCGTACTGATCACCGGAAGCAGTCGTGGCATCGGGCGGGCGCTGGTCGAGGAAGCGTTGAGGAGAGGCGCGAAACGGGTGTACGCCGGCATGCGGCGGCCCCTGCCCCACGCGGACGGGCGGGTCACGCCGCTGGCCCTGGACATCACCGACGCGGCGCAGATCCAGCAGGCCGCGGCCGAGATCGAGAGCCTCGACGTCCTCGTCAACAACGCGGGCATCGCGTCGTACGACGATCTCAGTGATCGTTCGGTTCTTGAGCAGCATCTGGCGGTCAACCTTTTCGGGATGCTCAGCGTGACGCAGGCCTTCCTGCCCGCGCTGAGGCGTTCCGGGGGAGCGGTGGTGAACAACCTGTCGGTCAACGCTTTCGCGCCGTTGCCGCTCATTCCGGCCTATTCGATCTCCAAGGCGGCTGCGTTCTCGATGACGCAATCGCTGCGCACGCTCGTCGCCGGCGATGGGATCAGCGTGCACGCGGTGTTGACCGGCATCGTGGACACCGACATGTCACGGGGCGTCGACCTGCCGAAGGCTTCTCCGGAGTCGGTTGCGCGCAACATCTTCGACGGAGTGGAGAGCGGCGAGGAGGACATCTTCCCGGACGCCATGGCTGAGTCGCAGGCCGAAAGCTGGCGGGCGGGGGCGGCGAAGGAATTGGAGCGTCAATACGCGAAGGTCGCTGCTTCGGCTTCAGGGGAGTAGGAAATGTTGCTGGAGAACAAGAACGCGGTCATTTACGGCGCTGCGGGCGCGGCTGGCAGTGCGGTGGCCCGCGCGTTCGCCCGTGAAGGTGCGCGGGTATTCCTGACCGGCCGAGACCTCGGCGCGCTCGATGCTCTGGCCAAGGAGATCTCTGCTGCTGGTGGCACGGCCGAGACGGCGGTGGTCGACGCGCTGGACGAAGAAGCCGTCGAAACCCACCTTGACGCGGCGGGACGGATCGACATCTCGTTCAACGCCATCGGAATCCCGCAGCAGGGCCTGCAAGGAATCCCGCTCGCCGACCTGCCGGTGGCGAGTTTCCTGCGTCCGGTCACGACTTATGCCCAGGCGCATTTCGTGACGGCCAGGGCCGCCGCGCGCCGGATGAGCGTCCAGCGTTCCGGGGTGATCCTGATGCACACGGCGGAACCGGCTCGGGTGGGCGTCCCGATGCTCGGCGGAATGGGGCCGGCCTGGGCGGCGATGGAGGCGTTGAACCGGGAGCTCTCGGTGGAATACGCGCGTGACGGCGTGCGGTCGGTCTGCCTGCGTACCACCGGAATGGTCGAGACCTCGACGATCGATGTCGTCTTCGGCCTGCACGCCGACGCGCTGGGCGTCACGAGGGAGCAGTTCACCACCACCGTCGCCGAAACGACCCACCGCAAACGCGCGACCACCCTGACGGAATTCGCCGAAACGGCCGCCTTTGTCGCGTCCGACCGGGCAGCCGCGATGACGGGCGCGGTCGCGAACCTGACCGGCGGCGTGATCGTCGACTGAGTGTTTGGCTATGATGTGGAGGATTTGATGGTTGATTTGAAGGCGCACGCGGACCGGCTCCGCGCGCTGCACACTGAAGAAATGCTGGTACTGCCCAATGTCTGGGACGCGGCCAGCGCCTCGGTCGTGGCCGAAGCCGGTTTCCCCGTGATCGCCACCGCCAGCGCCGCCGTCTCGGCCATGCTCGGCTATCCCGACGGCGAAGGCGCGCCCTGGCGGGAAATGTTCGCCGCCGCCGGCCGGATCGCCCGCGCGGTCCAGCTCCCGGTCACGGTGGACGCCGAGGCGGGGTACGGTTTGCGGCCGCGTGAACTGGTGGACCGCCTGCTGGAACTCGGCGCGGTCGGCTGCAACCTGGAGGACACCGACCACCGCTCCGGCGGCCTGTCCGACGCCACCGCCCAGTCCGACTGGCTGTCCTCGGTCCGCTCCGCCGCGGACGACGCCGGAGTCCCGATCGTGATCAACGCCCGCATCGACGTTTTCTTGCCTGCCAACGGAATCCCGGAACCGGACCGCCTGTCGGAAGCAATCCGCCGCGGCCGCCTCTACCGAGCTGCCGGTGCCGATTGCCTGTACCCGATCGGTGTGCGGGACAAGGAGGTTCTCGCTAGCTTGGTCAGTGAACTGCCTGGTCCGGTCAATGGGAACAGTGGTGGCGCTTTGGACCTGGGGACGCTGCGGGACTTGGGCGTGGCCCGGGTTTCGTACGGCCCGAGTTTCTACCGTGCGGCTATGGCTGAGCTGAAGGTTGCGGTGGAGAAGCTGCGGTCCTGACTCTGTTGTTTTGCTTTGTCCTGTGGCGGCACACCCGGCGCTGAATGTCCACACCGGACTGTCAGCTCCGGGTGTGCCGCCTGCTTCAGCTGCCGACTGCTTGGCCTGCCTGCTCCGGGCGCGGCCACACTCGGTCATCGCTTGCCGTTCGCCCCTTCGCAGCGCGCCTGTCGCCGCTTGCCTGCGCGCCCTGCTTCCCAGGCCCCGCACCGGTCTCCGATTCCCGCCTGATTCCCTGGTCAGGGCGCCGGTCCCCGGTTTTTGTCGTACCCCTCGGGTAGCTTCCGACCTATGGCACTTTCCGAAGAAGAACGCGAAGCATTCCTGGCTGAACCCCACATCGGCGCGCTGTCAGTCCTGGAGCGACCCGACCGCGCCCCGCTGGCGATTCCCATTTGGTACCAGTACAACCCAGGAGGAGACCTGTGGGTACGCACACCTCCCGCCTCCCGAAAGGCCCGCGCGATCACCACATCCGGTCGTTTCACCCTGATGGTCCAGCGAACCACGCCGACAGTCCGTTATGTGTCAGTGGAAGGCCCGTTGGTCAGAACGTCGCCGGACAGCCCCGAACTGGCCTGGGAGATGGCCGCCCGCTACCTCCCCCCGGACAAGGTCGCCGCTTTCGTGGACTACGAACGAACCCACCTCGGCGAACACATCGCCCTCCACCTGCACCCAGAACACTGGCTGTCCGCGGACTTAGGCTCGGGTTGAGCTGACTGCGCCAGGGTAGTTGGCTGCGTCAGCAAGGAGGTTGTCCGCAGCTCAGGCCGCACCAGACCGAGCCGCACCAGACCGAGCCGCACCAGACCGGACAACGCCAGACCGGACAATGCCAGACCGGACAACGCCAGACCGGACAACGCCAGACCGGACAATGCCAGACCGGACAATGCCAGACCGGACAATGCCAGACCGGACAATGCCAGACCGGACAATGCCAGACCGGACAATGCCAGACCAGGCAGCACCAGACCGAGCCGCACCAGGCCATGCCCTACCGGGGCCGGTCCGAGCTTGGCTCACCATGCCGTCCGGCGATTTTCTCGATCACCGGCAGCAGTGTGGCCAGAGCGGACCACCGGCGGGCTCTGGGCCTGTCCGCGGTCTCGGTGCTCGCCGCCGTCACGGTGCTGCTGGTCCGCGCCCGGGACGACGCCCGCACCGTCGCGCAGCTCGACGCGAACCTCGCCTCGCTGGAGGTGACCATCCCGGACGCGCAGCTCGCGGAACTGGACCAGGTCAGCCGGCCGCAGCTCGACTTCCCGGCCGACCTGGTTCGCGACGTCGCGCCGCACTACCAGCAGGCCGGGGCCACGATCAACGGCGTCGAGTCCAGCGTGCTCAGCACCGACTGACCGGGCTCAGGCCTGCGGGCGGACGAACGGGAACAGCACTGTCTGCCGGACCGAGGTGCCGGTGAGCATCATCAGCAGCCGGTCGATGCCGATCCCGAGCCCGCCGGTGGGCGGCATGCCGTGTTCCAGCGCCTGCAGGAAGTCCTCGTCCAGTTCCATGGCCTCGACGTCGCCGCTCGCGGCCAGCAGCGACTGCGCCTCGAGCCGGCGGCGCTGCTCGATCGGGTCGGTCAGCTCGGTGTACGCGGTGCCGACCTCCGAGCCGAACGCGATCAGGTCCCAGCGCTCGGCCAGCCGCGGGTCGACGCGGTGCTGGCGGGTCAGCGGCGACACGTCGGTCGGGTAGTCGGTGTAGAACGTCGGCATGACCGTGCTCGGCTCGACGAAGTGCTCGTGGGCTTTGAGGACCAAGTCGCCGGCGGTGGCCTCCTCCGAGGCGTCGATTCCCGCCCTGGCGCACAGCCGCCGGAGCACCTCCGCCGACGTCGAGGAGTCGACTTTTTCGCCCAGTGCCGCGGAAACGGCCTCATGCACCGGGATCACCGGCCAGTCGCCCGAGATATCGATCTCGACCACACGACCGTCCGCGCCAGGCCTTCGCACCACCTGCGCGCCGTACGCGGCTTCAGCGGCATGCTGGATCAGCTCGCGGGTCAGCACGCGCATCGAGTTGTAGTCCGCGTACGCCTGATACGCCTCGAGCATCGTGAACTCGGGGTTGTGGGTGGCGTCCACGCCCTCGTTGCGGAAGTTCCGGTTCAGCTCGAAAACCCGCTCCACCCCGGCCACACACAGCCGCTTGAGATACAGCTCCGGCGCGATCCGCAAATACATCCGCATGTCATACGCGTTGATGTGCGTGACAAACGGCCGCGCGTTCGCTCCACCGTGGACAGTCTGCAACATCGGCGTCTCGACCTCGAGATAATCACCCTGGTGCAACCGCTCCCGCACCGCCCGCACCACAGTGGACCGCAACCGCAGCATCTGCGCCGACTCCGGATTCACCGCAAGATCCAGATACCGCTGACGCACCCGCGTCTCCGGATCCGTCAAGCCCTTTCGCTTGTCCGGCAACGGATGCAGGCACTTCGCCGTCACCGTCCACTCATCCACCAACACCGACAACTCACCCCGCCGTGACGTCACCACCTGACCGCTCACGCCTACGTGATCACCGAGGTCGACACCGCTGCGCCAGCCGGACAGGTCGAGCACCTGTGCGTCGAGCATCAGCTGCAGCTCACCCGAGAAATCGCGCACCCTGGCGAAACACAGCCCGCCGAGGTTGCGCAGGGCGATCACCCGGCCCGCGATCCGGACGCGATGGCCGGTACGGGAATCCGGCGCCAGGCTGCCGAACTTCTTCACCACGTCGCCGAGCACGTCCGCTCGCTCGAAACCGACCGGGTACGGGTCGATCCCGGCCGCCCGCAGCTTGTCCAGCTTCGCGATCCGCACTCGCACCTGCTCCGGCCGACGGGCTGCTTTCGGCACGAGCCGGGCGGCTGATTCGTCGATTTCCTTGGCCTGGGCGACGAACTCGTCGGACACCGTGTCCAGCCGCAGTGCGCGACGAGAGGTCCCGGTGGGCAGGAACCCTTCAAGCGCCCCGGCCACGATGCTGACCCGCGGCAGTTTCCGCGCGGAGGAATAACAGAGGAACCGGGGCTCCCAGTCCGGCCCGTACTTCGCGTTCGACCGGTACAGCGATTCCAGCTGGAAGAACCGCGAAGCCCGGCTCAGGATCGCGCGCCACAACCTCAGCACGGGCCCGGCGCCGATCCGCTCGCCCGCGGCGAACACCGCGCGGAACATCGCGAAGTTGAGCGAAATCCGTTGCGCGCCAAGCTGAGGACCGGCCGCGACGACCTCCGCGATCAGGTACTCGTTGAGCCCGTTTTCGGCATCACGGTCGCGGCGCATCAGGTCGAGCGAAAGCCCACGCCGTCCCCACGGCACGAACGACAGGAGGCCGCGCAGCTCGCCCCGCGTGTCGTACGCCTCGACCATGACGCTACGGCCGTCGCTGGGATCGCCGAGCCGGCCCAGCGCCATCGAAAAGCCGCGCTCGGTTTCGTCGCCGCGCCAACGCTGGGCCTGGGCCCGCAGCACGGCCATCTCGTCGGCGGGGATCTCGCTGTGCCGGCGGACCTGCGCGGTGTAGCCGGCGCGCTGGATCCGTTTGACGGCCTGGCGCACGGATCGCCGGTCCGGCCCGGCGAGGCTGAAGTCGCGGACGTCGAGCACCGCCTCGTCGCCGATCTCCAACGCCTTCAATTCGGCCGCGGCGTACACCTTCGCGCCACGTTCGCTCGCCCCCAGCACACCCGGGGTCCAGCCGTAGACCCGCGCTTCGTCAAGCCACGCGCGCACGGCGTCCGGCCACGCTTCGGGGTCGCCGACGGGATCCGCGCTGGCGACGGTGGTGCCCGCGAGCACGCGGTAGGTCACCGCGGCCCGGCCGGACGGCGCGAAAACCACGCTCTTGTCGCGGCGGGTGGCGAAGTAGCCGAGCGAGTCGTCTTCGCCGTGTTCGGCGAGCAACTCGCGCACGTGCAGCTCCTCGGCGTCCGTCCTCATGCGACTGGAGCGCACGCCGCGGAAGAAGACGACCAGCGCGGCCACCCCGGCGAACGCCGCCAGCGCGTCGAGCGTCCCGTCGAGCCAGCCCGGCCCGGCGCCGATCCAGCGCAGCTGGAAGAGCCCGCCGGTGGTGTGGTTGGCCACCCAGGCGAGCTGGTCGCCGGTGCTGCGCAGGGTTCCGGGGACCACCTCGGTCACCAGGAAGCCGACGACGATCACCGCGGCCAGCCCGCCGGCCAGCGCGGAAAGGCCGCGCCACCAGGCGCCGCGGGCGAGGCGGGCCGGGAACGCCGGGCGCAGCGCCAGCAGGAGGGCGATCAGCACGGCCGAGATCACCGTGGCGCCGGCGTTCCAGATCACCTGGCCGGTCACGTCCGGATAGTCGTCCGGGTCGAGGATTTCCCCGGGATCGGCCAGCAGCACGGTGATCCACAGCAGCGAAAACAGCGCGGAGCTGACCTGGAACCAGACGAGCGTGAGCAGCGCGGCGCGTTTGCGGGCCCGCAGCGCCGCCCCCAGCGCGACGAGCACCAGCACGATCACCAGCGCGCTCTCGACCGGCAGGCCGAGCACCGCGAACAGCGTCACCAGCAAGTCGCCGAAATCGCCGCCTCCGTTGGTCAGCAGCAAGAACAGCGAAGCGAGCGCGCCGATCTGCACGACCGTCGCGACCACGCCGCCGGCCCGGTCCTTCCAGCGGGCCACGGGCGCCGAGCCGGGGTTCACGAGCGTCCCAGCCGGGTGAGGTAGATGTCGCGGGCGGACAGGCTGGCCGCCATGTGGTCGGCCAGCGGGTCGAAGAACGACTCGCGGTACTTGGCGTCGGTCACCGTCGAAGCCGCGAAGTAGAGCCCGGAGAACGCGGCGATGAACAACGACACCTGCAGCAGCTCGTTGGGCACCGGCATCTGGATCCCGAACAGCACGCCGCCGCTCGGCGGGCGCGCGATCCACGCCTTGATCACGTCGCTGCGGATGGACACGGCGCCGAAGACGACGAAGAACACGAACATCAGCGTGGCGAACACCACCGTCTGCAGGACCTGGGTGAGCATCAGGACCAGCACCATGTTCGCCCGCTCCAGCTTCCGCAGCGGGACCCGCGGCAGGTCGGTGGCGCCCGGGCTCGCGGCGATCGGCCCGAACGGCGTGCCGCGCAAGGCATCCGCGGCGAACGGCACGCTGTGGGACTTGGTCAGCGTGCGGACTTCGTCGGACAGCATCGAGGACAGGAACACCACGGCCACCACGACGAAAAAGCCCACCACCAGCCACATCTGCGAGCGCGGCAGCGACGCGCAGACCTGCCAGATCTCGGTGGTGAAGAACCCGAAGATGGTGAACAGCAGCAGTAGCGGCAGCGCCCGGCTCGCCAGCGCCCCCAGCGCCCGCGCCTGCCGGAACGCCGCTCGCAGCGCCCAGCCCAGGATCGAGCCGCCGCCCACGAACGCCATGCCCAGCAGCGCGACCACGAGCACGGCCTGGACCACCAGGTCCGCGGGACTCCAGTCATCCGGCGCGAGCAGGCGCGCGGCGGTGGGCACGGCCACCACGAACAGCGCGATGGCGATCGCCGCGAGGGTGATGCCGCGGCGGTCGACGATCCGGCGCCGGACCCAGCGCGCGGCCAGCCAGCCGGCCAGCGCCGGGATCACCACCCAGCCGACCAGGAGGCTGTTGTACGCCCACAGGAAACCGGTGTTCTCCATGCGCCGGTCGAAGTCGGCGTCGGTCCCGCCGTCGATGCCGCCCAGCACGGCGGTGATCAGCTGCGCGAGCCCGACCAGGACCAGCGCGGGCACGATGCGCACGAGGAGCTGTTCCGGCCGGCCCCGGACCACCGCCGGCAGCCCGCGGCGCCGGAACCACTGCTCGGCGGCGTGCTCGTCCAGCTCGTCGTTCACTCGTCCTCCATCGCGGGGTCGGGCCCACCGGGTGTGGTCATAGTGGGCGCCGGGCCCCGCGGACAGCGTTCATCGCGGGCCGCCGCGCGGCGCCGTTCCTCCGATAGCGTCATCGGGGACCTCGGCGGTTACCATCCGTTGACCGGCGTCCGGGCCCCCGCCGATCGGCGGGAGCACACCCCGCCGACCGGCTGGCCTAGCCTCGGCCGGGGACAGGCCACTGTGGTGCGCGGGGGAGGGAACCGAAGTGATCAGGGTAGTCGTGGTCGATGACGAGGCGCTGGTCCGTTCCGGCTTCCGGCTGATCCTCGACGCCGCGGCCGACATCGAGGTGGTGGCCACCGCGACCGGCGCGCAGGCGGTGCGCGAGATCAGCCTGCAGAAGCCGGACGTCGTGCTGCTGGACGTGCGGATGCCGGACGTGGACGGGCTGACCATCCTGCGTGAGGTCCGCGCGCAGCCGAATCCGCCGGTCGTGGCGATGCTGACCACCTTCGACTCCGACGAGTACATCGCGGCCGCGTTGCGCTCGGGCGCCGCGGGATTCCTGCTCAAGGACACCGATCCCGAGCAGCTCGCCCACCTGGTGCGGACGCTGGCCGGCGGCGGTGTGGTCCTCTCGCCCAAGGTCACCCGATCGGTGGTGGACCGGTTCCTGGACAGCGGCGCCGGCTCGCCGACGTCGGCGCGGATCGACAAGCTCAGCAACCGCGAGCGGGAGATCCTGATCCAGCTCGCCGAGGGACTGTCCAACAACGACATCGCGGCCGGGGTCCACCTGAGCGTCGGCACGGTCAAGGACCACGTCAGCGCGATCTTCACCAAGCTCAAGGTGTCCACGCGGGTGCAGGCCGCGCTGCTCGCCCAGCAGGCCGGGCTGCTGGCGCCGCGCGACGACCGATGACCAGGCGCCTGCCGGCCGCGCTCGCGGCCGATGGCGCACTCGTCGCGCTGGCCCTGCTCGACGTCTGGCTCAACCTCGACTACACCGGCGACCTCGAGCTGGTCTGCGGCCTGGTGGCGGCCGTGGTCCTGGTCCTGCGCCGGCGCTTCCCGTACGTGGTGTTCGCGCTGACCATGCCCGCGCTGTTCCTGGGGCCGACGGTCATCGCGGCGCTCATCGCCCTGTACACGGTCGCCGTGCACACCCGGGACCGCCGGGTGGCGATCGGGTTGGCGGTGCTCGTGGCCGTCGGCTGCGCGTTCCCCTGGCCGCCGTCCGGCGTCGGCGACGAGACCCGGGCCACGGTCCTGCTCGACGTGCTCTACGCGACGATGGCCGCCGCCGCGCCGGCGTTGCTGGGGATCCTGACCCGGACGCACCGTGAGCTGCGCGAGCGGCTGGTGGAGATCGAGCAGGCCCGTGAGCAGGAGCGCGTGCTGATCGAGCAGACGACGCTGGCCCGCGAGCGGACGCAGCTGGCGCGGGAGATGCACGACGTCGTCTCGCACCAGGTGAGCCTGATCGCGGTCAGCGCGGGCGCGTTGCAGGTCGGCGCGTCGGACCCGGGGACAAAAGAAGCCGCGTCGACTATTCGTTCGCTGAGCGTCACCACGCTCGACGAGTTACGGCACATGGTGACGCTGCTGCGGGCGTCCGGCAGCCAGCCGACGGAGCTGACGCCCCAGCCGACCCTGGCCGAGCTGGAACGGCTGATCGCCACCAGCGGGGTCGGCGCCGAGCTGCAGGGCGGCCTCCCCGAGGACATCAGCGCGCCCTTGCAGCGCGCGATCTACCGCACCGTCCAGGAATCGCTGACGAACGTCCGCAAGCACGCGCCCGGGGCGGCCGTGACCATCCACATCGGACAGACCGGGGCCGAGCTGGCCGTCGGGATCACCAACGGGCCGCCGACCCACACCCCGGTGCCGCTGCCGAGCGCGCAGCACGGGCTGGTCGGGCTGCGCGAGCGCGCGGAGCTGCTCGGCGGCACGCTGACCGCCGGGCCCGCCCCCGAAGGCGGCTTCGCGGTACGCCTGCGGGTGCCCGCCGACGCCGGCTGACGGAGCGGTTCCGGTCGACCGGCGGGTGCGGTCCCGACCGTCAACGGATGGTCGCGCGGGCGGCGCGCGGAGATGCTGGAGCACAGCTTCTCCCTTGCCCGCCGTGCTGATCCTGGAGTAACCGATGACCCTCGTGATCGTCCTGGTCGTGCTCGCCGCCGTGATCCTGGTGGTCCGCGCGGCCGTGCTGCGCTGGCAAGCCGCCCAGCAACGCCGGCTCGACGACGCGGCCGCCGACGCGCGGCGGTGGATCGAACGGCTCGGCGGCCAAGTCCTGACCCTCACCGGCACGGACACCGCTTCGCAGCAGGCCCTGGCCGACGCCGCCGAGCGGTACAACGCGGCCGCGTCCCAAGTGGAGCAAGCCGAGAGCGCGGAGCAGGCCCGGCTGGCGACCGAGACCGCGCTGGAAGGCCTCTACTACATCCGCGCCGCGCGCGTCGCCATGGACATGGACCCCGGTCCCGCGCTGCCGGACGAGGCCGAGCGGGAGCGGGCGGGCAAGGTCACCGAGCATCGTGAGGTCGATGTGGACGGTCAGACGTACGCGGCGTCCCCCGAGCCGGGACAGGGAACTCCGCACTACTACCCCGGCGGCGAAGTCGCGGGACGGCCCGTGCCGCAGGGCTGGTACAGCGAACCGTGGTGGAAGCCCGCGCTGATCGGCGGCGCGTGGGGCCTCGGCGCGGCGGTCCTGTTCGGCGCCATGTTCACCGGCATGCCCGGCGTCGCCGATGCGAGCACCTGGCAGGACGGCTACGAAGCGGGGCAGCACGACGTCGGCTTCGATGACGACGACGCCATCTTCTGATCCCGGCCGCAGACCCTCCGGTCACCCGATCCAGCGGTCGCGCGGCCGTTTCCCGGCGCCCGCCGGAACCCTTCATTACGCTTCCCCGTGCGGACTCCCGCGCAGGCGTGACGGAAGAGGGTGCCGGTGATCCCCAGCGTGATCGCCGCGACGGTGGTCGTGCTGCTGTGGTCGCTGACCGCCGGACGGCTGGAGAAGTGGCGGGTCAGCGCGCCGATGGCGATGGTGGCCGCCGGGCTGGCCATCGGCTTCACCACTCGCAACGTGCTCGGCAGCGGCCTGAACACCGAGATCGCCCAGCACATCGCCGAACTCATCCTCGCGCTGCTGCTGTTCGTCGACGCCACGGCGGTGAAGGGCGGCTACCTCGGGCACGACGGCCGGACCGTCCTGCGGCTGCTGCTCGTCGCGCTGCCGCTGTCGATCCTGATCACCATGGGCGTGGGCCTGCTGGTGCTGCCGGGGCTGGGGTGGGCGGCGACGCTGCTGATCGCCTGCATCATCATGCCGACCGACTTCGCCCCCGCGACCTCGGTCGTGCGCGACGCCCGCATCCCGGAACGCATCCGCCACGTCCTGAACGTCGAAAGCGGGTACAACGACGGCATCGTCGCCCCGGTGTTCATCTTCGCGCTCACTCTGGCCGGCAGCCACACGCAGGCGAACACCCCCGTCGAAGCGCTGCAGACGGCGGTTCCGGCGGCCGTGCTGGCCGTGGTCGTCGGCGTGCTGGTCGGCGGGCTGTCGGCGCTGGCGATGAACAAGGCGACCGCGCGCCACTGGGCCACGGAGCACTCCACGCGGGTCGCGACCGTCGCCATCCCGCTGCTGACCTACGGCGTCGCGATCGCGGTGGGCGGAAACGGCTTCGTCGCGGCGTTCCTTTGTGGAATCGCCTACAAGGCCGCGCGCAAGGACGCCAGTGAAGCCGAGTTCGTGCTGGTCGACGACGTCAGCGCGTTGTGCGGGCTGGCCATGTGGTTCGTCTTCGGCCTCGCCGCGCTGCTGCTGTTCGACTTCAGCGTGACCTGGGGCGCGATCGTGGTCGCTCTGGTCGCGCTCACCGTCGCCAGGGCCGGGCCGGTCCTCGCCGTGCTGCTCGGCTCGGACCTGCGGTGGCGGGACCGGATGACCATCAGCTTCCTCGCCCCGCGCGGCGCGGCGTCCATTGTGTTCGGTCTGCTGGCGTTCAACTCGCTGGACAACGAGGCCGCGGACCTCGCGCTGGCGATCATGGTGCTCACGGTGCTGGGCAGTGTGCTCGTGCACGGTGTCAGCACGTCGCTGCTGACCAGCCGGAAACGCCCGTAGTCACCCGGTTTTCGGCGCCGGCCAGGACCCGGTTTCCGGGACGCCGTCCATCCCGTCGAAGAGCCCGGCGAACACGGCCGCCGAACCAGGCGCCCAGGTCCCGCGGATCACCGCGGGCTTCCACCACGGAATGCTGTACCAGCCCTGCGGCACCGGACGTCCCGCGACCTCGCCGCCGGGGTGGTAGTACGGCGTGTTTTCGCCGGGCTGCGGGGAAATCTCGTAGGTCTGGCCGTTGACGTCGACCTTGCGGTACGCGGTGACGTGCCCGGCGCGCGGCTCGCCGCCGGGCAGGGTGAGGCCGCGGTCCAGGTCCAGCGCGACCCGCGCGGCCCGGACGTAGGCCAGTCCCTCGAGCGCTATTTCCCTTGCCAGTTCGGCTTGTTCCGGCGAATCGGCCTCGTGGAACCGGCGCCCGGCGGTGTCGTAACGCTCGGCGGCCTCGGCGAGCGCCTGCTTCGAAGCGTCGTTGCGGCCGAGGATCTGGACGATCTGGCCGCCGAGCCGGTCGACCCAGTGGCGCGCCTCGGTTTGCGCGTCCTCGAACCGGCGCTGGCGGTCCGCGGCCTTGGCGCGGGAGACGAAGATCGCGACGGCCGTGATCGCCATGAGCACGATCAGGGCGAGGGTGAAACCCATCGGTGCCTCCCGGGTCGGGTGGCCGGGCAGCGGTCGCCGTCCCGGCCGTCCCGGTCAGCCTCGCGAAGGTATCGGACCGGCACCATCCGTTGACTGTCCGGAGCGGGTCCGCCGGTCGGTGGGGACCCGCTCCGCCGGTCAGCCGCGGACGCGCTGGCGCAGGAAGAGCGCGGCCCGGTCCAGCGCTTCGCCGGCTTCGTCGAGGGCGTCGGTGAAGGACTGGAACACGTGCGGCACGTTCGCGGTGATGTCGAGGATGACGTCGACCTCCGCGTCGGACGCGCGCAGGGCGAGCCGGCGGGCGTCGTCGAGCAGCATCTCGTTGGTGCCGACCTGGATCAGCACGGGCGGCAGTCCGGTCAGGTCGGCGGTCACGGCCGGGCTGAGCAGCGGATCGCGGCGGTCCTGGTCGACGACGTACAGGCTGCTCATGCGGTCGATGCTCGCCCGGTCGAGCAGGGGATCCGCGTCCGCCTTGGTCTTCATGCTTTCGCCGGCCCGTGTCGCGTCGACGCCCGGTGAGAACGCGACGAGCGCGGCCGGCAGGGGAAGCCCGGCGTCGCGGGCGGCGAGCGCACCGGCGATCGTCAGGCCGCCGCCGGCGGAGTCCCCGGCAAAGGCGATCGACTCGGGCGCGTGCCCCTGGTCGAGCAGCTCACGGTAGGCGGCGACCACGTCCTCGACGTCCGCCGGGAACGGGTGCTCTGGTGCCAGGCGGTAGTCGAGGGAGATTCCGGGAATGCCGGTCCGGACGACCAGACCGGCGGTGAGGCCGAGCGCCGTGCGGGGTGAGCCGACCACGTGGGAGCCGCCGTGGAAGTAGAGCAGGGTTCCGGCTGCTTTTGCGGCTTCCGGGTTGACCCGCAGCGCGGGGCGTCCGCCGAGGGTCGTCTCCTCGGTGTGGATGCCTTCCGGCACTGGCATCGTGTACATCATCTTCGCGAAGCCCTCGCGGGCCTCTTCGACGGACAGCTCCGGTCCGACCCCGGTGCCGCGCAGCTGCTCGTCGAGCTTCGCGCGCTGGACGTTGGACATGGTTTCCCCTTCCGTTCCCCGGTTCCTGCGACTACAGTATATGCCATGGCAGATAATGCGAAGGAAGTTTCCATGGCCTTCGACACAGTCTTCACCGACCTGGTCCGCGTGGAGACCCGGCTGTACAACGCGGTCGCCGAGCGGTTGAAGGCCGAGACCGGTCTCGGTGCCGGGCATTTCGAGCTGCTGCGCCACGTCCTCGATCAGCCGGACGCCCGCGTCGGGGACATTGCCGCCGCCTTCGCGATCGGCGTCGGGACGACCAGCAAGATCGTCGACCGGATGGAAAAGGAGGGCTGGCTGGAACGCCGCGCGAACCCGGCGAACCGTCGCTCGTCCCTGCTCGCGCTGACGCCCGCGGGCGAGTCGGTCGTGGCCGAGGCCGAGCCCGTCTGGCAGGCGGCGATCGAGGAGGTCCTCGGTGGCGCGGTCAGTGCTGATCGGCTGAAGGCGTTGGCGCGGATTCTGGCTGGGTTGCGTTCGGATCTCGAGGAACGTCGGCTGGGGCTTCCGGCTGGGTGAGCGCTGGTCAGGTTTCGGTGCGGGGGAGCCGGAGGTGGACGCGGTAGCCGCCTGGTGTTGGGCCTGAGTCGAAGGAGCCGTCGAGGAGTTCGGCGCGTTCGCGGAGGCCGACGAGGCCGTGACGCGCGCTGGGCAGGTTCAGCGCGGGGCAGGCCGGTGGCCCGTTCGCGATGGTGACACTGACTTCTGCGGAGGTGTGTTCGATGTGGACGGTGACGCGCGCGCCCGGTGCGTGCTTGCGCACGTTGGTCAGCGCCTCCTGAATCGTGCGGTAGACGGCGCGCTGCTGGGCGGCGCCGACGTCGGCGGGTAGTTCGCCGTGCAGGTCCACCGGGACGCCGCTGGTGGCGATGAGCGGTTCCAGCTGGGCGAGGGTGGGCTGGGGCGTCAGCTCGGTCGGCTGGCTGCCCGAGGCCCGCAGCAGCGTCACCATGTGGCGTAACTCGTCGAGGGTCGCGACGCTCAAGGCACGGATCGTCGACGCGGCTTCTTTTGTTCCCGGATCGGGCGCGCCGACTTGCAACGCGCCCGCGCTGACCGCGATCAGGCTGACCTGGTGCGAGACGACGTCGTGTATCTCCCGCGCCAGCTGCGTCCGCTCGCGGGCCAGCGTGGTCTGCTCGATCAGGACCCGTTCCTGTTCGCGGGCGTGCTCGATTTCTTCCAGCCGCAGGGAAAGCTCGCGCCTGGTCCGGGTGAGCAGGCCGAGGAACACCGGTGCCGCGGCGGTCATGGTGGCGTAGATCAGGCCCAGCAGCGTGTCGTTGTGGGAGACGGCCAGCAGGGACGGCCACGGCGTGGCGTAACCGAGGGCGACGACCGCGGTGAGGCCCGCGAGCAGCCACCGGTTCCGGTACCGCCCGCCGACCGTGTACAGCGCGATCAGTGCGGGCAGGACGGACTCCGAGACAACCAGCGACGGGAGCGCGATCGCCAGCACCGTGAGCGGAAAGTAGCGGCGCAGCAGGAGCGCCACCGTCGCCACCGCCGCGGCGCCCAGCTCGGCCGGGGTGGCGTGCTTGGCGTTGAGCCACGTGTCGAGCGCGGCGAGCCCGACCGGCGCTAGGTCGAAGACCCAGGACGGCAGCATCCGGCGGTGGATCATCCTGTCGCGCCGGAGTCCGTGGGCTGAGGCACGGTGTCGACAGTGGTCATCCGGCCGCCTCGCTTCCCTCGCGTCGGCTGCCGACGGTAGTCCAGCCACCCGGCGGGGTCGGATGCCCGCCGATCGGCGGGGGCTCGCCCGGCCCTTGGGTCCACAGTGGACTTAAACGGGCTCGTGAGTGTTCATGACGGTTCTAACCGTCATGAACACTCACGAGCTGAACTGCCTGCCCAACGGTGCGTCGCGCGGCGCTAGGCTCGGCGGGGCGACGGCCGAGGGCTGTCATCCTGGGAGGTTCCTGATGTCTCTTGTCTTCGTCCACGGTGTTCCCGAGACCGCGGCGATCTGGCAGCCCCTGCTCCGCGAACTCGGCCGCGAAGACGTCGTCACGTTGTCACCGCCCGGGTTCGGGGCTCCCGTGCCGGAGGGATTCGGCGCGACGGCGGAGGACTACCACCGCTGGCTGGTCGCCGAGCTGGAGCGCATCGACGGTCCGATCGACCTGGTCGGCCACGACTGGGGCGGCATCCACGTGCTGATCCTCGCGGCGCGCCGGCCCGACCTGATCCGGTCCTGGTGCAGTGACGTCGCCGGTGGCTTCGACCCGGACTACGTCTGGCACGACCTCGCGCAACGCTGGCAGACGCCCGGAGTCGGCGAGGCCGTCGTCGCGGAGACCGCGGCCGTTCCGTTCGACAAGCAGGTCGCGGGGTACGTCGGGCTGGGCATGACCACCGAGGCGGCCGAGGCTTCGGCCCGGGCCAACGGTCCGGAGATGGGCGCCTGCATCCTGCCGCTGTACCGCTCGGCCGTGCCGCCGGCCCCGGTGAACTGGGGCCTCGAACTCGAACAGGCCGAACGCCGTCCGGGGCTGGTCATCGCCGCCACGGAGGACCACTACGTCGGCGGCCCCGAACTCGCCCACCGCTCGGCCGTCCGTTTCGGCGCGCAGGAAGCCCGGCTGGACGGCCTCGGCCACTGGTGGATGATGCAGGACCCGAAGCGGGGTGCGGCGGTCCTGCAGGACTTCCACGCCAGCTTGGAGGACTGACCGGGCGGCCGGAGGTTCCTGCCTGCCTGGGCGGTCGCAGCTGGTGGGCTCAGAACGGCCCGCCGAAACCATCGAACCCACCCGGCCCGCCCGGTCCCGGGCCGAACATGTCGTGGTGGCCGCCGAAGCCGTCGAGCAAGGTGTCGAAGAGTAAAGCGCCGCCGAGCCCCGCCGCGCCCGCGACCAGGGCCGTTTTCCACCACGGTGTGCTGTACCAGCCGGACGGCACCGATCGGCCGCCGACCCGGCCGCCGGGGTAGTAGTACGGCGTCGCGTCGCCGGGTTGCGACGAGGCGTAGTGCTCCTGGTTGCCGACGACGACCCGTTGCCGTCCGGCGATGCCCTGGGTTTGGTCCAGGGACGGGACTTCCGGGCCCGGGTCGAGGCCGAGCGCGATGCGGGCCGCGCGGATGTAGTGCAGGCCTTCGATCGCGGTCTGGCCGGCGAGCGCGAACTGGGTGGACGAACGGGCCTGCGACAGCTCCGCACTCGCCGCGGTGTGCCGTTCGGCCGCGTCCGCCAGCGCCTGCGTCGCGGCCGTGTTGCCGGTGCCGCTGAGGTTCGTGATCCCGGCACCGAGCCGGTCGACCCAGCGGCGGGCCTGAGCCGCGGCATCCGGGGCCGCGGGGGATCCGGCAGCGGGCCGTCGGCGGAAAGCCGCGATCAGGCCGCCGACGATCGCGACAACAACGAGGAGGGAGAACAAACCCATCGGAAGCCTCCTAGGACCGAAAGCCGGGCTGACTCGTACAACTGTCGGCCCGGCTCCGGAACCGGTGGTGAAAGCCGGGCTGACCCTTACGACTCTCGGCCCGGCTCCTGAGCCGGTGGTGTGCGGAGGCTGCGAGCAGGCTGTGAACCGCTCAGCGCCGACCATCCCAGAGCACGCGTTCGTCGCCGTGGTCATCGACAGTCGTGGCCGATTCGGTGTCGAAACGCATGGCGACGCGGTGATCCGGGCGGTAGGCGGGCCAGCCGGGGTCGCCGGTGGTGGCGAAGGCCACCCAGGCCTTGTGCATCGCGTCGGCGAGCTGCTGCGGCGGCTGGTCTCCGAGCAACTCGGCGAATCCGGGATTGTCCAGATTGTCGAAGACGAAGGGGAGTTCGACGACGTGGCAGGCACCGAGTGTGTTGTCGAACGCGGGCGAGCGCCAGGCGCATTCGTACACATAGGTGCCTTCGTGCGCTTCCGCCAGGCGCAGCGCCGGAATCCGGTAGTACCAGTCGGTCACGATCGCGGCCAGCAGGTCGGCCGGGGTGGCGCCCGGGCGGTTGGCGCGGTAGCTGCGGACCGCGCGGAAGGCCGGCAGCTTAAAGCGCAACGCGGCCCCGTGGACGACCGGAGCTCTGATCTTCGCGGCGGCGCCGGTGGGAATCAGGAAGAGCCGCGCCTCCTCGCTGTTGGTGCCGATGAGCACGTCGACGTCCTTGCCCGCGCCCGCCGCGATGCACTCGATCGGCGTGCCCGGCAGCTGGTCACCGTCCACCACCGGTTCGAAGGGCATCACGTTGCGCGCGACCTCACCCCACCGTTTGGTGCTGGGGTTGGCGATGACCTCCTGGCCGACCTGCGCCTGCGCCGCGAGCAGCCGTTCCATCGGGACTTCCGCGATCGCTTCGCGGGTCGGCTCGACGTCGAGGATGGCGGCCAGCCGGGTGCCGATCAGCCGGGCCGTGGCCGGGGTGATGGTGCTGTGGCCGGCGCCGGATTCGGCGATGGCCCGGTGGAACAGCCCGTCCGCGGCCGGCATGGCGAGCAGCGTGCACACGCTCATCGCGCCGGCGGACTCGCCGAAGATGGTGACGTTGCCCGGGTCGCCGCCGAAGCCGCCGATGTTGTCGCGGACCCAGGCCAGCGCGGCGATCTGGTCGAGCAGGCCGAGGTTGGGCGCGCCCTCGCCGAACCAGAGGAAACCGTCCACGCCCAGCCGGTAGTTGATCGTCACCAGCACCACGCCGTCACGGGCGAAGCGGGCGCCGTCGTACACCGAAAGCGAGCCGGAGCCGCTGGTGAACGAGCCGCCGTGGATGAACACCATCACCGGGAGCCGGCCGGTGGTGTCCGGGGTCCAGACGTTGAGGTTGAGGTAGTCCTCGCCCGGGATGACCAGCCGGGGCAGCATTCCCTCCTCACTGCTGTCCTCCTGGGGCGCGGTGGGGCCGTACCGGGTGGCGTCGCGCGGCGTGGTCCACGGCTCGGGCGGCTGCGGCGGCCGGAACCGGTTCGGGCCGACCGGCGGCGCGGCGTACGGAATGCCTTGGAAGACCAGGATTCCCTCGTCGGAGGTGTACCCGCGAACGTCGCCCTGCTTGGTGGTGACGGTGGTCAACGGTCCTCCGTGAGGTCGCTCGGCTACGTCGCGGACCAGTATCCGGGGCCGCTTAAGGACTGCGCCAGGCGGCCGCGTCAGGGCAGGTGCCGGACCTCGCGCGGGGTGCTCTCGGTGCGCAGCCGCGCGGCGTCCTGGCCGGGCGGGGCGCCGAACTGGCGGCGGTATTCGCGGTTGAACTGCGAAGGGCTGTCGTACCCGACCAGGTGCCCGACGCCGGCGATGTCACCCGCGTGGGAAACCAGCAGCGAGCGGGCTTCCTGGAGCCGGATGCGCTTCTGGAACTGCAGCGGGCTCATCGCGGTGACGGCGCGGAAGTGCCGGTGGAACGCCGAAGCGCTCATCCCGGCCAGCCGGGCCAGATCCTCGATCCGGATCGGCTCGGCGTAGTTCTCGCGCACCCACTGGATGGCCCGGCCGACGTGCGACAGGTAGCTGTCGGCCAGTCCGGCCTGGCGGACCAGGCCGCCGTACGGGCCGGTGAGCAGCCGCCAGATGATCTCCCGCTCCACCAGCGGGGCGAGCACGGGCGCGTCCTCGGGATGGTCGAGCAGCCGCAGCAGCCGGGCGACCGCATCGAGCAAGGCCGGGCTCGCGTCGCCGGTCGCCATCGCCGGCAGTTCGGCCGCCGCGCGCGAGGATCGTGCAGCGGGAGCCTGCAGTAGCAACGGCGCGATGGTGGCCGGGCGCAGCTCCAGGCCCATCGCGAGCGACGGGTGTTCCGGGCGGGCGTCGAGGAAGTGGCCGGAGACCGGGAGATCGGTGGTGACCACCAGGCACTGCCCGGCCCGGTACTCGTAGACCTGCTCGCCGAGCAGCAGCCGTTTGCCGCCCTGGGCCATGACCACCAGCAGCGGCTCGGTCAGCGAGTGGTGCGGCTCCTCGTTGTCCACACTGGACAGCCGGAGCCCGGGGATCGGCGTCCGGCCGTCCGGTCGGGTATGGGCCGCGATGAGGTCGCGGATCTCCTCGATGTGGGTGGCGGGCATGCCCCACGGAAGCATCCTGAAGCGTTCTTGACAAGCCCGATCAGGGCGAAGGCGATCGGATCAGGCAACGATCGAAGCGGATCGACCTACCGCGGCCGGGCCCCGCGCGCTTCGATGAAGAGGACCGATTCGCCCAGCTTGGGAGTGCTCCTCATGTCGCTCGACCACTACGTCACCCTCGGCCGGTCCGGCCTGCGGGTCAGCCCGTTCGCCCTCGGCGCGATGACCTTCGGCGAGGAGCCCGGCGGGGCCGGGTGCAGTGTCGAGGAGTCGGAAAAGATCCTCTCGACCTACCTCGACCGCGGCGGGAACTTCGTCGACACCGCGAACCTCTACACCAACGGCCACTCCGAGAAGATCCTCGGCGACTACTTCGCCGCCCGCCCCGGCCAGCGTGAGCACGTGGTGCTGGCGTCGAAGTTCTGCTTCAACCTGTTCCCCGGCGACCCGAACGGCGGCGGCGCGGGCCGGGGGTCGATCATCGCCCAGCTCGACGAGTCCCTGCGCCGGCTGCGGACCGACCACCTGGATCTGTACTGGTTGCACAATTGGGACCGGCATACCCCGATCGAGGAAACCTTGCGCACGCTCGACGACCTGGTTCGCGCCGGCAAGATCCGCTACATCGGCTTCTCCAACACCCCGGCCTGGGTCACCGCCCAGGCCCAGACCACCGCGTTGCTCAAGGGCTGGACCCCGCTGATCGCGCTGCAGGTCGAGTACTCCCTGCTGGCCCGCACCGTCGAGGGCGAGATCGCCCCGCTCGCGCTGGACCAGGGGATGGCACTGGTGCCGTGGAGCCCGCTCAAAAACGGCTTCCTGTCCGGAAAATACCGGCGGGGCATCGAGGTCACCGACTCGGCCCGGGCCGCCTACGTCGGCGGCCCCGACGAAGCCGAGTTCACCGTCATCGACGCCGTCGCCGCCATCGCCGACGAACTCGGCACCACCTCGGCCGCGGTATCGCTGGCCTGGCTGCGTGCCCGGGCCGGGACCGTCGTGCCCATCGTCGGCGCCCGGCGCGTCGAGCACCTCGAGAGCAACCTCGCCGGTCTCGAGGCGACCCTCACCCCCGGCCACCTCCGCGCTTTGGACGAGGTTTCCGCACCGGTCCTGAACTACCCGGCCTCGATGCACGGCGCCGGACAGGCGATGCTCCAGTTCGCCGGATCCACAGTGGACGGAGAGTCATCCACTGTGTACCCGCCGCTGCTGGCCGGCGACGTCCGCTACTGACACCCCTAAGATCGGGGTGTGGAGACGACAGAGCTGACGGTCCGGCAAGCGAACGCGGCGGATGTCGCTGCCCTGGTGGAGTTGCGCATCGCCAACGCCGAGGCCCACGTGGCCCTCGACCCGGACACCTACCGCGTGCCGTCGCGGGACGCGGTGACGCGGCACTTCGCGGCGGTCCTGGCCGAAAACCCGAATCAGGACGCCATTTTCGTCGCCGAGACCCCCGACGGCCGGGTCCTCGGCATGGTCGAGGTACTGCGCCACCCGAGCCCGCCGGAGCACCAGATCCTGCGCCCGTTGCCGTCCGCGGAGATCCACACGGTCGTCCTGGGCGACGCCCGCGGCGGCGGAGCGGGCGCGGCGCTACTGGCCGCGGCGCAGCAATGGGCCACCGGCCAGGGCATCCGGTACCTGGCCGCCGGCATCCATCACCGCAACGCCGGCGCGGTGCGTTTTTACGCCCGCGCCGGCTTCGCCGACGCCGGTTTCCGCTTGGTCAAACGGCTGGGGAGCCCTTCGTAACCGGCTCAAGCGCCGATCGAGATGCCGCGGATCCCCTTCAGCTCGCCGGCCAGCGAGGCCGTCGCGTTCACCGAGTAGTTGTCCAGCACGAAGACGGTTTCCCGGCTGCCCGCCAGGACAAGGTGGACGGGCGTGTCACCGCGGTGGGCGGTGAGGGTGCCGCGCAGCTCGGCGACGACGTCGCGGTCGAGCTTGACCGCGTCCGCGCGGATGACAAACGGGGGCGGGCCGTCGGACGGGTTCAGCTCGGCGTCGCTGATGTCCAGGGTGATGACGTTGCCGCCGAAGACCGACATCTTGTCGTCGCGCCAGTTCACCCGGCCCTTGATCGCGACGGCGGAGTCCTGGACCAGCTCGGCCTGCCACATCGAGTAGGACTTGGCGAAGAACAGCACCTCCATGGACGCGTCGAGGTCTTCGACCGCGACGATCGCCCAGGGCTCGCCCTTCTTGTTCACCCGGCGGTCGACCACCGAGATCATGCCGGACAGCACGACCTCGCCTTCCTTGGGCGCGTCGTCGATCAGCTGCGCGATCGGCTTCGGCGCGTGCTGGCGCAGGATCCGCTCGGCGCCGTCCAGCGGGTGGGCCGAGACGTACAGGCCGAGCATGTCCCGCTCGTAGGCGAGCAGCTGCTTGCGCGGGTACTCCTCGTCCTCGAACTTCAGGTGGGCCAGCGGCGACGACGAGGCGGCGACTTCCGCGTCGCCCTCGTCCTCGCCGCCGAAGCCGAACAAGTCGAACTGCCCCATGGCTTCCTGGCGCTTGAGCGGCACCACCGCTTCGACCGCGTCCTCGTGCACCTTGACCATCGAGAGCCGGGTGGTGTCGAAGGAGTCGAAGCCGCCGGCCTTGATCAGCGATTCCAGCACCCGCTTGTTGCAGGCCACCAGTTCCGACTTGTCCAGGAAGTCGCTGAACGAGGTGTACTCGCCCTTGGCCTTGCGGGTCTTGACGATGGAGTCGACCACGTTCGCGCCGACGTTGCGGACCGCGCCGAGGCCGAAGCGGATGTCCGAGCCGATCGCGCGGAACTGCAGGTTCGACTGGTTGACGCACGGCGGGAGCACCTTGATGCCCATCCGGCGGCACTCCGCGAGGTAGATCGCGGACTTGTCCTTGTTGTCACCGTTGGAGGTCAGCTGGGCCGCCATGAACTCGGCCGGGTAGTTGGCCTTGAGGTACGCGGTCCAGTACGACACCAACCCGTAGCCGGCGGTGTGGGACTTGTTGAACGCGTACCCGGCGAACGGGAGCATGACGTCCCAGAGCGTCTGGCAGGCCTGCTCGGAGAAGCCCTTGCCGAGCATGCCGGCGCGGAACTGCTCGAACTCCTTCTCGATGATCTCTTTCTTCTTCTTGCCCATCGCGCGGCGCAGCAGGTCGGCGCCGCCGAGGCTGTAGCCGGCGAGCTGCTGCGCGATCGCCATCACCTGCTCTTGGTAGACCAGCAGGTGGTAGGTCTCGCCGAGGATCGGCTCGAGCGCGTCCTTCAGCTCGGGGTGGATCGGGGTGATCCGCTGCCGTCCGTTCGAGCGCTCGGCGTAGTCGGTGTGCGCGTTCGCGGCCATCGGGCCTGGCCGGTACAGCGCGAGGACCGCGGCGATGTCACCGAAGTGCGTGGGCGCCATCGCGCGCAGCAGGCTTCGCATGGCCGCGCCGTCCAGCTGGAACACCCCGAGGGTGTCGCCGCGGGCCAGCAGCTCGTAGGTCTTCTTGTCGTCGAGCTCGAGGGTGGCCAGGTCGATGTCCCGGCCGTGGTTCTCCTTCACCGCGCGGACGGTGTCCTCGATGATGGTCAGGGTCGACAGGCCCAGGAAGTCCATCTTCAGCAGCCCCATGTCTTCACACGAGGGGTAGTCGAAGCCGGTGATGGTGGAGCCGTCGTCGCGCCGCCACAGCGGGATCACGTCGAGCAGCGGCTCGGACGAGAGGATGACCGCGCAGGCGTGCACGCCGGCGTTGCGGATCAGCCCTTCCAGGCCCCGCGCGGTGCCCATGATCTGGGAGACCTCGGGGTCGGTGTCGGTCAGCGTGCGGACTTCGGTGGCTTCCTTGTACCGCTCGTGCTGCGGGTCGAAGATGCCCGAGAGCGGGATGTCCTGCGCCGCGATGGGCGGGGGCAGGGCCTTGGTGATCCGGTCGGCGATGGAGAAGCCGGGCTGCCCGAAGTGCACCCGCGCCGAGTCCTTGATCGCGGCCTTGGTCTTGATCGTGCCGAAGGTGATCACCTGGGCGACGTTCTCCGCGCCCCACTTTTCGATCGTGTACTGCAGGACCTCGCCGCGGCGGCGGTCGTCGAAGTCGAGGTCGATGTCGGGCGGGCTGACGCGCTCGGGGTTGAGGAACCGTTCGAACAGCAGGCTGTGCTCGATCGGGTCCAGGTCGGTGATGTGCAGGATGAACGCGACCAGCGAGCCGGTGGCCGAGCCACGGCCGGGGCCGACCCGGATCTTCTCGTTCTTCGCCCACCGCACCAGGTCGCCGACCACGAGGAAGTAGGCCGAGAAGCCCATCTTCGCCATGATGCCCAGCTCGCGGTCGATCCGGTCCTGGTACTCCTGGGTCAGGCCGCCCGGGAACCGGCTCGGGACGAACTTCTCCACCTCGTCGCGCAGCAGGTCGTCCTCGGTCTTGCCCTCGGGCACCGGGAAGCGGGGCATCCGATCTTTGAAGTCGAACACCTCGGCGTAGGACTCGACCCGCTCGGCGATCATCAGCGTGTTCTGCGCCGCGCCCGGGACCTCCTTGTCCCAGTACTCCCGCATCGCCTCGGCCGACTTGAGGTAGTAGCCGTCGCCGTCGAACTTGAACCGGGTGGGGTCGTTGAGGGTCTTGCCCGCCTGCACGCACAGCAGCGCCGAGTGCGCCTCGGCCTGGTCCTGGGTGACGTAGTGCGAGTCGTTGGTCGCCACCGGCTTCAGATCCAGCAGCCGGCCGATCTCGAGCAGGCCGTCGCGCACCGACCGCTCGATCGGCAGGCCGTGGTCCATCAGCTCGAGGAAGAAGTTGTCGGCGCCGAACAGGTCCTTGTAGTCCGAGGCGGCCTGGATCGCCTGCTCGCGCTGGCCCAGCCGCAGCCGCGTCTGCACCTCGCCGGACGGGCAGCCGGTGGTGGCCATGATGCCCTCGTGGTGCTCGACCAGCAGGTCACGGTCCATCCGGGGCTTGCGGTAGTAGCCCTCGAACGACGCCAGCGAGGACATCCGGAGCAGGTTCCGCAAGCCCTGGGAATTGCGCGCCCACATCGTCATGTGCGTGTACGAGCCGGCACCGGAGACGTCGCCGCCCTCACCGAACTCGTCCGACCCGCGCTGGTTGCGCTGGCCCCAGAACACCGGCTTCTTGTGGAACCGGCTCTCCGGCGCCAGGTAGGCCTCGACCCCGATGATCGGCTTGACCGGGCTCTTCTTCGCGACCCGGTAGAACTCGGCCGCCGCGGACATCGTGCCGTGGTCGGTCATCGCGATCGCCGGCATCTCCAGCCGCTCGGCCTCGGCGAGCAGGGGCTTGACCTTGGCCGCGCCGTCCAGCATGGAGTATTCGGTGTGCACATGCAGGTGGACGAACGAATCGGACACGGTTGACTACTCCCTGAACTCGCGGCGCCGGCACTGCGGACCCCTACGTTAGTGACTCGCGGACGGCTGTCTTCACACCACGCTGGTTGTCACCCAAAGTTACCCGGCGCTGCCCTGGGTAGCGCTCCGGCGTCTTGTTCAGAATGGCTTCCTGGCGCGCTTTCCGGCCCGCGGCCGGGTCTCGGTCAGCGGGCCGGCGCGTTGACACGGTCCGCCGCTCGCCCCTACCGTCGTAGCGCAAGACATCGGATGTTCCGGCCGTTCGAGGCCGGTGCCACCCGCCGGCCGATGTGTACCCCCTGAGCACCGCAGCCAGGAAGGACACACCGAAATGTCTGATTCCCCGTTCTCCCGCGCGTTCCCCCGCCGGACCGCGCTCCGCACGATGGCCGTCGCCGCGGTCGCCGTGCCGGTCGCACTCGGGTCTCCGGCCAACGCCGCGCCCTGGTCGCCGAAAGCGGCTCCGCTGTGGCATCCCGTGCCGTCCACCGACGGCCTGAACGCCTTCGAGGGCGTCGAGGCCGACCGGGGGCACCTCCACCCGGCCCGCAAGTACGTCTACGCCGAGGGCGGCGACCACTACCGGTTCAACATCTGGCGCGACGACCGGGACACCACCGGCGGCGGCGACCGCCAGCGCACCGAGGTCAAGGGCATGGTGCAGAACGGCGCCGCGCTCAAGATGCACGACGGCGAGACCTGGACCATCGCGTACGACATGTACATGCCGTCGACCCTGCACGGCACCAGCAAGTTCACGCACATCTTCCAGACCAAGACCCCCTCGACCAACGCGGGGCCTTGGGTGACTCTGGACCTGACCCGCAGTGGTGGCAAGGAGTTCATCTCGGCACGGGCGTACGCCAACGCCGGTTCGCCCAGCATCGCGTCGACCGAGCTGGCGCCGTTGCGGGACAAGTGGGTCAGCGTGCAGTGGACGCTGACCATCGGCGCCAAGGGGACCGCCGCGTTCCTGATTCGCAACGGCGCCGGCTCGGGCGCGCCGATCGCCGCGCAGGGCAGTTTGACCAAGGTGAACATTCCCGACCAGGGCGACTACGTGCGGCCGAAGTGGGGGATCTACCGGTCGGTGCAGAGCGCGGCGTCCGACATCGTCGACACCTACCTGCTGTTCCGGAACTACACGGCGAGCCGCAAGTAGCCCGCGCGGCTGATCGGCCCGTAACGTCCGGAGCATGGTCGAATCCATCGGAATCATCGGGGCCGGGGAGATCGCCGCCGCCATGGTGGACGGGCTCCGCGACGTCGCCGTGGACACCCCGGCGATCTTCCTTTCCCCGCGCAACGCGAAAACCGCGGACGAGCTGGCGGCCCGGCACCGCGCGGTGCAGGTCTGCGAGGACAACCAGTCGGTGGTCGACCAGGCGGAGCTGGTGCTGCTGGCCGTCCGCCCCGACGTGGTCCGCGACGTGCTCGAGCCGCTCGACGTACCCGGTGACCGGGTCCTGGTCAGCGCCGTCGCGGCCTGGTCCGTCGAGGAGCTGAATGCCTTGCTGGACAACGAGGTGACGGTCGTCCGCGCGATTCCGCTGCCGGCCGTGCGGCAACGACGGGGCATCACTGCGCTGTATCCCGGGCACCCCGTGGTCGAGGAGCTGTTCAACCGGCTCGGCGGCACCGTGGTGGCTCCGCGCCCGGAGATCCTCGACGCGTTTTCTGCCGCCACCGCGTCGATCTCGACCCACCTGCACTACCTGGACACCGTGGCCCGCTGGATGACGCGGCAAGGCGTCGCGCCCGACGCGGCGGAACGGTATGTGCGCACGATGTTCTCGGGCGTCGAGGCGGCCCTCGACGATTACGGGACCAGCCTGGCCGACCTCGGCCAGGCGCACGAAACACCCGGGGGCATCAACGAGCAGCTTCGCTCGACGTGGTTCACCCCGGGCAACCAAGCCGGGCTCGAGCAGGCGCTGGAGGACATCCGGCAGCGGGTCGCCCGTCCGCCGGCCGGGTGAGCGGAACTGTCCACAGTGGAGGTTGTCGCCTGGCCGGCCTCTCCCAGGGCCGGCCAGGCGATTCCCGGGCTCAGGAACCGGCGGTGACCGACGAGATCCCGGCGGCGGCGATGCCGGCCTCCGCGTCCTGGTAGAACGGCGTGCCGAGCGTCCACGGGACGGACAGGTGCGCGGTCTCGTTCGGCGGCGTCACCGAGAGGTGGGTCGGCGTCCACAACCGGCCGGACTGCGAGGCGGGCTGGGCGCCGCTCGGGTCGATGTAGGTGATCGTGGTGTGCGCGGTCCCGCCGGCCGCGAGCTTGACCACGGCCGGGGTGTCGCCCATGCGGGGCAACGAGAACGTCGCGTGGTCCGCCCCCTGGCTCGGGCCGACCACGTCGACCCCGCCGAAGCCCTGCATGGTGCACGAGTGGCCGGAGTGGTTGGTCCACACGAGGTCGGCCTTGTAGTGGGTGCCGGCCGCGCCGAGCTGACCCTGCACGTCCGTGGGCACTTCCTGCTTCGAGCCCAAAGCAGCCTTCAGGTCGGCGGCCTTGCACGCGCCGCCGTTCTGCGGCGCCTTCGCGGTGGCCGGCTGGCCCCCTCCGGCGGCTCCGGCCTGGTCCTGGCTGGTGGCCGGCGCTTCGGCCGACGCGGAACCACCCGAGCTGCCCGACGCCGTCTGGCTTCCCCCGCAGGCGGCTACCGCCGCCACGACCAGCGCCCCCGTCGCGAGCAGGATCACTCGCCCGCCTGCTTGTCGCAGCTTCACCACTGTCGTCCCTTCTTCGTGAGCTTTTCCCGTCAACCTACTCACTGGGACGGACGCTTGATCGAACCAGGGGTTGCCGACCCGGGCGCCTGTTGCCTGGCCGTACACCGGCGGCTTCTCGAATGGCCTTGCGGGTTGGTGCCGGGCCCGCCCCCTACGCGGGCCCGGCACCCCATCCCCGCCCCCGCTCGCGCGACGACAGCGCGGCGGGGTGCGCCGGTGAAACCTCCGCCGCGTGGGCGTATGACGTGGGTGCCGGGCATTAACCCCCGCGCGGGGGATGCGGCGGTGGACGTTTCCCAGGTGGACGCCCAGGCCGGGCTGAGTGCCGCCGGACGTCGTGTCTACTGTGGACGGTCTCGCGCACCCGAGCCGGTGAGAGGGCTGCAGCTCGTTAGAATCGGGCGCCGAAGCAACCACGCCCTCGATCCGGGGCCGCGTCGAGGAGACCGCCGTGACCGCACCTACCTGGCCCCGCCTGCTCGCCGCGCTCCTGCGCGGGGAGGACCTGACCGCGGACGACACCCGGTGGGCCATGGGCGAGGTGATGAACGACAGCCACGAGCCGGTCGCGTTCGCGGGGCTCCTGGTCGCGTTGCGGGCCAAGGGGGAGACCGCCGCGGAGATCAGCGGCCTGCTCGACGCGCTGATGGCGCGGGTGGTGCCGCTGCCGGTGGACGGGTCCGGGGTGGTCGACATCGTCGGCACCGGCGGCGACGGCGCGCACACGGTGAACATCTCCACCATGGCCGCGATCGTCACGGCCGCCGCCGGCGCCCCGGTGGTGAAGCACGGCGGGCGCTCGGTCTCGTCCAAGAGCGGTTCCGCGGACGTCCTGGAAGCCCTCGGCCTGCCGCTGACCCTCACCGCCGCGCAGGTCGCCCGGTGCGTCACCGAGCTGGGCATCGGCTTCACCTTCGCGCCGGCTTTCCACCTCGGCCTCCGGCACGCGGCCCCGGTCCGGCGCACCCTCGGCGTGCCCACCGCGATCAACTACCTGGCGCCGCTGACCAACCCCGCCCGTCCCGGCGCCGCACTGGTCGGCTGCTCGAACGTCCAGATCGCCCCGGTTTTGGCCGCGGTGCTGGCCGAACGCGGCACGAGTGCCTTGGTCGTCCGCGGCCACGACGGGCTGGACGAGATCACCACCGCCGCCCCCACCGACGTGTGGACGACCGCGGGCGGCGTGCGGATGACGACGTTCGACACCGCCCGTTTCGGCCTGGCCCGCCCGGAGCCGGACGGCCTGCTCGGCGGCGATGCCGCGTACAACGCGAAGGCCGTCCACACGGTGCTCAGCGGCGCTCCCGGAGCCGCGCGTGACGCCGTTCTCGCCAACGCTGCCGGCGGGCTGGCCGCACACGGGGGGAGCGCGGTGTCGTTTGAGGACGCTTTCGCCGACGGGTTGGACCGAGCCCGCGCTGCGGTGGACAGCGGTGCCGCGGCTCTTCTGCTGGACCGCTGGATCAAGCTGGCTTCCTCGCTGGCCTGACCTGGTCCGTCCTCCACAGCTTGGCGTACTTCTTGCGGTACTGGCGCGTGGCCGTGATGACCGCCTCGAACGCGCGGCTCCGGGCAGCGTTGTCGCGCCCGCGGATGTCCTCCAGACACTGCGCGATCGTCGGGTTCATCGGGCCATTACAGCAGCCCGCGGGGGGTGGATCAGGATTCGCGGCGCTTGCGACGGATGGTCAGGGCCACCAGTGCGCCGCCGAGGGCCAGCAGGAAGACGCCGACGGTCAGCGTGCCGCGAAGATCGGACCCGGTGGACGCCAGCGGCTTGCCACCGGACGGGCCGGTTCCCGGACCGGTGCCGGGGCCGACCGGCTGACCTGGGCTGGTGCCGGTGGTCGGCCCTGGGCCGCCGGGGGTGCTCGACGTGCTCGATGTCGTGGACGTGGGGCTCGTGGTGGGTGCCGTGCTGCTGCTGGTGGGGCTGCTCGTCGCGGTGCTGGACGAGGTGGGGCTGGAACTGGTCGGGCTGGGGGAGGTCGGGCTGGAAGAAGTGGGGCTGCTGCTGGTCGGGCTGCTCGTGGTCGGGCTGGACGAGGTGGGGCTAGAGGAGGTGGGGCTAGAGGAGGTGGGGCTGGAACTGGTCGGGCTGGACGAGGTGGGGCTGGAAGTCGTCGGTGAGCTGGGGCTGGTGGTCGGAGTCGTGGTGCAGTCGGGCAGGTCGCCGTTGAACGGGTAAGCGTGGAGTTCCTGTCCGCCGCCGCCGGTGGCTTCGGAGGTGTGCAGCAGGGAGCCGGTGGTGAAGAAGCGGCCGTTCATGCCGGATGCGGTGACCGTCGCGAGGCTGCTCTGGTTCCCGATCAGCACGCTGCCCTGGAATTGCGCGCCGCCGGCGATTCGCACGCTGGTGGCGTCCGGGAAATTCCACAGGAGCCGTTCCCGCAGTTTGTTGAACCCGTCCTGGTCGGCGAGGTCTCCGCTGTAGGTGTTGATCGCGCGGGCGGCGCCGGTCAGGTTGACCAGCACCGTCGCGCCGGCCGGGATGCCCTGGAATTCCAGGCCCTGCATGGCGCCGCCCCGGCCGGTCAGGTCGAAGTCCACAGTGAACACCTGCAGTGCCGATTTCCCGTCGCCGGTGAAGAGGGTCCGGTAGCCCTCGTTGCGGGCCGTGCCCGTGGCCGGGCGCGGGCCGGAATCCGGGTACGCGTAACAGTGGCTGGCTTCGGTGAGCTGGGCGCGCAGGTCGCGGTAGGGCTTGGCCGCGTCCGGGTCGGCCTTCGTCGTGCCGGTGACGGTGCCGGTCAACGCGCCCGCGTGCCGGACGACCCCGCCGTCGGCGAGCAGCCGCTGGCCCGGCGCGACGGTCACGCCGCCGCCGGTGGTCAGGAAATCCGAACCGTCCGGCGGCGGCACCCGCGAGCCGGCGCCCACGATGCCGACGTTGTACACAGAGGACGCACCGGCGCGCTTCGCCATGGCGAAATCGCCGAGCACCACCAGTTTCCCCTCGGCTTCCGCGGCCGCGCCGCCCACCTGGAAGCCACCGCCGACGTAGACGTTGATGCCTTCGTCGCGGCCGGCGATCGCGCCGTTGCCGACGGGCGGATAAGGGTTGGGGCAAGCGTTTCCGAGGCACGGGCCGAGCCCGCCCGGCAACGGCGCGGCAGTCGCGCCGGGGGAGGCCACAATGGCCACCACGCACACGGCGGCGGCGACACTGGCTGAGATCGAGGCAAACCGCCTGGCGCGCATGAGCCCGATTCTTGTGCCATTCATCCCGCCGGGCGCAACCGGAGGCGATAATTCCCCCCGACTGGGCGAGGAAAACGACTCGTCGCTATTTACCGGTAATCGCCGCAGTATTTCCGGGGGCTGTACGCAGCTGATCATGGGCGGGCTCCCGCCCCGCCGTGGCGCCGGACGGGTGCCGTCGAGGGCGGCTTGTAGCAAATATTCGGCCTGATGCCACGTTCGGCTCGCCTGATCGGGGGTGGTCGGGTACCTTGCGTGCGATCACACGTACCGATGGTGACGACGTTGCCACCCTTTCCGGTGATTTTTGCGATCACTGGTGATCGGAGGCCGCGCCATGAGGTGGGAGGAACGGCTGGGATGGTCGAGAGCGCGCGGCGTGGTTGGGTTTTCCTCGTTCTTCCGGTGGCGGCGGTGCTCTTGGGCGCCCAGGCCTGCGGGACGCCGAAGCAGGACAACGAGACGATCAACGTGCTGATGGTCAACAATCCGCAGATGGTCGAGCTTCAGCAGCTCACCGCGAACGTCTTCACCCGGGACACCGGGATCAAGGTCAATTTCACCCTGCGGCCGGAGAACCAGCTGCGCGACGAGGTGCAGAAAGAGTTCTCCGCCCAGGCCGGCCGCTACGACGTCGCCTCGATCAGCAACTTCGAGACGCCGTTGTTCGCCCGTCGGAACCTGCTCGCGCCGCTGTCGGACTACGCCGCCGAAGACACCGATTTCGACCAGGCCGACATCATCGATTCCATCAAGGCCTCGCTCACCGGCGACGACGGCAAGGTCTACGCCGAGCCGTTCTACGGCGAGTCCTCGTTCCTGATGTACCGGCTCGACGTGCTGAACCAGCTCGGGATCAAGCTGCCGGCCACCCCGACCTGGCAGCAGGTCGCCGACGCGGCGGCCGCGGCCGACCAGCCGGGCAAGGGCATGCGGGGGATCTGCCTGCGCGGCCAGCCGGGCTGGGGCGAGATGATCGCGCCGCTGACCACGGTGGTGAACACTTTCGGCGGCGCCTGGTTCAGTGCCGACTGGCAGGCCACCGTCGACTCGCCCGAATTCGCCGCCGGCGCGAAGTTCTACATCGGCCTGGCCCACGACCACGGCGAGGACAACGCCGCCAATGCCGGCTACGCGGAATGCCTCGACGCGATGCTGAAGGGCAAGGTCGCGATGTGGTACGACGCGACCGCGGGCGCCACCCAGCTCGAAGCCCCGGACAGCCTGGTACGGGGCAAGATCGGCTACGTCGCCGCGCCGGTGGTGAACACCGGCTCCTCGGGCTGGCTCTACGCGTGGGCGTGGGGCATCGAGCGGGCGAGCAAGCACCAGGACGCGGCCTGGAAGTTCATCTCCTGGGCCTCGGGCAAGAAGTACGAGCAGCTGGCCGCCCAGACCCTGGGCGGGGCGAAGGTACCCGCGGGCAAGCGCCGGTCGACCTACAGCGACCCGCAGTACCTGGCGGATTCGGGGGCGTTCGCGAGCCCGACCGAGCTCGCCATCGAGTCGGTCAACCCGCTGAAACCGGGCGTGCAGCCCCGGCCGACGGTGGGGATCCAGTTCGTCGACGTGCAGGAGTTCCAGGACCTCGGCAACAAGACCTCGGCGTTGTTCAGCGCCGCCATCGCCGGCGACCTGACGGCCAAGGAAGCACTCCAGCGCTCCCAGGATCTCGCCGAACAGGTCGCGGTCAAATACCGCAAATGACCGCGCGCGCCGGCGGCAAATGGGCGACGCCGCCGGCGCGCGGGACGGCCGATCGGGCATGCGTGGATGTCCGTAAGTCCTTCCGGGAGAAGATCGCGCCGATCGTCGGTTGACAGGGCGCGGGCGCCCGCCTCATCCTTTCGACGTTTGGCACCCGGTTGGGAGACAACGGATCTCGCGGTCGGCGGCAGCGAGGAGGTCGTGATGGTCGAGGTCAATCGCCGCAGATTTCTCCAGCTGGCCGCGGCGACGGCCGCGGCTTCGTCGATTCCGAGCATCGCCCGCGCGGCGTCGATTCCGGCCGCGATCTCCAGCGGCACCATCGCCGACGTCGAGCACATCGTCGTGCTGATGCAGGAGAACCGGTCGTTCGACCATTATTTCGGCACGATGAACGGGGTCCGCGGCTTCGGCGACCCGCGGCCGGTCTACCTGCCGGGCGGGCAGTCCGTGTGGCACCAGCCCGATTCCGGCGGGCAGGTGACCCTGCCGTTCCGGCCGGACAAGGACGATCTCGGCCTGACGTTTTTCCAGGACCTGAACCACGACTGGAACGGAACGCACGCCGCGTGGCAGCGCGGAGCGTGGAATGGCTGGATCCCGGCGAAGAACCAGCCGACGATGGCCTATCTGAACCGCGGCGACATTCCGTTCCACTACGCCCTGGCCGACGCGTTCACCGTCTGCGACGCCTACCACTGCTCGCTGATGAGCTCCACCGATCCCAACCGCTATTACCTGTACACCGGCTACGTCGGCAATGACGGTTCGGGCGGCGGGCCGGTGCTCGGGAACGAGGAGGCGGGTTACGGCTGGTCGACGTTCCCGGAAGTGCTGGAGGCGGCCGGGGTCTCGTGGAAGGTCTATCAGGACGCCGGGCACGGACTGGACCTCGCCGGCCATTGGGGCTGGACCACGGACAACCCGTACATCGGCAATTACGGCGACAACTCGCTGCTGTATTTCAAGCAGTACCAGAACACCCAGGCCGGCGACCCGCTGTTCGACAAGGCCCGCACCGGCACCAGCGTGGAGAACGGCGACGGGCTCTTCGACCGGCTGCGCGCGGACGTGCAGTCGGGCAGCCTGCCGTCGGTGTCCTGGATCGCCGCGCCCGAGGCCTACTGCGAGCACCCGTCCTGGCCGGCCAACTACGGCGCCTGGTACATCTCGGGAATCCTCGACGCGCTCACCTCGAACCCGGACGTGTGGAGCAAGACGGTCTTCCTGATCACCTACGACGAGAATGACGGCTTCTTCGACCACGTCGTGCCGCCGTTCCCGCCGCTGAACACGAACTGGGGACTGTCCACTGCGGACACCACCGGCGAGGTCTACGAGGGCGGCGCCTCGGCGGGCTACCAGAAGGACAACCCGTACGGGCTCGGTCCGCGGGTCCCGCTGCTGGCCCTTTCCCCGTGGAGCGTGGGCGGCTGGGTCTGCTCCCAGACCTTCGACCACACCTCGGTCATCCAGTTCATCGAGCAGCGGTTCGGCGTGCACAGCCCGAACGTCTCGCCGTGGCGGCGCGCGGTGTGCGGCGACCTGACCCGCGCGTTCGACTTCACCGGGGCGAACAGCACGGTCCCGGGCCTGCCCGACACCGGCGGTTACGCGCCGCCGCCCGACCACAGCACCCCGCCGGTCTACACGCCGGTGCCGCCCGCCGACGGCTCGCTTCCCCGGCAGGAGAGCGGTTTGCGCAAGGCTCGCCCGCTGCCGTACAACCTCGCCGTCGACACCGAGGCGAAGGACGGCCGGATGTACCTGACCTTCCTCAATTCAGGTGATGCCGGGGCGTCTTTCTACATCACCTCGAAGATCCGCACCGACATCCCCTGGGTGTACACCGTCGGCGCGGGCGGATCCGAGACCGACAGCTGGGCCCTGCCGAGCGGCGCGGAGTACCAGCTTTCGATCTTCGGACCGAACGGCTGGCTGCGCGAGCTGGCCGGCACCACCGGTTCGGTGGGCCCGGAGGTCGTCGCGCGGGAGGACGCCACGAGCGGCCACGTCACGCTCACCTTCGTCAATCCCGGCAGCTCACCGGTCCGGTTCGTCGGGACCGACGCCTACGACCCGTCCCAGAGCTACACCTACAACGTCGCTGCGGGCGCGTCTCAGGTCGTGCCGAATTGGGGCGTCAGCCAGGCGAATCAGTGGTACGACATCACCGTGACGATCGACGCCGACCAGGCGTACGTCCGCCGCTTTTCCGGGCATGTGGAGAACGGGAAGGCCTCGACCAGCGATCCGGCCATCGCGACGGTGTAGCTGCCTACGGGCGCTCGACGAGCGCGGCGAAACCGTCGAGATGGCAGGCGAGTCCGTACTCGAACAGTCCATTGAGGTCGGACGCGGTGTCCGGGGGAATGGCGGCCAGCAAGGGAAAGCGGCCGCTTTCGAGGAGCTGGTCGGTGCGCTGGCGCTGGGCCAGCCGCCACCCGTCGAGCGTCACGCCGGTTTCCTGCTCCGATTCGACCTCGGCCGCCAGGGCCAGCGCGACGGTGATCACCAGGCCGTGGAGCGTGAGCGCTTCGCGGGTCCGGACGGCCATCGGCAGCCCGAGCCCGTCAAGCGCGCGCAGGGTCCATTCGGTGTGCGCCATCATGTTCGGCGCGAGAACCGGGCGGGTGAAGGAAACGGCCCTGGGCAGCCAGAGGTGACGACGGCACAGTTCCCATTGCCGACGCGCGATCAGCTCGAGCTTCGCCCGCCACCCGTCCGGCCCTTCCGCGGGTAGCGCGGCTTCACCGAAGGCCTCGTCGGCCATCTGCGTGACGAGTTCGTCCTTGTTCGCCACATGCCGGTAAAGCGACATCGGCGCGGCGCCGAGTTCGGCCGCCAGCCGCCGCATCGACACCGCGTCAAGCCCTTCGACGTCGGCGATCGCCATGGCGGCGCGGAGAACGTGCTTCCGGCTCAGCGGCTGCTTGGCCCCGACGGCCCGCGGCGGCGCGGCCGGCGGCTTGCGCTGGACGCTGACCACCGTGCCGGAACCGACCTTCGCCTCGACCAGCCCGTCTTCGCGCAACGCCGCCATCGCCTTGGTCGCGGTCGCGGCGGCGACACCCCAGGACCGGGCGAGCTGCCGGACCGACGGGATCCGCTCGCCTGGCCGTAACTCGCCGGTTCGGATGCGGCCGCGGATCTCCTCGACGATGCGCCGGTACGGCGGTTCCGCAGGCATGGGCCTTCTCCGATCCGGCTGAATGTACTAGTTCACTTTCCCGGACGATAGTACACTTTCTTGCTTCCACCAGCGGTTTTCAGGTCGATCGGTGGATTGTCTGGATACGGTGTACGCATGACCGAAGATACACCGTACGCACTCGTGCGGCAGGCGAAGGAGCAGGACCGGCCGACGGTCTCGGGCGTCCTCACCGAGGCGTTCATGAACGATCCGGTCGCCTCCTGGCTCTTCCCGGACGCGGCGGAACGCGGCCGTCTCCAGTCGTTTTTCTACGGGCAGCTGCTGGACAGCGGCGAGGCCTACCTGTTCGGCCGTGGTGAGGGCGCGGCGGTGTGGCTGGCGTTGGACGCGGGCCAGGTCCTGGAAGAGGACGCGCCCGACCCGGTTTTCGGCGAGAACGGTGTGCGGCTGGCCAACCTGGGACAGGCGCTGGCCGAACGGCATCCCCGTCGCGAACCGCACCTCTATCTCTCGTGCATGGGAGTGGCGAACGCACGGCAGGGCGCCGGACTCGGCTCGTTGCTGCTGCGGCACGGGCTGGCGCGCGCGGACGCCGACGGGCTCGCCGTGTACCTGGAGGCGAGTTCACCCCGGAGCCGCGCCCTCTATCTGCGTCACGGCTTCACCGACCTCGGCGAGCCGGTGCGGGTGGCGGACAGTCCGCCGCTGTGGCCGATGACCCGGCCGAACCACCACTCACAGCAAGGAGAATCCCGATGACCACCAGCCCGTCGCCGACCCTGGTTTTCGTCCACGGCACCAATTCCTCGGCGTACTTCTGCTCGGGGCTGATCACCGAGCTCACCCTGCGAGGGCACCGATGTGTGGCCGTCGACCTGCCCGGGCACGGCACCGAAGGGTTCTTCCCGCGCTCGTACCAGGCCCCGCAGGACGTCGAGGGGCTGGCGACCGAGCCGTCGCCGCTGGCGAAGCTCACCATCGACGACTACGTCGAGCGGGTGGTGGACGTGGTGCGCCGCGCCCGCCGTCACGGGCCGGCGATCCTGGCCGGCGCCAGCCAGGGCGGCGTCACCGTGAGCCGGGTCGGCAACGCCGTTCCCGAGCTGCTCGACCGGGTCGTGTACCTGGCGGCCTACTGCTGCGTCGACCTGCCGAATATGACCGCCTACCTCGAAACGCCGGAGAACCGCGAAAGCCTGCTGCCCAACGTGATCCGGGCGATGGTCGCCGATCCGGCGGTCCTCGGCGTGGCCCGGATCAACTGGCGCTCGGCCGACCCGTCCGTGATCGAGGGCATCAAGCAGTGCCTCGCCGGCGACTTCTCCGACGAGGCGGTCGGCCGGCTGCTCAACCTGCTCGAACCGGACGAGCCCGTCAGCATCCCCTTGGCCGAAGCCCGCGGCGAAGCGCACACCTGGGGCCGGATTCCCCGGACGTACGTGCGTTTCACCCGCGACCGGCTGATCCCGCCGGCACTGCAGGATCGCTTCATCGCCGAGGCCGATCGCCTCACTCCGGACAATCCGACCGACGTGCGCAGCGTCGCGGCCCCGCACGTCGGCCCGTTCGACCGGCCCGAACTGGTCGAGATCTTCGACGGGCTGGCCACCGGAATTTACTAAGGCAGGTTTATCAGCTAGCCTTAGTACATGAGTGATGACGTTGACGCGGTCGCCTCCGCCTTGCTGGTGGGCGTCAGCGCGCTGATCCGGAGGGTGCGGCAAGTGCCCGTCGAGGGTGGGCTCACGATGCCCGAGCGGAACGCGTTGTCCCGCCTCGAGCGGTCGGGGCCCACCACCTCCTCGGCGCTGGCCCGGGAGGCGCAGATCACCGCGCAGGCCATGGGGGCGACGCTGAGCACACTGCGGTCCCAGGGCCTGGTCGAACGCGGCCCGGACCCGGACGACGGCCGGCGCGTGGTGCTGACGGTGACCGAGGCGGGCCGTCAGGCGTTGAAGGACAAGCGAAACGCGCGGGCCGAACTCGTCGCCCGGGTCCTGTCGAGCGGGGCGTTCACCCCGAAGGAGCTGAAGCAGCTCGGGGCGGCCGCGCCGTTGCTGGAGCGGCTGGCCCAGCACATCTGACCCGTGGGGGAGCGAGCTGATGACGGATCCTGCCCGGCCGCGCGCGACCGGCGACCGGTACAAGTGGACGGCGCTGACCAACACCACCGCCGCGGTCTTCATGTCCTCATTGGACGGTTCGATCGTACTGATCGCGCTGCCGGCGATCTTCCGCGGCGTGCACCTCGACCCGCTAGCGCCGGGCAACATCGCGTACCTGCTGTGGATGATCATGGGCTACCGGCTGGTCCAGGCCGTGCTGGTGGTCACGGTCGGCCGGCTGGGCGACATGTACGGCCGGGTCCGGATCTACAACGCCGGGTTCGCCGTGTTCACCGTCGCCTCGGTGCTGCTGTCGTTCGACCCGTTCGACGGCGGCCACGGGGCGATGTGGCTGATCGGCTGGCGGGTGCTGCAGGCGGTCGGCGGCTCGATGCTGACCGCGAACTCGGCCGCGATCCTGACCGACGCGTTCCCCGAGGAGCAACGCGGTTTCGCGCTCGGCATCAACCAGGTCGCCGGCCTGGCCGGGATGTTCATCGGCCTGGTCGCCGGGGACTGCTGTCGGCCTGGGACTGGCGGGCGGTGTTCTGGGTGAACGTGCCGGTCGGGGTGTTCTTCACGCTCTGGGCCTACCGCACCCTGCGTGATCCCGGGAAACGCGGCGGCGGCCGGATCGACTGGTGGGGCAACCTCACCTTCGCGGTCGGCCTCAGCGCGGTCCTGATCGCGGTCACCTTCGGCCTGCAGCCGTACCAGGGGCACACCATGGGCTGGACCAACCCGCTGGTCGAAGTCCTGATCGCCGGCGGGCTGATTCTCCTGGCGGCGTTCGTCGCGATCGAGAACCGCGTGGCCGCGCCGATGATCCAGCTGTCGCTCTTTCGCTTGCGGGCCTTCACTTTCGGCAACCTCGCCGGGCTGGCCGTCTCGATCGGCCGGGGCGGGATGCAGTTCGTGCTGATCATCTGGCTGCAGGGCATCTGGCTTCCGCTGCACGGCTACGACTACAGCGACACACCGCTGTGGGCCGGCATCTTCATGCTGCCGCTGACCGCCGGATTCCTCGCCGCGGGCCCGGTTTCCGGCTACCTGTCCGACCGGCTGGGCTCGCGCGGCCTGGCCACCAGCGGCGCGGTGCTGTTCGGCGCCAGCTTCCTCGGCCTGATGATCCTGCCGATCGACTTCGGCTACTGGGTTTTCGCCGTGCTGATCGCGCTCAACGGGATCGCCAGCGGGATGTTCGGCTCGCCCAACTCGTCCTCGATCATGGGCAGCGTGCCCGCGGCCTCGCGTGGGGTCGCGTCCGGAATGCGGGCTACTTTCCAGAATTCCGGCACCGCCGTCTCGATCGGACTGTTCTTCTCGCTGATGATCGCTGGGCTGGCGAGTAGCCTGCCGCACGCTCTCGCCAGCGGGCTGCACCAGCAAGGAGTTCCGGCCGGCGTCGCCGCGCAGGTCGGCAGCCTGCCGCCGGTCTCGTCGCTGTTCGCCGCGCAGCTGGGCGTGAACCCGATCCAGCACCTGCTCGAACCCAGCGGCACCCTGGCCCACCTGACCGCGGCACAGCAGCAGACCCTGACCGGACGCGAGTTCTTCCCGTCGCTGATCGCCGGCCCGTTCCACTCCGGACTGGTGATCGTGTTCGCTTTCGGGGCCGCCCTGGCCTTTCTCGCCGCGATCGCTTCGGCGTTGCGTGGCACCAAATCGGTTGTCAAGCAGCCACAGGAGAAACAACACTCATGACACTGACCACCATCGACCCCAGCCCCGCGCTGGTCGTGATCGACCTGCAGAAGGGCATCGTCGGCGACGATCCGATCTCCGCCGCCGTCGAGCAGGCGACCCGCCTGGCCGGCGAATTCCGGCGGCACGGCCTGCCCGTGGTCCTGGTGAACGTCACCGGGCGCCCGCCGGGCCGCACCGATCCCGGGCCTTCCCGCGGCGGCGCGATGGCGCCCGGCTGGGCCGACCTCATCGACGAACTCGACGTCCAGCCGTCCGATCACCTGATCACCAAACGGCGGCGGAGCGCGTTCCACGACACCGGCCTCGACACCCTCCTGCGGGACCTCGGCGTCACGCAGGTCGTACTCACCGGCATCTCGACCAGTTCGGGCGTCGAGTCGACCGCACGCTCGGCGTCCGATCACGGTTACCACGTCGTCCTGGCCACCGACGCGATGACCGATCCCGACGCCGAAGCCCACCGGCACAGCGTCGAGCGCGTTTTCCCCAAGCTCGGCGAAACCGCCACCACCGCCGAGATCCTCGGCCGAATCGAGGCAACCCGATGACTCTGCTCGGACAGCTCCTGAAGAACCGCAAGGCCGGCGAAACGCACATGGCGTGGCATCGGCCGCCGTTGCAGGGCCCCGAATCCCTGGCCCTCACGAGCAGGCACTTCGGCGACGGCGAGTCCATGCCGCTGGAGAACTGCGCCAAGAACATCGGCGGTGACGACCGGTCGCCCCAGCTGGCCTGGACGCCGCCGCCGGCCGGCACCGCCCAGCTGCTCCTGGTCGTCGAGGACATCGACGTGCCGCTCAGCAAGCCCGCCGTGCACTGCCTCGCGCTGATCGACCCGGCCGCCGGGTCGCTCGAACCCGGCGCCCTCAACGGACGGCAACCCGCGGCCGGCGTGCGGACGCTCCGTTCCACCATCGGCCGCGGCTACCACGGTCCCGCGCCGATCAAAGGCCATGGACCGCACCGTTACGTCTTCCAGCTGTTCGCGCTCGGGGCTGATGTGGACAATGCCGTCCTGGCGGCCCGGCCTCGGACGTTCCTGTCCGCGCTGACCGCACCCGTGCTCGGCCGCGCCCGGCTGACTGGTGTCTACGAACGCTGAGGTGTCCCCAGTGGACAGTCCTCAGCAGATCGAGGCGATGGAGGAAGCCCAGCCCCAGTAGGCGCCGTACTCGGCGAGGTTGCCGGCGTCGTTGAGGTGGAAGTTGTCCGGCAGCCACGGCGAGGGGTTGGGCAGCGTCGCGGACGCGGCGGGCGGGATGTACTGGCGGAGGTCCACCAGCGCGACCCCCTTGGCGACGGCGGTGTTGTAGATCTGGGTGGCGTACTCGTTCCAGGTGTGCGTCTGGGTGGGCGGGGACGACGGGGTCTTCGTCCACTTGAGCTCGGCGTAGATGGACAGCAGGATGGTCGCGTCCGGACGCGCGGCGCGCACGTTGTCGACCACCTTCGCGAAGTCGGTGGCGAACTGGGCCGGGTCCTTCTGGATCAGGTACTCGTTGCCGCCGAGGTCGATCACGACGAGGTCCGGCTGGGACTGGACCATGTCCGCGGTGGCGGTGGTGGTGTCGCTCCATCGGCCGCCGGGCAGGAAATCACTGGCCATGGCGCCATTGTGGGCTCGATTGTCCACTGTGGTGCCCCACTGCGCGTGCAGGTCGTTGGTGAACTTGGTGGTCCAGCCGTACTGAGTGGGCGAAGGCAGGTCGCGGCCGGCGGGGTAACCCGTGGTGCCGTAACCGGTGTCCGCGGAGGTGCCGATGATGGAGACGTTCGAGTGGTCCGCGCACCAGGCGGGCTTGGGTGCGGTGTCGGCCTGAGCCGAGGGCACCAGCCCGGCCCCCGTGGCCAGTCCGGCGATGAGAAGGGCGACGGCGGCGTACTTCGCGCTGAGTTTCACCTTCGCCGTATCGCTGACGGGTTTCGGAGTGTTAGCGGTTTATTTCGGCTCCTCGGCCGATGCGCCGCCGAGGGCTACGTCGAGCAGGTGCGCCAGCGTCGCCAGCTGGTCGCTGTCGAGGTTCGCGAACGGCGTCAGCTCGAGGGTGTGGCGCATGACTTCCGCGCGTACGCGGACGCCGTCCTCGGTCAGGACGAGCACGCGTGAGCGCCGGTCGGCCGGGTCCACAGTGCGCTCGACGAGCCCGCGGGCGATGAGCTGGCCGGCCAGGAAAGTCAGGTTGGGCGCGTTGCAGAACAGCCGCTCGGCCATCGCCTTCATCGACGCCGGCGGTTTGGCCGGATCGATGGCCCACAGCGCCGACGCGGTCGCGTAGGTGAGGCCGTGCTTGGCGAGCAGGGCCCCGATCCGGTCGCTGGTGAGCATGAAGATCTCGTGGTTGCCGCGCACCACGCGCTCCAGATCCGAACCGTCCATGTCCGCAGCCTAGTCATTTGCTTCGAGTCTTGAAGCTGTTAGAGTCGGGTTATGCTTCGAGGCTCGAAGTACTTGACCGGCCTCGACGCCCGAGAGATGGGGAAAAGTGACCGAGTACAGCGGAATCACGGCGCTGGTCACCGGCGCGTCGAAGGGGATCGGCACGGCCTATGCCCTCGAACTCGCGCGCCGCGGCGCGAACCTCGTGCTCGTCGCCCGGTCGGCCGACGCCCTCGAGCGCCTGGCGACTCGGATCCGCGAAGCACACGGCGTGCGGGTGGAGGTGATCGCCGCCGATCTCGGTGACCGGACGGGCCCGTCGCACGTCGCCGCGGAACTGCGCGCGCGGGACATCGATGTCGACCTGCTGCTCAACAACGCCGGTCTTGGCTCGGTGGGGCCGTTTCTCGACCGGCCGTTCGAGCAGCAGGCGCTTTCCGTGGACGTCAACATCAGCGGTCTGCTCGGGCTCACCCACCTGCTCGGCCAGGAAATGCGGGGCCGCGGGCGCGGCGGGATCATCAACGTCGCCTCGTCGGCCGCCTTCCAGCCCATGCCGTACCAGGCCGGCTACGCGGCGACGAAGGCGTTTGTCCTGTCGTTCAGCGAAGCCCTCGCGGAAGAGCTGAACGGGTCGGGAATCCGGGTGATGGCCGCGCATCCCGGCCCGGTCGCCACCGGCTTCTTCGACGGCACCACCGCCACCATGGACCCCCGCGCCACCGACACCCCCGAGGCAGTCGCCGCGGAAACCCTTGACGACTTCGCGCGCGGCAAGCACGCCTCCTACCCCGGCCGGGCGAGCAACCGGTGGAAAACCTGGGGCGCCCGGTTCCTGCCCCGCCGCCGCGTGGTCACGATCACCGCCGGGATCAACCGGAAAGCGGGCTTCGACCGGGTGTCGGATGCGCCGCCGAAGCCGGAGGTGCCGGCCTGATTTCCTTGCCTGCCAGATGGTCCGCGGACGCCACTCGAGCCGACCGGAGCAATGCGAGCGCTTCCTCCGAAGCAGACCCAGCAGGCGTCGTGCACACGATCAACGATTGTTCCGGTGAACGGGCGACCGCCAGCGTCTGCTGGGTCACCGTCACCATGCCGACGGCGGGATGGTGCAGTTCGTAGGACGCGGCGTCGCAGGGGAGGACGCGGTGGTCGGCCCACAGGGCGACGAACTCCGGGCTTTTCATGGTCAGCTCGCCGATCAGCTCCGCGAGCAGCGGGTCGTCCGGGTGCTTGCCGACGGCGATGCGCAGGTTGCCGACGACGGCGCGGGCCTTGCGTTTCCAGTCGGTGTACAGCTCGCGGCAATGTGGGTCGAGGAAGACCAGCCGGCTCATGTTCGGGCGCTGGGCCGGGGTTTCCGGGCCGGCGAAGTCCAGGTGGCCGGCCAGCAGCGCGTGGCCGAGGGCGTTCCAGGCCAGCACGTCCGTGCGCCGGCCGAGCACCAGCGCCGGGACGCCGTCGACGGCGCGCAGGAGGTCCCGCGTCTCGTCGGCGAGCTTTTCCGGGCGGGGACGGCGGACCCGGGGCATGTGGCGGGAGGCGCCGGCGAGCCGGTCGAGGTGGTCGCGCTCGTGGCCGTCGAGCCGCAGGGCGCGGGCGATCGCGTCGAGCACCTCGGCCGAGGCGCCGCGGGACAGGCCCTGCTCCAGCCGCGTGTAGTACGAGACGCTGACCCCCGCCAGCTGCGCCAGTTCTTCGCGACGCAGCCCGCTGACGCGCCGGCGCGGGCCGAGGTCACGCAGCCCGACGTCCTCGGGCCGCAGCCGCGCCCGCCGGGCTTGCAGGAAGTCGCCGAGCGGTCCAGGTCCGTCCATTCCCCCAGTATCCGCGGCACCGCCGGGCCCAGCCACACCCTCCGCGGGGTAGGACAACGCGGGAGTGGCTCGTGCCCGCCGCCGGCGTCCAGGCTCGGTCTCAGCCACCGAAACCGAGGACGGGACCACATGGAGCAGCTCACCCTGGGAGACGTCACGGTCACCCGGATCAAGGAGTTCTACGGCTCGGTCGAAATGACCCCGGGCCAGTTCTTCCCGGATCACCCCGAAGGCGCGGCCGACGAGCACCGCGGCCTGCTGGCGCCGGACTTCTGGAACCCGGAGACCGGCGAGTGCCAGTCGGCGATCCAGTCCTGGCTGCTGCGCAGCGAGGGCCGCACGATCCTCGTCGACACCGGCGTCGGCAACCACAAGGAACGGCCTTACGCGCCGGTGTGGAGCCGCCGCGACACCGCCTACCTGGACAATCTCGCCGCCGCCGGGGTCCGGCCCGAGGACGTCGACGTGGTGGTCAACACCCACCTGCACATCGACCACGTCGGCTGGAACACCCGGCTCGACGGCCGCGCCTGGGTGCCGACCTTCCCGAACGCGACGTACCTGATGACCCGCCAGGACTTCGAGTTCTGGGACCCGGCCAACGAGTACGAGACGGTGTTCGGCCGCGGCAACCAGAACGTCTTCGAGGACAGCGTGACGCCGGTCCACCAGGCGGGGCTGGCGCACCGGTGGGACGGGTCGTACCGGATCGACAAGAACCTGCGCCTCGACCTGGCGCCCGGCCACACCCCCGGCTCGTCGGTGCTCACGCTGGAATCCGGCGGCGACCGGGCCCTGTTCGTCGGGGATCTGGTGCACAGCCCGTTGCAGATCGTGGCGCCGGAGACCAATTCCTGCTTCTGCGAGGACCCGGCCGAGGCACGGGCCACGCGGCACAAGCTGCTGGGCCAGGCCGCCGAGAATGGCGCGCTTGTTTTCCCCGCGCACTTCGGTGGACAGGGAGCCGCGCAGGTCGAGCGGGACGGGTCGAAGTTCGTCGTCAAGGAGTGGGCGGGCTTCTCCCGCATCGCTTGATTCCTGGAAAGGATTTTCGTGTCCCAGCAAGCAAATCCGATCGTCGAGACCCCGGCGGGCACCGTGCGCGGCGGACGTGACGAGTCCGGCGAGTTCTACCGCGCCATCCCGTACGCGGCGGCCCGGGTCGGCGCCGGCCGGTTCGCCCCGCCCGCGCCGCACCCGGGCTGGTCCGGTGACCGAGATGGCACGGCGCCTTCGCCGACGGCGCCCCAGCCGGTCCGCGATTTCGGCCGGCTCGACATGACCCCGTATTTCGGGCCCGGCTGGGTGCGGGGTGAGGAGTACCTGACCGTCGACGTCCGCACGCCCGCCGCCGACGGAAACCGGCGTCCCGTCATGGTTTTCGTGCACGGCGGCGGTTTTGTCACCGGCTCGGCCCGCGCCGCGCTCTACGACGGCAGCGCGTTCGCCCGCGACGGCGTTGTTCTTGTGACGGTGAACTACCGCGTCGGCATCCCCGGATTCCTCGACCTGGACGGTGCCCCGCCCAACCGTGGGCTGCTCGACGTGCTCGCCGCACTCGGCTGGGTGCGGGACACCATCGCGGTCTTCGGCGGCGACCCGGGCAACGTCACCGTCTTCGGCCAGTCCGCGGGCGCCACCCTCACCGGCGCACTGCTCGCGACGCCGGAAGCCAAGGGGTTGTTCCGGCGGGCGATCGTCCAGAGCGGCAACGGCACCGGCGCGTTCACCCCGGAGCAGGCGCGCCGCGTCACCGCCGCGGCGGCCGCCGCACTGGGCGTCGAACCGGTCGCCGAGGCGTTCGCACCGATCCCGGACGAGCGTTTCCTGGCGATCCTGCCGACGCTGGCGGGCCTCGATCTACGCACCGAAACTGCCACGGACCCGCTCGCCGGACTGAGCCCGTTCAGCCTGGTCCTCCCGGTCCAGCCCGCCGACGGTCTCGCCGCCGGCCCGGCCCCCGACGTCGGTCTGCTGCTCGGCACCAACACCGAGGAGGGCAACCTTTACCTGGTGCCGCAAGGAAAGCTGGGGTCTTCCGCAGCGCTGGGTGAGACCCTGTTCGGGGCCGGGACCGCGCGTCTGGCGCAGGCCCACGCGCGGATCTCGGACGGTCGCACGCACCTCTACTCGTTCGGCTACCGCTCGACGGCTTTGGACGGACGGCTCGGCGCGGCTCACACCGTGGAGCTGCCGTTTGTCTTCGACCTCGCCGAAAAGCCTTGGCTGCACGGCGAAACGGGCCTGCTCGGCCCCGATCCCGTCCCGCCCGGCCTCGCCGCCCGGATGCACGCGGCCTGGATCGCGTTCGCCCGCACCGGCGACCCGGGCTGGCCCGCGTACGACCCGCAACGGCCCGTGGCGGAGCTCTTCACCGCGTCGCGGAACCACGTCAGACGAACAGGTTCAGCACCAGGAGCATGACCAGCCCCAGGACGCTGACCAGCGTCTGCACCGTGGTGTGCAGCTTCGTGGCCTGGCCCATCGACATGCCGAAGGATTCCTTCACCAGCCAGAAACCCGCGTGGTTGACGTAGTTCAGGCCGATCGAGCCGGCGCCGATGGCGACCACGACCATCGAGGTGTACCAGCTGCCGCCGGCCGTCAGGAGGGGCGCGACGATGCCGGTCGAGGACACGATCCCGACTGTCGCCGAGCCGGTGGAGGCGGACAGGATCAGCGCCAGCAGCCAGCCGAGCACCAGCACGCTGATGCTGAGCCCGGCGGCCGCGGAGCCGACCGCGTCGCTGATGCCCGAGTCCTGCAGCACCTCGTTGAACGCGCCGCCGCCGCCGATGATGAGCAGGATGCCGACGACCGGCTTCAGGCTGTCCGCGAGGGACCGCCGGACGGACTCGCCGTCGCGGCCGCGCAGCAGGGCGAGGGCGAACAGCGCGAACAGGAAACCGGCCAGCATGGCGATGACGGGCTCGCCGAGCAGCACCGCGGCGGAGCGGACCCCGTTGCCGTTCGGCAGGACGATCTCGGCCAGCGTCCGCAGGAGCATCAGGGCGACCGGCACCAGGATGGCCACGACCGCGGTCCGCGTCGGCACCGCCCGGCGGCGGGTGCCGGTGCCGGCTTCCCGCGCGGGCACGCCGGCCCCGGCCAGGTCGCGTCCGCCGTCGCGCTCCTCGAGGGCGCCGCGGTGGGTGAACTGGTCCACCAGGGCCCGGTCCGGCTCGATGCTCAGCCGGGCCGAGAGCCAGCGGCCGAAGACGGGACCGGCGAGGATCACCGTCGGCACGGCGCAGACCAGGCCGACCAGGATGGTCTTGCCCAGGTCGGCGTGCAGCCCGGACACCGCGATCAGCGGGCCGGGATGCGGCGGCACCATGCCGTGCAGGGTGGCCAGCGCGGCGATGGTCGGCGTCGCGAGCAGGGTGTAGGACGAGGTCTTGGCCGCGCCGCTCAGCCGGAGCCGCTCGGCGACGCTGAACACGAGCGGCAGCAGCACGATCAGGCCGACCTCGAAGAACATCGGGATCCCGATGATGAACGCGGCCAGCGTCATCAGCCACGGCAGCGTCCGCGGCGTCGACCGGGCCACCACCGTGGCCGCGATCCGGTCCGTGGCCCCGGAATCGGCGAGGAGGCGGCCGAGCATCGTGCCCAGCGCCAGCGTGACGCCGACGTTGCCGAGGATGTCGCCCGCCCCGGTCTCCATCGACTTGGCGACCGAGCCCGCGGGCTCCCCGGCGGCCAGGCCCGCGACCAGCGACACCACCAGCAGCGCGACGAAGGGGTGCAGCCGCAACCGCGAGTTGATCAACGTCACCAGCAGCCCGATGGCCGCCACCAGGAGCACCAACAGGAACCACGTGTGCTCGCCCAACGCGAAAGCCTCCGCTTCTTGACCACGGCGGCTGTCGGAGAGGAGAGCGGCGCCGCCCACTGGAACCGATTCCGGAACCGGTTCCGGAGTCTGGCACCCCGAGCCGGACGCGGTCAAGCCCGGCCGGGATCCGGCCGCGATCAGGCTGCGCTCCCGGCCGCGATCAGGCGGGGTTACGGCGCGGTCGAGCCCCGTACGACCAGCTCGGCGGCCAGCTCGACCATCACCGGCGGCGCGATGACCTGCTCGATCGTGTCGACGAGCACGTCGACCGCCCGGGCGCCGAGGAGTTCGTGGGGCAGCCGCAAGACCGTGACCGGGGGCTCGGCGTGGCGAAGCAGGTCACCGTCGCCGTAAGCGATCACCGACACGTCTCGCGGGACGGAGGCCTTCATCCGGCGCAACGCCCGCAACGCGGTCACGGCCAGCGGCCCCGTGCCGGCGAACAGGCCGTCGACGGGACGCAGGAACGACCGCAGGTCAACGGTTTCCGCCGGATCGAGGCTCAGCACCCGGGCGTCCGGGACCGGGTGGCCGGCCTCCGCGCAGGTGTCGCGGAATCCCTGCGCCAGCGCCGTGGTGCTCGCCGTGCGCACGGGCGGGACCAGCACGGCCAGCGACGTCCGGCCTTCGTCCAGCAACCGGCGGGCGGCGGTGCGGCCGGCGGTCCACAACGCGGTGCGCACGATGGTGCCGTCGGCGTGGGTCAGCTCTTCGTCGACCAGGACGGCGGGCAGGGGGTGGCCGTCCTCGTGCGAGGGGGTGGGTACGGAGCGCTCCAGGCCGATCAGGAGCACCCCGTCGATGGTGAGCCCGGTCAGGTCCTCAGCCAGCCGCCGGCCGTCGAAATCGGGTCCGACGGTGTGCAGAATTAAGTGATAGCCCCGTTTCCGGGCCTGTTCGGCCGCGCCGCGCAGGATCGGCTCCCAGCCGTGGACGCCGGTCGGAACGACGGCGCCGAGCAATTGCCGCCGCCCGGTGCGCAGGCTCTGGGCGGCCCGGTTCGGCCGGTAGCCCAGGTCCGCGGCGACCTCCTGGATCCTCGCCCGCGTCGCCGCGCCGACGTCGTGCTGCTCGGCCGACAACGCGCGCGACGCGGTCGCTTTGGCCACCCCCGCTGCCTTCGCGACATCCGCGAGCGACACACGCCGCATGTGCTGACCCCCTGCCGACCGGAACCGATTCCGCCAGTTTCGCACATCCCGGCCCGTGGCGGCAGAAAGCCGTTCCCGCCGGCGAGATCTCGCTAAACTCGCTTCGACGGGTCTGGCCGGGCAAGCGGGGGACGGGCATGCGGCGTTTCGGTTCGATGGTGCTGACGGTTGTGGCGGGTCGGCGCGAACCGTGCGCCCGACCTGTGGCGCGTGCCGTTCGACCCGAAGCACCCGGCGACGACGCCCAGCACCCTTAACTCGGACAGCGCCGGCGTCCGGCAGGCCCTCGCCGAGGCGGTGCAGGGGATGGCGGACCTCGACGTCCCGCTCGACGCGCCGCTTTCCGCCGCCCAGCAGACCACGGTCGGCGGGCCGGCGGTCCCGGTGCCCGGCTGCACCGGCGCGGAGGGCTGTTACAACGTCGTCGGCCGGGCCGACCCGCTCGGCGCCGACGGCCGTTTCGCACCGGTGACGTTCGGTTCGAGCTTCGTGATGGCGACCGAGCTGACCGCCGCCGGCCCGCGCACGTCGACGCTGCTCACGTACTCGGAGTCCGCCGATCCGACCTCGCCGCACCACAACGACCAGACGGTGTTGTTCTCCCGCAAGCAGTGGGTGGCCGAGCGCTACAGCGAGGACCAGATCCGCCGTTCGCCGCAGCTGCGGACGGCGGTGGTGGCGGGGCGCTAGGCGTTTCATCGAGAGTTCATTGGCCTGCCCTTCCCTTTGCGGAGACGCCGGGCTGCCCGGCGTGGTGAACAAACGGCATCACGGTCTCCGACGGTCTCGGCGTGAGCGAGTACCAGAGCCCGTGCGGGCCATTGTGGACACACGACGGCGCGGACCTGGGCTACCTGAGCATGTGGGCCACCAGCCCGGCGTCGCGGACCTGAAAACCGGGGTGGCCGACGCGTTCAGCGCGGCCCGGTAGCCGCCCGCCCGCAGTACAGTTCGCGCCAGGAGAGTTCGCACCCACGGGAGCTGGCACCATGGCCGATGACCACTACGACGTGATCGTGATAGGCACCAGCCAGGGCGGCCGCTTCCTGCCCCTCGAGCTGGCGAAGGCCGGCCGCCGGGTGGCGCTGGTCGAGCGCGGCCCGCTCGGCGGCGTCTGCGTCAACACCGGCTGTACCCCGACCAAAACGATGATCGCCAGTGCCCGCCTCGCCTACCAGGCGCGCCGCGGGGCGGAGTACGGCGTGCGCACCGGTCCGGTCTCGGTGGACCTGGCGGCGGTGCGGGAGCGCAAACGGGACATGGTCACCGGCGCCCGGGCGGGTTACGCGGGCCGGCTGGAGCTGGACGGGCTCGACGTGATCGCCGGCGAAGCCCGTTTCACCGGGCCGAAAACCGTCGAAGTCGAGTTGACCGAAGGCCGGTTGCGGCAGCTGAGCGCGCCGGTGATCGTCATCGACGCGGGCACCCGGCCGAGGCCGTTGGAGATCGACGGGGCGGCCGACGTGCCGGTGCTCGATTCGACGTCGATCATGGAGCTGGACGAGGTCCCGGAGCACCTGATCGTGCTCGGCGGCGGCTACATCTCCCCGGAGTTCGGCCAGATGTTTCGCCGGTTCGGCAGTGAGGTCACCATCGTCCAGCACGGCCCGCGCCTGATGCGGGCCGAGGACGACGACGTCTCGGACGCGGTCGCCGGAATCCTGCGCGGCGAGGGGATCACGGTGCTGACCTCGGCGACGCCGGTCCGGGCCGAACCGGCCGGCGAGGGCCGCCTGCGGCTGACCGTGCGCACCGAGGACGGTGAGCGGCAGTTGGAAGGCTCACACCTGCTGTCGGCCATCGGCCGGATCCCGAACACCGAGGCACTCACCCTCGGGGAAGCGGGCATCGGGCTCGATGAGCGCGGTTTCATCGAGGTCGACGAGCACCTGGAGACCACCGTCCCCGGTGTGTACGCGATGGGGGACATCACCGGCGGCGCGTCGTTCACCCACTCCTCCTACGACGACTACCGCGTCCTGCGCGCCCAGCTTCTCAAGGGGGAGAAGGCAAGCACGCGTGATCGGCTCGTCCCGCACGCGGTCTTCATCGACCCGCAGCTCGGCCGCGTCGGCCTCACCGAGCGCGAGGCCCTGGCGCAGGGGCGGGAGATCCGGGTGGCGAAGCTGCCGATGAACGCGGTCGTCCGGGCCCTCGAAACCGGCGAGACGCGTGGCTTCATGAAGGCCGTCGTCGACGCCGACACCGGGGAGATCCTCGGCTTCGCGGTCCTCGGCAGCGAAGGAGGCGAGATCATGACCATGGTCCAGGTCGCCATGCTGGGCAAGCTCACCGCCACCGACCTGGCGGACGCGATCTTCACGCACCCGCTGCTGGCGGAGGGCCTGAACACCCTCTTCTCGCTGTTCGAAGAGTGAGCTAACGCTTGGCTCAGAGCAAGAAGGCACCACCGGCGGCAACGGCGAGATCGGGACCGAAGGCGGCGCCCGGGGTGTAGGCGCCCGGCTTGCCCTCGCCCCGGGAGAGCCGGACGGCCACCTCGGTGGCGACGTCGGCGGTGAAGTCCATGCCGTCGTCGGCGCGCAGCCAGCCTTCGCGGCTGGTGCCGTCCGGCCAGGTGACGACCGCGTGGCCCCAGGAGTGCTCGCGGGGCCGGGCGGCTGCCTTGATCGGCATACGCGCCATCCGGCTGATGGCGAAACGTCGCAGCGCCGGAACGGAAAGCAGCACCCCGAGCAGGGGCAGCGCCGCCCGCAGGGCCGGCGCGGTCGGCACCAGCGCGGAGGTGACGGTGACCGAAGGCGCGCCACTCGCCCGTTGCGCGGCCAGCAACTCACCGGACGGGGCGCTCGCGGACTTCGCGGTCTGTCCGTCGGGCAGCGTGAACGTCTGCGCATCTGCACCGAGTCGCGTTTTGACCAGGCGACCGTCGGCATAACGACGCCCGCCGGTGGTCAGCACGTCGACGGACGACGCGGCGAAGGCGCCCATCACCCCGGCTTCGGTGGCCACCGAGGCCAGCGCGTCGACGCGCACTTTCTGCGGGGTGGGACGGTCTTCGCAGAGCTTCATCACGACGGATTCCGTTGCCAGCACACCGAATCCGGCACCGGTGACGAACGTGCTGCCCGCGGCGACGGCGTCCTCGTGCAGGTCGAGCAGCCGGGGGATGGCGGTCAGATCCGCGGCCAGGTCGACGTAGTGGCCGCCGGGCAGGCAGGCGCGCGCGATCGCCGCGGAGGTGTCGGCGTAATCACCAATGGTGTTGACGACTACCGCGGGCCGCTCCCGCGCGATCTGCTCCGTGAGGTTCTCGGCGACCACGACTTTCGCTTCTTGGCTCGCCTCGACCTTGCGCAGCCGTTCACGATCGCGCCCGACCAGCACCGGCGTGATACCCCGCTCGGCCAGGCGGGCGACGACCGCGCGGCCGATCCGGCCGGTGGCCCCGAGGACCCAGACCTCGCCGTTTCCTGCGTTTTGTGTCATCGGTGGTCCCCTTCGGTTAGTGACGTCTCAGTGTGTCGTCACCCGAGGCTAGCACGAGTGACGACACACTGAGGCATCACTTGCTACCCTCGTGGGGTGGCGAGATGGGATCCCGGAACCGAAGAGCGCCTGACCAAGGCCGCATTGGAGCTGTACGGCGAGCACGGGTACGACAACGTGACCGTGACGCAGATCGCCGAACGCGCGGGGATCACGCGGCGCTCGTACTTCCGGTACTTCCCCGACAAGCGCGAAGTCCTCTTCGCGGGCTCGGACCGTCTGCCCGTCGCGGTAGCCGACGCCGTCCTCGCCTCCGACGTATCCGAGTCGCCGCTCTCAGCGGTCCTCGACGCGGTCGGCCGGGTCGGCGCGCAGCTCGTTGAACTCGTCGAGGGTTCGGGGGCGCGTCGGGCTGTGATCGCGTGCAGTGTGGAGCTTCAGGAGCGTGAGCGGACGAAGTTCGCGGCGGTCACTGCTGCGATTCGTGATGCGCTTGAGCAGCGTGGTGTCGAGTCCGCGCGGGCTCGATTGGTGGCTCAGGTTGCGGTGGTGGTGTTCCAGAATGCCTTTGACCAGTGGGTGGACGGCCGTGGGAAGCGCGACTTCGGGTCCTGTTTGGACGCGGTCTCGGCCTCGCTCCGGGACACGGTGGCCGGGCCGCGCTGAGTGCGCTGGTGCTGTGAATCGAAAGGTTGACGGGCTCTCTGGCCCGAGACCTGAATTACCGGTCCAACGTTGCGTGGCGCGGCGCTAGGAAACGGGTGCGAGGCGTCGCAGACCGCGGACCTGCTTGCTGCCCAAAGCAAACAGCGTCGCGATCACGATCAGCGCGGCGCCGGCCAACAGTATCGGCTCGCGGCCCCAGCGTTCGGCGAGCGGGCCGGCGGCCAGTTGCCCGATCGGCACCGCGATGATCGAGCCGAGCACGTCATAGGAGTAGACGCGGGCGAGCTTGTCCGCGGGCACGTTCTCCTGCATGGAGACGTCCCAGGCGACCGCGCCCAGCTCGATGGCGCCGCCGGTGAGCAGCATGACCGACACCAGCAGCACCAGGTTCGGCGCTTTCGCCAGCACCACCAGCGGAACCGCGTTCACCAGGACCAGCGCGACGCCGATCGCCAGCGCGCGGGACGGCCGCCAGTGCGCGGCCAGCACCCCGCCGAGCACCCAGCCCGCGGTCTCGGCGGCGAGCACCAGCCCCCAGCCCGATCGGCCGAAGGTCTCGTCCGCGATGGCGGGCCCGAGCACCAGGATCCCGCCCGCCGCCACGGCGTTGACGATCATGAACTGGAGCACGACCACCCAAAGCCAAGTGCGCGAACGGAATTCGTGCCAGCCCTCGGCCAGGTCGGCGAAAGGACGCGACCTTCCGGACCGCTCCACGCGCACGGCCCGCAACCGCCGGTAAGCGAGCGCGGCCAGCAGGAACACCGCGGCGTTCGCGCCGATCGCCCAGCCCGAGCCGAGCGCGGCCACGAGCACCCCGCCCGCTGCGGCGCCGGCGAACCGGCCCGTGTTGGACAGGATCCGGTTCAGGGCGTTGGCCTGCTGAAGCAGCGAAGCCGGCACGGTCTGCGGGACGATCGACGAGGACGCGGGCAGCGCGATCGCCGACACCGCGCCGTTGGCCACGCTGAGCCCGGCAAGCAGCGGCACCGAGGCGAACCCGCCGAGCACGCTGACCGCGATCGCGGCCTGGGTGAGCGCGGCGGCGGTTTCGGTGCCCTGCAGGATCACCGACCGGGGGAGCCGGTCGGCGAGCACGCCGCCGAAGAGCACCAGCACCACGTTGGCCACCGACCGCGCGCCGACCACCAGCCCGAGGTCCACCGCGGACCCCGTCAGGTCCAGCACAGCGAACGCGAGCGCGACAGGCGCGATCGCGTTGCCGAACTCCGCGAAGGTGCGCCCGGTCACCAGCCGCCGGAATCCGGGGTGGCGCAAGGGTTCGGTGACAACTCGGTTCCGGGGCACGCCGCCGAGTATCGGGATGGCGGCGGGACGCGGGCAACTCGTTTTCGAGCGGTCAGTCCTGGGACGCCTGGGCGGCGCGGAGCCGTTCGAACGCCTTCGGATCACCGAGGTCGTCAAGGCGGCCGACGACGTCGCGGGCGCAGTCGGCGGCGCTGCGGTGGGTGGTGTCGACCGTGATGTCGTTGTCCTCGTGGGAATAGACCAGCGTCTGCGAGTGCGCGAGACCGAGGGGACGGTCGCCGCGCGCGCGTTCACGCCGCGCGAGTTCCTCGGCGGAACAACGGACGTCGACCAGGGTGACGTCGTAACCGTCGAGGACGTCGAGCAGGTCATCGAGGCGCCACGGCTCGCTGAGCGGATAGTCCATGATCACGTCGTTACCCGTCGACGCAAGCGCCGCGACGACGCGGTGATAGCCACGCCGGGTGCGCCGCAGCATGTCCTGGACCTCGGCGTCGTCGCGGGCGTGGGTGTACTGCGTCGACCGCATCCCGCTGATCCCGTCGACCGGAACGAGAAACCACGGATCGGGCAGCAGCGGCAGCATCTCCCGCCCGATCGCGGACTTCCCCGAACTCGACGGTCCATTGAGCAGAATGACCCGGCCGCGTGACACAGGCGGTCAGGCCGACGGGAAGATCAACGTGTTGTCCACACTCAGCGCGATCTCGTTCGTCAGCCCCGCAGGCATGCTGACGAACGAACTGGGCACATAGGACTCGGCCACTTCCTTGCCCTGCAAGAAGAACGGGATGGAGGACTTGATCGTCAGCTCCGATTGGCCCGCGGTCAGCCCGCAAAGGTGGAAGTCCACCCAAGCGTCTGGGGAAGACGGGTCGGTGGAGCGGCTCGCAAGGCCGATGATCCGGTTTCGGGTGAAGGCGGGTTCGAGCTTGATCGTCACGTCCACCTCGAGCCACGCGACGATCGGCTGGTGCAGCCGGCGCCGCAGCCGCCGGAGGAATTCGCCGTCCACCTGGTCCATCGAGATCGAGCAGGATTCCAGGTACTGGCGGACTTCGGTCATGCTCGCCGTGGTCTTGCTGCTCGACGACGGCTTGGTCGGCTGGATCAGCACCTTGCGCCAGGTCACCGTGATCGGGCCGTACCGCACCGGGCCGGGCGCGGGCGGGCGGAGCACCAGCTGCATCTTCGTGTTCCGCAGCGGGTCGGGTCCGTCGTCCTCGGCGTCCGGCTCGTGCGGCAGCTCCTCCTGGTGCGGCAGCGGGGCGAGCGGGAGACCCATTCCCTGGGCCAGGGTGCGGGATTCCCGGAACAGCTCCTCGGCCAGCTCCGCTTCCCGCAACGCCGCGAGGATGATGTCGTCGGCCTGGTCTTCGAGCAGATCGTCGCGCCGGGACCGCGAGCCGACCCGCCCGGACCACCCGAGCTGCTTGCGGGCGCGTTCGTACGCCGGTGGGCCCGCCTCCGCCGCGGCGTCGAGTATCGCTTCGGCGGCCGCCCGGTCCATGGACTTCAACGCGGTCGCCGCCGCCTCGCGCCGGCCGAGCGCGATGTAGCACAGCGCGACGTAACGCTCCGCCACCGCGAGCTGCAACGGCGACAACGCCGCGGCACTGGCTTCGAGGAACAGATCCCGCGCCCGGCTCAGCTCGGCGACGCGGACCTGCGGGTCGGTGGCCGTGCTCGCGTCGAGCAGCATGCGCTGGCCGGCGCCGAGCGCGGTGGCGTAGCGCTGCACCAGGATCCGGTCGAGCTTGCGGCTGATCCCGTCCAGCTGCTCGGCGATCCGGTCTTCGCTCTCCATCAGCGCGCCCATCAGCTCCGAGCCGAGGCCGCCGAGGCCCTCGTTCCCGGTGAGCGCGCCGATCACGGCGGACACCCCGTACTTCGCCGCGATCACGCTGATCGCCGTCAATGGCTCCACCGGGGGGAGCTTACTGAACGGCCGGCACCCCGGTGGGCCGTTCCGCTCAGCCGGTCACGTCGGCCAGGCTCGTGCCCATTTTGATGGTGCTGAGCCATTGCGTGGCCGTGGCCGGGGCCGGATGGTAGAGCCCCCATTTGAGGTAGTCCCGGGTTCCGTCGTACGTGGTGCCGGTGAAGGTGTCCGAGCCGGTGGTCAGTTTCTGGCGCGCGCCGTTGAACCAGAACTGGATCGTGCCCTTCTGCTGGTCCTCGGAAACCCGGAGCACGTAGTCGTTCCACTGGTTGTTGACGGCCTTGGTGTGCCACAGCAACACCTTCTGGTGGTCCTGGGTCCAGTTCTGCAGCTGGAGCTCCCCGCCGATGACCTCGAGGACGATGGGGTGATTGGCCGTGCCGGTGCTGGGGCTGCACTTGAGCTGGAAGATGTACCGGCTCGTCGAATCGGTGATGGCGAATTTCGAGGACCAGCCGAGATAGTAGGTGCTGCCAAGGGAAATGTCCGGCCCCTCCGACTCGCACCGCTCCTGGTTCGCGAGCTGCTTCACCTGCCACACCGGACCTTTGGCGGGATCGGTCGTGGTGGTGAAGGTGTTGCTATCACACTGAATCGACGCGAACGCCCCCGTCCCCTTGCGCGGATCCGCCGACCAGAGCGACGAATGGGCGCCGGCCTGGACGGGTCCGGTCGAAAGCGCCGCCAGAACCAGCGCGCACGTGCCGATGACGGCCGGCCGGGTGAGTAGTAGCTTGAACACGTTTTTCCTCCGCACTTTCGTTTGTGCGGCGGCGGCACACAAGGGACGATTCATCGGATGTTAGCCAAGGCCTGGCCGCTCCTCAACCAGCTTGCCGATGATCGGGACGAGCGCTCACGAGGTGTGCAGCGGGACCGTGATCTGCTTCAGCCAGGTGCGGGTGGTGAAGTCACGGGCCTTGATGACCACGGCGCGGGGCGAGACCTGGTGGGTCAGCACCATCACCGGTTTCCGCCGGGCGAGCCAGAATTCCAGCCGCTGCTCGAGCCAGGTGAACTGCCGGTCGCTGAGCCGGACCTCGTCCCAGAGCTTCGGGCCGTGGTACTTCGCGTAGCGCTCGGTGCCGAGGCAGAGCACTGGAACGCCGCCGAACGACGTTTCGCGGTAGATCGTGTTGCGGCCCGCGAAGCGGAAGAAACTGCGGAAGAGCGAGTCCTCCGTGGTGCCGTTGGGCCAGGTCTCCTGGGCGAGCGTGTCCGGGTCCCGCCATTTCGGCACGGAGAACTCGTGGTTGCCGATCGCCCACGCGACCTCGCGCGGGTGCGGGTGCCGGTCCAGGGTCGCGCGGACCTCGGCGTACTCGAAGTCGTAACCGCGCGGGGTGATGTCGCTCGCGATGCCGAGGCCCGCGCTGCCCGGGTTGACCGAGTGCAGGTCGTCGAGCGCGTGGCCGAAGTCGGCGAGGTCGCCCTGGATGTCGCTGAGGATGGTGAAGCGGACGGGCCGGCCCTCGGCCGCTTCGGCCGTCGCGGGCACGACCGCCGTCCCCGCCGCGGCACCGGCCGCCACCATGAACGCCCTGCGATCCATCACCGAATACTCCCTGACGTCCGATGTCTTCCGAGAACGTAGGCGAGCTGTCCCGAGCGTTCGTGGCCCTTCGCTGTCCCGGGTGTGTAGGGCGGCCGAACTTCCGGATCACCCCTCGGGCACCGGCACCCGGAAGCAGACCAGGATCGAGGAGATCGTCTGGTACTGCCCGATCAGGCACAGGATCGCGACGACGCCCGCCTCACCGAACCGGCCGATCGCCTCGGCGTACAGCGCGTCGTGCACCCCGCGACCGGTCAGCAGGCTGGTCGTCAGCCGATGCGCGAGGTCGGCGTCGGCGCTCAATCCGGTCGGCTCGGTGCCGTCGACGAGAGCGGTGATCGCGGTTTCCGGCAGGCCGGCTGCCCGCGCGGCGGCGACGTGCGCGTCGATCTCGTACGCCGCCTGCCAAGCGCTGCCGACGGTCAGGATCACCGCCTGCCGGACGTCTTCCGCGAGCCCGGCCTCGGTGATCCGGCTTGTCCAGCCGCCGAGGCCCAGCGCGATCCGCGGGGCACGCAGCAGGGCGTTGAACGGCCCGATGAACCGACCGTCGGCGAGCCGCGCGGTGAAGCCGCCTGCCGCCGCTTCCGGGACGACGATCCGGGTCAGGACGTCATAGACCTGCTGCTGCTCCTCGTCGAGATCGGCCGGGTGCAGCAGCGGCAAGCGGCCGCCGAGGGAGTCGAGGGGTGCCGACATGACGCTCCGTTCAGTGGTGCGGCGCGTGCCGCGGGGTAGGTTGTTCGCTCATGGAGTGGTCCTCGACGACGCTGCGGATGTTCCGCGCACTCGCCGAGACCGGTTCGTTCACCGCGGCCGCGTCGGCCTTGGGGTACAGCCAGTCCGCGGTCTCCCGCCAGGTCGCGGCCCTCGAACGGTCGACCGGCCGGCGGCTGGTCGACCGGAGGTCCGACGGGGCCCGTCTCACCGCCGCCGGATCGGTCCTGCTCCGGCACGCCTCGGCCGCCCTCGACGAGATCGACCGCGCCGAGCGCCTGCTCAGCGGAGCCGCACCCGCCGTCGCACCGATCCGCCTCGGCGTGTTCACCAGCGTGGGCGCCGCCCTCATCCCCGAGACGCTGGCCCTGATGCGCCGCCACGCGCCGGACGTGGAGGTCACCACTCGCGAGGGCTCCACGCCGGCACTCACGCGAAGTGTGCGGGCCGGAACGGTGAACGTCGCCGTGCTTTCCTCGCGCCAGCCCTTCCGGCCGCCCGACGATCAGGAGCCCGCGCTGGAAGTCGAGATACTGCTGGAGGGAGACCTGCTGGTGGCTGTGCCGGCCCGCGGGGACCTCGGCCTCGACGGCTCGGTCACCTTGGCCGAGCTGGCCGCGTCGCCGTGGGTCGCCAGCCCGCAGACGACGGGCGAGCCGGCGATGGGCGTCTGGCCGGCCCTGCCCCAGCGGCCCGCCGTCAGCCACATGGCCCGTGACTGGCTCGGCAAGCTCACGCTGGTGGGCGCGGGGCACGGCGTCACCACGATCCCGCCCTACCTGGTCGGCCTGGTCCCGGCGAGCGTGCGGCTGGCCCGGGTCGCCGACGGGGAGCCGGTCACCGGCCGCGTGGTGATGGCCCGACTGCCTGGTCCGGCCACACCCGCGATGACCGCGCTCGCGGACTGCCTGCGTGAGGCCGCGGCCGGCTTGCCGCTCGCCTGAACGTCAGCCGGGGACCTTGTCCGCGGCGATGCGCTCGTCGAAGCCCGTCTGCTGGTTGAGCACGCGCCCTTCGGCCCACCAGTTGGCGGAGGCTGATTCGATGACGTTGAGGTAGATGTCGCGGGTCTCGAGACCGGTGCCGCGGGTGAGGTTCGCGACGAGCGCGGCGAACAGCTCGTTCAGGACTGCCTCGGATCGGTGCGCGAAGTAGAGCTGGACGCAGATGGCCTGCCGTCGCCGTTCCAGTCCGAACGCGACGGGCTCGGTGATGAGGTTCTCGTCCGCCAGCTCGTGGAAGAAGTGGAACCGGTCGTCCTCCGGGATGCCGAGGACCTCGACCAGCGCCTGGTGCACGGCGTCGGAGAGGGCTCGTTTGTGCTCGGGCTTGGTGCCCTCGCGGAGGTAGATCTTCGTCATGGGCATGGGTGCCGCTCCTTTGCTCACCGCGGCCGTTTCCGGTGGCCGCCCTTCGAACGTAAGCGGGGCAAGGGTTGTGTGTCCAACGCATGCTGGGTATAGGGCACATGCGTTTTTGTCATGACGGCGCTCGATCGGGTTTTGTCGGTGCCCCCGGGTAGCGTCTTGCCCCGTGAACGATGGGGAGCGCATTCAGGAGCTGGCTGACCAGGTCGTGGTGCTGCGCGACGCGTACTACCGGGGTTCGCCGGTGGTGGCGGACGCGGAGTACGACGCGATCGAGGACGAGTTGAGGGGGCTGATCGAGGCGAATCCGGGGCTGGCGCCCGAGCCGAACCCACTGGAGCAGGTGGGTGCGCCGGCGGTGCTGCACGCGCCGATCCGGCACTCGCGGCCGATGCTGTCGCTGGAGAAGGCGACCAAGCCCGAACAGGTGGCGGCGTTCTTCGACCGGTTCCCGGGGCAGCCGGTGGTGGTCATGCCGAAGCTGGACGGCCTGTCGCTGGCCCTGGTCTACGAGGGCGGGCGGCTCGCGCGGGCGGTCACCCGCGGGGACGGCACGACCGGCGACGACGTGACCATGCTGGTGCGGGCCCTGACCGACGGGATCCCGGCGCAGGTCGATGCGCCAGGACGGGTCGAGGTGCGGGGTGAGGCGGTCATGCTGCGGTCCACCTTCGCCGCGTACAACACCGCGCACCCGGACAAGCCGCTGATCAACCCGCGTAACGCGGCCGCGGGCACCCTGCGCGCCAAGGACCCGGCCGTGGTCGCCGAGCGGCGGCTGCGGTTCTTCGCGTTCGACCTGGACACCGAACCCGACAGCGCCGAGACCGATCTGGACCGCGCGCTGCGGACGCTGGGGTTCACCGCCGCCGACATGCGCCGCTGCGCCGACGCCGAGGAGGCGCAGCAGGTGATCACTGCGATCGAGCAGCAGCGCAACACCCTGGACTACGACCTGGACGGCGCCGTGCTGCGGCTGGCCGACCGTGGTGCGTACGCCGCCGCGGGAACCCGGTCGAGTTCGCCGCGGGGCGCGCTGGCGTTCAAGTTCGCCGCGGAGGAGAAGACCACGGTGCTGTCCGATGTGGTCTGGGACGTCGGCAAGACCGGCAAGATCGCCCCGGTCGCCTGGCTGGAACCGGTCTTCGTGGGCGGCACCACGGTCACCCGCGCGACGCTGGCCAACCAGGAGGTGATCCGCGCCCGCGGCATCATGATCGGCGACACCGTGCTGGTGCGCCGTGCCGGCGACGTGATCCCGTTCGTCGCCGGGGTGCTGGACGCTTCGAAGCGCACGGGCGCGGAGCGCGAGATCGTGCCGCCGGCCGTCTGCCCGTCGTGCGAACAGCCGTTGACCGAGCAGGGAAACAGCCGAGAACTGTTCTGTACCAACGTCTCCTGCCCGGCCCAGACGGTGCGGCGGCTGATCCACTGGGCCTCCCGGGCGGCCGCGGACATCGACGCGATCGGCGGCGTGTGGATCGAGCGGCTGGCCGAAGCGGGCGACCTGGAGCACCCGTCGGACTTCTACCGCCTCACCGAAGAGCGTCTGCTGGAGTTCGACCGCATCGGCGAGGTCTCGGCCGCGCGCATGGTCGAGTCGATCGACGCGAGCCGTCAGGTGGGCCTGCGCCGGGCGTTGATCGGGCTCGCGATCCCGATGGCGTCGGAGGGCACGGCCGCACGCCTGTGCCGCGCGGGCTTCGGCTCGCTGGAGGCGGTGGCCGAGGCCGGCGTCGACGGTCTGGTGGCGGTGGAAGACATCGGCCCGAAGGTGGCCACCTCGCTGGTCGAGCACCTGACCCGGCTCCGCCCCGAACTCGAGCGGCTGCGGTCGCGCGGGGTGTCCCTGGACGTGCGCGAGGAGGACCTCCCCCCGGTCGTGGCCGCGGGCGCCCCACTGGCGGGCAAGACCGTGGTGGTCACCGGCGCGATCAGCGACCCACGCTCCGGCGAGAAGGTCCCCCGCCCGACTTTCCAGCGCCTGTGCGAAAAAGCCGGCGCGACGATTGCGTCGTCAGTCTCGGCCAGCACGGATCTTCTTGTCACCGGCGCCGAGGTCGGAGCCGCCAAACTGGCCAAGGCCGAGAAGTTCGACGTCGAAGTAGCCGACCAAAGCGTGATCTGGCAACAGCTCATCACCGCCGGCATCATCTGAGGCAGCGGACATGGACCCGTTTCGCAGCTTCATGCTCCGTCCATCCACTGCTGACTCCGCGGACAGGGCGCGGCTGCCGACCGCTGCGAGTGGATCCCGACCGCAGGCGCGCCCGATGCCAGGGCTGCCGTCGACACCCGAGCGCGCGTCGCTGGTGCGGCGCAAATCGCCTTCGCCGTCCTCGCCACCGTTGTCTTCGCGCTGTGCGGCCTCGATCCGGTCACCTTCCTGACCTCGTCGATGACGGGTCCTGGCGTTCCGGAAATCCTTGTCCTGTACGCGGCGCCGATCGCGGCAGCAGTGGAGCACCTGCGCGGCCCGTTCCCGGCGGCGTCGGTCTAACGATCCGTCGTGGGGTTCATGTTTGTCTGCGGCGGCATCGCTTGTGCCTTATCTCAAGGGTGGCAAGGCGATCAAGGCTTTGGCGGAGTCTGAGAAGTTCGCTGCGGCGGGTAAGTTCATCGGTGACATCGCCGACGCTGTGCGCGGTGGTGATGATTCGGTCGATATCGCAGCTGCGGCATGCAAGGCTCCACACAGCTTCACCGGGGACACCCGCGTCCTGATGGCTGACGGGGTCACAAAACCGATCGCCGAGGTCAAGGTCGGCGAAAAGATCACCAACACTGAGCCTGACGGTAAAGGGGGAGAGGTACACCTCGTAACCGCGGTTCACGTGACGACCGATGACCAGGACCGGGTCGAGCTTACGACGGCGAGCGGACCGGACCATCCGGTCAGCACCACTGAGCATCACCAGATCTGGGAAGCGCGCAGCCATCACTGGGTCGAAGCAGGCCAACTCCAGCCTGGTGACAAGTTCGACACGCCTAGGGGTAATCTCACGATCACCAGGGTCAGTTCCAGCGTTGAACGAGGGGTCACCTATGACCTGACGATCGACGGTGTCCATACGTACTATGTACTCGCCGGTCGGACGCCGGTCTTGGTTCACAACAGCAACTGCCCCAGCGGGAAGCTGTCGGATCCCCTGCCTAGCGGGATGAACAATAAGATCGCTTCAGCCTATGACGACGTGAAGGCGGGACGGATTTCTTCGCACGACACGTACGGGGGACGTGAACACTCGTGGTGGGCAGGTTCCAAGGAGTATCGCGTGCCCGGTAGGCCGGAAACTGACAGAATTCTGGAAAAGGAGCTGCCGAACGGCATCAAGGTATATGGGTGGACGTCCACGCATTACGCGAAGATTCAACGCTTCAGCGCACCCCAGTTCCCTGATTCGGGGTGGAATTAGTAGCTCTATTGGTTGACTGGTGCAACGGCTTGATTGTCGCTGCACTGGTTACGGTTTGGGGATTGGTATGGCTGGCGAGCTGCCGGTGGTGGGAAAGGTGGATTTTCCGCTGTACAGGGTATCTGATGAAGAGTGCAGAGGGGTACTTGTTGCAGCTGAAGGAGTAGAGGGATTTTTTGTCGATCCGGAAGAAGAATTGCCGGAATTGGCCTTCCTTGGGGTCCATGAGGTCGAGCGGGGTAGACGGAGGGTCGAAGATGCAGTGATGGAGATCATGAATCGTCAGCAGGAGAAGATTGGTGAGTATTTCATTGGCCGTGTTGTGCTCGGCGATGTGGGCGTAGAGGAGGCGGGCGGAAAAATTTCGAGAGTCGATTACCGGTTTTTCGGCAATCGCTGTGAGTATCCCGAAGCTGAGAGAATTTGGCTGCGTTGGGCATCGGGGGTCGCCCTGGTGAAGGGTGAATGGCTTCGGTGGCCAGCGAACTATCGGGACGCATGGCTGCACGTCGTTCAGAATTCTTGGTTCGCTACGAACCGTAGGGCTGCTCGCTATGGAGTGGAAGAGGTTGCCAACTTGGATGGTGGACAAATTTCGACGAGATCGGATTTCTACTGCGCATTGGGTGAGGCGGTCAATGGCCCGGGTGGATACTTTGGATCGAATCTCGACGCTCTCGCGGACTGTCTTTCTTCGAATTTCGGCGAGGGACCTCCGGCGAGGATTATTTGGCGGAACTTTCAGGAGTCTCAAGAATCTCTTGATCACGTCTTCCTGGATTCGATTGTGGGACTAATGCGCGAATTTCGCGTAGATCTCGCGACTTGCTGACTTTGAGGGCGTGTGTGCAAGTAACTATGACGCTCCGTCAGGTCGGCGGCGGGTGGCCCCGGATGGGCTGAACGTACCGAGGCGGTACAGACTGGGTCCGCCGAGGTCATTGTTCATCTGTAAGGGAATCGCGGGCAACGTGCGCGTTTGGCGATGCTAGGCCTGAGGCGGATAAAGGTGGCTGATGCTCATCTGCGGGCGGCAGTCGGGGTTTCTCGCTCTTGGTGTCTTGCCCGGTCGTGCCGAGGAAGCAGGAACGGCGTGCCCAAGATGACCAGCCCGGCGACCGCGATCGCCGGGCGCGAGCCGATGGCACCGGCCAGGAGGCCGCACAGGAAGGTCAGGGCCGCGATGCTCGCCTTGCTCGCGACCGACCAGGCGGACAGCGTCCGGGCGACCCGGTCCGCCGGGACCTGGGTGAGCCGGTAGGTGGCCAGCACCGGGTTGAAGACGCCGAAACAGGTGATCACCGCGAGTTCGACCGCCATGACAAGCACCAGGCCGCCCACGCCCGGGTGAACGAAGACCAGCCCGATCGGCCAGCAAGCACGCAACCCGCCGACAATCCGCATGATCCGATGCGACCCGAACCGCGCCACGAGCCTGGGGGCCATCCGCGAACCGACCAGCCCGCCGACACAGGGGGCGGCGAACGCGAGGCCGTACTGCCAGGGCGTGAACCCGAGCTGCCCGAGCATGAGCAGCGCCATCAGCGGCTGGGCCGCCATGATCAGCCCGTTGACCAGGATGACGTTGAAGAACAACGGCCGCAGCCCGCGGTGCGTCAGGATGTAGCGCCAGCCTTCCAGCAGGTCGGCCACCCGCAACCGCCGCTGGCCAGTCGGCACCAGCCTGGCCTCCCGCCCGCCGCCTGCCATCGCGGTTGGCGCCGGGCTGGCTTTCCGCCCGCTGGCCGGTGCCGGACTGGGCCGCTGCTTGCTGGTCGGCGTCGGGCTGTTTCCCTGCCGGGCGATCGGTGCTGGGCTGGATTCCGGCCCGCCGATCAGCGCCGGGCTGGGTTCCCGGCCACCGATCGCCCGGATTCCGGCGGCTGAGAGCAAGAAGCTGGCCGCGTTGGCCAGCACCGTCACCACGGGGCCGAGCAGGCCGATCGCCACGCCGCCCAGAGGGGGGCCGAGCATGGTGGTGGTCCAGGTTGTGGCCTCGAAGCGGCCGTTGGTGGGTAGGAGGTCTTCCCGGCGCACCAACGCTTTCAGGTAGGCGCCGCTGGCCGCCGTGAAGGTGATGTCCGCGGCGCCGACGATCACCGAAACTACCAAGAGCTGGGCGAAACCGAGCCAGCCCAACGCATACGCGGCGGGCACGCTCAGCAGCATCACGAACCGCAGCAGATCCATCGTCATCATTACCGGGCGTTTGCGCCGGAACTCGATCCACGGGCCGAGCGGGACCGCGACCAGTGCGCCGACCGCCAGCCCGGCGGCGGCCAGCCCCGAGACCTCGCGCGGGCCGGCGTGCAGCACCTGGATCGCGATCAGCGAGAACGCATCGAACGCCAACGAAGTTCCGAACGCACTCACCGCGTACGCCGCCCACAGCCAGCCGAACCGGCGCCCCAACGACTTCCTGCTCCTCATGCCCGCATCAAAGCCGACCGTCAGCACCGCGATCAAACAACCAACCCACCGGCGATCCACAACAACAAGTTGTGAGTGGAAGGTGTAAGTAGCCTAAAAATCGCAATACCGTCGCCAGGACGAGCACGAGGCACAACCAAGAGTTGTGGGAGTAATCTCCGCACGGTGGATCTCGAAGCAGTCCGTACCTTCGTCACCGTCGCGGAGAGCGGCCAGTTCCAAGCCGCCGCCGACGAGTTGGGCATCACCCAGCAGGCGGCGTCGAAGCGGGTGGCCACGCTGCAGCGGGAACTCGACGTCAAGTTGTTCGAGCGGATCGCCCGCGGGGTCCGGCTCACTGTGGACGGGCAGACGTTCCTGCCCCACGCCCGCGAGCTCCTCCGCGCTGCCGAACGGGCCAAGGTCGCCGTGACGCCGGGGAGGCGGGCGCTGCGGATCGACGTCGTCAACCGCCGGATCGCGCCGTCCACCATTCTTCGTGACTTCTACCGGCAGCACCCGGGCATCGAACTCGAGGTCGTCACGCTGGCGAACCTCGACGCCACCTCGGCGCTGGCCGAAGTCAGCGCGGGCACCGTGGACGCCACCTTCCGGTCCCTGCGCGACTCCGCCGGCCGAGTCCCGAGTGGACTCCGGTCGGCGCGGGTGATCGACGATCGGCACGAGCTGCTCGTCGGGCCGGGGCATCCCCTGGCGGACAAGAAAACGGTGACGCCGGCCGAGCTCGCCGGGCACCCGATCTGGATGCCCGGCATGACCGACGCCGAGCCCGTCGGCTATTACGAAGATCTGGCGAAGGAATTCGGCCTCACCATCGACACGATCGGACCGGTGTTCGGCGCCGAGGTGCTCCTCGCGGAACTCGCGGACTCCACCCGGCTCGCCAACCTGATCGGCGAAGGCTCCCGATATCTCTGGCCGGAAAGCTACCACCTGCGACGGATCCCGGTCGTCGACCCGATCCCGGTCTACCCGCTCTCGGTGATCTGGCGCGCGGACAACCGCCACCCCGTCCTCGCGAACTTCCTCGAGTACCTCCAGGCCCGTTGCCAAGCCACCGCCGGCGACGACGTCTGGGTGCCGGACTGGGCCCGCTGACAACGGCGCCCGAGTGGACGGTTGACCATGTTAGGAAAGTTTCCTAACATTCAGCCATGGCAGAGACTCCCCGGCGCAGGAGCACTCGAACCCTGCAGGAACAGTACGAGGACACCCGGCGATACTCCCGCCGGAACGTCTTCCGCATGGGCGCTGCTCTCACGTCCGGCGGACTGCTGCTTCCCGGCACCGCGTCGGCCAGCCCGTTCGCCGTCCCGACCGTGCTGCTCACCGCCGAAACCGTCGCCGGATCGGCGCTACGGCCGTTCGGGCGGCATCTGGCTTACGGTCAAGACCCGGCCACGCAGGTGGTGGTCTCCTGGCAGGCGCCCGCGAACGTGACCGGGCCGTACCTGCGGTTCGGCACCGTCGCGGGGGAGTACGGCGAGGCGATCCCGGCCGAGGCGCGGGCGCTGGTCAGCGACCTGGCCTGGCAGAAGCCGGACCACACGTTCTCGCCGCACCTCGGGAAATCCGTGACCCAGTACTACCTCCACGCGCGGCTGGACAACCTGCTCCCCGGCACTACTTACTACTACGTCGTGGGCCACCAGGGGTACGACCCCACCACCAGCGGCCGTCTCGGCGAGGTCGCCACCTTCCGCACCGCGCCGACGCCGTCGAGCACCAGCCCGTTTTCCTTCACCGCTTTCGGCGACCAGGGCGTCGGCTACAACGCGGTCGCGACCAACAGCCTGGTCGCCGATCTCGCGCCCCAGTTCCACCTCGCCATGGGCGACATGAGTTACGCGCTCGAGGGCGAAGGCGGGCACCCGGACGAGGACGCCTACGACGCGCGCAAGTGGGACTCCTTCTTCGCGCAGAACGAGCCCATCGCGGCCGAGATCCCGTGGATGGTCGCGCTCGGCAACCACGAGATGGAGGGCTGGTACGACTACCACGGTTACGGCGGGGCGCGGGCGCGGTTCACCATGCCGGACAACGCGTGGGACGGCTCCACCGGCATCTACTCGTGGCGTTACCAGAACGTCGGGCTGATCAGCCTGGACGGCAACGACATCTGCTACAACAGTCCGTCCAATCTGGACTACACCGAGGGCAAGCAGCTGGCCTGGCTCAAGGCGCAACTAGCCCGGTTCCGTGGTGATGCGACGATCGACTTCATCGTCGTCTACTGCCACCAGTGCACGTACTCCACCTCCTCGTCGAACGGCGCGGAGCTTGGCGCGCAACAGAAGTGGGCCCCGCTGTTCGACCAGTACCAGGTGGACCTGGTGCTCAACGGGCACAACCACGTCTACGAGCGCACCGACCCGATCCGCGCGGGCAAGGCCGGCAAGAAGGCGCCGATCCAGGGCACCGTCGACCCGGTCAAGGACGGCACCACCTACATAACCGCCGGCGGGGGCGGCGAGGGCGTCAACGAGTGGGTGGACACGAAGATCGCCGACTCCTATTACGGCCACGTCAAGGACGCCACGGCCACGATGCGGTTCGACGACGTGGACGGCGGGGAGCATTCGGCCAAGGTCACCTGGTCCCGGGTGCGGTACCGCGGCTACAGCCTGGTCACCGCCGACGTCACCCCGGCCCTCAACGGCAGCCCCGCCCAGCTGAAGGTGCGCGCGCTCGCCGAGGACGGCACGCCGGTCGACGAGATCACCCTGCAACGTAAAGGCTCGTGAGTGGCTATGACGGTTAGAACCGGCATAAACACTCACGAGTCCTGAAAGGCTCCCTCATGGCTGAGATCTCCCGACGGGCGTTGTTCCAGGGCGGCGCGGTCCTCACCGCCGGTGCACTGCTCCCCAGCACCGCGACGGCCGCACCCCTTGCCGCCGCGGCGAAACTGCGCCCGCTCGGACGCCACCTCGCGTACGGCCAGGACCCGTCCAAGCAGGTGGTGATCTCCTGGCAGGAGCTGGGCGCGGTCACCGGGCCGTACGTCCGGATCGCCGACAGCTCGGGCGTTTTCGGCGCCCCGATCGCCGCCGAGGCACGCACGCTGAAGAGCGAATTGTCGTGGCAGGCACCCGAACACGACTTCCCGCCGCACGCGCCGGACTCCATGAGCCAGTACTACCTGCACGTCCGGCTCGACAACCTGACCCCCGCCACCACGTACCACTATGTGGTGGGGCACCAGGATTACGACCCCACCGCGAGTGAGCGTCCCGGCGAGATCGCCACCTTTCGCACGGCCCCGGCCACCGGGAGTACGGACCCGTTCACCTTCACCGCTTTCGGCGACCAGGGCGTCGGCTACAACGCGGGCCGCGCTAATAGCCAACTCGCGGATCTCGCACCGGCCTTCCACCTCGCCCTCGGAAATATCGGCTACGCCATCACTTCCGGCACCGCGAACGCCGAAGGCGGGCACACCGACACCGACAAGTACGACGCCGGGAAGTGGGATTCCGCCTTCGCCCAGAACGAGATCGTCGCGGCCGGCACGCCGTGGATGATCACGCTGGGCAACCGCGAGATGGAGGCCTGGTACGCCGCGAACGGCTACGCCGGGACCGCGGCCAGGTTCACCATGCCGGACAACGCGTGGAGCGGCTCCACCGGCATCTACTCGTGGCGGTACCAGAACGTCGGGCTGATCTCCTTGGACGGCAACGACATCTGCTCTCGCAACACCGGGAACGCCGACTACACCAAGGGCAAGCAGACCACCTGGCTGGACGCCCGGCTCGGCAGTTTCCGGAGCGACCCGACGATCGACTTCGTGGTGGTCTGCCTCCACCACGTGCCGTATTCCACCGCCGACGCCGGTGGGGCCGAGAGCGTCGCGCAGCAGAAGTGGGCGCCGCTGTTCGACAAGCACCGGGTCGACCTGGTGCTCAACGCGCACAACCGGCTGTACGAGCGCACCGACCCGATCCGCGCGGGCAAGGGCACCAAACCGGTGAAACCCCGGGGCACGGTCACCCCGGCATCAGACGGCACGACGTACATCACGGCCGGTGGCGGCGGTGAGGCCCTCGACCCGTTTTACAAGAATCCGCCGGAAAGCTATCTGGACCACGAAAACTCCGGCGGCACCCCGACGATGAAGTGCTTCAAGAAGAACAGCACCAGCCATACGGACACCGCGGTCACCTGGTCCCGGGTGCGTTATCGGGGTTACGGCCTGGTGGCGGTCGACGTCGCCCCGGCAGCGGGCAGCACGTCCGCCCGGATGACGGTGCGCGCGATCGCCGAGGACGGCACGCTGATCGACGAGGTCACGATGCGTCGCGCATAAGAATTGTCCACAGTGGATTCAGAATCAGCCCGTCGACAGCATGGAACCGCGCAGCCCGGCCGCCGAGCGGACGAGTGAGGCGATCGCCGGTGAGTGGCTGCCCGGCGGCCAGGCGATCACCGTGGTCACCTCCGGCGCGTCGACCACGGGCACCGCGACGTGATCGGGCCACTGCCAGGCCCGGCTGGACGCGGGGATGACCAGCAGCGTCAGGCCGAGCGAGACGAGCTGGGCGAGCTGGGACTGGGTGTGCACCTCTGGCCCGGGACCGTCCGGATAGGACCCGTCGAGCCGGGGCCACCGGGCGATCGGCAGGTCCGGCACGTCGCTGACCTCCGCCATGGTGAGCCGATCGCGCGACGCGAGGGGATGGCTCGCGGGCAGCAGCGCGATCTGGCTCTCCACGTAGAGATCCTCGGTGTCGAACCCGGCGAAGTCGTCGAACGGCCGGTGCATCAGGGCGACGTCGGCGCGCCCGTCGCGCAGCAGCCCGGCCTGCTCGCCGACCTCGCACAGGAGGATTTCGATCGGTGCCGCACCTGGTTCGTTCGCGAGCGCGTCGAGCAGCCGTTGCAGGAGTTCGTTGGACGCTCCGGCTTTGGTCACGAGCACCAGCGGCCGTTGCGAATCCCCGGCTCGGCGGGTTCGGCGCGCGGCGGCCGCGACCGCGTCGAGGGCCACTTTGGCTTCGCGGAGCAGCACTTCGCCGGCCTCGGTGAGTGCCGCGCCACGACGGTCGCGATCGAGGAGCCGGACCCCGAGCCGGTGCTCCAGCTGACGGATCGCGCGGGACAGCGGCGGCTGGGCGATCCCGAGCCGGACCGCGGCGCGGCCGAAATGCAGCTCCTCGGCGACGGCCACGAAGTACCGGAGCTCGCGGGTCTCGAGATCGTCCACGGCCGAAGCCTACGCCTGGTACCCGGCCGGTATCAGAGCTTGCCGAAGCGGTCTTGGACAGCCGGGGCGCGGCCGGCCGACCATGGGCGGAGTGAACGAAACGAAGACCGCGCTGGTCACCGGCGCGAACAAGGGAATCGGTTTGGCCATCGCGCAGGGCCTCGGCGCGCTCGGCTTCACGGTCGCGGTGGGCGCGCGCGACGACGTCCGGCGCGAGGAAGCCGTCGAGAAGTTGCGCACGGACGGCGTTGACGCGTTCGGGGTCGCCCTCGACGTCACCTCCGAGGAAAGCGCCGCCGCCGCGGCGTCGGCCATCGAGCAGACCACCGGACGGCTCGACGTGCTCGTGAACAACGCGGGCATCGGCGGCCGGGCCGACGGCGACGTGCAGGACCCGACGAAGCTGGACCTCGACGTCGTCCGCACCGTCCTCGACACCAACGTGTTCGGGGTGGTCCGGGTGACCAACGCGGTGCTCCCGCTGCTGCGTCGCGCGGACTCGCCGCGCATCGTCAACGTCTCCAGCAACATGGGCTCGCTGACCCTGCAGACCGGCCCGATCATGGCCGCGTACGCGCCGTCGAAGTCGATGCTCAACAGCCTCACGGTGCAGTACGCCCGCCGGCTCGCCGACACGAACGTCATCGTGAACGCCTGCTGCCCCGGTTACGTGGCGACGGACTTCACCGGTTTCGCCTCGCCGCGCACGCCCGAGCAGGGCGCCGCCATCGCGATCCGGCTCGCCACTCTGCCGGACGACGGACCGCGTGGCGGATTCTTCGACGACGAGGGTGTGGTCGCCTGGTAACCCGGCTTACTGCGGATCCTCGTTTCTGAGCTGCTGCTTGAGCAATTTGCCCGAAACGGTGTACGGCAGGCTGGGCCGGAACTCGATCCGGCTCGGCACCTTGAACGCGGCGAGCGCCGCCGCGCACCACTCGCGGACCTGCTCGGCGGTGAGGCCGTCCGCGCCGGGCGCCCGGACCACAAAGGCCTTGACCTCCTGGCCCAGCTCCGGATGGTCAACGCCGACGACCGCGGCCTCGGCGATCCCGGCGTGCTCGATCAGCCGGTTCTCGATCTCGATCGGGTAGACGTTCTCGCCGCCGCGCAGGATCAGGTCGGTGCGGCGGCTTTCCAGGTACAGCAACCCGTTCTCGATCCGCCCGAAGTCGCCGGTGGCGTACCAGCGATTGGGGCCGAGCACCTCGGCGGTGGCTTCGGGCTCGCCCCAATACCCGAGGAAGACCGACGGGTGCCGGAGGTGGATCTCGCCGATCTCGCCGTCGGCGAGCACGGCGCCGCCGGTTCCGCGGATCTCGACCTCGGACGTGGGCGGCGCGACGCCGACCGAATCCGGGTGCTCGGCGAACAGTGCGCCACTGGCCTGGGTGCCGAGGCCGACGGTCTCGCTCGCGCCGTAACCGTTGCCCAGCCGCGCCCGGGGCAGCTCGCGCCGCAGCGCCCGGACCAGCTCCGGCGGGAAGACGGCGCCGCCGGAGTTGACCGCGATCACCGAGCTGACGTCGCGGGTGGCCAGGTCCGGATGCCGGAGCAGGCGCCAGAAGTGCGTCGGGACGCCGGACCAGGCGGTGATCCGGTGCCGTTCGGTCAGTTCCAGGTGGCGGCCCGGGTCCCAGGCGCCGGGTTCGGTGAACACCAGCTTCGTGCGGAACACGGCGCCGGAGATCACCACCCCGACGAATCCGGAGACGTGGAACATCGGGCTCACCACGATCGACGCCGCCCGCCCGGCCTGCCCGGCCGGCCCGGTCGCAGCCGCTCCCGCTGCGGCGATGGCCCGGCTCAGCCCTTGTGACAGGGCGTAGTTCACCACGTTCCGGTGCGACAGGGTGGCGCCCTTGGCCCGCCCGGTGGTGCCGCTGGTGAACAGGATGACCGCGGCCGCGTCCTCGGTGATGTCCGGCGCCGGGGTCGTGCGGCCCCGGAATTCCGCCGACTCGTCGAGGATCTCCGTGAGCAATCGCGCGGGCAGCGGGCTGTCGTCCAGGCGCTCCAGCCGACGCTCGTCGCCCACGACGAGGACCGGCTCGGTCAGCTGGATGCCGGCGGTCAGCTCGTGCCCAGTCCACCAGCCGTTGAGGCTGGTGACGATGGCGCCGAGACTCAGCACCGCCCACAGGACCAGAACGTATTCCGCGGAGTTGGCGGACACGATGGCCACCCGGTCCCCGGCGCGCACTCCGTACCGTTCGGCCAGCAGGACGGCGATCGCGTCGATGTCCTCGACCGCCTGCTGGTAGGTCCACTCGCGGCCGGGGGCGACGAGGAAGACGAGGTCCGGGCTCTCGGCCGCGGACGTGTCGAGCAGCTGCCGCAGCGATCGGGGCCGTCGCGCGAAAACCTGGTGCGGGGCGCCGAGCACGTCCTCGGTGACCAGCTCGAACGGCGCTCCCGGGCCGATCAGCCGGTCCCGGAGGTCGGCCGGTACCGAGTCGGCGGTCCAGGTCAGGCGCGCGGGGCTGGTCATTTCGCGGCGTGCACGGCCCGGGCCTGCGGGTCGAAGCACACGAGGCCGTGCTCACGGGCCAGCGCCCGCACCACCGAGCCGACCTCCTCGGCCCGCGGCCAGGCGATCGGCATGATCACGTGACCGGGCGAGACCTCCAGCCCCGCGTTCCACGGGCACGTCTCGAAGTCCTCAGGGGCGAGCGCGGTCAGCTCCGGGTACTTCGCCGTCAACGCCTGGTAGAAGGCGGAAACGTGCTCGCTCGGAACGAGGCCCGCGAAGTCCTCCTCGCACAGCCGCGCGTACTTCTCCTCCGCAGCTTCAGGAATCAGCGACGAGTCGGGCTCGAACCACACTGCCAAATCGAAACTCATGGTGTCCTCACTGTCGGGATTGGTGCTCAGCGGTCCAGGCCGAGCAGATCAGGATGATCCTTCAGCTGTTTGCGCGAGGTCACCCCGAGTTTGCCGAAGATCGAGCGCAGGTGGGCGTCGACCGTGCGTTTGCTGATGAAGAGCTGGGTGGCGACCTCGTTCGACGTGGCGCCTGCGGCCACCAGCCGGGCGACGGCGACCTGCTGCATCGTGAGCTTTTCGTACGCCTGGGCGGATCGGCGCTGAACCTGCTGCCCGGCGGCGCCCAGTTCGTCGGCGGCGCGTCGGGCGAAGGCCTCGGCTCCGGCCGTCGAGAGGGATTCGTGGGCGGTGCGCAGTTCTGGCAGTGAATCCTTGCGGCGGCCCTTGCGCCGCAACCATTCCCCGTACAGCAGGTGCGCGCGGCCTTCGTAGAGCAGGTAAGGACCGTCCGCGAGACACTCGATGGCTTCCCGGTAGTCGTCCTCGGCTCCCGTCACGAGGCCTCGGGCGTACGCCGTGACGCCGCGGCCGAGCGTGGTTCCCGCCGCTTCCGTGCGTTCGGTCAACGACTCGAGGGCCCGCGTCGCCACCTCGGGTTCGTGACACTTGACGGCAGCCTCGACGAGTTCGGGCAGAGCCACTCCGGTGAGGAAGAGGTCGCTGTGCTCGGTTGCCCGACGGGCTGCGGTCAGTGCGGCGGGGTAGTCGGCCAAACCGTTGTGCAGCAAGGACGATGTCCAGTACAGATCGGTCACCTGCCCCCCTTCGCCGGAGGCTGTGGCCGTCTCGAAGAGTTCCAACGCCTCCTCACGTCGTCCCCGGATGGCGGCCAGCAGCAGCCGGTGGTACATCAGCGGCGGCTCCCCGGCCGCGTCGGCGATCGCGGCCTCCTCGGCGGTCGCGGCGAGCGCCAGCCCGATGTCACCGGCGAGGGCGGCGGCGGTCGTCTTCTGCGCGAAGGCCAGCCTCAGCAACGAGGGTGAGCCCGACTCCCGGCCGGCCTTCACCAGCCATTCGACGATGGCGGGGAGGATGTCGGGCTCCCACAGCTCGGTGCTGATCATCGACGCGAGCCCGGGACGCTGGATCCACAGTGGACTTCCATCGGCCTGGAACGCCTGACGAAGCAACGGAAGGGCCGCCCGGTAACCCTGCTCGGCCAGGGTGATCAACGCTTCGAGCAGGTCCGGGGCGCTCGGCGCGGGTGCCGAGGACCGGGCTGCGGTGAGGACTTCGTCGACCACACCGCCGGCGCGGCCGACGAGCAGGCTCATCTCGAGCGCGTCCAGGAAGCAGTCCCGTGACCGATCGGGGTCCAGTTTGGACAGCCGTCGCGCCGCGGTCACCGTCAGGGACGGGCCGTCGCTGTCGCCGGGGCGGATGAAGGCGATCCGGCCGCGCAGCAGGTCGACGTGGGCGCGCTGGAATTCGTCCAGGGTGGCGGTTTCGATGGTGGTGAGGAGGTCGGCCGCCCGGTCGGCGGCACCCGCGTCGATGCCGGCCTGCACCGCGGCCAGGGTGCGTTCGATTCGGCGTCCGGCGTCCAGTGAGAGCGCGACGGAGCGTTTGAGGAACGCCGCCGTGGCCGCGACACCACCGCGTGACCTGGCCCGCGACGCGGAGCGCTCCAGGTCGGCCGCGACGTCCTCGTCCGGGCCGGCGCTGGCTTGCGCGCGGTGCCACGCGCGCCGGTCCGGGGCCGTGAGCGGGTCGGTCGCGTCGGCCAGCGCGCCGTGAGCCGCGCGACGCACGCTGTCGTCGGCGGCGCGGTAGACCACCGAGCGGGCCAGCGGATGACAGAACCGCACGCGCGCCGCGAACTCGACCAGCCCGGTGGCGGCCGCGTCCGCGCCAGCTGTCGTGACGTTGATGCCCAACGCCTCGGCGGCCGGCCACAGCAGACCGGGATCACCGGTGGGATCGGCGCCGGCGACGGTCAGCAACAGCCGGGCATCGGCCGACAGCCCGGTCAGCCGCGCCCGGAAGCCGTCCTCGATCCGGGACGGCACCGAGGCATCGGGCAGCGCGAAACCGCCGGCCCGGGGGAGTTCCAGCAGCGCGAGCGGATTGCCGTCCGCCTCGGCGACGAGCCGGTCGCGGACCCGGTCGTCAAGCGGGAACGGGTTGCGGGCGGCCAGCAGGGCCTTGGCGTCCTGGACGCTCAACCGCCCGACGGCCAGCCCCGGCAACTCGGCCAGCTCGTCCACTTTAGACGGTGACCGCAGCGCGAGGACCATGGCGACGGCATCGGCCCCGACGCGCCGGGCGAGAAAGGCCATCGCCCGCGACGACGCCTCGTCCAGCCACTGTGCGTCGTCGATCACGCACAGCACCGGCCGGTCGCTGCCCGTCGTCGTGACCAGCTCAAGGATCGCCAGCCCGACCTGAAACGGCTGGGGCGTCCCGTCGGCCAGCCCGAACGCGATCCGCAACGCGTCGCGGTGCCGCTCAGGCAGCTCGTCGAGGTGCTCGAGGATCGGCACGCACAGCTGATGCAGAGCGGAGTACGGCAGCTCCTGCTCGAACTCGGCGCCGGAGGCTCGAAGCACGCGGAAACCGGAGGCCGTCCGGACCGCGTGCTCCAGCAACGTGCTCTTGCCGATGCCGGCCTCGCCGCTCACCACCAGCGAACCGCCCCGGCCTGCCCGCGCCCCGTCGATCAGCCCGTCGACCCGGCGTTTCCCCGCGTCCTGGCCGATCATCGGCGGCTCGGGCATGGGGGTGCTCACCAGGCCCGGCCGCTGATCATGCCGCTCAGCCTACCCGGCCGGCCGTGCCACGCTGCCCGCTCCGCCGTGTGCCGCTAAGGTCAGCCATCCTTCCCGCCCCTCGGCCGAACGGAACACCAGCTCCATGAACGACACCTCGACGTCCCTCAGCAGCCCCCTTCTCGGCGGCGGGGGCGTGGTCTTCGGCCTGCTCATGATCATCGCGCTGTGGAAGGTGTTCACCAAGGCCGGGCGCCCCGGCTGGGCGGCGATCATCCCGATCTACAACATCTACACGCTGCTGAAAGTCGCCGGGCGCTCCGGCTGGTGGCTGATCCTGCTGCTGATCCCGGTGGTCAACATCGTCGTCGCGATCATCGTCTCGCTCGACGTCGCGAAGGCGTTCGGCAAGGGCGGGCTGTTCGGCTTCTTCGGGCTGTTCGTGTTCTCCATCATCGGTTACCTCATCCTCGCCTTCGGCGGGGCGCGCTACACCGCGTCGCCCGCCTGAAGACGCCGGAGCCTCACCAGCCCACGGGGCCGTTCACGTCGAAGAAGGTCCCGCTCGGGCCGTCGGCCGGAAGGGTGGCGGCGCGCACGACCACCTTCGCGCCTTCGGACGGGTGCTGGGTGCCGCTGTTGTTGTTGATGTCCGTCGCGTTGTAGCCGGGGCAGACCGAATTGACCTTGACCGGCGTGTCCCGGAGTTCGACGGCGAGCAGCCCGCTGAGCGCGTTGAGGACGGTTTTCGAGGCGGTGTAAGCGAAAGCCGGGATTTCGGCGAGCGGGCTGCCCGGCGACGTGAGCGCGGTGACCGAGCCCATCGTGCTGCTCACGTTCACGATGCGCCCGGCCGGGGCCTGGCGCACGAGCGGCAGGAAGGCCTGCGTCACGCGAAGGGCGCCGTAGAAGTTCACGTCGAACGTGCGCTGGATGGTGTCGAGCCGGACCGTGCTCGGGAGGCCTTCTCCCTCCTCGATCGCGACGCCCGCGTTGTTCACCAGCACGTCCAGCGCGCCGGTCTCCTCGCCGATGCGGGCCGCCGCGGCCGTGATGCTTTCGGTGTCGGTCACGTCGAGGCGGACGACTCGAACGTCCCCGTCCAGTTCCTTTGCCGCGGCTTCGCCACGTGCCTCGTCTCGGCTGCCCAGCCAGACGGTGAAGCCCTGCTGCGCGAGCTGTCGTGCGGTCTCGAATCCGATGCCCTTGTTGGCGCCCGTGACGAGCGCCGTCTGCTTCGTGGTGTTCACGAACTCCATCCAACAAGCGCGGGCGCGTACGATCCATAATGTGACGTCCACAATTCCTTACGCGTCGTCCAGGCGGATCGGCTCTGGCGATCCGATCGCGGACGCCATCGGGCTGCTGCGGCCCCGGGTCGTGGTCGGTGCGAGCCTGCACGCCACGGGTCCGTGGGCGGTGCGGTTTGATCCGTACCCGCACGTGAAGCTCGGCGTCGTGGTGCGCGGCGAATGCCGGCTGGACCTCGAAGGACACGAACCCGTGCTGCTGGGCGAAGGCGACTTCTTCCTGCTGGGCAACCCTCCGTCGTACGTGCTCTCCGGTGGCTCCGCCGCGACACCACTTGACGCGAAAGCGTTGTGGGGCAGCGCGATGAACGGGGTCTTCCACATCGGACCGTCATCCGGGGAGGTCACCTCCCTGTGTGGCGGGCACTTCTCGTTCGACGACGAGAACGCCTCGATGCTGATCGACGTCCTGCCCTCGCTCGTGCACGTGCGCGCCACGGATCCCCGCGGCAAGCTGCTGGCCAACCTGAGCGAGCTGCTCGTCGCCGAGACCGAGGCCAACGCCGCCGTCGGCGGCACGCTGGTGCTGGACCACCTCGCGCAGATCGTGTTCGTCCACATGCTGCGCGCCCACGCCGACTCGACCGGGCGGCCGACCGGCTGGCTGGGCGCTCTCAACGACGACGGCATCGGCGCCTCGCTGCGCGCCATGCACGCGGACGTCGCGCACCGCTGGACGCTCAAGGAACTCGCCGGCATCAGCCGCATGTCGCGCTCGGCCTTCGCCGCGGCCTTCAAGAGCCGGGTCGGCACCGCGCCGCTGGAGTACCTGATCGCGTGGCGGATGAGCCTGGCCCGCGACGCCCTGCGCCGCGGCACCCGGTCGATCTCCGAGCTCGCGTCCGCCACCGGTTACGAGTCCGAAAGCGCGTTCAGCACCGCGTTCCGCCGCGTGGTCGGGTCCTCGCCCAAACAGTTTCGCGACCTTGCCCGCCAGGCTGAGGCCGAGGCTTTACCATCGGCCGGTGGCGAGTGGTCCTGGTGAACGAGCGCGCCTGCTGTCCCTGACTCGCGAGGTGATCCTCGAGCGGGGGGTGACCGGCCTGTCGCTCAGCGAGCTGGCTCGGAGCGTCGGCTCCAACAACCGCATGCTGCTGTACCACTTCGGTTCGCTGGAGGAACTGCTCGCCGCGGCCGTCGACGACATCCTCGGCGGCACGGCCCTGCTCGATCGGCTCGACGGGCTGCTCCGGTCTCCGGGCACCGCCGCGGACCGGCTGGGGGCGGCGTGGCGGGAGATCGCCGAGCGCCTGCCGCATCTCCGGTTGTTCTTCGCGCGCTTCGGCATGGCCGTCGACCTGCCCGATCGTTACGCCGGCTTCCTGGGTGACGTCCGTGACCGGTGGGCCACGGTGGTCGCCGGCGCGCTGCGGGCGTGGCCGGAGATCGAGGATCCCGACGGCACCGCGGCCGCCGTCGTCGCGTTGTGGCGCGGGCTGCAGATGCAGCTCATTTGCGGTGAGCCCCGATCGCGGGTCGACGCCGTCCACGCCCTCGCCATCGGCCGGCTGCTCGGGTAGGGTGCGGCAGGAAGTGAATCGACCAGTTCACTTTTGAAGGAGCCGCACCGTGACCGACGCGTTCATCGCGACGCTGCCCAAAGCCGAGCTGCACGTTCACCTGGAGGGCACGCTCGAACCGGAGCTGCTGTTCACGCTCGCCGCGCGCAACCGGGTGGAACTGCCCTGGTCGGACGTCGACGAGGCCCGCGCCGCGTACACGTTCACCGGCTTGGAGCACTTCCTGCCCCTGCTGTTCCGGTCCGCCTCGGTGCTCCGCGCCGGCCAGGACTTCTACGACCTCGCCCACGCCTACCTGACCCGCGCGGCCCACGACGGCGTCCGCCGAGCCGAGATGTTCCTGGGCGTGCAGACGTTCCTCGACGCGGGCGTGCCGATCGCCGATCAGCTGGACAGCGTCCTGTCCGCGATCGCCGACGCGCGAGCCGACCTCGGCGTGGACGGTGCGCTGATCGTCACTTGTCAGCGGCACCGTTCGCAGGCTGACGCTTTGCGAGTGCTGGACCTGATCGAGCCGTGGCGGGAGCGAATCCTGGGCATCGGGCTAGGTGCGGCGGAGCGGGGCAATCCGCCCGCGAAGTTCGCGGACTACTACGAGGCCGCCCGGGCGCGCGGCCACCGCACCACCATTCACGCAGGCGAGGACGGCCCGGCCGACTACGTGCGCGAGGCCCTGGACGTCTGCCGCCCCGACCGCATCGACCACGGCGTCGCCGCTGCTGGCGACCCGGCCCTGCTGGCTCGGCTGCGCGATGAGGGGGTGCCGCTGACCGTGTGCCCGCTGTCGAACGTGGCGCTGCGCGTGGTCCCGTCCATGGCTGAGCATCCGCTGCGCGCGATGCTGGAGGCCGGTCTGCTGGTGACGGTCAACTCTGATGATCCGCCTTATTTCGGCGGGTACGTCAATGACAACTACGAGGCGGTACGGACGGAGCTTGGTTTGGATCGGGCTGCTCTCGCGGACCTGGCGCGCAACAGCTTCCGCGCGTCCTTCGATGAACCGGCACACGTTCGTGCCCACCTTGCCGCGGTTGATGAGCACGTGCGCGCGTTCTAGCACTGCAGGGCTCGTGAGTGTTTATGACGGTTAGAACCGTCACAGCCACTCACGAGTCCTTGGGGCGCGGGGACCGGGACCGCTCCCAACCCGCCGGTGTAACTTGGAATTCGTGACCAGAACCGGGCCGGCTGACGGGCATTACGCGATTTTCGTAGTCGATGTCAAGGAGTTCAGCCGGTTTACGACGCGGCCGGCGCAGATCGAGGCGCGGGAGCGGGTTTACCTGGCGCTCGAAACGGCGTTCGAGCGGTCCGGGGTGCCCTGGGAGAAGTGCCCGCACGAGGATCGGGGCGACGGGGTGCTGGTGCTGATTCCCGGGCAGCTGCCCAAGAATCCGCTCGCCGCGGCGCTGCCGGACGAGCTGGCGCGCGCCCTTGCCGAGCGTAATGCCGGGTTGCCGGAGCGCGAGCGGGTCCAGTTGCGCGTCGCGCTGCATGCCGGGGAGGTGGCCGCGGACAGTCACGGTTACACCGGGACCGCGATCAACCTGGCGTTCCGGCTGGTGAACTCGGCGCCGTTGCGCGGGGCGCTGGACAAGTCGGCCGGAGTGGTGGCGCTCGCGGTGTCGACCTGGTTCTACGACGAGGTGGTCCAGCACAACGCGGCCGCCCGGCCGAAGTCGTACCGCCGGGTTCGCGTGGAGAACAAGGAAACCCGTAGCGACGCGTGGATCAGCCGCCCGGACGATTCCTATCCGGACCGGGTGTCCGACGAAGACCCCATTCCGGACCGCAATTTCGAAGAACGCTACGTCGATTTCATCCGCGAGGACAACGCCGGTTTCGAACTGTTCCGGGTCGCCCGGCGGCGCGGGCCGACCGACTATTCCTTCGACAAGTACTACGTCGTCCCGCCGGTCACGCGGCGGCAGGCGGCGACCCCCACCCCGGAGCTGACCGGCGCGGGCACGGACTCCGCCAACGCCATCGCCGACGCGCGCCGGGTGCTGCTGCTCGGCGGTGCGGGCGCCGGCAAGACGACGTTCCTGGCCTGGCTGGCCAACGACGTCGCCCGCCGCCACGCCGAGGAGGGCCCGTGGCGCGGGGTCGTGCCCTTCCCGATCCTGTTGCGCCGCTTCGCCGGGACCGACCTGCCGGAGGACCCGGAGCAGCTGCTGGCCGCCGTCGCGCCCACGCTCGCCGAGGAGAAGCCGAAGGGCTGGGTCACCGAGCTGTTCGCGTCCGGCCGGGCCATGCTCCTGGTCGACGGGCTCGACGAGCTCGTGGCGGAACGGCGCGCGAGGACCCGAACCTGGGTCGAAACGCTCGTGCGCACTTGCCCGAACGCGCGTTACGTCGTGACCACCCGACCGTCCGCTGTGGAGGATCGGTGGTTCGTCGACACCGACACCGAGATCGGCCTGGAACGCTTCGAGCTGCCCGAACTCAGCCGCCTCGGCCTCGGCCGGGTCATCGAACGCTGGTTCGCCGCCGCGACCGACCAGGAACCCAGCGCCCAGCAGCAGGAACTGCTGAAGACCTACCCGGAGCGGCTGCGCACGGAGCTGGACACCCGCCCGAACCTGCGCGGCCTGGTGTCCAGCCCGCTGATGGCCGGGCTGATGTGCGCCCTCTACCGCGAGGACCAGTACCTGCCCCGGACCCGCCGTGAGCTGCTCGACCAGGCGCTCGACCTGTTGCTCACGCGCTGGGACGACACGGCGCACCGCGGCATGACCGTCGTCGACAGCCTCGATCTGGTCAAGGCGGAAAAGCAGATCCTGCTGGAACGGTTCGCCTCGCCGATGGTGCGGCGCAACGAATTGCTGGTGCCCCGGCCGGAAGCACTCGGTCGGCTGGACGAAGCGAAGGCCGGCCTGCGCGCGCAAGACCTTCCCTCCGAACCGCTGCTCCAGCACCTGCTGGAACGGTCCGTGCTGCGGGAGAGCGCGGCCGATCACCAGATCCAGTTCGTGCACCGCACGTTCCGCGACTACCTGGCCGCCGCCGACATCGTGAAGCGGGGCGAACTCGACGAGCTGGCCGGCCACGCGCACGAGGACTCCTGGTACGAGGTCGTTTTCATGGCCGCGGCGCGGGCCCGGGAGGGCGAGGTCGCCGAGCTGCTCGACAGCCTCCTGCGGCGCGCCAAGCGCAGCACCGACCAGGCCGTCGCCGATCGGCTGAAGCTGGTCGCCGCCGCCTGCCTGGAGTACGCCGACGTGGTGGACCCGCACAGCCGGCGCGTCGAGGTGGAGGAGGCGGCGCGGCAGCTCGTGCCGCCGGTAGACGTGCAACAGGCGGAAATGCTGGCGAAGGCCGGCCGGTTCGTCGTCGGCCTGCTGCCGGGGCCGGACGAGCTGACCGGGCCGAACCGGGACACGGTGGCCGCCGCGGTGCTGCGGACCCTCGCGCTGGTGGGCGGCGAGGAGGCCTGGCAGAAGATCCGGCCGTTCACCGCGATGCACCAGTCCACTGTGGTCGATGAGCTGCTGCGCGGCTGGCGGGCGTTCGAGTTCTCCGACGCCTACGCCGCCGAGCTGCTGTCCAGAGTGGACTTCGGCGACCGGGTGCTGAACGTGCACCGGTGGGGCATGCTGAATCCGCTGCGGCATCTGACCACACTGCGCGCGGTGAAGCTGATCGGCGACATCGCGCTGGTCAGCGACCGCGACGGCCTGCGCCCGCTGGCCGCCGTGCCGAAGCTGCGGCGGCTGGAGATCGCGTCCAACGAGGTGGTCCGGGACCTGAGCCCGCTGGCGGACTGCGCCGCGTTGCGGGTGCTGACCATCTCCGCGTACAGCCGGCTGCGGGATCTGTCCGGATTGGACGGTTCCTCGGTCGAAAAGCTCCGCCTGCTCACGATCGGCAAGACGGTGCAGGCGTACCCTGCCCTCGACACCCTGGCCGGCACTCCGTTGCGCTCCCTGTCGCTCCGGCATCCCGCGCTCTCCGACGGCCTGCACCCGATTCCGTCGGAGCTGGCCCTGACCGAGCTGGCGATTCACAACCGCGCGGAGGACCGGTCGCTGTTGGGCATCGAACGGTTGCCGTTACTGGAAAAGGTGACCGTCAACGGTGTGCTGAAGACCGAGGACGTCGCGGCCCTTTCCGAGCTGCCCGAACTGCGCCACCTCGTCCTGCACGACCCGTACCCCCTCGCCGACCTGGCCCGGCTGCGCCCGCTGGCCGACCGGCTCCACGCCCTCGAACTCCGCGGCGTGGACGACCGCGACGTCCAGTTCGCGGCGAAAACGGTCGGCGATGACCTCGCCGCGAAGCTGCGTACCTAGGCCGTTTTGACGAGCCGGTCCAGGAGTGGCCGGAAGTGCTCAAAACCGGGAGTGTCCATTTCAGGGTCCTTGGCTTCGTCGTCCCAGCGGCGCAGGGCGACGGCGTCGAGGTAATGCGGCTCGGCCTCGAACTCGCGGACCTCGTCCGGTGTCATCGGACCGCCCTGGACCTCGAGGGTGTAGACCGAGGCGGGCGAGAGCTTGGCGTAGTAATCCGGTTCCACGGCACAGAGATAACGCTTGGCGGCGACGTGCAGGCGGACGGGCTCGGTGACCGCGGGGCCGAACCACCGGCCGAGCCAGCTGGAACCGCTGTGGCTGTGCCGGTTGTCCGTGCCGGCCATCAGGTCACGGCCGGTGACGGCGCCGTGGAAGTGGCCGACGTCGTGCAGCAGGGCCGCGGCGACCAGGGTGTCCGGGGCTCCGGCCAGCTCGGCGAGCGCGCCGGCCTGCAGCATGTGCTCGGCCTGGGTGACGGCTTCGCCGAGGTAGTCCTCGGCACCGGGGCCGGCGAAAAGGGCGGCGATCCGGTCGACGGGGTTCGTCGTGGTCACGCGGTCCCCTCCAGGGTGCGCAGGGTGCTGGTGAGCGCGTCGAGATCGGCGTAGCAGCCTTGCAGGTGCCGGGCGCCGGATTCGGCGAACGCGGTGCGGGCGTGCAGCAGCCGGGTGTTGTCGAAGATGACGCAGTCGCCGGGGTCGAGCCGGAAAGTCAGCAGCAGCTCGGGGCGGGCGATGATCTCGGCGAAGCGCCGGTACGCGGCGTAGAACGCGGTGGTGGCGGCCGGGTCCAGGCGCAGGGCCTGCATGGAGCGGTTGTTGAAGCGGACCTCGCGCAGGTGGCCTTCGGGGTCGACGTCGATCAGCGGGCGGTCCGCGCGGAGGCTGGTGCCCGCGTCGTACCAGGCGAACGGCACCAGGGTCGTGCTGAGGATCCGGAAGGCCTCCTCGTCTTCGGCCCGCAGCAGGGAAGCGGCGGTGAACCCGTCGACGAGGCCGGAGTCGCCGCCGTCGGCGGCGTTGGCCAGGCAGTGCAGGAGCTGCAGCGTCGGCACCGGGTCGCGGTAGGGGTTGTCGGTGTGGGGCGCGATGCGCATGCCGGTGAACGCGAGGTTGCTGGGATCGGGTTCGACGCGGACGTCGAAGAGCGTGCCGTAGTTCGTCTCGCGCGGATAGCCGAACGTCCGGGCGATGGCGAGCACGGTCTCCTCCTCGGTCGGGGTGCCGTGCAGGAGGGCGAATCCGAGGTCGCGCACGGCACTCAGGACCCGCGCGCGCTCGGCCGGATCGTCGCGGTAGGCGGCCCAGTCCGCGGCGGGCAGCCGGCCGTCGAGGTCCTGGGCTTGCCACAGCCGTTTGCCGGCTTCGGTGCGGCCGTCCCCGCTCGAGGCGGACAGCTGCGCGTCCAGCCAGGCACGGGAGAAGGGACCGCGGTGCCCGTCGGGGCCGAAGGTGACGGTGATCGTGTCCGCCGAGACCTCGGTGCCGCGAACGGTGAGGTCGGCCGGGAGGTCGGTGATGCCGAACAGCTTCTGGCCGTTGCGCGGGTCGCGGCAGTGCTCGCACGGGCAGTTGTCCCGGAGCCAGATCGGCGGGAACACCAGCACGTCGTCGCCGGTGGTCGTGGTCGTCATCGGGTGTCCCTCCATGTTTAAACTTGGCTATACATGTTGAGGCTACCGTGGACGTCAACCGGTTCAGCCGGCGCCGGGCGCGGAGTGCCAGCGCGACAGGGTGTTGCGGTCGGCCGAATTGCGCACGGTGAACGCGACCTGGTCGCCGAGGTAACGGTCCTCGGACCACTCCAGGGCGGCCCCGGCCGGATCGGTGGTGCGGCGGCGCTCGCGCAGCAGCGGGGCGCCCGGCCGGACGCCGAGCAGGCGGGCGTCGACGGCCGTGGCCCGCACGGCGTCGATGGTGTGCTCCGCGTCGGCGAAGGTCGTGCCGAGCTCCTCGAGCCGTTCGGTGATGGACTCGCGGTCGAGGTCCATCCCGGCGACCAGCGCGCCGATCCGGTCGGGGTAGGCGGTGCGCTCGATCATCACCGGCCGGCCGTCGAGCAGGCGCACGCGGGTGAGGTGGTAGGCGTACGCCCCTTCGGGCAGGTTCAGGTGCTCACGCTCGTCTTCGGTGGCTTCGCGGCGGGCCAGCTCGACCACGCGGCCGCTCGGTTCCTCGCCGATCGCGCGGCCCCAGCGGGAGAAGCTGCGCAACGCGGCGAAGTCCTGCAGGCGCGGTCCCCCTTGGACCAGCCGCCGCGCGCCGCGCCGGGAGGAGATGATCCCGTCGGTCCGCAGCGCGGCGAACGCCTGCCGGATCGTGCCCCGGGACGCGTCGTAGCGCTGCGCGAGCTCACTCTCCGACGGCAGCGCGTCGCCCGGCGCGTACGTGCCCGCGCTGATCTCGGCCTTGAGCTCGTCGGCGATCCGCCGATACAGCGACGGGCCCTGTTCGTCCTTGTTGACCATGCGCCCAGGCTAAGGCCCGGCCGCCGGTTCCGGGCGTTGACTTGTCCAGCCTGGTCGATTGTGTCTGTACAAGTAGCTGCCGGGCCCGCCCCACCGCAGCGCGAGCCCGGCAACCGCTCAGGCGGTGGGGACGCGCACCCCGGCCGCGAGCTGTCCGGTGAGCTGTTCGAGCGCGGCCGTTCCCCGAGCCGGATCGAGCAGGGTTCCGACGAGGGCCGACCCGACGATCACCCCGTCCGCGAAACCGGCGACCTCGGCGGCCTGGCTCGCGTCCGCCACGCCCATGCCGACGCAGACCGGCAGCTCGGTGAGACCGCGGAGCCGGCTCACCAGGACGGCGGCGGCTTCGTCCACCGCCGCACGGGTTCCGGTGACGCCCATCAGCGCGGACGCGTAGACGAACCCGGTCCCGGCCGCGGCGGTTTCCGCCAGCCGCGCCTCCGTGCTGCTCGGCGCGACCACGAACACGGTGGCCAGCTCGTGCTCCACGGCGTGTCGGCGCCACAAGACCGACTCGGCCACCGGCAGATCCGGCAGCACACACCCCGCGCCGCCGGCCGCGGCCAGCTCACGGGCGAACCGCTCGACGCCGTAGCGGGACACCGGATTCCAGTACGACATCACCAGCACCGGCTTGCCCGTGGCGGCGTGGACCTCACGCACCGTGCGCAGGACGTCCGCGATCCGGACTCCGCCGCGCAGCGCGAGATCGTCGGCGGTCTGGATGACCGGCCCGTCCAGCACCGGGTCGCTGTGCGGCAGGCCGACTTCGACGATGTCCGCGCCCGCGTCGAGGGTCGCCCGGAGCGCGTCGATCCCGCCTTCGACGGTGGGGAAGCCGGCCGGCAGGTAGGCGATGAGCGCGGCCCGGCCGGCTCGTTTCGCCTGGGCGAGCGTGTCGGTGAGCAACCGCAGGTTCCCGCTCATCGCGCGACCTCCAGTCCGAAGTGGACGGCTGCCGTGTCGAGATCCTTGTCCCCGCGCCCGGAAAGGTTCACCAGGATGACGGCGTCCGGGCCGAGTTCGGCGCCGGCGTCGAGGGCCCCGGCCAGCGCGTGCGCGCTCTCGATCGCCGGGACGATGCCCTCGGTCGAAGCGAGCAGCCGGAACGCGTGCATCGCGGCGTCGTCCGTGACCGGGCGGTATTCGGCGCGGCCGGAATCGTGCAGGTGCGCGTGTTCGGGGCCGACGCCGGGGTAGTCGAGCCCGGCCGAGATCGACCAGGCTTCGAGGATCTGGCCTTCGTCGTCCTGCAGGACGTACGAGCGGGAGCCATGCAGGACACCGGGTTCGCCAGCCGAGAGCGACGCCGCGTGTTTCCCGCTGCGCACGCCGTGCCCGGCCGCCTCGCAGCCGATCAAGCGCACGCCGGGGTCGTTGAGGAACGCGTGGAACAGGCCGATCGCGTTGGACCCACCGCCGACACAGGCGATGGCCGCGTCCGGCAGCCGTCCGGTCCGGGCCAGCAGTTGGCGGCGCGCTTCGACGCCGATGACGCGTTGGAAATCGCGGATCATCGCGGGGAACGGATGCGGCCCGGCGACCGTGCCGAACAGGTAGTGCGTGTTGTCCACGTGCGCGACCCAGTCGCGGAACGTCTCGTTGATGGCGTCCTTCAGGGTGCGCGACCCTGAGGTCACCGGGACGACCTCGGCGCCGAGCAGTTCCATGCGCGCGACGTTCACCGCCTGGCGCCGCATGTCCGTCTCTCCCATGTAGACGGTGCAGGCGAGGCCGGTCAGCGCGCAGGCGGTGGCGGTGGCCACGCCATGCGAGCCCGCGCCGGTCTCGGCGATCACACGGGTCTTGCCCATCCGCACGGCCAGCAACGCCTGGCCGAGCGCGTTGTTGACCTTGTGCGAGCCGGTGTGGTTCAGGTCTTCGCGCTTGAGGAACACCCGCGCGCCGCCGGCGTGCGCGGCGAACCGCGGCACCTCAGTGAGCGCGCTCGGGCGTCCGACGTAATGCGCGAGCAGGTCCTCGAACCGGGCGACGAAGGCGGGATCAGTCTTGGCCCGCTCGTACTCGGCGGCGACCTGGTCGATGGCGGCGACCAGCGCCTGGGGGACGAACTGGCCGCCGAAGGCGCCGAAGTAGCCCGCGGCGTCGGGAAGGGTTCCCGGCGCGGCCGGGAAGAAGAATTCGTTTTTCATGGCAGATGTGCTCCTGACCCGAGACGTCAGTCACGGGCGGTTCGTGGCGGGTGTGGGTTCACCAGAGCGCACGAACACGCGGGGCCAGCCGGGAAAACGTCCCTCAGCGGTCCCACGCGACGCGCGGCGCACACTGCCATCGCATCCCGTCGACCTGGCCCGCCTCGGAGCCGATCGCGTACCGCACCCGACGCCCGCGCACGCGCCGCGCGGGCGCCTGGCAGCCGCGCGGCCGGCGGCCACGGGCGAAGCGGACGGTGAGGGGCATGGCCGCAGTCTAATCCGCGGGCCCGTGGTTTCGGCAAGCCCTCCGGCGTGTGGGACCGGCCGCACAGCCGCGTATGAACGGCGCCGTTCGAGCATGGCGCGCCGTGCGCGATCGGTGCTTGAGCCGGCCACCGCGGGATTGTGGCGGAGCGTGGGTCGCCGCCCAGGGCGCGCTCGACGGCGTCACCGCGATGTTCGCCTCGGACCGCAAACGGTAGCTCGTCGGAGTGGGAATACCGACCGTTCTCTCTGTTAGACTTGACCGGATGGTGCGCAACTCTCGAGGCCAGGTCTCCGAAGCGCGGTCGAGGCTGCTCGCGACGGCCACCCGCATCTTCTACGCCGAGGGCCTGCACTCTGTGGGGATCGACCGGATCGTCGCGGAGGCGAAGGTCACCCGCGCCACGCTTTACCGGCACTTTCCCGGTAAGGAAGACCTTGTCGTCGCGTATCTGCAGGGCGTCCACGAGATGGAGCGCGAAGGGATCGACAAGGCCCTCGCCGGTGGCCTGCCGCCGGCCGACACCCTGCGAGCCATCGCGAAGTCGATTGCCGAGGGCATCCGGTCGGCCCACTTCCGCGGCTGCGCCTTCCTCAACGCGGTCGCGGAGTACCCGGACCCCAAGCATCCCGTGCACCAGGCCGTCCTCGCCCACCGGGAGTGGTTCCGCGGCACCGTCACGGACGTGCTCGCGCAGGTCGGCGAGACGCCGCCGGAGTCCGCGGGCCGGCACTTCGTGATGCTGCGAGACGGCGCGATGGTGGCGGGCTGCCTGTCGGACCCGGCCGAGGTCTGCGACGCCTTCCTCGAAGGCGTCGAGGGAATCCTGCAGCGGCGGTGATCGGCGCTACCGCGCTGTTCCGGATGTGACGACCGCGGGAGCGGAGACGTCCTGAAGGCGGCAGAGAATCTGAGCGATGCCGCCGGGCGCCGTGCGGTGGCCGGTGACGCAGGCACGGATCCCCGGCCGGTCTGTCCAGGCTCGCGCGCACCAACTCGCGGTTCGCGATCCTGGAGGAGTGCCGGCAACGAGCGGACTCGTAGTGCTCCATGGTGAGCCACGTAGGAGATAGAACGTTCTGTCTTGACAAGGTTTGGCCGAGCCGCCATGCTGATCTCGGATAGAACGTTCGGTCTCGCTGTCGAACCGCGCAGGCACTCCTCAACAGCACCTCGAAAGGAATCATCGTGACCACCGTTGACTCACCCGCCGTCGGAGGAATCGCGTCGGCGCTGCGCCGGCTGTACTTCGTGCGGTTCGGATTCGCCATCGTCTGGGCGGTTCTGCTGTTCGTCACCTCGAAGTCGGAGGTCGGGCCGATCGGCGTCGCGCTGGTGGTGCTGTACCCGCTGTTCGACGTCGGGGCGGCGGTCGTGGACTCCCGCTCGTCGCGCGCCACCGGGTCGGCCCGCGGGCTGTACGTGAACATGGCGATCAGCCTGCTGGCGGCCATCGGCCTGGGCATCGCCGCCGCCTCCGGGGTGCCGGCGGTCCTGCGCGTCTGGGGCGCCTGGGCGATCATCGCCGGGCTGATCCAGCTGATCGTGGCCCTCACCCGCCGCAAGCTGGGCGGCCAGTGGCCGATGATCCTCAGCGGCGGCATCTCCGTGCTGGCCGGCGCGAACTTCATCCTCAGCGCCGGCGCGCCGAACCCCTCGCTCTCCACCGTCGCCGGTTACGCCGTGCTCGGCGGCATCTTCTTCCTCGTCTCGGCGATCCGCCTCGGCCGCTCCGCGAAGGTGAACTGACACGAAGACCACTGCGTACGACGGTGTCGGTCACCCTCACCACCGGTGAGCAGATCGAAGCCGACGAGCCGCTCGTCGCGATAGCGGCACACGATGCGGTTCGTCGGGGACGATGGCGAGCCGATCGGCGACGGGTGGCTCTACGCCGCCGGAGACGTCAGCTGGCGTGTTTGCTTATCCGCCAAGGAAAGTACCAAGCTCGTGCTGCCGGTGACGTCGTCGTGGCGCGTGCGAAGGGCGAAGCGGTCCGGCAGCCGGGCTCCGGTCGCGACGTCGAGGAGCCGGATCTCGCCGAGTTCGGAGCCGCCCGCGCAGACCCGAGCGTCACGGTCCGGCCGTCGGGGACGGGGTGAACCAGAGCCCACCGGCGAACCGCGACGGCTGGTCTACCGTCCAATTCGGTGAGCCATTCCCATCGGCGACGTAATGGCCGGCCAGTTCGCGCACTCGGGAGAAGTGCTGCCATTCCCGCACGAATTCTTCCCAGCGATCGGCGTAGGCTCGGGGAATGCGGATCGGGGAGCTGTCCAAGCGCACGGGTGTGAGTCCGCGCTCCTTGCGGTACTACGAAGCGCAGGGCCTTTTGACCAGCTCGCGCTCGGACACCGGGCAGCGGCACTATTCCGAGGACGAGGTCCAGCGAGTCTCGCTCATCCGGCAGCTGTTCGACGCGGGCATGTCGAGCCGGGTGATCGCGTCGGTGCTGCCGTGTGTGGAGACTCCGGCCGACGCGGACGTCGTCGATTCGGCGTACGCGACGATGGTGCGCGAGCGCGACCGGATCGACGCCGACATCGCGCACCTGCTCGAGACCCGGGCGGCGCTCGACGTGCTGATCAAGGCCAACAGCCGGCATCGGGCGGGGATGGCCGCGGAACCGGTGGCGCAGTCCGCGTGACCCTGTCTGAGCCTGGCTGACCCTGTGACCTGTGCCTCAGCCGGTTGCCTTTGACATCGGTGTCAGCGGTCAGGATGGCCGCAGGGCCCGGAAGCGCCGGGCCCGGTCATCCGGGAGGCGGCGGAAAATGGGGCAGGCGTGGGGTTTCGGCAGGTTCGGCGGGCCCGAGGTGCAGGAGTTGTTCGACCGTCCCGATCCCGTCCCGGGCCGCGGTGAGGTGCTGATCCGGGTCGACGTCGCCGGCGTGAACCCGCTCGACCACCTGCTGCGCGCGGGCCTGGTCCCCGGGCTCGACGGCGGGCGGCCGTTCCCGCGGGTACTCGGCGTGGAGGCCGCCGGAACGGTGCTCGCCCGGGGCGAGGACGTCGACGGGCTCGAGGTGGGTGACGCGGTCTTCGGCTTCGCACTCACCGGCGGCGGCACGTACGCCGAGACGACGGTGCTCTCCGCGCCGAACACCGCGCGCATCCCGGCGGGCCTGTCCACGACCGTGGCGGCGACGCTGCCCATCGCCGGGACGACCGCGGTGGACGCGCTCGACCAGCTCGACCTCCCGGCCGGGGCCACGGTCCTGGTCAACGGCGTCGGGGGCGGCGTCGGCCTCGCCGTCGCGCGGCTGGCCGCCGGGCGCGGGCTGCGGGTGATCGGCACCGGGAGCGCCGCCAAGCGCGAGCACGCCGAGGCCGTCGGGGCGCAGTTCCTGGACTACACCGCCGACGACGTGGTCGCTGCAGCCCGCGACCTGGTCCCGGACGGCTTCGACGGCATCGTCGACCTGGTCGGCGGTACTTCGCTGAGGACGGTCGCCCCGCTGGCACGCGAGCCCCGCAACGTCATCGCCGTGGGAGACCAGTCGGTCCCCGAGATCGGCGGGCGTTTCGTCGAGCGCCGCCTGGACCGCGCGAACCTGGAACGCTCGGCTCGGCTGGCCCTCGACGGTGTGCTTGCCTCGGTGATCACCGCGACCTATCCGCTTTCGGACGCTCCGGCTGCACTCGCGGCTGTGGAAAGTGGTCACAGCGCAGGCAAGGTGGTCATCAAGGTCGCCTGAGCAATGCCTGGTGTTCTGCGATTGTGTGGATTCTACGTCGTGGTCAGCCCGAACGGCGGCTTCAGGCCACGTCTCGGATTCACCGGCGATCTCGGGTTGGAGCGAGCGTGCGCGGGGCGCCCCTTTCGCCTCGATGACACCAGCAGCATCAGACGCCCCACACGCCACAGAAAAACAGCGTTTCCGATGGAGTGAATGCGGCGGTTGGTGCGCTGGACGCACCAACCGCCGCATTCACTGCACCTGGTCCACAAAGGACGATCGCTGCCGCGCTCATCGGCCGGAAGGTCACCACAGCTGGTCGCGGGAGATGGGCCAGGCAGAATGACCCGATCCTGGCCCGGCCATTTCGGACATTCCGGCTGCCGTCGCAAGCGGTCACCCGCAGGCATGGTGACCTGACCACTGCCGGGGCGCTGGCGACTCCCGAAACCGCGCCGCAGGGATGGCCCCCGATCCCCCACAGGTAGCGGATCGGATCGACTTTGGTCGATCTCCCTTCACGTGGCACCGGCCCGGGGCCGAAGATGGCGGGAGTGCCCGGTAATCACGAAGCCGCCGGGATCGGGGAACGGGGAGGGTGTGCCGATTTTCTGGCAGTGGCTGCCCGGATCGCTGTGGGCGGACGTGGATCCCGGGCGCGGGCGGGGGCGGTCGGTCCGGGATGTCGTGGTCGACGTGACCGGGATCCTGATCGCCGTCGTGGTCGGGCTGCTCGGCTTGCTGCCGTCGCTGTTCGGCGGGATCAGCTCGGCCGATGTGGTCGATCTGGTGCTGGGCGGGGTGGGGTGCGCCGCGCTGCTGCTGCGGCGCCGGTGGCCGGCCGCGCTCGCGTTGGTGCTGGTGGGGCTTTCGGCGGTCTCGCTGACGGTCGGCGGTGCGGCGGGGGTGGCGACGTTCTTCGCGGCGGTGCACTGCCGGCCGCGGGTGGTCGTGTGGGTGGCCGGGCTCGGCGTGGTCACCTCGGTCGTGGCCACCTTCACCCGGCAGTCGGCCGACGTGCCGTTGTGGGCCGGCACGACCATCGGGGTGCTGGCCACCGCCGTGCTCGTGGGGCTGGGCCGGCTGGTCCGCGCCCGGCGGCAGCTGCTGGTCTCGCTCGCCGATCGTGCCCGGCTGGTCGAGGAGGAGCACGCCGGCCGGCTGGTCGAGGCGCGCCGGCTGGAACGCACCCGGCTGGCCCGCGAGATGCACGACGTCCTGGCACACCGGATGTCGCTGCTGAGCGTGCACGCGGGCGCGCTCGAATTCAATCCCGCCGCGTCCGAGGCCGAGATCTCCCGCGCCGCGGGCATCATCCGCAGCGGCGCCCACCAGATGCTGATCGACTTGCGGGAGGTCATCGGCCTGCTCCGCGAGGACCCGGCGGACGACTCCGGGCTCCGCGCCCCGGCGCTCGACCGCGTGCCGGACCTCGTGGCCGAAGCACGGCAGGCGGGCACGGCCGTACGCCTGGAGATGCCCGAAACCCCCGCGCTGGCAACGATTTCCGGGCTGGTCGGCAGTACCGCGTACCGGATCGTCCAGGAAGGACTCACCAACGCCCGCAAGCACGCGCCCGGCCGGCCGGTCACGGTGACCGTCGGCGGGGCGGCCGGCCCGGGGGTGCGGGTGGCCGTCCGCCAGCCGCTGCCCTCGGCCGGGGGCGGGCTGCCGATCCCGGGCGCCGGGACCGGGCTGGCCGGGCTCACCGAACGGGCCGCGCTGGCCGGCGGCCGGCTCGAGCACGGCCCGGCCGGCGACGAGTATCTGCTGCGGGCGTGGCTGCCCTGGGAGGCCTGATGGAACCGGTGCGGGTAGTGCTGGTCGACGACGAATGGCTGGTCCGGGCCGGGCTGACGACCATGTTGTCCGGCGCCGAGGACATCACCGTGGTGGGCGAGGCGGGCGACGGCGCGAACGTCGTCGAGCTGGTCCGGTCCACCCGGGCCGACGTGGTGCTGATGGACCTGCGGATGCCCGGCACGGACGGGGTCACCGCCACCGCCCGGCTGCGGGACCTGCCGGTCGCGGTGCTGGTGCTCACCACCTTCGACACCGACGACCTGGTCCGCCGGGCGCTGCGGGCCGGGGCCGAGGGGTTCCTGCTCAAGGACACCCCGCCGGCCGACCTGGTCGCGGCCATCCGGCGGGCCGCGACCGGCGAACCGACGCTGTCGCCGGCCATCGTCCGCAAGCTCATCGCCCGGATGACCGGCGGCGACGAGAGCCGGCTGGTCCGGGCCCGCTCGGCGCTCGCCGCTCTCACCGAAGGCGAACGACGCGTCGCCGAAGCGGTCGGCGAGGGGCTGTCGAACGCGGAAATCGCCGCCGCGCAGTTCATGAGCGTGGCGACGGTCAAGGCCTACGTTTCGCGGATCCTGGTCAAGTTCGAGGTGGCCAACCGGGTCCAGATCGCCCTGCTGGTGCGCGACGCGGAGTGACCGGGCGCCCGGGCCCCGGCCAGCAGGCTCGCGCCCAGCCGGGTGAGCACGTGGTGCACGGCCTTGCCCCGGCGGCGCGTTTCCACCAGCCCGGCCGCGCGCAGGATGGACGCGTGGTAACTCGCGGACGCGAGCGAGATCCCGGCGTACCGGCTCAGCTCCGTGGTGGAGGCGCCCGATCTCGTCGCTTCGAGCACCCGGGCGCGGGCCGGTCCGAGCAGGGCCGCGATCGCAGCCCGTTCCGGCATTACGGTCGCCGATGTCATTTTTTCTCCCCCAGCCGATTCCCGTGCGCCGTTGTTCGGCGGCTGCACCCGGATAGTTTCGCGCCGGATCGACGGTCCGGGCCATGGTCCGAGGTCTGCGAATGTCGCGACTTTGGTCTCGCGGAATGGGCCACGCGGTTGTCCGCCGTCGGGGGGATTTCTTTTCGACCGGGAGAGGAGTGGGCGCCACCGGCGGCGGCGCCCACTCCCCATTGTCACGGGCGGTGCCAGTAGAGCCCGACGTTCAGGCCGTTGGAGAACTGGGCGCACTTGGAATCGTCGTACGTCGACCGGTCGAAGTTCGTGCGCCGGCTGTCCTTGTTGCAGGCGTCGTAGGTCCAGAACCAGGTGACGTAGTCGTAGCAGTCGTGGTTGACGTGGGCCTGCTCGCATTCCTTCGGCGTCTCCAGCACCGACGCCGGCCGGGCCCCGGCAGCCGGGCCGGACTCGGCCGCGGAGGCCGTCGTGACGCCGGCGGAAGCGATGGCCGCGGCGGCGGCCAGGGTCAGGCCGACCTTGCCCAGAATGGATCGCATGTGTTCTCCCCTGTTCGGTGTGCGGAATCTCCGGCAGCACCGAGTCAATCAAGAAGAAAGCGTCCGGGCAATCTATTCGAGGTCGGTCGAAATGAGCCCTTGCGAAAGCCGATCGGCCAGAAGTTCATGGCCGGACGGGCCTTTCCGCCCGACGAGGTGAAAGACCCGGCTGAGCGCGCGGTAGGGGTCGCGCCGGGCGGCTTCGAGTTCGACCGCCGCCACCCGCTCGGCGTCGCCGGGGTCCAGCTCGGCCCCGCCGAACTCGAGCCAGTCGACGAACAGCCACACCCCGTACCAGCGCACGGGTTCCACGTCGTGGCCGGACAGCAGGCCGCTGAGCTCTTCGACGGTGTCGGCCCGGCCCGGCACCCCCAGCACGCCGATCTCGGTGCGGGCGTCGAACGCCGCCAGCGCGTCTTCCCACCGCTGTTCCAGAGCCGGGCGGACGGCCATCGCGTGGGCGTTGCCGGTCATGATCGAGACCAAGCCGCCGTCCGCGGCGCACCGGCACAGCTGGCCGACCAGGGGATCCGGCTGTTCGAGGTACCCGAGCACGCCGTGGCACAACACGGCGGCGAAGCGCTGTCCGTCCACCGCCTCCTCGGCGTTCTCGCCGTCAGCCTGGACGAGCGTGACTCGCCGCCGTGCCTCGACCGGCAGCCGCTCAAGTCGTTGCCGCGCCTTCTCCAGCATCGCCGGTGACGAGTCGAGCAAAGTGACGTCGTAACCGGCTTGGGCGAGCGGAAACGACTGATGCCCCGCGCCCCCGCCGACGTCGAGCACCGTCGCGGGCGGCGGTGGCAAGTGCTCCAGCAACTGCTGGTGCAGGACGTACGTGCGCACGCGCCCCTTCACCGTGGCGTACGCCCGGTCGGCGAACTGGTCGGCCAGACCGGCCCAGACGTCATCGCTCATCTCGCCACGATAGGGCCGTTACCGACGTCGGCGGGTGGTGCCGATCCGCGCCGCGCCCATACACTCCACGCCCATGACGGAGACCGACGCGGTTGCCGAACGCAGGCCCGCCTACCTGTCCGAGCTGGCCGACGGGACCGAGCGGTTCTTCGAGGAGCGCCGTGAGACCTGCGCGTGGTGCGACTCGAAGCGGCTCGAAGTCCGGTTGCGGACGACGGACCTGCTTCAGCACAAACCCGGCAAGTTCGTCCTGGAGTCCTGTCAGGACTGTGGCCACATCTTCCAGAACCCGCGGCTGACCGGCGAAGGCCTCGGTTTCTACTACCGGGACTGCTACGACGGCCTCGGCGAGAAGAACATGAACTCGATGTTCGAGGGCAACCGCGCCGGGTATGCGGGCCGGGCTCGTCTGGTCGCCTCGATTTGCACGCCCGGACAGTGGCTGGACGTCGGCACGGGGCACGGGCACTTCCCTCGCGATGCCAAGGAAGTGCTGCCGGACACCGAGTTCGACGGTCTGGACATGACCGACGGCGTCGAGCTGGCGCAGCAGGACAACCGCATCCGCCGCGCCTACCGGGGCAACTTCGTCGACCTGGCCGAGGAACTGTCCGGCCGGTACGACGTGATCAGCATGTACCACTATCTGGAACACACGCCGGAGCCGAAGAAGGAGCTGGCCGCCGCCGCGGTGGCGCTGCCCCCGGGCGGGCACCTCGCCATCGAACTGCCCGATCCCGAGTCGCGCTGGGGCCGGCTGCTGGGCCGGTGGTGGCTGCCGTGGCTGCAGCCGCAGCACCTGAACCTGATCCCGATCGGGAACCTGCGTGACGAACTCGCCGAGCTGGGCTTCACCGTCGTCGCCGAGCAACGGGCCGAGCCGCACTCCGCCATGGACCTGGTGGCCGCCGTCATGCTGGCCGTGAACGCGGCCACGATCGGCGGCGAAGACCTGGCCTGGCGGCGGAACCGCCCGTCCCGCACTCGCGCGCTGCTGCGCAAGCTCGGCTTCATCGTGTGCATCCCGGTTTTCGTGATCGCCGGGATCGTGGACCGGATCAGCGCGCCGATCGGGCGTAAGCGCGGGATGTCCAACGCCTATCGCGTGGTCGCCCGCAAGAAGGCCTGACCCGCGCTACTCGCGTCCGGCTGGTCCGGTGGCCGCGGTCGTGGCCGGGCTCGGCGCCCAGGTCGTCCGCCGATGGCTTTGACGAGATTCTGACGCGCCGGCACCGCGAAGGCGGTGCGGCAGCCGTCGGCCGTCTGCCAGCTGACCTGGACGTGCTCAGCGGGAGCCCAAATCGGCATCCTTCGGGCGTCACCGGGGCCGTTGACGAAATCCATACGAATATGCGCGGATCTTGACGAAATATCTACGTTGACCCGCGCGGTCGCCAGGCACGCTCCGGGACGTGCCGGCACCCACCTCATGGATCAAGCGGCTGGTCCTCGGCCGGCCGTTCCGCAGTGACACGCTCGGGGAGACGTTGCTCCCGAAACGTCTCGCGCTGCCCATTTTCGCCAGTGACCCGCTTTCGTCCGTGGCGTATGCGACGCAGGAGATCCTGCTGATCCTCAGCCTCGGCGGGCTGGCGTTCCTGCACCTGGCCCCGTGGATCGGGCTGGCGGTGGTGGTGCTGCTGACCGTGGTGGTGCTCTCGTACCGGCAGGTGGTGCGCGCCTACCCGAGCGGCGGCGGGTCGTACGAGGTGGCGTCACGCAACCTCGGCAGCGGCGCCGGGCTGGTCGTGGCCGGCGCGCTGATGGTCGACTACATCATGACCGTCGCGGTGTCGGTCGCGGCCGGGGTGGACAACATCATCTCCGCCGTCCCCTCGCTCAACGACTACCGCGTGGGCATCGACATCGGGTTCATCGTCGTGCTGATGGCGATGAACCTGCGCGGCATCCGCGAATCCGGCCGGGCCTTCGCCGTCCCGACGTACCTGTTCATCTCCGGTGTGATGATCATGATCGCGCTCGGCATCGGGCGGGCCGTGGCCGGGGACACGCCGGTGGCCGAGAGCGCCGGTTACGGCATCCGCCCCGAGCAGGCCGGCCTGACCGGCGTCGCGCTGGTGTTCCTGTTGCTGCGATCGTTTTCCTCCGGTTGCACGGCGCTGACCGGGGTGGAGGCCATCTCCAACGGCGTCCCGGCGTTCCGCAAGCCCAAGAGCCTCAACGCCGCGCGCACGATGACCGCGATGGGCACCATCGCCATCGTCATGTTCGTCGGGATCACCGTGCTGGCCCTGATCACGCACGTGCGGATCGCGGAGAACACCTGCGACCTGATCGGCTTCGCCGGCGACTGCACCACCGACCCGCAGCGCACCGTGATCAGCCAGATCGCCGCCGCGGTGTTCGGCGGGGACCACGCGGTGATGTTCTACTTCCTGCAGGCCATGACCGCGCTGATCCTGATCCTCGCCGCCAACACCGCGTTCAACGGATTCCCCTTGCTGGCCTCGATCCTGGCGCAGGACCGGTTCCTGCCCCGGCAGCTGCGCACCCGCGGCGACCGGCTCGCGTTCTCCAACGGCATCGTCGCGCTCTCGGTCGCGGCCGCGGTGCTGATCTTCGCGTTCGACGGGTCCACCACCCGGCTCATCCAGCTCTACATCCTGGGCGTGTTCACCTCGTTCACCTTGTGCCAGGCCGGAATGGTCCGGCACTGGAACCGCGAACTCGCCACCGCGACCAGTGCCGCACAGCGCGCCGGTTTCCAGCGTTCGCGGCTGATCAACGCGCTCGGCGCCGTGCTCACCGCGGTGGTGCTGGTCGTCGTCCTGATCACCAAGTTCACCCACGGCGCCTACCTGGTCGTGATCGCCATTCCCGCGTTGTACGTGCTGATGCGGAGCATCCACCGGCACTACAGCCACGTCCGCGAGGAGCTGCTGGCCGACGACGAGAGCGAGCTGCTGCCCAGCCGGATCCACGCCGCGGTGCTGATCTCGACCCTGCACAAACCCAGCCAGCGGGCCATCGCGTTCGCCCGCGCCACCCGGCCCGACACGCTGACCGCGATCACCGTCAACGTCGACGACGCCGAAACCCGCGCCCTGCAGCGGCAGTGGGAGCAACGTGACATGAAGGTCCCGTTGAAGGTGGTCGAATCGCCGTACCGCGAGATCACCCGGCCGGTGGTGGCCTACGTGAAGAACCTCCGCCGGCTCAGCCCCCGCGACGCCGTCTGCGTCTACATCCCCGAGTACGTCGTCGGCCGCTGGTGGGAAAACCTGCTGCACAACCAGAGCTCCCTGCGGCTCAAGGGCCGGCTGCTGTTCGAGCCCGGGATCATGGTCGTCAGCGTGCCCTGGCAGCTGCGGTCCACCTACCGCCGCGACCTGCAACGCGTCCGCCCCCTGCCGGGCGACATCCGCCGTGGCATCACCCCGCGGAGGTAGTCAGGCCGCGGCGCCGGCGGTCACGCTGCCGGCGTGGCCGTACCCGGAACGCCGCCGCAGGACGGGATCGGCCCGGACCGCGGAAGGCCCTGCAGGAAATCGTCGATTCCGGGATCACCGGCGTCCGACTGCGCGGGCACGACCAGCAGCGCGACTGGGCTGCGCCTGGGTGACTGCCGCCGAACTCGGCCGCACGGCCAGCGAACTCGCCGAGGTCGACGAGGACGCCGAGCTGCTGGCAGGTGCGCGAGATCCGTGGCAAGGCTGCGGTCCGCATTGGACTGGCTACCGACTGGACACCGGCCGACGAACGGTCGCCAGGCCTGCCGATGGCCGGGCTCGTCGCACCGCCGCAGGCGTACCGGACCCTGGGCGGCGGGCGGCCGACGAGCCGGAGATGGACTTGCGTGTTCGGCTGTTGTTCATGGACCGGCTGCATGAGAGCATCCCCGGTTCGGGCTCCGCCAGCCCGGCGGCCGCGTCCCCGGATCTTGATCAAGAGCCCGGATTCTGACCAAAACCGGGGAACCGTTGGTGCTTTCCCCACCCTTTTGCCAGGAGCTTTGACAGCAGTTCCACGACGCTGGGATCTTCGACTCCGAGGTACGGAACGTCGTCGATCCCGCAATGGAGTCTGAAATGTCGAGCCCCCCTGAGCAGTTGCCCAGTCTGGCCGCGCTGTCCTCGCCAGTGCTCCAGCCGGCGCCGGACTGGCGGGCGCTGCAGGAATCCCGCGCGGTGGTCCGGGTCCGGACCTACGCCGGCGACGACGCGTGGCTGATCACCCGGTACGCCGAGATCAAGGAACTGCTGATGGGCTCGAGAGTGGGGCGCGCGCATCCGGATCCGGCGAATGCGCCCCAGTTCATCAATTCCGCGATCCTCGACGAGGCCACCGGCCAGAGCGATTACGCGAACGAGATCGCCGATCACCATCAGTTGCGGGCGGTGCTCACGCCGTACTTCTCCCGCAAGCGGATGGCCGCGCTCGAGCCCGCGGTGTCGGCGCTCGTCGACGAAGCGGTGGACGCGCTCGAATCCCACGGCCCGCCGGCGGATCTGATGACGGTGTTCGCGAACCCGTTGTCGATGGCGGTCCTGTGCGAGCTGATCGGCATTCCCGCCGAAGAGCGTGACGAGCTGGGACCGCTGCTCGCCGCGGCGAGCATGCTGGGCGGCGACGCCGAAGGGCTGGCCCCGCTCGAGGCGGTGATCGAGCGGCTCGTCACCCTCCGGCGGCAGGACCCGCGGGACGACATGATCTCCGGCGCCTGCGCTGCCGGGCTGCCCGACGCCGAAATCGCCAACGTGATCGCCGGGGTGATCTTCGGGGGCCGCGGCGTCGTGAACCACCTCGCCTTCGGCGTCGCGCGGCTGTGCAGCGACCACGAACTCCGCGCGGCCGTCACCGCGGATCCCGGCCTGATGCCCGCCGCGGTCGAGGAGATGGTGCGCACCGCCAGCGCCGGCGGCGTGATCATGCCGCACTACGCGCGGGAAGACCTCGACGTCGACGGAGTCCGCATCCAGACCGGTGACCTGGTGCTGCTGGACCTGGCGCTGGCGAACACCGACCGGCGGGTGTTCGAGGAACCCGACCGGATCGACCTGACCCGCACGTCGAACCAGCACCTGACCTTCTCGTTCGGCATCTGGCACTGCGTCGGCGCGCCGCTCGCGCGGATGGAGCTGCGGCTCGCGTTTTCCGCGCTGCTACGGCGTTTCCCCGAGCTGCGCCTGGTGCACCCGGTGTCGGAACTGAGCACTCCGGACGATCAGCTCGCGGGAGGGTTGTCCGCTCTGCCCGTCGCTTGGTGAGCCGTGGCGGTCACGCGGTGAGGACGTCGCGCGTCTTCACCACGGCCGGCGGGGGCCCGCCGTCGTAGTCGTAGTTGCTCAGGATCACCGTGACCCATTCGCGGTCGGGGTACATCTGGAAGTCGGTCGACGTGCCGGGGGCGCCGCCGCCGTGCCCGGTCACCCACTGGTCGCGGACCAGCAGCGTCACCGGTCCGTAGCACTGGAAGCCGACGGGCGGGACCCCGGGCGCCGGGCCGGGCGGCTGCGGCGGCGGTACCTTGCCGCCCAGCGTGATGCCCGTGTACACGCGATCGAGCAGCTTGGAACCCTGTAGTGCCAAGGCGAAACGCGCCATGTCGGCGCACGTGGTGAAGGCGTCGCCGGAGGGAGTGCCGACGTACAGCCGCTGGTCGATGGTGTCGGCGCGGCCGCCGGACGGCTGTTTCGCGTACGGGTGCGCGATGCGGGGATCGGTGTGCCAGTGCGGCCGGGTGTAGAAGTCCGTGGTGGTCATGCCGGCCGGGCGGAGCACGTGCTCGCGCACGTAGTCGTAATAGGACTTTCCGGAAACCTGCGCCACGATCGCGCCGAGCAGGTGGTACGCCGCGTTGCTGTACCGGGACCCGGCTCCCGGTGCGAACGCCAGCGAGGTGCGCCGGATGTAGTCCGTGGTGCCGTTCATCACCCGGTCGACGTCGGTCCAGGTGAGCGCTTCCGCCAGATAGCCGGGAATCGTGAAGGTGTCGCCGAGGTCGGAGGTGTGGGTGAGGAGGTGGTGGACCCGCACGGTGTCGGCGATCTCGGCGGGGAAACCGCTCAGGTAGGTGCCCAGCGTGCCGGTGTAGGAGATCTTGCCGGCCTGCGCGAGCTGGGCGATGGCGACCGCGGTGAACAGCTTGGTCACCGAGGCCATGGCGAACAGGGTGTCCGGGCCGTTGGGGGCGGCGTGGTTGGCGCGGCCGTAGGACCGGGCCAGCACCGGGCGTCCTCGCCTGAGCAGCAGGAGACTGCCGGAGAACTGGTCCTGGGCGGCCTGTTCCTTGACGAACTGGTCGATCGCGCGCACGTCCGCGGAGGTCGATGTGGGGGTGACGCCGGAGGCCGAGCCGGCACCGGTGGCGAGCAGCGCCCCGGAGGCGCCGAGCAGGCCCAGTGCGGATCGTCGTGTTGTGGTCATGGCCGAAGGTCTATCGAGGACGGCCGATCGGGGAGCGATGGCCGGTCCATACGTGATCCATATGTCGCGCGCGGGACACTGGCCGGATGCGGGTGCTGCTGGTCGAGGACGAACGGCCGCTGGCCAAGTACGTCGCGGCCGGCCTGCGCAAACACGGGTTCGCCGTCGACGTCGCGTTCGACGGGCGCACCGCGCTGGACAAGTGCGTGGTCACGCCGTACGACGTCGTGGTGCTCGACCGGGATCTGCCTGCGGTGCACGGGGACGCGGTGTGCCGCGAACTCGCCGAGCGCGGGGTGTCGCGGATTCTGATGCTCACTGCGTCCGGCACGGTCGAGGACCGCGTCGACGGCCTGACGCTAGGCGCCGACGACTACCTGGGCAAGCCGTTCGCGTTCTCCGAGCTGGTCGCCAGGGTGCGGGCGCTGTCCCGCCGCAGCGCGCCCGCGACGCCGCCGGTCCTGCGCGCCGGCGACGTGGTCCTCGATCCCGCGCGACGCACCGCGGAACGCGCGGGCCGGCTCCTTCCCTTGACGCCCAAGGAGTTCGGTGTGCTGGAGCAGCTGCTCGCCGCCGGCGGGGTGGTGGTGAGCGCGGAAACGTTGCTGGACAAGGTGTGGGACGAGCACGCCGACCCGTTCACCAACGCTGTCCGGATCACCGTCGGCACCCTGCGGCGCAAGCTCGGTGACCCGCCGCTGATCGAGACCGTGCCGAGCGCCGGCTACCGGACCGTCCCATGACCGCCCGCGCCCGGCTCACGATCCTTTACGCCGCACTGGTTCTCGCCGCCGCTGCGCTGCTGACCACGCTCACGTACCTGCTGATACGCGGAAACGGCGGCCATCGGACGTCGGTCATCATGCTCAGCCCCTCGCCGAGCGGGATCCCGCCACTGCCGCCGTCGATCGAGGCGGTCACCCTCACCGACTTCATCAGCCAGGCCGCGATCGCGCTCGCGGTGGTGACGGTGCTGGCCGCGGTCCTGGGCTGGCTGGTGGCCGGGCGGGTGCTGCGCCCCATCCGCACGATTTCCGCCACCGCCCACCGTCTCTCGGCGGAAAACCTGTCCGAGCGGATGCCGGTCACCACGCCCGCCGACGAACTCGCCACCCTCGCCGGCACCGTCAACGGCATGCTGGACCGCATCCAGCAGGGCATCACCGACCGCGACCGGGTTCTCGCGAGCCAGCGCCTCTTCACCGCCAACGCCGCCCACGAGCTGCGCACCCCGCTGACCACCATGCGCACCGCCATCGACGTCACCCTCGACAATCAGCCTGGTACGGAAGAACTCCTGGCCATGACCGCGGACGTCCGCACTGCTGTCGAGCAGAGCCAACGCATCCTGGACGGGCTGTTGGCACTGGCCCGCAGCCAGGCCGGGGTTGGCCTCCGCCACGGCGTCGACCTGGCGGATCTGGTGGCGACCGCCTTGGACGGCGTGGACTTCACGGTGCGGGCCGACTTGCGTCCTGCGCTGGTGTGCGGTGAACCTGTTCTGCTGGAACGGATGTGTGGGAATCTGGTCGAGAACGCTGTTCGGCACAACTGTCCGGGCGGCCGGATCGAGGTCACCACTGGTACCACGGACGACCGGGCTTTCCTGTATATCGGCAACACTGGCCCGTTGATCCCTGCGTCGACGGTCGACCAGCTCCGTGCCCCCTTCGCCCGCGGCGACGGCGCCCGCATCCACACCGATCGGGGCATCGGTCTGGGATTGTCTATTGTGGACGCCGTTGTGATCGCGCATGGGGGTGGGCTTACGCTGACGGCTCGGCCGGGTGGTGGGCTGCAGGTCGCCGTCCACCTTCCACTTGGCCTGAACGAGGGTCAGCGCGTCAGATCCCGGACGAGATCCGTCCAGCCGGGTGCGCCGACCCGGACGAACATCGGCGAGGTGTCCAACGGCGCCGGGTAGTTGTGCAGGGTGCGGCCGCCCGTTTCGATGCGCTTGGTGTGGGGGTCGAACCACAGCCCGGCGGGCAGGGTGATGTCGCGGGCGGTGCCGGCGGTGATCATCGGTGCCGCCAGCAAAGCGGGGCCGAGCAGCCACTCGTCGTCGATCGTGTCGAAGCGGTGGTCGGTCGGGAAGTCGAAGTACACCGGGCGCATGATCGGGGTGCCGTCCGCGACCGCCTGCTGCACCTGGGTTTTCAGATAACCGGCCAGTTTCGCGTGGGTCTGGACCGCGTCGGCGTACAGCTTCGCCGTGTCGGCCGGGTAGACGACCGTCTTGCCCGTCGTGGTGTCGACCGTGCTCACCGGGGAAGTCGACGCGTACATCAGCGGCATCAGCGACGCGGCCTGCGCCCAGCGGACCAGCACCTCGCGGGTGGGCGGCGGCATGCTGTTCGACCCGCCGATCATGTCCGTCTCGACGAACGGGTAGCCGTCGGCCGAGATCGCCGACGCGCGGCGCAGGGAGGTGCGCAGGCCGTCCCAGCTGGTGTCGGCGTCGACCGCCCGGATCACGAACCCGTAGTGCTGGTTGCCCCAGTGCGTGCGGATGCCCGCGCCCTGCTGGTCGAACGCGTCGGTCATGTCCGCGCCGAGCTTCTGGTAGTCCTGCGGGGTCAGGCTCCCGGTGGTGGCGCACCGGTCGTCGAAGAAGCGGGTGTCGAACTTGAAGCCGTCGACGCCGTAGTCCGCCATCAGCTTGCGCAGGTTGCCGGTGTACCAGTCGCGGGCCTGCGGGTTGCCGAGGTCGATGATGCCCGCGGTGCCGTTCCACCAGGTCACCGTGCACGGTGTCGACGTGTTTCCCTTGGCGTGCACCAGATAACCGTGGTCACGGGCGTAGGCGTAGTTCGCCGAGTCGAGGTTGACCCAGAACGTCGTCCACAGGCCGAACTTCTGGCCCATCGCGTGGATGTCATCGGCCAGCTTCTTCGGGTCCGGGAAGGTCTTCGCGTCGAAGGTCAGGTTGCCGTAGTTCGACTCCCACTTGTCGTCGAGCTGCACGGTGTGCCCGGCGACGCCCACGTTCTTCAGGTCGCGCGCCCACGAGAGCACCTTGTCCTGGTCGATGTCCCGGTAGTACTGCGCCCAGGAATTCCACAGTGGACTCTTGAACTCGGCGTCGGTCGCGTCGCTCTTGGCGGGCTTGCCCACTTCGCCGATGTAGTCGTCGTACACCGCGCGGCGGCTCGACTCGACGAAGACCGTGCTGGTGTACTCCGCGGAGTTCGTGACGGTCAGGTCGGCGCGGCCGCCGGCCAGCGCGACCTTCATCGGCTGCGCGGTGCGCACGTAGAGGCCGACCGACTTCGACGTGAAGAAGTACGGCTCCTGCATCATGTAGCTGGCCGGGGAGAACTCCGGCTCGTCGACTACGCCGGCGGAAAGCGGGTACGGCTGGGCTTTTCCTTCGCTGGTTTCGCCGCCGCCGTACCAATAGCCGGACGTCGCCAGGTCGAAATGGGTCGCCCGCTGCCCGGCGGCGAGCCCGCCGACCGACCAGCTCAGGTCGAACCGGTCCGGGCGCGGGGTGATCCGCAGGGTCACCGGACGGCCCGCGGTGCTGTCGGCCTCGGCGACGACGGTCGCGCCGTCCCGCGAGACCGACCGGACCCGCGTCGCCACGCCGCCGTCGAAGGTGAACGCGTCCGACGCCGTGCGCAGCACCTGCTCACCGCCGCGCGAAACGCTGATCCCCAGCCGGGCGGTGTTGATGCGCAGCTGGTAGCCGGGGGAATCGGGGCCTCGCGGCACCGAGACGGACGAGAGCGAATCCGCGGCGGCGGGGGCCACGACGGTTCCCGCGAGGACCAGCCCGGCTGCCGCGTACGCCAGTCGTCGATGCACTTGAGCCTCCCGAAATGCAAGATTATGCTCGGTGTCGGGTCATAATGTGCAGTAATAAGCACACAAGACGGGAGGTTTTGTCAAGGTTTGCCGGGCCTGGCCCCTGGTGGCGAGCTGAGTTTCTGCTGCAGGAACTCGACCAGCCAGCGCTCGGCGGGGGAGCGGGATCGTTCGGGACGCGCGTAGAGCGCGATCTCCAGCGGCTCCAGCGCGATCGGCAGCTTCACCAGGCGCACGGGGTGGCTGGCGGCGTAGGCGCGACCGGCGAGTTCCGGGACGATGGCGACGAGTTCGGACTGCTGGATCAGGTACGGCACCACGGAGAACTTGGCGACCTCCAGCACGACCCGGTCGAGCAGGTCGAGGGTCGCCAGCGCGAGTCTGGGGCCGATGTGGCCGGACGGGCTCTCGACCAGCACATGCCCTTCGGCGCGCAGTTGCGCTTTGCTGATCGCGGGGCCGTGCACGCGCGGGTGGTCGTCGGCGACCATGGCGAGGTAGCCCTCGGCGAACAGCGCGTGCCGGCGGATCTGTGGCGCGGACACGACCGGGGTCGCGACGAACGCGTCGATCTCGCCGCGCTCGAGCTGCCGCGGCGAGTCGGCGAGGTCCAGCGGGCGGATCGACAGGGACACCCCGGGTGCGAGCGCGCGCAGCGGACCGACCAGCAGGGGCAGCAACGACGCCTCGCCCAGGTCGGACAGGCCGATGGTGAACCGGGCCCGCGCCGTGCCGGGGTCGAACGAGGACGCCGGCTCGACGGCCTGCTCGATCCCGGCGAGCGAGTGCTGCAGCGGTTCGTACAGCCGGTCCGCGAGCGCGGTCGGCACCAGGCCGTCGCGGCTGCGGTGGAACAGCACGTCGTCGAACCGGCGGCGCAGCTTGCCCAGCCCGTAGCTCACGGTCGGCTGGCTGACGTGCAGGGCCGTCGCGGTGCCGGTGACGCTGCGGGTTTCGTAGAGCAGGACGAAGACCCGGACCAGGTTGAGATCGAAGTCAGCCATATTCATCTCATCTATGTGGCGGCGGCAAAACATCTATTGGATTAGTACTACACCCGTCTCTACGGTGAAGCACACCCGCGACGAAGCCAGGAGGGTGCCGTGCTGATCCGCGAGATGGCGCACGAGGTGATGCGGCGGCAGGGACTCGACACCGTCTTCGGGAACCCCGGCTCGAACGAGCTGCCGTTCCTGACCGGGCTGCCGGACTCGTTCCGCTACGTGCTCGGCCTGCACGAGGGGGCCGTGGTCGGGATGGCCGACGGTTACGCCCAGGCGACCGGCCGCCCGGTGCTGGTGAACCTGCACGCCGCGTCCGGCTCGGGCAACGCGATGGGGGCGCTGACCAACGCCGTGTACAGCCGGTCCCCGCTGGTGGTCGTCGCCGGTCAGCAGGTGCGCCCGGCGATCGGCGCGGAGGCCATCTTGTCCAATGTGGACGCCGCGCAGCTGGCCAAGCCGCTGGTCGGCTGGGCCGCCGAGCCGAGCTGCGCGGGCGACGTCCCGCGTTCGCTGAGCCAGGCGATCTTCGAGGCGCGGCTGCGGCGTTGTCCCACTTACCTTTCCGTGCCGTACGACGACTGGGCGGCCGAGACGGAACCGGGCGCGGAAGCGGTCCTCGCCCGCACCGTCCGGCGGTCCGCGTACCCCAGTCCCGCCGAGGTCGAGGCGCTGGCCGCCGACCTGCGCGCGGCCCGGCGGCCGGCCTTGGTGCTCGGCGGTGACCTCGACAGCGACGGCCACTTCGACGCGGTGACCGCACTCGCGGAACGGCTCGAGACACCGGTCTGGGCGGCGCCGTCGCTGTTCCGGCTGCCGTTCCCGAACCGGCACCCGCTGTTCCGGGGCGTGCTGCCCGCCGGGATCGCGCCGATTGCCGACGCGCTGGCCGATCACGACCTCGTGCTGGTGCTGGGCGCCCCGGTGTTCCGGTACCACGAATACCTGCCGGGTGAGCACCTGCGCCCCGGCGTCCGGCTGGTGCAGGTCACCGACGACGCCTCGGCCGCGGCCCGCGCCCCGATCGGCGAGGCCCTCGTCACCGACCCCGGTGCGGTGATCCAAGGCCTGCTCGGACTTCTGCCGGAGCGCCCGCAAAAGCGTTGGGAGCACACGATTCCGGCGGTACCGGCCGACGGGACCGGCGCGTTGCTGCATCCCGAGCAGGTCTTCGCCGCCCTGCGCGACACGCAGCCGCCGGACACCGGTTACGTGGTGGAATCCACCTCCACCAACGGCTCCTGGTGGCGGCAGATGGACCTGCGCCGCCCGGGCTCGTACTACTTCCCGGCGGCCGGCGGCTTGGGCTTCGGGATCCCCGCCGCGGTCGGCGTCGCACTGGCGGAGCCGGACCGGCCGGTGGTGGGCGTGATCGGCGACGGGTCCGCCAACTACGGCATCACCGGCCTGTGGACCGCCGCCCAGTGGCGCTTGCCGATCACGTATGTGCTGCTGCGCAACGGAACCTACGGCGCGCTGGAGTGGTTCGCCGGGCTGCTGGGCACGCCGGATGTGCCGGGCACGACCATTCCTGGGCTGGACTTCACCGCGACCGCGCGTGGTTATGGCGTCGACGCCACGCATGCGGAGGATCTGGCCCAGTTGCGTGCGCTGCTGGCTGAGCCGGTGGATGGGCCGAGGCTTATCCAGGTCGACACTGCCGTCACCACTCCCGCCTGATCGGAGCCGAACATGTTGCTGGAACGGGAAATCTGGGCCGGCCGGATCTCCTCCGGTGGGTGGCGGGCTGGCGGCGGGGCCCGGGAGGTCGGGCTGCCGGGAACGACCATTCCCGGGCTTGACTTCGCCGCGACCGCGCGCGGCTACGGCGTCCATGCCACGCAGGCTGAGGATCTGGCCCAGCTCCGTGCGCTGCTGGCCGAACCGCTCGATGGCCCGAGGCTCATCCAGGTCGACACCGCTGTCACCACGCCTGCCTGATCGGAGCCGAATATGTTGCTGGAACCGGAAACCTGGGCCGCCCGGATCTACTCCGGCGAGTGGCGAGCAGGCGGCGGCGGGGCCACGGACGTCGTCGAGCCCGCGACCGGCGCCACCCTCGGCCGGCTCGGCCTGGCCAACCCGGACGACGTGCGCCGGGCCGCCGTCACCGCGGCCGCCGCGCAACGCGGGTGGGCGCGAACGCCGCCGTCCGAGCGGGCGGCTGTGCTCCGCCGCGCGGGCGACCTGTGGGTCGCGCACCGGGCGGAGATCGAGGACTGGATCGTCCGGGAGGCCGGCTCGGTCCCGGCCAAAGCCGCCGTCGAAACCGGTTTGGCGGCCGGGATCTGCCACGAGGCGGCCGCGCTGCCCACCCATCCGCTGGGCGAGGTGCTGCCGTCGGACGAACCGCACTGGTCGTTCGCGCGCTCCCGCCCGGCCGGGGTGGTGTCGGTGATCGCGCCGTTCAACTTCCCGTTGATCCTGTCGATCCGGTCGGTCGCTCCGGCGCTCGCGCTCGGCAACGCGGTGCTGCTCAAGCCCGACCCGCGGACCGGGGTCTGCGGCGGCGTCGCGCTGGTGCGGATCTTCGAGGAAGCCGGGCTGCCCCAAGGACTGCTGCACCTGGTGCCCGGCGGCGCGGACGTCGGGCAGGCGGCCATCGACGCGCCCGAGGTGCGGGTCATCTCGTTCACCGGCTCCACCGCGGTCGGCCGCCGGATCGGGGAGCGGGCCTCGTCGCTGCTCAAGCGCGTGCATCTGGAGCTGGGCGGAAACAACGCGCTGGTGGTGCTGCCGGGCGCGGACGTCGAGCGGGCCGCGAGCGCCGGCGCGTTCGGCTCGTTCAACCACCAGGGGCAGATCTGCATGGCCACCGGCCGTCACCTCGTGCACGAGTCGGTCGCCGGCCCGTACCTCGACGCGCTGGCCGCCATCGCCCGCAAGCTGCCGGTCGGCGATCCCGCCACCCAGCCGGTCGCGCTCGGCCCGATCATCGACGGCAAGCAGCTCGACCACATCGACCGGCTGGTGCGGGAGGGCGTCAAGGCGGGGGACCGGGTGCTCGCCGGTGGTGAGCCCGCGGCGCCCTACTACCCGCCGACCGTGCTCGCGTGTGGCGGCAGCGGATCGCCCGTCTGGCAGCAGGAAGTCTTCGGCCCGGTCGCCCCGGTGCTGACCTTCGGCGGGCTCGACGAGGCGGCCGGCCTGGTCAACGAGTCGCCGTACGGCCTGTCGGTCGGCATCCTCGGCGACGTCGGCACAGCGATGCGGCTGGCCGACGAACTCGACAGCGGCAAGGTCCACATCAACGAGCAGACCGTCGCTGACGAGCCGAACGTGCCCTTCGGCGGGATCGGCGATTCCGGCAACGGCTCCCGCTTCGGCGGCGCCCGTGCCAACATCGAGGCCTTCACCGAAACCCAGTGGCTCACCGTCCGCTCCGAAATCGCCGGCTATCCGTTCTGATCGTCGCCTCACTCACCGTGGAGAGAGACATGCCGTTCGCCGGGAACCGTTTTTCCTGGGCCGCCGTGCTGTGCTGGCTCACCGTGCTGATCGAGGGCTTCGACCTGGTGGCGCTCGGCGCGACCAGCCTCGCGCTGCAGCACGCCGGGGGTCTGGAGTTCACCCCGTCCCGGCTGACCACGGTCGCCACCGTGTCACTGGTCGGCGTCGCGCTCGGCGCGGCACTGGTCACGCCGCTGGCCGATCTGTTCGGGCGCCGCACCATCCTGATCGCCTCGGTCGCGTCCTTCTCCGCGTTCACGCTCGTGCTGCCGCTCTCGTCCGGCTTCGTGATGTTCGCGGTGCTGCGCCTGCTGGCCGGGCTCGGGCTCGGTTCCTGCATGCCGACCGCGCTGGCGGTCATGTCGGAACACCGGCCCGCGCAGCGCCGGACCCGGGCCAGCACCACCACCATGACCGGCTACCACTGCGGCGCCGTGCTGGCGTCGCTGCTCGCGCTGGCGGCCGGGAACTCCTGGCAGATCCTGTTTTACGCGGGCGGCGCGGCCGGGCTCGTGATCGCCGCGGTCATGTGGTGGAAGCTGCCCGAAACCGCGCCCGTCCGCCGGGACGCCGACGCCGAGCGAGTCACCGTGGTGGACCTGGTGCGGCCCCGGTTCCTGCGCACCACCCTGGCCGTGTGGGTGAGCACGTTCATGGGCCTGCTCCTGGTGTACGGGCTCAACACCTGGCTGCCGAGCCTGATGAAAACCGCGGGCTACGGGGTGTCGACGTCGATCACGCTCCTGTTCGTCCTCAACGCCGGCGGCATCGCGGGCATGCTCCTGGCCGGCTACGTCGGCGACGCCCGCGGCATCCGCCGGACCTCGCTGGTCTGGTTCGGGGTGGGCGCGGTCCTGCTGGCGGTGCTGAGCATCCGCATCCAGGTCAGTCTGGTGCTGAACCTGGTCATCTTCCTCACCGGCGTGTTCGTGTTCTCAGCCCAGGTACTGGTTTACGCCTACGTCGCACAGTCCTATCCGGACCGAATCCGCGGCGCTGCCCTCGGCGTCACCTCCGGCGTCGGCCGTCTCGGGGCCATCACCGGGCCGTTGATCACGGGCGTGTTGGTCACCGGGGGCGTCGCTTATCCTTGGGGTTTCTACTTTTTCGCCATTGCCGCGGTGCTCGGGCTGGTGGCCATGACGCTGGCTCCCCGCGGGACTGGCCCTGCGCCCGTCGTTTAGCAGTGCCGCACTTCACCGTGATGGAGCGTGGTCGAGGGTGGCGGCCAGCGAGTCCGCTTGCGGCGCTTCATAGCTGCGGTAAATCGCGTGTGCTTCGCGCAGCAGGGGCACCGCGGCCGCCGGGTCGGTCGCGATGAGGCTGCGGGCTTATCCGGTGAGCGCCCGCGCTTCGTGGAGCTGGAGCCGGTGTTCGCGGGCGAGTTCGAGGGCCCGGCCGAAGTAGTCGCGCGGATCGCCGGCCGGTGGGTAGTCCAGCGCGAGGTCGCCGAGGTCGTTCAGCGCGTCGATCTCGTCGTCCCGGACGCCGATTGCGCTCAGCCGCTCGTGGGCGGTGGTGAGCTTCTCGGCCGACTCCGGATAGCGCCCGGCCAGCCGCAGTGCGACGCCCAGGTTCTTGATCGACGTGGCCTGCCCCAGCTGGGCGTCGACCTCGACGTACGCCTGGTGGGCGGCGGTCAGCGCGCGGGTCGCGCTGTCCAGGTCGCCCTTCATCAAGTGCGCGACGCCGAGCTCGTGGACGGTGTTCGCCTTCCCCAGCCGGTGTTCCCCGTCGACGTAGAGGTGCAGCGCACTGGTGAGGGTGCTGATCGCGGCGTCGTAGGCACCTTGCTGGTAGCGCACCGTGCCCAGGTTCTTGAGGGCGTTGGCCTGGCCGAGCCGGTCGCCGATTTCCGCGTACAGCTGCTGTGCGGCCGTGAACAGCTCGGCGGCTTCCCGGTTGCGGCCACGCGTCCGTCCCACGATGCCGAGGTGCCTGAGGGTGTGCGCCTGCCCCAGGCGGTTTCCCAGCCGGAGGTAGAGCCGGTGGGCCTCGGTCAACGTCCGGGTGGCCTCGTCGTGGGAGCCCAGCTGGTACTGCCCGATGCCGATCCGCTCGAGCGCATCTGCCTGGCCGAGCTGATCACCCAGGTCACGGTAGCGCTGATGGGATTCCGTCAGGACCTCGTCCGCGCTCCGGGCGAGAATCCGTACCACTCGCGCGTGGCGTCCGGCAACGACCTGGCCTTGATCGGCGCGATCTCGAAGCCGAGGGAGCTGGGATTGGACGTGTCCGGTGACATCTCCGGCACCGGATCCGACGACATCGTGATCGGCCGCCACGTCTTGCCCGCCTTCGCCACGGCAACCACCCCCCGAGCCGAACTCGGACGCCGGGCCTGGTCGCTGATGCTGTCCGGTGCGGGCCTAGCCTGCGTCTTTCACGCGATGTGATGTAGATCAGAGCCTGAAGATGGAGGAAGTGCCTGTCCTGTAAGGGAAAATTGGGCTTGCGACGGTCCAAGATTCACTCAACAGGAAGGCACTCCCTTGGTGCAGGGTAGCAAGGCCTCATCGGTGCGGGTCACCGCCGACGGTGAGGGGCTGGTGTCCCGTGCAGGGGTGGCGCTGCTGCGGGAGCTGACGGTCAGCACCGGCCTGGGAACCGGCTGGTCACAGGCACTTCTCGACACCTATGACGGGACGCCGGTCCACCTTCCCGGCCGGGTGCTGGCCGACCTGGCGGTGATGATCGCCGACGGTGGTGACGCGCTGGCGCATCTGGCGACACTGCGGGACCAGGACAAGCTCTTCGGGGCGGTGGCCAGCGACGCCACCGCCTGGCGGGTGCTCGACCGGGTCGATGACGAGCACCTCACCCGCCTGCGGGCCGTCCGGGCGGCAGCCCGGGACCGGGCCTGGGCCGCCGGAGCGGGTCCTGATCTCGCTATCGGGTTGACGATCGACATCGACGCGACGATCACCGTCGCGCACAGCGAGAAGGAGAACGCGGCGAAAACGTGGAAGAAGACGTTCGGGTTCCACCCGCTGCTGGCCTACCTCGACCGGCCCGAGATCGCGGGCGGGGAAGCCTTGGCCGGGATCCTGCGACCGGGCAAGGCCGGGTCGAACACCGCCGCCGACCACATCGAGATCCTCACGATGGCGCTTGCCACGCTCCCGGCCCATGCCCGGCCCGACCCCGATAACCCGGCCGCGCCGCGCGTGATGATCCGGACCGACGCCGCCGGCGCGACCCACGCCTTCGCCGCCGCGGTCCGCGCCGCGGGCTGCGGGTTCTCCATGGGATTCCCGATCGGCACCGAGGTCCAGGCCGCGGTCCTGGCCATTCCCGACCACGCGTGGGTCCCGGCCTACGACATCGACGGCCAGCCCCGCGACGGAGCGTGGGTCGCGGAGATCACCGGCATGCTCGACCTGACGACATGGCCGACCCGTTCGCGGGTGTTCGTCCGCCGCGAACGACCCCACCCCGGTGCGCAACTGCGGTTCACCGACGCCGACGGGCACCGGTTCACCGCGTTCATCACCGACACCGAAGGCGGGCAGCCCGCCGACCTCGAAACCCGGCACCGAGCACACGCCCGGGCCGAAGACCGGATCCGCTGCGGCAAAACCACCGGCCTGCGCAACTTCCCCTGCCGCGGCTACGCGGAGAACAAAGCCTGGCTCGAGTTGTCCCTCGCCGCCGCTGACCTGCTCACCTGGGCCCAAGCCCTGTGCTTCACCGGCGACCTCACCCGAGCCGAACCCGCCACCTTCCGCTACCGCATCTGCGCCATCGCCGGAAAGCTCACCCGCACCGCCCGAGTCACCACCCTGCACCTCGACCAGGACTGGCCCTGGGCACGGCACCTGGCCACCGCCTTCGCCCGGCTCCGCGCAGCCCCCTGGCCCAGCTGAACCCCGCCCCCGCCCCGACAACCAAGGACCCCACTGCCCCATGCAAGATCGAGGCTAAGATCATACAGTGTCGCGAACTGTTTCTCGGACCGATCATTAGCGCGGAATTCAATTGTCTGACATGTTCAGGTGAACGCCCGATATGGGCTTCGGTAACTTCTGGAGTTCGTCAGCTGGCCACCAAGGAAAGAATGCACTTGAAGCGGGGTGTCGATATATTTTGTCTCAAGTCAAGATCGGGGAACAGAATTCATCCGAATTCACCGAGTCGGATGACGAGGCGACGGTCGGTGTGGAATGTTCCTTACCTGTGATAACTTCGTTGTGTCGTGACTCCCCGACCGTTGTTGCTCGGGCCCAGTTCGCTCGCTGTCTGAACTCGAGGGTGTTGTTGTGATAAATGTTTCCGGAACAAGGGTAGTGCGCCCCAGTGCTGCGCTTCGACGTGCGGCACCCGCGGTCGGGGCCGTCGTGCTGTGCTATGTGCTCGCCGAATTCGCGGAATCGATTTCAGTGCCTGCAGCCCAATTGCTCGTGGCCATCTTGGTCGGAGTGGCGCTGGCTCTTACCGGCCGGATCCGGCACCCATTGCCGGCGCGGATGGTGCGCCCCAGTCATGCCGTCGTCGGCGCCTTGATGGGCAGCTACCTGCAGGTCGGAGCATTGGGGTCCCTTGCAACTGCGGTTGCGCCGCTTCTGGTGGTCACAGTGGCGAGCGTGGCTGCGTGCTATGGCGTCGCCTATACGTTGGCGCGGCTGACTACGATCCCGTTGCCTGACTCCGCGCTCGGGATGACGCCCGGTGGCTCCGCGGCGATCGTCGCTTGTGCTGCGGACGTCGGTGCGGACGCACGGTTCGTGGCTTTCACCCAGTACGTCCGAGTCGGGATGGTGGCCCTGACCGCTCCGTTCGTGGTGCTGCTGGCCCAGCCTTCCTTCGCCGGTGGCACTGCGGTGGTGGCTGGGTTTCCGGCACCAGGACATCTCGTGGACGCCTCGGGAGAAGTGGCCGGGCTCCTGGTGCTGGCGGCGGTCTGTCTGCTCGGTGCGCAGCTGGGAAGGCGGCTCGCGTTGCCCGCGCCGGTGTTGCTCGGCAGCATGCTCGTCGCGGCTGTCGCCGGCGCCTCGGGCGGGGTGAACGGGTTCACGCCCGCTGGCCCGCTGCGGGATGTCGTCTTCGTTGTGGTGGGTCTGGAAGTGGGGCTGAAGTTCACTCGGTCGTCGATGCGCCATATCGGCAAACGGCTGCCCTTGGTGCTCGGGTCGACGGTGCTCGTCTGCGCGATCTGCGCCGGTCTTGCTGCGCTCTTGCCTGTGACGACCGGAATGCCGTTCCTCGAAGCGTACCTCGCGACCACTCCTGGAGGGATCAACGCCGTGCTCGCCACGGCGGATTCGGCCCGGGTGGATGTCCCTGTCGTGTCGGCGGTGCAGAGCGTGCGCTTGTTCTTGGTGTGTCTCGTGGTCCCACTGCTGGCACGCCGGATGAAGGCTCCGTTCCGGCGCCGCGCCGCGGTCGCCGGGGGAGTGTGATGACTGCGGATCTTCACGTCTTCGTCGACGTCGTTGACGGCCGGGCCGCTGCGACCTTGGTGGGCGGTGACGAGTGGAAGCGGCGTTTCGTGACTGGCGACGAGGCCGAGCGCCGGGAGCTGGTCGGCGCTTTGCAGCGCGCGGTCCGCCGCGAACTCGATGAGCTCGGTCACCTGTTGTTGTTCAGCGGAGACCCGGACGTGACCTGTGGGGTTCGAGAAGTTGGCTCTTGCATTCTGACCAGCGGGGATGGGCACGTTCGACGGGCAGGGCATGATCGCCAGCCATGAGGCTGCGTCTGCTCTATCTATCTTCCTTCGGCTGGTGAGACTGCTGGTGTTGCTCGGTCACTTGTCGGCGTCCAAGGACGTCGAGTTGCTGGTGTTACGTCATAAGGTCGCTGTGCTGCGCAGAGGCCACCCGAAACCTCGTCTGGACTGAGCCGGCCGGGCAGTGACCACGCCCATCGCCGGCACCCCGGAGAGTCGGTGATCGGTCTGTGCTGACGGCACGCAGGACGAGGGCGACCGTCCATACGACTGCTGAGGCCATCCGCCGGCTCACGCGTGTCAGCAGGGTGGAGGCCTGGTCGAAACCGTCACCGTCGACATCGGCGACGGATCGCGGGACCCGGGAGGGGACGAGCAGACGACGAGGACTTCGCCACGTGCCTCCTGCGAGGCCATACGGTTTTTGGTCAACCGAGTGGACTACCCGGTTTCGCTGGGACGTTCGGCGAATCCGCTGCCTGGTGATCACACGGGGCGTTCAGCGTGGCAAGATGTCGCGGATGAGCATGCGGACCCGGAACAACGTCGTCGTCACCGGCCGGGAAGACGGGCCGGTGCTGCTGCTCGCGCACGGATTCGGCTGTGACCAGAATCTGTGGCGCCTCGTCGTCCCCACCTTCGCGCAGCAGTACCGCGTGGTGCTGTTTGACCACACCGGCGCCGGGCGGTCGGACCTGTCCGCCTGGACGCCCGAACGGTACGGCACCCTCGACGGCTACGCCGACGACATCCTCGCCCTGTGTCACGAACTCGACCTGACCGATGTCGTGCTCGTCGGGCACTCGGTCAGCGCGATGATCGCCGTCCTGGCCACCAACCGCGAGCCGGACCGGTTCGCGAAACTGGTGCTGCTCACGCCGTCCCCCTGCTACATCGACGACGACGGCTACCGCGGCGGCTTCAGCCGCGCCGACATCGACGAGCTGCTCGAAGCGCTGGAAGCGAACTACCTCGGCTGGTCAGCGGCGATGGCACCGGTGATCATGGGCAACCCGGATCGCCCGGAACTGGGCGAAGAGCTGACCAACAGCTTCTGCCGCACCGACCCCGCGATCGCCCGGGTCTTCGCGCGCGCCACGTTCCTCTCCGACAACCGCGACGACCTGGCCGAAGTCCGCGTGCCGACGCTCGTCCTCCAGTGCTCCGACGACGCCATCGCGCCGCCCGAGGTCGGACAGTTCACCCACGAGCAGATCGCCGGCAGCGTGCTTGTGACGCTCGACGCGACCGGGCACTGCCCCCAGCTCAGCGCACCCGAAGCCACTACCGCCGCGATCACCGACTTCGTGGCCAGCCCGTGATCCGCGAAGCGGGAGAAAGCGCCGACCACGGCAGTGACGCCGATCCCGCGTTCTCTGCTCTGCTCGAAGACAGCGCCGAGGACCTCTACGAGAACGCCCCCTGCGGTTTCGTCTCGACCTTGCTGGACGGCACGATCGCCAAGATCAACGCCACGCTGCTGGACTGGCTGGGGCGCACCAGTGAAGAGTTGGTCGGCCGGCAGCGGTTCTCTGACCTGCTCACCGTCGGCGGCCGCCTTTACCACGAGACGCATTTCGCGCCGCTCTTGCGGATGCAAGGTGATCTCGGCGGCATCGCTGTCGAGATGAAGACGGCGGATGGCAGGCGGCTGCCGGTGCTGGTGACGTCGAAGGTCAAGACCAGTCCGGACGGTGAGGCTCAGCTGATCCGCACCACGGTGTTCGACGCGCGCGATCGGCGTGCCTACGAGCAGGAGCTGCTACGGGCCCGCAATGTGGCCGAGCGCGAACGCGACCAGGTGGGCCGGCTGGCGAAGACCCTGCAGCAGACGTTGCTGCCGCCGACCTTGCCGGACGTGCCCGGCATGCAGGTGGCGGCCTACTACCACCCGGCGTCGGAAGACCAAGTCGGCGGCGACTTCTACGACCTGTTCCCGCTGACCGGCGACACGTGGGGCTTCTTCCTCGGCGACGTATCCGGCAAAGGCGCTGCCGCGGCCGTCGTGACGTCACTGGCGCGTTACACGCTGCGAGCGGCCGCGGTCCACGACCCGGACCCGGTCGCCGCGTTGCAGACGCTCAACACCGTCCTGCACCAGGAATTCCAAGGCCCCGACCCGCGGTTCTGCACCGTCCTGCACGGCCACGTCCGGCCGCACGACGGCACCGGCGCCACTGTGACCCTAGCCGGGGGCGGCCACCCGCCCGCCTTGCTCATCCGCGCCGACGGTACGCCCTCGTTCCTGGAAGCCCGGGGTGGGCAGCTGGTGGGTGCCCTGCCCGTCGCCCGGTTCGTCGCGGTCACCGCCGTGCTGCAGCCCGGTGACACCGTGCTCCTGTACACCGACGGGCTGACGGAAGCTCGCACTCTCGGCCGCCGCCGCTACAGCGAAGAACAGCTGCATGCGGACCTCACCGGCCTGGCACCGACCACCGCGCCCGCCGTGATCCATGCTGTCACCGAGCTTCTGGCCGGCTTCGGGGACGGCGTCGAAGACGACACCGCACTGCTCGCGATGAGCGTCCCGCTTCAATCGTGACCCGCTTCAACCGTGGCCCGCTGCGATCAGTGCTGCTGCAGGTAGACGTGGAGGGTGGTGCCGCAGTCGCCGGTGTACATGCGGGGACGCAGCACAGGCGCAACTGCTCAGTTGCGAGAGTCAGCGGCAATGTTCGGGTTTTCGAGTTCGTTGATTCGCCATTGGACGCGTTCGGCGTCAGCATTGCGGCCTGACTGCCGATATAGCGCCAGAACTTCCTGCCACGCGTTGGGGCTTGGGTGTGCTGGCCGAGGATGGCGTAGGTGTGGCGGAGATGGTCGGGAGTTCGTTGTCGAGCGCGCGGGTTGGGCGAAGGGCTCCTGGAAATAGTGTGGACCGCCCCGGTGCAGTGGCCGATGTGGTGCTTGATGAGGCCCAGGCCGTCCAGAGTGCTGGCCTCGCCGGCGGAGTCCTCGTGCCGCGGTGCAGGGTGACGCCTTGCAGACAGTGGTTGCGGGCAGCGTCGTAGTCGCCGCCGTCGGGTCGAGCCACTGGTGCAGGACTTCGCCGCCCTCACTGAGCGGTCTCGCGCTGCTGTCACCCGCGCCGGTCACTCAGCCGCCCAGCGACACCCGACATGCTCGACACTACTTTCCCTGTCGCTGACCTCCCGCCGTCGGTGCCCTGGAGCGCGGCCGCTTCGGCCACCGAAGGTGGGCGGATCATCGCGCCCGGATACCGTCCAGCAGGCGGCCGCGGTGCCCCGGCGCAGTCGCGAGTTCGACGCCCACCCATCCGAGCGCGAGCGCACCGTCCCGCACGGCCAGGTCCGCACCGGCGCTCGTGCCATAGCGCGCGAACTCCGGTGTATGGTGCGCGGCACCGCCGACGGGGTAGCCGATGGTCGGCTGAATCGTCGGCAGGACATGGGAAACGTTGCCGATGTCCGTCGACGCGACGGGTTCTCCGTGGCGTTCGACGACGGTCCGGCCCAGCGATCGCGCTGCCGTCAGGTAGGCGGACGTCATGAACGCGTCCTGCCGCAGCTCGGCGTAATCACTGCCGCGCGGGCGGATGTCCAGCTCCGCGCCCGTCGCGACCGAACCCGCCTCGAACGCCGCGTGCACCCGTGGGAGGACTGCGTGCAGCTGTTCCAGCGTCCGGGCGCGGACCTCGTACCTCGCCGCGGCGCGGGCCGGGATGACGTTGCTGGCATGGCCTCCGTCGGTGACGATCCCGTGGACGAGCACCCCGGGCGGAAGCTGCTGCCGGAGCAGGCCAAGGGCATTGTGCGCCAAGGTGATCGCGTCGAGTGCGTTCACCCCTTCCCATGGTGCGGTGGCGGCGTGGGAAGGGGTGCCAGTAAAGGTGATGTCCCACGATGCGGCGGCCAATGACGACGCGCCGACGCTGTCCTCCCCGGCCGCGTGGACCATCATCGCGGCTGCAACGTGGTCGAACACCCCTGCCGCGAGCAGCAGCGCCTTCCCCGCGTAGTCCTCCTCGGCGGGCGTGCCGAGCAGTGTGACAGTGAGGCCGAGTTCGTCGGCGACTGTACCGAGTGCGATGGCCGCGCCGACTGACGCCGCGCCGTTGACGTTGTGGCCGCAGGCGTGTCCGATGCCGGGCAACGCGTCGTATTCCGCGCATACGCCGATGTTCAGCTGCCCCGTGCCTCGCGTCGCGACCAAGGCCGTCGGCAGGCCGGCCGCGCCGCGCGTCACGTCGAAGCCGGCGAGCTCGAGCAGATCCGCGATCTTGCGGGCGGAACGGTGCTCGGCGAATGCGGTCTCGGGCTCGGCGTGGAGGCTATGGCTCAGCTCGACTAGCCGGTCGGCCCATCTGTCCACTATGGACTGAAGTTGGCGGTTCACGGTTTCTCCTCTCAGGTCAGTGGCGGGGCCGCGGGCACGGCGTCGTCCGTGCAGCGGGCGCTGCGGTAGCCGAGTGCGACCGCGACACCGGCGGCGGCGAGTGCGGCACACGTGCCCCACGACCACAGGTAGCCGGACAGTTCGACGTCTCCGGTGTGCTCCAACGGATGTGCGGCGAACAGTGCGCCGATAACCGCGGATCCGATGGCCGCGCCGATCGAGAGAGACAGCTCGTTGAGGCCGGCGGCGAGCGCCGTGTCTTCGGTTGCGACGGCCTCCACCGACAACGTGCGAGTAATCGCTTCGGTGAGCCCGTCGGCGAATCCGACGGTCAGAGCGCCGATCAGGTATTCGCCGAGCGAGTCGTGCAGCACGCACAGCAAAGCGAAACCGGCCACGGCCAGCACGCCTGCGGTGATCAGCACTGCGCGGTCGCCGAGGCGCCCGGCGAGCCGCCGGGTGAGCGTCGAACCGGCAAAGCCTGTGAGCACCATCGCCAAGGAGATCATCGCGATCGTCTGCGGCCCCAGTCCGGCGCCGTAGCCGGTATCCACTGTGGACGTGCCAAGGAACGTCGCGTTCGCGCCAAGGAATCCGATTGTCCCGAACGACACGCAGAATGTCGTCGCACAGACTACGGCGAGGCGCCGGTTGGCGAACATCCGGACGTCGACGAGCGGGTGCGCCGACCGGGCCTCGACGATCATCCACAGCGCCAGTAGCACGCCGCCGCCCGCTGCTGTGCCGAGCGCCGCCGGGGAGCCCCAACCCCACTCAGGCCCCTGTGCGACGGCGAGGACGATGCCGATCAGCGCACCGGTGAGCAGGACGGCCGCCCCGGCGTTGAAACGGCCGCCGCGTTCAGTGTCGCTGTCGGGAACCACCAGCCCGGCGACCATAGCCAAACACGCCACCGGAACCGCGACCCACAGCCCGGCTTCGGCGTGGCTTTCACTGAGTACCCCGGCGACGAGTCCACCGAGCCCGATCGCCACCAGCAGCCCGCCGACGAGCAGGCCGATCCCGAAGCGGTTGTGCCGCGGAGCACGCGACCGAAGGATCGCGATCAGCAAGGGCAGGAAACCGACGACAGCGCCCTGCATGGCCACGCCGGCCATGAGCGTGGCGGAACTCGGCACAGCGGCCATGAGCAGCGAGCCTGCGGCGACGAGAGCGAGGCACCAGCGCAGGAGACGGCGGTGGCCGTAGAGGTCGCCGAGCCGGGACAGCAGTGGCGTGAGCACCGCCGCGGCCAGCTGGGACAGGAGATAGACGTTGTTCTGGCCGGTGGTGTCGATATGGAGGTCGAGGCCGAGCGCGGGCAGCAGCGGCGGCAGGTATCCCTGCACGACACCGCTGCACACCTCGACGGACACCATCGCGGTCAGCATCGTCCCGACCGATGTCGGGCGGATCCTCGTGGTCATGGCCACCTCGCTGTGGGAAAGCACGATCGCGTGTTGCGGATACTGTGCGAGGCTCAGCCCATGGCAACTCTGAATTCGCGAGAATCGGCCGTCCAGCGGGCATCAGTGCTTGAATCGGTCACCGAGCTGGACCTGGCCCTGGTCCACGCCCTCCAGGTGCGGCCTAGAGCGGCCTGGGCTGAGCTCGCCGGACCGCTCGGCGCGACGGCGAGCACGCTGGCGCGACGGTGGGCGCGGCTGTCCGGCGCCGGGCTCGCCTGGGTCGCCGCGGTGCCGGGGCGCGACTCGTCGCTGGGCATCTGCAGCGCGTTCGCCACGATCCGCTGCCGGCCCGGTGCCCGCGACCGCGTCACGGCATGGCTCGTCGAACGGCCGGAGGTCGTCACGATCGAGACGACGCTGGGCAGCACCGACCTGCTGTGCGACGTGTTCGCGTCCGATCTGCGCGAGCTCGGCCGGGTCCTCACCGAGGAGCTGGATCAGGTCGAGGGCATCGTGTCGACGGAGGCCATCCTGATCACGTCGGTGTACTTCGAGGGCACGCGGTGGCGGCTGCGGTCGCTGGACGCGACGCAGGTGGCCGCGCTCGCACACGAGCGGTCGATGCCGGTGCCGCAACCGGTCGGGCTCGACGCCGTCGATCACGCGCTGCTGGACGAACTGGTACGCGACGGCCGCCTGGCGTGGGTCGAGCTCGCGCACCGGGCGGGTGTCAGCACTGCCACGGTGCGGCGCCGCATCACGCGGCTGAGCACCGCCGGGGTGGTCGCTTTCCGTTGCGACGTCGCACATTCCCTTGCCGGACGGCCGATCCCGGTGTCGCTGCTGGGCAGTGCTCCGGCGTCGGGGCTGGACTCAATCTGCCGCGGGCTCGCGGCCTTGCCAGAATGCCGGCTGGTCGCCGCTGTAACGGGCCGGGCGAACATCTTCGCGACTCTGTGGGTCCGCAATCCGGCCGATGCCCAACGCTTGGAAGCCGCGATCAGTGAACGCGTCCCGGCGATGTCGCTCAGGGACCGGATCGTGGGGCTGCGCACGGAGAAACGGATGGGGCACCTGCTGGGCGAGGAAGGCCGTCGGGTGGGGGTGCGGCCGATATCCCCGTGGTAACAGCGTCGCACCTCACGCCCAGGCCGCCGGGTCATACAGCGCGTTCTCCAGCTCGAGGAGGATGCCGGCGCTGGCAGCCAGCGGGGACCCGGCGATGGATAGGCCCTCGGTGACCAGGTTCGGAAGTGTCAAGCTGGGCTAGGGGTGGTCACTCCGAGCGTCGCGCCTCAGAAGGTTTTGGAGTGGCCGATTTCCGGGCATGGTTGTCGCCGTCGGCAACGTCGCCCGAACGCGTGGGGATGTCTCCGATTCCCTGGCGTCACGGAGCGATGGCGTCGTCGGCGAGAAGAGCAGGGAGGGTTTGCGACACTCTCGGGTCCCAACGGCAGCGGCGTGGCTGAGGAGGCATGAAGGCCGTCGAGGGCCATGGCGACGGGGCGGCGCCAGGCATCGGGGGCAGCGGTGCTCGTCGTGCGGGTGAGGTGGGCGTTGAGCCGGAAGATGTCGGGGGATGCGCCAGTGCCGTCGTGTGCCCAGGGCCAGTCCGGCACCACGTCGGTGCTGGAGCCCCGTTTGTAGCCGGCTGCACTGGTAACGCAACGACGGGCGCTTTGCCGGATTCGTGGGCTCTGCGGATTTCGTGACGCGTGTTGCGGCCATCGCGAGGAGTGTGAGCGCCCGAGCGCGGCCATGACGATCCCGACGATCACTGGGGCCACGACGCCGAGCGAGGAGCCGAGTGTTGTTGCGCCGAGCCAGGTGCCGAGGGCGGTGCCGCCGTTGAAGGCCGAGGCGGAGAGTGCTGCGGCGAGGGTGGGGGTGAGGCGGACGGCGAGTCCGGTGCCGACGGGTGGGATGCCCATGCCTGCGATGCCGAGCAGGAAGATCGGCATCTGGTCCTGACCAGATGCCGTCAAAGCCCGGTCCAGCGTGCCCTGGTCGAAACCGGTCGAGGCTGACGAGGATCGCGAACATCGCCCGACGGCCGCCGCACCAGCAAGGCAGGGACGAACCGGTGGCTGCGACGCGGGCCACCGTCGTTGCGCGGGGCGCTGCGTGGCAATCGGGTGGATCTCCCGGCTCGATCGCCATGCCTGAGCCCACGACACATGCCGCTCGACCTGACCGCTGGTCGGCCAAACGCCGGACCAGCGGCAGGTGCGGACGTTCCCAACGGCGACGCGGCGCCAAGGTCCAGCGGTATCTCCGGGGGCTGTCACCGCCGCCTGCCCGGAGCGGCGCTGTCAGGCGGCGAAGACAGTGCGGGCGACGGATTCGTCGCCGTCGATCTCGGCCAGGTCGAGGGCGCAGACGTTCCGGGCAGATCGGGTAACGCCGAACCGCGCGTTCAGGCCGGCCGTGCGGCGTGGTCGTGGATATGGGCGATCACGGCGTCCAGGCCGGCTTCGAGGGCGTCGGTGGTGTGCTGGGCTTGCGCGAGCACCAGGCCGCCCTGCACCGCCGCCAGCAGCGCGAGGGACAGCGCGGTGGCGTCGGTCTCCGGCCGCAGGGTGCCGTTGTCGACCATCGCGGTCAGGCCGGTGCGAATCGCCTCGGACCACGCGGTGAAGCTGGCGGCCAGAGCGTTGCGCGCCCACGGATGGCCGTCGGACAGTTCGCTGGACAGGCTGCCCAGCGGACAACCCCCGGCCCCGTTCTGCCGGCGGGCGGCGTCGACCACCACCTCGCGCCAGGACCGCAGTGCCTCGACGCTGTCGAGCCTGGCCAGCAACGGCGCCTGGTGAGACAGGATCGCCTCGGACTGGAACGCGATGACCGCGCGGGTGAGGTCGTCCTTGTCGGCGAAGTAGTGATAGATCTGCGACGAGCTGACCCCGGCGGCATCGCGGACCGCGGGGGTGCTGGTGCCCACCACGCCGTGGCGGTACATGAGATCGGCCGCGGCCGCGACGATCCGCTCGCGCGTCGCGCGCCCCTTCCGCGTACTGGGCGCCTCTTGCGACGCCGCGCGTGTCGACACGAACCCCTCCAAGACTGGACTTGACTATCCAATCCTACCGCTCTTAGATTGGATAGGCAGATCCAATCCATGGAGGAGCAGCGAGTGAGTGCTGAGTTGACAACGGTGCTGATCACGGGTGGAACGTCGGGCATCGGCCGGGCGACCGCGCACCTGTTCGGCAAACGCGGGGCCACGGTGATCGTCACCGGCCGCGACGAGGCCCGGGGACAGGAGGTCGCCGCCGAGACCGGCGGGCGCTTCATCCGCGCCGATCTCACCGCACCCGCGGATGTGCGTCGCCTGGCCGCCGAGGCCGGTGAGGTGGACGTGCTGGTCAACAACGCCGGCTACTGGGAGTTGGGCCCGACCGCTGAGACCACCAAGGCGGGCTTCGAGGCGATGGTCGCGGTGAACGTCCAGGCCCCGTTCTTCCTCACTGCGGCGCTGGCTCCGCCGATGGCCGCACGGGGGCGTGGGGCCATCGTGAACGTCTCCACCATGGTCGCCGCCCGGGGCGCCGCGGGTATGGCTGCGTACGGTGCGAGCAAGGCGGCGCTGGAGGCGTTGACCCGCTCGTGGGCGGCCGAGTTCGGTCCGGCCGGTGTCCGCGTCAACGCGGTCGCGCTCGGACCCAGCCGCACGGAGGTCACGCAGGGCATGGGCGACCTGCTCGACACTCTCGCGGCGGCCAGTCCGCTGGGCCGGGCGAACGAACCCGACGAGGTCGCCCGCGTCATCGCCTACCTCGCCGGCGAGGAGGCCCGGCCGATCACCGGCGCCGTTCTCGCCGTGGACGCGGGCCGGGTCGCCACGCTCTGACCGTCCGCTCGTCCCGGTCCGTCCACAGTCGACACATTCGAGGGGAACATCATGATTCTGGTTACCGGCGCGACCGGCACGGTCGGATCGGAAGCCGTGCGGCTGCTGTCCGCGGGGCACCAGCCCACCCGGGCGTTGGTCCGTGACCCGTCCCGGGTGGCGCACCGCGATGACCTCGCCGACGAGATCGAGATCGTCATCGGCGATTTCGACCGGCCGGACACGCTGGACGTGGCCCTGGACGGCATCGACACCGTCATTCTGGTGAGCCCGGCCGTGCCGGCCCAGGAGATCGCGGTCATCGACAGCGCCGTCCGGCAGGGCGTGACCCACGTCGTCAAGATCACCAGCAAGGCGTCGGCCGATTCCCCGGTCGACCGACGGCGGGGGCAGGCGCGGATCGAGGCACACCTGGCGGCCACCGGCCTGACCTCCACCCTGCTGCGGCCCAACGCGTACCTGCAGAATCTGCTCGCCCTGGCACCGGTGGTCCAGCAGACCCGGGGTTTCGCGATGTCGGCCGGCGAGGGGCAGGTCGGCATGGTCGACGGCCGGGATGTCGCCGCCGCCGCGACCGCGGTCGCCACCTCGCCGGACGCGCACGCGGGCCGCACCTACTGGCTGACCGGCCCCGACCTGATCACATACACCGACGTCGCGAAAGAACTCTCCGCCACGCTGGGACACGCGATCGAGTACCGCCGGCTTCGCCCGGACGAGCATCGGGCCGCGATGATCCGGGCCGGTGTTCCCGAGGCCGTGGCAACCTCGAACGCCCAGGCGTTCGGGCTGATCGCCGACGGCGACGCGGCCTGGCTGACCAGCGACGTGGCGACACTCACCGGCATCGCGCCGCGGAGCCTGCGCACCTTCATCACCGAGCACGCCGCGGCCTTCGCCTGAACCGCGACGGCGGCGGTGAGATCCACCAATCCGGGGAACGGCACAAGGTTCTGGCTTCTCCTCGGCCCGTCGCAGGCGTTCGGGCCTGAGCTGATCAGGCAACTGCTCGCCCTGACAAACCGGTCATATAGATTTACTACCATGGCTGTACGGCGGCACCGGCGACAACAAGCGCGAGGTCGCACCGGGGGGTCGGCAGTGTTGATGTTGGGCGTGAACCTCTTGGGAGTAAATGGGTGTGGGAGCTGGGACCGGCATGGGCGACGAGTGGTGAGTTGATCTGGGGGTGTCAGCAGGCCTAGACCACTCCTTGATATAGTAAGATTAACTGACTTACTCGTGGTTGGACGGACGATTCCGGCGATGGGAAGCGTGGCTGCCACGCAACGCGGGCTTTCAAACGAGGGGTGAGGCATGAACGACGACGTCGAGCAGAGTGATCCGGTGGCCCTGCTGGAAGGTCAGGTGTGGGCGCTGGCCGCCGTGGTCGCGACTTTGCGGGAGGCCGGGACGGACTCGTTGGAGGAGGCTCTCGCGGCGGACCCGGCGCGTACCGCGGTGCTGGAGGCAGCCGGCGTGGTGCGACGGGACGGGGACAGGGTTACCGCCGCCCCCGTGTTGCAGTTCGGCCCCACCTCCTCCAGCATGGCGTCCGCCCGGCTCAGCTCGATGCGGCAGGCGGTCGCCGCCGCCGCCGGCGAGGCCGTGACGGGGTGGGACGCGCAGAGCGACGACGTACTGATCGATCAGGGACGCGCCTCCGCGGGCACCGGGCACGCGCTCGCCACCCGTCTCGTTCCCTCTCTGCGGGGACTCGCAGAGAGGCTCGCCACCCCGGGCAGCCGCATTCTGGACATCGGCAGCGGGACCGCGGCGCTCGCCCTCGCGCTGGCCCAGAACCTGCCGCACGTCCACGTGACCGGGATTGACAGCCTGGCGCGGGCGATCCGGCTGGCCCGCCGGGAACTGGACAAGGCAGGACCCGGATCCGCCGACCGAGTCGAGGTGCGGCATCAGGACGTCGTCGATGTGCGCGAACGGGATCTCTACGATCTGATCTGGCTGCCCGCGCCGTTCCTCTCCGACGCCGTGTTGAGCGCCTGTCTTCCGCACGTGGCGGCCGCCCTCACCCACGGAGGATGGCTGGTGGCCGGCACCAACCCGGCACCGCGCGAGCCGCTGCTCGCGGCCGTCGCCGACTGGACCGCGGCACGCAACGGCGGCAGCGCGCTGACCTCCCGGCGGATGAGCCAGGCGCTGGGCGACCTCGGATTCCGGGACCTGCGCCAGATCCCCACGGTGCGAGGCGGCCCGGTACTCGTCGCCGGCCGCCGCCCGGACCGCGCCGCGTCCGCGTCGTAACCGCGCGGCCGAGCGGCAACCGGCGCCCTGCCGCGTTCCAGGTGAAGCGGGTGCAGTCGTCCACGTCCCGGCCGCTCATCACCGAGCCGAGCAGGCGGTGCTGCCGCTGGCTTGAACACCGAGAATCGACTGTCGCGATGCCCCGCAGCGCATCGCGACTCCCGCCACCGGCGACCCGTTGAACACCTCGAGCACCGCGGTGAGCATGCCCGGACTTCGGCGGAACCGAATGACGAGGAAAGCGGCCGCGTTCCCGCCGGGCAGGCGCCGCGGTTCGACGCACGGTCCTGCCGGTGTGTGGTGCGGTGGGCTGATTGCGGCGAAGCGGTCACATGCGTGCGGACAGGCCTGCCCGGACCAGGAGTTCCTCGAAAACGGCCGCAGGGGAGGGCATTGCTCGGATCGAGTCGGACGCCGCCTGGGCGGCGGCGCGGTAGGCAGGGTCCGACAGGACGGTCCGCACCGCCCAGCCTGCTTCGGCGGGGTCCTCGATGGCGATGCCCGCGCCGCTTTTGGCGACCAGCTGGGCGTTCCACGGCTGGTCAGCCAATACCGGCCGCAGCACGGTGGGCAGCCCGCCGGCGAGCGTCGCCAGAACGGTGCCGAGCCCGGCGGTGCCCACGACCGCCTCGACCGTGGGCAGGAGCCGGGCGAGCGGTACGAAGCCCACCTGGTGGACCCGTGGATCCTCCGGGAGCGTGCCGGGATCCACCGTGACCGCCACCTCGTATCCGGCGTCGGTGACCGAGGCGACCAGACCGGCCAGCAGTTCCGGCTCTCGGACGGTGGTGCCCGCGGTTACGAGCACAAGCGGTGTTCCGCTCGCCGGCCGCGGCCGCGCGCCCTCGTCGTGTTCTCCTCGGTGTGCGACAGGGCGTACCGCAATGCTGTCCGGCGGTTTCTGCTCACCGGTCGTGCGCAGCGCGTCCGGCAGCGGGTCGATGAGCGCGAGGCGCTCGCGGGGACGCACCCCGCGGGCGGTGTGCTGGGTATCGGCTCGTTCCCGCATGGCCTCGGCGAGCGGTGCGGGCAGTGGTGCTGTGGCAGTGAGGGCCGCCCAGGGGATGTCGAGCGCGGAGGCGACCATCGGACCGACGAAGTCGAGCGCCTCACACACCATCAGCGCGGGGGCGAACCGGCGGGCCTGGGTCAGTGCCTCGTCGTAGGTGAGGTCGACCCGTGCCCCGGCGAAGTGCTCGACGGCGGCTTCGCCCGGATGCCTGGCGTCCCCACCACCGGTACGCCGTTCTGTTTCCGCGAGGATGGCGGAGCCCTCGGGTCCGGCGAGCAGCAGGGTTCGGTCGCCGAGGTGGCGGGCCATGTCCGGGGCGGACAGAAAGGCCGTCTCGTGGCCGGCGCCGGCTGCGGCGTCGGCCAGCGGAAGCAGTGGAAGCAGGTGCCCTGCCGAGGGGACGGAGCTGAACAGGATTCTCACTCTCCGGCGCCCCTTTCCCTCATCACCGGCCGGGTCCCGATGGCGACCGGCCGCGCTTTTCCTACCTCTGCAAGATGTCGCATCGACTACTCCTTTGTCCACAGCGGACACCAAGGTGCCTGACCAGTGGTAGCGATCTGATGGGATAGGTCAGTCTGCCGCTGTGACCCAGTTGAGGCTGAGTTGCCAAGCCGCAGCGCGTGTGACCGGGTCGTAGGAGATGTTGGGGGTACGCGTTTCCTGGTCGCGCATGTAGTAGCGGCCGGACGCGGTGGCGAGGCTGAGGTCGGTGGCCAGGCGTAGCGCTGCCGAGGCGCCCTGCTCGGGGGTCAGCAGCCGCCGGTGGATCAGCGAGCGGAACGGTGCGAGCCCGGTGGGCAGGATGTCGTCGACGATGCCGGTGCTGACGATTCCCGGGTGCACGGCGTTCACGGTCACGCCTTCGTCCCGCCACCGGTCGGCGAATTCGTAGCCGCAGATGGTGGCCAGCAGTTTGGCCCTGGCGTAGGCGGCGAACGGGGTAAACCCCTTGGCCGGATTGAGTTCGCGCACGTCGGCAACGCCGCCGAGGTCGAGCGGAACCGGACGCGGCCGGCCGAACGGCGGCAGGCGGACGTTGGACATCGCCGCCGAGACGACGTTGACCACACGGGCCGGGGGGTCTGCCCGGATGCGGTCACGCAGGAGGTGGGTAAGGCCGAACCCGGCGAGGTGGTTGACCGCCAGATGCGCTTCGACGCCGTCGACGGTCAGCCATCGGTGCCGGTAATGCGCACCGGCATTGTTGATGAGCATGTGCAGAGCGTCGTGCCGGGCCGAGAACCCGGCGGCGACCCGGAACAGGTCGGCGCGGGAGGAGAGATCTGCGGTCAGCACCTCTACCCGGTCGGCACCCACCTCGGCCGCGATTCGGCGGCGCAGATCGTCTCCGCGCTGGTGGTCCCTGCTGGTGATGACGACGTGAGCGCCGGCCCGGGCCAATTCGGTCGTGATGACCCGGCCCATCCCTCCGGTACCTCCGGTGACGAGCGCGATCCGGCCACGCAGGTCGATGTGGACATCGGCGGCGCTCATGCGGCGATGCGCGGCGCTTGGCGACAACGCACACCGCGCTCCTCGACGGCCTTGGCCGGGAACGCGAGCACGTGGCGGTAGCACTGCCCCTTGGCGCCACCCGTGACGACAACGTTCTTTCCTGCAGGACCCCGCAGCTCGGACATGGTGAACCTCTGCGTCCTTCCTTGTTTTTCGTGGCGTGTATCAGTTTGACGGATTTGGCGCCGACCGCGCGGGACCTGATTGCGAGCGAGGTCAGTACTGGGGCGTCAGGCGGATGATCGGCAGTTCGCGGTCCGTTTTCTCCTGGTACTGCGCGAACCGGGATGATGCTGCGGTGATCTGCTTCCACGCCGCCTCGCGCTCAGGACCGTGCAACTGCTGGGGCACGACGGTGACCGCGCGGCCATCGACCTCCGCGCGGACCTTGTCCGGATGCGCGCCGATGTTGTAGTACCAGCCCGGATTGCCCGCCGCGCCATTCGCGGACGCCACGATCAGCCAGCTTCCATCCTCATCGGGGAAGTAGCCGACCGGCGTGGTGCGCTCGGCACCGGTCTTGGCGCCGGTGGTCGTCAGCACCAGCGCACTGAAACCCATGACACGGCCACCCCTAAGACGCAGCCATCGCTCGGCCAGTTTGTTGAACGCGCGAACGAACCGTCCCGCGGGAACCTTGCCGCCGCGCGTGCCCGCGCGGGTATCGAAGCTCATTGGATCTCCTTGAAACTATGGGTGGGTCAGCTGCGGATGGTGGTGGTTTCGCGGGTGAACTGACGGCGGCCGATCAGCTTGTAGGCCAAACGAGCTGGGGCCGGGATGACCTGCAGGAACCGCTGCCGTTCCGTGTCATCGGTTTCCTCGGTGATGTGGCCGAGGATGACCAGCCGCCGGGTGAGCGGAATCGCGCTCATGCCGTGCTTGCCCAGCGCGTCCCATTCGCTTTGCGTCAACGTGGCCGAGACGATCGGGAGCAGTTTCTCCTCCTCCTCGGCCAGGTGCTCGATCAGTGTCGGCATCGTGGCGTCGACGAGAGCCGCCATCCGCTCGCCAGTGGGGGCGTCCGCGGTGGCTGTCCAGGCCGGCAGGTCCTTGCCGAGGGCCGCGACGGCGTCGTCGACCTGCGCGTGCTGCGCGTCCATCCGGTCCATCAGTTCCGGGTCGAGCGTGGTTCGCTTGCGCAGCAAGGGGAAAAGCAGCTCGTCCTCGCCGGTGTGGTGCGTGTGGAGGAAGTCCAGCATCTCCCGGGCGTGCGCGCCGACGACCTTGGATCGCGCACGGTTGCTGGCCGCGGCGCGGAACAGCCGGGGGAGCTGACCGAACTCGCGCCGGATGACGCGGTGCATCAGCACCATCTCGTGGGTGTCGACGCCCGGTCCGGAGGTGTTCACCGTGACTCCCCGGCAGCCACGGCGTTCCGGACGGCTTCGTGCGCGGTGGTCGCCGGTCGGCCGATGAGCTTCACCAGGTCTTCGCTGGCGGTGAACAGTTCGCCGCGAGCGAGGCCGGCGTCGGCGTCGGCCACCGCGGCGGCCATTTCCGGCGGCAGCCCGGCGCCGGTCAACGTCGCGGTGTAGTCGGCGACCGGCATGTCCTGGTAGGCGATGGGGGTGCCGAGGACCTCGCTGATCGTGGCGGCGAGTTCGGTCAGGGTGAACGGGGTGCCGCCGAGCTCGTAGGTCGCGCCGAGGTGCCCGTCCTGCGTCAGCACCGCGACCGCGGCCGCGGCCAGGTCGTCCCGGCCGGCCGCGCTGACCCGGCCGTCGTGCGCGCTGCCGAGCAATGCGTGGTACTGGGCGATCATCGGCAGCTGGTCGGTGTAGTTCTCCAGGTACCACCCGTTGCGCAGGATGACAAACGCCGAACCGCTGTCCCGCAGGTACTCCTCGGTGCGGCGGTGTTCGGCGGCGAGCGTCATCCGCGCGGTCGAGGCGTTGACGATGCTGGTGTAGACGATCCGGGACACCCCGGCCCGGGCCGCCGCGTCGATGGCGTTGCGGGCGTTGTCGAATCGTTCCCCGACCGTCGTGGTCGAGACCAGCAGCATCGTGTCCGCGCCGGCGAATGCGTCGTCGAGGGTTCGCGGATCGGCGAAGTCCGCGCGCCGCACCACGACCCCGCGCTCGGCGAGGCCGGCGAGTTTGCCGGCGTCCCGGCCGGTGGCCACGATCTGCGCGGGCGGTGTTCCGGCGGCCAGCAGCCGGTCGACGACGAGCCGGCCGAGGTGGCCTGAAGCTCCGGTGATGACAATGGACATGGTGTTTCCCTTTCTTGGGGGCGCCGCTCTGGTGCGGTGGCAGCGCGGGGCTGCGGACGGCGTGGTGGCGAGCCGGACTCGTCTGGACCGTGGCTACCACTCGGCCATTGCCTGACGTTCGTCAGAATCATTGATAAAGCTAGTCAGTCATTCTGACGATGTCAAGGCGGAGTCGAATCCTGCCGGAGCCTCGCTTTCCCAGTGGTCCGGGGTGGCGGGGACTGGGAGTCGGGGGGTGGCTGGGGCCGGGTTTCAGAGCGCGTAGGGGTCGGTGATCTCGCGGAGCTGCGCCAGGATCTGGTGCAGCAACGCGAAGTTGCGGGTGCCCAGGTAGGCCTGCCACTCCGCGAGGATCTCGTCCCGTGTCGCCATGGCCACCTCGACCGCCCGCCGGCCGCGTTGCTCGATCACGATCAACCGGGCGCGCCCGTCCGTGGGGTCGGGAACCCGGCGGACATAGCCGAGCCGCTCCAGCTGGTCAACCAGCACACCGGCACTCTGCTTGCTCATCTGCGCCTGGTCGGCGAGGTCTGTGAGGCGTGAACCGTCCGGGTGGATGCGCTGGAACACCCGGCACTGGGCGAGGGTCCAGTCGTCGAACCCGGCCTCCTGCAGGGTCCGGAAAATCCGGTCCTCCATGTAGCGGTACGGGATGAACAACGACACCCCTAGATCAACACGCTGCTCGTCGTCCATGCCGCTCGACTCCATCGCCCACCCGATCCCACGAGGTTCACACCCTACGTCAACGGCGGCGAGCCGGACTCCGGGCCAGTTGCCATCGATGCCATCGTATGACTAAGTTGGTAAATGTATCTGACAAAATCGAAAAACAGAGAGCACTGAGGTAGCGCCATGACGGCAACGGCAAGCCTGGCGGGCAAGCGGGTCCTGGTCACCGGAGGCAGCAGCGGGATCGGTGCCGCGATTGTGCGGCGGCTCGCCGCTCAGGGAGCCACGGTCGCGGTCAACTACCGCTCCGATCGGGACGCGGCCGACGCGCTCGTCGGCGAACTGCGTGGCAACGGGAGTACCGCATCGGCTTTCCAGGCTGACGTCAGTGACGCGGCGCGGGCCCACGAGCTGGTCGGCTCGGTGGTGTCCGAGTTCGGCGGCCTGGACCTGCTGGTCAGCAACGCCGGGGTCGAGCACTTCGGCGCGTTGGAAACCATCACCGAGGCCGACTTCGAGCACCTCTTCCGGACCAATGTGGCCGGACAGCTGTTCGTCACCCAGGCGGCGGTGGCCGCGATGACCGACGGCGGCCGGATCGTGCTCAGCTCCTCGGTCAGCACGCGCCTGGCGGTGCGCCACCACGCCCTGTACGCGGCGAGCAAGGCCGCCATCCCGGCCATGGTGCGCAATCTGTCTCCCGAACTGGCCGAGCGGAACATCGCCATCAACGCGATCGCCCCCGGCGCCACCGCCACCCGCATGGCCGGCTACGCCCCCCACTACGTCCACCCCGCGCTCACCGACGTCCCGTTCCCCGCCCTCCTCCGCTCGATGAGCGCACTCGGCCGGCTCGGCCAACCTGAGGAAATCGCCGCCACGGTCGCGTTTCTGCTCTCCGACGACGCGTCCTACATCACCGGCACCACCATCGAAGCCGACGGCGGCTGGAACTGACACGCCGTTTCATCGAACGTGGTCCTCACCAGCACACCCACCGCCACCAGCATCGACAAGGAGAAGCAATGGCAGAAAAAGACCTCGCGGACCGTACGGCGCTCGTGACCGGTTCGACCAGCGGGATCGGCGAGGCCACGGCGAAGCAGCTCGCCGGGCACGGGGCGCACGTGATCGTGGCCGGTCGTCGCCAAGAGCTCGGAGACGGTGTCGTCGCCGCGATCCGCGCAGCCGGCGGCAAGGCCGATTACGTGCGCGCCGAACTCGGCGACGCGGCGTCGGCACGCGAGCTGGCCCGACGAGCACTGGCGATTTCCGGAGGCCAAGTCGACATCCTGGTCAACAACGCGGGGACGGCGGTGTTCGGCCCGACGGCGGAGACGCTGGAGGAGGGCTGGGACACGACGTTCAACACGAACCTCAAGGGTCACTTCTTCCTCGTCGGGGAGCTGGCGCCGAAGATGGCCGCGCGCGGCAAGGGCGTGATCGTCAACACCTCGACGATGGTCGGCCAGTTCGCCGCCCCGGGCATGGCGGTCTACGGCGCGACCAAAGCCGCACTGAACCTGCTCACCAAATCCTGGGCCGCGGAGTTCGGCCCGGCCGGTGTCCGGGTCAACGCGGTCAGCCCGGGAACCACCCGCACCCAGAAGGTCGTCGGCATCATGGGCGACGGGCTCGACGAGCTCGGAAAGCAGGCGCCGCTGGGCTATGTCGCCGACGCCGACGAGATCGCCAACGCCATCGTGTTCCTGACCACGGACAAGGCCAGCTACATCACCGGCGCGATCCTCAACGTCGACGGCGGCCGCACCGCGGTCTGACCTGACCAACCTCCGCACGGCGGGTGCACCACCGTGCCGGTCACAGCTGTGTTGCCGCGCGGATCAACCCGGCGAGAGCGAGGGAGCGGAGGTATCCGGGCCAAGCAATGTGAGCGACGACGGGGTGCGGCGGTCACAGGGACTGCAGCGTGCTCGGCCCAAACCAGCGCGGGCGGAGGCAGGGAGGACGGCAGCGAGGACGGGGAGGGGCTGCGCGGTGATGTCCGCTTCTCCGAGGTGTGTGCGGTCGCCGGCCGCTCACACCGTCCCAAGCGGGGCGGGCCGACGACGATCGTCATGCTGCTGGTCAACACCCTGCGGGCGGCGTGCAACGCGACTGGTTGGCCTACCTGGAAGCCAGCGTGGCCAACAGGAACACCGCTGACCCACACCGCTGACGAGCTGCTCGGCTCGTCGCGTTCAGTTCGAGAGCGAGCTGGGCCGCCGCCCCGGTCGTGGACCGTTGGCAGGTTGAATGAGGTCGTCCAGCCGAGGGGGTCTCGGCAACTCGCGATCTGTGGCGGAATCGGTCAGCCCGGCAAGAAGGATTGCCAGCGTGCGTTGCCACGCGGCGCCTCCGGTCGTGTTCTCCATGCTGCACTGCACAGCCAGGAGAACGAGAAGAAGATCTTCGGGAACCACGCCCGCCCTCAGCACGCCCGCATCCTGCCCGGCCCTGATGAGCTTCAGTTGCCGCTGCCGGAGCTGGCGACGCAAGCGACCCGCAATCTGCGAGTCCGGCAGAGGGAGGGTGAACGTTCGGACCAGGCTGCGATCGACGAGCCCGCGAGCGCACAGGCCCCGCACGTAGGAGAGGATCGCCTCTTCGGGAGCCAACGCGAGCGCTTCGTCAGCGGTGTTCACGTGCTCCTGCAGGCGCTGTTCGATGACGGCTTGGACGAGCTGCGCGCGGTCGAAGTGGCGCGAAAGCGTTGCCACACCGACCCCGGCGGCAGCAGCGACCTCGGACAGCGGCACCTCGCACCCATGCTCGGCGAAAGCCCCTCGCGCAGCGCTGATGATCCGGGCACGGCTTTCCATCGCATCTCGTCGTAGTGGCTTCACACCCATGACTCGAGCCTAGCATCCGGAAGTAATGCTTCCATCTTCTCTCGAGCCGCGGTACGGTGAGCGCAAGATGGAACAGTTTCTTCCACATAGCCTCGGTCCGACCGTGAGGACCCGGAGCGTGCCCGCCGGGTACGCGACGTGGCGGTCCTCCTCGTCGCGCTCATTGAGAAATCTGAAGGTGAGGAGGTGTCGCATGGGGACGTCCGTTGGTTACGAGTTGTTCGAATCGGTCGAAGTGGAGATCAGCAGGGCTGTGGCGACCGTGAGGTTGTTGACCACAGAACGAGTAGCGGTTCTCAGCGCGCAGGGCTCTCAAGCTGAACTCCACTTCGACCTCGGCCGGGCGCTCGCACGATTGCGGGAGGATGACGCGGTCAGAGTTGTGGTCATCACTGGCATCGACGATGGCGAGCCGTGGATTCTGCCGGCTCCGCCCTATGCAGAGGGCAACAGGCTCGATCCCGAGCCGATCGACTTTCCGGATTGGATGTGGAAAGGGTTCCAGGGTGTGCGCCTGACTCAGCAAACGCTGGCCGAAATGGAGAAGCCGGTGATCGCTCGAGTCAACGGAGACTGTATCGGGTTCGGCCAAAGCATCATGTTCGGCTGCGACCTGATCGTCGCCAGGGAAGATGCGATAGTGGCTGATGTGCACATGGACCTGCAGAAGATCTTCGGTTTTGACACGGTTCCGGGTGACGGCGGAGGTGCGCTGGTGCCCTTGCACATGTTCCCGGCCAAAGCGATGGAGTACCTGCTTCTGGCGAAGCCCTATACGGCCGCGGAACTGGCAAAAATGGGTGCGATCAATTACGCGGTGCCGCCGGCTGAACTGGATCAGGTCGTGGACGGCATGGTTCGTCAACTTCTGTCGAAGTCCGCCTATGCGCTTGCTCTGACCAAGCGTGTTGTGAAGAGACGAGTGGCCGAACAGCTCAACCTGACCCTCGACGCTGCCTCTGCATATGAATGGGTCAACTTCCTTCACTATCGAGGAAGCAACGGCAAACCCAACCTCAATCTCTAGGCGGGAGCCTCGACTTGCGAGCCATTGTCTACAACCGCCCCGGATCCTCCGACGTTCTGTCTCTGACCGAGCGCAAGATTCCCGAGCCCGGTCCGGGCGAAGTTCGGGTCCGCCTGATGCGTTCCGGAGTCAATCCCACCGATTGGCGATTCCGAATCCGGCCGCTGCCGTTCGATGAAGTGACGCCGGGTCAAGACGGTGCTGGCGTCGTCGACGCGGTGGGGCCGCAGGTGGCCAATTTTGCGGTCGGCGATCGCGTCTGGCTGATTCTCGCCCAGCATGAAAAGCCTTTCGGTACGGCAGCTGAGTACGTAGTGCAACCGATCAGCCGCGTCGTTCCTTTACCCGACGGAGTGAGTTTCGACGTCGGTGCCTCCATCGGGGTTCCAGCCCTGACTGCGCATCGTGCTCTGACAGTGCACGATGGCGGCCCCTCGCAGCTGGGGCCAGGCGCGATGACCGGACTGACGGTCCTGGTGCAGGGCGGTGCGGGCGCGGTTGGCAACGCCGCGGTCCAGTTGGCGCGCTGGTCGGGCGCAACCGTCGTCACAACGGTGAGTTCCACAAGGAAGGAATCGTTGGCAAAGGCCGCTGGTGCTCACCATGTGATCAACTATCGGCAGGGCGACGCCGAGAGCGCGGTACGCGCGGCCGCGCCCGACGGCGTGGACTTGGTGGTGGAGGTCGCTCCAGCCCAGAATAACGCGCTGGACCTTGCTGTTGTGAAAACCGGCGGAACCGTATCGATCTATGCCAAGAACGGGGGAGACGAATACTCGGTGCCCATTTTGGAAACCTATTTCAAGAACCTTCGGTATCAGTACCTGGTCTTGTACTCCCTGCACGCCGGGGCATTGGCGCGAGCGGCCAGTGACGTGACGGCGGCCATCGCCACTGGTGGCTTCCGCATCGGTGAGGACTCCGGGCTCCCGATCCATCACTTCCCCCTCGCAGAAGCCGCGGCGGCGCAGGACGCTGTCGAACAAGGAGCGGTCGGCAAAGTTCTTCTGGACATAGCGGAGGCATGATTGCGACGCTGATGCATCGGGGAACGAAGATTCCGTCACCATGGCCGAGCATGACGTGCGAGGACCGGCCAGCGGGGTTTGCGGAGCGCCGGATGTGTTGAGAGGCGCATGTCCGGTGCGGAAGCCCGGCTCGGGGAAACGGACTGACCGCAAGGCCGGCACCGCGCCCCGAGTCGACCTCACCCGGGTCCGCTGCAGCCTCTCGCCGCGGCCGGGCAGCCTCCTGTCGTTCCGGTGGCCGAAGCGCGTGAGCCTTCGTCGAAGGTCCCGAGTACGGCTGCTGCTGGACTCGATCCCGCTCTGGTGCAGCGTGCGAAGCAGATCGATGCGGAGCATCGTGAGCGCCATCAGCGGCCGGTTTCAGCCGCGGGAGCTTCGCAAGGCGGATTTCTCGCGTTTTGAGCCGTGCGGTCCGGGCGGAATGGGGCGGCGTGCCGAACAGGGCTATGGACGTTGTCGCGTGAACGGTCGCGTCGCTGTGCCCTGTGCTTACGACAGCCGGTCCTGGCTGGCTGTGGCTTCCGCGCGGACGGCGGCGTGGCCGGCGAGTCCGATGCAGCCGGCGGGGCGCGTGCGTTTCAGCTTCGGAGCGCGATGGCGAGCAGCGCAGTAGTCAGCGCTCCGGCGAGCACGGCGATGATGGCCGAGGTCTCCGGACCAGAGCCCGCCCGTGCTGCTGCAGCGACCGAGAGACGGCCATCGCGTGACACGTCCTCCGGGAACGGAACTCCACTGTGAACTGAACTGTCAAAAGTGTGACATACCGACTGCGTCTCAAATATTGACAGATAGCGAAAGCAACTATTTGATCACTCTTGTGTCGCGAAGAAAATTGGTCGTATTGTCGGCTGGCTTCCTGTTCGTTGCAGGAGGCACGGCTGCCGTGGTTATCGGATTGACCGGTGGAGAATCACCAACCGGCAACCGGCCGGCCGCTGGACCGCTGGGATCGACCAGCGCCCCGCAGCCCACTCCCACGATCGCGACACCCCCGCCCACGGCCCCGCCCGCAACCTCGGTCGTCGCCATCCCGGCCAAACCACCAGTCGCTCCGCCTGCATCCGCCAAGGCGCATACGGACGCCGCCGGCACCGCCGCCGGCGACTCGGCCCCGAGCGACCGGATCATTCGCGACCGCGTCAACGAGCCGCCGATCAACGGCCGCCCACAAGCGCCCAGTTTTCCGATCTACACGACCCACAGCGTCACCACGCCCACTCCGATTCCCAATCCGGCCGAGACCGCGCCACCGTACAGCCGCTAGCTTCGAACAGGTGCCCTCAACCAGTAGTCGATCCCGGCCTGCTTCAAGCGATGATCGAAACGCGCCGGGCGCCTTCGCGCCTCCACGCCGAGGGTGTTCCACAGGTCGACGAGGACGAGGCGGTTGGCGTCGGGTGGTCCATCGGCGGGCTCGCCATTGTGGCCCTCGACCATGCGAACTTGGCAGCAGGATGCGGCATCGGAGCTACCACAGGCGTTGTGGGCGGGGGCTCGGAAGTTTGAGGTTCCCCCTTCGGGCCGGACACTCTGAGCCCAGACAGTGGTCTGGGGAAGGATGTCCTGGTGCCACGTCCGTCGAAGTATCCCGAGCAGTTCCGCAAGGACGCAGTCGAGTTGGTCCGCAACTCTGATCGTCCGCTGCGCCAGGTCGCCCGCGACCTGGGCGTGAACCACGAGACCCTGCGCAACTGGGTCAAGACCGCCGAGAAGCAGGCCGGGCAACCGTCCGCTGTGTCGGGCGCCGATCAGGACGAGCTGCGGACACTGCGTAAGCGGGTGGCGGAACTGGAGGTGGAGAAGGAGATTCTGCGGAAAGCGGCCGCCTATTTCGCGAAGGAGATGGGTCGTTGACCTGCAGCTACCGGTTCATCTCCGAACACCGCGCCAGCTTCGCTGTCGCACTGCTGTGCCGGGTCCTGGGTGTCCGCCGCCCCGGGTTCTACGAATGGATCGCAGCCGCCCCTGTCAGGGCCGCGCACGCCGCGACCGAGGAGGAACTGGCCACCGAGATCGCCGAGGTCCACACCGAGCACCGTGGGCGCTACGGCTGCCCGCGGGTCACCGTCGAACTGCGCCGCCGGGGCCGGGTGGTCAACCACAAACGCGTTGAACGGATCATGCGCCAGCGCCGGATCGTCGGGCTGACCCGCCGGCGCCGCCGGTCCCTGACCAAGCAGGACACGACCGCCGCACCGGCACCAGACCTGATCAGCCGGGACTTCACCGCCGACGCTCCCGGCGAGCGGTTCGTCGGCGACATCACCTACCTGCCCACCCAGGAAGGATGGTTGTATCTGGCGACCGTGCTGGACCTGCATACCCGGGAAGCGGCCGGTCACGCGATGGCTGAGCACATGCGTGCCGAGTTGGTATGCGATGCGGTCGATCTCGCCGTGGGACGTGGTCTGACCAGTGCTGATGCGATCTTCCACTCCGATCGTGGTTCCCAGTACACCTCCTCGACCTTCCGCGCCGCACTCACGGCGGCGGGTATGCGGCCGTCGATGGGGCGGGTCGGGTCGTGCTACGACAACGCCGTCGCCGAGTCGTTCTTCGCGACCCTCAAAACCGAGATCGGGACCCAGGTCTGGGCCACCCGCGACGACGCCCGCCGGGCAGTGTTCGCCTACCTCAGCTACTACAACCACGACCGTCTACATTCGACACTCGGATACCGAACACCCCACGAAACCCGCATCAGCTATCGTCAACCTATCGCCCTCGCGGCATAAAACCCCGGTGTCCGGATCCCGGGGGGAACCTCAGTCTGGGTGAGGCTGTGGGATCACCCTTTGACAGCGTTGACGGTCCCCGCACCTTAGGAAGCGCCCAGATATGTGTTGTCGAACACCTCTCGTCGCGGTCATGACCGCGTGCGTGTTGCTGGTCGCCGCGTGCGATGACGGTAGCCAGTATCTGGGTTCACCGACGTCGGAGAACTGTCAAGCCCCGGGTTTGATGGACACTGGATTAGTTGGTTTCCTGGGTTGTGGTGACCGGGTGGGTCATCGCGTGTAGTGCCTCGTACTCGGTGGGTGGGATGTGTCCGAGCTCGCCGTGCAGGCGCCGGTTGTTGTACCAGTCGATGTACTCGACCGTCGCGATCTCGAGGTCGTCGAGGCCGCGCCAGGGGCCGCGGTTGCGGATGAGTTCGGCCTTGTAGAGCGAGTTGAACGCCTCGGCCATCGCGTTGTCGTAGGAATCTCCTTTGCTGCCAACGGATGCGACGGCGTCGGCCTCGGCCAGGCGCTGGGTGTAGCGAATCGCTCGGTATTGCACGCCGCGGTCGCTGTGGTGGACCAGCCCGGTCAGGTCGGCGCGGTCGGCATGGCGGCGCCAGATCGCCATCTGCAGCGCGTCCAGCGCCAGATCCGTGTAGAGACTGGTGGCGACCTGCCAGCCGACGATCAGGCGGGAGAACACGTCCAGCACGAACGCCGCGTAGACCCAGCCCGCGGCGGTGCGCACGTAGGTGATGTCCGCAACCCACAACTCGTTCACCCGCGTCGCCGTGAAGTCACGTTCCACCAGGTCAGTCGGCCTTCCGGTCTCCGGCGCCGGCCGGGTCGTGCGAGGAGACTTGTCCCGCAGCAACCCTCGTAACCCGGCCTCGCGCATAAGCCGCTCCACCGTGCACCGGGCCACCTCGACGCCGTGGCGGTTCAGCTCAGCCCAGACCTTCCTGGCCCCGTAGACGCTGTAGTTCGCCTCAAGCACCCGCAGGACCGGCTGGACACCGTGCTCCTTCCGTTGAGAGTCAACGAATTCGACCTTCATCGCGAGGGACGGTCCGGCTCTGACGCGAAGAAAGACGCCGCTGACTTCAAGATCTGGTTCGCCCGGCGCAGCTCACGCACCTCACGTTCCAGCTCGGCGACCCGCGCGGCCTCGGCCGAGGTCGTCCCCGGCCGCGCCCCCTCGTCGGTCTCGGCCTGCTTCACCCACGTCCGCAACGCCTCCGGGTGCACACCAAGCTGGTCGGCGATCCGTTTGATCGCCCCGGCCGCCGACGCAGGATCCCGCCTAGCCTCGACTACCAGACGCGTCGCCCGCTCCCGCAACTCGTCAGGGTACTTCCGTGGTGCCGCCATGACCGTGAATCCTCCGGGTGTTCGATGTCTCCATCAAACCCGGGGCGGGACACCCTGGAGTGGGCTGACCCGCCTGGATGCACCGCTGTCGGTTGCCGATCTCGCCGCGCCCGCCCGGATGTCGCTCCGGAGCTTCGCGCGGAGCTTCACCGCCGAGACAGGTGCCAGCCCGATGAAGTGGCTCAACGCCGCTCGCGTCAACCAGGGCCCGCGAGCTCCTCGAGACCACCGGCACGAGCGTCGACGACATCGCCGTTCGCTGCGGCCTGGGCACCCCGGCCAACTTCCGGCAGCAATTCCGGCGGGCCACCGGGACGACGCCGAGCGAGTACCGGCGGGTGTTCACCGCGGGGTGAGCAGCGATCAGATCGCGGTGCCGTGCTCGTCGCGTGCGGTGAGGAGGTCTTCGCGGGCGCGGGCGACGCGGGAGCGGACCGTCCCGATCGGGCAGTCGCAGACTTCGGCGGCCTCAGCGTAGGAGTAGCCGAGGAGCTGGGTGAGGACGATGGCTTCGCGACGTTGCGGGTCGAGTTCGTCGAGGAGCAAGCCCACTTCGACGAGGTCTTCGAATCCGGCGCCGGTGCGGCGGGCCGATTCGGTTTCGATGGCGGTTTCCCAGTCGTGGCTGGAAGTCCGGGGGCGGACGGAACGTGCGCGGAAGTGGTCGATGACCACCCGCCGGGCGATGGAGAGCAGCCAGGTCCGGGCCGAGGATCGGCCCGCGAACCGGGCCAGTGCGGTGACGGCTCGGACGTAGGTCTCCTGGGTGAGGTCGTCGGCAAGGCCGGCCCCGGCGAGGTGGGCGGTGAAGCGCCAGACGTCGGGCTGGGTCATGCGGACCCAGGCTTCGAAGGCGCGATGGTCGCCGCGGCCGGCGTCGAGGGCGAGCGCGGTCAGCCGTTCGTCGTCACGGTCCCTGCCGGAAGTCACGCCGACACGGTAGCCGACACTCCGCGGGTCCGGGACCGCCTGCCGGGTGGCGGACACCGGATCCGGGCACAGTTCCGCGGCGAGGGACGGATCCGGTTCCTGGGAATCGTTCCTCCGCGGGTTCCCGGGAACCCGCCTGTCGTTCCAGCCGACTTATCCGATATGGACTGTCAGCGTTGCAGGGAGGCGCTCTCGGCGATGGTCGATGGGCAGGCTGCTCCCGGTGAGGAAGCCGTAGCCGGGAGACACCTTGCTCGCTGCCAGGCTTGCCGGGCAGCGTCCGAGCAGATGGCCGCCATCACCCGCCGTCTGCGGATCCGGCCCGCCGTGCAGTGCCGCGACTTCGCCCCGGATCTCATCGCCATCTTCGATCTACAGGTGACCGGGCGACTCGCCACCGGCGCGAGCGTCGTCGCACCGATGGAACAGCTGCAGCCGAGCGACGACCATCGATGTTCCCGAACCCGCCCGTGCTGTGTGCCGGACCACGCCGTCGTATGGGGCGTCGGCACGGCGCGTTGCGGATGTGCCGCCGTCTGCGGCTGCGGGTGCCAGGATGGCAACACCTGCCGGTGTCACGCCTCGGTGGCGTGAGCTCGTGGCTGCGTCGGCTGATCGCGCTGACCGATCTCGCAGGCTTCGGCGAGGTCTCCGAATCGGGCGCCGGAACGGCGGGTCTGATTCGGTTTCCCAGTTGTGGCTGGGAGTCTGGGGGAGGTGCGCGGAAGTGGTCGACGGCCACCCTGCCGGAGGCCCGGCCGGCACGGTAGTCGGCACCGGTGGGAACTCCGCCTGCCCGGTGGCCGACCATTGACGATGTGAACTGCTCTGACTTGCGCGAATCGCTTTCGGCCCGGGTTGACGGGGAGCAGCCCGTGGTGGCCGCTGACGTGCTTGATCGGCACTTGGCCGGCTGCCCGGCGTGCCGGGCCTGGCAGGAGCGGGCGGCCGCGCTGCGCCGGGTGACCCTGGTGCGAGCTGCACCGCGGGTCCCCGACCTGACAGCGCGGATCCTGGCCGAGGCTCCCGCGCCGCAGCCGCAACAGTGGCGCCTGCGCCTGGGGCTCGGCTTGGTGGCACTGGTGCAGAGCGGCCTCGGGCTGGCCGAGCTGATGGGCACCGACGTCGGCCACGCCGGGCATGGCGGCCTGGCCGCGGTGCACCTCGGCAACGAGAGCGGGGCGTGGAACGTCGCGGTCGGCATCGGGCTGTTGTGGGCCGCGTTGCGGCCGGCTGCGGCAGCCGGGCTGCTGCCCGCCCTCGGCGGGTTCGTCGTGGTGCTCGGCGTCGTCTCTGGGATCGACCTGTCGACCGGGCAGGTCGCGGTGGAGCGGGTGGCCTCCCACGGCTGGGTCGTCGCCGGCGTGGTGCTGCTCTTCGTCGTGCGCAGGCAACACGCGCGCCGGCCGGCGCCGCCGTCGACCGGCCGCCGGCCCGCCCGGGGTGGGACCGGGGACGCGGCCGACGGGCCGGGCACGGAAACGCGGGCGCGGAAAAGTGCGCATCGCCGCCGGTTTCCCCAGCTGCCCACCGGACGCCGGGCTGCCTGAACCCGCGGGAACCGAAGCTCGGTATCAGCCGACTACCGGAGGAGTGGAACGAGCGAGGAGGAGCTGGTGGACATGTCCGAGGGTGGTCCGGGTCTGCGGCACGTCGCGACCTTCTGCGGCCAGTGAAACTGCGGGTGCCCGGAGCTGTTTCTGGTCGACGGTGCTCCAGCCGAGCGCGAGGTGGTGATCACCGACGACTTCGGGCAGCGGATCGAGATGAGCCGCGAACAGCTGGCGGTGCTGGTCGCCGACGTGAAGTCCGGCGTCCTGGACAACGTGCTGGCCAAGACGAGCTGAGCGGGCCGGCGGCCCCGGGGAGGCTCAGGAGCGGAAAAACCCCCGCGGGGCCGCCGGGCCGATCACGGGAACGGAACGCGGCCCCGACCGCGTCGTGGTCGTCCCCGCGATCCAGTGGTCGGTTCCTCGCCGGACAAAGTTCCCGGGAATCCGTTGGACGCGCTGACCGGCCCCCTTCTGCGCGGCCAGACAGCCGTAGCCGAAGAAGCCGTTGCCGTGCCACTCGATCCGGTATCCGAGTTGTCGTGAGTTCGCGAAGGGGGCGACCGCGCTGACGCGGTTGCTGCGGTTCGGCATCGCCGAGCGGCTCGCCACACTCGGCCCTGCGGGTCGTCCGGACGGTGGGGGCGACCGGCTTTCCTTGGGGCGCCAGTGTAGTGCCGTGCGACGGGCGCACTCGTCGACCGTCCTTAGTGGACGCCGTGAGCCAGGTCACCGCGATCGCGGGAACCTGCCGCGGTCGCGGAACGACTCGTGCAGTGGAGGGCAAGAGAAGGGAGCTCGATGTCCATCGACCAGCGCGAGGAACCGGCTGCGGAGCCCATGGCCGATCCGGTCGCCGCGTTCCGTTCGGGGTGGGCCGTGATTCGCCCGTTGCTGCTGCGGCTGCACTTCTACGCGGGGGTGTTCATCGGCCCTTTCCTGCTCGTGGCCGCGGTTACCGGGCTCGCCTACGTGTGGGCTCCGCAGGTGGAGCAGGCTGTCTACGACCACGAGCTGCACGTTCCGGCGGCGGCCGGGACCGTCTCGCTGGACCAGCAGGCAGCGACGGCGAAGGCACTCGTACCGGGTGGCACGCTGACCGGGGTGCGGCCCGGGCCGGCGCCCACCGACAGCACGCAGGTGATCTTCACCCGGCCCGGCCTGGAGCCCAGCTACCACTGGACGGTGTTCGTCGACCCGCACACCGGCGACGTCCGCGGCCAGCTGGAGACTTACGGCTCGGGGCAGGCGCTGCCGTTGCGGGGCTGGATCGACGTCCTGCACCGGAGTTTGCATCTTGGTGACTTCGGCCGGCTGTACACCGAGCTGGCGGCCAGCTGGCTGTGGGTCGTGGTGCTGGCCGGGCTGGCGCTCTGGTTCGGCCGGCGCCGGCGCAAACGCGCCGCGGCGAGCCGCCGGGCGAGGTTGCTGTCCTGGCACGGCCGCACCGGATTGGTTCTGGCGATCGGCTTGCTCTTCCTGTCGGCCACCGGCCTGACGTGGTCGCAGTACGCCGGCAGCAGCATCACCGAACTGCGCACCCAGCTGAACTGGACCACTCCCTCGGTGCCGGCGGCAGTTCCCGTGTCGAGCGGCCGTGACATCGGTTTCGAGGGCGTGCGCGAGGCGACTGTGCGAGCCGGGCTGACCGGCCCGGTCGAGGTCCGTCCGCCGGCCGCGCCCGGGAAGGCCTACGTCGTGGCGCAGGTGGGGCGCACCTGGCCCGTGCGGGCCGATTCGATGGCCGTCGACCCGTCGACCGGGACCATCACCGGCACGCTGCGGTTCGCGGACTACAACCTCGCGGCCAAGCTGAGCACGTGGGGGATCGACACCCACATGGGCTTCCTGTTCGGGATCTGGAACCAGATCGTGCTGACGCTGCTCGCGGTCGCGCTGATCGCGGTGATCGTCTGGGGCTACCGGATGTGGTGGCTGCGCCGCCCGGCGCGGGGGGCGGCCCGGGCCGGCCGGCCGCCGGCGCGGGGCACGTGGCGGCGGATCCCGGGGCGGGTGCTGGCACCGGTGCTCGTCGTGGTCGCGGTGATCGGTTACTACCTGCCGCTGTTCGGGTTGTCACTGCTGGGCTTCCTGATCCTGGACGGTCTGCTCGAGATGCGCCGGCGGAAGGTGGCCGCATGATCACGGCGGAGGGGCTGCGGTGGATCCTGACCGCGGCGTTCGCGGTGGCCGGGGTGTTCTGCGCCTACCGCTGCCTGCGGCAGGGCACGGCCGCGGAGCGGACCGGCGACGGGCTGCACGTGGTGATGTGCGTGGCCATGGTGGTGATGGCCTGGCCCGCGACAGCGGGTTTCGCGCGCTGGCCGCAGACGGTGTTCTTCGCGCTGGCCGCGGTCTGGTTCGCCGGGGTGGCGGTCAGCGGTGCGTCCCACGCGGACCACGGCGGGCGCCCGGCGGCGGTCTACCACGTCGTGATGATGGCCGCGATGGCGTGGATGGTGTTCGTGATGCCGCGCGTGATGGGGGGAATGCCTGCCGGTGGCGGGACGATGGACATGCCGGGGATGCCGGGGATGTCCATGCCCGCATCCGCGGCCGGGGGCGGCGCGCCCGCCGACGTGAGGACCGTCGCGGTCGTGCTGGTGGTCGTGTTCGTCTTGGCCGGCCTGGTCTTCCTGGCCCGGGCGATCGACGACGCGCGTGGGGCCCGGCCCGCCCTGCGCAGCGCCGGCGGCGGCGCGGACGGCGTGATGGCGCTGGGAATGGCGCTGATGCTGCTGACCGTGGCCTGATACAACAGTCCTCAATAGACTGTGAAGTGGCTCACAATCGGGAACTGTGGTCAGATCCCGGCCGACGGGTGGAGGGTGAGGACGTCCTGGTTCCGCGCCGTGGTCGTGTCGGCGGTGGTGGCCGGGCTCGCCCTGCTGCTGCTCGTCGTCGCGACCGCGGGCGACGTGTATGCGCCTCTGGGCAATTCCGATCCCGGGCCGCTGACCACCTACGGGTTCGCGATCGTCCGGTTCGTGGCCACCGCGGCGGCCGCCGGGTGTTTCGGTGGTCTGGTGTTCGCCGCCTTCGTGGCGCCCGGACGGCGAGGTGGTGCCTTGTCGGCCGACGCGTACGCGGCGAGCCGGTTCGCCGCGGGCTGCGCGGTGTGCTGGCTGGCCGCCGCGGTTGTCGCCGTGCCGTTCTCGGCGGCGGCGGCTTCGGGCCTGCCGGTCGCGCGGGTGCTCCGGCCGGAGGTGTTCCTGCCGACGTTGAGTGCGACCGAAGAACCCAAGGCCTGGTTGTGCGTGGCGGTCGCCGCGGCCGTGGCGACCGCGTTCGCGTGGCCCGCGATGGCCTGGCGCACCGTCGTCGCCGCGGCCGCCGCCGCGGGGATCGGGCTGTTGCCCCTGGTGTCCGTCGGGCACGTGTCGGTCGGGGCCGGGCATGATTTCGCGACCAACGCGATGTTCTGGCACGTGCCCGCCGCGAGCGCCTGGCTCGGTGCGCTGGTGGCGCTGCTGGCCCGGATGCGCCGTGGCACCGCTGTTCCGGACTTCGTGCTGCGCCGTTACCACCGGTTGTCGGTCACCTGCTTCGTGGTCACCGCCCTGTCCGGGGCGGTGGCCGGGTTCGTGCTCGCCCGGCCGGACGGCCTGGTGAGCCGGTACGGGCTCATCCTGGCGATCGAGACCGTGTTGCTGCTGCTCGCCGGGATCGGGATCGCCGTGTGGCGCCGTCGCCGGGCGGGAGTGCGGTTCGTGGTGGCGGAGCTGGTGCTGCTGGCGCTTGGCACCGGTGGGTCGACGGCGCTGACCGTGCTGGTTCCGCCCGCGTTCGTCAACCATCCGGCGACGGTGCAGGAAACCGTGCTCGGCTACGGCCTGGACGCCCCGCAGACCTTCGCGCGCCTGCTCGGGGACTGGCGGCCCGACCTTCTGTTCGCCCCGGTTGCCGTACTTGCCGTGACGGCCTACCTGTTGGGGGTCCGGCGGCTGCGGCGCCGCGGCGACCACTGGCCGCCGGGACGGGTGGTGGCCTGGCTCGCCGGCTGGGTGATCGTCCTGGTCATCACATCGTCGGGGCTCGGGGTGTACTCGCCGGGGACGTTCAGCCTGCACATGGTCACGCACATGGCGCTGAACATGTTCGCACCGGTGCTGATGGTGCTGGGCGGTCCGGTGACCCTCGCGTTGCGCGCGCTGCCGGCGGGCGCGCACGGCGATGTGCCGGGTGCGCGTGAGTGGGTCGCGTCGCTGCTGCATGCGCCGGTGACGAGGTTCTTCGCCCACCCGGCGGTCGCGGCGGTCTTGTTCGCCGGGTCGTTCTACGCGCTGTACTTTTCGGACCTGTTCGGGCAGGCGATGCTCTACCACTGGGCGCACCAGCTGATGAAGGTGCATTTCCTGGTGACGGGCTACTTGTTCGCCTGGGTCGTGGTCGGCGCCGACCGGACCCCGCGGCAGCTGCCGCACGTGGCGCGGCTCGGGATGCTCTTCGCGGTGATGCCGTTCCACGCGTTCTTCGGCGTGATCCTGATGAGCAAGCAAACCGTGATCGCCTACACCTATTACCACTACCTGGCGCTGCCGTGGGCCGGTGACCTGCTCGCCGACCAGCGGCTCGGCGGCGGCATCGCCTGGGCCAGCGGGGAAATCCCGATGGTCGTCATGGTTGTCGCGCTGCTGGCGCAGTGGGCGCGCGACGACGAACGCCGCGCCAAGCGGACCGACCGCAGCGGGGACGCCGACCTCGACGCCTACAACGCGATGCTCGCCGAACTCGCGGAACGACGGGGCTGACTGGCTTGCGATCTCCGTTCTCCGGGGCTTTCCGGTCCATCACCAGTCCAGTAGTCGGCCCGATGGCGGGCGAAGTTCCCGGGCGTCGTAATCTCGCGACCGCGACTCCGGCGGCCGCCCGGCCCATCACCAGCCCAGGCACCAGGCCCACCCACGGAGAACTCGCATGACAACCGCCGCCCCGGTCACCGGGGAAGTCCGCACGGTCGACCTGGCTGTGACCGGAATGACCTGCGCCGCCTGCTCGGCGCGGGTCGAACGCACCCTGAACAAGCTCGACGGGGTCCGCGCGTCCGTCAACTACGCCACCGAGCGCGCCACCGTGCACGTGCCTGCCGACGTCGGCGACGACGTGCTCATCGAGCGCATCCGCAAGGCGGGTTACGGAGCACACCTGCGGGGTGACGACGACGAGGACCTCACCCTGCGGCGGGTGCGCGACCTGCGCCGCCGGCTGATCGTCGCCGCCGTCCTCGCGGTTCCGCTGGGCGATCTTTCGATCACCCTCGCTCTGGTGCCGTCGCTGCGGTTCCCGGGCTGGCAGTGGCTCTGTCTCGCACTGGCCGTGCCAGTGGTGTTCTGGGCCGCGCTGCCGTTCCACCGGGCGACACTGCGGAACCTGCGGCACCGCTCGTCCAGTATGGACACCCTGGTGTCGCTGGGCGTGCTCGCGTCCTTCTTCTGGTCGGCCTGGGCGACGGTGTTCGACGGGCACGAGCCGGGGTACTGGGTCGGATTCGGCCCGACCGCGGCCGGCGCCGACGCGATCTACCTCGACGTCGCGGCCGGGGTGACGACGTTCCTGCTGGCTGGCCGCTACTTCGAGGGCAGGTCCCGGCGCAGTGCCGCGGGCCTGCTGGCCGCGCTCGACGCACTCGCCGCGAAGGAGGTCCGCGTTCTGCACGAGGGCGTCGAGCGGATGGTCCCGGTGGGCGAGCTGGCCGTCGGCGACCTGTTCGTGGTGAAGCCCGGTGAGGCGTTCGCCGCCGACGGTGTCGTCGACAATGGACGGTCTACTGTGGACGTCAGCGCGGTCACCGGCGAGCCGGTGCCGGTCGAGGTCGCCGTGGGCGACCGGGTGATCGGCGCTTCGGTGAACCGGGAGGGCCGGCTGCTGGTCCGTGCGACCGCGGTCGGCACGCACACCCAGCTCGCCCAGATGACCGCGCTCGCCGAGCGGGCCCAGGCCCGCAAAGCTTCGGTGCAGCGGCTGGTCGATCGGATCTGTGCGGTGTTCGTCCCCGTCGTGCTGGTACTGGCCCTGCTCACCCTCGGCGGGTGGCTGCTCACCGGGAACCCGGTCCGGGACGCCTTCACCGCCGCCGTGTCAGTGCTGATCATCGCCTGCCCGTGCGCACTCGGCCTGGCCACCCCGACCGCGCTGATGGCCGGGGTCGGCCGCGGCGCGCAACTGGGCATCCTGATCAAGGGACCGGACGCGCTGGAGGCCAGCCGGAAGGTCGACACCGTGGTGCTGGACAAGACCGGCACGGTCACCACCGGCCGGATGACCGTCACCGGTTGCCACCCGGCACCCGGCCGTGACCGCGGCGAGCTGCTCTGGTTCGCCGGCGCGGTCGAAGCTGGTTCCGAGCACGCGATCGCCACCGCCGTCGTGACGGCTGCCCGCGCGGAACTGGCCGAACTCCCCGAGATCGCCGCGTTCGCGGCGCTGCCCGGCCTGGGTGCCGAAGCCACTGTGGACGGTCACGCCGTGCTGATCGGCAGCTCCCGCCTGTTCGCCGAACGCGGAATCGGCGGGCCCGAGCAGGTCGAGGACGTCCAGGCGGCCGGAGCCGTCCCGGTGCTCGTCGCGGTCGACGGCGAGGTCGTGGGGTTGCTCGAGGTCCGCGACGTGGTCAAGCCCTCCGCCGCGGCGGCCGTGGCCGCCCTGCGCGCGCACGGGCTGCGGACGGTCCTGCTCACCGGCGACCACGAGGTCGCGGCGCGTGCGGTCGCCGCCGAGATCGGCGTGGACGAGGTCCGGGCGGGGGTGCTGCCGGCGGACAAGGCCCGCGCGATCGACGAGCTGCGGGCCACCGGTGCCCGGGTCGCCATGGTCGGCGACGGCATCAACGACGGCCCGGCATTGGCCACCGCCGACCTCGGGATGGCGATGGCCCATGGCAGCGACATCGCGCTGCGGTCCGCGGATGTGGTGCTGGTGCGTCATGACCTGCTGGTGGTGCCGGACGCGATCCGGCTCGCCGACCGGACGCTGCGGATCATCCGCGGTAACCTGGCGTGGGCGTTCGGTTACAACGTGGCAGCACTGCCGCTGGCCGCGTTCGGCCTGCTCAACCCCCTCATCGCGGGCGCGGCGATGTCGCTGTCCTCGGTGCTGGTGGTGTCCAACAGCCTGCGGCTGCGTTCGTTCGACGGTTCCGGTGACAAGGAGAGGCTCGACTGATGGCGAAGAAGAAGTCCAAAGCGGTGGTCGCGAAGAAGGGCCTGTCGGCCAACGCCTGGACGACGATCGTCGTCATCGTGGTCGCCGTCCTGGTCATCGGCGGGGTGCTGGTGTTCAACCGCGGCGGCTCGAATTCCCCCGCGCCGGGCGCGGTCGCTGCGGACGTGTTGCGCCACCCGGACAGCAACACCCTCACCACGTCGCCGAACACCGCGGTGACCGTCGTGGAGTTCATCGACTACCAGTGCCCGGTCTGCGAGGCCTACTACCAGAACGTCACGAGATCCGTCGAGCACGACTACGCGGGCAAGATCACCATGGTGACCCGCAACTTCCCGCTCCCGATGCACCCGCTGGCCGTACCGGCGGCGAAGGCTGCCGAAGCGGCGTCGCTGCAAGGCAAGTACCAGCCGATGTTCGACAAGCTGTACGGCGACTACCCCGCCTGGGCCCTGGCCGCCGACGGGCAGAACGTCAGCGACGACACCGCCCGCGCGCAGGCGAAGTTCGAGAGCTACGCGACGGAGATCGGTCTCGACCTGGCGAAGTTCCGCGCCGATATGGCGTCGCCGGTCGTGCAGCAGCGCATCGACCAGGGCAAGGCCGACGGCGCGAAGGCCGGCGTCTCGGGCACGCCGACGATCTTCGTCAACGGCAACCAGTTCCAGCCCGCCGGCCAGACCTACCCCGACATCGCGCGCCAGCTGCGCAGTGAGATCGACAAGGCGCTGGCCGCGTGAGCCGGCCCCTGGCGTGGCTGTACACGATCGGCGGTGCGCTCGGCCTGATCGCGGCGGTGACGCTGACCCTGGAGAAGATCGAGCGGCTGAAGGACCCGTCCTACGTCCCGAGCTGCTCGATCAATCCGGTGCTGTCGTGCGGTTCGGTGATGGACAGCCCGCAGGCGGCGGCGTTCGGGTTCCCCAACCCGATCATCGGGGTGGCCGCGTTCGCGGTCGTCGTCACGTTCGGGGTGGTGCTGCTGACCGGCTACGAGCCGCCGCGCTGGGTCTGGTTCGGCATGCAGCTGGGCGCCACGTTCGGGGTCGTGTTCGTGCATTGGCTGATTTTCGCGAGCCTGTACCGGATCCACGCGCTGTGCCCGTACTGCATGGTCGTGTGGGTCGTGACGATCGCGATCTTCTGGTACACCACGCTGCACAACCTCAGCGGCACCAGGATCGGAGGCGTCCTGCGTCGGGTCCACAGTGGAATACTCGCCCTGTGGTACGTCCTGATCGTGGCGCTGATCCTCCAGGAATTCTGGAGCTACTGGGTGACCCTTCTCTGACGGGACTTTCGCTCCGCGTCTTCGCCGCGGACCGGATCGGGCCGCGGCTGCTGCGGAAACCATTGTTTGGTGCAATAATTGCCGTGGCGATCCGTCTCGGGATGAGGAGGCCGTGGTGGTGGATGTGGCGACGAGCCGGCACTTCTGGATCGGGCCGGGCACGGACGAGCGGTTGACGCCCAGCCTGCCGAGCTCGCTGGTGTTCCTGGTGGCGCTGTGGCTGGGCTTCGCGCCCTTCGTGCTGCATTTCGGGGTCGCGGCGCGCACCGGCTTCGTCGAGCCCGACGACGTCCTGGTCGCGATGCTCATCTCGGCGTCCGCCCTCGTCCGGATGACGGTGCCCAAGGATCTGCCCGTACTGAGCGTGGTCAACGCGGCGGCCGGAGTCTGGCTGGTCGCCACGGCCTTCCTCTTCGCCGCCCCGGGTGATTCGGTGCGGGCCACGGTCAACGATGTGCTCTGCGGGGTGCTTCTGCTCGGGCTGGGCGCGGCCAGTGCGGCGCTCACCTACGCGCAGCGCTCGGAGGTGAGGGCCCGGTCAGCGGGCCGGCCGGATCGCGACGGGGATCGTCGAGCGTCGTAGGAGTGCCTGCCCGATCGTCCCGGACAGGCTCCGGTGCACCACACTGTGCGGGCGGAAGCGGACGACGAGCAGCGTGCGGGTGCGGCGTGTCGACCCGGCGAATTCCGGCAGGTGGTCCGGAATTCGCTCCCGGGACGCTGTGACCTGCGGGAATACTCCTCGTCAGACCGGTATCCACGCCTGGAATGGATCCGCCCGCAGCACGTGCACGGGCGTGGGCGAACCGGAGCGGGGCCGGCCCGGTCGCCGAGGATCGGCCCGGACGGGTCGCGAAACGGAGTCGAAGGCGTGGCCGATGATGAGTGGCGCCCGGGTGCTCGAGGCTTCCCGATGCCCAGCGGGGGCGTGCCATGCGTTCGCGGAGCTGTCGAAGGCGGCCAGGATCGGCTTAGCTCCGGACATCACGGTGCCGGTCGGCACGGGTGCCGAGCCGTAGTCCAGCGCGTAGCGGCAGTCAGCGACCAGCCGCCCACTGGGATCCGGGTGAGAGTCCAGCCGAGCACTCCACGTGGGTGTGCGAACGGCGCGGCGGCGAGCAGCACGAGCGTGCCGCCGCAGTGCGCGTCGTTCCAGGATCCGGTGGTGCTGTGTCCGCTTGGTCCAGGCCAACGGTGAAAGAGGGGAGCAGCAGCCACTGCCCGGCGAGGAATACAACGCCGTTGACGGTGGCGAGTACCAGGCTGGCCTCCGCTGCCGTGGTCTCGGTAGCGTGGTCGGACCTGGTCGGGCTCACCTGCCGGTAGAGCGGCAGGTCCGGCTCCCATCATCGCGTGGCGACGGCGCGGCGCACCTGACGATCGCCTTGCTATCGCTGTGAGCAACGCCGCCTATGATGACTATGGCAAGTGTTGCATACTGCAATGGTGTCTACGGGTGGCGGTATTACGGATCGAAGGCTGGTGGTGCCGGCGCGGCAGCCGCTGGGACGGTGGCTGCGGGAGAGCACCACGGGGCTGATCGGGCTGGCGCTGGTGATCGGCGCGGGCGCGGGGCTGGGCGCGGTGGTGTTCCGGTGGCTGATCACGACGTTCACCCACCTGTTCTCCGGGCAGGCGGACTACTCGGCGGCGGGGCGGGCGGCGCATCCGTGGTTCCCGGAGCTGGGGCCGTGGTTCCTGCTGCTGGCCCCGGTCGTCGCCGGGCTGGTTTACGGGCCGCTGGTGTACAGGTTCGCGCCGGAAGCCCGCGGGCACGGCGTGCCCGAAGTCATGTACGCGGTCGCGGAACGAGGCGGCCGGATCCCGGCGCAGGTCAGCGCGGTCAAGGCGCTCGCTTCGGCGCTGACGATCGGCTCGGGCGGGTCGGTGGGGCGGGAGGGGCCGATCGTGCAGATCGGCTCGGCGCTCGGGTCGACGCTGGGGCGGGTGGCGAAGCTGCCGGAGTCGCGGTTGCGGGTGCTGGTGGCGTGCGGTGCGGCGGGCGGGATCGCGGCCACCTTCAACGCGCCGCTGGCCGGGCCGTTCTTCGCGATGGAACTGATCTTGCGCGACTTCGCGGCGGAGTCGTTCGGGGCGGTGGTGCTGGCCAGCGTGACGGCGAGCGTGGTCGGGCGGGCGGTGTTCGGCGACGTGCCGTTCCTCGCCCTGCCGCCGTTCACCTTGCGCAGCCCGGTCGAGTATCTGCTGTTCATCGTGCTCGGGCTGGTGGTCGGGGCGTGCGGGGTGCTGTTCACCCGGGTGCTCTATCTGGTCGAGGATCTGTGCGACTGGTTGTGGCGCGGTCCGGAGTGGCTGCGCCCGGCTGTCGGCGGGGTGTTCCTGGGTGGGTTGCTGCTGGTTCTGCCGCAGATGTACGGCGTGGGGTATCCGGTGCTGCAGAACGCGGTCGAGGGCAAGTATGTGATCGGGTTCCTGCTACTGTTGCTGGTCGGCAAGGTCGTGGCGACCAGCCTGACGATCGGGATCGGCGGCTCGGGCGGGGTGTTCGCGCCTTCGCTCTTCATCGGCGCGATGGCCGGGACCGCGTTCGGCATCGTCGTGCACACGTGGCTGCCGGGGGTGACCGCGTCGCCCGGCGTCTACGGGCTGATCGGCATGGGTGCGGCCTTCGCGGGCGCGGCCCGGGCGCCGATCACCGCGGTGATCGTGCTGTTCGAGCTGACCGGCCAGTACACGATCATCCTGCCGATGCTGACCGCGATCGTGATCGCGACCGCGACCAGCCGGGCGTTGAGCAAGGACACGATCTACACGCTCAAGCTGCGCCGCCGCGGCGTGGACCTGGACAAGCACCCGGACGCCCGGAGACTGGAGGGCACCCGGGTCGCGGCCGTGGCCGAGGCGTTGCCGGAACCCTTGGCCGGGGACCTGCCGCTGGAGCGCGCGGCGCACGCGCTGGCGGTGTCCGGGCACGGGATCCTGCCGGTCGTGGCGGCGGACGGCCGTTACCAGGGGTGCGTGACGGCCCGCGCCGTCGCGGAGGCCCTGGCTGACGACAGCACCGGCGTGGTCGGTGATCTCGCGGAGCTGCCGCCGCTGGTGACTGAGGAGACCAGCCTCGCCGACGCGCTGGCGGCGTTGACCAACGCGCCTGGCACCGGGCTGCCGGTCCTGGCCGGCGAGGACCGGCTCAGCGGCTGGATCACCCACCAGGCGGTGCTCACCGCGCTGGAACCGGTCGCTGCTCACTGATGGCGGTCCGGTTCAGGACCGTCCGAACTTCCGCAGCCGCAGGCTGTTGGAGACGACGAACAGCGAGGACAGCGCCATCGCGGCGGCCGAGACAAGGGGGTTGAGCAGGCCTGCGGCGGCGAGCGGCAGCGCGGCGACGTTGTACCCGAAGGCCCACCACAGGTTCCCGCGGATGGTCCGCAGGGTGGCGCGGGCGAGCCGGACCGCACGGGGGACGGCGGTCAGGTCGGCGGTGACCAGGACGATGTCCGCGGCCCCGGCGGCCACGTCGGTGCCCGTGACCATCGCCAGGCCGAGGTCGGCGCCGGCCAGCGCCGGAGCGTCGTTGACGCCGTCGCCGACCATCGCGACCGTGCGGCCCTCGTTCCGCAGCCGTTCGACGACCGCGGCCTTGCCATCCGGCAGTACTTCGGCGAACACCTCCTCGATGCCGGCCCGGGCGGCGATGGCGCGCGCCGTCGCCTCGCGGTCTCCGGTGAGCAGGATCGTGCGCAGTCCCAGGCGGTGCAGGGCCGCGACGGCGGCGGGTGCGCTGGGACGCAGGGTGTCGGCGATCGCGACGAGGCCGGCCGCGTGGCCGTCGACGGCCACCGCGACGACGCCGAGCCCGGCCTGCTCCCAGCTCGCCGCGTCCGTCCGGAAGCTTTCCGGGAGCGGCACCCCCTGCCCGGCGAGCAGCCGCACCGAGCCGACCACCACGTCGTGGCCGTCGACCGTTCCGCGGGCGCCCAAGCCGGACAACGCGCGGAATCCGCGCACCGGCGGCAGTTCCCCGGCTTCATCACGCGCCTTGGCGGTGATCGCGGTGGCGATCGGGTGCTCCGAAGCGGCTTCGACCGCGCCGGCGAGCCGCAGCACTTCCTCACGCGCCAGCCCGTCGGCCCGGACACCGGTGACGGTGATCCGCCCGGTGGTCACCGTGCCGGTTTTGTCGAACACCACGGTGTCGATGTCCCGCGCGGATTCCAGCGCCGCCGCGCCTTTGAGGAACAGGCCGAGCCGGGCTCCCCGTCCCGACGCGACGAGCAGCGCCATGGGCGTGGCCAGGCCGAGCGCGCACGGACAGGCGATGACCAGCACTGCGAGACCGGTGCCGAACGCCCGCCCCGGTCCGCCTCCGGACAGGAGCCAGCCGGCGACGGTGAGCGCGGCGAGCGTGATGACGGCCGGGACGAACACCGCCGAGACCCGGTCGGCGAGCCGCTGCGTGGCGGCCTTGTCGTGCTGTGCCCGCTCGACCAGCCGGGTGAGCAGCCCAAGCCGGCTGTCCTCGCCGACTCGGGTCGCCCGCACGACCAGCCGGCCACCGACCGCGACCGTCGCGCCGAGCACCGGGTCCCCGGCGGTCACCTCGCGGGGGACCGACTCTCCCGTCATGGCGGCCCCGTCCACCGCGCACACGCCCTCGAGGACCACTCCGTCGGTCGCGATCGTCTCGCCGGGGCGGACGACGAACCGGTCGCCGGGCCGCAGCTCGGCGGTGCGCACCCAGTGTTCGGTGCCGTCCTCGTCGAGCAGGCACACGTCTTTCGCGCCGAGTTCCGAGAGCGCGCGCAGTGCCAGGCCCGCGGTCCGCTTGGCTCTGGCTTCGTAGAGCCGTCCTGCGAGAGCGAACACCGTGACGCCGACGGCGACGTCCAGGTAGATCGAACCGGCCGGGCGCAGCAGCAGCCCCCACACGCTTTCGCCGCCGGTCGCGGCGTCCTCGCCGAACATCGAGGACACCGACCAGCCGGTCGCGGCGAGGATCCCGGCGGACACCAGGGTGTCCATCGAGGTGCCGCCGTGGCGTAGTGCCATCGCCGCCTTGCGGTGGAACGGCCACGCCGACCAGACGACCACGGGCAGGGCCAGCGCGAGGACGACCGCCTGCCAGCCGTCGAAGCGCAGGGACGGGACCAGGGCGAGGGTGAACGACAGGTCGGCGGCCGGAACGCCGAGCAGTAACGCCGCCGCGAGCCGGTGCCAGGCCGGCCGGGTCTTGTCGTCGGGCTGCTGTGGGGGACGGCCCCGGTGCAGCATCTCGGCCCGGTAGCCGGCCCGGCTGACCTGCCGGAGCAGCACCTGCTCGTCCGGCGGCGCGGCACTGTGGACGACCGCGCGCCCGGTGGCGAAGTTGACGCTGGCCCGGACGCCGTCGAGCTTGTTCAGCCCGCGTTCCACCCGCGCCGCGCAGGCGGCGCAGGTCATACCATCGATGGCGAGTTCTATCGGCTGCGCAGGAGAGGCTGTGGTCATCCCCGCCGCTCCTCTCCGCCGCCGGGGCAGCGAGTAGCATCAGGCAAGTGTTGCTTACTGCAAACGTTACCCTGTGCGGTTCGGTATCCTGGTGACGGGCGTCGCGCCACTGACGGCCGCCGTGCTGGTGACGGACTGGGACGTCCCGGTCGTCGCCGCCGTCCTGATCGGGGTTGTTGCGCTGGGGTACTTCTGGGCGGCGAAGCGGGCGGGCGCCTGGCCCGTCCGCCGGACGGTGTGGTTCCTGGGCGGCCTGCTGGTGGTGTTCGTGGCGGTCGCGAGCGGCGTGAACGCTTACAGCGGCGTGCTCTTCACTGTCCACATGGCACAGCACCTTCTGCTCATCATGGTGGCCCCGGCGTTGCTGCTGCTCGGGAGGCCCTTCGAGCTGCTGCCCGGCGGCGGCCGGTCCCTGGCGGTGCCGTCCCATCCGCTGGCTGGGTTCCTGCTGTACACGGTGGTGGTCGCGGGCACGCACCTGACGCCGTTCCTGCAGGGCGCGCTGACCGTGCCCGTGCTGCACGGCCTGGAGGAGGTCTTGTACCTGCTGGCCGGTCTGCTGCTGCTCTCGCCGGTCGTCGGCGTGCGGCCGGGGCGCCGCCCGCTGCCGTACTTGCTGCGGCTCGTGCTGCTGTTCGCCGCGATGGTGGTCGACTCCCTGGTCGGGGTCGCGTTGATGATGACCCCGCACGAGCCGTTCCCCGCCTACGCGGCCGTGGCCCGGGACTGGGGCCCCGGCCTGGTCGAGGACCTGCACTGGGGCGGGGCGATGATGTGGGTCGGCGGAGACGCCATGATGGCGGCGCTCGCGGTCTTCGTGATCGGCGGCTGGCTCCGCTCGAGTGAGCGCGGCGACGACCTGGGTTCGTGGCTGGAGTCGGCCCGCCGCTCGGCCCTGGACCTCGATGGCGAGGTCCAGGTCGATGACGATGACGAAGCACTGCGGGCCTACAACGCCATGTTGTCCCGGCTCTCCGTGGAAGGGGACCGGCACCGGTGATCGTGGAGCTGCCCGCGGACCCCGGAAGTTCGGGATCGTCTTGTCACGGCGGGTTACTAATCCGATCGGAAGTAGGCGGACACGGGCCTCGGCCGATTTGCTTGTAGGGAACCGTTTCCGCCGAGGACGGTAGTCGGATTAGTAACGACCGGCACAGTAAGCTGCTGCGCTAGGGCGTCCACGCGTGGTCGCGCGAGGGCTGGTAAGTGCCGTGGGTGGCGCCGACGAGGCGGGCGATGCGGAATCCGGCCAGCCGGTGGAGCATCTCGCCCAGCGCTTCGGGCACGATCTGGCCGTCGAGGTCGCGTGCGGCCGCGCGCACGATGTGCCCGACCGCGGCGGGGGAGAGCCACCCGGCGAACTCACCGGCGAGCCGTTCGCCGACCTCCGCACAGGCGTCGTCGATCAAGTGGTGCTGCACGGTCATCGATCCTCTTTCCTGGCGGTGCCGGGGACGGTCTCATTCTCTCCGCGGGCAGCCTTGCCGCACCTGACGACTGCCTGACGTTCGGTCCGGGGCCACCGCCGGAGACGGCTCGGGCCGCCGGCTCATCGTGGGAGTGGAGACCGGGGAGGGTGTCGTGATGAGCTCGGGCTCGTTCTCGGTCGTGACGCCGCAGGCGGTGACGCCCACGGTCATCACCGCGGCCAGCGCCGCGGCGGTCGGCCGCCTCATCCGCGTGCCTCCGGAAGCTCGACCACGAACCGCGCGCCCCCGCCCGGACGATCTTCCACGCGTACCCGGCCGTGGTGGCGGCGGACGTGGTCGGCGACGATGGCCAGGCCGAGGCCGCTGCCGGAATCCGGTCCGCGCCGCCCGGAGTGCACACCCCGGGCGAAGCGCTCGAAGACGCGCTCGCGCAAGGCCTCGGGCACTCCCTCCCCGGCGTCGTCCACCTCCAGCCGGACGACGCCCCCGTGACCGAGGACGGCGACCCGGACCGCGCCGCCGCCGTAGTGCTGCGCGTTGTCGAGCAGGTTTGCCAGCACCCGGTCGAGCCGGCGCCGGTCGCCGGCGACGAGCAGCGGCCCGGGCCCGGTTTCCACCTCGGGAGCGGGACCGGGTCGGCTGGCGACGACGTTGCGGGCCAGGGCCCCGGCGTCGACCAGTTCCGGGGCCTGTCCAGGGTCCTGCTGGTCGGCGGAGGAGATCTCGAGCAGGTCGAGGACCATGCGCCGGAACCGGTGCAGTTCGGCCAGCAGCAGCCGCAGCCGCAGCGCTTTCTGCGCCGGGACGGGCATCGACGCGCTGCGGCGTTCGAGGACCTCGGCGACGGTGGTCATCGTGGTGAGCGGGGAGCGCAGTTCGTGGCTGACGTCCGTGGTGAACTGCGCGTCGCGGCGTACCCGTTGTTCGAGGGCATCGGCTGTGGCGTTGAAGCTCGTCGCCAGCGGCGCCAGCTCCGGGTCCGCCTGTTCGGGCAGCCGGGCGGCGAGGTCGCCGCGCGCGACCCGTGAAGCTGCCTCGGTGAGCGCGGTCAGTGGGCGGAGCGCGCGCCGAGCCGACCATGCGCCGAGCCCGGCGCCGAACAGGCCGCACGCCACGGTCCCGGCGATCAGCACGGTACTGAGGTAGCGGAAGGTCCGGTCGAGCTCCAGCAGCGGGTACAGCTCCACGTAGAGCCCGTTCTCGGCGGAAATGGGCAGGGCCACACCGAGCACGGGGATCCCGCCTGCGCTGAAACGCTGCCGGGCGGGCCGGCCCTCCCGGGCCTGCTTGAGCAGGTCGGGCGGCACCGCCTCGGGGCCGATCTGCCGGCCGGTGGTCAGCCAGCCTTCAGGCCGGGACAGCAGGATGGTGGAGTCCGGGCCGGTCGCCAGCCCGGTCAGCAGTTCGTCGAGGCTGTCGGAGTGGGCGCCGATCGCGGCGTCCACCAGCCGGACGTTGACCTCGGCCTGCCGTGCCGCACTCTGTTCGCGCTGGCCGAGCATGTACCCGGTGGCGAGGTTCCAGGTCGCGACGGCCAGCGTGCTGATCACGAGCACCAGGCCCAGCCCGAACACCGCGCTCACCCGCCAGCGCAGGGAGAGGCGGGGCAGCGGCCCGCGGTTCACGCCGGGGGCCCGACCCGGTAGCCGATGCCCCGTACGGTCAGCACCACGCTGGGCGCGTCGGGGTCGGGCTCGACCTTGCGCCGCAACCGTCTGATGTGGACGTCCAGTAATCTGGTGTCCCCGAAGTAGTCGTGCCCCCAGACCCGGTGCAGCAGCTGCTCACGCGTGACGACCTGTCCGTCCGCGGCCGCCAGTTCGGCGAGCAGCCGGAACTCGGTGCGGGTCAGGTGGACCGGCTCGCCGCGCCGGTCGGTGCTCTCGTCGTCCGGCCGCAGCACCAGGTCGCCGACGGTGAGGCTCGACGGCCGCGGGGGTGCGGCTCGGCGGAGCAGCGCACGGACCCGGGCGGCCAGCTCGCCCGCGACAAGGGGCTTGGTCACGTAGTCGTCCGCACCCGCCTCCAGCCCGGCGATCACGTCCTGGCTGTCGGTGCGAGCGGTGATCACGATGACCGGCAGGTCGCCGCGCTCGCGCAGCGTGCGACACACCGTGAGGCCGTCGATGCCCGGCAGCATCAGGTCGAGCAGGACCACATCCACGGTCAGCACGCCCGGGCTGCCGAGCGCCTCCTCGCCGGAGCCGGCGACAGTCACCTCGAAGCCTTCGTCGGCGAGGGCGAGCGCGAGCGCTTCGCTGATCATCGTGTCGTCTTCGACCAGCAGCACCCGCACGCTCATCGAACCCGGTCCCTCCTGGCCGTCGGTCGTCACGACGCCGACCAGACTTCCCGGCACACCGGTCCCAACCGTAGCAGAGGGACGGTGCCCGGCTCCGCGATCGGCTGGCGCCCCATGACGAAACCCACAATTGATGTATCGGCGAAATGTTGCATAATGCAATAATGATGCACAGGAGCCGTCATGCCGGGTACTGAGCGGAGGTACTTCGGCCGGCTGGACCCGTACTGCTGGCTGGCGGTCCTGCCGATGCTGCTGGTGGCCGCGCTGCTGGCCGTCATGGGCGCGGTGGCCTTGGGGGCGGTGTGCGTGGTGGCCGCCGGAGTGGTGCTGCTCTTCGATTCCTGGGTGAACCGGCCGGAGCCGCCGACCGCCCGTCCCTGGCCGGTCGGCCCGCGCCCACGCCCCCGCCCGGTCCGGGACGGCACCGGGCTCACCAGGGTGGCGCCGCGGGCTCGCAGTAACGGCTCGTCCCGAGCCACGCGACCGCCGAACGGACGGCGTCACGACTACCGGTGAAGCGGATCGTGCGGTCCCTGACCGCGTCCAGCCAGCTGGTGCGCCCGAGCCAGGCGGAGGCGAGCGCGGAGGGTGTGCATTCGACCTGGGCGGCGATCGGGAGCCGGGGGTCCTCGGCGGTGACGGTGGCGGCCTCCGCCGAGAGCGCCAGCCACCACCAGCGCTGCCCCGGGGTCTCGCCGAACCGGAAGTGGACGCTGACCGGTGCCGCGGGCAACTGGGCCAGGTCGATGCCACGAGCGATGTCGTAGAGCAGGAAGCCGGGGTCGAGGTCATCGGGCCGGGGCGGCGGCAGCCGGCGCCGGCCCCAGCGGCCGAGCGCTTCGACCACGGTGTCGAGCGCCCTGCCCGCCTCGGTCAACGTGCAGTGCCGAAGCGTGTCGCCAGAGCGCGAGAGTGTGACCAGTCCCAGATCGGCCAGCTGCCGGAGGCGTTTGACCAGCAGGCCACGGGACAGGCCGGGCAGGCCGTCGGCCAGCTCCGGCGGTGTGGTGCCGCCGTGCAGGAGCTCCCGGATGATCAGCAGGGTCCACGGTTGCTCGAGGACCTCGGCCGCGCCGGTCACCGGGCAGTGCTGGGCGTATCGCGTCACCTCGCCTCCTGGTGGCCCAGCCGCTCATCGATGGCTTCGGGGCAGATCCGGCCGGCTGGATCTTGAGGGGAGGGCTCGCTGTCCACGCCGTCATTCTCGCCGGGCACAGCACGGCTGCACCTGACGCTTACCTGACGATTGCTCAGGCCCAGATCGCTTCGGCGGCGGTGCCGGCGGGTGGTTCGCCGCCCGCTTCGGCGAAGGCAGTGAGCACCTCGACCAGGCCGTGGCGCGCGTGTTCGGGCATCTTCGCGACGATCTTGGCGATTTCGCGCCGGCGTCGACTGGTGACCAGGCGGACGACACGGGCGCCTTCACCGGTCAACTCGATGACGATTTCGCGGCGGGAAGAGGGGCTGTCCTGCCGGGCGACCAGGTCGACGGTGACCAAGCGGTCGACCATGCGGCTGGCGGTGGAGGGGTTGACGCCCAGCAGTTCGGCCAGCGCGGCGTGCTTGAGCGGCCCGCGTGAGTGCAGGACGACCAGAAGCCGGAACTGCGGGAGGGTGACCAGGTCTCCCGCGGCGGCGATGGAGCGCGCGGAGACGGCCACCAGCAGCCGCGACGCGGTGAGCACGGCGTCGGTGACCGCGTCGACGTCGGTGCCGGTCGCGGTGGTCGTGGGGCGAGGCATGGTTCCAGTGTGCCGCACCCGCGCCACTTGCCGCTGGCGAGGCCTGACCGGCAAACTGTTGTCTTGGGCAAGAGTCTTGCCTGGCAACCGGCAGAGTGGGGGTATGGGCATGGCCCTGACGGATCGAGCGCCGACCGGTCTGGTGCGGACGCTGTTGCGCGCGCCGATCTGGTTCTACCGCGCCGGGCTCGGCGGGCTGTTCGGCCACCGGCTGCTGTACCTGGCGCATCGTGGCCGGTCGAGCGGGCTGCGGCGCGAGGTCGTGGTGGAGGTCGTCCGGTTCCGGGCCGACGGGCCCGAGGCCGTGGTGGTGGCCGCCTGGGGCGGGACGCCTCAGTGGTACCGCAACCTCCAGGCGGAGCCCGCCCTGGAGGTCCGGCTCGGTCCCCGGCGGTGGCCGCGCCCTCGGCAGCGCCTGCTGGCACCGGCGGAAACGGTGGCGGTGCTGCGGGAGTACCAGCTCGCCCACCCGCGGGCCTGGGCGCAGATCGCGCCGCGCCTGGGCTTCCCGGCCGCCGCGGACGATCCACGCTGGCCCGAGGTGGCTGCGGCGGCCCACGCGGTGGCGTTCGCTCCGGCCGCGGCGGGATAGCCGCGTTCCTTCACCCGGTTGGCCGAGGCGACGCGAGTGAGCCGCGGATCCCGGGACGGGTGAGCGGTGCCCCGGTTTGCCCTGTGCTCGTCTTTGCGTCATCTTTACCTGGATCCACCGATGATCTTGGTGGTGGGTCGTGTCGTGGATGCGCAGATGCCCTCTGACTTGGGATGATTGTTCTTGCGACGGAACAAGAGTCCACGAGTGGGAGGGCATCTGCTGATGCGATCGTCTCATATGGCTGGCGCGTTGTCGGTGCGCTGTGATGATCCGGATCTCGTGTCGCAGGCTGGTGTGGTTCCGGTGATGCGGCTGGCCGAGCACGCCGGGCTGGCGGATGTGGCCGACGAGCTGCTGACCCTGGGTGGCACGAAAGGGTCGAACGCGGGGGCGAAGATCGCCTCGATCGTGGCGGGCATGGTCGCCGGCGCGGACTCGATCGACGATCTGGATGTGCTGCGCCACGGCGGGTTACCGGCCCTGTTCGGCGGGATCCGGGCGCCGTCGACGCTGGGCACGTTCCTGCGGCATTTCACGATCGGGCACGTGGCGCAGCTGGAGAGAACGGCCGGGCAGGTCCTGGCCCGTCTCGGTGAGCTGGCCCCGGGTGTGCTGCCGGTGCCGGAGGCGGCCGGGCGGCCGGTGTTCCTCGATCTGGACTCCAAGATCAGCCAGGTGTTCGGGCGGAGCAAAGAAGGCGCGGCGTTCGGCTATACCAAGGTCCGCGGGCTGAACTTCCTCGCCGCCACCCTCTCCGGCGGCCGGGACCGGAGCGCGCCGGTGATCACCGGCACCCGGTTGCGCGGCGGCAACGCCGACACCCGCCGCGGCGCGGCGTCGTTCCTGCGGCAGAACCTGACCACCGCGGCCCACGCCCTGGGGACAGGACAGAAACTGTGGGTGCGCATGGATTCCGGGTTCTACGTCGGGAAAGTCATCAAGACCGTCACCGACGCCGGGCACTGGTTCAGCGTCACCGCGCCGCAACGCCAACCGATCCGCGCCGCGATCGCCGCGATCCCCGAGACCGCCTGGACAACCATCACCTACGACCAACCGGTCCACGACGGCGAGACCGGGACACGGATCCACACCGCCGAGATCGCCCTCACCCGCTACACCGCGTTCACGAATCCCACCACCCAGCGCGGACAACGGATCACCGCCGACCTGGTCGTGCGCCGCACCCCCGCCCACACCCCAGAAGAGGCGCCGGGACTGTTCACCGCCTGGCGCTACCAGGCCATCTTCACCAACTATCCCGCCGGCCCGGCGGCCATCGAGGCCCACCACCGCGCCCGCGCCGGGGCCATCGAGCAGGTCTTCGCCGACCTGTCCGACGCCGCCCTCGCCCACTTCCCCTCCGGCCGCTTCGCTGCCAACGCCGCCTGGCTCACCCTCTCCGCCCTCACCCACAACCTCCTGCGCGCCGCAGGCCACCTCGCCTCCACCTTCCACGCCAAAGCCAGAACCGGCACCATCCGCCGCCACCTCATCCACCTCGCCTCCCACATCACCCGCACCCCCTCCGGCCAGATCGTGCTGCACCTGCCCCGCAACTGGCCCTGGGCAGCCCCCTTCACCACCCTGTTCACCAGCACCCACCCACCACCACACCCAGCCTGAACCCCACCCGCCCCACCCCGAAAACAGGGCCTGACCGGAAACCACACGTGGACGCGCTGGACCAGCCAGCACGACCCAGCACGCCCACACCCCAACCCAAGATCACCAACCCACACCAAGATCACCAACAAACTCATCGGTGGATCCAGGTCTTTACGCGTGGAGTGCCGGGAAGTCTGGTCGGCCTGCTCGTGCCCGGCCGGGTGACGAGCGGACCGGTCGACCCCAGGGAGTCGGATGGCGCTCGTCCTCGCATTCGGTGTGGTGTTGCTGGTCAGCGTGTCGCTCTCCGGTGTCGCCGCGCGCACCGTGCTGTCCACCGCTTTGCTGTTCCTGGTGGCGGGCGCGCTGCTCGGTGGGGGCGGCTTCGGGCTGATCCATATCGCGCCGCGTGACCCGCTGGTCACCTCGCTGGCCGACATCGCGCTGTTCACGGTGCTGTTCACCGACGGGCAGCGCGCGAACCTGCCGGCGCTGCGGGAGAATTGGCGGTTGTCCGGCCGGGCGCTGGGGCTCGGCATGCCGTTGACGATGGTCGGTATCGCGGTACCGGCGCACTTCCTGGTCGGGCTGGACTGGCCGACGTCACTTCTGCTCGGGGCGATCCTTTCGCCGACGGACCCGGTGTTCGCCGCCGCGATCGTCGGCCGGGACGATGTGCCCCTGCGGCTACGGCGGCTGCTGAACGTCGAGTCGGGCCTGAACGACGGGCTGGCGCTGCCGTTCGTGCTGATCTTCCTGGCGACCGCGACCCACACCTCGTCCGACCTCGGCACCGTGGGTATCGAGCTGGTGCTGGGGCTGGTCCTCGGTAGCGCGGTGCCGGCGCTGGTCAGCCTCGCCTGGCGGCTCAGGGTGCTGACCGCCGAGCCCCGGCTGCAGGCCTTGGGGCCGCTGGCCGTCGCGGTGATCCTCTACGCGGGCTGTCACCTCACCCACGCGAACCCCTACCTGGCCGCCTTCGCCGCCGGCTCCACATTGGCCACACTGGACAAGACCGCCGCGGAACACTTCGAGCCGCTGGGGGACCTCCTCTCGGAGATCACGAAGTTCGCCGCCCTGCTGGTCTTCGGCGCGCTGATCACCCCGGACCGGCTTTCCCACCTCAGCGCCGGGGGCTGGGTACTGGCCGTGCTGGCGATCGCGCTGGTGCGCCCGGCCGCGATGCTGCTGTCGCTGCTGCGCACGCCGATGTCCGGACGAGAGCGCGCGACCGCCGCGTGGTTCGGCCCGAAGGGCTTCGCCTCGGTGGTCTACGGCCTGCTCGCGCTCCAGTCCGGCATCGCCGACAGCGAGCTGGTGTTCGACCTGGTCGCGGTGACGATCGCGCTGTCGATCGTGCTGCACTCCTCGACCGACGTGCCGATCGCGAAGATGCTGCGCGTCGAACCGCCCGACAACCTGCCCACCGGCCGTCCCGCGCACGCGGGCGACCATCAGGAAAACGACAGGAGCAGCGGATGAGTCCCGGCGGAAGGGCCCGGTTCGCCGTAGCCTGGACGGATGCACGCTGCCGAGATGGCCGAGGAGTACCCGGTCGTCGACCTCGACTCCGACGCACTGGCTGCCGCCCGCCTGCTGGCGGAGCGGCGGTTGCCCGGTCTGGTGGTGACCGACGCGGACGGCTGCCCGCAATCGGTCCTGCCGGCGTCGGAGGTCGTGCAGTTCCTGGTGCCCTCGTACGTGCGGGACGACCCGTCGCTGGCCGGGGTGCTGAACGAGTCGATGGCGGACCGGATCGCGGACAAGCTCGGCGGTCGGAAGGTCCGGGAGCTGCTGCCGGCCGAGCCCGCGGAGCTGCCGCGGGTGAACGCGGACGACACGGTCGTGGAGGTGGCCGCGATGATGGCACGGCTGCGCTGCCCGCTCGTCGCGGTGATGGCGGGACGGACGCTGCTCGGCGTGGTCTCGGCCTCCCGGCTGCTGGAGCTCGCCCTGCGCTGACCCGGGCGGTGGCGCGATGAGCACGATCATCGCGGTCACCGTGTTCGTGGTCGCCTACGTCTTCATCGCGACCGAGAAGATCCCGAAGATGACCGCGGCCCTGGCCGGCGCGGGCGTGGTGCTGGCCACCGGGGTCAGCGGCTCGGCCGACGCGTTCTTCTCCGAGGACACCGGCGTCGACTGGAACGTGATCTTCCTGCTGCTCGGGATGATGATCATCGTCGGGATCCTGCGCCGGACCGGGGTGTTCGAGTTCGTCGCGATCTGGGCCGCCAAACGGGCCAAGGGCTCCCCGGTCCGGATCATGATCCTGCTGGTGCTCATCACCGCGGTCGCGTCGGCGTTCCTCGACAACGTCACGACCGTGCTGCTGATCGCCCCGGTGACCCTGCTGGTCTGCGACCGGCTCGACATCAAGCCCGCCCCGTTCCTCATCGCCGAGGTGCTGGCGTCGAACATCGGCGGCACGGCGACGTTGATCGGCGATCCGCCGAACATCATCATCGGCAGCCGCGCCGGGCTGACGTTCAACGACTTCCTGCTCAACCTCACCCCGATCGTGGCGATCGAACTGGTGGTCCTCGTCCTGGTACTGCCCCGGCTGTTCCGCGGCTCCTTCGCCGTGGACCCCGAGCGGGTCGCCGACGTGATGGCGCTCAACGAGCGCGAGGCGATCGGGCAGCCGAAGCTGCTGCTCAAGTCCGGGCTCGTGCTGGCCCTGGTGTTCGCCGGGTTCGTGCTGCACTCGGTGGTCCACCTCGATCCCTCGGTGGTCGCGCTGCTCGGCGCCGGGGTGCTCGTGCTCGTGTCGGGAACCCAGCCGAAGCACTACCTCGCCGGGGTGGAGTGGGAGACGCTGCTGTTCTTCGCGGGCCTGTTCATCATGATCGGGGCGCTGGTCAAGACCGGTGTGATCGACAGCCTGGCGCGCCTGGCCGCGGACGCGACCGGCGGCAACGCCCTGCTGGCGGTCTTCCTGATCCTCGGGGTTTCCGCACTGCTGTCGGGGGTCATCGACAACATCCCCTACGTGGCGACAATGAGCCCGCTGGTCCTGGCGCTCACCAACGACATCCCGGACCCGTCGCATTCCGAAGCGCTCTGGTGGTCCCTGGCCCTCGGCGCCGACTTCGGCGGCAATATGACCGCGGTCGGCGCCAGCGCCAACGTGGTGATGCTCGGCATCGCGGCCCGGTCCGGTTCGCCGATCTCGTTCTGGGAGTTCACTCGCAAGGGCGCGATCGTCACCGTGATCACGGTGGTGGTCGCGGCGCCGTACCTCTGGCTGCGGTACTTCCTGTTCAGCTGACGAAGCCGCGGAACCCCACACCCGGAACGGAGCGTCCATGAATCACCTGCTCGTCGCGGTTGCCCTGATCGCGGCCTTCGTGCTGGCGGCACTGATCATCCGGATCTGCCGCCGCCGGCGATGATGGCGAGACCGTAAATCTTCAACGGTCAGCACACCGACGGCGAAGCCCGTCAAGAGCGCCCCGCCGAGAGCCGGGCAGCGGCGAGCGCGGCGAAACCCAGTGGCGGACAACGGCAACGGCCCTTTGCCCTTCCTGGACACGCGGTGGCTGCGGGGCCGGAAGCTCGTGGCGGTGAGCCGCCGCTGATCCAGGCGCCCTTCGCAGCGGTCGCGTAGCCCAGACCGAAAAGCTTGTCGAGGGACGCCCACCGGACCACGAACCCGGTGACGGTCCGCAGCACGGCCAGGAACTTCCCCGCGGCCGGCGGCCGGCGGCGAAGTCGTGGTCGGCGCCGGTTCGCCGGGCGGGGGGCACCCACCGGGGTCGTGATCCGCGCGCCGTTGGGGGCGTTCGGTGCGTTACTCGGCTGGGACGCCCGCTCGGATGGGTAGTCCGGCGGCGGACCTGACCAGCTCGTAGAGTCCGTCGAAGTTCCCACCGATGTGTGGATAGTCGGTGCGCGGGGCAGCGTATCGCTCGAAGCGGGCCCGGGCCGCTTCGGCCGAGGTCGCGCCGGAGCTGACACCCGAGGTCGTGCTTCGTCCGAGGGGCTGCTCGCGGAGTCGACGCCCGCGGCGATGATTGTGCTCGGCGCATCCGATCAGTCGATGGCCCGCGCTCTTCAACAACTCTGATACGAGGTCTGACCTGGGCCGGTGCGGTCGGCTGCGCTCGATTCGGGATGATCGAGTCTTGTGCTGCGCCATGAGGCCGCGGTCTTGCGCCGGACCAATCCCAAGCCGCGCCTGAACTGGGCTAGCTGTATGCCGCGCATTCTTCGCGGCATTGATTCGGCTGCTGTCCAAGGACCTCCGCGCCCGTCGGCTGGTCGCCGTGGGCACGGTGCTGTGCTGGCATCGGCGCCTGGTCGCGGCCAAGTGGCGTCAGCCTCGACCGCCCGGATGCCCACGTCTGGGGCACCGGGCTGCCGCCCCACCATCCGGACGACGCCGCGAAGCTACGGCATCCCGCCCTCGCCGACGCGGACGACGGTCCGGCCTGGCGCGCGTTCCTGCAAGCCCAGGCCAGTGCGATCCTTGCGATTAACTTCTTCCAGGTCGAGACTGTCACCCTCAAGCGCCTGCACGTGTCCTTTGTCTTGGAGCATCGGGCCAGGCCGACCTGCTGGTCGGCGCGGACGGCGTCCACTCCACGGTCCGCCGGCTCGTGTTCGGCGACGAGACCCGGTTTGTGCGGTACCTCGGATTCCACACCGCCGCGTTCGCGGTGCACCGGGCAGCCGATCCCACTCTGCCCGATGATCCGCGGGCCGAGCTACAGAAGACATACGGGACGCTGGGCTGGCTGGTACCGCGCGCATTGACGCACTGTCCGCCGCCGGAATCGATCTACTACGACCAAGTCGCCCAGGTCGTCATGCCGCGCTGGAGCCGCGGTCGGGTCGTGCTGGTCGGCGACTCCTGCTACGCCGTCTCGCTTTTGGCAGGGCAGGGGGCCGCGCTGGGCATCATGGGCGCCTATGTGCTCGGTGAGCAGCTGGCTGCGGCGGAAACCCCCGAAGCCGCGTTCACCGAATACGAACGGCTGGTCCGCCCGGTCGTCACCGAGAAACAGGAAGTCGCGCGGCGAGGCGCACGCTGGTTCCTGCCCAGCAGCACGGCACAGCTGTGGATCCGGCGAGCCGTCCTGCGCCTGGCCTGGCTTGTGCGTGCCGACAAATGCGTCCGTGCAGGTCAATCGCCGTCGGTGGGTGACCGCTCGCGATCCGGCATGATCGCGTCTTGTGCTGGTTCGCTTCATCTATCTCGCCGTTGTCCATGTGTTCGCCGTGCTGCGGCTACTGTCGATGACCGACCGCGAGAGGGACGTGGAGATCCTTGCCCTGCGCCACCAACTGACCATCTTGCAACGACAGCAGGGTGACCAGCGCCCGCGACTTCGGCCTGAGGACAGGATGTTCCTCTCGATGTTGCTGGTGCCTCTGTCGCGCGGGGTGTTGCGTCGGCTTCGGCTTGTGGTCAGTCCGGACACGGTGCTGCGGTGGCATCGCGATCTGGTGAAACACCGTCATGCCCGCGTGAGCGCGAATCGAGGGCCTGGGCGTCCGCGTACTCTCGCCTCGATCCGTCGCCTCGTCCTCCGTATGGCGGCCGAGAACCCCTCGTGGGGCTACCGACGCATCCACGGCGAACTCGTCCTGCTCGGTATCAAGATCGCTGCCTCGACTGTGTGGGAAATCCTCAAGGTCAACGGTGTCGATCCGGCCACGCAACGGACGACCGTCAGGTGGGCTGACTTTCTGCGGTCCCAGGCTGAGGCGATCCTGGCGATGGATTTCATCGAGACTGTCACCCTTACCGGGCAGCGGCAGTACATCCTCGCTGCCATCCACCACGCTGGCCGGCGAGTCCGCGTTCTCGGTACCACCGCGCACCCCACCCATGCCTGGGTGACGCAGGCTGTCCGCAACTTGTTGATGGACCTGGCGGACGCAGGAAACGTCGCCCAAGTTCAGGTTCCTCATCCGCGACCGCGACGCCAAGTACCCCGCGTTGATCGATGAGATCCTCCGCGACGCCAAGATCGCCACTGTGCTAAGCGGTGTCCGGATGCCTCGGATGAATGCGATCATGGAACGCTGGGTGAAGACGCTGCGCGCGGAACTGCTGGACCGCACGTTGATCTGGAACGAGACTCACCTCCGGCATGCGCTTGGCGAGTACGAGCGGCACTACAACCAGCATCGAACCCACCGGCACTGGCCGCCGCGGCACCCCTGCGAGCCCGGCCTCAGGCCCTTGAACCTGACCGGATCGAACGCCTCGTGATACGCCGGCAGGACCGACTCGGCGGAGTCCTCCATGAGTACAGACATGCCGTTTGACATGCGTGGATGTAATTTTCGGCACCCACAGGGTTGCCGCCGATCCGGTTGCATGACCTTCGCCATGGTGCGGCGACGTTGGCACTCGCGGCTGGTGCGGACATGAAGACGGTGCAGAACATGCTCCGGCACTCGTCGATCACCGTGACCGCCGACACCTATACCACCGTGCTGCCCGAAGTCGCTCTCGCCGCAGCCGAGGCTACAGCCAAGATCATCCCGCGGACGGCTACGCGACGGCTCGGGCTCGTCTCGGGCGCGTCACCGACCATTGTGGACAGTCACAAAGCGGAAGAAAGCCTTCCAGAAAACACAAAACCCCAGGCCACGGTTTTAAGTGACCTGGGGAGTGAGGGTGCGCCATCAGGGACTCGAACCCCGAACCCGCTGGTTAAGAGTTCGCTGCTCTCGCTGTCGGATGGTGTCGAGTGATGACGAACAAGACCTTTTCGACTGGTCGCGGGCCATCACATGTGTCAGACGATACCGGTCCCTGTCATCGTGTGCGCGACCTCTCGGGCACTTCTCGGGCACGTCCGTGCCGGATTCTGTCGAGGTATTCGTGCAGGTTGGGCGCGGGTTCCGGTAAGGGCTCGGCGGGAGGCCGGTTGTCGTGAGGAGCCCGAGCGAGGGTCGCGATCCGGTGCTGTCGGCGGTCACGCTGATCGTGGGGATCATCGTGGGTCTGACTTTCCTCTTCGGTTTCGGGAACGTGTTCACTTTGGCTCTTCGGCTGGGGGTGCCGGTGTGGGTTGCGCCGTTGGTGGCGCCTGCGGTGGACCTGTCCGTGGTCGGGTTGCTGATCGCGATTCGGTATCTGTCGTTGCGGGGTGCCCCTGATGTCGTGATCCGGCCGGCTCGCCGCCTGTTGCTGGCGTCGAGCGTGGTGACCTTGGCGTTGAACGTTGCCGAGCCCTTGATCGTCGGCGAAGTGGGAAAGGCATTGTTCGATGCGGTGGGTCCGTTGCTGCTGATCGGCTGGGCGGAGGTTGGGCCGGTTCTGCTGCAGGCGCTGGCCGATGTACAAGCAGCTGGGGGGTCGACCAGGATGGCGCAGCCGCACACCGGCGACTCTGACGGCACTTCTGCGGAAGAGCCAGGGGATGCGAGCGTAGATGACGAGTTGCTGGAGCGGGCGCGGCAGGAGGATCAACGGCATCGTGAGCGTCACCAGCGTCCGGTCTCTGCTGAGAACCTCAGGAAGGCGTTGGGGGTAGGCGCGGAGCGGTCGCGAACGCTCGTGAGGCTGGTGCGTGCCGAGCGGAGTATTTCCGCATGACATTGATGGTTACTCAGACGTCCGCCAGCGCGGCGTCACGGCAGCGAGTGGTCACCACCGTCTGGCCGGTTGCTGAGTGCGGCGGCCACAACCCGGTCAGGTCGGCGGGGTTTTGAACGTCGTCGAACTGCAACGCGGCCAGCGTCACCCGTAGCCATGTCCTGAGGGCACGGTCTCACGTCATTACTGGGGCGGTTCCCTGTTCCAATGCTGGCCAGCGAAGTCGTCGCGGTTGTCCGCGCCTTTCCAGTGCTGCTTGGGCAAGTCACCTCGGAAGTTGCATCCTGGGCAAGCGTCCTCGCCTTGGAGGTGGCCTTCGTACCAGGCATGCACCGCTGCATGCGTTACGGCGACCCGGACGTCCGCTTCGCCCGACTCGTAGGCCGCCAGGGCACCTTCGATGATCATGCCCAGAACGGGTGAGTCCGGAGCAGGGAAAGGCGGCGAAGGGAACCTCTCAGCTTCCATAGCCGTCTAGGATACTGGAGTTCTGGTGCTCGTCTGCGCCGTTCTCAGCGGCGCCGTCCTTCCTTGCGGAACGGGTTCCACGCGGCCATGGCCTCGGGCGCGCAGGACAACACCCGACCGCCCAATTGTCAGGTGTTGAGCCCTCGACCGGTCACAAGCAGACGTCGCATGATCTATCTGGCCGGCGCCCCTGTCATTCTGTCTGGCGGAACCGCCGCCCCACGTGTTCTGAGCGTCCGGCCGGGTCGTTCCCAGTCGGCCGGAGAACATGCTGGGGCGGGGCCAACGGCCTAGGATGTCCAGCCAGAACGCAGCGAGATCTAAATGGGACGGTCAAATGGTCGAGGGGGCGGCGCGACGAGGGCAATCCGGCAGGCGCACGGGCGTGGTACCGCGGGGTGGCGGCGTACGTTGGCGTCTGATTGATCGTGTTCTGGCGAACTACGAAGCCGAGTCCGTGTTGGCGCTGTTGGGTGCAGCCATCGACTCTCCGGTCTGTCGTTTGTGGGAGAGGCAGCTGCTGCTGTTGTGGGCGCGTGCCGTTCGTCTACCACCCCGCGGCAGCGTAGAGGCGACATCGTCCGATCTCGTCGGCCTTGTGGAGCAGGCAGTTCGGGCGGCGCCTGATCGGGTCTCCAACGGCTACTTCGCGGCGGTGGACGCGCGGTCGATCGTTCGACATGAGATCGCTGGTCGCCGGCTGCGGGTGCATCCAGGTGACCACGTTCATCCACAGGTGTTTCTCCGGTCAGTGTCGATGACCGCAGCGGTGATAGATCCCGTGTTGGTGCCGGTTCGAGGGTTCGGGTTGGCCGATGTGATGGAAGTGGTCCTCGGGCACTCCGACAAGCTGGTCTCGGCTCTCGCCCCTGCGTGGCCCGGGGCGCGGCCTGACGGGCCTGCTTTCTGGGAAGCGGCCGAGCCGGTCGTCAGCGAGGCGGAAATCGCGGTCGTGCGGGACGGGATGGCTGTTGGTCCGGAGGAGTTGGTTACGGAGTGTCGCTACCCAGCGCGGGCGGCGGCGGCGTTGACGTGGTTGACCCGCCCTGCATCCGCGATCAAAGTGGCGTCTCGGCCGACTGAGCCGGCATTGGGGCCGACTCTGGTGGTCGACGGTGGCTCCCGAAGCGTGTTTGTGCCAGCAGCGCTGACCATGGCTACGTTGGCGGCGGCGACCCGGGAGTTGGCCGATCAGGCGGCGGAGTCGGCGTTGTCCCATCATCGGCTTAACGCGGTCGTTCAGCGGCGGGTTGTTCGGGTACTTATGGGTCACACGGCAGTGGAGTTGACCGAGGAGGCGGTCGATGATGCCGCCTCATCGATCGAGGCCCGGTGGGTGATGCCTCCAGACGAACCGGTATCCGCCGTCGTCCGGGGTGAGGCGCGGCGACGCACCGAGCAGGTTCGCGGTCGGCTGCTGGATCCAGAAGTGGTGCAGGGACCGCGGCACGCGACGGTGATCGTGAGCGGCCTGGGCTCGGGGGATCTGGGGCTCGCCTTGGATTGGGCGGACTACCGCTGGGCACGGGAATCTGCAGATCGACCTGAGAAGGTTCGGCCGCCTGTGCGGCTCGTGATCTACGGCGGGCCGGCCGTGCTCGCCGCTCAACAGATCACCGATACGGTCCGGCTGCACGTCGAGGAACTTGTCGAGATCCTTGCGGACGCCCAGGGTGATCAGATTCTGCTCGCCTGCTTCCTGGACGATCTCTATCGGCCAGATTCAGAGACGCCGCTCTTCCTGGATGACGTCCTGGATGCGTGGTCGGTGTGGCGACGCCGCGGCTACCTCGTCCCACCCGTTGACTTCGATGGCGTCTGGGAGGAGCGGTACGACCAACCCGACGATCTGCCGTGGGCGCGAGCCGCGGCTTGGGAACCGATTGAGCAGCTCTTGTCCGACGCGGCCGTACCTGCCTCCGTCGGGTGGCCGGTCGCGCGACTGAGCCAGGACGGCGATGAGGCAGACCTGTTCGATCGCGGAGACGGCATCGCCTTGTTGGTACGCCGAGATCCGGGCATCGTGATCTACGCATTCCTCGGCGAGGCCGAGCAACTTGGCATGAGCCCGGATGCGCTGTTCGGATTCGCCGACGGGGTACGTGTCACGGTAGGTCGCGCCGCGGCAATCTCGTCGCACCTGAACTTAGGTGACCGCGTTCCGCTCAGCCTGGCACTTCGTCTGCTGCCCGAAGCGGCATCGGTGCACGATCAAGAAATCGCAGGCGTTCCGTATCGCGTCGGGATGTCTGCGGATCGTGCAGTCATCGAGATCGGCATTGTCCCGGAGGCGATGTCACTGTTTCAGGGCGACGGCCTGGAGGGGCACAGTGCACTCGGCTTTGCACTGTACGAGGCCGTAGCACGGTTGCGGCAAGCCCGCGGCGACGTACCCGGCCTCTCCCGCGAGGAGTTTTCCGCTGCGTGGGATTCCTGCCCGCCAGTAACGACTGTGGCATTCGTCGAGTCCGATACTCCGGCCCTGCCTGAGCCGGATGCGCTGCCACGCGGTCCTCACATGAGGATGCGGGCAATCGAGGCTGTGGCACGGACCGTGCGTCAGCGCGGCATACCGTCCGGTAGCTACACCGGCGAATCCGCTGTCCAGGTGTGCCGTGAGCACCTGTTGCAGGCGCTGGAAGACGCTCTCGTCGCTCGCGCCCGTACCTACCGTCCGAGCCTTGTGGATGAGGTTCTACGCCGGCTCAATGCCGCCTATGCAACGCGATTCGTGGAGCAGGCCACTATCGCCCGCTCGCTCGCCGGCCCGTTCGCAGACAACTGGATCGAGCACGCGCTCGCAGCCGAGGAAGGCGCGGCGGCGACGCGTCCGCTCGAGGTCCTGTTCGAGTACGTCCTGGCCTACCCCCCAGGTGGGGATCGAGACGCAGACGTCCTCGATGTCGCTGACCTTGTAGCGCTGGCTGATCTCGTGCTGAGTACGGCGACGCGCATCCGCACTGCCGACCAGCATCTCTCGGACTTCGCGGTTCTCATCGCCGACGGAGTATTCGCCTTCACCGACGAACCGAATGATGCCGACGCCGACCTCGCCAGCCAGGGCTTCGATCACGACGCGTACTCACGCGCTCGCCGTGACCAGCAGGTTTTCCTGGCGCGTGCCGCAAGCCCGGCCGCCGAGCCGGGAGACAGACAGCGGATGCCCATATACGTGACAGAGCGATCGCCGCAGCCGTTCGCACCTTTTCATGACGTCGCCGACGAGATCCTCCGTCAAGCCGACGATGGGTTGCGTGGCGCGACGGGCACCGGCCTGGACGCCATCCGAGCCGTCTTGCACACGGCGCAAGCCTGGCCTGTCGGTAACGACGGGCTGGCCCGAGTAGAGCCGGGAGCGTTGGTGGCCGACGCAACGGCCTGGAGTCGGCTACCCGATACCGAAGTGAACGCCGCTCTCGAAACGCTGACACTTGACCGCGAGACTCTGGAACCCTTGAGCGCTGAGCAGGTCGCTGACCTGGAAGATCGACCTGATCGATTGCCGCTTCGGCCCCTGCCCATGGTCAACGGCGTGGTGTTGATTGGTCCCTGGATCGCCCATGCAGGCCTCACCGCGTACGTCACGTACCTGATGGACAGTCGCCTTCCTCCCCTGCGCGCATTACCCCAACACCTGCTCAACCTCATGCAGCGCCGACGACAACAGCAGAACAACGAACTGGAGGACGAAGTTTCGTCGGTCGTCAACAACCTCGGACTACCTCGCCGATTTCGTTTCACCCAGGGAGATGCGGTGAGGGCGGGCATCCCGGCGCAGGCCGGCGAAATCGACCTGTTGGTGGCCGACGTCGAACATTGCCGTCTGTGGGTGTGCGAGATCAAGGATCCGCAAGCAGCATACTCGCCACCTGCGCTGTTCCGGCACATCAGGAGCTTCGTTAAAGGCGACGGGCACGTTGCCAAACTGCTGTCAAAGGCTGATGTGATCGGCGAGCACGCCCGACAAGCAGCCAAAGCCTGTGGGGTAGAAGACGATCTTCCGTGGCGCGTCGTTCCACTGCTTGTCACACGCTGGGTTGAGCCCGCAGCCTTCATCGCTCATCCGAGGGTAGCCTCTACTGTGCTTGACCGACTGGCTGCGGTGCTGGGCAAGGATTCAGACCCCGACCCTTTGACCTCAACTTATGATCTGTAGGCCGAACCACGCCCGGTTCTGTCTGTAGAAGGCAGTTCTTCGATAACCGACGGTGAGTGTACGTCTGATTATCCGGACCTCCGGATGGCTCACTTCGCAGCGCTAATCCGATCCAAGCATTCGGATGTTCCGCCATACATGGGCGTAGCTGCGGTACGCCGCGCGCATCCAGGAAGGAACAGAGTTCCAATCGGTGGCCACCTGACGCTCGCCCCAAGCCACCTGCATAATCCGGCGATCATCGGCGAAGTCCTCGACAAGATCGCGGCGCAGAAAGAGCAGATGGCCGCGCCAGGGTTTGTCCGCACGGAAGGTGGCGGAGGCACGTCGGCCGTCCAGGCTCACGAGGTCCACGGTGCCGGGCAACTGGCGTAGTCCGAATCGGGCGGCGAACTCGAACGACGGCACGTCGTAGCCCCCGCCGAGCCCGACCTCCGAAGTGCTGTCGGGGGTGAAATCCACGGCGACCTGGTCGAACCTGATGCCGTCGTCCTGCCAGTCGCGGCACAGAGCGCGGCGCGAGAAGGCGCCCGGGGCATTGTCGTCGAAGGTCAGCTCGAACCGGGGGCTCCACGGCATCTCAGCGGCCAGCACGTCGCGGACCATCGGCAGCCGAGGGAAGAAGTCGTTCCCGAGATACTGTTGCTCACTGGCGAGCTGTTGGGCGGGTTCAGCGTCCTCCTGCTCCAGCACGAGGGTTCGGAAGAACCCGAACACCTCCCGTCCATCGCGGCGGTGGTCCAGATATCCCTCGACCAGAAGCCAGCCGCCGTCCACTCCGTGGATCTCCTCGGGTGACCACAGCTGGTCGGAGACGGCCACCGTCCCTGAGGTGAGCCAGGTCTGGTCGTTAGTGGGCTCCACGGGCGCCCACAGCGGAAGGGGCATGGGTGCTACCGGGGGCTCGTCGGGGAAGGTCGGGTCGATGTCGGGCATCAAGCGTTCTGCTTCACCGAAGGAGGCCGGTGCGCGACCGACATCCACGAGGCGGCCGACCATCTCGTGGTAGGCGATCCAACCGTACTTCTTACCGTACCGCTCAACCTTCCTTTTGGATCCGTAGCGCCGCTCGGCGTCCGCGGCAATGGACTCGTCAACGCTGCCGAAATCCTCACGGCGCCAGCCAAGCTCCCAAACGCGGCCCATGACCTCGGCGCGGGCCTGGCGATACTCGGGGTGGTCGAAGTCGTAGTTGCCCCTGCCGTTGATGGCACCCCCGATGATGTAGTTTTCGAAGTCCATGCCGAAAGTACGGTCGCACTCCTCGGCATTGGGGTCGTCGTCCTCCATCACCTCGGCCGCCGCTGCGGCGGCGAACGTCAGCGCGAAGGCGTCGACCTGATCCGGGACGGCAGCGGGATGGAGGGTGCCGGCGAACTCGTAGGTGGCCCGGATGTGGCCGCGCAGTTGCTCGTGCGACGTGGGTGTGGTCCCGTCGAGGAAGCGATCGCGCAGCTGCACCAGCCAGCCCCGCAACGCGCTTTCGAGCGGCCCGCCGGGGTCGGGCATCTGATGGGCGCTGACGGCGCCGAACGCTGCGCCGACGACCCGTTCGATGACATACGGGTCGTCGATATCGAGCATCCGGGTGGCCAGGTCGAACAGCCGCTTGGGTTCTGGCCGACCGTAGCGCTGCAGGGCTTTCGTCGCCAGGTCCCGCATGCTCGTGTCCGTGGAAGTCAGCAGCCAAGCAATGGCCAGTGCGTCCAGGTCGTCGCTCTCGGCGCGGTCGCTGCTTCCGGACCACCTGTCGATCGCTAGTTCCACATCTGCCGTTAGGCGGTCTGAAGCCTGGTTCCGAGCCCATTCGCTCCATCGCAGGTCACGTTTGGGAAGGGGCAGCTGACGCAGGACACGGTCGAGAAATACAGCATTCAGGCGGTGCGGGGCCGAGCTGCGGATCTCCCACAGACGGCCGAATGCTGGTCGGCCCTTCCTCTCGCCGGGGCGTGCGGTAACGAGCGCGTTTGCAAGCGCGTCGACGGTCTCGTTGTCGAGAAAGTCCGACTCGGTGGTGAGTTCCTGAGCGAGCACAAACGAACGGTGCTCATCCGGGGCGACGCGCCACAGGTGGTGCCGGGTGAAGCGGCGTGGCACCAGAGAGATGAGGCCAATGAGGATGTCGTCGCCGAGGGGGTGCACTTGGTCCCCCAGGAGGAACTGCCAGAGAGATTCTTCCGCGAGCTTCTCGTTGACGTCCGCGGGGGTAATACGCTCCAGGATCGCGTCGGCGATCAAGTATCCAGCGAGGCGGTCAAAAACGAAGCCGCACTCAGTGTCGTCGGAACCTCTGACCTCCTCGCGGAAGATCACTCCCTCCTCTACGAGACGCCGGAGCAGGCTTTCGTCCCAGTTCGGCTGGTCGACGTCAAGGATTCTTCGCGCTTCGTCGAACGGAAGCCGGCGGACGTTGTCCGTCCACATGTGTCTCGCCAGAGCCGTGAGGCGGCGCTTAATCTGGTCGGCCGGCACCGGGATGCGAGCCGGATCCTGGGCCAGCCGCTCGACCACGCCCTCGCGATACAACTCGAAGACGCCGATGAGGGACTGAGGCAGCGCCTCCACACCCACCGGCTCTCGGCGGTCGTGATTTGCGGCCTCGCAGTACATGCGGACGAAGAGCGGGTTGTGGAGCTCTCCCATCGGTAGCCAGGCGCCGGCCGGGTTGATCAGGTAGTGACGGAAGTAGACGCGGAGGATGTCGTCGACTTCCGCGCGCTGCCACTCCAGTTCCAGGCGCACCGTGTCCTTCGGGAGGGCCAGGTCGGCGCGCACTTCGCGGAGGGTGACGATCACCGCCACGTGAGGGTAGGCGCCTAGGGCAGGTGCCAATCCAGCGAGCAGAGTCCTCCACTCCGAGGGCCGTTCGGCCTCGTTCAGGCCGTCGATGATCAACGGAATCCGGCAGCCGGCGCGGTTACCGGCTGAGTTGAGAGCTTCCAGCAGGTCCCCGAAGTAGTCGACCTTGAGTCCGGGGATCTTTCGCGCGAGGTCGTTCAGGGTTCCGCCAGCGCGCAGGTTCCCGCCCTGGATGAAGACTCCTGCCGTGGGCTGGTCGTTCGGTGAGGTCATCTGCGCGGCAAGGTGCGTCTTGCCCTGTCCCGCGGCGGCGATGACGGCGAGCAGGGGGGCTTCAGTGTCCGCTCGTGTATTGCGCAGCCACTGGACGATGTCGCGGATCTCCGCGCCGAGACCGGTGACCAGCAGCGCCTCGGGCAGGCGACGCTTCCTCAGTTCGAGCACCAGGCGCCGCAGCGTTCGGGGAGAGGTTGCGGGCGGCCCCTGTTCGGCGAGGCGCTCGCGGACCTCCCAGGGCCGGAGGCACCTTCCGGCGTCAAGGATCTCCCGCAGGTCGTGGACGAATCGGTCCAGGTCGTCAGCAATCTCTACGGTGCCTTGGCGGAAGGTGGTGTCGAGGCCGTCGATGGCTGCGCGCAGTGCCTGGATCCGGACTGCGATGTCGTCAGTGCGCTGCTGCAACCACTCGAACGACACGGGGCGCAGCGAGGCCCGGTCGATGCGATGTTCCACGTGGTGGGAGGTATGCAGCCGTGGCATCCACCGTGCCTCGATGGGTGCAACAGATCGCTTGTGGGCTTGAGCCAGTACGTCCGTGGTGAGGGCGAGTTCACCGAAGAAGGTGGAGCGGAGCTCGTCGTGTCCCGCGAGTTGCTCGTCGTAGTTCTCGGTGGACCAGAGTCTGACTCTGACGCCCGGCTGGCTGAGTCCGTCGATCCACTCCTCGTCCCCCTTGGCGGGCCGCTGTGGAAGGCAAAGCACGAAGTCGGTCAGGCCGGCGACGTGCTTGATCGCCTTGGAGAGCGATTCCTCGATCTGCTTGCGTTGTCCTGTGCTGAGCTCATTCTTGCTGTTGAGGATGAACCACTTGCACGACCAACCCCATACCCTGCCAGGTTCACCCAGGACACCGCCATGGTCTACACGCAGGTAGAACTCGACGCCCGGCTGGTTCCGACGCTCCCGCATCGTGCCCAGCGCGCCGTAGCGGCGGGACACGATGGCCCGAGTGAGCGCTTCGAAGTTCCGGTCGGCGGCGCCGGGCAGACGTTCCAGCTCAGTCAGATCCACTGTCGCTCCCAGTGCTTGCATCCGACCGAGTAATCGTGTCCTCGTCCCATTGGTGACGGGAGAAGATCTCGACTTTCGCGCCGTAGTGGAGAAGCGCCTTCAGGAATCCCTGGACGTCAGACTCGTCGGTCCAGATCCGGACCGTCTCTCCGGTGCGGGTGACGGTGTGGTCAAGGGCGAAGATGTCGACGTCGTACCTCCCCATGTCGTACAACTTCATGTCGGCGAGTGCTTTGCCGAGTTCGCGAGGCATGCGCTCGCCAGGGTTCCGCCAGTCGTCATCGGACCATGTGTCCTCGGCAAGAGCCTTCAGAGCCTCCATGCGCTCTTCCGCTGCTTTCGCACCGGTGACTGTCTGAAATCGGCCGATCAAGACCAGGTCCATCGAGTGCTCCGAGCCGTAGCCGTTCCAGATCCTCATCGTGCCTCCCTCAACGCCTGTACGGCTTCCATGATGGAATTTCCGACTGACAATCCGGTGGGCGCGTAGGCGTGAGGGCGCAGGACGCCGGTCGCGTCGACGTGCATGTGCGCTTCGAGGGGGCGCTCGCCTGGGATGGCCTCCGCTGTGGGCAGCGCGGCTTCGAGGCCGGTACGGGAGACCGCGAGCCGAACGCCGTTTGTGGTGGTCGCGGCCCATTCGACGAGGCGTTGAGCGTCGGTGTCACTGATACCGGGAGTTGCTGCGGTCGGCTGCTCCGGCAGAAGCAGGAGTTCCGACGCTCCGACCGTGTCGGCGAACTCGGCGAGGTCATCTAGTTCACCGACCGTGTCGGCATTGATGACGGCGTTGATGCCGAACGGGGCAAGGGAGCCGAGCAACGCCGCCGCCTGGACCACGGCCGCGAACGGTCGGCTGCGGAGTCGTTCGTAGGTGGCTCCGACTCCGTCGACTGACAGGCGGACGAAGTGCACGGCCCCGCGCAAGGATTCGACGAGTGCGGGTGTGAGCCGGTGCCCATGGGTTGTGAAGGTCACCGCCATAGACGTGGACTGGGCTATGTCCGAACACAGCTGCGTGAACCTTCGGTACGCGGTCGGTTCGCCTCCTCCGAAGCCGACACCGAGGCACCCGGCAGCATCGAGTTCGACCGCCCACGCGACAACACGCTCTCTGTCGAGCGCGGCGGCGTGCTTGGGCGCGTAGCAGTAGGTGCAGCGCAGTTCGCAGGCGTTGGTCAGCGCGACGGACAGGTACCGCGGAGCGCGGGAGAACTGATCAGAGGGGACAGATACCTCGTCGAGCAGCACGTTCGTTCCGGAGACGCGGTCGAATAGGTGAACACCAGCTGCGGACAGGCGAATCTTGCACCTCACCGACGGCATAATGCCACCGTCACCAGCCAGCCGCTTGTCCGACGCACCCGTCGAGCTTGGCTGGCCGCCATCGTTGCCTGCTGCCCGCGGAATGGGTTTCGGCCGTTGCGAACATATGTTCTAGTATTGCCGTGGTGGTCCGGAGCAGGTTGAGACGACACGCGAGGCTGGGAGGTGGACGGGCTGAGCTGGCTGGTGCGCGAGCGTGATGGCGCTTCGTGATTAGGGTCCTGTCGCAGATTGCGTGATCAACATGGGGTTTGGTCAGACTCGGCAGAGGACCTTCTTGCGCAGCAGGTCGAACTTCGCCCGCCCGTACATGCTCCTTTTGATCGATTTCAGACGCGAGACAGCGCCTTCGACTGCGCCGGAGCTGTGTTCCATAGTGAGCCCGTTGACCACTGCCGCGTGGTCGCGCTTGAGCCCGGCGGTGAAGGAGTGCAGGTGCGGGAAGTCGTCTGCTTCGACCGCGGCGATCCACGCGTCGAGCCGCTCACCGTGCCGGCCCATCATCATCTCCGCGAACGACGAGACATGAAACGACAACCGCTCCAGTGCCGAGCTGCGGGCGAGGATCTCCTTCAGTCGGTAGCGGTCGCGGTCATCAAGGTCATCCGGATGCTGCAGCATCCATCGAGTCACGTCGCGGACCTTCGGCGGTGCTGGAGTGGACGGCGGCGCGGAGCCAACGGTCCGGAACAGACGCAGATATCGGGTCAAAGCCGGGTAGCTGCCGCCGTACCCCAACTCGCGAATCTCGGCCAACAGGACGGTCGCTGTCGTGCAGCCGTGGTTCCATCGCTCACGCAGGTAGGGCTTGAACCGCTCCAATTGCCCCGGCCGCCCGTCCCGCTGCTTGACCAGCAACTCCTCCACGCTCGCGGTACTTGCGAAGCGTCGCACGGTTTTGCGGTCCAGTCGCAGCGATCGCGAGATCCCGCTGATCGATTCGCCATCGGTCAGAAGTCGTTGTACTGCTTGGTGATGCTCGCGGATCCGGACGACGATCGCTTGCGCTTCGACACGATCGATGTCCGCGGCGATCGCGATCTGTTCGATGTCCACTTCGGCGTCTGTGTTCCGATCAGGTTCGTCGAGATCGTGATCAGGGTCGCGTAGGTCGTGGCGGTGATGCCTGATCGTTTTCTCGACGTAGCCTGCGAGTCCGTGCCAGAGGTGCCAGCGGTCGGCCACCTGCTGAGCTCCGGGTGCGCCCACGCGCGCGCCTTCGGCATACGCGCTGGCACGATCACGGCAGACGATGGAGACGCCGCGGTGCTGGCGGAGCCACGCGGAGAAGCTGTCCGCCGTGCGATCGGCGAGCAGGTCGATCGGGCGGTGGGTGGCCATGTCCAGCAGGATGGTCCCGTAGGTGGCGCGGCGTTTGAACGCGAAGTCGTCGACGCCCAGCACTGCTATAGACCCGACTGCGGGGTCGGGCACGGCGCGGACCAAGCGCAGCAACGTATCCCGGCCGGTGATCAACCCGAGGCGACCGGCCAGCCGCGCTCCCGCGCGGGCAGCGACCGCCAGGCCGATCGATTCCAGCATCCGCTGCAGCGGATGGCTGCGTCGGGCGTGTGCGCTGGTCAAGCCCTCGACCTGCTCAGCGAACGTCCTGGCCGTGCACGACGTGTTGTCGCAGAAGAACCGGCGCATGCGCAAGCGCAGGACCACCGGCACCCCCGCAATGGGCACGTCAGCAACCCGACGGTGATAGCGGCCATGAACTCGGCTCGACCCGACTCCACACGACCGGCAGACACCGACGTTCGACCTGGCACGTGCCCAGATTCGCACGCCCGAATGACGTCGTTCGATCTTCTCGACCGTCATGTCGGCAAGGTGCGGCAGCAGGCCAGCTACTTGATCATGATCGCACTCGGATCATGATCACAGAGCGGTGTGACCACGGCCTCGGCGGGCTCCGCGATGTTGATCACGCAATCTGCGACAGGACCCATCTCGCAGAGCGCCATCACACGGTCCGCTCAACCTCCACCACCGAAGCGACGGCCACTTTCCCTGCGGAGGTGCCGGGTTCCGGACCGGCGGGCCGGGCGCTGCGCAGGCGCAGGGTGGCCAGGTCATCGGTGGACAGCCGCGACTGGCGGGTGCGGATGAGTTCGCCGTCGAGGACGACGTGGATGCTGCGGTGATCGGCCCAGACGATGATCGGGCGCCCGGCCAGCGACTGGTTGAACTTGATCTGCTGATTGCCGGGCAGACACAACCGGCCGCCTGGTGAGATGACCATGTCCAGCTCTACTGCCGCGGCATCCGGTTCACTGCGAGCAGAAGCGCGCCGCGTCTCCGGCGGCACGGCAGGTGTCGGTTCCGGTGCTGACACGCGGGTGAGCGCGCGAGCCGGACGGAACGGCGAGGCGGGGGTGACCATACCCAGGGACTGGTGCGGCCGGTCGTGGTTGTAGCCGTGGGCCCACGCCTCGATCGCAGCCTGGGCCGCTTGCAGCGACTCGAACGGCCCGCACTCATCCAGCAGCTCTCGGCGCAGACTTTGGTGCCACCGCTCGATCTTCCCGGTCGTCGTGGGCGACCGGGGTTTGGTCAACCGGGCCGTGATGCCGTTCTCCCGGCAGATCTGTTCGAACAGCACCTCCGCGGGAAACGGCTTGGTGAACCGACCGGTGAACTGTTTTCCGTTGTCCGTCAGCACTTCCGACGGGACACCGTAGCGGGCCATCGCGTCGGTGAACGCCTGGCACACAGCGCGGCCGGACGGCTCGACGACCACCTGGGTGATCACCATGAACCGGGAGTGGTCATCGATCCCGGTCACCAGCTTGCACTCCCGGCCGTCGGCCAGGAACACCCCGCCCATGATGTCCAGCTGCCACAGCTGCATCGGCGCGTCCCGTTGCCAACGCCGGTACTTGCGCCGGTGCTGCTGCTCCTGCGGCTCGACCAGGTTGTTGCGAACCAGCACCCGGTAGACCGTGGTCCGGCCCGGCGCTGGCGATATCCCTCGTCGGCCCAGCTCGTGGGCGACGCGCCGAGGACCCCACCGAGGATGCTGTCGGCGCAGCTCACACACCAGCGCCTCGACCTCGACGGACAGCCTGGTCGGGGATGTCTTCGGCCGCCGGGACCGCTCCACCAGGCCCTGTTCACCCTCGGTCTCGAACCGCTTGAGCCAGGAATGGATCGACTGCCGTGACGTCCCGAACTGCCGCGCCACCTGCGCCACCGGGACACCGTCGAGGACCTCCATTACCGCCCGCCGCCGGTGCTCAACCCGCCACGTCCGATCGTCGAAGTCCTCATTCAGCTCGTCGGTCACCGGAAGATCATGGCCTACCGACGACCACGAGCCGTCAAGCATCTCCCCGAACCGTCAAACATGTCCCGGTTCCAACCTGTCCAGCATGTCCTGGACCAATACGCCAGCGGGGAGAACATCTGGCCGCATACGGGGAGGAAAAACTGACCATTGACACTCGGGGAAGGCAGTCGGATGCCATTGCGCCGTTGTGGGAGTAGCTGGCGGTGGTGGTTCCCCTTTGGGCGGTGAGGTTCTGGCTCATTTTGGCGGTCCACCCGTGGGCGATCGGTGCGTAGGTTTCCTCGATGGAGGAGTAGCCGGTGGTCCCGTAGCCGGTGCCGGCGGAGGTGCCGAGGATCGCGACCCTGTCGTGGCTGGTGCACCAGATGGGTCGGTGGTGGCGGCACGGTGACGGCCAGCGCGGCGGCGATTCGTTTCGCGGGTTGTTCCTTGCGCTGGGCGCGGGGGAGGGTCAGTGGGCGGGGTTGCCGTGTTGGGCTGTGGTGATCAGTGCGGTCGTCAGGTCCTCGGGTCGACTGGGGAGGGGCCTGATGTTGGCCGCTGTCGGCGGTTGACCGGCGGCGAGGAAGCGTTGGCCGGGATGGGTTTTCGCGACGGCCGCGACTGGGGCGGCGAGCTCGGGTCCCGCGGTGATGATGACGCCACAGTGCAGTGCCACGAGACTGTTGACGTAGGGGACGAGTTGGTCGCTGGTACCAGTAGGGGCGGTGACACGTTCGGCGTTGATCGGCGCACGTGCGGCGGCCGCTTGGATTGCCGGCCACACCCGGTTGGCTTCCGGTGTGTCGTTGGTGGTGGCGAGCATGCAGGCGCGGAAGTTGCGGGAAACGTTGGCGTAGGCGACTGCGGCGGGTTCCGGGTCGGTTGTCGCGACGATGACCGCGACGGCTGCGCCGATGACGACGACGGTAGCAGGGGCGGTGATTTTCCAGTATCTCAGTAAGGCGGAAAACAACCGCCGGATTCTTGTCATCGTTGCCCCTCGATTTCCGCCGTGCGAACGGCATTCTGCCGCCTCGGCGATCTCGTGTCCTGGTTGGACGGTAGACGCCGGGTCGCGGCTTGCGAAGCGGAAATCGTTGGTACATAGGGATGAATCCTTTTTGTGTGGGAGCGTCCATTCTTGGCGGGCGAGTCCGCATTGTGCTGCTCCGAATGGTCTCTTCGGACGGTCGGTCGGAGGAAGTGAGGGCATCTCATCGCTGATCGCACGCCGCTCATTACTGTGACATGGGGCACGGTTGCCCGGCCTGTTGTGCGCGTGTGAAATCCGTTGCGGCGCAACTCCATGGGGGAGGGGCCCCTGGGGTGAGAGGGATGCGGCGATGGCTGCTTCGAAACGCTGGATCACGCGCGGTCACGGGAGCCGCCCGGTGCTGCGATGGGTGATCGCCCGGCGTGCCCTCACCCTCGTGACCGTCGTGCTGATGGTGGTGTCGCTCGGCGGGCAGTCGTCGTGGGCGTCGACACAGGCACAGGCAATGCCACCGACGCCACAGCAGCGTTCGAGTTCCGCGGACGGGTCGCAGCACACTGCCGACACTGCGCTGGGCTCCACGAAGAAGGGTGTCGCCCCGGCGACCCCGGCGGGCGCGGCCGGAGAGTCCGGCCCGCGTACGGCGGCATCGGACCCGCATCTGTCCAATGTGAGCGGTAGTGCGAACGCGGTCGCTGCGGAGACTCGCCAACGCACAGGGCCGCCCGCGAGTACGGGCAAGGAGCTGACCGCGGAGCGGACGGCGACGAAGTCGGTGTTCGAGAACCCGGACGGGACGCAGACGGCGAAGGTGTACACGCGGCCGGTGCATTTCCGTGACTCCACCGGAAATTGGGCGGACATCGACACCACACTCGCCCAGGGCGGCAGCGGACGGTGGGGCGAGAAGGCGGACTCGGCGTCGACGACGTTCGCTCCGGTTGCGGACGACCCAACGCTGGCGTCGGTCCCGGTCGGTCCGGGCAAGAGTGTCGCGTTTGGGTTGCAGGGTGCCGCGCATTCGACCGGGCAGGTGTCCGGGTCGACGATCACCTATCCCGGCGTCGCGGCGCACTCGGACGTGAGTTACCTGGCCACTGCCACCGGCGGGGTCAAGGAGACGGTGACGCTGAACTCCGCGGACGCTCCGGCGACGTGGGTGTTCCCGCTGACCTTGTCCGGCGTGACCTCATCGGTGAATGCCGACGGCGCGGTCGTGTTCACCGACGCGACCGGGCAGGTTGTGGACACGATCGCACACGGATTCATGCGGGACTCGAACATCGACCCTCGCTCCGGCGACGGGGTCCTCTCGACCGGTGTGACCTACGCGTTGACGACGGCGAACGGCTCGCCGGCTCTGCAGGTGAGCCTGGACTCGGGCTGGCTGCACGACAAGGCACGCGTGTTCCCGGTGCAGGTGGACCCGTCGGTCGCGAACCTCAACACCACCGGCTCGACGTATGTGATGTCGCCGTTCAACAACGACTACAGCGGCGACACCGAACTGGACGCCGGCACCTACGATGGCGGCTCGCACGTCGCGAACTCCTACCTGAAGTTCGACCTGAGCGGCATCAGCAACACCTACGTCGAAGCCGCATCGCTGAACCTGGACGAAATCTGGTCCTACTCCTGCCAGGCCCGCCCCGTGTACGTCTCGCCGATCACCTCCGGCTGGGACGTCGGCGGGCAGAAGACCTATCCGTGGGTGTCGATCGACGGGGCGATCGGCCAGAGCAACGTCGCGATCGGCCACGACTCCGGCTGCCCCGGTCCCGCATGGGTGACCGTGGACCTGGGCGACAACTCCACGGCCGCGGGCACGCAGCTGGTCGAGTCGTGGACCCACGGCGGCGCTAACAACGGGCTCGCGGTCACCGCCGACAGCTGGGATACCTACGGGTGGAAGAAGTTCGCGAGCTTCAACTCGCCCAACCCGCCGTACCTGACGGTCACCTACAGCCCATACGGGGCGTCTTACCAGTCGCCGGTGAACTACACCCCGCCGACCGGAACCGCGAGTGGGTCGCAGCAGGTCACCGTGACCAACCTGGGCACCAGCACGTGGACGACGGCTGGCAATCACTTGTGGTACCAGCTGTATGACCTGAGCTGGAAAAATCTGCGGATCACCAATCCGCCTGATCCGTGGACGAATCTGCCGGGATCGGTGGCGCCGAATCAATCGGTCACGATGACCGCCGCGATCGGCCCGGTCGCGCCAGGTCAGTACTACCTGTGCTGGGACATGTTCAACGGCAACACCTCGTTCAACATCAGCTACGAGGTGAACTCGCCGTGCGAGCTGATCAACTCGGCGAATACCCCACCGCAGATCGACACGGCCAGTCCACCGTCCAATGCGGTCGTGTCGTCGCTGCAGCCGCAGCTGTTCGTCACCGGGCACGACCCGGACAACTACCCGGGCAAGGGCATCACCTTCGACTTCCGTGTCTATTCGGTGCCCGCCGGCGGTGGAACCCCGGCGCTGGTGGTCGATTCCGGATCCCAGGCGAGCGGCAATTATCGTGTGCCGGCTGGGAAACTGGGCTGGAATCAGTCTTATTACTGGACGGTGTCGGACAACGACACGGTGGGATCGTCGGCGTGGTCTGAGGTTCCCCCCGGGATCCGGACACCGGGGTTTTATGCCGCGAGGGCGATAGGTTGACGATAGCTGATGCGGGTTTCGTGGGGTGTTCGGTATCCGAGTGTCGAATGTAGACGGTCGTGGTTGTAGTAGCTGAGGTAGGCGAACACTGCCCGGCGGGCGTCGTCGCGGGTGGCCCAGACCTGGGTCCCGATCTCGGTTTTGAGGGTCGCGAAGAACGACTCGGCGACGGCGTTGTCGTAGCACGACCCGACCCGCCCCATCGACGGCCGCATACCCGCCGCCGTGAGTGCGGCGCGGAAGGTCGAGGAGGTGTACTGGGAACCACGATCGGAGTGGAAGATCGCATCAGCACTGGTCAGACCACGTCCCACGGCGAGATCGACCGCATCGCATACCAACTCGGCACGCATGTGCTCAGCCATCGCGTGACCGGCCGCTTCCCGGGTATGCAGGTCCAGCACGGTCGCCAGATACAACCATCCTTCCTGGGTGGGCAGGTAGGTGATGTCGCCGACGAACCGCTCGCCGGGAGCGTCGGCGGTGAAGTCCCGGCTGATCAGGTCTGGTGCCGGTGCGGCGGTCGTGTCCTGCTTGGTCAGGGACCGGCGGCGCCGGCGGGTCAGCCCGACGATCCGGCGCTGGCGCATGATCCGTTCAACGCGTTTGTGGTTGACCACCCGGCCCCGGCGGCGCAGTTCGACGGTGACCCGCGGGCAGCCGTAGCGCCCACGGTGCTCGGTGTGGACCTCGGCGATCTCGGTGGCCAGTTCCTCCTCGGTCGCGGCGTGCGCGGCCCTGACAGGGGCGGCTGCGATCCATTCGTAGAACCCGGGGCGGCGGACACCCAGGACCCGGCACAGCAGTGCGACAGCGAAGCTGGCGCGGTGTTCGGAGATGAACCGGTAGCTGCAGGTCAACGACCCATCTCCTTCGCGAAATAGGCGGCCGCTTTCCGCAGAATCTCCTTCTCCACCTCCAGTTCCGCCACCCGCTTACGCAGTGTCCGCAGCTCGTCCTGATCGGCGCCCGACACAGCGGACGGTTGCCCGGCCTGCTTCTCGGCGGTCTTGACCCAGTTGCGCAGGGTCTCGTGGTTCACGCCCAGGTCGCGGGCGACCTGGCGCAGCGGACGATCAGAGTTGCGGACCAACTCGACTGCGTCCTTGCGGAACTGCTCGGGATACTTCGACGGACGTGGCACCAGGACATCCTTCCCCAGACCACTGTCTGGGCTCAGAGTGTCCGGCCCGAAGGGGGAACCTCAGTCGACGCCGGCGTACTTCTCCACGGCGGTGCCGCAGCCGTTGATCACCGCCCACCTGGGTGCGAACACGGGCAAGCAGAACTTCGACCCGGGTGTCGGGGACTACACCAGCAGTGCCACTGATGCCAGCGTCGCCACCGCCGGTCCCGCGCTGGCGATCACCCGGTCCTACAACTCGCTGGATCCGCGCAGCGGTGGTCTTTTCGGCACTGGCTGGTCCACCGTCTACGACATGGCCGCCGCGCCTGATTCCGACGGCTCCGGCACCGTCGTGGTGACCTACCCGGACGGGCATACTGTCCGATTCGGACTCAACGCCGATGGTACGACCTACACCCCGCCGCAAGGCACGTATGCCACGTTCAGTCCCGTGCCCGGGGGTGGCTACACGTTGACGGCGCGGGGTGGCTCGATCTACACCTTCGCGCACCAGGCCGGGAACGCGTGGAAACTGACGTCGATCACCGACGCGGCGGGGCGCAGCCAGACTCTGTCGTATGACGCGGGTGGCAACCTCGCGACCGTCGCCAACATCGGCGGCAACCGGTCCCTGCACGTCACCTGGTCCGGCGGGCACGTCGCGACGGTGGCCACCGATCCAGCCACAGCGGGCGGGCAGCCGCTGACGTGGACCTACGCCTATAGCGGCTCGACGCTGGCCACGGTGTGCCCGCCGACGTCGACCACGGCGTGCACCGCCTACAGCTACACCACCGGCGCCGCACCCGGCTCGCATTACCGCTCGGCTGTGCTCGATGCCCAGCCGTATGCGTACTGGCGCCTGAACCAGGCCTCCAGCGGGGCGTCCGCGGTCGACGAGGTCGGCGCGAACCTCGGTGCGGACAACGGGGCGTTCACCACGGTGTCGCCGAGTGATTCGACCCCGCACCCGGGGTCGCCGAGTGCCTCGAGTTGGTTCAACGGCGCCGGATCGCTGCAGCTGCCCAACAATCTCGTCTCGTCGGCGACCTATGCGAGCACCCAGCTGTGGTTCCAGACCACGCCGAACGGCCCGGCCGGGGTGCTGCTGTCGACCGGGCACAGCGCGATCGGCGCCGCGAACCCGAACCAGGGCGCGATGCCCATGCTCTACGTCGGCACCGACGGCAAGCTCTACGGCCAGTTCTGGACCGGCAGCGTCGCCCCCATCGTGACGGCGTCGAAGGTGAATGATTCGGCGTGGCACCAGGTGACGCTGGTCGGCCAGGGTGACACGCAGGCGATGTATCTCGACGGTGCGCTCGTCGGTACCCGGGCCGGGACTCTGTCCAACACCGACCCGATGAACTTCGTCGGCGCCGGCTACGTCAACAGCAACCCGTGGACGAACGGGCCCGCCGCTGGGTGGAGTCACTTCACCGGCAACATCGCCGATGTCGCGTTCTACACCCACGCCCTCGGCGCCCCCGCGGTCGCGCAGCAGTACACGGCCGGAACTCAACCTGCCGCGGAGCTGACCTCGATCACCACTCCGGCGGGCAACACGCACGCCCAGGTCGTTTACGACAATGTCCTCGATCGCGCCACGAAGGTCACCGATCAGTACGGGGGAGCGTGGGCGCTGGCGCCACCGGCCTCGAGCGGGTCGTCGGCGCAGTACCGGGGCGCGGTGTTCGCCGGTGATCCGACGGACTTCTGGCCGCTGACCGACACCACCGGCACCCAGGCGGTCAACCAGGTCCCGACCGGCGCGATCAGCGCGACCGCGGACGGGGACGGCACCTACGCGGGCGTCACTCTCGGTCAGCCTGGGCCGATGCCGTCCACCGGGGACACGGCGGTGTCGTTCAACGGCACCGGTTCCAGCCTGACGATTCCGGTGCAGAGCACCGCGTGGGCGGTGGGCGGCAAGTCGATCGGGTTGTGGTTCAAGTCCTCCACCGCCGGTGGGGTGCTGACCGGGTGGGGCGGGCACGCACTGCTCTACATCGGCACCGACGGGAAGCTGTATGCCTGGTACGGCAGCGGCTATGTCAGCACTCCGGGCACTGTCACCGATGGTAAATGGCACTACGTCGTGGTCTCCCAGACCGCGGACTTCCCACATAACAGCATCTCCGAAACCGAGTTCCTCGACGGGAAGTCCGCGGCGACCGCGACCGCGCCGATCATCAACGCGCCCGGCCTGCAGAACGCCACCATCGGCTCCGGCCCCTGGGGCAGCGGTGCCCCGGCGAGCAACGCGACCGCGAACCCGGGCGGCTACTTCACCGGGTCGGTCGCCGACGTCGCCTTCTACAACACGCCCTTGACCGCCGGCCCCGTCAGCGGGCTCTACTCCGCGGCACAGACCGCGAACACCAGCCCGACGCCGGTCACGACCGCCACCGTCACCGATCCCGGCAACCATCAGCTGTCCTACCGGTACGACCCGCACAACGGGTCCCGGCTGATCGCCGCGACCGACGGGCTGGGCAACACCACCCACTACACCTTCGACACCAACGGGTTCGGCTACACCACCACCGCCCCGGACGGCAACTACGTCACCGACACCCACGACCTGCGAGGGAACACGCTCTCGCGGACCACCGGGGATTCGAGCGGCTACGGGGCCACGACGTACGCGACGTTCCCCGCTGCCGGAACGTACGCGGTTACCGATCCGCGGAACGACGAACCGCTCACGACGCTGACCGCTGATTCGTCCGGGCCGAGCGACACGACGTACCGCACGAGCTACACCTACAGCACGGCAGGCGCCCTGGCGACGATGACCAACCCAGCCGGGTCGGTCACCGCCAACACCTACACCGCCGGCACCGAGACGGCGGTCGGCGGCGGCACCGAACCCGCCGGTTTGCTGGCCACGCAAAAGGATCCGCTCGGACACATCACGACCTACAGCTACACCGCCGCCGGCGACACCGCCGACACCGTGGCTCCCTCCGGCATGGCCACCACCGCGACATTCGACGCACTCGGCCGCAAGCTGACCAGCACGCAGACGTCGGACACGTTCCCGAACGGCGTCACCACCGGCTACACGTGGGACGGGCAGAACCGGCTGAGCACGCAGACCGGGCCCGCGGCCACGGATGCGGTCACCGGCACCATCCACACCCCGCAGACGAGCTACACCTACGACGCGGACGGCAACGTCCTCACCCAGGCCACCGCCGACACCACCGGCGGCGACGCGACCCGCACCACCACCAACACCTACAACCCACACGACCAGCTCACCACGACCACCGACCCCGCCAAACGGCAGACCAGCTACTGCTACGACAGCTACGGCCACCGCACCGGCACCACCGACCCGGCCGGCAACACCTATAGCGACAGTTTCGACGCGGACGGCCATCACACCGGCACGATCCTGACGAACTGGACCGGCGACCCGAACAACCCCATCCCCGCCACGAACCTCGTGCTGGACTCTCGGGCTTACGACCCGGACGGGCTGCTGGCGTCCGACACCGACGCGATGGGGCGCACCACCCGCTACACCTACGACGACAGTGGGCGGCAGCTGTCCGCTGTCCTGGCGAACTACCACGACGGCCACGGCACGCAGGTCGCGGTCAGCGTGGCCACCGCCTTATACGACGCGGCCGGGCACCCGACCTCGCAGTTCGACCTGTCGTCGGCGGCCGGGGCGAGCACGACGACCTACGACGCGGCCGGCCGCGTCACCACCAGCACCGATGCCGATGGCCACGTCACGACGTTCACCTATGACGCGAATGATCAGGTGGCGACGAAGACAGTCGCCAACGGCACGGTCAATGAGGAAACCGACTACGGCTACGACACCCTCGGCGACCAGGTCTCCCAGGCCGTGCACAACGGCGCCGCCACCCTCACCACCAGCAGCACCTACGACCAGCGCGGCAAACTGACCAGCGTCGTCGACCCGCGCGGCACCGTCACCGGTGCGAACCCCGCCGACTACACCACCACCGTCGCCAACGACGCGGCCGGCCGGGTCGCCACCGTCATCGGCCCCGCGGTGACCACCGAAACGAACGGTGGCGCGCCCGCCTCCACCCACCCGATCAGCCAGGTGGGCTACAACACCTTCGGCGACCGGACCACCGTCTCCGACCCCGACGGCAACATCACCACCAACACCTACAACGCGGACTCCGAACTGCTCGGCGTCTCCCAGCCCGCCTACACACCACCGGGTTCCTCCACGTCGATCACCCCGCTGACCAAGTACAGCTACACCCCGCTCGGGCAGCCGGCCTCCACGACCGACCCGCTGGGCCGCACCACCAGCTACACCCTCGACCAGCTCGGCGACCGGGTCACCACCACCCAGCCCGCCGTCGGCGGCACCAGCCCGACCATCCACGCCACCTACGACACCGACGGCGAACGGCTCTCGGCCACCGACCCGACCGGCGCGCAAACCCAAGCCACCTACGACGAACTCGGCCAGACCCTCACCACCACCGCCCTGGTCCGCCAGCCCAGCAACGCCGCCGACACCACCACCCTCGCCTACGACCCCACCCAGACCCTGGGACCTGACCCACTGGACAAGCCGCTCACGGTCACCCTGCCCGGCGGCCAGAAAAGCCAGTACGGCTACGACAAGGCCGGCCACACCACAGTGGTCACCGACGCCAACAGCCACACCACCCGCTCCACTTACGACGCCGACGGACACCCGACCCGGACCACGCTCCCGGACGGCTCCGCCACCACCGCCACGTTCGACCCGGCCGGCCGCACCACGGCGACCACGCAGCTGGACACCGCCGGCGCCACCGTGCGCACGCTCGGCACCGGCTACGACCCGGCCGGCAACAAGATCTCGGCCACCGACGCGAACGGCATCACCACGACGTTCACCGTCGACGCCGGCAACCGCGTCACGCAACAGGTCCAGCCCGTCTCGAGCACAGCGTCGATCACCACCGGCTACGGCTACGACGCCGCGGGCCAGACCACCCGCTACACCGACGGCAACAACCAGCGCACGATCTACACTTACAACTCCCTGCAACTGCCGGAAACCACTGTCGCCCCCACCGTCCCGGGCTACACCACCGCGGCCGACACCACCACGACCCGCACCTACGACGCCGCCAGCCGCCTGAGCACGCTGACCGAACCCGGCGGAGTCACCCAGACTCTCGGCTACGACGAACTCGGCCGGCTCACCTCACAAGGCGGCACCGGCGCCGAAACCGCCACCACTACCCGCACCCTGGGCTACGACCTGGCCGGACACCTCACCTCCGCCAGCGCACCCACCGGCACCGACACGTTCACCTACGACGACCGCGGCCTGATCCTCTCCGCCGCCGGTCCCGCCGGCATCGCCGGCTACAGCTACAACACCAACGGCCAGCTCGTCTCACGTGCCGACACCACCGGCACGACCGGCTTCACCTACACCCCGACCGGCAAGCTGGCCACCGCCAGCGACCCGCTGACCGCCACCACCGCCAGCTACACCTACAACACCCTCGACCAGCCCGCCGGCATCGGCTACGGCACCGGCAACGCCGCCCAGGCCAACACCTACGACAACGCGCACCGGCTCGCGACCCAAACCCTCACCGCGCCCGGCGGCACGACCGAGGCATCCATCGCCTACGGCTACGACGGCAACGGCAACCTCACCAGCAAAACCACCACCGGCACCGCCGGCGCCGCAGCCAACACCTACACCTACGACCAAGCCGCCCGGCTGACCTCCTGGGCCACCGGTACCGCCACCACCACCTACGCCTACGACAACGCCGGCAACCGCACCCAAGCCGGCCCATCGACCTACACCTACAACGCCCGCGACCAACTCGTCACCGCCGTCAACGGCACGACCACCGCCACCAACACCTACGACGCCCGCGGCGCCACCACCGCCACCACCGACGGCACCACCACCCAGACCTACACCTACGACGCGTTCGACCAGATGGCCGCCTACAACGGCGCCACCACCTACACCCACGACGCCCTCGGCCGCCTCACCACCGCCGGCACCACCACCTTCACCTACGACGGCACCGACACCACCCCCACCGGCGACGGCACTCAAACCTTCAGCCGCGACCCCCGCGGGCAGCTGCTCGCCGTCGGCACCGGCACCGCCGCGGCCGCCGCGTTCACCGACCAGCACGACGACGTCGCCGGCCTGTTCACCCCGGCCGGGACCAGCCTTACCGGATCCAAGGCCTTCGACCCTTACGGCAATGTCATTGCCGGCACCGGCACCCAAGCCGACCTCGGCTACCAAGGCGGCTGGACCGACCCCGCCACCACCCTCGTCGGCACCGCCAGCCGCTGGTACAACCCAGCCCAAGGCGACTTCACCAGCCACGACACCACCAGCACCATCACCGGCACCGCCGCGGCCGCCAACCCCTACAGCTACGGCAACAACAATCCCCTCGGCGGCAACGACCCCAGCGGGCATTTCACGGTGCCGTGCTTGGACGAGCCGACCCTGTGTATGGCCGACACCCCTGCCGCCGAGGCTGTCGTCGACGGCGGGCCCCTCATGTGGATCCTCGGCGCGCTGGACGGCCTGCTGGCCGGCGATGATTACCACGGAACGAACAACCCAGACCGGACGTCGTCATCGCGTCCCCAGCAGTACAACGAATACGACTATGGGCTCGACAATTACGACTACTCAGGCGCCGCGCTCTCCGCCGGAGACCTCCTCTACTGGCCGGACAGCCCCGGCCCCAGCGGCCGCGGCAACGGACGACACCGCCCCACCAGCCACCGACACGGCCGACCCGCCCCGGGCCACAGGGGCCACGTCACGATCCCCCAGCCGAAACCGCCGACTCACGACGAGATCATCGCGGCCCGCGTCTACGAGACACCCCTCAACGAGCGCCCCAGCGGACAGATCACCGGCCCAGGCATCATCCCGCAACCCGGCACGAAGGGCCCCGACACAGGCGCCTCCGACTCACCCATCATCACCAACCTCGTCGCGGCCCTCAACCCCAGCGAAACCCCCGCCACCTTCGACCCGCACGTCCAGCCCGGAAGCCCCGAAACATGGCCAGGAGGACTTGCCCCCGCTCAGGCCACCTACGACGGTGCCGCCTGCACTGGCGCGCAATGGCGCTTCGACGGCGAAACCTGGTCGAAAAGCGCACTGAGCTGTGCCGGCGCAGACGGCTCGGACATCGGTACTGGTGCAGTAGACTACGGTGAAAAGCTCCGAGCCGCGGTCAATGCGGAAGCCGTACGTGTAATGGACGAGCAGTCGAACCGAGAGAGGGGGCCAGTGTTGACTGGTGCGATGGACCTTAAGACGGGTGGAATATTCTTTGGTCAGAATACCGGGATTCCTGACCCCGTTCATCCCGTACTCGAAGCGACATTAGGATCCTTCATAGGTCCTCCGGTTCCGTTCAAGGGGGAGCGAGGCTCGCATTCGGAATTCAATGCAATAAACCAAGGTTTATTCGCTCGTGAAGGTTCTGTAATTGCCGACTTCGTTTTCTACAGTGTCCGTATTCGAGGGTCGCGCGCATTGGATCAAATAGATATGTGCAAGAATTGTTCGGCAATCCTTGGCGACGTGAAGGACCTCCACTAGTGGTCAATCTGCCAATGATCCGAGCTTCAGAGCTGGATTTCGAATCGGACCTCGTGTACATGTACCAGGGCGAGCCGTTCACGGGGGTGGCCTACGAGGATTCGCCGACTCTTGGCCGCTCGGAGGTGATGTATAGTTCTGGGCTGCAGGACGGGTCCAGTCGCGACTGGTATCCCTCCGGAAAAGTCAAATCTGAAATGATGTTCGCTCGAAATGATCGACACGGAGGATACCGTAATTACGACGAGGCGGGTCGTGTTGTCGAAGAGGGAGTTTACGAGTATTCGGTTCTGGTCTCCCGGGTCTTATTTGATTCTGCAGGAAATATCGTAGAGGAGTTTAATATAGACCTCGACGGCGGCACTGGGAGAATTCTGCAGAGATTGCGAAATGAGAGGGGATGGAAATTGGATGAGTGAGTTGGATGTGCTGGCTTGACCGTGCGCTGGAGACGTCTTGGCGCGCGTGAACCCAAGCGGGATCGAGTTCCAAGCTATCGTTGACGCCGCACTCCTGGAATCTTGGTGCCTGCGCAGGCGATTGGACACCTGCTGACGCTGAACGAGGAATTGTGTTCGTACCTGCTGACGACTGGCCTGCCACCGAGGCGGAGGCTCTTGCCGAGCAGGAGCGTTTGCGTGTTCTGGTCGATCCGGATGGTCCGGGGGCCGGCGACGGTGCTTTGGTGGCCGGTGTCGATGTTGCCTACGATGATGCGCGGGACTTGGTCGTCGCGGCGGCGGTGCTGGTCGACTTCACCTCGCTGGTGACGGTTGAGGAGTCGACTGTGGTGGGCTCGGTCAGCTTTCCGTATGTGCCCGGTTTGCTCGCGTTCCGGGAACTTCCGCCGGTCTTGGACGCCTTGGCGGCGTTGCGTCACGTCCCGGATCTCGTGCTGTGTGACGGTTACGGGCTGGCGCATCCACGTCGCCTCGGCCTGGCCAGCCATCTCGGGGTTCTGACCGGTCTGCGAACGGTCGGGGTCGCCAAGACGCCGTTCGTTTTCGCGTACGACCAGCCTGGCCCGGAGCGAGGCGATTGGTCGCCGCTGCTGGACGGGGAGGAAGTGGTTGGCCGCGCACTGCGTACCCGGTCGGGTGTCAAGCCGGTCTTCGTGTCAGTAGGTCACCGGATCGGTTTGGCGAAGGCGAGCGATGCGACTCTGGCGCTGGCGACGAGCTATCGCCTTCCGGAGACGACGCGGCGCGCGGACTCGCTGTGCCGACGGGTGCTGGCGGAGGCACAACCCTGACCGGATGTCGTCATCGCGTTCGCCGGGGTATTCGCAGGCGTGGCGCCCGTACACGTCCTGGGTCAACGACGACATGATCGTCCGCGGGCCCAGCCGCTACGCCAGATCGGTGGATCCCCACGAGCCGTACCGCCAGCCGTACCGTCCCGGCAAGCGGCACCACCCGCTGTACCCCTGAGACCATGGCGGCGATGGCGGCCCCGCGACCCATGCCCTGACCCACGACGAGATCATCGCCGCCCGCGTCTAACAGCCAATCGGTGGCCAGTGGACGGGGCCTCGCCCCGTTCGCCACCTTCAGAGGGTCGGGGCACCACGAGCTGCGTCGCAGGTTCGAATCCTCGGCAGGACTACCAAAGGATGGGAACGGGGCTGACCAGGGACTCTTCATCGGCACGTTGGTGGTCGAGGCGAGCTTCGAGCTTCCGGGTTCGGGTGGGAGCCCGTCATGAACGCCAACTCACAGACAGTTGCTCGGTTTGTCACGGTCACGATGGGGCTGGTCATCGGGCTCACCTTCCTCTTTGGGTTCGGCAACGTGTTGAACTTGGCGTTGAAGCTGCAGGTCCCCGTGTTCGTAGCGCCGCTGGTGGCGCCTGCTGTCGACCTGACGGTGCTGGGGTTGCTCGTCGGTACGCGACACTTGGCCCTGTCCGGGGCCAGTGAGGACGTGCTGCGGCCGGCGCGACGCCTGCTGCTGGCGGCGAGCGTGGTGACCCTGCTGCTGAACGTTGCTGACCCGGTATGTGCTGGTCAATGGGGTAAGGCCGCGTTTGACGCGGTCGGCCCGCTCTTGCTGATCGGTTGGGCCGAGGCTGGCCCCGGCCTGCTTCGTGCGCTGAGTGCCGCAAACATCGATCTCGGATCAGCGCAGCTGCCCACCTCGTCGCCGGCAGAGCCGAAGGATGACGGCACAGAACGGGCAGCGGGGTACACGACGACGCTGCGGCGTGATGAACAGGTGGGAGTGGTGCCCCGCCGGATCGCTGATCTCGACGAGGAACTTGTGGAGCGGGCTCGGCGCGCGGATGCCGAACACTGGCGACGCCACCAGCGCCCGATCTCCGCGGAGACACTTCGGAAGCAACTCCGGGTCGGCGCGAGGACGTCGCGGGCTCTGGTAGCCGTGGTTCGTCCGGAGAAAGCTCCGGTCGGCGCGACCAACCCAGCGCTAGAGGTGGCCTGAGGTTCCCCCCGGGATCCGGACACCGGGGTTTTATGCCGCGAGGGCGATAGGTTGACGATAGCTGATGCGGGTTTCGTGGGGTGTTCGGTATCCGAGTGTCGAATGTAGACGGTCGTGGTTGTAGTAGCTGAGGTAGGCGAACACTGCCCGGCGGGCGTCGTCGCGGGTGGCCCAGACCTGGGTCCCGATCTCGGTTTTGAGGGTCGCGAAGAACGACTCGGCGACGGCGTTGTCGTAGCACGACCCGACCCGCCCCATCGACGGCCGCATACCCGCCGCCGTGAGTGCGGCGCGGAAGGTCGAGGAGGTGTACTGGGAACCACGATCGGAGTGGAAGATCGCATCAGCACTGGTCAGACCACGTCCCACGGCGAGATCGACCGCATCGCATACCAACTCGGCACGCATGTGCTCAGCCATCGCGTGACCGGCCGCTTCCCGGGTATGCAGGTCCAGCACGGTCGCCAGATACAACCATCCTTCCTGGGTGGGCAGGTAGGTGATGTCGCCGACGAACCGCTCGCCGGGAGCGTCGGCGGTGAAGTCCCGGCTGATCAGGTCTGGTGCCGGTGCGGCGGTCGTGTCCTGCTTGGTCAGGGACCGGCGGCGCCGGCGGGTCAGCCCGACGATCCGGCGCTGGCGCATGATCCGTTCAACGCGTTTGTGGTTGACCACCCGGCCCCGGCGGCGCAGTTCGACGGTGACCCGCGGGCAGCCGTAGCGCCCACGGTGCTCGGTGTGGACCTCGGCGATCTCGGTGGCCAGTTCCTCCTCGGTCGCGGCGTGCGCGGCCCTGACAGGGGCGGCTGCGATCCATTCGTAGAACCCGGGGCGGCGGACACCCAGGACCCGGCACAGCAGTGCGACAGCGAAGCTGGCGCGGTGTTCGGAGATGAACCGGTAGCTGCAGGTCAACGACCCATCTCCTTCGCGAAATAGGCGGCCGCTTTCCGCAGAATCTCCTTCTCCACCTCCAGTTCCGCCACCCGCTTACGCAGTGTCCGCAGCTCGTCCTGATCGGCGCCCGACACAGCGGACGGTTGCCCGGCCTGCTTCTCGGCGGTCTTGACCCAGTTGCGCAGGGTCTCGTGGTTCACGCCCAGGTCGCGGGCGACCTGGCGCAGCGGACGATCAGAGTTGCGGACCAACTCGACTGCGTCCTTGCGGAACTGCTCGGGATACTTCGACGGACGTGGCACCAGGACATCCTTCCCCAGACCACTGTCTGGGCTCAGAGTGTCCGGCCCGAAGGGGGAACCTCAGCCTGACCTCTCTGAAGTTGTCGCGCATGGCACGGAAGGGTGGCGGCGCGGCATCTGGCCGGTGTCGGGCCGGTGCGACAAGATGGGGTGTGGCCACATCGATCCCCGCGCTCGTTGAGCCCGCCGTCCTGCGGTGGGCTCGCGAGTCCATTGGACTGACCGAGGTGGGCGCGGCTCGTAAGATCGGCGTGCCTGATGACCGTGTGGCACAGTGGGAGTCTGGGGACACACAGCCCACGATTGCCCAGCTCCGTAAGGCGGCGACGGCATACAACCGAGCTCTTGGGGTGTTCTTCCTCGCCGCGCCTCCCGCCGGCTTCGACACTCTCCGTGACTTCCGGCGTCACGAAGGCGCAGCCACCGGGGAGTGGACGCCCGAGCTGCACACCGAGTACCGCCGAGCGCATGCGCAGCGGGACAACGCGCTCGAACTCTTCGAGCTGGATGATGATGAGCCATCGTCGGACTGGCGTCTGTCCTCTCCTGGAGACGACGAGGCATTCGCTGCGTTGGCGCGGCGCACACTGCTGGAACTGTCGCCCCTTCGGCTGGCAAACGCGAGCACGCCGTATGACCACCTCAACACGTGGGTCGCCGCGCTCGAACGGGCCGGGGTTCTGGTGATGGCGACCTCACGCGGGCAGGTCTCGCCGCAGGAGATGCGCGCGTTCTCGCTGTACTTCGATCATCTTCCGGTGATTATGGTCAACGGAGCCGACAGTGCCCGTGGTCGGCTGTTCTCCCTGCTGCATGAGTACGCCCACCTGTTGTTGCACACCAACGGACTGTGCGACACAACGACGGATCTCCGAGCCACGACTCCCGAACGTCAACTCGAGGCCCGCTGTAATGCACTCGCTGCCGCCATTCTGATGCCTGCCCGTGAGGTGCTCAATCGGCCCGAGGTCGTCGCACGCGTTAACCAGCGGGAGAGCTGGAGTTACGAGTCGCTCCGCGGCGCTGCAGCGCCATTCGGCGTTAGCGCCGAGGCGTTTCTCCGCAGGCTCCTTACGCTCGGCAGGGTGACCGCCGCCTTCTACCAGGTGCGTCGCGTCGAGTTCCTGCGAGCTTACGAGGATGAGGAGGCCCGGACGCGGGTCTCTGGCGGCGATTGGTACCGCAACACCGTCCGAGACCTCGGCAAGGGTTACGTCCGACGAGTGGCGGACGCTCACCGTCGGCGGATCATCGACAGCTACACCGCGGCCAGCTACCTCAACGTCAAGGTTGGTCAGATCGACCGGCTCGCGGAGTCAGCCGCCGTGCGGGAAGCGGTGTAGGAGTATGGCCTTGTATTCCTTCGACACCAGCTCGATCCTGAACGGCAGGCGCGACCTGCTGCCCCCAACTGTGTTCAGCACTCTGTGGGCCAACATCGAAACCATGGTCGACAACGGAACTGTTCGTGCTGTCGACATTGTTCGGGACGAACTCGGCAAGCGCGATGATGACGCTTGTGCATGGGCCAGGCAACGAAGCGGTCTCTTTGTCCCGCTTGAGACCGACATCCAGCAGGCCACGTCGCAAGTCCTACATTCTCACCCCAAGCTCATGGGCATCGGTGGTGGCCGCAACGGCGCCGACCCGTTCGTGATCGGCCTAGCGATCGCCCGGTTAGGCATCGTCGTCACCGAAGAAACGCTTAGCGGCCGGCTGGACAAGCCTCGTATTCCCGACGTTTGCAACGCGCTCGGCGTGCCGTGGCTGAACTTGGTCGGATTCGTTACCCGCCAAGGGTGGCGGTTCTAGTCGCCCTATTGGGCTCGTGTGTTGATCGCCTGTGGCTCCACAGCCAATGCAATCGTCTTGCGAGAGTTCGGAGTGGGCAGCTTGTGGCGTGCAGTTGGTCATGACTCGGACTTACCCGGTTGGGGCTGGCGCCCTTCTCGGCTGGTTGGTCGTTCGCCGAGCCGACTTTGCGAGGAGTTCGACCGCCGAAACGGCTGGTTTACCGCGTCATCCGCTCCGTCGAAGCCGTCGACGAACGACACTCTCGCGGCGTCTCCGCGATCGATTCTGCGGCCATCGTTTATATTGCAAGTTCCTCGTCGTTGTACCCCGCCGTGACCAGTAGCGTCCACGGCGTTTCGTACAGTGGAAGCTGTGTGGCCTCGGGCGGGAAGGGCAGCCGGGTTGACGGTCGCCGGACAGTCTGCGGCGCGAGCGGCTGATCCCGTTGCCGCGCAAGAAGATCGCCGCCTGGCCGTCAGCCTACCGACGTGACACATCGAGCCATGCTCGGGCCTGCACCAGCAATCGTGCCTCGGCATCGGGCTGCTGCAGATCACCGGCGACGTCGGCCCGCTTGCAAATCACCAGCCACTCCGAGCCCGCCCGCGGGGCCTGAGCGGGCCTCGCGCGGGGAGTTCCGAAAGCGCCCACTGGGTTGCGCTTCGCGTCATGTATTGAATGTGAGGACTTCATCCTGGGGTGGGCGGGTCGCTCCGAGGCCCGTGATGAGCCGTACGACAGGCGTGGTGCAGACCGGCCAGTCCTTGAATTCGCGTACGGCAGCGCGGATCGCTCCTACGGCGCCGGGCTTCCATGCCGGGGCGGTGGTCGCGAACACGAGTTGGTCGGCTTGGATCCAGGCGGCGGCCTGGCACTTCTTGTCGATCTCCGTGCGCCGGGCGGCTTTCACCTTTCCGCCCAGGTCGTCGCTGTGTTTGCATTCGGCGACGATGAGGGTGTCCTCGCGGTAGGCGATCAGGTCGACCTCGACCTGCGCTTCATTGTCTTTCAAGAACTCCAGTTCCGGGACGTCCTGGTACTTCACCGGGCGCCCGCGCTCGGGTCCGGACAGATGGGCCGCCAGCAGTGCGGGGACGTCGCCGTGGTCGTGCAGCAGGTGCTGCGCCAACGGGTGCAGGCCGTAGAACCAGGTCGGCTCGAGTGTGGAGTGGTGCCAGGTGGTGTGGTCGAAATCGTTTGCGCTGTCGCAGCGTTCGCAGGGCCAGGTCTGGCCGAGTTTGTCGACGACCAGGAACTGTCTGCTCTGGCAGGACTGGCAGCGCAGCACCAGCCCGCGGCGCAGGACCCGTGCGCGCAGGGCTCGGTCGAGTTCGGCGCGGATCTCCTGGTCGGACAGCTTGCCGGTGCGGTCGACGATGCCGGGGAAGCTGAGCACGCCCTCGCCGGCGTGCAGGGCGACGCCGTCGCCGGCCGGATAGGCGTCCGAGGTGGACGAATTGGCCGGGAGTAGGTCGCGGAGCGCTGGGAGCAGCGGACCGCCGAACAGGGCGATGAATTGGGAGCGGCCGCCGAGCATGCGGGTCAGCTGGGCGGTGCGCTGTCCAGCGTCGCTGATGCGGGTGATCATGTCGCGTTCGTTGGTTTTCGCGTCGAGGTAGGTGGCGAGGCTGAGATTCCGCAAGGTTGGGCGGGCGAGCTGATTGTCGGCTTGGATCCCGGCGGGTACCGAGTCGAGGCGGTCGGCGCGGTGGGAGATCCCGTTGCGGCTGCTGCGTGCCAGCGTGAGCCACTCGCTGGTTTTGGCGCCGAACAGCTGGCTCCCGTCGACGCGGCGACCGCGGATGACGTGGTGGTCGGGCCAGGTGATGTCGACGTGCCAGGACAAACCGTGATGCGCGGCGAGCGCCGGGTTGTTCAGTACCGGTGCGGCCAGGGGAGCCATCATCTCGGTGGTGCCGGTCTCGTCGGTGACGGTGGGAACGGGCAGGATGTCGTCGAACTGCTCGTTGACGGCCAGATAGGTGAAACCGGTTCCTGGCCAGCTCAGCTCCGCGGCTGGAACAGCCTGCGCTCCGTCTGCGGGCACGGAATCGGCGCGAAGGGTGGCCGCGGTGCTGGCCACGAGCCGTCCGCAGAAGTCCACCAGCTCTTCGCGCGGACGGGAGACCGAGGTGAGGGTCAGGTCTCCGGATTTCCACCCACGTGGTCGGTGTTTCAGGCCGTACAGCTTGGACACGATCGGGAAGGTGAGCGTGATGTCTTCGGTGCCGAGGATGCTGGGCAGCCAGATCGTGCGGCCATAGGTCAGGTGACGCAGCCGCGCGAGCGCGAAGTCCTCGGCGGTGTCGCCCAGGATGGCTGTGTCTGGTTTGTCGCCGCCCCATGGGCTGGCGACCTGGCCGACGCCGGTTGTCGTTCGGTCGAACGCGTACGGGGACTGCTCGGCGAGCACGCCGGTGCTGATGTTGTTCGGGAACCACAGCAGGTTGCGTGGGAGACTGCCGGGAGCCTGATCGAGCAGCCAGCGGATCAGCTTCCACGGCTCCGCGTTCTCTGGCGGTTCGGCAGCTGCGAGGTCTGGTGGGTCGACCACACCGGCCCGGGACGCGACCGCCACCCCGAGCAGGCCTCCCCACGAGGGTGGGCAGTGAAGGACATGGCCGCGGTAGGCGCCGGGGACGTCGAGGGCCGCGGGAAACTCGGGCGACGGGCAGACGAGGCTGGAGATGTCGTCGAGCGGTCCTCCGCTGCCTACGAGTTGATACGGCGCGCAGGCACTCGAAACCACGTCGCGGGCCTGCCTGTCCTCCGCGCTGGGACGTCCCAGACTCGGGGACCCTTCAGACCTCGCGGCGGCGTGAACAGCTTCGGTGAGCAGGGCGCCGCGGACGTCCTGAGCCCCGGGTTCCCCGGGATGGAAGTGGTCGATCTCGGCGATCGTGCGTCCGAAGGTGACTACGTAGTCGGGGTCGTAGGCACGGCAGGCACGCAGCAGGACGGGATCGACCACGCCTGCGCGGTGCGGGACGAGCGCGAACCCCGTACCTCCCCAGACCTGGTTCGCCAGGAAGAGCGCGCGGCGCGCCCAGTATGTCCAGGCGTCACCGCCGTCGAAGACGATCACCGTCCGTGCCGGCCGGAGGCCCCGTTTGATCATCGAGTACGTCAAGGCCGGGTGGTGGTCGGTCACACGGTCAGCCAATCACATCCGGCCCCGCGTCCGCGGAATCGCGCGCAAAGCGTCGAAAAGCGCGTTCGGGGGGCAAGCGATCACCGCCGCTGGCCTGCCAAACACCGAGTCCGTACTGGCGTCACAGGCGTAAGGTCACCCGTCGTGTTCAAGTGAACGCTGCATTCGGGGAGGACTGCGTGGACATCGCTGATTTGGCAGCACAGGCCGCCGCGGCGGCCGGTGGGTATCTGGCGGCGATCGCCGGGAAGGTCGCGGACAAGGTCAAGGACGGTGCGGCCGAACGGCTCTACGGGCTGATTGAGCCGCGGCTGCGCGGCACCGCCTCCGGCGCGATGGCGCTGGAGAAGCTGCGGGAGGAGCCGCAGCTCCCGGAGCGTCAGCATATGGTGGCTGCGGTCCTGCAGGACATCGCCACTGGTGACTCAGGGTTCGCGCAGCAGCTCGCCGGTCTGGTCCCGGCCGCGGCGGGTGTCTCGGCGCACCGGTGGACCGGAACGCACGTCGAGGTCTCCGGCGGCACGGTCCGCCGCAGCATCGTCGCTGGCGGCGACGTCGACAACTCCAAGCACACCCTGCGCGTCGGCACCGGCGGACTCGCTTTCGGCGGAGTGGCCCTGATCGCGCTGCTCACCGGCGCCGGGTTCCTCGGCGCCCACCTCGGGAGCGGCACTCCGTGCGAAGCCGCGGGAGCGACCGCGCCGGGCATCACGACGCTGGACATGAGCAAGACGGCAACGCCCAGCGGCTCGGGTGACGACCGGTGGACTGTGCTCCCTTTGACGCCCACCGAGGCCGTGCGTTACGTATACAAAGGAATCGAGGAGGCCCACGACCCCCAGTCCCAGCCCCAGGACCAGTCGGCGGACCGTGCCTGCGCCGTGATGTCCGATCAAGCGCAACGCCAGTTCGCCGCCGACACCGGCTACCTGGACTGCCGCGCTGCTGCCATCGGCCTGGGCCGTCAAGTCACCAATCTCAACAGCTACTACGAATCCCTTCAGCCGCACAGCGGAACCGGCCAGGAGCAGGTCGGTGACATCGTCACCATCGATTCCTGCGCGGACGGGATCACCGGCGGGCCGGCCCTGGGCATCTTCACCGTTAGGTACATGGTGGAAGCTAACGGCGAGCACTGGTTGATCGTCGGCCACAAGCCCGGTCCGCATACCTGCTGACCGCGGTCAGCAAGGACGCGCCAGTCGTAGCTAGTTAGCTACCCTGTGTCTGTGTGACCTGCTGCGGCACCGCTCTCGCTGTTGCGAACCACCACTCGTCCAGCGATGATGTCGAACATGTGTTCGACATCATCGGGGCCGTCTGGTTGGCGGCGGATTGATCCGCCGCGGCCTGTCTGGGTGAACGTGCCCAGGTTGTTCCCCGTCCCGCCACACCACCTGCACAAGTCGACGCCAGGCGGTATTCAGACCAGCTACGAAGCCGCCGGGATGCTGGTGGCCGAGGTGTCGTGGGCGAACGGCGGACGGCTCGGCCTGGTGAAGTACCAACTGCTCTCGGCGGACCGGCAGTGGCAGACGGTGGTGGAGCACTACGTGCCCGTCCACATGTACCGGTGGATGAGCCGACTGCGGCAAGACCGAGACGACGGACGAGGCCACGGCCACTAGAACGACGCGCAGTCCCGCCTGCGCTCCGGTGACCGACGCGCTGCCGAAGAGGCGCCCATTCGATCAGTCACGAGCAATGCGAACTCGTAGACCTCGAACATTGTCCCAGTCGTGTCGCGAGCCGGCCGCAGCGTGGTCTCGCCGGTTGCCGCGCCGTCGCGTTCGTACGCCATCGTTCAACCCCGGAGGCGGTGACGGTGTCGGCGCCTCGTCGTCTTCATGTAGGACCCGCCGATCTGCATCCAGCACGGGGCTGTGTCGTCCGAAGGCGAAGCCGGCGACCTCTGCCGGCTCGGGCTGCGGTGGCCCGTGCCGCGTCGTCGCGACGATTCCTTCCTGATTGCACGCTTTGAGGTCAGTCTGGTTGAGCTGTAGGTAAATTCTTCACGGCTTCCTGCGAAGTTCGGTGGCGTTTGCTCCGCTTGTGCCGGACGCTGTGGGCACCGATTTCCCGGGGAGGGAGCATTCGATGTCTCGACTTTCACGGTTTGCGGTGCCTGCCGTCCTGGTGGCCGGTTCGCTGTGCCTGGTGATGCCGGCCGCGGAGGCCACCACCATCACAGGTGTGGCGGCGCCGGCGGCGAGTTGTTCTCAGTCCTACCTGCCGCTGCCGGACCCGGCCTGCACCCCGGGCGCCACGAACCCGGACGTCACCCAAGCCACGATCGGGTCGACGATCTGCGTGTCCGGCTGGACCGCCACGGTCCGCCCGCCCACGTCCTACACCAATGCGTTGAAGAAGCAGGGCATCGCCGACTATGGGTACACCGACACGAACATGAGCGACTACGAGGAAGACCATTTCCTCCCGCTCGAAGTCGGCGGCGCGCCGCGGGACCCGAAGAACCTCTGGCCCGAACCACATGCCGGCAACGAGAACTCCCGCAGCAAGGACTCCGTCGAGAACGCAGTGAAGAAGGCCGTCTGCGCGAAGAAGGCCACCCTCTCCGCCGCCCAGCGCGCCCTGTTGACGGACTGGACCACCGCCGAATCTGTCCTCGGCATCGGCTGACAACCGGGCGAGGACGCCCTGATTCCGCCGCGGGAACCGCGACTCGTCCATAGCGACCGGCGCTGCACGGTGCTCGCGTCGGCTGTGCGCGCCGGTCCGTGTGATTCACTGTCCGCGGCGCGGAGCGGGGTAGATTCGCTGGGTGAGCAAAGAGCCCGTGGGTGGTGAGGATCGACTGGATCTGCCTGGTCGGGGTTCGTGGCGGTGGCGCCGACGGCGTATGGCACGGAGGCCTTGGCCGCGGCGGGACTGATGTGTGCAGCAAGTCGGAACTATGTCCGACTTGCGGCGGTAAGTACGCGCACGACATTGTGTCCAGTGCTGGACTAACCCTCGCTGGAAATTTCGGCACCCTTCACGACTACGCCCAGTTCTTCCTTGATTAGATCGCGCAATCTAAGAAAATAGTTAAGGTTTCTCCTATGTACGTCTGACGCACGTTTTCGCTCGTCATCATCGAAGTGGAAAGTTTTTCCTTCGGCGAGTACCTTCCGCATTCGTACAATGGGGAAGAATATACCAAGATGGTTCATGTATTCGCCGATGTGACTACCAAGCCTGGATGATTCCGTCATTATGACCGCTTCGAGTGCTGCGCTCAGGAATTCGTCCTTTTTTTGATTGTATTCATCGAATACGGCTTGGGCTTCCACCTCGGTCTTTGGCGCATACACAGCCTCGCGTGAGAGCTGTACGATCCGATTTACGATTTGGAGCAGCTTTCCATAAGTTTGCAACCTGATATCGCGCCAATGGGCTCGACTCTCCTGGGTGAGTCGCAGTAGCTCAATTTCGCGCTGACGTTTCCACCGAACGTCCTCACGTTGCTGATCACGCTTCCACCGTCGATCCTCTCGTCGGGCATTAATGAGTTGACCGACGATCACGCCAATTAGACCGATCATGCCAACGGCGATGGGGACCCAGACTGATACCTGGCCTGACTGTCCCATAGCATCCCTCCTGCACTCCGAGTTCCTCTGCGCCAGCCTGCAAGAAATCATGCAGGTACGCACCAGGTTCTTTCTAGAGGATCGGGAGGTGTTTTGCATTCCCGGTTTGCACAAATTTGGATAGGTTGTCGTGCTTGGCGGGTTGCTGGGTTGAGTCCGTCGCGCTGGTGATTCGGATGGCGAGAGCCGGGCGTCGCCGAATGTGTCGGCGGTGCCCGGCTCTCGTGGTGTCGCGGTGCTAGACGGGGATGATGGTCCATTGTTGGTTGGGGTGGACGAGGTCCATCCATTGCTGGACCAGTGTGGCGTTTCCGGTTTGGCTGTTGGCGGCTTCGATGACTTTGCCGGAGGCGATGTTGCGGAGGGCTATGGCGCTGCCGGGGGCGGTGGTGATTTCCCATTGCTGGGCGGCGCCGTAGTGGCAGCTGTATTGGGCGATGTTTGCTCCGTTGCCCGCACCGGCGTCGTACAGGTCGAGGCATTTTCCGGAGTTGCGGTTCTTGAAGGCGTACTTGTTGCTGCCGAGGTCGACGACGTCCCAGATCTGTTTGGGTGCGGTGGCGCCGCAGTCCCACAGCTCGGCGCCGGCGAAGTCGGCGAGGGCGTCGTTGCCGACGCCGGCGATCTGGATGCAGCGTCCGGATTGGACTCCCTTGAACTCGACGGCCCTCGCGGTGACGGGAATGGTGGAGTAGGCGACGGTGGCGCCGCCTTCACTGCTCCAGTCGATGCGGCCGCCGGTGAAGGTGGTGCGCCGGCCCTTGGGCAGCGGGAGTTCGTCGCTGGTCGGGTAGCCGAGGAAGGATTTCTCGGCACCGAGCTGGTTCCACTTGATCAGGATGTTGCCGTAGACCGCGTGGGCGCCGGTGGCGGGTGACCAGTAGATCGCGGCACCGTTGCTGAAGGTGACGTACTGGCCTTTGCCGTCGCTGGCGGTGGTGGTGTCGGAGACGGGGGAGCCGAGGCTGCCGGTCTCGTTGCCGAATTCCGCGTACTTGCGGGCGATGTCGCCGTAGACGACGGTGGCGCCACCTGCGGGGGTGTAGTAGATCGAACCGCCGTCGAACCGCTGGACGAGGCCGCCGTTAGTGCCGAAGGGGGTGGCTTCGGTGACGGGGTTGCCGAGCGGGCCGCTCTCGTAGTTCAGCGACGCGTACTTCTTGTGGATCTCGCCGGACACCACGCGGGTGCCGATACCGGGCTTCCAGTAGATCGAGCCGCGTGCGAAGCGGTTGTAGACCGCACCGCCAGTGGGCGACGAGATCGTGTCGGTGGTCGGATAGCCGACCTCGAAATGCGTTTTTTGGTTCCAGGTGATGGAGATCTGACCGTGGATCTCGTGGGCGCCGGTCTGGGCGGTCCAGAGGATCTGGAGATCAAGCCCGTCCGCTGGCCTGAGCACGGCAATGATCTGTCCACCGGGTTCATCCTCATCGTCAAACTGACCGCGGATGTGTTGCTGCAGCAGCGAATCGCCGAAGAAGGAGATGAGCTTGTCGAGCGCCGGTCCGTTGTAGACGTCTGCGACGACTGGCCGTTTGTTCTCGTCGTAGGTCAGGTAGAGGCGGCCCTTCTCGTAGATGCGGTAGCCGGTGTTGTCGGCAGTGAGGACCGGGTCGCCGGTCGGCTTGCCCAGCCGGGTCTGCAGGTTCTTGTCCGCGTTGTAGCGCCGGTCGAATGGCGTCGGTGCCTGCGGCGTGTCGAAGTGCCAGACCTGGGCATAGACAGGGTCGGGATTGGGATCGCGGGCGCCCGGAAGGAAGAGGTAGGCATTCGGCGCGCCGATCGGGTGGATCTCCACGTCGAGATTCTCCCCGCTGAGGGGTTTGACGCACCAGGTCGCTTCTTGCCGGAATCTGTCGGTGCCGTCGGTAGGTGCGATGTCGGCGTAGGCGCGGTTGCCGTCCGTGGGTGGGCGCCAGCGGAGGTAGGAGTTGGGGTGGGTGGTGGATTCGAAGGAGAAGCAGCTCGGGTCGCTGAGCCCGGCGCCGACCTTCCACGTCATCTCCGGGTGGCTGCCTTGGGTCCAGGTGACCAGCTTGGCGCTGGTGCCGGCGTCGGTGATGTAGGAGTCGTCGCCGGTGAACCACCCGACGGTGCGGATGGTCTGGTTCTGATGCTGGCTCTGGCCGGTCGCGACGAAACGAGCCCGGTCGAGCGGAGTGCCGGCGAGCGCGGCGTCGGCCGCGGCGACAAGGTCGGGGTGGACAGCGCTCTTGGCGGCACGGGTGCGGATCTCGGTGATGGCCTTGATGTTCTCGTCGTCGTGCTTCTTCATGTCCTTGTCGAAGTCGCGCTGCCACGCGGCTTGGGCGCCGGTGTCGACGTAGGCTTTCCAGTCGGCCGGGGCGGAGCTGAGTAGCGCTTCGTAGGCAGCGGTGTAGACCTCGGTGTCTTTCGGGGCTCGTTTGAGGACTTCGCGCAGGAAGTTCTGGTCGGGCAGCTTCGCGAGGGGGTCGTCTGCGGTGATGCTGAGGCCCAGTGCGTAGTAGGCCGCGGTGACCCGCGCCTCGCGGGCTTTGGCTTCGGCCTTCTCGGCTTCGGTGCGGCTGGTGTCCTCGTCGACGAGCCGCTGGGTGTCCTTGGCGTGCTCGGCGATGATGCCGTCGGTGAGGAAACGCCATTGGTCGTCCGCATTGCCCTGCAGTGCCGCGCGCGCGGCCGTCTTGACGGCGGTGTCCTTGTGGTCGTCGGCCTTGAGGTCGAGCAGGACGATGAAGTCGTAGACCGACTTCGCGAGGTCGGTGTCGGTGACGGTCGCGCTGATCTGCGCTGCGGCCCGGACCTTGGCCTCGCGCTCGATGCGTTGCTGCTCGCGCCGGTCGGTGACGATCTTCTGGTCGGCGATGTTGGCGGCGGCCATGCCGGTCTTGATGTAGGCGGTGGCTGCGTCGTCGCCGGCGATGATTGCGTCGATCGCGCGTTCCCGCACGGTCTGGTGCTCGGGCTCGAGCGGACGCGCCTTGTCCAGGTCGTCGGCCGCGCGGTACATCGCCGAGACGAAGTCACGGTCGGACAGGATCAGCAGCTCCGGGCCGGCAACGATGCCGAGCAGCGCGGCCGCGTTGCCCTTGTCCACGTCCGAGGACTGCGCCGCCGGCGTTGCGGGCCGGGCGGGCGCCGGGGTCATATCCCCTCCGACGGCCAGCCGGAAGTCCCGGTCACCGGCATCCGCCCGTCGCGCGGCCGGCTGCCCCGTGGCCGCGCTGGTCCCGGCGGCGGTGCTCGGAGCTGCGGCCGCGAGGCCCGGTGCCGCGGTCCCGACGATGCCGGTGATGAGGAAGGCGGCCGCGGCGCGCGCTACGAGCCGGCGCGGCCATTCCTCCGGTAGCGCGGAAAAGTGATTCGAGCGTCTCAACAGTATCCCCCTGCTCAGAGAACAGCGCATAGCAGAAAAGCGCGCCCCGAGGCGCGCGGAAATGAGAATGCTCGACGTCCGAGAAAGGTGGACGTCGCGCAGGTAATCGGAACTTTACCGAACGGCTTATCGGTGGCACTCAAAGGCGCGTTACAAGGTGTGACCGTCGTCACTATGGTGGCGTTTGTGGGGGTTTTACTGACAATCTGACCAAGCTTGTGTGAGCCCACGGTCTAGGGGATGTAAAGGGGGACTGGGGTGGTTTCGCGCGCTCTTGTCACTGGTGTAGCGGTGGCAACCCTGCTGGTCACGACAGGTGTTACGGATTCCGTAGCCGATCCTGTCGGCAGTTCTCGAATGTCTGCGATGCGTGTGTCGGGTATTGAGGATTCGGTCTGGTATCCGATGGTGCGGCAGGTTGCGCTGTATCACTCGGAGGCATTAGTCCGAGTGGCGGCATGGAATGCGATGCGTTCGGCCGATGGTGAGTCGGCGTTGAAGGCGTTCGTGCTGACCGGGTTCGCCGAGGCCCGCGGCCGGGCCGAGCAGAGCACTGCCCGGAACCGGGATTTCGCGCAGCGGGTCCTGGCCTCTTACAGCGCGGCGTACTCGCCGCTGGTGCACGCCGCCGCGGACCGGGTACTGAAGGGCAGTGACGCGGACCGGGAGTGGTTCGCCCGCACCGGGTTCGCCGACGCGAAAGCGCGCGACACGCAGGCCCGCGAGGCTGACGAGCAGCATCGGCAGGTGATCGCGCAGGCCGACCGCGACTTCGTCGCGCTGCTCGCGTCGAGTGATCCGGGGGAGCAGGTGCGGCTGGCCGCGCAGCACGCGCTGCGTCAGGGCAGCACGGACGCCGACATCCGCGAGTTCTACGCGACCGACTGGATGGCCGCGGCGGAGTTGGACGTGGAGTTCTTCCGTCAGCGCAGCCAGGAAGCCGGGATGAGCTACCTCGCGCTGATCCCCGGCCTGATCGCCGACGCGCAGGAGGCCGAGCGGGAAGCGCTGGCCGCCAGTGGTGCCGCGGCCGAGCAGGCCCGTGCGGTAGCCGCGCGGGCGTGGGCCACGAGCAAGGACAAGGCGGACGCGGCCCGGCAGGCGTGGGAGGACGAGCAGCGGCTGTGTGCAGAGCAGGCCCGGTACTGGCAGACGGTCGCCGACCGCTACCGCGGCCAGACCGACCCGATCTGGACCACGATCACCGCCTCGGCCGAGAAGAACCACACCGCCTGGACCGGCGAGGACACCTTCGCCACCGGCCAGACCCAGCACTGGACCGACGTCGCGGCCCAGGCCCAGGCCGGCTCCGACCGGATGACCGACCCGGCCTGACCCCGATTTCCCTGACCTGCAACGGCTTTCGCCGTGTTCTTCGTCGTGCGCTTTCCGACCTGATGGGGTGCGTTTGTTGTGAGCAGACTGTTCCGGAACCCGAGACGAGCGACCCTGCTCAGACCGGTATGGCGTCAGGGAATCGTGGTCGCCGTGACCGCCGCGCTGCTGGCGGGCGCTGCCGGGGAAGGCGCGACCGCCGTCGCCGAGTCCGCACCCCGTGCGGCGGCGGGGCAGTGGCAGGCGGAGGCGAAACAGCCTGCCGCGGCGGACAACGCCCATGCGGCTGCTCCGGCTGAAGATCCGGACGACGCGGCGCTGCTCAAGCAGTTGCAGCGGGACCTGATCTCCGACATCGCGGGCAAGGACGAGGACGAGGAGGTGCGGGAGGCGGCGCGGGACACGCTGCGCCGCACCGACGCCGGGGACACCGGCGCGATCGACGCGTTCTTCGCCCACGGGCAGCAGGACGCCAAAGCCCAGGCGGCGAAGCGGAAAGCCGACGCGGACGCGGCCAACCGGGCACAGATCGAGCCGCTGGCCGGGCAAGGTGGGCCAGCGTTCAACGCCGCCGTGGACCGGGCGCTGAAAGGCGATGCCCGGGCGCGGGAGAACTTCCTGGCCTACGAACGCGACATCGCCGCCGAGCAGGACCGCAAAAACAACGCCTACGACCAGGAACTCAAGGATCGCCGGCGGGCGCACGTGCAGATGGTCGCCGACCGTGGCGAACCCGAAGTGTCCGCCGCCGCGAAAGCCGCACTGGCGCAGGGCGATGCGGCGATCGAGCAGTTCCTGGCCACCGGCTACCTGGAAGCTGCGCAGCGGGACGCCGACGCGCGAGAGAAACACCTGCAGGACCTGGAACGCCAGCGCAAGGAAGCCGAAGCCGCCTCGGATCTGGCGCAGCGCACCGCACGCGCGATGACCGCGCGCCGGAACCTGCTGGCCGCCCACGCCGACGCTGTGCGGGCGCTCGAGCGCGCCGCCGACGACATGACCATGGCCGCGAACGTGTCCCGCGACACCGCCAAGACGTTGGCCGCGGACCAGGCCGGGCACACCTACCACGCGGAGCTGTATCAGCGGGCCAAGGACGACGTCGCCCGCCACGTCGCCAACGCCGCCACCGACGCCCAGGCCGCGCAGGCCGCCGCGGGTGCGGCGGTCGCGCAGGCCAACCTGCTGGTGCAGAACGGGATGCCGCACGGCGCCGAGTGGGCCAAGGTCGTGCAGTCCATGGGTGCCTCGGCGACCGCGGCGAAACAGGCCAGCGACACCGCCTCGCACGCCATCGACGCGATCGCCGCGGACGCCGCCGCGACCGACGCCACCGAAAAAGCCAAGGCACACGAGGAAAACGCCCGGCAGTGGCGCGCCAACGCCGAAGCCAACGCCGCGGCCGCCCAGCAGCTGGCCCAGGCCGCCGCCGATCAAGCCGCCGCCGCGGCTGATGCGGCGCTGCGCGCGAAGCAGTCCCACACCGATGCGGTCGCCGCGCTACACGACGCGCAGCAGCACGCCCAGAACGTCAAGGACGCCCGCGCCGCGGCCGAACGCGAGCGCGACACCGCCGCAGCCAAACGCCAGGAAGCCGAAACCTGGCGCCAGCAGGCCGCCGCCAAACGCACCGAGGCCGAAGCCAAAGCACAGGAGGCCGCGCGGCAACGTGACATCGCCGTGCAGCAGGCGAACATCGCCGGCCAGAAACGCCGGGACGCCGACGCGCAGGCCACGATCGCGTCCCAGCGCCGCGGCGACGCCGAGCAGCAGGAACAGATCGCCGCCGACCGGAGCAAAGACGCCCGGCACCAGGAGCAGATCGCCTTCGACGCCGACAACGACGCCCGCACCCAGGAATCCCAGGCCAACGACGCCCGCGACCGCGCCGCCGAGGTGACGAAGTCCGCGGACACCCTCGCCCGCAAGGCCCAGGTCCTGGAAGCACTCGCGCAGAAAGCCCAAGGCATGGCCGAGGTCGCCCAGGGCGACAAGGACCGTGCCTGGGCTGCCGCGCACCAGGCCCGCGCGGACGCCGACCAGGCCGCCACGGCTGCAAGCCAGGCCCGCACGGACGCCGACGTGGCCGGCACGGCCGCGGCCAACGCCCGCACCTCCGCGATCCAGGCCAACTCCGCGGCGAGCAACTCCCGCGCCGCCGCCAACCGTGCCCAGGCGGCCGCTTCCCAGGCCCGCGCCGCCGCCGACGGTGCCCAGGCTGCCGCCGAACAGGCCCGCACTGCCGCCGACGAAGCCCAGGCCGCCGCTGCGCGCGCGAACCAGGACGCGGTCCGGGCCGAGTCCGAGGCCGCGCTCGTCCATCAGGACGCGCTGCGCGCGCAGGCCGCTGCTGCGGACGCCACCGCCGCCGAAGCCCAGGCCGCGCAGAACGCCCGCAACGCCGCCGACCTGGCACAACAGACCGCGGTCAAGTCCGCGCAGGCGTTGGAGGCGGCGCAACGGACCCAGGACGAGGCCAACGCCTCCGCCGTGGAAGCCGCGACCGCCGCCACCCAGGCCGGCATCGCCACCCGGGCTGCGGCCGGGGCGGTGCAGTCCGCGTCCGGGATCGCCAACCCCGCCGACACCGCGATCGGGACCGCCACACCGTTCGCCGACACCGACATCGACGCCGACTTCGCGGTGATCGTCGCCAACCGGGCGAAGGACACCGGCACCAGCCAGGTCGACGCCGCCCAAAAGGCAGCGACCGACGCCACCGCCCAAGCCCGCGCGGCGGCCGAAGCGGCGAAGAACGCCTCCGGCGAGGTCGCCCCGGCCTACCAAGCCGCCGCCGACGCCGCCAGTTCGGCGGCCGCCGCGGCCAAGTCCGCCGCCGACGCTCAGCTTTCCGCGGCCGACGCGGCCAAGGAAGCCGCCGGCGCCCGCCAAGCCGCCGCGGACGCGAACACCCTCGACACCCAAGCCCAAACCGACGCCCGCGCCGCCCGCGCCGCCGCGGACCAGGCCGCCGCCGACGCCGCACTGGCCGGGCTGTCTGCCGACCAGGCCGCCGCCGACGCCCGCGCTGCCCGCCAAGCCGCGGACAACGCCACCCGCGCAGCCAACGAAGCCTCCGCCGCGGCCACCCGCGCCGAACAGGACGCCGCCGCCGCGCAACGCGCAGCCGACCAAGCCGCCAAGGACGCCGCCGCGGCCCGCGACGCCGCCGACCGCGCCCAGCAGCACGCCAACGACGCCTACGACGCAGCCACCAACGCCGAAAACTACGCCCGCGACGCCGAAACCCGCGCCAAAAACGCGGCCGCAGACGGCAAGCAGATCCAAGCCGAACTCGCCCAGCTGCAGGACGAGCTGCGCAAAGCCGAAGAAGAGGAACAGCGCAAAGCCGCTGAGGAGGCGATCAACGACGACAGCGACGTCCCCGCCCTGACCGCGGAAGAGGAAACGACCCTCCGCAATCAGAAGGGCCAGCAGGGCGTCGACGACTACAACGCCAACCGCGCCAAGGCAAACGCCGGCCTGATGGCCTTCATCACCGACCAGGGCGGCCAGGTCCTGCTCGACCTCATCGGCTACACCGACGCCAAGAAATGCTTCACCGAAGGCGACTTCATCGCCTGCATCATGACCGTCGTCAACGCCCTCCCACTGTTCAAATTCGTCTCCGTCCTCTCCAAAATCCCCGACGCCGTCTCCGCCACCGTCCGCATCGTCAAAGGCATCCGCACCTTCAAAGACGCCGTCGTCGCAGCCCGACGCATCACCACCAACCTCCGCAACCTCGTCCGCGACCTGCTCAAATGCCGCAGCCTCACCGCAGCCACCACCGCCGGGACCGCCCCCTGCACCGTCATCGACAAAGAAGACGAACTCAAGAAACCCATCCCCCAGGTCGACCCCGCACCCGGGCTCCGGCTCGACCCCACCAAAGACAAGAAGATGGTAGACGACTGCGCCAACGGCACCATGAAACCCGATGACCCCCACAACGACCCGCTCGAACCTTTCACCTACCTCGGCGACCCGGCGCAACGCGCACGCGGCGGCATCACCTGTGTCACCAAGAGCGTGAAGGGAGGAACCTACCGTGCTACACCCGCTGGGTTCGACGGAAACACCATGCAGCGTGGCCATCTGATCCCGAACCGGTTCAGCGGCTCAGGCTCGTTGATCAACATCGTCAACCAGTACATCAAGGTCAACAACCCCGACGTCAAGAAGATCGAAAGCGCCACCGCTCGGGCGCTTCCTACGAACCCGGAGATCGTCTACAAGGTTTGGGTGCAATACCCCAGCAACACCGCCTGGGCACCGCAGTGGATTTTCATTGACGCCGTCGGCAACAACGGCTACTTCTGCCACGCCACCATCAAAAACGTCGACGGTGGCGGACAAGTTACCCAAGCCGGCTGCTACTGATAGCGTCACCAGCACAGTTGCCTCACCGAGCCAGCGAGGAGCCATGATTCAACCACGCGCAAGACACTCGATCGAAGAACTCGCCAAAGCTGCGCACTGGGCCGGCGGGATCAAGAAGGGTAGAGGCTGGGATGTTGTCGAACGGGAAATTGGTATCACGCTGCCGGACGACTACAAAGAAATGATGTCCATTTTCCCGTCAGGTTTTTTTCGAAACGCTGTAAGTTTTAATAATCCGATCGATGAACGAACTGATTTCGAGAAATTCGTGAGGGAGGACGTTCGAAACACGATCGAAGTTATCGGCGACAGAGACCTGGATTACCTGGAGGACACGGACTACCGGTTGTTTCCGGAACCCGGTGGGCTTCTGCCGTGGGGTAATGATATGCAGGGGGGCATGTTCTGCTGGCTGACTAAGCCGGACGACCCGAACCAGTGGCCGGTGGCCTACTACAGCCAGGACTTGCTCGAATGGTCGGAACACAATGGCGGGACCATCGAGGTGATCTGGGAAATTCTCACGCACGTCGGCGACGACAACATTCTTCACCGTCGCCTCGACCACGAACTCCCGATCTTTCGGGTACCGTCAACCTACATGGGTAACGACGAGTGGCTCCCCCACGCGGAGTACCGCTAGCTCTGCACGGTGCGGATATGCATGTAGCGCCTGTGGGCTGGTGCTCGGGCTGTGGGTCATGGTGGCTGCGCACCTCGAATGTCTCCCCGGGTAACGGCTGAAGCCGGTGGAACCACGCACTTTCGGGTGCGACGGAGGAGGTCGGGTTGATGGGGTTCACGACGCCGGGGAGACCGGTGGACCTGGGGGCGTTGTTTCCGGAGCTGGCGGGGCTGGCGCGTACGACGGTGCGGCTGCATCCGTGGCAGAGTGCGGTAACGGTACGGGAGTCGTCGCTGGGCGGGCCCGTGCTGTGGCCGGCGGAGGAGGCGTGGCCGGTGTGCTCGGCCGACCACCCCGATCCTCGGCCGTTGACCAGCACCCGGGGGCGGGAGCTGCAGCGGCGCCTCAAGGAGGTCCGCGCAAGGATGTACGAGCTCAGCGGCGCGATCGGCCACCCCGAGAGCAGCTCTCTGAGCCGGGAGTTCACGCGGCTGGAGACCGACATCCGGGTGTTACGGCGGACGGAGTTCGCAGACGGCCCGGCCATGTCGCTGCCGATGGTGCCGATCGCGCAGTTCTACGCGCGTGACTTCCCGGAGCTGCCGTTTCCCGAGGCGGCCGATGTCTGCCAGATCCTGTGGTGCCCGACCGAGCACGAGCCCTACTACTCTCCGCGGCCCGTCGTGTGGTGGCGGGACTCGGCGAGCGTGACCGCGGTGGGCGCGGCGACCGAGCCGGATCGCGCGCTCAGCGACGAGGACAGCCTGCCGGCGGCCTGCCGCATCTCGCCGGAACGGGTGGTGGAGTTCCCGCATTGGCTGGATCTGCCCTCCGACCAGATGCGGGAGCGGGTCGCGGAGTGGGAGGAAGGGCAGGACTGGTCCTACGGCGAACACCTGTCGACTGCTCCGGGGTCCAAGATCGGCGGCTGGATCAACTGGGTGCAGGACCCTCGCTGGCCGGAGTGCGACCGCGGGCATCGCATGGACCACCTGCTCACGGTCGCCACCGCCGAATGGGGCAACACGTCCTGGCGGACGTGGATGCCGCTCGAGGAACGAGCCCGGACGGACTTCGTGAAACAGGTCCGGTTCGAGCTGGCCGACGGCTGCACCACCAGCACCACGATCGGGCTCGGCGAGCACTTCGACGCCGCCATCCACACCATCCAGGGCCGGGCAGTGGTGTCGGAATCGGTGCAGGAGAGCGTCATTCCTGCCGACAGCGCCCATCCGGACCGGTTGGACCTGATGATCGGTGACGTCGGAGACCTCTACCTCTTCGTGTGCCCGACCTGCCCGGATCGGCCCATCTCGGTCGAATCCCAGTGCAGCTGACGCCACACCTCACGAGCTGATCTTCCTCGCCGACATTGCGAACACGACTGCCCGATGATCAAGCTCAACGGCGCGCCTCGACCGTGTCCTCCGGCTAGCTGGTTCACCGATCCCACTTGTGATCGGTGAAGTATGCATGTGACCCTTCCGATGCGGCCCGAACCGCCTTTGTGAGTTGTGTCGCAGGTTCGAATCCTCGACAGGACACCACAAGGATGGGAACGGGTCTGACCAGGGACTATTCATCGGCACGTTGGTGGTCGAGGCGAGCTTCGAGTTGTCGGGCCCGGGTGGGAGCCCGTCATGAGCGCAAACTCGCAGGCAGTTGCTCGGTTTGTCACAGTCACGATGGGCATGGTCATTGGGCTCACATTCCTGTTTGGGTTTGGGAACGTCCTCAACCTGGCGTTGAAGCTACAAGTACCGGCGTTCGTGGCGCCGCTGGTGGCGCCAGCTGTTGACCTGACGGTGCTGGGGTTGGTCGTCGGTACGCGGCACCTGGCGCTGTCTGGGGCTAGCGAGGAGGTGCTGCGGCCGGCGCGACGTTTGCTGTTAGCGGCGAGCGTGGTGACCTTGCTGTTGAACGTCGCCGATCCGGTGTTCGCTGGGCATTGGGGGAAGGCCGCGTTCGACGGTGTTGGCCCACTCCTGCTTGTCGGGGTTTGCGAAGCGGGTCCCGGGCTCCTTCGGGCGTTAAGCGCCGCGAGCACCGATCTAGGGTCGGGGCCACCGACCGGGTCTTCGTTTGCGGATCTGGTGGGTGACAGCCTGGAGCAGGACGCAGCGGAACTGACAGGCCTGGAGCGAGACGCGCGGGTGGGACCAGCGACTGGCGAGGCCGCTGGCCTTGGCGAGGAACTCGTGAAGCGTGCTCGTCGGGCGGATGCTGAACATTGGCGACAGTACCGGCGACCCATTTCTGCGGAGACGTTGCGGAAGCAGCTTCGGGTCGGCGCGGTGACGTCGCGGAGTCTTGTGGCGGTGGTGCGCCCTGAGAGCGCACCGGTAGATGTGTCTGGTCATCGCTGACTTCAACGAGGCAGAGGTCCCTGCCCGATGAATGTTGGGTGCGCCTTGAGCGCGCGAGGAAAGTGAAGCAAAGGCGGTAGGGTGGCACCTATAGTCCCAGGTCAAGAAGTGTGCTCCCCGCGCCTGCGGGGATGATCCGTCTGTCGCGTTCACCAAGTGGCACATGACGCCGTGCTCCCCGCGCCTGCGGGGATGATCCGTTGACCCGGACTCGCCGGTCGCTTACCTCACCGTGCTCCCCGCGCCTGCGGGGATGATCCGTCCCACGTCAGCCGCTACGAGGGCACGGGAACGTGCTCCCCGCGCCTGCGGGGATGATCCGTACAGGTTCTGGATCGTGTTGTAGGGCGCGTCGTGCTCCCCGCGCCTGCGGGGATGATCCGTGTATCCGTCATGCCGACCTATTCCCCTCCGAGTGCTCCCCGCGCCTGCGGGGATGATCCTATCGGTTCATCCGTGACCATGACCGGATTCCCGTGCTCCCCGCGCCTGCGGGGATGATCCGGGCAGCAGGCCGCAGCCGGCGCCGCCCAAGGCGTGCTCCCCGCGCCTGCGGGGATGATCCGGCGTGGGACGTTTCCGGCTGGGCGCGGACGGCGTGCTCCCCGCGCCTGCGGGGATGATCCGTTGGTGTTGAACCATGTCCGTACGTCACGAACGTGCTCCCCGCGCCTGCGGGGATGATCCGCGCCACAGGACCGCGTGCAGGAAGGTCAGGATGTGCTCCCCGCGCCTGCGGGGATGATCCGAGGAAGAAGGGCTTCGTGGTCCAAGGCGCCGGGTGCTCCCCGCGCCTGCGGGGATGATCCGGACGAGAGCACTACAGACTGGCTCGACCTACTCGTGCTCCCCGCGCCTGCGGGGATGATCCGAAGCAGCTCGCCGACTTCCGCGCCTACATGACGTGCTCCCCGCGCCTGCGGGGATGATCCGCAGGTCACCCAGCTGAACGGCACCGGCGTGTGTGAACGCTCACGTTATTCCCGGGGCCTGCGCTCAGGTTATTCCGCAGGTGGTGGGTCCTGATGTTGTTCTACTCGGTGGTGATCGGCACCCTCGTGTTCCCCGCGCCTGCGGGGATGATCCGAACGACGTGATGAGCAAGAACTCGCTGCCCACGTGCTCCCCGCGCCGGCGGGGATGATCCGAAGGTGACGACGCATGACCGGTGAGATCGACCGTGCTCCCCGCACCTGCGGGGATGATCCGGCTGACGAACAGGTCCGCAGCCGGGCGGTGAGGTGCTCCCCGCGGACGCGGGGATGATCCGTGCATCGAGATCCTGTCGAAGTACCTGATGGCGTGCTCCCCGCGGACGCGGGGATGATCCGCTGGTGTTCGAGATCGACGACGACCTGTGGCAGTGCTCCCCGCGCCTGCGGGGATGATCCGGCGCAGGGCGCGGCGAATCTGCTTGGTGAGAAGTGCGCCCCTGCGGGGATGCTCCGTGGATGACAACGGATACCGCATTGACCTCGGTGTGTTCCCCGCACCCGCGGGGATGACCCGGCCTGACCGGATGCAAAATCCCCGGTGGCGACGTGCTCCCCGCCCCTGCGGGGATGATCCACCATTGAACGAGGGTGACGGCGAGATGGACAGGTGCTCCCCGCGACCGCGGGAATGATCCGAGACCCTGGCCCGGTCAAGTAAACCCGGGTCCGTGCTCCCCTGCGCCCGCAGGGATGATCCGCAGAAGCAACCCATGCGGCGCGAGGTGGGCTGTGCTCCGGCGTCCCCAGGAGGAGGGGACAGGCGGACGTGTCGTTGAGTCGCCGTAACGATTGGTCGGCCGCCGGAGACTAGTTAGCGCGACTTGTGGTCGGCCGCTGTCGGTGCGACGGGGTCGGGTTGGCCACTCAGTAAAAGGTCGCTGCCGAGGAATGATTGAGTTGGGAGGGTCTGCGTTCTGCGCGGTTGGGCAGCAGCCTGCTCGGTGCGGTGACCGTGAGTCGTAGCTGTCTGCTAGTTGGAAGCCGCTAATGAGGTATCTGATTCGCAGGAAGCGCTCGTCTGGAGAGCGGATCCTGATGCGTAGGTGGGCTTCCAGTGTGGGAATCGCGTGCTTGCCGGTTTCTGTCGGTGGCTTGTGCGATAGTGCGCGCTCTCGAGGGTCTGCTTGGAGGTGGGCGGTGCCGGTTTCGGTGAGTGCGGCTGGGCGGTCGGTCTGGGCGAAGTCGGTGGATGAGGGTGGCGGCTGGTTGCCGTTGTGGCAGCACCTGGACGACGCAGCTGGGGTTGCGGATGCGTTGTTCGGGGGTTGGCTGGCGCCGAGCGTGGTCCGGTTGCTTGCCGCGGATTTTGGTGGTGATGTCGAGCAGGCACGGGCAGCGGTCCGATTCTTGGCCGGCTTGCACGATCTGGGTAAGGCGACACCGGCGTTCGCCGTGCAGTGCACGCTGCTTGCGCAGCGGATGTGTGACTACGGCCTGTACATGCCGTTGAGTAAAGGGGCCTTGCCTGAGCGGCATGCAGCTCACCATTCGGTTGCCGGTCATCATCTGCTGGTTCGCTGGTTGGTGAGGCAAGGGTGGTCGAGGTCTGCGGCCCGGACGTGGGGTGTGGTGCTGGGCGGTCATCACGGAGTTCCGCCGGATGCCGATGCGGAGCGGGCGGCGACGCCGGTGGGTGTGCCGTGGTTGTACGGCGAGGGCCGCTGGACGACTGTGCAGGTCGAGTTGGCCGAATGGATGACGAGCCATTCCGGCGCGGACCGGTATTTAGAGTCCTGGCAGGCCGTCGAGTTGACGACGCAGTTTCAGGTGCTGGCCACAGCCGTGGTGATCGTGTCGGACTGGATCGCGAGCAACAGTGACCTGCTGCCGTTCCATGATGATCCGTTGCCGGCGCTGGCGGATTCTTCGGAGCGGGTTCGGCGGGCGCTGGCGACGTTGCGCCTTCCGCCGCCGTGGCGGCCGCAGATGCCGGACACGGAGGCGTTGTTCGCGACGCGGTTTCGGCTGCCGGCTGGGGCGGTGGCACGGCCGGTGCAGACCGCGGCGTGCGAGGTGGCGCAGAGCATGCCCGAGCCGGGCCTGCTGATCGTCGAGGCGGCGATGGGCGAGGGCAAGACCGAGGCCGCGTTGGCGGCGGCGGAGATTTTGGCCGCCAGGTGGGGCGCGGGCGGGGTGTTGGTGGCGTTGCCGACACAGGCGACCAGCGATGCGATGTTCGACCGGGTCGTTGCGTGGCTGGACGCGATGTCCGCGGCGGAGGAGAAGGTCGGTGGTTCGATCATGCTGGGGCATGGTCGAGCGCGGTTCAACCGATTGTTCCAGGGCTTGGTGCGGGCGGGTCGGCTGGCGGAGATCGGGTGTGATGATGCGCCGGGTGATGGCGCGCATGCCGTAGCGGCGCATGGCTGGTTGTCGGGGCGGAAGAAGGCACTGCTGGCCAATTTCGCCGTGGTGACGATCGATCAGGTGTTGTTCGCGGGGCTGAAGGCGCGGCACCTGATGCTGCGGCACCTGGCACTGGCGGGCAAGGTCGTGGTGATCGACGAAATCCATGCCTACGACGCGTACATGAATTCGTATCTGACCAAGGTGCTCAGCTGGCTCGGGGCCTATCGGGTTCCGGTGGTCGCGTTGTCGGCGACGTTGCCCGCGGCGCAGCGCCAGGCGTTGGTGCAGGCGTACAGGGCAGGCCAGGCCCCGGACAGTCCCGCGGATCTGAGCTGTCTGGATGGTGACATCGGCTATCCGGTGCTGACCTGGACCGCGGGTGCGTCGGTGTCGTCGCGGGTTGCTCGACCGTCTGGCCGGTCGACCGACGTGCGGGTCGAGACCTTCGCCGGCGGACTCGACGATCTGGATGAACTCACAGAATTGTTGCGCGAGCGGCTGTCCGACGGCGGAACGGCGTTGGTGGTGCGTAACACCGTGCGGCGAGTCCTGGACACGGCCGACCGTCTGGAGGCGGAGTTCCCGGGCGAGGTGACGGTGACGCATGCCCGGTTCATCGCCGCGGACCGGATGCGCAAGGACAAAGCGCTGCTGGACCGTTTCGGCCCGCCGGACCGCGCGATCGGCCGGCCACACCGGCACATCGTCGTCGCGTCGCAGGTAGTGGAGCAGTCCCTGGACGTCGATTTCGACCTGCTGATCACTGATCTCGCTCCGCTTGACCTGGTCCTGCAACGAATTGGGCGGCTGCACCGACACCAGCGCGGGGAAAACCAGTCCGATCGGCCGGCTCCGCTGCAGGTGGCTCGGGTGTTCGTGACGGGTGCGGACTTCACCCAGGATCCGCCGGAATTGGAGCAGGCAGCTCAGCGGTACGTCTATGGCGCGCACACCCTGCTGCGCGCCGCCGCTGTGCTGCGAGAACGGTTCGGTACGGGCATCCGGCTTCCCGACGAGATCGCGCCCCTCGTCCAGCGCGCCTACATGGCCGAACCCGTGGGCCCCGACCAATGGCAGGACGCGATGAACGCCGCCCGGCAGCTGGCGCAGGACCGCGCGGCGCGACGCGAGAGCAGAGCGGAAACCTTCCAGATCGCGAACCCGGGCCCGCCGGGCAAGGCGATCAGCGGCTGGGTCTCGGCCGGGGTGGGCGAAGTCGACGACACGCAGGAAGGCCGCGGGCAAGTGCGGGACGGGGCGCCGAGCCTGGAAGTCCTGGTGGTCTGCGACAACGGATCGGGCGACTGGCATACCCCGGGCTGGCTCGCGGACGGATACGGCCGGCTGTCGATTCCCCGGGCAACAACCCCGCCGGAGACGGTTGCGGAGGCGATGGCGTCGTGCGTGCTGCGGCTGCCGCTGACCTTCAGCAATGCCGAGGCCGAGGAGCAGTTGTGGCAGGCTACCCCGCCGGCCTGGGAGGACTCGCCGCTGATCTACCGCCAGCCCGCGCTGATCGTCGACCGCGACGGATACGGCCAGATCACCGACCGCCGGGTCCGCTACACCCCGGAACGAGGACTGGAAGTGTTCAACCGTGCCAACTAACCAGGACACTCGCCTGCCCCGGCGTTTCCGCAGGCAGGTGAGCATGGCGACGCATGTGGCGATCAAAATCAAAGGGGCAGATGCTTGTCATAGCCTCGGCTCGCACGCGGGCGGCTGTTCCCGGTGGACGAAGACCGGGGTGATCTTGGGCCGATGCTGGTCGCCGGCCGATGGTGCTCGTGGTCCCCGCGTCAGGCGGGGATGGAGAAGGGCGGGACGTCCACCGTGAGGTGGGCGGCCTCGCTGGAACGAGGCCGCCCTTCTTCCCGTGTGCAGTCCGATACGGCGACAGGGGAAGACGATGGCCAGTGTAGATCAGGACGGTGTTGCGCAGCTGCATCCGCAACCCGGTAGGTGCCATTGCGAATGCCTGTTCACCAGCAGATCGTTGACGATTTTGTCCGTGGCGGCCGGGGTCACCTTTTTGCCCTCCGCCTCGCTATTCGTTGCAGCCCAGACTGTTGTGCATGAGATGAATCCAGTCTGGGTGATCGTGACGTTCGTTCCTGCCCTGCTTGTGTGGAGATTTGGGTTTGTGCGGTGCGCTGTGTGGTTGAACCGGGTCCTCCGCTGATTTGGTGTTCGTGTGTTTGCCTGACGGTGGTCCTGCCCGCGGAATATCCATTGCGTTGCTGGCTCTGACAACGGAGATGTGTCAATGATGATGGCTAGCGGGCGGGATTCGAACGCCTTCAATCTGCTGGACGAACCGTGGATCACCGTGCTCACCGGCGATGGGCAGGAGAGGGATGTCTCGATCCTCGAGGTGTTCGAGCAGGCACCGGCGCTATCGGTGATCGGTGGTGAGGTGTCGACGCAGGCGTTCGCGATCACCCGGCTGTTGGTCGCGTTCCTGCACCGCGCCCTCGACGGCCCGGCGGATCAGCCGGCCTGGGCAGCGTTGTGGGAGCAGCCGGCCTTGCCGATGGAACGGGTGCACGCCTATGCCGATCGGGTGCGGGATCGGTTCGACCTGTTCGACGCATGGGCGCCGTTCTTTCAGGTGGCTGGGCTGCGGACGGCGAAGGACGAGGTGTCCGCGCTGGAGAAGATCGTCGCGGACGTCCCGAACGGCGAACCGCTGTTCACCACACGCTCGGCGGCCAGTCTCGTCCGGATCACCGCGGCCGAGGCGGCCCGGTGGCTGGTCCATGTGCAGGCGTTCGACCCGTCGGGGATCAAGTCCGGCGCGGTGGGCGACCGGCATGTCAAGAACGGCAAGGGATACCCGATCGGGCCGGGCTGGTCCGGCCAGATCGGTGGCGTGCTGGCCCAAGGCGCCGACATCCGGGAAACACTGCTGTTGAACCTCATCGCCCGTGATGCGCAGACCTACGTGCGGGTCGGTGGTGCCGCAGATGTGCCGCCCTGGGAGCGCGATCCCGACGGCGCCGCCTGGGCCGAGGAGCGGCCGGTGGCTGGGGCTATCCAGTGCTACACCTGGCAGACCCGCCGGGTCCGGCTGCAGGGGAGTCGTGACGGTGTGACCGGGGTAGTCCTGGCCAACGGTGATCGGATGGCGCCGCAGAATCGGCAGAACGTCGAACCGCACACCGCGTGGCGCTACAGCGAGCCGCAGAGCAAGAAGGCCGGGCACCCGGTGTACATGCCGCGCCGCCACGACCCGAGCCGGTCGGTGTGGCGAGGTCTCGCGGCGCTCCTGCCGTCGATCTCGCCGCGCGGGAGCACCGGCGGTGACCCGGCACGGCTGCTGGCGCCCGGCGTGCTGCAGTGGCTGAGCGAGCTGATCGAGGAAGGTCACCTGCCGGACACCTTTGTCGTCCGGCTGCGGGTGCACGGGATGGAGTACGGCGCGCAGAACGCGACGTGCGCGGAGATCCTCGACGACCTGCTGCCGCTGCCTGCGGTGCTGCTGCGGCAGGACCGGCCTGCTGCGGGGCGGACGGCGGACGGCGCGGTCACCGACGCCAACTCGGCCGCGAGCTGTGTGTGGCGGCTGGCGGAGAACCTGGCTCAGGCAGCCGGCGCCCCACCGCAATCCGGCGCGGGCGCGGCGGCGCAGGAACGGTTGTACGCCGCCCTCGAGCAGCCGTACCGGACGTGGCTGGCCGGCCTGCGGCCCGGCTGCGATCTCGTCGAGGCTCGCTCTGGGTGGCAGCGCACCGTCCGTGCTGCGTGCTGGCCGATCAGGGACGAGCTGGTCGCGGGTGCCCCGACGGCGGCGTGGACGGGCCGGCCGGTGAATCAGCGCCTGGTGAACGTGCCCTTGGCCGAGGTGTGGTTCAACAACGCGCTTCGCGGCGTGCTGCCGCTGGCTTACATCGATGCGAAGACTCCCGTGGAGGTGGCTGGATGACAACGACATCGACCGACGTGCCCGGCAACGGCTCGTCGGCGGCAGCGCAACGCCCGCGGCGACTGGGGCCGCTCGGCCGGGCCCTGGACAGCCGGATCGACCGGCTGCAGCGGGACTATCTCCGCGGTTCACCGGCCGCGCGGGCCGACCTTGCGCGGCTGCGGCGCGGCTTGGGTAAGCCAGCCGGGAGCGTCCCCGAGATCTGGGCTCTCACCGTCGGGTCGGTGCCGGAGAGCCTGTCCTGGCAGGGAGATGAGCCGAGCTGGGCCGAGCAGGCCGCGCACGCCGCGCTGACCCTGTATGCCTTGCACCAGCAGTCTTCCTCCACCCCCGCACACATGCCAGGGACCTCCTTCGGCTCCGCGATGGCACGGCTGCGCTCCAGCGGACAGCGCAGCGAGGACGCGGTGACCCGGCGGTTCATGGCCGCCGCGACCGCCGGATCGATCGCGGAAGTCCTCACCCACCTCCGCGGCTTGATCTCCCTGCTGCGCACCGAGCAACAGGGCCTCGACTACGCCCTGCTCGCTGATGACCTGGCGCGGCTGGTCGCGCCCGGGGGCGCACCGGCCGTGCGGCTGGCATGGGGCCGCGCGTTCTACCGCAACACCACCCCGCAGAACGGCAACCCCGAACCGGCCGCCGCATCGACCGACCCTGAGAAATGAGGCATTCGTGCACCGCACCCTGATCGACATCCACATCCTGCAGACCGTGCCGCCGAGCAACCTCAACCGCGACGACACCGGCAGCCCGAAGACGGCCACCTACGGCGGCGTCCGCCGGGCCCGGGTGTCCAGCCAGGCGTGGAAACGCGCCACCCGCGTCGCGTTCCGCGATCACCTCGACAGCTCCGAGCTGGGCGTGCGCACCAAACGCATCGTCGAACTGCTGGCCTCCGAGATCACCACGCGAGCACCAGAACTGGAGGAGCGGGCCGGTCAGCTCGCGGCGGAGACGTTCCGCGCGGTCGGCATCGAGGTGAAGGCGCCGAAGAAGACCGGCAAGGACAAGACCGCGGCCGAGGAAGCCGGTTACCTCGTCTTCCTCAGCACACGCCAGATCCAGAACCTGGCCGACGCCGCGATCCAGGCCGCTGGCGCCGACGATGTGGCGAAGGCGCTGAAAGCAGCGAAGGTCAAGGACCTCGCCGATCGCGACCACTCCGTCGACGTGGCTCTCTTCGGCCGCATGGTCGCCGACCAATCCGACATGAACGTTGATGCTGCAGCTCAGGTCGCGCACGCACTGTCCGTGCACGCCGTGGAAACGGAATTCGACTACTTCACCGCGGTCGACGACCGCAACACCGAGGACGAGACCGGCGCGGGCATGATCGGCACTGTCGAATTCAACTCCTCTACCCTCTACCGGTACGCCACCGTCGACGCCAACCGCCTGCTCGACAACCTCGGCGACCTCGACGCGACACGCCGCGCGGTGGACGCGTTCGTCGAGGCGTTCGTGCGGTCGATGCCGACCGGCAAACAGAACACCTTCGCCAACCGCACCCTGCCCGAAGCGGTCGTCGTGCAGGTCCGTGACCGCCAGCCGATCAACCTGGTCGGCGCGTTCGAGAACCCGGTCCGTGAGCTGGAGAAGGGCGGCCGGATCAAGGCCGCCGCGGAAGCGCTGCGCGACGAGGCCCGGGAGATCGCATCCAGCTACGCCGAGGAGCCCGTAGCGGCCTGGGTGACCCGGGTCGGTGCCGACACTGCCGCGCTCGACGACCTGGGCACCAAGGTTGCGTTGCCGGAGCTGGTGACCGAACTCGGTGCACTCGTCGCGGCACGGCTCACGGAGCCGTCGTGAGCGTCGTCGCCCTCCGGCTGGCCGGCCCGATGCAGTCCTGGGGCGTGGGAAGCCGGTTCGTTCGCCGCACCACCGAGACCGCCCCCACCAAGAGCGGGGTCATCGGACTGCTCGCAGCCGCACTCGGCATCCGCCGCACCGATCCGCTGGAAGACCTGCTGCACCTGCGGCTCGGTGTGCGGATCGATCAGCCGGGGGAGCTGATGCGGGACTTCCAGACCGCGCAACGTCCCCGCTATGACCGTGCCGGCACCGTGACGTGGCAGTCGCTGCCGCTCTCGGCTCGCTACTACCTCGCCGACGCCGTCTTCCTGGCCGTGGTGGAAGGAGACCGCTCGATCGTCGAGGGCCTGGACGCGGCGCTGCGGGGACCGGAGTTCCCGCTGTATCTCGGACGCCGTTCCTGCCCGCCTGCCGGCCCGCTCGCGCTGGGTGTCTCGGACGTGTCGCTGGACGAGGCACTCGTGACCTGGCCGTGGCTGGCGAGCACCCGCGTTCAGAAGCAGCGCCGTGACCGGGTCGTCCAGCTCGCCACCGTCCGCGATGCCGGTCCCGGCGAGGTCGCGACCGAATCCATCCGGGACACCCCGGTGAGTTTCGATCCCAACCGACGCCAGTACGCCTGGCGGTCGATCGTGCGCGCCACCGTGGACGTCACCAACCCGCACGGCACGGCCGAGCCGCTGCCCGAGCACGACCCGATGAGCTTGCTGGGAGGCGAGGCGTGTTCCTGACGAAAATGCAGATCAACCCACGGCGCCGAGGAGCGCAGAAGCTGCTGTCCTCCCCACAGGCCATGCACGCGGCCGTGTTCGCCGGATTCCCCGAGGCACGTCCCACCGACGACGGACGGGTGCTGTGGCGGGTCGACACGCATGGCTCCCACCGGGTGCTGCTGTTCATCACGAGCCCGGACAAGCCAGATCTCACACACCTCGTCGAGCAGGCCGGCTGGCCGACCATCCAGACCTGGCAGACCGCCGCCTACGACGGAATGCTGGGCAGTCTGCGCGTGGGCCAGCGCTGGCAGTTCCGGCTCACCGCCAACCCAGTCCGATCCGGACGCTGCGACGGCTGGAACGAGACCAAACCCCTCGGCCACGTGACCGTCGCCCAGCAACAGCAATGGCTGCTCGACCGCGCCGAACGTCTCGGATTCCGCATCGTCCCCAGCCAAGCCGACCCGGCCGAACCAGACCTGGCCGTGATCGACCGCAACGTCCGCCGCTTCGGGCGAGGCGGTACCCAGGTCACCATCTCGACCGCGACCTTCGAAGGCCACCTGGAGATCCTCGACATCTCGGCGATGCAACGGTCGCTGACGTTCGGGATCGGCCGGGCCAAGTCTTACGGCTGTGGCCTGCTGACGCTGGCCCGTCCGGCAGCGAACGGGATGCCGTGAGCACCATCGGTCGCCGGCCCACGTCCCCGAAGGAGCTCGTGCGGGCGGCAGACCGGATCTCGTTCGTGTACCTGGACCGCTGTGTCATCAACCGGGACAGCAACGCCATTACCGCCACGGACGAACGCGGCACCGTGCACATCCCGGCCGCGGCGGTGGGGGTCCTGCTGCTGGGACCCGGCACGACCATCACCCACCAGGCGATCGCGCTCATGTCCGACAGCGGATCCACGGTGGTGTGGGTCGGTGAACGTGGCGTCCGGTATTACGCCCACGGCGCATCACTGGCCCGCACTTCGCGCCTGGTGCAGGCACAGGCCGAAGCGGTCAGCAACTCACGCTCTCGGTTGCGGATCGCGCGAACGATGTACGAGATGCGGTTTCCCGACGAAGACGTATCGGAACTGACCATGCAGCAGCTCCGCGGTCGCGAAGGCACGCGGGTGCGCAGAATCTATCGGGAACATGCGGAACGGACGGGAGTCGAGTGGACCGGTCGCAGCTACGACCGGGCAGACTGGGACACCAGCGATCCGATCAACCAGGCCTTGTCCGCGGCGAACGCAGCGTTGTATGGAGTCGTCCACTCCGTGATCGTCGCACTCGGCTGCTCGCCGGCCCTCGGGTTCGTCCACACAGGACATCACCGCTCGTTCGTCTATGACATCGCGGACTTGTACAAGGCCGTCATCACGATCCCCGCGGCCTTCGACATCGCCGCCGGGTCGAGCCTTGACGTCGCCGGCGAAACCCGGCGCCAGATGCGTGACGCGCTCCACGGAGGCAAGCTCCTGCAGCGATGCGCCCATGACATCCAGCTCCTTCTCCTTGGCGAAGATTCCGACGACACGAACACCTTCGAGTACTTCGAAATTGACGCGATCGCGTCACTGTGGGATGAACGGCAGGAACCTGTTTCAGGCGGAGTGTCCTACGGAGACGAGCCGTGACCGTCATCGTTCTCACCGCAGTACCGCCAGGTCTTCGCGGGCACCTGACCCGATGGCTGCTCGAAATCAGCCCTGGCGTATACGTCGGGTTCGTATCAGCCCGAGTACGCGAGCTCATATGGGACAGAATCGTCGAGTACATGGCTGACGGCCGCGCCCTGATGGTGTACGCCACGCAGGGTGAGCAGCGGCTCGAGTTTCAGGTGCACGGACACGACTGGACACCCGTTGACTTCGACGGCATCACCCTGATGCGCCGACAGACCGCGCCTGACTACGTGCCGGGAAAGACCCGCGGGCGCAACAGCACAGCACCGGCCGGAGAAGCTCCCGAAGGCGCAACGACCCGTGATGAGACGGTCTGGAAGCGCCGCAACACACGCCGCAAATTTCGCAAAAAGGACTGAATGTATTCAGGGTCGCGCGACGAAACCGAAGCAAAAAGCGGTACGCCCCGTGTATCTCTGCAGGTTAACAAGTGTGCTCCCCGCGGACGCGGGGATGATCCGTCTCCGTCGTCGACACCTCATCCACCGGAACTGTGCTCCCCGCGGACGCGGGGATGATCCGTGGCACATGACGCCCTACCAGTACCGCAAATTGTGCTCCCCGCGGACGCGGGGATGATCCGCATCGATGCCGTCGACCCTGAACCTCCTCGACGTGCTCCCCGCGGACGCGGGGATGATCCGTCAATCCCTGATTCCCTCGCGGGGGCACGGAAGTGCTCCCCGCGGACGCGGGGATGATCCGGTGAGCCGATTTGCCCGAGCCTCGGAGCTCCGTGCTCCCCGCGGACGCGGGGATGATCCATGTCGTGGGGTTCTTCGTTGATGCAGCGCCAGGTGCTCCCCGCGGACGCGGGGATGATCCGGGTGGGACTGGGCGGCATTGACGCTGCTGAACGTGCTCCCCGCGGACGCGGGGATGATCCGGCCGGGAACGTTCTTCGGATGAGCCCCGGGGAACGTTCTTCGGATGAGCCCCGGGCGTGCTCCCCGCGGACGCGGGGATGATCCGCTGACCCCCGATCAGCTGCACTACCTCGGCATGTGCTCCCCGCGGACGCGGGGATGATCCGGCCACGCGGGACCTCCTACTCGGGGTTCACGCGTGCTCCCCGCGGACGCGGGGATGATCCGGCGGACATGTCGGTGCCGACGCCGGGTGGCGGGTGCTCCCCGCGGACGCGGGGATGATCCGACGTGGTAGCCGGCGCGGGCGTAGGCGAGGGCGTGCTCCCCGCGGACGCGGGGATGATCCGCACCAATGCCGAACGGTGGGCCACCCAGACTCGTGCTCCCCGCGGACGCGGGGATGATCCGCCGTTGCTGCTCGTCTCGATGCGGGCGTAGGTGTGCTCCCCGCGGACGCGGGGATGATCCGCACGGCCCTGGCGGGCGTTGTTGAGGTTTTGCGTGCTCCCCGCGGACGCGGGGATGATCCGGCGGCGTCCTTCTGGTCCTTCGGCACCCGGAAGTGCTCCCCGCGGACGCGGGGATGATCCGACCACGCTCAGCGACTGACTCCGCCTGACAACGTGCTCCCCGCGGACGCGGGGATGATCCGCAGAACCACGAGTGGATCGCCGACTTCCTCCAGTGCTCCCCGCGGACGCGGGGATGATCCGCACTGCACCAGCACGGCCTGACCCACCACCAGGTGCTCCCCGCGGACGCGGGGATGATCCGTCCACTGTCGTTACCATTGTCGAACTGTGCGGGTGCTCCCCGCGGACGCGGGGATGATCCGAGGTTAGTGAGTGCTCAGACCGCGGAGGAAGCGTGCTCCCCGCGGACGCGGGGATGATCCGCCCCGGAGACGTGGGTCTCCGGGGCGGTTGGGGTGCTCCCCGCGGACGCGGGGATGATCCGTCAGCGATCCAGGGCAACGTGTCGTGGCACGGGTGCTCCCCGCGGACGCGGGGATGATCCGCGATCGCGAACGCCGCGATGCAGGCCGCGTGCGTGCTCCCCGCGGACGCGGGGATGATCCGCACTTCGGGATCGATCTGCCGCGGGTGTCGCGGTGCTCCCCGCGGACGCGGGGATGATCCAGGCCCTGAACGAAGCCCTCGGGTACTCGCTGCGTGCTCCCCGCGGACGCGGGGATGATCCGCAACCAGATGACGTGTAGAACATCCGATGTGGGTGCTCCCCGCGGACGCGGGGATGATCCGCCGAGGAGGCCATCGAGGAGGCCGGAGACCAGGTGCTCCCCGCGGACGCGGGGATGATCCGTTGAGGACGACGCCTTCGGCGGTGTCACCGAGGTGCTCCCCGCGGACGCGGGGATGATCCGGACGAAGCCGCCCGCCAGCGCTTCCAGGTAGTGTGCTCCCCGCGGACGCGGGGATGATCCGAAGAACACGCTCGTGCGCGCGGCCTACGTGGCGTGCTCCCCGCGGACGCGGCGTCCCAGACGGCCACCCGGAAGTTGTGCAGGTCCTCCCCGCCAACGTGCTCCGGCATCGAGGCATCGGCGTCGAACACAGCTGGTTGCCGCCGGCGTCACTGCCGGTTTGCTGCCGGTGCGGGGCACAGCTGGATCCTCCGCCGATCCTCCGACTGGCAATCAGACGATAGAGGGTGTGTCCGGCATCAGTGACTACAAAGGACCGGTCAAGTACCGTGCCGTCTACGAACTCCTGATCTGAGCGGACCGCGCGGGCCAGGCCGAGCGGGCCAGGCCGCGCGGTTGAGCCTTGGTGGAGGCTGTCGCTGCGAAGTGACACCGAACCACCGCGCTAAAGACCTTCACCGTTCACGATCTTCATGTGAGGGCAATAGCGCGGCCTGCCAAGGCTCAACGACTCTGCAGGGTGCTGGGATGCCCAGAAGGCTCGCGCGCTCACCGAGTTGTCGACCTTCGTAGTGGACCACTGGAATCCTGGGCCGCGTGCGAGGGCAGCGGCGACCAGGAGCGTGCCGATACGCCGTCGACGGTAGGTATCGTCGACGCGGATCTGCTCGATGACGCCACGCCGGTCGATGCCGCACATCTGTACGTCGATGTCCGCGACGCTGCGCTCGCTGATCTGCAGCGCGATGTAGCCGAGGCCGGCGGGCTGGTCCGGTGGATGCGCGACCAGTTCGACGATCGGGCGGTGGTACTTCGGCGACACATCGACGCGACGGACCGCGGTGTGGTCGAGGGGGAACCATCCCGGCCGGTCGAGCCGGAGTTCGGTGCAAAGGTTACACAGCGTGGCATCCAAGTCCAGGGCGTGGTAGTACGGCAAGGTTTGACCAGCGAGGTCGAGCGAGTGGCCGTTCAGGCACCGTGCGTGAGGGCCTGGGGAGCGAAACGGGTAGCCGGGGTCCGGGTCGGCACCCACTGTGCCTAGCTCGCTCACGCGTTCGAGTATGCGAGGTACCGAACGGCCTAGTCCAGAGATGGGCCTCACCCGGGTGAACCTGACCGGGCGCCGCCGGGCGAGGCATCTGGGGACGACGCTCGACCGGAACGCAGCTTCGGCCGCTACGCTCGACCGCGCGGGCTTGGCGCATCCCTCCCCCTCGTGCGCTGAGCCCGCCCTACTTGCAGGAACTGCTTTACGCCGCTCCGTTGTGCTCGTCGGCCAGCGGGCGAGATCGCCGACATAGACCCGTTCGTCGGTCGTCGTCGTGCTCGACGGTGACGTTGATGAGCATGCCGCAGGGTGACGATAGGGCCTGCCTCTGGCACGAACTGGATCTCAGCCAGGTCGAGTGGTTGTTCGATGACCTCAGCGAATGCAGGGTTCGTCGAGGATTGAGTCGAGTGGGCGTTCATGCCACACGGCGACGGGGCCACCCGCGCTGCTCTTCGGCAGTCCAGAGCGGTCACGCTCGTGTTCACGGCTTCACCGTGACGAGGTCGGCATCCCGTTCGCTGTACCGGTACGTGACTTGATCACCTTGTCGTGGGAGCCGGGAGACAGACTCACGAATATTCCACCCGCACTGGCTTCGCATGGCACCATGCCGGTGTGGGTGAGACGGAGCACGCTGGGTCAGACGACGCCAGCACCCCGATGACGTTCGGTGATTACCTTCGGCTTCACGTGGTGTGGGCGCAGGAAGCAGCCGGCGTGCTTGCCGACGCCGCTGACTTGTACGGCAGGTTGGCCGAGCGCGGCATGCCCGGTCTCGCCGATCGATGTGACGAGGCGCGACGTGCGATTGCGTACATGGAGCAGGTAGCCGGCGTGAACGCCGCCCAGGGCATTGCCCACGACGAGATGATGGCCGCCGGCGGTCCGGAGAACTCCCGCGCGTACGTCGAGTACGAGGCCATGACCCGCCGCCACCAGGAACTATTGCCCAAGAACACCCTGGGTTGACGGGCACGTTTTCCCGGAAGTGACTTCCGCTCAGTGATCGGTCCGCTACTGTCATCATTTGCAAACGGTCTTTGGGCGGACTGTTCTGCGGAGTGAACGGGTGTCGCCAGAGGGGTAGATCAGTGTCTCAACCTGCATCCGGGCCGAGCTGGCTCGAAGGGCTCGGTTTCGCGATCATCGACCAGCCAGGCGGCGGGGGTGCCTCTGGCGGGGGTGCTGCACCGTCGGGGCAGGGCTTCGCCATGAGCACCGACGAAGCACGCGGCATGCTCACCGTCGCCAAGCGCTTGCGCGACAAATACCAGGGCATGCTTCCCACAGCGGAGACCCTGACCAGGCTCACGTCTCCGGCGGACGAGCCGGGGAGCAACGGCTACAACAAGCTTCTGGTGGATGCCGGTCCGCCGCCGGGTGCGTTTGTCGCGGGCGCGGACCAGGTCAGGCAGGAGTACGCCTACGCCGACGAGTTGGTCACGCGGCTGGAGCGGGCCTTGGGCATTACCGAGGCATCGGATGAACAGGCCGGGGCTGCCGTCAAGAACGCGACCTCCGGTGACGAGGGTAAGGGGTTTGCTGGATGACACGCCGCACGGTCACGACAGCGGTCTGCGTAGCAGTGGTTGCAGGGGTAGCTGCGGGATGCTCCGGCGGGCCGGCTGCCGCCCCGGCGAGCACGTCGCCGTCGTCGCCGACAGTTGCTGCTCTGCCGCACAGCGGCGCCCCGAAGGTCGAGCACCCGTTGCCGGCGTCCGTCCTGTCCGGAGACCCCTGCGCGGAGGCGCTGACCTCCACCCAGCTCAAGGACATCATCGGCATCGCGCCGCAAGGGGAACACAAGGACACGGCGGGGCTCGGCCCGTCCTGCGACTGGCACAACAGCGACGCAGGCTCCCTGGTCACCGTCAGCTACTCGACAGAGGTGCAAGAAGGCCTCAGCCTGGTTTATCAGAACACGAAGCCGAAGTCTCAGGTATGGCGGGTGTTACCGCCCATTCAAGGTTTCCCTGCGGTCGCGCATTTGGCGATCGGCGCCGATCTCCAAAATCAGTTCTGCCAGGTGAGTGTCGGCATCACGGACGAGCTGACCTTTGAGGCGACGTTGATCTTGGGCAATGCGAACAGGGGAAAGCAGGATCCGTGTGACCTGGCCCCGCGGGTGGCGGACATGGTGGTCACCAACCTGCGGCAGAAAGCGGGGTCGTGATGGGTCTGTTCGACTGGGTCGGCGATGGCGTGAAGTGGGTGAACGACCGCTTCGACGATGTCGAGGAGTGGGCCTCGGATGTCTGGCATGGAAATACTGGTGATCAGGCGGTTCCGGCCCCGGAGCTGGTTCAGAAGGTGCTGGCCAGCAAGGGAGCCCAGAGCTGGCACCAAGGCGCCAGCCAGGCCACGGACCTGGCGAGTCAGCATCACGAGGCCAGCGATGATGTACAGCGGTTGAGCACCGGGCTGGAGTCGGTGTGGACCGGCGGTGGCGCGGATGCGGCACAGGCGCGGATCAAGCCGTTCGCGGACGTGACCACGACCGCGGCGCAAACCTACACCGGCAACGGGCAGAATCTCACGGATCTGGCGCATGGATTCGACGAGATGAAGGCCGGGCTGCAGCCGATGCCGAATACGCCGCCACACAAGGATTTCCTCGACACGGCCACGCCGTGGGATACCGACACCGAAGATCAAATCAACAACTACAACAAGCTGGCGCAGGAGAATCTGGACCGCTACCACGGTTACGCGCAGCAGGCGCATGCCAGCGGTCAGGGACTCAAAACTGATTACGGGCAGCTCGACACATTCGACGGCCAGGTGTCGATCACCCCGCAGGGGCCGGCTCCTTCGCAGTCGCAGCACCCGTCGGCTGGCGGGACGAACGGGAATTCGTCGGCGCGGTCGGAGTTCAGCGGCACCGCGCACACATCACCGCCTCCGGCAGGGGGTTCCGCGTCGAACGGGCACACTCCTGCGGGCGGGAACACACCCCTGGGCAACGCTTCCGATACGGGTGGTCAATCCGGCGGAGGCGGAACACAGACTGCGGGCTATGTTCCGCCGTCGCTTCCTGATCCGCGGCCCGGTTCTATGCCGCTGCTGCCGGTGGCCGGTTCTTCGCCTGGTGCCGGGGGCGGTTCGTCCTGGTCTCCCGGGCTGGGTGGTGGGTTCGTGCCCGGGGGGTTCGGTGCCGGTGGCTCGTCGTCCGGGCCGGGCGGCACCGGTGGAACGACTGGTCGTGGGCTGTTCGGCGGACCTGGTGGCGGTGCGCAGTCAGGTGTCGGCGCCGGCGAGGAGGGCGCCGCGCGCGGCTCGGGAGGCTCGGCCGCCGGGCGTGGCACCACCGGTGCACGCGGTGCCTCGGGGATGGGCGGTATGGGTGCCGCCGGCGGTAAAGGCAAGGGCGAGGACGACAAGGAGCATCAGCGCAAGTACGGCGTCGATGACGATTCTGCCTTCAGCCTGACCGACGACGACGGTGGCAAGCTGCTGGATCCGCGCACCGGGTTGCCGCCGACACCGCCGACCATCGGTGGCTGAGGCGCAGCAGCGATGACCGTCATCGATCGGCCGGTGCGGATCCCCCGGTCCGTGTTTCTCGTGTCCTGGGAGCTGGCCGGGCTCGGTGAACTCCCTGTCATCGTGGAGCCGGACCATACTTACCGGACGGCTGAAGCCACCGCCACCTTGCGGGAGCGTGCGCTCGAGATGCTTGCTCGCCTCGGTTTGGCCGATGCGGGCGGTGTGCTCGTTCCGCAGTATCACGCCACGCTCGAGGTGCTCTCCACGGCTCGGCGAGAGGTGTACTCATGGAGCAACCTCCGCGGTGAAGGCGGACTTGCCGTCGCGATCCTGACCGCGGAGACCGGGCGGGACGCGGTCCGGCTGATCACTGATCGCGAGGTGATCCAGCTCGACCCGGTCCGGCCGCGGGACTTCGTCGAGAGCTTGGTGGATGCGCTTCCGACCCGTCCGCCGGCCAGGGTCAGGTCGTTGTGCGTGCCGAAGGCCCACTACGACGATGCCGGTCGTGACTACGGCGCTGACGACCCGCTCACCGAGGTCTCCGAACAGGCCGACGAATTGCGGCGGCTGATGCGCGCCGACCGAGATGCGGTTCACCAGCTCTACGCCGCGACCCGCGACGGCACCGGGGACCGTATCCGCAGCACGCCGCTGTCCGCCATCGACTTCACCCGCGAAGGCCGGGTCCTGAGTTTCGTCAACGACGGCCCGGACGGTCATCCGCAGATCAATCTCTATCCCGGCTACCGCATCCATCTGGTCGACGCACTCACCCTCACCCTCGGCGCCCTCGGGTAACGGTAGGTCAACCAGTTCCGGCAGGCACGGGTTGACCGTGCCTGCCGGAATGGCCCGGCCACCCCGTCTGGGCTGTCGCAGAGGGGGAAGATGCGACGACGGAATGGCCAAGACTCGGGGATGGACACCTAGAACACCGGCCCCCGGACAGACTTGGTGCGCGGTCTTCGATGATCATGGCTGATTCGAGTGGCGTCTTGGCCACCTTGTCGAGTCGTTCGATGACGCCGCTGTCGTCGGCGAAGACCGATCCGACGTCGTGGTGGGAGAAGCAGGTCACGGCCGCTAGAGGTGTGGCGAAGAGCGTGGCAGGGCCGGATAGCTCACGTTCCAGGCGACGGTTCATGGACGCCGTACCCGACGACTTCCCCGGCGAATCCCGCATCACCGCCCCTTGAGCGACTTGGTGTTCCGGAACGGTGACACCCATTATCCGGGCCCATGAGCGACGATCCGCCCTCGGCGATGTCCAGCTACTTCAGCGACTTCGAGGATCGCTTGGCCGAGTTGCAGGAGACCTTCGCCGTGCTGCGCGAACGGCACGGCCACGACGACGCGGTGTTCGACCTGATCCGGATCTTCGGCACCAAGTCGACGAACTGGATGGCCCTGCACCTCGCCGTCGCCGTCGCGGCCCTGGATGACCAAGACCTGGGCAACCGGCAGAAGGCGCCTGCCCTGGTCGAAGCGAGCCTGCCGATCGCGCGGGGAGACGTACCTGACTCCCCGGAACGAGACAGCGGGGCCGGGCGGTGCAGAATGTCAGCTGGCGAGGTCTCTGACGCGAGTGTCCAACCTGGACAAAGTCTGTCGCATGGCGGCGAACGATTCCGTTGCGTTCAGGGCTATCCCGTCGAGATCCCTGACGATCCTCCGGTACCGCAGGAGCTGGCTGGGCGATGAGAAATACACGTTGCAGGGCCATGACTTCAACACCACGGTCGCGCCTCGAGCCCGGTCAGGGTGGAAGAAGGCGAATCCGTCGACCGCGCCGAGTTGCTGCTGATCGGCTGCGACGAGCCGGACGATCACGCGACGTTCCTGGCTCAGCTTCAGCAGGTTCCGGACCTGGTCCACGGCGACATCGACGGAGAGGCCTTGGGGGAGCAGCGCGTCTGCTCCGATGAAGAGCGTGTACTCGGGGCCGTCCTCGCTCGTCAGAATGTCCTCTCGTGCCTGCTGGAGGAAGACCTGACGATCGACCTCATCCGGATCCAGGAAGTGTGAGCCCAAGGTTCTGCGGGCGAAATCGGGAGTACGGAACAGGTCTGGAGGCAGGCGGGGAGCCCACTCGACGATCTTGCGGGACACCTTCTCGTAGGCCCAGAGAAGGGGCGTTCGATCGGCCGTGATCAACTCGGTGTGGACGTCGCTGTCAAGATGTCGGAAGTCCTCCATAACCTGCGCGAAGTCCACTTCGGACACTCGCAGTATCCCGAGGATCCGCGTCACATCTGGCTCGGCAGGAGCTCGACAACCCGCCTCCCAATTGGAGAGGAACCCGGGCGCGATGTGCAATTCGCGCGCTAACTGGCGCACCCCCACCCGGTATCGCTCACGGACGGTACGGAGCCGCATGCCGAACGCAACGGCAGAGGGAGATCCTGCGGCGCTGGGAGTTCTCATCGTCTTGGTGCTTCCTTGAGTGAAGGCTGGACGACTTCGTTGTCGAGGTCATCGGCATAGGAGCTGAGGAGATCCGCGGCGTCGCCGAGCCTGGCGGCGAACTCACGGACGTCGGCCGAGGTTGACCGGGGTAAGATGTTCGCCAGCGCAAGGGCTCTGCGGCCGATTCGCTGGAGATCGGCGCTCGCGCGTCGGGTGGTGAGATCCATCTTCTTGCCGCCTCTCATCGCTGGCGCAATGGCTTCGCGGCGGGTCGGCCAGGGAGCTTGCGGAGTCCGTCAAGGACTCGATTCATCAACTCCTGCTCCGGCGCCTCTGGAACCGGACGAGCTGGACCGATGATGGCGTGTCGCTGAGGTAAGGACGGGCCGCCCCCGCGGCTCCCCGCCTTAATATTTGCTTTCGGGGCAGCAGGAAAAGTCTCAGTGAGCTGCGGGACCTCCATGTCCGTCTCCTTCCGGCAGTGGTGCGTCGCTTTGGTGATATTCAGTCAACAAGCCGCGAGCGACGAGATCAACGGCGTCCTGACTGCTTCTTGACTGCGTTGTGACTGCACGGGGCGACGCCGGCTCCCAAATGGTGGCGCAGAAGCTCTTGAGCTGCGATGATGGTCCGTGTTGAGGGGGTGCATGATGGGCCATTCGAGGGAAGCGCTGGCGCGCCGCCGCGAGCTCCGGGGACTGTCCCAACGAAACGCCGCACAGGCAGTCGGAGTCAATTTCACGACGTACCAGAAATGGGAGAGCGGAGTCAGCAGTCCTTATCCGAACAATCGGAGGCGACTTGCTCAGGTTCTGGATGTCACGCTCCATGAACTCGACGCCCTTCTGGGTGGCGAGACCAAGGACGCTGGGGCGAACGAACGTGGTCTCGGTGTCGAGGCCCAAGCGGTGCGCGCGTCGATACCCAGGCTGCGTCGTGCTCTCGACCGCCTTGACCTGCCAGATGACGGACCGACTAGGGCGGTTACCGCATTACGTAATGATGTCGCCATCGCCAGTGACGACCGGTTGCAGGCGCGTTACGCGGATCTCGCGGAGAAGTTGCCCGACCTCGTCCATGAAGTCGCTCGCGCCTGCTTGGCGAACGACGCCGACGAGCGACGGGGCGCCGCGGGATTGATGACGCTGCTCTTGCGAGCAGCTGACGGGGTGGCATTCAAGTTCGGTTACCTCGACCTCTCCGCCCGTCTGATCGATCTGATGCGCGCGAAGGCCGAACAGACGGAGGACCGGCTCCTGCTGGCGGCCGTGGCGTACGTGCGTACCGAGACCTTCTTCGCCAGTCGTGACCTTGACGCGGCAGCTCGCGCGCTCGAACTCGCTATCGACGGAGCCCGAAACCTGCCGGCGACAGGCGGGGACGCAGCGCTCGGCGCGCTCCACATGCGCGCCGCTGTCGTGGCTGGTCGATCCGGAAAACATGATCGGGCCACCGAGCATTTGGCGCATGCTCGCTACCGCGCTGCCATGGTCGCGGAAGGCGTGTACCAGGGCACTGCGTTCGGCGCGGCGTCGCTGCGCATCCACGAGCTGGCCGTCGCCGCGGAGTTGCACGATGTCGCGGGAATTCGACGCGCGGCGGCCTGGGCGCCGCCCGGCTCCCTCCCGGCGGAACGCCGCTCGCACTACTACATCGACCTGGCACGGGCCCAGCTTCACCTCGGCCGGCACGGCGACTCCAGTCGTAGCCTGCGCGCCGCCCGAGTCGCGGCGCCGGAGCACACCCGCGGCCATCCACAGGTCAGGACGACCCTCACCGCTTTGCTCGACGAAGCCAGAAACCCCGGAGTCGACCTGCTGGAGCTGGCCGAGTGGATCGGCCCACGGACCGCTGCGTTCGGTGGGCTGGGCTAGTTGGGGCTGAGAAGGTCGGCCAACTCGTCCAGGGAGCCGACGACCCAGTCTGCGTCGCGCTGAATGCGCGGGTCGTCGGCCCAAAGATGGCCCCAGGGGCCGCGACGGATCAACGCGGTGTGGAATCCTGCCGCCTTCGCGGCGACCACGTCGTTGTCCCGGTGGTCGCCGACGTAGACGGTGTCCGCGGCCGAGCCGGGAACCATCCCCTCGACCTGGGAGAAGAACGCCCGCGACGGTTTGGCCACGCCCCAGTCGCCGGAGGTGGCAATGCCGTCCACAGGTAGATCCAACGCCCGCAGTAATTCGCCGGCGCGAGAAGTCTGGTTGCCGGCCACTCCCACCCAGAGCCCTTGCGTCCTCAACCTGCCTAGCGCGCGGCGGACGTCCGGGTAGAGGTCGGTCTCCTCGATTCGCTCACCCTGGCCGGCCTCCTCGCGCAGCCGGCGCTCGCGGGCGAGGTCGAAGCCGGGGCGGAAGTACTGGAATGTCTCGGCGTTGTCGCGCCCGGCTGCCGTGACTGCGCCCAGAACTGTCGAGAGCGTGTGGCGGGGAACGCCGATCCAGTCCGCCCACGCGCCCCACTCACGCGAGTCGTCCAGCAGCGTCTCGCCGACGTCGAACACCACCGCAGTGACCATGTCCCACTCCTACGGCAGGAGCGGCGGGCGCGCCACCGCCCACGCCAGCGCTCCTCGGCCTGCAGCGTCGAGGAAGGAGAGAGGACCGGTGACATGACTCGAACAAGTGTTCTAACATGCGAATCGGCGGTGAGTGTCCTGCATTGAGCTGGGAGGTGAGCATGGGCTGGTTGTTGCGGGAACGGGCTACAGGCCGTGAGTGGCGGCTCGGGAGTAGTGATGCAGCTTGGGCGGCGGGCGGCTTTGACCCGGCCCGCTTCGAACTGCATGTGACTGATGAACGAGTTGTGGGTTGCCCTGATGGCTATCCCGACTCCTGCGTGCGCGAAGCCGGACGGTGACTCAGGGTAGTTTGACTCCTACGTTCAGGTGAACGGTCGCTATTTGTATCCGGCCACGCACTTTTCGGGCATACCGTTGTTGATCACCAGGCATGAGATTTAGCTGTTGTTGCTGGGTTGGTCGGACGGCGGGGAGGCCGGATGAACGACACCAAGCGCACGCCTTTCTTGAAGGCGTTGCGGGTCAGGGAATATCGCGCGCTCTGGTTGGCCGAGGCGTTTTCCGTCTTCGGAGATCAGGTAGCGCGGGTCGCGCTCGCGCTACTCGTCTACGCGAGGACGAACTCGGCGGCGTTGACAGCGCTGACGTACGCGCTGACGTTCTTGTTCGCGCTGGCCGGCGGGTTCCTTCTGTCCGGTCTGGCGGACCGGTTCCCGCGGCGGACGGTGATCGTGGTGACCGACCTGGTGCGGGCTGCTCTCGCCGCGGCGATGGCGGTTCCCGGGCTGCCGCTGTGGTTGCTCTGGTCGTTGATCGCTGTGCTGGCGATGGCTGCGGCGCCGTTCAAAGCTGGTCAGCTGGCACTCCTCCGGGACGTTCTTCCGCGAGACGCCTATCAGGCCGGGCTCGGTCTGCGGCAGGTCAGCTCTCAGATCGCACAGGTCGCCGGGTTCGGGCTTGGCGGCGTCCTGGTGACCTTGTGGGGCGCCGGGACCTCGCTCCTGCTGAACGGGGCGACCTTCTTGATCAGCGCCATCATCGTGCAGCGGTGGGTCAGAGCGCGTCCGGCTGCTCGCTCGGAGCGGACGAAATCCGTTGGAGCGGGCCGTGCCGGTGTGGACGGCCGTCTTGCCGCGGTCTTCGTTTTGGCGTCGTTGACCGGGTTACTGGTGGTGCCCGAAGGACTCGCTGCGCCGTTCGCGAGCACCGTGGGGATCGGGGCATTCGGCGTCGGCTTGCTGATGGCCGCGGACCCGGTCGGCAGCGTGCTCGGTGGCTTATGGGCCGGCTCGCGCGGCAGCGCGGAGGTGCCGTCGTTGCGAGCGGTCGTCGGACCGGCGGTTCTCGCGGGCGTCCCGCTGGTGCTGTCCGCGGTCTACGCGAATGCGTGGGTGGCCGCGGTGCTCTGGGCGATCTGCGGGATGTTCTCGACGATTTATCTCATCCGGATGCAGGCCGTCGCCGCGGAAGTAGTTCCGAAGGAACGGCTTGGCGGCGTGATGGGACGGCTGAGCACCTGTTTGCAGACTTCGCAAGGCGTGGCGATCGCCGGAGCAGGCGTGGTTGCGGACCGCATCAATCCGGTCTCGACCGTGGCGTTGTCCGGATGCCTGGCCATCGCGTCGGCGGTCGGCGCAGGTGTGGTGTGGCGGGCGGCTCGTCCGCGGCAGGCGAGAACTGCCGCGGACGAACCCGCGCCGGTCAGCATGGCGTGATCACAGATCCTTGTTACGCATGACGGCCCCCTCCCAGGACATCCGGCGGCAGGAGGAACCGGTAGCTCCGGTGCGTGGCCGGAACCCGGGACCTCCTTGGGAACGGAAGTGAGTTCAGTATGCCCCTTCTGAGCGACCTTCGAAGGCGTGGCTGGACGAACTGGGCGATCTGGTCGTCGCCACGGCAGGCGATCGTGTTCCTGCTGGTCATCGACCTGATGGCCGTCGGTGCGGCAGCCTGGTCGGTCGTCGTGCCCGTGTCATTCGGAGACCTCGTCAAGTGTCTTGTACTGGTCGGGCTGGGGATGGCTGCCGCGGAGATGACGCGGCAGGTGGAGCGTCGCCGCAGGCGGTTCTCCGATACGCCGCACGTGAACTTCTCGTCGGTGTGGACGTTGGCCGGGGCGTTGCTGCTGACTCCTGCGCTGGCCGCGCTCGTGGCCGTCGTGCTGTACGGGCACTTGTGGCTGCGAAGCTGGCGCGGAGTGTCCGGGATCTACGCGTACAAGGTCGTCTTCAGCACCTGCAACGTGGTGCTTTCCTGCTTGGTCGCCTCGTGGACTGCCCGCTACCTGGACCTCTTTCCGCCGCGTACGGACCGTGGTGCGGTGGCCGCGTTCGGCCTGATGTTCGTGATAGCGCTCTACTTCGCCGTCAACTCGGCGGTGGTCGCCACCGCGATCGCGCTGATCAAGCAACGCGTATCGGCGAAGACGCTGCTCGGCCCGTTGAACGAGAACATCCTCGAGCTGGCGACCTTGTGCATGGGCATGCTGGCGGCGTTGCTGCTGGCTCGGTTGCCCTGGCTGGTGATGATCGTGTTCGTGCCGCTCTACGCGTTGCACCGGAGCGTGTTGATCCGGCAGTTCGAACAGGCGGCGACGATCGACTCGAAGACCGGCTTGCTCAACGCCGCGAGCTGGAACGCGATCGCCGAGGCTGAGCTGGACCGGGCTCGTGAGCACGAGACGGATATCGGGCTGCTCATCCTCGACATCGATCACTTCCGGCAGGTCAACAACCTTCACGGCCACCTTGTCGGCGACCAGGTGCTGCGCCGGATCGGCGACGCACTGCGGAGCGAGGTACGGAGCAACGACCTGTGCGGCCGGTTCGGCGGTGAGGAGTTCGTCATCCTGCTGCCTGGCACCTCATCGGACACGATCCTCGACGTCGCGAACCGGATCCGGCAGCGCGTCTACGACACGCGTATCCAGGCTGGCGAGACCGCGGCCGCCTTCCAGATCACCGTCTCGATCGGCGCGGCGTCGTTCCCGGCGGCCGGCCGGACGCTGCAGGAGCTGATGACCGCCGCGGACAACGCGCTCTTCGCGGCCAAGGACGCCGGTCGCAACCAGGTTCGCGTGGTCGAGGCGCGATAGCTCAGTTCCCTTGCGGGCAGGCCGGTGCCGGTTCGCGGTGTTGCTGCGCCCAGCTGGCGAGCGGTCGAAGCGCGCTCAGCAGGGTCCGTCCCTCCGCGGTGAGCTGGTAGTGGACCGCGCTGAACTGGGTGCCCTCTGCGCGGCGTTCGACGAGACCATGGCCTTGGAGCCGGCGAACGGTGTCGGTCAGCACGCGCGCGGTCAGCGGCTTCGGGTGCGAGAGCCAGCCAACCCGTTCCTCGGTCGCGTTCACCTCGGAGAGCAAGTCGGAGAACTGCCGCTCGCCGAGGGCGAGGGTCGCGAGAACTGCGACGGTCCATTGGCCGCTGAGCACCGCCAGCGCTTCGTGCACGCTCTGCCGGTAGGGCACGTCCCAGTTATTCACATCAGCGTGCTTACCATGAGCAACTTCTCACCGGTCCCCGCAACGGGCGAACCCGTTGCATCGCGGAGACACATTCGGCCAGACGGGTGAAGAACTGTCGTGTGAGTCCAGGCTCACCCGGCTACTTACATTGCACTCAGTCGGACTTGCCCAGCTAGACCGGTGGTGTCCCGGCCATCCGGCGCCGGAACGGAAGTAGAGGCGGCCGGTCCCGAACGCAGCGAGAGCGAGAAGGACTGGCCGTCTCACCCTGGAACGGAGGCACCGTGATCGACCTCGGATTCGCGATCGTCTGATCGCCGAGCAACTGTTCTCATCGATTCGTGAAAATTCTTCAGTTTATTTCGGGGAGGGAACTATGTCCAAAATTGGAGTCTTTCGGAACTCAGCGATCGTCGGTTTCACGGCTCTGGTACTCGGAGGCACAGCCGCCGGGCAGGCCTCAGCCGCCGTTGCGCAGCCGACTAAGCCGGCGTCGACTGCGGAAGCCTGCGGTTACCTCGGCGGGGGTGAGTACCGGCACTGTGACGGCGGGACCGGCTCGACGGTCATGCTCGATGTCCAGGATCTCTGGGGGAATGTCTTTCATTACTGCGTCGGTCCTGGTGTGACGAACGTGCAGCCGGTCATTCGATGGCGGGTCAGGGACGCCTGGTGGAACGGCGGCGTTGGCTGCCAGCCCGGGTATTACGGCCCTGCCTGATCCCCTCTGCGGTGTGGCAGGCCCACCTCGGGCCTGCCCACACCGCTGATCCCGTGGAGACTCTGATGAACTGCATCAGGCACCTGCCCCTGAGCCTGGCGATCAGCGCCCTGGCTCTGTTTGCAGGCGCAGTAGCTCGTGCCGCGGACTGCGGAACTGTTCCGTCGAAGTTCGGGACACTTTTCACAGCTCGCCGCTCACGCCACCATGTTCATTCGGGAGGGACCGGTGTATTCGATCTTGGTGTGGATGGTCGGAGCGGCCGGCGTAGCTGCGGGACCAGGGCTACTCACGGTGGCGGAATGGGCAGCTGGCGCGTCGCTGGTGACCGTGGCACGGGCGCGTTTCGTGGTCGCAGCGGCGATGTCGGCGATGACCGCATTGCTGTGGTGGGCGGGGTGGGCTCAACTGGGCATGACGCCGGCTTGGTTGGCGTGGTGCTGGGCGTGCGCGTTGGGCTGCAGCCTTGTGCTGACGGACGTCTGTTGCCGGAGACTGCCGTTTCGTCTCCTGGGTGCGTTGGCAGGTGGAGGTGCCTTGGTCTTCCTCTGCGCCGCACTGATCGACGGGGTCTGGACGCAGTTTGGCTTCGCATGTACGGCTGCAGTGGCGGTGTTCGCGCTGGCGGGCCTCGCGCAGATATCGGTGCCAGGGCATACCGGTGGCGGCGATACCGCTTTGTATTCGGCGCTCGCGTTGTACCTGGGCTGGTTTGGTTGGGATGGCCTGCTGCGTGGATTGCTGATCTCCTGTGGACTCACCGGCATAGTCGCACTCGCCGTCGCCGCGTCGTCCAAGAGTATGAATTCACGGTTTCCCGCCGGGCCGTCGCTGCTCGCCGGTGCGCTGGCCAGCATCCTGATCACATAGGTGAAGTGGCTGGTTTCCGAGGTGGAGCTGGCTTGGCATTGGTGTCGGAAGCAATAGGAGGCATCCTTTGAACAAGTTCGCCGCTCGTCGTTCGCTGTTGAGTGCCGTCCTGGCTGGCACCTTGGTCGGGCTGCTGGCGGGGTGTGGTGGCGAGGACCCTGCGCCAGGGCCCTCGCCGAGTCGATCGGCGCCATCTCAGGTTCCCTCGGCGCCGGATTCATCTGGGCAGGACCAGAGGCAGGCCGTAGAAACGGCCTACACCCAGTTCTGGCCTCGGTCGTTGGCTATTCCGGGCACACCAGAGAACACCTGGCGGAATGCCATGGCCGAACTTGCGGTAGACCCGCAATTGTCCACAACCCTGGATGCGATGAGTCGCAATAAGCAGGCTGGGGTGAAGCCGTATGGAGATGTCACGACGCGCATCAGTCGTGTTGAACTCGATGGTGACCACGCGACGCTGAACGACTGTCAGGACGGATCTCGTTCGGGGCAAGCGGATGCGGCGACTGGCGACCGGAAGACCGTTGGCACATCTCAAATCCCCATACGCGCCCACCTGGTTCGGGATGTAGCGGACGGTCGGTGGAAGGTGTCACAGCTTGAGTATCCGGGTGGGCCGTGCTGATGACCATCCGACATTCGCTCGCCTGCTCAGCATGTCTACTTGCCGCTGTCTGCTGCGCCGTCGGGCTTGCTGGGACACCGTCCCAGGCTGAGCCCGCGCAGCCCACCCCGAATGACGACGGCCAGGTCATCGTCGTACCCAACAACTCTGACCAGTTCGGTCAGTACGCCCCACCACGTATCGACATGCGGGCGTTGGACCAGCGGGGACAGGCTCCTGTCCGCCCGGGGGATCCGGGATCGACGTCGGCCGGGGCCGGTCGAGACCGGCAGGCCGCGGCGGGTCCGGGCGGAGCGGCCGATTCGCCGAGCGGGATTCCGCCGGGTTGTTTCGTCGGCGGGTTCGGTGCGGGTGGCGCTCCTGGCGCCGGTCGCCCGGGTGGCAGCGCGTTCGGGATGCGTTGCCTGCCGCCGCTGCCGGTCAACAACGCGCCGGCTCCGGCGGGCGCGCCAGCGGCTCCGCCGTTGCCGAGCCCGGCGGAGTTGGCGGCGCAGGCTTTTGAGCAGTTGCGGTTGCCGTTGCCGGTGCCGCGGCATTCGCCGGATGTGCGTCTTCCTGATGGGCGGGACGCGACGATCGTCGGGGAGAACACCTGGATCTGGACCGAACGAGCTGTGTGGCATCCGGCTGTGCAGCGGGTTCAGGTCGGTCCGGTGTGGGCGGAGGTGACCGCGACGCCGGTCGGCATGACGTTCTCCTCGGGCACCGGCGGCTCGATGACGTGTTCCGGGCCGGGTACACCGTATGAGCGCTCGTACGGGTTGCATGCGGCCAGTCCGGATTGCGGGTTCGTCTACACCCGCAGCTCGGTCGGGCAGTCGAACGATCAGACCAGCGCGGGATGGGCGATCCAGTGGTCGGTGAGCTGGGTCGGCTCGGACGGCAATGCTCCGGTGGGCGGTGACTTCCCGCAGATGCTGTCCCGGGCCAGATCCGTGTTCGCTGTCGCCGAGGTCCAAGCCCTGCGCGCGAACTAAGAACGACACCACGGAATTCTGCGAGATAGACGTTTCTCGCATTCCGTAAACATCAAAAAGCCGCATTTCTTGATGGGGAAGGAGTTCTCCCGTGGGTACTGCTTTGTCTTTTTCCCGGCCGCCGCAACAGCACGGCCGTGACGCGGCCGCTGCTGGAGGGCCTGAGGATGGTGATGGTCCGCGGGTGCCACGGCGACGGCGGTGGTGGCTGCTGGGTACCGCGGTAGTGCTGGCCGCGGTGGTCGCCGTCGGCAACTACGCCCTGATCGCGGGACAGGACGCCCGGGTCGATGTCCTGGTGCTGACCCGCGACGTGAGCTGGGGCCAGCAGATCGGTGAGGGCGATCTCGGGGTGGCGAAGGCGGTGCCCGGTCAGCCGCTGGCCTCCATCCCCGCGAGCGAGCGCGCCGGTGTCGTCGGCCAGGTGGCGCGCTCGACACTGCCCGCGGGCAGCGTGCTGGCGCCTGGCCAGCTGTCCGCGCAGCCGGTCCCCGGCCCGGGTGAGCGGCTGGTCGGGCTCCCGGTGAAACCGGGCCACCTGCCCGCACGCGGCTTAGCCGCCGGGGATCTGGTGCAGGTCAGCCCGGTCGCGACCGGCACGGGGACCGACGCGGGACCGGCGCCGGCAGTGGCTGAGCCGTTCCGGGCGCGGGTGCTGGGTGTCGGTCTCCCGGACTCGAGCGGCGTGGTCACGGTCGATGTCGTGGTCGGCACGGACGCCGCGGCGGCGGCGACCAGCGCCGCCGCGGGCCAGGTCGTCCTGGTCCAGCTCGGGCCGGGTGCGTGAGAAGAAGCGATGGCTGTCGGGAAAGGACGGTGAGGGTGATGGCGATGATCACGATCATCTCGGGCAAGGGAGCACCGGGCTCGACCACGACGCTGGCTGCGTTGGCGGTGGGCTGGCCGGCGCCGGTGCTGCTGGCGGATTGCGACCCGGCCGGGGGCGACCTGGCGCCGGGCTGGCTGGGCCAGTGGGTCGTGGACGGCACGATCCGCACCGACCGCGGCGTGCTGTCGCACGCCACCGCGACCCGGCACGCGACGGCCGGGGACCCGGCGACGCTGATCGAGCACGTGCAACCGGTGCCTCCCGCACGGCACGTCGGCCTCCTGGCCGGGCTGACCGCACCGGGCCAACAGGCGGCGGTCGGCGCTACGGGCTGGACGCGCCTGACCTCGGCACTGGCTGCGTTCCGCACTGCGGCGGGCGAGCCGGCGGACGCGTTGGTCGACCTCGGCCGAATGAGCGCGGCCACGCCGTGGTCGTTGCTGCTGGCGGCGGATGTGGTGCTGGTGGCGGTGCGCCCGACCCAGCGGCACGTGCTGGCCGCGCGCCCGCTGCTGGCCGATCTGGCTGAGCGGATCGTGCCGGCCCGGCTGGGCCTGGCGGTGTGCGCGACGACGCCCGCAGGGACCCGTGAGGTTCGCGCGGCACTGGGCCGGGAGGTCGCGGTCGAGGTTCCCGCGGACGTCCGGGCGGCGGCGGTGTTCTCCGACGGCACCGACGCAGGCGCAGTGCCGTCGCGGTCGCCGTTGCTGCGTAGCGTGCGCCGCGCAGCACGGCGCCTGCACGGCACCTATCACCACTACACGCCGGCCGAACTGCGCATACCAGCTCTGCCGGCGTCGGCCCGGCTGCTTACCGGTGGTGTCCGATGACGCTGCCGCACAACGGATACCACCCTGTCAACGGCCCGACCGGCCACGAGCCACCGGCCACCCTGCCGCGGCAGGGACGCAGTGCGCTGAAAGCCACAGCGGTCCCGCGCCTACCCGGAGTGCCGCGCAATGGCGGGCCGGGCGGGCGGTTCGATCCGGAGGTGGTTCGGGCGATCCGGGAGTCGGTGGCGGCCCGGCTGGAACGGGTCGCCGCGGGGGAGTCGCATGTGGACGTTCCGCTGTCGGTGCAGGAGCAGCAGGCGCGGATGCGGGCCTACGTGGCGGAAGCAGTTGCGGAGTGGGTGCAGCGGCGCGCCGACGCGGGGCAGGCGCCGCTGCCAGCCGAGCAGGAGCGCCGGTTGATCCGGGCGGTGGTGGCGGCGCTGTCCGGGCTGGGTGCGCTGGAGGAGCTGCTGGACCGCGACGATGTCGAGAACATCCACGTGCACGGCTGCGACCGGGTTCTGCTGGAGCTGGCGGACGGGTCGGTCGAGCAGTGGCCGCACCCGATCGCCGACACCGACGGCGAGCTGGTGGACATGCTCGCGGCGATGTTCGCCCGCCACGGCCAAACCTCGCGGGAGTTCAACGCCGGCAAGCCGTTGGGGAACCTGCGGATCGGCGCGGGTGGCCCGCTCGGTGCCCGGGTGGCCGCGGTGATGGAGATCAGCGACCGTCCGCGGGTCGCGATCCGCCGCCACCGACTGGTCGACGTCGGCCTGGACGACTTGATCATGAACGGCACCCTCGATCCGATGCTGGCGTCGTTCTTGCGGTCGGCGGTGCGGGCGGGTTGCAACGTGGTCGTGTCCGGCGGTCCGGCCGCGGGGAAGACCACCCTGCTGCGGGCGCTGTGCAGCGAGATTCCGGACCACGAGCATGTGGTGACCGTCGAGGAAGAGTACGAACTTGGCCTCCACCTCGGCCCCCGGCTGCTGGTGACCCCGCTGGAAGCACGGCCCGCGAACTCGGAGGGGGTCGGAGAGATCTCCTTGGACGACCTGCTGAAGCAGACGTTGCGGCACTCGCCGAGCCGGGTAATCGTCGGGGAAGTCCGCGCCGGCGAGGTCACCGCCATGCTCCGCGCCCTCGGGAACGGCGCGGCGGGCGGGATGTGCACGCTGCACGCCACGTCCGCGTCGGCGGTGTTCGACCGGATCGCCGCACTCGGGCAGCTAGCCGTCCCGCCGCTGGCGATCGACGCTGCGCACCAGTGGACCGCCTCGGCGATCGACCTCGTCGTGCACGTCACCCGCACCGACCACGACAGCTCCGCGGGTCGGCGGCGGGAGCGGTTCGTCACCGAGGTGATCGAGGTCGGCCCGGTCGGCGACGCCGCCCGCCCGGACACCACCCGGATCTTCGCCCCCCGCCCGGCCGACGGCCGCGCCGTCCCAGCGTTCCCGCCGAGCCGTGACTTGCTGGAGCGCTTGGAGCGGGCGGGGTTCGACCGCTCCCTGTTCGACACCGCCGGTGCAGGGCCAGGTTTCCCTCATGGAGGCGGGCGATGACGGGCGTGTGGGCGGGTGCGCTCGGGGTGGCCGCGGTCCTCGCCCTTGCCTGCGCGGCTGCCGCCGTCCTCTCGCCGGCCGAGCGGACGGCCGGGCCTGCCGCACCGCGCCGGGTAGCGGGCTGGCGGGAGGCGCTGGCGCGGATTCCGGCGCGGCGGGTAGCCGTGGCAGTGCCGTTAGGCGTGGTGGTGTGGTGGGCGACCGGCTGGCCGGTCGCCGCGGTCCTGGCCGCCGCCGCGGTGATGGTCGTGCCGGTCCTGGCCCGCGGCCACGACGCCCAGCAGGTGATCATCCGGCTGGACGCGCTCGCGAGCTGGGTCCGGCGCCTGGCCGACGTGCTCGCCTCCGGGGCCGGCGGGCTGGAGCAGGCCATCGTCAGCTCGGCGCGCACCGCCCCCGCCGCACTGGCCACCGAGGTCGACACCCTGGCGGTACGGCTGCGGACCCGCGGCCTGGAACAGGCGTTGCGCGCGTTCGCCGACGACGTGGGCGACGAGGCCGCCGACGAAGTCGCCCTCGCATTGATCTTGCGCGCCCGCGCCGGTGGCCGCGGTCTGGTCGACATCCTCGACGCCACCGCCACCGCCCTGGACCGCGAGGTGGTCGCCCGCCGCGACATCGAAGCCGACCGTGCGAAACCGCGCACGGATGTCCGCGCGATCCTCGGCATCACCGCGGTCCTGCTGACCGGGTTGGTGATCTTCGCCCACGACTTCCTGACCCCCTTCAACGGCCTGCTGGGCCAGTGCGTGTTGGCCGGGATCGGCGGGCTGCTGGGCGTCGCCGGGTGGTGGATGCACCTGCTGATGCGGACCCACCGCCCCGCACGCCTGCTCGGAGCCGCGTCACGAAACCCGCCCGGGACACCGAAACGCACGCTGAGCGCGGTCCCCCGCTCCGGTGCGGGGGTGCCACGATGAGCGCCGGGGCGGTGGCGGTGCTGCTCGGTGCGCTGGCCGGGCCGGCGGTCGTGTGCGTCCTGCTGGCGGTGCTGCGCCCGGCACCGGTCAATGTCGCTGCCGCGGTCGCGGCGCTGGACGGGCGTGCCCGCCGCCGCGCCGACGGCGTCCCGGACCAGGGGCGCTGGTCGGCTCGGATGCAGCGGCTGGCCGGGTACTCGGCGCGGTCGTCGAACCGCTGGTGGGGTATTCCGGCCGCCGACCTCGATGTCCTTGGCCTGACCGCCGACCGCTACCTCGTACGCCAGCTCGCCTGGGCTGCCGGCGCCATCGCCAGCGTGCTGGCGGTGGCGGGGCTGGCGTGGTTCGCCGGTCTCGCGTTCCCGGGCCCGCTGGTGGTGCTGGCCGTGGTGGCCGCGGCGGGGGCAGGTTCGGTGGTGCCGGTGCTGGCCGTGCGCGAGGACGCCGCCCGGGCGCGGTCGGAGTTCCGCCGCGCCACTGCCGCCTATCTCGACCTGGTGGCGCAGGAACGCGCCACGGGCCGCGCACCCAGTCAGGCACTGGCCGAGGCGGCGGCGGTCGGGGACTCGTGGGTGTTCTCCCGGATCAGCCGCACCCTCTCCCGGGCGGCCCGTGCCGGTCACACCCCGTGGGACGCGTCGTCCCGGCTGGGCAAGCGGATGGGCGTGGTCGAACTCGCCGACCTCGCCGACATCCTCGCCACCGCTGCGGACGGCGCCGCGATCTACACCACCCTGATCGCGAAAGCCGGCGCGCTGCGCGCCGCGGCGCTGGCCGCCGAGAAGACCGACGCCAACGCCCGCTCGCAGCGGCTCGCGCTCCCGGTGGCGCTGCTGCTGATCGCGTTCCTGCTCCTGGTCCTGTACCCGGCGATGATCCGCCTGATGACAGGTGGTGGATAGATCGGAGAGAAAACCGTTGTGGGGCAAACATTTCCGACCTCGAAGGAGTTCGATAACCATGTCTGACAGGAAAGATCGTGACCTGCTCGCTGTCCCGTGGCGCTCCGCGGAACTTGCGCTGGCTCTGGCCGGGCTGGCCCTGATGCTGGTCGCCGGCGTGCGGACCCGCTGGGAACAGGCGCGAGCGTCCGGCGATCAGGGGTCGGAATCCGTGGAGAAAGCCGTGATCGCCGCTGTGTGCCTGGCCGTGGCCATCGGGCTCGTGGCCGCGATCAAGGCCGTGGTGGTGCGCTACCAAGGGCAGCTCCAATGACCGCCGGTCTCGATTCCGGGAGGGAGAACACCATGGCACACAAGGACATCGCTGCACGGGTAATGGCTGCCCGCTTCGACGAGGAGCCGGATAGAGTGTCGTGGAACCCGCATCTGTCCACGGCCCGGCGCGCCTGGGAGATGCGGCGCATCGTCTTCTCTCGCGGCGTCCCGTTTCTGGGAGTGGGTGGCGGGTTGTTCGTGCTGATCGGCTTCGCTGTCGGCTCGGGGTTCGCCGTGCTCGGCGCACTGATGTTGTTGTGTGGCATCGGAGTCGGGCTGGGCAACCTCCGTTGTCTCGTCATCGGCAGGTGTATCCATCTTGACGGGCTGTGCAGGCTCGACGAAGTGGCCGGCATCGTGTTGTTCCGGTGCCGTGACTTCACGGGCATGGGCGCCTCGGCCCATGCCATCGCGTCCCGGGTGATCGACGCGGTCGACGAGTTGCGCGACACCCCGGCGCGCGCGTGGCTCGATCCGGCTCTCCCCTCGACGGCGCACCGGCTGGCGTGGGAGGTACTGGGCTGCCTGGACCGCACCCGCACCGCGCGGATCCTGGCCCTCCAGCTCGCCCAGCGCCCGGCTCACAGTGACTTGGCTGACTCGCTCGCCGAGGCCATCGCCGCGCTCGACCACCGGCTCGACGATGCAGTACAGGCTTTGGCCGGCTGCGCCACCCTCGCCCGCGAGTGGACCCGTGCTCTCCACGACGCCGAGCTACGCCACCATGGCGAACAGGAACTCCGATCAACGCGGATGATCGCGCCGGACGACTTGACGGCTGCGGCGGAATCGCTGCTGCTGCAGACATTCTGCCGGGTGACCGCGGCCCGCGACCTCACCGGTGGCGGGCCTTTCCCCTGGGAACAGCCGCGCAGCGCCTGGTCTCCCCGCGCCGTGGGCCGCCGGCTCGCAGAGGTCGCTCGGCGTCCCGGCATCCAGCGCAGCCTCGTTGGGGAAGGGACCGGCCTGTCATGACCACCAACGACGAAATCGGACGTCGCGTGAGCGCGAACGACGTACCGCTGACCGAGCAACGCACTAGCGTTGCACAGCGCGTCGGTGACCTTGCGCAGCAACGAGCGTCCGTCGCGCACCAGCTCGCCGCCATCGAACATCAGCTCGGCGAAGTCCTCGCCGACTCCGCCGGCATCATCCGGATCGACGAGCTGGCCGAGTTCACCGACGTACCCGCCGACGATCTCACCCGCTGGCTCGATGCGCTCAAACCCGCACCTGCCAAGCGAAAGAAAGCTCCCGGCACCACGTCCGGCACGAAACGGACCGTCGCCGAGCGGAAACCGTCCACGCCGCCCACGCCTCCGCCCGCAAAGGAGTCTGCGCCACGCGGACCTTCCGAGCGTGCCGATCACGCGGGTGACATGCCCGAGCGGGCTATGGCGCAGGTGTCGTGATGCAGTCCCAGGACATCGTCCGCCCTGACCGTCCTATACGGACATTGTGGCGGGGCGTGCTGGGCCGGGCGCGGGCAGCCGACCGGGGGTCGGAGTCGGTGGGGATGGCGGTGGTGTTCCCCGTCGTGCTGGTGTTGATCCTCTCGGCCGTGCAGGGGGGCCTGTGGTGGCACGCGCATGCCGTGGCCGCTCAAGCCGCCCAAGCCGGAGTCGACGCCGGCCGCCCAGTCGGCGCCACCAGCAGCGCGGCGGCCGATGCGGCGCGCTCGTTCGCCGACCGCGCGGGACGCGGCGTGCTCACCGCACCACAGGTCCACGCCACCGTCACCGCGACCACCGTCGCGGTCGCGGTGTCCGGCACCGCGATCCGCCTGCTCCCGATCCCGGGCCTGGACTTCCCGGTCAGCGTCAGCGCACAGGCCAGCAAGGAGCGCTTCACCGTGCCCCTCAACGACGGAGACGGCTCATGAGCCGCCGAGCTGCGGCACGCGGCCTCCGGCTCAGGGCACAGCGCTGGAGCGATGCCGGGTCGGTCAGCGTCGAAGCCGCCGTGCTCGTGCCCGGCGTGCTCTTCGTCGGGCTGCTGATCATCGCCGGCGCCCGCATCTCCTCCGCGCAGCAGGCGGTCGACAACGCCGCAGCCGCTGCGGCGCGAGCCGCGTCGCTCGCCCGCAGTCCCGCCGCAGCGCACCAGGCCGGCACGGCGGTGGCCCGTGAACGGCTCGGGCGCGAGGGCCTCACCTGCCGTACGTCGAGCGTGTCGGTTGACGCCGGCCAGATCGCCGTCGGCCGGAGCGGGCTGGTCCGGGCCAGCGTGACCTGCCAAGTTCCGCTCGGCGACCTCGCTCTTCCGCTCCCTGGCGGTCGGACGATCACTGGCACCTTCACCAGCCCGACCGACCCGTACCGAGGCACCCCGTGACCGGCCCGGCAGCGCTGCCCTCGCCGCGGGATGCCGGGTCGGTGAGCGTGATGATCGCGGTCCTGGTGCCCGCACTGCTGCTCGTGCTGGCTTTGGTGGTCGACGGGTCCGCGCGGCTGCGGGCGATCGCCCGCGCCGACGCGCTGGCCGCCGAAGCCGCCCGCGCCGCGAACACCGCCGTCGACACCCGCGGCCCGACCGTCGGGATCGACACCGCCACCGCCGCCCGCACCGCAGCCGACTACCTCGCCGGCACTGGGCACCCCGGCCAGATCACCATCACCAGCACCCGCACCGTCCGGGTGACGGTCACGGTCACCGAGCCCACCCCCATCGGCCTGCTCGGCGCCAGCGCCCAGGCCACCGGCACCGCCGTGGCCGACCTCGGCGTCGGCACCCGCACCGGCAACCTCCCATGACATCCCGCACGGCGCAACGGGTTCGGGGCGTGCTCGCCGCACTGGCCCTGCTCACCTTCGTCGCCGGAATCCCATGCGGACTTCTCGCCCTCGACGCCGGGCCCACCCGCTTGATTCCCGGCCGCTGGTCGGATCCGGTGCCGATCGGCCAGTGGCCCGAGCGGATCTGGAACGCCCTGCGCTGGGCCTGGCTCACCGGCGACCTCGCGCTCTGGCTGATCATCGCCGTCGCCTGGGCCGGGTGGCTGGCGCTGACCATCTCCGTGATCGCCGAAGTGATCCGCCAAACCCGGCACGGCCTCCGTACCGCCCGCGGTCTGGCGGGTCAGGTTCCGCGCGGCCGGTGGATCGCCGGACTCGTCGCCGCCGTTGTCGTCGCGTCCTCCGCCGGCACCGCCGCCGCAGCCACCGGCCCCGCGGCCAGCGCACTACCCTGGCCACACCCGAACCCCGCCACCACATCCCGCGCCACCGCAACCGGCACCGGGCCCGACCCCGCCGCCCGTGCAGCTGATGTCCCGGCGTCCGCGGCGCCGCCGGATGACACGGTCCCGTACACGGTCGTGCACGGCGACACCCTGTGGGGACTGGCCGAACGCCACCTCGGCGCCGGTATCCGCTACCACGAGATCGTGCGGCTCAACCCCACCCTGCGCACACCCGAGGATCTGCAACCCCGCCGGACGCTGCGCCTCCCAGCCGACGCCACCGGCCTGCCCAACCCCGCCGACACCGCCACGGCGACCGGCCGCACCATCACCGTGAAACCGGCCGACACCCTCTCCGGCATCGCCGACCGAGAACTCGGCGACCCGACCGCCTGGCCCGAAATCTTCGACCTCAACGAAGGCCGCACCCAACCCGACGGCCGCGCGCTCCGCCACCCCGATCGGCTTCTGCCCAGCTGGAACATTGTCCTCCCCGCCGAACCAGCACCGCCCTCGGATCCACCCGAGACACCCGCTGCGCCACCACGCGCCCCGTCACTCGCGCCAGACCCGGAACCCTCGGCGGACTCGCCCGTCTCGGTCGCCCAGCCGGCGCCTTCGGAGCCTCAAGACGCGCCGCAGCCGGCGCCCGCCGTCCACGTCGACAACGGTGTCTCACTCTCGACCGGTGCCTTCGTTGGCCTCGGCCTGGCCGCGCTGATCACCCTCGCGATGATCACCCTCGCGATGATCACCGTGCGGATACGGCGTCGCCGCTGGTACCGGCCCGGTGCGCACGATGCTGACCCGGCCGGGCTGCCGGTGGTCCGCGCGCTGCGCATCGCCCACGATGCCGCCACGCGAGCACCCGACGAAGACGACATGCCCGCGGTCGCGCTGCCCGGACGGGTACACCCAGCCGAGATGCAGACCCGCGACAAGGCGCGGGCCACGGTCCGGGCCGTGATGCCGACGCCGCAGGACACGCCGCTCGGCGTCCGCGACGGACAGGCCATCGCCCTCGACCTCGCCCGCACACATGGGCTGGGGCTCGTCGGCCCGGGCGCCCACGCCGCCGCGCGCGCCCTGATCGTGACCGTGCTCGCGCACGCCAGCAGCGACGGCATCGACACCACTATCGTGATTCCCGCGGCCGACGCCCGCACCCTGTTGGGGCACGACCTCAAGGACCGGGCACCGCAACAACTTCGCATCGTGGAAGATCTGCCCGCGGCCCTCGATGTCCTGGACGCCGAGCTGCTCGCGCGCACCCACGCAGCCGACGTCGCCAAGCACGACCCGCCCGCGCGCACACCGCAGCCGCGCAACGGAACCGTCCTGGTGATCGCGGCTCCCACCCTGGACACGGTCCCGCGTGCGCACACCATCCTCGAGAACGGTGCGCGCTACGGCCTGGCCGGGGTGTTCCTCGGCCCCTGGCGACCCGGCGGCACCGTCCGCGTCCGCGACGACGGCACCGTGGAGACGACCAGCCCCGCCCTGAGCGACGACCTGACCGGAGCCCGGCTGTTCACCCTGCCCGGCACCGACGCCCGTGACCTCCTCGCGCTGCTGCACGCGGCCGACCCCAGCGGCGACGGCCCGAGCCGCAACCCCGCCGGCGCAACCGACGACCCCGCCACGCCGCGGCCGAGCCGGGCTGGGAGCCCGGCGGCAACCGAGCAGAACATCTCCGAGCACGAGTTCGTCCCCGCAGCACCCGGTAACGAAACGGCGGCAGCGTCTGCCTTGGCGGACCTCGACGTCCCTGCCCGGCATCCGGTGGCGGTCCCCTCCAGCTCAGTGGACACCAGGGGGAGCGGGCCGTCCTTGCGGGGTACCGGCAATGACCTGCCCGGGCTCGCCACACCATCCGCGGTGCCCGACGACGCCACGACCGCGGGGCACCCGCCGGCATCCGGAAACCCGGCCACGCGGCTGCATCTGCAGGTACTCGGCCGACTTCACCTGACCCGCGCGGACCCCGAGCCCCGCGACCTCATCGGCGCCTTCGCGCCGCGGCAACGCGAGATCCTGGTCTACTTGGCGCTGCACCGCGCAGGCTGCCGCCGGGAGACCCTGACCGCCGCGCTCTGGCCGGACGCGCCGGGCGAACGCCCGTACAACAGCTTCCACGCCACCCTGTCCCAGCTGCGCCGCGGCCTTCGCCGAACCACCGAGGACAACACCCTCGACCTCACCGTCCTGCAGGACGGCCACTACGGGCTCGACCCGACGATCGTGACCGTCGACCTCTGGCAGCTGCAGGACGCGCTCACCACGAGCCGCCAGGGCTCGCCGACCGACGCGGTCGCGGCGCTGAACCGCGTCACCGAGCTGTACCGCGCAGACCTCGCCGAAGGCATCGCCGCGGACTGGATCGACGGCCCCCGCGAAGCGCTCCGGCGCGACGTACTCGACGCGCTGAGCACCCTGATCCGCCACGTCCGCGGCGACGACCCCGAGCGCGCACTCGCCCTCCTCGAACACGCCCGCCGGCTCGACCCCTACAACGAAGCGATCTACCGCGACCTCATGCGCGTCCAAGCGCGCCTCGGCCAGCACGACAGCATCCCGCGTACCTTGAGTATCCTCACCACCTCGTTGGCAGGACTCGACCAACGCCTGGACCCAGGCACTCTCAACCTCGCCGCGGCCCTGCAACAGTCAAACATCCAGAACCGGCAAGCCAGCTGAGCCACTATCAGCATCTTCGGCCGGTGTCGCGGAGATACGAATTCGGATCCGAAGTTGTCTGCCTGTCCAACTTCCTTTCTTCCTTCTCGTCTGGCTTCTCCTGCGGGATCCCTCTAGAGAGGAGTGGGCAGCCTCCCTCCTTGTCCCAGGTCAATCAGGCACCGTCGGTGCCGGCGCTCCCCCCGACTTCGTCGCCAGCAGGCACGTGAAGAGTCGGTGTGGGGGTGGTCGGCTGTCTCCTCTGTGATTCCGGGGTCATGTTGAGTGCGCAGGTCACCCTCTCGTGAGCACGGCACTCCATCGTCTGAAGCACTTCTTCCGCCTCCGTTCGGCGTGGTGCAGCTACCCGTCCCAACCGCCGGCGACAGGTGTCCTTTGTGGACATAAATTGGAACCTGCTAAGCGCTGACAGTGAGAGGATCGACAGGCGCGTAAGCGCGCTAAGCCCCCTGGAACTGCTTAGGGCCCGGGTCTGGGCGGCTTAGCCTTAGCTTGCGCACGCCCTTAGCTCTGACGCTAAGCCCTTAGCCGTAGCTCGCGCCTGCTCACTGAGTCTGACTCCTGTCTCAACCACGGCCACCCCACCTCCTTGCTCATCCCTTGGGCGTCGTCGTTGCTCCATTTGGCTGACGGAAGCGCGATTCAAGCGCCTTGACCTGCAAGTTTTCAGATGTGACTTGGATCACGTACGGGGAATCTTGCAAATCCCCGTACGGGGTGGCAATGTATATGACGTACCGCTTGACGCGGAGCCGGTGAAGGACTCCCGCCGACGCGAAGAGCGGCGATTCGATTCAGTATTTGATCTTTGAGAACTGCATGCACACCGGGCCACCCCCTGGGCTTAGATCGCCGTTCTTTGAACGGAAAACCGCTTGCTGGCCAAGATGGAGAGTGAATTCCTGCCGTGTCGCGCAACGCGATTAAAGTGCGTGACGTGGGGCGCTAGCTCTAGCTAGCCGCAAGGGAAGGGGTGTCATCACGGTGCACTTCATGCCGGATCATTGTCCGGTGCGAAGTGGAAACCCGCCGCGATGTCCGTTGTGTAGCGCGTAATCGCGCCTTGTGCAGTAAAGAAGCTTGATATCTCAATAGTGAGACAGCTCTCAGTGTTCCGTATTCGACCCAATGGAACGGATACGTACAAACGTTCGCGGGAATGCGTCCCGCTCATGGTTCATGCCGTCGACTTGTCCGGCTTGTGAGACCAGGCGTGAACGCTGAGAACGAAGTGCCCATCCCTGGTGAATGATTCACGTGTCGGCGGTGACAGCACCAACAGCGCAAATAGAAAGCCAAGCGGACCGTAAACACGGCTACTCCGTAGGTCTGGACAGGTGCGCGACGTGAGTAAGAGCCAGGCGCGTATTGGACACTCTAAACTATCGGCCGCCATTTGGCCGGGTGCCGCTGGCTAGGAAGCCTCTGCCTTATCAGGCTGCAGACCGGTTCAATTCCGGCAGCGAGCACAAAGTAAAAAGTCGCCAAGAAAAGCCGTGAGGAGATGATCTACGATGCTGGTCAAGCATTCAAGGCGAACAATAAGGAGCGGTTGCAAGAAATGTGGCAACAGGTCGCTTTACTGGGCTCATGACACGGAGCAGGGCGGCGACCATTGCGAGGACTGCGATACTTCCGGAAAGTGGGTGCTAATCGGCGCCGCCGGGACACTGCACAAGTGTGCTGGAGACGATGTCACCACCTCGGGTGCGGTGGAAGAAAAAGCACCCAACAAGCTTAGTGCCGTACCGGCCAACGAGCACGAGGAGAAAGCTGTGTCGACCCCTGTTCCTACCCTGTCTGCTCCTGCGGGTGACGCCTTCGCTGCATTTCAATCGCTGGTGGCGAGTCTTGCTCCGAAAGTTGATCGGGACGAGGTTGCCGCAATGATCAAATCCGAGATGGATAACATCATCGTGCCGACGCGTACTGTAGTGGAGCGAGCTTCCGGCGAGCGTAGGATCATTCCAAATTCTCACGAAAAGCTTGCTGACGTGACTACCGACCTGCTTGCGGGCGAGCATGTGCTGATGGTCGGCCCGGCGGGTACCGGTAAGAGTACCATTGCGGAGCAAGCGGCGGAAAGCATCGGCATTCCTTACTACTCAATCAGTCTTTCTCCAATGACTGCGGCCTCTCAAATTATCGGGTATATGCAGGCTGAGGGTGAGTACGTCAGGTCGCTTTTCCGGGAAGCGTTCGAGCACGGTGGAGTATTCCATTTCGACGAGTTCGACAACGGGCACCCAAGTGTGCTCGCGGTGATCAATGCAAGTTTGGCGAATGGCCACATGGCGTTCCCGGATCAAATGGTCAAACGTCACCCTGACTTTCGCTGTGTGGCGTCGGCCAACACCTATGGGCGCGGCCCGGACCGTGCGTACGTTGGACGCCAGCAGGTCGACGCGGCTACCCTTGACCGCTTTTCCATCGAAACAATAGGAGTAGATGAAGCCCTAGAGCAGTCGTTGTGCTTGGCTACTGGGATTGACAAGCAAAAAGCTCTCGAAGTCCTCGACTACGTCCGACGCTTGCGAAAAAACGCTGAAGAGAGCGCCATGACGGTTGTCATCTCGCCCCGTGCAAGCGTTGGCATGTGCCGCCTGCTTGCCGCTGGAAAAACCTGGGACGCGGCGGTTGAGTCCCGTGTGCATCGCGGCATGGGAGAAAAAGATTGGAACAAGCTCCGCGCCGCGTGCTGACGCTGGCCAGTTCGGTCAAGCTAAGTACCGCACTCTACGTCGATTATTCGGATTCTACCTTAAGAGGTGTAATCAATGCGTGTAAATCAGCTATCGAATGAAGTAGAATATGTATACGACTCGATTTCCGAAATGGCCGAGGTGGGGCTAAGTTATCTCGACGTGTTCCTGAAAGGTCGCAACTTTCGAGAGGACTGGCACGGAGTCAACTCCCGTGAAGAGGTGCGAAAACTTGCCTCTGAAGGTTGGATTAGTGAAGCCGAGGATGCCATGGAGATTGCGGCGGAATCGGTTGACCTAGTGGACCGCGAGCATGATCTTACAGGATTCCGCTCGATATGGGATGTTGCAGGTTGCGAGGTTGACGTGGGGAGATATCTTGCGAAAGAGCCAGAAAACATGATCAACTATGAGATTGTTCCAACCACGCGATCGGGTCGCGTAATCGTGCTCTGTGCTTCGGTTGCGTATAGTTCCGTCGTTTCCGTCGACAGTATCAAAAAGCGCGGCCATGGTATCGCAGCTTTGGCTTTCGCGCTGTCGAAACTCGGATTTTCTTCAGAGCTGTGGGCTGATGTGAGTATTAACAGTGAGGGAAAGAAGAGTCATGAAGGAAAGTTTTCCGGGCGATTCCGAGTGCAGGTTAAGGGGTCGAATGATGCGGTAGATCCAGCGTTTATAATGTTCGCATTCTGTCACCCGGCGATGCTTCGTGCGCTAGTTTTGCCTGCAATGCACGAAATTCCATCGCGGTTTCATGGGCCGCTGGATATAGGACGTAAATACGGCCTACCTGCCGACCCTAAGGAAGACCTCCCCGATGGGGCGATCTATCTTCCGTCTGTCCGTTCTGAGGTGGACGTTCCGAATGTTCAGGAAGCGTTACTCGGTTACCTGCGACTGCTGGGAATCTTGGAAGACTGAGAGGAAGTGTTCGCGCCGTGTCGGTGCTGTGTGGTCCTTGTCTGCATGGTTCCTTCACTGTGCATGCACCTCCTAAATTCTCGCTGTAGATGAAAGGAATTTCTTCGATGGTTAATGTGGTTCATGTAGCAACTTCTATCGCGGTAGAACTGGGCAAGGAATGGAGAGCAGAGCCCGGCTACATGGCTGACGCTAGTGACGCCTACCTTCAAGGACCGGAGGATATCCGAATCCGCATAGGCACGGACCATCACAAGAAGTCCGGGAACAACCGGCTGTTTCTGTCCGAAGCGGTCACAGGTGACTTGAGGCGCTTCGTCCGGAGTGGCCTCATGATCAGCGTGTCCCGGGATCGGACGAGTCGGGACGTCGCAGCTGAGCTCCGGCGGCGATTGCTTCCGAACGTAATGGAGGCGCTCGGAAAGGCGCGTGTCGACAAGGCGGAGAGTGACGCCCGAGACGCTGAACACGCCGCGATGCGTGAGACCATGTCGGTTGCTCTCGACGGCCGGACTCACAGCCATGATCAGAACAACGTTCACTTCGGTTCATACGGTGACGGCGTCAGCGGCTCTGTCGAGGTCCGGAAATTCGGCGGCGACGTGAAGTTTGAGGTGAAGGTGCCGAAAGCCCTTGCACCGGCAATGGCCGATACTGTCGCTGCGCTGAGCAAGTCAGACGTTCCGGCGCCGGTCGAACCGGCGGCGCGCCCTGATACCTCTCCTGAACCCGCCCCTCGTGAGCCGGAGTCACCGGACACTGCGGCGAAGGGGCAGAAGGGGAGGCGTAAGCGCCTGACGCCGGAGGAGCGTCAAGATCGGGTCGACGCGCTGACTGGCAAGCTTGAGGCGGGCATCGCCGAAATGGTAGACGGTGAGCGCTGGACGGCGTTCTTGCGTACCGCACAGGGCTTCGGGGCCAGCTGGAGCTTCAACAACCTCATGTTGATTACCTTGCAGGCTGCGGAGCGCGGATTCACCCCGTCGATGGTGAAGACCTTTGAAGCCTGGAAGAGGCTCGGGCGCCATCCCAAGACCGGCGAGAAGGCGCTCTACATCTTCGAGCCAATCAAGTACCGGCTGTCGGTGGAGGAGGCGTTGGAGGAAGGCCCGGGCGGTTTCGACAGCGACGGCAAGCCGCGCATGACGATTCGCGGCGTCCGGCCGTCCCCGCGATTCGACATCAGCCAGACCGAGGGGGAACAGGCCCCGGCAGGCGCGGGGGCGCAGGTCCTGGCCACCGACGAGGAGATCGCAGGTGCATGGGAAGCGGTTGCCGCTCAGATCCGGGCGACCGGATACAACGTGGTAGGTGGGCCACCCGGCCGAGTAGACAGTTACACGGATCCGGCCGCGCGCGAGGTGTGGGTGTGCGACACGTTGGACGATACGGCCGCCGCGCTCGCGGCACTCCACGAGCTGGCGCACATCCTGCTCAATCACGTCGACGACGCGAAAGAGTACCGACTACACCGCGGCCAGATGGAGGCCCAGGCGCAGTCGGTGGCGCTACTCGCGGCCGGTGCCATTGGATTGGACACCGCGTCGTATGACCGAATTGACGTCGCCAGCTGGGCGCACGGCAACACCGACCTGTTTGCCGAAGCCGCCGAGCGGGTGACATCCACGGCTCACCAGATCATCCGTGCGGTACAGGAATCCAACTCGGACGAGTAGCGCCGTGCGTGCCGCACCAACAGAGCCACCTACGACACCGGAGCTAAGCCGTGCCGCTCACGGTCGCGTGCATCTCCGCCTGCTGATGCACGCGTGCCGTGGCCACACGGAACACGCGGCCACACAGAACACCAGGTATGGGAGGAACAACGATGGACGACACCAACTCATACGAGACGCCCGACGACGCCATTGACATCGTCGAGCTGGCCGAAAGCGCACTCCGAAAGGATTCCTACCCTGAGCTGAGCGAATTCTTCGAGTGGGTGACGCAGGCGCAGACATCAGAATTGGAGATGCTCGTGGAGGTCGGGCCACCAGAGCCCCGGCCGCGCGACCGTCAGGACGTGGTCGGCTTCCGCCTGGCGGTGCCGGAACAGGTGGACGGGCACACGGTGGTCGAGGTTGCGTTCTGCACACCCGGAGGGCCCGGCTTCAACGCCTCCGCATTGGCCGTGACCCAGCAAGGCCTGGCGTACGCCACGCACCTGCTGCAGTACGACCAGCAACGCCGCCGCTGGTGTCTCGAGCACGGGCACTATGGCTTCACGAGCCTGCCGCCGGCCCAGTCCGACCTGATCAATCGGCACCAGCGCTCATCCAGGAGCGACGAGCCGCCGGCGAACACCAGAGACAACGCCAGCGAGCTGCAGGACGAGACCGGGCCGAAGCCGCAGCGGACGCGAGAGCAGATCGCAACGTGGGTTCGAGAGCACCCCGGCGGAACACCGACCGAGATCGCCGCCGGTCTCGGCCTCGGCGCTGACCGGGTCAAGCAGTCATGCCGGAGGATGGTGCGGGATGGACAGCTACGCAGCACGCCCGGCGGCGCCTACCACCCCGGACCGGCTAACGTGTCACCCGAAGTGGGCTGAACAGGGCGAACAACCGACGACCCGGCCAGCGTCACCACTTCGACGACCGACACGGCGACGGGGTCGCCGCAAGGACATGCGGCGACAGGGAAGCGCAGGTGATGACCCGGTGGAACCGCTGGAGCTGACGCCGGAGGTTCAGGCGGTCATCGAAGCATGCCGGGAGTTCATCGTCGGCGGGGGTGGCGCCTCGGTGGAGGCGCTGTACAGCGGGGACGAACTGCCGGAGCTGCAGTCCTCCGTCCGGGAACAGGTCGACCTGCTGCTCAGGCTCGCGCGGGCTGGCCAACTCGTCGGAGTCGAGACGGAGATGCCGACCGAGACGGGGGACTCCGACGACGATGCAGTCGTGCGATGCGCCCGCGCGGTAGCCCGGTGGAAGGCCAGCCGGGATATGCACAAGACCCTCCGAGCCCGGACGGCGCAAGTCAAGGACAACGAGCGAGAGAACCAGCAGGCCAGAGACGCGGCAGTCGCCGAGTTGTCTGCCGCTCGGCCGGACTGGGGCACACAACGAATGGGCAAGGCGGTCGGCCTCCCTGAGAAGACTCTTCGAGACATCTTGACGAAGTCCGTCGCTTCGAAGTGACGACGGTAGCCCTGGCGGTGCCGTCTATGACCAGCTACTCCCTGCTGCCCGTTCCTCGATACGCAGACAAACCACACAGCTAACGTCAGGCCAGTCGGTGACGAACCGGTCCGGACCGACGCAGGCTAGTGCCGATCTCGGCGAACGGCCCGGCCGACCTCGGTTCGACGCGCCTCACTGGCGCGGTGAATGTCCAGTTTGCAGGCAAAGGTCACGAAGACGATGCTGCGGAATTTCTCGGGTGTCATCGCGGCACGAATTGCCCAGTATCGCTGATCTTGATTCGAATGCATTTGCAATGCGTCTTTGATTCGTTCCCGTGTGGATCTGTGGATCGTCGATTTAAGTCCGAATGTATGCGGCGAATTTGAGAAATATTACTTCTGGTGAATACCTGCATTATGCCTGTTTGTAATGCCACTTGATAATAATGGAAAGGATTTGTTATGTACACGCCCAGTATTCCCGCCGTCGACGGCGAGGTGTACGTCGCGCTCGACGACGCCACGCAGGCGTTCCCGGCTGCTATCGACCATCAGCGGTGGAACGGCTTCGCCGTGCCTCGGTTCCGACGTCCGGTCGCTGAGGCTGTGGCCGCGTGTATCAACGCGATGCACGCGCAGGATCCCGACGAATGGCCAGACACCGCCAGCTTCGACGGCGAGGTGCTGACCGTTCTGGAGGCTGAAGGGCACCGGCCGGAACGGATCGAACCCGACGAGAACGGCCGCTATGCGATCGGCTACCGCCGATGGTGCTGGGAACTCACTGTGCCGACCCCTGGCCCGCGGGTCGATGCCGCGGCGCAGGCCGACTCTGCACGGCTTACACCGCAGGACGATGAAATCCTGGTCGCCATCGACAGCGTTGAGCCTGCCTTTCCCGCGCTGCCCTCAGCTGGCTGTGGGTGGAGCAAGGCCGGATGCCCACGCTTCCGACGTCCGGTCGCGGAGGCTGTCGTGGCCTGGATCAACGACAACTCCGATGGGTTCGACGACGCCTACTGGGACGGCGACAACGTCGTGCAGATCGATTATCAGTCGACCTGTGAGGACGGTTACCTGCCTGCCCGGATCTCCGCCGATGACGACGGCCGGTACTCCATCGGAGCCTCATTCGAATGGATGCGTAGGCCGATGTAACTCGGATCAGTAAACCTATGACGACAATCGGAAAATAGAAGGAAGAAATGTCATGTCGGAAGTGAAACTCACCAAACTGACCAAGGGCAACATTGCCGCGCTGAAAGAAACGATGACCAGCAAGCAGGCTGCCACTGTGCGACTCACCGCGACTACAGCCGTCTTCGAGATGAGCCCATTAGAAGCGTTGATGTTGGTGTGCTCTCTGCAGAGCCAGGCGGCGCAAGACCACGGATCCATGGGCCATCCGTACAAGTCACTCAGCGCCGTTCGCCGCAAGCTGGACGCACTCCACACCGCCGCCAACGCAGAGACGTTGACGGCGGCCCCGCGGCCCGTGCAGAAGCCACCGCTGGCGCTGGCCGAACTCCTTCGCATCGATAGTGACAAGTGAACGGCCCGAGCGCGAAGCCCTGCCAGTAAAGCGCACTCGCTCGCGGCCTCGGCTACTGGCAACTTCCAGCTCATGAACAGCAAAGCACGCATCCGGTGTGGGGACGGGCAAGCGAGGTCGTCCCCGCACCGGACCACACCCACTGCCCCGATAGGAAAGAGACTGATGAGTACTCCGGATTTCCTTATCTCGTGGACGTTCATGCAGTCCTTCGAGATGACACTGACCGTGGATGAAGCCCGGGAGTTGTTCGTGCCGGACCCGCTCGCGAAAGGCCGGATGGTGGCGCAGCTCTGGGAGGCCGCATGTTCCCGCCAGCAGGCCGCCACCGACGCAACAGCGCAGCAACTGCGGGAGATGCTGCACGAGAATCCCGAAGTCCTCAGTGAGCCTTTGTGCACGTTCGAACACGACGATGTTGATCACACACGACGGATCGACTCCATCGAGATCATCGGGTGATTGATCGTCTCACTGCAAGATCCGGACGGCACCCGCGTACTCGCTCAGGTCGACGGGCTGGACCCGGACCACGGTGCCGGATTCGTAGGCGTTGATCATCTGCCCGTTGCCGAGATAGATCCCGACGTGGTGGATGGTCTCAGGGCTGTAGAAGACGAGGTCTGCGGGATTCAGCACGGCCAGGCCAGCCGATCGGGGTATCCGGGTACCTACGTTGAATTGGCCTCCGCTTTGGTGGGGCAGGGAGATTCCGGCTTGAGCGTAGGCGAACAGGGTGAGGCCGCTGCAGTCGAAGCCGATCTTGGTGTAGTCGCCGTGTTGGTCGGCGACGCCGCCGTCGCGGATGCCGCGGCTGGGCCCGGTGGCGGTGCCGCCGCCCCAGGCGTAAGTGACGCCGAGTTGCGAGCGCGCCGCGTCGATGACGATCTTCGCCGGGCCGGTCACCGGAATAGGCGTGGCGTCGCTGGTGCTGCAGGTCGCGCCTTGCACGGCGCCGAGGATCTGGCGGGCGGTCTGCTCATTTGTCGCGTAGCGGTCGGGAAAGCCCGAGCGCTGCACGGTTTGGGCGGCTTCGGCGACGGGCATGGTCTGCCAGTTCGGCGACGCGAGCAGGTGCCGGTAGAACTGTTCGCTGCTGTAGGCGGGGTCCATGATCTGGGCGACGGTGCCCCAGCCTTGCGAGGGCCGCTGCTGGAACAGCCCGACGCTGTCCTGGTCGCCGTGGTCGAGGTTGTGCAGTTGGGACTCGGTGATCGCGGTGGTGATGGCGATGACCCAGCCCTGTTCGGGGACGTTCATGCGTTTGCCGACGGCGACGATCGTCGCGGCGTTGGTCATCTCCTGCGGGCCGTATCCGGCGGCCGAGGTCGCGGTCGCAACGGCGGGAGCGCAGTTCGCGCTCCCGCCGGAGCTGCCGAAGACGGCCTGGACGACGGCGATCGTGCCGCCGCCGATGAGCAGGATGAGCACGAACACTAACGAGGCCCCGGCCGCGGCGATCCTGCCCATCGCGCCTGTCACCTCCAGGGCTGTACGGGATCGGGCGGGGGCATCGGCGAGGGCGGCGCTAGGTCCTGGCGCTCGGCGGCCGGGTTGACGCCCGTTGGACGCTGCCCGCTGCCCGGCGCCGAAGAGCGCAGTTCAGGCCAGCGCGCGGGCAAATCGACGAGTGTCACCCGCCCGGCGGCGCCGGGTTCGTCGACCCGTCGCCAGCGGGGCGCGGTCATGTCGAGTGGGTCGGCGGCGGCGTCGCCGCTGGTGGTCGCCACCGGTACCCGGGCAGGCCGGTCGAGTCCGCGCAGCGCTTCGGCCAATGCCCGGCGGGCGTTGGATTCGCGGGCGGCGCTGGGCAGCCAGATCAGCACGGGGGTGGTGATGCCGGTGGTGCCGGCCAGGCGTTCGTAGCGGGCCAGCTTGCCGGCCAGGCGGGACAGTGGCTCGGTGCCGAAGTCGAACTCGATGAACCACTCGACGTCCCGCCCTGCCTCGCGCCAGCGGCCGTAGCCGTCCGGGGTGACGATGTCGCCCCAGTGCCGCCCGCACCGGGCCGCCGACCACCAGGCCATCAGCTGTCCAGCGGCGCCGGGCTGGCGTGCCTGGTGGACCAGGGTGGTGAACAGGCCGTTGCAGCCGACGGTGTGCGCGAGCTGCAGGGAGAAGGCGCGGCCGATCTCGCGTTCGCGGCGGTAGCCGAGCTCCTTGGGGTCGATGCCGTCTTCGCGGGCGAGCGCGACGGCTCCGGCGGTGTCGAGGACGTAGTACATCGGGTGTGAGCCGCGGTCGCGGTGCGGCTGGAACCGGTGCACCACGCCCCATTGGTAGAGGTTGCGCAGGCGCAGGTTCGCGGCGCGGCGGCCGGTGAAGGCGATGTCGATGATCTGGGTGCTGGTGAGCACGTGGTGCTCGAACAGCATCCGGCACAGCCACCGGTCGCGGTCGGTGAGATGCCGGGCCAGCCACGCATGGTGCTCGGCGGAGTTGAGCACACGCTGCACCGGGCGTTCCGGCCGGTGGGTGCGCAACTGGCGCTGCGGGGTGGGATTGCTGACCACGATGACGGATACCTCCAAGGAAATGAGCGGAATTGCATTGGTGCAGCATTGGATAAGATGAAGAAGTCGCTGTACTTGCTGGCCAGGCTGACATGACAAGCGTGCACCTTAGCCGGACACCGGAATGCTGGAATCATTCGCAGAACATCGACCCTTTATCAGTCGTTATTTCAGTGGCGTTGAGATGACGATCAGGTCATACTGTCCGTGTGGAAGAACAGCAGGCGGTGCCGCCGGAATGGGATGATCTACGTGACGACTCGCCACCCGGCGACTGGCGGGACCTTCAGAGGCCTCAGTTCGGTGAGCAGCTACGTGAGTGGTCGGACATCCTCAATGACATCTACTGGCGACCTAGCGAGGACGGACGCGGCGAGCCTGGCGGCTTTGACACGTCCGCCATGCAACGGCTTCGCGGTCTGATCATGGCCCAAGCGGCTGAAACCGAGGCCGTGCTCGGCTGCATCCTGCGCAAGCTGGATCCACTGGCAAAACCTGGGAAAATGATGGCTGGTGCACTGCTGAAGAAAATTTGGGACAAGCTTTCGAACCATAACAAGGTCGCTTGGCAGTCACACGTACGCCAGATACGCAAAGCTCAGAAGAGACGTAACCATGCTGTCCACAACAGAGTGGACACTGGCTACACCTGGGCTGAGTACGCCACCGGTGGTGGCGAATGGATGCCGGTCATCACCACGATGGGCAACGAATCGTGTGACGAGCGGGAGTTGAGTCACGATCTGGCGCTGCAGCAGTCATCCACGGTGTTCGCGATCGAGATGCTCCATGGGTTGTCGTGTTCCAACCACGATCCAGCTGATCGTTGCCCTGACTGGTGGGAGTAACGGATATCGACATGGTGTGAGTGGGACGGTGGCCCAGTTCGGGCGCGGGTCGGCGCTGCGAGGCCGCAGCACCGGACCGGTTTGCTCGGTTCGCCGACCGCAATCCAGTGGCGGGGCTTCGGTGAAGCCGCGAGGGCGAGCTACCGCTGGCAGTCGGAGCAACCGTACGGCGTCGGCGCGCTTCCTGAAGGCGTCGACGATCACGCCGAGGCCGCCATGGTCGGGCTTAGCATCGCGCTCATGCCAAGGACAGGCGAGGTCAGAGAATAATGCAGTGTTGGAATACCGTCCCTTCACCAGTCCGGGCCGGGTGAGAAGGTGCTTGCGGGCAAAGGAAAAGCGCGTGGTGGTGTCACGCTGCGCGGCGGGGGTCGAACGCCGCCGGCTGGACGTGCTCTACGGGCTCCGGCGCGGACGGCGGATCGGTGTTGACTAGTGCGAGGTGCCGGATCTTCTTGCTGCGCCCAGGAATCGCGGGCGGGAGCTTCTCCGTGACCGCGGTGAACGGGGGTGCTTCCTCGCCGTCGAGCACGAGCCGTGCGGCGATGTGGTAGCGGCCGAGGTTGGCGAGGTCGTGTTCGGAGATCCGGGGCGCGGTGTGCCGGGCGAGGTCACGTGCGTCTTCGGGTGAGGCCGCGAAGATGTTCTTCGAGCGGGCGTTGGTGGAGATGGCTTCTTTCAGAGGTGCCGGTAGCTGGAGCAGGAATTGGTGCGCGAGGATCAGCGCCAGCCGGTAGCCGCGGGATTCGGGCAGCATGTCCTCCAGCGGGTAGGCGAGGTTGAGGAAGTTGTGGCATTCGTCGATGTACAACGCCGCGTCGCGGCGGTCGCGCGGTGGTATCTGGGCTCGCTGCATGGCGGCCTGCCAGGTGCGGGCGACGATGATCGACCCGATCAGCCGGGCGGTGTCCGTGCCGAGCGTGCCCTTGTTCAGGCGTACCAGGCAGATCCCGCCGTCGAGGACCGCGCTCATGTCCACGGTGGACTCGCCGCCGGCGAGGGAGGCCCGCACGAACGGGCGGAGCAGCAGCCCGCGGAGTTTGTTCATCAAGGGTGCGACGACCTGGGCCCGGCTGGCGTCGGACAGGTCGTCGTACCAAGTCCAGAAGCCGGTGAGGATGTCGTCGGAGACCTGTTCGAGTGCGCGGTGCCGGAACGCGGGGACGGTGAGGAGTTTCGGCAGATCGGTCAGGACGGGTGTACCGGGAAGCGCGCGCAGGGTGAGGAGCCCGGAGCGCAGGATGTCCTCGGTGCGGGGCCCCCAGCTGGAGGCGTAGATGCGGGAGAAGATCGACACCAGGTCGTCCACGGCACGGGCGGTGTCGGCGCCGCCGAGCGGGTTGAGCACCGGTGGGCGGGACCGGCTGTCGGCGTCGAAGAGCACGACCTTCTCCCCGAGCCGTACCGGCAGGCGCATCAGGACGTCGGCGACCAGGTCACCCTTCGGGTCGATGACGACGAGGCCGCGGCCGGCGTCGGCGTCGTCGAGGATCATCCGGGCCATCAGCTCGGACTTGCCTGACCCGGTCGCGCCGATGATGTGCAGGTGGTGGCGGGCGTCGGCCACGCGCAGCCCGACCGGGCGGGAGTGGCCGGAGTCGGTGATCCCGATCGGCTTGACCCCGGGGCCTTCGGTGGCGATGCCCGGCGGCGGCGGTACCGCTTTCGCCCCGGCACGCTGGAGCCCGGGCACCGCTTCGTCGGTCGGGACGTGCGCGAGCGCGGCCAGTTCCGGGATCGAGAGCAGGTCACCGGAGCCGAGCCGCCGCTCGGCCACGGCCTGCACGGGGTGGGACAGGCGGGCGCGGCGGTAGTAGTTGTGCTCGGTGTAGGCCGCGAACGTGCTGGCGATGGCGTGGCCGCGTCCGCGCAGGTGCTCGCGCACCGGACCTCTTTCCGTGCTGGTCGCGTGCTCGGGGACGAGGGTGGCCACGGCGTAGCGGATGCGGGTTTCGTACTGGGAGCCACGCTGTTTGGCCACGATGACCCGGTCCTGCGCCGAGGTTTCGAGCGAGGTCTGGTGATCGACGACCTGCTTCGTCGCTGTGGCGCGGGGTGTGCGGGAGCCGGTGTGCGGGGTGAGCAGGTCCAGCACCCGCCCGGCCGGCGTCGCGGAGCGGCCAGCGCGGACTCGGCGGGCCGCCCGCCGCGCGGTCCCGACGCGGGCGCCGGTGACCGGGCGGGCGAGGATCTGCACGACGGCCCGTTCGTGGGTGGCGAGCCCGACCGGGGCGCCGAGCAGCGCCCGGACCGGGTCGACCGGAAAGCCGGATCGGATCGGCAGGGCTTCGGTGCGGGCCAGGCGCAGCTCGCCGCCCACGGCCTCGACCGACTTCCCCGGCGGGTGGGACAGCGGGATCGGTGGTCTGGCCGGAGTGGTCCGGGTACGCGCGCCGGGCCAGGCGGCCTCGATTGCGCGCTCGGCCATCCCGGGCGGCACCACACCCGGCAGCCACAGCCGCAACGCGACTCCGGCGTGGGAGAACACGTACTCCCACACGACGTGCGGCTGACCGTGTATCCGGCGCTTCCACCCGGACCGCAGCAGCCCGACCAAATTGGAGTACAAGGCCGCCGCACCGTCCGGATCGACCGCGGGCGGGGCGAGCACCGTCACCACCCGGGCGTCGGCGGCCATCCGGTCATGGCACCGGCGCGCCCACCACCGGCGCCCCACGGCGAGACCGGTCACCACGAGCACCAGGACCGGGCCGGCGACCGGGCCCCAGGACACCGCGACGTCCCGCAGCGCCGTGACCACCGCGCGCACCGCGCCAGCGGGATCGCGCAGGTAGTCCTGCACCGGCGAGGCGAGCATCCCCGCCTGCGCGACGACAGACTGAGCAGGAAACATCAAGAACCTCTTCTCGCGCAGGGAAAGTCCGAAGGAGGCTGCGGGTTCAGGCAGCGTCGCGCTCGGCGTCGTCCGGTCCCGGACGGCTTCCGGGCGCAGGGGCCGAGGTGGGCCGGTCGCCGGGCACGAGCCGGAGGTGACTGCGCCGCGTGCGTGCCCGTTTGGCGTCGATCTCGGCTTGCCATTCGGAGAGCCGCCGCTCGCCCATGCGCTTGAGGAACTGCGGGATGCGGTTTGCCGTCACCCCGACCAGCCGGGGGCCGAGCACTGCCAGCAGGTCGGAGGCTTCCTGCGAGGACCACCCGGCCGCGGCGATCGCGTCGGCATCGGGGAACACGTCGGCGACCCGGTCCCGATCAGGGTCGATGGCGGAGTCCTCGCGACCGCCGTAGCTGTAGACCCACAGGAAGTTCCCGGGCGGGTCGGGCTCGATCAACCGCTTGAACCGGCGGACTTCCTTGGTATAGGCGTAAAACGTCGCCTGTGGGCTCGCTTTCATCACGCGGCGCCACGCCAGGGTGTAGGCATCAGAGAAAAAATCCCCGGCGTCATGCACTCGGATGAATGTCCCGGCGAAGCGGGGCGCCGACAACTCGCTGATCATGGCGGCTTCCCACCCGGGCAGGTCGTCCAGAACATACGCGAGATTGGCGGTGTGCTTCGCTTTCACCGCGGGGAAGAGGTAGGTTCCGTTGCGGGCGTAGCAGATTCGGGCGCACGCCGAGGCTGCGGGACAGGTCACCTGTGTCCGGCCGTCGGGCAGCCGGGCGGCCAGCGCGGGCAGCGTCCAGTTCCAGACACCGATTGCGCGCATTTCCCGGTTCTGCGTCAGCAACCGGCCCGGCCGCGCCGGAACTCCGGAGACGGTGGTGGAAGAAGACATACCTCACCTCATGAAACGAAAGTCGGGAAACAAAGAGAGAGCAGAAACGGTTGTGGCTGAGGCAATCCACAGTTGCGCTAGGCGGCACGGTCGAGGTCGACGTGATCGTCCGCGTCCGCATCAAGACCTGGCCCGGCGTCCTCGATGCCGAGGTCGACGAATCCGCTGTCGTCCGTGCTACCTTCGAGATCTGCGTACTGAGCCAGCTCGGCCGGATCTGTGGTGATCAAGGCATCTTCCTGCGGTGAAGCCAAAGCTTGAAACGCGACCCGCTGGGTGCCGGTGCTCAGGAGACCTTGTCCCTTGTCCGCGGAGATCAGGAACTGCTTCTCGCCTTCGGACAGGTTGAAGGTCGCCACGATCTCCTCGATCGCTTGTGGCGCTTGGCGCAGGAGGATCTGGGTGGCGGCGTTGGAGATGATCGCTTTCCCGAGTTCGGTGGCGAGGACGTCGCCGACGTCTTGGGTCGCGATCGTCAAGCCGGCCCAGTGTTTGCGGGCGGCTTTGGCCATGCGGTGGAGGAACCGCGCGCCGGCGGGGTCGTGCATGAGCAGCCACGCTTCGTCGACCGTGATCAGCCGCGGGCGCCGGATGGCCGGGTTGGACACCCGCCGCCACACCGTGTCCAGCACGAGCAGTGTCCCGATCGGACGGAGTTCGTCGGGCAGGTCGCGCAGGCTGAACACGGTCAGATGGCCCTCCGGCCTGGTCGTGGTCGGCCCGGAGAACATCGTGGAGAACGCGCCCTCGATGAACGGGTGCAACCGGGCACTGAGATCCACCGCGACCGGGTCACCGGCACCGGCCAGGACCGCGGTGAGGTCGGCCAGCAGCGGCGCGTGCCGGCTCCAGGTGCGGGGGTCGCTGGTGATCCCGGCCTGCCGGTACGTCACGAGGATCGCCTGGTCGAGCACAGCCCGTTGTGGCGCGGACAGTTCAGCGCCGAGCAGGACCCCGATGACGGTGTGCAGGAACAGGGCCCGGCGGGTCAGTGCGTCCTTGGGTGCGGTGCGGCGGCCGTCCGGGCGGACCGCGATCGGCAGGTCGAACGGGTTGATCCGGACCTCGGGGTTGCCGAGGTGGATGTAGGTGCCGCCGATGGCCTCGCAGAGCCGCCGGTATTCGTCTTCGGGGTCGATGATCGCGACCTCGACTTGGCGGTAGAGGCTGCGCAGGGTTTCCAGCTTCACCAGGTAGGACTTGCCCGCCCCGGACCGCCCGAGGATGACCGCGTTGTAGTTGTCGGCGGCGAACCGGTCCCAGTGGACCAGGCCCTGGCTGCCGACGTTGAACCCGTAGAGGACTCCGTCCGGCGCGGCGACGCTGGTCGGGTCGGCCGGCGGGAGATCCGGGCTGGTGAAGGGAAACGCGGCGGCCAGCGCGGCGGTGTCGAAGGTACGGCGCATCCCGATGAGGTCCAGCGCCAGCGGCAGCGTCGACACCCAGCCCTGCAAGGACCGGTAGGTGGTGGGCTGGGCGTTCATCAGCAGCGACGCCGCCAACGCCCGTACAGCGGCGACCTGCTCGGCGAGGTCATCCTCGCTGGTGGCGTGGACGGTCAGGTAGAGGCCGAGCCGGTAGAGCTTGCCTTCGCCGCGGGCGACGCGGGCGGACAGGTCGTAGGCGTCCTCGGTGGCGGCCTCGACCATCGGATCGAGCAGCCGCCCCTTCTCGCTGGTGTGCCGGCGGCCGGACTCGAGCTTGGAGAGCTGGCGCTTGAGCCGGTTCGCGGCGGTGACCGGGTCGATCGGCTCGACGTGCAGGGACACGTCGACGCGGCCGGGGTAGGACAGCAGCGGCTGCAGCCACCCGGCGTGCACGTCACGGGGATAGCCGGTGACCGCGAAGGAGGAGACCCATTCGCCGCCGATCTCCAGATGCCGGGGCGCGACCGACAGCGAGTCCGGCGTGAACGCGCCGGCCCTGCCCGCGGGCGCGGATCCCGCGCGGCGCCGGGCGCGGCCGAGCTTCCTGCTCATAGGTCACCGCCTTCCCACTCGTCGAGCGCCGCCATCGCCGGGGCCGTGCTGCCGGGTTCGCGCTGGTCGGCTGTCGTCCGGTGCGGGGCTGGGGGTTCATCGTCGGGATCGGCGGCGGTGGTGATCACCTCATCCGCGCCCGCTAGGCCTGCGGTCGGCGGGATCAGGCTGTCTGGGTTGCAGGCGGTGGCGAGCACGGCGGTGGCCTGCCCGGCATCCAGCGGGGTGACGGTGATCCCGGCCGGGGCCAGCAGCTCGACCGCTTCCCCCAGCCGCCGCACGAGCCGGGTTTCCGCCGAACGCCGCGCGGCGTCGGTGACCTGGCCGGCCCGGGTCCGGCCGCGGCGGGCGCGGAGCACGGCGAGCGGGGACGCGCCACCGAGGCCGTCCGTCGGGCCGGCGGGGCGGACCGGTTCCCGCAGCACGATCAGCACCTGGCGGCGCAGCAGATCCGTGGAGCGCCGCAGCTGATCGAGATAGGTGGCGTGCTCGCGGGCCGCGGCTTCGAGCCGGGGGTGCGGCAGCCCAGGGGCAGCCTGGTGCAGGTCGCGGATCTGCCGGCTCAGGTCGAGGCGTTCGGCCCGGATGAGGATCTGCACCGGCGCGGAGATCGAGTGCAGATACCGGCCGAAGGACGCGACCAGCGCTTCCTGCTCGCCCGGGGTGCGGAGCGCGAAGTTCACCGTCGAGGCCACCGCGACCATGGCCACGCCGTCGGTCCCGAGGTCGATGACACCGGCGTCGGTGACGCCTTCGGCGGGCAACCGCAGCGCCGCCGGGGACACCTGCCAGCCGTCCGCTGTGCCGGTGGGATCGCTGGTGGTGATGTGGCTGGTCAGCCAGTCCGGGGCGGTCCGGACTCCTTCGGGTGCGGCCACTTGATGCCGTGGTTGCAGTCGCTGGCGGATCGCGGCGAGCAGGAGCCGGTCCAGGCTCATGCCGTCGCGCCGGCCGAGCACCAGCACCGCTGCCGCGGTCCCGATCGGGACCGCGAGGATGAGGAACACCGGCAGTGGCACGACCTCGCGGGTCAGGGTCCACGCGCCGTAGAGGACGATCCCGGTGATGGCGAGGATCGTCAGCTGCCGTGCGGTCAGGTTGGCGAGGATGCGGTCCTCGCGGTCGACATCGGACGGGATGCGCACGGGCTGCTGGGTCATGACGGTGTACCTCCACGGGACGGAGACTTCGGCGCCGGTTTCGACGTGGGCGCCGGTGTCGGCGGTGGGGCCGGGGCGCGGAACGCGAGCGGCGGCACGGACGGGGTGCGGGGCCGGGCGTCGCCGAGACGCGGTTCGGGACGCGCGGGCCGGAACACCGGGGCAGCAGGCGACGGCGCTGCGGGAGTGACCGGCCGGGACATGTGCCCGGGCTCCGGGGTGGCCGGCTGGAACCGAAGGTGCGGCGGGACCGCCGCCACCGCGACCGGCCGCGCCGGAGGCGTCGAGCTGCCCGCGCGGGCCGGCGCACCGGGTGCCTGGAACCGCGGCGTCGTGGCGGGCTTCCCGCGGTGCCTGGCCGTCGGCGGCGGGATCGGTGTGGCGGGCCGGGCCGGGGAACTGAACTCGGGCAGGGCCTGCCGCCCGCCGAGTTTCAGGGCGGGGTCGTGGGTCGGTGTTTGCGGGCCGGGTTGCAGGAACCGCGGTTCCTGCGAGGGCCGGCGTGGCTGCCCGGCGGCGCGTAGCCGCTCGGCGTTGTACTGCTCGCGCATGCGCTTGTTCACCGCGTCCGGGTTCGGGGCCATCCGGGGTGGCGGAGGCCAGGGAGGATCACCGGCGCCGGTCCGGCTGCCCATCCCGGGATTCCGGGTGGGTGTGGGCATGGCGGGGGTGCGGGAGGTGGCGAATCGGCTGCCGCGGCCGGCGATGGCGCCGAAGGTCTTCGCGGCGATGAAGGTTTTGATCAGGCCGCCGAGGAAGGAGCGGCCGGTGCCGAGCTTGGTGGCGGAGAGGAACCAGAACGGGATCTTGAACAGGATGTAGAGCAGCCCGAGCGCGGCGAAGAGCATCATCAGGCCGCCGCCGAGCGAGTTGAACAGGTGCACGCTGCCGTTGAGGAAGGTGTTGATCGCGACGATCAGGGTGAGTGATTGCGCGATCTGGATGCCGAGGGTCGCGCCGAGTGCCCGCCAGCCCCAGCGGGCGATGCCGTCGGTGTGCGGGAGTCCGTGGCAGGCGACCCACAAGGGCGCGGAGACGATCAGGATCAGCGTGAGGATCATCCGCACCACGTAGATCAGCAGCAGCGCGACCACGGCGATGACCAGAACCCCTTGCATCAGGATCAGGAACAACCCGCCCGAGGCGGCGGCGGAGTAGGCGCCGTTGATTGCCCCGGCGAGGGTGTCGCCGAGTTTCGGCGGGTCGATGCCGCCGTCGAGGACGGCGGCGGACAGGGCGTTGGCGAGCCGGATCGCCTTGTCGATGAGGAACAGCGACAGCATCGAGGCGACGAACGACACGATGAGCCGGGGCGCGATCTCCTTGATCGAGTAGCGGCTCTGGACCGACTCGTGCGCCATCACGATGATTCCGCCGACCATGATCAGCCCGCTGTAGCAGGCCAAGACGATCAGCCACGAGTGGTTCCACAGGTTCGTCACGCCGGGCAGCGAATCCAGCGTGGGTGTGGAGAACGCGGTCTCGCCGAGCAGCTTCAGGAGCGGGTCGAGCGCCGAGGTGACCAGTTCGCGGAACACGGCGTTGATCGCCGCGGTCATGCAGCCGCTGATGTTGGTGATCCCGCAGTCCGTGTCGCCCCCGGGCAGGCTCGGACCCGGTTGCCCCGGCCCGGCGGACGGCGGGGCGGGATCGGGTTGCGGGATGCAGTCTTCACCGGCACACGGCGGCCCCGGGCTCGCACTCGGCGCGCTGCTCGCGCCGCTGGGTGTGCAGCCGATCTGGCCGGGGAAGCAACTCGCCGGCGGTGGCAGTGCGGTGACCGGCGGCAGCGGGCTTGCCGGCACCGACGGCCGCGGCGACCCGGTCGGCAAGTGACACGCCGGGTCCACCGAATCCGGGGCGCACGCGTTCGCCGGCGGATCGGCGGGAAGAGGCAGCGGCGGCGCGGACGGCGCGAGCGCAGCCTCCTGCGCGCCGGGCCGTGCGGGAGGTTCGGGCGCCGCCCATGCGTTGATCGCCAGCAGACCGGCGAGTACCACGATCAGACCGAGTGCCAGCAGCCGCAGCCATCGCCGCCGGGAACCGCGGCCGGCGCGTTCGGGGGTGGTGGGGGCGAGCAGGCCCCGCTTGCGGCGTGCCGGTGGAACGGAGCGCACGCCGGTGCCGGGGGCGCCGCGATCGGGTGCGGGCTCACGGGGACGTCGGGTCTCGGCCATGACCTCAGGCCCCGACAATCCCGCGCAGGATCTCGACCACGAGTGGCGCCAGGACAGCCAGCCCGTAGCCCCATCCGGCCGACTTGAACGCGCCCTTGGCCTTCTCGACTTCGGCGGGGTCGCCGTTGGCCAGCAGGTACCGGACCCCGCCGAAAGTCAGGATCGCCGTCGCCAGCCCGGTCAGGATGCCGAAGAGCCAATTGCGGACGTTGCTGAAGACCTGCTCGATGCTGGTCGCGATCGCGAGGACCTGAGTGGAGGCCTGCGCCGGATCGGCGGCCAGGAGGCTGAGCATGACCGCAGCCACGATCTCCGCGGCGATCAACCGCAGGACCGTGTTGCGCACGGACGACGCAGGAAAGATCTGATGACCATGCCGGCTGCGGTGGAGGGTTGACCGGCGACGGGCAGCAGCTCGCGCCCGTGGCTGTCGCCTGGTCAGACCCGCTGGGACCGGCGTGGACGGGGACAGAGGTGAGTGGGTGTGCTGGGTTAGGGGGCGATGGGTCAGGCGCATCGGCGCACCTCCGAAGTCGGCTCGTGCTCGGCGGTACGCGGAGAGCCAGAGGGGGTCTCCCCGCGCCCCAAGAGGCCGGATTTCGGGTCGTTTTTCGACACCAAGCGTGAAGATTTCTTCTGACCAGCGGGTTTACCGTTCCGCGGACGGCCACTCACAGCACGTGACGAACGCGGTTCTTCGCTGACCGGCGCGTCGGGGGTGCCGGGGTGCAGGGCGGTCAGTGCGGCGTCGGCGACCGGGTCCTCGGAGTCGGTGTCGCTCACCTGCTCCCGCAGCCAGGCGACGAGTCGGTCCTCGGCCCGATCGCGCGCCTTGAACGCGGTCTTGAGGACCGTGCCGTGGCGCTGCGCCCAGTCGGTCATCGACGTCTCACCGAGCCGGGTGGCCGAGACCAGCTCGGCTTCGGCCGGGGTGAGAATCCGGTCCCCGACCGCCCGCGCGAGCACCAAGTCCGGGTGGCCATACGGCGGACGCGGCGCCGCGGAGCGATAGCCCGTCCCGGCCGGCAACGGCGCGTCGAGCGACTCCTCCAACGCCGCCTGCCCGGCCCGCCGAGCCGCGTAGTGCAGGCGCACGACGATGCCGGGATCGGACAGATCCACCGTCGCCAGCGCCTGGACGAACCCGGCGAGCACGGCCGCGTGCACATCCGCCCGCTCGCCCCGGTACCGGGCGGCCAGCCACCGCGCGCTCGAGGCCAGCGACGGCAGCGCCATCCCGACACACGCCACCGTCCACGCGCCCCCGCGGGCCCGGGACTGCAGCACCAGATGAGCCCACACGTCATCGCGCGTCCGCGGCGGGCACTGCTTACTCATCACCCGGTCCCGCAACTCGTCCAGCGGCACCGGCCGCCGCGGCAACCCCGGGAACCGGGACCCCTGCACCGCCATCGGCTCCGGCCCGGTGACCAGCCAGCCGAAGGCATCGCGCGCAGTGTCCAACGGCAGCCACTCGTGACCCTCGTGCTCGCCCCGGATAGACGCGGAAACAGCGTCGTCGTTCGTCATGGTCCTGCTCCTGTTCGAGGTGTCGGAATCAGCCCCGTCAGGACGCCAGAACGACGACAAGAAAAGAACAAGAAAAGAACAAGAAAAGAACAAGAAAAGAACAAGAAAAGAACAAGGACCAGCTTTCGGGAGCTATTAAAGCTACTAAACCCGCCCCGGGTGAAACGATCCAGACTACTCCCGAGCCAGGTGTGGGCGGCGTGCGCCCGCGCGACCTTTAGTAGTGTCTGGCCTGGTCTTTTAGGCGAGTCTTAGTAGCCCGGCCACCGCCTGAGGTGGAGATTCGAGGCTCGCACATCCTGCGGGTGGCGGGCGTCGGGTACCCGTGAAATTGCCCCGCTCATCGGCTTCGACGTCAAGGGTGCGGGCAATCTGGTGAATGTGGATGCCGCCACAATCGGGTTTCCGTGCTGCTCGGGCGCGAATATCCCATGTAGCTGACGTGCGCTCACGAGGGTGAGGGCCGGGCACGTCGGAGTGGTCCCGAAAAAAGTTGCGTTCTTGGTGTCGAAAATCCGGCCCGAAACCGGCCTCTTGGGGTGACCTGGCAGACCACGCCGACCACCCGCGAGGAAGGCCACCGATGACCTCGACACCGCACCCCGAACCCGGACACCGCCCCCGCCGCCGCCTGCGTCGCCGCGCCGCGACTCCCGCGGCGCACGCCGGCCGCGACCGACTCCGCACGCGCTCCCGTACCACCACCCTCGGAGGTATCCGGACCGCCCGCCCGACCACGCTGTGGCCTTTCGGCGACGCCGAGGTACTGCCCGGCACCGCGCTGCTCGCCGGCTGGCTCGGCCGCACGATCCTCACGCTCGTCACCACCTACACCCGCCCCGGCGACCGCGTCCTTCTCCTCACCCCACCGCTGCCCCCGCGCCCTCCTTCGCGAGCCCCCTGCCGCACGCACGAGGGCGACCCGTACGCCGGACTCGCCGAAGCGGTCTGGACCGTCGCCCGACTCGGCCGCGGGGTCGACACCGCGACCGCAGCACCCGGTCCGGACTACCCCGACGGCGACATCAGGTCGGTCTGGCGCGCCGGAGCCGAGTCGGGGTCGCGACCCCGACTCAGCCGACTCGGCCTGCGCCCGTCGGCCGGTCCGAACCCCGACTCCGTCTCCCCGCGGGACCCGGCCGGAACCCGACCGGACGGCGGGTTCGATCTGATCATCACCGCGCTCGACCCCCACGCCACCGACTGGCTCGCGTGCACCGACTGGGGCGCGCTGCTCACCCCGCACGGCCTCGCCGCGACAGTCACGCACAGTGATTCGCACGGCGGCCGGCTGCTCGACCCATACTCGGTCATGGTGGAAACGCTGGGTAGTTACGGGCTGCGGTGTCTCGACCACATCGCCGTGCTCACCGCGCCGGCACCGGACCGGGTGGCCAGCTCCGCGGTCGGCGAGCAGACCGGAGCCGCGACGCTTGCACGCGGCCGATCGCCGCGCGCCGGCGTCGCCGGTCCGCCGCCGGTTCGCCGGGTGCACCACGACGTCGTTCTGTTCGGACGGCTGCCGGTCACCACACCGGAGGACGGCGCCACCGACGGGAAGGAAACTTCGGATGTCTGAGTACGCCGACGAGTGGTTCTCCCGGCCGATAGGGGAGCGTCCCGAGGGGCCGGTGCTGACGTCGGTCTGGCCCACGGGCAGAGCCAGCGTGGCGGCCCAGCTGGACGACGACGGCTACCACGACGCCACCGGCACCGACCCCGCGCTGATGGCTCCGGCGGTCGCCCGCTACGCGATCGCGGCGTTGACCCGGCCCGGGGGCGTGGTGCTCGATCCGGACTGCGGAGCGGGCACGACCGTCGTTGAAGCGCTGCGCTGCGGGCGGCACGCGATCGGGCTGACCGGGCAGCGCCGGTGGTGGCGCCTGGCCCGCGCCAACGTGACCGCGACGAAGGCCCGCGGGGTGTTCGTGGACGGCATGGTCCTCGTTCTCGACCGCCGCCCCGGTACCGCGGCCGCCGCGGCAACGGCGGGGCTGACCGGGCGCGTCGATCTCCTGCTGACCACCCTTCGGCCCACCGGCCCGTACGGCGATCTCACCGGTGCGCTGGACCGGCTGAACCAGTTGCTGATGCAGTACCGGTCGTTGGTGCGGCCCGGCGGGCACGTGGTCATCACCTGCCCTCCATTGCGCCATCCCGTCCGGCACGATCTGCTCGACGTCCCCGGCCAGATCGCCCTCCTCGGCAGCACGGCGGGGCTGGCACCGGTCGCCCGTTGCCTGGCGCTCACCGCCACGGTGCGGCGGGGCCGGGCCTTCACCCGCGCCACCCTCGCCCAGCGCCGCGCCGCCGCCCGGGCGGAACGCGCACTCGGGCACCCGGTCGCCCTGCCTGCCCACCACACTGTGCTGGTGTTCAGGGCCGACCCCGACGCCGCCGAACCGGCGCCGGCGCTGTCTCTCCCGCTGCCGCCCGCACCGCGACGACGGCAGCGGCGCGTGCGCGGATCACGTCCGGATGGGGCTCGGCCGGAGACCACCGTGGGGGCTGCGGCATGAGCCGGCACCGCTGTTTCCGAACCCCACGGGGCCGCACCGAAGGGGCCGTCATGAACACCACGACTGAGCGGGGGCACCGTCCGCATCGGGTGCCACGCCGGGGCGATCCCGTGCTGTATCCCGGCGCGCAGGACCGCGCGCCGGACTCGGAATTCCGGAGCCGGCGGCAGCGGCTGCGCGAATACCTGGCCGAGCGATTGACCGCCCCGTACGACAACGACGGCGGGAGGCGGGAAATCGCGGATCGCGGGATTCGCGCGTACCAGCGCGAGCTGGCCCGGCGATCGCGCGGAGCGCTCCGGCAGAGGACTCGCGAAGGCTGGTGGCACGGGCCCGCGCCCTACGGCTACACCCTGCAACGCCACCGGGCCGGGGACCGGCGGCCTCGGCTGGTCATCGACGAGCTGCGGGCACCGGTCGTGCCGCTGATCTTCACCTGGTCCCTGCACGGCAACCTCAGCGACCGCGCCATCGCCCGGCGGCTGACCGAACAGCAGCACCCCCTGCCTGTCGACCCCGTTTCCGGCTGGCCGCGGGCATGGAGCTGGGCGATCGTGCGGACCGTCCTGACCAACCCCGCCTACCTCGGCTACGTCACCCGTGACCGCACCGTGCGCGGAGCTGCCCAGCCACCGGAGTGCTGGACCTGGTCCCGGCAGCGCAGCCACCCGGCGCTGATCTTGCCGGCCGCGTTCTGGGCGGTCCACACCCACCGGTCCCGCGAAGCGCCGGCGTGCCCGGACACCGGCACCACTGCGTTCGACAGCGACCACCAGGAGGCGGCGTGAATCAGCATGTTCACTACCGCGACGACGCGGTCACGCTTTACACCGGCGACGCCACCACCACCCTGGCCGGCCTGCCCGACCGCTCGGTGGACTGCGTGGTCACCAGTCCGCCGTACTGGGGACTGCGCGACTACGGAACCGGCACCTGGGCCGGCGGCGACCCCGGCTGCACGCACCCGGCGGCCGGCCGCGGCAGCAACCTGCCCCAGCCGAAACACCCCCGCGTGGCGTATCCGGCGTCGGCCGCGCAGCGCGGTGCCGCGCCTCAGCACTGCCGCCGGTGCGGCGCCCGGCGCGAAGACGAACAGCACGGCCTGGAGCCGTCCCCGCAGGACTACGTCGATCGGCTCCGAGGTGTCTTTGCGCAGCTGCACCGCGTGCTGGCCGACACCGGAACGGTGTGGCTGAACCTCGGCGATTCCTACTCCGCCGACCCGCCCGGCCCCACCCGGGGTGACGCGATGCGGGCCAGCACCCTGTCCGGCCGTACCGCGGCGGCACCGCTGCGGGACTCCGTCCGCAGCGCCGGCGTCCGCCGTACCCAGAGCGTGCCCCGCAAGAACCTCCTCGGCATACCGTGGCGGGTCGCGTTCGCGCTGCAGACCGACGGCTGGATCCTGCGGAACGCGATCGTGTGGCACAAACCCAACGCCATGCCCGAATCTGTCCGGGACCGGCTGTCCAACCGGTACGAGATGTTGTTCCTGCTCGTCAAACAGCAGAAGTACTTCTTCGACCTCGATCCGGTCCGCGAACCACCTGCCCGTTCTGCATCGCGCAGGGAGGGCAAGCTCATCGGCGGCTCGAACAAAGACCGCGTTACCGGGATCGACGTGACTGCACGGCACCGCGGACACGGGGCGTACGGCAAGCACCGCGATGCCAGCCCCTTCGCGGAGGTAGGGCACCGCGACGAGGTGCGCCCGACCGGGGCGCAGCACACCGCAGTGCCCCAGCGTGGCAAGAACCCTGGCGACGTCTGGTCCATCACGACCCGCCCCCTGCGGGAAGCGCATTTCGCGGCCTTCCCGATCGATCTCCCGCTGCGGTGCGTCGCCGCCGGTTGCCCGGAGGGCGGGGTCGTGCTCGACCCGTTCAGCGGCGCCGCCAGCACCGGAATGGCCGCACGTCAGCTCGACCGCTCCTACATCGGGATCGACCTCAACCCGCAGTTCCACGACGTCGGCCTCGGACGTCTCGGCCTCGCCCCGGACGGCACGGTGAAGGCCGCATGAGAACCTTCATCGCACCCTGCCGCCGGCGCGAGGATGCCGCCCCTTCCATCTCTGATCCGGGAACTGAGAGCGGGGAGCTGCCCGAGCACATGGGGCTGACGGCGAAGGCGGTCACGCTGTGCGTGGGGGATGCCGCGGAGGTGGTCGCGGGGATGCCGGCGGGATCGGTGGACTGCGTGGTGACGTCGCCTCCGTATTGGGGGTTGCGCGACTACGGGATCGAGGGTCAGCACGGGGCCGAGTCCACTGTGGGTCGTTACGTCGCGCGGCTGACGGGTCTTTTCGACGAGGTACACCGGGTTCTGTCTCCTGGCGGGACGGTGTGGCTGAATCTCGGTGACAGCTTCGGCGGGTCGTGGGGAAATTATGTGGCCACCGGGTCGATGGCGCGGACCGCCCGGGCACGGTCCGCGTCCAGCTATGGGGCGCACCGGCCACCGCAATCGGCTCACCGAAGTAAGGATCTGGTCGGTGTGCCGTGGCGGGTGGCGTTCTCGTTGCAGGAGAGGGGCTGGGTGCTGCGGAACGCGGTGGTGTGGGAGAAACCGAACGCGCGCCCGGAGAGCGTGCGGGATCGGCTTGCTCAGCGTTACGAGATGGTGTTCCTGCTGACCAGGTCGGAGTCGCCGTGGCTCTGGCCGCGTGCTGAGGTTGCGGCGGATGTGTGGCGGGTGCCGGCGGGGCGTGCGGGGGTGGGGCATCCGGCGGCGGGAACGTTGGAGGTCGCCCGGCGTTGTGTCCGGCTGGGGTGCCCGCGTGGTGGCGTGGTGCTGGATCCGTTCTGTGGCAGTGGAACCACGGGCCTGGCCGCACTGGAGCACGGCTGTTCGTTCGTCGGTGTCGATCTGGACCCGGCCTGCCACGACCTCGCGTATCGCCGGCTTGCGGAGGTGTCATGAGAATTGAGGGGGCTGTGCCGGAGGGCGATGCGTCGGCGGTGATGACGGTGGCTGAGCTGGCGGCGTTGCCTGCGGTGGTGGATCTGATGACGGCGGCGCGGGCGTTGCGGATCGGCCGGACGACTGCGTACATGCTGGCGCGTGCGGATGATTTCCCGTGTCCGGTGTTGCGGGTGGGCGGTGAGTACCGGGTCCCGGTCGTGGGGCTTATTCGGGTGCTCGGTCTCGATCCGTCCATCGGGTGAATCTGTTGTGACTCGGGCTTCCCCAAGGGTGGTCTGCAGCGCGAGTATCGCGGCAACCCGCTGATTCGACCGAGAGATGGTGAGTAAGGATGGCGGAGGGATCGGTGTACAAGCGCTGTTCCTGCAGGGACAGCAACGGCCGCGAACTGGGGTCGGCGTGCCCGCGGCTGGAGCAGAGCCGGCATGGGCAGTGGTGCTACCGGGTCGAGCTGCCCAAGGACCGTGCAGGGAATCGGCGTCCGCGGCGGCGTAGCGGCTTCGAGACGGCGAAGAAGGCGCAGGAAGGTCTGGATCACGTCGGGAAATTGCTTGCCCTGGCCGGTGATGACGAGGACATGCTGCGCAAGATCGCGGATGTGATCGCGGCGGCGATCTCGGCTCGGCAGAAGCTGCCGGAGGTCGACGGTATGCGTCGGCTGGTGCGGGCTGGTGCCGCCGTGCTGGAGCATCCGTTGATGGACGGGGTGTTCACCGCGTTCCTCGCGAAGAAGAAGGCGACGCGCAGCCGGAACACCTACCGCTCCTACGAGTCACACGTGCGGCTCTACCTGCGGCCGCACCTCGCACACATCCGGCGGGACAAGCTGTCCGTGGCGCATCTGGACGGCATGTTCGACGCGATCGTGGAGCACAACGATGTGATCGCCGAATGCCGCGCCAGCGGCGACCCACGCAAGGTTGCGGCGGTGAAGTGGCAGCGCCCGGTCGGTCCGACGTCGATCCGCCGGATCCGGGAAACCTTACGAGCGATCCTGAGCCCTGCGGTCAAGGAAGGCCTGCTGACGGTGAATGTGGCGTCGTTAGTGGAGTTGCCACCGGCGAACCGGCCGATACCGAAGGTATGGACCGAAGAACGGGTAGCGCGGTGGCGGCTGACGGGTGAGATCCCGTCGCCGGTGATGGTGTGGACTCCGGCACAGACTGGCCGGTTCCTCGACTATGCGGTCAACGACCTGCTGTATCCGTTGTTCCATCTAATTGCTCATGTCGGGCTGCGGCGCGGGGAGGCGTGCGGACAGCGCCGCTCCGACACCTACCTCGACGCAGCGACGCTCGAGGTGGCGAATCAGATCGTGCAGTACGGGTGGGAAACCGGGCAGGCCTCGCCGAAGACCACCTCGTCCGAAGGCTTGGTCGCGTTGGATCGCGACACGGTGCTCGTCCTGCGTCAGCATCTGGCGGACCAGGACACGGCCCGCGGCCGGCTTGGCTCGGATTGGGTCGAGAGCGGCCTGTTGTTCACTCAGCCTGATGGCAGTCCGTTGCATCCGGCGGATGTCACCGCGAGGTTCCAGGAGCTGGCGCGTCTGGCTGGGTTGCCGCCGATCCGGTTGCATGACCTTCGCCATGGTGCGGCGACGTTGGCGCTCGCGGCTGGTGCGGACATGAAGACGGTGCAGAACATGCTCCGGCATTCCTCGATCACGGTGACCGCAGACACCTACACCACGGTGCTTCCCGAAGTCGCTCTCGCCGCAGCTGAGGCGACGGCCAAGATCATCCCGCGGACGGCAACGCGACGGCTCGGGCTCGTCTCGGGCACGTTACCGACCACAGTGGACAGTCAGAAAGCGGAAGATCTGCTTCCAGAAAACACAAAACCCCAGGTCACCATTTTAAGTGACCTGGGGGGTGAGGGTGCGCCATCAGGGACTCGAACCCCGAACCCGCTGGTTAAGAGCCAGCTGCTCTGCCAATTGAGCTAATGGCGCTTGTGTTGCCCGCCGCTTTGGTCTCCCTCGGCGACGTGGAAAAGATTAGCAGGGTGTTCAGGCCGTGTTTCAAGGGGGTCCTGTTAACCGAGTGCACCCGCCCAGACCCTGGTCGGACCCCGTCTCATCCGGACATCCACCCCCGAAACGACCACCCAAAGACGGCCCAGGAGCTCCGGTCGCCAACGTGATCACGCTCACCGCGGCAGCCAACCCGACAACGCCACGCCCCCACGCCTAAGGGGGTCCGGGGGCAAGCCCCCGGCGGGGGTGTGGGGGGGGCCGACCCCCACAAGAAATGGCAAAACCCCAGCCCGTGAAGGACTCACCAGAGTCCGACCAAGCTGGGGTGATAGGGTGAGCGACGGGTTTCGAACCCGCGACCTCCTGGACCACAACCAGGTGCTCTACCAGCTGAGCTACGCCCACCATCTGCGAGGGAACCTTGTGGTCACCTTGCTGCGAGCAATCCTAGCGTGCCCGCGCGAACGCTTTTCAGGGGGTTACCCCCGGTGGCGTTCCTGCACTTCGGCGGCGGCGGCCTTGGCCTGGTCGCTGGTCGGGCCGGGCTGGGGGACGAAGGCGGCGCTGCGGTAGTAGTCGAGTTCGCCGATGGACTCCTTGATGTCGGCGAGCGCGCGGTGGGCGAGGCCCTTTTCCGGCTTGGCGTAGTAGATCCGCGGGTACCAGCGGCGGACGAGTTCCTTGATCGAGGACACGTCGACCATGCGGTAGTGCAGGTGGCTGTCGAGGGCCGGCATGTCGCGGGAGATGAAGCCGCGGTCGGTGGCGATGGAGTTGCCGGCCAGCGGGGCGGTGCCGGGGTCCGGGACGAACTCGCGGATGTAGTCGAGCACCCGCTGCTCGGCCTCGGCGAGGGTGACGGCGGACGCGCGGACCTCTTCGGTGAGCCCGGATTTGGCGTGCATGTCGTGGACGACCTGGGGCATGCCGTCGAGCTTGGCGTCGTCGGCGTGGATGACGATGTCGACGCCGTCGCCGTCGCCGAGGACGTTGAGGTCCGAGTCGGTTACCAGCGCGGCTATTTCGATCAACGCGTCCTTGCCGAGGTCGAGCCCCGTCATCTCGCAGTCGATCCAGACTAGGTGGTCGGTCACCTGGACAACCCTAACCCGACACGGGGATGTCAGCGGGGTTACCTGCGCATTCGGCGCGTTACGCTCGGGCGGCCAGGTGAAACGGTGTGATTTCGGACTCGGAAACGGGGTGCGGCCAGTGGCCGAGCAGGGGTCGGGGCCCGCGGCGGAGATCGCCGGCGGCTATGTCAGCGAGGGTGGCGCGGTCGAGCTGGGCGCCGTCGTGATCGACGGGACGGCGGACTCGTCGGCGGCGGTGCGGCTGCCGCTGGCGACGCTGAACCGGCACGGCCTGGTCGCGGGCGCGACCGGCACGGGCAAGACGAAGACGCTGCAGCTGATCTCGGAGCAGCTGTCGGCGGCGGGCGTGCCGGTGGTGCTGGCCGACGTCAAGGGCGACCTTTCGGGGCTGGCCGCGGCGGGCGAGCCGTCTGACAAGCTGACGAAACGTGCTCAGGAACTGGGCGACGACTGGGCGCCGGCCGCGAGCCCCGTGCAGTTCCTCTCGCTCGGCACGGGCGGCAAGGGCTCGCCGATCCGCGCGACGATCACCAGCTTCGGCCCGGTGCTGCTGTCGAAAGTGCTGGGGCTGAACGAAACCCAGGAGTCGACGCTCGGCCTGATCTTCCACTGGGCCGACCAGCGGGGCCTCGCGCTGCTCGACACCAAGGACCTGCGTGCGGTGATCACCCACCTGACCAGCGACGAGGGCAAGGCCGACCTCAAGGGCATCGGCGGCGTCTCGGCCGCGACGGCCGGGGTCATCCTGCGCGCGCTGTCCAATCTGGAGGCCCAGGGCGGCGAGGACTTCTTCGGCGAGCCCGAGCTGGACGTGCACGACCTGATGCGGCAGTCCGACGGCAAGGGCGTCGTCACGCTGCTGGAGCTGGACAATCTGCAGGCCAAGCCCGCGCTGTTCTCGACCTTCCTGATGTGGCTGCTGGCCGAGCTGTTCGAGGAGTTGCCGGAGGAGGGCGACCTCGACAAGCCGAAGCTCGTCTTCTTCTTCGACGAGGCGCACCTGCTCTTCGCGGACGCGTCGAAAGCGTTCCTGGAGCGCATCGAGCAGACCGTGAAGCTCATCCGGTCCAAGGGCGTCGGCGTGTTCTTCTGCACGCAGCTGCCCACCGACATCCCGAACGCCGTGCTGTCGCAGCTGGGCGCGCGGGTGCAGCACGCGTTGCGCGCGTTCACGCCCGACGACCAGAAGGCGCTCACCCGCACGGTCAAGACGTACCCGAAGACGCCGCATTACGACCTCGAGTCGGCGCTGACGTCGCTGGGCATCGGCGAGGCGATCGTCACCGTGCTGTCCGAGCGGGGTGCGCCGACGCCGGTCGCTTGGACGCGGCTGCGCGCGCCGCGGTCGAAGATGGGCTCGGCCGGCGCGGACGCCGTCGCCGCCGCGGTGGCCGCTTCCGATCTGCACGCCAAGTACAGCGAGACGATCGATCGTGAGTCGGCGTACGAGAAGCTGGCCGCGAAGGTTGCCGCCCCACCCGCCGAGGCGCCCGCCGCGCCGGATGCCCCCGCTCCGGCGCCCAAGCCGGAGAAGGAAGAGCCCAGCATCATCTCCCAGGCGATGAGCAACCCGGCGGTGAAGTCGTTCATGCGGTCCGCCGCGAACGCGCTGGGCCGTGAGGTCACGCGGGGGCTCTTCGGCAACAGGAGGCGCTGAAAAACCTGACAGGAGATGGCAGGTAGGCCCAGCAGGCTGAGGCGAGTCAGGCACCCGGGAAGAGGAGAACCAGCGTCATGACCTGCATCGCCGTCGCCACGTTCGAGCTGGACAAGTGGGACCCGCAGGCCCAGGACGAGGCGGGTGGCACCGAGTTCGCGCGGGTGGCGATCGCCAAGACGTTCACCGGCTCGGTCGAGGGCAGCAGCACCGTCGAGATGCTGACCGCGACGAACGCGACTTCACGCGCGTACGTCGCCTTCGAACGGCTCTCGGTTTCGGTGGACGGCCGCAAGGGGACCTTCGTGCTCCGGCACGCCGCGGGCGACGAAGGGCTGTCGCTGGTCGTCCTCGACGGCTCGGGATCGGGTGAGCTGGCCGGGCTTTCCGGCACCGCCGCGATCACTCAGGACGAGGCGGGCCACCACACGTTCACCCTGTCCTACGACCTGTGAACAGCGTGAAGGCCGCTCTCCCCGGGCCCCGATTCCCTGGGAGAGCGGCCTTCACCGGGTTCCTCGCCTGCCCCGACAGTGAGCGAGGAAGAGGACGGGCCGCCCCGACCGCGGTCCGTCCACGACCTGGTCAGCCGTTGACGATCTGGTTCACGATCGTCTTGGCGTCGTTGATCGGGATGGCGAAGCCGATCCCGACGCTGCCCGCGGAGCCGTTCGCCGACGCCGACGGGCTGTAGAGCGCGGAGTTGATGCCGATCACTTCGCCCTGGGCGTTCACCAGCGCGCCGCCGGAGTTGCCCTGGTTGATCGAGGCGTCGGTCTGGATCGCGGTGTAGCTCGGGCCGCTGTTCGACGACTCGTTCGAGGTCTGCTGGCCGAACGGCGACTGCTGCTGTTGCTGCTGCTGGCCGACGTCCGACAGCGGCCGGTTCAGCGCGCTGACGATGCCCGTGGTCACGGTGTTCTGCAGCCCGCCCGGCGAGCCGATGGCGACGACCGACTGGCCGACGACGAGCTTGCTCGAGTCGCCGAGGGTGGCGGCGGTCAGCCCGCTGGCGTTCTTCGCCTGCACCACGGCGATGTCGCCCTTGGTGTCGGCGCCGATCACGCTGGCCTGGTACTTCTTGCCGTCCGAGGTGGTGATCGTGACGCTCTGGGCGCCGTCGACGACGTGGGCGTTGGTGAGGATCCGGCCGTCGGAGCTGAGGATGACGCCGGAGCCGATCGCCTCGCCCTGCGCGGTGGTCACGTTGACCTGCACCACGCTCGGCACGACCTTCGCCGCGACCGCGCTGACGTCGCCGTTCGAGGTCGTGTTGCTGACCGTCTGGCCGGTGACCGCCGACGAACTGGTCGAGGAGGCGGCCGACGTCCCGGTGAGCCCGACGATCGCGGCACCCGCGCCGCCGCCGATCAGGGCGGCGGCCAGCGCGGTCCCGCTGACCACGGCCGCGAGCCTGCGGCTGTTCCGCCGCGGCTGCGGGATGACCGGCTGCGGCTGCGGCGTGAAGAGCGGATTCGGCGCGGCCTGCTGCTGGTAGCCGTACTGGGGGTACGGACCGTACTGGGGGTGGACACTCTGGTGCGGCTGGTGCCCACCGGTGGAGGCGGGGCCGGGCCGACTCTCGTTCTCGGTCATGTACCCAGGTTCGCGCTCATGCTTGTGAGAATCCTGTGGAAATACCCGGGGCTTTGCTGAGAAGAATCAGCTGAGAATCCTCAGGCGTTCCTCAGCGTTCACCGGATTCCCGCCCGGTCAGCCGAAGAACGACGGGACGTCGAGTGCACCTCCGGAGGCCTCGAACTCGTCGTGTACCGCCTTGCGCAGTGCCTCGTCGGCCAGATAGTCGGCGGCGGTGAGCGCGAGCCCGAGCGCCCCGTCGACCACGGCCTTGTCGCCGGACGCCGACCCGGCCGCTTCGGCAAACTCCTTGGTGTGCAAGGCGACCGTGGCCCCGGAGACGGCGATCATCGGGTGCAGCGACGGCATCCGGAAGGACAGGTTCCCCAGGTCGGTCGAGCCGGTGAGGAACTCCGGCACGATGCCCGGCGGCAGCGGCTTGCGGCCGGTGCCGAGCTGGTTGGCCGACCAGCGCCCGGCGAGCGTGGTGTTGAACCGGATGGGCAGGTACGCCGGCTGCGCGTCCCAGCTCAGCTCGACGCCGCAGCCGGTCATCTCCGCGGCGCCGTGCGCGATCGCGGTCATCCGCTTGGCCAGGTCGCGCAGGGTCTCCGGATCCGCGGAACGGAGGTAGAACAGCAGCGCCGCCCGTTCCGGGATCACGTTCGGACGCGCTCCGCCGTCGGTGAAGACGCCGTGCACGCGATCGGTCGACGGCAGCTGTTGCCTCAATGCCGACACACCTTGGTACGCGGCCACGGCGGCGTCGAGTGCGTTGCGCCCCATGAACGGCTGCGCGGACGCGTGGGCCCCGACGCCGTGGAAGACCATCTCCAGCTGGCGCCGGCCCAGGAAGGGGTGCAGTGCGATGTCGTGGCTGAACGGATGCAGCATGATCACCGCGTCGACGTCGTCGAACACCCCGGCCCTGGCGAGCGTCTCCTTGCCACCGCCGCCTTCCTCGGCCGGCGTGCCGATCAGGGACACGCGCCCGCCGAGCTGTTCGGCCACCGCGGCGGCGCCGAGGAATCCGCCGGCGCCCGCGGTGCAGATGACGTTGTGCCCGCACGCGTGGCCGAGCCCGGGCAGCGCGTCGTACTCCGACAGCACCGCGATGTGCGGGCCGCCGTTGTCCGCGGTGCTCGCGCGCAACGCCGTGTCGAGGCCGCCGAGCCCGACCGTCACCTCATGGTCGTGCGCGCGCAGCAGATCGGCCAGCGCGCCGACGGAGCGGTGCTCGGCGAAGCCTTCTTCGGGATGGGCGTGCAGGTCTTGGCTCAGTGCGACGAGTTCTTCCGCGCGTGCCTGGACTTCCTGGCCCACGGCAGCCCGGACTTCCGCGCCGGCTCCGGTGTGGTCGGAGCCGAGCGGTTCGGCGGCCTCGACCGCTTCGGCCGTGGCTTCGAGCAAGGCGCGCAGGTGGCTGTCGTCGGGTGGGACGGGCGCGGAGTGGGTCATGCGGCGATGCTAACCCGGGGCACCGACAAAGTGGATCAGCTCGGCTCGGGCCGCTTCCCGGCGACGATCTGGATCAGCCCCGAATACCGCTCGCTGAGCGCGATGAAGCCGCGGGCGCGCAGGCTCGCGGCGATCTCGCCGCGGTCGAACATCCGCTGCCCGCTGAGGATCCCGCCCGCCGAGCCGGCCAGCCTTGCGGGCTGCCAGCCGGGGCGTGCGCTGGTGAGCAACACGATTCTGCCGCCGGGACGCAGGATTCGAGCGAAAGAGTCCAGCGCGCGTTCGGGCTCGGCGAACAGGTGCAGCGCGGCGAAGCAGCAGATGGCATCCACAGTGGACTCCTCGAGCGGTGGCCGGACGGCGTCCGCGCGGAGGTAGGCGACACTGGACGGATTCCGCTCCGCGGCGGCGCGGGCGAGCATGCTGCGCGCACCGTCCAGGCCGATGGCGAGGCCTTCGTCGCCGACCGCCTCGCCGAACGCGCGGGTGAACCGGCCGGTGCCGCACGCGACGTCGAGCACGACCTGGCCCGGGCGCAGCGCCAGCAGTTCGGTCGCCAGCCGGACCTCACCGTCCATGCTCGGGCCGAACGGGCCCTTGAACAGCCTTCCGAGGGTGGGGCGCCAGTAGTGCTCGTAGACCTGGGGGAGCAGCGTCGTGCGCATCAGGCGCTGGGCGATCCCGGTCGTCGGCCCGGCCTGGGGGACGTCGCCCAGGCCGTCGAGGAAGCCTTCGGCGGTCGCGTTCACGGGGCTGGTGAGCAGGCCGGCGAGCCGGTCCTGGCTGGCCGGTGGCGTGGCTTTCCGGTCCGCGGATCGGTCCCGGTCGGTCGGACGGCTGGTCGGCACGGGGGCTCCTGGGGGCGCGGCGGGTTCGGATACCGGCAGTATGCCCACTATCCGCCCTCCACGATCGAGTGAAGATATCCCCGATCAGGAGTTCGAGGCCCCGGATTGTCAGCCCCCATTCCTAATCTCCCCACCACGGCCTCCAACCCCGGAGCCCGCAGAGGAGGGACCCGCGATGACCACACCGATCCTGGCCCGCACCGAGCTGCCCACCGGCGAGATCGCCGTGCGGGGCCCGTTCGACCTGTCCGCCGCCACCCGCTTCCTGGCCGGCTTCGGCCCGGCGGGCCGCCCGGACGCCGCCTCGGAGCCCGGCGTGCTGCGGCTGGCCTTCCCCTCCGACGGCGATTGGCGCCATGTCGGCGCCACGATCCGGCAGAGACCGCCCGGCGAGCCCGGCACCGATGTCTTCACCACCGGCTCGCCCGGCCCCGCTTTCGCCGGTTCTTCCGACGCTTTCGGCGCAGTGTCCCCGCTGCGGCCCTCGCCCGACATCGGCCCGTACGGCCGGAGTTCCCACGATCCGGCTTCGGTCGCCGCGAGCCCCTTCGCCACCGGCCCGGCTGACTCGGATCGGTCCGGCCGCCCACCGTCCACCGCGAGTTCGGCGGTTCCCGGCGCCTTCGGCACCGTCGAGGTCGAGGTGAGCGCGCCGGTGGAAGCGGCGGGCCGGGTCCTGGCCCAGGTCGGCCGCATGCTGTCCCTGGACGTCGACGGGTCCGGCTTCACCGGCCTCGGCTTCCGCGACCCGGTGCTGGCCGGGTTGCAGGCGCGGCGAGCGGGGCTGCGGCCGGTGCTGTTCTCTTCGCCGTACGAGGCGGGCTGCTGGTCCGTGCTCGCGCAAGGCATGCGCTTCAGCCAGGCGATGCGGTTCCGGCGGCGGCTGGCTGAGCGATACGGGAAGGTCGTCGACGTCGGCGGTTACCGGGTGCTGTCCTTCCCGGCGCCGGGTGTGCTCGCGGACCTGCCCTTCGAACCGGGCCTGGCCGACTTCCGCACCGCCCGGCTGCGCGCCGTCGCCAAAGCGGCCGCGGAGGGCCGGCTCGACCCCGCCGAACTCCGCGAGATGCGGGTGGCAGACGCCCTCGAGCGGCTGCGTGAGATCCCCGGAATCGGCCAGTTCTCCGCCGAGCAGATCCTGGCCCGGGGCGCCGGCCACTCGGACTTCTTCCCGCGCGCCGATGCCCGCCTCCACCACGCGATGCGCGAGGAGTACGGCCTGCTGGACTCCGTCGGCCCTGCGGACCTGGAACTCCTGGCCGGCGCCTGGCGCCCCTACCGCAGCTGGGCCGCCCTCCTCCTCCGCGTCGACCGCGACGCGGTCCCGATCATGGAGGAGGTGATGGCCGCCTGACACCCGGTCGCCCTCGGCCCCTCGGCGGTGCTGCCGCCCTGCCCTGGGCCTCGCCGGGGAAGCCGCCCGCACCTCTGGGCGCTCGCTCGCTCCGCACCGTCGGCGCCCGGCCCGACCGTCTCCGCCATCTCCGCACCGATCGACGGCCGCGGCCGCCCGCACCTCTCGGCGGTCGTCCCTCGCGTGCGGTGGCGCCGAGGCTGTCTACCTCGCGTGCGATGGCGCGGGGCGGCCCGACCGGGAAGACCGAGCGCCACCGTGCTCCGTCGAGCCCGCGGGGCGCGGTCGTGCCGCACGCTTCGTATGCAAGAGGGCCTTCCCCGCCCGCGTTCCCGCCTCCGGCGTGAAGCAAACCGACCGTTGAGACCGAACGACACCGTGAAAACGAGGAAGGAGCCGCGATGGGATGACGCGCCCATAGCTGAGCGAGCTGGCCGAGGTACAGCGGGCGCTAACAGGGGCCAGATGCGGGCTGTGGTGAGGTGGCGGCGTGATTTCGACCGCCTTCGATGCCTCGTCCGTCTTCGGCCGCCTGGTGCCGGGTGGGCTGTCCGGTGCGTCCGGGCTGGCCGCCGCTGCCGGAAGCGGGACGGACACCACCATCGACAACGCGCTCACCCAGGCACAGACACCCGGCGCGATCACCTTGATCACCGGCGGTGTGGCGTTGCTGGTGGTGCTGGTCGGCGGGACGCCGTGGCGGCTGGCCCGCAACGTGATCACCATCGTGCACGAGGCCGGTCACGGGCTGGCCGCGGTGCTGGTTGGACGGCGGTTGCGCGGGATCAAGCTGCACTCGGACACCTCGGGCGTCACCGTGTCACGCGGGAAGCCCGAGGGGCCGGGCATGGCCTTCACCGCGATGGCCGGCTACGTGGCGCCGTCGGTGCTGGGCCTGCTGTTCGCGAGTCTGTTGGGGTCCGACCTGATCACGGCGGTGCTCGTGGTGGTCGCGCTGCTGCTGCTCGGCGTGCTGATCATGGTGCGCAATGCCTACGGGGTGTTTTCCGTGGTCGCGAGTGCTGTGGTGCTGGGGCTCGTGGCGCTGGTGGCGCCGCCGGTGGTGCAGGCTCCGTTCGCGTACCTGCTGACGTGGTTCCTGCTGTTCGGCGGAGTCCGGCCGGTGGCGGAGCTGCAGGTCAAGCGGCGGCGTGGCGCGGCGCGTGACTCCGACGCCGACCAGTTGGGCCGGCTCACCGGCGTGCCCGCGGTGCTGTGGGTGCTGGTGTTCGCCGTGCTCACGGTGAGCTGCCTGCTGGCGGGCGCGCTGTGGCTGCTGGAGCCCGTCGCGAACTGACGTCGGCGTGCCGCGAGTCGGCACGGCCTGTTGCGAGCTGATCGGCCTGCCACGACCCGGCTGGCACGGCCGACCGCGAGCTGAGGCGGGCTCGTTACGAGCCGACCCGGGCACCCTGCGTGCTCAGGCGTGGCCCGGTTGCGGGCTGACCGAGGCTCGTTGCGACCTGATACACGAGGTGGCCCAGACACCTTGCGAGTTCAGGCGTGGCCTGTTGCGAGTGACGCGGGCACTCTGCGGCCTGAGCCTCGAGCTGGCGCGGGCACTCTGTGAGCCGAGGCACGACCTGGTACGCGAGCTGACCCGGGCGCACCGCGGCCTGAGCTGCGAGCTGAAGCGGGCGCATTGCGACCTGACGGGTGGCCCGTTGCGAGCTGACTTGGGCGCGTTGCGATCTGAGGCGCGAGGTGACGCGTGGTCCGTCGCGAACTGGCCTGGGCCTGGTCGCGAGCTGACCGGATCGTTGCGCGCCGGCTGACGCGGCCGGTCGCGGGCTGGTGTGGGCGTGCCGTGAGCTGGTGCCCAGCTGGGCGCGGACTAGTGCGGGCGGGTTGCGAGCTGGTGCCCAGCCGGGCGCGGGGTGGTGCGCGGCCTGACGTTTCCCGAGGGCTGAGCCCGTCGTCTTCCGATGTGGGCGGGTGCGGCAGACTGGACGTCTGCTGGACCGCGCGGAGGGAGACGTAACGTTGGACGAGGTCACGAAGGCCGTCGAGGGCTGCGCGCGGGCGGCGAAGCGGGCTGCGCCGTCGCTGGCTGCCGCGACCAATGAGGTGGTGGACGGGGCGCTGGCTCGGATGGGCGAGCGGCTGATCGCGTACCGCGAGGAGATCCTCGAGGCCAATGGCGCCGACATCGCCAAGGCGCGTGCGGAGGGGATGAGCGCCGGTCTGCTGGACCGGCTGACCATCACCCCCGAGCGGCTCACCGGCATGGCCGAGCAGCTGGAGCTGCTGTCCGGCGCGCCGCACCAGGCCCGGTCCATCGACGTGTCCACTTTGGACGGCGGGCTGCGGCTGGTGGAGCGGCGGCGGCCGGTCGGCGTGATCGGGGCGAACTACGAGGCGCGGCCGAACGTGACCGTCGACGTGGCTTCGCAGCTGGTCAAATCGCGCAACGCCGGGGTGCTGCGCACGGGTTCGGCGGCGCTGGGCTCCGCGCAACGGCTGCGGGAGACCGTGATCGCGCCGTCGCTCGCCGACGCCGGGATCGACCCGGCCGTGGTGCAGCTGGTGCCTCGGGTCGAGCGGGAGGCCGCGTCGGCGCTGGTGCGCCTGCCCGGGCTGGTGCCGCTCGTGATCCTGCGCGGCAGCGGCGACAGCACGCGCGAGCTGGCCCGGGAAGCGGCGATGCACGGCGTGGGCACGCTGGCCCACGCGGACGGCGGCGGAGTGCTGTACGTCGACGCGGCCGCGGACGCCGGCAAGGTACGCGACCTCGTGTCCGCCAGCCTCGACCGGCTCGGCGTCTGCAACCGGCTGAACCTGCTGCTCATCCACGAGGGCGCGCACGACGCGGTCTGGCCTTCGATCGCGGAAGCGCTGGCCGAGCGCGGGGTGACGCCGTCGCTGGCGCCGCACGAGCACGCCGTCGGGTACGAGTGGGCGCTGGACTCCGAGCGGGAAGCGACCGTCACGGTCGAGAAGGTGACTGGGCTGGCGCAGGCCGTGGAGGTCGCGAACGAGCAGACGTCCGGCCTCGCGGCGGGTATCGCCACTGAGGACCCGGCCGCGGCCGACGCGTTCTTCGACGGCTACACCGGCACCGGCGTGTTCTGGAACGCGCCGACCCGGCTGCTCGACGGTTTCAAACTGCTCGCGGTCCCCGAGACGGGCATCAACCTGGACCGGGTGCCGGGGCCGCGCGGGCCGGTGACCTACACCGACCTGCACGTTCGCCAGTACGCCGTGCTGCCGGTGTGAGCGATGGCCGAACCTCGATGACCGCCCGGCCCCACGTCGTGCTCTCGGCCGCCCAGTCGCTGGACGGCTACCTCGACGACGCGAGCAGCACCCGGCTGCTGCTGTCCAATGAGGACGATTTCGCGGAGGTCGACCGGCTGCGCGCGGAGTCCGACGCGATCCTCGTCGGCGCGGGCACGGTCCGTGCGGACAACCCGCGCCTGCTCGTCCGCTCGGCCGAGCTGCGCCGCGAGCGGGTGGCCGAGGGCCGGCCCGAGCAGCCGATCAAGGTGACCGTGACGAGCAGCGGCAAGCTCGACCCGACCTCGCGCTTCTTCACCACCGGCGACACGGCGAAACTCGTTTACGCGCCGCCGATGTCCGCGGACGACCTGCGTGACGTCGCGACGCTCGTCGACGCAGGCACACCGCCCGAGCTGGAGCGGATCCTCGACGATCTCGGCGCGCGCGGCGTCCGGCGGCTGCTCGTCGAGGGCGGCGGCGCCGTGCACACGCAGTTCCTCGCCGCGGGCCTGGCCGACGAGCTGCGGCTCGCCATCGCGCCGATCACCGTCGGTGACCCGCGGGCGCCGCGGTTCCTGGGAACCGGCGCGGTCCCGCGCCCGCTGCGGCTGACGGAGGTGCGCCAGCTGGGCGACGTCGCGGTGCTGCACTACCGCGTGGCGGCGGAACCGTCGGCGCTCGACGTCCTGCGGCTTCGCCAGGCGATCGCGCTCGCGGACGAGTGCCCGCCGAGCTCGACGTTCCGCGTGGGTGCGGTGATCGCCGCCCCCGACGGAACCGTGCTCGCCACCGGGCATTCCGGTGAGGGCGATCCGCGCAACCACGCCGAGGAGGCCGCGCTCGCCAAGCTCTCCCCGGACGACCCCCGCCTCGCCACCGCGACGATGTACAGCTCGCTCGAGCCGTGCAGCGCCCGCGCGTCACACCCGCGCAGCTGCACCCAGCTGATCCTCGCGACGGCGATCCCGCGAGTGGTCATGGCGTGGCGCGAGCCGTCACTCTTCGTGGAGGCCGAGGGAGTCGAGCAGCTGACGGCGGCCGGTCGTCAGGTGATCGAGGTCCCGGCGCTCGCCGCGGATGTGCGCCGCGCGAACACGCACCTGCCCGGCGTTCGTCCCTGACGCGATTCTGTTGGTACGAAACACTTTCTCGATGGACGGACGCTCGGCTTCGCTGGGTTGAACCGTCGGCGGCCACGGGCTTGAGGGCGGGGCCGGAGTCGAAGGCAGCTGTCGCGGAATCCGGCCGTGGAGCCTGCGCAGGACAAGCCGAACGCCGGATGGGCCGACTGCGGGACGGCCCGAAGCCGGGGCACGGCGAACTCAGGACAGACCGAAGCCGGGACAAGGCGACAGCGGACGGGCCGAGCGCAGGACAGGTCGAAGCCGCGACAAGGCGAACGTGGAATCGGCTGAGTGCGGGACGGGCTGGGTGCCGGACAAGTCGAGCGTGGGAGGGGCCGGACACCGGACAAAGCGACCGCGAGCAAGGTGCATGCGAACGGGCCTGCGCCGGACAAGGCGAACGCCGGGTGGGTCGGGGACCACCCGGCGTTCGATGGAGCGCGAGGATCAGCAGGTGCCGTTGTCGGTCCAGACGCCGTCCGGGCCGGTGGTACCGGGTTCCTCGCCCTGGGTCCACCACTTGGCGGTCCACTTGTGGCCGTTGTGGGAGACGGTGTTGCCGTTCGTGTAGACCTGCGTCTTGGACCATTCCGTGGCGGCGCAGGTGCCGGGGCTGGTAGGCGGACTGGTCGGCGGGCCCGTCTGCGGCGGGGTGGCGCCGGCGAACTGGGTGGTGAACTTCGTGAAGTCCCAGTCGTTCTGCTGGACGTTCGAGCAGACGCCGTTGTCGGTCGTGCCCACGCAGGCGCGGTCGCGGTTGACCGACCAGAAGGTGAAGCGGCCGAGTTTGTGGCTGGTCGCGTAGTCGTACACCGTCTGGAAGTCCGAGAGGTTGAAGATCTCCGCGGCGTCGGACTTGCCGTTCATGCCGGAGAAGCCCTCGTGCGAGTACGCGGTGGCGCTGTCCCAGCCCATGTGGCTGACGAGCAGGCCGTGGAACGCCTCCAGCGCGGACACCTGCGACGAGCCGCCGTTGAAGCCGCCGTCGAAGGGCATGATGGAGAAGTTGTTGGGGGAGAAGCCGATCGACTTGGCCTGGTCGAGCAGCTGCGTGCCGAACCAGCCCGTGCCGGCCGCCGTGCCCGGCATGGTCACCGAGACGAACAGGTCCGGGTTGTTGGCCTGCAACGTCTTCGCGGCGCCCAGCTCGTTCGCGATCGCGGCGGTGTTTTCGTACTCGGGCTCTTCGAGGTCGAAGTCGATCGCCTTGAGGCCGTACTTGGTGATGACCTGCTGGTAGGCGTCGGCCGTCGCGGAGACGGAGCCGCAGGTCTGGCCGAGCTTGGTGCCGCCGTAACCGCCGACGGACACGGAAGCGTCGCCGCCGGCGCCGCGGATCTTGCTGATCACACCGGCCACGGCCGTGTCCGAGGACACCGCGGACGTGCCGTCCCAGGTGGGCGAGCAGCCGCCGCCGTTGGGCGCGAGGATGAACGCCAGCTGGAACGCCTTCTGCCCGGTCGCGTTCATCACGGTGACCGGGTCGGGCGGGTTGTTGCTCTGGGGCATGAGATACGGGGCCGACGCGTACCAGTTGTTGCCGAGCGCGGCGGGGGCGGCCGCGGCATCGGGCTGCGCGTTGGCGGTCGCGGCCAAGGTCGCGGCAGCCCCGAGCACGGTGGCGGCGGCGATCCCGACGGCGGCCAGTCTGCTTCGTCGCATCTGTCCTCCAACTGTCGAGGCGAGGTGCGCTACAGCATTGGACTAGACCATTGCGAAGTCAAGGCGTAAGGCGGAGCTTCCGACATCCGTAGGGCGGCTACGGGCGATATGCCGGGATTGGTGACGTCGCGTTCACCCTGGCGGCCCAACCGGATCGTCCTCGCGCGCCGGGACCACTGTGGCCAGTGGTCCGGTCGCGGCAGTGGCGAACGCCGGGAGGGTTGGCCGGGCCCGGGATCGCGGCGGCTGACCGAGTGCGGCTCGCGGCGGGGGAGGGCGGGCTGCGGCCGGGTGGCGCGGCCACGGGTGGCTGGGCGGTTGGGGATGAGGCGGCGCGGCAGCCGGGTGGTGCGGTGGCGGAGTGGTTGGGCACCTGGGGATGAGGCGGCGCGGCAGCCAAGTGGTGCGGCGGCGAGGATGCCTGGGCAACCACCTACCGCAGCAGCCACCGACCGCAGCAGCCACCGACCGCAGCAGCCGCTGACCGCGCCAGCCCACCCGCCAGGTCACTCGCTTTCCAGGTCGCCTTCCAAGGTCAGGTAGACGTCGCGGAGTTGGGCCAGGAGGTCGGGGTCCGGTTCGGACCACAGGCCGCGGTCGGCGGCTTCGGTGAGGCGCTCGATGATTCCGCGCAGGGCCCAGGGGTTGGCTTGGCGGAGGAAGTCCTGGTTGACCTGGTCCAGGACGTACGACTCCGACAGCTTCTCGTACATCCAGTCGCCCACCACGCCAGCCGTGGCGTCGAAGCCGAAGAGGTAGTCGACGGTCGCGGCCAGTTCGAAGGCGCCCTTGTAGCCGTGTTTGCGCATGGCGGAGAGCCAGCGCGGGTTGACGACGCGGGCGCGGAACACGCGCGCCGTCTCTTCGCCCAGGGTGCGGGTGCGGACGGCGTCCGGCGTTGTCGAGTCGCCGACGTACGACGCGGGAGCGGTGCCGGTCAGGGCGCGGACGGTGGCGATCATGCCGCCGTGGTACTGGAAGTAGTCGTCGGAGTCGGCGATGTCGTGTTCGCGCGTGTCGGTGTTCTTCGCGGCGACGACGATGCGCTTGTACGACTGCTCCATGTCCTCGCGCGCCGGGCGGCCGTCGAGGTCACGGCCGTAGGCGAAGCCGCCCCAGACCGCGTACACCTCGGCCAAGTCCTTGTCGTCGCGCCAGTTGCCGGAGTCCATCAGGGGCAGCAGGCCCGCGCCGTACGCGCCGGGCTTCGAGCCGAAGATCCGGGTCGTCGCGCGGCGGGAATCGCCGTGGGCAGCCAAATCCGCGGAGACGTGCGCTCGGACGTAGTTCTCCGACAGCGGCTCGTCCAGGCCGGCGACCAGGCGGACGGCGTCGTCCATCAGCGTGATCACGTGCGGGAACGCGTCGCGGAAGAAGCCGCTGATCCGCACCGTCACGTCGATGCGCGGGCGGCCCAGCTCCGACAGCGGGATCGCCTCGATGCCGGTGACGCGCCGTGACGCTTCGTCCCACACCGGCTGCACTCCCAGCAGCGCCAGCACCTCCGCGGCGTCGTCGCCCGACGTCCGCATCGCCGACGTGCCCCACACCGAGAGCCCGACCGAACGCGGCCACTCGTGCGAAACGCTGTCCTCGCGGTACCGGCGCAGCAGCGAATCGGCCAGCGCCTGACCCGTCTCCCAGGCCAGCCGGCTGGGGATGGCCTTCGGGTCGACGGTGTAGAAGTTCCGGCCCGTCGGCAGCACGTTCACCAAGCCGCGCAACGGCGAACCGCTCGGGCCGGCCGGGATGTAGCCGCCGTCGAGGGCGTGCAGCACGGCGTCCAGCTCCGCGTCGGTGCCCGCGAGTCGCGGCACGATCTCCGTGGCCGCGAACGTCAACACGTGCGCGACCTGCTCGTCGGGGCTGCCCAGCACCTCTGCCACCACAGCGGCCACGGACGCAGGCGCCCAGGAGCGCGCCTCCATCGCCTCGACCAGCGTCCGGGCAGTGGTCTCGATGGCGTCCACTTCGGACAATGGCGTGTCGGAATTCTCCTTGAGCCCCAGTGCCGAGCGCAGGCCGGGCACCGCGCCCTGCTTGCCGCCCCACATCTGCTGGGCGCGCAGCATGGCCAGCACCAGGTTCACCCGCGCCTCGCCGACCGGCGCCTCGCCCAGGATGTGCAGGCCGTCGCGGATCTGGGCGTCCTTGACCTCGCACAGCCAGCCGTCGATGTGCAGCAGGAAGTCGTCGAACTCCGCGTCGTGCGGGCGTTCGTCGATGCCGAGGTCGTGGTCCAGCTTGGCGGCCTGGATCAGCGTCCAGATCTGCGCGCGCACGGCGGGCAGCTTCGCCGGGTCCATCGCGGCGATGTTCGCGTGCTCGTCCATCAGCTGCTCGAGCCGCGCGAGGTCGCCGTACGACTCGGCGCGCGCCATCGGCGGGATCAGGTGGGCGACGATCGTGGCGTGCGCGCGGCGTTTCGCCTGCGCGCCCTCGCCCGGGTCGTTGATCAGGAACGGGTAGACCAGCGGCAGGTTGCCCAGCACGGCGTCGGGCGCGCAGGCCGCCGAGAGCCCGGCCGTCTTGCCCGGCAGCCATTCCAGCGAACCGTGTTTGCCCAGGTGCACCACGGCGTGCGCGCCGAACTCCTCCTCCAGCCAGCGGTACGCGGCGAGGTAGTGGTGGCTCGGCGGCAGGTCCGGGTTGTGGTAGATCGCCACCGGGTTCTCGCCGAACCCGCGCGGCGGCTGGATCATGATCACCACGTTGCCCGCCTGGAGCGAGGCCAGCACGATGTCGCCTTCGGGATTCGACGACGTGTCGACATACAGCTGGCCCGGCGCCGGGCCCCAGTGCTCCTCCATCGCCTCGCGCGACTCCGCGGGCAGCCGCGCGAACCACTCGCGGTACCGCGCGGCCGGCACGCGGATCGGGTTGCCCGACAGCTGCTCTTCGGTCAGCCACTCGGGATCCTGGCCACCGGCCGCGATCAGCGCGTGGATCAACGCGTCGCCGTCCGGCTGTTCGGTACCGGTCGGCTCGACGCCGGGGAACGCGTCCGCCCCGAGGTCATAACCCCGGGAACGCATCTGCCGCAGCAGCTTGATCGCCGACGCCGGCGTGTCCAGCCCGACCGCGTTGCCGACGCGCGAGTGCTTCGTCGGGTACGCCGACAGCATCAGCGCGATGCGGCGCTCCGGCGGCGGCGTGTGACGCAGCCGCGCGTGCGCCAGCGCGATCCCGGCGACGCGGGACGCGCGCTCGGCGTCGGGCACGTAGCGGGGCAGGCCGTCTTCGTCGATTTCCTTGAAGGAGAACGGCACCGTGATCAGCCGGCCGTCGAATTCCGGCACGGCCATCTGGTTGCCGGCGTCCAGCGGGGTCAGGCCCTCATCGCTGCCCGACCAGGTCTCGCGGTCGCTGGTCAGGCAGAGCGCCTGGAGGATCGGCACGTCCAGGCCGGCCATCTCGGCGACGTCCCACGCCTCGTCGTCGCCACCGGCGCCGGCCTCCGACGGCCGGGTGCCGCCCGCGGCCAGCACGGTGACCAGCAGCGCGTCCGCGCGGCCCAGCTCGGCCATCATCTCCGGCTCGCGCGTGCGCAGCGACGCGCAGTGGATCGGCAGCGCCCGCCCGCCCGCGGCCTCGATCGCGTCGGCCAGCGCGTGCACGAACGCGGTGTTCCCGGACAGGTGGTGCGCGCGGTAGTAGAGGATCCCGATCACCGGCCCGGCGTTCGGGGACGCGGGCCGCTCCAGCACTCCCCAGGCGGGCTGCACGGCGGGCGGCTCGAAGCCGTCGCCGGTGAGCAGCAGCGTGTCGGACAGGAAACGGTGCAGCTGGGTGAGGTTCTCCGGCCCGCCCTGCGCGAGGTACGCGTGCGCCTCCGCCGCGATGCCGGACGGCACCGTCGAGAGCTTCATCAGCTCCGCGTCCGGCGTCTGCTCACCGCCGAGGACGACCACGTGCGAACCGGACGCGCGCAGCGTGTCCAGCCCCTCCTGCCAGCTGCGCGGGGTGCCGAGGATCCGGACCACCACGATCGACGCGCCGTCCAGCAGGCCGGGCAGCTCGGCGAGGTCCAGGCGAGCCGGGTTCGCCAGGCGGAACTCGCCCTCGGCGGCCCGGGCGCTGAGCAGGTCGGTGTCCGAAGTGGACAGCAGCAGGATCACGGTGTTCCTCACTCGGGGTGTCCGCGCCCCGGGTCGTCGGTCGCGCCGGCGGGAGTTCCTGGCTCCCCGGATCACTCCGGGTCACAGTGGCGGGACCGTCCCGGACTCTCACCGGGTTCCTCCACCTGCCGACGCGTGGTGCCCGCTCACTCTCGCCGGGTGCGGCCACGTGCGTCAAGGTGACGTGTCAGACCACGCGCACCGCGACGATCGGCCGCTCGCCGGCGGGATGGCTGCGCCGGGCCGTGACGCTCCACGCGTAGCCGCCGAAACCCCCGGTGGCCGGGTCGGCGTGGAACACCATGTGCCCGCGCCCGGCGCCCTGCCCACCGGGGCTACGGCTGTCCGGGAACTCCGCGGAGGTGCCGTGCGGATCGGCGGTGCAGTCGGCGACCGGCACCCGGTACGCGCCGGCCCCGTCGGCCACCGGCGCGCCCCGGACCAGCACGATGTGCCCGGTGTTCACCGGCCGCCGGTGGCCGTAGTCGATCACCACCAGGTCGCCCGCCCGCAGGCCCGCGACCGTGTCAACGGGCTCGAAGTGCGGCACGGCGCGGCGGCTGAACACCCACCAGTACGTGCGCGAGGGCGGGCTGACCGAGCGGAAGTGCGCGGTGAAGAACTCGTCGTCGGCCCAGTCGTAGGCGCGTTTGAGCACCTGGGTCTGGAACGACGCGCACTGCGTGTGGTTGCGCCACGGCTCGGCCCAGCTCACCACGTCGGGCTCGCCGGACGCCTTGTACCGGTTGTGCTCGGCCGGCACGTGGTCGATCAGCAGCTCGGCGGCGCGCAGGTGTTCGGGGACGATCACACCGTCCTTGATACCCCGCCGGTCAGCCCGTGTGCTCGCGGTCGCCGATCCGCGGGAACGGGGCGGTGGAGAACAGCACCTCCACCGCCACCTCGAAGAACTCCGCGATCCGCAGCGCCAGGTGCAGGCTCGGGCTGTACTCGCCGCGCTCCAGGTAGCCGATGGTCTGGTAGTGCACGCCCAGCGCGTCGGCCAGCTGGCGGCGGGAGATCCCGCGCTCGGCGCGCAGCACCGAGATCCGGTTGTAGACGTTCTCGCTCATTCAGCCTCCGCGGGAGGAAGTACGTCGGCTGTGCTCACGGTGCTCACGCACGCTGCAGCGCCCTTTCCCGTCGTGCCGCCACCGAAGACCCGGACTCCCGCCGTGCCATCCGGCGCAGCAGGATCGGGGCCAGCACCAATCCGATCACGGCCCACGCGGCCAGCACGCCGAGGGTCGCCCACGGCCGCCAGGACTGGCCGATCTCGACCACCACGGCGGAGTCCGGCAGCAGCGCCGAGGATCTCGATCGTCGTCGTCTTGCCCGCGCCGTTCGGCCCCAGCAGGCAGAGCACCTCACCGCGGTGCGCGGTGAACGCGACGTCGTGCAGCACGTCGTTCGTCCCGTAGCGCATCCGCAGTTCTTCGACGCGCAGGACTGCTTCGCCCTGATTCCGCATCGGAACCACTCCCATCTCACCTGTGCGACCAAATATAGCATATGCACTACATCCGATCACAGGGTTGCTGAATCGTTCGCCAGCTACAGTGAGCGTCATGTGCAGCCCCGCCCGCGTGCGCGCCGACGCGTGCCCCGGTGTTTTCGCCACGCACGACGCGGCGGACGGCCCGCTGGCCCGCGTCCGGCTGCCGGGCGGCGCCATCACCGCGGAGCGCCTTCGGGTGCTCGCCGCGTGCGCCGAAGACCTCGGCGACGGCGACATCCACCTCACCTCGCGCGGCAACGTCCAGCTTCGCGGCGTCACGCGTCCCGGGCTGGCGAAGCGCCTGACAGCGGCCGGATTGCTGCCCTCGCCTTCGCACGAGCGCGTCCGCAACGTCCTGGCGTCGCCGCTCAGCGGGCTCCACGGCGGGATCGCCGACGTCCGGGGGTTGGCGCAGGCACTGGACATCGAGTTGTGCGCGCGGCCCGCGCTCGCTTCGCTGCCGGGGCGGTTCCTGTTCGCCTTCGACGACGGCCGTGGTGACGTCGCCGGTGAGGGCGCGGATGTCTGCTGGCGCGCCGTCACGCCGTCGCTCGGCACGGTCTTGCTGGCTGGCGCGGACACCGGCTGGTCAGTGCCGCTGGCCGACGCCGTTGACGCGATGCTCGCCGTGGCCGCCACTTTTGGCGAAACGCGGGGGACGGCATGGCGGATCGCCGAGCTGGCCGACCCGCAGGCGCTGCTGCCCGCCGGACCGCGCGAGCATCCGGTCGACCGGCCGGTGCGAGTGGATCCGACGGTGGGCCGGTTCGGCTCCGCGGTCGGGGTCGCGCCCCGGTTCGGGCAGTTCACGGCCACGCAGGTGCGGGTGCTCGCCGACGTCGCCGCGTCCGCCGTGGTGACGCCGTGGCGTTCGGTGGTGCTGCCTGGCGCGACCGACGCCGACCGGCTGAACGCCGCGGGGCTGAGCACTGACCCTGCCGCGCTGGAGATCACCGCGTGCATCGGGCGGCCGGGCTGCGCGAAGTCGCTCGCCGACGTCCGGGCCGACGCCGCCCAGCTGGTTCCCGGTGGCGTCCGCGCGCACGTCGCCGGCTGTGCACGCCGCTGCGGGCGCCCGGCCGGGGCCCACCTGGACGTGGTCGCCGAGGGCGGCGGCTACCGTGTCGACGGGCGGTGGACCCCGGTCTCCCGTCTGGCGGAAGCCTTGGTGAGAAAGGAAAACTCGTGATCGACTACCTGCGGGACGGGGCCGAGATCTACCGGCACTCGTTCGCCACGATCCGCGAAGAGGCGGACCTGGCGATCCTGCCCGACGACGTCGCCGGCGTCGCGGTGCGGATGATCCACTCCTGCGGCATGGTCGACCTGGTCGACGACCTGCGCTACAGCCTGGACGTGGTCGAGTCCGGCCGCGCCGCGCTCGAGGCGGGCGCGCCGGTGCTGTGCGACGCGAAGATGATCGCCAGCGGCATCACTCGCAAGCGGCTGCCCGCGGCGAACGAGATCGTCTGCACGCTGGACGATCCGAGTGTGCCGGGCCTCGCCGAGCGGATGGGCACCACGCGCTCGGCGGCGGCGCTGGAGCTGTGGCGCGACCGCTTGCCCGGCTCGGTGGTCGCGATCGGCAACGCGCCGACCGCGCTGTTCCGGCTGCTGGAACTGCTCGACGAGGGCGTCGGCGCGCCGGCCGCGATCATCGGCGTGCCGGTGGGCTTCGTCGGCGCGGCGGAGTCCAAAGTGGAGCTGGCGAAGGCCTCGCCCGCGCCGTACCTGGTGGTGCACGGGCGCCGCGGCGGCAGCGCGATGGCCGTGGCGGCCGTGAACGCGCTCGCGAGCGTGGCCGAATGACGCCCGGGAAGCTGTACGGCGTCGGCCTCGGACCCGGCGACCCGGAGCTGATGACGGTCAAGGCGGCCCGGCTGATCGGCGAGGCCGGCGTGATCGCGTACCACAGCGCGCGGCACGGTCGGAGCATCGCGCGTTCCGTGGCGGCGCCGTACCTGCGGGAAGGGCAGCTGGAGGAGCCGCTGGTCTACCCGGTCACCACGGAGACCACCGATCACCCCGGCGGTTACGAGGGCGCGATCGCGGACTTCTACGAGCTGAGCGCCAAGAAGCTGGCCGAGCACCTCGACGCCGGGCGTGACGTCGTGGTGCTGTGCGAGGGCGACCCGTTTTTCTACGGCTCCTACATGTACATGCACGAACGCCTTTCCGGGCGCTACACCGCGGAGGTGGTGCCCGGCGTGACGTCGGTGAGCGCGGCGTCCTCGGTGCTCGGCCGCCCGCTGGTGCAGCGCGACGAGGTGTTCACGGTGCTGCCCGGCACGCTGCCCGCGCCGGAGCTGGCGCGGCGGCTGGCCGACACGGAGTCCGCGGCCGTGCTCAAGCTGGGCCGCACGTTCGGCTCGGTGCGCGAGGCGTTCGCGGAGGCGGGCAAGCTGGACGACGCGTGGTACGTCGAGCGCGCGACCTGGGGCGAGCAGCGGGTGCTGCCGCTCGCGGACGTCGACCCGGCCTCGGTGCCGTACTTTTCGTTGGCGCTGCTGCCAAGCCCGGCTTATGCGTCCCGCGTGGACGGTGCTCCCGAACCGGCTGTTGCTACGGCTGAAACCACTGAAGGCGGCGAGGTCGTGGTCGTCGGCCTCGGCCCGGCGGGCCCGGAATGGCTGACGCCGGAGGCTTCGGCGGAGCTGGCGGCGGCGGACCACGTGGTGGGGTATGGGCCGTACGTCGCGCGGGTGCCGCAGCGCGCGGGCCAGCAACGGCATCCGTCGGGCAACCGGGTCGAGGCGGACCGCGCGGCCGAAGCGCTGGAAATGGCCGGGGCCGGTGCGCGGGTGGCCGTCGTCTCCTCCGGTGACCCCGGGGTGTTCGCGATGGCTTCGGCGGTGCTGGAGCAGGTTTCGGCCGGCGTCGGCGCGGGTGTGCGGGTGCGCGTGGTGCCGGGGGTGACGGCCGCGCAGGCCGCCGCTGCCCGCGTTGGCGCGCCGCTGGGCCACGACTACTGCGTGCTTTCGCTTTCGGACCGGCTGAAGCCGTGGGAGATCATCGAACGCCGGCTCGACGCGGCGGGTGCGGCGGATCTGGTGCTGGCGCTGTACAACCCGGCGTCACGCACGCGCGTGACGCAGCTGGCGTCGGCCCAGGAAGTGCTGCTGCGCCACCGCTCGCCGGCCACCCCGCTCGTGGTGGCCCGCGACGTGGGCGGGCCGGAGGAGGACATCCGCGTCACCACGCTGGGCGGGCTGGACCCATCCACTGTGGACATGCGGTGCCTGCTGATCGTGGGCTCGTCGCAGACTCGCGTGGAGGCCGGGCCCGGCGGCGCGGCGATCGTGTGGACGCCGCGCAGCTACCGCTGAAGTGCCGTCAAGGACTCCTTGCCCGCGTGGCACGCCGGTAAGGAGTCCTTGACGGCGTCGGCTCAGCGGGTCGGGTCCTTTCCGTTGGGCTGCTTGGGACCCGGCCCGGGCGACCACCAGCCCCAGACGGTTTTGCTGCTCCGGTGGATGGTCGGCGCGATGCCCTCGGTGAAGGGCTCCACCTGCAGCAGCTGGCCCCACGACTGGCTGGGCTGGCCGAGCAGGTAGCTGGGCACCTCCGGCTCGTCGGCCAGCTCTTCCAGCCAGCCGTTCGGGCCGCCGTTGGTGCTGGACGCCCAGTCGGCCTCGTCGGCCAGGCTGCCCGCGGTGATGCGGTAGTCCGGGACCTGCGAGACGCCGTCGTGCGAGGTGACCGGGTTCGCGCACGGGTAGACGAACGACGCGGGCCAGTCGATATACACGGACTTGCCCGCGAGCTTGTCGGTGAGCGTGGTGAACGTCGGCACGCGCGGGGCGGACGCGGCGATCCAGCCGTCCTCGGTCAGGTCGTTGTCGACGATGTTGATCCGCACCGCGTTCGTCTCCGGCGGCAGGTCGCGCAGGTTGATCCGGGTGTCGCCCCAGCCGCCGGTGCCCGCGCCGGGCGGCAGCACGAACTGGCTGCGCAGGATCTTCACCCCGGCCGCGGTGTTCACGCCGTAGTCGAGGCTGACCGACGTCGGACGGCGCGCCTGGCCCGCGGTGGCGACGACGATCTGACCGTCCGCGGGCTTTTCCGTGAGCGCGTACCAGTCGCTGCGCAGCCGGCCCGCGCGCGTCTGCGTGTCGAGGTAGCTGCTCCACATCGGCACCTGCGCGGGCGTGAAGCCGTGCGGCGGCTCGGCGAGCGGGTCCTTGTCGTCGGTCGGGCGGGTGTGGAAACCGGTCTGCACGCGGCCGTTGTCGAGGTCCGGGTTGGGCAGCGGCGAGGTTTCCTCCGGCTTCACCGGCACGGTGCGTTGCTCGGCCTGCGCGTGCAGGATGCTCTTCGCCGGGTCGCGCTCCACCATCACGTGATCGGAGAGGTTGCAGCTCTTGCCGAACAGGTGGCCGAAGTTCGCCGCGCCCAGGCTGTAGCTGCCGGACTGGGTGTGGATCGCCATCGCCATCGTGTAGAACTCGCCGACGGCCGCCAGCCCGCACACCACCACCAGCGACAGCGAGCCCAGCCGCAGGGAACGGCTGCGGCCCTCCTGCGACGCGGCGGCCGCGCCCGGCCGGTTCGCGCGGATGTTCTCCACGAACGCGTAAATCCCGGCGACCGCGGCCGCCACCAGCAGGATGGTGGACAGCGAAATGCCGCCGAGCGAGGGCGCCACGTTGGTCCACGGCACGCCGAGGCGCGAGACGAACCAGTACGTGTTCGGCCCGGTCGCGGCGAGCGCGCCGACCACCAGCAGCCCGGCCAGGAACGCCGCGCGGTTGCGGTTCGAGCGCAAGACCGTCGAACTCGTGGCCAGCGCGGTCAACGCGGCCATAGCGGCGCCCACCGCGGCGAACGCGCCGAAGTGGTGCGTCCACTTCGTCGGCGTCAGCGCGAGCAGCAGGAAGAACAACGCGACGGTGCCGATCAGCCGGCGGCTCGGGCCGAGCGCGGCTCCCGGGATGCGGCCGCGGCGCAGCAGCACGACCAGGCAGGTTCCGGTGCACAGCAACACCAGCAGCACCGGGAAGCGGCGCGGCGCGGAGCCGTCCGGCAGGTTTTCGAACAGCAGCTGGTAACGCACCAGCTCCTGGAACCACGACAGGTTCGGGCCCACCGCGGTGCGGATGCGCGTGGCCTCCTGCACGGTGGCGAACGTCTGGTCGGCGAACACCACCACCAGCACCAGAAGGCCCGAGGCCGCGATCGGCGCGAGGATCGGCAGCCAGCCGTTCGTCGCGCGCTGGCGGACCAGCTTGAACAACGGGCGCGCGGCGACCAGGAACGGGGCCACGGCGATCAGCCCGGTCGGCGTCGCGGCCAGGGTGAACGCGGCGGCGGTCAGGCCGAGGCACAACGGCAGCAGTCGGCGGGTGACCAGCGCGCGCTCCACCGCGCAGATCGCGAGCAGGGAACCCAGTGCTGCCACCGGTTCCGGCCGGACGCCGTTGTTGTACGGCATCCACCAGACCAGGAACACCGCCGCCGCGGCCCAGCCCGCCGCGCGGCTGCCGCGCACCTGCGTGCCCAGCCGCGGCATCACCTCACGGCTGATCAGCAGCCAGCTGATCACGCCGAGCAGGTAGGACGGCAGCCGGATCCACGGCGGTACCACGCTGACGTGCGCCATCAGCTCGTACACGTGGTAGAACCAGCCGAACGGCGCCTCCGCGACGCCGAACCAGCGGTGGTAGTTGGTCAGGAAACCGGTCTGCTCGGTGACTCTGGCCATGGTCAGGATGTAGCCGTCGTCCGAGGTCACCGGCCCGATGAAGACCCACGCGCCGAGCGCGAGGATCACCGTCGCGTCGCGCCCGGTCAGCCGCCACCAGCCGACCGGCGCCCAGCGGGGCGCGCGCCGCGCGAAGCCGGAGTCCATCCGCCACACCACGATCAGGCAGCCGATGAACGCCAGCAGCGCGAGGATCCCGACGCCGAGCTTCAGCGGCGTCGGCGAGGTCTGGTAGCGCGTGTCCGGCACGACCGTCACGTGCAGGCCCGCGATCGGGTCGCGCGCGGAGTTGATCGAGGAGTAGATGCCGACCACCCGCGGGCGGACGTCGCCGGTCGTGTGGAACACCGTGGTCCCGGCGACCGAGAGCGTCATCTGCGAAGCGTCCGAGCTGAGCTTCACCGTGCAGCCGTCCTGCGGCAGCGGTTGCTGCACCAGCTGCTGACCCTGGCTGGAGGCGAGAAGGACACCGTTGTCGACGCGCAGCTGGAGGCCGACACCCTTGCCCGCGCGCGGGTCGGTGCGGCCGTCCGGGACGGTCGCGAGCAGCAGCGCCGGGCCGTTCGTGCGCGCGTCCAGGGAGTGGATGGCCGGGCACGGCACTTCCGCTTGCAGGTCCTGGGCCCAGTAACCGGTCAAGGGCGCGTTGAGGGAACGGGTGTCGGTGCCGGTGGGCCACGAGAACTCCGCGGTGTCCTGCACGACCGGCAGGAAGGGGAAAGCCAGGGCGCAAAGAGCCGAAAGCAACCCCAGCGCTACGGCAATCGGACGCATCGGCGGAGGCTAGCGTGTGATCGATGTCGGTTACGCAGACCCCTGGTCAACGTGGGTCCGAAGCGTCGTCATGTCCGCGGGGTGAAGCGTTCGTGGTGGACCGCGTCGGCGAGCGGGGTGCGGCGGCGCCAGCCGTGTCGTTCCAGGTCCGGGACCTCGGCCAGTGCGGTGACCGGGCCGGTGCACAGCCAGGCCACCGGCCGGATGCCGTCCGGGATGCCGAGCAGCTCGGCCAGGAACGGCTCGCGGTAGAAGCTGACCCAGCCGACGCCGAGGCCCTCCGCCGTCGCGGCCAGCCACAGGTTCTGGATCGCCAGGCAGGCGGAGTACAGCCCGGCGTCGGCGATCGCGTGCCGGCCGAGAACCGCGGGCGCGCCCCGCCCGGCGTCGTAGGTGACCACGATGCCGAGGCTGGACTCGAGGATGCCTTCGATCTTGATGCGGGAGAAGGTGTCTGCGCGCTCGCCGTCGAGCGAAGCGGCGAAGACGTCGCGCTCCTCGCGGACGTGCTTCGCGAACGCTTCACGGGTGCCGAGATCGCGGACCAGGACGAAGTCCCACGGCTGGCTCAGCCCGACGCTCGGCGCGGCGTGCGCGGCTTCGAGCACGCGCGTGAGCACGCCGTCGTCGATCGGCTCGCCGGTGAACTCGCCGCGGACGTCACGGCGGCTGTGCAGGACGCGGTAGAACTCTTCGATCATCGGTGCAGCACCCATTCGACGGCTTCGGCGACGTTCGCCGCCACGGTGGTGGCCGGCCGGGCCGGACGGCGCACGACGACCACCGGCAGACCCAGCTCACGCGCGGCGGTCAGTTTCGCGGCGGTCATCGCGCCGCCGCTGTCCTTGGTGACGAGCACGTCCACGCCGTGCTCGGTGATCAGCGCGCGCTCACTGTCCACTTCGTACGGTCCGCGGTCCAGCAGCACCTCGTGGTGCGCCGGTAATGGCGGCTCCGGCGGGTCGACGCAGCGGATCAGGAACCACAGCTCGTTCAGGCTCGCGAACGCCGCCAGACCCTGGCGTCCGCTGGTCAGGAACACCCGGCGGCCGAGGCCGGGCAGTAGCGCGGCGGCCTCGGCCAGATCGCCGGCCCAGTGCCAATGGTCGCCTTCGCTCTCTTGCCAGCCGGGCCGTTCGAGGCGCAGCAACGGGACGCCGGTCTGCTCCGCCGCTGCGAACGCGTTGGAGCCGATGCGTTCGGCGAAGGGGTGCGTCGCGTCTACAACAGCCTCTATCTCGTGCTCGCGCAGCCACGCGGCGAGGCCGTCGACACCGCCGAAGCCGCCGACACGCACTTCGCCGACCGGCAGCCGCGGTCGTGCGACGCGACCGGCCAACGACGAGACGACGCGAAAGTCCCGTTCGTGCAACTCGGCCGCGAGGGCGCGTGCCTCCGCGGTGCCGCCCAGAACCAGGACGCTCATCCGCCGTAACCGACGGCCGAGCGCCAGCGGTCGAGCGTGCGCATGTTCGCCAGGGTTTCCGCCCAGGTCAGCTCGGGCGCCTGCCGGTCGGCCACGTGCGCGGCGACGTGGTCGGCCTCGCGGGTGAACAAACCTTGCGTCGCTTCGATCTCGATCACCTCGGGCTCGCCGCCGGTGGGAGTCAGCACGATCACCGAAGTGCCCGGCGGGCGCATCTCGTGGATCCACGCGGGTTTCGGCACATACAGCTGCCCGGTGCTGCCGTAAACGCGGATGTGGTCGTCCTGCGCGAGCCGGTACCCGCAGGACAGCTGCGCGATGATGCCGCCGGGCAGCCGGAACAGGCCCATCGCGTACTCGTCGACGCCGCGTTCGGAAAGCCGTGCCATGCCGGTGACGGTGGTGGGTTCGACCACCGCCTCGCCGGTCGCGGCCTGCGCGACCAGCCGGGCCAGCGACGTGCAGTAACAGCCGACGTCGAGGATCCCGCCGCCGCCCAGCGCGGGATCGCCGAGGCGCTCGGCGTCATAGTCGTAGCTGAACGTCACGTCGACAGCCCGGACTTCGCCGATCGCGCCGCACGAGATCAGTTCGGCCAGCCGCCGCGTCTGCGGGTGCAGCCGGTACATGAACGCCTCCATGAGGAAGACGTCGTTACGGCGCGCGGCATCAATGACCTTCTCGGCCTCGGGAGCGGTGACCGTGAGCGGCTTCTCACACAGCACGTGCTTCCCGGCCTCGGCGGCGCGGATCGCCCACTCGGCGTGCATCGGGTGCGGCGTCGCGATGTACACGGCGTCGATGTCCGGGTCGGCGAGGAGGTCTTCGTAACCGCCGTACGCCTTCGGGATCTCGAAGCGCGTCGCGAACTCGCGCGCCCGCGAGGCCGAGCGCGCGGCGACAGCGCCGAGGACGCCGTGCCGGCTCTGCTCGACGCCGGCCGCGAATTCGGCGGCGATGGTCCCGGCGGCCAGCAGGCCCCAGCGCAGGTTGGTCACAACGACTCCGGTTGGCTCGCGCGGTCACGGGTGCTCGAATACAGGAAGCTGTCGGGAAATCCTTCGGCCGCGAGCACCCGGCCGACGAAGATGGTGGCCGCCCGCGTCAGCCCGGCCTCCCGGGCTTGCGCGGCGATGTCGGCGAGCGTGCCGCGCACCACCGTCTCGCCCGGCTGGCTGGCCAGCGCGACGATCGCCGCCGGGCAGTCCGCGCCGTAGGACCCGGCCAGCTCGGCGGCCACCCGCTCGACGTGGTTGATCGCCAGGTGCAGTGCGAGAGTGGCGCCGCTGCGGGCGAAGTTGGCCAGCGTCTCGCCGCCGGGCATGGCGGTGGACCGCGCCTGCGCCCGGGTGATCACCAGGCTCTGGCCGATCTCCGGCACGGTCAGTTCACGGCGGAGGACGGCGGCCGAGGCGGCGAAGGCAGGCACGCCGGGGATCACGTCGTACGGCACTTCGGCCAGGTCGAGGCGCCGCATCTGTTCCGCGACCGCGCTGTAGAGCGAAGGATCGCCCGAACAGAGGCGGGCGACGTCGTGGCCCGCGCGGTGCGCGTCGACGAGCTTCGCCGCGATTTCGTCGAGGCTCAGGCCGGCGGTGTCAATGCGCTCTGCCTCCGGAGGGCAGTACTCCAACAGGTCCGTCGGCGTCATGCTGCCGGGGTAGAGGCAGACGCCGCAGCGCGCGAGCCTGTCGCGGCCGCGGACGGTGATCAGGTCCGCCGCGCCGGGGCCCGCGCCGATGAAGTAGACGGTCATGTTCCGCTCCGTTCTCCGGAAAGGGCTCGTGAGTGTTTATGACGGTTAGAACCGGCATAAACACTCACGAGTCCTTCTGCCAAGACCACTGGGTGACGGTGCGCGAAGGGGTCCAGCCGGTGAACCCGCCGAGCGGCTTCGCGTGTTCGACGGTGATCCGTTGCAGCTCGCCGCCGTGCTCCGCGTACGCGCGGGCGAGCACCTGCTCGGCTTCGAGCGTCACGCCGTGCGCGACGATCCGCGCGCCGGTGCCGAGGCACGCGTCGAGCAGGCCGGGGACGGTGAGGCCGCCGCCGATGAACACGGCGTCCGGCTTCGGCAGCCCGGCGAGTACGTCCGGGGCAGGGCCGGTGACCACGCGGAGTTCGGGCACTCCGAGCGTGTCCGCGTTGCGCGTGATGCGTTCGGCCCGCGCCGGGTCGCGCTCGATCGCGATGGCGCGGTTCAGCGGGTGCGCGCGGGACCATTCGACGCCGATGCTGCCCGCGCCCGCGCCGACGTCCCAGAGCAGCTCGCCGGGGCTCGGCGCGAGGTGGGCGAGGGCGGACGCGCGGAGGTCGCGTTTGGTGAGCTGGCCGTCGTGCTCGAAGGCGTCGTCGGGCAGGCCGGTGAGGGGGAGTGCGGGGCCGGCGCAGTCGAGGGCGAACACGGTGAGGGGGCCGGGGTCGTGCGTCCAGCCGTCGGCGATCTGCTCGGTTTCGGCGCCCAGGTTTTCCAGGGCGGTCAGTGTGGTGGTGGCGTAACCGCGGGCTTTGAGCAGGTCACGCAGGTCGGTCGCGCTTGCGCCGAGTACGAGCACTTTGCGTCGGGGCGCGAGTGCGCGGGTGACCCGTGACACCGCGCGGCCGACAACGGTGACCACCTCGGTTTCTTCGGCCGACCAGCCGAGGCGGGCGCGGGCCAGCGTCACCGAGGACAGCGAGGGCAGGACTTCGATCTCGTGACCGCGGTCCCGCAGGGTGGTGCCGATGCCCGAGAGCAGGGGGTCGCCGCTGGCCAGGACGCAGATCCGCTGCCCCGAGTGCTCGGCGAGGACGTCGTCGAGTGCGGGCAGCAGGGGACTGGGCCACGGTTGGGTGCGGACCTCTTCCGGCAGCGAGGCCAGCTGCCTGGGCGCGCCCAGCACGACGTCGGCCGTAAGCACGGTTTCCCGAGCTGAGCTGGAGAGCCCTGACCAGCCGTCGGCCCCGATGCCGACCACGATCAGGCGTGCTCTGCTGCCCAGGGGCCGAGCCCCCGGACCCCGCGCCGGGGGCACGCCCCCGGACCCCCCGTCGGTCACGCCGCGCAGCGCACTCGCCTCGGCAGGTTGATGTGACCTTTCTCCACGCACGTCGGACCACGCTAGACGACCGGTTTCCTGTGCGATGATCGGCCGGACGCCGACCCCGAGGAGTGCTGTTGAAGCCGTACCCGTTCACCGCCGTCGTCGGGATGCCGGACCTGCGCCTGGCGCTGGTGTTGTCCTCGATCTCGCCCGCTGTGGGCGGGGTGCTCGTGCGGGGTGAGAAGGGCACGGCGAAGTCGACGATGGTGCGGGCGCTGGCGGTCCTGCTGCCGAGTGTCGACGTCGTGGACGGCTGTCGTTTCTCGTGTGACCCGGCCGCGCCGGACCCGCTGTGCCCGGACGGCCCGCACGCGGCTGACGCGGCGGCGCACCGGCGGCCCGCGCGGCTGGTGGAGCTGCCCGTCGGCGCGGCCGAGGACCGGGTGGTCGGCTCGCTGAACCTGGAGAAGGCGCTGGCCGAGGGCGTCACGGACTACCAGCCGGGCCTGCTCGCCGCCGCGCACCGCGGCCTGCTGTACGTGGACGAGGTCAACCTCTTGCACGACCACCTGGTGGACACCCTGCTCGACGCCGCCGCGATGGGGCGCGCGACGGTGGAACGCGAGGGCGTGTCCGTCTCGCACGCTGCGCGGTTCGTGCTGATCGGCACGATGAACCCGGAGGAGGGCGAGCTGCGGCCGCAGCTGCTGGACCGGTTCGGGCTGACCGTCGAGGTCGCGTCCAGCCGGGACCCGGAGTTACGCGTCGAGGTCGTCCGCCGTCGTCTCGCCTACGAAGCGGATCCGGACGGCTTCGCGGCGGGCTACGCGGAGGAAGACGCTTCGCTGGCCGCGGACATCGAAGCGGCACAACGCCTTCTGCCCGCCGTGAAGCTGCCCGACGACGCGCTGCGGCAGATCGCCGAGGTGTGCGCGTCGTTCGAGGTGGACGGCATGCGGGCCGACATCGTCACGGCGCGCACGGCCGTCGCGCACGCCGCCTGGGCCGGCCGCGACGAGGTGACCACCGACGACATCCGCGTCGCCGCGCGGCTCGCGCTGCCTCATCGTCGGCGGCGCAACCCCTTCGACGCGCCGGGGATTTCCGAGGAACAGCTGGAGCAGGCGCTGGAAGACGCGCAGCCGCCGTCTGGTCCGGAAGACAATGGTCCGGAAGACAATGGCCCCGAAGACGACGGCCCCGGCTCGGGCTCGGCGCCGCCCGCGGAGTCGGACCAGGCGCCGGGCGAGGGCGCTCAGCAACCCCAGCCCGGAAACGGTGACGGGCCCGGGAAACAGAACACGGTCGGCGCCGGGGACACGTTCCGCGCCCGCGTGTTCCGAGTCAAGGGCACCGGTGAGGGCGAGCGCGGCCGCCGGTCGCGGGCGATCACGGACAGCGGGCGCACGATCGGCGTCCAGCCGCCGAGTGTCCGCGACGGCCGGCCGCACCTGGTGGCGACCGTGCGCGCGGCGGCTCCGCACCAGCGTTCGCGAGGCCGCAGCGGCCCGGGCCTGAAGGTGCGTACGCAGGACTTGCGGTTCGCATTGCGCGAAGAGCGCGAAGGAAACCTCGTGCTCTTCTGCGTCGACGCGTCCGGCTCGATGGGCGCGCGGACGCGGATGCGCGAAGTGAAGACGGCGGTCCTGTCGTTGCTGATGGACGCTTACCAACGGCGGGACAAGGTCGGCCTGGTGACGTTCCGTGGTGACTCGGCCGAGCTGGCGCTGCCGCCGACGATCAGCGTCGACGCCGCCGCGTCCCGGCTCGAAGGCCTGCCGACGGGCGGCCGCACGCCGCTCGCCGAAGGACTGCTGGAGGCCGAGCGGGTGCTGCGCGTGGAAGCGATCCGCGACCCGCGCCGTCGCCCGCTGCTGGTGGTGGTCACCGACGGGCGGGCGACCAGCGGGGCGGACGCCGTCGCGCGCTCGCAGGCCGCGGCCGGGCTGCTCGCCGGCGTGACCGCGATCGTGATGGACTGCGAGAGCGGGCGGATGCGGCTCGGGCTCGCGGGGGAACTGGCCGGGCATCTCGGGGCCGAGCACGTGCCGCTGGCGGACGTCGCCGCGGAGTCGCTCGCGTCGGCGGTGCGCGCGCGAACCGGGAGGGCTGCCTGATGCCACAAGGGAAACCCGCCGTCGTCCCGGAGGACGGGCTCACCACGCGCCAGCGCCGCAACCGGCCGCTGCTCGTGGTGCACACCGGCGAGATGAAGGGCAAGTCGACCGCCGCGTTCGGCATGGCGCTGCGCGCGTGGAACCAGGGCTGGTCGATCGGGGTGTTCCAGTTCGTGAAGTCGGCGAAGTGGCGCGTCGGCGAGGAAGCCGCGTTCCGCGCGCTCGGGAAGCTGCACGAAGAGACCGGCGAGGGCGGCGCGGTCGACTGGCACAAGATGGGCGAGGGCTGGAGCTGGACGCGCAAGTCCGGCACCGAGGAGGACCACGCGGCGAACGGCCGTGAGGGCTGGGCGGAGATCAAGCGCTGCCTGGCCGCGGAGAAGTACGACTTCTACGTGCTCGACGAGTTCAGCTACCTGCTCAAATGGGGCTGGCTCGAGGTGGACGACGTGGTGTCCACTTTGGTCTCGCGGCCCGGCCACCAGCACGTGGTGATCACCGGCCGGAACGCCCCGCCCGAGCTGATCGAGGCCGCGGACCTGGTCACCGAGATGACCAAGATCAAGCACCCGATGGACGCCGGGCAGAAGGGGCAGCGGGGGATCGAGTGGTAGCGCGGGTGGTGATCGCCGCGCCCGGCTCCGGGCACGGCAAGACCACCGTCGCGGCCGGGCTGATGGCGGCCTTGCGCGCGGCCGGGCACCGGGTGTCCGGGCACAAGGTGGGGCCGGACTTCATCGACCCGGGTTACCACGCGCTGGCGACCGGCCGTCCGGCCCGCAACCTCGACCCGTTCCTGCAGGGCGACGAGCGGCTGGTTCCCTTGCTGCGCCACGGTTCCGCCGGCGCGGACATCGCGGTGATCGAGGGCGTGATGGGCCTGTTCGACGGCGCGCTCGGCACGGAGGGTTACGCCTCGACGGCCCACGTCGCGCGGCTGCTGGACGCGCCGGTGGTGCTGGTCGTCGACGCTTCGGCCGCTTCGCGCAGTGTCGCGGCGAGTGTGCTGGGCTTCGCGAGCTACGACACCCGCGTGCGGCTCGCCGGCGTGATCCTGAACAAGCTGGGCTCGCAGCGGCACGAGGACGAGATCGCCTCCGCGCTGGAGGCGACCGGCGTCCCTCTGCTGGGTTCCTTGCGGCGCAACGAGAACGTGCATGCGCCGAGCCGGCACCTCGGACTCGTCCCGGCCGCCGAGCGCGCGGCGGATTCACAGCGGGTGCTGCCGGAACTGGCGGAATGGGTCGCGGGCGGGGTTGATCTGGAGGCGGTGGTCCGGGTCGCGCGCAGTGCCCCGCGGCTTTCCGGTCCGATGTGGACGCCTGGTGACTCGGCTTCCGGCCCCCGCGCGGTGGTGGCGGCCGCCGCCGGGCCCGCGTTCACGTTCCGCTACACGGAGAACGTCGAGCTTCTCGTGGCGTCGGGCGTCGATGTGGTGGACGTGGACCCGTTACGGGACAAGGCTTTGCCGGACGGTTGCGCCGGGCTGTACTTCGGCGGCGGCTTCCCGGAGGTGCACGCGGCCGAGCTGTCGGCGAACCGGGAGCTGCGCGAGCAGGTCGCCGCCGCGATCGCGCGCGGGATGCCGGTGAGCGCGGAGTGCGCGGGGCTGCTGTACCTGTGCGAGTCCCTCGACGGCTTGCCGATGGTCGGCGCCCTGCCCGCGACGGCCGCGATGACCAAGCGCGGCAAGCTCGGCTACCGGACCGCAGTGTCTCTTTCGGACAATGTGGTGGCCCCGGCGGGCGCGCGCGTGACCGGCCACGAGTTCCATCGCACCGAGGTGACCCCCGGCCACGGCGCCACCCCGGCGTGGGGCTGGGACCGCCTACGGGACGGGTTCGCCTCGGACTCGCTGCACGCTTCGTATCTGCATGTGCATTGGGCCGGGTATCCGGAATTGGCGCAGCGGTTCGCCGCCCGGGTGCGCGCGTTCGCGCCGGTGAATTCCCATGGATGAATTCGACCTGCACCACCACGGTGACCGCGAGGTCGGGCCGGGTTTGGTGGACCTCGCGGTGAACGTCCGGCTGCCCCGGCCGCCGGAGTGGCTGCGGCGAGAACTGGCGTTGGCTCTGGACACGCTCGCTGCGTACCCGGACTCGACGGCGGCTGCCGAGGCGGTCGCGGGACGGCACGGGCGCACGGTCGCGGAGGTGCTGGTGACGGCGGGCGCGGCGGAAGCGTTCACCTTGCTGGCTTCGGCTTTGCGGCCGGAGCACGCGGTGGTCGTCCACCCGCAGTTCACCGAGCCGGAGGCGGCCCTGCGCGCGGCGGGGCACGAGGTTTCGCGCGTCGTACTGTCCTCTTCGGACGGTTTCACGCTGCGCCCGGAGCAGGTCCCCGCGTCGGCTGACCTCGTGTTCGTGGGCAATCCGACGAACCCGACGTCCGTGCTGCACCCCGCGTCGACGCTGCGCGCGCTGACCCGGCCGGGCCGGCTGCTGGTGGTGGACGAGGCGTTCCTCGACGCGGTCCCGGGTGAGGCGGAGAGCCTGGCGGAGGAGTCGTTGCCGGGCGTGGTCGTGCTGCGGAGCCTGACCAAGACCTGGGGCCTGGCGGGCTTGCGCGCGGGTTACCTGCTCGGCCCGCCGGACGTCGTGGCGCGGCTGAGCGCCGTCCAGCCGCCGTGGTCGGTGTCCACTTTGGCCGGTGTCGCCACGGTGGCCTGCTGCCGTCCGGCCGCGGTGGAAGAGGCGGAGAAACTAGCCGTGACCGCGGAATCCGACCGGGAATATCTGGTCTCGGGGTTGGCCGCCCTGGGGTTGGCTGTTCTGGGCGATCCGCGGGGCCCGTTCGTTTTGGTGCGCCACCCCGACTCGTCCTTGCGCACCCGCCTTCGCGACGCCGGTTACGCGGTCCGCCGCGGTGACACCTTTCCCGGTTTGGGCCCGGAACACGTGCGGCTGGCCGTCCGCTCCCGTGAGGTGACGGACGGGTTCCTGGCCGCGTTGGCCGCGTTGCTCTGATTTCAGCCGTGGTCCGGCTACGCGGAATTCGGCTCAGACGGCCAGCGCCAGCAACGCCCCGGCCACCGCGACTTCCACGCCTGCGCCCAGCACGTCACCCGTCATCCCGCCCAGGCGGCGGACGCAGCGGGCGAGCAGGACCGCCGCGGCGGCGTAACCCAGGGCGACGGCTACCGGGCCACGCCACCAATTCAGGCCCGGGGCCAAGCCGGCGAGCGCCGCCGCGACCACTCCAGTCACGACGGCCACCAGTACCGGCACCGAGCCCGCGACCGTCGCCCCCAAGCCCTCCGGCCGGGCCGAAGGGACCCCTCGCGCGCAGGACATCGACAGCGTGCACCGTCCCACCAGCACCGCGATCACCACCGCCACGACACCATGCCCAGCCGCGATGGCGCCGGTCATCGCGCCGACCTGGACCAGCAATGTGAACATCAGCGTCGCGACACCCGTGGGGCCGGAGTCGCCGCGGCGCATGACGTCGAGGGCTTTCGTGCGGTCGTACGAGGCGCCGAGGCCGTCGGCGGTGTCGGCCAGGCCGTCGAGGTGCAGGCCTCGGCTGCCCAGTGCCACGGCGCCGAGAGCGAGTGCCGCCACGGCCAGAGCGGGCAGTCCGAGAGCGTCGCCGACCGCCACGATCACGCCAGCCACCACCGCGAGCGGGACCGCGGCGAGCGGGCCCAAGACCATCGCGGTCCCGGCCACTCGCGGGTCGATGACTCGCGGGGCCGGCACGGGCACGGTCGTGAGGGTGCCGACCGCAAGACGGACCGCGTCGCCGAAGCGGCCGAGCGTCACGCCAGATCCGCCAGCAGGCCCATGTCCGCGATGATCGCCCGGGCCGCGCGAAGGGTCGGGACCGCCTGGACGGCGCCGCTGCCCTCGCCGAGGCGCAGGCCCAGGTCGAGGATCGGCGTGAGGCCCAAAGCCTTGAGCGCGTACGCCTGCGAAGGCTCGGTCGAACGGTGGCCGGCCAGCCACCACTGCTCGGCGCCCGGGGCGATGTCGCGCGCGACCAGGGCGGCTGCGCCGGAGAAGACGCCGTCCAGCAGGACCGGGATGCCGCGCGTCGAGGCCTCCACCAGGAAGCCCGCGGTGGCGGCCAGGCAGGCGCTGCCCAGCGCGGTCAGGCGGTCGAACGGGTCCTCGACGCGGTCGGCCGCGCGGGCCAGCGCGGCCGACACCGCGGCGGTCTTCACCGCCAGGCCGTCCTCGGACACGCCGGTGCCGGTGCCGACGACCTCCGCCGCCGGCAGGCCCAGCGACGCCGCGACCACGGCCGCGCACACCGCGGTGTTGCCGATCCCCATGTCACCCGGGATGAGCAGGTCGGCGCCGTCCTCCTCGGCGGCGATCTCGCGGCCCGCGGTGAACGCGGCGAGCGCTTCACCGGGGGCCAGCGCGTCCTCGACGTCGATCGAGCCCGAGCCGCGGCGGATCTTGTGCGCGGTCACCTCGGCCGGCACGTCCGAGCCGTCCCAGTCCACGGCGATGTCCGCGACCCGCACCCGCGCCCCGGCCTGCGCGGCGAGCACGTTCACCCCGCTGCGCCCGGCCAGGAACACCCGCACCATCGCCGCGGTCACCTCGCGCGGGTAAGCCGACAAAGCCGACACCCCGTGGTCGCCCGCGAACACGACCACCCGCACGTCGTCCAGCGGGCGCGGCGGGACCACGCCGTGCGAGGCGCACAGCCAGGCCGCCAGCTCTTCCAGGCGGCCGAGCGCGCCGAGCGGCTTGACCAGGCCGTCGAGCCGCTCGTACGCGGCGGCCCGGGCGGCGGCGTCGGGCGCGGGGATGTCGAAGCGCGGCACGGTGTTCTCCTTACGGCAGGTCGAGCACCCGTCCCGCGACGACCAGTGAAACCCGGTCGGACTCGGCGGACACCCGGTTGTTGAGTGCGCCCAGCACATCACGGAACAGCCGCCCGGACGACGTCGCGGGCACCACACCGCTGCCGACCTCGTTGCTGACCGCGACCACCGGCACCCGCGCTTGCGTCCACGCGGCCAGGAAGTCCTCCAGCCGGTCGTCGAGGCGGCGCTCCCAGCCCGGCTTCTGCCGCCACGCGCCGACCTCGTCGAGCACCCGGGAAAGCCAGGTGCCGAGGCAGTCGATCAGCAACGGGCCGGTGGCCGTGCGCAGGACCGTCGCCAGATCCGTGGTCTCCACCGTGGTCCAGTGCGCGGGACGGCGGGCCTTGTGCGCGGCGACGCGCGCCGCCCAGTCCGGGTCGTCCTCGCTCGGCGGCAGGCCGGGCGCGACGTAGACGAGGTGCGGGTGATGCGCGACGAGCCGCTCCGCGTGCCGCGACTTCCCCGAGCGGACGCCGCCCAGGACCAGCACCTTGCCGTCCTCGCGGCGGTACCGGCGTAGGGCGCGCGCCAGGGTCTCGCAGTGCGTCGCGAGCCGGTTGGTCAGCTTGGTCATACCCGGCATTGTCGTGCACGCGCTAACGTTCGCCACGTGCCACTCCGACAAGCTGTCACCGCGGCCGGGCTGATCACCGGATTTGCCGCCGACACGCTGTTCGGCGATCCGCGCCGCGGGCACCCGGTCGCGCTGTTCGGGACGGCCGCGGCCGCCGTCGAACGCCGGCTGTGGGCCGACTCGAAGCCGCGCGGAGCGGCGTACACGGCCCTCTGCGCGGGCGCCGTGACGGGGCTCGGGCTGGCTGCGCAGGCGGCGACGCGGCGACGCCCATTCGCCCGCTTCACGCTGACGGCCGTCTCGACCTGGATAGTGCTCGGCGGCCGTGGCCTCGCCGCCGAAGGCCAGGAGATGGCTCGGCTGCTCGAAGACGGCGACGTGCCCGCGGCGCGACAGCGCCTTTCGCACCTCTGCGCGCGCGACGCGACGGAGTTGGACAGCGCGGAGCTGACGCGGGCGGCCACGGAGTCGATCGCCGAGAACACTTCGGACGCGGTGGTCGCGCCGCTGCTGTGGGGCGCCGTCGCGGGGATTCCCGGGCTGCTCGGCTACCGCGCGCTCAACACGCTGGACGCCATGGTCGGCTACCGCTCGCCGCGGCACCGCAACTTCGGCTGGGCGTCCGCACGGGCCGACGACGTTGTCAACCTGCTGCCGTCGCGCGTCGGGGCAGCGCTGACGGCGGCCTGCGCGCCGCTCGCGGGTGGCCGGACGCGGGCGTCGTGGACGGCGTGGCGCCGCGACGGCTCGCTGCATCCGAGCCCGAACGCCGGACAGGTCGAGGCGGCCTTCGCCGGAGCGCTCGACCTGCGGCTCGGTGGCACGAACAGCTACGGCGGAGAGATCGAACGGCGCGGCACGCTGGGTGACGGCCGAGCGCCCGAACCCGCCGACCTGCGTCGCGCGGTGCGGCTCTCGCGCGCGGTCGGGGTCGCGGCCCTCGCCGTCGCCGCGGTGGTGGCGCGATGACCGGGCTGCTGGTCGCCGGCACCACCTCCGACGCCGGCAAGAGCCTGGTCACCGCCGGGATCTGCCGCTGGCTGGCGCGCCGCGGTGTGCGAGTGGCGCCGTTCAAGGCGCAGAACATGTCCAACAACTCCATGGTGTGCGCGGACGGCGCCGAGATCGGCCGGGCGCAATGGCTCCAGGCGCGCGCGGCGCGAGTGGAGCCCGAGGCGGCGATGAACCCGGTGCTGCTCAAACCGGGCAGCGACCGGCGCAGCCACGTGATCGCGCTCGGCCGGCCGTTCGGCACGCTGGAGGCCGGCGAGTACGCCACCGGCCGGGCCGGGCTGGCGCAGATCGCCTTCGACGCGTTCGCCGGGCTGAGCGCCCGGTTCGACGTGGTCGTCTGCGAGGGCGCGGGCAGCCCCGCGGAGATCAACCTGCGCGCCGGCGACTACGTGAACATGGGCTTGGCGCGACGGTTTTCCCTGCCGGTGCTGGTGGTCGGCGACATCGACCGCGGCGGGGTGCTGGCGTCGATGTTCGGCACGCTCGCCCTGCTCTCGCGCGAGGACCAGGCGCTGGTGGCGGGCTGGGTGGTGAACAAGTTCCGCGGTGACGTCGGCCTGCTGCGCCCGGGCCTGGACAGCCTGGAGAAGGTGACCGGCCGCCCGGTGCTCGGGGTGCTGCCGTGGCTGGACCGCGTGTGGATCGACTCCGAGGACGCGCTCGCCGCCGCGGGCTGGCGGCGCGAGGCGCGTGACGGGGCGCGCGGCCTTCACGTGGCCGTGGTGCGGTTCCCGCGCGCGTCCAACGCCACCGACGTCGACGCCCTCGCGGCCGAGCCCGGCGTGACCGTGAGCCTGACCGCCGATCCGGACGCGGTCGCCGCGGCGGACCTGGTGGTGCTGCCCGGATCCCGGGCCACTGTGGACGATCTGCGCTGGCTCCGCGAGCGGGGACTGGCTGACGCCGTCGTCACGCGCGCCGCCGCGGGACGGCCGGTTTTGGGGATCTGCGGGGGTTACCAGATGCTGGCGGAATCCATTGAGGACGACGTCGAGTCCGGCGTGGGCCGCGTCGAAGGGCTAGGTCTGCTGCCGACCCACGTGACCTTCGCGGGGGAGAAGGTGCTCGGCCGCCCGTCCGGCACCTGGCGCGGACACCGGGTCGACGCCTACGAGATCCACCACGGCATCGCTGCTCCGGCCGACGCCGAGTCCTTTCTGGACGGTCACCGAGTCGGCGCGGTCTGGGGCACGACGTGGCACGGCGCGTTGGAGAACGACGGATTCCGGCGGGCCTGGCTCACGGAGGTCGCGGCCCAGGCCCGGGTGCCGTGGTCCCCGGTCCCGGGCGCGCCGGGTTTCGCCGACCTGCGCGAGGAGATGCTGGAACGGCTCGCGGACGCCGTCGAGTCCGAATTGGACACCGACAAGCTGTTGGCACTGCTGGATTCCGGTGCTCCGGATGGGCTGCCGTTCGTCCCGCCCGGCGCACCGTGACCTCAGTGCACCACGCGGCCCGCCAGCATGTTGTCGCTCTCCAGAGTGCAGACTGCGGTGCGCGCGTGGGCTGACCAGTCCGACGGCCCGGGATAGTGCGCCGCCGTGTGGACGTAAGAGGGCGGGTCGGTGCTGGTGAAGTACGTCTTCCGGGCGGCCTCGCAGGCGTTCTGCGCGAGCGGGCGCAGGGTGTCCTCGCCCGGGTAGGCGTCGCCGGTCAGCGGGACGGTGGCGAACACCTCGACATCGTGCGGGTTGTCGCAGGAGACGGCCCGGAGGTCGGTGCGCTGGTCGTCCAGGCTGATCAGGCAGTCGCCTTGGTGGGCACTCAGGAACTCGTCGGCCGGGCTCGCGGCCTTCAAACCCAGCAGTGACAGCACAACGCCCACCACGAGCACCAGCAGCCACGCGCCGCTGACCGCCAGCCCCGCGATGGCGAGGCCGCGGCCGTTCTGCCCGGTCCGGCGGATCCGCACCAGTGCGGCGATCCCGAAGCCGATGCTCAGCGGCAGGCTGATGGCCGGGATCGCCAGCACCAGCGACGCGATCGCGAACCCGCTGGTGGCCACCGGCACGGGCGGCGGTGGCGCGTCCTCGTAACTCGGCCCGGACGGTCTCGGCGGCAGCACGTGCTCGGTCATAGGGGTCCCCTCGTGGCGTCCCCCGACCCGATGCTGATCCTAGCGGCCGGCAACCAACTCCGGGCCCGGGCCAGTACTTGGCACCGTTTCGTAACGGCCCCCGGCGGAACTGCGACCACGAATGGCGTCGGAAAAACCACGTCACCAAAAATCTCAGCGGAATCGCAGGTAGTGGTATGTCGGAATTCGCCCAGGACGAGCGTCACCCGGTTTTCCCGGTTTTCCTTGTCATCGACGTCTCCTATTCGATGGCGGGCGAGCCGATCGACGCGGTGAACGCCGCGCTGCCGGACCTGCGGGAAATGATCGAAGACGATCCGCAGGTCGGGGAGATCGCGCGGGTTTCGATCATCACCTTCTCCGACATGGCGACGTCCGTGCTGCCGTTGTGCGATCTCGGGCCGGTGGTGATGCCGGTGCTCGCGCCCCAGGCCGGCACCAATTTCGCCGCCGCGTTCCGTATCGCGAAGAAGCAGATCGAAGACGAGATCCGCGGCCTGGGCAAGGGCACGCGGTTCTACAAGCCGGTCGTCTTCTTCATGAGCGACGGTGAGCACATCGCCAAGGAAGACTGGGTGGAACCGCTGCGTGCGCTCACCGACCGGAACTGGCGGTTCAACCCCGAAATCGTCACCTTCGGCTTCGCCGATGCCAGAGAGGACACTCTCGGCGCCATCGCGACGAGGTTCGCGTTCGTGGCGAAGCAGGGGGAGCCGGCTTCGCAGGTGAAAGAGATCATGTCGGCGCTGACCGCGAGCATCCGGACGACGTCGAGGTCGTTCGGCGAGCCCCAGGGCGGTGGCCTCCAGGTCGACGTGGACACCAGCAAGTTCACCGCGCTGCCGGTGCAGGCGGTCTGATGTCCGCCATGCCCGGACGTCACCGGCTGGAGTGCGTCACGCCGGTCGAGCCGGTCAAGCATCGCCGGCTGCCCCGCGACCTGCCTGCGCTGTTCCCGGCCGTGCCGGAGCCGGCTGGGGCGCCGCGAATGGTGGCCGACTTGACGTTCGAGGCACCGAACGTCGGTGATGCGCAGCGGCGGGTCGAAGCGGCCGAGCTGCCGTCGACCGGGCTGTGGAACCTGTCGAACGTGGCGCTCGACGCCGGCACGCTCGGGCCGTTCTGGGTCAGCGCGGCCAGCGTCGCCGGGCGGCGGCACGGCTGGTCGGGGCAGACCCGGCAGGACTCCTACGCCGTCGAGCTTTCGCGCGACGGTGCGGCCGTGGTCCTCGTCGTCGCGGATGGTCTCGGCTCGCGCCCGTTGTCCCAGCTCGGTGCCCGGCACCTGACCCGGTCCATCGCCGGTGCCGTCGCGGCCGCCGATCTCACCGGCCTTGCGGAGACCGGCGAGGAGGTCCTGCTGGCTGGCATCGAACGCGCGCAACAGGAACTCGCCGACGTCTGGGGACCGGCGTACGGGATCAAGGACAGCCGGGCACTGGCCTGCACGATCGCGGTCGTGGTGCTGCCGACCGCTCGGTCCGCGGGCCCGGTGCTGGTGGCCAGGGTCGGCGACGCGACCGTGCTGTCCGCGACGAACGCGACCGACGAGCCGTTCACCGGGATCTTCGCGACGGGCGAGGGACCGGTGAACGTGGTCTCCGCGAGCATCCCGTCCGCTGCCGTGCGGCAGGAGGTCGAGATCCGCCGGCTGGACCCGGCCGGCGTCGGCAAGCTGGTGCTCTGCACTGACGGCCTCGCCGACGACGTCTACGAGTCACCCGGGATCCGGAGCTGGCTGGCCCGGCGCTGGGCGCACCCGTGCACCGAGCGCTGGATGCTCGAAACGCTGAGCTATGCCCGGGTGGGCTCCCAGGACGACCGCACGGCCGTGGTCGTCTGGCTCGATCCCGGAGCCGAGCCGGTCACTTCCGCCGACGCCGAGGAGGCGGGCACCGATGAGGATTGACGGCAGGCACGGGTCCTACGAGTTCGACGACATGGTCTTCGCGACCGGCGGGGCCGCCCAGCTCTTCCGCGGCCGCGGCCGGGATCGCGAACTGGTCTACAAGCGCTACCTCGCCCCGGTCCGCGACCCGGAGCCGCTCCGGAAGCTGCTCGCCGTGGTGGACGTCGGCCGGACCGTGTTCCCCGGCGGCGCGGTGGCCCTCGGCAGCTCGCCGCAGGCTTCGGTCTGCTGGCCGACGGACGTCGATCACGACCCGGCCGGCGCCGTGACCGGGGTGGTCATGCCCCTGGTGCCCGCTGAGTTCTTCCGGCCGCAGGGCAATGCCCGCACCCTCACCTTCATGATCACGGCGCGGGCGAACCCGCCGTCGGCCTGGGTGCGGGTCTCGGTGCTGATCCGCGTCGCGGAGATCTTCGCCTGGCTGTCGGCGAACGGCCTGGCGCACGGGGACTTCTCCGACGCCAACATCGTCTGGCGTGAGGCTCCTTCGCCCGGCGCGGTGCTGATCGACGCGGACGGGCTCCAGCCCGCGGACCGCATCGAGCCGAAGGGCATGAAGACCCCGCACTGGGTCGACCCGCGGGTGGTCACCGGGGCCATCACCGCGCACGACCGCTACAGCGACTGGTACGCGCTCGCATTGGCGATGTACCGCGGCCTGCTGCTCGTCCCGGGGAACCTGGACCAGAACCCCGACGGTTCCTGGCCGAGGCCGTCGCAGATCCCGGCCGGCTTCCCCGCGCCGTTGACCGGCCTGCTCCACCGGACTCTGTCGGATCCCTTGCGGGAGAACGGAAGGGCGACGCCTGCGGAGTGGGTTCACGCGCTGCGGGAAGCGTTCCTGCTGAACGACACGCAGTTCGACGACAACGCGCTCCGGCAGCTGGACCAGGCCGCCGACGCCCATCGGCCGCCCCCGCCCACGACGCAGTTCCAGCCGCTGCCGCCGGTGCCCCAGGGGTTCGGGACACCTCAGCCCCTGCCGATCGTCCAGCAGCCGCCTTACCTGCCGCAGCAACCCTCGATGGTGCCGCCGCCGTCGTCGCGTAGTTCGTATGTCGTGGCGGCCGTTGTTGCGCTGGGGCTGCTCGTGGTCGTGGTCGGGGCGGTGGTGATGTACACGGTCTCCCGCGGCACCACGACGGCTGGGGCGGCGCTGACCAGCGGGACCTCCCAGAGCACCGCGACGCCCGAAAGCGGACCGAACTACTACGTTCCCGATCCCAGCACCTCGTACGCCGCGCCGGTCACCACCACCGAGACCCTGCCCGCCACCACGGACGCCGACCCGGAGGCGGTGCTGCGGGCCCAAGCCGCCGCGGACTATCCCCAGGTCGAGGCGCTGACCGGGCAATGGGTGCCGCAGCTGTCGTCCAAGGCGGTGGGCACCCAGGACAACGGGATCACCTACGACAATGCCGCCATCCTGGCCCATTACCGGCAGCTGAAGATCCAACAGCCGACCGCGCTGCTGCTGTCCTCGGGCGACTACTCGACGTTCAAGAACGCGGGCTACTGGGTCATCGTGGTGCCGGTCGGCTACAGCTCCGGCCCGGCGGCGAACTCGTGGTGCGACGCGGCCGGGATCGACGCCGACAACTGCTTCGCCAAGCTCCTCTCCCACACCGCCGGCCCCCAGGGCGCCACGCTGAACCGGCGCTGACCCGAACGGCACCAGCCCGGAACGCGTGCGAAAGTAACGGAAAGGCGGGACAGCAGGAGGAGCGTTCATGTCGTTGCGGGAGCAGGTCTGGGCGATGCTGCGGGCCCTCGGGGTGGACGCGGTGTTCGGCAACCCGGGTTCGACCGAGCTGACCATGCTGGCCGGGTTCCCGCCGGACCTGCGCTACTACCTGGGCCTGCAGGAGGCGGCCGTGGTGCTGATGGCCGACGGGTACGCGCAGGTCACCCGCAAGCCGGTGCTGGTCAACCTGCACACCGGACCGGGGCTGGGCAACGCGGTGGGCAGCCTGCTGACCGCGGCGTGGAGCCGGGCGCCGCTGGTGGTCACCGCGGGCCAGCAGGTGCGGGCGATGATCACGCAGCAGAACTGGCTGGTGAACGTCGACGCCACGACGGTGCCGCGCCCGGCGGTGAAGTGGTCGTTCGAGCCGCCGCGGCCGCAGGACGTGCCGGCGGCGCTGGCGCGGGCGGTGCACACGGCGCAGGCCGCGCCCTCGGGCCCGGTGTTCGTGAGCCTGCCGATGGACGACTGGTCCGCCGCCGCCGATCAGTCCGAAGTGGACGATCTGGCGGCCCGCGTGGTCCGGCATCGCGCCGCACCGGCCGCGGAGGCCATGGCGGAGGTGGCGCGGGCCGTGGACGGCGCTTCGCGGCCGGCGCTGGTGCTGGGCGCGGCGGCGACTGCCGAGGGGGACTGGGACCACGCCCACCGCCTGGCCGAGCGGGCCGGGCTGGAGGTGTTCACCGCGCCGTCCTCGGGCCGGAACGTGTTCGACGAGACTTCCCCGTGGTTCCGCGGTTTCCTGCCGTTCGGGGCCAGCCAGATCGGGGAGCGGCTGGCCGGGTACGACGTGGTGCTGGTGGTCGGCGCGCCCGCGTTCACCTGCTACCCGTACTCGCCGGGCCGCTACATTTCACCGGGCGCCAAGCTGTTCCACCTGACCGACGACCCGGACGAGGCCGCTCGCGCGCCGCTGGGCACCTCGGTGATCGGGGATCCGGGCCGGGCGCTGGCCGAGCTGGCCGGCCGGGTCGCCGAACGGAAGCGGACGCCGCCGGAGCCCCGGCCCGTCCGCCTGGTAACGGCCGCCGGGACGACCGGACGGCCCACTTCGGACAGTGTGTACGCGCACCTGGCCGGCGTGATCACCCCGCAGGTGCGGGTGGCGCAGGAGTCACCGTCCAATCTGGCCGAGTTCCACGACCGGGTCCGGCTGTCCACTCCGGACAGTTTCCTGACCACCCCCAGTGGTGGCCTCGGCTACGGCCTCGCGGCGGGCGTCGGCGCGGCGATCGCCGACCCGTCCCGCCCGGTGCTGGCCATCATCGGCGACGGTTCGCTGCACTACAGCTCGTCCGCGCTGTGGACCGCGGCCCAGGCCGGCGCGCCGATCGTGACGGTGGTCATGGCGAACCGGGAGTACGCGATCCTCAAGGCGTTCGCCGGGTTCAACCACGTGTCCGGCGCGGTGCCGGGGCTCGAGCTGCCCGGCCTCGACGCGGTCAGCCTGGCCCAGGGTTACGGCGTGCCCGGGCGCCGCGTCGAAGACCCCGCGACGCTGGCCGCACTGGTGAAAGACGCGCTCGCCGCGCGAAAGCCCGCCCTGTTCGAGATTCCCACCGACCCGGCGGTGCCGCCGTTGCTGTGACCGGCTTTACGCGCGCACCGCGCCCAGGATGAACCGCGTCACCTCACGCGGGTGCGTGATCAGCGACAGGTGGCCCGAGGCGATTTCCAGCACCTCGGCGTTCATCCGCTTCGCGACGAACCGCTGCAATTCGGGCGCCGTGGTGCGGTCCTCGGTGGTGATCACGTACCGGGAAGGCTTGTGCTGCCAAGCCGCGGCCGTGGTCTTGGTGCCGAACAAGGTCTGCGCGACCCGGCCCTGCGCGGCGTACAGCACCCGCGCCCGGTCACGCGGGACGCCGTTGGCGAAGTCGTCGAGGAAAGCTTCCTCGGTCAAACCGCCGAAACCGTTGACGTACACGATTCCTGCGTTCGCGGGCGGAGTGGGGAATTTCGCGGCCAGCGCGGGGTAGTCCTCACCGGCTTCCGGCGCGCGGGCCGACAGGTACACCAGCGAGCTGACGGCCGGGTGGTCGCCGACCTCGCTGATCACCGAGCCGGCGTACGAGTGTCCGACCAGGACGGTCGGGCCCGGCTGCAGGTCCAGGATCCGGCGGGCGGCCGCGGCGTCGTCGGCCAGCGAGGTCAGCGGATTCTGCACCGAGGTCGCGGTGACCCCGGCGGCCTGCAGGCCCCGGATCACGTCCGCCCAGCAGGAACCGTCGGCGTACGCGCCGTGGACCAGCACCACACTGCGCCCCGGCTTGCCGGACGAAACCGCCGAACCAGACGAAGCCGAGGCCACGGCGCCGCCGAGACCGCTCGCGGCGAACACCGAAGCGACCCCGCCGGATGCCGCGAGTTTGCCGAACGTGCGCCGGTCCATGGCGGTCTCCTCCGTTAGCCGAACTCCTGCCCTCGACGCTAACCACGTGCCGGGGGCGGTGCCACGACCCTGCTCGGACGTTCCCGCCATCGTGTCCGTTCGTACCCCGGGCCTCAGCGCGTCCACTGCACGAGCGCGTCGAGCGGCAGCCGCTGCCGGCTCAGGCTGGACTTGGACGGGCCGGGCGCCCCGGCCGCCTCGTACCCGAGCGTGAGCACCCCGGAAAGCCCGACGTCGTCCGGGAATCCGATGGCCGCGCGCAGTGCGGCGATCTCGTCGGAGTCGTCCGGACCGAAGAAACCGGTCGAAAGGCCCTCATCGGCCGCGGCGAGCTGGAGCAGGGTGAGCAGGGCGCCGCTGTCGAACCACCAGTACGGCACCGGCCAGATGGTCTCGGTGCCGTCCGCCTCCAGTTTGTCCGGCTGGCGGTAGCGCTCGTGATAGGACTCCTCGCGCACGCCGACGGCGATGTGCACGGGCGCCTGCGAGATCCACGGCGGAAACCCGGCTTCGAGGTACGGCTCCTCCGACGCCTCGGCGATCCGCTTCCGCACCTCCGGCGCGGTGATCACGACCAGCCGGTGGCCCTGGCTGAACCCGCCGCTCGGCGCCCGGTGGACCATCCGCACGATCCGCAGGAGTACCTCGTCGTCGACCGGGTCCGGCCGGTAGCTCCGCACCATCCGGCGGCCCCGCAGCACATCCCTGAACTCCATGGGCCGATTCTGCCCTGCCCGCCGCCCCGGCGGCCACCCCTGACCCAGGGGTCAGGCCAGGCCCGCGTCGTGCACCAGAATGGCGACCTGGGTGCGATTGGTAGCGTCCACTTTGGACATGATGCGGCCCACGTGCACCTTCACCGTGGCCTCGCTCAGGCCCAGCGCGGCGGCGATCGCGGCGTTGCTGGAACCGTGCGCGACGGCGACGGCCACCTCGCGTTCGCGCGGGGTCAGCACGTCGAGCCGGGTCTTGGCGCCCTGGAGGGCTTCCCCCGACGCGAAGTGCGTCAGCAGGCGGCGGGTGATCGACGGGGCCAGCATCGCCTCGCCCCGCTGGACCAGGTGGACGGCGCGGACCAGGTCCCGCGGCGGGGTGTCCTTCAGCAGGAATCCGGTGGCGCCGTGGCGCAGCGCGGTGTGCACGTACTCGTCGAGGTCGAACGTCGTGAGCACCACCACCTGCGGCGCGCCCGGTCCGGCGGCCACCACGCGGGTCACCTCCAGCCCGTCGACCCGCGGCATCTGGATGTCGGTGAGCACCACGTCCGGCTGGTATTGCTCGACCAGCTCCGCGACGCCCTCGCCGTCACCGGCCTCGGCGACCACGCGGATCTCCGGATCGGACTCCAGGATCATCCGGATGCCGCTGCGGACCAGTGCCTCGTCGTCGAGCAGCAGGACCTTGATCACGGTGTTCCTTCCTCGGCCGGGAACGAAGCCCGCACCAGGTAACGGCCCGCGCCGTCCGGGCCGGTGCGCAGGGCGCCGCCGGCCAGGGTGACGCGCTCGCGCATGCCGATCAGCCCATAGCCCGACACCGGCAGCCCGGCCGAGCCGCCCAGCGGGTTGGCCACCTCGACGACCAGCCGCCCGTCCTCCTGGCCCAGCCGCACGTGGATGGTCGCGCCGGGCGCGTGTTTCGCCGCGTTGGTCAGCGATTCCTGCACGACCCGATAAGCGGCGCGGCCCACCTGGTCCGGCACTTCCGGCAGCGGATCGGGCAGCTCGGCGACGATCCGGGCGCCCGCCGCGGTGAGGTCTTCGGCCAGCCGCGCCACACCGGCCAGCGTCGGGCTGGGCAGGGCGCGCGAATCGGGCACGTCGTCGCGCAGCACCCGCAGGATGTCGCGCAGCTCGGTCAGCGCGGCGGCGCTGGACTCGCGGATCACCTCGGCCAGCTGCCCCGTTTCCTCGTCCGGCGCCCGCACCGACAGCGCGCCGGCCTGCAGCGCGACGATGCTCACCCGGTGGGCGACGACGTCGTGCATCTCCCGGGCGATCCGGCGGCGCTCGGCCGCCACCGCGCGCTCGGCCAGCAGGTCGCGCTCGCGCTCGGCCTGATCGGCCCGCCCGCGCAGGGCGTCGAGCAGCGCCGCCCGCTGGTACATCCACAGCCCGGCCAGCAGCGGCAGCACGATGAAGCCCACGGAGACGACGCCCGTGGATTCCCAGTCCGCCAGGCTCTTCGGCGGGTGGAAGGCGAGCAGCAGCACGAGGTTGCCGGCCAGTGCGACGGCGGTCGGCCACTTCGGGCCGCGGCGCGCGGCGACGTTGTAGATCAAGAAGGTCGCCGGCAGCAGCGTGGTCGGCACGAACCAGGACAACGCGATGCCGGCCAGCGCGGTGCTCAGCGGGTACCGGCGGCGCAGCAGGAACACCACGAACATCGCCGCGGTCGCGAGCTGCCAGAACGGCGGCGTGCGGACCCGGTGGAGCCCGTCCAGCACGAGGACACCGGTGACCGCGAGGGCCAAGCACAGGTCGATCAGCCGGTTCCGCACGCTGATCACCGTAAGCCCCGGCGGTCTCGCGCGCGTCGCCCGTGCCGCGCAGCCGTGGGTACGACTTTCCGGTTACGCGGCTCCGGCTGGTCAGCCGATGCGGCTCCGGGCGCTGGAGTGCACTGTGGACACATGACGAAACGGATCTGGAAAAACGCCGCCGTGGCCGGGCTCGCCGTGGTGCTGGCCACCGGCACGGCCGCGGCCGCGAACGCAGAACCCGGGACACCCGGCGCGCTCAGCGCGGGCGAGCGGCTCTTCCCTCAACTGGGTAACGGCGGCTACGACGCGCGGGACTACGACGTCGCGGTCGACTACCGGCCCGGCGTCACCACGATGAACGCTTCGGTGACCATGCGGGCGGTTTCCACGCAAGCGCTTTCGTCGTTCGGCCTCGACTCGGCCGTGCCGCAGGTCCGCTCGGTGACGGTCGACGGCCGCGCGGCGCGGTTCGAAGTCAAGGGGGAGAAGCTGATCGTCACGCCGGCGCGCGCGGTGGCGCGGGGCCACGCGTTCAGCGTGAAGGTGGATTACGTCGTGGACCGCGCGAAGAGCCCGGTCTCCCCGGTCATGCCACTGCCGCCCGGGTTCGAAAACCCGATGCCGGTCTGGGAGAACACCCCGGACGGGTTCGCCGTGCTCGGCCAGCCCGACCGCGAGCACGCCGTGTTCCCGTCGAACGACGTGCCGGCCGACCCCGCGACTTACACGATCCGGATCACCACGCCGTCCGACGTCGACGCGGTCGGGAGCGGGACGCGCGTGAGCAAGCAGCGCGACGGTGACCGGCAGACGTCGGTCTTCCGGCTGGACCGGCCCGCCGCCACCGACGTGGTGCAGATCGCCGCCGGGCACTTCACCGAGGTCGACCAGGTCGGCCCGCACGGGCTCCCGGTGCGCAGTTACGTCACGAAGGCCGCCAAGCCCGCCGCGCTCGACCGCGTCCGCGACACCCCGGCCCAGGTCGCCTGGCTGGAGCGGACGATCGGCCGCCCGTTCCCGTACGCGAGCGCCGGCGCGCTCGGCGTCGACACGCTCTACGGCGGCGTCGCGCTCGAGACGGCCGCGATCCCCACGTACGGCGCGGAGTTCCTGGCCGACCCGCGGGAGACGCCGACCCAGGTCCACGAGCTGACCCACCAGTTCTTCGGCGACGCGGTGGCCGTGCACGACTGGGACGACATGTGGCTGAGCGAGGGCCACGCCATCTACTACCAGGACCTGTACGTCTCCGCCCACGGCGGGAAGCCGTTCGACGAGCAGATGCGCGGCCGCTACGGCATCAACAACCAGCAGCTCGAGCAGGAGGGCCCGGTCGCGCACCTGAACTCGCCCGCCGGCGTGCTTTCCGGCAGCGACAACGGCGGCGCGCTCACGCTGTACGCGTTGCGGAACGTGGTGGGGCAGCCGATGTTCGACCGGATCGAGCGGACCTTCTACGACACCTTCCACGGCCGTTCGGCCTCGACCCAGGACTACCTCGACGTGGCCCAGCGGCTCTCCGGCCGGGACCTCGGCGCGTTTTTCCACGACTGGCTGTACACAGCGAAAACCCCGGTGATGCCCGGGCACCCGGATTGGAAGGCCTGACCCGGCCACAGTCTGTGGCCGATCCGGCTACCGGCAGTCAACGTCACCTCGATGTGAGGCCGGGGGTGTGAGAATCCCGGCATGGCTGATTTGGTGGCGGCATTGGACGTGGGTGGCACGACCGTGAAGGCGGCCCTGCTCGACGGTGACCTGAACGTGCTCGCGACGCAGCGGGCCACGACGGCCCGCAGCGCGGACGGCAAGGCGCTGGCCGAGCAGGTGGCCGAGATCGTCTCGGTGCTCGCCGAGCAGGCCGGGACGGGCGCGCCGGGCGCGGTCGGCGTGGTCGTGCCGGGGATCGTCGACGAGCAGGCGCGGGTCGCGCGGTTCTCCGCGAACCTGGACTGGCGCGACGTGCCCTTCGGCGACCTGCTGGAGAGCCGGCTCGGGCTGCCGGTGGCGTTCGGGCACGACGTGAGCGCGGGCGGGCTGGCCGAGTTCCGCGTCGGCGCCGGGCAGGGCTGCACGGACGCGGCGTTCATCGCCGTCGGCACCGGGATCGCGGCCGCGCTGATGCTGGACGGGCGGCTCTACCGGGCGCACGGGCTGGCCGGCGAGGTCGGGCACATCGACGTCGGGCACCGCATCCTCTGCGGCTGCGGCGCCACGGGCTGTCTCGAGGCGATCTCCTCGGCGGCGGCCATCGCCCGGCGCTACACCGAGCACACCGGCCGTCCGGTGGACGGCGCGCAGCCCGTCGTCGACGCGGCCCGGCACGGCGACGAAGCGGCCGTCGCCGTCGTCTCCGACGCCCTCGACGGGCTGGGCCACGGCATCCGGACCCTGCTGACGCTGCTGGCCCCGGAGGTCGTGGTGCTCGGCGGCGGCCTGTTCACCGCGGCCGACTACGTGCTGGACCCGGTGCGCGACTGGCTTTCCTCGGCGCTGACCTTCCAGCGGCTGCCGGAGCTGCGCCTGGCCAAGCTCGGCGACGAGGCCGGACGGCTCGGTGCCGGGCTGCTCGCCCTCGACCTGCTGGAGTCCCGCCGCTGAATGATCAGACGCTGGGTCCTTCGGCTGTTGGCCAGTCCGGCGGCCCGCTCAGGCCAGGTTCAGCTGCCAGGACACGCCGAACCGGTCGTTCACCCAGCCGAACTTGGTGCTGAAGCCGTACGAGCCCAGCGGCATCAGCTCCTGGCCGTCCTTGCCCAGCGCCGCGTAGAGCCGGTCGAGTTCGGCCTCGTCGGAGCACTGCACGTACAGCGAGACCGCCGGGGTGAAGCCGAATCCGTGGCTGACGGGGCTGTCGATGGCCATGAACTCCTGGCCGGCCAGGGTGAACGTGGCGTGCTCGACGGTGCCTTCCGGCCCCTGCCCGCCCGCGCCGTACCGGCTGATGGCCACGATCGCGGCGTCCTCGAACAGTGACAGGTAGAAGGTGAGCGCTTCCTCGGCCCGGCCCTCGAACATCAGGAACGTGGTGATCTTCTGCGGGGTTCTCTCCATGCGGGTCAGTCAAGCACCCCGGCCCGGCCACGGCGCGGCTTGACACTGAGTGGCCCCTTCGCACGGGCGCGCGAAGGGGCCAATACCCCCAGCAACTGCGGGGCCCGGCCCTTCCGCCCCGACCGCGGAAGGGCCGTCCCGCATCGCGCGAAGATCAGGCGAGCGCGCGCAGGAAAGCGAGCGACGGCATGAAGAAGTAGTCGCCGCCCTTACACGTGACGGCCTGCGGCACGGCCGGCGCGGTGACCGTGGTGGTGCCGCCCCAGCCCGGCACGTACTCCGAGGATTCCCGCGGCCCCTGGCCGATCACCGGGTCGAGGCCCGGCTTCACCGGCGCCTTCGGGAAGCCCGGGTTGTCGGCCCAGGTCGCCTGCGTGAACTCGAACTGGCTGCCCAGCGCCGAGTTGAACGCCACGAACAGCAGCCCGACACCCCCGGCCGGGCGCTGGGCCGGTGGCACGTCGGCGTTCGGGTCGTCGGCGCGCTCGCCGTACGGCACGCCACGGCGCGCCATCAGGTGCAGGCGCTCGTCCGCGGGCTTCTCGAAACCACCGCTGCCCCGCGGGTTCGTCTTGCGGATGTGCGCCTGGAACGGGCATTTCCCGGCCCCGAGGTCGCTTTCGTAGGTGAAGTTGTTGGACACCGGGCTTTCCGCGCCGTCCTCGCGCTGCGTGGTGAGCGGAGTGCCGTCCTCGAACCGGCCGATGATCATGGCGCCCGCGCGCTCGCGGTCGTCGCCGGTGAGCCCGAGCGTGTCGGCCAAGTCGAGCTCGGCCTGCTTGAACCGCCGCACGTTCTGCTCCAGCTTGCGGAAAACGAAGTAACTGCCGAAGTGCACGGCCGGGTCCGGTGCCGCGACGTCGGCGGCCAGCACCTGCGAAAGCGGGGCCGACGGGTCCCAGACGTTGATGCCGTCGGTCGAGTTCTTCTCCGCGTCCACGTCCTCGGCCAGGAACAGCGGCTGGCTGCGTCCGTCGACGTAGCCGAAGTGCTCGATGCCCTCGCCGCGCGAGTTGGTGCGGCCCAGGCCCGCCTCTTCGGCCAGCACGGTGACCGAGTCCGGCAGCAGGGCCAGCACCTCGTTGCGGCGCGCGGTCATCGCACCGTCGGTGGCGTCGCCGATCAGGACCACAGCGTGGATTTCGCCGTGGTAACCGGGATCGAAGGTGGACCGCGGCGGGTCGGCGAGCTTCTGCCGCGTCGCCGGGTCGCGCATGCCGCGCAGGAACGCCTCGTCCTGCGGCACCTGCTTCACGCCCAGCGCGTGATACCCCGCGGCGGTCAGCCCGACCCCGACGTACGGCGTCCCCCCGGTGCCCGCGGCCTTGAACGTGCTGATCTCCTGCAGCTGCGTCTTCGCGGACTTCATCTGCTGGTTCGCCAGCGCCGCCAGGAAAGCCTTCGCCGCGGCGCCGTCCTTCCTGGTTTCGCCGAACTGCAGGAAGAGCACGGACAGGTGATCGCGGGCGTGCGCCTTCAGGATGTTGGGCTGGAGCTCGTCGAGCATCGTGGCGGCGTCGCCGCTCGCCGTGGTCCAGGCCAGAGTGGTGCTCAGATCAACAGTCATGCCAGGGTCCCCTCCCCGTTCCCGCCGTGCCGGCGGACACCACCGGCACCCGAGCCCCCTCGGCGACCGGCGGTGTTCCTCCCTTATTTCCAGGTTGCGCTCAGTGGCACCCCGGATGCCACCCCGGTCGGGAAATCACCTGAATGGCGCGATAGGGGTTTCGCTCGGTGATCAGTCGGGAAGCGCCCCAATGTGGCATTGGGTGCGCTGGACGCACCCAATGTGGCGTTCGGTGCGTTGAACGCACCGAACGCCACATTGGGGCGTAAGCAGATCGGGCGGGGGCAACAACGTTGGTGCCCCCGGCCCGAAGCTCAGGAGATCGGCCGGTCGGTCGGCGCGATCGGGGCGGGCAGGAAATCGCGGCCGGTGAGGTAGGCGTCGACGCCGGCGGCGCAGGAGCGGCCCTCGGCGATGGCCCACACGATCAGCGACTGGCCGCGGCCCATGTCGCCGGCCACGAAGACGTTGTCGAGGCTGGTGCGGAAGTCCTTGTCCCGCGCGACATTGCCGCGCTGGTCCAGCTCCACGCCGAGGTCCTCGATCAGCCCTTCGCGCTGCGGGCCCAGGAAACCCATGGCCAGCAACACGAGCTGGGCCGGCAGCTCGGTCTCGGTGCCCTCGACGGGGACGAACTTGCCGCCCTCGTTGCGCACCTCGACGAGCTTCAGCGCGCGCACGCGGCCGTCGGCGTCACTCAGGAATTCCTGCGTGTTCACCGAGTACAGCCGCTCGCCGCCCTCCTCGTGGGCCGAGGAGACGCGGTAGATCATCGGGTACGTCGGCCAGGGGTTCGCGTCCGACCGCGACTCCGGCGGCCGCGGCATGATTTCCAGCTGCGTCACCGATTTCGCGCCCTGGCGGTGCGAGGTGCCGACGCAGTCCGCGCCGGTGTCGCCGCCGCCGATGACCACCACGTCGAGGCCCTCGGCGGAGTACGGCGACACGTCCAGCTCACCCGCGGCCACCCGGTTCGCCGGCGGCAGGAACTCCATCGCCTGGTAGATGCCGGTCAGCTCGCGGCCGTCGATCGGCAGGTCGCGCCACGCCGTCGCGCCGCCCGCCAGCACCACGGCGTCGTGCGAAGACCGCAGTTCTTCCACGGTGAGGTCGGCGCCGACGTTCACCGAGGTCCGGAATTCCGTGCCCTCGGCCTCCATCTGCGCGATCCGCCGGTCGAGGCGGTGCTTCTCCATCTTGAACGCGGGGATGCCGTAACGCAGCAGCCCGCCGATCTTGTCGGCCCGCTCGTACACCACCACGCTGTGGCCCGCGCGGGTCAGCTGCTGCGCCGCGGCGAGCCCGGACGGGCCGGAGCCGACCACGGCGACCTTCTTGCCGGTCTTGGCGATCGGCACCTGCGGCGTGACCCAGCCCTCGGCGAAGGCCCGGTCGATGATGGAGATCTCGACCCGCTTGATCGTCACCGGATCGTCGTTGATGCCCAGCACACAGGCGGTCTCGCACGGCGCGGGGCACAGCGTGCCGGTGAACTCCGGGAAGTTGTTGGTGGCGTGCAGCCGCTCGGCCGCCTCCTGCCAGTCTTCCCGCCACACCAGGGTGTTCCACTCCGGGATCAGGTTCCCCAGCGGACAGCCCTGGTGACAGAACGGGATGCCGCAGTCCATACAGCGTCCGGCTTGCTTCTCCAGCTTCGTCGATGCGAAGTCCTCGTAGACCTCGCGCCAGTCCATCAGCCGCAGATCGACCGGACGCCGCTTCGGTTCTTCGCGGGTGGTGGTCAGAAAGCCCTTGGGGTCAGCCATGTGCGGCCTCCATGATCGCCTCGTTCACGTCGCGCCCATCCCGCTCGGCCTGAACCTGAGCGGCGAGCACACGCTTGTAGTCCTTCGGCATGACCTTGCCGAAGCGGTCGATGGCGGCGTCCCAGTCGGCGAGCAGCGTGCGCGCGACCGCGGACTCCGTTTCGTTGTAATGCTTTTCGACGGTTTCACGCAGGAAGTCGGCGTCCTCGGAGTCGAGCGGGTCGATATCGACCATCTCCGGGTTCACCCGGTGCACCGGCAGGTCCAGCACGTACGCGATGCCGCCGGACATGCCGGCCGCGAAGTTGCGCCCGACCCCGCCGAGCACCACGACCCGGCCGCCGGTCATGTACTCGACGCCGTGGTCGCCGACGCCTTCGACGACGGCCAGCGCGCCGGAGTTGCGCACGCAGAACCGTTCGCCGGCCTTGCCGCGGATGAAGATCTCGCCGCTGGTGGCGCCGTAACCGATCACGTTGCCGGCGATGATGTGCTCCTCCGCGGCGATCACCGCGGTCTTGTCGGGACGCACGATCAGCCGTCCGCCGGACAGGCCCTTGCCGACGTAGTCGTTGCCGTCGCCGTAGAGCCGCAGTGTGATGCCCTTCGGCACGAACGCGCCGAACGACTGGCCCGCGGTGCCGGTGAAGGTGACGTCGATGGTGTCGTCCGGCAGGCCCTCGCCGCCCCACTTCTTGGTCAGCTCGGAGCCGAGCATGGTGCCGACGGTGCGGTTCACGTTGCGCACCGGCAGTTCCAGCCGCACCTTGTCGCCCGAGGACAGCGCGCCCTCGGCCAGCTGGATCAGCGTGTTGTCGAGCGCCTTGTCCAGCCCGTGGTCCTGCGCCACCTGCTGGTGCCGGGCCGCGCGCGGGGCCAGCCCGGGCACGTGGAAGATCGGCGACAGGTCGAGCCCGGCCGCCTTCCAGTGGTCCACGGCCTGGCGCTTGTCGAGCACCTCGGCGTGGCCCACGGCCTCGGCGATGGACCGGAAACCCAGCTCTGCCAGGTATTCCCGGACCTCCTGCGCGATGAACTGGAAGAAGTTCACCACGTACTCGGCCTTGCCGCTGAACTTCTCGCGCAGCTTGGGGTTCTGCGTCGCGACGCCCACCGGGCAGGTGTCGAGGTGGCAGACGCGCATCATGATGCAGCCCGAAACCACCAGCGGCGCGGTGGCGAAACCGAACTCCTCGGCGCCGAGCAGCGCGGCGATCATCACGTCACGGCCGGTCTTGAGCTGGCCGTCGGTCTGCACCACGATCCGGTCGCGCAGCCGGTTGGCCAGCAGCGTCTGCTGGGTCTCGGCCAGGCCCAGCTCCCACGGCCCGCCGGCGTGCTTGATGGACGACAGCGGCGAAGCGCCCGTCCCGCCGTCGTGGCCGGAGATCAGCACCACGTCCGCGTGTGCCTTGGACACCCCGGCCGCGACCGTGCCGACCCCGACCTCGGACACGAGCTTCACGTGGATGCGCGCGGCCGGATTGGCGTTTTTCAGGTCGTGGATCAGCTGCGCCAGGTCTTCGATCGAGTAGATGTCGTGGTGCGGCGGCGGGGAAATCAGGCCGACGCCCGGGGTCGAGTACCGCGTCTTCGCGATCCACGGGTACACCTTCGCGCCGGGCAGCTGCCCGCCCTCGCCGGGCTTCGCGCCCTGCGCCATCTTGATCTGGATGTCGTCGGCGTTGACCAGGTACTCACTCGTCACGCCGAAGCGTCCCGAAGCGACCTGCTTCACCGCGGAGCGCCGCTCGGGGTCGTACAGCCGTTCCGCGTCCTCGCCGCCCTCGCCGGTGTTCGACTTGCCGCCGAGGCGGTTCATCGCGATGGCCAGGGTCTGGTGCATCTCCATCGAAATCGAGCCGTACGAGATGGCGCCGGTGGCGAACCGCTTCACGATCTCCGAGACCGGCTCGACCTCCTCGATCGGCACCGGCGTCCGCTCGCCGTACTTGAAGTCGAACAGCCCGCGTAGCGTCTGCAGCTTCTCCGACTGGTCGTTGACGGCCTTCGTGTACTCCTTGAAGACCTCGTACTTCCCGCTGCGCGTAGAGTGCTGCAGCTTGAACACGGTCTGCGGGTTGAACAGGTGCGGCTCGCCCTCGCGGCGCCACTGGTAGTCCGCGCCGGTCTCCAGCTCGCGGTGGCTCGGGCGGACGCCGTCGGCCGGGAAGGCCCGGCGGTGGCGCTGCTCGACCTCGTCGGCGATGGTGTCGAACCCGACGCCGCCGAGCCGTGAAGTGGTTCCGGTGAAACAGGTGTCGACGATTTCGGCGCCCAGCCCGACGGCCTCGAAGATCTGCGCGCCGGTGTAGGACGCGACGGTGGAGACGCCCATCTTGGACATCGTCTTGCGCACGCCCTTGCCCAGCGCCTTGATCAGGTTCGTGGTCGCCTGCTTGCCGGTGACGCCCGGGATCAGGCCCTGGTGCGCCATTTCCTCGACCGTCGCCATCGCCAGGTACGGGTTCACCGCGGCCACGCCGTAACCCACCAGCAGCGCGATGTGGTGCACCTCGCGCGCGTCGCCCGCCTCGACGATGAGGCCGACCTGCGTGCGCGTCTTCTCGCGAACGAGGTGGTGGTGCACCGCGCCGGTCAGCAGCAGCGAGGGGATCGCGGCGTGATGCTCGTCGACGCCGCGATCGGACAGCACGATCAGCCGCGCGCCGTCTTCGATCGCTTCGGACACTTCGCTGCGGATCTCGTCGAGCCGCTGTACGAGCGCTTCGCCGCCGCCGTGCACGTTGTAGCGGCCGAGCACCGTGACGGCCTGGAACTCCGGCAGCGTGCCGTCGTCGTTGACGTGCACCAATTTCGCCAGCTGATCGTTGTCCAGCACGGGGAACGGCAGCACGATGCGCCGGCACGAAGCGGTGTCGGCCTGCAGCAGGTTCGGCTCCGCGCCGATCTGCGTGCCGAGCGCGGTGATCAGCTCTTCCCGGATGGAGTCCAGCGGCGGGTTCGTCACCTGGGCGAACAGCTGGATGAAGTAGTCGAACAACGGCCGCGAGCGCGTGGACAGCGGGGCGAGCGGCGAGTCGTTGCCCATCGAGCCGATCGGCTCCGCGCCGGTGCGGGCCATCGGCTCGAGAATGGTCTCCAGCTCTTCTTCGGTGTAGCCGAAGGACTGCTGGCGCCGCACGAGCGCGGCGTGCAGCGGCACTTCGCGGTCCCGCTCGGGCAGGTCCTCCAAGCGCAGCAGCCCGGCGTCGACCCATTCGTCGTACGGGTGCGCGGTGGCCAGCTCGCTCTTGATCTCCTCGTCCTCGATGATCCGGCCCTCGGCGGTGTCGACGAGGAACATCCGGCCCGGCTCGAGCCGGCCCTTGCGGACGATCGTGGACTGGTCCAGCTCCAGCACGCCGACCTCGCTGGCGAGCACCACGAGCCCGTCGTCGGTCACCCAGTAGCGGCCGGGGCGCAGGCCATTGCGGTCGAGCACCGCGCCGATCTGCGTGCCGTCGGTGAACGCCACCAGCGCGGGCCCGTCCCACGGCTCCATCAGCGTCGAGTGGAACTCGTAGAACGCGCGTCGCGCCGGGTCCATTTCCTGATGGTTTTCCCAGGCCTCCGGGATCATCATCAGCACCGAGTGCGGCAGCGACCGGCCGCCGAGGTGCAGCAGCTCCAGCACTTCGTCGAACGACGCGGAGTCGCTGGCGCCGCGGGTGATCACCGGGTAGATCCGCTTGAGGTCGCCGGGGACGAGGTCCGTCTCCAGCAGTGCCTCGCGCGCGTCCATCCAGTTGCGGTTGCCCTTGAGGGTGTTGATCTCGCCGTTGTGCGCCACGTACCGGTACGGGTGCGCGAGCGGCCACGACGGGAAGGTGTTGGTGGAGAAGCGGGAGTGCACGAGGCCGATGGCGCTCGTCACGCGCTCGTCGGTCAGGTCGAGGAAGAACCGCTCGACCTGACCTTCGGTGAGCATTCCCTTGTAGACGATCGTGCGCGAGGACAGCGAGGGGAAGTAGACGTCGTCCTCGACGAGTTCGTGTTCGGCGCGCTTGCGCACGCAGAAGGCGGCGCGTTCCAGGGCGAGGCCTTCGCGGTTGTGGCGGCGCCCGGCCAGGAACAGCTGCGTGAAGTGCGGCATGGTCTCGGCGGCGGTGGGCCCGCAGTGCGCGGTGTCCACGGGCAGCTCGCGCCAGCCCACCACGCGCATGTCCTCCTCGGCGGCGATCCGCTCGATGGTGGTCATGGCGCGGCCGCGGCGTTTTTCTTCCTGGGGCAGGAAAGCGGTGCCGACGGCATACGCGCCTTCTTCGGGCAGCGTGAAGTCGACGACTTCGCGGTAGAAGGCGTCGGGCACCTGGATCAGCAGGCCGGCGCCGTCGCCGGTGTCCGGTTCGGCGCCACGCGCCCCGCGATGCTCCAGATTCCTGAGCGCGACCAGGGCTTTCGCCACGATCTGATGATCGCGCCGGCCGGCGAGGTCGGCGACGAACGCGACCCCGCAGGCGTCGTGTTCGTAAGAAGGGTCGTACAGACCCGCGAGGGCCGGTGTGCTGGAACCGGAACTGGCACGGTGGGTCACGGCTGGCCGCCTCCCAAGGCGTTGGCGCGCCCGGTACTCACTCCATCGGATGGTTCGACAGTGAACCGGTTAACGAAGTGGTCCGGAACCGCGATGGTCAGTCGGGGAAGGAATTCGCCGCGGGCTCGCCCGTTGCCCTCTCGCGGGAGCTTGCTGCTCGCGCACGGGAAGAGCCAGGCGGGACGGCCCAGCCCGGTCGTCGTCGATCGGGCTGCGGGTTATTCACGGGCCACACGCCGTTGGGCGGCCGAACAGTGGTCGGTGCAGCCACGCGCTGGGTACGGTCAGCCGGTGTGGTGGGGGGCGGGCCGCGCGCGTGGTGTTACTCCCGGGTTCGCCGGGTCTTATGACGATAGTGTGAATTCGCTGTAATCGACATACGTCGCCGGGCCCGGGTGGGAAATGCCACGCTTACGTTGACGCCCCCCGGGGTACTCCCATATGTCGGGCCTTCTCTCCCGGTGCTCGGACCACACCGGCGCTGACCTGGCGAAACGCCGTCGCGACCTGGCGTTCGTCCGCGCGGTCAGGGTGGTTGACTGGTCGCATGAGGCGAGCCGTCGATGACTGATCGTTATCTCTCCGTGCCGAGTCCGGGACTGCACGAGATCGAGATCCGGCGCTCCCGCTTCCTCTGCGCCCTCGCCCCGGTGGCCGATGAAGCCGCTGCGCGCGCGGCGATCGCGGCCCGGCGGAAGGCCGAACCGGCCGCGCGCCACCACTGTCACGCGTTTGTCCTCGGCCCGGACGGCCGCACCCAGCGCTCCAGCGACGACGGCGAACCCGCCGGCACCGCGGGTATCCCGATGCTGGAGGTCCTGCGGCGCCGCGCGGTCACCGACACGGTCGCGGTGGTGTCCCGGCATTTCGGCGGTGTACTGCTGGGCGCGGGCGGTTTGATCCGCGCGTACGGGCAGGCGGTGTCGGAAGCCCTGGACGCGGTCGGCGTGGTCGAGTACCGGCGGCTGCGCCTCGTCGAGGTCGAAGTGGACTACACCCGCGCGGGCCGCCTGGAGAACGACCTGCGCTCATCGCCGTACACACTGAACGAGACCCGCTTCGACGCCACTGCCCACTTCGAGGTCGGCCTCGGTGTGGGTGAGGAGGAGCCGTTCGCCGCCTGGCTCGCCGACCTCACCGGCGGCGAGGCCGTGCTGACCCGGCTGGGGGAGGAATGGGTGCGCTCGGCCTGAAGCGCCCCAATGTGGCGTTGGTTGCGCTGGACGCACCCAATGTGGCGTTCGGTGCGCTGGACGCACCGAACGCCACATTGGGGCGCATCCGGCGCGGCGCGAGGTGGCGCGGCGACGGGTGGCGCGGAGCGGGGTGGCGACGAGAGGCGCGGCGAGGGCGGTGCTGTGAAGAGGGGCGCGGCGAGGAGCGGCGCGGGGTGGCGCGGTGAGGGGCGGGGCGGCGGCGGTCAATGCTGCAGCGCGGCCCATTCGGCGCGGGTGATGGCGTACTCGCGCACCCCGTGTTCGGCGCCTTCGGCGGTGTCGTGCTCGTCGGCGGGGACGGTGCGGAGGTAACGCAGGCCGAGCTTCTCCAGGACACGGCGTGAGCCCTGGTTCGCGGTGACGGTGGCGGCGGTGACGCGGCTGGCGCCCAGTTCGGTGAAACCCTTCGCCAGCAAGGCGCGGGAGCCTTCCGTCGCGTAGCCGCGGCCCCAGGCGGCGCGGTGCAGGCGGTAGCCGAGTTCGGGTTCGTCCAGGGGGTCGCCCGGCTGTGGGCGGAAGTGGAACCAGCCCAGGAAGCCCGAGTGTTCCCGGTCGAGCGCGGCCCAGAAGCCGTAACCGGCGAAACGCGGGTAGTAACCCAGGAATGCCGGGAGGTCGACCGCGGCGATCTCGGCCCGGTCGGCCGGTGCGCCGCCATTGAGGTAACGCATCACGGCGGGGTCGTTGTAGAGCTCGAACAGCAGATCCGCGTCTTCGCGGGTGAAGCGGCGCAGAATCAGCCGTTCCGTTTCCAGGAACACGTCCATCCCGGTAATGCTGCCGGGTGCCGGCCCCGGAGGCCAGCGGGTTTTCCGGGCCCGCTGCTAGGCGGCCACGATCGCGCCCGGCTCGTTCAAGGCCGCCATTCCGGCGGCGGTCAGCACGGCCGGCACCCGCTCCCCGTGCGCCCCCGCCGAGACGGGTTCGATCAGGCCCAGCCGGGCCAGCCGGCGGACGGTGCCCTGGTCACAGCAGCTCAGGCCGTCGACGAACAGGTCCGGCTCACAGCTGCAGCTGATCTGCGCGCGGCCCGCGGCCACGGCGGCCAGGGTGGCCCGTTCACGATGATTCAGTGCCACGTATTCGATGTCACTGCCGATGTCGGTGTCTGTCAGTTCGACAGTCATGTCGGTACCTCGCTTTCATGGTCCAGTAGAACAAGGACCACCGACAGTTTCGCCCCGGGAACACCGGAATCCGGGCATTTCCCGTGTTTTCCCGGGTGATGTCGCGTCTTTTCAGGGGTTCTCCGCCGCACGGCCGATCGGCAGCTCTTCGACGGTGGACTTGCGCAGGTGCCGGAAGATGATCGAGCTGCGGAACCCGACCACCTCCTTGCGCAGGGCGAGCCGGTCGGTCAGGAAAGCGTGCAGGTGGTCGATGTCGCGCACGGCGACGTGGATGAGGAAATCGTCGCTGCCCGCCGCCACGAACACCGAGAGCACCTCCGGCCGCTCCGCCATCGACCGCTGGAAGGCGTCGATCACGGCGCGGCTGAGCGGGCGGACCTGCGCGGACACCATGGCCTGCACCGAACGGCCGAGGCTGGGGAGGTCGACTTCGGCGTGATAACCGCGGATCACGCCGCGCTCGCGCAGCAGCCGCGTGCGCTCCAGGCAGGTCGAAGGCGCAATTCCGACCTTGCGCGCGATGTCCCGGTTGGTCTGCCGGGCGTCCTCCTGCAGCAGGCGAACGATCGCCGAATCAAGTTCGTCCAGCACGTCCCCGTCGCCTCCGATGCCGAATTATGTTCGCCGCCGACTCGAAACCACTGGTCACGACTCTAACTTCACCGGGAAGACAGCGTCGGACATGCGGAAGGTGACCTCGATGACCGTCCACCCCCTGCCCTGGGACCACGAACGGCTGGTGGTGCGCCGAGGCCGCCGTTCCGGCGTCACCACGATGGTCGCGATCCATTCGACGGCGCTCGGGCCCGCGCTCGGCGGCTGCCGGATGAAGGCCTACGACAGCCTGGACGAGGCCGAGCGTGACGTGCTGCGGCTTTCGGCCGCGATGACGGACAAGTGCGCCGTCGCGGGCATGGACTTCGGCGGCGCGAAGAGCGTGATCGCCCTGCGGCCCGGCCAGCGTCTCGACGCCGGCCAGCGGCACGCCGTGCTGCTCGACCACGCCGAACTGATCGCCTCGCTGGACGGCCAGTACCTCGCCGGGCCCGACATCGGCACCGGCCCCGAAGACATGCTGGTGCTGCGGGAGCACGGCGCGCCCGCGTTCTGCGTGCCCGAGTCCGCGGGCGGCATCGGCTCGTCCAGCGGCCCGACCGCTCAGGGGGTGCTCGCCGCGCTGCGGGCCGCGTCTGAGGCGGTGTTCGGCACCCCGGACCCGGCCGGACGGCGGGTGGTGGTGTGCGGGTTCGGCTCGGTCGGGCGGCTGGTCGCGAGCGGGCTGGCCGGCGCCGAGGTCACCGTCTCCGACGTGACCGAGCAGGCCCGCGAAGACGCCCGTTACCTCGGCTACGCCTGGGCCGAGCCGGCGGAGGCGTTGGCACTCGACGCCGACATCATGGTGCCCGCGGCCGTCGGCGGCGTGCTCGGCAAAAACACCGTGCTCACCGCGCCGCTCATCGTCGGCCCGGCCAACAACCAGCTGGTCGACGACGGCGTGGCGGAAACGCTGGCCGCGCGCGGCATCGTCTGGGTGCCCGACTACGTGGCGAGCGCGGGCGGTGTCGTTTACACCGTGGCGCGGGAGGTCGAGGGCCTGGACCACGCCGCGGCGTCCGCGCGGGTGGCGGCGATCGGCGACGTGGTTTCGGCTCTGCTGTCCGATTCCGCCGCGCGTGGCACGACGCCGCTCGCGGAGGCCGCGGCGCTGTCCGGGCGTCGTCTCGACGGGGTCCGTACGGCGGTGGTCTGACCGGGTGTCTTGAATGGGGGCGTGGAGATCCTCACCGACGCCGCCACGCTCGCGCTGTACACCACCGACGCGTCCAACTACCGCCACGTGCCGCTCGGCGTGGTGTTACCGGAGACGGTGGACGACGTGGTCGCCGCGGTGGCGGCGGCGCGTGAGCGGGGCGCGCCGGTGGTGGCGCGGGGCGGCGGCACGAGCGTCGCGGGCAACTCGTGCGGCCCGGGCATCGTCGTGGACACCTCGCGGCACGTGCATGGCGTCCGCTGGCTCGACCCCGACGCCCGGCTCGCGCGGGTCGCGCCCGGCACCGTGCTCGATGATTTGCAGGCGCTCGCCGCGCTGCACGGCCTGCGGTTCGGGCCCGACCCGTCCACGCACAGCCGGTGCACCCTCGGCGGCATGATCGGGAACAACGCCTGCGGCTCGCACTCCGTGGCCTGGGGCCGGACCGTCGACGTGGTGCGTGAGCTGGACGTGCTGCTCTACGACGGCACGCGGCTCACCGTCGGCCCCATGAAACCGTCCGAAGTGGACGATCGTGCGGCGCGGCCCGGCACCGAGGGCCGGGTGTTCACGGAGCTGCGCGCGATGGTGCGTGACAATCTTGCGTTGCTGCGCAAGGAGCTTTCGACCTGGCCGCGCCGGGTTTCCGGCTATGGCCTGGAGCACCTGTTGCCGGAGAACGGTTTCGACGTCGCGAAGGCGCTGGTCGGCAGCGAGGGCACCTGCGTGACGGTGCTGGAGGCGACCGTCGCGCTGGCCGAGCTGCCGAAGCATCGGGTGCTGGCCGTGCTCGGTTTCGCCTCGGACATCGCGGCGGCCGACGCGGTGCCGGCGATCCTGCCGTGGTCGCCGCTGACCGTCGAGGGGGTGGACGCGCAGCTCGTCGCACTGCTGGAGCCCGGCCGCGCGGACGGCCTGCCGCCGGGTGGCGCTTGGCTGTTCGTCGAGCTGTCGGGGGAGTCGCCGGCCGAAGCCGCCGCGCGGGCGCGTGAGCTGGCGGCTGCGCTGGAGTCGGTGGTGACCGGCTCGGTAGTGCTCGACGACCCGGCGGCGCAACGGCGGCTGTGGCGTATCCGCGAAGAGGGCGCGGGCCTGGCCACGCGCCTCGCGGACGGCTCGGAAGCCTGGCCCGGCTGGGAAGACGCGGCGGTGCCGCCCGAGCGGCTGGGCTCGTACCTGCGTGGTTTCAAGGAATTGATGGCCCGGTACGGCCGTCAGAGCGTGGTCTACGGCCACTACGGCGAGGGCTGCCTGCACCTGCGCCTCGACTTCGACCTGCTGTCGTCGCCCGGCATCGCGGATTTCCGCGGTTTCGTCGAGGAGGCGGCCGACCTCGTCGCGGCGCACGGCGGCTCGCTTTCCGGCGAGCACGGCGACGGGCAGGCGCGGTCCGAGCTGCTGTCGCGGATGTACAGCCCGGAAATGATGGCCTTGTTCGGCCGGTTCAAGGCGATCTTCGACCCCGACGGCCGGATGAACCCGGGTATCCTGGTCGACCCGCGGCCGGTGGACGCCGACCTGCGGGTGCGGCGCGCGCCGCTGGCGCTCGAGGACGTGACCGTGCTCGGTTACCCCGAGGACCAGGGCAGCTTCGGGCAGGCGATGCGCCGCTGCGTCGGCGTCGGCAAGTGCCGCAACACCAGCGGTGGCGGCGTGATGTGCCCGAGCTACCGCGCCACCCGCGAGGAGCAGCACTCCACCCGCGGGCGCGCGCACCTGCTCGCCGAAATGGTCAACGGTGAGGTGATCAAGGACGGCTGGCGCTCGGGTGAGGTCGCCGAGGCGCTCGATTTGTGCTTGTCCTGCAAGGGATGTCTGTCGGACTGCCCGGTGGACGTCGACATGGCCACCTACAAGGCGGAGTTCCTGCACCAGCACTACCGCGGCCGCGTGCGTCCGGCGTCGCACTACTCGATGGGCTGGCTGCCGCTGTGGCTGCGCGGCGCCGCGCTCGCGCCGCGGGTGGCGAACTTCTTCTCACGTCGGCGTTGGGCCGCCGCCGCGCTGAAGCGGGTTGGCGGGATCGCTGTGGAACGGGCGTTGCCGGAGTTCGCGACGGTGCCGTTCACTCGTGCGCGCAAGGACTTGCGACGGTGGGCGAGCGGGCCGCGGCCGGTGGTGCTGTGGCCGGACTCGTTCAACAACTACCTGACCCCGGACGTGCTCGACGCCGCCACGGAGGTGCTCACCGCCGCGGGTTACGACGTGGTGCTGCCGGACCGCGGTGTCTGTTGTGGACTGACGTGGGTCTCGACCGGTCAGCTGGACATGGCCAAGCGGGTGCTGCGGCGGACGCTCGAGGTGCTGCGGCCGTACCTCGAAGCCGGTTACGAGGTCGCGGGCCTGGAGCCCAGCTGTACTGCCCTGTTCCGCGGCGACCTGGCCGCGCTGCTTCCGGGCGACGCGACGGCTGAGTTGCTGGCCTCGCGTACCCGGACTTTCGCCGAGTTGCTGGCCGACGCGCCGAAGCCGCTCGAAGCGTCGCTGGACGTCGAGACGGTCACGCAGGTGCACTGCCACCAGCACGCCGTACTCGGCTTCGCCGCGGACGAGGCCGCGATGACCGCGGCGGGGGTCCGAAACACGACGCTGGACGCGGGTTGCTGCGGGCTGGCGGGCAACTTCGGGTTCGAGCGGGGGCACTACGAGGTGTCGAAGGCTGTTGCTGAGGATCGGATGTTGCCTGCCCTGCGTGCGGTGGCGGACTCCGCGGTGGTGTTGTCGGACGGGTTCAGTTGCCGTACGCAGATCGAGCAGGAGTCAGGCCGCCGTGCGGTGCACTTGGCCGAGTTGCTGCGGCGCGGGTTGGGTCGTCCCTTGCACCGCTAGCCCGCGGTGCCCCACCAGGTCGTGGCGAGTGCGTCCAGCGTCGGCTCGGGTGGGGCAGGCAGGACGTCGAGGTACCAGCGGAAGTTGCTGTACACATGCAGCAGCGCATACGCCAGGCACCGGCGCGCGAAGTCCTCGCCGAGGTCCGCCGGGCGGTAGCCGTACGCCAGGAGCAGGCGGCGCAGGAAATCCGCGTCGCCGCCGGAGACGAACAGGCCCACGGCCACGAACTCGTACTCCGCGGCGCCACGCATCGCGGGCTCGAAGTCGAACAGGCCGGTGACTTCCCAGCTGCCGGGCATGACCATCAGATGGTCGCGCATGAACTCGGTGTGCAGCGGGACGGTCGCGGGCTCGCCGAGGTCCACCGTGTCCAGGAACGCCGGGATCTGCGCCAGCCAATGCGAGTCCAGCTTCGTGGCGGCATGGTGGTCGACAGCCTGATCTCGTTGCCCGGTAAGGAAAGCGCGCCAGTCGCAAGGGCCGAGAACCGCCAAAGCGGGGTCGTCCAGGCCGTGCAGTGCGGCCAGCGCCTCGCCAAGCCGCGGGGCGAGCGCGGCTTTGTCCTCCGTGGACAGATGTGGCCAAGCCTCCTTGAGCGTGACGCCGGGCAGCCGTTCCATCAGCACGTAACCCCAGCCGTCGTACTCTCCGGCCTGGACGACGCGCGGGGTCGGGATGGGCAGGCGTCCGTGCAGGACCTCGAGCATCGTGCGCTCGGTCCGCAGTTCGCCGAGGTGGACGGGCGGGAACAGCTTCAGCACCAAGTCACCCACCGCGTACACCGGCAGCGAACCGTCGGCGAACGGCTCCGGCTCGCCGCGGACGCCGAGCGAGGCCAGCAGCGTGCGCACCGGGGGGAGCAGCTCGGCGCGGGTCAGCCGGTCGAACGCGGTCGGCGGAAACGGAGTCATGCCCGGGACGTTAGGGCTGCGGCCGAGGCCTGCCAACGGGATTATCCGTTGCGCTCCAGCAGAGTCTGCACAGCCGGCCGGATCAGCCGGACGATGTCCTCGGCGCCGGCGCTGGCCAGTGGCTCCTTGCCGGTCACCGAGCGGACCAGGCCGATGCCCAGCATCCACGCCAGGACGAGGTCCGCGCGCAGTTCCGCGTCCGGCTGGTCGGTGAGGGTGGCCAGCACCCGGGCGTACTCCTCGCCGACGTGCTCGCGCATCGTGGTGGCGGCGCCGCTGCTGCCGGTCGAGCGCAGGTAGGTCTCAAGGGAACGGCGGGGGCTGCCGTCGCGGGGTGGTTCGAGCAGCGTGCGCAACGTCGTTTCGAAGAGCTGCTCCGGCGGGGTCGTCTCCAGTTTGGCCAGCCCGCCCCGGGCCATCACGATGCCGAACAGGGACTCCTTGGACCCGAAGTAGCGGAACAGCAGCGCCTGGTTCGCGCCCGCGCGCTTCGCGATGTCCCGCACGGTCGTGCGGTCGAAGCCCCGCTCGGCGAACAACTCCTCGGCCGCGTCCAGCAGCGCGGCCTTCGTCGCCGCGGCGTCCCGCTTGCGGGCCTGCTGTTCTCCGGTCATACCGCCTCCGTCCGCGACGAGGTTACTAAGCCGACCGGAAGTAGGCGGAGACGCGGCCGCCGGCGATCCGCTCGTAGTGACTTGGTTCCGCCGTAGCTGTAGTCGGGTTAGTAACTAGCGGGCACGTTAACCGGCGTGCGGACCGTGTGCGCATTGACGCGGTGCGTCACCATCGGTAGCTTTGTAAGCAGGCGCTTACAAACCGGACTTTCCAGCAGATCGGGAGTTCTCCGCATGACCACCACATCCACCGAACCGCTCGCCTACCCGTTCAACGAGGAAGAGGGCCTGGCCCTCAACGAGGCCTACGCGGCCGCCCGCGAGGCCGAGGGCATGGTCCGGGTCCGCATGCCGCACGGCCAGGACTCCTGGCTGGCCACGAGGTACGCCGACGCCCGCCTGGTACTGGGCGACCGCCGGTTCTCCCGCGCGATGGCCGAGCAGAAGGACGAGCCGCGGATGGCCGAGCACCGGCGCACCGGCGGCATCCTGATGATGGACCCGCCGGACCACACCCGGCTGCGCACGCTGGTGGCGAAGGCGTTCACCATGCGCCGCGTCGAGCTGCTGCGCCCGCGGGTGGCCGAGCTGGCCCAGGGCCTGATCGAGGACATGAAGGCCGCCGGGCAGCCGGCCGACCTGGTCGACCTCTACGCGTTGCCGATCCCGGTCGCGGTGATCTGCGAGCTGCTCGGCGTCCCGACCGCCGACCGGCCGCGCTTCCGCGTGTGGAGCGACGCGGCGCTGACCACCAGCGGGCTCACCGCGGAGGAGGCCGAGCGCAACCGCGAGGAGCTGCGCGCGTACATGGCCGGGCTGATCGCGGAGCACCGAGCCCAGCCGCAGGACGACCTGATGTCCGCGCTCATCTCCGCGCGCGACGAAAAGGACCGGCTCAGTGAGCTGGAGCTGGTGGACATGTGCGTCGGCATCCTGGTGGCCGGGCACGAGACCACGGCGAGCCAGATCCCGAACTTCGTGTACGCGCTGCTGGACGAGCCCGGGCAGTGGGCGCGGCTGTGCGCCGAGCCCGAGCTGATCCCGTCGGCCGTCGAGGAGCTGCTGCGGTTCGTGCCGCTCGGCGCCGGCGCCGGGTTCGCCCGGTACGCCACCGAGGACGTCCAGGTCGGCGACGTGCTGGTGCGGGAAGGCGAGCCGGTGCTGGTCGCGATGGGCGCGGCGAACCGCGACCGGCTCCAGTTCACCGACGCCGAGGGGCTGGTGCTCGCCCGCGAGGACAACCACCACCTCGGCTTCGGCCACGGCGTGCACCACTGCCTCGGCGCGCCGCTCGCCCGGCTGGAGCTCCAGGAGGCGCTGCGCGCGCTCACCCGGGAAATGCCGGGCTTGCACGTGGCAGGCGATATCGTGTGGAAAACCCAGATGCTCGTCCGCGGAGCGCGGTCGATGCCGATCGGATGGTGACACGATGGCTTGGCACGTCGAGGTCGACGAGCACACCTGCATCGGTTCCGGGATGTGCGCGTCGCTGATGCCCGAGGTCTTCGAGCTGGAGGGCGCCACCGCGCGCGCTCGCGCCGAAACCGTCGAGCCGGACGAGACGGTGCTCGACGCCGCGGACTCCTGCCCGGCGATGGCGATCACGGTCAGCGCGGGCAAGGAGGTCGTCGGCCCCCGCCCGTAGCCTGATCCCCGCAACTCCCTGGGATTCAGGGAGTTGCGGGGGATCGGCTACCGCGTGGCGGCGGCCAGCGCTGCGCGGATGGCGTCCTCGGCGGCTGGCTGGCCCTTTTCGTTCGAGTAAGGCCCGTACGGGGTTCCCCAGACCGGCGTGCCCGTCGCCTGCCGCCAGCTGCCGGCCAGGGATCCCGCGTCCACGACGCCGTACCCGATGGCTTCGAGGAACTCGGTCACTGCCGCCTTCGCCGGCGCGGCGTCCCCGGCGATCGGCAGGTACGAGCGGTCGGCCGCACCCGCCGGGCGGGCGAGTGACCGCAGGTGCTTGAAGAAGATGTTGTTGAACGCCTTCACGACCAGGGCGCCCGGGAGGTACCGCTCCAGCAGTTCGCTCGAGGTGAGCGACTGGCTGTCGAGCTCGGGGATCTGCCCGTCACGTTCGGGGCCGTAGTTGCAGGTGTCGATGACCGTCTTCCCGGCCGGCGGCCCGGCAGGCAAGTCGGGGAAGACCTTGACCGGCACCGTGACCACAACGAGGTCACCGGCCGCCGCGGCCTCCCGGCTTGTCGCCGCGGACGCCCGCGGCCCCAGTTCCGCGACCGTGCCCGCGAGCGTTTCGGGGCCGCGCGAGTTACTGAGCACGACCTGGTGCCCGGCCTCGACGGCGAGCCGCGCGATGGTGGTGCCGATGGCTCCGCTGCCGATGAATCCCACCGTTGTCCTATTCTTCGCGTCCCCTCGGGAATTTTTGTCAATCGAAGTAATGGCCGTTGTCCAAATCGGCGAGCAGGCCGGGCTGAACGGGTTCCCAGCCGAGCGTCCGGCGGGTCTCGAGATTGTCCGCCGGGTAATTCCGCGTGACGATGTTCGCGAGGAAGCCGAAATAGCCCGGCACCATCAGCTCGTCCGCGGGAATGCTCACGACGGGCAGGCCCAGCCGGCTGCCGATGGCCTCGGCGATCTCGCGGAGCGGGATGCCCCCGTCCCCGACCGCGTGCCAGTACCGGCCGGCCGGCCCCTTCTCCAGCGCCAGGCGGAACAAGGACGCGACATCGCGGATGTGCACGGCGTTCCACTGGTTCGCGCCGTCTCCGGGGTAGCCGGCGAAGCCCTTCTCCTTCGCGAGCGCGATCAGCTGCACGAGAAAGCCGGCCCGATCGGTGGTGCTGTGCGCGATGTTGGCGATCCGCACGACCGAAGACCGCACTCCCCGCTCGGCGAGGCCGATGACGGTGGTCTCCACGACGTTGCGGGCCCGCAGGGTGCCCCGGTGCTCGGCGCCGGCGGACAGGGCCGGGTCCGCCTCGGTCGCCGGCCGGCCTAGGTTCCCGGGCGAGCCGATGCTCCCGGCCACGACCAGCGGCTTTCCGGTGCCCGCGAGCGCATCGCCGTACGCGAGCATGATCGGGACCTCCGCGGCGGCCACGGCGTCGATCCCGCCGGTGGGAAGCAGGTCTTGCCGGTGCGCGACGTGGATGACGCCGTCGGAATCCGCGGCCGCCTCCTTGAGCCCGTCGAGATCCTCGATGTCGCCGCGCCGCACCTTCGCGCCGAGCGCGGACAGCGCCGCCGCGGACGCGTCCGACCGGGCCAGCCCGGTCACCTCGTGCCCGGCGGCGATCAGCTCGGGGATGATGTGTGAACCGGAATGGCCGGTCCCGCCAGTGACGAAAACGCGCACGCTGCTGCTCCTTCTTGAGTGAAGTGGTGCTCAGCCGAGAAGGTCGATGCCGAGCGAGAAGTCGAAGCTCCCGACGCCGTGGCCGGCCAGGCTGATCATCAGCAGGCCCGTTCCTTCCAGCCACCGCGCCATTTCCAGGCCGCCGACGTCCAGCGGGCGCAGCCCGAGGCTCTTGATAAACGCCGACACGCTGGTCTTGGCCCGCGTGTCGTCGCCGGCCAGGAGCACGTCCAGCGTGCGGCCCGGCGTCAGGACGTGCCCGAAGACGGTGTTGAACGCCTTCACCACGGGCGTGCTCGCCGGGACCGCCTTGGCGATCTCCTGCGCGGCGGAACTGCCGTCGGGGGTGGCCAGGCCCTTGAGGTCGGGGGTGACGGGGTTGGCGATGTCGATGACGATCTTGCCGGCCAGCGCGTCGCCGAATTGGGCGACGACCGGCCCGGCGCCGGCGTACGGCACGGCGAGGATGACGATGTCCCCGGTGGGGACGGCGCCGGCCGTGGCGCCGAGCGCGGCGGCCACTTCCCCGGTTTTGGCCGGGTCGCGGCCGATGACCTCGACGGCGTTGCCGCCGGCGAGTGCCCGGGCGGCCAGAGTGCGGGCCATCGTTCCCAGCCCGATAATGCTGACGCTGCTCATGGGTATTCCTGATTTCTGGATTGGAATAATACGAAGGGCTCGACGAATTCCAGGAAGCATTTCCGTTTTGCGCCCTGTCCTCAAGTCCTGATGTTATTCAGCCAACCATTGACCGGAGTAACTGTCCAAGACTTCTTTCAGTAGTGGTGATACCCTGAAGGCATCGCCGGACCGGGAGGCTCCATGGATCTGGACCTGCGCAAACTGCGCTACTTCCTCGCCGTCGCCGAAAGGCTGCATTTCGGCCGGGCCGCCGAAGAGCTGCACATCGCGCAGCCGGTGCTCAGCCGGCAGATCCGGGCGCTGGAACAGGATCTCGGCGCCGCGCTGTTCACCCGCGACAGCCACGGCGTGGCGCTGACCGACGCCGGCCGGCAGCTGCTGTCCGACACCGGTCCGCTGCTCGCCTCCGCGGACGCGGTCCGCCGCCGCGTGACCGTGGCCGCGCGCGGCAGCCGGCGGCTGGCAGTCGGGTTCCGGACGGGCATCCCGGTCATCCCGGCGGCCCGGGCGTTCGAGGTCCGGCATCCGGACGTGGTCCTGGACGTGCAGCGGACCGAATGGGACGACCAGGCCCCGATGCTGCTCGACGGCCGGATCGACGTCGGTTATGTGCGGCTGCCCATCGACGAGACCGGCCTGCGCGTCACCCCGCTGTACACCGAGCCGCTGCTGGTGGTGCTGCCCGCCGGCCACCGGCTGGCCGGCAAGGAGGAGGTCACCGAGGCCGACCTGGCCGGTGAGCCGCTGGTCTGGCACGCCGGCCCGGACACGCACCCGACCCGGCGCCCGCTGCCCGACCCCGGGCTCCGGGTGCGCGGCGTGGAGGAGAAGCTCGAGCACGTCGCGGCCGGCCGGGGCATTTCGTTCGTGGCTCGTTCGGAGACGGTCTTCTACTCACGTCCGGACATCAGCTACGTGCCCGTCCCGGAACTCGCGCCCGACCAGGTGTGCCTCGCGATGGCGGCGTCGCGCACCTCGCCGCTGGCCGAGGCCTTCTTCGCCGCGGCGCAAGCGACGGCCGAGATCACCGCCGATTGCGGGATCCACGATCCGGCCGCGACTGCTCCGAAGGACCGCTGAGCTGGCCGAAAGGCTCCTTTTTGGTCCCTGGCAAGGGAACCGGTGTTAACGCAGGGTGTGGCCAAGCGTTACCCAGGGCGAGTCTGGTAACACGCCGGTGTTCCGGATGAAACGGATCGGACATCATCCGCCGGTGCACTGAATCCCATGAAATTCCAGCTCGACGGCCTGCACCGGCCGGTGATCGTGGTCGGCGGCGGCCAGGCGGGGCTCTCGATGTCCCGCTGCCTGACCGAAGCCGGGGTCGGGCACCTGGTGCTCGAACGCGAGCGCGCCGGGCACGAATGGCGTGCCCGCCGCTGGGACAGCTTCTGCCTGGTGACCCCCAATTGGCAATGCCGGCTGCCCGGGTTCCCCTATCAGGGCGAGGATCCCGAGGGCTTCATGGTGCGGGACGAGATCGTCGCGTACCTCGAGGAATACGTGCGCTCGTTCGACGTGCCCCTGGTCGAAGGCGTCGAGGCGACCCGGCTGCGGCAGCTGCCGGGCGGCGGTTTCCGGCTCACCACCAGCGCGGGTGAGCTGACCGCCGACCACGTGGTGCTGGCCACCGGCCCGTACCAGGTGCCGCTGACCCCGCGCTTGGCCGAGCGGCTGCCGGACGACGTCGTGCAGCTGCACTCCTCGGAGTACCGCAACCCGGTGCAGCTGCCCGAGGGCGAGGTCCTCGTGGTCGGCACCGGGCAGTCCGGCTGCCAGATCGCGGAGGACCTGCACCTGGCCGGACGGCGGGTGCACCTCGCGGTCGGGTCCGCGCCGCGGGTCGCGCGCCGGTACCGCGGTCGCGACGTAGTGGCCTGGCTGGACGACATGGGCTACTACGCCCGCGGCATCGAGGAGTTCGCCGACGCGGACGCGGTTCGCTTCCGCGCCAACCATTACGTCACCGGCCGCGACGGCGGGCACGACCTCGACCTGCGTGCCTTCGCCCGTGACGGGATGCAGCTCTACGGCCGGCTGAGCGACGTCCGCCGGGGCGAGCTGGCCTTCGCCGACGACCTGCGCCGCAATCTCGACGGTGCCGACGCGGTGTCCGAGGGCATCAAGGACTCGATCGACCAGTACATCGCCGCCCAAGGCGTGGACGCGCCGCAGGAAGCCCGTTACGTCCCGGTGTGGTCACCGCCGGAAGGACCGCGAACCCTTGACGCGGCAAGGATTTCCGCCGTCGTCTGGAGCACCGGTTACGGCCGGGACCATCGCTGGATCGACGTCCCGGTGTTCGACGGCAAGGGCTACCCGACGCACCGCCGCGGCGTCACGAGCTGCCCCGGCCTGTTCTTCCTCGGCCTGCCGTGGCAGCACACCTGGGGCTCCGGCCGGTTCTGCGGCGTCGCCGCGGACGCGGAGTACCTGGCCCGGCGCATCCTCGCGGGGGAGCGCGCGGCCGACGTCCGCTGGATCTCCGGCACGCCCGTCGCCACCTATCCCCGCGACGAGGACTGGGTCGCACCGAGGACGGTGGCGTGATGGCCGGCGGCTGGATCACCGACGCGCACCGCCACCTCGGGGTGCTGCCCGCGTACCCGTTCTACGGCGGCCCGCCGGTCGCGCCGGCCATCGGCTCGCGCGCGACGATCGGCGAGCTGCTGGCCGACCTGGACCGCGAGCGCACCGAACGGGCGCTGGTGATCCCGAACTACGGGGTGCCCGACCCGGCGGTTGCCTTCTCCTTCAACGAGTTGTGCGTCGAAGCGGCCGGGAAGGACGACCGGATCGTCGCCGCGCTGTGGGTTTCGCCGCGGCCCGAGGACGCCGCGCTGACCGACGAGGCGTTGAAGCTCGCCGGTGAGCCCGGCGTGCGGGCGCTCAAGCTGAGCTTCCTGCTCGGCGGCCGCGCGAGCGACCCGGCCTGCAAACCGCAGCTGGACCGGATCTTCGCCACCGCACGGGAAAACGACCTCGTCGTCCACGTGCACACCTCGCCCGGCGCCGCGTCGGACATCGATGAGGTGGGCAAGCTCGTCGAGGCGTACGCGAGCGAGGTGAAGCTGCACCTCGTGCACTTCGGCGGGGGCATGAGCGGGCACATCAAACTCGTCGGAGGCCGGTTCTTCGACTGGATCGCCGCCGGGAAACAGGTCTACACCGACCTTTCCTGGGCGATCGGCTTCACCCCGCGCTGGCTCGCCGAGGAGATCTCCCGGCGCGGGATCGGGCACGACCGCGTGCTCTTCGCCTCCGACGAGCCGTGGGGCGACCACTCCGGCGAACTCGCCAAGCTGACCGCGGTGGTCGGCGACGGCGAGCTGGCCGGCCATGTTTTCCGGAGCACGTTCGAAGTGCTTTACGGACCGAAGAAAGGGAAATGACCGATGGCAGAGCTGACCGACACCGAGAAGACCAGCCTCGACGAGATCCCCCACCCGTCGCTGCCGCAGGGCTCGAACCTCTACGGCGGGACCAAGGTCTTCCCGGACTACCAGGCGGAGAACGGGGAAACCTACTTCACCCTGGTGCACGGCATCGCGCACGAGTCTTCGGTGAGCTTCGTGGCGATCCTGCAGGCCACCCGCGCGCTGCGGAAGGGCTTCGAGACCGCGATCTACTTCTACGGCCCCGGCTCGCTGAACTGCCTGGCCACGCGCGGTTTCCCGACCACCGGCAACGCCGCGTTCCCGGGCGAGATGAACATCAACGACCAGCTCAAGACGTTCATCGGCGAGGGCGGCAAGGTGTTCTGCTGCCGCTTCGGCCTTTCACTGCACGGCGCCCGTGAAGAAGACCTCATCGAGGGCGTCATCCCGACGCACCCGCTCGACGTGCAGGACGCGCTGATCCACTACGCGCGCAAGGGCGCGATCATCAACTCCACGTACATGTTCTAGGAGGGCGGGCCTGTGCGCGTCGGCACCCGAGACGACCTTGAAACCGATCTGGACACCCGCGCCGACATCGCCGTCCGCGGGGTGCGCATGGACGCACCCGTGCGGCGCAGCAAGGGCGCCGGGCCGAGCGACGACGGGCACCTGGTCGTCGACGGTGCCAACGCCGCCCTGCCGCTGAACGACACCAGCCCGTACTCCGTGCGGGACGGGCGGATCTTCCGCGGCCCGCTCGACCTCGGGCTGTCCGTGGAACCGGTGTCACGGCCGAAGTTCTACGATATGTCCACAAACGATGGTGTGCCATACCGGAAGATCGCGCTGCTGCACGGAAAGGACGTGCTCGCCAGCACGGTCGTGCAGACCTGCATCCGGTACGGCGAGGACCAGCGCTGCCGGTTCTGCACCATCGAGGAGTCGCTGCGCGCCGAGTCCACCGTCGCCGCCAAGACCCCGGCGCAGCTCGCCGAGGTGGCGGAGGCGGCGGTGCGGCTCGACGGCGTCAAGCAGATGGTGCTGACCACCGGCACCACCTCCGGCCCGGACCGCGGCGCGCGGCACCTCGTCCGCTGTGTGCGCGCGGTGCTGGCGGCGGTGCCGGGCCTGCCGATCCAGGTGCAGATCGAGCCGCCGGGCGAGCTCGGCGTGCTCACCGACCTGAAAGAAGCGGGCGCGACGGCGATCGGCATCCACGTGGAGTCGCTGGACGAGGACGTCCGGCGGCGCTGGATGCCGGGCAAGTCGACCGTGCCGATGGCCGAGTACGAGGCGGCCTGGGACGAGGCCGTGCGCGTGTTCGGCCGCAACCACGTGTCGACGTACCTGCTGATCGGGCTCGGGGAGGACCCGGACGAGCTGGTCGCGGGCGCCGCCCGGCTGATCGAGCGGGGCGTGTACCCGTTTGTGGTGCCGATGCGGCCGATGCTCGGCACGCTGGCCCGGCGGGACGGGGCGGTGGCGCCGTCCACCTCGCTGGTACGGGACGTGACCGGGCGGGTCGCGACGCTGCTGCGCGCGGCCGGGATGACCGGCGCCGATCAGGGCGCGGGCTGTGCGGCCTGTGGTGCGTGCAGTGTGCTGAGCGCGGCGGGAGGCTGAGATGGACCACGACATCCTCGCGCTGCTGGGCGATGTCCGCAGCGTCGCCGCGCGGCCCGGTTTCCGCGTCGAGCCGGCTGACCACAATGGACTGACGGAGTACCACGCGCTGCGGCACGACGCGTTCGTCGACCGGCAGGGCCTGTTCGACCGGCACGACCTGGACGATCGCGACACGGACCCGCGCACGGTGGTCCTGCTCGCGCGGGACGCCGCGGGCACCGTGCTCGGCGGCGTCCGGCTCGGCCCGGTCGACGACGGGCCGGACCTGGGCTGGTGGCAGGGCGGCCGGCTGGTCGTCGCGCCGGGCAGCCCGCACGGCACCGGGACGGCGCTGGTGCGAGCGGCCTGCGCACGGGCCGAGTCGGAAGGCGCGCTGCGGTTCGAGGCGACCGTGCAGGCGTGCAACGAGCGGATGTTCAGCCGGATCGGCTGGTCGTCCGTCCGCCCGGTCACCGTCGCGGGCACGGACCACATGCTGATGCGCTGGCCGATCGACCGGATCGCCGCGCTGGCCCGCTCGGCCAAGAGCGCGCTGGGCCCGCTGCTGCACGGGCTCACCGGCGTGCCGGGCTTCGTCGGCGACGACGGCGTGCCCGTGCCGGGCAGCGACCTCGTGGCGGCATGCGACGCGATCATCCCGTCGATGGTCGAGCGCGACCCGGAGTGGGCGGGCTGGTGCTCGGTGCTGGTCAACGTGAACGACCTGGCCGCGATGGGCGCCGAACCCGTCGGGCTGCTGGACGCACTCGGCGCGCGTGACGCGTCGTTCGCCTCGCGGGTCCTTTCCGGACTGAAGCGCGCGAGCACCGCGTACGGCGTGCCGGTGCTGGGCGGGCACACGCAGTTCGGCGTGCCCGCTTCGCTGTCGGTCACCGCGCTGGGCCGGACCGAGCACCCGGTGCCTGGTGGCGGAGGTGTTGCCGGACAACAGGTCTGGCTCACCGCCGACCTGAGCGGAAATTGGCGTCCCGGCTACACCGGCCGGCAGTGGGACTCCACGAGCGGCCGGCGTCCGCCGGAATTGCGGGACCAGCTGGGCGCGGTGGCGCGGGCCCGGCCCGCGGCGGCGAAGGACGTGTCCATGGCCGGGATCGCCGGCTCGCTCGGCATGCTCGCGGAGGCCTCGGGCTGCGGCGCGGTGCTGGACGTCGCGAGCGTGCCCCGCCCGGACGGCGCGACGGTGGGCGACTGGTTCACCTGCTTCCCGGGGTTCGCGATGCTGACCGCGGGCGCGCCCGCCCCGGCGCACGGGGCGGTGACCGCGGCCTGCGGCGAGCTGGTGCCCGGCTCCGGCGTGCAGCTGCGCTGGCCGGACGGTGAGCTGACCCCGGCCGTCACCGGCGGGGTCACCGGATTGGGAGAGTCATGAGCGTGTTGCGGATGGCCGCGGCGGCGGCCCCGTTCGACCGGGACGTCGAAGGCGACTTCGCCCGGATCGAGAAGCTGGTCGCCGAGGCCCGCTCCGAGGGGGTGGGACTGCTGGCGCTGCCCGAGGCGGCGCTGGGCGGCTACCTGGTGAACCTCGACGGCGGGGCCGAGGGGCCGCCCGCGCTGGACCCCGGCGGCCCGGAGATCCGGCGGCTCGCCGCGATCGCCGGCGACCTGGTGGTGACCGCGGGCTACTGCGAGCGCGACGGGGACCGCCGCTACAACTCGGCCGTCTGCGTCAGCGGCGACGGCGTGCTCGGCCACCACCGCAAGGTGCACCAGCCGCTGTCGGAGAACGCCAGTTACGGTGCCGGGCAAGGGTTTGCCGCGTTCGACACGCCGGTGGGCCGGCTCGGCATGATGATCTGCTACGACAAGGCGTTCCCCGAATCGGCGCGGGCGCTCGCGCTCGACGGCGCGCAGATCGGGATCTGCATGTCCGCCTGGCCGGGCAGCCGCACCAACCCCAGCGCGGACCTGGCCGAGGACCGCTGGAAGCGCCGGTTCGACCTGTTCGACCGGGCCCGCGCGCTGGAGAACCAGATCGTCTGGCTCTCGGCGAACCAGTCGGGCACCTTCGGCGACCTGCGGTTCGTCGCGAGCGCCAAGGTGGTCGACCCGGGCGGCGACGTGCTGGCCGACACCGGCGTCGGCGAGGGGATGGCGATCGCCGAGCTGGACGTCGAGCGGGCCCTGGCCACGGCGCGCCGGTCCATGGCGCACCTGGCCGACCGACGGCCCAGCGCGTACCCGGATAGTGTCGCGTGAATGGGGCAGATCCGGATCGCCGCCGTGGCCGCGCACTTCGGCCGCGACCTCGAGTTCGACGTGCAGCGCATCGCGACGCTGATCGACCACGCCCGCCAGTCCGGCGCGGCCCTGCTGGTGCTGCCGGACGCGGCGCTCGGCGGCTACCTCGCCGACCTGCGGCATCCGGACCCCGAGGCGCTGCCGCCCGCGCTCGACCCGGACGGCCCGGAGCTCAAGACGATCCAGTCGCTCGCCGCGGAGATGACCGTCTGCGTCGGCTACTGCGAGGCCGACGGGCCGCGGCGCTACAACGCGGCGGCCTGCGTGACCGGCGACGGTGTGCTGGGGCGGCACCGGAAGGTGCACCAGCCGCCGGGGGAGAGCGTCGCGTACGAGGCCGGTGACTCCTTCACCGCGTTCGACACGCCGGTGGGCCGGGTCGGCATGCTGATCGACTACGACAAGACGTTCCCCGAGTCGGCGCGCTCGCTCGCGGTGGACGGCGCGGAGATCGTCGCCTGCCTGTCGGCCTGGCCGACCAGCATCACCAACCGCGCGCCGCGGATGACTCAGGACCGGCAGTCGCGGCTGTTCGACCTGTACGACCAGGCGCGGGCGGCGGAGAACCAGGTGGTGCTGGCCTCGTCCAACCAGACCGGCGCGATGGGCGGGATGCGGTTCCTCGGCCAGGCGAAGGTGGTCGGGCCGGGCGGCGAGATCCTGGCGCGCACCTGGTCGAAGGCGGGCATCGCGGTGGCCGAGCTGGACGTGGCGCAGGAGCTCGCGAACGCCCGGCGCGTGCTGCACCACCTGGGGGAGCGCAAACCCGCGGTTTACCGGGAGGCCTGACATGCGGATCGCTTTGCTGAGCTACTCGACGAAACCGCGTGGCGGGGTCGTCCACACCCTGGCGCTGGCGGAGGCGCTGGCCGCGCTCGGCGAGGACGTCACCGTGTGGACGCTGGGCCGCGGCGGCGACAGCGGCTTCTTCCGGCCGGTGGACCCGCGCGTGCGGCTGTCGATCGTGCCGTTCCCGGACGTCGCGGACGAGACGGTGGGTGCGCGCATCCTGCGGTCGATTTCGGTGCTGCGGGCGGCTTTCACGCCGGATGAGTACGACATCGTGCACGCGCAGGACTGCATCTCGGCCAACGCCGTGGACCGCTGCGTGCGGACGGTGCACCACCTCGACACGTTCACCACGCCGGAGCTGGCGGCGTGTCACGAGCGGGCGATCGTCCGGCCGTTCGCGCACGTTTGTGTTTCGGCTTCGGTGGCCGTGGAGGTCGAGGCGGGCTGGGGGATCCGGGCCACGGTGATTCCCAACGGCGTTGATGCTTCGCGGTTCTCTTCGGCTCCTTATGGCGACTGGCGCGCGCGGCTGGGGCGTTATGTGCTGGCCGTGGGCGGGATCGAGCCGCGGAAGGGCTCGCTGGACCTGCTGGAGGCGTTCGCCCGGCTGGACGAGCCGGACCTGCGCCTGGTCGTTGCGGGCGGCGAGACCCTGTTCGACTACCGGGATTACCGGACACAGTGGGAAAAACGCGCCGCTGAGCTGGGGGTGGATCCGGTGGTGCTCGGCCCGGTCCCGCATGACGAGCTGCCGTCGCTGATGCGCTCGGCGGCCGTGTTCGCCTTCCCGTCGACGAAGGAGGGCTTCGGCCTGGCCGCGATGGAGGCGCTGGCCGCCGGAGTCCCCGTGGTGACGCGCGACCTGCCCGTGCTGCGCGAGGTTTTCGACGGCGTCGCCCGCTTCGCCTCGACGCCGGCCGAGTTCGCGGACGCCCTGCGACTGGCGCTTTCGTCGGGTTCGGAAGATCTTGAGGCGGGGCGGGTTTTGGCGCGCCGGTACACGTGGTCGGCGGCGGCTGAGGCGCATCGGGGTTTCTATCGTTCGCTGGTGGGTGCTGGGCGCTTACCCTGAGCCGGTGCTGCTGCACCGCCGTTTGTCGAGAGGGGATGCGTGTGTCGTTCACTGACGAAGAGGTCGCCTACCTGCGTTCGCAGCCACTGGCCCGGGTGGCGACCGTCGGCCCGGATGGCCAGCCCGACGTGGTCCCGCTGGCCTTCGAGTTCGACGGGACGTTCTTCTGGGTCGGCGGCTCCGGCGCATCGGTCCTCGGCACCCGCAAGTTCCGCAACATCGAGTCCGGCCAGGATCAAGTGTCCCTGGTGATCGACGACCTCGTGTCGCTGAACCCGTTTATTGCCAGGGGGATTCGGGTCTACGGCCGCGCCGAGCCCCCGGTCGACCGGGTGGGCATGGTCGGGCCGGGCGTCTACACGCGGATCACGCCCGCTGTGTCCTGGAGCTGGAACCTGGCCGGCGAGCCGGTCGGTGACACTTGGTACGAATCGCGGCGAGCGGTCCACGGCGTGGCGTCTTCCTGAAGCTGGTCACACGCGTGCTCCGTCGGCTGATGGCGTGCGAACACCGTGCTCGGTGACGACCGCGGTGATCAGGGCAGCGGGCGTGACATCGAAGGCTGGGTTGAACACAGCGGCGCCGTCGGGAGCCACCCGAAGCCCGCCGAAGTCGGTCAGCTCGTCCGCCGCGCGCTCCTCGATCGTGATGTCCGCACCGGTGGCCAGCGATTCGTCCACAGTGGACGACGGCGCGACAACCACGAACGGCACCCCGTGATGCGCGGCGGCGATGGCGAGGCCGTAGGTGCCGATCTTGTTGGCGACGTCGCCGTTCGCGGTGATGCGGTCGGCGCCGACGAGCACGCAGTCGACCAGCCCGAGTGCCATCGCGGCGGCGGCCGCACTGTCCGGCTGGATGCGGTAGGGCACTCCGGCCTGGGCGAGCTCCCACGCGGTGAGCCGCGCGCCTTGCAACAGCGGCCGCGTCTCGTCGACCAGCACCGACTCCACCAGCCCCCGCTCATGTAAATGCCAGACGACGCCCAGCGCAGTGCCCCACCCGACCGTGGCGAGATGCCCGGCGTTGCAGTGACTGAGCAACCGCAACGGCCGCCGTCGGGTAGCGCCGAGCACCACTTCCGCCGCATGCGCGGACGCGGCGCGGTTGAGTCGCTCATCCTCGTCCAGCACAGCCAACGCCTCGGCGAGCACGGCTTCGGGCCCGTCGTCGAGCTTCGCCAGCGCGCGGGTGACGCCCCAGCTGAGGTTGACCGCGGTGGGCCGCGCCTCGGCAATCCGCTTGGCCTCGGCTCGGACGTCGGCTGTGCTCGTGGCTTCGGCCCGGACGTCGGCTGTGCTCGTGGCTTCGGCTGGGGGAGTGGCCTCTGCCCGGACGTCGGCCGCGCGTGCGGCTTCCGCTCGGATCGCAGTTGTGTGCGTGGTTCCGGCCCGGGCGTCCCGACCCGCGAAGGCTGCGAGCGCCACTCCGAGCGCGCCCGCCCCACCCAACGCGGGCGCCCCACGCACGGCTAACCGCCGGATAGCGTCGATCAGCTCGTCGACGGTCCGCAGCCGCAGCATGCGGTACTCGCCGGGCAACGCGACCTGGTCGATGATCTCGATGGTGCCGTCGACCCAGTCGACTGTGCGGCGCATGGTCCCCTCCGTTCCCTTGAACGTCCGGCTTGGTGGCCTGATTGGTCAGGCTGGCCCGGTAAGGCGGTCTGGCCCGCGGGCTGGGCGGCTCGGTTATTCGGTGGTTCGGCCCTTGCCGTTCAGCCAGGATGCCGGTGGTGACGATTCACCGGCAGAACCCGCCCGCCCTGCACGCGACCCCCGGCTACCACCATGTGACCACAGCTGAGGCACGCCGCGCCGTGTACTTGGCCGGTCAGTGCCCGTTGGTAGTGGACGCCACCGTGGTGCCCGGAGACGTACTCGCGCAAGTGGACCAGGTCGTCGCCAACACGGCCACCGCTCTCACCGCAGCCGGTGCCAACCCGGACGACGTGGTGCGCACGGTCGTCTACGTGGTCACGTCCGACCGCGCCACCCTGTCAGCAGTCTGGGAACGCTTCACCACCTCCGAGATCGCCGCCGCGTTCACCACGGCGAGCACCTTGCTGGGAGTCGCGCAGCTTGGGTATCCGGGACAGCTGGTGGAACTGGACGTGACCGCCGCGCTCGACTGAGGCTGCTGCTCACTAGCGGCTGCAGCCCCGCTCGCCTGAAGCTCTCGCTCACGCGCGGCCGGAACGAAACCCGTTGCCGCCCAACCCCCCGAGGCACTTAGCCGACCCCCCCAGCCGGGCCGGTCAGCGCGCTCCAGCCGGTCGGCGACCCTTGGCCGCACCAACCCAGTCCACGCCGGGCTGCGCCAGTCCCACGCCAGTTCGCCTCGGGCTGCGCCCGCCCACCTCGGCTGCGCTAACCAGCCAGCCCAGCCCCGGGCCGCGCCAGCCCAACCTCGGAGCGCGCCGGCCCAGCCCCGGTTGGTCAACCAGCCCAGCCCCAGCCCCAGCCCGCCCGTGCCAGCCCGGCTGCGCCAACCCGGCCGTGCCAGCCCGGCCCGGCGGCCCACCCCGGTCACAAGGGCGGTACCGGGCGCCGTCACAAACCGGCCATCAGGTCTGTCTCCGTGATGCCCGGGCCTTGGCCCTCGCGGATGAACCACTCCGTGCCGAAGGCGAACCGGAAGCCCTCGTCCGGCATGGCCAGGAAGAACGAGTCCTCGCTGATCTGGCTGGGGTGGGCGCGCATTGCGGCGCGTTTGGTGTCCAGGTAGGCCGTGACGTCGACGGCGGCGGTGAGTTCGGACTCGGGCTTGCCCATTCGCTGGTCGTCCGGGTCTGGGAGGGCGTCGGCGGGGAGGTCGCCTCGTTTGACGGCTTCCTCGAAGCCGCGGCGCATGTAGTCGCGGTTCGCGGTGGCCTGGTAGACGCGCTTGACACCGGTCAGTTCGGCGGCGCGCATGCCGACGCGGTGGACCTGGATGTGGTCCGGGTGGCCGTAGTTGCCGTAGTCGTCGTAGACCGTGAGCACGTCGGCGGACTCCTCGCGCAGGATCGCGGCCAGCCGCTCGGCGGCCTCCTCCACGGGGGCGGTCCAGAACGTGCCCGGCGCGTCGTTCGTCGGCTCGCCCATCATTCCCGAGTCGCGGTAGCCGAGGAACTCCAGGCGCTTCACGCCGAGCACCTCCGCCGCGGCGTGCGCCTCCCGGACGCGCCGCTCCCACAGCTCTTCACCCTCGTTGAGGAAGCCTTCGGGCACTTCGCCCACCTCGCCCCGCGTCGCCACGACGAGCACGACGCGGTGCCCCTCGTCGGCGGCCTTGCGCATCACGCCGCCCGTGACGATGCACTCGTCGTCCGGATGGGCGTGGAAAGTCACCAGTGTTGCCATGCCCCCGAAGGTACCGGCACCCACCGACAAAAACCGCCGCCACGACACCCTGCCGTCCACAAGAGACGACAAAAGGAAGGAGCACCAAGCCCCTTCCCACTCTCAACTTATAGCGCACCCCAGGGCTTGCGGCAAGACCCGGCCGATGGTGCAAGATCGCCCACCGAAGCCGGAACCTGGGGAAACGGGAGCGTGATGGACGTCGACGTGATCGTCGTGGGTGGCGGGCCGGTCGGGCTGATGCTGGCCACCGAGCTGAGCCTGGCCGGGCTGCGGCCGCTGGTGCTGGAACGCCGGCCGGAGATCCGGGAGACCGCCCGGGCCAACGGGCTCGGCGGGCAGATCCTGGACCTGCTGCGCTACCGCGGCCTGCTGGACCGCGTCGAAGCGGCCGGCACACATCCCGCCCGCCAGGGGTTCGCGGTGCCGTTCGGCGGGGTGCACGTGGATCTGTCGAACCTGGCCGGCTCCCCGCTGCGGGGCATCGGGATCCCGCAGCCACGGCTCGAGCGGGTCCTGGGGGAACGCGCGAGCGAGCTTGGCGTCGAGGTCCGCCGCGGCCACGAGGTCACCGGGGTGAGCCAGGACGACGCCGCGGTCACCGTCGAGGTGCGCGGCCCGGACGGGCCGTACCAGGTGACCGCTCGCTACCTGGTCGGCTGCGACGGTGCGCACAGCCGGGTCCGCGCCGCCGCCGGCATCGGGTTCCCCGGCACCACGTACCCGGAGGTCAACCGGCTGGGCCAGCTCACCTTGCCCGATTCGGTGACCCGCCTCGACAACGGCGACCTCGACGTCCCCGGGATCGGCCGGCTCGCCGCGGGCTTCACCCGGACGGACCGCGGGGTGTTCGCCTTCGGGTGGCTGGCCGTCGGCGGGCTGATGATCCAGACCACCGAGGACGAGTCGGCCGAGTACGACGACGAAGTGCCGATGACCCTGGCCGAACTGGGGGACAGCATCCGCCGCGTGCTCGGCGCGGACCTTCCCCTCGGCGAGCCGAATCGCTTGTCGCGCTACACCTTCCAGGCCCGTCAGGCCGAACGGTACCGAGACGGGCGGGTCCTGCTGGCCGGCGACGCGGCGCACCAGTTCCCCGCCACCGGCGTCGCGCTCAACGCCGGTTTGCTCGACGCGGTCAACCTGTCCTGGAAGCTGGCCGCCGAGCTGCACGGCTGGGCGCCGGACGGCCTGCTGGACACCTACGACCAGGAACGCCGAAGCGCCGCCGAGCGAACGCTGCTGCACACCCGGGCGCAGGTCGCGTTGCGGCGCGGGCAGGACGAGGCCGCCGACGCGCTCCGGCGGGTCTTCCAGGAACTGGTCGCCGACGAACAGGCGGCGCGCCGCATGGCCGCCCTGATCGCCGGCGCCGACATCCGTTACCCGGCCTCCGGCTCCCACGCACTGGCGGGGACTTTCGCACCCGACCTCACCCTGCACACCGACCAGGGGACGACCACCGTCGCGGAACTCATGCACCCCGCCCGTCCCGTCCTGCTGGACCTCGCCGGGCGGCCCGAAATCCTCGATGCCGCCGAGGGCTGGCGGCATCGCGTCGACATCCGGACCGCCAAGACCGACGACCGGACCGCCGAGGCCCTCCTGATCCGACCGGACGCCCACATCGCTTGGGCCGCAACGATTGGCGAGCCCGCCGGACCCTCGTTGCGAGAGGCACTCACCGAGTGGTTCGGCGCGCCGGAGGAGGCGGCGGCCCGCTGAACCGGGCCGTCACGGGGGCGTCCGGAAAAGGGTTTGGCGGGAGGCCGTGAGGCCCGCTACCGTGCCGGGGACCGTGACATCGTGCGAGGAGGTGAGACCCATGAACGCTGCATCTGCATGGGTGCTCCCTGTCGCCGTCACGGTCGGGCGATTGACGTAGCTGTCGCCGGGAGCGCCTCGAACAGGCAATCGGTGAAAGGCGTCATCCCATGGAATCTCTGCATTTCTCTGCCGGCACGGGCGAGCACGCCGTGCTGATCACCCGGGTCGCGGAGCGGCATTGGCACGCGCTGGAGGACGACCGCGTGGTCGGCCGCGGCGAGGCCACACACCGGCCCGACGGGCGGGTCTTCGTCAGCATCGACGCGTGGCACCGCCCGGTTTTCGACCAGCTCGCCGAGGCGATGCTGCCTGATCTGCCCAAGCCGCTGTACACGGTGGTCGACGAGGCCGATGTCGACTTGACGTCCCAATGGGAGCGAGCCGGCTTCACGACCCGGCGCCGCGAGTGGGAGTACCTCGTGCCGACCGACCCCGCGGTCACGGGGCTCGGCTCGGTGCTGCCACCCCCGGGCGTGAAGGTGCTGGGCGTCGGCGAAGCGCAAGAAGGCCCGTTGCGCGCGGTGGACCGCGTGATCCGCGACGAGGTCGAGGCCACCGTCGGCTGGCAGGAGATGCCGGCCGAGGTGCTGGTCCGCCCGGACGGCGCCACGGCGTTCGACACGTCGAAGTACGCGGTGGCGGCACAGGACGAGCGATACGTAGGCCTGCTGCGCCTGGTTCCGTTGCGGCAGCCGCGCATCAGGCTGATCGCCGTCCGCACCGACCTGCGCCGCCGGGGCATCGCCCGTGCGCTGCTGGCCGGGGTTTTGGGCTCACTGCACCGTTCCGGCCATCCCGAGGCTTCGGCCGACGTGAACGAATCCAACGCGGCGGCCGTGGCGCTGTTCGAAAGTGTCGGCGCCCGGCGCGCGGGCAGCAGCCTGGAAATGGAGCTTCGCTGACATGGCAACCACATCGGCCATCGAAATCGAAGGCACCGTCGTCGAATGCCTGCGCAACGCCACTTTCCGGGTGGAATTGGAGAACGGGCACAAGGTCCTCGCGCACATCAGCGGGAAGATCCGGCGGAACTACATCAAGATCCTGCCGTATGACCGGGTGCTGGTGGAGCTGAGCCCGTACGACCTCACCCGCGGCCGGATCTTGTTCCGGTACCGGAACTAGCTGTCGCGCAGCCTTTCGGCGAACGCGCGGGCCGCATCCAGGTCGGCGGTATCCGGTCGTCCCTTCCGGATACCGCCGACTGGCGAACACCCCTCCAGGACACCGCCCGGGCGAAGAACGTGACATCGGGGGAGTGCGATCACGACCGCTGCAGTTGCCGCTCCAACGCCACGATCAGCAGGTCGAGCCCGAATTCGAACTCTTCCTCGTGATCGCAGACGGCCAGGTCCGGCGCCGCCTCGACGACGTGGGGCAGGCCGGAGGCCCGCAGTTCGGCCAGGCGCCGTTCGACGCCACCCAGGTCGTCGCCGCTGAAGGTGGGGCCCGCGGAGACCTCGCGCAGCAGGCTGCCGATCACGAAGGCCAGCACCGAACGCGTGGCGTGCACGGCGGAACCAGGCGGAAAACCCGCGTCGCGCAGGATGGACAGCACCGCCTCGACCGGGGCCAGCGCCGCGAACGACCCGAGCTGACGGGTGAGCACCAGTGGCGCGCTGTGCGGGTGCCGGAGTGCGACGCGGCGGAACGCCTGGGCCATCGCGTGCACGTCGTCGCGGAACGAGCCGGTGCCGGGCGGCAACTCTATGCCGGCGAGCACGAGTTCGGTGATCCGGTTGAGCAGCGTTTCCCGGTTGTCGACGTGGTGGTACAGGCTCATCGCGTCGACGCCCAGCCGCCGGGCGAGCCCCCGCATGGTGACCGCGTCGAGGCCTTCCTGCTCGACCATCATCAGCGCCTCGGTGACGATGCGCTCCCTCGTGAGGACCGGTTTCCCGCCCGCCGGGCGACCGCGCCGCGGCTTGCCGTCGGCCATGTGCGCCTCCCTTGCTCCGCTTCCCGGTGGCCGCGGTAGACAAATCCTACACCGTAGGGATACAGTCGTCCGCATATTCCTACAGCGTAGGTTTCCTGTTTACGCCTGATCGGGGAGAGCCCTTGTCCACCTTCACTTTTCCGTCCGAGGAAGTCCTGCGGGCCCGGCAGAAGCTGGTCCTCGACCACTTCACCGACGAGGTCCGGCAGGACTGGGACCAGACCCTGTCGACGTTCCCGCACCCGCACTACGAGCTGATCGCGTCGATGACCGTCCACGACGGCGACGGCGAGGTGCGGGGCTACTACCACGACACCCGCGTCGCCTTCCCCGACCAGGACCACGAGATCATCGCGCTCCGGCACAGCCACGACGCCGTGATCGTGGAGTTCTGGCTGCTGGGCACCCACCTGGGCTACCTCGGCAAGATCCCGCCGACGAAAGCCAGGCACCGCACCAGGATGACGGCTTACTTCCTCTTCGACGAGAACGAAAACCTCGTCACCGAGCGCATCTACTTCGACCAGCTGACGGTGCTCAAGCAGCTCATCGGCGGCCTGGACAAGAAGAATCCCCGCGACCTGCTCACCCTCGGCCGCGCGGTGATCGGGCTGCTGGCCATGTCCGGCGAACAGCCCGATCCGCGCCTGCTCGACACGACCCCGCCGGATCTCTCCGTCTGAGCGGTGAAAGAGCCGCTAAACGGCGGTGAAGTCCAGCACCAGCCGGCCGCGCAGCCCGCCCTCGGCCAGCCGACGGTGTGCCTTGGCCGCCTCGGCGGCGGGCAGCACCCCGGCCACGCGCAGGGTCAGTTCGCCCGCTTCGGCCTGGTCCCGCAGCCGGAGCAGGCGGGCATGGTCGGTGGCGCCCTCGTTGACCCAGATCGGGTGCACCCCGATCCCGCGGCCGGCCGGGCCGTCCCAGCCGCGGATGACGGCGATCCCGCCGCCGTCCCGGATGGCCGGGACGACCAGCTCGTGCAGCATCGCCCCGTCGAGCACGCCGTCGACCCCGCCGGGCGCGAGCGCGCGGAATCGCTCGGCGACGTCGTCACCGCGCGGCACGACCTCGTCGGCGCCCAGGCTCGTGACCAGCTCGGTGTCGGCCGGTGACGCGTCGGCCAGCACGCGCAGGCCGTCGCTCTTGGCCAGCTGCACGGCATATCCGCCGAAGGCGCCGGCCGCGCCGGTCACCGCGACGGTGCCACCGGTGGGGACGGCGAGCAGGTCCAGCCCCATGCGGGCGGTGAGCGCGTTCATCAGCAGCGTCGACGCGGCCGGGAAGTCCACATCGGACGGAATCGGCACCACCGACGCGGCGGGCACCACGACCAGCTCGGCGTACGCACCGCCGCGCGGCTCGTACGGGCGGACGATCGTGATCACCGCGTCCCCCGGCCGGAGCGGGGTGTCGGTGTCCGGCCCGATCGCGTCGACCACGCCCGCCGCGTCCATCCCCGGCACGTACGGCCCGGGGCGGCCGTTGAACCGCGCGCTCGTGGTGCCGGAACGGAACAGCGTGTCGGTGGGGTTGACCGAGGCCGCGCGCACCCGCACGCGCACCTCACCGCGGCCCGGCACGGGATCGGGCAGCTCGATCACCCGCAGCACCTCGGGTCCGCCGAATTCGGTCAGGCCGATGACTCGCACAGCTCTTGCCTCCTTGGAAAGACGATCATCCACTGACTACCACGGTCGCCGGATCCCGACCGGCGGCGTCCAGCCATTGGTAGCCTGCGGGCGTGGCTGACCTTGGTGCTGTCGCTTGGCCGCCCGGCCCGATCCGGACCGAGCGGCTCGTGCTGCGTGAGCCCGAGGCGCGGGACCGCGCGGTGATCATCGAGCTGTTCACCTCGCCGGAAGTCGGCACTTACATCGGCGGTCCCCGGCCGCGCGCCGAGTTCGAGCGCGCGATGCCTGAGACGCCCCGGCGGCGCCCTGGCCTGTTCGTGGCCGACCTCGACGGGGCGATGATCGGCGTGGTCACGCTCGACCGGCGCGACGCCGAGCGCCCGGGCCACCTCGGCCCGGACGCGGGGGAGGCCGAACTCGGCTACCTGTTCCAACCGGAGACGTGGGGGCTCGGGTACGCGGCCGAGGCGTGCGCGGCGGTCCTCGGCTGGTTCGCCGCCGCGGTTCCGGGTGAGCCGGTGGTGCTCTGCACCCAGACCGCCAACGACCGTTCGATGCGCCTCGCGGCCAAGCTGGGGTTCACCGAGGTGGAACGGTTCGAGGAGTACGACGCCGAGCAGTGGTTCGGCGTGTGGTCCCCGGGCGAGCCGTCGGGGCAGCACTGACTCGATGCTGGAGTCGGGCGCCGAAATTCGGTACCCGGCGGCCGGAGCGCGTGATACACCACCGAAGTGCACAACACACTGGAGTTCCCCGAGGTCCTGCGGCTGATCGAAGACCGCTCGGCCGCGTTCCGCGCCGCGATCGCGTCCGCCCCCGACCTTGACGTCCAGGTCCCGGCCTGCCCGGACTGGACGCTGCGCGAACTGGCGCAGCACCTCGGCGACGGCCGCCGCCGCCAGGCCTTCATCGTCGCGGCGGGCCCGGGCGCCGAGCCCCCGGCGAAGACGAGCCCGAAGGGCGCCCCGACCGCGCCCCGCGACCGCGAAGCCCTGGATACCTGGCTCGCCGAGTCGACCAGGCTCATGCTCGACGCGCTGCGCGAGGCCGGCCCGGACCGCGGCTGCTGGACCTGGTGGGGCCAATCGCAGGCCCCGCAGACCAGTGGAGCCGTGGCCCGGCACCAGATCCAGGAGTTCGCCGTCCACACCTACGATGTCCAGTCCGCCCAGGGGGCCGCGCAGCCGCTGCCGGCGGACGTCGCGGTCGAGGGCGTCGACGAGTTCCTGACGACCGTCTCGGCGACGACCGTCCCCTGGCCGTTCAAGCCGGCGACCATCGACCTGCACGTGGCCGAGGGCCGCTCCTGGCGCCTGACCCTCAACGCCGACGGCGTCCGCTGCGACGACCTCGCCGCCGACGCCGAGCCGGGCGACCTGGCGATGCGAGGCGCAGCAAGCGAAATGGTCCTCTACTTCTACGAGCGCATCCCGTTCGACGGCCTGGAGACCACCGGTGACACCGAGCCGATGGAACAGCTCGCAGACTGGGACCCGACCGCGTAAAACGCCGTCGGTTACCACCTGTTCCAGTGCAGGACTTGGCCGCGGCCGACGCGTTTGGCGGGCCGGAAGCCGGTGCCGACGGTGAAGGCGAGCGGGATGAACGCGGCGAGCATGATGTCGTCGTAGGGGACACCGAGCACCGCGGCCAGTTCGCGTTCCAGTGGGGGCCTGCGCGGTGGTCCAGACCGTGCCGAGGCCACGGGCGCGGGCGCGGGCGGCGAGCATGAAGCTCCAGACGGCGGGCAGGATGGAGCCCCAGGTCCCGGCCTGCTCGGTCACGCTCGCGTGGTCGGTGCCGGCCCTCGACGGCGGGGATGACGATGGCCGGCACCTGGTGGATGTGGGCGTAGAGGTACTGGAGCCCGCCGGCGATCCGCGGCCAGGAACCGTGGGCGTTCATGCGGCGCAGGTCGTTTTCGGTCAACGGCGTGCCCTGCGCGACGTGGACGGCCCGGCGGTAGGTGTCGGCGCTCACGTCCACCGAACGTGACCAGCTTGCCACGTTGCCGGGCAAGCTCCTGTCCACCGACTGAACCACCTCAGCGGCACGGCTTGTTCGAAGCCGCTGTTGGCGAGCAGGGCGCGGAGTCCCCGGACGGCGTCAGCGCAAACGTTGGTACCGAAGGTAAACCACCCCGGAACCCATCTCCCGCGACTCCACCAGCCGCAGCCCCAGCGGCTGCACCAGCGGCGGGAAGAACGGCGTCCCGTCACCGACAACGATCGGGTAGACGAACTGGCGGTACTCGTCGATCAGGTCGCCGGCGATGGCATCGGCGGCCAGGCCCGCGCCGCCGATGGCCACGATGCCGTCGTCCGGCTGGGCGCGCAGCCGGGCGACTTCAGTGGCGACGTCGTCGGTGGCCAGGCGCGCGGTGCCCTCCACCGAGGTCAGCGTGCGGGAGAAAACCACCTTCGGGAGCGGCTTCCAGAGCCGGGCGAATTCCAGCTCCGCCTCGTCGGTGAGCTCGGCGTTCTCCCAGAACAGCATGGTTTCGTACAGGCCGCGCCCGCACAGCTGCGCCGCGACGGTCCGGGTCTGCTCGACGTGGAAGCGGAACACCTCCGCGCTCGGGACGGTCCAGCCGATGTCGCCGTCCGGGCCGGCGATGAAACCGTCCAGCGACACGCTCATCGAGTAGATCACCGGACGCATCGGCTACTCAGCGCTCCTTGCTCACCGTGGCCAGCAGTTCCGGCCCGTGGCTGACCAGCCGGCGCTGGGCGATGCCGCCCCACCACCACGCGAGCAGCACCCCGGTGACGACGCCGACCGGCACGCCGATCCATTGCAGCACCGGCAGATCCGCCACAACACCGACGACTCCCAGCACCAGCACCGGGAGCACGCCGACGACCATCAGCAGCATCGTCGCGAGCATCAGCAGCAGGCGGGCGCAGCCGGGGCGGCCGCCGGACGACCACGGGCTCGAGGTGCGCCGCTGGTCCGGCAGCGGGAAAGCCAGGAACACCGACTGCAGCATCAGCACCCCCGCCCCCGCACCGAGCAGCGCCGGCACCAGGCCGAGCACCCACGGGTACGCGCCCGTCTTGCCCACCGCGCCCGGCAGCACGACGGCCAGCAGCACGGCGACCGGCGCGACGATCAGCGCCCACGCCAGCTGCCGTCCACGGATGTCGGCGCGCTCGGCGCCCGGCACGATCAGCGTGTGCCACAGCGAGCTGCCGTCGAAGCCGTAGAGGTTGCCCGATTGCATGCAGGAGAACAGGATCACCACAACGCCGAGGTAGGGCAGCAGCACCGGGCGGCTGCCGCCGGACAGCGACGGCACCACGGTGACGACAACGCCGATCAGCAGCGTCGAAAGCAGCGCGACCCGGCGGCGCGCGTCCCGCCGCCACGTCCAGAGTTCCTTGCGCGCCACCGCTCCCACGGGCGTCGCCGGCAGGAGGCTTCGCCGGGTTCGCGCGCCCGGCTCCTTCACCTTCGTCCGGGACGAGCCGTTGAACGAAGGGCTGGTCACCCGCTTCGTCAGCAGCGCGCCCCACGCGGCGACGAGCACGGCGAGCAGCGCGATCATCGCCGCGAGCAGGCCGAAGGCCGTGCCCCACGAGCCGTCGCCCGCCGCGCGCACGGCGAGCGTGCCCCAACCGGACGGCAGCACGTGCACGACGCCGATGAAGCCGGGCACCGTCCCGTTCACGATCGCCGGGCCCAGGCTGTTGAGCGCGAAGTTCAGCGCCACGCCGGAAAGCCCGGTGAGCGCGACCAGGATGATGCCGAGCTCCTTGCCCTTGCGCGAGGTCAGCAGCGCGCCGAGCGCCGCCATCACCACGCGGTAGAGCAACACGGCGAAAGCCAGCTGCAGCACCGTGAACACGAGCCCGACGAGCGCCGCGCCGATGCCCAGGCGCAGGCCGTAGACGAACAGGCCGAGGAACGCGAGCAGGCTGACCACCGCCGCCACGCCGACGAAACTCGCGGCCAGCAGGCCGACGGCGAGCTTGCGGCGCCCGATCGGCAGCAGCGCGAAGTGCTCCGGCCGCAGCGTGTCGTCCCCGCCGCCGGTGGCCACCGGCGCGAGCACCCAGCCGAGCACCCACACCGCGTACACCGACGTCAGCAGGTCGACCGTGACCTGCGGCCCGTGGATCGGCACGATCGCCAGCGCGAGCGTGCCCGCGGCGCCGAGCAGGCCGAACACCCCGCCGACGAGCATGCCGGCGACCTGGCGGCCCCGCAGGGAATTGCGCAGGACGCGCAGCTTCAGTCGGACGAGGACGCCAACCACGACAGTCCTTCCGCTCCACCGGTGCGCCCGCCCACGATGTGCACGAACGCGTCCTCCAGGCTGCCCTCGCCGCGCACCTCGTCGACGGCGCCCGAGGCCACCACCCGGCCGCGCGTGATCACCGCGACGTGGCTGCAGAGCTGTTCGACCAGCGCCATCACGTGGCTGGACAGCACCACCGCGCCGCCCGAGCCGACGAACCGCTGCAGGATGGTGCGGATGGTCGAGGCGGAAACCGGGTCGACGGCCTCGAACGGCTCGTCGAGGACCAGCAGGCGCGGGCCGTGCAGCAGCGCCATGGCGAGGCCGATCTTCTTGCGCATGCCCGCGGAGTAGTCGATGACCAGCGTTCGCTCGGCCTCCACCAGCTCCAGCACGCCGAGCAGCTCCTGTGCCCGCTCCGCCACCGTTTCCGGGGCGAGCCCGCGCAGGAGTCCCATGTACGTCAGCAGTTCCCGCCCGGTCAGCCGCTCCGGAATGGACAGTCCGTCGGGCAGCACGCCGATCAGCGCCTTGGCCCGCTCCGGCTCCCGCCACACGTCGACGCCGAACACGTGCGCCTGTCCGGCGTCCGGGCGCAGCAGCCCGACCGCCATCGACAGCGAGGTCGTCTTGCCCGCGCCGTTCGGCCCCACCAGCCCGAAAAACGACCCCTTCGGCACTTCCAGCCGTACGTCGTCCACCGCGAGCGTGGTCCCGAAGCGCTTCGTCAGCCCGTACAGGCCCATCGCCGGTTCGTCCGCCACCGCGTCCCCCTTCCGTAGGGTCGGGAGACTACCCGGGTCCGGCCTGCTTCGTGGTCATCCGGCCAACTGGTGTCCCGCAGTCCGGTTGCGGCCCGCGTGTTTGGCCTCGTACAGGGCGCTGTCGGCGGCTTCGAGCAGGGCGTCGACGTCCGCCATGGCCGCCGGCGGGGCCGCGGCGAGCCCGATCGAGACGGTGATCGGCTCCGGCAGTCCGCCGGTCTGCGCGGCGATGTGGCTGCGGATGCGCTCGGCGATCGCGTGCGCGTGCACCGGCGCGGTCGCCGGCAGCAGGACCACGAACTCCTCGCCGCCGAACCGCCCGGTGAGGTCGCCCGCGCGGACCTCGGTGCGCAGGGTGTCCGCGACTGCCAGCAGGTAACGGTCGCCGACCAGGTGCCCGTGCCGGTCGTTGACCAGCTTGAAGCGGTCCAGGTCCAGCATCAGCACGCTGGTGGTGCGCCCGGATCGCTTGGCGCGCACCAGCTCCTCGGTCGCGGCCGCGCGCCAGGCGGCGACGTTCAGCAGGCCGGTTTTCGCGTCGCTGCGGGCCTGTCGGCGCAGCTGGCGGATGAGCACGTTCCGGTGCAGCGTCAAGGTGATCCCGATGACCAGCAGCAGCGCGATCGGCCAGTCCGCCAGCGCCCACGCGAGCAGCACGCCCAGCCCGATCGTCGCGGCCTCGAGCCCGTACTCCTCCGGGCCGGCGAGGGCGTCGCGCACGCGTTCGTGCGGGGTGCCGAAGTAGACGGCCACCGTCATCAGCGCCGTGTTGACCACCAGGAAAACCAGTCCGGCCGCCACGATCGCGCCGAACTCGGCCACGTCGCGCGCCGCCGAGGCGAACGGCACCGTGGTCAGCAGGACGAGTACCGCCGCCGCGGCGTAACCGGACAGCACGGTGGCCGCGGCCGAGAACACGCGCCGGAACAACGGGGCGGGCCGGCCGCGGAGCCAGCGGTACAGGAACGAGATCGTGATGACCAGTGCCGCCAGTGCCGGATGGAGTAACAGCACCGCGGCGAAGGTCCACACAGTGTCAAGGCTGATGTGCGGGGTGCCCGCGAACCGCTCGCGCAGCTGCTCCACCGGACGGGAAAGCTCGGTGTGCAACAGCACGCAGCCGATCAGCGCCAACGCGGGGAACAGGTCCACCCGGCCGGGTTGGTTCACCCAAGTGGTCCAGACCGCCCCGGCCAGTGCGGCCGCGTCGGCGACCAGAATGAAGGCGATCAGGCCTCGGTTCGGTAACCGCCATAGTGCCCAGCGGCCTGCTCCGGTGATCCTGGCATGGTGAACTTCGTACGGACTGTCCTGGTCCGTCCGTGGGTTTCCGTCAAGAGGTGCGCCCCCGGCCACCAGAGCACCGTAGCTACCTGGATACTCGCTGTCACTCGGCTGTCCGGGTGCGGATGGTGTCGGTTGATGCACCTACAGTGATCGGCGACCGTGCCCGACCGGGAGAGGGGGTGGCGCACATGCGCGGGCAGAACTGGTGAAACGACGCGTGGGCCGCGGCTCCCGGTCAGCTCGTCACGCTGCGGTACGTCCGCCGCCAGACGAGCGCGATCGGGACCGCGGTGACCACCCCCGCCGCGGCGATCACCGCGATGGTCACCGACGGTGACCCGAGGCGGGCCACGACCACCCCGCCGGCGATCAGCCCGATCCCCTGGACGGCGATCAGCCCCGAGCCGGCGAGCCCGAACGCCTGGCCGCGCTCGGCGTCCGGGACCAGCCTCATGAACGTCGTGCTGGCCGTCACCTGGTAGGCGGCGCAGGCACCGGAAACCAGCAGCAGCACCACCGTCACCCCCAAACCGGGTTTGAACGCGTACCCCAGCAACGGCACCACGGCACCCGCCGCGAGCGGGCCGACCAGCCGCAGCCGCACCGCGTCCGGCACCCAGCGGCCGAGCGCGAAGACCCCGAGCACGATGCCCGCCGGGTGCGCCGCGAGCAGCAGTCCCGCCGTCGCCGCACCGCCGCCGATCTCCGCCGCGTACGGCACGGCCAGACCTTCCGGCACGATCACGAACCCCGCCAGCCAGGCGAGCCCCACCAGCACCCGCAGCCGCGGGTCACGCCAGATCGTGCCCGCCCCGGCGGCGAGCCGGCGCAGGGTCGAAACGCGGTCCGCGCGCACGTCCGCGGCTGGGCGGGAGCGCACGCCGAGCGCCAGCACCACGGCCGAGACGCCGAACGTCACCGCGTCGGCGGCCAGCCCCAGCCCCGGCCCGATCAGTGCGATCACCGCCCCGCCGAGCGCGAACCCGGCGAGCTGGCCGATCTGGTTGGTCATCTTCAGCAGCGACTGGCCGAGCACGTACCGGGACCCGTCGAGCAGCACCGGGACCACCGCCGCCTGGGCCGAGGAGAACGGCGCGTTCGCCAGCTGCACCACCACGAGCACCACGGCGAGCACCGGCAGCGGCAGGCCCGGGATCGCCAGCACCGCGACCAGGAGCGCGCGCAGCAGGTCGGCCGTGACCATCACGGCGCGGCGCGGGAACCGGTCGGCCAGCCCGCCCAGCAGCGGGCCGCCGATGAGGTCCGGCAGGTAGGTGAGCGCGTACGTCAGCGCGGGCCAGGCCGCCGACTCCGTCCGCTGGAACACCAGCACGGACAACGCGACCCGGGCGAGCTGGTCGCCCAGCACGGACTGCAGCTCGGCCAGCCAGATCGCGCGGAACTCCCGCACGGCGAGGATGTCGCGGAACCGCGCGGTACTCCCGTCCCTGTCGCCCATCGACGTCCCCCGATCGATGCAGGACGCAAAGAGTACCTGTTCCGGCGCGGAGCGTGAACAGCCGAACGGGCGGTGCGGGGCTCAGGCGCCGCAGGTGATCTTCGGCTGGGGGTTGTAGCGGACGGTCCGGGTGTGGCGCGAGACCTCCCGCCCGCTGGAGACGTCCTTCAGTACGCGGGTGTCGGTGGTGGTGAAGCCCGGCGCGCCGTTGGAGGCGTGGCAGTTCTCGGCCGGGCCCGGTTTCGTCGGCGGGTCCGTCGGGTTCGACCGCTCGCCCGGCACCGATTCGACGGTGTACCGCTTGGTGCCCCACAGCTTCACCGTCAGCGAGGACGGCGACCAGATGGTCTGGATCGCGATGCCGGTGTCGGAGTCGTTGGTGAACTTCAGGTCGATCACGCTGGAGCCGTTGGGGTTCTGGAACACCGTGGCCTCGCGCGCCGCGGGGTAGCGGCTGATGTAGTAGCTGTGCTCGCGGTGCCCGGCGTCCTTCATGCCGGCGAAGTACGACGCGTTGTACAGCGTCGTGGCGAACTGCGAGATGCCGCCGCCGACCTCGCGCGCCGGGGCGCCGTTCTCGATCACGCCCGCCTCGACGTAACCCTGCGGCTTCCCGCGCGGGCCGGTGAACCCGTTGAGGCTGAACGTCTCGCCCGGTTTCACGATGGCGCCGTTCACCTTCTGCGCCACCACTTTGATGTTGACCCCGGAGTCGGCGGCGAAGCCCCCGGTGGTGAACTCGCCGACGACCTCCTTGACGCCCAGCTGGTTCGCCTGCTCGGTGGTCACCTTCGCGGGGCTGTTCTTGTACACGGCCTTCAGCTCCCGCTGGTCCGCGCGCTTGAGCGCGTCCGGCAGCGGCTTGAGGCTCGGCTCCCAGTCCACGGCCTTGCCGTCCACCGAGGGCTCGACCACGGGCTGTCCGCCGGAGAAGCCGACGGTGGCCTCCTTGCCTTCCTTCTCCGACGCCTTGAGCTGCGGCCCGGCGACGTCGGTGATCTTCTTCGGGTCGATCTTCGGCGTCAGGCCACCGCCTTCGGCCGGTTCGAACGACAGCGCCGCGGCGATGTCCTTGGGCTGCAGTGTCGCGTCGGCGCCCTCGCCCTTGATCGTCACCGGTGCGGCCACGGCGGGCTTCGCGAACTGTTCGAGCGCGGTCTGCACGCCTTCCGCGGTGGTCCGCACGGGCGCCGGGACGACCGGCAGCGCCAGTTCCTGTCCGCTCGCCCAGCCGGCGAGCACGGCCCGCTTGGCCGCCGCGACGTCGAGCTTCTGCCCAGCCTGCGGCGGCACCGCGACGGGCGTGGCACCTTCGAAGCGCACGGTGCCTTCCACCGCGTCGTGGTCGACGCGGCCGCGCAGGTCTTCCAGCGCCGGGTCGAGCTTGTCCGCCTCGGCGTGCGAGACGACGCCGATCTCGCGGCTGGTGAAGAAGGAAGACAGCCTGATGAATGGGTTCACCGGCTGGTCGCCGGCCTGGTCCAGGGTGGCCGACCAGTCCAGGCGCAGCCCGGCCAGCGTCGGCGACAGCGTGGAGCGGGCGGCGCCGGCGGTCACCGTGAGCGGCTGGGTGAGCCGCGGCTCGATCTGGCTGCGCAGCTCGCGCTCGGCCACCGGCCGGTCGAGCCCGCCGACGTCGACGCCCGCCACGGTGACCCCGCGCGGCACGCTGCCCTGGCTGGTCAGCAGGTCGATCAGGTACGCGACCAGCAGCACGCCGAACACCCCGCCGGCCACCCAGCCGGCGCGGCGCAAACGAGGACGGGCAAAGCGGCGCGACGGCTCGGGGACCGGGTCCGGTGGCACGTCGCCGGGCATCACCACGGGCAGGACCTCGGTCCGCTCGCCCTCGGATTCCGGCCAACGCGGTTCGTACGGCAACTGTCCACCTCTCCTGCAGCGTCCCGCGCTACAGGGTACGGGCAGAGCCGGACATGGCGGACTAGTGCCCCTCGGGGAACAAACCGGTCAGCGCGGGTCGGGCTCCGGGGTGGCGCCGGAGCGGGCGAGGAAGTCGAAGTCGCAGCCCTCGTCCGCCTGCGTGATGTGCTCGGAGTACAGCGCGCCGTAGCCCCGTTCGTACCGCGGCGGCGGGGCGGTCCACTCGGCGCGACGGCGGTCCAGTTCGGCGTCGCCGACCTCCAGCCGCAGGACGCGGCCGGGCACGTCGAGGGTGATCAGGTCGCCGTCGCGGACCAGCGCGAGCGGGCCGCCGACGTGCGATTCCGGCGCCACGTGCAGCACGCACGCGCCGTAGCTGGTGCCGCTCATCCGGGCGTCGGAGATCCGCACCATGTCCCGAACGCCTTGGGCCAGCAGGTGATCCGGGATCGGCAGCATGCCGTACTCCGGCATGCCGGGGCCGCCGAGCGGGCCGGAGCCGCGCAGCACCAGCACCGAGTCCGCGGTGATGCCGAGCGACGGGTCGTTGATCCGCTTCTTCAGGTCGCGGTAGTCGTCGAACACCACCGCGGACCCGGTGTGCGTGAGCAGCTCCGGCGCCGCCGCGATGTGCTTGATCACCGCGCCCGAGGGCGCCAGATTCCCCCGCAGCACGGCGATTCCGCCCTCGGCCGCGAGCGGGTTGTCCCGGGGCCGGATCACGTCGTCGTTGTGCACGCGCGCCTCGGCCAGCGTCTCGCCGAGGGTCTGCCCGCTGACCGTCAGACGGTCGGGGTGCAGCAGATCGGTCAGCCGCGAGAGCAGCCCGGGCAGGCCGCCGGCGTAGTAGAAGTCCTCCATCAGCCACGCGCCGCCGGGACGGATGTTCGCCAGCACCGGGACGCGCCGGGCGATGGCGTCGAAATCGGCGGGCGTCAGGCCGATCCCGCTGCGCCCGGCCATCGCGATCAGGTGGATCAGCGCGTTGGTCGAGCCGCCGAGCGCGAGCACGGTGGTGATCGCATCCTCGTACGCGGACCGGTCGAGGATCTTCGTGATGGTCAGGTCCTCCCAGACCTGCCCGACGATCCGCGCTCCGCTCGCCGCGGCCATCCGGTGGTGCGCGGAGTCGACGGCGGGGATCGACGCCGCGCCCGGCAGCGTCAGTCCCAGCACCTCGGCGGCCGAGGTCATGGTGGACGCCGTGCCCATCGTCATGCAGTGGCCGGGGGAGCGGGCGAGGCCGCGCTCCAGCTCGGCCAGCTCCGCGTCACCGATCAGCCCGGCGCGCCGCTCGTCCCAGTACTTCCACATGTCGGTACCGCTGCCGAGGGTCTGATCGCGCCAGTGCCCGCGCAGCATCGGCCCGGCGGGCACGAAGATCGCCGGCAGCCCGGCGCTGGCCGCGCCCATCAGCAGGGCCGGGGTGGTCTTGTCGCAGCCGCCCATCAGCACCGCGCCGTCGATGGGGTAGGACCGCAGGATCTCCTCGGTCTCCATCGCCAGCAGGTTGCGGTAGAGCATCGGCGTGGGCTTCTGGTAGGTCTCCGAGAGCGTCGCCACGGGGAACTCCAGCGGGAAGCCGCCCGCCTGCCAGACGCCGCGCTTCACCTGCTCGGCGCGTTCCCGCAGGTGCATGTGGCACGGGTTGATGTCGCTCCAGGTGTTGAGGATCGCGATAACCGGCTTGCCGAGGTGCTCCTCGGGCAGATAACCCAGCTGGCGGGCCCGCGCCCGGTGGCTGAAGCTGCGCAGCTCGTCGCCGCCGAACCAGCGGTGGCTGCGGAGGTCCTCGGGTTTCCTGATGGCCACGGTTGTCCCCACCTCTTTCCTCGTCCACCCGAGTATGGCATCTGATATACGATCATTCGCACCGAGCGCGCCGCGGGACCCGGCGACGCCGCGCTTGGCTAAGTTGGACAACACAGATCTCGCGAGAGCCTGGAGCGCCCGATGCCACCGACGTTCAGCCTTCCCGCCTCCCGGACCGAAGTGGTGCTGGAGGAGATCCGGCGCGGCATCCTCACCCGGGAGCTGCGGCCGGGGCAGCCGCTGGTGGAGGCCGAGCTGGCGCAGCGGCTGGGCGTGTCGAAGACGCCGGTGCGCGAGGCGCTGAAGGTGCTGTCGAACTCGGGGCTGGTGACGTTCAGCCCGTACAAGGGCGCTTCGGTGTGCGTGGTCGACGCGGAGCTGGCGAAGTCGGTCTACGACGTGCGGATGGTGCTCGAGCCCGAGGCCGTCCGGCGCTCGGTCGAGCGGCGCGACCCGTCGCTGTTCGAGGACGCCGCGGAGGCGCTGAAGGAGGCCTCGGCCGCCCTCGCGGACAAGGACCACGCCGCGCTGAGCCTGCTCAACCGCCGGTTCCACCGGGCCCTCTACCTCGGCTGCGGCAACCCGCTGCTGGTGTCCATCCTGGACGACCTCAAGGACCGGGCCGCGCTGATCACCGTGGTCGGCTGGGACGCGAGCCCGAGCTGGCGCAAGGAGTGGGCCGAGCACAAGGCCGTGCTGGCCGCCGCGAAGAAGGGCGACGCCGCGGGTGCGGAAGACTTGCTGCGCAAGCACATCGGCTCGTTCCTCGAGCGGGTGCTCGACGCGATCGGGGAGCAGGAGGCGTGACCGGCGTGCGGCTGCTGCTCGTGGCGGACACCCATCTGCCGAAACGGGCGAAGGAGCTGCCCGAGGAGGTCTGGGCCGAGGTGGCGCTGGCCGACGTCGTCGTGCACGCCGGCGACTGGGTCGACCTGGACGCGTTCGACCAGCTGGCGGTGGCGAGCAAGCGGCTGGTGGCCGTGTACGGCAACAACGACGGCCCGGAGCTGCGGGCGTGGCTGCCCGAGGTGGCGCGGGTGGACCTCGGCGGCGTCCGGCTGGCCGTGGTGCACGAGACGGGCGACGCCAAGGGCCGCGAGCAGCGCTGCGACGCCCTGTACCCGGACGCGGACGTGCTCGTGTTCGGCCACAGCCACATCCCGTGGGACTCGGTGACCCCCGGCGGCCTGCGGCTGCTCAACCCGGGCTCGCCCACGGACCGGCGGCGCCAGCCGTTCTGCACGTACCAGACCGCCGAGATCCGCGGCGGCGAACTGGTGGACGTCGAGCTGCACGAGCTCCCGCCGCGGGGGTAGAACAGGACGTATGGATCCGGCCCGGGCATTACGCGACATCGCGTTCCAGCTGGAGCGCGCGGGTGAGCCGACCTACCGCGTGCGCGCCTTCCGGCAGGCCGCGAGCGTCGTCGACCGGCTTTCGCCCGAGGAACTGGAGAGCCGTATCCGGTCCGGCACGCTGCAGGCGCTGAAGGGGATCGGCAAGGCGACCGCCGGCGTGATCGAGGACGCCTGGGCGGGCCGCGTCCCGGCGTATGCGGCGAAGGTCGGCGAAGCGGATTTGCCCGACGGCGGCCCGCTGCGCGCCGCTCTCCGCGGCGACTGCCACACCCACTCCGACTGGTCCGACGGCGGCAGCCCGATCCTGGAGATGGCGGAGGCGGGCCGCGCGCTCGGCCACGAATGGATGGTCCTGACCGACCACTCGCCGCGGCTCACCGTCGCCCACGGCCTGTCCGCCGAGCGGCTGCGCAGCCAGATGGACGAGGTCGCGCGCGTGAACGAGGCGGTGGCCCCGTTCCGGCTGCTGCACGGCATCGAGGTCGACATCCTGCTGGACGGCGGCCTGGACCAGACCGAGGACCTGCTGTCCCGGCTGGACTTCGTGGTGGCGAGCGTCCACTCGAAACTGCGGATGCCGGCGCGCGAGATGACCCCGCGCCTGCTGGACGCGGTGGCCAACCCGCACGTGCGCGTCCTCGGGCACTGCACCGGCCGCCTCGTCCGCGGCCAGGGGCGTCCGGAGTCGGTTTTCGACGCGGAGAAGGTGTTCACCGCCTGCCGTGAGAACGGCGTCGCGGTCGAGATCAACTCACGCCCGGAACGCCTCGACCCGCCGATGCGCCTGCTGCGCCTGGCCGCCGAACTCGGCTGCGAATTCGCCATCGACAGCGACGCGCACGCCCCCGGCCAGCTGGACTGGCAGGTCTACGGCTGCGTCCGGGCCGAAAAGGCCGGGCTGGCCGCGGACCGGATCATCAACACCCGCACGGCGGAAGACCTGCTCGCCCAGTGACTCGTGAGTGTTTATGCCGGTTAGAACCGGCATAAACACTCACGAGTCTTCAGGCCACCCCGATGGTGATCACCGGCCGGGCCGCCGGGTCCAGCCACCGCATCACCGCGTCCAGGTCGGCGCCCGGGATCGCGACGCAGCCGGCCGTCGGCCTGCCCGCCGACACGTGCAGGAAAAACGCCGACCCGGCGCCGGGAACGACCGGGTTGCGGTTGTAGTCGATCACCGTCGCGTGGTCGTAGACCGGGCCGGCCGCGCCGAGGTCCTCACCCGCCGACTCGTCGAACGGGCAGTGGCCAGGGGCGCAGGAGTAATGCTGGTTGTAGAACGGAGACCGCACGTCGGAGACCCACCAGTCCGAGCGGCCGACCTGCCGGTACGGCAGCCGGGTCCCGTTGCTGGGCTGGATCCCGAACGCCTCGGTCAGCGTGAACACCCCGGCCGGTGTGTGCGAAGTGGACTCGCCGGCCTTCCCGACGCCGTCGGCGCCCACGAACGCCGGGTAGGGCCCGAGTGCCCGCGCCCACCGTCCGCCGGACTTCTGCCAGGCCGTCAGCACAGCCGTGGTCGACGACGGGGAAGTGGCCACCACGGTGACCACCTGCTGGGCCGAGCCGCTGTACGCCAGCGGCAGGTGTTCGGCGGTGGCGCCCGGCGCGGCGTCGGAAAGCCCGTCCGCGCCGAAGATCGCGGCGGCCGCGGCACAGAGCAGCACCACCAGAAGTCGCCTCATACCCGGCGATCTTAGGGGTGATGGCCGAGCGCGGAAGGCCCGAGCGGAGTAATCCCGGGCCTCCCGCGCGGCCGGCGTCAGTTGATCTCATACGGGTCGCCGTAGACCTGCCACTTCAGCGGCGTGTGCAGGTCGAGGTTGCCGTCGTTGAGGAACACCAACTGCTCGGTGTCGACGCGCGAGGTGTCCGCGTGCGCCTCCTCCTGCTTCATGACCACCTTGCGGGCGTCGAGGAACGCCTTGAGGTAGGTGGTCTCGTCACCGCCCTGCGACGGCGGTTTCGCCTGCTGGAGCGCGGAATTGCGGATGCCGCCGAAGCTGTCGGAGCTGTCGCCGGGGCCGTGCATCACGATGGCGTCGTAGTAGATGAACTGGCCGAGCACGCCGAGGCCGTCGGACTTGCCCTGGTTCACGGCCGGGTCGAAGTACACGCGGTCGCGCTCGCTGTCCTGCGCGGCCTGGAACTCCGCGGTCCCCGCGGCCTCCTTCCAAGCGCTCTCGAACGCCGAGCCGAGCCCGTCATGCGAATCGGAGCCGTTCACCTTCTCCAGCGCGGGCAGGTATTTCGCCAGCGGGTTGTCCGGCACGGCGTCGGTGTACGCCCGCACCAGCTCCAGCATGTCGCCGGTGCCGGAGCAGAAGCCGATGATGCCGGCGGTGTAGCCGCGGCCGTCGCCGATGTCCTCGATGTAGGAGTACTGCGCCTTCCAGTCGAGCGAGGAGTTCTCCGCGCTCGACACCAGTTCCATCGCGATTTCCTTCTTCTCCGGCGAAGACAGGTCGCCGTCGGAGATCCGGAGCGGTGCGGCGGCCGACAGCGCGGGTGGCGCCGCGGGGGCGGCCGAGGACAGGGCGGGGGTGGCGATCACGACAGCGAGGGCCGAGGCCACCGAAAGGCCGGTGACGAGGACAGGCCGCATCGTCTTGCGCATGGGCTGGGGATCCCTTTCCGCAGGGGGAGCACACGTGGACAGGACAATCGAAGCCTCGAATTCCCTGGCCGGGCCGGGGAAACGGTGCTTCGGGTGCTGCTGCGGCGTAGCGCCACGATAACCAAGAGTGACTCAGACGGCAAGGGGCAAAACGGAATTCCGCGGGTCAGTCCTTTGTGGACGAGCCGCCGCCGGCGAACAGCCGGATGACGTCCGGCAGCACGTGCACCGGGATGGCCGGGTCGATCGCGCGCTGCACGCCGAGGCCGATGCCCAGGCTGAGCAGCGCCGTCGCCGCGTCGCCGGCCGGCATCGGCAGGGTGATGCCGAACCGCTCGGCGTAGCCGGCGAGCAGGTCGGCGATGGTGTCCCGGATGGCCTTGTCGCGGCTCGCCAGCTCCGCGCGCACGTGCGGGTCGCGGCGGGCGTTGGTGGCGAACTCGACCTCCAGCGCCGTCCACGCCTCGTCGCCGATGCTGCGCTCGGCCCAGGCCTGGAACGCCGTGAGCAGGCCTTCCATCCCCTCGGCGCCCGCCAGCGCGCCCGCGACGAGGTTCACCTGCTCGTCGTGGATCCGGTCGAGCACGGCCAGGCACAGCTCGTCCTTGCCGCGGAAGTTCGAGTAGACGGCGCCCTTGGAGTACCCGGCCTCGTCGGCGACCTTCTCCAGCGAGGTCACCGAGTACCCGTCGCGCAGGAACAGCTCCTTCGCGGTGTCGACGAGCTGCTCGCGGGTGCGCGCCTGGCTTTCCGCGCGGGTGAGTCGGGCCATGGGAGCACTCTAAACGTCCGGCCAATCGGGGTACCGTCGGTATTGAGATACTGCTAGTCTCCGAAAATGCGCGACTACGAAGTGCTGGTTATCGGCGCCGGGGCGTCCGGGCTGGGCGCGGCGATCCGGCTGACGCAGGCGGGCGTGGAAAGCCTCGCGGTGCTGGAGAAGGCCGACGGCCTGGGCGGCACCTGGCGCGACAACACCTATCCCGGCTGCGCCTGCGACGTCCCGTCCGCGCTGTACTCCTACTCGTTCGCGCCGAATCCGGAGTGGAGCCGCGCGTTCGCGGGCCAGGCCGAGATCCGCGAATACCTGCGGGACACCGCCGAGCGCTTCGGCGTGGCCGGCCGCATCAGGTTCGGCGTCGAGGTGACGCGGGCACAGTGGACCGGCGCCCGCTGGGAGCTGGAGACCTCCGACGGCCGGTACACCGCGCGGATCCTGGTGGCCGGCACCGGACCGTGGCACGAGCCGCGGATCCCGGACCTGCCGGGGCTCGACGCGTTTCCGGGCGAGGTCTTCCACTCCGCCCGCTGGAACCACGGCTACGACCTGGCGGGCAAGCGCGTCGCGGTGATCGGCACCGGCGCGTCGGCGGTGCAGTTCGTGCCCGAGATCGCGCCGGAGGTGGCGCGGCTGCACCTGTTCCAGCGCACCGCGCAGTGGGTGCTGCCGAAGCCCGACCACGCTGTGCCGGGCCTGGAACGCTTGGTGGTGCGGCAGTTCCCGGCGCTGCGTCGGGCGCTGCGGTCGGCCGAGTACGGGCTGATGGAGGCGCTCGGCTACGGCTTCCGGCACCCGTGGCTGCTGCGGCAGGTGCAGCGGATCGGGCTCGCGCACCTGCGCCTGACCGTGCGAGATCCGGCGCTGCGCCGGGCTCTGACCCCGGATTACACCCTGGGCTGCAAGCGGCTGCTGATGTCCAACACCTACTACCGGGCGCTCACGCGGTCCACTGTGGACGTCCACCCGACGGCGGTGCGCGCGGTGGAGGGCGCACGGGTGATCGGAGCGGACGGCTCGTCGGCCGAGGTCGACGCCATCATCTTCGGCACCGGTTTCCACATCCTCGACATGCCCGTGTCCGCCCGGGTTTTCGACGCCGACGGCCGCAGCCTGGACGACCACTGGCAGGGCAGCCCGCAGGCTTACCGAGGCACGTCGGTGGCCGGCTTCCCGAACCTGTACCTGCTGCTCGGGCCGAGCCTCGGCACCGGCCACACCTCGGCGTTCATGATCATGGAGGCGCAGCTGCGGCACGTCGTCGCGGCCGTTCTGCGCACTGGTCCGGGAACTCTCGAAGTGCGACGCGAGGCGCAGGACCGCTTCAACGCCGAGGTACAGGCCGCGCTGCCGGGCACCGTGTACCAGTCGGGTGGCTGTTCGAGTTACTACACGGATGTCAACGGGCGCAACAGCTTCAGCTGGCCGTTCTCGACCGGGCGGCTGCGCGGGGAGGTCGGCGCCTTCGCCGAATCCGACTACCTGGTGTCCGAAGAGGAGCCCGCCGATGCGCGCTGTGCTGGTAAATACCAAACCGTTCCGGCCTTTTTGGTATCCCACCCTTGACCTGAGCCGCTGCGTGGTCGCCGTGACCGGCGGCGGCCGCGGCATCGGCCGGGCGACCGCCGAGGAGTTCGCCCGCGCCGGCGCGACGGTGTGCGTCGGCGACCTGGACACCGCGGTCGCAGAGGAAGCCGCGGCCGCGTTCGGCGGCCGGGCCTACTCGCTGGACGTGCGCGAGCGGGACTCGTTCGCCGCCTTCATCGACGCGGTCACCGAGGAGTTCGGCCGCGTCGACGTGCTGGTGAACAACGCCGGGGTGATGCCGCTGGGCGACTTCCTGGAGGAGCCGGACGAGCTGGGCCGCACCACCTTCGACGTCAACGTCTGGGGCCTGGTGCTCGGCCTGCGGCTGGTGCTGCCGGGCATGATCGCGCGCGGCCGCGGGCACGTGGTGAACGTCGCGTCGATGGCGGGCAAGATCCCGTTGCCCGGCATGGCGGTGTACAACGCGAGCAAGTTCGCCGCCGTGGGCCTCACGGCCGCGGTCCGCCGGGAGTACGCGTCCAGCGGGGTCAGCGTGAGCGCGGTCCTGCCGAGCGCCGTCCGGACCGGGCTGGCCTCGGGCGTGCCGCTCGGCCGGGGACTGCCCACAGTGGACCCCGAGGACGTCGCGCGGGCGGTGGTCGGCAGCTGCCGCAGCCGTCGCGCGGAGATCCCGGTGCCGCGTTACGTCGGCGGCTGGGACCTGCTGGCCGCGCTCACGCCGGAGCCGCTGATGGCGCTCGCGCGCACGCTGATCGGCGACGACCGGGCGCTGACCTCGCTCGATCCCGAGGCCCGATCCGCGTACACCACCCGGGTCGCGTCGCAGGTCAGAGCGTCCGGAAGGTCATCCCGGCGCGGGTGAGCCGCCCGATCAGCGCGTCGCCCATCGCGGTGGCCGTGGTGACCTGGCCCGCGGTCTCCGGCAGCTCGTCGAAGGCGAGGCAGAGCGCGGATTCGCCGAGCATCTTCGCCGTCTCGTCGTAGCCGGGGTCGCCGCCGGAGACCTCCGTGGTCACGTGCTCACCGCCGCCGGTGCCCTCGAAACGCACGGAAAACCATGACCGCGCCCGGCGTTCCGGGCTCGGGCCCTGCCCGGGTGCGAGCAGCCGCGAAAGCGCCCGGCGGGCCGGCGGCACCTGCGCGGCCGCGACGAGAGCGCCCATCCCCACGGCCCCCGCCGCGAGCGAAGGCAGGTGCGCGAAAGCCGCGAAATGCCGGTAGCGGAATTCGGGGCCGTACCGCTCGGACGCCCGCGCCGAATGCCCGACGATCTGCGGGTCGATCGTGGGCAGCGGCACGGCCCAGTGCCTGGTCCCGGGGGCGCGGTGCGGGGTGCCCGCCGGGGTGCGCACGGTGCGGCCGGCGAGCGCGGGTTCGGCCGCGGCGCGGTCACGGGCCGCGCGCGTCATCTGCGAGTAGCGCCCGAACGACGTCATCGCAGTGAGGAAGGTGCCGCCCGAGGGCATCGCGCCGACTCGCACGTAGCCGTCCACCTGGAGCGGGACGCCCTCGGGCAGCTGCTGAACGGTGTAGTGGGCGCCGAGGTCGTGCGGGATCGAGTCGAAGCCGCAGCAGTGGACCAGCCGCGCGCCGGTCTCGGCGGCCTTCGCGTGGTAGGCGAGGTACATCCGGTCGACGAACTCGGGCTCGCCGGTCAGGTCGACGTAATCGGTGCCCTCCGCGGCGCACGCGGCGACCAGCGGCTCGCCGTATTCCAGGTACGGGCCGACCGTGCTGATCACGACCTTCGCGGACGCGGCGACGGCCCGCAGCGAGGCCTCGTCCGTGACGTCCGCGGTCAGCAGCGGCAGGTCGCCGAGACTGTCGTCGCTCTCCGCGAGCCGGGTGCGCAGCGCGTCCAGCTTGCCGGGGTTGCGGCCCGCCAGCGCCCAGCGGCAGCCGGGCGGGACCGAGCGCGCGAGGTGCTCCGCCGTCAACGCGCCGGTGAAGCCCGTGGCGCCGAACAGGACCACGTCGTAGTCGGCCATCGGTGTGCCTCCCGGTAGGTGTGGCGCCGATGCTACCGCCGGGCCGGCTCTTCGCACGTGACCGATCTCTCGGCGGGCAGGTCCACAATGGACGTTAAAGAGATGGTAAAGTGGAAGCACGATGACTGCTGCCGTCGCCTCCGCGCCACGGCACCGGTCCATCCTCCTCCTGGTGCTGCTCGCCCTGTTCCTGGGTGGAGTTTTCCCTGAAACCGCAACGGTTTCGAGTACCTCGGCGGTGGCGCACTCGGCCCGTGCCGCGGCACCGGCTCCGGCTGCCGTGCCCGGGCATCGGCCGACGCTGCACGCGTCGCACCCGCTGCCGTTCGCCGAACCGCCCGCGGTGGTGACGCCGCCGCGCCCGGCGGTCGGCCCGATGGCCGCGGAAGTTCGCCCGGACGCCCCGTTCCGGCCGGTCCGCGCGCCGGAGGCCCGCGGCCCACCGCGCGGCTGAGTACGCCCTGGTCACCCCGTACTCAAGCTCCGGAGGAGTCCCCCATGAGCAACGGTCATGCTTTGCTGGCCGTCGGCGGCGCGTTCCTCGCCGCCGGAGTCGTCGCCCGCCTCGGCGCCCGGATCGGGCTGCCCACGATTCCCCTCTTCATGCTGGCCGGTTTCGTCTTCGGCCCCAACACCCCCGGTCTGTCCCTTGTGGACAACCCGGGTGAGCTCGGCGTGCTGGCCGCCCTCGGCCTGGTGTTCCTGCTGTTCTACCTCGGCCTCGAATTCTCCCTCGACGACCTCGCGCGCGGCGGCCGCCGGCTGGTCGGCGCCGGGCTGGGCTACCTACTGCTCAACGTCGGCGGCGGGCTCGCGTTCGGCTTCACCCTGGGCTGGGGCACGCGCGAGGCGCTGGTGATCGCCGGCGCCATCGGCATCTCCTCGTCCGCGATCGTCACGAAGCTGCTGCTGGAGACCCGGCGGCTGAACAACCCCGAGTCCCGGCTGATCATGGGCATCATCGTGCTGGAGGACCTGTTCCTCGCGCTCTACCTGGCGTTGCTGCAGCCGGTGCTCAGCGGCGCGGACGGCTTCGGCGCGGCGCTGGCCGACTTCGGCAAGGCGTTCGGCTTCCTGCTGGTGCTGGCCGCGCTGGCCCGCTGGGGCGGTCGCGCGGTCTCGAAGCTCTTCGGCTCGGCGGACGACGAGCTGCTGACGGTCTGCTTCGTGGGCGTCGCCGTGCTCGGGGCGGCCGTCGCCGAAGAGGTCGGGGTGTCCGACGCGATCGGCGCGTTCATGGTCGGCATGATGCTCGGCAGCTCGAAGGTCGCCCCGCGGGTGCACAAGCTGGTCCTGCCGCTGCGGGACGCGTTCGGTGCGCTGTTCTTCTTCATCTTCGGCCTGTCCATCGACCCGCGGGCGGTCGGGACGGCGGTGCTCCCGGTGCTCGCGGCCGTCGCGCTGACGCTCGTGCTCAACCTCGCGGCGGGGGCCTTCGCCGCCCGGCTGCACTCGTTCGACCGGCAGGCGGGGGTGAACATCGGCCTGACCGTGCTGACCCGCGGCGAGTTCTCGCTGGTGCTGGCCGCGATGGCCACGACGGCCGGGCTGGACGAGCGGGTGGCCCCGTTCGTCGCGGGGTACGTACTGCTCCTCGCGGTGATCGGGCCGCTGGCAGTGGTGCGCTCGGAACGGCTGACCTGGCTGCTCCCGCGGCGCCTGCTGCCCACGCCCTGAGAAGCTCGTGAGTGTTTATGACGGTTAGAACCGGCATGAACACTCACGAGCTGTCGCGAGCGGCATATTCAGGAGCCCCGTCCGTCACGCACGGCTATCCTTGGCCCAAGTATGTCCACTCAATCCCCGCTCGAAGCGCTGCGCGCCCGGCTGCCCGAGTTGATGTCGCGTGACGAGCATCGGCTTCGGCGGCGGCTGGACGGTGCCCGCAGGGCCCGTGACAAGCAGGCCGTGGCCGAAAAGCTGGCGGCCGACTTCGACGCCGCCGAGCTGCAGGTGCAGCGCCGGCGCGAGAACGTGCCGAAGATCGAGTACCCGGCCGAGCTGCCCGTCAGCCGGCTCAAGGACGAGATCGGCGACACGATCCGCGACCACCAGGTGGTGATCGTCGCGGGGGAGACCGGCTCGGGCAAGACCACGCAGCTGCCGAAGATCTGCCTGGAGCTGGGCCGCGGCATCCGCGGCCAGATCGGGCACACGCAGCCGCGGCGGCTGGCCGCGCGCACGGTCGCCGACCGGATCGCCGGCGAGCTGAAGACCGAGCTGGGCGACGCCGTCGGCTACAAGGTCCGCTTCACCGACCAGTCCGGACAGGACACCCTGGTCAAGCTGATGACCGACGGCATCCTGCTGGCCGAGATCCAGACCGACCCGATGCTGCGCCAGTACGACACGCTGATCATCGACGAGGCGCACGAGCGCAGCCTCAACATCGACTTCATCCTCGGCTACCTCAAGCAGCTGCTGCCGCGCCGGCCCGACCTCAAGGTGATCATCACCTCGGCGACCATCGACCCGGAGCGATTCTCGGAGCACTTCAACAAAGCACCGATCGTCGAGGTTTCCGGCCGGACTTACCCGGTCGAGGTCCGCTACCGGCCGCTCGTCGACCCGGACGACCCCGGCGCCGACCCGGACCGCGACCAGACGCAGGCCATCGCCGAGGCCGTCGAGGAGCTGTGCGCCGAGGGCCCGGGCGACGTGCTGGTGTTCCTCTCCGGCGAGCGCGAGATCCGCGACACCGCGGACGTGCTCAACCGGCTGGACCTGCGCAACACCGAGGTGCTCCCGCTGTACGCGCGGCTTTCGTCCGCCGATCAGCACCGGGTGTTCCAGCGCCACACCGGCCGTCGCATCGTGCTGGCCACGAACGTCGCCGAGACCTCGCTGACCGTGCCGGGCATCAAGTACGTGATCGACCCGGGCACCGCGCGCATCTCCCGCTACAGCCACCGCACGAAGGTGCAGCGGCTGCCGATCGAGCCCGTCTCGCAGGCATCGGCCAACCAGCGCAAGGGCCGCTGCGGCCGGACCTCGGACGGCATCTGCATCCGGCTGTACTCCGAGGACGACTTCGACGCCCGGCCCGAGTTCACCGACCCGGAGATCCTGCGCACCAACCTGGCGTCGGTGATCCTGCAGATGACCTCGCTCGGGCTCGGCGACATGGCCGCGTTCCCGTTCGTGGAGCCGCCGGACCGCCGTCAGATCGCCGACGGGGTGCAGCTGCTGCAGGAGCTGGGCGCGTTCGACGCGAACGAGACCACCCGCCTGACCGAGACCGGGCGCCAGCTCGCGCTGCTGCCCGTGGACCCGCGGATGGCGCGCATGGTGCTGGAGGCCTCGCGCAACGGCTGCGTGCGTGAGGTGATGATCATCGCCGCCGCACTGTCCATTCAGGACCCGCGCGAGCGGCCGGCGGAGAAGCAGCAGGCGGCCGACGCCCAGCACGCCCGGTTCGCCGACCCGACCTCGGACTTCCTGGCCTACCTCAAGCTCTGGGACTACCTGGCCGAGCAGCAGAAGGCGCTGACCGGCAACCAGTTCCGCCGGCTGTGCCGCAGCGAGTACCTGAACTACCTGCGGGTGCGCGAGTGGCAGGACATCTTCAGCCAGCTGCGTCAGCTCGCGAAGCCGCTGGGCATCGCGTTGAACACCACGCCGGCCGAGCCGCAGCGGGTGCACACCTCGCTGATCGCCGGGCTGCTTTCGCACATCGGGCTCAAGGACCCGGCGAAGGGCGATTACCTCGGCGCCCGCGGCGCGCGGTTCAGCGTGTTCCCGGGCTCGTCGCTGTTCAAGAAGCAGCCGCGCTGGGTGATGTCGGCCGAGCTGGTCGAGACCTCGCGGCTGTGGGGCCGGGTCAACGCGCGGATCGAGCCGGAGTGGGTCGAGCCGCTGGCCGCGCACGTGGTCAAGCGCAATTACTCCGAGCCGCACTGGGAGCGCAAGCAGGGCGCGGTGATGGCGGTGGAGAAGGTGACGCTGTACGGCGTCCCGCTGATCGCCGACCGGCGAGTGAACTACGGCCGCATCGACCCCGAGCTGTCGCGTGAGCTGTTCATCCGCCACGCGCTGGTGGAGGGCGACTGGCAGACGAACCACAAGTTCTTCGCCGAGAACCGCGCGCTGCTCGACGAGGTCGAGGACCTGGAGAACCGGGCGCGGCGCCGCGACATCCTGGTGGACGACGAGACGCTGTTCGAGTTCTACGACCAGCGCGTGCCGGCCGACGTGGTTTCGGTGCGGCACTTCGACAGCTGGTGGAAGAAGGCCCGGCGCGACGACCCGGACGCGCTGTCGTTCGAGAAGTCCATGCTGATCAACGAAACCGCGGGCGGGGTGCGCGAGTCGGACTACCCGGACTCGTGGACGCAGGGCTCGCTGGTCTTCAAGCTCACCTACCAGTTCGAGCCGGGCGCGGACGCCGACGGCGTCACTGTGCACATCCCGCTGCCGGTGCTGAACCAGGTGAGCGCCGACGGCTTCGACTGGCAGGTGCCCGGCCTGCGCGAGGAACTGGCGACGCAGCTGGTCAAATCGCTGCCGAAGGCGTTGCGGCGCAACTTCGTGCCGGCACCGGACACCGCGAAGTACGTCCTTTCGCGAGTGTCCCCTTCGGACGGTCCGCTGGTCGACGTGCTCTCGGACGAGTTGGAGGCGCTGCGCGGCGTCGAGGTGCCGTACTCCGCGTGGGACCTCGCGGCGGTGCCGGAGCACCTGCGGATGACGTTCCGGATCGTCGACGAGCGGGGCAAGAAAGTCGCCGAGGGCAAGGACATCGAGGAGCTGAAACGGCGGCTGGCCCCCCGCGTGCGCGAGACGATTTCCCGCGCGGCCAACAGCATCGAGAAGGCGGGGCTGACCGCGCCCGCGTTCGGCGAGCTGCCGAAGGTGTTCGCTTCCAAGCAGCGCGGGCACGACGTCAAGGCGTACCCGGCGCTGGTGGACGAGGGCGCGTCCGTGGCCGTGCGGCTGCTGGACACCCCGGCGCAGCAGGAGCACGCGATGTGGGCCGGCACGCGGCGGATGCTGCGGCTGAACCTGAACTCGCCGATGAAGTTCATCACCCGCTCGCTGTCGAACTCCTCGAAGCTGGTGCTGAACCGCAATCCGCACGGCAGCGTCGCCGCGCTGCTGGAGGACTGCGTCGACTGCGCGGTGGACTCGCTGATGGCCGCGGCCGGCGGCCCGGTCTGGGCCGAGGCGGGTTTCGCGAAGCTGCTGGAGCAGGTGCGCGCGGGCCTCAACCCGGCCGTGCTGGACGTGCTGACGGAGGTGGAGCGCATCCTGCGCGCGGCCAACGACGTCGAGACGCAGCTGCCGGACGCCCGCGGCCCGGCGGAGTCACTGGCCGACATCCGCGCCCAGCTGGACGGCTTGGTGTACCCGGGTTTCGTGACCGAAACCGGCGCGCCCCGGCTGCGCCACGTGGTCCGCTACCTGCGCGGCATCGAGCGCCGCCTGGAGAAGCTGCCCACCGAGCCCACCCGCGACCTCCAGCGCACGGCCGACGTCGCCTGGATCACCGGCGAGTACCGCGCGGCGCTGGCTTCCCTGCCGCCGGGCACGTCTTCGCCGGCGCTGAACGAGGTGCGCTGGATGATCGAGGAACTCCGGGTCTCGTTCTTCGCCCAGACGCTGGGAACCGCGCATCCGGTTTCGCTCAAACGCATCACCAAGGCACTGGACGACGCGTTCGCCTGAGGGCTTGCGTTCATTTCACGATGAACGCAACGGTCGCCACTCCCGCCGAGAGCATCCCCGCGAATGCGGAAAAAGTGGCGGCCTGACCACCCACTCCGCTGAACACTCGCCGGGCTGCTTTGCTCCACGCCTGCTGCCGGATCATCAACTTGAACTTCTGCGACTTGTGCTGCCGCAAGTGACAGCCCATGAGAAGACCGTAGGCGTTGTTGCGGCAGAACTCGCCCCGGCGAGTGTCGGCGCAACACCACATCGGCGATTGGAACAGGCAGTAGAGGACGACAAAAGCCGACAGGATCGCGATCGCTCCGGGACCGACGGAAGGCATGAACCACAACAGGACCACGGCGGCGAGAAGAAGATATCCCCAGAGACTTCCCAGTAGTTTTCTTGTCGACTTTCGCATCATGTGATCTCAACGTAGTGATCGACGGCCCGGCCACGATAGCGCTGCACGGCTGATTTCGGGCTCGTTGAACAATCGCAAACTGTACGAGCAGCTACTCCCGTTGCTCCGAACGACTGGCTTGTCGGGTAGGCCGTGTGGTCGGTGATCATTCGCCGGGCTGGTGGGACGGGTGATGCGGTACAACCTGGCGTCGCAACGATCTCCCGCATCAGGTGGGCGAGTTTCGTGCCCTGCCCCGGAAACGCCGATCCAGCACCAGGCTCGCCATCACACAGGCCATGATGCCACCCAGTGCGCCGAACACCACCGGATTGGTCCAGGAGGGGACGCCCTCGTAGGTGGTGCCGTCCTCGAAGACGCAAGTCCAGTGCAGGGGCAGGAAACCGCCGTCCATGTGGTCGAGCGGGGCGCTGGCGGGGACGATCTCCTTCGCGCACCGTTCCCGGACCTCGTCGATCGCGGTGAGGGCGCCGCCCGCGAGGTAGGCCAGAAGGGCGAGCCCGAACAGCAAGGGGACGGCGGTCCAGAGCGCGGTTGTGGTGCGGGACAGTGAGCGCGCCATCGTGTTCCCCCAGGTTCGGCCGGATGACCATTCTGCCAAGGGATCGACAGCCGCCTACTTCGCGTCTGCGTACGTCTCCACCGGGGCGATGTGCATGGGGAACCGGACCGGGCAGGCCTCGCCGAACAGCAGACGGGCGGATTCCGCCACGCTGGCTTCGATGAGGTCCGACACTTCGCCCGCGAGGGCGGCCGGGGTGTGCACGATGACCTCGTCGTGCTGGAAGAAGACCAGGTGGGCGGGAGCGGGCAGCCGCTGGCGCAGGGTCGCGAGCAGTACTGCGGTCATGTCCGCCGCGCTGGCCTGCACGACGAAGTTGCGGGTGAACCGGCCCCAGCCGCGGGACGCGCGGCGGGCGCGGGTTTCCGCGGCCTCGTCGTCGGCGACGCCGCCGGTCAGGGCTCGCCACGCCGCCGACGGGGCGGGGGAGGTGCGGCCCAGGCGGGAGCGCACGCGTTCGCCGCGTTCGCCAGCCGCGGCAGCATGCTCCACATAGGACACGGCGTCCGGGAAACGCTGGCGCAGCAAGGCCAGCAGCGGGCCGGCCTCGCCGGAGGTGCCGCCGTACATGGCCGACAGCATGGCGATCTTCGCCTTCGACCGGTCGTCGCGCGTGTCGCCGGCGACCACCGGCACGTACCTCGCGCCGGAGAACAGCGCCTCGCCCAGGCGGGCGTACAGGTCCGTGGCCGCGGCGACCTCCGCGAGCCGGCGGTCGCCGGACAGTGCCGTGAGCACCCGTGGCTCCAGCTGCGCCGCGTCGGCCACCACCAGCGACCAGCCCGGGTCGGCCCGGACGCACGTGCGCAGCACCTTGGGGATCTGCAGCGCCCCGCCGCCGCGCGTGGCCCAGCGCCCCGACACCACCCCGCCGACGATGTAGTGCGGCCGGAACCGCCCGTCGGCGACCCATTCCTCGAGCCAGGCCCAGCCATTGGCCGAGTGCAGCCGGGACAGCTCCTTGTACTCCAGCAACGGTTCCACGGCCGGATGGTCGATCTCGCGCAGGAAGTGCTTACGCGCCGACGGCACCTCGATGCCCTCGCGCGCCAGCGCCCGCACCACGCTCGGCGGCGAGTCCGGGTTCACCGCCCGGCCGCCGAACGCCTCGGTGATCCGCGCCGCCAGCTCCACCAGCACCTTCGGCCGCTGCCCGGCCGGGACCCGCGGCCCCAGCCGCCGTTCGAGCAGCTCCAGGTGCAGGTCGACCCGCCACGGCAGCCCGTCGGCCGTCATCTCCTCCGCGGCCAGCGCGCTCGCGGACTCCGCGGCCAGCAGCAGCCGCATCCGCCCGGGCATGGGCAGGGCCGCGACCCGCTTCTCCTGCTCCGCCAGCACCCGCCGCGCGGCGGCCAGCACCGTCACCCCGGCCGGCAGCCCCGGCCCGCGCGGTGAGAACAGCGTCGGCTGCGCCACCTCGCCGACACCCCCGCCGGCGAAAGCGGGCCCGTCGTCCGGCGGCTCCTGCCCGTTCGCCCGCGCCCACGCCGCCCGCAGGCTCCGCGACTGCCCCTCCTCTCCCTCGTACGCCAGCAGCAAGCCCTCGGCCAGGCTCAGGTCGTGGCACCGCCGCACCCGCACCCCGGCCGCGACCAGCACCGGGTAGAGCGCCGCCACCGACGGGAACACCCATCGCGGCGCCCCGTCCGCCTCCCGACGCCGCACCTCGGCCACCCACTCGGCCTCGGACAGCCCGGTCAGCGGCCCCGACGGGTCGTCGATCGTGTAGCCGGAGTCCTCCTCCTGCCCGGTGATCACCTGCACCCCCGCATTGTGCGCGACGGCACCGACAATTCCGGGCGCCGAACCCGGCCGCGGCTGCCTGGTGCATGCCGGCCCGGCTTCGGCTACTGTCGAGTAGCCCCCATACCGCCGGTACGCCGACGGCGGTGTGGCTCTCTCTCCCGCCGCAGCAACGGAGGTGCCCGGATGAGATACCCGGCCGGTGTGTCCGAGCTCGCCAGCCTGGTCACGGACAAGGTGACGGAGACCGTCCGCAGCGTCGACGTGATGCGCCGCGCGGGCCTGGTCCCGTTCCCCCGCCTCGACGAGGGGGTGCGGTCGCTGGTCGCGCTCCGCAAGTACGGCCCGTTCGCCGGGGCCAACCACATCGCCGCCCGCCGCGACCCCACGGCCGTCGGGATCATCGACGAGCTCGGCCCGCTCACCTTCAAGCAGCTCGACGACCAGTCGAACGCGCTGGCCAGGGCCTGGTCCGAGCGCGGCCTCGGCCCGGGCTCGGTGATCGCCGCGCTGTGCCGCGACCACCGCGGGCTGGTGCTGACCATGGCCGCGTCCGGCAAGCTCGGCGCGCGCCTGCTGCTGATGAACACCGGGTTCGCGAAGCCGCAGCTGGCCGACGTCGCCGAGCGCGAAGGCGTCACGGCGCTCGTCTACGACCAGGAGTTCACCGGCCTGCTGGACGCGATCTCGCCGTCGGTCGACCGGTATCTGGCCTGGGTCGACCAGGTCCAGGACCACTCCGGCCGGGCCATCCCGGTGCTCGACGAGGTCATCGCCAGCACCGACGACCGGCCGGTGCCCTCGCCGGTCAAGCCCGGCGGGTTCGTGCTGCTCACCAGCGGCACCACCGGCACGCCCAAGGGCGCGCCGCGGCCGCACACCTCGGCACTGGCGTCGGCCCAGTTCCTGGACCGCATCCCGCTGCGCGCCGGCGAAGCGACGTACATGGGCGCGCCGCTGTTCCACGGCACGGGGCTTTCTCAGTTCATCCTGTCCTTCGCGCTCGGCTGCACCGTGGTGATGCGGCGGAAGTTCAGCCCGGAGGAGGCGCTCAAGGGCATCGCCGAGCACCGCTGCACCGCGCTGGTCCTGGTGCCGACGATGCTCCAGCGGATCGTCGACCTGCCCGCGGAGACCCGCGCGAAGTACGACACCTCGTGCCTGCGGATCATCTTCGTCGCGGGCTCCGCGCTGTCACCGGACCTCGGCAATCGCGCGAACGAGGAGTTCGGCCCCGTGGTGCACAACCTGTACGGCTCCACGGAGGTCGCGGTCGTCACCGTCGCGACGCCGGAGGACTGGCAGCGCGCGCCCGGCACCGTCGGCCGCGCGCCGGTGGGCTGCCGCGTCGCGCTGTACGACGAGACCGGCAAGAAGATCACCGAGCCGCACGTGACAGCGCGGGTGTTCGCCGGCAGCGGCCTCAGCTTCGGCGGCTACACCGACGGGCGGCACAAGGAGATCATCGACGGCCTGCTCTCCAGCGGCGATGTCGGCCACTTCGACGAAGAAGGCCTGCTCTTCATCGACGGCCGCGACGACGAGATGATCGTCTCCGGCGGCGAGAACGTGTTCCCGATCGAGGTGGAGAACCTGCTCGTCGAGCGCGAGGACGTGGTGGAGGCGGCGGTGATCGGCGTCGAGGACGCGGACTTCGGCCAGCGCCTCAAGGCTTTTGTCGTGCGGGCCGAGAATTCGACCCTGGACGTCGAGGGCGTGCGCGAGTACGTGAAGGCCAACCTGGCCCGCTACAAGGTCCCGCGCGACGTCGAGTTCCTGGACGAGCTGCCGCGCAACGCCACCGGAAAGGTCCTGCGCTCGAAGCTTTCCTGATCAGGGCTCGTGAGTGTTCATGACGGTTAGAACCGTCCGCAACACTCACGAGTCCTCTTCCCATTCGATGCCGTAGAGGCCCGGCCCGAAGTCCAGTGCCACCGCGTGGACGCCGTGCCCGCCGTCGAGTTCGAGGCGGCGGCGGGACGGCGTTCCGTCGTTCGGGCGGGCGTACTGCCAGCACCGCGCGGGCACGGCCTCGGGCGTGAACCGGACCTCCAGCAGGTATTCGCGCACCGGCCGCCGGAACTCGCGATAGTGCGTGTTCCGGCATTCCGGGTACGGCGGGCCCGAGTTGGTCAGCGTGTACTCGATCAGATGCGTCTCACCGCGGTCCACCGTGCGTTCGAAAAGCAGCTCGGCGACGAGGATGCCGTGCGCGTCGTCCACTTCGGCCCGGCCGACGCGGCAGTTGCGGACCGCGTGCAGCTCGGGCACCGTCGCGGAGTCTCCTTGGGTGTACACCAAAAGCCAGCGGTCCTGGCCGTCCGCGCCGGCTTGGAAGACCGCGCGCGCCGTGACCGAGCGCTGGCCGCCGTCCTCGGCGATCTCGCACAGGTCGTGCAGGCCGACGAGCTTGAGCTGGTTCTGCTGGTCCAGCGCGTTCGGCGCGCCGACGCGGTCGAGCAGCGGCTGCAGCGTCTCGCGGGTGAAGGTGAGCGGCTCCTCGCCGGCGCGGTCCCGCCGCGCCGCGCTGCCCCGCGGCCGGGGCGGCGGCAGCAGGCCGAGCAGCGAACCGGTGGGCACGCCGAGGATCTCTTCCAGCACCCGCACCGCGGACAGCGAACCGGACCGTTCGGGCTGGCGCTTGCCGGACTGCCAGTAGCTCAGCGCGGTGACGCTCACCGCCGTGCCGCGGGCGCGCAGCCGGGCCTGGATCCGGTCGAGGGAGAGCCCGCTGGTGGCGATGGCGGCCCGCAGCGCGGCCGCGAACGCGGTCCGCTCCTGCGCCGCGCCCGGTCCGGCGCCGTTCGCAGCTCCACCCGCCATGTCCTGATCCGACCGTCCCCGCCGCTGGTCCGTTCACCTGGAGTGCCCAAGCCGACACGCAGACGTTAGCAGGGTCCGCCCTGATCAGGGCGTAGTCGTTGGAGCGAACGGCCTAGTACTGGCAACTGTGAACCATTGCCCGGACCTGCGCAGCCGAGTTTGTATGGCCTTCGTACCCGTCGCGCCCGGGCCCCCGGCGCGGCGTTTTCTTCGGCCCCGGCAGCCGGTCCGCGCCCCGTGCACCGCCGATGGCCGTACCTGGTACCGGTGGCCCGGCGATGCCCCCAGCGCCGGGCCACCGGTTTGGTTACCAGCCGGTAGGATCCGGTTCATGGTCCTGCGGCAGAACATCCTGATCACCGGCGCCAGCTCGGGCCTCGGCGAGGGCATGGCCCGGCAGTTCGCGGCCCGCGGCCGCAACCTCGCGCTCTGCGCGCGGCGCACCGACCGGCTGGACCGGCTGGCCGCCGAACTCAAGGCGGCCTACCCGGGCATCACCGTCGTCACCAGCAGCCTCGATGTGAACGAGCACGACCGCGTTTTCACCGTGTTCGACCGGTTTCGCGCCGATCTCGGCTCGCTCGACCGCGTGATCGTCAACGCGGGCCTCGGCAAGGGCCAGCCGGTCGGCACCGGCCGGTTCGACGCCAACCGGCAGACGCTGGAGACCAACTTCGTCGCCGCGGCCGCCCAGATCGAGGCCGCCGCCGGGATCTTCCGCGAGCAGCGCGACGGGCACCTCGCGGTGCTGTCCTCGTTCATGGCGATCCGCGGGCTGCCCAAGAACTCCACCGCGTACGCCGCTTCGAAGGCGGGTATTTCGGCGTTTGTCGCGGGCACGCGGGCGGAACTGCGCCGCAAGGGCATCGCGGTCACCGAGATCCGGCCCGGCTACATCGAGTCCGAAATGTACAGCCGGGTCGGCGGCAGCCCGCTGGCCACGCGCGCGGAGGCCGGCGCTCGCGCACTGGCGAAAGCGGTCGAGGCCGAGCCGAAGCTGGCGTACGTGCCGTCGTGGCCGTGGGTCCCGCTGTCCCTGGCCGTGCGGCTGGCCCCGGAGAGCCTGCTGCGGAGGTTCGCATGAGCGCAACCGAGGGGACGGTCGACGTCCGCGCCGAGGACAGCTTCGACGCTGCCGCCGTGCACGCCTGGCTGTCCGGCCGGGTGCCGGGGCTCGGCGACCGCCCGCCGGCGGTCCGGCAGTTCCCCGGCGGCGCGTCCAATCTGACGTACCTGCTCGCCTACCCGGGCCGCGACCTGATCCTGCGACGCCCGCCCGCGGGCCGCAAAGCCGTTTCAGCGCACGACATGCGGCGCGAGTACCGCGTGCAGCGCGCGCTGAGGCCGGTGTTCCCGTACGTGCCGGAAATGCTCGCATTCGGCACCGATGAAGACGGCCCGCTGGGCGGCGACTTCTACGTGATGGAGCGGCTGAGCGGTCTGATCCTCCGCGGCGACCTGCCCGCCGGCCTCGACCTGACGCCGCAGCAGGCGCGCGAGCTGTCCGGCCGGGTTGTCGACCGGCTCGTTCAGCTGCACTCGGTGGACGTCGACGCGGCCGGGCTGGCCGACCTCGGCAAGGGCGCGGGCTACGTCGAGCGCCAAGTCCGCGGCTGGACCGGACGCTTCGAGAAAGCCCGCACGGACGACGTCGGCGACTTCGCCGAGGTGATCGGCTGGCTGGACGGGAACCGGCCCGGCGAGACCCGGATCTGCTTGGTCCACAACGACTACCGCCTCGACAACCTGGTCCTCGACGGCCCGGAGACCCTTCAGATCACCGGCGTCCTGGACTGGGAGCTGGCCACCCTCGGCGACCCGCTGATGGAGCTGGGCAGCACCCTGTCCTACTGGGTCCAGGCCGATGACGACGACGTGATGAAGGCCAGCCGGCGCCAGCCCACGCACCTGCCCGGCATGTACACCCGCGAAGAGTTCGTCGCCCACTACGCCGAAGCCGCCGGCATCGAGGTCGGCGACTGGCGGTTCTACGAGGTGTACGGGCTGTTCCGGCTCGCCGTCGTGATCCAGCAGCTCTACCGCCGTTACTGTGACGGCGACACGCACAACCCGGCGTTCAAGGACTTCGGGTCGTTCGTCAGCTACCTCGAATGGCGCTGCCGCGAGGTCATCACGAAGGGAAGGGCCTGAATGGGCGCCATCTACCTCGTCCGCCACGGCCAGGCCTCGTTCGGTGCCGAGGACTACGACGCGTTGTCCGAGCGCGGGTTCGAACAGTCCACTGTGGTCGGTGCGGAGCTGAAGCGCCGCGGGGTGAGCTTCAGCCAGGCCCGTTCCGGCTCGCTCGCCCGGCAGCGGGACACCGCCGCCACCGCGCTGAAGGCGCTCGGCGCGGGCGTTTCCGTGGTCGAAGACCCGCGCTGGAACGAGTACGACCACGTCGACATCGCCCGGCACTACGCCGGCGGCGCGGCCCAGGAAGACTCCCGCGCGTACCAAAGCGTGCTCGACGCCGCGTTGCGCGCCTGGGTCGAGGCGGGCGCGGACGGGCCGTGCGCCGAGACGTGGCCGACGTTCCTCGCGCGCTGCACGGACGCGCTCGCCGACGTCGTCGCGTCACTCGGCAAGGGGGAGCACGCGGTCGTGTTCACCTCCGGCGGGGTGATCGGCGCGGTCTGCGGCGCGCTGCTGGGCACACCGGAGACCGGCCTGCTGAAGCTCAACCGCGTCACGGTCAACGGCGGCATCACCAAGGTGACCTCGGGCCGCGGCGGGGTGAACCTGCTGACCTTCAACGAGCATTCGCACTTCGACGGCGACGCCGCCGGGCTGCTGAGCTACCGGTAGCTCAGCGTCCCGTCCACTGTGGACTACGGCCGGCGGTCCAGGCGGCGTAGAACTCCTTGTGGTCCTTGGCCGTCATGAGCAGCGCCTGGGTGATCGCCTCCAGCTCGATGGCGCCGCCGAGGTCGGTGTCGAGTTCGCGGGTCAGCAGGACCTTGGTGGTGGAGTAGGCCAGCGCCGGCCCGTCGGCCAGACGCCGGGCGAGTGCCTGCGCCGCGGCCGGCAGCTCCTCGTCGTCGACGACCTGGGTGGCCAGTCCGATCGTTTCGGCGCGGGCGGCCTCGAGCTTGTCGCCCAGCATCAGCAGTTCCGTGGCGCGGCCGAGGCCGACCAGGCGCGGCAGCAGGTACGCCGCGCCCATGTCCGCGCCGGCCAGCCCGACCTTGGTGAACAGGAAGGCGAACTTCGCCGAGCGCGCCAGCAGCCGGAAGTCGCTGGCCAGCGCGATCACCGAGCCCGCGCCCGCGGCGATGCCGTTGACCGCGGCGATCACCGGGATCGGCGTCTCGCGCAGCGCCTTCACCACGGCGCCGGTCATCCGCGTGAACTCCAGCAGCTCGGCCGTTTCCATCTTCTGCAGCTCGCCGATGATCTCCTCGACGTCGCCGCCCGAGCAGAAGCCGCGGCCGCGCCCGGTGATCACCAGCACCCGCACATCGCCGCGGTGCGGCAGCTCCAGCACCAGGTCCCGCAGGTCCGCGTAGACGTCGAAGGTGAGCGCGTTCAGCTTGTCCGGCCGGTCGAAGGTCAGCGTCGCGACGCCGTCGTCCACCGTGAAACCGAAGTGCTCCCACGATTTCGTGAGCGGGGGCGTGGCGCGGAACGGGCTCATTTCTGGATTCCTCCACCGTCGAGTACAAGGGTCTGTCCGTTGATCGCGGCGGCTTCGTCCGCGGCCAGGAAAGCCACCGCGAAGGCGACCTCCCGGGGTTCGAGCAGGCGCCCGAGCGGGGACGACGCGGCGAGCGCGGCTTCGGCGGCCGCCTCGTCCCGGCCGGTGCGGTCGTGGATGCGGGCGATCGAGTCCGCCGTCATGTCGGTGCGCACGAACGCCGGGCACACCGCGTTCGCCGTCACGCCGGTGCCGGCGACCTCCGCCGAAACCGCGCGCATCAGCCCGACCGCCGCGTGTTTCGACGCCGTGTACCCGGCGGTGTAGCGGTAACCGGCGTGGCCCGCGGTCGACGCCACCGTGACGATCCGGCCGCGGTCGCGCTCCCGCATCCCCGGCAGGACCTCGCGGGTGCACAGGAAGGCGCCGGTGGCGTTGACCGAGAGCTGGCTCTGCCAGTCGTCCAAAGTGGTCTTCGCGGTGGGCGCGCTCGACGAGACGCCGGCGTTGTTCACCAGGACGTCCACCGGGCCGACGCCGGCGAAGTACGCGCGCACGGCCGCCTCGTCGGTCACGTCGCACTCCCGGCGGCCGGGGGCGAGCACGGTGTCGCCGGCCGCGGCGAAGTGCGCGGCGATCGCGGCGCCGATGCCGCGGGTTCCGCCCGTGACGACCACCAGCCTCGTCATCCGGCTCCTCTCCACGCTGGGAAGCAGGTCACACCCGGAAAGCTACACCGCAGCGGGCTGGGGTGTATAGAGTCGTCCCGTGCCCGAACCGAACGCCGCCGGCCCGCAGGAGCTGGTGATCACGCTGCTCGGCAGCTACGTGTCGCCGCGCGAGAGCCGGCGCGTCTGGTCCGGCGGCCTCGTCACGCTGCTCACCGAGCTGGGCTTCTCCGACGGCGCCGCCCGGATCGCGCTGACCCGGCTGGTGCGCCGGGGCCTGCTCGCCCCGCACCGTGACGGGCGGCTGGTGCACTATTCGCTCACCCCGCGCACCGTGGCGCTGCTCGCCGACGGCGACCGGCGGATCTTCGGCCTCGGCCGCGGCGACCGGCCCGCCGGCACCTGGACCGTGCTGTGGCCGGGCATCCCGGAGAGCCGGCGCCCGGCGCGCGAACGGCTCGTGCGGCGGCTGCGGTTCCTCGGTTTCGGCCCGGTGCAGGACGGCACCTGGATCGCGCCGCACGACCGGGAGGCCGAGGTGCTCGCCCTGCTGGCCGAGCTGGACGTGACCGAGCACGCCGGGCTGATGCTCGGCACCCCGTCGGCGGCGCTCGACGTACGCCGCTTCGCCGGGCGCGCCTGGGACCTGGACGAGCTTTCCGCGCGGTACGACGCCTTTGTCACCGAATTCGGGAGCTGCCCCCGGGAAACGCTCAGCGATGCCGAGGCGTTTTCCGTGCGGACCCGGCTGGTGCACACGTTCCGGGTGTTCCCTTCGCTCGACCCGGAGCTGCCCGGCGAGCTGATCCCCGCGCCCGGGCGGCGCGCGGCGGCCATCACGCTGTTCCACGACCTGTACACGGCGCTGGCCCCCGCGGCCCAGCGCCATTTCGACAGTGCCATTTCCGCCATTTCCACGAGGTGAGGACACCATGACCGGAACCGCCGACACCGAGGCCGCGCTGAGCTACACCTCGTACCTCGCGCTCGACGAGCTGCTGGAAGCCCAGCGGCCGCGTTCGGACGAGCACGACGAGCTGTTGTTCATCGTGATCCACCAGGTCTACGAGCTGTGGTTCAAGCAGATCCTGCACGAGGCCGAGTTCCTGCAGGAGAGCCTGGCCGCCGGCCGGACGGCGCACTCGATCCGCACCCTGCGGCGGATCCTGACCGTGCTGAAGGTGGTGGTCGCGCAGATCGACGTGCTGGAGACCATGACCCCCAGCCAGTTCACCAGCTTCCGGGCCCGGCTCGACGCGTCCAGCGGTTTCCAGTCGGCGCAGTTCCGCGAATTGGAGGCGATGCTCGGCCGGCGCGACGAGCGGGTGTTCGCGCACTACCCCGAAGGCGGCGGGCAACGCGAGCGAATCGCGGCCGCGATGGGGCGCGATTCGGTGTTCGATTCGTTCCTCAAATATTTGTCGGCCCGTGGTTACGACGTCAGCTGTGATCGAGACGTCACTCGCCCGGTGGAACCCTCTTCCGAACTGCAGGCGGTACTGCTGAAGGTCTACCAGGACGACGGCGGCCCATCAGTGGTCGCGGAGTGTCTCGTCGACCTTGACGAAGGGATGCAGGAGTGGCGGTACCGGCACGTGAAGATGGTCGAACGGACCATCGGCGACAAGACCGGGACGGGAGGATCGTCCGGCGCGACCTACCTGCGCACCACCCTCTTCCAGCCGATGTTCCCCGACCTTTGGGCAGTACGGAGCCAACTGTGACCTCGCTAGACGCTTTGCGCGCCACCCCGAACGCGCTCGCGCCGCACTACTCGCGCTTCGGCGTGGCCGACCGGCTGCTGCTGTCCGCGCATTCGCACCAGGCCTGGCCGGACGTCGCCGAGGAGGGCTTGCTGGAGGCCTTCGCCGACGCGGCCCGCGACGTCGACGAGAAGTGGGACCGCGCGTTCGCGAAGGCCGACCAGCTGCGTGGCGGGTTCCGCGCGCTGCTCGCCGACCCGCACGGCGAGTACGCGCTCGGCGCGAGCACGCACGAGCTCGTCGTCCGCTTCCTGTCGGCGATCGAGCTGCCGAAGCGGCCGCGGCTGGTGACCACCGACGGCGAGTTCCACACCCTGCGCCGTCAGCTTTCGCGGCTCGAAGAGGAGGGTGTCGAGGTGGTCCGGGTCCCGGTGGAGCCGGTGCCGACGCTCGCCGAACGGATCGCGGCGGAGGTGGACGAGAACACCGCGGCGGTCTTCGTCTCGGCCGTGCTGTTCGAGACCGGACGGCTGGTGCCCGGGCTCGCGCACCTCGCGGACGCCTGCCTCGGCGGGTCGGTGGAGCTGGTCGTGGACGCCTACCACGCACTCGGCGTGGTCCCGTTCTCGCTGCACGACCTGGGCCTGACCAACGCCTGGGTGCTCGGCGGCGGCTACAAGTACCTCCAGCTCGGCGAGGGCAACTGCTTCCTGCGGCTGCCCGCGCACGCGCAGGAGCTGCGGCCGGTGGTGACCGGCTGGTACGCGGAATTCGGCACGCTCGCCGAGACGCGCCGGCCCGGCGAGGTCGCGTACGCCACGGGCGGCAACCGGTTCGCGGGCGCCACCTACGACCCGTCCAGCCACTACCGCGGTGTGCGGGTGATGCGGTTCTTCGCCGAGCACGGGCTGGACCCGGAGTTCCTGCGCGAGGTTTCGCGGCACCAGGTCGGGCTGCTCGCGGAGTGCTTCGACGACCTCGGCCTGCCCGCGGACGTCGTCTCCCGCGACCGCGAGACGCCGCTGGACCGGCTCGGTGGGTTCCTCTCCCTGCGCAGCCCGGAGGCCGGACGGCTGCGCGCGGCGCTGGCCGAACACGGCGTCCGCACCGACAGCCGCGGCGAGCACCTGAGGTTCGGCCCCGCGCCGTACCTTTCGGACACCCAGCTGGAGACGGCGATGGGCACGCTCGGCAAGGTCGTCACCGGCTAGTCACCACCGGATACCGACGACCTCCGGTGGTCCCGCCTCGCGCGGGGATCTAGGTTGGCGGTGTGCGCGATGCCCGGGCGGACGACCTTCGCCCGGGCAGAGCGCGCAAGCCACCCTCACACTGCGTGCGGCCACGAACCGCGCGCCGGTAGACAAAGGAGTCACCACCGTGACCGACGGAGTGTTCGGCCGGCACAGCGGCCATGAACAGGTCGTGTACTGCCACGACGAGGCCAGTGGCCTGAAGGCCATCATCGGCATCTATTCCACCGCGCTGGGGCCCGCGCTCGGTGGCACCCGCTTTTACCCCTACGCCTCCGAAGACGCGGCGCTCGACGATGTGCTCGCGCTGTCCAAGGGCATGGCGTACAAGAACGCGCTGGCCGGGCTCGACCTCGGCGGCGGCAAGGCCGTGATCCTCGGCGACCCGGCCACCATCAAGTCCGAAGCGCTGCTGCGCGCGTACGGCCGGTTCGTGCAGTCGCTCGGCGGCCGCTACATCACGGCCTGCGACGTGGGCACGTACGTCCAGGACATGGACGTCGTGGCCCGCGAGACCAGCTTCGTCACCGGCCGCTCGCCGGAGGACGGCGGCGCCGGCGACTCGTCCGTGCTCACCGCGTACGGCGTGTACCAGGGCATGCGCGCTTCGGCCGACCACACCTGGGGTGTGCCGGAGCTGTCCGGCCGCCGGGTCGGGGTCGCCGGCGTCGGCAAGGTCGGGCACATCCTGGCCGGCCACCTGGTGGAGGCCGGCGCGCAGGTCGTGATCACCGACGTCTCCGCGCCGGCCCTCGAGCGCACGCGCGCGGCCTACCCGGGCGTCGAGGTTGTGTCCGATGTGGACACTCTGATCCGGTCCGAACTGGACGTGTTCGCGCCGTGCGCGCTGGGCGGCGTGCTGACCGACGAGACGGTCGCGGCGCTGCGGGCCAAGATCGTCTGCGGCGCGGCGAACAACCAGCAGGCGCACCCGGGCGTGGACAAGCTGCTGGCCGACCGCGGCATCCTGTTCGCGCCCGACTACCTGGTCAACGCCGGCGGCGTGATCCAGGTGGACGACGAGCGGCACGGCTTCGATTTCGCCCGTGCGCAACGCAAAACCACGGCCATCTTCGACACCACGAAGGCCGTGTACGCGCTCGCGAAGGCCGACGGGGTCCCGCCCGCCGCCGCTGCCGACCGTCTGGCTGAGCGCCGCATGGCCGACGTCGGCCGGCTGCGCTCGATCCTCACGGTCTGACCTGGGCCAACACCGTCAAGGCCTCCTTGCCCGCGTCCGACGCGGGTAAGGAGGCCTTGACGGACCTTGGGCCTGAACGACGGAAGCCCCCTCGCACGAGGCGAGGGGGCTTCGGTCGGGAACAGCCTGCGGTCAGCCGCTCTTACGGCGGAACGTGCGCTTGTTCGCGGCGGGGCCGTGGGCGTGCTGGTTCTTGCCGCCGGCGCTCTCGTGCGCGGCGCCGCTGCGGGCACCGGCCTGCTTGCGCTCGAGCGCTTCGCGGAACTTGCGTTTGACGTCGTCCTCCTCGCCGCTGGGCGACGGGTTCGGTTCACTCATGCTTACCTCCGGAAATGACGACGTGTGACCGCCTCAGCCTGGCACTCCCACGGTGCCTTGGCGAGTCGATTACGACTCTCGTCACGCGGGGGCGACCCGATCGGCCCCACGCTGGGGTTCACCAACCCGCGGCGCGGGGATGACCGCGACCCGCGGGATCACGACACGCCGGCGGGCGGCGCGGACGATCGCCGAGGCGGCGAGGCCCACCAGCGTCGCCGCGCCGAGCGCGAGGGCGACTCGCCCGCTCGCGCCGTCGAACACCAGCTGGCCTGCTCGGCCGAGCACAAAACCGGAGTCGACGGCCCACGCGACCAGTGCGACGCCCGCGGCCGCCGCCGGTGTCGTGACCGCCGCGGCGCCGAGCGCCACAAGTACCAGCGCCACCAGCGCGTACACCGGATGCGCGGTAGCGCCCGCGATGTCCGCGGCGATGGCGGCGACGACTACAGCCACTCCGCCGAGCGGGAAGCCGAGCCCGCCCGGGAGCCTTCCGTCCGTGGTGGTGCGCATGCCTTCAGTGCAACGCCCGCGGCCGGGACAGCAGCGACAGCGGACGTTTTCCGTACGCCCGCCGTCGCCTTCTTGACGTCTTCTTGACCCCCGGCTTCTGGAACCTCGGCTTCTGGAACCTCGGCTTCTGGGGGCTCAGGCGCGCGCGGCCGTCCGCACGATCGCCGCGACGATCTCCGCCCACAGCGGCTCCGGCAGGTCGTGGCCCATGCCGGGCAGCAGGACCAGCTCGCTGTCCGGGACCGCGGCCGCGGTGGCCTTGCCGCCGCTGACGTTCACCAGCGGGTCGGCCTCGCCGTGCAGGACGGTGAACGGGAGCCGCACGTCGCGCAGCCCTTCGGTCCGGTCGCCGGAGGCGATGACCGCCGCGACCTGGCGGAAAGTGCCCTCCGGGTGCAGTGCGCGGTCGTAGCCGCGGGCGGCCTTCTCGCGCAGGTACTCGTCGGTCGCCGGGTAACCGGGGGAGCCGGTCGTGCGGTACGCGGCGATGCTCTGTTCGATCGACTCTTCCCGCGACGCGGCGGGCTTGCGCGTCAGCGTGGCGAGCGCGGCCGGCGACGCCTGGCCCACCGAAGGGTCGCCGGTGGTCGACATGATCGAAGTGACGCTCAGCAGCCGATCGGGGTGGTCGATCGCGAGCTGCTGCACGATCATCCCGCCCATCGAAGCGCCGACCACGTGGGCTTTCGCGAAGCCCAGCGCGTCGAACAGCCCGACGGTGTCGTCGGCCAGATCGGCCAGCAGGTACGGCGCGGGCGCCTGCCCGGACATGACCGCGGGCACGTCCGGGACGCCCAGCTCGTCGAGGTAACTGGACAGGCCGATGTCGCGGTTGTCGAAGCGGACCACGTGGAAGCCGTGGCCGGCCAGGAGTTCGCAGAACCCGGTCTCCCAGGTGATCATCTGGGCGCCGAGGCCCATGACCAGGACCAGCGGCGGGTTCGCCGGGTCGCCGAACGTGTCGTATTCGAGTTCGAGGCCGTTGGCCCGTGCGCGTGGCATACCCCGATAGTGCCCCACCGGCACGAGGCCTGGCACCGGGCTCGCTGATCCGGCTACGGTACCCCGCATGCCGTCTTCGTCCCCGCGAGCCGGGAGCCGCCCGCGGTCCCGTGCGGCCGCGGGACTGCCGGCCGTCACCGCGGAGAAGGTCGTGGACGCGGCCCTCGCGCTCACCGCCGAGCTCGGTCTGGACAACTGGACGCTGCGGCAGCTCGCCGCAGCCGTGGACGCCTACCCCGCGGTGGTCTACCACCACGTCGGCGACCGCGATTCGGTCGTGGCCGCGGTGCTCGACCGGGTTGTCGGCTACCTGCGGCTGCCCCCGGAGGACCGGGACTGGCCGGAGTGGTTCGGCGAGCTGCTGGTCGAACTCCGCGTGGTGCTGCGCCGTTATCCCGGCACCGCCCGGCGGATGGTGATCTTCGGCCCGTCGGTGGCCGCCGCCAAGCGCCCCCTCGACCTCGGCATGCGCATGCTGCTGGACGCGGGCTTCGCGGCGGAGAGCGTGCTGGCGTTCAACCTGCTGATCGCCACCGCCTGCCAGTTCGTCGCGATGGAGGACGACCGCGACGGCGCCCTCGCGCTGCGCCTGGACAACACCGAGGAGTACGCCACCTACCGCGACCGCGCGGACCTGCCCGGACTGGCCACGCACGGCCGCGCGATGCACGACCTGGCCGGCAACCCCCGCCTCACCGCGGACTACTACGACCGGCTGTACGACTACGCGGTGCACCGCTGCCTCGACGGGCTGGCCGAGCGCCTGCGGGTGCTGAAGGCCGAGCCGGCCGAACTCCCGGCCATCGATCTCCAGACCACGCAGTCCGGCGAGGGCCTTGCTGCGGATTCGGTGAAATTCACCGGTCCGGAATAGCCGAACCGGCACCGAACTGTGCCCCGGACGGCGTAGCGTGGCGGATACCGGGGGCCCTGGCCGCCGGCCGGAACCCCTGGCACCCTCCTCCCCCTCGTGGTGCCAGGGGTTCTGTCACTCCCCGGCGCGTTCGGCCGGGCGGGGCGGGTTCTGGATCAGCGGGAAGACCTGCCCCACGAGCGTGACGAGCGATTTGCTCAGCAGCGTGTGCACCTGCGCCCGGTCCAGCGAGCCGCGCACCAGCCACTCGCGCCCGGCCGCCTTCACCATGCCGCCGAACGCGCGCACCGCGGCGTTCAGTTGCTCGCCGTTCGCGCTCTCACGCGAGAGGCCCACCGCTTCGAGCACGCGGTCGGCCGACACGCGGTCGGCCTCCTCGAGCAGGCCGTCCACCTCGGGGTCACGGCCGATGCCCTCGGGGGCGATCGCCGCGAGCCAGGTTTTCTCCTGTGCCCGCACCATGTCGAGGAACCAGTCGATGGCCGCTTCGGCGCGCACCTCGAGCGGGCCCTCGGGCAGGATCTCCACCGCCAGCCGCGGCACGGTGAGCGCGCGCCGCACGATTTCCAGGTACAGCTCGCGTTTCGTGCCGAAGTAGTGGTTGATCAGCCCCCTGGCCACCCCGGCCGCCGCGGCTATGTCCGAAGTGGACACAGCCGAGTACGGCCGTTCGCCGAACAGCCGCGCCGCGCACTCGTAGATCTGCTCCCTGCGCTCGTCCGGTTCCAGTCTCCGCCATCTCGGCGCCGGCTCGGTGTTCATACGTCATATTTTCGCATGATCGGTTCAGTCAGGCAGATTAATCAGGAAGGGTGTCGCCGCCGGGAACACCATCGGCTGGTACCACCGGGTACGCCTTGACGGGACCCGGGCGTCAGTCGGGCAGCGCGATCGGGGCGAGGTCGTCGAACAGATCCCCTGGTCCCGGGTTCGCGGGCGGGGTCCGGCCGCCGAAGTGCCGCAGCACGCCCCACACCGCGTTCAGCGCCGTCTGCACCGCGCCCTCGGCCCAGCCGGCGGTCCACGAAACGTCGTCGCCGGCCAGGAACAGTCCACGGAAACGATCTTCGAGGCGGTCCTGCACGAAATGCGTGAACAACCGGTGCTGGTAGCGGTAGTGCCCGGGCAGGTTCGCCTTGAACGCGCCCATGAAATGCGGTTCCGCCTCCCAGGAAACGGTCACCGGGTCACCCACGATGTGCCGCCGTACGTCCACGCCCGGATAGATCTCCCGCAACGACTGGAGCATCACCTCCACCCGTTCGGACACGCTCAGCGGCAGCCATTTCGACGAGTCGTCGGCCCAGGTGTAGGAAAGGCAGATCACCGCGGGGGCGTCCGGGTCGTCGCCGAGCAGGTAGGTGCCGCGCGGCATCCGGTCGGTGAGCGTCATGCTCATCGTGTCGCGCCCGGTGGCCGGGTCGGGGTCCAGCCAGAACGGCCGGTCCACCGGCACGAACACCTTCGAGGACTCCATGTAGTGCGTGCGCTCGATCGCGGTCCAGTGGTCGATCGGGAACAGCGCCTCGTCGCATTCGATCTTCGACAGCAGCATCCAACTCTGCGCGGTGAACACCGCGGCGCCGAACGTGCGGATGTGGCCGGACGCGTCGGTCACCGTGATGTTGTTCGGCGCGGTGCGGTGCAGCCGGGTGACGCCGGGGCGAGGCCGGCCGTTTTCGTGCAGTGAAGCCAGATTCGTGCCCGCGGGCCAGTGCGCGAGCTGCTCCGGCACGTGCTCCCACAGCCGCAGCGGGAGCTGCCTGCTGCCGCCGGCGATGGAGCGGTGCTCGTCGTCCGCGCCGGTGTAGACGACACGCAGGATCTCCAGGATCGAGTTCGGGAAGTCGGTGTCCCAGCCCCCGGTGCCGAAGCCGACCTGGCCGAAGATCTCGCGGTGGCGGAACGAGGCGAACGCCGGCGAGTCGCACAGGAACCCGTAGAACGTCTGGTGGTCGAGCCGCGGCACCATTTCGTTCCAGATCCGCTTGACCGTCTTGACGTCGCGGTCGCGGATCGCGGTCTGCATCTCGGCGAACGACGCGTGCTCGTCGAGGGTCCGCTGCCAGGCCTTGGCGACAGCGCTGAACACGTCCGGCAGATCGTCGGGCGTGCGTGCGTAATGGCTCTGCCCCTTGAGGTCCACGACCGTGCTCGGGGTGCCGGGCGCGAGCGGGTTCGGGAACGGCGTGGTCTCCAGGCCGACCTTGTCGATGTAGTGGAACAGCGCGGTGGACGCGGGCGGGAACCGCATGGCGCCCATCTCGGCCACCACCTCGTCGGGCAGACCGGGGAAATGGTGCGTGCGCAGCCGGCCGCCGAGCTGGTCGACCTCGTAGACCACCGGCCGCAGCCCGAGTTTCATCAGCTCGTACGCGGTGACGACGCCGGAAAGCCCGCCGCCGATCACCGCCACCTCCGTGCCGTGCCGCTCGGACGGGATCGAGCCGAGGCCGTCGGGGTGGTTCAGGTAATCGTCGTAGCCGAACGGGAAATCCGGGCCGAACATGGTGATCGGGCGCCCGGCGGGCTCTTCCGTCGGGATCGCGGTCGGGACGGCGGAGGTCATGCGCTGGGTCCTTCGGTCAGTGAGCCGTACAACTCGGGCCGTCGGTCGGCCAGGTACGTGTTGGTCGGCCGGGTGAGCGCGACCGGGTCGAGGTCGGCGAGGATCAGTTCGGGCCCGTCACCGGCCTTGGCCACCACCTCGTCGGGCGTGGCGATGGTCGAGTGGCCGCAATAGTCCAGCTCGCCCTCGACGTCGCAGCGGTTCGCGTACACGAGGTACAGCTGGCTTTCGTGCGCGCGGATGGGCACGAGCTCGTCGGCCACCCGTTCGTACGGGCGCATCAAAGCCGTTGGTACGAGCAAAAGCTGCGTTCCGGCGAGGGCGTGCGCGCGGACCGCCTCGGGGAACTCGACGTCGTAACAGATCAGCAGGCCGATCCGCAGGCCGTCGATCTCGGCCTGCACGACGAGTTCGGCGCCGGGGGAGAACTGGCTGTGGTCGAGGTCGCCGAACAGGTGCGTCTTGCGGTAGTTCGCGAGCCGTTTCCCTTGTGCGGACAGGAGTTGCACCGAGTTGTACACGGTGTCGCCGGCGCGTTCGGGGTAGCCGTAGGCCAGCGCGACGCCGCGTTCGCGGGCCAGCGCGCCGAGCTCCTGGCTCAGCGGTCCGTCGGCGGCCTCGGCGCGTTCGGCGACCGCGGCGGCGCCGATCGCATAGCCGGAGGTGATCATCTCGGCGGTCACGAGGATTCGCGCACCCCGCGTGGACGCCTCCGCCACGGCGGCCGGCAGCTCGTCGTACGGGCCCTGGTGGACGGCGACGATCACGACTGCACCGCCAGCCGCGAGCGCCGGATGCCGTACGCGAAGTACAGCACCAGCCCGAGCGCCATCCAGGCGCCGAACACGATCCAGGTCGCGCCGTCGAGGCTGAACATCATGTACGCGCAGCAAAGCACGCCCAGGATCGGCGTCACCGGGGAGAACGGCACGCGGAACGACCGCGCGTCGTCCGGCCGCCGCTTGCGCAGGATCAGCACGGCGATGTTGACCAGCCCGAACGCGAACAGCGTGCCGATGCTGGTGGCGTCGGCCAGCTTGCCGAGCGGGATGAACGCGGCGAGCACCGCGACGAAGCCGGACACCACCAGGGTGTTCGTCCGCGGCACGCCGGTCTTCGGGTGCACTGTGGACAGTGCCTTCGGCACCAGTCCGTCGCGCGACATCGCGTACAGGATGCGCGTCTGGCCGTACAGCACGGTCAGCACCACGCTGGAGATCGCCACGATCGCGCCGACCGCGAGCACGCCGGCCCAGAACTTGTTGTCCAGCACGGAGGTCAGCACGTGGGAGAGCGCCGCCTGCTGGTCGCCGAACTGCTGCCACGGCAGTGCGCCGACCGCCGCGAACGCCACCAGGCAGTACAGCACCGTGACGATGGCGAGCGAGAGCAGGATCGCCCGCGGCAGGTCGCGCTGCGGGTTGCGCGCCTCCTCGCCGGCCGTCGACGCGGCGTCGAAACCGATGTAGGAGAAGAACAGTTTCGCCCCGCCCGCGCTCATGCCCGCCAGGCCGAGCGGCAGGAACGGGGTGAAGTTCTTGGCCTGCACGGCGGTGAACGCGATGGCGCAGAACATCACCAGCGTGGCGATCTTCACGGTCACCATGATCGCGTTGGCCCGCGCGCTCTCCTTGGCGCCAGAGAGCAGCAGGACCATCGCGAGCACCACGACCAGGATCGCCGGCACGTTCACCAGCCCGCCCGCGCCGGGCGGCTGGCTGAGCGCGTCCGGGATGGCCACGCCGAACGCCAGCTGCAGCAGCTCGTTGAGGTACTGGCCCCAGCCGACCGCGACCGAAGCCACCGACACGCCGTACTCCAGCACCAGGCACCAGCCGCAGATCCACGCGACGATCTCGCCGAGCGTCGCGTACGCGTAGGAGTACGAGGAGCCCGAAAGCGGGATCATGCCGGCGAGTTCGGCGTAGGACAGCGCCGAGAACAGCGCGGTGATCCCGGCGAGCACAAAGGACAGCACGACGGCGGGCCCGGCCACCGGCACCGCCTCGCCGAGCACCACGAAGATGCCGCTGCCGAGCGTGGCGCCGATACTGAGCATGGTCAGCTGGCCGAGGCCGAGCGACCGCTTGAGCCGTCCGTGGTCGGCTTCCGCCACCAGATCGGCGACGGGCTTGCGGCGCAGCAGGGCCGCGCGCAGGCCGGGGTCGGGCAGAACGGACTTCACCTGGCTCCTCCTCGTCGAGGTCGGGTGTGAGCCACGGTATCGATCGGATTATGACCCGAAAACTGGTAATCGTTGTGCTGTTGAGCTACTTCTGGGTGATTCATTGCACTTTCACGGTTGATCGTGGTGATTCGTTCCATCCACCCCGGGCAGGAGCAGGGTGAACGTCGGCGGATCGGGCCGCGACAGCCGCAGCCGCCCGCCCTCCGCCTCGGCGAGACTGCGGGCCAGCCGCAGTCCGATGCCGTGGTTGGTGGCGGTTTTGGTGAAGGGATCGATGTCGCCGAGGTCCGGGCCTTCATCGGCGACGTCGATTGCCAGCGCCCCGCCGGCGTCGCGCGCGGTGACGGTGACCGTGCCGCGGCCGTGGGCCACCGCGTTGTCGAGCAAGACGGCGAGCACCTGCCGGACGGCCGCCGCCGAAGCACGCGCGGGCGGCGGGTCCAGGTCCTCGATCCGCAGGGTGCGGCCGTCGGCCCAGATGGTGGCCCGGAGTTCCGTGAGGACGGCGTCGAGGTCCAGCTCGGCGCGGGGCGCGCGGCGTTCGCGGGAGAGTGCGAGCAGGTCCTCGATGGTGCGTTCCAGCCGATCCGCCGACCCGATCCCCGCGCGGATGGCGGCGTACGGGTCCTGCGCTGGCTCCTCGAGCGCGGCTTCGAGCTGGAGCCGCAGCCCGGTCAGCGGCGTCCGGAGCTGGTGGGAGGCCTCGGCCGAGAACGCGCGCTCGCGGTCGAGGGTGTCGCCGATCCGCGCCGCGGTGACGTCGAGGGCCGAGCCGACCTCGTCGATCTCGGTGATCCCCGCCCGCGGCGCCCGCACGGTGAAGTCGCCTTCGCCGAGCTGGGTCGCGGCCGCGGCCAGCCGGTCGAGCGGCCGAGTCAGCCGCGCCGCGATCCGCCGCGCGACCAGCCAGGCCGCGACCACCGCGGCGATCGCGAGTCCGGCCATGGCCAGCCAGGTCAGCCCGACCCTCCGGGTGAGCTCCGCTTGAGGGACGGACGCGCGCACCACCCCGGTCAGCCGCGCCCCGCTGAGCACGGGGACCGCCAGCACCTGCTCGGACCCCACCGGCCCGGTCGCCATGTCGGTATCCGCGCCCGCCGCGCCCCGCACGATGCCGTCCGCCCGCGCCGGCCCGTGCCCGGTCAGCAGCCGCCCTTCCTGGTCGTAAACCCCCACTTCGCTCTCGGTGCCTGCCGGCAGCTGCGGCGTCCGCCCCGCCGCCAGCGCATCCGACACGACCACGGCTGCGGCGTCGGCGGCCCGCTCCAGCTCCGACGTGGTGTCCGAGCGGTAGTACCAGAACACCGCGACGCCCAGGGGGAGTCCGAAGAGGCTCGTCGCCAGCACCGCCGCAAGCACGGTGAGCGTCACTATGCGGCGGTGCATGGGCTGGGGCTCCTTCCTGTGGTGGTGGCTGGGGGTGCAGCGGCCTGCTTGGCGGGCGCAGTGGTCGGGTTGGGCCTTTGTCGGCTGATGGTGCTCGAAGGCGGGCAGGTGCTAGGCCTGCCGGGCGTGGTGATTGGGCGGTGTGGGCGGCCTGACCCTGGTCGGCTGGTCGTGTTCGGCGGCGGGCTGGTTGCCAGGGCGGTGGTCACCTTGGCGGGCGTGGTGGTCGGGTGGCGGCTGGGCTCGGGCTTGGTCCGGCTGCTTGGCCTCGAGGACAGGCCGGTTGCCGACGTGGTCGTCGGTTGGACGGGTGCTGTGGTCAGGTGGGCGGGGCCAGGCGTTCGTCGGCTGGTTGCGTTTGAGGGCGGGGCGGTTGCCGATGCGGTCGTCGGGCAGGGGCTGGAGTCGGGCTTCCGTCGGATGGTGGAGCTCGAAGGCAGGCTGGTCGCCGATGCGGGCGTCGAGTCGGCGAGTGTCGTGATCGGATCGCGGCTGGGGTCGGGCGTTCGTCGGCAGGCCGTGGCCGGCGGGCCGCCCGTCGGCGTGCTGGTCGGCCAGGTGGGTGTTGTGATCGGGTGGTGCACCGGTCAGGCCTCTTCCAGCCGGTAGCCGTGGCCGCGCAGGGTGACGATCCGGGGCACTTGCTCCGGCGAGACGGCCGCGGCCGCGAGCTTGCGCCGCAAAGCCGCGATGTGCACGTCGAGCGTTTTGGTGGAGCCGCGCCAGTGCGAGTCCCAGACGTCGGCCATCAGCGTCGTGCGGCTGACCGCGACGCCCGGCTGCTCGGCGAGGCGCGCGAGCAGGTCGTACTCCCTCGCCCGCAAATCCAGCTCGCGCCCGCCGAGGCTGACCCGTCGCCGGGCGGTGTCCACCACCAGCGCCCCGACGGTCACCGGCGGCGCGACCTCGGCCGCCGTCCCGCCGCGGCGCAGGTGCGCGCGGACCCGGGCCAGCAGCTCGGGGAGCCGGATGGGTTTGGTGAGGTAGTCGTCGGCCCCGGCGTCGAGGCCCACGATCACGTCCATTTCCTCCTGCCGCGCGGTCAGGATCACCAGCACCGCGGACGGCAGCGCGGCCCGCAGCCGGCGGCAGACTTCGAGCCCGTCGAGATCGGGCAGGCCGAGGTCCAGCAGCACCAGGTCCGCCGAGGTCACCTCGAGCGCGCCGCGGCCGTCACGGCACCAGCGCACCACGTGCCCCTGCCGCCGCAGGGTGCCCTCGATGACCCCGCCGATCGTCGGGTCGTCCTCCACCACCAGCACCTGAGCCACGTCCGGCAGCGTAACCAACGCCCCTAACCGCCGACCGCGGGGAAATCCCAGACCACCCACCGCGACGATCCACTGTGGACAGACCGGCGGCGGGATCGGGACGGGAACCGGGTGAGTGCGGGCGGTGCCCGTTGCCGAAGTGGATCTGGGCCTGCGGATGTGCCGTCGCGACAGGTGGGTCAGCGGCGGGGCCGGGCCGTGCTCTCCCGCAGGACGACCTTGCCCGGGAGCCGGACCGTGCGCGGGCGGAGACCGGAGCCGGCGAGGGCCAGGTCCATCACCCGGGCGCCCAGTTGTTCCAGTGGCAGGGCGAACGTGGTCAGCGGCGGCGTCAGGTCGCGGACCACCGGGATGTCGTCGAAGCCCGCCACCGAGACCTGGCCCGGCACGGAGACACCGGCTTCGCGCAGGGCGGTCAGCGCGCCGATCGCCATCACGTCGGTGACGGCGAAGACGCATGTCGGCAGGCTTCGGCGGGGGCGTTCCAGAAGGCGTTTCGCTGCTTCGTAGCCGCCTTCGCGCGTGAACGCGGCTTCGAGCACGTCGTCCTCGCGCAGGGTGATTCCGTGGTCGGCCAGCTCGGTGGTGAAGCCGTCCAGCCGGTCGACGACCGTGCTCAGGCGCCGCGGGCCGGACAGCACGGCGAAGCGCTTGTGCCCCAAGCCCAGCAGGGCGCGGGCCAACTCGGCCGCGCCGCCGCGGTTGTCCGGCTGCACGGTGTCCATCTTCAGGCCCCGGTGCCGGCTCACGGCCGCGACCTGGCCGCCGCCACGCCGGTACGGCTCCAGCTCGGCGGCCATCGCGCGTTCCCACGCACGGTCCTCGAACGCGGACCCGATCAGCAGGATCGCCGACGCGCGCTGGGCCCGCAGCATCGAGACGTACGCGACTTCGCGCCCGGGATCGCGGAAAGTGCCGGCGAGCATGACCAGGAGCCCGTTGCTGTCCGCCACCCGCATCACGCCGTCCGCAATGGCCGCGAAGTACGGATCGGACACATCGTGACAGATCACCCCGACTGTCCGATGTGTCCCACCGGCGAGGGCTTGCGCGTGCGCGTTGGGCGCGTACGACAGCTCCGCCGCAGCCGACACGACCCGATCGCGCAGGTCCGTGCGCACCGAGGTCGTGCCGTTGAGCACGCGCGAGGCGGTGGCGAGTGACACGCTCGCGCTGCGTGCCACATCCTCGAGCGTCACATGCGGCCGCGCCTTCATCGCTCCTCCAAGGTGCCTTCTCGGGCATAGTGGCGTCATGCTCGGTCTGTACCCGGAAATCGAACCCTACGACCACGGGATGCTGCCGGTGGGCGACGGAAACGTTATCTACTGGGAGGAGTGCGGGAACCCCGCGGGCAAGCCGGTCGTGTTCCTGCACGGCGGCCCGGGCAGCGGCGCGTCGACCCGGCACCGGCGGCTGTTCGACCCCGAGCGTTACCGGATCGTCCTGTTCGACCAGCGAGGCTGCGGGCGCAGCACACCGCACTGCAGCACCCCGGAAGCCGACCTCACGGTCAACACCACCTGGCACCTGGTCGCGGACATGGAACGGCTGCGCGAGGACCGGGCCATCGAGACCTGGCAGCTGTTCGGCGGCTCGTGGGGGAGCGTGCTCGCACTCACTTACGCCGAGGCGTACCCGCACCGCGTCAGCGAGTTGGTGCTGCGCGGCGTCGCGACGCTTCGCGTGAAGGAATTGCAGTGGCTCTTCGGTGGCGGTGCGGCCTGCCTGTTTCCCGAGGCGTGGTCCCGGTTCCTGGCACCGGTGCCGTACGCGCGGCGCGGCGAAAACCTGATCGAGGTCTACCACGAGCTGCTCCACCACCCGGACCCCGAACTGCACCGGCCGGCCGCGGTCGCGTGGAGCCGGTGGGAGGGCGAGACGGTGAAGTTCACGCCGCAGGACGAGGTCGTCGCCGCGTTCACCGAGCCGGAGTTCGCGCTCGCCATCGCCCGGATCGAGAACCACTACTTCCGCCACGGCGGCTGGCTGGCCGACGACCAGCTGATCCGCGAGGCCGGCAAGCTCACCGGCGTCCCGTGTGTGCTCGTGCAGGGCCGCTACGACGCCGTCACCCCGGCCACCACCGCGTGGGAACTCGCGCAGGTGCTCCCGGGCGCCGAGCTGAAGATGATCGGCGACGCCGGCCACGCCTTCGACGAGCCCGGCACCCTGCACGAGCTGATCAGCGCGACCGACCGGTTCGCGGCGAGCTGAGCGTGCCGCCGCCGACACGTCGGGGCAGCGCGGCAGCCTGCGGTGCCGGCCCGGTGGGTGTGATCCGCGCCGCGTCCGGGCCGCGGTGACCACCGATCGTTGTCGGGATCGGCTACGAATAGCGGTCATGGCGCTGCGAAACCGGACGCGAGAACGCTGGACCCCGCTCGAACAGGCGGCCCCCGAAGGCGAACTGCTCACCTTCCGCCAGATGTCCGCCTACGGCCGGAGGTTCGCGCGCCGCGGCCGCGGGCCCTGGTACAGCGCGGCGATCGAGGTGATCTGGCAGTTCCTGGTGCTGTTCTCCCGGTTCCGGGTGCGCGGTGCCCGGCACATCCCGGCTTCGGGCGGGGTGGTCGTCGCCTCGAACCATCTGTCGTTCGCGGACCCGGCGACGGCGACGGCTTTTTGCCTCGGCGCCGGCCGGGTGCCGCGTTATCTCGCGAAATCGAGCCTCTGGGACGTGCCGGTGCTCGGCCGGATCATGCGCACGGGCGGGCACATCCCGGTCTACCGCGGCGCGCCCACCGCGTCCGGCGCCTACCGCGACGCCGTGGTGGCGGTCCGGTCCGGCGAGTGCGTGGCGATCTTCCCGGAGTCCACGTTCTCCAAGGACCCGGACGGCTGGCCGATGAAGGGCAAGACCGGGGCCGCGCGGATCGCGCTCGAGACCGGGGTGCCGGTGATCCCGCTCGCGAACTGGGGCACCCACCACCTGCTGCCCGCCACGGCGTGGCTGCCGCGCGGCATCCCGCGCAAGACCGTGGACCTCGTCGCCGGCCCGCCGGTCGACCTCTCGGACCTGCGCGAGGCCGAGCTGACCCGCGCCGTGCTGGAGGAGGCGACCGCGCGGATCATGGCCGCGATCACCGAGCTGCTGGCCGGGATCCGCGGGGTGCGGCCGCCCGCGGACCGGCCCTGAGCGGCCCGCTGAGCGAGCACGGTCACGCCGCCCCGTCTCGCGGATGGGGGTAAGTTTTGCGTTATGAGTGCACACTATGACGTCGTGGTGCTGGGGGCCGGGGTCGGCGGGTACGTGGCGGCGATCCGGGCGACGCAGCTGGGCCTGAGCGCCGCCGTCGTGGAGGAGAAATACTGGGGCGGCGTATGCCTCAACGTCGGCTGCATCCCGTCGAAGGCGCTGTTGCGCAACGCCGAACTCGCGCACATCGTCAAGCAGGAGGCCAAGACCTACGGCATCTCCTCCGACGGTGAGATCCGCTTCGACTACACCGCCGCGTACGAGCGCAGCCGCAAGGTCGCCGACGGCCGCGTCAAGGGTGTGCACTTCTTGATGAAGAAGAACAAGATCACCGAGTACGACGGCCACGGCACCTTCGTCGACGCGAACACCCTCGAGGTCAACGGCGAGCAGCTCACGTTCGACCACTGCGTGGTGGCCACCGGTGCGACCGCGCGGCTGCTGCCCGGCACTTCGCGCAGCGACCGCGTGGTGACCTACGAGCAGCAGATCATGGAGAGCGAGCTGCCGGGCAGCATCGTGATCGCGGGCGCCGGCGCGATCGGCGTCGAGTTCGCGTACGTGCTGCACAACTACGGCGTGGACGTGACCATCGTCGAGTTCCTCGACCGGATGGTGCCGCTGGAGGACGCGGAGGTCTCCGCGGAGCTGCTGAAGCGCTACCGCAAGCTCGGCATCAAGGTGCTGACCTCCACGAAGGTCGAGGCCATCGACGACTCGGACGGCCGGGTCCACGTCACTGTCTCCAAGGACGGCGAGCAGCAGGTGCTGGAGGCCGACAAGGTCCTGCAAGCCATCGGGTTCAAGCCGAACGTGGAGGGCTACGGCCTGGAGAACACCGGCGTCGCGCTGACCGAGCGCGGCGCCATCGCCGTGGACGGCCGCGGCCGCACGAACGTGCCCCACATCTTCGCGATCGGCGATGTCACGGCGAAGCTCATGCTGGCCCACGCCTCCGAGTCGATGGGCGTGGTGGCGGCCGAGACCATCGCCGGCGCGGAGACCATGGAGCTGGACTTCGTGATGATCCCGCGCGCCACCTACTGCCAGCCCCAGATCGCCAGCTTCGGCTGGACCGAGGCCCAAGCACGGGAACAGGGCTTCGACGTCCAGGTCGCCAAGTTCCCCTTCACTGCCAACGGCAAGGCCCAGGGCCTCGGCGAACCGGGCGGCTTCGTGAAGCTCATCAGCGACGCCACTCACGGCGAATTGCTGGGCGGGCACCTGATCGGCCCGGAGGTCACCGAGCTGCTGCCGGAGCTGACTCTGGCCCAGCAGTGGGACCTGACGGTGCACGAAGTGGCCCGCAACGTGCACGCCCACCCGACCCTGGGCGAGGCGGTGAAGGAAGCCGTGCACGGGCTGGCCGGGCACATGATCAACATGTGAGTGTGGAGCGGCCCTGACCCGCGGGGTTTGCGGGTCGGGGCAGGTGTCAGGCCGCGGCCAGGCCGTGAAGGCGCCGCCCGGGACGGCGTGTCCTTTGCGTGCTGTAGCGCGGCGCCGGTCCCCGCGACACGGACGGCCCGCCGCTCCGTTCCGACCGCCGGTCGCGGGCCGAGCCGCGGTGAGTCGGCGCGCCGCCCGATCGACCCGGTGGGTCTCAGCGCGACCGGTTGAGCACTTCGACGTAGACGATCCGGCCGTCGACGACATCCAGGACCAGCATGCCTTCCGACGGCGAGAGAGGCACGCATCGATGCCCCGGGCCGTACGGCTTCCCCGGCTCATGGTCGGCGGTGTGGAAGCTCTTGCAGAAGTCGTCACCACAGCTGCACTCGCTCACCAGGCGAATGTCGTGCACGCTGATGGCCAGCCACTGTTCGCCTTCTGCTTCCAGGAGCGCCGACAACTCGGCGACGAGGTCTGGGTGGACGTCGCGCACGAGGGGGTGGTCCTGCTCCATCGGGCGAGGATAGCCGGGACGTCCGGCTGGGAGGCCTGACCGCCTCAGTGGTGGTCCGGCGTAGTCGCGGCAAGCGGCGCCCATCAACTCTGCGGCGGCGTGGGATGGCTCGTATCGGGGTTGTGGGCGGGGTGGTCGGTGCGCTCCAAGTCGTCGCCAGGAGTGCTTCGCATCGCCGCAGTGTCAAGGCAATCAAGGAAATACCGGCGCGGATACCGTCCACTTCAGACACCTCCAGTGTCGAAGGTCAGTTCCGGGCGTTCCCAGGAGATCTTCGGTGGGCGAGGTGGGATGGTGCCGGTTCGACGGGCGCCCATGCGTTCGTAGAAGCTGGCCGCCGGTGGGTGAGAGACAACGCGGACGGACGGGATTCCCTTGGCGCGCGCGGTTTTCAGCATGTGCGCGATCAGGGCGGCGCCCAGACCGGTGCCCTGGGCTGGGTCGGCGACGAAGAGCAGGTCCAATTCGGCGTCGGTGAGGCTGTAGAAGCCCAGGGGGCCGGCATCAGGGGGTGCAGGGGGAAAGGCGGCGAAGACAAGGTGGCGCTCGACGTACTCGGGTGTCACCTCGTAGCCGTCCAGGATCGACGCGTAGTCGCCTTGGTAGGCGGACGATGCGTGCAGCAGAGCGTTCAGTGCGGGGGCGTCTTGGCCGGACACGCGGCGGATGTCGTGGGGCATGGATGGGACGTTAACCGCGGCCACCGACAAGAACTTGACCTTCGGCGCGGCTGAGGTGCGAGGCTGTCCCGGGAACGCGGCCGGAAACCCTTGGCAGGCAACAGATGAGAGCCGTGGCGTTCAGTCGATCGGGTGGACGCGGATTCCTGCGCATGGTGGAGGTGACCGCGACCGGATCCTGGCACTCGTCGACCACGGCCGTGGTGCCGAGTTGGCCGCCTGGCGAGATCGAGACCGGTCAACGGCCGCGACAAGCTGGTGCGCACGCTGTACTGATCCGTCCCACCATGCGGAAGCGCCGAGGATCCAAACTTTGGTGGGTGGTCAGGGCACGGACCGCTCCTTAGATTCTCCTGATCACGGCCGGTCATGGACCGGTCCCGCAACGCGCGCCGGGTGCGTTCAGTAACGGGGAGAACTCGAATGGTGAGATTTAGGCGTGCCGCAGCGCGCTCGGTGCCGCTCGCGATGGGTGCCTTGCTGCTGACGGCCGGCGTGTCGGCCGCGCAGCCTTCGGCCGCCGACACTGCCGCGGCGCGCACCGAAGCCGGGATCAACGCGTTGCAGGGCATCAAGAAGACGCTGACGCCCGCCGAACTCAAGCAGTCGAGCCAGCTCGTCGTCGAGAAGCGGCTGCGCGCGGACCGGACGCTGGCCGCCGAACTCCCCGGCTACCAGTCCGGCGTCGCGGTCAGCCAGGCCAGCACCGTGTCCGTCGACATCACCGGTGCGGCGGGCACGGCCGTGTCGCGCGCCGTCAAGGCGGCCGGCGGCACGGTCCGCGACGCCACGCCCGACGGTTCTGTGCGCGCCGACCTGCCGCTGTCCGCGGTGGACGCGATCGCCGCCCGCACGGACGTCACCACCGTCGCGCCCGCGGCGCAGGCCATGACCTGGAACGAGCCCAGTCCGCAGCAGCAGCTGGCCGCGAAGGCCGTCGCCGCCGTGCAGGTGTCGGAAGGGGACAAGGCGCACGGCGCCGACACCGCGCGCACGAAGTACGGGGTGGACGGCACCGGCATCAAGGTGTGCGTGCTGTCGGACGGCGTGGACTCGCTGTCGAAGTCGCAGTCCGCGGGCGAGCTGCCCACCGTCGACGTGCTGTCCGGTCAGGCCGGCAGCGGCGACGAGGGCACCGCGATGCTGGAGATCGTGCACGACCTCGCTCCGGGCGCGACGCTCGGCTTCGCGACCGCCTTCGGCAGCGAAGCGGGCTTCGCCGCGAACATCCGTGCGCTGCGCACCACCGGCAAGTGCACCGTGATCGTGGACGACGTCGCCTACTTCGACGAGTCGCCGTTCCAGGACACGCAGGTCGCACAGGCCGTCAACGACGTCACGGCCGCCGGCGCGGAGTACTTCTCCTCGGCCGGCAACTCCGGCAACCTGACCGACGGCTCCAGCGGCTACTACGAGGGCGACTTCCGCGCTTCGGACACCGCGCTGCCGGGTGTCACCGGCACTCCGCACGACTTCGACCCCGGCAGCGCCACGCAGACCAGCGACCCGCTGTCGCCCGGCTCGCTGGGCAAGCCGGTGGCCCTGTTCTGGTCCGACCCGTGGGGCAAGTCCGCCAACGACTACGACCTGTATATCCTCGACTCGACGGGCAAGGTCGTCGCCTCCGGCACGAACCGGCAGACCGGCACGCAGGACCCGTACGAGAGCGCGACCGTGCCCAGCACCGGCTCCGGATACCGCCTCGCCGTGGTGAAGACCAGCGGCGCGGACCGGTTCATCGCGCTGAACGTGATCCGCGGCCGGTTCGTGGATTCGGGCTCGCTCAAGGCATTCAGCACGGCGGGCGTGACCTCGGGCCACTCGGCGGCGGCCGCGGCGTTCAGCGTGGCGGCGGCCCCGGCGGCGACGGCGTTCGGCCGCGCGCTCGAGGCGGGCGACCCGCCGAACCCGACCGGCCCGTACCCCGGACTGTTCAGCGCGTCGAGCAAGTGGGAGCGGTTCACCTCCGACGGCCAGCGGCACATGTTCTACAACGCCGACGGCACCGCCCTCACCCCCGGCAACGTCTCCTCGACGGGCGGCGCGACCCGCGCCAAGCCGGACATCACGGCGGCGGACGGCGTCGCCACGTCAGTGGCGGGTTTCCAGCCCTTCTACGGCACCTCGGCCGCGGCCCCGCACGCCGCGGCGATCGCCGCCCTGCTGCTGTCCGGCAAGCCGACCGCGACCCCGGCCGAAATCCGCACGGCCCTGGTCTCGAGCGCGATCGACCTGGGCGCCCCCGGTTATGACCCGGTGACCGGCAATGGCGTGATCATGGCCGGCCCGGCGCTGGCCGCGCTGGGCCTGCCCGCGAAGTAGATTCCCTGATCAAGAGGACGGCCCGGTGAGCAGCGCGCTCGCCGGGCCGTTTTTGTCGGGGTGGCTGGGTAGTGTCCTGAGCAGGGTCCGGGCAGCGGAGGAGGTGAGCCGGTGGAGTTCGAGTTCGAATTCGGTGGTGAGGTGTGGTTCTGGCGCGGTCCGGCGCCGTGGTACTTCATCACCGTGCCGGAGGAGGAATGCCGGCTCCTGCGGGAGGAATCGGCGTCGGTGAGCTACGGCTGGGGGATGATCCCGGTCCGGGCCCGGATCGGGGACAGCACCTGGTCGACCTCGCTGTTCCCGAAGGACGGGCGTTATGTCGTGCCGGTGAAGGCCGCGGTGCGCCGGGCCGAGAAATTGGAGGAGGGGGATGTGCCGACTGTGCGGCTGGGGATCCGGGCTTGAAGTGGTGGCTGGCTGCGCTGTTGTGGGGCTGGGGGTTCGGGCTTGAGGTGATGGCTGGCTGTGCGGCTGTGCGGCTGGGGGTTCGGGGGTGGCTGGTGACTGCTTGGGCTGTGGCTAGGGATCCAGGGGTGAACTGGTGGCTGGCTGCGCTGCGTTTGTGGCCGGGCTTCAGGTTGCTTGGCTTCCGCTGAGGCTTTCGTCGCTTCGGCGGCCAGAGGGTTACGGTGAGCCGCGAGCCGCGAGCCGCGAGCCGCGAGCCGCGAGCCGCGAGCCGCGAGCCGCGAGCCGCGAGCCGCGAGCCGCGAGCCGCGAGCCGCGAGCCGCGAGCCGCGAGGGTCGGGGGTCGCGGGGGTCGGCCGTGGCCAACCGGAAGTCGGGTGCCGGGCGTCGCGGGCCGGGCACCGGGTCTTGTGGTGTTGTGGGCGGGCGCGAGGGCTCGAGCCGCTCCGGCAAACAGGGCGTGCTTCCTTGCGCAGCCCCGATCCCGGTGCGTCAGCCGGTCGCTTCGGTGACCAGGAGGTGGAAGGCGGCCAGGCCCTCGCCGATTCGATCGTGGCGGCGGATGTCCAGGCCGGCCGTCGTGAGGGCGTGTTCCAAGTCCTCGACCGGGCGTAGCCGGAAGGTGTGGTCGGTGAACGGGGCCTTGGCCATCGCGGACGGGTCGCCGATGCCGAGGACGAAGCGGCCGCCCGGGGCCAGGACCCGGGCGATCTCCGAAAACGCCGCGGTCAGGTCCGAGACGAAATACACCGTGTTGACCGTGATCGCGGCCGTCACCGAGGCGTCCGGCAAGGGCAGCGCGGTCATGGTGCCCTCGTGCAGCACGAGCCGTCCGGCGGCGATGTTCGCGGGGAAGGCGCGACGGGCGCCGGCGAGCATCGTGGCCGACAGCTCGACGCCGTGCACCGTGCCGCCGTTCGTGGCTCGGAGCAGCAGGTCCAGGCCGAGGCCACCGCCGAAGCCGATGTCCAGGGCCGTTTCGCCCCGGCGCAACGCCAGGGCCTCGACCGCCGCCGTCACGCGGCCGCGGTTCGCGCGGTTGAGCAGCCGTCCGACGGCCCGGCCGCGCAAGCCGCGCGGGTGACCCAGCTGGCGGGCGAGTCCGGCGAGGAGAGTGTTTCGTGGTCCCATCAGTACAGTCTGCGGCATTCGGGAGGAGAACGGCATGACCGGGAAAACGGCGGTGGTCACCGGGGCGGGCTCCGGACTGGGCCGGCGGATCGCCCGCGCGCTGCTCGGCGCGGGTTACCAGGTGGCGCTGGCCGGCCGCCGCGAAGAGGCGCTTCAGGAGACCGCGGACGGTGACGGCAACGCGCTGGCCGTGCCGGTCGACGTCGCCGATGCCGAGGCCGTCGAAGGGCTGTTCACGGCCGTCCGCGAGCGGTGGGGACGGCTCGACCTGCTGGTCAACAACGCGGGCGTGTCCATCGGCGGCACCATCGCCGATCTGTCCGTGGACGACTGGCGCCGCACCGTCGACACCAACCTCACCGGCATGTTCCTGTGCGCGCAGCAGGCCGTCCGCCTGATGCGCGACCAGGACCCGAGGGGCGGCCGGATCATCAACAACGGCTCGATCTCCGCGCACGCCCCGCGCCCGGCCAGCGTCGGCTACACCGCCACCAAACACGCGGTGACCGGGCTGACCCGCTCGATCTCCCTCGACGGCCGCGCCTGGAACGTCGCGTGTGGACAGATCGACATCGGCAACGCCGCGACCGAGATGACCGAGCGCATGGCCGCCGGCATCCCGCAGGCCGACGGCCGCGTGGTCGCGGAGCCGACGTTCGACGCCGGCCACGTCGCCGACGCCGTGCTGTACATGGCCGCGCTGCCGCTGGACACGAACGTCCAGTTCCTCACCATCACGGCCACCACCATGCCGTTCATCGGCCGCGGTTAAGCAAGCACATCACGGGATGACGCGCTCGCGGCGGAACTCGTCGAAGAGCCGGTAGAACATCTGCTCGGTCTCCACGTAGGAGTGGAACCCGGCGCGCCGGGACTTCGACGAGTCGGCGAACATGTCGTAGTCCCAGGAGAACACGAAGTCGCCGAAGCCCCAGGCGGAAACGTCGGCGTACGAGGGTTTCAAGCCGTGCTCCGCCGCCATCTTCGTCCACAGTGGACCTTTGTCGGCCATGACGACGTCCAGCGACATCGGCAGCGGCGGCGCGGCTTCGAGCCCGAAGTAGGCGGCGATCTTCGGCCACAGCTCGCTCCAGCGGAACAGGTCGCCGTTGGCGATGTTGTACGCCTGGTCCGCCGTCGAGGTCGCGGCCCACACCGTCGCCTCGGCCAGCAGCCGCGCGTCGGTCATCTCCAGCAGGCTGGTGTACGCGCCCGGACGGCCCGGAAACCGCAGCGGCAGGCCGAGTTCCTTCGAGATCGACGCGTACACCGCGATCACCAGCGCCAGGTTCATCGGGTTGCCCAGCGTTGTCCCCCCGACCACGGACGGCCGGATCACCGACCAGGACCACGCCTTGCCGATGCGACGGCGTTCGAGGAACGCCTGCTGGTCGACGTTGAACTCGGGCGGCATGTGCCCCGCGTCGGTCTCGCGCGCGGGCGTCTTGAACGGGCCGAGGTGCGCGCCGTAGACCTTGTACCCCTGCATCAGGCTCACGTGCCGCAGCCCGGGCGCGGCGGGTTCGAGGCCGTCGACCAGGTTCTCGAGCATCGCCAGGTTCGGCGGCACGAGCTCGGCCCAGGTGGGCCGGTCCTGGTAGGCGGCGTAGAAGAGGTGGGTCACGTCGCCGGCGCCGGCCAGCTTCGCCCGGGTGTCCGCCGCGTCGAGCAGGTCGACGGCGATGGCGCCGGGACCGCCGCGGCGCGAAAGGCCGACGACGTCCCAGCCGCCGAGGCCGCGCAGGTGCTCGATCAGGTTCCGGCCGATGATCCCGTTCGCCCCGGCGACCATGGCGACGTTCCGCGTTGTGCTCATACCTCGATCCTGGAACCGAAGATGCCATGAGTCCAAGGCTTAGTTTTCACAAGAGCGATAAGATCTGTTCATGGCAAGCCTGAGGCAGCTCGAGTACCTCGTCACGGTCGTCGACACGGGTTCGTTCACGCGGGCGGCCGAACAGCTGCACGTGACGCAACCGGCCCTCTCGCACCAGATGCGCGCGCTGGAGCAGACCGTCGGCGGCCCGTTGCTGGAGCGGTTGCCGCGCGCGGTGCGGCTCACGCCGATGGGACGCGCGATGCTGCCCCACGCGCGGGCGACGCTGGCCGACGCCGAGCGTGCCCGGTGTGCGGCCCGGCAGGCGGGCGGGCTGATGGCCGGTGAGCTGCTGGTCGCGACGGTCTACTCGGTGAGCCTCGGCGTGCTGCCGCCGGCGCTGCGTGTCTGGCGCCGCGAACGGCCGGAGGTGGACGTGCGCCTGTTCGAGTACCGGCACGCCGACGAGCTGCGCGAGGCGATGACGGCGGGGGAGGCCGACGTCGCGGTCGGCCCGGTCCCCGAGGGCTGGGACGGGCCCGTCCGGGAGATCGGCACGGAGGACTTCGTGGTCGTCCTGCCCACCGACGGCAATAAGTCCGAACAAGGCCCGGACGGCACCGTCGATCTGGCCACCCTGGCCGACTGCGCGTGGGTGCACTACGCACCGGGCCACGGTCTCGCCGAGCTGGTGGACCGCGCCTGCGCCGACGCGGGTTTCCGGCCGCGCCCCGCGGTGCGCACGGAGCAGACCGCCGCGGCGCCGATCCTCGCCGCGGCCGGGCTGGGGCCGGCGCTGGTGCCCGCGAACGTCCTGCCGCCGCGCTTCGAGGGCCGGGTCCTGCGCCCGTCCACCCCGGTCCGCCGCCGGCTCGTGGCGTACACCCGCCCCGGTCCCGACCCGCTGACCTCGGGGTTCGTCGACGTCGTGGCCGAGCACGCGACCGTCTGAGGAGTTCAGACCGAGATGTCGGCCAGCCTGACGTCGGCGAACGGCGTCGCGGTGACGTCGTGCACGCGCGGCGCCCAGACGGCATGGCCGTGGCCGGTCCAGAGCGGCGCGACAGGCAGGTCGCGCAGCAGCTGGTTCTCGGCGACGCGGTAGAGCTGCCCGGACTCCTCGGGCGTCGCGGCGGACTCGGCGGCGGCGAGGTCCTGCGTGAAGCCCGGATCGGTGTACCCCGACGCGGCGGCCAGACCGGTGAGCAGCTCCGCCGGGCTCGGGGTGTTGGCCTTGAGGTCCACTGTGGACGGACTGTCCAGCGGCCCGTCGGACTGCCTCGGCTGCGCGGTCACGGGCACGCCGAGCGTCCCGCCCAGGCCGGCGGCCAGCGCGCCGGTCCAGGTGCCCGCGCCGGTGTCGAAATAGACCGTCGCCGGGCCGGTGAAGCCGGACTGGCCGAGCAGCGATTTCGCGGCCGCCGCGTCGAACGAGCACGGACGGCAGGTGCCGGTGCGCTCGCCGGGGGCCTCGGCGGGCGGCAGCAGCGCCCGCGGCGGGTCGACCTGCTGCGCGAGCGGGCCCTTCACCAGCGCCTCCCGGTCGGCCGCCAGCGCGAACGCGTGCCGCACGGTGGCGTCGGCGAACCGGGGCGTGCGCACCGGGAACACCAGGTAGCCGGCCTCGGGCAGCGGCCAGGTGGTGTGCCGGCCATCGAAGTCGGCGTGCATCGCCTCGTGCCGCTCGCCCGGCACCGAAGTGGCGAGGTCGAGCTGTCCGTCCCGCACCTGGTCGTACTGCTCGGCCGGATCCCCGACCTGCAGGTCGACCTCGTTCGCCTTGCCCGGCGCGGGTGTCACGCGCACGAGCTTGCCGCCGGTGCCGGGCACCCAGCCGTTTTCCAGGCGGAACGGGCCGTTGCCGACTGGGTGGCGCGCGAAGCCGTTCCAGTCGCGGGAAGCCAGCACGGACGCGGGCAGCGGCACCAGCCCCGGAGCCGACAGCAGCGCGGGCACCTGGTTGGAGGGGCGGTCGAGGTCGATCCGGATCGTCGCCGGGTCCGGGGCGGAGATCTCCTTGGCGCGCAAGGACTCCTTCAGCACCGGGGTGGCGGCCCAGTTCTCCGCCGCGACGGCCTTCCAGGTGTCCACATAGGACCGGGCGGTGACCGGGGTGCCGTCATGGAACCGGCCGCCCGCCCGCAGCCGCACGGTCCAGTGCACGCGGTCCGGGCTGGTGATCGATTCGGCGGCGCGCGGGGTGAGGCGGCCGGACGCGGTGTCGTAGTCGGCCAGCGGCGTCCAGAGCGCGCCGGTGACCAGGCGCCCGGCCTGGTCGTCGACGTCGGCGGGCAGCAGCGTGCCCGGCTCCTGCAGGCCGACGGCCAGCGCACCGGGCTGGGCCGGCTCGACGGCGGAGCAGCCGGCGAGGGCCACGGCCGCGGTGGCGAGCAGGACGAGCAGACGCGAACGCATGGTGCCTTACTACCAGCCTCAAGGAACGAAAGACGGTTGTGTCCGGTTAATTACCGTCTTACAGTGCGACAGTCACGCTGGGCGTTCTGGGAGGTTCGTGTGCGTCGTTGGTGGCTCCGCCCGGTGCTGGCTCTGACGACGGTGGCCGCGACGCTGGTCTCCACCGGCCTGCCCGCCGCGGCCTGCGGTGAGGACGACAAGCCGGCGGCGCAGGTCAAGCGCACCGCGGGCGATCCGGGCGCGGTGAAGGGCGTGCGCGCGGTCGGGAACCTGCCCGACGCGCAGGGCGCCATCTCGGCGAACTTCCTGCAGTACGGCCGCCGCGACGTGATGGTGGTGTCCGGCGAGTTCGGCCTCAAGGTCTACGACCTGACCCGGAATCCGGCCGCGCCGAAGGCGATCGGGCAGCTCAGCCTGCCGGGCCTGTGGGAGACCGAGGACACCGAGGTGGACGCGGCGCGCAAGCTGGTCTTCCTCTCCCGCGACCCGCGCGCCTTCAACGGGAACACGCACACCGGCGAGTCCGGCATCTACGTCGTGGACCTCTCGCGGCCGGAGTCGCCGCAGATCCTGAGCTACGTGCGCCTGCCGGCCGGGCACACGACCAGCTGCGTCGACGGCTGCCGCTACCTGTGGACCGGCGGCCCGTCGAAGGCCGACGACCAGCCCGCCGACTGGGGCGGCCGCCCGATCTGGGTCACCGACGTCCGCGATCCGCGCCACCCGAAGGTCCACCCGGACCCGATCGAGCTGGCCCGCAACGACGGCAAGACCGACTACGTGCACGACGTCCAGGTGGATGCCGCGGGCGTCGCCTGGGTTTCCGGCCGCGGCGGCGTGCGCGGCTACTGGACCTCCGGCCTCCACCACGACCCGGTGCAGGGCCGGATCCGCCGCGCCACGGCCGACGCCCCGGTGCCGTACGCCGGCGGTGGCGTGGCCGAAACCGCCGCGCCGTCGAGGTTCCTGCACAACAGCTTCCACCCGGTCGGCCCCGCCGCCGACGGTGCCTGGCGCGGCCACGACCTGGTGTACGCCACCGAGGAGAACTTCGTCGACGGCTGCGCGGGCGACGGCGTCCTGACCATCTCGTCGCTGGCCGGCTCCTACGGCGGCGAGGGCTGGCGCTCGACCCCGTCGGCCCCGTTCCGGCTGCAGAGCGTCGGCACCTGGAGCGTCGAGGGCCAGGAAGGCAGTGATCCCGCTTCCGACGACTGCTCCGCGCACTACTTCGACGTGCGCGGCCACGTGCTGGTGCAGTCGTTCTACGCGCAGGGCACCCGGTTCCTGGACGTCAGCGACCCGACCAACCCGCGTCAGATCGCCTACTTCCGCCCGGCCGACGCCAGCTCGTGGGCCCCGTACTGGCACGACGGATACGTGTACGTGGCGGACCACGCGCGCGGCGTGGACATCCTGAAGCTCACCGTTTGACCTGCTGGGCAAGGAAAAGCGCGGCGCGGTCGAGTGCCTGATCGGCTTCTTCGAGGACCCCGGCGAACCACTGGAACCCGTGCGCCACGCCGGCGGTGACGTCGAGGATCACGTCCACCCCGGCGTCCCTCGCGCGAGCGGCCAGCCGCGTGGAGTCGTCGAGGAGCACCTCGTTGGCGCCGGACTGCAGCAGCATCGGCGGGCGCGTCTTCGATCGCGGCCGGGAACGGGTGCTCGGGGGCGAGCCGGTAACCCAGTGACAGGGCCCGGAAGCCGGTTTTCACCACCAGGTTCCCGGTCAGCGACATCTGCTCATCGTCGCCCCCTGCGGAAGTGGATGCCGCCAGCGGGGATTGTCCCATCGCAGCGCCCGCCCCGGCGTCAGAACACCGGGACGGGCACTGGAACTCAGGAACGCAGCCACACCGCCGTGTCGGTGGGCAGCAGCCCGTCCGGCAACGGCCCGCTGGCCAGCAGGACTTCCGAATGCGCGGGCAACTGAACCGGCGCGGCCGAGAAGTTCAGCAGGAACACAAAACCCGGCGCACGCGAGAAGGCCAGCACGTCCGGGCCCGCGTCCAGCCAGGACAACGCCGGCTCACCGAGGGAAGACCGCAGCGCCAGGCCCCGGCGGTAGAGCGACAGCATCGAGTCCGGGTCGCCGGCCTCCGCTTCCGCCGTGTACGCAACCCATTCCGCCGGCTGGGGCAGCCACGGCTCGCCCTCACCGAAGCCGAACGGCGACGCCTGGCCGGACCACGGGATCGGCACCCGGCAGCCGTCACGGCCCGGGTCGGCGCCCTGGGTCCGGGCCCAGACCGGGTCCTGGCGCAGGCCGGACGGGATGTCCTCGACCTCCCACAGGCCCAGCTCCTCACCCTGGTAGACGTACAGCCCACCGGGCAGCGACAGCGTCAGCAGGGCGGCCGCGCGGGCCCGGCGGGTGCCGAGCACGCGGTCGACGGGTGTCCCATGTAGACGGTCCGCGAAGGCGAAACCGGTGTCGCCCGAACGGCCGTACCGCGTGACGTGCCGGGTGACGTCGTGGTTCGACAGCACCCACGCGGCCGGGGCGCCCACCTCCTCGTGCGCCCGCAGGGTGCGGGAGATGACGTCGCGGAAGCGGCCGGGATCCCACGGGCAGGTCAGGAAGTCGAAGTTGAACGCCGAGTGCAGCTCGTCGCGGCGGAGGTAGCGCGCCGCTCTCGACATGTCGGGCAGCCACATCTCGCCGACCAGGATCTTCTCGCCCGGGTAGCTGTCGGCGATCTTGCGCCACGAGCGGTAGATCTCGTGCAGCCCCTCCTGATCGGAGAACGGCGTCTCGTCGCCGTCGTCTACGTCGGGCAGGACCGGGTCCTTGACCAGCCCGTCGGCGACGTCCACGCGGAACCCGTCCACCCCGCGGTCGAACCAGAACCGCAGCACGTCCTCGAACTCCGCGCGGATGTCGGGACTGTCCCAGTTGAAGTCCGGCTGCCGCGAGCTGTACAGGTGCAGGTACCACTCGCCGGGGCTGCCGTCGGCCTCGGTCACCCGGGTCCAGGCCGGCCCGCCGAAGCGGGACTTCCAGTTGTTCGGCGGCTCCGAGCCGTCCGGCCCGCGGCCGGGGCGGAACCAGAACCGCTGCCGCTCGGCCGAGCCGGGGGCCGCGGCCAGCGCCGCCCGGAACCACCGGTGCTCGTCGGAGCAGTGGTTCGGCACGATGTCGATGATGACGCGGATGCCCAGCTCGTGCGCCTCCGTCAGGAGCTGCTCGGCCTCGCCCAAGGTGCCGAACAGCGGCTCGATGTCGCGGAAGTCGGCGACGTCGTAGCCGCCGTCGTCCATCGGCGACGGGTACCACGGCGTGAACCAGATCGCGTCCACGCCCAGCCCGGCGAGATAGTCCAATTTGGACCGCACGCCGGTCAGGTCGCCGACGCCGTCGCCGTTCCCGTCCGCGAAACTGCGGATGTACACCTGGTAGATCGCCGCGCTGCGCCACCAGGCCGAGCCCTCGGTGGTGGACAGCTGCCCCGAAGCGGTCACTGCGTTACCCCTCCCTTGTGGGTTTCGAGAGTTCACATCAGCCCTTGATCGAACCGGCGGTCAGCCCGGCGAAGATCTGGCGCTGGAACACGAGGAACAGCGCGATCATCGGGATGCTCGCCAGCACCATGCCCGCGACGAGCAGGTTCAGCGGCAGGTCGATGGCCACGCGCTGCAGCATCACGCTCAGCGTCTGCTTGCCGGTGTCCGGGAACACCAGCAGCGGCCAGATGAAGTCCTTCCACGCGGCGACGATGGTCAGGATCGACACCACCGCGAGAATCGGCCGGGAGATCGGCAGGATGATCCGCCACAGCGTGCGGACCGGCCCCGCCCCGTCGAGGCGCGCGGCCTCGATCAGCTCGTCCGGGATCTGGTCGAAGAACCGTTTGAGCAGGTAGATGTTGAACGCGTTGGCCGCCGCGGGCAGCCAGATCGCGGTGGGCGAGTTGATCAGGTTGAGGTGCAGCAGCGGCAGGTCGGTCACGGTCACGTACGTCGGCACCAGCAGGGCCGCGGCCGGCAGCATCAGCGTGACGAGCATCAGCCCGAGCACGACGTTGCCGAACTTCGGCCGCAGCTTCGACAGCGCGAACGCCGCCGGCACGTCCACCGCGAGCTGCACCAGCCAGGCACCGCCGGCCACGACCACGGTGTTCCACAGGTACTTGCCGAGGTTCATCTGGCTCCAGGCCTCGGCGAAGGACTCCGGGTGCCACTGCTGCGGCACCAGCGTCGCGGGCGTGCGGGCCAGCTCCGCCGGGGTTTTCATCGCGCCGGTCACCGCCCAGTACAGCGGGAACAGGAACGCGATGGTGAACGCCACGAACGTGCACACGAACACGATCACGTACAGCGTCTTGCCGCCGCGGGTGCGCAGCTGCGACGGCGAGACCAGCGTGCGCCCGGATGGTGCTTCGGCACGCTTCTTCTTGTGTGGCAAGGTAATGGTCACCGGAACCTCCTAAGCGTCCGCTCGCCGGGTCATCCGCACGTACATCGCCGAGAACACCCCGAGCGCCACGAACAGCAGCAGGCTCATCGCGCTGGCCGAGCCGAAGTCGTTGTAGACGAAGGCGTAGCGGTACAGCAGCAGGAGCACGGTCACGGTCGAGTCGTCCGGGCCGCCGCCGGTCATCACGTACGGCTCGGTGAACACCTGCATGGTCGCGACGATCTGCAGCAGGAGGAGCACCAGCAGCACGAACCGCGTCTGCGGGAACGTGACGTGCCGCAGCCGCCGCCACATGCCGGCGCCGTCCAGCTCCGCGGCCTCGTACAGCTCGCCCGGGATGGTCTGCAGCGCCGCCAGGTAGATCAGCGTCGTGCTGCCCATGTTCGCCCAGGTGGACACGAACACCAGCGACAGCATCGCCGTGGTGCTGGAGTCGAGCCACTGCGCGCCGGGCAGGCCCACCGCGGTCAGCGCCGAGTTGAACAGGCCTGGGCCCGGGTCGTAGAACCACTTCCACATCAGCGCGGTGACCACCGGCGGCAGCATCACCGGCAGGTACACCGCGAGCCGGAAGTACGCCCGCGCGTGGCGCAGCTCGTTCAGCAGCACCGCGGCCAGGAACGGCACGGCGAAGCCGAAAACGAGCGCGAACCCGGTGAACAGCAACGTGTTGCGCCAGGCGACCCCGAACAGCGGGTCCTGGAAGAGCCGCACGAAGTTGTCGAAGCCCACCCAGGTCGGCGGGTTCACGAAGTCCACCTGCTGGAAGCTCAGCAGCACCCCGCGCACGATGGGGTACCAGGAGAACATCGCGAACACCAGGATCGCGGCGCACAACAGGCTGTACGCGGTGATGTTGTCCTTGATCTTCCGCCGTAGCCGGGAACGGCGGCGCTCGGCCGCTGTCGCGACGGGCCGACTGGCCCGCGGGGTCGCCGCGGGCCAGTCGAGAACGTCACTTGACCTGGGCGAGGGCACTGTTGACCTTCGACGTCGCGGAGGAGAGCAGCTGGTCGACGTTCGCATTGCGGTCGGTCAGCACCGCCTGCATCACGCTGTCGAGGGCCGCGTAGATCTGCTGCGCGTTCGGCGGCTCGATGCTGCCCTTGATCCGGTTCGCGGTGTCGACGTAGGCCTGGTAGTTCTGCGCCGGCACGTTCGCGTACTTCTTCTTCACGGCCAGCTGCTGGTCGCGCACGGCGCCCTGCCAGATGTCCGGCGTCGGCTCGGTCGGCAGGCCCACCGGCTGCTGCCCGTCGGCGTACTGCTTGACGTGCTTGTCGAAGCGGTCCGGGTTGAGGTACTTCCACTGGATCCACTCGAGCCCGGCCTTGACCTTCGCGGCCGAGGCCTTCGGGTTGATCATGTAGCCCTCGCCGCCGAGCAGGGTGCCCTGCCCGCCGGGCATGCCGGCGATCCCGTAGTCCTCGTACTTGCCGTTGAACTGCTTGACCAGCACCGGCACGTTGTCCGGGGCGGCCATGTACATGCCGAGCTGGCCGGCGCCCATCAGCTGCTGCACGTCCACGTCCTGCAGCAGCTGCTTGCTGCCCATGGAGTTGTCGTCCCAGCGCATTTCGTGCAGGTAGTTCAGCGCGGCGCGGGCCTTGTCGTTGTCGAAGTCGGCGACCCACTTGTCGCCGTCCTTGCGCGCGACGTCACCGCCCATCGAGTACAGCCAGCCGGTCATGTGCCAGCCGCCCTGGTTGTTCTTGCTGTAGTCGGCGTACCCCACGACGCCGTTCCCCAGTGCGGAGATCTTCTTCGCGTCGGCGCGGACCTCGTCCCACGTCGTCGGCGGCTGGTCCGGGTTGAGCCCGGCCTGCTGGAAGAGCTTGCGGTTGTAGACCAGCCCCATGGTGTAGTTCGCGGTCGGCAGGCCGTAGAGCTTGCCGTTCGCGTCGCGGAAGTTGTCCAGCAATTGCGGCTGGATGTCGTTCACGTGCGGGACGCTCTTGGCCGCTTCCGTGATGTCGGCGGCCTGATGCCGGGCGATGATCTGCGCCGGATCGGTGAAGTAGACGTAGTAGACGTCCTCGAGCTGGCCGCCGGCCAGCTTGGCGGAGAACGTCTTGGGGTCCATGAACCCCTCGTGGGGGACGATGTCGATGTTCGGGTGGGACGCCTCGAACTCGGCCACGTCGGCGTCGAACACCTTGCGTTCGAACGGCTGCGTCTGCGGCGGTTGCCCGGTGACGGTGATCTGCACCTTGCCACCCGCGGCACCGCTGTCCGTCCCGCCGCCACAGGCGGCCAGGCTCACGGCCAGCCCACCCGCGGTGAGCAGGGCGAGCACGGTTCTGGGAGTGCGGCGGGGCCTCGGCGCTCGGGACCAGGGACTGCTCATCTCAAGCCTCTTCTCGCGGTCGCGACGGCTGTGTCGTGATGGCGGTCACTCTAAAGTGTGAGACCGGAAGCCCGCAATAACCCGACGAGAAGTTGCAAGTTACGAACAGGACGCGGCGCCGTTGGCCGGCTTATGTCCCCGGACGCGCCGAAGGGGGCCTTCAGGGACTCGGTGGTCCCTCAAGGCCCCCTTCGGGGACTGCCGGGGTTACGCGGTGTGCCGGGCGGTCGACCCGCGGACCACCAGCTCCGGCGCGAACAGCAGCTCCTCGGCCGCCACCGTGCCGCCGTTGATCCTTTTGACCAGCAGCTCCACCACCGCGCGGCCCATCGCCTCGATCGGCTGGCGGGTGGTGGTGAGCGGCGGGTCGGTGCAGTTCATCAGGGCCGAGTCGTCGTAGCCGACGACGGAGATGTCGTCCGGCACCGAGAGGCCCTGCCGCCGGGCGGCGCGGATGGCGCCGAGCGCGAGCAGGTCGCTGGCGCACAGCACGGCGGTGGCCCCGCGCGGGTACAGCCGGGCGGCCGCCGCGTGCCCGCCCTCGATGGAGAACATGCCGTGCTCCACCAGTTCGTCGAGCACCGGCAGGCCGAGCTTCGCCGCGTACGCGCGGAACGCCTCGAGCTTGCGCTGCGACGGCACGTGGTCGACCGGCCCGAGCACCAGCCCGATCTTCTCGTGCCCGAGCGAGTTGAGGTGCCCGACGACCTGCTCGACGGCCACCGCGTCGTCGCACGAGACCTGCGGCAGCCCGAGGTGGTCGACGGCGGCGTTGATCAGCACCGTGGGCAGCCGCCGCTCGACAAGGTGGTGGTAGTGCGTGTGCACGGCGTCGGCCTGGGCGAACAGCCCGCCGGCGAACACCACCCCGGACACCTGCTGCTGCAACAGCAACTCCACGTACTCGGCCTCGGACACCCCGCCCGCGGTGCGGGTGCAGAGCACGGGGGTGAACCCCTGCTGGGCCAGCGCGTTGCCCATGATCTCGGCGAGCGCGGGGAAAATCGGGTTCTGCAGCTCGGGCAGCACCAGCCCGACCAGGCGGGCCCGTTCCCCGCGCAGCTGGGTCGGCCGCTCGTAGCCCATCACGTCCAGCGCGGTGAGCACGGCGGCGCGAGTGCTCGCGGAAACCCCGGACCGGCCGTTGAGCACCCGGCTGACCGTGGCTTCGCTGACCCCCACCTGATGGGCCACTTCGGCAAGTCGACGCGTCATGTCCGAAATTTTACTGCAATCGGATGCAAAAGTGCGACTCGGTCGAGGGTGAGTGGGCCGCGGGCGCGTCCGGCCGGCGTGCGCCCGGCATCGGGACGTCCACCCGCCCCGCGGACCAGGAGTCTCATGTGGACTTTCCGGTGTGGGTAGACGATAAAGAAGGCCTCCCCGTCCGGGCCGCCACTCGGGCGGGGAGGCCTTCGTCCTCAGGCGGCCGCGACCTCCAGCTCGGAGACCTGCCCGGCCGGCCAGCCGGTGTTGCCGGTGATGTTCAGCCGCACGAAACGCTGGGTCGTGGTGCCGAAGGCGGCCGACGCGGTGTTCGAGGAGGACGGGTCGAACGTCCAGCCGCGGGAGGGCACCAGGGTGGTCCACGAGCTGCCGTCCGGGCTGCCCTGGACGGTGAGCGTTTCGGTGCGGGTCGCCCAATCGGCCGACGGCGGGAGCTTCAGCGTCACCTTGTTGATGGCCGAGGCCGAGCCGAGGTCGACGGTCAGCGTCTGGGGGAACGCGTTGTTGGTGCTCTCCCAGTAGCTGCTCGCATTGCCGTCCACCGCGTTGCCCGGCGGGAAGCCCCCGACCGAGCCGGACGCGGTGGTCAGCTTGCCGCGGGCGATGTTCGTGCCCGACTGCGGCGGCTGGGGCGGGCCGGAGTTCGGCGCGGGCCACGAGGAGCAGTCGCCCCAGGTGCCGGTCCAGCCGGTGTTGCCCGAGCCGCTGAACGTCATCGCCGGGGTCGAGGACGGGTACGGGCAGTTGTACGTGCCCGTGACCCCGACGCCGGACGCGGTCAGGTTGCTGATCGAGACGCTGCCCTGCGTCTGCGACTGCGCCACGAAAGTGCCCGTGCCGCGCACCGTCACGCCGTCGATGGTGATGCCGCCGACCACCTTGCCCGCGCCGTTGCCGTCGATGAACTGGATCGCCTCGTACGGGCTGTCGATCGCGGTGAAGCCGTTGACCTTGATGGCCACGCCGCTGATCGCCTGGTCCCGCGCGTCGAACCACAGCGCGCCGACGCCGAACTGCCAGTTCGGGTCGAGCGCCCCGGCCCGCAGCGCGGTGTTGTCCGACAACGTGACGGTGCCCGACAGCGGGACCGAGCTGAACCGGTTGGCCACCAGGTAGCCCCCGCCCAGCGCGTTCGTGTCCTGCACCAGGTTGCCGCTCACGGTGTTGTCCGACCCGCCGTACAGCGCGATGCCGTTGGCCAGATTCGGCTGCACCACGGTGTTGTTGGTCAGCGAGTTGCCCGAATCCGCCTGGCCGTTGGACCAGAGCGCGAGCCCGTCGTCACCGTTGTTGCGCAGGTAGTTGTTGTGCAGCGTCGAATTCGTCACGGCGCCGTCGAAGTTGACGCCGTCGGCCTGCGTGTCGAGGATGCGGTTGTTCTCGATCGTCAGGTTCGACGAAGCGCCGCTCATCAGCCACAGGCCGCACTTGGTGTTCTGGATCCACAGCCCGGACACCGTCGAGCCGGCCCCGAGCACCCCGTGGAAGGCGTTGTCCGGGCTGCTGTCGTTGCGCGCGGAGACCGAGCCGAAGACGGCGAAGTCGTAGAGCTTGATGTTGCCGGACGCGCTGCCGTTGTTGAAGATGTTGTTGCCGTGCAGCACCGTGTACCACTGCCCGGCGCCGCGGACGGTGGTCTGGTCGATCTGCAGCGCCGAGCCGATCTCGAACCGGCCGGGCGGCACCCACAGCTCCTTGCCCTGCGAGCGCGCGGCGGACAAGCCGTTGCGGAACGCCTGGGTGTCGTCGGACGAATCGTCCGCCGTGGCCCCGTAATCGGTCACCGAAAGCGCGTTCGCCGGTTTCGTGCCCGCGCCGCCGACCTGTTCGAAGTCGGCCAGGTCTATGGTGGCCTGTCCGACGTCACCGGAGTCGAGCTGCACCTTGACCTTCGTGCCCGCGCCGGCGTTCTGGCCGAACAGCATCCGGGCGTCGTCGAAGAAGTGGTGCGTCTTTGCGCCCGGGATGCTGGGCGTGTCGGTGTAGGAATACTGCGAGGTAACGGAAAGGCCGCTGCCGAGCTTCGTGCCGCCGACGTACACCGACATCCGGCCGGAGCTGCCGTCGGGCAGGCTGTAGTGGACGTTGATCGAGTTGGCCGCGGCAGGCAGGGTGAATTCGACGTACTGGCCCTGGCCGAGGGTCACGGCCTGGCGGCCGGAAGCCTCCGACGCCAGGCTCGCCTGCGTGTAGTCGGGCCCGATCGCCGTGCCGTTGGTCGAGGAGCATTCGGCCTCGACGGTCCGGAACGGCGTCGAAGCGCCGCCGGACGCGGTGGCCGGGCAGGTCGCCGCGGCCGCCGGGCTCGCCGAGCCGACCGCGAACACGGTCAGCCCGGACGAGACCAGCGCGGCCGCCAGCAGCGCCGCCCGGCCGCGGGGCCGGGATGAGGTGGGGGACATCTTCTGGGCACTCACCTTTCTGGGGATTCGCGGGGAGTCAGGACGCGTAGGCCTCGAGCTCGGACAGCTGCCCGGCGGGCCAGCCGGTGTTGCCGGTGAACGTCAGCCGCAGGTAACGCGTGCTCGCGGCGGTGAACGTGACGGTCGCCGTGTTGCCACTACTGGGGTTGAACGTGTAGCCCGCGGACGCCTTCAACGTGGTGTAGCTGGAGTTGTCCGCACTGCCGGAGACGGCGAGCGTCTGGGTGCGGGTGCCCCAGTCGTTCGACGGCGGCAGCTTCAGCACCAGCCGGCCGACGGACAGGGCGCTGCCCAGGTCCACGGTGATCGTCTGCGGGAACGCGTTGTTGGCGCTTTCCCAGTACGTGCCGGTGTTCCCGTCCACGGCGTTGCCCGGCGGGAAGCCGCCCTGCGAGCCGCTCGCGCTGGCCGCCTTGTGCAGCGCGACGTTCCCGGTCGGCGGCTGGGTGGGCGTGGTCGGGGTCGTCGGCGTGGTGGGCGGGGTGGAGGTGCCGCCGCTGTCGCCGTCGTACACCGGCGTCGGCCACGAACCGCAGAACGTGGTGGTCCAGCCGGAGTTGCCGCCCTGGTCGGCGAGCCCGGTCATCGCGTCCGGGCCCATGCAGTTGTAGATGCCCGCGCGGCCGATCTTGGTCGCGACGACGTTCTTCACCGTGCCGGTCGGCTTCGCCTGCAACTGCCACGCGAACGTGCCCGCGCCGGTGATCCGCAGGCCGTCGAAGTGGACGTCGCTGGTGGCGCTGTCGATGAACTGGACGCCCTCGTAGTTGTTGTCCAGCAAGTCGTTGTCGACCACGTCGACCCGGCCGGTGATGGCCGAGTCGCGGCCGTCGAACCACAGCGCGCCGACTCCGAACTGCCAGTTGGAGTCGAGCACGCCGGTGCGCATCGCGGTGTTGCGCGTGACCGTCGTGGTGCCCGAGAGCGGCACCGCGCTGAACCGGTTGGCGACGTGGATGCCGCCGCCCTGGTCCTGGTTGTCGGCCACCACGTTGTCGGAAACGGTGTTGTCGTGGCCGCCGTAGATCGCGATGTTGTTCGCCAGGATCGGCAGCAGCACGGTGTTGAACGAGAACGTGTTGTTGTGGTCGGCGTCGTGCTCGGCCCACATGGCCAGCCCGTCGTCACCGGTGTTGCGCAGGAAGTTGTTGGTCACCAGCACATTGCTGATGCCCTGGTGCAGGTTCAGCCCGTCCGCGGTCTGGTCGAGGATCCGGTTGTCGCGCACGGTGAGCCCGTCGAACGGCCCGTCGAGCCACAGCCCGACCTTCGTGTGCTGGATCCACAGGTCCTGCACCACCGAGCCGCCGCCCAGCGCGCCGCCGATGCCGTTGGCCTGGTCGCAGTCCACCCGCGCGTCGACCTCGCCCATGATCGCGAAGTCGTACAGCTTCACGTTGGTGCTGCTGCCCGGCACGGCCGGGTTGCCGGGGTAGGTCGGGGTGCTGCAGCTGGCCGGCTCGCCCTTGCCGAAGATGCCCGCGCGCGAGCCGTGCAGCTCGGAGTACCACGGGCCGGCGCCGCGCACGGTCACCTGGTCCACCGTCACGTGGTGGTTCAGCACGAACGTGCCCGCCGGGATCCAGACCTCCTTGCCCTGGCTCTTGGCCGCGGCGACGGCGGCGTCGAACGCGGCCGCGTCGTCACCTCCGTCGCCCGAGGTGGCGCCGTAATCGGTGACGGACAGGGAGTTCGCCGGCTGCGTCTTCGGCGCGGCGACCTGCTCGAAGTCGGCCAGGTCGATGGTCGCGGGGGTGACGTCGCCGGGGTCGACCTGGATCCGGATCTTGGTGCCCTGCGGGTAACTGGCCGGGAAGAGGGTGCGGACCTCGTCGTAGAAGTGGTGCGCCTTGCCCTGGCCCGGGTCGTTGCTGAACGGGTAGCCGCCGTAGTACCAGCCGTAGCGCGAGGTGAGGTCGAGGTCGCGGTTGTGGGCGCCGTTGACGTAGACGGCGATCTTGCCGTTGATCCCGGTGCCCTGGGCGTTGTCGGGCAGGCTGTAGCGGAAGTCGAGCGAGTTCGACGGCGCGCTCAGGGTGAACTCGACGTACTGGCCCTGGCTCGAAAGCGTCACCGCCTTGCGCCCGGACGCCTCGCCGGCGAGCGTGCCCGCCGCGCGGTCGGGGCCGATCACGGTGCCGTTGGTCGCCGCGTTCTCGGCTTCCTGCTCCACGAACGGGACGGTGGCGCCGCGGCCGGCGACGTCGAGGGCCGAGCCGGACGCGGCCGGGGCGGCCGCCGCGGGCAGGGCGGCGGGTGAGGCGGCGAGCGTGAGCGCCGTCAGCCCGGCGGCCGCCAGCACCGCGCTGGTCAATGCCGCGATTCTGCGTTTTCCGGAGGCCGGTGGGCGTTTTTCGGGCGCGCTGAAGACACCTGGGGGAGTCACGGGAGCAGCACTCACCTTTCTTGGGCTCGTGTGCACTGGTGGGGACAGTGTGAGCTGGATCATACGAATTTCTGACAGGGAACCGCAATAGTTGGACGGACTTACGCAAAATTTCGACAACTATCGTCGATCATGAACACCGCTGCGGCGTTCGGCCCAGTCCCGGTGAACGGCTGCCCCCATCGGCGCCTGGCCTGGTCATCTTTCACCTTCGCCGCCGTTTGTGAAGGCCTCGTTCACCCCGGCCCCGCCGGATGGCGGGGTATTCCCGCCGCGTGGCTGAGGTGCGAACGGGCCGTTCGCGACGAAGATCGATCCCGACCGGCATTGCCCTTGGAGGTATCGAGATGACCGCGACCGACCCGTCGACCCGCCCGCAGACCGGCCCGCCGGTGCCGTACGACCCCGAGCTGGCGGCGGCGCTGGCCGTGATCCGGGCCGAGATGCCGCGGATCGAGTCGGTCGAGTCGCTGCCCGTGGTGCGCGCGGCCGTCGCCTCCCGGCAGCTGCCGCTCGAGGACCTGACCGAGGACGGCACGCTCGAGCTGTGGGAGGTCGAGGCCGACGGCCCGAACGGCCCGATCCCGGCGATCGTCGGCCGTCCGGCGGGCGTCACCACCGCGGTGCCGGTGCTCTACTGGCTGCACGGCGGTGGCATGGTGCTGGGCGGGAACCGCGGCCGGGATCTGTTGTTCCTCAAGCAGTACGCGGTGGAACTCGGCCTCGCGTTCGTCGCGATCGACTACCGCGTGGCGCCCGAGCACCCGCACCCCGCGCCGGTGGAGGACTGCTACGCCGGTCTGGAGTGGACGGTCGAGCACGCGGCGGAGTTCGGCATCGACCCGGAGCGCGTGCTCGTCGGCGGCGCGAGCGCGGGCGGCGGGCTGGCGGCCGCGGTGGCGTTGCTGGCGCGGGACCGGCGCGGCCCGGCGCTGCTCGGCCAGCTGCTGCTGTACCCGATGCTGGACGACCGGAACGACACCCCGTCGGCGTACCAGATGGCCGGCTCCGGCAGCTGGGACCGGACCGCCAACAACGTCGGCTGGACCGCGCTGCTGGGCGACGCCCGCGGCGGCCCCGACGTCTCGCCGTACGCCGCCCCGGCCCGCGCGACGGACCTTTCCGGCCTGCCGCCCGCGTTCCTGGACGTCGGCAACGCCGAGACCTTCCGCGACGAGGTGATCACCTACGCGACGCGGCTTTCGCTGGCCGGGATCCAGACCGAGCTGCACATGTGGCCCGGCGCGTTCCACGGCTTCGACGGGACGGCGCCGCAGGCCGCGCTTTCCCAGCAGGCCAGCGAAGCCCGCGTGCCGTGGCTGCGGCGGGTGCTGGGCTGAGTCCTCGTGAGTGGCGGTGCCGGTTAGAACCGTCGTAGCCACTCACGAGCCGTTTCGGCGGCATGATGGGGCGATGAGGGACCTCGTCAGCCACCTCGCCGCGCTGGACCCGGACGCGGCGGCCACGGTCAAGGTGATCGCGTACTTCGACCAGCTGGTCGAGGCGGGCGCGGGGCTGGAGCCGATCGTGCGCGGGGCCGCCGTGCTGGCCGGTTGCCCGGCCCGCCTGGCGGACGCCGAGCACCACGTCCGGCTGCGCGTCGAGCCGGACGGCCGGGCCGTGCCCGCCGAAACGGACCCCGACCCGGCCTGGCCGAGCACCCCGGTCCGCGCCGACGGCCCACCCGCGCTGTGGCTGGAACGCCCCGGCCCCGGCGGCGTCGTCGACGCGATGGTGCTGGAACGCGCGGCCGCCGCGGCCCGCGGAGTCCTGGACCGCACCCGCGGCCGCCCCGCGTACCCGGACCCGGCCACTGTGGAAGCCGTCCTGGACCCGACGGTCGACGAGAAGACCCGCCTCCGCCTCGCCCGCCGCCTCGGCCTGGGCGCCACCGCCCGCGCCGTGGCCCGGCCCGGTGGCCGCGCGGAGCTCGCCCCACCGGGGGACTGGCCTGTGAGCCTTGGTGTTGCTGGGGCGCCGCAGTCCAGCACGGCCCGCGTGACTGGTGCTGGCGGGCCGCCGCAGCCCAGCATGGCCCGTTCGGCTGGTGCTGCCAGGTCGACGTCTTCGGGCGCCCGCGCTGCTGCGGGTTCGGCTACTCGCGCCGCTGGACCGCCGCAGTCCAGTGGAGTCCTCTCGGCTGCTGCCGGGTCGACCTCCTCGGGCGCCCGTGCTGGCGGTGCTGAGGCTCCGGGTTCGGTTGCCCCAGCTGTGGAGTCGAACTCCCCGGGTTCGGCCGCCCGCGATGCCGGGCCGTCGCAGTCCAGCGTGGCCAGCTCCGTTGATGCTGCCGGGCCGACATCCTTGGCCGCTGGCGCTGCAGGCGCTGCCTCCCCGGCTTCGGCCGCCCGCGATGCTTCCCCGGGTTCGGCTGCCCGCACTGCCGCGTCGTCGCAGCACTCCGCTGTTGCCGGGCCAACGACCTCGGTCGATCGTGCTCCGCAGCCGACCTCCTCGGGCTCGCCCGCCAGTGCCGGGCCGTCGCACCCCGCCGTCGCCCAGCGCGGCAGCCAGGCCGAGTCAGCCCCGCCAGCCGACCGGGCCGCAAACCCCGGCGTACCAAACACAACCGCCCCGTCCGACCTCCCGCAAGCCGGTCTCGGCCCAGTCGTCCCCATCCGGGACCTGCCCGCCTCCTGGGCCGCCGCCCGCATCGCGTTGCGTTTCACCGCCGCAGGCACCGAAGTCGATCCAGGCCCCCACGTAGTGGACTTCGCCGATCTGGGCGGCCTAGCCGTCCTCGCCGATGCCGTAGGCCCGTCGACCCCGCCGGTCGCCGACGTCGAGGCCGTCGAAAAAGCGCGCGCCGCCGCCCCTTGGGTGCTGGAGACGCTAGTCGCGGTGGCTCGTGCCGCCAGTCTGCGCGCGGCGGCCGCGGCGCTGACCCTGCACCACTCCACCCTGCAAGAACGCCTCACCCACGCCGAACACCTGCTCGGCTGGTCCGTCCGCACCCCGCACGGTCGCCTGCGGCTCCAGCTCGCCCTCGCGCTCCGGCGCCTGCACCGAAACCCGTAAAAAAGGGGGCTTTCCCCGCCGCAGCAAGGAAAGCCCCCTTCAAAGCAAACCCCTTACGGAGTCAGCAACGGCAGCAGCGGCTTACGCACCGCCGTAGCCACCCCGTCGGAGGCGTCCGCCGCGGCGATCCGCTCCGCCGAAGGCGTGCCGTACCCCGTGGTCCGCTGACGCAGCGGGCGGCCCAGCGGCTCGACCATCGCGCGCATGTCGCTGATGGTCTTGTACGAGCCGTTCGCGGCGCCGGCCATGCGGCTGATCGTCTCCTCCATCAGCGTGCCGCCGATGTCGTTGACCCCGCCCTGCAGCACCGCGCGGCTGCCCTCTTCGCCCAGCTTCACCCAGGAGCTCTGGATGTTGTCGAACGTGCCGTGCAGCAGCAGCCGGGCCAGCGCGTGCACCGCCCGGTTCTCGCGCAGCGTGGTGCCCGCGCGGGCCAAGCCGGCCAGGTAGATCGGCGCGCTCTGGTGGATGAACGGCAGCAGCACGAACTCGGTGAACCCGCGCCGCCCGTTCTTCTCCATGCCCTCGCGCTGCAGCCGCGCCAGCAGCTTGAGGTGCGCGACCCAGTGGCTGGGGTTGTCCACGTGCCCGTACATCATCGTGGACGTGGTGGGCAGGCCGATCTCGTGCGCGGTGGTGACCACCTCGATCCACGCGGATGTCGGCAGCTTGCCCTTGGTGAGCACCCACCGCACGTCGTCGTCGAGGATCTCCGCCGCGGTGCCCGGCAGGGAGTCCACTCCGGACTCCTTCGCGCGGATCAGCCAGTCCCGGATGGACAGGTTGGTCCGCGAGGCGCCGTTGACGACCTCCATCGGGCTGTACGAGTGCAGGTGGATGTCCGGCTGCCGCCGCTTCACCTCGGCCGCCAGGTCGAAGTACGCGGTGCCCGGCAGGTCCGGGTGGATGCCGCCCTGCATGCAGATCTCGGTGGCGCCCGCGGCCCACGCCTCGTCGACGCGGTCGCCGACCTGGTCCAGCGAAAGCGTGTACGCGTCGGCGTCCGTGCGTCGCTGGGCGAAGGCGCAGAAGCGGCAACCCGTGTAGCAGACGTTGGTGAAGTTGATGTTCCGCGTGACGACAAACGTGATGTCGTCGCCCACCACCTCGCGGCGGAGGTCGTCGGCCAGCTTGGTCAGCGCGTCCAGCTCGGGGCCGTCGGCGTGCAGCAAGGCCAGCGCGGCGTCGTCAGACAGCCCGGCGGGGTCCTTTTCCGCGCTGCGCAAGGCTTCCAGCACGTCGGTGTCGAACTTCTGCGGGCCCGGCTTGATCTTGCCCGCGAGCTCGTTCCAGTCGCCGTAGACGGAGTCGAAATCGCCGCGACGGTCGTCGGTGCGGCCGGTGGTGTCGATCTCGGTGTGCAGGTCGGTGCGGCCGGACTGCTGCCAGCCGCCGTCCGGCTCCTGCCACGGGATGCCGACCGGCATCGCGCCCTCGCGCGCCAGCCCCGTCGCCGGGTCGACGAGCGCGGCCACGTGCCGGGTGATGCGCGGGTCGAGCCACGGCTCGCCGATGTTCACGTACTCGGGGTAGATCGTCAGCCGCTCGCGAAGCTGGTAGCCGGCCTTCTCGGTCTGGCGCGCGAGCTGGTCGATCTGCGGCCAGGCGCGCTCGGGGTTCACGTGGTCCGGGGTCAGCGGCGAAACGCCGCCCCAGTCGTCGATCCCGGCGCGGATCATCAGGTCGTACTGGTTGCCGATCAGGTTCGGCGGGGCCTGGATGCGCATCTTCGGCCCGAGCACGAGCCGCGCGACGGCGATGTTGGCCGCCAGCTCCTCCAGGTCGGCGTCCGGGGTCGCGCGCATCTTCGTGTCCGGCTTCGCGCGGAAGTTCTGCACGATGACTTCCTGGATGCCGCCGTACTCCCGCGCGGTCTTGCGGATGGCGAACAGGGCCTCGGCTCGTTCTTCGTGCGTCTCGCCGATGCCGATCAGCACCCCGGTGGTGAACGGCACCGAGCTGCGCCCGGCGTCCTCCAGCACCCGCAGCCGGACGGCGGGCTCCTTGTCCGGCGAGCCGTAGTGCGGGCCGCCCTTCTCGCTCCACAGCCGGGTCGCGGTGGTCTCCAGCATCATGCCCATCGACGGCGCGACGGGCTTGAGCCGCTGGAAGTCCTGCCAGCTCAGCACTCCCGGGTTCAGGTGCGGCAGCAGGCCGGTCTCCTCCAGCACGCGGATGGCCATCGCGCGGACGTACGAGAGCGTGTCGTCGTAGCCGTGCGCGTCGAGCCAGTCGCGGGCCGCGCTCCAGCGGTCCTCCGGCCGGTCGCCGAGCGTGAACAGCGCTTCCTTGCAGCCCATCTCCGCGCCCTTGCGGGCGATGTCGAGGACCTCGTCGGGCGAGAGGAACGGCGACTCCAGCCGCCCCGGCACGGTCACGAAAGTGCAGTAGCCGCAACGGTCGCGGCAAAGCCGGGTCAACGGGATGAAGACCTTGCGGCTGTAGGTGATGATGCCCGCGCGACCGGCTTCTTCGAGGCCGGCGTCACGGATTCGGGAGGCATGGTCGGACAGCGTCGCCAGGTCTTCGCCGCGCGCGTGCAGCAGCACGGTGGACTCGGCGACGTCGAGCGTCTTCCCGTCCCGGGCCCGGGCGAGCGCGCGTCGCATCGCCGACGGGGTGGGGGCGGTCAGGTCAGGGTCGGGTGCCATTCCCGCCACGCTAGGTCCGCGTCCGGTCGCCGACCAGTGCCCCGCTCGTCACTGCCTCACCCATTCGGGACCGAAGATCGTCCGCCCAGGTCAGCGGCCCGGGAAGGTTGTCGATCACCGGTTGCGCGTGTATTACCTAAAGTGTGGCATCGGTGATCGGGAAGCGGATCGGCGGCCGGACCTACTACTACCTGGCCGAGTCCGCGCGGGTGGACGGCGAGCCCCGGGTGGTGGGCCAGCGCTACCTCGGCACGGCCGAGGAGATCGCCGGGGCGCTGGCCGGCGGCGGATCGGCCCCCGGCGGCGCGCGGCACCGGACGTTCGGCGACATCGCCGCGGTCTGGGGCACGCTGCGGCGGCTCGACCTCGTCCGGCGGGTCGACGCCGTGGTCGGCCCCCAGCGCGCGAAGACCACGCTCGGCCTCCACCTCGCGCTCGCCGTCCTGCACCGTGCGACCGCGCCGGGCACCGCGCTCGGCGAGTGGTGGGCGGGCTCCGTTGCGCAGGACTTGGTTCGCCCGCGCCCGCCGAAAGCCGCGGTGACCACGGAGGCTCATTGGCGCGCGTTGCAACGCCTCACCCCGGAGCGGATCACGGCCATCGAGACCGCCATCGCGGAAGCGGTGCTCGACCTGCTGGGCGACGACGGCACGTCGGCGCTCGCGGTCGACGTGCCGCAGTTCGCCGCCTTCACCGCCGCCGACTGCACGCTGCCTTCGGCGTGCCAGGACGTCCTGGCCGGGCTGGGCCTGGTGGTGACGCGAGACGGCGCGATCCCGCTCTCGTCGCGGGTCTACCGGCGCGAGGGCGGCGCGGCCCCGACGTTCGGCGCGCTGGCCGGGGAACTGGGCGAGCGTTATCCCGCCACCGGCCTCACGCTCGTCTTCCACTCGGGCCAGGCCGCGCAGCTGGACCTCGGCGCGCGCAGTGGGTTTGTCGGATCACTGCCGCTGGCCGACCATCCGGAACTGCTGACCCAGCCGGCGTCGCTGCGCCGGCGCGTGGACCCGGAGCGTTTCGCCGGCCTCACGGCGATCGACACCCGGGCCGTCGTCGACGGCGTGCGAAGGCGGGTGATCCTCACCCACTCGGCCACGCTGCACGCCGCGCAGTCACGGGCGTTCGCCGACGAGCTGAGCACCGCCGTCCGCGAGCTGGACGGCCTCGCCGCAGCGTTGGCCGCGGGCACCCACCGCGGCGACCGGGCGCAAGTGCGCTCCGAGATCGCCCGAGTCACCCGCGGCCGCCGCGCCGAACGCGTGCTGACCACCACGCTGAGCGGCACGCACCCGGGTGAGCTGCGGCTGACCTGGCAGGTGGACCAGGCCGCCGTCACCCGGCTCGTCGACGAGTTCTTCGGCAAGCAGATCCTGGTCACCGACCACGACTGGCCGGTGGCCGAACTGGTCACGGCCTACCGCGCGCGCACCCACCTGGAGTCCACGTTCCGCTGGCTGACCGGCCCGGCCGCCGTCGGCCCGAAGCCGCGCTGGGAGTGGACGCGCCACCGCATCGCCGTGCACACGCTCGTCTCGGTGCTCGCCGCCACCGTCACCCACGTGATGCGGCGCGAGGCGGACAACGCGGGCATGAACCTGTCCGTCGGCGAGCTGCTGGACCAGCTGTGCGGCATCGGCGAAACGGTGCTGCGCTACCCGTCCACCGGCGGCCGCCCGCGCGCCCGCCGCATCCTCACCGACCGCGACCCGGCGCAGCAGGCGCTCTACGAGCTGTTCGGCCTCGCCGAGTTCGCGCCGTCCTGATCCACCGCCAAGGACTCCTTACCCGCGTCCAGCGCCGGTAAGGAGTCCTTGACGGCGTTCCCGGCTCAGCTCTCGCGGTAGATCTGCAGGGCGGCGGAGCTCTGCACCACCGGCATGATCTCGATGACGTTCACGTTCACGTGCGGCGGCTGCGCGGAGGCCCAGTACACCGACTCGGCGACGTCCTCGGCGGTCAGCGGCGTGGTGCCGGCGTAGACGTTGCCGGCCTTGGCCTCGTCGCCGCCGAAGCGCACCTTCGAGAAGTCCGTGCCGCCGACCATGCCCGGCTCGATGTTGGTCACGCGCACGCCCGTGCCGTGCAGGTCGCTGCGCAGGTTCAGGCTGAACTGGTGCACAAACGCCTTGGTCGCGCCGTAGACGTTGCCGCCGGGGTACGGGTAGGTGCCCGCGATCGAGCCGATGTTGATCACGTGGCCGCGGCCGCGCTCGACCATGCCGGGCAGCAGCGCGCGCGTGACGTGCACCAGGCCGGTCACGTTGGTCGCGATCATCTGGTCCCAGTCGGCCAGCTGCGCCTGATGGGCGGGCTCGAGGCCCTTCGCCAGGCCGGCGTTGTTCACCAGCACGTCCACCTGCCCCCACCCTTCGGGCAGCGCGGCGATCACGGACGTGACGGCGTCGGCGTCCTGCACGTCGAGCACGACGGGCAGCACGGCCTCGCCGAGCTCCGAGGCCAGCGCCGCCAGCTTGTCCTCGCTGCGGGCCGCGGCGACGACCCGCGCGCCCTCGGCGACGAACCGGCGCGTGATCGCGGCGCCGAAGCCGGCACTCGCGCCGGTCACGAATACGGTCTTCATGGGGTGGGTCACCGTTCTTCCCCTGAGGCCGGCCGGAGCCGGGGAGTGTCCAGGAACCGGCCGAACACGTCGTTGAACTCGGCCGCGCGCTCCAGGTTAGGCAAGTGGCCCGCGCCCCGGATCACCGCCAGCGCGGAACCGGTGACGAGCCGGTGCATCAGCTCGCCGTCGGAGACCGGGGTGAACTCGTCCTCACTGCCGACGACCACCAGCGTGGGGACGCCGACCCGGCCGAGCACCTCGCGGTAGTCCGGCCGTTCGGCGCGGGCCCGCAACGCCGCCGCGGCTCCTTCGGCGGGAGCGTCACGCATCATCGTGAGAACGTGCTTCGCGACGTCGGGGCTGTCTCGCAGGGTCTCGGCCGACACCATCTTCGGGAGCAGCTCGTCCGCGTAGCGAGCCATGCCCTCGACGAGCACGCGGTCAGCTGCGGCGTTGCGCGCCACCTTCCCCTCCGCTGTCTCTTCTGTAGGGAAGGTGTCGGCGAGAAGCAGCGCGCTGACGCGCCCGGGGTGGTCCCGGACGGTCTGCATGACGATCTGCCCGCCCATGGACAGGCCGCCGAGCCCGAACTCCGCCAGGCCCAGGTGATCGGCGAGGGCGATGAGGTCCCGGGTGAAGCCGGCCAGGGTTTCGACGGCGGGCCCGGTGCTCTCGCCGTATCCGCGGAGATCCGGGACGACCACACGATGGCCGCGCCGCGCGAAGTGCTCCGCCTGGGGACGCCACATCGAGCGGTCGAACGGGTGGCCGTGGACGAGCAGCAGGGGAAGGCCGGTGTTCTCGGGCCGGTGGTCGTCGTACGCGAGGCAGGTGCCGTCGCCGAGCTGGAGCTGTGCCATGCCGCCGACGCTAATCAGAGCTATCCATCGGTGCAATGGAACGCAATGTAGTCGGAGCAATGTTCTTGAGGGCGGTTTGCGAGTAGGTTCGGGGGTGCGAGCGGCCGATCCTGGCTTCGCTTGGCTGGTTCGCGTGGTTTGACCTGCGAAGATCCAGTTAAGGGACCCCCCTGTTCCGGAGGGTTTTTCGGCATGTAAAGTTCTCCAAGTCGCCAGGGAAACCGGGTGGCCGCCGGGGCACGAACCAAGCTCTCACCGGAAGGTGATGGAGTGGGTGTCCCACCAAAAACTGCTAGGAATGACTGCTTCGGTTGAGGCTGGCCCTGAGGGGTTCTGGTTTCTTCTGGGGTGTGTTGCTTGAGAACTCAACAGTGTGCTAGTGAACTAAGCCAGTAGAGCTTATATGAAACCCCCTCGTCGGGGTTTCCTTTGAGAATGATTGAGAGAATGGTCTCGATCGAACTGTTCATTGTTGGAGAGTTTGATCCTGGCTCAGGACGAACGCTGGCGGCGTGCTTAACACATGCAAGTCGAACGCTGAAACCGCTTCGGTGGTGGATGAGTGGCGAACGGGTGAGTAACACGTGGGTAATCTGCCCTGTACTCTGGGATAAGCCTTGGAAACGGGGTCTAATACCGGATATCACATCTCCTCGCATGGGGGGTTGTTGAAAGTTCTGGCGGTACAGGATGAACCCGCGGCCTATCAGCTTGTTGGTGGGGTAATGGCCTACCAAGGCGACGACGGGTAGCCGGCCTGAGAGGGTGACCGGCCACACTGGGACTGAGACACGGCCCAGACTCCTACGGGAGGCAGCAGTGGGGAATATTGCACAATGGGCGAAAGCCTGATGCAGCGACGCCGCGTGAGGGATGACGGCCTTCGGGTTGTAAACCTCTTTCGCCAGGGACGAAGCGCAAGTGACGGTACCTGGATAAGAAGCACCGGCTAACTACGTGCCAGCAGCCGCGGTAATACGTAGGGTGCAAGCGTTGTCCGGAATTATTGGGCGTAAAGAGCTCGTAGGCGGTTTGTCGCGTCGGCTGTGAAATCTGGAGGCTTAACCTTCAGCGTGCAGTCGATACGGGCAGACTTGAGTTCGGTAGGGGAGACTGGAATTCCTGGTGTAGCGGTGAAATGCGCAGATATCAGGAGGAACACCGGTGGCGAAGGCGGGTCTCTGGGCCGATACTGACGCTGAGGAGCGAAAGCGTGGGGAGCGAACAGGATTAGATACCCTGGTAGTCCACGCTGTAAACGTTGGGCGCTAGGTGTGGGCGACATCCACGTTGTCCGTGCCGTAGCTAACGCATTAAGCGCCCCGCCTGGGGAGTACGGCCGCAAGGCTAAAACTCAAAGGAATTGACGGGGGCCCGCACAAGCGGCGGAGCATGTGGATTAATTCGATGCAACGCGAAGAACCTTACCTGGGCTTGACATGCGCCAGACATCCTCAGAGATGGGGCTTCCCTTGTGGTTGGTGTACAGGTGGTGCATGGCTGTCGTCAGCTCGTGTCGTGAGATGTTGGGTTAAGTCCCGCAACGAGCGCAACCCTTATCCTACGTTGCCAGCGCGTTATGGCGGGGACTCGTGGGAGACTGCCGGGGTCAACTCGGAGGAAGGTGGGGATGACGTCAAGTCATCATGCCCCTTATGTCCAGGGCTTCACACATGCTACAATGGCTGGTACAGAGGGCTGCGATACCGCGAGGTGGAGCGAATCCCTTAAAGCCGGTCTCAGTTCGGATCGCAGTCTGCAACTCGACTGCGTGAAGTCGGAGTCGCTAGTAATCGCAGATCAGCAACGCTGCGGTGAATACGTTCCCGGGCCTTGTACACACCGCCCGTCACGTCATGAAAGTCGGTAACACCCGAAGCCCATGGCCCAACCCGTAAGGGAGGGAGTGGTCGAAGGTGGGACTGGCGATTGGGACGAAGTCGTAACAAGGTAGCCGTACCGGAAGGTGCGGCTGGATCACCTCCTTTCTAAGGAGCACAACACATCCACATTCCCGGGATACCCGGAACCGAGTGTGGAGTGGGCACGGTTTAACACCCGCCTGTGGTGTTGCCGAGCTTGCTCAAGGAATTGTGGAACTACTGGTTATCGCCGGCGATGGTGAGTGAGGTTCAAGCAAGTACTGCAGCATCTTCGGGTGTCGCGTGGAACGTTTGTTTCGTTAGCTCGGGTTGTCGGGTGTTCATTGGCACGCTGTTGGGTCCTGAGGCAACACACTGTTGTTTCTGGTGTGGTGTTTGAGAACTGTAGAGTGGATGCGAGCATCTTTGTGGTCAAGTTGTTAAGGGCACATGGTGGATGTCTTGGCTTCAGGAGCCGATGAAGGACGTAGGAGGCTGCGATAAGCCTCGGGGAGCTGTCAACCGAGCTGTGATCCGAGGATTTCCGAATGGGGAAACCCAGCACCAGTGATGTGGTGTTACCTGCCGGTGAATATATAGCCGGTGTGGAGGGAACGCGGGGAAGTGAAACATCTCAGTACCCGTAGGAAGAGAAAACAACCGTGATTCCGTGAGTAGTGGCGAGCGAAAGCGGAAGAGGCTAAACCGATTGCATGTGATACCTGTCAGGGGTTGTGTAGTCGGTGTTGTGGGACCCGCCTTGAGAATGCTGACACGTTCTCGGATGGGTGTGCTGGTTAGTGGAACGCCTTGGGATGGGCGACCGGAGTGGGTGAGAGTCCCGTACGCGAAAACCAGTTTCATCGATTTTGGTGGTGTTCCCGAGTAGCAGCGAGCTCGTGGAATTTGCTGTGAATCTGCCGGGACCACCCGGTAAGCCTAAATACTTCCTGAAGACCGATAGCGGACTAGTACCGTGAGGGAAAGATGAAAAGTACCCCGGGAGGGGAGTGAAAGAGTACCTGAAACCGTGTGCCTACAAGCCGTCAGAGCCGTAATAAGGTGATGGCGTGCCTTTTGAAGAATGAGCCTGCGAGTTAGTGCTGCGTGGCGAGGTTAACCCGTGTGGGGTAGCCGTAGCGAAAGCGAGTCTGAATAGGGCGTGTGAGTCGCGTGGTCTAGACCCGAAGCGGAGTGATCTACCCATGGCCAGGGTGAAGCGACGGTAAGACGTCGTGGAGGCCCGAACCCACTTAGGTTGAAAACTGAGGGGATGAGCTGTGGGTAGGGGTGAAAGGCCAATCAAACTCCGTGATAGCTGGTTCTCCCCGAAATGCATTTAGGTGCAGCGTCACATGTTTCACCGCGGGGGTAGAGCTACTGGATGGTCTAGGGGCCTTACCGGGTTACCGAAATCAACCAAACTCCGAATACCGTGGTGTGAGAGTGTGGCAGTGAGACGGCGGGGGATAAGCTTCGTCGTCGAGAGGGAAACAGCCCAGAACACCAGCTAAGGCCCCTAAGTGTGTGCTCAGTGGGAAAGGATGTGGGATTGCCCAGACAACCAGGAGGTTGGCTTAGAAGCAGCCACCCTTGAAAGAGTGCGTAATAGCTCACTGGTCAAGTGGTCCTGCGCCGACAATGTAGCGGGGCTTAAGCACACCGCCGAAGCTGTGTCATTGACACAATAGATCCGCTTGGACTCTTGAAGTCCTTGTGTAGTCGTGTTGATGGGTAGGGGAGCGTCCTGCATCCAGGGAAGCGGCCGTGTGAACGAGTCGTGGAGGGTGTGGGAGTGAGAATGCAGGCATGAGTAGCGAATGCAGAGTGAGAAACTCTGCCGCCGGATGACCAAGGGTTCCTGGGCCAGGCTAATCCGCCCAGGGTAAGTCGGGACCTAAGGCGAGGCCGACAGGCGTAGTCGATGGACAACGGGTTGATATTCCCGTACCCGAGCATGTGCGCCCATGACGAGGCGTTTGATACTAACCACCCAAAGCCGCTCAGCGAAGCCTTCGGGCTTAGGTGGGTGTGTGGAGCGTGGGACCTGATTTCGTAGTAGTCAAGCGATGGGGTGACGCAGGAAGGTAGCTCCGCCAGGCGATGGTTGTCCTGGTGTAAGCGTGTAGGCCGGAACATAGGCAAATCCGTGTTCCATGAGGCTGAGACGTGATGCGTAGCCGTTTGAGGCGAAGTAGAGTGATCCTATGCTGCCGAGAAAAGCCTCTAGTGAGTGCATGCACGGCCCGTACCCCAAACCAACACAGGTGGTCAGGTAGAGAATACTAAGGCGATCGGGTGAACTGTGGTTAAGGAACTCGGCAAAATGCCCCCGTAACTTCGGGAGAAGGGGGGCCAAACATCCTGAAGCTTTTTACAGGCTAGGGGTGGGTGGCCGCAGAGACCAGCGGAAAGCGACTGTTTACTAAAAACACAGGTCCATGCGAAGTCGCAAGACGATGTATATGGACTGACGCCTGCCCGGTGCTGGAACGTTAAGAGGACCGGTTAATCCCTTCGGGGGTGAAGCTGAGAATTTAAGCGCCAGTAAACGGCGGTGGTAACTATAACCATCCTAAGGTAGCGAAATTCCTTGTCGGGTAAGTTCCGACCTGCACGAATGGCGTAACGACTTTCCGGCTGTCTCAACCACAGGCCCGGCGAAATTGCACTACGAGTAAAGATGCTCGTTACGCGCGGCAGGACGGAAAGACCCCGGGACCTTTACTATAGTTTGGTATTGGTTTTCGGTTCGGCTTGTGTAGGATAGGTGGGAGACTGTGAAGCGGTGACGCTAGTTACTGTGGAGTCGTTGTTGAAATACCACTCTGGTCGAATTGGGAATCTCAACCTCGGACCATGATCTGGTTCAGGGACAGTGCCTGATGGGTAGTTTAACTGGGGCGGTTGCCTCCTAAAGAGTAACGGAGGCGCCCAAAGGTTCCCTCAGCCTGGTTGGCAATCAGGTGTTGAGTGCAAGTGCACAAGGGAGCTTGACTGTGAGACAGACATGTCGAGCAGGGACGAAAGTCGGGACTAGTGATCCGGCACCACCTGGTGGAAGGGGTGTCGCTCAACGGATAAAAGGTACCCCGGGGATAACAGGCTGATCTTGCCCAAGAGTCCATATCGACGGCATGGTTTGGCACCTCGATGTCGGCTCGTCGCATCCTGGGGCCGGAGTAGGTCCCAAGGGTTGGGCTGTTCGCCCATTAAAGCGGCACGCGAGCTGGGTTTAGAACGTCGTGAGACAGTTCGGTCCCTATCCGCCGCGCGCGTAGGATACTTGAGGAAGGCTGTCCCTAGTACGAGAGGACCGGGACGGACGAACCTCTGGTGTGCCAGTTGTCCCGCCAGGGGCATGGCTGGTTGGCCACGTTCGGAAGGGATAACCGCTGAAGGCATCTAAGCGGGAAGCCTGTTCCAAGATGAGGTATCCCACCCCATGTGGGTTAAGGCCCCCAAGAGACCATTGGGTTGATAGGCCAGAAATGGAAGCACAGTAATGTGTTGTCGAGTTGACTGGTACTAATAGGCCGAGGACTTGCCCACGAAGATGTTACGCATCCACTCTACAGCTCTGAAACACCACACCGACACCATCGAAGTTCTGGTGGTGGGTGTGTGTTGTTTCGTAGTGTTTCGGTGGTTATAGCGCCAGGGAAACGCCCGGTCCCATTCCGAACCCGGAAGCTAAGCCTGGTAGCGCCGATGGTACTGCAACCGAAGGGTTGTGGGAGAGTAGGACGCCGCCGAACTCAACATGACAGTAGGGCCCCGGTCGAGAACCTCCAACGGTTCTCCCGGGGCCCTACTGCTATATCAGCACCTTTTACAGACTGGACGCCTGCGGCGGGATCAGGCGGGCCGGCGCAGCAGGTAGGTGTCCATGATCCACCCGTGCCGTTCCCGTGCCTCCGCCCGCACCGAGCTGATCTCCGCGGCGAGCGCGGCGTCGAGGGGGCCGGAGCGCAGGATTTCGTCCGGCGTCCCCACGTACGCGCCCCAGTAGATCTCCAGGCCCGCGTCCACGAAACGGTCGAACGTCGTGTGCGCGTCGAGCAGCACGAACACGTCGTCGACGTCCTCTGGCCAGCCGGTGGCCAGGCGCCGGCCGGTGGTGAGCTGCACGGCGCGGCCGATCTGGTTCATCGTCGTGCGGTGCCGGGCGACCAGCGCGGAAATGCTGCTCACCCCCGGTACCACCTCGTAGCCGAACGACACGTTGCCGCGCGCGAGCACCGCCTCGATCAGCGCGATGGTGCTGTCGTACAGCGAGGGATCGCCCCACACCAGGAAGGCGCCGGTCTGGCCGTCGGCGAGTTCGTCGCGGATCAGGCGCTCGTAGACCTCGGCGCGCGCCTGGTGCCAGTCGGCGACCGCGGCGCGGTAGTCCTGCGGCGTGCGGTCGCGGTCGGGGTCCTTCGCGCTCACCACCCGGTAGCCCGGGCGCGCCACGAAGCGGTCCAAGATCTCCTGGCGCAGCCGGACCAGGTCGGCTTTCGCGTCGCCCTTGTCGAGCATGAAGAACACGTCGGCCCGGTTGAGCCGGTCCACCGCCTGGACGGTCAGGTGCTCCGGGTCGCCGGCGCCGATCCCGATCGCGTAGATCTTCCGCATACCCGCAGTCTGCCGCGACGGGTAACCGGCCCCACAGGCGGGCCGGGTGGTAAACCCGTACCCCGGAGGGGTATAAAGAAGGCATCGGGCGAGACCACTGCCGAAGGAGCCGGATCGATGACTGAAGCCACCTACACCGTCGAGGGTATGACCTGCGCGCACTGCGTCGGCGCGGTGCGGGAAGAGGTCGGCGAACTCACGGGGGTCCGGGAGGTCGACGTCGACCTGGAGTCCGGCCGGGTCAAGGTCACCAGCGAAGCGCCGCTCGCCGCGGACGCGGTCGCGGCGGCCGTCACCGAGGCCGGCTACCGGCTCGTCGCGTAAGAGGGAGTCAGCATGAGCACGTCGGCGGACACCGCCCCCCGGACGGTCGAACTGGTCATCGGCGGGATGACGTGCGCGTCGTGCGCGGCCCGGGTGGAGCGCAAGCTCAACAAGGTCGACGGCGTCACGGCCAGCGTCAATTACGCCACCGAGAAGGCCCACGTCGAGTTCCCGGACACGGTCTCCGTGGACGACCTGGTCGACGTCGTCGAGGCCACCGGATACACGGCGCAGAAGCCCGAGCCCGAGAAGCCCGCGGCGACGGAGGAGGACGACGAGACCCGGCCGTTGCGTGAACGGCTGATCTACTCCGCCGTCCTGACCGTCCCGGTGATCCTGCTGGCGATGATCCCCGCCTTGCAGTTCGACAACTGGCAGTGGCTCTCGCTCACGCTCGCCGCGCCGGTGGTCGTGTGGGGGGCCTGGCCGTTCCACCGCGCCGCGTGGACGAATCTGCGCCACGGCGCCGCGACGATGGACACGCTCATCTCGCTCGGCGTGGCCGCGGCGACGCTCTGGTCGCTGTACGCCCTGTTCTTCGGCATGGCCGGGATGACCGGCATGCGCCACGGCTTCGAGTTCACGGTCACCCCGGGCTCGGGCAGCAGCAACATCTACCTCGAGGTGGCCTCAGGCGTCACCACGTTCATCCTCGCCGGCCGCTACTTCGAGGCCCGCGCGAAGCGCCGTTCGGGTTCCGCGTTGCGCGCGCTGCTCGAGCTGGGCGCGAAGGACGTCACGGTGCTTCGTGACGGTAAGGAGTTCCGGGTCCCGGTTGGCGACTTGCGGGTCGGTGACCGTTTCGTGGTGCGTCCCGGGGAGAAGATCGCCACCGACGGCGTGGTCGCGGAGGGCGGCTCCGCGGTCGACCTCAGCATGATCACCGGCGAGTCCGTGCCCGTTGAGGTCGCGGTGGGCGACGGCGTGACCGGCGCGACGGTGAACGTCGGCGGCCGGCTCGTGGTGAAGGCGACCCGCGTCGGCGACGACACCCGGCTGGCGCAGATGGCCCGGCTGGTCGAGCAGGCGCAGAACGGCAAGGCGGCCGTGCAGCGGCTGGCGGACCGGGTGTCGGCGGTGTTCGTGCCGATCGTGCTGATGCTGGCCCTGATCACGCTGGTCGCGTGGCTGGCGAGCGGGGGCGACGCGAGCGAGGCGTTCACCGCGGCGGTCGCGGTGCTGATCATCGCCTGCCCGTGCGCGCTGGGCCTGGCGACGCCGACGGCGCTGCTGGTCGGCACCGGCCGCGGCGCGCAGCTGGGCATCCTGATCAAGGGGCCCGAGGTGCTCGAATCCACCCGCCGCGTCGACACCGTGGTGCTGGACAAGACGGGGACCGTCACGACCGGGCGGATGAGTCTGCTTGAAGTCCACGTCGCGAGCGGGACCACCGAGGCCGAGGTGCTGCGGTTCGCGGGCGCCGTCGAGCACTCGTCCGAACACCCCATCGCCAAGGCCATCGCCGACGGTGCGCGCGAGCGGGTCGGCGAGCTGCCCGGTGTGCAGGAGTTCCGCAACAGCGAGGGGCTGGGCGTCACCGGGATCGTCGAGGGCCGGGCGGTGATCGCGGGACGCGCCGCGTTCCTCGCCGACTGGAGCGTGGCGATCGACGAGACCCTGGCCGAAGCCAAGGCCGCCGCGGAAGCCCGTGGTGCGACGGCGGTGTTCGTGGCCTGGGACGGCGCGGCCCGCGCGGTGCTGGTGGTCGCCGACACGATCAAGCCGACTTCGGCCGAAGCGGTGGCCGGGCTGCGTGCCCTGGGCTTGCGCCCGGTCCTGCTGACCGGGGACAACGCGGGCGCCGCGCGGACGATCGCGGACGCCGCCGGCATCACCGAGGTGGTGGCCGAGGTGCTGCCCGAGGAGAAGGTGGCCGTCGTCAAGCGGCTGCAGGCCGAGGGACGGGTCGTCGCCATGCTCGGCGACGGCGTGAACGACGCCGCCGCGCTGGCCCAGGCCGACCTCGGTCTTTCGATGGGCACCGGCACGGACGCGGCCATCGAGGCCGGCGACCTGACGCTCGTCCGCGGTGACCTGCGCGCGGCCGTCGACGCGATCCGGCTGTCGCGGCGGACCCTCGGCACGATCAAGGGCAACTTGTTCTGGGCGTTCGCCTACAACGTGGCCGCACTGCCGCTGGCGGCGTTCGGCCTGCTCAACCCGATGATCGCGGGGGCGGCGATGGCGTTCTCGTCGGTGTTCGTGGTGTCGAACAGCTTGCGTCTGCGCGGATTCCGTGCCGCGCGCTGACGCTCGGCCGGCTTGGCGTAGCGGATGACGCTTCCGCTGCACTCAGTGCAGCGGAAGCGTCATCCGCTGCACTGCGGCGACTACGAGACCGGGCTTCTCGGGCGGGCTAGGAGCGGACCAGGCGGGCGATGGCGTCGGAGGCCTCGCGGACCTTCAGGTCGGCCTCCTCGCCACCGGCGGCCGCGGCCTGCACGACGCAGGTCGCCAGGTGCTCGTCGAGCAGCTCCAGCGAGAACGACTGGAGGGCCTTCGTCGCGGCGGACACCTGCGTGAGGATGTCGATGCAGTACTTGTCCTCTTCGACCATCCGCTGCAGGCCGCGGATCTGCCCCTCGATGCGGCGCAGGCGCTTGAGGTAGGCATCCCGCTCGCTCCCGTAGCCCGTCATCGCGCACCGTCCCCTTCGTATTCGCCGTGTCCGCCCAACTATACCCTCCCGGCGTATTCAGGCCTGGACAATGACGGCGATGACCAGCCCGCCGACGTTGGTCGTGAAGTGCACCAGGATCGAGGCCGTGACGCCCCGGCCGAAATGGCGCCAGGCATGCAGGAAGATGCCCGCGACCCCGGCCGCGGCCATGGCCAGGACCTGCAGGGCCACCGGCGGGACGGCGCCGAGGGCGTCGTGGACGGCGGCGTTGCGGCCGATCGCCAGCGCGGGCAGGAAGTGCCACAGCCCGAAGAACGCGGCCGCGCCGAGGATCGGCGGCCAGCGCCAGCGGTCGTCGCGCGCGCCGAGCAGCGCGGGCAGCACGCTGCGGAACGCGATCTCCTCGACCAGCACCGTGCCGAACGTGATGCGGCCGAGGGTGAGCCACAGCAGCTGCAGCAGGTCCGGGGTGCCGACGCGGCCGTCGTGGTAAACGGTCCGGAGTGACGGGACCGCCGCCGCGATGCCGAAGACGAGCAGGATCAGCACCACGCCGAGCAGGCCGGTGAGCAGGGCGCGCTTGAACGTGGACCGGCTCAGGCCCAGGTCGGCGGCGCCGAGGCCGGCCCACCGCGCGAGCGCGAGCAGGAGCACGGCGGTGACGGCGCCGCAGACGGGATAGGCCCAGCCGGGCACGACGCGGTTGGCGAGCGTGGTGCAGGCGGCCAGCAGCAGGACGGCGACGACCACGGCGGTCACGCGTTTCGCGCTCGCTGCCGTGGTCGTCGGGCCGAGAGTCTCGCCGGCCGGAGCGGGCTGCCGCAGGTCAGGCAGAGGGAGTGGCTTCGGTCAATGCCGGTTTGCGGCGCTGGATCGGGACGGTGCCGGGATCCGGATCCGCCTCGTCGACCGGGTCCAGTGCGGCGTTCGCGGTGGCCAGCAGCTCGCGGCAGCCGGCGAGGCTGGCCTTCAGGCGGTTGTGGACGGCGGCCAGCTCGGCGACGCGGTGCTCGGCCGCCGTCGTGACCCGGGCGGCGTATTCGTCGGCGTCCTTCGTGACGCGGGTGGCGTACTCGTTGCTGTCCTTCGTGACCTGGGCGGCGTGCTGCTGGGCCTTCGCGGTGACCCGGCCGGCGTGCTGCTCGGCGTCGGTGATCACGCGGCTCGCGCGGGTCTCCGCCTCGGTCGCGAGCTGGGCGCTGCGCCGTTTGGCCTCGGTCGTGACGCGGGTGGCGTACTCGCTCGCCTCGGTCTTGACCTGCGTGGCGTGACGCTCGGTCTCGGCAGTGAGCTGGGCGGCTTCGGCACGGACGCGGGTGGCGTGCTCTTCGGCCTCGGCCTTTACGTGCTCGGCCAGCGATTTCGCTTCGGTGGTGACGTGGGCGGCGTGTGTGTCGGCCTCGGTTTTTACGCGCTCGGCCAGGGACTTCGCGTCGGTCGTGACCTTGGCGGCGTGGGCCTCGGCCTCGGTGGTCAGCTGTTCGGCGCGAGACTGCGCCTCGGCGGTGAGACGGTCAGCCCGGGCCTGCGCCTTCGCCGTCACCTGCTCGGCTTGCGTCCGGGCGTCGGTGGTCAGCTGGAGCGCCAGCTGTTCCGCCTCGGCGGTCACCTTGGCGGCGTGGGCGTCGGCGGCCTTGGTGACGTCGTCGGCGTGCTTGTCGGCGTCCTCGCGGAGCCGGATGGATTCGGCGGTGGCGCTCTGGACCAGGGTTTCCGCCTCCGTCTTCGCGGCGGCGGCCTGCTCGGCCAGCACGCGCAGCGCCTCGGTGCGGCGGAAGTTCAGCGCCTGTGTGAGGTCGTCTTCCAGGCGACGGCGGCGGGCGGCCGCGGCGGAGTCGGCCTCGGCCCGTTCGGCGGCCGCGGCGCGCATGAAGTCCTTGTGTTCCTGGCGCTGCTGCTCGCGGTCGGCCTTGGTGGCGGCGACGAGCGCGCGCTCTTCCTCGGTCAGGCGGACGGCTTCGGCTTCGGCGGCGGCGCGCGAGCGTTCCTCGTTCTCCTTGGCCCGCTTCATGATCTCCGAAGCTTCTTCGCGGGTCAGCTCGATCATCCGCCGGGACCGCTCCTGCAGCGCGTCCGGTTCGATCGGGACGCGGCTGATGCGGTCGACCTTCGCGTGCAGCTCGCGGTTCTGCTCGGCCAGCAGGGCCAGCCGGCGCGCGAGCGCTTCGCGTTCGGCGGCCATCCGCTGGAACTCGTCTTGGGTCCAGGCCACGAATTCCCGGACCTGGCCACGATCGTAGCCGCGCCAGCTCGGGTCGAAGGTCGGCCGGACGGACGTCAGGTCCTCGCCACCGCCGGGGGCCATAGCCTCACCTCCCATTTGGATGGTTTCGCCCCGGCCGCTCGAATCCATTGCGACGCCGGGGTTTTCCGTGTGTCATCCATACTGCCCCAAGATCGGCCCGTTGTGGGCGGCGGGACCCTGATCAATCTTCGAGCGGGTCTTCCGCGCCCGTCGTGGTACTCCGGACGCCGGGCAATTCGGCGAGTTCCGCGGTCAGATCGGTGAGGTCGCCGCGACCTTGCAGGCGCAGTGTGACGACCGCGATCCGTTGTCCCTCTTCGGAAACCGTCTCCCGGTCGACCGCGACCTGATGCACGACCCAGCCGCGTCCGGTACAGGCGGTGAGAACGTTTCGTAAAACTCCGTGCCCGTCCGCATAGCTCAACCGCAGAATGGGAAGCGAGCGCCGATGCCGGTCGATGAACCGGGAAAGCAGCGGAAAGCCGCGAGTGATCAGCACCAGCCCGATGGTCGTCGCGACGGCCAGTACCGGGAGCCCGGCGCCGGACGCCATGCCGACGGCCGCCGCCAGCCACACCGTCGCCGCCGTCGTGAGGCCGCGCACCGCGTCGCGCCGGACGAAGATCAGCCCGCCGCCGACGAAGCCGATGCCCGAAACGATCTGCGCCGCGATCCGCGACGGGTCGAGCGCCACGTGCTCGGTGTTCAGCAGATCGGCGAACCCGTACTTCGACACGAGCATGATCACCGCGGCCCCGACGCCGACCAGCGTGTGCGTCCGCAGGCCCGCGGCCTTGTTGCCGACTTCGCGTTCCAGGCCGATCGCGGTGCTCAGCACCAGCGCGAGCAGGACCGGCGGCAGCAGCGACCACTGCGTGCCGGTCGACCAGAGTGCGTCCACGGGGAACCTCCTTCGCGCCTCACTTTGCCGCGCCGCCGCGACCGCCGCCCGCCCGCCCCCCGCGCCGCCCGGGTGGATCACCCCTAAGCTCCCCGCATGGCCCGGTACTTCGACGTGCACCCGCAGAACCCCCAGCGGCGCTCCGTGGGACAGGTGGTCGACCTGCTCCGCGAAGACGGCCTCATCGCCTACCCGACCGACTCCTGTTTCGCGCTCGGCTGCCGGCTCGGCAACCAGCAGGGCATGGAGCGCATCCGGGCGATCCGCAAGCTGGACCACCGGCACCACTTCACGCTGGTCTGCCAGGACTTCGCCCAGCTCGGGCAGTTCGTGATCGTGGACAACACCGTGTTCCGCGCGATCAAGGCGACCACCCCGGGCCCGTACACGTTCATCCTGCCGGCCACCAAGGAGGTGCCGCGGCGGCTGATGCACGAGAAGAAGAAGACCGTCGGCGTGCGCATCCCGGACCACGTCGTGGCCCAGGCGCTGGTCGCCGAGCTGGGGGAGCCGCTGCTGTCGAGCACCCTGCTGCTGCCGGACTCCGGCGAGCCGCTCACCCAGGGCTGGGAGATCAAGGAGGAGCTGGACCACGTGCTGGACGCCGTGATCGACTCCGGCGACTGCGGCGTCGAGCCGACCACGGTGATCGACTTCTCCTCGGGTGAGGCCGAGGTCGTGCGGTACGGCGCGGGGGACGCGTCGCGCTTCGAGTAGTCAGTCGCCCAGCAGGTAGCGCTGGAGCGCCGGGCCGACCCAGCGCACGGCGTCGTCCGTGCTCATCGTGCTGACCGGCGGGATCCGCACCACGAACCGGCACAGCGCGAGGCCGAGCAGCTGCGTCGCCACCAGCCCGGCGCGCACCGGAACCTGCGCCGGGTCCGCGCACAGCTTCGCCACCTCCGGGGCGACCTGGTCCGCGATGATCGCGCGCAGCCGGTCCGCCGCCGCTTCGTTCGTGACGCCGGCGCGCATCAGCGCGAACATCGTCTCGTCGTCCTGCCACCGGGTCAGCGCGTGGCGCAGCAGCGTCGCGCCGGCCTCCTCGCGCGGGACCGCCGCGAGGTCGGGCATCCGCAGGTCGAAGTCCGCGGCGGCGGCGAACAGCTTCTCCTTGTTGCCGTAGTAGCGCATCACCATCGACGGGTCGATGCCCGCGTCCGCGGCGATCGCGCGGATCGTCGCGCGATCGTAGCCGTCCGCCGCGAAGCGCTCACGTGCGGCTCCGAGGATCGCTGCCCGGGTTGTGTCCGAACGCCGGGGTTTCACCGAAGTCATGCCAACGACTGTAGGCCAACGGCTGTTGACAGTCGAGCGAGGCCGGTCCTACCGTTGCCAACAGGTGTTGACCAACGCTTGTTGACCTAGGGAGCGGAGATGGACTCGGACGTCTTGATCGTCGGTGCCGGACCGGCGGGGCTGCTGCTCGCGGGGGACCTCGCGGAGGCCGGCGTGAGCGTCACCGTGCTGGAACGGCGGACCACCGGCTCGAACCTCACCCGGGCGTTCGGGGTGCACGCCCGGACGCTGGAGCAGTTCGACCAGCGCGGGATCGCCGACGAGCTGATCGCCACCGGCCTGCGGCTGCGCCGGCTGCGGCTGTTCATCCCGGCCGACCTGGACTTCGGCCGGCTGCCGAGCCGGCACCGTTACATGCTCATCACGCCGCAGACGCGCACCGAAGGTGTGCTGCGAGCCCGGGCCGAACGGCTCGGCGTGGAGTTCGTCCTCGGCGCCAAGGTGACGGGTGTGCGTCAGGACGCCGACGGGGTGGACGTCACTACTGCCGACGGCGAACGCCGCCGCGGCCGGTACCTGGTGGGCGCCGACGGGGCGCGCAGTGTGGTGCGGCGCGAGCTGGGCCTGCCGTTCGACGGCCGCCCGGTGCTGAAGTCGATCATGCTCGCCGACGTCCGCCTCACCGAGCCGGCCGAGGACGCGATCCGGGTGAACAGCCTGGGCGACGCGTTCGCCTTCGTCGCGCCCTTCGGCGACGGCTGGTACCGCGTGACCGCGTGGGACCGCCGCCGCCAGGTCCCCGAAGACACCCCGCTGGACCTCGACGAGGTCCGCGATGTCACCCGCCGCTCGCTGGGCACCGATCTCGGCATGCACGACGCGCGCTGGCTTTCGCGCTTCCACTGCGACGAACGCCAGGCGCCGCACTACCGCGCCGGCCGGGTCTTCCTCGCCGGCGACGCCGCGCACGTCCACACGCCCGCCGGCGGCCAGGGCATGAACACCGGTCTGCAGGACGCGGCCAACCTCAGCTGGAAGCTCGCCGCCGTGCTGTCCGGGCGGCTGCCCGAGAGCCTGCTCGACACCTACGAAACCGAGCGGCACCCGGTCGGGAAGCGCGTGCTCCGCAGCAGCGGCGCGATGATCCGGCTGGCCATGGGCAAGCAGTGGCCGGCCCGCGACCGGATGATCGCCGGTGCTTTGTCCGTCGGCCCGCTCGGCCGCCGCGCCGCGGGCGTCGTGTCCGGCATCGGCATCCGGTACGCGCCGCCGCGCGGGGCGGACCGCCGGGTCGGCGCCCGTGCCGAGGACGCCGATCTGCCGGAAGGACGGCTGTACGAACTGCTGCGTGGCGGCCGGTTCGTGCACATCGGCCGGAAACGGCCCGCCGGGCTGCCCGAGCACGTCGTCTTCGCGCACGGCGAGGGCGAGGTGCTGGTGCGGCCCGACGGGTATGTCGCCCGGGTCGGCGACCCGGCCGGCTATTTCACCGGCCTCACGCGCTGACTGCGACTGGACTGGTCAGCAGGCGGGACATCGCGTCGCGGAGCCCGATGTCCGAGGTCGAGTGCCAGGCGACGACGGCGTCGGGCCGCAGCAGCAGAGCGCCGTCGTCACCCAGCTCGACCTCCGTCAGCCAGGCGGGGTTGTCGACGTGGACCAGCGGGACGCCGAGTGCGTCAGCCTCGGCCGTCCAACGGCGGTCGTCCGGACCGGTCAGCAGGACGAAGCCCGGACCGGCAAGATCCACAGTGGAGACACGGGGCGCGTCGGGCGCGTCAGTCGCGTCGGTGCCGTCGAGCCAGGCGTGCGGCACCCGGGTGCCCGGACGTCCGGCGGGCCCGTAGTGGTCCACCGGCGCCGGGCCGCGGCCGTCCGGGATGAAGGCGCCCGCGTCGTACTGCACGCCGAACACCGCGGCCGACGGGTCGAAGCGCGGGCCTTCGCCGCTGGTGACCGATTTGACCATCGTGCCGAGGTGGCCGCTGACCAGGCTGGAGAACTCCGCCGTCGCGTAGGCGATCGGGTACCGCTCCAGGTGATAGGTGTCCAGCAGCGCCGCCGAAGCCGTGCCGCGGAGCACCGCCGCCAGCTTCCAGGCGAGGTTGTGCACGTCGGCGATCGCGGTGTTGGCGCCGGCCGCGGCCATCGGCGGCATCGCGTGCGCGGCGTCGCCGGCCAGGAAGACCCGGCCGTGCGCGAACCGGTCGGCCACGTGCATGGCGGACTCCCACGGCATCCGGCCGAGCACCTCGACGTCCAGGTCCGGCACGCCGACGACGGTGCGCAGGAGTTCGCGCCAGCCCGGCTCGTCCAGCGTGGCCGAGCCGGGGAAGTCCGAGGTCGAGAACAGCCACCGGTCGGTGCCGTTCACCGAGACGAACGCGCCGGACGCGGCCGGGTTCTCGATCGTGCAGAGGTTGAACCGCTTGTCCCGCACCAACTCGGTGAGGTCCGCGCGGAACGCGATGTCCAGGTTGTCGGCCAGGTGCCCGTAGCCGCTGCGCGGGATTCCCAGCGCTTCGCGGATCGGGCTGCGCGACCCGTCGGCGGCGATCAGGTACTCCGCCTCCAGCCGGTACGGCTCCCTGTCCGCAGGTCGCAGCTCAGCCGTGACGCCGGTGTCGTCCTGAGTGAACGACACCAGTTCCGTCGCGAACCGCACCGAGACGCCGCGTGCTTCCGCGGCGTCACGCAGCACCGGCTCCAGCACGTTCTGCGGGCACAGCACGCTCGGCGCCGGGCTGCGCTCGCCCATGGTCGCGTGCTTCGCGAAGCTGGCGCGCATCGCTTCGGTGATCTCCGGCCACTGCGCGTCCGCGAGCGTCGTGCCGGCCAGCATCCCGTTGAACGACGCCAGCGGCGCGCTCGCTTCGGCGACCGCGTCGCCCAGGCTGAGCGAGCGGAACACCTCGTTGCTGCGCTGGTTGAACCGCCGCGCCTTGGGCTGCGGCGACGTCCTCGCGTGCTTCTCCACCAGCACCGCGGCCACGCCCTGCTGCTGGAGCAGCAGGGCCGCGGTCAGTCCGGCCACTCCGCCACCGGTGATCAGCACCGGAACTCGTTCGGTCATCCCCAGGCTCCTGTTCGTGTACGTCGTACATTCTATGTACGTTGTACACGTCGAGTACGGTGTACACAAGCGACAGGAGGCCGAGTGAGCGCGCAGGGACCACCCACCCCACCCATCTGGCTGCTGCCCGAGCCCCCGGAACGGCGCTGGGGCCTGGGCCGGGCGGAGATCGTGCGCGCCGCCGTCGCGCTGGCCGACGCCGGCGGCGCGGACGCGCTGACCATGCGCGCGGTGGCCACCGCGCTGGGCTCGTCCACGCCGATGTCGCTGTACCGGTACGTGCACAGCAAGGACGGCCTGGTCGACCTGATGCTGGACGCCGCGGGCGCGGAGATCCCGACGCCGGAGCACGCGGGCGACGACTGGCGCGGTGAGCTGACCCGGGTGGCCCTCGATTCCTGGGCGATGATGAAACGCCACCTCTGGTTCGCCCAGCTCGTGCACACGCGCCCGCCGGCCGGGCCGGAGTCGAACCGGCGCCAGGAGTTCATGCTGGCCAGCTTCGACCGCCAGGGCCAGGAGCTGCCGGCCGCGCTCGGCTACCAGCGGCTGCTCGACGGCTACATCGTCGGCCAGGCCCTGCAACGGGCCGAGGAACAGAAGATGTTGCAGCGCAACGCATTCGGCAGCGTCGAGGACGTCCAGCGGCTGGCCCGCGAGTGGTTCGGCGACGGCGAGGGCGACGTCGGGCCGTACCCATTGCTGGGCCGGTACATGCGCGGTTTCCTCAGCGAAGGCGCCGACGGCCCGGCCCCGCCCGACGAGGACGCCCAATTCACCCTCGGGCTCGAATGCCTGCTCGACGGCATCGCCGCGCGGCTCCGCTGAAGGACTCGTGAGTGTTTATGACGGTTAGAACCGTCATAAACACTCACGAGCTTTATAGGGTGGGGCCTGAAGGACCGGCTCCGGGGAGGACGACGTGAAGTTCCTGCTGACGATGCACATGAACCCCGCGGTGTGGGAAGCGCTGTCCGAGGAAACCCGGGACTCGGTGATGACCGGGCACGGCGACTTCATCACGAAGATCCGCGCTTCGGGAGAGCTGATCAGCACCCAGGCGCTGGGCTCACCGGACGAGAGCGCCGTGGTCCGCGTGCGCGGCGGGGCGCCGGTGGTGACCGACGGGCCGTACATCGAGTCGAAGGAATTCCTGGCCGGCTACTACCTCGTCGAGTGCGAGAGCCGCGACCGGGCGCTGGAGGTCGCCGCGATGATCCCCGACGCGGGCATCGAGGGGCTCGGCATCGAGGTCCGCCCGGTGGTGTTCTTCGCCGACGCGGAATCCGAGACCGAATTCGGCTGATGACCCGCTCGTTGACGCCCGACGCAGTCGCCGAGCTGCTGCGGCCGCTGGTGCCGCAGGTGCTCGGCCCGCTCGTGCGCCGGTACGGGCAGTTCGAAGCGTGCGAGGACGCGGTCCAGGAAGCGCTGCTCGCGGCCGTCGAACAGTGGTCCGGGAGCGAGGTGCCGGACAACCCGCGTGCCTGGTTGCTGACCGTCGCGACGCGGCGGCTGACCGACCAGTGGCGCAGCGAGAGCGCGCGCCGTCGTCGCGAGGAGACGGTGGCGGTCCAGCAGCCCGTCGGGATCGTCGCCGGTCCGGGCGAGGACCGGCCGCCGGAGCGGGACGACACGCTGACCCTGCTGTTCCTCTGCTGCCACCCGGCCGTGACCCCGAGCTCGCAGGTGGCGCTGACGTTGCGCGCGGTCGGCGGCCTGACCACGGCGGAGATCGCCAGCGCGTTCCTGGTGCCGGAGCCGACGATGACGCGCCGGATCACCCGGGCGAAGGAGAGCATCGCCGCCGCGGGCTCGACCTTCGAAGAGCCGTCCGCCGAGGAGTGGCCCGAACGGCTGCGCGTGGTGCTGCACGTGCTGTACCTGATCTTCAACGAGGGCTACACCGCGTCTTCCGGCGAACAGCTGCACCGCGTCGAGCTGACCGCGGAGGCGATCCGGCTCACCCGCGCCGTGCTGGCGCTGCTGCCGGACGACGGTGAGGTCGCGGGCCTGCTCGCGCTGATGCTGCTCACCGACGCCCGCCGCCCGGCCCGCACCCGGCCCGACGGCGCGCTGATGCCGCTGGCCGAGCAGGACCGTCGCTTGTGGACAGTGCCGGTGATCGTCGAGGGCGTGGAGCTGATCAGCCGCACGCTCGGCCGCGGCCCGGCCGGCCCGTACCAGGTGCAGGCCGCGATCGCCGCGCTGCACGACCAGGCGGCCGGCACCGACACGACGGACTGGCCGCAGATCCTCGAGCTGTACGGCGTGCTGGAGGAGCTGGCGCCGAGCCCGGTGGTCACGCTGAACCGCGCGATCGCCATCGCCATGGTCCACGGCCCGGCCGAAGCGCTGGCGCTGCTGACCACCATCGAGGGCGACAGCCGGATCAAGCAGGGGCACCGGCTCGACGCCGTCCGCGCGCACCTGCTCGAGCTCGACGGCGACCACGCCGCGGCCCGCGAGCACTACCTGCGCGCGGCCAAGCGCACCACGAGCCTGCCCGAGCGCCGCTACCTCCAGTCCCGGGCGGCGAACTTTTCTTCGGCGGACCGATGAGTTCCGGCCGCGCCGCCGGTATGTACCTGCGACCACACCCCGTCGTCAGGGAGAAACCGATGAGCGACACCGAAATCCGCAGCCTGATGAACCGCCTCTACCAGAGCTGGGCCGACAACGACGCCGACGCGTTCGCGGCCTTCTACACCGACGGCGCCACCGTGGTGCTGCCCGGCGTCTTCAAGCAGGGCCGCGCCGCCATCCGCGACCACATGGCCGCCGGGTTCGACGGCCCGCTCAAGGGCTCGCGCGCCTTCGACGAGCCGCAGGACATCCGGGTCGCGGGCGACACCGCGATCGCGGTCAGCCGCGGCGGGGTCCGGCTCGCGGGCGAGGATGCGGTGCCCGCGGCCCGGGAGATCGTGGCGACCTGGGTGTTCACCCGCCTCGGCGGCGAGTGGTCGGTGGCCGCCTACAGCAACGCCCCGGCGCACTGACGTGCCCGATTTCGCGGCCAGCACGGCCGCACACCGGGCCGAGCTGGTGGTGCACTGCTACCGCCTGCTCGGCTCGGTGCACGAGGCCGAGGACCTCGTGCAGGAGACGATGCTGCGCGCGTGGCGGGCGTGGGATTCCTACGACGCCGCGCGCGCTTCGGTGCGCACCTGGCTGTACCGGATCGCGACCAACGTCTGCCTGACCGCGCTCGAAGGCCGGGCGCGGCGGCCGTTGCCGGCCGGTCTCGGCGGCCCGAGCGACGATCCGAACGCCCCGCTCACCCCGTCGTTCGACGTGCCTTGGCTGCAACCGTTTCCCGACGCCCGCCTCGGCGATCCCGCCGCGCTCGCCGCCGCCCGGTCGGGGCTGCGGCTCGCGTTCGTCGCGGCGATGCAGCTGCTGCCGGCGCGGCAGCGGGCGGTGCTGGTGCTGCGGGACGTGCTGGAGTTCAGCGCCGCGGAGGTCGCCACGATGCTCGGCACCACCACGGCGTCGGTGAACAGCGCGCTGCAACGGGCCCGCGCGGGGGTCGCGGGCGCCTCGGCCGACGGGCTGGCCGAGACCGACGGCACGGTGATCGACCGTTACGTGCAGGCCTTCGAAGCGGCGGACGTCGAAGCGCTGGTTTCGCTGCTGACCGACGACGTCGTGCTGGAAATGCCGCCGGTGCCGCTCTGGTACCGCGGAGCCACGGACTACGGCCGGTTCATGGTCCGGCTGTTCGCGATGCGCGGCCCGCACTGGCGCCTGATGCCGTCGGCCGCCAATGGCCAGCCGACGCTCGCCGCCTACTGCCGTCACGACGACGTCTACCGCCTGCACACCTTGCAGCTGTTCACGGTGCGCGCCGGGCGGGTGTCGCACCTCGTCGTGTTCCAGGACCCGGCGCTGCCCGAGCTGTTCGGCCTGCCGCCCGTGCTGGCTCCGTGAACCGGCTCAGCCGCCGAGCAGCGGCCGGACCTCGACACCGCCGTCCATCACCGGTACGAACCCGCTGATCTCCACGGCATGGTTGAGATCCCGCGCCTCCACGACGAAAAAGCCCGACATCGCCTCTTTGCCCTCCACGAACGGACCTTCGGTGACGACCGGACCGCGCCGCGAGCGCGTCATCGACGTCGGCTCGGTCGCGTATCCCGCGATCAGCGTGCCGCCCGAAGCGGCGATGAGGCCTTCGACGCGGCCGTGCGCCGCCAGCACCTCGGGCGGGATGTCGGCCATGCCGCCGGGGGTTTCGCGCTCGTAGATCAGGATCGCGTACTGCGGCACGTCTTCTCCTTAACGGGGTTCGAGCAGGAACACGCGGATGTCGCGGTGCGCGGCCCGGACGGCGTAACGGTCGTAGGCCGGCCAGTACGACGCCACCGCGTCCCACATTTCCGTCCGCTCGGCGCTGTCGAGCAGCCGCCCGCGCACGGGCACGGTCCGCCCGCCGACCGAGGCCGTCGCGTCCGGCCGCGCGATCAGGTTCGCCGACCAGGCCGGGTGTTTCTCGCCGCCCCAGTTCGACGCGATGACCACGTAGCCGCCCGCGCGCTCGACGTAGAGCAGCGGCACCTGGCGCGGCTCGCCGCTGCTGCGGCCGATCGTGGTGAGCAGCAGCGTGCGCAGCCCGAGGGCGGTGCCGACGCCGAACCGCCCGCCGCTGATCCGCAGCAGCACCCGGTCGGCCGGCATCAGCGCCCGGCCGATCGCGGCGAACGCCTTGCTCTTGCCGAATCCGGCGAACACGCCTCGCAGTTCCATCCGGGGAACCCTACGAGGCCGAAGCCAGGACGGTCCGCAGGGCCGCGATCAGCGCGGGCGCCTGCTCGTTCAGGTAGAAATGGCCGCCGGGATAAGCCGTGAAGGTGAAGGCGCCGGTGGTGTGCGCGGACCAGGCGCGAACCTCCTCGACGCCGGCGTGCGGGTCGTCCTCGCCGGTGTGCGCGTGGAGCGGCACGGTCAGCTGGGCGTCGGCGGCCGGTCGGTAGGTCTCGATGGCGGTGTAGTCGGCGCGCAGCGCGGGCAGGACTATCTCGCGCAGTTCCGGGTCCTCGAACACCCGGGAGTCGGTGCCGTCCAGCAGCGCGACGTCGGCGATCAGGCCCTCGTCGTCGCGCAGGTGCACGGTTTCCTCACGGTGCCGGGCCGGCGCGCGCCGTCCGGAGACGACAGCGGCGTGCGGCGCGGTGCCCCGGGCCTCGAGCCGCAGCCCGATCTCGAACGCGAGCGTGGCGCCCATGCTGTGGCCGAACAGCACCACGGGCCGGTCGAGCCAGGGCAGCAGTGCCGCCGTGATCGCGTCGGCCAGCTCGGGCACGGACCGCAGCGGCGGCTCGGCCAGCCGGTCCTGCCGTCCCGGGTACTGCACGGCGAGCACGTCCGCGGCCGGGGAGAGCGCCCGGGAGACGGGGTGGAAGTACGACGCCGCGCCGCCCGCGTGCGCCAGGCACACCAGCCGGGCCGGCGCGTCGTCCGCCGGGTGGTAACGCCGGATCCACCGGTCCTCGGCCATCGGTTTCCCCCTCCGTCGTGATCGTCCCCGATCCTGCCGGAGGGCGGGGCCGCCGCCGTGCCCGGGGTCAGCCGGTCTGCCCGAGCGGGATCCGCTGGAACACGATGTTCTCGTACGGGCCGGATTTTCCCGTCTCGTACAGCAATCCGGCGGTGCCCGGATCGGCCTGCACGAGGTCGGAGTAGCCCGCCGGACCGGCCGCCACCGTGCGTCCGGGGCGCCAGGTGTGCCCGCGGTCGGTGCTCAGCCGCAGCTGCATCACCGCGCGCGTGGCCGGGTCGGCCGGGCCGGAGTACAGCATCAGCCAGGGGATCGTCGTCTGCAGCACGCTGCCCTCGACCTTCGTGCCGGACAGCGTCGGCTGGACCTGGTACGGCCGCACTAGCGTCTTCCCGCCGTCATTGCTGTACCCGTCGACCCGGTGCTCGGCGGCGGAACCCTGGTTGCGGCTGGAGAAGTAGAGCGTGCCGTCGGGCAGCTCGGTCATCGACGTCTCGTTCGCCGCGACGACGCCGTCGGTGCGATCGTCGATGAAGCCGATGTGCCAGGTCCGGCCGTTGTCGTCGCTGTACAGGTCGTGGCCGCCGTAGTACTTCGCCTCGGTGCCGACGTCGGACGAGCCGGCCGACGGGGCGCTGGAGTGGTTGGCGGGCACCACGATCCGGCCCGTGTGCGGTCCATGGCGCAGCAGCGTCGCGTGCCCGGGGCCGGTGGCGTACCAGCGCCAGTCCGGCAGCTTCGTGTCGGCGGTGATGTCGCGTGCGGCGGTCCAGGTGCGGCCGTTGTCCTTGCTGCGCTGGACGAACACGCGCCGGGTGTCCTGATCGGACGCCTGGCCGGACATGATCTGCCGCTCCGAGACGAGTCCGTTGTGGACGGTCAGCAGCACCAGCTCACCGTCGCGCGCGAGCACCGGGGTCGGGTTGCCCGCGGTGGCGTCGCCGTTGGTGGTGACCACCGCGAGCGGGCCCCAGGTGCAGCCGCCGTCACGGGAGGTGCGCGAAACGGTCTGGATGGCGCCGGAGTCGCCGGCCGAATCGCGCCGTCCTTCCGCAAACGCGACCAGCGCCCCGTTCGCCGCGCGCACCACCGCGGGGATGCGGAAGGTGTCGTAGCCCTCGGTGCCGGAGGTGAACGGGACCGACGAGCTACAGCCGGGCGCGGCGGCGGCCGCCGGTGCGAAGGGCAGCCAGACCGTGGCCGCGGCGAGCAGGATCGCGCCGAATCTGCGGATCGGTGGCACCGGGTTCCCGCCTCCTCGTTGAGGTGATCAGACATAGGATGTCCGACGTCCTATGTCGGTCAACCTAGGGAGCCGGTGCGCCGTTCGTCAAGCACTACCTCGCGTGGTCGGGACTGTCGCTAATTGAGACCGCCGGACCCCTCGCGGCGTGCGACCGTGCCGGCGTGGACGTGGACCTGACGGTGACCGCCGGGAACTATCGCTTCGACGGGGTGTCGTTCGCGGTCGACACCAACATCTGGCTGCTCGGCGACGAGGAGGAGGTGCTGGTGGTCGACGCGGGCTTCGACGCGAGCGCGATCCTGTCCGCCATCGACGGCCGCGACGTGCTGGGGATCGTCTGCACCCACGCGCACAACGACCACGCCGACGCCGCCCTCACCCTGGCCGACGCGACCGGCGCGCCGGTGCTGCTGCACCCCGGCGACGAGAAGCTGTGGGCCCGCGTCAACCCCGGCCGCCGCCCCGACGCGGAGCTGGCCGACGGGCAGGTGCTCACCGTCGCCGGCTCGCCGGTGGTCGTGCTGCACACGCCGGGGCACACCGCCGGGTCCGTATGCCTGCACCTGCCCGAAGACGGGCTGCTCTTCAGCGGCGACACCCTGCTGGCCGGCGGCCCGGGCCTGACCGGCGACGCGTGGTCGAGCCGTTCCGCGCTGGACGATTCGGTCCGCCGGAAACTGCTGGTGCTGCCCGGGGAGACCGTGGTGCACCCCGGACACGGGTACGACACCGAACTCGGCACGGAACGCCGGGAATCCTGGGCCGGCCGGATCTGACCGACCCCGCGTTTCACACCACTTCGCCGATGTTCGTGACAATGGTGCGCGCGTTCATCTTCCCGAAACACCGGAAACATCAAGTTGTTCTCGGGGACATCGTTCCGAAATGGCTTGCCGATGAACTCTTCACCATGGCCGTACCAGGACTCGAGGAGGTCTTTCGGTAACCGCGCCGGGTCGCCCACTGAAAACGCCCCGGCCGGATCCTGAGTGCGCACTGCCGCCCGAGCCGGACCTTGCCCGTCCGCCAAGGACGGCAGCGCACGTTTGTCGTTGTGCCCGTTGACCTTTCGACCGGCGGTGTGCCGAGTGGACTCCCGTTCCGCCGCCGGGCGAACCCGCGGGGCCGCGACGTCCCCGACATTACCACGGTCGCCGGGGCGGGCGGTTCCGCCGAATTCCGCATCGGAAAGGAACGAACAGTGCCGCCCATCACCGTGATCTTCGTCGTGTCCGGACTCGCCGTCTGGCTCAACGGGCTCGCCTTTCTCGGAATTGGCGCCAAACCCGCCGAGGACGGCCCGAACCCGCTGACCTCGGTCGGCTGGGTGACGGCGCTCGCCGGGATCGTCGACCTCCTGCAGGCCGCCGTGATCATCGCCGTCGCGCCGCCCGCGACGGGCATCCCGCTCGCCGGCATCGTCACCTTCTACGGCACCTTCTTCACCGCGTTGGGCGTGACGCTGGTGAAGGGGCTCGACCTGCGGCCCATCGGCAACCTCGCCGTCCCCGTCGCGATCGTCCCGCTGCTGTGGTGGAAGTTCTTCGACGGCAGCTGGATGCTGCACTCGATCCTGGTCGTCTGGCTGGTCGCCTTCCTCGCGGTGGCGGCCACGACGTACGGCAAGCTGCCGGGCAAGGTGCTCGGCGTGATCCTCACGCTCACCTCGCTCTACACCTTCCTCACCCCGGCGGCGCTGCTCGCGCTGGGCAAGTCGATTCCCTGATCCGGCCGCGGCGGGGGCGGGTCCGCCCGTCCCCGCGTGCCGCGAGCCGGACGCCGTTGTACGGCACTTGTACGCGGCACACCGATGCTTGCTCCCTCTTCGAGAGTCCCGCCCGGGGTGACCGTGGCGGGTTCCAGGACGGAGTTGTCGCGGTGAAACGGAAAACCTTCCTGCCCGTCGTGCTGGGCGCGGTCGCCATCGCGGCGGAGCTGGCAACGTCGCCGGTCGCCGCCGGCGCGGTCACAGCGGGGCCATCGGCAACGGCTGTGGCCCAGCCGGCCAGCTACGAGGCGTTCCAGGCCGGGGCGGAGGGCTACGACTGCTTCCGGATCCCGGCCGTGGTCAAGGGCCCCGACGGCAAGGAGCTGCTCGCGTTCGCCGAGGGCCGGCACACCGGCGCGAGCTGCGCGGACATCGGGGACGTCGACGTTGTCATGAAACGGTCCGCCGATGGCGGCAAGACGTGGAGCGCCTCGACGATCGTGGTCAAGGGCTACGGGCAGACGAAGGACAACGCGGTCCCGTTCGTGGTCCCCGGCACCGGGCGGATCGTCGTGCTGACCCAGATGCAGTGCGGCGCCCCGTCGACCTGCGGCCGCATCCCACGCGTGAGCTACAGCGACGACGACGGCAAGACCTGGACGGCGCCGAAGGAGCTGACCGCGCAGCTCGGCTTCGCCACGGCGCCGGGCTGGCTGGTGACCGGCCCGGGGCACGGGCTCGTGCTGACCCGCGGCGCGCACGCCGGGCGGCTCGTGTCCGGGATGAGCTACCAGCAGTCGCCGGGTGATCCGAACGTCGGCGCCCTGATCTACAGCGACGACCAGGGCGTCACCTGGCACCTCGGCGCGACCGACGCCGAGCCCGACGCGACGACGATGAACCCGGAGGAAATCAACGTCACCGAGCTCGCCGACGGCAGTGTTTACGCGGCGGCGCGCAACAACCGCTCGCTGGGGGACACCGTGTGGTGCGACGACGGCGGCACGCACAACCGCGCGTACGCCGTGAGCCACGACGGAGGCCAGACGTTCGCCGCGAAGTTCACCCTGGCCAACGACCTGGTCATCTCCGACATGCAGGGCTCGGTCCTCGAACTGGACGCGACCACCGCGGGCGCGGCGTACGACCGGACCCTGTTCGCCGGCCCGTCCGTCTGCGACCGGCGCCAGCAGCTGCGGATCCGGTCGTCGTTCGACGAGGGCGTCAGCTGGACCCCGAACGACACGAGTCTGCTGGTCTGGCCGTACGACTCCTCGTACTCCGACCTGGTGCCGCTGAACAGCACGTCGGCCGGGGTGCTGTTCGAGGCCGCGCCCGCCGCGGGCCAGAAGGCCGACCGCTCGATCCGGTACGCGCCGTTCACCGAGAGCCAGCTGGGCGCGCCCGCGTGCGGCACGGGGTATTCGGTGCTGGCTTCCCACGCGCTCGGCACGGCCGGGCAGGTCTACCTGTCCTACAACGCCGAGAACGGGAAGAACTGCGTCAGCACCATGAAAACCACGGGAACCGGCACGCCGTCACAGGCCTCCGCGTACCTGCAGGTGGAAGGCGGGCAGCGGGTGCAGGACGCCGGCTCGTACTCCTGGTACGCCGGTCCGGTCACGGCCGCCGCGGCGGGCAAGTGCGTCCAGTGGGGAGGTGCCATCGGGGCGGACAAGTACGACGCCCCACTGGGTTTCTGTAGCTGAACGGGTGCTTAGCCACGTGGTGCTTCCCGCAGCCGGGGCAGCAGCGTTTCGGCGTTGCCGTGCATGACTTTCCGGAGCACTTCGGGGCGGTCCTCGAAGTAGGCGTCGACGTTTTTCGTGTACCAGCCCGCCATTTGCGGGCTGACCGCGGGGAAGTCGGTGCCGAACAGGATCTGCTCCGGCGGCACGAAGTTCTCCAGCGCGGCCAGATTCGTCTCGAAGCCGGAAAGCGCCGTCTCGAAGAAAAAGGTGCGGAAGTCGTTGATGATTTCCTCGGGGCTCAATTCGCAGCCGAGATGGGGCGAGAGCACCGCTACCCGCGCGGCGAGGAACGGGGTGCTTCCGCCGGAGTGCGAAAGGATGATCCGCGCGTTCGGGTACTGCCGTTTCCGCCCGCTGGTGACGAGGTCCGCGGCGCCCTTGTACGTCTCGTTCGGCACTTCGCTCACCGGCGTCGGCAGGAACCGGTTCGGCATCCGGTTGCGCCCCGGGGTTTGCTCGCCGTGCAGGAACACCAGCGCGCGGCGGCGGTCCAGCTCCGCCCAGAGCGGTTCGAAGACCTCGTCGCCGATCGAACGGGCGGTTCCCCCGGTGCCGTAGACGTTCGTGAGCGTGACGCCGTCCGCGCCCAGCTCGTCGAACGCGTAGGTCAGTTCGGCGAGCGCGGCGTCGACGTCGGTCGGAGTCGGCAGGTGAGCGAAGAAGCCGAAGCGGCCGGGGTGGTCCACGACGGCCTGGTGCGCCAGCTCGTTGACCTCGCGCGCGAACGCCCGGCGCCGTTCCGGCTCCAGGTTGTGCTCCAGGTCGTTCGGCAGCGACAGGATCGCGGTCCGGGTGCCGAGGTCGTCCATGAACGCCAGGCTGGTCTCCGGGGTCCACTGGGGCGCGCTCGTGGGGAAGGTCCAGCCGGACTCTTCGACGAGGGCGCGCTGGAGCAGCTCGGCCAGCTCGCCGCCGGGGAAGACGTGGTGGTGGAAGTCGATGCGGTCAGGGTCGGTCATGGCTCCGAGTCAAGCACTTAGTTGACAAATGTCAATAGTTAGCAAATGGTAGGCTATGTCGCATGAGCGATCCGGCCCCGGAACTTCGCCTGCTCGACGCCGTGTTCCGGCTGCAGAAGTCGGCGCTGGCCGACGCCCGGGCCCACGTCGCCGAGGCGGCCGACCTGGACCTGGCCGACTTCTTCCTGCTGCGCACCATCGTGCTCGGCGTCGACACCCCGGGCGGGCTGGTCAGCGACCTCGGGCTCAACCCGGCCGTGGTGAGCCGGGCGCTGACGCGGCTGGTGAAGGCGGGCCTGATCGAGCGCCGCATCGACCCGGAGGACTCGCGCCGCTCGCGCGTCACCCTCACCGCCGAGGGTGAGCGCACGACGGCCGCGATCGCCGCTCGCGTCCGCCCCGGGCTGGCCCGGCGGCTGGAGAAGCTCGCCCCGGACCAGGTCGAGAGCTTTCTGGAAGCCCTCGAGGCACTCTGAGTCCTTTTCGGACAGTGCGGGCCGCCGGTCGGCGTGTGGGCCTCACCCGACTTGTCCTTGACAGCACACCTCCCGCTAGTCACGATGATTCATCAGATGAATCGGGTCACTTCATCGGGAAATTTCGCTCAAACGCGTCCGCGACGCGGTTCGACATGCGGATGCATCGGACCACTGGACTCTCGCTGTGGAGGTTCAATGACGACCTACCCCCGCCGCCAAGCCCTCGGCCTGGCCCTCGGCGGCGCCGTCGCACTGGGCGTCGCCGGGAACGCTCCGGCATTCGGCGCAACCGGCTCTGGCCCACTGGACGCCCCCGATACGCCCATCGTGCCCGCGCCGTCCCCGGTGCTCGTCCCGCTCGATCAGTGGTTCTCCAACGACGGCATCGACAGCGCGACCGTCCACGACGGGAACTTCGACGGCTCCGGTTACGCCTTCCCGGCCGAGCACCTGCCGGTCGGGCAGACGGTGACCGCCGGCGGCGTGCCGTACCGGCTGGGGTCTGCCGCCGCGGGCGCGAAGAACAACGTGGTGGCGCTGGGCCAGCGCGTCGACCTGCCGAAGGGCCGGTACTTCGCGGCGTATTTCCTGGTTGCCGCCAGCTACGGGACCACCGGCGGTACGGCCACCGTCCACTACGTCGACGGCAGCACCAGCGAAGGCAGCCTTTCAGGCCCGGACTGGTACTCCGGCAGCGGCGCGCTGGTGACGCCGTTCCGGTACGCGCCGGGCGGCGGCGTCGACCAGAGCCCGGTGTCGATCGGCACCGGCCAGGTGTGGGTCGACCCGCTGCGCGACGCGGTCGCGATCACGCTGCCCGTCACGGCGGAGCCCGCGGCGAACGTGTCGAGCCTGCACGTGTTCGCCCTGACCTTGCAGCCGGTCGCCGAGGGCCGGGCCGCGCTGGTCCTGGACGGCCGTTCGACCACGAACCTGCTTGCTGACGGCGGTCCGCAGGCCGTCGAGGCGACCGTGGTCAACGCGGGCACGGTGTGGCTGGGTGCGCGGGACCGGATCACCGTGACCGTCGACGTCCCCGGCGGCCGCACTTCGGTGCCCGCGACGATCCGGTCGCTCGCGCCGGGGGAGCAGTCGCTGGTGCGCCTCGGCCTCGCGCCGGACCCCGCCGTCCCGCCCGGCACGACTACGAACGGGCAGGTGAAGGTGACGTCCGGGCGCGGCACGCTGGCCACGCAGCAGGTCCCGATCACGCTCGGCGTGCCGGATTTCCGGCCGGTGGACGAGTCGCTCTCCACGCACCGGGCGCCGTACTGGTTCTCGGACGCGAAGTTCGGGATCTTCATCCACTGGGGTGTGTACGCGGTGCCGGCGTGGGCGCCGGTCGGGCAGCAGTACGCGGAGTGGTACTGGCAGAACCTGCAGGACCCGAACGGCGCGACTTACGCCTACCACGCCAAGACTTACGGCGAGAACTTCAACTACGACGACTTCATCCCGATGTTCACCGCGAAGAAGTTCGACCCGCGCAGCTGGGTGCGGCTGATCGAAGACGCGGGTGCCGAGTACTACGTGCTGACTTCCAAGCACCACGACGGATTCTCGTTGTGGGACACCAAACTCAGCGATCGCAATTCGGTGAAGCTGGGCCCGAAGCGCAACGTTGTCGCCGAGCTTTTCGCCGCCTCGCGCAAGTACACGCCGAATCTGCGCAACGGCCTGTATTTCTCGCTGCCGGAGTGGTTCAACCCGGACAACCCGTGGATGGGGCACGCGCCGCGCAACCCGTACACCGGCGCGAGCCTGCCGTACACGGGTTATCGGGCCGGCCGGGATTTCGTGAAGGACTACCAGGCGCCGCAGGTGCTGGAGCTGATCTCGGGGTACGACCCGGACGTGCTGTGGTTCGACATCGGCGGCGTGAACGACAGCCGCGCGGTGCTCACCGAGTATTTCAACCAGGCCAAGAACCGCAGGCACGCCAAGGACGTCACGGTCAACGACCGCGGCGGCATCCCCGATCACGACTTCACGACCCCGGAGTACACGACGTACCCGAACACGGTCGTCGCGAAGTGGGAGTCGAGCCGCGGCCTGGACCCGTTTTCGTACGGCTACAACCGCGCCACCCCGGACGACAAGTACATGACGGCGGAGGAGGTGGTCCGCACCCTGGTCGACATCGTCTCCAAGAACGGCAACTTCCTGTTGGACATCGGCCCCGACTTCGACGGCACCATCCCGTCCGTGATGCAAACCCACCTCCGCGACGCAGGCTCCTGGCTGAAAACCAACGGCGAGTCGATCTACGGCACCACGTACTGGTCCCGCATGGCCCAACTGGGCGATTTGCGGTTCACGGTCAAGCAGAACTCGTCGTTTTACATCAGCTCGCTGGTCGCGCCGGGTAGCCAGCTGGTCGTTGATGCCCCGGTGCCGATCAAGGCGGGGGACCGGGTCACCATGCTGGGTTACCGGGGTCGCCTTTCGTGGCACCAAAAGGACGGCTCGCTGGTGATCGACGTTCCGGCCGCCGCCCGCGACGCGGGGCGTTACGTGTGGGTGTTCAAAGTGGACTGGAGCTGACGGCTTCCGGCCCGGCCTCCGCTGGCCGGTTTCGGCCCTCGGCCGGGTTCCCCCTCCGGAGCCGGGCCGCGGGCCTGCCGGGCTCGGCGGGTGCTTGCGGGGTTTAGCCGGGTGTGGATTCCTGTGGTGCAGTTGGGTTTTCTGCCGCCGGGCAGCTGATGCGGACTGTTCCGTGGGTTCTGGCGGACACGGCCCGGTGCACCCCGGGGCTCGGCCGGGCATGGATTCTTGTGGCGCGGCTGGGTTTCCTACCGCTGGGCAGTCGATGCGGACTGACCCGCAGGCCGGTGTCCTCGATGGTCTTTGCCGCTGACAGTGACGAGTCTCCGCTCTGCGCCGAGGCAGGCCGGATGGCCATTGCTCGGTGCGAACGGAACAGCCGACCGTACCCGAAAGAAGTAGTCTGCGAGGTCTGCTCCGAAGATGGGAGGCGGCCGGCTCAGACCTTGGTTCCGCGGTCCGGAGTGGCTTGGTCCGGTTCGGTGTGGACCGGAGCGATTGACTCGGCGCAGTGCGGACCCGAGCGATTTGGCTCGGTGCGGACTGGAGCGGTTGGTCCGGTGCAGTGCGGACCTGAGCGGCTTGGCTCGGTGCGGAGTGGCCTGACTCGGTCCGGATTGGAGCGGGCCGGGCTTGGCTTGGTGCAGTGCGGACCGGGTGAGTCGGTCTCCGCTGCTGCTGTGCTGGACGCCCCCGCGCGGTCCGTTGTGCTGAATGCCCCAGCGTGATGCTGGGAGGATCCTGCGCGGTGGGTCTCGATGAGGTGGTTCTGGCCCGGTCCGGGAAGCCGTCAGAGCGGGTCCGGCGCTGGTGGCCAGCCGGGAAGGCCTTCGCCCTCGAGGAGTGAAGGCCTTCCCGTTATCGCCAGTGGATCAGATAGCGACGACGCGCTGAGCCTGCGGGCCCTTCTGGCCCTGGCCGATCTCGAACTCCACGCGCTGCCCCTCGTCCAGGGACTTGAAGCCGTTGCCCTGGATCTCGGAGTAGTGCACGAAGACGTCCGGTCCGCCGCCGTCCTGGGCGATGAAGCCGAAGCCCTTTTCGCCGTTGAACCACTTGACGCTGCCCTGAGCCATGCTTTTACCTGTTTTCTCATCTGTGAGCCGGGTGCCCCGTACGAACATCCCGGTCTCGGGGTCCATCTTGCCAGTCCTGCCCCGGCGTGGCCCGCTTGCCCGGGTATTAGGGCCTGGTCAGGCCACCCGAAGGGGTCTCCGGGAGGGGTTCGAGCCCGGTGTTTAAGGGCCTGGACCTGCTGGGTTCCATATTTGGTTGGGCCAATGGAGTGATGATTGCGCCGGTTGTTTTCATCTCCCGTTCATGTCGTGGCTGAACGCCTGCTCGCGCTCGGCGTCGGGGGGCGGGTGTCCCGTCTCACAGGGTGGGAACGGGGCCTGAAAGTTGCTGTCACCGTGCCAACGCCAGCCCGGTTGCCGGCGTGAACGGCCTCGCCCGATCTCGTTGCCGTGCTTGGCGTCAGGCTGCTTCCGCGTCCGATGTGGACTGTTCTGGTGGCGGTGTGGTGGTGAAGTCGAGGGTCGGCTGTACCGGCACCTTGCGTCTGGAGCGCCGTCGGGGCGCCGGGCCGAACTGGCCCTGGACGGGGCCGCCGTCCTCCGGCAGCGAGTCGTCCTCCGCCAGGTGGGGATGGTCGGCGAGATAACGGAGCTTCAGCAGGTGGCGGCGCACAAGACCGGCCCGTCGAGCCTCTTGAAACGCGGCCCGGGCGGCTTCGTTGGCGCCGCGGCGCCGGGACCTGGGAGGTGGCTGCTCCACGACGGTGTCCTTTGCTGAATGGCCGACGGGCGGCGGGCTTGGGCGGGTGCGGCCGGGTCGCCGGCGGTGAGGCTGGGTACGTCGCCCGGCGGTCCGGGGTCGCTCGGCGAGGGCTGCATGGCGATGGGGCGAGTGGCTGCCCGCAGGGTTGGGCGAGCCGGCGGCGCGCAGAGTGCGGACGAGCGGCTGATGAGGCCGACTGGCTGTGCTGCGGCGCTGGTCAGCAGCGACTGCGCGGACGGGCAGCGGACGGTGCCGAGCAAGCGGCTGGCTTCCCGGGCGGTGCGGATCGGCCGGTTCGGGGGTGCAGGTGAGTCGGTTCGCTGGTGATGGGTGAGCGGCGGGTGCGTTGAGCGGGCAGCTGGCTTCGTGGGTGGTGCGGATGGCTGCTTCGCGGGTGTGGCTGAGTCGGTTCGGGGGTTGTGGGTGAGCGGTGGGCTGGGCCGGCGGGTGGACGGCTTCGCGAGAGGTGGGTGAGTCGCTTCGCTGGTGTGGGTGCGCTGCGGGCCGAGTTGCGCGAGCGGTTGGCTTCGCGCGCGGCACGGTTGGGTCGGCCTGCCGGTGCTGAGGTGGGCCGGCTTGAAGGGTGGGTGAGCAGCTGCCGGGCGGGCGGCGTTGAGCGACCGGCTGCGCGTGGAGCGGTAGCTGCATGGGGAACGGTGGTTGGACGGGCGACGGGTTCCGCGTGGAGCGGCGGCTGCGTGGGCGACCGGCTGTGCGGGGAACGGCGGCTGGGCGGGGCGGTTCGCGGGTGGCGTTGGGTGGGTGGCGGTTGTGGCTCGGTGTGATCAAGTCGTCGCGCGGGTGGGTGGTCTGGACGACTGGTGGGCATTTCGCCCGTGAGGTAACAAGGTTGTCTCAAGTGGAACTCGGGCCGGGATTGTTGGACCATTCGGCCGCTTCAACGATCCGTCTTCCGGGGTGCGGTGTGGTGTGGACGGGAGAGGTGGCCGTCCATTGTGGGCTGCCGGGGGCGTAGGCCTCTGCGGGCGGCTGCATGAGAACGACTTCTCGCTGCGGGAACGCTGTGCGCGGACCGCGCACAGCGTTTTCCCTGGTGGTGCCCCCGGCAGGACTCGAACCTGCGACCTAGAGATTAGAAGGCTCTTGCTCTATCCAGCTGAGCTACGAGGGCCCGGTCGACGACGGTTGCCGATCTCCAGCACCGGCAGCTTAGTCGTCACCATCCTCTCGATCGTTCGACACCGTCGAATCGTTTCAGGTCTTCGGTGACGGATTTGCACAGGTTTCTCGCGGGGTCGTCCGCGGGGGTGAGGCGCCCGACGTCGGGCACGGGGACGGGTGGGTCGGTGATCGCCGACGGTGGGCGGGGTGAGCGCAGGCGGTGGTGGGCAGGCTTCGGCGTTGACGGCGGGCAGGTGGCGGACGTACGGGACGGGAGTGGCGGACAGGCAGCGCGGGGAGTGGGCGCGGTACGGAGTGGTGGCGCGCGGTACGGAAGCGGTGGGTGCACGGGCGGCAGAGGTGGGTAGACGGCGCGGGGGCAGTGGGCCGGGGACGGGAGTGGTGGGCAGGCGGGACGGGATTGGCAGGTGCGCGGAGCGAGGTGGCGGGCGCACCGGACGGAATCGGGTGGGCACGCGCCACGGGGGGCGGGCGCAGGGAACGAGGGCGCCGGACGTGCGGGATCGAAGTGAGGTGTGCGGGACGGCAGTGGCGGGCGGGCGGGGCAGAAGCAGCGGGCGGCCGGGATCGAAGCGAGGTGTGCCGCACGGGACTGGTGGGCGGGCGGCGCGGAAGCAGTAGGGCATGGGGCGGCAGTGGTGGCAGGCGGGACGGGAGTGGCGGGCGCACAGCTCAGGGAGTGGCAGCTCCACGACCTGCGGCGGATGGAGGAGGGCTCCCGGGGCGCCGGTGGAAAACGACAGGGGGCGGTGCCCCGGGAGGGCTGGGAGGAGCCCGTGGACGCACCGGGCGGTGGGTGCGTCCACGGGCCGGGGCCGCTGGGGGAGCGGCCCCTGGGTCCGGCGATCGGCTGCGAGTCGACTCGGCCTGGAGCTAACCGGCTCGGCGGGCCCGGTCTAGGGGTGGGCTATTCCCAGATCTTGATGGCGCGGACGACGAACGGAGACTTCGGAACGTAAGTGCCGCCACCCGGATAGGTGTGGAAATCTCCGTCGGTCGAACAGTCTTCGCCTTGGTAGATGGTGACGTCGCGTGTCATGTGGTTCACGAAAGAATGAGACTCGAATCCCTCGGGCAGGGGAATGCAGTCGCTGGGGTTGCTGGTGCGGAGGTCGAAATGCTGGGCGTCGCCGGTGTAGGACTCCTGGGACCAGAGGCAGAATTCGCCGGCGGTGCAGGCTGGGTCCATTTGAGGTGCGCCGCCAGGGGCGGCGCCACCATTCGGTGCCGGTGCCGGTGCCGGTGCCGGTGCCGGTGCCGGTGCCGGTGCCGGGGCGGGAGCGCCGTTCTGCGTGAGAGCGGGTGCGGGTGCGCCGACAAGGGCGGGAGCCGCGGCAGGGACGAAGGCGGGGGCAGGTCCTGTTGCAGTAGAAGAAGTGGAGGACGGTGCGGCCTGGGCGATGCCCGATCCGGCCAGCAGACCGGCCGCGGCCAGGAGGAGGACGCGGGGCAGTCGGGCAGGCTGGTGCGGGCGGCGGGACGCCAGTGAAGGCAACGGAGACGGTGAAGGCAACGCGGGCAGTGCAGGAAGGGCCGGGAACGCAGGCTCAGGCACTCGGCGGAACATCAATGGAACTCCCCCTCTTCGGGCGGCCAGGAGGGCCGCCGTGGAATGTGTGGGTTCCACGATGCCGGGTTAGGGGGGATTTGTCTGCCCGCATTCCTACGTCTGTGGACAAGTAGTTTTCCGTCGCTCGAAAGGGCGCGGTTGTCCACAAATCGGTGAGCGGTATTGCTAAACGGGTGCGGTGCTGTCACGCCGGATGAGCGAGACGGGCAGTTCGATGGGTGGCGGTGGGGCGCCGCCGTCCAGCAGGTGCAGGACCAGTTCGCCGGCGATCCTGCCCTTGCCGGCCAGGTCCTGGCGGACGGTGGTGAGCGGGGGGTCCGCCCAGGCGGCCTGCGGGATGTCGTCGAAGCCCACCACGGAGACGTCCTCCGGCACGTGCAGGCCCAGCTGCCGGGCCGCGGCGACGGCCGCCAGCGCCAGCTGGTCCGACATGCACAGCAGCGCGGTGGGCCGCGGCGAGCCGCGTAGCAGCGAAGCGGCGCTGGCTGCCGCGTTGTCCGCCGAGAGCCACGGTGCTTCCGACACGGCTACGTCCGTCACGCCGGCCGAAGCCAGCGTCTCCAGGTAGCCCGCCAGCCGCTCGCGCGTGCCGCGGAACGAACTGGAACGCGCGGACTCCAGGGCCGATGGCCCGGCGGACGAAAGCCGCGGCGCCGACAGGACCCCGAACCGGCGGTGTCCCAGCTCGAGCAAGTGCCGGGCGGCCAGCGCGGCGCCGCCACGGTCGTCGCAGCCGACGCGCGCCGTGTCCGGCAGCAGTGGCTGGTCGATCACCACGAGCGGCAGGCCGCGGTCGTGCACGGGCTCCAGCGCGGGCGTTCCGTCGGCCAGCGAATACGCCACGGCGATGTCCGCCTGCGCCGCCAGCACCCGCTCGGCCGGCGGGCCGCCCTGCGCTTCGGTGCCGGGCAGGAGCAGCAGGGCGTGGCCGGCCGGGTCGACGGCCTTCGCCAGCGCGTCCAGGGTCACCGAAAGGGCCGGGTCGGAGAACGCCGCCGACAACGAGGAGTCCAGCAGGAACGCGATCGCGCCGGTCCGGCTCGTGGCGAGGCTGCGCGCGGTCGGGTTCGGCCCCGGGTAGCCCAGGTTCTTGGCCGCGCGCAGCACCTGCTCGCGCAGCTGCGTGGACAGCTGGTCGGGCCGGTTGTAGGCGTTGGACACGGTCGCGCGCGACACCCCGACCGCCTCCGCGACGTCGTCCAGCGTCGGCCGCCGTCGCCGGGTGCTCGTCATCGGCGGAGCATAGCGCGCCCTGGACTTTCTGAAGCGCTTAAGTCATTCTGGGCCAACAGCTCCCGGCAGAGAGGGCGGCGAGATGCGCGACCGGACGGCGGTGTTCGCGGTGTTCGCCCTCAACGGCGCCGCGCTCGGTTCGTGGGCGCCGCGCACGCCCGCCATCGCCGCGCACGTGCAGGCGCAACCCGGGATCTTCGGGCTCGCGCTGCTCGGCGCCAGCGTCGGAATGCTTTGCGGCGCACCGGTTTCCGGCCGGCTGACCGAACGTTACGGTGCGCGCGCGGCCGTCGCGGGCAGCACGCTGGTCGCCGCCGCGGCCCTCGCCTTGGTCGGCTTCTCCCCGTCGGTAGTGCTGCTCGCCGGCGCGCTTTTCGTGCTGGGCGCGGGTGTCGGCGCGCTGGACGTCGCCATGAACATCGCCGGCGTGGCGGTGGAACGCCGCACCGGCAAGGCCGTGATGCCGACGCTGCACGCGGGGTTCAGCTTCGGCGCGCTCGCCGGTTCGCTCCTGGCCGGGCTGGCCGCCGGGCACGACTGGTCGCCCGCGCGGCACCTGAGCGTGGCTGCGATCGGGGCGCTGGTCGTGCTCGCGGTGGTGCTGAAGGCCGTGCCGGGGGATCGGCCGCCGCGTGAGACCAAGGCGACGGCGCCGGCGAAGGCCGCGATCCGACGTCCCGCGCTGTGGCTGCTCGCCTCCATCGCGCTGTGCTCGGCGATCGCGGAAGGCGCCAGCTCCGACTGGTCTGCCCTACTGATGGTCACCGCCCACGGCGTCGGCCAGGGCGCGGCCGCGCTGGCGTACTCGGGCTTCTCGCTGGCCATGGCGCTCGCGCGGCTGGGCGGCGCGTGGAGTCAGGAACGCTTCGGCGCAACGCGTTCTCTCGCGGCGGGCGCCGGCGTCGCCGCCGTCGGCCTTGTCTGCGCTGCGGTCTTCACGCCCGCCGCGTTCGCGTACGTCGGCTTCGCGCTCGCCGGAGCTGGGCTCGCCGCGGCGTTCCCGCTGGCGCTCAGCCTGGCCGGCAGTGCGGGGAAACGGGCCGACGGCGGCGGGGGCGAGCGGGAGCTGGCGTTCGTCTCCACGGTGGCCTACTCCGGCTTCCTCGCCGGCCCGCCGCTGATCGGCGGGATCGCGCAGGCGACGTCGTTCCGCGTCTCGTTCGTGGTGGTCGCCCTGATCGCCGCGCTGATCGTCCCGGCCGCGCTGGCGGCCGTGCGCGCCCGGCGTCACGAAGAGGTCACAGCCTCGGCCTGACCCCGTTGACACCCCACGCCCGCCGGGGCAAGCTGACTCCGCCATAAACTGAAATGAATGCGCGAGGAACGTCATTTCAGGCTGGTTTGGGGAGGGGGACTCGTGTCGGTGGCTATCGCGGCGGCGGCCGTGCTCGTCCTGCTCGGTGGTGCCGCCTGGTTCGCGCTCGGCGTCGGGGAGCGCCGCGGTCGCGCGGCGGAGCGGGAACGCCACCGGCGCGCCGTCCACGACACCGTGCTTCAGGTGATGGAGTCGCTCGCGCTGCCCGCGCCCGCGGACGTCGTCGACCCCGTCGGCAGCCTCGACCGCGTACGCCGGACCGCGCGTGAGCACGCGCTTCGCCTCCGCCTCAGTCTCGACAGTCTTGACAGCACCGACGACACCGAACCCGCAGGCCTCGTACAGCGACTACGAGCGCTGACGGCGGAACTCGCCGCGGACGGCCTGGCCGCCGAGGTCGTGGAACTCTCCGCGCTCGGCGATCTGCCCGAAGCCACCGTGGACACGTTGCACGGCGCGGCGCGCGAAGCCTTACGCAACACCCTGAAGCACTCGGGTACGCGACGCGCGGTCGTCTCCGTCGAAGCGAGACGCGACGGTGTCAGCGTCACAATTCGGGACCACGGCACGGGTTTCCGTCCGGAGAACCGACGGCACGGGTTCGGCATCGAGCACTCGATCGTCGGCCGGCTCACCGAAATCGGCGGCGACGCCACGATCGACTCGGCCCCCGGCGAGGGCACCCGCGTCCGGCTCAGAGCACCGTTAGCCCTGCGTCTCCCCGTCGGGTGATTCCCGCCACTGCGCGAACGGCCGGTCCAGCCGCCACTTCCCGCCGTCGGACTCCAGCACGCGGTATTCGCAGGTGCGCGGGTTCGACAGCGACTCGAACAGGTCGATGCTCCAGTCGAACAGCCGGCGGCACAGCAGCCGCATGGTGAGCCCGTGGGAGACGATCAGCACAGTCCCGGGGTGATCTTCGCCGCGCCGGGCCAGGTCCGCCAGGAACCCGGCGACGCGGTCGTCGACGTCCGCGCCCGATTCGCCGTACGGCAGCCGGTAGAAGAAGTGCCCGAAGTCGTGCCGCTGCTGGCGTTGCACCTCTTGCTCCCGCGGGTCCTGGAGGTTGCCCCAGTCCTGTTCGCGCAGCCGCGGCTCCTGGGTCACGCGCTCGCACGCGCCCTCGATTCCCAGCAGTGCGAACGTTTCCCGGGCGCGCAGGTACGGGCTCAGGTAGACGGCCGGGCGCTCGCCGTGCAGCAGCTCCCGGATCACCGGGCCGGCCTCGCGGGCCTGTTCGCGGCCGGCGTCGGTCAGCGCGATGGCATGGTCGGGAATCCGGGTATAGGCCAGTTCGTCCACGTTCCCGAGCGACTCGGCGTGACGCAGCAGGATGATCCGCACCGCACCCATCATGCCCCCGTTCCGCGGGAAAGCGGCCCGGCCTAGTCTCGTGAGGTGCCCTCGGATGCCGTGACGAAACCGGAAGTGCCTGCCCAGCGCCGGGCGAGCGTGCTGCCGCTGCTGTCGGTCGGGGTGGTCCTGGCCGCCCTCATCGCGGTGGGACTGGTCGCCCTCACCGGTGGGGCCGGCTATCTCATCGCGGGGCTGCCCGACCCCGGGCTCGTCACCCGCTACGGCATCACGGTCGTGCGGGTGCTCTCGGAGGCCGCGTCGGTCGTCTGCATCGGCGCGCTGCTGCTGGCCGCGTTCCTGGTGCCCCCGCAGAAGTCCGGCACGCTCGGGCCCGAGGGGTACGCCGCGGTGCGCACCGCGGGCATCGCCGCGTGGGTCTGGTTCGCCGCCGCGCTGCTCTCGGTGGCGTTCACCGCCGCCGACGGCGCGGGCAAGCCGTTCGGGGAAGTCCTTTCGCCCCAGACACTCCTGGACCTGGTCGACGCGATCGAGCAGCCGAAGGCCTGGCTGTGGACGGCGCTGATCGCGGTCCTGCTCGCCCTCGGCTGCCGGCTCGTGCTGACCTGGGGCTGGACGACGGTGCTGTTCTTCGTCGCGGTCGCCGGGCTGGTCCCGGTCGCGGTCACCGGCCACTCCGCGAGCGGCGGCTCGCACGACATGGCCACCAACAGCCTGCTGTTCCACCTGGTCGCCGCCGCGCTGTGGGTCGGCGGGCTGGTCGCGTTGCTCGCTCTCGGCTGGCGCCGCGGCAACCACCTGACGGTCGCCGCGACCCGGTTTTCCCGGATGGCGCTGGTCTGCTGGATCGTGATGGCGATCTCCGGCGTGATCAACGCGCTGGTGCGGATCAACCTCGGCGATCTGCTGACCACCGACTACGGCCTGCTCGTCGTCGCGAAGACGGTCGCGCTGCTGCTGCTCGGCGTATTCGGCCACCAGCAGCGCCGCCGCGGCGTCGCCGGTCTGGTGAACGGGCAGGGCGGCAGCCAGCTGCTGCGGCTCGCCGCGGTCGAAGTGCTGATCATGTTCGTCACGATCGGCCTCGCCTCAGGCCTGGCGCGCACGCCGCCGCCGGCCGACGCGGTCACCCAGCCCTCCACCACCGAGCTGCTGATCGGCTACAACCTCGACGGCGCCCCGACGTTCTGGCGCCTGCTCACCGACTGGCGTTTCGACCTCGTTTACGGGACCGCCGCGATCGTGCTGGCCGGGCTCTACCTGGCGGGCGTGTGGCGGCTGCGCAAGCGCGGCGACGCCTGGCCGGTCGGCCGGATCGTCGCGTGGCTGGGCGGCTGCCTGGTGATCCTGCTCGCGACGTCCTCGGGCATCGGCCGCTACTCGCCGGCGATGTTCAGCGTGCACATGGGCGGCCACATGATGCTGTCCATGGTCGCGCCGGTGCTGCTGGTGCTGGGCGGCCCCGTGACGCTCGCGTTGCGGGCACTGCCGGTCGCGGGCCGCGACGCGCCTCCGGGGCCGCGAGAGTGGCTCCTGGCGGCCGTGCACTCGCCCGTCTCGCGGTTCCTGACGCACCCGATCGTCGCGCTGCTGCTGTTCGTCGGCTCGTTCTACGCGCTGTACTTCTCCGGCCTGTTCGACTCCGCGCTGAACTACCACTGGGCGCACCTGGCGATGAACGCGCACTTCCTGCTCGCCGGCTACGTCTTCTACTGGCCGGTGATCGGCGTCGACCAGGCGCCGCGGCGGATCCCGCCGATCGGCCGGCTCGGCATGATGTTCGCCGCCATGCCGTTCCACGCGTTCTTCGGCGTGATCCTGATGAACATGCAGAACGTGATCGGCCAGCTCTTCTACTCGCAGCTGCGCCTGCCGTGGGTCGGCGACCTGCTCACCGACCAGCGCCTCGGCGGCGGCATCGCGTGGGCGTCGGGCGAGGTGCCCGTGCTGCTGGTGCTGATCGCGCTGCTGGTGCAGTGGGCGCGCGCCGACGAGCGCGAGGCCAAGCGCAAGGACCGGCGCGAGGAGACCACGGGCGGCGAGGAACTCGCGGCGTACAACGCGATGCTCAAGAACCTCGCCGACGGCAAGCGAGTCGAGTGAGACACGCCGGGCGGTGATGCCGTCCGCGTGATCTGGGCGTGACCGTCGGTAGTACCACGGTGACCGCCGTCGAGGCGCGGAACGGGCCACTCTACGATCGCTGGCATGGCCGAGTTCATCTACACCATGAAGAAGGTGCGCAAGACCGTCGGGGACAAGGTCATCCTCGACGACGTCAGCACCGCGTTCTACCCCGGCGCCAAGATCGGCGTGGTGGGGCCGAACGGTGCCGGTAAGTCCACCGTTCTCAAGATCATGGCGGGGATCGAGCAGGCCAGCAACGGCGAAGCGTTCCTCCAGCCGGGCGCCAGCGTCGGCATCCTCATGCAGGAGCCGGAGCTGAACGAGGAGAAGACGGTCCGGCAGAACGTCGAGGAGGGGCTCGGCGACGTCAAGGTCAAGCTCGACCGCTACAACGAGATCGCCGAGCTGATGGCGACCGACTACAGCGACGCGCTGATGGAGGAGATGGGGCAGCTCCAGGAGGACCTGGACCACGCGGACGCCTGGGAGCTCGACTCGACCGTCGAGCAGGCCATGGACGCGCTGCGCTGCCCGCCGGCGGACGAGGCGGTCACCCACCTCTCCGGTGGTGAGCGCCGCCGCGTCGCGCTGTGCAAGCTGCTGCTGTCCGCGCCCGACCTGCTGCTGCTCGACGAGCCCACCAACCACCTGGACGCCGAAAGCGTGCTGTGGCTGGAGCAGTTCCTGATGAAGTACGCCGGCGCCGTGCTGGCCGTGACCCACGACCGGTACTTCCTGGACAACGTGGCCGAGTGGATCATGGAGCTCGACCGCGGCCGCGTCGTCGGCTACGAGGGCAACTACTCGACCTACCTGGAGAAGAAGCGCGAGCGCCTCGAGGTCCAGGGCAAGAAGGACGCCAAGCTGGCCAAGCGGCTGCGCACCGAGCTGGAGTGGGTGCGGTCCAACGCCAAGGCCCGCCAGACCAAGTCCCGCTCGCGGCTCGACCGCTACGAGGAGATGGCGGCGGAGGCCGACAAGCACCGCAAGCTCGACTTCGAAGAGATCCAGATCCCGCCGGGCCCGCGCCTGGGCAGCATCGTGGTCGACGTCGACAAGCTGAGCAAGGGCTTCGACGGCCGGGTGCTCATCGACGGGCTGTCGTTCGACCTGCCGCGCAACGGCATCGTCGGCGTGATCGGCCCGAACGGCGTCGGCAAGACCACGCTGTTCAAGACCATCGTCGGGCTCGAGGAGCCGGACGGCGGCACGGTCAAGATCGGCGAGACGGTCAAACTGTCCTATGTGGACCAGAACCGCGCCGGGATCGACCCGAAGAAGACGGTGTGGGAGGTGGTTTCGGACAAGCTCGACTACATCCACGTCGGGCAGACCGAAATGCCTTCGCGCGCGTACGTCAGCGCGTTCGGCTTCAAGGGCCCGGACCAGCAGAAGCCGGCGGGCGTGCTCTCCGGTGGCGAGCGCAACCGGCTGAACCTGGCGCTGACGCTCAAGCAGGGCGGGAACCTGATCCTGCTGGACGAGCCGACGAACGACCTGGACGTGGAAACCCTCGGCTCGCTGGAGAACGCGCTCGAGCAGTTCCCCGGCTGCGCGGTGGTGATCTCGCACGACCGGTGGTTCCTCGACCGGGTCGTGACGCACATCCTGGCCTGGGAGGGCACGGACGAGAACCCGGCCGCGTGGTTCTGGTTCGAGGGTAACTTCGAGGGCTACGAGAAGAACAAGATCGAGCGCCTCGGCGCCGAGGCGGCACGCCCGCACCGGGTCACCCACCGCAAGCTGACCCGCGACTAAAGGGGGCGGGGTCCCGCGTGGAAGCCAGCAGGCACAACCGGTCGAGCTCGCCCGCAGTCGTGGGCGGGCGCTCCGCCGTTGCTCCGGGCGGGACCCTTTCCGCGGTCGGGCGGCTGATCGAACGGGCGGACGCGCTGCACCTGCGCGCCCCGGAATTGGCTCTGGTGCTCGGGGAGCGCGCCGCCGCGCTCGCCGAGTCCGCCGGGGCGGACGAGCAGTGGATCCGCGCGGAGAGCCTGGTGGTCTCGGCGCGCGTGCGGATCGGCTCCCGGCCTTCGACGGTCGGCCGCGCGGTCGCCGCCCTGCGCGCAGCCGAGCACGCCGGGTACGGCGACATCGCCGCGCGGCTGCGGATCGATCTCGCGGTGTGCGCGCGCAGCCTCGGCACGCCGTTGACCGGGATCGCCGCGCTGCGCCCGGTTCTGTCGGACCCGGTGGTCTCGCCGGTGCACCGCGCGGAGGCGCTGTGCCACCTGGTGGGCTGCCTGGCGCAGTTCGGCCGCAAGGCGGAGCTGGACCGGGTGCTCGTCGAGGCCGATCGCTTGGTGCAGCACGACGATTCGCTCGACTCCGACACCCGGCTGCTCGTGCGGGCGTTGCTGCGCAACGGAACCGCGGCGCACCGCCGCCGGCACGGCGACCTCACCGCGGCCGCCGACGCCGCCCGCACCGGGCTCGGCTTCCTGGAGAAGATGGACCGGCCCGAGGACGACGGCGGCCTGGTCCGCGTCCGGCTCGTGCTGCAACTGGTGAGCACGCTGCTGGACCGCGGCGACGCGGAGATGGCGCTGGAGATCGCGCAGCCGACGCTCGCGGAGCCGGTGCGCGCCGCGGGGGTCGCGCCCGCGAGCTGGCTCCGGCTGGCCGTGGCGACCAGGATCCACCTGCCCGCCGGCGCGGGCGAAGCGGCGACGGAACTCGTGCGCGAGGCCGTCGCGAGCACCGAGCGGCACGGCCTGCACGCCGTCACCGCGCGGTTGTGGCTCGAGCTTTCGCAGATCGAGGAACGCTTCGGCCGGGCGGAAGAGGCCATCGCGTGCCTGCACCGTTCGCGCGCCGCGGAGCACCTGCACTCACGTTCTCGGCGGCAGGCCTGCGGTCTGCTCGCGGGCGAATTCGGCGCGGACACCCTCGCGGCCGTCGACCTCGACGACGTGCTGGCCGCGCCGCCGTCGCGCCCGGTGCCGATCGCGGTGGAACCCTTGCGGGACGACGACACCACGACGTTCATGCGGCCGGCCGAGCTGATCCGCGAGAAAAAGCCCCGGCCCGCTCCCGAACCGGCCGTCGAAACCGCGTACTTCACCGCCGCGGGATCGGTGCCGGAGGCGCCGGCCGAACCGCCGGCGCCCGCGGAGCCGGAGCGCGTCACGCCGTCCTGGTCCTTCGGGCGGACGGCCGGGGAGCGCGAGGTCGAGCAGACCGCGATCATCCCGGTGATCCGCGACCGGCCGGACGCGCCGGTTTCGCCGCGCCAGGCCGAGCCCGTCGCGCGGAAACCGGAGCCGGTCGTCGAACCGCGGGAAAAGCCCGCTGCGGCAAGGGAATCGCAGCCGGTCGAGAACCGGTCGTCCGGCGGCAAACGGCGCCAGGAGGACGCGGACCGGCGGGCGGCCAGTGGCGTCGAGCGGCGGCCGGAAAGCCCGCAGCGGCCCGTGGAACGCACTGGTGAGGTCGCGGAGACCGGTGGCGGACGGCGGCGTCAGGAAGACGTGGCCGCCCGGCGTGCGGCTGCGGCCAAGCCCGCCGCGTTGCCGGGCTGGGTCAAGCCGTTCCGGCGGCCCGAGGTGGCCGCCGCACCCGAACCCGTTGAGCCACCGGTGGAAACCCCGGCCGAAGCACCGGCACCAGCTGTCGAAGCACCGGTCGTCGAAACCCCGGCGCGCAAGCCCGAGCCGGCACGGTTGTCGCTGGCGATGCCGGACCTGTCGGACATCCTGCCGGAGCTGGCGCTGGCCCCGGCGCCCGCCGACCAGACCGCCGCGCCGCTCTGGGAAAGCGATGAGTGGGCGCGTGAGGAACGGGCCCGGCGCGAAGTCCAGAGCGGGCGCAAGACCCGGCACGACTCCGAGCACGGCTCCGTGGCCGCGCGGTCGGTTCTGGACCGGCTCGGCATTTCCGGCTCGGGTGGTTCCGGTGGCGGCCGTCGCCGGGCGGACGAGTCCGGCCCACGCGAAGAAGCCGAGCGCACGGCCGAACCCGTTCCCGAAACCCAGGCCGCAGCAGTCACGCCGGCCGCCGAGGCCGATCCGCCGTGGAAGCGGGAGCGCCCCGACCTCGCACCGCCGCCCCGGCCCGAGCTGACCGAAGAGGAAGCCGCCGCGGAGCCGTGGCTGCCGCGGCTGCGGATGCCGCCGTCCCTCGACCCGCTCGAGGACTTCGACAGCTGGACGCCCACCTCGCAGCCGTTCCCGGAGAGCTACGCCCGGGCGATCGCGGAGGACGAGCCGCCGCCGGACGCGGGGCTCGCCGAACTGCTGGCGCGGGCGCTGGCCGAGCACCAGGCCGGCACGGCCAGTGCCGCCGCGCTGGTGAAAAAGCTGGGCTCGCGCGACGAAAACGGGCAGCAGCGCCCGATGAACGGCCACTCGGCCGGGCGGGACGGGAAGCGGAACGGGTCCGTCGACTGACCCTCGACCGGGCCGGCCCGGCAACCGGTCCGGGCGAATTCGGTGTGGGAATCCTCGCAGTGCGCGGAGGCAACCTTTTGCGGTCTCGGTGATCGGGTGACGCGGGCCGGTTCTGACTGAACCGATCACGAAGCCGCCCCGTCACCGGCCGCGGCGAGCGGGCACCGGATGTGCCAAGGGGTTCGGCGGGTGAACGGGTGTCACGGACTCGCCGGTAGCTTGACCGATCAGGCGTTATAGCCCGTCCGGACAAGGGCAAACCAACCCGCCGGTCTTGGTGAAGCGCCCGATCGCGGCGGATTAGGGTGGGGTGGTCCGGCACGATGTGGTGACGGACTGGTCTCGATCTCGCGCAGTCTTGGGCTTCGCGGATCTTTCGCACAGTGGAGAGTTGCCTCAATGAGCTCGACGGGAGTCTCGTCCCAGCCCGGAACCGAAGTCGGTCACGGGTCCGGCGGCCAGCGCCGCGCCACCAGCCCCGAGCAGAGCCGCGACGAGCTGATCGCCGCCGCGGCGGCGCAGGCGCCGGAGATCGGTGACCTGATCCGGCTGTACTACCGGCACATCCCGCCGGAGGAGATCGTCGGCGACGATCCGGTCGCGCTGGTCGGTGCGGTCCGCTCGCACCTTCAGCTCGCGAAGCAGCGCATCCCCGGGCGGCCCGCCGTGCGGCTGCTCAACCCGTCGACGGCCGAGGACGGCTGGACGCGCGAGGCGACCGTGGTCCAGGTGGTCACGGACGACATGCCTTACCTCGTCGACAGCATCGCCGCCGAGTTCGCGCGCGACGGCGTGCAGGTGCACCGCATCGTGCACCCGATCGTCGTGGTCAGCCGCGACCTCACCGGCGAGCTGATCGGCCTGCACCCGGACGCCGACCCGGCCGACCCGCCGGCGATGTCGGCCGCCGAGTCGTGGATGTACATCGAGATCGACCTGGTCACCGACCCGAACCGGGCGCGGGAGCTGGACAACCGGCTCGCCTCGGTGCTGGGCGACGTGCGCGAGGTCGTCGAAGACGCCGACAAGATGGCCCAGACCGCTTGCGCGCTGGCCGAATCCCTGGAGCAGGCGCCGCCGAAGCTGGCCGCGGACGAGGTCGAAGAGGGCGCCCGGCTGCTGCGCTGGCTCGCCGACGGCCACTTCACCTTCATCGGCTATCGCCGGTACGAGCTGGTGCAGAACCCGAGCCCGGACTCCGACGAGCCCGCCCTGCGCGCCGTGCTGGCCTCGGGCCTCGGCGTGCTGCGCCAGGACAGCCTCGCCGCGCGCGGCCTCACCGCGGGCCCGGACAGCTCGGTGAACGCGCTCTCGCCGTTGCTGCTGGTGCTCACCCAGGCCAGCGCGCCCTCGACGGTGTACCGCCCGGTGTACCCGTACTACGTCGGCGTGAAGACGTTCGACGAGCACGGCAACGTGACCGGCGAGCACCGGTTCCTCGGCATGTTCACCACCACCGCGCTGCACGAGAACGTGCTCGACATCCCGGTGGTGTCCAAGCGCGTGCGCGCGGCGATCCACCGCGCCGGCTTCCCGATGGAGTCCTTCTCCGGCCAGCGCATGCTGGAAGTCCTGCAGAACTGGCCGCGCGCGGACCTGTTCTCCGCGGACACCGATTCGCTGTACGCGACCACCACGGGCGCGATCACGCTTTCGGACCGCCGCCGGCTGCGGCTGTTCCTGCGCCGCGACCCGTACGGCCGCTTCTACTCCTGCCTGGTCTACCTGCCGCTCGACCGCTACACCACGCGCTCGCGGCTGGCGATGCAGGAGGTGCTGCTCGACGAACTCGAAGGCACCCAGCTCGAGTACAGCGCCCGGATCGGCGAGACCGTGCTGGCGCAGGTGCACTTCATCGTGCACACCGACCCGGCGCACCAGGTCGACCCGGACACCACGCGGATCCAGGAGCGGCTGAACTCCGTGGTCCGCGGCTGGGACGACCGGATGGTCGAGGCGATCCTGGCCGAGCGGCGCGAGCGCGCGGGCGACGGCCAGCCGATCGGCATGATGGGCGAGGAGTCCGCGGTCGACCAGGGGCAGCGGTTCGCCGCGGTGTTCCCGGAGGGCTACAAGGAAGACTTCACCGCCGCGGAGGCGCTGGCCGACCTGCGCCGCCTCGACACACTCAACGACGAGGGCGACCTCGCGCTGTCGTTCTACCTGCCGGCCGACGCCGAGCCTGGCGAGCGCCGCTTCAAGCTCTACCTGCGCGGCGAGGGCGTCACGCTCTCGAAGGTGCTGCCGGTTCTGCAGGCCATGGGCGTCGAGGTCGTCGACGAGCGCCCGTACGAGCTGTTCCGCGAGGACGGTGGCGCCAGCTGGATCTACGACTTCGGCCTGCGCATCGAGCCGCAGGCGCTGGACGAATCGAACGACGTGGCGGTTTCCGAGTTGCGCGAACGGTTCCAGGACGCCTTCCACGCGTCGTGGCAGGGCGACGCCGAGGTGGACGGCTTCAACGGGCTGGTGCTGCGCGCCGGGCTCACCTGGCGCCAGGCCGCCGTGCTGCGGGCCTACTCGCGCTACCTGCAGCAGGCGCGGAGCCCGTTTTCCCAGTCCTACATCCAGAACACCGTGCTCAAGCACACCGAGGTGGCCACCCGGCTGCTGCGCCTGTTCGAGGCGCGCTGCGACCCGCAACTGTCCGATGTGGACCGTGCGACGCGCGAGGAGACGCTGGTCAGCGAGATCACCTCGATGATCGACGAGGTCACCAGCCTCGACGAGGACCGCATCCTGCGCCGGCTGATGGCGGTCATCAACGCGACGCTGCGCACGAACTACCACGTGACCGACGCCGAAGGCGGCCCGCGGCCGTACCTGGCGATCAAGCTCGACCCGAGCGGCGTGCCGGAGCTGCCGGAGCCGCGGCCGAAGTTCGAGATCTTCGTGTACTCGCCGCGGGTCGAGGGCGTGCACCTGCGCTTCGGCGAGGTCGCCCGCGGCGGGCTGCGCTGGTCCGACCGCCGCGAGGACTTCCGCACCGAGGTGCTCGGCCTGGTCAAGGCGCAGGCGGTGAAGAACGCCGTGATCGTGCCGGTGGGCGCGAAGGGCGGCTTCGTGGTGAAGCGGCCGCCGGCGGCGACCGGTGACGCGGGCCTGGACCGTGACGCGCAGCTGGCCGAGGGCATCGCCTGCTACCGGATGTTCATCTCCGGCCTGCTCGACCTGACCGACAACCGGGTCGAGGGCCGCGAGGTCCCGGCGCCGGACGTGGTGCGCCACGACGCGGACGACAGCTACCTCGTGGTGGCGGCGGACAAGGGCACCGCGAAGTTCTCCGACATCGCGAACGAGGTGTCCGCGCAGTACGGTTTCTGGCTCGGCGACGCGTTCGCCTCCGGCGGCTCCGTCGGCTACGACCACAAGGCCATGGGCATCACCGCCAAGGGCGCGTGGGAGAGCGTGAAGCGGCACTTCCGCGAGCTGGGCAAGGACACCCAGACCGAGGACTTCACCGTGGTCGGCATCGGCGACATGATGGGCGACGTGTTCGGCAACGGCATGCTGCTGTCCGAGCACATCCGCCTGGTGGCCGCGTTCAACCACATGCACGTGTTCCTCGACCCGAACCCGGACCCGGCCTCGTCGTTCGCCGAGCGGCGCCGGCTGTTCGACCTGCCGCGCAGCTCGTGGGACGACTACGACCGCTCGCTGATCAGCGAGGGCGGCGGCATCTACCCGCGCTCGGCCAAGACGATCCCGGTCAGCCCGCAGGTGCGCGAAGCGCTGGGGCTCGGCGACGACGTCACCGCGATGGCTCCGATGGACCTGATGCAGGCGATCCTGCTGGCCCCGGTCGAGCTGCTCTGGAACGGGGGCATCGGCACGTACGTCAAGGCGGAGTCCGAATCGCAGGCGGCGGCCGGCGACAAGGCCAACGACGCGTTGCGCGTGAACGGGAACCAGTTGCGCGCCAAGGTGGTCGGCGAGGGCGGCAACCTCGGCCTGACCCAGCTGGGCCGGATCGAGTTCGCCCGCTCCGGCGGCAAGATCAACACCGACGCGCTGGACAACTCGGCCGGCGTCGACTGCTCCGACCACGAGGTCAACATCAAGATCCTGCTCGACCACCTGGTCGCCACCGGCGGCCTGGAGCAGGCGCAGCGCAACGAGCTGCTGGAGGAGATGACCGACGAGGTCTCCGACCTGGTGCTGGCCGACAACTACCGGCAGAACGCGGTGCTCGGCGTCAGCCGCGCGCACGCGGGGCCGATGGTTTCGGTGCACGCGCGGCAGGTCGCGGCGCTCGTCGCGGCCGGCGCGTTCGACCGGAAACTCGAGGCGCTGCCCAGCAATTCGGAGTTCCGCGCGCTGGACAAGGCCGGCGAGGGGCTCAGCTCGCCGGAGCTGGCGACGCTGCTCGCGCACGTGAAGCTGGACCTGAAGGACGAGCTGCTGGCCAGTGAGCTGCCCGATTCCGAGGTGTTCGCGCGCCGGCTGCCGGAGTACTTCCCGAAGCCGCTGCGCGAGCGGTTCACCGACGCCATCGGGCAGCACCCGCTGCGCCGCCAGATCATCACCACGCTGGTGACCAACGAGCTGGTCGACGGCGGCGGCATCTCGTTCGTCTTCCGCCTGATGGAGGAGATGAACGCGACCGCCACCGACGCGGTGCGCGCGTACGCCGTGGTCACGCACGTCTACGACCTGCCGAAGCTGTGGGCCGAGATCGACGCGCTGGACAACGTGGTGTCCACCGAGGTGGCCGACCGGATGGTGCTGGAGACGCGGCGGCTGCTGGACCGGGCCGCGCGCTGGTTCCTGACCAACCGGCCGCAGCCGCTCGCGCCGCTGGCCGAGATCAACCGGTTCGGCCCGGTGCTCGGCGAGCTGGTCCCGCGGCTGGGCGACCTGCTGCGCGGCCGTGAGCGCGAGTCCGTCGAGGCGGGCGCGCAGGACTTGGTGGACGAGGGCGTGCCGGCCGACCTGGCCAGGCGGATCGCCTTGCTGCTGCACAGTTACGGCCTGCTCGACGTGGTCGAGGTCGCCGAGCTGGCCGAGCAGCAGGTGGGCCTGGACATCGTGCACCGCCCGGGGGACACCGCGGACCTGTACTACGCGCTGTCCGACCACCTGGCCATCGACAAGATGCTCACCGAGATCAGCGCGCTGGAGCGCGGCAACCGGTGGCACGCCCTCGCGCGGCTCTCACTGCGTGACGACGTGTACGGCTCGCTGCGCGCCATCACGCTGGATGCCTTGCGCCACAGCGACGAGGACCTGCCGACCGACGACAAGATCGCGCAGTGGGAGAAGGTCAACGCGTCACGGCTGTCGCGGGCGCGCGTGGCCCTCGACGACATCACCCGGTCCGGGCGGCTCGACCTCGCGACCCTTTCGGTGGCGGCCCGCCAGATCCGGAGCACGGTTCGGTGACCTATGTTTCGCAGGTCCGGCCGCGCTGGTCGGACATGGACGTCTACGGGCACGTCAACCACGCCAACATGGTGACGCTGCTCGAAGAGGCGCGGATCCCGGTGCTGTTCGGCGAGGCGGTGAAGGCCGGGCTCACCGAGCTGCCCAAGGGCGTGGTCGTGGTCAAGCTGGCCGTGCACTACCGGCAGCCGATCGTGGTCGCGCCGGACACCCCGGTGCGCGTGGAGATCACCCTCACCGAGATGCGGGCGGCCAGCATCACGCTGGCCTACCGCGTGCACACCGGGCCCGAGGAGTCGGACCCGGTGGCCGTCACGGCCGAGACCGTGCTGGCCCCGTACGACACCACCAAGCTGCGGCCGCGCCGGCTGACAGCACCGGAAACCGAGTTCCTGAAGCGAGTGTTCGCCGATGCCTGAGCTGCGCATCCCCGACGCGGGCGACCGCGACACGCTGGGCGCGTTCGTCGCGCGGGCGGTGCGCCTCGACGGGCAGACGTCGGTGCGGCTGCGCCAGCGCGAAGACGGCGTCGTCGAGGCCTGGACGGCCACCCCGTTCGAGGTCCTCGCCACCCGCGCGGTGGCGGGGACCATCACGCCGTCCGACATCACGGTGTCGGGCAACGAGCTGCTCGCCGCGCTGACCGTCGCGGGCGGCCCGGTGATGGACCCCGGCCCGGCGCGCGACCTGATGTGGCACGCGGAGCTGCCGGCGTCCGGGCGGTGGCAGCTGGTGGACGAGCTGCCGGTCGCGGTCGTCTCGGACCTGGCCGACCGCGGCGTCACGCTGGCCCGTGACAACGCCGGCCCGCACGGCACCCCGCCGGCCTCGCTGATGGACCAGGCGGTGCTGACGGTGACCGGCGGCGAGCTGGAGGTGAAGGTCCAGCTGCGGTGCCTGTTCGCGTTGTCCGGCATGGGTTTCCTGGACTCCACGATCGACGGTGACGTGGTGCGCGTGACGGCCACGGACTCGTGGCTGCGCCTCGACGCGCGCTACGGGGCGGTGCTGAAACGGCGGCACGCGTTGCTGCCGCTGCTGTTCTGAAGTCCTTGCGGGTTTCTTTCGCTCCGTGGCGCCGGGCCGCCCGGGGTGCGATCGTGGAGGCATGAGCGAGCAGGACGGTGACCCGACGGCGGACTTCCTCGCCGAGGTGCGCGCGGACGAGACGCCGTGGCGCACCGACCGTCCCGCGGGCGAGCCCGCGCCCGAGCCGGCGGAGCACCCTGAAAAATGGACCCGCTCCGTCGGCCGGGCGGTCGGGCAGGCCGCGCCGTACGTGCAAGCCGCCCTGTTCGCGGGGTGGATCGCGAGCAGTTTCGCCGACTCCGGAAACGGCGGCGGAGGGGACATGAGCGGCGGTCAGAGCGGTTGATGCCCTGGTTCTGACCGCGAACCCGGGTAGAGTCGTTGGCGGTCAGCTGCCGTCCCTCCGAACGGCACCGCGGCCTCTACACCGCTCCTGCCGGTTTTCGCCGGCGCGGTGGGACGGTGGAACGGAGATCTGATGCTCCTGTCCAGACCCGACCTTCTTTCCGACCTTGCCGAGGGTGACGACCACCAGCTGCTGCGCAGCGCACTCGCGGGTTACGTGAGCGCGGTGGCCACTGCCGTCGGCGTTCCGCCTGAAGGAACGTCGTTCGAAGTCACTGACACTGTCACCGCGTACCTCGGCCTCAGCCGGCGTGCGCCGTCGTACCCGGGCCGCGACCTGATGCTGGTGTGGAGCGCGCGCCAGGGCTGGGCCGTCTCGGTGGAGCCGCGCCCGGACGAGGCGCCGCTGGTGCTCGCCCGCCTCGGCGGCGACGTGGTCCCCGCTCCCGAAGCCGTCGGCCGGTTCGTCACCGAGGTGGTCTCCCGGACCGGCGGCACGCCTCTGGGCGCCCCGCCCGCCCGGGTCGCTGCCGACGACGAGGACCTGGTCGCCCGGATGCTGCTGCGCGCCGGGCAGACGTGAGGCTGCGGCGGTAGGACAAGGCTTGGGGAAAGGACCCGGCGGCGGGCTCGTGTCGAGCCTGCCGCCGGGTTTTTCTTTAGCTGCCGAGCAGTTGTGGGTCAGACTGCTGTTGGTCAGGCTGCTGTTGATCAGGCGCTGCGGAGCTTGCGGGCCAGGCGCTCCGGCCGGGGCCAGCGGACCTGGGAGGCCCAGCTCAGCTTTTCGAACACCCAGATCAGCCGGGCGGAGATGTCCAGCTGTCCGCGGCCGACGCCGTGGCGCGCGCCGGTGGGGTCGGCGTGGTGGGAGTTGTGCCAGGACTCGCCGAAGGACAGGATCGCCAGCGGCCAGAAGTTGGCGGAGCGGTCGCGGGCCTCATACGGGCGTTCGCCGATCATGTGGCACAGCGAGTTGACCGACCAGGTGACGTGGTGCAGCAGCGCGACGCGGACCAGCCCGGCCCAGAAGAACGCCGTCAGCGCGCCCCACCAGCTCATCGTGATCAGGCCGCCGAGCAGCGCCGGGCCGAGCAGGGTGGCGACGGTGAGCACCGGGAAGAGCTTGTCGACCAGGCTGATGTCGCGGTCGTCGAGCAGGTCGGGGGCGAAGCGGCGCGGGTTGGTCTTGTCGCGGTCGAAGAGCCAGCCCATGTGCGCGTGCCAGAATCCCTTGGCCAGCGCGGCGGGCGTGGTGCCGAAGCGCCAGGGGGAGTGCGGGTCGCCGTCTCGGTCGGCGTACGCGTGGTGGCGCCGGTGGTCGGCCACCCAGGCGACCACGGGCCCCTGCATGGCCATGCTGCCCGCCACGGCCAGCCCGATCCGCAGCCCGCGCCGCGCGCGGAAGGCGCCGTGGGTGAAGTACCGGTGGAAGCCGATCGTGACGCCGAGCCCGGTGAGGCAGTAGAACGCGGCCGCCAGCCCGATGTCCAGCCAGCTCAGCCCCCACCCCCAAGCCAACGGCACCGCCGCGGCGACCGCCAGCAGCGGCACGACGGCGAACACCTTGACGAGGAACGCCTCGGTCGCGGTCTGCCGCCCGGCCATCACCGGCTCACTGGCCCGCCCACCGGTTTTCCCGGCCGGGCTTTCGGCCGGGTCGGTGTCCGTTGGCGAACTGTCTGCCGGGGTGGTGTTTGTGGGCGAATTGTGTGCCAGGGCAGGGTTTTCGGCGGAAGTGCCTGCCGGGCCGGGCTCCGTCAGGGCGGCTGAAGACGCCGCCGGGGCGCTGGGGGAAGACGCCGTCAGGGTGCCCGGGGAGGGCGCCACCGGGGTGTGCGGGGAGGACGTGGCCGGATCGTCGAGGGTGTCGATGCTGGACTCCTGTGTTGAGCTGGTCTGGCGGCTGCGGGGGCACAGCGCCGAGGCCGGTTCCCGCGGTGGTTCCGCCGGCCTCTGCGCCGGGGACCTGAGCACCGCTGGTACGGCCGGTCCGTCAATCCGGATCCTGGCCGCTGCCTCCCCAGTCAACGACCACCGCCTCCCGATGGTTCCCCGCGAACCGGCCACCACCCTGTGCCGGCCCAGTCCGGGCGTTCTCCGGGCGAGCCCTCCTCAAACTCTCGATCCCGCCGTACTCTCGAATCGAGAGTACGCAACCATCGGGAGTGAACATGGCCGAGCGGGAGCTGGAGGCGGGGCTGCGCGAGGTGGTCCACCAGCGGGTGCGCCTGGGTGTGCTGGCCGTCCTCGACCGACGGGGGCCGTGCACGTTTTCGCAGTTGCGGGACGCGCTGGGGCAGAGCGACGGCGGGCTGGGCCGGCACCTGGGCGTCCTGGAGGAGCACGGGTACATCGAGACCGAGAAGGTCTTCGAGAACCGGCGGCCGCGGACCTGGATCCGGATGACCGGGGCCGGGGTCGAGGCCTTCCGTGAAGAGCAGGAGCTGCTGGCCAAGCTGCTCGCGACGGCCTCACCCGGGACCGGCGAAGGCGACGACCACACCGCGGCCATGACCATCGTCTTCGCCGCCCTGCTCGCCGGGGAGGACGACGAGCCCGCGTCCCCGGGGCAGGCCGACCGCTCGGTCCTGGTGCCCGCGACCCCGCTCATCGGCGGACGGCGCCGCGAGCCGCTCACCTCCGGGCCGATCAGCGCCCGCTACGGCTTTCCGCCCGGCTACGCGGTTTCCGGCTCCGAACAGCACGCCCAGCGGCTGATGATGCGGAGCCACGGCCTGCGCGGCGGATGGGTCACCACCTGGTCCGTCGACGACCGCGAGCCGTCCGGCCAGGACGGTGCGGGCCTGACGCACGAGTCGGGCCGGGAGGGCGCGGGCCTGGCGCACGTGTCCGACCAGGACGCCGCCAGCCGTGCGCGCGCGTCCGGTCAGGACGGCGTCGGCTTGGCGCATGCGATGGTGTTCGAACTCGCCAGTGCCTCGGATTGCGCGGCGATCCTCGCGGTGATGAGCCCGCCCACCGTGCCCCTGCCGGACGTGCCGGGAGCCCGCGGCTACCTGCTCCCCGGAGCCGGGGACGGGGCGCCCGCCACGGCCGTCGCCTGGTTTTCCGAGGGGCCCTGCCTCGCCTCGGTGGTGGTCGTCGCCGGGGAAGACGTTGCCGTTCCGGCTCTCGAAAGCCTGGTGCCCGAGGTGCACGGATCCTTGGCCGCCCACCAAAACTGACTGCCTACAAAGGACTTGACCCGTGACCTCCGCACCCGCGGCCGACACTGCTCAGTCCCGCACCGCCCGGCGCGCGACCCTGCGCGCCATCCTCCTCGACGTGGTCCCGCCGCTGCTGATCTTCTACGTCCTGCGCACCCTCGGGGCCGGCGACGTGCTCGCCTACGTCGCCGGGTCGATCGTCCCCGTGGGTCGGCTCGTCGCGGACCGGTTGCGCGGACGCCCGGGCGGCGATCGCGCGCGGCGGCCTGATCTTCCTGGCCATCGCGATCGCGGCGGCGGTGTCAGTAGCTACCCGCAGCCCCCTGATGCTGTCGCTGGCCCGCTACTTCGCCGTCAGCGCCCGGCCCGACCAGGCCGCGCGGTTCGTCACCTCGCTGTTCGAGCTGGTGGTCTCGCTGGCGCTGGCCGGCGGAACGGTCCGGTACCTGCGCCGCGCCGTGACGACAGCGGCCGCCTGAGACCGGCACGACGAAGGACCGGGCACGACGAAGGGCCGGCACCCTAGCGGCTGCCGGCCCTTCGTGAAAGCCTGGGAAAAATCAGATAACCGTGACCGAGGTGGCCTGCGGTCCCTTCTGGCCCTGCCCGATCTCGAACTCCACGCGCGCGTTCTCCTCAAGGCTGCGGAATCCGTTGCCCTGGATCTCGGAGTAGTGCACGAACACGTCGCCACCGCCGGAGTCCGGCGTGATGAAGCCGAAGCCCTTCTCGGCGTTGAACCACTTCACGGTGCCTTGCGTCATAGAAATCTCCACCACTGAAAAACGAAATCGAGATGCCACCTCGGCATCCGGGTCGAGAACCGACGGTTTGATCTTCCCGTGAAGGAGAACCACTACGCCCGCTGCATCTTGCGAGCGTGGCTGCGGGACGTACCCACCGCACGAACACAAAACAAGACCTTCGACAGTAAAGCACGCCGGGCCCCCGGACGCCATACCTCTTGCCGAACGGGGGCGGCGCCCCGGAATCCGCGCTTTGCGTCCACAGTGTACGTCCTTTATGGACAGATGATGATCTTGTTGCGCGGTCAGCGATTGGACCGCGGGAACCGGTGCTCCGGGGTGTCCCGGCCGAGCAGCTCGGTGTACTGCGCCTGCCACGACTCCTCCGTCGCGAGCAGGTCGGCGAGGTGCTGGGCCGACGCCGCGCCGGGTGGTGGGGCCGCCTTGAGGTGGGCCTCGGTCTCCGCCCGCGCCTTGAGCCATTCGCCCAGCGTCGGCTCGAGCGAAGGGCCAGCGTCTTGTTCGGGCATGGGGGAGACCCTACTGCCTGATCTGCCCCGTAGTGCCTGCTTACTGGTGCCGCCGGGTACGGCTCGTGTAGCGTCATCGCGGTCGAGAACATCCCGCGCGCCGGCATCAGGGCCGGCGTCGTCGTCGGCCGGCAGTCCCGCCCGTGGCAGGTGGACACCCGGTCGCCGGGCCCCTTCGATCTCGGCGAGGAGCCGCATGCGCTCGGAACGACGTCCCCTTTCTCTGGAAACCAGTGAGTTCGCCCGTGCCCGCGCTTCGGCTGAAGTAGGCCTGCGAACCCAGCGCGACCAGGCGGTCCGCACCGTCGCGGGCAAGGCTCACGACGCCCAGGACCTGCGCGGCCTGCTCGCCATGCTCGGCCTCGACGCCGCCGGCCAGCGCGCCGACGCTTAGCCGGGCAGCAATTCCGGCGACGGGGCCCTGGCCCCCCTCCTAGGGTGGCGGGTGTGGAACCCATCGTCACCCACCTCGAGCTGACCGCCCCCGACGGGCTGCGCCCCGCCGCGCCCGTCGGGGGCCTGGCGCTCGAGGCCATCACCGCGAAGTCCCCGCTGATCCGTGAGCTGCACCTCGGCATCGGCGCCCGTTACGACTGGCCCGGGGTGTCCCGTTCGGACGAGGAGTGGGCCCGGTGGCTCGCCCACCCGCTGCGCCAGTATCGCCTCGTCCGCCACGGCGGAGTGGCCGTCGGCATCGCGGACTTCGAGCCCCAGCCGGGCGGCGACGTCGAGATCACCACGTTCGGCCTGCTGCCGGAGCACGTCGGGAAGCGGCTGGGCGGATACGCGCTCACCCTCGTCGTGCGCGCGGCATGGGAGGCCGCCCAGGCCGACGACGTGCCGGTGCGCCGCGTCTGGCTGCACACCTCCACGCAGGACCACCCGCACGCCCTGCCGAACTACCTCCGCCGCGGCTTCCGCTCGTTCCGCACCAGCCCGGTGGCGGGCTGACCCCGGCTCAGACCAGCCAGGCCGTCGCGTCCGGCGGGAGCCGTCCGTCCACCAGCGGGCTGCTGGAGAGCAGCAGCTCGCCCGGCGGCAGCGCGATCGAGCTGGCCGAGGTGTTCAGCGCGCAGATCAGCCCGCCCTTGCCGCGGCGGAACGCGAAACAGCCCGCGGGCGCGCCGTACCACTCCAGCTCGTCGCCGACCCGGAACGCGGGATGGGTCTTGCGCAGCCCGACGGCCCGCCGGTACAGCGAAAGCGTCGAATCGTCGTCCCCCAGCTGCCGCTCGACGGTCACGTCCGCCCACGCCGCCGGCATCGGCAGCCACGTGCGCGGGTTGCGCGAGAAGCCGAACGGCGGCAGGTCACCGTCCCACGGCATCGGCACGCGGGCGGCGTCCCGGCTGAACTCCGGGCCCTGCGTGCGCGCCCGCGGGTCCTGCATCGCCCCGGGCGGCAGCTCGACGTTCTCCAGCCCCAGCTCTTCGCCGTTGTACAGGTAGACCGCGCCGGGCAGGGCCAGCTCCACCAGCGCCATCGCCCGGGCGCGCCGGACGCCGGCCGGCCCGCCGCCGTACCGGCTCGCGGTGCGCCAGACGTCGTGGTTGCTCAGCGTCCAGGTCGCGGGCGCGCCGGCCGCGCGCGGCACGGCCAGCGAGCGCTCGATCGAGGTCCGCATCGCGTCGGCGTCGAAGTGGGTGAGCACCAGGCGGAAGTTGAACGCCAGGTGCAGCTCGTCCGGGCGCAGGTAGCGGGCCAGCCGCTCCTCGTCGTTCACCCAGATCTCGCCGACGGCCATGGTGTCCGGGTGCTCGTCGAGCACCTTGCGGATCATCTGGTGGATCTCGTGCACGCCGTCGTTGTCGAAACGGGGGTCGTCCACAGTGTCCCCGCCGAAACCGGCCGTGCTGACGTCCATGTCGGGCAGGCCAGGCGGCTTGGCCATGCCGTGCGCGACGTCGATGCGGAAGCCGTCGACGCCGCGTTCGAGCCAGAACCGCAGGGTGCGCTCGAGGTCGTAGCGGACCTCGGCGTCGGCCCAGTTCAGGTCCGGCTGCTGCGGCGCGAACAGGTGCAGGTACCACTGCCCGTCCGGCACCCGGGTCCAGGCCGGGCCGCCGAACACGCTGACCCAGTTGTTGGGCGGCTCGGCGCCGTCCGGCCCGCGCCCGTCGCGGAAGATGTAGCGCTCGCGCTCGGGGCTGCCCGGGGCGGCGGCCATCGCGGACTTGAACCAGGCGTGCTGGTTGCTGGTGTGGTTCGGCACCACGTCCACGGTCACCTTGATGCCGCGCTTGTGTGCCTCGGTGAGCAGCACGTCGAAGTCGCCGAGGGTGCCGAACATCGGGTCGACGTCGCGCGGGTCCGCCACGTCGTAGCCGTGGTCGGCCATGGGGGAGCGGTAGAACGGCGTGAGCCAGAGCGCGTCGACGCCCAGCCGCTCCAGGTAGCCGAGCCGGCTGACGATGCCTTCGAGGTCGCCCACGCCGTCGGCGTCGGAATCGGCGAACGAGCGCACGTACACCTGGTAGAAGACGGCGTTTTGCCACCAGGACGGCCGGGGCGCGGCCTCCGGTGGCCGTCGCCCCGCCACCCGACGGCGCATCACACGAAGCTGTTCATCATGCTGTGCGCCGCCATTTCGAGGTACGCCCACAGCTGCTGGCGGTAGGGCTCCTCGAGGTTCTCCTCGTCCACGGCGATCCGGATCGCGCGCAGCCAGGCGTCCCGCTCGATCGGGCCGATCTTGAATGGCGCGTGCCGCATCCGCAGCCGCGGGTGGCCGCGCTGGTCGGAATAGGTGTGCGGGCCGCCCCAGTACTGCATGAGGAACAGCCGGAAGCGCTCCTCGGCCGGGCCGAGGTCCTCCTCCGGGTACAGCGGGCGCAGCACCTCGTCGGTCGCCACCTCGGCGTAGAACCGCGCGACGATCCTGCGGAACGTCGGTTCACCGCCCACGGCTTCGTACAGGCTCGCCGGGTCCGGGCCACTCACAGTCGACACCCCTCCATCTTGCCTTGCCGCGCGCTACTTGTCGGCGGCCGGTGCCGAGGACATGAACCGGCCGAGCGGCGGTTCGAAGCCCGCCTCTTCCAGCGCGCCGAGCAGCTGCCCGCGCAACGCGCGCTGCACGGCCCACTGCTTGCCCGGCCGGACCTTCACCGTCAGCCTCAGCTCGATGCCCTCCGGCGTGACCTTCTCCACGCCCAGCATTTCCGGCGGCTCCAGCACGTTCACCGACAGCGGCTCGCTCTGGGTGGCCTTGTTCGCGGCGCCCATCAGGACCGTGGTCGCCAGGTCGACGTCGGCGGAGTAGCCGAGCGGCACGTCCACCACCGCGACCGCGAAGCCCTGGCTGGAGTTGCCGACGCGCAGCACCTCGCCGTTGCGGACGTACCAGACGGTGCCCTGCAGGTCGCGCAGCGTGGTGATGCGCAGGCCCACGGCCTCGACCGTGCCGGTGGCCGGGCCGATGTCCACGACGTCGCCGACGCCGTACTGGTCCTCGATCATCATGAACATGCCGGACAGGAAGTCGCGCACCAGGTTCTGCGCGCCGAAGCCGATCGCCACGCCGAGGATGCCGGCGGTGGTGATGATCGGCGCCAGGTCGACGCCCAGCTCGCCCAGCACGAGGATGAACGCCAGGCCGTAGATCAGGAAAGTGCTCATCGAGCGCAGCACCGAGCCGATGGTCTTCGCCCGCTGGCGGCGGCGCTCCACCACGGCCGGGCCGAGCACGTCGGGCGCGCGCTCGCGCAGCGGCTTCAGCAGCGCGGGGATCTTCCCGGAGGTGCCCGGCAACGTCGTGATGCGGTCGATCAGCCGCCGTGTGAGATACCGCACCAGGAACGCCACGACCAGGATCAGGATGATCCGCAGCGGCTTGGTCACGATCCAGTCCGCCGAGCCGGCGAGCCACTGGTTGTGCGTGATCGAAAAGACCTGCGAGCACCAGGTGCTGGGGTCCGATATGCACGCCGGCGGGGCGCTGAGCACGAGATTCACGAGCTGGAACAGTCCTTTCTTCACTGCAGTTTCCCCGACGGCAGGTGACCGGAACATGACACGTCACCGAAGACAGGTGCGCACGGGGGGCCATGTGTGGTCGACTATGCCTGCACCGGTGGAGGTGGTCGAGTGCCAGACCGACAACCCATCCCCCCCGGCGGCTCCGGCCAAGCCATGGCCGACCAGCTGCCGGAGGCGGTCCTGCGTGCCTGCCCGGGAGGTTCCGCATCCGGCGGAGCGGTCCCGGCTGGGCCGGGAACCCGACCAGGGGGTGTCTCCCGTCCGCCCGGCCAGCGTAGAGGCCGGGACCCGGCGACCCCGTCCTGGGGCCGCCGCCGCGTACTGCTGCTGAACGCGACTTTCGAGCCCCTCACCGCCCTACCGCTGCGGCGGGCTGTGGTGCTGGTGATGTGCGGCAAGGCCGAGGTGGTGCACGGCGACCCGGGCGGCGTCGAACTGCACGCCGCGACCGTCTCGCTGCCCGTCCCGTCGGTGATCCGGCTCAGTACCTACGTGCGCGTGCCCTACCGCGCCAAGGTGCCGCTGACCCGGGCCGGGCTGATGCACCGCGACCGGTACCGCTGCGCCTACTGCGGAGGGCGGGCCGAGACGATCGACCACGTCCTGCCGCGCAGCCGCGGCGGGCCGCACAGCTGGACGAACTGCGTCGCCTGCTGCGCCAAGTGCAATCACCGCAAGGCCGACCGGCTCCTGTCGGAGATCGGCTGGCGGCTGCGCGTGGTCCCGCGCGCGCCGCACGGCCCGCACTGGCGCCTGCTCGCGCACTCCACGGAAGCGGACCCGCTCTGGCGGCCGTACCTGGGTTCCGCGGCCTGAACGGCCCCGGACACGTCGGCGCCCCGGCCGCCGGATGGCGACCGGGGCGAGCCGGTGAACCTGCTTGACGCGACGGGTCCCGTCGCGCGCTCAGCCCCGCTGGGCGGTGTCCCAGACGGCGCGGCCTCAGGCAGCGAGCGCGAATTCGGCCTGGCTGGTGACGCGGGTGCCCATGGTGACGCGCGTGCCGCGGGTGACCCTGGTGCCGCGCGTGACGCGGGTGCCGTTCGTGACCCGGGTGCCCATGGTGACGCGGGTGCCGCGAGTGACCCGGGTGCCGCGCGTGACGCGGGTTCCGCAGGTGACGCGGGTGCCGGCCGTGACCCGAGTGCCGCGGGTGACCCTGGTGCCCCGGGTGACGCGGGTCCCGTTGGTCACGCGGGTGCCACGGGTGACCCGGGTGCCGCGCGTGACGCGGGTTCCGCAGGTGACGCGGGTGCCGGCCGTGACCCGAGTGCCGCGGGTGACCCTGGTGCCCCGGGTGACGCGGGTCCCGTTGGTCACGCGGGTGCCACGGGTGACCCGGGTGCCGCGCGTGACGCGGGTTCCGCAGGTGACGCGGGTGCCGGCCGTGACCCGGGTGCCGCGGGTGACCCTGGTGCCCCGGGTGACGCGGGTCCCGTTGGTCACGCGGGTGCCACGGGTGACCCGGGTGCCGCGCGTGACGCGGGTTCCGCAGGTGACGCGGGTGCCGGCCGTGACCCGAGTGCCGCGGGTGACCCTGGTGCCCCGGGTGACGCGGGTCCCGTTGGTCACGCGGGTGCCACGGGTGACCCGGGTGCCGCGCGTGACGCGGGTTCCGCAGGTGACGCGGGTGCCGGCCGTGACCCGGGTGCCGCGGGTGACCCTGGTGCCCCGGGTGACGCGGGTCCCGTTGGTCACGCGGGTGCCACGGGTGACCCGGGTGCCGCGCGTGACGCGGGTTCCGCAGGTGACGCGGGTGCCGGCCGTGACGCGTGTACCGCGCGTGACCCGAGTACCCCGCGTAACCCTTGTGCCTGACGTCACACGGGTTCCGGGCGTGAATTCGGTTTCGGTGGGTGACGAAACGGTCTCGTTGCTCGCCTGAGCGGGGGTCTGAACGCTCTGCATGAGGTGGCCTCCTGGGACCGGTGCGTTACCTGCTGGGGCTGAGGAGCGGGGCGCAAGGCCCGTACAGGTGAAAAAGCTACGAGGATTTCAAGGTTCCGACAAGACGGCAGCGACCGGTACGGCCGCCTGTACGTTGAGTTGCAACCTTTCGGCCTGCCCGGCTTCGGCCCAACGTGCCAGCGCGGGCGGGCCAAGCGGCGGACGGGCGTTCTCCGACGACGAGCGGTCGCCTCCCGGCGCGGCGCCGCGCGGTGATCGCCGGGGCCATCCGATACGCTCACCGCCGTGAACGTTGTCGAGACGATCCTGGTCTACGCGGTCATCCCCTTGGCCATCTACTTGGTGGTCGGAGCGGCCACCCTGCGGAAGAAGTTCTCGGGGACGCCGCGTTACCGGCCAGGTCAGCCGTGGGAGTACCCCGCGATGTGGTGGAGCGCCAACCCGGACGGCGTCGGTGCCGGGCACCGGGCGACCGGTGTGGACAGTGCGGCGCCCACGGGCGCCCCGACCGCGGCAGGAGGCGCTCGTGGCAGCTGGTGAACTCACGCACTCGTCCACCGCGGTGGACGTGCTTGCAAAAGACTCAGCAGAGAAAGACCTGCCGTTCGGCGAGGTGGTGACCGGAAGCGGCCGCCGTTCGGCCGCGAAGATGTACGAGCCGGCCGCGCCGGCCGTGCCGTTCACGGTGCAGCAGCTGGCGCGCCTGGACGAGGCGCTGACGTTCGCGAGCCGGGAGACCGGCCTGGACTTCAGCGTCTACCTGGGCGACCTCGGCGAGGACACCCGGGCCGGCGCGGAGAAGCTGCACGCGGGCACGGACGACCCGGCGAACGCCGTGCTGGTGGCCGTGTCGCCGGCGCAGCGGGCGATCGAGATCGTCACCGGGACGCACGCGTACCAGCGGGTGGCCGACCGCGGCGCCAAGCTCGCCGTGGCCAGCATGGTCGCCTCCTTCAAGGAGGGTGACCTGATCGGCGGACTGGTGAACGCCCTGCGCATGCTCAGCGACCAGGCCGGGATCGCGCCGAAGCACTGACGCGCACCCTGAAACGCCCGAAGGGGACCCCCTCACCCGAGGAGGTCCCCTTCGTCGTTGGCGGACCTGCTCGTGAGTGGCTATGACGGTTAGAACCGTCATAGCCACTCACGAGTCGGCGTCAGGCCTGGCTGTCGAACTCCCGGGCGGCGAGCGCGCGCAGGATGCCCGCGCGGCCTTCCGAAACCAGGCGCCGCAGCGCGGCCGGGTGGTCGCCCGCGAGCCATTCGTCCGACGCGGTCACGGCCGCGGGCTCCACGGCCCAGGACGGGTACAGCCCGATCGCGGTCGGCTGGGCGCGCTCGCTGGAACGCCGCGCCCACACCTCGTCGATCACCTCGAAGTACTTGCCGACGTACTCGCCCAGCAGGCCCTTCTGGCCCGGGTGCGAGAAGCCCGAGATGAGCGAATCGCTGACGGCGTTGGGGATCTCGTCGTCGAAGATGGCACGCTGCCAAGCGTCGGCCTTGGCCTCCGCGGTCGGCTGCAGGGCCCGGGAGCGCTCCGCGTGCCGACGGCCCGCGGCGGTGTTGTCCTTGGCCAGCTCCGCCTCGATCTCGGCCGGGCCCGCCTTGCCGTGCGCCACCAGCGCGTGCAGCAGGCGCCAGCGCAGGTCGGTGTCGACGGTGAGGCCCGGCAGCGGGGCCGAGCCGTCCAGCCAGCCCGCGATGATGCCCAGCGTCGGCTCGTCGAGCACGCCGCCGGCCAGCGAGTTGACGAACGCGAGCTGGTGGTCCGAGCCCGCCTCGGCGGCCTGCGCCAGCTCCAGCACGCGGCCGGTCAGCGCGGGCCAGCCCTGCGCGACGGCCCACTTCTGGTCGGCGTAGGAGTTCAGCGCCGTCTGCGCCTGCAGCAGCAGCCGCTGCACGACGCCGACCTCGCTCTCGGCGTGGATGCCGCGCGCCACCAGCGTGACGAAATCGCGCGCCTTCAGCTCGGCCTCGCGGGTCATCTCCCAGGCCGCGGACCAGCACAGCGTGCGGGGCAGCGACTCGTCGATGTCGGAGATCCGGTCGATCAGCGTGGTCAGCGACGCCGGGTCGAGCCGCATCGTGCAGTAGGTCAGGTCGTCGTCGTTGACCAGCACGAGCTTGCCCGCCGGCTTGCCGACCAGGCCGGGCACCGGGGTGCGCTCGCCGTCGACGTCCAGCTCGACCCGCTCGGTGCGGACGATCCGGCCCTGGCCGTCCTCGTCGTAGACGCCGACCGCGACGCGGTGCGTGCGCAGCTCGCCCGCGCCGGGCTTGGCGCCGGACTGCACCACGGCGAACGAGGCGAACGTGCCGTCGGCCGCCACCTCGTACCGCGGGCTCAGCGAGTTCAGCCCCGTGGTCTCGAGCCACTGCGCGCTCCACCACGAAAGGTCGCGCCCGGACGCCTCCTCCAGCGCCGCCAGCAGGTCGGCCAGCGTGGCGTTGCCCCAGGCGTGCTTGCCGAAGTAGACCTTCAGCCCGTCGAGGAAGTGCTCGATGCCGACGTACGCCACCAGCTGCTTGAGCACGCTGGCGCCCTTGGCGTAGGTGATGCCGTCGAAGTTCACCTCGACCGCGTGCAGGTCGACGATGTCGGCCGCGATCGGGTGCGTCGAGGGCAGCTGGTCCTGCCGGTAGGCCCAGGACTTCTCGATGTTCGCGAAGCTGGTCCAGGCGTTCTTGTACTCGGTGGCCTCGGCCTGGGCGAACACGCTGGCGAAGGTCGCGAACGACTCGTTCAGCCACAGGTCGTCCCACCAGCGCATGGTGACCAGGTCGCCGAACCACATGTGCGCCATCTCGTGCAGCAGCGTCTCGGCGCGGCGCTCGTAGGCGTAGCGCGTGACGCGGCTGCGGAAGACGTAGTCCTCGAGGAAGGTGACCGCGCCCGCGTTCTCCATCGCGCCCGCGTTGAACTCCGGCACGAACAGCTGGTCGTACTTGGAGAACGGGTAGGGCGTGCCGAACTTCTCGTGGTAGAAGCCGAATCCCTGCTTGGTCTCGGCGAACAGCCGGTCCGCGTCCATGTGCTCGGCGAGCGAGGCGCGGCAGTAGATGCCGAGCGGGATGGTGCGGTGGGCGTCGGAGAACTCGTCGCGCCACTCGGCGTACGGGCCGGCGATCAGCGCCACCAGGTAGGTGGAGATCCGCTCGGACACCGCGAACACCGTGTGCCGGGCGCCGTCGGAGGTGTCCTCGGCGGACTCGGCGAGCGCGTTGGAGACGACCTTCCAGTCCCGCGGCGCGCGCACCGCGACCCGGTAGACCGACTTGAGGTCGGGCTGGTCGAAGCAGGCGAACATGCGCTTGGCGTCGGCGGTCTCGAACTGCGTGTAGAGGTACACGCCGTCGTCGACCGGGTCGACGAACCGGTGCAGGCCCTCGCCGGTGTTGGTGTACTGGCAGTCCGCGGTCACCACCAGCTCGTTGTCGGCCGCGAGCGCGGGCAGCGGGATGCCCTTGTCCTCGACGTAGGCGCTCACGTCGAGCTCGGTGCCGTTGAGCACAGCGGACCGGACGCCGTCGGCGATCAGGTCGATCCAGGACGACTCGCCGGGCCGGGCGCTCGAGAACCGCACGGTGGTGGTGGAGAGGAAGGTCTTCTCCCCGGGACCGCCGTGGCCGTCGGTCAGGTCCAGCTCGATGTCGTAGGAGGCGACATCCAGCAGGCCGGAGCGCTGCTTGGCTTCGTCACGAGTCAGGTTGGGGGCGGGCACTGGCACCTCTGGTCGTCGATTTCGGTTACGGTTTTCAGGCTGCAGAGCATCCAATCATGCGAGCCGCCCGGCGGGCGACAAGGGAACAACCGGGGCAACCGCTGGCGTTGCTGCACGATGTGGGGCGAGCCCCACGCGTCAGAGGTGTACCCGCCCACCGTCAGAGCCACGCCCAGGAGCAAGCCAGATGACTTCGACACCGCAGTCCACCAGGGTCGACTTCTACTTCGACCCGATCTGCCCGTTCGCGTGGATCACCTCCCGCTGGATCCTCGAGGTGGAGAAGCACCGCGACCTCGACCTGCACTTCCGGATCATGAGCCTCTCGCTGCTGAACTCCGGCCGCGAGGACCTGCCGCAGGCGTACAAGGACCTGCTCGACGACGGCTGGGGCCCGGTGCGCGTGGCCACGGCGCTGGCCCAGTCGCAGGGCGAGGAGGCGCTGCGCGGCTACTACACCGAGTTCGGCACGCGCTACCACAACCAGGGCAACAAGGACCGGCTCGCCGTGATCAAGGAGTCCCTCGCCGCGATCGGCGCCCCGGCCGAGCTGATCGAGGCCGCGAGCTCCACGGAGTACGACGAGGCCCTGTCGAAGAGCCACCACGAGGGCATGGACCCGGTGGGCATGGACGTCGGCACGCCGACCATCCACATCGACGGCGTCGCGTTCTTCGGCCCGGTGCTCAGCTCGATCCCGCGGGGCGAGGACGCGCTGAAGGTGTTCGACGGCGCCCGCGCGCTCGCCAGCTACCCGGACTTCTTCGAGCTCAAGCGCACCCGCACGGGCGACCTGAACTTCGACTGAGTCTCACGGGCTCGCCAGCGCGGCCCGGGTGACGTCGGCGGGGTAGGGCGAGGCGGCGAGCGCCTCGTCCCGCCCCGTTTCCCCGGACTTGACGGCGGCCTTCAGCTCGTTCAGCCGGCGCAGCCCGTCGCGGTGCTCGCGGACGAAGCCGGGCCCGACGGCGTCGCCGTGGCCGGGCACCACGATCCGCGGCTCCAGCGCGAGGATCGCGTCCAGCGCGGCGGGCCATCCGGGCAGGTCGCTCTCGTTGGTGAACGAGTACGCGGTGAAGCCCTCGGGTCCGTGCTCGACGACATCGCCGGCGAAGACGACTCCCGCGTCCGGCACGTGCACCACGAGGTCGTGGTCGGTGTGCGCGGGGCCGGGGTGGACGAGCACGGCGGTGCGGCCGCCGAGGTCCAGTTCTTCACGCGTGGTGACGAGCCGGTCGGGCGGCATGATCCCGGTTCGCGTGAGCGCGTCGGCGATCTCGGGCTTTCCTTCTTCGCGGTAGTGCGTGATCCACTTGGCCTTCGCTGCTTCGCCGTGCTCGACCAGCTCGCGCAGGCAACGCGGGTGCGCCCAGACGTCGCAGGGCAGGAACGCCGTGGTGCCGTAGGAGTGGTCGAAGTGCGCGTGGGTGTAGACGACGCTCCACGGCAGGTCGGTCAGCTCCCGGATCCCGGCGGCCAGCTCCGCGCCCTGGTCGACGTCGCCGCCGGTGTCGATCACCAGGCACCGTTCGGCGCCGATCACCAGCCCAGTGGTCAGGTCCAGCTCCTCGTGGCGGCTCAGGTGCACGCCGTCGGCCACCTCGGCCCAGCTCATGGTGCCTCCAGAATTCCTTGGCACAGCACGGGTGCGCTCTCGCTGACGTCCACCTGCGCGGCCAGCGCGACGTCGGCTTCGTGGCCGGTCGCGGCCAGCTCCCGGCCGGACGAGCAGCCCCGCAGCGCGGCGGCGACGTCCGTGGGCGCGTAGGCCGCCGCGGCCAGCGCCGCCTCCGCCGAGGCCGACCGGCCCCGCTGCCGCAGCGCGGCGACGATCGCGCCCGCCCCCAGCTGATCCTCGACGCACGGCCGCAGCGGGCCGAATTCCTTGCCCTCGCCCAGCATGTCGACGCCCCAGCGCTCACCGCCGGGGATGACGCCGATCGCGCGGCCGTCCGCCAGCTCGTGGGCCTTCGCGGCGACGGCGGACGCGTTGCGCAGGCAGCCGGCGAGCACGTGCGCGCCCGTTGCGGCGGCCGCGGCGCAGAGCGTGGCCCCGTTGGGGGAGGGCAGCGCGAGCAGGGTCCCGGACGGGATCTCCGTCACAGAAGAAGGCCGTAGCGTCCACGAGCCCTCACCCGCGACGACGGCGCCGGCTTCGCGCGCTTCGGCGACTCCGCGCTCGTCGCGCCAGCGCACCGGCAGCACCCGGCCACCGCGCGAAGTGACGAGATCCGTGGTGGTGCAGAAGGAAAGCACGTCGACCACCACCAGCACGGCGCACGAGCCGCCCAGCGCCGCGACGCCCTCACCACCCCATTCGAGCCGCACGTCACTGCCCGGTTGCGCCCAGATGCCCACCCCCGGAGCATGCCGGACGCCGCGGGTGATGGCAGACTCCGGCCTGTGCGTGTCTACTTGGGATCCGACCATGCCGGTTTCGAGCTGAAGAACCACCTTGTGCGCCATCTCGGCGAGCAGGGGCACGAGATCGTCGACGTCGGTCCGCACGTCTACGACGCGGCCGACGACTACCCGGCCTTCTGCGTGGCCACCGCGCTGCGCGTGGTCGCCGACGAGGGCAGCCTCGGCCTCGTGATCGGCGGCTCCGGCAACGGCGAGCAGATCGCCGCCAACAAGGTGCCCGGCGCCCGCGCGGGCCTGGGCTGGAGCGTCGAGACGGCGAAGCTGTGCCGCGAGCACAACCACGCCCAGCTGCTCGGCGTCGGCGCGCGGATGCACACGGCCGAGGAGGCCACGGCGATCGTCGAGGCGTTCCTGGCCACGCCGCCGTCGCCGGACGAGCGCCACGGCCGCCGCGTCCAGCAGCTGCTCGACTACGAGCGCACCGGCACCCCGCCGCCCCTGCCGGAGGCCTGATGCCCGAGGGGCACACGCTCCATCGGCTGGCCCGCCTGCACAAGCGCCGGTACGGCGGCGCGCCCGTCGAAGTGAGCAGCCCGCAGGGCCGGTTCGCGGACGAGGCCGCGCGGCTCGACGGGCAGGTGCTCACCTCCGCCGAGGCGTACGGCAAGCACCTGTTCCACCACTACGGTCCACAGGGGACGGTGCACGTCCACCTCGGCCTGTACGGCACGTTCAACGAGACGCCGCTGCCCGCGACCGAGCCCGTCGGCCAGGTGCGGATGCGGCTCGTCGGCCGGACCCACTGGGCCGACCTGCGTGGGCCCACCCGCTGTGAGCTGCTGGACGCCGCCCAGGTGGACGCGCTGAAGGCCCGCCTGGGCCCGGACCCGCTGCGCCGCGACGCGAAGCCCGACCTCGCGTGGGAGCGGATTTCGCGCTCGCGTACGTCGGTGGCCGCGCTGCTGATGGACCAGGCGGTGCTGGCCGGCGTCGGCAACGTCTACCGCGCCGAGGTGCTCTTCCGCCACGGCGTCGCCCCGATGGTCCCCGGCCGTGCCCTCGACCGCGGCCTGTGGGACGAGATGTGGGCCGACCTGGTGACCCTGATGCGCCACGGCGTGCGCGTCGGGCGCATCGACACGGTCGCGCCGGAGCACATGCCCGCCGCACAGGGCCGCGCCCCGCGCGAGGACCGCCACGGCGGCGAGGTGTACGTCTACCGTCGCGCCGGGATGCCGTGCCTGGTCTGCGGGACACCGGTCGCGCACCAGGAACTGGTGGGGCGCAACCTTTATTGGTGTCCGAGCTGCCAGGCGGCGTGAGTCCGGCTGGGGAGAGTTCAGGGCTCGTGAGTGTTTATGACGGTTAGAACCGGCATGAACACTCACGAGTCCCTGGGTGCGGCGAGGCCGTCCAACAGGAGGTCGAGCCGTTCCGCCAGCGCACCGGCCAGGTCGAACGGCGGTGCGTCCTCGGTGAGCCAACGACGGAGGGTGTCGCCGTAGATCGCGGTCACCACCTCGGCCACGGTGCGCGGCGGGAGCCCCGCCTTGAGTTCACCGCGTTCCTGGCCCTGCCGGATCGCGTCGATCGTCGCCTCCGGCACCGGGTGCTGGGTGGCGACCACCTCGTCGTGGCGCAGGCTCACGTGCAGCATCCGCGTGAGGGCGCGCTCGCGCTCGTTCATGGCCGCCAGCGCGGCGAAGTAGCGGTGCAGCCGGGTGCGCGCGGGCTCGTCGGACTCGGTGACAGTGAGCAGCTGGTCGCGGCGGTCCTGGCCCCACTCCCGCAGGAAATCGCGTTTGTGCGGGTAGTGGTTGAGCACCGTCTGCCGGGCGACGTCCGCCTCCGCGGCGATCTGGTCGATGGTCGTGCCCTCGTAACCGTGCTCGCCGAACAGCTTCAGCGCGGCCGTCAGCAGCCGCGCCCGCATCCGGGCCCGGTTGGCCTCCCGTCGTCCTGTCGTCACGGGGTCAGCCTACCCAATTTTAGGCTGGAGGCTAAACTTAGGCTAGAGCCCATGAATTTAAGGAGCACCCCATGCAGGTGGATATCCGCGACAAGGTCATCGTCATCACCGGCGCGGCCCAGGGCCTCGGCCGCACGCTCGCGCTCGGCCTGGCGGCGGAGGGCGCGCGCATTGCGGTGCTGGCCCGCAGCGAGGCCAAGGCCGCCGGCACCGTCGACGAGATCATCGCCAAAGTGCCGGGCGCGCCGAAGCCGCTCGGCGTGGTCGCCGACGTCTCGGACGAGGACCAGGTCCGCGCGGCCGCCGAGGCCGTCGACGCGCACTGGGGCCGGGTCGACGCCCTGATCAGCAACGCCGGCTGGATGCCGCCCGCCGGTTCCATGCGGGTGCTGGACTTCGAGCTGACGGACCTGCACCGGATCGTCGACAGCAACCTGATCGGCTGTTTCCTGGTGACCAAGCACTTCGCGCCGGTGATGATCCGGGGCGGCGGGGGCCGGATCATCTACGTCGGCAGCATGGCCGGCACCCAGAGCCGTCCCGGCGGCGCCCCGTACAGCGCCACCAAGGCCGGGGTGCACCTGCTGAGCAATGTCGTGCACCAGGAGCTGGCCGATCAGGGCATTCGCACTGTCGCGCTGGCACCGGGCCTCACGGACACGCCGGGTATGCGCGTGGCCGCGTCCGAGGAGCACATCGCCCGGGTCAGTGCCACCTACCCGGGGGGCCGCGTCGGGCAGCCGGACGACATCGTGCCGTTCGCCGCGTTCCTGTGCAGCGAGGCCGCCGAGTACCTTTCCGGGACGCTGCTGGGGATCCGCCCGATCACCGGATGAGTCCGGTGTGGACAGAGGGCCCCGCGGCACGCATGCCGCGGGGCCCTCGTCTGCATCAGGGGGTCAGAAGTCGAAGCCGCCGCCCCCGTCGAAACCGCCGCCGTTGAAGCCGCCCCCGTCAAAGCCGCCGCCGTCGAATCCGCCACCATCGAAGCCGCCGCCGTCGAACCCGCCACCGCCGTCGCCGCCGCCGTCGAAGCCACCGCCGTCGCCGCCGTCTCCGCCCGCGTCACCGCCGGAGTCGAGCGCGTCCTGCTGGCCCGCGTCGTAACCCGACTCCCAGGCCGAGGCGCTGGCGATGCCGCCCATGCCGGAGAACATCGCGCTGAACAGGAACATCGAGCCCAGTCCCCAGGCGCCGGCCACCAGCGCGGGCTTCCACCACGGCTCGCTGTACCAGCCCTGCGGCACCGGCCGGCCGGCCACGCGGCCGCCGGGGTAGTAGTACGGGGTGTTCTGGCCGGGCTCCGGCGAGGCCTCGTAGTGCTCGCCCTCGACGTCCACCGCGCGGTGCTCGGTCACCTTGCCGGCGCGCTCGCGCTCGGCCTCCTCCGGCAGCTCGGGGCCGGGGTCCATGCCCATCGCCAGCCGCGCCGCGCGCACGTAGTAGAGGCCCTCGACCGCGGTCTCCTTGACCAGGCGGGCCTGCTCCACGGTGGTCGCCTGCTCCATCTGCGAGCCGGCCGCGTTGTACCGCTCGCTCGCGTCGGCCATCGCCTGCTGCGACGCGGTGTCGGTGCCGGTGAGGTTGAGCACCTGGCCGCCGAGGCGCTCGACCAGACGGCGGGCGTCGGCCTTCGCGTCGTCCAGCTCGCGCTGCCGCGCGGCGGCCCGTGACCGGGAGAAGTACAGCCCGCCGCCGACAACGACGACAACGAGCACGATCAACAGGATCGCGGTGCTCATGGGTCACTCCACGTGTTCAGCTGACGCGGCGGCCGCGTGGCCGCCTTTGAACCGGACAACGCGGACAGTACCCGGGAGGTTCCCGGGACGTGACCCGGAGCACCCCGCCCGGCCGATGGCCCCGGAAACTAGAACAGGTTATAGTCCGGGCATGAAGTTCTCCCTGTCGATCGCGATGAACCCCCTCGATCAGCTGGGCGAGCTGGCCCGCGCCGCCGAGGAAGCCGGTTTCGCCTCGATCGTGCTGCCGGACTCGCTGTTCTACTCGGAGCAGGTTTCCGCGGACTATCCCTATACCCCGGACGGCAGCCGGTTCTGGACCGCGGACACGCCGTGGGTCGACCCGCTGGTCGCGACCGCGTCGATGGGCGCGGTGACCGAGCGCATCGAGTTCTACACCTCCGTGCTGAAACTCGGCTCGCGCAACCCGGTGCTGCTCGCCCGCCAGGTGAACTCGGTCGCGGCGCTGACCGGCGGCCGGTTCGGCCTCGGGCTCGGGGTCGGCTGGTCGCCGGAAGAGTTCGAGTGGTGCGGCGCGCCGTACGAGAAGCGCGGCAAGCGCGTGGACGAGGCGATCGACGCGATGCGGCTGATCCTCGACGGCGGCATGGTCGAGTATCACGGCGAGTTCTTCGACTTCGACAAGCTGCAGATGAGCCCGACGCCGCCGAAGCGGGTGCCGTTCTACATCGGCGGCCACACCGAGGTCGCGCTCCGCCGCGCCGCCCGTGTCGCCGACGGCTGGTCCTCGGCGATGATGAAACTCGACGACCTGCGCACCACCATCGCGCGGCTCAAGGAACTGCTCGCCGAGCGCGGCCGGGAGAACGACCCGTTCGAGTACCAGGCCGTGTGCATCGACCGGTTCGGCCTCGACGGCTACCGGGAGCAGGCCGAGGTCGGGGTCACCGACATCATCACCATGCCGTGGGTGTTCGAAGGCGTCGGGTTCGAGGCCGAGGTGGGCCCGAAGCTCGACGCGATCCGCAAGTTCGGGGCCGAGGTCATCGCGAAATTCGGGGAGTGACATGGGAGTCGAGGTCAGCTGGGACGCCGAGGCCGAGCAGCCGCCGGCGCGCGTCGCCGCGTACCGCTCGATGACGGCCGTGACGGCGGGGGACAAGGACGGCTGGCTCGCGCTGTTCGCGCCGGACGCGCTGGTGGAGGACCCGGTCGGCCCGTCGATGCTCGACGAGACCGGCCAGGGCCACGCCGGGCACGAGGGCATCGGGGCGTTCTGGGACAAGACCATCGCGCACGTCGAGCGGTTCGAGTTCGTCATCCGCGACTCGTTCGCGGCCGGCGACGAGGTGGCGAACTTCGGCACCATCACCACGTTCCTGCCCGGCGGCTACCGCGTCGACACCGACGGGGTGTTCGTCTACCGCGTCGGCGCCGACGGGCTGATCAAGTCGATGCGCGCGTTCTGGGAGGCCGAGCGCGCGATGGCGACCGCGCGCCAGGTCTGAAGAATCCTGATCAGGTCAGCGTCCGGGCCCCGTCCAGGGGCACGAAAACGCCGGTGACGCGGCGGCCGAGATCGCTCGCCAGCGCGACGACGGTGTCGGCCACTTCGTCCACTGTGGTCACCGTGCCGGCCGGGGTGAGGCCCTGGACCCGCTGGATCATCTGCTCCTGGTGCGGCCCGGCGTTCGCGTCGGTCGGCACCAGGCCGGGCGCGACCGTGTTGACGCGGATGCCGTCCGGCGCCAGCTCCACCGCGAGCGAGCGGGCCACGGCGTCCTGCGCGCTCTTGGCCACGGAGACCTCCGCCAGCCCCGGCGTCGAGGAGTGCGTGCCGGACGCGCCGATGAACACGATCGACCCGCCGCCGCGCCGCCGCATCTGCGGCACGACGAAGTGGCAGGGCAGCAGTGCGGCGTCCAGCGCCGTGGCGGTGACCTCCCGGACGCCGCGGACCCGGTCCAGACTGTCCACAACGGACCCGGTGGCGCGGAACAGCGCGCCGAGCGCCCGGGTGTCGCCGATGACGTTGCAGACGAGCAGGGTGATGTCCCCGAGCGCGGCGCGCGCCTGCTCGGCCATCCGCTCGACCTGCTCCGCGTCGCCCGCATCCCCTTGCACCGCCACGGCTTTGCCGCCGTGGGCGATCACGTGCGCGGTCACCGCCTCGGCTGCCGCCGCGTTCGAGTGGTAGTTCACCGCGACGTCGGCGCCGTGCTCGCCGAGCGCCCGCGCGATCGCCGCCCCGATGCCGCGGCTGCCTCCGGTCACGAACGCGGTCCGCCCCTGCAGGATCTTGGTGGTCACGATGGGTTTCCCTCCAGTTCGGAGCGGAGCGCTCCGCTCCGTTTCCAATACCCGCACTTTAACACCGGCAACGGGGGTCTCGGCTAGTCTTCGCCCATGGCCCGCCGCTCCGACGCCCTCCGCAACGACGACCTCGTGCTGGCCGCCGCCCGCGAGGTCTTCCTCGAGCAGGGCGCGGACGCCCCGGTCTCCGCGATCGCCGCCCGCGCCGGGGTCGGCATGGGCACCCTCTACCGCCGTTACCCGGCGAAGGAGGACCTGATGCGCGAGCTGCTCAAGCGGAACATCGTGCAGACCGGCGAGGAGGCGCAGCGCGGGCTCGCCGACCCGGACCCGTGGCACGGCTTCACGTCGTTCGTCCGCGCCTGCCTCGACGCGGGCCTGTCCGGCGCCCCGTCGCCGGGCAAGGCGTTCCCGGTCACCGACGAGATCCTGGCCGCCAGCCGGGCCGCGCGCGCCCAGGTCCAGCGCCTGGTCACGCGCGCCCAGTCCGCCGGCGTCCTGCGCGCGGACATCACCGCGCACGACGTCGTCCTGCTGCTCACCGAGCTTCGCGGCCGCCCGGAGCTGGACGGGATGCGCCCGCCGACGCTGCGGGGGCGGACCCTCGGCATCGTCCTGGACGGCCTGCGCGCACCGAACGCCACGCCGCTGCCCGGCCCGAAACCGACCTGGGCGACGATCCGGAAGCTCTGGGACAACTACCGCTGAGCCGTGAGCCGGCCCAGCCCGCCGTCGAGCAGGCGGGCCGCTTTCCGGACGTCGGCGGTCACCGCGTCGCGGATCTGCGCCGGGGTGCGGACGCCGTCCGCGTACTTCGCCCAGCCGGAGAACTGGATGGGCCAGAGCCCGAGCAGCGCGGCCGCCGCGATCCGCGGCTCCGGGTCGCCGGGGCCCAGCCCAGTCCGTTCGGCCAGGGCCTCGGTGGCGACGGCGGCGAGGCGGTCCATCATGTCGCGCTGGTAGGCGCGCAGCGACGGCGTTTCGGCGATCAGGGCGCCGAAACGCCGGAGTTTCGCGCTGCTCCCGGCGAGGTCCGGCTGGGCGCCGAGCCAGGCGGTCATCGCGTCCAGCTCGCCGGCGAGAATTCCCAGCACGGCGTCGACAGGGGCCAGCGCGGGGTCCGCGAGGGCGGTCCGCAGGGCGTCGATCGCGGCGCCGGGGTGGTCCACGATCAGCGCTTCCTTGGTGGGGAAGTAGTTGAAGACCGTCTTCTCCGACACCCCGCAGGCGTCGGCGATCTCGGCGACGCGCACGGCGTCGAAGCCCCGCTCGAGGAACATCTCGGTCGCGGTGTCGGTGAGCTGCTGCCGCATCCGGCGCTTCTTGCGCTCGCGCAGCCCTTCCGGCTTGGCGGCGTCGTCCCCGGCCTGCTGCGGGGGCGTCCAGTCCACAGTCCGCGCGATCATGGGGGACAGCGTAGTCCGGTCCTCGGGCACGTTCGGTGATCGCCGGCGGGGCCGGCTGGGCGAGCGGATGCGGCCGATCGGGTGAAGGACCGGCCCGACGGCCGGAGGACGGCGCCGGAAGCCGGACACTGCCCGATAATTGCGACCGTCACTCGGCTGGCAGAATGAGGAGGTCGCCCGCGTGAGCAATCCGCTGGTTGCGCCGACGGAGGATTCGACCAAGGCGTATTCGGGAATTTCGCTGGCCGAATCGGCTGCCGGGTTGTCGGATGCGATCAAGTCGGGTGACTGGGCGTCGGTGGCGATGGGTGCGGTCGGCACCGCGCTGGACGCGTTGTCGATGGCGATGGATCCCTTCGGGGCGATCCTCGCGGCGGGCGTGAGCTGGTTGATGGAGCACGTCGGCCCGCTGAAGGAAGCGCTGAACGGGCTGACCGGCAACGCGGACGAGATCGCCGCCCAGTCGCAGACCTGGGCCAATATCGCGAAAGAGCTCGAAGGCGTCGGCAGCGACCTCGGCGACATGGTGAAGGCGGACCTCCAGTCGTGGACCGGTCCGGCCGCGGACGCGTATCGGCAGCGCACGCAGGACACCGTGGCGTTGTTCCAGTCGGCGCAGAAGGGCTGCGAGGGCGCGTCTTCCGGGGTGAAGACCGCGGGCGAGGTCGTCGCCGCGGTCCGGACCCTGGTGCGGGACATCATCTCCGAGCTGATCGGGCACATGATCAGCTGGGCGCTGCAGGTGGTGTTCACGCTCGGCATCGGCCTGACCTGGGTGGTGCCGCAGGTGGTCGCGGCGGTGGCGAAGACGGCGTCGAAGATCGCGGACGTCACCACCAAACTGGTCAAGGCGCTCAAGGCGCTGATCCCGCTGCTGAAGAAGGCCGGCACGCTGTTCGAGGACGCCGGGAAGGCGTTGAAGGGCCTGAAGGGCGGGAAGGTCGAGGCGCCGCCGAAGACGTCGAAGATCGACAGCACGCCGAAGGCCCCGCCGACCAAGGGCGGCGGGGATTCCACGACGCCCTCGGGCGATCACAGTCCGCCGCCGAAGACCGACAACTCCACGACGCCGTCCGGTGACCACAGCCCGCCGAAGGACAACGGGTCCACCTCGCCGCAGGGTGATCACAGCCCGCCGGCGAAGAACGACCCGCCGCCGGACAACGGCCCCGGAACCTCCAAGAGCGACCCCACGCCGGACAACGGCCCCGGCACGTCCAAGAGCGACCCGCCGCCGGACAACGGGACCCACACCTCCGGCTCGCCCAAGGGCGATCCGGGGAAGGGCGACCCGCTCGGCTCGGGCGGCAAGAAGCCGGTCGACGAGTCCTCCCCGCCGCCGGATCGGACGGCCGGCGGCGACCCGGTCGACCTGGTGACCGGTGAGATGTTCACCACGCAGGAAGACCTCGGCCTGCCGGGCGTGCTGCCCGTGCTGTTCGAGCGGACGCACGTTTCCGGCTACCGCAAGGGTTTGTGGTTCGGCAAGGAGTGGAGCTCGACGCTGGACCAGCGGGTCGAGGTGGACGGCGACGGCCTCCACTACGCCGCCGCGGACGGGGTCGTGCTGCACTACCCCCATCCCGCCGAGGACGGGGACCTCGTGCTGCCGGTGGAAGGCGCGCGCTGGCCCCTTCGGTGGAACCGCGAGAGCGACACCGTCCTCATCGGACGCCCGGATTCCGGCCTGACCCTGAGCTTCCCTGGGGTGGAAGCCGGCGGCAGCGTCCGTCCATTGGAGACAGTGGGGGACCGGCACGGGAACTGGATGACGTTCGTGCGCGGCGAAACCGGCGCGCCGGCCGAGCTGCGCCACTCCGGCGGTTACCACGTGCGGTTCGGCCACGTGGACACCGCGGCCGGGCCCCGGATCGCCGATCTGCGGATGGTGCGGGCCAACGGGCCGGACGTGACCGTGGTGGCCTTCGCCTACGACGCCCGCGGCCGGCTCGAGCAGGTGGCCGACTCCCGCGGCCGGCCGATGCGGTACGAGTACGACGACCAGGACCGGGTCGTCGCCTGGTTCGACCGGGTCGGGCAGACCTACCGCTACCACTTCGACGAGTCGGGGCGCGTGGTCCGCACCGAGGGGACCGGCGACGTCCTCACCGGGACGTTCGCCTACGACCTGGAAAACCGGGTCACCACCCAGACCGACTCGCTCGGCCACGCGACCCGCTACCACTGGAACGAGCTGAACCAGGTCACCAAGGTCGTGGACCCGCGCGGCGCGGAGACCGTCACCGAGTACAGCCGGTTCGGGATGAAGCTGTCGACGACCGATCCGATCGGGCGCACGAACCGGGTCGCGCCGCGCGAAGGCCGCGCCCTGCGTCAAGAGGTCTCGGGCGGAGCCTCTCGCGAAGTCGTGTACGACCAGGCCGTGCGTCCGGTGCGGGTGACCGGCCCCGACGGCGAGGCGTGGGAGCTGGCGTACGACGAGAACGGCAAGGTGGTGTCCGAGAGCGGCCCGGGCGGCGTGTCGCGCACGTACGCGTACGGGGCCCGCGGCGACCTCGTCGCGCTGACCGACGAACTCGGCCAGGTGACCCGCTTCCGCAACAACGCCGCCGGGCTCCCGGTGGAGGTGCTCGAGCCGTCCGGGGCGAGGACCCGGTACGCGCACGACGCGTTCGGCCGGGTGGTGTCCGTGGTCGACCCGCTCGGCGGCGTGGTCCGGATGAACTGGACCATCGAGGGCCTGCCGGCCTGGCGGGTGGAGCCGGACGGCAGCCGCGAGGAGTGGGAACACGACGCCGAGGGCAACCTGCTCGTCCACAGTGGACCGTCCGGGGCGGAGACCCGGTTCGAGTACGGCCCGTTCGGCGAGGTGACCGCCCGGGTCGACCCGACCGGCGCCCGGTACGCCTACAGCCACGACACGGAACTGCGGCTGCGGAAGGTCACCGGGCCGACCGGGCTGACCTGGGTGTACGAGTACGACGCGGTTGGGAACCTGGTGCTGGAGAAGGACTTCGACGGGTCGACCCGGACCTATTCGTACGACGCGGCCGGGCAGCTGGTCCGGCGGGTCAACGGCGCCGGGCAGTGGGCGAGCTACCGCTACGACGAGCAGGGCCGGCTGGTCGAGCACCGCAACGAGCACGGCAGCTACACCCGCACGTTCGACGAGTCCGGCCGCGTGGCCGCCGCGGACGGTCCCGGGCACCGGCTCGAGTTCGCCTACGACGAGGCCGGCCGGATCGTCGCCGAGACGCTCAACGGCCGTCGCACCTCCTACACCTACGACGCGCTCGGTCAGGTCCTCTCGCGCACGACACCGAGCGGCGCCGTGTCCAGCTGGACCTACGACGGGACCGGGCAGCCGCTCTCGCTCGCCGCGGCCGGCGGCCGGATCGCGTTCGAGCGCGACGCCGGCGGGCAGGAGGTCGCCCGGCGGTTCGGGGCCGGGATCACCGTGCGGCAGGGCTTCGACCCGCTCGGCCGCGTCGTGCGGCAGTCGATCCACGCCGAGCAGCCGGACGGCAGCCCGTCACGCACCCTGCAGCAGCGCGCGCTCACCTACCGCGCCGACGGGCACCCGGTCCAGATCGCCGACCGGATCCGCGGCACCCGCAGCTTCGAACTCGACGACAGCGGCCGGGTCAACGCGGTCCGCGCGGCCGGCTGGAGCGAGTCGTACGCCTACGACTTGAACGGCAACCTGGTCCGCGCCGAGACGCCGACCGCGCGCGGCCCGGTGGAGCGCCGGGTCGGCGGGACCCTGGTGCACCAGGCGGCGGACACCACCTACGACCACGACCGGCAGGGCCGGGTCGTGCGGGCGACCCGGCGCACCGCGTCCGGGCCGCGGCAGTGGAGCTACACCTGGGACGCCGAGGACCACCTGGTCGCGGTGAAGACGCCGGACGGCAGCACCTGGCGTTATCTCTACGACGCGTTGGACCGGCGAATCGCGAAACGCTGCCTCGACCGCGAGGACAAGCTGATCAGCGAGACCTGGTTCGCCTGGGAGGGCACGCGGATCGCCGAGCAGCACGTCACGGTCGGCGGCCGTTCCGACGTCACCACCTGGGACTGGCAGCCCGGCACCCACCGGGTCGTCGCGCAGTCGCGGCGCCGGGCCCGGCCGGACCAGAAGGCGGTCGACGTCGCGTTCCACGCCATCGTCACGGATCTGGTCGGCACTCCCACCGAACTGGTCACGCCGGACGGCCGCATCACCTGGCACACCACCGATCTGTGGGGTGCCGATTTCGCGCGGCCGGTCGGCGAGGCCGATTTCCCGCTGCGGTTCCCCGGTCAATACCACGACACCGAAACGGGACTGAACTACAACCTCAACCGCTATTACAACCCGGCCACCGCGAGTTACCTGAGCCCGGACCCGCTCGGGCTGAACCCGGCGCCGAACAACCACGCGTACGTCGACAACCCGCTGACCTACCTCGACCCGCTCGGGCTCATCTGCATGAAGGGCCTGAAAGAGAAGATCAAGAAGCTCAACCCGTTCAAGAAGAAGCAGAAGGGGCCGACCGGGCCGCCGCAGTACATCTACCGCTGGGACGGGCGGCCCAACCTTTACGGCCCGGGCCGCAACCCGGCCAACATCGTGGAGGACGGCGGGTTCAAGCCGGTCAAGCCCGACGGCACCCTGACGTTGCAGGAGCACGTCGAGGGGAAGTACGCGGGCGGAGGCAGCTCGAAAGGCAACAGCCAGTGGGTTTCCAGCGGCGAGTACAGCGGGATGAACGACGCCCAGATCGCGGCTCCGAATTCGTACCTGTACAAAATCGACACGTCCCAGCTGCCGGATCCGAACAAGCTGGTGAACGTGTCCGATTACTACAAGAGCACCGGCGGGAAGGAATGGTTCCCCGAGCAGAAGGAATGGGCGCACGACGGCACTATCCCCGCGGACGCCATCGTCGGTTATGTTCCCGGAAAGGGCAATGTCGGGAAGATCATGGACGGGGCGGATCCGGATTCGCTCGGCTTCAAGCCGCTCAGCGAATTCGGCGACGCCCCCATTCCGCAGCCGGTGCGGGCGGGTCCTTCGGGAAGCGCGAGCTAGCGATCACCTGGCTTGAGCGCGCAGTTGCCCGGCCACGTGCTCGAGTTCGGCCGTCGCCGCGGGCGAGATGGTGACGAGCCCGGAGTGCGCGGCCGTCGGGCTGCGCAGGAAGCGCCGCAGCACGGCCACAAGCAGTCCCTCCGGGAGAATTCGCAACGCGGCGAACCCGCGGGGGACCGGCGCTGTCGGCAGCGCGGCGAGGTGCTGCCGGATGCGGCGGACCAGGTCGCGGACCGCGTCCGGATCACTGGCCAGCGCCACCGGGCCGCCCACGGCGTTCGTGGCCTGTTCGAGTGGCACCGCGAACGCGGCGTGGGTCTTGAGGTAGGCGTCCATCCTCGGCTCGGCCTTGGCGTTGATCCCTGCGGCGCGGAACGCCGCCACGATCCGTTCCAGCCTCGGGGTGGACCGGCCGCCGGGCTCGCCGATCGGCATCGGGAGCAGGCGGGTCAGGAAGCTGGCCGCGCGGTAGCGGAGTACGTCGCCGTCCAGCACGCCGGCGGCGGCGGGGAAGCCGAGCAGCACCCGCTGGTGGCCCAGCACTGCGCCCAGCGGCTCCGCGCCGGCCGCCCAGTTGAGCAGGAACAGCACGTCGCCGTCGAGCCCGGCGAGTGACTCCAGCACCGCGTCCACCTGATGGGCGCGGACGAAAACGGCGGTCAGGTCGTACCCGCCGTCCGGGTGCTCGACCACCGGCACCGGCACCTGCCGGGCAACCGGGCTGTCTCCCTCGGCGAGCTGCACGCCATGCCGGCGCAGGGCGGCCAGCCGCTCACCCCGGGCGAGGAGCGAGACGTCGTGGCCGGCCTCGTGCAGACGGGCGGCGTGCAGAGTGCCGAGCGCTCCGGCTCCGTACACGAGCAGCTTCATGGCCGACCTCTTTCATACGTTCGTTTGAAACGATCGTATGTAGGCTACGCGACCATGGCGTCACCTGACACCCGCACGCAGATCCTCGACGCGGCCGAACGGCTCTTCGCCGAGCGCGGGTTCCGCGGCACCTCGATCCGCGCGATCACCGACCTCGCCGGCGCGAACCTGGCTGCCGTCGGGTACCACTTCGGTTCGAAGGCAGAGCTGCTGGCCGCGGTCGCGCGCCGCGTGGTCGAGCCCATCAACGCCGCGCAGCGCGCCGGGCTCGACCGGCTGCTCGCCCGTGGCCCGGACCCGACGGTCGCCGAGCTGGTGGAGGCGTTCGCCGGGCCGTTGTTCGACGGGATGCCGGCCGGCGACGAAAGCGGTGAGCGGACGTCCCGGCTGATCGTGACGATCATCGGCGACCCTGCCGAGGAGATGCGCAGCTGGACCGGGCCGGCCGAGGACGAGGTCCGCGATCGCTACCTGGAAGCCTTCGGACGCGCGCTGCCCGGCCTGTCCGCCGACGAGCTGCGGTTCCGGCTGCGGGGGATTCTCGCGGTGACGGCGATGGACCGGGTCGAGGTCTACCAGCGGCCTGTTCCCGGCTGCATGCCCGAGGTCGCGGGTGAGGCGGCGCCGCGCTGGGCGATCACGTTCCTGGCGGCCGCGATGAGCGCGCCGCCGACCGGGGGCTGACGACGCGGGGTGGCCGCGGCTCCGGGAGGTATTTTCGCCGTACAGCCGGTACTTTCACGGTGAAGACCGTCCGCCGAGGGAAAGCAGGCATGGGATGACCGGGTCGGGTTCAGCAGTGGTGGTCGGCGTCGACGGTTCCGCGGCCGCGCTCACGGCGGTCCGCTGGGCGGCACTCGTCGCGCGGGAACGGCGCCGGGGCCTCCGCCTCATCCACGCGTTGCCCGAACTCCCCGCGCTCTACCCGGGTGCGGACGCGACGTTCGAGCAAATCCAGGAAGCCGTTGGCGCGCGGGGAGAACGCGTGCTCGCCGAAGCGCGCGCCGCGGCCGAGGAAGCCGCGCCCGGCGTCGAGGTGGAGTCCGAGGTGCGGTCCGAGGGGGCCGCCGAAGCGCTGCTCGCCGAGGCGGACGGCGCGACGATGGTCGTGCTCGGCACCCCGGGCCGCAGTGAGCTCGGCCGGGTCCTGCTCGGGTCGGTCTCGGTGGCGCTGGCCGCGCACGCGCCGTGCCCGGTGGCCGTGATCCGCCCGCACGTCGGGGACGACGAGGCGCCCACCGAGGGTCCGGTTGTCGTGGGCGTCGACGGCACTCCGCTGAGCGAGGGCGCGATCGCGACCGCGTTCGAGGAGGCGTCCTGGCGCCAGGCCCCGCTGATCGCGGTGCACAGCTGGCACGAGGCGTTCCTGTCCGAGGTCTTCGAGGAGCGCCGCTGGACGATGGACCGCGAGGCCGTCAAGCAGGAGGAGCACGAGCTGCTCGCCCAGCGCCTGGCCGGCTGGCAGGAGAAGTTCCCGGACGTGACCGTGGAGCGCGTCGTCGAGGCCGGCCGCCCGGCCGAACGGCTGCTCGACCTAGCCGACCGGGCGCAGCTGCTGGTCGTCGGCAGCCGTGGCCGCGGCGGGCTCAGCGGGCTGGCCCTGGGTTCGACGAGCCAGGCCCTGATCTCGTACGCGCTCTGCCCGGTGGTGATCGCCCGCACGTAGGCGGTCAGGAAACGGTGGTGCGCGGTGGTTTCACGCTCGCGGCGTCGTCTGCTTCCCAGCGCAGCAGGTCGCCCGGCTGGCAGTCGAGCACCTCGCATAGTGCGGCGAGCGTGGCGAAGCGGACCGCTTTGGCGCGGCCGTTCTTGAGCACCGCCAGGTTGGCGGGCGTGATCCCGACGCGGTCCGCGAGCTCGCCGACGGACATCTTGCGCCGGGCCAGCATCACGTCGATGTCGACGGTGATCGCCATCAGATCACCTCGGCCAGTTCGTCCTGCATCCGCGCCGCCTGGGCGAGCAGCATCCGCAGCACGAACACCACGAGCGCGACCCCGAGGATGGCCAGGCCGATCCCGCCCATGATCAGCGTGACGCCCGGGTCGTCGCGCTGGCCCGGCGCGTTCACGGCGGTGACCGCGAACCAGACCAGGGCCGCCGCCACGATCGCGCCGATCACCCGGTCCACGTACCGGAAGGCGGCGTGGGAGAACACGGTCCCGCGGCGCACCATCGTCACCAGCCGCCACACGCTGACCACGGCGACCTGCACCGTCACCAGGCCGAAGATCGTGATGAAGCGCAGCGCGGTCAGCGGGACCGACCCGTTTTCCGGATCGTTCCCGCTGATCAGCGTCCACACCATCAGCACCTGGATGAGCACGGTCCCAGCGAGCACCGCCGCGAGCACGACGCGCAGCGCCTGCACGGCCAGCTTTCCCATGGTCTGCCCCTCTTATCGAGTTACGATGGGAATCTATCGAGTTTCGATAGATTGAGCAAGGGGCTCGCACCTGGACCGGATCACCTGGGCAACGTCGCTTCCTGATCGTCCGTGCAGCGCGGCGGGCCCGGCTGATCCGGGTGTTGACTGGCGGGAACGAGCCGCCGGCCGTCGATCGGCCGGCATTCGGGAGGACAAGGACGATGCTGCGCGACACCAAGGTGCTGATGACCGGTGTCACCGGAATGGTGGGCCGGCCGATTGCCCTGGAATTGGCCCAGGCGAACGAAGTGTGGGCGGTCGGCCGGTTCGGCGACGCCCAGGTCCGGGCGAGCCTGGAGGATGCCGGTGTGCGTACCGTGCAGGCCGACCTGACGGACACGGACCTGCCCCGGCTGCCCGACGTCGACTTCGTGCTCAACTTCGCGGTCTCGCGGACCAACGACTGGGGCGTCGACCTGGACGCGAACGTCGACGGTCTCGGCGCGCTGATGACCGCGTGCCGTACTGCCAAGGCCGTGTTGCACTGCTCGACCACCGGCGTCTACCAGGAAAACGGCCACCACCGCTTCGCCGAAGACGACCCCCTGGGCGACAACCACCGTGGCGGGGGCGAGATGTTCCAGACCTACAGCATCTCGAAGATCGCGGCCGAAGCCATGGCCCGCTCCTGCGCGCGCCGCCTGAACCTGCCGACCACCATCGCCCGCCTCAACGTGCCGTACAGCGACGAGGGCGGCTGGCCGATGTACCTGCTGGAGGCGATGCTGGCCGGCTACCCGGTCCCCGTCCACGAGGACAGCCCCAGCGAATACCAGCCCATCCACCACGACGACATGATGGCGATGATCCCCGCGCTACTGGACGCGGCGCGAACCCCCGCGACCACCGTCAACTGGGCCGGCGACGAGGTCTCGAGTATCGAGCAGTGGTGCACTTACATGGCGAAACTGACCGGCCTGGACGTGACTTTCGCGCCGAGTGCGCACAACTTGAGCAGCGTGACTTGTGATCTGACCAGGATGCATCAGCTGATCGGCCACACTCAGATCAAGTGGCAGGACGGACTGGCGAGGATGGTCGAGGCTCGGCATCCCGAGTTGTTGGCTGGGTAATCTGCAGACGCCTTGTGGCAGAAGGCTTTTGGCGTGGCCCGGCTGGGCTCGCCAAAGCCTCTGTCGTCCGGTACTGCGCCCACGCCACCCCCGCGTAGGACAGATCGTGACCACTAACCGTCGGCAGGATCCGGAAACCCGGATGCGCGAGCCGAACCGCATGTCCGGTGGCGAATCTCGGCGCCCGAATGTCACCGACGAGCCCATCCGGGCCGGGTGCGGAGCCGACCACCCGAAGCTCGACTCCGCGGCGGAAACCCTCCACCTGGAAAACCATGTCGTGTCTGGAACGCTTTCGGACGCAGACTACGAACAAGCGCTCGCCGTCGTCGGGCCAGTTGTCGCCAAGTACGGATTCAACGCCAGCCCGCAGCGCTTACACGACACCCCAGGCTCACACGACGCCTTCTTCCACAACTACCAGGACGGAAGCTCCATTCAATTCGGCAGCCATGTCAACACGGTGTTCGGCATCTCCATCGGCTGCCATCTCACTGCCGAGACCAAAAGGCTCGGCCACGTCCCACCAAAGCCTACGTACTAAAATCGCCAGAGCTTGAACAACTGCGTGCTCGGCGTGCTGTAGAACACTCAACCGGCCGTCCGCCGCCGCGACGATGGTCCGCGCGGAACGTTGCCGCCAAAGGCGCGGACGCGACGTCCCCGCATCCGCTCACCGACCACTCGGCGCCCCGACCGCTCGCGACACCACCACCGCTGCGAAGCCGCCGACCCGGTCGTTCCGATGTGGACAGTCACCGGCCCGGGTCACAGGTCACGGAGTTCCTCCACGGCGGGACGGGTCGAGGCGCGCGCACTGGTCACGGCGGCGAGCGCGACGGCGGCGGCGACCGCGGCGGCCGTCAGGGCGAGGTAGGCCCACGGCACGGTGATCGAGGACGGTGGTGGGTCGAACACCCCCGTCAGGACCTTGACGAGCATCTGCGAGACGCCCCACGCGATGAGCCCGCCGCCGAGGAGGCCACCGGCGATCAGCACCAGTCCCTCGCCGAGGACGAGGCCGCGCAGCTGGCGGCGCCCGGCACCCAGGACCGCCATGATCGCGAGGCCGCGGCGGCGTTCGGCCAGTCCAACCGCCAGTACGATCCCGCCGGCGCCGGCCGCGATCAGCACCGCGAACGCCAGCTCCAGCCGGGTGAGCCCGGAGAGGTTGACCGAGGTGAGGCTGGAGCCGACGTGCGCGCGGGTCTGCGTGATGTCGGTGACCGCGGCCGTGGCGCCGAGCCGGGCTCGCAGATCGGCGGCCACCGCGGGCTGGTTGCCGCCGCCGGTGTCGACCAGGAACGCGCCGACGGCGTCGGAGCCGGTGCTCTGCGCGAGGTAGCCGGCGTTGGCCACGAAGAAGCTGTCCTTGGGCGCGGTGGGGAACTCCTTGACGATTCCGCGGTAGTGGAAGGGCACGGTCCGCAACGCCTTGGTCCGCGCGTCCTGCACGCGCAGGTTGATCAGGTCACCGGGGTTGAGCTGGAAGTCCTTGACGGTCTCGGCGCTGACGAGAATGGCGTCCGGCTGACGCGCGAGGGTGGCCATCAGGTCCGCGGCGCTGCCGCCCTGGAAGTAGGCGTCCTGCAGCGCGGTGACGTCCCTGATGCTTTCCGGCCGGACCCCGTAGAGGTCCTGCAGGTCGGCGCCGACGTAGGCGAACCGGTGCTGGATCGGCTCGACGTGCCGGACTCCGGCGACGTTCTGCAACGCCGCCCCGGCGGCCGGGGAGACCTGGGCGGCGGGCGGTTCGGTGACGGCGACGTCGGCACCGTTGGTCAGCTGGGCGTCGGCCTCGGCTTGCTGCTGGTAGGTGCTGTTGAACACCGCCGTCGACGCGGCGAACGACAGCGCCAGCGCCAGCAGCACGATCGCGCGGGCGAGCGGACGGCGCTGCCGGGCGATCCCGGCCGCTCCGGGGCGCGCCAGCCGGCCGGCCAGCGGCCGCAGGATCCGCCGCAGCGGGCCCCGGCCGTGCCCGAGCGCGAGCGTGGCCAGGCGCCACAACAGGGCTGCTGCGCCAAGCCACAGCAGCGCCGGGCCGAGGAACGCCCAGTAGGACACCGAGATGCTCGGCACCCCCTCCGGCGCCAGCACCAGCGCGTAGTCGTTGGCGCCGGAGGCCAGGAACACGACGAGCGCGGCCGCGATGAGCAGGACGTCGATCCCCGCCTTGGCCCACCACGGCGTGCGGTGCGTGCCGATCAGCTGCCGGTTCTGGGACACGGTCTGGTTCCGCAGCCCCGTGATCGCCGGGACCAGCACCGTGAGCGCCGTGATCAGCAGCCCGGCCGCGAAGGCGATCACGAACCACCACGCCGTGGCCGCGGTGCTCTGGCCTTCCGGCGAGGGGCCGAAGGCGAGCCGGCCTGCCAGCACGGCTATCACCAGCCCCGCGGCTCCGCCGGCCAGTGCGACGAACGCGGCCTCGGTGACCGCGATCCAGGCGACCGTTCGCGGCGTGTGGCCACGCGTGCGCAGGAGTGCCTGCTCCGCGCGCCGCCGATCGCCGCCCGCGCCCACCAGCGTGCTGGTCAGCAGCGCGGCGAGCACCACTCCGGGAAGGCCGAGAAACAGGAACAGCATCTGGGCGTAGGCGGCGTCGCCGCGGGCCGCGTCGAGTGCGGCGCCGACGTTGTTGCCGACCAGCGCGGCGCCGGCGGCCTGGGCTTCGAAGTTGTGCGCGGCGGCGATTTCGCTCTGGTACGCGGTGGCCGGGTCCTGGGACGCGGGTGCCGCCCGGGCCACGTGGAACTGCGTGACCGGGGCACCGTTTCCGATCAGCGCGGTGAAGGCGGACTCGGGCAGCAGGAGCACGTTGTCCGGCGGGGCGGAAGGCTGCGTCTGCGCCGGCGCGCCGACCTTCTGGAAGAGGGAGTCGGCTTGGGGCAGGTCGACGACGCCGGCGATGGTGACCGGCCGCGGCGGGCTGCCCGGCAGGCTGATCGAGACCTGGTCGCCGGGCCGGACGTGCAGGTTCGACGCGGTCTGCTGGGCGATGAGCGCGCCGTCGGGGGACCCGCTGAGCGGCCGGATCTGGTCCGGGAAGGCGGCCGCGTAGCCGGGGGCCAGCCCCAGCACGACGCCGGGGCCGGTGGTCTGCTCGGTGCCGCCGGTGGTGGCGAGCAGACCGCTGGTGTGTTCGATGTGGACGGTGCGGACCGCGGTGGTGCCCGGCAGGCTCCGCAGCTGGTTCAGCACGGCGCCGGGATCCCCGCCGGGCTGGACTTCGACCTGCCAGCCGACGGCGACCGACCGCAGTGCGCGGGCGGTCATCGTGGCTTGGGAGGACGCGAGGAACGAACCGAGGGCCGCGGTCAGCGCGACGGCGAGTGCGATGCCGGCGGCGGTCGCCAGCAGACGTCCGGTACGACGGCGGAGCAGGCCGCCGAGCCAGAGGCCGATCATGACTTCACCGTCCGGGATTCGGTGGTGCGGAGCGTGCCTTCGTGCATGGTCCAGTGCGTGTCCAGGCGCTCGATGACGGCCTGGTCGTGGGTGGTCACGACGAGCGCGGCACCCAGGTGCGCGGTCGCGTCCAGCAGCGCGTCGAGCAGCCGCTGTCCCGCGGCGCGGTCGAGCTGGCCGGTGGGTTCGTCCGCGAGCAGCAGCCGCGGCCGTTGCGCGAGCACCCGCGCGACCGCCACCCGCTGGGCCTGGCCGCCCGAGATCTCCTCGGGCAGCCTGGCGGCCAGGTCGTCGACCCCGACCAGGGCGAGCGCTTCGGCCACGCGCTCGGCCAGCTCGGGTTCTCCGATGCCGGCGATGACGAGGGGAAGGCCCGCGTTCTCGCCGACGTCCAGGGTCGGGACCAGGCTGGGGCTCTGGAAGACGACGCCGATCTCGCGGGTGCGTGCTCCGGCCGCGCCGAGCGCGGGCCAGGTGACGCTGCCGCGGGTCGGCCGTTCCAGGCCGGCCATCAGGTGCAGCAGCGTGGACTTGCCCGAGCCGGACGGCCCGGCGATCGCGATTCGCGCTCCACTGTGGATACTGCAGCGGGAATCGTGGACGGCGGTGACCGCCCTCGGCCCGGTGCCGAACGTCCGGGCCACGTCCTCGCACACGACCAGCGGTTCGGCGCTCATGCCGCCACCTCGCCGTCCTGGATCGTGACGACGCGGTCGGCGATCGCCACCACTTCGGGGCTGTGGGTGACGATCAGCAGGCCCGCGCCCTGACCGGTGTGCTCGCGCAGCAGCGCCAGGATGTGCTGCTCGGTGGACCCGTCGAGTTCGCCGGTCGGCTCGTCGGCGAGCAGCACGTCGGGCTGGTTGGCCAGCGCGACGGCGAGGCCGGCTCGGGCGAGTTCGCCGCCGGAGAGCTGCGCGGGCATCGCCCGGCCACGCCGGTCGAGGCCGACCTGCTCCAGCAGTTCGGCCACCGCGGGCCGGATTCCGCTGTGGCGCCAGGCTTTGCGGGCGAGCCGGACGTTTCCCCGCACGTCCAGGTGCGGGAGCAGGTTGCGGGCCTGCAGGAGGACGCCGATCCGGTGGGCGCGGATCTTCGCGCGGACGGTTTCGGGGCGATGGCTGATCTGTTCGCCCCCGACCTCGACGCTGCCGCCCGCCGGTTCGTCCAGCCCGGCCAGGCAGGCCAGCAGCGTGGACTTCCCCGACCCGGACGGCCCGACGACCGCGACCGTTTCGCCTCGTGCGACGGTGAGGGAAACCCCGCGCAGGGCCAGCGTTTCGTCGTCACCGGTGCGGAAGAAACGGTAGAGCTCACGAGCGTTCAGCGCCGGCGTCGAGCACTCCGGGACGGTCATCACGACCAGCTCAGCGAGTCGGTGACGGTGCGCCACGGGTCGACGTTGTCGGCGTTGGCCGGGCCGGACAGCGTCAGGTCGACACGGATCCCGGCCCGGAAGAAGCTGTAGCGCTCGAACGCGTCGCGGACCACCTTTCCGGTGACGGGGCTCGGCGCGGAATCGCCCCGGTAGGTCAGCAGCGTCGCCGGGCCCGCGTGGCGGGACACCGTCGAAACCTGGCCCATGGCGAAGTTCGGGGTCCGGGTCTTCAGCGCCGGGACGTCCGTCGCGGTCACCGACGCGGGCGTCGGCGCGGCCGCGCCGCGCGACGAGCTGACCTGCACCTGGTTCAGCTTGTCGGTGAACGTCGTCGTCGTGCCCGACGCCAAGGAAGCCCAGCCCTCGGGGATTTTGACGGTGAAGCCGGCGCCTGGCGGGGCGAAGGGGATGTAGGCCTGGTTGTCGGGGATGTCGCCCGCGGGGTTGACTTCCGTCGCCGCGGTGCCGGTCGCCGGGGCACCTCCCGAAGCCGGGCCCGAGGCCGGACCCGGTGCGGGCGCCGGGGTTCCGGAGCAGGCGGTGAGCACCGATGCCGCGATCGCCGCGATGGCGATGCGGGCCGTGGTGGTTGTGGACATGGCATCCTCTCCGGGCCGCTTCCGACGCGGTGGAAGCGCTGTGGGTGGTGTGGCCGGCGTCCCGCTCGGTGGCCGAGGGGGAGAACACGAAGCCAAGCTAGGGCGATCGCGGACAGCACCCGGTTCGCGGCGGGCTAATCCGCGTTAACCTCGGCCGCGTCCGGTGATTGTTTCCCGATGACGGCGCGGGGTCGGGCAATTGTTTGCCAGCGGCGGGCAAAAGCCTGGCTAACAGCATTTCCCGGTCCGGTCCGGTGGCCCACCCTGGGGTGATGCGGGTGATACGGGGTTCGGGTGCGGTGTCGAGGCACTTGCGGTTGGTGCGGCCGATCATCTCCCGGTCCGGCCGGGCTCCCGATCGGCTGGAGGCCTGGGCCATCGTGCTGCTGGGGCTGCTGGCGGCCGTTTCGATCGCGGTCGTCGGCGTGCTCTCCGCGACCGATTACGGCAGGCTCGCGGCCACGGCGGCCGCGGACGCGCATTCCCGGCACCTGGTGACCGCGAAACTCCGGCCCGATATCCCGCTGCCTCCCGGAGAGGTCTCAGGGGGAGGGGCGGCGATCGGCGGCCTCAGGTCGGTCACGGCGGACTGGAGCGCGCCGGACGGGCAGCCCCGGCGAGGGGTCGTGCAGGTGGCGGCCGGTCCGTCCTTCCCGGCGCAGACCCCGGTGTGGACCGATCAGTCGGGCAGCCGGGTCACCCCGCCGCTGGGCGGCTCCGAAGTGTTCCTCACGGCCGTTGTCGGTGGTGTGCTGTGGGAATCGGCCATTCTCGCGGCGCTGGGCGGTGTTTACCTGATCAGCCGCCGCCTGCTGGACAAGCACCGGGCCCGGCTGTGGGAACGTGCCCTGGCGCGTTTGGGCGGCAACGCCACGACTCCCTGAGATGCTTGCCGCGTAAGCACTTCGCGGTCATCGCACGCTCCGGTGCCCGGCATGCGCGCGCGGCAGTATCAGGGTGAAAGTCGTCGGCGCGGGCCGGCTCAGCCACAGCCGGCCGCCTTCGGCCTCCGCGAGCTCCCGGGCCAGCGCCAAGCCTATTCCGGTGCTCCCGGCGCCACTGTGCCCCCGGATGAACAGGTCCTGGCCGTCGCCGGTGCCGTGTCCTTCGTCAGCCACGTCGATCGCGAACGCGTCCGCGCTGTCGCGGGTCGTGATCATGACCGTCCCTTCGCCGTGGATGACGGCGTTGTCCAGCAGGACACCGATGATCTGCCGCACCGCGGCCTCGGCGGCCCTGGGCCGCCCATCGGCCTCGGGAGAGACCACCAGCTGCCTGCCCTGGCTCGTGAGCAGGTCCCGCCAGCCGGCCACGACGTCGCGCAGCAGCGCTTCGGGCTCGATCACCCCGCGATCCTCCGGGGGCCGGTTGGCGAGGGTGACCACGTCGTCGATGGTCGTCTCCAGCCGATCCGTGGTGCTGATCGCGGCCTCGACGGCCGCCGCCAGGTTCTGCCCGGGCGGGTCCAGGGCCGATTCCAGCTGGAGGCGCAGACCGGCCAGCGGGGTGCGCAGCTGGTGCGAAGCGTCGGCCGCCAGTGCACGCTGGCGATGGAGGGCATCGGCGATCCGGGCCGCCGCCTGGTCCAGCGCGCCGCCCAGCCGGTCGATCTCCCCGATGCCGCTGGCCGGGGCGCGGACACTGAAGTCGCCGTCGCCGAGCTGCCCGGCCGCCGCGGACAGCTTCTCGAGCGGGCGGGCGATCCGGGCGGCCAGCCGGGCGGCGAGCAGGCAGGTCAGCACGATCGCGGCGGCCGCGAGGCCGGCCATGGCCAGCCAGGAGATCGCGATCTTCTGGTACCCGTCCGCCAGGGGAGCGGACGTGCGCACGATGCCGCTCAGCTGCCCGTCCTGCAGGATCGGCACGGCCACGACGAGTTCCGAGCCGGCCTCGCCGCTGGCCACCTGGCCGTCGCGGGCTTGCACCACAACGGGATCGGCGCTCGCCGGGCCGCCGCCGGTCAGGAGCGCTCCGGCCGGGGCGTAGAGGCCGGTGGTGTCCTCTTCGGACCCCGGAAACTCCGGCAGGCTCCGGTGCGCGAGCACGTCGTCGGCGATCGACAGCGCCGCGGCGTCGGCGGTGCGTTCGAGTTCGGTGCGCTCGTCCTGGGTGAAGTAGTTCGCGACGGCGACCGCGAGCGGGATGCCGAAAAGACTGGTGGCCAGCAGCGCGGCGGCCGCGGCGAGCAGAATGATGCGTCTGCGCATGATTGCAGTCTGCCTTGACGATTCGCGGATTGCGAAATCCGGGCGAGCGGAAAGGTTAGCGCCAGGCCAGCGTTCACCCCGCATTCGGTTAATCACCGTGTCGGACGGTGGCCCTGGTGAATCGCGGTAAGGATCAGCGGGTGCGAGATCCGGTATCATTCGGACATGGCGGCGGTTCTGCTCGTAGAAGACGATGAAACCATCGGCAGCCTGCTCGAATCGGCCCTCCGGACACACGGCTACGACGTGATGTGGTCCCGCACCGGCGGCGACGCCCTTCGCCGGATGAAGCTCGACGAGTACGACCTCGTGCTCCTCGACCTCGGCCTGCCGGACCTCGACGGGGTCGAGGTGTGCCGGCGCGCGCGGGAGATCACGCCGGGCGCGGTGATCATCATGGTCACGGCGCGCACGCAGGAAATGGACGTCGTCGTAGGCCTGGAAATCGGTGCCGACGACTACCTGACCAAGCCGATCCGGCTGCGGGAACTGCTGGCCCGGCTGCACGCGCACCTGCGCCGGGGCCATCCGCCGGACGAGAAGCCGCTGCGGGTGGGGGAACTGGTGGTGCAGGTCGCCGCCCGTCGTGTGGTGCTGGCGGGTGACGAGGTCTCGTTGCGCCCCAAGGAATTCGACCTGCTGCTGCGCATGGCGCAGGAACCGGGCGCGGCGATCAGCCGGGACGCGCTGATGGCGGACGTGTGGGACACCCACTGGCACGGTTCGACCAAGACGCTGGACGTGCACATCGTCGCGCTCCGCCGCAAACTGGCCGCCGCCGCGGCGACCTCTGAGGCGATCCCGGTCATCACCACGGTGCGGGGCTACGGCTACCGCCTCGAGCAAACCGGTTCCTGAAAGCACGTGGTCGGCCCGTCATAGGACGGCTTTGAGTGTTTTCTTGCCCGGAAGAGCGCAGTTTTCGTCCTATCATTGGGGCTTATTCAGACGGTCGCCTGGATAAGCCCCAATGTGTTCCTCGAGTCGCGGATCAGGTGGTGATGAACTCGTTCGCGAAAGTCCGGAGGGTGTCGGCGTCGAGCGCGTTCTGGAACCCGACGATCAGTTCGTCCACCCCCGCTTCGCGGTAGGCCGCCAGTCGTTCGCGGATCGTGTCGAGGGTGCCGATCAGCCCGTATTCGGCCAGCTCGCCCGGGAAGACCAAGGGCGCCCACGGCGGAACCGCCGCGCGGGCCTCCTCGTCGGTGTCGGCGATGATGCAGTAGCTCGTCGAGGTCTTGGTGATCGTCGAGAAGTCGCGGTCCACCGTCTCGCAGTGCCGGGCGAGGATGTCGTACTTGCGCCGCACCACCTCGGGGGACTCCTGCACGTTGCACAGGTCGCCGTACATCGCGACCAGCCGCAGCGTCACTTTCTCCCCGCCGCCGGCGATCATCACGGGCGGGTGCGGCAGCTGGACGCCGGTCGGCAGGCTGACCGCGCCTGCGGTGCTGAAGTAGCGGCCGTCGAAGGTGGCCGGCTTGCCGGTCCACAGCTCGTGGATGATCAGCAGCGCCTCCTCGAGGCGCCGCAGGCGCTCGCCGGCGCCGGGGAAGTCGTAGCCGAACGCCTTGTACTCGTCTTCGTACCAGCCGGCGCCGATGCCGAAGGTCAGCCGCCCGCCGGAGAGGACGTCGAGGTTGGAGGCCATCTTGGCCAGCAGGGCGGGGTTGCGGTAGCCGTTGCCGGTGACCAGCTGACCGAGCCGGGCGGTGCCGACCTCGCGGGCCAGCGCGGCCAGTGTGGTCCAGGCCTCGAAGACGTAGGACCCGGACGGGCCGAACGGGATGAAGTGGTCGGGCGCCCAGATGGTGGTGAACCCGGACTCGTCGGCGACCTTGGCCAGCTCCAGGAGCTTGTCGAACGCGGCGACCGGGTCGGTGTAGCCCGCGAACTCGTGGGTCGTTCCGGTGGGCAGGTAATAGCTGAGTTTCATGGCAGGTCAGACCGGCGGCGGCATCCGGAGGAATCGGCTGCGGACCGATTCCTTTCCGGGCCCGGCCGAGTCTGACCTGCTATGACGAGGCACTGTTCGCGGCGCTTGGTGCTGAGCACCCTGGTGTCGCTCAACGGCGTGATCGACGAGCCGATGGCGTGGGCGGGGCCCTACTTCGGGCCGGGCAGCGCGGCTGCCTCCCTGGCGGTGTTGCGGGGGAGTTCGGCGATGCTGATGGGCCGCGGGACCTACGACGTGTTCTCCCGGCAGTGGCCGGACACTCCCGGCGAGTACGCCGCCCACCTCAACGCCATGCCGAAATACGTGTTCTCCTCGACCCTGCGGGATCCACACTGGACGAACACCACCGTGCTCGGCACCGACGTCGCCGACACGGTCGCCGCGTTGAAGCGGGAGCCCGGCGGGGACCTGATCGTCTACGGGCACAGCCGGTTCGGGCGGGCGCTCACCGCGGCCGGGCTGGTCGACGAGCTGGCCGTGACCGTCGTGCCCGTGATCGTTCCCGGCGGCGGCTCCCGCTCCTGGCCCGGCGACGCGCCGAGCGCGTGGGAGCTGCTCAGCGCCGGTCCGGGCGGCGACCCGGGGCTGGTGTCCCTGCGCTACAGGCCACGGCGAGGATGAGGGAATGCCGGAAACATGGGACGGTCTCGAGCAGTACCGGCCGGAGCTGGTGGCCCTGTGCTACCGCATGACGGGCTCGGCGCACGAGGCCGAAGACCTCGTTCAGGAGACCTACCTGCGGGCCTGGCGCAGCCGCGCCTCCTTCGAGGAACGCTCGTCGGTGCGCACCTGGCTGTACCGGATCGCCACGAACGTGTGCCTCACGGCGCTGGAAGGGCGGGGCCGCCGGGTACTGCCCGCCGGGCTCGGCGCGCCGGGCGAGGACCCGGACGTCCCGCTGGCCGCGGCCGAGGTGCTGTGGCTCGCCCCGTGGCTCGGCGACCCGGCCCAGGTGGCCGAACAGCGGCGGATGCTGCGGCTCGCGCTGGTCGCCAGCGCGCAGCACCTGCCGCCGCGCCAGCGCGCGGCGTTCCTGCTGCGCGAAGTGCTGGCCATGCCGGCCGCCGAGATCGCCCAGGTGCTCGGCACGAGCGTGCCCGCGGTCAAAAGCGCCCTTCAACGCGCCCGGGCCCGGCTCGACGAGCTGGCGCCGGCACCGGAGAACTTCGCCGAGCCGGACTCGCCCGCGGCGCGCGATGTCCTGAACTCCTACATCGCCGCCTTCGAAACCGCCGACGTCCCGGCCCTGACCCGCCTGCTACGCGACGACGCGACCCTCGAGGTGATCCCGTCCGGCTTGTCGCTGTCCGGAAAACGCTCGTGCGTCCCGTTCCTCGCCGAGCACGTGCTCACCGCACCGGGCCTCTACCGCATGTTCCCGACCGTCGCCAACACCCAGCCGGCGGCCGTGGCCTACCACCGCGACCGGACCGACGAGCCGTTCCGCCCGTTCGGCCTGGCCGTGCTGACCACCGACCCCACGCGCCTGGTCTCGATCACCACCTTCCTCGACCCAGAACTCGTTGGCGCGGCAGGCTTTCCCGACGATCCCGGGCGGGTGAGGTAATCGCTGCGGGGCCCGTATGACGAGGTGCACTGAGACCGAAACTGAGACGGCGAATCCCCGCTCAAGCTGGGGACCCGCCGTTTTTGCCGCTCAAAGCCGTGTTCCTGGTCGGGATGACAGGATTTGAACCTGCGACCCTCCGCTCCCAAAGCGGATGCGCTACCAAGCTGCGCCACATCCCGGCTGCCCACCCGGGCCCGACACGCGCGTCGAGGGGGTGTGCTCGGACAGCCTAGCCCTCACGCTAAGCTGGGCGCGCCGCCGGGTCGAACCGGGGCGCTGCGGGTGTAGCTCAATGGTAGAGCCCTAGTCTTCCAAACTAGCTACGCGGGTTCGATTCCCGTCACCCGCTCCATTGTTCGAATGATCTCCGGCCTGCGGGTTCTCCGAGGCCGAAGCCGCGTCGGCCTCCAGGCGGAGGGCGATGACGTCCAGGAGCAGGTCCGTGTCGACCGGTTTGGTGATGTAGTCGTCCGCGCCGGAGGCCAGGGTGCGTTCGCGGTCTTCGGCCGTGGCCTTGGCGGTCACGGCGATCACCGGCAGGTCCTCGTGGGCGGCTTCGGCGCGGATGGCCGCGATGGTGGCGTTTCCGTCCAGCTCGGGCATCATCACGTCCATCAGCACCAGCGCCGTGTCCTCGTGCCGTTCCAGCGCGCGGATGCCCGCGACGCCCGTGTCGGCGTAGATGACCTCCAGGCCGGCCTGCTCCAGGACCGCCGCGAGGGCGAAGACGTTGCGCAGGTCGTCGTCCACGATCAGGACTTTTTCGCCGTGGAAGCGCTTCGGGGCGCTGTCCGGTTCGGCGACGGTGATGGTGCTCGGCAGCACCGGCAGCTTCGGCTGGGGGCGCGCGGGCGCGGTCGGCGCGATCAGGTTCGCCGCGCCCACCGGCAGGTACAGCGTGAACGTGCTGCCCTTGCCCGGCTCGCTGCGCACCCGCAGCTCGCCGCCGATCAGCTCGGTGAGCTGCTGGCTGATCGACAGGCCCAGCCCGGTGCCGCCGTACTTGCGGCTCGTCGTGCCGTCGGCCTGGCGGAAGGCGTCGAAGATGATCGCCAGCTTCTCCTCGGGGATGCCGATTCCGGTGTCCTCCACGGCGAACGCGATGATGCCCGCCGCCGACTGCAGCGACTGCTGCTCGACCTCCTCCGCCGACGCCATCCGGATGTGCAGCCGGACGCCGCCCTCGTCGGTGAACTTCGCCGCGTTGGACAGCAGGTTGCGCAGCACCTGCTGCAGCCGGTGCTCGTCGGTGTGCACGCTGCCCGGCACCGGCGGGTCGATCCGCACGGCGAACTCCAGGCCCTTGTCCGCCGTCAGCGGGCGGCACAGGGACTCGACGTAGTTCACCAGCTCCGGCAGCGTCACGTCGGACATCTGCACTTCCAGCCGGCCGGCCTCCACCTTCGCCAGATCGAGAATGTCGTTGATCAGCTGCTGCAGGTCGCTGCCCGCGGCCCAGATGGTCTTCGCGAACTGGATCTGCTTCTCCGTCAGGTTCCCCTCGGGGTTCTCCGACAGCAGCTTCGCCAGGATCAGCGCGCTGTTGAGCGGCGTCCGCAGCTCGTGCGACATGTTCGCCATGAACTCGGTCTTGTACTGCGACGCCACGGTCAGCTGCCCGGCGCGCTCCTCCAGCTCCTGGCGCGCCTGCTCGATCTCGATGTTCTTGACCTCGATGTCGCGGTTCTGCTGGGCCAGCAGCGCCGCCTTCTCGGCCAGCTCGGTGTTCGACTTCCGCAGCTCGCCCTGCTGCGCCTGCAACTGCTCCGAGCGCGCGCGCAGCTCCTGCGCCAGCCGCTGCGACTCGGTCAGCAGCGCCTCGGTGCGGGAGTTGGACAGGATCGTGTTCACGTTGACGCCGATGGTGTGCCGCAGCTGCTCCAGCAGGTCCAGGTGGACGGCGGAGAACTCGTTGACCGAAGCCAGTTCCAGCACGCCGAGCACCTCGCCCTGGAACAGCACGGGCAGCACGATCACGTTCACCGGCGGCGCCGAGCCGAGCCCGGAGGAGACCAGCGCGTACTCCGGCGGCGCCGCGCGCACCAGGATGGTCTGCCGGTCGACGGCGGCCTGCCCGATCAGCGACTCGCCGAGCGCGAACCGCAGCCCGGCGCGCGACTGGGCGAGCCCGTACGCGGCGATGCAGTCCAGCACCGGGTCGGCGCCGTCGTCGTGGGCCAGGAAGAACGCGCCCTGCTGCGCGCTCACCAGCGGCGCCAGCTCGGACAGGATCAGCGCGGCCACCGACGCGAGGTCGCGATGGCCCTGCATCCGCCCGGACAGCCGCGCGAGGTTCGTCTTCAGCCAGTCCTGCTCGCGGTTCGCGGAGGTGGTCTCCTTGAGGTTCGCGATCATCTGGTTGATGTTGTCCTTGAGGTCGGCCAGCTCCCCGGACGCGTCCACGGTGATGTGCCGGGTCAGGTCGCCCGCCGTCACGGCCGTGGCGACCTGGCCGATCGCGCGGACCTGCGTGGTGAGGTTGCCGGCCAGCTGGTTCACGCTCTCGGTGAGCCGCTTCCAGGTGCCGGACACGCCCTCGACCTCGGCCTGGCCGCCGAGCTTGCCCTCGGTGCCGACCTCGCGCGCCACGCGCGTGACCTCCGAGGCGAACGCCGACAGCTGGTCGACCATCGTGTTCATCGTGGTCTTGAGCTCCAGGATCTCGCCCCGGGCGTCCACGTCGATCTTCTTGGACAGGTCGCCGCGCGCGACGGCCGTGGTCACCTGCGAGATGTTGCGGACCTGGCTGGTCAGGTTGTGCGCCATGAAGTTGACGTTCTCGGTCAGGTCCTTCCAGGTGCCCGCCACGCCCGGCACCCGCGCCTGGCCGCCGAGGATGCCCTCGGTGCCGACCTCGCGCGAAACCCGCGTCACCTCGTTCGCGAAGGCGCGCAGCGTTTCGACCATGCTGTTGAGCGTGTCGGCCAGCCCGGCGACCTCGCCCTGGGCCTCGATGGAGATCTTCTTCGACAGGTCGCCGTTGGCCACGCCGGTGGCGACGTTCGCGATGCTCCGCACCTGCACGGTCAGGTTGTCGGCCATCACGTTCACGTTGTCGGTGAGGTCTTTCCAGGTGCCCGCGACTCCGCGGACCTGGGCCTGGCCGCCGAGCTTGCCCTCGGTGCCGACCTCGCGCGCCACCCGGGTGACCTCGTCGGCGAACGCCGAGAGCTGGTCGACCATCGTGTTCAGGATGTTCTTGAGCTCGAGGATCTCGCCGCGCGCGTCGACGGTGATCTTCTGCGTCAGGTCGCCCTTCGCCACCGCGGACGTCACCTGCGAGATGTTGCGCACCTGGTCGGTCAGGTTGTTGGCCATGAAGTTGACGTTGTCGGTCAGGTCCTTCCAGGTGCCGGCGACGCCCGGCACGGCGGCCTGACCGCCGAGCTTGCCCTCGGTGCCGACCTCGCGGGAAACGCGGGTGACCTCGTCCGCGAACGCCGAGAGCTGGTCGACCATCGTGTTCAGCGTGGTCTTGAGCTCCAGGATCTCGCCCTGGGCGTCCACCGCGATCTTCTTCGTCAGGTCGCCGCGCGCCACGGCCGTGGCGACCTGGGCGATGTTGCGGACCTGCGCGGTGAGGTTGTTGGCCATGAAGTTCACCGAGCCGGTGAGGTCGCGCCAGATGCCCGCGACGCCGGGCACGGTGGCCTGGCCGCCCAGCTGCCCCTCCGTGCCGACCTCGCGGGCCACTCGGGTGACCTCGTCGGCGAACGCGGAGAGCTGGTCGACCATCGTGTTCATCGTGGTCTTGAGCTCGAGGATCTCGCCGCGCGCGTCGACGGTGATCTTCTGCGTCAGGTCGCCCTTGGCCACCGCGGTGGTCACGTGGGAGATGTTGCGGACCTGGTCGGTGAGGTTGTCGGCCATCTGGTTCACCGAGTCGGTCAGCCCGCGCCAGGTGCCGGCCGCGCCCGGCACCTCGGCCTGGCCGCCCAGCCGCCCGTCGCTGCCGACCTCGCGGGCCACGCGGGTGACCTCGTCGGCGAACGCGGACAGCTGATCCACCATGGTGTTCAGCGTGTTCTTGAGCTGCAGGATCTCGCCGCGGGCGTCGACGTCGATCTTCTTCGTCAGGTCGCCGGTGGCCACCGCGGTCGCCACCTGGGCGATGTTGCGGACCTGGTCGGTGAGGTTGTCGGCCATCAGGTTCACCGAGTCGGTGAGGTCACGCCAGGTGCCGGCGACACCGGGCACGCGGGCCTGGCCGCCGAGCCGTCCCTCACTGCCGACCTCACGGGAAACGCGGGTGACCTCGTCGGCGAAGGACGACAGCTGGTCGACCATCGTGTTGATCGTGTTCTTGAGTTCCAGGATCTCGCCGCGGGCGTCGACGTTGATCTTCTGCGTCAGGTCGCCCCGCGCGACGGCGGTGGTCACCTGGGCGATGTTGCGGACCTGCTCGGTCAGGTTGTCGGCGAGGAAGTTCACGGAGTCGGTGAGGTCGCGCCAGGTGCCGGCGACGCCCGGGACCTCGGCCTGCCCGCCGAGCCGGCCCTCGCCCGCGATCTCGCGGGACAGCCGGATCACTTCGGCGGCGAACCGGGACAGCTGCGCGAGCAGCCCGTTCACGGTCTTGGCCAGGCCCTCGTACTGGCCCTGCAGCGGACGGCCGTCGAGCTGCAGCGCCATCGGCTGCGACAGGTCGCCCGAGGCGACGGCGCCGAGCACCCGGTCCAGCTCGACCACGGGCCGGTTGACGTCCTCGATCAGGCCGTTCACCGTCTCGACCGCGGTGGCCCAGCCGCCGGGGCCGATCTCGGCGCGCACGCGCTCGGTCAGCCGGCCCTCCTGGCCGACGGCGGTGCGCACGCGCATCAGCTCGGTCACCAGCCGCTGGTTGCGCTCGGCGATGTCGTTGAACGCGGTGGCGAGCTGGGCGGTGATCCCGTCGCCGTGGGCGACCAGCCGGCGGCGGAAGTTGCCCTCACCGAGGTCGCGGGCCGCGGCCAGAAGCCGTTCCAGCGCAGCGTGTTCACCCGCGCTGATACCGTCCGGCCCGGCGAGCTCGTCGCGCTCGGATCGCGTTGTCATTTCAGCCGCACCTCTCCACCATGCGTGTGCCGGGCATGGTCGTCGACCCAGCGTGCCACGGTTCGCCCTACACTTCGACCCAGTCCGCCCGCGCACACTGTGCCAACCTTGAAGAACCAGGAAAGTCGGTCGACCCGGAGGCAGGAGGTTCGTGCATGGTGTCACGGCCCGCCCCGGCGTCGGCCCGGCCACCCGGCGCCCCTGCTGAAGGCCTGCCGGAGTACAGCGCGTTCTGGCGGCCGGTGCTCGAAGACGTGCGGGACCCGGTGTTCGTCACCGACGCCGACGGCTCGCTGCGCTGGGCGAACGCGGCGGCCAAGGCGCTCGGCACCGAAGGCGTCACGCCGGTCCTGGTCAGCGTGACGGAGACCACGGGCCGGATCGACGCCGGCGGCCACCACCGCGCCGCGCACGTCCGCGCGCTGCCCGAGGGCTGGCACGCCTGGACTGTCATCGATGACAGCCCGCGCCGCCCGGAGGACTTCCTCGCCGACGCCGGGCCGAAGCTCGCCGCCGCGCGCGGACGGCACGGCACGGCGCGGGTGATCGCCGAGCTGGCCGCGGGCGCGCTCGGCGAGTGCGTGTTCGTGCTGCTGCCCACCACCCGCGGCCGCTGGGAGTGGTGGAGCGCCGAGGACCACGCCGCGCCCGGGCACGGCCGCATCCGGCGCGTGCCGGCCCAGCTCGCGCCGGTCGTCGCCGAGACGTTCGCGGCGGTCGGTGTGCCCGAGGTGCGGGCGGTGCCGGAGGCGGAGGTGGCCGCGCTGCCCGCGGTTGTGGCCGAGCGGTTCCCCGGCCACGCCGAGATTTCCGTGGTCTCGCTCGGTGTCACGGACAGCGCGGGCGTGACCGGCGCGGTGCTGATCGGACGGCGCGGCGAGCCGGCGTTCGGATCCGGGCAGGCGCGCGCGACCTCGATGTTCGCCAAGGCGGCGGGCACGGCACTGGCCAACGCGCAGCGGTACGCCCGGCAGGAAGAGGCGACGCGCGGGCTGGAGTCCACGCTGCGCCCGCAGCCGCCCGCGGAGGTGGACGGCGCGCGGTTCGAGATCTGGTACGAGCCGGCCGGCGGCGTGCTCGGCGTCGGCGGCGACTTCTACGACGTGCTCGGCCGCGACGACGGCAGCGCCTTCCTGGTGGTCGGCGACATCTGCGGCAAGGGCGCCGAGGCCGCCGCGCTCACCGGCCGGGTCCGCCATTCCCTGGCCGCGCTGCACCTGGTCGAACGCGACGGCCGGACGTTGCTGCGCCTGCTCAACGAACTCCTCATCGCGGGCGGCAGCAACCGGTTCGCGACGCTGGTGCTCGGCTCGGTCGCGCCCGCCGAGTCCGGCCTGGACCTGACGCTCGCCTCCGGCGGCCACCCGGCGCCGCTGATCCTGCGCCGTGACGGCGGGGTCGAGGAGGTCAGCGTGCCCGGCACCCTCGTCGGGATCTCGCCGCAGGCCCGGTTCGCCGAGGCCGTGACCCACCTCGACGAGGGCGACGTCTGCCTGCTCTACACCGACGGCGTCACCGAAGCCCGCAACCGCACGGAGTCCGCGGAGCTGTTCGGCGACGAGCGCCTGTTCACCGTGCTCGCCGAGTGCGTGGGCCTGCCCGCCCGCGAGGTGGTGCGGCGGCTGCGCGAAGCCGTCCGGGAATGGCTGGGCAACTCCAGCCACGACGACATCGCCGTGCTGGCCATCGAGGCCGCGCCCGCCGCGGAGTGACTTGGTCCTTCCAGTCCGGCGCCGTCGGCGGTCAGGCGCGGTCGTGGAGCGTGACCTGGTAGCCGTCCGGGTCGGCGAAGGTGAACGTCCGGCCGAAGGGGCCGTCGATCGGTGCCGAGACGATGGTGTGGCCGTCGGCGGCGAGCGCGTCGTGAATGGCCTGGACATCCGTGGCGTGGAGCCAGATCGCGGCACCGATGCCGGGCTGGGCCACGGATCCGAGATCGGTGCCGGGCACGACGTCGCGCAGGGCGAACGCGATCGGCTTCGTCTCGAAGACCACGGCGTGCGGCGGTCCGGCCGGCGAGCGCACGAGGCCGAGGTATTGCTCGTAGAACGCTTGCGAAGCGCCGAGGTCGCGCGCCTGGAGCGAGATGAAGTCGGGGCCGGTGACGGGCATGGTGCTCTCCTTGGTTTCGTGTCAGTTTTCTGACACGGCCCACTGTATGTCAGAATGCTGACATGAGTCAAGACGGCGTCGACTTGGACAAGTCACTGGGCTACCTGCTGAAGGAGGCGTCGAGTGCGCTGCGCGTCGCCATGGAGGAAGTGTTGCGGCCGCTCGGGATGACCGTGACGCACTACTCCTGCCTGGAGCTGCTGGCCCAACGGCCGGGCTTGTCGAACTCCGAGCTGGCGCGGGGCACGTTCATCACCCGGCAGTCGATGAACGTCCTGCTTCAGACGCTGGAACGGGAGGGCCACGTGACCAGGCCCGCGGAGGCGCGCGTCGGGAAGGTGCTGCCCACGCGGCTCACACCTCGCGGCCGGAAGAAGCTGGAGAAGGCGACCGTGGCGGTCCGGTCCGTCGAGGTCAGAATGCTGGGCGGCCTGACCGACGCCGAGCAGTCGGGCGCGTTCCGGATCCTGCAGAGCATGATCGATTCCCTGCGCGACGGTGACGACGGCGCCTGATTCGCGGCGCGTGCCGCCACTCGGTCGGCTGAGTGCCGATAATGGGCTGGCGCCGCCTCCGTTCGCGGGGGACCCTGGTGGGGTCTACTGCAGGACCACGGGAGGAGGTGACGCGATGACCGCGAATTCGAGGCGGTACGGCCGCTGGTGCCGGGACCACTTCGCCACACCGGCCCAGTCGGACCCGGCCGGGGCCTCGCGGCCGCCCGCCGAGTCCCCAACGGCTGCAGAGTCCTCGCCGGTCCGCCCGGATGCCCCGGAAGACCCGAAAGCGCCGCGGAAGCCCTAGCCGCTCAGTGTCGAGTCCTCAGTGTCGAGTCCTGAGTGGACGGTCCGGCGGGAAGCGGCTCACGATGGCCGGCACGTAGGCCGTCGAGTGAGATGTGCAGGAGCCGGTGCCACAGCTGCGGCCGGCATTCGTCGGTGAGCTGGACGGCGTGGCCCAGTGAGACCAGCAGGAGCAGCAGGTCGTCGGTGGTCACGCCGGGGCGTAGCAGGTCTGCGGCGCTGGCGCGCAGTTCCTCGAGGACGAGGCGGAGCTGCTGGAGGCCGTCGGTGTCGGAAGCCGAAGAAATCACCGCGAAGCTCTCCATGATCGCGCGGTGGCGGGCGTAACCGGTCAGGGCCTGCCGGTAGAAGTCGGTCAGGGCCGCCCAGGGGTCCGCGGCGCCGATCGCGTTCCGGCGCGCGGATTCCGCCCACTCCGAGAACTCCTGGCGCAGGACCGTTTCGACGAGGTCTTCCTTCTTCGGGAAGTGCCGGTAGAGGGTGCCCATGCCCACCCCGCTGCGACGGGCGATCTCGCGTACGTCGACTGCGGTGCCCTGCTCGGCCAACGCGGCCGCGGCGGCCTCGACGATCGCTTCCCGGTTGCGGATCGCGTCCACGCGCGGCGCCCGGCGACGGGGTTCAGCCACTGCCATGCGGCCGAGTGTAGCGCTTATCCGGAGCACCTGCTCCGCCCTCGTGCTACGTTGAGGAGCAAGTGCTCCGGATGGCGAAGGGGAAATCATGTCCGACCCGTCCACGGCCGCCACCGGCATCCTCGGCTGGAACGAACGGATCATCGCGGAATTCCGCGCGAACGCCGGTTTTGCGGCATGGAGCAGCGACGAGGAATTCGCCGCGGGCCGCCCGGTTCCGCCCCCGGTCCCCGGCTTCGGCGGGGACCGCGGCATGCCGCTGATCCTGGTGCACCACACCGGCGCCAAGACCGGGCACGCGCGGATCAGTCCGTTGTTCTACCTGCCGGTCGGCGACAGCTGGGCCGTTTTCGCCACGCACGGCGGCAGTCCGCGGCATCCGGTCTGGTATCGCAATCTCCTGGTCAATCCGCGCACGGTCATCGAAGTGGGCACGGAAAGCGCAGGTACGGAAAGCGTGCCGGTCGTGGCTCGGACCACCGAGGGCGCGGAGCGTGAGCGGATCTGGGCGGCCCAGACCGCGCTGGTGCCGAAGTTCGCCGAGTTCGAGGCGGTTTCCGGCCGGCAGATTCCCGTCGTCCTGCTGGAGCGGGACCACGGACGCGCCGAAATTCCGCCACTGTCAGGAAAATGATCGAGGCGTCACTTCGGCCGGGGGCCCTTGCCGTGGCGCCGGACGGCCGGGCCTTTCCCCTTGCTGGTCTTGGCCGGGCGGTCGGCTTGACGGGCGGCCTTGCCCTGCTGCACCACCGGCCCCTGGCCGGGGGCCGTCGGCGAGCCCATTGGCGCGCCCATCGGCGAGACGGGCACCGGGACCGGCGCCGGGTTGGCCGGCGGGGTGAGGGTGGGCGCGGGGGCGGGCACGACGGCGCCGTTGGTGGGGCTGGTCAAGTTCAGCAGCAGCGCGGCTCCGATTGCCGCGATCGCGAGCGGCACCGCGGCCGCGGAGGCGAACAGCAGCAGCCGGCGCCGGCCGCGTGGCGGCGGCACGATCTCGGCCTCGCCGAGCAGGGCGCGGGCGGCGGTCGCGGCGGTGGGGCGGGCGTCCGGCTCGCGGGCAATCATCGCGCGCAGCGCCAACGAAAGCGGCTCGGGCAGGCCTTCCGGCACGTCGGGCTGCCGGTGCAGCCGCACGACGGCCGACTCCGCCGGGGTGCCCTGGTACTCGCGCACGCCGCTCAGGCATTCCAGCAGCACCAGGCCGAGCGCGTAGACGTCCGCGGGCGGGCCGGGCCGTTCGCCCAGCACCTGCTCGGGCGCGAGGTAGGCCGCGGTGCCGACGGTGGCCCCGGTGGCCGTCACGCGGGTCGCGTCGACCAGCCGGGCGACGCCGAAATCGGCGATCAGCGCGCGGCCGCCGGCGAGCAAGATGTTGGCGGGCTTGAGATCCCGGTGCGTCACGCCGTGGGCGTGCACGTGCGCGAGCGCCTCGGCGAGCTGGACGCCGAGGCGCGTCACCTCGTCGCCGGGCAGGGGCCCGGTGGCCAGCCGCTTGGCGAGGTTCGGTCCTTCGGCGAGTTCCATCACCAGGTACGCGTGGCCCTCGTCGGTGCCCGCGTCGTAAAGGCTGACGAGCCCCGGGTGCTCGAGGGCCCGGAGCGCCTGCACCTCCTGCGCCCGTCTGTCCCGGCCGAGCTCGACGGTGCCGGGGTGGAACAGCTTCACCGCGACGGCGCGGTCGAGGAGCTGGTCGTGCGCCCGGTGGACCCGCGCGGTGGCGCCCTCGCCCAGCAGGTCGCCGAGCACGTACCGGCCGGCGATCACCGTGGGCGGGGGACCGAACAGGCCCAGATCGAACCGTCTCGCGGTGGTTCCCGCGTCGAGCTCCTCCGCGTCGGTCATCAGCCGAGCACCTCCGTCTCGCCCAGCGGGCGGAACGGAACTACCCGGCGGCCTTGCCCGTGAAACAGCACCCGTGATTCCTACCGCAAACTTCCCTATCTGTACATATCTGAGGTATTTTGAGGAGGTATAGGGAGTGACATGACGCAGGAGCTGTACTCGGTCGAACAGGTCGCGGAGCGTCTCGGGCTGCACGTCCGGACGGTGCGCGGCTACGTGCGCGACCAGCGGCTGAAGGCGGTGCGCATCGGGAAACAGTACCGGATCTCCGCCGCCGATCTGGCTGCTTTCACCGGAGTCCCCAGGCCGCCGCCGGCTCCGCGCGCGGCCGAGGCGACGAGCATCGTGGAGCTCGAGGGCATCGACCGGGCCGCGGCCGACCGGCTGAGCACCTACGTGCACGGGTCGATCCACGGCCAGGCCCTGCGGGTGGAGACCGTGCACGACCCGGACCGGGCCCGGCTCAAGCTCGTGGTGATCGGCGGCCTGGCCGCGAGCGCCGACCTGCTGCGGCTGGTCGCCGACTTCTCGGAGGCATGGTGATGACTGCTTTTCGCGCGCCTGCTCACCGGCGGCGATCATGACCGAAGTCGTGCAGCGGCACGGGATCCGGGTGTGGACGGCGCCCGCCGAGGGGCCGGAGCTGGCCACCGAGCAGGACGCGCTGGACACACTCGCGGACGTCTACTTCCTGGACGCCGAGCTGCTGGTCATCCCGGTCGAGCGCTTCGCGCCGCGGTTCTTCGACCCGGGCACGCGGCTGATCGGCGGGTTCTTCTCGAAACTCGTGGCCTACCGGTACCGGCTCGCGGTGCTCGGCGACGTCAGCGCGTACGTCGCGGAGAGCCCGGTGCTGCGCGACGTCGTGCGCGAGTCGAACCGCGGCCGGCACGTGTGGTTCGTGGCCGACCTGGCTGAGCTGGACGAACGGCTGGCGGCCGCGCCGGGTTGATCATCGGAGGCAACCTCGCCCCGCACCGCACGTCCTGCCGGACATGAAACTCACTCGGTTGGCGGCCCTCGTGGCGGCCGTGCTCGGCGTGCTCGCGGTCGCCTCCCCGGCTTCGGCTGATCCCGCGGTGCCGGCCGGCTTCGCGCCCTCGTCGACCTCCTGGACCAGTCCGGAACGCGGCCTGGTGCTCGGCTTCACCGACTGCGGCACGCCCGGCTGGTGCCCGTCGCTGCTCGCGACGACCGACGGCGGAAAGCACTGGCGGCAGCTGCCCGCGCCGCCGATGTCCTTGCCGGACAACCACAATCAGGTCCGGCTGACCGCGTTCAGCCAGCAGCTGATGTACGTCACCGACGGCACGAAGATCGTTGTGACGCGCGACGGCGGGCGGCGCTGGCTCCCGGTGCTGCAGGCCGGCGACACCGGGCAGCGACGGTACGTTTCGAAGATCGCCGAAACCGGCGGCCGGGTCTACGCGGTGATCAGGACCTATGGCGACACCGAAAAAACCGCCATCTACAGCGGGATCGCCGGGGCGCCGCTGCTGAAGCCGTTGCCCGGCTTCGAAGTGACCGGCGGGCTCACCGGCGGCGACGTCACCACCGACGGCGGTGTGCAGATCTCCCTCGACGCCGACTTCAGCGTCGAGAAGTACTGGACTTCCGCCGACGGCGCCGCGCTGACCCCGGCGACGCGGCCGTGCCCGGTGGGGACCACGGCGGTGCTCGGCGGCGTGCGTGACGGTCAGGTGGTCGTCCTGTGCAACAGCGGCGGCGGACAGCCGCAGCCGGGTTCGTCCGAGCGGTCGATCTGGCGGGCGCCGAAGCTCGGCGGCACGTTCACCGCGACCGCGCAGGCGCCGGTCACCGGCATCACGCAGGGCTTCAGCGCCGCGACGGCGGACGACGCGACCGTGTCGGCCGTGGGCGGCGGCGTCGGATTCCTGCACCACACCACCGACGGCGGCCAGACCTGGAGCACCGTCCGGCTGAGCGAGCGGGGCTTCGAACTGGCGGACCTGGACTTCCCCGGCGCGGGCACCGGCGTGGTCGTGGACGGCCTGCCGGACTCCGACGGCGGCTCCGCGGTGTACCGGACGACCGACGGCGGAGGGCATTGGGCAGAACTCGCGTTCTCCTGATCGGCGGAGGCGATTAGTGCAGGTAGGTCAGGCTGTGGGGAGTGGGTTCTCGGAGTGAACGCGGTGTCGTAGTCTGTGCACTGTCCGTTGCCGGACACCGACGGCGGCGGTGAGAGGGGCAGTGCCGGATGACGCCTGGGGACCTGGTTTCCGGGACCGCGCGCCCGGACGGCAGCCAGGCGCGTTTGGCTGACGCGCTGCTCGGCGGCCAGGACCATTACGAGGACGACCGCGAGGTGCTGCGCCGGCTGCTCGGCATCGCGCCGGACGCCCAGCTCATGGCCCGCGAGCAGCGCGAGTGGCTGGTGCGGGTGGTCCGCCACCTGGCCGCCGACCGCGGCATCGACCAGTTCCTCGACCTCGGCTCGGGCCTGCCCGCCGAGGAGAACACCCATCAGGTCGCGCAGCGGCACCGCCCCGGCGCCGAAGTGGTCTACGTGGACCACGACCCGGTCGTGCAAGTGCACGGCCGGGCGGTGCTGGAGGAGAACGAGCACACCCACATCACCGGCGCCGACCTCACCGACCCGGGCGCCACCTTCGGCGACCCGGTGGTCTACCGGCACCTGGATTTCGAGCGCCCGGTCGCGGTGCTGCTCTGCTCGGTCCTGCACCACGTCGAAAGCCTGGACCGCGCGCGGTACATCGTGCGCAGCTATGTCGACCAGCTGCCGCCCGGCTCGTACCTGGTGCTCACCCACGCGCACGAACCCCCGGACGACCCGCCCCGGCAAGCGCTGGCGCACACCCTCGACGCGGAGTTCGCGGGCACCTGCCTCGCCACCGTCCACCGCAGCCGCGCGGAGATCGCCTCGTTCTTCACCGGCCTTGAACTGCTTGACCCGGGCCTGGCTTATCTACACGACTGGTGGCCGGACGGGCCGCGGATGAAGCCGTTGACCGACCTGAACCTGATGACGTTGGGTGGGGTGGCGCTCAAGCCGTAGGTGCTGGTTTGCGGTACCACTGGACGGGCCGGTCGCCGGCGGGTTTCTCGGCTGGAGCGGGCATCCGGGTGAACCCCGCGTTTTCGGCCACCCGGCCGGATGCGGCGTTGCCGACGTAGGTCCAGAGCCTGATTTCGACGCCCGGCCAGCTCGCGGCCGTGCGTTCGCAGAGCAGCTCCAACGCGCGGCTCGCGACACCACGGCCGCGCGCCTCGGCGGCGACCCAGTAGCTCACCTCCGCCACTGCGCCGTGCCGGGCCGCGGCGACGTTCGCGAGCCGGGCACCGGAGCCCGCGTCGACGGCGACGAAGCCGAGCGCGTTGTCGTTGTGGCGTAAGCCTTCCAACGCGCGCAGGAACTCCGCCACCGTCAGCGAGGCCGGTTCGGTGGTGAACCGGAGGATCTCGGGGTCGCGGCCCTGCCGGACGTACCACCCCGCGTCGTCGTCCGCCCAGTCCCGCAGTTCGATCACCTTCGCAGTGTGCTCTCCGTCGTCAGCGGGCGTCGAAGACGTCCGGGTCCGGCCCGGTGCGGAGGCTGCGGTCCAAAGAGGACAGGGACTGCACCTCGGCGTCCGGCAGGGTGAAGCCGAAGACGTCGAAGTTCTCCGCGATGCGGGACGGCGTGACGGACTTCGGGATGACCACGTTGCCGAGCTGGAGGTGCCAGCGCAGGACGATCTGCGCCGGGCTGCGGTCGTGCGCGGTGGCGATGTCGGTCACCAGGGGTTCGGCCAGCAGGTCGCCGCCCTTGGCCAGGGGGCTCCAGGCCTCGGTGGCGATGCCGTGCTCCTCGTGGAACGCGCGCAGCTCCGTCTGGATCAGGTACGGGTGCAGCTCGATCTGGTTCACCGCCGGCACCACAGTGCCCTCGTCCAGCACGCGGCGCAGGTGCGACGGCTGGAAGTTGGAGACGCCGATGGCGCGCACGCGGCCGTCGGCGTACAGCTTCTCCAGCGCCTTCCACGTCGGCACGTACTTGTCGTACATCGCGACCGGCCAGTGGATCAGGAACAGGTCGAGCTGCTCCAGCCCGAGCTTCGCCAGGCCGGCGTCGAAACCGCGCAGGGCCTCGTCGTAGCCCTGGTCGCTGTTCCAGAGCTTGCTGGTGATGAACAGCTCGTCGCGCGCGAGGCCGGACTCGGCGATCGCGCGGCCGACGCCGGCTTCGTTGCCGTAAACCGCCGTGTCGATGCTGCGGTAGCCGGCGTCGAGCGCGGCCTTCACCGCGGCCGTCGTGTCGGCGTCCGGGACCTGGAAGACGCCGAAGCCGAGCTGTGGCATCTCGACGCCGTTGTTGAGCTTGAGGACGGGAACGCTGGTCAAGGGGAAGCCTTTCGTTCTGGGATAAGGAAAATCAGGGAATGATCGAGGTCGCCACGCCGCCGTCGACACGGAGCGCGCCGCCGGTGGTGGCCGAGGCCAGCTCGGACGCGACGTAGGTGATCAGGTTCGCCACCTCCGCGGGCCGGATCAGCCGGCCCAGCAACGAGGTCGGCCGGTCCTGCGCCATGAACTTCCGCTCCGCCTCGGCGAACTCGACGCCGGGGTACAGGCTCGTGACGAACTCCTGCACGCCTTCGGTCAGCGTCGGGCCCGGCAGCACGCTGTTCACGGTGACGCCGGTGCCGGCGACCTCCTGGGCCATGCCGCGCGACAGCGCCAGCTGCGCGGTCTTCGTCATGCCGTAATGGACCATCTCGGTGGGCGTCTGGATTGCCGACTCGCTGCTCACGAAGATCACCCGGCCCCACCCGCGATCGACCATCCGCGGCGCGTAGTGCCGCGCGAGCCGGACGCCGGAGAGGACATTGACCTGGTAGAACCGCAGCCACTCGTCGTCCGGGATCTCGAACACCGGCTGGGCGGCGAAGATCCCCGCGTTGTTGACCAGCACGTCGACGTCGGGCAGTTCCGCCACGAGCGCCGCGACGCCCTCGGCGGTGCCGACGTCCGCGGCGATCCCGCGCACACCGAGCCGTTTCGCGGTTTTGGCGACGCGCTCTTCGTTGCGGCCGTTGACCACGACGTCAGCGCCCGCCTTGGCCAGCGCCTTCGCGGCGGCCTCGCCGATGCCGGCCGTGGAGCCGGTGACCAGCGCGATGCGTCCGCTGAGGTCGATGTTCACGACAGTTCCTTCCGTTTCCCGGTACAGTGGCGTCAGCAACTACGAGCGTGAGCAATACTTGCAGACGCGGTTAGTTGCACACGCATCATGATGCCTGAGGGGGCGAAGCTCTCGCAACCCGGGGGCGGTCGCGAGAAGGGGTGAACCGTGTCACTGGCTGAGGACGCCGTCGAGGCCCGGGCGCAGGGCTGGCGCACGCTGGCCGCGTTGCACGCACGGATCGAGGACCGGCTGCAGCGGGAGCTGGAACGCGACCACGAGCTCTCGGTGAGCGAGTACACGGTGCTCGACGTGCTCGCCCGCCAGGACGGCTTCCACCTGCGGATGACCCAGCTGGCCACCGCCGTGGTGCTCAGCCAGTCGGCGACCACCCGGCTGGTCACGCGGCTGGAGGAGCGGGGCCTGCTCTCGCGTTACCTCTGCGCGACGGACCGGCGCGGCATCTACACCGAGGTGACGCCGGCCGGGAAGCAGCTGCTCGCCGCCGCCCGGCCGACGCACGACTCCGCGCTCGCGGCCGCGCTGGCCGAGGCCGGGGAGCTGCCCGAGCTGGCGCCGCTGGTGGGCGCGCTCGGGTCGTTGACCTTCGCCGCGAAGTAACGCCGCGCTCAGGGCCGCAGGCGGTGGAGGTCGCGCGGGAACAGCGTGGCCTCGCGGATGTTGGCCAGGCCCAGCAGGCGCGCCGTCCAGCGCTCCAGGCCGATCGCGAACCCGCCGTGCGGCGGCATGCCGTGGGCGAACGCGGTCAGGTAGTCCGCGTAGTGCGCGGCCTGGTCGCCGAGCACGTCGAGGTAGTCGGCGTGCCGGTGCAGCCGCTGTCCGCCGGTGACCAGCTCCAGCCCGCGGAACAGCAGGTCGAAGCTGTTCGAGAAGTCCGGAGTGGACGGTGCCGGGCAGGTGTAGAGCGGCCGTTTCGCCATCGGGTAACCGGTCACGAACAGGAACTCCGAACCGTGCTCGCGCCGCGCCCAGTCCGAAAGCCAGCGCTCGTGCACGGGGGCGAGGTCCGGTTCGCCGCGTGGGTCCTCACCGGCGTGCTCGGCCAGAAGTCCTTGCGCCGCACGGAAGTCAATGGCTGGGATTTCGGCGGGCACGTCGGGGACCTCGGTCAGCGGCGCGACGGCCTCCGCCATGCCCGCGATGACGTCCCGGAGCACCGCCATCACGTCCCGGTGGTCGCGGATGAAGCCGAACTCCGCGTCGAGACTGGTGTACTGCGCCAGGTGCCGCGCGGTGTCGTGCGGCTCGGCGCGGAAGACCGGGCCGGTCTCGTAGACCCGCTCGAACACGCCGACCATGGCCTGCTTGAAGAACTGCGGTGACTGCGCGAGGTACGCGGGCCGCCCGAAGTAGTCCAGCTCGAAGACGTTCGCGCCGGACTCGGTGGCAGTGGCGACGATCTTCGGGGTGTGGATCTCGGTGAAGCCCAGCCCGTCGAGCGTCCGCCGGAACCCGGCCACGCTCGCGGCCGCGACTTCGAATCGCTTGCGCAGCACCGGATGCCGCAGCGCGACGGCGGAGTTGTCCAATATGGAGGGAAGCCCGGCGGTGACGGCGGGCCGGTAGAGGTCGAACGGCGGCCGCGCGGACGGCTCGGCGATCGTGGTGAGCACGGCCTCGGTCAGCTCGACGCCGCCGGGCGCCTGCGCGTTCGCGGTCACCCGGCCGGTCACCTCGACCACGGTCTCCTCGGTCACCGGCGGGGACTGCGGGAACACCGCCTGCGCCGTGCCGGAGCGGTCCCGGACCACCACGAACGTCACGGACTTCAGCTCGCGCCGGCGGTGCACCCAGCCGGCGATCTTCACGGTGCCGCCCACGTGTGCGCGCAGGTCGGCCACCAGGGTACGAGACATCATCACTCTCCCGGAGTGTGCTCGGCCACCCCTTGGGAGTGCGGGCGAGAAGGGAACTCGCGGTACCACCGCACTTTCGCCGCCGGCTGGGGGCCGGCGGCCTCGAACGGCCGGGTCACGGCGGCCGGCCGGCGGGGCATGGGGCGGCTCGCGGCCGCCGTTCCTCCCCGCACTCGGGAGGGTCTTCGCCCGGGGCGCGAGGCCGCTATCCCACCGCCGGCGGCTCTCTGGTGCTCGCGTGCTCCCCGCGCTACTCGTCTCCGTCAACGCGTTGCGGCGAGTGTACGAAGTGGACGGCACGGCTGTCGCGCGATTTTCTCCCCGGGCGCCCCGGTTCGGCGGCCACGGTGCGTCATAAAACACCACCCTCAGCACATAACATGAGAATGAAACGATTCACTGGGCTAAATCGGCCACGAACAAGCGGTTGTGCACGACTGTGGCGGCCGTTACCCTCCACCGTTAATACGTTTCAATCCATCCGCGTCACCGTCGACGAGGAGAAGTGATCCATGCCAGCTCCCGAAGTGGTCGGTATCTCGGCAGGCACCGGTGAGGACACCGTGACCCGCCAGCAGTGGAAGTGGTCGGTGCTCGCCGGGATGGCGTCCTACCTCGACGCGGGGTCCATCGTGGCCCTCGGTTCGGGGCTGGCGCTGTTCCAGGTCTACCTCGGGCTCAGCAGCGGCGCGCTGGGGGCGCTCGCGGCGATCGGGCCGAACGCCATCGGCTGCGCGCTCGGCGCGTTCGTCGGCGGACGGCTCGGGGATCGCCTGGGGCGCAAGCGGATCTACAAGTACGACCTGCTCGTCTACGCGCTCGGCATCCTCTGCATCGCGCTCGCGGTGAACGCGCCGATGCTGTTCATCGGCACCTTCGTGGTCGGCATCGCGGTGGGTGCGGACGTGCCGACCTCGCTCGCGCTGGTCGGCGAGTTCTCGCCGTCGAAGCACCGCGGCAAGCTGCTCAGCTTCACCCAGATCGCGTGGAACGCCGGGCCCGTGGTGGTCCTGCTGCTGGCCCTGGCACTGTCCGGTTTGGACTTGCTGGGGATCAGGATCGTGTTCCTGCACCTGTTCGTGGTCGCGCTGGTCACCTGGGCGATGCGGCGCGGGCTGGCCGAATCGACGCGCTGGCAGTCCGCGACGGCCAAGGGCGCGACCCAGCGCTTCCAGGCGCTGTTCCGCGGCGCGAACCTGAAGGCGCTGGGCTGGACGGGCACCGTCTACCTGTTCTGGGGCCTGGCCGCCGGTACTTCGGGGCTGTTCACGCCGTACATCGTGCAGACGCTGCACGCGGGCGGGCAGGCCGCGGGCGTCGCGTTGTCGTGCGCGGGCTTCGTGATCGGCATCCTCGCGACGATCCCGTTCATGCGTTACATCGACCGCGGGCACCGCACCCGGCGCGCGCTCTGGGGCGCGGGCGCGGTCATGCAGGTCGCCAGTTACGCGGTGTTCCTGATCTTTCCCTTCAACGTCCCGGTGATCGTGGCCAACATCGTGCTGTTCGGCATCGGCTCGGCGATCGCGGGCGAGGCGGTGTACAAGATCTTCAGCCAGGAGCTGTTCCCGACCTTGCTGCGCGGCACCGCGCAGGGCTTCACCTTCGGGGTCGCGCGCACGGTGCTCGGGGTGTGGAGCTTCTTCGTGCCGGTGCTGGCGAGCGCGGGGATCAGCGTGATCGCCGCGCTGCTGTGCGCCTGCCTGGTGATCAGCGGCGTGGTCGGGTTCTTCTTCATGCCCGACACCTCCGGCAAGTCGCTGGAGCAGATCGAAGCGGAGCGGGCACTGGCATGAGCGCGGACGAACTGCTGCACCGGTTCCTCGATCCCGGCCCGGAGTACAGCCCGCTGCCGATCTGGTGGTGGAGCGGCGCCCCGGTGACGCGGGAGCGGCTGCGGCGCCAGATGGAGCAGCTGGTCGCGCAGGGCGTCCGCCAGGCCGTGGTGATGTGCCTCGCCCCGACCGGGCCGATGTTCGGCTCGGTCGCGGACGATCCACCGTTCCTGGGTCCACAGTGGCTCGAACTGCTCGGCCAAGCCTGCCAGGACGCCGAAGAGCTCGGCTTCCACCTGTGGATGTACGACCAGATCGGGTTCTCCGGCGCGAACTTCCAGGGCCGGCTCACCGCCGGGAACCCGGATTTCGCCGGCCTCGCGCTGCGGCGCGGGGCCGGCGGGGCCGAGGTGGCGGTCAGCGGGTTCGACTACTTCGGCGTCGAGGCCTGCGCGGCGCTGCTGGACCAGGTGCACGGCACGCTGGAGCGGCACGTCGGGCGCTGGTTCGGCTCGGTCATCCCGGGCTTCTTCCAGGACGAGCTGCCCGCGATGCCGACCTGGGGCCGGGATTTCGCGTCGACGTTCGCCGAGCACTACGGTTACGAGCTGCCGCTCGCCTCGCTGTTCGAGGGTGAGGACGAAGAGTCCGCCCGCCACCGTCGCGACTACCACGCCCACCGCGCGCGCCTGGCCCGTCGCGCGTTTTTCGACCCGCTCGACGCCTGGTTCGCCGAGCGCGGCCTGATCTGCGGGTTCGACCAGCCGACGCCCGCGCGCGAGGGCGACCCGGTCGGCGGCGTGCAGGTCTACGGCGACTACCTCGGCACCCACTCCGGCTTCGGCGCGCCCGGCAGTGACCATTGGGGCGACCCGAAGGTGCACAGCTCGCTGGCCCACGCGCACGACCGCCCGCGCACCTGGATCGAGGCGTTCCACTCCTCGGGCTGGGGCGGCACGCTGGAGGAGACCTACGACTGGCTCGCGCCGTTCCTGCGCCGCGGCGCGAACCTGTACGACCCGCACGCGGTCTACTACTCGACGGCCGGCGGCTGGTGGGAGTGGGCGCCGCCGTCCACCTGCTGGCGGCAGCCGTATTGGCCGTCGTACCACCAGTTTTCCACGGCGGTGACGCGGCTCTGCTCGGTGCTGGCCGCGGGGGAGCACGTCTGCGACACGATCCTGCTGTCGCCGACGTCGACCGCGCAGGCGTACCTGACCCTCGACGGCCCGCTGCCGCCCGCCGAGCGCGCCGCCGCCTGTTACCACGAGCTGAACGGCGTCAGCACGTGGTTCGCCGAGCGGCGCGGTGTCCTCGAACGCGCCGGGATCGACCACGACACGCTTGACGAGGCCACGATCGCGGGTGGTTCGGTTGTCCACAACGGACTGAAGATCGGCCGCGAGACGTACCGCTCGGTGATCCTGCCCGAGGTGACGGTGCTGGACCCGGCCGCCGCGGCGAAGCTCGCCGAGTTCGCCGCCGGTGGTGGCCGCGTGGTCTGTGTGGGCACCGCGCCGGTGCCGAACGCCGTGGTCGTCGAACGGGCCGAGGAGGTTCCGGCGGCACTGGCGGCCGGGGACGTCCAGGCCGACGCGCCGTTCCTGCTCCGCCGCCACGGCGACACGTACGTCCTGCTGCTCACCGCGCACGACGACGCGACGGGCACCGTCGCCCCGATTGTCCGGCTGGAGAACGAAAACTGGGCCGTCGAGGGGTTTCCGTGGGAGGAGTACTGGCAGCAACTGCGCGAAGACGGATACGACTTCGTGCCGCCGGGCGACCGGGTCGCGCACGTCCGCACCCGGGGGCTGCCTGCGCGGGCGCAGCGGTGGGACCCACGCACCGGCCACCGAGTCGACTTGTCTATTAAGGATGGTGCCTTCACGGTGCCGTTCAGCGACGGGCCGATCTCGCTGGTCGTGCTCGGTGACGACCTGCCGCCCGCGGACGCTCGGCCGCCCGGTGTGGTCGTGGGTGCCGCTGAGTTGCCTGGACCGTGGACGGCGCTGGCAGAGTCCACACTGGACAATTCCGACGGTGATCTCGCCGCGGCGTCCCGGACGGGAACCCTGCCGTTGGAGGTCTGGCGGTTCGAGCATGACAGCGGCCCGGTGACGGCCACGTACGGCCCGTTCGCCGAGGTGCGCGAGGGCGACGGGGAGTGGCGGCCCGCGTCGTGGTCGCTTTCCCGTGGTCTGCAGAAGGACCCGATGCACAACGACACGTTGGGGCCCAAGGGTTACGTGCCCGAGGAGTTCCTGGACTGGCGGCACGTCGACGCGGGCGGCCGCGTGGCCGTGCGCACGTACCTCGCGCTGCCGGATCGTGGTGGGCTGTTCCTTGCGGTTGGTTCGGGTGCGGCTCGCCGGGTCGTGGTCGATGGCGTCGAGCTGCCGGTGCCCGAGGAGGGTTACCAGTCCTTCAGCCCGCTTCCGCCGGAGACCGCTGGCCGGACCGTGCCGGTCGAGATCGAGTTCACGGCGGTTGGTGATGGTGCGTTGCGAGCGTCTTTTGCGGTGGTAGCGGACGTCGAGGCTTACCGGCGTCCGGAGTGGATGGTCGGCGACGAACTCAGTTGTTCTTTCGCGCTCGACGGGTTGCCGGAGGACACCGTGGTGCACGTCGCCAGCGAGGGCGCGTGCAGCGTGCTGGTGAACGGGACCGAGGTCGGCAAGCAGGGCGACTTCAACCCGTACCCCGGTCATCGTGAGATCCGCGTGCACCCGTACGACGTGCGCGAGTTCCTGCGGACGGGCGAGAACACGGTGGTCCTGAAGCTGACCGGCGACGCGGCGGCGGCTTTCGACGCGCCCGGCCTCGGCCTGATCAGCGGGGCTGAGTGGACGGCGCGCGGGCTCCGCCGGGCACACTCGCGTGACCCGCGGTTCCTCTGCGCCGGCCCGCGGCCGCACCCGCTGCCCGGCGCGTACTGGCTGGAACCTGCTGCGGCGCAAGGGAATGTGGTCGCCGCCGTGGTCCCGGACCTCGCGCCCGGCGGCGAGCGTTCCGAGCACCTCACCTTCACGGCGCCGCTCGGCACCACTGCTTTCAGCGTCCCGACCGGGCTCGAGTTCGTGGCGCGTGTCGGCGAGGCGGAGCACAAACCCGTCGACGGTGTGGTCCGCTTGCCCGAGCCGCTCGCCGCGGGCATCCCGATCCGCCTGGAGTTCACGGCGGTCGACGGCCGCCGCGGCGGCGCGCTGCTCGACGGCGCCGTCTCGGTCGAGGTCGCCGAGGCGGCCACCCCGCTGGTCAGCTGGGAGGAACTGGGGCTACGGGCGCTCGGCGGGCACGTCCGCTATCGGACCAGGTTCACCGCGCCGTCCGGCCGGGTGGTGCTGGATCTGGGGGAGGTGCGCGGGACCGCGGACGTGACGGTCAACGGTCGCCTGGTCGACCGGCTGGTGTGGGGGCCGTGGCGGGTCGAGGTCACGGATGCCCTGCGGGACGGGGAGAACGAGCTGGAAGTCGTGGTCCGCGGCACCCTCGCGGGCTACCTCGACGACGCGTCGCCGACCACCGCGGTCGCGGCCGGCCAGGTGCGGACGGGACTGTTCGGGCCGGTCCGGATCGCCGTTTCGTAGCCGCGGGCCGCGGGCGCGCTGGTGTGGGTGGACTCGTCGATGACGGTGTTGCCGACCATGATCGTCCCCAGCGCCAGCGCGATCACGGCCAGAATCGCGCCCACCACGGCCACCGCTTTGCCCCGCCGCCGCCCGACCAGCCCGACGATCGCGAGCGAGAGCCCGGCCACCGCGGAGGGGAACGGGGTGTAGAGGCGGACTTGGTCGAGGTTGATCGGCAGCAGCGGGATGACGCAGCCGAGGAGGCCGAAGACCAGCGCGGCGACGGCTGGGACTGGGCCTTTGAGCGGGGGCATCGGTTGGCTGGGAGGCCATTGCTGGTGGGGAGGCGGGTATCCCTCAGCTGGCGTGGAGTATCCCAGCTGTGCCGGTGCCTGGCCCGGCGAGGAGTGCGCGGCGTCCGGCCCTGGCCCCGCCGCCCCGGGCTGCGGGCCCGGGGCGTTCGGATCGGGCGGCAGGCCGTACGTCATGGGGACTCCTCGCTCGCAGCTGACCTGACTGTGCACCGGCCGGCCGCGCGCAGGCTGAAGCCGCGGCGCGGCCACCGCGAGGAGACAAGATAGCGGGATCGGGAAAGCCCCACCAGGGGCAAAATCACCTGCCGGACCCGAGCCGACTGCGCGGGTCCGGCAGGCAAACCTCACCGGGTGCCGAGCAAATGCTCCAACGCCAACTGGTTGAGCCGAGTGAAGTGATACCCCCGTTTCCCAGCAGCCTCCACGTCGAACTCGTCCGCCGCCAGGTCGTCCAAGGTCTCGCCCGGCGAAAGCGTGGGAGTAGACAGCTCCGGCACCCGAGAAGCCGCCAGCGCCTCCGCCACCTCCGGGTCCTTCCGGAACGCCTCCGCCTTCGCCTTCAAGATCAGGTAAGTGCGCATGTTCGCCGCAGCGGAAACCCAGACGTCGTCGGGGTCCTCGGTGCGCAGGGGCTTGTAGTCGAAGTGGCGCGGGCCCGTGTAGCCGCCCTGTTCCAGCAGGTCCACCAGGAAAAAGGCGCTGGTCAGATCGCCGTGGCCGAAGATCAGGTCCTGGTCGTACTTCGGGCCGTGCTGGCCGTTGAGGTCTAGGTGGAAGAGCTTGCCCTGCCACAGCGCCTGGGCGATGCCGTGCACGAAGTTCAGCCCGGCCATCTGCTCGTGGCCGACCTCGGGGTTGAGCCCGAACAGCTCCGAGCGCTCCAGCTGCGAGATGAAGCCCAGCGCGTGCCCGATCGTCGGGAGCAGGATGTCGCCGCGGGGCTCGTTCGGCTTGGGTTCCAGGGCGAAGCGGATGTCGTAGCCCTGCGCGACGACGTACTCGGCGAGCAGGTCCAGGCCCTCCTTGTAGCGGGCCAGCGCGGCGCGGACGTCCTTGGCGGCGTCGGACTCCGCGCCCTCGCGGCCGCCCCAGACCACGTACGTCTGCGCGCCCAGCTCCGCGGCCAGGTCGAGGTTGCGCCGGACCTTGGTCAGCGCGTACCGGCGGATGTCGCGGTCGTTGCTGGTCAGGCCGCCGTCCTTGAACACCGGGTGGGTGAACAGGTTCGTCGTCGCCATCGGCACGCGCAGGCCGGTGGTTTCGAGCGCCGCCTTGAACCGCTTCACGGCCTTGTCGCGGTCCGGCTCGGTGGCCAGCAGGTCGTCGTCGTGGAACGTCACGCCGTACGCGCCCAGCTCGGCCAGCCGGTGCACGCTCTCCACCGGGTCGAGGGCCGGCCGGGTCGCGACGCCGAAGGGGTCGGCGGCCTGCCAGCCGACGGTCCACAACCCGAACGAGAACTTGTCCTCGGGGGTGGGGGCGTAGTCGTCCATGACGGTCCCTTCATTTAGTTCACGTTGTAGACTAAATATGCGACGCGGTGGGCCCGGCCGTCAAGGGGCCGCCGGTTACAGTGCCGGGAGGAGGGGGCGCGGATGACGCAGGCGGTGCGGCACGACTCGATGCGGGCGCGCAACCTCGAGCTGGTGCTCGGCGAGGTCAGCCGCCGCGGTCCGCTGACCCGCGCCGCGCTCGCGGAGCTGACCGGGCTCACCAAGTCCACTGTGTCCAAGCTGGTCGGCGACCTGCTGGACGCCGGCCTGCTGGCCGAGACCGGCCCCGCGCGGGCGGGCGAACGCGGCCGCCCCGGCGTCGAGGTGGTGCTGAGCGGCGGGCGGGTGGCGTCGCTGGGGCTGGAGGTCAACGTCGACTACCTGGCTGTGTGCCTGCTCGACCTGGCGCGCGCGGTCCGGTTCACGAAACGGCGCGAGCGGGACAATCGCGGCTCAAGGCCGGCGACAGTGTTGCGGGAGCTGGAAAAGCTGGCCACCGAAGCGCTCGGCGAGGCGTCCGCGCTGGGGCTGACGGTGGCGGGCGCGGTGCTCGCGGTCTCCGGCCCGGTCGGCGACGGCGTGGTGTTCAGCGCCCCGAACCTCGGCTGGCGAGACGTGCGCGCGGCCGCGATGCTGCGCCTGCCGGTGCCCGTCGACCTGGACAACGAGGCCAACCTCGGCGCGCTCGGCGAGCTGTGGTTCGGCACCGGCGGCGGCGATTTCCTTTACGTCTCCGGTGAAGTCGGCATCGGCGCGGGCCTGGTCGTCGGCGGCTCGCTCTTTCGCGGCGCGCACGGGCTGGCCGGAGAGCTCGGGCACGTGGTGGTGTCACCCGCGGGACCGCCGTGTCGCTGTGGGGCGGCCGGATGCCTGGAAACCTACGCGGGCCAGGAGGCTTTGCTGACGGCCGCGGGCGTCCGCTCGGTGCCGGATCTGGTGGCAGCGCTGGAATCCGGGGCCAACGCCGCGGTCGAGGCTTGCACGGCGGCGGGCGAGGCACTCGGCCACGCGCTCGCGTCGGCGGTCAATCTCCTCGACCTGGACCACATCGTGCTCGGCGGGATCTTCGCGGCCTTGTTCCCCTGGCTGGCCCCCGCGGCGGACCCCGTGCTCGCCGCGCGCCTGGGCCGCCTGCGCGGCTCCGTCCCCACCCTCACCGCTTCGACCTTGAGAGGCGACGCGGCCACCTTGGGCGCGGCGGGGCGGACGATCCACCGGATCCTCGACGATCCCGGCCCGTTCCTCAGCCGCGACTGAGACCGCCGGCAAGGCCTCCTTACCCGCGTCGCACGCGGGTAAGGAGGCCTTGCCGGACCCGGACTCAGCTCACCGCACGCACCAGCACCGTGCCGCCGCCGATGGTGACGCCGGCGTCGGTCACCACCGAGAGCGCGCCGCGCAGCACGCGGCCGGTGGCGGGGGCCGACGCGGCGGTCACCGTGGCCGGGACGGTCCACGACGAGCCCGAGGCGTGCGCCGCCGAGGGGTCATTCGCCGTGATGCCACCGAAAGCCGGGTTGGTGAACGCGTCGAGGTAGTCGTAGGCGGTGGTGCCCGCGGGCACCGCGTAGCCGTCGACCACCGCCAGCCACTGGCCCGCCGCCGGATTCGCCAGCGTCACCGACTCCTCGGAGTCACCGTCGGCGCTTTGCCCGGCCAGCACGCAAGAACCCGTCACGCAGTTGTAGACCGACAGGTCCAGGTCCGCCCCGACGTCGGCGGTGTTGCCGATCGTCACGGTCAGGGACGTCGAGCCCGGCGTCACCGTCAGCTGCGTCTGCGTGGACGCGCCCTGCGCGATGGTCGGCCGCTGCACCGAAGCGCTGGCGAACGTGCCGCCGACCAGATGACCCGTGAACGCGCCGAGCGTGTTCTTCACCGTGTACGTCCGCGGCAGCGCCACGCCGGCCTGGGCCGATGCGATGTCGTCGGGGTTCGGCGAAACCGCGGTGCCCAGCACCGAAGCGGAAATCCGGTACGGCGCACTGTCCACATCGGACGTACGGCGGGCCTCCACGGTGATCTCCCAGACGTCCGGCAGCGGGTTGGTCAGCGTCCGGCTGGTCGGCGAGCCGCCGGCGCAGCCCGCGCCCGCGTCCGGGTTGTAGCAGTTGGTGGACGTGTTCGAGTCCACCGGCACGCCCGTCGGGTCGTACCGCAGGAACCGCACCTGGCCCTTGCCCGGGTCGCCGCCCGCGCCGAGGTCGACCTGCAGCGCGCTCGCGCCCTGCGGCACCCGCACGAAGTAGCTGGCCGACGTGTTGCGCGCGATCGTCCCCGAGGCCTCGAACTTGCCGGTGGCCGGGGCGAACTCCGCCGGCGCGAAGACGGTGTTCATCGTCTGCACGTCGATGCCGATGGTCAGCGGATTGTCCAGGTACAGCAACGCGGAATGCACGCCCGCCGACTTCGGGTCCACCTTCACCGCGAAGGTCACCGGCTTGTTCAGCGGCAGTTGCAGCAGCGAGCCCGAGGAGAACGTGCCGTCGTTGCCGACCCAGCGCGCGAAGTACGTCACCGGCCGCGAAGAGCCCGAAGTTCGCGTGATCGTGTACGTGCGGGTGTACGCCTTCCCGACGGTCACGCCCTCGCGGTCGTGGATCCCGACGCCGACGCCCGGCGTCTTGAGCAGGTTCGCCTGCACCGTGTGCACCTCGACCGCGGTGGTCACCGCGTCCGGCTTCGGGTTGAGCGAAAGCGCGGCGAACGCGGCGGGGACGTTGAACAGCCCCGCGCCCTGCTCGTACGCGCCGATGCCCGGCACGAAGCGCGCCGTCGACTTGATCGCCGAGCGCAGTGCCGCGACCGGCGGCCGCTGTCCCCCGTGCGTTGCCTTGTACGCGCTCACCAGCAGCGCGGCCGCGCCGGTCGCCTGCGGTGACGCCATCGACGTGCCCTGCAGCATCGCGTACCCGGCCGGCAGCGTGTACGTGCCCGCCACCGGGCCCGGCGCCTCCCAGCGCGGCACGGTCGCGATCGCCGCGCCCGGCGCGATGATGTCCGGCTTGAAACCACCGTCCTCACGCGGGCCGCGCGAGGAGAACGGGTGCAGCGCCTCGGCCGCCTGCACCTTCGCGCCGTAGTTCGACAGCCAGGTTTCCCGCGTGATGTACGAGCCGACGCTGATCGCGTCCGTGGCCACCGACGGGTCGCCGACGGAGTTCGCGCCCGCGCCGGAGTTGCCCGCGGAGATGAAGATCTGCACGTTGTACTCGGCGATGGTGCGGTTGTAGAGCTCGGCGCGCGCGTTGTTGCCGTCGTTGAGCGCGGGCAGGCCGCCGATGGAGATGTTGATGACGTCCGCGCCGTGGCTGGCCGCGTACACGACACCGTCGAGCAGACCGCTCGAGGTGCACGAAGAGGTGCTCAGGCAGACCTTCACCGAGAGCACCTTCGCGCCCGGCGCGGCGCCGTCCATCTTTCCGCCGAACAGGTCGTTGCCCGTCGCGATGCCGGCCACGTGGGAGCCGTGCTCGGCGCCCGCGATGCCGATGTTGACGTACCCCGGCTTGTCGGTCTGGACCACAAACGCCATCCGCTCCGCGAGGTCCGTGGCCGGGTTGTCGGTGCCGAAGAAGCCGACGTCGAAGTTCTTGGCGTAGTCGGTCATCGGCTTCTCGTCGGTGAAGTCGCCGTTGCCGTTGAGGTCGACGCGCACCTGCTTCGTGGCGGTGTCCAGCAGCACGCCCCAGGAGTCGGTGCGGTCGCCGTCGCGGTTGAGGTCGCCGCCGGTTTCGCTGCCGGCGCCGCCCAGATCGCCCGCGGTTTCCTTGAACAGGCCGAAGGTGTACGGGCCGCCGGCGGGCGCGGTCCAGGTGCGGCCGCTCGCGGTGAACGTGCCGGTGTAGGTCTCGGCGGACTGCTTCACCCAGGTGCCGTCGCCGGAATCGGTGGCGTTGGCGTTGTACCAGTCGACGATCTTGCGCTCGCCGTGGCTGGTCTTGGCCAGCGCGGGGGTGTCGAGGTCGACGCCGGAGTCGAGCACGGCGACGGTGCTGTCCTTGCCGTCCCAGCCGCCGAAGGTCTGGCCGAACTGGGCGGCGTAGGTGTCGCCGGTGGGGAGGTAGGGATTGACGCGCGGGGTGTTCTTGCCCGGGGCCGGTTGCGGGATCGGAGTGGTCGCGCCTTCGGGCTTCGGGTCGTCGCGCTGGATCAGGCCGTCGACGTCCACGGCGCTCACCGTCTTGAGCTTCGCGGCCTTCTCGGCGTTCGCGACCGGGACGGAGACCTTCACGTAGTCGAGCTTCGGATCGCTCGACTGGATCACGCCGCCGAGCGCCTTCAGGTCGTTCACGGCCGCGTTCGCCTGACCGCGCTCGGCGGCCACGAGCAGCGTGACGTCGGGCTTTCCGGCGCGCTCGGCCTCGGCGACCCGGGCGCGGTCGGCCTGGTCGAGCGTTTTGCCCGCGGTGGGCGGGGGCTGGGGGACTCCAGGGGCCGCGTACGCGGCGGGCACTGCGACCGGGGCGGCGCCGAGCGCGGTGGCGAGGAGGGTGATCCCGGCCCGGCGTCTCCAGCGTGATCTGTGCTCTGTCATCCGTGCAGTACACAGTCCGGGATGATCCGCAGCAATCAGACACTTAGCCTATCGGCCGCAAATCGGCGTGAGACGAATGGCCTAACGCGCTCGATCCGTTGGACGGCAACACGATCCGCCGTTCTCCGGTGTGAAACTGGCGGCAACCGAGGGAGTTGAACCCTGCGCGGCTTGTGAAGGCGGCGCCCCTGACCGGCCCTGACCCTGCGGCGGGCGACGGCTGCCATGCGTTCTGCACTTGTCCAACACCGGGTTAATACCCAGAAATTCCGCCACTGTTACCTCGTTCACCCGTCCGGGCGGACTTGGCGGCGATTCCCTTCCCGGGCACCGGCCTGGCAGTCTGGCCCGATGGATGATCTACTCCTGCGCCGCGTCCGGGTCGGCCTCGACGGGCAGCTCGCCGACGTCCGCGCGAACGAGGGCCGGGTTTCCGCCATCGAGGAGCCCGGCTCCGGCTCGGGATTCGCCGCGCGGGTGCTCGACGGGCACGGCGGCACGCTGCTGCCCGGCCTCGTCGACGCGCACGTCCACGCCGTGCAGTGGGCCGGCTTCCGGCGCCGGATCCCGCTGGGCACCGCGCATTCCGCGGCCGACGCGGTGGAACTGCTGCTGCAGCGGCTGCTGTCCGCGCCCGCCCATCCCGGGTTGCCGGAGGAACTGGTGGTGGGCGCCGGTTTCCGAGACGCGCTGTGGCCGGACGAGCCGCACAAGGACATGCTGCAGCGCGCGCTGCCGGGGCGGGCCGTCGCGCTGTTCAGCGCCGACCTGCACACGTTGTGGCTCAGCCCGGCCGCGCTCAAGCTGATCGGCCGCGAGCACCCGACCGGCGTGCTGCTGGAAGGCGATTGCATGAGCGCCACGGCCGAGCTGCCGGCCGCGCCGGCCGAGGTGCAGGACCGCTGGGTCGCCGACGCGCTGACCGCGGCCGCTGCGCGCGGCGTCACCGGGATCGTCGACTACGAGTACGCCGACACGGTCGCGGACTGGACCCGCCGCGTCGCATCCGCGGCACCGGCCACGCGCGTCTCCTGCGTGATCGCGCGGCACCTGCTGGACGCCGCGATCGCGCGCGGCCACCACACCGGCGACGTCCTGCCGGACGGCGGGGGACTGCTGAGCGTCGGCCCGTTCAAGCTGTTCGTCGACGGCTCGCTCAACACCCGCACCGCCTACTGTCACGACCCGTACCCGGAGACGGATTCCCTGGGACTGCTGGAACTTCCGCCCGAGCAGCTGGTGCCGCTGATGCGCCGCGCGGCGGAGCACGGACTGGCTCCGGCGGTGCACGCGATCGGCGACAAGGCCAACACGATCGCGCTCGACGCGTTCGCCGAACTCGGCTGTGCGGGCCGGATCGAGCACGCGCAACTGCTGAGCGTCGAGGACATCCCGCGGTTCGCCGCGCTCGGCCTCGTCGCGAGCGTGCAGCCCGCGCACCAGCCGGACGACCGCGACGTCGCCGACCGCCATTGGCACGGCCGCACGGAGCGCGCGTACCCGTACCGCGCGCTGCTGGATTCGGGCGCCCGCCTGGAAATCGGCTCGGACGCGCCCGTCGCGCCGCTCGACCCGTGGGACGGCATCGCCGCCGCGGTCGGCCGCACGGACGACACCCGACCGCCCTGGCATCCCGAGCAGGCGATCCCGCTGGCGGACGCGCTGGCCGCCGCTTCGGGCGGGCGCCGGGGCGTCGCGGTCGGCGATCCGGCGGACCTGATGGTCACCGCCGCCGACCCGACCGGGCTGGCCCCGGCCGACCTGCGCGACATGCCGATCACGGCGACGTTCCTCGCCGGGCAGCCGACCCACCTGGCCTGAACCCGCGCCGAACCGCCCGGCCCGACCAAAGGCGGATTGACGGGACAAGCCGGACCGGCAAAGATCGTGGGCACTGGATTGACAACGTTGTCAGCACGAGAGGATCGCGATGAGAGCGCGGAAACGCGTCTTCGCCGCCTTGGCGCTCGCCTGCTCCCTGGGCGCCATGGCCACCACGGGCACCGCGGCGGCCCACGACCGCGGCCCGCAGTTCGCCGCCGACCCGACGAAGCTGGTCGACACTTCGATCGGCAACAACGGCGACGGCACCACCTTCCCGGGCGCCACCACGCCGTTCGGCATGGTGCAGCTGAGCCCGGACACCCAGCTGAAGAAGTACGCCTCCTACGACTACGCGCAGGACACCGTGCTCGGCTTCAGCCACACGCACCTGTCCGGCGTCGGCTGCCAGACCATGGGCAACTTCCGCTTCATGCCGACCACCGGCGCCGTCACCTCCTCGGACCCGGCGCAGTACGGCGCGAAGTTCAGCCACGCCAACGAAACCCGCGAGCCGGGCTACTACGGCGTGAAGCTCGACAACGGCATCCAGGCCGAGCTGACCGCCACCCAGCGCACCGGCCAGCACCGTTACACCTTCCCGGCCGGCGCGGCGAGCGAGAACGTGCTGATCGAGGTCGGCGAGAGCAACGGGTACACCTACGCCGGCGACGTCCACGTGGTCGGCAACGACACCGTCGAGGGCTGGCTGCAGGGCGGGAACTTCTGCGGGGAGACGCAAAAGGAGCGGTACCGCGTCTACTTCAGCGCGAAGTTCGACCGGACGTTCTCGGCCGTCGGCACCTGGACCGACGGCAAGCTGACGCCGAACCAGCGTGACGCCTCGCTCGGCACACAGCGCGCGGGTGCCTGGCTCACCTTCGACCCCGCTCGCGGTGGCCAGGTGGGCGCGTCGGTCGGGGTGTCGTACACCTCCGTCGACGGCGCGCGGCTCAACCGCAAGGCGGAGCAGCCGAAGTCGTTCGACCGCGCCCGCGCCGCCGCCCACAGCACCTGGCAGGACGAGCTGAACCGGATGCGCGTCGCCGGCGGGGCCACCGCCGATCAGCGCACGTACTACAGCGCGCTCTACCGCTCGCTGCTGCACCCGTCGATCGGGTCCGATGTGGATAACCGGTACCGCGGCTTCGACGACCAGGTGCACCGCAGCGATTCGCCGTACTACCAGATGTTTTCGCTCTGGGACACCTATCGCTCGCAGAACCAGCTCGTCGCGCTGCTGCACCCGGACAAGGCCGCGGACATGGCGAAATCGATCCTGCGGATCTACCAGGACGGCGGCTGGGTGCCGAGGTGGGCGCTCGGCGGCGGTGAGACGAACGTGATGAGCGGCGACCCCGTCACCCCGTGGATCGTCGACAACTACCGCCGCGGCCTGCTCGACGACCGCACCGCGCGGCAGCTGTTCGACGCGTTGTGGAAGAACGTCAACGAGGTCCCGGCCGATCAGTCGATCTTCCGTGGCCGCGACGGCAATCCGACGTACGTGCGGAACGGCTGGATCGGCTACCAGGACCGGCCCGGCTACACCTTCGGCGACAGCCGTCAGGCGGGCTCGGCGACGCTGGAGTACTCGCTGGCCGACTGCGCACTGTCCACAATGGCGTCCGGGCTCGGCTACCTCGACAAGGCGGCCACGCTCGCCCAGCGTTGTGACAACTTCACGAAACTGTGGGACCCGAGCATCTCCTCGCACGGTTTCACCGGCTTCCCGCGCACGAAGGCGGCGGACGGCACCGGCGTCGGCGATCCCGACCCGGCGCAGTCGACCGGTTTCCACGAAGGCACGCCGTGGCAGTACCAGTGGCTCGCGCAGCAGGACCCGCAGCAGCTGTTCGCGCAGATGGGCGGCGCGGGCCAGGCGGAGAAGCGGCTCGACACCTTCTTCGACACGCCATTGGTGCTGACCGATCCGGCGAAGGCCGCCGCGGACTCCTGGGTCCACGGCGCGTACGACTACCACAACAACTTCGCCTTCAACCCCAACAACGAGCCGGACCTGCACGCGCCCTGGATGTACGCGTGGACTGGCGCTCCGTGGAAGACTTCGGCGGTGCTGCGCGCGGCGCGGACGCTGTTCACCGACACCCCGTACGGCATGCCCGGCAACGACGACCTCGGCACCATCTCGTCGTGGCTGGTGTTCTCGATGGCCGGGGTGTTCGAGGCCCAGCCGGGCTCGAGCACGTACCTGATCAGCGCGCCGATGTTCGAGAAGGTGGAGATCCGGCCATCCGGTGGGCGCCCGGTGAGCATCGAGGCACCCGGGGCCAGCGCGGCCAAGCTCCAGTATGTGTCCGGTGTGGACACTCGCCGGGGCGAGCTGCGCCAGAGCTGGCTGAGCAACGAGGACTTCCTGCGCGCCGGCACGATCCACGTGCGGCTCGCCGACCAGCCGACGAGCTGGGGCACGAACTCCGCCCCACCCCCGCTGGCCCGCTCCTGATTCGCCGGTGGCCGTTCCCTCGCGGGGGCGGCCACCGTCGGTTCAGAGCAGGGATTCGCCGTCGCGGAAGAACCCGCCGGTGGGACCGTCGGGCGGCAGCGTCGCGGCCCACACGATGCCGCGGGCGCTGTCGGCGGCGGGGCGGGCGTCGTCTTCGTCGCCGCGTTCGGGATGGGTGGCGGTTTCACCCGGGTCGACGGAGTTGACCAGGATCGGGGTGTCCTTCAGCGCGTGGACGAGCACTTCGGTGAGGACGTTCAGCGTGTGCTTGGCGAAGGAATGGGCCGGCGCGCGCAGGCTGGCGCGCAGGTCGAGGCCGGTGGCGATCTGCAGCGCGGAGACGCTGGAAACGTTGACGATGCGGGCGGCGGGGGCCGCTTCGAGCAGCGGCAGCAACGTCTGGACCAGCTGCCAGGGCCCGAGCACGTCGATGTCCAAAGCCGAGCGGACGGCGTTGACATCGGCTTCGAGCGCGGAGAGGGCGGTGAAGTCGACGACGTCGCTGGCGTTGTTGATCAGCACGTCGAGATGGCCGGTCAGGCGCGCGGCGGCTTCGGTGATGCTGGCCGGGTCGGTGAGGTCGAGGCGCAACGCGGTGGCTTGGTGGCCGGCGGCGCGGAGTTCGGCGGCGAGCGGTTCGGCGCGGGCGACGTCGCGGGCGGTGAGGATCACGTGGTAACCCTGCTCGGCCAGGAGGCGGGCGACCGCGAACCCGAGGCCGACGGGACGGCTGGCGCCGGTGATCAGGGCGGTTTTCGTAGGCACAGTAAGGTTCTTTCGGTTCAGTGGCCGGCCGGCTGGGAGTGCTTCGGCAGCAGTCCGACCAACAGCAGGACGAGGAAGTAGATGCCGGCGCAGATGGCGAACACCAGCTCGGCGGCGGCGAAGTAGGACGGGTTGGCGGGGGCGCCGACGCGGGCGAAGAACACCGTGCCGAGCGCGGCGACACCGAGGGCGCCGGCGAACTGCTGGGCGGCGTTGAGCAAACCCGCGCCGGTGCCGACCTCTTCGGTGTTGGCGTCGCCGAGGATGAAGTCGAACAGCGGGATGAACAGCAGTCCGGAACCGGCGCCGGTGACGAACAGGGCCGGCGCCAGGTTCCACACGGTCAGGGCTTCGCCCCAGTGCGCGGCGGACCACCAGAGGCCGAGCAGCCCGGCGACGGCGACGGCCAGTCCGAGGAACAGGTTGGCGCGGCCGAGCTTCTCAGCGAGCACCGCGCCGGACACCAGGGTGGCGACCGCGGTGCCCGCGGCCCAGGGGATCAGCGCGAAACCGGTCTGCAGCGGGGTCCAGCCCAGGCCGGACTGCAACAGCAGGTTGACGACCAGGACAAACGCGCTGAGCGCGGCGTAGAACCCGCCGGTGATCAGCAGGCCGACGAGGAAACTGCGCTTGCGGAACAGCGACGGGGTGATCACCGGGTGGCTGCTGCGGCGTTCGGACACGACGAACAGCCCGAAGGCGGCCAGCCCGGCGGCGATCATCACGTACGTCCAGGCGGGCCAGCCGAGCTCGCGGCCCTGGATGAGCGGCACGATCAACAGGGCCGAGCCGGCGGTGAGCAGGCCCGCGCCGCGGAGGTCGAGACGGGCTCGGCGGTCCTCGCCGCTGTGGCGCGGCAGCACGAACCAGGCGAGCGCGCCGGCGGCGAGGCCGAACGGGACGTTGATCAGGAAGATCGAGCGCCACTGGCTGCCGAACAGGTCCAGGTGCAGCAGCCAGCCGGCCAGGATCGGCCCGGCCACCGTGGCCAGGCCCATGATCGGGCCGAACGGCATCAGGGCTTTGCGCAGGTGCTGCGGCGGGAAGACGATCTTCACCAGGGCCATGCCCTGCGGGATCATCACCGAGCCGAACAGGCCCTGGAACACGCGGGCGGCGATCAGGAAACCGGCGCTGGGCGCGAGGCCGCAGGCCAGCGACGCGGCGGTGAAGCCGGCCATGCCGATCAGGAACAGCCGGCGCCGGCCGAGCAGGTCGCCGAGCCGGCCGGAGGTGATCAGGCCGAGGGCGAAGGCCGCGGTGTAGGCGGACAGCACCCACTGCAGCGTCATCGGCCCGCCGCCGAGGTCGGCGCGGATCGAGGGGCCGGCGAGGTTGGCGACGCTGGTGTCGATCAGGTCCATCAGCTCGGCGACGACCACGACCACCAGGACCAGCCAGGCCCGGCCGAGGGGGAGGGGAGCGGCTCTGGGCGGCTCCAACGAACTTAGTTCTGTAGTCACGAACAATGTTCTACTCGGCGAACTAAGTTCGTGTCAAGCTATAGTGACTGCATGCCCACCGATCCCCGCCAACGCCGCGCGGCCCTGCACGTCCAGCCTCGGGAGGACGTTGCTTCGCCGAAGAAGCGCAAGACACCGATCACGGCCGACCGGATCACCGACGCCGCGCTGCAGGTCATCGCCGCCGAGGGCTACGACGCGCTGACGATCCGCCGGGTCGCGGCCGTGCTCGAGACCGGGCCGTCCTCGCTGTACGCGCACATCGTCAACAAGGACGACCTCGACGATCTGCTCATCGGCCGGCTCTACTCCGAGATCAAGCTGCCCGAGCCCGACCCCGCCACCTGGCGCGAGCAGTTGCTCGACGTTTATGCCCAGATGCGCGACCAGTACCTGAAGTACCCGGGCGTCTCGCGCGCGGCGCTGGCCGTGGTCTCCACTCACCTCGAGACGCTGCGGGTCGGCGAGGGGCTGCTTGCCATCCTGCTCGCCGGGGGTCTCGAAGCTCAGACCGCCGCGTGGGTGCTCGACGCGCTGACCCTGTACGTCAACGGCTATGCCCTGGAACGCTCACTCGTCCAGCAACGACGGCAACACCACGACGACGACTGGGTCCTCAGCCGCGAAGAACTCGTCAGCCGGCTGAGCGCCCTGCCCGCCGACCGCTTCCCGCACACCAGCCGTCACGCGGCCGAACTGACTTCCGGCAGCGGCCACGACCGTTTCGACTTCACCCTCTCGCTGATCCTCGACCATCTGACCCGGGCTTGACCTCGACCTCGGTGGAGGTAACAAGGTCGTGCCATGACGATCTGGATCTGTACCGGATGCGGCCTCGAGCACCCGGATTCCGTTGTGCCGCCGGAACATTGTGTCTTCGACCGCGGCGCGGTCACCGACGAGGAGCGGGGTGACCTCGGTCCGCACGGATCGTGGACCACGCACGAGGAGCTGGCAGGCCGGCCGTACGAGATCCGGCACCGCGACCACGGGCGCGGGGTGCACAGCCTGCGTCGCGAGCCCGTGCTGGGGATCGGCCAGTGGTCGTTCCTGGTGCAGACCCCGCGCGGCAACCTGCTGTGGGACCCGCCCGTTTTCGTCGACGACCAGGTGGCCGGCCTGGTGCGTGCGCTGGGCGGGGTGGCGGTGATCGCGTCCAGCCATCCGCACATGTTCGCCGCGCAGGTCAGCTGGAGCCACGCGTTCGGCCGGGTGCCCGTGCTGGTGAACGCGCTGGACGAGGAATGGGTGGCGCGCCCGGATCCGGTGCTGGAGCTGTGGACCGGCCACGCCGAACCGTTGCCCGGGGTCGAACTCGTGCACGTGGGTGGGCACATGCGCGGCAGCGCGGTCGCCCGGACGGCCGACGGCACGTTACTGGTCGGCGACACCATTGCCGGCAGTCTGGACCCGGGCTGGGTTTCGTTCCAGCGCAATGTCCCGCGGCGTGTTCCGCTCTCGGCGGCGGCGGTGCGGCGCATCGTCGAGAGGTTGGAGCCCTACGAGTACGACCGGCTTTACACCCTCGGCGGAAACACCGTCGACCGTGATGCGAAGCAGATTGTGCGTGCTTCGGCGACTCGTCACATTCGCTGGGTCAGTGGTGAGTTCGACCATTTGATCTGAGCCGATTTCCGGTGTTCCCGGAGTCGTGATCACCCACGCCGGGAATAGGTGTCACCGCCTGCCGACGGCTTTGCTGGCGGTCATGGTCCGGAATGGGGTGATCGTCGTGTTCAGATGGCAGCAGGCGGAAGGGAAACGACATGCGTTCGAGGGGGTGTTCCCGCCGCGGCCGGAGGAGTCGTTCGTGGCGTTGTGCGGAGCGGAGGTGACCGTGACGCGGGAGGACATCCCGCAGCTCGGCGGGCACTGGTTCGATCCCACGTGCGGGGGATGTGCGTCCACGTGGCTGAACCGCAGCTGACCGATGCCCGGCTGACCGACGCCTGGCTGACCGACGCCCGGCTGTTCGACCGGATCCGGGACCTGGAGGCTTCGCTGCCCGCGGATCTGGCCTTCCTGACCCGGGCCGTCGAAGAGGAGTCCCCTCGCCCGGACGCCCTCCGCGACCTCGGCGAGCGGCTGGTGGACCTGGGCGGGGCGTTGCTGCGCCGGTCGGAGGAGGTGAACGCCGCCATCCTCGCCACTCTGCCCGCGCACGGCTGGCTGCCGGGCGCGGGCGCGCGCCGCCGCGCCGCGGGCCTGGCCCACCAGGTCGGCCGCCGCCCCCTCCGCTGCGGCGCGGTGTTCCTGGCCCTGTGCGGCGCCGCGTGTTTTCCCTTCTACGGCAAGGATCCGACCGACCGCACGGCCCGACATGAGCACTGCCCGACCTGCCTGGCCAGGGAGGGAACAGCGACGCTGCCAGCCGGCGACGCTGCTGGACAGTGACCCGATAGGACGATGGCGCGGCTGGCGGTGGTGTGGCTGGGTAGCTGGGTGTGTGGTGCGGCGGGGCAGCAAGCGGTGGAGCGGCTGGGTGGTAGAGCGGCTGGAATGGTGCTGCGGCAGGGAGGTGAGGCGTCTGGAATGTTGACGTGGCAGGCATTGCAAGGCGCGCTCGATGCCCCGACGCCGCGATCGGGAACCCCACCTGGTCGACGGCGCAGGCTGGCAGCAGTGTGTCGGCAGTGGCCAGTGTCCGCAATCGCGCGGGGCGGCGCAGTGAATGCTGCCCCAAATGCCCGTCTGGTCGCGGTTTGATCGGCAGGCGCGGCCTGCGCCCGGATCCGGACCCGGGCACAAGGCTCGCGTCGCCGTTCCGTGTCGGAGGGCTCAGAACGAGCGCGGCCTGCGCTTTTCGTGTTGGCTGGACGGATGAGCGAGGACAAGCCGGCGAACTCGACGGAGAAGCTGTTCCGGATCGCGATCGCGCTGAAGGGCCTTGATGGCGCGTTGCAGCTGGTGGGGGCGCTGATTCTGGCGTTCATCCCGTCGACGGCCGTCACCGGGTTCGCGCATGCGGTGATCACCCGGGACCTGCTGGGCGACCCGTCGGGCACGCTCGCGCGGCATCTGGAGCTGGCGGCTGAGCACTTCGCCGACGGCAGCACCAAGACCTTCGCCGTGGTGTACCTGCTGGCGCACGGCGTGATCAAGCTCGCGCTGGTGTTCGCGCTCGCCCGCAAGTGGGTGCGCGCCTACCCGGTCGCGATGGTGGTTTTGGCCGCCTTCGTCGTTTACGAGGTGTACCGCGCGATCAATACCGGCTCGATCGCGCTGCCGTTTTTCGCGGCGCTCGACGCCGTGATCATCGTGCTTGTGTTCCGGGAATACCGGCAGCTACGTCGTCAGCGGCGCTCGGCTCAAGACGCTCCCCAGTAATCACATCGCCCCATAGTCACACCGCCCATTATTCGCGGTCCGGCAAGCGCAGCCAGACGTCGGCCGGACCCGTGACGGGCCGGGAGTCGGTCGGCCGCAAACTCGCGTACGCGAAGGCGTACGCAAACGCGTGGTGCCGATAGAGAAAGCCGAGAAGCACCTCTTCCGCACTCGCGTTCTCCTCGACAGAACCGCTGCCGGGGCGGAGGTCCCAGGCCTCGAGGACACCGTCCCGGACGATGTCCCCCTGGTTGCCGCTCTTGGCATTCGAGAACACGCCGTAGCCGACCGTGCCCACCGACAGCAGCTTGCCGACCACCGGCGAGGAAGCTCGGGGTCCCCATGGCTGAGTCACGACGCAGCCACCGGGCACGTCGCTCACCCCGACGATCGGACCGATTTCCTCGAAATCGTATGACCACGGATCTTCCAGGATGTCCGCCATCTCGTCGGTCCCGTCGTCCTCGACCGGTTCCGCCTGCAGCCGCCGGATGGCCTCCGCCGCGTCGACGTTCGCGACGCACATCACGCTGGCGCCCTCGAAATAGCGGTCGTCGAGCACCGCGACCAGCTCTCGCGCCTGGGCGCCGGCCAGTGCTTCTGCCTCGTCGAGGTAGCGGCTCACCCCGGTGGGCGGCGGCCCGAACAGATCCGGGTCCGGCGTGGCCAACGCGAGCCTCCCGGGCGACCAGCCCGCCATCATCGGCCGCCAGGGGTCGGCACCCGCTTCGGCCAGCGCCAGCGCGTTGTCCGGCCGTTCGCCGAAAACAGCCAGCCAGAGGGGCGTCCGGCCCTCGTGCAGCACATCCACCTCGCCGGCCCGCGCGGCCAGCTCCGCGACGACCTCCGGCCAGCCGCGTTCCGCCGCCTCGTGCAGTGGCGTTCCCCAGAACGAATCCATGGCGAGCGGGTCGGCCCCCGCTGCCAGCCGCTCGCGCACAGCGGCCAGGTCACCCCAGCCGTCCCAACCCAGTCCTGCCCAGTCCCCGGTCCGCATGGTCCCTCCCCGATCCGTTGAAGCCGACCGTAGCGAGACCCACCGACAATTTTCGCACCCCAACCCAGAACAACCCGAATTTCCCTTACGCCCCAAGGGAAAACGAGGATCATCCAGCGTCAGGCGGCAACCGGAAACCGCTCCGTGACGACGTGAGCGACGTCCACCTCCGGCTGTTCGACGAACAGCGCAGTCGCGTTGTCGGAGCCGCCGATGGCGATCGCCGTCTCGACCAAGGCCGCGGCGCCGCGCCCAGGGTCGCCGAGCAGCTCGTCGATGGTCGCCGGTGGGAGCACCTTGTGGACGCCGTCGCTGGTCAGCAGCAACCCGCCGCCGACTACCTCGGAAGTGCCGATCTCGTGCGGTTTCGTGGTGCGGACGCTGGTGGTCACCATGTGCTCCATCCGCGGGGTGTACGGCTGGTGGCGCGAGCGGAAGTACTCGGCGAGCGTGTGGTCCACGGTGAGCCGGCGGACCATGCTGCCGTCCCAGGCGTACGCGCGGGCGTCGCCGACCCAGGCGATCCGGTAGCCGCCCGCGAACGGCATCGCGACGACCAGCACGGCGTCGCCGGTGCCGCCGAGTTCGCGCAGCGCCCGCTGCGCGTTCAGGATCGCGGCGACCGGGCCGTCGGCCACCGGGGTGCGCGCGGCGGCCGCGGCGGCGGTCTGGGCGGCGCGGCCGGCACCCGGGTCGTCGCCGACGCCGTCGGCAAGCGCAAACGTGATGCCCGGCGCGCCGGCCAGTGCGTACGCGCTGACCGCGTCGGCATTGCGCTCGCGTGGCCCCTGCGCGCTCGCGGTGTGCCAGCGTGGGTATCGAGTCCCGGCCATGGCGTCCTCCCGGCTGTCTCGCGGCTTCCCCTTGACTCCAGAATGCGCCCGAATCCTGGGAGCATCCTGAGGGGCGGCTGTAGGTCAGCTGTTTCCTGCCGAACGCAGTGAAGGCCTCCTCGCCCGCGGGCAAGGAGGCCTTCACCGACGATCAGGCAGTGAGCTGGTACACGGTCTGCCCGCCCACCGTGGTCGCGGTGAAGTTCGCCGCCACCCAGTCGCTGATCTCGGTCGAGCCGCCGCCGGGGCCGCCTTGGCCACCGCCCTGGCCGCCGACGACGTAGTACGAGATCTCGCCGTCCGCCACGTACTGCTTGAACTGGGCCAGCGTCGGCGCGGGATCACTGCCGTCCCAGCCGCCGATGCCGATCACGGCCTTGCCACTGGCCAGCTCCAGCGAAGCAGCCGACTGCGAGCCACTGGTCGCCGCCGCCCACTTGGTCGTGGTCTTCGCCAGCAACTGCGACAACGCGGTACTCGAGCTGTCTTCGCCGAAGCCACCGCCGCCGCCCATCCGGCCACCGCCGATGCCGTTCTGCGAGGAGGGCCCGGAGACCGGGATGGACCCGGTGTGCGCCACCGAGGTCGTGTCCACGGCGTACGCGGCAGTGCCGAGTCCCAGCGTCAGCACGCTCGCCGCGGCCAGCACCGCGAGCGCCTTGCGCATCGGCGGCAGCCCGACCACCACGACGGTCGCGACCAGCAGCGCCAGCACCGCGACGACCCAGCGCAGCCACGGCAGCCAGTCCGGCGTCCGCTCGAGCAGGATGAAGTCCCACACCCCCGTGACCGCGATCATCCCGCCCAGCACCATCCGGGCCGACATGTTCGCGCGGCTGCGCCACAGCGCGTGCCCGGAGATGGCGACCACCGCGGCGATCGCCGGGGCGAGCTGCACGGCGTAGTACGGGTGGATCGTCCCGCCCATGAAGCTGAAGACCAGCCCGGTCACCAGCAGCCAGCCGCCCCAGATCAGCAGCGACGCGCGCGTGCGGTCGGTGCGTGCGGCGCGCCGGGTGAACCACAGCCCGGCGACCAGACCGATCAGCGCGGCGGGCAGCAGCCAGGAGATCTCGGTGCCGAAGCTGGCGCCGAACATCCGGCCGATGCCGCTGGCGCCGCCGAAACTCGTGTTGGCGCCGCCACCACCGAATCCGCCGCCGCCACCGCCGCGGTTGCCCTCGCCGCCGAAGATCCGGCCGAGGCCGTTGTAGCCCAATGCGAGCTCCAGCAGGCTGTTCCCGGTCGAGCCGCCGATATACGGGCGGGAAGACGCCGGCCAGAACGCGACCAGCGCGAGGAACCAGCCCGCCGAGACGACCACCGCGGCCGCGGCGCCGAGCAGGTGCAGCAAGCGTTTGCCCAGCCCGGTCGGCGCGGCGATCAGGTAGACCAGGGCGAACGCGGGCAGCACCAGGAACGCCTGCATCATCTTCGTCAGGAAGCCGAACCCGATCGCGACGCCGGCCAGCGCGAGCCACATCGGGCTCGCCTTTTCGACGGCGCGGACGGTGAAGTACGCGGCCGCGATCAGCAGCAGCACCAGCAGCGCGTCCGGGTTGTTGAACCGGAACATCAGCGCGGCCACCGGCGTCAGCGCGAGCACCGCGCCGGCCAGCAGGCCGGGCACCGGGCCGGAAACCCGCCGCACCGTCAGGTACAGCAGGCCGACGGACGCGACGCCCATCAGCGCCTGCGGGGCCAGCACCGTGAAGCTGGAGAACCCGAAGATTCGCGCGAAGGCCGTGCCGACCCACAGTGCGGCGGGCGGTTTGTCGACCGTGATCACGTTGCCGGAGTCCAGCGAGCCGAACAGCCAGGCCTTCAGGCTCTGCGTTCCCGACTGCACGGCGGCCGCGTAGAACGAGTTCCCGTAGCCGGAGGCGGTCAGGTTCCAGAAGTACAGGACGGCGGTCACCGCGAGCAGCCCGAACACGGACGGGCGCACCCAGCGTGGCGCGTTTTCCTTGCGGTGCCGCGGATCTCGGGCGGTGACGCCCTCGACGGGAGCGGGCAGGACGGCGGTCATCGGTTCTCCTCGGCGGTGGCGCGCCCGCGGCGGGGGTTGAAGACCCAGCCGCGCAGCAACAGGAAGCGGAGCACCGTGGCGGCCAGGTTCGCCAGCACGAGCACAGTGGTTTCCAGGACCAGCCCGGGGTGGGTGGTCCCGTTGAGCAGAGCCAGCGAACCGCTGGTCAGCAGCAGACCGAGGCCGAACACGATCAGGCCCTCGAACTGGTGCCGCCCGGCGCCGGTCCGCCCGCGCACGCCGAAGGTGACCCGGCGGTTGACGGCGGTGTTGGCGATCGCGGTGACGAGCAGCGCGGTGAAGTTCGCGACCTGCGAGCCGACTCCGGCGCGCAGCAACAGGAACAGCAGCAGGTACGCGGCGGTGCTGGCGACGCCGACGGCGGCGAACCGCACCAGCTGACGCGCCAGGCTCGGCGGCACCCCCGGCGCCTCGACGCCGATGGGCTCCCGGCCGAGCTGCTCGCGCAGCCGGCTGATCGGGACCTCGCCGGTGAACGTGGCGCGGGTCAGCCGCGCGACGCCCTTGAGGTCCGCGGTCGCCGTGGCGATGATGTTGACCGACGAGTCCGGGTCGTCGACCCAGTCCACCGGCACCTCGTGGATGCGCAGGCCGGACCGTTGCGCGAGCACCAGCAGCTCGGTGTCGAAGAACCAGCCGGTGTCCTGCACGTGCGGCAGCAGCCGCCGGGCGACATCGCCGCGGATGGCCTTGAAACCGCACTGCGCGTCGGAGAACTTCGCCGCCAGCGTGCCCTTGAGGATCAGGTTGTAGCAACGCGAGATGAACTCCCGCTTCGGCCCGCGGACCACGCGCGCCCCGCGAGCCAGCCGGCTGCCGATGGCGAGGTCCGAATGCCCGGACAGCAGCGGCGCCACCAGCGGCGCGAGCGCGGCGAGGTCCGTCGACAGGTCCACGTCCATGTAGGCCAGCACGCTGGCGTCCGATGTAGACCAGACGGCGCGGAGCGCGCGCCCGCGGCCCTTCTCGTCCAGGTGGTGGACCACGACTTCGGGGATCTCCCGCGCGAGCCGCTCGGCGACGTGCAGGGTCTCGTCCGTGCTCGCGTTGTCCGCGATGGTGATCCGGTACGGGTAGGTGACGTGTTCTTCCAGGTGCGCGTGCAGGCGGCGGATGCAGGGCTCGAGGTCGGTCTCCTCGTTGTAGACCGGGATCACGACGTCGAGGACCGGGTGCGGGCCGCTGAGGCCGACCGGGGTGGTGCCCGGCCGCGGGGCGGGCACGGTGCCGGCGCTGCTGCGGGAGGGAGCGGTGGCGTTCATGAGTTCACCTTCGCGGCCCTGGCTTTGGCTACCTTGTGGCATTCCTGTGGTGGCCCTGTGGGTCGGAGCGCCCCAGCCTTGGTTGCTCCAGCCCTGCCCCACCACCACCCTCAACGGAAGCGCTCCGCGCCCAGCCCCGATTCCACGCACCCAATGTGGCGTTCGGTGCGTTGGACGCACCGAACGCCACATTGGGGCGCATCGGGACCTGGCCATCGGCTTGGCCGCGTGGGGCTCAGGCGGTCAGGTCGTACACCGTGACACCGTCCACAGTGGTCGATTGATAGTTCGCCGCCACCCACTCGGCGATCTGCTCGGCGTAGTTGCTGCCGCTGTCGCCCTGCATGCCCATGCCTTCGCCGAGGAAGTAGTGGATCTGTCCACTCCGGACGTACTGCTGGAACTGCTGCAGCGTCGGGTACGGGTCGGTCCCGTTGAAGCCGCCCACGGCGAGCACGGGCTGCCCGCTGCCGAGCTGGTAGCCGGCGGCGTTGTTGGAGCCGACGGTCGCGGCCGTCCAGCGGTACTGGCTCGCGTCCCGGGTCAGCAGGGCGGTGAGGTTGGCGCCGGGCAACGAGGTGCCGAGCAGTCCGCCCGCCATGCCACCGCCGCGTCCGCCGCCATTTCCACCAGGACCGCCACCGGCGTTGCCACCGGGACCGCCACCTCCAGGCATACCGCCGAAGCCACTGCTCGGCCCGGCCGACGGAATGGCGCCGCTGTGGGTGGTCGCGGCGGTCGCGAGGCTGTACGCGCCGGTCCCGGCGAGCAGCGTCACCAGGCCCAGCACGGCGATCCCGCGCGCGGCGGCGCGGCCGAGCTGGTTGACGAAGAACAGCGCGACGGCGGTGAGCAGCCCGGCCACGAGCACGGTCGGGGCGAGCCACGGCAACCACGAAGAATCGCGGATCAACAGCGCGTACGTGGTCAGCGCGGTCAGCGCGACGCCGCCGCTGAGCAGCCCGGCGGCGGCCGGTTCCGAGCGCAGGCGCCAAAGCTGCACCGCGGCGGTGCCGACGAGCGCGGCGATCGCCGGGGCCAGCGCGACCGTGTAGTACGGGTGGATGATGCCGCCCATGTAGCTGAACACCGCGGCCGTCACCAGCAGCCAGCCGCCCCAGACGACCAGCGCGGCGCGGCCGGGGTCGGTGCGCGGGGCGCGGCGGGTGAACCAGAGCCCGGCGCCGAGCGCGAGCAGCGCCGCCGGGATCAGCCAGGCGATGCCGCCGGCCATCTCGCTGCCGAACAGCCGGAACAGGCCGGTGCTGCCCCAGCCACCGCCGCCTCCGCCCCCGCCGACGCTGCCGGTCTCGTCGCCGGTGATGCGGCCGAAACCGTTGTAGCCCAACGTGAGTTCGAGCAGGCTGTTGTTCTGCGAGCCGCCGATGAACGGCCGGTCGGCGGCCGGCCACAGCGTCACCACCGCGAGGTACCAGCCCGCCGAGACGACCACCGCGACGGTCGCGGCGGCCAGGTGCAGCAGCCGTTTGCGGAGCGAGGCCGGCGCGGCGATCAGGTACGCCAGGCCGAACGCGGGCAGCACCAGGAACGCCTGCAGCATCTTGGCGAGGAACCCGAACCCGACGGCCGCGCCGGCCAGCATGAGCCACTTCGGGCTCGCTTTTTCCAGCGCGCGGACGGTGCCGTACGCGGCGGCTACGAGCAGCAGCACGAGCAGCGCGTCCGGGTTGTTGAAGCGGAAGATCAGCGCCGCCGCAGGGGTGAGCGTGAGGACGGTGCCGGCCAGCAGCCCGGCCGCGGCGCCCGACGTCCGCCGCACCGTGGCGTACAGCAGCCAGGTGGAGCCGACGCCCATCAGCGCCTGCGGGACCAGGATGCTCCACGCGTTCACCCCGAACAGCCGCGCGGAAAGGCTCATCACCCAGAGCGCGGCCGGGGTTTTGTCGACGGTGATGCCGTTCGCGGCGTCGCTGGAACCGAAGAACAGCGCCTTCCAGCTCTCCGAGCCGGCTTGCGCGGCGGCTGAGTAGAACGCGTTGGCCCAGCCCGAGGCGCCGAGGTCCCACAGGTAGAGCCCCGCGGTCGCGACGAGCAGGAGCAGGAGCGTTGGGCGAACCCAGCGGGGATCGGTTTTCCGAGGGGCCCGGTCCGGGACGGCCGGGCGGGCGGGGGTCGCGACTGCGGTCATGGGCCCCAGCTTCACGGCCCGAGCTGGGGCACCGTTGTGTCAGTCCTGTGTGGTTTCTGTGGTTTTGTCCGCGGCTCGGGCGACGCCGAACGCCAGCGCCGTCCGCCCGTCCGCGATCGGGCTGGACGCGCGGAGCACGAGCCCGGCGCCGGTGCCGAGCGCGGCCAGCTCGTCGACGGTCCGTTCCCGGCCGGCGAAACACATCAGCATGAACAGATCCATCGCGGTGTCGGTGCCCTGCCCGAGCACCGCCTCGATCACCACCACGGTGCCGTCCGGAGCGGCGGCCCGGCGGCAACCGGCCAGGATTTCGCGGGCGTGCTCGTCGTCCCAGTCGTGCAGGATGTCGGACAGGAGATAGGCGTCGGCCCCGGTGGGCAGCGGGTCGAAGAAGCTGCCGGAAACGGCGCCGGCCCGGTCTCCGAATCCCGCGGCGGCGAACCGATCGGCGGCCGCGGCGCTCGTCGGCTCGAGGTCCAGGACCCGCCCGCGCAGACCGGGATGGGCTCGCAGGATCTCCGCGAGCACGATCCCGTCGCCCCCGCCGACGTCCAGGACCTCGGTGAACCGGCTCCAGTCGAAACGCTCGGCGATCTGCGGCGCCTGCGCCTGGAACCGCCAGTTCATCTGGGCGTCGAACGTGCGCCGCAGCTTCGGGTCCGCGCCGAGGTCCGCCCAGAATCCGCGGCCGTACCGCTGCTCGTAGGCGGGCTCTCCGGTGGTGATCGTGCCGAGCAGGTCGACGAACGCGAGTTCGGCCCGGCCGCCGGCGCAGGTGATGTCGAGCAGCGGCTTGATCCCTTCCGGGGCGTCCTCGCGCAGCTGCGCGCCGAGGTCGGTCGGGCGGTACCGGCCATCGTCGAGCGTGAAGACGTCGATCGCGACGAGGTGGTCAAGCAGCCGCCGGAGGGCCGGCGCCGCGGTTCCGGTCGCGGCGGCGAGCTGTTCTGCCGTCGCCCCAACGGTTCCGGCGTGCTCGGCCAAGCTGAGCGTGGCGGCCACCCGGATGGACATCGGCGTGGCGAGGTCGGCCATGGCTCGGATCTGCTCCATCGCCCGAACCTAACCAGGCCGTCTTGGCTGTGGCAGCTGTATTTCCGTCAGGACGCGCGCAGGTTGTTCGGCGGACGCCCCGGTTTGTGCGGGCGCCGGGCTTCGAGCTGCGGGACGGAACGGCTGCGTTGCGCGGGCACGACCGTCGGCAGCCGGACGGCGAACTCGGTGCGGCCCGGGTGGCTGTGCACCTCGATCGTGCCGTGGTGCGCGACCAGGACCGCCGCCGCGATGGCCATGCCGAGGCCGGTGCTGCCCGCGGCGCGCGAGCGTGACGAATCGCCGCGCGCGAAGCGTTCGAAGACGGCCGGGAGCAGGTCCGGCGGGATGCCCGGGCCGTTGTCGGTCACGGTGACCACGGCACTGCCGTCCGCCGAGCGCGCGAGCGACGTGACGACGGTGGTCCCGGGCGGGGTGTGCACGCGGGCGTTGGCGAGCAGGTTGGCCAGGACCTGGTGCAGCCGCTGGACGTCGCCGTGCACCAGGATCGGCTCGTCCGGCAGGTTCAGCCGCCATTCGTGCCCGGGCCCGGCGACGTGGGCGTCCCCGACGGCGTCGGCGACCAGCCGGGCGAGGTCGACCTCGGCGAGTTCGAGCGGGCGGCCCGCGTCGAGCCGCGCCAGCAGCAGCAGGTCCTCGACGAGCGTGGTCATCCGGTCGGCCTCCGACTCGATCCGGGTCATCGACCGCGCGATGTCCGGCGGCACCAGCATCCGCCCGCGCCCGGCGAGCTCGGCGTACCCGCGGATGGCGGCGAGCGGCGTCCGCAGCTCGTGGCTCGCGTCGGCGACGAACTGGCGGGCGCGCATCTCGCTGGCGTGCCGCGCCTCCAGCGCGGCGGAGATGTGGCCCAGCATGAGGTTCAGCGCGGAGCCGACCTGGCCGACCTCGGTGCGCGGGTCGGTGTCGCCGTCGGGGACCCGCACCGACAGGTCGACGTAACCCCGGTCCAGCGGCAGCTCGGAGACGCGCGCGGCGGTCGTCGCGACGCGTTCGAGCGGCCGCAGCGTGCGCCGGACCGCGAAAGCCCCGATGATCGCCGCCCCGGTGACCCCCACCGCGGCGACGCCGAACAGGATCAGCCCGACCGTCAGCAGCGTCAGGTGCACGGGATCGAGGGGGACCCCCGTGACGACCACCCCGCCCGGGATGGCCGACGCGGTGACGCGGTAGTCGCCGAGCTGGTCGAGGGTGCGGTTGTAGGCCTTGCCGTCGACCGGCACTGTCTGCAGGGCGTCCAGCTGCGCGGCGGTGAGCGTGACCTGCTGCCCGTGCTGCGAGAGCGACCCGCCGTCGACGAGGTGGTCGCCGACCAGGTGCGCGTTGACCGTCCCGGCGCCCTGCCCGGGCGCGTCGAGGGGGTTGTGCCCGCCCAGCGGCCCGCCGTGCATGGCGAAGTCCTTGGCCCGGTCGGCGGCGGCGTAGAGCTGCCCGTCGGTCTGGCTGGTGAGGAAGGCGCTCAGCGCGAACTCGCTGACCACCCCGATCACCAGGCACACCAGCGACAGCAGCAACACGATCGACAACGTCAGCTTCATGCGCAGCGAAAGCCGCCCGAACCGGGTGGGCCGGCCGGGTGCTCCCTTCGCGCGCTGTGCCATGACAAGAGCGTGCGGGCCCAGAGTGTGGGAGCGATGTGTGCTGCCTGTGAGTCGGCTGTGCGAGGGATCGCGGGAATGTCACGAGTGCGCCGGAAAGCCGGTCACAGCACCGTCTGACGGCGGCCACAGTGCGCACACAGCGTCGCCGCCCACGGTGGGTTTCAGATCCCTTTTGCACTCAGCTTTCACACCCACGGAGTGAAGTCATGACCACACCTCGCAGCGGCCAGCCGGCCGTCCCGCCCCGGCCGTCCGGTCCGGCGGTTCCGCCCCATGGCGGGCCCGCGGCCTGGCCCAACTCGGGGCCCGCCGGTTCCGCGCCACTGAACGGCTACGGCGCCGGGATGAGCGGCCGGCCTGGTCCGGCTTACGGGCCGCCTTCGGCGCCCGGCCAACCCAATCCGGCTTACGGCCAGGCTGCAGCGCCGGGTCAGCCCGTCTCGGCTTATGGCACGCCCGCGGCCCCGGGTCAACCGGTTGGCGCATCGGCCGCTGCTTCGGCGCCCGGCCAGGCAGTTCCGCCTGCCGCCTCGGGTCCGGCCGGGTCTTCGGGCGGCGCTGTGCCGCCGGGTTCCGGACCGTCCACGCCGGACACTTGGGGCGGCGACACACCCCCGGCACCCGGTGGCACGCCCTGGACCGGCCGTCGCAAGTGGGTCGCGGGCGGGGTCGCCGCGCTGGTCGTCGTGGGTGGTGGCGCGGGGATCTGGGCGGCGAGTTCGTCTTCGTCGAGCACGACCGCCTCGGGTGCCACCGGCCCTGGCTCGGGCCAGCTGGGCGGCCGGGGCGCGCCCGGTGGCGCGGCGACGTTGAGCGCCGCCCTGCACGGCGAATTCGTCACCACCGGCACCAGCGGCAACTACGTCACCGAGTTCCTGCAGAAGGGCAAAGTCACCGCCCTGAGCGCCACTTCACTGACCGCCCAGAGCGCCGACGGCTTCACGAAGGTCTACACAATCGACTCCAGCACCGCGACCGGAGTCACCAACGGTGAAGAGGTCACCATCGTCGCCACCACCTCGGGCACCACCGCCACCGCGACCTCGATCACGGAGACCAGCACCACCACCGGAGGCCCGGGTGGCACGCCGCCGGGCGGCACCGGATCGGGGAACTGAGCCCTCGTTGAGACGCAAGTGGACTGTCTGTATAGGACAGTCGCGCGTCAGGACAACCGTTGAGCGATCGACAAAGCCTGCGTGGCGTACGAGCGGCCGAACAGGACCGTGTGCACCAACAGCGGAAACAGCTGGTGCAGTTCGATTCGCTCACGCCAGCCGGGGGACAGCGGCGCGGTTTCGGCGTAGGCGCCGAGGATCCGGTCCAGCCCCGGGCAGCCGAACAGGTCCAGCATCGCCAGGTCGGTTTCGCGGTGCCCACCGTGGGCTGCCGGGTCGATGAGGTACGCGCCGTCCCGCGTCCACAGGACGTTGCCGTTCCACAGATCGCCGTGGAGGCGGGACGGCGGTTCCGGCGGGCCGGACAGCGCCGGGAGCCGATCGCAGACCCGGTCGAACGCCCCGGCCTCCTCGGCGCTCAGCGTCCCCCGGTCCCGGGCGAGGCGGACGTACGGCCGGACGCGGTGCTCGGCGTACCACTCCGGCCAGTCCGGGCCCGGCGTGTTTTCCATCGGCGCCAGGCCGATCCACGCGGCGGCCGGGGCGTCCGGGGGAGGAGAGCCGAACGCGGGCGCACCGGCGGCATGCAGTGCGGCGAGGTCACGGCCCAGCCGCGCCGCCGTGTCCATCGTGCCGCGGCCAGACTGCCCCCGACCGATCCGTCCGCCGCCCCCTAGCCCCGCCGCCCGTTCGTCGATCCGGTCGAGAACCAGCCACTGCTCGTCATACCCGTGCACCACCGGGATCGGCACCACAGCGGGCTCAGCCAGCCAGCGAAGCCCCGCGCCCTCCGCGGCCGTGGCACCGGGCGCGTGCCCCCGCTTGACCACCACCACATCCCCACCGTCCAGGACGGCTTCGGTCAGCGCACCGGACATCCGTCTCGTAGCGGTGACCGTGCGGCCGGTGAGCCGGGAGACAGCCGCGGCGGCATCCACGACCGGCACCGTACCGGCCCAAGCGGCTCAGCGGTCGTAGTCGACGGCCAGTTCGGCGGTGGTCGGCCGGGCGCGGCAGGTCAGGATCCGGTTCTCTGCCACGTCGGCCTCGGTCGGGGCGTAGCGGACGTCCATGTCGACGCGGCCGCGCGCCAGCCTCGCCACACAGCTGCCGCACGCGCCGCCGGTGCAGGAGTACGGCACGTCGAGGCCGGCGCGCAGCGAAGCGTCCAGCACGGTCTCGCCCGGCTTCGTGACCACCTCACTGGTCAGGTTCCCCACGTTCACCGACAGCTTGGCCGGCGCCCCCTGCGGCCGTCGCGCGGGCGCTCCCGCGAACAGCTCGAAGTGGACGTCCTCGTCCGGCACGTAGTTCTCCGCCAGCGTCTGCTTCACCAGGTCCAGCAGACCGCGCGGGCCGCACAGGAACCAGCGGTCGACTTTCGCCGGGTGGAGCCGGTTCTGCAGCAGCGCGCGCAGCCGGGTGCCGTCGAGGCGGCCGCTGAGGTACCGCTCGTGCGAGATCGCCAGCGCCTCGCCGACGGTGTCGAAATGCCGGGCCGGGCGGTGCGCGTGCAGGTCCGGGTCACGCTCGTCGGTGCGGTAGTGGATGACGTGCAGCCGTCCGGCCCACTGCCGCGCCAGCGCGCCGATCTCGTCGGCGAACATCGTGGTGGCTCCGGAAGTGTTGACGAACAACAGGGTCGCGCGGCTGTGCGGCTCGTCGCGCAAAGCCGTCGCGAGGATCGACAGCACCGGCGTGATGCCGCTGCCCGCCGCGAGCGCGACGTAATGCGCGGCCCGGCCGGGCACGGGCGTCAGCGTGAACCCGCCCGAAGGCGGCAGCACGTCCAGCTGGTCGCCGGCCCGCAGCTGCGAGTTGGCGTACGAGGAAAACGCCCCGCCGTCGCGCCGCCGCACCGCGATGCGCAGCAGGCCGCTCCCTTCGGCGGAGCAGATCGAGTACGTGCGCCGCACCGGCATTCCACCGATCAGGGCGCGCACCGCCACGTGCTGGCCGGCCCGGTGCCGGAACGTCTCGCGCAGCTGGTCCGGCACGGCGAAGGTGATCACCACGGCGTCCTCGCCGGTGGGCTCGACGTGGTCCACCAGCAGCCGGTGGAACCGTCGCGGGCCGGGCTCCGGCGCGGCCGGGGGCGCGGGCGGCTCGGCGAAGCTCTTCGTCAGCCGGCGCCACGCGCGGTGTTCCGTCGTGGTCAGCTCACGGCCCCACGGGCCGGCCGGCGCGGCGCGCGTGCGCAGATAACGGTGGAACGGGACGACCGGGCGGAGCTGGTGCAGCAGGTAGTAATTCCGGTGCAGCAGCACCGGTTTCATCAGCCACCTGAGCCCCGCCCGCACCCGCCCGGGTGGCTGCTCGGCCGACGCCTGGTGGTGCGGCAGCCAGCCGAACCACCACATCATCAACCCGAGCCCCAGCCGTTGCGGGATCAGGTAGAGCACCAGCAGCTCCCAGCCGTACCCGGCGGCGACCAGGACCGTCGCCAGCGCGGCGAACGCGGCCAGCGCCACCAGTCCCTCGGTGCGCTCGCCCGACGGCCGGCCGCGAAGGTGCTGGGGGAGGTGGCGCGCGAAGCGGAAGTCGATCGTCAACCAGCGGAACGGCAGCTGCCACCACCGCCCTTGCGTCACCCACGGGTCCGGGCGCGCGCTCGTGGCGTGGTGGTGGCTGCTCAGGTGCAGCGAGCGGAACAGCGGGAACGAGCCGTAGGCCGCGACGAACAGGGTCGACAGCCGGCCGAGGACCTCGTTCAGCCAGGTCAGCCGGCCGGCCGTGTGGTGCGCCGACTCGTGCGCGACGGTGAACATGACGAACGTGGCGAGCACGTCCAGCGGAATGGTCAGCCAGGGCGAGGCCAGGCCCGCCAGCAGCAGCCAGGCGGCGGTGGCCCACAGGGCGAGCCCGCAGAGGAACAACGCGAGTGCGGGGAGTGACACCGGAGGCAGCGAGATCCGCGGGCCGGGGACCGTGGCCGGGCTCCGTTCCCCCGCTCCGGGCGGGCGGCTGTCGACGACGGGCATCCGCGGCTCCTCGCCTTGAGCGCTCCTGGTCGAGCGGTGACACACTAGACAACCGGACGGCATTTGTACATCGGGTTTCGCGCACGTCCCGCGAGGAATTCGCGCCGGCGTCAAGGCGACAGCGGCGCAAGTACTGTGCAAAGCGGCGCCCGTGCGCGCCGGTGCAGGCGCTCTGCCGCTGCTCGGCGAGGTTGTCCGATGGCCCCCGGCCCGGTCCGCCCGCACCCCTGGCCTAGACTCGGTCGTCCCGGTCTGCAGGTGACCGGGGCCAATCCGCGGATTGTCCAACCCCATCGTTTACCGCTCGAGGAGAAGACCTTGAAGAGCACCGTCGAGCAGCTCAGCCCGACGCGAGTCAAGATCAATGTCGAGGTGCCGTTCGACGAGCTCAAGCCGAACTTCGACCGCGCCTACCGCAAGATCGCCCAGCAGGTGCGCATCCCGGGCTTCCGGCCCGGCAAGGCGCCCGCTCGCGTCCTGGAAAGCCGGATCGGCCGTGCGCCGGTGCTCGACGAGGTCGTCAACGAGGCCATCCCGGCCAAGTACATCGAGGCCGTCCGCGCCGGGGAGGTCCGCACGCTGGGCCAGCCCGAGTTCGAGGTGACCAAGATCGAGGACCGCGAGGTGCTCGAGTTCACCGCCGAGGTGGACGTGCGGCCGGAGATCGAGCTGCCGGACCTCGAAGGTCTTGAGATCAGCGTCGACGACGTCGAGACCACCGACGCGGAGGTCGCCGAGCAGCTGGACGAGCTGCGCGCCCGCTTCGGCACCCTCACCGGCGTCGAGCGCCCGGCCGAGAACGGCGACTTCGTCTCCGTCGACCTGTCGGCGACCGTCGACGGCGAGACCGTGGAGGAGGCCTCCACCACCGGCCTGTCCTACGAGATCGGCTCCGGCCAGCTCGTGGACGGCATCGACGACGCGATCATCGGCGCCAGCGCCGGCGACACCAAGACGTTCACCACCCAGCTCGTCGCCGGCGACCACGCCGGCAAGGACGCCGAGGTGACCGTGACCGTCCAGTCGGTCAAGCAGCGGGAGCTGCCCGAAGCCGACGACGAGTTCGCCCAGCTGGCCAGCGAGTTCGACACGATCGACGAGCTGAAGGCCGACCTGAGCGAGCGCCTCGCCCGGGTCAAGAAGATGCAGCAGGGCGTACAGGCTCGCGACCAGGTCCTGGACATCCTCCTGGAGCGCACCGAGGTGCCGATCCCGGAGAAGGTGCTCGAGGGCGAGATCGAGAACCGCAAGCACGACGCAGTGCACCCGTTCGACCACGACGAAGAGCAGTTCGCGAAGGCGCTCGAGGCCGAGGGCCGCACGCTGGACGAGTTCAACGCCGAGGTCCAGGAGGAGTCGGAGAAGGCCGTCCGCACGCAGCTGCTGCTGGACACCATCGCCGACAAGGAGCAGACGTCGGTCAACGACGCCGAGCTCACCGAGCGGATCATGTACCAGGCCCAGCGCTTCGGCGTCAGCCCGGACGAGTACGTGCAGCGCGCCCAGCAGTCGGGCCAGCTGACCGCGATCTACGCCGACGTGCGCCGCGGCAAGGCGCTCGCCTCGGTGGTCCGCGGCACCACGGTCAAGAACGCCTCGGGCGAGGAGGTCGACCTCTCGGAGCTGTTCGGCGCCGGTGACGAGGCCGACACCCCCGCGGTGGTCGAAGGCGGCGTCGAAAGCGGTACCGAGGAGACGCAGGTCACCGAGGAAGCGGCCAAGACCCCGGCGGAGTGAAGCTGTAAGCGAACTTGGGCGGTGTGAGGCATTCTGCACCGCCCAAGTTCGTTAGGGTCGGTTGTTAGTCAAGCATCTGAAGACGACAGCGGCGCCTGGTACGACACGGGCCGCCGCCGGCGAAAAGGCAGGCAGACGTGAAGCAGCACATGCCCGAGGGGCGGACCGGCACCGCGGGGCTGACCCTCACCGACTCGGTGTTCGAGCGATTGCTCCAGGAGCGCATCGTCGTCCTCGGCTCCGAGGTCAACGACGAGATCGCCAACCGGATCACCGCGCAGCTGTTGCTGCTCGACGCGGACGACGCCGAGTCCGACATCCGGTTCTACATCAACTCCCCGGGCGGCTCGGTCACCGCCGGGTTCGCCATCTACGACACCATGCAGCTGATCAAGCCGGACGTGGCGACCTACGCCATGGGCATGGCGGCCTCGATGGGGCAGTTCCTGCTCTCCTCGGGCACGCCGGGCAAGCGGTACGCGCTCCCGCACGCCAGGATCCTGATGCACCAGCCGTCGGCGGGCGTCGGCGGCACGGCCTCGGACATCGCGATCCAGGCCGATCTGTTCAACAAGTGGAAGCAGGAGCTGGCCAAGATCACGGCCGAGCAGACCGGGCAGACCACCGAGCAGATCATCGCGGACGGCGACCGCGACCGCTGGTTCACCGCGCAGGAGGCGAAGGACTACGGCTTCGTCGACCACGTGCTGAGCCGCGGCGACGGCAACGGCCTCAACCCGACCAACTGAGCGCGAAGCACACAGGAGACCTCTCATGAGCAATTTCCGGCTCCCGGGTGACTTCCGGGCTCCGCAGACCCCGCAATCGCGGTACATCCTGCCCTCCTACGTCGAGCGCACCAGCTACGGCGTGAAGGAGTCCAACCCGTACAACAAGCTGTACGAGGAGCGGACGATCTTCCTCGGGGTGCAGGTGGACGACGCGTCGGCCAACGACGTGATGGCCCAGCTGCTGCACCTCGAGCACGAGGACCCGGACCGCGACATCAGCATCTACATCAACTCCCCGGGCGGGTCGTTCACCTCGCTGATGGCGATCTACGACACCATGCAGTACATCCGCCCGGACATCTCCACCGTGTGCCTCGGCCAGGCGGCCTCGGCCGCCGCGGTGCTGCTGGCGGCGGGCACCCCGGGCAAGCGCATGGCGCTGCCCAACGCCCGCGTGCTGATCCACCAGCCGGCCACCGAGGGCACCTACGGGCAGGTCTCGGACCTGGAGATCCAGGCCAACGAGATCCAGCGGGTGCGGCGCCAGATGGAGGTCATCCTGGCCAAGCACACGAACAAGGAGCCGGACCAGATCAAGGCCGACATCGAGCGGGACAAGATCCTCACCGCCGAGGAGGCCAAGGCCTACGGCCTGATCGACGAGGTGCTTCCGTACCGGAAGGCTTCGGCGCTCTGATTCACCGGGACCGGTGCGTGTCGGAGTGACGACACGTACCGGTTTCCTGGTCTAGTGTCGAGCCCTACTTGCCCGGTAGGGGCCGCGGGTGTTCCCGCTCGCGGCTTCGGACGGGTACCGTCAGTGGCAATGCGTGAGGCCCCGGTGCGATCGGGCAGCGGCCGGGGCGGCGAGCGAAGTGTCAGGTGCGTGTTTCGCGCACCGGAGGGGACGAGGTCAACGGCCATGGCACGGATCGGTGACGGCGGCGACCTGCTGAAATGTTCTTTCTGCGGGAAGAGCCAAAAGCAGGTGAAGAAGCTCATTGCCGGCCCCGGGGTCTACATCTGCGATGAGTGCATCGACCTCTGCAACGAGATCATCGAAGAGGAGCTGGCCGAAGCCGGCGACGTGAAGCTCGACGAGCTGCCGAAGCCCGCCGACATCCACGAGTTCCTCGAGCAGTACATCATCGGCCAGGACGACGCGAAGAAGACACTGGCCGTCGCGGTCTACAACCACTACAAGCGCATCCAGGCCGACGACAAGGCCGGGCCCAAGGACTCCAAGGACGAGCCGGTCGAGCTGGCGAAGTCCAACATCCTGATGCTCGGCCCCACCGGCTGCGGCAAGACCTACCTCGCGCAGACGCTGGCGAAGCTGCTGAACGTGCCGTTCGCCATCGCGGACGCCACGGCGCTGACCGAGGCCGGGTATGTCGGCGAGGACGTCGAGAACATCCTCCTGAAGCTGATCCAGGCGGCCGACTACGACGTCAAGCGCGCCGAGACGGGCATCATCTACATCGACGAGGTCGACAAGATCGCCCGCAAGTCGGAGAACCCGTCGATCACGCGTGACGTCTCCGGCGAGGGTGTGCAGCAGGCGCTGCTGAAGATTCTCGAGGGGACCACGGCGTCGGTGCCGCCGCAGGGCGGGCGCAAGCACCCGCACCAGGAGTTCATCCAGATCGACACGACGAACGTGCTGTTCATCGTGGCCGGCGCCTTCGCCGGGCTGGAGAAGATCATCAACGAGCGCGTGGGCAAGCGCGGCCTCGGCTTCGGCGCGGAGATCCGCACCAAGGCCGAGATCGAGGGCAGTGACGTCTTCTCCGAGACGATGCCCGAGGACCTGATCAAGTTCGGCCTCATCCCGGAGTTCATCGGCCGCCTCCCGGTGGTCGCCACGGTGAACCACCTGGACAAGGAGTCGCTGGTCTCGATCCTCACCCAGCCCCGCAACGCGCTGGTGAAGCAGTACATGAAGCTCTTCGAGATGGACAACGTCGAGCTGGAGTTCACCAAGACCGCGCTGGAGGCGATCGCCGACCAGGCGGTGCTGCGGGGCACCGGTGCCCGTGGCCTGCGCGCGATCATGGAAGAGGTCCTCCAGCCGGTGATGTACGACATCCCGAGCCGCGACGACGTGGCGAAGGTCGTGATCACCGAGCAGACGGTCCGGGAGAACGTGAATCCCACGATCGTGGCGCGGCAGCCCTCCCGCCGCGCGCGCAGCGAGCGTGGCGAGAAGTCGGCCTGATCGCAGTTCCGCGGCCGCCCGGATTCAGCACTCGGGCGGCCGCGGAATACTGTGTTGTGAGAGTCCGCTGACGAGGTGTTCGCGGCAGGCGCGATAATGGAGTGGATGACAACCGTGCCGCTGACCGCAGCCCCCGGGGACCACACGACCGTCGAATCGGCCGAACCGGTGGTTCCCCTCGAGACCGACGAGCCCTCGGGCCCTTCCGTCGGCATTGTCGAGCTGAGCGAGCGGGTCGTGGCCTCGGTGCTGACCCGCTGCCCGTGGCTCTACCGCGCTTCCACCATCATGCTGGCGGTCTTCGCGGCGGTCTGCCTGGTCGCGGTCGGGACCCGGCTTTCGGCGCTGCCGCTCATCCCGATCCCGCTGTTCGCCGGCGCCTGGTACTTCCTGCGCCTGCTGCGCGCCGCGGAAACCCGCCCGCTGCAGCTGCGCTGGGCCACCCTCTTCGTGGTCGCGACGATGGTCGGCTTCTGGCTGATCTCGGTCGTCGGCCGCTGGGTCTCTTCCTGACCGAGGGCCCTGCCGCTCAGGCGGTGCGGGGCAGGTGCTTGCCGACGAAGCTCACCAGGCTCGGCACCACCGAGTGGAAAAACGCGTCGGTGTGCTTGCCCTTCGCGGTGTAGCCGATGGCCGGGTGGGTGGCGGCGATGTACCGGCGCACCCCGGTGATGAACGAGTCCTCGGTGCCGCACCACACAGCCGTCGGGACGCCCTGCAGCGCGTTGAGGTGGCGGAGCGGGTCCAGCGCCGTCCAGTCGGTCATGCCGGTGAAGATGTGGCGCTTCGCCATTTCCGGCCACGACGTGATGAGCGCGGGGGAGATGGCCGCGATGGCCTCGGGCGGCTGGCGGCGTTCGAGGCGGCGGCGGCCGTACAGCATGGCGCCGAAACCGCCCATGGAGACGCCCGAGCAGGCGAACGGCAGGCCGTCCGGGCCGGCGAAGCCGCGGGCGCGCAGCCACTGCGGGACCTCCTCCAGCAGCATCGCCATCGGGTCGTCGCCGGGGTGGACCTGGTGCCAGTAGTTGTCGCCGCCGTCGACGGCGACGTAGCCGTACGCGGGCGCGGCCTTGCGGGCGACGTCACTCGCCAGCTGCTTCAGCAGGCCGCTCGGTGCGGCGTTGCGCGCGGTGCCGTGCAGGCCGTGCAGCATCAGTGACATCGGCAGGCCGTGCGGCGGCTTCTTGCTCGGCAGCAGGAACACCAGGTCGACGTCACGCCCGCGCGCGGCCGAGTGCACCCGCTCCACCCGCATGCTGCCGAGCTGGGTGACGGGAGTGGACGACGCGACGCCCAGCACCCGTTGCAGCGCCTGACTGAACGGCACGGCTCCGGTGGCCGTCCCCACGGCCAGCCCGGCCACGCCGAGTCCCGAGGCACCCGCGATCAGCGCCGAGCGGCGGCTCATCCACCGCCGGTTCGCCGCGGGTTCGTCCGTTTCGCGCACCTGATCTCCGTCCCCCACACCCATTAGGACGCGGCTCGGCGCTCAGGCGTTGCCTTCGTCGGTCTCCATGCTGCTGCGCGTTTCCGCCCGGTGCCAGCCGGCCAGGCCGGCCTCGCCGGATCGGCGGGCCGCTTCGGCAGTGTCCCCGAGCCCGATCGCCAGGGTCACCCCCAGTGGCACCAAGATGTCCTCGACATCCTGCCGGCGCTGCCCGAAGTGCCCGGAAGTCTCCAGCGTGACGTACCCGTGCACCGCGCTCCAGAGCTGCGCCGCGGCCGGGAACGGCTCCCCGTGGAAGCGGCCGGCCTCGATCGCCCGCTCGGTGGCCCGCAGCAGGTAGCCGAACGCCGTGCTTCCCTCGTTCGAGTCGCCCGAGGCGACGACCTCGGCCAGGCTCAGGCCCTTCGCCCGGCCGAAGGTGACCGCGAACAGCTCCGGGTGCGCCCGCGCTGTGTGCCGGTATGCCAGCGACAGTGCGAGGAGGTCGGCCACCGGGTCTTCCGTCGGCGTGACCGCGGCCAGATCGGCGCTCAGCCGCCGGAATCCCTCCGCCGCCACGGCGTCCAGCAACGCCGCCATTCCGCCGAAATGCGTATAAACGGCCATTGTGGACGTTCCTGCCTCGGCCGCGATCTTGCGCGCCTGGAGCGCCTCGGGGCCGCTGTCGGCGAGCAGGCGCACCGCGGCTTCGACGAGCCGTTCCTTCACATCGCTGCCGCGAGGCTTCTCGGTCATGCTTGCCAGTATCGCATAACCCTGTTATACCTGAGTTCCATAACAGGGTTATGGCTTGGGAGGGCACGATGGTCAACCAGTTCCTCGAAGACAACTACGCCCCGGTCGGCCACGAGCACACGAGCACGCGGCTCGAGGTGACCGGGCACATCCCCGAGTACCTGGACGGCCGTTATCTGCGCAACGGCCCCAATCCACCTCCCGGCACCGACCCGGAGAGCTACCACTGGTTCCTCGGCGACGGCATGGTCCACGGCGTCCGGCTGCGCGACGGCCGCGCCGAGTGGTACCGCAACCGCTGGATCCGCACCCCGCACCTCGCCGGGCTGCTCGGGGAGCCCGACGCCGGCCCGAGCACCGGCCCCGGCGCCAATACCAACGTGATCGGGCACGCCGGCCGCACGCTCGCGCTGGTGGAGGGCGGGCTGCCGCAGTGGGAGCTGACCGAGGAACTCGACACGGTCGGCCCGTGCGATTTCGACGGCACCCTGACCGGCGGCTACACCGCCCACCCGAAACGGGATCCGCGCACCGGTGAGCTGCACGCCGTCTCGTACCGCTTCGGGCTCGGGAACCAGGTGCAGTACAGCGTGATCGGCACCGACGGCCGGGCCCGCCGGGTCGTCGACATCGAGGTGGCCGGGGCGCCGATGATGCACGACTTCTCCCTCACCGAGCGGTATGTGGTGTTCTACGACCTGCCGGTCACCTTCGACCCGGACCAGGCGCCGGTGGCGGTGGGCGCCCCGGATCCGTTGCGCGCCATGGCCGGGCGCGGGGTCAGCTCACTGCCGTACCGCTGGAACCCGCGTTACCCGGCGCGGGTCGGGGTGATGCCGCGCGAGGGGGGCAACGGCGACGTCCGCTGGTTCGACGTGGGGCCGTGTTACGTCTTCCACCCGCTCAACGCCTACGACGAGGGTGATCGGGTGGTGCTCGACGTGGTCCGGCACCCGAAGATGTTCGACCGGGAGCTGCGCGGCCCCGAGCGGGGCACGCCGACGCTGGACCGGTGGACCGTCGAGCTGTCCGCCGGGAAGGTGCTGGAGGAACGCCTCGACGAGCACGGCCAGGAATTCCCGCGGGTCGACGAGCGGCTGGTCGGGCTGCCGCACCGGTACGGGTACGCGGTGGCGACCGACAATGGGTCCAGCGGCTCCGGTGAACTGTACAAACACGACCTGGCCAAGGGATCCTCGTCGGCGCGCTCGTTCGGCGCGGGCCGCCGGCCGGGCGAGTTCGTGTTCATCCCGTCCCATGTGGACGCTGCCGAGGACGAGGGCGTGCTGATGGGCTTCGTGTTCGACGCCGCCACCCACCGCAGTGAGCTTTCGCTGCTGGACGCGGCGACGCTGGAGACCGTGGCGACGGTGCACCTGCCGGACCGGGTGCCGCACGGGTTCCACGGGAACTGGGTCCCGTCTAGTTAGGATTGTCCACTGTGTGCAGTTCGACGCGCAGCAGCATGGCCTCGCGGACGATCCCGCCGGGCGGCGCGGTGGTGCCGCCGTCCGTGGTCACGTACATGACCCGGCCGGGGTCCCGGCTCCAGGCGGCGCTGGACGGCCCGGCCAGCAGCTCGTCGAACGGGTCGCCGGCGAGGTGGCGGACCTCGCTGCCGTGCCGCGGGGCCAGCGGCACCCGGTCGAGCGTGTTGGCGCGATGCCTGGTGACATAAGCGAATCCGGCTTCCTCATCGAGGCAGAAGTCGTCGGCGTTGTCGATCGCGGCGACGAATTCGGGGCTCCCGGCCGGATCGAGCGTCGCCGGGTCGACCGGGACGCGCATGAACACCTGCTGCGCGGTCGAGGTGTAGTAGAGGTATCCGGTCCGCGCGCTGTAACGAACCCCGTTGACGCCCGGTTGCCGCGGCGGCGCGACCTCGCCGTCCGGGTCGTCCGCCATGGTGTCGTGGGCCAGCCAGACCCGGGCGGTCGCGTGCCGCGCGCCCTCGTCCAGGTCGACCCGCCAGATCAGCCCGGCGAAGCAGTCGGCGACGGCGAGCACCCGGGGGCCGAGCAGGCAGCTCCCGTTGAGCGCGCGGACGCGGTCGTCGAAAGTGAGGATGATTTCCGGGGCGACCGGCTCGCCGGGCGTCCAGCCGTTGAGGTCGATCCGCACCAGGTGTGATTCGTGGGTGGTGTAGCCCGCGGTCACGCTGACCAGGAAGACGTCGGGCTCGGCCTCGACGACGCCGGTGACCGGGAAGTCGAAGCGGTGCACCAGAACCGGGGTCGCCGGCGCGGTGCCCGGCACGAGCCAGAGCTCCTGCTGGATGACCGTGGTGACGAGCACGGACCCGTCGGCGCGGACCGCGAGGTTCTCCAGGAAGTAGCCCTTCGGGAAGTGCGCGACCGGGGTGATGGTGACCGCCGGGACGGGGGTGATCGGCATGGTGATCCTCCTTGGGCGATAAAAGAGGACGGACGTCCGCTTTCTTTTACGGTAGGCTCGGCCGCGCCGGGTTGTCAAACCGGCCGGGGAGGACGGGCCCATGCCGCGGGTGAGCCAGCAGTACAAGGACGACCAGCGCGCCGAGATCCTGGCGGCGGCGCGGAGCTGCTTTGTCCGCAACGGTTTCCACCGCACGTCCATGCAGGACGTGTTCACCGAGGCCGGCAAGTCCGCGGGCGCGGTCTACCGGTACTTCCCGAAGAAGGAGGACCTGATCGTCGGCGTCGCGGCCCAGAATCTGGACGACGTCGCGGAGGTCCTGACCACTGCGCTGGCCCGCGGCGACGGCGATCGCGGCGTCGGTCAGGTGATGGCGGAGCTGCTGACCGCGGTCGTCGAACGGCACCGCGACCGGCAGCTGGCCGCGATGGCGTTGATGGTCTGGTCCGAAGCCCTGCGCAATCCCGAGCTGGCCGAGCGGCTGGAAGCGGCGACCGTCGCCATGGGCGCGGACGTGGCCGCGCTCGTCCGCGCGCGGCAGCGGGACGGCACCTGGGCCGGGGCGCCCGCGGACGCGCTCGCCCAGGTGATCCTGTCGATCCTGCCCGGGTTCCTGTTCAACCTGGCGCTGCTCGGACCGCGTGGGGTGGCCGGTTTTCCGGACGCCGTCAGGACTTTGTGGCCGGACTGACGGCCTAGGTCAGCACCCGGTGGTCGCCGGTGTAGAGGTTCAGGCTGTCGCCGCGCAGGAAGCCGATCAGCGTCATGCCGTTCTCCTCCGCCAGCTCCACGGCCAGCGAGGACGGCGCGGACACCGCGGCCAGCAATCCGATGCCGGCCATCGCGGCCTTCTGCACCAGCTCGAAGGAGGTGCGGCCGGAGACCAGCAATCCGTGGCCGGGCGCGGGAATCCGGCCGGACTGCAGCGCCCAGCCGAGCACCTTGTCCACGGCGTTGTGCCGGCCGACGTCCTCGCGGACCACCAGCAGCTCGCCGTCCGGGTCGAACAGCGCGGCGGCGTGCAGCCCGCCGGTCGAGGCGAACACCTTCTGCTGCTCCCGCAACCGGTCCGGCAGCTTCACCAGCACGTCGGTCTTCACCGCGAAAGTGGACTCGGCGGGGGAGAACCGGCTGCGCAGCTTCACGGCGTCCAGCGCGGCCTTGCCGCAGACGCCGCACGAGGAGGTGGTGTAGAAGTTCCGCTCCACGCCTGTCTCGGGTGGAGCCACTCCAGGTGCGAGTGTCACATCCAGGACGTTGTAAGTATTTCTTCCCTGATCGTCCACGCCGTCGCAGTAGCGGGCGGTCGAGACGTCCTCGCGGGAGCCGAGCACGCCTTCCGAGAGCAGGAAGCCGTGGGCCAGTTCGACGTCGTGCCCCGGCGTGCGCATGGTCACTGCCAGCGCTTTCCCGCCGACCCGAAGCTCCAGCGGCTCTTCGGCGGCCAGTGAATCCGGCCGCCGGCGCTCACCGTCGGCGGTGATCTTGCGCACCGGACGGCGCACGGTGACCCGACCCATTTGTCCACCTCTCCTCGGAACTCGGCCCGAACGTACGACATTCAGACGGTGCAACGCCGGGAATTTGGTAATACATTCCCTGAACCACCCACAGTTCGGAGGAGTCTGACGATGGCCATCGGCTTCCTGGCCCGCTCTCGTATCGTCGCACCGCCCGGCTGGACGCGCTGGCTGGTCCCGCCGGCGGCGCTTTCGATCCACCTGTCGATCGGCCAAGCCTACGCGTGGAGCGTTTTCAAGACCCCGCTCGAGAAGACCATGCACCTCTCGGGCACCCAGTCCGGCCTGCCGTTCCAGCTCGGCATCGTGATGCTCGGGCTCTCGGCGGCATTCGGCGGCACCCTGGTCGAGAAGAACGGCCCGCGCTGGGCGATGTTCGTCGCGACCGTGTGCTTCGGCGCCGGCTTCCTGGTCTCCGCGCTCGGCGTGGCGACCGGGCAGTTCTGGCTGGTGGTCGTCGGCTACGGCGGCATCGGCGGGATCGGGCTCGGCATCGGCTACATCTCCCCGGTGTCGACGCTGATCAAGTGGTTCCCCGACCGGCCGGGCATGGCCACCGGCATCGCGATCATGGGCTTCGGCGGTGGCGCGCTGATCGCCTCGCCGTGGTCCTCGGCGATGCTCGGCACCGCGCCCACCACCGGCGACATCGCGACCGCGTTCCTGATCCACGGCATCGTCTACGCGGTGTTCATGACCATGGGCGTGCTGATCGTGCGCGTGCCGGCCGAGGTCTGGAAGCCGCGGGGCTTCGAGCCGAAGGCCGTGCAGGCCAAGGCGATGATCTCCGCCGGCAACGTCTCGGCGGCCAACGCGCTCAAGACGCCGCAGTTCTGGTGCCTGTGGATCGTGTTGTGCCTCAACGTGACCGCTGGCATCGGCATCCTGGAGAAGGCCGCGCCGATGATCGGGGACTTCTTCAAGAACACCTCGACCCCGGTCGGCACCGCGGCGGCCGCCGGGTTCGTCGCGATGCTGTCACTGACGAACATGCTGGGCCGGTTCGTCTGGTCGTCCACTTCGGACCTGGTGGGGCGTAAGAACATCTACCGCTTCTACCTCGGCGTCGGCGCCCTGCTGTATCTGGTCATCGCGCTGACCACGAACTCGTCGAAGGTCCTGTTCGTGCTCTGCGCCATGCTGATCCTCTCCTTCTACGGCGGTGGTTTCGCGACGCTCCCGGCGTACCTGAAGGACCTGTTCGGCAACTACCAGGTGGGCGCGATCCACGGCCGGCTGCTCACCGCGTGGTCGGTGGCCGGCGTGCTCGGCCCGCTGATCGTCGACGGCATCGCGGACAGCGAGAAGTCGGCCGGCAAGTCCGGGCCGGACCTGTACGCGACGTCGTTCTACATCATGATCGCGCTGCTCGTGGTGGGCTTCATCGCGAACGAGTTCGTGCGGCCGGTCAAGGAGAAGTTCCACGAGCCCGTGGGCGTCGACCAGGTGGGGAGTGAGGCTTGGTGAGCGCACCTTCGGAAGAGCCCGTGGTGGCGCGTTCGGGCGCGCGCACGGCCCTGCTGGTCATCGCGTGGCTGTGGGTGCTGGTCCCGTTCGTCTACGGCGTGTACGAGTTGATCTTGAAGGTCGTCACCCTCTTCGGCGGCTGAGCCGGACGCGCGAAAAGCCCCCGGATCCGTTCCGGGGGCTTTTTCACTTGACGAATGGTCAAGACTCGTTGACCATTGATTCCCATGACTGGGGACGACTACACACCGCCGGACGAGACCGTCCACGTCCGGACCACGGAACAGCTGCGGGCGGTCAGCAATCTGGTGCGCCACCGCGTGCTCGCGGTGCTGCGCGACGGGCCGGCGACGATCACGCAGATCGCCGAGCGGCTCGAGCTGGCGAAGGGCAGCTCGAGCTACCACGTGCGCGTGCTGGAGCGCGCCGGGCTGATCCACGTCGTGCGCACGCGGAAGGTGCGCGGGGTGGTAGAGCGGTACTACGCGCACGTCGCGCGCCGGATCGAGCTGCCGGAACCCGCGCCGGGGCAGGGCGACGTGCTGATGCGGCACGCGCTCGCCGACCTGGAGACCGCGCCGGAGGGCTCGCCGCGCTGGGTGCGGATGCAGCACAGCCGGATCGGCGAGGCGCAGTTCGCGGAGTTCGAACGACGCCTCGGCGAGCTGCTCGACGAGCTGCGGGACGCGCGTGACCCGGACGAGCCGGCGGCCACCGCCGCGATCGCGTTCTTCCGCCCCGGCCCTGGAGCGGCCTGATGACCGAGCCCAAGATGCCGCGCGCCTTCGGGCGCCTGTGGTCGGCCGCAACGGTTTCCTCGCTGGGCGACGGCGCGTACATGGCCGCGCTGCCGCTGTTCGCCGTCGCGCTGAGCAGCGACCCCGTGGTGGTCAGCCTGGTGACGGTGGCGGCGCTGCTGCCGTACCCCGTGCTGGGGCTGGTCGGCGGCGCGCTGGTGGACCGCTGGGACCGGCGGCGCACGATGTGGCTCGCGGACGCCGCGCGGGCGGTGCTGCTGCTGGTCACGGTGCTGGCCGGGGCGACGGGGCTGATCGGCATCCCCGCGTTGCTGGTGCTGGCTTTCCTGCTCGGGGTCGGGGAGCTGTTCTTCGACACGGCCGCGCAGGCGTACCTGCCGGACCTGCTCGCGCGCGACCGGACGTTGCTGCGTAAGGCGAACAGCCGCCTGCGCGGCGCGTCGACCGCGGCCGGGCAGTTCCTCGGGCCGCCCGCGGGCAGCTTCCTGTTCTCGGTCGGGCGCACGCTGCCGTTTGTGGTGGACGCGGTTTCGTTCGTGGGCAGCGCTTTGCTGATCCGGTCGCTGCCGAAGGTGCCGCCGCCCCCGCGGGAGCCGGGCCGGAGCTTGTGGGCCGACGCGCGCGAGGGTGCGTCGTACGTGCTGCGAGACCGGGTCCTGCTGGGGCTCGCGCTACGGCCTGCCGTCGGCAACTTTGCTTACGCGGGCGCGGAAGCCGTGCTAGCGCTGTATGCGCGCGATGTGCTCGGCCTGCATTCGGTGGGCTACGGCCTGCTGCTCGCGGCCGAGGCGCTCGGCGGCTTGATCGGCGCGTTCCTGGCCGGGCCGTTGGAGAAGAGCTTGGGCACCGGGACCGCGCTCACGGTGACGGTGGTGGCCGAGGTGGCTGCGATGCTGGTGGTCGGCTTCGCGACCAACGGCATCTGGGCCGGCGCCGCCTTTGTCCTCTGCGGCTGCGCGATGGCGGCGACGATGGTGCTCGGCTGGTCCGTGCGCCAGGCCATCGTCCCGGCCCGCCTGATGGGCCGAGTCGGCGCGGCGTCCCGCCTGGTGGCCATCTCGGCCGGCCCGATCGGCGCGGTGATGGGCGGCTGGCTGGCGTCGGTGGCCGGGCTGCGTGCGCCGTACCTGGCCGCTGCCGGGGTGCTGGCGGTGATGACGGTGGTGGTGGCCGGGATGACCAGCAACAGGCGGATCGAGGCGGCACTGGCCGCGGCGGCGGCGCGACCGGTTGAGACGTCCTCTGTGGACAGTTGAGGCGGGTCAAGTCTGTCGGGGTTTCGCCAGATCGGTGAGCAGGCTGCGCCGAGCGGAGTCCACGTGTTCCTCGGCGACCCGGGCCAGCGCGTCCGGGTCGCCGTCGCGCAGCAGGTTCGCCAGTTCGCGGTGTTCACTCACTACGCGCGAGCGGTAGTGGTCATGACTCAGCGACACCCGCTGGAGCTGGAACAAGTACACCTGCGACCGCACCGCCTGCCACGCGTCGGTGAGGCGGCGGTTGCCCGCGGCCGCGTAAACGTGGTCGTGGAAGGCGATGTCGAGGGCCAGCAGGCGTGGGCCGTCGGCGTGGGCGACCTCCGCCGCCATCGTGTCCACCAGCTCGTCGAGCCGGGCCAGGTCGCCGGGTGTCGCGCCCGCGCGGGCGGTGGTGGCGGCGAGGCGGTCGAGCGCGGCGCGGACGGAGTAGACCTCCTCGACGTCGCCAGGCGTCACCTCGACGACGGTGGTGGGACGGTGCCAGCCGCTGTGGACCAGGCCCTCGCGTTCGAGCTGGGCCAGGCCCTCGCGCACCGAGCCGCGGCTGATTTCCAGCGACGCGGCCAGCTCGACCTCCCGCAGCGGCGCGCCCGGCGCGAAATGCCCGGCGAAGATCGCGTCGCGCACGCGGTCCGCGGCCTCCTCGGCGAGGCCGCGGCGGGCGGCTTTCCCCAGCGATGTGACGTCCATGCGGCTAATGTTGACATTTGGACATCGTCAGATCAAGGTGGACCCGTCCCCGTTCGCTGCCCCAAGGAGCACCATGGCCGCCCGTCCCGCCTTCCACCTCGCCATCCCGGTCGACGACCTCGGCCGCGCCCGCGCGTTCTACGGCGGGGTGCTCGGCCTCGCCGAGGGCCGCTCGGCCGACGCCTGGGTCGACTGGGACTTCCACGGGCACCAGGTGGTCACGCACGTCGTCCCGGGCGCCCGCGCCGAGGCCGGCCGCAATCCGGTCGACGGCCACGACGTGCCCGTGCCGCACTTCGGCCTGGTCCTCGACGTCGAGGGGTTCCACGTGCTGGCGGGCCGGCTGCGCGAGGCGGGCACAGAGTTCGTGATCGAGCCGTACCAGCGCTTCGCCGGGGAGCCGGGGGAGCAGTGGACGATGTTCCTGCACGATCCCGCGGGCAACGCCTTGGAGTTCAAGGCGTTCCGCGACGAGTCGCAGCTGTTCGCCCGATGAGCGGCGTGCTGGTCACCGGCGCGTCCCGCGGCATCGGCCGCGCGATCGCCACCGCCTTCGCGGCCAAGGGTGACCGAGTGGCAGTCCACTATGGATCAAACGCCGCGGCCGCCGAGGAGACGCTCGAGTCATTGCCCGGGACCGGGCACGTCCTGGTCTCCGGCGACCTGGCCGAACCCGAAGTGGTGCAACGGATCGCGGACGCCGCCGAAGAGGGTCTCGGCGGCGTCGACGTGCTGGTGAACAACGCCGCCGTCGGCACCACGCAGGCGACCGCTACGCCCGTGCCGGAAGTGTCCTATCAGGACTGGCAACGGGTGTGGCGGGACACGCTGGAGGTCAACCTGTTCGGCGCGGCCAACCTCTCCTACTGCGTCGCGCGGCACCTGATCGCCCGCGGCGCGCCGGGGCGGATCGTGAACGTCGGCTCGCGCGGGGCCTTCCGCGGCGAGCCGGACTACCCGGCGTACGGGGCGGGCAAGGCGGCGCTGCACTCGCTGGGCCAGTCGCTCGCGGTGGCGCTGGCGTCGCACGGGATCGCGGTGACGTCGGTGGCGCCCGGGTTCACCGCCACCGAGCGCGTCGCCGACCGGATCACCGACGACGTGCTCGGGCAGAGCCCCTTCGGCCGCGTCGCGGAGCCGGCCGAGATCGCCGACGCCGTCGTCTACCTGGCTTCGCCCGGGGCGACCTGGGCCTCGGGCGCGGTGCTCGACCTGAACGGCGCGTCCTACCTGCGCTGAGATGTGAACTGGGTCACGGATGCAGCAGGCGGGGGTCCCGGCACGTCGAGGGGGGTGTGCGGATAGCAGGAAAGATCGTCGTTTCAGGGCTGGCGCTGATCACCTTCGCGGGCACGGCCTACGGCTACTCGACGCTGAGCTCCCTCGACGGGGTCACGCGCAGCGACGTGCTCGGCGTCGGCGCGCCGACGACGCCCGGTGAGCAGCCGGCCGACGGCTCGCTCGACATCCTGCTGGTGGGCCGGGACTCGCGCGACGACATGCAGGGCAACCCGCTGCCCAAGAACGTGCTGGAGGAGCTGCGCGCCGGGCCCAACGGTGACGACCTCACCGACACCCTGATCGTGCTGCGCATCCCGAACGGGCAGGAGAGCATCAAGGCGTTCTCCATCCCGCGCGACTCCTACGTCCAGATGGCGGGCGGGCCGGACAAGATCAACTCCGCCTTCGGCAAGGCCAAGGCGGCCGAGGCTTCGCGGCTGCGCGCGGCGGGCGAGACGGACAAGGACAAGATCAGGGAGGGGTCCCTGACCGCCGGGCGCCGCGCGACCCGGCAGGCGGTGGAGGACCTCACCGGCGTGACCATCGATCACTTCGCCGAGGTGAACCTGCTGAGCTTCTACGACATCAGCAACGCCGTCGGCGGCGTGCAGGTGTGCCTCAAGGAGGCGACGAAGGACGAGGACTCCGGCGCGAACTTCCCGAAGGGACCCCAGAAGGTCTCCGGCGCCGACGCGCTCGCGTTCGTCCGCCAGCGCAAGAACCTCCCGCGCAGCGACCTCGACCGCGTGGTGCGCCAGCAGGTCTTCCTCGCGTCGCTGGCGCACGAGGTGCTCTCCGCGGGCACGCTGGCCGACCCGGGCAAACTGGGCGCCCTGATCGACGCGGTGAAGAAGTCCGTGGTCATCGACAGTTCGTGGAACCTGTTGGACTTCGTCGGCCAGCTGCACGGGATCACCGGCGGCGGCATCCAGTTCTCCACCATCCCGGTGGTCAACCCCGACTACCGCTACAACAAGCAGCATCCGACGTGGACGGCCGTGCAGGTGGATCCCGCGCAGGTCAAGGCGTTCGCGGCCGGGCTGATCGGCGCCCCGCCCGTGGCCGCGCCGCCCGGGGGGACGGCGGGACAGGGCCCGACCGTGGACGTGTCGAACGCGGGGGACGCGAGCGGCCTGGCCGCCCGCGTGGCGACTGCGTTGAAGGACAAGGGTTTCACGCCGGGACAGACCGGCAACGCTCCGGCCCGCCGCACTTCGGTGGTGCGGTACGGCGCGGACCTCGCCACGCAGGGCGCGCAGGTGGCGAAGCTGCTGGGCGGCCTCCCCACGGCCGAGTCCGCGGACGTGCCGGCCGGGCACATCCAGGTCATCCTCGGCCAGGTCTACGCCGGCCCGGGCTCCTCTGCCGGGGGCGGTGACGGCCAGCGCGCCGTGGGCAGTGGTGGTGGCACAGGAGTGGCCGTGGGCGGCGGCGCGGCCGGGGCCGGCGATGCGCCGATCTCCTCGGCGGGGGAGAACTGCGTCGACTGAGCAAGGACTCGTGAGTGTTCATGACGGTTAGAACCGTTCTGAACACTCACGAGTCCACCGGACCGGCCGCTCAGTCGTGGTGGTGCGGTTCGAGCCGCACCACGATCGCCTTCGACACCGGGGTGTTCGACTTCTCGGCGACGGAATCCAGTGGCACCAACGCGTTCGCCTCCGGGAAGTACGCCGCCGCGCAGCCGCGGGCCGTCGGGTACGAGACGGCGCGGAACTGCGGGGACCGGCGATCGCCGTCCCGCCATTCGGAGACCAGGTCGACGATCTCGCCGTCGGCGATGCCCAGCTCGGCCAGGTCGTCCGGGTTGACGAACACCACGCGGCGGCCGTCCTCGATACCGCGGTAACGGTCGGAGAGGCCGTAGATCGTGGTGTTGTACTGGTCGTGGCTGCGCAGCGTCTGCAGCAGCAGCCGGCCTTCGGGCACGTGCGGGTACTCCAGCTCGGACACGGTGAACGTGCCCTTGCCGGTGGCCGTGCCGGTGAACTCGCGCGAGTCGCGCGGCGCGTGCGGCAGCACGAAGCCGTCCGGCTCGCGCACGCGCCGGTTGTAGTCCTGGCAGCCCTTCACCACCGCGGCGATGCGGTCGCGGATCAGGTCGTAGTCCGCCTCGAAGCTGCGCCACGGCACGGCGTGGCCCGCGCCCAGCAGCCGCTCGCCCAGCCGGCAGATGATCGCCACCTCGGAGATCAGGTGCTCGCTCGCCGGCGCCAGCCGCCCGCGCGAGGCGTGCACCTGCGACATGGAGTCCTCGACGGTGACGAACTGCGGGCCCGAGGCCTGCACGTCACGCTCGGTGCGGCCGAGCGTCGGCAGGATCAGCGCGGTGCGGCCGTGCACCACGTGCGAGCGGTTGAGCTTGGTCGAGACGTGCACGGTCAGCGAGCACGAGCGCAGGGCCTGCTCGGTCCGCTCGGAGTCCGGCGTGGCCGCGGCGAAATTGCCGCCCATCGCGAAGAAGACCTTGCCGCGGCCGTCGAGCATCGCGCGGATCGAGTCGACGGTGTCCCAGCCGTGCTCGCGCGGCACCTTGATGCCGAACTCCGCATCGAGCGCGGCCATGAACGGCTCCGGCATCTTCTCCCAGACGCCCATGGTGCGGTCGCCTTGCACGTTCGAGTGGCCGCGCACCGGGCACAGGCCCGCGCCCGGCTTGCCGATCATGCCGCGCATCAGCGCGAGGTTCGCCACCTCGGAGATCGTCGGCACGGCGTGCTTGTGCTGCGTCAGCCCCATCGCCCAGCAGTAGATGGTGCGCTCGGAGGTCGCGATCATCCGGGCGATGTGCTCGATCTGCTCGCGCGGCAGGCCGGTGGCGCGCTCGGTCTCGGGCCAGTCCAGCTCACGGAGGTTCTTGGCGTAGTCCTCGAAGCCGTGGGTGTGGCCGTCGACGAACTCGCGGTCGACGACCGTGCCCGGCGCCTCCTCTTCCCAGGCCAGCAGCAGGTGGCCGACGGCCTGGAACAGCGCGAGGTCGCCGCCGAGGCGGATCTGCGCGAACTCGTCGGCCAGCGGCGTGCCCTCGCCGACCACCCCGCGCACGTTCTGCGGGTTCTTGAACCGCATCAGCCCGGCCTCGGGCAGCGGGTTGACGGCGATCACCTTGGCGCCGTTGCCCTTCGCCTGCTCCAGCGCCGAGAGCATGCGCGGGTGGTTGGTGCCCGGGTTCTGCCCGACGACCACGATCAGGTCGGCGTGGTGGATGTCGGCCAGCGACACCGAGCCCTTGCCGATGCCGGTGCTCGTGGTCAGCGCCGCGCCGGAGGACTCGTGGCACATGTTCGAGCAGTCCGGCAGGTTGTTGGTGCCGAACGAGCGGACCAGCAGCTGGTACAGGAACGCGGCCTCGTTGCTGGTGCGCCCGGAGGTGTAGAAGATCGCCTCGTCCGGGCCGGCCAGCGCGGTCATCTCGTCGGCGACCAGGCCGAACGCGTCGTCCCAGGAGATCGGCTCGTAGTGGGTGGCGCCCTCGCGCAGCACGAACGGCTCGGTGACGCGGCCCTGCTGGCCCAGCCAGTAGTCGGTCTTGCCGGCCAGGTCGGCGACCGCGTGCGCGGCGAAGAACTCGCGTCCGACCTGCCGTTTGGTGGCCTCCTCGGCGACCGCCTTCGCGCCGTTCTCGCAGAACTCCGCCAGCTTGCGCTTCTCGCCGTCGACCTGCCGGGGCTCGGGCCAGGCGCAGCCGGGGCAGTCGAAGCCGGCGCGCTGGTTCAGCAGCCGCAGCGTGCGGGCCGTGCGCACCACACCCATCTGCTCGACGCCGCGGGCGAGGGAGACCGCGACGCCCGGTATGCCGGCGGCCCAGCCCTTCGGCTTGCCCACCTCGAGGCGGGTCTCGTCCACGTCATTCGTCGGCGCTTCACGGGTCATGCCCTTCATCGTGCGCCTTGATGATCCGTTTCCCAAGCCGGGGTTCGCTGTTATCTGCTTATCCGATCAAAAGCAGCCGGATCAGGAACGCTCGGCACGGCGGCCGCGCTCGGCCCGTTCAGCGCTCCGCAGCCCGCGGTCGAACACGGTCACCACCAGCAGCAGGGCGCTGACCACGATCAGCACCAGGCCCAGCCGGTGCAGCCCGCCGGAGTCGGCGTGCCCGCCGTAGCACTGGGCGATCACGGTGGCGGCCACGATGGCGCCGAGGTACTGGGCGGTGCGGAACAGCCCGCTGGCCGTGCCCATCGTCTCGGCCGGGGCCTCGCGGTACAGCGTGGTCTGGTTGGCGACGCTGGTCAGGCCCTGGGCCAGGCCGAACAGCGCGACCAGGCCCAGCAGCGCGCCGAGCCAGGTCCGGTCGGTGACGAACAGCAGCGCCACCGAGCCCGCGGCCAGCGCCACGGCGACCACCAGCAGCCGCGCGCGGACGCCGGTCGCGCGGCCGGACATCGCGGCGGCGCCGACGGCGACCGCGGACATCGGCAGGAGCAGCAGCCCGGACACGGACTCGCTGAAGCCGCGGCCCTCCTCCAGCCACTGGACGTAGCCGAACATGATCGCGTAGATCGCCATGAAGCTCAGGGACTGGCGCAGGTAGGTGCGCAGGATCGCGCGGTTCGCGCCGAGCATCCGCAGGTCGATGAACGGCCGCCGGACGCGCAGCTCGACCACCGCGAACGCGGCGCCGACGGCGGCGGCCACCGCGAGCAGCCACAGATCGCCGATACCCGGAGCCATCAGATAGAACAGCAGCACCAGGAGGGCTAGTGAGAACAGCGCGATGCCGAGCACGTCGATCCGCTCCGGCCGCTCGCCCGCCCGCCGCGCCGGGGCGTCCTTCGGCACCCAGAAGATGGCCAGCAGCAAGGAAATACCCGCGAGCGGGATGTTCACCGCGAAGATCGCCGGCCAGCCGAACAGCCCGATCAGCACCCCGCCCAGCGTCGGGCCGATCACCATGACCGTCTGCGAGGACAGCGACAGCACCGAGAGCACCCGCGCCGGCACGCCCTGGCCGGCGGCGTCGGCGTGCTTGCGCAGCACGGCCATCGCGGCCGGGAACCCGGCGCAGGTGCCGATGCCGAGCACCGCGCGGACGCCGGTCAGCCAGTCGACCGAGACCGGCACCAGCCCGGCGATTCCGGCGGCCATCACCACGGCCGCGCCGGACAGCAGCACCCGGCGGGCGCCGTACCGGTCGACCAGCAGCCCGACCACCGGCTGCCCGACCGCCGTGGCCAGGTAGAGCGCGGAGATCAGCCAGGCCGTGCGGCCCGGCCCGGCGCCGAAGCTCTGCCCGATCGGCACGAGCGCGACGGCGATGAGGGTGGAGTTGATCGGGTTCAGCACCGCGCTCGCCACGAGGGGGGTGACGAGCCGGACGCCGAAGCGGGCGGGTGCGGTGGTGGTGGCGGTGCTCGTCACGGCTCCTTCGATCGGGATTCGGTTTTACGGTGGGGTTTCAGTGCTGCGCGATCCGCTGCAGCAGCGGCAGCGCCTGGCGGACGGTCTTCAGCTCGTCGGCGTTCAGCTCGGCCACCAGCGCGTTCGCGATCCACTCGTTCCGGTGCTGGTGGATCCCGCGCACGGTCTTGGTGCCCAGCCCGGACAGGCTGACCACGCTGCGCCGCCCGTCCGCCGGGTCACGGGTGCGGCTGAGGTAGCCCAGCTCGTCGAGTACGGCCAGCGTCGCGGCCATCGACTGCTGCCGCACGTGCTCGGCCGCGGCGAGTTCGCCCTGCGTGGCGGGTCCTTCGCGGTCGAGCCGGTTCAGCACGGCCGACTGCGACGGCGTGAGGATTTCCGCGTTGTCGACTTGCCGCAGCCGGCGGTGCAGCTGGCCGACGACGCCGCGGATCCAGCCGGCGGACTCGGCGACGTGAGCGGGAACGGTGGCCATGTGCACAGTCTAGACTGTGTAGCTTGGCCTGTGCATCCCGGCTCGGGTGATGTGGCCGAAAACTCCCCCGGACGCCGCTAAGGCCTCCTTGCCGGCGCTGGACGCGGGTAAGGAGGCCTTAGCGGAGAAGCTTCAGTACAGGTGCGTGACCGGCGGCGTCTGCGCGCCGAGGCTCAAGATGTATTGCACCGACTGCTCGTTCACGCCGACGCCCTGGACCTGGTGCACGACGATCGCGGCGACCAGCAGCACGATCAGGCCCGTCACGGCGAGGATGCCCGGCCAGCGGCTCGGCGCCGCCTGAACGCCGTATCGCTGCGGCGTGCCGGTGCGGCGCTCACGCTTGCGGCGCTTCTTCAGCTCCTTCTTCGCGCCCAGCCAGGCGTCCACTTCGGCGTGTTTCTGCCAGTTCGGGTCGATGAGGTCCGGATGCGTCTCGATCCGGTCGTCCGGCTCTTCCGGGCGTGTCATCCGGCTACCCCTTTCCCCCTGCGTAACCCCGCGGAAGCGGGTTCGTAGACTTGTCCATTGTGACCGAGAACGCTCCGCAGCAGACCACCGACCTTCCGGGCGCCTGGGACCCGGCCGCCGAAGAAGCGCCCATGTACGACCGCTGGGTAGCGGCCGGGTACTTCACGGCCGATGCCACGTCGGACAAGCCGCCGTTCTCGATCGTACTGCCGCCGCCGAACGTGACCGGCAGCCTGCACATGGGCCACGCGCTCAACCACACCCTGATGGACGCCATGAGCCGCCGGCGCCGGATGCAGGGGTACGAGGTGCTGTGGCTGCCCGGCATGGACCACGCCGGCATCGCGACGCAGAACGTGGTCGAGCGGCAGCTCGCCGGCGAGGGCCTGTCCCGCCACGACCTGGGCCGGGAGAAGTTCGTCGAGCGCGTCTGGGAGTGGAAGGCCGAGTACGGCGGCAAGATCCTGGGCCAGATGAAGCGGCTCGGCGACGGCGTCGACTGGTCGCGCGAGCGCTTCACCATGGACGAGAACCTGTCGCAGGCCGTGCAGACGGTGTTCAAGAACTTCTTCGACGCCGGCCTCATCTACCGCGCCGAGCGCATCATCAACTGGTGCCCGCGGTGCCAGACCGCGCTGTCGGACATCGAGGTGGACCACAGCGACGACGACGGCGAGCTCGTCTCCATCCGCTACGGCGACGGGGCCGACGCGATCGTGGTCGCCACCACCCGCGCGGAGACCATGCTGGGCGACACCGCCGTGGCCGTGCACCCGGACGACGAGCGGTACGCGCACCTGGTCGGCACCGAGGTCGAGCTGCCGCTGACCGGCCGCAGGATCCCGATCGTCGCGGACAAGCACGTCGATCCCGAGTTCGGCACCGGCGCGGTGAAGGTGACCCCGGCGCACGACCCGAACGACTTCGAGATCGGCCGCCGCCACGACCTGCCGATGCTGACCGTGATGAACGAGCGCGCGCAGATCACCGTCGCGGGCCCGTTCGAGGGCATGGACCGGTTCGAGGCGCGGCCCGCGGTGGTCGCGGCGCTGCGCGAGGCGGGCCGGATCGTCGCCGAGAAGCGGCCGTACGTGCACGCGGTGGGCCACTGCTCGCGGTGCGACACGGTGGTCGAACCGCGGCTTTCGCTGCAGTGGTGGGTCAAGGTCGAGGAGCTGGCCCGGCTGGCGGGCGACGCGGTGCGCGACGGCCGCACCAAGATCCACCCGGCCGAGCTGGAGAAGCGCTACTTCGACTGGGTCGACAACATGCACGACTGGACGATCTCGCGCCAGCTGTGGTGGGGCCACCGGATCCCGGTCTGGTACGGCCCGGACGACCAGGTCGTGTGCGTGGGCCCGGACGAGCAGCCGCCCTCGGGCGAGGGCTGGACGCAGGACCCGGACGTGCTGGACACCTGGTTCTCCTCGGGCCTGTGGCCGATGTCGACCATGGGCTGGCCGGCCGATTCGGCTGACCTGCGGAAGTTCTATCCGACCAGCGTGCTGTCCACCGGTTACGACATCCTGTTCTTCTGGGTCGTGCGGATGATGATGTTCGGCGTGCAGCAGATGGACGGCGTCCAGCCGTTCGACCACGTCTACCTGCACGGCCTGATCCGCGACGCACAGGGCAAGAAGATGTCGAAGTCGCGCGGCAACGTGATCGACCCGCTCGAGTGGATGGACGCGTACGGCGCCGACGCCACCCGCTTCACCCTCGCCCGCGGCGCGAACCCGGGCGGCGACATGGCGCTGGCCGACGAATGGGCCGCCGGCTCCCGCAACTTCGGCACGAAGCTGTGGAACGCCAGCAAGTTCGCCATGATGAACGGCGCCTCGGTGTCGGCCGGCCTGCCCGCCGCGGCGGAGCTGACCGAGGCCGACCGCTGGATCCTCGGCCGCCTCGGCGCGCTGGTGTCCGAAGTGGACGGACTGTTCGAGGACTTCCAGTTCGCCAAGGTGGCGGCCGCGCTCTACCAGTTCACCTGGAACGAGCTGTGCGACTGGTACCTGGAACTGGCGAAGGTCCAGCTGTACCAAGGCGACGAGGCGCGGGTCGCGGCGACGCGGTCGGTGCTCGGGCACGTGCTGGACACGGTGCTGCGGCTGCTGCACCCGTTCATCCCGTTCATCACCGAGAAGCTGTGGATCGCGCTGACCGGCGGTGAGTCGCTGGTGATCGCGCCGTGGCCGACGCCGTTCGAGGGCTACGCGGACCCGGTGGCCGACGCCCGGATCGCCGACGTGCAGAAGCTCGTCACCGAGGTCCGCCGCTTCCGCGCCGACCAGGGCCTGAAGCCGGGCCAGAAGGTGGCCGCGCGGGTTGCGGGCGCGGGCTTCTCGGAGGTGTCCGGGCACGAGGACTCGATCCGCTCGCTGGTCCGGCTGACCCCGGCGGAGGAGGGCTTCTCCGCCAGCGCCTCACTGGAGGTCGCCCTGGCCACCGGCATCGTGACGGTCGAGCTGGACCTGTCCGGCACGGTCGATGTCGCCGCCGAGCGCAAGCGCCTGCAGAAGGACCTGGGCGTGGCCGAGAAGGAGCTTTCGCAGACCGAGGGCAAGCTCGGCAACGAGTCCTTCATCGCCAAGGCCCCGGCCCCGGTGATCGAAAAGATCAAGCTGCGCCGGGAAACTGCGGTGGCGGAGATCGACCGAATTACGGCTCGCCTGGCGGCTCTGCCTTCATAAGGTCTCAGCCACCGCTGTGTTGTCTGCCTCGGCTCCGCCGAGGCGGCGAGATCGCCCTTGAGCCGCCGTCTTCCCTCCCGATTCCGCCCGGCCCGAGGGGGCCGGGCGGAATCGCTCGGTCCAGACGGCGGCGGCGATCTCGCGCCGGGGTTCAGTAGACCTGGTAGGTGAGGCAGCGGGTCAGTGGCTGGAGTTCAGCTGTCCGGCGATCACTGTGGCCATGCCGGCCATCCCGCGGGCCAGCGGGTGGTACGCGGCGGCGGCCAGCAGCAGCGTGTCCTTGCCGTTGATCCAGGCGGCGCCACCGGCACACGCGTCGTGCCCGGCGGACGGGCCGAAGGTGTCCACATAGGACGCAGTGCCGTCGGCGGCCACGGCGTTCGCGATGGCCGAGTTCAGCGCCTGCTCGACGCTGGAGAGCCAGGCGTAGTCACCGTCGGCGAAGGGCAGGGTGTCCGGGCAGTAGCCGGAGGCCGGCGCGATCCGCGGGTAGCCGACCGCCAGGACCTTCGCGTGCGGTGAGCGTGCGTGGATCCCGGCCAGCACCGTCTGCACGCTCTGCTGGGTGGTCGCAAGCTTCGCCTTGATGGTGTCCACGCCGTTCGTGGTGAAGTGCTGCTGGCACGGGTTGCCGGTGGGGTCGCTCGCGCGCAGTCCGGGGCAGGTGTCGACCAGGGTGCCGAACACGCCGGAGTCGTTGCCGCCGATGCCGAGCGTGACCAGGTCGGTGTCGGCCCGCAGCGCGCTCAGCTGCGGCGGGTTCACGCCGAGCAGCACGCTCTGCGCCTGCGTCATGTCCGAGGTGTCGGCGCCGGAGCAGCTGATGTCGGTGTAGGTGTCCACGCGCAGCTTGCCCGCGAGGATCGCCGGGTAGTTGCCTGTCGACTTCACGCAGCCCAGCGGGTCGAGCCGCAGCAGCGGGATGAGGGGGCCCGCGGTGTACGAATCGCCGAGCGCGACGTAGTGGCGGTAGTGCGCCGGGAGGGGCGCGGCCGACGCGGCGGTGGCCGAGGCGGCGAGCAGGACCACTGCCGCGAGAGCGGCGAAAACGAGCCGGGTGAGACGCATCAGGACCTCGTTCTCCGGGCGGGATCACGGACACCGTTCACGCTTCCCCGGCCCGGCGCCGGTTGCCTGCCGCCGAAAGGGTGGTCGCGCGGCACTTCACCCGGCAATGGGGTGACAACGGCAGTGGATCACCCGTCTCCCAACGGTTTCCGGTACGTCAGCAGGTAGCGCCAGAACAGCAGCGGCCGCACCGTGCTGCCGGGCAGCAGCCGCTGCGATTCGGCCCGGACCTCGGCGAACCGCGGGAACTCCATGTGCACCGGAGCGGGCGGCAGGACGTCGACGCCGCCGTTGAGCCGGTCGGCGGCGTAGGAGAACAGCCGGGCGGCGGCGTTGACCGGCACCGCCGCGAGCCCCCGCGCGTGGTCGGTGAACGTGCTCGGCCGCGCCAGCCCCAGCACCGCCAGCACCCCGCCGGGCTCGAGTGCCTCGCGCAGGCGGGTCACCGTCTCGAACGGCACGTGGTGCAGCGAGGCCAGGCACGAGATGAACGAGTAGTGCTCGGACGGCAGCGGCTGGGTGGTGATGTCCGCGCGGCGGAAGTCGATCTCGCCGGGACCGGGGGAGCCGGTGGCCTCGGCCAGCCGGATCATCGGCGCGGACCGGTCGATCGCGTCCACGTTCAGCCCGGCCGCGGCGAGGCGGCGGGCGAACCGGCCACTGCCGCAGCCGACGTCGAGCGCCCGCCCCGGTCCCGGCGGCAGCTGGGCCAGCAGCAGCGGGTGGTATCAGCCTTCCTAGTGGTACTATACACCTATGCGGCTGACCAGCAAGAACCTTCTTCACTCGACAGACCTGGCCGACCTCGACACGGTCAGGTGTCGGGAGTACCTGCGGGTTTCCTCGGATAAGTCAGGCCGGGAACGTTCACCTGAGGAGCAGCATGGCGACCACGTTCGTACGGTTGGGCGCAAGGCCAACTGGGTCATGGTCGACGGAGAGCCGTACTCCGACATCGCCGGCGCGAGTCGCCACTCGAAGAAGCATCGCAACGGGTTCCAGCGGCTACTCGCAGACATCGAGGGTGGCCACTTCGGCGGCGAGGTTCTACTCCTCTGGGAAAACAGTCGCGGTTCGCGTCGTGAGGGCGAGTGGATGCACTTGATCCAGTCGTGTCAGGAAGCTGACATCAAGATTTGGGTCGAGAGCGAGGGGCGCTTGTATGACTGCTCCGTCGACCGCGACCGCTGGGATCTGCTTGAGGACGCGATCGACTCTGCCAAAGAGGCGAGCAAGATCAGCAAGCGCGCCATCCGGGCAGCTGCGGCAAACGCTGCGGCTGGCCGTCCTCACGGCCCGACGCCTTTCGGGTACCGCCGTGAGTACGACCCGGCCACTGGGAACTTCGTCGGCCAGTTCATGCACCCCGAGAACGCCGAACTGATCGTCGAACTGTTCAACCGCCTCCGCAAGGGGCACTCCCTGCGGTCGATCGCCTCGGACTGGAAGACGCGGGGGATCTTGAACGGTCGAGGTGCCCCGTTCTCCGCCCAGCACCTCAGATCGCTGGCCCTGAACCCGGCTTACATGGGGGTCCGGGTTCATGACCGGGATCGCCACCCGACTTCGAAGAAGCGCAGCGCTGGCGCGACTGAAGTCGCCGCAGAGTGGCCGAAGATCATCGACAAGGAGCTGTACCTTACGGTCCAGGACGCGCTGAACGCCCCAGACCGTGTGACTACGCGGGGAGGACGTGCCCGCCATACGTTCTCGATGATCATCCGGTGCGGTGTCTGTGGCGGACCGGTGAAGGTCGTCGACGCAGGCCGCAGGTACTCGTGCCACCAGAGTGGGTGCGTGCGGATGCTGCGGCCCGACGTTGACGAGTTCGTCAAGGACGTGATCCTCCGGTTCCTTGCGTCGCCGGACGTATTCGAGGCGCTTCGCGCACCGGCCGCTGATAGCGGGGCGGAGTTGGCTGCGGTCCGCGAGCAACTGGCGGAAGCACGTCATCTGCTGGCGGAACTGGCAGACGCGGTCGCTGACAAGTCCATCTCCGTGGTCCTGGCTGGCCGGTCAGAGTCAAAGATCCAAGGCCGTGTCGATGCGCTTGAGCGGCGGGAGCGGGAGTTGACGGCGCCGACTGCGCTGGCTGGGTTGATCGACCCGGGCCCGGATGTCGCTGTGCGGTGGAAAGAGGCCACCTTGGAGACGCAGCGTGCTGTGGCGCGGCTGTTGCTGGTGCCCGAGATCGTGGGGCAGGCGCGGATCAACCCGTCTCCTCGTCCTGGGCGCCAGTTGAGGGACCCTGTGCAGGTTGAGGAGCGCGTCAGTTTTCGCCGCCTGGTTGATGGTCGCTTGGTTGATGTGAGCGCGCTGACGATAGCCGCTGACGATCATGAAGAGCGAGCATCCCAGTAACCGCGGCCTGGACTCGCCAGAGGCTGTCCAGGTCTAGCTTCGCGAGTTGGCCGATCAGTGCTGCCACCTGATCGTTGGTTTCGCTGGCGCCTGAGAGTTCACGGCGGAGCTGGGCAAGGCCTCCGTCGCTCTCGATTGCTTGCGCGAGCGCACCCTTGGGCAGGCCGAGGTGTGTCTCTGCTGCGCCCATGGTCGTCGCGTACGCACGCCGGCCCTTTTCGAGGCCTCGCCAGGTGACCGGGCTCATACCGACGGCCTGTGCGACTGCTTCCACGGACAGGCCACGCTGCTTCCGTGCGTGGCGGACGAGGGCACCGACCTCCACGCGTCGCTCCTCAGTAGTCACGATGCTCAATCTTGCGGCAACTGATAGGTGGGCGCAAGAGTTGTCGACTGTGGGTGCAATGTATCGACAGAGTTGACTGCCCGCCATCTGTGGTTGAGGCTGCTCCGTGGGAGTGGGTCGCCATCAGCTACGCGTTACTACTCGTTACTACGCACCAGGCCAAATGGGGTGCGACACGCCGAGACTGCTCCTTGCGTGAACCGCACTCGACGCTTACTGTAGCTAAGACGGGATCGACAGAGTTGTTGGAAGGAGGAGATCGTGGAGAACTTGACCATCGAGAGTGAGTCCCCAGTCCGGGCATATCGAGTCGCGGCGGTGTCGCGGGCCCTGGGCAACCTGGGGGAGGCCAACGTCCGCAAGTTGATCGCCAGCGGCGACCTCGCAGCGGTCCGTGCTGGCCGCCACTGGCTCGTATCCGAGGACGAACTTCGGCGCTTCATCAACGTCGGATCGGGCAGCGGCCAGTGACAAGCCGACAGCGGGAGGCGCTGATACAGCGGGTCGTGGCACTCGCGGGGGAGATGTCTCCCGAGACGCGGTCGAACCTGCGGAGTCTCCTGCCGCCTGTCGTGCGGGAGTCCCGCGAGGTAGACGGCGACATCTGCGCCGAAGACTGGGCTGATGCCGCGTGAAGATCCAAAACAGAAAGAACCGCCCGGAGCCGGGAAGCACGCGGGCGGTTCGTGAACAACATTCCGGAGGAACGATGTCCATCTCTAATGTTACCGCACCTGCCACCGAACTGCCGAGGGCCGCGCAACAGCTCCTCTTGCAGCAGGCGCCCGCCGCGCCCCGCTACGGCAGCTGGACCTCTGGCCTGATGCGCGCCACGAACCGGTTGGCTGGGCGCCAGTTGACGATCCGCCTGATGCCCGGTATGGACGAGACATTGCGTCTTCTGGGAGACGACATGGCGCTGCTGCGCGGAGGCGTACTGACCTTCGGGTTCGATGCCATCGGCGACGACCTCGGGCGCGTGATCCGTGTCCTTGAGGTCTGGCACGGCCGCCTGGACGATCCGCCCGCTGTGATCAAGTTCCCCGACACCCGTGGCGGCGAGTTGCGCCGTGCCCGCCTGCGTCGCATCGCGATCGAAGCCCGGACCAAGGGTGCCCCGGCACGCGACCTGGAGCCGCTGATGGCCGCCGGGCTGCTGGACGAGGATGTGGTCGACGCCGCCCCCCTCGCAGCGCCGACCGCCGCAGACCCGACCACCACCTCCGGAGGCGACCAGTGAGCGGCTGCTACACCGATAATCTTGACCCGAGCCACTCGGACGAGTGTCGCGCCTACGCGGCATGGCTCGACGAGGAAGATCGATCAGCCGCCGAGCGATTCGACTACTTCCTTGATCGCGCCTGCCGCCTGGGTCGCAACTACGCGCCCGACCTGGCGCATCAGTTCTACTGGGCGGACCTGCTCGACACACCCGAGGTCTGCGCCTTGGTGGCTGACCACGCCTGGAGCGCACCGGACTTCCCCGAAAACCACGACACGCCCTGGTGTGAACTGTTCAGCTCGGCCGGGTTCGCCCGCGATGGTGTGATCACCGACCCGCCGGCGGAGCCGATGACGTTGTTCCGAGGCTGCACGTCGGAGGGCCGGTTCGGGATGGCCTGGACCGGCACCCGGTCGGTGGCGGAGAAGTTCGCCTCCGGCGAGTTACTGGGCCGCCCGGACAAGGGCCTGGTCTACACGGCAGTGGTTGAGCCGTGGCGGATTCTCGCCCACCTCAACGGCCGCAATGAGGACGAGTTCGTCATCGATACCGACGGTCTCGAACCGACCGCGGTGGCCCCCCTCGCGACATCCGACGCCGCCTGATCAAACAGGAAACACAAATCGCTAGCCGCCGGGGTCGCACCCGGCGGCCAGCGGCATATCTGGAGTAGGAGAGAACCCCACAGTGCAAACCCTTTTGGAACAACTCGCCTCCATCGAGGCGAAGCTGGACACCCTGATCAAGGTTGTCGAGGACGCTAACGCGGCGCTCGACGCGTCGGAAGAGGCCCGCCGTGGTTGAAGGGAACGTCTCGCCGATCTTCACGGTCCGGCGTGCTCGGCAGATCGCATCCGAACAGCTGACGCAGGTCCGCGGAGGCGAGATCGCGCTGAACGAGGCGCAGGCCGCGATCCTCGACGCGTTCGACCGCCTGGAGTTCGCACAGGCGCAGGCGGCACGGATCCGGGACGCCGAGGTCACGGCTGCCGGGGAAGGTCGCGTCGCGTCCAACCCACGGGCCACGTCGGCTCGTGCTGCCGCTGCGATCGCGCCGAAGATCGGAACGCAGCGCGCCAACGTGCTGACGGTAATTGCCGAGTCTACCAACGGGCTAACTGATGTCGAGGTTGGCCGCCGCTGTCGGATCGGCCCGAACTCGGCACGGCCCCGCCGGCTGGAGTTGGTCGAGTCGGGTCACGTCGTGGACTCGATGCGAACGCGTCGCCATCGCGGCCGTGACCACACCGTGTGGAGTGCGACGGCCGAAGGGCACGCCTGGGTGGCCCGCAACGGGTCGTCCACCGACGACCAGGCCGCTTGATCAACAACTGAAGAAGCCCCGGATGCGGTGCCAGCCGTGTCCGGGGCTCTTTTCCCAAAAGGTAGGGATGCTTTTCCATGCGCAGCAAGCCTAACACAAGAAACTCCACCGCTACGGCATCGGAACGCAGTGACCTTCGCGTTGGACGTTCCGCCCCTTCCTATGCGCAGACACCGCACTGGGTACTCCTCGCACCCGTCTCGTGCACGGCGAAAGCCTTGTACGGCGTACTCCAGGCGCACGTGAACCAGAAGCGCGGCGACAACCTCGTATGGCCGGGAATGAGTGCCCTGGCCGAGATCTTGGGGTATTCGAGCCGGCAGAAGCTGACCCGATATGTGAAAGAGCTTCGGCAGGTCGGGGCTATCGACTGGGTCGACGAACGGGACGGAAGCCGAGTGTACTTAGTGCACAAAACTCCGCCGGAAGGGCACCACGGCTTCGTGTCGCTGACCGATTTCCACAAAGATCGGCGTGAGCGCATGAAGGCGGAGCAGGCTGCCCGACTTGCCCAGGCTCGGGATGGGGCACAGCGGTTGAAGGATCCGGAGGCCCGTCGTCGCACACCTTTGCACGCGGAAGAGTGCAAGAACTCGGGGGGTGGAACCCTTACGGGTTCGGGGGGTGGAACCCAACAGGGTTCGAGGGGTGGAACCCGTAAGGGTGCACGAACTAACCTAACTGAACTTTCCGACGCGAACGATCTGAACGACTCCGTCGAGGGCAATTCCATTGAGGGCGCTCTCGCGGAGGTCGACCCTTCGGGCTCGACCGCGAAATCCAAGCCGAAGCAGCGGGGGCAGGTGAAAGCGTCGTCGCTCGTCGGCAAGTCCCAGGCCCACGTTGTGCAGCGTCTGACGGCAATCTGGTCCGCTGCTGTGACTGAAGCCGGCGGTGAGCTTCCGCTCCAGGAGTTTGGTGGGTTCGATGGATTCGGTGAACCGAACCGGCGTGGAGACCGTCATCCGGTCGGTGGCCAGATCAAGGACATCATCGAGCAGTACCCGCTGTCGGTGACACAGTTGGAGGAACTGCTCGGCAGCATCCGCAGGCACGCCATCGCCTGGGCTGCTAGCCATCCGGCGGTATCGACGGCCTCAGCTGCCTAAAAATGTGGGTACTTCGGAGAGTAACGGCAGGGTCGCGAGCAGAGATCCGCCGTTCCTGCCCTATGGGTAGCGTCAGGCGGAGCCACGGTAGCGTCGGGTGCCTGTGGTGGGGGGAAGCCCATCCGCCCAACGCCGCAAATCATCAATGTGGATCTTGATGTGGCCCTCGCCGCGTTGAAGGTTCTTGATCCCCTCGCGGCCCTTGCTGCGCTTGAAGCTGCGGCAGTGGCGACGGATCGTCTCCGTAGAGCACTTCATCAACGCTGCGCTCTCCCCAGCCGTCAGGTACGGGCCGGCGGTAGTAGCGGACACGACCCGAAGGCCGTGTGGCTCAGTGTGGTCCGGTGTCGTGTTCATGTGATCGAACATAGACCGGCCTGGCCGTCCCTGCTTGGATCCCGCCGCCGGCAGCTGTCGAACCATCTCGGGTCGGTCAGTGCCGCGATCCGGGGTATCCCTCGGGAGCGCATTCCTAACCCCTCGGGAGGGGTTCCGTTGGTCATACCTCTTGAATCGAGACAAATCGAATTGAGATGTCTATTTTCGAGAGGTCTCCAGGTCGGGGGCATGTGTCCCATGGGGACATGTCCGGGACTCCCCGGGGATTCCCGGTCGACGCGGTGGTGGCTCACTGAGGGCTCGCTGATGACTCGGCCAATGCCATTTGAATTCCATCCGCTATGGCATTCGAATCTGGCGGCTGAGCCATTGCGAACCAAGCGCAGTCGACGACACGCCAGCAAAAATCCTGGTTGATGTCGCCCGATGGCCGGAGCATGGGTCCATGCAGCATCACGATTGCGCCGTTCCTGTCTGTGGCCGTCCGACTCAGGATGTGATCTGCGCCGCCCATGTCGCCGATCTGGTCCGTGCGCTGAAATCGGTCCCAGTCACCGCCGGCACTGGGCTGTGGGATGAGCTTGAGGTCACCCTGACCCGTCGGCACCGGACTGTAGTGCCCAACGGTCGGCGCGGAACCGAGACGCCGCTGGTGTTCGACGAGGCCGCCAGCGACGCACGCAGGGGGCTGGAACGGTTCGTCTGGTACTGGGCATACGTGTTCGCCTCCGCCAACGACCACCTCGCTTTTGAAGTGCAGACCGTTCCTGAAGCGTGCGACTGGATGGCCACGTTCCCAGGCCTTCTTGCCTCTCTGGATGGGGCGGAGGTGATGGTGGAGGACATCCTGCGGGAGACCCGGAACGCCGCCAATGTCGTCGACCTTCCCGTGTCCCGCGTGTACGCCGGCCGATGCGGCGCCCAGTTGGAGATCGGCACGTGTGAGCAGCACCTGTACGCGGCGCAAGGAAAACGAACGGTTCGCTGCCCGTCTTGTGGCGCAGAGTCGTCGGTCGATGAAAAGCAGCAGGCACTACTCGGCCAGGTCGCGGACGCAACCGTCAACGCGACGCAGGTATCTCGCCTTCTCGGGCAACTCGGGGTGGAGATTGCGGCATCGACGATCAGGACGTACGCACAAAAGCGCGTAGTGCGGGGCGATGAGTTGCCGCCGAAGCTCCGGTCGGTCGGAAAGGACCGACGTGGCCGCCCCAGCTATCGCGTGGGGGACGTGCTGGACCTGTTCCTGAGGCCTGAGCAGATGTCCGCATAGCCCGGGGAAACGCGACACGCCGAACATTCCATGGTCGTTGCATTCCAAATGCCCTCGATGCTACTATTTGTCAAGCTGGATATTTGCGTCCAGTTCGAAATTCCACCTGGCCCGCGGAACATCTTATGGACTACTCACCGCGCTGAGCCAGGCTCCAATCCCCGGTTGAGCGCGGCACGGCGTGCGCCCCTACTCGCTGCCGTGTCGCGCTCCCGGTCTCCTTAGTAGGGAGCTACACAATGCCCAATTCATGCAAGGAGTGGACCGGTTCGCGCATGGGAACGGGCGGCTACGGATACCTTAGCGTGGGCGGGAAACGAGTCCTCGCCCACCGCTGGATCTGGGAACAGGCCAACGGACCCATCCCTGCGGGCAAACAGGTTTGTCACACCTGCCTCGACCATCCGGGCTGCGTGGAGCTGACACACCTCGTGGCGCTGACACCGAAGGAAAAGATCGCGGCGAACGCGGCCCGGGGACGCCACCCCCACAACTACAATTTTCCGCCGCTGACACGTGAACAGCGTGCACGCGGAAGTCGTATGGGCACGTCAAAACTGACTGAGGATCAGGTCATCGAGATCCGCCGGCTCAGAGCTGCCGGACAGACCATCACGAGTCTCGCCGCCGACTTCGGCGTCTCCAACCCGCTGATCAGCATGATCGCCCGTCGGGTCATCTGGACACACGTAGCCTGATTTCGCTAGTCGTCGTTCTGGCTTCCGCTGCCGACATGCTCGGCTCGGTCCCACTGGCCTGGTGCGAAGATGGCAAGCGGCCCGATAGCCATCTTATCGGTAGGTCCGTTCACATACAGATATTCGGCTTGCACGATCTGCACTGACGTTGCCTTCTCGTACGTCGTCTCGAAGCCGCCCCTGATCACCACGATGGCCATGTGCTGCCCGTCCTTCCGATCGATGCTGGTTGGTCGCCGGGCTAGCGTCCAGCGTTACAGCCGACCCGATCCTGAACACAGGGAGTTGAACGATGGGCAGCTCCCCGCAGGCTTCTCCGAACCGCGCAGTGATCGCTGAGCAGACCGCTCGGGCATACGAGATGCGGCTGAAAGGCGTGAGCTACCGGCGAATCGCCGATGAGTTGGGCGTCTCTCTGGGTACGGCCCACAACCGTGTTCGTGAGGCTATGGCGGAACGCGTCGACCCGTTAGTCGACGAGTACCGGCAGTTCCAGTTGGATCGGCTGGACTCGTACCGTGAGGCAGCCGTGAAAGTGCTGGAGACGACGCACTGGCGGGTGGATCATGGTCGGGTTGTCGCGCTTGAGGACGAGGCCACCGGCACGAAGGAGCCCCTGGCCGATGATGGCCCCGTGCTCGCTGCGATCGATCGCCTGCTGAGGATCGAGGAACGCACTGCCCGGCTGTTGGGCTTGGACGCGCCGGCGAAGGCAGAGGTCTCCGCGACTGTGGAGACTATCCGCCCTGAGGTGCTGGATCTGGTTGAGCAGGCTGAAGCGGCGGTGTCCGCGGAGGAAGCTCGGCTCCGGGACACCGCCGCTGGGCAGGGCGACTGATTCAGACTGGCCCCTGTGCATCTTCAGAGGCCGCGTGCGGCTGCATCCGAGCTTCCATGTAGGCCCGGACAGTGAAGCTGTTTTCGTTTGACATGACCTTGTCGTTGTATGCAACCTCGAAGGTCTCTCGCAGCCGCTGAACGGCTGAGGTGATCTCTTCAGGCTCCCCGTCGAGTCGGATCTTGATGGTCATCGCTTTTCCTTGGCTGGCTTGAAGGTGCGCGAGGTCTCACCGTCGGCTTCGATGCTCCATCGGCCGACAGGCTCATACCCGGACTGGACCAGGTATCCGGTGATCTCTCGCTGTGCTCCACGCATGGACAGAGAGTCCACGTCCAGTTGGGTGGTTTCTTCGCCGTCGAAGACGACCATGCAGTTGACTTCGATGTTCTTCTGGGTCAGCCAGACCTCGATGGGGGCGCTGGCGTCCAACTTGGTGTTCGTCATGTAGCTACTGTATCTCAGTGCGCTTAGTGTGTCTAGTGCGCGAGGTTGTGGCTTTCCAGCCCGAACTCAGCCAAGGCGCGCAGGGGGTGTGCGTCAGTGTTCGATCTGACTGCCTACCTGCGGAGATACGACCAGCGCGTACTGGAGACCTCCCGGGGACGCCGAGCCGCTTGCCGGCTCGACCCCTTGCTGTTCGGGGTCTTGTATCTGTCTGCGCACATGCGCGGTGATGAAACCGGTGGCGAGATCACCCTGTCGGAGTTCCACGCCGACATCGTCAAGCAGGCGTTGCAGTGGGTGGTCCCGGCCGCCAAACCGGGCTCTCAACGTTCGGCGTATGTCGCTCCGCGATCATGCGGAAAATCGACATGGTTTTACCTGATCTTGCCGATGTGGGCTGCCGCCCATGGGCATCGGCGGTTCGCAGCCGCTTTCGCTGACAGCGCCACACAGGCCGAGACCCACCTTGCCAGTTTCAAGCGTGAACTTGAAACCAACGCTCTGCTCCGGCTCGACTTCCCGGACCTGTGCACGCCGATGACTCGCAGCGGCGGAACCAAGACTGCCGACAACCGCGGTCTGTACCAAGCCCGGTCAGGGTTCGTGTTCGCTGCCCGCGGTGTCGACTCGTCCGCGCTCGGATTGAAAGTCGGCAATACCCGACCAGATCTACTGATCATCGACGATATCGAACCAGACGAGGCAAGCTACTCGTTGGCACAGAAGGACAAGCGGCTGTCGACGCTGCTGGACGCTATCCTGCCGTTGAACGTCTACGCCGCCGTTGTCGTCGTCGGCACTGTCACGATGGCCGGCTCCCTGGTGCACGACCTCGTCAAGTCAGTGACGCTTCCCTCCGATACAGCCCAGTGGGTGCGCGACGAGGGTTTCCAGGCGTACTACTACCCGGCGTTGATCACCGACCCACAGACGGGCTCTGAGCGGTCGATTTGGCCGGAGAAGTGGTCACTGGAGTATCTACAGTCGATTAGGCACACGCGCTCGTTCCTGAAGAATTACCAGAACGATCCGATGGGTGCGGACGGTGAGTACTGGCGTCCGGAGGACTTCACTCACGCCGAGGTCCATGGCATCGCCCGCCAGCTGCTGTCGATCGACCCGGCGGTGACGGCGACCGATCGCAGCGACTATACGGCGCTGGCTGTTGTCGGCTATTCGCCGCTGGAACAGCGCGCCGTCGTACGCGATGCCTGGCAGTTGCGGATCCAGCCCGGCCGGGAGCTGCGTAACCGCGTACTCCAGATCTTGGATGCCTACCCGGAAACAGCCGGCGTCTTGATCGAAACCAATCAAGGCGGCGAGACGTGGCGGGCGATCCTGCATGACTTGCCAGTGCCGATTACCACCGTGCACCAGTCGGACCGCAAGGAAGTCCGTGCAGCCCGGCTGCTGACCCGCTATCAGCGCGGCCTCGTGGTGCACGAGAAGCCGTTGCCTGCCGCGGAAGGCCAGATGGTGGCGTTTCCGAAGGCACCGTTCGACGACCTCGTGGACGCGATCGGGTCCGGTGTGGCCGCGATCCTTCCCAAGAACCACAAGCAGAAGCCCGCAGTGCGCTCCATCGGAGTGGCCTGACAACACGGAACCTTGAGGAGGTGGCCCATGACGATCACCTCCGAGCAGACCGTGAATCCGCTGGCGTACGGCGGTAACGCAGACCTGACGCTGGCGCTGAAGGGCTTGAAGGACTCGCACCACGACTACGACGTTGCCGAGCAGTACTACTGCGGTGTCGTGCCGGAGCAGTTCGCCTCACTGCGTCTGCGCCGGGCATTGATCCGGAGTGGACTGACATATCAGTTCGGTTTCGCTGCCACACCGGTCGATGCGGTGGTGGAACGGCTTTCGATCACCAGCATCACCTCGGAGGACGAGGCGCAGCAGCAGGCGATCGAGGCGGTCTGGAAGTCCAACAAGCTCGGTTTGGGCTCGGTCAACGTGCACCGCAAGGCCTGCACCTTCGGCGACAGCTACGTGTTCGTGTGGCCGGACGACGAGGATCCCACCCAGGTCAACGTCTTCTATCAGGACCCGCGCTCGGTACGCATCTTCTACGACCCCGAGAACCCGCTGATGGTGCTGTTCGCGGTCAAGCAGTGGACGTTGGGGCATCCCGAGCAGTCGCTGTCTTCGGCGCACGGGCAGAGCAAGCAGCCCGTGCGGGTCGATCTGTTGTACCCGGACCGTATCGAACAGTTCGTGTCCCGCGCCGGCACCGACGGCACCAAGGCCGAGGAGTTCGTTCCGTACACGGGGGATATCGACGATGACGACGATGGTCCCTCGGGTCACGTACTGGACAACCCGTACGGGCAGGTCCCGATCTTCCACTTCCGCACTGACGCCGACGACTACGGCACACCTGAGCATCGGGGCTTCTACTCGGCGCAGGACGCGATCCACAAGCTGCTCCTGACGCACCTGTCCGGTGTGGAGTACCAGAGCTTCAACCAGCGCTGGGCGTTGATGAACGACGACTCCGACTCGTCGGACCCCGCCAGCCTGGACGAGGGTCGGTTCTCGATTCCGCTGAGCGACATCGGTACCACGCAGCCGATCGCCGGCGAGGCGCAGTCGCAGTTGCAGGGCGGCCCGGACTCGTTGTTCATGTCTTCGGGTATCAAGCAGTTCGGCGAGTTCAACGCTTCGGACCCGAAGGTCATTTTCGACCCGGTTGACAAGTACCTGGCGTACGGCGCGCACATCACCCGCACGCCGATGTCGCGGTTCCAGATGACCGGCGGCCAGCCCTCGGGCGAGTCGCTGAAGATCGTGGATCGGCCGTTCGTGTTCAAGGTGGACAGCCGGAAACTGTCGTTCAGCCAGACCTGGTGCGACCTGTTCGTGTTCGCGTTGAAGGTGCTGGGCTTCGCTGATCCGTCGGTGGAGGTCACGTGGGCACCGTCGGAAACCTCGGACTCCTTGGCGGACTGGGAGACGGCGCAGGCCAAGCAGAACGCTGGCGTGCCTGTCGAGCAGACGCTGAAGGAAAACGGCTACACCGACGAGCAGGTCACTTCCTGGGATCAGGACGGTGAGGCCACGCTGGCTCGCCGGCTGGACCAGTTGGTGAAGTTCGGCGACGCCATGGGCGCGCTTGCCCCGGCGCAGGCTGCCGGCCTGATCACCGAAGAGCAGGTACAGGCAGTGGTCCAGGCGATCCTCGGCGACATGCAGGACACCGACGATGTCCCCCCAGCCGAGTAGCGCGCTGCCGCTGATCGTCGTCGCACATGACGGGCAGGCCCTCGACCTTGAAGAGGCAGCCGCGGTCGCCGCTTCAAGCCCGATCAACGAGACCTTGAAGCAGGTTCTGGCGTGGGCGCACGTCGAATGGATCCGCCGTTTCGGGAAGCCCCGTGTCGAGCAAGACGGCACGGAGTTCCGGAAGTACGTCACCGAGCTGGCGGATCGGCTGTCGCTGATGAACATCGGCGGCGACGCCACGAACACTATCCTCCGGTTCGCCCGGCAGGCACGGCAGCTTGGGATTTCGCAGGGGTTCGCTGAGGCAGGCGCGATCCCCACCGACGTATCGGATGCGCTCGACACAGACACCCATCTGAGGGTCGCTAGGGCAGTCACTACCGCCCGGTCGAAGACTTCGATGGCGTCGGCATTGGTCGGCACCTTGCAGCGCGGCTCATTCGTGACGGTGAACCGCGCGATCTCTCCGGCGCAGCAGGCAGCGAACATTGTCCACCGCACCGCCCGGACCGTTGTCAACGAGGAGCTGAACAACGCCCTTGCCTCAGTCAACGATGAGGTCGGCGGCCGTCTGCTCTGGGTGGCTGAGCGGGACGCGTGCGTGCAGTGCCTGGCGCTGTCAGGCCACTTCGCCGTCAACGGAGTCTTCGACTGGCGGCTGTCCTTCGGCAAGGCGTACCAGCCAGTCGGCCCGGACGGCAACGAGACGGTCCTAAATGGACCTCCACGCCACATGAATTGCAGGTGCCGTGTCACGCCATGGCTGGGTCACGACACTGCCGCAGCGCAGGCCGTCACCCATGACTGGCAAGGCGCGATCGCCGACGCACAAGCCAATGGCGACCAGGTGGCTGTTGCCGCCGCACACGAGGCTGCTCAGGCGGCGATGGTGTCTGCCTCGACCGATCTTCCGACCGTGCTTCGCCGTGAGGCTGAGCGCTCGATCCTGAACGGCTACGCGCTGCCCTCGGAATCCGAGGCAGTCCGGCGCGAGGCAGCTGACCGGTTGCTGACCCGGATCGGCATGCAGCGCAACGCCCCGAGTCCTTCCGGCTGGCTGGTTCCTGCCTCCGTGAAGCGCAAGACCGAACGCGCCTTGAAGAAGCGCACGTTCACTACCCGGCCCGTTCCGGGCTGACAGGTCGTCCCGAGAGGGGCATTCACCAAGGAGAGCCGCTGATGGCTGACGAGAACACCGCTGCACCCGAAGCTGAGGCCACCGCGGATGCGCCGGCCGATGAGTGGACGCCGCCCACGAAAGAAGAGTGGGAAGCGGTGCAGGCGGAGAAGAACACCACGGCCGACAAGCTGAAGAAGGTGAACGCGGAGAGCGCGGACCGCCGGAAGAAGCTGGCCGAGCTTTCCGAACGGTACGAGGACGCCGACGGCAAATCGGCCCGCGAAGCCGCGGAAGCCGCGAAGTACAAGCCGTTCGCGATCAAGGCTGCCGCGAAGGCTGCATTCATTGAGCAGGGAGCCAATTCCGCGCGGGTTGACCGTCTGTTCCGGATGCTCGACCTCGAACGGATCGACTTCGACGGCGACGACATCGCCGGCCTCGAAGAGCAGGTAGCCGAGCTGAAAGACGAAGTCCCCGAGTTGTTCTCAGCTCAGTCCACGAAGGACGGCGAGGACAGCGTTAAGCCGCCGAAGCTCAATGTCGCGGGCAAACGTCCGCAGCAGAAGGAGCTGACCCCAGGCGAAATTGTCGCCCGGCAGGTCTTCGGCCGCTGATTCCACCCCTTCCCCCGAGGGAGTGGGTAAATCTCCTATTCCTTCAAGTGAAAGGGATGAATTGTGGCTGCGGCAATTACGCAGGCTCAATATCAAGCGGTAGCAAAGGAACTGCTGGCTAACGCCGCAGAGATGCTGGCTGCCGAAAGGCGTAGCTACGCCACTATCCAGGGCCTGTACGACATCTCGACCTCGACGGATGCTTACCAGCATTTCGCCTCGGTGGCCGACGAACTCGACTCGCTCGCTACCGAATTGAGGAGCTGAAATGCCCACTCGCAACACCTACGAAGCGTGGATCCCGGTCGAGTTCGCCTCGAACGTCATCCAGAAGATCAAGCAGACCTCGGCGGTGCTGGCCTACGGCCAGAACGTCCCGATGTCCACCGAGTCGCGGTCCACCCCGCGCTCGGGCGGCCTGCACATGACCGGTACCGCCAAGGGCGGCTCCTACACCGAGGACGGCTCGACCAACGACTCGGTCTACCTGTACGCGCAGAAGTACACCGGCGCGGTCCGCATCGCCGAGGAGGACATCTCCGACTCGCTGGCCGATGTGGTCAACACCAAGAACGCCGACGCGGCCACCAGCTTCGCGAAGCTGCTGGACAACAGCTCGCTGGCGGTCACGGCTGCGAAGGCCTCGACCGGCTGGGCGTTCGATTCGCTCTATTACATCCTCACCCAGACCGACGCGTCCACCGGCTACACCGCCAACGCGAACATCAACAAGACCGCGGCGGGTTCGGGCGCCAGCTACAAGAACCTGTCGGACACCCTGGGGCTCGTCGAGGCTGGCGACTACTGGGACGAGACGGAGGGCCTGGTCATCGCCCACCCGTCAGTGAAGGCCAAGCTGCGGAACATCGTGGACCTCCAGGGCCGGCCGATCTTCAACGAGTCCAGCAACGGCACCGCCGGCGGTGGCCAGGGCACGGGCGGCACGCTCTTCGGTCACCAGATCCACTGGAGCCTCGGTGCGAAGACCTCGGCCACGCCGACGGACAGCCCGACCGGCAACCCGCTCGTGGTGTTCTGCTCGGCGCCGTACCTGATGGTCGGCAACCGCACCCTGCTGGAGACGATGTTCATCGACCCGAACACCGGTCTCGGTGCGCTGACCGACGAGGCGATCCTGAAGTACCGCGCCCGCAAGGCGTTCGCCCCGGGCCACCCCAACGCCTTCTCCATCCTGGAAATCCAGCCGTAAGGAGGCGTGGCATGACCGAACCGACCCCCGACCTGGCTGCCATCGTGCAGTCCAGGGCCGACGGTCCCACCGACGGCAGCGTGTTCGTGCGCGACTTCTCGTTCGCTCAGAGCGTGTCCGAGGACTCGTCGATGCACGAGCCGAACAAGGAAGAGACCAAGCGGGAAGCGTTGCGGCGCGGTCTTGTGCCGGACGGGGACGTGACCTTCACGATCGAGCAGCGGGATTACCCGGTGGCGACCGTCGTTACGTACTCCGTGCCGGTCCACCCGTCGGACGCGGCCGTGTCGGTCTCGACTTCGCCGGCCGAACCCCCGGCGTTCTTCCCGGAAGAGCCCGTGCAGCCCGAGCCCGAGCCCGCTCCGGCCGAGTCCCCTGTGGACGGCCAGGAGCCCGCTCCGGGTCCGGTCGCCTAGGAGGATCCGATGGTCACCACCGCATACCAGGGCCAGACGGTGACGCTGACGGGGGAGTTCTTCTCCGGCGGCCAGCTGGTCGACCCCGCCACGGTCACGGTGGGGATCACGGACCCGTCCGGCACGGTCGAGCAGATCCCGACCTCGGCAGTCACGCACGTGGCCGTCGGCATCGTCCAGTTCACCTGGTTGGTGCCGACGGCTGCACCGCTGGGCAACCACACCGTGACGTGGACCGGGACATCCCCGAGTCTCACGGTCCAGGAAGCCCTGGCGGTCACTGCGTCGTCTTCGGCGACGTGGTGCACGCTGCCGGACGTTCCGCTGATCACCGGCGTGCAGGTCACGCAGGACCAGCTTTTGCAGGCGGGTTTCAACATCGACGTGGCCGCCGCGAGGGCGTTCGCGGTCGATGGAACCCGTGTCGGCTCCCGGGATCTGTACTGGCTGCGCATGGCCACCGCCTACCAGGCTGCGTGGCTGGCGACCCAGGTCGACGCGTTCAACCGCATCGACGCCTTGGACATCAGCCAGGGTCGCTCCCGCACACAGTTGCGTGACACGGCCATGTTCCTCGCCCCGCACGCCCGTCGGGCACTCAAGCGGGTGTCCTGGCTCAAGGCCCGCAGTGTCCACATCCGCGCCCCGTTCACCGACAACCTTGGTGCGATCGGGCTGGATCCGCTGTCCTCGGCCGCCGACTGGCTCGGCCCCTGGAATCCCCTCTGACGCAAGGAGGTCTCGATGTACGGCATGGCGACGTGCAACGTCCAGATCTCGCGGGGCACCACCAAGGACGCACGCGGGGAGCGTCAGGCCACTGGAACGGTGGTCATCGCCTCGACGGCGGCCAGCATCACGGAGAGGTCGAATCAGTACTTCGACTTCGCCACCCAGACACCGCGCACCGTGCGGAACTTGGAGATGCTGATCTCGTCGGCCGCTGATGTGCGCCCGGGTGATCAGGTCTTGGACCTGAATCACAACGTGCGTTTCGTCGTCGATGACGTGGTGCAGTCCACTGGGCCGTTGTTCACTCCGGACAAGGTCTGTTCGCTGAAGCGGGTGGGCTGATGGCCGAGTACCGCGAAGAGCCCGGCTGGAAAGAGCGCATCAACGCCGACGTGCAAACGATGTTCTCCAAGCTCGTCGGTGAGATCCACGATGACGCGAAGCGCTTGGCACCGGTCGATACCGGGCACTTGCGTGAGTCGATCGACTCGGAGATCAACGGCGAGACCGCGCGCATCGGTTCGAACCTCAATTATGCGTTATTTGTGGAGGAAGGCCACCGAGTGGCTTACCGCGGCGCAGACGGCGAAGTTCACTACACGGGCGAAGTCGTCCCGCCTCAGCCGTTTCTACGTCCCAGTTTGTACCGCATTCGGAACTTGGGCGGTGAGGCGTGATGTTCTACTACGCCACACCCGACAAGGTGGCCCTGGCGTGGGCTGGTCTCGCGCCGGGGCTGAGTCCGTCCATGGTGGACGATCAGCTGCCCGTCGATAACACGACCTGGGCGGCGTCGGGCTTCATCACTCCGATGGTGTCCGGCGGCGGGGCGAACGTCTACTTCCGCTTGGACTCACCCGTGGTCACCTTGCAGTGCTGGGCGTGCGATCCCTCCACCGGCCTTGCGCCGTGGGTGAAGGCCCAGGCGATCGCCGAGACGATCCGCGTGGCTACCTACCTCAACAATCCGGTGCCGGTTCCGTTGCCCACCTGTGATGAGGACGCACGCGTGCTGTCGTCCTCGGTCGTCGGGCATCCGCGCCGCGTCTACGGCGACCTTGGCGATTACGCGGCCTACTCGGTCGACGTGCAACTGCACTGGGCGCCGGTTTCCCGGTAGCCCCAACCCTTCCCACGCTTCCGCAGCTTTGCGGGGGACCCCAACCCAATGGGTCGGTTCGTGCCGTCCCTCGTGCAAGGAGATGCCAACCATGGCACAGAACCCGAATAACCTGATCATGGGGCCGGCCCAGGTCTACCTCGGCGCTTTCGGCACCTCGACTGAACCGGCCGATGCGGCTGTCAACCTCGCCCCGGCTGCGTCCGGTGGCTGGACCGAAGTCGGCCTGACCGACGGCGGCGTGTCGATGACGATCACCCCGAAGTTCACGGACTTCAACGCGGACCAGATCGTGGACACCCCGGGTACCCGGCTTACGAGCCGGACCATCGTCGTGGCGACCACGATGTCTGAGGTGACGCTGGCGAACCTGGCCAATGCCCTCAACAGCACCGTCGGTGCGACCGGCGCGAACTTCGCGACCTTCGAACCGAACTTCGGGCAGTTCGCCAGCCAGCTGCCCTACGCCGCCGTGATCCTGGACGGCTGGGCCCCCTCGACTTCGGGCCAGAACTTCCGCCGGCGCGTGATTCTCCGCAAGACGATGCAGACCAGCAAGGTCGACCTGAACTACGCCAAGGACAAGCAGCTCGGTCTGAGCGTTACGTGGCAGGCCTACTTCGTGTCCAACACGGTCGCCCCATATCACCTGGTCGATCAGGTGAGCTGATCCTTACCCCGCAACGGGTTCGTGCCGCCGCGCCTCCGAACCCGTTGCGGAAAAACCCATCCACCCCCATATGCGAAGGAGTAGCGCATCATGGCCACCGTCCCCCGTAAGACCCCTGCGCGCCGTACCACCACGCGCAAAACCAGTCCGGCAGCGAAGCCGCAGGCCGCGCCCGAGGAAGAATCCTCAGTGCTGCGCCTGGACCGGCAGGAAGCCATCGACGCTATCGCCGAGATCGTGGCCGATCGGGAGCCGCTGTTCTCCATTGGCGACAACACCTACACGATCCCGAAGAAGGCCCCGGCCGCCTGGGCGATGAAGGCCACCACGATGGCTGCCCGCGGCCAGGAACTCCAGGCCATGGAGTTTGTCCTGCGCAAGATGCTCGGCGAGGACGGTTACGCGGCCCTGTCCGAGTGCGAGACCCTGACGACGGCCGACTTCGAGACGATTCGGGACCTCATCGTGAAGCGGGTGTACCCGCAGGGCCCAAAAGCGTCCTGACGCCGCAGCATTTCCTCGACGCGGTGGCTGAGATCGCGTGGTTCATAGACCACATCGACGACGTGCGTTCGGACTTCTCGGTTTACCACCGTGTCGATGAGATCGACTCTATGACCGCCGATCGGTTCCTGGCCTATCTGCGCCGGCTGCCGGTCTACGGCGGTGCCGTGGCCTTCCTGATTCAACAGGAACAGCAGCGTGCCGCTCAGCCTCAGCAATCCGTATCGCAGCCGCAAACCCAAGACGTGGCTGAGCTGATGCGCACAGATCCACTCTTCATGGGCATGGGAACAGCGGTAACCGTCCCTGCCTCGTGATCCAAGCCGTGAGGGGGAATCCATGCCTGACGGCGATTTTAAGATCGCGGGCGCATACATCGAGGTCCATCTTCAAGACGATACCGACGCTGAGGCCGTCAAGATCCGCACGAAGGTCGAAGGCGACAAGCCGATCAGCTTGAAGACCTGGCTGGAGGATCCGGAGAACCTCGCGCTGATCCGGGAGAAGCTCAAGGCTGAACCCCCGGTGAAGCTGCCGGTGGAGGCGGACACGGCGCAGGCGCAGAAGGCGCTGAAGGAGCTGTCTTCCACGGTCGACAGCACGACCAAGGACAACGGCTCGAAGTTCCAGTCCATGCTCAGCTCGACCGCTGCGGCATGGACTGGCCTCGGCGCTCTGGTCGCCGGTCCGGCGGTCGCCGGTGGTCTGGCCGTAGTGGCCGGCGGTTTCGCCGCCATCGCCATCGCGGCGGAGCACTCCACTCCGCAGGTGCAGCAGGCGTTCGCCACGATGAAGACCGAAGGCGTCGACCTGCTCAAGAACGGGTTCTCGTCCCTGACACCGGTCATCGTCTCCTCGATGGGCACGATGACCGACGGCATCCGCCGGATGGGCCCGGAGATCCAGACCATCTCCGGTGAGCTGTCCCCGTTCTTGACCACGCTGTCGGGCTCGCTCGTGACGGCTGCACAGACGCTGCTCCCCGCCTTCGCCTCCGCGCTCGGCAACGCCAGCCCGCTGGCCAAGGCGCTGGGTACCGGGATCGACGACATCGCCACCGGGATCGCGCAGTTCCTGACGCACCTGGACTTCAACACCGCCTCGACCGGATTGCAGCTGCTGCTGACGGACGTGGGCCGCCTACTGCCGGTCGTCGGCGGCTTGGTCAACGCCGTGATGCCGTTCGCCAACGCGCTGCTGTCCTCGGTCATCCCGGCCGCGACGAACCTGGCGAACGTCTTCATCGGCGACCTCTCCCCGGCGGTCCACCTCTTCGGCGCGGCGATCTCCGCCCTGGGGCCCGTGCTGAACTTCATGTCCGGCCCGACGGCGACGGTGCTCGTGGGCGTCCTGGCGTTCAAGGCGCTTTCCAGCGCCACTACCGGTCTGCTCTCAGGCTTCAACGTCGTGTCCAGCGGCGCCAGCGCGCTCGCCAACAAGGTGCTGGATCTGACCGGCAACACCGACAAGTCGGTGGGCTCCTTCTCGCTGATGACGGATGCGATGAAGAAGGCGGCCGTTCAGCAGGCGGTCAGCACGTTGGGCGCAGCCAAGGAGACGGCGGCGCAAGCGCAGGCCAACCTGGTAAAGGTTGAGGCTGCGGCTGTTGACGGCAAGCTGGCCGCCACCGAGACGGAGTTGACTGCTGCCCGTGCGGCGGCGACGGCTGCCACCGAGGCCGAGGCTGAAGCGACCACCGCTATGGCTGCGGCATCTGAGGCGTCCTCGTTCGCCTTCGGGCCCGTCGGCATCGGACTGGGTGTCCTGGCCGGGGTGATGACCCTGTTCACTGGCACCACGAAGTCTGATGCGGTGCCGGCGGTCGAAAATTTCACGCAGAAGCTGAACGACCTGGCGTCGGCTGCGCCAGGTGCGACCAGGGGGATCTTGGGAGCGGACCCCGCGCTGTCCAAGCTGGTCAACCAGGCCGCCGAAGCAGGCGTATCGGTGAACGATCTGAACAACGCCATGCAGCAGGGCGGCCAGGCGCAGCAGGCGGTCACGGACAAGATCAGTAACGCGACTGCCGCTGTGGGCGCTCAGGCGTTCTCATTCACGCAGACCAATGTCAGTGCACGTGGTGCGGCGGCATCCACCTCGACCTATTCGCTGAGCGTGAAGGCGTTGGCCGATCAGATCGGCAACCACACACGGAAGATGGAGGACTTGACCCCTGCCCAGCAGGCGGCAGTCAAGCAGTATCAGGATCTGCAGGCGCTGCTGACGAGTCTGGGGCCGACGTTCGCCCAGAACGCTGACGCGCAGAAGGCGGCCGGAAGTGTTGCGGCCCAGTCGGTCCAGCTCACGGGCGAGCAGCAGGCCGCCGCCGCCGGAATCGCCAAGCAGTTCGGCCTGTCGGTCGACGACGTGGCAGCCGCGCTCTCGCGCCTCCCCGGCGCAGGGTCTACCGCTGCGGACGGGGTTTCGCAGATCACGTCGGCGTTCACCGACGGCGAGGTGAAGTCGCTTAACGCGCAGCAGTCGGTGACGGACTACTTCACGAACCTACAGAAGTCCGCCGCCCAGGCCAACGAATCGCTGCTGTCGGCGCAGCACTCCTACGCGCAGTCGGTCACGTCCGTCTCGGACGCCGAACACTCGGCCGCCCAGTCGGCTCAGGCGGTGACGACGGCCCGGCAGGGTGTGGCGACGGCGACCCGTTCGGTGACCGATGCAGAACATTCCTACGCGGACGCGCAGCATTCGACCGCGCAGGCCCAACAGGCCGTCATGGATGCAGAGTTGGGTGTCACCACTGCTGAGCAGAATCTGACGAAGTCGCAGCAGGCGGAGACCCAGGCTCAACTGGCTCTTACGCAGGCCCGGGAACAGGCAGCCGAACAGCTGAAGTCCTTGCACCTGCAACTGAATGACCAGGCGGCAGCCGAACAGCAGGCGCAGCTGAAGCTGTTCCAGCAGATCCAGTCCTCGGCTAACGCCGGGGTTACCCAGGACAACGCGGCGTCAATCCTCGCTACTCCGATCACGGCGTCGAACACGGCGCTGAAGCAGTCCGCATTGGACTTGGTGAACGCACAAAACTCTCTGGCCGACACCTTGAACACTGGCGCGAACCTGCGCGAGCAGGTCACGGCGGCGGACAAGGCCGGGGTGGCGGGAAGCCAGCAGGTCGTTTCGGCGCAGCAGCAGGTGAAGTCTGCGCAGGAACAGGTCAAATCCTCTGAGCTGGCCCTGGTCAAGTCACACCAGGCTGTCACGGACGCGGTGTACGCGCTGTCGCAGGCGAACTACAACCTGGGCAAGGCGCAGCAGGCCATTGTGGACGCTCAGGCCAACGTTGTGAAGGCCCAGCAGGGCGTGACCGATGCGATCTACAACGAGAGCAAGGCGCGCCAGGCGGTCAAGGATGCCATCTTCAACGAGCAGCAGTCCCTGTACCAGTTGCGCCAGGCGCAGGACGCGGCTCGTCAGGCCAATGACCTGAACACGTCCTCGCTGGACCTGAACACGCAGGCTGGACGGAACAACTTTGCCCAGTTGCAGACGATGTTCACCGCGATCCCGACCTGGATCGCTGGCACGGACCGCTACAACACGATGGTTCAGGAGACCGCCGACAAGTTCAATATCTCCAGGCAGGCGGCCTTCGACTTCCTGAAGCAGCAGGGGCAGATCCCGGCGAACTTCAAGTTCACCACCACCGGCGTGGCCCAGCTGGACACTTCCCAGCTGGACCCGTTCGTGGGCGGCTACTTCAGTGGTGGCTTCCGGTCCAAGGGCGGCCAGATCGGCTATGCCGACGGTGGTCCGATCGCGGGTCCCGGTGGTCCCAAGGCGGACGTGATCCCGATCATGGCGTCGGACGGCGAGTTCATGCAGCCGGCCGACGTGGTCGCCCACTACGGCGTCGGCTACATGGAAGCGTTGCGGCAGAAGAAGCTTCCGAAGTTCGCCAACGGCGGCCAGATCGTCGCGTCGAACATCGGTGGTCTGGATATCGGCAGCTCGTACGTCACGACCGTGGCGATGGCTACCGAGTTGGGTCTGCCGCACCCGCCGCAACTGTCCCAGTGGGTGCCTCCGCCCCCGGGATCAGGTATCGGCGGTGGCAGTGGCCCGATCCCCTCGGGGCAGCACCTCGCTCTGATTGATGCTGCGCTGGCGGCTGATGGTGTCCCGCATGCCGATTGGGCCCGGTGGGAAGCCGGGATGAACACGTTGATTCAGCGTGAGTCCAACTGGAACGCCGGTGCGGTGAACCGGTGGGACAGCAACGCTGCGGCGGGTCATCCGTCGGGTGGGTTGACCCAGACCATCGGGCCGACGTTCGAGTCCAACCGCAACCGTGGCCTGCCGGACAACATGTTTGATCCCGTCGCGAACATCGCGGCGTCGATCAACTACATCATGCGGCGGTACGGCGACATCTCCGCGGTGCAGCAGGCGAACCCTCACCTGCCGCCCAAGGGCTACGCGCTCGGCGACATCGTCGGCACGGACGGCGCCTCACTGCTCGGCACGATGGCGCGGACTGCGTCGATCATCCCGGCGAACAGCCCACGCCTGCTCGGGGATAACCCGAAGGTGCCCGAGTCGTACATCCCGAACGACCCGCATGACCCGCAGGCGCAACAGATCCTGTCGGAGACGAACCGGCGGATGGGCCGCATGTCTGGCTCGGTCACGAACAACATCAACATTCAAACGGTCGAGACCGACCCAGCAATGCTCGCCGCGAAGGTGTCGAGCCGGCTGGGCTGGGCGATGAGAGGGGCGAGCTGATGCCGACGCCCGTGATCTTTCCGACGTACACGATCGGTTCGTGGGCGGCCAATGTGGACGACGATCAGGGGTGCCGCTGGGTGATTGAGCCCGGCGGCGCCGACAGCCTCACCGGCGGCGTGGGCCGCAAAACGCACACCGTGGAGCGGCCGTTCGGTCCGGGCGCGTATCGATCGCGCTCGTACCTGACGGCCCGCACCGCCGTGCTACAGGGCTGGTGCGACGCTGGGGTCTCTGGACGCGCCGGCCGAATTGCGGCGCGGGACAGGCTGATGGCGCTGTTTGTGGACGGCGGCACGGCGCTGCTCACTGTGGACGACGGGATCTCGCCGCGACAGTTGACCGTCGAGTTGGGCACTGACGATCCGAAGTGCGCAGTCTGGCCAGACGGCAACGGCTTCGACTGGCAGATTTCGCTGTACGCGGCGGACCCCCGGTTCCTGTCGACGGAAGTCCTCTCCGCGGCGGCGCTGCCTCCATCGGCATCGACTGACGGTCTGGATTGGACTCTCGGTTCCCCTGGTGGCCTCGACTGGGCGGCGGGTTCGCCTGGTGGCCTCGACTGGGGCACCTCGGGAACCGGCGTCAACATCCTCGCGCTGAACAACCCTGGCACGGCACCGACGTGGCCGGTGTTGACGTTCACGACGACGACCACACTGACCAACCCCGCGCTCCAAGACCCGCTTTCCGGGGCCATCTTGTCGTATCTCGGCTCGATCAACTCCGGGCAGACGCTCGTCATCGACACCTCGCCGTTCACGCGGTCGGTGACCCTTGACGGCGTCGATCGCTTGGGCGCCATGGGTCTCGTCGGTTGGCCCGAGATCGAACCGGGCTCGACGCTCAATCTTCAGTTCACCGGGACAGGCACCGGAACCGTTGTCGCCGAGTGGCAAGCGGCTTATCTCTAAGGAGCTTTCATGCCCACGAACGCCAGCGGTACCGGCTTCTGGTCCGCTCAGCAGCGTAACAACGCGCGCCAGGGGCGAGCGCTCGCGCAGTCGCTTTTCCTTGGCAGCAACACGAACGCCCCGCTGTCCAACAACCGTTCCGGCGTCATCCCGACCTCGTCGGACGGCACGCAGGCCTACGACCTCCGGGTGACGGTGTCATCGGGGCTGACGATGACCGTCCAGCCCGGCAGCGCCATCGTCAACCGGTCCGGTCAGGGGCCGTACCTCGGCTGGCTCCTACCGGCCGCGCAGAACGTCACCTGCGACGCCGCCCCGGCGACCAACCCCCGGCGAGACATCGTCGTGATGCGGATCTACGACGCCGCGCTCGGCGACACGGTGCCCGCAACCGGCCCCTGCTCCATCGAGATCATCCCCGGCACGCCGGCAGCTTCCCCGACCGATCCAGTCACCTGGGATGCTACGGGAACGGTCACATCGTGGCCGACGGGCGGCGGCGTCGGGATCGTGCTGGCACGAGCACAGGTGTCAACCGGCGGCGTTATCACGCTGACCGACCTCCGCCGGTCCACGGCGATTCAGGGCACAGTCCGCGTGGCTCTCCCCGGCGACTCGCCATCAGACGCGTCGTTCATGCCGGGCGACCAGCGTTGGTTTTCCCCGACGATCGACGTATGGAACGGGTCGGCGTGGTCGACCGGAACTCTGGTGGGGTCGACCTACGGGTACGCCGAGTACTCCCAGACGACGGCGCAGACATTCGCGACGAACACCGACGTTCGGGCAACGTGGGATACCGCCGTCATCTCCTCGCCGGACATCTCGTACTCCGGCGGCATCTTCACCGTGAACCGTGCGGGTGTCTGGGATATCTCGGGAACGATGCGCATCAACGGCGCCGCGGGCAACGGCATCTTCGAGCGGGCGGTGGTCCTGTCGACCACGTCCGCGACCGCGTACCGGTTCGGCGGTATGAACAACTACGACCCGAACCTGAACGGGGCGCTTTCTCCGTACTACGTCCAGACGCAGTACCCGATTATCGGCAAGCACCGGTTCGCCGCCGGCGAGCAGTTCGCCGTGTGGCTCTGGCAGTCCTCGGGCGGCAACCTCGCGACGAACGTAACCCTCGGCGCCAACCGGATTGAAATGGCGTGGATGCGACCCTAACGAAAGGCACATCTTGACTATCGAATTCCTCACCTCGGCGCCGAACGTGATTCTCTCGGTGGAAGTCAAGGCGGAAGAATTGTCCGCTACGGCTGTCGCGGTTTCATCGTACGGCAACACGATCGTGAACGTCGTCGATGGCGGCCTGTCGTGGAACGGTGATCACAACATCCCCGCACGGGCGGAGGTCGGCCAGTTCATCGTGTGCGGGAAAGGTCAAACGCCCGGCACAACCGATGACAATCTCAGCACTTTTCCCGGGTTCCAGACGTGTTCCGAAAACGCACTCTATAGCTTCGGGGGGTAGACGATGGCCTTGCCTGTGGAACGCGAGTACTCCGCTGTCGTGTACGACACGACCACGGGCAAGGTGCTCTACGACCTCGAACTAGCAGCCGAACCTGAGTGGTCGGAGAAGATCAACGACCCGGGCGGCTGGAAAATCACGGTGCCCCTGGACGGCGGACCGAGAACTGTCCGCGTCCGGGAGTGGTGCGTCCGCTGGCGCTTCTCGGTGGCCGTCCTCCGGGGTGGCCAGGTCTGCCAGGCAGGCCCGATCGTCGCCTACACTCCGGACACCAGCACACCCACGATGACGCTGTCCGGCAAGGGCGTGTGGGAGCTGCTGAACCGCCGGCTGCTGCACAACGCGATCTACAACCCGGCTGCTGGCGGCAGGCTGACCGACGCCTCCGCAGACATCAACCTGACGGACACGCTGCCGGACATCGCACGGGAGATCGTGAACCACGCGATCAACATGTCGTTCCTTCTCGGCTCGAATCTGCCGATCGACCTTCCCGCGTTGGACCCGACGCAGGGCACCAATGTCCGCAATTACCACGGCTATGACATGGTGACGTTCGGGCAGCGGCTCCAAGAGCTGACGCAGGTCGACGGTGGGCCAGATGTTCTATTCCGACCCTATCTCACGGTGACTGGGGGAGCGCGGTACATCCGGCACGAAATGAAGGTGGGCAAACCCTACCTCGTGCAGCCGGGTGTGCCGATGCTGTTCGACTACCCGTCGAACCTGACAGACATCACGCTCAGCGGTGACGGCTCGAACGACGCGAATTCTGCGTACGTCAAGGGAACCGGCAACGAGTCCGGCTCGCTGTACGGGTACGCCTCGGATACCTCGCTGGTGTCGTTGGGTTGGCCGCTGATGGACATGGTCGACTCGGGTCACACCTCGACGCCGGTTCAGTCGACGCTGGATTCCTGGGCTGTTGCCGATGTCGCGCTCTACAGCAACCAGCCCGAGCAATGGCAGACGACCGTGCTGGCGGATACCGAACCCAGGCTCGGCTCGTACTCCAGCGGGCATTACGTCAACTATGCCGTCAAGGGCCATTTATGGATCAAGGATGGCATTTACAGTTGGCGGCTGATCGGGATGTCACGAACATCGTCGACTCCGCGTGACCGCGTCGATCATCAGATTCAGGCCGTCCGCCAGAGTTAGGAGAATCATGGTTGCTCAACCGCCGGTCGAGCGTCCGGATTCGACGGACTTCCTCGTCAACAAGATCAACGACTTGCAGCGTCAGATTACCGAGCTGGCCGCGTCGACAAAGTACCCGTTCGTCATCTCGCACGGTTCCGGGGTCAAGGATTTCCAGATTGTTCCGGACCTGAACGACCCCAACGGAAATCCGCAGATCGTCATCGGCAACGGCGCTGGTCAGCCGTTCCTGAATACGTTCTATTCGAGGGTGTACGGCGGGAAAGCTGTGCGGATGTATGACCTTGCCGGTAATCCTGTGTGGAACCAGGATGAGCTGTGCGGATATGGGCTTTCCGCCCCGCAGATGTCGATGGTGATGGGCGCCGATTTCTACGGTCTCAACCGGAATAACGTGCCGACTTCCGAGTCCGTGATCGGTATCGGGCTAAACGTCTTGTACAACCCCGCGATCCGGTTCTCCTCGCTGGTCAGCCCGAACACCAACTCGGGAACCTGGTCGTACCGCTACAAGGTCGATTACCCCGGCGGAAGTGTGTATTCGACGCTGAGGACCGGATTGACCGCATCGCAGTACATCGTCGAAACGGTGCTCCTTCCGGAGGTTGCGATGGCCACTGAAGTCACGATGACTCTCCTGGCCACGCCCACCGTCAGCCAGCCGTGCTCCTTCGCGAGCCAGCTGTGCCACGGGGTGGCGGCTTCCAACTACTACATCGACAACGGACTTCCGTTCCCCTCCTAGGAGCTTCCCCGATGAACGAAGAGACGCACACCAGTGACTACTGGTTCGCCCGCCTCGAAGGCAAGCTCGACCGGCTAGACGAGAAGCTGGACGGCGCCGTGACAACCCTCGGCCGTCACGAGGAACGGTTGCTACACCTGGAGAAGGCCCAAGCCTCCCGGTCCGCGGTGTGGCTGGCAGTCGGTGTCGGCGTACTGGCCTGGGTACCCAACGTCCTCCAACTGATGGGGAAGGGGTGACCGTGAGTCGAGGTATCGATATCTCGCACCACAACGTCTGCACCGACTACGCCGCAGCCAAGTCAGCGGTTGACTGGGTGTACATCAAAGTCACCGAGGGAAGTTCCTTCGTCGACCCGTCGATCGACGAGCATCACGGCGGGTTCGCCGGCAAGCCTCGGGGCCCGTATCACTTCATGCGCGGGTCCTCGGCTGCCGAGGTAGCCACCTTCGTAGCTCAGGTCCGCGCTAGGGCTTGGGAACTCCCGCCGATGCTCGACGCCGAGTACCAGGGCGTCACCTCGGCTGGCATCAAGGCGTTCCTGGCGGAGTACCAGCGTCAGACCGGGCAAGAGCTGACGGTGGTCTACTCCTCGGAGTCGCTGTTCACCGGCGCCTGCAACCCGGCGGGATTCATCACCGGAAACACGGTCCTCTGGGCAGCCCGGTATTCCCAGAACTCCGCTGACTTCTCGACGCTCGGGTGGGATCACCCCCAGCTCGGGATCTACCAGTACTGGGATAAGGGTTTCATTCCCGGGTTCGCCGGAGGAATCGACCTCGACATCGCCCGGGTTGACCTGGGATCCCCTCAGGCGCCGTCGGCGCCTTCCACGACCATCGGAGAGGACGACATGGCTTTCGGAACCCCGGCCCCGGCCGGCACTAACGAACACGTGGACCTTGGGGTGGTGGGTTGTAAGCAGCTGCGCATCCACACCTCGTTCGGGCACGTCGTGCACGTGCGTGCGGTCCTGTTCTACGGCGACACCGGCGCCGACCCCAACGGCACTGGCGAAGGCGGCGGCTACGACGGCGAGTTCCGTACGCCGAAAGCGCGCTGGGACTGGGCCCCGAACCGTCCGGGTCCGATCGCGATCCCGGTGGGCTCGACCTCGTGCACGGTCCTCTACGACGCGGACCACGCATTCTACGTCTCGGCGGCCCTCCGGTGACCGCCCCCGTGCCCGAGCCGACTCCCGTCGCCCCGCCGCAGGTCCCTGCTGCTTCCAAGCTGCTGCCCTGGGTGCCCGTCCGGAAGGTGCTGGCCGCGGCCGTTGCCGCCGTGCTGACCGCTGGACCGCTGGCCATCCTCGACGCCGTCGGAGTGCATGTGGATCCGGCGCTGGGTGTGCTGATCGTCGGCATCCTGACGCCGCTGGCCGGCTATCTGACCCCCGAGAAGAAGACCACCGCCCCCTGACGGCCGCCGCCTACTCCCGGCGGCCACCCAGCCCCCGCGCTCCCCACAACTGGGTCGAGCGCGGGGGCCCTTTTTGTGCGCACGCGAAGAAGCCCCTACCACTGCATCACGCAGGTGGTGGGGGCTCTTTCGTCGTCTCTGGGTCGCGTGCCGCAGCTACGGCCTGGTCATTTCGCGCCGACCGAGATCCGTCAGCACGTACCAGGGCCGCGGCTGATCCTCGCCGGCTTCGGGCTCGTCCCAGCCGTTGGTGATCCAGCCGCGCTGTTCGAACAGCACCAGCAGGGGGTAGAGGCGTGCGTTGTGCAGGCTGGCTGCTTGCCGCAGGTCCCCGCTGTAGAAGCGGGTCCCGGCGGCGCCGGCGAGGAGCGCTGTCTTCAGCTTGCGCATGTCCCGTCGCGACTTCATGGTCCGATGTTAAGCCACGTCGTCCGGTTCTGGCGGTCCCGACGGCTTCGGCCGCCACCGGAACAAGGTCGACCGGTAAATGGCCTCCGGATGGGTCGGGCCGGTCGGCTGACGCGGCGGGTAGCTTCCCGCCGAGCCGATGGCCACGTTCCCTTCGTGTCCGCTCGCGAGGCAGCTTCGACGGTCACGGCGGGCTGGTCTCGACCTCTTGGGCATGGGGCTTCCTCTTAGCGCTGTGGTCGCGGCGGCTGGACAGGTCGGGGCTGTGGTCCGGGGTTTTTGGTGCCAGGGTTTGGGGATCCGTCCTTGCCTGGACCGGGTCTTGTCGGTCCGGGTCCTGCGGGGTTGCGTGGCATCGACCACCCTCAGGTTGATTGCGTTCGCAAATACGCGGGAGGTTGGAACCCGGCCGCTACGCCCGCCGGGGAGAAGACGCAGCGGCCGGGAGATCAGTCGGCGTTCCAGAAGGAGTGGCCGCACGCGCTGCACTTGCTGTCGGTTGCGCTGACCGTCGCGCCGCAGCGCTTGCAGGCGAACCGAAACGGGAGATCCCGGTGCCGAGCGGGACCCGGGCGTGCGAACCCGGAGTTGTCGGCGCGCCAGGCGAGGGTGAACGTCGTCTGGTGTTGCGGGGCTGCGGTCACTCCGCGTCCTCCCCGTCAATCTCGATGAGGACTCCGTCGTCGTCGTAGACCTCGTTGTCGTGGTCCCGCTGCCAGGTGCCCATCACGGCCGCCAGGGCTGGCGCGAGCCAGTGGGGAAGCAGCTTCGGCAGTCCTGCGAGTGGTCACGGTCGTCGCCGAGTTCGGGGGATAGCTCGTCCGGGAAACAGGTGCGTTGCGGGATGGGTTTCCCGCGTGTGCACTTCGGCCACACGGCACCGACTCCGGCCCCGTCCTGGTCCCGCTTGAACAGGTGATTTCGGTTGTCCGGCTCCCAGCGGTGGACGGCGTACATCGCGGCGTCGACCTCGGCGGCGGACAGGTTCCCCGCGATCACGGTCATCACGCACCTCCCTGCCGGTTGTTGTCCTCGGCGAGGTGGTCAGTCGTGAGCCCCGTCGTCACCGCGACCGCTCTTTCCGCCATCCCCGCACGGCGTCAAGGCTGGCTCGCCGAGCCCGCATCGGCAAGATAAATCTCATGAAATATCATGACAACACTCGAACGGAGTACGGCTGTGGAGTGATAATTCGAGGTCGCCGACCGAGATTCACTCCGATGCCGGTGATACAGTCGGCTACCAACTGGTCACGATGGACGCCCAACCGACCGAGGGAGACCCGATGTCCGATCACCTCATGGCGTTCGCTGGCACCAGTTCCAACACCGGCTCATGCCCGACGCTGTTCGTCACTGCTCGCGGCACTCTCGTCGTGCAGGGCACGACGGTCACCGACCCGGCCGCTCTGGACACGATCCACGCCCGAGGCAACGGCATGCCCGCCCACGAGTCCGCCGTCGAGATCCCGGCCGCGCTCCTCCCGTTCATCGACATCGAAGCCCTGCAACGGATCGCGTTCGCCGACGAAGACCGACCTGAATTCGTCACCGACCCCGCCTCGGTCGAGAAGCTCCAGCAGCTCGCCGCCGCCGTCCGCGCATGACCTGGATCAAGCCCGGGCCCGAATTCGCCGACCTGCTCCGCAGCTACGAGCAGACGGCGTGGCGTTGGGAATGCCAAGGCACCTACCGCGAGCCGGACGAGCAGAGGCCGTTACAGGCATGGCGCGACGGGCATCCCGACTACGCGTTCCTACAGCCCTGGCTCGACCAGATCCGCACGCAACGCGCCGCCGGGAAACGGTTCGAGCGGGTGCGGCTGCTGACTGACCCACCGACGGAGTACCTGCGGTGGATGCTGCAACTGACCCACCTCAACATCGATGCCGGTGAAGACATCCGGTGGATCAGCGAGGGGCACGCCCGCAAGCTCGGCGCCCCGCCCGCGGACTTCTATCTCCTCGACGACCGGATCGTTGCGACGCTCCACTTCGACGAGAACGGAGTGGCCGGCGTCGAGGTGACCGATGATCCCGCTACGGTCGCGCAGCATCGGCGCTGGCGTGACATCGTCTGGCCGGTCGCCGTGCCACACGACAAGCTCGCACCAACGACGAGGAGCCCGTGACCGAAGATCCAACGAGCCGTCTGTTGGCGTTCGCTGATCAGCTGCGGCAACATCGCGTCGCCCACACGCCGAAGCTGACCGGCAAGGCGCTCGGCGAGCTACTCGGCTGGCGGCCGATGAAAGTGTCGCTGATCGAGCGCGGCAGGCAGGCCATCACCGAGCCCGAACTCACCCAGTGGGCTCGGGCTCTGGACATGCCCGAAGATGTGTTCAACGGGCTGCTCCAGGAACTACGTGCCATCCGGCTCGACCAGTCGGAGTGGAAGTACCGCCTCCGCCGCGGCGGTCACGAAGCTGTGCAGCACTCGTTCGCTGCGATCGAGCAGGCCGCCGGCAAGATCGTGGGCGTCGAAACCGGGGTCGTTCCCGGACTTGTCCAGACACCCGCCTACGCCCGCGCAGTGTTCGAGAAGAACGCCGCATTCCGGGGTGCGGGTGCTGACGTGGACGCCGCGGTCGCAGCCCGCATGGAGCGGCAGCAGATCAACTATGACGGCTCGAAGACGATCGAGCTGTTGGTCTTCGAAGCCTGTCTCCACAGTGGCGTCATCCCGGCCGATATCCGGGCTGGCCAGATCGATCGGCTGATCGCGGTCACCTATCTGCACACCGTGCGGCTTGGCGTCGTGCCGCTCGATGCGGAGCTACCGGTGCCGCTGCTCCACGGGTTTTGGCTGTTCGATGACGAACTGCTGTCCATCGAGGTAATGCACACCGAACTCACCACCAGCGATCCCGACGACGTAGCGATCTACACTGGCCTCGTCGAAGACCTCTGGGAGGTCGCCGAAGAAGGCGACCAGGCCCGCGCCATGCTGCTGCGCATACTCGGAAATCTCGCGCCATCTGGCTAGCGAAGTTCGCGAGAGAGCCCCGGCTGCCACGAGGGTGACCGGGGCTCTCTGCTGACGGACTAGCAGGGCGGCTGAGGGTTGATCTGGCACAGTGCCGCCAACTTGTGCAGGTCGGCGAACATCCGCTGCTGTTCCTGCGCCTTGTCCTTGGCCTGCTGGGCTGCCACGTCCTGGTTGTGGATCACGACGATGGCGGTGATGACGCCTCCGAATCCCAGGACCATGAACATGATCAGGTACATCATGCCCCGACTCATCCCGGTGGCCTTGGAGGCCTCGCGTGGCTTCTCGGTGTCGGACATTGTTGGTTCCTCCCCGTGGTGGGCGTGTAGTGGTCGCGTTGATCAATGGGGTCGTTACTCGATCTGGCCGGCCCGGTTCGATTGGGCCGGGCGGTACATCACCGGACCGACGCCCGAAGCTTGTGTGCCTCGGCCAGCTCACCGTCGGTGCAATCCGCCGTCGTCTCGACGCCGTACGCCTCGAAGTCCTTGAAGCCCGAGAGCGCCGCCGTGCACTGCGCAGCGCGCTCCTCGGCCAGCGTGCTGCCGTAGTGGGCCACGGCGCCACGGACACCGCCGTAGGCGGCGAACTGCCGCTGGTGCGCCAGCTCGTGGACCACGACAGCCGCCACGTACTCCGCAGGGAGGTTGGTGGTCACGAAGACACCGGCGCCGTTGTCCTGTGCCCACGCAGCCGCGGCGCCTTCGCCGTGTTCCGTCGCCTGTGTCCGAGACACCCACGTGATCGACGTGACGTGGTCACCCATGTAGTCGCGTGCCCGAGCGACCTCGGGTGCCTGGGCGGCGGACGCGGCCCACACGATTTCGGGGCTCGATGCCTGGGCCGGCGAGATGATGGCGGTACCGATCAGCAGTCCGGCCACGATTTCGAGGGTGATGGCTACGTTGGCCAGCAGCCCCTTCACAGGGAACCACCGAGGGTATGGGCCAACGTTCGTGCGAGGGCCACTTCCAGCTCGGCCACTACCGCGGCGAGGTCTGCGTTGTTGCCGTTCTCGCAGCGCTCGTTGCGGGCGCTGTACTTGCCGACGATGCGGGCTACCTCACCGCGCAGCTCGTCGCTTCTGGCCTGAAGGTCGTCGAGCTTCCTCTCCAGGTACGTCGACATATATGGTCTCCCTCCGGTCCGAAGGAAGGCCTGACGCCCCGCTTAGTGCGAGCTGGTCACCATTACCAAGGTGGATGGTGGTAGTGGTGGTTGTGGTTGAACGGCATGGCCCGAGACTGCCAGGAACCGCGCACGTAGACTCGTCTGGTCAGGTGAACCAGGGTGTCGAGGGGAGCGGTCGCGTGCCGCGTGGTGAGGACGAGCCGTTCGGGGCCGAGGAGCTCGACGGCGATTTCGAAGGCGGCCGGGAGCGCCGCCGGGACCTCGCGGATCCGGACAGCTTCGCCGGCGTCGACGAGCTGGGCGCCCGCGCCCACGCTGCCGACGAGCACGACGAATCCGACGACATCGACCCCGATCTGGACGCCCCCGACGCCGCGTACACCGTGGGCGGCGGCTCGCGCGGCGGCATCGGCGGCATCGGGCAACTGGGCGACAACCTGGCCACCGGCCCGGTGCCCGACCTGCTCGGGGCGCAGGACGCCGAACTGCACGAGCTGGACGACCAGGGCGTCGAGGAGCAGCCGTCGGACCCGAACGGGCAGCAGGCGCGCCGTGAGCTGATGGCCGTCGAGGCGGAGCTGAACCAGCGCTGGCCGGAGACGAAGATCGCGCCCTCGCTGGCGCGGATCCAGGCACTGGTCACGCTGCTGGGCGAGCCGCACCGCGGGTACCCCGTGCTGCATGTGGCCGGCACCAACGGCAAGGGCTCGGTCTCCCGCATGATCGACGCGCTGCTGACCCGGATGGGCCTGCGCGTCGGCCGCTACACCAGCCCCCACCTGCAGCTCGTCACCGAGCGCATCGCCCTGGACGGGCACCCGATCTCGGCGGCGAAGTACGTGGACCTGTTCCGCGACGTCGCCCCGTACGTGACGATGGTCGACGGCGCGAGCGAGGACGGCGTGCCGATGAGCAAGTTCGAGGTGCTCACCGGGATGGCGTTCGCCGCGTTCTCGGACGCGCCGGTGGAGGCCGCCGTGGTCGAGGCGGGCATGGGCGGGGCCTGGGACGCCACGAACGTCGCGGACGGCGACGTCGCGGTGATCACCCCGATCGGCATCGACCACGTCGAGTACCTCGGCCCGAAGGCCGTGGACGCGGCCCGCGAGAAGGCCGGGATCATCAAGCCCGGCTCCGTCGCGGTGATCGCCGAGCAGGACCAGGACGTGCTGAACGTGCTGCTCGAGCGCGCGGTCTCGGTCGACGCCGCGGTGGCGCGCGCGGGCAGCGAGTTCGGCGTGCTGGAGCGCGAGGTCGCGGTCGGCGGGCAGCTGCTCAAGCTGCAGGGCCTCGGCGGCGTGTACGACGAGATCTTCCTGCCCCTGCACGGCGCGCACCAGGCGGCCAACGCGGCGCTCGCGCTCGCGGCCGTCGAGGCGTTTTTCGGTGCGGGCAAAGACAAGCAGCTGGTCATCGAGGCGGTGCGCGAGGCGTTCGCCGAGGTGGAGAACCCGGGCCGGCTGGAGCGCGTGCGCGCGGCGCCGACCGTGCTGATCGACGCGGCGCACAACCCGATGGGCGCCCGGGCGCTGGCCACCACGGTGGCCGAGGAGTTCGCGTTCCGCCGCCTGGTCGCGGTGGTCGCGGTGATGGCGGAGAAGGACGCACGCGGCATCCTCGACGCGCTGGAGCCGGTGGTCTCCGAGGTGGTGATCACCCGGAACTCTGCGCTGCGCTCGATGCCGCTCGACGAGCTGAACGAGCAGGCTATCTCGATCTTCGGCGAGGACCGCGTGCTCGCCGAGCCGGACCTGGAGACGGCGGTGGAGACGGCGATCGGCCTGGTGGAGCAGTCCGACGACCCGGAGGAGCCCCTGGCCGGCGGCGGCGTGCTGGTCACCGGCTCGGTCGTCACGGCGGGCGACGCGCGCACACTGTTCGGGAAGGAGCCGTCATGAGTGAGACCCCGGCGAGCGAGACCCCTGCGGCCAAGACCCAGGCTCCGGCGGATGAGGCCAAGACGGTCACCCCGCCGCCCAAGGACCCGATGAAGGGCTTCCGCGGCGTCGTCGCGGGCACCTTGATCCTGGAGGCGATCACTGTCGCGCTCGCGCTGCCGGTGATCAACAAGCTCGGCGACGGCTTTTCCGGCTTCCTCGGCTGGACGGTGCTCGCCATCGCGATCGTCCTGGTCGTGCTGTGCGGGATGATCAAGCGCGTCTGGGCCCTGCCCGTGGTGCTCGTGCTGCAACTGGGCCTGATCGCGATGGCCGGCGCCCTGCCCGCGATCGCGATCATCGGCGTCGCCTTCCTGGCCGTGTACCTGTGGTTCCTGTGGCTCCGCCGCGACGTCGCCCGCCGGATGGCCGCGGGCACCCTGATGAGCCAGCAGCAGCCCCAAGCCTGAGGCCTGTGGGCCTGCCCTCAGTTCACTCCGGTGTCAGGCGGTGTTGGCCACCGCGCCGTGAGGGCGGGATAGAACGTCCGGCATGACCGAATCGACCCACTCCCGCCGCGCGCTGCTCAAGGCCGGGCTCGCGACGTCCGCACTGGCCGGCGGCCTGCTCCTGCCCGGGATGACGGGCGCGGCAACTGCGGCGCCCGCGCCCCTGCTCCGCGGCGGCCGTCCGGTGCTCACCCACGGCGTCGCGTCCGGCGACGTCACCACCGGCTCCGGCATCGTCTGGTCCCGGGCGGACCGGCCGGCGCGGCTGATGGTGGAGATCGCGCGCGACCCGTCGTTCCGCGGGGCCCGCCGCGTCGCCGGGCCAGTGGTCTCGCCGGCCACCGGCGGCACCGGCAAGGTGCGCCTCGCGGGACTGCGGCCGGGCACCGGCTACCACTACCGCGTCACCGCCGTGGACCTCGACGGGCGCACCACGAGCGAAGCGGTCACGGGCCGGTTCGCCACCGCGCCGCTCGGTCGCGCCGACACGCGGATCCTCTGGAGCGGCGACGTCGCGGGCCAGAACTACGGCATCAACCCGGCCCTGGGCGGCATGACGATCTTCGGCGCCATGGCCGACCGCCGCCCGGACCTGTTCCTGCACAGCGGCGACACCGTGTACGCCGACGGCCCGCTCACCGAATCCGTCACCCTGCCCGGCGGGGGCGGCACCTGGCACAACGTCGTGACGCCGGAGAAGTCCAAGGTCGCCGAGACCCTGGACGAGTTCCGCGGCCAGCACGCCTACAACCGGCTCGACGAGCACTTCCGCCGGTTCGCCGCCGAGGTGCCCAGCGTGATCCAGTGGGACGACCACGAGGTCACCAACAACTGGTACCCGGGCGAGGTGATGAACGACCGCCCGGAATACACCGAGAAGCGGCTGGACGTGCTCGCCCCGCGCGCCTATCAGGCGTTCCACGAATGGCACCCGATCGACCGGCGCCAGGCCGTCGACGGCCGCGTCTACCGCAGCTTCCGCCACGGCAGCCGGGTCGAGATCTTCGTGCTCGACATGCGCACCTACCGCAACGCCAATACCGCGGACCAGGGCGCGCCCGGCTACATCCTCGGCGACCGGCAGGCGCGCTGGCTCGCCGACGCGCTCGGCCGCAGCACTGCGACGTGGAAGATCGTGCAGGCTGACATGCCGATCGGGCTGGTGGTGCCGGACGGCACGGCGATCGAGGCCGTCGCGAACAACCGGCCGGGCGCGCCGGGCGGCCGCGAGACGGAGCTGGCCTGGGTCCTGCGGGAGATCTCGCGCCGTCGCGTGCGCAACGTCGTCTGGCTGACCGCCGACGTGCACTACACCGCCGCGCACCACTACTCGCCGGACCGGGCCGCGGTCGGCGACTTCGACCCGTTCTGGGAGTTCGTCTCCGGCCCGCTGAACGCCGGCGCGTTCGGCCCCAACGCGCTCGACCCGACCTTTGGGCCCGAGGCGGTGTTCGTGCACGCCCCGGTGACGCAGAATTCCTCGCCCGCGCAAGGGTTCCAGCACTTCGGCGAGCTGAACGTCGACGGCGCGAGCGGCGAGCTGACCGTCGACCTGCGGGACGGCACGGGCGCCTCGCTGTGGTCGAAGACGTTGCAGCCACAGGGCCGCTGAGCCGGACGGCGCCCGGGTCCCGGGGGTACCGGACCCGGGCGCGTTCTGGCCGCTACTGCTGATACGGCCCGTTCGGCGGCTGGTGGCCGGGCGGCGGAGCCTGCTGAAACCCTTGTGGCGGCGGGAATCCCTGCTGCTGGTATCCCGGCTGGTAGTTCTGCGCGGCCGGGTAGCCCTGCTGCGGGTATCCCGGCGCCACGGCGAAACCGGGCTGCTGCCCGGGCGCCACGGCCTGGGCCGCCGGGCCGGACCCCTGCTTGGCCCGGCGCCGGATCGCGACGACCAGCCGCCAGCCGCACAGGGCGCCGATTCCCGCGCCGATCCCGAACGTGACCCACCGGCCGCCGCCCTCGAAGTTCGCCTTGTCGTCCTTCGATTCCTGCAGCTTCTCCTCGTAGGTCTCGCTGGACTTCTGGCCGTATGAGGTCGTTTCGCAGGTTTCCCCCGGCTGCATGTGCTCGCTGCCGCACAGCACGATGTCGGTGCCGCTCATGGTGCCGAACAGGCCGATCGCCATCAGGCCCAGTCCGCAAAGCAGGCCGATGGACCACCAGATCACGCTTTTCATCCCGTCCCCCTCAGGTCATACCGGGTAGCGGGGCACATCAGACCACAAATCGACCTGTGACGCATAGACTTCCGATGTAACAGCCTGCGGGAGCGGGCGATCCGGGCCCGTCGGTTACGCTCGGCACCCGATAACACGAATCCTTACAAGGAGAAACACCGTCGTGACTGAACGCACGCTGGTCCTCGTCAAGCCCGATGGCGTCGCGCGCGGCCTCGTCGGCGAGGTCGTCTCGCGCATCGAGCGCAAGGGCCTGAAGCTGGCCGCCCTCGAACTGCGCACGGTCGAGCGCTCGCTGGCCGAGGAGCACTACGCCGAGCACAAGGAGCGCCCGTTCTTCGGCGACCTGCTGGAGTTCATCACCTCGGCGCCCGTTGTGGCGCTCGCGGTCGAGGGCCCGCGCGCCATCGCGGCGTTCCGCCAGCTGGCCGGTGGCACCGACCCGGTCGAGAAGGCCACCCCGGGCACCCTGCGCGGCGACTTCGGCCTGGAGACGCAGTACAACCTGGTGCACGGCTCCGACTCGCCGGAGTCGGCCGAGCGCGAGCTGAAGCTGTGGTTCCCGGACCTGTGAGCCGCGCGGTGAAGCCGGGGCCGGGCCGAGTGCCCCGCCCCGGCTTTTCCTTTTCCCGCAAGCACTTCCCCTGGTGAGGTTGCCGATGACCGCGTTGCCGCCCTCCGCGTACCTGCCGCATCTGCGCACGCTCACCGAGGCGTTCGCCGCCGAACTGCGCGCGGGCGAACCGGACGCGCCGGTCCCGGCCTGCGGCGACTGGACACGCGCGGACCTCGGCACGCACCTGGGCAACGTGCACCGTTGGGCGGCCACGGTCGTCCGCACCGGCGAACCGCAGCGCCAGGCGTTCGAGAGCGCGCCGCCCGCGGACCTCGCGCAGTGGTACGCCGAGAGCGCGCAGCTGCTGCTCGACGCCCTCGCCGAGGCCGATCCGGACGCGCGCTGCTGGCACTTCGGCGGCACCGGGAAGACCAAGGCGTTCTGGTTCCGCCGCCAGGTCCACGAGACCGCGGTGCACCTCGTCGACGCTGCCCACGGCCCCGCCCCGGAGCTGGACCCGCTGATCGCCGCCGACGGTGTCGACGAGGTCTTCGGCGCGATGCTGCCGCGGATCACGCGCTGGCACGCCGTGCCGTCGCTGCCCGCGCCGATCACCGTTCGCGCCACCGACACCGGCCACTCTTGGACGCTGGTTCCGGGTGAGCCGCCCGCACTGGGTGAGGCCGAGGCCGCCGCCACCGTCGAGGCTCCGGCGCAGCAGTTGTTGCTACGGCTGTGGAAGCGCCCCGCGGCCGAGCCCCGGATCACCGGCGACGAAGCGCTCGCCGAGGCGTTTCTGAGGGCCCCGCTCACGCCCTGACCTGAGCCATTCAGGCGACGTTCACCCGCGAAGCCTTCCGCCGCTCTCGCCGGTGGACTTTTCTGGGCGAAGTCACTCACTCGATACTGGGGTACCAAGTGAATAAGTCGCCTTTTGTGCTCGTCTGCGCGCTGCTCTGCGTCCTGACCACGAGCCCGGCCACCGCCACCGCGGACCCGCTCGCCGCGCCGCTCGGCCCGCCGCCGGTCGAGGGCGCGCCCGCCGCGTCTTCGGCCCGCGAGGCCCCGGTCACCTACGCCGCCCCGACGCCGGACGACGGGCTCATCACCAGCAGCGCCAAGTCGGCCGTCGCACCTGGTCTGGACCTGACGCAGTTCGACCGCTTCGACCCGAAGGGCTGGATCCGCGGCGACACGCTGAGCGTCGACCTGTCCAGCAAGGTGCTGAAGCCGACGTACCTGAGCCCTGGCACGGTTTCCGCGCGCACGCCGCTCTCGCAGCAGGTCGCGCGGACGGGCGCGGTCGCGGGCGTGAACGGCGACTTCTTCGACATCTCCGCCACCGGCGCGCCGATCGGCGTCGGCATCGACCACGGGCAGCTCCAGACCGCGCCCGCCGCCGGGCACAACACCACCGCCGCGATCACCGACGAGGGCAAGGCGAAGCTCGCGGACATCTTCCTCGAGGCCACCGTCACGATGCCGGACGGCCGCTCGGTGCCCGCCACCAACTTCAACAGCCCGGTCCTCGGTCCCGACGCGCTCGGCGTGTACACCCCGCTCTGGGGCGCGTCTGCTCGCACGACGTCGGTGGCGGGAGCCCAGCGCGTGGCCGAGGCCGAGGTCCGCGACGGCGTGGTCACGCAGGTGCGGACCGCCCCCGCGGACGGCCCGATCCCTTCCGGCAGCACGGTTCTGCTGGGCCGCGAGGCGGGGGCGGACACGGTGAGCGCGCTGCACGTCGGCGATCGCGTCGGCGTCTCGTACGCGCCGCGCTCGGATGCCGGGAAGATCGCGGTCGCGGTCGGCGGCAACGAGGCGCTGCTCAAGGGCGGGCAGCCACAACCGGTCGACGACGTCACGCTCGCGCCGCGCACGGCCGTCGGGTTTTCCGCCGACGGCAAGCGGATGTGGCTCGTGACCATCGACGGCCGCCAGGCCGACAGCCGCGGCATGACCGAGCTGGAACTGGCCCGCCAGATGAAGGCCCTCGGCGCCGACGACGCGATCAACCTCGACGGCGGCGGCTCGTCCACCCTGCTCGCCCGCGACGAGGGCGAGGCCGCGCCGAGCGTGCGCAACTCCCCATCGGACGGCGGGGAACGCTTGGTGCCCAACGGCATCGGCGTCGCCACCGTGCCGGGCAGTGGCCGGCTGACCGGTTTCGCGCCGGCGCCCGCGCAGAGCACCAAGAACGCCACCAGGGTCCTGTCGGGGCTGTCGCGTGTGCTCGTCGCGGACGGCCACGACGAGACCGGCGCGGCGGTGGCGGCCAGCCCGCGCTGGACCACGTCGAACCCGTGGCGGGGCAGCGTGACGAACAACGTCTTCACCGCGCACGCCGACCTGCTGCACCCGGACGCGCGGACGGACCTGGACGTCACCGCGCGCGCCGGCCGGGTCTCCGGCCGGACCACGCTGTCCGTGCTCGGCACCCCGGTGCGGCTCGGCACGAGCACCGAGCAGGTCGCGCTGTCCGGCGCCGGTGCGAAGAGCACGTTCCAGGTCTACGGCTACGACGCCGACGGTTACGGCGCCTGGCTCGAACCACGCGACGTGAAGCTGGACTACGACCCCGCGGTGGTCAAGGTGGAGCCTTCGGCGGACGGGTTCGCCGTCACCGCGCTGGCCGCCTCGGGCGCGTCGGCGATCACGGTGCACGCGGCGGGGCTCACCACGCACCTGGCCGCTTCCGTGGGCACCGTGCCGCAGATCGCGTCCCCTTTGGACGGTCCGGCCGGCTGGAGCGCCAGCGTGTACCCGGCCGTGGTCGGCGCCGCGCTCTCGGCCGCGCCCGGGCATGACGGCGGGCAAGGCCTCGCCCTCGACTACCGCCTGACCGGCACGAACGCCACGCGCGCCGCGTACATCAACGCGGCGACGCCGATTCCGCTGCCGGCCGGCACGCAGAAGATCGGGCTGTGGGTCAACGGCGACGGCAAGGGCGCCTGGCTGCGCGCGGAGCTGCACGACGCGGCGAACGTCGCGTCCATTGTGGACCTCTCGCTGAGCGTGGACTGGACCGGCTGGCGCTACGTCACCGCCGCCGTGCCCGCCGGGCTGCCGGCCGGGCAGGCGCTGACCCGCTTCTACGCCGTGGAGAACGTGCCGGACCAGCAGTACGAGGGCCGGCTGGTGTTCGACGACCTCACCTTCGAGGTCGCGCCGTCGGCCACGGTGCCGGCGGACCCGCCGGTGCACGACCCGGCCCTGGTGACCGACGGCACGCTCGGCTCGGGCGGCCTGCGGATCGCGGTGGTCAGCGACGCGCAGTTCACCGCCGACGCGCCGGACGGCCCGCTGGTCGCGCAGGCGCGGCGGGCGATGCGCGAGGCGGTCGCGGCCAAACCGGACCTGGTGCTGATCAACGGCGACCTGGTCGACCGCGGCACGGCGCCGGACTTCGCGCTGGCGCGGAAGGTGATCGACGAGGAGCTGGCGGGCAAGGTGCCGTGGTACTACGTGCCCGGAAACCACGAGGCCGAGGCCGGTGACGGGCTGGCCCAGTTCCAGGTCGCGTTCGGCGTCACGCACCAGGTGGTGGACGTGCACGGGATCCGGCTGGTGCTGCTGGACTCCTCGCGCGGATCGCTGCGCGCGGGCGGCTTCGACCAGGTGCGGATGCTGCGCGACGCGCTCGATGGCGCGGAGCGGGACCCGTCGATCCGCGGGGTCGTCGTCGCGATGCACCACCCGGTGAAGGACCCGAGCCCGACCGGCAACTCGCAGCTGGGCGACCGCAAGGAAGCCGACCTGCTGACCAGCTGGCTCACCGATTTCGAGCAGGCTTCGGGCAAGCAGGCGGCCTCGATCGCGTCGCACGCGGGTGTGTTCAGCCTGTCGCGCACCGACGGCGTGCCGTACCTGGTGAACGGCAACTCGGGCAAGACCCCGGCGGCGGCGCCCAGCGACGGCGGCTTCGTCGGCTGGACGCTGGTGCGGGTCGACCCGGCGGACCGCGCGCAGCCGGTGCGGTTCGAAACGCGGCCGAACGTCGACACGCTGGCGGTCACTGGGCCGTCGTCGCTGCAACCCGGCCAGAAAGCCGAGCTGCGCGCGTCGCTGACCCAGGGCGGGCGCGTGGTCCCGGTGGCCTACCCGGTGAGCGCGGACTGGGGCGGCTCCGGCGTGCACATCGGGCCGTGGCCGCCGCTGCCGTGGGACGTCGTCTCCTACGATCCGGCGACGGGTTCGCTGACCGCGCTGCACCCGGGCGTCGCGCGGATTTCCGTGACGGTGAACGGGGTTTCGCGGGTTTTCCCGGTCACCGTCGGCCGGTGATCGGCTAAAGCGGTCGAAAACTGTCGGTGGTGGGTCCTAGGGTCTGCTGTTGTGGGAGACACAGCGACAGAACCGCCACTGGTCCAGGCCAAGGCGCTGGTGAAGCGGTTCGGTGACTTCGAAGCGGTCCGCGGCATCGACGTGGAGGTGCGCCCGGGCGAGGCGTTCGGCTTCCTGGGGCCCAACGGCGCCGGGAAGTCCTCCACCATGCGGATGATCGCCTGCGTGTCGCCGCGCACCGAGGGCGACCTGCGCGTGCTGGGCCAGGACCCGGACGTGTCCGGGCCGCGGATCCGCGCGCGGCTGGGCGTGGTGCCGCAGGAGGACAACCTCGACGTCGAGCTGACCGTGCGGCAGAACCTGCACATCTACGGCCGGTACTTCGGGCTGTCGCGGGCGCACGTGCGGCGCAAGGCCGAGGAGCTGATGGAGTTCGCGCAGCTCACCGACCGGGCGGACAAGCCGGTCGACTCGCTGTCCGGCGGCATGAAGCGGCGGCTCACCATCGCGCGCTCGCTGGTGAACGACCCGGAGCTGCTGCTGCTCGACGAGCCCACCACGGGCCTCGACCCGCAGGCCCGGCACCTGTTGTGGGACCGGCTGTTCCGGCTCAAGGCGCAGGGCACCACGCTGATCGTCACCACGCACTACATGGACGAGGCCGAGCAGCTCTGCGACCGGCTGGTGGTGATGGACTCCGGGCGGATCGCGGCCGAGGGCTCGCCCGCGGAGCTGATCGCCCGGTACTCCACCCGGGAGGTCGTCGAGCTGCGGTTCCCGGCCGGCGAGCAGGAAGCGGCGGCGCGGCGGGTCGAGGACCTGGCGGACCGCGTCGAGGTGCTGCCCGACCGCGTGCTGCTGTACACCGCGGCCGGCGAGGACACGCTGGAGCGCGCGCACGAGCGTGGCCTGCGGCCGCTGTCCAGCCTGGTCCGCCGCAGCTCGCTGGAGGACGTGTTCCTCCGGCTCACCGGCCGGACGCTGGTGGACTGACTGATGACCGCACCCGCAACCGGCCGCGTCGTCGGCCGCTGGCACGGCGCCTGGCTGCGCGTCGAGGGCCACTGGACCTGGTACCGGCGCTACTGGCTGGCCACGCTGTACTCCACCGGCCTGCAGCCGGTGCTGTTCCTCGCCGCGATGGGGCTGGGCTTCGGCTCGCAGGTGCAGGCGGGCCCGGCCACCGGCGGCCTGTCGTACCTGCAATACGTGGCGCCGGCCCTGCTGGTCGCCGGCTCCGCCCAGATGGGCGTCAGCGATTCGAGCTACCCGGTGCTGTCGGGATTCAAGTGGCAGAAGGACTATCTGGCGGTCACGGCCACACCGGTGTCGCCGGGCCAGGTGCTCGGCGGGCACCTGATCTGGGGCGCGCTGAAGCTGACGCTGGCCGGCTCGATCTACGCGCTGGTCGCCGTCTTTTTCGGCGCCTGGGCGAACTTCGGCGCCCTGGCGGTGATCCTCGTGGGCACCCTGACCGGCCTCGCCTGCTCGGCCCCGATGACGGCGCTGGCCGCGAAGACCTTCGACGAGGGCACCCGGTTCGGCCTGATCTTCCGCTTCGTGGTGATCCCGATGACGCTGTTCTCGGGGACCTTCTTCCCGATCACGCAGATCCCGCTGTACCTGCGCTGGCTCGCCTGGATTTCCCCGCTGTGGCACGGCACCCAGCTCTCGCGCGCGGTCACGCTCGGCGGGGTCGGCACCTGGCCCGCGGTCGGCCACGCGGCCTATCTGGCCGTCCTGGTGCTGGGCGGCTGGGCACTGGCACACCGCTTCTTCGGGCAACGGCTGGTGAACTGATGCCCCGATCGGAACTGCCTCAGTCAGAGCTGTGTATCCAGGCTGCCTTCCCGTGCCCGTCTCGAAAGCCGGTGAACCGATGACCCTGCTCGACGTCCCGGAGCGGCGCGGCCTGATGCTGCGTGTCCTGCCGCCGGGCATGTACAGCGGCCGGGCGAGCGCGCTGATCGAGCGGGCGCTCACGGTCTACAGCCGGTCCTGGATGATCCTGTTGTCCGGGGCCCTGGAGCCGCTGTTCTACCTGATCGCGTTCAAGGTCGGCTTCGGCAAGCTCGTCACCAGCGTCGCGGGCCCGGACGGGCGGCCGATGAGCTACGTCGCCTTCGTTGCGCCCGCGCTGCTCGCGTCCTCGGCGATGAACGGGGCCGTGTTCGAGTCCACGTACAACCTGTTCTTCAAGCTGCGCTACGCCAAGACGTACGACGCCATGCTCGCCACCCCGATCGGCCCGCTCGACGTGGCGCTCGGCGAGATCGGCTGGGCCATGCTCCGCGGCGGCATCTACTCGGTCGCCTTCATGGCCGTCACGGGTGCGATGGGCCTGCTCACGTCGTGGTGGGCGCTGCTGCTCCTGCCGGTCTCGCTGCTGGTGTCGTTCGCCTTCTCGGCGATCAGCATCACGCTGGTGAGCTTCCTGAAGTCGACTTCGCAGTTCGACTACATCCAGCTCGTGCTGATGCCGATGTTCCTGTTCTCCACCACGTTCTTCCCGCTGTCGGTCTACCCGGAGGCGCTGCAGTGGGTCGTCCGCTGTTTCCCGCTGTACCACGGGATCGAGCTGATGCGGGGCCTCGCGTCGGGCTTCCTGTCCTGGAGCCTGCTCGGCAACCTGGCCTACCTGCTGGTGCTGGCCGGCCTCGGGGTCTGGGGCTCCACGAGGAGGATCGCCAAGCTGCTGCTCACCTGATCGCCGTGCTCACCTGATCGTCAGGCTGGTTGCCGTGCTCACCTGATTGCCAGCCTCACCGTGCGGAGGGGTCGGGCGGCCCCGTCACCGGGGTCTCCACCGCGGCCAGCGCGTCGGCCATGCCGTGGCCGTAAAAACCGTTGTAGTTGTCGTAGCCCGCGCAGTACGCGTCCTGCGCGCCGTCGCCGGTCAGGTCGTAGTCGTCGGGGCACGCCAGGGGCGCGGCCCGGGTCTCCAGGGTGCGGCGCAGGTCGGCCGGGGAGTCGGCCGGATGGACGGACTTCAGCAGCGCCAGCACCCCGGCCACGTGCGGCGCCGCCATCGAAGTGCCGCACAGCGGCGCGTACCCGCCCGGCACGGTGGACACCACGCACTGGCCCGCGTCGCCGCCGGGAGCGGCGACGTCGACCACGCCGAGGCCGTACGAGCTGTAGCCCGTTTTCACCCGGTCCGCGCCGACCGCGGAAACGGCCACCACGTCACGCAGCCCGGCCGGCAGCGCCTCACACCGGCCGGCGGCCGAGGGCACGCCCGAATGCGCCGAGGGGGTCAGGTCGACGGCCTCGTTCGTCGCCGCCGCGACGTTCAGGGTGCCGGCCGAAGTCGCGTACTCCGCTGCCCGCGCCAGAACTTCGTGCACCACGCCGTTGTCGTCGCCGCGCACGCACGAGAGGGACCACGGGTTGACGAACCAGCTGCTGTTGGTCACCGGCAGGTGGTGCGCCGCGGACCACATCAGCCCGCAGACGGCGGCTTCCGGGTCGGCGTTGCCGCGGTCGTCGATCACCTTGACCGAGGCGATCCGCACGCCGGGCGCGACCCCGGTGATGCCCTTGCCGTCGTCGGCCGCCGCGATGATGCCGGCCACGTGCGTGCCGTGCACCGAAGTGGTGGGCTGCCACGCCGCCGGCCGCGGGTCGGCCGCGCCGGTCAGACAGCCCGCGGAGTCCGCGGCGTCCATCGCGCCCGCCAGGTCCGGGTGACGCGGGTCGACGCCGGAGTCGAGCACGCCGACCACCACGTCACGGCGGCCCTCGGTGATCCGGTGCGCCGCGGCCGCGTTGATCGCGCGCATGTCCCACTGCTCGCCGGACAGGTCGGCGGCCGGCACCCGGGCCGGGTCGGTGGGGGAGAGCGGGGCGAGCGCCGGCCGGACCGGGTCGGCGCCGGTCGCGCGCTGCGCCGCCAGCCTCGTCTCTTGTGCGCTGAATGCCCGGTCTGTCCCGATCTTCGCGGGGAACCCTGGATCCGCCGACGTGGCCACCGCCACAGCGATCTGCGGGTAGTACACGGTCGTGTCCCCGCAGGCGGTGCCGATCTGCCCGCGCGCGTCCGGTTCGGGCGTGCCGCGGTCGAACGCGACGACGTAGCGCAGCACCCGCGCCCCGGGGGCGCAGGAGTCCCCGGCCGAGGCCGCGGCCGGGCCGGCGGCGAGGCACCCGGAAAGCGCCACGACGGTGCACACGGCCGCCCGCAGCGGCCGCGCCAGCAGGGACACCGGACCTCCCACCGCACGCAGGAAACGCCGGGCACCGCGGCGACCTGCGCGCACGTGCCCGAGCCGCACGGTAGCCACCGGCGCGGCACCGCGACAAGCGCAACGCCGAAGTTCGCCCGGGTGCATGAGCGCGGCACGCCTGCCCGCCTGGGTGTGGCACCGAGTACACCGGGTGCACACCCCGGTGTGGGATACTCAAGTCGGCCGCTTCGGCGACGGGCATCCCGCCCGCGTCCTGAGCGGCCCGGTGGAGTGCCGGACCGGCACTACGTGCGTCGCACCCGGGAGGCCGGGCAGCTCGACGTCGTGGTGGGTGGCCTGCGGGGTTGCGAGCCAGACCGGCGCACCGCCGAGCAGACCTTGCCATGCGTGTCCCGCCGACCGGTGGACCGCATGGCTGTTGGCAAGGATTCCCGCCGGTGGACACACCTGGCGGGCACGAAACAGAAAGGGCCCCTGCGCGGCCGCGTCGTCACCGGTGTTCACCGGCCGACGCGCCCGGGGGCGGAGGAGAAACATGTCGAACGCGGATACACCCGCCGACCAGGCCGGCGGGAACACCGCCGCACCTACCACCAGCCCGCTGGGCGAGCTTCCGCCGCGCATCCGCGTGCACGCGCTCGCCAAGCTGCTGGGCTCGAACAGCCGCGAGATCCTCGCCAAGCTGACCGAGCTGGGTGAGAGCCCGCGCAGTGCGCAGTCCAGCGTGACCCGTGAGGTCGCGATCCGCCTGGCCGAGGCGCTCTCCGCCGACGCCACCGGCGACGAGGCCGGGCAGCCCGCCGCGGCCGAGCCCGAAGCCGCCCCGGTCGCCGAAGCTGCCCCGGTCACCGAAGCCCCGGCTGCCGAAGAAGCTGCTGAAGCCCCGGCCGCCAAGTCGAGCAGCCGCCGCACCGTGCGTCGCGGAGCTTCCCGAGCGGCCGGGCAGCCGGTCGCCGAGCAGCCCGCCGACACCCAGCAGGCCTCCGAGCAGCCGACCGGCACCCAGCCGGCCGCCGAGCCGCAGGTCGCCGAAGCACCGGCCGAATCGGCCGAGCAGGCCGAGCGGCCCACCGGCCGTCGCAAGCGCCCGGTCCACGTGCCGGTGTTCGCCGCGCCGTCGCCGGTGTTCCTGCCGCCGGAGGCCGAGCCCGCCTCGGCCAAGCCCGCGCGCTCCAAGCCCGGCCCGGTCTTCGGCGTGGTCGAGGCGCCGGCCGACGAGGACCAGGCCGAGGAGACCACGGACGAGCAGGACGACCGCGACAACCGCGAGGACGACGACAGCGACGAGGCCGCCGGCCGCCGTCGCCGCCGTCGTGGCCGCCGTGGCCGTGGCCGCGGCAAGGGCGGCGACGAGGGCTCGGGCGAGGGCGAAGACGACTCGGCCGACGAGCAGCCGGAACGCCCGCAGGGCCGCAAGCGCAGCCGTGGCGGCGACACGAACGAGGACGACAAGCCCGCCGAGGCCGAGAGCGCCGAGTCCGAGGACAGCTCCGGCGACGCCGACTCCGACAACGACTCCGATTCCGACGGCGGCAACAAGCGCCGTCGCCGCCGTCGCCGCCGTAAGGGCGGGGACGACGACAGCTCCGACGGCTCTTCGGGCACCGACGACCCGCCCAACACCGTCACCCACGTCCGCCAGGCCAAGGCCGAGCAGCAGCCCGCCGAGCGCCCGGCGCGCGACGAGGTGCGCAGCGTCCGCGGGTCCACCCGCCTGGAGGCCAAGCGCCAGCGCCGCCGCGACGGCCGCGAGGCCGGCCGCCGCCGCGCGCCGATCCTGTCCGAGGCCGAGTTCCTGGCCCGCCGGGAAGCGGTCGAGCGCACCATGGTCGTCGCCGAGAAGGGCGACTCGACGCAGATCGGCGTGCTCGAGGACGGCGTGCTGGTCGAGCACTTCGTGACGTCTTCGGGCACCGGCTCGATCGTCGGCAACGTCTACCTCGGCCGGGTGCAGAACGTGCTCCCGAGCATGGAGGCCGCGTTCATCGACATCGGCCGCGGCCGCAACGCCGTGCTGTACGCCGGCGAGGTCGACTGGGACGCCGCCGGCCTGGAAGGCAAGGCCCGCAAGATCGAGCAGGCGCTCTCCACCGGCGACAGCGTGCTGGTGCAGGTCACCAAGGACCCGGTCGGGCACAAGGGCGCCCGGCTGACCACGCAAATCTCGCTGCCCGGCCGCTTCCTGGTCTACGTGCCGGCCGGCGGGGCCACCGGCATCTCCCGCAAGCTGCCGGAGAACGAGCGGCGCCGGCTCAAGGACATCCTCAAGCGGATCGTCCCGGAGGACGCGGGCGTCATCATCCGCACCGCGTCCGAGGGCATCGTCGAGGAGGAGCTGGACCGCGACGTCCGCCGCCTCAAGGCGCAGTGGGACGTGATCAAGGAGAAGGCCGGGTCGGGCCAGCCCAAGAAGGGCGGCGCGCCGACCATGCTCTACGAAGAGCCCGACCTGCTGGTGAAGGTCGTGCGCGACCTGTTCACCGAGGACTTCGCGAAGCTCGAGGTCCAGGGCAGCCGGGCCTGGGACACCATCCACTCGTACGTCGAGCACGTGGCGCCGGACCTGATCGGCCGGCTCAAGCGCTACACCGGGACCGGCGACGCGTTCGCCGACCACCGGATCGACGAGCAGATCACCAAGGCGCTGGACCGCAAGGTCTGGCTGCCCTCGGGCGGTTACCTGGTGATCGACCGCACCGAGGCGATGACGGTGATCGACGTCAACACCGGCAAGTTCACCGGCTCGGGCGGCAACCTCGAGGAGACGGTGACCCGCAACAACCTGGAGTCGGCGGAGGAGATCGTCCGCCAGCTCCGGCTGCGCGACATCGGCGGCATCATCGTGATCGACTTCATCGACATGGTGCTGGAGTCGAACCGCGAGCTGGTGCTGCGCCGGCTGACCGAGTGCCTCGGCCGCGACCGCACGCGCCACCAGGTCGCCGAGGTCACCTCGCTGGGCCTGGTCCAGATGACCCGCAAGAAGATCGGCACCGGGCTGCTCGAGGCGTTCTCCACGCCGTGCGAGCACTGCAAGGGCCGCGGCGTGGTCGTCTCGACCGAGCCGCAGCGCACCGCCGGCGGCGGCAACGGCAACGGTGGCGGGAACAACGGCCACAACCACGGTGGCGGTGGCGAGAGCAAGAGCTCCCGCCGGTCGCGCGGCGGCCGCGGCAAGGGCGAGGACAGCCCGCAGCAGGCCGAGGCCAAGCCGGAGCCGGTGCAGCCGGCCCCGACGCCGGAGCAGCGCGAGTCCGTGGTCACGGCGGTGCAGGCGATCGCCCACGCGGCGAAGGTCGCGGCGGTCAAGCCGGAACACGAAGAGCACGCCCCCGAGGTCACCGACACCGCGGAGACGCCGGAGGTCCACGAGGCCGCGCCCGCGGTCCCGGAGCCGGCCGTCGAGGTGGCCGGGCAGCCGGTCACCAGCCCGGCCGACGAGGTCGAGGTGCCGCAGGAGGAGCCGGTCGTGGCCGAGGCCACGCCGGAGCCCGAGCCGGCCGAGCAGCCGGTGACGTACAGTGAGACTTCGGCCGAGGCGGACCAGTCCGCCGCGGCCGGATCCGAGATCGACGTGCCGGCCCCGGCCGGGCGCAGCACCCGGCGCCGTCCGCGGCGCACGGCTTCGCGTCCGGCGGGCCCGCCGGTGCACGCCTCGGAGCAGAGCTGAACCACCACGTAGGGGACCCCGGTGTCCATCCACCGGGGAACCTCACGTAACCTGTAATACGGCCCGCCACCAGAGCAGGCCGCTGCGCGAGAACCTGGACCGCCTCAACGGTGGGCCGTCCGCGCCAGCCCCCACCCGATTGCCTAGTAGTTACAGGGCCGAGATCAATGCAGGAGACTTCCGTGTCGGCGTACGCGATCGTCAAGACCGGCGGCAAGCAGTACAAGGTGGCCGTCGGCGACGTCGTCGAGGTCGAGAAGCTCGAGGGCGAGCCGGGCACCGAGCACACCTTCCCCGCCGTGCTGTTCGTTGACGGTGGCGAGGTCACCACGGACGCCGACGCGTTGGCGAAGGTCTCGGTCACCGGCAAGGTCGTCGAGCAGACCAAGGGTCGGAAGATCCGGATCCACAAGTTCAAGAACAAGACCGGCTACCACAAGCGCCAGGGTCACCGGCAGAAGCTGACCCGCGTCGAGGTCACCGCTATCTCCCAGTAGTTCTCCGGATCTTCGTAAAGTCGTTAGTCTTCAGAAAGAGGCTTGAGCGATGGCTCACAAGAAGGGTGCGTCCAGCTCCCGCAACGGTCGCGACTCCAACGCCCAGCGACTGGGCGTGAAGCGCTACGGCGGCCAGGAAGTCAACGCCGGCGAGATCCTGATCCGCCAGCGCGGCACCAAGTTCCACCCCGGCGTGAACGTCGGCCGTGGCGGCGACGACACGCTGTTCGCGCTCGCCGCCGGTGCGGTCGAGTTCGGCACGAAGCGTGGCCGCAAGACGGTCAACATCGTGCCCGCGTCCGTCGACGCCTGATCCAGGCTTTCGACACGCACGATTCTCCGAACGAGGGGTGGCGCCGGAATATCCGGCCCCACCCCTCGTTTGTTTTGTTCGGTACTTTTTTCGCGAGTGAATAGAGGCTTGTCATGGCGTCCCGGTTCGTGGACCGCGCGGTGATCCACCTGACCGCCGGCGACGGTGGGAACGGCTGTGCCTCGGTGCACCGCGAGAAGTTCAAGCCGCTCGGCGGCCCGGACGGCGGCAACGGCGGCAACGGCGGCGACGTCACCCTGGTCGTCGACCCCAACGTGCACACCCTGCTCGACTTCCACTTCCGCCCGCACGCCCGCGCCGGCAACGGCAAGATGGGCCAGGGCAGCAACCGCAACGGAGCCGCGGGCGACGCGCTGGAGATGCACGTCCCGGCCGGCACCGTGGTGTTCACCGAGGACGGTGAGCTGGTCGCGGACCTGGTGAACGTCGGCACCACGTTCGTCGCCGCCCAGGGCGGCCGCGGCGGGCTCGGCAACGCCTCCCTGTCGTCCAAGGCCCGCAAGGCGCCAGGGTTCGCGCTGCTCGGCGAGCCGGGGGAGAGCCGCAACCTGGTGCTGGAGCTGCGCTCGGTGGCCGACGTCGGGCTGCTCGGCTTCCCGTCGGCGGGCAAGTCCTCGCTGATCTCGGTGCTGTCCGCGGCGAAGCCGAAGATCGCCGACTACCCGTTCACCACGCTGGTGCCGAACCTCGGCGTGATCACCGCCGGCGAGACCGCGTTCACCATGGCCGACGTGCCCGGCCTGATCCCCGGCGCGTCCGAGGGCAAGGGCCTCGGCCTGGACTTCCTGCGCCACATCGAGCGCTGTGCCGTGCTGGTGCACGTGGTCGACTGCGCCACGCTGGAGCCGGGCCGCGATCCGGTGTCCGATGTGGACGCTTTGGAGGCCGAGCTGGCCAAGTACACCCCGGGCCTGGGCGGCAAGCTCGACGAGCGGCCGCGCGTGGTGGTGCTGAACAAGATCGACGTGCCCGAGGCCGCGGAGCTGGCCGAGTTCGTCCGCGCGGACTTCGAGGCCCGCGGGCTCCAGGTGTTCGAGGTGTCGACGGCGTCGCGCAAGGGCTTGCGCGAGCTGACTTTCGCGCTGTCGAAGGTCGTCGAGGAGTACCGCGAGGCCCAGCCGGTGCTGGAGGCCGAGCGGATCGTGCTGCGGCCGATGGCAGTCGACGACAGCGGGTTCACCGTTGAGGCCGACCCGGCGGAAGAGGGCGCGTTCATCGTGCGCGGCACCCGGCCCGAGCGCTGGATCCGGCAGACCAACTTCACCAACGACGAGGCCGTCGGCTACCTCGCGGACCGGCTCAACCGGCTCGGCGTCGAGGACAAGCTGGCGAAGCTCGGCGCGCGGCCGGGCAGCCCGGTCACGGTCGGCGACGTGCAGTTCGAGTGGCAGCCCTCGACCCCGGACGTCCACGTGCACCTGTCCGGGCGCGGCACGGACGTGCGGCTGGAGCGCAACGAGCGCATCGGCGCGACCGACCGCAAGGAGGCCCGCCGGATCCGCCGCGACGGGCCCGACGGCGGCTCCGAGTTCGACACCGCTTTCGAATCAGGCACCGCCGTTGAATTCGACACAGACGCCGATGATGATGCGGACTTCGACGCAGCCGGTCCGGACACCGGCGTCACCGGGGATTCGGTGGAGCTGGACCGGTGAGCGGTACCCGCCAGGAGATCGCCGACGCGCGCCGGCTCGTGGTCAAGGTCGGGTCTTCGGCGCTGACCACCGCGGGCAGCGGGCTCGACGTGGCGCGGCTGGACGCGCTGGTCGACGCCATCGCCGCGCGCGTGGCGCGGGAGGCGCAGATCGTCCTGGTCTCCTCCGGCGCGATCGGCGCGGGCCTCGCGCCGTTGTCCCTGGTCAAGCGCCCGCGTGACCTCGCGACGCAGCAGGCGGCGGCGAGCGTCGGGCAGCTGGCGCTGGCGCACGCGTACGCCGAGTCGTTCGGCCGTTACTCGCTGACCGTCGGGCAGGTGCTGCTGACCTCCGACGACGTGGTCCGCCGCTCGCACTACCGCAACGCGCAGCGCACGTTCTCGCGGCTGCTCGCGCTCGGCGCCGTGCCGGTGGTGAACGAGAACGACACCGTGGCCACGCAGGAGATCCGCTTCGGCGACAACGACCGGCTGGCCGCACTGGTGGCCCACCTGATCGGCGCCGACGCGCTGGTCTTGCTGTCCGATGTGGACGGACTGTACGACGGCGACCCGCGGGACGGCGCGACCCGCCGGATCACCGAGGTGCTGAGCGAGTCCGATGTGGACGGCATCAGCGTCGGCATGTCCTCGTCCGGCCTCGGCACCGGCGGCATGGTCTCGAAGCTCGCGGCCGCACGCACGGCCGCGGGAGCGGGCATCCCGGTGCTGCTCGCCGCCGCCGCGGACGCCGCGGGCGCCCTCGGCCCGGCGGATGTCGGCACGGCCTTCGCCCCGGCCGACACCCGCCTGTCCGCGCGCCGCTTCTGGCTCGGTTACGCCGCCGACGCGTCCGGCCGCCTCCGCCTCGACGACGGCGCCGTGACCGCCATCGTGCGCCGGCGCCGCTCGCTGCTGGCCGCCGGCATCACCGGCGTCGAGGGCGAGTTCCAGGCCGGTGACGTGGTCGACCTGGTGGACGCCAAGGACATCCCGGTGGCCCGCGGCGTGGTCGCGTTCGACGCCGGTGAGCTGCCCGCGCTGATCGGCCGCTCCACCCCCGAGCTGCCCGCGGAGTTCCGCCGCGAGGTTGTCCACGCCGACGACCTGGTGCCGCTGCGTCGTTAGAGCAGGCCGCTAAAGCAGGCAGGGTCAGAGGCTGATCAGCCGCGCGCCGCCGTCGGTCTCCAGCACGGTGCCGGTGACGTTCGGGTTGGTGGCCATGAACACCACGCCGTCGGCCACGTCGTCGGCGGTCCCGACCTGCCGGGTGGGCAGCGCCGCGGCGAGCTGCGCGAAGTACGGCTCACGCTGCTCCGCCGGCATGCTGCTCCACCACGCCGTGTCGACGACGCCGGGCGAGACGGCGTTGACGCGGATCGGCGCCAGCTCCGCGGCCAGCGGCTTGACGGTGGCCTCCAGCGCGCCGTTGATCGCCGCGAGCCCCGCGGTCCCGGGCATCCCGGTGCGCGCGCTGATGGCGGTCAGCAGCGTGATCGACCCGGCCGGCGCGAGCCGCGGCAGCACCGCCTGGATCGTGGTGAGGTGGGCCCAGAACTTCGCGTCGAAGGCCCGGCGCAGTCCGTCCAGGTCCAGCTCGGCGATCGGGCCCGCGCCCTCGGCGCCGCTGAGGCTGACCACCAGCACGTCGACCTGGCCGAGGGATTCGGCCACCGCCGCCATCGCGGCCGCGTCCCCGCCGTCGGCCTGGTGGCCGGTCAGCTCCGGGTCGGTGGCCGCGATGGCGTCGAGCTTTTCCTTGCCGCGCCCGGTGATGTGGACGTCGTAGCCCCGCTCGCGCAGCTTCCGCGCGGTCGCCAGCCCGATGCCCGAAGTGCCCCCAGCGACAAGGGCCGTGCGCTTGCTCATGTGTTCTCCTAGTGCTGAACCTAATTCGAACCGTGCCGTCTCGTCTCGAATTACGCTACCATCGTTTCCCATGACCGACCAGCCCCCTCGTCCCGGCCGCAAGCGCAGCGAGCAGAGCCGGGACGCGATCCTCGCCGCCACCCTGGAGCTGATCGTCGAGGTCGGGTACGCCGGCCTGACGGTCGAAGGCATCGCCGCGCGTTCGGGCGCGGGCAAGCAGACCGTCTACCGGTGGTGGCCGTCGAAGGCGGACGTGCTGATGGAGGCGCTGGCGACCAAGGCCGACTTGATCGTGCCGGTGCCCGACCACGGCTCGTTCGCCGAGGACCTGCGCGAGTTCCTGGTCGCCACGTTCGCGCTCGGCACCAAGCAGCCGGTGAGCGACACGCTGCGGGCGCTGATGGCCCAGGCCCAGCTCGACCCGGTGTTCGGCGACCGCTTCCGCGAGGACTTCCTTTCGCGACGCCGCGAAGTGCTGGACCGCATCGTGACCAGGGCGGTCGAGCGGGACGAGCTGCCGGACGGGCTCAAGCGGGGCACCGTGCTCGACGTCGTCTTCGGCACGCTCTGGTACCGGCTGCTGGCGACGCACGAGCCGCTCGGCCCGGAGCTGGCCGACGAGCTGGTGGCGCTGCTCGCTACCGCTTGAGGTGCCGCACGACGCGGGCGAGCTGCTCCGCGTACTCCTCGGCGAACTCGGGTGACGAGGGGTCCTGGCCGGTGATCGCGCGCGCGACCCGCGGGAACGCCAGCGACGCGCTCGCCGCCGCCATCAGCATCAGCATCAGCGCCGCGGGGTCGACGTCCTCGGGGAAGTCGCCGGCCTCCTGCCGGGCGCGCACGTAGTCGACCTGGCCGCGCAGGAACTCGCGCTGCGCCTCCACGCCGACCGCGTCCGGCGCGCCGTCGGTGAGGTTCTCCCACAGGAAGAGCCGGCCGAGGTCGGTGTCGGCGAGGCCGGTGCGCACGAAGTCCGCCGCGACCTCCGCGAGCGGCCGGTCCGTCCCCGCGAGCGCGGAGAATCCTTGGTACACCGGGCTGTTCAGCTCGTTGTACAGGCCTTCCTTGCCGCCGAAGTAGTACGAGATCAGCTGTTTGTTGACGCCCGCGCGTTCGGCGATCTCGCCCACGCGCGCCGCGGCGTAACCCTTGCTGCCGAATTCCGCCTTCGCCGCTTCGAGGATCCGCGCCCGCGTGCGTTCGCGATCGCGCTGACGCTCGCCGGGGCGGGGGGAGCGGCGGGGGCTGTTCTCGGGCACGGGCTCAGCCTAGCCGGTGACTCAATCATCCTCACGGTTGACTTAATCATCTATACGGATAATTATGGACGCCGAGACCAAGGGGAGTGACCATGAGCGAGAACCTGAGAGTGGCCGTGATCGGCGGCGGCACCGGCGGGCTGTGCCTGGCGCACGGGCTGGCGGCGGCCGGCGTGGAGGTCGCGGTGTACGAGCGCAGCCGCACCCGCACGGAACGGTTGCAGGGCTACCGTTTGCACATCAACCCGCACGGCTCGGCCGCGCTGCACGAGTGCCTGCCGGCGCCCGCGTGGGAGCGGTTCCTGGCCACGCGCGGGAAGGGGACCGGCGACTTCGCGTTCGTCACCGAGCAGCTGCGGGAGCTGGCCGTGATCGACGAGGAGACGGGGGCGGACCCGGCCGCCGCGCACCACTCGGTCAGCCGGATCTCGCTGCACCAGGTGCTTTCCGCCGGGCTCGACGGGATCCTCTGGTACGACAAGGAGTTCGTCCGCTACGAGACCGGGCCGAACGGCGTCACGTGTTTCTTCGCGGACGGCACCACGGCCGAAGCGGACCTGGTCGTGGGGGCCGACGGCGCGAATTCACGCGTGCGCGCGTTACTGCTGCCGCACGCCGGACGGGTGGACACCGGGATCACCGCGGTCGTCGGCAAGTACCCGCTGACCGCGGAGACCCGGGGCCTCGTGCCCGCCCGGCTGACGGCGGGGCCGAACTTCGTGCTCCCGCCACGCGGCCGCGCGATGTTCACCGCGCCGCACGAATTCGCCGGCGCCGAGGTGAACGACGAGACCGCCGCCGTCGACCCGGTGCTGTTCGACAACACCGGCAGCTACGTGACCTGGGCGTACGGCGCGTCGGCCCGGCGCCTCCCGGATGGACTGTCCGAACTGGACGGTGCCGGGCTGCGCGCCGTGGTGCTGGACCAGATCCGGGGCTGGCACCCGGGCCTGTCCCGGCTGGTGGAGCTGTCGCCCGAGGGCACCGTGAGCCGCCTGCCGATCAAGACCTCCGTGCCGGTCGAACCGTGGGAGACCGGTCCAGTCACCCTGCTGGGCGACGCCGTGCACAGCATGACGCCGTTCCGTGGGATCGGCGCCAACACGGCGCTGCGGGACGCGCAGTTGTTGTGCCGCAACCTGATCGGTGCCAACCTGATCGACGCTGGGGAGGTCCGCGCGGCCGTCGCGGACTACGAGCACCGGATGCGCGTGTACGGCTTCCAGGCGGTGCGCGCCTCGGCCCGCAGCGCCGAGGATTTCGTCACCGAGAACCGCTTCGCCCGCGCGATGTCCCGCAGCATGTTCGCGGTCGTCGGCTCGATTCCCGCGCTGAAGCGCCGAATGTTCGCCGAGCACGGCGAGTCGTGAGTCAGAGCCGGCGCGGGGCCTCGATGCCGAGCAGGCCCAGGCCGAGCACCAGCGTCCGCGAGGTCAGTGTGGCGAGCTGGACGCGCGACGTGCGCAGCTCCGGCGTCGCGGCGGCGAGGACCGGGCACTGCTCGTAGAAGCGCGAGAACGTCACCGCCGTCTCGTACAGGTAGGTGCACAGTTTGTGCGGCGCGTACCCCGAGGTGGCGGCGCGCAGGGCTTCGCCGAACCGGAGCAGGGTGAGGGCCAGCGCGCGTTCGGCCGGTTCGCCCAGCAGCACGGGCGCCTGCGCCGGCTGCTCGCCCGCCTTGGCGAGGATCGACTCGATCCGCGCGTGCGCGTACTGCAGGTAGACCGAGGTGTTGCCGTCCTTGGCCAGCATCCGGTCCCAGGCGAACACGTAGTCGCGCTCGCGGTCACCGGACAGGTCCGCGTACTTCACCGCGCCGATGCCGACGGCCCGCGCCACCGCGCGCTGCTCGTCCGCGCCCAGCTCGCTGCGCTCGGCGACCACGGCCGCGGCCTGGGTCACGGCCTCGTCGAGCAGGTCGGCGAGCTTGGTCGTCTCACCGGCGCGCGTGCGCATCACCTTGCCGTCCGCGCCGAGCACGGAGCCGAAGCCGATGTGCTCGGCTCGCACGCCGTCGAGCCAGCCCGCTGCGCGGCAGACGGCGAACAGCATGGCGAAGTGCTGGGCCTGCGGCGTCCCGACGACGTACAGCAGGTCGGTCGCGCCGCGCTCGGTCGTCCAGTACTTCGCGGTCGCCAGGTCCGTCGCCGCGTAGCCGTAGCCGCCATCGCGCTTGCGGACGATCAACGGCAGCCGGTCGCCTTCACGGTTGTGAAAGCCTTGGGGGAACACGCAAACGGCGCCGTCGCTGATCTCGGTGAGGCCGTCGGCCTCCAGCTCGTCGACGACCTTGCCGAGGTACTGGTTGTAGAAGCTTTCGCCGTAGATGTCGGCGTCGGTGAGCGTGATGCCGAGCAGCCGGTAGACCTCGTTGAAGTGCCGTGTCGATTCGTCGACCAGCTCCTGCCAGACGGCGAGCGTCTCGGCGTCGCCGCCCTGCAGCTTGACCACGCGCTCGCGCGAACGCGTCGCGAACGCCTCGTCGGAGTCGAACTTCCGGCGCGCGGCCTGGTAGAACGCGTTGAGGTCGCCGATACCGCTGGGGCCCGCGGGCGGCTCGTCCAGCAGGTGCTCGATGAGCATGCCGAACGGCGTGCCCCAGTCGCCGAGATGGTTGTGCGGCAGCACTTCGTGGCCCGCGAACCGCAGCAGCCGCGCGATCGCGTCGCCGATCACCGACGAGCGCAGGTGCCCGACGTGCATCTCCTTGGCGACGTTCGGGCTGCTGTAGTCGAGGGCGATCCGGCGCGGCGCGGCCGTGGGCGCGACGCCGAGCCGGTCGTCGCCGCCCAGCGCCGTCACCCGCTGCTCCAGCCATTCCTTGCGCAGCAAGAAGTTCAGGAACCCGGGCCCCGCGATCTCCGGCGTCTCCGCGACGCCGTCGAGCTCCAGGTGCGCCACGATCAGGCCCGCGACCTCGCGCGGCGGCCGGCCGAGCCGCTTGCCCAGGCTCATCGCGAGGTTGCACTGGTAGTCGACGCCCTCGCGGGCGGAGACGGCGATCAGCGCGTCCTCCGGGGCGATTTCGACGTCCAGGGCGCGGCCGACGGCGTCCACCACGCGTCGCGCCAGTTCCTCGCTCACCTCAGTCGCCTGCATGGTGTCCCTCCTTCGGTTGCCGAGTCGCTGAAGCCTAGCGACCCGCCCCGAGCGGGACCGAGGGGATTACCGCAGCTCACTGCCCTTCGTCTCCGGCATGCGCAGGATCACGAAGAACGAGATGGCCGCGGCGACCGCGACGTACCAGAAGAACACCACCGACGCGCCGGCCGCAGAGAGCGCGCTCAGCACAAGCGGCGCGGTGCCACCGAAGACGGCGACGGTGAGGTTGTACCAGGCGCCGATGCCCAGCCCGCGCAGTTCGGTGGGGAAGAGCTCGCTCATGATTGCCGGCGCCAGGGACGTCATCGCCGTGTAGAGCCCGAGCCCGACGCAGAACATCACGAGCACCCCGCCGAGGCCCGGCTGCACCAGATAGGACAGCGGCACGATCACCAGCGCCGTCAGCCCGGCCCAGACCAGTAGCTGCGGCTTGCGCCCGGCGCGGTCGGCGAGCGCGCCCATCGGGTACTGCAGCGCGACGAACAGCGCCGTGGCGATGGACAGCGCGAGGAACGCGTCGACGTCGCTGACCCCGCGGGTCTTCACCGCGAAGGACGTGAGCGCGCTGAAAAACGTGTAGTAGCAAAGGGTCGAGAGCATGGTGAAGCCGATCAGCTGCCCGACGGCCTTCGGGTGCTCGGTCAGCGTGGTCCGCAACGGCTTCTCGACGCGCTTCGCCGCGCCCTTGTTCTTCTCGAACAGCTCGGTCTCGGCGAGACTGCGCCGCAGCCACAGGCCGATGACCCCGAGCACCCCGCCGAGCAGGAACGGGATCCGCCAGCCGTACGAAGTCAGCTCCGCCTTGTCCATGGTGCGCGCCAGGACGAAGCCGAGCACGGTCGCGACCAGCACGGCCGAGCCGGTGGAGATGTAGAAGAACGACGAGTACCGCCCGCGGCGCTTCGGCGGCGCGATCTCCCCGAGGTACGCCGACGCGTTCGACACCTCGCCGCCGAGTGAAAGCCCTTGCGCCACGCGGGCGAGCAGCAACAGGATCGGCGCGAGCCAGCCGACCTGCTCGAACGTCGGCAGCACGCCGATCGCCACCGAGCCGCCCGCCATCAGCACGATGGTGAGGATCATCGCGGGCTTGCGCCCGTGCACGTCGGCGAACCGGCCCAGCAGCACCCCGCCGAGCGGCCGGAAGAAGAACGCCAGCGCGTACGTGCCGAAGGTGTTGATCAGGGCCAGGGTGTCGTTGCCCGGCGGGAAGAACGCGCTCGCGAAGTAGATGCTGAACGTCGCGTAGACCGTCCAATCGAACCACTCGAGGGCGTTGCCCGCACTGGCGGCGAAGAGCTTGCGCACCGGAAGCCGGTGCCGTACCTGGACATCCTTCGTCGGTTCGGGCACGGTGACCTCCACGTCTGCGGTGAGTGGAACGGCACTTTGCCAGATTCGTCCGGTTGCCGAAAGATCCGGACGAAACATTCCGGTAAAGATTCCCCGGGCCGGGCCGCCGGTCCCCGGCTCAGGCCGTGCTGGCCAACGCGAACGGCAGCACCGCCTTCGCCCCGGACCGCCGCAGCAGCCGGGTGGCCAGGGTCATCGTCCAGCCGGTGTCGATGACATCGTCGACCAGCAGGATCGGCCCGGTGGTCGCGGCGACGCGGGCGGCGACGTCCTCGGGCAGGCTGAGCCGGCGCCACAGGTCCGCGAGCCGCTGGGCGCTGTTCGCCTGCCGGGGCGGCGGGCCGGCCGATTCCAGCGCGCCCAGGAACTCCAGCCGCCCGATCTCCGACAGCTTCGCGGCCAGGCTGTGCGTCAGCCGCGGGCGCGTCACCGACGGCACCTCGACGACCGCCACCGGGCGCTCCGCCCACTGCCACCCCGCGAGCACCTTCACGCAGGCCTGGAACACGTTCTCGGGCACCTCGACGTCCGCCGCGCCCGGGCCCAGCAGCTCACGCAGCCGCGAGCCCCAGCCGACGTCGGTCAGCCGGCCCAGCACCTGGCCCGGCTCGGCCAGATCGCCCGCCGCGATGCGGCCCGACAGCGGGACGTCGAGGCCGCTCATCCCGCTCGGCCACTGCTTGCGCGGGGCGACCGCGACGCCCGGCCGGTCCAGCCGTTCCCGCGTCGCGCCCGCGACCTCCTCCGAAACCGAGGTGTCCCAGTGTTGTCCCGTGCAGTTGTCGCATCGGCCGCAGGGCGCGGCGTCGGGGTCGTCGAGCTGGTGGCGCAGGTACTCCATCCGGCAGCCGGTGGTCGCGATGTAGCCGAGCATCGCGTCCTGCTCGGCGGTGCGCGCGGAACTCACCCGCGCGTACCGCTCCCGGTCGTATTCCCATGGCTGCCCGGTGCTTTCCCAGCCGCCGCGCACCCGCCGCACGGCGCCGTCGACGTCCAGCACCTTCAGCACCATTTCCAGCCGGGAGCGGGAAAGCTCGACGGTCGGCTCCAGCGCGGCTGTCGAAAGTGGACGGCCGGCGTACGCCAGCGACTCCAGCACCTGCGAGACGCGCAGCTCGTCCGGGAACGCGAGCGAGCCGAAGTACGCCCAGATCGCCCGGTCCTCGCGCCCGGGCAGCAGCACCACCTCCGCCCGCTCGACCCCGCGCCCGGCGCGCCCGACCTGCTGGTAGTACGCGATCGGCGACGAAGGCGCGCCCAGGTGCACCACGAAACCCAGGTCCGGCTTGTCGAACCCCATGCCCAGCGCCGAAGTCGCAACGAGCGCCTTCACCCGGTTGCCCAGCAGGTCGTCCTCCGCGGCCTGCCGGTCGGCCGGGTCGGTCTTGCCGGTGTACGCCGCGACCGGGTAGCCGCGCTCGCCCAGCAGCGCCGCCACGTCGTGGGCCGCCGCGACGGTGAGCGTGTAGATGATCCCGGACCCGGGCAGCTCCGCCAAGTGCTCGGCGAGCCAGGCCAGCCGGGCCTGGTCGGTGGGCAGCTCCGCCACCGCCAGCCGCAGGCTCTCGCGGTCGAGCGGGCCGCGCAGCACCAGCGTGTCGCCGCCGTTGCCGATGCCCAGCTGGTCGGCGACGTCCGTGGCGACCCGGTCGTTGGCCGTCGCGGTGGTGGCCAGCACCGGCACGCCGTCGGGCAGGTCGCCCAGCAGCGTGCGCAGCCGCCGGTAGTCCGGCCGGAAGTCGTGGCCCCAGTCGGAGATGCAGTGCGCCTCGTCGACCACCAGCAGGCCGGCGCTGGCGGTGAGCTTGGGCAGCACGGCGTCGCGGAAGTCCGGGTTGTTCAGCCGTTCGGGGCTGACCAGCAGCACGTCGATCTCACCCGCGACGACGGCCGCCTGCACCTGGTCCCACTCCTGCGCGTTCGCGGAGTTGATCGTCGCCGCCTGGATCCCGGCCCGCGCGGCGGCCGAGATCTGGTTGCGCATCAGCGCGAGCAGCGGCGAGACGATCACGGTCGGGCCCGCGCCCTGCTCCCGCAGCAGGGCCGTGGCCAGGAAGTACACGGCCGACTTGCCCCAGCCGGTGCGCTGCACGACGAGCGCGCGCCGATGGTGCGCGACCAGTGCCTCGATCGCCGTCCACTGGTCCTCGCGCAGGGTCGCGTTGTCGCCGGCGAGCGCACGGAGCAGGGTCTCGGCGCGTTCGCGCAGGGCTTCGGTGGTGTCCACGCCCCCGGTCTACCCCATCACCCCGACAGTCCGGGAACCGACGGGGTCGCGAACGGTCCGCTCACAACCGGAAACCCACCGTGTTGTGACCTCAATCACCATCGAGACCCGCGTAAGGACGGCCCGGCTCGCGACTCTCCCGGGCGACCGGTCCCTCTCGGGGGAGGCGACGGGTTGCCCGGCGATGGACCCCCTTGACCGCCGGGTGCGGTGCGCGGCCGGCTTCCCCCGGGGAGCGGGGAGGCCGGGCCGTGCACCGCGTCACCCACATCGCAGCCGAGCGGCAGGCCTTCGCGCGCCCGCGCGTATAGGCTCACGCGTTATGTCACCACGCCGCATCGGGGTCATGGGCGGCACGTTCGACCCTGTGCACCACGGCCACCTCGTCGCGGCCAGTGAGGTCCAGTCGCGGTTCGCGCTGGACGAGGTCATCTTCGTGCCGACGGGACAGCCCTGGCAGAAGACCGCGCGCCGGATCACCCGCGCCGAGGACCGGTACCTGATGACGGTGATCGCCACCGCGTCCAACCCGGTGTTCTCGGTCAGCCGCGTCGACATCGACCGCAGCGGCCGGACCTACACCGTGGACACGCTCCGGGACCTGCACGAGGAGTACCCGCAGGACCAGCTGTTCTTCATCACCGGCGCCGACGCGCTGGAGCAGATCCTGACCTGGCACAAGGCCGACGAGCTGTTCGACTTCGCCCATTTCATCGGCGTCACGCGGCCCGGTTACCGGCTCAATTCCCGCCATCTGCCCAGCGGGAAGGTCAGCCTCGTCGAGGTGACGGCCATGGCGATCTCGTCCACCGCGTGCCGCGAGCGGGTGGAGAGCGGTGAGCCCGTCTGGTACCTCGTGCCCGACGGCGTGGTGCGCTACATCGCCAAGAAGGACCTCTACCGCAAGGACCAGGGTGAGTGACTCCGGGGGCACGGGTACCCTCGTCGGGCATACCCCGAACCCTGAAGGAGCACCGTGGCAGCGACGTCCCAGGCACGAGAGCTGGCCGTGGCGGCCGCACACGCGGCCGCCGACAAGAAGGCCAGCGACGTCGTCGTGCTGGACGTGTCCGACCAGCTCGTGATCACCGACGCCTTCGTGATCGCCTCCGCGCCCAACGAGCGCCAGGTCGGCGCGATCGTCGACAACGTCGAGGAGCAGCTGCGGGTCGGCGGGCACAAGCCGGTCCGCCGCGAAGGCGCCCGCGAGGGCCGCTGGGTCCTGCTCGACTACGTCGACGTGGTCGTGCACGTCCAGCACCAGGAGGAGCGCTCGTTCTACGGCCTGGAGCGGCTGTGGAAGGACTGCCCGCGCATCGAGGTCGAGGGCCTCGACCAGCCCCCGGCCGACGAGGCCGACGACGAGGTCGAGGACCTGGACGCGTGAGCCCGCGACGGCTGCTCCTCTGGCGCCACGGCGAGACCGACTACAACGCCGCCGGCCGCATGCAGGGGCACCTGGACTCCGCGCTGACCCCGGTCGGCTGGAACCAGGCGCGGTTCGCCGTCCCCGCGCTCGCGCGGTTCTCCCCGGACCTGGTGATCGCGTCGGACCTGCGCCGCGCCACCGACACCGCCACGGTGCTGACCGAGGCCATCGGCGTCCCGCTGCGCATCGACAAGCGCTTGCGCGAGACGCACCTGGGCGAGTGGCAGGGCATGACCGGCGCCGAGGTCGACGCCGCCTACCCCGGTGAGCGCGACCGATGGCGCACCGACGCGGCCTGGGCGCCGCCCGGCGGGGAGTCGCGAGTGGACGTCGCCGGGCGCGCGGGCGAGGTCGTCAACGACCTGCTGCAGCCCAATTCCGACGTCGGCGACGCGGTGCTGCTCGCCTCGCACGGCGGGCTGATCGTCGCGCTCACGGCGAAGCTGCTGGGCCTGCCGATCGAGATCTGGCCGTCGCTGGGCGGCATCATGAACTGCCACTGGGTGGAGCTCGGCCGCCGCGACGGGAAGTGGCGGCTGCACGCGTACAACGCGGGCATCACCGGCTGATCGATGGCGCCGCACCTGCTGGTCTTCGGCGATTCGCTGAGCTTCCACGGTCCCGAGGGGCCTTGTCCCGCCGACGATTCACGCTTGTGGCCGAACATCGCCGCGGCCGATCTGGGCGGGCACGCGGACCTGGTCGCGGGCATCGGCTGGACCGCCCGGGACGTGTGGTGGTCGCTGACCGGCGACCCGCGCGTCTGGGCCGACCTGCACCACGTCGACGCGATCGTGCTCGCGATCGGCAGCATGGACACCCTGCCGTCGCCGCTGCCGACCTACCTGCGTCAAGGGCTGCGCTACCTGCGGCCCGACGGCGTGCGCCGGGTCGTCCGCGGCGCCTACCTCGCCGCACAGCCGAAGCTTTCCGTCGCGCTGCGGGGCCGTCCGGCGGTCCTGCCTGCGAAGCTGACGGTGCACTATCTCGACCAGTCTGTGGCCGCGTTGCGCGTGCTGCGGCCGGAGCTGCCGATCTTCGGGATGCTGCCGTCAGTGCACCGTGCTGACGCGTACGGCGGCGTACACACCGCGCGTCCGGGCGCGGCCGCGGCGATGGCTTCGTGGGCCGCGCGCACCGACGTCCCGTTGCTCGATCTCGCCGGTGTCGTCGGCGAGCATGTGCTGAGCGGCGCGGGAAACCCGGACGGAATGCACTGGGGCTGGGCCGGTCACGCGGCGGTCGGCGCGGCGATGGCGAAGCTGATGGCCCCGGCGCTGAGCGACGTAGGCTGACGGCGTGTCGGTCGCCGTGGTCACGGACTCCACCGCCCACCTGCCCGAGGGCTTCGCCGAGCGGCATGCGGTACGGGTGGTGCCCCTGCACGTCCTCGTCGACGGCGTGGTTTCCCTCGATGGCAAGGAAATGGGCCCCGCGGCGCTCGCGGAGGCGCTGGGGGAGCGCAAGATCGTCACCACGTCGAGACCGACGCCCGCCGAGTTCGTCACCGAGTTCCGGGCGGCGCTGGCCGACGGCGCCGATTCGGTGGTGTCCGTGCACCTCTCGAGCGAGCTTTCGGGCACGTGGGAGGCCGCGGTGCTGGCGGCGCAGGAGGTCGGCCCGGACCGCGTGCGCGTAGTCGATTCGCGGACCACGGCGATGGGCCTGGGCTTCGCCGCCCTGCACGCCGCGATCGTGGCCGCCGGCGGTGGCTCCCCGGCCGAAGTCGAGGCGGCCGCGGCCGAGGCGGCCCGGCACTCGTCGACGCTGTTCGTCGTCGAAACCCTCGAGCACCTGCGCCGCGGCGGCCGGATCGGGCCCGCGGCGGCGCTGCTGGGCACCGCGCTGGCGATGAAACCGGTGCTGCACATGGCCGAAGGCCGCATCCTGCCGCTGGAGAAGGTGCGCACGATGAACCGGGCGATGGCGCGGCTGGTGGAGCTGGCCGTGCAGGCCGCGGGCGACGGGCCGGTCGAGCTGGCCGTGCACCACCTCGCTTCGCCGGAGCGCGCCGTCGACCTGGCGAACCGCCTGGAGGAGAAGATTCCGGGCTGCTCGGGCGGTTGCGTCGTCTCGGAGATCGGCGCGGTGATCGGCGCGCACACCGGGCCGGGAGTGCTCGGGGTGGTCGTGCAGCGCGCGTCGTAGCGCGTGTCTGAGAAAGCCGGTCTCGCGGCCGCCGCCAGCCCGCACAGCGACCCACAACCGTTGCCAGACACGCGCTAGGACGCGCGAGCGCTCAGTCGGTGTGCGGGAACGAGTGGTGCTCGTGCGTCACCAGCCAGCGGTCGTCTTCCTTGCGCAGCCCGATCGTCAGCCGCAGCCGGTTGTCCGGTGGGTCTTGCGGGGTGCCGCAGCGCAGGAGCGCCCAGGCGAACGCGACGTCGCGGCCCGCGGTGACCTCCAGCTCCAGGATTTCGAACGACGCTCCCCGCGCCTGCCACTCGAAGAACGGCGGCCAGGTGGCGGAGTAGTCGTCGATCCCGCGAATCCCCTCCTGGGGCGGCGGAACGTCGAACATGACCAGGCCGTCGGCGTGGTCCCGGAGGACTCCGGGGAGGTCGCCGGTGTGGACGGCCTCGGCCCAGCTCTCGATGAGCGTGCGGATTCGCTGTTCGTCGGTGGCCATGGGGTGTCCCTTCCTCCGGTGCGGCACCGCCGGGGGAGCCCGGGCCGGCGTGGAAAGCTCCTCGCAGGTGACGGGTCAGTCTCCCACTCCACACCGACGAAAACACCGCTCGCGGGCCCGCTTCGGAGCGGGTTGTCCCCGACCGGCCGGTTGCTGGCGTGGGAACTCCTCGCAGGTGACGGGCCAGTCTCCCATCCCAACCCGACGAAAACGCCATCTGTAGGCCCGCCTCGGGGCGGGTTGTCCGCAACCGGCTGGTTGCTGGCGTGGGAACTCCTTGCGGGTGACCGTCCAGTCTCTCACCCTGCACCGACGAAAACACCGTCCGCGCGCCTGCTCCGGGGCGAGTTGTCCCCAACCGGCCGGTTGTCCACAGACCCGCCCAGCCGACCTCGCACACCCACCACCCCCGCCCTAGCGTCGATCGTGTGTTCGAGCAGACCGCCCGGGACCCGGGCTCTCCCGTCAACGCCAGGCTCGCCTGGCTGGCCGACCAGCTGGCCGCGGGCCCGACGACGGTCGGGCCCGGCGGCCGGCTCGTGCGACGCTGGCTGCCGGCCGGCACCTCCCTCCCCGGCCGGCGCGCCCTGCCTGGAATACCTGGATTGCCCGGCCGTTTCGGCCGTCGTTGGGTTCTCTTCGGGGCGGTGTTCGCAGCCGTCGTAGCACTGGTCGTGACCGGTTTCACGATCTTCGGCGGCAGCGCGCCGGCGGCGGAGGCACCACCGCCGCTGCCGATCGCCCGCGCCCAGGTTTCGGCCGCGGCGCCCAGCGCCGGGAAGCTCGTGATCAGTGTGGTCGGCCACGTGCGCGCGCCCGGCCTGATCACGGTCCCGTCCGGCTCCCGGGTCGACGACGCCCTGCGCGCGGCGGGCGGCGCGGACCCGGGCACCGATCTGACCGGCCTCAACCTCGCCCGCAAGCTCACCGACGGCGAACAGCTGGCGGTCGGCATCACCGTGCCCGCCGCACCCGCCGCCGCAGGCCCGGCAGGCGCCGGTGCCGCACCCGGGAAGGTCGACCTCAACTCGGCCACCCCCGAACAACTCGACACCCTGCCCGGCGTCGGCGAGGTCACCGCCCAGCGCATCGTCGACTGGCGCACCCAGCACGGCGGCTTCAGCAGCGTCGAGCAACTCCGCGACGTCGACGGCATCGGCGAGAGCAAGTTCGGCAAGCTACGTGAGCAGGTGAGCGTCGGATGACTGAGCCGGAGGTCGTCCCGGCGTGGCGCGATCAGGGCTTTCGCCTGGTCCCGGCCGCTTGGGTCGGGAGGCTCGCCGGTTTGCGGCTGGACTGGCGGGCCGTGCTCGTCAGTGTCGAGCAGGTTCGTGCCGTAGATGGCATTGGCGAGAGCAGGTTCGGCGAGCTGCGTCAGCCGGAGGTCGTCCCGATGTGGCGTGACCAGGATTTCCGTCTGGTCCCGGTGGCGCTGGCTTGGGGCGGGACGCCCGTCGGTCTGCGGCTGGGTTGGTGGGCCGTGCTCGTCACTGTCGAGCAACTCCGCGACGTCGACGGCATCGGCGAGAGCAAGTTCGGCAAGCTACGTGAGCAGGTGAGCGTCGGATGACCGAGCCGGAGGTCGTCCCGGCGTGGCGCAACCAGGACTTCCGCCTCGTCCCGGCCGCGCTGGCCGCCTGGGGCGGAACGCTCGCCGGTCTGCGGCTCGGCTGGTGGGTCGCACTCGTCACCGGCGTGGTGGCGGTGGCCCTCTCAGTGCTGCTGCTGGTGCGCGGCCGCGGCCACCTGCTGGGAGCCGCAGGCGCACTGCTGCTGCTCGGCCTCGTCGTGGCGGGTCCCGGCGCACTGCGGATCCGAGCCGTCGAGCAGGAAGCTCTGGTTCCGGCAGCCCAGCATGGGCGCGCCGCCGTGCTGCGCGTGGAGGTCACCGAGCGGCCGCGCCCGATTCACAGCGCGGGATACGCCGACCAGCAGGCAGGAACGCGTTCCGTAGTCGTGGAAACCGAAGTTCGATCGGCCACAGTGGACGATCAACCGGCTGCGTCCACCGGGCGAGTGCTGCTGCTCGCCCCGGCCGCAGGGTGGGCGGATCTGTTGCCCGGGCAGGAAGTGACAGCCTCCGGCCAGCTTGCCCCGGCGCGCGGTGGCGACTTGACGTCCGCGGTGCTGTACGTGCGCGAAGCTCCGACGGCCATCGGCGAGGCGCCCTGGTGGCAACGCGCGGCTTCGGCGCTGCGGTCCGGGCTGCACCGGCTGTGCACGGTGCTGCCGGATGAGCCCGCCGGCCTGCTGCCGGGCCTGGTGCTGGGCGACACGAGCGCGTTGCCGCAACAGGTCGAGCGCGAGTTCAAGGACTCCGGGCTCACCCACCTGATGGCCGTGAGCGGCGGAAACGTCGCTGTGGTCTGCGGCGCGGTCCTCCTGCTGTTCCGTCTGCTGCGCGCCGGCCCGCGGCTGTCGGCGGTCGCGGCGGGCTCGTGCCTGCTCGGCTTCCTCGTACTCGTCGGCCCGGCGCCGAGTGTGCTGCGGGCCGGGCTGATGGGCGGCGTCGGGCTGCTGGCGCTGGCACTCGGACGGCGGGGATCCGCCCTGCCCGCGCTCGCCTTCGCGGTCTGCCTGCTGGTGGCCTGGGACCCGGCGATGGCGGCGGACTTCGGGTTCGCCTTGTCCGTTCTTGCCACGGCCGGACTGGTCCTGCTCGCACCGCGCTGGGCGGATTCCTTGGTACGCCGGGGAATCCCGCCCGGGTACGCGGAGGGCATGGCGGTGCCGCTCGCGGCGTTTGTCGTCACCGCCCCGGTGATCGCGGGCATGGCGGGCACGGTGAGCCTGGTCTCGGTGGTCACGAACGTGCTGGCCGCGCCGGTCGTGGCGCCGGTGACGGTGCTCGGCGTGCTGGCCACCGTCGTCGGCCCGTGGTGGCCGGGCGCCGGGCGCCTGCTGGTCCACCTCGCCGATCCCGAGGCCCGCTGGCTGATCACGGTGGCCCGGCACGGCGCCCGCGCGCCGGGGGCCGTGCTCGACTGGCCCGGCGGCTGGTGGGGCGGGCTCTGCGCGGCCGGGCTGCTGGTCGTCGCGGTCTTCGCGCTGCGGTTCCGCCGGGTGCGGCTGCTGGTCGCCGTGACGCTGGTCGCGGTCCTGCTGACCGTGGTGCCGGCCCGGGTGCTTACGCCCGGCTGGCCGCCGGCGGGCTGGGCGGTGGTGGAGTGCGACGTCGGCCAGGGCGATGCCTTGGTACTGGCCACTTCCGAGCCCGGGCGGGCCGTGGTCGTCGACACCGGTCCGGAGCCGGGCCCGGTCGACGAATGCCTGCGGCGGCTCGGCGTCGACCGGGTCCCGCTGGTGGTGCTGTCCCACCTGCACGCCGACCACACCGGCGGGCTGGCGTCGGTGTTCGAGGGCCGGTCCGTCGGCGCGATCGCGGTCGGCCCCGGCCGCGCGCCGGGCTGGGCGTGGCAGCAGGTCTCACGCGAAACCGGCCGGCGCGGCGTGCCGTTGCTGGAGCTGAGCCAGGGCCAGCGGCTGTCCTGGCCGGGCCTCACGCTCGACGTGCTCGGCCCGCGCTATGTCACGGCTCGCTCGCCCACGCAGCAGGACGGCACGATGATCAACAACAGCTCGGTCGTCCTGCGGGCGGAGACCCCCGCGGGCCGGGTGCTCCTGCCGGGAGACGTGGAATTGGCCGCCCAGGCCGACTTGCTCGGCGACGGCGCCGACCTCCGCGCCGACATCCTGAAGGTGCCCCACCACGGCTCGCGCTTCTCGCTACCGGGCTTCCTCTCCGCGGCGGCCCCGCGGGCAGCGCTGGTGAGTGTGGGCGCGGGCAACAGCTACGGCCACCCGAGCCAGTCCACTATGGACGTACTGAAGTCCCTGGGTGCCCTGGTCACCCGGACCGATGTGGACGGTGACACCGCCGTGCTCCCAGGCGAAGGCGGACCGGCGATCGCCCGCCGTGGTGAGCCCCGTGGACCGCCCCACTAGCCCCGCGCGGCAACGGAGGACTCCTTGCCTACTCTCAAGTTAGGCAAGGAGTCCTCCACTACCGAGGTCAGAAACCGAGTGCCTTGCTGACCGCTTCGGCGGATGGCGGCACGGTCGCCTTCGGGCCGATGTGGCCTTCGACGGCGTCCAGGGTCTTGAGGCCGTCGCCGGTGATGAGCAGGACGGTTTCGGCGTCGGGGTCGAGCTTGCCAGTCTCCACCAGTTTCTTCGCGGTGGCGACGGTGACGCCGCCCGCGGTCTCGGTGAAGATGCCTTCGGTGCGCGCGAGCAGCCGGATGCCCTCCACGACCTCCTCGTCGCTGACGTCCTCGATCGCGCCGCCGGTGCGGTTGACCACGTCGAGCACGTACGGGCCGTCGGCCGGGTTGCCGATCGCCAGCGAGCGGGCGATGGTGTCCGGCTTCACCGGCTGGACCACGTCGTGGCCCGCGCGGAACGCGGCCGAGACGGGGGAGCAGCCGGTGGCCTGGGCGCCGAACACCTTGTACGGGCTGGCTTCCACCAGGCCGAGCTGGCCGAGCTCGCGGAATCCCTTGTCCACCTTGGTCAGCTGCGAGCCCGAGGCGATCGGGACCACGATCTGCTGCGGGATGCGCCAGCCGAGCTGCTCGGCGACCTCGAAGGCGAGCGTTTTCGAGCCCTCGGAGTAGTACGGGCGGACGTTGACGTTCACGAAGGCCCACGAGGCGTGCTCGGCGGCCAGCTCGGTGGCGAGGCGGTTGACGTCGTCGTAGTTGCCGTCCACGGCGATCAGCGCGCCGTCGTACACCGCGGTGGTGAGGATCTTGGCCCGCTCCAACGTCTTCGGGATCAGCACCACCGACTGCCAGCCGGCGCGCGCGGCCGCGGCGGCGACCGCGTTGGCGAGGTTTCCGGTGGACGGACAGGCCAGCACCTCGAAGCCGAACTCGCGGGCGGCGGCCAGCGCGACGGCGACCACGCGGTCCTTGAACGAGTGCGTCGGGTTGCCGGTGTCGTCCTTGACCCACACGCGCTTGAGGCCCAGCGCCTTCGCGAGCCGGTCGGCGCGCACCAGGCGGGTGCCGCCGGGCTCGGTGTTGGGGATCTCCTCGACGTTCGAGGGGACGGGCAGGAGCTTCTTGTAGCGCCAGATGTTGTTCGGCCCGGCTTCGATGTCCTCGCGGCGCACGCGGCCGAAGTCGTAGGCGACCTCGAGCGGTGAGAAGTCCTCGGCGGAGACGAACTCCGGGGCGAGCGGCTGCCGGTGGCCCTCTTCCTTCGACACCAGTTCGACGGCGGGCCCGAGGTCCACGGTCTTGCTGGCGGAGGTCGTTCCGAGGGTAACGGTCATCACGAGGTTCCTTCCTCATCTGCCCCGCCGAAGCGGGCCGGAATTGGCACCGTGGTCGTCAGCTATCCCGCGATCGCGGAATGACAGGCTGTACGCCGGTTGCCGGGGCTTCGTCGGGCCGTATCCCTCTGCCCCTCTGGATGAGCGGTATTCAGTTGTCGGCGCGCTCGCGGGCGCTGCCTCGGCTACACCGTACGACATGGCGATCACCTCGTGCCACGGTGCCCGCCCCGTCACCGGGACGGGCCGGCGGCCGGACGAGTGAGAGGATGGCCGGGTGACCACCGCCCCCGCGCCGCTCCAGCTCGTCATCGGCGAGGAAGAACTGCTCATCGAACGGGCCGTCCGGGCCGCGCTGGACGCCGCGAGGGCGGCCGACCCGACGGCCGATCTGACCCGCAACCGGGTGTCCGAACTCACACCGCCGGTGCTGGCCGAGCTGGTGAGTCCTTCGCTGTTCAGCGAGGGACGGGTGATCGTTTTGGACTCGGCGCAGGACATTTCGCAGGAGCTCGCCGACGCCGTGCTGGCGTACATCGCTTCGCCGGCGGACGGCATCGTCCTGGTCGTCGTGCACAGCGGCGGGGGCCGGAGCAAGGCGGCGAAAGCGCTGCCCGCGGCGTTGAAAAAGGCGGGTGCCGAGATCATCGAGTGCCCGAAGCTGACCAAGCCCGCCGAGCGGGAATCGTTCGTGCGCAACGAAGTGCGCCGCTCCGGCGGGAAGATCGACGCCGCCGGGGTGATGGCGCTGCTCGACACCGTCGGCTCGGACCTGCGCGAGCTGTCCTCCGCGGCGACACAGCTGGTCGCCGACGCCGGGGGCGTCGTGGACGAGCAGGCGGTCCGGCGCTACCACACCGGCCGCGCCGACGTGACCGGCTTCGCGGTGGCGGAGAAGGCCGTTTCGGGCGACCGCGGGGCGGCGCTGGAGTCGTTGCGCTGGGCCATGCAGCTGGGTGTCCCGCACGTCCTGGTGGCCGACGCGCTGGCGGACGCGGTCCGCACCATCGCGCGCGTCTCGGCGGCAGGCCGCGGCAACCCGAACCAGATGGCGGGCGAGCTGGGCATGCCGCCGTGGAAGATCCGCAAGGCGCAGGGCCAGTCCCGCGGCTGGGGCCAGGACGGGCTCGCCACCGCGATGCGCGTGGTGGCCCGCCTGAACGCCGAGGTCAAGGGCGCCGCCGCCGACGCGGACTACGCGCTGGAGCGTGCGGTCACCGAGGTCGTCGCCGCCAAGGGCGAACACTGAGCCAGCTCAGGCGCAGCACACCCCGGCCACGCGAGATGGGCCCGGTGACCCGCATCGACAGGCCCAGGCGAAGCGAGCCCCGAACATGCGAAAAGAATCTGGCGACCAGTGGTCACCGAGGTGACCAGCCGCCAAGGGCGAACACCGAGCCAGCCCACGCGAAGAGCAAGCCCCGAACACGCGGAAGGGGCCCGGCGACCAGTGGTCACCGGGCCCCTTCCGAAGAGAAGAGCCGGAAATCAGAGCGAGTTCACGCGCTTGGCGATCGCGGACTTCTTGTTCGCGGCCTGGTTGGCGTGGATGACGCCCTTGGTGACGGCCTTGTCGAGCTTCTTGGCGGCGTCGCGCTGCGCCTCGACGGCCTTGGCCTTGTCGCCCGAGTCGGCGGCGTCGCGGAACTTGCGGATCGCGGTCTTCACCGAGGACCGGATCGCCAGGTTGCGCTGGCGGGCCTTCTCGTTGGTGGTGATGCGCTTGATCTGGGACTTGATGTTGGCCACGGGGGCGCTCCTGTGTCTCTCGGTGAGGTCGCTGCCGCGTCGAAGTGGCCCCGTGCGCCCGCGAGGGGCGCGGCCGGGTTTCCTCCATGACGGAATGCCGCACGGCAACAGCGGGAAAGCCTAACAGCCCTGCTCCGGACCCCCGCGGCCGCCCCGCGGTGATCGGTTCGGCTACGGTGGGACCTGCTAGTGCCTAGGGTTCCGCCACCGCCCGCGGCCCGCCTCGCGCGGGCCCACCCACAACGAGGGCCGGTGGGACAGGTCCGAGCGGCACCATCGGCGGAGCCGGAAGCCCTGCCGTTCATCTGACGGGACAAAAGCCTGGAGGACCCGGTCTTTCGCGCGCGCGAAAGACCCTTAAGGGGTCCGGTGAACACCACAGCTCTGTCGCTCGTCCTCGTCGCCGCCTTCGTGCACGCGGCGTGGAACCTCGCCGCCAAGCGCGTCACCTTCGGCGGGCCGCGCTTCGTCTGGCTCTACTACACCGTTTCGGCCGTCGCGATGGCCCCGGCAGTCGCCGTCGCGCTCGTCGTCGAGCCGGAACGTCCACAGTGGAGCTGGCTGATCGCCGCCGCCGTGACGGCCGTGATGCACATCGCGTACGGCATCGTGCTGCAGCGCGGTTACGTCGTCGGCGACCTGTCGATCGTCTACCCGCTGGCGCGCGGCACCGGGCCGCTGCTGTCCGTGCTCGCCGCCGTCCTGGTGCTGCACGAGCACCCCGGCGTGTGGGGCCTGATCGGCGCGTTCCTGGTGATCGCCGGCGTGCTGGTGATCAGCATCGGCGGCGGCACGGCGGACCGGGCCGCGCGCCGCGCCGGCGTCTTCTACGGCGTGCTCACCGGCGCCGTCATCGCCGCGTACACGCTCTGGGACGCCCGCTCCGTGACCACGCTGGGCGTCCCGCCGCTGGTCTACTTCGGCGGCGGCGCGATCGGCCAGAGCCTGCTGCTGGCCCCGACGGCCTACCGCGGCCGCGCCGAGGTCGGCCGGCTGTGGCGGGAGCACCGCAAGGAGGTGCTGATCGTCGGGCTGCTGTCGCCGGCGGCGTACCTGCTTGTGCTGTACGCGCTGCGGATCGCGCCGGTCAGCCTGGTCGCCCCGGCGCGGGAGCTGTCGATCGTGGTGGGCGGCGTCGCGGCGTGGCTGGTCCTCGGCGAGCGCAACGCCGCGCGCCGGCTGGCCGGTTCGCTGGTGGTGCTGGCCGGCATCGCCGCGATTGCGGTGGCCTGAACCACTCGGGTAGGGAGTAACCATGGAAGTACTGAGCAGCCGCGTGCTGATCCACCCCCGTGACCTGGACGCCGCCACCGCGTTCTACCGCGACACGCTGGGGCTCGCGATCGACAAGGAGTTCCCCGGCGGCACGGTCTTCTTCGCCGGCGGCGGGTCGATCGAGGTGGTCGGGCGGGCCGAGTCCGGGCCGACGCCCGACGTCGCGCTGTGGCTCCAGGTCCGCGATCTGCCGGCCACGCTGGCCGAGCTGGCGGGACGCGGCGTCACGCCGGTCCGCGGCGCTCAGCGGGAGCCCTGGGGCCTGGACGAGGCCTGGATCGCCGATCCCGACGGGACGCGCATCGTGCTGGTCGAGGTGCCGTCCGGCCATCCGCTCCGGACCGACCCCCGGTAGCCGTCCGTCAAGCCGGCTTGAGGGCCTTCAGCTGGGCCGCCAGCCCGGCGAAGCCCGGCGGCTCCCAGGTCCACGTCTGCAGATCGGTGAAGCCCGCGGCGGCGGCCTCGTCGGCCAGCTCGTGGCGGGACACGGGCAGCCACTTCTCGTGCGCCGAGAGCAGGAGCCGCCCGCCCGGGCGCAGGATCCGGAACAACTCGGCGAACGCGGCCGGGCGGTCCTGCCAGAACGTCACGTTGTTGACCGTCAGGACCACGTCGACGCAGTCGTCGGCCGACCCGGTGCGGGCCGCCGTGCCGTCGCGCAGCTCGACGCGGTCGCCGCAGCGTTCGAGGCACAGCGAGCGCATCTCGGCCGACGGCTCGACCCCGATGACCTCGCCGGCCAGCCGGCTGGCGGCGTCGAGGCCGACGCCGGGGCCGGGGCCGACGACCAGCACGGTTTCGTCCGGCTCCAGCCGGGCCAGGTCGACGATCCGGTGCTCGGTGGCGGCGTTGCCGCGCGCCATGACCCACCCGCCGAGGCGCCCGAGCAGGCCGGCGGGGTGGCCGAACGCCCGGTCGAGGGCGGTGCCGAGGGTGCCCGTGGCGGCCGGTGGAACCGGCGCGGGCTGGTGCGAAGTGCTCATACTTCGAGGTCACCACGAGTCACGGTGATCTCGCATCGGGGATGACCCCCACCCGCACCCGGAGCTCCATGGGACCATGGAAGGTGGCCAACCCCGAACCACGTTCCCGAGGACCACACGAGTGACAGCGCCCAAGACGTTCGCCGACACCACCTTCACGCCGCCGGAGCTCATCCGCAACTTCTGCATCATCGCCCACATCGACCACGGCAAGTCGACGCTGGCGGACCGCATGCTGCAGCTCACCGGTGTCGTCGAGGAGCGGGCGATGCGCGCTCAGTACCTCGACCGGATGGACATCGAGCGTGAGCGCGGCATCACGATCAAGGCCCAGAACGTCCGCCTGCCCTGGCAGGTCGACGGGCAGAACCACGTGCTGCACATGATCGACACCCCCGGCCACGTCGACTTCACCTACGAGGTCTCCCGCGCGCTCGAAGCGTGCGAAGGGGCGATCCTGCTGGTGGACGCGGCGCAGGGGATCGAGGCCCAGACCCTGGCCAACCTGTACCTGGCCCTGGAGAACAACCTCACCATCATCCCGGTGCTGAACAAGATCGACCTGCCCTCGGCCGACCCGGACAAGTACGCGGGCGAGATCGCGCACATCATCGGCTGCGAGCCGGGCGACGTGCTGCGGGTCTCGGCGAAGACCGGCGTGGGCGTCGGCGCGCTGCTGGACGAGGTCGTCAAGCAGGTCCCGGCGCCGGTCGGCGACTCCGACGCGCCCGCGCGGGCGATGATCTTCGACTCGGTCTACGACACCTACCGCGGCGTGGTGACCTACATCCGCGTGGTCGACGGCAAGATCACCCCGCGCGAGAAGATCCGGATGATGTCCACCGGCGCCACGCACGAGCTGCTGGAGGTCGGCATCATCTCGCCGGAGCCGAAGCCCAGCAAGGGACTCGGTGTCGGCGAGGTGGGCTACCTGATCACCGGCGTGAAGGACGTCCGCCAGTCGAAGGTCGGCGACACCGTCACCTCCGAGCGCCACGGCGCGACCGAGGCGCTGGCGGGCTACCGCGAGCCGAAGCCGATGGTCTACTCCGGGCTGTACCCGGTCGACGGCTCGGACTACCCGGAGCTGCGCGAGGCGCTGGAGAAGCTGCAGCTGAACGACGCCGCGCTGGCGTACGAGCCGGAGACGTCCGTGGCGCTGGGCTTCGGCTTCCGCTGCGGCTTCCTGGGCCTGCTGCACCTGGAGATCACCCGCGACCGGCTGGAGCGCGAGTTCGGCCTCGACCTGATCTCCACGGCGCCGAACGTGGTCTACCGGGTGGTGCTGGAGGACCGGAGCGAGGTCGTGGTCACCAACCCGTCGGACTGGCCGACCGGGCTGAAGATCTCGGACGTGTACGAGCCGGTGTCCAAGGTGAGCATCCTGGCGCCGGCCGAGTTCGTCGGCACGATCATGGAGCTGTGCCAGACCAAGCGCGGCCAGTTGCTCGGCATGGACTACTTGTCCGAGGACCGCGTCGAGCTGCGCTACAACCTGCCGCTCGCGGAAATCATCTTCGACTTCTTCGACACGCTGAAGTCGCGTACGCGCGGCTACGCGTCGCTGGACTACGAAGAGGCGGGCGAGCAGGCGTCGGAGCTGGTGAAGGTCGACATCCTGCTGCAGGGCGAGACGGTGGACGCCTTCTCGGCGATCGTGCACAAGGACGCCGCGTACAGCTACGGAAACCGGATGGCGACGCGGCTGCGCGAGCTGATCCCGCGCCAGCAGTTCGAGGTCCCGATCCAGGCGGCGGTGGGCTCGCGGATCATCGCGCGCGAAACCATCCGCGCCATCCGCAAGGACGTGCTCGCCAAGTGCTACGGCGGTGACATCTCGCGTAAGCGGAAGCTGCTGGAGAAGCAGAAGGAAGGCAAGAAGCGGATGAAGACCGTGGGCCGCGTGGAGGTGCCGCAGGAGGCGTTCGTCGCGGCACTGTCCACTGAGGACAGCGGGAAGAACAAGAAATAACGCGTTCGCTCACACGTTCGAGTGAAGGAAGCCGTCCGCCTGGCCGCGGGCGGCTTTCTTGTCGGTACCCCCTGGTCTCCTCTGGTGTGACCGACGGAAGGAGAGCACCATGACGGTCATGACAGACACCCGGCGTCCCGAGGGGGCGCGCCCCATGACGGTGCGCGACCTCGAGGAGATGCCGGATGACGGCCGCCGCCGTGAGCTCATCGACGGGGTGCTGGTCGTGAGCCCCGCGCCCGGACTGAGACACCAGACCATCGCGTACCGCCTGTACCCCGTGCTGGACGAGGCCTGCCCGCCCGGGTACTTCGTCGCCGGGGCCCCGTTCGCGGTGCGCATCGGCGATCACCTCGAACTACAACCCGACCTGCTGGTCGGCCGCGGCGAGGGCTTCACCGAACAGGACCTCCCCGAGCCACCGGTGCTCGCGGTCGAGGTGCTTTCGCCCAGCACCGCCATCCACGACCTGAACACGAAAAAGGCCGTGTACGAGCGCCTGGGCGTCCCGAGCTACTGGGTCGTCGACCCGGCCGAACCGGCACTGGCCGTCTTCGAACTGGACGGCGACGGCGTCTACCAACAGGTGGCGAAGGCCGCGGTCGACGAGGTTTTCCAGGCCCGCCAGCCATTTCCGGTACGCGTGGTACCCGCGGAACTACTCGGCCGCCTGAGCTGAGGGGGCTGTTGTGCGGGTACACGCGCTGTACGTTGCTGCCCTGGTGGCTGCCGGCGTTGGCCGGGTGACACGCCGCTTTGCGCGCGCGGCGACTCCGGTGATTCCGGTGGTTTCGTTGGCACGGCGGCTTTTCTCCGCCGTGGCTGCACGGGCCGGGCTGCACGGATCGGGTGGCGCAGGCTGCGCTGTCGCGGCCCGCGCGACCCGGCTCGTGCAGCCACGGTTCGCGCAGTACGTGCAAGTCGCGCAGCCATCGCTGCTGGAGCCGCGGTGCGCAGGATCTGCCCAGGCATCGCCTGTGCTGCCACGGTTCCTGGTGCCCGAGCCAGTCGCGCAGCTGTCGTCTGTGCAGCCACGGCTTGCGCGGGCGTGGCGGGCGGGAGGCGGTGGCTGGGTTGTCGTTGGCCTGGCTCGGGTGCAGGGGTTGGCGCGGCGTTTGGTGTCCGGGCTGGCTCAGCGGTTGCGGATGATCCGGTCCGCGCTGATGAAAACGGCCGCGCGGCGTTCAGCGGCCATGACGCGGTCGTATTCGGCCCAGTCGTCGTGGGTGCCGGTGGCGGCTTTGAAGACGGTGCGCAGGAGTTCAGGCAGGCCGGCCGGGTCGAAGGCCGGGTCTGGGTCGTCCAGGCCGATCACGTGGGTCGCGCCGGTTACCGAGGCCCAGTCCCAGCCGCGGCGGAAGGTGATGGTCGCGTGGCCGGCGCGGCGCAGCAGGGTCAGCTTGTGCGCGTCCCCGCGAGCGACGAAGCCGATCGACGGCTTGCCCGTCACCGGGTCGTCGATCAGGCCGGCGTTGACGACGGATGCGTGCACGGTGCCGTCCGCGCGGACGGTGGCGATGGTCGCGAGCCCGTTCTCCTGCAAGGCGAGCGCGTGGGTGTGCTCCAGGTCAGCGTTCATGACGCAGCCTAACCCGATGCGGGCCTCGGCCGGGCTTGGTGCTGGTCCGGCCGTCGCTGTCCGCGCCGGGCTGTTCGTCGACTGGTAGCTTCCGGCCATGGGCAAGCCGCAGCCACAGTGCGGCCGCAGCCGCAGCTACGGCACCGCGCGGTTAGAGCCACAGCGTGGCTGCGGGTACATAACGGCAACGGCAAAGACCACGGCGCGGCAACGACCATGGCGCGGCCAGGGCGACGCTGCGCCACGACCCTGGCGCGGCCGGACTGCGGCGAGGCAATCAACGGGCGCATCGAGAGGTCGCTGTCCGATCCGCTCCCCGGACTAGGCTCCCGGGCATGTTCGAAGATCTCGATTTCCCGGTGATCGTGGCGCCGATGGCGGGCGGGCCCACCACACCCGAGCTGGTCAGCGCGGTCACGGCGGCCGGTGGCTTCGGGTTCCTCGCCGCGGGGTACCTCGCGGCGGAGACGCTGGAGGCCAAGGTCGCCCGCACCGCGCACCTGACCGGCGGGCGGTTCGGCGTCAACCTGTTCGTGCCGGGCAGCCGTTCGGGGGTGGACCTCACGGCGCACCGCGAGCGGATGCTGACCGAGGCGCTGCGTTACGGGGTCGAGCCGGGGGAGCCGCGCTGGGACGACGACGAGTACCCGGCCAAGCTCGACCTCGTGGTGGCACGGCGGGTTCCGGTGGTGTCGTTCACGTTCGGGGCGCCGACGTCGGCGGAAGTGCATCGGGTGCACGAGGCCGGCAGCCGGGTCGCGGTCACCGTGACCAGTCCGGAGGAGGCCGACCTCGCGGCCGCGCGTGGTGCGGACGCGTTGGTGGTGCAGGGTTTCGAGGCCGGCGGACACCGCGGGCTGTTCACCGACAACGCGACCGCCCCGGCGGGCGGCGAACAGTACGGCCTGCTCGCGCTCCTGCGGCTGATCGGTGCGCGCACGAGCCTCCCGCTCATCGCGACGGGCGGGCTGGTGCACGGCGCCGACGTGGCGGCCGTGCTCGCCGCCGGGGCGTCCGCCGCGCAACTGGGCACGGTGTTCCTGCAAGCGGACGAGGCCGGGACGGCGGCCCCATACCGTCGGGTGCTGGCCGAGGCGGACCGGGCGACGGCGTTCACGCGCGCGTTCAGCGGCCGCCCCGCGCGGGGCTTGGTGAACCGCGTGCTGAGCGACCTGTCCGCCCACGCGCCGGCCGCGTACCCCCAGCTGCACCACCTGAGCAAGCCGATCCGCGCCGCCGCGGCCAAAGCCGGCGACCCCGAGGCGATGTCACTCTGGGCCGGTCAGACCTACCCGCTGACCGCCGAAGGCCCGGCGGCCTCGATCGTCGAACGCCTCCGCAGCGAGGCCCGCACCGCCGCGGAACGGCTCGACCGCCTCCGCTGAGAGAAGCCACGAAGACCGGAAAGGGCCGCCCTCGAACAGTCCGAGGGCGGCCCGTCCCAAAGCGTCAGTCCGAAGTGGACTCCGACTCGACCTCCGGCGAAGCCGGCCGGTTCAGTGCCGAGTGCCGGCGGCTGTAGCCGAAGTAGATGGCCATGCCGATGACGAACCAGATGGCGAAGCGGAGCCAGGTCTGCCATTGCAGGAAGGTGATCAGCCAGAGCGAGAAGATCACCCCGATGATCGGCACCACCGGCATGCCCGGGGTCTTGAACGTGCGGGGCAGTTCGGGGCGCTTGTAGCGCAGCACGACCACCGCGATGCAGACCACCACGAACGCCAGCAGGATGCCGATGTTGGTCAGCTCCGCGGCCTCCTCGATGGGCAGCACCCCGGCGATCACCGCGGACGCGATGCCCAGGACCCACGTCATCCGGTGCGGCACCTGGCGCTTGCGGTGGGTGCCGGAGAACCACTTGGGCAGCAGGCCGTCACGGCTCATGGAGAAGCCGACGCGGGTGGCGCCCATCAGGAAGGTGAACAGCACGGTCAGGATGCCGATGATGGCGCCGACCGCGATCACCGCGCCCAGCCAGCCCAGGCCGACCGAAGCGAAGGCGCTGGAGAACGCGCTCTCCGGGTTGATGTCCTTGAAGTTCACCATGCCCGTGAGCACCAGGCAGGCCAGCACGTACAGCACCATCGAGATCGCCAGCGAGTACAGGATCGCCTTCGGCATGTGCTTCTGGGAGTCCTTCGACTCCTCGGCCGCGGTGGACATCGCGTCATAGCCGAAAACCGCGAAGAACACCGTCGCGGCGCCGGTGAACGCTCCACTGAGGCCGAACGGGAAGAAGTTGCTGTAGTTGCCCGTCTTGATGTGGAACGCGCCGACCACGATCACCAGCACCACCAGCGCGACCTTGAGGTACACCAGCAGCGTCTCGAACCGGGCGGCGTTTTTCATGCCCTGGTTGAGCACGAACGCGATGATCAGGCACAGCAGCACCGCGAACAGGTTCACCTTGTACGAGCCGGGCGCGATCCCGGTGGGTTCCGTGCCGGGCGCGCCGGACATCCAAGCCGGCAGCGAGACGTGCAGGAAGCCGAGCAGGTCGTTGAAGTAGCCCGAGATGCCGATGGCCACCACCGAGACGATCGCGGTGTACTCGAGCAGCAGGTCCCAGCCGATGAACCAGCCGACGATCTCGCCGAGCACCGCGTAGCCGTACGTGTAAGCCGAGCCGGCGCGCGGGATGAGGCCGGCGAACTCGGCGTAGGAGAACGCGGCCGCCGCGCTCGCGATGCCGGCGATCAGGAACGAGATCAGCACGGCCGGGCCGGCGGTCTTGTTGGCGACCGCGCCGGCGAGCGAGAAGATCCCGGCGCCGATGATGCCGCCGACGCCGATCGCGGTCAGCTGGCGCAGGCCGAGCGTCCGTTGTAGACCACCGGCAGCGCTGCCGTCGATCTCCTCGATGGGTTTGCGCCGGAATATCCCGGAGCCTGTGCCCAGCATGCGGGGTGCGGACATCGGTGTCTCCTCATACGGTTGTGAAGAGAGCCCGGGTCAACGGGCTCTGGCAGGGCACCGTACTAGGCGCTGTCCTCTATGTCATCGATGCCCGTTCAGTCCGGCGTCGACGTGCTCGTTCAGCCCGCCGCGGTGTCCTCGCTCGCGACCGCGGGGGCGCTGTCCTTTCCACCTGCCATGCGGATCGCGCCCGCCGCGAAGAACGTGAGCAGCTCCGCGATCTCCGGCGGGTCGTCCAGCTGCGGGCAGTGGCCCCAGTCCTCGCGGACCAGCAGCCGGCTGTGCGGGACCAGCGTGTGCAGCTGACGCCCGGACGCCGACGTGACCAGCTTGTCCTTGCCGCAGGCCACCACGAGCAACGGCACCTGGACGCGGTCGAGCTGGTAGGCGTCGGCCAGCTCGCTGACGAGCTGACGCGCCTCCTCGAGCCGGCTGGTGGTGGCCCGGTAGTCCGGGAAGAGCGTGGTGAAGCGCCGGACCTGGGTGACGTCGGCCGCGGCCGCGTCGGCGTACAGCAGCCGCGGGACGACCTGCTCGGCCACCGCGCGGACCACGAAACCCGGCACGGGCACGGGCAGCGCGGAGAACAGGCGCAGCGGCAACGGGTTGCGCGCGACCGTGCGGACCAGCCACGAGTCGACGAACCCGGGCGCGGCGATCGAGACGACGCCGGCGATCGGCAGCCGCGGGTTCTGGGCCGCCCGCAGGCTCATCGTGCCGCCCAGGGAGTTGCCCGCGAGCACCACCGGGCCGAGCACGGCCTGCTCGCGCACCACCGCGGCGGTGAAGGCGTCGAGCTGGGGCAGCATCGGCCCGGGCCGCAGGGGCTGCGCGTCGCCGAAGCCGGGCAGGTCCACCGCGATCGCGGCGACGCCCGCGGCGGCGAATTCGGCCAGCACGGCACGCCAGGTGTCGGCGCTGTCGCAGTAGCCGTGGAGCAGGACGAGCCGTGGCGCGCGGGGCTTCTCGGCCGCGCGTTTGCGGCTGCGCTTGGGCGCCTCGGCTTCGGCCACGGGCGGCCCCACCTCGAGCACGCGGGTGCGCACCCCGGCGAAACGCCGGAAGGAGACCCGGATCGGGTCCGGTTCGCTGCTGGGCCGGCCGCCGCGGACAGCGGGTGCGGGCCGCTTCGTCGCGGTCATGTCTACAGGTTAACCGCCGAAGGTCGACTTCTGGTGGAACTTCGGGGGTAACAAGCCGATTGCGAACTCGGGGTGTTGACGGGTCACGAAACGTCGCGTAAAAGGGCCCTGGCCTGGGCCGTCCGGGCGGGATCGGTCCAGACCAGGGCCGCCCTGGTCACTCGGTGCGCGGGCCGGCTGGGTGCTTGAAATGCCTCAGCGCGTGAAGACGATCTTGCCCGCGGTCTCCCCGTCGAGCATCGCGCGGAATCCCTCGGCCGCGTCCTCGAAGGCCAGCTCGCTGCCGATCTGGGGCTTGATGCCCTTGAGGTCGAGGTAGCTCAGCAGGTCCGCCAGCTCGTCGCGGGTGCCCATGGTCGAGCCGGCGATGCGCAGCTGCAGGAAGAACACCCGCTGCAGGTCCGCCGACGGGTCCGGGCCGCTGGTGGAGCCCGAGACGACGACGATGCCGCCCGGCTTGAGCGATTTGAGCGTGTGCGCCCAGGTGGCCTTGCCGACGGTCTCGAACACCGCGTCGACCCGCTCCGGCAGCCGCGCGCCGGACTCGAACGTCTGGTGCGCGCCGACGGTCTCGGCCAGCGCGCGCTTCTCCTCGCTGCGGCCGGTCACCCAGACGCGGAACCCGGCGGCGCGGCCGAGCGCGATCAGCGCCGTCGACACCCCGCCGGAGGCGCCCTGCACCAGCATCGTCTGGCCGGGGCGCAGGCCGGACTTCACGAACAGCATCCGGTACGCCGTGAGCCACGCGGTGCCCATGGTGGCGGCCTCGGCGAAGCTCAGCCCGGCCGGCTTCGGCACGACGTTGCGGGCCGGCACGATCACCTGGTCGGCGATCGTGCCCTGGTGCTTCTCGGTGAGCAGCGTGCGCTTGGGGTCCAGGGTGTCGTCGCCCTGCCAGCCGGGCGCGTTGACCACGGAGTGGATGACGACCTCGGAGCCGTCGTCGAGGGTCCCGGCGCCGTCGCAGCCGAGGATCATCGGGAACTGCTCCGGCTTGATCCCGACCCCGCGCAGCGTCCACAGGTCGTGCATGTTGAGGCTCGCGGCCTTGACGTGCACCCGGACCCAGCCTTCGGGCACCTCGGGCTCCGGCCGTTCGCCGACGACCAGCGAGTCGAGCGGGGAATCGGCGTTGGGTTCCTTCGCGTAAACGGCGAACATGCGTGCAACGTACCGCCCCTGGGCGCGCCCGCGCAGCACACCGCGCGTAGGCTCACACTCGTGCTGAACGGGCTGGCCGACTGGTGGGACGGGGTCGAGCTGTGGCTCGCCCAGGCCTGGTTCCCGGTGCAGTTCGTGCTGGTCATGGTCGTGGTGGTGCCGCTGTGCCTGCTCGCGGCCTGGGCCATCGACAAGCTGGTGGGCCGGCTGTCGCACTGGTTCGGCCCGGCCCGCGACGACGACGGCCACTCCTCTTAAGCTGGCGCACCATGGTCAACCGTAGGCGGATCACCGCCGCACTCGTCGGTCTCCTCGTGCTGGTGTTCGGGGGTTGGCTGGTCAAGGACGCCGTCGACGGGTCCTCTTCCTCATCCGCGCCGGCCCCGGCCAGTTCGGTCAGCGGCGGCGCGGCCGGGGCGAAGCTGCCCGGCACCGACTCCGGGCTGCGGGTCGAGGCCTTGTCCGCCCTGCCCTCGCAGGCGCGCGACACCTGGAAGCTGATCCAGTCCGGTGGGCCGTATCCGTATCCGCGCAACGACAACGTCGTCTTCGAGAATCGCGAGAAAGTGTTGCCGCGCAAGCAGTCTGGCTACTACCACGAGTACACCGTGAAGACCCCGAACAGCCCGGACCGCGGCCCGCGCCGGCTCGTCACGGGGCAGGCGAAAGAGCTGTTCTACACCGGCGACCACTACGCGTCGTTCGTCGTCGTGGACCCGAGCCGATGACCGCGGGCAGCGAGGCGAAGGCCGCCGCGGACGACGCCTTCGCGCGGGGCGCGTACCCGCATTACGTCGACGGGAGCCGCACGCTCGACAAGCCGGGCACGCTGGCCGCGATCGCCGAGGCGATGTCCTTTCCGGACTACTTCGGGCGCAATCTCGACGCGCTGTACGACATGCTGACGGACCTGTCGTGGCTGCCGGCCGGGGAGCACGTGCTGATCTGGACCGGGTCCGAGGGGCTGCGGCGCGCGGAGCCCAAGACGTACCTGGCGATCCGGAGCGTGCTGTCGGACGCGCAACGGGCGCTGGGACCCGACGCCGGGCTGCCCGGCGCCCGGCGATTGACCGTGGTGCTGGCGGATTCCTGAAGGCTCACTCGTCGGCGGGCACCCAGTTCGGCTTGCGCTTCTGGGCGAAGGCCAGGATGCCTTCCTGCCCTTCCTCGCCGGCGAAGAAGCCCGCGGACAGCTCGTTCATCGCGGCGAAGCCGTCGCCGGGGGTGGCCGGTCGGGGGCGGCTGAGCAGGGTTTTGGTGGCGGCCAGCGCTTTCGGGCCGCCCAGGGTGAGGGACTTCAGGTAGGACGCCGTCTTCGCGTCCAGCTCGTCGGCCGGGACGGCGGCGTTGAGCAGGCCGATCTCCACCGCGCGACGGGCGTCGAAGACCTCGCCGGTGAGGAACAGTTCGTGGGCGGCGCGCGGGTTCAGGCGCGGCAGCACGGTGAGCGAGATGACGGCCGGGACCACGCCGATCCGCACCTCGGAGAAGGCGAACGTCGCCTCGGGCACGGCGACCGCGATGTCACACGCGGCGACCATGCCGATCCCGCCCGCGCGCGCGGGCCCGGCCAGCCGCGCGACAACCGGCTTCGGGCTGGTCCACAGCTGGTCCAGGATCTTCGGGAACTCGTTGACGCCCTGGTCGCCCGCACCCGCGCCGCGCGCCTCCTTGAGGTCCATGCCGGCGCAGAAGACCGGGCCGGTGTGGGTCAGCAGCACCACGCGCACGGCGTCGTCCTCGCGGGCCTTCTCCAGCGACGCGCTCAGCTCGCGGCGCAACTGGGCGGACAGCGCGTTGCGGTTGTGCGGGGAGTCGAGGGTGATCGTGGCGGTGCCGCCCACCACGTCGTAGTGCACCAGTTCGTCAGCCATGCGATCACCCTCGCATATCCGCGCGCACTGCCCGCTGTGACGTGCGTCAGGCGGGGCAGAGCCAGCCCGGGTCGCCGTCCTGCGCTTCGACCGCGTCGTGCGCCGGGAAGTGGCGCTTCAGCGTGAACGCCGCCGGGGTCGGGCCGTGCGCGCGCAGCAGGCGGATGCGCTCCTCGGCGTCGGCGACCGCCGGGCGTTGCCCGGCCGGCACCCACCACAGCGCCGACGTCATCTCCTGAACCCGCTCGAACCACTCGCGCCGCCGTCGCAGCACGGCCAGGTGCCCGGGCGAGTAGACGAAGTCCGCCAGGGCCTGCACCGACGTCCAGACCGACATGTTCGTGAGCACACCCGCACTGCCCGCGGTGTCCCAGGCGAAGGCCTGGACCGCCGTCGCGTCGCCGTCTTCCGTCTGCAGCCGCCAGACGAAGCCGGGTGCGGCGTCGGCCAGCGCGTTCACGGGCTCGAGGCCGTCGACGAAGTCGCGCAGCCGTGGGTCGTCCAGCGGCGCGAGCAGCCGGGCGATGTTTACCTGGGCAAGCTCGAAATCCATGGTCCCTCCAGAGTGAGTGCCGTCTCCGGCCACCCTGAATCAGGGCGGCCGGGACGGCAACGGAGTTCTCAGGGAGCAGGAACGCGGTTCTGTGCCGCTTCATACCGGCGCAGCACAGCGGCGGCCACGCGCGGGTCGGTGCCGAGTGGTTCGGCCAGGTAGACGCCCGGATCTGCTTCGCGGGCCAGTGCGGCGATGCGGTCGGGCAGCAGGCCGGGGGCCAAGAACCACGACGCGACCGCGATCCGTTCGACGCCGCGGGACCGGAGCCGCTGGACGGCGGACGGGACGTCCGGCTGGGCGGCGCTCGCGAAAGCCTCGGTCACCGGGATGCCGAGGCGGGTTTCCCAGCGCGCGGCCAGGTCCGCGACGGCCGCGTTGGCGCCCGCGTTCGACGAGCCCACGGCGCTCACCACCAAGCCGCTGCCCGAGCCGAGACCAGCGCCGGCCAGCCGGTCCAGCGCGACCTCCTCCAGCACCGGGTCAACGCCCAGGACGTCGGACACCCGCACGTCGAAGCCCGGGCAGTCCGCCTGGACCTCGGCGACGAGCGCGGGCAGGTCCACCCGCGCGTGGAACGCACTGCCGAGCAGTAGCGGGACCACCACGGCGGAGCGGTGTCCTTGGTCGTACAAACGCCGCAGCACGTCCGTGACCCGCGGCTCGGAAAGGTCCAAAAAGGACTCATACACCTCGGCGCCCGGTGCCTGGTCGCGCACCCGCTCCACGAGCCCCCGCACGGTCACTGCCGAGCGGGGGTCGCGGCTGCCGTGCGCGACGGGCACCAGGGGGGCGATCACGGGAATCGGTCGCCGATCAGGCCGGCCGCGAGCGTGTCCCCGTCCTTCGGGTCGATCACCAGGAACGCCCCGGTGCGCGGGCTGGCGGTGTAGTCGTCGACGCCCAGTGCCTCGGCCAGCCGCAGCTCCACGCGGCCGATGTCGTTCAGCTCCAGTGAATCCGGCGAGTCCACACTGGACAGCGTCTGCTCGTCGAACCGGGCGGACAGCTCCTCGACGATCGCCTGCACGGTGCGTGTGCCGTGTTTCACCAGCACCCGCGCGCCCGGCTTGAGCGGCTTCGCCGAGAGCCAGCACAGCGTGGCCGCCAGCTCGTCGGTGACGCGCGGCGGCCGGTCGGCCGTGGCGATCAGGTCGCCGCGGGAGATGTCGAGGTCGTCGGCGAGCAGCAGGGTGACCGAGGTGCCCGCGCCCGCCTCGGCGAGTGGCCCGTCGGCGGTGTCGATGCCCTCCACTCGCGTGCGGAGTCCTTGCGGGAGAACGACTATCTCGTCGCCGGGCCGCACGGTGCCCGCGGCGATCTGCCCGGCGTACCCGCGGTAGTCCGGGTATTCGGCGGTGCGCGGCCGGATCACGTACTGCACCGGGAAGCGGAACGCGGCCTCGTGCGGGTCCGGCGCGACCGGCACGTTTTCCAGGTGCTCCAGCAGCGTCGGGCCGGTGTACCACGGGGTCCGCGCGGACTTCGCGGCGACGTTGTCGCCCTGCAGCGCGGAGACGGGGATGGTGGTCACCGAGCCGGTCCGGTAGCCGAGCGATTCGGCGTGGGCGGCGAATTCCTTGGCGATCACGGCGAACGTGGCCTCGTCGTAGTCGACCAGGTCGATCTTGTTGACCGCGAGCACCAGCTGCGGGACGCCGAGCAGCGCGAGCACGGCGGCGTGCCGGCGGGTCTGCTCGATCACGCCCTTGCGAGCGTCGACCAGCAGCACGGCGAGCTGCGCGGTGGAGGCGCCGGTCACCGTGTTGCGGGTGTACTGGACGTGGCCCGGGGTGTCGGCCAGCACGAACGAGCGCTTCGGCGTCGCGAAATAGCGGTACGCCACGTCGATGGTGATGCCCTGCTCACGCTCCGAGCGCAGCCCGTCGACCAGCAGCGACAGGTCCGGGGTGGACAGTCCTTTGTCGACGGACGCGCGGGTGACGGCGTCCAGCTGGTCGGCGAGCACGGACTTGGTGTCGTACAGCAGGCGGCCGACGAGTGTGGACTTGCCGTCGTCGACACTGCCGGCGGTGGCGAGCCGCAGGAGGCTGGACATCAGAAGTAGCCCTCTCGTTTACGGTCTTCCATGGCTGCTTCGGACATCCGGTCGTCGGCGCGCGTGGCGCCGCGCTCGGTGAGGCGGGACGCGGAGACCTCCGCGATCACGTCGGAGACCGTGGCCGCGGTGGACTCGATGGCGCCAGTGCAGGAGCCGTCGCCGACCGTGCGGTAGCGGACGGTGAGATCGTGGACCTCTTCACCCGCGCGGGGCCCGCCCCAGGGCCCTTCGGTGAGCCACATGCCGTCACGCTGGTAGACCGAGCGCTGGTGGGCGTAGTAGATCGAGGGCAGCTCGACGTTCTCCCGCGCGATGTAGTTCCAGACGTCGGCCTCGGTCCAGTTGGACAGCGGGAAGACGCGCACCTGCTCGCCGGGGCGGTGACGGCCGTTGTAGAGGTTCCACAACTCCGGGCGCTGGCGGCGCGGCTCCCACTGGCCGAAGGAGTTGCGCAGGCTGAAGATGCGCTCCTTGGCGCGGGCCCGCTCCTCGTCGCGGCGGCCGCCGCCGAACACGGCGTCGAACTTGTTGTCCGAGATGGTGTCCAGCAACGGCGTGGTCTGCAGTGGGTTGCGCATGCCGTCGGCACGTTCTTCGAGGCGGCCGTCGTCGATCCAGTCCTGGACCTTCGCCACGACCAGGCGGAGGTTGTGCTTTTCCACCACCCGGTCGCGGAAGTCGATGACCTCGTCGAAGTTGTGCCCGGTGTCGACGTGCAGCAGCGGGAACGGCACCGGCGCGGGCCAGAACGCCTTGATCGCCAGGTGCAGCAGCAGCGTCGAGTCCTTGCCGCCGGAGAACAGGATCACCGGGCGGTCGAACTCGCCCGCGACCTCGCGGAAGATGTGGATCGCCTCGGACTCCAGAGCGGCGAGGTTGTCCTGGGCCGGCTCCAGGACTCGTGAGTGTTTATGACGGTTAGAACCGTCATAAACACTCACGAGCTTTGTCTCTTCGCCCGCCGCCGTCATCCGTGCAGCCCGCATTCGGTTTTCGCCTGGCCGGCCCAGCGGCCGCTGCGCGGGTCCTGCCCCGGCGCGACCTTCGCGGTGCACGGCGCGCAGCCGATGGACAGGTAGCCGACCGAGACCAGCGGGTTCTCCAGGATGCCGTGCTCGCGGATGTAGCCGGCGAACTCCTCGTCGGTCCACGGCGCGATCGGGTTGATCTTGACCAGGCCGTTGCGCTCGTCCCAGGTGACGATCGGGCTGTTCGCGCGGGTCGGGGCGTCGACCCGGCGGACGCCGGTGACCCAGGCGGAGTAGCCGGCCAGGGTTTTGCGCAGTGGCACCACTTTCCGCAGGTTGCAGCACAGCGTCGGGTCGCGGTCGTGCAGCTTCGCGCCGTACTCGGCGTCCTGCTCGGCGACGCTCTGCTCGGCCTGGGCGTTGACGATCGTCACGTCCGGGTACACGGTCTGCACCGCGTCACGGGTGCCGATGGTCTCGGCGAAGTGGTAGCCGGTCTCCAGGAACAGCACGTCCACATCGGACTTGACCTGGGTGGCCAGGTCGATCAGCACCGCGTCCTGCATGTTGGACGCCACGATGAAGTCGTCGCCGAAGGTCTCGGCCGTCCAGCGCAGCGCCTCCTCGGCGGTGGCGTCGGCCAGCTCCTTCGACGCTCGTTCGGCCAGGGTCCGGTAATCCGCTGTGGCGGTCATCCGTGCGACACCTCCGGTAGGGACAGTCCGTGGAACTTCACCGAGAACGTCCGGCGGCAGCCGGTGCACAGCCAGCCGCCGCCCTCCTCGGGACGCAGGTCCTCGTCGCCGCAGAACGGGCAGTAGTACGGCACCGCCCGCTCGGTCGAGGTCACTGCAGCACGCTTTCGTCGGCCCGCGCGACCCACTGCGCGAACCGCTCTCCGCTTTCGCGGCCGTCGATGTACGCGCGGACCACCCGCTCGACGTACGCGGTCAGCTCGGTCGCGGTCACCTTGTGGCCGCGCAGCTTCCGGCCGAACCCGGCGTCGAGGCCGAGGCCGCCGCCGAGGTGCACCTGGAAGCCCTCGACCTGCTTGCCCTCGCCGTCGGTGACGATCTGGCCCTTGAGCCCGATGTCCGCGGTCTGGATCCGGGCGCAGGAGTTGGGGCAGCCGTTGAGGTGCACGCTCACCGGGGTGTCGAGGTCGGCCTGGATGTCGGCCAGGCGCGTCTCCAGCTCGGCCACCAGCGCCTGCGCGCGGGCCTTCGTCTCGACGATCGCGAGCTTGCAGAACTCCAGCCCGGTGCACGCCATCACGCTGCGCCGCCAGGGCGAGGGCCGGGTGTGCAGGCCCAGCTCGGCCAGCTCGGCCTCCAGCGCGGGCACCTCGGGCTCGGGCACGTCGAGGACCACGAGCTTCTGCTGCGGCGTCAGCCGGACGCGCTCGGAGCCCGCGTGCTCGGCGGCCTTGGCCACGGCCAGCAGCGTCTCGCCGTTCACCCGGCCGGCGACCGGCGCGGCGCCGACGTAGAACCGGCCGTCGACCTGCTTGTGCACGCCGACGTGGTCGATCGGGGCGGGCGGCACGTCGGGCGCGGGGCCGTCGATGAGCTTGCGCTTGAGGTACTCGGATTCGAGGACGTCGCGGAACTTTTCCGCACCCCAGTCCTTGACCAGGAACTTGATCCGGGCCCGCGCGCGCAGCCGCCGGTAGCCGTAGTCGCGGAAGACGCTGATCACGCCCTCCCAGACGTCGGGCACTTCGTCGCGCGGCACCCAGGCGCCGAGCCGCTGCCCGATCATCGGGTTGGTGGACAGGCCGCCGCCGACCCACAGGTCGAAGCCGGGGCCGTGCTCGGGGTGGTTCACCCCGACGAACGCGATGTCGTGGATCTCGTGCGCCACGTCCGCCTGACCGGAGATCGCGGTCTTGAACTTGCGCGGCAGGTTCGAGTAGCGCGGGTCGCCGATGAACCGGCGCTTGATCTCCTCGATCGCCGGGGTGCCGTCGATCACCTCGTCCTCGGCGATGCCGGCGACGGGGGAGCCGAGGATGACGCGCGGGCTGTCGCCGCACGCCTCCAGCGTGGTCATCCCGGCGTTCTCGAGCTTCTGCCAGATCGTGGGCACGTCCTCGATCTGGATCCAGTGGTACTGGATGTTCTGCCGGTCGGTGATGTCGGCGGTGCCGCGCGCGTGCGTCTGCGAGATCTCGGCCAGCACGGCGAGCTGCTGCGTGGTGAGCATGCCGCCGTCGAGCCGGACGCGGAGCATGAAGTAGCGGTCGTCCAGCTCCTCGGGCTCCAGCGTGGCGGTGCGGCCGCCGTCGATCCCGGGCTTGCGCTGGGTGTACAGGCCGAACCAGCGGAACCGGCCGCGCAGGTCACCGGGGTCGATCGAGTCGAAGCCGCGGTGGGCGTAGACGTTCTCGATGCGCGCGCGGGCGTTGAGCGGGTTGTCGTCCTTCTTCGAGCGCTCGTTCGGGTTCAGCGGTTCCCGGTAGCCGAGCGCCCACTGGCCCTCGCCGCGCTTCTGCCGGGCACGGGGGGCGCGGCCGGGCGCGGGGGTGTCACGCGTGGGTGAGGCCATTTGGGGGTCCTCCGGGAGGCGGTCGTGGCACCGGGGCCACCGCGGGGCCCGGGGAGTTTCCGGCGGGCAGGCTGGTTCGCGGCGGTCCGGCGCCGGCGGTCCAGGTGTGGTGGGCTGGTCGGGCGTCGGGAGTCAGCGGACCGGCCGGCAGAGCGCGCTCGCGACGCGCACAAGGTCGACGTGGCGGCGCGCCACGAGCAGGACACCGGCAGGACTCACGGCTCTGAGCGTGCCACGCGTCCACAATGTGGTCCAGGCTTGCCCGGATGGTGGGAGAGGCCTCACTGTGAGGGGACAATGCGGTGCGGTGGGGCGGTACAAGCGCACTGTCCGCCAAGGCCTCCTTACCGGCGTGGGCCGCGGGCAAGGAGGCCTTGACGGACTTCGAGTCCCTGTGCCGGACTCCGTCGGGAGCCGGTGGACAATGGACGTCGTGCCCGTGACCAGCCAGACCACCGAACCTGCCACCATCGGATTGCCCGAGAGCGCCCTCGAAGGGCTGGGGACCCGGCCGTTCGGCGTCTACGTGCACGTGCCGTTCTGCGCCACCCGCTGCGGCTACTGCGACTTCAACACCTACACCGCCGGCGAGCTCGGCTCGGGCGCGTCGCCGCGGTCGTGGCTGGACGGATTGCGCCGTGAGCTGGAGCTGGCCGCCCGGGTACTCCAGGCGCCGCCGGCCGCGGAGACCGTGTTCGTCGGCGGCGGGACGCCCTCGCTGCTCGGCGCGGACGGGCTCGGCGAGGTGCTCGACATCGTCCGTGGGGTGTTCGGGCTGGCGCCCGGCGCCGAGGTGACCACCGAGTCCAACCCGGAGTCGACCTCGCCGGAGTTCTTCGCCGGGATCCGCGAGGCCGGCTACACCCGCGTTTCGCTCGGCATGCAGTCCGCGGCGCAGCATGTGCTGCAGGTGCTCGACCGCGTCCACACGCCAGGACGGCCGGTGGACGCGGCGCGCGAGGCGCGGGCCGCGGGCTTCGAGCACGTGAACCTCGACGTGATTTACGGCACTCCCGGCGAGCGCACGGAGGACCTGCGGGCGTCGCTGGACGCCGTGCTCGCCGCGGGGGTCGACCACGTCTCGGCGTACGCGCTGATCGTCGAGGAAGGCACTGCGCTGGCTCGGCGCGTGCGGCGCGGCGAGCTGCCCGCCCCGGACGACGACGTGCTGGCCGCCGACTACGAGCTGATCGACATCACCCTCGCCGCCGCGGGCCTGGGCTGGTACGAGGTTTCGAACTGGGCCTCCTCGGCGGCCGCGCGCTGCCGGCACAACCTCGGCTACTGGCAGGGCGGCGACTGGTGGGGCGCGGGCCCCGGCGCGCACAGCCACGTCGGCGGCGTGCGCTGGTGGAACGTCAAGCACCCGGCGCGGTACGCGGCCCAGCTCGCCGCGGGCGAAAGCCCCGAAGCGGGCCGTGAGCTGCTCACCGGCGAAGACCGCCACCTGGAGCGGATCATGCTCGAACTCCGGGTCGCGGAAGGGCTTCCGCTCTCCGCGCTGGACGCCGCCGGGGTGGCCGAGGCACGCGCGGCGGCGGCGGAAGGACTGCTGGACGAGTCCGTTTTGGACAGTCAGGGCCGCGCCGTGCTGACCGATCGCGGGCGGCTGCTCGCGGACGGCGTCGTGCGTCGCCTGGCCGGCTGAATCCCGGCTGATCGCGGGGGAATTTTCGCTTCGCGGGCATAAACGCGGCCGATGCTTGGTTGCTGCAAGTGTCCACGAGCGAGGGAGTCGCGCATGCCGCAGGCGGTCAGATACAGCGAACACGGCGGAATCGACGTGCTGCGAGTGGTCGAAGTACCCCGTCCCGAACCCGGACCCGGCCAGGTGCTCGTCCAGGTCAAAGCCGCCGGCATCAACCCCGGCGAGGCCATGATCCGGCGCGGCGCGCTCGCTGACCGGTGGCCGTCGGAGTTCCCGTCCGGGCAGGGCAGTGACCTGGCCGGCGTGGTCGTCGGGCTGGGGCCCGAGGTCGATGAGATCCAGGTGGGCGACGAGGTCGTCGGCTTCGTGAACACCCGCTCCAGCCACGCCGAGTACGTCGTGGTCGAGGCCGCGGACCTGACCCCGAAGCCCAGCGGCGTTTCCTGGGAGGCGGCCGGCGCGCTGTTCGTCGCCGGTACCACTGCGTACGCCGCGGTTCGGGCCGTCTGTGTGCGCGAAGGGGACACCGTGGTGGTTTCGGGCGCCGCGGGCGGCGTCGGCTCGCTGACGGTGCAGCTGGCCAAGCTCACCGGCGCGACCGTGGTCGGCCTCGCGAGCGAAGCGAACCACGCGTGGCTGCGCGAGCAGGACGTGATCCCGGTGGCGTACGGCGAAGGCGTTGAGGAGCGCATCCGCGTGGCCACGGGCGGCCAGGTGGACTCCTTCATCGACAACTACGGCGACGGCTACGTGGAGCTGGCGCTGCGGCTGGGTGTCTACACGGGACGGATCAACACGGTGATCGACTTTGCCGCTGTGGAGACGTACAGCGTGAAGTCCGAGGGCAACTCGGCTGCCGCGTCCGCCGAGGTCATGCGCGACCTGGTCGCGCTGGTGGACAAGGGCCTGCTCGAGGTCCCGATCGCTGCCGTGTACCCGCTCGCGCAGGTGCAGGACGCCTACCGCGAGCTGGAAGAGCGCCACACCCGCGGCAAGATCGTGCTCAAGCCCTGACCAGCGTCTTCAGCCCGGCCACGAACATCTCCAGGGCGAACTCGAAGCGCGGCCCGCTCGTCTCGGCAGTGAAGAACTCCCCGGCCTGCAACAGGTTCGGGAAGGCGCCGGCGGGCAGCGACCGCATGTACTCCTCCATCTGACTCTCACGTTCGGCGACTTCGGCCTGGTCGAAGTCGCCGAACGTCCAGCTGCTCGCCTCGTACGCGTGGGCTTTCGCGTACAGGCTGAGCGCGTCGCTCGCGAACATCGCCTGCTCCATGCTCAGGCCGCCCGCGCGCAGCAGCGCCAGCATCGCCTCGCCCTGCCGTAGCGCGTTCGGCGTGACCGGCACCGGCGTGTTCCACGCGACCCGCGCGATGCCCGGGTACGCCATCATCGCGCGCACCTGAAGCCGCACCAGCTCCTTCACCTGCTCGTCCCAGCGCTCGGCGTCCGGCGCCGGCTGCGGCACGTCGCCCAGCGCCGCGTCGAGCATCAGCTCGTCCAGCTCCTCCTTGTTGGACACGTACGCGTACAGCGACGCCGGCCCGGTTTCCAGCCGCTGCGCGACTTTCCGCATCGTCACGGCCTCGATGCCTTCCGCGGCCAGGATCTCCAGCGCCGTCTTCACCACCAGCTCCTGGGAGAGCAGGGGCTTCGCGGCGCGCCGCCGCGGGCTGGGGGTTCGGCGCCAGGGCGGGGGCGGGACGGTCATGCCGCTCAGCCTAGCCGCGCCGATCTCCTTGACGCGAACGACGTTCGTGAGTAGAACTGTTCTTAACGAACCACGTTCGCTAAGGAGAGAAAGCCATGACTGACCTGGCCACTCAAGAGACCGCCCGGGAAGAAGTCCTCGCCGTCCTCGGCCGCCTAAACGACGCCTGGAACGCCGGCGACGCCACCGCGTACGGCCGGCTCTTCACCGAAGACGCCGACTACGTGACGTTCTTCGGCATGCAGTTCCCGGGCCGGGAGCTGATCGAAAGTTCGCATCGAGCGCTGTTCGAAGGCCCGCTGAAGGGTTCCAAGCTCGTCAACGGCTACGGCGAAGCGCGCATCCGCTTCCCCTCGAAGGACGTCGCGATCGTCGTCTCCGGCGGCGGTTCCTCGCTGTCCGGCGGCGACGTCGTCGAGGAAGGGCGGGAGGTCACGGTCACTTTTGTGCTCGTGCGCGGCGGGGAAGGCTGGTTGATCACCGCGTTCCAGAACACCCGCGTGTCGGATCCGCGGGCGGCGTGAGAACGATCGTGGAGGTCTCCGGCGTCGTCGCTACCACGCCGTCGGAGGCCTTCGCCGGGATCGAGCGGCGGCTGAAGAAGTATCCGACACCGGTCGAGGCAGACCGCGAACGGCGAACGCTCGTGCAGCAGGGCGGCTGGTGGTATCGCGGTGAGTACCACGTCGTGGCCGATCCGGCGGGCGCGCGCGTGACCCACCGGGTGCTCAACGCCGCCGAGGGTCAGTGGTGGGCGGTGCTGCTGGCCAACCGGTTCCTGGTCGGTTTCCGGCCCCGCGTCCGGGCCGGGTTCGCCGCGCTGCTCGCGGAACTGGGCCAAGGTATTGCCTAGGCGAGACGGGTGGCGGGCGCGTACGGTGGAATCAAGATTAGGCAAGCCTTACTGAATGGGTGGTTACCGATGGCCGATGCTCCGGCGCGCAAGGGGAGGCCGGCGGTGCGGCTCCAGGTCCTCCGCAAGGAGAGCCTGAGCCCGCACATGATCCGCATCGTGGCGGGCGGCGAGGGCCTGCGGGACTTTTCGCCGAACGAGTTCACCGACGCGTACGTGAAGGTCGTCTTCAAGGTGCCCGGCGTCGAGTACCCGGAGCCGTTCGACCTGCAGCGGATCCGGGCCGAGCTGCCGCGCGAGCACGCGCCGCGGCTGCGCACCTACACCGTCCGCTCGTACGACGAGGCGGCCGGCGAGCTGGTGATCGACTTCGTCGTGCACGGGGACGAGGGGCTCGCCGGGCCGTGGGCGATGCGCGCCGAACCCGGGGACGAGCTGCTGTTCTCCGGTCCCGGCGGCGGTTACGCGCCGCGGGCCGACGCGGGCTGGCATCTGCTGGTGGGCGACGAGGCCGCGTTGCCGGCCATCGCGGCGGCGCTCGAGGCCATGCCCGCCGGCGCGCCCGCGCACGTTTTCCTGCTGGTGGCGGACGTGGGCGAGGAGCAGCCGCTCGTCACCAAGGCGGACGCGCAGATCACCTGGCTGCACCGGGCGAGCGGCGGCGACCTCGCCGCGGCGGTGAAGGCACTGCCGTGGCGCGAGGGCGAAGTTCAGGCGTTTGTCCACGGCGAGGCCGGGTTCGTCCGGGAGCTGCGCCGGTACCTGCTCGACGAGCGCGCCGTTTCGCGGGACTCGCTGTCGCTGTCCGGATACTGGCGCGAGGGCAAGAACGACGAGGCCTGGCGTGAGGAGAAGGCGGCCGAGCGGGCGCGCGAATCGGCGTAACCTCGCCGCATGGCGACTGAGGTGAAGGTGGACATCGACCCGGCCGAGGCCGGGTTCGACAGTGGACGGTTGTTGCGCATCGACCGGCATTTCGCCCGGTATGTCGACGATGGGCTGCTTCCCGGCTACCTCGCGGTGGTGAGCAGGCACGGCCGGATCGTGCACGTCGCGTCGCACGGCAGCCGCGACGTCGAGGCGGGCGCCCCGGTGGAGCCCGACACGATCTGGCGCATCTTCTCGATGACGAAGCCGATCACCTCGGTGGCCGCGATGACCTTCGTCGAAGAAGGCCGGATCGACCTCAACGACCCGATTTCCCGGTGGCTGCCCGAATTCGAGTCGCCGCGGGTCTACGTCAAGGGCTCGGCGCTGGCCCCGGTCACGGAGCCGGCGACCGAGCCGATCCGGCTGTGGCACCTGCTCACGCACACCTCCGGGCTGACCTACGGCTTCCACCACACGCACCCGGTCGACGCGATCTACCGGGCGGCGGGGCACGAGTGGGGCACGCCGAAGGGACTGGACCTCGCCGCGTGTTCCCGGCAGTGGGCCGAGTTCCCGCTGGTGTTCCAGCCCGGCAGCGAGTGGAACTACTCGGTGTCCAGCGATGTGCTCGGCCGCCTCGTCGAGGTGCTCGCCGGGAAGCCGTTGGACGAGGCGCTGGCCGAGCGCGTCTTCAACCCGCTCGGCATGACCGACACCGGCTTCTGGACCCCGGACACCGACCGGCTCGCCGCGCTGTACCTGCCGGACCCGGCCACCAAACGGGCCGTGCGCAACGACGTTTTCGGCAAGCTCGGCACCGCCCGCCCGGAGTTCCTCGGCGGTGGCGGCGGCCTGGTCTCCACCGCGGGCGACTACCACCGTTTCACGCAGATGCTGCTGCGCGGCGGCGAACTTGACGGCACACGGGTGCTCGGTCCGCGCACGGTCGAGGTGATGGCCAGCAACCACCTGCCCGGCCACGTGGACCTCGAGGCCTACGGCCGGCCGCTGTTCGCCGAGATGCCGTTCGACGGTTTCGGCTTCGGGCTGGGCTTTTCGGTGCTGGAGGACCCGATCAAGGCGAAGACCCTGTCCAGCGCGGGTGAGTACGCCTGGGGCGGCGCGGCGTCCACCGCGTTCTGGGTGGACCCCGACGAGGACCTGACGGTGGCGTTTTACACGCAGCTGCTGCCGTCGAGCACCCACCCGATCCGGCAGCAGCTGCGTCAGCTGGTCTACCAGGCGCTGGTCGACTGAGCCTGCCGGTTCAGCCGAACGACTGACCCGCGTACGTCCATTGAGGACGTACGCGGGGGTCGTTCAGACCACCGGCTGGGTCGGCCGGTTCGGCGTCAGCGCGATCTCGCCGCGCAGCATCCGGCCGCCGTCGCCGGTGAGCCGGAGGTAGTAGTCGGAGCTGCAGCGCGTGCCGTCCTCGTCGAGGGCCCAGATGCCAGAACCCGCGGGGACCATCGAGGAGTCCTCGGCGGTTTTCGCGATCTGGTTGCCCTCGTTGTACTCGTCGAACATCGAGATGTAGATGCCCTGGGCGCCGGCGCGGATCATGTTGTAGAACTGGTGCCACATGAAGTCGCCGTGCACGCGCTGGCGTTCCTGGGTGTCGCCGGGCAGCACGCAGGGCTGGTAGTCGATGCCGTGGGAGTTGCAGTCCGCCTGGTCGCCGACGGTGATGGTGTTGTAGACGTTGTCGGAGTCGCCCACGTTGCCGATCGCGCCGACCATCCACGGTGAGAGCGCGTTGAACGCGTGGTAGACGTCGGAGAACCCGGTGCGGGTGCCCGAGCCGCCGACGCGCCATTCCCGCGGCACGCCGCCGATCACGTAACAGCCCTGGCCCTTGAACCAGTTCACCACGTCGAGGCAGGGGCCGGCGTCCCACGGGTGGTTGCCGTCGTTGAAGCCGAAGCCCCAGATGCAGACGACCGGTTTGCCGTTCTGGCGGGCGTACGCGCCGGACGCGGTGTGCGCCGACATCTTCGACGTCCAGTCGTCCTTGATCTCCTGCTGCATGTTCGTCCAGCCGGTGACGTCGTACATCACGTAGAACTTCCGCCCGTGCGATTCGGCGGCGCTGCGCACTTTGGCCGCCATCGCGTCGCGGGTCGGGCCCTCGGCGCCGTTGGGGTTGAAGCGCTGCAGGGCCGCGGTGTCGATGCCGAACTGCTGCAGCCACGAGAAATGCGTGTCGACGGTCTGCTGGTCGTAGGAGGAGAACAGGTTCGCGGTCTGCCCGTTGCCGAGGTTCCCGTAACCGGTTTGGTAGGTGTGCTGGTAATCGCGGACGTCGGGCCACGACTTGATCCCGGTGTTGCTAGGCGACGGCGGCTGGCTCGCGTCGCGCGCCCAGTGCCACCAGGCATTGATCGGCGCGCCGTCGCCGATGCAGGCGAACCACCCCTGGTAGCCGACGGTGATCTTGCCGACCACGTCACCGGGCGGACTGGCGGCCGACGCGGGCGTGGCCAGTGCGGCCAGCGAGGGCAGCGCGGCGGCCGCGGAACCGGCGGCAGCCAGGGACAGGAAAGTACGGCGGGACACGCCCATGACGGGACTCCTCGTCGCGACGATGCGGACAGGACAGCGGCGGCGAGGCGAGAGTACGAATCTTTCACACGTTTGTATAGATGGCTGGGACTTTCTGTCGGCTTACCGCAAGCGCGCGGCCCGAGAGCGCCCCAATGCGGCGTTCGGTGCGTTGGACGCACCGAACGCCACATGGGGGCGCATCAAGGCAGGTGACCCCGGGGCGGTTCCGGATCCGTCAAGCCGTCAGCTTCCCCACGATCTGACTCCCATACGCGCCCAAAGTCTCTTCCCGCTCATCGTGCATCAGATACAGCGCGAACTGATCAACCCCCAGCTCAGCGAGTTCCTGCAGACGCGCGATATGGGCAGAAGCGGGCCCCAGCAGGCAGAAGCGGTCCACGATCTCGTCCGGGACGAAGTCCGTGGACGGGTTGCCCGCGCGGCCGTGGTGGCTGTAGTCGTAGCCTTCGCGCTCGCGGATGTAGTCGGTCAGTTCGCGGGGGACCGCGCCGGTGGAGCCGTAGCGCGACACCAGGTCCGCGACGTGGTTGCCGACCATCCCGCCGAACCAGCGGAGTTGCTCGCGCTGGTGGGGCAGGTCTTCGCCGACGTACGCGGGGGCGGCGACGCAGATCGTGATGCCGCCGGGGTCGCGGCCGGCTGCGCGGGCGGCGTCGCGGACTGCGCCGATCGTCCAGCGGGCGATGGCCGGGTCGGCGCATTGCAGGATGAAGCCGTCAGCGTGTTCGCCGACGGTCTTCAGTGCTTTCGGGCCGTAGCCGGCCATCCACATCTCCAGCCGGCCGTTCCGCACCCACGGGATGCGCACGGCCGTGTCGTTCATGGTGACCTCGCGGCCCTCGGCGAGGTCCTTCACCACCCGCATGCAGTCGCGCACCGTGGCCAATGTGGACGGTGGCTTGCCGACCACCCGGTGCGCCGAGTCACCCCGCCCGATGCCGCACACGGTGCGGTTGCCGTACATGTCGTTCAGGGTGGCGAAAGTCGACGCCATCACCGACCAGCCCCGCGTACCCGGCGAAGTCACCATCGGCCCGACCACCAGCGACGAGGTCTCCGCCAGGATCCGCGAGTAGACGACAAACGGCTCCTGCCACAGCACCGCCGAGTCGAACGTCCAGCCGTAGCGGAAACCCTGGCCCTCGGCGGCCTTCATCAGCCGCACGACGTCGGACGCCGGCGGGTCGGTCTGCAGCACGATCCCGAAGTCCACGGTTCCGCCCCTCAGTTCAGGTACTGGTTGAGGCCGCGGGACAGGAACTTCCCGTGGCCGGCGCCGCCGCTGAAACCGTCCGGCGACACCACGACCCGGCCGCGCGAGAGCACCGTGTGGACCTTGCCGGTCAGCTCGAATCCCTCGTACGCCGAATAGTCCACGTTCATGTGGTGCGTCTCGGCGGACAGGGTCTGCCTGGCCGCCGGGTCGTAGACCACGATGTCCGCGTCCGAGCCCGCGGCGATCACGCCCTTCCGCGGGTACAGCCCGAACATCCGGGCCGGCGTCGCCGAGCAGGTCTCGACCCAGCGGCCGAGCGACAGCTCTCCGGCGACGACGCCCTGGTGCAGCAGGTCCATTCGGTGCTCGACGCCGGGCATGCCGTTCGGGATCGCCCGGAAGTCGCCGCGGCCCAGCTCCTTCTGGTCCTTGAAGCAGAACGGGCAGTGGTCGGTGGACACCACGGACAGGTCGTTGGTGCGCAGCCCGCGCCACAGGTCGGCCTGGTGCGACTTCTCCCGCAGCGGCGGCGAAGCGACGTACTTCGCGCCTTCGAAGCCGGGCTTCGCCAAGTCCTCAATGGACAAGTACAGGTACTGCGGGCAGGTCTCGGCGAACACGTTCTGCCCGTTGTCACGCGCTTCCGCCACCGCCGCCAGCGCTTGCGAGGCGGACAGGTGCACGATGTACAGCGGCGAGCCCGTGACGGCGGCCAGCCGGATCGCGCGCGAGGTCGCCTCGGCCTCCAGCTCCGGCGGTCGCGTGCGCCCGTGCTCCACCGGGTCGACGCGGCCCGCGGCGTACGCCTGTGCGGCCAGCTCGTCGATCGCGATGCCGTTCTCCGCGTGCATCATGATCGTGGCGCCGATTTCGCGCGCCTGCTGCATCCCGCGCAGGATCTCGCCGTCGGTGGAGTAGAAGACGCCGGGGTAGGCCATGAACATCTTGAAGCTGCCCACGCCGGCGTCCACGCAGGCCCGCATCTCCTTGAGCGAGGAGTCGTTGACGTCCGAGACGATCATGTGGAAGCCGTAGTCCACGGCGCAGTTGCCGTCCGCCTTGCCGTGCCATTTGTCCAGTGTGGACAGCAGTGAGGTGCCCTTGGCCTGCACGGCGAAGTCGATGATCGTGGTCGTGCCGCCCCAGGCCGCGGCGATGGTGCCGGTCTCGAAGGTGTCGACCGAATGCGTGCCGCCGAAGGGCATCTCCATGTGCGTGTGCGCGTCGATCCCGCCGGGCAGCACGTACTTGCCGGTGGCGTCGATCGTCTCGTCGCCGGTGAGCACGCCGGGCGCGGCGACGGCGGTGATGCGCTCGCCGTCCACGAGCACGTCGGCCTCGACGGCGCCGGCGGGGGAGACGACCTGGCCGCCCTTGATGAGGGTGGTCATCAGGCCTCCGTCAGGGGGCCGTAGCTGTCCGGGCGGCGGTCGCGGTAGAAAGCCCAGAGGTCGCGCACCTCGGCGAGCTTGCCCATGTCCAGGTCGCGGACGACGATCTCCTCCTCGGAGTCCGAAGCGGCCTCGCCCACCAGCTGCCCGCGCGGGTCGGCGAAGTAGGACTGGCCGTAGAAGTCGTTGTCGCCCAAGGGTTCCACGCCGATGCGGTTGATCGTGCCGACGAAGTACTCGTTCGCCGCGGCGGCCGCGGGCTGCTCCAGGCGCCACAGGTACTCCGAGAGCCCGCGGCTGGTCGCCGACGGGTTGAACACGATCTTCGCGCCCGCCAGGCCGAGCGCGCGCCAGCCTTCGGGGAAATGCCGCTCGTAGCAGATGTACACGCCGATCCGGCCCACGGCGGTGTCGAACACCGGGTAGCCGAGGTTGCCGGGCCGGAAGTAGAACTTCTCCCAGAACCCCTTCACCTGCGGGATGTGGTTCTTGCGGTGCTTGCCGAGATAGGTGCCGTCGGCGTCGATCACCGCGGCGGTGTTGTAGTAGACGCCGGGCTGCTCCTGCTCGTACATCGGCACCACCAGCACCACGCCGTGGCGCTCGGCCACCTCCTGCATGAGCTTCGTGGTGGGGCCGTCCGGGATGCCCTCGGTGTAGGAGTAGTAGTCGGCGTCCTGGATCTGGCAGAAGTACGGGCCGTAGAACAGTTCCTGGAGGCAGACGACCTGGGCGCCCTGCGAAGCCGCCTTGCCGATGGCTTCGACGGCGCCTCCGATCATCGACTCCTTGTCACCCGTCCACCGCTGCTGGATCAATCCGGCTCGGACCAGGTCGCTCACTTGTCTCCTCCTTCGTGCTGGACCGGGACAGCAGGGCGAAGACGACGAACGCGCCGACCAGGCCCACCACCCAGTTGTAGTCGTAGAGCGGCTTGAGGAACGGGATGAGGCCGTCCGCGGGGAAGGGGCCGCCGTAGGCCCCGCCGACCGCGAGCACCGCGCCGACCAGCGTCGCGACCACCGCGCGCCAGTTCCAGCCCCCGGCGAACCAGTACACTCCATCGGGTGTGTAGAGGTCCTTCAGCTTCAGCTCGGTCCGGGCGATCACCCAGTAGCCGGCCACCAGCACGCCGGCCACGGCGCCGAGCAGGCCGCCGTAGAACCCGAGCCAGGCGAAGATGTAGATGCTCGGGTCGGAGTAGAGCCGCCACGGCTGGATCAGGATGCCGACGACGCCGGTGATCAGGCCGCCGAGCGCGAACGTGATGCGCTTGGGGAAGGCGTTGGAGAAGTCGTAGGACGGGCTGACCACGTTCGCCGCGAGGTTCGCCGAGATCGTCGCCAGCACCAGCGCGGCTAGCGCGACGACGACCACGACCGGGCTGGAGAACTTGTCCGCCAGCTGCGCCGGGTCCCAGATGTCCTGGCCGTAGAGCACGTGCCCGCCGGAGGTGGTCAGGATGGCCACGATCGCGATGAACGTCATCGTGGTGGGCAGGCCGAGGATCTGCCCACGCACCTGCTTGCGCTGGCTGCCGCCGAAGCGGGTGAAGTCCGGCATGTTGAGCGAGAGCGTGGACCAGAACGCGATCATCGCCATCAGCGACGGCGCGAACACCTTCCAGAACCCTGGGCCCCAGCCGAGCTTGCCCGGGTCGGCCAGGATCGGGCCGAAACCGCCCGCCTTCACCAGCACGTAGCCGAGCAGGATCAGGAAGCCGACCGACACCAGCGGGGCGGTCCAGTTCTCGAACTTCCGGACCGCGTCCATGCCGCGCCAGATGATCAGCATCTGCACGATCCAGAACACGGCGAAGCTCAGCCACAGCGTCCAGTGCTGGCCGAGCACCACGGTCGAATCGCGCCAGCCGGACCCGGCGAGGCGGCCGACGATCACGTAGATCGACTCGCCGCCCACCCAGGTCTGGATGCCGAACCAGCCGCACGCGATGAACGCGCGCAGCAGCGCGGCCAGGTTGGCGCCGCGCAGGCCGTAGAACGCCCGCGCGAACACCGGGAACGGGATGCCGTACTTCGTGCCGGCGTGGCTGTTGAGCAGCATCGGGGCGAGCACCACGAGGTTGCCGATGGTGATCGTGATGAGCGCCTGCAGCCAGTTCATGCCGAGCGCGATGAGCGACGCGGCCAGCGCGTAGCTGGGGATGTTGTGCGCCATCCCCATCCACAGCGCGAAGTAGTTGTACGTGCTCCAGGTCCGTTTCCCGATCGGGACCGGGGCCAGTTCCTCGTTGAAGAACCGGCTGCCGTGCAGGGACCGGACGTCGGCGAGTTCCACCCGCCCGTCGGCGTGCACCTGTGAGGTCGGCTCCATTGCGGAATCCTGCGCGCCGGGTGCGCGCGGGTGGCATATGCAGACTGTTCACCGATCGGCTGCCCTCGGCGCAGTCTGTCGATTGCGCGAACGGCCCCGACGGTGCATGACCTGGGTCACAATCCGCCGGTAGCGTCGGCGCAAAGTGAGCGAAACACGGCCAGGTTCTCCACAGGATCTCCACAGCTCACCCGGATGGCCTCCACGGTGGTTCCCTAGAGTCGTCGGCATGGACAGAGGGGGACGGCGGGTGCTGGTCGTCGAGGACGACCTCACGATCGCCGCGTCGATCGCCGCCCGGCTGCGGGCCGAGGGGTTCACCGTGGAGCTGGCGCACGACGGGCCGGCCGCGGTGGCGGCCGAGGCCGCGAGCGGCCCGGACCTGGTGGTGCTCGACGTGATGCTGCCCGGGTTCGACGGGCTCGAGGTGTGCCGCCGGATCCAGGCGCGGCGGCCGGTGCCGGTGCTGATGCTCACCGCGCGCGCCGACGAGACCGACCTGCTGGTCGGGCTGGGCGTCGGCGCCGACGACTACCTGACGAAGCCGTTTTCCCTGCGCGTGCTCACCGCGCGGGTGCACGCCCTGCTGCGGCGTATCGAGCGCTCGGCCGCCCAGCGCGGGCCGGAGCGGATCGTGCTGGGCGACCTGGAGATCGACATCGACGAGCGCCGGGTGACCCGCGGCGGGGAGCCCGCGCAGCTCACGCCCATCGAGTTCGACCTGCTGGTGCACTTCGCGCGACGGCCGCGCTCGGTGCAGCCGCGCGAACGGCTGCTGGCCGAGGTGTGGGACTGGGACGTGCACGCCGGCAGCGCCACCACGCGCGCGGTCGACAGCCACATCAAGGCGTTGCGGCGCAAGCTCGGCGCCGACCTGATCCGGACCGTGCACGGGGTGGGCTACGCGCTGGAGGTACCGGTATGAGGGTGTTCCTGGGCAAGCTCGTGGACCTGCTGCCGCGCCCGCTCGACCCGATCCGGTCGATCAAGCTCAAGCTGGCCATCCTGCTGCTCGCCTCGGGCGGGATCGCGTTCGGGTTCTTCAACTGGCGGATCGGCTGGCTGCCGCCGAAGACCACGGTCACGGCGATGCTGATCGCGCTGCTCACCTCGCAGATCCTGGCCCACGGCATGACCCGCCCGCTGCGCGAGATGACGGCCGCGGCGCGCGCGATGGCGAAGGGCGACTACACCCGCCGCGTCCGCGCCACCGCCCGGGACGAGGTGGGCTCCCTGGCCCACGCGTTCAACCAGATGGCGGCCGACCTCGCCACCGCCGACCAGCAGCGCCGCGAGCTGATCGCGAACGTGTCGCACGAGCTGCGGACGCCGATCACCGCGTTGAACGGGGTGCTGGAGAACCTGGTGGACGGCGTCGCCTCGCCGGACCCGGCCACCCTGCGCACGGCGCTGCACCAGACCGAACGGCTGGGGCGCCTGGTCACGGAGCTGCTGGACCTCTCGCGCATCGACGGCGGCACGCTGTCGCTGGACCTGGCCCGGGTGGACCTGGCGGAACTGCTCGCCGAGGTCGCGGTCGAAGCCGAGGCGATGGCCGCCTCGACCGGCCGGGGCGTGCGGTTCGACGTGTCGGTTTCGCCGCCGGGCGCGGCCGTGACCGCGGACCGCGCGCGGCTGTACCAGGTGGTGGTGAACCTGCTGGAGAACGCCGCCCGGCACGGTCCCGCGGGCGGTTCGGTGGAGGTCCGCGCGGTGGTCGATACGGGCGTGGCCCACATCGAGGTCCGCGACGAGGGCCCGGGCATCCCGCCGGCGGACCGCGCGCGTGTCTTCGAACGCTTCACCCGCGGTGAACGCGCCGGCGGCGGCGGCACGGGCCTCGGCCTGGCCATCGCCCGCTGGGTGGTGGAACTGCACGGCGGCTCGATCGCGGTCGTCGCGCCGGAGACGCCCGCCCTGACTTCCGACCCGGTTTCCGTTGGCGCGGAAGGGGTTTCGCCGGAGCCTGGCGCGGCCGGCGCGGAGGGCTGCCGGATCCGGGTCACGCTGCCCGCCTGACTTCGCTGCCCCGCTGGGGTTTGTCCGCTCTGCCGTCCTGACATTTGCTAAGGCGAACAACGCTGCCCGAATCGGCGCAGCGGGTGTTCGTTGTGGAGAAAGGCAGGAAATCTTGTCCGAAACAGATCCGGAATCCACCCGCCGTCCGGCGCACGCTGTCCCGCCGGGGGCCGAGGGCGCCGCGCGGGGCTGGGCCGAGTCCGTGCTGCAAGCCGCCAAGACGCAGGAGTCCGTGGAACCCGGCGCGCCGGGGTTGCCGAAAGCGCAGGTCCCGGTGCTGATGCTGCCGGTGACACCGCCGAAGTCCGAGGTGGTGCCGATGGCGTCGGCGGTGCTGCCCGCCGCGGGGGCGGCCGGGCTGGTGGCCGCGGTGGTGGTGCCGCTGGACCGGCCCGGGATCGGCTGGGTGCTGACCGCCGCGGTGCTGGCCGGGGCGATCTTCGCGGTGGACCGGCGGGCGCGCCCGCGTGACGCGCCCCGGCATTTCACCCGGGCCAGTGCGGGGTGGGCCGCGCTTTCGCTGGCGCTGCTGGCCGTGGGGGCGGTGCGGGCGTCCGGCTGGCTGTTCATCCTTTGCGGACTCGCCGCGGTGGTCACCGGGTCGCTCGCGGTGGTCGGGCGGCGCACCATGAACACCACGTTCTACGACGTGCTCGCGGTCCCGATCGAGGCCTTCGGGTCGATCCCGTGGGTGGCCCGCGGGCTGCGCGGGTCCGGACGGCAGCGCGGGCGGGTGTTCGGCGCCGTGCTCGCCGCCGTCGCGGTGGTCGTGGTCTTCCTGCCGCTGCTGACCAGCGCGGACGCGGCCTTCGCGCACTTCGTCGGGGAGATCGTGCCGGACCTGGGGGCCGGCACGATCTTCCGCTGGGGTTTCCTGTTCTGCGTCGCGCTGTTCGGCGTCACCGGCGCGTGTTACCTGCTCGCTTCGCCGCCGTTCCCGGCCGCGGACGGGCCGCGGACCGCGCAGGGTGACCGTCTGCTGTGGACACTCCCGCTCGCCACGCTGGTGGTGCTGTTCGCCGGCTTTGTCGGCGTCCGGATCGCGGTTTTGTTCGGGGGCAAGGATTACGTGCTCCGCACCGGCGGCCTGACCTCCGCCGAGTACGCCCGCGGCGGTTTCTGGCAGCTGTGCGCGTGCACGGTCCTGACGCTCGGCATCATCTCCGCAGCCCTGCGCTGGGGGCCGCGTGAGCTCAAGGGCGACCGGATCGGCCAGCGGATCCTGCTCGGCGCGCTCGCCGCGTTGAGCCTGGTCCTCGTGCTGTCCGCGCTGAGTCGCATGTGGACGTACCAGGAGGCGTACGGCTTCACCGTGCTGCGGCTGCTGGTGGAGGTCTGTGAGATCTGGCTCGGCTGCGTGTTCCTGCTGGTCGGTGTTTCACTGGTGCGGCTGCGCTCGGCCTGGCTGCCGCGGGCCGCGATCGCCACCGCGGCGGCCGCGCTGCTCGCGCTGGCCGTGGCCGATCCGGAGGCGTTGATCGCCGGGGCCAACATCGACCGGGCCGCGCAGGGGAAGCCGCTCGACACCCGTTACCTGGGCGGGTTTTCCACCGACATCGTGCCCGTGGTGGCGCAGCGGCTGCCGGACGCCGGCTGCGTGCTCCGCCCGGTGCTGCGGGACCTGCCGGACGACAGCTGGCCCGGCTGGAATCTCAGCCGGGCCAGTGCGCGGGCGGTCCGCCTGTCTGCGGTGGACTGCGGTTAGAACTCGTGAGTGTTTGTGACGGTTAGAACCGTCACAAACACTCACGAGTCCTAGAAGGCGAAAACGCCGGCGGACTGGGCGTCCGCCATGCACTTGTTCGGGTAAGTCGTGTGGAACGACACCGGCTTGCCCGCCCAGGTGCCGACGGCGGACACGTCCACCGGCGCGTACAGCATCGTGCAGCGCTGCAGCCGCGGCTTGATCCGGGCGAAGTCGCCGTCCGCGGCGATCAGCGCGGCGCACGCGGCGTCGCGCTTCGGGTGGCTGCCGCCGGTCGGCTGGCAGGTCAGCGAAGTGGCCGCGATCCGGCCGGAGGTTTCGTGCGTGCTCAGCCGGAGGATCGACGACGGCACAGTGGACGCCGGCGAGGCGACACCACTGGCGACACTGCTGAGGCCCAGCATGCATGCGGCGATCGGAGCGAGGGAAGAGAAGACCATACTTCGGATATCGGCAGCCGGAAGCCGCTCACTGTGCTCCTCTTCCGGGTGAGTTTTCCTCGCTCGTACGGGTGTCCGTGGCCAGGTCGTGCGCGAGTAACGCGACGTACAGCGACAGCATCGACTCCGGGTCTTCCAGTCGCACGCCGAGCACCTGCTCGATCCGCGCGAGCTGCTGGTAGTACGCCGTGCGCGAGGTGTGCGCGGCGACGGCGGCGGCCGACTTGTTGCCGCCCTGCGCGCAGTAGTGCCGCAGCGCCTGCACCAGGCGGCTGCCGGAGGCGGCGTCCCGTTGCAACAGCGGCCCCAGCTCGCGGGCGGCGAACGCGCTGACCCGCTCGTCGCCTTCGAGCAGGTGCAGCAGGCCGCGCAGCCGGACGTCACGCAGCCGGTGCAGCGGCCGCTCGACGCCCTCGCCCAGCGCAGCGGCCGCGACCTGTGCGGCCTCGACCAGCGTGCGGCGTGCTTCTGCGGAGCCGGTGACGGTCGTGCCGACGGCGATCACGCAGGGCGCGCTCGCGCGGGCCTCGTGGATGTCGGTCGCCAGCCTCGAGAGCACCGTTTCGGCCGCGGCCTCGGGGGACAGCGCGATCAACGCCCGGACGCCGGTTTCGTCCGTGGCCACCAGCGCCGAGACCTTCGCCCGGCGCGTGGCCAGGGCGGTCGCCTCGGCGAGTTCACGCAGCAGCGGTGGGGTGGACAACGCGGGCCGGGTGGTCGCGGAAACGCGCGGCCGCACGGCCAGCCCGATCAGCCGCCGTCCGGTGAGCGGCACGGCGAGCGCCGAGGCCCGGGCCAGCGCCTCGGCCGACGGCGCGGGTGAGGCCAGCAGTTCGGTCAGCACGGCGCGGTGGGCCTGGCGTTCGAGCGTGTCGGAATCCCGGGCCACGAGGCGGTGCACGGCCAGCGCGGAGGCGGCCCGCTCGGCTACCACGCGGTACCGGTGCGGCGGCGATTCGGCGCAGACGAGCACGAGCCGGCCCCAGTCGTGCCCGCGCGCGCCGACGACGGTGATCAGGAAGCCCGCCGCCGCGTGGTAACCCGTGCGCTCGCCGAGCTGCACCACGCGCGAGCGCGCCGGCCAGCCCGTGAGCAGCTCGCCCGGGTCGAGGCCGGCCGCGTCGTAGGCCAGCACCTCGTGCTCGAGGGTCTCCAGCACCACCGGCTGCCCGGTCAGCCGCGCGACCTCGCCCAGCACCACGCCCGGCTCGGCGCCCGCGACGGTGAGTGCGGTGAACGTCTCGTGCACGCGCTCGGCGGCCCGCAGCTCGGCCACCTGCGCGTCGACGATCAGCCCGTTCACCGCCTCGGTGACGGCGACGTAGCGGGTCTCGCGCGAGAGCGTGACCAGCGGCAGCCCGCATTTCTCGGCGGCCTCGACCAGCGCGCGGGGCAGCCGGTCGCTCCAGTGCCGCACCAGCTCCACCACCACGCCGGCGACGCCGACCTCGGCCAGGTCCGTGACGTACTGGGCGAGCGCGGCGCCGTCGTCCGGCAGCGCGACACCGGTGGTCAGCACCAGCTCGCCGCCGCGCAGCAGGGGCGCGATCTCGGCGATCTCGGCGACGTGCGCCCACCGCACGGCCCGCTCCAGCCCGGCGCTGCCCGCGACGACGTGGGGCCGGCCCTGGCGCAGCACGGGCAGCGCGAGCACCTCGGCGACAGTCGGGTACATCGGGTTCTCGGGCCTCCTTCCGCACCGGCAGGCACAGACTGTACGGCCGGGCCGGGCAGTCCGTACACGTTGCCGATGGCGCCCGCGTGGCGCCCGCCCGGAGACTCGGGTGGACACCCAGCCCGGGACGAGAAGGAGCGGACGCCGTGACCGAGCGCATCAGCCATTGGATCGACGGCAAGCCGGTCACCGGCCCGGCCGGGCGCACCGGGGACGTGTTCGACCCCGCGACCGGCGAGGTCCGGGCGAAGGTGGACTTCGCCGGCCCGTCCGAGGTGGACCAGGCGGTGGCCGCCGCCGCGGCTGCGCTGCCGGGCTGGCGCGGGACCTCGCTGGCCGGGCGCACGCGGGTGCTGTTCGCGTTCCGTGAGCTGCTTTCGGCGCGTCAGCACGAGCTGGTGAAGATCGTCACGGCCGAGCACGGCAAGGTCGAATCCGATGCGGCCGGCGAAATCGCGCGGGCGCTGGAGAACGTGGAGTACGCGTGCGGCGCCGCGCAAATGCTGAAGGGCGGCTTCAGCGAAAACGCGTCCACCGGCGTCGACGTCTATTCGATCGCGCAGCCGCTGGGCGTGGTCGGCGTGATCTCGCCGTTCAACTTCCCCGCGATGGTGCCGCTGTGGTTCGTGCCGAACGCGCTGGCGTGCGGCAACACTGTGGTTCTGAAGCCGAGTGAGAAGGACCCGTCGGCCGCGGTGTTCATCGCCGGGCTGTTCGCCGAAGCCGGGCTGCCCGCGGGCGTGCTGAACGTGCTGCACGGCGACAAGGTGGCGGTCGACGGCCTGCTGGAACACCGTGACGTCAAGGCGATCTCGTTTGTCGGTTCGACGCCGATCGCGCGCTACGTCTACGAAACCGGCACGCGGCACGGCAAGCGCGTGCAAGCCCTCGGCGGGGCGAAGAACCACATGGTCGTCCTCCCCGACGCGGACCTCGACCTGGCCGCGGACGCCGCCGTGTCCGCCGGCTTCGGCTCGGCGGGGGAGCGCTGCATGGCGGTCTCGGTGGTCGTCGCCGTGGACCCGATCGGCGACGAACTGGTCGCGAAGATCACCGAGCGCATGGCCCGGCTGCGCGTCGGCGACGGCCGCGACCCGTCGTCGGAAATGGGGCCACTGGTCACGAAGGCCCACCACGAGCGCGTGAAGTCCTATGTGGACGCCGGCGTCGCCTCGGGTGCCGCGCTGGTGATGGACGGCCGTGGCATCTCGGTGACCGGCAACGGCTTCTGGCTCGGCCCGACGCTGTTCGACCACGTCCGCCCCGAAATGCCGATCTACACCGACGAAATCTTCGGCCCGGTCCTGTCAGTGGCGCGCACGCCTTCGTACGACGACGCTCTGTCCCTGATCAACGCCAACCCCTACGGCAACGGTACGGCCATCTTCACCGGCAACGGAGCCGCCGCCCGCCGCTTCCAGAACGAAGTCGAGGTCGGCATGGTCGGCGTCAACGTGCCGATCCCGGTCCCCGTCAGCTACTACTCCTTCGGCGGCTGGAAGGACTCACTGTTCGGCGACAGCCATGCGTATGGGCCGGAGGGTTTCCACTTCTTCACGCGGACGAAGGTGGTCACTTCGCGGTGGCCGGACACCTCGCATGCGGGGGTGAATCTCGGGTTTCCGGGGAATTCCTGAGCGGTTCAGGCGGGCAGGACGTTGATCAGGATCTTGGTGCGGGGCGTGGAGAGCACGATATTGGTGCGCTCGCCCTGGACCCGGTTCCGCAAGTCCGCGTCGTCGAGCCGGTAGCTGTGCCCGTTCACGACGAGATAGGTGAACCGGATCCGCTCGTAGATCGTGTACAGGTAGATCGGATACGGATACTGCCCCGGTGCCGGGCGCTTGCCGGACACCTCCCCGAAGTCGTGCGTCCAGCCGGTGACGTCGTTCAGCCGATTCGCATCGCCGACGTCGCCGACGGCCTTGACGACAAGGGCCACCAACCCGGCGATCCCGGCGACCACGAGCACAGCGGCCGCCCAGAAGTTGAAGTCCAGGATCTTCCCGCGCTGGGACGGGTGGAGCCGGCCGTTGCGATTGGCCAGGTCCACCTCGGCGTCCGCCGTCATTCGTGCTTTTCCTTGCGGTAAGGCGGATTCACGACGGAATGACGTTGACCAGCACCTTGGTCCGGGGCAGCAGGCAGAGCGTGTTGTTCCGGTCGGCGTGCAGCAGCGCCCACATTTGCGGGGTCAGCTGGTAGGTCCTCCCGCCGGCGCGCACTTCCCGGCGTTCGACCGATTTGTAGGCCTGCGGCTGGAACCGCATTCCGATCGGGTATTCGTCGGTCAACCGGCCATTGCCGAAGTCGTGCGTCCATCCGCTGATCACAGTCAGCGGCCGGTGCAGGTCCCGGTATCGCCGCCAGCACAGCCCGAGGCAGGCGACCGCCAGCAGCACGCCGAAGGGCAGCGCCGCGTAGCTCTCCCCGGCGTTGGGGCCGGAGAGGATGCCGGTGGCGAGCGGGAGGATGATGACCAGCGCGGCCATCAGGATCCCCACCACGAGTGAGATCCAGAAGACCCCGTCCAGCACCTGACCCCGCTGGGACGGATGCACCCGACCGGCCAGGTTCGCCGCGTTCACTTCCGTCGGGCTCGCCGGCGTCGTCACTCGTCGCCACCTTCCATTTCTGTGCTCGGGTCCGCGTCATGGTGGCAGCCGGTCGGGAAGGGATGACCGGCACGGTCGGCTCACCGGTGCGGGACCGGCCACTTCGGCCGGCCCCGTCGAGTCATGCTGTTACTCGGGCTTTGCCCCGCCTTCGGGTTTCTGGCCGCCGCCTTCGGGCTTCGCGCCCTCGCCGCCGCCTTCCCCGCCGTGCTCTTTTTCGTAGGCTTCGGCGCCTTCTTTGGAGCGGGCGATCTGTTCGTTCTCCTGGCGGCGCGCTTCGGTCGCGGCACCCACGGTGTCCGCGGTGTTCCACTTCGGAGTTTCCTCGCCGGGCTTGCGCCATTCCTTCTGACTGAGGAAGCTGCGGCCGTCTTCGGAGTACTTGTCACCCAAGCCTTTGACATGATCGCGGCCCGGGACCTTGTCCTCCCACGCCTCGCCCCACCGCTTGGCCTTGTCCCCGACGCTCTCGTCCACATGGGACTTCCCGGCGGCGCGGGCGGAGTCGGTGAGCTCGTTGCCCTTCTTCTCGATGTTCGCGGCCAGGTCGACGCTCTTGTCGGTCACCTTGTCTGCGGCCTTGCCGAGCTTCTTCAGCGCATTGGCAGCGTCCTCGATGGCCGCCTTGGACTTGCCGGCGCTCTTGGCGAGCTTCTCCAGCTGCTCGACGACCTTGGCGATGCGGGTGCCGATCTTCTCGGCCAGGATGCCGCCCTCGACCACGGTGTCGGCGATGAACGCGGCGATCGTGCCGCCGAAGGTGCACCACGAGGCGGCCAGCGCGGCCAGGCCCTTGATGATCAGCTCGCCCACGAAGGACGAGATCATGTCGCGGATCAGGCCGCGCTCGGTGCCGACCAGGGCGGCCGCCACGTTCATGCCGATCGACGCGGCGTGCGCCTGGCCGGAGGCACCCCGCAGCGTCGCCGCGTAGCCCTTCGCCGTGTTCTGGTAGGCCTGCCCGCCCGCGCCCTGGAAGTCCGGCGCCACCTTCGCCGCGGCCTGCTCGTACTGGCCGGCGCTCTGCTCCAGCTGCTTGGAGACGTTCTCCCAGGTCGTGGCCTTCGCCGTGACCGCCTCGGGGTTGCCCGCGAGCTGGTCGAGGCCCTCCTTGAGGAAGCTGATGTGCTCGATCAGCCAGCCGACGCCCGCGCTGGCCAGCGTGCCGAGCGGGTCCATCGCCGCGCCGAGCAGGTCGAGCCCGTCCGTGGCGACGTCCACGCCGAAGTTGAGCCAGTCGCCGTTGCGGAAGTCGGTGAGGCTGGAGGCGACGTCGTTGAGGATGCCCGCGCCCGAGGTCTGGGCGTTGAGGTTGTCCAGCTCATTGGGCGCCGAGCCCATGTTCGTGGTGAAGCCGGTCGGCGACTCGGACTTCGCGACGAGGGGGTTTTCCTGCGTCTCGGTCATGCCTACAGCTCCTTGCCGATGCCGTTGATGTGCCCGGCCGTCTGCTTGTCGTGATCGCTGTACATGTCGTGGGCCTGCTGGAGCTTGTCCGCGATGTCCTCGGCCGAGCTCGCGACGTCGCCGATGAAGGACGACGCGATGGCCGTCCAGATCTCCATCGCCGCGCCGAACGGCGCCCCGACCAGGCCGAACGAGTTGTCGCTCATCGCCTGGCCCGCGCCGGCGGTCGCCTGCGCGGCCGCCTTGACGCCGTCGCCGATGCTCTGCACCTCGCCCTTGTGCGTCTGCAGTGCTTCCAGACTGACCTTCTGATCTGGCATCAGTTGCCCCTCCCCAGGATCGAGCCGCCGTTGTAGTAGTCGTCGTCATCGGTGTTGCCCGCGGGCGGCCGGGCCGGCCGCGACGGACGCGCCGGGGGCGCCGGGGGCGCAGGTGGGCCGGGGCGGGCCGGCGGCGGGGGCGGCGGGAATTCGTCGTCGCGATTGAAGAATTGCCGCTGCGGCTCCGCGGGCGGCGGTTCCTCTTCGACCTCGGGAGCCGGGATCTGCTCTTCCAGGAATTTCATCGCGTCGCTGTTCTCACCGATCACCGGCGCCATGATCGCGGTCAGCTGCTGGGCCGCCTGCGCCTGCGCGCGGTGGGCGGTGGCGACCACGGCCGCGGCCAGCGCGGCGCGCGGCAGCTCCTCGGACCGGGGGCCGAAGGACAGCTGCTGCAGTGCTCCGGCGGTGTTCACGGTGACAGTGACCGCCCCGTCGGCGCTCGTCGCCGTGGCGGCGACGTGCTTCAGCCGTTCCTGGGCCTCGGCGGCCCGCTGCCCGATTTCAGCGATATCGGAGGTATTGGGTGCCCCTGCGTTCATGTCCACAACTGCCCTCGGGTCCTCGGTTCCACCATGGTCTTTCTGAGGCAGCAAACCCGGTTACGGTTCCCTCGGCAAGCGAAGTTTTGATTTGTCCGGTTCGCCTTTATTAAGTGTCGTTTGCCAACCATTTAACAATGGCGGGCGGCCCGGCCCGCCGCGGCGACCCCGGCGGGTTGAGCGCCGGGCGCTCAGGCTTCCGTAAACTCGTGGTGAGTACCGGGGGCAGACCAAGGAGGTGCGGGTGGCGAACACGGACGAACGTCGCTTCGAGGTTCTTCGCGCGATCGTCGCCGACTACGTCTCGAACCAGGAGCCGGTCGGCTCGAAGACCATCGTCGAGCGGCACAACCTCGGCGTCTCCAGCGCCACGGTCCGCAACGACATGGCCGCGCTCGAGGAAGAGGGCTACATCGCCCAGCCGCACACCAGCGCCGGCCGGATCCCCACGGACAAGGGGTACCGGCTGTTCGTCGACCGGCTCTCGGAGATCAAGCCGCTGTCCCCGGCCGAGCGCCGCGCGATCATCAGCTTCCTCGACTCCGGCACCGACCTCGACGACGTGCTCCGCCGCTCGGTCCGGCTGCTCGCGCAGCTCACCCGGCAGGTCGCGGTGGTGCAGTACCCGATGCTGACCAACGCGGCGGTCCGCCACCTCGAGGTGGTCCCGCTCACGCCGGCGCGACTGATGCTGGTGCTGATCACCGACTCCGGCCGGGTCGACCAGCGCACCGTGGACCTCGGCGACGTGGTCACCGAGGAGGGCGTGCTCCGGCTGCGCACGGTGCTCAACGGCGCGCTGGCCGGGCGCCGGCTGGCCGAGGCCGCCGCCCGCGTCGCCGAGCTGCCCGAGGCGGCACCGGCCGACCTGCGCGACAGCCTCACCCGTATCTGTACGGTTCTGGTGGAGTCGCTCGTCGAGCACCCGGAAGAACGGCTGGTGCTCGGCGGCACGGCCAACCTGACCCGCAACGTCGCGGACTTCCCCGGATCGCTGCGGCAGGTGCTGGAGGCGCTCGAGGAGCAGGTGGTCGTGCTCAAGCTGCTGGCGGCGGCGCGTTACCCCGGTGCGGTGACGGTCCGCATCGGTGAGGAAAATGAGGACGAACAGATGCGAAGCACCTCCGTGGTGTCGATCGGCTACGGCGCCGACGACATGATCCTGGGGGGCATGGGCATCGTCGGACCGACCCGGATGGACTACCCGGGCACCATCGCGGCGGTCCGCGCGGTGGCCAACTACGTGGGGCAGATCCTGTCCGCCCGCTGATCAGCAGCGGGCCGGGCGGAGCAGAAGGAGAAGGCGAAGACGGTGGCGAGGGACTACTACGGGATCCTCGGGGTGGCCAAGAACGCGTCCGATCAGGAGATCAAGCGCGCGTACCGCAAGCTGGCCCGCGAGCTCCACCCCGACGTGAACCCGTCGGAGGACGCGCAGCACAGGTTCGGCGAGGTGACCACCGCCTACGAGGTGCTCTCGGACCCGCAGAAGCGCAAGGTCGTCGACCTCGGCGGCGACCCGATGGACTCGGGCGCGCGCGGGGGCGGCGGCGACCCGTTCGCCGGTTTCGGCGGGCTCGGCGACATCATGGACGCGTTCTTCGGCGCGGCCGGCGGCGGGGGCGGCCGCGGACGGGGCCCGCGCAGCCGCGTGCAGCCCGGTTCCGACGCCCTGATCAGGCTCGCGCTCACGCTGGAGGAGTGCGCCACCGGCGCGGACCGTGAGATCACGGTCGACACCGCCGTGGTCTGCGACCTGTGCCGCGGCGCCGGCACCGCGGAGGGCACGACCACCAAGACCTGCGACACCTGCGGCGGCGCCGGCGAGGTGCAGTCGGTGCAGCGCTCGTTCCTCGGCCAGGTCGTCACGGCCCGCCCGTGCCCGGTCTGCCGCGGCCTCGGCGAGGTCATCCCCGACCCGTGCCGCCAGTGCGGCGGCGACGGGCGGATCCGCGCGCGGCGCAACGTCACGGCGAAGATCCCGCCGGGCGTCGGCGACGGCATGCGCATCCGGCTGTCCGGCCAGGGTGAGGTCGGCCCCGGCGGCGGCCCGGCGGGCGACCTGTACGTGGAGATCGACGAGACCCCGCACGAGGTGTTCATCCGCGAGGGCAACGAGCTGCACTGCAACTTCCGCATCCCGATGACCACCGCCGCGCTCGGCGCCACCGTGCCGATCACCACACTGGTCGACGGCGACTACGAGCTGGACATCGAGCCCGGCACCCAGCCCAACACCGAGCTGGTGCTCACGGCCAAGGGCATGCCGCGGCTGCGCTCGTCCGGCCGCGTCGACGGCCGTGGCGACCTGCACGTGCACGTCGACGTCGTGGTGCCGACCAAGCTCGACGAGGCCCAGCGCGACCTGCTCGTGGACCTGGCCCAGCAGCGCGGCGAAGAGGTGCCGACGCTGGCCTCCAACGGCAGCAAGCACGGCGGCCTGTTCTCCAAGCTGCGCGCCAAGAACCGTTAGGCGTAGCCGGAAAAGTGCCCGACACGACGCTGCCGGTCTTCCTCGCCACCGCCCTGCCCGAAGCCGGCCGGACGGTGCTCGACGGCGAGGAGGCCCGGCACGCCGCCACCGTCCGCCGGTTGCGTGTCGGGGAGCAGCTCGTGCTCTCCGACGGCGCCGGCGCGATGGCGCGCTGCACCGTCGAAGCCGTCCAAGCCGGACGTGAAGCCCAGCTCACCCTCACCGTCGTCGAACGCTGGACGGAGGAGCCGCCCGCGCTGCGCGTGCATGTCGCGCAGGCGCTGGCCAAGGGCGACCGCGGCGAGCTGGCGGTCGAGCTGGCCACCGAAGCCGGCGCCGACGCCGTGGTCCCGTGGCGTGCCGCCCGCAGCGTCGCGCGCTGGGAAGACGGCACCCGCGGCGACAAAGCCCTCGCCCGCTGGCGCGCCACCGCCCGCTCCGCCGCCAAACAAGCCCGCCGCGCCCACATCCCCGACGTCACCGAGCCCGTCGACACCCGCGAACTCGCCCAGCTCGCCGCCACCATGTCCCGCACCCTCGTGCTCGAATCCGGCGTCACCAGCCGGCTCACCGACGTCGACCTCCCCGACACCGGCGACATCCTGCTCGTCGTCGGCCCCGAAGGCGGCATCACCGACGACGAACTCGCCACCCTCCGAGCCGCCGGCGCCATCGCCGTCCGCCTCGGCCCGGCAGTGCTCCGCACCTCCACCGCGGCCGCCGTCGCCCTCGGCGCACTGGGCGCCCTGACCAGCCGCTGGCACTGAGCCGGACCAGGGAAAAAACGCGCGGATTTTGCGGCGAGTTATGGCGTGATCACGCTCCGGGCAGCTACGCTCGTGACCGACGCGCAAGAAAACCAAGGTTTCGGCGCGCAACTGGGTGGGAACACCGGTGTGCGCGTACCCGAAAACCCCGCCGGGCACCTCCCCCCTCGGTCCGGCGGAGCCGCGGAGCGGTGGAGCGACCCCCAGGCTCCACCGCCCGCGGCGTCTTCGGAGGTGCTTCGCAGCCTCCTTCGCCGCAGCGGTTTCCGCGTATTGCCCGGGGGGCCGAGCCCCCCGGACCCCCCACGGTGCGGGTGGTGCTGAATCAGCGTGGTGGGTTTTAGGGTCGCCTGCGGCGTGGTGGTTGGGGTGGTTTGTAGGGTGGGGGGATGAGTGATGCGGAGACGTTGTTCGAGCGGATTATTGGTGGGGAGATTCCTGCTGATGTGGTGTATGAGGATGAGAAGACGTTTGCGTTTCGGGATATAAATCCGCAGGCCAGGGTGCATGTGTTGGTGGTGCCGCGGGTGCGGTATCGGAATGTGGGTGAGTTGGCGGAAGCGGATCCCGGGTTGTTGGGGGACGTGGTGGGGGCTTGTCGGCGGGTGGCTGAGGTGGAGGGGATTGCGGAGTCCGGGTATCGGGTTGTGTTCAATACTGATGGGGATGCCGGGCAGACGGTTTTTCATGTGCACGCGCATGTGCTGGGTGGGGAGCAGCTGGGGTTGTTCGGGAAGCCTGGGGTGTAGCGGCGTGTGGGTGGGGTGAAGTCGGGTAGTCCGAAGCGAAGCGGGCGAAGCAGGCGTGGCCGCGTGTAGGGAAACCGACCTGCGGGGGCGGGGCGGCAGCCAGTAGCATCGGTGGCAGATCAGTCCGTAGTCCGAGAAGTCCCAGAAGCGCAGAAAGCAGGCCAGAGGCCACGTGGCCGGAACCGCACAGGGTGGAGCCGCCCGACCCGACGTTCCCGTGTCGAAGGTGCCGAAGAGTTCGGCATCGAAGAATGAGAGCGCCGCTGCCGCCGCCGAGGGCGGCGTGGCTCAGGCTCAGTCCCGTTTTCCCATCCCTGACGCCGCCGCGCTGAGCCTGCTGGGCTCGCGTGACGAGAATCTGCGCGTCGCCGAGGAGCTGCTCGCCGCGGACGTGCATGTCCGCGGCAACGAGGTGACGCTCACCGGGCTGCCCGCCGATGTGGCGTTCGCCGAGCGCGTGTTCACCGAGCTGGTGCAGCTCGCCACCGGCGGCCAGCAGGTCGGCCCGGACACGGTGCGCCGCACCGTCGGCATGCTCTCCAGCGGCGACGCGTCCCCGGCCGAGGTGCTCAGCCTCAACATCGTCTCCCGCCGCGGCAAGACGATCCGGCCCAAGACGCTGAACCAGAAGCGCTACGTCGACGCCATCGACAAGCACACCATCGTCTTCGGCATCGGCCCGGCCGGCACCGGCAAGACCTACCTCGCCATGGCGAAGGCCGTCCAGGCCCTGCAGGCCAAGCAGGTCAGCCGGATCGTGCTCACCCGCCCCGCGGTCGAGGCCGGCGAGCGGCTCGGCTACCTGCCCGGCACGCTCAACGAGAAGATCGACCCGTACCTGCGCCCGCTCTACGACGCGCTGCACGACATGGTCGAGCCCGAGTCGATCCCGCGGCTGATGCAGGCCGGCACCATCGAGATCGCCCCGCTCGCCTACATGCGCGGTAGAACCCTCAATGACGCGTTCATCATTCTCGACGAGGCACAGAACACCACGCCCGAGCAGATGAAGATGTTCCTCACCCGGCTCGGCTTCGGCGCCAAGATCGTGGTCACCGGCGACATCACCCAGATCGACCTGCCGAACGGCCAGCGCAGCGGCCTGCGCGTGGTCCGCGACATCCTCGAGGGCGTCGAAGACCTGCACTTCAGCGAGCTGACCAGTCAGGACGTCGTGCGGCACCGCCTCGTCGGCGACATCGTCGACGCCTACGAGAAGTGGCAGGCCGTGCAGGACAGCCAGGACCAGCCGGCCGGCGGCTGGAAGGGCAACCGCCGATGAGCATCGAGATCGCCAACGAGTCCGGGGTCGACGTCGACGAGGCGTCGATCGTCTCGGCCGCCCGCTTCGCGCTCGACAAGATGGAGGTCAGCCCGCTCGCCGAGCTGTCCATCCTGCTCGTCACGCTCGAGGTGATGGAGGACCTGCACGAGCGGTGGATGGACCTGCCCGGTCCCACCGACGTGATGGCCTTCCCGATGGACGAGCTGGACTCCTCCCGCCGCCCCGACGCGCCCGACGCGTCGCCGGCCCTGCTCGGCGACATCGTGCTGTGCCCGGCGTTCGCCAAGGACCAGGCCAAGACGGCCGGCCACGGGCTGATCGACGAGCTGCACCTGCTCACCGTCCACGGCGTGCTCCACCTGCTCGGCTACGACCACGCCGAGCCGGCCGAGGAACGCGAGATGTTCGGCCTGCAGAAGCGGATCCTCACCGAGTTCCAGGCGGCCGTCGCCGAGCTGGAGCGGCAGAACGCGCAGCGCAACACCGACGACCGCGTGCTCGGCATCGCGGGCCTCGACGCCCCCGCGGCCGGGGAAACGTCCTAGGCAGCCGGTCATGGGCAGTCCCACGGCACAGCTGATCGTCGCGATCGCGCTCGTGCTGCTCGCCGGGGTGTTCGCGGCGGCCGACGCGGCCATCAGCACGGTTTCGCAGGCCCGAACCGACGGGCTGGTCCGGATCGGCCGGGCCGGCGCGCGCCAGCTCGCGGCGGTGGTCGCCGAGCGCCGCCGGCACATCAACCTGCTGCTCCTGCTCCGGCTGAGCTGCGAGCTGACCGCGACGGTCCTGGTCACGGTGTCGTTCGTGCACTGGTTCGGCCGGCTGTGGCTCGCCGTGCTGCTGTCCGCGGTCGTGATGGTCGTGGTCAGCTACGTGCTCATCGGCGTCGGCCCGCGCACCATCGGCCGCCAGCACCCGTACCGCGTCGGCACTGCTGTCGCCGGGCTGGTGCGGGTCCTCGGCTCGGTGCTGGGGCCGCTTTCCCGCCTGCTGATCGTGATCGGCAACGCGATCACTCCGGGCCAGGGCTTCCGCGAGGGCCCGTTCAGCTCCGAGGTCGAACTGCGCGAGCTGGTCGACCTGGCCCAGGAGCGCGGCGTCGTCGAGGACTCCGAGCGCGAGATGATCCACTCGGTGTTCGAGCTGGGCGACACGGTCGCGCGCGAGGTGATGGTGCCGCGCACCGAGATCGTCTGGATCGAGCGCACCAAGACCGTCCGCCAGGCGCTCGCGCTCGCGCTGCGCACCGGGTTCACCCGCGTGCCGGTGATCGGCGAGTCGGTGGACGACATCGTCGGCGTGGTCAACATCAAGGACCTGATGCCGGCGTTCATGGACCCGGACGGGCCGAGCACGGTCGTCGACGCGGTGATGAACCCGGCCAGCTTCGTGCCCGATTCCAAGCGGCTCGACGAGCTGCTCAAGGAAATGCAGCGCACGCACAACCACATGGCGATCGCGGTGGACGAGTACGGCGGCACCGCGGGCCTGCTGAGCATCGAGGACATCCTCGAAGAGATCGTCGGCGAGATCACCGACGAGTCCGACACCGACGAGCGCCCCGACGTCGAGGAGCTGGACGGCGGTGCCGTCCGGGTGTCCTCCCGCCTCGGCATCGACGACCTCGGCGAGCTGTTCGGGATCGACCTCGAAGAAGACCACGACGTGGAGACCGTGGGCGGCCTGCTCGCGGAGCGGCTGGGCCGGGTCCCCCTGCCGGGGGCCGAAGCCGAGGTCGCCGGCCTCCGGCTGTTCGCCGAAGGCGGCAAGGACCGGCGCGGCCGGATGCGGATCACCTCGGTGGTGGTGCACCCGGCCGACGCCGAAGCGGTGACCGAATCCGGTGCGCGCCGCCGCACCAGGGTGCCCCAGCCCGAAGAACGCGACAGGAGAGTCGAACATGCCTGACCTCGACGCCGAGGACCAGAAGCTCATCACACTGGCCCGGTCGTCGCGGGCCCGCGTGCGCACGGCGGAAGGTGCCGCCGTGCGCGACACCGACGGCCGGACGTATGCGGCCGCGACCGTCGACCAGCCCTCGTTCAAGCTGACCGCGCTGCAGGCCGCCGTGGCCGCCGCGCTGTCGAGCGGGGCCGACGGGCTCGAAGCGGCTGTCGTCGTCACCGCCGACGCGCTCGTCCAGGAGGCTTCGGTGCACGCCGTCCGCGACCTGGCGAAGACGGCCCCGATCATCCTGGCCGACCCGGACGGCAACGTCGTCGAGGTGCTCGCCTGATGGCCGCGCCGCACCGCTCGGGTTTCGCCTGCTTCGTCGGCCGGCCCAACGCCGGGAAATCGACCCTCACCAACGCGCTCGTGGGCTCGAAGGTCGCCATCACCTCCAGCAAACCGCAGACCACCCGGCACGCGATCCGGGGCATCGTGCACCGCGAGGACGCGCAGCTGGTCATCATCGACACGCCCGGCCTGCACCGCCCGCGCACCCTGCTGGGCCAGCGGCTCAACGACATCGTGCACTCGACCTGGTCCGAAGTGGACGTTGTCGGGCTGTGCGTGCCGGCGGACGAGAAGGTCGGCCCCGGCGACCGGTTCATCGCCGCCGAGCTGACGAAGATCGCCAAGCGCACCCCGGTGATCGGCATCGTCACCAAGACCGACCTGGTGCCGCCGGAGCAGGTCGCCGAGCAATTGCTGGCACTGCAGAAGGTGATGGAGTTCGCCGACCTGGTGCCGGTGTCCGCTGTGGACGGTTTCCAGGTGCAGACGGTGGCCGACCTGCTGGTGGCCCGGCTGCCCGAGGGCCCGCAGCTCTACCCGGACGGCGAGCTCACCGACGAGCCCGAGCAGACGCTGGTGGCCGAGCTGATCCGCGAGGCCGCGCTGGAGGGCGTGCGCGACGAGCTGCCGCACTCCATCGCCGTCACGGTCGAGGAGATGCTGCCGCACGAGGGCCGCGACGACATGATCGACGTGCACGCGTTCCTCTACGTGGAGCGGCCGAGCCAGAAGGGCATCATCCTCGGCCACAAGGGCGAGCGGCTGCGCGAAGTCGGCGCTTCGGCGCGCCGCCAGATCGAGGGCCTGCTGGGTTCGAAAGTTTACCTCGACCTGCACGTCAAAGTGGCCAAAGAGTGGCAGCGCGACCCGCGCCAGCTGCGGCGGCTCGGCTTCTGAGCCGGCCCGCGAGAACGATCGATGGCCACTAAGTCTCGATTGGATCGCGGGTGGAGTCTTCCTGAGCGGGAACCGGGCAGCGGCCTTTAAAGTCGCAGCTTCGTGCCGGAAGCCGTTGATCGGGCAACGGCGGCGGTAACCACCGAAACACCAGGAAGGTTTGCACCCATCATGACCAGTGACCAGGGCCTGCCCCCTTACTCCGGCGGCCAGCAGGGCGGGTACCAGCCCGGCCCGCCGCCGTCGAACAACCTCGTGTGGGCCATTCTCACGACCATCTTCTGCTGCCTGCCGTTCGGCATCGTGTCGATCGTCCAGGCCGCGAAGGTGAACGGCCTGTGGGCGCAGGGCCAGACCGCGGCGGCGCAGGCGGCCGCGCAGTCGGCGAAGAAGTGGGCCATCATTTCGGCGGTGCTCGGCGTGATCCTGATCGTGATCTCGCTGATCCTGTCCATCACGGGTGCGCTCACCTTCAGCGGTAACGTCAAGACGTACTGACGGCGAACAGCAGCAGGGGGACTCCCATGACCGGCCCGTACCCACCGCCCGGCGGCCCGTATTACGGCGGCCCGGGCTACGGACCACCGGGTTACGGCCCGCCACCGGACAACAACCTGGTGTGGGCCATCCTGAGCACGGTGCTGTGCTGCCTGCCGCTGGGCATCGTGTCGATCGTGAAGTCCAACCAGGTCAACACCCTGTGGTTCCAGGGGTTCCACGCGGAGGCGCACAAGGCCGCGGCCGACGCGCGCAAGTGGGCCATGTGGTCGGCCATCACGACCGGGATCCTCCTGCTGCTGTACATCGTCTTCATCGTGGTGATGGTCGTCATCGTCGGTGTCTCGGCTTCGACCTACACGCCATGACGACCGTCTACACCGGAATCCCGGCGCGAGGGCTGCGTGAGAAAGCGCGGGCCCTCGCGCCGCCGGCGGCTGTCGTCGCCGGCCTCGGCGTCTGCTGCGCGGTCGTGTGGCTGGGCAACCCGACCACTCCGGGCGGGCCGCTGCCGGTGTGCCCCACCAAGTACCTGCTCGGCATCGACTGCCCCGGGTGTGGCGGCATGCGGATGGCGTACAGCCTGATGCACGGCGACTTCACCGCGGCACTGCACTACAACGCCGTTTCGTTGGTGTTCCTCGTATTGCTCGCTTGGAGCGGGGCCGCGTGGACGCTCGGCAGGCTCCGCGGCCGCGCCGTCCGGTCATGGCTGCACTGGCGCCGCACACCGTTGGTGGTGGCCATCGTGTTCTGCCTCTGGTTCGTCGTTCGCAACCTGCCGTTTGCGCCGTTCACCGGCTTGTTCGTCTGAAGTTTCCCCTCGCGTGGAACCGGCGCGGGCCCGCGCCCGTCGCAGGAGTCCGACACGTCCGCGCCTGCGGGCGCCTACCCGGGCCGTCCGGGCTGTGACCGAGTACGCTCCCGCGCACCGGCCTGTCCACCAGCGACTCGGGCGAGCACGGCCGGCGCCCGGCGCGCGAGGCACCGCGCGGGCGAACGACGAGCGAGGGGGAGTACCCGATGACCGATCCCTACGGCCAGCCCACCGGCCAGCCGCAGGGCCAGCCGCCCTTCGGCCAGCCGCCGGCGCAGCCGCCGTACGGCCAGCAGCAGGGTGGCTTCGGCCAGCAACCGCCGTCCGGCGGCTTCCCCCAGCCGGGACAACCGGGTCAGCCGGGTCAGCCCGGCGGTTTCGGCCAGCCCGGGCAGCCGGGTCAGCCGGGCGGTTTCGGCCAGCCCGGGCAACCGGGTCAGCCGGGCGGTTTCGGCCAGCCCGAGGCCCCGGGGCAGCCGGGCTTCGGCCAGCAGCCCGGCGGGTTCGGCCCGCAGCCGGGTTACGGCCAGCCGGCGTACGGCCAGCCGTACGGGGCACCGTCCCCGTACGCGCCGCCCGGCGGTTACGCGAACTGGGGCCAGCGCGCGGGCGCTTACCTGATCGACGTCGCGCCACTGCTCGTGGGCATCATCGTGGCCGTGCTGGTCATGATCGCGAGCACCACCGCGGGCACGATCGTCTATTTCATCGCGATCCTCGGCTTCCTCGGCTGGACGGTGTACAACCGCTGGATCACCGCCGGCAACACCGGCCAGTCACTGGGCAAGCGGATCCTCGGCATCAAGCTGATCCGCGAGGACAGCGGCCAGCCGCTCGGGCCCGGCATGGCGTTCGTCCGCGACCTCGCGCACATCCTCGACAACGCGATCTGCTACCTCGGTTTCCTGTGGCCGCTGTGGGACGACAAGTCCCAGACCTTCTCCGACAAGATCGTCGGCACCATCGTCGTGCCCGCGGACGCCGCGCCCGCGTCGGCCTCGTACGGCCAGCCGGGCTTCGGCCAGCCGGGATCGCAGCCGCTCGGCGCCGTCGGCGGGTTCCCGCCGCCCGGGCAGCAGCCGGGCTTCGGCCAGCCGGGTCAGCCAGGCCAGCCGTACGGCCAGCAGCCGGGCGGGTTCGGCCAGCCCGGACAACCAGGTCAGCCGCAGCCCGGTCAGCCGGGGCAGGCGCCGTTCGGCCAGCCGCAGTCCGGCGGCTTCGGCCAGCCGCCGGCCCCGCAGCCCTTCGCCCCGCAGCAGCCGCAGAGCGGCGGGTTCGAGCAGCCCGGCGCGTCCGGCTTCGAGCAGGCCGAGCCGACCCAGATGATCAAGCCGGGCCAGCCCGCGGGCAGCGAGTCCGACGCCGCCGAGCGCACGCAGATGCTGAGGCCGGGCTCGCCCGAGCCGGGGCAGTCCGAGGCGACGCAGAACATCCCGCCGAGCGAGCCGGGCCAGCCGGGTCAGCCCGGCCAGCACTGACGCGTCCACCTGAAGATCCGCGGCGGGGGGAGCTCGCCGGGGAACCACGAGAAGTTGGGGTAATCCAGTCATGACCAATCCCTACGGTCAGCAGCCGCCTTACGGTCAGCAGCCGCAGCAGCCGCAGCAGCCGCAGCAGCCGCCCTACGGCCAGCAGCCGCAGCAGCCGGGTTATGGCACGCCGTCCGGCGGCATGCCCGTCCCCTACGGCGCCGCCCCGCAGGGCCAGTACGGCCAGCAGGCGCCGTTCGGCCAGCCCGCTTACGGCGGCGGCCCGGGCATGGGCATGCCCGGCGGCGACATGAACGAGATCAAGGACTACAAGGGCTGGGCGATCGGCTGCATCTTCCTGATGTGGATCATCGCGATCTTCGCCATCATGAAGTCGAACGAAGTCCGCACGTACAAGATGCAGGGCAACTACGCGATGGCCCAGCAGGCCTCGCAGAGCACGAAGACGCTGTGCCTGATCGCCACCATCATCGGCGCGGTCGGCTGGGTGTTCGCGATCATCATGATCATCATCTCGATCGTGGCCGCCGCGTCGGTGAGCACGTACTGCAGCGGCTACTACTGCTGAACCAGGGTGTCACCACCTCGATGTCGCCCGGAAGTGGGACGATGTCGGGGTGGTGAACCTGTACCGCGACACCGGAGTGGTGCTGCGCACGCACAAGCTGGGTGAGGCCGACCGGATCATCACCCTGCTGACCCGGCGGCACGGCAAGGTCCGCGCCGTCGCCAAGGGCGTGCGCCGCACCTCGTCGCGGTTCGGCGCCCGGCTGGAGCCCTTCGGCCACGTCGACGTGCAGTTCTACACCGGGCGCACGCTCGACGTGATCACCCAGGTCGAGACCGTGGACGCGTTCGCGCTGCCGCTGGTCGCCGACTACCAGCGCTACACCGCGGCCAGCGCCATCGCGGAGACGGCGGACCGGCTTTCGGCCGAAGAGGGCGAGCCGGTGCTCAAGCTGTACCTGCTGGCCGTCGGCGCCCTGCGCGCGCTCGCGGGCGGCGAACGCGACCCCTCGCTGGTGCTCGACGCGTTTTTCCTGCGCGCCATGTCCTACGCCGGCTGGGCGCCCGCCATCACCGAGTGCGCCCGCTGCGGGCTGCCGGGTCCGCACGCCGCGTTCAACGTCGCCGCGGGCGGCTCGATGTGCCCGGACTGCCGGCTCGCCGGCTCGGTGCACCCCGCGCCCGAGGTGCTGATCCTGCTCGAAGCCCTGCTGCACGGCGAGTGGCCGGTGGCGGAGGCGGCGCCCGGCATCACCCGCCGCGACGCGTCCGGGCTGGTCGCGGCCCATCTGCAGTGGCATCTGGAACGTCAGCTCCGCTCGCTGCCGCTGGTGGAGCGGCGTGCCCGGGAGGCCGCGGCACCGGGCAAGTAGGGTCCTGCGGGTACGAAGTTCACTCTTCAGGGAGGCGCGAAGTGCTGCGCAGGGGACGCGAGAGCCGGGCGTCGGGCTACGAGCTGCGGGCGCCGGAGCCGCACCCGTCCGGGGCCAGGCCCCCGGAGATCCCACGCGATCTGGTCCCGAAACACGTGGCGCTGGTGATGGACGGCAACGGCCGCTGGGCCAACCAGCGCGGCCTGCCCCGGATCGAGGGGCACAAGCGCGGCGAGGCCGTGATGATCGACGTGGCCAGCGGCGCGGTCGAAATCGGCGTCAAGTGGCTCTCGGTGTACGCGTTCTCCACGGAGAACTGGAAGCGCAGCCCCGAAGAGGTGCGGTTCCTGATGGGCTTCAACCGCGACACCATCCGCCGCCAGGTGGACTACCTCGGCTCGATCGGCGTGCGCATCCGCTGGGCCGGGCGGCGGCCCAAGCTGTGGGCGAGCGTGATCAAGGAACTCCAGGTCGCCGAGGAGAAGACCAAGAACAACACGGCGCTCAACATGACCATGTGCGTCAACTACGGCGGCCGCGCCGAGCTGGGCGACGCCATGCGCCGGATCGGCCAGGACGTGGCCACGGGCAAGCTCAACCCGGACAAGATCGACGAGCGCACCATCGGGAAGTACCTGTACCAGCCGGAAATGCCGGACGTCGACCTGTTCCTGCGGCCCTCGGGCGAGCAGCGGACGTCGAACTTCCTGCTGTGGCAGTCCGCGTACGCCGAGATGGTCTACCAAGACACCCTGTTCCCGGACTTCGACCGGACCCACCTGTGGCGCGCGTGCCTGGAGTTCGCGAAGCGCGACCGCCGGTTCGGCGCGGCCGTCGACCAGGCGGAACAGGCGAAGCAGGCGGCCGGGGCCGCCGAAGGCGAGGCGTCATGAGTACCGCGGAAGCGGCCGAAACCGGTGAGCTGCTCACCCGCGCCCGCGAGGCGCTCGAGCGGTACATCGAAGTGCACGTGGACGACGACGGCGCGATCACCTTCTCCCACGCCGACGTGCCGTGTGTCATCCAGGCGACGCGGCTCGCCGAAGGGCTCACGGTGCTCAGCCTGACCTGCGTGGTGGCCTGGGACCTGCCCGAGGACCCGGCGCTCGCCGTCGCGATCGCGGAGCGGGCGGGCCAGGGCCTGTTCGGCACGCTCGGCGTCGGCCACACGGACAACGGGCTCGACGTGACGCTGCGATACGCGTTCCCGGCCGAGGGCATGGAGCCCTCACCGCTGGGCACGCTGCTGATGCTCGTGGTGTCGACGGCGTCGCAGCTGCGGGCGGAGCTGCCGGGGCTCTCGAACAGCGAGGGCTGAGTCCGGATTCGCTCGGTTTGCCGCCTGCGGAACCGGTGTTCCGTGGCGGAAAACCGCTAAAACGGTCGTGAGGGGGCCGTTCACCCCGTGTGCGGCTGTGATCTTGTCGGTACGCACTGGCATCATCGGGCCTCGTGGAAACCCTTCCCAGCACCGCGACCGAGCCGGCTCGGCGCGCCCGCCGGTTCCGGATCAGCTCCATCGAGATCCTGTGCGCCGTGCTGCTCGTGGCCATCCTCGCCCAGAGCTGGCTGCAGGACGTGTTCAACGTGCCCGCGCTGCGCACCGGCTCCACGGTGTTCGTCGCCGTGTGCGTGCAGGCGCTGCCGTTCCTGGTGCTCGGAGTCCTGATCAGCGGCGCGATCGCGGCGTTCGTGCCGGCGCGGGTGCTGGAGCGGGTGCTGCCGAAGAAGGCCGGCGCCGCGGTCGGCGTCGCCGGGCTCGCCGGGGTCGCGCTGCCCGGCTGCGAGTGCGCTTCGGTGCCGGTCGCGCGGCGGCTGATCGGCCAGGGCGTCGCGCCCGCGGCCGCGTTGACCTTCCTGCTGGCCGCGCCCGCGGTGAACCCGGTGGTGCTGGTGGCCACGGCCGTCGCGTTCCCCGGGCGGCCGGAAATGGTGCTGGCGCGCTTCGCCGGCTCGCTCGCCACCGCGATGGTGATGGGCTGGATCTGGGCCCGCTGGGGCAAGCTTTCGTGGATCACCGAGCGCGCGCTGCGGCGGCTGCCGGACGTCGAGCCGGGGCAGCGCTGGAAGGTTTTCGCGGAGACCGCGCGCACGGATCTGGTGGAGGCCGGCGGTTTCCTGGTCCTGGGCGCGCTGATCTCCTCGACGCTGAACGTGCTGGTGCCGCAGAAGTGGTTCGGCGTGCTGTCGGACCAGGTTGTGGTCGGCGTGCTCGTGATGGCGGTGCTGGCCGTCGTGCTCGCGCTGTGCAGTGAGGCCGACGCGTTCGTGGCGGCGTCGCTGACCGCCGTGCCGATGCTGCCGAAGCTGGTGTTCCTGGTGGTCGGCCCGGCCATCGACGTGAAGCTGTTCGCCTTGCAGGCAGGCACTTTCGGCCGCTCGTTCGCCACGCGGTTCGCGCCGGTGACGTTTGTCGTGGCGCTCGCCTGCGGCACCGTCGCCGGGCTGCTGGTGCTGGGCGGCGGACGATGAGGCGCGAGACGCAGAACGTGCTGCTCATCCTGCTCGGCGGCGCGCTGGTGAAGATCGCGCTGAACGGCGACTACCTGCGTTACGTCAAGCCGTCACAGCAGCCGTGGATCATCCTCGGCGGCGCGGTGATGCTGGTGCTCGGCGGCGTCGCGATCGTGAGCGACGTCCTGTCGGCGCGCGCCACGGCGCGTGCGGCGGCCGCGGCGGGCCCGGACCACGGCGCCGAGGACGGCCACGCTCATGCCGCCCACGTCGACGACGGCCACGGGCACAGCCACACCGTGCGGTCCGCGTGGCTGCTGGTGGTGCCGGTGCTCGCGGTGTTCCTGGTGGCCCCGCCCGCGCTGGGCGCGGATTCGGTGACGCGCACGGAAGCCCGGGTGCCGCAGAGCGCGGCCAGCACGTCCGCCGCCGCGTTCCCGCCGCTGCCCGCGGGCGCGGTGGTGCCGATGGCGATGAACGAGGTGGTCAGCCGGGCCGGCTGGGACTCGAACGGCACGCTGAACGGGCGCACCGTGTCCATGACCGGGTTCGTCGTCCACGCCGGCGGCCAGACGCTGCTCGCGCGGCTGGTGATCAGCTGCTGCGCCGCGGATGCCTCACCCGTCACCGTCCATCTGAAGGGTGGCGAGGCCGACCGCTTCGCGAGCGACACCTGGCTGCAGGTCACCGGCCAGGTCGTCCCCAATACGGCGAGCGAGGCGAACAGCTACACCCCGGACCTGACCCTGGCGAGCGTCGAGCGGATCCCGGCGCCGAAGGACCCGTACGAGTACTGACTCGTGAGTGTTCATGACGGTTCTAACCGTCATGAACACTCACGAGCCTGGGGCGCTGGGTCTAGCGGGTGCCGCCGTGCTCGGCGCAGGTGCCGGTGATCTCGACCGTGTGGCTGATCTCGGAGAACCCGTTCTCCGAGGCGATCTTCTCGGCCCAGCGCTCCACGGCGGGGCCCTCCACCTCCACCGTGCGGCCGCACACGCGGCAGACCAGGTGATGGTGGTGGTGCGAGGAGCAGCGGCGGTAGATGGCCTCGCCCGAATCGGTGCGCAGCACGTCGATCTCGCCGGCCTCGGAGAGCGACTGCAGGGTGCGGTAGACGGTGGTCAGGCCGATGCCGTCGCCGCGCTTGCGCAGCTCGTCGTGCAGTTCCTGGGCCGAGCGGAAGTCGTCGACGGTGTTGAGCAGATCCACCACCGCCGTGCGCTGCTTGGTCGAGCGGCGGCCGGGCACCGGGGCCGGAGCCGAGGTCATCGTCATTTTCCTTCCTGCACGTGGGCGACCGCGTCGACGACGATGTGGGCCAGGTGGTCGTCCACCAGGCGGTACACGACCTCACGGCCGCGCCGCTCGCCCTCCACCACGCCCGCGGTCTTCAGCACGCGCAGGTGCTGGCTGATCAGCGGCTGCGCGACCTCGAGGGCGTCGACCAGCTCGTGCACGCACCGGTCCGACTCCTGCAGCTGCAGGACGATCGCGATCCGGACCGGCGCGGCCAGCGCGCGCAACAGGTCGCCGGCGTCGGCGAGGATGCCGGCCGACGCGCCGAGCGGGGCGGCGGCGGGGCGTCCGGGCGAGTGCGGCTCGGCCTCCGGTGGGATCGGGCCGGCCGAGAGAGCGCCCGAAGTCGCCGTGGCCATCGCTGCCTCCAGTCACTTCTCGTCACCCGGGAACCCGGGGACGGATTCCGAAGCCGGATGTCATTACCGGTAACGGTCACCGCCATCGTAGTGTTCCCCCGCGCGGCGGCGTGCAGTCACCGGTCCTGCCGGCCGGGCTCACCCGTCCGGGTGAGTTCGTGAACGATAAACACGGGGGACCGGGACTGCGTCTTCGCAACTGGTCTCCGACGGTGCAAGGTTGTGCGGGGCGTTTCGTCGCTTCTCGTACGCTGACGACCCGCGTGTGGTGAGCCGGAGGCAGTGGGGAGAGCATGACTCGTTTCGTGACCAAGACGGCGGTGGCGGCCTGTTTGGCGCTGCCGGTGCTCGCGCCTGCCGCGGCTTCGGCCCAGACCGCGCAAGGGGTGGACGAGAAAACCGGCCCGGTGTCGTTCGCCAACATCGCTTCGGTGCGGCTCGGGCCGGACGCGCAGCACGGTGGCGCGCTGATCACCGAGACCCAGCGCTCACCACTGACCCCCGGCGAGTCGAAGCTCGGCGCCGACCGCGTGTCCGTGCCGAAGAACGACGGCGAGCGCACCACCCTCGGCCCCAATTACGAGATCGACCTGGGCCCTTACAACGCGGGGCAGAGCCCGTACCCGTCCGGCATCGCCAGCCGCAGCCACAACGTCGTCGCGGCGCTGCAGGCCACTGACGTGCCGACGGCCGTCGCCGAGACCAACTACGCGCTGCGTGACAACGCCCGTAGCGGCGGCAGTCCGGTCGACAAGACCGTGCTGGTGCTCGAGGGCGCGCGCAGTGCCGTCGACTGCACCGCGCCGAAGAAGCTCAGCAGCACGACGACCGTCACGCGGCTGTGGGTCCGCGGCGAGGACAACTCGCTGAGCCAGGTCGCCATGCCCGCGGGTTCCGCCACGCTGCGCATGAGCAACCTCCACCTGGGCGCGCCCGGCGCTGTCCCGCAGGCCAGCCACGACACCACGCTGTCCGACATCGAGGTCTCGCGCGTGTCGACCTTCGACCAGCTGATCAAGCAGGACGGCTGGCGCGGCGGCGACGTCACGGCGGTGGCCGGCTGGCGGGTCGACGTGACCACGCACGTGCACGACGCGGCCAACGTCCAGCTGCAGGACGTGCACACGACCATGGTGCTGGGCGGCGTCAGCTGCTCGATCCCGAAGAACTTCGTCGCGCTGGCGTCGGGCAGCACCAGCGGCGGGGCGACCGTGAACCAACCGTCCGTGCCGACCGAGGTACCGGCCGGCTACCTCGGCGCTGCCGCGGCGGCGCCGCAGAGTGACCTGCGGGTGCCGATCGGCGTCGGCCTGCTGGGTGGCGGCCTCGTGTTCGGCGCGCTGGCGATCTGGCTGGGCCGGCGTCGCGTGGCCCGCTCCCGCGGCGAGTAGCCGTGCGCCGCGCGCTCACCGTGCTGTGCTCGGTGGTCGCCGTGCTCGCGCTGGCCGCGGGCGTGGTGGTGCTGACGTGGGCCCCCGCGCCGGCGCCGGTAGCGGCGGCCGCCGAGCCCCCGCCCGGCTCGCTGCCCGGCGAGGACGGCGCGCCCGCCGTGCTGCCCGCCGACAACTCCCCGGTGGGGCAGCAGCGGCCCGGAACCGTCCAGCTGCCGGACGGTTCCGAGGCGCGGCTGGTGCGCACCGAGGTGACCCGTGACGGCGTGCTGCCGATCCCGCGCGGGCTCGGCGACGCCGCGTGGTGGGGCGCCCGGCTCGGCGCCGAACAAGGCGCTGCCGTGCTGTCCGGCCACGTCAACTGGGCCGGCACGAAAGGGCCGTTCGACGTCCTCTGGCGGATCCGCACCGGGGACAACGTGAGCATCGTCGACTCCGCCGGCGGCCGGTGGCTCTACCGCGTGACCGGCGCCGTGACCGTCGGGAAGGGGCAGCTGCCCGCGCAGGCCCCGCAGTGGTTCGCGCAGAGTGGCCCGCACCGCTTGGTGCTCGTCACCTGCGGCGGGGACTACGTCGGCGGCAGCGAGGGCTACGACGAGAACCGGATCGTGACAGCGAACCTGGTCTCGCGCCCGGACTGACACCCGGCCGTCAAGCTCGGTGCAACCCGCCGCGTCTCCCGCGGCATGTCTCCCGGCGAGTACACGCCGAACCAGGGAGCACGATGCAGGGGACACAGGAACAGGCCGTGACGGGCTCGCGGCGGTGGGTGCGGCTGGCCATCGGGGCCGCGGTGGTGGCTGCGCTGGCCACCGGGTGCGGGCAGGCCGACCAGGTCGCCGGCCCGGCGCCGTCGGCGACGTCGCAGCAAGCGCCCGCCGCCCAGGGCGGGCAGCAGCCCCAGGCCGATCCCGGCAAGACCCCCGGCACGGTCCGCCTGCCCGCCGGCGGCAGCGCGAAGCTGGTGGCCGAGGACGTCGGCGCCGACGGGGCGCTGGTCATCCCGCAGAGCCTCGACGAGGCCGCGTGGTGGGGCTCCGGGCTCGGCGCGGACAAGGGCGTCACGCTGTTCTCCGGGCACGTCAACTGGAAGGGCAAGACCGGCCCGTTCAACCAGCTGTGGCAGGTGAAGGCGGGCCAGGTCGTGACCGTCACGGACACCGCGGGCGCGCAGTGGGGCTACCGGGTCGACGACGTGCGCACGATCCACAAGTCGGGCCTCGCCGCGGAGTCGGAGAAGCTGTTTTCCCCCGACGGCCCGCACCGGCTGGTGCTCGTCACCTGCGGCGGCGACTACGTCGGCGGCACCGAGGGCTACGACGACAACCGCGTCGCCACGGCCGAGCTAGTGACCCGGCCCTGAGCCCTCCTGACCTCCGCCGGAGGTGCCGCGGGGGCGGCCGGATAGGCTGGACGTTCTAGTGTTGTGTGTTCCTGTTTCCTGGCAAGCGCAAGACGAACAGGATCACGCGACACTAGGTCCGATAACCGTCCCCGCATGCGTCCGGAGCGTGGAGTGCCCGCCAACACCATCGAAACCGTCGTCAGTCTGTGCAAGCGCCGTGGCTTCGTCTTCCCGTCGGGGGAGATCTACGGCGGCACCAGGTCGGCGTGGGACTACGGGCCGCTCGGCGTGGAGCTGAAGGACAACATCAAGCGCCAGTGGTGGAAGACCATGGTGCAGGGCCGCGAGGACGTGGTCGGCCTCGACTCGTCGGTCATCCTGCCGCGCCAGGTCTGGGTCGCCTCCGGTCACGTGAACGTGTTCACCGACCCGCTGATCGAGTGCCTTTCGTGCCACAAGCGGTTCCGTGCCGACCAGCTCGCCGAGGAGTACTCGGAGCGCACCGGCAAGGAGACCTCGGAGGACGACCTGTCCGACGTGCCGTGCCCGAACTGCGGCACCCGCGGCAAGTACACCGAGCCGCGCGACTTCAACATGATGCTGAAGACCTACCTCGGCCCGGTCGAGTCCGAGGAGGGCCTGGCCTATCTCCGCCCGGAGACGGCGCAGGGCATCTTCGTGAACTTCAACAACGTGCAGCAGGCCTCGCGCAAGAAGCCGCCGTTCGGCATCGGCCAGGTCGGCAAGTCCTTCCGCAACGAGATCACGCCGGGCAACTTCATCTTCCGCACGCGTGAGTTCGAGCAGATGGAGATGGAGTTCTTCGTCGAGCCGGGCGAGGACGAGACCTGGCACCAGTACTGGATCGACACGCGCACCGAGTGGTACAAGGACCTCGGCATCAAGGCCGAGAACCTGCGCCATTTCGAGCACCCGAAGGAAAAGCTCTCGCACTACGCGAAGCGCACCGTCGACATCGAGTACCGCTTCGCGTTCAACGCGGGCCAGGAGTGGGGCGAGCTGGAAGGCATCGCCAACCGCACCGACTTCGACCTGACCACGCACTCGAACCACTCGGGCGTGGACCTGTCGTTCTTCGACCAGGCTTCGGGCCAGCGCTACCGCCCGTTCGTGATCGAGCCGGCGGCGGGCGTGGGCCGTTCGATGATGGCGTTCCTCGTCGACGCGTACGAGGAAGAAGAGGTCCCGAACGCCAAGGGCGGCATGGACAAGCGAACGGTCCTGCACCTGGACCCGCGCCTCGCGCCGTACAAGGCGGCCGTCCTGCCGCTCTCGCGCAACGCCGACCTCTCGCCCAAGGCCCGCGACCTCGCGGCCACCTTGCGCAAGCACTGGAACGTCGACTTCGACGACGCCCAGGCCATCGGCCGCCGCTACCGCCGCCAGGACGAAATCGGCACCCCGTACTGCGTCACCGTGGACTTCGACACCCTCGAAGACAACGCAGTCACCATCCGCGAACGCGACAGCATGAAGCAGGAACGCATCGCGATCGACCAGGTGGAGTCCTACCTGGGCGCGCGGCTGATCGGCTGCTGAACGCTTCTTCTCGAACGGCCCTTCCCTGGTTGGGGGAGGGCCGTTCGGCGTTTCCGGGCCGTGATGCGTCCATGCCCAGCGCACAAGACGTGGGGTTGACGTGGCCGGGTGCCTGTCCTGTACCGGGGCGATGGCGCCCGGATCGGTATGCTTCCGGATGGCTGATCAATTCGAAAAGCATGGACATGCGGGGTAAAGGATCGTGCGATCATGTTGAGCGCTAGTCGTGGATTGATCGCAAGAGGTCTGATTGAATACGATGAAGGCGAAGTATCCCATTGGGCTTTGACTTGTTCGGACGATGAGCTCATAAGGGTCTGCGGAGTCGCGGATTGGCTCCTGCTGAAGGGTCCATCTACCCCGTCCGGTGCCAGTATGATGCTGACGACTGCAGCGTCCCTGGCTGCGGTATTCGTTCACGATGGGCACCCACGGAAGCTCAAGCGGTCAAGACGGAAAAAACTTCCTGAGCTATCTCTCGAAGAGCGTGAGAGAATTTCATCTGGTGGTCGGCCGGATCGGGAAGAGCAAGACGCGAAAGGACGTTTCTATGGAGTGACCGAAGAGGCGGAGAAGTTTTGGGGGGAATAATTTCCCCGTCCACTCGCCTGAACGAGGCAGTGAAGGGTTGGGATGCTTTCCACTAGCAGGGTGTTGGCGGCAAAAGGTCTACTCGAATACGGCGAAGAGGAGGCGGCCAAGTGGGTCTTTTTCTGCAGTGATGATGAATTTATCCGAGTTTGCGGAGTTGCGGACTGGATACTGTTGTATGGACCGAAAACGCCCTCGGGTGCGAGCATGATGGTTGCGCGAGGGATCGCTGTCGCAGCGGTATTCGTCCGCGAGGGTGCGCCAAGGGAGCTTGCGAGGAGTCGACGTAAGAAGCTCTCGGATTTTCCGCCAGGATGGTCTGAAGAAATGGAGAAGAGAGAGGATCCGTCTCTGCCTGAACTGAGGGAGAAAGGTAAATTCTACGGCGTTACGGGAGAGCTGAAGAATTTTTGGGGTACGGGAAGTTTTGGCGCGACCTGACTCCGGGGTCAACTCCGAACCAGGCAAGTCGAAGCGCAGGGAGAAAAATGTTTCGACGACGCGAAGATCGATTGCGCAGAGTTCTGCGCAGTACGGCGAGGATGTTGTGGCCGATTGGGCACTGGGATGCTCCGATGAAGAATTCGTGCGAGTCTGTCGCGTCGCTGATTGGTTGATGTACCAGGGGCCGACGACTCCGTCGGAGGCGGGGATGATGGTGGATAAAGCTGTCGCGTTGGCTGCCGAATTTGTAAAAGAAGGTAGCCCTTGGCTGCTGCGGCGTAAGATTCGAAAGAATATCCGGGCGGATTCACGTAGTTATTCCGATGCTCTTCTGGATAGGATTTCGTTGCTGGATTATCCAGAAAAAAGGAACCTATTACGGCGTTACCGAGGGTTTCAAGGATTTTTGGACCAGAACGGAGAGTGTCTAAGTGAATTACCTGGAGTGACTGGAATTGATCGCGGAGAACGTGAAGAGTGCTGGAGAATCAAGCTGGCCTCGATCCGTGGCTGTCAGCGACGTAGTGATGCAGGTTATGTTGCATATTCCTAGGTTCGGATACGAACGGTCAGGACCGCGTAATGGTGTTTTCTGTGAGCAGAGGGTTGATCTCGAGAGACCTGCTTGAATACGGCGAAGGCGAAGCGTCCGATTGGGCTTTGACTTGCTCAAATGATGAACTCATGAGGATCTGCGGGGTGGCGGAGTGGCTCTTGTTAAAAGGCCCATCGACTCCTTCCGGCGGGAGCATGATGCTGGCGACTGCATCCTCTCTGGCTGCGGTCTTTGTGCACGAGGGGCACCCGCGAAAGCTCAAGCGGGCCAGAAGAAAGAAACTTCCCGAATTGTCGAATGAAGATAGCAAAAGAATGTCATCCGACGGTCTGCCTGACCTGAAAGAGCAAGATCGGAAAGGACATTTCTACGGAATGAGTGAAGAGGCGGAAAAATTCTGGGAGAAATAGCTGATCGGAGTCCTGACAGTCGCATGGGGTGGAGCTGGGCGCTGGGGATTTCGGGTGTCAAGCCGGCCGGTCGTCGAGGTGAAGACCCGTTCCGTGGGTGAGTAGTGCGTTCCGTCCGAGGAACCGGCAGCCACGGCTCGAGTGTAAGCTGCGCGCGCCGTCACTGCTGTGAACGCGAGTCAGTCGTGGGCACACCAGACTGGTATCTCGGCTGATCAGGCAGCGGACGCGGCCCAGGCGGCGGCTGAAGCCGGTCGGCTGGCCGAGGAGCCCGGAGCGGCAGGTGGCCCGCAGGCTGCTCGTGTGAGGGAGCTGGACGCATGCTGGAAGACGCTGCGCGCAACAACAAGAAGGTCGACTTAATGGGTTTTGTGACCAAAGGGGAGGCCGCTAGAGTGGGCGCGACCCGGGCCGGCCTGGGTTGGCGGTTCTCTACGGACGGGAAGGCGATAGTGAGCGCTGACGGGTTGCGAATTGCCGCCCGCTCACGTTCAAAGACCCGACTTGACCCTAAGCGCAGCGGGCAACGGTAGCAGGCCAACCTCCCATGCGGCCGACAATCATTGGGAACTTCAAGAATCTCCATCTCAACATTACGGACAAAACTATGAAGCCAAAAGTGCGTTACTTCGACACAGCCGATGCCGACCTTGATAATTTCAGCCCCGAGGACCCGGAAAACTTCTGGCTCCCGATTCACGTCATCGTCGGCCCGGATGACGACCCCAGGGGTGAGGAGATAGTTCAGTTTATCGTGTGCACGCCCAAGGCGTTGCAGGCGACGGTGGCTCGTGAGGGGTTTCTGATGGGGCGTTCGCTGGTGATTGTGGATTCGGCTGACATGGGGCGGATCAAGCAGTTCATTACTGCGGAGATCGAGAAGATCGAGGCGCCCAGCTATGCGGGTGTGGGTGTTCAGTTGGCTTGGCTGGGAGACTATGAGTTCGAGGATAACCCCATTCGGTGAGTCTTCCTGGTCCCGGCGGCCGTATTCGTCGGTGCTGGGGTTTCGAGACCGCGAAGGGGCCTCGATGTCAGACCAACTTCCCACGGCGGGCGACAATCAGTGGGAATTACAAGAACCTTCACCTCAACATTACGGATATGCCATGAAGCCAAAAGTTCGTTACTTCGAGACGGCGGATGCCGACCTCCGCAACTTCAGCCCCGAGGACCCAGATAATTTCTGGCTTCCGCTTCAAGTCATCGTCGGACCGGACAACGACCCCAGGGGTGAGGAGATAGTCCAGTTTATCGTGTGCACGCCCAAGGCGTTGCAGGCGACGATCGCCCGCGAAGGGTTTCTGATGGGGCGGTCGCTGGTGATCGTGGATTCCGCTGACATGGAGCGAATCAAGCAGTTCATTACTGCGGAGATCGAGAAGATCGAGGCGCCCAGCTATGCGGGTGTGGGTGTTCAGTTGGCTTGGCTGGGAGACTACGAGTTCGAGGATAACCCCATTCGTTGAGTTTCTCTGGTACCGGAGAGCGTCTCCCGCCCGGGCACCGCGCGGTCCGAGAGGCATCACCCCACCCCTGACACCTGTCATGCCCACGTCATGACGCAAGGCCTGTGGCCCGCCTCGCTCCCAGCGCCACAGTTCAGGACATGGAAACCACACAGGCCGAACGCGGGGCGCGGGACGTCGCGGCGGGGGCGGCCGTACACCTGACCGGGTTGAGGAAGCAGTACGGCGACGTGCGCGCCGTCGACGGCGTCGACTTGACGATCGCGCCAGGCGAAGTAGTGGCACTGCTCGGGCCGAACGGCGCCGGGAAATCCACCACCGTCGACCTGATTCTGGGGCTCAGCCGGCCCGACGCGGGCGAGGTCAGCGTGTTCGGCAAGACCGCCGCCGGGGCCGTGCGCGCGGGGATGATCGGGGCGATGCTGCAGGGCGGCACGCTGCTCGACGACCTGACCGTGCGCGAGACCGTCGGCATGGTCGCGAATCTGCATCGGCGGCCGATGCCGCTGGCCGAGGCGCTGGAGCGCGCGGGGATCGCCGACCTGGCCGACCGGCGGGCGAACAAGCTGTCCGGCGGGCAGAAGCAGCGGGTGCGGTTCGCCGTCGCGCTGGTGTCGGACCCGGACCTTCTTGTGTTGGACGAGCCGACCGCCGCGATGGACGTCGGCACGCGGCGCGAGTTCTGGAAGTCCATGTACGCCTTCACCGAGAGCGGCCGCACCGTCCTGTTCGCGACGCATTACCTGGAAGAGGCCGAGGAGTTCGCCGACCGGGTGGTCCTGATGCGCTCCGGCCGCGTCGTCGCCGACGGGTCCGTGGCTCAGGTTCGCGCGCTGGCCGGCGGGCGCACCATCCGCGCCGTGTTGCCCGGCGCGGACGACGAGATCGGACGGCTGGTGGGGCGGCTGCCCGGCGTCACCGAGTTCGAGCTGCGCGGCGAGCGCGTCGCCATTTCGAGCTCCGCCTCCGACACCACGTTGCGGGCACTCATGACGGCAGTGCCGGACGTGCGCGACATCGAGATCAGCGCCGTCGGCCTCGAAGGCGCCTTCCTTTCCCTGACCGCGAGCGAGACCGACCCGGAAGAAGCAGGCCGATGAACCTCAGCTACCTCACCGTCGAAGTCCGGCGGCTGTTCCGCTCGCCGCGGTTCATCGTGTTCGTGGTCGCCTTCCCGGTCTTGATGTTCCTGTTGCAGGCCAACGTCTTCACCAAGGCCAGCGACCCGGACCACGCGGCGATCGTCGCCGTGGTCATGGTCAACATGATGGCCTTCGGCGCTTTCGCCGCGGCCACCATGAACGGCGCCAAGCTCGCCGTCGAACGCGCCACCGGCTGGCAACGGCAGCTGCGGCTGACCCCGCTCTCGGGCGCGGGTTACCTCGGCGGCAAAGCGCTTTCGGGCCTGCTCGTGGGCCTGCCCGCGCTGGTGCTGGTGCCGCTGCTCGCGGTCTTCGCCGAGGGTGTGCACCTCGACGCGGCCGGCTGGGTCCGCATCATCGTCGGGATCTGGCTCGGCACCATCCCGCTCGTGCTGCTCGGCCTGCTGCTGGGCCAGTTCGGCACGCCGGAGTCGATGCAGCCGGTGAACATGATCGTGATGCTGGGCATGGGCTTCCTGGGCGGGCTGTGGATCCCGCTCGAGACCATGCCGGGCTGGATGCACCAGCTGGCGCAGGCGATGCCGACCTACTGGGTGCTCGGCCTGGTGCGCCCCGCCGTGACGAACGAGATGCTGGTGGCCTTCCCGACGGCGGTCGCGGTGCTCGGCGCCTGGACCATCGTCCTCGGGACGCTCGTGATCAGGCGTTACCGTAAGGACAGCGCGCGGGTTTGACCAGAGGGAACGGGGGCAGGGCCGAGATGGCGGAGACACAGAGCCGGGGGCGGTCGGTGCTGGCCGACCGCGACACGTGGTGGGCCGATCCGATCGGCGATTCGGGCCAGGACCGGCCGCACGGCGGGCGGTGGTGGATCGTCGGCCTCGTATTCCTCCTGCCGTTCCTGATCCCGGCGACGCAGTACCTGCTCCAGTCCGAGTTCACGCCGCTGCACGTGCTGGAATGGCTGCTGCTGTGCGGCTACGGCGTCATGTACCTGGTCTTCCCGACGATGTTCGGCCGGGAGCGCCGCACCAAGCTGCTGTTCAGCCTGGCGATGCTGGCGGTGGGCATCGCCACGGTGATGGTGCCGGGGGCCAGCTCGTACGTCCTGCTCTACGCCACCGCCACCATCGCGTTCCTGCTGCCCGCCGCGTGGGCGCTGATCTTCGACGTCGCAGGGATGCTGGTGGCCATGGCCTTGCTGTTCGCGGTCGGCAGGCTGGCCGGCAGCACCGGCGACCTCGGCTCGGTCGCGGGCGTCACGGCGGCCATGTTCTTCATGTCCAACCTGATCCGCGCGATCCGGCGGCTGGAGATCGCGAACCGGGAGATCGGCACGCTCGCCGTCGCCACCGAGCGCGAGCGCGTGGCCCGCGACCTGCACGACCTGCTGGGCCACAGCCTGACCACGATCACCGTGAAGGCCGGCCTGGCGCGGCGGGTGCTGGAAAGCTCCGGCGACATCCCGCGCGCGGTCCAGGAGATCCGCGAGGTCGAGGGCCTCACCCGCAGCGCGCTTTCGGACGTGCGGGCCACGGTCACGGAGTACCGCGAGGTGTCGCTGCCCGCGGAGATCGCCGGCGCGCGGGCGGCGTTGCGGGCGGCGGAGATCGAGGCGGACCTGCCGCACGCGGTCGACAATGTGCGGGCCGAGCTGCGGAGCACCTTCGGTTACGTGCTGCGCGAGGCCATCACGAACGTGCTGCGGCATTCGGGGGCGAGCCGGGTGAAGGTCCGGCTGGGCTGCGGCTGGCTCGAGGTGGAGGACGACGGCACCGCGACCGAAGTCGTGGCGGGCAACGGCCTGCGCGGATTGTCCGAACGGCTGGCGGCGGTCGGGGGGACGCTGCGCACGAGCGTCCGGCCCGGGGGAGGATTGGCCGTCCGGGCGGAGGTCCCGGAACCGGAGGCGGCCACCGCGGCCGCCCCGGCGGTGCGGGCCGAGACCGCGGGGGGACTGGCTTGATCCGGGTACTGCTGGCCGACGACCAGGCGATGGTGCGCGGCGCGCTGGCCACCGTGCTGGGGCTGGAAGCCGACATCGAGGTCGTGGGGCAGGTCGGCTCCGGCGAGGAGGTGGTCGCCGCGGCCCGGGAGGCGAAGCCCGACGTCGCGCTGCTCGACGTCCAGATGCCCGGCAAGGACGGCCTGACCGCGGCCGCCGAGCTGCACCAGGCGCTGCCGTCCTGCCGGGTGATCATCTGCACCACGTTCGGCCGCCCCGGGTACCTCGCGCGCGCGATGGCGGCGGGCGCGGCGGGCTTCGTGGTGAAGGACGCTCCGCCGGAACAGCTCGTGGAGGCCGTCCGCCGCGTCCACAGTGGACTGCGAGTGGTCGACCCGGCGCTCGCCGCCGAATCGCTCGCCACGGGCGCGAGCCCGCTGACCGCGCGCGAGCGTGACGCGCTGAGCACGGCCAAGGACGGCAGCACCGTCGCCGACATCGCGAAGGCGCTTTTCCTCTCGGAAGGCACTGTGCGCAACCACTTGTCGGCGGCGATCGGCAAAACGGGGGCGCGAACGCGGGCCGAGGCCGTCCGGCTCGCCGAGGAGCGCGGCTGGCTGTAGTGCCCGGGGTGTCTGCGCCTCACCCGTTCGTGGCTCTGCCAGGATGGCGGGCATGAGTGCTGCCCCACCGAGAACGAGGCCGACGCGCGCGAGCTGGCTGCGCCGGGTCGCGTTCGGCGCGGTGCTGGTGCTGCTGGCCGTCGTCGGCGGCACGGCGTTCCGGGTGTGGCAGGTGGCGCGCGGGAACGACCGCTCGCAGGCCGACGTGATCGTGGTGCTCGGCGCCGCGCAGTACAACGGGAAGCCGTCGGACATCTTCTCCGCGCGGCTGGAGAAGGCGAAGCAGCTGTACGACGCGGGCGTCGCGAAGACCATCGTCACCGCCGGCGGGAAGAAGGCCGCGGACAACTACACCGAGGCGCAGGCGGGCGTGCTGTGGCTGACCAAGCACGGCGTGCCGCAGTCGGCGACGCTCGCCGTGGGCGAGGGCAGCGACACCCTGCGCAGCCTGCGCGCGGTGTCCGACCAGGTGCAGGCGCGCGGCTGGCACACGGCGGTGCTGGTGAGCGACCCGTGGCACTCGTTCCGCAGCCGCACCATGGCCGAGGACCTGGGCCTGGACGCCTGGACCGCGCCGACGCACAGCGGGCCGATCGTGCAGGAGCGCGGCACGCAGATCCGCTACATCTTCCGCGAGACCGGCGCGCTGCTGTTCTACAAGCTCACGAAGTCGCCGGCGGACGAGCTGTTCGACACGATGCTGGGCTGAATTGTCGGACCCCGCGCCTAAGCTGGCGGGGTGAGTGACGGGTACAGCGAGCACGACCGCGCCCGGGTGCTGGCCGAGGCACCCAAGGGCGCGGCGCTGGCGGGTGCGCGAGCGGACGGGCGCAGCGCGTTCTCCCGCGACCGCGCGCGGGTGCTGCACTCGGCCGCGCTGCGGCGGCTCGCGGGCAAGACCCAGGTGGTCGGGCCGGGGGAGGGCGCCGAGGTCAGCGGCGTGCCGCGGACCCGGCTCACGCACTCGCTGGAGGTCGCGCAGATCGGCCGCGGCATCGCCGAGGAGCTGGGCGTGGACCCGGACCTGGTGGACACCGCCGGGCTCGGGCACGACATCGGCCACCCGCCGTTCGGGCACAACGGCGAGAAGGCGCTGAACCAGGTCGCGCAGGCCTGCGGCGGCTTCGAGGGCAACGCGCAGACGTTGCGCATCCTCACCCGGCTGGAGCCGAAAGCCGTCGCCGAGGACGGCGCCACGGCGGGGCTGAACCTCACGCGCGCGTGCCTCGACGCGACGATGAAGTACCCGTGGGAGCGCCGCCCGGGCGAGCAGAAGTACGGCGTGTACCCCGACGACGTGCCCGTGTTCCAGTGGATCCGGGCCGGCGCGCCGGGGCAGCGGCGGTGCATCGAAGCGCAGATCATGGACTGGTCCGACGACGTGGCGTACTCGGTGCACGACGTCGAGGACGGGGTGCTGGCCGGCCGCATCCGCCTCGGCGTGCTCGCCGACTCCGACGAGCGCGCGGCCGTGGCCGAGGCGGCGGCGCGGCACTTCTCCACCCAGTCGGTGTCCACTTTGGAGGGTGCGGCGAAGGAGCTGCTCGACCTGCCCGTGGTCGCCGACCTGGTGCGGACGGCCCCGGACGGGTCGCTGCGCGCGCAGGTCGCCCTGAAACGCCTGACCAGCGAGCTGGTCGGCCGCTTCGCCTCCGCCGTGGTCACCGGCACCCGCGGCGTGTACGGCGAGGGCCCGCTCACCCGGTACGGCGCGCGCCTGGCCGTCCCGGACCAGGTCGCGGCGGAAGTGGCGCTGCTCAAGGCCCTGGCCCTGCGCTACGTGATGAGCGACCGCCGCCGCCTGGCCATGCAGGACGGCCAGCGCGAGCTGATCGTCGAACTGGTCGCCGCCCTCGGCCGCCGCGCCCCGGACTCACTCGACCCGCTCTTCGCCCCGGCCTGGCGAGCGGCCCCGGACGACGCCGCGCGCCTGCGCGTACTCGTCGACCAGGTCGCCTCCCTGACCGACGCCCAAGCCCACGAGTGGCACCGCTGGCACGTCGGGCGGCCTGGCTGACCGCTGCCGGACCCCTGCTCGACGCGGTGAAGGCCTCCCTACCGGCGCTGGACGCGGTGAAGGAGTCCTTGCTTGCGCTCGACGCGGTGAAGGCCTCCTTGCTGGCGCTGGACGCAGGCAAGGACTCCTTACCGGCGCGCCTGACGCGGTGAAGGAGTCCTTGCCTGCGCTCGACGCGGCGAAGGACTCCTTGCTGGCGCGCCCTGACGTGGTGGAGCGCTCGTGCCGGACACGTGAAGGTCACTTTTCCGCCGCGGGACGCAGGGGTGAAAGCGTCCTTGCCGGTGCGGACGCGGTCAAGGCCTCCTTACCGGCGCTGGACGCGGTGAAGGACCCCTTCACAGCTTGGCGAGCGCCCTGAAGGCCACCTTCAGGGACCGACATGCCCTCAAGGTGGCCTTCAGGGACCTTCGCGGCAGGTCCGGTGTTCCGCGCCGCGGTCAGGGGCGTTCCGGTACGGTCGCCGCATGGCCGTCGACAGCCACCTGAGGTTCACGCTCGCACTCCACCGGGCCGCTGCGGCAGGCGGGGTTGACGCGTGTTTCTCGCCGTACTCCGCGGCGAGCGCGTTGGGGCTGGTCAGCCGGGCTGCTCGCGGGCGCACCGCCGACGAGTTGCTCGCGCTGCTGGCCGGGACCAGCGAAGGCACCGGCACCGGCGAGGGCACTGCGACCGGCAACGGCACCGGCGAAGCCACCACCACCACCACCGCCGCCGCCGACCTCGAACCCCACGCCCGCGTCCTGCGCGAAGCCGCGATCCTGAACGACGAAGCCGCGATCCTCGCCGTCGCGAACACGCTCTGGGCTTCCGACCTCATCACCGTCGAGGACAGCTTCCGAACCGAACTCGAAGCCTGGCCCGGCAGCAAGACCGAGACCGCGCCGTTCAGCCCTGACCCCGAAGCAGCCCGCGAGCTGATCAACACCGACGTCCGCCGCACCACCCGCGGCCTGATCCCGGAGCTGCTGCCTCCCGGCTCCCTCGACACCGACACCCGGGCCAGCATCGTCAACGCGCTCTACCTCAAAACCGCCTGGCGCTTCCCGTTCCCCGAAGGCGCCACCGCGCCCGCCGCGTTCCACGGGCCCGGCGGCTCGCGCGACGTGCCGACCATGCACCTCCAGGAGACCGTCGGCTACCAGCAGGCCGACGGCTGGCAGGTCGTCACGCTGAACGCGGTCGGCGGCGTCCAGGCCGTTGTCCTCCTGCCGGACGGTGATCTCGAACCCGCCGAGGCCGCGCTGGACGAGCACCGCCTCGCCGCCCTGATCGAGGGCACGCGGCGCCAGAAGGTCCGCCTCGCGCTGCCGAAGATCTCGCTTGACGTCCGCACCGATCTCGACAGCGCGCTGAAGTCCCTCGGCGTCCGCGAGATGTTCCAGCCGGATGCCGACCTGACCGGGCTGACCGCGACCAAGCCGTTCTGGGTGGACAGCGTGCTGCACCAGGCCGTGCTCCGGGTCGACGAGCAGGGCCTCGAGGGCGCCGCCGCCACCGCGATCACGATGCGCACCCTGTCGCTCGACATGTCCGAACCCGTCGACGTTCAGGTCGACCGGCCGTTCCTGCTCCTGGTCCGGCACGCCGGCACCGGTGCGGTGTACTTCTTCGCGCGGGTGGTGCGCCCGTAGTGAGCCTTTTCCAACCGGAGGCGAGGACCGAGTTGATCCCCGTCGTGACCGGCCCGCCCACGACCGTGGCCGAGCCGAAGCTGCGCCGCTCCTGGTCCGACGCGGGCATCGTGGGCGCGTACCTGGCGTTCTCGGTGGTGCTGTTCGGCGGGCTGTGGGCCGACCTCGGCCACGGCTACCTGTGGAACAGCGCGTCGGACCAGAACATGTGGGAGTGGTTCTTCTCCGTCACCGCGAAGTCCGTGCTGCACCTGCAGAACCCGTTCACCACGGACCTGCAGAACTACCCGCTCGGCGTGAACATGATGGCCAACACGGCCATGCTCGGCGTCTCCATCCCGCTCACGCCGATCACGCTGACGTTCGGCCCCACCGCGACCTGGGCCATCGCGCTCACCGGCAGCCTGGCCGGCACGGCGGCCGCCTGGTACTGGGTGTTCTCGCGGCACCTGGTGCGGCACCGGGTTTCCGCGGCGATCGGCGGCGCCGTCGCCGGGTTCGCGCCCCCGATCATCTCGCACGCCAACGCGCACCCGAACTTCGTCGCCTGGTTCGTGCTGCCGTTCCTGGCGCTCAAGGTGATCCGGATCGCGCAGGGCGTCAAGCCGGTGCGCAACGGGATCTGGCTCGGCGTGCTCACCGCGTACCAGGTGTTCCTGGGCGAAGAGCCGCTGCTGATCTTCGCGCTGAGCTTCGTGATCTTCGCCGTCGCCTACTGCGCTTCCCGTCCGCGCGAGCTGAAGGCGATGGTCCGGCCGACGCTGCTCGGCGGCGGGATCGCCTTGGTGCTGGCGTTCGTGCTGCTCGCTTTCCCGTTGTGGTGGCAGTTCTTCGGCCCGCAGAGCTACACCGCGCTGGAGCACGGCCAGGTCGGCAACGACACCGCGGCGTTCACCCGGTTCGCCACGCAGTCGATCGCCGGCCAGCCCGCCGAGGCCGCCGACGTTTCGCTCAACCGGACCGAGGAGAACGCGTTCTTCGGCTGGCCGCTGATCGTGCTGATGGTCGTGGTGACGATCTGGCTGTGGCGGGAGGTCGTCGCGCGCTCGATCGCGATCTCGATGTTCCTGATGGCCTGGCTCTCGCTCGGCGTGGACCTCGTGGTGGTGCACGTGGACACCGGCGTGCCCGGGCCGTGGAAGCTGCTGGCGAACCTGCCGCTGTTCGAATCGCTGCTGGAGTCGCGGCTCGCGATGGCCTGTGTGCCGGCGATCGGCGCGCTGCTCGCGATCGCCACCGACCGGGTGTTCACGGCGGCGGCCGCGCTGCCCGAACCGGGAGAAGGCCAGCGACGGCTGCCGGTGCGGCTGATGTGGATCGGCGCCGTGATCGCGGTGCTGCTGCCGATCGCGCCGACGCAACTGCTGGTCAAGGACCGCCCGCCCACGCCGGCGTTTTTCGCCGACGGCACCTGGCGGACGTACGTGGCGCCGGGCGGCACCGTGGTGCCCGTGCCGCTGCCCAGCTCGGGCGAGTCGGAGCCGTTGCACTGGCAGGTCGACGCCGGCCTCGGCTACGCGATGCCGGAGGGCTACTTCGTCGGCCCCAGCGGTCCGAATGACAAGCGGGGCCGGTACGGCGCCGTCCAGCGGCCGACTTCCGCGCTGCTGGACCAGATCCGCGATTCGGGCACCGCCGCGCCGGTCGACGACACCGCCCGCGACCAGGCCATCGACGATCTGCGCTACTGGCACGCCAGCGTGCTGGTGCTGATCCCGCGGGAGCACTCCGACGCCTACCGCGCCACCGTGGACCTGTTGCTGCGCAAGCCCGCGGAGTTCGTCGACGGCGTGTGGATCTGGGACGTGCGCCCGATCACCGCCGTCCGCTGAGGCGTCACATTCCCCGCAGCTGTCCCGTCCTCCTCCCGAATCACCCCAGAGGAGGAGACGACCATGTCCCGTATCCCGGCGAAGCGCGCCACCGAAGCCGGCCCGTTCCTGAAGCTGATCTACCGCATCGCGGGCCGCCGGTACGGCGCCGTGCCCGCGCCGATGGCCGTGGTGGCGCACCATCCGGGGCTGCTGCGCGCGAGCGTGCTGCACGAGCTGCTCGCGGAGAAGGCGTCGAAACGGCTGCCCGCGAGTGTGCGTGAGCTGGCCGTGTACCGCGTCGCCACGAGCATCGGCTGCTCGTGGTGCGTCGACTTCGGCACCATGCTGCAGCGCCACGACGGCCTCGACATCGAGCGCCTCAAGCACATCGACGACTACGCGGATTCGCCCGCGTTCTCCCGCCCCGAGCGCCTGGCCCTGGCCTACGCCGACGCGATGACGGGCGCGCAGGTCACCGTCACCGACGAGCAGGTGGCCGAGCTGGAGGCCGAGTTCGGCCGGGACGGGGTGGTCGAGCTGACCTACCAGATCGGCCTCGAGAACTCCCGCGCCCGGGTGAACAGCGCCCTCGGCATCGTCGACCAGGGCTTCACCTCGGGCGAGGCCTGCCGCGTCCCGCTGCCGTGAGCGGGGCTCAGGGCAGCTCGGGGCGGGTGATGCGGGTGAGCTTGTCGGGGTTCACGATGTCGTAGACGGCGACGATGCGGCCGTCCCGGATGCTCATGGCCTGGACGTGCTCGTCGAGGGCGAGGAAGCCCTCGCGTCCCGGCAGCGCCGGCAGCCACAGGCCGAGGTCGCCGTTGACCAGCACCGGGGCGCCGCGGCCGAACAGGCCCGGCTCGTACTTCTGCATCAGGCCCAGCAGGAAGCGGACCAGCTTGTCCGGGCCGGCGATGATCTGGCGGGTGGTGCGGCCCTTGCCGTCCGAGTCGCCTATCAGCACCACGTCCGGGTGCAGCAGCTCGGTCATCCCGCGGATGTCGCCGGCCAGCAGCGCGGTGACGAACTTCTCCAGCAGGTGCTGCTGTTCGGACAGCTCGACGCGCTGCGGCGGGTCCGCCTGGGCCAGCGCCCGCCGCCCGCGGGAGCCGTGCTGGCGCGCGGCGTCGGCCGAGCAGCCCAGGATGTCGCCGATCTCGCCGAACGGGACCGAAAACGCGTCGTGCAGCACGAAGGCGACGCGCTGCTCCGGCGTCAGCTTGTCGAGCACCACCATCGCAGCCATGCGGATGCCGTCGTCGCGCACGGCGGCGTCCAGCGGGTCTTCGCTCACCGGCATGCCGAACGGCGTCACGATCGGCTCCGGCAGCCACTGGCCCACGTACCGCTCACGCTGCACCGCCGCCGAGCGCAGCCGGTCGAGGCAGATCCGGCCGACCACCGTGGTCAGCCAGCCGCGCAGATCGCGGATGGCCGCGCGGCCCGCGTCGTCCAGCCCGGCCAGCCGCAGCCACGACTCCTGCACGGCGTCCTCGGCGTCCGCCCGCGTGCCGGTGAGCCGGTAGGCCACGCCCAGCAGGTGCCCCCGGTGCGCCGCGAACTCGTCGGCGAAACCGGCCAGAGCCGAAGGTGTGCGCATAAGGGGAGAGTGTGCCGCACGGGCGCCGGGGCGGGAGAACTAGAGTGGATGCCGTGGCAGGACGGATTCGGGAGAGCGACATCGCGGAGGTGCGTGAGCGCAACCGGATCGACGAGGTCATCGGGGAGTACGTCGCGCTGCGGCGGGCCGGCGGAGGCAGCCTCAAGGGCCTCTGCCCGTTCCACAACGAGAAGACCCCGTCGTTCAATGTGCGCCCCTCGCACGGCACCTTCCACTGCTTCGGCTGTGGCGAGGGCGGCGACGTCATCAAGTTCATCCAGAAGATCGACCTCGTCTCGTTCGTCGAGGCGGTCGAGCGGCTGGCCGACCGGGCCGGGCTCCGGCTGACCTACGAGGGCGGCGGGGGCGGGGCGGCTCAGCGCGACCGCGGCACCCGCGCGCGGCTGATCGAGGCGCACCGGGCGGCGAGCGCGTTCTACATCGAGCAATTGGCCACCGACGAGGCTCGCACAGCCCGCGACTTCCTGTCGGAGCGCGGATTCGACGCGGCGGCCGCGAAGCAGTTCGGCTGCGGCTACGCGCCCGGCGGCTGGGACAAGCTGACGAAGTACCTGCTCAACCACGGGTTCGAGGTCAAGGAGCTGCTCGCGTCGGGCTTGTCCAAGGAGGGCCAGCGCGGCCCGATGGACCGCTTCCACCGGCGGCTGGTCTGGCCGATCCGCGACGTCGGCAACGACGTGGTGGGCTTCGGCGCGCGCCGGCTGTTCGACGACGACCGGATCGAGGCCAAGTACCTCAACACCTCCGAGACGCCGATCTACAAGAAGTCGCAGGTGATGTTCGGCCTCGACCAGGCCAAGCGCGAGATCGCGAAGCGGCACCAGGTGGTCGTGGTCGAGGGCTACACCGACGTGATGGCGATGCACGCTTCCGGGGTGCCCACGGCCGTCGCGTCCTCGGGCACCGCGTTCGGCGAGGACCACATGAAGGTGCTGCGCCGGCTGATGATGGACGACGACGCGTTCCGCGGCGAGGTGATCTTCACCTTCGACGGCGACGCGGCGGGCCAGAAGGCCGCGCTCAAGGCGTTCGAGGGCGACCAGACCTTCGCCGGGCAGACCTACATCGCGGTCGCGCCGGACGGCATGGACCCGTGCGAGCTGCGCATCGCCAAGGGCGACGCGGCGGTGAAGGACCTGGTCGCGCGCCGGACGCCGCTGTTCGAGTTCGCGATCAAGAGCATGCTCAAGCAGTTCGACCTCGACTCGGTCGACGGGCAGGTCGCCGCGCTGCAGAAGACGGTGCCGATGGTGGCGTCGATCAAGGACCGCGCCAGCCGCGACGGCTACGCGTCCAAGCTGGCCTGGTGGGTGGGCTGGCAGGACGTGGCCCAGGTGGTGAACCGGGTGCGCGGCAGCGCGGGCGCCACGGCGAAGCGCGGCGGGCCGCCGTTGCGCCAGGCGGCCTCGAGGCAGGCGCCCGAGCCGGAGCCCAAGGAACAGGATCTGCCGCGGCCCGCGCCGGGCGACCCGCGGTTCACCGGCCAGCGCGAGGCGCTCAAGGCCGCGCTGCAGCAGCCCGCGATCGCCGGCCCGGAGTACGACTCGCTGCCGGAGGAGGCGTTCACGCACCCGGTGTACGTCGCGATCCACCTGGCCGTGCTCAAGGCGGGCGGCGCGGCGTCCGGGCTCACCGGCCCGGCGCTGCTGGACGCCGCGGCGCAGCACTGTCCGGAAGGGACGGTCCGGCGGGTGCTCAGCGAGCTGTCCGTGGAACCGTTGCGCGCCTTGGGCGAAGTCGACTCCCGGTACATCTCGGGAGTGCTCGCGGGCGTGCAGGAGAGCCTCGTCGGCCGGCAGATCGGCGAGATCAAATCGAAGCTGCAGCGGCTTTCGCCGGTCGAGGCGCCGGACGACTACCGCGCGCTGTTCGGCGACCTGGTGGCGCTGGAGCAGTACCGGAAAGCGCTGCGGCAGCAGGCCGCCAGCGGATGGGACTGAGATGGGCTGGCTGAGCCGGATCTTCGGAAACGGGCTCCCGGAAGGATTCCCGGCGCGCCCGGAGCCGGGTGAGAACGTGATCGCCGCGGCGGCGGTCGAGGGCGGCGGGCACCTGGTCGTCACCTCGCTCGGCCTGTGGCTCCCGGACGGCGAGGGCGGCGCCCGGCGCGTCGGCTGGCACCTGGTGGCCAAGGCGACCTGGGCCGACGGCGTCTTCACACTGACCGAGTCGGCGGAAACCGAGCGCGCCGGCGGGGTCGTCGTGCTGAGCGACCTCGAGCCGGTGCGGTTCCGGCTGCCGGACCCGGGCAAGGTGCCGCAGCAGGTGCGGCTGCGCGTCGACGGCTCGGTGCGCACGCGCCACCGCCACGAGCTGCCCGGCGGCGGCGCCTGGTTCGTGCAGCGCAAGGTGCCCGGCCACGACGGCACGGTGCTGCAGGTGCGCCCCGACCCGGGCACGGACCCGGCGCTGGTCTCGGCCATCGCCGAAGAGGTCGCGGAGAAGCTGGCGGGTCCGCAGCGCTAGCAGTACGCTCGTACTCAGTACAGCCGTACTGTTTACTTGCGGAGGTGGACGTCTCATGTGGGATCCGGCCAAGTACCTCGACTACTCCGACCTGCGCGCGCGGCCGTTCCACGACCTGATCGCGCGCATCCCGGCCACGTCCGCCCGTCGAGTGGTCGACCTGGGCTGCGGACCCGGCAATCTGACCGTCGACCTGCCGAAACGCTGGCCCGACGCGGTGCTCGAGGCGTCCGACAGCTCCCCGGAGATGGTGGACGCCGCCCGCGCCCGCGGCGTCGACGCGCAGGTCCTCGACGTGCGCGACTGGACGCCGCGGCCGGACACCGACGTGGTCGTCTCCAACGCGGTGCTGCAGTGGGTACCCGGGCACCAGGACCTGCTGCGCCGCTGGGCCGGGCAGCTGCCGGCGGGCGCGTTCCTGGCCGTGCAGGTGCCGGGCAATTTCGGGGCGCCGTCGCACCGCATCACGCGTGAGCTGGCGGGCTCACAGGAGTGGGCTTCGCGGCTGGGCACGCTGGTCCTGCGCGAGGACGACGCGGTCGCCACCCCGCACGCGTACGCCGACCTCCTGGCCGACGAGGGCTGCGCGGTGGACGCCTGGGAGACCACGTACATGCAGCGCTTGTCCGGCGAACGCGCCGTGCTGGAGTGGATCACGGGCACCGCGCTGCGCCCCATCCGCGCAGCCCTGGACGACACGGAGTGGGCCGCCTTCCGCGACCAGCTCGCCCCCTTGCTGGCCGCCGCCTACCCGCCCCGCCCCGACGGCACCACGTGGTTCGAGTTCCGGCGCATTTTCTTTGTGGCGCAGACCCCGTCACGTGGTTGAGGGTTTGCCGCTTTGAGCCCTTCTCGGCTCGGCGGGCCGGCCGGTCCGGTGTTCCCCGGGTGGTACCTCACTTCCGGCCGAACTTCTCGCTCACCTTGGCGCGCGCCACTCCGGCGGCGCCCTGGACCATGGGATGGTCGATCAGTTTGCGGTAGGTGCGCACCATCTGCTCGTACCGTCCCCGGCCGGCCTTGGTGCCCAGCACGTACCCCAGGCCCACACCCAGCAGGAACTTCTTCATCGCCGGCACACCTCTCCTCGGTCGGACTCCCGCCTCCCATTGTCCAGCAAACCGCGCCCGGCGGTGGTGATCGGCTTCGGTGGGGGGTCCTGTCCGGGCGGCTCAGGGCGTGCGCTAAAGTTTCCCCCATCAGCCGGAGAGATCCGACTGAGAGCGATGATCCCCTGTAGCTCAACTGGCAGAGCATTCGGCTGTTAACCGGAGGGTTCTTGGTTCGAGTCCAAGCGGGGGAGCAAAGCCCAGGTCAACGACCTGGGCTTTTTTGCTACCCGTGAGCAGGGGCGATTTTGACGGTCGTCCAGTGATGGGGCGTCCGGCTGTCGTCGGTGGCCGCCGATGGTGCTTGGGGACCTCGCTGTCCTGCGTTGACGCCGTCTCCCTCGGTGTGGTTGTGCCGGTGCGCTCGGCAAGCGGGTATGAGTGCGTCCTGGAGACGGATGGTCGGCGGCGCCGGCCGCCGCGCTTGACCGAGCGTGGGACTGACTTCCTTACTTGGTCGTGGAGGAGGTGCGCCGCTTGTCGGATCGCCGGACGGCTTGCGCTGTCGCGTCGGCCCGCGTCTTCCGGCACGGCGCCTACTTTCACGTCCTGGCCGATGTTGCGGGATCCCTGCCGGCCCAGTGCGGATGCCTGACTGCGAGCGGCGGCAACCTTGTCCGGGCTTCTGTCTGCCACGTGTGTTCGACCTGCGCGAATAGCATTGCTGACCCCCTCACTGCCAGCGATCGGGCCGTGGACCCCGAACCCGCTGGTTGAGAGCCAGCACCATGGCGTGTCGGACGGTGTCGAGTGATGCCGGACAAGACTTTTCCTCTGGTCGACGGGTGTTCTCGCGAGGTTGCTGGGGTCGGGTTCGACTCGGACGTCGAGGAGCGTGCCGTAGTTCGTCTCGCGCGGGTAGCCGAACGTCCGGGCGATGGTGAGCACGGTCTCCTCCTCGGTCGGGGTGCCGTGCAGGAGGGCGAATCCGAGGTCGCGTACGGCTCTCAGGACCCGCGCGCGCTCGGCCGGGTCGTCGCGGTAGGCGGCCCAGTCCGCGGCGGGCAGCCGGCCGTCGAGGTCGCGGGCCTGCCACAGCCGTTTGCCGGCTTCGGTGCGGCCGTCCCCGCTCGAGGCGTTCAGCTGCGCTTCGAGCCAGGCGCGGGAGAAGGGACCGCGGTGCCCGTCGGGGCCGACGGTGACGGTGATCGTGTCCGGCGCAGCTGCTGTATCACGGCCGAGTGCCTGCGCGGAACACCGTCGGTGGCTGTCCGGTGTGGATGGTGAAGAACGTCGAGAAGTTCGACGGGTCACGGAAGCCCAGGCGGCGGGCGAGCTGGGAGACCGGCTGGTCGGTGTGGGCGAGGAGACGGCGGGCTTCGAGGGCGAGCCGGTCGTTGATGGCTTGCTTCGGTGACTCGCCGGCCGCGGCCTGCGTGGCTCGGCTGAGGGTGCGGGCGGAGTAGCCGAGGCGGCGGGCGTAGTAGGCGACGTCGTGCGCGGTGGCGAAGTCGCGTTCGAGCAGGGCCCGGAAGCGGGCGTCGAGGCCAGCGGCGTCCGGTGTGCGGTCCGGGGTATGGCGGGCCAGGCCCAGGATGAGGACCGACAGCAGGTGCCGCAGTGTCTCGGTCTGGACGGTGGTCGGCTGCCGGGCGCGGTCGTACTCGCGGCGCAGCGCCCGGCGGGCCGGCTCGACGGGTGCGGTCGCGGCGACCAGGCCGGCGCGATCGCCGGCGAGAGTGGCGGCGTGGGTGCCGGGGATGAGGAAGTCCGGCTGGAACAGGACGAGGTCGCCGGTGGCGCGCTCGCCGAAGACCTGGACCTGGCCGGGCCGGACCCACAGCGCCGAACCGCGCTCCAGCCGATACCGCTCGAAGTCGAGGGAATGGGTCGTCGCCCCACCGGTCACCAGGAGCAGCAGGTGGAAGTCCGGACGCTGCGGCGAGGCGAGATAACCCGGCGGAGCCATCGCCCACAGCTGCGCGATCGTCAGCACCTCGACTCCGAACGGTGCGGGAGCCTGGAACGGCACACGGCGGATCACTTGTCTCGTTTTCACAGATCGAGGTCCGCCTTTCACCCGTGTTCCTCCCTATCGTGTCGAAGCATGACCGATTCTCATATCATCACCGATACGGCGTCAGTGCACGTCGAGGACACCGGCAGAGCCGGGCCGGCGCTGGTGTTCCTGCACTACTGGGGCGGGTCGGTCCGCACCTGGTACCCGGTGATCGAGTGCTTGACCGCGCGCTGCGTCGCGCTCGACCACCGGGGCTGGGGCCGGTCCAGTGCACCGGAAACCGGCTACGCGACGGCCGACCTCGCCGGCGACGCGCAGGCCGTGATCACCGCGCTGGACCTCGACGACTACGTCCTGGTCGGGCACAGCATGGGCGGCAAGGTCGCGCAACTGCTCGCGACCCGCCGCCCGGCGGGACTGCGCGGTGCGGTCTTGGTCGCGCCGGCGCCGGCCAAGCCCGTCCCGATCCCCGACGGGGTCCGTGCACAGATGGCTACGGCTTACGAGAGTCGTGAGTCGGTGCTGGCGGCGCTGGACGTCGTGCTGAGCCACGCACCCCTCTCGGACGCGCTCCGCGAGCAGGTCGTCGAGGACAGCCTGGCGGGCGCCTCAGCGGCGAAACGCGAGTGGCCGGCGCGCACGATCCTGGAGGACGTCTCGGCGGACCTGGCGCGGATCGACGTCCCGGTGCTCGTGGTGGTGGGGGAACACGACCGGGTCGAGCCGGTCGAGGTGATGCGCGGGAACGTCGCCGGCGTCATCCCCGGCGCCCGGCTCGACGTGGTTCCCGGCGCCGGGCACCTCCTACCGCTGGAACGTCCCGAACAGCTCGCCGCACGCATCGACACCTTCTGCAAGGAGCTCACCTCATGGCACTGGTGAAGATCACCACCAGCGAAACCGCGTTCCCCGGACATGACCCGGAGCGGATCGCCGCCGCGCTCGGCGAACTGACCTACTCCGCCGAGGGATTCGCCGGCAGCACCGTCGCCCCGGAACTGACCTGGGTGCTGTTCGAGCAGCTACCCGAGACGGCGTTCCTCAAGGCCACCGGCACCTCGTCGAAGCCGCACTACTACGTCGAGGTCACCACGCTGCGCGGCGCGATGACCGAACCGTCGAAGCTCGACCTGGGCGCGCGGATCACCCACGAGCTCATGATGATCGAAGGCTGCGCCCCGACCGAGGAGAACGCCCAGCGCATCTGGGTGCGCTTCCTGGAAATCGCCGACGGCGACCTCGTCGTCGGAGGCCAGGCCACTTCACTCGCCACGCTGCGCGCGCTCGTCGCCGGAGAGGACACCACGATGGACCAGAAGATCACCGACCCTGCCACCTTCGCCACCGCGTTCGACCACGCGCTCAACTCAGGGGACCACGACCGTCTCCAGGCTCTCTACGACCCGGAAGCGACCATGCGGACCTCGGACGGGTCCGTCGTCGAAGGTCACGATCTCGTCGGTCAGGAGCTGAAGAACCTGATCGCCGTTCAGGCCCGTCTGGAGAACCGGACGCGACATGTTTTCCGCCGAGGTGACGTGGCGCTGATCATCGTCGACTACACGTTGCGGATCACCACACCCGACGGGCAGCAGGTCGACTCGCGCGGCACCGCCACGAACGTCCTGAAGCACACGCCCGAGCACGGTTGGCGCATGATCATCGCCAACCCGCAAGGAATCGCATGACTGCTCGCCCCTCGTAGGAAGTAACCAACGACGCCTCGGCATCCGCCCGTCACGGTCAAGCGGGGGGCACGGGCGTGGCGGCCGTGGCGAGGTATGTCGAAAGCCGCAGCCACAGCATTCGTATTCGACCTGGCGGTGAAGAATCGGCTCAAACGCATCCAGTACCGACCCGGGCTGCTCGACGCGTTCCTCGCTCACACTGGACTCGACCCGGAACCACCGTAATGCCGGCCATTCAACGTCTGTAGCGGCCACCGGCTTCACCTTCGGGCACGCCCACTGCCACCAGGATACGGGGAGGCGACGGCGCGCGACGTTGCGGCTTGCGAAGCAGCCCCGCCATTGCGCCACGTTGCCAGCGTGCGCCCGGTTGTGGGGTACGCACAGGACTTCACCGTGGGGTAGGGCTTCCAGCCGATGCGAGCCGCCGCCTGGTTCGATGTGGATGCCTTTGTCGAGGCTGTGCTGGGTTCCGACCGCGGACCTGCCTCTGCCAAGGAACGGCTCGCCCACCTCGGTCCGTGGCTCGGTGATCTGAGTGACCTTGTCGATCAGCGTGAGCGCCTGCGGATTCGCCGGGCGTTGTCCGGCTCCTTGTCCAGCAGCCGTATGGTGCCGGGAAATCTACGCCAGCTCGGCGGGTTTCGGTTCCGGGAACGCGTAGAACCGCACTGAAAGGTCGCGCGCCTCGCCGGCCGCCGCGGGCTTGCGGGCCGCGTAGCGGTGGACCAGCTCCAGGTACTCCGCCTCGAACTCCTTCAAGTCCTTGAAGCTCAGTCGCATCCCGGCGCGGCTCCCGGCGGTCCAGCCGTCGAACGTCTCGCGGCGCTCGGCGGCCCAGGCCAGCAGCCGGACCTCGCGGTCGTACTTCGCGTCCAGGTAGGCGGCCAGCGTGGCCCGGTCGGCTTCGGGGAAGTCTTCCGGCTTCGCTTCGTTCGTGCTCTGCGGGACGGGGTGCCAGCGGCCGTCGCGAGTGCGGCGGGTGTAGCCGGCCTGGGCGAGGGTCGACAGCGCGGCCGGGACGTCGATCTCCGGGACCTGCGCGCTCAGCTCGGCGGAAGTGGCGGGCAGGAGACGGAGAAGACGCTGGTAGTCCGGGTTCGTGTGCACGGCGATGTCGCGCATGGTCAGCGGTCTCGGCCGCGCGTTGCCGGCGAGCAGGGCTCGGGCCCGGAGCAGCAGGAACACCGCGATGGGCACCTCGGCCAGCAGCGCTGTGCCCAGGCTCACCCACTGGTCGGGACCGCCCCAGTCGAGGACGACGTCGAACCAGGCGTCGCAGAACAGCAGCGTCGCCGTCGCGGCCAGCATCGGCACGGACGCGCGGCTGCGGCGCATCCCGAGCAGGACGGTCGAGGCGAAACACAGCAGCAGGACGATGTCGAAGCCGACCCACGCGAACCGCCACTGGCTCGTGTCGAAGCGTTCGGGCAGGGTCAAGCCGAGGTAGACGGTCCACGGCACCAGGAACACCGCGATACCGGCAAGGATGGCGAGAAGCGCACGTCGGAACACTCGATCGACGCTAGCCGCGCCGGTGCCGGAGAACATCCGGGATGATCCCCGAGATCGACCCCGAGACCCGCGCGTCGGCTGGATGTCCGGACCCCGGACGCTGCGACGCGGCCTGCGCCGGTCTCATGGCTTGGGTTGATGGCCGATCCGGAACATCCTCGGGACCTGCCCTCGGACCAGGTCGATGAAGAGCCGTCCCCCAGACGCGGCGAGACCGCTGCCGTCGAGTTGGTCGCGTTGCGGGTGCAGCTTTGCGCTGACCGCCAATTTTCAGCGGCTCGGCGGGGCACTGGGATGCCCAGAACGATCGAGTCCGAAAAGGACAATGTCATGCGGGTCTTCTTCCGCGGCGAATGCGGTGAAACACTACTCCGGAGTCGGACGTGGCCGGTGCGATGAGCGCCCGTAGCGGGTGGACGATTCCGAACCCGAATTGGTCATCGCGTTGGTCGTCGCTGTGGCGGTCGGCGGTGTTGATCATCTGCCGGGTGACTTGTCCTGCCGTCATATTCGGGTGTTGCGACCGCAGTAGTGCGGCGTTGGCCGCTACGTAGGGGCTGCGTAGCTGGTGCCGTCGCCGTGCAGGTAGCCGCCGTGGTCGTTCGCGGAGCGGATGTCCACGCCCGGGGCGGCCAGTGTGGTGTGTGGTCCGGAGGCGCTGCTGGGCCAGAACTGGTTGCCGGAGTCGATACCGCTCACTGCGACGACTCCGGGAAAGGAGGCCGGATAGTTGGCGGAGTTTCCCGTATTTCCGTTGTTGCCGACAGCGGCGACGACCAGGGCACCGCGCTGGAAGGCATGCTCGACCGCGGCGCGGGCGTTCGGGTCGACCACCTTGTAACGGGCTCATCGCGCACCTCGTGGGCCAACGACCCGTGGATCTCGACATCTTTGGATCGGAGCGTCGCGGAGGGCTTTAACGTGGCCGGTAGTAAGCTGGGCGTCGTGGCGATTAACCTGGACCGGGTGCCCTCGGCGACTGGAACTGTCCAGGATCCAAACCCGTGAACGGGCTGACCCGCTCCGACCGCGACGCCGAGATCACCTGCACCCGATCATGATCAACGATCACCGGTCGCTGTTGATCACCGGGTTACGAGACATCCCTAGCATTGCCAATCGCCAATACCGTCCCATTCACTCTCAAGCGGGCCGGCTATCGACGGCTCTGCCGAAGCTAGGCAGATGGCATCTGCTCGACGAAGGACTGTGACCATGAGAGCCTTGCCGCCTGCAGTGTGCAGATCCTGCCCGATGGCGCGAACCTCATCTCGGTTCTCGTAGAGGCCAGGATATCCAATCTGCGCGATTCTGATTGCCAGCGCCTCTAATGATCTCATGCGAACCTCGGAGCCCTCGTCAATAACTATCTCCCCAAGAATCGGGTCGGGGCTCATCGCAATTCTTCCCTCGCGCAAGCGATCCGCTGCTCGGCGAAGGCGGCGTAGATCTCGACGGGCGCGCCACTCGTGAAACACCATGGAAGGTATTCTAGAGTTCCCTGGGGGGTGGACCGTGTCCCAGCGCTCCTGAACATGGCTGGGGTGGCTGTAGTACTCCGCGCACCCCCGGACACACACGAACGGCCGGTTCAAGATCGGGTGCACCGACGCGCCCAGCCCCGCTGGCCAACGCGCCCAGCCCCGCTGGCCAACGCTCCAGCACCGCCGGGGATCCATTCGTCTCAGTGACAGCTACACCGAAGGGCTCGGCGTCGAAGTTCGCACCGCCCAACATGAGGAGCGGCGGGCCGCCGTCGGGCGCGGACAGCGGCACGCGGACTGCTGGACCGACGCGCTCGATCCCCGTCACCCAGTCTCCGAGCCGGGACCGGGCGACCTCGACCTCGTCATCGAGCAGCTGCGTGAGCAGTGCGGGGTCCGTCGTCATCCGTCGACCTGCGGGTCCGCGACGACCAGGACGCACACCGTGCCGGCCACTACGCCCGCCTCCTTCAGCGTCGCCGACGGGACCAGCGGCACTGACGTCCCGCCCTCCAGCTTCTCCTGCGGGTGGACACGGAACCGGGCTTCGAATCCCGCCGGGGTCCGCACCTCGACGATGTAGGCCTTCTTACGTCGGTCTTCTCGTTCGCTCACAGTGACCTCGTCGATCTCGATGAGATCCACGTCGACCTCGGTGACCTGCTTCTCGGCGCTCATCGCCGCTCCTTCCGCGGCCCCGTTGCAGGACCTCGGCCAGTTGGCGCGCGAGGCCGAGCCCTGGTAACCCGGCGGCGAAACTTTTTCGGCGGACCGGAGCCTCCGCCGCGTCAGCCCATGGACCGGCCGCGTCGGACGGCGGCAGCTGCTGGAACCAGGGGCGATTCAAGGGCGAAATTGCAGGTCGAACGTGGTCGACTGACATCGGCTGAGAGCATGAGCGATCGCAAACATCCCAGCTAGATCGACTGACGTCGACGAAAAATCAGTCAAACCAGTTAACCGGAGGGTTCTTGCTTCGAGTCCAGGCGAGGGAGCAAAGCCCAGGTCAACGGCCTGGGCTTTTTGCTGTCCGGGCATTGATCGGGCGAGAGGCCGAGCCCGTGCGGTGCCGCAGCGCGGACCTGGGTATGTTCGCGGAGAGCTACGCGAAACGAGGAGATCGGGCGGATGAGCGAATCGAGCGGTCGAGACCTCTGGCGGCCCGGGCAGGACTGTCAGGCCGTGGCCACGGCGCTGGCGCTGGGCCAGGACGTGGACCGGATCCACGGAGCGCCGTGGGGTGTCGTCGGAACCCTGGGTGACAGCATTTGCTACGTCGGCGTGAACGACAAGGTCGACGCCATCCACGCCGCCATGGGGCGCCGGATCGCGGAGCGGGACCTGCCGGTCCGGTTGCTGGCGCCGAACTACTCGGGCGGGATCTCGGACGGGCAGCGCAACGGCACACCGCAGATGCGCTACTCCCTGATCGGCCGGGAGACGACCAATGACGGGCTGTCCCTGCACTTCGAGGGCAGCGACATCCGTGGTGTGGTCGCCGTCGTCGCCTGTGACAAGCCGCCCGTGGGTACCACCGCGGCGATCATGGAACGCAACGTTCCCGCCGTGGTGCTCTCGGACGGCTCCATCCGTCCGGGCACGGATCCGCTGACCGGCGAGACGATCGACCTCGTCAGCTGCTTCCAGGTCGCGGGGGACCCGGATGCGGACAAGCGCGAGCGCTGGGCCCGCAACGCCTGCCCCGGGCACGGCAGCTGCGGCGGGATGTTCACCTACAACACCATGCAGACCTTCATCGCGCTGCTGGGGCTCGAACCGCTGCACATGGTGTCGCCCGCGTCCGAGGACCCGCGCCGGACCGAGGTGTTCCCCGAGCAGCTCGTGGACTGCCTGGAGATCATGACCCAGCGGGCCATCACCCCCCGCGACCTCGCCACGCCCGCCGCGTTCCGCAATGCCACGGTCGTGGCCATCGCGATGGGCGGATCGACGAACGTGCTGCTGCACGCGCCCGAGATCGCCCGGGCCACCGGGATCGACTTCTGGGCCGAGGTCATGTCCCAGCAGGAGTTCAACCAGCTCTCCCGGACCGTGCCGGTGCTGATCAACGCCCGCCCGTTCGGGAAGTACAGCATGGTGGACATCGACGCGGTCGGCGGTCTCCCGGTGATCGTCAAGGACCTCCTCGACCACGGCGTGCTCGACGGCTCGACGCTGACGTGCACCGGCGAGACCCTGGCCGAGCAGATCGCGCGCCTCGACCCGCCGGCACCGGATGGCGAGGTCGTCCTCAGCGTGGCCGCGCCGTTCAAACCGACCGGTGGCCTCCGTCTGCTCTCGGGCAATCTCGCCCCGAACGGCGGTGCGGTGATCAAGCTGGCCGGTGTCGAGACGGGCATCGTGGACAACCGGTTCGTCGGTCGTGCCCGGGTGTTCGACAGCGAGCGGGACCTGTTGGGCGCCCTGATCGACACGCCGGACATCTTCGCGGATCAGGACATGGTCGTCATTCGCTACGAGGGTCCGCGCGGCGCGCCCGGAATGCCGGAGATGCTGGATCCGACGTCGCGCATCACCGCCCTGTGCCGGCAGAAGGGGATCTCCATCGCGCTGATGACGGACGCGCGTTTCTCCGGCGGATCGGTCGGCCTGGTCATCGGGCACGTCGGTCCGGAGGCCGCGCTCGGCGGGCCGATCGCGCTGATCGAGGACGGCGACACGATCACCGTCGACCTCGACCACGACACCCTCGACTGCACCGAATTGGCCGACCCGGCGACGTTCGAGGCGAGGCAACAGCGTTGGCAGGACGAAGCCGCCTCCCACGGCGGCGAGCATCCCCTTGTCCGGCCGGTCACGACGCGGTTGTTGCGTCGCATGCGGGCTGCTGCCGCCACGGCGCTGGAGGGCGCCGGGATGGCCACGCCTTCCGGTACCTGACGCTCCGCACTACATCTCAGGGCTGCGGGGGTACATGAACTTTCGTAGCGCTGAGGATTGCGTGGTATGTCAAGGCCGGTGAAAGCGGCCTCTGCCTCGTCCCACCGTTCCGGCGTGCTCAGCGATTCGCCGAGGAAAAACTCGGCGGCAGGATCGTCCACGGCATGGGCCGCGGTGACGCCGAGCGTTTCGATCTCCAGCTGGAAAGTCCACAGTGGACTGGGAAGGCAGAGGAGGAAATGCGAGGCTGCCGCCGGCGCCGGCACGGGGGTGTAGACCTCGTGCTCGGCCGCGGTCCGCGGTCGACAGGGTCCCGGCTCGGGTCAGCTGTGCAGCACGGGCGCGTAGGAGATGCCGATAATCGCGCCTTCGGGTGACTGCAGCCGGGCGACTGTCTGACCCCATGGTTCCTCGCGAGCTCCGTGCAGCAGCTCATGGCCGGCCTGTTCGAGTTCTCGTGCCGCCGGTGCGACTGCGGCGGCGGCGTCCACATCAAACTCGATGCTGACCTGCGGCACCGGCCGGCCGTCAGGCCACTGATCGGTTCCGAAGCACGCCTGAGCGGCCTGGGACAACGGCCAAATACCGAACGACTTACACCCCGCGATCTCCTCGCTGTGGTAGTAGCCGTCGCCCTCGCCCTGGAGCGGGAGACCCAGAGTCTCGACGTACAGGTTGCGGCTGCTGATCGGTTCGGGAGCGATCACGGCCACTGTCGCGAGAAAGTCGATGTTCATTGCGCCTCCTCGTTCGTCACTGCTCAGTCGCCGATCCAATCAGGTCTCACCCGGTCACGCCACGACACGCGCATTATCGGCAAGTTCATGATCTTCGCTTAGGAGGTTTCGGTCGTTGAAGGATCGGCCTCTGACTGTGGGGAGCCGGGCGGTGGTTGGCGGCGCCGCGGCTTGGCCGCAGGAGGGAACGCACGTGTAATCGAGTCTGAACAAGCCGGCGGGGCCTTTGGGGAGCTGATCAAGCAGGTTCACGCATACGCAGGGGTGGCGATGCGTGAAGGGCGGAACGCACCGGCTGAACACATGATCTTTTGCCAACCTCCCAGCGGCGTCGAACGACGTCGAAAAGAAAGTGCAGGAAGCAATCAACCGGAGGGTTCTCGGTTCGAGTCCGCTCGGGGAGCAAAGCCCAGGTCAACGGCCTGGGCTTTTTTGCTACCCAGGAGCAGGGGTGATTTACGGGTGACTTTGACGATCGTCCAGTGAGGGGTCGTCCGGTTGCTGTGGTCGGCTGCCGACCGTGCGCTTTCGCGGCGAGACGCGATCCGCCGTGGCGAGAGCATCTGTCTCACCGCCGGCCGAGCGGATCAGGGGGCGCGCGTCCTCACCGCGCCGACGGGGCACTCATCGGACGGGGACCGGTAGCTCCGCGCACCAGCATGGACAGGTCGACGGCGCGGGCCATCGCCCGATAGCCGGCGTCGCCGGGGTGGAGGTGGTCACCGCTGTCGTACTGGGGGTCGTATACCTGGGGGTCCGCGGGGTTCGCAACGGCCGCGGCGAAGTCGGCCGTGCCGTCGAACTCGCCGCTGTGCAAGATCCAGTCGTTCACCGCCGCGCGGGTGTGTTCGCCGTCCTCCGACCAGTAGAGGGCGCCCTTGAACGGCAGCAGGGTCGCGCCGTAGATCCGCACGCCGGCGGCGTGCGCACGGGCGATCAGCTGCCGATAGCCGGCGATCAGGTCGTCGGGCGAGAGGTGCGGCCGGGTACCGAGATCGCTGGCGCCGATGTCGTTGACGCCTTCGAGCAAGATGACGGCCCGCACTCCCGGCTGGCCCAGCACGTCGCGGTCGAACCGCGCCAGCGCGCTGACCCCGGACAGTCCCGAGTCCTGCAGCACCTGGTTGCCGCCGAGGCCCTCGTTCACCACCGACAGCGTCTTGCCCCGGAGCTCGTGCAGCCGCCGTCCCAGTTCGTCCGGCCACCGGTCGTTCGCGTTCATCGCCGAGTTCGCGCCGTCGGTGATCGAGTCACCGAACCCGACCACCGAACCGACCACAGTGGACGGTGGTTGTACGTCGACCCCGCCGGCGAACAACCAGCACGGGATCGTGGCCGGGTAGCCGCTGGAGTCCTCGGCGGCGGACCAGTCGCCGGTCTTGGACACGAAGTTGTCCTGCTGCGCCGACGGGTGCTCGGTGGCCGGGCCGCTGAACCGCGGCACGTACACGCTCACGGCGAGTTCCTGGCGCGCCTGCACCGGCATGTCGAGCCAGTCGCTGACCACCGACGAGCCGGGCACGATCGTCACCGCGTTGCGCCCGCCGAAGGTGAGCGGGTGGCTCGACCCGGGCACCAGTTGTGCACCGGAGAGGACCACGCCGATCGAAGAGGCGGGGACGACGAGCGGCGACGTGCCGAACTGGTTGCTCAGCCGGACCCGCACCTTCGACCCGTCGACGCTCGGGTAGACGACATCGCGCACCGTCTGGTCCTGCAGCCCGCCATCACCGCCCGGACAGCCGAACAGGGTCTCCCCGGCGACCGGTGCCGCCGCCCAGGTGCCCACCGCCGGGACCGCGGGCCGGGCACTGGCCGGAACGGCGGTCGCCAGTGACAACGCGGTGACGCCGGCGGCCACCGCTGCGAATGCTCTTCTCATCTTGGTCTTCCTTCGGGTCGCCGGGAACCGCGGATTGTTCAGGTCGTGCGACGCGGGAGGTTGAGACCTTCCGCCACCAAGCGCGGCCGCCCGGACGAAAGGGCCCGGCTGGGCCAGGAGACCGTCACCTCGGCGGTCTCGCCCGGGAGCAGCCACAGGTAGTTCTCGCTGCAGCGCAACGGAAGCACCCGCTGATCGGTTCGCGCGTCGCGGGCCGAGAGGCGGACGCCCGCGGCGACCGCGCGGCCGGTGTTGCGCACGGTGACCACCACTTCGGAGCGGTCGCCGGTGCGGCGGACCGGGCCGGTGCGCAGGTCGACGTCGGTGGTGGTCCGGGCCAGCTCCCGCGCGTCGGCCGGGGTCCGGTAGCGCCAGTAGACGTTGCGCGAGAGCTCGGCGCCGTCGTCGCCGGCCAGGCGCAGCCGCAGCAGGTGCAGGGGCGGCAGCGCCGCGGTGAAGGGCACGGTGAAGGCCGCCGAAACCGAGGATGCCGGAACCGACACCGGCGCGGTCAGCGGAGCGCCCAGTGATCGGCCGCGCAGGTCGAGCAGCTCGGCGCGCACCGTGGCGCCGTCGAGGGGCCGCGCGGTCTGGTTGACCGCGTGGACCTGCCAGTCCGAGAGCCGCGCCTGGACGTGCAGGGGTTCGCAGCCCTTGCGGGCGCCGTGGAAGCTGCCGTTGGTGTCGAGGTCGTAGTCGTAGGTCTGCCAGACCGTGCTGTGGTGCGCCGGGTGGGACATCCACAGCAGCACACCTGACGCGTCGTTCCACAGGGCCGCGTTGTAGGCCTCGAAAATGGCGCGCATGCTCTCGTAGTTGACCAGCTGGGCCTTGGCGCAGAAATCCTCGAGCGAGGACGCGGTCCCGAACCGGTCTTCGATCGCGGCGCGATAGGTGTCGGGGTTCTGGCCGCCGCGGGTGCACCAGTCGTGGTTGAACCACACCGGTCCGATCGGCCAGGCCGGCTGATCGCCCGCGAGGTGCCGCATGCTTTCCGCGACCGGCACGGTCGGCAGGCCGATCTCGGTGTGGAAGCCGTAGCTGCCGATCGAGTACGTGTCGCCGTCGAAGTAGCGGGCGGGGTCGATCCAGGAGTACGGCCCATGCCCGGTGACGACGCCGCCCGCGGAGTTGCCCTGGTACCACAGCTCCGGCTGTTCCCGGGCGAGCAGGGCGCGCAGCCCGGCGTCCATGGCCGCGGGCGGGTCGCTCTCGTTGGTGGCGCACCACACCGCGATCGAGGGGTGGTGCCGGTAGCGCACGACGGTGTCCGCGGCGATGGCCAGGAAGACGTTGTTGTCGGGCGGGAAGATCGCGTCACCGGCCCAGAAGTCGTTCCACACCAGGATGCCGTTCTCGTCGCAGGCAGCGAAGAACTCTTCCCGGTTGCTGGAGCCGACCCAGTTGCGGATCATGGTGAAGTTCATGTCGCGGTGCAGTTCGACGGTGTCGGCCATCCGGTGGGGGAGCACGCGGCGCAGCAGCTCGTCGAAGCCCCAGTTGCCGCCCTTGGCGAACACGCGCACCCCGTTGACGCTGATCTGCAGCGGGGTGCCGGCGTTGCTGACCTGCTTCACGTCACGCCAGGTGCCGCCGTCGTCGGACACCTGCACGGTGAAGGTCAGCGCGTACGCGGTTTCCCAGGTGAGCACGACGCGGTCGAACGCCGTCGGCGCGCCGAGATCGACCTGGATCCACTGGCCATCGGAGTACCCCGAAGACCAGCGGGTGTCGTCGCGGCCGTCCACGGCGTTCGGGGCGGTGTCGTTCGCATTGTCCTCCGACGACGCGGTCGCGGTCTTCGCCCGGGCCAGATCGGGCCCGGCGCCGTCTGCAACGGACAGTGTCCACAGCGAAATCCCGTAGCCGGTCGCACGCTTCCCGCCCTGGACCCGCACGTGCCGGGCGGTGGTCCGGTCGAATTCGACCGTCTGCGGCGGGGAGTGGTCGGTGGCCGGGTCGACCACGATCGGCTGGGTCGCGGTGTAGCCGAACTGCCGCAGGCCCGTACGCACCGTGCGGCGGTCGCTGACCCGGTCGTCGACGGTGGCGGTGGTCGTCAGCGGGTGCAGTTTCGGTTCGCCGTAACCGTTGGGCCACCACAGTTCCGGCCGGGACAGCCGCAGTGCCGGGTCGGTCGCCGGGCTGAACGTGACGTCGGCCGAGGCGCCCGCCGCGACGTCCACCCGGCGGGCGGCCCGCGCGCCCGCCAGTTCGATGGCGACGGTTACCGAGAGAGTCCCGGCCGAGGCATTGCGCACCGGGACGACCACGGTCACTTCGGCGACCGTGGTGTCGGGCAGGTTCGGCAGCTTGGTGTCGACGCGGGGTTCGCCGAGCACGGCGTCGCCGGTCGAGCGCAGCCGGACGTGGTTCCAGAGGCCGGCGCCGCGGTCGCGGACGCCGGGCATCCAGTCCCAGCCGCTGATCGAGATGTAGCCGGGCAGGTCCTTCTGCTCGGCGTTGGAGTTCAACGTCGAGACGCCGTCGGGGCCCTTGTCGCCGGGGTTGCCCGGGTGCGGCATCGGGTCGATCCGCACGGCGAGGGCGTGGGTGCCGTGGCCGGGCAGGACAGCGGTGATGTCGAAGGCCGCCCGCGCCACGGGATGGGTCAGCTCGCCGACGGAAACCCCGTTCACCCACGCCTGCGCGTGGTGGTCGACGCCGTCGAACTCCAGCCAGACGCGGCGGCCCGCGTCGAACCCGTGGGGGAGCGAGAACTCGCGGCGGTACCACCAGCTGTGCCGCGACAGTGCTTCCGGAGCACGCATGTTGCCGAACCCGCTGGTCGGCTCGGGCAGCTTGCCCTGCTCGACCAGTGCCGTGTGCACGGTGCCGGGCACGGTCGCGGGCAGCCAGGCCGAAGTGTCGGCACCGGCGCGGGCGAGCGCGGGCCCGTCGGCGCTCACGCGGGAGTCCATGGTCAGCGCCCAGCCCGACTCCAGCGGGACGGTGCCGTCGTCCGCCGTGGTCAACGCGGGCGCCGGGCCGGGGTGGTGGCCCCAGTCGGTCCACCCGGTGGCGGCCGGGCGAGGGCGGTCGGTGTGCCCGTACACCTCGAACCCGTTGACCCCGAGCGGATTGGCGTTCGCTTGTTCCGTGGCCGAGAGCCGCACCCAGCGGGCGGTCACCGGCTGGTCGAGCGTGATCACCACGCGGCCACCGGGACTGTCGGTGGCCGCGTGGACGGTCTGCCAGGCGCGTCCGTCGGCGGAGACGTCGAGGGTGAACGCGACCGCGGAGCTGGAGAGGACTTCCCAGCCGGTGGTGTCGAGGAACGGGTTGATACCCGAAGCGGGCGTGAAGGCCGGGTCGGTGGCGGTCGCCTCGAACACCAGGACCACCGACTCGACGGTGCAAGGCGCCTGCAGGTCGACGGCGAGCCATTGCGGGGCGCCCGCGCCGGCGCGCCAGCCGGAGCCGCGGACACCGGTCTCGGCCAGCCCGTCCACGGCGAACCACGCCGGCGTCGGCGCGTACGCGGTCGAGGACGCCGACACCGGCCGGTAGCGCGCGAGGTCGGTCGCCGGCGGCCGGGCTTCGGCGGGTCCGGGCAACGCGGCCGGGAGGCCCAGCCCGGCGAGCAGGACGGCGTTGGACTGGAGGAACCGGCGGCGGGAAACATCGCTCACGGGGCAGGACTCCTTATCGGGAGAGCTGGAGGTCGACGAACCGCGGCCGGTTGTTGTCGATGTTCGCGTAGAGGTCGGCGAGTTTTTCGCTGTTGGTGTTGTAGGAGATGACCAGGTGCCCGGGACGGCTGATCTCCGGATGAGCGGCGACGTTGTAGGTGTAGCGGCCGTTGCCGGCCTCCGGCGCGGTGTAGACCGTCTCGCCGCCGGTGAACGGGCCGGCCGGGCCGGGCGCGTGGTAGGCGTGGATGGTGCTGGTCAGGCCCGAGTCGAACGTCGTGAGCAGGTACTCGCCACCGACCGGTGTCACGCCGAAGGAACTGCCGACGTTGCCGAGCAGCCGCGCCGACGCCGCCGGGTCGTCCGTCCAGCCGGTCGCGGTGCAGAACTGCCAGGGCCCGTCGAGCCGGCCGAGCGGGGCGCGGGCGAGGTGCAGGTACTTCGTGAAGCCGTCACCTTCGACGCCGTAGATGTAGGTCCACGCGCCGTCGCGCATGAGCTCGGTGCCCCATTGGACACCGCCGGCCGACGGTACTTCGGCGAGCTTCTCCAGCCGGAACGTCAGCGGATCGAGGGTAGCCAGCTTCGTGCGCGTCCAGGTGAAGTTGAACGGCGGCGGGTCGTCGGTCGGCGCCTGCTCGAACTCGATCACGCGCAGCTTTCCGCCGTCGACGATGCCGTCACCGTTCCAGTACCAGTGGTCGTTCGGTGCGCCCGGGCCCTGCGGGGTCGGGCCGACGAGTGACTGCGGGTGGTCCGGCGGGCCCGGCGCGATGGTCGTCAGCAGGTGCTTGGCGTCCGATGTGGACAGCACGGCCGAGTTGTGGGTGAACGGCGCCGTCTCCGGCAGGCTGTCGTCGGCGCGCACCGGCCCGAAGAATGTGTCGTTGAACAGCCACGCGACCAGCCCGGAGGGCAGCCGGGTCGAGTAGGTGCCGTCCGCGGCCGCCCAGCCGACGCCGGGGCGGCGGCCGAAATCCTGCCAGCGCTGGGTGAGCGCGGTGTCGGCCTGCGCGCCGACGATCCTCAGTGGCCGGTCGGCCGCGGCGGCCGGCCCGGCGAGGGCGAGTGAAGCAGTCATGGCGGCGCACAGCGCCAGGGTGCGGCGGGCGATCATGGCCGATCCTTTCCGTGGTCAGCGGTGCCCGAGCAGTTCGAGTTCGGCGATCGACGTCTTCGTGGCGCCCGGCGCGGCGGCGACGTCGAGCCGGTAGTACCGGTAGGTGCCGCCCTGGGACGGTGTGAAGACGCGGGTCTGGTTGCGCCAGGCGAACTTCTGGTCCTGACGCCGGTCGAGCGTCGTCCAGTGGATGCCGTCCGTGGAGCCGGACAGCGTCCACGTCGCCGGATCGGCCCCGCCGGCCGAGCCCGCGGTGACCGTGTACTGCTCGACCTGGTGCGCGGCCGGCAGCGTGAAGCTCACGTTCCCGCCCGTCGCGGGCAGGTCGGCGACGGTGGCGGAAGTGTTGTCCGTGACCGCGGCGGTCGTCGTGGTGCCCGGCGCGGCGAAGTCCTGCTGCGGAGCGGCGTCCGCTGACGGTGGAGCGTCCTGCGGCCCGGTGCCCCACCGCGACGGCAGGGGACCCATCAGGAAGTCGATCCGGCCGCCGTTCGCGAGGTCGTCGTGGTTCACCCAGGTACGGCTGCTCGGGCGGCCGTTGACGAACATCGCCTGCACGTAGACGTTGCGCGCGGAGTTGCCGGACGCGGTGATGGTGAGCGTGCGGCCGTTCTCCAGGTGGAGCGTCGCCCGATCGTAGAGCGGCGAGCCGATCGCGAACGTCGGCGCACCGCTCTGCAGCGGGTAGAACCCGAGGGCGTTCATCACGTAGAACGCCGACATCGAGCCGTTGTCCTCGTCGCCGGGGTAGCCCTGGCCGATGCCGCTGCCGGTGAACGACCGCGCGAGCATCGACCGCACGAGCCCGGCGGCCTTCGACGGCTGCCCGGCGTAGTCGTACATGTAAGGCACGTGCATGGCGGGCTGGTCGTTGTAGGCCCACTGGCCGAACCGGTCGTCACGGGACTCGAACATCTCGTGGTAGGGCCCGCCCCAGCCGCCGCCGTACTGCGCGGTTTCCGGCGTGGCGAAGAACTGGTCGAGCTTCTTCGCGAGTCCCGCACGGCCGCCGTAGAGGCCGGCCAGGCCGGCGCCGTCCTGCGGGACGGAGAACGCGTACGTCCAGCCGTCGCCTTCGGTGTAGTCGCCGGCGTTCCAGTCGAGCGGGTTGTACGTCCCGGGCGCGTGGGCCCACTCACCGGCGGTGTTCTTGGGCTGGAAGAAGCCGGTCTGGGGTTCGAAGATCTTCGCGTAGCCGGAGGAGCGGTCGAGGAAGTAGTGGTAGTTGGTCAGGTACTCGTCGCGCCGGGGATCGCTTGGCTTGGCGGTGTGGTAGAGCTTCAGCGACATCTGCGCGATGCCGTAGTCGGCGATCCAGTCTTCCAGCGACGCCGACGCGCTCGAGCCCGTTTCGGACGGTGTGTAGCCGAGGAACGTCGTGTGCTGCACGTCCGGGCGGCCGGTCAGCCCGGACGAGGGCACCATCGCGTCCTTCACCGCGGCTTCGTAGGCCGAGGCGACGTCGAAGTTCGTGACGCCGCGCAGGTAGGCGTCGGCGATGGCGACGTCGGAGCTGGTGCCGCTGAAGCCGAGGTAGCCGGGCGCGGTCCACTGGCCGACCCAGCCACCGTCGCGGTACTGCTGCACGAACCCGTCGATCATCTGCCCGGTCAGGCTCGGGTAGAGCAGCGAGTCCAGCGACCACGCGCTGCGGTAGGTGTCCCAGAACCCTTCGTTGGCGTACGGCCGCCCGTTCTTGATCGTGGACCCCGTCGTGGTCGGTGTGTTCGGCCCGGCGCTGCCGGAATACGGGCTGGCGTAACGGTAGTCGGGCCGTTGTGCGTCGCCGGTGTTCTCGGCCAGCTCGTTCGGGTACAGGTTGAGGCGGTAGAGGCTCGAGTAGAGCGTGGTCAGCTGGTCCTCGGTCGCGCCGTCGACGGTGATCACGCCGAGCTGCCGGTCCCACGTCCGCTGGGCGTCGGCGCGGACCTGGTCGAAGCCGCGGGCGCCGACCTCCAGCTCCAGGTTGTGCTTGGCCTGGTCGACGCTGAGGAACGACGTCGCGATCCGCATGGTCAGGGTGCGGTCGGCGCCGAGCCCGAAGCCCGCGTAGGCCGCAGGGCCACCGCCGCCGGTCAGTGAGCCGGACGCGGTCATCGGCCGGTCGAAGGTGGCGTAGACGAACATCCGTGGTGCGCCCCAGAAGCCGCTGACGTCGGAGAACCCGGTGACCACCCCGGCCGCGCGGTCGACGGTGACGCCGGAGCGGCCGTCGACGTTGTCGAAGATGAGGCTGTCGCCCCCGGCGGGGAAGCGGAACCGGAAGACGGCGGCGTGGTCGGTCGGCGTCATCTCGGTGCTCAGGCCGTTGTCGAAGGTGACGCCGTACCGGTCGGGACGCGCGGATTCGTGGTCGTGGCCGAAGGTGAGGGCCCGCTTCGCGCGGTCGGCGGTTCCGGGAGTGTCCGAAGTGGACGGCATGACCTGGAACGTCTGGTGGTCGCCGACCCAGGGGCTCGGCTCGTGGCTGACGGAGAAGGCTTGCAGAGCGGGGCGCCCGGCCGGGGTGTTGTCGCGGGAGTACTGGTAGAGGGTGCCGGTGGAGGACGCGTCGGTCATCGGCGTCCAGAAGTTGAAGCCGTGCGGTAGCGAGGTGGCCGGGATGGTGGCGCCGCGGGAGTAGTCGCCGGAGGAGTTGGTGCCGCGGGTGGTCACGGCGCACTCGGTGACGTGCCGGTCGGCGCACGACCCGGCCGGCCCGTCCGCGATGGCGATGTCGTCGACCCAGCCGGCGAAGTGGGCCCGGTCGCCCGGCCCGGTCCAGGTGAGCTGGATCCGGGCGACGGTCTTGCCGGCCGCGAAGGCGCCGAGGTCGGCGGTGACCTGGTTCCACTGTCCGGCGTGGAGAGTCTGCGCCGCCCCCTGGGCCGGCGCGGTGAGCCGGACGCCGTTCTGGTCGGTGACGGGCAGGCCGCTGAGCTTCGAGCCGTCGGTGAACTGCAGGTCCACCGCGGCGTAGGTGCTCGGGTAGGTGGTGTCGTTCCCGGTGAACTCGGGGAAGATCACGTACGACAGCCGCGTGGTGCGTCCCACCGGCACCCGGACGTCGTAGAGCCGGTCGGTGACGGTCCCGCGGGCGCCGGTCTGCCAGCCCTCGTAGTGCAGGGAGTGTGTGCCGCTGAAACCCTGGTGTGGTTTGACGGTCGGGCCGGCCGCGGGACCGTCACCGACTTCCGCGGTCATCCCGGGGGCGCCGCCCTGGCCACCCAGCGCGATTTCGGCCAGCTGGAGATGCGCGTCGCCGTGGTTCGCGGTCACGGCGAGCCGGTAGTGCCGGTAGGCCCCGGGGCGCGCGACGGCGAACACCCGGGTCTGGCCGCGCTGGGTGAAGTCCTGGTCGCGCCGGTCGTCGACGGTCTGCCAGCGGGTCCCGTCGGCCGAGCCCTGCAGGGTCCAGGTCTTCGGGTCGCGCGCCGGGGCGTCCCCGGCGGAGGTCAGGGTGTAGGTGACGACCGCCGTCGTGGTGCCGAGCGCCAAGGTCAAGGTGCCGCGGGTGGCGGGAACCTGCCAGCTGGTGGCGGGGTCGCGGTCGACCGCGGATCCGGGTGCGGTCCCGTCACCGCTCACCGCGGCCGGCGCGGCCGCCGCCGGCAGAGCCGCGCCCGGGACCACGTCGTGCGCGCCCGGTTCGGGAGTGCTTTCCCAGGACAACGCGGGATCTCCGGTCTCGAACGAGGACCGGAAGGCGGAGACGGCCGCGCCGGCCGGCGTCGCGGCGAGCAGGCTCGAGACGACCACGGCCGCGGTGGCGGCAGCCAGCAGTCGGTGGGGGACAACGGCCACGGCGGGCTCCCTCGTGGATCAGCCGGGCAGGTCGGCCCGCTGGATTGACAACGTTGGCAGCGGCGCTAAGTGTCGGCTGCGCTTGTCAGCGTTGTCAACGCTCTGAACAGGACAGAAACCTGGTCAACAGCGCTTCGGGCAGGTCGCCGGACCGGCCTGGGAGACCGGGTCAGCGCAGGGTTGTGCCGAGACCTTCCCCCGAGCCGCGGGGGATGAGCGTGGTCGGCAGGACAACTCGCCGCGGGCGTGATCGTTCGCCGTCGAGACGCGCGAACAACAACCTCGCGGCTTGGCCGCCCAGCTCCCGGACATCCTGGGCGACCACCGTCACGCCCAGGGCTTCGGCGAGCTCGGAGTCGTCGAAGGCGACCAAGGCCGTCCCCGGCGCGCGGGACGCCGCGATGGCCCGCGCCACGCCGCCGACGATCCGGGGATTGTCGGCGAAGATCGCGGTCGGGGCGGTGCCGGCGGCGAGCAGTCCGGCGGTCACCCGGAACGCCGCCGACGAGTCGATCGCGTCGGTGTGGACGGAGTGCGGCTCGTGCCCGGCCTCACCCAGTTCGGCGCGGAAGCCCCGCAGCCGTTCGGCCGCCGTGTGAACCGCGGGGGAGTGCCCCACGTAGGCGATGCTCGTGTGGCCCTGCCCGAGCAGGTGCCGCACTGCCTGCGCGGCTCCGTCCGCGTGCCCGGCGAGGACGCAGTCCACCGGCAGCCGTCGCGGTGGCCGGTCGGCGAACACGATCCGGGTCCCGGCATCGAGGTAGGGGCGCAGGTGGTCGTGCACGCGGTCGGCCGAAACGACCACGAGCCCGTCGAGCCGGCGTTCGACGAAGGAGGTCAGCAGCGCGCGTTCACGGGCGGGATCCTCGCCTGAACCGGCCACGAGCGTGGTGAACGACCGCCCGGTGCTGACTTCTTCGACGGCGCTGACCATCGCCGCGTAGAACGGGTCGGCAAGGTCCGCGGCGAGCACGCCGATACCACCGCCGATCCGGTCGGTCCGCCGCAGGCCCACGGCGTACCCGTTGGGCCGGAACCCGAGGCGGCGGATCTCGGCTTGGACCCGCCCGCGGACGTCGTCGCTGATGAACGGGTAGTTGTGCACCACCCGGGAGACGGTCTTCACGCTCACCGATGCCGCCATCGCGACATCACGCATCGTCGGCCGCCCGGTGGGCGCGGGACCCCGGCGGCCGGTCTCCTTCGGCGCGTCGGCCATTGCCGGACGGTACCGCAATGACAGGGGACCGGTGCTTCCGTGACTGGTCCCAGAATGGCTATCGCTACGGAGCCAATGTGTGGCCAGCGTCGAGCGGACGGCGGAGTCCGCCGGGTCTACTTGACGCAGGGAATGCCGCCGCCGGACAGGCCGTTGGGTGGGGCCGAACTGTCCGGTGCTCCGGCAGCACCGGAAGTGGGCGGGGCCGACGGCTGGCTGCCGGAGGCGCCCCCACCGGAAGCGGGCGGGGCCGACGGCTGGCCGCCGGAGGTGCCCCCACCGGCTGCGGCCAGTGCGGACGGCATGGTGAACGCGGTGCCGATGACCACCCGGACGTGCCCGGACGGCACGGTGGAGTCGTGCTCGGTGGTGACGCCGCCCAGCAGCTTGGCCACCGCCGACGCGGATGTGCTGCCGCCGCTGCCGTAGTAGACCACCGTCCGGCTGACGTGGCGCGGGTCGGTGGAGGTGGTGCCGGCGGCGTATCCCTTGGCGGCCAACGCGTGGGAGACGGTGGAGGCCAGGCCGGTGCGGCTGGTGCCGTTGACGACGTCCACGGTCGCCTGCCCCGCCTGGGCACCGCTGCCGGCACTCGACGGCGCGGACGACGACGGCGGGGCGGGTGCGGTGCCGCCGATCAGCTGCCGGACCACGCCCTGCACCTGGGCGACGTCGACGATGTTGACGTCTTCGCCGGAGGTGTTCTTGCCGAACTTGACGATCGGGAGCGTGACGAAGCTGATGTTGCCGCCGGTCAGGTTCGCGGCCTGGCCGGCGAACGACATCAGGTCCAGACCGGCGTCGACGGCCATGTTCTGCTTGGCGACGTTCAGGATGCCTTGCAACTGCGACGGATTGGTGAACACCCCGCCCTGCTTCAGCTGATAGGCCAGGGAAGAGATGAAGGCCTGCTGGCGGACCTCGCGGTCCAGGTCGGTGAAGTTCAGCTGCGGGTGGACCACATCGCGGCGCTGGCGCACGAACGCCACCGCCTGCGCGGCGTTGATCTGCTGCCGGCCCTGGTGGAAGTCGGCGCCGGAGTAGCTGTCCTGGGTGTCTTCGTTGAGGCAAACGGTTACCGGCTGCACGACCTGCGCGATCTGGAAGAACGCGACAAGGGTGACTTCGGCGAAGTGGTCCACCGGGACTCCGCCGAGGAACTGGCGCACGGTGTCGATTTCGGCCTTGCGACCGGCTTCGCGCTCCTGCTGCTCGCGCTGGCTCTTGTCGCCGCCCTCGTTGACCAGCTGCTTGGCCTTCTGGTCGAACGCCAGCCCGTAGGCCTGCTTGATCTTGCCCTTGCACTGCCCGTCCGGGCAGCCGGGGATGTCGACGTAGTCGTCCCGGGGGATGGACAGCGAGGTCGCCTTGCTGCCGTCACCGGGGACGTGCAGCAGCATCAGGACGTTGGCGTTGTTGCCGCCGTCCTGCTGGTCGCCGGCGTGCAGCGCGTCGTAGATGTCCTGCGGCAGCGCGTTGCCGTTCTCGTCGAGCCGGCTGTCCAGGCCCATGATGAGGATGTTGGTGTCCCCGTTGGCCGATTTCGTGTCGCCGCCGAGCGCGTCCGAGGTGTGCAGTCCGGCGACCAGGTTGTTGTACTGCGTCCAGCCGTAACCGGTCAGGCACAGCACCAGCAGCGACAGGACCCCGGCCACCACGGCGCCACTGCGGCGCGCTCCCATCCGGCGCGCGGAACCCCGCTGGACAGGCGGCGGGGGAACCGGCCGCCGTCGTCCGGGTGCGGGCCCGAACCGGTCCCCATCACGACCGTCCACAGCAGACCCCTCTCGACTTCGGTACACATCGTCTTCTTGAGGGCCTGACGCGCCGGCCACGGGTTGGTTGCCCCGCAGTGACGAACCACGCTCAGCGGCGGACGAGGTGCCCGGCGTTGATGACGGCCCGGCGGTGGCCCGGGCCGGTGAGGCGGGTGATGTCGCTGAGTGGATCGGCGTCGAGCAGGACCGCGTCGGCGGCCGAGTCCACGGCGATTGTGCCCATGCTGTCCCGTTTGCCGACCTTTTCGGCGGCGTTGGCGGTGGCGGTGGCGATGATCTCGGCGCAGGGAAGCCCGGCCTTCGCGAACAGTGGGAGCTCGACCTGGTCGAGTAACTCCTTGACGAGCCGCCGCGCGGTGCCGGCGTCGTCGACCTGGATGATCCCGCCTTTGTCCAGATCCTCCGGTTCGACCGGCTCGGGCCAGTTCTCCTGGTTGTTCGCCGGCCGGCCGTTCACGCCGGTGAAGCCCGATCGCGCGACGAACAGCGGGCGGAATTTCAGGGCTTCACCGTCACCACGAACGTAACCATGCCATCGCTTGACTCACGTCTACTTCCTGTCTTTCTTGGGCGTTCGGTGATCATTTTGCTGAAGCTCGGCCTCTTCGGCAACAAATTGTGCGATCGTCACGCCATCGGACTTGGAAATTTCCACTTCGTAGCGTCCTTTCGGATAGCATTCGATGGCGTAACCGGTATCGCCTGCGCGCACACCATCCGCATGAAACCGGTTTGTCAATATTCGCACCTTGGCATACTGCTCGATCAACGTAAATCTCCTGGTGAATCCGGACAGCGGAGTGGGGTTGGCTCAGTACGGCCAGCCTGGCACGTCCAACCGGATGCGGTAGAGCCCGAAGTTCCCACTGTCACCACCACTGGACGGGACGCCAGACGTTATGTAGAGCGTCCGGCGATCCGCCCCGCCGAAGGTCACGTTGGTTGCGTCAGGCCCGGCCGAGATCGTTCCCAGCGTCTGACCGGAGGGGGAGAAGACGTGCACCTTTCCGTCGCCGTAAGTGATTTGGTAAACGTTTCCCGCGCAGTCGATCGTGCCGCCGTCGGTGCCGTCCAGCGAGGTGAAGTCCGTGCGGGGGCCGGTGCTGCCGTCGGGGTTTACCGGGTAGCGGTAGATGTTGCCGGTGGCGTTTCCGCCCACGTACAGGGTCTTGCCGTCCGGGGACAGTTCGATTCCGTTGGGCTCGCGGATGGTGTCGTCGATCAGGGAGACGGCGCCGTCGCTGATCCGGTAGACGCCGGTGCAGCCCGACATCTCGTCCGGGCGGTCCGCGCGCTGGAAGTCGGGGTCGGTGAAGTACACCGTGCCGTCCGCGGACTGGGTGAGGTCGTTCGGCGAGTTGAACAGGTGGCCTTGGTAGGTCGCCGCGAGAGTCGTGCGCTGTTTCGTCGCCAGGTCGTAGGACGACACGCTGCGCTGGTCGTGCGTCGCCGCCAGGACGGACTTGCCGTCCCGGCTCAGGGCCAGGCCGTTGCTACCCGAGCCGGACAGGAAAGTGGTGAACGTGCCGTCCCCCGGGGTGTAGCGCAGGATGTCGGACGGCTGGACCTTGTGCGGGCCGGTGCCGTCGTGGATGTTCGTCAGCAGCAACGTCTGCGTCGCCGCGTCCCAGGTGGGGCCTTCCAGGAAGTTGAACCCGTCCTTGATCTTGGTCGCGGTCAGCGTCGGGGAGGGCAGGGGGCCGGGGAACGGGCCGCCTGGCCGGTCGAACGAGGTGGCTCGGTCCGGGGTGGTGAGCTGCGCAGTCGCGAAGGCGGGGGACACCAGGGACGTGCCGAGGGCGACGGCCACCGCGGCGGCCGTCAGGAGGCAGGGACTGCCTGGGGTCGAGGGCATGACGCTCCTTGCCGCGGAGGACGAGCTCTCCACGCGATCGTGAAACCGGACGGGGCCCGTGGCGGCGGCGTGATCCATGAGACATCCACCGCGCCTGTTTCGTCAAGGCCTGAAAGAACCACGCTGATGTCCTGCGGGTATCACAGGAGCTGCAAGAGGGCTTGGACACGGACGGGGCTCGCGGTCCACAGTGGAGCAGGAGTCGCACTACGGAGGTTCCGGGCCTTTCGAATTATTTGCGTATCCGAAGAGACGTGAAACAAGCGTCAGCGGGAAATTGATGTACCTGATTGCGAAATAGCGTGAAGCCGCTCAAGGGCGGCTGCGGTTCCTTTCGGACGAAGCGCCGAAGTCGACACGGCGCTGCGGTACGGGCTGGTACCGGGGTTCGTTAACTGGCACCTCCGGCTTCGCTCAACGGCTCGGCCGGTGCGGGACGGGGCGATAGCGTCCCTTTCCGAGGTGCGATTTCCCGCCCTCCCGGAACGTATTCAGCCGCTCCTTCCGAGGTGATGACGTGACCGACGTCGATCAGACGACTTCCCGCTTGGCCGATCCTGGTTTCCCGGTGTTCGACCCGGACGACCTGCTCCGGAACGTGCTGGGGATAGAGCCCGAACCGCTGCCCGACTTCGATTCCCCGGCCCTGACCCCGCTGCGGGTCCCGTTGCGGGAGGCCACGGTCGGGCTGCTGGTGTCCTCCGGCGCCTACTTCCCGGACCAGCCGCGGCTCCGGCAGCACAGCGACCTGTCCTACCGGCTGCTGCCCAGGGAGCGTGACCTCGACGAGGTGCTGTTCGGGCACATGACCCCGATCCGCGCCTTCGCCCTCGCCGACCCCAACGTGGCCTACCCGAGGGACACCATGCTCGACCTGGAACGAGACGGAGTCATCGGCCGGTACGCGGACAACGCCGTGTCGATGACCGGCTCGATCAGCCAGTTCGACGAGCTGGCGACCGAGGTGGCTCCCCGGATCGTCGAGGAGTTCGAAGCCATGGGCGTCGACCTGGTGCTGGTGGTGCCGTTCTGCCCGCAGTGCCACGTGGCCTTCGGGGTGCTCGCCCGCGCGCTCGAACGGCGGGGCCTGCCGACCACCAGCATCACCACGCTGTACAAACACGCCACTTACCTGAAGCCGCCTCGTGCCTCGTTCCTCGATTTCCCGCTGGGGTGCACGGCCGGCCGGCCCCGGGAGAAGGCGCAGCAACGGGAGATCGTCAAGGCCGCGCTGCAGCACGCCGAGCAGGCCGGGCCGGACTGGGCACTGAACCGGCTGCCCTTCCAGTGGGCCGCGGACGGCAACCGGGACTGGGAAGCCCTCGTCGCGGACGTTTACCGCCTCGACAACGAGATCCGCGGCGCCGTCCGGACGAATGCGGCGGCCCACGCGCAGGTCCTGGGCGGCGGGAACGAGCACGAGTTCGCCATCCGGTGCGCCTGCTGACCGCATCGAGCAAAAGGGAAGTGCGCCGCATGCGTATCACCAATCTTGACGGCCGGCTCGTGCTCAAGTACCCGGACGGCGTCACCGACGTCGAGGTCGCCAGCGACGGACGGTTCTCCGCGGACCCGCAGGCCGTGTTCTCCCGCTGGGACGAGTTCATCGCCTGGGCGGGCGAGCTTCGCGGGCCCCGAGCCGAGCCCGGCGACCCGAGCCGTCTCAGGGCGCCCGTGCCGCGCCCCTCACAGGTGTTCGCGATCGGGATGAACTACGCCGACCACGCCGCCGAGGGAGGACTGCCGCTGCCGCCCGAACCGGCCGTGTTCACCAAGTTCCCGACTTCACTGGCGGGCCCGAACGACGAGGTGCGGCTACCGACGTCCACAGTGGACTGGGAGGCGGAACTGGTGGTCGTCATCGGCCGGCGGGCGGTCCACGTCGAGGCGGCCCGGGCCTGGGACCACGTCGCGGGTGTCACGGTCGGGCAGGACCTGTCCGAACGGACTCGTCAGCTCGTCGGCGTCCCGCCCCAGTTCAGCATCGGCAAGTCCTTCCCGGGCTTCGGCCCCATCGGACCCGAGATCGTCACACCCGGCGAGCTCACCGATCGCGACGATCTGGAGATCGGCTGCAGCGTCAACGGCGAGGTCGTCCAGCGCGCCCGCACCGGCGACCTCATCTTCCCGGTCGCCTCCCTCGTCGAGCGGCTCTCCGCGATCCTCCCGCTGGTCCCCGGCGACCTCATCTTCACCGGTACGCCGTCCGGCGTGGGGCATTCCCGGGCACCGCGGCGTTACCTCGCGCCCGGCGACGTCCTCGAGACGTGGATCTCCGGCATCGGCCGCCTTCGCAACACGTTCGCCGAAGGTCCCCGGCACGTCTCGCGGACTGCCTGAATCGAAGGGAACAGCTCATGCCACTGCACAACTTGAACGCGCTGACCATCGGGGTGCCCGATGCGACAGCGGTCCGCGGCTACTACGAGGACTTCGGGCTCGCCGGCGAGGACGGCGGCTGGCTGTCGACGGCCGACGGCGGCAAGCAGCTCCGGCTGGTGCCGGCACCGCACCGGCAGTTGCTGCGCATGGAGATCGGGGTCGACGACCCCGACGACATCGGCTGGATCGCCGGCCGGCTCCGCCGGATCGACGTCGCCGTTTCCCAGCTCTCCCCGGACTCCGTGACGGCGCTCGAGCCGGTCACCGGGGTCGAGGTCACGGCCAAGGTGACCCGGCGGCTGGTTCAGCACCCGTCCCCGGAGGCCCCGCACAACCAGCCGGGACTCATCGAGCGGCCGGAAGCCCGCGCGCCCGCGATCCTGCGTGAAGGCAAGGTGCGGCCGCGCAAACTCGGTCACGTCGTGATCGGCTCCGTCGATCAGGCCACCAGTCAGAGGTTCTTCACCGACGGCTTCGGGCTGAAGGTGTCCGACGAGGTCCGCGACACCGCGGCGTTCATGAGGTGCTCGTCTGACCATCACAACGTGCTGGTCCAGGGGGCGCCGGTCAACTTCCTGCACCACACCGCCTGGCAGGTCGACGACGTCGACGAAGTCGGGCGAGGTGCGATGGCGATGCTCGAAGACAACCCCGAGCGCCACGCGTGGGGGCTGGGACGCCATTTCATCGGCTCCAACTTCTTCTGGTACCTCAGGGACCCCGCGGGGACGTTCTCCGAGTACTACTCCGACCTCGACTGCATCGTCGACGACGCGCTGTGGTCCCCGCAGGTCTGGGAGGACGACAAGGCCGCCTACAGCTGGGGGCCGCCGCTTCCGCCGTCCTTCATCCGCCCGGAGGACCTCGCCGCCCACATGACCGGGGCGCACGGAACGCCATGAGCCGGTACCGCGACGGACTGACCCTGGGCGAAGGCCCACGGTGGAATGACGGCGCGCTGTGGGTCTCGGACCCGCAGAAGGGCGGGATCTGGACCGACAGCGGCGGCACCTGGGCCTTCACCCCGCTGACCGCGCAATCGAACGGATTGTGGTTCCTGCCCGGCGGCCGCCTGGCCGGCGCGATCATGCGCGAAAAGAGAGTCGGGCTCTGGGACGGAGCCGGCTTCGGGGCGTACGCCGACCTGTCCGACGTCGCCGCGGGCCCCTTGGGAGACATGGTCGGCGACCGCCACGGCGGTCTTTATGTCGGCGATGTCGGCTACGCCGCCCACCTCGGTGAACAGCCGCGGCCGGGCCGCCTGATCCGGGTCGCTCCGGACGGCCGGGCGACGGTGGCGGCGGAAGACGTCGAGTTCCCGAACGGGCTGGCGATCATCGACGACGGCCGCACCCTGGTCGTCGCCGAAACCTGGGCCCAGCGGCTGACCGCCTTCACCGTCGGTGTGGACGGACAGCTCACCGATCGGCGGCTGTTCGCCGACCTCGCCGCGCTGGTGCACCCTGAAGCGCGGCCCGACGGGATCTGCGCCGCCGCGCAAGGCGTCTGGGTCTGCACACTCAGCGCCCACGCGGTCGCCCTCGTCGACGAATCCGGTCGGCTGGACCGGATCGGCACGGGTGAGGGTCAGCCGGTCGCGTGCTGCCTGGACCCGGAAGGCCGGCTTTTCGTGACCGTGGCCGAAACCGGCGGCGGCTCCGTCCTGGAGGCAGTCGCCGCCAAGACCTTGAAAACCCACGTCGAGGTTTACGAACCAGACGCTGTCCGCTGAGGAGAATCCGAGATGACCACCAGTGGAACCGAAAACCGGCCCGGCCCCGGGCCGGACTCGCGCACCCTCGAAGAGCACTTGCAAAACCTGCGTCAGGTGCAGTTCTACATGATCCGGATGGACATGACGCATTCCGTGGACGCACCGCTGGACTATCTGGCCCCCCACCTCCGGGAACACATCCTCTGGCTGGAAGAGCAGGAGGAGAACGGTGTGTTGTTCCTGTCCGGCGCCAACGCCGCCGGTGACCAGTGGGACGGCAGCGGCACCGCCATCATCAGGGCATCCTCCCTGGCCGCCGCGGTGGCCATCTCCGACACCGAACCCTTCCACCGCGAAGGCCTCCGGGTGAACACCGTGCACGGCTGGCAACTGAACGAGGGGACCGTCCGGCTCAGCTTCAGCCTGCTCGCCGACAAGTTCAGCCTCGGCTGAGCAGTGTGCCGCGTCCCCATCCATCCACACCAGACTCGAGGGTGCTATGAACAGTGCGGTTGATGTCGCCGTAATCGGTTGCGGGACAACAGGTCTGGCGCTCGCGCGACTCCTGGAGACGGAGGGCCTCCGGGTCGCGGTCATCGACCGCGGCCGGATGCCGATGGCCCGTCCCCGCGCGACTCACGTCGACGACGAGACGATGAGAGCGTTCCAGACGCTCGGTGTGCAGCACCTCGAGAAGGACTTCTCGCTGATGGGCATCTACCGCCACTACGACTCGAAGTGGCGCATCGTGATGCAGATGGCGATGAACCGGGGACGCACCGAGCAGGGCTGGCAGTCGGACTACATGTTCCACCAGCCCGACTTCGAGGCCGTGTTGCGCGGCAAGGTCCACAGCTACGCCAAGGCGAGCACGTACTTCGGCTGGGAGGTCACCGCGCTGGAGGACGCCGGCGACGGCGTGCTGGTGCACGTCCGCGAGATCGCCACCGCGCAGGACCGCCGGATCCGGGCGCGGTTCGTGGTGGGGTGCGACGGCGCCAACTCGAGTGTGCGCGGGTTCATGGGCTGCGCGCAGATCGATCACCACGCGACCCACCGCTCCCTGATCATCGACATCACTCCCTTTGTCACCAACGAAAATCTCACCGGCCGCGATGCCTTCATCCAGGGCGCGATCCGCAATCCGCTGACGTTCACGCCGATCGCCGCGCCTCGCTTGCGGCTCGAACTGATGCTTCGCCCGGATGACGACGCGGCGGCCTTCGAGCGGACCGAGAAGGCGTACGAACTGCTTTCGCCGTGGTTCAGCCCGGACCAGTACCGGCTGCTCCGCTGTGACGTCTACGAGTGGCGGTCGCTCACGGCCAGCCCGTGGCGCGCCGGCCGGGTCCTGATCGCCGGGGACTCCGCCCACACCATGCCGCCCCACCTCGGCCAGGGGATGTGTTCCGGCATCCGGGACGCCACGAATCTCGCCTGGAAGCTCGGCCGGGTAGTCCGCGGCGACTCGCCGATCGGGCTGCTGGACACCTACGAGACCGAGCGCCGGCCGCATGTGGACGCGTACACAAAGCTGTCCGCGCAGCTGGCGAACAAGATCGAGGCTCTGGTGGCGGCGGAGGAGGACCCGCCCGTGTTCCGGGCCGAGGCACTGCGCCCGCGGCTCGGCCCGGGCGTCCGGGACGAGACGAACGAACTCGCCGGAACGCTGAGCGCCCAGCCGAGAACCGCGAGTGGCCGGCTCCTCGACGATGTCGTGGGCTACCGCTTCGCCGTGGTGGGAGATCCGGCGGTCCTTTCCGGGACCAGCGATCGGACGAAGGCGTTGCTGAAGTCGCTCGGCGCCCGGGTCCTCGACGAGTTCTCCGAGGAGATTCGGGACTGGGTAACGAGTCTGGGCTCAGCCGCCGTGATCATCAGGCCCGATCGGTACCTCTTCGGCGCCGCAGGCACCTCGGCCGAATTGGACGCCTTGGCCGCCGCACTCGAGACCGTGTTGCTGCCGTCCGCCGTATCGGCGGCGTAGAAGAAAAGGATGGGCACGATGCTCAAGAAAGACGCACACCTGCTCGTCATCGGCGGAGCGCGTGGCCTGGGGTTCGCACTGGCCCGGACCGCGGCGGAACAGGGCGCGCGGGTGACGGTCACCGGGCGGGACGCGGACGTCGCGGCCGCCCGTGCCGCCGAACTCGGCCCGTCGGCTCGCGGGCTCGCCTGCGACTTGCTGGACGCCGGCTCCATCGGCCGGCTGTTCAGCGACCTCGACGTGGTCGACCATCTGGTGCTCACCGCCATCGAGCGGGACCACAACACCGCGGCCGGCTTCCGGGCGGACGCCGCCGCGCGGATGATGCTGATCAAGACGGTCGGCTACGCGAACGCCGTCGCGCACGCATTGCCCAAGCTCGACCCGGACGGCTCCGTCGTGCTGTTCAGCGGCCTGTCCATGTGGCGGCCCTCGCCGGGGTCCACGACCATGTCGATGGCCAACTCCGCCATTCCCGGCCTGGTCAACTCGCTGGCGGTCGAGATCGCCCCGGTGCGGGTGAACGCCATCACGCCCGGCACGGTCGCGGGCACGGAGGCCATCGACAACGCCGACCCGATCCGCGCCGAGTTCTTCGAGGCGCAGCGCCTGCGCACGCCGGCCAAGCGGCTGCCCACTCCGCAGGACATCGTCGCGGCGGTGCTGTTCCTGCTGACCTGTTCGAGCGTCAACGGCGAGAACCTCGTCGTGGACGCGGGCGCGCACCTGCTCTAGCGCTGCGCCCCAACGACTCGTGAGTGTCTATGACGGTTCTAACCGTCATGAACACTCACGAGCCTGATCAGCAGAGGGAGTACAGTCATGCGGATCAGCAGCTACCGGGGGCCTGACGGCGCCGAGCGAGTGGGGATCTGGCAGGGCGGGCAGCTTCATCGGGTTCCCGGCGCATCGAGGCTGATCGACCTGCTCGGTGACGACGGCTCCCGCCTCCGCGCCGCGGAGATGGCGGCGGCCCGGGAACCGGGCACCGACCCGGCGGCGGTGGAACTGCTGGCGCCGGTGCCGGTGCCGCCGTCGATCAGGGACTTCATGGCGTTCGAGGAACACGTGGTGACCTCGAGCGTCGCGCTCGGGCAGCCGGTGGACCCGCTCTGGTACGAGCTGCCGGTGTTCTACTTCACCAATCCGGCGGCAGTGCGCGGCGCGCACGCGGACGTGGAGATCGCGCCGGGCAGCGCCGCGCTCGACTACGAGATCGAGGTGGCCGCCGTCATCGGGCGGGCCGGCGCCGACCTGTCGCCGGACGAGGCGGTCGGCCACATCGCCGGGTTCACGCTGTTCTGCGACTGGAGCAACCGCGACCTGCAGGCCGCCGAGATGCGGGTGGGCCTCGGGCCGGCCAAGGGCAAGGACTCGGCGAGCAGCTTCGGCCCCTGGCTGGTCACGACCGACGAGTTCGAGGCACTGGCCTCGGGCCGCGCTTACGACGTCGAGCTGACCGGGTCGGTCAACGGCGTGACCTACAGCAGCGGCAATCTGGCCGACTTGTACTGGTCGTTCGGCGAGATGATCTGCTACGCCTCTCGCGGCACCCGGCTCGTGCCCGGCGACGTCATCGCCAGCGGCACCGTGGGCACTGGATGCATCCTCGAGCTGTCCCGGGTGCACGGCGCCGACGCCTACCCTTACCTCGGTCCTGGCGACCGGGTCCGCCTGGAAGGCGGCCCGCTCGGCGCCGTCGACGCGCGCATCCGCGAAGGCCGTCCCGTGATTCCTTTCCGGCCGAAGCAACAATGGTAAGATCGGTTTTCCGACTTCCGTCGTCAAACTCGGGGCGAACAGGGCACAAAGGAGTTCGGGAGGAGAGCGGAATGCTCGAACACGACAGCCTCGTCGCCCCGGGGAGCAGCCACCACGACGGCCCGTTGCACGCCTACGAGCGCTACAGCACGAAAGACCCGGTGGAGGCGCTGGCCCTGTCGGCGGCGATTCTGTCGACGAACCAGCTGGTCGTCAGCGATCAGGACCAGCGGTTCGAGGCCACCTGCCGCGCGGTCCGGGTCCACTCCGCCTGGCTCCTGTACATGAGCTACGGCACCGATGTCGTCGTGGACCGGCTCGGTACTTCGCGCGGTGACTACCTGGCGGTCGTGCTCCCGATCGACGGCCACGTGCAGCTGCGCCACCAGGGCAGCGAGTTCGACCTCGTGGCCGGGGAGACGGCGGGGGTCACCAGCTCGCGCGACGCCATGCACGCGCGGTGGAGCGACCAGGCCTCGGTACTCACGCTGCGCATCGACTCGCACGCGGTCGAGCACGCGCTGGGGAACCTGCTCCTGGAGCCGCCGCCCACGGACCTGCGCTTCCGGTCCGGCCCGGTCACCGGCCCGGCTCGCCTGTCGCTGGCGGGGACCGCCGAACTGCTGGCGGCCAGCTACGACGCGAAGGACCCGGATTCACCCCTGCCGGCCGTGGTCACCCGCCGGCTCGAAGAGCAGATCCTCTTCACGGTGCTGCTGGGCCTGGACCACAACTACCGGGCCCGGCTCCTGGGGGAGCGAGTGCGGCCGGGCCGCCGCAGCGTCCGCGAGGCGATCGACCTGGTTTCGGCCGAGGAACAGGCCACCTGGACGATCCCCGAGCTGGCCCACGCGGTGGGTGTCACGGTCCGGGCGCTCGAGCTGGGCTTCCGGAAGGAACTGGGCAAGACTCCGCGGGAGTTCATTCGTGAGCAGCGGTTGATTCGCGCGCACGAGGAGCTTCAGCGGGCCAATCCCGGAGACGGCACCACCGTCACCGAAGTCTCGTGCCGCTGGGGCTTCTGGCACGCCGGCCGGTTCGCGACCAGTTACAGCGAGCGCTTCGGGGTCCGTCCGGCCACGACGCTGCGGTCCGGTACCGCGGTTCGTTAACCGGCACCTCCGGCTTCGGGCAACGACTCGGCCGGTACCGGCGCGGCCGATAACCTTCCTGGTGAAGGAACACGCAAGTTACCGCGCCCGCTGATTCGTTTTCATCTGTCCTTTCAGGACATCAATTCCATCGTCACTCCGGCGTTCCATTCGCATCGCCGCCGAGGAGATTTGCCATGCCCTTGTTCCATGACCTCATCATCATCGGCTCCGGCCCGGCGGGATACACCGCGGCGGTGTACGCCGCCCGCGCCCAGCTCCGCCCGCTCGTGTTCGAGGGCACCCAGTTCGGTGGCGCGCTGATGACCACGACGGAGGTCGAGAACTTCCCGGGTTTCCCCGAGGGGGTCTCCGGTCCCGCGCTCATGGAGCAGCTCCGCAAGCAGGCGGCGCACTTCGGAGCCGAATTGCGCGCCGAGGACGTCGAGTCCGTCGACCTGACCGGGCCGGTCAAGTCCGTCTCCGCGGGCGGCGTCACCCATCACGCCCGCGCGGTGGTCCTCGCCATGGGGGCGGCGGCGCGCTATCTCGGTGTTCCCGGCGAGCAGGAGCTTCTGGGCCACGGCGTGTCGTCCTGCGCGACCTGTGACGGGTTCTTCTTCCGGGACCAGGACATCGCGGTGATCGGCGGCGGTGACTCCGCGATGGAAGAGGCCACCTTCCTCACCCGATTCGCCCGCTCGGTCACGATCGTGCACCGCAGCGATGAATTCCGGGCCTCGCGCATCATGCTCGAGCGAGCCCGTGCCGACGCGAAGATCCGCTGGCACACCGGGGCCGCGGTCGCCGCCGTCCACGGCGAAAGCGACGGCAAGGTCACGCACCTGACCTTGCGCGACACCAAGACCGGACGGGAATCCGCTCTCGGCGTCACCGGGATGTTCGTCGCGATCGGGCACGATCCGCGCAGCGAGCTGGTCCGCGGCGTCGTCGCGACCGACCCGGACGGCTACGTGACCGTCGGATCCCCGTCCACCCGCACCACCGCCGACGGCGTGTTCGCTTGCGGTGACCTGGTCGACCGCAGCTACCGCCAGGCGATCACCGCTGCCGGTTCCGGCTGCTCGGCGGCGATCGACGCCGAGCGCTGGCTGGCCGCCGCACCGGCCGGCTGACCGCCGCTCCGGGACAGCCCACGCACAGAGCCTCCGAGCACACGGCGGTCTTCGACGGCCGCAGAAGGGAATTCGCATGTCAGAGAGCCTCGAAACCAAGATCCGGCGATCCGGCGGGCCGGTGCCGATGCTGAGGCACACCCCGGGCGGAGCACACCCGTTCCCGATCAAGAGCGAGTATTCGAACTGGCGCGACGAACAGGCGTCGTGGAAAGAAACCGCGGTCCTGTTCGACCAGTCCCACCACATGCTCGACGTCACGTTCACCGGCCCGGACGCACACCGGCTGATGAGCGACTTCGGCGTCAACAGCTTCGCCACGTTCGGCACCGACCGGGCCAAGCAGTACGTCGCCGTTCGCGAGGACGGCTACTTCGTGGGCGACGCGATCCTCTTCGGCATGGCGGACGACAAGGTCAGCCTGGTCGGGGGAGCGTCGGTGCACGACTGGATCACCTTCCAGGCCGAAACGGGCGGCTACCGGGTCGAGGTGACCCGGGACGAGAGCACACCGCTGAACCAGGGCCGGCGGCTCCTGTACCGCTACCAGCTGCAGGGACCGGCGGCGCTGAAGATCGCGGAAAAGGCCCACGGCGGGCCCATCGACCGCATCAAGTTCTTCCGCATGGGCCGGTTCACCGTCGCCGGGCACGTGGTGCGCGCGCTGAACCACACCATGACCGGCACCCCCGGCATGGAGATGACCGGCCTCGAACTGTTCGGGCCACTCGCCGAGGGGCCCGCCGTCCTGGAGGCGCTCCTGCGCGCGGGCGAGGAGTTCGGCCTGCGCGAAGGTGGGGCGATCGCCTACTCCACGACGGCGCTGGAGTCAGGCTGGATCGGCCTGCCCGTCCCGGCGATCTACTCCGGCGAATCCACCCGGGCGTTCCGCGAATGGCTGAGCGCGGACGCGTCGTTCGCCGGGCGGGCCTGCCTCGGCGGCAGCTTCGACTCCGCCGACATCGAGGACTACTACCCCACGCCCTGGGAGCTCGGCTACGGCAACGTCGTCAAGTTCGACCACGACTTCCTCGGCCGGTCGGCACTCGAGCGGATGGCCGGCCGGCCGCACCGGCGCAAGGTCTGGCTGCGCTGGCACGACGAAGACGTCACCCGGCTGCTGGCCGGCGGACTCTTCGGCGGCAAGGCACGGACGAAGTACCTGCAAGTGCCGTACGCCGTCTACGCGACCTTCCAGTACGACACCGTCCGCGCAGGCGATCGCGTCGTCGGCATCTCCAACCGGACCGGCTACACCGTCAACGTCGGTGGCTGGTCGTCGCTGGCCATGATCGACGAAGCGGACGCGGTCGACGGTGCCGAGGTCACCGTCGTGTGGGGCGAACCGGACGGCGGCTCGGCCAAGCCCGACGTCGAAAACCACGTGCAGACCGAGATCCGCGCGACCGTCAGCACCACTCCGCTCGCGTGATCGCCTCCTGGGAGCGCCCATGTCCTTGACCTCCGTACCCAGTCCCGCGCGAGCGCGGGCGGACGACGCGGCGCATCTCGTGCTGACGCTGTCCTGCCCCGACCGCGCGGGCATCATCCAGACCGTCTCGACCTTCGTGTTCGACCATGGCGGCAACGTCGTGGAAAGCCAGCAGTACGGCGATCGGCGCACAGGCCGCTTCTTCATGCGCGTGCAGTTCGAGGCCGCCGGCGACGCGTTGCCCGACCCGGAAGTCCTGCGCGGGGATTTCGGCCGCATCGCCGACTCCTTCGGCATGGCCTGGCGCCTCACCGATGCGCGCGCCCGCCAGCGCGTGCTGATCATGGTCAGCAAGTTCGGGCACTGCCTCAACGACCTGCTGTACCGGGCGAGCACCGGAGCGCTCGGCATCGACGTCGTCGCGGTCGTGTCCAACCATCCCGACCTGAGGCCGCTCGCCGAGCACAACGACGTGCCCTTCCACCACATCCCGGTCACGGCCGAGACCAAGCCGGCCGCCGAACGCAGGCTGCTGGAGCTCGTCGAGGACCTCGACGTGGATCTGGTCGTGCTGGCCCGCTACATGCAGGTCCTGTCCGAGGACCTGTGCAAGCAGCTCGAGGGCCGGGCGATCAACATCCACCACTCGATGCTGCCCAGCTTCAAGGGAGCCCGGCCCTACCACCAGGCCTACGACCGCGGCGTCAAGCTCGTCGGCGCCACCGCGCACTACGTCACGACCGACCTCGACGAGGGGCCGATCATCGAGCAGGAACTCGCCCGGATCGACCACTCGATGTCGGCCGACGAGGTCTCCGCGCGGGGCCGGGACACCGAATGCCTCGCCCTCGCCCGCGCCGTCCACTGGCACACCACGAACCGCGTGCTGCTCGACGAACACCGCACCGTCGTCTTCACCTGAACCCCCCGTTCCCGGGGCACCCCATGACAAGGAGGAACACCGTGCCCAGCGACGCCGTCGGCACGCTCGCCCGATCCACCGACATCGAAGTCATCCCCATGCGGGGAGCCGTCGAGAAAATGCTCGCCACTCCCGCGGGCACCACGTTCACCATCACCTGCTCGCCGAAGCTCGGCCTCGAGCGGACGATCGAAACCGCCGAGACGGTCGCCGGCCTCGGCTACCGGGCCGTCCCGCACCTCGCTGCCCGCCAGGTCGAGAGCGAGGCCGCGCTGCACGAGCTGGTCGGCAGGCTGGGGCAGGCCGGGGTCCGGGACCTGTTCGTCATCGGCGGGGACGTCGAGGACCCGGCCGGGCCCTATTCGTGCGCCGCCGACCTGCTCGAGGCACTGGCGGCCATCGAGCACCCGATCACCCGGATCGGCGTCGGCTGCTATCCCGAAGGCCACCCGTCGATCGGCGAAGAGGTGCTGGACGCGGACCTGCACCGCAAGCAGCGCCACGCCGGCTACATGGTGAGCCAGCTGTGTTTCGACGCTCCCGCGCTCCTGCGCTGGCTGACGCGAAGGCGGGCCGACGGCCTCACCCTGCCACTACGCGTCGGCGTCGCGGGGCCGGTCCAGATCCGCAAGCTGATCGAGCTCTCGATGCGGATCGGCGTCGGCTCGTCGGTCCGGTACCTGACCAAACAGCACGGCATGGTCAAGAACCTGGTGCGCGGCAATGCCTACCGGCCGGAGCAGCTGCTGTCCCGGCTCGGCGACGAGGCACAGCACCAGGCGCTCGGCATCGAGGGGCTGCACCTGTTCAGCTTCAACCAGATCGACCTCGCCGCCGACTGGCAGCGCCACGCCACCACTCCGTCGGACCAAGCCGGCCTGGCCTGAGCTGTTACCCGGCAAGGAGAATCCGCCATGGCACGGTCTGGAGGGGATTTCCCGCCCTCGGCCGGGAACCGCGGTGCCGAGCCGGTACCGCGGCCGGTGACCGGACTGCCCATCCGCAATCGCTGCCTGGTCATGGGTGTCCTCAACGTGACCCCCGATTCCTTCTCCGACGGCGGCCGGTACCTCGTCCCCGCCCGAGCCGTCGAACACGGGCTCGTGCTCGCCGGCCAAGGCGCGGACGTAGTCGACATCGGCGGCGAGTCGACCCGGCCGGGCGCACGGCCGGTGCCGGTTCGAGAGGAACTGCGCCGCGTGCTCCCGGTGGTCCGCGGACTCGCCGCCCGCGGCGTGCCCGTCAGCATCGACACGATGCGGGCCCGGGTGGCCGAAGCGGCACTCGAAGCCGGCGCGGTCCTCGTCAACGACGTCAGCGGCGGCCTCGGGGATCCGGACATGGCCCGATGCGTCGCCGCGGCGCGAGTGCCTTACGTGCTCACGCACTGGCGGGCGCCCAGCCGGGACATGCACCGGTTCGCCGGCTACGGCGACGTCGTCGCCGACGTGCGCACCGAGCTTCTCCATCGCCTCGACGCACTCGTGGCCGCCGGTGTCGATCCCGACCGCGTGATCCTCGATCCCGGCCTCGGTTTCGCGAAGACGCCCACGCACAACTGGCAGCTTCTGGCCCGGCTCGACGAGCTGCGCGAGCTCGGCCGGCCCCTGCTGATCGGGGCGTCCCGCAAGTCGTTCCTCGGTCGGCTGCTGGCGGACGGCGACGCGGTGCCACCACCCGAGCACCGGGACGGCGCCACCGCCGCCGTCTCGGTCCTCGCCGCTCTCGCCGGTGCTGATTGCCTACGGGTCCACGACGTTCCCGGTACGATCGCCGCGCTCCGGGTGCTCGCCGCGTGGGAAACCGCCGGTGTGTCACCGATGTTCCGCTCCGCGCCCACTCCGCCCCGGCCTGACGAAACGGTCACCGGCCCGATCCCGAGGTGAACACCTGATGCCCTCCGCCCGGCTGCTGCCTGGAAAGCCCGTCGCCGAAGCCGTCCTCGGCGAGGTCCGGACCAGAGTCACCGCCCTTCGTGAGCGGGGCGTCGTGCCGAGCCTGGCCACGATTCTGGTCGGTGACGACGACGCGAGCGCGGGCTACATCCGGATCAAGCAGCGGCAGGCCACGGAGCTCGGCATCCGCTCACCGCACACCCACATCGCGGCGGCCGGAAAGCAGGAGGAGCTGGCGGAAGCGATCCTGGCCTACAACGCGGACCCCGGCGTGCACGGGATCCTGATCCAGTACCCGGTGCCAGGACACTTCGACTACGACGCCGCACTGTCGCTTGTGGACCCGGACAAGGACGTCGACGGGATGCACCCGGTCAACGTGGGGCGGCTCGCGATCGGGCTGCCGGGGCCGCTTCCCTGTACGCCCGCGGGCATCGAGCGGCTCCTTGCCTTTCACGAGGTTCCCGTGGCCGGGCGCGACGTCGTGATCCTGGGGCGGGGTGCCACCCTCGGCCGCCCGCTCGCCCTGCTGCTCGCGCAGAAACGCCCGACGGCGAACGCCGCGGTCACCGTCGTCCACAGTGGTGTGCCCGACTGGGCGAACCACACCAGGCGCGCGGATATCCTCATCGCCGCCGCCGGAGTCCCCGGCATCATCCAGCCGGAGCACGTCAAACCCGGAGCCGTCGTGATCGGTGGCGGCGTGCGGTACGAAGGCCGCCGGCTGCTGCCCGACGTCGATGAACGGTGCGCCGAAGTGGCGAGCGCCATCACGCCGCGAGTCGGCGGCGTCGGACCCACCACTGTGGCCATGTTGTTCCGCAACGTGATCGCCGCCGCCGAGCGGGCCACGACCAGCGGGTAGCGCCTTGTGAGTGTTCAGGACGGTTCTCACCGTCATGAACACTCACGAGCTTTTGGTGTGAAGCCGAATTCCCGTAGCCCGCGGCCGTTCTGGGCGTCGTTCCACGCCACCGCGATGAAGTCCAGCGTGTCCGCGGGAAGGTGCGCCGGGTCGGCCCAGAGGAGTTCGGTGCACTTGTGCGGTTCGCGGATCTCCGGGGTGCCGGCCCACGACCGGGTGTGGAAGAAGAGGTCCACGCGTGGTTCCTGGGAGTTGCGGAACATCGTCCCTCCGGGCTGCAGGTCCTCGGGGTTCAGGACGATGCCGAGCTCCTCGGCGATTTCGCGGACGGCACAGGCGGTCGGGGTCTCGCCGAGGTCGACGTGCCCGGCCGGCAGGCCAAGCCGGCCGTCTCCGTAGCCGCTCCCAGCCCGCCGCATGAGGAGGATTTTCCCTTGCCGGACAAGGAAGACGTGCACGGCGAGCGGGTAGCGGTCGTGTTTGGTGTCGAACGCGTACTGCGGGGCGGCCATGGGTCTCCTCAGCTGGCGGTCGCGGTGGCGAGGGCTTGCGGCTGGACGGACCGTGACCCGTCGACGTAAACGGTAATGCCCTTGCATCCACTCAGTGGTGGCCGCCCGCGGGGACCACGAAGCTGATGGTCTTGCTGTCCAGGATCTTGTGCGTCGGGTCGGCGAGGCCGATCCGGATCTTGTGCGGGCCGGGCGGGAGGGACTGGATGACGAGCGGTTCGCCGCTGGCGTCGGCCCAGTGCCAGGGCGCGTCGTCGACGGTGACGTGGATGTGGCCGATCCGGGGGGAGACGTCCAGGGCAGCCGGGCCGTAGACCGGGACGATCCGCAGGTTCTCCGCCCGGTACCGGACGACGACCAGGCCCATCGCCAGCTGGTCCGGCAACGGCGCGTCGACGACGAGGGCAGGCGGCGGCTTTGACGGCAGCGGTACGACCGGGGCGGGCGGCCAATCCGCGGCCGGCGTGGGCACAGCGGCAGAAGAGGCAGCCGGGGCGCTCGCGGAACAGGCGATCGCCGTCGAGGCGACGACGCCGAGGACAGCGGTGCGGATGAAGTGAACCATGAAGGCGAAGCTAGGCCGACGATGATCGTCTTCGCGCCCGTCGGGCGACGTCGTTGCCGTAGGTCGCCGGGAAGTGCCGTGCGTGCCAGGCCGCCACGCACGGCACAGACTCAGCGGCAGCGGTAACTGGAAGCAACCGCCGGATCACCGCGTCCCGTATAGCGCGAGACCCGCGGATACGCGCACAGATCCCGAGCCTGCTTCCCATCCGTAGTCACAGCCGCCAGCGTCGCCGGCGCCTTGCCGTGCTCAACCCAATCGACCAACGCACCCAGCGGATTCGACGGCACCGCGCCCACTCCGCCGCCGCAATGCTCCACGCCAGGAGCGAGGAAGAGCCGGTAGAAGTCGTTCACCCGCTGGGCGCCGCCCATCGTGCGCTCGACCGCCGTGCGGTAGGCCAGGGTCCCGCGCGGCGGGATGAGCTGGTCGTCCGTGCCGACCCAACTCAACAGCTTGCCGCCAGCCCGCCGGAACGCCGAGAGGTCCGGGTCGGCCGTGCCGATCACGTCGTCGTACTCCCGCACCGACTGGCGGAACACCGCAGCGAACTGGGCGTAAGTGAGCTTCGAGACGTCGAAACCGGGGTCCTTCGCCAGGAACGACTGCACCCACTGGACGGCGACCGGGAAACCAGTCGCGTACGGGCTGTCGCCGGTGCCCGCCAGCCAGCTGGAGTCCGCGCCCTTCGGGAGCCCGTCCCACAGTTTCCGGCCACGCTCGTCGGTCGGGCCGGCCCAGATCTTGCGCATCACCTCGGCGTCCGCTGCCGTGACGGTGATTTCCCGGCCCTCGCAGACGACCTTCGCGCCGATCAGGCCACGCGGGTCGTAGCCGCACTCGTCCGGCCGGTCGACGACGCCGTTCGTGACGCCGTCCTGCGCGTCGCACGCCTTGATCGCGGCCTGCCGGAACGCGGTGAACACGCAGCTGCTCGGGAAGTCGTGCTCGGCGTTCATCACGGTCTGCGGCCAGAGGGTCGCCACCGCGAACTGGGCCCAGTGCACGGCCGGCGCGTCGGCCAGGATCCCGTCGAAGTCGGCCGCGTAGTCCTGCGCCTCGGCATAACCCTGGCGGCCGCCGGTCGAGCAGCCGTTCCAGTACGAGTACGTCACCGGCCGCTGGTAGAACCGCTGTGTGACGTCCTTGCCGATCAGCGCGGCCTCGTGCACCGAGCGGGTGGCGAAGTTCGTCAGCAGCGGCCGGTTGACCTGCCCGGGCGCGGTCAGCGCCCACGAGGTGTCCAGTTCGGACAGCACCCCGGCGTCGGTCGTCACCGCGCTGTAGCCGTCCTTGACCGCCTGGACCAGCGGCGCGCCGAAGTCACCGGCGGCGTACGCACTCCCGCCGACGGCCTGGAGCCGCCCGGTCCACCCGGTCATTGGCAGCGCGACCTCGACCTTGACGTGGTCGCCGGCCCCCGGGTGGGTGAGCGTGACGGTCATCGCGCAATACGCGGGCTCCCCGGTCTTCGCCTCGGCCAGCACCGACTCGATCTTCGCGCCGGCCGGGGCGGAGACGGGGACAGCGGCGCAGGCGGGCCCGGCCGCCGACGCGCCGGGGGCGAGCTGGACGACGGCGGTCACCAGCAGCGCCGCGAGCGGGAGCGCCGTCAGGAGTTTTCGTGGGTGTCTCATCGATTTCCTTTGTGGAGGGTCGCTTTCCCTTGAAGCCAAGCCGCAGGGGTGGAGTCTTCGCGACCGTCGGACGACGTCGCCGCCGTACGTCGTCCGGCCGGTATCGTCGCCGATCATGAAGCTGTACGGGCGGGACGCCGAGCTGAAGGACCTGACCGAGCTCGTCGACGGCCCCGAAGGGCGCGGCGGCGTCCTCATCCGGGGTGAAGCCGGGATCGGGAAGTCGGCCCTCGTCGCCGCGGCCGCCGCGGCCGCCTCGGTCGCGGGCCTGCGGGTGCTGCGGACGACCGGCGCCGAGGCCGAGCAGGATCTCGCCTACGCCGGGCTGCACCAGCTGCTCCACCCCGTCCGCGCGGGTGTGGCCGGGCTGCCCGCGCCGCAGCGGGCCGCCGTCGGGACCGCGCTCGGGCTCGCGGACGGGCCGGAGCCCAGCGCCTACCTGGTCGGGCTCGCCGCGCTGACCCTGCTGACCGACGAGGCCGCCGGGAAACCGGTGCTGGTCGTCGCCGAGGACGTGCACTGGCTGGACCGCGCCAGCGCCGACGTCCTGGCCTTCGTGGCCCGGCGGATCGAGGCCGAGCCGGTTGTCCTGATCGCCACCCTTCGCGACGGTGCTGAATCACCGCTGCTCGACGCCGGTCTGTCGCCGATGCCGCTCGACCGCCTCCGCGGTGACGTCGCCGCGGAACTGCTGGACTCGGTGGCGCCCCGGCTCGACCCGGCGGTCCGGGCCCGGCTGCTCGCCGAGGCCGCGGGTCTCCCGCTCGCCCTGACCGAACTGCCCTCGGCCGTCGCGGACCTCGACGCTCTCGACCCGGTCCTGCCGCTGACCGAGCGGCTGGCCCGCGCGTTCACCGCCCGGGTCGCGGCGCTGCCGGCGGCCACCCGGGCCGTCCTGCTGGTCGCCGCGCTCAACGAGGCCGGCTCGATCGCCGAAAACCTTGCGGCGACGGCGATCCTGCTCGGCACGCCGATCGAGCCCGAGGTGCTGACCCCCGCCGTCGACGCCCGTCTGGTCGAGCTCGGGGCCGGCTGCGTGAGCTTCCGGCACCCGCTGATGCGCTCGGCCATTCCGGCGGCCGCGGCGCTCGGCGAGCGGCGGCGGGCACAGCTCGCGCTGGCCGAGACGCTGCGAGACCAGCCGGACCGGCAGGCCTGGCACCAGGCGAGGGCGACCGCCGGCCCGGACGAAACCGTTGCCACAGCGCTGGAATCGGCCGCCGAGCGGGCCCGGCACCGGGGCGGGGCCGCGGCCGCGATCGCGGCGCTGGAGCAGGCGGCGCGGCTCAGCGAAGACCCGGGCGCACGGGCGGACCGGCTGTTGCGGGCGGCCGGACTGGCGGTCGAGTCCGGCCGCAGGGAGACGGCCGAGCGACTGGTACGCGACGCCCGGGGCGGGCCGCTTTCCGCCCGCCGCAACGCTTTCGCGAGCCAGGTGCTCAGCGGCTTCGAGGACGGTGTCCGCGAGGACCCCGCCCGGATCGGGGAGCTGGCCGCGCTCGCCGCGTCGGTCGCCGACGACGGGCAGGACGGCGCGGCCATGCGGGTCCTGTGGGGCGCCGCGATGCGCTGCTTCTGGGCTGAGCCCGGTCCGGATGCGCGCCGGACGCTGCTCGGCGTGGCCGACCGGCTGCCCGTCCCGGACGACGATCCACGCCTGGTCGCCGTCGCCGCGTACGTCGCGCCCTTCGAACGGGGTGCGGTCGTGCTCGAGCGGCTGCGGGCCTTCGCCCGGGTGGCCGGGGCCGATCCGGAGGTCGACCGATACCTGGCCAGCGCGTCCTTGCAGGTGGGCGCGTTCGACCTGGCCGCGCGCTTCGCGATGGCCGCGGCGCCGGGCCTGCGCGCCCAGGGCCGGCTCGGGCTGCTGCCGCGGGCGCTGGCCGTCCAGGCGTGGAGCCGGGCCCGGCTCGGCGACCTGGCCGGGGCGGCGCCGGCCGCCGCGGAGGCCGTCCGCCTCGCGCGGGAGACGGGCCAGCCGTTCATGGGCGGGCTGGCGCTGGCCGTGCAGGCCGAGATCGCCGCCCTGCGCGGTGAGCCCAAGCAGGCGAACGCGCTGGCCGACGAGGCCGAACGCGCCGGGCTCGCGGCCGGGGCCCGGCCGGTGCTGGCCACCGTCCAGCTCGCGCGCGGGCTGCTGGCGCTGGGCGAGGGCCGGTTCGAGGACGCGTTCGCCGACCTGCGCCGGCTGTTCGATCCCGCCGACCCGGCGTATCAGCTGGCCCTGCGCGCGTACTGCGTCGCGGAGCTGACCGAGGCCGCCGTTCGGGCCGGGGAAGCGGACGCGATGCGGGAAATCCTGGCCGAACTGGAGCCGCTGGCCGCCGCGACGCCGTCACCGGCGCTGCACATCGGGCTGCGGTACGCGCGGGCCGTGCTCGCGCCGGTCGAATCCGCCGAAGACCGGTTCACGGCGGCATTGCGGGCGGACCTGAGCGGCTGGCCGGCCGAACGCGGGCGCGTCCACCTGGCATTCGGCGAATGGCTGCGGCGGCAGCGCCGGGTCGTCGAGTCTCGCGCCCACCTGCGTACGGCCCGGGAGACCTTCGACGCGCTCGGCCTGAACGCCTGGGCCGAGCGCGCCCGGCGGGAGTTGCGCAGCGCCGGCGAATCGAGCCCGAACCGGGGCCCGGACGCGCGGGAGAAGCTGACCCCGCACGAGCTGGGCATCGCGCAGCTGGCCGCCGAAGGGCTGACGAACCGGGAGATCGGGCAGCGGCTCTACCTCTCGCACCGGACCGTCGGCACCCACCTGCACCGGATCTTCCCGAAGCTCGGCGTGACCTCCCGCGCCGAACTGGCCGGTGCGTTGCAGGCCCGCCGGGACTGACTTACACCGGGTGCGTCATCCGACGGGCGCGGGCGGCGGGCCGGGCTCCTTAGCGTCGAGGCCGTCCCACGGTCTTTTCGCACAGGAGCATCAGATGATCAGCAGGAGACGATTCACCCAGGCGTTCGCGGCCGGCGTGGCGGCGACCTCACTGGCCGCCTGCTCGTCGTCGGCTCCCGCGGCCGTCGCGCCGGTTGGTGCCGGGCTGCGCGCGGGCTCGGGCAAGAACACCTCGCTGGGCCCGATCAAGCAGGCCGACGCCGGCGCGGTGTCCATGGCGTACGCCGAGTTCGGCCCGGCAGGCGGGCAGCCGGTGGTGCTGCTGCACGGCTGGCCGTACGACCCGTACAGCTACGCGGATGTCGCGCCGCTGCTTGCCGCCGCGGGCTTCCGGGTGATCGTTCCGTTCCTGCGCGGGTACGGCCCGACGGTCTTCAAGTCGGCGGCCACGGTCCGCAATGGACAGCAGACGGCCGTCGCGCTCGACGTGGTGGCCCTGATGGACACGCTCAAGATCGGCAAGGCGATTCTCGGTGGGTACGACTGGGGTTCAAGGACCGCCGCTGTCATCGCGGCGCTGTGGCCCGAGCGGTGCCAGGCCCTCGTCCCGGTCAGCGGGTACATCGTCACCGACCTCAAGGCGAACCAGCAGCCGCTGGCCCCGGCCGCCGAGCTGGGCTGGTGGTACCAATACTACTTCGCGACCGAACGCGGCCGCGCGGGCTACGCGGCGAACCGTCACGACTTCAACAAGCTGATCTGGAAAACGGCGTCCCCGGCGTGGAACTTCGACGACGCGACGTACGACCGCAGCGCCGCCGCGTTCGACAACCCGGACCACGTCGCCATCGTCATCCACAACTACCGCTGGCGGCTGAGCCTCGCGCCGGGGGAGCCGCACTACGAGGCGTACGAACAGAAACTCGCCGCCGGCGCGACCATCGGCGTCCCGTCGATCACCCTGTCCAGCGACTTCGACGGGGCCGCCAAGGACGGCAAGGCCTACCGCGCCCGCTTCACCGGCAAGTACGAGCACCGGATCCTCGACGGCATCGGGCACAACGTGCCGCAGGAGGCGCCGCAGTCGTTCGCCACGGCGATCATGGATGTCGCGAAGCTCTGAGGTTGTGCGGCAAGCGAGGGGCCGACGGTCAGCCGATCAGCTCGCCTTCGAGCAGGTAGGTGACCCGGACTTTCCGCAGCGATGCGCTTTCCCCCGCCGGCCACGGCTGGAGGGACACGGTTTCCCCGGTTACCTGCGTCGAGTACGCGCGTCCGTTGCTGTGCAGCAGCGCGCGTTGGTAGCCGTAGCGGCGGCGGATCGACAGGGCCGCGCAGGCGGCCGGGGGCGCGTCGGTTTCGGCGGGGGTGCCGTCCGGTTCGAAACACAGCAGGTCGAAGGCCGCGCGGCCGCGGTGGGAGAGCACGGCGAACCCGTCGCCGGATACGCCGGACGACTCGGCGCAGAACATCGCCGCCAGCCGTTTCCAGTCGTCGTGGGGGCAGTCGATGGTGTTGACCACGATGTGGCTGTGGCCTTCGGCGCGGAGTTTGGAAAAGCGCATCACTGCTCCGTGGGGTGCTCAGCTGGTGCGGCGGATCCGCAGTCCACTGTGGAAACCCCGGACCGCCCACTCGGGCTCGGTGAGGTCCGCGACCGGGTACAGGCCTTCGTAGAAGTCCAGGTAGTCGGTGCAGAGCCCGCGCAGCACCGGGGCGATCTCCCCGCCGAGCGCCCCCGCGGCTTCCCGCACGAGGCCGACGGTGTGCATCGAGGTGCCCGACAGGCCGCGCAACAGGTCGAGCATCCCGTTGAGCTTGGTGTGCCGCATGGCCTCCTCGACCTCTTCGGTGACCTGGGCCGCGGGGACCCCCGGCGTCTGCCACAGGATCACCCGCACCGCAACACCCGCGACGAGTTCGCGGGGCGGCACGAGCCGGAGATCGGCGTGCGAGGTTCGGGTGCCCTCCGCGTCGACCTCCAGCGACCACAGCTTTTCCTCGGCTTCATCGCGCGCGCCGACGACGTGGGGACCGCCGCCGCCGAGGTCCCACCACCACGCCAGCACGTGCATGGGCAGCTCGGGATCGGCGGTCCGGCGCATCATCGCGCGGCACTGCCGGGACAGGTGGACGTCGGCCAGATCAAGCCCGACCGGCGCGCCGGTGGCGGCGAAGGTCAGCGGAACCGGCTGCAACGGCCGGGTGACCTCGCGCAGCACCGCGAACGGCTGCACGCTGTCCAGTCCGTACTCGGTCGCGGCCGGGCCGCCGGCGGTGGCGCTGAACCGGTCATAAGCGCCGGAGCTGATGAGGGGCACCGGAATTCCTCCTTGCGTAGCGGGCGAACGCGGTGGCGAGCAGCACTGCGGCCGGCCACGCGAGAGCGAGGCCGGCGAACGGGATCAGCAACGCGTAACCGAGCAGCGCGGCCCCGGCGGCGAGCCGGGCGGCGGTTCTGCCGGTGGTGAGTACGCCTGCGGCTGCGGTGGCGAAGACGGCGAGCGCCATGGCGTTGGGGACGCTCAGCAGGTCTTCGAGACGGACCAGGTGGGCGGTCAGCAGGAGCACTCCGGCTGCGGCGATGGCGGCTGGCACGACCATCCATAGTGGACTTTTGAGATGGGTAAATTGCTGGCCGCCAAGAGTTTTTACCAGCGCGAAGTTGCGGGCGCAGGCTACAGCGCAGACCACTCCGGCCAGCGCGGCGACGGAACGGCCGAGTGCGTCGTGGCCGAACGGGGCGAGCGAGAACGGCAGTCCCGCACTCGCCCCGGTGCTGGTGCTCGCGGCGAACAGGGCCAAGCCGACGTATACCACTCCGACCAGTGCCACACCGCCCAGCAGCCAGCCGATCCGCGCGCCGCGTAGCCGAGCGGCACCCTCCCAGCCGACAAACGCGAACAACACGAGGAACGCCGCCCGCCCCACACCCGCGACCGAATCCGGACCCGCCGCGACCCCACCACTGGCGGCCGCGATCCCTGCCACCACCACGATCACGGCGAACATCGCATATGAGGTCCATGCCGGACCCCGCCACTCGGCAGCACCGGCTACGGCGGCGGGCACCAGCACGACGAGCGCGAACACCGGCCAGGAGCCGGGCGCGCCGACAGCGGTGGCCAGGAAACCGCCCGCCAGCGACGCGACCACAGCCTGCCCCACACTCACGCCGAGCAGGTAGTAGCGCGGCACCGCCCGCCGGGCCACGTCGAGCAGGCCGGAGTCAGCCTGCTCGGCCGAGTCCTGTCGAACATGGCCGACCGATCCGCTGCTGGCCTGCTCGGCCGAGTCCTGCCGCGCAGCGGCGAGCGGTACGGAGCCAGCCCGCTCGCCAGAGCTCTGCCGGGCACGAGCGAGACCGCCAGCCCGCTCGCCCGAGTCCTCCCGAGCGCCAAGCGCGACCACCAACAGCCCGCCGACAACGACATGAAACCCCCACGCCCCAACCGAAACCCAGCCGTCGCGCGCCACGGCGAGCCACGGCAGGAACAGGGCACCGACCCCGACCACGCCGGCGGCCAGGGCCAGCGACGCGGCGGCGCCGCGGGGCGTGGGCTCAGCCACCGACGTCGGACCGGGCAGCGAAGATCTTCTGGTACCCCGTCCCGACGCGCTGACCGGCTGCCAGCACCGCCACGCCGTCCGACGGCCAGGCCGGGAGTTCGTCCAGTCCGATGGTGGGCAGGGCGAAGAGCCCGGCCACTCGCCGGGACCAGTCCGGCAGCAGGGGCGCGGCCACGGCGGCGAGCGTGGCCAGCAGTTCGGCGTGACCGGCGAGCACCACGGAAAGCTCGGGCGCGGCAGTCCGGAGATCCTCAGCAGCCCAGGCCACCGTTTCGGCGATGGCGGACGCCGCCGAGCGGGGCAGGAACACGTCGGGTTCCAGTGCTGCGGCCACTTTCTCCGTGAGGGCGGCCGCACGGGCCCGGGGTTCGGGCGCGCGCGAAGCGGGCACGGTCGAGTCGCATTCGGCGGCCAGGCCGGCGAGCACCGCGCCGGTCCAGCCGTCGAGTTGGGAGCCGAGCACCGTGTGCAGGGTGTGGTCGAACTCGGTGCGGCGGAAGTCGGTCCGCTCGGTTTCCGGGTTGGTCAGCGCGAGGTGGAACCGCGCCGCGTCGGCCGGCACTTCGCGCAGAAAGTCCGAGGCCCAGATGGCCCAGCCACGGCTGGTGGAGAACTTACCGCCTTCGAGTGCGTAGAACTCGTTCGAGATCACGTGCTCCGGCAGCACCGGCCGGCCCAGCGCCAGCAGCAGCGCGGGCCACAGCGCCGCGTGGGAGAACGAGCAGTCGAACCCGATGAAATGCACCAGCGTGGTGTCCGGGTCGGTCCACAGCTCCTCGGCGAGTTCGGGCGTGCCGAGCGCGGCCGCGTACGCCTCAGTCGCCGCCATGTAACCGAAAATCCCGCTGAACCAGGTGTCGAGGATGTGCCCCTCCCAGCCGGGCAGCGGCACCTCGATGCCGTACGAGTCGATGCGGCTGATCGGGACGTCCGGGAGCCCGGCCGCGACCAGCTTCTCGCAGTAGTCCAGCACCCGGCGGCGCCACGGCCGTTCGTCGTACAGCGCCGAAAGCTGACCGGCCCAGCGGGCGAGCGGGAACACCAGCCGCCGGGACAGCCGGGTGGTCGCCAGGGTGCCGCAGGTGGTGCACTTCGCCTCGTGCAGCCCCTCGACATCTTGCGGCAGCCCGCATTCCTCGCAATACGTGCCGTCGGACGGCGATTCGCAGAACCGGCACAGGCCGCGCAGCTGGGCCTCGTAGCGGTAGGCGCCGCAGGGCTCGCAGTACGCCGTGGGCAGCTCCTGTTCCTCGATCATGCCAGCGGCCCAGAGCTTGCCGAACTCGCGCCGCACGACCTCGTTGTGCACGGGCTCGCGGTGCGGGTGCTCGTAGTAGTCGGGGAGCATGCCCGCCAGCGCGAGCGACTGCTCGATCCGGCGGGTGTACCGCAGCGCCGTTTCGTGCGCCGGGTAGCCGATTTCCGCGCCGCGGCGCGGGATGTAGCACGAGTGGTCGTCGGTGTAGCTGACGTAGCTGACCGAGGCGCCGCGGGCGATCAGGTACCGCCGCAGCACGTCCGCGCCGAAGAACGGCCCGGACAGGTGCCCGAGGTGCAGGTCGCCGTTGGGGTTCGGGGGTGCGCAGGTGATCAGCACCCGGCCGGTCCTCGTGGTCACTTCCGTGCCTCCTCGTGCGCGTCGATCTCGTCGGCGGAGTACCAGGTTTCCTCGGCCGGGACCTTTTCGTCCCCGGCCACGGCCTCGCGGCGGACCACATGTCCGGGCGCCACCCGCGACTGTTCCGGCAGCGACCGCAGGACCACGGCGTGCGCGCCGACGATGCTGCCCGAGCCGACCACCACCGGGCCCAGGATCGTGGCGGCGGTGCCGAGCACCACGCCGTCGCCGAGCGTCGGGTGGCGTTTGGCGCCCTTGGTCCGGGCGAAGTCCCGCCACCAGCCCACCGAGCCGAGGGTGACCAGGTGGTAGAGCATCACGTCGTCGCCGATCTCTGCCGTTTCCCCGATCACCACCCCGGCGCCGTGGTCGATGAAGAACCGGCGGCCGATTCGGGCGCCGGGATGGATGTCGATGCCCGAGACGGCCCTGGCGAACAACGCGATCGCCCGCGCCGGCGCGAACCGCCGCCGCCGGTAGAGCCGGTACGCGAGCCGGTGCAGCCACAGCGCGTGCAGGTGCGGGTACAGCAGCACCTCCCAGGTCGAGGTCACGGCCGGGTCCTTCGCCCGGACCACCTCGATGTCTTCGCGGGCTCGCGCCAGCGCTGCCCGGCCGGGGAATCTCTTCACCGCGGCCCTCCTTTCTGCGTCACATGTGCCGATAGCGTCGGGCGACCGGCCGGTGCTCGTCCCCGGAGAAGCGGGCGAACCGGTACGGATCGAGTTCGCCGGCCGGCCCGTCGCCACTCAGCTCGGCGGCCACCGCGCGGCCGATCGCGGGCGCCGCCTTGAAGCCGCCGCCCGAGGGCCCCAGCGCCAGGTAGACCCCGCCGGGCCCGGCCCGGCCGAGCACGGGTTTGCCGTCCGGGGTGTAGGACTCCCATGCCGACCCCGTCGCCGTGACGTCACGGTCCGCAAGCGCCGGAATGCGTTGCGCCACAAGGGTTCGAGCGTGGTCGGTGCGCACCGGGCCGGACGGCGTGTCCGGCGAGCCGCCGCGTTCGTTCATCGGCACGCGGTACAGCACTCCGTGGTCGCCCCAGGGCCGGAAGTACGTGCCGATCGTGTCGTCGATCGTGACGTCCACCCCCGGCAGGCCGACACCGTCCACCGCGGCCCAGCCGACGCGCCCGGTGGAAAGCGGGACGGTCACGCCGGTCGCGGCGAGCAGCCCGGCGCCCCAGGCGTTGGTGGCCAGGACCACCTCCGCCGCCGAGATCTCCCCGGTCGCGGTCCGCACGCCCCGCACCGAATCGCCGGAAACGACCAGGCTCTCCACCCGCGTGCCGGTGCGCACCTGCGCCCCAAGATCAACCGCTCGGTCCAGCAACGACTGGGTGGTCGCCACGGGATCCGCGTAGCCGGAGCGCGGTTCGACCAGTACCGCGGCGACGCCGTCGTACCGCAGGCCCGGCCGCTGCCGCGCGTACTCGCCGGGTTCGAGCAGCCGCGCCTCGATGCCGAGGACGTCCAGCTCCTTCACCGAAGTCGCGGCCACCGAGCGGTAGTCCTCGTCGACCAGCAGCGCGAACCCGGTGGCCCGGAAGCCGCAGTCGCCGCCGACCCGTTCCGCCCACTGCTCGAACACCGGCAGGCTGAGCGCGGCGAGCCGCAGGTCGGCGGGGTCGCTGTGGGTCAGCCGCACCTGGCCCGCCGACCGGGGAGTCGAGCCATTCCCCTGATCGCAGACCACCACGCGGATGCCCTGGCCGGCGAGGTGGAACGCGATGCTCGCGCCGATCACCCCGCCGCCGGCCACCACCACGTCGGCTGTGGTCACGAGACCGCGGTCCGGACGTGGGTTTCCCCGCCCCACCACAGGGCCAGCGCCAGCAGCGGTGCGTCGCTTTCGTTGACCAGCACGTGTTTCGTGTCCGGCGGGATGAGCACGGTGTCGCCGCGGCCCACGGTCGTGGTGTCGTCCCCGACCGTCATCCGGCCGGTGCCTTCGAGGAAGTAGAAGATCTCGGTCTCGCCGCCGGGGTTCACGTGCTCGGTCATCGTGTCGCCGGGGGCCACCCGGACCCAGGCGCCGCCTTCGTAGGGTTCGTCCTGCAGCCGGGTGAGCCGCTGGGCGTGCACGTTGTAGTCCGGTTGGAAGGTCAGGTCCGCCCGGTTGTCGATCAGCATCGGGTGTTTCCTCTCGGCGGTCAGCCGGCTACGGCTTCGGTCAGGATCTCCAGCGCGAGCCCGGCGGTTTCGTGGTCGATCGTGAGCGGCGGCAGCAGCCGCACGACCGCGTCGCCGCGTCCGCCGAGTTCGACGATCAGCCCCAGCCGCAGTGCGGCCTGCTGGATCGCCGCCGCTCGCGCCGGGTCGGGCGCACCGGTCAGCGGGTCGACGATCTCCATCCCGAGCATCAGCCCGACGCCCCGCACGTCCCCGATTTCCGGATGCCTCAGCGCGAGCGAGTCCAGGCCCGCGCGCAGCTGCTCGGCGCGGGCGGCGACGTTGCCCAGCACGTCGTCCCGTCGCATCACCTCGAGCGCGGCCACGCTGGCGGCGAAGGCGAGCTGGTGCCCGCGGAAGGTGCCGATGTGCGCGCCGGCGCTCCAGGTGTCGAGCCGCCGGTGGTAGAACATCACCGAAATCGGCAGGCCGATGCCGCCCGCCGCCTTGGACGCGAGCACCACGTCCGGCTCCAGCCCGTACCGCTCGAAGGCGAACCACGAGCCGGTGCGGCCGTAGCCGGTCTGGATCTCGTCGACGATCAGCGGCACGTCCAGCTCGCGCGCCAGCCGGGCGACCCTGGTGGCGAACGCCTGCGTCGCCGGGATCACGCCGCCTTCGCCCTGCACCAGCTCCAGCAGCACAGCGGCCGGCTTCGGGATCCCGCCGTGGGTGTCGCGGAGGCTGTTTTCCAGATATGTGGCGCAATTCGTGTCACAGCTGGTGGGCGTCAGCCCCAGCGGGCACCGGAAACAGTGGGAGTACGGGAAGAAGTGCGCGCCCGGCATCCCGCCGGGCACCGCCGCCTTCGGCCCGACCAGCCCGGTGACGGCCATCGCGCCGTGCGTCGAGCCGTGGAAGCCGCCCTGGAACGAGATGATGTCCGAGCGCCCGGTGTGGGACTTGCACAGCTTGAGCGCCGCCTCCACCGCGTTGGCGCCGGTCGGCCCGCAGAAGTGGATTTTGGTGGTGGACCGCATGGATTCGGGCAGCAGCGCCAGGTGCGCTTCGGTGAACCGGTCCTTGATCGGCGTCGGCAGGTCCAGGCCGTGCACCAGCTTGCCCAGCTGTTCCTCGACTGCGGCGACTACCTCGGGATGGCTGTGCCCGAGGGCGAGCACGCCGGCGCCGGCCAGGAAGTCGAGGAAGACGTTGCCGTCCACGTCTTCCACGTAGGCGCCCAGGCCCCGTTCGAGCGCGACCGGCAGCCGCCGCGGGTACGAGCGGGCGTTGGACTCGCGCTCCTCCTGCCGTGCCAGCAGTTCCGCCGATTTGGGGCCGGGGATCGCGGTGCGCACGTCCGGCCGCAGGCCGGCGCCGAGTGAGGTGCTCATGCCCCCGCCGCGGTCGTTTTGAGCGAGGTGAAGACCTTCGCGAGGCTTTCGGCGATGGTCGTCGCGCGCAGCGAAAGCAGGCTGAACGAGCCGGCGTCGCCGAGGCCGTGGGTCGTCTCGCAGAGCCCGTTGAGGTAGATCGGGGGCAGCGTGCCGCCCGGCGCGGCGCCGAGCTCGTACTCGCGCCCGACCATGGCGTGCCCGGACTCGGTGCGTCCCACCTTCGGCGCGATCCCGGACAGCACCGTGGGCAGGAACTGCTCGCCCTGCACGTCGGTCAGGTCGACGAAGCCGGTGGCGAGCACGATCGCGTCGAAGCGCTCCTGGTCGACGGTGCCGCGGTGCACCTCGCGCAGCCGCAGCGTGATCCCGTCCGGCTCGACCGCGCAGGACTCGATCGCCGTGTTGCGCACCAGCTTGATCCGGTTGTCGCCGTCGAGGCCCTGCTCGTACATCGTGGTGTACAGCGCCTGGATCACGTCGCTGTCGGCGGCCGAGTAGTTGGTGAAGCGCAGCTCCTCGGAGAGCTCTCGCTTGGACTGCTCGCTGCTGTCGTAGAAGTAGTCGATGAAGCTGGGGTAGAAGACCTCGTTGGTGAACGGGCTGAGGTCCTTCTGCCGGTACCCGAAGCCGCGCATGATGTTGTGCACCTCGGCACCCGGCACGTACTGCAGCCGTTTGTTCAGGTCGATGGTGAGCTCCACCGCGCTCTGACTCCCGCCGATCACGGCCACCCGGGGCCGCTCGATCCTGGCCAGCTCGCCGACCCGGTTGAGGTAGTCGGTCAGGTGGAACACCCGCGGGTCATCGACGCCCTGGAAAACGGCGGGAATGCGCGGGGCCCGGCCCGGCGCGACGACGGCGGCGCGCGCCCGGATCACCGAACCGTCGGCCAGCGTCGCTTCGACGAGGTCTTCGCCCGCTTCGGTGACCGTGTCCAGGGTCGTGACCGAGCTGCCGTAACGGACCTGGCCGGCGAACTGCTCGGCCGCCCAGATCACGTAACGCGCGTAGTCCTTGCGCAGCGGGAACGGCAGCCCGACGTTGAGGTACTCGAACAGCCGCTCGTGCTCGAAGAGATAGTTGAGGAACGTGTAGCGGCTGCGTGGGTTTCGCGGCAACGCGAGGTCCCGGACCGCGTTGTGCTGGATGTCGCTCCCGTCCAGCATCATCGCGGATTGCCAGCTGGGGCCCGGGCGGCGTTCGAGGAAGACCGCCGAGACATCGACGCCGAGTTCCTCGATCGCTATCGCGGTCGCGATGTTGGCCGGACCGAATCCAATACCAAGGACGTCTACATCCACTGTCTTTGTCACCAATCGGATTGATGCCGAAAAAAGGGCAGCACGCACTGCGGCGCCGGCGTGCTCGGGTGGAATCCTGGTTCGTGATCAGTTGGCTGCGGGCGTGAACGGCCCCAGTAGAAAAAGTGAACAATCGGGTGGCCCGGCGGTCGTCGCCGGCCGTCCGGCGGTTTCCACCCGTGCGCCCTGCTCTTCGGCGACCCGCTCGAGGGCGGCCAGGGTGGTCCGGTCGCGGTCGGGTACGGCCAGCTCCACGCGCCGGGCGCCGGCGCGGACCTGCCCGCGGATCGCCGTGGTCAGCAGCGACGTCCTGGCCTCGACCGTGTCGAAGTCCGGGAGCAGGGCGTGCTGGGCGATCACGTAGTCGCCGGGTTCGGCCGGACGGCGGTACCCGATGACGAAGCCGATCGGCCGCTTCCCGTCGGTGGCCACCAATGAAGTTCGCGGGAAGTCGCGAAAGAAGGTAAGATAATATCCAGTGCTATTACGGTATGCACCATTGTCCTGCACCGCGATGGACCGAATGGCCGGACTGTCGATCACGTCCGGAGCCCGATAATCGAACATCAGAAAGCACACCTTCCCCCTGCCTGCTTCGCCAGGCTAGCCAGGCACACTTGATCCTTTCAAGCGGACGGATTGGGGTTCACTCGGACAGTCTAGGGGTTGGGCCGGGTGGTTGCGGGTATTCGTCCGGTGACGTAACGACATTTATCGAAGTGATTGTGGAGTGAATTCCGATCACCGGACGGGGCTTGACATGCCCGGCCGGGCCTGGCAAGGATGGGCGACGGCCAATGGTTCAGGGGTGGGAACTTTGTGCGGGCTGAGGGGCGATGGAAAAAAGATCGTCGGCGGATCCGCCGCGGGTAGCAGAATGATCTTCGGGAAATCAAACGCGATTAATCGCGTTTCGACGATCCGGGCATTTCGGAGGCGAACGAGCGCATGAGCAACACTGCACGGCCGGCCGGCGGGGGCGCCGTCCGGTGAACTCGCTGACGTACTCGCCGCGCCTGGTCAAGGCACTCCCGCCGCTGGACGTGCGCGGCCGGGCCCTGAAGGCGTACGGCATCTTCGCGGACCCGGTGGACGCCGACACCCCGCCGTCGCCGGAGTGGCTGCGACAGCAGGTCGCCTCGGTGCTGCTCGAACCGCCGGAACCCGAGGACCACCCGGCCGGCTTCGTGATCCTGCACCGCGGCGGAGACGGCGACTACCTGCTGGTCAGCCAGTGGTTCGACGCCAACATGCTCAAGCACTGGGTGCGCGGCTCGGCCGGGGGCGCGGCGTTCGAGCCCCTGGCCGAACGGGCCGTGATCGCCTGCGTCTGGGAGCTCGAGGTGCTGAAGTTCGAGCGCGACGCCTGGGTCAAGACGGTGCTCGCGCGCGGCAAGCTCGACCAGGATTCGCTCGACGCGTACCTCGGCATGACTTTCTCGGGATGGGTATGAACCACGACATCAAAGTGCAGCCGATCGAACCCGGTCAGCTGGACGCGCTGCTGGAGCTGTGCCGCGAGCACGCGGTGTACGAAAAGGCGGATTTCCGCGAGGACGGCCAGGTCGGGCGCTGGCATACGGCGATGTTCTCGGAGCAGCCCGCGCTGCACGGCTGGATGGCGACCGACAACGGGGAGCCCTGTGGCTTCATGACCGTCACCGTCGACTTCGCCACCTGGAGCGCGAAGCCGTTCGCCTACCTGGATTGCCTCTACCTGCGCGAGCCCTATCGCCGGATGGGGCTCGGCCGCGCGTTCTTCGAGCGGCTGCGGGAATTCGCCGCCGCCCACCGCTGCGACTGGGCCGAATGGCAGACGCCGCCGGACAACGAACTGGGCATCGGCTTCTACCGGCGCATGGGCGCGACGGCCAAAGCCAAGGCCCGGTTCACCTACGAAATCGAGGGGCTGGACCTTTCGTGACGGAGATTTTCGTGGCGGAGAGCGTGGTTCCGGCGGCGTCACCGGCCTTGTTGCCGCCGTGGTCGCTCGACCCCGCCGACCGGGCCGCCCCGGCGCCCGCGCTCGGCGACCTCGTCCAGGCCGCGGCGAGCAACTGGCCGGACCGCCCGGCGGTCCACGACGGGCGCGGCGGGCTCACGTTCGCCGAGCTGGAGCAGCAAGCCCGGGCACTCGCGGCCTGGCTGACCGAAGCGGGCGTCCGCCGCGGTGACCGGGTGGCGATCCTGGCCGGGAAAAGCGCGCTGATGCCCGGCCTCGCCATCGGGATCTGGAAGTGCGGCGCCGTTTACGTCCCGCTCGACGCCGCGCAACCGGCCGCCCGGCTGACCGCCCTGCTCGACCGGCTGGAACCGCGGGCCGTGCTCGCGCTGGACGACCGGGATCCGGTGGTGACCGACGTCGGCTGGGCGGGCCGGACGCAGCTTGACGCGATCCTTGCGGGTCCCGCCCCGGAGCGGCCGGCCGTGGCGCACGAGCCCGAGGACACGGCGTACATCATCTTCACCTCGGGGTCGACGGGAACGCCGAAGGGCGTCGAGATCAGTGTCGCCAGCCTGGTCGCGTACTTCGGGAACCACAACGAAGTGCTCCGGTTCACGCCCGCCTCAAGGGTTTTCAGCCTGTCGCCGTTCCACTTCGACGTGTCGATCGAGGACACGCTGCTGCCGCTTTCGCTGGGCGCGTACGTCCACCAGTTCCGCGGCGTGCACGCCGGCGCGGTCATGCGCGCGGTCATCACCCGCGAGCGGATCACGCACCTGATCGCGGTGTCCACGCTGCTGACCATGATCACCGAAGGCGGGCGGCAGGTCACCCGGGAGAAGTTCCCCGGGCTGGAGATGGTGATGACCGGCGCGGAGGTCTGCGACCCCGGCGTGATCACCACCTGGAAGACCCAGCTGCCCGAGGTGCGGGTGATCAACGTCTACGGACCGACCGAGGCGACGATCGTCTGCGTCGCCCATGAGATCAAGCGAGCCGAACCGGAGCGCACCAGCTCGTACCCGATCGGCAAGCCCCTGCGCGGGGTGGCGGCACGCCTGGTGACGAACGGGGCCGAGGTCCGCGAGCCCGGCCAGGTCGGCGAGCTGTGGATCGGCGGCGAGCAGGTGATGCTGGGTTACTTCGGCCAGCCGGAGGAGACCGCCCGCCGCGTGGTCGAGGTCGACGGAGTCCGTTACTACCGCACGGGCGACCTGTGCAGTTACGACGAAAACGGCGACCTCGTGTTCCACGGCCGCAACGACGACGAGGTGAAGCTCGCCGGCCGCCGCATCCACCTGGGCGAGATCCGGCAGCTCGCGCTGGGCTGCCCGGGCGTCGGCCGGGCGGCGGTCGCGCTGGTCCCGCGCCGCGGCCGCGACGTGATCGCCCTCGTGGTGATGGCGCCGGACCAGGCGGTGCTGGCCGACGTCGAGCGGCTGCTGGCCGACCTGCTGCCCGAGTACATGCGCCCGGGCCTGGTCGCCTGGTCACCCGAGCTGACCGTGTCCTCAACCGGGAAGACGGACGAGAGCCGGCTGATGCGAAGGCTCGCCGAGGCGGCCCAGGATTCGAGCGCGAACCACTTTGTCCTGACGCCCGAAGGAAAAGCCGAGCCCAGCGATGGCTGAGCGGCTGCTGAACGCCGAGTTCGCGCGGCTGGCCGCCGCCCGGAAGCTGATGGCGGTGCCGGCGTCCACCGGTTCGCTCACGGTGGACCGGGCGAACGCCGAGCGGTGGATTTCGCGCTTCGGCGGCGCTGAGCCGGACGACGGCGCGTCGGTCGAGGCGGGCGCGCATTCGGTGCTCGTCCGGCCGGCGCAGGAAGCCGAGGCCGCCCCGCACGTCTTCTACATCCACGGCGGCGGAATGGTCTACTACTCGACCGACACCTTCCGGCCGTTCCTGCGCACGTTGGCGACCGCCTTGCACGCGCCGGTGGAGGCCTTCGACTACCTGAAGGCGCCAGAGTACGACGTCGAAGAGTCGGTGGCGCAGCTGGGAAAACACCTCGCGGCGCGGTGCGAAGAGCTGGGGGACCGGGAACTCGTCCTCGCCGGGGACAGCGTCGGCGGACTGCTGTCGCTCTACCTGAGCCTGCGGGTGCTGCCCGGCGTCTTCTCGCGCCTCGTGCTGATCTACCCGGTCCTGGACCTGCACACCGAGCGTGAGTCCTACCGGACGTTCGGGGAGGGTTACTTCCTCGACCGGGCCGCGATGCGGGGTTTCACCTCGATCCTCAGGCCGTTTTTCACCGGCCGCGCCTTCGATCCGTTCGTGTTACCGGAAATCGAGCTGGCCCGGCTGCCGGACTGCGCGCTCGTGACGGCGGGCTGCGACGTGCTGCGTGACGAAGGCATCGCCTGGGTGCGGCAGCTGGCCGAAGCGCCGATCACGGTGCGGCACCGGCAGTTCCCGGATCTCCCGCACGATTTCTGCCTGTACGCCGGGAAGCTGGCTTCGGCCCGGCGCGCGGTGGCCGAGATCGCCGGGACCGCGTTCCGGCTCGGCGTGACGGCCGAGGCCGGGCCAGTGAACCGATCTTGAGCAGACGAGCGGAGTGGCAGGGTTGAGAGCAGCGGTCAACACCGAGGCGGCGGCACTACCGCCGTGGTCGATCGATCCCGTGGACCAGGGCGGCCCGCCGCCCGCCCTCGGTGATCTGCTGGTGGCCCCGGCCCGCAAATGGCCGGACCGCACCGCGATCGCCGACGGCGACACCGATTACACCTTCGCCCAGCTCGAATGCGGCGCCCGGGCAGTGGCGGCCTGGCTGGCCGGGCAGGGGGTCGGCGCGGGGGACCGCGTGGCCGTCCTGGCCGAGAAACGGGCGGTCATGCCGCTGCTGGCCGTCGCCATCTGGAAACGCGGCGGCGTTTACGTCCCGCTCGACGCGGCCGAGCCGGCAGCCCGGCTGCGGGGACTGCTCACGCGCCTGCGGCCGTCGGTCGTGATCACGCTGGACGACCGGGACCTGGATGTTCCCGCCGTCCAGCTGGACGGGACTCAGCTGGCCGCGATCCTCGCCGGGCCAGTTGTGGACCACACCACCGTGGCCCATCAGCCGGAGCAGCCCGCGTACATCATCTTCGCCTCCAGCCCGACGGGCGAGCCCCAAGGCGTCGAGAACAGTCCAGCCGCGCTCTTCGCCTATTTCCGCAACCAGAACGAGGTTCTCCGTTACGCGTCGGCGTCCCGGGTGCTGAGCCTGGCGCCGTTCCACGTTGATGTGTCCTTCTTGGACACACTGCTTCCGTTGTCGCTGGGTGCTTTTGTGCACCAGTTCCGCGGGCTGCCCGCCGGCGCGATCATGCGCGCGGTGCTCGGCCGCGAGCGCATCACGCACCTGGTCGCGGTCTCGATGCTGCTGGCCATGATCACCGGGGACGGGCGGCAGCTCACCCGGGCCAAGCTGCCCGCCATCGAGGTCGTGCTGACCGGAGCCGAGGTTTGTGCTCCCGGCGTCCTGGCCATGTGGAAGCACCAGCTGCCCCAGGCCCGGATCGTGCACGCGTTCGGCCCGCCGGAGGCCACCGTCTTCTGCCTGAATTACGAGGTCCCGCAAGGGGATCCGGACCGCGCGTACCCCGTCGGACGGCCGCTGCGGGGCATGCGCGCGAAGATCGTGCAGGACGGGGCCGAACTCCACGAACCCGGGGCACAGGGCGAACTCTGGGTCGGCGGCGACCAGGTCATGCTCGGCTACTTCGACCACCCCGGGGAGACCGCCCGTCTCGTGGTGGAGGCGGACGGGACGCGTTACTTCCGGACCGGTGACATCTGCAGCTACGACCCGGACGGCGAGATCGTGTTCCACCGGCACGACGACCCGGAGATCGTGTCGCTGGCGGGCCGTCGTACACACCTGGCTGAGCTTCGGCGGGTCGCCTTGGCGTGCCCCGGCGTCGAACGGGCTGTGGCGGCCATCGTCCCGCGCAACCGTCGTGACGTCCTCGCTCTTGTTGTTGTGGCCCAAGAGCATCAGGCCGTGGCCGAGGTCGAGGCGCTCCTGCCCGATCTGCCCCAGTACCTGCGACCAGCACTGATCGCGTGGTCGCCGGTCACGGAGTTCGACGCATCTGCCCTGATCGATCGGCTCACGGTCGCGGCGCAGCAGTCGGCCTCCAGTCATTTCGTCCTGGCGGCCGACGGGGCCGCCGAGCCCGTAGCGAAGGGGGAGTAATGCCCGTAGCGGTGAAAGACCAGATCGCCGAGAACCTCGAGGCGGCGCTGGGCACTCCGGTGGACCTCGAGCCACTGCCCGACGACACGCCGCTGAACACCCTCGGCCTCGACTCGCTGCTGACCATCGGCGTCCTGGTCGCGCTCATGGAGGACTGGGGCGTCGACCTGGGCGAGCACGCGGACTCGCTGGTCACCCCCAGCACGCTGGGCGACCTCTACGCGCTCGCCGAACGCTTCGCCGCCGCCGAAGCCCCGACCCCGAACGGAAGTGACATGTCCCGGGAGTTACGTTCGCAGCTGGACTTCTACCAGGAGAAACTCGCCTACGAGATCGACTCCGCGGATCTGAAGACCGCGCTCGACCAAGGCCAGGAGCTGGTGGTCGTCGACGGCCGCAGTGCCGAGGCGTACGCGCACGAGCACATCGCCGGCGCGATCAGCATCCCGCACCGCTCGATCTCCGAGGAGCTGCTGGACGGGCACTCCAAGGAACCGCTGTACGTCGCCTACTGCGACGGTATCGGCTGCAACGCCTCCACCAAGACCGCGATCAAGTTCGCCACCTCGGGCTTCCGGGTCAAGGAGCTGATCGGCGGCCTGGACTGGTGGAAGCGCGACGGCTACCCGACCGAGGGGCACGCCGCGCACCGCGAGGCCCACGACCAGGTCGACTGCGGCTGTGCCGGCTGAGGAGAAGGTGGACGAGCAGTGAGTACCCCGATTTCCGACGATTCGCAGCTGGACGTCGCCGTGGTGGGCGGGAGCATCGCCGGCTGCACGGCCGCGATCCGCTTCCGCCAGCTGGGGCACCGGGTCGCCGTCTTCGACAAGAAGACCATGGACGACCGGTTCTACAAGCGGCTCTGCACGCATTTCATCCAGCCGCACGCGGTGCCGGTCCTGGCCGAGCTGGGGCTGGCCCACCTCTACGAAGCCGATTACTCGGTGCCCACCAAGGCGGTTTTCGTCACGCCGGGCGGGCTCGTGGAGGGGCCGGGCAATTATCTTCCCGGCGACCAGGATCTGTTCGCGCTGAACCTGGAACGGCGGGTGCTCGACCCGGCCCTGCGAACGGCCGCGCGCGAGCAGGGCGTCGAGTTCGCCGACGGCACCAGCGTGGAGAAAATCGAAGAAGACGATTTCGGCTGGAGCCTGCACACCCGCGACGAAACCGGGTCCCGCGTCTTCCGGGCCCGGCTGGTGGTGGCCGCGGACGGGCGCCGTTCGCGGCTGGCCAAGGAACTCGGCAACCCGGCCGAATCGCGGCCGAACGAGCGCGCGGCCCTGTTCGGTTATTTCTCCGGAATCACGACCCGGCCGGACCGCCGTTCGGTGTTCATCATGAACGAACGGGACCTGGCCTGCGTTTACCCGCTGGTCGACGGCCGGACCCAGCTCGTGCTCTTCGCGGAGAAGTCGCGGGTCGAGGGCTGGGGCAGCACAGAAGGCCGGCTGCCGCAGTTTTTGGAATATTTCGACAGCCTGCCGGACGCGCCGTCGATGGGCGACGCGGTGCTCGAGGACGGCTTGCTGGGCTACAGCGACTACCCGAGCCAGATCCGCCAGGCAGTGGCCGGCTCGATCCCGTTCGTCGGGGACGCGGCGCTGTCGCTGGACCCGATGAGCGGCGTCGGCTGCGGGTTCGCGCTGGTCTCGGCCGATTTGCTGGCGCGCTCGTTCACCGGCCGGTCACTCGACAAGACCGGGCTGGTCGCCGGATTGGCCGAATACCGGCAGCAGCTCGAAGAGGTCCTGCTGCCGCACGCCGAAGGAATATGCGTGGATTCCCTGGTCGACAAAAATGCCGCGTCGCGGCTGCGAATGTTCAAGACTATCAGCGCGAACCCGGACCTGAGCCAGCAGTATCTGGCGCTCACCGGACGAATGCTGCTGCCGGGTGAATTCCAGCGGTTGCTCATGCGCGCGATGATGACGCGCCGTACCGCTCCGCTTAAGCTGTAGCCCGAAAAACGCTTCTGGGGTCAACAGCTTCACCACGGAGGGGAACGTATGCGATTCAGGCCGCTGGCCAAGGCGCGATCGTCGGCCGGAGCGACGTTCGGCGGCCTGCCGTCCGGTTTCTGGTGGCTCTGGGCCGCGCAGCTGATCAACCGCGTGTGCGGTTTCGTGATGCCGCTGCTCGCGTTCTACGTCACCGACGAGCTGCACTACAACGCGGCGTTCGCCGGTGCGGTCGTGGCGGCGATCGGGATCGGGTCGCTGGTGGCCGGGCCGTTCGGCGGCATCCTGGCCGACTGGCTCGGCCACCGGCCGACGCTGGTCGGCGCCCAGGCCGCCACTGCGGTCGCGATGGTCCTGCTCGCGTACGCCCGTTCGCCGTGGACCCTGCTGGTCGGGGCTTTTGTCGTCGGCGTGGTGAACAACGCGACGCGGCCGGCGCACAACGCGCTGATCGCCGAGGTGGTGCCCAGCAAGGACCAGGCCCGGGCGTACTCGCTCAACTTCTGGGCGATCAACCTCGGGTACTCCGTCGCGATGCTCTCGGTCGGCCTGGTCGTGTTCACCGGCTACACCGCGCTGTTCTGGCTCAACGGCGCCACCATGCTGATCAGCGCCCTGCTCGTCGCGCTCCGGGTGCCCGGCCGCGGCCGGACACCCGCGCCGGCTGACGCGGACGGCAACAGCGGCGGCGGGTTCGGCGCCGTCCTGCGAGATCGCGCTTTCGTGGCGTTTGTCATCGCCGAGTTCCTGGTGCTCACGATCCTCTACCAGTCCGAAAGCGGCCTGCCGATCGCGATGGGCCGGGACGGGTTCTCGCCCAGCACGTTCGGCCAGGTGGCCGCGCTCAACGGGATCGTGATCGCGGTGGCGCAGCTGCCGCTCACCCGGCTGTACAAGCGTTTCCCGGAATCACGGGTGCTGGCCGGCTCGTCGGCGCTGATCGGGCTGGGCTACTCGGTCCTGCTGCTCGGCCACTCGCCGTGGATCTACGGGGCGTCCATCGTCGTGTGGACCCTGGGCGAGATCGGCAACACCCCGACCAGTTTCGCCATCGTGGCGCGGATTTCGCCGGAGCACCTGCGCGGCCGGTACCAGGGCCTGTTCCAGGTCGCCTGGACGGGCTCGCTGGTGGTGGCGCCGCTGGTCGGCGGAGCGGTGATCAATGCCTGGGGCGCGGCCCCGCTCTGGATCGGCTGCCTGGTCGTCGGCGCGGTGGCGGCCGCCGCGCAGTTCCGCATCGGCACCCGGCTCAGCCGGCGCGCCGAACCCGCTGCGGCCGCCGAACCCGCGGCGTCTGCCGGTCCCGCTGCGCCCGCCGAGCCGACGCGCGAGCTGACTCCGCCGTGAGGGCCGCGTTCCGCCGGCGCCGTAGCTCACCGGCCGACCCCGGCCGCCACCGCCGATGGGCGGCAGCGGGTTTTGGGGCGGAACAACCGAGCCGGACCGCACCGCACGAAAATCGACTGGAGGACCTGTGGTGAATCTCGAGGGCGACCGCCGCCCCGCGCTGATCGTGATGAGCGACATCGCGGCGCTGGCCCGCCAGCACAGCCTGATCACCGATATCGCCGGGCGCGGGCTGACGCCGCTGGTCATCGTCGGGCCGTCGACCGACCTGGCGAAGCTGACCGCGTACATCGGCGACCCGGCGCACCCGCTGTCGCGGATCGCGGCCGTCCGCAAGCTGCCCGGCCCCGCCATCGACGGCGTGCTGGCCTCGGTGCAGGACTGGGTCGAGGACTTCGACGTGCGCGGGGTGATCTGCAGCGGCGAGGTTTTCGTCGATCCCGCCGGGACTTTGGCCGAGGCGCTGGGCCTGCCCGGGCCCGGCGCGTGGGCGGCCCGGGTGTGCCGCGACAAGGTGATGCAGCGCGTCATCCTGCGTGACCACAGCCCGGCGTCGCGCGCTTTCGCCCCGCACGCACGGGATTCCGCGAAGTCCGACGTGTACCCGTGCGTGGTCAAGCCGGCAGGCCGGATGTTCAGCTCGGGCGTCTTCCGGGTCGCGAACGAGGCCGAGCTGCGTGCCGCGTTGTCCGTCTACGAGCCGGACGAGACGATCCTGGTCGAGGAACTCGTGACCGGGCGGGAGTTTTCGGTTGAGGCGCTGGTCCACCGCGGCGAGGTGGTGTGGAGCGGCGTGACCGGCAAGCTGACCAACGAGGACAGCGGCCCGTACTTCACCGAAATCGGCCACACCAGCCCCGCGAACGTGCCGCTCGCCGAGTCGGCCGCGCTGGTCGAGGCGAACACCGCGATCCTGAAGGCGCTGAGGTTCGGCAGCGGGATCACGCACGCGGAATTCCGCCTGCAGGACGGGCGCCCGGTGCTGATGGAGATCGCCGCCCGCCTCCCCGGCGACGCGATCATGATGATGTGGCACCTGGCCACCGGCCGCGCCTTGGAACCGGCGATGGTCGACCTGGCCCTCGGCGTGCGCCCCGAGCAGCCCGCCCCTTCGCGACGCGCGGTGCAGCGTTTCGTCGAACACCACCCCGGCCTGCTGACGGACGTGCGGTACGCGGGGGAGCCGGTGTCCTGGATCGCGGAAGACGGCTACTGGCCGGCCGTGGTGCCCTCGTCGGCGGACGCCCCGGCCCGCTGCGCGTCGGTGATGGTCGGCCTCACCCGAGGCACCCGCCTCGGCACCTTGAACGACTCGAACGGCCGGTCCGCCTGCGTGGTCGTCGACCTGCCGCTGGCCGCTGATCCCGAGCCCGAGGTCGCCACCCACGTGAGCCAGGTCGAGCTGACCATCGAGGCCGGTTGAGCTTCGCCGCGCCACGGCGGATCGCGTTCGCCGTGGCGCGGCGAAACCTCACTTGTCCGCGGTCAGCTTGCCCGCGATGCCCCAGCTGTCGGTCGGGACTTCCTGGATCCACACCTGCACCGACTCGGCCGGCACGGCGAGGGATTCCACGAACGCGTCCGTGATCCGCTGCACCAGCTCGCGCTTGAGCTCGACGGTGCGCGGACCCTGCTGGACGGTGACGATCGGCATTGGCGTTCTCCTTGGTGTCACGGGGTTTTCGGACTGGCACCAGTCCAGCCGAAGAACCCGCCGCGACCAAGGCGCAGTCCGGGATCGCAGCGATCAGCGATCGTGATCGCAGGCGCGCAGCAGCTCGTCCAGGCACCACGGCGGGCTGCTCGCCGAGACCGCGAGCAGGGTGGGCATCCGGATCGGCCGCGTGGTCCGGCGGAAGGCGACCCGCGGTGAGGGCAGCCGGCGCGCGTGGGACTCGTAGGCCACGGTCCAGCTCGCCGGACCGGAGCCGACCGCGGCCAGGGTGTCCTGCATCGTCGTGAACGGCGGGCCGAACACCGGCGTGAACCCGGCCTCCCGGCAGGCCGACAGCACCAGGTCGTGCAGCGGCGCGTTGCGGGAATGCCCGGCCAGCCGCAGCGGCAGACCGGCCAGCTCGGCCAGATCGACCGAAGCGGCGTCGGCCAGCGGGTGGTCGATCGGCAGCGCGACGGTGAGCTGGTCCAGCCACAACGGGATCAGCCGCAGCCCGGGGCTCTCGGTGATGCCCCGGACGAACGTCGCGTCGAGCTCGTGCGCCCGCACCTGATCCAGCCGGGCCCGGGTCGGCGCCGACACCAGTTCCACGCTGTACCCGGCCAACGCGGCCAGGACCTGGTCCAGGTGATCGCCCAGCCCGTCGCTGGTGCCCAGCCGCAGGGTCGCGCCGTTGGCCCCGGCCGCGTCCGCGATCACGGCCCTGGCCCGGTCCGCCGCGGCCAGCACCGCGTGGGCCTCGGGCAGCAGCAACCGCCCGGCCGGCGTCAGCCGCACCGTGCGCGGCGTGCGGTCGAACAGCTCGGCCCCCAGTTCCCGCTCCAGCCGGCGAATCTGCTGGCTCACCGCGGACTGCACGATGTGCAGGCGCCCGGCGGCCCGGCCGAAGTGCAGCTCCTCGGCGACCGTCACGAAGTAACGCAGCTGACGCAGTTCCACCGGCACAGTCAACCGCACCGGCCCCGGCCGAACCCAGCCGGTTACGCCTTGACGAGCTGCTTTCTCACCAGGCTTTCGGCGGTCGCGATGATGGCCTCCTCGGGTTTGCGCGGCTGCCAGCCCAGCACGCGGCGGGCCTTCTCGCTGCTCGGCTTCCGCGCGAAGCCGAGATCCGGGACCACCGAACGGAATTCCTTGAGGAACACCGAAGCGATCCGGACCGCGATGTCCGGAATGGACCGGCTCGGCACGCGCTGCGCCGCGTCGCCGAGATTTCCTTTCAGGACGGCGCCGATCTGCTTGAGCGAAATCGCCGGCCCGCTCGAAACGAGGAAACGCTGCCCGGCGGCAACGGGCGTGAATGTGTGCAGCGGACGTCGACGATCGGGATCCACACCCATCGCCGGTCCCATGACCGCGACGGGCAGGATCGTGGCGAGTTCCGTCGCACCGCCCTCGGCGGCGATGAAGTCCCATACGGCGCGCTCGGCGAGCGTTTTTCTCTTGGTGGACGGAGTGACGCCGGGTCCATCGAGGACAGTCCAATCGTCCTCGGTGAATTCGTGGTCCGTATGCGCGTAGCCATAAGCGACCGCGTGGAACGCCGAGGTCAGGACAACCCGCTTGACGCCGCCGTCACGGGCCACGTGCAACACGCCATTGCGTCCCTCTCTCCGTGATGCGCTGCCGGTAATCCTTCCGGCCGCCAGCGCCCCGTGCCAGTGCCCCGGTGATCCTGGGGGTGAGAGGACCAGGCGAGCGCCGGTCACGCGGATTATCGTGAGAATATGACCGACGAGCCGAATCTGCTGGGCGATTACCTCCGCGCCCGCCGTGAGCTGCTCACCCCGGAGCAGGCGGGCATTCCCGTGCTCGGGGTGCGGCGGGTGCCGGGCTTGCGGCGCGAAGAGGTCGGCATGCTGGCCGGGATCAGCGCCGACTATTACCTGCGCCTGGAACAGGGCCGCGACCGCAATCCTTCGCGGCAGGTTCTCGAGTCCATCGCCCGCGTGCTGCAGCTCGACGACGACACCACGGCTTACCTGATCGGCCTCGCCGGCCCCAAACCGGCCCGTCCGCGGCGGCCCCGCAAGGAGAAGGTCCCGCCGGGCATCGTCAAGTTCCTGACGGCGGTCTCGCTGCCCGCGTTCGTCGAGGGCCGTTATCTCGACGTTCTCGCCGCCAACCCGCTGGCCGCGGCGCTCTCGCCGCGCCTGGTGGCGGGAGCGAACCGGCTGCGTGACGTGTTCCTCGATCCGGCCGAGCAGGCCCTGTTCGTGGACTGGGAGCTGGCGTCGCAGGGCCTGGTCGCCGGGTTCCGCCAGTCCGTCGGCACCACCATCGACGATCCCCGGTTCATCGAGCTGGTGGGGGAGCTTTCCCTTGCCAGCCCGCGGTTCCGGCAACTGTGGGCACGCCACGACGTGGCGAGCCGGCGCGGGGCGAGCATGCGGTTCGACCATCCTCAGGTCGGTGCCCTCACTCTGAACCGGGAGAAGCTGGCGGTCAGTGAGGCGCCGGGGCTGATGCTCGCGGTCTACCACCCGGACCCCGGCACCGATTCGGCCGACAAGCTGGCGCTGCTCGGTTCCGCCCTGCTGGCCCCGGCCGAGCCCCGCGACTTGACCGCCGGTGAGCGGGATCGGCGCGCGCAGAAGTGATTCTCTCCCAGTAACAATCCATAGTGGACATTCATCCCCGGCCATCGAAAGGGAACACTCCGCATGAGCAAGCTGGCACTGGTCACCGGGGCCACCTCCGGAATCGGCAAAGCCTTCGCCGAACGACTGGCCGACGACGGTTACGACCTGGTGGTCGTCGGCCGGCGGCAGGAGCGGCTGGCCGAGTTCGCCGCCGCCCACACCCAGGTCAAGGTCCGCACCCTGGCCGCCGACCTCTCCACCGACGCGGGCATCAACACCGTCGCCGAGGTCTGCTCCGGCGAGCCGCTGGACCTGCTGGTCAACAACGCGGGCGTCGCCCATTACATGCCGCTCGCCGAGCTGCCCGCCGAAAAGGCCCGCGAACTGGTCAACGTCAAGGTCCTCGCGCCGACGCTGCTCGCCCGCGCCGCGGTCGGCGGCATGGTGGAGCGGGGCCGGGGCGCCATCATCAACGTGGCGGGCATGATCGCGTTCAGCGGGCCCGCGTCGCATTCGCAGATGCCCCGCCGCGCCGTTTACGCCGGGACTCTCGCGCACCTGGTCGCGATGTCGCAGACCCTCAGCGCCGAACTCGAAGGCACCGGCGTCCAGGTCCAGGTCGTGTGTCCCGGTGTGGTCGCCACCGAATTCCACGAGCGCCAGGGGATGGACCTGAGCGCCGTCCCGCGGATGAGTGCCGGCGATCTCGTCACCGCCGCGCTGCGAGGGCTGGAACTCGGCGAGGTCGTCTGCGCTCCCGGCGTCGAGGACGCGAGCCTCCTCGACGCCGTCTTCCACGCCGATCTGGCCGCTTTCGCCGGGCAGAGCCCGGAACTCGCCACCCGCTACCGGACCAGCTGACGGCGGGCGCAGGAAAGGCGCGGTCCACCCCTCCGGGAGATTTTCTGATGGAGTTGTCGGATCCGGGCCGCGTCGTTCGTAGCCAGGGTGAGGGGCCGCCCACGAGGGCGCGGCCACGACCACAGGAGGCCGACCGATGTCGCACCCCCAGGCGAAGACCCACCGGATGTCCGAGTTCACCGAGTCGATCGGCACCGTCACCTTCTCCGGCATCCCGAACGAGGGATTCCTGGCCCTCGGCATGCGCAACTACTGGGACGGGTACTTCGCGGGCCGCGCGGCGCCGCTGGGGCTGGCCCCGGCCGAGGTGGTGCACGCGGTCTTCTACAACTTCGCCGACGGTGAGGTCGCGCGCCACATCCCGTGGGTCTGGGGCAAGACCACCCCGGAGGAGGCGATCGCCGTGCGTGAACGGGGGAGCGCCGCCGCCCTGCGTCAGATGATCGGGGACCTCGCCGACTCGTCCGGCCTGGCGCGGGCCGCCGACCTCGCCACTCGCGCCGCGGTCAGCGCACCGATCGAGGGCCGGGCCCTGTACGCCGGCCTCCGGGCGCTCGCCGTTCCCGAGGAGCCGGTCGCCCGCCTCTGGCACGCGGCGACGCTGCTGCGCGAGCACCGCGGGGACGGCCACAACATCGCCCTGGCCGCCCACGGCATCGGCGGCACCGAGGCCCACGTCCTGTGCGCGCTCGCCCACGGAATGCGGCCCGAGGAGTTCGGCCGGATCCACCACCTGCCCAAGCCCCAGCTGGCCGCCGTCATCGACGGTCTGCGCGACCGCGGCCTGGTCAACGCCGCCGGCGGCTTCACCGACACCGGCCGCGCGACCAGGGAACGAATCGAGACCCTGACCGACGAACTGGCGGCACCGGCGTACGACGTCCTCAGCGTGGCCGAACTCGACGAGCTGATCGCTGGCCTCGAACCGATCTGCGCGGCGGTGGACGCCGCCGGCGACTGAGCGGCCACCTCAACGCGACGGCCACGGCCTTCGGTTCGGCCAGCGAGGTTGACGCTCTCCGGCTCTGCCACAGACACGACCTTGAGGTGGGTGACCTGCGGCTTGGCCACTGGCTCGGCGGACGGCGGCGATCTCAGACTCCGTCACCGGCTCGGTCAGCGAGGTCGACGGCTGTCGACTCGGCCACGGTCATCGAGCGGACGACCTTGGGCTCTGCCACTGGTTTGGCCAGTGGGGTGGCGGTCTTCGGCTCGGTCAGCGGGGCGGGGATCGCTGGCTTGACCGCTGCCTTGACCTCGCGGTGGGGGCCTCCGGCTTGGCTGCCCCGGTGGGTGGCGTTCGGCTGGCTGCTGGGGGTGGGTCGCTTCCGGCTTGGCTGCCCCGGTGGGTGGCGTTCGGCTGGCTGCTGGGGGTGGGTCGCTTCCGGCTTGGCTGCCCCGGTGGGTGGCGTTCGGCAGGCTGCTGGGGGTGGGTCGCCTCCGGCTTGGCTGCCGGGTGGGCGGTGTTCGGCTGGGCTGCTCGGGGTGGATCACCTTCGGTTCGGTGACTGGCTCGGCGATCGAAGCGGAAGACCGTCGGCTCGGCCGGTGAGGGGAGCAGGTCGTGGCGCCGAGGCACAGCCCGGATCCGGCTCAGTCGGCCACCCGGCGCCGAAGCTCCGTCCACGCGGCGCCCGGCGAAGGCAGCTCACCGATCCGCGCCGCGACCGCACGTGCGGCGGCCCGATAGCCCGGGTCGTCGAGCACGGTGGTGAGGGCCTTGCCGAGGACCCTTTCCGCGTCCTCCGGCGGTACGACGAGCGCGGCGCCGGTCACGGCGGTGCGGTCGGCGACGAGGGATTGGTCGTAGACCATGGGCACGATGACCATCGGCAGGCCGCGGCTCAGCGTCCCGGCGACGGTGCCGGCACCGCCCGCGGTGATGACCGCGTCGACGTCCTCGAGCAGGTCGGCCAGCGGGGTGAAGCCGACGAAACGAACGTGCGCGGCGGCCGGTACGGCGTCGGTGGTGACCAGGATTTCGGCGTCCACTTCGGACAGTCCGGTCAGCAGGCGCCGCAGGTGCACGGCCGGGTCCGCCTCTGTGCCGAGAGTCAGCAACACCCGGGTCCGGCCGTCACCCAGCGGGGCGCGCGGCTCGGCACCCGGTGGCCGATAGGGCTGCGGGCGCACCGCGATCTCGTCCTCGGCCGCCACCTCGTCGCCCGTGCGCAGCACCGGCGGCAACGGTTCCAGGCACGCCACCCGGGGAGCCAGCGTCAGCCCCATGGCCTCGGCCCGGGCGGCCAATTCGTCGAGCCAGGCCCGGGTGAATTCCGGCGGCATCGAAGTCGTGACGTTGTGTCTGGCCCACGGCACACCCACCGCCGCGGCGACCAGCGGGGCCACTACGTCGACAAAATCCGCGACGACGAGGTCCGGCCGGAACTCCTTCGCCACGGCGAGCACCGCGTCGTAAGACAGGTCGACGCGCGTGCCGCCGAGCAACCCGACCAGCCAGGCGACGTCGGACAGCGAACTCCGGCTCGGCTCACCGGACCGCCGCTCGTGCTCGGCGCGCAACTCCGCACTCGTCGCGCCGGCCGCGAAGAAATCCAGATCCCCGACGGCGCCGGCCATCGAATCCGCCGTGGTGACAGCAACTTCGTCCCCGGCAGCCCGCGCCGCCACCGCGAGCGGCAGCATCGGCAGCAGGTGCCCGTACACGGGTATTCCGGTGAAAAGAACACGCATGCCTCGACCCTAGGGCAGAGCCCGGCGTCACTGTTCGTCTTGCAGCACCGCGGAGGGCCACCGTCCACCGTGGACGGCCGCGCGGATCTGGTCGACCAGCGCGCGGGCGACGACTTCGACCGCGGGTGGCACCCGACCCGTCCGAGGGGTGCCCAGCACGATCGAACGGCGGACTTCCGGCGCGCACAACGGCGCCGCGCTGAGGGTGCTGCCGTCGAGGTCCCCCGCGATGCCGACGGCGGGCAGGATGGTCCAGCCCTGGCCGCTGCGGACGAGCTGTTTCTGCAGGCTCATCGAGTTGGTCTGGATCGCCGTGTCGAGTTCGGCGCCTGCGCGCCGGGCGGCGCCGGTGATCAGCGCGTGCAGTCCGTGGCCCGGCGACGGCATGATGATCGGGTGCGCGGCGACCTCGGCGAACCGCACCGGCTCCTGCGGATCGAGGCCGCAGTCGGCCGGGGCGACCGCCCACAGTTGCTCGCGGACGAGCGGCGTCGCGTTCAGCGACGGCGAGCCGGTCAGGTTGTACAGCAGGCTCAGGTCGAGATCGCCGTCGTCGAGCCACTGTTGCAGGTGGCCGGAGTACGCCGTTTGAACGCGCAGCTCGATGCCGGAGTGGTCGCGCAGCACCGCGCGGGCCAACGGTTCGGCCAGCAGTTCCGCCGCGCTTTCGAGCAGTCCGACGGTGACGATCCCGGTGACCGCCCCGGTGGCCGGCGTCAGCTCGGCGCGGGCCCGGTCGAGCTCGGTCAGCGCCCGCCGGGCCCGGTCGGCCAGTGACGCGCCGGCCTTCGTCGGCCGCATGCCCTGGTGCGTCCGGTCGAACAGCGGCACCCCGAGTTCGTGCTCGAGCGCCCGGATCTGCCGGGTCACCGCCGGCTGGACCAGGTGCAGCAGCTCGGCAGCCCGGGTCACGCTGCCGGTCTCGACCACGGTCACCAGCGCCTTGAGCTGCTTGAGGTCCATCGGTCCCATCCCGCCCGAGCATGGGGGCATCACAGATTGCTATTTCCCTCGAAGGGTCATTCCACTTCATGATAGATCGGGAAGGGAGCGTCGTGATGGACGGATTGACCCAGGAGGAAACCGAGATCGTCGCGCTGGTGGGCGAGTTCGTGGACAAGGAGGTCCGGCCGGTCGCGCAGGACCTGGACCACGCGAACACCTACCCGGAGCAGCTGATCGACCGGATGAAGGCGATGGGCGTGTTCGGCCTGGCGATCCCGGAGCCGTGGGGCCAGGCCCAGGTTTCGGCGCAGTGTTACGCGGCGGTCACCGAGGAGCTCGCGCGCGGCTGGATGAGCCTGGCCGGCGCGATGGGCGGCCACACGGTCGTGGCCAAGCTGCTGGTGGCCTTCGGCACGCGGGAGCAGCAGGACGCCTACCTGCCGCGGATGGCGACCGGCGAACTCCGCGCGACGATGGCGTTGACCGAGCCCGGCGGCGGTTCGGACCTGCAGGCACTGCGGACCACCGCCCGGCGCGAAGGCGGCGAGTACGTGGTGAACGGGTCGAAGACGTGGATCACCAACGCCCGCCGTTCGGGGCTGATCGCCTTGCTGTGCAAGACAGATCCCGCCGCCCAGCCGGTCCATCGGGGCATCAGCATCCTGCTCGTCGAGCCGGGCCCCGGCTTCCACGTGTCCCGCGACTTGCCCAAACTCGGTTACAAGGGCGTCGAAAGCTGCGAGCTGGCGTTCGACGACTTCCGGGTGCCGGCGTCCGCGCTGCTGGGCGGCGAGGAGGGCGAGGGCTTCGCGCAGATGATGCGCGGACTGGAGATCGGCCGGATCCAGGTGGCCTGCCGGGCCCTCGGCGTCGGCCGGGCCGCGCTCGAGGATTCGCTGCGGTACGCGCAGGAACGCGAGACCTTCGGCAAGCCCATCTGGTTGCACCAGTCGATCGGCAACTACCTCGCCGACATGGCCACGAAACTCGAGGCCGCCCGGCAGCTCGTGCACTACGCCGCCCGCCGCTACGACTCGGGCGAGCGTGCGGACATGGAGGCGGGGATGGCGAAACTGTTCGCGTCCGAGACCGCGATGGAGGTCGCGTTGAACGCCATGCGCATCCACGGCGGTTACGGCTATTCGACCGAGTTCGACATCGAGCGGTATTTCCGGGACGCGCCGCTGATGATCGTGGGCGAGGGCACCAACGAGATCCAGCGCACGGTGATCGCGCGGCAGCTGGTCAAGCGGCACAGCCTGCGAGCCCGGTGATGCACCACCCGCTTGACGGCATCACGGTCGTCGCGCTCGAACAGGCCGTCGCCGCGCCGTTCGCGACCCGGCAGCTGGCGGACCTCGGCGCCCGGGTGATCAAGGTCGAACGTCCGGGCGCCGGTGATTTCGCGCGGGGCTACGACCGGACCGTGCACGGCCAGTCGAGCTACTTCGTGTGGCTCAACCGGGGCAAGGAAAGCGTCGAGCTGGACATCAAGCGCGACCGCGGGTTGCTCGACGCGTTGCTGGACCGCGCGGACGTGGTCGTTCAGAACCTCGTGCCCGGCGCCGTCGAACGGCTGGGCTTGGACGCCGAGACGCTGCGGGCGGCGCGGCCCGAGCTGGTGCATTGCTCGATCTCGGGTTACGGCTCGACCGGGCCGTACCGCTCGAAGAAGGCGTACGACCTGCTTGTGCAATGCGAGACCGGCCTGGTTTCGTCCACCGGCACGCCGGACGCCCCGGCGAAGGCGGGCATCTCCATCGCGGACATCGCCACGGGAATGTATGCCTACAGCGGGATTCTCACCGCGTTGTACGACCGCGAACGCACCGGGCAGGGGGCGAGCCTGCAGGTGGCGATGCTCGACGCCTTGGGGGAGTGGATGAGCCAGCCGGCCTACTTCTCCCGTGACGGCGGCGAAGAACCGCGGCGGACCGGCGCGCGGCATCCGTCGATCGCCCCCTACGGTCCTCATCGGACCCGGGACGGCTCGGTGTTCTTCGGCGTCCAGAACGATCGTGAGTGGACGGTGCTGTGCCGGGACATCCTGGGCCAGCCGGAATTGGCCGAGCGGTTTCGCAGCAATGACGAGCGCGTCGCGCACGTCGACGAGCTCACGTCGATCATCGAGGCGGTGTTCAAGACGCTCGACGCCGTGCAAGTGGTCGACCTCCTGGACCGGGCCGGCATCGCCAACGCCCGGCTGCGCACCCCCGCCGAGTTCACCCGGCACCCCCAGCTCGCGGCGAGGCAGCGGTGGCGCCGCGTCGACATCCCCGGCGGCACCGTTGACGCCCTGCTCCCGCCGGTCGTCGGCTGGGAGCCGGTGATGGGCGCGGTCCCGGCGCTGGGCGAGCACACCGAGGCGATCCGGGCGGAGTTCCAGCGATGATCGAGCACACCGAATTGATCCAGCCCGAGCCCGCCCGCGCGCTGGGCGCGCTGCTGGACGTACCCGTCCCTGATTTCGACGCCGGCGAGGGCCTTCCCTTGCTGTGGCACTGGTTCTACCTGCTCGACCGGCCCGCGCAGGCCGACCTCGGCCCGGACGGCCATCCGGTGCGCAACGCCGTGCTGGAGCCGCCCGCGCCGGGCCGTCGGCGGATGTGGGCGGGCGGCCGCGTGCGCGCCCGGGGCTCGCTGCGGTGCGGCGAACCCGCCACCCGGCGTTCGGCGGTGCTGTCCACTCAGGACAAACAAGGCCGGTCGGGACCGCTGACCTTCGTCACGGTGGGGCACCAGATCCTGCAGTCCGGGCGCATCGTCGTCGACGAGGAGCAGGACATTGTGTACCGCCCCGCGACCGGCTCGGTGACCGCTCCGGCGGACGGCGCGGAAACTCCCCCGGCGGACGGCGAATGGCCGATCGAGATCACGCCGACCCTGTTGTTCCGGTTCTCCGCCTTGACCTACAACGCCCACCGCATCCACTTCGACCGTGATTACGCGCGGGGTGTCGAGGGATATCCGGGTTTGCTCACACACGGCCCGCTGCAGGCGCTCGCGATGGCCGAGGCCGCCCGCGCCCGCGGCTGCACGGGTGATCTCGTGTTCGAATACCGGCTCGTCTCGCCGTTGTTCGATCAGCAGGGCATGATCGTGTCGGCCGAAGTGGGGCCGGAGTCGGTCACAACGGCGGTGCGGGACCGTTACGGCCGCCAGACCGCCACCGGGACGCTGAGGAGCGAGGCAACGTGAATGTAGCGGCGGCGCGGTCTTTCCTGTTCGTCCCGGGCCACCGCCCGGATCGATTCGCCAAGGCCGAAGCCGCCGGTGCCGACGTCGTCGTGCTGGATCTGGAAGACGCCGTCGGCGCCGAACTCAAGGCCGAGGCCCGCGAAAACGTGCTGGCCTGGCTGGAGGCCGGCCACGAGGCGGTGGTGCGGATCAACGCCGCGGACACGCCGTGGTTCACCGAGGACGTTGCGGTGGCCGGTGTGCTGGCGACCGCGGTGATGGTGCCCAAGGCCGAGGATCCCGACGTGCTCGGGCAGCTCTCGGACGTGGCAATCATCCCGTTGCTCGAAACGGCGCTGGGCATTGCCCGGAGCGTGGACCTGTGCGGTGCGCCGGCAGTGATCCGCGCCGCCTTCGGCAGCGTGGACCTCGCCGCGGAACTGGGCGTGGACCACCGCTCCCAGGACGCACTCCGCCACGCGCGGTCCGCCGTCGTCCTGGCCGCCGCGGCCGCGGGCCGACCGGCCCCGATCGACGGCGTGACCACCACCCTCGACGACGAAGGTGCGCTGACGGCGGACATCGAGGCGGCGATCACGCTGGGGTTCAGTGGAAAGCTGTGTATCCACCCGCGCCAGGTCGACCCCGTGAACCGCGCCTTCACCCCCTCGGACGCCGACGTGCAGTGGGCGCGTGACGTCCTGGCCGCCTCTACCGGCGACGGGTCCGTTGTCGTCCTCAATGGACAGATGGTCGACCGGCCGGTCTTGTTGCGTGCCGAGCGAATCCTCGCTCGCGTCGCGGCGCACTGAATCTTTCATCGCAGTTATCGAAATTGCCAATGAGTGAGCGTTTGAACGCGCGCACTTGAGTATCACCGCGCGAGTCATTGGCATCGTCAATCGCAGTAATTGACAGCGTTTATTTTGCTGTGTACCGCTTTTTCCGGCTCGTGGGTACAGTCGCCGAGGTCTGGACCGGTGAATCCGGTCGTAATCCCGGTGACTGGAAGAAGGTGACGAGCCGGTGGTTTCCCCGGAATTGACTTTCGAAGCCGCTGTCGTCGAGGAAAAAGGCGGGCCGTTCCGCATCCGCACGGTGGGTGTGTCCGGACCGCGGGCCGACGAGGTGGTGGTCCGCATCGTCGCGACGGGCGTCTGCCAGACCGATGCGCACAGCCGGAACCAGGAGTACCCGGTCCCGCTGCCGGTGATCCTCGGGCACGAGGGCGCCGGGATCGTCGAGTCGGTCGGTGCCGCGGTGCGCGACGTCGTGCCCGGCGACCACGTCGGGCTGACGTTCCCGTCCTGCGGCCATTGCCGTTCCTGCCGGGCCGGCGCGCCGGCCAACTGCGAGCACGGCTTCGGGCTCTCGTTCGGCGCCGCCCGCCTGGACGGCAGCAACGCGTATGCCGGAAGCGGTGTACACGGGCATTTCTTCGGCCAGTCCTCATTCGCGCGGTATGCGATCGCCAACGAGCGCAACACCGTGCGGCTCCCGGACGATCTGCCGCTCACCCTGGCCGGGCCGCTGGGCTGCGGGATGCAGACCGGGGCCGGCGCGGTGATCAATTCACTGCACGTCGGTGCGGGCGAATCGATCGCGGTGTTCGGCACCGGCGCGGTCGGCCTGGCCGCGGTGATGGCGGCGAAGGCCGTCGGCGCCACGACGATCGTCGCGGTCGACGTGAACGACGCCCGGCTCGCGCTCGCCGAGGAACTGGGCGCGACCCACCTGATCAACGGCAGCAAGGAGAACACCGGCGAGCGCCTGCGCAAGATCCGTGCCGGGGGCTTCGACTACGTCCTGGAGATCACCGCGCTGCCCGCCATGCTCGCCCTCGCGGTCGAGGTGCTCGGCTCGATGGGCGTCGCCGCGCTGATCGGCGGGGCGCCCGCCGGGACCAAGGCGCCGATCGACATGAACAGCCTGCTCAACGGCGGCCGGACGGTGCGCGGTATCGCCCAGGGCGACTCCCGGCCGCAGTCCTTCATCCCGGCGCTGGCCGAGCTGTACCGCTCGGGCCGGTTCCCGTTCGACCGGCTGGTGCGCGCCTACGACTTCGCCGACATCAACCGGGCGTTCGAGGACGCCGCCCGCGGCGACGTCATCAAGCCCGTCCTCGTCCTGGGCGAGTGACGATCCGACACCGGAACAACCATCAGGAGGAAACGATGAACAACCCCGACCGCAAGCCGGAATGGCTGGTGGACGACCTCGGCCCGAAGGGGGCTCCCTTCATCAAGCTGACCGATTTCGCGCCGCCGCCGGAGGAGTCCCACGGGAGCCTGTTCCTGCCCGACCGGCTGGCGAAGGGCTACCACGTCGAGGAGATCCGCGACGGCGTGTACTGGGTGTCGGTCGGCTGGTACGACTGCATGTTCGTGGTCACCGGCCGCGGCGTGATCGTGCTGGACGCGCCGCCGGCGATCGGCGAGCGGCTGCTGTCGGCGATCGAGGACGTCACCGACGAGCCGGTCACGCACCTGATCTACAGCCACTGGCACGCCGACCACATCGGCGCGGCCACCATCTTCGGGCCGGACATCAAGATCGTCGCGCACGAGCGCACTCGCGACCTGCTGGCCCGGTTCCCGGACGCGTACCGGCCGCTGCCGACCGAGACCTTCGCCACCGACGCCACCCTGGACGTCAACGGGGTCAAGGTCGAGCTGTCCTACAAGGGCCAGAACCACACCGAGGGCAACATCTTCACCTACCTGCCGAAGCAGAAGGTGCTGGCGGCCATCGACATCGCCAGCCCGGCGTGGGTGACCTTCCGCGACTGCGACTCCTCGGAGAACCTCGCGGCCTGGGAGCAGGCGCACCACCAGATCCTGGAGTACGACTTCGACACCGTCGTCTCCGGGCACGTGTCGCGGATCGGCAACCGCGAGGACGTCGAAGAAGGCATCGAGTACCTCGACGACCTCGTCCGGTTCTCCCGCGAGGCACTGGAAACCATCCCGATGGAGTACTTCCACGCGGGCATGGACGGGCCGTACCGGGCCGCGTTCCGCGCGGTGGAGGAGAACTACTTCGCGGCGCTGGTCAACTACGTGACCAAGAAGACGCTGGACCGCAAGACGTCCAACGGCCTGCGCTGGGAAGAGCGGCTGAACGGCGCGGACGTGCTGACCAAGCACAACGCCTTCTCGATCCTGGAGAAGACCCGGCTGGAGCGCACGCACAACGGCTACCTCCTGCGGGACGGCACGCCTTCGTCGGACAAGTTCTTCATCTGATCGCGAGGAGACGGCTCATGACATCGGATCGGGAACAGATCCGCACGCTCGTCGACAACTGGATCCTGTGGCGCGACGCGGGGGACTGGGAGCGGTTCCGCACCGTCTGGCACCCGGCGGGCCGGGTGATGGCCACCTGGTTCCAGGGCACCGGCGACGAGTTCATCGAGGTTTCCCGGCAGGGCTGGGAAAAGGGGGTGAGCATCCTGCACTCCCATGGCGGCTCGACCGTCGAGGTGGCCGGCGGCCGGGCGACCGCGTCGACCAAGATGACCATCGCGCAACGGGCCGAAGTGGACGGTGTGGTCAGCGACGTCGTGTGCACCGGCCGGTTCTTCGACTTCCTGGTGAAGCGGGACGGCAACTGGAGCCTGGTGCTGCGCCAGCCGATCTACGAGCGGGACCGGATCGACCCGGTCGAGCCCGGCGCCGTCGTCCGGCTCGACCCCGGGCTGCTGGCCGAGTTCCCTCCGGGCTACCGGCACCTGGCCTACCTGCAGACCCGGATCGGCTACCGGGTGAAGAAGGACATGCCCGGCACCACCGGTCCGCGCACGGACGCGCTGTACGCGCTCGGCCGGGACTGGCTGTCCGGCAAGGCGAGTGAGGGGCTGAAGGAGTGGTCCTGAACTGGGAGGGCGGCCCGCCGATGCGGGCGGCCCGGATCGTCAAGTACGGGGCGCCGGACGACCTCGTGGTCGAACAGGTCCCGCGTCCGGCAGCGGGCGCCGGTGAGGCCCTGGTGCAGGTGCGGGCGGCGGCGGTGAACCCGGTCGACGTCGCGAACCTGGCCGGGAAGGTGCGGGTGGCGAACGGCCCGGCGGCCGAGCCGCCGAGGACCGCGGGCCGCGACTACGCCGGGATCGTCGTGGACGGCCCGGAATCGGTGCGCGGCCTGGAAGTCTGGGGCACCAGCGGCGGGCTGGGCGTCAGCCGGCCGGGCACCCAGGCCGAGTACCTCGTCGTGCCCGCGGACACGGTGCGGCGCAAGCCGGAGAACCTGTCGTTCGCCGAGGCGGCGGCGGTCGGGGTGAGCCACTCGGCCGCGTTCCTGGGCCTGGCCCGGCGGGCGGACGTCCAGGCCGGTGAGACCGTGCTGGTCACCGGGGCTTCGGGGGCGGTGGGCCGCGCGGCGGCCGACATCGCGCACTGGCGCGGGGCCCGGGTGATCGGCGCCGACCTCCGGCTGGCCGAAGACCTCGCGGTCGACCTGGCGATCGACAGCTCCAAGGTCGATCTCGTGACCACCGTGCGGGTCGCGACCGACGGCGCGGGAGTGGACGTCGCGCTGGACACCGTCGGCGGAGCGCTCTTCGGCCCGGTGCTCGACACACTCGGCCACGGCGGCCGGTCGGCGGTCATCGCCAGCCTCGGCAATCCGGTGGCGGAGCTGAACGTGCTGGAGCTCTACCGCAACGAGCGCACCGTCTTCGGCGTCAACACCCTCGACCTCACGCTGGCCGGGGCCGCCGAAATCCTCGACGTCCTGCGACGGGGATTCGAATCGGGCGCCTTGCGCGCGCCACGCGTCACCACCTACCCGCTCGAGGAAGCCAGGACTGCGTACCAAGCCGTCCTGGCCGGCGCCGCGGGCGCCAAGGTCGTACTCCTGCCCTGGTAAAGGCTCGTGAGTGTTTATGCCGGTTCTAACCGTCCTGAACACTCACGAGTCTTGGGGCCGACGAACGGAGAAACACGAAATTGTCTGCTACCAACGGCGGCCGTCCGGCCGCCCTGAACTGGATCGACGGGCGCTGGACGGATTCGCCGGACCACGACGAGAGCGTCGATCCCGCGACAGGCGAGCCGATCGGCACGTTCGCGCGGGCGAGCCGGGCGGACGTGGAACGGGCCATCGCCGCGGCGAAACACGCGTTCCGGACCACCGCCTGGCGGACCGACCGCCGGCTGCGCGCCAGGGTCTTGAGCGCCATGGCCGACCGGATCGAAGAACGCCGCGACGAGCTGATCTCCTTGCTGTCACTGGACAACGGGAAGGTCAAGGCGGAGGCCGCGCTCGAGATCGACCTGGTGCCGGGCAAGCTGCGGTTCAACGCGGCCTTGGCGCTCAGCGACTTCGGGCGGGCCGCGGAGGTACGGCCGGGCAGCCTCTCCGTGGTGCTGCGCGAGCCGCTCGGCGTCGCGGGCGTGATCACGCCGTGGAACTCGCCGGTGGTCCTCACCGTCCGGTCGCTGGCGCCGGCGCTGGCCGCCGGGTGCACCGCGGTGGTGAAGCTGCCCGAGCAGACCGCGCAGGTCAACCGGCTGTTCATCGAGGTGCTCGCCCAGACCGAGGGGCTGCCGCCGGGCGTGCTCAACATGTTCACGAGCGACCGCGACGCGGCCTCGGCGCTGATCGAGTCGCCCGACGTGCCGGCGATCAGCTTCACCGGCAGCACGGCCACCGGCAAGGCCATCTCCGCGGCGGGCGCGGCGCACCTGAAGCGGTTCGGGCTCGAACTCGGCGGGAAGACGCCGATGATCGTCTTCGAGTCGGCGGACCTGACCGGCGCGCTGCCCGTGCTGGAGAAGGCGCTGACCACGTTCGCGGGCCAGTTCTGCATGGCCGGCACGCGGTTGCTGGTGCACCGCTCCGTCGCGGATGAGGTCCGGGCCGGGCTGGGCAAGCGGCTCTCGGCCGTGCGCCCGGGCCCGGCCGCGGACCCGGCCAGCGACATGGGCCCGATGATCGACAAGCCGAACGTGGCCCGGGTCGACGCGATGGTCGAGGCCGCGATCGCGGCCGGCGCCCGCGCGGTGGTGCGGGGCGGCCCGATCACCGAAGGGGCGCTCGCCGCGGGCGCGTTCTACCGGCCCACGCTGCTGGAGGTGGACGACCCCGCGGCGGCCGTCGTCCAGGAGGAGGTGTTCGGGCCGGTGCTGACCATGCAGGCCTTCGACACCGAGGCCGAGGCCATCGCGCTCGCCAACGACAGCAAGTACGGCCTCGCGGCGAGCGTCTGGACCCGGGACGTGGACCAGCCGTTACGCGTGGCTAGGGAGCTGGAGGCCGGCACGGTGTGGGTCAACCACTGGGGCGTCACCTTCGACGAGTTCGAGGAAGGCGGCTACAAGGAAAGCGGCCAGGGCCGGTTGAACGGGCTGGCGTCGCTGGAGGATTTCACCGAGTACAAGCACATCGCGCTGCGGCCGGGTTCGGTCGAGCGGTGACGGCGGTGGTCCGGGCCCGGGGGTCACCGTCCGGGCCGGACCACCGCTTGCCCGGCCGGGTGCATGGCGCCGACCAGATCGACGAAGGCCTGGGTCGCCGCCTTCGGGCGCCGGTCCGCGGGCAGGGCGAGCGCGACTTCGAAGATCGGCGCCGGCTCGATGTCCACGACCGCGAGCCGGCCGCGGTTCGGCAGCAGGGAAAGGGGCAGCGCGGCCACGCCCAGACCGGCCCGGACCAGTTCGGCGAGGGTGGCCAGGTCCGAGACCTCGATGCAGATCCCCCGCTCGAGCCCGGCTTCGGCGAACGTGGTGTCCACTGCGGACCGGGTGCCGAATCCGGCCGGGAACTCGACGAAATCCTCCTCTGCCAGCTCCGGCACCGATACGCTGCGGCGGGCGGCGAGGGGGTGCCCGGGCGGCGTGATCAGCCGGATCGGCTCGGCGGCCAGCGGGACGAGGTGGAGACCGGGGTGCGGGCCGCCCGGCAGGGAGGCGACGGCGACGTCGAGATCGCCGGCGCGCAGCGCGTCCGCCAGTGCGACGGATCCTCCCTCGGCCGGGCGCGGGAGGATCTTCACCAGCGGCCGTTCCCGGTGGTAGCTGTGCAGGATCCGGGCCATGTCGACCAGTGGCGACGCCTGCATCAACCCGATCCGCACAGTGCCGCGAAGGCCGTGGCCGACATCGCCGACCGCGGCTCTGGCCGCGTCGGCGGCGGCCAGCACGCGAAGCGCCTCGGGCAGCAGCGCCCGGCCGGCATCGCTGAGCGCCACTTCGCGCCGGGTGCGGTCGAACAGGCGCGCGCCGAGATCCCGTTCCAGCGCGCGGATCGCGATCGACAGCGCCGACTGGCTCAGGTGCAGCCGCTGGGCCGCCTTGGTGAAGCTGCTGTCCTTGGCCACAGCGACGAAGTAGCCGAGCTGGCGAAGTTCCATGGTGGGCACCGTTTGTTCTCCGGCGGGCGGTCTACGGCTGGGGCAGCAGGTCGATCCCGTTGCGCCCGGCCAGGTACGCGACCAGCGCGGCGATGTCCTGCTCACCCCACCCGGCGGCGAGCAGGTCGTGCAGCGTCGCCCGGGTGTGGTCGACCAGGGGCGTATCGGCGCGGCCCGCGGCGAGGGCGTGGCCCAGGTCGAGATCCTTGGCCATCAGCGCCGTGGTGAACGCCGCGGAGAAGTCGAGCGACTTCATCTGCTCGGCCTTGTACCGGATGAACGGGCTGCCGATCGCGCCCGCCCCGACGAACTCCAGCAGGTCGGCGCGGGCGACCCCGATGGCTTCGCCGAGCACGCTCACCTCGGCGACCGCGTGCGCGATCACCGCGACGATCAGGTTGTGGAGGATCTTCACCTGGCGGCTGGTCGCGCCCTCTCCGGCGTAGATAACCTTGCGGGCCAACGACTTCAGCACGGCCTCGGCCCGCTCGTACGCCGCCGGGGCGCCGCTGCAGACGATCGCGAGGCCGCCGTCCGGGATGACCGCCGGGCCGCCGGCGACCGGGGCGGCCAGCAGGTCGCCGCCGGCCGACCGCGCCGCCGAGGCCACCTCCTCGGTGACCTCGGCGCCGACGGTGGAGCAGTCGACCAGCAGCACGCCGGTGCCCGGGGTGTCGAACAGGCCGCCCGGGCCGACGGTGATCGCGCGCAGGTCGTCGTCGGTGCCGACCATGCTGAGCACGACGTCGCAGCCGCGCAGCTCCGCGATGGTGGACGCGAAGCGGGCGCCGGCCTCGACCAGCGCGGTGGCCTTGGCCGGGGTCCGGTTGTACACGGTCAGGTCCCAGCCGGACCCGAGCAGCCGCTCGGCCATGGGGCGGCCCATGTTCCCGAGACCGATGAAACCGATCCGCATGACGGACTCCTAACGGGCAGAGGCGGGCAGGTCGATGCCGTTCCAGTAGCGCACGCCGGTGACGAGCAGCTCCTCGGCCGGGAAGCGGGTGATCACGCGGGCGCCGTCCTTCTCGACCACGACCTCCTCCTCGATCCGGGCCGCCGAACTGCCGTCCGGGGTGGGCCAGTAGGTCTCCAGCGCGAAGACCATGCCCTCCTTGATCTCGATCGGGTGCTCGAACGAGTGATACCGGCTCATCAGCGGCTTCTCCCACACCGACAAGCCGACGCCGTGCGCGTACTGCAGGCCGAAAGCCTCTTCCTCGGAGGAAAAACCGATGTCCTGCGCCGAGGGGAACGACGCCACGACGTCCGCGCTCGACGCGCCCGGCCGTACCTGCGCGATGGCCCCGTCGATCGCTTCCCGCGCCCGGCGGTAGGCATCGCGCTGGGCCGTGGTCGCACTGCCGACGTTCAGCGTCCGGTAGTAACAGGTGCGGTAGCCCTGGAACGAGTGGACGATGTCGAAGTACGCGGTGTCGCCCGGCCGGATCATCCGGTCGCTGAACACGTGCGGATGCGGGCTGCAGCGTCCGCCCGAGATCGCGTTGACGGCCTCGACCTCTTCGCTGCCGAGGTCGTACAGCGTCTTGTTGACCAGCGCGACGGTCTCGTTCTCCTTCACCCCCACCTGAAGGAACTGGTACAGCTTTTCGTAGGCGGCGTCGACGAGGCCGGCGGCCTGGTCGAGCAGGGCGATCTCGTCCGCGGTCTTGATCTGCCGGGCCCGCATCATCAGGCCCTGCGCGTCGACCACGTGCAGCCCCTCGGCTTCCAGCGCGCGCAGCTGCGGGATCTCGACGACGTCGATGCCCAGCGGCTCACCGGCGAGGCCGTGCTCGCGCAGGACATCGGCGATCTTGCGCGCATTACCCGCCTCGACGCCGACCTCGGTGTCGATCGCCCCGCGCCAGGTGGACAGGCCGGCCCGCCAGCTCTCCTCGGGCAGCCAGGTGAGGTACTGCTGGTGCAGGCGCGCGGCGGAGCCGATGTCCCACAGGATCGGCGCGTGCCCGCGCACGAGCAGGCAGGCGCGGAAGAGCTTGTCCCGGGCCCAGTTGCCGATGTGCGTGCCGGTGACGTAACGGATGTTGTTCATGTCGTACAACAGGACCGCGCCGAGATCGCCGTTCTCGAGTTCGGCCATCGCGCGCGCGAGCCGCTGCTCGCGCAGCCGGGGGAAGTTGACCCGGTTCTCCCAGTCGGTGGACATGAAGGTGCCGGGTGAGGCGACCGGAGTGGTGTCGCGGGCGGCCTCGCTCGGCTGCCAGGGCTGGGCCTTGACGGTGGACATGGAACTCCCTTTCAGACGGGTGAGTAGGAACCCGGGGCGGTCTCGATCTCGGCGACGGCCGGGCGTTCGCCGCCCAGGCCGGCCAAGTCCCAGACCGCGTCGACGATGTGCTGGGCGGTGAGGCCGTATTCGGCGAACAGGAACCGCGCGCTGGCGGCCTGCCCGAACCGGTCCTGGATGCCGACCCGGCGCAGGGGCGGGCTGAATCCCGCTTCGGCGAGGACTTCGGCCACCGCGCTGCCGAGACCGCCGAAAATCGTGTGGTTTTCGGCCGTCACCACGGATCGGGCTTCGGCGGACAGCCGGCGCACGGTGGTCGCGTCCAGCGGTTTGATGGTGGTCACGTTGACCACGTCGATCACCAGCCCGGCCTCGCGCAGCGCGGTCGCCGCGCGCAGGGCCGAGGCGACGAGCATCCCGGACGCGAAGATGACGGAGTCGGCGGCCGCGGTCTCCCGCGCGGGATCGGGGTCGATCACCTTCGCGCGGTCGAGGTCGAGCACATGGCCGTCGTCGAAGATGACCGGGATTTCCCCGCGCTTGAGCCGGAAGTAGACCGGGCCGGGGCGTTCGGCGACGGCCGCGACCGCCTGCGTCACCTCGGTGGCATCGGCGACGTCGACGACGGTGAAGTTCGGCAGCGCGCGCATGACCGCGACGTCGTCGATGGCCTGGTGGCTCGGCCCGCCCGGCGACGACAGGCCCGGCATCAGGCCGATGAGCTTCACGTTCAGGTTCGCGTAGGCGATCTGCATGGCGACCTGCTCGAACGGCCGCCGCGTGGCGAACACGCCGAAGGTGTTGACGAAAACGGTGCGCCCCTCGCGGGCCAGGCCGGCGGCGACGCCCATCAGGTTCTGCTCCGCCATGCCGCCGTTGAAGAAGCGGGACGCGAGCCGGGGGTCGTCGCGGAAGAGATCGGTCTCGGTCTGCCGCGTCAGGTCGGCGCCGAGGCAGATCACCTCCGGATGCTCGGCCGCGTACCGGACGAGGGCCTGCCCGTACGGCTTGAGGATGGTCCGGTAAGGCGGCTGCAGTGGCATCTTCGTTCACTTCCAGCTCGGCGTTGATTGGACAAGTGGCTTAGCCAATTTGAGACGAGTGTGCGGGCTCGGCCGAGCTGCTGTCAAGTGTTTCGCCGCCGCTTGACAGAGCCCGGGTACTGTCGGAATATTGGCTAAGCCACTAGTCCACTTGCTGGCGGCGTCGGCTAGCTCCGAGAGCGTGAAACTGGTGATCACCCATGACAAAACCAAGCCGGGACGACGATGAAGCGCTGCGCCGGGCCGCCTGGCGCATCCGGCGGCGCGCGGTCGACATGGTCGCGATCGAGGGCTTCGGCTACCTCGGCCAGGCGCTGTCCGCCGCCGAGCTGGCCGCGGCGCTGTACCTGACCGCCCTGCGCCCGGGCCACGACCGGCTGGTCGTCTCACCGGGGCACTACTCCATCGTCCATTTCGCCGCCGGGGTGGAGGTGGGGCTGGTCGACCCGGCCGAGCTGGCGACCTACGGGCGGGACGGCAGCCGGCTCGAAGCGATCGGCACCGAGCAGACCCCGGGCCTGACCGCGACGTGCGGCTCCCTCGGGCAGGGGCTGTCCGTGGCCGCCGGATTGGCGCTGGCGCAACAGCTCGCGGGGTCGGATCGGCACGTGTACGTGCTGATGAGCGACGGGGAAATGGAGGAGGGCCAGGTCTGGGAGGCGGCGCTGTTCAGCGCGCACCACGGCCTCGGCAACCTGACCGTGGTGCTGGACCGGAACAACAGCCAGGTCGACGGCCCGACCGAGTCGATCACCACGCTGAGCCCGATCGCCGACAAATGGCGCTCCTTCGGCTGGGAGGTCGGCGAGGCCGACGGCCACGACGTCGCCGCGGTCCGCGACGGCCTCACGCGCCTGCGCGGCACTCCGCGGCCCGGTGTCCTGATCGGATCGACCTGGACACTGTCCGGTTTGGACTCCGTGCTGCCGGACGAGGCGGACGGCCACTTCCTCAAGCTCGGCCCGGACACCGTCGAACAGGCGCGCAAGGTCTGCGACGACGGTGAAGCGAATGCCGCGCGGGTCCCTGCGCGGATGTGGTGAGGAGAAGTGTTGATGAGCCTGGAAATCCCGTCCCCGCGCGGACTCCTGATCGATGGCGAGTGGCTCGCCGCCGACCGGGTGACCACGCTCTACTCGCCGTACGACGGCACGGCGATCGCCGAGGTCCCGCAGGCGGGCGCCGCCGAAGTCTCGCGCGCGGTCGCCGCGGCCCGGAACGCCTTGAGAGCAGACCGGTTCGACCGGGCCGCGCGGATCGCGGTACTCGACGCCGCCGTTGAAGGGCTCCGCCGGCGCAAGGAAGAGTTCGCCCGGACGATCGCCGTCGAGTGCGCGAAGCCGATCCGGACCGCGCGCCTGGAGGCGGAGCGGACGATCGACACCTTCTCGTTCGCGGCCGCCGAGGCGCGAACCTACACCGGGGACATGGTCCCGCTGGACGCCGCGGCCTCGGGCCAGGGCAAGGTCGCGTTCACGCTGCGAGTGCCGGTCGGCGTGGTGGCGGCGATCGCGCCGTTCAACTTCCCGCTCAACCTGGTCGCGCACAAGGTGGCGCCGGCCATCGCGGTCGGCTGTCCGGTCGTGCTGAAACCGGCGTCGCAGACCCCGTTGTCCTCGCTGCTGCTCGCCGAGCTGCTGCTGGACGCGGGTCTTCCTCCCGGCTGGCTGAACGTCGTGCCGGGCGGGGGAGCCGAAGTCGGCGACGCGCTGGTCCGGGAGCCGGACGTCGCGTACGTGACGTTCACCGGATCACCCGAAGTGGGCTGGGGCATCGCCGCCCGGGCGCCGAAGAAGAAGGTGCGGCTGGAACTCGGTTCGAACGCGCCGCTGATCGTGGACGCGGACAGCGACTGGGAGACGGCCGCGGTCAAGGCGGCGTCGGCCGGCTTCGTGCAGGCCGGCCAGTCCTGTGTATCGACGCAGCGGATCTACGTGCACGCCGGGGTCGCCGCGCGGTTCCGGGAGGCGCTGGTCGCCGGCGTGGCCGGGCTGAAGGTCGGCGACCCCCTGGCCGAGGACGTCGACGTTTCCGCGCTGATCAGCGCCAAGGACGCGCTCCGGGTCGAGTCCTGGATCGGTGAGGCGATCGGCGGCGGCGCCCGGGCCGACATCGGCGGGGAGCGGATCGACAACGTCGTCACCCCGGCGGTGCTGAGCGACGTCACGGCCACGATGCGGGTGCAGGCCGAGGAGGTCTTCGGGCCGGTGGTGACCCTGACCGAGTTCGCCGACTTCGACACCGCGCTCGACCTGGCGAACGACTCGCGTTACGGACTCAACGCCGGGGTGTACACGAACGACATCGGCAAGGCGCTGAAGGCGGTGCGGCGGCTGGAGTTCGGCAGCGTGTACGTCAACGACGTGCCCACGGTCCGCGCCGACCAGCAGCCGTACGGCGGGGTGAAGGACTCGGGCAACACGCGCGAGGGACCGCGGTACGCCATGGCCGAGATGACCGAACCGCGTCTGGTGACGCTGCGATGAGCGGGTGGTTGCGGTGGTAGCGATCGACATCGGCGTCGGCCTGCCGGCGGACGTCGAGGGCGTCACCCCGGCCCAGCTGGTGCGCTGGGCAAGGCAGGCCGAAGACCTCGGGGCCAGCACCCTCGCGTGCACGGACCGGGTGCAGTACCCGAGCCTGGAATCCCTGCTCACGCTGGCCAGCGTGGCGTCGGTGACCACTCGCGCGCGGCTGATGACCAGCGTGCTGGTGGCGCCGTTGCGGACCGGGAACGCCTTGTTCCGCAAGCAGATCACCACGCTCGACCGGCTCAGCGAGCACCGGCTGGTGCTCGGCATCGGCGTCGGCCGCCGTCAGGACGACTACGTCGCGTGCGGGGTGGACTTCTCCCGGCGCGGCCGGGCCCTGGACGATCAGCTGGACGCCGGGTTCCCGTCGGTCGCGGGCATGCCGGGGGAACGGCTGCTGTTCGGCGGCAACAGCCGGGCGACGGTGAACCGCGTCGTCCGGCACGGCGGCGGCTGGATCGCCGCGGCCGGCCTCGGCGCGTGGGACCGGACGGCGGCCTTGGCCACCGAGGTACGCGCCGCCTGGGCGCAGGCGGGAAAGCCGGGCGCGCCACGCCTGGTGGCGATGATCTACGCCGCGGCCGGGCCCCGGGCGCGGGCGGACGCCGACCGGCACATCCACAGCTACTACGGGTTTCTCGGCGCGGAGCGGGCGGCCGAGCTGGCGAGCCACGTCGTCACCGATCCCGGGCAGCTGGTCGAGACCCGCGACCGGATCGCGGAAGCCGGCTTCAGCGAACTGCTGCTGCTTCCGACCTCGGCCGAGCCGGAGCACCTCGAGGCGCTCAAAGCCGCCGTGGGCTGACCCGTTCCACCTCTGCGAGAAGAAGGGACTCTGTGGTGACCGTTATGGGCAATCACCTCGTCGAACGAACGGCGGCGCACGGCCCGAGCGCCGTGGTCCGCCAGGACTGGACCGCCGCGGCCACCCCGTGGCAGTTCACCGGCCGGTCGGAGGGATTCGACCGGCTCGACCTGATCGGCGCGGGCACCGGGTCGGTGCACACCGACCTCGGGATCGGCCGGCTCGAACCCGGGGGACGGGTGCCCGCGCACGTCCGGGCCGGGGAACAGGCGCTGTACGTGCTCGACGGGGAAATGGCCGTGCAGCTGGAGGAAAACGCGTACCTCCTGCGGCCGGGCGATTTCGCGTTCATCCCGCAGGGCGCGGTTTTCGCCTGCGCCAACCGAAGCAGCACGGAAGCACGCTGGCTCGACGTGAGCAGCCCGGTGTCGCTCCAGCCCGAATCCGGCCGGCGTGACACGTTCTTCCCGACTGCCGCGCCCGATCTGCTTTCGCGCGCCGCGCCGCCGGATCTCGGCGACCCGACGCTGCGGCTGGTCGGCCACTACGAGGGCACCGATCCCGATCATCTGGCCGAGGCCGTCAAAAGCCCGGCGCGCGGCCGCGAGTCCGCGGGCATGTACAGCGCATTGCTGACCTACAGCGGGATCTCGGTGAAGATGCTGGTGGACCGCAACCGCGGCGCGCACCTGCTGACCCTGTTCATGGTCGACTACGAGGTCGGGGGCGCGGCGCAGAGCCACGATCACCCGTTCGAAGAGGGCTATTTCTTCCTGTCCGGCGAGACGGACTTCGAACTCGGCGGCCAGGTCCACCATTTCCGGCCGGGCGACGCCGCGCTCGCCGGCGTCGGCACCACCCACGCCTGTTACAACACCGAAGGCGGCCGGGTGCGGTGGCTCGAGACGCAGGCGCCGGTGCCGCCGCAGCTGCACAGCTACCGCTGGCCGTCGGACTGGGACCGGTTCGAAGCCGGCTACTGCGGGGGCGAGCGGCGTGCTTGACCACTACCTCGCCTTCCGGCCGGCCGAAGGGACCGAGGCCGCGCTCGTGGACGCATTGGCCGAGTTCGGCGCCGCGATCGTGGAACTCGCCGGCGTCCACGAAATCACCTGGGGCGAGAACACGAACCCGTCCGGCCGCGACCGCGGTTACACCGTGGGCTGCTTCGTCCGGCTCACCGACGAGAACGTGTTGCGCGGTGAGTACTGGCACCACCCCGCGCACCGGAAACTGCTCGGCGAACTCGACCGGCTGAGCACCGACCGGTTCGCCATCGACTACTGAAGTCCCGTTGAGGAAAAGGAGTTCTGTCGTGCCAACGCTGCAGATCGTCACCGCCAGCACCCGGCCGGGCCGGATCGGGCCGACGGTGGCCGGGTGGATCGAGGCGGCCGCGCGGGAGCACGGCGGGTTCGAGCACGTCGACCCGGTTGATCTCGCCGAGCTGAACCTGCCGATGCTGGACGAGCCGCACCACCCGCGGCTGCGCCAGTACGTCCACCAGCACACCCGGGACTGGAGCGCCCGGGTGGACGCGGCGGACGCGTTCGTGTTCGTGATGCCCGAGTACAACTACGGTTTCACCGCGCCGTTGAAAAACGCCATCGACTACCTCCACCAGGAATGGGAGTACAAGCCGGTCGGGCTGGTGAGCTACGGCGGCGTCTCGGCGGGCACCCGGGCCGCGCAGATGATCAAGGAGGTGGTCACCACGCTGAAGATGATGCCGATCCTGGAAGCGGTGTCCATTCCGTTCGTGCACAGCCTGATCGGCGAGGAAGACCAGCTGAACACGAATGACATCATGACCGCCGCGGCGAAGTCGATGTTCGACGAGCTGCGGCGGGTCAGCGACGCGCTCAAGGTCCTGCGCCGCGACCACTGACGGCCTTCAGGCGCCCAAGGCGGTGCAGATCCGCTCGACGTCGGCCGCGGTGGTGCGCCAGTTGCTGAAGGCGGCGCGGACAGCCGGGATGCCCTGGTAGACCGTGGGAGTCAGGAAAGCTTCGCCGCTGCGGGCCACGGCGTCGAGGGCTTCCTTGACCCGATCGGCGGTGGCGTCGCCGGCGAGGGTGAAGCACACGACGTTCAGCCGGACCGGCGCCAGCAGCCGCCAGCGGGCGCTGCGGTCCAGCCGGGCGCCCATTTCCCGGGCGCAGGCGACGTTGCGCTCGACGATTTCCCGGTAGCCCGCGCGGCCGTACGCCGCCAGGGCGAACCACGCGGCCAGGGCGCGCAGGCGCCGGGAGGTCTCGGGCGTCAGGTGCATGAAGTCGGGGGTGTCGCCGGGCGCGCCGAGATAACTCGACACGTTCTCGAACACCCGCAGCTGCAGATCCGGCCGGCGGGTGAACTGCACGGCCGAGTCGTACGGGACGTTCAGCCACTTGTGCAGGTCCACACACACAGAATCGGCCTCCGCCCAGCCGTCGAGCAGCGGCGCGAAGCCGGGGGAGACCGCGGCGAAACCGCCGAACGCGGCGTCGACGTGCAGCCAGAACTCGTAGCGGGACTTCAGCGCGGCGATGGCGCGGAGGTCGTCGAAGTCGACGGTGTTCACGGTGCCCGCGTTGGCGACCACAATGGCCGGTCCGGCGGCGAGTTCGCGTTCCAGCGCGGCCACGTCGACAGCCTCGCGGTCCGGCAGGGTGGCCACCGGGACGAGGTTCCGGCGGCCGAGGCCCAGGATCGACATGGCCTTGCCGATGCTGGAGTGCGGCGTTCCGGACAGCACGCGGATCGGCGTGGTCACCCCGTCTTGCGCGACGGAGCCGCCGGACAACGAGCCGAGCCACTCCCGGCCGATGGCCAGTCCGACCAGATTGGACATCGTCGCGCCGGTGACGAACGCCCCGGGCCGGTCCAGCCCGAACAGCGCGCCCAGCCACGAGACGGCCTCCCGCTCCAGTGCGGTGGCGGAGGAACCGACCGCGCCGTGCGCGTTCTGGTCCAGCGCCGCGGTCAGCCAGTCGCCCGCGAGCGCGGCCGGAGTGGTGCCGCCGGTGACGAATCCCAGGTAACGCGGTCCGGCGCTGGCGGAGAAGCCCGGCTCCCAGCGCGAGGCGAACGTCCGCAGCGCCGCGCGCAGGCCGGCCCCGTCCTCGGGCAGCGCGGCCGGAGCGGGCTCGACCGGCCCGGCGGCGACCGGCCGGGCCTCGAGACCCGTGAGGATCCGCTCGGCGTAGGCGCGGGTTTCTTCGAGGAGAGCGGGCAGCTCGGCGAGATCCTCGGCCAGTTTCGGGAACATCGGTGCAGGCTAACGCTTCCGGCGACGGGCGCGCCAGACTCGACAGTACCGTTCGGACACTCTAAACTGGCTTAGCCACTAGTCCGAAATTCGGCCGGTTGGGACAGCACCCGGCCGATGGCCGGGCGGCGGCCGCTACCATGGGCCGGACGGTCGCGGCCGGGCCTGAACTGGGCGCCGGCTTACCGAGAGGGCTGCGGGAGCACAGGGACGATGGTTACGCCAGGTGGTCGATCCGGCGACGCGGGCATCGGCGCGTCGTTCCAGGTCGAGTCGTTCTCCCGGATCGCCGACCGGGTCGCCGACCAGATCCGGAACTACATCCTCGACCAGGGCATCGCCGAAGGCGAGCGGCTCCCCAGCGAGCGGCGGCTGGCCGAGCTCGTGGGCAGCTCGCGGCTGACGGTCAGCCAGGCGCTGCGCTCGCTGGCGGTGCAGGGCCTGGTGATCATCCGGCCCGGCTCCGGCGCGTACGTGCTGCGTGATCCGTCCACCATGGTCGACGCGAGCATCGACCTGATGCTGCGACTGGAACCCGAGTCGCTGGGCGAAGCGGCGCAGCTGCGGTTCCTGCTGGAGCTGACCGCGGGCCGGCAGGCCATCGCGCGCGGCGCCCGCGAGCTGGAACCGCTCAACCGGGCGCTGGCCGACCTGACCGGGGCGCGGGGCAGCGCGTCCGAATGGATCGCCGCGGACACGGTGTTCCACGTCGAAATCGTGCGCCTGGCCGGAAACCGGTTCCTGACGAGCGTGTTCTCCAGCATCCACACCGCGCTGGTGGAGAAGGCCTACGAATCCTGGGTGTCGGCCAAGAAGTCGCCGCGCTGGCTCACCGGGGCGGCGTTCGAGGAGCAGATCGCCTTGCACGAGCCGATGGCCCGGGCGCTCGCGCGGGGCCGGCGCGGCGAGTTCGACCGCGCCTGCGTCGCCCACCAGCGCGCGCTCCTGGAACACCTCAGGCTGGAATTGCCCGGCTGGGACCAGGGTCTCTGACTCCTCACAGCTGGACGACGACCTTGCCCTTCGCCCGCCCCTGCTCGAGGTACGCGAAGGCGTCGGCGATCTGGTCGAACGGGAAGGTCCGGTCCATCACGGCCTTGAGCTTGCCGCTGTCGACGAGGCTCGCCAGCAGTTCGAGGTCTTCCCCGCTGGGGCGCATGAACATGTGGCGGTAGCTGACGCCCTTTCGTCGGGCCTGCCAAAGGGTCTTGGCGTTCGCGATCCGCAGCAGCGTGGTGGCCAGCGGCCCCGCGTTGTACTCCTTCGCGGTGACCGGCGTGGGGATCCCCGCGACGGAGACCGTTTTGGCGCCCGGCTTGAGGATCGTGAAGCTGTCCGCGAGGTCCGGCCCGCCGGTGAGGTCGAACGCGGCGTCGTAGTCGCTCAGGACGTCCTTGAACTTCTGCGTCCGGTAGTCGATCACCGTCTCGGCGCCCAGGGAGCGCACCAGTTTTTCACCGCGGGGCGACGCGGTGGTGGCCACCTTCGCGCCCATCCAGGCGGCCAGCTGGATGGCCAGGGTGCCGACCCCGCCGGCGCCGCCGGAGATGAATACCCGATCGCCCGGGGAGACCGCCAGCTCGTCGCGGAGCCCTTGCAGCGCGGTCAGACCGGCCAGGGGCAGCCCGGCGGCCTCGGCGAAATCCAGGGACTCCGGCATTTTCGCGACGAGGTTTTCGTCGACCACCGCGTACTGGGCGAAGGCGCCGAGCTTCATCTTGTCCACCCGGGCGTACACCCGATCCCCGACGGCGAACCGGGTGCTGCCGGTGCCGAGTCCCTCGACGACCCCGGCCAGCTCACTGCCCGCGACCATCGGCAGGTCGAGGCGGCTCAGCAGGCGCAGCTGCCCGGCCCGCACCTTGTAGTCGATCGGGTTCAGCCCGGCCGCGTGCACCCGGATGAGCACCTCGCCGGCGCCGGGGGACGGCTCGGGCACCTCCCGCAGCTCCATGGCGTCCGCGTTTCCGTACCGGGTCAACAGATATGCCCGCATGACAAGCACTTCGCTTTCCGTGTGTGTCCGATGTGGTCAGAATAAGGCGGTGGTCAAACCGGCGGTCCGGCGATGCCGCCGGTGGTGGGCGGGCTCGAACCGGAGGGTGCGCCGGCGGAATTCGAGGGTGCTGCCCGGCCAGATGTTGGTGTTGACGCCGTGCTCGTTGAGGTACCAGCTCCGGCAGCCGCCGGTGGTCCAGACGCTGCCGGCGCCGAGCGCTTCGACGTGGCCGGTGAAGTCTTCCTGGGCCGCGGCGGTCGGTTCGACGGACGCGAGCCCGTGGTCGCGGGCGTGGCTGACGGCCGCCGAGAGGTAGTTGGCCTGCGACTCCAGCATGTGGATCACCGACGTGTGGCCGAGTCCGACGTTCGGCCCGTGCATCAGGTAGCAGTTGGGGAAGCCCGCGACGGCGGTGCCCAGGTAGGCGCTGGGCCGGTCGCCCCAGGCCTCGGCCATCGTGCGGCCGCCGGCGTCGTGGATCCGGTCGGTCAGGGGCAGCGCGGTGGTGCGGAACCCGGTGCCGAAGATGATCGTGTCGACCGCGTGCCGGGTGCCGGCGGCGTCGATGATGCCGTGCTCGTCGATCTCGCGGATGCCGTCGGTGACAAGTGAGACGTTGGGCTGCGCGAGCGCGGGCAGGTAGTCGTCGGAGATCAGGACGCGCTTGCAGCCGAACCGGAATCCGGGGAGCAGGCGGGCGCGCAGCCCGGGGTCGCGGACCTGCCGCTCGAGGTGCTTGCGGGCCCCGCGCTCGGGCAGCTTCATCAGCGCCGGGTGCCGGAAGGCGAGCACCGTCCATTCGCGACGGACGTAGCGGGAGAGCCGGGCCAGCCGCTGCAGGAACGGCGCGTTCCGGTACAGGCGCTGCCTGAGGACGCTGATCTCGCGGTCGTGCCGGGGAACGACCCACGCCGGGGTCCGCTGGAACACCGTCAGCCGCTCGACCTCGGGCTGGATGGCCGGCACGAACTGCACGGCCGAGGGCCCGGTGCCGACGACCGCGACCCGTTTCCCGGTCAGGTCGTGGTCGTGGTCCCACCTCGCGGAGTGGAAGCTGACCCCGCCGAACCGGTCCAGGCCCGGCAGATCCGGCACGACCGGGTCCGCGAGCGCGCCCGTCGCGACGACGACGTGGGCGGCGGTGCGCGGGCCTTGGGCGGTACGGAGCCGCCACACCTGCTCGGCGGCGTCCCAGTCGAGCCGTTCGACCTCGCAGCCGAAGACCGTCCGCCGGCGGAGCCCGAACTGGTCGGTGACCTGCCTGAGGTAGGCGTGGAGCTCGGGCTGCCTGGCATAGGTGGTGCGCCAGGCGGGGTTCGGCGCGAACGAGAACGAGTACAGATCGCTCTGCACGTCGACCGCGGCGCCGGGGTAGTCGTTGTCGCGCCAGACACCGCCGACGTCGCCGGCCCGCTCCAGCAGGACGAGGTCGTCGAACCCGGCTCGCCGCAGGCGGACCGCGGCCGCGATGCCGCCGAAGCCGGTGCCGATGACGGCGACGTGGTTGTGCGGGGTCATCGTTTCTCCAGGGTCCGCTGGGTCGGCTACTATGTGTACAGCGCTTACATTAGCCCACGATGTAAGCACCGTCAACATCGCGCGGGAGTGATCCATGGCCAAGGCGGCTGACCGGTACCACCACGGCGATCTGCGCGCCGCCTGCCTGCGCGCGGCGCGCGAGCTGCTCGAAGAGGACGGCAGCGCGGCGTTGTCGCTGCGGGCGGTGGCGCGGCGTGCGGGGGTGTCCGCGACGGCGCCCTACCGCCACTTCGCCGATCGGGACGCCCTGGTCTCCGCGGTCGCGGCGGAGGGTTACGGCGAACTCGGCGCGAAGCTGTACGAGGCGCATCCGGAGCCTTCGACGACGGAGGATCTGGCCGCGGTCGCCGTCGCGTATGTCCGGTTCGCCCTTGATCATCCGGCGTTGTTCCGGGTGATGTTCGTGGAGCCCTGCGATCCGGGCAGTGCCGAGCGCGTCGCCGCGACCGCCGCTATCTCCGGGTACGTCAGCGGCATCGTCGAGCGCGCGTTTCCCGGTGGCGAGCCGGAAGCGCTGTCGACCGCCGTCTGGGCCCTGGTGCACGGCCTGGCCTTCCTCCACCTCGACGGCAAGCTCGACGCGTCCGACGCCGGCGCGGTCGAAGCCCGGATCCACGCCGCGGTCCGGGCGCTGTACTCCGCTTCTCCCCTGGGGGGATAAGGCAAACAGGTGCTCTTGCCGGTCACTCCTTGCCTCATCGGACAACATTCATTATCTTCACGTTCGTAGAAGTTGTCGATGAGGGGAGCTGGACGATGGACGTCATCGTGGTCGGCGGCGGTCCGGTCGGGCTGATGGCCGCCGCGCTGCTGGACGCGGCCGGGGTCCGGGTGGCGGTGTACGAGCGGAACACCGGGCCCAGCCGTCAGTCCCGCGGCTCGACCATGCACCCGCGCACGCTCGAGGTGCTCACCATGCTCGAGGCGGACGACGGCCGCCGGATCAGCGAAGTACTGGTGGCGGAGGGAAGGCAGGTGCCGGACACGCACTTCGCGACGCTGCCGGACCGGGTCGGCTACCGCGACCTCGACACCCCGTTCCCGTTTGTGCTGCAGATCCCGCAATGGCAAACCGAACAGGCGCTCGCCGACCGGCTGCGGGCCAGGTCCGTCCCGGTGCACTACGGCGCCGAAGTGGCCGAGGTGACGCAGTCGGCGGACGAAGTACGGGTCCGCGTGGGGGAGGCGTGGCACCCGGCGCGGTTCCTGATCGGCGCGGACGGCGCGCACAGCCTGGTGCGCCGGGCCGCCGGCATCGACTTCCCCGGTACCGCACCGGATCAGCTCAGCTTCGCCGCCGACGTTCAGCTGGCGGAGCCCGTCGGGCGCACCGTGCACCACTGGAACCAGGCCGCCGGTCACGCCACCTTGATGCCGATGACGGAAACCACCACGCGGGTCTTCGGCGTCCGGGCCGCCGACGTCGGACTGTCCTCAGTGGAGGTACGGCGCCGGCAGGCCGAACCGCTCACGCTCGAGGAACTGCGCGAGTCGCTCACCGCCGTCTGCGGCCGGGACTTCGGTGTGCACAGCCCGTCCTGGCTGTCCAAGGCGAGCAACGCCGGCCGGCACGCGGCGACGTACCGCGTCGGCCGGATCATGCTCGCGGGCGACGCGGCGCACGTGCACCTGCCGGCCGGTGGCCAGGGCCTCAACGTGGGCCTGCAGGACGCCACCAACCTCGCCTGGAAACTGGCCGCCGAGGTGCAGGGCTGGGCGCCGAAACAGGTGACCGACGGCGAGGCCGGCTACGACGCCGAGCGGCGCCCGATCGCGGCGCAGCTCGTGGCCAACACCCAGGCGCAGGACGCGCTGATGCACACCTTCAGCCCGGCCGGCGCGGCGCTGCGCGACATGTTCAGCGGTTTCATCGCCCAGGGCGGCGAGGTCAGCCGGCAGCTGGCCGGTGTCCTTTCCGGACTGGCGGTGGCCTACCCGCGCCCGGACGGCGCCCATCCGCTGACCGGCACGCGCGCGCCGGATCTGGTGCTGGCGCAAGGAGCCCTCATGCGGGCGTTGCGCCCGGACCGGTTCCTGCTCCTCGACTTCACCACCGACGGCTCGCTCGCGGGACTCGCCGGCGCGCGCGTCGAGGTCCGTTCCGCGCCGCTGCCTGACGGCGCTGGTCGCGCGGCGTGGCGAGGTGTGCGGGCGGCGCTGATCCGGCCTGACGGCTACATCGCGCACGCCGCGCGCTCCGTCGCTGGGCTCTCCGAGGCGATCGCCGCGTGGACCACTCGGGACCGCTCGTAATGCGGCCCGCTCTGTTCGCCCTGGCTCTCGGCGCGTTCGGCATCGGCGCGACCGAGTTCGCCATGATGGGTGTGCTGCCCGCGGTCGCCGACGGGATGAATGTGTCGATTCCGCAGGCCGGCTACCTGATCACCGGGTACGCGCTCGGCGTCGTGATCGGTGCGCCACTGCTGACGGCGGTGTCGGGCCGGTTCAGCCGCAAACGCTTGCTGCTGGCCATGATGGTGATCTTCACCGTCGGCAACTTCGCCGCGGCGGCCGCCCCGGGCTACGGCTGGCTGATGGCCGCCCGGGTGCTGACCGCGTTGCCGCACGGCGCGTTTTTCGGCGTCGGCTCGGTGGTCGCGACCGGGCTGGCCGGCCAAGGACGTGAAGCGCGGGCGATCTCGCTGATGTTCACCGGCCTGACCGTCGCGAACATCATCGGCGTCCCCGCGGCCACGGCGCTCGGCAACGCGGTCAGCTGGCGGCTCGCGTTCGCGCTGATCGGGGTGCTCGGCCTGCTCGCCGTGCTGGGCATCGTGCTGCTGGTACCGGCCGACACGACCCACCAGCCGGTCCGGCTGCGCTCGGAGCTGCGGGCCTTCACCCGGCCGGCCGTGCTGCTGACCCTCGCCGTCGGGACGTTCGGTTTCGCGGGGGTGTTCGCCACCTACTCGTACATCACCCCCACACTCACCTCGCTGGCCGGCGTCGGACCGGCCGGCCTGGCTGTGGCGCTGGCGTTGTTCGGCCTCGGCTCGTCGGTCGGCAACCTGGTCGGCGGACGGCTGGCCGACCGCGCGCTGCTCCCCGCGACCTACGTGGCGCTGGGCGCGCTCGCCGCGGCACTGGCCCTGTTTGCCGTGACGGTGCACAACGAGGTCACGGCGCTGGCGACGGTCGGGGTGATCGGGCTGGCCTCGGGACTGGTCATCCCGCCGGTGCAGCTGCGCATCATCCGCGCGGCCGGGGACGCGCCGACGATGGCGGCCGCCTCGGTGCAGTCCGGCTTCAACATCGCCAACGCGGGCGGCGCCGCACTCGGCGGGGCCCTGATCGGCGCCGGTTTCGGTTACACCGCACCGAGCCTGGCCGGCGCGGCACTGGCGTTGACCGGGCTCGGGCTGGCCTGGGCGTCGAGCCGCGGGGAACGTGTGAACGTCAAGATGTCCGGCGTTCGCGGTTAGGATGCGAGGATGGCGACGCGCCCGAAGCACCAGGACTACGTGGACGGGATGATCGAGGTCATCGCGGACCGGCACGAGCCGGACGTCGCGCTGGCCAAGGCACTCGCATACCGGGTGCGCCGGCTGGCCCACCGCCTGGAGACCGAGATCAAGCGCGAACTCGCGCCACACGGCATCGAGCTGTGGGAGCTGGAACTGCTCGCCTGCCTCATCCGCACCGAGCCCGAGCACCGCCTCAGCGCGGGCGCGCTCATGACGCAGCTGCAACTCACCTCGGGCGCGGTCACCAACCGGGTCAGCAAAATGGAGCGCAACGGCTGGGTCGCCCGCGACTTCGACCCCGACGACCGCCGCTCGGTGCTGGTCACCCTGACCCCGGCGGGCGAGCAGCGCGCGATGGAGGTCTTCGACGTCAAGAGCGAGACCGAGCTGACGCTGCTGTCCTCCCTCGGCCCGGCCTCGCAGCAGCGCTTGAACGACGATCTCCGGACGTTGCTGGTCGCGTTGGAAGGCCCTCGCTGACCCGTCCGTTGGTCACACCCGGCCGGTGCGGGCGATCACCTGGCCGGCGAAGTCGAGCAGCTGGTCGAGGCTGCTGAACACTGCGAAGGCGTCGAAGTACGCCTCGTCGGCACCGGAATCGGCGTGCCGCTTCAGCTTGTCCGCGAGTGAGTCGACGGACGTGCCCGGTTCGACGTTGATGCGCATGGCCGTCTTGAGCGCGTCGGGATCGCGGCCGGCGTCCTGCGCCGCACGGCGCGCGATCGACCACAGGTGCTCGGCGCTCTTGTCCCGGCCGGCGATCGACGCGGCGGGCGGCGGCCCGTCGACCCCGAGCCAGCCGGTGCCGAGGCGGCCGACCCGGCGCATCGCCGCCTCGCTTTCACCGCCGATCCAGATCGGCGGCCCGCCCGCCTGGACCGGGCGCAGGTCGGCGTGGACCGGCGGCAGGGAGAAGAACTCGCTGTCCCAGGAGACCGGGGTGGTCGTCCACCACGCTTGCAGGAACGCCAGCAGGTCGTCGAGCATTTTGCCGCGCCGGTGCCAGTCGGCGTTGCGGGCGACGTCGTACTCCTGCCTCATCCACCCCAGCCCCACGCCGACACCGAGACGGCCGTCGCTGAGCACGTCGAGGGTGGTCAGCAGCCGCGCGAGGTGCGGCGGCTCGTAGTAGAACGTGCTGAGCGTGCTGGAGTTCAGCCGCAGCCGGCTGGTCGCCGTCGCGGCGACGGTCAGCAGCAGCACCGGGTCGAGGTAACGGCCCATCTGCGGCCCGCGGGCCAGATAGGTGCTGTCCAGGTCCACCGGGGTGACCAGCCGATCGCCGACCCACAGGGTGTCGTAACCGAGGTCTTCGAGTTCGCGGCAGAACGTGCTCAGGCCGGCCGCGCTGCTGATGGCGGGCCCGACGATGGGAAGCGTGAAGCCGAGCTTCATGGTGAGGGTTTCCTCCTCGGAGCGGGGTTCAGCCGGTGAATTCGTCGACGCCGAGGGCGAAGTCCCAGTGGCCGACCCCGTTTCCGGCGAGGCCTACCGTGACCAAGCCCATTCCTTCCAGCCAGTGCGCCATTTTCAGGCCGCCGACGTCGAGCGCGCGCAGCCCGAGGCTCTCGATGAATGCCACGACGCTCGCCTTGGCCTGCGCATTGTCGCCGGCGAGGAAAACGTTGGGCCGGCCCTTTTCCAGGACATTGCGGAAAATGGTGTTGAAGGCCTTCACCACGCTCGTGCCGACTGGCGCGATCTTGGCGGCTTCCTGCGCGATCGAGGTCTCCTCGCCGTGGGCGAGCCCGTCGAACGTGGCGTTGAACGGATTGCTGATGTCGACGATGACCTTGTCCGCCAAGGCGTCTCCGTACTCGGCGACGACCGGGACGACGCCGTCGTACAACAGGGCCGTGATGACGATGTCCCCGGCCGGGACGGTGCCCCACTTGCCGGTCGTCGTTTCGCCGCCCAGGGTGTTGGCCAGGTTGTCGGCCTTGGCCTGATCGCGGCCCATGACCTCGACGGTGTTGCCGCCCGTGACCGCGAGCGTGCCGATGGCGCGGGCCATGTTCCCCGTGCCGATGAGGGTGATGCTGCTCATGAGGTGTGCTCTCTTCCGGTTCAGATGGCGGTGGTGCCGCCGTCGGCGACCAATTCCAGGCCGTTGACGTAACTGGAGTCTTCGGAGGCGAGGAAGAGCGCGACGGCGGCGATTTCCTCGGGACGGCCCATTTTTCCGCGGGGAATCAGGGATTCGAACGCGGACTTGGTTTCCTCGTCGAACAGTTCTTCCTGTTTGGCGGTGGCGACCTGGCCGGGGGTCAGGACGTTGACGCGGATCTTGCGGTCGCGCAGTTCGTTGAGCCAGACGCGGGCCCAGGCCTGCTGGACGGCTTTGCTCCCGGCGTAGAGGCTCCAGCCGGGGAAGGCGCCGAGGGAGGCGTTGGACCCGGTCATGAGGATCGAGCCGTTGTCATTGAGCAGCGGCAGCGCCTTCTGCACGGTGAACAGGGTGCCGCGCGCGTTGAGCGAGAAGGCGCGGTCGAACTGCTCCTCGGTGATCTCGCCGAGGACGGCGGGCTCACCCATGCCGGCGCTGGCCCACAACACGTCGATCGAGCCTTTTTCCCGCTTTACCGTGTCGTACAAGCGATCCAGGTCGGCCGGCTCGGTCGCGTCACCCTGGACGGCGGTGACGTTGCGGCCGATCAGCTTGACCGCGTCGTCCAGTGCCTCCTGGCGCCGGGCCTGGATGAAAACATGCGCTCCTTCCTCGACGAACAGCTTGGCGCCGGCCAGTGCCATGCCGGTCGACCCGCCGGTGATCACTGCGACCTTGCCTTCGAGCTTTCCCACGATCACTCCGTTGCCTTGTTGGGGTTGCGAACCAGTCCGGGTTCTTAAATACACCGACCTGTGTACTTAACGTACCCGACGGCTCGGCCGGGGCGCAAGCTACGTACACCGGTCGGTACCGAACAGGGCTATGCTGGGAGGCATGACGGAGTTGGAGAAGGGCCCGCTGGGCCGGCGCCGCGGCCGGGGCGCGCGCGAGCGCATCCTCGGCGCGTCACAGCAGCTGTTCCGCGATCAGGGCATCAACCGCACCGGCATGGACCAGCTCTGCGCTGTGGCCCAGGTGTCCAAGCGCACGGCCTACCAGCACTTCGCCACCAAGGACGAACTCGTCGCCGAATACCTGCGCCGCTTCGATCCCGACGTCCTGCCCGGCGTGTTCGACCGCCCCGACCTCACTCCGCGCGAACGGCTCCTCGCCGCCTTCGAGATGCCCGCGTCCACTCCTCTGTGCCCCTACATCGCGGCGGCCGTCGAACTCCACGACCCCCAGCACCCCGCGTCGCAATACGCCCGCGAGTACAAGCTCGCCATCGCCGCCCGCCTCACCGAAACCGCCCGCGAAGCCGGTGCTGCCAATCCCGAAGAACTCGGCGAACAACTGGCGCTGCTGATTGACGGCGCCTCGGCCCGCACTCGGGTTCTTGACCGTGAATCCTTCTCCACGGCCGCCGCGATCGCTGCGGTTCTGATCGACAAAGCCATTCCTGCTGGCTGACGGAGTTCCGCCGCTGAAGCCGGGGACCCCTCCCCGGAGCCGTCGGTAATGTGCTCCGCATGACGGATTTGGTGGGGCCGCCGGCCCCGGAGCCGAGGCGGCCGCGGTGGGCGCGGTGGCGGTGGTTCGCGCTCGGCGGGGTCGTGCTGATCGCGGCCGGGGTCGCGGCGTTCCTGGTCCTGCGGCCGGCATCGCGGCCGACGGACGGGCACAGCCTCGCGGAGGCGGTCGTCGAGACGATGGCGGAGCCGCCGGGGGACGAGTTGCGTGGCTACCAGTGCACACCGGGGCCGTCCGATCCGCCGCGCAGCGATCCGGTTTACGACGCGGGTTCCTACGTGCTCGACAGCGAGGACCACCTGACCGACAAGCTCGACTTCGCCCGCGTGACGGACCCGGCGGACCCGAACGTGCGGTACGCGCTCTACCTGGTCGACTACAACGGTGGCTGGTGCCTCGGCACGCTGGCGATGTGCAGCCGGACCGACGGCGGCGGCTACCTGGTCACGAGCTCCTTTATCTGCCACCAGTCCTATCCGGAGATCCCGGCCTACTGACCGGCACCTCGCCGGATCGAATAGTCCACAAAGGACCGGGCTACTGCTGGATCAGGTACTCGCTGTTCGCCACGTTCCAGTGTGTAGCCAGGTAGTTGTCCGGCGCCGGGTTGGTGTTGAAGTAGTCGTCGCCGTTGCAGTCGATTTGGTTCTCGGGCGCGCCTTCGCAGACTTTCACCAGGCCGCCCGGCGGGTTGGGGATACCGCCGTCGTCGTAGCACATGATGTCCTCGTCGTCCCAGCAGTGGCCGTTGCTGGTGGCGTGCGGGGCGCTGGACTGGACCGCGCCGAGGGTGTGCAGCAGCTCGTGCCCGCTGGCCTCCCACGACCAGCAGCCGGTGCCGATCGTCGCGTAGTGCGGGCCCGCGTTGTACGGGTTGTCGGCGCCGGGGCGGTCGTCGCCGCCGTTGCCGAAGGCCAGGCCACAGCCGTCCTTGTCGTACCAGACCAGGTATTTGCGGTCGGCGTGGTCGTAGCCCTGCGCCTTGATCGCGTCGGTGATCGTGTCCACGGTGTCCATTGCGGACGGATCGATCGCCACGTCGTCCACAGTGGCGCGGCAGCCGGCGTCGGTGGTGAACCGGACGTGCCGGGTGCCGCCGCCGAGCCGCCCGGCCGCCTCGACGAAGTCGTCGTCGATCTGGTCGGCGAAGGTGCGGAACTGCTCGACCAGCTCGTCGTGCCGGTCCGGCTGGTCCGTGCTGTGCACGTAGAGCGGCTGGACGCGTTTCCCGCCGGTGCCGTCGCCATCGCACACGGTCGAATGCGCCACCGGACCGGACGCGGCGGTCGCTGCCGGCGCACCTGCGGCCAGTGCGGCGGCGAGCACCGTCGCGGCCCCGAACACCGTCGCGTGGTTTCGCTTGATCATGAACTACCGCCTTCCTTGTTGCGCACCAACGGGCCGGGTCAGGCGCCGTGGTGGAAGGTCACCGTGAAGCCGCTGCAGCCGCGGCACTGCCGGACGGTCTGGTTGCCGCCCTCGGTGTCCTGTTTGGACCATGCGTACGCCTTCGGGCAGTGGCTGGAGATCGCGTCGCTGTACGGGGTCTTGGCGTCGCGGTTCGGGTTGGTGCACAGGACCGGATTGCCGTTGCCGTCCGTGGTCAGGTTCTCCGGCGGGCAGTACTGGAGCAGCGGGTCCGGGCAGCCGACGGGCTCGCATTCCGCGCTCGGCGAGCGGGCGCCGGCGCCCGCGGGATCGATCGTGATGGGCAGGGACACCGCGTTCACGTAGCTCACGTCGTACCATGGGGCCAGCTGGTCCTGCGGGTCGAAGTTGAACTCGGCCAGGCTCGCCGGCTGCTCACCGGTGGTGCACCCGCCGGCGTCCGGCCCGCAGTCGCCGATCGCGCAGTGGAACGAGCTGCCGGAATCGCCGGTGCAGCCCTGCCGGCCGAAGAACTTGCCCCGCCAGTGCTGGGCCGAAGCCGGCACGGTGACCGTGGCCTGCTGACCGTCCTCGAGGACCGGCAGCCCGGTCAGGTTCTCCGAGCCGTCGGCGTTGACGGTGCTGCCGATCCAGAGCGTTTCGCCGCTCTGGTTGACGAAGGTGACGGTGGGACCGTCCGCGGCGGCCGCCGTCACGCCGGCCGAACCGGCGGTCATCAGCGAGGCGGCCGCGAGGGCGGCCAGCACCGGGAAGAGGGCTCTGTGCATCGCTGCTCCTGGCGTGTCCGGGACCGGGATATGCACAAAAGTGTCGCCGCGGCGGCGGGATCCGTCTTTACGGTCCGGCCGCACATTTCCGGCGAACCCCGGCGAGACAGACAACCGGTCAGGTATCGCCACGAGTATTGACGAATCCGGCGGCGATCCCCATTCTCGGAAACGGTGCGCGGGCTCCGCGGACCTTCTCCCCGTCCCACCGGGGGTGTTTCCGCTGTGTCGTCGCGTCTTTCGCGGGCCGGGAAAGCCGGTCCGGCCATACCGCCGCCCGGCTCCTGCCCGGCGCGGCGGGCGATCGTGCTCGCCCGCGCCGGAACGGACCCGGCGGGCGCGGTGCAGGAGGCCGAGCTGGCACTGGCCGACCCCGGCTGTGCCCGGCGCCCCGGCTGCGCCCTCGACGCGCTGACCACCCTGGTACTGGCCGGGGAACTGACCACCGCCGACCGCGCAGCCGCCCGGCTCGGCCACAGCGACGGGCAGGACGACCTGCTCGACCGGGGCACGCTCATCCGCGCCCGCACCGCCCGGTGGCGCGGTGATCTGGACACCGCGGGGGAGCTGTACGAGCACCTACGCGGGCGGCCGATCGACCCGGCCCTGCGGCCGGTGATCGTGGCCGAAACCGTCGAACTGCTGGTCAGCCGCGGTCAACCGGCTGAGGCGAGCGCACTGCTTGCCGAACATGGCAGGGATGTTCGCGTGGTCGGCCGTGGTGAACAGGCGGAGGCGAGCGCGTTGCTTGCCGAACATGGCAGCGATGTTTGCAGGGTCGGCCGTGGTCAACCGGCCGAAGCAGGCGCCCCGCTCACCGAACACAGCAGCGACATCCGCAACACTCCGGAGCTGCGATGCGCCCGTGGACTGCTGGCCATGGCCGCTGGGAATTTCCGGGCCGCGCTGGCCGATCACCTGGCCGCCGGGCGGCAGTTCGCCGCGCAGGGCGTGGTCAATCCTGCGGTGTCCCCGTGGCGGCGGCGCGCGGCGTGGTGCGCGCGGGCCGGTGGTGACGCGGAACTGGCGGCGGAGCTGGCCCGCGAGGAGCACGAGGCCGCGCTGGCCTGGGGTGAGCCCCGGGTGGTGGGGGAGGCGCTGGCCGGCGTCGCGCTGCTGGCCGGCGACGGGCACGAGATCGACTTGCTCGGCGAGGCCGCCGAGCTGCTGGAAGTCGGCGAAGCGGCGATCGAGGCGGGCGAGGCACGGTACGAGCTCGGCCGCCGGCTGCTGCGGACCGGACAGCGCGCGTTCGCCCGCGTGCAGTTCACCAAGGCGGCCGCGGGATTCCACGGCACGGGGAACCGGCATCGCGCGGCGCGGGCCGAGGAAGCGTTGCGCGGGCTCGATCCGCGGCCCGGCCCGGCGCTGACCCCGACCGAGCTCAAGGTCGCCTTTCTCGCCCTGGCCAACTTCCGCAACCAGGACATCGCGGCCCAGCAGTTCCTCGCCGTGCGCACGGTCGAGTTCCACCTTTCGCAGGTCTACCGCAAGCTCGGCGTGCGGGGCCGCGACGAACTCCGTTTCCACCTGCTCGACCCGGAATGGCTGCCGGCCGGCTGACCGGCCGCGGCCCACTATTTCCGGTCCACCTGGGATAAGCTTTCGAATAGCCGCGCATGCCCGGATCCGGGCGGAAAACAACCGATTTCCGGGCAATTTCCGTGCCCGGATTACTCTCGGCCGCCCTCACGCGAACGAGTGACATCGATGGTCGGATCCCGCCGTCGTGAGCGGGATGAACGCCCTGGTCACGGCCTCGCGATGAGCCGAAGCCGGACCCGTCGCTGGGCCACTTGGGTGAGCACGTTTTCCGCGGGCGCCGGCGGAGTTCTTCCCCAGGTGACGCCGGTCCGCCGGTTAACCGGCACCATCATCGGCGGGATGACGGTGAAACCTTGGCCGCCAGTGAGGGCAGAGGAGCATCTCTTGTCGTCGACGGGGAGGGAACAGCCATCGGGCGCCGGGCTGCCGTACGCGCCGGGTGGCGCTGCCGCCGTGCGGGCCTCGGCCGCGGAGCCGCCCGAACGCGACCATGCGCTGCGCGCGATCGCGATGGCCAACAACGGCGAGAACCGGGACCAGGTGATCCGCGAGGCCGTTTTCGTGCTGCGCTCGCCGGGCCGGCACGACGTGCTGTCGTTCTGGTACGCCGCGATGGCGCTCGTGCACGCCGGGGAGACCGACCTCGCCGGGGAACACTGCGACCGGGTGCTGGCCACTGAAAGCGCGGAAGCCCTGGGGGAGTTCGCTTTCGCGTTGCGGGGCCGGCTGGCCTGGCTGCAGGGTGATCCCGCCACGGCGGCGGAAATCCTGGACCAGGCCCTCGAACGCGGACCGCGGCTGCGTGATCTGCTCGTGGCGTGGTCGACGTCCGCGCACGTCAGCCGGGGCGACCTCGACACGGCGTACCGCCGGATACTCGACCACGTCTGCGGCGAGCCCCCCAGCGAGGACAAGGCCGAACTCCTTGCCGCGCTGGGGGAACTGGAGCTGGCGGCCGAACGCCACGACGTGGCCAGGACGGCGTTCCTCGAATGCGGCCGGCTGCTCACCGAGCGCGGGGTGCGGAATCCGGCCGTCGTCCCGTGGCGGTCGCGGGCCGCGTTGTGCGCCCACGCGTCCGGACGGCACCGGCTGGCCTCGGTGCTCGCCGACCGTGAGCTGAGACTGGCCCGACGGTGGCCGGATCCGCGCACGCTCAGCGTCGCGATCCACGCGCACGCCGTGGTGGGGAGCCGGACTTCCGGCGAGGCCCGCGAAGCCGCGGACCTGCTCGCCCAGGGCCCGGCCACGGAAGACCTGCTCCGCGCGCGTTACGACCTGGCGCACTTCCTCAGCGCCGAGCGGCAGTGCCCGCAGGCCGCCGCGATGTTCGGCGAAGTACGGGATCTCGCGCGCAAGGCGGGTTACGCGGCCTGGGCCGAGCGCGCGGAAGCCGCGTTGCACCGGCTGACCCGCCAGGCCGGCGACCGGCTGACCGGGCAGCAGCGCAAGATCGCGGAGCTGGCCCGGTCCGGGCTGAGCAACCGCAGCATCGCCGAGCAGCAGTTCCTCACCGTGCGGACGGTGGAGTTCCACCTCTCGAGCGTCTACCGCAAGCTCGGCGTGGCCGGCCGGCGCGAGCTGGCCACGCTGCCCGTGCCGCTGCCCTGACCGGCCGGGCTACTGGATTTCCCAGTCCAGCTGGATGATCCCGAGGTTCGGGTCGGCCAGCTGCTGGAAGGCGGGCAGGCTGAGGTCGATCTTGCCGGGATCGCAGGTGGGGCATTTGTCCTTGATCGGCACGGTGATCGTTGTGCCGTTGTAGGTGACCCGGATCGACTGGGCGCACAACGGGTCGTTGTTCGGGTTTGGCGTGGTCCAGAGCGCGGCCGGGGCGGCGACCAGCATGTCCGTGCTCGCGTTGATCTGCGTTCCGCAGGCCCCGTAACCCGCGTCGGTGTAGTACGTGGCGCTGCCGCTGGTGGCGGGGCTCGCGCCGGCGATCCCTCCGATGGAGACGGTGAGAGCGGCCGCGGAAGCGACCGCGCCGGCGGCCTTCAGCAGGGTTTTCATGGGGGGACCAGCCTTTCGCAGGAGGCAGTTCGGCCTCAGCGTCCGGCGCGGCCTGGCCGGGCGCAACGGAGGACGGCCCCGGCTGTGGGACGGCCGCAACGGGCGGCGGCACGCGTTGCGGCCGGGCCACAGGGAACCCGGGCCCGGCCCCGCGCGGTCTCGGGGGCAAGCTGGAAGATCAACGGCTCCAAGCAGGAAGGCACCACCATGTCCGACGAAGAGGTCCAGCCGCCCACCGTGGTGATGGCGCAGCTGCTGGACGGTTTCCTGCTGTCCCAGGCGTTGTTCGTGCTCGCCGAAGCGGGGATCGCGACGATCCTGGACGAGGAGGGACCTCAGACGGTCGCGGCGCTGGCCGAGCGCACCGGGTCCGACGCCGGCGTGCTCGCCCGGCTGATCCGCTCCGTCACGCCGCACGGTGTCTTCCGGACCGAGGGCGACAAGGTGGCGGTCACCGCGCTCGGCGCGACGCTCTCCGAGAGCCACCCGCAGTCCCTGCACGGCATCGCGGTGGGCGGGATGCACCTGCACTACCGGGCCGTCGCCGAACTCGGGCACACCCTGAAGACCGGGGAGTCCGCGGCGCTGAAGTACTTCGGGAAGCCGTACTTCGACCAGGTCGCCACCGATCCGGCCATGGCCGCGCTCTTCGGCCGGGCGATGGCCGTGTTCTCCCGGACGCTGCGGGCCGGGACCTTCGACGGCTACCGGCTTCCGGACGGCGAGCTGATCGCCGACCTCGGCGGCGGCGACGGCACTGTCCTCACGGAACTGCTGCGTTTGGACGATCGGCCCGACCGGCGGGGCATCGTCTTCGACCTCCCCGGCGTCGTCGAGTCCGCGCGTGCGGTGCTCGCCGCCGCCGGGCTGGCCGACCGCGTCGAGACGGTCGCCGGCAACTTCTTCGACGAGGTCCCGTCCGCGGACATCTATGTGCTGAGCTGGATCCTGCACGATTGGAGCGACGAGGAAGCGCTGCGGATCCTGCGGTCGGTCCGGGCCGCGGCCCCGGCCGGCGCCCGGCTGATCGTCGTCGAGCAGGCCGTGCCCGAGGGGGACGAGCCCCATCCGGCCAAGCACATGGACCTGGTCATGGTGAGCCTGCTCGGGGGAAAGGAACGCACCGGGAGCGAGTACCGGGCGTTGCTCGCCGAGGCGGGTTTCGCCGTCGAACGGGTGGTGGCCACGTCGACCCCGCTGGTGATTTTCGAGTCGGTCGCCCCGTGACGGCGGCCGGCGGAACACACACGCCCCGCGGGGAGTTGAGCGTGGCATGAGCCAACTCGTGGACCGCACGATCACCGCACTCCGCTCCGAGCACGACACGCTGGCCGGCCTGGTCCGCACCCTCACCGACGAGCAGCTGGCCACCACCAGCGGCGCCTCGGACTGGACCGTCGCCCAGGCCCTTTCCCACCTCGGCAGCGGCGCGGAGATCGGCCTCGCGCCGATCGCCCGGGCCGCCGGCGAGACCGTGGCCGCCGAGGACAACCAGACCATCTGGGCCCGCTGGGACGCGTCTTCGCCGCGCGCGCAGGCCGAGGGGTTCCTGGAGCACAACGCCCGCTGGCTCGAAACCGTCGAGGCCCTCACGCCCGAGCAGCGCTCGTCGTTGAGCGTCGACCTCGGTTTCCTGCCGGAGCCGGTCCCGCTGCTGACCGCGGTGGCCATGCGGCTCAACGAGGTCGCCAACCACTCGTGGGACGTGCGGGTGGCCTTCGAACCGGACGCCGGGGTCGATGCCGAGTCGGCCGCGGTGCTCGTCGAGCACCTGACCGGGCCGCTCGGCTTCATGCTGGGCTTCTTCGCCAAGCCGGCCGAGCTCGCCGACCCGGTCTCGCTCGCGATCCCCGGCGGCGGCCTGGTGATCGACGACGCGGTCACCGTCGTCGACCACCTCGACGCGCCGTCCGCGACGTTCAACGGCTCGGCGGAGGCGTTCGTCCGCCTGGTCAGCGGCCGCCTCAAGGCCCCGTACGACCAGGGCGTCACCGCCGAGGGCAACCTGACCCTGGACGACCTGCGGAAGGTGTTCCCCGGCTACTGATCCAGCCGGCGCGCGGCTGGGTTCGGCTTTTAGTGACCCAGCTCAGCCGCGCGCTGCCGGCTCGACCTTCCAGATGGAACGGTCGCTCCCGGCGTGCCCGGCCGGATCGGTCGCGGTCACGGTGATCACGTAGTAACCGGCGGTCGTCGGGGTGCCGGAGACCAGCCCGCTCGGGCTGATCGTCAGGCCCGGCGGGAGGTTGGCCGCGGTGAAGGTCAGCGGGTCGTCCTGCGGGTCGGTCGCCGGCACCTGCACCTGCAGCGGCGTGCCGACCTGGATCAGGTCCGGCAGCGGCGCGGTGACCACCGGGTCCTGCGGCACCGGCGGCACGGGCGGGATCGGGTCCGAGCCGTCGACCCCGACGGCCAGCCAGGCAGCCTGGACCGAGGACTGCTCGCTGCTGCCCTCGCCGTAGAGGTCGGCGGCCGCGCGCAGGGTCGCCTGCCGCGCGCCGGAGTAGTTGGTGTTCGACACCATCACGGTGGTCAGCGCGCGGTACCAGATCCGGGCGGCCTTGTCGTTGCCGATGCCGGTCACCGCGGGCGCGTCGCCGCAGGTCGGGCTGTCGCCCCAGGCGGACTTGCCGCTGCCGACGGCCAGGGTGAAGAAGAACTTGTTGCCGACGCCCGAGCCGTAGTGCTCGTCGAGGTCCTTGAGACCGGGGGACCAGCACGACGGCGACTTGCCGTCCTTGGCCGGATCGTCCATGTAGCGCAACGGTTTCTCGGGCGCCTGGGCGTCCTCGGACCCGTCCGGGATCACGTAGTCCGCGGGGTCGGCCGGGTTCTGCGCGTAGAACCTGATCAGGACGCCGAAGATGTCGCTGGTCGCCTCGTTGAGGGCGGCCGGCTCACCGTCGTTGGCCAGCTTCGCGGTCGACGCGGTGACCGCGTGGGTGAACTCGTGCCCGACGGTCTGCAGGTCGGTCGCCGGCCGGATCGTGTCGCCGAAAGCGAACCTCAGGCAGGAGCAGGTGCTGCTGAACGACGAGCCGGGAAAGGTGTCCCGGTAGAGGTACGTGACGATGCCCTTGCCGTCGCCCCGGACGCCCTCGCGGCCGTGCACGGTCTTGAAGTAGTCCCAGGCCTCGCCGAGGCCGTAGTGCACGTCGACGGCCGTCGTCTCCAGAGTGCCGGCTTTCCCGTCGCCCCAAGTGTTTCCGGGCGAGGTGATGGGCTCGCTGGTCTCCCGGGTCGGCGGGCTGGACGCGGGATTCTTCGGGAAGAACCGCGTTTCGCCGCCCCCGCGCTGCCCGTCGAGCAGTTCGAACGTGCCGTCGGTCCGCTGGCTCGTGCTCAGCGCCACCGTCCCGGCGTGGTACCCGTGGCCCGTGCCGTCCACCGCCGCCGCGGCCGGCGTCGCGCCCGCCACGATCCCGACGGCCCCAGCCGCCGCGGCCAGCCTGATCCACCGCATGACAATCCCCCTGTTTCTCCCCGAACCCGGCAAATCCTGCCAGACGCGGAATCCGGGCGGGCCGGCCGCCACCGGCTAGGACGAACGGCGGTTGTGCACGACCACCCGCACCGGGTAGTTATATTTTTACAACGTTGTAATGACGAGTGGAGGCCGGTCCCCGTGCCGCTGAACCGTAGACACTTCGTCACCGGAGCCGTTGCGACTCTGCTGGCCGGAGCGACCGTCAGGCCCATTTCCGCCGGGGCCACGGCCCTCCGCCAGACAGTCGCCCCAGCGCGAGGCGGGCTGTACACGCCGAATGCCGCGCCGCTGCAACCCACCGCGTTCCTCAAGCTCCCGCCCGGCGCCGTCACCGCTCGCGGCTGGCTCGCCGGGCAACTGCAACTGCAGCTCGACGGGCTCTGCGGGCACTACCCCGAGACGTCGCACTTCCTGAACTTCGACACCAACGGCTGGGTGCACCCCGAATACGGGGGCTGGGAGGAGGTGCCCTACTGGCTGCGCGGTTACCTCGACCTCGCCGCCGTGACCGGGGACGCCACCGCGCTGGCCACCGCGCACCGCTGGGTCGACGCGGTCCTGGCCACCCAGCAGTCCGACGGCTTCTTCGGCCCGACGGAGCTGCGCACCAAGTTCCGGGGCGGCCCGCACTTCTGGCCGTACCTGCCGATGATGCAGGCGCTGCGGTCCTGGGAGGAGTACTCCGGCGACGCGCGGATCGTCTCGTTCCTGACGCGGTTCCTGCAGTACATGAACGCGCAGGGCCAGGACGCGTTCGAGGCGGACTGGCTGTACGTGCGCTGGGGCGACGGCCTGGACAGCGTGTTCTGGCTGTTCAACCGCACCGGCGACGCGTTCCTGCTCGACCTCGCCGACAAGATCCACCGCTACGGCGCGGACTGGGTCGGGAACCTGCCGACCCTGCACAACGTCAACGTGGCCCAGGGTTTCCGCGAGCCCGCGCAGTACTCGCTGCGCTCCGGTGACGCGTCGCTGGTGCAGGCGAGTTATCAGGACTACGCCACGATCATGGGGACGTACGGGCAGTTCGCCGGCGGCGGGTTCGCCGGGGACGAGAACGCGCGGCCCGGCTTCGGCGACCCGCGGCAGGGCTTCGAAACCTGCGGGATCGTCGAATTCATGGCCAGCCACCAATTGCTGACGCGGCTGACCGGCGACCCGGTGTGGGCCGACCGCTGCGAAGACCTCGCGTTCAACTTGCTGCCCGCCGCACTCGATCCCGCCGGGCGCGCGGTGCACTACATCACCAGCGCGAACAGCATCGACCTCGACGACGTGGTCAAGACCGAGGGCCAGTTCCAGAACGGCTTCGCGATGCAGGCCTACCTGCCCGCCGTCGACCAGTACCGCTGCTGCCCGCACAACTACGGCATGGGCTGGCCGTACTTCACCGAGGAACTCTGGCTGGCCACCCCGGACAACGGGCTCGCGGCGGCGATGTACGCGGCCAGCAGCGTCACGGCGAAGGTCGCCGACGGCACTTCAGTGACCATCGCCGAGGACACGACCTATCCGTTCTCGGAGCAGATCACCCTGACCGTCCAGACACCGAAGGACCTGGCTTTCCCGCTGTACCTCCGGATTCCGGCCTGGTGTGCGGCGCCGCAGGTCACGGTGGCGGGCGCGCCGGTGACGGTGCCGGCCGGGCCCGCGTTCGCGAAAGTCGACCGGACCTGGCGCAACGGCGACGTCGTGAAGCTGACCCTGCCGCAGCAGACTTCCGTGCGGACCTGGAGCGCGAACCACGACTCCCTTTCGGTCGACCACGGCCCGCTGACGTACTCGCTGGAGATCGGGGAGCAGTACGAATCGCTCGGCGGGAGCGCGCAGTTCCCGGAGTACGCGGTGCACGCGACCACGCCGTGGAACTACGGGCTGGCCGTCGACCCGGGGACCGCGGCGTCGGCGATGACGTTCGCTGCGTCGGGCGGTCCCTTGCCTGCCAACCCGTTCACCCCGGACGCGGTGCCGGTGAAGATCACCGCGCCCGCGCGGAAGATCGCCGAGTGGACCGCGGACGACCAGGACGTCGTGACCACGCTGCAGGCGTCGCCGGCGCTCAGTGTGGCTGAGGTCGAGTCGGTCACGCTGATCCCGATGGGTGCCGCTCGGCTGCGCATCACGTCCTTCCCGACGGCCTCGCCGGACGGGCACCCGTGGTCGCCGGGCGGCGGCGGGGCGGCGTTCCGGATCATGAACCGCAACTCCGGCAAGGTGCTGGGCGTGGACCGGATGTCCACGGCGGACAGTGCGCGGGTCGTCCAGTTCGCCGACAACGGGACCGCCGACCACCTCTGGCACCTGGTCGCGAACGGCGACGGCTGGTACCGGATCCGCAATGTCAACTCGGGCAAGGTGATCGGGGTGGATCGAATGGCCACTTCGGACAGTGCGCAGGTGGTCCAGTTCGCCGACACCGGCACTGCCGACCATCTGTGGCAGCTGATGGACAACGGCGACGGCTGGTGGCGGCTGAAGAACCGCAACTCCGGCAAGGTGCTGGGCGTAGACCAGATGTCCACGGCGGACAGTGCGCAGGTGGTGCAGTTCGCGGACAACGGGACCGCCGACCACCTCTGGCAGCTGGTGGCGAACGGCCAGGTGCGGATCGAGAACCGGAACTCGGCGAAGGTGCTGGGCGTCGACCAGATGTCGACGGCCGACAGCGCCCGCGTCGTCCAATTCGCGGACAGCGGCACAGCCGATCACCTGTGGACGTTCGAGTCCACTGCGGACGGCTGGCTGCTGATCCGCAACGTCAACTCGGGCAAGGTGCTGGGCGTGGACCGGATGTCCACGGCGGACAGCGCGCAGGTCGTCCAGTTCTCCGACAACGGCACGGCCGATCACCAGTGGCGCCTGCTCGACGACGGCAGCGGCTGGTTCCGGATCATGAACCGGAACTCGGGCAAGGTGCTCAGCGTGGATCAGATGTCCAAAGCGGACAGTGCGCAGGTGGTCCAGTTCGCGGACAGCGGCACCGCGGACCACCTGTGGCGGCTGCGCTAGGAAAGGCTCGTGAGTGTTTATGCCGGTTAGAACCGTCATTGCCACTCACGAGTCTTTACCGAGCCCGAACACAACGCTGACCGGGCTCTGTGGTGGCACCGTTAGCTTGACCGCATGTCCTCTCGCGTCCGTCTCCTCCTGACCGCGGTACTGGCGGTGGCAGTGGCTTCGACCGCCGCTTGCTCGACCGGCGGTTCGGCCACTGCCCAGTCCACCGTCGCCGGAACCGCGGGCAGCAAGCCGAACCTCGTCCTCGTGCTCACCGACGACCTGTCGATGAACCTGCTGCCGTACCTGCCGCACGTGCAGGAGATGGCCAAGACCGGCACGTCGTTCAGCAATTACACGGTCACCGACTCGCTGTGCTGCCCGTCGCGGTCGTCGCTGTTCACCGGGATGCTGCCGCACGACACCGGGGTGTTCACCAATAGCGGCGCCGACGGCGGCTACGGCGCCTTCCACGGCAAAGGCGACGACAAGTCGACCTACGCGACCTCGTTGCAGCAGGCCGGATACCGCACGGCGATGATGGGCAAGTACCTGAACGGCTACAACCCGAAGAGCGACGGCGTGCCGCCGGGCTGGAACGAGTGGGACGTCGCCGGCAACGGGTACCCCGAGTTCAATTACGACCTCAACGAAAACGGCACGGTCAAGCACTACGGCAAGACCCCGAGCGACTACCTGGTCGACGTGATGGCCGGCAAGGCCGCGCAGTTCGTGACCAGCTCGGCGAGCGCGCACACACCGTTCGCGATCGAGCTGGCCACCTTCGCGCCACACGCCCCGTACACCCCGGCGCCGCGCGACGCCGGTGCGTTCCCCGGCCTCACCGCGCCGCGCGGGCCCGCGTTCGACACCCTGCCGTCCTCGCCGCCGCCGTGGCTCGCGTCGCGGACTCCGTTGACCGACAAGGAAAAGGCGGCCATCAACAAGGCGTTCCGCAAGCGGGCGCAGGCTGTGCAGTCGGTGGACAAGATGATCGGCACGGTGGAGTCCGCGCTGGACCAGGCCGGCGTGCGCGGGGCCACCGACATCGTGTTCACCTCGGACAACGGCTACCACATGGGTGAGTACCGGCTCACCCCCGGCAAGCAGACCGCGTACGACACCGACGTGCACGTGCCGCTGGTGGTCACCGGGCCCGGCGTCAAGGCCGGGGCGACGGTGGCCAGCCCGGTGGAGAACATCGATCTGCGACCGACCTTCGAGGCGCTGGCCGGCGCCGCGACGCCCGCGGCGGTGGACGGCGAAAGCTTGGTGCCGCTGCTGAACGGGACCACCCCGCCGGCGTGGCGCACGGTCGGGCTGGTCGAGCACCACGGCCCGGACTTCGACCCGGCCGACCCGGACAAACCGGGGAAGAACAGCGGCAACCCGACCACGTACGAGGCGATCCGCAGCACCACGTACACCTACGTCGAGTACGCCGACGGCACCAAGGAGTACTACGACCGCAGCACGGACCCGCAGGAGCTGCACAACACCGTGGCCCAGCTGCCGCCGGACACCGCGAAGAAACTGCACGAAACGTTGCAGGCCATGACTTCCTGCCACGGGGCGGCCGCCTGCCGGCACTGAAGGCCCGCAGGTAATCGCTCGTGAGTGTTTATGCCGGTTCTAACCGGCATAAACACTCACGAGCGGTTCAGTGTTCAGGGGACGGTCAGCACGATCTTGCCCCGGATGTGGCCCCGCGCAGCTCGCTCGTGCGCCGCCCGGGCGTCCTGGAGCGGGAAGGTGCTGTCGATCGCCACGCGGATCGTGCCGTCCGCCAGCAGGCGCCCGAGTTCGGCGAGCTGGGCGCCGTCCGAGCGGACCTGGGCGGCGGTGACCGTGACGCCCAGCTTCGCGTTCTCCTCGTCGTCGAACTCGCCGAAGTACACGGGGTAAAGGGATCCGCCGCGTTTGACGGCCGGCAGGAAACGACGGCTGTGCGGGCCGCCGACGGTGTCCAGGACCAGGTCGAGGTCGCGCGCGAGCTCTTCGGGCCGGTCCTTCGTGTAGTCGATGAACTCGTCGGCGCCGAGTTCGCGCAGGAAGTCCTCGTGGGCGCCGGAGGCCACGGCGATCACGCGCGCGCCCTGCCATTTGGCCAGTTGCAGGGCGAGGTGCCCGACGCCGCCGGCCGCGCCGTTGACCAGGACCGTGGTCCCCGGGCCGAGGGGGATCGGGCGGTGCTGGGCGGCCTGGAACGGTGACGGGTGGTCGTGCCCGAGGTCGATCAGGAACTGCCACGCGGTCAGCCCCGACATGGCCAGCGCGGCGGCGTGCGCGTGGCCGACGCCGGCGGGCTTGAGGGCGAGGTCGGACGCGGGCGCGGTGACGTACTCGGCGTACGCGCCGGCCTGGAGCGCGGTGGGGAAGCGCAGCAGGCCGAACACCTCGTCTCCGGGCTCGAAGCCGTCTCCGGTCTCGACGACGCCGGAGACGTCGGTCCCCGGGATCAGGGGGAGGGTCATCGGGGGCTTCAGCTCGGCCGGGACGTCGGGCATGCCCTCGCGGGCATACCAGTCGGGCGGGTTGAGGCCGATCGCGTGCACGCGGATGAGCACTTCGCCCGGCCCCGGCGCGGGCACCGGCACTTCCTCGTGGCGCAGCACTTCGGGGCCGCCGAACTCGTGCAGCCGGATCGCCTTCATGGTCTGTGTCGGCACGATGCTCTCCTGCGTCTGGCAACGGGGTAACCTAAGTGAACCAGAGATCCGTTTTTCCGGATCACTGATCCGATAATACGGGTCAGTGATCCGTTTGTTCAAGGAGGGCCGATGAGGGCGGACGCCCGCGCCAACCACGACCGCCTGCTGGAGGTGGCCGGCGCCGTCCTCGCCGACCAGGGCGCGGACGCGTCGATGCGCGACATCGCCCGCCAGGCCGGGGTCGGCTTGGCCACCCTGCTCCGCCACTTCCCGACGCGGGAGTCCCTGCTCGAAGCGTTGCTCCGCACGAGCTTCGACGAGCTGACCGCACGGGCCGCGGAGGTCGAGACCTCCAGCTCGGCGCCGGACGCGCTGCGGTTGTGGCTACGCGATTTCGTCACGTACACGACGAACTACCGCGGGGTGGTGACGTCGATGGTCCGCGCGATCGAGGACCCGGAGTCCGCGCTGCACACCTCCTGCGTCGCGATGCGCGCGGCTGGGACTCGGCTGCTGACCCGGGCTCAGGCTGAGAACGTGGCGCGGGCGGACCTGGATGGTGCTGACTTGTTCGCGTTGGCTTCGTCGTTGGCTTGGCTCGGTGACCAGCCGGGGTTGGAGGCCCGTGCGGAGCACCTCTTCGACGTGGTGGTGAGCGCGATCCTGGTGGCGTGACAACACCGACCCCACAAGAATCGCGGTTATGCTCCGCCCAAAGGGAAGGAGCGGTCATGTCCCGTTCGGAACTGGTGCGTGAAGAGACCGTCGGCGACCTGCTCCGCGCCGCCGCCGAACAGGCACCCGCCGCGCCCGCGTTGGTGGAAGGGGTCGCTGAGGCGGACGCGCGCCGGAGGTGGACGTACGGCGAGTTGCTGGACGAGGCCGAGCGCGCGGCCAAGGCGCTGCTGGGCCGCTTCGAGCCCGGTGAGCGGATTGCCGTGTGGGCCAACAACATTCCCGAATGGGTCCTGCTCGAACTGGCCGCCGCCCTCGCCGGGGTCACGCTCGTGACGGTCAACCCGGCGTTGCGCGAGCAGGAGCTGCGGCACGTGCTGGGCAACTCCCAGGCCACCGGCCTGTTCCTGGTGCGCGAATACCGCGGCAGCCGGATGGCCGAACTCGTCGAGCACCTCCGCCCCGACCTGCCGCACCTGCGGGAGACCGTGCTGTTCGAGGACTGGCGCGCCTTCCGCGACTCCGGCTCGGCCGGCCAGAAGCTGCCCGTCGTCAGCCCGGACGACGCCGCGCAGGTCCAGTACACGTCCGGCACCACCGGCACGCCGAAAGGCGCCGTGCTGCACCACCGGGGCCTCACCAACAACGCGCGCCTCTCCTATGCCCGGAAGCTCGCGATGCAGCCCGGCGAGGCGTTTGTCAACCCGATGCCGTTGTTCCACACCGCCGGTTGCGTGCTGGCGACGCTGGCACCGATCGCCACCCTGGGCACGCAGGTGCTCATGCCCTGGTTCGACCCGGCGCTGCAGCTGCACGTGATGGAGTCCGAGCGCAGCGCCGTGTTCGGCGGCGTGCCCACGATGATCCTCGCCATGCTCGGCCACCCGGATTTCGCCGCCACCGACCTGTCGTCGGTTCGGTACGCCCTCTCCGGCGGCGCGCTGGTCCCACCCGAGCTGGTCCGGCGCGTCGAGGCCACGCTGGGCGTGCCGATGAGCACCGTCTACGCGCAGACGGAGGCGTCCCCGGGCATCACCATGACCACCCCGGACGACAGCCCGGAGGACCGCGCCACCACGGTCGGGCTCCCGCTGCCCGCCTGCGAGGTGGACATCGTCGACCCGTCGACGGGGGAGTCCTGCCCGCCGGGCCGGATCGGCGAGGTGCGCACCCGCGGCTACCACGTGATGACGGGCTACCTCGGCCTGCCCGAGCAGACCGCGGCGGCCATCGACGCGGACGGCTGGCTGCACACCGGCGACCTCGGCCGCCGGGACGAGCGCGGTTACCTGCGCATCGAGGGGCGGATCAAGGACATGATCATCCGGGGCGGCGAGAACATCTACCCCCAGGAGGTCGAGCACGCGCTGCTCACGCACCCGGCGATCGACGCGGCCGCGGTCGTCGGTGTGCCCGATCCCGAGTGGGGCGAGCAGGTCGCGGCGTTCGTCCGCCTCGTGCCCGGCGCCGCGGCCGACGAGGCCGAGCTGTTCGACCACGTCCGCGGGATTCTGGCGCCGCACAAGACACCGCGGGTGTGGCGGTTCGTCACGGAGTTCCCGATGACCGGCTCCGGCAAGGTCCGCAAGCACGCGCTACGCGACGAATTCCTGGCCGCCGGCTGATACGGCCCGCCCGCTCGCGGCGATGGACTCTACGGCTGGATCCGGCGACCCGTGGAGGACCCGATGCAGATCGACCTGTTCAACGAGATCCAGAATCCCCGGCCCTGGCCGGCGGGCCATGAGCAGCTGCGGTTCGCGCAGGCGATCGAGCAGGCCGTGCTCGCGGACGGGCTGGGCTACGGCTGCTGGTGGCAGGTCGAGCACCACGGCGCCGGCGAGTTCAGCCTGTCCTCGGCGCCGGAGCTGATGCTCGCCGCGCTTTCCCAGCGCACCAGCCGGATCCGGCTCGGCCACGCCGCCGTGCTCGCGCCGGGCCGGTTCAACCACCCGATCCGCGTCGCCGAGCGCGCGGCGACACTCGACCACCTCAGCGGGGGCCGGGTCGAGCTGGGGCTGACCCGTTCGACGATCCCGGAGTGGCGCCTGTTCGGCATCGAGGCCGACGACGCCCGGGCCCAGACCCAGCAGGCGTTCGAGATGGTGCCGAAGATGTGGACCACGGACCGGTTCTCCTACCACAGCGACGCGTACCAGATCGACGACGTGCCGATCTCGCCCAAGCCGCTGCAACGGCCGCACCCGCCGCTGTGGCAGGCGGCGGCGAGCCCGAAGTCGTTCGAGGACGCGGGAAAACGCGGCGTCGGCGTGCTGGGCACGACCATGTGGGAGTCGCTCGAACGCGCGGGCCGGATGATCTCGCTCTACCGCGAGGCGGCCGCGTCGTGCACCGAACCGGTGGGCGCGTTCGTCAACAACCAGGTCGGCTTCTTCACCTTCGTGCACTGCGCGGACACCGACGAGGAAGCGATGCGCAACGGCGCCGCCGCGGCCGCCGCCTGGTACACCGTCACGGCGCTGAACTTCTTCGAGGCGGCCAAGGAGTTCGTCCGCACGGCCCAGGTCCAGCAGCAACTGGCGGAAGCGCCCGACGGCGGCGGCCTCACCGGCGGCTTCCTGCGCGGCGAGGCCGCCGACCCGCCGAGCGAGGCCGCCCTGCTGATCGGCCGCGTCCTGCAGGGCGAAAAAGTGCCGGACGACGAGATCTTCACCGTGCTCAGCGCGCAGGACTCGCTGATCGTCGGCAGCCCGGAGACCTGCCTCCGGAAGCTGCGGGCCTACGCCGGCCTCGGCATCGACCGGATGATGTGCCTGCAGCAGATCGGCGGCCTCGCCCACGACAAGGTCACCCGCAGCATCCAGCTGATCGGCGAACTCATCCCCGACCTCGATCGCGGGCCGGAAATCGTTGCCGCACAAGCTATCTCGTGACGGCGGCGCTCAGACTGCCGCGCTTTCCGGCACCGTCTGCCGGAAAGCGCGGCGGTACGCGGTGGGCGTGGTGTCGAGCGCGCGGCGGAAGTGCAGGCGCAGGTTGGTGGCCGTGCCCAGGCCGCAGTCGCGGGCGATCCGGTCGATCGGGTGATCGGTGGTTTCGAGCAGTTCGCGGGCCTGGCTGAGGCGGGCGTTGAGCAGCCACTGCAACGGGGTCGTGCCGGTCTCTTCGGTGAAGCGGCGGATGAAGGTGCGCTGCGAGACGCCCGCGTGGCGGGCGAGCACCCGCAGGGCGAGCGGTTCGTCGAGGCGGGCCAAGGCCCAGGCCCGGGTGCCGGACAGGGAGGCCTCACCCGCGACGGCGACCGGGGCCGGTACGTACTGGGCCTGCCCGCCGTCGCGGTGGGGCGCCGCGACGATGCCGCGGGCGATCCGGTTGGCCGTCATCGCGCCCAGGTCGCGGCGCACGATGTGCAGGCAAAGGTCGATGCCGCAACACACTCCGGCCGAGGTGAGCACGTCGCCTTGGTCGACGTAGAGCACATCGCGGTCGACGGTGACGCCCGGATAGTCCCGTTCGAGCTCGTCGATGTGCTGCCAGTGGGTGGTGGCGTGCAGGCTGTCCAGCACCCCCGCCGCGGCCAGTGCGAACGCGCCGGTGCAGATCGACACCACCCGCCGGCCCCGGTCGCGGGCATCGGCGAGCGCGCTCAGCGCGGGCTCCGGCAGGCGGGTGATCGGCTCGAATCCCGGGATGATCACGGTGTCGGCGGCCCGCACCCGGTCGAGGCCGGCTTCGGCGGTCAAGGTGAAGCCCGCGGTGGTGGTCACCGTCGGCTCGAGGGCGCAAAGCGCCATCTCGTACGGGGTTTCCGGGCGGGCGGTGAAGATCTGCGCCGGGATCGCGAGATCCAGCGGGGTGACCCCGTCCAGCGCCAGCACCGCGACTCGATGCACAGTCATGGCACTATCCTATCGAACCGGGGCAACTTTGCCACTCGCCAGGTCAGGGCGCTGCGGAGCACGCTGAAGGCATGACCGGAACCACCGCCCACGGGGCGAACGCCGACCTGATCACGCTGCCGGGCACGCCGCTGGCGAAGGCGGTGGTGGACCTCGTGCGGCCGCTGGAATCGCCGTCGGTGTTCAGCCACAGCATCCGCAGTTACCTGTTCGCCCGGTTGGTGGCCGGCCGCCTCGGCCCGGACGACTACGACGACGACCTGCTCTTCGCCGCGTGTGTCATGCACGACCTGGGGGTCGCGGCGGACGGCCCGCACCGTCAGCGGTTCGAGGTCGAGGGCGCCGACCGCGCGGCCGAATTCCTGGTCCAGCAAGGAATTCCCGCCGCCGGCGCCGACCTGGTCTGGCAGGCGATCGCGCTGCACACCTCCCCGGGCATCGCCGAACGCCGTGGGCTCCTGTGCGTGCTCGTCCGCGAGGGCGTCGGCCTCGACTTCGGCGGCGCCGTGGGCAGCGGCCACCTCGACGCGGTCACCGACGAAATGGCCGACACCATCCACGCCGGCTACCCGCGGCTGGACATGATCGGCTCGCTCACCGACGCGATCGTCGCGCAGGCCGCGAAAAACCCGCGCAACGCGCCCCGCTACTCGATCCCCGGCGAGTTCCTCCACGAGCGGCAGACCTTCGGCCGGACCCGGATGGAGAATTCGTGCCACTCATCGCGCTGGGGCAACTGATTTCGTAACAGCTATCAAGGAAAGGCAAGTATCACCATGGCTCTCCACACCGTCGAGATCCCCGAAGGCTCCGAAGTCTTCGGAGAGGCCAGGAACGCCTTCGAGCGCTTCGGCTACTCCGCCGCGGTCCGCGCGCACGGCCTGCTCTTCATCGCCGGCACGATCGGCCGCCGCGCCGACGGCATCATCCCCGAGACCATCGAAGAGCAGACCGAAATCGCCATCGCGCGCATCGAGGAGATCCTGCGCCTGGAAGGCCTCGACCTGTCCGCCCTGGTCGACGTGACCAGCTACCACGTCGACATCCACCGGCACCTGCCCGGCTTCAGCGCGGCCAAGCAGCGCCTGATCACCCCGCCGTACCCGACCTGGTCGCTGATCGGCGTCAGCGGCCTCGCCAGCCCGGGCCTCCTGGTCGAGATCCGCGCGACGGCCGCGTATCCGGAGGACGCTCGCTGAAATCCCCGCTCCTGGGCTCGTTTTCGGGCCCGGGAGCGAGGTCTCTGTCCACAAAGGACCTAACCCGCGGCGCTGCCTTTGGCGTCCCGGTCCGGCCGGCGGCGCCGGTCCCGGACGTAGATCGTCGACGGCTTTCCCTCGCCGGGGCTGCGGCGGTCCACTTCGAACAGCGTGGTGGCGGTGATCAGGTCGCTGAGCTTGGCGTAGCCGTAGGTGCGGGAGTCGAACTCGGGGCGCTGCTTGGTGATGATGCTGCCCACGGCCGAGAGCGCGGCCCAGCCGTCGTCGTCGGAGGCGGCCTCGACGGCGTTGCGCAGCAGGGTGACCAGGGTCGCGTCACCCTTGAGCTGGGTGGCCGGGGTGGCCGGTTTCGGCGCGGTCGCGGCGGCGGCCGGGGTCGCGGCGCTCTCGGTGTAGGTGAGGTTCTCGATGTAGATGAACTTGTCGCAGGCGGCGACGAAGGGCTTGGGGGTCTTGCGCTCGCCAAAGCCGTACACGGTGAGGCCGGATTCGCGCAGCCGCGCCGCCAGCCGGGTGAAGTCGGAGTCGCTGGAGACGATGCAGAACCCGTCGAAACGGTTGGAGTACAGCAGGTCCATCGCGTCGATGACCATCGCGGTGTCGGTGGCGTTCTTGCCGGTGGTGTACGCGAACTGCTGGATGGGCTGGATCGACTGGGCCAGCAGCTGGTCCTTCCAGCCCCGCAGGTTGGTGCCGGTCCAGTCGCCGTAAGCGCGCTTGACGTGCGCGGTGCCGTACTTCGCGACCTCGGCGAGCAGGGCCTCGGTGATCGAGGGCTGGGCGTTGTCCGCGTCGATCAGCACCGCGAGCTTCGCGGTGTTCTCGCTGGCCGTGACCATGCTGGGGGTCCCCGTTCCTCATCCGATGCCGACTGCTCCCGTGGGGACCAGCCTGGCACGCGGGCCGGCAACTACGCTCGCGGGCATGGCCGAACACGACGCCCTCACGACCACCCGCGAAGGGTACGACGCCGCTGCCGCCACGTACGCGCAGCTGTTCCGCGACCAGCTGCGCGACCGGCCCCTCGACCGTGCGATGCTGGGCGTCTTCGCCGAAGTCGTCGGCGACGGCAAGGTCGCGGACCTGGGCTGCGGGCCCGGCGACGTCACCGCTCATCTGGACCGGCTGGGCCTGGCGGTGTCCGGCGTCGACGCTTCCCCAGCGATGATCGAGCTGGCCCGGCAGGCCTATCCGAAGCTGCGGTTCGAGGTCGGCTTGATGACCGCGCTGGACATCGCCGACGGTGCGCTGGGCGGCGTGCTCTCACGGTGGTCCGTCATCCACACCCCGCCGCCGGAAGTCCCCGCGATCCTGGCGGAGTTCCACCGGGTGCTGGCGCCGGGCGGACACCTGCTGATCGGCTTCTCGGCCACCGAGGACCCGTCCCACCTGACGCAGGTTTTCGACCACTCGGTCGCCCCGGCCTACCGATGGTCGCCCGATCACTTCGCCGCGCTGCTGCGCGAGTCCGGGCTGGGCGAGGTTGCCCGGATGATTCGCGAGCCCGAGCCGGCCGACCGGCGGCAGTTCCAGGACGTCTACCTGCTCGCGCGCAAAGCGGTCTGACCGGCTGTTTCAGGTCGTTTCACCGGTGATCGCCGCGTGGGGGAGGGCTTTGAGATCGGGCCGGCCGAGCGCGACCCGCTGGATCATGAAGCCGTGCAGGAGCGCGACGATCATGCGAGCGTCGGCGTCGCGTTTCGGTGCGGTGCCGCGGAGGGCCTGGGCGATTTCGCCGGTGACGCGGGTGAAGCCGCTGATCGCGTGCTCGCGCAGGTCCGGGTTCTGGAGCACCTCGCTCCAGGCCACGATGCCGCACCGCAGCAACTCGTCCTCGGCCTCGGAGGTCGCCGGCCGGGCCCGGACGGTTATGGTCACCAGCTCGTCGATCGTGACGGTGCCCGCCTCCTCGATGCGCCGCAGGACCGGGTCGAACACGGCCGCGAACGCGAGCCGGGCGACCTCGAGGATCAGCTCCTGCTTGCCGCTGAAGTAGCGGTACGGGGCGCCGGTGGACAGGCCCGCCTCGGCCGCGATGTCCGGCATCGACGTGCCGTGGAAGCCCTGGCGGGCGAAGCAGCGGCGGGCGGCCGCGAGGATCTGGTCGCGGTTCGCGGACCAGTGCTCGCTGGTGATGCGGGGCATGCCGTCCCTCCCTGTCGTCCGTGAAAAATGAACGGGCATTCGCCTTGACGCCGTCGCCGGCCTTTCCTACTCTAGATGAAAGGTCGTTCACTTATCTGAGGGAGGGGCCATGATCCTGCGGCTCGGCGGCTACCGCTACGAGCACACGGCCGCGGTCTTCGACGGAACTGTGCCGATCAAGGGCGCAGACCTCGAGCCGACGACCGAGCCACTGGTCTCGGACGTCTTCCGCGGGATGATCGAGGGACGCTACGACGTCGCCGAGCTGGGCCTGACCTACTTCCTGCGGATGTGGGACACCGGCGAGTCGCCGTTCCTGGCGTTGCCGATCTTCCCCAACCGCAACTTCCGCCACTCCGCGCTGTTCGTCAACGCGGACAACGGAATCAAGCGGCCCGCGGACCTGGCCGGCAAGACGATCGGCGAATTCGCCTTGTGGGGCAGCGATCCCGGCGTCTGGATGAAGGGCATCCTGGCCGAGGAACACGGGGTGACACCGGATCAGCTGAGCTGGGTCATCGGCGGCACGGACCACCCGATCCCGTCGTTCGGCTGGGTGCCGCAGCCGGTCCCCGAGGGCGTGCGCGTGCGTCACGCCGGCGAAGGGGAGACGCTGGCGGCAATGCTGGAGTCGGGCGAGATCGACGCGCTCCTGTCGGTGGACGTCCCACAGTCCGTGCTGGCGGGTACCGGCCGGATCCGCCGCCTGTTCCCGGACTACGAATCGGTCGAACGTGAGTACTTCGCGCGCACCGGCAACTTCCCGATGATGCACGTGGTGGCGATCCGCAAGGACTTCCACGCCGAGCACCCCGACGTCGCGAGTGCGGTGTACGACGCGTTCCTGACCGCGAAGGACCAGACGCAGCAGCTCTACCTGGACCGCGCGGCCAAGCAGCACATGAACGTGATCACCCCCTGGTTCAGCTCCCTGTTCGCGGAGAACCGCCGGCTGATGTCGGAGGACTGGTGGCCGTACGGCGTCGGGAAGAACCGGCACGCGGTGGACACTTTCCTGCGGTACCACCATGAACAGGGCTTGTCGCAGCGGTTGCTGACCAGTGAGGACATCTTCGTGCCCGAGCTGCTCGGGTCTTGAATCGCGCTGCCGGTCTTGCCGGCCCGGGCGTTCCGGATCTCGGCGGTGTTCGTGAACGCCGGTGGCCTGGACCGGCCGACCACGCCGATCGGCTACCTCCCGCTGGCGCAGCCGCCGCCTGTTCCCTGGGCATACGGCATCAGAGCCAACCGCACGACGATCCATACGTTTCTCCGGTACCACTGGGAACAGGGTTTGTCCTCACGGGCTACGGGTCGAGGAGCCGTTCCTCGATTCCCTGATTTCGCCGTGACGCTCAGATCGCCACGACCAGTACCTTCGGACGGCCCTCAGCGCGGGGACTCGCCCAAGCGGACCAGCTCTTGCAGGGTGACTTCGCGTGGCGCCGCGTCCGGGATCTTGAGCACCCATCCGCGGCTGCCACCGCGTTCGGCGAAAGCGCCGTTCGGATACCCGACGCGCTGAATTTCGATCGGGAGCATTTCTCCCTCGGGGAGGTGCCACATGACTCCGGTGCCCATTTGGCCGAACCGCTCGACATTCCCGGGCACGGGCGGATCGGGGACGGTGAAGTCGAGGTGGATGGCCTTGGCCACTCGGGGGCGCCCGGGAGCGAACGGGCCACCCACGGCGCGGATACCCTTACCGTGGCCGTGCAGGAGCTGACCTGCCCCGGACCGAAGTTCCTGACCGAGCATGATCTGCTCGAATCCGCCTTCTGTGAGGTAATGGGTGAAGAGGCCGTCCGGATTCCGCAGTGCGTGATGCAACCGGGCCGCTTCCATGTCTTCCGGGGCCTCGCGGACAATGGCCCGCTGCATGATCTCCGTTTGCGCGTCCCAGTCCCGCCTGGTCCGCTGCGCGTACATCGCGGGTGTCTCATCGGGTCGCGGCAGCGCGTAGTCCTTGGTGTCGGTGTCACGCAACCGCGGCGCCGGAACAGGCTCGGAACTGCCCGGGGCCTTGCTCTCGGCCTGTGGCGCCTTCTTGCCGGGCGTCTGGTGTTCACCGGGTGTCTCGCGGGCGGCGGGTGCCTGGCCTGCGCCGGGCCGGGGTGTCATCGCGCGCGCTTCCAGCGCGCCGGCGACTCCGAGCGCGAGTCCCAGGACCGCCATCTGATTTTCGCGCCTCTTGATCAGCTCGACGGTCTGCAGCCTGACCTGTTCCAGCGTGACGTGCTTGCGCGTTTCGGGCGTGGCGTGCTTGTTCGTGATGTCCAGCTGGGCCTCGAGCCAGCCGAGCACGTCCGCGAGATCGGAGGTGTAGTAGTTCGCCGCCGTGACCCGGTCCGCGGCCGCCTCGTATTCGGGCGAGAAAACACCGCGGCGGCCGGCCTGGAACATCTGGAGCTTGTCGGCATACCCGACGCTGTCGGCTTTTCCCTCCGCGGACTTGAGTGGCTCGAACGCGGCATAGGCGGCGGCCTGCTCGTCCGTCCAGTGATGCAGCCAGATCTGGTAAAGCTGCGCGGCGTCAAGGGTATTGGTGGGATCGTTGGCGGCGGCTTCGAAATCCTGCTTCCGGGACCGCCAAGTGAGGCCGATGTCCTTCGGCGCGATGGCGGCGATAGTCGTGCGGAGCACTCCGACGTCACGTGCCCGCAGGTAAGCGCCGATCTCGCGCACCTGGTCGGCAGGCAGCGCACCCAGTTCGCCGGTGTGCTGCGCCTGGAACGGTTCCCACGCACTTCCTCCGGCCGCGACCACGCGCATGGCCAGCACCAGCCGCGGTCCCCCGGCAGCCTGCCCAGCCCGCTCGTCGGAGCGAACCTCGGCCGGCAGCATCGCCAGCGCGGGCAGCAACTCGGCCATCGGCAGCCCTTGGACGTCTCCCAGTCCGGCGTGAACGTCGTGGGCTCCCGGCTGCCTCGCCACGGCCTGGCGAGACACCCGCTGCCGCCCGGCGCTGATCGGCGCGGTGAGCCGGCCACCGGCGGCGACTTCGGCCGCTTGCCGTTCCAGCGGGTGCTCGGCTTCCGTGGCGACCGGTGAGCCGGTCGCCACGGCGCCTTGTTGTTGCGCGACGTGGGTGAGTTCGTGGGCCAGCAGTCGCTGCCCCTCTGCCGAGCCGGGCCGGTACTGTCCGGCGCCGAATACGATGTCGCGCCCGACGGTGTAAGCCGACGCACGGGCCGCCCCGGCTGCCGCTGCCGCTTTCCCGTCGGTGTGCACCCGCACCCGGCTGAAGTCCTGCCCGAGCCGTGCCTCCATGGGCCGCCGGACCTCGGCGGCCAACGGCTCCCCGGGCGAGTGCAGCGCGTCGTCGACCGCGGTCCGCCGCGGTTCAGCGCCGTTCGCGACTCGTGGCTGGTGCTCCCTCATCCGGAAGACAGTGCTCGGACAACGTCACCAGGCCGTCACAGTCTTCGTTTCTGACCCGGGTTTACTTGCGGCAGAGGACTTCCCCGTGTGGAATCGCGAAAAACCCGTCCGGATGCCGGGCCCAGTCCCGCCAGCCGCTCGAGATCTCCTGGAGGTCTTCGGGAGTCGCGTGGCCGCCGTCGACGGCCTGTTCGGCGATGCGGGAGTGCAGGATCCGCTCGGCCCACATGCCGCCCCACCAGGCGCGCTCGGCGGGGGTCGAGTGGCTCCAGATGGAGGCGCTCGGGGTGACGTCGGTGGCGCCCGCGGCGTGGGCCCACGAAAGCAGGCGCCGGCCGGCGTCGGGTTCCGCGCCGTTGGCGTGCGAGACCGCGCGGTAGACGGCGCGCCAGCGGTCCAGGCGCGGATCGGCGGGAAACCAGAAGGCGCCCAGGTAATCGGTGTCGCGGACGGCGACCACCCCGCCGGGCTTGGCCACCCGCAGCATTTCGCGCAGGGCGCCGACCGGATCGCGCAGGTGCAACAGGACCTGGTGCGCGTGGACCACGTCGAAGCTGCCGTCGGGGAACTCCAGGGCATTGACGTCGCCGAGCCGGAACTCGATGGTCCCGACGCCGGCCGCGTGCTCACGGGCCTGGTCGAGGATGTCCTCGGCGACGTCGAGCCCGGTCACCTGGCTCGGCGCCACGAGCCGCGCCAGGTCGGCGGTGATGGTGCCGGGGCCGCAGCCGACGTCCAGCACCCGCAGGCCCGGGCGGAGTTCCGCGCGCAGATACGCGGCGGAATTGTCGACGGTGCGCCATTGCTGGGAGCGCACCACGCTCTCGGCGTGGCCCTGGCCGTAGGAATGGGCGGCAGTGCTCATGCCTCCCACCCTTGACGACCGTCCCGCATTGTGCAATGGTCATCCCGAAATATGAGAGAACAGTCCATTGTGGAGATACGAGCCGGGCGTGTGGCCGAGCGAACGCCGGAAGACGTCGATGAACGCGCTGGTCGTCGCGAATCCGCACTGCTGGGCCACCGACGTCACGGACCGGCCCTCGGCGAGCAGCCGCAGCGCGTGATACAGCCGCAATTGCGTGCGCCACTGGGGAAACGTCATTCCGGTGTCGTGCCGGAAGAGCCGGGTCAGCGTCCGCCCGCTCGCGCCGACCTCGCGGCCCAGCGCGTCGAGGCCGCGCGAATCCGACGGGTCCTCCTCCAGCAGCCGGCAGACCTCGGCCAGCCGCGGGTCCTGCGCGGCCGGCACCCGCACCGGCCGTTCCGGGGCCGTCGAAAGCTGGTCGAACAGCACGCCGCGCATTCGCCGTCCGGCGGGAGTTTCGCGCTCGTCGCCGAGCGTGGTGTAGGCGATCAGCAGCTCCCGCAACAACGGCGTGACGGTGAGCGCGGTCGGCTCGGCCAGCTTCAGCGGGCTGGCCGCCTTCGGGATCCCGAACAGGTGCAAGCGGGTCACACCGTACGCGCGGTGCGAGTGCACGGTGCCCGCCGGGATCCACAGCGCGCGATGGGCCGGCGTGATCCACCGCGAGTCCGCCGTGTGCACGGCCAGCACCCCGCTGCTGGCGTACACGACCTGGTGCCCGTCGTGCCAGTGCGCGGTGACGCTCGCGGTGGCGGCCAGGTCCCGGATGTCGGTGGGCGCCTCCGGGAGATGGCGGGAATTCGACACAACTCGGCATAATACTGGAATCGCGAAGGCACCGTCCGGCTCGACGATGAGGCCATGACGACAATCCGCGCGGCCACCCGGACCTCCCGGTGGCCGATGATCACCCTGGTCGCCGGCCACGCGATCGACGATCTGTACCAGGGCTCCGTTCCGGCCATCGTCCCGTTCCTGGTCGCCGAGCGGCATTACGGCTATCTCGCCGCGGCTGGGATCACGCTCGCCGCGACCCTGCTGTCCTCGGTGGTGCAGCCGCTGTTCGGCGTGCTGACCGACAAACGCCCGATGCCGTGGCTCGTCCCGGCCGGCATGACCGTCGCCGGGGCCGGCATCGGCCTGTCCGGACTGGGGGACTCCTACGCGTTCACCTGGCTCGCGATCGCCCTGTCCGGCCTCGGGGTCGCCGCCTACCACCCCGAATCGGCGCGCATCGCCCGCCGGATCGCGAGCAAGGGGCACGTCGGGATGAGCTGGTTCTCCCTCGGCGGCAACGTCGGCTTCGCGCTCGGCCCGATCCTGGTCACCCCCGTGCTGCAGGCCGGCGGCCTCACCGCGAGCCCGTTCCTGCTGATCCCGGCCGTCGTCGGCGGCCTCGGCACGGCCGTGTTGCTGAGGCGGCTGCGCGGCCCGCAGTCGGCCATCCACCATCAGCAGGCGAAAGCCGAAGGCCGTGACGACTGGCGCCAGTTCGGCCGGCTGACGGTCGTGGTTGTCGCGCGTTCGATCGTGACGTTCGGGCTGAACACTTTCCTCGCCCTCTGGGTGGCGCAACGGGTCGGCGGCAGCTCGACCGCCGGCGAGGCCGCGCTGGTCGTGCTGTTCGGGGTCGGCGCGCTCGGCACCCTGCTCGGCGGGGTGCTGGCCGGCCGCTGGGGCCGGACGCGCACCCTGCGCGTCTCGTACGCAGTGTCGGTGCCCGCGGTCGCCGCGATCGCGTTCGCCCCGGGGTACGCGGTGTTCCCGGCGGTGGCGATCGCCGCGCTGGCGCTGTACGTGCCGTTCTCCCTGCACGTCACGCTCGGCCAGGACTACCTGCCGCACCGGATCGGCACCGCCAGCGGGGTCACCCTCGGACTCGCGGTCAGCGTCGGCGGACTGGCCGCGCCCGCGATCGGCGCGATCGCCAACGCGACCACGCTGCAGTGGGCGCTGCTGTCGCTCGTGGCGATGCCGGTCGTCTCGTTCCTGGTCTCACGCGGATTGGCCGACCCGAAACTCCCGCGACCCGAAAATGTCCGGTTATGACAATTAATGTTCACATACATGAACGTAAAAACCATGCGGAAGACGGATTGTAGCGACGCGTTGCCGTGCGGATACTCGTGCGTTATGGCGCACAAGTTTCGCGTGGCAGTGATCGTGGTCGTCTTCGCCGCCGGATCCACGGTGAACGCCGGAGCCGTTGGCGCACAACCCTCTTCCACCTCGGTGACGGCCGCCGGAATCACCGCGGCCGTGCATCAGGACGGCACCTACGAGGTGCGGGCGCAACAACCGGCGGCGTGGACTTTCACCGGTTCCGTCGGCGCGAAAGTCACCGATAACCGGACAAGAACCGGACAGGATTCGATCGGTTCCTACCGGGAAATCGACTTCGGATACACCGACACGGTGAGCCGGACGGCGAGCATCCGGGTGTACCAGAACACCCCCGCGGTGCTGTTCGGCTCGACCACCGGGGCCGCCTCGCCGAACGTGCCGGCGTCCGGCGTGCCGTTCCCGAGCCTGAAGGCGCCGGTGCTGCCGCACCAGGAGTCCTTCCAGGACCGGGCGTTCTCCACCTACAAGTTCGGCGGCACGCCCGCGCCGGACAGCCCGCTGCTCTCGTTCGACGATCAGGCGAACGGTTTCCTGTTCTCCGCGGCCGACAACTTCCCGGTGGCGAAGCTGGCCGTGGGCGCGGGCAACACGCTGTCCGAGGGCATCGCGGCGAGCGTGACGACCTTGCCGGCCGGGTTCACCCACCAGTCGATGCTGGCGCTGGGCAAGGGGATCGGCAGCACGTACGGCACCTGGGGCTCGGCCCTGATGGCGCTGGGCGGCAAGCACCGCGTCCCGAACGACGCGAACGACACGCTGGACAAGCTGGGCTACTGGACCGACAACGGGGCCGAGTACTACTACAAGTACGACGAGAGCCTCGGCTACACCGGCACCCTGCTGGCCGCGGCCAAGGACTTCGCCGATCACGGCATCCCGCTCGGGTACCTGCAGCTCGACAGCTGGTGGTATCCCAAGGGCTCGTCGAACACCTGGCAGGGCAACGGAAACCTGCGCGGCGGCGAGTACACCTATCGCGCCGCCCCGGACCTGTTCCAGCAGGGCCTCGCGGCCTTCCGCGACCAGGTGGGGCTGCCGCTGATCACGCACGCCCGCTGGATCGACCCGGCCAGCCCGTACCACGGCCAGTACACGATGTCCGGCAACGTGGTGACCGACCCGCGGTTCTGGGAGGGCACCATGCGCTACCTCGCCGACTCCGGCGTGGTCGGCTACGAGCAGGACTGGCTTTCGGACGGGGCGCAGGCGCAGTACAACCTGACTGACCCCAATGCCTTTGTCGACAACATGGCGCACTCGGCCGCGGCCAAGGGCATCGACCTCCAGTACTGCATGCCGCTGCCGTGGAACTACCTGCAGAGCACCAAATACCAGAACCTCCAGACCACCCGGGTCAGCAACGACCGGTTCGAGCGCGGCAAGTGGGACGAGTACCTGTTCGACTCCCATCTGGCCGGCTCGCTCGGCGAACAGCCGTGGAGCGACGTCTTCATGAGCAAGGAGACGGACAACCTGCTGCTGTCGCTGCTGTCAGGCGGCATGGTCGGCGTCGGTGACAAGATCGGCGACCTGAGCACCACGAACCTCAACCAGACCGTCCGCGGCGACGGCGTGCTGGTCAAGCCGGACAGCCCGATCGTCCCGCTGGACAGCACGTACCTCGCGATCGCCAAGGACGCGCAGGCCCCGATGGTCGCCGCCACCCACAGTGACCACAATGGACTGCGCGACGCGTACGTGTTCGCCTACGCCCGCAACGGCGGCTCGCAGTCGATCGGCTTCAGCCCGGCGGAACTCGGGGTGAACGGCGCCGCGTACGTGTACGACTACTTCAGCGGTAAGGGCCAGCTGGTCCCCGCGGGCGGCCGGTTCACCGGCACGGTGAGCGACGGCTCGTACTACGTGGTGTCGCCGGTCGGCCAGTCCGGCATCGCTTTCCTTGGCGACGCCGGGAAGTTCGTCTCCGCGGGCAGCAAGCGGATCAGCCGGCTGTCCGATCAGGGCAAGGTGCAGGCGGCCGTCCAGTTCGGTACCGGCGAGCGTTCGGTCCAGCTGCACGGCTACGCCCCGGCGGCCCCGAAGGTGACGGTCACCAGCGGCACGGCCGGCCCGGTGAGCTACGACGCGGCCACCCACCTGTTCACCGTCGCGGTCACCCCCGGGCCCGGTCAGAAGGCACAGGTGCAGCTCAGCCGATAGCGCCCCAATGTGGCGTTCGGCGCGTGGAATCGAGGCTGGGCGCGGAGCGCCTCCGTTGAGGGCGGTGGTGGGGCAGGGCTGGAGCAACCAACGCCACATTGGGGCGCTTCGGGGCGGTAGGCGTCAGCCGAAATGCCGGACGCGGGCAGGAGTCTTGGGTGCGTACGGCAGCCAGTCCTGCACCGAGCCGGTGCTGACGAACTCGGCGACGGCGGTGGCGAAGGCGCGGCCCAACTCGCGGTCGGCGGCGGTGGGCCGGCCCAGCATCGGACTGTCCGGGTAGGCGTCGAAAGTGGTGAACAGGAACGGCAATTCGGCACAGTGGGTGGCGCCCAGCCCGAGCTCGTCCTCGGCCGGCTGGAAGTCGAACTGGTAGACGTACGTCGGGTTCGCGCCGGCCGCGTGGTGGTCGGCCAGGCTCAGGGTGCCGTCGCGGAACAGCGCGTCGGTCTGGATCGCGGTGAAGACCTGCCCCGGCGTCGCCTGGGGGAGACGTGCGGCGTGCTCCCGGTAGACGTCGTGGGCGCGGTCGCCCAGCTGGCCGGTCAGGAGGTCGATCGCGCGGGCGGCGGTGAGGTCCCGGATGTCCGGGTCGAAGGCCAGGAAAGCCGTCACCTCGTCCCGGGTCGTGCCCAGCATCAGGGATTTTCCTTCCAGGGCACCGTCGGCGAGCGCCTGCGCCCAGGGGCGGGGGACCCCGGGGCCACCGAGCACCGGGAACATCGGCGGGTCGACCCGGCCCGGGCGCGAGAGCCGGCCGTACGCGGACAGCAGTTGTTCCACGGGCAGCGCGCGCAACACGTTCGCGTCGGCCGGAACGTCGAGCAGCCGCAGGAATTCCGCCGCGGTCTCGGCCGCGTTCGCCGGATCCCGCGGCGGCAGGCCGAACGGGCCGCTCTCCAGCAGCACCCGGGTGACCAGGCCCGAGGTCTCCGGATCGAGCGCCAGCGACAGGGACGAAAACGCGCCGGCCGACTGCCCGCCGACGGTCACCGTCCGCGGGTCCCCGCCGAACGACGCGATGTTGTCCCGCACCCAGCGCAGCACGGCGGCCTGGTCCTGCGCGCCGAGGTTGGCGGCGCCGAGCTCCGGCAGGTAGAGGTAGCCGAGCGGGCCGAGCCGGTAGTTCGCCGTCACCACCACGATGTCGCCCAGCTCGGCGAGCCGGGCGCCGTCGTACCAGTCCCAGCCACCGGAGCCGCTGCTGAAACCGCCGCCGTGCCACCAAAGCAGGACCGGCCGGGGCGCGTCGCCGTCGAACGCGTGCCGCGGGGCGTGCACGTTCACGGTCAGGCAGCCGTCCTCGTCCCAGTCCGGCACGCGGGTCCCCATCACGCGTTCGAGCCGGGAAGCCGGCTGCGGGACGGCCGGTCCGGCCTGTGTGGCCTCGCGCACCCCGGCCCAGCCCGGATGCGGCGCGGGCGGCGCGAAACGCAGCTCGCCGATCGGGGAAGCGGCGTACGGGATGCCGCGGAAGGAGGCCACCCCGCCCTGGCCGACGCCGTTGACCTTGCCGCTGACCGTGTCCGCGATCATCGTGCTCACCTCGTTCGTTTTCGGATACCTCCTGGTTCTAGCCCCGGGGTGGTGATCCGGGCCAGGAACTCGGCCGCCGAACGCGGATGCCGGACATATGATCTTCGGATATGGAGAAAGTACGCCATCTGGAGCTGGACGAGACGGACCGCCGGATCGCCGCGGCGCTGATGGCCTCGCCGCGGGCTTCGTGGCGCACGGTCAGCCAGGTGCTGGGCCTGTCCGAGCGCACTGTGGTGCGCCGCGCGGCGCCGCTGTTCCACGACGGCACGCTGCGGGCCACCGTCGTGCGCCACCCGGTGTGGTTTCCCGGCCTGATCCCGCTGGCCCTGCGCATCCGCTGCCGGCCGAGCCGGATCCGCGCCATCGCCGCCACCCTGGCCCGCCGCCCGGACACGGTCTGGGTCGACGTCCTCGGCGGCGGCGACGAGATCAGCGTCATCCTGTTCCTGGACGGGCCGGACGCCCGGAACACGTTGCTGCTGCGGGATCTCCCGGCGACGCCCGAGGTCGAATCCTGGACCTCGCACGTCCTGCTGCGGGTCTTCCCGGCCGCGTTCGACTGGAGCGGCGGCCTGCTGACCGACGCCGAACTGTCCGGCCTGCGCCCGCCGGCCCCCGCCCGCCCGGCGCTGCTGCCGATCGACCACGAGCTGATCGCCGCGCTGACCGAGGACGGCCGGGCGTCCTACGCCGACCTCGCCCGCCGCGCCGGCACCACGCCGCTGACCGCCCGCCGCCGGCTGGAATCGTTGACCGGCGGCGTGATCCGGCTGGCCACCGAGGTCGACCTGGCCCGCCTCGGCATCCGCGCCGAGGCCCTGCTGTGGATCACGGTCGCCCCCGGCGGCCTGGAGGAAGCGGGACGACGGCTCAGCCGTCACCCCCAGGTCCGCTTCACCGCCGCGACCACCGGCCCGGCCAACCTGCTGGTCGCCGCCGCCGCGGCCGATCTTGACGCGCTGTACCACTTCCTGAACGACACGCTGGGTGCGCTGGACCGCGTGGTCACCGCGGAGGTCACGCCGATCCTGGCCGGGGTCAAGCGAACCGGCCTGGTCCGCCCGGGCAGCCTCTGATCGTCGGTCAGGCTTCCGGCCCGTAGATCATCACCAGCAGCCCACCGCCGAGCTTGACGAGCGCGCGCACCTCGTGCCCGCCCTCGTGCACCGGCTTGACCAGCTCCGCGCCGGCCGCGACGAGCTGGTCCGCGGCGGCTTGGACGTGGTCGGTCTTCGCGGTCAGGACCAGCTCACCGGGCGCCGGGTGGTCCTCCGGCGCGGCCAGCGCGATCCCCACCTGCGCGGTCGCCGGATCGAGCACGGCGTAGCGATCGCCGTCCCGGAACCGGGGCTCGGCGGCGAAGGTGGCGAAGTCGGCCAGCTGCGCGTCCATCTCGGGCGCGGTGACCAGGAGGTTCTTCAGCTCGAGCACCAGGTCGGTCCTTTCCTGCGGTGGGAATCAGCCACTGCGAACTCTGCCAGGCAGAGCATGGTCACGTCGCGGGCTAATCGGCGGTTCGTGGTGCGGCCAGGGGCAGCAGCACCTCGTCGACGATGGCCCGCACCCGCGCCGGGCGGACGGTTCCCCGCTCCAGGGAGTCGGCGATGACCAGGCGCGGGCCCACGGACGCGACCAGCGGGGTGACGCACCGGGCGTCGGCCTCGCCGCGGTCGACGGCGGCCTGCAGGATCGCCAGCAGCAGGCGCTGGTGCGGGAGGACGACCAGGCGGCGGACCTCGTCGAACAGCTCGGGATGGCGGGCGCGCTGGATCAGCAGGGGCCGCAGGGCGCGGCCGCGCGGCTCGTCCAGCACGCGGGCGAACCCGCCGAGGACGGTGGTGAGGTCTTTGCGCAGCGAGCCGGTGCCGGGGGCGGCAGGCTCGCCGAAGCCGGTGGACGGGTCGGTCAGCGCGGCGAGGACCAGCTGCTCGGGGGTGGACCAGCGGCGGTAGAGCGCCGACTTCCCGGTGCCCGCGAGCGGGGCGATCTTGTCGAACGCGAGTTCCTCGAAGCTGGTGCGGGCCAGTTCTTCCAGGGTGGCCTGGTAAATCGCGCGGGTCAGCTCCGCGCCGCGTCGTCGTACGGCGGCGGGCTCGGTGGAAGCGCGGGAACTGGCGGGCACCTGTCCGGTTATAGCTGGCGCCCGGGCAGGCGTCGAGGGGTACAGTCACATTAGTGGACAAAACTGTCCCCTATTCGAGGAGGTTCCCTTGGCCGCACTCGGGAAGACTGCGCTGGTCAACGTCCGGGTCTTCGACGGCGACGGGCTCACCGAGCCCCGCACCGTGGTGATCGACGGCCCGGTGATCGGCACCGATCCGGCCGGCGCGCGGGAGGTCGACGCGGCCGGAGCGGTGCTGCTGCCTGGCCTGATCGACGCCCACGTCCACCTGCACGGCCCGGAAACCCTCGACGCGCTGGCCCGCTGGGGCGTCACGACCGGGCTGGACATGGCGTGCTGGCCCCACGAACTGGTCACGTCGCTGCGCGGGCGCACCGGCACCGCCGACTTCCGCACCGCCGGCCTGCCCGCGATCGGGCCCGCCGGGAATCACGTCCGGATCCCGGGCATGCCGCCCGAGGCGGTCATCCTCACGCCCGAAGATGCCCGCCGACACGTCGAGGCGCGGGTCGCCGAGGGCGTCGACTACATCAAGGGCGTCGCGGAGGCGCCCGGTGACGGCGGCCCCACCGTCGAGGCGCTCCAGGCCCTGGTCGACGCTGCCCACGCGCACGGCCTGAAGGCCGTCGTCCACGCGGTCACTGTCGGGGCTTACGAGCTGGCTGTCGGCTTGGGCGCGGATTTCGTCACGCACGTGCCGGTGAATGGCGTCATCCGGCCCGAGGACATCGCCACCATGCAAGCCGGCCACCAGATCGCGGTGCCCACCCTGATCATGATGGAAGGCGCCGTCGCGGGCCGGGCACCGGTGGACGGCCTGCTGGCCAGCGTGGCAAGTCTGCACCGCGCCGGCATCGAGGTGCTGGCGGGCACGGACGCCAATGCCGTCCCCGGCGTGCCCCGCGCCGTCGCCCACGGCGAAAGCCTCCACCACGAATTCGAGCTGCTGTCCCGCGCCGGCCTGACCCCGGTGGAGATCCTGCGCTCGGCGACGGTCTTGCCGGCCCGCGCTTTCGGCCTGGCCGACCGCGGCGCCATCGAACCGGGCCTGCGTGCCGACCTCGTCCTGGTAGACGGCGACCCGACCGCGGACATCACCGCCACGCGCGAAATCCGCGGCGTCTGGTGTGCTGGGGAGCAGGTCACCACTGCTTGACTCGATGCGTCCACCGAAAGGAAAAACGTGACCAGCGACGTCACCGAGATCACCCAGCTCGTCCTGCGCGAACGACAGGGCCGTGACCGCGGCTGGTGGGCGCAGATGCGGTCTTGTTTCAGCGAAGACGCGACCGTCCGCCTGAGCTGGTTCCGCGGCAGCGGCGCCGGTTTCGTCGCCGAGTCGGAGAAGATGGCCGCCCGCGGCGACACCGCCGTCCACCGGCTCAGCCCGCCCGTGGTCCACCACCACGGCGACCGCGCACTGGTCGAGCTGCCTGCCGTCATCGAGATGCGCACCGTCCTCGACGGCATCGAGGCCGACCTCGCCTCCGCCGCCCGCCTCAACTACCGCGTCGAACGCCGCGACGGCCGCTGGCTGGTGGTTTCCTTCGACCCCGTCTACGAACGGGATTCCCTGGCCGCCGCCCATCCCGGCGTCCGGCTGGACGTCGGCCCGGCGGACCTGACCGCGTACCGGCCGTCCTGCCGATTCCTCTCCTACGTGCTGTCCCGCCGCGGCTACCCCATCGGCGACGACCTCTACGGAGACGATCGCCCCGACCAGTCCACCGCCTTCTACGACGCCGCCCGCGCCTGGCTCGGCGCGTAACCCGGGCCGGGCGCTGGTCAAGACCGGCGTGATCGACCTCCTCGCCCGCCTGGCCGCGGACGAGCGGGCTCATCGTTGCCAGGTAAGGAAACATGACCGCGGTCGGCGCCAGTGCGAGATCGGTGAGCCCGAGCGGGCCGCGATGCCCGGCATCACCATGTTGGTCGTGGTGGCGGCGCCCTACCTCCGGCTGCGCTACTTCGTGTTGTGAGCACGGTGTGAGCTATCCCTCGCCGTCACCCACGACAAGTGTTGCATACTGCAATGGTGTCCATGGGTGATGGTGTGACCGGGAAACGGCCGGCGGCGCCCGCGCGGCCGCCGTTCGGGCGATGGCTGCGGGAGAGCACGAGCGGGCTGATCGGCCTGGCTCTGGTGATCGGCGCGGGCGCCGGGCTGGGCGCGGTGGTCTTCCGGTGGCTGATCACCACGTTCACCCACCTGTTCTCCGGGCAGGCGGACTACTCCGCCGCGGGACGGGTGGCACATCCGTGGTTCCCGGCGCTGGGGCCGTGGTTCCTGCTGCTGGCCCCGGTGGTCGCCGGGCTGGTTTACGGGCCGCTGGTGTACAAGTTCGCGCGGGAAGCCCGCGGGCACGGCGTGCCCGAAGTCATGTACGCGGTCGCGGAACGAGGCGGCCGGATCCCGGCGCAGGTCAGCGCGGTCAAGGCGCTCGCTTCGGCGCTGACGATCGGCTCGGGCGGGTCGGTGGGCCGGGAGGGGCCGATCGTGCAGATCGGCTCGGCGCTCGGGTCGACCCTGGGGCGGGTGGCCAAGCTGCCGGAGTCGCGGCTGCGGGTCCTGGTGGCGTGCGGTGCGGCGGGCGGGATCGCGGCCACCTTCAACGCGCCGCTGGCCGGGCCGTTCTTCGCGATGGAACTGATCTTGCGCGACTTCGCGGCGGAGTCGTTCGGCGCGGTGGTGCTGGCCAGCGTGACGGCGAGCGTGGTCGGGCGGGCGGTGTTCGGCGACGTGCCGTTCCTCGCCCTGCCGCCGTTCACCTTGCGCAATCCGGTGGAGTATCTGCTGTTCATCGTGCTGGGTTTGGTGGTCGGGGCGTGCGGGGTGTTGTTCACCCGGGTGCTGTACCTGGTCGAGGACCTGTGCGACTGGTTGTGGCGCGGTCCGGAGTGGCTGCGCCCGGCGGTCGGCGGGGTGTTCCTGGGCGGGCTGTTGTTGCTGCTGCCGCAGATGTACGGCGTGGGGTATCCGGTGCTGCAGAACGCGGTGGAGGGCAAGTACGTCCTCGGTTTCCTGCTGTTGTTGATGGTGGGCAAGGTCGTGGCGACCAGCCTGACGATCGGGATCGGCGGCTCGGGCGGGGTGTTCGCGCCTTCGCTCTTCATCGGCGCGATGGCCGGGACCGCGTTCGGCATCGTCGTGCACACGTGGCTGCCTGGGGTGACCGCGTCGCCCGGCGTCTACGGGCTGATCGGCATGGGCGCGGCGTTCGCCGGCGCGGCCCGGGCACCGATCACCGCGGTGATCGTGCTGTTCGAGCTGACTGGCCAGTACACGATCATCCTGCCGATGCTGACCGCGATCGTGATCGCCACCGCGACCAGCCGGGCGTTGAGCAAGGACACGATCTACACGCTCAAGCTGCGCCGCCGCGGCGTGGACCTCGACCGGAGCCCCGGGGTGCGCAGGCTGGCCGGCACCCGCGTCGAGGCGGTGGCCGAGGCGCTGCCGGAACCGCTGGCCGAGGACCTCCCGCTGGACCGGGCCGCGCACGCGCTGGCCGTGTCCGGGCACGGGATCCTGCCGGTGATCGGGGCGGACGGGGGTTACCAGGGCTGTGTCACGGCGCGCGCGGTCGCGGAGGCCCTGGCCGATCAGCACGAAGGCGTGGTCGGCGACCTCGCGGAACTGCCGCCGCTGGTGACGGCCGAGAGCAGCCTGGCCGACGCGTTGACGGCGTTGACGAACGCACCCGGCACGGGCCTGCCGGTGCTGGCCGGGGAAGGCCGGCTGAGCGGCTGGGTCACCCACCAGGCCGTGCTCACCGCCCTCGAGCCGGTCACCGCCCGTTAGGCGGGCGCATACCCGCGGCTGAGTGGTCTTGGCTCCACACCGCCGTTTCCGGGGTGCTCTCGGGCGGGCTCGTCAGGCCCAGACGGCTTCGGCGGCGGTGCCGGCCGGGGGCTCGCCACCGGCCTCGGCGAACGCGGAGAGGACCTCGACCAGGCCGTGGCGCGCGTGCTCGGGCATCTTGGCCACGATCTTGGCGATCTCGCGGCGGCGGCGGTTGGTGACCAGCCGCACGACCCGTGCGCCCTCAGCGGTCAGCTCGATCACGATCTCCCGGCGTGAGGCCGGGTTGTCCTGCCGGGCCACGAGGCCGGCGGTGACCAGCCGGTCGACCATGCGGCTGGCGGTCGACGGGGTGACCCCGAGCAGTTCGGCCAGCGCCGCGTGCTTCAGCGGCCCGCGGGAGTGCAGGATCACCAGCAGCCGGAACTGCGGCAGCGTGACGAGGTCGCCGGCCGCGGTGATGGAGCGGGCGGAGACGGCCACCAGCAGCCGGGACGCGGTGAGCACGGCGTCGGTGACCGCGTCGACGTCGGTGCCGGCCGCGGTGGTCGAAGGGCGAGACATGCCTCCAGTGTGCCGCGCGGCGCCGGACCGCGCCCACAAGGCCGGTTCCGGGGCCGCCCCGGCACTCGGCCCCGGACACTGTTGCGTTGGCCAACAGTGTCCGGGTGCCGCTCGCCCGGCGCGAGGACCGCGGTGCCCACCTTGCCCATGGTGGAGGGCACCGGTGGAGGGGTCTGCTGGCCCGCGCTGACCTCCTCCTCGACGGCGAACGTCCACAATCGATGGTTCCGGGCTTCAAAGCTCCGTTGTGGCGAGCCGGAACCGCATCCGGCAGACCACCGCGTCAGACCGGCGTCTGAGGGCTCGGGCGAGGACGGCGCCGCGGCGGTTCTGCAGGATGCGTTGCCACGGGTGCTCCGGCTCGACCTCCGCGATGAGGACAAAAACGTGGCAGCCAGCGTGCTTGCGCAGGTGCTCGACGAGTGGTTCGCCGAGCCGTCGCCGGTCGTCGTACAGCTGGACGAGGGTGACGCCGGGATGCCAGCGTTCCCAGGACTCGACGAACTCCCGCGTCGCCGGTTCCTCGTCGGGGTGGGTGACGTGGACGGCCTCGACCTGGTCGCCGAGGGACAGGGCCGCGGCGAGCGCGTCGCGGGTCAGCCGCGAAACCGTGTGGACCGGGACCACGACGAGCGACCGGTTCGGCCGCGGCGGGGCCGGCGTGCGGCCGAGTTCCAGCCGGGCGCCGATGCGGCGGTAGCTCCGGTTCACCCACTCCATGCCCAGCACCAGCACGGGCAGCGCGACGATGATCAGCCACCCGCCCTCGCCGAATTTCGTCGCGGCGACGACCACCGCGGCGATGCCGGTCAGGAGCGCGCCGAGGCCGTTGAGCGCCGCCTTGCCCCGCCAGCCGCGGGGCCGGTTCCGGAACCAGTGCCGGACCATGCCGCTCTGCGAAAGGGTGAACCCGACGAACACCCCGATCGCGAACAGCGGCACCAGCGTGTTCATGTCGCCGCCCGAAACGACCAGCAGCAGCGCCGAGGTGACGGCCAGGAACCCGACGCCGTAACGGTAAACCTGGCGTTCGGCGCGCAACGCGAAGACGTGCGGCAGGTTGTTGTGCTTCGCGAGCAACTGCGCCAGCACGGGCAGCCCGCCGAACGAGGTGTTGGCGGCCAGCGCGAGCAGCACGACCGTCGAGAACTGCACGACGTAGTAACCGAAACCGCCGCCGATCGACGCGGTGGTGACCTGGGAGAGCACGGTGACGCCGTCGACCGGGTGGATCGAGAACTTCCCGATCAGCACCGCGATCCCGATCAGCATCACCGCGAGCATCCCGCCCAGCGCGATCTCGGCCCGCTGGGCGCGGCGCACCCGGGGACGGCGGAACGACGGCACGGCGTTGGCGATCGCCTCCACCCCGGTGAGCGCGGCGCACCCGTTCGCGAAAGCCTTGAGCAGCAACAGAATCCCGACCGTCTGCAGGCTGGTGGCCTGCTGCGGCGCGGCCATCGCCGCGGCCGGGCCGGAGCGGATCAGGCCGGCCACGATCACGGTCAGGATCGCGCCGACGAAGATCGCGGTGGGCACGATGAACGCCCGCGCGCTTTCCGCGATGCCGCGCAGGTTCACCGCGGTCACCAGCGCCAGCACGCCGAGGCACAGCCACAGGGTGTACGGCAGCAGCGCGGGGAACGCCGACGTCAGCGCCGCGACCCCGGCGGCCACCGAAACCGCGACGTTCAGCACGTAGTCGACGATCAGCGAGGCCGCGGCGACGAGCGAGGCCCGGGCCCCGAGGTGCGCGCGGCTGACCCCGTACGCGCCGCCGCCGTCCGGGAACGCGGCGATCACCTGCCGGTACGACAGCGTCAGCACGCCCAGCAGCACCGCGATCGCCAGGGTGACCGGCAGCGTGAACCCCAGCCCCGTGCCGCCCGCGACGGCCAGCACGATCACGATGGCCTCGGGCCCGTACGCCACCGACGCCATCGCGTCGAGGGAAAGTGCGGCCAGCCCGCCGACGACGGACAGCCGGTGCCGCTCGCCCCGGCCGGTGGTTTCGCTGGTGTCGCTGGGCGAAAGCGTGGTGGTCACACTGCTCAGCCTGGGAGCCGTTCCGGCCCGGCTTGACCGCTGTTGACGGTTCCTTGACGCCGGGTCTCCGCGAGTGAACGGGAACCTGATCCGCCCCCGTCAACGGGCCGCGGCGCGCAGCGCGCCCAGGATGCGCTGGTGATCGGCGTCGGCCTGCGGGGGAGGGAGGAACCGGCGGCGCAGGAACGCGTAGGACAGCCCGTTGCGCGGGTCGGCCAGCGCCTGCTGCCCACCCGCTCCGCTGTGCCCGAAGGCGCCCTGGCCGAGGACGGGGTAGATCTCGGCCGCGGCGTGGAAGCCGACGGCCCAGGCTTTGTGCTGGCGCAGCACAAGATCCCAGCCGGCGGACTGGATCTGCGCGAACGCGGCGGCGGTGTCCGGAGTGAGCAGCGGCGCCGCGCTGTCGGTGGGGCTGATCGCCGCCGCATAGAGCTTGGCCAGGCTGCGGGCGGTGCCGATGCCGCCGAACGAGGCCGGGCCCTTCTCCCGGACGACGGGGAGGTTCGGCAGTTCCCACACTTCGCGGTTGCCGGGGTGGTGGCGGTTGAAGGCGATGCCGTCGAGGCTGTTCGGGCCGGTGGCGGCCGCAGCGAGATCGCGGAGCCGCTCGGGGGTGGCGACCATGGGCTGGGCGGGCAGGAACCGGTGCTCCTGATCGGCCGGCAGCCCGAGGTGCAGGTCCAGCTTGTAAGGCTCACGCAGGCGTGAGGCGAACAGGCTCTGCACCGTCTCCCCGGTCGCGCGGCGCACCACTTCGCCGCTCAGCGCTGCGACCACCAGGGCGTGGTAACCGGACGCGGTTCCCGGCCGCCAGAACGGGCGTTGCGCGCCGAGCCGTTCGGCGACGACCCGGTCGTCGGCCAGCTCCGCCATGCTGAACCCGGCGTCCGCCCCGGCCAGCCCGGCCTGGTGCGAAAGCAGCTCACGCAGCCGGACCTCGCCCTTGCCCCGCACCGCGAACTCGGGCCAGTAGTGGCTGACCCGCTGGTCCAGGTCCAGCGTCCCGTCCTGGACGAGCAGCGCGACGACCAGGTGGGCCACCCCCTTGCTCGCGGAGTAGATCCCCAGCAGCGAATCGCGCGTGGTGTCCGCCCCGGCCCACAGGTCGACCACCAGCTCGCCGTGGTGATAGGCCGCGACCTGCGCGTCCAGATCGGCTCCCTCGGCCGCCAGCACGGCCGCGAATTCCTCGCGCACGGGCTCGAAACCCGCCGCCACCGTGCCCTGCACCCCGTGCCCCGTCATGACTGCCCCTGAACGTCGGACCTCCTTGGACACCACCACCTTAGCTCGTTAGTAACCAGTGGTCACTAAATCAGTGAGGCGCGTCTCGCCGCGCGCCGGCCGCCGGTGTCGTACGGTGCCGGGCATGACGGATTCGGCGGGGCCGCGCCGCGCGCCCGGCCGGCCGGCGCGCATCAGCCGTGACCGGATCGTCGAGGCCGCGTCCTCGGGCGGGAACCTGGACACGCTGACCATGCGGGAGCTGGCCGGCCGCCTCGACGTCAGCCACGGCGCGCTCTACCGCTGGGTCAAGAACCGCGACGAGCTGTTCGACCTGATCGGCGAAGTCCTCGTCGACCGGATTCTTTCCCCTGAGCCGGAGACTGGCCCGGACTGGCGGCCGCGGCTGACGCGGATCGCGTGGGCCATGCACGAGGAATTCCTCGCGCTCCCGGGTTACGCCACCCGCCTGTCCCGGCCGCACACGCACAACGCCGACGCGATCGGCCGGCTCCGGCACGCGGTCGTCACGGCGTTCCGCGAGGCCGGGATCAGTGCCGGAATGGCCGAGCAGAGCTGGTACATCTTCATCACTTCGATCGTCGGCTGGCTGGCGTTCCAGGAAAACCGCCTCGAGCTCGGCCCGGGCGCCCCGCGGTTCGACCTCTTCCTCGACGCGCTCCTGCGGGGGCTCCCGGCCCGCGAACCGTAGTCACCGGCCCGCGACCACCTCTTCCAGCAACGAGCGCAGCGGCGTCGCCGGACGCCCGAGCAGCTTGCCGAGGGCCGGGTCCGTCGCGGCGAACTCGCCCCGGCGTGACGCCCGGAACAAGCCGAGGGTGAACTCGGCCTCGAACTCGGATCGGCCTTGTCCGACCTGGGCAGCCCGCCATTCGTCGTCCTCGGCGACGACGCGGGTGATGGTCCGCCCGGTCAGTTCGGACAGGATTTCGGCGACGGCTTTGAGGTCGAGCGCGTCCGGCGCGGTCAGCGGCGGGGTGGCGCCGTCGAACGGGTTCTCGCTCGTCAGGAGGATTGCCGCGGCTTCGGCGAGGTCCGCGTGCGCGGTCCACGAAACCGGTCCGTCGGCGGGCGCGACGATGGTGCCCGTCTCGAGCGCCTGGCCGATCAGCATCGGGACGGTGCTCGCGTAGAAGCCGTTGCGCAGTGACGTGAATTTTCCGCCCTCCGCGGCCAAGTACCGTTCGGTGGCGGCGTGGTCGAGCATCGGAATGAACTCCGAATCCGCCGCGCACGCCTGGTGGCTCGTGTAGAAGACGCGCTCGGCTCCGGCGGCGCGAGCCGCGTTGATGGCGGCCTTGTGCTGGGTTTCGGCGTCCGCGCCCGAGTCGTTGGACGAGACGACGAGGACCCGCTCGGCCCCTTCGAAGGCGAGGGCGAGCGAGGCGGGGTCGGAGAAGTTGCCCTCCCGGACCCGCACCCCGCGCGCGGCGAGCCCCGCCGCCTTGCCCGCGTCGCGCACGCTGACGCCGATCTGCCCGGCCGGCACTTTGGTGAGCAGTCGTTCGACGACCTGCGAGCCGAGCCGGCCCGTCGCGCCGGTGATGACGATCATCTGCTGGTAACCCTTCGTGGTATCAGTGGTACTCAATCCACGTTACCGACGATAAGGCACTGGAAGCAAGAGATTGTTATCACTGATAACTGCTGATGGCGGGCGCGAGCGTGTCCTCGCACCACTGCCGGAAGGTGGTGGGGGTGTCGATCGCGTGCTGCGGGGTGCGGGTGACGCCTTGGTAGAGGCCGTTCTCATTGGCCGTGATCAGGTCGACCATGCTCTGGGCCATGCCCTCGGACAGCCCGAGGCCGACGAGTCGTTCGCGGTAGTCGGGCGTCGGAACCTGCCGGTACCGCACGGGCCGGCCGAGCACCTCGGCGGCGATCGCGGCCATGTCCTCATTGGACAGATCCTCGGGCCCGATCGGCGGGACCTCCTCCTGCCCGGTCCACGCCGAGTCGAGCAGCAGCCTCGCGGCAACGGCGGCAATGTCCTGAACTGCGACCGTCGGACGTCGGCGATCGCTGGAGAAGGCGCCGGAGAAGATGCCCTGCTCTTTGATACTTTCCTTCTGCCGCAACATGTTGTCCATGAACCCGGGCATGGTCAGCGCCCGCAGCGCCACCCCGGTCTCGGCGATCAGGTCGTCCATGGCCAGCACCCCGGTCCCAAGTCCGGCCCGGTCGGCGTACGGCGTGTGGCGGCCTAGGCTGCTGATGGTCACGACGCGCTGGACCCCTTGACTGCGCAGGACTTCCGCGGCGGGCCGGGTGAACCCGGCGAAGGCCGTCACGGCGTTCGAGGCCTGACGGTGGGGCGGGCACAACCAGAACAGGGCGTCGGCGCCTTTGAGTGCGCGGGTCACAATGTCCGCGTCACCATGCGAGCCATGGATGACCTCGACCTGGTCGCGCACTCTCGCGGGCAGTTTTTCCGGGTCCCTTGCGACAACCCGGACTGGCTGGTCGCCTTCGAGGACGTGCGCGAGCACGCGGCTGCCGATGTTTCCGGTGGGCGTGGTGATGACGATCATGGCTGCGCTCCGGTGGAGGTTGAGGAGGAAGTAGACTCAACCGTACCGTTTACTTTTTGGGCATGCAAGAAGGCCGGATGAGAAGGGTGAAGATCCAGGCGTGTGGACGCCCGCGCCCGCGCGGATCTCGTCAGCGATCAGTCCGCGCGGGTGGGAGTCCGCTTTCGGCCGCGCAAGAACTCAGGCGTGTGGACGGACGCGTCGTCCGCGCAGGATCACGGCCAACGGAGCAGCCAGCTGCCCCAGGTCGGTCCGTGGATCTTTCGCATACACAACAGCATCGGCCGGCGCGCCGGGTTCCAGCCCGCCCAACCCGAGGTACTCCCGGGCCGACCAGGAAGCCGCGCCGAGGGCATCATGCGTCCGGATCCCGGTGCCCGCCAGCGCCCGGATCTCGTCGGCGATCATCCCGTGCGGGTGGGAGTCCGTGCCGGCCAGGACGCGGACGCCGGCCTCGAACGCGGCTGCCACCAACGGCCCGAGTGCTTCGGTGCCGCCCAGGAGCCAGTCCTTGCGCGGGCCGTCCGGGCGGTCGCGCAAGGTCGTCAGCATCCCTTGGAAACCCGACAAAGTCGGGGTCAGCGCCATGCCCTGCCGGGCCATTTCCGGCAGCAGGCCGGAGTCCAGCCACATGCCGTGCTCCACCGAATCGACGCCGGCCGCGACCGCCGCCGTGCTGCCGGCGGCATGCTGGGTGTGCACGGCGAGCCGGCCGCCGGCCGCGTGCACTGCGTCGGCCGCGGCTTTGAGGACGTCGATGGGGACGGCCTCGTCTTCCGGTCCCCAGTCGGCGATGATCTTGGCCCACCCGCTGCGCGCGGCCTGCGCCGCCGCGACCGACGGCAGCTCGGCGTGGTCCACGCGGTTGCCCCAGCCGTCGAAGAACTGGCCGCGCTGCGCGAGCCACGGGCCGGCGTGCACGGCGCGCGGCACGTCCGGGTCCTCGCCGAACCACGCCGGCGGGTCGCCCGCGAGCCCGGGCGAGCGGATCAGCGTGACCCCGGCGTCGACGTGCCGGTGCAGGTCCTCGCGCAACACCACGTCGTCCAGCGGGTCGCCGGGCTCCGTGGCGCCGGGATGGGTGTGCGCGTCGACCAGTCCCGGCAGCAGCCAGCCTTCGGCCACCAGCTCGGCGTTCGGCACGGGATCGGTGGTCCAGCGGTCGCCGTCGGCGTACAGGTCGACGTACTCGCCGTGCGGCAGGGCGTGGCCCCGGATCCGTAACACCATGACTGACCCCCCCGTGTCGTCCGGCTCGAACGTACCGGATTCCCGCGGCGGGTCAGCCGGATTTCACCGGGGCGGGCCGAGGATGACGTTCCCGAACTGCTCCGCGGCCTCGGCCATCCGCTCGGGGGAGATCTCGAAGCCGTCCGGCCGCGGGGTCGCCCGGTCGCGCCCGGCGTAGCGGAACATGCCCTCGATGCCGGCCGGGGTGTTGATCATCAGCAGGTCCGCCTTCGCGGACGTGATCCGGTAGGCGTGCGGGATGTTCTTGGGCAGGAACACAATGCCGCCCTCCTTCAGCTCGTGCTCCTCCTCGCCGACCCAGACGAGCGCGGTGCCGCCGATGAGCATGAAGATCTCGTCCTCGCGCGTGTGCTTGTGGAACGGCGGCGCCTCGCCCCGGCTGACGTCGAAGCGGCCGATCATCAGCTGGCCGTCGGTGGCCGCGCCGTCGAGCAGCAGCGACAGCGTGCCGCCGTCGAGCCACTCGAGTTTCTGCTGCTGCTCGGGCTGGGCGAGGTAGGCCATGCTCATCTGCGGCTCCGTTCGGTCGGGCGGTGGGTCAGAACGAGCCGAGCACGCGGTGGCGATCGGCCAGCGCCCGGCGGGCGACGGCGGTGTCCCAGCCGTAGGTGTCGAACTCGTGCGGGGCCCCGGGATGCAGGTGGAATTCGACGTCGACCCCGGCCGCGCTCAAGCGTTGCGCGTACGCGAGATCCTCGTCGCGGAAGACGTCCAGCTGGCCGACCTCGACGTAGGCCGGAGGCAGTCCGGCGAGATCGGTGGCACGGGCCGGGGCGGCGTACGGCGAGACGTCGGGGCCGCCGATGCGGTCGCCGAGCAGCGCCGTCCACGCGGTCAAGTTGTCCTCGTAGCTCCAGGCGACGAACGGGGCCAGTTCCGGATCAGGGGCCGTCGTCCGGTCGTCGAGCATGGGGAAAACGAGGATCTGCCGCGCCAATGCGGGGCCGCGCCGATCCCGGGCCAGCAACGCGACCGCCGCGGCCAGCCCGCCGCCCGCGCTGTCGCCCATCACGGCGATCCGGGCCGGGTCGACGCCCAGCTCGGCCGCGTGCTCGTGCAGCCACAGCAAGCCGAGGTAGGCGTCTTCGACCGGTGCGGGATGGGGGTGCTCGGGGGCGAGCCGGTAGTCGGCGGCCAGCATCGGCACGCCGGTCGCGGACACGTACCGGGCGATCGGCCCGTCGTAGAGCGCGACGCTGCCCAGGATCATCCCGCCGCCGTGCAGGTACAGCGCGGCGGGCCCGGGCGCGGCGCCGGTTTTCGCGTACCAGCGCAGCAGGATTTTCGCGCCGTCCTCGGCCACCGCATGGAAATCGGTGGTGACGACGTCGCCGGGCGTGGGCTGGAGGGCGGCCGTCTGCGCCATCATCGCCTCCAACACGGCGCGGCGGCCCTCGACGTCGCCGGCCGCGGGCTGGGGGATTCCGGCCATCGGCGCCAGGATCGTGCTGAGCTGGGGATCGACGGTGAACGTCACGGTGGGTCCTGCTCTCTCGGCGGAGTCCGGCGAGCCGGGCGGGGCTCTGGAATAAGCGGACGATATCGTCCGTCTAAGCGCGATGTCAACGGAAGGCGGGGCGGCTGTCATCATCAGAGCCATGAGCGAGGAGAGCGGCGACGGCGCCGTCCGCCACCGGATGCTGCGGCGGGACGCGGCCGACAACCGCGACCGGGTGCTGGCCGCGGCCGCCGCCGCGGTGCGCCGGGAAGGCGCCGCGGTCCCGATGGCGACCATCGCGGCGGACGCCGGGGTCGGCGTCGGCACCGTTTACCGCCACTACCCCTCGCGCGAGGTGCTGCTCGGCGCGTTGACCCTCCGGTCGTTCCGGCTGGTGCTCGATGCCGCCCGCCGCGCCGCGAGCCTCGACGCGTCGGCCATCGAGGCGATCCGCTCGTTCCTCGGCCGCACCATCGAGCACGGCCCGGATCTCGTGCTGCCCCTGCACGGCGGTCCGCCCAAGATCGACGACGCCGCGGTCGCCCTGCGCGACGAGGTCCACCGCCTGCTGGCCTCGATGCTGGAACGGGGCCACCGCGACGGCACGATCCGCCCCGGCGTCAGCACCGCGGACCTGGTCGTGTTCGGCGCGCTCCTGGCCCAGCGCCTGCCGCACGTCGAAGACTGGGAAACGGTCGCGCACCGCCAGGCGGACATCTACGTGGCAGGTCTTGCCGCAGTTTGACGGTCCATAATGGACGGGATCAGCTTGTCGCTTCCCGGATGTGGCGGGCGATCAGGGTGTAGACCTCGCGGGCCTTGGCGGTGTCCTTGACGTCGTAGCCGTGGTCGGCTCCGGTGACGTCGTGGTGTTCGATCAGTGCGCCGGCCTGCCGGAGTCGTTCGGCGTAGCGGATTCCCTCTGCTCGCAGGAGGTCCAGTTCGGCGGTGATCACGAGTGCGGGTGCGATGCCGGTGAAGTCGGCGGTGTCCGCGGCGCCGGCGGGGGAGGCCAGGCGGTCGGCCCGTTCGCGCGGGTCCGGCACGTACGCGGAGTCGAAGATGTCCGCCATCCACGGCCGCAGCATCGGCTTGGCGCTCAACGCTTTCTTGCCGGCGGCGGCGACCGAGAGGTCCAGCGGCGGGTAGTGCAGGACCTGGAGCGCGATCGCCGGGCCGTGCTCCTCCAGCGCCAGCCGCGCGACCGCCGCCGCGAGGCCGCCCCCGGCGCTCTGCCCGCCGACGGTGAGCCGCGCGCCGTCCCAGCCGTGCTCCGTGCCGTGCCCGGAAATCCAGCGGACGACCTCGTACGCCTGCCGCGGCGGGGCCGGGAAACGGTGCTGCGGGGCGACAACGTAGTCCACATTGGCCACCACGACGCCCGCCGTCGCGGCGAGGTGCCGGCAGAGCGGGTCGTCCACCTCCGGGTCGGCCATGACGTAACCGCCGCCGTGGAAGTTGACGTGCACCGGCGGGCTCGGGTCCACGCCCGGCGGCCGGTAGACGACGACGCGCGCCGGGGCGATCGAGGTCGGCACCGTCAGCTCGAGGGTGTCGCGCGGGAACTCCGGGAAGGTGCCGCGCGCGGTGGCCGCGATGCGTGCGCCGGCCAGGGAAGTCAAGCGCTGGATGGCTTTCGCGGCCAGTGCGGCCACCGCGGGCCGGGCCAGGAGGGACATGCGGCTGGCGTCCGTCGACCGCGGTGGTCAGACGCTGCGCAGCACCGAGACCACGGTGCCGAGGACCACGGCGCGGTCGCCGTCGATCACGTCGTAGGCCGGGTTGCGCGGTTCGAGGTACACGTGGCCGCCGCGGCGCCGGTACACCTTGACGGTGGCCTCCTCGTCGATCATCGCGGCGACGATCTGGCCCGAGTGCGCCTCGGACTGCTGGCGCACCACGACGATGTCGCCGTCGCAGATCGCCGCGTCAACCATCGAATCGCCGCGCACGCGCAGCCCGAAGACGTTGCCCCGCCCGGTGAGCCCGCGCGGGAGGGTGAGGACGTCGTCGACGTGCTCCTCGGCCGAGATCGGCGTGCCCGCGGCGATGTGGCCGACCACGGGCACCGGCACGGAGTCGCCGGACTGGTCCCGCTCCGGGGCCCCGTCGAGGAACAGCCGCACGTCGATCGGCCGGGACATCGAGGTGCCGCGCCGCAGGAATCCCTTGTCCTCCAGGCTGGCCAGGTGCTTCGACACCGAGGACGACGACCGCAGCCCGACCGCGTCGCCGATTTCGCGGGTGCTGGGCGAGTACCCGTGGCGGACCACCCAGTCACGGATCGTCACCAGGATGCGCTGCTGGCGTTCGGGCAGCGCGGCTGCGTCCAGGTGGTCGAAGGTGTCGTCGTAGGTGGTCACCCGCGAAATGGTAGAGCCCGCCGGCCGGAATCCCGGCAGCGGCACGCCCGGTTGCCGGCGCGCACGCTGAGTGCCGCGCTCCCGGCGAACGCCGCCGGCGCCCTGTGATAGTTTTGAACGAACTGGGGCTTCTTCGCTAATGCAAACGGGCGCCGGTCAACGGGGCGGTAGCTCAGTTGGTTAGAGCAGGGGACTCATAATCCCTTGGCCGTCGGTTCGAGCCCGACCCGCCCCACTCTTCAATCTGCGCTCTGACCTGCGGTTTCTTAACGCTTCTATCGTCTTGTTGTCTGGTTGTTAGTAGGGGCAGTGCTCATCCTGTGCTCCTGTGTTGTGGACGGTGGCCGGGCCGCTGGTGGATCGGCGGTTCGGGGCCGTGTGTATCTCGGTGAATGCGCCACCGGCCCGACCACTACAGGACCGCAGCCGTTGTTTGCGCAAGCCGACATGATCACCGATACGACGGCGCAGACGGCGCAGCTCGCGTCAGGGGTTCCCTATCTCGTCATCTACGGCCTCGACGACGCCAGCAACCATCCGGCCGGCACATTCGCCGTGCTGGATTTCAGCAGTGGAAGCGCCACCGTCAGCTACGTCGACACCGCCGTGGACATGAGCCGCCCGACCCTGAGCACTGCCGGAGGACCGCAGCAGCTCACAGTCAGCGCCGCATTTGCCACCCCGATCGATCCCGCCTGCTGCCCAGTCCGCCGATACACCCAAGTCATCGGGTCTATCGCCAACGATCACACGGCTCCTCGAGACATTGGGGTGATCGAGGACGATCGACCCTGGCTGGGGGCTTGGTATGCGACTGCGTCTGACCATCCTGAAGGGCCGGCAATCGTGGTCGGCACCGCTGACAATTCGCCAGCGTCGTCGGTCCTGAGAGTCGGCGACGAGCTCGTCGGTGTTGCCGACACGACGCTTCCGAACGGCGATACCTATCAACCAGCCGTGGTCGACCAGGTCGCCGTCCATCGACCGAGCGATCACGTCACCCTTCAGGTCAGACGACACGGCCAGCCGATGACGTTCGCCGTCACCCTGGCCTCACGCGATATTCCCGCGCACTCGTCGGCCACGCCACCGATGGCTGGACTGCTCGGCGTCCGGGCGCAGGAGGCGCCAGCAGGCAGCCCATCCGGCGCGCTGGTGGGACAGGTCGAAAGCGGCGGTGCCGGGGCCCGGGCTGGGTTGATGACCGGCGACGTGATCATCGCTGCGGGACCAGTGGCTGTGACGTCGCTGGTCGACCTGCAGACCGCTCTCATGGGCCAAGCTGGCCGCAGCGTCGCGCTGCGGGTCGTGCGCACCGATGGCAGTCTCGTGACCCTCTCGGCGACGCCGCAGGCGGTTCGGGGTGGTGATTCGACTGGTGGCCTTGTTGCCGCTGAGATGTAGCACCTTCGACAGGCGCTGCGAGCGGGCACGCGACGCTATGCCGCCCCGGCTTGCCCGCGACTTCGTCGGAATCGCGTGTATATGGCGGCGTTCTCGCAAGAGAACAATTTCGTAGGGGCGACGTTGCACACTTGTCGCAACAGAGTGACGTTTTGACGGTCGGTTCTTCCGTCGGCGTAACACGGAACACAGCTACTCCGACTTTCGAGCGTTGTAGCGGATAGTAGATGGCCGGGTGGGGTCTGTGACTTCTTCGCGAAGCACGAAGTATAATCAGAGTCAGATTGATTGGGAGCGACTTCGGCGCTATGCGGCCAGGGTGGCTCGCGAGACCAAGCAGCCTCGACAATCGGGCACATTCGAACGGCAAGAGTCACGTAACCGAGAGGTGCGCGCTGGGCTATTTTGCTTTTCCAGGCGAACCGAATATTACACGGTGGCAGTTCCCGTGAAGGTATGTCCTGACAACTGGGTCCTAGACAGGCGCCTGTACAAGAAGAAGACGCACGGGAAGATTGAGAATACGATCGTCAACAATGTTTCTTATTGTTTGGGGGTGGATGGATCATTGTTTGTTCTGGTTGAAGGACATGAGGAGATCTTAGGTCCGGGTATCACATACTCGGAGGATTCCCATGATCCGGGCACGCGCGAAATGAATGATGATGACGTGCAGCTCTTTGACTATGAGTCCGGTTATTTTCACCGCGCTGATGGGTCCGAGATAATCGAGAATATGAACGTTCCTGATCGGCGTAAGCTCAAGTTCGACACAAAGGGCGTCGGCCTGTCGATGGCGCTGAAGAATCTGCTTGGTGATTCTTAGGGATGCTATAATATAACCACTTCGCGGGCAAGGAGGAGTTGCCCGCGGCGGTCTTGGCCGACTTCGCGTTGTCGGGTGACAAGAGCGCCGAACGTGCGGATCACCTGGCGGACTTCAGCGACCCGGCGGCGGTGCGCCGGCACATCAAGGTGTCCCGCCTCGTGAACCGGGCAGTGGTGCGAGGTAGAGAAGGGCCATGACGACCCACCCGCCGCCTGGTGTGGGGCCCGCGTCGACCGTGCCGCCGTACAGGGCGGCGCGCTCCCGCATCCCGGCCAGCCCGTTTTCCCGTTTCCGACGGGTCGGCGGGGTGCGCCGGGCCGTCACCGCGCCCGCTGTCCCGGACGCGGATGCGCCGCTCCCGGTCGTCGGCGGTGATCAGGACGTCGGTCCGGGTGCGGGGACCGGCGTGGTTGAGCGGGTTCGTGAGCGTTTCCTGGACGATGCGGTAGGTCATCAGCTGCACGCCCTCGTCGAGGGTGTCCAGTTCGCCGCCGGATCGGTAGACGATCTCCGGGCCGGCCGCGCGGGGAGTTCGCCGCCACGGCCGGGCGCAGGGCGAGCGGGCTGGTCGGCGCCGGTTCGGAGATCTGCGACCAGTCCCTCGTCGCCAGAGGCGACGGCGTTGCCGAGTAGGTCTGCGGGGAGTGCGGCGGTCCGCGTCCGGTTCGGTGAAGGTGAATGCCCGCACCACTGCCACCAGGTACGGGTCAGGCACCGCCAGCTGAACGCGACGCTTGTCATCGGGCGTGTCGAGCAGGGACTGGCCGCTCAGGTGCAGCAGATCGAAAACGATGAACCGGTCGTCGATGTCGGACTCGAACGGCTCGGCGCGGCAGATCGAGCTGCTGAGCTTGTCGCCTGATGCTTTGTCCCCCGTGAGAGCTACAACCGAATGTTCTCACCACGGGGATTCCTGAATGCCCGAGGAAGGCTAGCTTTCCTGGCATGAAAGCGAAGGCGGATACACCCAGCAAGTTCCGTTTCCCGATCCTGTTTATCGCGATGCTCGCCGTGGTGGCGATCGCGAGTCTCATCAACGCGGGCCTGTCCGGCCTCGGTCCCCTCTCGGTCGCCGGCGGTATCGCCACCGCGGCGGCCGGGCTCTTCGTGTACACCCGCCTGTCCCGGCGGCTCGAACGCCGCGACAGCGTCCCCGAGCTGGCCCGGGCCGAGGCACTGCCAGGGCTCCTGCGCGGAGCCGCGATCGGCACCGGCGCCTTCGTCACGACGATGCTGTTCATCGGGTTGTTCGGCGGCTGGGACCGTTTCGCCAGCGGCTCGTTCTGGGGGTTTTTGACCAGTGTGGGCGTGATGGCCAGCGCCGCAGTCAACGAAGAGTTGCTCTTCCGCGGCGTGATCTTCCGAATCACCCAGGACCGGTTCGGCACGTGGATCGCGGTGACGCTGTCGGCGGTCCTGTTCGGCGGGTCGCACCTGCTCAACACCGGAGCGACGCTGTGGGGCGCGTTCGCGATCGCCATCGAAGCCGGCGTCACGCTCGCGCTCTGCTACGCCGCCACCCGCTCACTGTGGCTGCCGATCGGCTTCCACTTCGCCTGGAACCTTTTCGAGTCCGGAGTTTTCGGCACCACCGTCTCCGGAGCTACGGGCACCGCGCACGGACTGCTCACGACCACGCTGTCGGGTCCTGCGCTTCTCACCGGGGCCTCCTTCGGCCCCGAAGCGAGCCTCATCGCGGTGCTCGTCTGTGTGGCGCCCATCGCGTACTTCCTCCGCAAGATCAAGCGCGACAACTTGATCGTCCGGCGATCGGCAGCTCAGTCCTGAACCGCGACCAGCCCCGACTGGTACGCCAGCACCACAGCCTGAACCCGGTCACGCAGGTTGAGCTTCGTCAGGATCCGCGACATGTACGTCTTCACCGTCTCCGCGCCGATCACCAGCTCCGCCGCGATCTCTGCGTTCGACAGGCCCTGCGCGACCAGCCCCAGCACCTCCAGCTCGCGGGGTGCCAGGGCCTCCAGCGCCTGTCGACGCGGGGCCTGTTCGGCGGGGCGGATGCGTTCGGCGAACCGGCCGATCAGCGTGCGCGTGACAACCGGTGCCAGCAACGACTCGCCTCTGGCGATCGTGCGAACGCCGTTGATCAGTTCCTCCGGCGGTGAATCCTTCAGGAGGAATCCGCTGGCGCCGGCCTTGAGCGCCGCGTAGACGTACTCGTCGACGTTGAAATTGGTGACGACAAGAATCTTCGCCGGGTTCGTGACCCCCGCGCCCGCCAGCCGCGTCGTCACCTCGATCCCATCCATCAGCGGCATCTGGATGTCCATCACGATGACGTCCGGCTCGAGCCGCAGCGCCGCCTCGAGCCCGGCCGGCCCGTCCGCCGCTTCACCGACAACATCCAGGTCGGGCTGCGAGTTGAAGATCGTCGCGTAACCGGCACGGATCAGTGCTTGGTCCTCGCAGATCAGTACCCGGATCATGCCGCGCTCTTCATCGGAATCCTCGCCCATACCCGGAACCCCCCATCACCGTCAGGGCCCGTTACCAACTCGCCCCCTAAGCCCTCCACTCGCTCCCGCAAACCGCTCAACCCCCGCCCACCCGAAAGCTCCCGTGCCGGCATCGTTGTCCCGCCTGCGTTAGCCACCTCGATCTCCACGGCCGTCACCGTGTAACCGATCCGCACGTCCGTCGGACACCCCGCGGCGTACTTCACCGCATTGGTGAGTGCTTCCTGCACCACTCGATATCCCGCCAGCTCCACGTTATCCGGCACTACCCTCGCGGTCCCCTCCACCACCAATTGCACCGGCTGCCCACCGCTCTTCGTCAGAGCCACCAACTCCACGACATCGTCCAATCCGGCCACCTCACTCGCCTGGGCCCGCTCACCCGTGGCCTCCAGCACGCTCAGCAGCGACCGTAACTCCTTCAGGGCGCGCCGCCCCGTCATACCGATCGTGTCCAGCGACTCCTTCACGCGCTCCGGCGGGCCCGTCAGGTACTTCGTCGCGTCAGCCTGCACGACGATCGCGGTTACGTGGTGGGTCACCACATCGTGCAACTCACGCGCGATGTGTGCCCGCTCCGCCGCCTTCGCGGCCTCGGCTTCCAGCCGGCGCCGCGCCAGCTCTTCCGCGCGCCGCGCCCGTACCAACGCGCCGATCCCCACGCACACCACCAACGCCGCGTAGAACACCACGAAGTCCGCGATCCCCTCCGGCGACCGCCGCAGGACCAAGGCCAGGCAGAATCCGAGATACCCGGCGGTGCTGGCGATCGCGACGGCCCAGCGGTGCCTCTCCTGCAGAGCACCGACCGAGTACAGCGCGGCCAGCAGCCCCAATGTGCTTGCCGTGGCGGGGTACGCAACCACCTCGTGCACCGCAAAACATGTCGCGATCACCGCGAACGACGCGGCGGGCCACCGCCGGCGGCCCGCGAGCGGCACCGCCATCCCCAGCGTGAGCAGGACGGCGAACACGTCGGGCGGCCGTTTCGGCAGATCCCCGAAACTCGCCCCGAGCACAGCCGTGAACGGCAGGAACCCGAGAACGGTGAACACGACGGCCAGCACCGGGTCGGCCACTGGGCCCGTGAACCCGCGCACCCGGCGCTTCGACATGGAGGCAGTCTAGCCTGGCGGTTCTGCTGGATTTCGCCACGTCAACCGATCTCTACCACAGGGCGGCGGCTTCGGGGATCGACCGTCGCCGCGACAGATAGGCGATCTCCGGAGGAATTCATCGCGCGGCAGTGTGAGGTGCTGCCTGGCTTGGCGCGGTGCTGCCGGCCGGGGCTGGGGCGGTGCGACACGGTTGCGGTTGGCGGGGCGCGAAGTTATGCGTCCGGAGGTTGGCCGGCGTGATCGGGCCGTTTTCCGGCGTCGAGGGCTTCGCCGACGGTGTGGTAGAGCAACAGCACGAAGTCGAGGCCGGTGACTTCGATGGGGCGGATGACGGGCTGTTGGAGTCCACGGCGATGCGCAGCGGTTTCCGGCGCGCCGCCCCGTACGCGTGGACCGCCAGGAGGGCGACGAGGCCCGCCGAGTCGAGTGATGGCGGAAGCCGGCGTCGAACGGTAGCGGCGGCGGCCCTCACGGACCGCCGGATCGCGTCAGCGGGTGGGTTCGTCCGGGCGGACCGGGTTGTCCGCGCCCTCCCGCACGAACACCGGAATCCGGTCGGGCGGAGCGGAGACACGGACTTCGGAACCGCCGGCGTGGACCGCTCCGGGGGCGGCATCGGCCCAGGAGGTACCGCTCGGCAGGTAGACCGTCCGGGCGGCGATGCCCGGGGCCAGGATCGGGGCGATCAGCAGGTCCGGCCCGAGCAGGAACTGGTCTTCGACGGTCCAGGCGACGCTGTCGTCCGGGAAGTCGACGAAGAGCGGGCGCATCGGCGGGATGCCGTGTTCGTGGGCGACCCGCATCCCGAACTGCGTGCCCGGCTCGAGCGACTGCAGAGGCAGGCCGCGGACGCGACCACGGCGTTGCGCGAGTCGTTTCGCACACTGCGTTCCTCGCCCGCGGCACTCGCGCTGGGAGTTGCCCTGCGCGCCGACTGCGCGGCTTTCGCCGATCGCACCGGCCTGCCCGCGGAACTCGCGATCCTCGACGACGACCCGCCCGAACTCCCGCCGTCCAGAGCGGACGTTCTCCTCACCGCGGTCCGCGAAGCCTTGCTGAACGTTGAAAAACACGCCCACGCCAGTTCGGTCACGGTATCGGTGCGGCGAAGCGCTCCGTGGCTCACGATTGCCGTGCACGACGACGGCGTGGGCCTCGGCCCGGACCACGCACCGGGGCTCGGCCTCACCAGCACCGCCCAAGCGCTCGGCCGGCTGGGCGGTTCCGTCCGGGTGGTGTCCGATCCGGACGGTGGCACGATCTGGCGAGCCCGGTTGCCGTGCTGACCCGCACCCCGACCAGGATCGTGATCGTGGACGACCACCCGGTCGTCCACGACGCCGCGCGACGCGGAGGTAGTCGCCCGCGGTCCAGCGTTCGGCGGTCGCCAGCGCCGCGACCAGCCCGACGACCTGGAGACCGGCGTGCCACCACGAACGGGCGGCGAGCACCAGCAGCAGCACGCCGACGAACGCCAGCGGCGGCACCGTCGTGACGAGGTTGAGCCGGATCTGGCCTCGCGACAAGGGGTGGGTCTCAGCGCAGGGTGTGGATCCACTCGGCGATGTCCGCGATCACCGCGTCGTCGACATGGTGTGGTTGCAGGTACTCCTCGGGGGCGCTGGGCGCCTCGCCGGGGAAGGCGAGGCGCAGAGTGCGGTGCGCTCGACCGTGCCGCGCACGCGCCGTTCCGCGACCACGTGCAGGACTCCGGCTTTCGTGAGCAGGCCGGCGCGCCGGTCGACGCTGCCGGAGGGGACGTCGTCGAGTTCGGCGGCGAGCTGGGCGGTGGTGAGCGCGCGGTCGCCGAGGAACGCCCTGAGGATGCGCAGCCGCACCGGGTGCAGCAGCAGATCGGCGGTTGCGACGTGGTCAGTGTGAACTGAATATTCACAGAATTGATAATATTCGTAGGAGCGGAAATACGAGCGAGGAGGCCGCGATGGCCGAGCTTGTCGTTGACGGGGACGACCTGGTGTTGCGGTTGTCCCCCTCGGCTCGCTGGTGCGGGTCGAGGTCCTCGACGACGCGCACGTGGCGGCCGGGTTCCCGGCGACCAGGCATTGACCGAATAGTGGGTCATGCGGCGGAGAAAGATCAGACCTCCGGTGGATGGCTACCCCCGTTGAGCCTGCTCACCAAGCAGGACGGCAAGTGGCTTCCGTATCGGTGAGGACTCTGGGCTCCCGATTGATCACTTCTCCCTCGCGGAAGCTGCGGTGGCGCAGGACGCGGTCGAACGAGGAGTGGTCGGCAAAGTTCTTTTGGACATAGCGGAGACATGATTGCGTCGCTGAGGCATTGGGGGACCCGTCTATGAGACTGGTAGGCCGGGTTCGGGCAGGGTGAGCACGGCCAACACGAGGGCGCCGAGGTCGTCGCTGTCGGACAGCAGGTCCATCGTTCCGGTGGCCTGCAGGACGTGCCGGACTGGGCCTGGGGCGTGCCGGACGTGGTAAGACGTGCCGTAGTCGATCGCGGCGGCATAGCCCGCGATCAGAGCGTGAACGCCGCTGAGGTTGAGCACGGGTGACCCGGTGCAGGTTGACCACGAGGCTATCGAGACGCTGCACCACGATGGCCTCGGTGATCAGCAGCCGGAGACGCAGGGCTGCGGGACCGAGCACCCGGCCCCGCACGTCCAAGTGGATCTTTGTGGTGCTGTCGTGGTGGATGGTCGTGGAGAACGTCAGTGTCAGCCTCTGTCGGTAGGCGGGTATCCGGCGAGGGCTGGGCCGACGAGCGAAAGGCGAGTGTAAGGCTGTTCGCTCTCGCCGGGGCCGTTCGGGCGCCGCTGGTCACCGCCGGAGGAACCGGCGCCGGTGCGTGTGGGCGGGCGGGGACCGTAGCTGTTGATCCACAGCAGGGCGTCGCGCGGCGCCGCGATGAGTACCACGCTGGCGGAGTGTGTCGGTTTCTCGCCTATCGGTATCCAGCGTTCGTCGTCATCACCCCGGGCGCCGGCGAATCAGGGTGATGCCTGCACAGGACACTCTCTCGTGCTCGTTGACGCCCGCGAGGCGCCGGAATCCTAGGGTGTTTCGTGATTTCTGCCGGGGGTATTCCGGGGTCGATGGCAAGGGAGGCGAGATGCGTTTTGGCTATACGCTCATGACGGAGCAGGCAGGCCCGAAGGCGCTGGTGCGGTATGCGGCCGCGGCTGAACGGGCCGGGTTCGATTTCGAGGTCAGCAGTGATCACTTCTCGCCCTGGCTCGCAGAGCAGGGGCACGCTCCGTATGCGTGGAGTGTGCTGGGAGCGGTGGCGCAGTGCACCGAGCGGGTGGAACTGATGACTTACGTGACGTGCCCGATCATGCGGTACCACCCGGCGGTGGTGGCGCAGAAGGCGAGCACGATGCAACTGCTGTCCGACGGCCGGTTCACGCTGGGCCTGGGAGCGGGTGAGAATCTCAACGAGCATGTGGTGGGGCGGGGCTGGCCCGCGGTGAACGTCCGGCACGAGATGCTCGAAGAAGCGCTCCACATCATCGGCGGCCTGTTCGACGGCGGGTATTTCAGCTACGCGGGTGAGCACTTCCGGGTGGACTCCGCCAAGCTGTGGGACCTGCCCGGGCAGCGGACGCCGATCGCCGTGGCGGTGTCCGGGGCTCAGTCGGTCACCCGGTTCGCGCCGTTGGCCGATGCGATGGTGGCGGTCGAGCCGAAAGCTTCGTTGTGCCGGGAATGGGACAAGGCCGGCGGGGGAGCGGGGGACAGGAAGATCGGGCAGCTTCCGGTGTCGTGGGACCGGGACAGCGCGGCCGCTTCGCGGCGTGCGCACGAGCAGTTCCGCTGGTTCGGCGGTGGCTGGAAGGTGAACGCCGAGTTGCCTGGCCCGAGCGGTTTCGCCGGCGCCACCCAGTTCGTCACCGAAAGCGATGTCAGCCAGTCCATCCCGTGTGGGCCGGAGGTCGGTCCGATCCTGAAAAGCCTGCGTGAGTTCGCGGACGCCGGGTTCACCGATGTGGCTCTGGTCCAGATCGGCGGTGAGCACCAGGACGGGTTCCTCGAGTTCGCCGAAGCCGAACTGCTTCCCGCCCTCCGGCAGGAATGGGGGAACTGAACCCGGTGAGTGCCGAGACCAGCCGCCGTGACGGCCCGGCCCGGCTGACCTTGGGCGTCGAGGAGGAGTTCCTGCTGGTCGATGCGGACGGTCGGTTGTCGAGGCAGGGCCCGGTCGTGGCGGAGCGCACCGATTCGCCGGACGGCGAACTCCAGCAGGAACTGACGCGGTGCCAGGTCGAGTCGGCCACGGGTGTCTGCTTGACCGTCGACGAGGTGGCCGGCCAGCTCGGCGAGCTTCGAGGGCGACTTGCCCGCACTGCGGCTGGTCGTCAGCTGAGGCTGTTGCCCGTCGGCTGTCCCGTGTTCGCCGAGAATCGTTCGCCGGAGATCACGCCGAATCCGCGCTATCAGCGCGCCGCGGCGGAATTCGGGGCCACCGCACGGGTGGCGGCCACGTGTGGTTGTCACGTCCACGTGGCCATACCGGACAAGGAGACGGGGGTGCGGCTCAGCGACCATCTCCGACCGTGGCTGCCCTTGCTGCTCACGGTCACAGCGAACTCCGTGTTCGCGGACGGCAGCGACAGCGGCTACTGCAGTTGGCGTTACCCGCTCTGGTCGCGTTGGCCCTCGGCCGGGCCGCCACCCGTTTTCGGCTCGGTGGACCACTACGAGTCCGCAGTGGACACGATGCTCCGGTCGGGTGCGATCATCGATCGCGGCATGGTGTATTGGGACATCCGGCTCTCCGACGACCAGCCCACCCTCGAATTCCGGATCGGCGACGTCGCCGCACAGGTCGACGAAGCGGCCTTGCTCGCCGTCGTCGTCCGCGGGCTCGTCCGTACCGCGCTCGAGGAGATCAGCGACGGGCACCCCGCTCCGGCACTGTCGTCGGAGGCGTTGCGCGCGAACCTGTGGCGCGCTGCCCGTGACGGGTTCACCGGGCGGATCCTGCATCCGAAGACCGGCTGTCTCACGCCGGTGGCGGACCAGTGGGCGGAGACTGTCGAGCTGATCAAACCGGCGCTCAAGGAGTACGGCGACGACGAGTTCGTCGAACGAGGCTTCGCCAGGCTTCGGGAGAACGGTGGCGGTGCCCGGCGACAACGGGCCGCGTTCGACCGCCGCCGGAACTTGCATGACGTAGTCGGTCTGCTTGCCGTCGACCCAGCCCAAGAATAACGGAGAGCAAGGAGGTCACCGGCCGGCGCCGGGATCCGGAATGCCGTGGGGGATGACGACGGTCGACGCGCGGCCGCAATCCCACATCAGCGCGTTGAAATGCGTGACGTGCGCGATCGGAATGGTGTCCTGCCCGGCCAGCGGATGACGGCTCGTGGCCGCGCCTTCACGAGGCGCGTTGTGTTCCACGTAGACGGTGGGCACGCTGTCTCCGAGCTGGGCCCGGACGGTCTCCAGCTCTTCGGGGCGTTGCAAGACCACCACGTCCGGTTCCGCGTCGGCGAGCCGGTCGAGCGGTACTTCCGCGGCCGAAGGCCAGTCGCGCCCCGCCAAGCCGAGACCCCCGGAGCCGCCTTCGCGCGACACCGGCAGAAAGTACCGGTGGCCGCCGCGAACGAAGGCGTCGGTCCACGAACCGTGGACGTGCCAGAGCAGAATGCGCATGGTCAACAGATAGCCGCGGAAAACGACGTTAAACGTGGCTCCCCAGCGGGTATTCCCGTTCCTCGGATCGAGCCGGACGACGATGCCGAGCTACTGCGGGCGGAGCCGGGAAGGCTCTTTGCCTCTCTGCGTTCGCCTGCGCTTGGCCCGCAGGGGACGGCACAAGCGCATCGCGGTAGTGGTGATCGCTGGTGCACCACGCCGGCTTCGGGCACGAAGATCTCCAGCGGGATCAGCCGGCTTCGTCGAGGAATCCGGGCCGCCGGTTCGGCAGGGTGTGGTTCCGGAAAGCCGGCGGACACCCAGGTAACCGGGTCAGTGCACCGGGCCGGCGAAGTCGCCGTGTTGGCCGGCGTTGCAGGCGGCGACACCCGCGGCCGGCCGACAGTAGCGAGGTCGGCCCGGCGGTGCGAGCCCTGGCCGCACAGCTGTTTACCGGTGCGTTGTCAGGGTAGCCGGGAAGCCGGAAGGGAAGGAGCAGATCATGGCGAACCCCGCCCCACTGCCGGGAGACCTCGACGGCCCGCGAACCGCTGTCGTCACCGGAGCCGACTCGGGAATCGGCCGCGCCGTGGCAGTCGCGCTCGCGGGAGGCGGGCTCGACGTCGGCATCACTTACCATGCCGACTCCGAAGGTGCCGAGGCCACTGCCGCCGAGGCACGGGAATCCGGGGCCGTGACCCACCTCCGCAAACTCGACCTCACGAACCTGCCCGGGGCGGTGGACGTGATCGACGAGCTCGCCGAGGAGCTGAACGGCATCGACGTGTTGGTGAACTGTGCCGGGACGGGTACCGCCGAACGCGTCATGGACCTGGACTTCGACCGCTGGCGCGAAGTCGTCGATGTTGATCTGCACGGTGTGTTCCTGTGCTGCCAGCGCGCCGCCCGGCACATGATCGACGCGGGACGCGGCGGCCGGATCATCACGGTGACCAGCGTGCACGAGCACGTGCCGCGGGTCGGTGCCGCGCCGTACTGCGCCGCGAAGGCCGGTGCGGGTGCCCTCACCAAAGTCCTGGCACTGGAGTTGGCCGAGTACGCCATCACCGTGAATTCGGTCGCACCGGGGGGAGATCTCCACCCCGATGACGGGGCAGACCGACGCCGACCCGCGCGAGCAGCACCGGCCGGGCATTCCGCTCGGCCGGACCGGTGACGCCCCCGAGGTGGCGGCGGCGATCGCTTTCCTCGCCACTCCGGCGGCGGGCTACATCACCGGCGCTTCGCTCCTGGTCGACGGCGGCCTCACCCAAATGGGCGCGCAAGCCGGCACCGCCTTCCCGGACGACAGCTGGCGGCGCCCCTGAGGACCGGGCTGATCGGCACCGGCGTAAGCGATGGTTCGGCGGTCATCCGCATGCCGGGTGAGTACCGCGCCAGGGCATTGAGGTACCGGCCGTCCATCAGGGTGGCGCCGAGCTGGTTCTGGCTGAACGGGTTCGCCGCGCCGAAGAGGTCGAAGTAGCCGCGCAGTGCCTTGACTGCGCCCCAGCCGCCTTGTGCGTCGATCAGGCCGGTCGTGTACTCGGAGCGCGAGGAAGAGCCGGGGCCATCGAGGTCCGTCCTCCGGCCGGGTTCAGGTTTTCGGTGCTCAGCCGGGCTTCGCTCACTGCTGAGTAGTTGACCAACACCACCGCCGCCGGTGAAAGGCCCGGGCGCGGTGCGCGATGCGACAGCGGACAGGAACTGCTGCGCGTCGGACGCGCTTCCCGCGATATTCGCGGTCGCGGTCTGGATACCCGTTCGCGTCGTAGCCGAACTTTCGCGCGGCGCGACCCGGAATCGGCTTGGCGCGCCCTGGATACCGGCCGCTGTAGGCACCGTTTAGGCCCGAGGCGGACGGGTATGCCCGAACCGTCCGCAACTGGACGACGCATTCTCGCGGCATTAGGAGGGGTTTCCCGATGAGCACCATCACCGAGTCCGTTGACGTGAAGGTCACCGTCTCCACCGCCTACAACCAGTGGACCCAGTTCGAGTCGTTCCCGCGGTTCATGGACGGCGTCGAGGAGATCAAGCAGACCGACGCCACCCACACCCATTGGAAGGTCAAGGTCGCGGGGGTGATCAGGGAGTTCGACGCGACGATCACCGAGCAGCATCCGGACGAGCGCGTCGCCTGGACGTCGGACGCCGGGCCCACCCACGCCGGGGTGATCACGTTCCACCGCATAGACGACACCACCACCAGGGTGACCGCGCAGATCGAGATCGACCCGGAGGGATTCGGGGAGAACGTCGCGGACAAGACCGGCGTCCTCGACCGCAAGGTCAAGGGCGACATGGAGCGGTTCAAGGCGTTCATCGAGGATCGCGGCGGCCAGGAGACCGGGGCGTGGCGCGGCGACGTCGACCGGCCTGCCCAGCACTAGGACGGATTCGCCTGTCGCACGAACGGATGGCGGCAGCGCACCCGGTCGCCTGGTGCCGCCTGGCCCGTTTCCACAACCAGAAGCAGTCACGATGGAAGAGAGGTCGTCGTCATGGCTACCCCGCTTGATCCCCAGGCCGGCCGTTCCGCTCAGGACGTCACTCCCGGCGGCGTCAGCCGCACTCCGGCGCAACCCGTCGCGGGCGTATTCGGCGTGGTGTTCCTGGTCGTCGGCATAGCCGGATTCATCCCCGGGCTCACCACGAACTTCGACCAGCTCAGTTTCGCCGGGCACCACTCGATGGCGATGCTGCTCGGACTGTTCACGGTGTCGGTCCTGCACAACATCGTGCACCTGCTCTTCGGCATCGCCGGCCTGGCACTGGCCCGCACCCCCGGCTCAGCCCGTGGCTTCCTGGTCGGCGGCGGCGTGATCTACCTGGTGTTGTGGATCTACGGCCTGGTGATCGACCACGACTCGGCCGCGAACTTCGTGCCGCTCAACACCGCGGACGACTGGCTGCACCTCGGCCTCGCCGCCGCCATGATCGTGCTCGGCCTGGTCACCGCGCGCGCCACCCGGGTGGCCGGCCCTTCCGCCCCCGACAGCCGCCGATGACCACCACCGCGGAACAGTCCCTCTGGCTCAGCACCGTCCCCGCCGTACCCTCGTACCCGCCCCTGACCGGTGCGCACCGGGCCGAGGTCACCGTGATCGGCGCGGGAATCGCCGGGATCACCACCGCTCTGTTGCTCGCGCCGCGGTTCGGGGTTCGAGGTCGAGCTGGCGGGCAGCGGCCGGGTGCTGACGGTCCCGGCCGACCGCAGCCTCCTCGCCGTGATCCGCGACGTCGTGCCCACCGCACCCTCCTCCTGCGAACAAGGATTCTGCGGCACCTGCGAACTCCACGTCCTGAACGGCACCCCCGACCATCGCGACGACATCCTTCCCCACGCCCGACGCGACCGCACCGACCTGATCTACCCTGCGTCTCCCACTCCCGCAGCCCCCGGCTCGTCGTGGACTTATCACGCCTCCACCACGAGGTCACCGTGACCGAAGTTTCATCCTTCTCGCGTTGGTGCTGCCGCAGCGGACGCGGCGGGCTCGGCGGCGAGACGGCGCACACCGACCGCCCCCCTTCGAGATCGACGGGAGTAGCCTTGGCCCTTCGATTGTCGGCCCGGGCCCCGCCGCGCAGTCTTCGAGTGGCAGGGGGCCGCAGCGGTGACTTTCTCCGTGGCTATCCACCACGACAGCGATACGGACATGCGGGTGGACGTGGCGGGCTGCGTGCTGGGTGCCGCGGCCATCGACCTGCAACTGCTGATCACCGAGGTGATCCTCCTCGAGCGTCCCGATACGCTCGTAATCAACCTTCACGACGTCACCGCCCTGAGCATCGCCGGAATGCACGCGCTGCTCACCGGCTACGCCACCGCAATCGACTACGGCACGTCCTACCGCGTTCTGCATGCCAGCGGCCAGGCCCGCTACGTCCTGCGGGCCACCGGCACCCTGGACATGCTCGCCGACAGTGACGATCTTGGTGCCCTGCTGCTGGCCGTGCTGGCTCGGCCCGTTTCAGGCGCACCTTCATAAACCGGCTCAATGCGCTGACGGCCGCCGCGTCGGTCGGTCACGTGCCGGTGGTGAAGAGGCTGGTGACTGATCCGTCAGTGAAGATTTCGTTGATGGCGCGGGCCAGCAGAGGTGCGGTGGACTGGACGCTGAGCTGGGTGACGTGCTTCTCGGCCGGGACGGGGAGGGTGTCGGTGAGGACGACGTCGCGGATGCCGCTGGAATTCAGACAGGTGGTGGCGTCGCCGGACAGCACGCCGGAGTTGGGGTGCGCCGCGGGCCCGGCTGCGCCGGGGGTGCCAGTCGTGGCCCTGCCAGTCGGTGAGGTGTTCCGACGTCTGGTCAGTCATGCCCTCCCACCAGACGTCGCCCGTGTCGGTGAGCGCGACGTCGGTGAAGATCGTGTTGCCCTTTTCGACCATGTCCATGGCGACCGGGTTGGTGCGGTAGCCGGTGCCGGGGGCGACGCCGAAGAACCCGAATTCGGGGTTCGCGGCGTAGAGGCCGCCGTCGGGCCCGAAGCGCATCCACGCGATGTCGTCGCCGAGGGTTTCAGCTTTCCAGCCGGGCAGGGTCGGTTGCAGCATGCCGAGGTTCGTTTTGCCGCAGGCGCTGGGGAACGCGGCGGCGAGGTAGTGGACCGCGCCCGCCGGAGAGGTGAGTTTGAGGACGAGCATGTGCTCGCCGAGCCAGCCTTCGTCATGGGCCATGACCGACGCGATCCGCAGCGCGTAGCTTTTCTTGCCCAGCAACGAGTTGTCGCCGTAGCCGGAACCGTAGCTCTGACGCCGACCGCTGCTGACACCCGCTTCGCCGTCCAGCACGTCGCCTTCGCTGCGCGGGGCAGTCCACAGCGTCGGTGTCGTCAGGGCTTGTTATCGACAGCGAGCGCCTGTTCGAAGATGTGCCGCCCGAGTTGTTCGGCTTGCCCGGGCGTGACGAGTTCGCCGGGGACGTCGGGGTGGGCGACGGTCCACGCCTGGCCGGCGTTGTGATCGGGGAAGGCGTTGAGGTAGTTGCAGCAGGTATCGGCTGACGGGCCGTCGCCGGCCTGCGCACTGAGGAAGGCCACCGCTGTCGGCGGATCCCACGTTGCCTGGCCACCGGTGACGGTCACGGTGATGGTGTGGTCGCCGCCGGGCGCGGTGGTTGTGATGACGACGTCGGTCTCGAGCATGGCCGGGATGCCGAGAGCGTCGATCACGCACATCGCCTCGACGGTGGGGCCTCCGGCGAGCTGGACGCGGTGCCCGGCGGGGACGGCGGAGAAGGGGTACGCCGCCCGGATCCGGGCGGCGGAGTCGAGTCGGATGACGTCGCGTTCGTGCAGGCGTTGCAGCACCACGCCTGCTGAGGTCCTGAACGCCGCGGCGGTCTGATCCAGCAGGGTCGGCGGTGGCGGGGCGCCGGTGGTGGCGAAGCTGCGCAGGATGGCTTGGTGGATGGCCCGTTCGGCGGGGTCGGTCGGGGTGGTGCGGGCACGCCAGTCCGGCAAGGACGTCGGCGGCCGGGCCCGGTCGCCGACGGGCGGGCAGCAGGCCGCGGTCTCGGCGTGGTCCAGGAGCTCGCGGCGCAGGGCACCGACTGTCGGGGCGCCCGAGACGTGGTTGTCGGCGTCGCGGTAGAGGCGGCAGGAGAAAACGCAAATCCAAGCCCTGGACCGCACCCAGCCGCTGCTGCCGATCACGTTCGAGGCGACCGAGCAGCGCACCCACGACTACGTTCGGCATGGTATTACGAACCTGTTCGCCGCGTTGAACGTGGGCACCGGTGAAGTTCTGGGCGAGTGCACGCCGGCCCGTGATGGCGCGTATTTTCTGGCGTTCCTCAAGAAAGCAGTGAAACCCCACCAGGGCAAGGATGTCCATGTCGTGCTGGACAACCTCTCGACGCACACCACGCCGGAGGTGATGGCCTGGCTGGAGGCCAACCCTCGGGTGCGGTTTCATTTCACTCCCAAGGGTTCCTCGTGGATCAACCAGATCGAGACGTGGTTCGGGATCATCACTCGCCAGTCCATCCGGCGAGGCACGTTCAGCTCGGTGAAGGTCCTCATCGCCCAGATCCGCGACTAGATCGCGCACTGGAACGCCACCGCCGCGCCCTTCGCCTGGACCGCCACGGCCGAAGAGATCTTGGCCAAGGTCAGGCTCGTACAGACCAACATCAAGAAGCTTGTCGACAACAACGCCAAGTAAACCCCTCAGATTTACGAGACACTAGGTCTGCGCGGATTTGCAACCAGGGCTTTGCTGCGACCTTGGCCGCGGCAATGGGAATGCTCCAGGGACGAGGTTCCCGGACGACTTGCTCCTTTGGAGGTGGACAAGTCGGAGTGACACTTCAAAGGAGCAAGCCTAGTTTGCGGGCTACCTTCCAATTTGCGTGACAGCTGCAGCAGGCTGCTACAGCAGTTCGCCGACGCGAATACGCTGCGCAGCCTCGTGTGCCCGGTCGGTTGCGGCGCTCTTCCCGTATCGGCGCGCCATCTGCGGGGTGGTCCAGCCGTTCAGCAGCATCAGGTCGCCCTCGCTGCCGCCGGCCTTCAGGAAGTGATGCGATTGGAAGTGACGGCCAAGGTGTGCGTGGAGGTCGCGGCCAAGTTCTTCCTGCGCGCCGGCAGCGCGGCCCCGGCGTCGCAGCATGATCTTGATGCCGTTATCCGACAATGGAGTGCGACGTCGATACTCGCCGAGCCACAGTCGCGTGGTCATATCGGCATGGGGGTGCCGAGATCGGACGCGGACGTAGCGGGCGATGGCCTTGCCGGTGAGTGGAGTGAACGGAAGGGCTCGCCACTTCCCGCCCTTGCCCAGAACGTTCACCACCCGCCGTTGCAGGTCAAGGTCGCGTTCCATGTCGATGTTCGCGATCTCAGAGAGACGACCGCCGGTATCCCAGATCAGTCGGATGATCGCCTCGTCGCGCCTGTTGACGAAATCCTTGCCTGCGCATCCGGCGAGCACCTTCTTGATGAAATCGACTGACGTGATGGGCGCCGGTTGGTCGGGGACATGCGGCGGCTTCATCCTCGCCATGGGGTGTGTTTCGATCTCATCCTCATCGAGGAGCCACTTGAAGTAGGTCTGTAGCGCCCGGTAGTTGTTGTTGGCGTTGCCGGGGCTGGTCGTCGCCAGGCGATACGCGATCCAGGCCTTGACGTGCCCGTCACGGTAGTGCTCGGGGGCCGTCGGTGAAGCAGGTAGGCGGTCGAGCCACGCCCGACGATCGACGACCTCGGGTGGTGCGATGGGCTCGGCGAGCCATCCGTGGAACTTCCGGGCGACGTCGGTGTAGCACCGGATCGTCTTGGGGCTCTTGTTCTCGGATTCCAGTGTCATCGACCACTCGTCGATGAGGGCCTGTGCCCAGGCTGGGGCGGGGGTTGCGGCTGGCTGCGTCCTCATGTGCTCACTCTCAAAGCGAAGTGTCACTGAGCGCTGTGCTAGCTCCCGGGCCGCGTCCGGCGGCACGAAAAAGGGCTGAACCCGCAGGTCCAGCCCTTGCCGTCGGGATGACAGGATTTGAACCTGCGACCCTCCGCTCCTGGAGCGGGAGCTCGCAACTGCCGGTCCTCGACGACGTGATCCGCGCGCGACACACCGCTCATTCCTACGACGGAGCGCAGGTGCCGCTCCGCTGGTACACCCCGCGGGGATGCGACCCTGACACGGCGGGGCCGGCAACGGTCGACCTGCACGGAGGCGGCATGATCTCCGGCTCGGTGGACCTGTACGACCGCAGCCTGTGCCGCCGACTGCGCCGCAGGGCGAGACAGCGTGGGACGACGCTCACCCGGAATGCGGCTTCGGGCCGCTACGCTCGACCGCGCGGGCTTGGCCGCGCGGGCTTGGCCGCATCCTCCCCCTCGTGCGCTCAGCCCGCCCTACCTGTCGGAAGCCGGGCCTCTTCTCTGTCGAACGCCATCGTGGCCAGCCGGCGTGTGCTTTGCTTGCCGGTGTCCGCATTGCCCTGGTTGGAGGGGGTGGGGTTGTGTTGCGGCTGCTGGGTGAGGTGAGCGCGGACGGCGACGGCCGGTTCCTGGACCTCGGACCGGCTAGGCAGCGGTGTGTCTTCGCTGCCCTCGCCGTCGACGCGGACCGGCTGGTGCCGCTGGAGCGGTTAGCCGAGCGGGTGTGGGGCGCCGAGCCGCCGCCGCGAGCCCGGGCCGCCGTGCACAGCTATGTCTCCCGGCTGCGGCAAGCCCTCTCCGGCGCCGGCGTGAGCCTCACACGACGGACCGGCGGTCACGTCCTGGAGACGAGCCCGACCGTCGACGTCGACCTGCGCCTCTTCCGGGAGCTCGCCGCCCGTGGCCGCGGCGAGACCGGCGACGCCGAGGCTGCGCGGCTCCTGACCGAAGCACTCGCGCTCTGGCGCGGCGAAGCCCTGGCTGGCCTGACCGGGGGCTGGGCCGAAACCGAGCGCGAACGGCTCGGGCGGGAGCGGCTGGCCGCCGAACACGAACTGGCCGAGGTCCGGTTGCGCCTGGGCCACGGCCGGGAGCTGGTGCCGGAGCTCGCCGCGCGGGCCGCCGAGCACCCGCTCGACGAGCGCGTCGCCGGCCAATACCTGCTCGCCCTCGACCAGGCCGGCCGAGGCCCCGACGCGCTCGACCACTACCGCCGCGTCCGCGCCCGGCTGATCGACGAACTGGGCACCGAACCCGGCGACGCCCTCCAGGGCATCCACCGGCGCCTGCTGGCCGCGCCGGACCCCACGCCCCGACCGGCGGCGGTGCTCCGCCAGCTGCCCGCCACCCCCGCGTCTTTCGTCGGCCGCGACCGCGAACTCGCCGAGCTCGACACCGCCGGAGCCGTCACCGCGATCGCCGGGGCCGGCGGCATCGGCAAGACCTGGCTGGCGCTGCGCTGGGCTGCCCGCAACGCCGGTCGGTTCCCCGACGGGCAGCTGTTCGTCGACCTGCGCGGGTTCGCGCCCGACGAGGAGCCGCTGGACCCGGCCGAGGTCGTCCGCGGCTTCCTCGAAGACCTGGGCGTCGAACCGCGCCGCATGCCAGCCGCCACGCACAGCCGGGCGGCGCTGTTCCGCAGCCTGGTCGCGGGCAAGCGCTTGCTGCTGATGCTGGACAACGCCCTCGACACCGGCCAGGTCCGGCCGTTGCTGCCGGGCGGTGGCACGTGCACGGTCCTGGTGACCAGCCGCAACCAGCTGCCGGGGCTGCTCGCCCGGCACGCCGCCCGGCACCTGCCACTGGACGCGCTGTCCGGCGCCGAGGCCCGCGCCCTGCTCATCGACCGGCTCGGGGCCGCGCGGGTGGCGGCCGAAATGCCGGCCGTGGACCAGCTGATCGCCCTGTGCGGCGGGTTTCCGCTGGCCCTGGCGTTGACCGCGGCCAACGCCTGCACTCGCCCCGGGCTACCGCTGGCCGTCCTGGCCGACGAACTGGCCGACCGCGGACTGGCCGCGCTCGCCGACGACGACCCGAGCGCGAGCCTGCCGGCAGTGCTCTCGTGGTCATACCGCTCCTTTGCCCCGGCGGAGGTCACGGCGTTCGCGTTGCTCGGCATCGCGCCCGGCCCCGACATCGGCTTGCCAGCGGCCGCCTGCCTCACAGGGCTATCCCCGGGCGCTGCGGCGGCGGCCCTGGCCCGACTGACCGGAGCGTCGCTGGTGGTCGAGGACGCCACGGGACGGTACCGGATGCACGACCTCGTCCGCCGCCACGCCGCCGACCTCGCGCACGAGCTGCCCGAGGACGTCCGCGACGCCGCGGTGCGCCGGGTGGTGGACTTCCTGCTGCACACCGCCCACGGCGCCGACCAGTGGCTGAATCCCCATCGCCCTGGCGTCGCACTCGACCCGTCCGAGGTCGAACCCTTGGCCCTGCCGGACGCGGCGGCGGCGCTGGCTTGGTTCGACACCGAGCACGCTTGCCTGATCGCGGCGCAGGGGACAACCGCCGCACGCGGGTGGCACCGGGCGACGTGGAACCTCGCGTGGACGTTGACGACGTACCAGCAACGCCGCGGGCACATCCACAAGCGGCTCGCGGTGTGGCTGGCCGGTCTGGCCGCCGCCGAGCACCTCGGCGATCGCTCGATCGCCAGCCGCACCCACCGGTTCCTGGGCCGCGCCTACACGAACCTGCAGCGGCACGACAAAGCCATCGAGCACCTGGATCGGGCCGTCGCACTCGCCGAACGCCACGGGGACGACCTCAACCAGGCCCGCGCGCACTTCGAGTTGGCGCGGGCGTGGGAACAGCAGCAAGGCGACGCGAAGGCGGTGAAGCACGCGAAGCACGCGCTGCGACTGCACCGCGTGATCGGCGACGCGGTCTGGGAAGCGCGTTCGCTCAACCAGGTCGGCTGGTACAGCGCCCGGTTCGGCGACTACGAACAGGCCCGGGCGCACTGTGAGGCGGCGCTGGCCTTGCACCGGGCCCTCGACGACCCCGAAGCCGAGGCCCACACCCTGGACAGTCTGGGCTACATCGCCCACCATGCCGGCCGGCCGGCAACCGCGGTCGAGCACTACGAGCAGGCGGTACACCTGTTCCGCGGTCTGGGCGAGGCATACCAGGAGGCCGACACCCTGGCCGCCCTCGGGAACTCGTACCGAGCGCTGGGGCGGGGCGACTCGGCCCGCTCCGTGTGGCAGCAGGCGGCGGAACAGTACCGGGACCAGGGTCGTCACGACGACGCCAAGAGGATCCGGCGGGACTTGGCGGCCCTGGACCGGTCCGGGCCGCCGGAGCGGTGACTCCGGCGGCCCGGGCGAGATCGGTCCGTCAGCGGGCGGTGACGGTAGAGCCGGAGGCCAGCAGGTTGTTGGTGTGGCTGCTGAACTTGTCCGACCGGGCGCGGAATGTGTAGTGCCCGCTGACCCCGTTCACCTTCGCCGTCCAGCACCGGGTCTGGGTGTACGCCACGTGGCCGTTGCCGCCACCGGCTTTGTCGTCGCACGTGACGTCGCTGACCCACGACCCGTCGCGGTAGGTCTGCAGGTAAGCCTGCGCGTACTCACTGGCTGTCATAGGGCTGCTGTAGATCGCGAACGCCCAGTAGTTGTAGGCGCTGTCGCGGCACAGTTCGACGGTGGCGACCCGGGTGCCGCCCGTCAGCGCCGTCACGGGCGCGGTCTTCACAATTGTGCCGTAGCCGCCGGTGTACTGGCAGTCCGGCGCGGCCTGCGTCTGCGCCGTGGCTGGCGCCACCACTCCCAGTAGCGCCGTGCCCGCTACCCCCAGGGTCGCGAGAACTTTCCTGATCATGCGACTGTCCCACCTCTCCACGCGGCGGTCGCCGCGTCGGCCCAGCCTGCGACGGGGGGCTTGCGGATTCCTTGTGGGAAAACGCAATCGGCTGCGCAGAGCTGGAAATTCGCGGGACCAAGCCCTCATTGCGGAGGGCACCGGACTCGGGTGACCGCGCTCCCTGCTCGGTCCACGTGTTGTCGTCAGGGCGGAGTCGATTCTACTGAACCTCGCGCCGTTTGTTTGCCCTCGGCGAAAGTCGGGTGGATTTGGCCTGGCTAAAAGGGATCGGTCGTCGTCGGCTTGATGGGACACCATGCTGGTCGTGGCGAGTGCTTGGGCCGGGGTCACCCGGTCCCGTGCTGGACGGGTTGCGGTGCAGGGCGACGGAGCGGGGTGTGGCCGCGAGTTGGCGGCCGAGTACGGTGCCGGCGGGACAAGGCCCGATCGCCGGCTGGTTGTCTGTGCGGGAAGGACAGGTTCTGGGTGATGGCCGGGAGTCCTCGATCCGGGCGTTGTCACGATGGAGGCGTCGCGCCCCCGGCAGGCAGATCGGGTGCGTGAGCGCACCCGCGGCCGTTCCGCGGGTGGCGCGCACCGTGCCCCGATCACGCGGGCATCGGTGCGGGAGGACGGTCCCGGATCTGCCGGGCGATCCTGATGGCGTTTCTCCGTTTCTCGCTGAGTCATGGCCGCGCCTTGCGCGGCGCCCGGGGAGCCGTGCCCGCTGTCCGAGCGGAAGTGGCCCGTTGTGAGGGCTGGGGGATGCAGCTGCTGCTGCACCCGCTGCGTTCTGGCGGCCACGTAACCCAGCTGATCGCTGCCAGCTGCCCGGCCGCGCCGGGTGGTGGACACGCTCAGCGCCGCGCTGGAACTGATCACGGTCCTGAAGCGGCTGTGGCGACTACGGTGGTTCCTTGCCTCGGGCTCTTCAGAGCAACCGAGCTGAGGGTCGTGGCGGGGCGAAACTCTTCCCAGGCCGTCGTCCGGCCCCACCGCGCGATCTGCTTGATCGGGGTGCTCCGCTCGCCGTGGACGCGTGTGCTTCCGTATCATCGGCGGCGGGGTTCTGGTCGTAGGTTTTAGGCCGGGTTGGCCCGGACTGTCATGGGCTTAAGGTGAGACAATGGAGCCACTGACAGCGATCGCCACGATCGCCGCGAAGTACGGCGCTTCCCAGCTGATCCGGGCGCTGACCGGGAACGACGAGCTCAGCGGGCTGGCCTCGGAGCTTCTGGGCGCAGTGGTGGCCAGCGAAGATCGCGTGAGCGAGCAGCTGGCCGGGATCGGCCGTCAGCTCGAAGAGTTGCTAGACCAGCGATACACGATCGCGTTGGGTGCAGGGCAGCGGGCGCTGCGCGACGCGAGCACGGCGCCAGAGCCGAACTCGCGGGCCGCCGAGCTGACCCGCGCGCGTGACTTGTTCCGCGAGGCCGCCGCGGCCGCTTCAGCCAAGTCCCCGCTGCAGATCGCGGTGGCCGAGCGGTACGTGGCGCTGTGCTCCCTCTCCGCTGGCCGTCCCGACGCCGTCCCCGCGGCGCTGAGCGCGTTGAACGATGCGGCGTTCCGGGCGCTGACCGAGGCGCTTCCGCTCTTTGGCCCCAAAGCCTATGAGAAGGCCCGGAACCAGCTCCCCCGGTCGAGCCGCCTGGGGCTGAGGGGCCGGCGCGAGGAGCGGATTGACGAGCTGGGCAGCGACCTCGTCGACGCGGTCGACGGCGTGGTGGACCTTTCTCTCAACCTGCTTGCCGAATCCGAGGCCCTCGCGCGCGGGCTCGGTCAGGACCTCGGGCCGGAAACCGACGTGGACCTGCTCCTGCCCGCGGGATACGAAGACGACGAGCGGCTGGCCAGGACCGCACAGGTGGTCGTCCGGCCGACCGCGCCCGGGCCGCTGCGGTTCGGCCCGTTGACGGTCGCCTTCGGCGAGATCAAGCCGGCTCCGGGCCGGCCGTCGCCGGCCGCGCCAGAGCAGCCCGGTGCCGCGGCCGTGGTCGCCGCCAAGCTCGCGCAGGCGCAGCTCCGGCCATCAGAGTACGAAATGCCGGCCCGGCCGCCCGGATTCGAAGTGGAAGTGCTTGTCCGGTCGGACTTTCCCGTGTCGCCCACGCTGATCGTGTCGTTGCGGCCCGGGCTGGTCCTGGCGGACGAGGTACCGCTCGAGGTGTGGCCCGGCCAGCCGGCGTTCACCGGCGTCGCCAGCGACATGCTCGCCGCGAGGATGCAGGAGACCCGGCTGTCCTACTTCCATCCGGACAAGTTCGTCAACGAGTGGACGGTGAACATCAACAACGTGCTGATCTTCCAGTCGTCCGATCGCCAGCTGCTCGATCTGGAGGGCGGCGCGCGCTGACGCCAGTTCACCGTAGGGACCCGCGCTGGCAGGCTGGATTTTCACCCGTCCGGAATCGTCCGCTCCCGCGGAATACTGGCCAGCTGCGCTCCGCCCACGGCAAGGGTGTTCGTGCCGTCTTGCACCGGTGACGTGCACTTTCACCAGTAGGCTCGCGCGGCGGTGCGCTCTGCAGCAGGTGAAGCTGATCGCCCCGCCGTAGCGTCGCGCCAAGGTCGAACGCGGCGCCGTCTTCGCGCCACCGATCTTGCAGTGCACGGGACAGTTAAGGGCGGAATGCCGCGGCGCCGGCGGGTCGTGGGTCATGGCACCGGCTTTCAGACGGAAGGGCAAAGGGTGAGGGAGGCGGCCGGCTGGAGGGGGATGTGCCACGGCCGCTTCCCTCTGGACGGCGGCCGTGGCACCACTCGATCCAGGTGTGCCGTGACCACGAGCTCACCGGCTCGGCAGGTGCCGGGCGACGGTCACGAAGGGGCACGCCGCCGCGGAGGACGCGGTCGTTGCTAAGGATTTCCTCGATGACGCCATGAATCGCAATGGCAGTCAGCCGCATACCATCCACGCTGACTGTGGTGGCGCGATGGTGTCGGAACCGGTGTCGGAACTGCTTGTCGATCTCGGTGTCATCCGGTCCTATTCCCGCCCGCGCACCTCGAATGACAACCCGTATTCAGAGGCTCAGTTCAAAAACCTGAAATATATGCACGACTTCCCTGAGCGGTTCGGGTCACTGGAGGACGCGCGCGTTTTCTGTGACGGCTTCTTCATGGCGGCGTCCCGGAGGACAGTCACCACGTCGTCGCCGACGCTGATCTCCACGCCGCACGTCGGGCCGGGGCCTCGTGCGCTCAGCGCCTCTCCTCGGCCATGCCCAGCAATGCCTCCTTCTTTCTCGGGAACTCGCGGCCCTTCCGAGAGACAGCGCGACCACGAGAAGGGAGTCGGCGATGAGCAATCCTGTTCGATCAGGAAGGTGGCGTGTTCCTGGTGCCGGTCAGCGTCGAGGCCCAGCGGACCGGCCCGCGGCCGAAGCACCTCGAGACCGCGAACCGCGCCCGCCGGCCGTTCAGTGCAGCGGTGAGAAAGCCGTCGGGATGGCGATGCTCGAAGTCGCCCGGGCGATGTTCTCCGGACCGTTCTCCGGCGGCCAGATTCCCCGCTCGTAGGACTCGCGGCGGATGGCGAGGCGGCCGTCGAGGCTGGGGAACGGCCAGATGTGCGTGATGCGCGGGATTCCGTCCAGGCCGTACATCGCTGTGGTGAGCGGAAAAAGCTTGGTGCGTTCGGGAAGCGCGGCCTCCCAGCCGGCCATCGTGGGCGGCAGGCCGCCGACTTTGAGTTCGTAGGTGCGGAATTCATAGACATCGCCGAAGTGTCCGGTCTGCACGAGCGGGAGGAACGGGAACGGCGCGTAGCTGCTGACGGTGAACGAATCCAGGTGCTCGCCGACCCCGAACGGATTGGCGCTGGTGAGGATCCGTTGCCGTTCTTCGGCGAGTGCGCCCGCGTCCTCGAATTCCCGGAGCAGCAGCACACGGCCGACGATCTCTCCGTGTTCGGTCTCCCAGCAGCCGAGCAGCCTGCCGCGCGCCGCCGCGTTCGTGGCGTAATCCTCCAGGGCGGGCAGTGCTTTGGGGACCGTGTAGAGCTTCAGCGCGAGATGGGTCAGTTCGTAGAGCATCGCGGAACCTCCATAAGCATGCGTTTCAAGCGTAAGCATGCTTATGCTATCAACCATGGGCGACGACCTTGCGGGAGAACTTGCGGATGTCTGCGTGGGGACCACCACATCACTGGTGCCGGTGGACGTCCTCGACAAAGCCAAGCTGTGTCTGACGGACTTCCTGTCCGCGGCTCTGGTGCCTTCCGACGAGAGCCGCATTGCCTTGTGCGCACTGGGAAAACCGCACGCTGGCACCGCGCTCGTCCTCGGTGCCGCGGCCAGCGCGCCCGCCCCGACGGCGGCGTACCTCGACAGCATGCCCGCGGCGGCGACTGGCCGGACCGACACGCACGTCGAGAGTTCGTCGCATCCCGGCATGGTGATCTTCCCCGCGCTGCTGGCCTTGGCCGGGCAGCACGAGGTGTCCGGCGGGCGTGTGCTGCCCGCGGCGGTGGTCGGTTACGAGGTGATGTGCCGCGTCGGCTCGGCGATGAGCACGTCCGAAGTGGCCGCGACCTTCCGGCCCACCGGTGTGCTCGGCCCCGTCGCGGCTGGCGCCCGCGTGCGCCCACCTGCTCGCTCTCGACGAGGCCGCGACCCGGGCAGCGCTCGGCATGGCGGCCAACGCGGCGTGCGGCCTCAACCACTGGGCGCGGGCCGCCACGCAGGAGCATGTGCTGCATTCGGCGATGGCTGCGCGGACCGGAGTCGAGTCGGCTTTGCTGGCGGCCGCCGGGTTGACCGCGTCCGGCGGGGCGGTCGACGGGGAGGCGGGACTGCTCGCTGCTTTCGGCGCCCGGGACCGGGCGCACCGGCTCGCCGGCGGACCTGGCTTCGCGATCCGCGACATCGTGCACAAGCCCGTGCCAGCCTGCATCTACGTGCAGGGGCCCTGCCAGCTCGCCGAGGAGATCGGGCGGCGGCACCGTCCCGATCCGGCCCGCGTCGAATCCGTCCGCATCGGGCTCGCTGAGCGGGCAGTCCGGTATCCCGGCTGCGACAACAGCGGGCCGATCTCCGATGTCGTGGCCGCGCAGCTGAGCGTGCAGTTCAGCGTGGCGTCGGTGCTGGCGTCCGGCGGAATTCTCGACCGGAACTGGCGAAACCCGGCCGATCCCCAGGCGAAATGGCTCGCTGCCCACTCCCGGCTGGTCGCGGACCCCGGGCTGACGGCGCGATTTCCGGCCCGCAACGGGTCCTGGGTGCGTGTCCTGCTCGACGACGGACGAGTGCTCGTCGCCGAACAGGACACCTTCCCGTCGATGACCGTCGCCGAGATGGTCCGGCGGTTTCATGCGGCCGCGGACCGGGTTTACGGCCGGGCTGGCAGCGAGGCGATCCTCGTGTCGTCGATCGGCTCGACCGGACTCCGTCCGCGTCCGGCCTGCTGCGCGCTCTTCAGCCGCGCTGAAGAGCCTCGGTCACGGCAGTGCGGCCTGCCGAACGGCCGAACACCGCCGCCCGCATCAGTGCGGCGCCGCCGGGATAGTCGCCGTAGAACAGGCCGCCAGTGGCCTCGCCCGCCGCGTACAGCCCGGGCACGGGCGCGCCGTCGGAAGCCAAAGCGCGTCCGTCGGGGTCGATTTGCACGCCGCCGAACGTGAACGTCAGCCCGGCCACCGCGTGGTAGGCGACGAACGGCGGCCGGTCCAGCGGGACGGCCCAGTGCGATTTGGCCGGCTCGATACCGTGCGTGCTCCCGTCTTCCCGGCAGGCGCGGTTGAATTCCTCTACCGCGCGGACCAGCGCCTCGGCGGGCACGCCGATGCACTCGGCGAGCGCGGGCAGCGTCGGCGCGCTGACCGGGACCGCGGCCCCGGCGAACTCGTCCGCCACGCGCGCCGCAGTACGCTGGTCGAAGATCTCGTACGCTTCGCGGCCGGGCTGGCCCATGATCGCCTTGCCCATCTTCGAATAGTTCTTCACCCACGGGCCGGGCCCCTCGTCGACGAACCGCTCGCCGTCCCGGTTGACGAGCACCCCGAGCCAGAACCCGTGCAGTGGGAACGGTGGCGACGCCTCGCTGCGCTCCGGGGCGGGCATGGTCGGGTCCACGGCGGCGGAGTGACAGCTCGACCACACTCCGGCCGGACCGGCCCCGGCCCGCAACGCCGCCGCGATCCCGTCGCCGGTCGCCTGGCGGGTGCCGCGCAGTTTCACCTCCTCCCATTGCGGACCCAGATGCCGGAGCCGCGACTCGCGGCTGGCCTGGAATCCGCCGCTGGCGATCACCACCGCGTCCGCCGGAAGCACTCCATCGGGGGTCCGCGCGCCGGTGACTCGCTCGCCTTCGCGGACGACGTCGACGAGCGGGGTGGACCAGCGCAGTTCGACGACGATCTGCTCGGCGTACCGCAACAGCGGCTTGATCACCTCGAACCCGCGCGACATCCCTTCGCCCGTGCTGGTCAGGATCTGCCCGGGCGGGATGTGCAGCACGCCGTCCCGTACCTGTGCGCCGACTGTCCGGTTGAAGGTGAAGCGCACTCCTTTCTCAGACAGCCACCGCACGGTGTCCAGCGAGCGTTCCGCGAGCGCTGCCACCAGTTTCGGGTCGGCCTGGCCGTCGCTCATCGCCGTCAGTTCGGCTGCGTAGGCCTCGCGGGTGTAGGGCGGTGCGACGATTTCCTCGGCGTGCATGCCGGGTTCGAAATCCTGGGTGATCGAGGTGAGGTCTTCCGCGCCGTCGTAGCAGAACAGGAACAGCCCGCCGGAAAACGCGGCGTTCCCGCCTACGTCGGCACGGCTGCCCTTCTCCAGCAGGACGACGTCCGCTCCGGCTTCGCGGGCGGAGATCGCGGCGGCGAGCCCCGTCAGGCCCGCTCCGGCGACGACAATGTTCGGCACTGGTCCTCCTTGACCGGTTGCGATGATCGGTTGCGGGAGAAGATCCCGGTTCACCAGCGGAAGGCGAGCGGCTGCCCGGGGCGGTCCGGCACCGGTCCGGTGCGCCGGACGGAACCTTTGCCGGGCACGCCTAATTCGTCCACGAGCCAGTTCGCGGCCGCGATCAGGCGCGGCAGGTCGATGCCGGTGTCCACATCGGACAATTCGAGCAGCTGGACGGCGTCCTCGGTGCAGATCCCACCGCCCTGCGCGCCCGGCATGGCCGGGTGCCCGCCGCTGCCGGCGAGCGCGGTGTCGATGTTTCGCACGCCGAGGTCGAGCAGGGGCAGCAGGGCGGCCAGGCCCATGCCGCGGGCGTCGTGGATCTGCACGGTGAGGTTTTCCGCCGGTATGTGCGCGAGTGCGGCGGAAACGAGGTTGCGGATCTGCGGCGGGGCCGCGTAACCGGACGAGTCGGCGAGAATCCACCGGTCCACGCCGAGGTCGAGAAGCCGGCGGGCCAGCGGTTCCAGTTCGTCCGCGCCGCGGGCGGGTCCGGTCGGGCCGCCCCAGGCGAAGATCACGTAGGTGCCGAGCTGGATGCGGTGGTCGGCGGCGTAAGCGGCCAGGCGTTGGAGTTCGGTCAGAGAGTCTATTGTGGAGTGTCCGATGTTGGCGCGGGCGAAATCTTCGTCTGCCGAAAGAAGGAACGACGCGCTGTCCGCGCCCGCGTCGACCGCGCGGGCCAGGCCTCGGACGTTGCCGACGCAGCAGCCGAGATGCAGGCCTGGGGTGCGAAGCACAGCCGCGAAAACTTCCTCGGCGTCGGCGAGTCCCTTGATCAGGTCGGGACGCACGAACGAAGACAGCTCGAACGCGCGGACCCCGGCGTCGACGAGCCGCTGCACAAGCTCGACCTTGACCTCGGTCGGCACAATGTGGTCCTGGAACGTCAGGCGTGGCGCGATTTCGCGGATGCGCACCGCCTTCCGCTCAGACATGGCGGGTCGGGGCGAGTCCGGCGGCCTGTGCGTCCCACGCCTCGCCCCGGCCTTGGCCGCGCAGGTCGGTCTTGCGGACCTTGCCGGTCGGGGTGACGGGCAACTGGTCGAGCGCGCGGTAGTAGCGGGGGACCATGAAGTGCGGCAGGGCCCGGTCGCAGTGCGCGAACAGCTCCGCGAAGTCCGGCCTCCGCCCGGATTCCAGCTGCAGCACGGCGAGGACCTCGTCCTCGCCCAGCTCCGACGGCGTGGCGACCGCCGCCGCCGCGACCACGCCCGGGTAGGCGAGCAGGACCGATTCGACCTCGTGCGAGGAGATGTTCTCGCCGCGCCGGCGCAGGGCGTCCTTCTTGCGGTCGATGAAGTAGAAGTACCCGTCCTCGTCGGTGTAGCCGAGGTCGCCGGTGTGCCACCAGAGGTCGTTCATCGTCGCGAGGGTGGCCTCGGGTTCGCCGCGGTAGCCGGAGAACATGATGTTCGCCTCGCGCGGCCGGTACACGATCTCCCCGGCTTGCCCGGGCGCCGCGCGGTTCCCGGACTCGTCGTGGACTTCGAGGATCGACGACGCCGTGGCCACGCCGATCGAGCCGATCTTGCGCGCGGCCAACGGGTTGTAGAGGACGTTCTTGATTTCGGTGAGCCCGTAGCCTTCCACGAGGTGGATTCCGAACCGTTCCTCGAACGGCTCCAGCACCTGCGGCGGAGCGGGCGCGGCGAACACTCGCTTGACCCGGTGGTCGCGGTCGCGTTCGGACGGGGGCTGGGCCAGCAGCACCGGCAGGATCGAGCCGAGCGCGTTGAACTGGGTTACTCCGCCGGCCCGGATCTCGTCCCAGAACCGGCTCGCGGAGAACCGGCGGCCGAGCACCACGGTGGCACCGGCGAACAGCCCGTGCAGGGTGATGTTGACCTGGGCCGCGCCGTGAAACAGCGGAAGGCAGGTGTACAGCCGCTCATCGGCGGTGGTGCCCATCTGCTGCGTGCATTCCTTGGCCGCGACGACCTGCATGCGGTTCGGGTAGACGACTCCCTTGCTGCGTCCGGTGGTGCCCGAGGTGAGCATGACCGCGACCGGATCAGCCGGGCCGACTGCGGGAAGCTCGCGGGTTGGGTCGCCGGAGGCGAGCAATTCGGGCCAGCCCAGCACCCGCACTCCCGGCGGCGTGCGGCCGGGCGCGGCTTCGTCGAGCACGACGACGGTGGTCAGCGCGTCCGGCAGTTCCGGGAGGTCGGCGACGAGGCCGAGCAGCGCGGGCTCGGTGACCAGGATCCGGACGTCGGTGCTGCGCAGCGCGTGGTCGAGGAACTGTCCTTTGTAGGCGGTGTTGACCGGGACCTCGACGAGCCCGGCGCGGGCGGCGCCGAACCAGGCGAGCAGATATTCGGCGCGGTTGGGCAGGAGAATGCCGACCGAGTCGCCCGGCGCGGCGCCGGTGGCGAGCAGACCGCGTGCGACCTGCGAGACCGCCAGGTCCAGCTCGCCGTAGGTCAGCTCGGCTCCGTCGACCACGAGCGCGGGTTGGTCCGGGTGCTGCCGTGCCCGCTCGGCGATCAGCCCGCTGACGGTCTCCGCCTCGAGGTCTTCGGATCGAGGGACCGAACGCGTCATGCCAGCTCCTTCTTCGCCCGGGCGAGGAATCCCTCCAGGGCCGGGTCCCAGGCCGCTTCGGCGCCGGTGGTCACGAGGAACGCGTCGACCCCGAGGTCACGATAGGGGCCCAACGTGTTCAGGATGCGCTCCTGGGTGCCGACCAGTGCCTGCGAGTTGGCGAAACCGCCCAGCAGTTTGGTCAGCCCGGTCCAGAAGCAGTCGTCGTGCAGTTCCTCGTCGGTCAGCGCGAGCGCCCGCTGCCTGCCGACCGAGGTGTCGGTGGACGACGAGCGCAGGAACTTCCCGGAGGCTTCGGCGATCTGCCGCTCCGCCGCGCGAGCTTGGGCCCAGGCGTCGTCGTCGGTGTCGCCGAGGAACAGGCGCAGGCTCAAGGAGAACCGCATCTTCCGGCCGTACCGCTCGGCGGCGGCGCGGATGCGGTCGATGCGTTCCTTCGTGCCCGCGAACGGCTCGCCCCACAGCATGTACAGGTCGGCGTGGCGGGCACCGAAGTCGACCGCGTCGTCGCTCTCGCCGCCCATGAAGATCGGCACCTGTCCCTGCACCGGCTTGGTCAGGATCTTCACCGCCTCGGCCGTGTAGTACTCGCCGTGGTGATCGAACTGTTCGGGCGAGGTCCAGGTGCGCCGGACGACGTCGAGGTATTCGACCGCGCGCCGGTAGCGCTCGGCCTTGGGGAGATCGTCGGATTCGCGGCGCAGGTCCTTGTCGGAACCGCCGACGACCACGTTGATCGCGAGCCTCCCGCGGGCTAGCACGTCGAGCGTGGCGAAGTAGCGCGCGGCGGCCGCCGGCGGCATGACGCCCGGGCGGTGCGCGACGATCGGCGAGAACTTCTCGGTGAGCGCGAGGGCGAACGGCGCGGTCGCGTGATTGTGCGGCCAGGTCGAGGAATACCCGACCAGAACGCGGTCGATCACCTCGGAACGGTCCAGCTCCCGGACTCGCGCGAGCAGGGCGTCCGGGGTGGTTTCGCCCGCTTCGAGGGGCTGCAGCCCGGTGAAGAATTCGACCATCAGGTCCTCCTTAATCGTGTGCCAGCCAGGCCTGATGCCTGGCGAAGTGATCAGGCCGCCGGGTGCGGAGTTCCGCGCTGGCGGCGGCCAATGCGACGGTGCCGTGCGCGAGGGTCATCTGTGCGGAGACGTCCCAGCGACGGCCCGCGTGACTGTCGATCCGCGCCGTCACCGTCAGCGGCCGTTCGACCGGAACCGGGCGGTGGTAGGAGATATGGAGCGATTTCGTGACCAGCCGGGCTTCGCGGCGCAGGGCGACTGTGTTCAGCACGTCGTCGAACACCGCCGCGGTCCAGCCGCCGTGGGCGACCTCGGGACCACCGCACCAGTGCCGAGGGCAGACGACGTCGAACGTCGTCGCGACTTCCCCGGCGTGCGCGACCTCGATGCCGAGGCGGCACCGGTCGTCCGGGGCGCAGCCGCCGCACAGCAGCCGTCCCGACGACGACGGGCCGATCCGGAAGTCGCCCGCGCGGTCACTCATTCGCGGTCTTCCGCAGGGCCGCGACCACCGTGTCCGGAACGTCGATCGTGCCGCGCCGCAACGCCTCTTCGCGGCAAGCGGCGGACCGGTCGAACGGCACGCGGACGGCGGGGCCCCCTTCCACGGGCCGGGTCGCCCGGATCGACGCGGCGTACTCGCTGACGCGGCGGCGGTAGTCGTCCGGGTCGGTGAGCGTGGCCGGATCGACCAGCAGCACGAAGAACCCGCAGTCGGAGATGCCCGGCGGGGCCGCGGCCGCGCCGCTCATCATGCCGAGCAGCTGCACCACCATGGCCAGCCCGGAACCCTTGTGCCCGCCCCACACGCCGAACGCGCCGCCCAGGGCCGCTGCCGCGTCGAGGGTGGGCGCCCCGGAAGCGTCGAACGCCTGGTCCTCCTCGAGTTGCTCGCCGAGCCGCGCTTTCAGCACCACGTCGCCGTACATCACCGCGGAGGTGCCGATGTCCCAGATGACCGGCGTCGGCGAAGCGGGGAATCCGAACGCGATCGGGTTGGTGCCGAACCTGCCCTCGGTGCCGCCCTGCGGGGCGACGACGGCGGGCCCGCTGCCCGCGATCATACCGGCGAGCCCGGCGGCGGCGGCCTTCTCCAGGTAGTAGGAGAACATACCGGTGTACCAGGTGTTGCGGGCGCCGACGACGGCCATTCCGTGCGCGCGGGCCTTTTCCACCGCCAGGTCCAGCGCCCGCATGCCGACGAGGTAACCCACCTGGTCGCCGCCGTCGAGGGTGGCCGAAACCGGGGTCTCCTCGAGCACCCGGATCGGCTGCGGAGCCCCGGCGGCGGCGCGCATCCTTTCCACAATGGACAGTGCGCGGGCGAGCCCGCCGAACGTCAGCCCGCGCAGTTCGCAGTCGAGCAGGTGTTCGGCGATGACGGCGGCCTCGTCCGGGGTGTGCCCGGCCTGGGTCGTGGCGGCCAGGACGAGGCGGTGGGCGTCGTTCAGGGGCAAGGTGGTCATGAGCCGGACTCCGCGGTCAGGGGAAGGGCGGACGAGGAAGCCGCGCGGGTGCGGGCCGCGCGGCGGGTGAGCGCGAACGCGGCGAGCGCGCTGGCGGAGGCCGCGGCCAGCAGCAGGTACGCGGGGGAGCGGCGGTCGCCGGTCAGCTCGACCAGCGCCTGGCAGATGAACACCGCCGAACCGCCGAGGATGCCGACAGTCACGTTGTAGGAGATGCCGACGAGGCTGCCGCGCCGGCGCACCGGAACGAGCTGGACGTAGGTGACCGGTGCGACGCCCGAGTAGAACGCCGGGCCGGCCGACAGCGCCACCGTGCACACGATGATCAGCCACAGGGGAGGGGCGCTGGCCAGCGCGGCGAACAACGGGTAGCTCACGACGAGCACCGCTAGCGAGGACGCCAGCAGCACTTTCGGACGGCCTTGCCAGTCCGCGGCGCGGCCGCCCGCGAGCACGAGGAAGATTCCGACGAGCAGCGCGAACGCGATCACCGCGGTTGCCGCGACGGGGGACAGCCGCAGCTGGATGAGGTAGCTCTGCACGTAGGTGTAGACCATGTAGATGCCGACGATGTGCAACACCGACACTCCGACGAGCAGGAGCACCGAGGACCATTGCCGGTCCGCCGATCGGTCCGGTGCGGACGGTCGACTGCGGGCGTCGAGGAACTCCGGGGTCTCACCGAACTGGCTGCGCAGATAGAGGCCGATCCCGCCGATGGGAAACGCCAGCAGGAACGGCAGCCGCCAGCCCCACATGAGCATTTGCGCCGGAGTCAGCGCGGCGCTCAGCGACAGCACGACGACCGCGCCCAGCAGGAATCCGGCAAGACTCCCGACCTGCACCCGGCTCGAGAGCGCACCGCGCCGGTGCGGCGGGGCGAACTCGGCGACGTAGATGATCGCCGTGGTGAACTCGCCGCCGCCGGCCAGCCCTTGGGCGAATCGCAACAGCACCAGCAGGATCGGCGCGGCGACGCCGATCGTCCCGGTCGCCGGCAGCAGGCCGATCAGTGTGCTGCCGCCGGCCATCAGCAGCAGCGACGCCACTAGCGCGGGACGGCGGCCGTGCCGGTCCGCGATCGGGCCGAACACCAAGGCCCCCGCGGGACGCGCCAGGAACGCCGAGCCGAACACCGCGAACGACGACAGCAGGCCCGCGCCGGTGCTCGCGGCCGGGAAGAACACCTTCGCCAGCACGGCGGAGAGGAAGCCGTAGACGGCGTAGTCGTAGGTCTCCACGGTGTTGCCGATCGAGGCCGCGAGCGTCGTGCGTCTTGCTTCTGCCGGTGTGGTCATGACGTGCCTCTCCGTTGAGGTCGGGGCTGACGTGGGGGCGCGGCTCAGGCCGCGAGGTGGTGGTATTGGCTGCGGAAGAACAGCAGCGGCTCTGCCGTGGTGTCGGCGGCCAGGTCGTCGACGCGGCCGAGGACGAGGTGGTGGTCGCCGGCGTCGTGCACGGCCTCGATCGTGCAGGCGATCCAGGCGACGGCCCCGTCGAGCACGGGATCGCCGTGCGGCCCGGGATGCCAGTCGACGCCGGCGAACTTGTCCCCGCCGGAGACCGCGAGCGCACGGCAGACGTCCTCCTGCCCGGCGGCGAGGACGTTGGCGCAGAACGTGCCGCGCCGGGCGAGCACCGGGAACGTCGAGGACGTCTTGCCGGGCAGGAAAGCCACCAGCGGCGGATCGAGCGAGACCGACGTGAACGACGAGACCGCCAGGCCCGCCGGCCGCCCGTCCGCGTCCCGCCCGGTGATCGCCACGACGCCGCTGGGGAAATTCCCCAAGGCGGAGCGGAATCGGGATGAAGTAAGCATGCTTAGACAATATAAGCGTGCGGATACAAATGCAAGCATGCTGACGCGCATCCGCGCCCGGCGCTCTACGCTGCGGGGGTGACCGATCCCTTGCCATACGTAGATCCGTTCGACGACGGCCGCTCGCCCGCGCGCGCGGAGACCGGCATGGACGAGGCGTCCTCCTTGATCGACGCCGTGTTCCGGTTCGAGCGCGCGGTCTCGCGGATCGGCAACGCGCGGCTGCGGCGGTGGAACATGACGCTGTCGAGCTACACCGCGCTGCGAATCCTGGCCAACCGGCCGCATCTGACGCTGGCTCAGCTGTCCCGTCGGTGCTACGCCCGCCCGCAGACGATGACGCGCATCGTGACCCAGATGGAGAAGCGCGGATTCGTCGCCCGCGGCGCGCACCCGGAAAGCGAGCGTGCCCTGTCGCTCGAAGTCACCAAGACCGGGCTTGCCGCGCTTGAGGAGATGGACGCCGAGGTGCTCCGAATCAGCGACACCCTGGGGTCGCTCCTCGGCCGGGACGAGATCGTCGCCGCCGACCGTCAGCTGCGTCAGGCCGCCCTCGTCGTCGAACGCGAGCTGCGCGAGATGGAGCGCGGCGACGAGTAAGCATGCTCATTGGGCATAAGCATGCTTATACTTGGGTCATGGACCGAATGACCATGGCGCTGGACGCGCTGCGCGAGGGCAGGCCGGTGCTCGTCACCGACGCCGCCGACCGCGAGAACGAGGGCGACGCAGTGCTGGCCGCGCACACCGCGTCGGCGCGCTGGGTCGCGTGGACCGTGCGGCACACCTCCGGACTGCTGTGCGCCCCGATGCCCCCGGACCGTGCGGCGGACCTCCGGCTGCCGCCGATGGTGGAGCACAACGAGGACGCGCGCGGCACCGCCTACACCGTGACCGTGGACGCGAAAACCGGCGTGAGCACCGGAATCAGTGCCGCCGATCGCGCCCGCACCCTGCGGCTGCTGGCCGACCCGGCGGCCGCCGCCGCGGATTTCACCCGCCCCGGCCACGTCCTCCCGCTGCGCGCGCGACCCGGCGGCGTCCTGGAGCGACCAGGACACACCGAAGCGGCGGTCGATCTGTGCCGACTCGCAGGCGTGGCACCGGTCGCGGCCATCGCGGAACTGGTGGCCGACGACGGGTCAATGCTCCGCGGCCCCGGAGTCGCGGAGCTCGCGCGCCGGTTCGGCCTGCCCGCGCTGAGCATCGAGGACCTGATCTCCCATCGGCTGCGGAATCCTCTCCCGGCCGGTGAACAGCCGCGCGTGGTGCGAACCGCCGAAACCGAACTCCCGACCCGGTACGGCCGCTTCCGCGCGGTGGGCTATCTGGACCTGCGCACCGGTGCCGACCATGTCGCGCTCATCTGTGGCGAACCGGGCGACGAGGCGACCGTACGCGTGCACTCCGAATGCCTGACCGGCGAATCCCTGGCCTCCGCCCGTTGCGACTGCGGCCCGCAATTAGACGCCGCCCTCGCCCGGATCAGCCGTGACGGCGGGGTGCTGGTGTATCTGCGCGGGCACGAGGGGCGTGGTATCGGACTGGCGAAAAAGCTGGCGGCGTATGAGCTTCAGGACTGCGGACTGGACACAGTGGACGCCAACCTCCGTCTGGGCGAACCGGCCGACGCACGAGAATACGGGGCTGCCGCGGCCATCCTGCGGGATCTTGGGATCGCGCGGACGCAGGTCCTGACCAACAATCCCGGGAAGATCCGGGATTTGGAAGCGGGCGGGGTTTCCGTCCTGCGGAGGCTTCCGTTGACGGTGGGTGGTACGTCGGCGAATCTTCGTTACCTGGCAGCGAAACAGCAACGCATGGGGCATCTATTCACCGACCGCGAGAGCTCCCGGCGGTAGTCCGCCAGCGGATTCCGAGGGTTCTCCATGGCAGAACCCCGCGCCCAGTCCACTCGGCTGGACGAGCCTGGTTGCCCGTACAGACACCCGAGCACGAGCGATCTGACGCACTTCGGCGGGCGGGGCTCTCCGCCGAGCGGTGCTCGGGGTGCCGAACCTCCGGTGTCGACGGCCTACGGCGCGCCCGCGCCGGTGCGATCTCTGCGCCGAGTCGGGGATGCCGAGGGCACGCTGGCTGGGCGTGGACCTCGCCGCCGGGCCGCGACGTTCCTGTTCACCGTCGTGCCGCGCTCGCCGGGACCCGTGATGTTCGCTGCGGGGCTCGCCGACCGCCGCGTCTCCCGGGGATGGCCGGCGCCGCTGCGGTCAGGGGCGATTGAGCAGGGTCATGAAGCCGTAGTTCATGTGCAGCTGCTGGCGGCCGTGCAGCAGCGAGAGGCCGGACTGGTCGGCGACGAAGCCGAGGTCGAGTTTCTGGTAGTCGCCGAGCATGACGACGTCCTCGAACATCCCGGCGGTCGGCGTCCCGGCGATCGCGGCGACCTCGACGATGTGCCCGTGCACGGGGTGCATGTCCTTGGTGGAGTTGTGCAGGTACAACCGGTACCGCTTGCCGCGCTGGACTGGGATCGCCTGCTGATTGGCGGAAATCGAGTAGGGCTGGCCGTTGAGGGTCCAGGTGGTGAAACCGCGGTCGGCTGCGTTCCGCTTCTCCACCAGCAGGCCGATCGTTTGGCCCTGAACCAGCTGTTCGCCTTCGGCGGCAGCTGCGACGACGTCAGCCTCACAGCAGGCGGCGCCGCGGTCTGCATGCGCATCCGCGGCCCCGTGGCACCGTCCATCCACGACCTGCCCGACGGAGCACAAGTACAGCTCGCTGGCAACGGGCTTCCCTTGCAGATCAGCCAGTTCGGCGCCCCGCGCACCACAGGCGGCTACCACACGGCCGGTGGGCAATGGGATGCGGTGTACAGCATCTGGTTCGGGCCCACACCGAACCTGGCGAGGCAGAACCACGGCACCGAGATCATGATCTGGGGAGATCACGCGGGCGCGCCGCAGCCGGCGGGCCAGAAGGTCGGCGCCACCTGGGACGTGTGGTCCGGGCGGCTTTGCGGTGACGGCTGCTGGAACGTGAACTCCTTTGTGCGCCAGGAGACGACCGAGGCGCTCGACCTCTCCATCAAGGACTTCACCAACGACAGCGTCGCCCGTGGTATCACCCATCCGTCCTGGTACCTGACGAGTGTCCAGTTCGGATTCGAGCCGTGGCAAGGAGATCCGGGCCTCGGCGTGGACTCGTTCTCCTGCAAGTCCTGACCCGGTTGTGACGCTGGAAAGCTCGGTCGCGCATCGGCGGACGTATTCGCCGGCGGAGACAGTGGTGTGATCGAGGGTGTTCCGGCAGACCTCATCGGAGCGCGCGTTCGAGCCAGGGGGCGAGGCGGTTGAGCGGGGTGAGCCGTCCGCAGTTGGGGACGGAACGAATCGGGTGGCCCGCGACGCCCCATCCGCTCAGAAGGGTGTTCGCGGCGGCCCAGCCGGTGGTCGCGGCCCGTTCCATCAGGGCGACCGGGAGGTCGATCCGGACCCCGTCGCCGGCCAGCACGAGGCCCGGGGTGGTCGTGGTGACGGCGGGGCGGTGCGCGAAGCGGCCGATCCCGAACAGGGGGCAGTCTTCCCGCCAGAGCGTGATCTCGCCGACTGCCCGGGCCGCGGCGGTTTCCGGGTAGATCCGGTGGAGCCGTTCGTCCAGCTGTTTGGACAGGGCCCCGACGTCGGTCGTGGTGGCGGCATAGGCGTGCAGTTCCACGACGGAGCCGCCGGTTTCGTTTGCCCAGCTGCGGGCTTCTCCCTCATACCGGTCCAGGACACTGATGTTGTCCAGCGGCGGCACGCTGCCTGTTCCCAGGAATGGCGGTCGCCGCGGGTCCACCGCTCGGTCGAGCCAGAGTCGGCGGACGAGGAAGCCCGGCGCGGTGCGGAGCCCGGCGATCCCCGCCCGCCAAGCGCCGGTGCCGAGGCCGGGTGACGCCTCGACCAGTAATTGCAGACCGCCGACCTCGCCCGCCAGTACAACTGCGTCGAACTCCGTTGTGGACCCCGAGGTGACGTGAAAGGTGCCACCGGACTTCTCGATGTTCTCGACGCCCGTGCCGAGGCGGATGGTCACGCCCCGGACGGTCAGGTACGCGGCCAGCGGCGTCCACAGGGCCTGGGGGAACGGCTCGGTCGGCACGTCGAAGACCAAGCCTTCACTCGACCCCAGGAAATACAGGTGAAACATGACGGCCAGTTCCGCCGCGGACAGCTCGCTCGGGTCGGCGAAGAAACTCCGCGAAAACACTTCGAACGCCAGGTGCCGGGCCGCTTCCGGAAACCTGATTCGTTCCAGGAACGCTGCGGCATCGACGTGGTCGAGCCGTTCATAGATGCCGGGCACGGCCACGGTCGCGAGGGGCAATGCGGCCCGCCCGTCTAGGGCGAGCAGGTCGCGGAGCCGGAAAGTGGGGCTGCGCAAGGCGAAGGCGAGCGCGTTCAGCGGGGGAGTGGTGGGGAGGCCGCCGAAGGTGTCGGTGCGCCCGTGGGCGTCGAGCAGGGGGTAGTCCTCTAGCGGGGTGAGCCGTTCGAGCCGGGGGTCCGTGCGGGTCAGCAGCGCGCGCAGGTTGTAGTACTGCCGAAAGAAAGCGTGGAAACCCCGGCTCATCGTGACGCTGGTGCCGTCGGCCAGCCGGTCCGGCCAGCCGCCGACGCGGCCGCCGAGATGATCCTCGCGCTCGTAGAGGGTCACCTCGACGCCGCGTTCGGCCAGTCCGGTCGCCGCGGTGAGACCCGCGATCCCGGCGCCCACGACGGCGGTTCGGGGGCGCCGGTCGAGCCGTCGGGCGGAGTCGAGGCCCGTCGGCGCGGGATGGGTCACGAGCCGCCGGTCACGGCTGGGGGGCCTGGTCACAGTGTCTCCGGCGGCCGGGTGCCGACGACGGTGTGCCCGATACCGCGTTGCCAGCCGGACATGGTTTCGGCGCGGGTGTTGATGAACCCGGCGTTGCCGAGCCGGGCGGTCAGGGCGCGGATGCCGTCGAAGGCGAGCACGCTCCGGCGGAGGTGGCGGTAGAGCGTCGCATCGCCGGTGGTGACCTTGCCCAGCGGGATGATGATCGCTGCGCACACCGCGTTCCAGACGATCCGGGCCCGGCGGGAGTCTGCTACGGAGTACTCGTGCAGGGCGATCGGCGCGCCGGGACGCAACAGCGTGTGCAGTTTGCGGAGCTGGGCGTCCGGATCGGCGAGGTTGCGGATCAGATAGGCCGCGAGGACGGCGTCGAACGGCCCGGTGATCCCGGACCCTTCCAGGTCTTCGATTGTGCTGTGCACGAAACGCACCTTGGCGGGCCAACGCTTGCGCCGGGCCTGAGCCAGCATCGCAGCCGACCCGTCGAAGGCGGTGATCTCGGCGGACGGCAACACCTTCAGCAGGGCCGCGGTGGAGGCGCCGGTGCCGCACCCGGCGTCGAGCACCTGCAAGCCCGCGCCGTCACCAGTCAGCCCGAGGCGCCGGGCGGACAGCCGGAGGTGGTCGTGATAGCCGGGGCTGGCCCCGACGAGCCGGTCGTAGGACGCGGCCTCGGTGTCGAACGCCGCGGTCACCCGGGTGCGAGGCAGGCCGTCCTCCGCGAGTCGGCTCACTCAGCATTCTCCTTTCGTGCCGCTCGCTCCCACAGGAGCAGGACAGCGGTCACCAGTGCGTACCCGAAGAGGAAGTCCTCGATCGGAATGTTCCCGGGGAAGCGGAGCCCGGTGATGTGCTCGGGGGCGTACCGCACGATCGCGTGGGAGGACTTGGTCAGCCATCCGTCGACCGGGATCTGGAAGCCGGTCACGACGGCGATGGTGATCCAGTAGCCGGGTTTGCGGAACAAGCCGGTCCGCAGGGCCAGTAGTTCGAGCGCGACGACCACGAGCACAGCCGCGACCGCGGGCAAGGTGTAGCCGCAGGGGATCACCTCCGCACCCGCCGCCCGGCGAACCGTCGCACCGCCGCCAGCGTGAGGCCCACCATCTCGTAGGTCAAGACGCCGCAGATCGGGATGACGACGAAGAACAGGACCTCTTCGAGCGGGATGCCGAACGGCGCCCGTATCCCGGTGAGGCTCTCCGGCGCGTAGTCCCACACCCCGCCGGCGATGGCGATGGCGTCCCACACCAGGAACACGAGCGCCACGGGCAGCACGGCACGGGCCAGCCGCCGCGGCCGTCGGTACACGCGGGCGCCCGCCAGTTCGAGCGGCAGCGTGACCAGGACGCAGGCACCGAGCACGGCGAGGTATTCCAGCCGGCCCACGGTCAGGCCCCCGTCGGTGGCGCCGGGTTTCGCAGCTGCAGCCACTGGGCGTGGCCGAGCGCCCGGGCCGCGACCGCCAGCCGGCGCGGGCGTGGCACCACGATCCGGCGGCCGAAAACGTTGTACCCAGCCCCCTCGATCCGGACGAGGATCTCCCGGTAGAGCCGGAAAGCGGTGGCGACGCAGGCCCTGGACACCGGGTGCAGCATGGCGATCCCCGGCCGCGCTTGCTCATAGAGCGTCCAGGTCACCGAGACCTGGGCCGCGAGAGCCTCCCGCACCCGGCTGTCCGCACGGCCGTGTTCGACGCACCAGCCCAGGCGGTCGCGGTCCACCCCGAACGCGGCGAGCTCGTCGGCCGGGAGGTAGACGCGGTCGCGGGCGAGGTCTTCGGCGACGTCGCGCAGGAAGTTGGTCAGCTGGAACGCTTTGCCCAGTGCCGCGGCGTACGGGGCCGCCTCGTCGCGGTCGGTGACGGTGCCGAGCACGGGCAGGACCTGCAGCCCGATGACCTCCGCCGAGCCGTGCACGTAGTCGTCCAGCGCGGCCCGGCGAGGATAGTCGGTCACGGTGAGGTCCATCCGCATGGAGCGGAAGAACGCGCGGAAGTGCCGGTCCGCGATGTCGTAGCGGGCGGAGGTGTCGACGACGGAGGCGAGCAGCGGATCCTCACTGCGGCCGGTGGCGAGGGCCGAGAAGAACCGATGCTCGACCGTGTGGAGTTCGGCGGCGATCGTCGCGGGGGTCGCTCCCGCCGCCGGCTCGTCGACGATGTCGTCCAGCCGCCGGGCGAAGCCGTACAGGGCGTGGACGGCTGGGCGCTGAGGCGGGGACAGCAGCCTGGTCGCGAGGAAGTAGGTGCGGCCGTGGCGCGCGTTCAGTGCCCGGCACCGCTGGTAAGCCGACCTCAGGGCCGGGTCGTGGATACCGGCGGCGTCGAGCTCCTTGCGGGTCATCGCGAGTCCCCCGTCCGGGAACCCGGCGCCGGACCGGTGACGCGGTCGGCCGCCAGCCGCCCGGACAGCAGCACAGTCGGCACCCCTACGCCCGGTACGGTTCCAGCGCCGGCGAGCACGACGTTCTCCACCCCGCGGGGCAGGTTCCGCGGCCGGAACGGTCCGGTTTGGACGAACGAGTGCGCATAGCTGAACGGTGTGCCCGCCACCATGCCGCGGCCGGCCCAGTCCGCCGGGCTGATCAGATGTGAGACCTCCGCTTCGAGACCGGGCAGCAGGCGTTTGCGGACTTCGCCGAGTAGCGCCGCCGCGGCCGGCTCGGCCTCGCGGCTCCAGTCGATCGGCCCGCGTTCGAGGTTCGGCGTCGGCGCGAGTATCGAGAACAGGTGCCGGTCCGGCGGGGCGAGGCTCGGGTCGCCGGCGGTGGGGCGGGTGATCAGCAGGGACGGGTCGCCCATTGGTCGCCCTTCGGTGATCAGTTCCCGGAAGGTCGAGGCCCAGGCGTCGCCGAAGGAGATGGTGTGGTGCCCGACGTCGGGCCAGTCACCCGCGGCACCCACGTGCATGACGAGGGCCGACGGTGCGGGGGAGAGCCGGAGCGGCCGCCGCGGGGTCCGGCCGAGCAGCCGGTAGCTCTCGGGTAGCTCGCCGGTGAGGACAACGGCGTCGCAGGGGATCCGGTCGCCGGAGCTGGTCAGCACCGCCAACACCCGACCACCACGCCGTTCCAGGGCTTCGGCTCCATCGCCGTAGCGGAACTGCACGCCGGCGGACTCGGCTGCCGCGGCGAGACCTCGGGGGAGCGCGGCGATGCCGCCTTCGGGGAAGTACACTCCGCCGACCGTGTCCATGTACGGGATCACAGCATAAAGGGCCAGGGCGTGCATCGGTGATTCGCCGGCGTAAAGCGCCTGGAAAGTGAAGACCCGGCGCAACCGCTCGTCGCCGAGGAAGGTGGAGATCTTCGGGTCGAGCCGGCGGAACCCGCCGAGCGCGACCACCTGGGCCAGGTTGCGGGAGAGCAGGCTCAGCGGTGAATCGATGTTCGACGCGATGAACCGGTCGAACTCGGCCCGGTAGAGCCGGGTGAGCCAGGTCCGCAACTGGAGGTACCCGGCGGCCTCGGCCGGTCCGGCGAAGTCGCGAACAGCCTCGGCCATCGCCTCAGCGCCGGTGTGCACCGGCAACCGGCTCCCGTCGGCGAAACAGGCGGTGTAGGCGGGCTCCAGCCGCCGCAGCGTCAGGTACGCGGTCATTTCGGCGCCGACGGCGGCGAAGGTGTCTCGCACGATTCCCGGCATGGTCAGCACGGTGGGCCCGGTGTCGAGGTGGTAGCCGCCCAGCTCCAGCCGGCCGACGCGGCCGCCAGGGCCCGGTCCGCGTTCCACGACCGTGACCCGCCGGCCGCGCCCGGCCAGGTGCAGGGCCGCGGAGAGCCCCGAAAGGCCTGCACCGACGACGACAATCCCGTTCGTGCGGCCGGGCACTGTCCTCATCGGACGCGGTCCGTGCAGCGGGCCGCGAGCACGGCCAGGGTCTCGGACATCCGGGATGGCAGGCCCGCATCGTCGATCGCTTCCAGGGCTGCCCGCACCTGCTTGTCGATCAGCTTCTCCAGCTGGTCCGGCGCGCCGGACGCGGCGATGGCGTCGCGCAGCGCGGCCACGGTGTCGTCGTCGACGACCTCGCGATCGAGAAGGCGCTGGAGCTCTCGTCCCAGGATGGGGCCGGCAATCGTGACCGCGAGAGCGACGACGCTCGAGGCCTTCCGGTCGCGCAGGTCCTGTCCCGCGGGCTTGCCGGTCACGGCCGGGTCGCCGAAGACGCCCAGCACGTCGTCGCGGAACTGGAAGGCCTCGCCGACCAGTCCACCGTAGCCGGTGAGGGCCCGGGACACCCGGGCGTCACAGCCGGCCAGAGCGGCGCCGAGCTCCAGCGGCCGGCGAACGGTGTAGTTGCCGGACTTGCGGCGGAGCACGTCCAGGACCGATCCCCAGCTCGGCTGGTTCCGGGCGTCGTTCACCAGGTCGGCGAGCTGCCCGGTGGCCAGTTCCGAGCGCATGGCGTCGTATCGCGGCCACCCACGCGACAGTGTTTCGGCCGGGAGCCCGCTTTCGCGCAGCATCTGTTCGGACCAGACGAGCAGGAGGTCGCCGCAGAGGGTGGCCGCGGACTCGCCGAACCGGGCCGGCGAACCGCTCCAGCCCCGGTCCCGGTGCCAGTGGGCGAACTGGGTGTGCAGGGCCGGCCGGCCACGACGTCGAGCCGAAGCGTCCATCACGTCGTCCTGGGCGAGGGCGAAGCAGTGCAGCAGCTCGAGGCTGGCGACTGCGCGTATCGCGGCGTCGTCCTCCGGCGCACCGCAGCACCAGCCGGCGTAGGCGAACATCGGCCGCAGGAACTTGCCGCCGCGGACGAACTCCGGCAGGGCCGTCGCGGCGAGTACACCTTCGGCTCGTCCGCCGAACTGCTCAGCGCAGCGCGCGGCGACGAATTCGTCGACGTGGCTGGAGAACTCCCCGCCGAGCGCGGTCAGCCAGTCGTCAGGGCCGGTCACCGGAACGAGACCCTCTGCCGTGACGGCCATCCGGTTTCCTCTCCTCGCTGGTTTCCTGTCCGGCCTGTCCACGCCGGAAGCTCTTCGGCCGGGTTATCCCGCGTCCGATCGGGTAAACCAGACTGGTGACCTTCATGGAGCAGCTCGACCGGCGGTGGCCGGCAGACTGGCCGATCCAGCCCTTCGGTGAGCCGGGATGGGCCCGGCAGCGGCCGACTTACGGCCAATGCTGCCCCGCCGTGATCGAAGCTGCCGTCGAACGGGCCGTGGCCAGGGCTTCCGGGAACTGGTACGTGCTGGCGGCTAGCCGGCAGATCCGGCCGGACCGTCCCTTCGGTCGGACCATCGGCGGCCAGGAGCTGGTCGCGTGGCGCACCCGGTCCGGCGAACTGCGGGTCGGTCCCGGGGCGTGCCCGCACCTGGGTGCGTCGCTGGCCCAGGCCCGGCCCGACGGCGACGAGCTGGTGTGCCGCTGGCACGGCCTGCGCGTGGGCGGCCGGCCGCGGCCGGACTGGTCGCCGGTCCCGTCGTTCGACGACGGGGTGCTGGTCTGGGCGCGGCTGGACCGGCTCGGCGGCGAACCCCCGACCACGGAACCGGCGGTGCCGGACCGTCCCGAAAGCGGCGGCAGCGTGGATGCGGTCGCGACGGTGACCGGTGTGTGTGAGCCGGCTGACATCGTCGCGAACCGCCTCGATCCCTGGCACGGCGCCTGGTTCCACCCGTACTCGTTCGCGCGCCTGAACGTGCTCGAGGCACCCGCCGAGGCGGACGTCGCCGGAGAAGGCGACCGGTTCCTCGTCGAGGTGACCTTCCGGCTGGCGGGGCGGTGGGGTGTGCCGGTGGTCGCCGAGTTCGTCTGCCCCGGCCCGCGCACGGTAGTGATGCGCATCGTCGAGGGCGAGGGACTGGGCAGCGTCGTCGAGACCCACGCCACCCCGCTGGGCGCCGGGGTCGACGGACGGCCCAGGACCGCCGTCATCGAGGCGGTTGTCGCGGGGTCCGAGCGGGCCGGGTTCGGTGCCGCGCGCAAGGCCGCCGGCGCGCTCCGCCCGCTGATCCGCCGCACCGCGATGCGGCTCTGGCGGGACGACCTGGCCTACGCCGAGCGCCGCTACGAGTTGCGGGCGAGCGCTCAGTGAGGCGGCTCGTCCGTACGGGTGTGTAAGCCGCGCGGCAATGGGTATCACCGGATCGCGCCCGTTCTCGGTGTACCGGGCGCGGCCGGGGCGGGGCGGTGAGGGCTTGCGCCCCGGCCCCGGCCCCGGGACCCGGTTGCAGAGCTGCACGGTAGTTCCGGTGAGGCACCGGTGCGCCTTGCTGCGTGCGATTCCGGTCATGGGCGTGGCCTCCGGCCGGACGGCGCGATGATCTTCGCCGCCCTCGTTCCGTGTTCCGTACCGGCGAAATCGGCCGCCCGGCGCTGCCCGGGCATCGGTCGTCGTCGATGCGATCGATCGAGCCGACGGCGTGCCACCTCGAGCTCGTGATCAGCCGGCCACATTTTCCTGTTCGGCGAGCCGCTTGATAGTCGTCATAGTCTCGTCGAGGGCCTGCAACACTTCGCCGTCGCCGCCGGGCACTCGCGCGGTGTGTCTTTTGATCCGCAGTTCGGTCTCGACTCCGGTGCTGCTGATCAAGAAAAAGCCGGTGGCGGTTGTCGCCTGCAATTCACCCATCGTGCCTTGCCTCCATCGGCTGGATGACCACTGCGTGGTCGGTGGGGCGGGTGGCGGCCGGGGCGGCTGGGACCCGGCCGGACTGCTGCCGGAGAAGCACCGTGCGCTCGCCGGCGTGAGACCACCCCACACCCCGTAGGGTTCTTGTACGAGCAGCGCGTGACGGCGGCAGGCCTGGAGCACCGGGCAGCGTGAACAGATCGCTTTGGCACGGCGGTCCCGGTCGTCTTTGCCCGAACCGCGTTCTTGCTCGGGGTGGAAGAACGTCATTCTGTCGATATCGCGGCACGCGGCCTCGAGCTGCCAGTCCCAGATGGTGGTGACCGGGCGTGGCAGACGACTCAGCTCGGCCATCGTGACCTGCTTCCGGTCTGGGCGCCGGATGGGCGGGCCGGGGCAGGGACCGGCTGTGACCCGGAACCGGGTGGCATCGAGCCCGGTAGCCATAGCACTGGGGATACTTGCGCGGGAAGAACCATGACCACCTGTCGCTCTGGTGCACTGCGTATCGCTGGGCAGATGCCGCCAGGGACTTGGGCGGTGGTGCGAGCTGCGCTGAGTAAGTAGCGCTCATTACCAAGCATACGCATCAATGGTGTGGCGCCAGCTCGAACTTCGATATCGTTGCATACGCGATGCAAGGCAGCAAGGCAGGGGAAGTGCCGTCGCTTCGCCCAGCGGTGTGGTGGCGTGGCGCGGACACTTGGCGTGTGACGGAGCGACGACAGACCAGGCTGTTCGAGGTACGCGACCTCGGAGTCGCACGGTGACGGACTTCGCCGGTGACGCTTTCACAGCCGGCCTGGTCCGGTCCGCCGGCACGGTGGCCGTGTTGATGGTCGCCATCGCCGTGGAAGGGATAGTCGCCGGCCGCCACAACGTGGTCGACACGGTATGGGGCTTGCTGTTCGCCGGGATCTCCGTCGCCGCTTTCGTCAACTCGCAGGGACACGGCGAACCCGTGCGCCGCTGGGTCCTTGCGGTCATGGCGTGCGTGTGGGGAGTGCGCCTGGCCGTGCACATCGGACGGCGGTCTTTCGGCAAGGGTGAGGACCCGCGTTACGAGAAGCTGTTGCGCACCGGGCAAATCCATCCGGTCGTGAACGCTGTCCTGGAAGTCTACGCACCGCCGGCGGTGCTGGCGTTCGTCATCTCAGCGCCGTTGCCGGTCCGCGCATACGAGGCGTGTGTTTCGGTTATGCCGCCTACGCCGGTGTGGCGCTCTGGTGCGTCGGGATGGTGTTTGAGACCGTCGGTGACGCGCAAATGGAGCGATACAAGAAGTGGAAGCGGGCCGAGCCGCCGGAAACGCTCACTGGCAGCGTCATGGACCGCGGGTTGTGGCGATTCACCCGTCACCCCGACTACGTCGGCGACGCGTGCGTCTGGTGTGTGTGGATCTTCCTGGTCGCCGCGGAACACTGGCCGGGGTCCGCAACGTGCCGGCGCTGATGCTGATGACCTACCTGCTCACCCTGGGCTCCGGGAAGAAAGCACTCGAGCGAGCCATGATCACCCGTCCTGGCTATCGCGCGTACATGCGCCGGACCAGCGGGTTTCTCCCACTATCGCCCAAGAAGGAGCCGCGCGGCCGTTAGCCGGACCGCGGCTGCCTCGCCTCGCTTTTCAGAATTATCAGAAAAGAAAGGACGGATATGATCCAGTTGCAGCGCACCATTTCCGTGCGGAAACCGGTGGATGTGGTCGTGGACTATCTGCGGAATTTCTCTCGAACGGAACAGTGGGACCCGGGCACGCTGTCGTGTGTCCGCGTTGACGACGGACCGATCCAGGTCGGGGCTCGCTGGCGCAATATCTCCCGGTTCAAGGGAAAGGAGACGGAGCTGATCTACGAGCTCGTCCGCCTGGAACCGGAGCGCCTCCTCTTCATCGGTAAAAACAAGACCGCGACCTCCACCGACGACCTGACCGTGGCTTCGGCCCACGACGGCAGCGTGATCATCTACCAGGCCACCATCGTGTTCCACGGAATCGCGAAACTGGCAGACCCGTTTCTGAAACGAGAGTTCGAGAAATTGGGCGACGCCGTGGTCGACACCATGGCAGAGGTGGTCAACGCTATCCCGGTATGACGGAAGCGTCCGGCTCGGTGTCGCGATGCTTCCTTGAACACCTGAGCCGATGTAGCCGGGTAGCTGTACCAGCTGCCTTCCTTCGCTCATGCCCGTCAGTTCTCCATCGACAGCTGCCACACATCCCACCCGCTGATCGCCCGGGACAAGGACAGGGTCGGCGTTTGCGTGAACACGCGTCATGCCGGTCCGGTTGCTGGCGCCGAACTACTCGGGCGGGATCTCGGACGGGCAGCGCAACGGCACACCGCAGATGCGCTACTCCCTGATCGGCCGGGAGACGACCAATGACGGGCTGTCCCTGCACTTCGAGGGCAGCGACATCCGTGGTGTGGTCGCCGTCGTCGCCTGTGACAAGCCGCCCGTGGGTACCACCGCGGCGATCATGGAACGCAACGTTCCCGCCGTGGTGCTCTCGGACGGCTCCATCCGTCCGGGCACGGATCCGCTGACCGGCGAGACGATCGACCTCGTCAGCTGCTTCCAGGTCGCGGGGGACCCGGATGCGGACAAGCGCGAGCGCTGGGCCCGCAACGCCTGCCCCGGGCACGGCAGCTGCGGCGGGATGTTCACCTACAACACCATGCAGACCTTCATCGCGCTGCTGGGGCTCGAACCGCTGCACATGGTGTCGCCCGCGTCCGAGGACCCGCGCCGGACCGAGGTGTTCCCCGAGCAGCTCGTGGATACTTCGGTGCTGTTCGCGCCGGATTCAAGCTTGGTCGAGGCGCGGGTAGAGCACTTCGCGGATGAGGAGGAGCACGGCGGCGGCGACCGGGATGGCGACGAGGGCGCCGACGACGCCGAGCAGGGCGCCGCCGAGCACCACGGCGACTACGGTGACCAGGGCCGGGACCTGCACCGCAGTGCCGATGATCTTCGGTACCAGCAGATAGTCCTCGACCAGCCGGTAGATCACGAAGAACACGATCGTCGCCAGGCACACGGGCAAGGACACGGTGAGCGCGACCAGACTGACGAGAACCCCGCCGATCACCGAGCCGACCACGGGGACCAGGTCGAGGATGGCGACGGCGATAGCCAGCAGGGCGGCGTAGGGCACGCCGAAGATCAGCAGCCAGGCCAGGGTGAGCACTCCGGCGATGACCGAGATGGCGAGGTTGCCCAGCACGTAGCCGCCGACCTTGGTGAAGATCTGGTCTCCGATGAGGATCGCCCGCGGCCGCCGCGAGTTCGGTATGAGCCGGTAGCCGCCGGCTCGGATGCGCGGCAGGTCGGCGACGAAGTACACGGTCAGCACGATGAGGATCAGCACGTTGGTGATCGCGCTGAACACGGCCTGCCCGGCGCCCAGCAGTCCGCCGCCGAGGCCGCCGGCCGATCCGCTGACCAGGCCCTCGAGTTGCTGTTGGAGGTGGAAGCGCTCGTTGAGCTGCCCCAGGATGGTCGCGTGGTCCTGCGCGTCGTGCAGGTAGCCGGGCGCTTTGGCGATGAACTGGGTCGCCTGGTCCACCAGGACCGGGATGGCGGCGGTGAGGAACCCGCCGACGGCAAGCAGCCCGACCACGAACACCGTGGTCACGGCGAGCCAGCGGGGGAAGCGGCGGCGGACCAGCCACGCGACCGCGGGCTCGAGGCCGATGGCGAGGAACAGTGCGAGACCGATGAGGATCAGCACGTCCTGGAGGCCGGCCAGGACCTGGACCAGTCCGTAGGTCACCGCCACGCCAGCGGCGGCGGTCATGCCGATCAGGAACGGCAACCGCCAGTCGAGCGGCTTTCCCTTGGCGCCCATGGGTTGTTCCGGGGTGCTGAGCTCGGCCGCCGCGGCTTCGGCGGCGGCGAATGCCCCGTCTTCGGTGGCTATCTCCTCGGCCGGGTCCTCGGGTGTGGGCATGGGGTGAGCGCCTCCTGGGGTTACCTGGCACGGGAGCGTGGCCGGCCCTGCGGTTCGGCGGCTGTGGGCTCAACCAGGTCGAACCTTAACCGAGGGATGAGCGTGGCGAAGCGCCGGTCAGCGGGAGAACCATCGCCACACGCTGATCCGGCTCGCGCAAGGTCGGCCCTGTCCCGCTGCCTGCTTCACGGTCGCCCGACCAGCGGCCACCGCCAGCGCGTGACCCGGACTGTCCTGGCCGTGGGCAACAAGCCTTCGCGCCTGCTCACCAGATCGGGAACCGGTATGTGCATCACGGGAACCGGTCGGATGTGGCATGGCGCAACTCGAGATCAGGGTTGCGCAAGGCCTGCGAGGTCACACAGGTCAGGCCGTGTATTCGACCGTCCGGGCCTGCCGCTGCCACGTGGTGTAAGCGATCAGCGCGAGCAGGACCGCGCCGAGCAGCGCGGAAGCACCGATCGTGCCGTACCCCACTCAGCGAACAGCTCGGCCGCCGCGCTTTCGTCGGCCACGGCCCGAGCCCGCGTGACCATCTCGGTGAACCGGTGCACGTCGACGACCAGCTCGTCCTCGACGGCCAGGTGATAGCCGCCGGTGCCCTGTTCGATGACGACCGGGCACCGGCTACCACCGTCCGCAACCGGGCCAGGTAGCTGCGCGGATACTGGCCCCTCGGCTGGAAGCCCGAGTCAGGCCCCCAGGGCGCGGCGGCGGATTCGTCGGGCGCGGACCGACGCTGAAGCGTCCACGGTGGCCTGGCCCGATTTCCACGGCCCCGCCCGGACTGCCGGCGAGACCGTACTGCACGTCGTCGAGACCGCGACGCACGCCGGGCATGTCGACATCGTCCGCGAGGCGATCGACGGGCACCAGCACCTCGTGCTCGACTGACCGCTGCGCCGTTCGGGCGATTTCGACGGCAGTTCCAACAGAACTCAACAGACGTCCCGTTGGACTCTGCGCAAAGGTGTTGACTTCGCACGGTTGAAAGGTAACGCTTTGGGCATCCAGAAACGGAGTGGTGCACCATGTCGCAAATGTCGCCCGAGCCGGCCGAGCGGCCGTCGCCCGAACCGGCCGTACGCCGGAGCGTGGTCAGTCGCCGCAGCTTCCTGGGCGGCGGGGTGGCGTTGTTCAGCACACTCGCCTTGCCGGCCACGCTCTCGTCGCTGGCTTGCCCGGCCGCGGCCGCGCCGAAGAACCCGGCGGGCAACGGGTTCCCGGAGTGGAACAACAACATCGGGATATTCGACGTCGGCACCGAGCCGCCGCACGCCACCCTGATGCCCTACGCCGACCTCGGCCAGGCCCTGGAGGGCGACCGCACCCGTTCGCCGTTCCGGCAAAGTCTGGACGGGGACTGGAAGTTCCGGTACGCCGACCGCCCGGACGCCCGCGACCCGCAGTTCTACCGAGAGGACCTCGACGACCGGTCGTGGCCCACCATCCCGGTGCCGGCCGACTGGCAGCTGCACGGCTACGACTTCCCGATCTACGTCAACATCACCTACCCCTGGTGGGGTGCCAACGGGCAGAACGAGAACGCCCAGCCGCCGTACGCGCCGACGAAGTTCAATCCGGTCGGCCAGTACCGGCGCAGCTTCCAGGTCCCGGCGGGCTGGTCCGGCCGGCGTACATTCCTGCACTTCGAGGGAGTGAAGTCGGCGTGCTACGTGTGGGTCAACGGCACCCTGCTCGGCTACCGCGAGGACTCGCGCACGCCGGCCGAATTCGACATCACCGAACATCTGCGGCCGGGGACCAACCAGCTCGCCGTGGAGGTCTACCGCTTCCCGGACGGCGACTGGATGGAAGACCAGGACATGATCCGGCTGTCCGGCATCTTCCGCTCGGTCTACCTGTACTCCACACCGACCGCGCACCTGCGTGACTTCCGCCTGGACCCGCGGCTACGCGACGGCTACACGGACGCCGACCTGGCCGTGACCGCGAACGTGCGCAACTACGGTAGTCCGGACAATCGCACGTACACCGTGGAAACCCAGCTCTACGACGAAAACCGGCGCCCGGTCTGGCCGGAGCCGCTGCGTCAGCCGGTCGGCCTCAGTTCGGTGCCGGCCCTACAAGACGTGAGCGTGCAGGCCACCAAGGAGGTCCGCGGGCCGAAGCTCTGGTCCGCGGAGCAGCCGAACCTGTACACCGCGGTCATGGTGCTGCGTGATCCGTCCGGCAAGCCGATCGAAACGCTGTCCTCCCGCATCGGCTTCCGCGAGTTCGTGCTCAGGGACGGGCTGATGCGGATCAACGGGCAGCCGATCTCGTTGCGTGGCACCAACCGGCACGAGGAGCATCCCGTCCGTGGCGGGGCGCTCACGCGCGCGGACCTCGTCGAGGACATCGGGCTGATCAAGCGGCTCAACATCAACGCCGTCCGGACTTCGCACTATCCCAACGATCCGGTCTGGTACGAGCTGGCCGACGAGTACGGGCTGTACCTGATCGACGAGACGAACCTGGAGACGCACGGTGTCCGGGACCACTATCCGGCGTCGGATCCGGCCTGGACGCCCGCGGTCCTAGCCCGTGCGAAGGCGATGGTGCACCGGGACAAGAACCACCCGAGCGTGGTGATCTGGTCGCTGGGCAACGAAGCCGGAACGGGCAGCAACTTCTCCGCGATGTACGACTGGATCCACTCCTACGACGCGACGCGCGTGATCCAGTACGAGGGTGACGACCGGCCGGGAATCAGCGACGTCCGTTCGCAGATGTACCCGACCCCGAAGGCGCTCGAGCAGCGCGCGCTCGACCAAACCGACCGCCGACCGTACATCATGATCGAATACGCCCACTCGATGGGGAACTCCACCGGGAACCTCAAGGAATTCTGGGACGTCATCCGGGCGCATCCGGTGCTGCAGGGCGGTTTCATCTGGGACTTCGTGGACCAGGCACTGTACTGGCCGACGCCGAAACGCAAGCTGCTCACCGAAACCGGCCCGTCGGCGCTCATCGCGGAACTCGCGCCGGCTGCGACGTTCGACCGCGAGCACGGGTTGACCGGCGCCGCGGTCGTGCCGCCGACGCGAAGCCTCGACCTGACCGGATCGCTGACTCTGGAAGCGTGGGCCACTCCTGCCGCGGTCGGCGGCCATCAGGCGATCATCGCCAAGGGCGACCACCAGTACTCGCTGAAGCAGACCGACAACAACCTCGAATTCTTCATTTATGCCGGTAGCTGGATCAGCGCCAGCGCGCCGTTGCCCGCCGACTGGGTGGGGCGCGAACACCACATGGCCGGCGTGCTCGACCACGACGCGAAGACGCTGACGCTGTACATCGATGGCAAAGCGGTGGCGCACAAGGACACCGACCGCGTTCCGGACAGCACTACCATCCAGCTCGCCCTCGGGACCGACTTCGAGAATCCGGAACGGGTGTTCGGCGGACATATCCGGGTCGGTCGCGTCTACGCGCGGGCGCTCAGCGCGGCGGAACTCGCGGCGGGCGACCGTGGTCCGCACGACGAGGCGGTGCGGCTCTGGTTCGACGCGGCCACCGCGAGTTACGGCGAGAAGCAGCCGGCGGAGCGCACGTACCTTTCCTACGGCGGCGACTGGGGCGACAACCCCAACGACGGCAACTTCTGCGCCAACGGCATGGTCACCGCCGACCGCCGCGTCAGCGGCAAGGCGATCGAGGTCAAGCAGATCTACCAGGCGATCAACGTCTCCGCGGGCGCCGACCTCCCGACCGGCCAGGTGACGATCAAGAACGAAAACCTGTTCACCAACGTCGATTCCTACGACGGCGCTTGGCAACTCGAGAACGACGGCGAGGTCGTGCAACGCGGTCGGCTCAACCGCGCGCAGCTCGACGTGCCGCCGCAATCGAGCCGCACGATCACCGTGCCGCTGAGCCGGCCCGCCCGTCCGTCGGGGGAGTACTTCCTGCGGCTTTCCTTCACCACCAAGGCACGTACGCTCTGGGCCGACCGCGGGTACGAGGTGGCGAAGCAGCAGCTGCCGGTCGACTTCGGCAGCCCCGCCGTCGCCGCGGTGCCGCTCGCGCAGGTTCCCGCGGCCACCGCACGGCAGACCGAGCAGCACGTCGAGGTCGGCGGCGACGGGTTCACCGTGACGATCGCGAAGGACACCGGACTTCTCACGGCGTTCGAGGCCCGCGGCGTCCAGCTCGTCAAATCCGGGCCGGTGCCGAACTTCTGGCGTGCGCCGACCGACAACGACATCGGCAACGGGCAGCCGAGCCGTAACGCGACCTGGCGGTACGCGGGGGCCGACCGGAAAGTCACGAAGGTCTCGGTGGACGTCGGCCGGACGGTGGTCGTGACCGTCGAGGGCACGCTGCCGACTTCGGTTCCCTCGACTTACACCACGACGTACACGGTGTTCGGCAACGCCGAGATCAAAGTGGACCATTTCGTGCACCCGGGTTCGCCGGATCTGCCGTACCTGCCGGAAGTCGGGATGATGCTGTTCCTGCCCGGTCAGTTCGACACGATCGACTACTACGGCCGCGGACCGGAGGAGAACCACTGGGACCGCAACACCGGTTCCGACGTCAGCCGATATTCCTCCACTGTGGACAAACAATGGACCGGGTACATCCGTCCACAGGAGAATGGCAACAAGACCGACGTACGGTGGGTCGCGCTGACTGACAAACGTGGCGTCGGACTGCTGGCGACCGGCGAACCGCTGCTGGAGTTCACCGCGTCGCACTTCACGCCGGAGGACCTGTCGAGCGGCGCGCTGCACGATTACCAGCTCACCCCGCGTGAGGACGTCGTGCTGCGGCTGAATCACCGGCAGATGGGCGTCGGCGGCGACGACAGCTGGGGCGCGCAGACGCACGACGAGTACAAGCTCTTCGCGAACCGCGACTACCACTACACCTATCGCTTGCGGCCGCTTCCGCGCCGCAGCCAGGCGGCAGAGCTGTTCCGGGCGCCGACCGTGCCGTCGTGACCGGGCGCTCCATGACAGACTTACCGGCCGTGGCGAACGAATACGAGCGGTCCCCGTGCTTCATCGACGACGAAGCCGGCGGCACCTGCGTGAACGGCTGATCTTCTTCTCCGACGCGGTGGTCGCGATCGCGATGACGCTGCTGGGCATCGACCTGCCGCTGCCGCACGGGGAGACGAAGGCGCAGGTGTGGCATTCCTTTGTGGAGTTGCTGCCGGGCGAGTACCTGACCTTCGTCATCGGGTTCGCGGTCACCGCGCTGTTCTGGATGCATCACCGTCAGCTCTTCCGCCGGGTCCACGTGATCGACCCGACACTGCGGCGGCTGAACATGCTGTGCCTGTTCTTCATCGTGGTGACGCCGTTCGCCACCAAGGTGGACGTGGTGGACAGTCATTTCGTACTGGGACCGGTGCTGTACGCGGTCGTCATCGCGGCCTTGGCCCTGGTCGTGGCCGCGATGGCCGCGCACGCCGACCGCGCCGGCCCGGTCCACCCCCGGACGAGGCTCCGAACGCAAGATGCGCGACATCGTCATCGGCGGTTTCACCGCGGCCGGGGTCTTCCTGCTGTCCATTCCGGTGAGCTTCGTGAGCACCTCGGCGGGCCGGTATGTCTGGCCGCTGATGGTGGCGTCCTAGTGGCGGACCGGGTGACCGAACGCCGGGCGCGCGCTGCCGTCCCGGCCGGCTGACCGGTTATCCGCTACCGTCCGGCAACGGATGTCCGAGCCAGACGTTCGGTTCACGGACCGGCCTTCGCGGTCACGGCGGACAAGGTGGTCCGCGACGGACTCCAGCGGGCGCGCGGCCTCGGCGGTGCGCCGGACTCGCACGGCGAAGCGCCGCAAAACCGCTGTCTGGGTGCCGTTTTCAGCTCGGTGCGCGCTGCGAGTCCGAGACCGCGAGCTGATTCGGCGACGTAGGCCTCCAGCGCGACGAGCGTGGTCGGGCGACGGCCGTCCGGCGCTGGGTGTCTCAGAGCAGCGCGCCGTCTCCTGCTCACGACGGTTCGCACTGTCGTAGCCACTCACGCGGGTTTGGCCACTGTGCCCTTTTGTGCTCTGAGAAATGGCCTTCCGTACTTCCGGCATGTCGTCGCCCCGTTGACGTGATCTCACCAAGGCTTTGGTGCTGAACGGCAAAGGAGGACGGACGAGCCTGCTGCAGCTCGGCACGGCTCACCTTCCGGCCACGGTGATGACCAGTTTGCCGCCCTTCGGGCGCTGCTCGCGCTCCAGCTCCGTCAGGGCCTGAATCGCCTCGGCCAACGGGACCGTACGGGCGATGGGCAGGCGCAGGGTCCGGGCTACCTCCTCCAGGTCGCCGGCCGGCCCATCATCGCCCGGAACGGTCCGGGCAGGGCGCTCCTGATCATTTTGGCCGGGGTCGGGACGATGTCGATGATGGTTCCGCGGGGCTTCAGCAGCATTCGGGCCGCGGCGAAGGGAAGCAGGCCGGGCGTGTCGAAGACCAGATCGAACCGTCCCGCGAGGGCGGCCGGGTCGAAGCCGAAACCCACGCCGAGCTCGTGGGTCTCGTCAGCCGCGGTGTCGCGGCAGCTGCCGGCGACCGAAGTGCCTCCGGCCCGCGGAACTCGGTCGCCGACCGCGCCGGCTCCCGGGTCAGCACGGAGACGAGAGTGCCCGGACCGTGACTGCCGTCGATCCGGACGTCGATGAGCCGGTCGATCCGCGCGGGCCGGATCCGACGCTCCGGCGCGGAAGCAGGATGGGGAGGTGCGCCGCGGCGGTGCTCTCGAACCGGATCGTACGCGTGGGATCGAGCAGCACCAGGTCGGCCGGCCCGAGGTCGACGTCGCTGTGCCCCTGAGCCACTGACCACGCAGATAGCCAGAAGCGAGGACGTCGGCGACCGGTGCGACCACGCGTCGGCGACACCGGCCGCCGGCAGACGGGCTAGGCGGACACGGGTTCGAGTCGATCACCGGCCTCATCCGTCGTGCCCGCGCCGGTCAAGCGATGGGTCGCACGATCTGCCAAAGTCGAGCCGGAAACGAACAGAAAGCTTGATGTTCAGGTGGCTGGGGAAAGCTGGTCGCGGAGACGTCGCAGCGCAGCGCGGCCGGTCTCGGCGACTGCATCCAGACCGCCACGGCTGGCGGCGCGGATCGCGCGTTGGAGTTGGTGGGGTAGTCGTCGCTGTTCGGCGATGGTGATGGCGGCCAGCAGGGATTCCTGGGCTCCGTCGTGCTCTCGGCTGGCGGTGAGGATCTCGCCGGCAGTGACGCGTTCGATCACTTGCCACTGCGGGGCGGCGGGTTCTCCGGCACCGGCTGCGGTCAGCACACGCAGCGCCTGGGTGGGCCTGCCCAGGGCGAGTAGGCCGCGGGCGTGGATTTCGCGCAGGGTAAAGGGGTTGACCAGCATTCCGTGTTCTGCGCCGGTGTCCAACAGACGGCGAGAGCGGTCGATCGCGGCTTCGAACCGGTCGGGCAGCCCGGCTTCGCCCGCGGCGCGGGCCGACAGGGCCAGCGCGGAGCCTTGCCCGGTGGGGTCGGCGGAGATGGCCAGGGCGTGGTCAAGGCGGGCAACGGCGGCCGGGAGCCGACCGGCTTTGCGCAGCTCGTTGCCGTGCATCCGCAGCGTGTGTGCCAGGAACGGCTGGTTGTTGGTGTGCCGGGCGAGGATCAGGGCTTTGCCGGTCCACGCGGCGGCTGCGGCGAGGCGTTCTTCTGGCAGCACGGTGCCCAGGGACACGCCCAGGGTCAGGCGGGCGGAGGCGAGCAGGAGCAGCGTGTCGCGTTCGAGGCGGCCTTCGGCGGCGCGGGCCTCCAGCCGGGCGACCAGCGGCCATAGCTCGTTGACTGCCTCGACGGCCCGGCCCGCTTGGCGGGCGATCTCGGCGAGCCGGATCACCGAGTCGCCGAACTGCACCAGCGCGGCGAAGTCCGCGTCATCCGGCTCGGTGACGCCGAGAAAGTGCGAGGGCAGGCCCAGGCCACGGGCGATGTGCCGGCGGACGACTACGTCGCCGGGATCACGGCGGCGGGTCTCGATCATCGCGATGTAGCTCTTGTCGTACCCCAGGATCGCGGCGAGGGCTTCCTGGGTTAACTCGTTGGCGTGGCGGTAGGCACGCAGGATCGTGGACAGGTCCCGGGACCGCAGCGCCGCAGTGGCGGCCGGGTCGGACCACATCCACACCGCGGGCGCCAACCGGGCCGGGGGCGCGGGCAAGGCGCCGGTGCTTGCCTGGCACGTAGGGCACACCGCGGTGGGGGCGAAGCGGCTCAGGGCCGTTCCGCAGCGCGTGCACCCGGCGGTCACGGCGTTGCCTATCGGGTGGTTTGGAGGACGCGGAGCCGCTCGAGCCAGGTGCCGATGGAGCGCTTGTAGCCCTCGGGCATCGGCAGATCGGCGATCTCGTGTTCGGCGAACTCGCCGATGCGGTTGTGCTCGTGGCTGACGATCGCTTCGGCGGTCGAGTCGGTCGTGCAGCCGTAGGTCACGATGAACACGTCTTTGTCCGCCACGGTGATGTGGTACATCCAGGAGTCCAGGATCTCGGCCACCGTGACCGGCAGGCCGGTTTCCTCGGCGATCTCGCGGGCCACCGTCTGTTCCGGGGTCTCGTTCTCCTCGATCCGGCCGCCGGGCAGCTCCCATTCCTCGCGTTCATTGCGCACCAGCAAGACCCGGCCGTCGCGGACCAGCACGCCCTTGATCGACACCGGGTACGCGGGCTTGGTCATGGTTGAACCCTCCGCCGAGGCTTGGGGATGCGGTAGCCGCACGGTAGCAGTCCGTGCCCCGCCGGTCCGCTCGTGCGAGGTTGACAATCCGTCAGTGGACAGCAACCGCGTGCACCGGGTGTGATCAAGGGACCGGACAGGTCCGTCATGAACAGGGAGGGCAGCGCGATGCTCGACAGTGCCAGCACCGCAGACGTTCTGGCCGCGTGCCGGGTCGACGTGCAGGCCTCCGGTGGCGTCGGCGAGCTGGCCGCATGCCTTGCCACCCATGGCATCGCGCGCTTCGACGGGCTGCCGGACGAGCCGGCCCACCGCGCCGGCGACGGGCCGCGACCTGCCGGTCATCGTCTTCTCGCACGGCATGACCCTGAGCGTGGACGACTACGCACCGCTGGCCGGCTTCTGGGCCGCCCACGGATTCGTCGTCGTCCAGCCCACCCACCTCGACTCGCTCGGGCTCGCCCCGACGGTCCGCGCATCTGGCGCATCCGCACCGACGACCTGACTGGCATCCTCGACCAGCTCGGCGCCGTCGAAGCGGCGGTGCCCGGGATGGGCGGGCGCATCGATCGCGAGCGCATCGCGGTCGCTGGGCACTCGTGGGGCGCGCAGACCGCGAGCACGCTGGCCGGCGCGCGGGTCGTCGGCGTCGACGGCGCACCCGGGGAGAGCATGGCCGACTCTCGGGTCGGGGCGGCGGTGCTGCTGTGCCTGCCCGGGACCGGTGGTGCGAACCTGACCCCGATGGCCGCCCAGTACTTCCCGTTCATGACCCCCGACTTCGCCGAGATGAAGACGCCGAGCCTGATCGTCGCCGGCGATCACGACCAGTCTCCGCTCACGGTGCGCGGGCCGGACTGGTTCACCGACGGCTTCCGGCTCGGCTCGGGTGGCGCCGATCTGCTGACCCTCTTCGGTGCAGAACACGGGCTCGGTGGCGTCCAGGGTGCCCATGACACGCGGACCACCGACGAAAGCGCCGAGCGTGTCGCACTGTCCAGCGAGTGACGCTGGCGTACCTGCGCACTGCCCTGGGGCTGGACGCCGCTGCCTGGTCCGAAGCCCGGGCGGCGCTGTCGGCGACCGGCGAGCCGTTGGGGAGGATCGACCCGAAGTGACGAACCTCCTCGCGTCGGGCTCGCAGATCCAGAATTGGCAACAATGAGGTCCTGCGAGCCCGACACGAGGTGAAGCGGGGCGGCCCCTCTCGGCCGTGCAATTTTGCGTACTCAGTCAGTTATCTGTCACGCAGGGCTCCTTGGCGGCGCTGTTAGGCATCACGACCTTCGAGCACGTATGAAGGGGCGAGAACCACGGAGGTGACTCCCACCCTCCATCGGCGTTAACCGGCCATCACGTTGTCCGCAGTAGTCCACCAAGACGTCGTACGCCGTCGAGCCCTCAATCGTCGACTTTGGACGGGTGCGCCGCCAACGGCGTTACCTGGATGTCCATGTACGGGAACAGCGGTAGCCCGGACAGCAACGCGTGCAGCTCGTCGTGGTCGGCGACGTCCAGGACGGAGAAGTTGGCGTACTCGCCGGCGATCCGCCACAACTGGGGCCACTTGCCGTCGCGTTGCAACTTTTGGCTGTACGTCTTTTCCCGCGCGAGGAAGTCGTCGCGTTGTGCCCGGTCCAGATCCGCGGGCAGCCGGACGTCCATGCGGACGTGGTACAGCATCAGGACCTCTCCGGGTCCAGTACGAAGCCGTATTCGATGGCCTCGCCGTCGCCTGAGGAGCGAGGGTTCAACAGCAGTTCCGGCTTGACGGCCGACGCGATGTCGTCTTCGTTGTGCTCGTCGCCCGGGAAGTACAGCTGGGCTGTCAGGAGTTCGTTGCCGGGCGCCGACACCTTGACGTGCAGGTGCGCTGGGCGCCACGCGTGCCAGCCCGCCGCCGCGATCAGCTTGCCGCACGCTCCGTCCGTGGGGATCTGGTACGGCGCCGGGCGGACCGTGCGGATCTCGAACCGGCCGTTCTCGTCCGCGGTGAACGACGCTCGCAGGTTCCACTCCGGGATGCCCGGCGCGAACTGGCAGTAGAAGCCGTCCGCGTCGGCGTGCCACAGCTCGACCTTCGCTCCGGCCAGTGCCGTGCCGTCGGTCGAGGTGACCCGGCCGGTCCACGTCAGCGGCGTGCCGGGCTCGTTGTCCCGCATCGGTACGGTGCCGCGGGCGCCCCGTTCGGGCGCGTCCGGCACGTAGTACGGGCCCTCGATCGTGCCCTTGTTTCCTTCGCGGTGCTCGGTCGCGACCTCCTCGACGACGTGCTCCACCCACACGTCCAGGAACAGCGGGCACTCGCCGCCTTCGCCGACGGCGATCAGCCACGACTTGAGCGCGTTGTACTCGGCGTAGGTGACCTTGTGCTTGCGGATCGTGCCGTGGACAGCTTCCAGGACTTCGCGGGCGAGCATGCTGACGCGCTCGGGCGGCGTCCCGGCGACGCCGGCGAACTTATCGGTCTTGAAGCGTTCGGTCGCGTTCGCACCGGACGCCGCTGCGGTGGCCGTTTCGTGGGTGGCGGTCATGAATCCTCCTTGATTCGTGGTGGGGAGTCAGTCGTCCTGGCGATAGCGCCGGAGCTTTTCGGGATCGATCGCGGCGCCCAGGCCGGCACCGGGACGGACGACGATCTCGCCGTCGCTGACGCGCAACGGCTCGGTGAGCAGGTCGTCGCTCATGTCGAGGAAGTTGGACAACTCGCCCGCGCGGCGCGAGGTCAGCGCGTAGGCCGCGCCGAAGCGACCGTGCACAGCGAGCCGAGCTGGCCGTCGATCTGGTTGCCCATCACGACTTCCACGCCGAGACCTTCGGCGAGGTGGTGGGTGCGCTGCGAGCGGGTGAAGCCGGTGCGTGCGGTCTTGATGCTGACCGCGGTGGCCGAACCGCCGAGGATCTCGCGGGTGACGTCGGCGGGCGTCACCGCGGACTCGTCGGCGATGAACGGCACGTCCAGCTGCTGGACGAGCCAGCGGCGGCCGAGGACGTCGTCGGCCGGGCACAGTTCCTCGGCGAAGAGCAGGTCGAGGTCGTCCATCTCCTCCATCGCGCGGGCGGACTCGGCGGCGGTCCAGCCGCGGTTGCCGTCTACGTAGAGATCCACTGCGTGACCGAGTCCCTCGCGCAGCGCCCGCACCACAGCCGTGTCCAGCGACACCGGGCGGCGGCCGACCTTCACTTTGAACGTCGTGATGCCGTAGGCGTCGCGCATCCTCTCGGCTTCGGCAACCATCGCGGCGGGCTCGTCGAAGCCGAGCATGTGCGCCACTCGCATGCGGTCGGTGTAGCCACCGAGCAGCTCGGTCACCGAGACGTCGAGGGACTGCCCGAGCGCGTCCCAGATCGCCATGTCGACAGCGGACTTCGCGGTCGGATTCCCGACCGTGCGCCCGAGCCGGGTGTGCACGGTTTCGCGGTCGAGCAGGCTGGGCCCGACGACCTGCGGGGCGAAGATCGAGTCGATGACGGCGACGATCTCGGCCTGGGTCTCGCCGTAGGTGAACGGCCGCGGCGGCGCTTCGGCTACGCCGACGATCCCGTCGTCGGTATGCACGCGCACGAGGACGTGCTCGGCGGCGTGCACCTCGCCGGAGGCGAACCGCAACGGCTTGCGGTACGGGATGGCGAACGGGATCGCCTCGACGTGGGTGATCTTCATCAGCTGACCTCGGAGGGTGGTCGGGCGGACGGGAAGACGTCCTCGAGTGCGGCGAGGACGGTGGTTACCAGCGGAGAGCGGGTCTCGCGGTGCCAGGCCAAGGCGAGCTCGACGCTCGTGGCCCCGGCCAGGTCGCGGAACACGAGCCCGGCCAGCGGCAACGCTCGGGCCGAGGCCGGCACGACCCCGACCCCCAGGCCACCGGCGACCAGGGCGAGCAGCGCCGCGGTCCCCGGCGCCTCGTGCTTCGCGCTGAGCCAGAACATGCACGTACGGATCTTTGGTGCGGCTGACCGGATCGGCCACATTCCATTCGTCCGGACGGTGGTGTCACGGGCAGCGACGTGATCAGACCGCCGATCACCCAGGGGTGCTGGCCATGGCCGCCGCGGCGGCCACTCGCCTCAGGCCGTGGATCCAGGCCTCGACCTGTTCAGTCGGCGCGGATTTCGGCATCGCGGTCATCCGGAGAGCCATCGGAGGCAGGTTTGCCATGACGGGGACCGACACCATGATCGATGCGAGGTCGTAGCGTCGGCCGACGATGAGGTCAGGGCAGAACAGATCGACGAGATCGGCGGTCGCCTGCCGCACGTCGCGTTCCTGTCGGGGGAGTCGGTCGGACCGCTCGAATTCCGTCAGCACCGCCTGATGGCGCTGCAGCAGCTCCGGCTCAGCAGCGAGGAGCGAGTAGCCACGATCACGCACAGCGTCGAGCAGGCTGCCGTGGAGAGCACGACGGCCTCGACTGTCGTCGGGCGCCCGCTGCATCCAGGCCTCTGTCTCCGCGGGTGTCGCCTTCGCCATGAACACGGCGCCGAGTGGCGGGATGATGGGTTGTCGATGTCCGAGCGGAACGGTCTCGGACGCTCGTCCGCCATTGGCAGTGAGCACTTGCACCGCGTCGCTGCCGATCTTGACGAGGACGCTGCAGTCGACCGCGAAGGCGAGGCTGAGTTCCTCCATCTCCGACCGGATCGTCTCGGCGAGCTGCGCTGCCTGGATCAGCTCCGGATTCGGCGCGGCGATGAACGATCCGGTCGAGAACTTTCCGTATCCGCCCTGAAAGAACAGCAACGGCAAGGTCGACCGGGCGACGTCGAGCTCGTGCACGCGTCCGAGGACGATGTAGTGGTCACCCGCCTCGCGCACGTCCTCGAACGTGCACTCGATCCAGGCCACTGCGCCGTCGAGGACGGGTGAGCCGAGTGGTCCCGGCCGCCAGCGCACGCCCTCGAACTTGGCCGCGCCGGCGGTCGCCATCTGGCGGCACAGCGGTTCCTGATCGGATGCCAGGACGTTGATGCCGAACGCGGCGGCGTCCCTGAACCGCGCGAAGCTCCTCGAGCTCCTGGCGGGAAAAAAGGCGATCAGAGGAGGATCCAGGGAGACCGAGGTGAACGTTCCCACAACCATGCCTTCAGGGATGCCGTCATCGGACACCGCGGTGACGACGGCTACCCCGGTCGGGTAGTGACCGAGCGTCTCTCGAAACAGTGCGGGGTCGATCGTCGCGTTGCCGACGTCGGTCATCGTGCACTCCTCTCGGGTCCCGGGGCATCACCGAGGTGGACAGCCCTCTAACATGTCTTAACTAGTCTTGTGACATGTTACGACTACGGCCATGCCTCGCGTCAAGCGTCGCTTCGACCCAAGAGGCCAGGGAGGGAGAGTGGCCGACGTCAAATCGATGCGATCATCGTTGCGGCAGGACGCTGACCTCACTGCTCATCACCGAGGGCCACCTGATGACGGCCTGGAGCACGTGCTGGTGGACGTCCTCGATGTAGCGCCTGGCGTGCTCGGCGGCCTTGTCCACATCAGGCTCGTCGAGGATGCCGCGCACCCAGTGACCGGCCGGACGCGTCGCAGCGCTCGTACGCCCCGAGGTCAGCAGCAGTGCCCGGATGCGGCTCATATCGCCCATGAGCCGCTGGAAGAAGTTGATCAAATAGGTGTTGCCGGTGGCCTCGGCCAGGATCGCGAAGGTCCTGTTGACCACGTCGATGTCGAGGAGGGCCGACGGTGGTTCACCCTGCTCCTGAGCGAGCACGTCCAGTTCGTCGAACGCCTCCCGTGCCGCGTCGACCTGCGCCTCGCTCGCCTGGCGCAGGCCGAGCCGGATGAGCTCAGGTCCCACAATCCCCCAGACGACGAAGAGGTCGTCGATGGACTTCGGCGTCAACGGCGCGACCTGGTAGCCCTTGCGAGGCAGGGTGCGGATCAAGCCTTCGTGATCCAGGCGAGTGAGGGCGTCACGAAGGGGTGCGGTACTGAAACCCATGTCGGCCGCCAACTGCTTCTCCGTGAGCCGCTGACCGGGCACTAGGCGGCACGCGATGATATCGCCCCTCAGCCGGCGGTAGACCGTCTCGTTCAGCGAGACGCGGGAGTCGGACACGTCGGCCACTGGGTCACCCCTCGAATCGTTGCCTCGCAGTGGAGAACCACTGGCCCGTCAGAGTACCGGTGGGCGAGTCGAGGTTGCGTCTTGACACACTCCACCAGACGAGTATAAACATGGCACAGTATCTCAGTGACATTTCACAACCCAGAATGGAGACCAGCGGCGTGGCTGACACCGAGGACAAGGCAGCGATCATCGAATTGCTCAACCTGTACGGATTCGCTCTGGACGCGCACGCCTGGGACCTGTTCGACCTCGTCTTCTCCGAGGACGTGACCGCGGAGTTCGGTCCGGCCGGCAATGCATGGGTGGGTCTGGAGAACTTCAAGCGGTCCTTCGCGGAGTTCCACGAGACGCTCGACAGCCATCAGCACACGATGATGGGTCAGCTGGTCCACGTCGACGGCGATCGCGCCAACGCATTCAGCTACGGGAACTGGCTGCTCATCCGGGAGGCGGCCGAGGACGGCCCCACATGGACGGGCACCGGCTGGTACGACGACGAACTCGTCCGCACCGAGGCCGGCTGGCGCATCCGGCGACGCGTCTGCCGGCTGATGTCCTGGACCGGCAACCCGGTCGTACCCGAGCCGAACGCCGAGCACCGGCCCGACATGAAGCTCAACGTGCTGCGTGAGCACGCCGAAGCCGGTCGGGTCGCCTACCTGAACGCCATCAAGGCGATCCGGTGACAGTGACGGCCGAGACCACCGGTGAAGTTCTGCGTCCCCCGAACGACCGACCCGACACGGAGACCACGATGCTCGTCACCGACGACAAGCCCACCACGCTCGCCGCTGTCCTGGAGAAGGTGCACGAGCTCGGCCCGACCCTGCGCGCCGCCGCGCTGGAAGCTGAACGTGCCGGCCGCCACTCCGACGCGACGATCGCTGCGCTCGACGCCACCGGCGCCTTCGACATCGCCAGCCCCGCGGAGTTCGGCGGCGCCGAACTGTCGGTCCGCGACCAGCTCGACGTCGTCACCGAGGTGTCGTCTTGGGACGGCTCGGCCGGGTGGACGGTATGGGTGGCGGCCACGATGAACTGGATCCCGGCCGGCTCGGGCGCCAAGGTCGTCGAGGAGGTCTACGGCCCCGCATGGGTCGGGCCCCGCGTAGCCGGATCGAGCCACTTCCCAGCGTCACGGGGGCGCGCGAAGCGGGTCGACGGGGGCTGGATCATCTCCGGCGGACCCTGGACGTTCGGCAGCGACGCGCTGTGGGCGCCGTACACGAACCTGGGCTGCATAGCCAGCGACGGCGACGGCCGCTACCTCGTCGGGGTCGAGGTACCTCGCGACGAGCTGCGGTTTCTCGACGACTGGCAGGTGGCCGGCATGCGCGCCACGGGCAGCGTCTCCATCACTCTTTCGGCCGACGAGCTGTTCGTCCCCGCCCACCGCGTCGTCGACTTCCGCGACGTCGTGGCCGGCACCCTGGACAACGGCCTTGCCGGCTCGTTGTGGAAAGCCCCCTCGCTTGGCTGGGCGTTCAGCCTCATGGCCGGCATGTCGATCGGGATCGCCCGCGGCGCGCTGGCTCGATTCCTCGAGCGCTCCGCCGGCCGGGCGATCCGCGGCACGACCTACAAGAATCAGCTCGAGGCGCCGCTGACGCACCTCATGCTCACCGAGGTACACAGCAAGATCCGGTCGGCGACACTGATGGCAGAGGCCAACGCTGCGGAGACCGATCGCCTGGGCGAGCTCGCCGCCGCAGGTACTCCGGCGTCGCCGGAATACCTGCAGCACTTCAGCGCGCGCGTCCTCGCCGAGACCGCCTACGCCGCCAAGTGGTGCGCCGAGGCGATCGAGCTGCTCCAGCGCAACTCCGGCTCCACCGCGATCATGGACTTCGAACACATCCAGCGGGCCTGGCGCGACGCGCGCGTCGTCACCCTCCACGGCGCACTGAACCTCGAAGCGCTCTCGGAGAACTACGGGCGTCTCATGGCCGGCATCGAGCCCCACGACTTCGCCGGGATCACCACCCTCAACCGGTCCGCTGCGAGTGCTGCGCGCAAGGCCGGCTGACCGAAGCCATTGCTCCACCCGCACGTGTTCGCACTTCTCGCCGTAGGGCTGTAGGCCGCCGGTACCGCATCGAGCCCCGAACGGAGCCACCAACCATGCCGCTCGCCAGAGATGTCGGCGTCGTGAACGCGGCATCAGAGGTCCACGCACCGGGAAGCGGCTCGGTGCGCGCGGTCCTGGTCGACGCCCCAGCCGCCGAGCCGCGTCTGGGCTCGACCGTGCTGCCGCGCCGAACGGCCGGCACGACGCTGATCGCGGTGGCCGCGGCGCCGCTGAATCCGCTGGACCTGCTCATCGCTTCCGGGTCGTTCCATTCAGTCCGTCACGAAGCCCCGTACGTTCCCGGCAGCGAGTGCGTGGGTGTCGTGCTCGAGTCCGACGCGCACGCGCCCGGCTCTTGGGTGTACGCCGAATGCCACGCCGCACCGGCCACGCCGGGGGCGTTCGCCGATCGGGTGCTCGTCGCCGACGCGGACGTACTGCCGCTCCCGCACAGCATCGACCCGGTGCTGGCTGCAGCGGTCGGCAATGCAGGCACTGCGGCATACATGCCGCTGATGGAGATCGCCGGCCTGCGGCGCGGCGAAACGGTACTGGTGCTGGGCGCCACCGGCGCCGTGGGCCAGCTCGCGGTGCAGATCGCCCGCCGGGCGGGCGCGGAGCGGGTGATCGGCGTCGGCCGGGACCACACCGCGCTGCAACGCGTGCTCGTTCTCGGCGCCGACGCCGTCGTCGCGCTGCATCCCGACGAGAGCCGGGACGACCTGGCCGCCCGGCTGCGCGGCGCGGCGGGACCGGTGGACGTCGTCCTGGACGGGATCTACGGGGTGCCCCTGGAGGCCGCCCTGCAGGTCTGCGCTCCCCGGGCGCGGGTGGTCAACATCGGCGACCTGGCCGGTCCGACGGCTCAGGTTCCGGCCGGGTCGATGCGGGGCAAGCAGCTGGTCATGTCCGGTTTTGCCGGCCTGCACGTGTCCTTGCGGGACAAACAGCCGGCGTTGACCTGGCTGTGGTCAGCGATCTCTCGAGGGGAGCTGCACCTGGCGACCCGCGTCTTCCCCCTCGACGAGGCGCCGGCCGCGTGGCGGACACAGTCGGACTCGCCCCACGCCAAGTGTGTCGTCGTCCCCGACGTGCGGCTCAGCACCGGGGACCGTGCATGACCACACGACCCGCTTCCGAGGTCGACTGTCTCGTCGTGGGCGGTGGCCCCGTCGGCCTGCTCACCGCGATCCTGCTGGGGCAGGCGGGAATGCAGGTCGCGCTCGTCGAACGCTGGCCGCAGCGGTATCCACTCCCGCGCGCCTGCACGATCGACCACGAAGCACTGCGCATCCTGCAGTCCGCCGGGATCATGGCCGACCACGCCGATCTCTTCGCACCGTCACGGGGTGCCCGCGGCGGTTACCAGTTCCGCAACGGCGACGGCGAACTGCTGCGGTCGATCGACTGGAACCGTCCGGCCGAATCCGGGTGGGCCAACACCAACGGCTTTCACCAACCCGACCTCGAGGCGGTGCTCGAAGAGATCGCCGAAGCCACGGCGGGCGTGACCGTGCACCGTGGCTGGGCGTTCTCCTCCTTCGCCCAGGACACCGGTGCGGTGTCGGCGCAGCTCATCTCCACCACAGAGCCCACGACAACGGCCACGGTGTGCAGCCGATGGCTCGTCGGCGCCGACGGCGCGAACAGCCCGGTACGCACCCAACTCGCGGTGGGCGTCGGCGACTCCGGTTTCGAGGCCGACTGGCTGGTCATCGACTACCGGCCTCTGCACGAGGAGACGTGGGACGCCTTCGTCGTCCAGTACTGCGATCCGCACCAGCCGGCCACCGCGGTCAACAGTGGACCGGGGCGCCGCCGCTTCGAGTTCATGCGCCGCGACGACATGCCGGTCGACGAGCTGGCGCAGGAGGCGACGGCCTGGCGGCTCATGGCCTCTTGGGGAGTCACCCCCGACAACGCCGAGCTGGAGCGGCATGCTGTCTACACCTTCCGGGGCCGGTGGGCGCAGACCTGGCGAGTGGGCCACGCCTTCCTGGCCGGCGACGCCGCGCACCTCATGCCGCCGTTCCTCGGACAGGGCCTGTGCGCCGGACTCCGCGACGCCCGCGCGCTGGCTTGGCGCCTGGGCATGGTGCACGCCGGCCTCGCAGACGCGGGTGTGCTGGAGACCTACGGCCCGGAACGGGCCGGCCACGTCCGGGAGATCATCGACGAAGCGGTCGCTGCCGGACGCGTCATCTGCGAGCTCGACCCCGCGCGAGCCGCAGCCCGTGACACCGAGCTGAAGCGGCAAGCAGGCACCGCCGTGGAACCGCCGCACCCTCGGTTGGGCACACCCTCGATCACCGTCCCCAGCAGGGGTATCGAGGGGCGGCTGGCACCCCAGGGGCGGGTCGCGGTCGCCGGTCGAACCGGCCTGTTCGACGACGTCGTCGGCGGCGGCTGGCAGCTCGTGAGCCGCGCGGGCGATCCAGGAGACCTCCTCGACGAGGACGTCGCGTCGTGGTTCCGCAAGATCGGCGGCAGCGTCACCGACCTCTCCTCTGCCAGCCCGGTGCGCGACATCGACGGGGCCTACGAAAGCTGGTTCTCCCGGCACGGCTGCACCGCATTCCTTGCCCGCCCGGACTTCTACGTCTTCGGGGCCGGCGGCCACACCGACATCCCGCGCCTCGTCTCGGAGCTGCGCCGCGCGCTGCAGCCCCACCCCAATGAAGGGAAGCACCTGCGATGACCATGCGCGTCACCCGGCTCACCGAGGCCGAACGCTTCGATCCACCCGGCCACACCGGTGTCGGGCCGGTGCGCCTGCAAGGCGGCGCGTCGACTCCGACGAAGGACGTGACCGTCGTGCTGTCGCACTACTTGCCCGACGGACGGGCGGAGATGAGCGAGCAGCCGGCCGAGACCGTGTACGTCCTCGTCAGCGGCGAACTGGTGATGGTCAGCGAGGGTGAGGAAGCGACCCTCCACCCGTACGACTCCGTCCACTTCACCGCCGGCACCCGCCGCGAGGTGGTCAACCGCAGCAAGCTGCCGGCCAGCATGCTCGTCATCCGGCCGGCCGTCTGATGGCCGATCTCGCACCGCACACCGAGCTCCCGCTCGAACACCACCCCCGTGCCGGCGGCTCCTTCGACGCCACCGTGGTCACCTTCGCCGCGATGGGCCTGTTCGACAGCCTCACCGGCGACCAGCGGTCCCGGGTCCTGCTGCCGCATACCGACCCCGGGCGCACACACTGGAACTTCCTGCCTGAGTCCGGCCGGCACGGCCTCGCGCTCGGCGACCTGGACCGCCACCAGGAGGTGCTGGCGCACCGGCTCATCGCCGAGTCGATGTCGCTGCCCGCCTACGCACGCGTCGTACAGGTGATGAGCAACGAACATGTGCTGCGCGAGCTGAACCTCCCGGTCTTCGGCCACGTCGCCGCCACGTTCCGCGACGCCCGCGGCTACTTCCTGACCTTCTTCGGCCAGCCGCAGCCCGACACCACCTGGGGCTTCCGGCTGGTCGGGCACCACCTGTCGATCAACGTCACCGTCGTCGACGGCGACCTGGCGAACGCCACGCCGTTCCTGCTGGGCGCCGAGCCGGCGCGCATCGGCCCGTTCCGCATCCTCGGCGAGGAAGAGGACGCCGCTTTCCTCCTGCTCGACGGCCTCACCGACGGCCAGCGGGCGCAAGCGGTCATCCACGACAAGCCCCCGGCGGACTTCGTCACCCGCACCGTGCCGCGCATCGGTGACGTCGAGTACCCGGCCTACCACGGCGTCGGCCGCCGCGACGCGATGATCACCGACGACGACCGCAGGGCACTCGCCTACTTCCGCGCCCACCCCCGCGGGATCCGCGTCGGCGACCTCTCCGCCGCCCAGCGAACCTGCTTCGACGACCTGCTGGCGACGTTCGTGCACCGCGCCCGTCCCGGCTTGGTCGACGTCGAGATGGACCGCATCGCGGCCGCCGGCGGCGTCAGCGAGCTGCACTTCGCGTGGGCCGGGGGCACCACCATCGACCTGCCGCACTACTTCCGTATCCAGGGCGGCGCCACCCTGATCGAGTTCGACAACGCCGAGGACAACGCCAACCACGTGCACAGCGTCTGGCGCGACCCTTCCAACGACTTCGCCGCCGACCTCCTCATGCAGCACCACCTCGACACCCGGCACGGCGCTCAGCGCGAGCAGGCACACCGATGAGGATCGTGGGTATCCGCCGGGACGGCGGACCGGTCGAGGTTGCGTCGTTGTCCGACGACGGCGCGAAGGCCACAGTAGTGGCCGGGCTGGACGAGTTCTGGGCCGACGCCACCGGCCTGCTGTCGCGGGTCCCGGACGGACCGACCGTCGCGGTCGCCGACGCGCAGCTGGTTCCGCCGGTGCTGCCCGGTGCGCGGGTGATCTGTATCGGGCTGAACTACCTCAAGCACGTTGCCGAGGGCAGCTTCCGCGATCTGGATCTGCCGCTCTACCCGTCGCTGTTCGCCCGCTGGACGGCATCGCTGACCGTCGGGGGCACCCCGATCCCCGTTCCCGCCAACGAGGAGGGCATCGACTGGGAGGGCGAGGTCATGGCTTACGTGGGGTCGACGCTCGTCGACGCCACACCCGAGCAGGCGCTGGCCGGCGTCGTCGGCTACTCGACGTTCAACGACGTGACGTCGCGGCGGGCCCAGAAGCTCACCAGCCAGTGGATTCTCGGCAAGAACGGCGACAGCTCCGGACCGCTCGGCCCGATGGTCCCGTCCGTCGAGGTCGGCGACCTGCGCGACGGCCTCCGTGTCCGGACACGGGTCAACGGCGAGCTGGTCCAGGACGGTTCCACCGCCGAGATGGTCTACCTGGTCGGCGACACCCTCTCGCTGATCTCGCACACGTTCACGCTCCGGCCCGGGGACCTGCTGGCGACGGGAACGCCGGCCGGCGTCGGCTACGCCCGCACACCGCCGTGGCTGCTGCACCCGGGTGACGAGGTCGAGGTCGAGGTCGAGCGGCTGGGCACCCTGCGCAACCCGGTGGTGGCCAACGACCACCGCCTCATCCCAACCGTCCGGAGTGGACAGTGAACCGGCCGGCCGGACCGCTGTCCGGCGTCCTTGTCGTTGACCTCAGCCGCGCCCTGGCCGGACCGCACGCGACGATGATGCTCGGCGACATGGGTGCCCGGGTCATCAAGGTGGAGGCACCGGGCGTCGGTGACGAGTCGCGTCAGTGGGGCCCGCCGTTCGTGGGGTCGCCGGACGACCCGGTCTCCACCTATTTCCTGTCGGCGAACCGCAACAAGCAGTCGATCCAGCTCGACCTCAAGTCCGCCACCGGGCGGCGTGATCTCGAGCGGCTCGTCGAGCGGGCGGACGTCCTCGTCGAGAACTTCCGGCCGGGCGCGTTGAAGCGCCTCGGCTTCGGCATCGACCGCCTCAACGAGCTCAACCCCCGCCTGGTCCTGCTGTCCATCAGCGGGTTCGGCCACGACGGCCCCGAGGGCGGGCGGGCCGGCTACGACCAGATCGCCCAGGGGGAGGCGGGGCTCATGTCCCTGACCGGGCCGGGCCCAGACGATCCCACGAAGGTCGGTGTGCCCATCGGCGACCTGCTCGCCGGGATGTACGGCGCCTTCGGGGTCGTGTCGGCGTTGGCCGAGCGGGCGGACACCGGCCGGGGCGCCGTCGTGCGGACGTCGCTGCTGGCGGCGATCGTCGGAGCCCACGCGTTCCAGGGCACCCGCTGGACCGTGGCCGGTGAAGTGGCGCGCGCACTGGGCAACCAGCACCCCACCATCGTCCCCTATGGAGCGTTCGTGACGCAGGACGGGACCATCCAGATCGCGGTCGGCAACGACCACCAGTGGCGCGCTGTCGCGCTGACCACCGGACTCGACCCCACGGACCCGCGTTTCGCCACCGCCCGCGACCGGGTCCTGCACCGCGACGAGCTGACCGCCGCCCTGGAAAAACAGCTGGGAGAGAGTACTTCCGCGGAATGGCTCCGCCGGTTCGCCGAGGCTGGTGTCCCGTCGGGAAAGGTACGCACCCTGGACGAGGTCTACACCTGGGATCAGACCCTCAGCCAAGGTCTGGTCATCGATGTCGACCACCCGGTCCTCGGCACGATCCAGCTGCCGGGACCGCCATTGCGGATGGCGAGCCTCGATGGCACCGAGGTTCCGCGAACCCACACGGCTCCGCCGGCGCTGGGCCAGCACGACGAGGAGATCCGCGCGTGGCTGGACGCCGGGTGAAACCGTCAGCCGATCGGCGCGGCACCGGCGAGTACCTGCTGGATCGCGGGGCCGACGGTCGCGACGATCTGTTCGGTGTCGGCGGCGGCGATCACGGGCACCCCGATGATCCGCCTGCTGGTGACGATGCCGACCAGCATCGCCGCCGCCAGGCCGGCGCGCAGCATCGTGTCGCCACCGCCGCCGGAGCCGTGCCTCAATCGGGATTGGAGGAAGTCGCGCAGCTGCACACGCGCGTTCTCGTTGCCGATCGCGCCGCGCAGCATGGCCATCAGGGGCTCCGACTCCTCGGGGCTGCCCTCCCACGCACTCAGGTAGGCACGCACCACGCGTTCGCCGAGGTGCTCGTCGGGCCCCTCGAAAGCGGTGTCGAACCGTTCCAGCGCCGACGCCGGGACGGCCATGACGGCGGCGAACAGGTCGTCCTTCGAGCGGAAGAACTGCATCACCTGGGAGGCGTCCACCCCGGCGTCAGCGGCGATGCGGCGGATCGTGGTCCCGGCGAAGCCGTCTCGGGCGAACCGCGCTCTCGCCGCGTCGAGCACGGCCTGCCGGGTACTGCCGGGTCCGGGCTTGCGGCCGCGACGGACCCCCGCCGTCGCCTCCTCCTGCGCGGTCATACGAACGAGTGTAGTGGCAAGACATTTTCTCCACGCTCGTTGAGTTTTCCGCGAGTCGGCCGTACGGTCGCTTCAGGAAGGAATGCGGCACCAGGACGTGCCCGAGCGAAAGGAGCCCGTCGTGAGCAATGACCAGAAGGTTTTCGTGCCGTCCCAGTCGCTGCCGCCCGCCCGGACCGGAGTGCTGACACCGTTCGAGCCGGGCAACCGGACCCTCGAGGCCGGCTTCCGCCTCGCCCCGCCGTTCCGCCCGCTGCCGGTCGACGTCGTCTTCGAAAAGGACGTCGCGGTGCAGCTGCGCGACGGCGTGACGATCCACGTCGACGTGTTCCGCCCGGTCGGCACGGAACCCGTGCCGGTGATCGTGGCGTGGAGCCCGTACGGCAAAGGGCAGGGATCATCGGCGAGCGTCATGGGTGTCTTCGGCATGGTCGGCCTCACCAACGGGATCGTGTCCGGGCTGGAGAAGTTCGAAGGCCCGGACCCCGCGTACTGGTGCGCCCGGGGCTACGCGATCTGCAACCCCGACATCCGGGGCGTCGTCGACTCCGAGGGCGACAGCGTCCTGTGGGACCGCCAGGAAGGCCGGGACTGCTTCGACCTCATCGAGTGGCTGGCGCAGCAACAATGGTGCACCGGCAAGGTCGGGATGAGCGGAACGTCCTACCTCGCGGTGGCGCAGTGGTTCACCGCCGCCGAGCAGCCGCCGCACCTGGCAGCGATCAACCCGTGGGAAGGCGTCAGCGACGTCTACCGCGACCTGGTGATGCGCGGCGGGATGCCCGACACCGGGTTCACCCGGCAGCTTCAGGAGGGCAGCTTCTTCGGCAAGAACCGCAAGGAGGACGTCCTCGCCGAAGCCGCACTCCACCCGCTCGCGGACGGCCTCTGGGATCGCAAGATCCCCGACTTCGACCGGATCACCGTGCCCGCCTACGTCGTGGCCAGCTACTCCAACACCCTCCACACCGCCGGCACCTTCCGGGCCTGGCGGCGGATGGCCAGCCCCGAGAAGTGGCTGCGCATCCACAACACCCAGGAATGGCCCGACTACTACGACGAGGCCAACGTCGAGGACCTGCGCCGCTTCTTCGACCGCTACCTCAAGGACCTCGACAACGGCTGGGAGCACACACCCCGGGTTCGCTACTCCGTCCTCGACCTGCAGGGCGGCGACCAGGTCAACATCCCCGCGGACACGTTCCCCCCGGCCGAAGTCACCTCGGCCAAGTACTACCTCGACGGCCGCACCCGCACGATGACGACCACCGTCCCCACCGGTGAGGCCACCGTGTCCTACCCAGTCGCCGCCAACCCGGACGCGGTGTCCTTCCTCGCGCGATTCGACGAGGACACGGTGCTCGTCGGCTACCCGAAGGCGCACCTGTGGGTCGAGGCCCGCGACGCCGACGACATGGACCTGTTCGTCCTCGTGCAGAAGCTCGACGCCCACGGCACACCCCTGCAGGCCTTCACCGTCCCCAACCGCACCGCGGTGGTCCACGACCTCACCGACCACGGCGCGTCGATCCTGCGCTACAAGGGCTCGGACGGACGGCTGCGCGTCTCGGCCCGGCACTTGGACGAGAAGCTGTCCACCGAAGAGGTGCCGGCCCACAGCTTCGACCGGGTCGAGCTCCTCGCCCCCGGCGAGATCGTCGACGTCGAGATCGACCTGCTCCCGATCGGACTGTCCTTCCGCGCCGGCGAGCAACTGCGCTTCGTCGTCAGCTCCCGCAACCTCCTGGGCACCCTGATGCCCGCCATCCAGGAGTACGCCGGCGCCAACAGCGGAGAGCACGTCATCCACACCGGCGGTGAACACGCCTCCTACCTCCAGCTCCCCGTCCAGACCCGCTGACCGACGAAGGGACCACCATGAGCAGCGACACAGCGGCCATCGGCAGCAGGAGTGCCGCGGCAGCGTGGGTCCGCTTGGACGGCGAGCAGGACGACAGCATGATCGAGCGGTTCGAGGTCCGCGCCGCACAGCGTGCCCTCGCGCTGCTCAAGGCCAAGCTCGGCCGCGAGCGCCTCCTCGACCTCCTCGCCGACGAGATCGCAGCAGGCGAGACCTACCTGCGCGACCACGTCGCGCGCTCGGCCGGAGAAGAGACGACCGGCACGACGACATTGCACGGCCACGGCATCACCGCTGGCCAGTTCACGGACTGGCTTTCACAGGCCTTCGGTCGGGAGGACGTCCTGCTCGCCGGGCACCCAGAGCACTACTCCATCCACGCCGGCGGCGGCCGGGTCAACATCGTCGAGACCCTCGGCGACCACGTCTGCTCGTTCTACATGCGCGAATGGGACGAGGCGACGACCCCGTCAGAGCCGGCCGGCCCTGACGCGACGTACGGCCGCCGCTCACGCATAGTGCTCCAGGACGGCACCATCGTCGGCGGCATCACCAACACGTGCACCGACGTCGAGGGCGGGTTCACCGCCAGCCTCTCAGTGACCCTCCCGGCCTCGTGCGGCCCGACGGCGGTCGAGCACCACCTGGAGCACTTCGCGGTGGAGTTCCACAACTGGATCCTCCGAGCCGCATCGGAATCGTCGTCACGCTCCGAGGGCTGAGCATCGGCCAGGCTCGCCAGTCGCCTTCGTTGACCAGATTGCGCCTCAGGGCCCCTTCGTGGTGCAGGTGACTGTTGTCCAGGCGTCGAGCCCGGCACACACACGGAGTTGCTCATCGAGCCGCCTGATCATGCGATCGGCCGCTCCCGCGGCGGCTGGAGCACGAGAGTGCACCAGCTCGTCGACGGAAACAGCCGACCGCTGATCGCTCTGGTCGGCCCTGGGCAAGCCGGGGACGCGCTGATGTTCCCACACCTGATGCGGCACCTGCGGATACGCCGCGCTGGACGCGGTCGGGCACGTACTCGCCCCGACCGCACCCGGGGCGACAAGGCCTATTCTTCCCGCGCGATCCGTGGGCAGCTGCGCGCCAGTGGCATCGTCGCAGTGATCCTCGAACGCGCCGACCGGCCGGACACCGCAAACGCCGGGGTTCACGCGGTGGCCGGCCACCAACGTTCGACTCCGTGGACTACCGCGGCCGCAACGTCGTCGAGCGCCGGTTCAACGAACTCGGACAATGGCGATGGCCTGGCCACCCGACACGACAAGCTCGCCAGCGTCTACCGATCCGCGGTCGTCCTCCACACAGTGGTCGAACGGCAGCTTCACCACGGCCAACGCCGGCATCGGCTATTTCGCACCGTTCGCCGCGACTGTTCTGAGTCAAGGTCCTGGCAGGATCTGGCCGCTCACAGCGCTCGGAAATGCCGAATTGAGAACAACACGCGGCTCGGGCCAGGACGCCCGAGCCTCACTCGGGCGACTTGTGCGCTTCAGCGGCGGCAACGATCCAGTTCCGGAACTCCACGGAGAAGTGCCGAAGGTGCTGTTCGACTACCTCCTTGCAGGTCTGCGGCACGTACACCGTGAGCGCGGTGTCAAACCCGGTGGTGGTGTCGCCGAACTGGCAGAGCACTCGTCCGATCACCGTGCCGTCACCGAGCACCAGATCGGCAGCCATCTTGAGCGGGAACTTCGATTCAGGCAGGACCGCGTCGGATTCGGCGGCCCAGGCCGGCGCCTCGGCGCCCCAGCCGGCCATATAGAAGGAGCTCAGGTGGCTCCCGATCGTCTCGACGACGTTGACACCGCTACCCGGCTGCTCCGAGAACGCCCAGTGCTCAGGGTGAGCTGCGATCAACACATCCTCATCCGCGAAGGCCTTGCTCAGCCAGGTGACGAAGTCCTTCGAGCTGAGACCGTCGGCCGACAGGACGATGGTGCCGCCCGCAAACGCCCCGTCGGAGGCCTGTGCGCACTCACGCAGGAAGGCATTGCCCTTGTCGATGTCCTTGGCCAAGAGGTCGAGCAGCCCCTGATGTCCCAGGCGCGACTTGAGGATTCGCAAGGCGCGGCGCGCGTAGAACAGCTCGAAATCATCGATGCTTTCGCCTGCCATGCCTGACGTCAGCGTCACCAACTGACGGTGTGGACTCATTTTTGTTCCTCGCTCTTCTGGCTGGATGCCCTCGAACGGTTGTGTTCGGGGCGGAAGGTCTCAGGTGCTGTGCTCGACTCGGTCGCCTTGACGGGCAGCTGCAGGTAGGAGGCATGCGGTCCGCCGGTGTGTACGACGTGCCGTCCGTGGTTGTCGGGAACGATGGTCCCCATGTTCGGCATCGCTCCGCCGAGGATGTTGTGGCCGGTGACGACCAGGCGCAGTTGCTCGCCTGGGTGAAAGACCAAACCGACCGGGAACATGTCGATCTCGACGGGGACGACCTGCCCGGGTTCGAGCTTTTCGACGCGATCGAAGCTGTGCACGGGGATCTCGTCGGTCGACGTCGATTCGTCGAGGTGTCGCATGGAGACCCGCAGTCGGCCATTGGAGCCCTTGTACTTCAGGATCGCGGCTCCGTGGTCGGTCAGCGCCTGCATGTCCGGTCCGTGATTCGGAACGTTGAACTGCTCGAGCTGTTCACCCGAGGCATCGAGCTTCTGGAGGAAGACGAACAGATCCATGTCGTCCCAGCCGTCGGCTTCGACCCACAGCCGCACCTTGGGATACCCCACGATCTCGGTTTCGTCCGAGAACCGGATGATGAACGCCACGTGCCCCTTCGGGAGGTCCGCTGCGTAGCTCGTCGCAATCGGCTGCGCGGGTGCGTGCTCGGTGAGCGTGCCGGACACCCCGTCGAGGTAGTACCTGACGTAGGTGACTTCTTCGGGTGGGAACTGGGTCGCGGGAACGTCGAGTTGGTCGTGCCCCTCGAGGTCGAGCACGGCGTAGCGCACCGGCGCGGTGCCGGCCCAGCCGTTGTCCTCGCCCTTCAGGTAGTAATCGAAGAAGCGGCGCAACTCCTGGGTGTTCGCTTCGTCGTAGTAGTACGGCCATTCCATCGTGTTGTGGACGCGCAGCCACTTCTCGGTCGAGGCGGCCTGCCGCCAAGCGCGGAACGTGCCGGGCGTGTGGATCGTGTTCGAGTAGCTGGCGACGATGTAGGCGGGGACGGTGATGGTTCCGAGGCGAGCGGACTTGGAACGCCACAGATCGTTCAGCAGCGGATAGCGCTTGGCCTCCGCGACGAGGTCTTCCCGCCGGCGCTTGCCGACCCAGTGCGTCGCCCACGAGGTCGGGAAGGCGTAGTCGGGCATCCCGCCCCGCATGACGAGGTCGCGGTAGATGTCGCTCATGCCCTCGCAGGGTGCGATGGCGGTGAGGTGCGGCGGCTGCTCGGCCGCGGTGAACCACTGCGAGATCGAGAGGTGCGACGTGCCACTCATCCCGATCTTGCCTGTGCACCATTCCTGTCCGGCCAGCCACTCGATCAGATCATGGCAGTCGCGACCGTCCTGTTCCCCGGTCATGACGCTGTCGCCTTCCGATTCGAAGACACCGCGCGCGTCGGGATTGCAGACCGCGTACCCGTTGGCGCACCAGAAAGCCGGATCGGGGCCCTCGAACTTCGCCAAACCAGACATGCCGCTGACGTCCATGCCCAGTGACGTCAGCAGATCGAAGGTCTTGGGAGCGGCGCCCTCGCTCTTGCCGTACGGGCTCCAGGCCACGATGGCGGGCACCGGCGCCGACCCGGTCGGCCGGAACACATCGGCATAGATCGTTACGCCATCGCGCAACGTGACGGCGACGTCCTTCTCGAAGACGAGATCGACCGGCAACGGCCGGCACCACGGCAATGTCCGAAACCCCGCGCGCAGCACCCTGGAACTGGGCTCGAACTTGCTGAAGACGCCCTCCTCGTTAGCTTCGACGTAGGGGAACGCCGGCAGCATGACCGCCGATCCGCTGCTCATACCGACTCCTCATGACTCGAATCAGCCGTGCGACGCAGGCCCTCCAGCCACCCAATTCCTTGCGGTCGCTACTGATGGGCGTCGGGCGGCAATGCGAACTCTAATTCGCATTTGATCGTCCGCCGTCCGCCGGTGACTGTCAAGTGGAGCGCGCCTCGCTCACGCGGATCTACCCGATCGAGGCAGAGGTAACCTCCCGAGCTATGCTGCAGCGATGCGACCTTTCACAGAACACCGGGGGGCCTCCGCTTCAGATTATGCGAGTTATAGTTCGCTAAAGTGTGCTCGTCAGCAGTCCTGCTCGCTTGCACGCCCGACCACTCCGAGCGCATGAGCGACTCTGCTGATCGCCCGGCACGTGATCGTCGTGGTCCACGTCCTCCTCAGCAGGCCCGCAGCCGCGCGCTCCTGGCGAAGGTCCTGACCGCGGCCGAGGAGCTCTTCGCCGAGGGAACCGAAGACGAGGTCACCATGGCTGCCGTCGCCGAGCGGGCCGCCGTGTCGATCGGCGGCGTGTACCGCAGGTTCGACAGCAAGGAACAGCTCCTGGACGCCGTGCGAACGCGGATCCTGGATCGACTCGACACCGACCTGGCCACCGCTCTGCAAGCCGACGCGCCCAACCTGGCCGTCATCATCGACGTCTACGTCGAAGCGGTGGTCCGGAACGTCGGCACGGCAGCGAACGTCTTCCGTCAGTACGTCGCCCAGACCCGCACCGAGTTGCAACCTCACGACCCGGTGGTCAACACGCTCGCCACGACTCAGCGACTGCTCCTGGACGCGGCCGCCCGCCACCTGGACGAGGTGCAGCGACCAGATCCGATCACCGCCCTGTCCGTCGTCGCCCGACTCATCCTCGGCGCGTGCGTCCAGCGCGTCCTGGCCCTGCGCCATTCACCTGACGGCCTGACGTGGAGCCAATGGAGCGGTGAGATCGCCGACATGGCAATTCTCTACCTGACTCACCCCCGACCCTCACGACACTGAGCAACCCGAACTGGTCGCCCGGAGCGGTAACCAAAGGCGCGGAAACGGTGCTGACCCGATAACTCGCCGACCGGGGCATCCGCGTCAACACCATCCAAGGCGGCCCCACCGACGGAGATTTCGGCGGCGACATCTGCGTAACGGCGCCGCTTCTCACTTCACTTCGACACGCAGCCGACACGACGCCCGCTCGTGGCCATGGCTACTGTCGAGCCTGGGAGTATCGCTACTTGGGCGGCGGCTCGTGTGGTCGTTCTTCATGGGCGAGGACACCGACTATGTAGCCGCTCCTGGCGGGAGTGGTCTTCTTGACGTCGACACCGGCCGAATCGGGCCGGAACAGGACACCTGCGGCGGCTTTGCCACCTGCTGTGTCGAACCGCCACTGCGGGTCTCCTAGCAGGGGATCGAGACGGCGACGGGAAAACTCGTCTTACCGCATCCGTTGGATGCCTCCACGCGGCCCTTCACCGGAAACCGCGCCGAAGGTGCCGGCACGATCGGCACCGGGTGGGTCGTCAGGCGCGCGACGTCGAACGTCTGGACAGCGATCAGGTGTCTGCTGTCGATCGCCCCCGGCTGCTCACACGCGGCACTTCCAGCGGCTCAGCCATCTTGCCGCTGCTGGACGAGGTCATGGAGGCGCAGCTCCTTGAGGGCGTTGTCGATGGTGCCCTTGCGCTCGATCCGTCCGCACTTCAGCAACGCCGTCGGCACCGGATCACCCTCCGTCCACGAGCCATGGGCGGCCAGCCGTCCTTCCGCATGAGGGATCGCGACCGAGAACAGCAGGACCATGGTCAGACCGCCCGCACCTCCGGCGGGAGCACCCGACCCCGAGTTCGGCGATCTGTCCCCGGATGTCGTCGGCGTACCCCGTGAGGTATCCGGACCCCACCTTGATCAACACCCGGCAGGCTGCGGCCACCTGCTCGACGACATGTCGCAGGGTCGTGTCCAAGAGCGCGCGGAACTCTTGCGCGGGAGCCGGGAGTTTCGCGGCCTCGCGCCGCAGCGATCGCCACGAGCACATCGCTGCGGCGCGAGGCAGGCAGTGAAGCGAGCAAGTCGTCATTCACGGCTTTCGTCGGCACGGTGCTGCCGCCGACGAAGCCCCAACGACAGGAGATTCATTGGCATCCCCGTGCCGTCTAACACAGGGCGAGTCGCGGCCCCGTATCTCCCGCGACCGTTTGGAGTCCCTCCGGCTGATCCTTCCGGCCACCGGTGACCGTGCGGCCGGCCGCACGGTCACCGGTGGCCAAGATCGTCTGCGGTCAGCAGGCGTCGGGCGCCGGGATCTCGAACGCATTGAGGAGCGCGGACGTCGCCAAGTAAATCCCGATGAGGTGCACCATGTCGATGACGCCCCGCTGTCCGAACACCTCCAGTGTCCGCCCGTATGTTTCGTCGGTGACCGTGCGCGCACGCACCAGTTCGTCGGTGAAGCGATGCGCTGCGAGTTCGGCCGCCGAGAAGTCGTCGTTCGGCGCATGGTTGAGCACGCCGCCGATCACCGGCTCGGCCGTGCCGACATGCCGAGCAACTGCCGTGTGGGCGTAGAGTTCGTAGGCTGCCTGCCAGGCCACTCCGACCGTCAGAATCACGACCTCGCGCACGGTGGCCGGCAGCGATGATCCGACTTGGTCGGCCTTGACCCACTCGTTGAAACCCCTGGCTGGTTGCGGCCGGTGGACCAAGACGTTCCACGGCCCGATCAGATACCCGTCATCGGTGGTCGGCGTGAAACCCGCCTGCTCTGCCCAGGGCACCGCGAACAGGTGCAACTGCTCGGCAACCGCTCGCTGGTCCCGGTCCAGCGTGCCCGCTTCTGCGAGCGGTAACCGCCCGCCCCAGCGCCGGCCGTCGGTCGGTGGATGCACTGTCATTGGTGTCTCCCTAACATGCACGATCGTTTCATCGCTGATGATGGCGGCCGGTATTTCACTGTGAGCTGGTAACTCGATCACGGATGTCGAACGCGAATGCTGTCGAGTAGCCGACCTGACCGCCGATCATCGTCACTCGTGCGCTGGTTCCCGCAGCAGTCGACCGGGCCTGGGTTTCAGTCCGTAGTTCGACCTACTCCACCTCGTCACCTGGACGTCGGCATACGCACGGCGTCAGAGCACGGAGATCAGCGCGTCGGCCACGATCTCTGGCCGGGTCAGCAGTGTCATGTGATTGCCCGGCACGACCACCGGATCGACGCCGAGCCGTGCCGCGAACTCGGCTCCGGGCCGGGCCAGGGCGAAGTCGTCAGCGCACAGCACATACGCTGCGTCGAGCCCTATCTTCGTGACCGGGGGAAGATCCACGCTGTCGAGCATGTATCCGCCTGGCTGCGGCACCAGCATCCGGCTGACGAGTTCCTGGAGTGGAGCGGGGTCTCCTGCCATCAGGCCGCCCTGGACGGCGTCGAGACCGATCGAAATGGTCGAATCGGGGCTGGCCGCGACGGCCTGCCGGATGATCTCGCCGTATTGCCCGTTCTCGTCAGCCATCGACTTGCCCTGCTCGGGGACGACCGCATTGTGGTAGATCACCTTCGTTACGCGGCCGGCCAGGCGGTGGGCAGCCGCGGTGGCGGGGTAACCGCCCCAGCTGTGGCAAGCGAGGACGACATCGGTGAGATCGCGCTGCTCGACTTCGCTGACCAGGTAGTCGATGGCGTCAGCAAGCCTGAGCCCGGCGGGAGACCCGTCATAAGACAACCCGGGGAAAGTAGGAGTGATGACCTGGTAGCCGCGGTCGGCGAGTAACCGGGCTACCGGCTGCCAACTCCAGCCTCCTAGCCATGCTCCAGGAACCAGAACGAATGTCTGTGCAGGCTTGTCGTCCGTCACGTTAGCTCTCATTTCTCCCAATGGGATCCTCGGGAAGTCGCGGCTGAGTCCCTCGCCCCAGTCATCCAGATGGCATCTTGTGTCCACAACGGACACCAATATGACTACGTACTCCGGGCACAGCTTCGGGAGTCCTGGGGCTGGTCGGGTCGATCAGTCTGGTGTTGTGATCCAGTTGAGGCTGAGTTGCCAAGCCGCAGCGCGTGTGACCGGGTCGTAGGAGATGTTGGGGGTACGCGTTTCCTGGTCGCGCATGTAGTAGCGGCCGGACGCGGTGGCGAGGCTGAGGTCGGTGGCCAGGCGTAGCGCTGCCGAGGCGCCCTGCTCGGGGGTCAGCAGCCGCCGGTGGATCAGCGAGCGGAACGGTGCGAGCCCGGTGGGCAGGATGTCGTCGACGATGCCGGTGCTGACGATTCCCGGGTGCACGGCGTTCACGGTCACGCCTTCGTCCCGCCACCGGTCGGCGAATTCGTAGCCGCAGATGGTGGCCAGCAGTTTGGCCCTGGCGTAGGCGGCGAACGGGGTAAACCCCTTGGCCGGATTGAGTTCGCGCACGTCGGCAACGCCGCCGAGGTCGAGCGGAACCGGACGCGGCCGGCCGAACGGCGGCAGGCGGACGTTGGACATCGCCGCCGAGACGACGTTGACCACACGGGCCGGGGGGTCTGCCCGGATGCGGTCACGCAGGAGGTGGGTAAGGCCGAACCCGGCGAGGTGGTTGACCGCCAGATGCGCTTCGACGCCGTCGACGGTCAGCCATCGGTGCCGGTAATGCGCACCGGCATTGTTGATGAGCATGTGCAGAGCGTCGTGCCGGGCCGAGAACCCGGCGGCGACCCGGAACAGGTCGGCGCGGGAGGAGAGATCTGCGGTCAGCACCTCTACCCGGTCGGCACCCACCTCGGCCGCGATTCGGCGGCGCAGATCGTCTCCGCGCTGGTGGTCCCTGCTGGTGATGACGACGTGAGCGCCGGCCCGGGCCAATTCGGTCGTGATGACCCGGCCCATCCCTCCGGTACCTCCGGTGACGAGCGCGATCCGGCCACGCAGGTCGATGTGGACATCGGCGGCGCTCATGCGGCGATGCGCGGTGCTTGGTGACAACGCACACCGCGCTCCTCGACGGCCTTGGCCGGGAACGCGAGCACGTGGCGGTAGCCCTGCCCCTTGGCGCCACCCGTGACGACAACGTTCTTTCCTGCAGGACCCCGCAGCTCGGACATGGTGAACCTCTGCGTCCTTCCTTGTTTTTCGTGGCGTGTATCAGTTTGACGGATTTGGCGCCGACCGCGCGGGACCTGATTGCGAGCGAGGTCAGTACTGGGGCGTCAGGCGGATGATCGGCAGTTCGCGGTCCGTTTTCTCCTGGTACTGCGCGAACCGGGATGATGCTGCGGTGATCTGCTTCCACGCCGCCTCGCGCTCAGGACCGTGCAACTGCTGGGGCACGACGGTGACCGCGCGGCCATCGACCTCCGCGCGGACCTTGTCCGGATGCGCGCCGATGTTGTAGTACCAGCCCGGATTGCCCGCCGCGCCATTCGCGGACGCCACGATCAGCCAGCTTCCATCCTCATCGGGGAAGTAGCCGACCGGCGTGGTGCGCTCGGCACCGGTCTTGGCGCCGGTGGTCGTCAGCACCAGCGCACTGAAACCCATGACACGGCCACCCCTAAGACGCAGCCATCGCTCGGCCAGTTTGTTGAACGCGCGAACGAACCGTCCCGCGGGAACCTTGCCGCCGCGCGTGCCCGCGCGGGTATCGAAGCTCATTGGATCTCCTTGAAACTATGGGTGGGTCAGCTGCGGATGGTGGTGGTTTCGCGGGTGAACTGACGGCGGCCGATCAGCTTGTAGGCCAAACGAGCTGGGGCCGGGATGACCTGCAGGAACCGCTGCCGTTCCGTGTCATCGGTTTCCTCGGTGATGTGGCCGAGGATGACCAGCCGCCGGGTGAGCGGAATCGCGCTCATGCCGTGCTTGCCCAGCGCGTCCCATTCGCTTTGCGTCAACGTGGCCGAGACGATCGGGAGCAGTTTCTCCTCCTCCTCGGCCAGGTGCTCGATCAGTGTCGGCATCGTGGCGTCGACGAGAGCCGCCATCCGCTCGCCAGTGGGGGCGTCCGCGGTGGCTGTCCAGGCCGGCAGGTCCTTGCCGAGGGCCGCGACGGCGTCGTCGACCTGCGCGTGCTGCGCGTCCATCCGGTCCATCAGTTCCGGGTCGAGCGTGGTTCGCTTGCGCAGCAAGGGGAAAAGCAGCTCGTCCTCGCCGGTGTGGTGCGTGTGGAGGAAGTCCAGCATCTCCCGGGCGTGCGCGCCGACGACCTTGGATCGCGCACGGTTGCTGGCCGCGGCGCGGAACAGCCGGGGGAGCTGACCGAACTCGCGCCGGATGACGCGGTGCATCAGCACCATCTCGTGGGTGTCGACGCCCGGTCCGGAGGTGTTCACCGTGACTCCCCGGCAGCCACGGCGTTCCGGACGGCTTCGTGCGCGGTGGTCGCCGGTCGGCCGATGAGCTTCACCAGGTCTTCGCTGGCGGTGAACAGTTCGCCGCGAGCGAGGCCGGCGTCGGCGTCGGCCACCGCGGCGGCCATTTCCGGCGGCAGCCCGGCGCCGGTCAACGTCGCGGTGTAGTCGGCGACCGGCATGTCCTGGTAGGCGATGGGGGTGCCGAGGACCTCGCTGATCGTGGCGGCGAGTTCGGTCAGGGTGAACGGGGTGCCGCCGAGCTCGTAGGTCGCGCCGAGGTGCCCGTCCTGCGTCAGCACCGCGACCGCGGCCGCGGCCAGGTCGTCCCGGCCGGCCGCGCTGACCCGGCCGTCGTGCGCGCTGCCGAGCAATGCGTGGTACTGGGCGATCATCGGCAGCTGGTCGGTGTAGTTCTCCAGGTACCACCCGTTGCGCAGGATGACAAACGCCGAACCGCTGTCCCGCAGGTACTCCTCGGTGCGGCGGTGTTCGGCGGCGAGCGTCATCCGCGCGGTCGAGGCGTTGACGATGCTGGTGTAGACGATCCGGGACACCCCGGCCCGGGCCGCCGCGTCGATGGCGTTGCGGGCGTTGTCGAATCGTTCCCCGACCGTCGTGGTCGAGACCAGCAGCATCGTGTCCGCGCCGGCGAATGCGTCGTCGAGGGTTCGCGGATCGGCGAAGTCCGCGCGCCGCACCACGACCCCGCGCTCGGCGAGGCCGGCGAGTTTGCCGGCGTCCCGGCCGGTGGCCACGATCTGCGCGGGCGGTGTTCCGGCGGCCAGCAGCCGGTCGACGACGAGCCGGCCGAGGTGGCCTGAAGCTCCGGTGATGACAATGGACATGGTGTTTCCCTTTCTTGGGGGCGCCGCTCTGGTGCGGTGGCAGCGCGGGGCTGCGGACGGCGTGGTGGCGAACCGGACTCGTCTGGACCGTGGCTACCACTCGGCCATTGCCTGACGTTCGTCAGAATCATTGATAAAGCTAGTCAGTCATTCTGACGATGTCAAGGCGGAGTCGAATCCTGCCGGAGCCTCGCTTTCCCAGTGGTCCGGGGTGGCGGGGACTGGGAGTCGGGGGGTGGCTGGGGCCGGGTTTCAGAGCGCGTAGGGGTCGGTGATCTCGCGGAGCTGCGCCAGGATCTGGTGCAGCAACGCGAAGTTGCGGGTGCCCAGGTAGGCCTGCCACTCCGCGAGGATCTCGTCCCGTGTCGCCATGGCCACCTCGACCGCCCGCCGGCCGCGTTGCTCGATCACGATCAACCGGGCGCGCCCGTCCGTGGGGTCGGGAACCCGGCGGACATAGCCGAGCCGCTCCAGCTGGTCAACCAGCACACCGGCACTCTGCTTGCTCATCTGCGCCTGGTCAGCGAGGTCCGTGAGGCGTGAACCGTCCGGGTGGATGCGCTGGAACACCCGGCACTGGGCGAGGGTCCAGTCGTCGAACCCGGCCTCCTGCAGGGTCCGGAAAATCCGGTCCTCGGAGTACCGGTACGGGATGAACAACGCCACCCCTAGATCAACCCGCTGCTCGTCATCCATGCCGCCCAGTTCCATCCGGTTTCATCGCCCCCTGATCCCACGAGGCTCGCACCCTATGTCAACGTCGCCGGGCCGGATCGCCGCGGACGAGGTCTTGACGGTGCGTGCATGGCGGCGCCCGCGCGCCGCCTGTCTCTCGGCGAGGTGGTCGCTGTCACTGTTGTCATTGGTTCCAATGTACGGCTACTGTAGTAAGCATATCTGACTAGATTGGATGATGGCTCCGGCGGGGGACAGGCGGCGGGGGACCGTGCGCATCCAGCGTCAAATCCAGAGTCATATCCAGCGAAAGACAACGAGAGAACGTGGGTAGAGCGATGACATCGACATCAAGCCTGGCGGGCAAGCGGGTCCTGGTCACCGGAGGCAGCAGCGGGATCGGTGCCGCGATTGTGCGGCGGCTCGCCGCTCAGGGAGCCACGGTCGCGGTCAACTACCGCTCCGATCGGGACGCGGCCGACGCGCTCGTCGGCGAACTGCGTGGCAACGGGAGTACCGCATCGGCTTTCCAGGCTGACGTCAGTGACGCGGCGCGGGCCCACGAGCTGGTCGGCTCGGTGGTGTCCGAGTTCGGCGGCCTGGACCTGCTGGTCAGCAACGCCGGGGTCGAGCACTTCGGCGCGTTGGAAACCATCACCGAGGCCGACTTCGAGCACCTCTTCCGGACCAATGTGGCCGGACAGCTGTTCGTCACCCAGGCGGCGGTGGCCGCGATGACCGACGGCGGCCGGATCGTGCTCAGCTCCTCGGTCAGCACGCGCCTGGCGGTGCGCCACCACGCCCTGTACGCGGCGAGCAAGGCCGCCATCCCGGCCATGGTGCGCAATCTGTCTCCCGAACTGGCCGAGCGGAACATCGCCATCAACGCGATCGCCCCCGGCGCCACCGCCACCCGCATGGCCGGCTACGCCCCCCACTACGTCCACCCCGCGCTCACCGACGTCCCGTTCCCCGCCCTCCTCCGCTCGATGAGCGCACTCGGCCGGCTCGGCCAACCTGAGGAAATCGCCGCCACGGTCGCGTTTCTGCTCTCCGACGACGCGTCCTACATCACCGGCACCACCATCGAAGCCGACGGCGGCTGGAACTGACACGCCGTTTCATCGAACGTGGTCCTCACCAGCACACCCACCGCCACCAGCATCGACAAGGAGAAGCAATGGCAGAAAAAGACCTCGCGGACCGTACGGCGCTCGTGACCGGTTCGACCAGCGGGATCGGCGAGGCCACGGCGAAGCAGCTCGCCGGGCACGGGGCGCACGTGATCGTGGCCGGTCGTCGCCAAGAGCTCGGAGACGGTGTCGTCGCCGCGATCCGCGCAGCCGGCGGCAAGGCCGATTACGTGCGCGCCGAACTCGGCGACGCGGCGTCGGCACGCGAGCTGGCCCGACGAGCACTGGCGATTTCCGGAGGCCAAGTCGACATCCTGGTCAACAACGCGGGGACGGCGGTGTTCGGCCCGACGGCGGAGACATTGGAGGAGGGCTGGGACACGACGTTCAACACGAACCTCAAGGGTCACTTCTTCCTCGTCGGGGAGCTGGCGCCGAAGATGGCCGCGCGCGGCAAGGGCGTGATCGTCAACACCTCGACGATGGTCGGCCAGTTCGCCGCCCCGGGCATGGCGGTCTACGGCGCGACCAAAGCCGCACTGAACCTGCTCACCAAATCCTGGGCCGCGGAGTTCGGCCCGGCCGGTGTCCGGGTCAACGCGGTCAGCCCGGGAACCACCCGCACCCAGAAGGTCGTCGGCATCATGGGCGACGGGCTCGACGAGCTCGGAAAGCAGGCGCCGCTGGGCTATGTCGCCGACGCCGACGAGATCGCCAACGCCATCGTGTTCCTGACCACGGACAAGGCCAGCTACATCACCGGCGCGATCCTCAACGTCGACGGCGGCCGCACCGCGGTCTGACCTGACCAACCTCCGCACGGCGGGTGCACCAC